>NZ_JAMBNP010000009.1 GCF_023715145.1 Paenibacillus glycanilyticus | reverse complement strand
TATTAGGCACGCCGCCAGCGTTCGTCCTGAGCCAGGATCAAACTCTCCATGAAATGGTGTTTTCATCGTTCGACCGAAACCGATCGACGAAAACCCCTTGGTTGTTTGACTTGCTCAAACTTGTTTTTTCGCTTTTTCCGTTATTTCTAACGGGGCAGTTTTGCTCGTTGTTCAGTTTTCAAAGAACAATTTTTTCAACAACGCGGTGTATCATATCACGTTGTCATTTTCAGTGTCAAGCTTTATTTTTCATCGATTATTAGTTCTAGCAATCAATGAAGTTCAGCTTTCCGTCCTAACCGCTTGTCTCTTGCGGCCGGAATAAGAATGTATCATATTTCGATATAGTAATGCAAGCTTTTTTGCAAAAAAACTTTCTCTTTAATTCTTCCGTCGCCTAGCTAGTCATGTGATTATATCTTTTTAAAAAATCAAAATCTGCGCACAATAACGCCGTTGGGTTATGAAGGAGGTGACAAGATGGCTAAACAACAAGGACATGCAAATAAAAACACGCAAACCAAGTCCTCTGACAAAAAAGGCAATTCTTCCGGCAACAACCATTAAACAAACATTAAGCAGCTTCGAAAACGGCGGTCTTCTGAATGAAGACCGCCGTTTTTTTTTTTCGTTTGCTCCCCTCCTCGCGTACATGCTTCATAATTAGTCGGATTTCATATATATGGAGATAGCATCTGTTATTCAATCTGGTTTAATGGAGGTCCAGCCCTAGCATGCCTTTTCCAAGTAACGCGCAGTTCGTCCCCTTGACGCAAAATAATCTTCCCGTCGTTGATCCTGTTAGCGACGTTTCACCGGACGAGACTGATATTGTCGGAAACGCTCAGTTCCCGGCCGCTTATTACGCGTATGACGGAACTAACGTTTATTTTCGTATGCGCCTGAACGCCGACCCGAGGTTTAAGACCAATTTCCACAACTTTGCATGGGGAGTGTTATTTGATACCGATAACAATCCGGCTACTTATGAATGGGAATTAGTTGTTAACGGATTAGAAAACGAAGTCCAGCTTATCGTCAACACGGTCAAGTTGCCAAATATTATGACAGACCAAGCTGAAGGAACCGATGGCAAAGGGAACCCCAACTACAGTGAAACGATTTGCAACTTTGATATTGCCCGCGCGCAGCCGACGGAAGACGGTTCCCAGCTTGGCAGCTCACCTAATTATTTCCTTGATTTCTTTGTACCTGCGAATACGTTATTTACCCTCCTAGGCATTACCGACCAATCTTCCCTTCGATTCCTGTTCTTCACGGCAACAAATAATAACAACTTTAATAAGGATTTTATCGGTATCGGTCAAACGCTAAGCACCTTGTTTTGCGATCCGGTTACGATTGCCGGAGGCGATGTTAGAGCAGAGCTGTCCGTCACCCAATCGGTTGCTTCATCCTCTACCCCCGTCATTGCCGGCCAGACTTCATCTTTTACAGGAACGATTAGCGTTACGAATACGGGCAGAAGCCAAGCGTCCACTCTTTTCCTCCAGGCTCCGTTCTTATTTGATAAAACCATCTCCCTAACCGTAACTCAAAAATCTCAAGGGACAACCGCATTCAACAGCACAACAAAAAACTTGACCTGGAACATTGGAAACCTGGCTGTAGGAGCAACGACAACCTTGACGTATCAGGCACTGGGCCAATTCAATACTGCCGGTTCCAGAACCGTTGACACGAAAACAATAACCGGAGTCGACAGCTTTACAGGTGAAGCAGTTAGTGCGCCCGCTTCCTCAGCAACGGTATCCGTCGTCGCGATTGGAGGCGTTACCGGGACGATCATTGACAAGTCAACCGGCCTGCCAATCTCAGGCATAACCGTTCAAGCCACAACTGTAATCGGTGGAACAAATGCAGGCCAGACCACCTCTAATGGCGGCGGAGTATACGGATTTCCACAGCTTCCGGTAGGAAGCTATAATCTTACTTTTAGCCTGAACGGCTATCAATCGACAACTGCAACAACTACGGTTGTAGCTGGCATCATCCAGACGGTCAATGTCACCCTCACACCGATTCCTGCCGTCATTCAAGGAACCGTTACAGCGTCGGGCTCCGGTAGTCCTATTTCCGGCGCTATCGTTCATGTAACGGACTCGATTGGGGTATTAGCCGCTCAAACGGTTACTAACGCAGCTGGAGCTTACGTCGTAAACGGGCTAACTCCGGGCTACTACAGGGTCAGCTTGGCAGCGGATCAATTTCAGGCACGGGATTTCCCGGTTACCTTAGCCATAGCGGAGACGCGTATTCTTAATGCGGTCCTATTACCGAACCCGGGCACCGTAACGGGTACGATAACCAATGCGCAAACAGGCGCACCATTAGCAGGAGTACTGGTAGAGGTACTTGATAACCGGAACAGCATTCTCTCTTCTACCTTAACAAATGCTGCAGGCAGTTACATCATTGCCTCGTTGTCCCCTGCAACTAATGACAGGCTTCGCATATCTGCCGATACCTTTGTCGCGCAGGTAATCGGCTTTTCCATCTCGGCAGGGCAAACCAAAGTAGTAAATGCCGCCTTATCCCCTGTTGCCGGGAATCTTACCGGAATTATAACCGACGAGATAACGGGATTACCGCTTGCCGGCGCCAGCATCCGGGTATTTACTGCAGAAGGCATTACCCTGCAGACAACCTCGACGGCAGTTGACGGAAGCTACACCATTCCATCGCTTGCACCTGGCTCCTATTCGATTGTTATCGCAGAAGAAGGTTATGCCGGTCAAACCATTGGAGCCATGATTAATGCGGCTTCTACCACAACTTTAAATGTATCTCTGCAACAGCTTGCCGGCGCCATTACAGGCAGCGTAACCGATTCTACAACTGGAGCGCCGGTTGCCGATTCGATTATCCGGGTGTTCCTGAACAATATAATCGTGGTCAGAGTTGCGTCTTTGGAGGATGGGACCTACGATATCGGCAACCTGGCTCCCGGGAATTATTTTGTAACGATACGGGCAGACGGGTACGGCGGTCAATCCTTTAGCGTAACGGTTAATCCCGGGGAAACGACAACCGAAAACTTCATTTTATTCCCGAATCCCGGCTCCTTAACAGGCGTGGTAACCGACGCTAGCGGCAACCCGATCGTTGGCGCAGTCATTTCACTAAACGTTAACGTTGCGGGAGGAGGTTTATTGCTCACCCGATTTGTGACACAAACGGACGGAAGCTATATTATTGAAAATCTGCTGCCCTTGCAATATCTCGTTACTGCGGCAGCCGTTCCTTACCAAACGACCTTCCAAAGCGTTGCCGTGGCGGCCGATACCAGGTCCACTCTTAATTTCGTATTAAGTCCAAATCCAGGGACCATCAGCGGAACGGTAGTTGATACCAATGGAACGCCCGTTGCGGGAGCAGGTGTCGTTATTAAAATGCAGTCTGGCAACGGTGTATCCATCGCGTCCATTTTCACTGATACAAACGGACACTTTCAGGTAAGCAGCCTTACACCTAGCTTTTATACCGTTTTGGCTACGGCAAACAACTTTCAGACGGCTTCAGCGACAGTAAGCGTGGTGGCGGATGCAACCTCTCCGATTTCCCTTGTACTTCTCCCCGATCCAGGCAGTATTGAGGGTCAAATCGTAGATGCGGCAACTGGCGGTGTTATCCTGGGCGTTGCGGTGACGGTAACCGATAGTAACAACTTCCTTATTGCCTCCCTAATTGCTGATACGAAAAGCGGCTTTCAGTTCGACGGTCTGCCGCCAGGCAGCTACACAGTAGCCGTCCATGCCTTGAATTATAAGGGCGAGGTATTAGGTGCGATTGTGCAATCCAATTCGATCACGCCGGTTAATTTTGCACTAGAGCCGAATCCGGGAACGTTGGTTGGCGAAGTCACTCCGGCTATCGGAGGCGCGCTTATTCAACTGTTTAACAATAACAACATTCTCATCTCGTCTGTATTTACCCAGCCAGACGGGAAGTTTACTTTCATAGGGGAGAAAGTCGGCTCTTATTACGTAACCGCCATTGCGATGGGGTACTCCTCTCAGGTAGCCGGGGCAACCATCCTTGCTGGCCAAACGACAAATGTAACGCTTACTCTTTCACCGAATCCCGGCCAGATTTTGGGCAAGGTTGTTGACCCTGCCGGCATTCCCATTGCAACCGCTGTTGTGAAGGTATTAAACAGCAACGAATCCATTCGCGGTATCGGACCTGCTCAAGGAGACGGTAGCTATGTAATAGACGCGATTCCTGCAGGTCCAAAAACGATTATCGCATCCGCTCCTAACTTCAGTAATTCGGTCAAAGGCGCATTTGTAGATCCGGGAAAAACGGTTACAGACGTCAACTTCGTGCTCACGCCTGACCCAGGAACGATCAGCGGTCAAATAACGGATCAGGTTACCGGATTGATCATTCCAGGCGCCAGCATCGAGATTCGTCTTAACGAAGCCACCGGTTTATCCGTAGCTTCCGCTACAACTACACCGTTTGGCAACTACCAGATTAGCGGCTTGCAGCCCGGATCCTATACCGTTATTGCAAAAGCAAATAATTTCGCTACCGGCACCGTTGGCACAGCCGTCCAAAGCAACGGATCTTCCATTGCCAACCTTGCACTAAATCCATTATTTGGCGCAATTAACGGTATTGTAACCGACACGGTCGGAAATCCGATTGGCGCGAACGATACAAGAATCAAGCTCTACACGAAAGACGGTACTTTGCTCGAGACTGTTTTTGTTGAAATGGATGGCTCCTTCCATATCAGCGGCGTTCCTTCCGGTGAGTATATCATCTCCGTCTCTGCTCCTTTCTTCGAAACAGAAACCGTTGGAATCACCATTCGGGCCGGCAGCACAACCAATGTGCAGCTGCAATTGTCTCCGCAAACCGCTACTATTCTTGGAACGGTAAAAAACAGCCTAACCTCAGCGCCTGTTAGCGGCAGCTTAATTATCATTACGGATGTAGAAGGTCTTCCCGTGGACACAGCTTATACGGATGAAACCGGAAGCTTTGTCATTACCGGTATACCGGCAGGCAACTTTGCCATCTCTGCTATAGCATCCGGCTTCGGTACTGGAATAGCGGCTGTAGTGACACGCAGCGGCCAGAACTCGGTCGCAGGACTGTTCCTTACTCCGCTGCCCGGTCAAGTGGTAGGCTTTGTCAGCGATCTTACAAACGGAGCAAATATCGCGGGGGCGGAAATCCGGATAATGGATGCCTCTTCCGGAGCAACAATCGGAACGGTGTTGAGCGATAATGGCGGTCAATATACTTTCCCGTCACTCGCGCCGGGCAGCTATAAGGCTATTGTAACCGTTGGCGGCTATGCTTCGGAGTTTGGCGGATTTGCAATCGTGGCTGGAGAAACAACCCGCTTCAGCTTTGCCCTGCAGCCATTGCCCGGACGGTTAATCGGCTCTGTCTCAAACAAAGCGACAGGAGCGCCACTCTCTGGCGTTACCATCCAATTACTGCAGTACAACAATTTCGGGCCTGCCCTATCCACCTTATTAACCGATAATAACGGGCTATTTGACCTTGGTGAGGTGGCGGCTACCAACTATGCTTTGACGGCATCCCTGCAAGGATTTATTACCCAGCAATCTTCGACTCTCGTCAATCGCGGGGAAACAACGATCGTAACCTTTGCGCTCATTCAGATCAAAACAGGCGTAGGCGGAACCGTAACGAGCGGGCCAGGAAGGCAGCCTCTGCCAAATACATCAGTTACGATCGTTGATTCCAACGGCGTTGTTGGAGGTAACGGAATTACGGATGGGAATGGTGAATATCTCGTACCGAGTATTCCGGCCGGTGAGCAGACAATCGTTGTAAGCAAAGCTGCAGCAGGCACCAATACAACCGTCATACCAGAAAGCCTAGGCCAAACGCAAAACGCCAATGTAACAGTTACCGCGGCTGCCCAATCGTTCCCGATTACGGGAACCGTCACCAGCAGCTTTAATGCAGCGCCGATTCCAGGATCTGTCGTTCATGTATTGGATGCTTCCACAAAAGTTTCCCTGCTGACCGCTGTTACGGATCTTAACGGCGCTTATACCACAGATCCGGTTGCACCGGGCACGTATACCGTTACGGGATCAGCGCCATCGTACGGCTCTGCAGCCCGTTCAATTGCAACAAATGCGGCATTTGCATCTAGGGCGGATCTGACGCTAAGCGCGGCATTCGGAACGCTGCGGGGAACGATTCGAGACACTTCCGGCAACCCGCTGGATATGGCTCTCGCCGAGATTGTGACAACGAACCGTGAACTGATCCGTCAAATCATCAGCAACAGTAGCGGTCAATATGCATTCACAAATATTGCGGCAGGTGTGCCAACCGCGGAATTCTCCTTCCCCGGCAAGCAAACGGCTATTCGAATGCCGACTATTACCGATGGTCAAACGACGATCCTGGATGTCGTGCTCTTGGACGATGAAGAGGAGTAAGAGGATTAACCGGGGGCGACTGCGCTTTGAATGAGAGAGATTAACCTAGGCGACTGCGCTTTGAATGTTCTTCCGATCGCTGTTGCCTCCGAATTTCTTCATTCCAATCCGCTTTAGCGGTTGAAATTCGGGGGCAAAGGCGAACGCTTCGCTTCTCCAGAATCAATCAAATGCTCCGTCACTCGGTTAATGTAGAGAGGCATAATAGAAGAACCAATCACCGGGTTCTTCTCAAATAAAAAGAACCACGGAAATTAATCCGTGGTTCTTTTTTAACTTCAGTATTATCGATTATCTACCTTTTCCGGGTACATATCGTGATTAAACAGCCTTTGTTCAGCCATTTGCTCGAATTTGGTACCCGGCTTGCCGTAGTTGCAATACGGATCAATCGAGATGCCGCCGCGAGGCGTGAATTTGCCCCATACTTCGATATAGCGAGGCTGCATCAGCTCGATCAGGTCATTCATAATAATGTTCATGCAGTCCTCATGGAAATCGCCATGGTTGCGGAAGCTGAACAGGTACAGCTTGAGCGACTTGCTCTCCACCATTTTAATATCGGGAATATACGAAATATAGATCGTTGCGAAATCCGGCTGGCCCGTCATCGGACACAGGCTTGTAAACTCCGGACAGTTGAACTTGACGAAATAATCCCGGTAAGGGTGTTTGTTATCAAACGCCTCCAGCACGGCAGGCGAATACTCCATCGGGTAACGCGTACCTTGATTGCCAAGCAGGCTGATTCCTTGCAATTCTTCATCTATTCTTCCAGACATTGAACCTTATCTCCTTTCGCCTTACACGCCGCGCTTGTTGCCCCAGACCAGAGCATGAAGCTGCGGCAGCACTCTCACGTTTGTCATATCTTCGCGTTTCATTACTAGATCAATAAGCCATTCATAACGTTCAATCAGCTTTGCCGCTAGCTTCCCGTTATCTCCCTCAATCAGATCGTCATTACCGGTCTGAACAAAAAAAGGCACCTCGGCATAACGGTTATGCACCTCGGCAGCAAAAGCCAGATCCTGCTCGTCAAACACGACAACCTTTAAGCTGAACGGATTTGGCCCGTCGGACAGCTTCGTCACGATCTCGTCAAGCACTTCCCAATTCGTCGTCATGCCGGAGCTTGGCGGCTTCGGCGACAGTGTCAGCTCATCGATATCGATCAGCCAATCCTGCCAGCGGCTGCCCTGCGTCTCAACCGCAACGCGAATCCCTTCGCGGTGCAGCGTATCAACAAGCTCGTCCGCATTCTTGAGCAAGGCCGGATTGCCTCCTGACAACGTGACATGCGAGAAGGTGTTTCCTCCCAGCTCACGAAGCTCTGCTACAATCTCATCGGCAGACAGCATGCGGGTATCCTCTTTCCCCGTGCCGTCCCATGTAAATGCGGAATCGCACCATGAGCAGGAGTAATCACAGCCCGCGGTACGAACAAACATCGTTTTTTGCCCGATAACCATTCCTTCGCCCTGCACGGTTGGCCCGAATATCTCCATGACCGGTATTCGTTTCTCAGCCATGACCGATAACCTTCTTCGGACGGTAGATACAGTAGCTGGTTGGCGTTTCCCTTAAGAATACCTGTACGCAGGTCGCCTTGTTCAGCGTCTCATCCAGAAAGGCTTGAACAATCTCGTAGATCGTACGCGCGACAACCTCCGTTGTTGGAAAACGATTCGGGTCGTTGTTGTCGAACACGTCTTGATGGTCATTCAAATACGTATGGTCAAAGCGGTTATGAATCAGCTTCTTCACCGCTGCAAAGTTCACCAGAAATCCGGAAGAATCCAGCTCATCGCCGGCAATCGTCACGTTGGCAAAGTACGTATGGCCATGCACGCGCGCGCAATGTCCCGCTTCCTCGGAAGGAACGGAATGCGCGGCGGCAAACTGCATGTCTTTGTTTAATTCATATTGAAAGGAATGCTGGACGCTTGGATAAATTTGCTGAATCATACCGATTTGCCCTCCTCTTTGGAGGCCAAGTAACGGTTCAGCCCCTGGCTCCGCAGCTTGCAAGCCGGGCATTCTCCGCAGCCGTCCGCAATCACACCGTTATAGCAGGTTAATGTCTTGGTCCGCACATATTCAAAGGCGCCAAGCTGGTCAGCCAGCTCCCATGTTTCGGCTTTATCCAGCCACATCAGAGGCGTCTCGATAACAAACGGATAATCCATCGACAGGTTAAGCGTTACATTAAGCGATTTGATGAAAATATCCCGGCAATCCGGATAACCGCTGAAATCCGTTTCGCAAACGCCGGTTACAATAGCTCTTGCCCCAATCTGCTTGGCGAGTACCGCCGCAAAGGACAGGAACAATAAGTTACGGCCGTCTACAAATGTAGTTGGAAGGCCGCCTTCCTGCTGCTCGATCTCGATATCCGATCGGGTCAGCGCGTTAGGTGCCAGCTGGTTTAACAGCGACATATCAAGCACATGATGCCGCACTCCAAGCTCGGCTGCGATCTGCGCGGCACATTCCAGCTCGAGCGCATGACGCTGCCCGTAGTTGAAGGTGACCGCTTCCACCTCTTCGTAGCGATCAAGCGCCCAATACAGACAGGTCGTACTATCTTGTCCGCCGCTGAATACGACTACTGCTTTTCCTTTTTTCATCTTCCTTCTCCTCCCTTATATGAGGGAGAGACCCTTCGAACCATACCCTGTACTTCTGTCTCAAAACGAAAAAAATGGAATCAAGAATAGATTCCAGTTCTTAGTTTTTTATAGAGGGAGTTCGCGAACCTCTCCTGAAGCTTCTGCTCCAGCATTTATTCGAATGTACCTACGTACTATACCATATCTCTAGTTATCAGGCTATATACCAATTAATCGAAATCCTTGTGGTACCATTCATCTTCCGGCAAGCCAAGATCCTCGCCGGAGAAACGCTGCTCGCGGAACGGGTCGGCATAGTTATGGAAGCCGTTTCTTTCCCAGAAGCCCGGACGGTCTTCCTTCATAAATTCAATGCCGCGGATCCATTTCGCGCTCTTCCAGAAGTAAAGATGAGGAACAAGAAGACGCAAAGGCCAGCCGTGTTTGCCCGTTAGCGGCTCTCCGTCAAAGCTATGCGCGAGCAAAATATTCTCATGCAGCAAATCATCGAGCGGCAAATTCGTCTCATAGTCCTGATCCGCATGAATCATGACATATTTGGCTTCCGGCTTTACTTGAATCAGCTTCAGCAAATCCGTGAACCGCACGCCTTCCCATTCGGTATCCAGCTTCGACCAGCGGGTAACGCAATGAATATCATTCATCTGTTTAATCTGAGGAAGAGCCATGATCTGCTCGTATGTAAAGGTTTGTTCCTCTTCCACCTCGCCAAATACACGCAAGGTCCATTGCGACATATCGTACTCCGGCACTTCTCCCTCATGCAGGATCGGGAATCGGTCCGTTGTGGTTTGGCCTGGCGGCACGCGGTGAGCCAGCTCAGGCGCGACATTCGCCTTAAGCGCAGGAGCCTTCTTCAAACGTTCGGCTTTCTTACTCGTATTCATGTTGTTCCAAGCCTCCTAATAAGAATGATCACGCAAACAGCTATGCTTAGACTGTTCATATGATTCTTGCCTCGTAAGCATACGCTTATTGTTCTTCTATTCTACTATAAGATATCGGACAAGACTTATGGCGTAAAACTATTGACACCATATTGTAACAATGATAATATTTCCATGCAATTCCGAGTGGATTAATGGTATTAATAATACATTTTATGCTTATGGAGGTTTTGAATGATGAAATTTCGCACCAAATGGCTTTTATCCGGATCATTAGCTTTATCTCTGCTGTTCTCTGCAGCCCTGCCGCTCTCGGCAGCCGAAGCCGCTGCTGTTCCACCATCCGTGGCCTTGCAATCCGCGTCATCCGCTTCAGCAGAATACGAGTTGTTCCTGCAAGAGAAATACGGCATCACCTTCCAATCAGGCTCGGTTACGAAAGGACAATTCCTTCAGCAGGTAGCCAAAATCCTTAAGCTTGGCTCCCCAGAGTCCAAGCCGGCTTTCACCGACCTTAATGCCGACAGTCCTTATTATACATCCGCGGCAGCTTTATATGAGCAAGGAATAATTACTTCATTAAAAATAGATGCGAACCAGCCTCTCCAGGCGACCAGCGCGCTCTATATCGCCGTCAAAGCCGCAGGACTTGCCGAGCTTGCCCATTCTTATCCGCAAAGCAAAACAACCGCCGCGCTTAAGCAAATCGGCTACTCGCCAGCAGGCTTAAGCTTGTCTGCCGCACAAGAGCTTGCAACAGCTGTACATACCGGACTGCTCCCGTCTTCGTTCTATAAAGAGGTAAAAGGCAAAGCTTCGTCCTCGGACCTCGCAGAAGCCCTTCTTGTGCAGATCCTTTCCATTAAAGGAGAATACAAGCATTATATCGGATATACTTCCGATGCTGATATTTACGGCAAACTGGCAGATGCCTACAACACGTCAGACATCATTCAGTCCCCTGAGCTGCAAACGGTTGTTGATGCTGCCCTGAAGCAAAATCTCGTTACCGGCTATAACCTGAAGGACAACCGTTATGACGCCAACTTCGTCGAATCGTTATCCCTGACCTACGGGCATGACAATCTGAAGCATGCGGTTCAACTGATTGGTCTGCTCCGCAGCGAAGGGATTCGCGCTAAAGTGCAATTCGAGCCTAAAACTTCAGCCTTCATCTATTTGAAGGAATGGGGAGAGCCTGTCCAATCGGACAATTATAAAGTCGTGCAAATCGAGAACGGCAACTATATTGCGTATTCCAAAGAATATGATTTGAAATTCGAGTTTGCCAATGCGGCAGACAAAGCCCGCTTCCAACCGGTTATCCTGCAATATGCGAAGAAAAACAGCGAGAATCAGACCGGTCTTATCGCCAGCTCCTGGTGGCAGCCGCTTTACTATTCCGCAACCAAACTGGATGACTATATCCAAATTACGAATAACAAAATTACAGGCGCCGGCCACTACTACGCTCAGTCCTTCTCGTTAAACGAGCCATCAGCAGCAATCGTAGAAGGGTTCAAGAAGCTGGGTACCGGTCTTAACATTCAGTCCTATCCGATCTGGGTAGACAAACCATTCTTCAACTACTTGAACGGTGAACCTCTATAAAAGCAAGAAGCCGTGCGGATTTAATACCTGCACGGCTTTCTTTTGTCTATTGCGGTATTCTCCCAACCGACTGCGCGAACCATTCTTCTATAAAGGCCATTAGTTTTTTAGCCGCCGGAGAGACGGTTTTAAAAGAAGCGGCAGCAATCCCTATGGAGCGATAATACTCTCCCTCCAACGGACGGGTTATCACATTACCGGGCAGTTGGGATAAAATCATTTCCGGAAGAATGCTTATTCCTAAATTGCTCTGAACCATGGCGATGATAGCATGGTCATCCTCTAGTTCAAACTTGATGTTGGGTTTGAGTTTGTTTGCCGTGAATATGCGGTTTATGTCCGTATCGCAGCCCGCAACCGGCATAATAAACGGTTCAGCCTTGACCTGCTCTAAACGGATCGCCTGCTGATGACAGAGGGGATGCTCGGAACTCAGCACGCACATCATTCTATCTTGATGAAGCGGAATGACTCCGAATCCCTCAACCGAAGGCAAATTAACAAATCCAAAATCAGCTGCTCCGCTTGCTATCCATTCCTCTATTTCATAATAGTTGCCGTCAAGCAGCTTCAAGTCGATTTGAGGATGGAGATTCTGAAACTTTTTCATTATTTGGGGTAACCATTGGATAGATATGCTAGAAAAAGTACCAATCTTCACCATTCCCGCTTCAATGCCTTTGATTGCGGCAATCTCTTGATTGAGCTGTTCATTTACCCGAAGGATTTCCCGGATATGCGGAATTAAATGCTCTCCGTTGTTCGTGAGCCGGATCCCGGATCTGTTTCTTATGAGCAGACTTAGCCCAAACTCAAGCTCTAAGCTGGAAATCGCGTGACTGATGGCCGATTGCGTCAGACTTAACAGCTCTCCCGCTTTTGTCAGGCTTCCAACCTCAACCACCTTGCTGAAAATCCGGTATTTATCCAAACTCATTGTTGTCACCAGCCATAAATGAGATTTATTCATGCTAAACATTACAAACATTCATTTTATTAATTCAAATATTAATAGTATAGTCTTAATTATACAACTACATTTCATAAAAGAGGCGTGATGAAGATGACACATGAAACGAAAGAACCGTATTATGCCGTTATTTTCTCAAGTCAGCGAACGAACGGGGATAACGGTTACAGCCTCATGGCTGAGAAGATGGAGCAGCTTGCCGCGGATCAGCCTGGCTTCTTGGGCGTGGAAGGCGTTAGAGATGCTCTCGGAGCAGGCATTACGATCTCCTATTGGGAGAGCTTGGAGGCTATCGGCAATTGGAAGCAGAATCAATTGCATCAAGCCGCCCAACAGAAAGGCAAGCAAGTATGGTACCAAAATTATCAAATCAAAATTTGCAAGGTTGAGCGGGAATATTGGTTTTAACTAAGCCATCCGTTACATCATATCCGCGAAAAAAAACGCTTAGCTGGGCAGTCAGCTAAGCGTTTTTGAGTTTACCTTAATCTTTTACATCCAGCATTTGAAAGAGCAATTCTTTATGAAGGTTGGAGAGCCCGAGCAAAGCAAACTCGCCGCGCTTGATCATTTCAGCGAGCTTATCTGATTCTTTCCATGCTAAATCGTACAGCTCCCTGCCTATAACTCCGCTATTATAAGCTTGTTCGATTTCCGCGGCATCTTTCTCCATTAGTTCGCCGGATGGCAAGACAATAAGATCCAAGAATAAATCGTCCATCCATGGCACATTATTCTCGCTAATCTATGTACCATTGAACGATATGACCCTTTGCATCAAACATGGTTGTTACGGAGTGGTTTTTCCCTGAAGGGAACTGCTGCAGCCATTGATAGCCATCATCAACAATACAAATCTGTTTTCCCTCATAATTGACAAACAAAGGCTCTGATACCTTAACAATCCGCAAGAGTGTTACATAGCCTTTGAAATCATCTGAGCCGATATAAGATTGGGCATATTGCCTGGCCAAAACTCGTTTCCAATCCGAACGGTCGCCAAACTTCCTTTTTAACATTCGTCTCCCCACTGCCCCCTCTGAATGATCTCTTTTCAATGTAGACAATGCTGAATGACTCCTTGGACAATAAAAAAAGCCCGCATATGCACAGGGCAATATACAAGGCGTTATGTACGATTTAATTAAAAACTACATAATCAATAATTTAAGAAGAAAAACTATCTTCCCCAAAAAAAGATTCAAAGCTATTTGGGCCATTTCATAGATACCCTCGAGCTCTATAATAGTATTATATCCTGGATTTTATTATAAGTCTATACTTTTTTGGATATTCCCGGTATATTTTTTTCCTGCACTATAAATCACTCGTAAGGAGGCTTATCTCGATGATAGAGCTGCAAGGAATTAACAAGTCATTCAAGGTCGCACGGCGGACTGCCGGATTCGGTCAAGCGGTCAAAGCATTATTCGCCCGTGAGCATACGATTGTAGAGGCACTCCACAACATCTCTTTCGATATCTCTCCCGGAGAGATTGTGGGTTATATCGGACCAAACGGTGCCGGCAAATCAACCACGATTAAAGTCATGAGCGGCATTCTCGTTCCGGACAGCGGAATCTGCCAAATCCTCGGCTACACGCCTTGGCAGGATCGTACCTCTTATGTTCGGAACATCGGCGTCGTCTTCGGACAACGAACCCAGCTCTGGTGGGATGTTCCCGTTATTGATTCCTTCGGGCTCCTGCGCGATATTTATAAAATTCCAAGCGCTGTCTATCGGGAGAACCTCACCTTGCTGACCGAGTCGCTTGCGCTTAGCGACATTCTCCAGACACCTGTAAGACAGCTCAGTCTAGGCCAGCGCATGCGGTGCGAGATTGCAGCTTCCCTCCTGCACAACCCGCAGATTCTGTTCCTCGATGAGCCAACGATTGGACTTGACGCGAACAGCAAGATTGCCGTACGCCAGTTCATCAAGACGATTAACAAGGAACGAGGCGTCACGGTCATTCTGACTACTCACGATATGAACGATATTGAAGCGTTGGCAGACCGGATACTGATGATCGGGAAAGGAACGCTTCTCTACGACGGAACGCTGGTCGATCTGCGCAGCCGGTTCGGTTCGAAGCGCATCGTCACCATCGACTACCACGAGCATGCCGAGCCGGTTGATGTCGAAGGAACCAGCTGCCTTTCGTGGACGCCGGAACGCGCCGTGTACAGCGTTGATATCGACGATGTTCCCGTCGCCAGCATCATCGCAAAGCTGTCGGAGCAAATCGAGCTCGTTGATATCGGGATCGGGACAACGCCAGTCGAAGAGCTTATCTTGGAGCTCTATAAGGAGCATCAGATATGAACCCCTACCTTTCGGTTCTGAAGCTGCGGTTCATAAGCGGTCTCCAATATCGCGCGGCTGCGCTTGCCGGCATGGCCACCCAGCTGTTCTTCGGTTTAATCTTCATCATGGTGTACGTCGCTTTCTACGCGAACAGCACGGCCGAGCCGTCCATGTCGCTCGAGCAGCTGGCTACCTATGTATGGCTGCAGCAAATCTTCCTCGCCTTCGTCATGCTCTGGTTCAGAGACAACGAGATCTTCCAGCTCATTACGAGCGGCAATATCGCCTACGAGCTGTGCAGGCCGTGCGGAATCTACTCCTTCTGGTATGCCAAGCTGCTCGCCCAGCGGCTGTCGAGCGCAATCCTGCGCTGCTTCCCGATTCTTCTGATCGCTTTTTTTCTGCCGGCTCCTTACAATTTATCATTGCCGCCCGAGGGAACTACCTTTGTATTATTCCTCCTGACGCTGCTGCTTGGTCTCGCCGTTAATGTAGCCATCTCGATGTTCATATATATCTCCGTCTTCTGGACCATGTCCCCTGTTGGGTCAACGCTTATTATCGCGGTTATAGGGGAATTTCTCTCCGGCATGATTATCCCGATTCCCCTGATGCCGGAATGGCTGCAGAACATCACCTATGCACTGCCCTTCCGCTGGACGGCAGATTTTCCGTTTCGCGTGTATTCGGGACAGATCTCGCAAACGGAAGCCCTCTGGGGCATCCTCATCCAGTTAATATGGCTTGCAATCTTAATCGTCCTCGGCCGTTGGTGTCTGCGGCGGGCTCTTCGACAAGTTGTTGTACAAGGAGGTTAACCGGAATGCATTTGTATTTAAAGTATGTATGGATCCTGTTCAAATCCCAGACCCAGTACCGACTATCCTTCTGGATGCTGGCCTTGGGGCAGGCGCTTACTCCACTAACCGTGTTCGCCGGGCTGTACTTCATGTTCGCGCAGTTTGGCCAGGTAAAGGGCTGGAGCTTCTACGAAGCGGCGCTTTGCTATGCCATTATCGGTCTTAGCTTCGCGCTTGCCGAGACATTCGCCCGCGGCTTCGACATGTTCTCGACTCTGGTTACGAGCGGCGATTTCGACCGGCTGCTCGTCCGGCCCCGCAGCACGATTCTGCAAGTGCTCGGCAGCCGGTTTGAATTCGCTCGGCTTGGACGCATGCTGCAAAGCTTGATCGTCCTGATCTGGTCGCTGAATAAGCTGCCGCTTGCACTGACAGCGCCAAAGCTTTTTACTCTCACTCTTATGATTGTATGCGGCATGTTAATCTTCACCGGCATTTTTATTGCCACTGCCTCGCTAAGCTTCTGGACGATCCAAGGTCTGGAGGTAGCCAACGTCTTCACCGACGGCGGCCGGGAAATGGCGAAATATCCGCTGTCCATCTATGAGAAATGGGTTGCCTACTTCTTCACCTTCGTTATTCCGCTCGGCTGCGTCAATTATTTGCCTCTTCTCTACGTCCTTGGCCGCACAAGCGGCAGTAACATCCTCTATATGCTGTCCCCGCTGGCCGGGATCGTCTTCTTCCTGCCCTGCTTGTTCATGTGGCATATCGGCGTCCGCCATTACCGCTCAACGGGATCGTAATCCAATCATCCAGCAGCCAATGAAAAAGGTCTGCCCCATGCTGGGGGCAGACCTTTTTCATTGGCTATTCTTCAGCCGCTTCACTCTTCGGATCCAGATTCGCTGCCATCCGGATGAAGATATCCGTTGCTTTCTCGACATCGTCAAGCTCAAAGCCGTCATACAACTTAAACATGATGCGCTCACGCATTTCCATCACTTGATCCACCAGCTTGCGGCCTTCGTCCGTCACGCTTAACATGACAATCCGCCGGTCGTACTCGCTTCGGGAACGCTCCACATAGCCAAGGTCGATCAGCCGGTCTGAAATCCCCGTTACTGCGCCGCTTGTAATACGAAGCCATTCTGCCATGGCAGATGCCTTCTGCGGCCCATGCTGAGCCAGAATAATAACCATCTTGCCTTCCGTCATTCCCAGGCCATGAACATTAAACCGGTTATATTCCGCATTAATCAGCCTGCGCAGCTTACGGAATACATCATCCAACTCTCTTAATTTCTGCAGCATCTCTTGGTCCAGGTCCATCCATCCACCCTCGCTAATACATTCATATCTATTAATATACCGTGTTTTGAACGTACAGCCAAGTCCAGGCTTAAGAATAAAGCAAATCAAGCGGTTCTTTGCCTAGAACGCTTCTTCTTGCGCCATGCCAGAGGAATCGCATCGCCTCCTGCAGCGGCCACGCCGCCGTTGAAGCAGCCGTCGCAACTAGTCCGTAGCGCTGTGTCTCCGACAAGCCGACTATAACCGGATGCGTTCCATAAGAAGGAAGCTCCTGGGTCAGCTGCTTCATGGCTTCAATCTGCGAAGCCGTTAAGCGGTCGGTAAACAAACAAAAGGTCGCCATATGCGTCATCTGTTCCCAGCAGCCCGGAGCCTTAAGCTTCTGCTTGCCCGGTATAATACGCTGCCGCTGGGCAAAAATCAGATCGCCTCCGTAGTAGACCGATATGCTGTTACGGAGCTCCGAGTAAAGAAACTGCTCTTGGCGCAAAGTCCGCCCGGGGCATAAGATATCGGCTTGCATCCATACGGAGCCTTGTCCAAGATACACATTTGTTTCGCTATGCAGCCTGGCTTCTTTATACAGCATGACCGGCTCCGGCATATGCTCGATAACTGCTTGATCGCCAAGACGAAAGGTCTGGCTAATCGATGAACCGATCGGCCTGCCTTCTAACGGACTGGGATGAACCTTCATATAAGACTGGGTAGTGATATAGGTTTGTGCGTAGCGATGCGCCTGCCATTCCAGCTCGTAACGGTCACCGGCCAGAAGACCGGGAGACGCGTCCATCACGATAACGCCGAGCTGTTCTTTAAGCGGAAAACTCTTGGCAATCTTAATGGGCGAAGTATGATATTTATCCGCGATCCGCGTTGCGTCTTCCGCAAAATGAAAGGAAGCGCGCAGTACAGACGTCCGTACCGCGCGCTCTTCCTGCAATCCCGCCATTCTTAATGCTTATGCGGCATCGAGCCAAGCTGCACGATATGCGAATGCGCTTCGCCCCGCGCATGCGCAAGCTCATGCTCCAGCCAGCCGACAATCTCGGCAACGCCATCGCCGCCAAACATATTGGAGAACACAAACGGACGGTCGCCGCGCATCCGCTTCGAATCCGCATCCATGACTTCCAGACTTGCCCCGACATAAGGAGCAAGGTCAATCTTATTAATGACTAGCAGATCGGAACGCATAATGCCGGGACCACCTTTGCGGGGAATTTTCTCTCCTTGGGCAACGTCAATTATATAGATGAAGAGATCCACCAGCTCCGGACTAAAAGCAGCTGCAAGATTGTCGCCGCCGCTCTCGATAAAGATCAGGTCCAGCTTCTCGAACCGCCGCTGCAGCTCTTCAATCGCTTCGAAATTCATGGACGCATCCTCCCGGATGGCCGTATGCGGACAGCCGCCGGTCTCTACTCCCAGAATGCGCTCCTCGGGAAGCACTCCCGTATTGACGAGAATCCGCGCGTCTTCCTTCGTATAAATGTCATTTGTAATGACCGCAACGCTGTATTTCTCGTGCAGCTCCCGCGACAACCGCTCAACTAAAGCCGTTTTGCCCGAACCCACCGGTCCTCCGATTCCGATCCGGATTGGACGCGATGCGTCAAACTCCGGCTTCTCCCATTCCTTATGCGTATGACCTTGTCCTTGGCACATATTCTTTCCCCGCTTTCTTCTGATGGTTATGACATAAATAAACGAGAATACAGCCCTTCATGCCGGATCATCGCAAGCTCTGCTATCGGCATATTGGAGTAAGCTTCTTCCGGCTCCATCGTTTGCGCTTCAGCAGCTGCTTCGGGCGTCAACATCGAGAGTCTCGCGATAAGCGACTGTCCCTCCGTCTGCCCGATCGACATCAGCCTGAGAGCGCTGTTCACGCAAGTAATAATACAGGTATATAAATATCCCTGGATAGCCTGCTCCTCATCAATGCCAAGTTCCCAGCAAATAAAGCCATGAACCAGCGGATGCGTAACCTGACACTCCCCGCGCCGTGAGGCTTCATGTAATGGAGACCAATCGTACTGGGGGAATACGGCCGCCGCAAGCTGCAGAAGGCGGCGCCCCATCTTTTCTATGCCAATTCTTGTTTCTGCCGCTATTCGCTGTGCATGCACGAGCCGCTCAATGGCAAATAAA
Source organism: Paenibacillus glycanilyticus (assembly GCF_023715145.1). Classification (GTDB taxonomy): domain Bacteria; phylum Bacillota; class Bacilli; order Paenibacillales; family Paenibacillaceae; genus Pristimantibacillus; species Pristimantibacillus glycanilyticus_A. The sequence continues at coordinate 229,437 of NZ_JAMBNP010000009.1, read as the reverse complement.
CGGTTCCATTCCTCCAGCGGAGCATCCCGGTACACGGCCCGAATAATCATCGCATCCGAGGTCGCCCAGCTTTGCATCATCATAACCGACGCATAATCGTACAGCTGGCCGCTATGAACAATCCGCCCCTCCTGCACCATCGTCTCGAGGCCAAACGAATGAGAAAACCCTCCTATCGGCAGGGCAGAGTCCAATAATTGCTGTATCGCCAGCCAAGCCGCAGGTTGACCCATCCGTTAACCGCCCCTTCCTCAAAATAAAAAGTAGCGCTGAGCCATCGGCAGCGACTGCGCAGGCTCGCAGGTGACATGCTCCCCGTCGACCGTTACCCGGTAGGTCTCCGGATCAACCTCGATAAGCGGGGTTGCATCATTATGGATCATGTCCTTCTTCGTGACGGACCGGCAGCCCTTTACCGGCTCAACCCGCTTCTGCAGGCCAAGCTGTTGGTCGATACCAAGGTCAAATGCGGCTTGCGAGACAAACGTAATCGAGCTGCTGAGCACCGCCTTGCCGAATGAAGCAAACATCGGCCGCCCAAACACAGGCTGAGGAGTTGGAATGGAAGCATTGGGATCCCCCATCTGAGCATAGGCAATACTGCCGCCCTTCAGCACCAAATCAGGCTTGACGCCAAAAAACATCGGCTGCCAAAGAACCAGATCGGCGAACTTCCCCACCTCAACGGACCCGACCAAATGGGAAATGCCATGCGTGATTGCAGGATTAATCGTGTATTTCGCCACATAACGCTTGATACGGAAGTTGTCGCTCACCGTGTCTGGCGATAACGGCCCGCGCTGCTGCTTCATTTTATCCGCAGTCTGCCACGTTCGAATGATGACTTCGCCAACTCTCCCCATCGCTTGGGAATCCGAGCTGATCATGCTGAAGACGCCCATATCATGCAAAATATCCTCCGCGGCAATCGTCTCCGGACGAATCCGAGAATCCGCAAACGCCACATCCTCCGGAATTCGGCTGTCCAGGTGATGGCAGACCATCAGCATATCCAGATGCTCCTCAATCGTATTAATCGTAAAAGGCCTTGTCGGATTCGTGGAGGAAGGCAGGACGTTCATCTCCCCTGCCGCGACGATAATATCGGGTGCATGACCGCCGCCGGCACCTTCCGTGTGATAAGTATGTATGGTGCGTCCGCCAATTGCGCTCAGCGTATCCTCAACAAAACCCGCTTCATTAAGCGTATCCGTATGAATGGCAACCTGAATATCGTATTGATCCGCAGCCTTTAAGCATGCATCAATCGCCGCAGGCGTTGTCCCCCAGTCTTCATGAAGCTTCAGTCCGATCGCTCCCGCTTCAATCTGCTCAATGAGCGGCGCCGTGAAAGATGCATTCCCTTTCCCCGTAAAGCCAAGGTTCATCGGAAAATGCTCCGCCGCCTCCAGCATCCTGCGCATATGCCAGGCACCGGGCGTAACCGTAGTCGCATTGGTTCCCGTTGCGGGTCCGGTGCCTCCGCCAATCATCGTAGTGACCCCGGAGGACAGTGCTGTCTCGATCTGCTGCGGACATATGAAATGGATATGGGCATCAATGCCGCCTGCCGTAACGATTTTCCCTTCGCCGGCAATCAACTCGGTACTAGCGCCAGCTATCATGCCGGGCGTCACTCCATCCATAATATCCGGATTTCCCGCTTTGCCGATGCCAACAATAGAACCGTCCTTGATGCCGATATCCGCCTTCACAATTCCCCAATGATCTATAATGACCGCATTCGTAATGAGAGTATCAAGCACCCCTTCATCGCGCAGAGCGCCGCTCGACTGCCCCATGCCGTCGCGAATGACTTTACCGCCGCCAAACTTGCATTCGTCGCCATATACGGTATAGTCCACCTCAATCTCTGCCCAAAGCCCGGTATCCGCCAGCCTTACCGCATCGCCCGTTGTTGGCCCAAACATCGCGGCATATTTTTCTCTGTCGATGACACTCATCCGTCTTCCCCTTTCCATGAAATGAGGCGTGCCCGGACTTCCTCGGACATAAGGCCCGCTTCCGCCTTCCCTTGCGAAAGTCCGTTTAACCCGTAGGACAGCTTGGCACCGCCAAGCTCAACCAGCGTAACCGGCTTTTCTTCCCCCGGCTCGAACCGGATCGCCGTACCCGCCGGTATATGAAGGCGCATGCCAAATGCCGCTTCGCGGTCAAACGATAAGGCACGATTTACTTCGAAAAAATGAAAATGAGAGCCTACCTGAATGGGCCGGTCACCTGTATTTACGACGATGGTCTTTAACGTGCGCCGCCCGGCGTTCAGCACAATGGAGCCTGGCGTAATTCTGTATTCCCCTGGAATCATACAAGCTTCCCTCCTTAGCCCGAGGCCTAACTGGAGATCGGGTGATGGATCGTAATCAGCTTTGTTCCGTCCGGAAAGGTAGCTTCCACCTGAACCTCGCGGATCATTTCCGCAATTCCGCCCATCACGTCATCGCGTTTCAACACCTTTGTTCCGTATTCCATTAATTCCGCAACGGTCTTTCCGTCTCGGGCGCCTTCCATGATCTCGGAGGTAATGAGCGCCACGCTTTCCGGATAGTTCAGCTTTAGTCCGCGGTTCAGCCGTCTTCTCGCCAAATCTGCTGCAATCGTAATAAGGAGCTTCTCCTTCTCGCGTTCAGTCAGCTGCATGCTATCACCTCTCCCAAGTGTATTAGTTACATTATAGACAGCTGTCCGTTTGAAGTAAATGGGATTATGTTAGGTAATATGACATATAAGTTTTTGTTCTTATCGAAATAGACCCGCATATTTCGACAAATGTTACTTTAATTTCACATAATGATGTCGTGTTTTTGTTTTTTTCATCGAATTAAAATGCCAACACAACATAACAAATCCTTTGCGACGACTTAGCAAGACAGAGGAGGGCGTTGTCCTGTCGAATAAATAAAGAAACAGCGGTACAGGATTATTTCCTGCACCGCTGTCTTGTTTGTGGTACTACTCGTAAACCTCTAGATCAAACAAGGAATAACCGTAATTGGTCGTGCGCTCCGTTCCGTTGATTTTGACGTATCTGGCATCGATCGGCTTGACGAACACGTTGTTAATGCCTTCGCGTCCGTTATTCGTCGAGTAGATTGTTGTCCAGCTTTTCCCGTCAACGGAAACTTCGATCGTGTAAGCTTTAGCCGCCGCGTTCTCCCAATTCAGAAGCACCCGGCGGATCGAGTGCGTGGAACCAAGATCAACCATGATCCATTGCGGATCAGCAAAAGGCGATTCCCAGCGCGTATTCTTGTCACCATCGACCGCCCGATCGGCGCTTTGCCTCGCGGGATCGGAAGTTGTCGTCGGTCTCTGCAGCGCGAGATTGACTGCGTTGCCGTTCTCGATTGGCTGCGTTGCGACCGCGTTCTCGTAACCGGAAGCTGTAATATGGATGTAGTTCGTTTGCGCTCTAATAAACAGATCGGCGCTCAACGTGAGTTTACCCTCTTCCAAGCTGTATTGATTAGGGCTCAGGGCAATTCCGTTCAATTCTACCGAGCTGATCTTGGATCTCCAAGCCGCATCATCCGCGAAAGAGATTTCGACGGGTTCTCCGATTGAATTGTTTTTCGTATCCGCTACGAGCACCGGACCTGTAAGAGGAGAGGTGTCGCCAGCGTAAACTTCGAATTCCCACAACGAGAAGCCGTAAGGGGTTCCGCGTTTCAGTCCGTTCATTTTGACGAAACGGGCTTTGACCGGCTTGAACGAAATATCGTCTGTGCCGCCATTGCCGTTGCTTGTCGAGTAAACGGTCGTCCAAGTTTCTCCGTCCAATGATACGTCAATGGTATAGGCTTTTCCGTACGCATCCTCCCAAGCCAGGAATACGCGGTTAATGGTCTCGGGAGCGCCCAGATCAACGCTCATCCATTGAGTATCGCTGAACGCCGATTCCCAGCGGCGATCGAATCTTCCGTCCACCGCATCCGCGCTGGATTTGTGGAAGTCAGGCGAAGAAGCCGTAGGTTTATGAAGTGCCAGGTTGCCTGACGGGTTATGTTCGCCCGGGTTGTCTGGCTGCTGAGGCTGATCGGCCTTCTCGGTTATGATTTGTTGAACGTTGGCCTCAAGATAACCTGCCGCTTGAACGGATACCTCGTACGTTTGAGCTTGCCCGAAGAGGCCGGCTTTTAAAGTGATTTTCCCGGGTGCAACTTGATATTGCTCATTGCCGATTGGAGTGCCGTTCGCTTTCAGGGAGCTGATTGAAGCTCTCCATGCTTCATCGTCGTCGAAAGTGATTTCGATTGGTTGTCCAACTTCATTCTTCGTCGTATCCGCCGTCAAGGTTGGCGCCACTAACAAGGTTGGAGCGTCCGATTCATTGCCGTACACTTCGAACTCAAAGAGCGAGTAACCGTAGCCCGTCGTGCGTTTAGTGCCTTCCATTCTAACGTATCTGGCTTTCTCAGGGATAAACGAGATATCATTGATGCCCGGTTTTCCAGTCGTTGTAGCGTAAACGGTTTTCCAAGACGCCCTGTCGGAGGAAACCTGAACCGAGTAGCTCTGCCCCGCTGCATTCTCCCAGTTCAGAAGCACGCGGCTAATCGTGTAATCCGCGCCAAGATCGATCGCGATGAACTGCGGATCGCTGAATGCCGATTCCCATCGCGTATCTTTCTTTCCGTCTATCGCGTTGTTGCCAGGCTGAAGCGGTTTGTCGGAAGTAAACGTCGTTTTGTTCAGCGCAAGGTTTACGTTGGAGTTCGTAATAATCAATTGCTGCACAACCGCGGTCTTGAATCCGGCTGCTTCGATGCTAATGTCGTAAATGCCGACTTCAGGGAACGCGGAAGCATCAATCGTGAGTTTGCCCGGCATCACTGCGAATTGCGATTTTTCCAATGCCGTGCCGTTGACCTTGACGCCATTAACTGCGCCAGCCCATGCCATTTCATCCGTAAACGTAATGTCGATCGGTTGACCAAGCATGTTCATAGACTTGTCGGGCGTAAGTTCGGGAGTGTCCAAGGCGCCCGCGGACGTTCCGTACACTTCAAGCTCCCACAGCGAGTAGCCGTAGTTTGTCGTTCGTTCCGTACCAACGACTTTTACGTATCTCGCGTTCACCGCAGGAAAAGTGATGTCGTCGATTCCTTCGTGCCCGCGAGTTGTTTCGTAGACCGTATCCCAAGTTTGCCCGTCCGAGGACACTTGAACGGAGTAGTTCTTACCTGCCGCATTCTCCCAATTGAGGACGACGCGGCTGATTTTGTATTCCGATTTCAAGTTGACCGCGATGTATTGAGGGTCGCTGAATGCGGACTCCCAACGCGTATCCAATTTGCCGTCAACCGCGAAGCTGCCCGGGTTGTTCGGCTTGTCGGATGTCGAAGTCGGTTTGTTCAAAGCCAGGTTAACCGTCGAGTTCGTGATGATGACTTGCTCGACGGCGGTATCCGGGTAACCGGCTGCTTGAATCGTAATGTCATAGCCGTCTTCTATCTCGAACAGAGAAGCGTCCAGCGTGATTTTGCCCGGTTTTACGATGAATTTGGAAGCTTCAGCCGCTACCCCGTTCACTTTCAGGCCGCTGATTGCTTCTCTCCATCCTAGGTTGTCTGCGAAAGTCAGGTCGATCGATTGTCCCAAGCTGTTTTTCGTCGTATCCGCATTAAGCTGCGGCGGCTTGTTGACGTTCAAATCGGTCACTTTCGTTGGGTCGACTTTGACGAGCGCTTTAGGGCCGACTGTCGCCGATCCGGTAACGCCGGCTTCGCTACGGAAAGTCACTTCGACCGGAACGTTCGTTGGGTTCCAGATCATTGCCGAGTACGCATTGCCTTTCTTGTACACGGTAGCGCTGGACCAGCCGCTTGCCCAAATGTCTTTCGTGCGCGTGCCAAGCGTTGCCATGTTATGAACGAACCAGTACGTGTTGAAAATTTCATTCTTTTGCGTATTCTCGACGGTAAACTTGTCGAGAACCGCTTGCGGATTACTGAGAGCCTCGATCGGCCACACGATGTGATACCAAGCATTCTCGGGACCGTTGTTATCCTCAACCATGCCATTGTACAGATCGGCCGCTTTTTGAGCGTCGAAGCCGTAGCTCGTCAGGTACTCGCCGGTAGGCAGCCAGTGGATCCCGTAGATGTTGACAGGGTCTCCGCTGAAGAAGGTGCCAAAGTTATAAGCGCTTCCGTATACTTGACCCGTCGCTTTGTGATTGAATTCAGGCAGCCAGTTGTCGTTGTCGTAGTTGAACCAGTATTGTTCGACAGCGGTCAACTCGGTCGTAAAGCCATAAATCGCAATATCGCGATAATCGGCATTACCGGAAAGCATACCCCACAAGTATTCGCCGACCCAGCCGAACAAGGACTCTCCGGCTGCTTCTTGGTTGTTACCGTTGTTGTTGTCACCGTATCCGCCAGCCCATGAGTGGCCTTCATACGGATCGAAGTTGCGCAAGAACGGATACATGGGATCGTCTTTGTCAGGGTTGCCGAAGTCCCGAATCAGATGCTCCACCATTTCGCCGTAATTGTCTTTGAACTCTTGGTCGTAGGTTGCGAGAACAGCGGCAGCAAACACAATGTAGCCGTAGGTGAAGTGGTGGTCGGTCAGCCCCGTGTTCGCTCCGAATTCGCTGTTTTTGTAGTACATCGTACCCCAAGTAGGATCATAGTAGAAGAAGTAGTTCGGTTCGCCCTTGGTGTACGTGAACCAATCGGTCAATATCGTCTTCAGACGGCCGAGGAATATATTCTTGTAATACGTGTCTCCGATTTGATCCGCCACAAGGACGCCCATTCCAAGCGGATGCAGCGCTTTGCCTTGCCAATAAGCGTCAGCGTTCATGTAGTTCTTGGCCGTAGACTCGTCTAAATAACCCAGCATTTCGATCAGATCTTCTTTGGAATAAGTCGGATCGTCGGGATTCGTAAATTGCGGAACGATCCCTTGGAAACGGTTGACGGTCGTGAACGAGTTGCCTTCCAGAAGCTTCAGCGTTCCGCGAATGGACGGGTAAGACAGATCCGTAAGCGGCGAAGGCGTCAGCTTCCATTGGTGAGGAAGGAGCGTCATCAGCGTCGTCGCTGCCATGTCCGCGCGTTTCTGATCGATCGAGACATCGAACTTGGTGGTTACTTCGGATGTCTCTTCGTTGAACTCCGGCGTTACCGTCGTGCTTTCAACGAAGGCGTACCCGTGTTTGTAGAAGTAGTTCAATTGATTTGCCGCCGGGATCGCGGCCAAGGACAAGTAGTTTTGTCCGCCGCCCAAGCGAATCTTGATTTTGTTGCCGACCTTCATAAAGACGGAGCCTTCCGGAGCGAACACGCCGTAGTGGCGCGTTGTTTTATTTTGCTTCGGAGAACCGTCTACGGTCGATACCGTGAAGCCGATATGATCCGTATTTAATGTAGCCCCATCGGCTGCGAGAATCGGGTTATTATTATCATCAAAAAATGCAGTGGCAGCCGGGAAATACAACTCGGGTGTCGTGGGATCGGCGAATTCCGAGTAGAGGTACGGCGAGCCTTTGACAAAGGTCGTTTCCATTTTCTTGGTTGCGTTGTCGCTTAATACGACAGTTGCGGTCCAATCGCTGTAACCGGAAACTTTATTTCCGAGACGGGACGCGCTGATGTTTCCGGCATTTAAGTAGAAGTCGGGCGCGCCGTCAGCAGCTTGCGAATTGCCGCTTTCGTTGACCCAACCGGCGCCAGGGGTCAGAATACCCAAGCCCTTCGCGGTGTACTTTGACTTCAGCGGCAACGTTACCAGGCTGTCGCTCAAGTTCTTGATCAGGACGGACTGCCACCAGTCGTTGGAAGCAATCGGCGCCTTGACATCTTCCGTTTTGTTCATCGGAGATCTTGGTTGAGGCATGTCCAGATCGTTCGTCAAGTAGCTTCCCGCGCCGACATTAACGACGGACGCGGTTGGCAATGCCGGAATCGTGTAGGCAGGCTTTGGATCTCCTTCCACGTAATCGTATACGGAGAAGCCAAACAGAGAGTATCCGTAGCTGGTCGTTCTGCTGATCCCTTTCATTCTTACGTAACGGCCCGTTGCGTACAGCTCCGTGTCCATGACTCCGTCATGTCCGTCCATCTCGCGGTAAACCGTCGTCCAGTTGGCTGCATCATTCGATACTTGAATATCGTAAATGCGTCCGGCTGCGTTTTCCCAATCCAACCGTACGCGGCCGATTGTATGAACACTGCCCAGATCGACATAGATCCACTCGTCGCTCGTGTGCTTGGAGGACCAGCGCGTCGCCTTGTCGCCGTCCACTGCGAATGCCGGAGGCAGAGCAGGCTTATCGCCGTCTTCAGGCTGATAAGAGGAGGCGACGACCGGCTGATTTTGCGCGACGTCTTTACCCAGAACAATCGGCAGAGGATTGCTGCCGCCGGTTCCGTAAACTTCGAATTCGTGGAGGGAAACCCCGTAACCGCCGGAACGTTGCAGCGATAGCATGCGGATATAACGGCCTGAACCGGTCAATTGAATCGTATCGATTCCGCCGTTGCCCTCCGTGTCCACATAGATGTCCTTCCAGTCCGACTCGTCATCGGATACTTGAATTTTGTACGACTTGGAATAAGCGTTTTCCCAGTCCAAGACGACTTTGTCAATGCTGGCGGGAGCCCCAAGATCGATGTAGATCCATTGCGGATCAGCGCTGAAGGCGCTGCCCCAACGCGTATCCCTTCTTCCGTCCACGGCTTTCTCGGGAGACAACCCGTCCCCTTCCATCGACGAAGCGTAAGCAGCTCCCTCATAAGAAAGCAAGTGGGAGGCTTCCCCTGCGGCTTTAGCCGCTTCCGTAACGGGTGCCATGTTGAACGTGCTAAGCAACATGGATAGAGCGATGGTGGCCGAAGCCATTTTGAAGCTTTTTTTCGGTATACTTGTAACAAGTAGACCCATACTTAAAATTCCCTCCTTCTGGTTGTTGGCGCCTGTTTGCGCACGAATTATGAAACTTTTTTAATCTAGTTTCAAAGCGTATTATATTCTGCAGAAAAAACAAGAACAATGGGCGTTTAAGCCTATGGAAAGGGTAAACGATGGGTCTTTGGGATGTATAAAAATACAATATTCTCGTTTTTTCCAGCTTTTTTTCACACATTATGGGAGTGTTATTTTAGAAAATAATTCCTGTCTGGTACGAAGGAAAGAGAAAAACTCGACAATTCGGATATCTAACTATCAAGTAGGTATAACAGCCTGGTTTTTGCGGTCGAAGCGGTTCTATTTTTTTGCGCATTTTGTACATATTTTTTTTGTGTAAACAAATAAAATGACAGAGGAACTTCAAAATAACGAAAAAAACCGCAGACAGTGCGCTGGATACGCGCCCGTCTGCGGGTGTGATCTTTTTTGTAATCTTACTTCTTCGCTACATATTTGCGGATATCGAAGGCTACGGCAACGACAATAATCGCGCCTTTGATAATCAGCTGCCAGTAAGGGCTGATACCGATGTAAGTCAGACCGTAGTTAATAACGGTGAAGATCAATACGCCGGCAATGACGCCTTTCACTCGGCCAACGCCGCCTGTTGTCGATACGCCGCCTACCACGCAGGCCGCAATCGCATCAAGCTCGTACATGTTGCCGTAGTTGTTTGTTGCGCCGCCCGTACGCGCTGCTTCCAGAACGCCGGCCAGACCGTACAATGCACCGGCAATACCGTAGATCCACATCAAGCATTTTGCTACATTAATACCGGATACGTGAGCAGCTTGAATGTTGCCGCCAATCGCGTACATGTTTTTGCCAAGCGTCGTTTTATTGAAAACAACCCATACGATAAAGGCAACGAAGATGGCAATCAATACGATGTATGGCAGAGACCAGTCACCGCTCCCGATGGAGCCCGTACCCAAATCACTGAAATCATCGCGAAGACCGCCGATTGGCTGCGATTGGTTGGGCGGCATATCGAAGTACAAAGAGTTCGCGCCGTAAACGGCAACCATTGTGCCCAGCGTTGCGATAAACGGCGGCACGTTAAACTTCGCCACGATAATACCGTTGATCAGGCCGACGATAAGACCAACAACGATCGCGATAATGATCGGAAGAAGCAATGGCAAATGCGGCAGATCCGGGAAAAACTTGTTGGCGTAATCCGCGCTTTGCAGCATCGATGCCGATACGACGGCCGTAAGACCAACTACGCGGCCCGCCGACAAGTCCGTTCCGGCGGTAATCAGAACAAACGCCGCACCAAGCGCGATGATAAGACGCGTCGACGATTGAACGAGCATATCCCGGAATGTCGTAATGGACAGGAAGTTCGTGTCCATGATGGTTATTGCAGCGATCAGAAGGACCAGAACGATCCAGATCGCGTTTTGCGAAAATATACTTTTAGCTCTTGAGCCTTTTGTAGCTTCCATGAGTGTTAATCCTCCTTCAAATCATCATCATTAGCCCGTCTGTGCGGCCAGCCTCATAATGCTTTGTTCTGTCGCGTCCTTGCCATCGAGAATACCCGTCGCACGGCCCTCGGACATAACCATAATCCGGTCGGACATCCCAATAAGCTCCGGCATTTCGGACGAAATCATAATGATGCTCTTCCCTTGCTTCGCCAGATCGATAATGATCTGATAAATCTCGTATTTGGCGCCGATGTCGATACCGCGTGTCGGCTCGTCCAGCAGCAGAATGTCCGGATCCGTCAGCAGCCAGCGCGCGAGAAGCACCTTCTGCTGGTTGCCGCCCGACAGGTTGCGGATCAGCTGGCTAACCGACGGCGTTTTGGTTCTGAATTTCTCAACGCCTTTTTTCGCTTCGTCGCGCATCTTCGATTCGTTGAGCAAACCAAGCGGTCCTTTGTAGAGAGGAAGGTTGGCGATGGCCGTATTTTCCGTAATGGACAATACCGGGAAGATACCGGTTACGCGGCGTTCCTCCGTCAGTAGCGCAATCTTATGTTTCTTCGCATCAATCGGTGACTTGATCGTAACCTGCTTGCCGTCTTTGTAGATCGCGCCGGATTTCACGGAACGAAGACCAAACAAGGCTTCCATCAACTCCGTACGCTGCGCGCCTACCAGGCCGCCTACACCAAGAATCTCGCCTTTGCGAAGCTCAAAGCTTACGTCTTTGAAGGATTTCGGATTGGCTGAAGTCAAGCCGTCTACTTTGAGCATGACATCTCCCGGCACGTTTGTGCGCTCAGGGTAACGTTCCGACAGATCACGGCCAACCATGCGTTGAATGATCATGTCGATCGTCAGCTCGGGAGAAGGCCAAGTACCGATGTATTTACCGTCGCGCATGATCGTTACATCATCGGAAATGCGCAGAATCTCTTCCATTTTGTGCGAAATATAAATGATGGCTACGCCGCGTGCACGCAGCTTGTTAATAATCGCAAACAATTGTTCAACTTCGTTGCCGGTGAGCGAGGAAGTCGGCTCGTCCATAACGATAATTCTCGAGTTGAACGATACGGCCTTCGCAATTTCAAGCGATTGAATTTTGGACACCGACAATTCGCCGACCAGCTGGTTCGGATCAATGTCCATGTTCAAATCTTCAAACAATTGGGCTGTATCTTTGTACATCTTTTTATGGTCTATGAACCGAACCGGGCGAACGCCCTTCATCGGAAATCTGCCAAGCCAAATGTTCTCCATCACGCTGCGCTGAGGCACCGGATGAAGCTCCTGGTGAATCATCGATACGCCATTGTTAAGGGCGTCCTTCGAGCTTTTAATGTCTGCCTTTTGTCCGTTCAGGAAAATCTCGCCCGCATCCGGATGATAAATCCCGAACAAGCATTTCATAAGTGTTGATTTGCCCGCACCGTTCTCGCCCATCAAGGCGTGCACCGTACCCGGCCGAACTTTCAGCGTTACGTTGTCAAGCGCTTTAACGCCAGGGAAGGTCTTCGTGATATTGTTCATCTCAAGCAAATAAGGATGCTGCTCTGCCATTAATATAGCCTCCTTTAATCCGGCTCCCATCCAAGAAGCAAGGTACAAAAAAACAGGGGCGACGTCGGAAGTGCGGTTGTCGCTCCCTGTATTTGTTTCGTTATTTTTATTTTTCTGTTGCTTATTTACCGAATATTCTTACTTAGCCGTTAGCGACAAAGTACTTCGTGTTCATAAACGAATTACTTTGCGCTTTAGCGACAAAGTACTTCGTGTTCATAAACGAATTACTTTGCGCTTTAGCGACAAAATCAGTTTGTATCCCTAAACTTATTTTGCGCTTTAGCGACAAAATCAGTTTGTATCCAACCAAACTTATTTTGCGCTTTAGCGACAAAATCAGTTTGTATCCAACCAAACTTATTTTGCGCTTTAGCGACAAAGTACTTCTTGTTCACAAACGAATTACTTTGCGCTTTAGCGACAAAATCAGTTTGTATCCCTAAACTTATTTTGCGCTTTCTTGCGTTACTTTCTGATAAGGAATCCAAACGTACTTGCCGTCCGTGATGTCATAACCAGTGTTTTCTTTAGTTGGAGTTTCGCCCGCTGCGAGAACCTTCATCAGCATAACCGTTGCTTTACCTTGGTTGTCCGCATCGTTCAGAACCGTACCAAGCATCGTGCCGTCTTTAAGAGCTTGCATGGCAGGGTCAGTAGCGTCAACGCCTACAACCGGCATTTTCTTGTCGCCTTTGAAGTAGCCAGCCGCTTTCAGCGCTTCGATTGCGCCAAGAGCCATGTCATCGTTGTTCGCGATAACCGCTTCGATCTTGTCGCCATGGGAACCAAGGAAGGCTGCCATTTTCTCTTGACCTTTAACGCGGTCCCACATTGCCGTATCTTCAGCCAGCTTTTGAACCTTGATGCCGGCATCTTCGATCGCTTGTACGGAGAACTTCGTGCGAAGCTCGGCATCCTGGTGACCAGGCTCGCCCTTCAGCATGACGTATTGCAGTACGCCGTCGCCGTTTTTGTCCGCTTCGGGATGCGATTTCCAGTAGTCGGCGATGATTTCGCCTTCCATTGTGCCCGACTCTTCCGCTTTCGCCCCTACGAAGAACGCTTTGTCCCATTTCGCAAGGTCGTCGGCGAGCGGCTCGCGGTTGATGAATACAACCGGAATGTCGGCTTTTTGCGCTTTGTCGATGATAACGCCCGCTGCCGTACGGTCAACCGGGTTAATCGCCATTGCTTTTACCTTTTTCGTAATAAACAGGTCCACTTTATCGTTTTGCGTCGGTTGGGAGTTTTGGCTGTCAACGATATCAACCTTAACGTTGCCTTCGGCCGCTTTGCTGATCGAGTTCCGCACACCGCTCATAAACGTGTCGTCGAATTTGTAAATCGCTACGCCGGTTTTAGGAAGGCTGCCGCCGCCCGAACCGCCGTTATCTGAGTTTGAGCAACCTGCTGCTGTAAGTGCTACTGCTCCCGCAACGAGAGCCACTGTCCATTTTTTCATCTCTGTATTACCCCCCGAGTGAATTAAGTAATGCGAGCTTGCCGTATAGCTTGCTTGCTGCATCCTTATTATGTCGAAATTTGAAATGGATTCGAATCTAATATTCTCATCTTTTTTATTAATATTCTCATCAATTTCTGATTACTGAACAACCGGGAATAGCAGCTTCTGGTTATCCTTCCAGAACATGTTCTGCTTATCGATCAGCATGCTTCTCATTTCGACCCGGGGTGGGACTTTGTGACCAAGAGCAGCGTCTACCGCATATTTGATGCCGAGATAGCCCATGCTGAACGGATTCTGCACAATAAGCTTCTGGAGCTGGTTCTCCTGCAGCATCTCCAGCAGCTCCGGCGAGCTGTCAAAGCCAATCAGCTTCACCCGCTCCCCAGCATGCTTTTTCTTCAGCTCTACAGCCGCGCCAAGCGAGGATTTCGTATTAAGCGATATAATCCCGTCCAGCGGCTGCTTATGAAGGGCTTGACCTACCGCTTCGCTGCATTGATCGCGGTCGCCGGAGCAAAATACTCGGTCAACAAGATTGATTCCGGGGTGATTGACCATTGCATCCACGATCCCCTGCTCTCTGAGCTTTCCGTTAATTCCGCCCTCGGCGTGGGCAACAATCGCTATATCCCCTTGGCCTTTCAACTGCTTCGCCAATTCATCCAGCGCTTCTTGTCCTGCCGCATAGTTATCCATTCCGATATAAGACTTCGTCTTCCCGGATGTAAGCACGCTGTCGATAGCGATAACGGGAATATGCTGGTCTGCGGCGGCTTTCAGAAACGGGGCAAAGGCTTCATCATCGCTCGCCCCGAGCACAATGGCATCGGGCTTTGTCAGAAGCGACTTCATCGCGGCCTGCATCTGACCTTCCGCATCATCCTCCTCATAGGCAGCGGTAATGTACATCGTAATTCCGAACTCCTTGACCGCCGCTTGCGCGCCTAACGCAACATTTTGCCAATATTCGCTTTCATTAGACCGCAATATGACTTGAATCGTTATATCCGAAGGCTTCTGCTTCCTCTCCAGAAATCTTGGGTTGAAGGCCGACAGGAGCAGAACAAGGGCCGTCACAGCAAGCAAAGCGCCAATAATTATTCTTTGTATCCGGTTCATTCTCCCTGATCCCTTCCTTCTGCCTGCTCCAGCTCCATTGCGGGGAATCGAATCGTAACGGTTGTTCCTTCTTCCAGCTCGCTCTCAAAATGCAAACCGTAAGGCAGGCCGTAAAATAAGCGGATCCGCTCCTGCACGTTCATCACGCCTACCCCTGAACCCTTGGAACTGGTGACTTGACCGGCTATTACCTGCTTCAGCCGTTCTTCGCTCATGCCAAGACCGTTATCCTTCACTTCTATAACAATATCCCGGCCTTCCAGCTTGGCCTTCACCCCGATGTGGCCTTTATCGACGGACGGCTCGATGCCATGGACCAGCGCATTTTCGATCAAGGGCTGAACGATCAGCTTCAAGGTAGCGTAGCTTACGACGCCATCCTCCGCCTCTATGGAAAAATCAAACTTATTCTTAAACCTCATCTGTTGAATGACGAGGTAATTCCGTGCATGCTCGAGCTCATCGGCAATGGTAATCACGCTTTTCCCTTTGCCAAGACTAATTCGGAACAGCTTCGACAAGGAAGTGATCATGGTGGTTACTTCCTCGTTCTTGTTCATCCCGACCATCCGGACCACGGAGTTCAGCGTATTGTACAGGAAATGCGGGTTAATCTGCGCCTGCAAAGCTTCCAGCTCATAGGTCCGTTTGCTTTCCTGCTCCGATACGATCTGCCGCATAAGCTTCTTGATCGTGCCGATCATCACGTTGAAGCGGTCCGCCAGCTGCTTCACCTCAAGCGGCCCTTCTCCCACGGCCGCATGCTCAAAATTTCCATGCTCCACATTTTTCATGGACAGCTCAAGCTGCTTGATTGGTCTTGATATGCGCCGAGAAACGATGCTCGACAGCAGCACGACAATGAGGATTAAAGCAAGAAGGAGCTGGAACATGGATCTGTTCAGCTCCGAGATGGACGTCATGGCTTCATTCTTGTAGGACACGCCTACCACCTTCCAGCCTACATTCCCAATGGTCTGAACACTGATGATCTTGGTAGCGTCTGCGGTGTTATCGATATAACTGCCATACGTATGTTTGAGGGCAAGCTCGACATTCTCGTCTTTCAGTCCGGCATAGATCAGCTGAAGCTGCGGGTGATACACGATGTTGCCGGCTGATTCGTCCAGAATGTAAACATAACCTTTCTCGCCAAGGCTGACCCTGTCGGACAGTTCATCAATCGTATTGAAGTTCACGTCAAGAAGCAGCACGCCCTGAATGGGCTTGCCGTTATGGTAAATCGTAATGCTCTTGCTTAAGGAGACCACCCATCTGAACTGCTCCATATACAGGTTCTGCACATGCGGCAGCGAGATCGACAAATGGCTTGGTGTATCCAGCGCGCTCTGGAACCAGCTCTCGGAGGTAACATCAAGCGAATTCTTCATCGCAACATCCGGCAGATCCATGACAAGCTGTCCCTTATCATCAAACATAGCAAGCGAAACGGTATCTGCCCGGGTAGACATCATCGTCTCGAGCTGCCGGTGCAGGACATCCGAATCGACATCGCCGCTTTGCGAGATCGTATGATACATCATGTTGAACAAATCGGAGGTCGCCTGCACGTTATTTTCCAGACTGTAGCTGACTTGATCAACGATCTGCTGCGAATTACGGAACGCATTCTCTTCTGCCGTTGCGGCAAAGCGGCCGTACAGCACCGTACTTACGACAATAATGATAAAGACCGAGAACAGAATGAAAGAGATGGACAAAATGTATTGAATGCTTTTGCTATTCCCGCGTCTCATTTGGATGGCTCCGATAAGCCGCTGCGGTATTCCTTGGCCGATACGCCAGCGTATTTCTTAAAGCAAAGACTGAAATAATTCGGGTCCGCAAACCCTACCTTATCGGCTATCTCGAAGGTCTTCAGCTCGGTCGTCCGCAAATATTCCTTGGCCGATTCCATCCGCAGCTGCAGCAGATAAGCACCGTACGTCATCTTGACTTCCTTCTTGAACAAGCTGCTGAAATAACCCGTGCTAATATGAAGATGAGCGCAGACGACGGCAATGGACAACTCGTGGTCGCTGAAACGGCTTTTCGTGAATTGGACCGCTTCCTCCACGATATGCTTGTACGAATGCTGCCTGCGGCTGGCAATCCTGCTCCGTACTTTGCCGCATAGGTCAGCGAACCACGCCTTCGTCTCATTGAGCGTATTCAGCTTCTGGTATTGATCCAGAATGCCGCTCGCAAAGATCGGGTCCGTACCGTCGTCGATCATTTTGGACAATTTGATAATGGACGTTACCATCTCAAGCAAATAATGCTCGAAGTTATGCACCGGTACCGGTGCCTGCACGCGCGTTATATCCTCAAACAACTCGTCAATAACATCCGACAGCTCCTGCTCGGTTCCCACCTTGATCGAACGAACCAGATTCTGCTCCTTCCACTCGTCAAAGACCAGCTTCTCCTGCATGCGATCTTCCATATCGTCAATGCAGATGATCTGGTTAATCCCGAGAATTCTCCGGTAATCCAGCGCTACCTCTGCCGCATTGTACGAGTATTTCAAGCTGGGGATATCCCTGGTGAACGTGCCGACGCCTATCATGACCGGAAGCTTCAGGTATCTGTCAATGCTCTGCAAAATTTCCTTCAGAGCGTCCTGGGTTGCTTCCATTACCTCTTCTTGGTTGCCGGTTGGGCTCACCGTAAAGAGCACGACCTGATCCTGATGGATAAATACTTTGCCAAGCTTATGCCGGGTCCATATCTCGCTTGCAATATTCGTAATGGAAAACAGCTTCAGATCGAGGTCTTTAATCGATGAGACCGCATGATGAGGATCCGTCTCCTCCTCCGGCTTGTCCGAATGGAGAACCGAGATGACGGATACCACATAACCTTCTCCCTCCAGCTCCATGCCGTATTTGCCCGCCTTCTCGCGGATGCTTGATAGGGACTGATGGCGGGTAATCAGCGAAGACAGGAACTTCTCCCTAACAATCGGGAGCGTCATCCGGTAATGCTCCTGAAGAAGCTCCACGTTATTCCTCATTGCCCTTTCTTCATCCATCCGCCGCTTGACCTGAAGCACCGTTTCCGTCAATTGACTCCCCGAGAATGGCTTCAGCAGGTAGTTCTCGACCTGCAAATTAATCGCTTGCTTGGCGTATTCAAATTCATCATGCCCTGTCAGAATAACAACCCTGGTGATCGGATACATTTTCTTCACCCAGTCCGCAAGCTCGAGTCCGTTCATGTAGGGCATGCTAATATCGGTAATGAGCACATCAGGCTCCATTTTTTCAACAAGCTCCATCGCTTCCTTGCCGTTACCGGCCGTCTTTACCTCGGAGAAACCGCAGCTTTCCCAGTCAATCTCCATCATCAGACCTTCCGTTACTTCCGGCTCGTCATCCACAAGCAGCAGTTTATACATGATGTCTGTTTCCTCCTTCGTCAAACCAGTACTCATTTTGCCACAAATAAACAGACGGTAACATAAAATTTGTCGAAAATTGTAGGCAGTTAAGGCGTAATGACCATAATAAGCCTAATTTACTCTGTTTTACAAGCAATTACGGCCGTTCCCGGCGCCTGCTCCGGTAGCCAATGTTTGTCCGATATGATAAACTCAAAGGTATGACATTACATGGGAGGGACTAGCATGGCGCCTAAGAAAATGAGATCAGACATGATCAAAAAAGGATTTGACCGCGCTCCTCACCGCAGCCTTCTGCGGGCGGCAGGCGTAAAAGAAGAAGATTTCGGCAAACCGTTCATCGCGGTTTGTAACTCCTACATTGATATTATTCCGGGTCACGTCCATCTGCAGGAATTCGGCAAGCTGGTTAAAGAAGCGATTCGCGAAGCGGGCGGCGTGCCGTTCGAGTTCAATACAATCGGCGTAGACGACGGAATTGCGATGGGTCACATCGGAATGCGTTATTCCCTTGCTAGCCGTGAGATTATTGCGGACTCCATAGAAACCGTAGTTAACGCTCACTGGTTCGACGGTATGGTCTGCATTCCTAACTGCGACAAAATTACGCCTGGCATGATGATGGGTGCCCTTCGCGTAAACATCCCAACCATGCTCGTAAGTGGCGGACCAATGAAAGCCGGCAGAACTGCTGACGGCCGCGCAATCTCCCTGACTAGCGTATTTGAAGGCGTTGGCCAATATATCGCTGGTACGATTGATGAAGTAGGTCTTACTGAACTAGAACAATTTGGTTGTCCGACTTGCGGATCTTGCTCCGGAATGTTCACAGCTAACTCCATGAACTGTCTTGCAGAAGGCCTTGGCCTTGCAATGCCAGGTAACGGTACGATTCTTGCTGTATCGCCTGAGCGTAAGGAGTTCGTTAAAGAATCGGCTCGCCAGCTGATGAAACTGATCGAACTTGGCATCAAACCACGTGACATTGTTACAAAAGAAACTATCGACAACGCATTTGCTCTTGATATGGCTTTGGGCGGTTCAACTAATACCGTTCTACACACGCTTGCAATTGCGCATGAAGCCGGTATCGAATACCCAATCGAACGCATCAATGAAATTGCAGAACGCGTTCCGCATCTTGCGAAAATTGCTCCAGCATCCGATTACCATATCGAAGATGTTCATGTTGCAGGCGGCGTAAGCGCCGTTCTTAATGAGCTGCTCAAAAAAGATGGCGCATTGGATGGCACGCGTATAACTGTTACTGGTAAAACACTTCGCGAGAATGTTGAAGGCTGTGAAATCTTAGATACAGACGTTCTCCGTACGATCGATAACCCGCATAGCGAACGTGGCGGCTTGGCTGTATTGTTCGGCAACCTGGCTCCAGGCGGCTCAATCGTTAAGGTCGGCGCTATTGACAAATCGGTTGGCGGCTACCATAAAGGTCCTGCAATCTGCTTTGACTCCCAAGACGATGCACTGGCTGGCATCGCCGGCGGCAAAGTGAAAGAAGGTCATGTTGTCGTAATCCGCTACGAAGGTCCTAAAGGCGGTCCTGGCATGCCAGAGATGCTTGCTCCAACTTCGCAAATCGTTGGTATGGGTCTTGGCACTAAAGTCGGCCTGATCACCGACGGTCGTTTCTCCGGCGCATCCCGCGGGATCAGTATCGGCCACGTTTCACCTGAAGCGGCAGAAGGCGGCCCGATCGCCTTCGTTCAAGACGGCGACATCATTGAGCTTGATATGAACAATCGTGGAATTAACCTGCTGATCAGCGATGAAGAAATGGAAAAACGCCGCGCCGCATGGCCTGGCTTTGAACCAAAAATCAAACGCGGCTACCTGGCTCGTTACTCCCACCTCGTTACGAATGCAAGTACGGGCGGCGTAATGAAAATGTAGTTTTTGCAGAGTGAAGATGGAAGCAGCTCCTTGGGGGCTGCTTTTTTTGCGTTTGTGGTTCGTGCAGCACAGCACTCCTCAGAAGAATATTTCTTCCGATCGCCATTGCTCGCAGATTCCTCGAATCAACTTGTCCCAAGTTGGAATCCACTCACAAAAGCGAACGTTCCACTTCTCCAGAAATATTCTTCTGCTCCGTTGGAGCATAACGAACAACACAAACTGTGCCCCCCTCCCGCTGCAGACTTCATCTGCAAAGTTGGAGGGGGAGAGTGAATAGACGGTGACTGGGTCCAGTCTACAGTCGCGAACATGAAAATGAACACGAAAAAGAAGCCGATCGGATAAACCGATCGGCTTCTTTTTTATATGATAGATGGGTTGCTGTCCAGTTCGGAGGATTCCGTTTCTGTAGGCGAGGACTTGGCAGCGGCTACCTCCTGATGCGGTTTTTTTACCGACTTGTTGAAGGAAGCATCTACGCCGTTAACCGCGAACATAAGAAGCTGCTCCAGCGGCATCAACAGCATATGAGGAGTAATGGAATCCCGTTTTGCCTTGCCTCTGGCATTACGCTGCTTGTTTGTCAGTACGCTGGTCAGAACTTTCAAGTAAATGCGCGTGGTCCGGGCGAACATGCCATCAGGCAACGGCTCGACCTGGAAGCCTAACCGGTCAGCGCCGCGATGGATCATCGTCACGCCATAAGCCGCACGAGCATCCTCGGCCTCCGGGTCCTTGGCGACCGCTCTTGCCAGCTCCGGCAAAGCCTGATCCATCTCGCGGAGCAGCTTAATACCCGTTGCAAGCGGCGAGCTTGACTGCAGGGCGATATTAGACAACATCTTGTTGTCGAAATGCATCTCCACTATTTTGTCGCCATTCTTCAAATAACCGTTATCCGCCAGCTTGATCGGTTCTCCGTGATATTTAATCACGCGGTAATGGAAGCAGGAATTCTCTCCTCCGACATGCTTGAGCCGGAAGACCACATGGAACAATTTCTCATAGAAGAGCCATGCTCCAACGATTGTTTTTTTCCATACGGACCGTTTCGGCGTTTTCTCCGTCAATTTTATCATCTCCGCTATGTCGACAAATCGGAAGCCCCGCTTCGTCGCTACTTCCAAATAAGCTTCAAGGGCAATCAGCATATTGGCCGGTGCAGTTGGATCCGCCCCCGGCGTACGGCCGCAGTCATGAAGCAGCAGCACTTCTCCGGGACGCATTTTCTTCATCATTTTCTGCTTAAGCTGTAATGCTCCAAGCTTAACATTCCAGTCGCCAAAAATAGCCGACCATAATATGATCTGCATCTTGTTCCGATTCATGAAATCAAAAACATTGACAATGCCCCAAGGAGGGCGATAAAATCCGGAACGGATTCCGGTTGCCTCCCGTATTACGTCTGAGGTACGCTCGATTTGATTGCGCACCGTCTTTGGCCTCATAAACCAGTTGGTCTTATGAACATAATTATGAATGCCAACAATATGACCTTCATCTTGCATTCTTCGCAGCAATTCCGGATGCTTCTCTGCATGCGAGCCTACAACAAAAAACGTGGCCTTCGCCTGATAACGGGCAAGCAGATCAAGAAGCTGAGGCGTATATTCATGGTCAGGACCGTCATCAAAGGTCAGAGCGATCTCGCTTGTGACTCGTCCCCTCTTGAATACGCGAAATCCGAACACACGGCTGATAAGCGCAGGAATAAAGGCATACAAGGACAAGAAGTAAAGTGCCCACAGCAGCAATTGTAACATTTTGTATTCCCCACCGTTATGATAGTAATAAACACGATACCTTTAATTGTACCATATGAGCATTAATTATAGGCATCGATTTATAAATTATAGTACAATCACAAGAGGGATTTGATTCCTAAAAACGAGAGGGGATTATTGTATGCTTCCGTTTTACAAGAAATACTGGCGTACAGCTTTCGACATAGCGCTTATTGCACTTACGGTATATCTGGTTATGTTCGCTTTCAGCTACCTGTACAAAATCGCAACGCCTATCTTTTTCGCCTTTGTTATTTATCTGTTCATCGAACCGCTTGCCAAACGCCTGAACAAAATCGGCATAAAGAAATCAATCGCCTCGGGTATATCGGTCCTGGTGTTCTCGCTTGTTATTCTTGGCATTTTTTCTGGACTAGCCTATATGATAACGAGCCAAGGCACTGACTTCATCAAGGTCAAACTGCCGCAATATCAGCAGCTCTTCAAGGAACAGGTGCAGGATGATTCCAGCCTATTCCAGCAAAAGCTGCAAGCCCTGCCGCCGGAATGGGTCGATAAAATTACGGATTACATAAACGGGGCAACCGAATACCTGCCGAAGCTGGCCAATATTATTTTCACCGGCCTTGTCGGCTATATTTCATCCTTCTCCACGTTTATTTTCAATTTCGTGATTGGCATCATTCTGGCGTACTTCCTTAGCATTGAGATCAAAGTGTGGAAAAAAACAGCTAACGAAAAAACGCCAAATACATTCAAGAAGGCATTCAGCTTCATGCGCGAGAATGTATTTAAGGGCATTGGCACATACGTGAAGGCTCAGGCGAAAATGATGAGTATCACGTTCCTCGTTATTTTCGCGACGTTACTGATCTTGCGGGTTGAAAATGCCTTTGCCATTGCCGTGACGGCCGGGATCTTCGACGTGCTGCCTCTGCTTGGCGTAAGTACATTGTTTATCCCATGGATCATCTACTTATTCCTGGTCGGCCAAACCTCCTTGGCCATCTGGCTGTCCGTGCTGCTGATTGCCGTTGTACTGACACGGCATATTGTGGAGCCAAAAATTACGGGCGACTCTCTTGGCGTATCCGCGTTTACGATGTTGTCCTGCATGATCGTATCGCTTCATTTGTTCGGCATTGCCGGCGTCATCTTGTCGCCAATTATCATTATTGTCATTAAGGCGCTGTATGAGCAAGGCTTCTTCCATCGCTGGATCCGCACGCCGCAAGGCGAATTCGACGAGCAGCCGTTCCCTGCTGCCGCGGAGGAATCCGATGGCAAACAGCCTTCAACGGGTGTATAAAGCGATGATATCCATCACGCCGCGAAAAAGCTCCGTCGCTTGGTTGCTGCTTCCGGGCGCTCGATTCTCCGCCAGCACGGCAACCGCATAGCGCGGCTTCTGGGCCGGACCGTATCCCGTGAACCATTGGTTCACGCGAGGCGCTCCGGCCTTTGTTATTTCGGCGGTGCCGGATTTCCCGGCTACTGCCCATATCCCTTGGCGGATCGACCGGCCGGTTCCATGGTCGACAACCGCCTCCATGCCGTGAAGCAGCTTATGCGCGGTGGCCGGGCGAATCCGGCCATCCTGCGCGGGAGCGCTCTTCGCGCGCAGCGACACCATCCGCTGGCCGTTGGCGTAGCGGATTTCCCGGACAAGGCGCGGCTCCATAACGCGCCCGTGGTTCAGCAGCGTGACAACCAAATTCGCCGCCTGCAGCGGCGACATCAATACATCACGCTGCCCGATAGCGGATTGCGCCATAATGCCGCCATCCGTCTTAACCTCAGCCGAAGCCGGCAATAACCTTCCGGCTTCTTCCTCCTCAAGCAGCCGGAGCGGATGATGGAACGGGCCAAAAGCCCGTTCGGAATGCCAGCCTGCCGGCCTCCCGATGCCCAATGCGGCTGCTGTCCGCTGCAGCTGCTCCGCGCTTAACCGCTCCGCAATTGTCGCAAATACAATATTGCAAGATTGCGCGAGTCCTTCCCTGAGCGTAAGCGTGCCATGCCCTCCCTCTTTCCAGCAGGACAAGCCATATTTACCGTATTCCCCATTACACGTGAAGCGTTCCTTTTCATTCGTCACGCCGGCTTCCAAAGCAGCGGCTTCCGTCACCAGCTTGAAGATCGAACCGGGAACCGCTGCCTGAATGGCGTGGTTGGCCCATTCCTTCTCGTGATCGAGCTGAAGCGGCTTCATCTGAGGTCTGGAGACCATCGCAACAATATCGCCATTCCGGGCATCCAGAACGACAACCGCTCCTTCTTTGAGCGGTTTGGCATCGATATAGGCTTCAATCCTGTTTTGCAGTTCAAGGTCAAGCGTCGTCTGAACCTGAAGCGGATAATAAGGATTGCCCGGCTCCGTGATCCGATAATCGAGCCCAAATAAAGGCTTCTTATTGCCGTCCGTGAAATAAGAGACAGAGGTAGCTCCAGCGCCATGGAGAAGATCATCCAGTGATTTCTCCAACCCTGAACCCCCAATAAGCTCGTTCTTCTTGCGCTTGCCTGACGCCAGCTCCTTCGAATAGGCCATCTCCAGATGCTCCGGATGCTGGCTGATATAACCGATGGCCTGTTTGGCCGCAAATGCCGTTAAATAACGGTTGCGATATGGCAGCGCTCTGACTCCGTTCAAATGCAGCTGTCTAAGCTCTGTCAGCTGCTGGTCGTTAAGCCTATAGGGCAGCTTGTCCTTTTCTTTATGCCAGAAGGACGGCTCCCTCAGCTCCTTCCACCAGCTCACAAGCTCCTCCTCCGGTACCTTAAGCATGACTGCCAGCCGTCGCACGTTCTGATGCCAGCTTTTTTGCTGTTCGGGATCCTCGAGCTCCATATTTACCGGAAATAAGGCAAGCGTGTAATACGTCTCGCCCGTGATTGGCTTATTGTTCCGGTCCACAAAATCTCCCCTGCCCGCGTCCAATACGAGATTTCGTTCGCGCTGCATGACCGACACCCGCTTCCAGCTGCTTCGACTCATCGCGGTGGATGCATTCTTATGCCCATATCCGGGAGTTAGCTGCAGCCAAGCGAGTCTCGCAATAAAGCCGGATAATAGCAATATAAATAATAGCCCTATTACAGCTATACGTCTCTTCATGTAAGGAGCCTCCTGTCACTAGCTACATTATCACCTTACTGAAGCACAAAAAAACCGTACAAATGGATCTTTCATCCATTTGTACGGCATCATCTTTAATCGATCTTGAATCGGGATAACGATTCCTGCAATCCGCGGGATACCGCGTCCAGCTTCTCGGACAGGCTTACGAGGCCATTACTGATGCTGAGCTGCTCGGTACTAAGCGATGCAACCTCTTCGGAGGTAGCCGAGGATTGCTGCGCAACCGCGCTTACATTCCCCATCGCTTCAGTCAAGACAACCTGCGATTGATCAAGCATGCTGATCGAATTCGTAACCGAATCCAGCTTCTGCACGAATTGTCCCATCTGACTTTGTACGGTCAGGAAGAGCTGGTTCGCTTCTTTTACCGAGCCAATCTGCTCTTGGAACAATGGATAAGCATCGGACAATACCGTTACGGTCTCCTCGATCTGCGTCATAATCGTCTCGGTAATTTGGCCAACAACGTCAATCGATTGACGGGATTGATCCGCAAGCTTCCGGATCTCGTCGGCCACCACCATAAAGCCTTTGCCAGCCGCGCCCGCGCGGGCTGCTTCAATCGTTGCGTTCAGAGACAAGATATTGGTCTGCTTCGTCAGGTTATTCAACACATCCAGGATCTTCACGATTGAGCCCGTGCTCATCTTGAGGCTGTCGACCTTCTCCACCATGGAACGCGTCATTTCTTCCGTCATGCCCGTCTTCTGGATAAGAAGTCCCATATAAGCCGTACCTTGCTGACTGGCTTTCTCCACCTCGCCAGCGGATTCCACCATATGGCCTGTCGCTTCCATAACGCTCTTCATCTGCTCGTTAATGCTACCGGTCAGATCGCTGCCTCTCTCTGCCTCGACTGCCAGGCTTGAAGCTCCGCTTGCAATCTCTTCTGTGGCTACGGAAATCTCTCTTGCCGAGATTGCCGTTTTCTTCGAGACATCCGTCAATTCGCCTGCCGTTAACAACACGTCGTCAGCAGACTGGGTTGTTTGTTTCGCAAGCGCGGTGATTTGAATCATCATCTTGTTAAAGCTGTCGCCCAGCTGTCCGATTTCATCCTGACGGTTCTTCATCGTAGAGCGGACCGTCAAGTTGCCTCGTTCGCCTTCATTCATCAGGTTGCGCATCGCCATAAGCGGCATGGCAACGGTACGGATAACCAGAAAACCAATAGCGATGGCTATGAACATAGCTACGAGCGCAATCAGCCAAGTCATTTTGTTAATAACGCCTGCGTCTTTGACAAGCTGGTCAACCGGGATCGTACCAACCAATTTCCAATCTACCGTGTCCAGCGTCTTAAATACGGAGAGAACTTCCTCGCCATCGGATGCCTTCTCTTTAAGCGAGCCTTCGGGATCGATGTTCAGCTTAACGATATTCCCTTTGCCCACCAAGCTCTCGTCCTGTGCTGCGATATACATGTTGTTGCTGTCTACTAGAGAAATCTTACTGCCCTCGCCAAGCGATACGTCTTCATATTGCGCACGGATATCCGCCAGGCTGAGCTCAAGCAGAAGCATGTAGGACGCCGCGTTGGTTGTTGTATTGTTCATCTGTCTGCTAAGGCCGATCGATGGCAGCTTGTCCGTCGTTCCAAAGCCGGTTGGCTGCGTCTCAACCCAGTTCACGCCGCCTTTGGACGTTCTGGTCTTCTCGAACCAATCCGTTTTCATCAAATCCGGAGCAACTGCGACTGAAGCAGTTCCGTATGTAATGATCGGGAGTTTATCATCTAACGGCAGCAAATACGCGCCAATAATCGCTTTGTTGCTCATTACCGCATTTTGCAGGCGGTCTCCTAAATTCTTCTCCGCTTCGAATAAATCAAAGGCTTCCGTACTCTCTTCGAGCGTAGATACAAGCGAATGGAATTCCTTGTCGATCATAATCTGCATAGACAAATCTTCGTAAGTCTTCAGAATAATGTCCAGGTTAGCCGAAGCTTGCACAATGGTCTCAAAGCTTGCGCTGGATACCTTGTCTTCTACAATATCCTTCGTCTTCGAATAGGCCATCTGACCTACAACAAATACGCATGCAATGATGCTGATAAAGATGATCAGGAAGAGCTTTGTACCTACCGACTTTAATGGGCTTGAGAAAATGGAAGTGAACGTTTGCGAGACTTGTTTCGTTGTTTGAGCGGCTACCGCCTGCGCTTTTGATTGCGCTTTCAACTTCTGCTTAGGTTTGTCCGTTTTCTTCATGCAAGACACCGCCTCTTTATACGTTATGTGTGGTTTGAAATCTGGATCGGTCTAGTTCTATTACCCTATATTGGTATGTACAGTCCTATTATTTTATATCGGTCACAACTTGTCAATTGATTAGTAGATTCGCATAACTTTTTTTTCCACAAAAAAACAAGAGAAGACATGCGTCCTCCCTTGTCGTTTTTATTCGTCTTATTTCGCAGCCGTCTGGTTGCTTGTTTCGATATTCTTCAGATGCTCTTTATAGGTTTTTGCAAAAAGATGCGTCTGCGTGCCGTCTTTTTTGGTGACGTAATAGAAGTATTCATTCTTCTCGGGATATAACGCCGCTTTGATGGAGGCCAGACTTGGACTTGCAATAGGACCAGGCGGCAATCCATCGATTTTATACGTATTATACGGACTTTCGATTTGCAGGTCCTTCTCGAACAATCGTTCTTTCGGTTTGTCCAGCAAATACTGAACAGTCGCATCAATCTGAAGAGGCATCCCGTCGGCCAGACGGTTATAGATAACGCCGGCCACAATTGGCCGCTCTTCATCTACGACAACTTCTCGCTCAATCAGCGAAGCAATCGTCAACAGCTGATGAAGATTAAGCTTGCTCTCGGCGAGCACGTCCTTCCAGTCCTCCGGCAAGGAATCCAGCTTCGTATCCAGCTCCGCCATCATTCGCCTCAGGATGTCTTCTTCCGTACTGCCCTTCGTCAGCTCATACGTTTCCGGGAACAGGTAACCTTCCAACCGGTGATGAAGCTTATCGTCGGCCGGTATGGATTTTACGGCTTCCGCTTCTTCCCAGCCTGGAGCGGAATCCGCAAGCGTCAGGAACTTGGCTTTGTCAATCAGCTTCTCTTCCGCAAGCTTATCCGCGATCTGGAGCAGCGTATAGCCTTCCGGTATAGTGAAGCGGATCATCTCTTCTGCAACCGTATCGCCGCTGTTCAGCTTGGCAATAATCGCATCGTTATCCATGCCGGGACTTAGATCGTATATACCGGCCTGGAAGTGAGAGCCCTCATTTTGGGCTTTCAAATAATATTTAAACAAAAAGGAGTTCTTGATAATGCCGTGCTCTTCCAAATTATCGGATACTTCAAACGCGGAATCGCCTTTTGCGATTTCAATCCTGACGGGTTCGCCTGCAGCTGTCGGCTTTAATCCGTTCCAAACATACAAAAAGACACTCCCCGCTCCAATGATAAGAAGCGCCAGAAGCGATAAAATGACCCACATCGCAATGCGGCCTGCGGAGGGCCCTGATCTTGAATGCTGCTGTCTTGATTGCGCCAACCTGAAGTCCTCCTAAAATGAATTATCACCCAAACAGCCAATAAAAGGCTGTTTGTGATGATTCATTGCTACGAAAGCATAAACTTTAATGAATTATCACCCAAACAGCCAATAAAAAGCTGTTTGTGATGATTCATTGCTACGTAAGCGTAAACTTTAATGAATTATCACCCTAATGGCCGTATCTGGCCATTGTGATGATTCATTGCTATATAAGCTAAAATTCCTCATTTTCATCCAGATTCAGACAATAATTTCCTTCCAAAGCCTGAGAAAAAGAGCGGTGGGAGCCGCTCTTTTTCTTCTTGCGTATGCAATTAAGGCATTTCGTCATTTGCGAACAGAAGATCGTCATAAGCTTCCGCCGCAAGCTCCCACTCATCATCGTCTTCAATCGTTTCAAGCTGGGGCTCGCCGATATCCGTCAAGATGACGCGGAACAGCTCAACCTCCTGCTCTTTCTTCATGTCAGGCGACTGCAGAGCGGCATAGACGTAAGGCCCGAGCTGGAATTCCGCCATGATCTCGAACTTGTCGAGACTTCCGTGTTCAGAGACCAGCTCGATTACATTCCCGAACACTTCCCGAAGCCGCTCTTGCGGAACCGGAATGATGCGCTCGTCATTAGCCATTAATTGTCCTCCATCTCGCCCAGAAGCGTGTTGAAGGTTTCTTCAACCATGTTCCACTCTTCTTCGTCTTCAATGGTATAAAGCTTAAGGTCGTCGCCTTCTTCTTCATAACGGAAAGCGTATACTTCATCTTCCTCGTCATTTTCGCTTGCAAGCGGCACAACCATCATATATTTCGAATCAGAGCCATCCACTTCAAACTTCATGATGACTTCGAATTCTTCTTCGTTGCCGTCTTCATCCGGAATATAAATAATTTCCGGTTCTTCGAACTGCAGGTCATCCTTTGTCATCGCAACCCTCACCTTTTCGTTTTAGAATCGAGATAATTTTGCAAAATAAGCGTTGCCGCCATTTTGTCTATTACTAGCTTTCGCTTCTTCCGGCTAACATCCGCCTCGAGTAGGGTACGCTCGGCGGATACCGTTGTCAGCCGTTCATCCCAAAGGTGAACAGGCAAGTTTAGTGTTTGCTGAAGCTGCTCTGCGAATGCCATACTAATCTCGCCGCGGGGGCCAATCGTATTGTTCATATTTTTCGGCAGTCCCACAACGATTTCTGTTACTTCATGTTCTTTCACCAGCTCGGCAAGCCGAGCTAGTTCGCTGCCGTCCCTGCGCTTCTGGACAGTCTCTATCCCCTGCGCGGTCCAGCCGAACGCGTCGCTGACCGCAACGCCAATGTTGCGGTCACCGTAATCCAAACCCATTGTCCTCATATCCGGCTCCTAATCCTTATTTCTTGTTGTTTAGATAAAACCGGACAAGCTCTTCAATGAGTTCATCACGTTCTTTCTTGCGAATCAAGCTTCTGGCGTTGTTATGCCGTGGAATGTAGGCGGGGTCTCCGGACAGCAAATACCCAACAATCTGATTGATCGGATTATACTCTTTCTCCAGAAGCGCCTCATGCACCGTTAGCAAAATGTCTTGTGAGGAAGATTCACCTTCCGCCTTCACATCAAACTTCATCGTGTTGTCCATGGAATTCATCGCCTGCACCTCGCTTTCCAACCGCATTTATTAACTAGTTTATTACATTTACACTGCTATCATATCACATTTGATTGGTTAAGAACCAGTTCTTCAGCAAGTTTCAAAGCTTCGTCCAGCTTCGAAGCATCTTTGCCGCCGGCTTGTGCCATATCCGGGCGTCCGCCGCCGCTGCCGCCGCAATGCGCAGCCGCTTCTTTGACGATCTTGCCGGCATGGAAGCCTTTCTTCACCAGATCAGCCGATACGGCGGCAACAAGGTTTACTTTGTCCTCCTGCACCGCGCCAAGGATGATAACAGCCGAAGGAAGCTTCAGCTTCAGCTCGTCTGCAATGCCGCGGAGAGCATCCATTGTAGGAGCGCTGACTTTAGCGCTCAATACCGTAACGTCGCCTACCGTCTTCGCGTTTTGCTCCAGGGAGCCCGCTTCAATACGGCTCAGCTTCGCTTGCAGCGATTCGTTCTCTCGGCCCAGCTCCTTCACTTGCGCGAACAATGCTTCAATACGCTTAGGTACATCGTTGTTGTTCGATTTGAGAAGTGCCGAAGCCTGCTTCAGGAGATCAAGCTGACCTTCCATAAAGCCGTATGCATGGCGGCCGGTTACAGCCTCAATCCGGCGAACGCCGGAACCGATGCCGCTCTCGCTGACGAGCTTGAACAGACCGATTTGGGACGTGTTTGCTACGTGGCAGCCGCCGCACAGCTCGATGCTGTACGTGCCGACTTGCACGACGCGCACAACGTCGCCGTATTTCTCGCCAAACAGCGCCATTGCGCCCATAGCTTTAGCTTCCGCAATCGGCTTGCTCTCGATAACAACGGGAGTTCCCAGCCAGATTTGCTCGTTTACCTTGCGTTCGATTTCCGTCAATTCTTCAGGCGTAATGCTTCCGAAATGCGAGAAGTCGAATCGCAGACGGTCTGCCTGCACAAGCGATCCCGCTTGGTTAACATGATCGCCGAGCACTTCTTTTAACGCTTTATGCAGCAAGTGGGTTGCCGTATGGTTCTTGATGACATCTTCGCGGACAGAGCGGATTACGATGGCTTCGACTTTCTCGCCTGCACGAACGGTACCGGAGGTGACAACGGCGTGATGTACGCTTTGGCCATGCGGTGCTTTCGTTACATCTTCAACCTGAAGCGTGAAGCCGTTGCCGACGATTGTTCCTTTGTCGCCGATTTGACCGCCGCTTTCCGCATAGAAAGGAGTCCGGTCAAGCAGGACAAGGACGCGGCTGCCTTCACCTACGAGGTCTACCAGCGAATCTTCATGGACAATAGCCGTGATTTGGGCTTCTGTTACCAGTTCATTATAGCCAACAAATTCACTTTTAACCGTAAAGTCGGCAAGCGGTCCGCCTTGCACGTTCATGCCGCCTGTTTCCTGGCGTGCTGCGCGCGCGCGTTCGCGCTGTGCTTCCATCGCTGCGTCAAAGCCGGCGCGGTCAACGGTCATTCCGTTCTCGGCTGCAAAGTCCTCCGTCAGGTCAAACGGGAAGCCATACGTGTCATACAGACGGAACGCGTCTTCGCCGCCGATCTCCGTTGTACCGGATTTGCGGGCTGCTGCTACCAAGTCGGACAACATCACGAGGCCGTCAGACAAGGTTTCGTGGAAACGCTCTTCTTCCGTGCGGATCACGCGCTCGATAAATTCGCGTTTGTCCACAACCTCCGGATAGTACACGCCCATAATCTCGCCAACAACGGAAGTCAGCTCATACAGGAAAGGACGGTCGATGCCGATGGTTTTTCCGTAGCGAACAGCGCGGCGGAGCAGACGGCGAATAATGTAGCCGCGGCCCTCGTTGGATGGCATAACGCCATCGCCTACCGCAAAGGCAACCGTACGGATATGGTCGGCGATAACTTTCAGCGCAACGTCATGCTCATCATTCACATGATATTTCACGCCTGCGATTTCGCAAGTACGTTCGATGATCGGGATGAACAGGTCCGTATCGAAGTTGGAGTCAACATCCTGCAGAATGGAAGCGAAACGCTCCAGACCCGCGCCCGTATCGATGTTCTTGTTCGGAAGCGGCGTGTAGCTGCCGTCCTTGTTATGGTTGAACTGCGAGAATACCAGGTTCCACACTTCGAGGAAGCGCTCGTTCTCGCCGCCCGGCCAGCATTCCGGATCGTTCAGATCGCCGTACTTGTCGCCGCGGTCGTAGAAGATTTCGGTACAAGGTCCGCAAGGGCCTTCGCCGATATCCCAGAAGTTCTCTTGCAGCTTGTAGATGCGCTCAGCCGGGAGTCCGATTTTCTCGTTCCAGAATTTGTACGCTTCTTCGTCCTCCGGAAATACCGTAACGGAGAGGCGGTCAGGATCAAAGCCGATCCATTCCTTGCTCGTCAGGAATTCCCACGCCCATGTGATAACTTCTTCTTTGAAGTAGTCGCCAATGGAGAAGTTGCCGAGCATTTCGAAGAACGTATGGTGGCGGCGCGTTTTGCCGACATTCTCGATATCGTTCGTACGAATGCATTTCTGCGAGTTGGTAATACGCGGATTGTCAGGGATGACGCGTCCGTCGAAATAAGGCTTGAGCGGAGCCATGCCTGCATTGATCCACAGCAGCGACGGATCGTTATGAGGAACGAGCGATGCGCTTGGCTCGATGTGATGCCGTTTGCTTTCGAAGAAGGAAAGCCATTTGGACCGAATTTCACTTGCTTTCATTGTTAATAACCTCCATTAAAATTCGAATTGAAACATAAAAAAGCCCCTGTCATAAGACAGGGACGAATTCATATCGCGGTACCACCCTGGTTATTGCCGGAACGCACGCGGCGCTCATGAGCAATCTCCTCAAACGGACGATAACGGGTCCTGCCGGTGAAGTTCATTCACACTCCGAAAGTAGCTTTCGACCATTCTTCGTCCCAAGAGCTCTTACAGCCAACGCCCTTAGGCGAAGAAGCTCTCTCTCTGATTGACGGGCTATGGCTTACTTTCTTCCATCAACGCTTTGCAAGTATTAGTTGCTGCAACTGTCTAAAGTATATCGGCCGCGGGACTGTCTGTCAAATGGTCTTTCGCCTGACATAGTAAGCAAAGATATGCTGGACGATGACCTTGAGCGCCGCAAAGATCGGCACGGCCAGAATCATCCCCACAATACCGGCAACCTCCCCGCCGACAAGCAGGGCAAAGATAATGGCCAAGGGATGCATGTGAAGCGTACGACCCACCACCTGCGGCGATACGACATTGCCCTCCAGCACCTGGCAGGACAGGTTGACGACCGCGACCAGCAGTACCATTTTGAACGAGATGGTTGATGCCACAAGCAAGGCCGGAGCGGCACCGAAGAACGGGCCAAGGTAAGGGATGATATTCGTGACGGCAACGATGCCGGCGAGCAGCAGCGGATACGGAACTCCGATAATGATATAGCCGATATAAGCAAGCATGCCCACGATAATGCAGACGATAAACTGCCCCCGGATGTAGCTGCCAAGCGCCGCGTCAATATCCTTCAGCAGCCTGACCGTATGCTTCCGGTGCGACTTCGGGACGTAGGTGATCACCGTGCGCTCGAAGAGGTCAAAGTCCTTCAGAATATAGAAGGCGAGGAACGGGATGATAAAAGCAATAAACACCGCGTTCACAACCGAACCGATATTGTTAATGAAGTGCGTTACGGTATCCGACAGCTTTTTCTCCATCTGATAAATGGCTTTATTCATCCCATCCCGTATGCTGTCCGGCAGCAAGGAAGTATTGTTGAGGTCGGTCACCAGGCTTTCCGCGCGGTAAGTCAGATCCGGAACATGACGGTTCAATTGATCCATCTGTTCTTTGAACATCGGGATCAGATTCACCAGAATCACGGCCAGCGCCGCGCAGAAGACCGCGTATATGAGCAGAACGGCAATGGTTCGCGGCACCTTCCGCTCATGCAGCAGCGTTACCACCGGATTCAGGACGTACGAAACGATCATGGCGATGAGGAACGGAGCAAGTATCGCCTTCAGAAACACATATAAGTGCACAAAAATCGGCTTGACTTGCAGCAGCAAATACAAGGCAAGAAGCCCCATAATGATGTAAACCAGCCAAATAAACAGACGGCTTTTCGTTAACCGTTCCACCGCCCTCACCCCCGCTTGTTTCATTCCCTAAGCCTAAAGATTGCCAGTACAATCTGCTTAAGTATATGTACAAGCGGTCTATTTCATCCATGAATGGCCCGTTTAGTCTGCTGTAATCCAGTTGACCTGCTGCTGTTCCAGGCTAAGCGACCATTCCGAAGGGCATTCTTCTTCGCAGACAATCACGTCAATGGCCGCAAAATCAGCTATCTTGTACAGCCTGTTTACACCGAACTTGCTGCTGTCCGTTAAGATAATGGTTTGCTCGCTCTTGTGCATCATCTTCTGCGCAAGCAAGGCGCGGTCCGAATCAAAGCTTGTAATTCCCTGTTCGGGCATTATTCCGTCAATGGATATGAATGCTTTGTTCACAAAAAAGCTTTCCATAAACTTTTCGGCGAGAGAGCCGGAAATCCGGTAATGCCTTGGATCGATTTTGCCTCCGATAAAAAAGACTTCGCCCGAGAACATCTCTTTGTTCTGGTAGTCCATAATCATATTTAATCCGGAGATAGAGTTGGTGATAATCGTCAGATTCTTCTTATAGAGCAGGTAAGGAATCATCTGCAGCGTTGTTGAGCCGTCATCAATGACGATAACATCATGATCCTGGACTAAAGCTGCCGCCGCCCGGCCGATCCGCTTCTTCTCGTCAACCCTCAGCACCTCGCGCTTGGTATGGGAAAGCTCCTCGTACACAAGGGTCATCTTTACCGCTCCGCCATACACGCGCTTCAGCCGGTTCTCGGCCTCCAGCTCTTCCAGGTAACGCCGAATCGTTTCCGAAGAAACGCGGAATCGTTTCACCAAATCATTCGTTTGGACTTTCCCCGCGTCATTAATGATGTCCAGTATCTCTCTTTTCCGCTCTTCTCCGACCAGCGACATAGCGGGTGCCCCCTTTTTTGCCATTTCTAGGCGATAACCATTTCTACTTGTTCCCCGTGAAGGAGCAAACTCCTTCTGGCTGCAGCGCAGCAGCCTACCAAAAGATCTCGTTGTTAATGACTTGCAGCAGCTTTACAATATCCTCTTTGTAAATTTCGCCGATGTTTCCGATCCGGAAGGTATCCGCCGTGCTGATCTTGCCCGGATAAATCACAAAGCCCGCTGCCTTCAATTTCTCGTAAAGGACTTCAAAGCTGAAACGATCGCTTAAAGGATAGTAGAAGGACGTAATAATGGGAGAATGCAGCTCCTTCGGAAGCAGCGCGCAGAAGCCAAGCTGCGCCATTCCTTCCGCAAGCAGCTTCTGGTTGGCCTTGTACCTCTGATAGCGGACTGTTATGCCGCCTTCGTCCTCCAGTTCGACTAACGCCTGATCAAACGCCCGCACGACATGCGTCGGGGACGTAAAACGCCATTTGCCGCCGCCCTTTTCCATGACTTCCCACTGGTCATAAAGATCCAGCGATAAGGAGCGAGCCTGCCCTTTGCAGGCAAGCAGCGCTTCCGTTCTTGCAATAACGAACCCAAAGCCCGGAACACCCTGAATACATTTGTTCGCGCTGCTGATCAGGTAATCGATGCCCAGCTCCTTGACGTCCATCGGAATACCGCCAAAGCTGCTCATCGCGTCCATGATGAAAACCTTATTGTAACGCTGGACCACTGCCGAAACGTCGGCAATCGGATTGAGCATGCCCGTTGTCGTCTCGCAATGCACCATCGCAACGTGAGTAATAGAAGGATCCGCGAGCAGCCTGTCCTCCACGGCAGCAGCCGTGACGGAATCTGTCTCGCCGAAGTTCAACACAGATGTTGAAATGCCGTATACGCTCGCCATTTGAACAATCCGGTTGCCATAAGCGCCATTCGTCAGGACCAGCAGCTTGCCATCCTTAGGGATGACCGTCCCGATCACCGACTCCACGCTGAAGCTGCCGCTTCCCTGCATAAGCACTGCCGTATATGGCTCTGGCGATGCGGTCGCGAGTCTCACAAGACGGGCGCGAATGCTCTGCACCAGCCCGTTATAATCTTTGTCCCACGTACACCAATCGCGAAGCATAGCGGCTTTAACCGTATCGGAGGTGGTAAGCGGTCCTGGCGTCAGCAGCAAGTAAGGTCTGTTCATGGACGTTCCCCTCTCCCGAGACGCGCGTTAATATGCGAAATGACATCATCCAGCTGCCCGATCCGGTCAATGACATAATGTGCGCCCGCGGCTTGAAGTCTTGCTGCGACAGCTTCCTTCCGTGCAGCCAGTTCGGATTCCCCGCATGCTGCTACTTCGGCTTCCGTCATGCCGAGCTCGCTGCTGCCCACAATAACGCCAACAGTCCAGCAGCCGGCGTTAACCCCTTCCAGCATGTCGCTGACCGTGTCGCCCGCCTTAACGATATGATGCATCGGGTAGACGCCAAGCATCTCCGCATTCCGGTAAATCATCCAAGGATACGGTCTGCCCGCAGCCGCTTCATTTGGCGTAACAAGAGTATCCGGCTCATAGCCCTGCTCCTTGGCGCCCTTGCACACAATATCCATCATCGCTCTTGTATAACCGGTCGTTGAGCCAATGGCAATCCCTTGACCGCGCAATCTGTTTGCCAGCTCTACGGCGCCGGGCACCGGTGTTGCATAGTCCTTCAGCGTGCTGAACAGCAGCGGTTCAAAGTCCGCGTACAGCTCATCGATATCCGCTTCATTCGGCTTTCTTCCGTACAGCCCTACCCAAATTTCCGCAATCCGCTCCATTTGGCACATGGCCGCGATATGGTCCCGCTTCAGCATCCCCATTGGCTCTCTTGCTTCTTCTACCGTAACCTGAACGCCTTTGCGGCCGAAAACCTCTACAAATACGTTAAGTGGCGCAAAGCAGCCGAAATCGACCATGGTGCCTGCCCAATCCAGCATGACTGCTCGAATCATCTTTCATCTCTCCTCAATGTTCTCTTGTTTGCCAAGCATGCGTTCTTTTCTTGATTTGATGGGTTATTGCTTCATAGAGAAGCCGAATCCCGATATTCGTCAGGACAATTAATGCTGACATGGCAGCGGCTGGGGCGATATCTCCCGCATCCTCCATGTTCACGATCGATACCGATGCCAACTTCAGATCGGCTGCGTACAGGAACATAACCGCCGAAACGGTGACCATCGAGTTAATGAAGAAATACATCGCCATTTCCAGCACTGCCGGAAGACACAATGGAATGGTGACCCGCAGCAGTGTCTTGTATCTAGGGACTCCGAGCGAGTCAGAGGCTGTCTCAATTTCCCGGTCCAGCTTCTTCAGCGCGCTTGTTGCGGTAACGAAGGCGACGGAATAGAAATGAGCGATATTCGCCAGAACCAAGATCCAGATGGTCCCATAGATGCCATGCATCGGATTGCTCTCTTTATTGAAAAAGAAGATATAGGATAATCCCAGAACGATACCGGGCAGCGCCAGCGGGAGGATCGATAGAAAGTAACCAGCCTGCCGGAGAACCGGGAACGTCTTGGTCTTCTCAATTAAATAAGCGCCAACAAAGGTAACCACCGTTCCGATCAGAGCCGTCCAGGCGGACATCCGCAAGCTGGTCCAAAACGGCTGCAGGCTCCCTCCCGCCACTTTGCTGAAATCATAATGCTTAAGAGAAAAAGCAAGGTTGTAAGGCCAAATCTTAATGACCGAAGCTGCGAAAACCGTCCCGATCAAAAGCAGAATCATTCCGGCCATGATCAGACATAGGCTAAGGAAAACACCGTCCCTCTTCCGGTTCGCCGTTATCCGGTACGGCACCGCTCTTGCGCTGACGGCATGCTGTCTGCTCGTTACAAACCTGTCAACAATAAAAGCGAGAATGGCCGGAAGAGTCAGAATGATGCCCACTGTTGCTCCCATCCCCATATTTTGCTGACCGATAACCTGCTTATAAATTTCGGTGGCCAGCACATTGTATCCGCCCCCTACAACCTGCGGCGCTCCAAAGTCCGTGAAGGCCAGGGTAAAGCAGACAAAGAACGAGGAGATAAGACCGTACTTCACGCTTGGGATTGTGACGGTAAGAAAGATCCGTCCCTTCCCCGCTCCCATTGTTTTGGCAGCCTCATACAGATTAAAGTCCGAGAAGCTTAAGGAAACGACTAGAATCAGGCATGCTTGAGGAAAAGTGTACAAGACTTCCGCTATGACAATTCCCGTAGGTCCGTATAGGCCAATATCCCAATGGAGCGGCAAAGCGTCAAAAAAGCCGGTTGTAATCAATCCCTGATTCCCGAACAAGTAGGTTAACCCGATCCCGACCATCATCGTTGGAGCGAAGAGCATCAGGAGCGATACCGTTTTGAAGAACATCTTCCCCGGGATATTCGTACGGGTTAAGGCGTATGCGAACAGAAAGCCCAAGAAAACGGACAGTACTGCTGTCAGGAGCGAAACGTACACCGTATGCTGCAAAGAGTTAAGTAGAGCAGGGGTAGAAAAATAATCGATAAAATTATCTAAACCGTTATATTCCCCCTGTTTGTTCGTAACTGCCTTACTAAATAGCGAGAACAACGGGAGCAGAATCATCACGCTTAACCCCGCAAGCAACAAAAGCATCGCTAAACGTTCGAATAAGCTGCCATTTCTCCGTTTAAGTGTCAAGGCTGTATGCCATTTCGCTGGTCTCATCCAACCACCTCAAGTCGCTCCGGGCGGGTTGGCCCGAAGTGAATCAAATGCTCCTCGGGCAATTGAACGTAGACACGGCGGTTTTTTTCAAGCTGATATTGTTTCACGATACTGCGGTTCACATCCGCCATGATTCCGTTTGGAAAATAGCGGCTTGACGGACCCTGCACCAGCATCGTCACCCGATAGAAGGAGCCCCGGAATTCCAGGCTTTCGATTCTTGCTTCATAGCTTCCTGGTTCGTGTATCGGACTAATCCGGACATGCTCCGGCCTGATCGCGAGAGCTTCCCTGCCATCCGAGGCTTCCAGGAAGTTTACAGCGCCAATAAAATCGGCAACAAACCGGCTGTTAGGCCGTTCATAGATGTCTTCGGGCATCCCGGACTGAATAACTTTGGCATTATTCATCACAACAACGGTATCTGCCATCGTAAGCGCTTCTTCTTGATCATGGGTAACCATGATTGTCGTCATGCCAAGCTGTTCATGCAATCTGCGAATCTCGAGGCGGAGCTTTTCTCTCACCTTCGCATCCAAGGCGGAAAGCGGTTCATCAAGCAACAGAAAATCAGGAGATAAGGCAATTGCGCGGGCTAGCGCTACCCGCTGCTGCTGTCCGCCCGACAGCTGAGCAGGGTACTTCTTCGCGGAGGATAGCAAATCAACCATGTTCAGTACTTCCTCGACCTTGCTTTGAATTTGCGGCTTGGACATTTTCTTCTCCCTCAGTCCGTAAGCAACGTTCTGGGCTACCGTCAAATTCGGGAACAAGGCATACGATTGAAACATAAATCCGACATTGCGTTTTGCGGAAGGCAAGGACGTGATATCCCTGCCTTCCACCAGCATACGCCCGATATCCGGCGTTTCGAGTCCTGCAATCATCCGGAGCAAGGTCGTCTTGCCGCAGCCGCTTGGGCCCAGCAAGCATACGAATTCATTCCTCGGAATCTCGATGTGTATAGGCTCAAGCGCCGTGAATGACCCAAATGACTTGCGGATGCCTTCAATAGATAAATAGCTCTGTGGCATAGAACCGTTCCCCTCCTTCGGATTCGTCATTATTGCTTTTCGCTTTTCGCTTCGTAACGTTTCGTCCATTCCGCAAGTGTTGCATCGCGGTTCTCCGCGGCCTTATTCAGATTAAGCTTGATAAGCTGGCTGATCGGATCCTTCGAATAACCTTCGGGAATAACCGAAGAGTCGGATTTCATCGCAAGAATCGCATAGTTCTCGTTGTATTTCTTCATGGGCTCTTCAGAGATCGCCCAGTCGAGGAAAGCTTTCGCTTCCGGCTTAATGGTATCTTTCTTGATCAGAGCGTTAGCTTCAACATCCCAGCCGGAGCCTTCTGTAGGGAATACGACTTCCACCGGTGCTCCGCCCTTTTTCTCCTGAATCGCGCGGTAACCAAACGAAATGCCAATCGGGTATTCCCCCGTGCCAGCCATCTTCGCAGGCTTGGATCCGGATTCTGTGTAGACCGCAATGTTTTGGTCCAGCTTGTCCAGGTAGCTCCATGCTTCGCTGTCACCCATCAGCTGCTGCAGACCGTTAACGGTCAGGAAGCCCGTACCGGAGGAAGCCGGATTTGGCATCACGATCATGCCTTTGTATTCCGGTTTAATAAGATCGGCGTACGATTTAGGAACTTCAAGCCCCTTTTTCTCAAGCTCTGCCGTATTAACGGCGAATGCCGTTTCCCAGGCATCGATCCCTACCCAATGCGCGGGCTCCTGCGTATCCTTGAACTCAGGCTGAATGTTCTCAATGCCCTTTGGCGAGTAGCCTTCCAGCATCTTGTTCTGATCCAGGACAAGCAGGCTTGTTGCTGCCGTGCCCCATACAACGTCAGCAACCGGATTGTCTTTTTCCGCCAGCAGCTTTGCTGTAATAACCCCTGTAGAATCGCGAACGATATTAACCTTCACATTCGGATTTGCCGCTTTGTACGATTCCAGGTACGTTTGGATTTGATCATCCTCAAGCGCCGTATAGACTGTAATTTCCGAGCTTGCCCCTGCGGGCTTATTGCCGTTAACCCCTTGTTCCCCATTTGTATTGTTGGTTTTCCCGCCGCATGCTGTTAATGCAGAGATGATAAGTACGGTTGCTAGAGCTGTTCCCATCCACTTCTTCATGATTTCTTTCTCCTCCACCTCATCGTAATGTCCCTGTTTAAGACATCCTTAGCTTATCTTTCATTTGTAAAATCAGTATTAAATCCATATTAATAAATTGTTTTTATTTGATTTTAGTTGTTTTTAGTTGTGTTTCAAATAAAAAGACTCGATTCTAACCATCATATACTGCTGCATCTGTGCTTTTGTTGTATCCTTGCTTACTTCATTCACTCTAATGCTTGACTGTTTTACCGGTATTATCACAACGTAAAATGCGTATATTTATTTGCGTTTGGTTTGTTTTTCTTGTTTTTGACAACAGCAAAAAGGACGGCTTGCGCCGTCCTGAAGTTGGTCATCTGTTTGGAACCGCTAATTGACTTGAATTTGCGGCATTTCTTCCTCAAAGAATAAATCGTCGAGCGAACTAAGCGTCCCGTCTTCTTCTACTTGATAGACCGACATCTTCTCACCGTTCACTGTCAGCTCTATGAAGCAGCCCCAGCAGTAGAACTGATGGGAACCGATTTTACCAATATCCTTCGAATTGCAATTAGGACATCTCATCATCTTTCATTTCTCCCTATTTATCGAATTGGAAGCTGCGACAGGCTCCAATTCCGCTTCACTGACAGCAGGAACGATAATCGCGTCTTCCCCGAGCAGCACGGCATCCGGATCGTCCGGGGCTTTCAGCCATTTGCGCCCTTCCATCAGATCCGATATAAAACCATCCGTAAGCTCATAGCCTACTATTTGTGTACCCTGAAACGGGTAAAAATAAACATCGGATACTCTTCCAAGCTGTAAACCATGCACCGTAATCACGGGCAATTCCTTAAGCTTCACGACACCGGAATCAAAGGAGCGCCCAATCTGTGCCGCTTTTACCGGCTTGACCGCTGATTCCTTCGATATAAATACGGCATCCTCACCGCAGGTTAATACTTCTGCCCATTCAACGGTTTTGACCGATGACGCAAACCATTTCGCGCCCTCTACAATAAGACCGATCAACCGCCAATGTTCATCGAACCAAGCGTCCCTTACGTTGCCGACATGCTTGCCGGAATGGATCACAAGCACGGGCAGCCCGATTAATTGCTGTAGTTTGATCATGGCGTGCCTCACGCCTCCTACTGATTGGTACGGATCCGCTCCACGATTGTCGCGATTGTACGCGCAGCGTCTTCCAGTTCCTCCACAGTATTCCCCAAACCAAAGCTGAATCGTACAGCCGAATTCAAACGCTCCTCGGAAAGGTTCATCGCCTTCAGCACATGGGAACGCTCTAATGAACCCGACGTGCATGCAGAGCCGCTTGAAGCAGCAATCCCCGCCATGTCGAGATTCATCAGCATCGTTTCCGTATCAATGCCGATAAAGCTGATATTCGCAATGTTCGGAAGACGATGCTCCGCATTTCCGTTAACAACGATCTCTGTACCGTTTGCGCCGGATAATGCGGCTTTCAGCTTGTCTAACCATTCCGTACGGAGCTTGCTAAGAGAAAGTTTCTTGTTCTCGCGATTGTTCACACAAATTTCAACAGCTTTAGCGAAACCGGTAATGCCGGCGACATTCTCTGTCCCTGCTCTCCGCTTTCGCTCCTGCGATCCACCGTGTGCAATTGGCTCAAATGGCGTGCCGTTCGCCAAATACAAGGCTCCTACGCCTTGCGGGCCGTTTATCTTGTGCGCGGAAAAGCTCATCAAATCAACCGGCAGCTCGGACAGCCGGTATGGGATTGTACCAAAAGACTGCACGGCATCGACATGGAACAACACGCCGTTAGCACGGGCAATCCCGCCAATCTCCTCGATTGGCTGCAGCGTGCCGACTTCATTGTTGCCATGCATAATGCTGATCAGGCCCGTATGAGGCTTAATAGCCGCGGCGAGCTCCTCGATCGAGACGCGTCCCGTATGGTCAACCGGAAGGTAGGTCACTTCATATCCTGCTTCAGCCAAAGCTTCACAGGTATGTATGACCGCATGATGTTCTGCACTTGATGTAATGATATGGGTTTTGCCCTGTTTCTTCATCGCCGCTGCAGCGCCGATAATAGCTGCATTGTCGCTTTCGGTGCCGCCGGAGGTGAAAATGAGCTCGGATGGCTTGCATCCAAGCGCTGCCGCGATTAAATCGCGTGCTTTGTTCACCTTTTGCTTGGCTTCACGCCCGAAGGCATGCATGCTGGACGGGTTGCTCGCCGGCCCCGTCATCACCTCGAGCATCGCAGCAGCTACATCCGGATGCATCGGCGTTGTAGCTGCGTGGTCAAAATAATACTTTTTCATACGAATCCCTCATTAGATATAGAACATATAGCTGTCCGCTACGCCCGGATCCTGGTAGTTCACCAGATCAGCCAAGGTTGTAGAATCAAGCACGCTTGCGATGCCGTCACGGATACGAAGCCACAAATCACGCTTGGCCGGGTCATCCTCTTCCGTGAAATCGACCGGAGAAATCGGGCCTTCCAATATGCGAATCACGTCGCCGGCCGTAATGGTTTCCGGCTCCTTGGACAAGATATAGCCGCCATAAGCGCCGCGAATACTTTTTACAAGTCCGGCATTGCGAAGCGGTGCAACCAATTGCTCCAAGTAATGCTCGGACAGCTGATTGCGCTCGGCAATGCTCTTAAGTGAAATCGGACCTTCGCCGAATTTTCCCGCAAGCTCCATCATAATGGTGAGGCCGTAACGGCCTTTCGTCGATATTTTCATATTCGGGCACCTCTCTATGTGTTAGTTGTTCCATTCGATAGCACGTATGTTGGTGTATGGTTTGTTATAATTACGGGTATTCCCATATCATATCTATGTTAACACAACCTATTGCGACTTGCGAGAAAAGGATTGACTTTTCATGAAAAAGTTTGTCGTCTATGTTACAATAGGACGAAGTCCGTTCAAGAGGCTTGAGCCTCTCGCAGCGGTCTTAGAAGTGTGAAGAACAAGGTGGTGCGTGCTGATGGTCAAATCGAAGCAAGAGACACGCGTCGTTGTCGGGATGTCCGGCGGAGTTGACTCCTCCGTAACGGCTCTGCTGCTGAAACAGCAAGGCTATGACGTGGTTGGCATATTTATGAAGAACTGGGATGACACCGATGAATTCGGTCATTGCACAGCGGAAGAGGACGCTGAGGATGTGCGCCGGGTTTGCGACCAAATCGGTATCCCTTATTATACCGTAAACTTTGAGAAGCAGTATTTCGATAAAGTATTTACTTATTTCCTCGATGAATACAAGCGCGGCCGGACGCCTAATCCGGATGTCATGTGCAACCGGGAGATAAAATTCGGCGATTTCCTCAAAAAAGCCAATGAGCTTGGCGCCGACTATCTCGCAACCGGTCATTACGCGCGGGTCGAACGTACGGAAGACGGCGAGACCAAGCTGCTCCGAGGCGTTGACGGCAATAAAGACCAAACCTACTTCTTAAGCGCGCTTAATCAGAAGCAGCTCGAGAAAGCGATGTTTCCAATCGGACATCTTCCCAAGCCGGAGGTTCGCCGGATTGCGGAGGAAGCCGGACTGTATACCGCAAAGAAAAAAGACAGCACCGGCGTTTGCTTTATCGGTGAACGCAACTTCAAAGAATTCCTGAGCGGTTACTTGCCTGCCCGCCCCGGCGATATGGTTGATATCCGTTCCGGCGAGGTAAAAGGACGCCATGACGGCCTCATGTATTACACGTTGGGCCAGCGCCAAGGTCTTGGCATCGGCGGTTCCGGCAACGGCGAGCCTTGGTTTGTAGCCGATAAGGATCTGGAGCGGAACGTTCTCTACGTGGTGCAGGGCGAATCCCATCCAAGCCTGTATTCTACGGGCCTTACCGCAAGCGGCATGAACTGGATTGCGCCGAAGAGACCGGAAGGAACCT
This sequence comes from Paenibacillus glycanilyticus, assembly GCF_023715145.1. Classification (GTDB taxonomy): domain Bacteria; phylum Bacillota; class Bacilli; order Paenibacillales; family Paenibacillaceae; genus Pristimantibacillus; species Pristimantibacillus glycanilyticus_A. The sequence continues at coordinate 184,840 of NZ_JAMBNP010000009.1, read as the reverse complement.
TCCGCTGCACGGCGAAATTCCGTTACCGCCAGCCTGATCAAGGCGTCAGCGTAACGCTGCATGCTGACGGCACGGCAGAGATTCTCTTCGACAAGCCGCAAAAGGCCGTTACACCGGGTCAAGCCGTAGTATTGTACGACGGAGATGTATGTCTTGCCGGCGGCACCATCGATATCGTTCATAAAATCGATGAAGCCGCGTTTGAAGCATTGGCAAAATGATAAAATCCCCCTCGCGCCGCGCGAGGCCGCTGAAGAACTTAAGTGTTTTGTAGTTTAAGATTTTGCATTATAAAAAAATGGACCATCTACTCTTAAAATAAGGAGCAGATGGCCCATTTTTTTCATTTTTATTAGACTGTCAATTTTAGAATTCGTTTTAGATTAACCGCAAATATCGCCATAGCCCCTTGCAACTCCATGCCTAATAGACCCGACGATGTGGCTACATCATACCCGTGCCTGTGCTTGAGTTCGCTATTCTTTGCTTCAATTTTATATGCCATTATAAACCTCCCTCCGCGGAGAGCATGCCGTCCGGGCTCCCGGATGCCTTGGCCTGACCTTGGCCAGACTGCGCGGTCAGCTTCTGAACAATGATGCGGGAAATCCGCAGATGATCCGTTTCTTCGATAATAAAAGCAAATTGTCCGCCATATTCAATGATCTGCTCGTTTGTAGGCGGAATCTCGATCTGCGAATACATCCAGCCGCCAATCGTATCGTAATTATCGCAATCGATATCCACTCCGAAGAAGCTGTTGACCTCCTCAATCAGCATCATTCCGCTGATGGAATAGGCCGTATCATCCCGCTTCTCAATCTCCGCCCGCTCCTCGTCGAACTCGTCTTGAATCTCGCCTACAATCTCCTCCATAATGTCCTCCAGCGTTACAAGTCCGGACGTGCCTCCGTATTCATCAATGAGAATGGCAATCTGGGCTTTTTTCTTCTGCATCAGAATAAGCAGGTTGCTGATCTGCATGGAATCGGGCACCGTTGTAATCGCGCGCGTAATCTGCCGGATATCCGTCAAGCTGTGCGTTGTATCCTTCAGAAGGTCTTTTATATGAACGAAACCGATAATATTATCCTTGTCGTTATCGCAGACGGGGTATCTCGTATGCATTTCTTCCAGCGCAATCGTCTTGTTGTCCTCCAGAGACAGATGGACGTATAAGCAGACCATCTCCGTGCGCGGAATCATAATTTCCCTTGCGTTGGTCTCGGCAAATTCGAAGATATTATCGACCAGTGTCAGCTCCGTATTATTAATCAGTCCGCTCTTATGGCTCTCTTGCATGAGAATGCGGATCTCTTGCTCCGTATGGGCGGAATGCTGCTCGGATGCCGGCTCGATGCCGAACCGCTTCAGCAGCTGATTCGCAAGGCCGTTTAATACCCAAATAAACGGATACATAAGCTTATGGAAAATCACGAGAGGTGTTGCGGTCAGAAGTGTGACGGCCTCCGCTTTGCGGATGGCCAGGGTTTTGGGGGCGAGTTCACCGAGGACGATATGGAGAATGGTAATAAACAGAAAGGCAATAACGAAGGAGATTGAATGAATCCATACCGGATTGCCCCAGCCAAGCGCCAGAAACCAAGGCTCGATCAAATCCTTGATCGCCGGTTCCCCGATCCAGCCAAGGCCAAGCGACGCCAGAGTTATTCCCAGCTGGCACGCAGATAAATAGGCATCAAGGTTGCTCGTCATATGCGAGGCAAGCTTCGCCCGAAGATGACCCTCTGCTGCCAATGCACCAATCCGGGTACCCCGGGCTTTCACCATGGCGAATTCCGCCGCAACAAACAGACCGTTCATGAACACCAGGAACACAATAAGAGCCAGTTGCAATACCATCGGAAGCGGATCACTCAATACAGTCCCCTGCAGCCGTGCATCCCGCACAACAGCAGGTGCACCTCCTTCGAGAAGGGAATTTGCCATTCTGTAAAGATAAGGTAATCTAAGTTTATTCCGTGTAAACCTCGCATTATGCCGATTTATTGCCTTCGAATATTGTTCATAAAGGCGAAGCCGCAAGATCTGACCGATCTGTTATAATGACATCAATTAATCCAAAAACGAGGGTGAATGACCTAATGAAACGTATTCTACTAATCTGTTTAGCCGTTTTTTTCCTGTTGCCAAGCATGGCCTCGGCCCATTCGAAGGTCAGCGAATCCACGCCCGCAAAGGATGAGACCTTAACGGCTTCTCCTGCCGAGATCTCCCTTACGTTCAACACCGGCATCGAGAAGCTGAGTCAATTCAAGCTGCTGGACGAATCCGGAGAGCAGATTCCCACAGGGGATATATCCGTTAAGAATTCTACGATGAACGGAGCCGTGACGGAACCGCTTAAGAATGGGGTCTACACGGTAAAATGGACTATTATTGGCGCTGACGGCCATGCGGTAGACGGTGAATACGCCTTTACCGTTAAGGCTGCGGAAGAATCCCCGGTTGAATCCGCTTCGCCATCCCCAACTGCCGAGGTTACAGAGGCTCCAGATGCGGGTGTATCTCCGGACGTATCCGAAGAGCCGGCACCGGCGGCTTCAGCCGAGGATACGGCAGCGGATACCGATACAACGGCCTCTGAAAATCAACCGGTGAATACGATGATCTGGATAATTGCCGGCGCTGTCGTTATTGCGGCCGTCGTTATTCTCGCGCGGAGGAACCGCAAATGAGTTATGTCAGCGAGGCTCTTCTGTATCTCTGCTTCGCCATTCTGACCGGCACCTTCATCCTGCGGGTAGTACCTGAGCATAGACGCCCGCAGATACATACGCCGTCCTGGCTCTTGCTCTTGTGCACGCTGGCCATACCGGTGCTGGAATACGTGCCGATTCATGATTCCGCTGTCCTCTTCGCCAAAGACACGGAGATTCCATACGGTGAGATGGTTAAGAATATTCTGCTTGAGCTTAACAACGGCAAAGCATGGATCTGGTCGGCCGTTGCTTCGGTTGGCCTTGCTTTCCTGCTTGGCCTGCCTTCCTTCCGGAACGATAAGCATATGCCGAAGGTCGGCTTGTTCATTATGTTTCTGTTAATTCTTTGGCTCGGCTATGCCAGCCATGCGACCTCGCTGTACGGGACCAAAGGATGGTTTGTCCACTCCGCCCACTTCCTTGCCGTAACCGTCTGGATTGGCGTATTGATGATATCCAGCTGGTTCGCGTCGGGCAGCCGCAACTGGGAGGCCTTCCTCGCCTGGTTCTCGCCGGTTGCCATCGGCTGCATGCTCATTGCCTTTATTGCCGGCATCATGCTCATGACGTTCACGACACCGCAGTACGTCAACTCGTGGATGCTGCCGTACGGTCAGATGCTCCTGCTGAAGCATTTGCTGATTGCTCCACTGCTGCTATTTGCGTATACCAACGGTTTTGGTTACCGGAAGAAGCTGAAGGAAAACACCGGCTTTAATCCCCTTCCATGGCTGAAAGCGGAAAGCCTGATCGCGCTGCTGCTATTTATCGTAACCGGAGTGTTGGGTCAGCAGACTCCGCCGCATGATGTAAAGGAGACCCTGCAGACCGTGTCCCCGTCCAAGCTGTTCACGACGATCTATAACGGACACTTCAGCCCGGACCTTACTCTGAAGCTGTCGGTAAGCCTGGAGAGCATTCTGATGCTCGCAGCAGCACTTGTCATGATCTACGGGTTAATCCAGATGTACAAAGAAAACAAACTTCTTCCGGCATTTGTCATGGGGCTGATGACCAGCGTATTTGGGTACTTCGCCCTCATGTTCAGCGTTGGATAATCATAGAAAAGGCGCCACATCATCATGTGGCGCCTTTTCCCGTTCTATTATTTGGTTAGCTTGAATCCGTAGATTTCCGCAAGCTGATCAAGCATCAGGTTAGCTGATTTAATCCCGCCCGAAGTATTCCAGATCGCATCGTCCACACGGTAGACGTTGCCCGCTTTTACAGCGCTAAGGCCCTTCCAGATGGGGTCGTTTGTCCACTCCTGCTCTTGCGCGGTGCCTTTCCCGTCGCCTGTATCATAGGTGAAGTAGAAGACACGGTCCGCATCGGCCTCCGGCAGACGCTCCTTCGTGATTTCATCGGCAAAGGTTTCTTTCGAATTCAGCGTCATCTCGTTACGCGCAAGTCCGATTTGGCTCGCGATGACGCCCGTGAATGTATCCGTGTGATAGACGCGCGTCTTGCCGCCCATGAAACGGACAAACGAGACGGTTTCTTTTACTTTGTCGCCGGCTTGCGCTTTGAAGTCTTCAATGCGCGCATCAAAATCAGCGATCAGTTTATTGCCCTCTTCCGTCTTGTTAAGCGCTTCGGCATATAGCTTGAAGTTATCCTTCCATGCGCCGCGAAGCGTCTCTGCTTCTACGGTTGGGGCAATCGCCTTGAGCTGCTCATAGATTTCCTCGTGTCTCATCTTGTTCGCAATAATCAGATCAGGCTGGAGACCGGCAATAAGCTCCAGGTTTGGCTGGCCTTCTTCGCCAACTACTTCGACTCCCTCCATATCCGCGGCGATATGGTCGTACCACGGGTTACCCGTGAAGGATTTAACCGCGCCAACCGGCTTCACGCCAAGGGCCAGTACAGCTTCAGTGCCTTCGTTCGTAAGTACAACCACGCGTTTTGGAGTGCCTTTAATCTCGGTCTCGCCCATCGCATGCTTCACAACGCGAGCTTCAGTCGAAGCTGCCTGCTCCGAATTTCCAGCTTTATTATTCGATGTATCCGTTCCGGCAGTAGTATTGGAATTAGACCCGCAGCCCGCTGCCAGAACAGCGATCATAATCATGCAAATTGTCAGCCACATCATTTTCTTCCCGTTAAAACGGTTCTTCATAATCTGTCTTGCCTCCCGATGATAATATTTCTCACTTGGACAATATAAAAGAAATTGGCCTAATAGTCAATAAAAATTTGAGAACGATTCTCATATTCATTGACATGATCTGACCTCTCTATTAAACTTCTTTAGGTACATACTAATTGAAAGCCGCCATCCATGAAAAAGGAGTTCACATACAGCCATGAGACTAACAGGATTAATCCTATCCCTCCTGCTCCTTGGAGCAGCCATAATTGGCAGCATTGCATTTGGCATAACCGATATTCCGATTGCAACGGTGTTCCAAGCAATCTTTCATTATCAACCCTCTAACCAAGAGCACCTGATTATTCAGACGGCAAGAGTGCCGCGTGCTCTCATCGCTGCTGCAGCCGGTGCAAGCCTCGCCGTTGCAGGTGCGCTTATGCAGGTCGTTACACGCAACCCTATTGCTTCGCCAAGCGTATTTGGCGTTAACTCGGGGGCATCGTTTATGGTGGTCGTTGCTTCCGGCTGGCTAGGGATTAACGGCATGCAGCCGCTCACCCTCCTTGCCCTGTTAGGCGCTGCAATCAGCGGTGCTATCGTATTCGTGCTTGGCAGTATGGGGCGAGATGGCATGACACCTGTCAAAATCACGCTTGCCGGTGCTTCCATTGCCGCTTTTTTCGCTGCTCTAACGCAAGGCTTCATGCTCTCCAGCGGCAAAATGTTCGATCAGGTGCTCGTCTGGCTGGTTGGTTCCGTTGCCGGACGCGACATGCATATGCTGGTCAGCGTCTTACCTTATATGATCGCAGGCCTTCTTATTGCCTTGTCGATTTCCCGCCATTTGAATGTTCTTGGCATGGGTGACGATATCGCCCAAACGCTGGGCCAGCGAACCGCTTATGTGAAATGGATGGCGTCCGCAGCCGTTATTCTGCTCGCGGGAGCTTCGGTTGCTGTTGCCGGTCCTATAGCATTCGTAGGCATTATTATCCCTCATATTGTCCGCTATTTCGTTGGCGCGGATTATCGCTGGATCGTCCCGTATAGCGCGGTGCTTGGAGGCGTATTGCTTGTAGCGGCCGACATCGGCTCCCGATACATCGCCATGCCTAGAGAGGTTCCGGTCGGGGTCATGACAGCCGTTATCGGAGTGCCTTTCTTCGTCTATATCGCGCGGAAAGGAAGACAGACAACATGAGCAAATATAAAACCTACCGGTGGGACAAACCAAAGCTATCCTATCTGCTTGAACATAAAACCTTATGGACTGCACTTATCTTGTTCGCTCTCTGCATAGCGGGCGCTATTCTGAGCACGGGGATCGGCAGCCAGTTCATCGCGCCATTAGATGTTATCAAATCAATCATTGGCAAGGGCAGCGCAATGCACGATGTGATTGTGCTAAAGCTGCGCCTTCCCCGCATAGTAATCGCCTTGCTCGTTGGTGCTGCCTTGGCTTCAGCGGGCGCCGTCCTGCAAGGACTGATCCGTAACCCGCTGGCCTCTCCGGACGTAACGGGAATTACGGAAGGCGCTTCTCTTGGCACCGTGCTGTTTCTCTTTTTCTTGGGCGGTCATGTCTCCGTGCATTGGATGCCTGTCGCCGCCATTCTTGGAGCTTATGGCGTCACGGTCATTCTTTATTTATTGGCTTGGAAGAACGGCGCGTCACCGCTGAGGATGGTACTCATCGGCACCGGACTATCCGCTGCGTTTAAATCCATCTCATATATGTTTATTATCGCCAGTCCTTATTTTCTGGCGAACCGGGCGATGACCTTTATGACAGGAAGCATCTACGGCTCCTCTTGGGTAAAGGATGTCTATACGTTACTCCCTTGGCTGATCGTATTGCTCCCTGCAACCTGGCTGATGGCCCGCCACGTTAATGTACAGGCGCTAGGCGACGAGGTTGCCGGAAGCGCCGGCGCGAATGTCCAGAAGCATCGGCTAATTTTACTCCTACTGAGCGTATCTCTTGCCGGAGCAGCCATCGCTATTGGCGGAGCCATTGCTTTTATAGGCCTCATGGCTCCGCATATGGCACGAAAGCTAGTGGGCTCGTCCTTCGGCGGCCTGCTGCCGGTCAGCGCGCTGATTGGCGCCCTTTTGCTGCTTATATCCGATCTGGTAGCGCGGACCGTATTCGCACCGCTGGATATCCCTGCTGGCGTATTCACTGCGGCTATCGGCGCACCGTTCTTCTTATACATGCTGTACCGTCACCGCAATCAATAAATAAGCTGGAGGAAGTCAACCATGAGTATGCTTGAAGCGAAGGGAATCTCCCTTTCATATGGCGGATCACCTGTTTTTGAACATTTAAATATAGCCATTCCCGATGGCAAAATTACCGTCCTGATCGGAAGTAACGGATGCGGTAAATCTACTCTGCTTCGCGCCTTATCAAAGCTGCTGAAGCCAGCAAACGGCCAAGTTATGCTGAGCGGCAAAGATTTATCGACTATTCCTTCCAAGACGGCAGCAAAGCAGCTGTCTTTGCTGCCGCAAGGGCCTATCGCGCCGGAGGGATTAACCGTGCTCCAGCTTGTAAAGCAAGGACGTTACCCGTATCAAACATGGCTTACGCAGTGGTCGAAGGAAGACGAAGAGGCCGTACAGTCCGCCCTGCGAGCAACGGGCATTGAGGAGCTGGCGGAACGATCCGTCTCCTCGCTGTCAGGCGGCCAGCGCCAGCGGGCGTGGATCGCAATGACCCTGGCCCAGCAGACGGGCATTATATTGCTGGACGAGCCTACAACCTATTTGGATCTGACCCATCAGATCGAGGTGCTGGATCTGCTGCAGGAAATGAACGAACGCGACGGACGGACGATTGTTATGGTGCTGCACGATATTAACCTGGCCTGCCGTTACGCCGATCATATTGCCGCGGTTAAAAACGGCACGATCTACGCGCAAGGAACACCGTCGGATATTGTGGAAGCTTCCATGATCGAAGAGGTATTCCATCTGAAATGCGACGTTATCAGCGATCCCTTGTACGGGACGCCAATGATTGTTCCTCACGGACGAAAAAAAGGGAAGTAACGAGGGGAAACAACGGCGAACGCTGCGCTCTTCAGGGTTCCCATGCGCCATTCGCTTCTCATAAAAGAAGAAACAAAAGGACCTCCTGCGCGAGGTCCTTTTGCTTGTTGGAAGTTCAGCTTCGAGAAATTAAGGGTTGATGTAGATTTGAATTTGATGAATAATGAAGATCGGACGTTTTTGCAGATACAAAATATGTATTTTTATGCATACATTCTAATAATTGAAAAGGATTATTTCCAATGAATTCTCGAAGACAATTTCTTTTTTTAGTAACTTCCTTTATTATATTGAGCGTCTTAACCTGCTCAAAGCTCGTTTTAACCTACTACTCAACGGGAAAAGCAACACAAACGACGTTAGCCAAGCAGTATATTACAATTGCAAAAGATATCTCGGACGGACTGGACAAGAACGCGTATGAACAGTTTCTCCAGACCAAACAGCCGGACTCCTCCATTACTCAATATCTAGAAGAGTACCGTTCCCGAATTAATGCTTTATACGTTTATACTTTGCTGCTCGATGACACGAATGTAGCCAAGGTCATGCTGGCGGCCGTTCCAACGGCTTCCGACTTCTTGCCGATCGGTTCTCCATGCACCGTACCGCCCAAACAGGTCAATCAGGCGAAGGATGGCCTGGTCTATTATACCGACATCATTAAGGATGAGACGCATGGCGTTTATCTGTCGGTTGGCGTGCCCATTGTTACCGAATCCGGCAAACTGCTTGGCGTGATGGCCATTGATATCGACGCAAGCCAGCTGGAATCCATCGGCCAGGAAGTCATTGACAGTAACAAGGTGATTTTCACCATTGATATTCTGTTTGCCGTCATACTGCTGCTTGCCTTCTTTGTTCTGAGAAAATGGCATAAGACGCGGCTCAAGCAGGATCTTTACGAGTCGGAGCAGATTTATATTTCCGAGATGGGTAAAGTGATTAATTCCATCAAGTCCAGCCGTCATGACCGAATGAATCACCTTCAGGTGCTTCACGGCTTATTAACCCTGAAGAAATACGACAGGGCAACGGATTATCTGAAGCAGCTGGCGGCCGATTCCAGAGCTCTTGATCTATCCATGAAAATCAACAATCCGGTTATCCTTATCTTGTTCCAGAGCAAATGGGAGCTCGCGCAGTCCAAAGGCATCGAGATGCAATTCGAAACGGATACCGACGAATTCAGCAAAATCGAATCTATGGACCTGGTCAAAATATTCTCCAATTTGCTTGATAACGCCATTGAAGCAACCGAGGTTTACGAAGGCAAGCTTGCGCGGCAAATCCTTGTCACCTCCCGCTCCAAAGGCTCCAAAACCATCTATACGGTAGAGAATCCCGCGATTCTAAACCCCAAAGATCAGAAGCAACTGTTCCAAACAGACGGATATACGACCAAAGCAAATCCGAACAAGCTGCGGGGCAACGGGCTGTCCATTATTGCCAAGACGGTTCAAAAATATCATGGCGATATCCGTCTTCGTTATGAGAATGAAACCGTAATTATTCAAATTACGTTGTAACGAAACAGGACCTCCCTCCGGTCAGCCGGGGGAGGTCCTGTTTCGTTATTTTTTCCGCTGGCGAAGCTCCTGGTTCTGGCGGATTTTCGCCTCCATCCCCTGCTCGGTCGCCTTGTAGATCGTTATGCCCTGCAACGTGTCCGGCAAGTACTGCTGATTCACGTGATGGCCCGGATAATCATGCGGATACTTGTAACCCTCATGACCGAGCTGCTGGGCGCCTTTGTAATGCGTATCCCGCAGATGAAGCGGTACCTCGGCTTGCCCCGCCCCTTCTATAGCCGCCATGGCTTTGCCGATGGCAACCGCCGCTGCGTTCGACTTCGGACTTTCTACGGCAAACAAAATGGCTTGCGCAATATTGTATTTGGCTTCCGGCCAGCCGATCTTGTGATAGGCATCCATTGCGGTTACCGCCTGTACCATCGCCTGCGGATTAGCCAGACCGATATCCTCGCTGCAGGCGACGATCAGCCTGCGCAGGAAGGTCATCGGGTCCATTCCCAGCTTCTCCACCGCATACAGAAACCAGAATAACGCAGCATCGCTGGAGCCGCGGATACTCTTATGAAACGCGGACAATACATCATACTGCGTGGACATGTCCGCCCTAACGGTAGGCTTTCGGATTGACTCCTGCGCCACCTCCATCGTAATCCGCACCGAGCCGTCCGGCTCTGAAGGCGTTGTAACCGCGGCTAGCTCCAGCGCATTCAGCGCCCGCCGGATGTCTCCTCCCGCCATCGAGGCGATATGTTCAAGCGCTTCCTCCTCCGCGTGAAGGGTCATAAAGCCAAGCCCGCGGTCCTTATCTGTAATCGCGCGTTTCATCGCTTCCAGCGCGTGCTTTTCGTTCAGAGGCTCCAGCTGGAACAGAGTTGAACGGGACAGTAACGCTCCGTTCACATGATGGAACGGATTCTCCGTTGTCGCTCCGATAAAGATGATAATCCCCTGCTCAACCGCCGGCAGCAGCGCATCCTGCCTGGAGGTATTAAACCGGTGCACCTCGTCGAGGAACAGGATGGTTTTCTTGCCGTACATTAATTTGTTCGTCCGCGCCGATTCGATTACTTCGCGCACGTCCTTTACCGAAGCATCCACCGCGTTGAGCTTGACGAATTCCCCCGCTGTACGCTTCGAGATAATGTTTGCCAGCGTTGTCTTCCCGCAGCCCGGCGGGCCGTACAGCAGGATGGACGAAACCTGGTCGCCCTCGATCGCTCTTCTCAGCAGCTTGCCCGCTCCGATAATATGTTCCTGCCCGATATAGTCATCCAGCGTTTCCGGCCGCATCCGGTCGGCAAGCAATCTTGCCCGCGGCGTCTCCGCTTCCTGGTATGAGAATAAGTCCATTTCTAGTCACAACCTTTATAACCGCGTTACTACGATGATAGCATACTCGCACATACGTTCGCCACCGTTCGCAATTGGGACTGATGCCATATTTTTTTTTGAAAACCTAGTCATTTCGTAGGTATTACTATAATCTTTTACCGGTAAAAGACCGATATATTTCCATAGGAATATTTTTCCTTTGTAATATCGTGCATAACGATTTACAAGCTTTGAGAGGGATTAAACAAATATAAAAAAACATTAGACAGAGAGAGGGATAAGGAGAGTTGTATTTTGTTCAAATCTGTGAAGAGCGAGTGGGAACTAGCGGTGTTCAACAGCATTTGGGTCTCTGTATGGGAGGAAAAGGGCTATGAGCTCGAGCATGCCGGTCAGGTCATCGAACGATACCTTGCCGTATCCGAGGATGGACATTGTGTAGGCACGTCCGAGATCAAGCCTTACCTGCCAGGTCTTAACGAGATCGACACGGTCGCTCCTTTCCAGCAGCACCCCAAAGTCATCGAGGATCCAACCCGCGTAGCGGAAATTGATAAAATCGCCGTCCTGCAAAATTACAGGGGGCAGCAGCCGATATCGGATTTATTGTCCTCCGCGGTCTATTGCGCAGAAAAGTATAATTTCCGTTATTTTATATCGCTGCTTGAACCTGTCTTTTACCGCGCTTTGCGGATTACCTTCCATATTCCGATGGAGAAGGTCGGGGGCAAAAGCTTCTACAAAGGGGACGATGTAATTCCGGTCCTCTTCGACATGGAACACATTTACCGCAACAAACAGCAATACGATTGGCTGGCTTATCCGACAACACCATCTACCAGACCTGCCAGCAGAGCAATGTCTGCATTATAAAAAACCTATAAGTAAAGGTAGCGATTGCGACTATGACCAGAGATCAGATTGTACTCGACAAAAGGAACCGGTTGTTTGTAAAAATTTTATGGGGACTGCTTGCCCTGGGTCTTCTTGCCGATATCGGCGCAGGTCTTGGGACGGACATGATTTTATTGCTTGCCATCGTAGGTCTGGTTAGCTGCGGAATCGCTACCTTTATGACCTACAAACGAATTTTGGTCCAGTACATTATGTACGTGGTCCCGATCATTCTCACCGCCTTAACGGTGCTGCTGATCGTATCTGATCCGCATCCGATTATAAGCACGTATTTTCTCGTTTACGTGAATATTGCCGTTATGACGCTATATGCCGACTATAAGCCCATCATCTTCACCGGAGTTCTTGGAATGGGCGTCAGCACGTATATTTTCCTCGATCCGGATTTGCAAAAGCAGTTGTTCCCGAATGACTCTTTAGTCTACCTGTTCTTGTACCTGATCTTTGCGACAGTCGCCCTCTCCTTCTCCGCCAAGTTCAGCCAAAGGCTGCAAGCGGATGTTACCGCCGAGCGGCGTGATGCGCTTGAGTCCAAGGAGCTTGCCGAGAAGGTCGTTGAGAAGCTCAAATCCATGATTCTCATTCTTGGCGAATTCAGCAGCGAGCAGAAGGGCACGGTGGAATCCACCGGCCAAATCTCCAGGGAGGTCACGACAACCTTCGCCGAAATGTCCGCTTCGATCGAGAAGCAGACCAGCATGGTGCTTAATGTAAGTGATTCCGCCCATTCGATTGAAACGGCTGTCTCCCAGCTTCGTGAAGGCTCCGCCCAATTACAGCAATACTCCTCGGATACTGCCCTGTTGACGGTGGAGGGGAACGAATTGATCCGGACGCTAACGACAGACGTCAACAGCGTGAAAGCGATCATTGCCCAGACCGTCTCCCTGATGGAGCAGCTGATTGAACAAAACGAGAAAGTAAGCTCGATTGTTGGCTCCATTCGGGAAATCTCCGAACAGACCAATCTCTTGTCCCTGAATGCGGCAATAGAAGCCGCGCGTGCAGGCGAGCATGGCAGAGGCTTTGCCGTTGTAGCCGGCGAGGTCCGGAAGCTGGCCGACAATGCCAATCTTGCAGCCGGCGAGATTACAAGCATACTGAGCACGGTCCACACTTCGATTACGGCTGTGAGCGAGCAGGTGCATCTTGGCCAACAGGCTGTAGATACAAGCTACGTGGCATCTCAGAAGGTCGAGAGCATCATCAAGCGGATTAACAACAATACCGAGCAGGTCAAGCAGCAATCCGATACGGTTGGCGAGTCTTCCCATGAGCTGTATGAGCAGTACTCCTCCATTTCCGATGAAATGACGGGCATGGCCGCTATTACCGAACAGAACATGGCTTCCGTCGAAGAGGTATGCGCGAGCATGGAGAACCAGGACGTCAAGATTGGCCATCTTGTTGAAGGTTATGCCCAGCTGGACGTCTTGATCTCGGAGCTTAAACAGTTGGTTGAGCCTAGATCGAAATAGCGACAACGAGAACCCGCAAGCGGAATTGCCGCTTTCGGGTTTTCTTGCATAAGGATACCTGTACGATAAACGATATAACCGCGCTCACCATGAATGACTTCTCGTAGTAAATCGACAAAAAAATACAAAACTTTGATATAATAATTCAACATCATAGTTGCGGGTGGTCGAAATATCGATATGAGTTTATTTAAGCTGGATTTCTTAAAAAGAAAAAAACAAGAGAACATCCCGATCCTATCAGATTTGTTTAATCCCTCTTTGTTTGATCATCAGTCAGACATTTTTCTGCTGTTCGACAGGAACGGACGGCTGATCGAGGCTAACCAGGGCTTTTCCAACACTTTAGGCTACTCCTTTGATGAGTTCAAACAGTTGACCTACAGCTCCCTATTACCTGACAACCAAAGGCAAAGAGCAAGAAAACATTACTATAAATTACTAAACGGCGAAGTTCAAATATTCGAGCTCCGCGTTCTTCATCAATCCGGTCAATTCGTTGATTTAACCGTCACGGCTTTTCCAAGGATGGTCAATGATACAAATAACGGCTTTTATGCCGTAGCCAAAGACTTGTCGGATATCAAATTAATCGAGCAGCGTTATATCTCCCTGTTAAAAAATATGTTCAGCGCGGCATTTATCATCGATCTGCAAGGTAACATTCTTGATATCAATGAAGCGGCTGTCAAATTGACCGGGTATGACAAGCACGAGCATATTCACTTCAGTCAATTCATTAAGCCCGAAGAGCTTCATGAAGCTATGGCCTACAATCAACGAGCCCTTGAAGGCGAAACCCTCTCCTTTCAAATTTCAATTCTTCATAAAAACGGGCAAACCATTGATGTCGTTACGACCCTCTCTCCGATCTTTATGCACGAACAAATAACGGGCATCATTGGGATCAGCAAAGATATATCCGACGAGACAAGAAATAAACAATTGTTTCAGATTAACAAACAACGGTATGAATCCCTTTTTGAACAAAACCCCGATGCAATCTCTTATTTTGATTTGAACGGCAACTTTATCGATTGCAATGCCGCGTTGGAAAAAATATTAGGCTACTCCCGCGAGGAATTATTGCATTCGGATTATAGGCCTTTAATTACGGAGCCGGATTTGCAAAAAGCCCAATACTACTTTGAGCAGGCCGTGCAGGGCACTGTCCAAAGCTACGAGCTCGCGTGCTTGCACAAGAAGGGCCATCTGGTGTACATGAACATCACTAAGCTCCCTATTATCGTTGATAATCAAATAGTCGGGATCTACTCGATCGCAAAAGATATCACAACCAAAAAACATGCCGAACAAGCATTAATCGAGGCCGAATCCAAATACCGCAGCCTGGTTGAAAAATCGATTGTTGGCGTCTACATCATACAAAATAACATCATTGTTTACGCCAATCCTTATCTGATTGACATGCTAGGTTATCAAGAAGCTCTTATCGGAAAGAGCATCTGGGACGTTATTCACCCCGCAGACTACTCTTTTGTGCAGCAAAATATTCAAAAGCTGAAATCCGAAACGGACGCTATCCGGCACCCTCTCCGCGTATTAAAAGCGGATGGAGAAGTACTTGATGTTGAACTGTATTCCAACCGAATCATGTATCAAAGCTCAAATGCCGTCATTGGCAGCATCCTTGACGTAACCGAGAGAAAACGAGCAGAGGAAATGAATGCTTTCCTCGCCTACCACGACTCGTTGACCGAGCTGCCCAACCGAAGAAAATTCGAAGAGATGCTTGAGCAAACCTTGGACAAAGCCAGGTCCTCCCGTCATCATTTCGCCGTTATGTATATGGACATGGACCGTTTCAAGTATATTAACGATTCATTGGGACATGCGGTTGGCGACCAGCTGTTAATCTCGATTGCCAAGCGCTTGAAGGAACAGATCAGGGAAAACGATTTTGTAGCCAGAATGGGCGGCGACGAGTTTACCGTTATCCTCCCGCATATCCGGGACAATAACAGCGCGGTTGAGGTTGCCAAACGAATCATTGAGAACATTAGAGAGCCTTTTTACATGGAGGCCTATGAGCTGTTTATCACCACTAGCGTTGGCATCAGCATCTACCCTGATGACGGAGACGATTCTTCCACACTGATGAAAAACGCTGACTCCGCCCTTTACCGCGCTAAAGAGCTTGGGAAAAACAGCTATCAGATCTTTACATCGTCCATGAATGTGCATACCTATAAAATCTTTACGCTGGAGAAGGATCTTCGCAAGGCTATTCACCGCAATGAACTGGAAATGTATTACCAGCCAAAGGTAAACATGAATACGGGCGAAATTGTCGGCGCCGAGGCATTGATCCGGTGGAATCATCCCGAATGGGGACTAGTTTCACCAAATGAATTTATACCGCTGTCTGAAGAAACCGGATTAATCCTGTCACTGGGCAATTGGGTGAAGCAAGCGGTGTGCCGTCAAATGAAGGAGTGGCAGGCATCCGGTCTGAAGCCTATCCCTGTCTCGATTAACGTCACGGCCAAACGATTCTTATCCAAAGATATCATTGAAGCCATTCAGCAAGTGTTAACTGAAAACGAATTGGATTCCCGGTACTTGGAAATAGAAATAACGGAAAGCTCCTTGTTAGAAAATGCGGATACCGTTATGGCGACCCTTGATGCCTTAAATAAGCTTGGTGTCAAAATCTCGCTTGACGACTTTGGCACAGGCTACTCTTCCCTCTCCTATCTAAAAAGATTTAAGCAATACATTAACATCCTGAAAATGGACAAATCCTTTATTCACGACTTGCATCAAGGGAGCGATGATAACGCGATTATCAGCGCAATCATCCAGTTAGCCCAGCATATGAATATGTCCGTGGTCGCGGAAGGGGTGGAAACCGAGGAACAGCTTCGCATTCTGAAGCATCTTAAATGTGATCTGGTTCAAGGCTACTTGTTCAGCAGACCCGTGCAGGCATCCGCATTCGCTGAATTGCTTAAGCAAGGCTATCTCGCGCCATTAAACAGGAGCGATCATACGGCATTGGTGAACCGGCGGCAATATTTCAGAGTGAGCCCGCCATACCCGCTTAGCGCTCTAATGACGGTTATCGAGATAAACGGGAAAAGCATTGAGCTTGGAAAAACGGAAATCGTTATAGAGGATCTCGGAGCCGGAGGATTGCGATTCTTGTCTTCCATCCAGCTTGCCGTGCATCCCGGCATCTTGTTAGAAATAGAGACTCGTATCCTTCATCAAACTATTCAGCTCTATGGCAAGGTTGTCTGGTTAAAGGAATTAGATTCCGGCATATATCAATACGGCGTAGAGTTCCAAATCAGCGAACGGGAACGAACGTCCCTGACACGCGTCCTTCACGAGCTATCCATTCAGCTAAGAAGAGACCCTCTCGTTCCGGGCTGCCATTTCATCAAGGAAGACCGCGTCCATTATTTAAGAACGTTCACCGTCTACCGCAACATCCCATAAAATCCCTTATCCTGACGCAAGCCTATCCATGCTTGCGTTTTTTTCTCCCCCGCCCCCACAGAAGGATCTTTGGGCACTGCTTACTTTGATCGGTTGATGGAGGAGAAAAGGGAAAGTATTGTCTGGAGGAGCGAAGCGCTTGCCTTTGAAATCGTGAAATGACCTTAATTTCTAATTCAAAATATCATGATTTCAACAGCAACCGGAAGACAATACTTTTTCTTGCCCTCCGGTATATCAACCAATCGAAGAAGGCCGTCCAAAAGAACGGCCTTCTCTTTATACTTCTATACCCTGCTTCACCAAAAGATCATTCACCACAACGCTCACCATGATAAGTCCCGCTACAGGAGGCACAAAAGCGTTGCTCGCCGGCGGCTGCTTCGCTTTGCGGATCTCCGGCGCGTTCTCCGGCACGATGCGCTGCGTGACGTCCTCGCGGGGCTTCTTAGGCTTCTCCGAGGAGAAGACAACCTTTACGCCCTTCTTAATGCCTGCCTTGCGCAGCTTCGTACGCACAACGCGGGCAATCGGGTCCATATGGGTCTTCGAGATGTCCGCAACTGTGAATTTCGTCGGATCCATTTTGTTTGCGGCGCCCATGCTGGAGATAATCGGAATATCTCTCTCCAGGCACTCCTTAATCAAATGGACTTTATACACGATTGTGTCTGAAGCGTCCACGACATAATCCAGATCATAAGCGAACAGCTGCTCATACGTCTCTTCCGTGTAGAACATTCTAAGCGCGATGGCATCGCATTCCGGATTAATCAGCTTAATCCGTTCGCGCATCAGCTCGGCTTTGGGCTGTCCTACCGTTGTGGTAAGCGCATGAATCTGGCGGTTCACGTTCGTAATATCAACAACATCCTTATC
The DNA here is from genome assembly GCF_023715145.1 of Paenibacillus glycanilyticus. Lineage (GTDB taxonomy): Bacteria > Bacillota > Bacilli > Paenibacillales > Paenibacillaceae > Pristimantibacillus > Pristimantibacillus glycanilyticus_A. The sequence continues at coordinate 167,364 of NZ_JAMBNP010000009.1, read as the reverse complement.
GATCAGGATGATCCGGCCTACACCGGTCCGGGCAAGTGCCTCTGCTGCGATGGAGCCTACGCCGCCAATGCCAAGCACGGCGACGGTACTCCCCTTCATCACTTCGAGACCCTCCGGTCCAATTGCAAGCTCCGTACGAGAAAATTGATGCAGCATAACTAGTTGCCGCCTCCCTCATTATTAAGCTTGCTTGTTACCTGCTGCAGCCGCTTCAGGCTTTGGTTTAATAACCGTACGGATATGAAGCTGCTCAAGCTGCGAGAGCTCAACGGTCGACGGTGCATCACACAGCAGATCGGTTGCGCTTGCTGTTTTCGGGAATGCAATCGTCTCGCGCAGGTTCGTGCGGCCTGTCAGCAGCATGACCAGACGGTCAAAGCCAAAGGCAATACCGCCGTGCGGAGGCGTACCATAGTCGAACGCGTCAAGCAGGAAGCCAAACTTCTCATGCGCTTCTTCCATGTTAAAGCCAAGCGCGCCGAACATTTTCTCCTGTACATCGCGTTTGAAGATACGCATCGAACCGCCGCCTACTTCGTAGCCGTTGAGCACGATATCGTATGCTTGCGCGCGGATTTGGCCCGGGTCTGTCTCGAACAGGTGAAGGTCTTCGTCCTTCGGACGAGTGAACGGATGATGCACCGCCACAAAACGTTTTGCCTCTTCGTCCCACTCCAGCATAGGGAAGTCAACAACCCATACGAATTTGAACTTGGAATCGTCGATCAAGCCCAGTTCACGGCCGACTTTCAGACGCAGGTTGCCAAGTACGTCAGCAACAACCTTGTGCTTGTCTGCGGAGAATGTAAGCAAGTCGCCTTCTTCTACGTTCAGGCGTTCTGTCAGCGCGGCGATTTCTTCAGGCTTAAGGAATTTAACGATAGGACCTTTCCACTCGCCTTCTTTAACGGTGATCCATGCCAGGCCTTTACCGCCGTAACGGGCAGCAAACGGCTGCAGATCGTCAAGCTCCTTGCGGCTCCAATGACCGCAGCCTTTAGCGTTGAACGCCTTCACGACGCCGCCGCTTGCCGCAACGCTTGCGAATACCTTAACATCGCTTGACGCAACGATATCCGTAATGTCTTCGATTTCCATGCCGAAACGAAGGTCCGGTTTGTCAGAGCCGTATTTGTTCATCGCATCCGCATAAGTGATGCGTTGGATTGGAAGCTCAATCTCTACGTTAATTGTTTCACGGAACAAGCGGGCAATCAGCTGCTCCATCATGCCGAGCAATTGATCCTGCGTCAAGAAGGAAGTCTCGATGTCGACTTGCGTAAACTCCGGTTGACGGTCCGCACGAAGGTCTTCGTCACGGAAGCAGCGGGCGATCTGGTAGTAACGCTCGATACCGCCGACCATCAGCAATTGCTTGAAGATTTGCGGCGATTGCGGCAATGCAAAGAACTCGCCTTCGTGAACGCGGCTTGGCACCAGGTAGTCACGAGCGCCTTCCGGCGTGCTTTTCGTCAGAATCGGCGTTTCTACATCAATAAAGCCTTCACCGTCAAGGAAGTCGCGGAATACTTTCGCCGCTTTCGAACGGAGCAGCAAGGTTTTATGCATTTCCGGACGGCGCAGGTCAAGGTAACGGTATTTCAGACGAAGCGATTCGTCCACTTCAACGCCGTCTTCGATTGGGAACGGAGGCGTCTTCGCCGCGTTCATGACTTCGATCTCGGTAACGCGGATTTCAATCTCGCCTGTTGCCAGGTTTTTGTTCACGGTCTCCGCATCGCGCTCTACAACCGTACCTTTAACAGCCAGTACGTACTCGTTACGCGCGCGGTCAGCGATTGCCAGCGCTTCGCCGGAGAAATCAGGGTTAAATACCGTTTGAACGATACCTGTGCGGTCGCGCAGGTCGATAAACAGTACGCCGCCAAGGTCACGACGGCGTTGTACCCAGCCGTTCAGTGTTACTTCTTCGCCAATGTTGGCTTTCGTTAATGTGCCGCACTGATGAGTTTTCAGCATCATAATGGATGTAACTCCCCTTTGTATTAGATAGTTTTCAGTTCGGAAGCTAAGCTTGCCAGCGCTACAAGACGCTGTTCGCCTGTTGCCATTTCCTTCAAAGCAATTTCGCCGCGCGCCAGCTCATCGTCACCAAGAATAGCCGTGTATCGGGCTTGCAGGCGGTCGGCCGATTTCATCTGCGCCTTCATTTTCCGGCCCAGATAATCGCGTTCTGCACGGATGCCGGAGGTGCGAAGCTCGTAGACGAGTCTTGTCACTTCCCTCTCGGCCGCTTCACCCAGCGCAACGACGTACACATCAACCTGATGGGCATTATCGAGCTCGGCTTCTTGATGCTCAAGCAGCATAATCGTGCGCTCGAGACCCAGACCAAGACCTACGCCCGGCTGATCCGGTCCGCCAATCTCGGCTACGAGGCCGTTATAACGTCCGCCGCCACCAATCGTGTCGATGGCGCCGATGCCTTCCGCTTTGTATTCAAAAGCGGTGTGCGTGTAATAATCCAATCCGCGAACGAGTCGTGGATTAATCGTGAACGGGATGCCCATATCCGACAAGTAAGTTTTTACTTTGTCAAAGTGGATGTTGCATTCCTCGTCCAGGCTGTCCAGAATCGATGGCGCGTTTTCGAAGCGAGCCTGGTCCGTCTTGCAGTCAAGTACGCGAAGCGGATTGCGCTCCATGCGGGACTGACAGTCCTTGCAGAGCTCCTCTCGCATGGGAATAAGGAAGGCAAGCAGCTTCTCGCGGAATGCTGCGCGAACCGCAGGCGTTCCGACGGAGTTGATCTCCACGCGCACGCCTTTTAGTCCAACCTCCTTATAGAAGGTGTAACCCAGCGCGATAACCTCCGCATCAATCGCCGGATCAACAGATCCAAGCGCTTCGATGCCGAATTGGTGGAACTGACGGTAACGGCCGGCTTGCTGACGCTCATAACGGAACATGGGTCCGATATAATACAGCTTCGATACATCCGGCTCGCCGTACAGCTTGTTCTCGACAAAAGAACGGACAACGCCAGCTGTTCCTTCGGGACGAAGGGTAATGCTGCGATCGCCGCGGTCCGTGAAGGTGTACATCTCCTTCTCCACGATATCCGTTGTTTCGCCTACACCGCGTTGGAAGAGATCCGTAGCTTCAAAGATTGGCGTACGAATCTCACGAAAATTAAAGCGTCGGCAAATATCGCGAGCCTTCTGCTCTACATACTGCCAGCGCTCAACAGCTCCAGGCAATATATCTTGCGTGCCCGGCGACTTCTGAAAAGCCATTGCAAACCCTCCTCAAAAGAAACATTTAATCACGCAAAAAACTCCCGCCCCTAACGACATGCCGTTAAAGGCTAATCGTTAGGGACGAGAGTTGAACTCCCGTGGTGCCACCCATATTCCGGATAAACTATCCGCTCATTAACGGTTAACGCCCGTTACACGCAGGTCGGCTAGTAGAATGATTGTTCCTCATCCGTTCACCGTCTGTTCTCCGGAAAGTCTGTTCATCCTGCCACCATAAAGACGCTTGCAGCCTAGGCGTCTCTCTCTGGATACGTGCGCGGGATTACTTTGTTCCATCAACGAATCAAAGTTTTATATACTGAGTCCTAATTCTAACCGTGTCGACAAAATAAGTCAATAGTCAATCACATTACACTAGTATGCCTCTTTTGGGACAAAAAAAAACCTGCAACCATCGTTGCAGGTCCAATCATTATATTTTTAAAAAGGGGGTCGAGATTTATTATAGGATAGCGATGTTAAAGAACCGTTATAATCTCATTACAGTAATATTACAAAATAGTAAGCGGTTCAATTACGAACATTCGTCTTTGAAAGAAAAAGCTGCCCTTGTACAGGCAGCTTCTTGCTGTTCCTACATACGTCCGCCCGGCTCGCGCCGGTTCGAAGGGAAGGCAAGGAACTCCTCCGACGTCTCCACCTGCTCTTCCAGTCTCGACAGAAGCAGTGCTTCACGGCGGTCAGTGTGGAGCAGTCTTCTGGACGAACGCTCCATTCCTTGCTCTTTACGGGATTGATGCATGACGATAGCTCCTTCTGGCAACTGATCTCCAGACTGCTTAAGAGCTTAATGCCCGGCAGCCTGCTTATCCTTATTGTTGCCAGCCGTTATCAATCTTACCCGCTCCTTATTGCTTGCTGTCGATAATAAGCGTGACTGGGCCCGAGTTCACAAGCGCCACGTCCATCATCGCGCCAAACCGGCCGGTTGCCACGACAAGACCTGCTTCGCGAAGCAGGTCATTAAAACGGTTGTATAATGGTTCTGCTTGCTCGGGACGAGCGGCTGCCATAAAGTTTGGACGCCGTCCCTTCCTGCTGTCGCCGTACAAGGTGAACTGCGAGATCGACAGAACTTGTCCGCCGACATCAAGAACGGAGAAATTCATTTTCTCGTTCTCATCTTCAAAGATTCGAAGTCCTGCTACCTTGTCTGCCATCCAGCGGATATCTTCTTCCGAATCCTCATGCGTAAGTCCGACGAGAAGCACCAGACCGTGATCAATAGCTCCCGCTACTTCTCCGGCAATCGTAACGCTTGCTTGTTTGCTGCGTTGTACAACAACCTTCACTGCGTATAAACCTCCAACTAGCTATTCATAATGCGCTGTACGGAATAAACATCCTGCACGCGTTTGATTTTCTCCACGACGGAGGACAAATGATCAATATTACGGATAAGCACCGTCATATGGATCATGGCCATTTTGTTTTTTACCGAGCGTCCCGTTACCGCCGAAATATTCGTCTTGCTCTCCGACACGGCCTGCAGAACTTCATTAAGGAGCCCCGACCGGTCATGGCCGGTAATCTCGATGTCTACGCTGTAGTTGGATTCAATTGAATCCTCCCACTCCACCTCAATCACGCGGTCTGCCTCTTCACCATCGGAATTAAACGGAATGTTCTGGCAGTCCATCCGGTGAACCGATACCCCTCTGCCGCGGGTGATATATCCGATAATCGTATCTCCCGGTACCGGATTGCAGCAGCGGGCGAAACGAACGAGCAGATTGTCAATCCCCTTCACGGTAACGCCATTCGTCGGCCTGTTCTTGCGGTGGCCCGGAGACTTCATCTCCTTCGGCTCGCTTGTCAGCTCGATCAGATTCGATTTCTCCGCTTCCTTGCGCAGCTTCTCGGTTAGGCGCGTACAAATCTGGGCAGCTGTAATACCGCCAAAACCGATCGCGGACATCATGTCTTCAATATCATTAAAGCTAAACTTGCCTGCCGCTTCCTGCAGCTTGTCATCGCTCATCCAAGCGGACGGCTCAAGACCCATTCGCTTCAGCTCGCGCTCCAGCAGATCCCGGCCTTTGGCGACGTTCTCTTCCCGCTTCTCGCGCTTGAACCATTGGCGAATCTTGCTGCGGGCATGGGAAGATTGCGCGATCTTCACCCAGTCCTGGCTTGGGCCGTAGGAATGCTTCGAGGTTAAGATTTCAATAATATCGCCGGTCTTCAGCTTATGATCAAGCGGTACAATCCGGCCGTTCACCTTCGCGCCAATCGTCCGGTTGCCCACCTCGGTATGGATGCGGTATGCAAAATCGAGAGGCACCGAGCCGGCTGGCAGCTCGATCACTTCGCCGCTTGGCGTGAACACGAATACAAGATCGGAGAAAAAGTCCATCTTGAGCGTTTCCATAAATTCCGAGGCGTCGCGGGCTTCGTTCTGAAGCTCCATAATTTCGCGGAGCCAGGACATTTTGTCCTCGAAATTCGTATTGGGCACAACCGTGCCTTCTTTATAAGCCCAATGGGCCGCGATACCGTATTCGGAAGTACGGTGCATATCCCATGTGCGGATTTGCACTTCCGTCGGTTCGCCGTTAGGTCCAATAACCGTCGTATGCAAGGACTGGTACATGTTCGCCTTCGGCATCGCGATATAATCCTTGAACCGACCAGGCATCGGCTTCCAAAGCGTATGAATAATGCCAAGCGTTGCATAGCAGTCTTTAATATTGTCTACGATAATCCGGATAGCCATCAGATCGTAAATTTCATTAAACTGCTTATTTTTGAAGGTCATTTTCTTATAAATGCTGTAAATATGCTTCGGACGGCCCGAAATATCGCCGTCGATGCCCATTTCCTCCAGCTTTTCTTTAATCCGGCCGATAACATCGGAGATAAACAGCTCGCGCTCCGCCCGCTTCTTCTTCATCAAATTCGCGATACGGTAGTATTGCTGCGGATTCAAGTACCGCAATGCGATATCTTCCATCTCCCATTTGATGGCGGAAATACCGAGCCGGTGAGCAATCGGACAAAAGATCTCAAGCGTCTCGTAAGCGATGCGCCGCTGTGCTTCCTCAGACTGGAACTTAAGCGTGCGCATATTGTGGAGGCGGTCCGCCAGCTTGATCAGAATAACCCGGATGTCCTGTGCCATCGCAAGGAACATCTTACGGTAGTTCTCATTTTGCTGCTCTTCCTTCGATCGGAAACGAATCTTCTCCAGCTTCGTCAGTCCGTCGACGAGCATTGCGCAGGTTTCGCCAAATTTCGCACGAACGAGCTCAAGGTCCACAGTCGTATCTTCAACGACGTCATGCAGCAGCGCTGCAATAATCGACAGTACGTCCATCTGCATATCCACGATAATATCCGCAACGGCAACAGGGTGAAGAATATACGGCTCCCCTGATTTGCGCACTTGCCCGTGGTGGGCTTGGTCCGCAAATTCATAGGCTTCCCTGATGCGTACCAAATCCTGTTCTTTTATATAGGCCGACGCCTTTTCGATTAACTGCTCTATGCCCATGAATGGTCCTTTCCGAACGCTTTACTCTGATTCGCGCATTTTCCGAGTTTTCTTAATATTATGCTGGAAGTAGGCATCCGCGTCAACCTGCATGCCTCACCAAATTTCGCATGTGAAAGGCTATTGCGGTTCTGCCGGAATGCGAATATGAACCGTTGTGCCTTCCCCTGGATCGCTCTGAATCGCAACGCCAAAATCTTTACCGTAATAAAGCTGAATCCTCTCATGTACATTACGTATGCCGTAGCCGACACGTTGCATTCCTTCGCCGCTAAACAGTTGAAGAATCGTCTTCTGGGGCATTCCGTTTCCATTATCTGCAACAAGCAGATGAACGACGTCCCCTTCGCGGTATCCCATTACTTGAATATCGATCTGATCCCCGCGCCAGGCATGTTCAAGCACATTCTCGACAAAAGGCTGGACAATGAGCTTAACCGTTGTGAGTTCGACAATTTCCGGGGAAATATTATAGTCGATCCGTACCCTGTCGCCATACTTAATCTGCTGAATATCCATATAAGCCCGGACCTGCTCAATCTCCTTGCCGATCGGGATAATGGTCTGCCCTTCATTTAACGATAAACGGTAAAACTTCGCGAGATTCATCACCATCTGATGCTGCTTCTCGACTTGTCCGAATTTGGCCAGCCGGCTGATCGAGGAAAGCGTATTATATAAAAAGTGCGGATTAATCTGCGCCTGAAGCGTCTCCAGCTCCGCCTCTTTCTTTTTCAAATTCGTCGCGTAGACCTCTTCAATCAGGTTTTGCGTTCTTCTGCCAAGCTCATTCAGCGAGGATGCAATGGTCGTAAATTCATCATTGCCGCTGTAATGAATCCGCCGCTGGAAATCTCCTTGCCGGAAGGATTGAAGGACGGACATCACCTTCAATACCCGCCGGGAGAAGGTTCTCGAGACGAAGGTCGCAACGAGCAGAATCAGCACGCAGCTGGCACTGCAAATGACAAGCGTCAGCAGCTTGACCTTCTTCGTATCCTTCTCCAGCACCGATGACGGCACCATCGCCGTCAGGCTCCAGTTAAGGCCGGGAAGCGGCTGGCGTATAACCAGATAATTGCGGCCGTTCGAATCATCCCACAACTGCTCGCTGGACTGCTCGGTAGCTCCGGAAGCGTACAAAATGTTACGGCTGCCGTCGGTAATATACAAAGTGCTGCCAGCGCCGATTTTGCGATAATCCACGCTTTGAAACAGATCCGACAGGTACACGCTGATCCGCATAAAGCCGATTTCGTTCAGCCTTGCCGTTTCCAAATCTACGAGCCGGCGCAGCAGGGATATCCGGTTATATCGGCTGTCATCCTCGATCTGCTTCCATTGAAGCGTCTCTCCGTACTTTTCTGCCGGGTAGGCTTGGTACCAGGGCTTATTCGCAATCCGGTTCAAATGAAGCAAGTCAAAAAACTTCCCCTTCATGACGAGCGGATCGATGTTCTTCGTGTCGTAATAGACTTCCGGCAGCGTCTCGTTGCGCAAATAAACCGTAAGCCATAAGCTGCGGTTCGTCGATTCAATGGTCTGACGGAACTTCGGGAGCAGCAGCTCTGTTGTTGTTTCATAGCTGACCCAACCCTCTTCATAATGAAGCAGCTGCTTCGACAACGTCATGTCGTAATAGAGAAGATCCGATAATCTAACGGTATCTTCCAGCTTGTAGACCACGTTGTCTTCTATTTGCCTTAATGTTCCTTTAATCGTATTGGTTGTATTGGAACGGATCGAATCCGTCATAATGTCGCTGGCGAAGTAGCCAAACACAAAGATCGGGATAATAATAAGCATCATATAGGAAATGAGCAGTTTAATGCCAAACGGTATAAATTTGCGGGAACCCTTCGTGCCGCTGAATGGCGTATGCATCATTAGCGCTGTCTCCTGAATTCGTTCGGCGTCATGCCGAAAGTCTCTTTGAACTGCCGGCTGAAATAGGGCATGTACCGGTAACCTACCTGATCAGCCACCTCGTAAATTTTGACTTTGGGATCCTTCAGCAATTCTCCGGCCTTCTCCATCCGCATGGCAATAACAAATTCACTGAAGCCTACGCCCATCTCTTCCTTAAACATCAACCCCAAGTAATTCGGGGAAAAAGCAAACCGGTCCGCCACTTCCTTCAGCGTAAGAGAACGGTGCAGATGCTCTTTCATATAAATAATCATCTCTTGAATAAGCTTTGTATGCTTGCCTTGCTCTACGGAAGCTGATTCGGGCAGAGGCGCATGCCGGTGCGGCGCACGCCGGGCAGCCTCCTTCCACTGCCTCTCTTCCTCCTGCCTTCTTGAAGCTTCATTTAATTCCTTGATTACATGGACAAGGGCTTCAACGAGCTCCGCGTCATCCATCGGCTTCAGAACATAACTATATGCCCGAAGGGATAACGCCTGCTTGACGTAATGAAAATCCTGATAGCCGCTGACGAAGATCACTCTCAGATCGCTGCAGGCCTCCGTCTCCTGAGCCTTGCGGGCAAGCTCAAGTCCGGACATGCTGGGCATATGTACATCGGTCACGAGAATATCTATCTTCCCGTCTTTCAATACCTCATAAGCATCAAAGCCGTTGTTGACGGCGGCGACAACCTCCAGACCAAGCTCCGCCCAGGGAATAAACAACCTCATGCCTTCCAGATCAAGTACTTCGTCATCTGCAATTAACACCTTATACATGATGGCATCTTCTCCCGCCAGCAGATTGGAAACGCCGTGAAACGGCAGAACCGCCCCTAAGTTAGGGACGGCGCGACCGCATGACCAAATTATACTCCAGCGATAGCCTGGATGTTAGCCTTTCATGCTTTTTAAATTTTCTTGCCATTTCGTTGTTTTGAATGCTAGTAGCTTGTCGTAACCAATAGCCTCGGCATCCTTCTGAGCTTTGTCGAGAATCGCCAGAACTTCCTCGTCGCTCTTCGCATAAAGCGCCTTCGCTCTTGCTTCCTTATACAGCTCCTCGAAGCTTTGGGCGATAATGCCTTCCTCCGAATCCGGAGCCGGTGCGAGGTTAATATACTCCGTGGCATTCTTTTGCGTTTTCCACGTAATCGCATTTTGCCAGCGCGCTTCCCACGATTGCTGTTCTTCCGGAAGGGTAAGCTCGAATTTCATCTTGGAAGTATCAATAAAGACGGTGTTGCCGTTCCATTGGAAGTTAACCGTTGCGTCCATCATCTTCGTACGGCCTTCAACATCGGAGGTGTATGCATCCGTGAAGATTGGCGCGCCGTCAGCATCCGTGCCTTTCCAGTAGATTCCTTCCGGACCCCAGAACAATGTGCGAGTGCCTTCCGGACCCGTTAAGTAATCAAGGAACGCGAAAATCTTCTCCGGATCTTTAGCCGACTTCGTAATGACGCTGACGTTCCAGCCCAGCTGGGTATAAGTGCCCGACCAGATCTTGCTCTTGTCGAGGCCTGCCTTATGCACCGGCCAGATCATCATGTAACCCGAATTCGGATCCTTTTTCTTCAGCTCGGAATCGCCTACCGCACCGTATTCCGTTGGGCTTGCGCCGGCAAACACGGCAGCCGTTCCGTTATAGGCCTGCTCTTTTACCTGATCCTTCGTTTGCGTCAAAGCATCCGGTGACATCAGCTTCTCGCGGAACAGCTTGCTTGCGAACTGCATCGATTCCCGGAAGACCGGATCAAGGAACAAGGAAGTGAGCTTGTCGCCGCTTGGCACAGCGCGGTTAGCCACATAAGCCGGCGAGTAATCTTCGCCAAACGCGCCATAGAGGACATCGAGGCCTTGCCCATCGATAGCCAGATCCGGGTTGAACGGCGTTACGTTCGGATATTTTTCTTTAACCTGCTTCAGGTAGTTATAGAAATCGTCCGTGGTTTCAATGGCCGGGGATCCCAGCTCGGCATAAATCTTTTTATTCACGAGGTAGCCCGCGTTGCCGTTCGGCTGGGATGTATACCAGTTCGGGAACTGATAAATCTTGCCGTCCTTCGAACGAAGCATGTTGATGGCCTCTTCGCCCACCCATTTCTTAAAGTTCGGGTATTTGTCGAGGTAGTCATCAAACGGCACCAGCATGCCCGCTTCGCGCAGCTTCTCTACGTCTGCACCGCGGTCCATCCAGATCACGTCCGGAAGCTTGCCCGACGCAATCATCGTATTCAGCTTCTGGGCAGCGTTGCCGCCGGATTGAACAGGGGTAATATCGACCTTCATATTATCCTTGATCCATTTCGTGGCTTCATCCCCGCCCCACGCAGGCATCGAATACCAATCATAATGCCCGTAGAAGGAGAAGTTGATCGGCTCGCTGCCAAGCTTAAAGACAGACGGCTCACTTGCCGGCGCTTCGCTTGCAGCCGCAGTCTCGCTGTTTGTTGCCGCAGGTTCATTTGTTGCTTTATTGCCGTTGCCATTACCGTTGCCCGAACAGCCTGTCAATGCCATTACGCTAACCAACATGATTGCAAGTCCTGAATAAGCTGATTTCCGCCATGTACTCATCCTTCGTAAAACCCCTCTCTCCCTTAACTTTAATTATGTTCAGCGGAAGCGGATTTGTCGATCCATAAGATGGACAATCCGCCTCTCGTTGAAAACCGGATACTGCCTTGCTTGCGGAAACGCTTTATCCCTTCAAGGAACCAACAAGCACGCCTTTGACGAAATATTTCTGCACAAACGGATAGACCATGATGATCGGAATGGTCGCAACCATCATTGTCGCCATCGACAGCGACTTGCTGGTAATGCTCTTCATGGAAGACAAGCGGCTTTGGGAAGCCGAATCCAACTGGGAGAATTGCTCGGAAACAATATTGGAATTCAGGATTTGCTGAAGCATCGTCTGAATCGGAATAAGCTTCTCATCGGTTATGTAAAGGCTTGGATAGAACCAGTCGTTCCAATGGGATACCGCGGTAAACAAAGTCAGCGTGGCAATGACGGGACCGGACAGCGGCAGAACGATTCGGAAGAAGGTTGCCCAATAGCCGCATCCGTCGATCTGCGCCGATTCCTCAAGACCCTGGGGCAGCCCCATAAAGAACGTCCGGAAGATAATCATGTTCCATACGCTGATCAAGCCCGGGATGATAAAGACCAGGAAATTATCCATCATGCCAAGGCCGCGGATAAGAAGGAAGGTCGGAATAATCCCGCCGCTGAAGTAAAGCGTAACAATGCAGGCAATCATGTAGAACTTCCTGCCGATCAGCTCTTTCTTCGTCATGCCGTAGGCAAATATCGCGGTGAACAGGATAGATGCAACAGTGCCTATAACCGTCCGCATAACGGAGATATAGAAGCCGTTAATAATTCTCTTGTCCTGGAATACGATTTCATAATTTTCGAGCGTAAACGCTCTCGGCCAGAAGGTAACGCCGCCAAGCGCCGTATCCATGCCTTTGTTAAAGGAGACAACCGCGGCATTCCAGAACGGATAAAAGCTCACAAAGGCGATAACAGCCAGGCAGATATACACAAATACGGTTAAGCTTCGGTCGCTGAAGCTGGATTTAATACGCAATGCTGTCGGCCTCCTTTTTCACAGTGCAGTCAGGATACTCTCTGTCCTTACCATAGGCTGTTGCCCGTGCGGCGTGCCAGCAGATTGGCGAAGGCAAGAAGCCCCACGCTGATGATGGCTTTGAACAATCCTACCGCCGTCGCATAAGAGAAGCGCTGACCGGTTATGCCTGTTCGATACACGTAAGTGTCCAGAACATCCGATACATCGCGCAAAATCGGGTTAACGCCAAGCAGGAGCAGATCTTCGAAGCCTGCGCTCAGCAGATTGCCGATAGCCAGAATCATAAAGATGATAACGACCGGCATAATCGTTGGAATCGTAATGACATAGATTTGCTTGAACCGGCTGGCACCGTCGATTGAAGCGGCTTCGTACATGCTTGGGTCAATGCCGGCAATAGCCGCCAGATAGACGATCGAGCTGAAGCCTATTTCCTTCCAGACGCCGGTGGTAACGATGATCGTCCAGAAATATTCCGGTATAGAGAGAAAGCTGATCGGCTCCTTAATGAGGTTGAGAGATTGGAGCAGCATGTTCAGGCTCCCATTCTCCACCGACAGAATCGACATGGCAAAGCCCGAAACAATAACCCAGGATAAGAAATGCGGCAAATAGCTTACCGTCTGAACAAACCGCTTGAAATACATATTTTTCACTTCATTTAGCATTAACGCGAGAACGATTGGTGCAGGAAAACCTATTGCCAGCTTCAGTACGCTGATGATGATCGTATTGCGCATTACCCGTTCGAACTCCGGAGCATGGAAGAACATTTCGAAATGCTTGAATCCCACCCATGGACTGTCCAAAAACCCTTTAAAAATGTTGTAATCCTGAAAAGCGGTAAGCACGCCGTACATCGGGATATAGCTGAATACAAATATCAGCAGAAGCGCGGGAATGACCATTAGCTGCAAATCCCACTGCCGGAGGAATCGGCGAACCTTGGATTTGCTTTTCAACGCCTGCTGCTGTTTCGTGACGGCTGCTGTGATCTCTGCCATGGATGTCCCCCCTTATAAAAGAATTGCAACATGCTCTTCTATGGCAATTCCTACTTCGAAAGCACTTGCTTATGTCTATATTGTAAAAGCTTGCAGAGAGGCTTACTATTTGCCTGACCAACGAAAAATGATACTTTTCAATCAAATGATGTTATTATTCATAACACTTCTCCGATGTGAATACGGTTCCATTTTTGGACAAGCAATTTGAATCCGTTTCCAACTGACATCGATTGAAAGGTGTATGATAAAGCCGAAAACAAAAAAACTGCCCCGGAAGAACCTCAGACTGTTTCCGGTCTGCTGTTCCGCCAAGGGCAGCTCGATATGAGTATTCGTTGTATCTTAATACGTTACGAGAGAGAACACTTCTACGCCTTCCAGCTTCTCGCGGCCGGTCAAGTAAGACAGCTCAATCAGGAATGCCGCGCCAACAACTTCGCCGCCAAGCTGGCGGACAAGGTTCATCGAAGTCGCAATTGTACCGCCTGTAGCAAGCAGGTCATCCGCAATAAGCACGCGTTGTCCAGGAGAGATCGCGTCTTTATGCATCGCAAGGCTGTCATTGCCGTATTCCAGGTCATAGCTGGCTTGAATCGTCTCGCCAGGCAGCTTGCCGCTCTTGCGGATCGGCGCAAATCCAACGCCAAGCGCAGTTGCAAGCGGAGCGCCAACAACAAAGCCGCGCGCTTCCGGGCCTGCAATGATATCGATCTGCATATGCTCAACCGCTTTGCGGATATCTTCGATAGCGGCACGGTACACGTTGCCATCCTTTAGAAGAGTCGTAATATCTTTGAAGCGGATGCCTGGCTGCGGAAAATCGGGGATCACCCGGATGTAATCTTTGAAATTAATGTCGCTCATGTTCTGTTCAATCCTTTCTCTACTTACCATATCAATTATGCCATTTCTTTGTTTGGAACATACGGCGAACGCAGCCTCTCGGCTTCGCGTTTTGCCTCTTGGTATCTTTCCGATGTTCCGAGATCGCGCTTCTGCGGTGCTTCGACGACAACAAAATGAGTGCCGTCTACCGCAATAAACCCAAGCTCAAGGAATACTTCCAGCATGACCGTAATTATCTGCTCGGGCCACCGGGATTGTTCAGAGAGATACGCCTCAAGGCCTTTTACCGGAATACGCTGCTTCCGTTTTAGAAGCTGGTATACCTGGCCAAAATGCTCCCTTTCGGGAAATCTGGCGAGTGCCCCTCCAAAATAGAGATCATGAATGTGCAGCTGCGCTTTGCGCTGGCCGTTCCATTCATTAATCGACAGCTCTCCGACCACATCCACCGGCAGACCGCTTTGCAGTTGTTCCGAGAGCTCGCCTAGTCCGAATCCTACCGCGTCCAAAGCGGTACGTCCGCTTCGGAGCGACAGCTTCAAATGCCTGGATTCCTTGCCCATCGTTCTGTAGTCCGAAAGCTCCGCGGATTGCAGCAGCAGCCTCGGGGAAGGATTGCCTGCCCCAAACGGCTCCAGCAGGGCAAGCTGACCGATCGTATGGACGCTGGCATCCTCCACCGCGCAGACGAGATCAATAGCCGTCTTTGGAATCCAATCCTGTTCGGTGAGCCATTCCAGCGCCAACTCCCCAAGCTTCTCTTCAAAAGCCTGCAGATTGTCCCGGTGAAGGCTCATGCCCGCTGCCGCCTGATGCCCGCCGTAATGATCCAGCAAGTGATCGCATTCCGTCAAGGCGGCATGAAGATCATACCCGTCAATCGATCTCGCGGACCCTTTGCACATTCCGTTGTCCGCATCAATGCCAAGGACGATTACCGGCTTGTAATACCGCTCCAATATCTTGGAGGCAACAATGCCGATAACCCCAACGTTCCAGCCTTCGCCAGCCAATACGATCACGGCAGGCTCGGCTCTTCCCGCAGCTTGCGCGGCCTTCCGCTTTCTCTGCCACTGCTGCTCGGCTTCCTTAACGATGCCATCCACGATTCGCTGTCTTTCCTTGTTCAGCACATCAAGGGAAGAAGCCGCTCGGATGGCCTCATCGTAATCACCCGTCGTCAGGAGCTCAACGGCGCGCTTCGCATGATCAAGCCGTCCTGCAGCATTAATGCGCGGCGCCATGCCGAAGGCTACTGTCGTGGACGTAACCTCATCCAGTTCAATCCCGCATGCTTCCGATAAGGCCCGGAAGCCGGTATTGCCGGTATTTCGCAGCCGGGCGAGTCCTGCCCGGACAAGCACCCGGTTCTCATCCGTCAGCGGCATAATATCCGCAATCGTGCCGAGACAGACAATATCCGTCCATTCCATCGGCGGACGTTCCATAAGCGCGTGGGCCAGTTTGAAGGCTACTCCAACTCCTGCCAATCCTTTGAAAGGATAAGGACAATCCTCGCGCTTCGGATTCACAACGGCAACCGCGTCCGGAATCTGTTCCGGCGGTTCGTGATGGTCCGTGACCACCATGTCAATGCCAAGCTGCTTCGCGTATTCAACCTGCTCATACGCGCTGATGCCCGTGTCCACGGTTACGATTAGACGAACGCCGTCCGCGGCGGCCAAGTCGATCGCCCCCTTGTTCAGGCCGTAGCCTTCCAGGGCGCGATGCGGAATATAGTAATCGAAGGTATACCCCAGCTCACGGAAGACATGAATCAGCAGGGAAGTGCTGGATACGCCATCCGCGTCATAATCCCCGTAAATCCGGATGAACTCGCCGTTCTCTGCAGCCTGCTTGATCCGGGTAACGGCTTCCCTCATTCCGATCAGCTGATACGGATCATGAAGCCGTTCCTCCCCGCCCCGCAGAAAGATTTCTGCGGAGTCCTTTTCCTTATAGCCTCTCTGAACCAGAAGCTTCGCTACAAGCGGAGGAACGCCAAGCTGCTCTGACAACAGTCCCGCCTGCCGTTCATCCTCTTTATTCCAAGGCGCCAAATTCCAGCGTGTTTTTGCTTGTATCACGCCGAGTTTCAACCCCTTTCCATTCTATTGCAGAAGCGTCGGCATATGCTCCTGATTCGGATCGTGATTCGACTTATACGGATAGCCGGGATCATACGGCTCCACATGAATCGTCACATCCGTTACATGGCCGAATCGCGTAAGCAGCAGCTGCTTAACCCGCTTTGCAATTTCATGGCCTTCCAGAACGGATATACGCGGATTCACACTAATAACGATGTCTGCTACTACGTAATGACCTTGCTCCTTGGCCTGAATCGATTCAACGGTAATAACCCCTTCTACTCGCTGAATGAGCTGCATCAGAACCTCGGTGTCTTCCGCCTTGGACTCTTCTTTCGAATCTTTGCGTACAAACCCGGTAATCGTACGATAGCCGCTCAGCATCACAATAACGGCTATAACAATCGCAGCCGCAGGATCCAGATAGTAGAGAGCCGGCAAGGCTGCCGCCTTGCCTAACATCGCTCCTCCTGCACCCACGAGGGCCGCCAGCGAGCAATATAAGCTGGAGCCTCTCTCCTTCCGGGAGAAGAACAGCTCCCTTGCAACCAGACATGCAAGAATCGCGGCGAGCGCACTCCAATGCGGCGGCTCATCTACCCCTTCCGAGATGGAACGGATTGCCGATATGCCGATCTCCAGACTGGTGATAAGAAAAAATACGGCCAGGAAAACATTCGTCAAGGCTTCCGTCCGCATCGTGCCGGCCTTCTTGTTCCCGCTCTGCTTAGCGGACGACAAAGCAAAAGCGGCGGCACATTCTGCCGCCGTTCGGAAGGCATCTGCGAGCAGCGATTTGCTGCCCGCGAGTCCGCCTACTATGCCTTTAAACAACGCCAGCGCCGCAGTTCCCCATAAGCCTGCCTGTTCGGCAGGCTTTGCCTCCGCAAATCGTTGTTCGGTTGACATTTATGCCTCCAGCGTGGAATGGGGCCGCTGGCGATGGAGCAACCAAGAGCTTCCATTCCACTTTGTTTAGTAGAGTAGCTATGCTTATACCGCTTTTTTTGCCGCTGCTTTCGTAGAAGGCTTTTGCTTGCTTTTCATAACCATCCACAGCGGAGCTGCGATACAGATGGAAGAGTAAGCACCGCTCGCAAGACCAATCATCTTGGCAAGGGCAAACAGCTTGATCGACTCGCCGCCGAAGATAAAGAGACAGGTAGCGATAACGAGTACGGCAAGAACCGTATAAACGTTACGCGCCATCGTCTGCCACAAGCTTTGGTTAACAAGCTCGCCAATCTGATCGGAGCTTTTTGTTTTGGCAAAACGAAGATTTTCGCGGATCCGGTCAAAAATAACGATCTTATCGTTAATCGAATAACCAATCGTTGTCAGTACGGCCGCGATAAACGGCAGGTCAACCTGGAGACGGAAAATCGAGAAAATCGTTACGACAACAAAGGCGTCATACAAAATGGCAATATTCGCAGCAAGCGCCATGCGCCATTCAAAACGGATCATGACATAAAGCATAATGGCCACGCTCGCGATAATAACGGCATAGATAGCTTTGATGCCAAGCTCCTGCGCTATATCCGGAGATACAACGTTCACTTCCGAAGATACCTTATCGCCGTATTTCGCTTTGAAGGCATCCTCGATCGCTTTTACCTTCGGCTGATCAAGAACGTCGTCGAAACGCGCCGATACACGGTCGCCGTTCGTGCCGCCAACCGTAGGCGTAATATCGGTATAGCCCGCCTGCCCGAGAATCTCTTTGGCATCCGCTTGACTAAGCTTCTTGCCAACGAGAATATCCATATTGGTGCCGGCTTTGAAGTCAACCCCGAAGTTCATATGGAAGATGCTGACCGACAAAATACCGATAAGCGTCAAAATAACCGAGAACATGAAAAACTTGTTGCGGTGTTTAATGAAATCGAATCGAACCTTTGCATTATAGAGCACGGATTTCTGCCTCCTTCACGCCGTAGTAGCCAGGTTTAGTAAAGAGGTTACTGCGGATCAGCAAGTGAATCAGCAGGCGTGCCAAGAAGATGTTGGTCACGATACTTACGAGAATACTGAAAATCATCGTCAGGGCAAAACCGCGGATCGCACCGTTACCGATGAAGTAAAGAACCGCGCACGAAATAATATTCGTCACGTTCGCGTCCATAATGGTACGGAAAGAGTTTTTCGAACCGGCCTTCAGGGAAGACAGCAGGCTCTTGCCGCTGCGAATCTCTTCCTTGATCCGCTCGTACATAATGATATTGGCGTCAACCGCCATACCTATGCCTAGAACAAACGCAGCGATGCCCGGTAGCGTCAAGGTCGCGTTCATCAGCTCGAATACAACCACGAGCAGCCAAGTGTAGGAGATAACGGTAATGCCTGCAACGAGGCCCGGGATACGGAACAGGATGACAAGGAACAGCAGTACGATAATGGTACCGATAATACCTGCGCCAACCGTATCTTCAAGCGATTTCTGGCCAAGCTTAGCGCCGACGCTTTGCGTATAGACCTCAGTCAGCTTCAAAGGAAGCGCGCCAAGGTTAATGGTATCTTTCAGGTTATTGGCCTCGTCAAGCGTGTAATTGCCTGAAATTTGAGCCGAACCGCCTGTAATCGGATAGTTGACAGAAGGGCTGGACAGAAGTTCTTCATCTAAGTAAATGGACAAGGTTTTTCCTGTCAGTTTCGTGGTCACGTCTTCGAATTTCTTAGCGTCTTTCAATTTAATGGTGATCATCGGATTGCCCAGCTGGTCAAACTCGACTTTTGCACCGTTTTGCACGAAGTCGTCGCCTTTCAGCTCGATCGTGCCGTCTGGACCGCGGAATGTCAGATTGACAGGCTTTTTCAGCATTTCTCTGATTTCCGTTTCGTCCGTTACCCCGGGAAGCTTCACGCGGATGCGGTTGCTGCCTTCGCGGGTAATCTCGGGCTCGGTCGTGCCCGTGGAGTCAATCCGCTGCTCCAGGCTGTGAGCCGTTTCCTTGAGCGACTCAGGCGTTACCTGCTCGCCGCCTTCAAGCGGTGAAGCCTCGTACAATACCTCGAATCCGCCTTTCAAGTCAAGACCGAGCCGGATATCCTTAACAAGAGCCGGGCTTGTCCAAGCGATAGCGCCAAACATGATGACAACGACCGCAAGGAAGGCGGTTAATCTCTTCCAGTTCATACGTACATAGTCCCCCTTATGATCTCAATATTCCTATTATACTTAGGTTGCACTTGCGTGTAAAATTAACACGCAAAAAAAAGAAACCCCTTCGCTCAGAAATGGTTTCCCCGATAAGCGCTAAGCGTCATAAAATTCATAAATTTTGTCACTTTTAATGACAAGATATCGTTTACGATTTGATGAAGCTCCGGCTGACCGGTTTTATTATACTTTTCGCTAACGCATTCCCAAATCTCTCTTCCCGTTACATGTTCATATCCGATGAGATGAAATTCTTCCGCCTTGCTGTTGCACAGCTGCTCGATCACGTCGTTCAGATCCTCATCTCTCACGGTTGTCTCCTCCTTCTAGCCCTGCAAATGTCATAACAAAAGCTGTTAACTATCCTCCTATCTATTCGCTGCCGCCTCCCTCTTTTCCTGCTGAAACTTTTGAATTGATAAATTTGGATGACTCCCTTGAACTCGGAATGACTCATGATTCGGACATGCCGCGCATAAAGATGTACGGAAAGCCTGTCTTCCTGTCTTGGGGTCAATAAGAGGATGGGATTATTGTAGAGATGAGGGCGACGTATGACGAAGCAATCGTTTATCAAAGGGGCTATGATCCTGCTGGCTGCCGGAATTATTAACCGGCTTCTCGGCTTTGTGCCGCGCATAGCGCTCCCGCGCATCATCGGGGCGGAAGGCGTGGGGCTGTATCAGCTCAGCTATCCGTTTCTGACCGTTCTGCTCACGGTTATTACGGGCGGCATTCCGCTAGCGATCACCAAATGGACGGCTGAGGCCGTGTCACGCAACGATTCGGCGCGGGTCAAGCAGATTTTCCGCGTGGCGATGGGCCTTACGATAGTTCTGGCTATCTTGATGACGGCCGCGCTTCTTCTGCTCGCCAAATGGATTACCACGCATGTGCTGCCCGATGCCAGGGTTTATCAGACGTTTATCGTCATGACTCCTCTCATGCTGATCATTGGTATTTCTTCGGTCTACCGCGGATATTTCCAAGGCATGCAAAACATGATACCTTCCGCAGCGTCACAAATTATAGAGACGATTATACGGATTATCGGCTCTCTTACCTTTGCTTCGATGCTGCTCCCAAGAGGAATCGAATGGGCTGCTGCCGGGGCTATGCTTGGCGTGGTCGTTGGAGAGATTGGCGCGCTTGCCGTCCTGTTCTGGACGTATGCGAGAGAGCATCGCAAGAAGCAAAAGCCTGCAACGGAACAAGCTTCCGTTCCGGCTGGAGCCAAACGCACGCCTGTGCTTCGCCGCCTTCTTGGCTTGTCCATTCCGGTTACAGGAAGCCGGATGGTCGGCTCCTTATCTTATTTGCTGGAATCGATTCTGACCGCCCGGAGCCTTGCAGCAGCGGGTATCGCAACCGGTGTAGCCACAGCGCAATACGGTGCCCTGCAGGGAATGATTATCCCGCTCCTGCTGCTGCCAACCGCTTTGACCTTCTCGCTTGCTTCCTCCCTCGTTCCTTCTCTATCAGAGGCTGCGGCCAGAGGAGACAAAGGAACGATTCATAAAAGAATGCATCAGTCGATGCGTCTTGCGCTGGTTGCGGGAGCGCCCTTTGTGGTCGTCATGTGGCTGTTCGCCGAACCGATCTGCCGACTCATGTATAATCATGCTGACATCGCTCCGATGCTGCGCTTGATGGCTCCAATCGGAATATTCATTTATTTGCAGGCTCCTCTGCAAGCGGCTCTTCAAGCCTTGAACAAGCCCGGTACGGCACTTATGAACACCTTTATCGGAGCTGCCGTCAAGCTGATTCTTATCGTCATGCTTGCCTCAAAGCCCGAGCTTGGCATATACGGCGCTCTTATTGCGATCAACGTCAATGTAGTGCTTGTGACGGTTCTGCATGGGATAAGCGTGCTGCGCTTTATCGGATTCCATATGCAAGCGCTGGATTTTGTAAAGGTTGGATCAGCCATGCTCATCATGGGCGCTGCTGCATTGTGGATTATGAATACCAAGCCACTAACGCTGGAGTGGATTAATCTCTTGCTTGCTTGCATGATCAGTGTCGTTATCTATCTGCTGCTTATGGTCTGGATGAAAATTATCGACCGCTACGATATCGCCCGCATTCCGCTGCTTGGACAGTGGTTTAAATGATGAAAAAAGCCGTGCCTCTAGTGGTCAGCTAGAAGCGCGGCTTTTTATCGGAATCAACAAACAGCTTGCCTTTATGGTCAATGGTGCAGAGGAAGACTTCCTTGAAATCATGTACGCCCTGCTCCTGCAGCACATTTTTCAGCCAAAATCTTGTCTTATCCAGCTTCGCCAGATTCTCATCCTGCACCTTGCCGTCCATAATGAGCGGTATAGGCAGCATCTCGAATCGGAATCTTGCAGGCACTTGCGACTGCGGCTCGATTATTGGTTTCTCTTCAGCAGCTATTTTCTGCTCCTCCATCCCCTTATCGCCATCCCCTTCCTTCTCGACTACCGATAATTTCCCGGTTGTCTCCAGAATGGCAAATTCCACATCGGCAACGTTGCTGATCTTGTTTTCCCTTAATTGGAGGAGCAGATCATCCAGATTATATCTTTGCTTGCGCATCACGTCCCGGTTAAGCTTCCCTTTGGCGATAATAAAGCTTGGCTTACCGTCAAACCATAGCCTAAGCTTGCGGTTCTTCAGGGCGAGAAAGGCCATCCCGATCTGGATAAGGAGCAGAACCACCATCGGCAGAATGCCTTCCCACATTGCCCGGTCTAGATCCTCAATAACAATGACCGCTATCTCCGCAA
Organism: Paenibacillus glycanilyticus; assembly: GCF_023715145.1. GTDB lineage: Bacteria > Bacillota > Bacilli > Paenibacillales > Paenibacillaceae > Pristimantibacillus > Pristimantibacillus glycanilyticus_A. The sequence goes on along the minus strand of NZ_JAMBNP010000009.1, from coordinate 145,214 downwards.
TCATAACCGATATAACCAGATCAAATACGGATAGCTTGCCAATTTCCCTTTTGCCCATAAAACGCATGATCAGAAATACGACGAAGTAAATCAATACGGTTCGGAGCAGCACGCTCCAGTATTCCATCCTAACCGCCTCCTCGTTTTTGTCATGCCTGCATCAGAACAGCACGTACAGCTATTCTGACCTTCAGCCTGACACATCATGCGATTTAGGAACTAACGAATTTATGGGTTTATAACCTATGGCAACACAATGAAGTAAATGTATAAAGTCGAAATAACTAGAGCAACAAGCGTTAATGGAGCCCCGATCTTCAAGTAATCCATATAGCTGAAGCCTTTACCTTCCCGCATGGCAAGACCCGCAACCACCACGTTTGCCGATGCGCCAATCAGCGTGCCGTTGCCGCCAAGACATGCGCCAAGCGATAAGGACCACCATAGCGGATTAAGATCATCCGGATTTGCAATATTCATTTGCACGCCAATATCCTGTACGAGCGGAATCATCGTTGCGACGTACGGAATGTTGTCAATCGTTGCGGACGCTATGCCGGATACCCAGAGGATCAGCATCGACGTTTTGGTCATATCCCCCGAAGTCAGCTGCAGCGTGAAATTGGCCAAGTTCGATATGATATTGGTCTCGATCAAACCGCCCACGAGCATAAATAGCCCTATGAAGAAGAAAATCGTCTCCCACTCCACCATATCAAAGGCAGCTTCAGCATCCTCCCGTTTCACTCCGATCAGCATGAGCAATGTAGCTCCGCCAAGAGCAATGACGGCCGCTTCAACGTTAATGACGGAATGTAAAATAAATCCGGCAATCGTCAGCAGCAGAATGCAGAGCGACTTGACCATCAGCTTGCGGTCCTTGATGTTATCCTCGGCTCTAAGTGCCATCAGCTCTTTCTTCGATTCCTCATCCACAATCAGCTTCTTGCGGTAAATCCAGACAAGCAGGGCAATTGTAACGGCCAAAATGACCAGAATAACCGGAGCCAGGTTAATGAGAAAATCATTAAACGTCAAATTCGGATTCGCCGAACCGATCATAATATTAGGCGGATCACCGATAAGCGTAGCGGTACCGCCGATATTGCAGGACAATATCTCAGCCAGCAGGAAAGGTACCGGCGTTATTTTCAAAATGCGCGTAATCGAAAATGTAATCGGCACAGTTAGCAGCACTGTGGTGACGTTATCGAGAAAAGCAGAACCGATACCCGTCAACACCGATAAAATAATAAAGATTTTGATTGGATCGCCTTTAGCAGCTTGAGCGGCCTTGACCGCAGCATACTGGAATACGCCCGTCTTGTTCGTAATCCCCACCAGGATCATCATCCCGATTAATAAGAAAATAGTCTCCCACTCGATATGCTCCGCGAAAGCCAGCTTCATATCCAACACGCCAAGCACAATCATAATAACCGCACCGAATAAAGCAATAACGGTACGGTTTATTTTCTCCGTAATAATAATGGCATATGCCGCCAGGAAGATCACTACGGCAGCCGTTACCTGCCAGGAGGCAGGATGGTACATCGGTTCCAAATCAACAACTCCTTTTTGAATCCAGTAAATAAAGCACATTATACAAAAAAGATATAAATAACGTCCAGCCCCGCAAACGGCTGGTCTAATCCGCCCAGCTTGACCATAAGGTGTACTAATAGTCTTGTACAAGGGGGGATAAGATGAATTCGGTCAAACCTATTGTCCGGCCACCGCGCATCGCTGCTCCACTGCTAGCAGGTGTCATATATTCGATCATTTGGCTTGCCATAGGGGCGCTTCTGCTCTCGTTCCTGCTGTATTTCAGCAGCATGAAGGAGAATAACCTGCCTCAGTATTCGCTTGCTGTCCATGGCTTCTCCGCACTTGCCGGCGGCTTCGTATCGGGCAAACGCTCGGGTATGAAGGGCTGGTATTACGGCGCCTTGCTTGGGCTTATCTATGGCATTACCGTATTGACCATTGGTTTTCTAGCCGCCAACAGCGGACTCTCCGGGAAAAGCGCCGTTATGCTGCTTGCTGCTATGTTTGCCGGCGCATTCGGCGGAATGATTGGCGTTAATCTTAAGAAATAATCCTTATGTAAGCTGCACATACTACATACAAGCAAAAAAGAAGCTGACTACATCATAGTCAGCTTCTTCCCATTTGGAATTATTCCGTTGCTGCGGGCGCGCTGTTCAGTACGGAGCTGATTGCGCTGCGATCAAACGTCATCTTGGTCGTGTCGTTCACGCGAAGCACAACCGTGTCGTCCGTCAGTTCAACGATGGTGCCTTGAAGACCGCCGATCGTTTGGATTTTATCACCCTTCTTCAGCTGGCTGAGAAGTGAGTTGCGCTGTTTGGTTTTCTTCTGTTGCGGACGAATAAGCAAGAAATAGAAGACCGCAAACATCAGAATGAAAGGCCAGATCATTTGAAAAATGTTCGAGCTGCCTGCAGCATCTGCTGCCAATAGAGTAGACATGGAAATTCCCCCCCTTCCCTAAAATCTAATTCTTAAAAGCCCTTGTCGTTATCAAACAGTCCATACTTCGTGAAGAAATCATCCCGGAAATCAAGAAGACGGTCTTCCATAATTGCCTGACGTACATCACGCATGAGCTGTAAAAGGAAATGTAAGTTGTGATAAGTCGTCAACCGGATGCCAAATGTCTCGTCTGCCTTGAGCAAATGGCGAATATAAGCCCGCGAGTAGTTCTGGCAGGTGTAGCACGAGCACTCCGGATCAAGCGGACCAAAGTCCTCCGCAAACTTCGCGTTGCGAACAACAAGACGGCCTTGGCTTGTCATCGTTGTCCCATTCCGTGCAATACGCGTCGGCAATACGCAGTCGAACATATCTACGCCGCGAATTGAGCCTTCGATCAGTGCGTCTGGAGAACCAACGCCCATCAGATATCTTGGCTTGCCCGTCGGCAGCTCCGGAACGGTGTAATCAAGCACATCATACATTAAGTGCTTAGGCTCGCCTACACTTAATCCACCAATAGCATACCCCGGGAAATCCATGGAAGTCAAATCCTTGGCGCTCTGGATACGCAGGTCTTTGTACATGCCTCCCTGTACAATTGCAAAGAGACCTTGGTCATGCTTGCGGGCATGGGAATTCAGGCAGCGCTCCGCCCAGCGCGTCGTACGCTCCAGCGATTGCTTCACGTAATCGTACTCGGCTGGATAAGGCGGGCATTCATCAAATGCCATCATAATGTCAGAACCTAACGCATTCTGAATCTCCATCGCTTTTTCCGGGGAAAGAAACAGCTTGTCCCCGTTCAGATGCGAGCGGAATTGAACGCCTTCTTCCGTAATCTTGCGCATATCGCTTAAGCTGAATACTTGGAAGCCGCCGCTGTCCGTCAGAATCGGACGGTCCCAGTTCATGAATTTGTGTAGTCCGCCCGCGCGGCCAACAATGTCATGTCCGGGACGAAGGAATAAGTGATACGTGTTGCTCAAAATAATTTGGGCATCCATCGTTTTTAACTCTTCCGGGCTCATCGTCTTTACCGTAGCTTGGGTTCCTACCGGCATAAAAGCAGGCGTCTCAATGACGCCGTGGGGCGTGTGAACCCGGCCAAGACGCGCGCCGGACTGCTTGCAAACTTTAATTAATTCATATTTTACAGCCACTGTTCATTCTTCCTGTCTACATTAGGATTATCGTGCTAGTACAAGTTGGTGTTAATAGATAAACATAGCGTCGCCAAAGCTGAAGAACCGGTACTCCTCACGAACGGCTTCTTCATAAGCCTTCATGATCGCATCCCGTCCAGCCAATGCGCTAACGAGCATCACGAGCGTCGACTTCGGCAAATGGAAGTTCGTCAGCAAGGCGTCTACCAGCTTAAAGGAGTATCCCGGGAAGATGAAAATATCTGTCCAGCCGCTGCAGGCCTCGATGGGGCCGCCCTCGAAACGGGCTGCTACCGTCTCAAGCGTTCTCGAAGACGTTGTGCCTACAGCTACTATACGGGCTTCCGACGATTTGGCTTCATTTATTATTGAAGCATTTTGTTCATCCAGCTCGTAATACTCCGAATGCATTTCATGCTCTTCTACCTTATCCACTGACATCGGCCGGAATGTGCCTAGTCCAACATGGAGCGTCACATAAGCAAGCTTAACTCCTTTATCAACCAGCTGCTGCAGAAACTCCTTCGTAAAATGCAGTCCCGCCGTAGGCGCGGCAGCCGATCCTTCATGCTTGGCATATACGGTCTGGTAACGCTCCCGTTCCTCCAGCCTTTCCTTAATATAAGGAGGCAGGGGCATTTCGCCAAGCCGGTCAAGCAGCTCCTGGAATATGCCTTCATATTGAAAACGAATCGTCCGCGAACCCATATCGCCTTCATCTTCAACCACTGCACGGAGAAGCGGTTCTCCGCTGCCGTTATCGCCAAACCACAGCTCAGCGCCAACCTTCATGCGCTTGGCTGGCTTGGCGAGTGCTTCCCAGCGGTCTCCCTCCAGCTGTTTAAGAAGCAGCAGTTCGATTTTGGCGCCTGTTTCCGCCTTTACTCCAGTCAGTCGTGCTGGGATGACGCGCGTGTTATTCAGAACAAGTACATCTCCCGCCTGCAAATAGTCGGCCAGATCGGTAAAAGTACGGTGCGCAATGTCACCCGTCTGCTTATTAAGAGTTAATAGTCTTGATGCTGTGCGGTCTGCAAGCGGAGTCTGGGCAATCAAACGCTCCGGCAGCTCGAAGTCAAACCATTCTACATTCATTGAATCAATCATTCCTTAGCGATGGTTACATCTTTATAGTAGTATTGCAAGATATAAGAGTAGTCATACCCTTGCTGTGCCAAGCCAAGCGCTCCATATTGGGATAATCCGATCCCGTGGCCGTTCCCTGATCCGACAAATCGGAAGGAAGGGTCTTTGGTCGTTGCGCGGATTTGGCTGTCCCTGTTCATTACGATTAGATTACTGTCTGCCTGCGACACTTTGCCGCCGGCCTGAATCATGTACACCGGTTGAGCGGCGGAAGTCTTGGTACGAGTAGAGCCGTTTGCTCCCAGCATCGTCACCTTTGCTGTCTCGTCTACCGTAAACAGCGTACTAGGCAAACCGCCAAGGGCAGAACGAAGCACATCTGGATATTTTACATTGTAAGACTGTCCGTTGACAAGCAATTGTGTAACACGGCCGGATGGACCTGTTTTCCCGACCTGAAGGGAAGTAATCGGACCTGTTACACTCGCCTGCTTCGTCATCGTCGCAAGAAGCTCCGAAGACGTAAACGGCCCTTTCACCCAGGACATGGCATTATTCTCAACCGCCTTGTCCAATACGGCGACTATCGTTCCTTTGTTTGCTTGTCCAACCAACGGAACGGCATCCTCCACTTTCGGATTCTTCCGGACCTTGGAGCTGTCCGTATTCACGGTCATCAGCTTTACGCCGGCCGCATTCGTCTGACCGGAATCCGTAAGCAGATCTTCGCGGATATAACCCGTTTGATTGTTTGGAAGGACAACCCGGTACCAGGTGTACAGACCCTTCTCGGAAGAGCTGTCCGTCGGACTGGATACGCTCTTCAGGTAGGCAACGGAATTCCCCCAAATCTCGGAAGCATCTGCCGTTTTGCCGCCGCCGTTCGACGAGAACAGCGCCTCGATCAGCTTGCCGTTATTCAGCATTACTTCGCCGGCCGTCTCGTCTACCGCTTGAATGGTCGAGGGCTTCTCCGTTGTTGTGCCTTGATATTCCTGGCTGCTCACGCTGTCAACCACGTTGGCAATCTGGAAGCCAAAGCCTTGATACAGGGCATACGTGCGTGCCGCTACCGCCTGTGCCTTCAATGCTTCGAGCGGCCATGACGCGATCATCTCTCCGCCTACCACGGAGTACAAATATTGCTCGAACGGCAGTTCATTAACAACCGCCAGCTTGCCGTTAAATTCACTTACCTCGAATTGTCCGCGGTATGTCCGGCTGCTGCGCTCCGTCAGCTTGATCGGTTTGTCGCTAGCCGGGATAATCCGAACCTTTGCATTGTTAGTTGGAAAAGCGTACAACGTAACCGAGCTGTCCGCTTTACCGGTTAACGTATGATCGTTACGTTCCAAGAGATAGGCCGAATCGTCAGCTGTCTTAAGGCCGCTGCCAGCTGCGCCGGCTGCCGTCTTCACGACATTCAGTTCTGCGGAGCTCGCAGCAGCGCCAACAAAGACGGAGTAACGTGCATTGGCGCTGCCGTCAGCCTTGCGAACGCCAACATAGGCATCCACTCCCGCTGCACTAAAGGCTTCGGAGGCTTTAACCGCCTCTGCTTCAGAGGCATAGGAGGTGCCGCTTTCCAGATGGAAAGGCCCTTGAACGACCGCTTTGGCGCCGCCCATCAGCTTGCTCAGCGTGCTGTCCGCGCTCCACTTGGTGATGGCGGCCGTTGCGTCTGCCGCATTGCCGTATGTACCTTCGGTTACTTGATAGACGGTCTTGCCCTTCTTCTTAAGGGAGGTAATAAAACCGCTGCCCGACAAAGCCTGAAGCCGCTTGTAGGCGGAAAGCGCCGTGTCAAAGCTTTCGGTTTCGATTACTCTTGCTTTGTAATCGTCCTTAGCAATCCGGGACGGCTCATTTGCTTTGATATTTAACCACGGGACAACACCCGCAGGATCGCTCATTCCTATTGATAATCCGCCGGCAGATGCAAAAGTAGCGGCTGCCGTATTCACTTGATACTTGCCTGGCAATTGTAGATAGATGGCAACGCGAATCGTATCGAGCTGAGGGACGGCTCCCAAAGAAGGCTTGGCCCACAAGGTCGATACAAACAACAGTCCGGCGATCGTAAGCAGCGATAACCGCTTGAACGACCATCGTTGAAATTTCATCAAGGATTCCCCTTTCCCTTCTCATGCTGCGGCGGCAAGGTGCAGCCATTCACGGAGCAGCTTTGCTCCGTTTGTCCAAACCAGTCATATCTGCGTTTCGCAATGTAGCGGTACATAAAATCGCCAACCCGGCTCATGCCGGGCAGACGGTAAAGTGCCGCAAGCAGACGAAAGCCCTTGATCGTGCGCATGATCCGGATAACGCCGTCGGCTCCGGCGTACAACCGTCCCTTTTCGTCTGCTACATGCATCTTCTCGTACAATTCCGTCTCTCTCACCTGTTCAATCCCCGGAACCTTGTTCCCCGGCTCCGAGAGAGATTGTGCCGGCACAAAGATCAGCTCCGCGTTTGAGCGGAGCTCTTTCAGCTTGCTTACCGTCCCTATGCATAGTTTGCAAGTTCCGTCATAGACGACATACAGCTTCTCGCTCGCAATTTTCATGAGGCTTACCTTTCCGGCAGAGGCATTCCCAGATGCCGGTATGCCTGATCCGTTGCAATACGCCCGCGAGGCGTCCGCTGCAGGAAGCCGATCTGCATCAAATACGGCTCATAGACATCCTCAATCGTCTGGCTTTCTTCGCCGATGGAGGCGGCTATCGTATCCAGACCAACAGGCCGTCCGCCAAAAGTGGTCATCATAGCCAGCAGCATCTTGTGATCGATGCTGTCCAGTCCCATCGGATCCACCTGCTGCAATTCCAGCGCTGACTTAGCAATATCATGCGTAATAATACCGTCTCCGCGTACCTGCGCATAATCGCGCACCCGCTTCAGGAGGCGGTTGGCGATACGGGGCGTTCCCCTCGAGCGCATCGCGATCTCTTCCGACGCTTCTCCGATAATGGCAATGTCGAAGATTTCCGCAGAACGGGAAACGATGTAAGCCAGCTCATCCACCGTATAAAACTCCAAGCGGCTGATCACGCCAAACCGGTCACGCAATGGAGCAGACAGCAGGCCCGCCCTTGTCGTAGCCCCAATAAGCGTGAATGGCGGCAGGTCCAGACGCACGGACCGGGCGCTTGGACCTTTGCCTATCATAATATCCAGCGCGAAGTCCTCCATTGCCGGATACAGCACCTCTTCCACCGTCCGGTGAAGACGGTGAATCTCGTCGATGAACAGCACATCGCCTTCCTGCAAATTGGTCAGCAAGGCGGCAAGATCGCCCGGACGCTCGATTGCGGGCCCCGACGTTGTGCGCAGATTAACGCCAAGCTCATTGGCGATAATATTCGACAGCGTTGTTTTCCCGAGTCCGGGAGGCCCATACAATAGCACGTGATCCAACGCCTCTTTGCGCATCTTGGCTGCATCTATATAAATCTTGAGATTTTCCTTCGCCTTCGACTGCCCGATATATTCAGCCAGATACCGGGGGCGCAGGCTTAATTCCATTGCCTGCTCATCCATCATCAGGTTAGCGGATATAATCCGATCTTCCACCCTCGCTCAGCTCCTTTTCCGTTACCCTTTAAACAGCTGCTGCAAGGCACGTTTCATTAATGAATCCACCGTTTCCTCCGCCGTTGCCGACGCTGACAGCACGCTCCATGCCTTATCCAGCTCGGCTGCCGTATAACCTAGCACGGCAAGCCCCTCGCGCGCTTCTTCCCATGCCGTTCCGGTTCCTTGCGCTCCGCCTTTTGCCGGAGACAAATCGGGAGCAAGTCCTACCGCTGCCAGCAGACCCGCATCCGTAGCAAAGCCGGCAAGCTTATCCTTCAGATCAAGAATCATCCGCTGAGCGGTCTTTTTGCCGATGCCCGGGAGTCTCGTCAGGAACGCAATATTCTCCTGCTGAATCGCGCCGATTACCGCATCCGGACGTCCGCCCGCCAGAATGCCAAGCGCTACTCTTGGACCGATGCCCGATACTTCCAGCAGCTTGCGGAACAAGGTCTGTTCCTCCCTGGACTCGAAGCCGTACAAGAGAATCGCATCCTCGCGGACATGATGGTGAATATAAATGGTGACGGCTTCCTCTTTTCCCGCAAACGCATACGGGTTAGGCGTGAACACCCGGTAACCGACATCTCTGACATCTAGTACGACATATTCGTTCTCAACATGATTAATAAGTCCGCGTAAAAAATCGATCATCGAAGCACCTCGTTAATTTTTTGCGACAATCCGGATGAATGGGCATGACAGATCGCTACCGCGAGCGCATCCGCTACGTCGTCCGGCTTCGGTATGGCCGACAGCTTAAGAAACATCTTAACCATCTCCTGCACCTGGCGCTTCTCTGCTTTACCATAACCTACTACCGCCTGCTTTACCTGGAGAGGAGTGTATTCCGCAACCGGCAGCCCCCGCTGGGCAGCCGCCAGAATAATGACCCCTCTTGCCTGCCCTACGGCAAATGCCGTGGTTACGTTTCGGTTGAAGAACAGCTTCTCTACCGCGACAGTATCCGGCTTATACTTATCCATCAGTGCAACAGCCGAGTCATAAATCTGTACCAGCCTCTCTTCCTGAGGCGTATGGGCAGCCGTCTGAATACAGCCGTATTGAACAGGCTTCAGCTTATGCCCGTCTTTATCAATGAATCCAAATCCCGCGATCGCAATGCCGGGGTCTATACCAAGAACGCGCAATCCGCCAACTCCTTTGCGGCAGTCATTACCGCTTCTTATCCGTCCATTATAGCAAAAGTTGGTCCGTATGAGAACACGCGTTTGAGATTGCCGCCTAGAAACCGCTTTGCTAGACCTGCAAAAAAACCTTCCGCGCAAGGCGGAAGGTCGGCATCCTATCAGTATGTCGGCTTCATCACTTTTTGGTTAGCGGGCATTGCAAAATCGCTGTAGGTCGACAGGACGCTGTTATATTCGTCCATATCGGAAATCTTAATGCCTTCTGACAGACGATCCACCTTATCCTGCGGCAGGCTGCTCTCCATATATCTGACATCAAGCTGGAAGAAGGTTTTTACCACCTTCTCTTTCTTTGGAGCACCTTCAAAGAGAGACAGGTACCCCTGCTTGTCCAATCCGATATACACATTGCCTTTGCAGGATTGCGAGAAATCCTCAATCTTCTCCTCCAGCAGCACCGTTTGGCCATCCTGCGACAGCATGGCGGTCCACTCCGGGTGGGACATCAGGATCCGAATAACCTCTGCGGAAGTCATTTGGCCAAACGGCTTTGTTTCTTCCCCGCAAATATACCGGCGATGCAATTGAACCGCCAGAGGCTCTTCATGCTCCTGCAAGATCCTGATCAAACCGGGATTCCCTTCTCCCGGCTCGCTTACGGCGCCAACTCCCGAAGCTGCGGCAGGCGTGCTATGCAAAACTGCCGCGAGTCCAATTAGGAACGACCCTAACGTCCACATCGGACGCCTTCCTCTTCGCAGCCGCTTCTTTAGTTGCTTCCACAAGCTGAACTTCATCATCATAATAAAGGCCCCTTGTTTTCATTTTTTGCCTAGTTTAACTCAATGCTTCCGTAAATATGTACGGATAGGCAAAATAAAACAATAAACAGCCTCCTGCCATAAATAAGGCAAGAGGCTGACTGTTATCCGCATTAGCGATTAATCCAAGGTTTGTTGCTCCTGTTTGTTTTTTTGGATTTAGGCGCAGCGCTGCGGATTTTTGCTGTTTTGCGCGGTTTTGCTTTCTTGCTTACCGTTTCTGTTTCTCCTTCAAACGGCTCTTCTTCATCTATGCGTTTGCCATTACAGCCGCATGGATCATCCTGTGCGCCCGCTGTTTGACCCGGCCAGTAGGAATATGGAGTGAACTGAGCGCCTGCTACCGGATGGCCGTAGCCGTAACCTCCATAGCCGCCTGGAGCGAAGCTTGCCGGCGATACATTAGAGAAAGGTGCAGCATTGGGACCAAGCGCCAATGGCGATACGTTTGAACCTAATGACATTGGTGCAACATTAGAGCCAAGGGCTTCCGGGGAAAAATTCGAGCCTAGCGCTGCTGGTGCTGCGTTGGAGCCAAGAGCCGATGGCGATACGTTTGAACCTAATGCCATTGGTGCAACATTAGAGCCCAGCGCTTCCGGGGAAACATTTGGCCCCATCATAGCCGGAGAGACCATTCCCGGATGGTCGTGGCCATAACCAAAATCAGGGCCGACATTAGCCGGAGATACAGCCGATGGGCCATAACCATAACCAAAGTCAGGACCTGTGCCAACAGGAGACACCCAGCCTGGGCCGTAGCCATATCCGCCGGCAGGACCTGTCATTTCAGGGCTGACGCCAGTAGGAGCAGCATTCTCTCCAAATGCAGCCGGGGAAACATTCTCGGGGCCAAAGCTCGCAGGAGACACAGCACCTGGCCAGCCATAACCAAAGTCACTTGCTGGAGACACAGCCGATGGACCATAGCCGTAACCAAAGTCAGTTGCTGGAGATACAGCCGATGGGCCATAGCCATACCCGAAGTCTGGGCCGACGTTAGCCGGAGATACTGCTGTTGGGCCGTAGCCATAACCATGGCCGGTCTCTGCCGGAGACACTGCCGTTGAACCGTAGCCATAGCCATGGCCGGTCTCTGCCGGAGACACTGCCGTTGGACCGTAGCCATAGCCAAAGTCTGGGCCAACATTGGCTGGCGATACTGCTGTTGGGCCGTAACCATAACCAAAGTCAGGACCAACATTTGCAGGTGACACCGCAGTTGGGCCATAGCCGTAGCCATGCTCAGGTCCAATATTTTCTGGCGATACGAAGCCGTAGCCATGCGCCGGGCCGACCGCTGCAGGACTTACGTTAGGCGCTGCATTGCCGAAAGCCGCCGGGCTAACGTTAGGCGCTGCATTGCCGAAAGCCGCCGGGCTAACGTTAGGCGCTGCATTGCCGAAAGCCGCCGGGCTTACATTTTCTGCTCCAAGAACAGGGGATGCATTTTCCGAACCAAATACAGCAGGAGATACATGACCCGCTCCATAACCGTAACCAGGGCCAGCCGCGATCGGCATTGTGCCTGGCGGGCACCATGGTCCTTCGTTTACCGGGCTAACATGGGATCCCGGCCAGCCGCCGTAACCAAAGCCAGGACCAACTTGCAGAGGGGATACCATTGGTGCCATATTGGCTCCGTAACCGCCATGGTGATGATGCTGGGATGCCGCTTCAACCGCAGGAATACCATGCTGTTTGAACAAGTCAACGCTTGGCTGCAGGCTAGGCTCCGCATTGGACATGATTGGTGCTACATTCGGTTTCATTTTCGGCTGAACGTTGGCTTCCATCGAAGGCTTCACGTTCGGCTTCACGTTAGCTGCTTCTTCGGCGTGTTTCGCTTTTTTGTCCGGCGATTTTTGAACAGGCAGCGCTTTTTTCGCCGGCTCTTTCGCAGCTGGGGCAACCGGCGTAACAATTGGGGCCGTTGGCGTTTTTGCTGCTGGCGCTACCGGTGTTGCCGGAGCGATTGGAGCCGTCGGCGTTTTTTGAACCGGTGCTTGCACGGCCGGCATTTGTCCTGTCGGCTTTTTGCCAACCCAGTTCTGCACGCCGTGCATAAGCGACATTGGATGAAGCGGATGATGCGAATTACCTGTACCTTGCGCTGTTACGCCATGGCTTGGAACTTCTGTTGGGGTAGCTGTTTTTGGAATGTTGACAATTTCGCCGGTCAGCAGCACATTCGGATTTTTAAGCTGCGGATTCGCTTTAATCATGTCGGCAAGCGGTACACCCCATGCCTTCGACAATTTCCAAAGCGTATCCCCTTGCTTCACCACATGCTGATGCATAATGTCCAGTCCTCCTGTTCCGCCGCCAACCTCATGAGCCGATGGAACTTTCAGCTTCATCCCGACATCCAGCAGATCCGGGTTCGTAATGGAAGGGTTCAGTTTTAGAATGTCTTCAATCGATACATTATGTTTCTGAGCAATGAAATACAATGTATCGCCTTTCTTTACAACGTGAATTTTCACTACCAAAAAACCTCCTGTCACGTACTTTGTATAACGGCACGGCGAATGCCTGCTATCAATCATTACATCCTATGCAGAACGTAGGCTGGTGTCTCCACCTTCACGCAAAAAAAATAGCGCTGCCCATGAAGGACAACGCTAATTCATTATTAGATAAGCTGTTCGTAAGTAAAGCTCGGGTAACTGCCAAGAATGCGGACCTGGCATCCAAGCGCCTCAATCTCTTCAAGCGCCGAAGGCAGGAGTACCGTATCCAGCGCCATATCGATATCGATATAAAAATAATAATTGCCCAGCTTTTTCTTCGTCGGGCGTGACTCAATCTTCGACAAGTTGATCTTCCGCCATGCAAACGCGGCAAGCACTTGATGAAGCGCGCCCGGATAGTCCTCCGGCAGCGTAATTAGGATGCTTGTTTTTTGCTTGTCGGATTGACGTGCCGTGAATGGCTCGCGGCCTACAAGCAGGAACCGGGTAAAGTTGTTATCGTGATCCGTAATCCCTTGCCCTAATACATCGAGACCGTTATTGCCGGCTGCGGTCATCGTACCAATCGCCGCCCAGCCTTCGCCGGGATTCTCCTTCACGATCTTAACGCCTTCCGATGTGCTTCCCGCCGTTTCAATCTCGGCGTGCGGAAGCTCGCTGCGCAGGAACTGGAGGCACTGCGCAATAGCAACGGGATGGCTAATCACTTTCTTGATCTTGCTGAAATCAATCGTACCGTCTTCTCCGGCTGCTTCCGAGCTTCGGCCTATTAAATTCTGAATGGAAGGGTAAACCCATTCTGCCTGAATCGGCAATTCCACTTCATGAACTAGCCAGTCCACATGAAGATTAACGGAACCTTCAATGGTATTCTCAATAGGGACAACGCTATAATCGCTGACACCGTTAACGGTCGACATAAATACGTCGGCGATCAGACGGTGATGCTTCCAATTCATTGGTTCTCCGGCGAACAGCCGCTTGACCGCTTCATCCGAGACGGAGCCCGCAGGCAATACTGCAATTGTCTTCATCGTACAACTTCTCCTTTTATCCGCTCCATAAGGCCGAGAGCAGGGCTTGCCGCATCCTCCACCGTAATGACCGGACCTTCAGCGCTTGGCTTCAACCACATGGTCTCCGCTTCGATGCCTTCCTGCTTCAGGGTCGCAAGCAAAAATTGCTCCAGCTCCGGCTTATTCTTGCCGTCCGCATCAACAAACGCAATAAGGGTAGGGCCCGCTCCGCTCAATGCGGCACCAAGCGCTCCGTAATCCGCGGCATTCTCCAAAATGGTGGACATGCCCGGAATAAGCGGCGCACGGTACGGCTGATGCAGCCGGTCGCGCATCGCATGGCGGATAAGTCCAAGCTCGCCGCTCGCCAGTGCTGCCACTAGCAGAGAACTGCACCCTACGTTAAAGACCGCGTCAGCCATGCTGATCTGCGAAGGCAGCGCATGGCGCGCCTTTTCCGTCGACAGCTGGAAAGCCGGGATCGCCACAAGCGTCTCGAGCTTCGCATGCGGCTCAAGGCGAACATAGTCTGCACGCTCGCCATCCCAGGCGGACACAACGATACCGCCGTACAAGGAGGCGCCAACATTGTCAGGATGCCCTTCCAGCTTGGTAGCAAGCTGGAACAGCTTATGATCGGTCAGCGGGCTGCCAATCAGCGCATTCGCGGACACCAGCGCTCCAACGATAGCAGAAGCACTGCTGCCAAGACCTCTTGTTAGAGGAATATCGCTGTACATCGCAATGTCCAGCTCCGGAATGCTTACCCCCGCTTCTTCGAAAACAAGCTGGGCAACTTCGTAGAGCAGATTCGATTTATCAGTTGGAATGCCTTGCATCTGATCGCCGTACAAACGGAATGTCGTGGTTTCCGCTGCCGACATCTCGATCCAGGCGTATAACGAAAGCGCCATCCCAAGCGTATCGAAGCCAGGACCCAGATTTGCGGTGCTGGCCGGCACTTTCACAATTACTCGACGATTATTCATGACGGATAAAGCTCCTTTATTTGCTTTTGCAATCATTCAAGCTCGAGGTCAGATTATCCTTCTACGCGGTAGACGCTCTTCACCTTGCGGATAACGTCCAGCGAACCGAATTTCTGCAGCACCTTCTGGATAGCAGCTTTATTCGCATCATGGGTAATAACGATAATTTCAGCATCCGGATTGTTCGGATTAGGCTGCTGCAGCACCGATTCAAGACTAACTTCGTATTCGGCGAAGATTTGCGTAATCTGAGCGAGCACGCCGGCGCGGTCATCTACATGCAGCAGCAGGAAATATTTCGAAGAGATCTGCTCGTCTGTCTTGAGCTTCTTCTCTTTGTATGTCAATACGCTTTGCTTGCCGTTAACGCCAAGCTTAAGGTTTTTTACAACCGCTACAAGGTCGGAAACAATGGAAGTCGCTGTAGGCAGTTCACCCGCGCCAGGACCGTAGAACATCGTCTCGCCTACTGCTTCGCCATACACGTAGACGGCATTGTACACACCGTTAACGGATGCAATCGGATGCGATTTCTTCACCATGGTTGGTTGAACGCTGATGCTGAACTGGTCATCCTGACGTTCCGCGATACCCAGCAGCTTCACTTCATAGCCCAGACGCTTAGCGTACAGGATATCTTCTTTCGATACCTTGGACATGCCCTGCACGGAGACATCTTCAAGCGCAACCTTTGCACGGAAGCCAAGCGTTGCGAGAATCGTCATCTTGCGTGCGGCGTCAAGGCCCTCCACATCGGAAGTCGGATCCGATTCCGCGTAGCCAAGCTCTTGCGCTTCCTTCAATACATCATCATAAGATGCGCCTTCCAGACTCATCTTCGACAGAATGTAGTTCGTCGTGCCGTTCACGATCCCCATGATCTTCGTGATGCGGTCGGAAGAGAAGCCTTCCACCAGTGTACGGATAATCGGGATGCCGCCCGCGACGCTGGCTTCATAGTACACATCGCAGCCATGCTCCTGCGCCTTCGCCAGAATTTCCGGGCCATGGAGCGCCATCAAGTCCTTGTTCGCGGTAACGACATGCTTGCCGCGGGAGAGTGCCTCCATAATATATTCCTTCGTCGATCCGATTCCGCCCATGACTTCAACGATCACATCGATATCCGGATTGCTGATGATCTCCCACGGATCTTCCGTCAGCTTGGACGAATCGATCGAAATGCTGCGGGATTTCGCTTTATTTTGAACAAGAATTTTCTCAATGACGATCGGGGATCCGACCTGGCTTTGCAAATCTTCCTGGTGTCCTTCCACAATACGCACTACACCAGTCCCGACAGTACCGAGACCAAGCAAACCTACCTTCACTGGCTTCATACAATTCCCTCCATCTAATCAACCTTGTCCGATAACGGCAGCTTTGCGCACGCCTTCCTGGCTGCGAATAACTTCAATAAGCGTTGTCAGTTCTTCATTCAGCTGTGATATATCCACAGATATGACCACATTGGCAAAACCCTGCAGCGGAATCGTCTGGTTCATGGTCAGCACATTCCCCTCTAGGCTTGCCACAAGACTCAATACCTTAGATAATACACCGGATCGATGCTCCAAATCCATCGAAATGGTTACGATCCGTTCACGTTCCAGCTCATGAAGGCCGTATACGCCGTCTTTATACTTGTAAAAAGCGCTTCGGCTAAGCCCTACTTTCTCTACCGCCTCATGCACCGTCGACGCCTCGCCGCGTGAAAGCATCTCTTTCACCTGGATGGTCTTCAGGATCGCCTCCGGGAGCATATCCTCACGAACGACATAATAACGTTGCGTCACTATTTCGTCCTCCCTACAAAGACAGTTGTTCTTCTATAATGGACATTATATCGGAATATGCTGGATGCGGCAATAGGTAACTGCGATGCTTTCTATGTAAAAAAGACGGCCAAAGGCCGCCTTTACCGTCTATTTGCTCTATTTCATTAACCGTTATAATCGCTGCCTTCGAAGAATTCGAACGTGAAGTCGGCAATTTGAACCGTATCCCCGTCTCTAGCGCCTTCACGGCGGAGAGCGGCATCAACGCCCATCTTCCGCATGAGCTGCGCAAAGCGCATAATCGCATCGTACGAATTCATGTTCATACGCTTCAGATAGTTCTCGATTCTCGTGCCCTTCACGATGAAGATCTCGTCTTCGCGGTGAATCGTGAAGCTGTCATCCTCGCGTTTCTCGAACGTGAATACTTTCCGCTCCGCGACATCCTTCACTTCTTCAATCGATACTTCCTCCGGAACGGAGTCAAGCGTATCGGCCGCTTTATAGAGAAGCTCCTGAACGCCTTGCTTCGTGAGCGACGAAATCGGAACAATGATGTATTCCCGGTCTCCGCGCACCTCTTCCAGCTGCTGCTTGAACAGTTCCAGATTATCGGCCGCCTCCGGCATATCCATCTTGTTGGCTGCGATGATCTGCGGACGCTCCGCAAGCTTCTCGTTGTATTTCACGAGCTCATCGTTGATTTTGACCCAATCCTCGAACGGATCGCGGCCTTCCGTTCCCGCGATATCCAGCACATGGACGATAACTCTCGTCCGCTCAACATGCCGCAAGAATTCATGGCCAAGTCCAACGCCTTCATGAGCCCCTTCGATCAAGCCGGGAAGGTCAGCCATTACGAAGCTGCGTCCGTCGCCGACGTCAACAACGCCGAGGTTAGGAGTAATCGTCGTAAAGTGATAAGCGCCAATCTTTGGCTTAGCGCCGGACACAACCGACAGAAGCGTCGACTTGCCTACGCTAGGGAAGCCGACAAGACCAACGTCCGCCATGACTTTAAGCTCCAGAGTAACCCAGCGCTCTTCGCCTTCTTCACCGTTCTCGCAAATATCCGGAGCAGGATTATTGATCGTAGCGAACCGGATGTTGCCACGGCCGCCTCGGCCGCCGCGCGCAACGACTACTTCTTGCCCGTGTCGCGTCATATCGGCGATAATCTCCTGA
The DNA here is from genome assembly GCF_023715145.1 of Paenibacillus glycanilyticus. Classification (GTDB taxonomy): domain Bacteria; phylum Bacillota; class Bacilli; order Paenibacillales; family Paenibacillaceae; genus Pristimantibacillus; species Pristimantibacillus glycanilyticus_A. Next base: position 127,476 of record NZ_JAMBNP010000009.1, on the reverse strand, counting down.
GAATCGTCGTCCACAATCACGGTTCCTGGCGGAATGCGAACGATCATATCGTCAGCACTCGCGCCATGCATCGATTTCACCTTGCCGCGCTCGCCCGCCGGTCCTTTGAAATGCTTTTGATAACGGAAATCCATAAGCGTCCTCAGGCCTTCGTCCACCCGGAAAATAACGTCACCGCCATTTCCGCCGTCGCCGCCGGCTGGTCCGCCCTCCGGCACGTATTTCTCGCGGCGGTAGGAGACGATCCCGTTGCCTCCGTTGCCGCCTTTTACAAATATCTTCGCTTTATCGACAAACATGTTTTGCCCCCGTTCAAGCGCGCCATTCCGCTTTTAACACCAATTCCCGCTGCGGATGCTCCACATCGACCGGCAATAGAGACGCGCCTTCCAACTGCTGTTTTATTTTATCCGCAAGCTGCTGCTCGCTGGTTAAGTCGCCCTCGTAATAAAAAGCTACAATCAGCATCTCCTCATCTCTGGAGAGCTTTAACGTAAGTGAAGCCGGATCGCCGTACCCTGTCTTCACGGAGAATCTGTAGGCATTGATCAGGCTGATGATCGATTCCGCGATAGCCCGTCCGCCATCCTCCAGCTCGTTCAAGTGGATGCTGTCATCCATCTTTACCTGAAGCTGCATGGCATTGGTCAAGGTGCGGAAAGATTGAATATAGCTGATCAGTGAAGGGACGCCAAGCTTTGCAATCTGGCTCTCCTCCGTCATTCTAACCCTTATCTTCTCCACGTATTCCACGGTTTTATCCAGCTTGTTCATCCGTATGTAGCCGAACAATACTTGAAGATCATTCATCCAGTCATGCCGATGATGATTTAGTGTCTTGATGCTTGCTGTCTGCAGCATCTGCACGGTCCGCGCCAGCCGCTGCTCCTGCTCTTTGCGTTCCGTCTTGATCCATAATACCGCAACTGCTACTGTCCATAAGAGAAAAAGTGCAACCAGCCATACCGAAGAAGGCCAAATGAGCACAGCCGCACCTGGCAGCACAACGGAAGCCGCTGCCGACTGTCTCGCCATTCTAATGCGATCCATCCTGATCGTTCCCACTTTCTGCTTGTTTCCTAGCTAAACCAGTATAGCATGCGATTGCGGCAGCCGAAAGGTCTAAACAAACAAAAACCCCGGCCTGTTCATCAGGCCGGGGCACTTGTTGCTATTAAGCTTCTACTGCTGCGGCTACCGGAGCCAGATCAACAGGGTACACGCTCACTTTTTTGCGATCGCGTCCCAAACGTTCGAACTTAACAACGCCTTCAACCAGTGCGAAAAGCGTGTCGTCTTTACCGATACCCACGTTTGTACCTGGGTGAATCTTAGTACCGCGTTGGCGGAACAAGATGCTGCCAGCGGATACGACTTGACCGTCAGCGCGTTTAGCGCCAAGACGTTTCGAATGGCTGTCGCGGCCGTTCTTTGTAGAACCTACACCTTTCTTCGATGCGAAAAGCTGAAGATCTAATTTCAACATGGTGTTTCCCTCCTTCTTTAAAGAAGTTGTTCATGAATTACGACGTATTTACCGTAAGTTTTTGAGATTGTACCGAGCATAACGACCATCGATTCGAGCAACAGCTGTACCTTGTCGTCCGTTTCCTTATCCGGCTGCTCCGGAATGTCTGACGAAAGCCATCCATTCTTCATCGAAGCCGGCAGTACCACGTTCGACAACGCTTCGATAGCATTGACGGTTCCGACCGAAACGGCCGATACCCCGGCGCAGATGATATCCTTGCCGCGGTCTGCATATTTAGCGTGTCCGGAGATCGCAAATGATACAATCCGTCTGTCAGCGGCTCTACGTTCGACTGTAACAGTTATCATAAGAAAGTCCTCTTACGCTTGGATTTTCTCGATTGTTACTTTCGTGAACGGTTGACGATGGCCTTGCTTGCGGCGGTAGTTCTTTTTGGCTTTGTATTTGTAAACGATGATCTTTTGGCCTTTACCTTGTTTCTCGATTTTGCCAGAAACAGTAGCGCCGGAAACAACTGGAGTACCAGTTACGAGACCTTCGCCGTTAGATACTGCCAATACACGATCAAACGTTACGCTTTCGCCTTCGTTTGCGTTCAGTTTTTCGATGTAGATTACATCGCCCTCTTGAACTTTGTATTGCTTGCCGCCAGTTTCGATAATTGCGAACATGAGTTGCACCTCCTTATTGTCGAAGACTCGCCTAATCCAGGTGGCCGCAGCCAAAAGCTGCTGCTCTTAAACCCGATTGGAGCGGTTCATGCATGTCCACACAGTTATAGGATGAGACATACTAGAACATTCTATCACACGCAGCCCAATCAATCAACTATAACCTACAGATGTATGGAAGATTTTTTCCCTGTGCCACCGCATGCCGGGCAGCGCCCGCTTAATTGCCGTGCCGCGTTGTCCCTTGCTTTCCGTCTTGTCAGTTCAAGCAGGCCAAGCCTTGTCCAACCAAATACGGTGCATTTGGTCCGGTCCTTCTTCGCCCAATCCGATAGACGGGCCATGACCCTCTCGCGGTTGGACTCGTTCTCCATATCAATAAAATCAATAATGATGATGCCGCCAACATCGCGAATCCGCAGCAACCTGGCAATCTCGTCCGCCGCTTCCATATTCGTTCGGAACACCGTGTCTTCGAGGCCGATCGCGCCCGTATATTTAGCCGTATTTACGTCAATGACCGTCAGCGCCTCCGTTTCATCCCATACGAGAGAGCCTCCGCTCTCCAGACGGATGCGGGTCTGAAAAGCCGCTTCAATCTGTTCGGTCACCCGGAAACGGTCGAATAAAGAAACCTTTTCCTTCCGCGCATCAAACAGCTTCAGCCGTCCCGCCAGATGAGGGGTCATTTCTTTCAGCAGGGATACCGCTTCGCTCGAACGGGAAGCATCATCCAGCCATACCTCGTCGATATCGTCAGTCAGCGTATCCCTTACCGCGCGCCGCAGCAGGCCAGCCTCGCGATGAAGCTCTGCCGGGGCTTTCGCGGTAACTGAACGCTGCATGACGCTTGTCCAAAGCTGGCGCAGCTGATCAACGTCCGTCCCCAGCGACTCTTGCGATTCGCCTTCCGCCGCAGTGCGCATGATGATCCCTTCCTCGCCCTGCCGCAGCTGTTCCCCAATCATCCGGATCCGCGAGCGTTCGCTTTCGGCCATTATCTTTTTGGATACTCCGACGTATCCGGCTATCGGCATAAACACAAGCCACCGGCCAGGCAGAGTGAAATGCGTGGTCACACGCGCTCCTTTGCTGCCCATGGGCTCCTTCATGACTTGCACAACCAATTCCTGTCCTGGCTTCACTAGCTCCGTGATAGAGGGCTTTTGCTCGGGCTGTTTCTCCAAATGCGGATGCAGCAGATCATCTATGTATAGAAACGCATTTTTACCCAGACCAATATCTACAAAAGCGGCCTGCATGCCCGGCAGTACATTAACAACTCGTCCCTTGTATACATTGCCGACTAATCCGCTGCTCTCCGACTGTTCCATATAAAAATCGATTAACCGCCCGTTCAATAACACGGCGGTCTGCAGCAGCTCGCCATGTCCGTGCATTAACATCCGCTTCATTCCCGAATATCAACCGCCTTACTTTTTGTCATCACTCTATTCTACCACCAAGGTGCCTGCTCGAAAAAGTGGTCTATTTTACCTCTATTGAAAAAGCTCGATGACAGCGCGATTGGGATCGCGCTCCGTTAAATAGCGGTCCACGACTTCTTTCTCGGGAACAACCTTGACGATCCGGCCTTCCAGCTCCATCAAATAAATCAGATGGTACTGTTCACGCCATAATAGACGGACAACACCAATAATTGGTTGCTTTAAATTTACAATTATTGGTCGGGCGAGGGCGCCCCGTGCAATGGTACGGACAGCAACGCGGTCCCTGTGCATCAGGAAACGTACAAATAAATACGGAATGTTCCGGTAATACGTCCAATTCGTCAGAAGCAGGAACAAGCCTACAACGAGCAGATTAAGCTGGATGCCGGCATCCGGGCGGAACGCGGTGGATAAAGCGTAACCGATCATAAGGAAACTAAGAACAATGCTGATCCGGGATGTCCATTTCATCATGGAATAATAATTAAAGCCGTAGCTGAAGGCAGCCTGCAGCAGCTTGCCTCCATCCAGGGGATAAATAGGCAATAGGTTAAATAAGGCAATCATGAGATTTGCCTGCCAGACATAAGCGGCCCATTCCGGATCCCACCAGCCAAGCTGCCCGCAGCCCCAGGCGGCAAGACCCATCCACACATTCTGAAGGGGGCCGGCAATGGCGATAAGCGCATCCTGTCCCGCGGGAATGCTGCCCGCATCTTCAATCTCTGCAACCCCGCCAAAGGGAAGAAGCTTCACCTCGCGTACCGTCAGGTCAAAGCTTCTCGCGACAACTACATGTCCAATCTCATGGACCAGGACGATTAGAAACAACGTGAAGAGCTCGGCGAAATAGCCGGTCATAACAGAGCCAATCATGACAAGCACAAACAGCGGATGAACCGACCAGCGGATGCCCTTCCATTTAATCAATCGGAATCACGCCCACAGGATCGACGTATTGGTTATTTTGCCTTACGGCAAAGTATAAAAGGCTTGGCTCCTCACCTGTTGTCTCTCGCAGAGCCCCTATCGCGTCGCCCGCTTCAACCCAGTCCTCCGGTTTCACGGTTGCTGCGCCAAGCTTGCCATAGACAGATGAGCGGCCGTTCGCATGCTCTATGACCACCGTAAAGCCGTTGCCGTTCTCAGCTTCAGATACGACGAGAACTCTTCCCGTCTCAATAGCTGACACTTCCTCTTTCGACGAACCAGCCAGCTCAATGCCGTTCAGCAGCTCAGCGTATGTACGGACAATGGCGCCGTCAGGCAGAGGAGATACAACGGGCAGCTCTACCGAACCGTTAGCCGATTGCGCTTCCTTTGGGTCGTTATTAAATATCGGAATAAAGGAAGGGGCGCCGGCAAACGTTTCCTTGTACCAGGTCGCAACAGCCGTAAAATCCATTTCGTCGGTCAAGGCGTTCTTGACGACGGTTTGTCCCTTCTGCGCAAGCGGCGACTCATTATGAAAGACGCCCCAGATGGCGGCGAACAGAACGGCGGCAATAACGGCTTTCCATTTGAATTCATTGCGGAAAAATGGCCTGCGGCCGCTGCCTCCGTCTTCCGGCTCGTATATCGAGGCATATTCCGGCCTGAATCTCCCGTTCTTCCCGTCACCCGATTCCCAGCCGAGCCACGGATGAGGGTTTGTTTTCCACAGCTTTTCCGGATCCAGCTCATCCCCGCCCGCATCCATCGGATAAGGTGCAGGAAACAGCATGTCCTCTTCATACCGCTGGCTTTGCTTCTCCTTTATCGGACGAACCTTAGACGGCATTCCTTGCTTCTGCTCCAGCAAACGCTCCTGCTGCTGCCATATCTTTGCCTGCTTCTCCTGCTGCTCCATCAGCTGTCTGATCTTCTCCTGACGCCGCTCCTTAACACCATCTTTTTTACTCATCGAATAGCCTCCCTCTCGCAAGACAAGCCGGCCGCCTAAGCACAGCCCTAGATCTTCTTCTACATAAATATGTGGCCAAGCCGACAAGTATGCGGGGGGCGGCATAATCCAAAATGGCCCGAGCTGAAAGAATCAAAAATGTCACAAGCTGTGTCATTGCGCATTCGAATGTTCTTCCAATCGCTGTTGTTCCCGGATTCCTTTAATAAAAAAGTTTAATGTTGGAATCCGGCGAACAAAGGCGAACGCTACCGCTTTTCCGGAATCATTCGAGCTGCTCCATTTCGGCTTTAGCCTAGAATCGGACGAAAAAAAGCCGAGCAGGTTTTTATCTGCTCGGGCATTGTGGTCTCCTTCGAGCTGGGCGGATGGCTTCAGCTCTTTTTGAGATGCAGGTTAAAGGCAAGTGCGGAGCATCAAATGATTCTGTAGAAGAAAAGATTATGCTTACGAAGTAGCTTTCTTTCCGAATGCTTTTAATGCTCGCTTTTGCAAGGGGATTCCAATCCATTGGAATTGTTCCGAAGGAATCTCCGAGCAATGGCGATCGGAAGAATAAGAACATTTGATGCGCAGTTCGCGGCCTATTAACCTACCACCGCATATGAAAAAAAGCTGGCCTACTCGGCCAGCTCGTACTTCTCTTGGTGGGCGTTAATACTGAACAATATGCCGATACACAGCATGTTCAGCATAAGCGATGTACCGCCGTAACTGATGAACGGCAGCGTAATACCGGTGATCGGCATAAGACCAATCATCATTCCGATATTCTGGAAGATCTGAAAGACATACATGGATGCAATCCCGATGACGATAAACGCTGCCCGGTTATCGTAACATCGGAAAGCGATGAGTATCATCCTGTATATCAGTAAGAAATACAGGAGCAGCAGAACCGCTGAGCCCTGGAAGCCAAATTCCTCCCCGATGACGACAAAGATGGAGTCGGAATAAGGGTAAGGAATAAACTTCCCGTTAATCATGTCGCCATTCAAATAACCATCACCGCTGAGACCGCCGGAGCCAATCGCAATCTTCGCATTTTCGGATTGGTGCTTGTCATCGCTTGATGCCTGGCTCGGATCCAGGAACGTGTTGATCCGCTTGTACCAGTGCTCCTTGTTATGATCCTTCAAATAGGTCTCGATTTCGGTATTGAACATGGTAAACAAGGAGACGAACAGCACAATGGCTGCAACTACCGTCGTCAGGCCAACCAGAACATGCGTATACTTCACGTTGCCAATCCACAGCATGCCAAGGACGATAACGATATAAATAATCGCGTTGCCAAGGTCAGGCTGAATCATAACAAGCAGAAACGGCAGGAAAGCAAAGGCCGCAATCGGAAGCAGATCCTCAATAAAGGTCAACCGATCGCCTTGGCGTCTGCCCATTATATAGGCTATGCCGATAATAATGATAATCTTCATGATCTCGGCAGGCTGAAACAAGAAGCCGCCCGGCAGCTTGAACCAGCCGGACGCGCCGTTAATGTTCGCCCCAAAGAAGAAGACGGCTATAAGCAGTGCAACGCCGATACCGTACAAGACATACCAGCTTTTCAGCAATATGCGATAATCGAATACCGTTGCCAGGATGGCTATAATAAAACCGACTATATAAAAGACGACTGTTTTCAGATCATAGTTGGGATAAAGCGGGTTGTTATGCGTAGCGCTTCTGACCAGAATGGTACTGATGCCCATCAGGCAGATGAGGATCGCTACGATTCCCCAGTCTATCTTTTTCAGTTTGTTAAGCACAAGGCAATCATCCTATTCCAAGAAACTTGCGGAAACGTTTGAAGGCACCAGCCTTCTCATCTAGCAGCATAAGCGGCACCATATCGCCAAGAATTCGGCGGGCAATATTGCGATAAGCAATCGCGGCGCGCGAAGAAGGATCCATAACGGTTGGTTCGCCTGCATTCGCAGCCTTGATGACCTTCTCGTCATCCGGCACGATACCAACCAAATCAACTGCGAGCACCTGACATATCTCATCAATATCCAGCATTTCACCGTTCTTCACCATGTTCTGGCGAATCCGGTTAATGATAATTTTGGACGGAATCTGCTCTTTCTCCAGTAATCCGATAACGCGGTCAGCATCGCGAACCGCCGCGTTCTCAGGCGTTGTAACAACGATTGCCCGGTCTGCGCCTGCAATGGCATTACGGAAGCCATGCTCGATGCCTGCTGGGCAATCAATAATGACGTAATCAAAATCTTTCTTAAGCTCAAGAACCATATCCCGAACTTGCTCCGGCGACACATCCTGCTTATCCTTGGTCTGGGCAGCAGGCAGCATGTACAGTTCTTCAAAGCGCTTGTCTTTAATCAAAGCCTGATTCAAACGGCAGCGACCTTCGGCTACATCGATCAGGTCATAAATAATGCGATTCTCAAGTCCCATTACAACATCCAAATTACGCAATCCGATGTCGGTATCAACCATACAAACCTTTTTGCCAAGCAAAGCAAGTGCCGTACCTAAATTAGCCGAGGTAGTCGTTTTGCCGACTCCGCCTTTGCCCGATGTTACAACAATCGCCTCTCCCATGCATAACACTCCCTATACCTTAATCGGATTATTGCGTAAACGGAATAATTGCGTCATCTTGTCAATCTGCATGTTTCCCTCATACAAATAAGCGAATTCCATGGCTGCGTCACCGGACATCCATTCTTCCGGAGGACGGCTGATGACATCGGCAATTCGAAGCTGGGTAGGACGCATAAGCGAAGCGGCGATAATGACATCCGTCCGGCCGTTTACGCCTGCATGGGCGACACCTCTCAATGCGCCCATTACGTATATATCTCCGCTGCACAAGATTGTGCCGCCCGGATTCAAATCCCCTGCCAGCAGCAGGTCGCCGTCATGCTCGACCGTTTGACCGGAACGAACAATTCCGGTAATGACATGAGGGCCGGCTGGAGCAGCATGAGCTCCATCCATTATTGAAAAAGACGACTCAATCGACTGTACCATCAAATTGCCCTGCGAGCGGATAACCGATTTAATCCGTTCTTTATCATCCTCGCCAAGCTGCCTCTCCCCCAGCTTCACATGCACGTGAACCAAAGGGCCGGTCAGCAGCTGCTGATGCGTTTTCTCCAGCTTATACTGCAGCTCGTCCAATAAAACGGCGAATTCGCACTTATCGTCGAGAAGGAACACGAGACCTTCCTTGACACCTTTAATCATTATATGCTGCTTCTCGGTCACGTCTGCCCCTCCCCAACGTAATCCATTCTTTTCGCGGTGTGCGAATTCCTGCTTTCTGCCTATAAAATTATTCTTCCTCCGTCTCCGGATTCAGCTTCAAATGGCTTTCATAGAGACGCCTTGCCGGTACGTATACGGCAAGCGCGAATACCAGCTGAAGGAACAAGCTAGGCAAAATATGGTCCATCAGCGCCCAGGCATACGATTCATTCGTAATCCGGAATACCATATTTACGAAATACACAATCGTATCATACAGGATGGAGCCGAGTCCGACGACCGATAAAGCGGTAAGCAGCGTACTGCGCCGGCGTTCCAGCAGCACGCCGGTATAATATCCGATTAGTCCCATAGCGAATGCGTTAACGCCCATCAAATGTCCGAAATACACGATATCCTGCAAGAAGCCGAAGCTGATTCCGAAAAACAATGCCCGGTGCCGGCCGCTGTAAAGGGCTGCGAATATGACAAATACGAACAAGAAATGAGGAACGATTCTCCCGGTCAGCTCCGCCGGAATAAGCCATGGCATAATGGTGCCTTCCACAATAAAGAGCAGGAGCATGACGAGAATGAGACGGTTAATGCCTCTGTCGCCCATCGTTATTCATCTCCCGAATCCGGTACTTGGACGACGAATACTTCTGTCAAATGATCGAATTTGGCTGCCATCTTAATCGTGGCTGTGTGCGTAAGGCCAAAATCGCCGACCTGCCTTGTCTCTACCGTACCTATTACGAGACCGCGCGGATAAACATTGCCAAGTCCCGATGTGATGACCACGTCATCTACGATCATTTTGTCGCTCTCGGCGATTTTTGTCATGATCAAGCGGTCTGTTTCTTTGTCATAGCTGCCGACAATGCCAAAGGACGAGTCTTCTCTGCCAAGGACCGTGGCCGCTATGGAGTTCGACGTTGGAGAAGTATCATCCAGCTCCGTAATCGGCGTTACGGTAGCCGTATAAGGACGAACATTGCTGACCAGGCCAACAAGCCCGTCAACCGTCGTTACAGCCATATTGGGTTTAATTCCGTTCTTGGAGCCAAGGTTAATCACCATCGTATGATTGTAAGGATCGTTATCGATTGCAATAACTTGAGCAATGACATACTTATAGTTATTCATATTTTTCTGCCGATCCGTGAAGTGAAGCAGTTCCTTGTAGCGCTCATTTTCCTTCTGGATGAAGTTATAATTAATCTTGTCCCGCGCATAGGCGGCAGCTGTCAATTTCAGCTGTTCATTCTCTTCATGGAGCGTCTTTAGTTCGCGAATGTCCTCAAAGAAGCCCGCTACTAATCCAGCGGGCTTGTAGAACCATTGCTGCGCGAATCCAACAGAATCTCCGAGAAACTTTTCGGGCCAAGTCAGCTCCTTGCGGTCACTTAGAGAGAAACCGATAACCGCAATGAACAGGATTAATCCGATCATAAGCATAAATAACCGCTTATTTCTTAGCAGCTTAAACAGTTTTAATCACCTGCCCGTTCCATATCCAGTTCCGTTACCGCTCTGGTTCAATAATTATCGTTTAGAGCGGGAAGATCCGCCTTTTTTGAACAAATGAATATGGTCAAGCGAACGGCCTGTACCAATAGCCACGCAGTCAAGCGGATTGTCCGCGACAATGACAGGCATACCGGTCTCGCGTGCCAGCAGCTTGTCCAGATTACGAAGCAATGCTCCGCCGCCAGTCAGCACAATACCGCGGTCCATAATGTCTGCGGACAATTCCGGCGGACATTTCTCGAGCGTAATTTTCACAGCATCAACAATCGAATTCACCGTGTCCATCAGCGCTTCCGTAACTTCTTCCGAAGTAATAGGCAAAGTCTTAGGCAGGCCCGTTACAAGGTCGCGGCCACGGATTTCGATCGATTCCGAACGTTCCAGCGGAAGCGCCGTGCCAATTTCCATTTTCAATTGCTCGGCCGTTCTTTCACCGATCATAAGGTTATAGAAACGTTTAATATATTGGATAATCGCTTCATCCATTTCGTCGCCTGCTACACGGATCGAACGGCTTGTAACAATGCCGCCAAGCGAAATTACAGCAACTTCGGTCGTACCGCCGCCGATATCAACAACCATGCTGCCCGTTGGCTCCCATACCGGAAGATCCGCACCGATTGCAGCCGCAAACGGCTCCTCGATCGTGTACGCTTCGCGGGCGCCGGCTTGCTTCGCTGCGTCTTCTACCGCGCGTTTCTCTACTGCCGTAATACCGGACGGTACGCATACCATTACGTTAGGATGCTTAGGAAACAGCGATTTTTGCTTTTGAGCAGAGCGGATGAAATATTTAATCATTGTTGCGGTAGTTTCAAAGTCGGCGATAACGCCGTCTTTCATAGGACGAACAGCGCGGATATTGCCCGGCGTTCTGCCGATCATTTTTTTCGCTTGTTCACCAACCGCTTCAATCGTTTTTGTATCAGTTCGCAGGGCTACAACAGACGGCTCTCTTACGACAATCCCTTTACCTTTTACAAATACGAGCGTGTTTGCAGTACCCAAATCAATTCCCAAATCTTTCGAAAAACCACCAAACATGTTAATGCTCCCTTCTAATTGCGACAATCCTTCATATTATATTACATGTAACCATGTTCCTTCAAACTGATAAACCTTCCATCCCCGATGACCAGATGATCCAGCACTTCAATGCCCATCAGCTCACCGGCCTCCACAAGACGCTTCGTTAATGCTATGTCCTCCGGGCTTGGCATAGGGTCTCCGCTCGGATGATTATGAACACAAATAATCGAAGCACTCCCGGCTTTTACGGCCGCTCGAAAAACCTCTCTTGGATGAACAAGCGACGCATTAAGCGTACCAACCGATAGTGTTTCCCGGGCAATAATATGGTTCTTCGTATTCAGAAACAGGCAGACGAAGTGCTCCTTCTTCAAATATCGCAGCTCTTCCATCACATAATTCGCAGCGTCCTGCGGTTTACGTACCGTCACGAGCTCACCTTGCCCGCTCCTTACGATACGGCGTCCAAGCTCGATACCGGCCCGCAGCTGGACCGCTTTCGCCGGTCCAATGCCTCTAATTGCAGTCAGCTCGCTCATACTCATATCAAGCAAATTTCGCAAGCTTCCACATTCTTTCAATATTTTACCAGCCAAATGCACGGCTGATTCCCGCTTCGTACCCGTACGCAGCAGAATCGCAAGCAATTCCGTATGGCTAAGCGCTTCAGCCCCATATTGCATCATGCGTTCTCTTGGTCGCTCTTCATGGGGGACATTTCGTAATAGATTGCCTTGCTCCATGTCCGTCCGTGCCTTCCCTTCCGGGTAAATAAAATGGCATTACTTGGTGTTATGTCCAATTCAAAGTCACTTCATGAAAAATAATGCTAGAAAACATAAATCTCATATTGAGCAAGCATGTCCGATAACAACGATACCGGCAAGCCAACGACGTTAAAGTAACAGCCATCAATCTTCTCGACTAAAGTCGCACCAAGCCCCTGAATGCCGTACGCACCCGCTTTATCGTCAGGTTCACCGGTTGCGATATACCGTTTCAGCACCTCATCCGACATCGGCTTCATATACACCTTCGTCATGCGGTGCGCGGCTGCGGCATCGCCGGAATCGGCAACAACGCAGGCTACTCCCGTATAGACTTCATGCTCCCTGCCTTGCAGACTGCGCAGCATAGACAAGGCATCGTCATGGTCCTTGGGCTTGCCTAACACCTGACCGTCTACAACAACAATAGTGTCCGCTCCAACTACAAGAGAAGACTTCTCTTCCTGCCGCTCTCTCAGAATAGCAGCGGTTGCATTTGCTTTGCGGAGGGCCAGCTGTTCAACAATCTGGGCAGGTGCCCAATCGGAAGGAACCGACTCGCCTACATCCGAAGACAAAAATATAAACCGGCAAGGAAAGGCCCAGCGATGCGACCAGTTCCTTCCGGCGCGGTGACGACGATGCCAGCACAAGCTGGCTGATCGTATTAGCCCATTCATTCTTGCTCAAACGTTCCACTTGCTCCTTCATTTCCCGCATCTAGCAGGTCCGGTTTACAATTTACAATTTACGATATAACCATATAGCGGCTAAAGCGCCAATAATGCTGAATAAACTAATTTGAACATGTACATTCAGATCCAGGCTGAGTACGTACAAGTCAACGGCAGGAGACCAAGTTGTATCTATTGTTTTGGTCAAGAATGAAATTCCCGATACCGGCTCCAGCCAGCGCGCAACCAGTGCACCCGCCAATAAGCCAAGCACGAGAAAAAGCAATAAAATCCAGCCGTTTTTCTTCATTATTCAACGCCTCTCGCCATTTATTGACACCTGTTTTCTATTATACTTAGGTTCCATTTCGTTTACAATGCGTTGATGGACTCATACCATTCTTTTTGCGTGACGACCGCGTCCATCAATGCGTCCTGAACAGCCCACAAATGCGATTGTGACGGCTTTTTATCGTATTCCTCGAGCGATTTGGCAGCTGTATTGATAGATTGAATTAATTTTATGAGAAATGCTTTTCCGGCTTCATCCGTAACGCCCGTCTGCATGGCTTTAACGCTCTCCGTCCACTTCTGATGCTCCGCCTGCCAGGCATCTGCTGCGGCTGGACCAAGCGGAGATAGAATTGGCTGCTCCAGCTGTGTCAAGGCAAGCTCATCCAGCATGCTGATCAGGCTTATTGTATTGTTCATAAAGGCGCTTGCAGCTTTGGTATCTCCTGCGAAAGGAAATTGCCCGGGAACTTGAACATCGATTTGTTTGATATAAACAGGAACGTCTTCTCCAATATCGTTGCTGAGCGCAATAGCCCGGCCGCGGTCGATAGCCATGCCGGCATATACACGGTAATCATCTGCCGTCGCAAGCCCCGCAGCGGCAAGTCCCTTATCTGTCAGCTCTTTCATTGCGGCGTCTCTGCCTTCCGTATTGCTGAATACTCCGTATTGGAGCAGTTGATACGATTGTAGCGGAATTTCCAGCTTCACATGACCGGCAGCCTGATTAGCCGGCGGGCTGGAAGCCCCGTTGTTTGTATTCGTCTTCCCCCCGCTTGGTGATGCGCTTGGGCTTGTGACAGAGCCATTAACCGGATTGGCCAGATTACCATTGGTTCCTGAGGTTTGATCGGTAGAACTCGTAAATAAAGAGAGCAGTAAATAACCGAATAATGCCCCGGTTGCGAGCGCTCCGGCTACTGACAGAAACACTTTGATCCAAGACGGCGGGGTGGAGTATCTCTGGGCGGGCCGTGACCAACGATTGGACGCCTGGCCGTTATCCAGCTCAAGCTCCGGATAATGCGGAAGTTCCCCCCAAGGATCCTCCTCTGGCTGCTTAGCTGCCGTATTCAGTTCAGGATGAACGGGAGGCTTTTTCTCGGATTGCGGCTTCGACGTCTGCTCTTGTACCGGTACAGGCTGTTGTACCCGCTGGCGCGGATGCCATTGATCCGTTTGCCGCGACTTCTCTGCTGTTTGGTTGAATTCCGCCTGCTGATTCCGGTTTATAGGCTTAGATGCAAGCTCTGGCTGTACAGCCAGCCCCATTGCGGGCTGAAGATGTTCCTTCTGCGGTGCTGCAGCCGGTTTCTCCTCGGTGTCGCGGATCAGATCCTCCAGCGCCCCAACATCCTCCTGAAAAGGGCTCATCCAAGGGCTGAAGGGACTATCCCCATTCTCATATTCGGTATTGGAGTAGAGCGGTACAATATTGGAAGGCACAATATTAGAAGTTTTACCCTGCTGGGGTTTGGCATGCTCCTTGCGGCTTTTATCTTCTATCGTCTGGCCTGTACGGTCAAATCGGTAAGTGATCCGGTTATTCTTGTTCATGTCATTCTCTCCTTGTCCCATTCTTCTGTTTCTACTCTATGAGATTCGGAAGAGAATTATGATAGATTTGCCCAATATAAAAACGCCCTAAAAAACCTCGCTCGAGGTTTTTCAGGGCGTTCTTCGCCATCGTTGTTATACTTTTGCCTTCAGCGTTTTCGCAAGCGCATCCGCCGTTTTCCAAATGTCGCCCGCTCCCATTGTAATCACGAGATCGCCTGGAACAACCTTTGCGGTCAAATGCTCCAGCACCTCTTCCTTGGTCGGGATATATAACGTATTCGCATTGCTGTTCGTCTTGATCATCTCAACCAGCTTCCGGGAATGGACGCCTTCGATCTGCTGCTCGCCAGCCGGCGAATAAATATCGGTAATAATGACTTCATCCGCTTCCGGGAATGCCCGGCTGAACTGCTCGAGCAGGAAGAAGGTACGCGTGTAGCGCTGAGGCTGGAATACCGCAATAATACGTTTGCCCGTTGCCTTGGCCGCGCTGATCGTTGCCTGTATCTCGGTCGGATGATGCGCGTAGTCATCAATAACCAAAATATCATTTACCTCGCCTAGCACCTGGAACCGGCGTTTGGCACCGATAAATTCATGAATGGCTTCCGCGATATTCGCGAAGGACAGTCCTGCTTCCAGACAAGTAATAACTGTCGCCATGGCGTTATACACATTGTGCTGGCCCGGAACGGACAACTCAATCGTGCCGAGCAACGTACCACGGTGCGTCATCGTAAACGTTACCTTGCGGTCGCCAAGACTAATATTCTCGGCTTTGTACTCAGCCTCGCTGTGAATTCCGTAAGTAATCAGCTTGGCAGCCGTGTCCGCATCAAGCTTTGGCAGCAGCTCGGTGATCGTCTCATCATCCGCACATACAATGGCTTTTCCATCTTCCTTAACCTGAGAAAGGAATTTCACGTAAGCGTCTTTCAGCTTGCCGAAATCTCCGTCATAGTTCTCCAGATGGTCCGGCTCAATGTTTGTTACGATTGCAATGCTTGGGTGATACTGCAAAAATGAACCGTCGCTTTCATCCGCTTCCGCTACGACATATTCGCCTTTGCCGGCTTTTGCATTCGTTCCCACATTAACGATCTCGCCGCCGATAATATAAGTTGGATCCGCTTCGCATTTTTCCATTACGAGTGCGATCATGGAAGAAGTCGTTGTCTTCCCATGTGCCCCGGCTACCGCCACGCCTTTGCCGGCATTCATAAGCCGGGCAAGCATTTGGGCACGGTGCAGCACCGGAATATTCAGCTCTTCCGCAGCCTTCCGCTCTACATTGTCCTTCGAGAGCGCTGTCGAATACACGACAAGATCGGCACCCTTTACATGCTCCGCCTCATGGCCGATATAGATTTGCGCGCCTTTTGCCGCAAGCTTCTCCGTCAATTCCTGACGGGCTACATCGGAACCGGTAATTTTATACCCCATCTCAAGCATAACGCGGGCGATCGCGCTCATGCCGTAACCGCCGATCCCGATGAAATGAACATGTTCTGCCGTATTCAAAGACGGTTCACCAACCTTTTTCAGAATCCGAGTTGTACAATATGCGGGAGCGAACGTCACCTATTAAATAAAGCGTACCAGTGACCACCCCAAGGTCTGCTTCCCCGGTCATTTGTTGCAATTTGCGGAGTCCTTCGCGCCAATCCTTCTCCACGATAAGCTCAAAGGAAGATTCCACGGGCTTCACTTCGCGGACAAGATCGGCAAGAAGTTCCGCACTCTGTTTGTTGCGGAAATCAGGCTCGGTCACGATAAGCGTATCCACTATTGGTAGTATATGCTTTAGAACATCGCGATGATTCTTATTCTCCATCATCCCCATCATTACATGAAGCTTGTCATAACGGTAGGTTGTGCGAAGCGCCTGGACAAGCGACTCCGCTCCTTCCGGATTATGCGCGCCGTCAATGAGTAGACGCGGCGAACGGGATACCATCTCCAGCCGTCCCGGCCAGCGGGCTTCTCGAAGTCCCTCCGCAAGAGCATCGTCTTCTACGATCAAAGCGTAGTATTGACGAAGGACTTCCAGCGTCATAACCGCCACCGCAGCATTCGTCCGCTGATGTGCGCCGTTAAGCGTGATGGAAAGCGGATCAATCGCGCGGAACATGCCCTCAAATCGGAAGGACTGCTCATCTTCCTTGCTTGACAGTTCTTTGATGTTGAACTGCTCACCCAAGAGATAAAGCGTGCTCTTCTTCTCCTCGGCCGTCCTTTTCACCACTTCGATCACTCCCGGCTGGTCAACCGCGCTGACAACCGGAACACCCGGCTTGATAATACCGGCTTTTTCACCGGCAACAGCTTCCAAGGTATCGCCGAGACGGTCCATATGGTCATGGCCGACGTTCGTGATAACAGAAATGACCGGCGTTACGATATTCGTAACATCCAGTCGGCCGCCAAGACCCGTTTCCCATACCACATAATCGGGATAAGTGACCGTTGCGTAGAAGAGAATCGCAAGCACCGTGGAAACTTCAAACATCGTTGGCGATCCAAGCTCCGTCTCCGCGATTGCTTCTACATGCGGCTTAAGTACGTTAGCCAGACGAAGAAGAGTCTCCTCTTCGATATCCTGACCGTTATATTGGAAGCGGTTTGTGAACTTTGTAATATAAGGCGACGTAAACGTCCCTACATCGTAACCGCATTTGAGCAATACGCTCGTTAAGTAAGCGCAGGTTGAACCTTTGCCGTTTGTACCTGCGATATGAATAAATTTGAGCCTGCGTTGCGGATTATGAAGACGCTCCAACAAATGCTCAACACGATCGAGACCCGGACGAATTCCGAACGGAATAAGCCCGTTAATCCAATCGACCGCTTCGCTATAGGAACGAAGCGCATCGCTTCGTTCCATCTCTATCCCGTTATCGACCATCGTAATGTCCTTCTTCCATCAGATCATTAACTGCGCAGCTCTTCGATGCGTGCAAGCACCTTATCGCGTTTGCCGGCGTAGTCTGTCATTTTTGCGCGTTCTTCTTCAATAACTTTTGCCGGAGCCTTCGCAACAAAGCCAACGTTACCAAGCTTCTTCTCTACTCGTTCCACTTCGGAAATGAGAGTGGCGAGTTCCTTCTCCAGACGTGCGATCTCCTGCGAAATATCAATCAGGCCTGCAAGCGGCAGATAAAGCTCCGCCCCGGTTACGATAGCCGTCATTGCTTTGTCCGGAGCCGCAAGGCCAAGGCCGGTTTCCAGCATCGAAGTGCCGCAGAAACGTCTGATAAATTCTTCATTGCGGCTGACAATAGCCGCTTCAGCCTCGGCGGAAGGTTTGATTAGAAGCTCAACCTTCTTGCTCATCGGCACATTTACTTCCGCGCGAACGTTACGAACCGCACGGATGATATCCATCAAGAGCTCCATTTCTTTTACCGCTTCAGGCGCTTCGAGCGCTTCATCGTATTCCGGCCAAGCCGCTAATGTAATGGATTCGCCCTCATGCGGCAGATGCTGCCAAATCTCTTCGCTGATATAAGGCATAAACGGATGGATCAGACGCTGCGTGCGGTCAAGCACATAGGCCAATACCGATTGTGTAGCCCGTTTTGCCTGCTCATCGGTGCCATACAGATTCAGCTTCGCAAACTCGATGTACCAGTCACACAGATCATCCCAGATAAAGTTATACAGAATGCGGCCGGTTTCGCCGAATTCATAGCTGTCAATCAGGCGAGTGGCTTCGCGTACCGTTTCGTTAAGACGGTGCAGAATCCAGCGTTCAGCCGTACCCAGATTGCTCTTGATATCAATATCCGCAGCCGTGAATCCTTCCAGGTTCATGAGAGCAAAGCGGGAAGCATTCCAGATCTTGTTCGCAAAGTTGCGGGCTTGTTCTACCTTCTCGATGCGGAAGCGCAGATCCTGACCCGGCGTGCTGCTGGTCGAAATCATGTAACGCATCGCATCCGCGCCGTAGTTCTCGATGACGTCAAGCGGATCAACGCCGTTGCCAAGCGACTTGGACATTTTACGACCTTCCGCGTCGCGAACGAGACCATGCATCAAAACGTCCTTGAACGGAATCTGATCCGTGAATTCAAGAGCCGTAAAGATCATTCGAGCAACCCAGAAGTAGACGATATCGTAACCCGTTACAAGCACATTCGTCGGGTAGTAGCGTTTGAAATCTTCGGTTTCTTCCGGCCAGCCAAGTGTCGAGAACGGCCACAGCGCGGAGCTGAACCATGTATCCAGAACGTCTTCGTCTTGACGAAGCGAAGTGCTGCCGCAAGCCGCGCAGGCGGTTACGTCCTCGCGGGCAACATGCATCTCGCCGCAGGATTCGCAGTACCAGGCCGGGATACGGTGGCCCCACCACAGCTGACGGGAAATACACCAGTCGCGGACATTCTCGATCCAGTTCAAATAAATTTTCTCGAAGCGGTCCGGAACGAAGTTAACGCCGTTGCCGGATTTCTGTGCTTCGATGGCGCGCTCGGCGAGCGGCTTCATCGCAACGAACCACTGCGTCGACAGGTAAGGCTCTACAACCGCGCCGCTGCGCTCGCTGTGACCCACCTGATGAACATGGTCCTCAATGCGGATGCATATGCCTTGCTCCTGCAGGTCCTTCACAAGCTGCTTGCGGCAATCCGCACGGTCAAGACCTTGATAAGGGCCGGCAAACTCGTTCATTGTACCCGTCTCGTCCATCACGATGATCTGAGGCAGATCATGGCGAAGACCTACTTCGAAGTCGTTCGGATCATGCGCCGGCGTAATTTTTACCGCACCGGAACCAAATTCCTTCTCAACGTATTCATCGGCAATAATCGGAATTTCGCGGCCAACAACCGGCAATACGATCATTTGGCCGATCAGATGCTTGTAACGTTCGTCTTCCGGATGAACCGCTACGGCCGTATCGCCTAGCATGGTCTCCGGACGCGTTGTTGCAACGGTAATATGCCCGCTGCCGTTCTTGAGCGGATATTGGAGATGGTACAGGTGGCCGTTCAGCTCTTTGTACTCAACTTCAATGTCGGACAAAGCGGTGCGCGCAGCCGGATCCCAGTTAATGATTTTTTTGCCGCGGTAGATAAGGCCCTTCTCATGCAAACGAACGAATACTTCACGAACCGCCTTGGACAAACCTTCATCCAATGTAAAACGTTCGCGGGAATAGTCCAGAGAGAGTCCCATTTTGCCCCATTGCTCGCGAATGGTGGCTGCATACAGCTCTTTCCAGTCCCATACCTGCTCAAGGAACTTCTCGCGGCCAAGGTCATAACGGCTCAGACCCTGCTCGCGCAGCTTCTGCTCCACCTTCGTCTGAGTCGCGATTCCCGCGTGGTCCGTACCGGGCAGCCACAGCGTATCAAAGCCCTGCATGCGTTTTGTACGGATAATAATATCTTGAAGGGTGAAATCGAGCGCATGCCCGATATGAAGCATCCCCGTAACGTTCGGCGGCGGGATTACGATAGTGAAAGGCTTCGCGTCCGGGCGTTGGCCCGCCTTGAAAAATTGCCCCTGCTGCCAGAAATCGTACCATTTCTGCTCAGCTGCCTTCGGATCATAAGTCGTCGGCATCGTTGTTGTCTTGTCTGACATCATTACATCCTCCTAAAATGAATTGCTAAACTAGGTTGTTTATACAACCGTTTGTAGTGATTCATGCTTCGAAAGCATAAACCGAATGAATTGCCATACTAAAGGTAAACCATTAAACCATTGTGGTAATTCATGCTTCGAAAGCATTTGCTCTAAAACAATTGTGAATACAATTTTCCCTTGCAAGCATTACCATTCTTGTAATTGCATGGATAGAAATACAAAAAAACCTTCCGCCCTTATAGCAAAGGACGAAAGGTTATCTTCCGTGGTACCACCTTTGTTCCGCGCTCCGAATATGGAAAGCACGGCACTCAAACAGATAACGGCTGCGGCCGGCCTGAAATAACGGATAAACCCGCTTCATTCAAGCAACTCCGGGGCGACTAGCGTAGCAGTAATTTCCTGCGGTACCTTTCAGCGTTACAGTCCCGCTCTCTGAAGGCTTGGCTGCTTACTCTTCCCCTTCAACGTCAACATATGTTGAAAAAAATCAGATATAGCATATTTTATCCAAGATGCCCTCGAAAGTCAACTTGAGACTGTGCCTAATTAGTGACCCATCATCATTGGCACTTCCGCTTTTTCTGCGTTTGCGCCCTCCGCGCGTTTCGGTTTCGACAGCAGGAAGCCTACCAGCGTACCAACTACGCCAATAATCGTCAAAATCAGGAACGTATCCCCGTAAGAGGAAGCCGCTACATGTGAAGCAATCGCCGGTGTTATATCCGCCGGATTCGCAATGCCTTCCAAAGCCATGTAATGCTCCGTACGTCTAGCGAGAATGGTAGCAAGACCCGCTACAGCAAATGAGGTCATAACCTGCTGGGCTGCGTTCGTAAGCGACGTAACGCGGCTTACCAGCTCAGGCGGAGCCGATTGAATAATATGCGTATTCAGCGGCATCATCGACAGACCCATACCAGCGCCTAGCAGAATCAGCGGCAGAATATAAGAGCCAACCGTTGCGTCGGACGAGATGTTGGACAAAAGGAATGCGCCAATCGTCACAATAGCCAGACCGCTCATAACAAGCGGGCGCGCGCCAATCTTGTCAAACAGTTTGCCGCCGATCGGCATGCAGATTGCGGCTGCCAAAGCTTGCGGAAGCAGGATCAAGCCTGTATCAAGAGCAGAATAGCCTTTGGCTGTCTGAAGGAAGAGCGGGAAGAGGAACAACGTGCCAAAGAGCGCAATTTGGGATACCCATTGAACAACAATCCCTTTGGAGAAGTCTGCCGACTTGAATACGCGAAGCTCCAGAAGCGGCTGCTTGCGGTTCAATTCCACAATGATGAAGATAATGAGCGAAACGCCGCCTACGATAAGACCAGTCAAGGTTTTGGCAGAGCCCCAGTCCGTACCGCCTTCGCTTACGCCGTAAGCAAGACCGGCAAAAGCCAGCGGAGCAAAGATCATGCCAAGCACGTCAAGCTGCGGAACGGTTTGGCGTGCCAGAGCGGGCAAAGTACGAATGCCAAGGAAGACAGCTACTACGCCAACAGGAATATTGATAATAAAGATCCAGTGCCAAGTCACGTAGTCAACCAGCCAGCCCGCAAGCACAGGACCAAGAGCCGGCGCAAGAAGCATCGGAATACCGATCATCCCCATTACCGCGCCTTGTTTGCCCGGAGGGCTTAAACGGTAAGTGAAGGCCATTGCAATCGGGGCAACCATACCGCCGCCAAGACCTTGAATAATACGGTAAATAATCAATTGCTCGGCCGTCGTCGCAAAAGCGCAAAGGGCAGAGCCGATCGTAAACAGAACGATCGAAGTCAAGTAGATTTGCTTAGCTCCGAAACGGTCGGACAACCATCCGGCAAGCGGAATAACGGCAGCCTGCGCAAGCGCGTAGCCGGTAACCGTCCATTGGATAAGCGACAGGGTAGCTCCCCCGAAATCTTCACGCAGCTTCGGAATCGCCACGTTCATCGCCGTACCGTCGAGAATAACCATGAACATCCCCACAATGATTGCCAAGAGCGGCACCATGATGGATTTGATAGACATGGAGTTGTTGTTTGTTGCTTCAGTCATGCTTTTCTCTCCTCCTAAAAAGAATTACGAAGTAATTCTTGCTTCGTAAGCATATCCGTCACCCTCATGCCCATGTCTAACCGGCCATCGCGATGATTCTTGCTTCGTAAGCAAGTTACTCTCTCTATTTTTCTAATCTGCTGACGCCTTGACCTGTGAATGATCCAGCAGTAAAATTGGTAAGGCGTAGAACGACTGCGGACAATTGTCCGCTAACGTATGATACCGGACAATTGTCCGTATGTCAATACAACCAGGCTTTATTTATTTTTCATGAAGAAATGGAGGGTGCGCGCATGGCCGATAAAAAGAAGGACTCGCAAGAGGTAAGCAAGCAAATTCTGCAAGCCGCCAGGTCCCTATTCGCCGAGCACGGTGTTGAGGCAGTCAGCATGCACCAAATAGCCAAATCGATTCAAATCGGACAAGGTACCCTGTACCGGCGTTATGCAAATAAATCGGATTTATGTATGGATTTGATGAATGACACCTTCGACAGCCTGATGGAGGAGATTCGCCAGCTTCTCGAGCCATTGGCCGACAAGCCTGTTCAGATCAGGCTGGTTACTGTTTTCCGGCGTCTGATTTATTTCTCGAATGATCAGCTGGAATGGCTGAATGTGATTAAGATCAGCAGGCCGTGCAGACCGGAAGATATGGACTTCTTCGAAAGTCCGAATTACAGAAAATTAAACAATGTTATTCTATCGCTTCTTAATGAAGCACGGGAAAAAGACGAAATTATTGCTCTCGTTCCCGAATTCACCGCTCATTTGCTAATAAGTGCCATGGCACCGGAATCTCTTATTTATTATTCCAAAGTACTGGGCTATACCATTGAACAGATCGCCGACAACTTCTGCAGCACCATGGTCGATCCGCTGTTTAAGCATAATTAAAAAAGCTCCACCGTCAGCCGCGAAGCTAACGGAGGAGCTTTTTTAATCATAAGATACAGATTAGATTTCTCCTTGACTGCGTGGCCGTTACGCCTGGTTATGGAATATAGAGCAATTGGCCTTCCGCAACGGAAGATTCGTTCAAGCCGTTATACAGCAGAATCTCGCGGGGGTTCAGGCTGTACCTGACCGCAATGGATTCCAGCGTCTCGTCTCTTTGCACGATGCAGACGCGTATTTTGCGGAATTCGTTCTCATCGGACTGCTTGCCAAGGAAAAGCGTCTTCCACTCGATCTCATCACCGGATGAGCGGGTTTTCGCCTGTTCGGCCT
Source organism: Paenibacillus glycanilyticus (assembly GCF_023715145.1). Classification (GTDB taxonomy): domain Bacteria; phylum Bacillota; class Bacilli; order Paenibacillales; family Paenibacillaceae; genus Pristimantibacillus; species Pristimantibacillus glycanilyticus_A. The sequence continues at coordinate 104,025 of NZ_JAMBNP010000009.1, read as the reverse complement.
GCTTGGCCGCGACCTCTTCGGCAGCCTGACGGGCAGCCTGCTCCCGTTTGCTCGTCTGCAGCAGCGTCAGCAGTCCGACGTTAGGAGCCTGCTCCGGACTTGTCTCCGGCTGCTTGCTGCCTACGCCGATCCGAATCTCCTGCTTATCATTGTCCGGTGCGCGTGGCGATTCGGATTGGATCTGCTGCCATTCCGCTTCGCTTGCCGACTCTCCTCCAAAGGAAACAAAAGCTTCCTGGCTTGGCTCGGCCTGCTCGGCAAATGATTCATCCTGCCAATCCTCATCTTTGCTTTCCTGTTCGGCAGCATAAGTATTTTCCCTTTGCGACGGCGGAGGCGCCTGAGGCGGAGCAGAAGGCTGGAATGCCTGCGGATTGGGCTGGAACGAATTCGCATTCGGCTGGTTCACAGGTTGATTTACAGGCTGACTGGACTGGAACCACTGCGAAGCTGACCATCCGCTGTCCCGTGGAGAAGCCGAAATCGTAACCGAAGCATCTGCTTCGTCCACTTCATTCTCCTCTTCTTCCTCCTGCTCGAATTCCTCGTAGGCTTCGATTTCCTCTTCCTCTTCTTCCTCAGAGGATTCCTCTTGAGCTCGCTGCGCTCCCGGCAGTTGACCCGCAAAGCCCGTAAAATAAGGCTGCTGCGTTACAGAATGCCAGGTGTCGTTACCTTGAGCCTCGGCAATCGCATCCGCTTGCGATTCTGCTTCGGCTTCAAAGTCGTCACTCGAAGCCTCGCGCTCGTGTACGACCGTAATGGGCTCCTCCCGCCACGCTTCTTCCGCATCCGGCAGAGGTTCAACCAAGATCCCCCTGAGCGATAACACGCCCGTCACGTTCAGCGTCCGGGAGGACAATAAATCGACATCAAAATTGTCAATTTCCACTGAAATATCATCGAGTCTGGATACCCGGTTAAGCGGCAGTGTAATCTCAACCGGAATCCAGTGTTCAAGCGTCTGCAGGCTTCCTCCGTCCGATTGGCCGCGATAAACGCCATTTAAGAGCAGCTGCCCCTTCAATACCGCATGATCCCCCTGCTCGACCACCTGAATGCGAGGGGTTAGCTCAATTTCCTCCAGTTCATCAATCGCCGCTACTTCATCCGGCAGATGAATACGCTCATACAAATCAAATCGCAAGCCCTTGGATTGATCCGTCACGCTGTTCTCCCTCCCTATACCATAAATGGAAAGCAAATGCCTAAAGCTTGGGCTAAAGTTACATTCACTACTATCTATATGGCGGGGTAATAAGGAGCATGACTATCAATTTGTCCGTTCGTTCAGCTTGTCCAGCAAAGCGGCGAGCCAGTCGGGCTGAGGAGAAGCCGCTTCCACCATCTCTCCAGACCATGGATGAGGGAAAAGCAGCCTTTCGCCGTGCAGAGCCTGATGCGGCAGCAGCCTCGAGTCACCGCCGTAAAGCTTGTCTCCAACAAGCGGATGGCCGATATGACTCATATGCACCCGGATTTGATGTGTCCTGCCGGTTTCCAGCTGCAAACGGACTAGCGAAGCATTTGGAAACGTGCGGACCGTCTCGTAATGCGTTACGGCTGCGTCGCCGCTTGGCGTTACGCGGCGCCGTGTTGAATGATGACGGTCTTTGCCGATTGGGGCATTGACGGTGCCGGCAGGTTTCTTCACGCGACCCGATACGACAGCCAGATAACGACGGTCAATCCGTTTTTCGCGCATCGCTTCATCCAGTACCCACTGGGCAAGGTCGTTCTTCGCATAAAGCACGGGACCCGAAGTATCGTCATCCAGGCGGTGGATATGCCGGACCGGCAGCGGATCGTCTTTCCCGAGCTGTAAACGCGCGGCTGCTTCATCCAGCGTTCCGGTCTGTCCGGCATACGATTCATGCACCGGCATACCTGCGGGCTTGTTAAGGACAAGGCAGAAATCATCCTCATACAGCACTTTTGGTTCTTGCACGGAATGACGGTTGTTAATTACTTTGCGGTATAACGGATCCACAGCAGGGTCAACAGGCGGGAAGGCTAGCAGACGAATCAACTCGCCTTCCCACTTGATGCCTCCTACCGAGAACAGCCGGTTAATCCATTTTGCCGGAAATAAAGAACGGGCCAGCAGCCACTGCCGCACAAGATGCGGGTGACTGCCGGCCTCCGGGATGGTAAGCTGCTCCGTATGCTGATTGGAATCCGTATCCTTGGCTGGAGCTTCTGCCAAATCTGCCGGCAGAAGCTCCAGCCATTGCCCATTACGCCGATAAGGACGTTTTTGCATGGATGGAACCCTCCTAAAAAGAATTGACACACAAATAGCCTAAACCAGGCTATTCGTGCAATTCTTGCTTCGTAAGCATTAGCTTAAGAATTGACACACAAATAGCCTAAACCAGGCTATTCGTGCAATTCTTGCTTCGTAAGCATTAGCTAAAGAATTGACACACAAATAGCCTAAACCAGGCCATTCGTGCAATTCTTGCTTCGTAAGCATTAGCTTAAGAATCGCTTTATCGTTCTTATAAACTGCCAAGCGCCTGATCATGAGCGGCAATGGTGGCATCAATATCTTCATCCGAATGGACGGCGGATACGAACATCCCCTCAAACTGCGAAGGTGCGATGCTGACGCCAAGATCGAGCATAGCAGAGAAATAAGCTTTGAACCGTTCAAGATTCGATGTTTTAGCCGTATCGAAGTTAATGACATGAGTTTCGGTAAAGAACGGGCATACCATCGAGCCAACGCGGTTAATCGTTGCCGCGATACCGTGTTTAGCTGCATTTTTCTCAAAACCAAGATGAAGCCGGATCGCCTGGCGCTCCAGAAGCTCATAGGTTTCTTTTGTCAGCAGCTTGAGTGTCGTATAACCGGCTGCCATAGCAAGCGGGTTGCCTGACAAAGTACCCGCCTGGTAGATTGGACCGCTCGGAGCGATCATCTCCATGATCTCTCGTTTGCCGCCGTAAGCGCCAACCGGCAGGCCGCCGCCGATTACTTTACCGAAGCAGGTCAAGTCCGGCGTTACGCCGTAACGGCCTTGCGCACAGTTGTAATGAACGCGGAAGCCGGTCATGACTTCATCGAAGATTAACAGGCTGCCGTATTGCTCTGTCAGCTCGCGCAGACCTTCCAGGAACCTCGGCAGCGGAGGGACAACGCCCATATTGCCCGCTACGGGCTCGACAATGATACACGCAATCTCCTCGCCAAACTTCTCGAAGGCATGCTTAGCCGACTCCAGATCATTGTAAGGCACGGTAATCGTTTGAGAAGCCACGCCTTCCGGGACGCCGGGACTATCCGGCAAGCCAAGCGTAGCTACACCCGAGCCGGCTTTGATAAGCAGGCTGTCCGCATGACCATGATAGGAGCCTTCAAATTTCAAAATCTTGCTCCGCTTCGTATAACCGCGTGCCAAACGAAGCGCACTCATCGTCGCTTCCGTACCGGAGTTAACCATGCGGACAATATCAACCGAAGCAACACGCTCTACAACCAGCTCGGCCATGAGGGTCTCCAGCTCGGTTGGTGCGCCAAAGCTGGTGCCTTTTTCAGCTGTCTTCTTAATCGCTTCGATGACTTCCGGATGAGCATGCCCCATGATAAGCGGTCCCCAAGAGCCAACATAATCAATGTAGCTGTTGCCATCGATATCATAGACGCGGCTGCCTTTGCCATGATCCATATAGACCGGGTTCAGACCTACCGATTTGAAAGCACGCACAGGGCTGTTAACACCACCGGGAAGCACTTGCTTCGCACGGGCAAAAGCCTCTCTGGAACGGTTATCTCTTCTGTTGCCTATGGATTTGCTCATCTGACGTTACTCTCCTCTCAGCCAGCGCGAAGCATCCTTCGCATGGTAAGTTATGATTAGATCCGCACCGGCACGCTTCATGCTGATCAGCTTCTCGAGCACGATCGCTCGCTCATCAATCCAGCCGTTAGCTGCGGCGGCTTTGACCATCGCATATTCACCGCTTACGTTGTATGCCACAATCGGCAGATCAAAGCTGTCACGCAGCTGGCGAACGATATCCAGATACGAAAGCGCTGGCTTAACCATCAGCATATCCGCGCCTTCAAACACATCGGAGTCCGCTTCACGCAAAGCTTCGCGGGCATTCGCGGGATCCATTTGATACGTCTTGCGGTCACCGAACTGCGGCGCAGATTTGGCCGCGTCACGGAAAGGACCGTAGAAGGCGGAAGCATATTTGACGGAATAAGACAAAATCGGAACATGACTGAAGCCTGCTTCGTCAAGCCCTTCGCGAATTGCCGAGACGAATCCGTCCATCATGTTGGACGGAGCAATAACATCAGCGCCAGCTTCCGCTTGGGAAACCGCCGTACGAACAAGCAAGGAAAGCGACGGATCATTGTCAACAACAGCCGTTCCCGTTACTTCATCCTGATGCACCATGCCGCAATGGCCGTGGTCGGTAAATTGGCACAGGCAGGTGTCCGCCATCACAATCAGCTCAGGTGCCCACTTCTTGATAAGTCGCGTAGCTTCCTGAACAATACCGTTTGGATCATAAGCCGAAGTGCCTTCCGCATCCTTATGATCCGGCAGACCAAACAGCATAATCGCCTGAATGCCAAGCGAGGTAATCTCACGGATTTCCGTTTCCAGAAGATCAAGGGAGAAGCGGTATACGCCTGGCATGGAGCTGATCTCTTCTTTGATGTTAGTGCCGTATTTGACATAGATCGGATATATAAAATCATTTGCTGTCAGCACGGTTTCGCGTACCAGGTTACGCATGGACGCCGATTGGCGTAGTCTGCGGTGTCTCACAATGGGAAATGCCATCTCAATTCCTCCTCATTCTTGCTTCCGATAGAAATGCAATAATTCCTGAATATGATTAATGACGATCGACATTCAGGCGTTTCGTCATTTGATGTTGAACAAGCGCTTCAAGCAGAGCTTCAATAGTCGCTTCTTCGGGCTCAATGGTTACCTCAAGTCCTGCTTCCGCGGCTGTTTTTGACGTCACAGGCCCAATACTCGCGACATCAATGCCAGCCAACTGGGCAGCAGGATCTTCGCTTCCATTCTTCCGGAGCAGCTCCAGCAGGTTCGTAACCGTCGAGGAGCTGGTGAACGTAATGGCGTGAATCTCCCGATTGCGAACCCACTCCAATGCCTGCTCATCTTGCGAATCAGCAAGCACCGTCTCGTATACATCCAGCTCAACCGGCAGCAGTCCTTTTGCCGACAGTTCACGCGGCAAAATCTCGCGGGCAAGATCACCGCGCGGCAGAAGCACCTTCTCGCCAGGCTTTAGCTGGCCCTCCAGCTGCTCCAATAGGCCTTCCGCCTGGAATTTGGCAGGGAGCTGCTCGGCAATAAGCCCGCGCTGGCGCAGAGCCTCCGCGGTCCGTGGACCAACAGCGGCGATACGTGCCGCATGGAAACGCCGTATATCCAAGTTAAACCGCTCGAGCCAGTTGAAGAAGTATTCAACGCCGTTCACGCTGGTGAACATCAGCCAGTTGTACGATTCCGCTTCCGCAAGAGCGGCGCGTATCGCTTGAACGGCAGTTTCATCCTTCGGTTCCCGGGTTTCGATCACGGGCAGCTCGCAAGGCTCGCCGCCAAGCTCCTCGATCCGGTCAGCCAAATCGCTTGCCTGGGCTCTTGCCCGCGTTACAAGCACGCGCACGCCAAAGAGCGGCTTTTGCTCATACCATTTCAGCTTATCCCGCTGCAGGACTACTTCGCCCACGATAATAACAGCGGGGGGCTGGAAGTTCGCTTCTTTCACAATCCGCTCGATCGACTCCAGCGTACCAACGATGGTTTGCTGCTCCACGCGGGTTCCCCAGCGAACCAAGGCTACCGGTGTATGAGCAGGCTTGCCGTGCCGGATCAGCTGCTCGGCAATATAGCCAATCTTGGCCACCCCCATCAGGAAGATAAGCGTGCCCGTTGCATTCGTAACCTTGTCCCAATGGATGGAACGATCGAGCTTATCCGGGCTTTCATGCCCCGTAATAATAGATAAAGAAGATGCCAGGTCACGATGGGTAACCGGAATGCCCGCGTAAGCAGGAACCGCAATTGCCGAGGTAATACCCGGAACAATCTCAAAGGTAATGCCATTCTCCTGCAGCAGCTCAGCCTCTTCGCCTACACGGCCGAAGATCGTTGGATCCCCGCCTTTCAGCCTCGTCACCGTATGGCCTTCCAAGGCAAGATCAACCAGCAGCTGGTTGATCTCCTCCTGCTTCATCGTATGGCGGTCCGGCAGCTTGCCTACATAGATTTTGCGGGCGCCTTCCTTCACATGACGCAGAAGCCGTGGACTTGCAAGCCGGTCATAGACGACCACATCGCTTCGCTTCAGGCATTCCAGGCCGCGCACCGTGATCAGCTTCGGATCACCCGGTCCGGCGCCTACCAGATAGACAACTCCTTTATTCATACCTTATCCCCGATTTCCGCCAAAATGCGATCCGCACCTCTAGCTACCAATGCCGCCGCAACATCACGTCCAAGCTGCTCGGGATCGGTTCCTTTCCGGATTTCCTTCAGCATAACTATGCCATCAGGAGAGCCTACCATTCCGGTCAGCTCCAGCTCAGCGTTGTCGAAGCTGTCTTCCATCGTCTTCCGTACCACGGCAAAAGCGCCGATCGGGATCTGGCAGCCGCCGTTTAAAGCGCCAAGGAAGCTTCTCTCCGCTCTTACGGCAAGGGAGGTTTCCGTATCATTAAACAAATCAAGCAGTTCGCGAACTGCTGCATCCTCCGCGCGGCATTCAATGCCGAGCGCACCTTGTCCAACAGCAGGAATAGACAGATCAACCGGGATATACGCAGATATCCGGTCTTGCCACCCCATGCGGGTAAGGCCGGCGGCAGCCAGAACGACGGCATCAAAGCCTTCCGTTTCCAGCTTGCGGATCCGCGAGTCAATATTGCCCCTAATCGAATCCAGCTGAAGATCGGGACGCATATTTTTAAGCTGGCTGGAACGGCGCAGGCTGCTTGTCCCGACACGAGCCCCTTCCGGCAATTCTTCAATTGAAGCGCCTTGCTTCATAATAAGGCAGTCGCGGGGATCGACGCGCTTTGGAATAGCGCCGTTCATCAATCCTTCCGGAAGCTCATACGGCATATCCTTCATGCTATGAACAGCCATATCGATCTCGCCGTCCATCAATGCCTGCTCGATCTCCTTGACAAATAAGCCTTTGCCTCCGACCTTGGATAAAGTGACATCCAGAATGCGGTCGCCCTTCGTCACAATTTTCCGAATTTCAAAATTGTAATCAAATCCTTGCTTCTCGCTAATTCGTTTCAACTCATCAATGACTTGCCCGGTTTGCGTCAGAGCAAGTGCACTCTGGCGTGTCCCCACCACGATTGTACGCGGTCCATTACTTGCAGCTCCCATTTATGATCATCCTCCCGTCGTCAATCCAAGGGCCGTTTCGCCCGAAGTTGTTTAATCCAAGCTGTTATATCGACCTCTGTCTCTCCCTTAAACGGCACCTCTTCGGCAGCCAGTCTCAGCAGCGCTTCGCGCTCGCCCGGTTCAAATCCAGAGACTTTCATATAATCGCGCAGCCTTCGAAGCTGCCCTGCACTATAGCCGTACTCTTCACCGTATTGCTGTTCCAGCTCCCGCTTCAGCCTGATGGACAAAGCGGGGCTTGCTCCCGTTGCAGATACGGCAATAAGTAAATCTCCGCGCCGTACAACCGAAGGATTGAGAAACCCTCTTCCTTCCGCTTCATCAACCGTATTCACCCAAGCCCCTGCACGTCTGCCGTCTTCCGCAATACGCCGGTTAAGCTTCGGATCATCCGTTGCGCCAAACAGCAGCCGGGCACCTTCGGCATCTGAAGGCTGATATATCCGGCATTGCCAATGAAGGGAACCGCTTGCGGCAAGCTCCTGCAGACGCGGAGTGATCCGCGGGCTGACTAAGGTGATGTTATCCGCACCAGCCTCAAGCAGTCCTTGCAATTTACGCTCGGCAATACGCCCGCCCCCTATAATGACACAGCGTTCGCCGCGAAGCTGAAGCATTACCGGATAATAACCGTTCATGCGCATCCCCTTTTCCTAATGAAAGGTCGACAAATAACTGGATAACAGGTTAATGATCAGCATAACGAATGCAATCAGATGGAGTCTTGCCAGCTGCGTGCCCGGACGTCTCAGCATCGCCCTTTGAATAATATAATTGACATAGAAAATCAAAGTTGCAAACGAAGTCAGCACCTTCCAGTCGAGCAGGAGCCTCGGCCGGCCTTCCGCCAATAACACGGTAGCCGCGACCGACAAGGACATCGCAAGCAGCGGTACGCCAATAATGATTGCCCGGTCCGAGAACCGTTCGATCCTATCCAGGCTTGGCAGCCTCCGCGTAAAAGGGTTCCATCTTTTCGCTTTCAGCTGCTTGTGCAGGAATAAGTACATCCCCGCAAAGATCGAACCAATCGTAAGCGAAGCATATGCGCATAACACGAGACTAATATGTACAAGAAGCAAGTCGCGCATCGCCTGCGACACGCCAAACTGTTCATCCATCCCTGGCCTGCTGTACAAGTTAAGCGCAAGGACGGAGAAGCCGATGATATTGACTAAGAAAACCAAAAACTCGATTTTGAAAAATTGGCTGATCACAAGCGAAGCCGTAACCAAGAGCCAAGAGAAACCAAGCCAATATTCAAACGAAGAGATGGATGTTATTTCAAAATGAGTCACAAGGCGGCTCACCAATATGACCGTCTGCAATATCCACACAAAAATAAGGAGCCCTGTTCCAATCCGCTTCGCTCTCCGGTTCGCATCCATGAAATCGGAGAAGTAAAACAGAAGGCTCAGGGCGTAAATATAAAGTATCGCGTCGTAAAGCCACTTTTGCGTTAAAAACATAAGCTTCCACCTTGCCGCCCTTCGCGATTATTCGGGTAGCGCGCTCTTATCGAAGGATGGACGCCAGTGCCGAAGCAGCCTGCCGTGCCGGCATGTTTTTCTTTTTCGCCGCAGCCGCCGTTTCTTCTTCCGCTTCTTTCGACTGGGCCAGCTCATCTTCAAGCGCAAACAACTTGACGAACATATCCATTGCTTCTTCGGAATGCTTCTCCCCAGCCATCTCTTTGATTCGGAGGATAGGATCTTGCATCATCTGGTTCACAATGCTTTTCGTCAGCTTGCGGATAACCTTCAGTTCGTGCTCGTCCAGATCTGGCAGCTTGTTTGTCAGGCTGTTAAGCGTCTCTTCATGAATATGGGCAGCCTTCGTCTGCAAGGCACGGATTAAAGGCACAACACCAAGCGTCTTGTACCATTGCTCGAATAATTCAACCTCTTGTTCAATCATCGTCTCAATCTTCTCCGCTTCCTTCCGGCGCTGCTGGATATTGCTCGCAACAATGCCTTCCAAATCGTCAATATCGTATAGGAATACGTTCTCGACCGCTGCAATCCCCGGATCGAGGTCACGCGGAACGGCGATATCAATCATGAACAACGGCTTCGACTTCCGGCGCTTCATCGCTTCGGCTACCGTTTGGCGGGTCAATACATAACCTTCCGCTCCTGTCGAGCTGATAACAATGTCGGCTTCATGAAGCTTGCTTGCAGCCTCTTCCATCGAGCAGGCGATACCGTTAAACTTCTCCGCCAATTGCGCGGCCCGGTCATACGTCCGGTTCACGACAATGACGCGGTCAGCGCCATTTGCGTACAAATGCTTCGCTGTCAGCTCTCCGGTCTCCCCTGCGCCTATAACCATAACGGTCTTCTTGCTGAACTGGCCGAAAATCCGCTTGCCCAGTTCAACAGCCGCGTAACTGACCGACACGGCGGATTCTCCAATCGTTGTCTCCGAATGAGCACGCTTGGCCATCGTAACCGCTTGTTTAAACAGCATATTAAACAGGGTACCTGTCGTCTTCTGCTGCTGCGCAAGCGCAAATGCATCCTTCACTTGCCCGAGAATTTGCGTCTCGCCGATCACCATCGAATCCAGACCGCTCGTTACCCGGTGCAAATGCTCGATCGCCTTGTCATCCTCATACATATATAAATGGTTAGTGAACTGCTCTCTAGGCAGCTTGAACCACTGCTCCATAAAGCTGCGGATATAATGTCCGCACAAATGATGCCTGTCCACTACCGCATATAGTTCGGTACGATTGCAGGTCGCAACAATAACACATTCCATAATACTGTTTGTGTTCATAAGTTGTCTGATTGCTTCCGGCAATTCTTTGTCTGCTATAGCAAACCGTTCTCTCACTTCAACGGGAGCTGTCCGGTAGTTCAAACCGACTACGATAATGTGCATGCGCGTTCACCTGCCTTTCCTTTAATAACTTTAGAATGATTATAACATAGTTCGACAAGCTGTATGGCTTCATATTGGCTTCATTTATGAATAATGTTTGAAAACCCTCTTTGCCATTATTCCCTGTTTATACAAAGAAAATAACCATGGACCGAAGTCTATGGTTATCTCTATATCTTTTCAATTAGGAGCTTAAACAAGCTCAACTTGTTGCATTTTCGGTTCTTCTACCTTAAGCTCACCCATGCCGCGCACTAGCTTCTTCGCATGAGTGGTTGTTGGCTTCAGTACTGCGATCATGTAATCAATCGCAAGCTGTGGATCCACGGTTTCACCGCAAGTGTAGCAGTCGAGAGCGGCAAATCCTTTCTCAGGATACGTGTGAATAGAGAGATGACTCTCCGACAGCAATACAAGCACTGTTGCTCCTTGAGGCTCAAATTGTTTCGATTGCACCGATAATACAGTAGCGCCGCATGCTTCAGCAGCCTCCACCATTTGGGCTTGCAAAAATTCAGCGTTGTTCAGCAGATCAAAATCTACTCCCCAAGTATCAACAGCAACGTGTCTTCCGAAAGTTGAATATTCCATCTTCCGGTTCCCCCTTCCTAGGAATAAAATGTTTAAAAAAATTTCATCCGCTAGGACCTACGTCATTCACTTCCCGAGGGAATAATCTCTCGCAACATCTCCATGTCCTGAGTGAATCCTGGTTCCTATTTTGTTTAGACCAATGTTTTCAACGAGATTAAAAATAACATCTATTGGTGAGAATTGCAACTCTTTTTTTTCAGGAGAAACGAAAAGTTTTTTCCGCTTCAATCCCGTATACAACGTATGTATCTGGAGCGGTTTAGGTACCACGCACAGCGTCCATTCCTATATCATTTTTTTGTGAACATTTATGAACAAATGAAAAAAGAAGCCGCGGTCAGCGGCTTCACTAAGTACTGATTATGACGGTCAGGCTTCCAGAACAAACAGCTTCCTTGTCAGCATCGCAAGTCTTTCGTCGATGCCCGTAATTTGCAGGCGTTCCTTCGCTTGATTCCGCAGGTCAAGCAGTTCATTAATGGCATTGTTGACCAGCTCGATTTCACGTTCGATCAAGCGGCTCTGGAACACACGCTCCAATTGGCCGACCGTATCCTTGTATTCGAATACGACCCGTGTGCCCGAAGACGTGCTTTCAACGATTTTGCGGACGCTGCCGTTTGTATAATGATAGATCATCGTATAATGGCTGTAGATACGATTAACAACTGCGTCTCCATGGAAAGTCGTTACGGCCTTGCGCATGGCGTTGGTCAGCTTGGGGTGAATCAGGCGGCAAGAGAGTTCACATACATAGTGGTCCTGCTGACGTTCAAACGTCAGTGTGACCTCTTCCTTCCCTGCTACGTCTTCGAGAACCAGCTCCTGGTTTCCGTTATCGAGGACCTTGATATTCATGCATACCTGCTGGTCATCGAAAAACCGGATAAATTGCTTCATCTCATCGCTCGTCAATTGCAGTTTGGCACTTACATACTCTGTGGCTAGCCGCTGAGCCATAAAAATCTCCTCAATTCTTTAAACTTGCGCTTTTGTTCTTAATGTCTAAGTATATTATACGTGATCAGAACTTTTTATTCCTGCCGTCCAGCCTCGATATTCTCGCATATTTCTGAAAAATCCGGTAGATTTCACGAGGAACGCTGTGTTTCTTGCTGTATCCTCTGCATTATAGAGGAAGTTATTGATCTATCTCCGTTATGTGCCCGATCGCGCCGTTAATGACCTCCCAGAGCTTGTCGCGGCCAAGCCCGGTCTCGGAAGAAAACATGACCAGCTTATCGCGCGGATCTGCCTCAAGCGTTTCCTTGATAACCTTTACATGCTTGTCCCACTTGCCTTTCGGGATTTTGTCCGCTTTGGTGCAGACGATGCAGGTAGGCACGTTATAATGCTTCAGCCAATGATACATAAGCACGTCGTCCTTCGACGGAGCATGCCGCATATCAATAACAAGAAGCTGAAGTTTCAGCTCTTCGCGGTCGCGAATATAAGTCTCGATCATTTGCCCGAACAGCTCTCGCTGCGTTTTGGATACTTTGGCATAGCCATAGCCGGGAAAGTCGACAAAATAGACCATGTCGTTCACGCGATAATAGTTAAGCTGCTGCGTCTTTCCGGGCTGCGAGCTTGTTCTTGCCAGGTTTTTGCGCAAGATCAATTTGTTAATGAGCGACGATTTGCCGACATTGGAACGCCCTGCCAGAGCAATCTCTGGCAAGGCGTCTACTGGATATTGCGAAGGTCTTACTGCGCTTATAATAAATTCTGATTGGGTAATTTTCATCCGATTACTGTTCCTGCTTTCTCTTCTGTGTTGACCGGCAGCAATGCGTGCTGCAGTACTTCGTCCATATGGCTGACAGGAACAAAGGTCATATCGCTGCGGATGCTGTCCGGAATATCGCTTAAGTCACGTTCATTATCCTTCGGCAGGAGCACCTTCCGGATGCCCGCCCGGTGAGCGGCCAGCGATTTTTCCTTGAGACCGCCGATTGGAAGCACGCGCCCGCGGAGGGTAATCTCTCCGGTCATCGCCACTTCCTTCGATACGTAACGATTCGTCAGGGCGGAGATAAGTGCGGTTGCCATCGTAATACCGGCAGACGGTCCGTCCTTTGGAATCGCGCCTTCGGGAATATGAATATGGATATCCTTGTTTACATGGAACTCAGGGTCGATGCCCAGCTCAAGAGCCTTCGAGCGCGTATAGCTGAACGCGGCCTGCGCCGATTCCTTCATGACGTCGCCAAGCTTGCCGGTTAGGGTCAGCTTGCCGCTTCCCGGCATCACCGTTACTTCGATGACGAGCGTATCGCCGCCAACCTCCGTCCAAGCAAGACCCGTAACGGCTCCTATCTGGTTCTCCACCTCAGCCGTACCATGACGGAACTTCGCAGGTCCAAGCCATTCCTTTAGAAGCTCAGGTGTAACGGTCAAGGTTACCGGAGCTGCCGACTCGGCCTGCTTCCGCGCCTCATCCGCGTCCGAACCAAAGGCCGCCTCCAGCGCATTCAGCTCAGGGGCTTCATATGGCGTATCCGCCAGATCCCCGTTGGCTTCCTCTATGCTGTCCGGTTGAGTCTTGGAGCCGGCAGCTGCAACTATATGCTTTGCTGCCTTCCGGCAAAGCGCGGCAATTTGCTGCTCGAGGTTCCTCACACCGGATTCTCGCGTATATTCCCTGATAACCTGCAGTACAACCTCGTCTTCAACGGCGAGCTGATCTTCGGTCAGACCATGCTCTCTGCGCTGCTTCGGCAGCAGATAACGCTCCGCGATCTGCTGCTTCTCGAGTTCCGTGTAACCCGGAATATACAGGACTTCCATACGGTCCAGCAGCGGCCGCGGAATATTGTGCATCGAGTTCGCGGTTGTTACGAACATGACGTTGGACAAATCAAACGGCACTTCGATAAAGTGATCGCTGAACGTATTGTTTTGCTCCGGATCGAGCACCTCAAGCAAAGCAGACGAAGGATCGCCGCGGAAATCGCTGGCCATCTTATCGATCTCATCGAGCAGGAAGACTGGATTATAGGAACCCGCCGTCTTCATTCCCTGGATAATCCGTCCCGGCATTGCGCCAACATACGTACGGCGGTGGCCGCGGATCTCGGCTTCATCACGAACGCCGCCAAGCGAGATTCTTACAAACTTGCGGTCAAGCGACTTGGCGATTGAACGCGCAAGGGAAGTTTTGCCGACGCCCGGAGGGCCTACAAGACAAAGGATCGGCCCTTTCATCTTCTTCACCAGCTGCTGTACCGCCAAATACTCAAGCACACGCTCCTTCGGCTTCTCAAGGCCGTAGTGATCATTGTTCAGGATTTCCTCCGCCTTGCTTAAGGAGAGATCGTCCTCCGTATGCTTGCTCCAAGGCAATGCTAATAACCAATCGATATAATTGCGGATAACGCCGCCCTCGGCGGAAGTAGCCGGCATTTTCTCCAGACGGTCGATTTCCTTTTCAACCTTCTCTTTAACGAGATCTGGCACTCCTGCTTCAGCCAGCTGATTGCGAAGCTCTTCGACCTCGCCCGCACGGCCTTCCTTCTCGCCAAGCTCCTTCTGGATCGCCTTCATCTGCTCGCGCAAATAATATTCCTTCTGCGTCTTCTCCATCTGCTTCTTGACGCGTTGGTTGATTTTGCGCTCGAGCTCCAGCACTTCACGTTCGTTGTTCAGGATATCAAGCAGACGCTCGAGCCGCTCCCGGACATCGATGGTCTCCAGAATGTCCTGCTTATCCTTGATCTTGAGCGTTAAGTGGCTCGTAATCACATCCGCCAGCCTGCCCGGCTCATCGATATCCGATACGGCAGCAAGAGTCTCCGGCGTCACTTTCTTCGAAAGTGAAATATAATGCTCAAATTGGCTGAGTACCGACCGCATAAGAGCATCTACTTCAGGATCGTCGGTCTCGGGCTCGGGAAGCTCCAAGACCGTAACCTCGTAGAACTGGTCGTTTGGCACATAATCCACAACCTCAGCTCTTACAACGCCCTCCACGAGCACTCGGATCGTGCCGTTTGGCAGCTTGAGCATCTGTCTGACCTTCGCAATGGTGCCGACGCGGTAAATATCGTCTTCTGTAGGCTCTTCAATATTGACTTCGGACTGCGAGCACAGAAGAATCATATGATCGTCGATCATTGATTTCTCCAGCGCCCGCACCGATTTGTCTCTTCCCACATCAAGGTGGAGCACCATGCTGGGATATACAAGCAGCCCCCTTAAAGGAAGCAGGGGAAGCCGCCGGCCTTTCGTTTTTCCGGATCCCACACCAGCACCTCCAATTGTTTCGAATACCCTATTTTATCATTCCACGGAATCCGCCTGCAAATAGGGAACCCCCGGAGCGATAAAAAGATCGGATCCGACAGGTTTTTCGACCTCTGCGACAACGGTTTCTCCAATTGGAAAGACATATCTGAACACTTCGTCAACCCGGTCTACCGGTATGACCTTCAGACCTTCCAGGTTGGCAAAAATCGCCTGCCAGTTCTCGCGCGGAATAATGACCGTATCCGCGCCGGCCTGGAACGCGGCCTCTACCTTCGCAAGCACGCCGCCAACCGGCTTCACGTTGCCGTGAATGCCAACCTCGCCCGTCATCGCCAGCTTGTTGTCGATCGGCACCTCTTTTATCGCGGAGGCAATTGCCGTTGCCATCGCAATGCCTGCGGACGGCCCGTCGATTGGCGTGCCTCCAGGGAAGTTAATATGCAAGTCGAAATCCTGCGGATTAAGCCCATAACGGCGGAGCATGGTCAGCACGTTCTCAACCGAGCCCTTCGCCATGCTTTTCCGTCTAAGCGTCCGGGAGCCGCCTCCCAGCTCTTCCTCGTCAACAACGCCGGTAATCGTATACTGTCCTTTGCCGGCAGCCGCCGGAATCGCGCTGACTTCAATCTCAAGCAACGTCCCCATATTAGGTCCATACACAGCCAGGCCGTTTACGAAACCGATCTGAGGAGCATCCGGCACCTTACGGTCAGGACGCGGCGGAATTTGACTGCTGTTCACTACCCATTCCACATCTGCTGCCGTTATCGAATCCCGCTTCTCCGACAAGGCAATGCCTGCAGCCAGCTGAATGACGTTAACAGCCTCGCGGCCATTCGTCGCATATTTCTTAACGACATCAACGGCATCCGGGCATGGCCCAAAACCGATTTTCTTAATCGCATTTTCGGCAATGGATGCAATCTCGCTTGCCAAAAGCGGCCGGAAATAGATTTCCATGCAGCGCGAACGAATGGCTGGCGGCAAATCCTGCGGCGAGCGAGTTGTCGCACCAACAAGACGGAAGTCGGCAGGAAGACCGTTCTGGAATATGTCGTGGATATACATCGGAATATTCGCATCCTCCGAATTATAATAAGCGCTCTCCAGAAACACCTTGCGGTCTTCCAGTACTTTTAACAGCTTATTCATTTGAATAGGATGCAATTCACCGATTTCATCGATAAACAGAATGCCGCCATGCGCCTTGGTCACCGCACCAGGCTTCGGCTGAGGAATACCGGCCACGCCCATAGCCCCTGCCCCTTGATAAATCGGATCATGAACGGAACCAATCAGCGGATCGGCAATTCCCCGTTCATCGAACCGTGCCGTAGTGGCATCAATCTCGGTAAATTTCGCTTCGTTCAGGAACGGGGAAGAAGGATTCTTCTTCGCTTCTTCCAATACGACGCGGGCTGCCGCCGTCTTCCCGACGCCCGGCGGTCCATAAATAATAACATGCTGAGGATTAGCACTGCACAGCGCCGCCTTCAGCGCTCGCAGACCGTCTACTTGACCCACAATATCCTGCATCGCTTGCGGACGCGTTTTCTCCGCCAAAGGCTTCGTCAGCGAGACGGAGCGAAGCTTGCGCAGCTTATCCATCTCCTTGCGCGATTCACGATCGACCGCCGAGCGGTTGGTCTTCTGATTACGCAGCAAATTCCAGAAATACAAACCAATAACCACAGCAAAAAAGACTTGAATTAACATCAATACCATACTTAAACTCATTCATATCTTCTCCTCTCAAAGCAAATCATTCCGGCAAAAGAGTACGTAATTGGTAGTATTGCCCCTTGCCGCAGGGAATAATCGCTTTGAGAAGAAAAAAGAGGCATTCTCAGGCAACCTGCGAAGCAGGATACTGTAAGAATGCCTCATTCGTATCATGATAAATTATGCATGCGCATGATTGCTGCGTCCCGGAATTTCGCCAGTCGCTTCGAATACGCGTACGATCTCGTCAATTTCTTTCTTCAGCTCGTTAAGAAGCTCCGCTTCCGGCACTTTGCGGATCATCTCTCCGTAACGGAACAGCAGGCCTTCGCCGCGGGCACCGGCAATACCGATATCCGCCTCGCGTGCCTCGCCAGGGCCGTTAACAGCACAGCCGAGAACGGAAACCTTAATCGGCACCTTCACCTTCGAGATATATTCTTCCACCTCGTTAGCGATCGAGAACAAGTCGATATCCAGACGTCCGCAAGTCGGGCAGGAGATAAGAGTAGCCGCGTTCGTGATCAGACCAAAGGTCTTCAGCAGCTCGCGGGCTACCTTCACTTCCTCTACCGGATCCGCGCTGAGGCTAATCCGTACCGTGTTGCCAATGCCCAGCGCAAGCAAAGCGCCGATACCGGCCGAGCTCTTGATTGTACCGGAATGAAGGGTACCCGCTTCCGTGATGCCAAGATGCAGCGGATATTTGATTTTCTCCGCCGCCATGCTGTAAGCCGCAATCGCCATCGGCACGTCGGAAGCCTTCAGCGATACGATAATATCATGGAAGTCCAGCTCCTCCAGAATGCCGATATGGAAGAGCGCGCTCTCCACCATCGCTTCCGGTGTCGGATAACCGTACTTCTCCAGCAGATGATTCTCAAGGGAGCCGGCGTTAACGCCGATCCGGATTGGAATACCGCGTTCCTTGCAGGCCTTCACAACAGCTTCAACCTTCTCGCGGCGTCCGATATTGCCCGGATTGATCCGTACTTTATCGATGCCGTTCTCAATCGCCTGCAGAGCAAGGCGGTAGTCGAAGTGAATATCAGCAACAAGCGGGATGTTGATCCGCTTCTTGATTTCCTTGATCGCATCAGCAGCTTCCTTATTGTTGACGGTAACCCGAACAATCTGGCAGCCCGCCTCTTCCAGACGCAAAATCTCGGCTACTGTAGCCTCTACATCAGCCGTCTTCGTTGTACACATACTCTGAATGATGACTTCATTGCTGCCGCCAATCGTCAGGTTGCCGACTTTGACCGGCACAGTATCCTTGCGCAAATACATAAAATGATCTCTCCCATGAACGTCAAATTCCACCCTTTGACAAGCGAAAATATCCGCGGCCAAAGGGTGGATGCGATGACGGTAATGAACTTAGGCGCTTTCTTCCTTCTTCTTGCCCTTCTTGGCAGTAAGCTCCGGCATGATTTTGTCTTTTACGTTTTTCTCCGTAATGAGACAAGTGCTCACGTCGTCGCGCGATGGAACTTCGTACATCACTTCGAGCATAATGCCCTCGATAATGGCACGCAAGCCGCGGGCGCCCGTGTTCCGTTTAATCGCTTCTTTCGCGATTGCTTCCAGAGCAGCAGGTTCAAAGTCCAGCTTCACGTTATCCATCTCAAGAAGCTTCTGGTATTGCTTCACCAAAGCGTTCTTTGGCTCGGACAAAATACGCATCAGGGCTTCTTCATCAAGCGGCTCCAAAGTCGAAATAACCGGCAAACGGCCTACGAACTCTGGAATCAAGCCAAATTTAAGAAGATCTTCCGGCAGAACCATCGACAGGTATTCGCCCGGCTTCAGGTCCTTCTGAACCTCGCCAGTCGAGCTGAAACCGATCACTTTTTTGCCGATACGGCGTTTGATCAGCGATTCGAGGCCGTCAAATGCACCGCCGCAAATGAACAGGATGTTCGTTGTATCGATTTGAATAAACTCTTGGTGCGGGTGCTTGCGTCCGCCTTGCGGCGGTACGGATGCAACCGTGCCTTCGAGAATTTTAAGCAGGGCTTGCTGAACGCCTTCGCCGGATACATCGCGCGTAATCGACGGATTCTCGGACTTGCGAGCTACCTTATCAATCTCATCGATATAGATAATGCCGCGTTCAGCCTTCTCTACATCATAATCCGCAGCTTGAATCAGCTTCAGCAAAATATTCTCAACGTCTTCACCGACATAGCCGGCTTCCGTCAGCGAGGTTGCATCCGCGATCGCAAACGGCACGTTCAGGATTTTTGCCATGGTTTGAGCAAGCAAAGTTTTACCCGAGCCTGTAGGACCTACAAGCAGGATGTTGGACTTTTGAAGCTCAACGTCTTCAATCTTGCTTTGCGAGTTGATCCGTTTGTAGTGGTTGTATACCGCAACGGAAAGGGATTTCTTCGCAAATTCTTGTCCGATAACGTACGAATCAAGAATACCGCGAATATCCTTTGGTTTCGGAATATCCTTCAGATCAAGCTCTTCTTCATGCCCAAGCTCCTCTTCCACGATTTCCGTGCAGAGCTCAATGCATTCATCACATATATAAACGCCGGGACCGGCAACCAGTTTACGTACTTGCTCCTGGGATTTACCGCAGAACGAGCATTTCAGCTGGCCTTTTTCATCATTGAATTTAAACATGCTATCACCCCTTCGATTAAATCCTTAGGATACCGGAGTTGTTATTACTCTGTCAATCAAACCGTAATTCAGAGCATCTTCCGCGCTCATGAAATTATCGCGGTCCGTATCGCGGTCGATCTTCTCATAAGGCTGACCGGTACGCTCCACATAGATTTGATTCAGTTTTTGCTTGGTCTTCAGGATCCAGTCCGCGTGAATTTTAATGTCCGACGCCTGACCACGCACGCCGCCAAGCGGCTGATGAATCATCACTTCCGCATTCGGAAGGGCGAAACGTTTGCCTTTCGCACCTGCTGTAAGGAGGAGCGAGCCCATGCTTGCTGCCATACCCATACAAATCGTAGATACATCAGGCTTAATATATTGCATTGTATCATAAATCGCCATGCCGGCCGTTACCGAGCCGCCTGGGGAATTTATATACAAATGGATGTCTTTCTCCGGGTCGTCGGCCGCCAGAAAAAGCAGCTGAGCGATAACTGAGTTTGCTACATCATCATCGATAGCGCTCCCGAGAAAAATGATTCTGTCCTTAAGCAAGCGCGAGTAGATATCGTAAGACCGTTCTCCGCGATTCGTTTGTTCAACTACGATAGGTACCAGATTCATGCGACCAACCTCTTTTCTTTTTAAGACTTTATGTTCATGTTTTCTATTGTATCACGTCAAATGAGCAATGTCATTTTTCCATAATACAGTATACGGTGAGCAGCGCTCGATATGTACTGAAGATCATTCTTCAGGCCGAACCAGTTCGTTATGTAGGGTGAAAAGAAGGCACGTATCTGACGATGACGTGCCTTTTCTTCTATTTATTCAATTGGACTGTTATGCTCCAGCTACTTCAGCTGTTTTGCTGTTTTCAACGAGGAATTCAATCGTTTTGCGAAGCTCGATGTCTTCTTTCAAGCTGTCGAACTGACCGTTTTTCTCGAACACGTCACGAAGCTCAGCCGCAGGGCGGTTGTAAGCTTTCGACAGCGATTCGAGTTCTTCGTTCACGTCTTCTTCGGAAACTTGAATGTTCTCGGCTTTTGCGATTGCATTCAGAACCAGGTTGTTGCGAACGCGTTTCTCAGCGTCGCTTGTCATTTGTTCGCGCAGAACTTCTTCGCTTTGACCCGAGAATTGGTAGTACAGGTCGATGTTCATGCCTTGCATGCGAAGACGGTTCTCGAAATCGCGGAGCATAAAGTCAACTTCTGTAGCGATCATTGGTTGCGGAACTTCTACTTCAGCAGCTTCAGCCGCTTTTTCGATAACGGCGTTTTGCAGGTTGCGTTCTGCTTCGCCCTCTTTTGTTTCTTTCAGCTTGGAGACAAGATCCTGCTTGTACTCTTCAAGCGTGTCGAATTCGCTGATGTCTTTAGCGAACTCGTCGTCAAGAGCCGGCAGGTTTTTGCGTTTGATTTCATGCAGTTTTACTTTGAACACAGCCGGTTTACCAGCCAGGTTCTCAGCATGGTAGGATTCAGGGAATGTTACTTCAACATCCTTGAAGTCACCTGTTTGCATGCCAACCACTTGTTCTTCAAAGCCCGGGATGAACGAGTTGGAACCCAGTTCAAGAGAGTAGCTTTCCGCTTTGCCGCCGTCGAATGCTTCGCCGTCTACATAGCCGTCAAAGTCGATTACAGCGATGTCGCCGTTTTGAGCAGCGCCTTCTTCAAGGACAGTCAGCTCAGCGTGACGCTGTTGCAGGCGCTCCAGCTCAGCTGTAACTTCTTCGTCGCTTACCGTAGCTTCAAAGGATGGAATTTCCAGGCCTTTGTACTCGCCAAGCGTAACTTCTGGACGAACGATTACTTTTGCTTTGAATTTGAACGTTTGGCCTTTGCCAAATTGTTCAACGTCAATTTCCGGACGGTCAACAGGACGTTGCTCCGTTACTTTTACCGCTTCTTCGTAAGCTTGCGGCAGCAGGATGTCGATTGCATCCTGGTACAGGCTTTCCACGCCGAAACGGGATTCGAACATTGCACGCGGCACTTTACCTTTACGGAAGCCAGGTACGTTTACCTTTTGCACGACTTTCTTGAATGCTTGATCAAGTGCTGCAGCGACTTTCTCAGCATCAACCTCAACGTCGATCGACACGAGGTTCTTGTCTATTTTTTCCCAAGTTGCTTTCATTTTATGCTTTCCCCTCCAAAATACGCATCACGCCAATTAGTATTCGCTTCATAAACCACTCTATTATAATCAACCTTGGCCATCATTTCAAGGCTGATGATCATCTTCAGTAGATTGCTGCATCGCAGCCACCTGCCGAAGAGTCCTGCAAGCCTGCTCATATCGGAATCTGAGCGGCTCGGTTATGCCGTAGGCTTCCCGGATATCATCATCGTTGGCAGAGCCGTAAACCGTGAGCAGCAAGGTCAAATGGAGCGCGGCAGCGTAGCTGTCTACCGTCTCGTCATCCTCTCTTTGCATCCACTGGTATGCCGATGTGCCATACAGAAATTGGAGACTTTCCTTCCAAAGCTCTCTGGCAAAATGAGGAAGAGTCGGGTCATCTGCTTCCGTTACCGTCTCGACACGTTCCAGAATTCGGATGACGGGCTGAGGAAAATCATCCAGCGCGAGCGGAGTCGCCTCGATATCGAGCTCTACCTTCTCCCCCATCCGGTCAAGCAGCAGCTGTCCGGATATTTCCCGCTTCCGCAGGCATTGCAGGGCCTTGAATTGCACAACCGGATGAATCGGCTGGCCGCTCGACAGCCAGTCCAGCATGACCTGATCCACTTCCGGAGATTGTATGTATGCTGCGCGCTCCAGCGCCAGAATCTGCTGGTCGATCATTGGATGATGCTCCATAATATAGAGCACTTGCTTGATGTAAGCCTCATCCTGCTCGGGCGGGTTCAGAAGCTGCTCCCGGAAGCTCTCTTCGTTGTCTTCCGCTTCCTCCGCCTGGCCGGAGGTTATGCCGCCGGTCTCTTCCGAGTTCGGAAACGCCATTTCCAGCCAATTGAGAAGACTGCCCCATTCCTCGTAATGCCGTTCATCCTCACCGCGGCACTGAAGCAGGAAGCGGAGCAAATTTTTGGCCTCGCCGTACTGCTCGGATTCCAGCATACGGGTGAGCTGAATTTGATAGTGATCCAGCATCTTCGGAAATAAATATACGTTATCTGGTGTAGTTATGGTATCACCCCTTGCCCTTCAAACCGCATCATTCGTCTGCCTATTGCTTGCGTTCGATTATATCATGGAACCTGCTAATATAAAAACTACCCGTCCCC
Source organism: Paenibacillus glycanilyticus (assembly GCF_023715145.1). Classification (GTDB taxonomy): domain Bacteria; phylum Bacillota; class Bacilli; order Paenibacillales; family Paenibacillaceae; genus Pristimantibacillus; species Pristimantibacillus glycanilyticus_A. The sequence goes on along the minus strand of NZ_JAMBNP010000009.1, from coordinate 81,272 downwards.
AGTCTTGATTTCTCCGAGGCGTATATGCTATATTTACCAAGCGAATTTTATTCGCGCATGAAGTTCAACGGTAACCAGGGTTCGATTTTCTCCAGCCGCCTCAAACTTTTTCAAATTCCCTATTGCCAAGTACAACAATCGCATGCTATACTCATTCTTACGTGTCCCAGTAGCTCAGCCGGATAGAGCACACGCCTTCTAAGCGTGCGGTCGGGGGTTCGAATCCCTCCTGGGACGCCATTCCCATAACAATGAATAACCCGCAAAGCCTTGTCTGACAAGGATTTGCGGGTTTTTTTCTTTCCTTTTCGGTTACATCCCCTAAGAAGTCCCCTCGGGCTATAATCTGACGTTATGCTTCAATCCCGCAATTGCTAATTGATGCGCTGTTCCTCGCCATCACGTTATTGGTTTCACGATTTGTCAGAACGGTCTTCTCATGAGTCACGCCCCAGTCCCTCATAAAAATGATAAGAGGCCTTAACGTTTCGCCAAAATCGGTAAGCGAGTATTCCACCCTTGGCGGGATCTCCTTGTATATCTCCCTATGGATGACGCCGTCGCTTTCCAATTCCCTTAATTGCAGCGTAAGCATGCGCTGCGTAATCCGGGGAAATAGTCTCCGCAGCTCATTAAAGCGTTTAGGCCCCTCCGTCAAATGATACAAAATAACGCCTTTCCACTTCCCGCCTATGACATCCACCGTAACGGTCACCGGGCACCCAAAATTGACTATATCCGTTTTGTTATCCATGTTTAAGAGGACTCCTTTGCATTGAGACTGTAAACGGCTCTTGTCCTTTGCCCGTTCATTGGTATCTTTTTTAATACTATAACACAATATTGATATTATCCTACAAAATTGTGCGTACTTGTTGTAATGCATTTATGAATGTAAGATCTAATTTATCAACGCGTTGATTAATATTCGATACTTGAAAGGATAACAACTACAATGAATAACGCTCAAAAAAAGAAAGAAGTCCTGGATGCATTCGCCTTTCGTCACGCCACAAAAGAATTCGATCCAAATCGAAAAGTTTCCGATGAGGATTTTCAATTTATTCTGGAAACGGGAAGACTCTCCCCAAGTTCAGTCGGTTTTGAGGCTTGGAAATTTCTCGTCGTTCAAAACCAAGAAATCAGAATGAAAATCCGTGAGGTTGCATTCGGCGGACAAGGACAACTTCCGACGGCAAGCCACTTGATTATTCTTCTTGCCCGCAAAGACGTTAGATACGATTCCGAGTATGTAGAATACATCTACAAGAACATTAAGGGCTTGTCGGATGAGGCTTTTAAGACAATACCGGTCGTATACAAAGATTTTCAGGAAAATGATCTTCATATCCTCGACAATGAAAGAACGTTGATTGATTGGTCCTCCAAACAAACGTATATCCCGCTTGCAAACATGATGACGGCAGCCGCCCAAATCGGCATCGATTCCTGCCCAATGGAAGGATTCAATAAAGAAAAGGTTACAAGGATCTTGAAAGATGCTGGTGTCTTGAATGATGAATTGTATGAGTTGTCGGTAATGGTTGCTTTCGGATATCGTGTTTCCGAGCCCAGATTCCCGCAAGTTCGCCGTCCGATGGATGAAGTCGTAGAGTGGATTCATTAAGAAGCAAACCCGCTGAACTTTGAATATCAAAGATTCGCGGGTTTTTTTGATGTTTCTAATGAAGGTGCATAAAAAAACGAAGCCCTTATCCAGGCTCCGTCAAAATCCGCTTATACGGCTGTAAAAGCTTTTTCCGCTACGAATTGATACAGCTTCTCTACCTGCTCTTCGCTCATTTCGCCGCTGTTATCATAAATTAAAATAGATGATTGCGGGATATCCCAGTTAATCTCGGGTACAAACGCGATGCGTTTCTCGAATTGCGACCAGTGCTCGAGCTTCCATTGGTCACGTTCCGTCTGGCGTCCGATAATGCGGTTCTTCTGCAGCTCGATATTGTCCAAGGTAACAACGATTACCTTAACATCCACCTGCGCTTTTGTCAGACCTGCAGCCGTAATGACTTCCTCAATCCAAGCTTTATTTTTAAGCTCTGCCGTAAAAGGAGAGATCATAAAGACGTTTTGACCGGCTGCCAGATTCTCGATGCAAATATCTTTGGTTGTGTCGTATTCCAGATCGCGAAGATTTTGTTTGTAGAAATCCGAATCACGGTCGTTCTTGTCGAGTCCGTTACGCTCCAGCAGAGCCTCAACAAACCGTCCGCCTACCGTATCGCGATCCAAAAAAGCAGCCGGAATCCGCGCCGCCAGCTTTTGAGCCACGGTTGTCTTGCCCGTACCCGCCACACCTACGAAAAACACTAACTTTTGCAATGCTTGATGCCTCCACTATAATACTAGTTTTATCCTCCTATTGTACCACTCCTCGCCTAATAAAGGTATCATAAAGGTAACAAAATCCGTTAGTTTCAAAGAATCTGCCTTACAAAAAAAGGATAATGCCCTCCCGGTTAAAGCCATACGAAGCGTGGCTGCTTCGAAAGCTTTCGCTTTGCGCGTCAAGAGTGTTCATTATCCTTGGATGTTATCCTTGTAGTCTGCCTGGATCCAGTATGCCCATCGACTCTACATGCTTGCGGGTGCCTTCTGTCCCATGCTCATGTATAAACAAATAGATATCACGAAGAATGGCATCATAGCCTGCATTCATGCGTTTGTCTGTAGTTTCATCCTGCAGGGTGCCGACCGCGTAATTGTAATGCCCCGTTATCGCTTCGTCCATGCTCGATAAATCCTCGAACATCACCTGCAGCTGATTGAATTCCTCATCGTTAGCCGTAATCTCCAGCTCATAGGAAGCCGCTCCCTGATCCTGCAAAATTTGTCCGGCCTGGACCGATACATAATATTTTTTGCGCTCATCGCCTGACATCGATTAATTCTCAGCTCCTTTTTACAAACATGCGCTCTTAGCATCCCCCTGCGGACAGACATTTTATCCCTTTTTTCAGCATATAACGGATATTATCGCTACAGGAGTCCAGCAGAAGAGAGGAATGAGAATATGTGTGGAATAACCGGCTGGATCGATTGGACCCGGGATTTAACCCAAGACAGCAGCAGCCTGGTCAAAATGACAGAGACATTATCGCTGCGCGGTCCTGATGCGTCGGGTACATGGATATCGCCAAATTGCGCGCTTGGTCACCGCAGACTCAGCGTAATTGATCCCGAGAATGGCGCTCAGCCGATGATTCGGCGCTCGGGCGATGACACATATGTCGTTGTCTATAACGGCGAGCTTTACAATGCGCTTGAATTAAGGAAGGAACTGGAGGACCGGGGCAGAACCTTTACCACGCACTGCGACACGGAAGTGCTGCTTGTGTCTTTCATGGAATGGGGTAAAGCCTGCGTCGAACGGTTTAACGGCATCTTCGCTTTTGCTATCTGGGATGTTACCGAGCAGGAGCTGTTTCTGGCCCGCGACAGACTTGGCGTAAAACCGCTGTTCATCAGCTTCGCGGATGGACTTTTTATTTTTGGTTCGGAGCCTAAAGCCATCCTGGCACATCCGGCTGTCAAAGCCGAGGTAGGAGCGGAAGGCTTGGCGGAAATCTTTATTATGGGTCCCGCGCGTACGCCTGGCCAAGGGGTCTACAAGGATATTACCGAGCTATTGCCGGGTCAATGCATGACGGTGAACCGCTCCGGCAGCCGCAAAACCAAATATTGGAGCCTTGAAAGCATTCCTCATGAAGAGGATGTGGATGCTACGGCCGAACATGTCCGCGAGCTCCTGAAAGATACAACAGAGCGCCAGCTTGTATCGGACGTGCCGGTTGGAACGCTGCTCTCCGGCGGTCTTGACTCCAGCGCGTTAACAACGCTTGCCGTGCGCTATTATGAGCAAACCGGTCAAGGCAATGTTCATACGTATTCCGTCGACTATAGGGATAATGACAAGCATTTCAAAGCGCATGCCTTCCAGCCGAACAGCGACGCCCCTTGGATTGAGCGGATGACCAGTCATCTGAATACGATTCATCATCCGATACAGTTCGATACGCCAGAGCTTGTTGGCGCGCTTCGAGACGCTACCCTCGCCCGTGATTTGCCGGGCATGGCGGACGTGGATGCCTCCCTCCTGCTGTTCTGCCGCGAGATCAAAAAAGGGGCGACGGTTGCGATCTCCGGCGAAGCGGCCGATGAGATCTTCGGCGGTTATCCTTGGTTCCATCGCGAGGAAGCGTTAAGCGCCAACACGTTCCCGTGGTCCCTGGCTTCTTCCATGCGTGCCGAGCTGCTCGCACCGGATGTTGCAGCCTGGATCAAGCCCCTTGATTACATCGGCGACCGTTATGCGCAGGCTATTGCCGAAGTGCCGCATCTGGATGGGGAATCCGAGACGGTACGCAAAATGCGCAAAATGTCTTATTTGAACATTACGCGCTTTATGCCTACTCTACTCGACCGGAAGGATAGGATGAGCATGGCCGCCGGCCTTGAAGTTCGCGTCCCGTTCTGCGATCACCGCCTGGTGCAGTACGTATGGAATATCCCTTGGGAGATCAAGACAGCCGGCGACCGCGAGAAGGGCATTCTTCGCCGGGCGTTGAAGGGCGTGCTTCCCGACGATGTGGTCACCCGCAAGAAAAGCCCGTATCCGAAGACGCATAACCCGAACTACCTTGCAGCCGTAAAAGGCCTGTTCCTCGACATCCTAAACGATCCGTCCTCTCCGCTGCTTCCGCTCATTAATGTAAGCAAGCTTAGAGAGCTGGCGGAATCCGATTCGGCGAAGTCGAATATTCCTTGGTTCGGACAATTGATGTCCGGTCCGCAGCTGTTCGCCTATTTGTATCAGGTGAATACTTGGCTGAAGGAGTACGGAGTAAGCGTAAAGTAACGCTCGCTGCACAATGTTAAAAAGAGAAAAAACGTCACCGGAGCAATCCGGTGACGTTTTCGTGCTGGCCTTATTTAGTTGGCAAGCATCTCGATCAGCTTCGCGAGAGCATTGCCGCGATGGCTGATCGCCTGCTTCTCTTCCTTGGTCAACTCCGCCATCGAGCGGTCAAGCTGCGGAAGCCAGAATAACGGATCATAGCCAAATCCGCCTTCGCCGCGCGGACGCTCGGCAATAAAGCCGTCGACCGTGCCTTCTGTCTCGACAATCTTTCCGGTTGCCGGGTCATACAAGGCGAGCACGCAAACAAACTGAGCAGGACTTAGCAGCCTTGTACCGTCCGCAAGCGGCTCTGCCGCATCCGGGGCGTTCAGGCGCCTCAGCTCCTCTAGCAGCTTTGCATTGTTAGACGCGTCAGTCGCGCCTTCGCCGGAGTAACGGGCTGAATAGACCCCGGGGGCTCCGCCGAGCGCAGTGACGCGAAGGCCGGAATCATCAGCGAGCACTGGCACCTGGAACGCATCGCCTGCCGCCTTTGCTTTAATGCGGGCATTGGCTGAGAACGTATCGCCGTTTTCCACAATATCGGGAAAAGCCGGATACTCGTTCAAGCTGGCAACCGTTCTGCCAAGCTTGGCAAAGGCATGAGCGAATTCCTTTACTTTGCCCTCATTTTTGGTCGCGATCAATATTGGCTGTGTCACTTCGATTATCCCCCGATTCGCTCCGCAATCTCTCCTAATGCCGCACGCTGCTTCTCGATCAGTTCCTCAATCCCGCCTTCCGCCAATTCCAGAAGCTGGTTTAATTCCTCCCGCGAGAACGGGGCATCTTCACCGGTACCCTGCAGCTCAACAAATTTGCCGCCTCCGGTCATCACCACGTTCATGTCGACCTTTGCCTTGGAGTCCTCGTCGTAATTCAAGTCAAGCAATGCGCGCTCCTGAATAACGCCTACGCTGACCGAAGCAAGAAAATCGGTAATCGGGTATTTTGCAAACTGCGTTGTTTTCGACAGCTTGTTCACCGCAAGACACAACGCCACAAACGCGCCCGTAATGGACGTTGTGCGCGTACCGCCGTCTGCCTGGATGACATCGCAGTCGAGTGTAATGGTCCGTTCGCCAAGCGCCTGCAAATCTACGACTGAGCGAAGCGCGCGTCCGATCAGACGCTGAATTTCCATCGTCCGTCCGGACAGCTTGCCCTTGGCCGCTTCCCGCTGGTTGCGGGAATGCGTAGCCCGCGGCAGCATGGCATACTCGGCGTTAATCCAGCCCTTGCCCTGTCCCTTCATGAATGGCGGCACCCGCTCCTCAACGCTGGCCGTACAAATCACCTTTGTCTCGCCAACTTCGATAAGAACGGAGCCCTCCGCATATTTATTAACGCCTGTCGTTATCGTAACCGGCCGAAGCTGGCTTGGTTGCCGACCGTCTGTTCGCATCCTTATGTTCCTCCTGCATCTTTCGCTTTAACTAGTATGTAGTGGCTTTGCAATCTTTCCTATTTTACCAAAGTGACTTGTGAAAAGCATCTTTTATGTGAAAAAGCAGCTCCGCAAGGTCACTTGGACCAAACGGAGCTGCTTTTTTTGCCGATAAAGCCGCCTTAGCTCTTAATCGCGTTTACATGATGCGGACGGGATACTGGCGTGCTGTAATCCACATTGTTCTCATCCGTCACCTTTTGGCCGTTCAAGGTAATTTGAACTTTGGCTGCGCCAGTGTTTTCGGTGATTGACAGAACGATCGCTTCCAGCATTTCCGCAGGAGCAGGAAGACCTTGTTCAAACGCCTGGTCTTTCAGATCCACCGTTACCGTGTCATCCTTTTGATTGATGCTTGTCACTTCCACATCATTGGTCAGAACCGCCGTCAGATTCTTGGCGTTCAGCGGGCCGGTGATCAGCTGTTCCAAAGCAGCCTGCGCGGCGGACTCCTCTGTACGGTTAATCAAACGGGTAACCGGTACATAATATTGTTCATCGCTCGAAGTTTGGGACGAGAAGTACAGGGTAACCGGCGTCGAGTTCAAATAGTTGACGCCATCGGCAGCTTCAAGATTGATCCCTACGGAACGTGTCAGCGGCTCATCAAGCGGGAAGCCGTCCTGCGGCATTTCCGGCAGTTTGGCGCCTTCATACCACAGCTCCACGCCTTTTGCGCCCATGGCCGTAATCGTCCAAGTGATGGCCTCTACGATCGTGCGCTCGTCCGTTGCCGGATAATCGCTGAAGGTTCCGCCAAATTCAATGGTTGCGAGCTGCGTTTTGGGATCGATGTGAAGCGACTTAACTTCGGTACCTTTTGGAAGAACCGCCCGGAAATCCTCCGGCAGCTGGTTGGCGAAGCTTCCGCCGTCCACCATGATTTCAAGCGCCTTTTTGCCGGCTTCATCAACCGCATTTTCGGTAAGTGCTGTTTTCAGTGATACCGGTGCGAGATACCCGTTGGGATCCTCGAGGTAGACGGTCAGATTGGAATCGTCGTCTTGTCCAGGCTGTACAGCCTGTCCGGTGTTTGTGCCGTCTACAGCACCTGTTGATTCCGTTTGCTGCGGCGGGTCGATCTCCCCTTTTGTATCCTGCGAGATCAAGCCGCATCCTGTTGCCAGGATGGGAAATACCAGCACACCGCAAATTGCTGCACGGCGGATCCATTTTGTTTGAGTCATTACTTTTTCCTCCCCAAATTTTGGTATTGCCTGTTCGGCGGCTTTGTACATTTGTTAATTTGTAGTACTATGTATACGAGCCCTTCCCTTTTTTAGACCAGTTTTGTCCACAAAATCTGAGGGGGTAATCAAATTGTTTAATCAAGTCACTTACAGCTTGAACAGCCGAGAGGTTGCGGACGCAACAAACGAATGGCTCGAGAAACGAGGCGTGTCCAAAACTTCCATTGCGCAGCTCGTTCATTTTCTGCAGAAGGATTATTATCCTGAACTGACACTGGACGATTGCATCGATCACGTCGAGTCCGTCCTGTCTAAAAGAGAAGTGCAGAATGCCGTATTGACCGGCATCCAGCTTGATCTTTTGGCGGAGGAAGGCAAGCTGATGGCACCGCTTCAAGAAATGGTCAGAAATGACGAAAGCCTATACGGCTGCGATGAAATATTAGCCCTGTCCATTGTTAATGTTTACGGCAGTATTGGATTTACGAATTTTGGCTATATCGACAAGCTGAAGCCCGGCATCTTGAAGAAGCTTAATGACAAGAACGATGGTCAGATCCATACCTTCCTGGATGACATCGTTGGAGCCATCGCAGCTTCCGCGGCAAGTCGACTTGCCCATCGCAAGCAAGCTGGACGCGAAGAAGAAGCAGAACGATTAAAGGAATAGAAACTGGCAGAAAAGCTGTCCTACACCTGTAGGGCAGCTTTTTCTTTTGCCCGCTTTTCTCTCTGAACCTTTTCTATTTTATTGGAATAATTTAGTAGTGAGCGAATGAGAGAGGAGTGACCAGAGAAGGATGAGCGAGAATCATATCGTTAAGCATGACTTCGGGATAACGCGGGAAGATAGACAGCTTCTCAATGGTCATCAAAGCTGCATCCTGTGGTTAACCGGACTATCGGGCTCCGGCAAATCCACCTTAGCGGCAGCCATAGAGCAAGAGCTGGTTAATCTCAATTGCCGGAGTTATATTCTGGACGGCGATAATCTCCGTTACGGGCTGAATCGGGATCTAGGCTTTCGGCCGGAGGACCGGTCAGAGAATATCCGCAGAATCGGAGAAACCGCCAAGCTGTTTGTTGATGCGGGGATCATCACGATTGTGGCGGCGATCTCTCCTTACAGGCAGGACCGCGACAAGGTGCGAGCGTCCATCCGCCCGGTTGATTTTATCGAAGTATATGTGCAATGCACCGTTGAGGAATGCGAAAAGAGGGATCCCAAAGGGCTGTACAAAAAAGCCCGATCCGGAGAAATCGCGCATTTCACCGGCGTTTCCGCGCCATACGAGGCGCCTCTTCAACCGGAGCTTGTTCTCGAGACTAACAAACAAACGGTGTCTGATTCCGTTAACGAGATTATGGCTTATATCCGGCGTTGCGGGATCATTTATTCCAACAAGGAAGAAGGGGAGACAAAGTGACCGACAAGCTGCTTCTTTACTTGCATCTTCCGAAAACGGGGGGATCTTCTTTTACCCAGGCTATTAACGAGAATTGCCCGAATACGGTGCACTTCTATACCATGTCAAACGGTATTCAGCTTAGTGAACGGCTTATACACGCAGATGCCTTATGCGGACATTTCATCTATGGCATTCACCACTTCACGGACCGTCCCTTTCAATACGTGACGATGCTGCGCAATCCCCTTGAACGAACGCTTTCCTACTTTTATTTCAAATACAAAAATCCTAAATATGTCATTTCTTATAATAAGGAGCTAACTTTCGAGGAGTATGCGCTTGACCCCTTCTATGATCTTGAATACTGCAATCTGCAGTCCAGAATGATCACCGGCGAGCTCAACAATCCCTATCCGAATTACAAAAAAGCCCGGGATCTTCTTGCTAATGAATTTGCCTTTGTCGGCATTACGGAGCAGTATGACATGTCTTTATATTTGTTTATGCGCATGATGAACTGGGAGCCGAAGCATTATCCCAAAGTAAATGTTACACCGGGGCGTCATTCAGATCTTAAGCTATCCGGCCAAGCGGTCAAAAGTATTCTGCAAAAAAACGAAATCGACCAAAAGCTGTACGAATATGCGTACAGGCAATTTAATGAACGTATATTCGATCTGTCCTATGAACAGGAAAAAAAGCTCAAGGCTTATTTAAGAGAAGCGAGAAAATAAGAAAAAGGCCCCACCTCCGTGAAGCCTTCGCTCATTCCTTATTCAGCCGTACGAAACATAACGGTATCCGTTGTTCCGGTCCGAACGACCTTTCCCCGCTTCTCCAAATAATGAAGATGGGCGATCGTCTCCGACATCGCAAAGCGCAAGTTATGGGGATTCGTCCGCAGATGACCGCCAAACAAATGCTCGCAAAGCTCAAAAGCGCTGCTGGGCACTCGCAATATTTCCCAGATCTTGTTCAGGCGCCGGCCATGATGCTGCTTGATTTCAATAATCCGGTTGGCAAAATCGGTGAACGGCTCGCGGTGACCCGGAAAGGCCAGCTCCACCTTATAGTCGTATAGCTCGTCCAGGCTTTTCAGGAAGCAGCCTAGCGGATCCTCTTCCTCTCCGGGATTAAACGCAATATTAGGCGTGATATGCGGCAGCACCTGGTCACCGCAAAGCATGTATTTGTTGTCCGGCTGATAGAAGCACAGCTGTCCAAAGGCATGGCCCGGCGCGTCAATCATCTGCCATTCCAATCCGCCAAGCTGAAACGTATCGCCAGGGTTCAAATAAGTGACTTGAGGCTGAGGAGACACCTTCCGGACAAACCCGTCAAGGTTATTCTTGATCTCAAGCGTTAACTCCTCCGGCATCCCATGGATAGCGAAGTGCGCACGGAGCTCATCCGCGTAAGTGCTGCTCTCTCCCCATAGCCGTCTCGTATACCCGTGAGAGCGTTCCGAGATAAAGACCGGCGAGCCCGTCCGTTCCTGAAAGTACCCCGCCAGGCCATAATGATCCGGATGCTGATGCGTAAGCACAATACGGGTAATTTGCTCCATTATAACGCCATGATTCAGGAAGGCCTCTTCCCAGGCTGCAAGAGCTTCGTCCGTATGCAATCCAGGATCAACGAGGGTATAGCTCCCCCCGCTCTCCGGAATCAAATAACTATTAACCCACTTTAACGTAAAAGGAAGCGGAATCTTTACCTGAATCCATCCGCCGTCCCATACCTTTGTCTCCACGGTCATGGATGCTGTGCCCTCCCTTACTAAATCCTAGCCGAAGCTACTCCTACCACTCGACCAGCGCAATGATTCCCGACAGTCTAGTATTCGCTTAACTTGCCGGGCTTACTTGATTAACGCGCTGGAATAAGACGGCTTGTATGTTGAAGTTCGGTAATCGTTGCAGCGCCTATGCCGAACATTGCCGCACGCAGCTCGAATTCAATACGCTCGAATTGCTCAATTAACTGTTCAACCGATACCTTTGTATCATCGTTTGCGGCCCGAGGAAGAAGGGCGCGGCCAAAGCCCGCTATATCCGCTCCAAGCGCAATGGATTTGGCTGCATCTACCCCGTGCTGCAATCCGCCGCTTGCAACAACCGGGATATGCGGCAGCCGCTCTTTCACCTCCATAATGCTCTGCGCGGTCGGAATTCCCCAGCCGGCAAAAGCTTCCGCCGCCAATCTGCGCATCGGATCATTCTGCCGGTACTTCTCGACCTGGCTCCAGGACGTGCCTCCTGCCCCTGCCACATCAATAAAGGCTGCACCCGCCGAAGCGAGAGCCGCAGCCGTATCGGCGTCAATTCCCCAGCCAACTTCCTTAATGCCAACCGGTACTGACAGAGACCGGCATACTTCCTCAATCCGAGGCAGCAAATCACGGAAGTTGGTATCGCCTTCCGGCTGGAATACTTCCTGCATGCTGTTTAAATGAAGCACCAGCGCATCGGCTTCCGCGATTTCCACCGCTCTTCGGCATGCCTCCACGCCATATCCGTAATTAAGCTGAACAGCTCCGAGATTAGCGATCACAGGCACGGATGGAGCAATATCTCTTATATAAAAGGAAGCCGCCAATTCCTCTTGTTCAATTGCGGCGCGCATCGAACCAAGTCCAATCGCCCAGCCTTGGGTTTCTGCCGCCTCTGCCAAGCGCCTGTTAATCGCGCCGGCTTCGCTTGTGCCTCCTGTCATCGAACTGACGAGCAGCGGCGTACGCATTTGCCGACCCAGCCACTCGGTATCCAGCAGCACGTCGTCAAACGCAATTTCCGGAAGAGCATTATGGCGGAAGCGCAGTTGCTCAAACCCCGTATCGATCCCTTCCCCGGCCACGTTCTCCTGCAGGCATATGCGGATATGCTCGCTTTTGCGTTTCGATGTGGAAGCGCTTGCCCCCGATATTTGCTCTACTGTCATATAGGGCAATCCTCCTATTTGTATAGCCAACCTTTCCTGCTTATATGCCGATGCTTTGGGCATCTTAACATAAGCTTCAAGCTTTGCGAAAATACTTTTGTTCATCATAACCCAGCGGTCTGGAGTGGAGCAAGGACGGAACATCCATAGATCGTAATTTTGACGTTTACAATCATTAAAATGAAATTTACAATCAATTTTGTTGTTAAAATGAATATAATAAATTAGAATAGAATCAAATGCGATTGAGGGGGCATCTTCCATGAACGTACGAATTTTTGATACACAATTAGAACTGGACGCCTTTGCGGCCGATCTTTTTATCGATACCGTCAAAGCAAAGAGTAATGCCGTACTAGGACTTGCAACAGGATCGACACCCGTAGGCATTTATGCCAAAATGGTAGAGAAATACCGGAAGGGCGAAGTTTCCTTCGCGGATGTTACAACATTTAATCTTGACGAATATGTCGGTCTTAAACCTTATAATAATCAAAGCTACGCTTATTACATGAACAAGCATCTATTCGCTCATATTGATATTCCGGATACGCATACCTTTCTCCCGAACGGCATGGCCGAAGATTTGGATGCCGAATGCGCAAATTACGACCGCATGCTGCTGGAGGGGCAAGTTGATGTTCAACTGCTTGGTCTTGGCCATAACGGTCATATCGGCTTTAATGAACCTGATCATGCTTTATCGGGCGGCACCCATGTCGTGAAGCTGAAAGAAGCGACTCGCGAAGCTAATGCGAGATTCTTCGAGAGCATGGACGAAGTACCGGAATACGCAATCACCATGGGCGTCGGCTCAATCTTGAAAGCAAATTCGATTGTTCTTGTGGTACGCGGCGCGGATAAAGCGGATATTGTCAAACAAGCATTAACAGGACCTATTACAACGGAGGTACCGGCATCCCTGTTGCAGACACATCCGCGCGTAACCGTGCTTCTTGACCGCGAGGCAGGAAGGATGTTGGGGTAATGGGACAACACGACGGCAAATCGCTGCTCATCCATAATGTAAAAGTTGTTTTGGAAGACCGGGTAACCAATGGCAGCGTGCTGATTAACGACGGCAGGATTATCCGTATTATCGAAGAGAAGGAAGAAGAGACCTATGGCGCGGATCATGTCCTGAACGGACAAGGCGCCTGGCTGCTTCCCGGCTTTATCGACGTTCACGTGCATGGCGGATTCGGCGGCGACTTTATGGATGCCAGCGAGGAAAGCTACGATACGATAACGAAGTTCCACGCTTCACAAGGCACGACAGGAATGCTCGCCACGACGGTAACGGCTTCCCGGGAAGCCATCGAAGCTGTATTTCAAGCGACCCGTTCTTATATGAATAAAGAGATGCGTTACGCAGAGCTGCTTGGGATCCATCTCGAAGGGCCGTTCATCAGCCTGAAATGGATCGGCGCCCAGAATCCCGCTTTCCTCTCCCCTCCGCGACTTGACTGGCTGCAGGATTGGACAGAGCGCTACCCGGGCATTCTGAAGCTCCTGACCCTAGCCCCGGAGAATGAAGGCGCCATCGACGCGATCAAATGGCTGTCCAGCCATAACATTGTGGTGGCATGCGGTCATACCGACGCGACATTCGAGGTCATGACGCAGGCAGCGGAAGCCGGGCTTACGCATGCCGTTCACACTTATAACGCGATGCGCCCTCTTCATCACCGCGAGCCGGGTACCGTAGGAGCCGTTCTGACCGATGACCGGATTTACGCAGAGCTTATTGCCGACGGCCATCATGTCCATCCGGGGGCCATCAGGCTGCTTGCCTCCTCCAAGCCATCAGACAAGCTTATTCTGATCACGGACGCCATCTCGGCGGCAGGCAGACCGGACGGTCTGTACGATCTGGGAGGATTGCCCGTCATTGTAGAAGGCGGAGTAGCAAGGCTGCAGGAAGGCAATTTGGCCGGAAGCAGCTTAACCATGATCAACGCTTTCCGGTATATGGCAGAACATTCCGGGCTCACCGTGAATGAGATCAGCCGTTATGCCAGCGCCAATCCGGCCAGACAGCTTGGATTGTTCGGGCATACGGGCTCAATCGCGGTAGGCAAACGAGCCGACCTCGTGCTCGCCGCACCGGATTTCAGCAAGGTGCTGTCGACTTGGGTAAATGGCAGTCAGGTTTATTCGGCGGAATAATAGAAGAGCGGTTGAAAGGGAAATTCTCCCCTTCAACCGCTCTTCTTTCATTCCGGCTTGTCCGCTACATGGACAACGATATGATGCTGCTCGGCTTTATCCGCCAGATCTCCGGTTAGCGGAAGATCTGTAATAAAAGCTTGCAGCTCGGGTAAAGCCGCGATCGAGAACAGCGAAGTTTTGCCGACCTTCGTCTGGTCGAAAACGGCATACGTCGTATGTGACCGCTTGATAAGCGCCTTCGCAATCTGAGCTTCCTGTTCGGAGTAAGTCGTAATGCCTCCCGAGGCCGACACGCCGTCAACGCCGATAAACATTTTTCCGATATTCAGATGTGCGACCATCCCCTCGCCGAGGGGGCCGCAAAGCTCAAAGCTGTTATGGCGCATAATGCCGCCCGTCACTACAACCTGGACACTGCTGCCCGCTAGCTCCATCGCAATATTGACGGCATTGGTCACAACGGTAATCCCGCTTCTCAGCTTAAGCAGCTTGGCAAGAAGGTAATTCGTCGTTCCGCCCGACAAGCCAATGACATCGCCGTCTTCGACCAGCGAAGCCGCTTTGGCAGCGATACGCTCCTTCTCCAAGTACGACAGCCCTTCCCGCTCCGCAAACGCCGTGTCACGGACCGTATTCATGCCGTCATACATTGCGCCGCCGATAGTCCGGATAATCGGATATGCGGCTTCCATCTGCTCCAGGTCGCGTCTTGCCGTTGCCTCCGAGCAATCAAAGCGTTCCACCAGCTCTTGAATCGTAATGCGTCCTTGCTGCTTGAGCAGCTGCAGTATCGCTTCCCGGCGGCGCTGCCCCTTGGACCCGGAAACGTTCGAATCAACCATTGTTATCGCTCCACCCACGCTTTAGCGGACATGCGCTGTTCGACTGCCGTCCACTCCGGAAGCGCCTCCCAGTCGCCGCGCATTTGTACGACCAGCGAACCGTTGATGCTGGCAAGCCCAACAGCCTCCACCGGTGTCATGCCTTTCATCAAGCCAGCCAGGAAGCCGGCACAGAAGCCGTCCCCTGCTCCAACCGTGTCAACAACTTTCTCTGCCGGATAGAACGGAACGCTGACTTCCTCTTCGTTTTCCAGCACAACCGTTGTATCCCCAAGTCCTTTTATAACGGTCACGGCTTTCAGCTGCTGCAGCTTCGCCTTTACTTCCTCGTAATCATCCGTCTGGTACAACAGCTTCAGCTCATCCCAGCCAGGAAGGAAGTAGTCCGCTGCTTCGGCCAGCGGCAGAAGCACCTCGCGCGCTTCTTCAATCGACCATAGCTTAAGCCGCAGATTCGGGTCAAAACAGATCTTCACGCCTGCCTCTTTGGCGATCTGAACCGCACGAAGCACCGTTTGCTTGGCGCTCTCGCTAAGAGCCGTAGTAATGCCCGTAACATGAAGCAGCTTTGCCCCGCGGATATACTCCTCATCCAGCTCCTCAGGGGCCATGCGGCTTGCTGCCGAATGTTTGCGGTAATAGTGGACGGCAAGGCGGCCGGCTACCTGCTCGCGGAACATCATCCCTGTCGAAGCCTCGTCGCTATGCTTGACGCGCGAGACGTCGACGCCTTCTCCTCGAAGCGTTTTCACGATCATGCGGCCGAACGGATCATTACCAAGCGCCCCGAACCAGCCAACCGAGCAGCCTAGTCTTGCCAGCCCGATTGCAACATTACTTTCCGCGCCGCCGAAGCCTTGCTCGAGCGTTGTTGCCCGTTCCAGCGATTTGTGCTCCTGCGGCATAAACAATGCCATTGCTTCCCCGAAGGTTACCACGTCTGGTGATTGATGCACGTTCTTCTCCCCCTAAAAGATTTATCACGAATGTGATAAATCTTGCTTCGTAAGCATTAACCTAAGATTTATCACGAATGTGATAAATCTTACTTCGTAAGCATTAACCTAAGATTTATCACGAATGTGATAAATCTTGCTTCGTAAGCATTAACCTAAAGAATTATTCGTACATAGGGAATGCCATGAAATAGATGACAACTACATACAGAATCAATACGATCAAGCTGAATATGCGGGCTTTGGCGATATGGCCCGTTGCGCTTTGTCCATCCTGGATCGACGACACGATGCGTTTCAGCGGCTTCGACATAATGCCGGAGATCGCTGCGATAGCCAGGAACAACACCGTGATGATAATCATCCAGGCAACCGAATAATCGGCCTGCGACATCATGTACCCGCCCGTGAGCAGCTGGATAATAAGCGCATACTGCACAATACGGTTTGCCGATACAAGACCGTCAGCCAATCCGCCTTGGCCAAGGCCGGCAAGCTTTGTCGCTTTTCCGATCATAATCGGAAGAACGATATAAAAGCCCATTCCAACTGCCCCTAGCAAGTGTAAAAAGAAAAACACATCATTCATTAAAAAAACCTCCTGCATATGCGTAATCTACCAATAAGTATACTAAATGCCTGTCTGAAACACAAAGCACAACCCTTGAGTTTCCGGCATTTCAAAAGCATTTCCGGCAATGTTCAAGATTTCGTCTTAAAGCCGTGCTTGGCAATTACGCCATGAATTGCGAAATAGTCTACTTCTTCTGGCAAAGCATCCTTAATAGGGCGCAGCTTGTCCGACCCAATCTCCTGGATGACCTGCACGATCTGATCCTCATATTGCTCCGGGATAACACGGCTCCAATCGAGCTCATGCCCTTCCTCCGCGCAGCGGATCAGGTGGCCCTCTATCGTTACCCGGCTAAGTCCGCGCTCTTCGGCAATAGCGGCCGTCTCCAAGCCGGCATTAAACCGCTCCAGCGTCATCACGTGGCTTGGCGTCTCCTCTGAAGATGCCGGCGGACGTACTGCAGGCCGTCTGGTCACGGCGCTGATATTGGCCGCGGGACTACTGCCGCCGCTTCCGGCATGCGACTGAATTATCGCAAGCACTTCTTCTCCGTACTTGCTTGCCTTAGCCGCGCCGATCCCTTTTGTCTGCATCAGCTGCTCTTCCGTCACTGGCCGGACATCGGCCAGCTCCTTCAGCGTGGCGTCAAAGAACAGCATAAACGGAGGAACGTTTTCTCTTGCCGCAGCTTCTTTGCGCCATTGCTTGAGCGCATCGAACAATGGCGAAGAAGCAGCACCCGCATCCCCTGAAGCACTTCTGCGAACAACGGTGCGCAGACGCTGCATGACCGTCTCTTTGCCCTCCAGTACCGGCAGGGCACTGGCTGTAAGGGATACGGTCGGATATTGCCCTTCGCTCATCCGGAGGTACCCCTCCGCCACAAGCCAGTACAGCCAATCAGCGATCTCCTTCTCCGGCCAGTTGTTGAACAACCCGTAAGTCGTGAGACGATCCAGTCCAAATTCGAGAAGACGTTTGTCTCTGGACCCCTTAAGCACCTTCGCTGCCATCGTGACGCCAAATCGCCCTTTCATCCTGCCGACGCAGGAGAGCGCCTTCTGAGCTTCCGCCGTTCGGTCAACCAGCTCGCTCTTATCGAGGCAGTTACTGCATTTCCCGCATGGCTCTACCCCCTTCTCGCCGAAATAATCAACGATATATTGCTGGAGGCAGCGCTGTGTACGGCTGTAATTCATCATGTTATGAAGCTTGGACAGCTGCACCGATTTTCGGTACTCGTCCCCCATGCCCTGCTCGATCAGGAATCGCTGCACCTGCACGTCCTGCGGCTCAAACAACAGCACGCATTCGCTTTCCTCGCCGTCACGTCCGGCACGCCCTGCTTCCTGGTAGTAAGACTCGATATCTCCCGGCATCTGCCAATGGATGACATACCGTACATTGGGCTTATCGATGCCCATTCCGAAGGCATTAGTCGCTACCATGATTCGGATATCGTCAAACCTGAAGCGTTCCTGCGTATCCGCGCGCTCCGTATCGGATAACCCGCCATGATATTTACCCGCAGTAATGCCTTTCCGAACCAGCAGCTCCTGAACCTGCTCCGCTTCTTTTCTGGTAGCTGTATAGATAATGCCGGATTGATCCTCGCGCTCGCGCAGGAACTGCTGCAGGAAGTTTTTCTTGTCACCGCCGCTTACAACAGAGAGGGACAGATTTGGTCTTGCAAAACCGGTAACAAACACATTGGGCTCGCGCAGACCAAGCATGGCTGTAATATCCGCGGCTACCTCCTGAGTAGCCGTCGCCGTAAAGGCAGCAACAAGGGGACGGTTAGGCATCTTCCCGATCCAGCCCGCCAGCTGCCGGTAGCTTGGACGGAAGTCATGACCCCATTGCGATACGCAGTGAGCCTCGTCGATAGCAATCATCGGAATATGAAGCTGCTCGGACAAGGTTGTAAACATCGGAGCATCAAGCCGCTCCGGCGCCACATACAGCATCTTGTATTCGCCCCTTAGCGCATTTCGCAGCACGGTCCGGTACTCCTCCGCTCCAAGAGAGCTGTTCAGAAAAGCCGCCGGCACGCCAAGCCGGTTGAGCGTATCAACCTGATCCTTCATTAGCGAGATTAATGGAGATATAACGATTGAGGTTCCCGGCATGATCAGCGACGGAACCTGAAAACAGATGGACTTCCCTCCGCCGGTCGGCAAAATCGCAAGCGTATCGCGTCCATCCAATATGCCTTCAATAATATCCTCTTGTCCGGGACGGAACGTATCATACCCGTATACTCTTTTCAGTTCGCTTCGTGCTTGCTGCAGCACGTGTATTCCCCCTTCCTCAAATCAAAATGAGGACCCTGGCAGCTGAGTGTCAGGGTCCTCCCAAACGAATCTTTATTAGACTTAAGGCTGTTGATCAGCCTGTTACTACCTTAATCACATTTTGAACGGATTCTGCGGATTTGTCCAGCGCCGCTTTTTCTTCCGCCGTCAGCTCAAGCTCAATGACCTTCTCAATGCCGTCGCCGCCGATTATGGTAGGCACGCCCATGAACAGATTGCTGTATCCATACTCGCCTTCAAGGAGAGCAATGACTGGCAGGATCCGTTTCTTATCCTTCAGAATCGCTTCCGTCATTTGAACAAGCGAAGCTGCCGGTGCGTAATAAGCGGAGCCATTGCCAAGCAGATTAACAATCTCGCCGCCGCCGACACGGGAACGCTGCACGATTGCTTCGATTCGGTCAGCCGGAATAAGCTTCTCGATCGGAATACCGCCAACGTTCGAATAACGCACAAGCGGAACCATATCGTCGCCATGTCCGCCAAGCACAAAGCCTCGCACATCTTCAACCGAAACATTCAGCTCTTGGGCAATGAAGGTACAATACCGGGCGGTATCCAGCACGCCGGATTGGCCGATCACGCGATTTTTCGGGAAGCCAAGCGTCTGATAGGCCACATAAGTCATGGCATCTACAGGGTTGGAGAGAATGATGACATAGGCATTGGGGCTTGTCGCCTTTACGTTCTCACATACGGACTTTACGATTCCTGCATTCGTATTGACCAGATCGTCACGGCTCATCCCCGGCTTGCGGGCAATGCCGGCCGTGATAATCACAACGTCGGAATCCTTCGTATCCTCATAGCTGGACGTACCCGTGATGTTAACGTCCAACCCTTGGACCGGAGTTGATTCCAGCATATCCAGCGCTTTGCCTTTTGTCGGGTTCTCCAGTTGGGGAATGTCAACAAGAACAATGTCGCCGAGTTCCTTTTGTGCTGCCATCAGCGCCGCAGTCGCGCCGGTAAAGCCAGCCCCCACAACCGTAATTTTTCTTCGTTTGATAGCCATTGATAATAACCTCCCAAAAACGTTTAGTTCTTTAATTTTAAAAGAAGTTCATTTCTTGACTTGTATTAACATCTGCAATATTGGCAAAAGTCATCCAAATAAGATAGAAGATAAAAACCCAAGAGATTAATTTTATGGACAAAAAAGAGGGGCATAATGCCCCCCTGTTTTTATAACTACATGTTTTTGATTACTTCGTCAGCAAACGCCGAGCATTTAACTTCAGTTGCGCCATCCATCAGGCGTGCGAAGTCGTAAGTAACGGTTTTGTTGTTGATCGAAGCTTCCATGCCTTTGTAGATCAGGTCAGCCGCTTCTTGCCAGCCCAGATGCTCAAGCATCATAACGCCGGACAGGATAACCGAACCTGGGTTAACTACGTCTTTGTCTGCATATTTAGGAGCTGTACCATGAGTAGCTTCGAAGATAGCATGGCCAGTCAGGTAGTTGATGTTTGCGCCCGGAGCAATACCGATACCGCCAACTTGTGCAGCCAGAGCGTCGGACAGATAGTCGCCGTTCAGGTTCAAAGTTGCGATAACGTCAAAGTCAGTAGGACGAGTCAGAACTTGTTGCAAAGCGATGTCGGCAATCGCGTCTTTTACGACGATTTTGCCAGCTGCTTCAGCTTCGGCTTGTGCTTTGTTAGCAGCGTCTGTGCCTTCTGCTTCTTTAATGCGGTCGTATTGACCCCAAGTGAAAGTTTTGTCCGCGAACTCTTGCTCAGCCACTTCGTAGCCCCAGTTCTTGAACGCGCCTTCTGTATATTTCATGATGTTGCCTTTATGAACGAGCGTAACAGTTTTCTTGCCATGCTTGATCGCGTATTCGATTGCAGCGCGAGCAAGACGTTGGGAGCCTTCTTTGGATACTGGCTTAATGCCGATACCGGAAGTTTCAGGGAAACGGATTTTGTTAACGCCCATTTCGTTTTGCAGGAATGCGATTACTTTCTTAACTTGCTCGGAGCCTTCTTGGTACTCGATGCCAGCATAGATGTCTTCTGTGTTCTCACGGAAGATAACCATGTCAACCAGCTCAGGACGTTTTACCGGGGAAGGTACGCCAGCAAAGTAACGAACAGGACGAAGACATGTGTACAGGTCAAGCTCTTGGCGAAGCGCAACGTTCAGGGAACGGATACCGCCGCCGATTGGCGTAGTCAAAGGACCTTTAATAGCAACAATGTATTCACGGATTGCAGTCAGCGTGTCAGCTGGCAGCCATTCGCCGTATTCGTTAAATGCTTTTTCGCCTGCGAACACTTCGTACCAAGCGATTTTTTTGCTGCCGCCGTATGCTTTATCTACAGCTGCGTCAAGAACGCGTTTCGATGCGCGCCAGATGTCGCGGCCAGTACCGTCGCCTTCGATGAAAGGAATGATCGGGTTGTTAGGAACTTGCAGTACACCGTTATCAATTGTAATTTGTTCGCCTTCTGTTGGAAGAGCGTATTTCTCGAATTGTGCCATTAGAATAAATCCTCCTTAAGGGTATGTAAGCCGCGCTGTATTAGCGCTGCTCGATTGGAATATATTTCGCGTTAACCGGGCCGACATAATCAGCACGAGGGCGAATCAGGCGGTTATCTTGGTATTGCTCAAGGATATGCGCACTCCATCCGGATACACGGCTGATCGCAAAGATCGGAGTGAACAGGTCGCGTGGAATACCCAATGTAGTGTAAACGGATGCGGAGTAGAAATCAACATTTGGTTTCAAACCTTTTTGGCCGGTAACCATATCTTCGATTTTTACGGACATCTCATACAGTTCCATATTGCCTGTCAGTTTGCCCAGCTCGCGGGACATGTGCTGCAGGTGCTTCGCGCGAGGGTCGCCGTCTTTGTATACGCGGTGGCCAAAGCCCATGATTTTTTGTTTGTTCGCAAGCGCGTTGTTGATGTAGCCTTCAACGTTAGCCATCGAACCGATTTGCTCAAGCATTACCATAACCGCTTCGTTAGCGCCGCCATGCAGAGGGCCCTTCAAAGCGCCGATCGCGGAAGTTACGCCGGAATAGATATCGGACAGCGTAGCAACGGTTACGCGCGCAGCGAACGTGGATGCGTTAAGCTCATGGTCGGCATGCAGGACAAGAGCTTGATCCAGCGCTTTAACGGCAACTTCAGCCGGCTCTTCGCCAGTCAGCATGTACAGGAAGTTGTAAGCAATCGATACGCCTTTTTTCGGTGCAACCGGCTCTTTGCCGTCACGAATGCGTCCGAAAGCGGCAACAACCGTCGGCAGCTGAGCTTGCAGCTTGATTGCTTTCAGCTGGTTCGCTTCAGGCGACATGTCGTTTGCGGATTCGTCATATAGTGCCAGACTCGAGATCGCCGTGCGAAGCGCCGCCATCGAGTTCGTGCCTTTAGGATATAACTTAATTTGTTCAATCACTTGAGTTGGGATAGCCGCGTATTGATCCAGCTTTTGCTGCAGGCCGTCAAGCTCAGAACGATTAGGAAGCTTACCGTACCACAGCAGGTAGGCAACCTCTTCAAATGTCGCATTTTCTGCAAGATCATCAATATTGATACCGCGATATGTCAAGACTCCATCAATAATGGAGCTGATCGACGAAGAAGCGGCCACAATTCCTTCAAGACCTTTCGTTGCTGTCATCGTTCTCTCTCCTCTAACTTGAAAATTTTTCGCCAAAAATAGTAAACAAATCTTTCTCGTCGCTATTAATCATAAATGATTTTACCAGCGAAGTGAACAAAACCGGACATAGAAATGCTTTATCAGCGCTATAAAGTTTTTTTTCATTCCCTTTCTTCCGCATTTTTCGCATATATTGCTCCAGCTGCATTTTTCCCTAATATGCGCAAAAATACTCGCTTTCCGCAATCATATTTCAATGTGATAGAATAGAAGAAATAACTTGCTGGAGGAACAGCGATGACGGAACAACGAATCGGCATTATTGACATAGGCTCCAACTCGGTCCGCCTCGTCGTGTACGAGCGGACCGCAAGCGGCGCGCACCGGGTCATTGACGGCGGCAAGCGCCCTGCCCGTCTGGCCGAGCGGGTCGACGACAACGGTTTTCTGGCGGAGGAAGCGGTAACCGAGCTTCTTGGCACGCTTAACCATTTTACCATGATCTGCGCGCATAACAGAACCGGACATATCCGGGCGGTAGCAACGGCTGCCATCCGCAATGCGGCTAATCAATCGGCTATTCTCGAGACCATTAAATCGGAGACCGGTCTCACCATCGAATTGTTAAGCGGCGAGGACGAGGCCTCTTACGGCTTCCTTGGCATGATTAACGCGATGGATGTACAGGACGGCTTTCTTGTCGACATCGGCGGAGGAAGCACGGAGGTATCGCTATTCCGCGGACGCCAGCTTGTCCATTCCGTATCCTTCCCGTTTGGCTGCGTCAGCTTGAACCGGAAATACGCGGTGAAGGGAATGCTCAGCGACGAAGGCCTGAAGAGCATTGAAGCGCTTGTCACCGAGGCGATCAAAAGCGAGCCCTGGCTGACCAAATCGCCTTCGCTGCCGCTTATCGGCGTAGGCGGGACGGCCCGCGCCATGGGCAAAATCCATCAGGCCGTTACCAAGTATCCTTTTACCCAAACTCATAATTATCCGATGACCGGAAGCGACGCGGACGCCTTATTCATGGAATTGTTACTGACGCCAATGGATAAGCGCAAGAAAATCCCCGGGTTGTCCAAGGACCGAGTGGACGTCATCGTTCCGGGCATTGCCGTGTTTCGCACCATATTCCGTCTGCTAAAAACATCGCATTACCGCATTTGCGGCGCCGGTCTTCGCGACGGCCTGTTCTACGCGACCCGTTTCCCGGGCCGATCCATCCATCAGGATGTGCTCGCCTTCAGCCTACAGAACGTCAGCGCTCTGCATCCTGCCGCCCCCAAGCAGCATGTGATGCAGGTGAACCGTCTGGCGCTCCAGCTTTACGATGTGCTGAGACCCGTCCATCTGCTTCAGAACCGCGCGAAGGTGCTGCTGGACGCAGCCTCGACCCTGTTCCGGATCGGCGCATCCATAGACTACTATGAATACGCGAAGCATACGTTCTACCTGATCGTGAACTCTCACCTGAACGGACTCGCTCACCGGGAGACTTTAATGATTGCGGCTATCGCTTCCTATAAAAGCAAAAACCGGACCCGTCAGCAGCTCCTCGAATACAAGGAACTGCTGAGCGAATCCGATTATGATACCATCTATAAGCTAGGCATTCTGCTTCAGCTCGCGGCAGCGCTTGACCGCAGCGAGACTCAGGCGATCGGCAGGCTTGAAGCCGTTCAATCCGGCGGTCTGCTTCACCTCTATCCCGTGCGTTCCGAAGGCACGTTAGCCGTCGAAGCCCGCGAAGTAGAGGAGCTGTCATCCGATTTCAAGAAATTGTGGGGACTTATTCCGGAGCTGATTCAGCCCGATTATACGTAATTTTTCCACTGCGGGATGGATCTTGCTTCGAACTGGCTGCGGAACGGCATCATTTCGTTTCTCACATGAACGTAGGTGCCGTTTGGCTGCAGTTCTCTTGCCTTCACATTATCGTCCAGATTCAGCTGCAGCATATTAATTAACGTTTTGCGAAGGCTCTCGTCAAATACAGGACTCATCAGCTCGATCCGGCGCGTCAAATTTCGCGTCATCCAATCCGCGCTTGACAAATAAACCTCTTCTTCTTCCCCGTTATAGAAGTACATCACTCTCGCATGCTCGAGGAAACGGTCCACGATACTGATTACGCGAATGTTATCGCTGCGTCCGACAACACCCGGCCGCAAGCAGCATACTCCACGTACAATCAACTCAATCTTGACTCCCGCTTGAGAGGCTTCATACAGCTTATCGATCATTTCCTGGTTGGACAGCGAGTTCATCTTCGCGATAATACGCGCATGCTTGCCCTGCCTTGCGTTGGCAATCTCCCGGTCAATCAGCCGGAAGAGCTTCTCCTTCAGATCGGTAGGAGCTACGCCAAAGGCTTTCCATTCATACGGTGAAGAATAGCCGGTCACCTCATTAAATAAAGCCGAGGCGTCGCTGCCGATTACCGGGTGAGACGTAAAGAGGCCGATATCGGTATATAAAGTGGCTGTGCTGTCATTATAATTCCCCGTGCCTACATGAACATAACGGCGGAGCGTGCCCGATTCCCTGCGGACAACAAGCAAAATCTTTGCATGAGTCTTGAGGCCAACAAGGCCGTAGACGACATGACAGCCCGATTTCTCCAGCTGGCGTGCCCAAGCAATATTCCGTTCCTCGTCAAACCTGGCCTTAAGCTCCACAACAACCGTTACCTGTTTGCCTGCTTCAGCCGCCTTCGAGAGTGCCTGCACAAGCGCAGATTGGCCGCTGACGCGGTACAAGGTCATCTTGATTGCCAGTACATCCGGATCCTCCGCAGCCTGATCGATGAAATCATTCACCGCCTCAAACGACTCATACGGGTGATACATCAGCACATCACGCTGGCGGATGACCTCGAACATGTCATCCGTCTCGTCGAATTCAAGCGGATATACAGGCTCAAGCCGGCTGTAGCGCAGATTATCATAGCCGGGAAGCGAGTGTACGAACTTCATTAAAAAACTGAGATCAAGAGGACCATCGATTTCGATGAGATTATCCTCAATCTCCAGCTCCTCCTTCAGTATCTCCAGTGCAATGGGATGCATGCCCCGCGTGACCTCTAGCCGCACCGGAATCCCCCAGCGTCTTCTGCGAAGCTCCTTCTCAATCTCCTCCAGAAGATCCTCCGCCCCGTCTTCATTTAAAGTAAGATCGGCGTTTCGCGTAAGACGGAAAGGATTTACCGCGTATGGCGTGTACCCGTTAAACAACGTAGTAATATGATTTTCAATAAGATCTTCCAGCAGAACAAACTCCATCTTCTTGCTGTTTGTTCGTCCCGGAATCGGTACAAACCTCGGAAGGATCGAAGGAACCTGTACAATGGCAAATAACGGTTCGTCTTCCTTGTCCATTTTGTCCTGCTGGAGAAGCACGGCCAAATACAGCTCTTTGGTATGCACCAGCGGAAACGGACGGCTTTGGTCAACGGCCATCGGTGTCAGTACAGGGAATACGATTTCCTGAAAATATTGAGATACCGCCTTGGATTGAGTGGCATTCAGCTCCTCGACGGATGTAATGATAATGCCTTCCCGTCCAAGACTGCGAAATACTTCCCGGTAGGTTTTATATTGATCATAGACCATTTGGGTTGTCCGCTTGATCAGTCTTTTCCAGAGTCCGGCAGGCGTATAACCCGTGAAATCCATTTTCGTATAGCCTGCGCGAATCTGATCCTGAATACCGGCTACCCTTACGCTCATAAACTCATCCAAATTGCTGGATACAATGGATAAAAATTTGGCGCGTTCAAGCAGAGGATTATTCGAATCCTGTGCTTCTTGGAGCACTCTGCGATTAAACTCTATCCAGCTTAAATCCCGGTTCACATAGTGGGACAATTGTCTTGTCATTCCTCACGCCTCCCCAATTATGCCCCTATTATGACAGATTACTATTATTGGAATATTAACGATTTGTAAAGAGTAAGTTAACGTGATCTCCGGTTGTTTCGGTCGAATGCACCTTGCGGTTTGTCGTTATGCCATGGACTTCAACAAGTCGTACAGTTCCGGCAGTCCTTTATCCAGTCTGGCCGGACGCCATTTCTCGTTCACCCATACATGCTTTGTTCCACCAGCAACCAGTCGCTCTCCGGGAAGGTCCTCATATTGTTCTACAATGGCAGGATGGAACTGCTCCAGACATACTTTGCGAATTTCCGACTCGAAGGAAAGACGTACCGGGGAAAAATCCGAAATGCGCGTACCGATTAGGACCGTATCATCATATCGTGCAGGAAGCTCATAACGGCATTGCAAGTCCACAACGGGAAGCAGCAAGCCTTGCTGTTCGATTGTTTTGTAATCATAGCCTGCAGAGCGGATCAGCTCCGTTCGGCCAATCTCAAACCAAGTTATGTAATTGCCATGAAAGACAACCCCCATTTGATCCGTTTCCTGATAACGAACTCTCAGCGGATGCAGGAACCACTTCTGTGACGGCATCTTGAAGCTACCCCCTATATTATTACGAAGTTGAGGCTCAAAAAATTAACCCGAATTTTCCTATATTTGAAACAAAAGCGACGGTGAATAGCTCACCCTCGCTTCTGTTTTTCTCTAATGGCTAGAGATCTATGAGATTGTTATTACAGGACTTTAGCTTGTCCGGAGTATACAACGCCTGTTTCGCCGTAGACCGTTACTTCCGTACCGTCCATGAGCAATTCAGTTGCATTCGAAATACCCAGAATAACCGGGATACCCAGGTTAATGCCGCATACGGCTGCATGGCTGGTGATACCGCCTTGCTCCGTGATAACAGCTGCCGCTTTCTCGAAAGCAGGCATATATTCTTTGTCCGTCGATACCGTTACAAGGATCGAACCGGAAGTTACCCGAGCATTAGCTTCTTCAGGCGTACGGGCTACAACGATGCGGCCAGTAGCTGTTTGGCTGCCGATGCCTTGGCCTTGTGCCAGAAGCTCGCCAACATGATGGATCTTGATCAGGTTGGTAGTGCCTGCGCGGCCAACCGGAACGCCTGCTGTAATAACGATCGTGTCGCCAAGGCTGATCAGGCCAGTGCTTCTAGCACCTGCAACAGCGTTCTCGAACATTGCGTCCGTTGTTTCGGCGATTTCGCCAAGAACCGGTTTAACGCCCCAGATCAGAGCCAGACGGCGCATAACCTTCTCGTCGTTCGTTACCGCGATGATTGGCGCTTTCGGACGGTATTTGGCAACCATGCGCGCTGTGAAGCCGCTTTGTGTCGATGTAACGATAGCCGCAGCGTTCAGATCCAGTGCGGATACCGCAACTGCTTGGCTGATTGCTTCCGTTACGGAAGTTTGTTGGGCGTTAGCTTGTTTAGTGAAGATCTCGCGGTATTCCAGAGCCGCTTCCGCACGCTCAGCAATGCGGGACATTGTCATTACCGCTTCAACCGGGTATTTGCCGGCAGCTGTTTCGCCGGAGAGCATGATTGCATCCGTACCGTCGAAGATCGCGTTGGCTACGTCACTTGCTTCTGCGCGGGTAGGGCGCGGGTTGCGCTGCATCGAATCCAGCATTTGAGTAGCTGTAATAACCGGTTTGCCTGCGCGATTACATTTTTCAATCATTGTTTTTTGTACCAAAGGTACTTCTTCAGCCGGAATCTCAACGCCGAGGTCGCCGCGGGCAACCATCAGGCCGTCGGATACTTCCAGAATCTCATCGAGGTTGTCAACGCCTTGTTGGTTCTCGATCTTGGAGATGATTTGGATGTGGCTTGCATTGTGGCGCTCAAGCAGTTCGCGGATTTCAAGCACGTCGCTTGCTTTACGAACAAACGAAGCTGCTACGAAGTCGATGCCCATCTCGATACCGAAGATGATATCGTTAGCGTCTTTTTCCGTGATGCCGGGAAGGGAGATTGCAACGCCAGGAACGTTTACGCCCTTCTTGCTCTTGATTTGACCGCTGTTAACGATACGGCAAACAATTTCAGTGCCTTTTACTTCTTCAACAGTCAGGCCGATCAAGCCGTCGTCGATCAGAATGGTCGAACCGATGGAAACGTCCTTCGGCAGATCCGTATAAGTAATAGGCACGCGATTGATGTCGCCCAGAATTTCTTCCGTTGTCAGCGTCACTTGCTCGCCTTGCACCAGTTCGATTGGCTCTTCTTTCAATTTGCCGAGACGAATCTCAGGGCCTTTCGTATCGAGCAGAATCGCTACGTTCGAACCAAGCTCTTTGTTCGCGATGCCGATGTTTTTAATCCGGTTGCCGTGCTCTTCAAAGTCGCCGTGCGAGAAGTTCAGACGGGCAACGTTCATACCCGCTTTAATCAATTTCTTCGTGTTTTCCAACGATTCGCTGGAAGGTCCGATCGTACATACAATTTTCGCTTTACGCATGTCTAGTTATCCTCCGTTTAGTGCCTGCTATAGTCATTATTAACAATAATCAAAATCTTGAGCCGCAGCTTGTACCACAGTTGAAGATTTTTTTATACCTTTGCCGACTCCGTCATTTCGGAAGCTTCCGCCTCTTGATGGGCTTGAGGGGCAGCTTCCCGGGAAGCGGCTTCAGCCATTTGGAATTGGCCAATCTTGCGGAATTTATGGTAACGGTCTTCAATGAGTTGCTCAGGTGTCATCGGCAGAAGTTCCACCAAATGCTTCCACAATTTCTCCTTCAGCCGTTCCGCTGTGAACGCCAGATCGCGATGCGCGCCGCCTTGCGGCTCTTCTATGATGTCCTCGATCACTTCGAACTCGAGCAAATCCTTCGCCGTAATTTTCATGGCTTCAGCCGCAATATCCGCTTTGGATGCATCCTTCCATAAAATAGAAGCCGCACCGTTAGGCGATATTGCGGAATAAATCGCATTTTCAAGCATCAGAACCCGGTTGCCGACGCCAAGGGCAAGAGCCCCTCCGCTGCCGCCTTCACCAATTACGATGCAGACGATCGGCACGCCAAATCCGGCCATCTCTCTTAAGTTGCGCGCAATCGCTTCGGATTGGCCGCGCTCCTCGGCCGTGTTGCCCGGATAAGCGCCCTTCGTATCAATTAACGTGATAATCGGGCGGTTAAATTTATTTGCCTGCTGCATAAGACGCAGCGCTTTCCGGAATCCTTCCGGATGAGGACTGCCAAAGAAACGGGCAATGTTATCCTTCGTATCCTTGCCGCGCTGGTGACCGATAACCGTTACCGGCAGACCGTTCAGCTTGGCCAGACCGCCGACAATCGCCAAATCGTCCGCAAACAATCGGTCGCCGTGCAGCTCAATGAAATCCGTGAAGACCGCCTGAATGAAATCAAGCGAGGTCGGACGCTGGTGAAGACGTGCGATATGCATCTTCTGCGCCGGAGTCATTTCGTTGTACAGCTCTTCCTCCATTTGCTTGCACTTCTCTTCAAGACGCGCAATCTCTTCGGAAAAGTCCATGCCGTTGCTCTCGGCCAGCGTCTTCAGCGTTGCAATCTTCTCCCGCAATTCACTGATCGGCTTCTCGAACGGAAGCATCTGTTCAGCCGCCATGGGATAATCCCTCCCTTACGGTATGCATATCAAGCAGCTTGCCAATCGTTCCCTTCATATCCTTGCGGTGAACAACCAGGTCAAGCTGACCGTGCTGCATGTTGAACTCTGCCGTCTGGAAGTTGTCCGGCAGCTTCTGGCGAATCGTCTGCTCGATTACGATACGGCCCGCAAAGCCGACAAGCGCGCCGGGCTCGGCCAAATTGTAATCGCCAAGACTCGCAAAGCTGGCGGAAACCCCGCCCATCGTAGGATCTGTAAACACCGAAATGAACAAGCCTCCAGCCCCTTGAAACATGGAAAGAGCGGCGCTTGTCTTCGCCATTTGCATTAAGCTAAGTATACTTTCCTGCATACGGGCGCCGCCCGACGTCGAGAAAATTAGCAGCGGCAGCTTCTTCTCATGCGCCGCTTCGATTGCCCGCGTTATTTTCTCGCCAACGACCGATCCCATGCTGCCGCTGAAGAAATCAAAGCTCATGACCGCAACTACCACCGGGTGGCCGTTAATGGTGCCTTCGCCTGTTACAACGGCTTCGCGCAGACTTGGGTTCTTCTGCCGTTGCTGATCAAGCTTCCCTTTGTACCCCGGGAATTCCAGCGGATCGACAGATTCCATGTCAGCATCGTATTCAATCAAACGCCCGTCATCAAGCGTCATTCCAATCCGTTCCCAAGCACTCAAACGGTAATGATGCCCGCAAGACGAGCATACCTTCAAGTTCTTATCCAATTCTTTGCTGTACTGAATGGTGCCGCATTTGGAGCACTTATTCATTAGACCTTCCGGTATGTCGCGTTTAGGCCGCTCAGAAGGGATGGTCGCATACTTCTTCTTTGAAAATAAGTCCTTAATTTGCAATGTGTGACACCTCTCAAGGCGCAATAGTATAAGGTTTTACGGCTGCATAATGGAGTTGAATACTTCCTGTACTTCCTCCAACTCACCCGATGGAACCAAAATCTCATATTGCTGTTTAGACAGATTAACTGGACGGACTTTTACGAGAAAGCCTTCTTCCGTAAGCCGCTTCTTGATGTTGTCCGCGATTCTAGCGGTTGGAGCGATGTAAATGACCGTCCACATTATGGTACCTCCTGAAAACTTTGCCCGGGGCAAAGTTCGCATCTTCAAACAAGTCAATCCCGTTAAAGGCCATATGATGTCATAATGATACCACAGTCATGGCGAATCGGGCAAATGGTATCGGATGGCTTTTGGGTCCTGATGCGCGATTCTTGCTGATGCCGCCGCCGCCAGTCCTGCTACAAGGTCATCGAGAAATACGTGAATTTTCTCGCCTTTCAGGTTGAGCTGACGAATGATGCCGGGCTTTACTTTATCCAAATATCCGAAACTCGTCAAGCCAATCATGCCATAAACATTCGTAATTCCTAGCGCTAAAGTCTCATCCACGCCGTACAGGGATTCATCGGTTTCCATGATGGCCTGCAGCGGTTCCGGCAGCAAACGGCGTTCCGCCAGTTCATCCAAAGCGATTCCGGTGTAAAGAACATACTGCACCTCGCGCTTCTCCAGCACGGCTCTTACGCTCTCTTCACATTCAGCAATGGTCAAATCCGCATTGTAGGGACGCTGCAGCGTATATACAATCTCTGCAATATCATCAACACTTACTCCACGCTTTTGCAACCAATTTTCGATTCCGGACGTCATGTCCATCCCTCCCGCATATGCTTGTACGTCTTCATGCAACGTAAGCCGGGAAAAATAGCGGCAGTTGCTCCGCTTAATCCCACTTGTAACACTAAATGTATGCGGGAGGTGATAGAGTTGTGCATAAATTATCTGACAATTACCGCTCCTTGACCAAGAAGCTGCTCTATTGCGCCGAATAATTGCGGAGAAGGCTTCGTGCGGTAAGTCTCGCTCAGTGCAAGCGAGCGCTGCTCCCGTTCGTAGAACAGCACCGTATCGAGCTGTCCGTGATGGGCGGCAAGCAGCTTCTTCAGCTGCTCCAGAACATCCGGATGCTCACTGGAAGCGGCAATCTTGATATAGATTCGCTGCCGCTTCTTCTCCGCTGCTGCTGCGCTAGGCCGCTCGGAGGACTCCTGAGATCGGGAGGCAGGCTGCGTCTTTCTTGCCGAAGCTGCTGCCGGCTGGGCCGGCGGCCGAGGCGCGGCGCCTTGCGGCTGCGAAGCCGGCTGCTGGTAACCGCCTCCTGCCGCTCTTGCTGCGCGGGCGCTGGCCTGCTTCCGCATACGCCGGACATGCTCAGCCAGCTGTTCCGTTGATGCGGTGCCTTCCTGAATCGGAACAACATCCTCCAAGATTAGCTTGAAGTCTTCATCCTGATGCTGGACCGTAGCCTGGACAAGGGCAAGTCCGCCTTTAACAAGCAGATCCCCGCATCTCTTCCATACAGCCGGGAAGACAACCCCCTCAGCACGCATGACTCTATCTTCTACTTCAAGAAAGCCCATCGCATTTCCTTTTTTATTCGTAAACGGCTTGAGCGAAACAATTCTGGCGCCTATTACGGCAGGTGCGCCGTCAGCAACTTCGCCAAGCTCCACAAGCCGGTCCAGCCCCAGCACCTCCAGCTGTTCCTCGACGGCATCGAGGGGATGACCGGACAGATACAAGCCAAGCAGCTCCCGTTCCAGCTCCAGCTGCTCGCCCGTTGAATATGGCCTTATGTCCGGCAGCTCGACATCCCAGTTTTGCACCTCGTCAAAGCCAAACAGTTCAATCTGCAGTTCTTCGCGTTCCTTGCGCCATTTCAGCGCGGCTTCCACTGTTTCTTCCAATGCCGCAAGCTGCTGCGCCCGGTGGCCGGGCAGCGATTCAAGCGCGCCGGCCTGAATAAGCGACTCCAGAACCCGCTTGTTCACGACCCTCAGATCTACGCGGCGGCATAGATCAAGCAGGCTGTCGAAAGGCCGCTCACGGCGTTCCTTCTCGAGTGCCTCTATGGCCTGCGTGCCCACGTTTTTGACAGCGGCAAGGCCAAAGCGGACAGCCCCTTCGACGGGCGTAAAAGTAACTCCGCTCTCGTTCACGTCAGGCGGCAGCACACCGATCCCCATGCGTCGGCATTCATCCACGTATTCGGCAGTCTTCCGCTGATTTCCCGTAACGGAAGCCAGCATGGAAGCCATAAACGGTATCGGGTAATGCGCCTTCAGCCATGCCGTCTGAAACGCCAGCACGCCATAGGCGGCAGCATGGGCGCGCGGGAAGCCGTAATCGGCGAACCGGACGATCATATCGTATACCCGGTTAGCGTCTTCGCTCGTATAGCCTTCGCTTATACTGCCTTTTACGAAATGCGAGCGCTGTTCATCCAGCACTTCCCGCTTCTTCTTCGAGACGGCGCGCCGCAGCAAATCCGCTTCGCCAAGCGAGAAGCCCGCCATGACAGAGGCAATCTGCATAATCTGCTCCTGGTAGACGATAATGCCGTACGTATCCGAGAGAATCGGCTCGAGAGAAGGATGCGGATATTCAACGGGAGCAAGACCATGCTTGCCCTGAATGTACTTTGGAATAAACTCCATCGGGCCCGGACGATACAAAGCGAGCACCGAGATAATATCTTCGAATACGGAAGGCTTCATGTCCTTAAGCACTCGCCTGACCCCGGATGACTCCAGCTGGAATATCCCCATCGTCTCGCCGCGTCCAAGCATGGCGTAGGTAGCCGGATCGTTATCCGGTACTTGACGGAAATCAACGTCCTTGCCGTACTGTTCTTTCACCCAGGAAAGGGAGCGCTCGACAATGGATAACGTCCGGAGACCGAGAAAATCCATTTTCAGCAGTCCAACTGCTTCCAAATGCTCCATTGAATATTGGGTGAGCGCCGTCCGTTCGCTTCCCGCCTGCAGCGGTACGTAATCGGTCAGCGGTCCGCCTGAAATAATGACGCCCGCGGCATGAGTCGAAGCGTGGCGGGGCATCCCTTCGACCTTCAGCGCCATCTTGATCATGGCATCGGTCTTCGGCTGGCGTTCGCAGGCTTCGCGCAGCCCGTCGCTCTGCCGCAGTGCCTCCTCCAGCGTAATGCCCAGCTGATTCGGAATAAGCTTCGCCGCCCGGTCGACTTCCGCGAACGGCACATTCATCGCGCGCCCGACGTCGCGGACAGCGGCCTTGGCCGCCATCGTGCCAAACGTAATAATCTGCGCTACATGCTCTTCGCCGTATTTGGCGGAGACATAGGCGATAACCTCGTCGCGGCGCTCATCATTAAAGTCGATATCAATATCCGGCATCGTAATCCGTTCCGGATTCAGGAACCGTTCGAAGAGAAGCTTGTACTTCAGCGGATCCACATCGGTAATCCGGAGGACATAAGCGACAATACTGCCAGCCGAAGATCCCCGTCCCGGACCGGTCCGGATCCCCTGTTCATGGGCAAAACGGATAAAATCCCATACGATAAGGAAATAATCGCTGAAGCCCATATTTTCGATAACGGACAGCTCGTAAGCAAGCCTTGCTTCAGCCCGCTCCCGGAATGCCGGATCTTCTGCCCATTGCGGCAAACCCGAATAGCGCGAAGCCAAGCCGTTACGGCAAAGATCGGCCAAATAAGCCGCAGACGACATGCCGCCCGGCACCGGCCGGAATACCGGCAGAGCCGCCCGGCCAAAGGTAAGCTCAAGCGAGCATTTGTCCGCAATCTCGGCGGTATGAAGAATCGCTTCCGGTACATGGCGGAACAGAAGCGCCATCTCTTCTCCGCTTTTCATATATAACTGATCCGTCTGCATCTTCATCCGGTCCGTATCGTCTACCGACTTGCCGGTGCCGATACAAATGAGAACATCCTGCACGGCCGCGTCTTCCGTCGTCAGGTAATGAACATCATTCGTAGCCGTCAGCTTAATGCCTGTTTCTCTCGCCAATTCAATCATGGCGGAGGCTACTTTTTTCTGATCCAGCATGCCATGATCCTGCAGCTCCAGATAGAAATCGTCTCCGAAAATCCGCTTATACCGAAGCGCTGCCGCTACTGCTTCCTCCCGGCGGTCATGAAGAAGATGCTGCGAGATTTCTCCGTGCAGACATGAGCTTAGACAGATCAGCCCTTCCGAATGAGCCTCCAGCACTTCCGGGTCGATACGCGGCTTGTAGTGAAAGCCTTCCAGATGGCCTATCGAGTTCAGCTTCATCAAATTGCGGTAGCCGGTCTCGTTCTTGGCCAGAAGAATCAAATGATAAATCGGATTCTCCTTGCGGTTTCCCTTCTCGAAACGGGATCCGGCCGTAAAATACATCTCGCAGCCAATAATCGGCTTGATGCCCTGCGCCAGGCATGCTCTATAAAAAGGAATTGCTCCGTACATCACTCCGTGATCGGTGAGGGCGAGCGCCTTCATCCCAAGCTCTGCGGCTCTTGCCACCAAGTCGCGGATCCGGGCGGCGCCGTCGAGCAAGCTGTATTCGCTATGTACGTGCAAATGCACAAACGAGGATTCATTGCTGTTCATCCGTTGGCTCCCTCTTTCCGTTCTTGTTCCCTCTATTTTATCATAATAGGCAATGCACCGCCCATAGAATGATAGTAAGGCAGCCGGACAGGCTGAATTATGCATTAAAAAGGCAGGTGTACCTGGTGAATGTCATTTTATCGAAAGCCGGTCTGGACTTCTTTATCGCCTTTGGCGTCGTAATTGGCGGTTCGATGCTGGCCGGGATAGGCTCGGTCTTTTTGCTTCTGCCTCCTACCTCCATGATGCTGACAACAGCCGCAAACCTGAAAATATGGGCGATTGTCGCTGCTGTAGGAGGATCTATCGATCCCATGCGGGTAATAGAAAGCAATATCGTGGAGGGGCATCTATCGCCCGTTGTCCTTCAGATTGCTTATATCGCGATTGCTTTTCTTGGTGCCCATATGGGAACCGAATTGGTTAAGCTGGTATGCAAAGGAGCTACCTAAAGCATGCGGATCCCCCAATTCGAGCGATATGTAAAAGGAATGCAGATGGCTGGGGTGCTGCTGATCGGCATGCTGCTTGGAGCAGTTGTTTATAATTCCATTTACCATACGCAGTTCGAGGCGCTCGTTAATCTGAAGAGTGATCTGGAGGTCAAGCTGGAGCAATATGAAACGGATATAGAAAGCTTAACGAAATTTAAAGATCAGCATACCGTCATCAAGAGCGTCTTGCCTCGAATAGAAGAGGAAGCCGGGCAAAACAACGGTCGGCCGAAGATCGATAAAGTGACCGAAGCGGAGTTAATCAAGCGGATCAAAGCGGATCTGTCCGTCTTTCTCGGGCAAAGCATCTATGAAATCGATACGGACGCCATGCTTGCCCGGAGACTTTTAAGCAACAAGATTTATACCAACGTCCTTGAAAAAGACTACTCTATAGACATCACGACAATTCTGGTTGCGGATAATAAACTGCAGGTATGGGTGAAAGTAAGGCTGTACGCAAGGCCTCCTTCTTAAATCGCATTTATTTCCGGTTTTGGGCGAATCCATGCTACAATAGCGCCAATGAAACGAAAACAAAAGGAGCTGTCGTCACTACCATGGATTCACTCCTGCAATGGGTGTTCGCGCCGGGCATTATGATCACCTTGGCACTTACCGTCTTCTTCAGCTTTAAATCACGCCGTTCCACGGACACGCGGACACGCGGTCTGCACGCCTCGCGGATGAACATCAGCATGGGCTTTATGCTCATGTTTATCGCGGGCGTACAGCTGTTTCTCTCCGGCACTTCCACGGCGCGAATCGTAATCGGGGCGATCTTCCTCGTGATCGGATTTTTTAATTTGTTTGCGGGGCTGCGCAACCACAGTATTTTTCGGACGATGCAGCAGTAGAGCGCGTTATGAAAATGGATGGCACTGCGTGGGGCGAATATATTTTCGATCGCTGTTGGTTCCGGATTCCTCTCATTAGACGTAGGACAAGGCAGGAATCCGGGAACCAAAGGCGACCGCTCCGCTTCTCAGAAACATTCGCCCACTCCGTGCTCTCATTTTCATAGCCGACCGGTGCTTTTAGCCGGTCGGCTTTCTTTATTTTCGCGCGTCATCGCCGATAACGGATTTTTTTCTTTTAATTAAAGTTTACCTGGAGAAAAGGCGCTCTTTTACATATAATAAGCTCATCTTACAAACTACAGGAGGCTGATGTGAAATGAAAAACCTATTAATTGTCTGTTCACCCCATCTCTCTCGGCCTATACGGACCGCCTTCTAGCTTTTAGAGACGCGCCGCGGGACCGAGAGGTCCTTGCGGCTTTTTTTGTACCTACCGCAGGGGATCCCTGCGGTTTTTTTGTTATTCAGAAATTCAAACCAAACATGTAAAGAGGAGCATTCGATTTGAAAAATACCGAAATAGAGCAACAAAATCAACATTTAGCCTATGGCTGGAACAGCGATTGGGAAGATAAGCTGGCGTTATTGCCGGCCAGCTCGCGCCATCTCTCTCCTGCACGCGTGATCGCCCAGCATTCCCACTCTTATCAAATTATGACGCCGGAAGGCGAGCATACGGCTACCGTCACCGGCAAATACGAATTTAACGCCATGCTAAAAAGCGATTTTCCAGCCGTTGGCGATTGGGTCATGGCCGAGAAGCTGCCGGGCGAAACGCGTTCCGTCATCCATTCCTTGCTGCCGCGCCAAAGCGCGATGATCCGCAAAGCGGCCGGAAGCGCGGTAGACGACCAGGTTGTTGGAGCCAATATGGATTATTTGTTCCTAACGAACGCGCTTAACCAGGATTTTAATGTCCGGAAAATGGAGCGCTACCTGATTGCGGCCTGGGAAAGCGGCGCTGCTCCGGTTATCCTGCTGACAAAGGCCGACTTATGCGATGATCCTGAGGCATTCGCCGATCAGATGCAAAGCGCCGCTCCTGGCGTGCCTGTCCATTTGATTAGCGCCTTGCAGGACCAAGGCAAAGAGCAGCTTCTCCCTTACTTGCAGCCCGGCAAAACCATTGCCGTCACAGGATCATCCGGCGTCGGAAAGTCAACCCTGCTGAACTGGCTTGCGGGCGACAACATGATGGCGACGCAAGGCATCCGAGAAGATGATGCCCGCGGCCGCCACACTACAACACACCGGGAGCTGTTCCTGCTGCCGGGCGGAACGCTCGTGATGGATACGCCAGGTATGCGCGAGCTGCAGTTATGGGATGCGCATGAAGGATTAGAGCAGACTTTCTCCGATATCGAGGAGCTGGCTTCCTTATGCCGGTACCGGGATTGCAGCCATGATTCCGATCCCGGCTGCGCTGTGCTACAGGCTATCGATAACGGAACGCTTGAAGCCAAACGCCTTCATAACTATAAAAAGACAGCCAGAGAGCTCTCCCATATCGCCCGCAAAGAAAACAGCATTGCGAAAAAAGCCAAGAAAGCTTCCTCCCGCAAAAACGAGCGCAAAAGCAAAGCCGGCGCTTGGGATTACGACTAATCGAAGATATTCAGCGCCTTCTCCTATTCCGGTGAAGGCGCTGTTTTTTTATAGTAATAAACTTCCATGCGTATGGTTTCATATGTCCATTAACAACCTGATTCGTAAGGCTTATATTGCTAATTACAAATGAAAAGCAAAGGAGCTTCTTAATGAACGAAAAACCTAATTATATAAAGTGGATAAGAGACAAGGCCGGGCAGGATTTGATATTCCTCAACTTTGCTGGAGGCCTCGTTTGCAATGAGCGTAACGAGATCTTGTTGCAAAGACGCGGCTACAGCAGCTCCTGGGGGTTACCCGGAGGGGCTGTGGAGTTAGGGGAGTCCGCCACCTCTTCAAGGGAAGCTAGTTTCAGAAGGCAAAGAAACGTTGGAATTACGATACTTTCCAAAAGACAAGCTTCCCCCTCTATTCTCCAAGCAGCACCAAGATGCTGTTGATGATTGGCTATCAGGCAATAGCGGAATATGCCGCTAATTAATTCGTCACGCAAAAGGGCTGCCAAGCAAATGGCAGCCCTTTAACTGGTCCCTTATAAAATGATTGATTCGTTTAAGTCGAAGTAGCTTTCCTTCAGAAAGCTTTAAGCGCCTGCCTTTGTGAATCGTGAAATCACGCATAGCGAGTTAATTCAAAATTTCACGATCACAACAGCAGCCGAAGGAGATGCGTTTCTGTAATCCCGAACAGGCACTCCCCACACGCGATCTAATACGAATCAATCATCTGCGCCGTCATCATAGCCTTCGCCGCCAGCCCCGTCTGATCAATCAGCTCGATCTCGAGCTTCGTCGCTTTGCGGCTCATCTCCAGTGCGCGGGGGACGATGGTGATCTGGCTGTCGATCTGAACAGGCTTGACGAAGAACGCGGTCATCCCGTCAATAAGATAATCCCGCTTGCCGGCATCGCGTATCATCCGCCTGCCGGCCTGGGTCATTAAGGTGACAAGGATCCCCTCGGACACCATGCCTAGAGAACCGGACATCTGGGGCGTAATGGCCCCCTTGTAGACAGGCGTGCCGTCCACTTCCTCCGCTTCGAAGCCAGCCCAGATCAAATCATCAAAGGTCTCCCCGATCTCCTGCTGCTTCCCGGCAAACCGGAGCGCCTCCAGCAGCTGTTGGCGCGTAACCACGCCAAGAAGCTTCCGGTGACGGTCCACGATCGGAAGCAGGTCAATGCCTTCGGCTGCCATCGTATGTGCAGCCGACGTTACGGCAATGTTAGGGGCTGCCGTAATGGGATGCCTTGTCATAATCTTGTCGATTGGACAATCATCCGGCGAGCCGCCCACATCCTTCGACGTAATCATGCCCGCGACTCTGCCGCGGTCATCAATGACCGGGAAGCGGTAGTTGCCGGTCTCGCGGCTCAGCTTGTGAAAGTCGAGCAGCGTGCTTCCGGTTCGCAGCACGTCAGCCGGTTTGCTGAAAGTCATCAAATCCTCGATAAGCATGATTTTCCGTTTGATCAGCCGGTCGTACATTGCCCGGTTAATCATCGATGCGACCGTAAAAGTATCGTGCCGGGATGAAATAATGGGCAGGCCGTTCTCATCGGCCAGCGCCTTCACTTCCTGGCTTGGCTCAAAGCCGCCCGTAATCAATACGCCCGCGCCCTGCTCCAGGGCACAGCGGTGCGCACCTACCCGGTTGCCTACAATGAGCAGGCTTCCTTCATCAATATATCGGAGCATGGCATCGATCTCCATGGCGCCGATAACGAATTTATGAAGCGACTTATTAAGGCCGGAAGCCCCGCCGAACAAGTGCCCCTCCACAATCTCCGCCACTTCGCCAAAGGTCAGCTGGTCAAGAGCCTCGCGTCTTCTCCGGTCAATCCGGACCGTTCCGATTCTCTCCTTCGTACTGACTAGACCCGATGCTTCCGCTTCTTTAATTGCCTTATATGCCGTTCCTTCGCTTACGCCAAGTGCCCTGGCGATTGCCCGGACCGAGATTTTCTCGCCGATATCCAGCGTTTCTATATATTGCAGTATTTGTTCGCGCTTCGTGCTCGTATCCATTCCGGAAACGGATGCCACCGGCACCGCCCTCCCCTATTAAACCTTTGTCCGTCTCACCCCATTATACCAGTCGATCGATACGCCTGCGACTTTTAGTCCTGCGTCGACCTCTTCGCCGTCAGAGCCGGTACAACGATATTTGTCGAACACCTGCTGGAGGGACTGCACCGTAAATGCTTCTTGCGTTCCTTTAAATATGAACGAGTACCAATCATAATTAATAGGTACGGGATACCGCAGCTTCAAGATCGGATAATCCTCAATGACAACGGACTGGGGAGGGATTTCCGGATATTGGCTGGAAAACAAAAAGGATCCCTTCTCGCTGAATGGCCTTGCGATAATCTCGGATTTCAAGCTCATATGATATTCCACATGCTGCGTGCGCGGATTCACCCTGCAGTTAAAGCTGCCGTACGCTTTCGCTGATTTATTCGTCTTATGTAAAATGCGGTACGTGAACTGCACCTGAAACCGCATATGCTGATAGTAAGCTTGTACGTTTCGGAAAAACTCAAACTCATCAACCATAAGCGCTGCTCCTTGTTAAAAAGTTCCTGTTTAGGAAATCATGTTAATTATTACACAATTATAATAAAAAGGATAACTTTTGGTCAATGACTATAGGCACTATTTTTAATAAGGACTATAAGACGTTGTTGCCGGGATAGGAAAGTTCTATCTTAAGGCTGAGGTGACGAATGTGAACGAAATCAGCCGAAATATCGGCGAAAATATACGGGCAATACGCAAGCAAAAGGGTTTCAGCCAAGAGCAGCTGGCTCTGCGCGCCGAAATTAACGGCTCTTATATGGGACAGGTGGAACGCGGCGAGAAAAGCCCTACGATCGATGTCTTGAGCAAAATCGCCCATGCGCTCCAATGCCCGCTTGAGCAGCTCGTCCATGTGGACGGAGCTCTTCCCGAAGAAATCAGCTACGCCGATAAGATCGCTTATCAGCTGCAGGGCTTAACCGTCAAGGAACAAGAAGCGGTTTACAAATTCGTGAAGCAGCTTGTTCAGTTCAAAGAGCTTGATTGACAACAAAAAAGCCCCTCTCGGGGGCACAGGCGCATGTCTTTCCTTAACCTCTCGCGCGCCGGTTTGAACGCCTGTCCACAGCCTGCTGCAGCCTGCGCTCCCACGTATTTCTCTTCATCTGCTTAATGCGCGCCAGCTCCTTCTTTTTCTGCTCGTTCATCCAGAGAAGGGCATTTAAGTGAGCGGCAATAACGATCAGCGCAAACAACGTCCACACGACCCCAAATATGGTCACGGCATTCCATGGACCATTAAGCTCCAATTTTGACACCCCGAAGAACAGCATCGCCAAAGCTACGGTCAAATAGATAATATGCTTAGCTTTTCCTTTCATTCCTCTCAACTCCCGCTTCCGATTTGCTTGTCCGCACCACTATCCTATGAAGACAAACAGCCGAATATGACCCCTTTCACTTATTTCTTTGGCCAATCACCAAGGGATAGATGTCCTCATATGATGAAGTAATTCGTGTAAAACACCTATGGGCCTTTATCCGCTTTTCGTCATCCTCCTGCTTGGAAGGAGATTTACACAATGCTCAAATCGAAAGTAGCCGTCCAGCTCATAAGCTCCGGCATGCTTCCGGAAGATACGATAATGCTCGGTGAGGCCTATCTGAAGCAATGGCATATTTCTCACAGCGTGTCGATCGTATTGCGGTTCGGGACATTCCGGAAGACGGTGAAGATTATCCCGGTTCCTAAGTATGATGGAATGCGTATCAACCAGTCGCTTGCCAGACAAATGGGAATTCTAAGCAGCACCGCCCTCCGCCTTCAATATGAATCTGCTTCCCAGACTCTTAGACTTGGACCGCTGATCGGCGTTCTTATCAGCCGTGACTATCCGAGTACGCCTGACAAACCGTTCGGAACAATTACGATGTTCTGCAAGGAACTCGTGGACGGCTGTGCCAATCAGGGAGCGCATGTTTACTTTTTCACCACCAACCATATCTCCGGAAGCAGCGACAAGCAAATCGAGGGCTGGACCTTTGCGAACGGCTGGAAAAAAACAAAGCTCCCGCTGCCGGATGTGGTCAACAACCGCTTGACCTCAAGGAAGCTGGAAAGCCGCTCGAACGTGCAGCAGTTCTTCAAAGAGATGAAGACTTCCCATCACGCCAGCGTGTTCAACGAAAAGTTTCTGGACAAAATGGAAGTCTTCGACGCGTTAAAGAAAGACGCCAGTGTCGGCCGTTACTTGCCGGAATCGCATTTCCTGCGCAATTACACCACCCTTAAGTCCATGTGCTCCCGATATAGCAATGTATTCCTCAAGCCTTCCAAAGGCAGTCTCGGCAAAGGTATCATTCGCGTCTCCAGACTCGAGGGAGAATCCTATCAAGCCTTGTTTACGACCGGTACGGGAACAAGGCGGCAGGTGTATCCGAACCTTGTGAAGCTGTTCTCAAACATTTCAACCAAGATGAAGACGATCCGTTATCAAATCCAGCAAGGACTGACTTTGATTGAAATCCAGAAACGTCCCGTAGATTTCCGGGCTGTCGTCCAGAAGAACGCAACGGGCAAATGGACGCTGACTTCCGTCGTGGCGCGCACAGCGAGCAGCCAGCACTTCGTCTCGAACCTGGCACGCGGGGGAACGCTCAGCACGGTTAGCGAAGCCGTCTCGCGCTCCAATATATTTGCAGGCAAGGAAGGCGCGGCGAAGCGCCTGCGAGCGGCAGCTCTCACGATCGCCGAAGGCATCGATAAGCATATTCCTGCGCATTTCGGCGAGCTGGGTATTGATCTGGCGCTGGACACCAATGGACGCGTATGGCTGCTGGAGGTCAACTCCAAACCATCGAAGAGCGACAATACGCCGCTTAATCAGGAAAATGACAACAAGATCCGGCCGTCGGTAAGGAATGTCATCCAATACTCCCGGTTCTTATCGGGATTCTGACCGGAGGCCCTTATGAAGAAGGCAATGCTTGTGAGAGTAGGGATGTTTGTCGCGGCAATAGAGTCGGGTGCCGAAGCCGAGGATCATGGAGGCATCAAGCTGCCGGAGCCAGCCCTCGCCCGCTTGTTAAGCGATGCGGCAGGTCCTCTTGGCATTGATCTATTCGTCTTCTCGCCGGCAGGGTACGAGGAACGAACCGGCCGGTTAACCGGCTTCCGGCTCCGGAACGGGAGATGGCTCGAGGAGCCGTGCCCGGTACCTGATATCATCTATGACCGCTGCTTCTATCGGAATGCCGAAGAACGTACCAGCTGCAGATCCGCTCTTGCGGCGATGCGGGAACGGCATCCCTCCCCCATTCCGACGTTAAACGGCGGCTTGCCCGGCAAATGGGAGGTCTACCATACGCTCCGCCAGGATCCATCGCTGGCTCGGCTCCTCCCTGAAACCTCCAGCCTGGAGCGTCCCGAGACACTCCCGCAGCTGTTAAGGAACCATAATAAAGACCTATTTCTGAAACCATCGGCGGGCATGCAAGGAAGAGGGGCCATCCGCCTCAGCTGCTCTCCCTTAACCGGGCAATGGACTGTCGCAGGTCGCACAAGAAAGAACCTCTCCTTCAGCCGCCGCTTTAACGATTATCCCGCGATGGCACAATGGATCGGCCGATTCATGAACCATGCTTCCTATATCGCACAGCCTTATCTGCAGCTGCTTGATCCGGACGGCAATCCCTTTGATCTGCGGGTACTCGTGCAGAAGACCGGCAAGGGGCGCTGGGGGATTACCGGCTCCGCCATCCGGACCGGCAGCTCCGGCTCCGTAACCTCTAATCTGCACGGAGGCGGAACCGCTAAGCATGCATCGGAATATCTTATCGGCATATATGGAGCTGCAAAAGCAGAACGCATGATGAATACAATACAGCAGGCATGCTTAAAGGCAGCCGAAAGGCTGGAGAACAATTACGGACGGTTAGCCGAGCTTGGCATTGACTTCGGAATTGAGCCAGACGGGCAGATATGGCTGCTGGAGGTAAACGCCAAGCCGGGACGCTCCTCCTTCCGGCAGTTTGGCGACCGCCGGACGGAACAGCTGTCGGCAGAGCTGCCGCTCTCGTATGCCCGGCTGCTCACGCAGCGGCACCAGAAACCCTTGATCACAAACGACTCCGCAACAGGCCGGTTCCAGAGCTGTCGAACAGACAGGGGGATCCGCCCTGATAACGTTCAGGAGGTTCATCCATGAGCTTGACAACATGTAACGTTCATTTCTCGCAACAATCGGATAAGGTCATTTACTTATCCAACACGCTTTTGAAAGAACTGAAGCTGTCCGGCAAAAAAACCGTTCACCTTAAGTTCGGCAAAGAAGTGATAACAACAGCCGTCAGGCCAGTCAGGCGCCAAGGCAATCATCTTTACTTGTCCGCCGGGGTCCGGCAATACATCCGGGTGCCCAAAACGGGCAGCATCTTCGTCCATACAAACGGAGACAACGAGGTACAAATCGGTCCTCTTATTGGCGTCTTGAGCGATGCGGGCTATTCCCATTCCGAAAGCCTGCCCTTTGGCATGAG
Source organism: Paenibacillus glycanilyticus (assembly GCF_023715145.1). Lineage (GTDB taxonomy): Bacteria > Bacillota > Bacilli > Paenibacillales > Paenibacillaceae > Pristimantibacillus > Pristimantibacillus glycanilyticus_A. The sequence goes on along the minus strand of NZ_JAMBNP010000009.1, from coordinate 36,392 downwards.
AACCAGCTTCATCAAGCAGATCATCCGCTCAGGCGACAAGAAAGCGTTCCTGTTTGGCTTTACTCCGCAGGATATTAACTGGTCGCAGGAAACCGTACATGGCTATTTCCTCAATTCGCAGGGCGGCTGGTACCGCAAGACGGTCCCGCTCCCCGATGTGATCTACAACCGCTTGCGGAGCCGGAAGGCAGAGACGTCGAACTATATCGGTTCGCTCCGCGAAAGACTGCTTCGCAAGAAGATTCCATTCTTCAACTGGGGCTTCTTTAATAAATCGGATGTATATAAACTGCTGGACAACGATCCGGAGGCTCTGCATCACCTGCCGGAATCGATATCCGGTCCCACAAGCGAGAAGCTCAAGCAGCTTCTAGAAAAGCATCATTTTGTCTATTTCAAACCAACGGCGGGAAGTCTCGGCGTAGGCATCTACCGGCTGACGTACCATCCGAAACGCGGCTACTTCGCCCGCTACCGGAGGAACGGGCGCAATGTGCTGCTGCGCTTCTCTTCCTTCAACAGTTTGTTCAAAATGCTTCAGTCCCGCCACGGGGCAACACTTAGCAATTATGTCGCCCAGCAAGGGATTAGGCTGGTTGAGATTGACGGCTGCCCGCTCGACTTCCGCTTCCATATGCACAAGAACGGCAAAAACGAATGGGTGCCCGCAGGCATCGGCGCGAAGAAAGCAGGCAAAGGCAGCGTAACGACCCACGTGAAAAACGGCGGTTCGCTGATGACGCCGGAACAGGCATTGGGCCGTGCTTTTGGCAGTACAAAAGGCAAAGAAATTCTGGAGAATGCGAAGAAGGTCTCCATCAAGATGGCCGAGGCCATTGAGCGTAATTATCCGCATCGGCTAGGTGAGCTTGGCCTTGATATCGGCATCGACAAAGACAACGAAATCTGGATGTTCGAAGCCAACGCCAAGCCGGGACGCTCTATCTTCAAGCACCCTTCCCTTGAGGCGGAAGGCCGCGCTTCTGTAGAATGCATAGTGGATCATTGCTTGTACCTCAGCAAGTTTCAAGGAGGGAACAGCTAATGGAGCTTAGAACGGCGAAGAAAGAAGAGGTGCATGATCGGCCGGCTGGACGCCCGGTACTTGCCATATTGACCATTGAAAATGATGAACAGTTTTTCCGGGGGAATCGCAATAACTTCGCGGACATTATCAAAATGGGCGAGGACAAAGGGTTTCTTGTATATGTACTCACGGCGAAAAACCTCATATTAGGCCGTTCCAGCCTGCAGGGTTTCGTCTACATCGAGCAAAAGGATACATGGCAGCAGCGCTTGCTGCCTTTCCCGGACATCATTTACAACCGGATACCGCAGCGCGAGGACGAGATGCTTCCCGCCGTCCGGAACAAGATTGCCGCTTGCATGCGGGATCCGCGCGTCAAATTGTTCAATCCGTCCTTCTTCAACAAATGGTATTTGTTCGAATGGCTGCGCGGAAGCAAGCTGACAAAGCCCTATATTCCGACCACCCGCAAGCTTCTTACGGCAGCAAGGCTGGAGAGAATGCTGCAGAAGCATCCCTTCCTCTATCTGAAGCCGGAAAGCGGCAAAGCGGGCAAAGGCATTATGACGGTAAGGGTACAGCCCGATAAGCCGCTCCCCTATCTGCTTAAGGTGCAGGAGAACAAAAAAAGCTCCACCTTCAGCTGCGCGGATTTCCAGAAGCTGTGGAACCGCATCAAGAAGGAATGCGCCGGAGAACCGTATATCGCCCAGCAGGGGATTCAGCTTGCTTCCTTTAATGACAGAAGATTCGATCTCAGGGCTCTCGTGCAAAAAAATGAACGGGGCAAATGGGATTTGACCGGCATTGGCGCCCGGGTTGCGGGCTCCTCCAGCATCACGACCCATGTGCCAAGGGGCGGCTCCATCGAGGATCCGGAGAAGCTGCTGAAGAGCTCCTTCAACGCCGATCAGGCAAGGCGGATTCTGATTAAGGCCAAGAAAACATCCATCATGATCGCAAGGCAGATTGAGAAGGGCTCCGGCTTTATGCTTGGCGAAATGTCCATGGATTTGGGTATCGACAGCGAAGGCCATATCTGGTTCTTCGAAGCGAACTCCAAACCAATGAAATTTGACGAGCCGCATATCCGCCAGAAGTCGCTGGAACGAATTTTTCAATACAGCACCTACCTGGCAAGAATGAGAAATGAGAGAGTCAAGCAGGAGGCGACGAGATAGATGGAACTGCAGCTGCTTACCCCCGAACAATGGATGTCGGAACGCAAGAGACTGGTTGATTTTGCCGTCCGCTTCGGGGAGAAGCGGCTGACGGTTGCAGCTATCCATTCCCTTCGGAGCTTTGCTCCCGATCTGCTGGCTTGCGGCGACAGCCATACGGTCATTGCCGTTGCGCGGCATGGCAAGCGGATTGTCGGGCTAGGTTATGCTGCGGAAGCCGGCGAGAAGAGCTGCATCATCGTTACCCACCCCGAGGCGCGCGGCCTCGGGATCGGGTTCGCGGTGATGGAAGCCATTATGAAGAAGCTCGGGAGGTTGACCTGCCAGGTTGCCCTCGACAACGCGCCAAGCCTAAAGCTTTTCTTCCGCCTGGGCATGAAGGCGGTTTCTATGTCGACCGGTCCAACCGGCAAGCCAACGCTGCGCTTTGAATGGACGAAGGAAGAGTCTATGCAACCGAGCGCTTCCTCTGTGCAGCATAAGTGAACAGTACGGCGGCAAGAGCAAGCACGAATCCAACCACGCAAGCTGCAATACGATAAGACAGAGGCAGTCCGAACCAATTATAAGCCTTGGGCTGGCCAAAGATGACATTAACCATAGCCAGGGAGCCAAAGTTGAAGTCCACGACCGGCCATATAAGCTTCTTGATTTCGCTGCTGAAATAATTGGACATCGAGCCTGCCAGAAGAATAACCATGCCGATGCCAAATGCGGCGCTTTGGCTTTTGAGCTTGGAAGAGATATAAGCAAGCGCCAGACTAAACAAGACCGCCGAGAAAATGAGCCATAACGTTCCAAGCAGCGCGGCTCCGCCAATGGAGAGTGGAAGCAGGGAAGACTCAAACCCTTCCAGGCTGCGCAGCGGTGCGCCAAACCCGCTCATATCGCCGTACCCAAGCCAGGTGCCCGCAAATGAAGCCGCCAAATAAACGATTGTCACAACGGCAGCCGTCAGCCCGGCGCTCAGCAGCTTGGCGGTTACGATCTCCCTCCTCCCTTTTACCGTGCTGAGCACGATACTGTCCATTTCCGTTCTTACCTCCTGCGTAAACAAGGGGGAGATGAAATAGGTTAATACCAGCAGGAGCAAAAAGACGATCATAAATCCGTCAAACCGGATAAAGAAGAAATTCCAGAAGACGGTGTTCTCAAATACCGGCTCGCCGATTGAAAGCTCGGCATCCAGCCTGCTTGAATACTTTCGGTATTCGAAATGGTTTGTCTGACCAGCCGCCTCGAGCTCCTTCAGCTTATCCCGAAGCGGATAAATCCCCTTTATATCGTCTTTGCTCTGTTCAGCCGGTCCGTTCCAATAATCATTTACTTTCTTGCCAAATCCGGCATATTGGACATGAAATTTCAGCTCAGGGTCCCGGTTAATCCTCACCATAAGCCCCTCGCCCGCTCCGAACTTGGCAATAGCGGCGTCACGAATGTTCTGCGACCGGACAAGCTGTTCCTGATCCAGCTTACCGCTATGCTCTGCAATCAGATTGGTATAAAGGCTGGTCGCCTTCTTCCCTTCGGCACCGCTTAGTTCAAATACGCCTTTCGCTGAGACCCAGGCTACAAGCATATAAAGAATAAACAGAACGGCAAGCAGGATAATCCTGTTGCGGTTAATGAACAGCTTTTTCAGTTCATATTGGAACAATCTCATCGCAAGCTCCCCTCCCCGGAATGGAATTCGTACAGATAAGCGTCTTCAAGCGTGGGGGCAGCCTGAATGGCATCCGGAAAAGGCTTGTCCTCGCTGACGATGCGTACCTCCATGCCGTCGCCGGCCGGAAGAACATGGCTGATCAGATGATCATTCTGGTATTCGACGAGCTCGTCCACGGGCATGCGGTAGAGCCATACCTTGTTCTCCATATCTTTAATAAAGCTTTGATTGCTCTGCATATTCCCCACCATGCCGGCTTTGATCATAACGGTCTCTTTCGCTATAGATTCGATATCCGAAACGATATGGGTAGACAGAAGCACCGTTCGGTCGCGGGAGATAAGCGAGATCAGATTGCGGAATTTGATTCGCTCATACGGATCAAGTCCGGCCGTGGGCTCATCCAGTATAACGACCTCCGGATCGTTCAGCAGGCTTTGGGCGATTCCGAGACGCCGCTTCATGCCTCCGGAGTAATGAACGCATTTGCGGTGCAAATCTCCCGTCAGACGCACCTGTTCCGCCAGCTCTGTTATTTTCCGCTCAGCCGCCGCTCCCTTTAATCCTTTGAGAGCCGCAATATACCGCAAATAGTCCAGCCCCGTGAACTCCGGGTAAAAATCCAGGGACTGCGGCAAATAACCCAGCTTCATGCGATACTCTCGCTCCCGTTTCCTCCGGTTCACTCCATTGACCAGAATTTCTCCTTCACTTGCCTCCATCACACCGGCCAATATGCGGATTAACGAGGATTTGCCTGCCCCATTTGGGCCAAGCAAACCGTATACCCCGTTTTCCATTTCAAAGCTGACGCCGGTAAGCGCCTGTTTTTTGCCGTAATGCTTGCTTATACGGTCAACTGTCAGTTTCACGGTTATGCCTCCAATGCCTTTTGATTACCTAAACCCATTGTAATCGGGAGTGCTAAATAACCAGAGGAGAAAAGATAAACGATTTCTAAACGAAAACAAGCTAAGACCTTCTAATATGGGAAGCAAAAAAACCATGCGGATTAGATGATTAGATCCGCATGGTTTTTGGATACATCATTTATTTCGAGCTCAGCTTCACGTTGTCCGCGGTCGCCCAGCTGCCTACAGGCACAATGTCATATTGCGCGCCTGCTTGAAGCTTGCCGTTGTTTTGAAGCTCAAATACGCCAACCGCTCCTTTGCGGGTCTGCACTTTGTATTGCGCCGTTAAAGTCGTTCCGTCAGTTCCTTTAAGCTGGATAGAGCGGTAAGCAAAGAACTCGTCTCCCGGATCAGCCGTAAGGGTAACATTCAGGGTTGTTTCATTTACTTGATCAACTGCGGCGATCTCAAGCGGTTCGAAGCTTTGGCCGGTAAATGCAGGATTAGCCAGCGCGAACCAGTCGGAGGTTACCGTATACTTCATGCCCGGCTGCAAGGTCTTGCCGGCAGGCAGACGGAATTTAGGCTCCTGTTTGCCATCCGTGGATTGCGTATAGCCCACATAATTAACCGTCAGCTGCTCGCCTGTCTCGGATGTGAGTACGGCTTGTCTTGTCGCAAGAGACGAAATAATCTGCATCGGCTGACCATTCAGCTTATTATTCTCGTCCAGCACAACCGCATTGTCACCGCGGCCGCCGGCATAGGCCGAGATCAGGTAGCCGTAATCGATGACGCCGTCCGAGCGGAAGGATTCTACTTCAAACGTATCGGAAGTGACTTGGCGAACGTTTTTGAGCTGGATCAACTCATCGCTTGCCGCAACCGTAAAGTCCTGCTTGCCTTTATATTTCAAGGAGTAGGTTGTGCCGGGCTTCATCGTTTGCACAGGAATGATATAAGTCGCAATAGCTCCCGTTTTGAGGCGCGGCTGATTCACCAGCTTTAATCCGTCGCTAAATGCGAAATTGCTGTTTGCCTGATCCGTTGTTTCGTCTTCGATCGTAAGCGGCGCAGTGAACGTAACCTCGAAGGTCATTTTATTCAGCGCCTTAATGGATACAACCTCAGCGTTTGACGAGCGGATGGCTTGCTCCGAATACACAAGCAGTCTTGCCGCATCGCCCCGCGAAAGCTGTTTGCCTTCTATTCTCAGACCCGTCATCCAATATTGCACGGATTTCGCGTCGCGCTGCAGTGCCTTTGCGATCAACTGAGCAGCATCGCTGCCCAAAGCCGGCTTATTAGGCTGGAAGCTTTGCGAGCTTTCGATCAGTCCAGCCGTAACGGCCGCATTGACATAAGGGGTATACCATTTATCTTTCCCGGGCACCGTGCCTTCCGGCTTCAAATCAAGCGCCAGCACAATCATCTTAATCAGTTCGGCATTCGTAATCTTGTTCTCGGCGCGCATGGAACCGTCTTGATAGCCGTTAAGCGCCTTTTGGCTGACAAGCTGCTGAATGACTTGCTCCAACGGCTGATCAAAGCTGGCTGCTTTAACGGATTGAACCGGCAAGAGCGCCCCTCCGCCAATAAGTACGGTTAGTGCCGCGACAGCTGCTTTTTGCTGCATCTTCTTCCTCATATTTCATCGTTCCTTCCGGTATAGAGTGATTGCCCGTTCCTGAATCTATCTTAGGCGACCGCTCTAAATTCGCTGAAAAGAAAGTATAAACAAAATATAAAGAGTTCGATAACTTTTCACAAAATGACCTAGACGGTAAAGCGGTATCCCGCTCCCCAGACCGTCTCAATAAACTGCGGGTTGGAGGGATCCGCCTCAAGCTTCTCCCTTATTCGCGAAATATGAACGGTCACGGTCGCAATATCGCCGTTCGAATCCAGTCCCCATATTTTCTCGAACAGCTGATCCTTGCTGAACACCCGGTTAGGGTGAGTCGCCATAAAGACCAGCACTTCAAATTCCTTAGCCGTGAGGAACACCTCCTCATCATGCACAAACACGCGATGAGAGGACGGATTGATCGTCAGCTCGCGAATATGCAGACTTTCGTCGGGGCTGCTCTTCTGCCCGCTCTTGAAACGTTCATACCTTGCCAGATGAGCCTTCGCTCTGGCAACCAGCTCGTTAGGACTAAAGGGCTTGGTGACAAAATCATCCGCGCCAAAACCAAAGCCGCGAATCTTATCGAGCTCTTCATTCTTCGCCGACACAATAAGAATCGGTACATCAAGCCGTTCCCTGACTGTCTTGCAAATATCGAATCCGTTCATGCCCGGAAGCTGAATATCCAGAATGATCAAGTCATAATGGCCGCTTAACGCTTGGCTAAGGCCAGCCTGTCCTTCATGGCATATCTCAACCTCGTACCCGTGCAGCGCAAAATAGTCCTTTTGCAAATCCGCGATATAAGGATCGTCTTCAACAATTAATATCCGTGTCATGCCGTCACCGCCTGTTGTCGTATAGTTTGAGCGTAAAGGAAATGCTGGTTCCGCGGCCAAGCCCGCTGTTGGCCGTGATTCTGCCGCCATGTCCCTCTACAATTTGCTGGGCAATCGCAAGTCCCAGCCCGCTTCCTCCGGCCACCGATTGATTGCGCGAAGACTCCGCCCTGTAGAAGCGTTCAAAAATATGAGGCAGCGCCTCCTCCGGGATGCCTGGCCCGTTATCCTTAACGGTAATGACCGCGTAGTCCTCTTGGCGCTGAATGGCAATCGTAATCTGCTTGGGCGGCTCGGACATGTATTTGAGACAATTATCAAGCAAATTCATAATGACCCGCTTGAGCTTCTCACGGTCTGCAAGTACGTAGAAAGGCTGCTCAGGCATGTTCTCCCATACGACTTCAACAAACTGGTTATGAAATTCAATCGACATCTCATCCGCTGCATTATACAGAAAGGGGATTAGATCTAATTTCTGAAAGGAGAACGGCTCCTTCTTCAAATCCAGCTTGGAGAAAAAGAGAAGCTCGTTCACAAGCCGTTCCATATCCGATGCCCGGGTATAAATGGCGGCTACGTATTTGTTCAGCTTTTCCTCCGTATTCGTTACCCCGTCCCGGATCCCCTCCGCATACCCTTTAATGGTTGTAATCGGGGTCCTCAAATCATGCGAAATGTTGGAGAGCAGCTGTTTGCGGTTTTCCTCATAATGCAGCTGGAGCTGAATGGAATCATGCAGCCTTTGGCGCATTTGATCAAAGGTCTGAACCAATTGTCCGACCTCATCCCTCGACGCGGCCTTAAGCTCAAACGTCAAATTCCCATCCTTAATATGCTCGGCAGAGCGTCTGAGCTGATCCAGCGGCTTAATGATCTTCCGGGTCACATAACGATACAGCAGGAAGCCGGTTAACAATAAAATGATGACAAACACGGTAATCAGAATCGGTAGCAGCCTGCGGATAACCTGGGCGAACGGACTCCTCTCGTGAATGACGAAGATACTGCCCTTCTCCTTCTTGTCAGCCGAGAAATAAAAATCGAATTTGGAGTATGAGAAAAACCGGCTTCCGGCATTAAGCGTATTGCGGATAACGTTATTGCCCATATCGTACTCAGGCAGAATCGCCGAGAAATCTACCTCGTCAAGCGAAGGGGCCGCATACAGGATCGAAGCATTATCGCGGACAACAAGAGCAGCCTTTTCCATCTTCAGATCGGTATTGTATTTCTCCAGCAGCTGCTTGTTCTTTAATTGCTCCGGATCATTCTTGGCCAGATACTTGAGGTCAAGAAAAAGACTCTCCTCTTCTTCCGACAGCGGATGGAGCGAATAATGGATTTTGTAAAAATTGTTGAAGCTGCGAACATCCCCGGTCACGGCAACGGAAAGCAAATAAGACGCTAACACAAACAAGATGACCGACATAATAACGACAGAGGTAAAGGATAGCAGCAATCTGAAACGCAAGGACAATTTATCATCACCGCACTTGTTTTATTTGGCTAAGTGTGAGCTAATTCCGCAGAACCTACTCGTTTGTCAAGAAACGATGCCCCTTAAAGGATACCAGAAAGGTGTAACAAGTCCTCAAACAACATATTAACAATTTATAAAATCAAACAAAAAAACCATGCGGCTTGTTGCTCCGCATGGTTTATCTTTTCCTCTTATCGGTTCAGCCTGTACCCGGCTCCCCAGATTGTCTCGATAATATCCGGCTTGGAAGGATCATTCTCAATCTTCTCGCGAATACGGTTAATATGGACCGTCACGGTTGCGCTGTCGCCCGAATAATCATAGCCCCAGATTTTCTCGAACAGCATATCCTTGGAGAACACGATATTCGGATGCTCGGCCAAAAATAAAAGAAGCTCGAATTCGCGGTTCGGGAACCGGATTTCCTGCCCCGCTTTATAGACCTTCCAGCTTTTCCGCTTGATTACTAAATCCGCAACCGCAATTTCATCCTCCTGATTTGCCTTTCGGGCAGAACCGGCCAGCCGCTCATAACGGCTTAAATGAGCCTTAACCCTTGCTACAAGCTCGGCGGGATCAAACGGCTTCGCAATATAATCATCCGCCCCAAGTCCAAGCCCGCGAATCTTGTCCATCGACTCCGTCCGTGCCGTTACCATGAGAATCGGAACATCGGTCTTATCCCGCACTTCACGGCAGATATCATAGCCGTTCTGACCGGGGAGCATCACATCAAGCAAGATCAGATCATAGGAGCGTTCCAGGATCGCAAGAACCGCCTGCTTGCCATCCGCTACGATCTCCGTCTCAAAGCCGTTAATTTCCAAATAGTCCTTCTCCAGCATCGCTATGTCGGCATCATCTTCGATGATTAATATCTTAGGCATCGTTATTCTCCAATCCGCTTGGCAATACCAATTCGATCTGCAGCCCTTTATCGTTCCTAACGGTTACCGTCCCGCCATGCCGCTCCACTATATACTTCACGATATAGAGCCCTAGTCCGCTGCTATCGCCCTTTAATTGCGTTCTGGCCTGGTCCCCTCTCCAAAACTGCTCAAATAAATGGGGCAGCTGTTCCTCGGGTACGCCCATGCCATTGTCGGCAAACAGCAAATGCTCCCGCCCGTTCTCTTGCCATACGGAAATGCGCAGCTGGAGCGGACTTGCCTCGGCATATTTGATCGCATTATCGGTAAGATTCGCCATGACGCGGTTCATCTGTTCTGTATCTATCCGTACAGGATGACTGCCGGGCGCAAGCTCTAGGGTTAGCGCGATCCTACTATGCTCCAGCTCCTCCCGTGCAGAATCTGCGTAATCGCGGACAAAAGCTCCTAAATCCCCTTCAGCCAGCAATAGCGGCAAATTGCCCGTTTCGAGGCTTGAGAAGTCAAACAGCTTTTGAAGAAGCTTGTCCATCTCCGAGGATTTCCGATAAGCAATCTGCAGATACTGCTCTCTTTTCTCCGGTGTGCCCGCCACACCGTCCCGCAGGCCTTTGATATAACCTTTTATTGAAGTAAGAGGCGTGCGGAGGTCATGGGAAATGCCGGCAACAAGATCAATGCGGGCTTTCTCGTAAGCCGCATTCTTCTGCCGCTCTTCCAGGAGATGCTCCTGCATGTGGTTAAAAGCCGCACATACGGCGGCAAACTCGTCCTTGCCCATATAAAGAACAGGCCGAGACAAATCACCGCTCTTAACTCGTTCCGCCCCTTCCGTTAAGGCATTAAGCGGCAGAAGAATCCGGTATGCCATCTTCCGCGTAAACAGCTGGCTGAGCAGCACGATCACCACAATAACGGCAACAAGGACAAGGATGGCCGGCTGCAAAATGGAAGCCAGATTACTGCCGGCGCCGTCCTCGGCTTCCGCCTTCACGGCATACAGGGAATACCCGTCGCTTGACATCGCAACAAAGGTTGCCGCCTGCAATCTCCCGGCTATTCCGTCATTGCTTAACTTTATATTAGTAAGACTGTTGATCATTTCAGCTTTCGGATGCGTCAGCGAATTATATACGATGCCGTTATTCTGCATGACAAGCAGCTCATAGCCATATCCGGCAAGCCGCTCGCCTAGCTGATCCCATTCGTTCGCGGAGGGATCAAAGCTGTTCAACTGTTCTTCAGCCTGGAAAATGCGAGGATCGAGCATTTCCTTTCCTCCGTCGCCGTCCATCGTACTCACGTACAGAAAGATCCCGGCCACAACCAGCATGGAGACAAGCGAAAGGACCACTAACATAGCACTCGAGACCATTATCCGGTTAATCACTTTCATACCGACACTTCTCTTTCAGAGGTGATATTCCTTGTTAGTGTATATTAACAGATTGATGTAAACAACAAAGAGGAAAGAGATAAACATTTCCTAAACTGCGTTACTACGCAACCTGCGCATTCGAATGTTCTTCCGACCGCTGTTGCTTGAGAATTCCCTGAATTTAGTTATGTACAAGGCAGGAATTCTCAAGCATAGGCGGACACTTCGTTTCTTCAGAATCATTCGAAATGCTCCGGCAAACGCTCCGTAAAAAAGTTTAAGTAAATGCATAAAAGAGAGACCCGCAAAAAAGCGTCACAGCATAACTCCCTGCGACGCCTTGTCTTATTGAATCTTATTTAAGCAGAGCGAGAAGCTCCGGCATTTCCTGGATGCACGCATCGGCTTCGGCAAGCTCGGAGTCGCGTCCGTACCCGGCATAGGCGCAGCCGATGGCCACAAGATTGTTGCCTTTCGCCGCTTCCACATCCGAGGAACGGTCTCCCACCATCCAGGCTGTCTTTATCTGATGATCGGCAAGCAGCTTCGCCACGAGATCAACCTTGCTTGCCGTCTGGAATTCGCCGGCACTATACAAGCCGTCGAACAGCTCGGCAATGCCCTTATATCGGGCAACCTCCTTCACATACGCTTCTAGTCCGTTGCTCGCGACAAACAGCTTAATGCCTTGCTCCTTCAAGCGCTGCAGCGTTTCCGCGGTTTGAGGATACAATGTGCCTCTGCCCGCTTCCAGCTCCTCCAGCTCATATTGCACCATTAACTCATCGGCACGAAGGCGTGCTTCCTCCGAGCTGCCCGGCATCAGCTTGCGCCAAATATCGTCCAGCAGCATGCCCAAGCAGCCAAGCAAATCATCAAACGGAGGCGTCTGATCATAGAGCCCTTCCTCGCGCAAGGTGCGGAACAGCCGCTCATGTACCGTTTCCAGCAAGGTAGCCGTTTCGAACAACGTACCGTCCATATCAAAGATGACCGCTTCCGGCCGCTCAAATTGTATCGCCATGACGTTTTCCCCCTTTAAAGTCTGCCATTATCATAATGGATAGGGGGGCATGCCGCAACCTTACAACCCGATTTATTGGATTCCTTCCAGCCACTTCTCGACCTGCTCCTGATGGCCGTCTACCCAGGCTTTAGCCGCATCCTCCGGGGATTTCCCCTCTTGAACGGCAACCATCACTTCGGCCATGTCTTCAGGTGTCCAAGTAAACTGGTCTAGGAAGGCATAAGCTTCCGACTTATCCGACTTCAGATCTTTGCGGACGACGGTATGGATGCTTTCAGCACCGCCATAGACTCCTTTAGGATCCTCCAAATATTTCAGATCCATGCTCGCAAACATCCAATGCGGTGTCCAGCCTGTAATGATGATCGGCTTTTTCGCTTCATAAGCCTTTTGCAGCTCCGTTGCCATGGCGGCCGAAGAGCTTTCAATCAGATTCCATTTGCCGTCCAATCCGTAGTCCTTCAGCGCCTTGTCCGTTGACTGCATGATGCCGGCCCCTGGCTCGATCCCGATAATCTCATAATTAACCGACTTGCCCGTGGCTTCGTTATTTAAATCCTCAATAGAGTTTTCCTTCATATAAGAGGGAATAACAAGCCCTGTCTTTGTCCCTTCCAGGTTAGGACCAAGATCGTCCACGCTGTTTCCGTATTTCTCCAAGTAATCGGCATGCGTGGTTGGAAGCCATGCGGCTACCATAGCATCTGCGCTTCCATCCGCGATGCCTGCCCACATCGGGCCTGCGTCAACCTGCAGAAGCTCGACGGAATAGTCCAGTTTGGATTCCAAAACGTATTTCACGACATTAGTGCTTGCGATTTCCGAATCCCAAGCCACGTAGGCCAATTTGATTTTCTTCGTGTCATTTGCAGCCGAACAGCCCGCAAGAGCTGTGGCGAGCACCATGGCCGATAAGACTAATCCCCATTTTTTCTTCAACGTGCTTCACCTCTAGCGTTTATTTTTTTTCACGATTTGGTTAGACATCCGGTCTAAAAGAATAGCCAACACAACAATGGCGATACCCGCCTCAAAGCCGGTACCTGTCTTGGTCTGCGTAACCGCACGGTATACGTCTGCCCCCAGACCTTGCGCCCCAATCATGGAAGAGATAACAACCATGGACAACGACAGCATAATTGTCTGATTAATGCCGGCCATCATCGTAGGCAGCGCCATGGGAAGCTGCAGCTTGAACAGCTTCTGATTTGGCGTTGAGCCAAAAGCGTCAGCTGCTTCAACAAGCTCTGAAGGAACCTGCCGGATCCCGAGGTTCGTCAGGCGAATCGTCGGCGGCACCGCAAAGATAATGGATGCGATAACCCCGGGCACCACGCCAAGAGAAAAGAAGGATACCGCGGGCAGCAAATAGACGAAGGCAGGCATCGTCTGCATCAAATCAAGCAGAGGAGTAATAATGCCTTGCAATAATGAGCTTCTCGCGCATAAAATACCTGTCGGTACGCCAATAATAATTGATAATAGGGAGGCTGTAAGCACGATCGCCAACGTTTCCATGGCATGCTCCCAATAACCAAGATTATCTATAAGCAATAATCCGATTAAGGCAAATGCGGCAACCTTCCATTTCCCAAGGAACCAGGCTAGCGCCGTAATAATCAGAACCATAATGATCGAAGGACTGAAGAGAAGAACATTTTGGAGAAAATCAACGATGGAGCCTATAATCAGGCGTATGAAGTCAAACAACGGGGACAAATGATTTTCTAACCAGCTTTCTAGCGTTTCAATCCAGTTACCGATTGGAAGCTTTGGTATGTTCATCCTACGCCACCTGCCTCCGGTATGGTATTTCCGGCAAGTGCGGCAAAGACAGCCCCTCGAATGACGATGCCGAGCAGCCGATTCGTTTCATCGGTTACTGCCAGCGGAATTTTAGAGGCAGCCATGGGTTCAAATAATTCATTTAACGGAGTTGAAGCCGAAATGACCGGCAGGTCCTTGATTAGGATATCTCCTAATGACAAGCCTTCTTTCAGTGCGGCGGAAGCCAGCTCTGCCGTAACGATGCCTAGGAGCTTCTTACCCTTATCCGTTACATACAAGCTCGATACCCCTTGCTCCTTCATAATCTGAAGAGCAACGCGCGGGCCGCGTTCGAGCATAATCGTTGCAGGCTTGCGCATCACGTGCGCTGCGGTCAGCACCTTGGAAAGATCAACATCCTCTATAAATTTCTCAACGTACGGGTTAGCCGGATTAATCAATATTTCGTCGGGAGTCCCAATCTGAACGATAACGCCATCTTTCATTAACGCGATCTTATCCCCTATGCGAAGCGCTTCGTCAAGATCATGGGTAATAAAGATGATCGTCTTCTTCATGTTGGCTTGCAGCTGCAACAGCTCATCTTGCATGTCTTTGCGGATCAGAGGATCCAGCGCGCTAAACGCTTCGTCCATAAGCAGAATGTCCGGGTCATTGGCCAGCCCTCTGGCCAATCCAACACGCTGCTGCATGCCTCCGCTCAATTGATCCGGATAGCTGCTCTCCCATCCTTTGAGGCCCACCAGCTCGAGCGATTGCTCAGCCATTTGTTTGCGTGCCTGCTTCTCGATCCCTTGAATCTCGAGACCGTATTCTACATTTTGAAGAACCGTCCGGTGAGGAAACAGAGCAAACTTTTGAAACACCATTCCCATTTTCTTTCTCCGGAATTGTCTTAATTCTGAAGAACTCATCTGTACGATATCCCGCCCTTCAAACAAGAGCTGACCAGATGTAGGTTCAATCAATCGATTCAACAAGCGGATCAGAGTGGATTTTCCGCTTCCGGATAAACCCATGATGACGAAGATTTGACCGGCTTCAATTGTAAAGCTAGCCTGGTTTACCCCTACTGTCATTCTTGTTTCTTTTAGAATTCTCTCCTTCGTCCACCCTTGCTTGAGGAACTGCATCGCTTGTTCCGGATGGTTTCCGAATATTTTGGTCAGTTGTTTGGCTTCGATGATGGACATTTCTTCCCTCCTAAAAAAATTGCGAAGCAATTTTTGCTTCGTAAGCATTTGCTTAAAAAATTGCGAAGCAATTTTTGCTTCGTAAGCATTTGCTTAAAAAATTGCGAAGCAATTTTTGCTTCGTAAGCATTTGCTTAAAAATTGCGAAGCAATTTTTGCTTCCTAAGCTTGAGCCGTTTGATGCACTGACGACAGTTTAGGTTAAAATCCCTTTTTTAGTCAACACTAATATCCGTACGTAATTTACATACAGTTCAAACTGTACGATATGAATACTCTAGATCCCTCCCATTTCCTCCTAAATGCATATGGAAATGAATGCTTTACATTTAATTTCAGATCGGCTTACAATATCTATGAAGTGTTACAAGGTGACCCAGGAGGCAACTATGGATGAAAATTTAGGCGGTTTAACGCCCGAGCAGTCACGATCTCTGGATGCGTCGCGCAAGCGCGTGATTGACTCGATCGGAAAAAATATGGATCTATACGGCATAACATTATCAATCGGTCATCTATACGGGCAAATGTATTTTCAGAATGAACCCATCACCTTGGATCAAATGAGCCAACAGATGGGGATGAGCAAAACATCCATGAGTACGGGCATGCGGACGCTATTGGATTTGAAAATGATCGATAAGGTTTGGGGAAAAGGCTCGCGGAAAGACTTTTACGAGGTGGTTCCGGACTGGCACCAGAACTTTATTGATTTCTTTTCTATTAAATGGCGGAAAGCTGTAGAGAGTAACATGACCTCTCTCGAGAGATCATTAAAGGAAATTCGGGTGCTGCAGGCATCCGATCCAGATAACGACACCTTGCGGGAAATCACTTCTATTGATGAACAAAAAATCGTGGATGCGCTCAACTATTATCGCTGGCTTCATCGTTTAATTGATGCTTTTGAGTCGGGCAAAATCTTTGAATTTATCCCTAAAGAAGAATAGTATTTCGATCACCCCTTAGAAAGCGTCGGATCCGATGCCGGTCTAAGGGGTTTGTTTTTTCCAAACAAAAAGAAACCCCTGCCGTCTGGCATGAGTTTCTGCTCGGAGCTTTTAGTGGCATTCGCATAAATTATCCCCTTCTTTTATCGATACAAGCGAAGTCAGCACATGCCCCCACAGCAAAGCGGAGCATGATATCGGCATCGTGTGAAACCGCTCGAAATACCCCTTTGTACATCGGTGAACAACCGGAAGGCCGTATAGGATATGCCGCTGGCAATCGCCATAAGAAGGATGCCGGGCAGCAGGTAATTCACGTAATTATCCGTGCCGGACTGAATGGCACCTCCGAATACATAGACGAATAGCAGCATCATGGCGATAGGCGTGGTGGTAACCGTGATGATCGTATCCATGCTGCGGACAATATGACGCATGGATCGTCCAAGCATGACGCTAATATTGGGCTCGGACCGTTCCGTTAGAAAGACCGACCTCCACAGCAAGTTCTACTTGTTTCCAGACGAGTTCATTGACTTAAGTCAATGAACCTAAAAACCCTCCCAGTTACAATGGAGTCACCACGTATAACTAGGAGGGTCTTTGATGATTGTCCATGGAAGAGAGCAATCCGATCAGCGAAAGTCGGCTCTAACCACCGGTATAGCACTCATGATCATGACGCTTGCCGCACTTTTTTCATATGGCTTTGTGCATGCTAAAATCCTGAGCCAGGGAGATACAAACGCCGTACTCCAGCACATTATTACGTATAACCATCTTTTCAAAGCTGAAATCTTGGGCTGGATTATCATTCTACTATGCGATATTATTGTGGCTTGGTCTTGCTATGTATTCCTAAAGCCAACAAATAAAAATCTAGCGTTGCTCGGTGCATGGTTCCGTCTTGTTTATTCCTCCCTATTGGGAATAGCGATCATAAATTTAATATTCGTGCTGCTGCTTACAAACGGGGACGAATATTTATTAAGTCTTACCTCAAATCAACTTGGTGCACAAGTGATGTTACATTTACGAGCCTTTGATTCCATTTGGTCAGTTGGTTTGATCGTCTTTGGCGCACATCTGCTGATTTTGGGCATATTGGCTCTCCGGTCAGACATTGTACCGCGATGGATTGGCATCCTACTGCTGTTAGCTTCGATAGGCTACATTCTCATTCACTTGAGTAAGCTATTTTTTGCGGATGACGTGGAAATGAGGAAGATACTTGAATTGGTTTTTACAGTACCTATGACAGCGGGAGAACTAGGCTTTGGAATATGGTTGCTATTCAGGGGAGGGAAATAGATATATGCACCTGATGTACAGCTATTTAAGTTCTCGATTCATTCTCTTCTTTATTCTACTTAAGGACTCCGGGGTAATGCCGAGAAAACTCGCCAATTGATGTTGAGGAACCCGGTCGATTAAAGAAGGTCGGTTCATTAGCAGGGCCTTAAAGCGTTCTTCAGGCGAAGAAGCGATAAAAGCAGCGAATTCCGCCTGTACATGACCAAAGTTTTCTTCAATCATCTTGCGAGTCATCGACTCCAACTGCGTGTATTTGGTATACATGTCCTTTTCCGCATCCAGGTCGCCAACGACCAACACAGAATCTTCAACGCACGCGATGGCGTAGTCAGATGACTTGTCTAGCTTATGGTGAATAAAAAACGCGATGGCTTGCTCTTCGGTATAAAAGTTCGAGGTAACCTCATTTCCCTCTTCATCGATCGAGTACTGCCTGATGCATCCATTCAGAACGAAATAACATTTCGTGGGAACCTCTCCTTGTCTAAGGAGGACGGTTCCCTTCTTATATTCTTCTATAGGTATCTCGTTTACGATCATTTGCTGTTCTTCTTCACTTAGGGAGGTCAATCTCGACATATAGTTAAATAAAATATTGTTCATATTTACCACTCTCACTCTTCTTCTAAAATGACGGTGGGTGTTTTGAATTCAGGAAAAACCTGATCCAAAACAGCTTGAGATTGCAGTTTCAGCTGAATGCAGAGACCTCGTATGAATGGTTCTACAAAGAAGATTTTGAGCAGCACACAATGCGTCGGTCTATATGGGACTGGAGGCTTTCCACTCTTCTTCTTAAAGAGCCTTGAGGAAGAAGCAGATAAACAGCAGCCTAGCTATTTGTCTTGTTTAAATTCAAGTATAGCAGTATTTTCTCAACCTTTTAATAAAAAATGTTGACTCAATATGCTTGTGGTTAAAGGTTAAAGTATCCATTGACAAATTGCCTTGACTGATAGCTTAACGAGATGCATCGATAATAGTATAATACTATTTTCTAAAAGGCGGGATTTCTTTGAACGCGATGTTCGCTGTTTCAGGTAGTAGGAGCTAGATTATATTACGATCCATTACCAGATCGGCGAGATACCAAGCCTTACAGTAATGATTGTATTAAAGGTGGTCATCGCTTCCGTTCTATTTGGATTAGCAAGCATTATGTTTAGCGAACTAACCCACTGGTTGAGAAAAATGTTTGCCAACGTTTTTAAAAACCCTGTAATTAAGACTTTCATTGGCGGGGTTATCGTTATCTTACTCGTCTATATATTGGGCACGAGAGACTATCTTGGATTGAGCGTTCCACTCCTGCAGGAGTCATTTGAACACCCGGTTTCTCCATTAGCTTTCCTCTGGAAAACCATATTAACAGCTGTGACTCTTGGGGCCGGCTATCAAGGTGGAGAAGTGACCCCCCTCTTTGTAATTGGAGGTACGCTAGGAAATTCTCTTGCCGGCGTATTGCATATTTCAGCACCTTTTTTAGCTGGCTTAGGTTTTATTGCCGTTTTCAGCGGCGCAACAAATACCCCAATTGCTTGCTTTATTATGGGGGTTGAGCTCTTTGGAGCTGAAGGCGCGCTATATATGTTTATGGCATGTATCATCAGCTACATGTTCTCAGGGCATACAGGTATTTATGCTTCCCAGCAAATCGGTGTATCAAAGTCTAAACTTCATTTGATTCCGGAGAACTCAACATTAAGTTCTATCAAGTTAAATAAAGTTAAGGATGCACAGAGAAACGATTAATTGGTCCATGTGCTTGCTTATGGAAATATAAATTATAAATTGAAAGCTGAAATTCAGACAGACAGGTACGGGTTGCTGCTGATACTGTATTAAAAAGCCGTAATCAAATGATCACGGCTTTAGTTACTTCGATTCAGTTTGTTTATATTCCTAATAACTTTTCCATAGCCATAACATCGACAAATTTGCTGTCTATAATCCCCTGTTTAGTAAAGAGGCCAACTTCACGGTATCCATGTTTACGATATAATCCCTGGCCTAATCCATTGAATGGAAAAGTATAAAGAACAATCTTATAAAAACCATTCTGCACGGCAGCGACTTCAAGTGCAGCAAGCAAAATACTTCCAATCCCCTGGCCTCGGTGATCTCTTTCAATGTAGATCGACAAATCAGCCACTCCGTCATACGCGGATCGTGAAGAATACTTGTTTAAGGACGCCCAGCCTACGATGACATCACCTTTAACTGCAACAAGAACTGAGTATCGCTCACTGTGCCCGCTGTACCAACTTTCCATATAGTCCATATCTTTTGGTTCAACTTCAAGCGTAGCTATACGATCTTCAATTCCTTGATTATATATGGATAATGCATCTTTTAAATCCATTGAAGTTGCATGTCTCACGAGTATGTCTGGCATTAGCTCTCCTCCTGTGTTGTTATCGAGCGGATAATTGTTTTTGAAGCTTTGTCTAATCCAAGTATAAATCGAAATGTAGGACCATGACTATGCGCTGATAACGGCCCTGCGAAGAACAGCCCCTTAAGATTGCTTTCAAAGTTCTGATTTAGCTTTGGAAATGCTGCACTCTCTTCTTCTCTAACAATTTGGTTTTTTAGAAGATCTTCAACAAAAGTCAACTTATCTAAATGGATTTTGAACCCGGATGCAACGATAACGTAATCAGCATATATTTCTTCACCATTAGTTAATTTCAGTTGTACTTTGTTATTCACTACGCTAACCTGATTTATCGTTCTATTTGCAAACCTAGGCACTTTCTCTTCAACTAATGGTTTTAAAAAGTGTGCGATAGGTACGGTTACTGAACCCGCAGTCCGTAACAGCTTTTTTAAGGGGCGAGGGAGCTTGTAAAAAATATCTCCTGTCTTTATTAAGATCAATTCGGCTACTCTACTTCCGCCGTATACGTGCTTCTTCTTTCGATACAGCAGCTTAACCTTTGACCGAGCCTGGTGTAACAAAGCTGCTGCCTCCCAAGCACTCTGTCCGCTCCCAACAACGATAACATCTTTTCCGCGAAACTTATCAAAACTGGTAATACCTAAAGTATGGGATACATGTGACCGAGGCAGATCAGAGTATAGGGACGGTATATATTGAAAATCTTTAACCCCTGTAGCTATAACCACATTTTTAGCCTCCACCTTATCACCTGACTCTGCCGTAATCGTATAATACTGGCCATTGTGGCTTAAGTTACGAACAAGCTCTGTAGTGAACTGGATTCCAGCTCTTTCAGCAAACCAAAAGGCATAGCGTACAAACACTGTTCGTGGCAAGGGAGATTCGAGTATGGTTCGTGTTTCTTCTGCAAATTGTTGAATGGTGTAGTTCCCCTCAGGATAGGAAAAGCTGACCAGATCATGCGGTGTTCGAATGTACATGTTTTGTGGCATCTGATTTGTCCAAAAATCCATGGGATATCCAAACAGTTTGTAGCTTAGTTTCTTCGCGACAGCATGTGCGGCTATCGATATTCCATACGGTCCAGCCCCAATAATAATGACATCCAACATTCCAAGACTCCTCCTGCTTTTGGTATTTTTAAGAACGATTATACATAAATACTTGCAGTTTGCAAATATAAATGTTATAACTGTCTCAGGAGGTCATGCAAATGGAAAATGTGAGGAATATGTTTCAGATCTTGTCCAGAAATTTTGGTTTGTTAAGCGAACAATGCTGTGATTCTTGTTGCGGCCAAGAGGTATCACTTGTACAAAGTCATATCCTATATGAGATAAATCGTCAGCATAATCCCTCTATGCAGGATATTGCAGGAGCACTCGGGATAGACATCACCACGTTTAGCAGACAGGTTAAAACACTAACAGATAAGGGATTCGTAAAGAAAACGCCTCACCCTTCTGATCAACGAATCAATATATTATCTCTAACACCGGAAGGATTAACGGTTGAGAATGCGATTAACCTTACCGTAAACACTCAACTGAATAGTGTCCTTTCGACCATGAGTGAATTTGAACGAGAAACGGTACTTCGCTCTATTCAATTGTTTAATGATGCTATGACAAAATCAGCAGCATGTTGTGTGCCTCCAAAATAATGGAGGTATACCTTTTATCATATACTTGCAATTTGCAAATAAAATCTGAGGGGGAAGTAAAATGAAGACACAATTACCAACAGCTATTATCGGTGGCGGACCAGTAGCATTAGCTGCTGCAGCACAGCTTGTAAAGAGAAATATGCCCTTTATTTTATTTGAAAGAGGCACTCATATCGCATCCTCTGTACTTAGTTGGAAGCACGTAAGGATGTTCTCCCCCTGGGAATTCAACATAGATACAGCCGCTAAGGAGCTCCTGACGCAAACCGGGTGGCAAGCTCCAGCTAAAGATCACATGCCTACAGGGTTAGAATTAGTGAATAGGTACCTTTTACCATTATCACACCTAAATCAATTACAGCCCTTTATTCATCTTCAATCGACGGTTAAAGCCGTCTATCGAAAAGGATTCGATAAAATGAAGACAGCTGGCCGGGAACTAGCTTCCTTTATAATTGAATATGAGCACAATGGTATGTTATTGCGTAAAGAGGCTTCAGCAGTTATTGACGCAACAGGAACATGGCTCACACCAAACCCGATGAGCACAAGTGGTCATCCTGCTGAAGGCGAGAAGAATAATAAAGATCACATTCAGTATGGTATTCCGGATATTTTGGGTGCTGATAAAGAACGTTATGCGGGGAAAAACATCGTTGTTGTTGGCAGTGGTCATTCGGCCATTCAATCACTCACCTTATTGAATGAGTTAAAAATGAATATCCCGGAAACCACAATCCACTGGGTATTAAGAAAGCAAAGGGTTACGGATGCATTCGGAGGCGGAGAAAATGATGGTTTACCGGCACGAGGAGCACTAGGCACTCGGGCTAACCAATATGTGCAGCAAGGCAATGTGCAAGTTCACACCCCATTTCTTATTGATCAAATTAAACAAGAAACAGATACCTTATCTCTACATGGTTCTAAATTAGATAAGGCTTACTCTATTGCTAAGATCGATGAGGTTATTGTAGCAACGGGAGCAAGACCTGATTTCTCCTTCCATACTGAATTGCGGTACGCAGCTGATACCGCTGTGGAGTCCGTCCCACAGCTTGCTGACTTGATTGATCCCAATATTCACAGCTGCGGCACCGTACGCCCTCATGGTGAAGCGGAACTTCGTCAGCCGGAAAAGGACTTTTATATCGTGGGATCAAAAAGTTACGGTCGAGCTCCAACGTTCCTGCTGGCTACGGGCTACGAACAAGTACGTAGTGTTGTTGCTGCATTAGCAGGTGATTTTAAAGCAGCTCGTGAAGTGCAGCTTCATCTACCGGAAACTGGTGTTTGCTCAGTGTCCAGATCAACAGAAATAAGTGATAACAGCAACAGCTGCTGCGCTTCTACCCCAATGAGGATACCTATTCGGCCAATCGCTGTAACAAGGATTAGTAGTGGCTGCTGCAGTTCGAATAATGCGTCTTCATCATGTGAAACGGATACAGGATGTTAATAAATTCGAGAAGCTTCTGCTAAACGGCAGAAGCTTTTTATTATACCTCTCATTTGTTATCTGTACGTTAATCTTTGTTAACCCAGTGTTAAATAAGTGATTAATGATATAATCATTTACTTATATAATTGATCGCGTATATAATTACCCTGTAGTTAGCAAGCTAGTTACAGAAAGGAGGCACGAATTTGCAATCCATTGAGGAAATGTCCGATGAACTTAAGCTTCTCTCCGATAAAACCAGACTGACAATAATGGCGCTTCTGCGGCACCAAGAGATGTGTGTCTGTGATATCGTTGAAATTTTAGAAACCACCCAACCGAACGTTAGCCAACACCTAAAAAAACTAAGAATGGGTGGTCTCATTAACGAGGAGCGCCGTAGTCAGTGGATCTACTATTCATTGAACTTACATGACAAAGATTATTTGAAACAGCTAATTGATCAGCTTCCATCCATGCAAGAGAAAATCAATGCAGTTAAAGGCTGTACGTAACCCAGGAGGCATTATGCTGGCACTTGCATCAATCATTTTTTTAGTTACGTTAGTATTCGTCATTTGGCAGCCGAAGGGGCTTAACATCGGTTGGTCCGCTTGTGGCGGTGCTGTAATCGCACTCATCTTTGGTGTCGTTAATTTTCACGATGTGTGGGACGTAACCCAAATCGTTTGGAACGCTACTCTTGCGTTCGTTGCGGTTATTCTAATATCACTCATTCTTGATGAGATTGGTTTCTTTGAATGGGCAGCTCTTCATATGGCTAGAGCCGCCAAAGGAAACGGTCATTTAATGTTCGTGTACGTCATTTTACTGGGTGCGGCAGTTGCTGCTTTTTTCGCAAACGACGGTGCGGCTCTTATCTTAACGCCTATTGTTCTGGCTATGGTCCGGGCGTTGAAGTTTGATGAACGTATGATTCTTCCTTTTATTATGGCGAGTGGATTTATATCCGACACGGCTTCCCTCCCGCTTGTCGTAAGTAACTTGGTGAATATCGTGTCATCAGACTTTTTCGGTGTAGGATTCGCCGAATACGCTAGCCGCATGATTGTTCCAACTCTCTTCTCTGTTGCCGCAAGCTTACTTGTGCTCTTTCTCTTCTACCGGAAAAGCATACCTAAACAATACGACCTGGCACAACTGAAGAAGCCGGTCGATGCGATTAAAGATATGCGGTTATTTAAGATCTCCTGGATTATCCTTGCCGTTCTACTAATCGCCTATTTAACAAGTGAGTTCATCAACGTACCGGTGTCAATCATCGCTGGTGTGGCAGCTATTATCTTCTTGTTGCTTGCCCGTCAGAGCCGGGAGATTCATACCTGGAAGCTTGTAAAAGGCGCGCCATGGGCAGTTGTCACCTTCTCCATTGGCATGTACGTCGTTGTTTATGGACTTAGGAATGTTGGACTGACGGATGAACTTGGCGAAGTATTTAAATGGGTCGGTAATCACGGCTTATTCATTGCCACAGTAGGTTCCGGATTCATTGCTGCTATTCTCTCTTCGATTATGAATAACATGCCGACCGTCATGATCAATGCGCTTGCTATTGATAATACGAATTCTACGGGAATCATTCAGGAAGCTTTCGTATATGCCAATGTAATTGGATCTGACTTAGGCCCCAAAATCACCCCTATCGGTTCACTCGCTACTTTGCTTTGGCTGCATGTGTTATCCACTAAGGGCGTCAAGATTTCCTGGGGAGCGTACTTTAAAACGGGCATTATTCTAACGGTTCCCGTCTTGTTTATTACCTTATGCGGACTTTATTTATGGCTAAAAGTTGTAGGCTGACGATCAATAAAATGACAATTCAAAGGAGTTTTTTTAATGTCTAACAAACCACTTGTTTATTTTCTTTGCACAGGGAATTCATGCCGCAGCCAGATCGCTGATGGCTTTTTGAACGCAATCGGTGGAGATAAGTACGAAGTAAAAAGCGCTGGTCTAGAGGCACATGGTTTGAATCCTAGAGCCGTTCAAGTCATGAAAGAAGCAGGGGTAGATATTAGCGGTAACAGCTCTGATGTTATTGATCCCGAGATCTTGAATCGCGCTACTTATGTGATTACTCTGTGCGGACATGCTGATGAGCACTGCCCTGTCATTATGAATCCTAATGTTATCAAATGGCACTGGGGTTTTGATGATCCAGCCAAAGCGACAGGCACAGAAGAAGAAATCATGGAGCAATTCCGTACGGTCAGAGACTCCATAAAGTCTCGAATTGAACAGTTCGTAAGAGATGGTGAGTAAATGTCTGCTTCGATTAATAGAATGCATGTAGCAGTCAATTGTTCTGATCTTGGAAAATCGATTGCCTTCTATCGGAGTTTCTTTGGAGCTGAGCCATCGAAGATCAAAGACAACTACGCTAAGTTTGAATTGGATAATCCGGCCTTACATTTCTCTTTAAACGTACGTCCTTTTGAGAAGAATGGCGTATTAAACCACCTTGGCTTTCAGGTTAATGATACGGAAGAAGTGTTGGCAATGGGAGAAAGACTCCGTGAGTCGAGCTTGCTGTTAATTGACGAAATGAATACAACCTGCTGTTATGCTGTGCAAGATAAAGTATGGGTATATGATCCGGATGGAAACGCATGGGAGATCTTCTACACAAAAGAAGATTCTGAATTTGAATCAGCTGGTGAAACGCGTGATCTTTCGCTTTGCTGCGCTCCTCCCTCTTCACCTGTTTCAGTATCATTTACAAGCTTTAGAAAAAAATAAAAAAGCATCGGAGTGTTAACACCATGGAAAAGAACTATCACTCTCTTCATGAAGGTAAAATCTTTATGGGCGGAGCCGCAGACGTAGAAGCAATGGAGAAAAACGAAAATATCGATGTGATCGTTGACTTGCGCGGTGAGGCAGATGGTGTTGCTTATACAGAATCTAAGGCAAAGTATGTACCCATCTCGCTTGGTGATAATTCACCAGAAAACCAGCATGTTGCGTTCAAGCAAGCAATAGACGAGGTAGTAAATGCTTATCGAAATGGCAAGAAAGTTGCTTTCCACTGCGGTGCGGGAAAAGGACGTACGGGTACAGTGGCAGCTGGTACACTACTGGAATTAGGCATTGCCGAAAACGTAGAGGATGCTATCTCAAAAGCAAAACAAATTCGCTCAATTATTGATGTTAAGCCAATACAGAAAGAAGCCTTGGAAAAGATATTTGGATAATGAAAAGGAAATGTTCCAACGGGACATTTCCTTTTTTTATATGGTACTTATCAAATGGCTTAATCCGCTAAACAGCTCGTTCGTATTAGGAGGTCGCCAGATCTTTCTGGTCGACCTCTTTTTTGTAGTGTCGTAAGATTGCAGTAGCCGGGGATCGAACGTAACTGCCCGTGGGACTCGGATCCCGTAAGCTATTCTTTTCGTCTCCCCTACTTGTTAAACCATGTTAAGGCCGTTGTCGGTTAACGATTTATCCAAGAGGAAATGTAACTTGTTGAAGAATGGGCTTGGTATAACCAAGTTCATTCTTATTTTTGTTTAATAGTAACAATAATGGATTATTTTATGTTGTAAAAGTAGTTCCAATAACAGAAATTCGTTTCAAATTGAAAGGGAAAATAATAAAATTTTAAGTTTTCTTTAGAAAGTTGACAAAAGGCAGAAGGAATTTGTATTATGAGAACGATCGATCTCAATACTGCGCAGGTGAATATCAACGAAGAAAATGTCTAAGCTCCTCACCGCATTCCGCATACCTTTAAGTTAAAGTTCAAAAAGACTCGATTCTTAGTTCTAAGTGCATATCCAATACGGCTTCCAATTAACGCTTAAACGTTTGTTTAAGTGCAAAAGAAAGAGGTTTAATTATGTCAAAAATTATCATTCCCATTACGCCTGTATATGGACATGTCGCTCCTATGCTGTCCATAGCAAAAGACCTTATTCGGCGCGGTCATGAGGTGACTATTATAACAGGGTCTATCTTCAAGGAAGCCGTCGAAAGGACAGGCGCCGCATTTGTTTCATTTACGGGTGCAGCCGATTGGAAACCTGAGGAATTATTGGACCCCGAGCGACTCGCCTTCGAAGGGCCAGCCCAGGTTAACTATGACCTGCAGCGCTATTTCGTTAGCGCTATTCCGAACCAACATTCGGCGTTGCAACAAGAACTGGAGAAGTATGGTGATGACCAAGCGATTGTGATGGCTGAATCATTCGGCTTCGCAATCTCTCCAGCGTTGCACGGTGCCCCTGGTGTGCGTGCGAAGGGATATATTGTCGTAGGCGTTATACCACTTGCGATTTCTAGCATAGACGCCGCTCCATTTGGCATGGGACTCGAACCGGACAGCTCAGAAGAGGGGCGTGCACGAAACCTCGAGCTTAATAGCTTAATGAGAAATACAATATTCGGGGATGCACAGAAGCTCTATGAGAAGGTGTTGACGGATCTGGGAGCAGTCGGGGAAATTCCATACCTTCTTGATAGCTGCGTATATGCGGACCGCTACCTTCAGCTGTCTGTGGAGGAGCTGAGTTATAAGCGATCAGATCTGCCAGACAGTGTCCGCTTCATCGGAGCGCTTCCTACTCCGCCTTCTGTGGAGGCTAAATTGCCGGTATGGTGGCCTGAAGTGTTAGAAGCCGAACAAGTTGTCGTTGTAACACAGGGAACAGTAGCAAACGGTGACTTCAGTCATCTCATTGAGCCAACGTTAGAAGCGCTGGCTGATCTGCCGATTCTAGTTATTGCTGCGACAGGCAGCAAGGAAGAAGTCAAAAACATACCGGCCAATGCGCGCGTTGCGGAATTCATTCCTTTCGTCGACCTCCTTCCGCATACCAATGTTCTTGTCACAAACGGTGGATTTGGCGGGACGCAGCAGGCGTTAAGCTTCGGAGTGCCGATGGTATTGGCTGGCATTTCCGAAGATAAGATTGAGGGTAACGCACGTACGGCCCATACCGGTGCAGCCATCAATCTCAAAACTCAAACACCGACTCCAGCGGCAATTCGGGAGGCGGTTCTTAACGTACTTAATAAAACGGAATTCATAGCGAACGCTCAAAGATTGAAAGCGGAGTATGCTTCCCTAGATCCGTACACGTCCATCGCGAATGCGATCGCCGAGTTAGAAGCCAAATAACGGAAATCCTTATCATCTTCCTATTGATGAACGAGAGGTAAGGGGGATATTAATGAAGGGAATTATTCTCGCAGGCGGAACGGGATCCAGATTGTTTCCACTAACCAAAGTGACGAATAAACACTTATTGCCCGTCGGTAAATATCCCATGATATTCTATCCGGTCTTTAAATTAAAACAAGCTGGCATCACTGAAATTCTTATCGTTACTGGAAAAGAGGATCTAGGGGATGTTGTTAATCTGCTCGGGAGTGGCCGAGAGATGAACGTCACATTCACTTATAAAGTTCAAGAAGATAAAATCGTATCCATTGAGGAGAAGCTTCAATATCCGAAAAGCAATTATGCCGTCACGGGGATTTATCTGTTCGACAACACCGTGTTTGATATCGTAAAAACCTTGAAGCCATCTGATCGCGGCGAATTGGAAATTACGGATGTAAATAATGCGTATATCGAAAGAAACGAACTAACATTTGATATCCTGAATGGTTGGTGGACGGATGCGGGAACGCATGAATCGTTAGTACGCGCTAATGAACTAGCCAAGGATTTACATCTTGAGGATAATTATTGGAATTAAAAGGTTAGGTGCTAATGAATTTCATTCCTACAAGGTTAGAAGGATTATATGTAATAGAGCCGGAAGTACATGGTGATTCCCGAGGCTTCTTCATGGAGAGTTACAGTCAGAGGAAATTTGCTGAGCACGGCATCGATACTGCTTTTGTCCAGGATAATCATTCTTTGTCCGTTCAGAGCGGGGTTATAAGAGGTTTGCATTATCAATTGAATCCCCATGCTCAAACCAAACTAGTTCGTGCAGCCACAGGAGCAATTTATGATGTTGCGGTTGATATACGCACACATTCTGCTACTTTCGGCCATTGGGCAGGGGTTATCCTGAGTGAGACTAATAAACGGCAGCTTTTAATCCCACGAGGCTTTGCGCATGGCTTTTGCACCCTTGTTCCCAATACGCAAGTTCTATATAAGGCCGATGCCTTTTATTCTCCGGAACTGGATCGGGGGATACTTTGGAGTGACCCAGCATTAGGTATCGATTGGCCTACAGCAAATCCTATATTATCGGATAAAGATCGGGAGCATCCGCTGCTTGTTCATGCGGAACTAAATTTCTAGGAGCAATAAGGTCATGAAGATACTAGTCACTGGAGGAGCTGGATTTATTGGCAGCAACTTCATTCATTATATGCTGGATCGCTATCCGGATTATGAACTCATTAATTTGGATACATTAACATACGCCGGGAATCTAACAAATTTGTCTACCATTCCCAGAAGCGCTAAGTATTCCTTTATAAAAGGCGATATAACAGACAGAGAACAAATGAACCGTTTGTTTGGTAAGGGTATTGATATCGTTGTTCATTTTGCGGCGGAATCTCATGTGGACCGAAGTATCGTGGACCCCGCCATTTTTACAAAGACCAATGTATTCGGGACACAAGTCTTACTTGATGCCGCTGTAAAAGTTGGAGTTAAGAAGTTTGTTCATGTCTCTACGGATGAGGTGTATGGATCGCTTGGCGAAACAGGGCTGTTTACCGAGCAGTCACCACTACATCCTAACAGTCCTTACGCGGCAAGTAAAGCAGGATCCGATCTGCTTGTACGTGCGTATCATGAGACATTTGGTTTGCCCGTTAACATTACACGATGTTCGAATAACTATGGACCTTATCAATTTCCCGAGAAATTAATCCCGCTCATGCTTGTAAATGCATGGAACAATCGTCCTCTTCCTATTTATGGAGACGGCTTGTATATCCGTGACTGGTTGTATGTAGAGGATCATTGCCAGGCCATTGATCTTGTGCTGCATCAAGGCAAGAACGGGGAAATTTATAACATTGGCGGGAGTAACGAGCAGACGAATATTCAGATTGTACAGACGATTCTAAAGGAGCTTGGAAAGCCGGAATCATTAGTACAGCATGTTCCTGATCGTTTAGGACATGATCGCCGTTATGGGATTGATGCGACCAAGATTATCAATGAATTGGGATGGCATCCGAAGCATCCTTTTGAGACAGGTATTTTAGAGACCATTCAATGGTACTTGGATCATCAAGACTGGTGGATGACCATTCTCGCTGGCCGCTCTTCAGAGCCAAGCCATCAAGGTTAGGGGCGTGCCATGAAGATATTGGTGACAGGTGCGAATGGTCAGTTAGGTCATGATGTTGTCAAACTTTTTTCGGTTAGTCATGAAGTTTTAGGACTTGGCAGAGAGCAGCTTGATGTTTCGAATGAGACACAGTGTGTAGTGGTATTTGAAGCTTATAAACCAGATGTCGCTATCCATTGCGCTGCTTTCACGGGTGTAGATTTGGCCGAATCCGAAGAAGAGCTAGCTTTCAGAATGAATGAAATTGGCACTTGGAATGTAGCAAAAGCTTCTGCAAGTGTAGGGGCAAAGCTATGTTATATCAGCACGGATTATGTCTTCGACGGTGAGGCAACTAAACCATATGAGGAATATGCGCCTACCAATCCACAAAGCGTTTATGGAAAGTCGAAGCGAGCCGGAGAGCAAGCTGTCCAAATGTTATCCTCTCGTTATTTTATCGTAAGGACCTCTTGGTTATTTGGGCAAAACGGGGATAATTTCGTTAAAACCATGCTGAAGTTGGCTCAGGAACGAGAGAGCTTAGAGGTAGTCAATGATCAATTCGGATCCCCCACCTATGCTGCGGATCTTGCCTATTTTTTATTACAACTTATCCATTCGGAGAAATATGGCATCTATCACGCATCAAACACGGGGATCTGTTCCTGGTATGATCTTGCTGTTGCGATTATGGAGGAGAGTGGATTCAAAGTGGAAATTAAGCCATGTTCCACAAAAGACTTTCCACGACCTGCGCCTCGTCCGCGCTATTCGGCAATGGCGCATACCGCAATTCTTGCTAATGGATTTGAAGACTTTCGCCCATGGCGTAAAGCATTAGAGGAATTTTTGAGGTCGTTCGGCTTTAATGGCAAGTGACTTGCCATTCAAATTAACCAAGAAAGCAGGAATTTAACAATGAATCAATCTCATCCGCTGGCAGTTGGAGAACATGAAGTATTCATCGATGGTGTGCGGCAAGTTTATCACGTAGCTGGCAACGGCCCGGTTTGTTTAGTTCACTCGGGCGGACCCGGGTTTCACTGGAAGTATCTTCAGATGCCAGAGCTGGAGAAAACAATGACAATGGTGTATTTAGAACCGGTAGGTACAGGTAAATCAGATATGCTTCCGGACGGAAACTATAGTATGCCTCGGTATGCGTTTTTCGCACATAAAGTAGCCGAGCATATCGGAGCTCAAAAGTATTATTTCCTGGGTCATGCTCATGGCGGCGGCGTAGGCATTCAATACGCTCTGGATTACCCGGGCGAACTTAGCGGCTTGATTCTCCAATCCAGTGCTCCTACAATGGGCATGGATCTATATATGGAGCAATTCAAACAAATCGAGAGCTTTGCTCAGCGTTGGCCGGATAACGCGGAAGCGCAAGATGCAAAGCAAGCAATGATGGATTCGAAAAACGTAAGAGACAAAGAGTCGGCGTTGGCTGTTCTCCACCGCTTATTGCCTGCATACTTCGGCAATTACTGGAAGGTTAAGGAAAAAGTAGGTGAATGGAAGGTTGTTCTCGATTTCTTCGGAGACCCTAACCGCCTGCCATATGAGTGGGATGTGCGGGATATCCTGCATACGATCACCACGCCAACCCTCATTCTAGTCGGCGAATATGACGTCAACTGCGGGCCAAGGTGGTCCAAAGAATTGGCAGAAAAGATTCCTGGATCTCGTCTCGTCATATTCGAGGAGGGTGGTCATATGGAGCATGTTGAGCATACTGAGCAATTTACGCAAGCCGTTAATGAATTTGTTGCACAAACAAAGTTATAAGACTATTGCGTAACTTAAGCCGTGTGTGAGTGACAAAAGGTCAACCGAAGTGATCATAACCCAGTCAACTATATCTCTATAAAAAATACACGTCTTCTTTAAGCTGCGACCGTTTCACGGTATTCTACCGGGGAACGGTCGTTTAACTCTCTCTTCCCCATATTGCAGTTTATAGGGGCAGCGTTTAAGTATTTGCAAACATTAAATTAAAGGATGGTTAATATGAGAAGCTTACAATTCGCAGAACTATGCGTAAAACGTGACAGCCTTACAAGAAACCTGCCAGAAGGAAAAGAAGAACTTCAATGGGTTTCCAATACCTCAACTCTTATTTATGGAGAAAAAGATGCTGTATTAGTCGATACTTTCATTACTGTTGAACAAAATCAGAAATTGATTGATTGGATAAAGTCTTTTAACCGTAACTTAACATACATTTATGTTACGCATGGCCATGGAGATCATTTCTTTGGAATCAAACAAATAAAAGAAGCTTTTCCCCATGTTAAAGCAATAGCAACGGAAGGAACGGTTAAAGAAAGTTATAAACAAGGAGGTCTTATTGAAAGCTTTTGGGATAAACTATTCCCTAATCAAATTCCTGAGCCCCAAGTTTTTCCTGATGTTATCGATGCAATCTCGTTTGAACTTGAAGGCCATAGGCTGGAAATCATTGAAGCCGGGTTTACGGATACCGCAAATACAACATCGTTATGGATTCCAGATCTTGAATTACTAGTGGCAGGAGATGTTGTTTATAACGACATCCATCAATATTTAGCTGAAACAACGTTGAGTACTCGACAGGAATGGATCCAAACCATTGATCGATTGATAAAGCTAAACTCTAAATTTGTTATTGCGGGGCACAAAATCCCTGAAAATGATAATGATCCAAAAATTTTGGTTGAAACTAAACAATATCTGTTAGACTTTAATCGTTTGGATAAAGAAACAGACACCGCATTAGATTTATTCCATGCCATGCTCAAGCTTTACCCAAACCGAGTAAACCCTGGATCTCTTTGGGGATCCGCAAATGCTGCCAAAGCTTAAACCTCATGAATAGCAACGGAAAAAAGCTGCCGGTTTAAAATATCGGCAGCTTTTTTCCGTTAAGCAGAGTAGGCAATGAATCAAACCCATTAATTGTAAGGTTATTCCTATTTGTTGAAGAAGAATGTTGTCGCATGAACATAAGCTGCTGTACTCATACAGGTTTGCAAAGGGACCGTTATAATTTTGAGGCTTTGGGAAATTATATTCCATGTAAAAATAATAAGTCATAAACTACGCGACTAATCGTTATGGAACTTGCAAGGAATGAAAACAGAGTCCACCGGTGAAGCAGCCGGCTCGCCGAGGAAGCGGGATAAGTACACTGATTAGAATATTATCTCCCTCTTTATCAGCGCCACCTGCTAACACAAACGCAACGTCATTAATCTCACGGCGATCCCAGCAACCGGTCAGCAAGAGAAGCACTGCCACACCTATAACAATCATACGGCTTAAAGTGCTTATCTTCATTACTGTGCGAACCTTCCTCCCTTTTATCCTATCCCATCAAAATTCTTATATTGAAGCATGCCATGCTCAATAACGTTTTACAGACTACTCCCCTTTAGCCATCCATGCAGCGCAAAAACAGCGCTGCACCACAGAGGATGAAAATGTTTAGAATCTGTCAATACTTGTAACGGGGCTGGGAGACCTTCCGCCCGCCCAAGTGCTAGTTTCCCAGCATCCGGCGTTCCATCTAATAGAGACTACTTAATCATTAGCTCGCACTCTTCGCCATGCTTCCCACAGTACGTCCATTCGGTATACCTTGTCGTATAAAGCGTGAAATCTGCGCTTTTTGTTTTCCTTTGTGCAGGGGAGGGTCTCCCCAGTTCACCGCATCCTCTTTCATACCATGCCGATCCCTCTACGCCGGAGGATTCTTCGCTGTTGTTCCAAGTTCTATACAGCTTCCATGGCCTTCGCCCAATTAAGCGAGACTCGGCTTCCTCTTTACCCTCTTGCGAGGCCTTTTTGACGACGCGGCAGGATTCACTTTATGTTACGGCCTGGTATGTCGCTCGCCCTGTCTCTGACAGGTACTTTCGTCGATACGCTTCTACGCAAAGATTTCGCCTTACGCAGGTATCCTAGCTACGAAGGTGGCTTGGCCCCTCCTTCGGTTGGACTTTCACCAACTAGAGAATGCGTGCCTCTGGGCACGCCTTAATAAAAAATAGAGCAGCTGCCGTGTGGCAATCTGCTCCATTATTCGCTGAAATATCGTTCCCATATAGCAAAATTATAAATTCCCCTTTTTCGGTCGCTGCCGTTTCAATATTTGTTGGAATCACATTCTATTGTTACGTTGCCACCTTCATTATTTGCTAATATCGACTGTAATCGTCAGGTCATCAATATAATCTCTCGGATGGAATTGCTCCGTGCCGATGATGACGTCATCGTTCGGATTGGTCGAGGTAAATACAGCTTGATATTGATTCACCGTTCCTTCCACCCGTTGAGGGTATTGAAGAACGTCATATCCTACACCATATTGATTTTCTAGCCACACATACCTTGTCCGATCACTGGTAAGCTCGCCCTCTACTTCGAACGTCATCGTAAATGTATTATTATTTTGTTCAATATGCTCAATCCGAACGGAACCGGCTTCCCCTTGAGACAGCTCGAGGCTCTTTCCCTCCCATCGTTTTGTTTCCAAACCCGTCATACCGCTTCCCAGATACGGCTTAATGGTCAGCGACTTCGGAATGGGATCCATACGTTCGAAATTCAATTGAGAAGAGTACACATAGTGACCGTCTTCAGTCGGTGTGTCTTTCCCATTATGACTGAATATTTGCAGAACGCGTCCCTTGTCATCGAAAATTTGATAGTTCATGACTGAAGGGAGCTCCCTTTTTTCATTACTGAACCAACGGATGGAAAGTGTTACGGAAGATGAATTAAAAACAGTTTTATCGTAAAGCATCGTCATATCCTGCCACACTCTGGCGTCATTAATGAGGTAAGCATGCTCGTCTCCTTGTAATTTCATAGAAATCGCGACATGCCACGATCGGTCATCCAATGAGCTTAATTCAAGTGTAAAAGATTCCGGAATTTCTTGATCTGGGTGAATCGTATAGATACCGGCGAAGCTTCCATCCGCCAACGTTCTGCTGCCGCTTAAATCCGCGTTATAGCTCGTCAGACGTTTACCGTCTATCGATATTTGAGTATGGTTCCAAAATTCAAAGTTGCCAGTATCGTTGATAAAACCGATATGAATGCTCGATCCGTCGTAAAGACTTTCCGTGAAGGTGACGGTTTTACCGTCAATGACCACCTGTTGTCCAAGTGGACTCACTAGCCCGTCTTGACTGGCTTTCCGTTCCCCGACATTCCCTACGAGCTCAAAAATCGATCCGATCACCGGAATTGAACGTATGGTTTCCGCGAAAACTGGAGCTCTTGCGCCGAACAGGATAACTACCGCCAATACCGCCGCCGGGAGTGCGTAGTACATTTTCCGCTTGCGTGCTTGTCGAGGAAGCTGATTAAGAGTGTGCATGATTCGATCCTCCAGTTCGCTTGGTACGGATGGATTCACCGTTTGTTTAATTGCTTCTTCCCATTGCTCCACTGTCGCTCCTCCTCCGCTAACCATATTTCTTTTGCTTTTTCACGTGCTCTGCGCAATCTCGTCTTGATTGTACTTTCAGGCACTTCAAAAATAGCCGCCAAGTCTTGTACGGAAATATCCTCGATATGGAACAGCTTCAGAAGCGCGCTTTGATCCTCTGGCAAACTTTCGAGTAGTTGATCGACCTCGATCCGTGCAAATGCGTCGTCGTTGGAAACGGGCTCGTCACGCAGCTCAAGCGCAATTATATTTTCACGTTGTCGGTACAATTGTTTGCATTCATTGATGAGGATGCGCAGTAACCAGCTTTTAAAGTATCTCGGTTCCTTCAAGCTACGTATGTTTTGGTACGCTTTCAGGATCGCATCCTGGATAGCGTCAGCACAATCTTCATCGCGTTGAAGCATCGTTTTCGCCATACGATACATGACCGTTCTGTGAGAGAAGATCAAACCTTCGAATGCTTTCTTGTCTCCGCGCTGCGCTTTTTTCACTTCCGATACGGCATCCATCGACAATCTCCTTTCTGGTTGCAACCATACGTTAGATACATAAGAGGATCGTTAGGTTTCACGTTATCAAAAAAATGTTTTCCGAATGCTAATTGAGCTTAAACGCCCGTTAGCTAAATAAAAAAAGAGCAGCTGCCACTGGCAAACTGCTCTACTCTAAGAATCGTTGATATGCTAAAGATCCGATGCGGTTGGGTAACAAGTGGCGCACTAAGAATATCACATGGACAATACGAATGCGACATTTTCATCTGAACCGAACCGTCGTTTGGAGATTATTCCGCGAGTAGCATTAAAATAATCTCCCTCTATGGAGAATCGTTATTCTCTTAAATTCGCTTGTTTTCGTAGGTTTTGAACCTTTTTCTTTCGTGACAGACAACCGCTGAATGGAATAAGGTTGTAGAAGATGTAGAATATGGGGCGAAG
>NZ_JAMBNP010000098.1 GCF_023715145.1 Paenibacillus glycanilyticus | reverse complement strand
CTTAGGCTTTCGGCGGACAAGATTCTCACTTGTCTTTTCGTTACTCATACCGGCATTCTCACTTGTATACCGTCCACCAGTCCTTGCGGTCTGACTTCAACCTATATACAACGCTCCCCTACCCAAGTCGCAGCCTTCACTTCAATCTGGTGTTTTTAGCTTGGGCATTTGGTCAGAAATCTTGAACAACCTATGAGGTTGATTCTGACTAAT
>NZ_JAMBNP010000097.1 GCF_023715145.1 Paenibacillus glycanilyticus | reverse complement strand
CAAATAGCCTAAACCAGGCTATTCGTGCAATTCTTGCTTCGTAAGCATTAGCTAAAGAATTGACACACAAATAGCCTAAACCAGGCCATTCGTGCAATTCTTGCTTCGTAAGCATTAGCTTAAGAATTGACACACAAATAGCCTAAACCAGGCTATTCGTGCAATTCTTGCTTCGTAAGCATTAGCTAAAGAATTGACACACAAATAGCCTAAA
>NZ_JAMBNP010000096.1 GCF_023715145.1 Paenibacillus glycanilyticus | reverse complement strand
TTAGCGGCGGACGGGTGAGTAACACGTGGGTAACCTGCCCATAAGACTGGGATAACATTCGGAAACGAATGCTAATACCGGATACGCGAATCGGTCGCATGGCCGAATCGGGAAAGGCGGAGCAATCTGCCACTTATGGATGGACCCGCGGCGCATTAGCTAGTTGGTGGGGTAACGGCTCACCAAGGCGACGATGCGTAGCCGACCTGAGAGGGTGAT
>NZ_JAMBNP010000095.1 GCF_023715145.1 Paenibacillus glycanilyticus | reverse complement strand
ATCACCCTCTCAGGTCGGCTACGCATCGTCGCCTTGGTGAGCCGTTACCCCACCAACTAGCTAATGCGCCGCGGGTCCATCCATAAGTGGCAGATTGCTCCGCCTTTCCCGATTCGGCCATGCGACCAATTCGCGTATCCGGTATTAGCATTCGTTTCCGAATGTTATCCCAGTCTTATGGGCAGGTTACCCACGTGTTACTCACCCGTCCGCCGCTAACCT
>NZ_JAMBNP010000094.1 GCF_023715145.1 Paenibacillus glycanilyticus | reverse complement strand
GGTTTTCGTCGATCGGTTTCGGTCGAACGATGAAAACACCATTTCATGGAGAGTTTGATCCTGGCTCAGGACGAACGCTGGCGGCGTGCCTAATACATGCAAGTCGAGCGGATCTTGTCCTTCGGGACAAGATTAGCGGCGGACGGGTGAGTAACACGTGGGTAACCTGCCCATAAGACTGGGATAACATTCGGAAACGAATGCTAATACCGGATACGCGAAT
>NZ_JAMBNP010000093.1 GCF_023715145.1 Paenibacillus glycanilyticus | reverse complement strand
GCTTCTACTACTTGCAACTGGTGGCCAGCAAGGTCATAATCAGCAAGTAGCTGCATTAACTGGAGCTTGTACGCGTGCGTAGCCTGTTTGGAACCAACAGAATGACTAGCAAGAGCTATAAGGATTTTAGCTTTTCTCTCGCCCGGTTGACGCTTCATTAGGGACTTCCACCCGTGTACCACATCTTGGGGTTCCAACTTACTGAGTTCTTCTGGTGTCGGGAAAAGACGTAGTGTGGCCA
>NZ_JAMBNP010000092.1 GCF_023715145.1 Paenibacillus glycanilyticus | reverse complement strand
ATTGCTCAGGGATTCCTTCGAATCAACGAGGTATGGTTGGCATCCCTTCACAAAAGCGAACGCTGACGCTTCTCCAGAATCATTTCATGCTCCGTCTGCCCTTAACCTGTTCATAAAATGCTCAAACAAAAAGAAGCCGACCCTTGTTAGAATAGAAGTACCACCAACCATTCTAAGTAAAGAGAGGCTTCTTTATGTACAAAGAATATACCATGGATCAACTGTCCTTGCCAATGGACTTG
>NZ_JAMBNP010000091.1 GCF_023715145.1 Paenibacillus glycanilyticus | reverse complement strand
ATTAGGTTAAGCTAATAAGAGCGCACGGAGGATGCCTAGGCACTAGGAGCCGAAGAAGGACGTGGCGAACAACGAAACTGCCTCGGGGAGCGGTAAGCACGCATTGATCCGGGGATGTCCGAATGGGGAAACCCGGCTGTCGTAATGGACAGTCACTGTTAACTGAATACATAGGTTAACAAGAGGCATACCAGGGGAACTGAAACATCTAAGTACCCTGAGGAAGAGAAAACAAAAGTGAT
>NZ_JAMBNP010000090.1 GCF_023715145.1 Paenibacillus glycanilyticus | reverse complement strand
TCCGCTACCCCCACCTCATCCCCGAATTTTTCAACATTCGTGGGTTCGGGCCTCCAGTGCGTGTTACCGCACCTTCACCCTGGACAGGGGTAGATCACACGGTTTCGGGTCTACGACCACGTACTCATTCGCCCTATTCAGACTCGCTTTCGCTGCGGCTCCGTCTTCCCGACTTAACCTTGCACGTGAACGTAACTCGCCGGTTCATTCTACAAAAGGCACGCCATCACCCTTTTAACGGGCTCTGACTTTT
>NZ_JAMBNP010000089.1 GCF_023715145.1 Paenibacillus glycanilyticus | reverse complement strand
CCCCCCCCCCCCCCCCCCCCCCCCCCCCCCCCCCCCCCCCCCCCCCCCCCCCCCCCCCCCCCCCCCCCCCCCCCCCCCCCCCCCC
Source organism: Paenibacillus glycanilyticus (assembly GCF_023715145.1). GTDB lineage: Bacteria > Bacillota > Bacilli > Paenibacillales > Paenibacillaceae > Pristimantibacillus > Pristimantibacillus glycanilyticus_A. The sequence continues at coordinate 170 of NZ_JAMBNP010000089.1, read as the reverse complement.
CCCCCCCCCCCCCCCCCCCCCCCCCCCCCCCCCCCCCCCCCCCCCCCCCCCCCCCCCCCCCCCCCCCCCCCCCCCCCCCCCCCCCCCCCCCCCCCCCCCCCCCCCCCCCCCCCCCCCCCCCCCCCCCCCCCCCCCCCCCCCCCCCCCCCCCCCCCCCCCCCCCCCCCCCC
>NZ_JAMBNP010000008.1 GCF_023715145.1 Paenibacillus glycanilyticus | reverse complement strand
TTAGAATGGTTGGTGGTACTTCTATTCTAACAAGGGTCGGCTTCTTTTTGTTTGAGCATTTCATGAACAGGTTAAGGGCAGACGGAGCATGAAATGATTCTGGAGAAGCGCCAGCGTTCGCTTTTGTGAAGGGATGCCAACCATACCTCGTTGATTCGAAGGAATCCCTGAGCAATGGCGATCGGAAGAACATTTCATGCGTAGGCTGCTGTTTAGCCCAAATACAAAAAAAGGGGGTGTCCCATCGTCATTTACATGACTTATGGGACACCCCCTTTTTTTGTTATTGAAACTACTTTATTCATTCGGCCATTTTTTGAACGGATAGCATAAATGATCATTGCCTATATAAGGAGGGAGGACTGGCTGGAATGACGTTAGCCAGAATGATGTAGATGATCAGATTGGCAGGGATAAAGAAGAGGAACAGCAGTCTTACGAATAGAGAGGACAGGTTGAAATATTCGGCTATTCCGCCGCATACGCCTGAAATGGATTTATCGAATTGCGATCTGCTTAATTTCTTGTTCATTTAGCCACCTCTTAAGAACTCGGACTAAATTGATGATACCATATATAGGTAAACAGGTATCCAAACAAATCCATATCATGCAAAAAAAGAGGCTGTTCGCGTTATCCGAACGATGGGATCGGATTAGCGGGAACAGCCTCTTTTTTTTTGTATCCGGTTTAGTGGAAGTCACGGAACAGGCCAACCACTTTGCCGAGAATCGTTACGTTGTTAAGACGAATCGGCTCCATTGTGGAGTTCTCCGGCTGGAGGCGGATATGATCCTTCTCCTTGTAGAACGTCTTAACCGTCGCTTCATCATCTTCCGTCATGGCAACAACGATATCGCCATTGTTAGCGGTCTGCTGCTGGCGAACAATGACAAGGTCGCCGTTATGTATGCCGGCTTCGATCATGCTGTCGCCAATGACATTCAGGATAAATACTTCATCGTCGCCAACAAAATGCGCGGAAATCGGGAAGTACTCCTCAATATTTTCAGTCGCCGTGATGGGCATGCCTGCCGTTACTTTGCCGACGATTGGTACTTGCGCTACAGCGGGGAGGATAATGCCGTCAACACCGTCTTGATCCAAAATTTCGATCGCCCGCGGTTTCGTTGGATCGCGTCTGATCAAGCCTTTCTTCTCTAGCCGATCCAGATGGCCGTGTACGGTGGAGCTTGATGCAAGGCCAACCGCTTCGCCGATTTCGCGAACGGAAGGCGGGTATCCCTTGTCCCGAACCTCATTCTTAATAAATTCAAGAATCGACTGTTGGCGGTTCGAAATCTTAGACACGTGAATCACTCCAATGTAATATTTGAAGAAAATTATAACATAGAACCGGAGTTCGTACAAACATAAGTTCTTAAAAACAAAAGTTCGCATTTTTGTTGACTCCAAACATTTGTTCGTGTTATTCTAAGAACAGAAGGAAACAGAACAAACGTTCGGGGAGCGATAATAATGATCATGAATCCATCTTTTTATAAAAGCATCCATAAGGATGAAGCCGTTAAATCTATCAAGTCTCGGGGCCATAACATTAATCGTCATGCTTTCAAACTCATAGTAAGTGCAGCAGTATTTGTTCTTCTCTTCACAAGTTTCCTGATGATGCGTACAAATGCTTCATCCGATCATATAGAAGCAGCTTCAATGAATGAACAGACTGTAATTGTCTCGGCAGGGGATACGCTGTGGGGGATTGCTGACCGCTTCGCCGATAACTCAAAGGACATTAGAGAATACATATATACGATTAAAGAACGCAATCAATTAAGTTCAGTCGAGCTTAAGCCAGGACAAGTCTTAATTATTCCATAATAGATGATTTATGCATTATGCAGATGGACAGGAAGATCGGACACGGGATGTTCGAAACTTTCCTGTCCATTTGTTATTCTTGTATCATTACCTTGACAATTGCTCGCGTTAAAAGTCAAAATAGGTAAGAAGGATGAGTAACGAGCAAATGAGGTGAAGGCATGGAAAAAATCATCGCGCGCATTAATGAATTATCCCGTAAAAATAAAACAGTAGGGTTGACCGAAGAGGAACTTGCTGAGCGTGACGTATTGCGCAAACAATATCTGGACAACTTTAAAAGAAATTTCCGTCAGCAATTGGATTCGATTGAAATTGTGGATGGCGATTCGAACGATATAACTCATTAATCTGGTCTAATCTTGATATAGCAAGCAGTGGCGCCGTTTCAAGAACGGCGTCTGCAAATATACAATAGGAGGAATAAGCTTGTCTCGTACGTGGGAGCGCAAGGTGCGCAAAAATACGAACCAAATTAACAAAGCGCGTAAGAAGCATGGCGTATCACAGATTGGCACTTCAACTGCACCTAAGGTAGACCGGTTTAAAGGCCGAAACTACATATTCCCCATCTTTCTCGTATTGATGATCAGTATGTACACCATCCTGGTCACGACGGCTCCCGATTTTGAGCCAACTACGATGTTATGGGTAACAATTGGCTGCTATTTATTCCTGGCTCTGATCTTCCTGCTTCGCCGACCTTACATTGCAATAGGCAAGGATTATATCCAAACCCGCAAAATGACAGGCGACAAGAAGCTTCATGTATCGAATATTAAAGGCATTAGCGTTCAAAAGGGCGCGGTTGTCATTATGCAGCAAAAAGGCGCGAACTGGGTGTTCTCGCGTCTCTTGAACCGTTATCCAACGGATAAAATCAGCAGCAAGCTGCAGGATTTCGCAAAGACACATAATCTGCCTTTTGAGCAAAAATAGAAGAAGAGTAGGAGAGTTATGCGAATTATGGGGAAGCAAGCGGTTCTTTTTGATCTAGATGATACGCTCTTGTGGGATGACCGCAGCGTAAAGGAAGCATTCGAAGCAACATGCCAAGCCGGCGCAGATGCTGCAGGTGTTGATCCGGAGCAGCTCGAGGATGCCGTGCGCAGAGAAGCGCGTGCTCTGTATGAATCCTATGAGACTTTCCCGTTCACAAAGATGATCGGCATTAACCCGTTTGAAGGACTCTGGGCGAATTTCCGTGAAGGGGAGCAAGAAGAGTTCCGCAAGCTGGAACAGCTTGCACCGGGTTACCGTAAGGAAGCCTGGACACGCGGTTTGCGTTCGCTTGGCGTTGACAATGAAGAGCTGGGTGCGAAGCTGGCTGAACAGTTCCCTGCTGAACGCCGCCGCCGTCCACTCGTTTATGATGAGACCTTCCGCGTACTGGATGCGCTGAAAGGCAAGTACAAGCTCCTGCTGCTTACGAACGGATCTCCCGATCTGCAGCGCGAGAAGCTTGCCGGCGTTCCTGAGCTGGTTCCATACTTCGATCACATTATTATTTCCGGTGAGTTCGGAGAGGGCAAGCCCGCTGCTTCGATATTCCGCCATGCGCTTGAACGTCTCGGAATTGAGCCGGATCACGGCATTATGGTTGGAGACAAGCTCACGACGGATATTCTCGGTGCGAACACAATCGGCATGACATCCGTTTGGGTGAACCGCCACGGTGCCGTTCGTAATGATGACATCATCCCATCGCATGAAATTGCGCATTTGGAAGAATTGCTGTTACTGTTGGAGCAATAAGGGACAAGACAAAGCCCCTCGCCATCGGAAAGATGGAACGAGGGGCTTTTTTTTCATGAACTATTTTACGAACGTTGGATCTTCGAACGGATGAGCAATCCAGCCCTCTGTTTCGATGAACAGACGTACCGCTACGATTTGACGGTTATCCATCAACGTGAAGAAGTGAGGGAATCTCTCCGGAACCGAGATAACGTCGCCAGCTTCGAGTTCAACATCGAAGTAGCCAACTTCATCGGAGCCTTTAATAACGAAAATGCCTTTGCCGGCAGTAATAGCGCGTACTTCATCTTCCGTATGGGTGTGAACGGATTCGAATTTTTTCAGCAATTCGTCGAGATTAGGAGTTGCATCGGATAATGTAATGATGTCCCAGGTTTTGTAGCCGCGGCGAGCGGCCAGATCCGTAATATCAGCGTTAAAGGTGGATAATACTTCTGCTTTCTCTTCATCGGAGAGAACAAACTTCTCTTGCAGATGCGCAGGGAGTTTTGTTGCATCCCAATGTTCATACAGAACTTCTTGGTTTTCTAAAAATTCACGCACGTTCTGTTCGCCAGAAATACGTTCATTTGTATTGCGAATGCGAATTTCAGCCATTCTCAATCCCTCTTTCCCTATAGAAATTAACCGATAAGTCCAATTATATAGCAAAAGTAGTCAAATGTCGATGGACTGCCTTTTCACAGAGCGGCTATTCTGTTACACTATTTGTTAATGATTTTCGGAGGAAGGGTGTACGAAATTTGTTGAAACCGACCATACAAGAATTGATGCAGCAGCGGATACTCATCCTGGACGGAGCGATGGGAACGATGATTCAGCAGGCTGATTTGACCGCTGAGGATTTCGGCGGAGAAGAGCTTGACGGCTGTAATGAAATGCTTGTTTTAACACGTCCGGATGTTATATCGATCATCCATGAGAAATATCTGGAAGCCGGCGCCGATATTTTGGAGACCAACACGTTTGGTGCGACAAGCGTCGTACTGGCGGAATACGATATCCCGGAAAAAGCCCGCGAAATTAACCTTGCTGCTGCCAAGCTGGCAAGAGACGCGGCAGATAAATTCTCGACACCTGACCGCCCGCGTTATGTAGCCGGCGCGCTGGGGCCAACGACCAAAACACTGTCCGTTACCGGCGGTGTAACCTTTGATGAACTCGTAGACAGTTATTATGAACAGACGCTTGCGCTTATCGAAGGCAACGTAGACGCGATTCTTCTGGAGACCTCTCAGGATACGCTGAACGTTAAGGCTGGAAGCATTGGAATTCGCAAAGCTTTCGAGGCTTCGAACCGCGAGCTTCCGATTATGATCTCCGGCACGATTGAGCCGATGGGTACTACGCTTGCAGGCCAATCCATTGAATCCTTCTATATTTCCCTTGAGCATTTGAAGCCGATCTCGATCGGACTAAACTGCGCGACTGGTCCTGAATTCATGCGTGACCATATTCGTTCGTTAAGCGAGATTGCCGACTCGGCGGTAAGCTGTTATCCGAACGCGGGCCTTCCGGATGAGAACGGTCATTATCATGAATCTCCCGAGTCTCTTGCACGAAAAATGTCGGCATTTGCGGAGCAGGGCTGGCTTAACATTGCCGGCGGCTGTTGTGGCACAACTCCAGCACATATTAAAGCGTTGGCCGAGACCATGGCCACTTTTGCACCGCGTACGCAATACGGCACTCACCCGGCTGCAGTATCGGGGATTGATACGGTATTTATCGAAGAAGACAACCGCCCGATTATGATTGGTGAACGGACCAATATTTCCGGATCGCGTAAGTTCAAACGCCTTATTAAAGAAGGCAAATTTGACGAAGCATCGGAGATTGCGCGTTCCCAGGTAAAAGGCGGCGCCCATATTATCGATATCAACCTGCAGGATACGGATATCGATGAGGCTTACGCGGTTCATGAATTCCTGCCGCAGGTCGTGAAGAAAATTAAAGTGCCGTTAATGCTCGATTCGACTTATGACCATATCATCGAGCTGGGCTTGAAATACTCGCAGGGTAAAGCAATTATTAACTCGATTAACCTTGAAGACGGCGAATCGAAATTCGAGAAAATCCTGCCGCTGATTCATCAGTACGGTGCGGCAGTTGTCATGATCCTGATCGATGAGCGGGGACAGGCGGTATCCCGCGAAGCGAAGATGGAAGTAGCGGAACGCTCTTATAATCTGCTCGTGAATAAATATGGCATGAACCCGGAAGATATTATTTTCGACCCGAATATGTTCCCGGTTGGCTCCGGTGATCCGCAATACATTGGTTCGGCAGTTGAGACCATTGAAGGGATCCGGATGATTAAGGAGAAATTCCCGAAAGCGAAGACGATTCTCGGCCTCAGCAACATTTCGTTTGGTCTGCCGGATGCGGGCCGCGAAGTGCTGAACTCGGTTTATTTATACCACTGTACAAAAGCCGGTCTTGACTATGCGATCGTAAATACGGAAAAACTGGAACGGTATGCCTCGATTCCGGAGGAAGAGCGCAAGCTGGCAGAGGATCTCATCTACAACACAAATGATGATACGCTGGCGGCATTTGTTGCGGCATTCCGGGAGAAGAAAGTCGTGAAGAAGGAGAAAGTGTCGAATCTTTCTCTCGAGGAGCGTCTTGCTTCTTATATCGTGGAAGGCACGAAGGAAGGACTAATTCCTGACCTTGACGAAGCGCTGAAGAAATATACGGCGCTGGAAGTGATCAACGGACCGCTCATGCGCGGGATGGAAGAGGTTGGACGTCTGTTCAACAACAACGAGCTGATTGTAGCGGAGGTTCTGCAGAGCGCCGAGGTAATGAAGGCATCGGTAGCCCATCTCGAGCAGTTCATGGAGAAGAACGAATCATCCGTGAAAGGGAAAATCATTCTGGCGACGGTAAAAGGCGATGTGCATGACATCGGCAAAAACCTTGTCGAGATTATTTTGTCTAACAACGGGTATAAGATTATTAACCTTGGCATTAAAGTGCCGCCTGAGCAGCTGATTGAAGCGCAGCGCAAGGAAAATGCCGATATTATCGGCCTATCCGGTCTGCTTGTTAAGTCCGCTCAGCAGATGGTCGTAACGGCGCAGGATATGCGTAACGCGGGCATTTCGGCTCCTATCATGGTAGGCGGCGCAGCGCTTACGCGTAAGTTCACGAAGACCCGAATTGGTCCTGAATACGACGGATTGACGCTGTATGCGAAGGATGCCATGGACGGTCTGGATCTTGCGAATAAGCTGATGGACAGCGAGCACCGCAGCAGAATGGAAGAAGAAATGCGCATTTACAAAGAGTCGGGCGATGATGCTGCTGAAGAGAAAAAAGCGCAGCCGCAGCTTACTCGCGTGGAACGCTCCAAAATCTCGGTTGACGCGCCTGTCTTTATCCCGCCGGATACGGACCGGCATATCCTTCGCGACGTTCCGATTCCGCATATCATTCCTTACGTGAACATGCAGATGCTGCTCGGACATCACCTTGGCCTTAAAGGCAATGTCGACAATCTTCTTCAAGAAGGCAACGAGAAGGCCGTAGGCCTGAAAGCAACGGTTGACGAGATTTTGCAGGAAGGCACAACAGACGGTATTATTAAAGCAAATGGCATGTACCGGTTCTTCCCGGCGCAGTCGTCCGGCAATGATATCATCATTTACGATCCGCAGGATCATACGAAAGAAATCAAGCGTTTCAACTTCCCTCGTCAGCAGGTGGAGCCATTCCTTTGTCTCGCCGATTATCTGAAGCCGGTAGAGAGCGGAATCATGGACTATGTGGGCTTCCTCGTTGTAACGGCCGGTCAAGGCGTACGCGAGCTTGCGACAGAGTGGAAGGAAAAAGGCGATTACCTCCGTTCCCATGCGCTGCAATCGGTGGCCCTTGAGGTCGCAGAGGCAATGGCTGAACGCGTCCATCATATGATGCGCGATGTCTGGGGTTACCCGGATCCGGCATCGATGACGATGAAGCAGCGTTTTGGCGCTCGATATCAAGGTATCCGAGTATCCTTCGGATATCCGGCATGTCCGAATCTGGAAGACCAGGGGCCGCTCTTCGAATTGATGAAGCCGGAGGATATCGGCGTAGAGCTGACGGAAGGCTTCATGATGGAGCCGGAGGCATCCGTATCCGCAATGGTATTCGCCCATCCGGAAGCGCAGTATTTCAATGTTGAGAAAGTAGAACGATAAATGCAAGCTAAGCCTCCGTAAGCGAAAGCTGGTTCACCAGCCGCCGCTCACGGGGGCTTTCATCCTATACGTGGCGATAACGTGTCGTGAGGTGACAGCAGAATGGAAATATGGTTTCTGGGTACGGGCGCAGGACGCCCGATGAAGCACCGCAATGTTACATCCATAGCACTAAGACTGCCGGATCCGGACTGCTCGCTCTGGATGTTTGACGCGGGAGAAGGAACCCAGCATCAATTAATGCGCACGCCGCTTAAGCTGAACAAGCTCGAGGTGTTATTCGTAACCCATTTGCATGGGGATCACACTTACGGAATTCCGGGTCTGCTTAGTACCCGGTCCTATGTCGGCGGCAACAGTCCGCTGCAGCTGTTTGGGCCTCCGGGGATCCGCGAAATGATTGAGACGGCGCTCACGTTGAGCAGCACGCGCCTTGATTATGAGATTACCTACCACGAAGTGACGGAAGGCGTTATTTTCAAGAACGAACGATACACCGTCGAGGCCTTGCCCCTTGAGCATCGCGTTCCCAGCTTTGGCTACCGCATTACGGAATGCGAAAGCCCGGGTAAGTTAAACGTCGAACGGCTGCAGCAATTAGGTGTCCCGGCCGGACCTCTATTTGGGCGGATCAAGAAAGGCGAGGATGTCACGCTGCCTGACGGAACTCTGATTCGTGCGGCGGATGTGGCCGGAACACCGATTTGCGGCAGAATTATCGCCATAGCGGGTGATACCAAGCCTTGCGACAATGCTTATCGTCTGGCGCAAAATGCGGATTTGCTCGTGCATGAAGCCACCTTTGCAGCCGGTCAAGAAGAGAAAGCCCATTTGTACGGCCATTCAACCACGGTTGAAGCGGCAGCAACGGCTCGGGACTCCAATGCGAAAAGGCTTATCATGACGCATTTCAGCACCCGATTTGTGGATGAGGACCTTGCTGCGCTTGAAGAGGAGGCAAGGGAGATATTCCCGAATTCCTATGCGGCCCATGATCTTTATCATACGGAGATTCCACGGGCTAAAGGCTAGCGCTGCATTGCAGCAGCACCCTTACAAAAACAACATGCCTCGAAAATAATCCGCTAACGAACCCGTATTATGCTGACCTTAACCTTCGACTAAGGGGATGAGGACAGATGGATACGGGAAGTCATTTGCTGTTTGGCGCAACGCTTGGCGGTCTTGCCATGCTGGATCCGGCAGTTTCGCTTCATCCGGAGATTGGTTATGCGGTTTTGGCCGGCACAGTGCTTGGGAGCCATGCACCGGATTTCGATGTACTGGCGAGGTTGAAAGGGCAGGCTGCCTATATCCGGAACCACCGGGGGATCACGCATTCCGTACCGGCTCCGCTTGTTTGGGCTGCCGTAATTGGTCTAGGTTCGGCTTTTCTGTTTGGCGTGATGGAGCATGTTCTCGTGGTGATGTTATGGACGCTGGCAGCGGTTTGCTTTCATATCGTGCTTGATCTCTTTAACACGTACGGCGTACAGTGTCTCCGGCCGTTTTCGAGGAAATGGTGGCATTTGGATGCGCTTTGCCTGTTTGATCCCTATCTGTTTGGCGCCCATGCGCTTGGTTTAAGCTGTTGGATGCTTGGAGTGCTACCGCCCGGTCCGATGTTTGCCTGTTTGTATGGGGCAACCGTCCTCTATATTGCCGTGCGCCTGCGTTTGCGTTGGCGGGTAAAGCGAAGACTTCAGCTCCAACTTGGCAATACTGCCGGAATTACGCTGGTTCCATCTCTTGCGGGAGGGAGCTGGCAGTTTACGGCGGACTGCGGTGACTGCTATCGTGCCGGCACGATAGCCGGCGGACAGATTCATATCGAATCAACGGTTCTTAAAAATCAGCAAAGCGAGCATGCACCCGCTGTAAGAGCTGCTATGGAAGCAGACGGCGTAAAAGCCTTCCTCGGCTTTGCCGATCAGGTATATTTGCAAGTAGAAGAGAAACACGACGGTTATGAGGTCTCCTGGAAAGATGTGAGGTTCTGGCGGGACAAACAAATGGCTTTTGGCGTTGAGGTTCTGTTAGACCGGGATATGAATGTGCTCGGGCATCATGTCGGCTGGAGCAAACGCTCCTGGGAATCGCCGCATGTATAATAGATAGGCTGGACCCGCCCTCTCCGGGGGCGGGTTTGTTCATGTTATTTTCTCCGCGCGGTAAAAAATGTCTTTCTTGAATCCTCTAGCCAAGCGAACAAATATTCGCTAAACTGTTGGTATCAAGGGGTGACGTCCGTACATGTTCAAGAAGAAAACTTTGCCTGAATTAATTGAGGAATTACGCTCAAATGAAAATATAGTGAATTGGTATGAAATGCAGCCGCAGGAGGCAAAAACTACGCCGTTTGATGACAGCGTTGATCCGCGCATCCGTTCAGCGCTGCATAAACGCGGGATCTCGGAGCTGTACACCCATCAGGGAACAGCCTTCCGGTTAGCCTCCAATGCGGAAAATATCGTGGCGGTAACGCCTACGGCATCCGGCAAAACCTTATGCTATAACCTGCCCGTCCTGCAGGCCATTGCGAAGGACGAGACAAGCCGCGCGTTGTATTTGTTCCCGACCAAGGCTTTGGCGCAGGATCAGAAGAGCGAGCTGAACGAAATTATCGACGAGATGGGGATCGATATCAAGAGCTACACCTACGATGGCGATACTTCGCCAGCGATCCGTCAGATCGTCCGCAAAGCCGGCCATATCGTAATTACAAACCCCGATATGCTTCATTCCGCGATTCTGCCCCATCATACGAAGTGGGTCAGCCTGTTCGAGAATTTGAAATATATCGTCATTGATGAGCTGCACACCTACCGGGGCGTATTTGGCAGCCATGTGGCGAATGTGATCCGGAGACTGAAGAGGATCTGCAAATTTTACGGAAGCAAACCAACCTTTATTTGCACATCCGCTACGATCGCGAATCCGAAGGAATTGGCGGAGCAGCTGACCGGCAGTCCCATGCGCCTGATCGATGATAACGGGGCTCCGAGAGGCCGGAAGCATTTCGTATTCTATAATCCGCCGATCGTTAACGTGCCTCTGAATATCCGGAAGAGCGCCACCGTTGAAGTCAATCATCTGGCGAAGGAATTTCTGAAGAACAAGATTCAGACGATTGTGTTCGCCCGGAGCCGAGTGAGAGTGGAGATTATCCTCAGCCATATCCAAGAGCTGGTGAAGAATCAGATCGGCACGAAATCGATTCGGGGATACCGGGGCGGATATCTTCCGAAGCAGCGGAGAGAAATCGAGAGGGGCCTTAGGGACGGCGAGATTCTTGGCGTTGTAAGCACGAATGCCCTGGAGCTTGGAGTAGACATCGGGCAGCTTCAGGTTTGCGTGATGACCGGATACCCCGGAAGTATCGCAAGCACCTGGCAGCAGGCCGGACGCGCCGGAAGAAGGCACGGAGAAGCGCTAATTCTGATGGTAGCCAGCTCGACGCCAATCGATCAGTATATCGTCCAGAACCCGGAATATTTCTTCGACAGAAACCCGGAATCCGCGCGGATTAATCCGGAGAACCTGATTATTCTCGTGGATCATATCCGCTGCGCGGCGTATGAGCTGCCGTTCAAGAATACCGAGGAATTTGGACCGGTCGAAGTGAGCGAGATTCTGGAATACCTTCAGGAAGAGCGCGTGCTGCACCGCAATGGGGATACCTTTTATTGGGCAAATCAGGCATTCCCGGCAAGCGAGATCAGCTTGCGCTCCGCATCGCAGGAAAATGTGGTGATTGTGGATCAATCGAATGTGGCCGATGTCCGCATCATTGGCGAGATGGACCGGTTCAGCGCGATGACCCTTCTTCATGATGAAGCGATTTATCTTCATGAGGGCGTACAGTTTCAGGTTGAGAAGCTGGACTGGGATCATAAGAAAGCCTATGTGCGTGAAGTGGACGTCGAGTATTACACGGATGCCAATCTCGCGGTGAATCTGAAGGTTCTCGAGATCGACAAGACGAGAAGCTCCAGAAACGGTGCTGTCCATCAGGGGGATGTGGCGGTTACGATGATTCCAACTATTTTCAAGAAAATCAAGCTGACTACGTTCGAGAACATTGGGTCGGGGCCCATTCATTTGCCTGAGCAAGAGCTTCATACCCGTGCCACTTGGCTGGAACTGAAGGATACGGATCCCGAGATAGGTACAAAAATTCTGGAGCAGCTGCTGCTCGGCATCGCCAATGTGATTCAGCATATCGTACCGGTTATGGTCATGTGCGACCGGAGTGACGTCCACGTAACTTCACAGATTAAGGCCGCCCATACGGGCTTGCCGACGATTTTTATATATGATCACTACCCTGGCGGTATCGGGCTTGCTGACGACGTATTCAAACGGTTTGATGACGTGAAGCAAGCTGCCGCCAATCTAATCAAAAAATGCTCATGCAAGGATGGATGTCCATCATGTATCGGAAACGAAATCGAAGGAATCAACGGGAAACAGAAAAGCGTTCAGCTCTTATCCATGTTATAAGTTCAGGCTGTTTCCGTTGCGGCTATATAAAGGAGGAAGAGGCATGAGTAGTCTGCGTGACAAAATGAACCGTCTTCGCGGCAGCAGCTCAGCTCCTCCCTCCGAAGAGACGGCAGCAGCTATTGCAGCGCATGAATCTCAGGCTGAGCCTGCGGCGGATGGCGACCAACTGGAGACCTTGTCGGAAGAATGGTCTTCAATGGGTGTGAAGCTGCTCCATAATGAAGGAGGCAGCTTTCTGATGCGAAGGCTCGTCTATCCTGCCCAGCACAAGCATGGCATTCATTGTATCGGGGAGCTTCCCGGAGCTGTATCCGGATTGTCGGCCTTCCATGAGACACCGGTTGATGCAGAACAGCTGCTGTATCTGGATCTTGAAACAACCGGACTTGGCGTCGGGACGGGGAATGTGCCGTTTATGGTTGGTCTGGCTTATTGGTCGGGCGGAGAACTGATTGTGGAGCAGGCGGTTATCCGCCACCCGGCGGAAGAGCGCGCGATGCTGTACTATTTGAACGGCAAATTAGGCAGCTACCGCTATCTGGTCAGCTATAACGGCAAAACCTTTGATTGGCCGGTGATGCAGACCCGGTTCATCATGAACGGGTACAACCGGAAGCTGTGGGAGCCGCTTCATCTTGATTTCCTTCATCCCTCCCGCAGTATATGGAAGAATACGCTGGCATCGCTGCGGTTAAGCCATGTCGAGGAGGAACGTCTCGGAATCGAACGAATCGACGATGTGCCCGGATCATTGGCGCCGCAGCTGTACTTTCAGTTTCTGGCTGACGGCAATCCGGAGCCGTTGAGAGGCGTATACCAGCATAACGAGATAGACATGCTGTCTCTTGTTTGTCTGTCCATACGGTTCGGCCATCTGCTTAACGGAACGGTTGAAGGCGGCTTTCGGCTTCCTATGCCGGAAGAATCGGAGGAGCTTATCCGAACGGGCTTATGGCTCGAGAAGATGGGGCATGCCGACCGGGCGGAGTGCATGTTCGAAGCTGCGCTCGCATCCAATCGCACTGCGGCTTCCACGCTGAACATGTTGGCTGCACGAGACAAGAAAGCTGGAAATTGGCAGCGAGCTGTGTTATTGTGGCAGAAGGCTCTTGTACAGTCCGTCCAGTATGGAACGGCTGGCATGAATGCCAGCGTTGAACTGGCGATGTATTTCGAACATAAGCTGAAGGATTATGATTCGGCTTTATCATATGTGACAGAAGCATTGGAACTAGCGCTCAGCCATCCTCTTGGCAGGAGGGATGCGAAGCGCCGCGACGAAATCGAAGGCCTTCGAAAGCGGAAGGAGCGGCTTTTGCGCAAGACGGGAAGGAAGCTTGCTGAATGAATGACCGATTAACACCCATGAAAGGCTTGCTCCTGGATCTGGACGGCACCTTGTATCATGGAACCCAGCGCATAGACGGAGCGGATATTCTTATCAGGCAGCTTCGGGAGTGGAAGCTGCCCTACCGTTTCGTAACGAATAATTCTACGGTATCCCCTGAAGCCGTAGCCTTGCGGCTCCAGAAGATGGGGATCGACGCCGAGCCTGGCGAGGTATGCACCTCGGCACAGGCTGCGGCACAATACATAGCAAACAAAAAACCGGGCGCATCGGTGCTTGTCATAGGAGAAAGCGGGTTGATCGAAGCCGTTGAAGCGGCAGGGTTGCGACTAGCGGACGAGCAGCCTGATTTTGTCCTGCAGGGACTCGATCGGCAGCTTTCTTATGAGCGGTTGACGACGGCAGTCCGCTCGATTCATCAAGGGGCCGAATTCGTACTAACCAATCCGGATTTACTGCTTCCCGGTGAAGGCGGTTTGTTCCCGGGCGCCGGTTCGATTGGGGCCATGCTAACAGCCGCAGGCGGCAAGGAGCCGACACTGATCGGCAAGCCGTCCAAGATCCTGATGGATTACTCGCTTCACCAGATTGGGCTGTCAGCAGGCGAGACGTGGGTCATCGGAGACAATATGTCGACGGACATCGCGGCCGGCCATGCTTCGGGCTGCGGGACCATACTCGTGTTAACCGGGTTAACGACAAGGGATAACCTGGAATATTATGCAGAACGGGCGGGCTGCAGGCCGGAAATAATTTGTGATGATTTACATAAGCTGATCTCGTATATTTCGGTCTCAATCGGGATATAAGAGAAAGCAATAGAGCGGATAGGAAGGAAGCGAGCTTGAATGCCGGAACTACCGGAAATGGAGCATTACCGTACGCGATTATCGGAGCTTATTATCGGCTCTCCGATTACGGGCACAGAAGTTACCCGCGATAAATCGATTAATATTAGTGCCGAGCAATTTGACGCAGAGCTGGTTGGCCGGACCGTCTGGTTCGTGGAACGCAGAGGCAAACATTTGTTATTTCACCTCGATAACGGCAAACGGCTTGTGCTTCATCTGATGCTCGGAGGCACGTTATTTTACGGAACGGATGAGGAACGTCCCGACCGCACGATTCAAGTTACTATCCGGTTTGCGACAGGCAATCTTTATTTTATCGGGCTGCGGCTGGGTTACGTGCATTTCATGTCGGTCAAGGAAGCGGATGCGAAGCTCTCGGAGCTTGGACCGGATCCTTTCGATAAAAGACTGACGCTTGAGCGTTTTAAAGCTCGCTTTGACAAGAAGAGAGGCGCGCTTAAGACGGCCCTTGTTGACCAGCATGTGCTGTCAGGCATCGGCAATTGCTATGCGGACGAGATTGCTTTCGCAGCAAAGATTCGCCCGGATGCAAAAATTCCTTCCTTGATAGACGAAACATGGGCACGACTCTATGAATCGATGCATAGTGTGTTAAAGGAAGCGATTTCAAAAGGCGGCTACATGGAGCAGCCTTTAACGGCAGGAGACACGTTAACCGGCGGTTACAACGATCACTGCCTGGTGTATGACCGCGGAGGCGAGCCTTGCTCCTTCTGCGGCACCCCGATCGAGCAGTTCGAAGTCTCGTCGCGCAAAGCTTTTGCTTGCCCGGCCTGCCAAAAGGAACAGTAGAAGATATGTATGTCGGCCGTCATCTCAGCATAAAAGAAGGCTATGCCGCAGCTGCCAAAGCCGCCTATTCAGGCGGCATTAGTGCTTTTCAGTATTTTCCGAAAAACCCCCGCAGCCTTGGTCTCAAATCCTTTGACAAGAGAGATGCGGAACGCTGCGCGGAGCTTTGCGGGCAGCATGACATCCTAACCATCGCCCATTCCCCGTATCCGACGAATCTGGCTTCAGAGCGGGAAGATGTTCGTCAGCGTACGGTTGAATCACTGCTTAATGATCTGGATATCGCGAACAGCTGCGGATCGATAGGCGTTGTCGTTCATTTTGGCGTATACAAGGGGAAAGATCCGCTTATCGGCTATCAATCGATTATTCAATCGCTTAACGATGTGACAGTCCAGTGGAATGGGGATGCCAAGCTGCTGATTGAGATCCAATCGGGCGAACATACGTTTATGGGAACAACCATCGAGGAGCTGGCCCAAATCCGGGGATTATGCGCAGAGCCGGCTAAGCTGGCATTTTGCCTGGATACCTGCCATATGTTCGCAAGCGGTCTATGGCATGGTGAGACGGATGCGCAGTGGCTGGAGAAAGCTGCTGCATTAGGCGTGCTGGAGCATGTAGCGGCCGTACATTTTAATGATTCAATGTTTGCTTCAGGTGCACGTCGAGACCGGCATGCCGCGCTTTGCAGCGGTCATATCGGCGAAGCGGGATTAAAGTGGCTGATGTCCGTACCTGCGCTGGCGAAGGTTCCTTTTATACTGGAAACGCCTTCAGACGAAGACGGCACCTATACAAGACAATTAAATCTGATGCGCGAATGGGGGACACAATGATGATTCATGTGTATCTGGATGATTACCGTCCTTGTCCAAAAGGCTTCGTGCTCGCTCGGAATGCGGAAGAGTGCAAGCTTCTCATTGATTCCGAGTCTATTGATATTTTATCCCTTGATTATGACTTGGGCTGGAACGAGCCTACGGGTTATGAGGTTGTCCGCCATCTGGTGGAATCGGCCCGTTATCCGAAAAAGTCTATCTGCATACCTCCAGCACGGCGGGAAGAATGCATATGTATCAAATGCTGTCGTCCCATGCGCCGATGGAAATGAAGATAATGAGCGGTCCTATTCCGGATTCGCTGCTTGACGAGATTGCGGCTGGCAGCTAATATAGGTTTTTTGTTTGGTGCAACAACGGAGGAGTTGAATGTAGTGAGCCGATGGATTGGTACGGCTAATCAAGGGTATTCCCCTTATGCAATTGAAGAGCTTCGGCGGCTGTTGGACGGCGTGAAGGTAACGCAGCTGGCCGCCGGAGAGACTTTTTTATTTGACAGCGAGCGGCCGGCAGAAGAGGTTGCCGCGGCTGTTGCGGCGGACAAGCCAATATTCCTCAGGCACTTGCAGCCTGTTGACCGTACGGTCGAGATCAAAGGAAATGCAGATGATCTGCAGGAGCTGTCGGAGACCATACGACGTTCGCGTCTGCTGTTTGAGGACAAGCAGGTTGCGATTCACGTTCGCCGCGTGAATAAGACGGCATTCCCTTATTCGGCTTCTGATACGAAGGCTGTACTGGATGCGGTTTTGGAGGAACTGGATGCAGAGCCCGTTGTTCAGCATCCGGACATTATCATTGCCATTTATGCAGCTGCAGCCGAGCTGTATATCGGATATGGAAAACCGGAAGATATGTTGTCCGATTGGCCAGGCGGAGCGATTCGTTTCCAGCGCGAGGAAGGGCAAATCTCACGTGCTAAATTCAAGCTTCTTGAGGCGGAGCGGGAGTTTGGTCTCGATTATTCCAAGTTCCGTACCGCGGTAGATATCGGAGCAGCTCCCGGCGGCTGGACCTCGCTGCTGCTTGAGAGAGGACTTAAGGTCACAGCGATTGATCCCGGGGATATGCACCCGACATTAGCCGGACATCCTGCCCTGACCTACCTGAAACGGAATGCGTCGGAAGTGAAGTTCAAGCCCGGCTCCTTTGATCTGCTAGTATGCGATATGAGCTGGAGCCCAATGCAGATGTGCAGGCTGGTGCTTGATTTGGAAGAGGCGCTTGCGCCGAATGCGACAGCCATTATTACCATAAAACTGATGCACAAGAAGCCTCTTCAAACCATCCGTGAGGTGAAGGAACGTTTCTCAACCGCATTTATTATTAAGCGTGCGAAGCAGTTGTTCCATAACCGCGAGGAGATTACGCTTTACCTGGAAAAGAAATAGTAAGCTGAATAGCATCGGGAAAGCATCCCGGTTTGATCGGAAATCCATACGGATTTCTGCTTCAAGCCGGGATTTTTTAATGCAATGCGAAGGGACAAGGAGGAGGTTCTAATGATGCAAGAAGGAAAGCTGTTCAACCTGGAATCCGGCATGATAATTGGTGAGAGGTACACGATTGTGGAGAAGCTTGGCAGCGGCGGAATGGGAGATGTATACGCAGCCGAGGATCTGAAGCTCCAGGGAAAGCTGCGCGCGATTAAAGTGACGGATTCGGACCGAGCCTCGGAGGAAGTACGAATGCTTATGCGCCTCAGCCATCCGAATCTGCCTCATATAATAGACAGCTTTCCCTTAACCGGTCAGGGTACCGAAGCAATCGTAATGGACTATATACATGGTTTAACGGTAGGTGAACTGTTTTACCGGCAAGAGAGGAAGTTTACCTTCCGTGAAGTGCTGCGACTAGCCATTCCCGTGTGCTCGGCGCTCGTCTACTTGCACGGCCAGTCACCGCCGATTATTCATCGGGACCTTAAGCCGTCCAATATTATGGTGGAAGATAACGGGCATGTCCGGCTGATCGATTTCGGCATTGCCAAATCGAGAACCGCCATGCAGACCCAGACCACCATGAAGCTGGGAACGCCTGGTTTTGCCGCTCCTGAGCAGCATTTGGGACGAAGCGAGGCAAGGACGGACATTTACGGATTTGGTGCGATGCTCTATTACTTGCTAAGCGAGGGAAGCTATCTGAACCAAGCTGAAATGAATAGGAGCAGCCATTTTACCCGCCAGCTCCAAGCCGATGTACCGAACCGTTTTGCGGATATGCTATGGAGAATGGTACAGCCGCGAGTTGAGGACCGGTATTTAGCAATGGTCGACGTGGAACGGGAGCTGCAGGCTTTCGCAGGTTTAGTAACTGAGAAAACTTCGCCATTTTCTCCAGGAGGAGGCGGCGGGCAAGCCGGCCAGACCATAAAAATAGCCGTCGTTCCCCTATCGCCAGGCGCTGGGGCGACATTTGTGTCCATCACGCTCGCTAAGCTGCTTGCAGCCCAAGGAATATCGTGTGCAGCAGCGGAATTTCCATCCGAACGGCCTGAATGGGCGTCTTTGTTGCGAAGCAATATGAATGGACGAAATCAGCTGGAAGACAGGTATTATAGCTGGAGCGAGCAAGGGGTATGGTGGCATGCCCAGCAGCATCCGGTACTCCAGGATCAGAGAGACGAGCTGGACAAGCTGCAGCTTCGCCTAAGGGCCAGGCAGCCTGCCGTTGCCATAACGGATTTATCGGGAGCGGCGGGCCACCGACAGGATTGGCTTCTCCAATCGGATATCGTGCTAGTTGTGGCAGATCCCTTTCCCTCAAGGTGGAGAGCTGAACAGCTGCTGGAATTTGGGCAATTGAGCAGGAAGCTTATTTCTGCAGGCCGATCTCTGCTATGGGTGGCCAATAAGGATATGAAGTTCCTTGGCCGGAGTGAGTGGATCAGAATGCTTCCCGAATCCCCGGTTGCCGCTATTCCGCAGCTTCCGGCTGCCGACTGGCTGGATGCGATATGGAAGGGGAAGTGGGCAACGGACGTGAAAAGTCTGGGAAAACCGCTCGAGAAGGCTTTTCGGCCTCTCATCGAATATATCGCGCGGGCATCGCGGAGGAACGCCTCTCATGTCAGCTTTAGACGCTGAGCTTGCTTGCAATTAAAATAAACCTTCTTTATGATGAATACGAGTCCATAAGCATAATTGGAAGCAGGTGAACATCCTAATATGAACGAACGAGTGCTAGTAGTAGAAGACGAGGCGGGCATTTCCCGCATTTTGCAGCTCGAATTAGAGCATGAAGGATATACGGTCGGTACAGCAGCCGACGGACGTACAGGATATGAGATGGCATCCACAGGAGAATGGGAGCTGGTTCTGCTTGACGTGATGCTCCCCGAATTAAACGGGATTGAAGTGCTCCGGCGTTTGCGGCAGGCAGGCAACCCTGTTCCCGTTATTTTGCTGACGGCCAGGGATACGGTGCCGGATAAGGTCAGCGGGTTTGAGCATGGGGCGAATGATTATATTACGAAGCCTTTTGCAATGGAAGAGCTGCTTGCCCGCGTCCGTAACATTTTGCGCATATTCCAGCAGTATCCGAAGGAATCCGAGGGCTCCGACCTGATTAAGGTTGGGGACTTGACGATTGAGCTGCGTACGCGCAAGGTTTACCGCAAGGATATCGTCATCGAGCTGACGCCGCGCGAATTTGAACTTCTCGTCTATCTCGTCGAGAACAAGAACGAAGAGAAGTCGCGGGAAGATATTTTATCGGAAGTATGGGGATATGATTTTATCGGGGAAACGAACCTGGTAGACGTCTATATCCGATACTTGCGTCAAAAGCTGGACAAGGGCTACCGTCATAAGCTGATTCATACCGTCAGGGGCGTCGGCTATATGATAAAGGAGCCTGACGCATGACGCTTCGCAAACGATTCACGCTTTTTACGATTTTCTGGCTGATCTTTATTCTTATTCTGTTTAATATCTTTGTTTATTTTTACGTCATCAAGATTACGACGGAAAGCGAAGAGCGCGTGATCGGGAATAAAGTGAATCTCATGCTGGAAAATCCGTTAATACAGGACGGTAAAGGGATCTATGATCCCGATCTGCTTAGTGAGTATTACAATGTGAATGAAATGATACGAATTATTAGGCCGGATAACAAAATCGTCAATATCACAGGTTCGGATCCCATTTTACTCAATCTGCCCGCAAATTTTCAGGGCCATCACGATACGGGGATGATTAAAAAAGGCAACGAGCGCATTATGTATATGCGTGTGCCGATTTATGACGGGCCTAATGTCGTAGCTATGCTCGAAATTAACCGCGTATTGAATGAACTGGACGATTATCTGCAGATTCTGGTCGCTGCCTTATCGGTGACGAGCGCGGGTGCCATTTTGTTCGCGATCTTCGGAACGTACTGGTTCACTTCGCGTCTGACCTCGCCGATGCAGCAGATGATTAATACGATGCGCGAGATCGACAGGAGCGGGAAGCTGCGCAAGATCGAGCTTTCCAGCCATGAGGAATCGGCAGAGCTGCAGCAGCTGGTTCGCGCGTTTAACCAGATGATTGACCGGCTTGACCGGACGTTTGCCAGACAAAAGCAATTCGTAGCCGATGCTTCCCATGAGCTGAAGACGCCTCTTACCGTCATCAGCAGCTATGCAGGTATGCTGAAGCGCTGGGGGCGCGATGATGCGAGCATCCGGGATGAGGCGATTGAAGCGATTGACAAAGAAGCCAACCGGCTGCAGAACCTGACGAAGTCGATGCTGATGCTGGCGGAAGCCGAGCAGGAGGATTGGCTCAATCAGGAGATGTTTGACGTGGTGCTGGTCGTAGAAGAACTGGCGCTTATGCTTCAGACGACCTTCCAGCGTCCGATACGGGTAAAAGCCTTGTCGCGTTCTGTTCGAATGCTGGGGGATAAGGATAAGATTCGGCAGCTATTGGTCATCTTGCTGGACAATGCGATTAAATACAGCAAGGATCCGATTGATGTTTCGGTCAGTCTGTCGAAGAATATCGTAAAGATCGAAGTGAAGGACAAAGGGATCGGTATCCCGGAGAACGAGATTCCGCATATGTTCGAGCGCTTCTACCGCGTTGACGGAGCCAGAAGCCGCGCGACAGGCGGGGTAGGACTTGGTCTGTCTATCGCGAAGCGTATTGTTGATCTGCATGAAGGCAAGATTGATGTATTCAGTCTGCCTGATCTCGGCACAACAATCTCGATTCAGTTCAAACAAAGAAAGTAATGGAGCAAAGGGGAGAGGCTAGTTGAAATACCGGGTTGCCTCTGTGCAATATAAGCTGGAAGATATCCAGACGTTTGATGATTTTTCGGCACAAGTAACGCACTATGTGCGTAATGCATCCGAGTACGGAACGCAATTTGTTCTGTTCCCGGAGTTTCTGACGACGCAGCTGTTGTCTATCGGCGACGACATGGGCAAGGCACTGCCAATTGACCGTTTGCCTGAATTTACGGAGCAGTACGAAAGCTTGTTCCGTTCGCTTGCAGCGGAATACGGCGTATATATTGTAGGCGGTACCCATGTCGTTGATGCCGGAGGCGGCAAGCGCCAGAATACGGCTCATTTGTTCCATCCGGGCGGGAAGATTGACCGTCAAGCCAAAATCCATCTGACTCCAACGGAAGTCAGCGAATGGAACATGTCTCCCGGTGACGGCCTGCAGGTGTTCGAAACTCCGTTTGGCACCATTGCCATGCTGACCTGCTATGACATAGAGTTTCCGGAGATTGTCCGGATGGCTCGCGCCAAGGGCGCAGACGTGATTTTTTGCCCGTCTTGCACGGATGACCGTCACGGCTTCTACCGGGTACGCTACTGCTGTCATGCCAGAGCGGTAGAAAATCAGGTATATATCGTAACGACAGGCACGGTTGGGGCACTGCGCAAGGTTGACTTCATGCGCGCAAATTACGGCCAGGCGGCTGTTATTACGCCTAATGATATTCCGTTCCCTCCAGCTGGGATCTTAAGCGAAGGCGTTATCAATGACGACATGCTGATTGTGGCGGATCTTGATCTGAAGCTGCTGGAGGATGTCCGCGCAGCGGGCTCTGTGACGACCTGGAGAGACCGCCGGACAGATCTGTATACGGACTGGGCTTAAGGCCTCGCAAAGGAAGGGGGGGCGCGGTATGCGCAAGCAATTGTACGTCATTCATAACGGAGTTCCGACTGAAGCTATTATTCGAACTTATACTTCGCAAGATTTTGAAGGTTTGATCGCCGTGCAGAGCGAATGCTTCCCGCCTCCGTATCCGGAGGAGCTCTGGTGGAATGAGGAGCAGCTGACCGAGCATATTTCCCGTTTTCCGGAAGGAGCGCTATGCTGTGAGATTGGCGGCAGGGTGATCGGCTCTATGACCGGTCTTATCGTAGATATGAATCAGTATCATGAAGCGCACAGCTGGGAGCAGATTACGGACAGCGGGTATATCCGCAACCATAATCCCGGCGGGGATACCTTGTACGTGGCGGATATTTGCGTCGTTCCGGCTTACCGCAAAGCAGGCATAGGCAAATGGCTGCTTCAGTCCATGTATGAAACAGTCGTACACCTGAACCTTAAGCGTCTGCTCGGAGCCGGCAGAATGCCGGGCTACCACCAGTACGCAGCAGCTGAGACGCCGGAGCAGTACCTCGACAAAGTAATGAAGGGGATTTACAAAGATCCCGTCATCACATTCCTTCTTCGCTGCGGCCGAACACCGGTCGGTATTGCAGCAGACTATCTGGATGACGAAGAATCCTGCAACTACGCTGCGTTAATGGAATGGCGCAATCCGTTTCTTTAAGTTAATGCTATTCATCTTTCGACTTCGAAAATTTACTAGCCCGTACAGGCACGGAGAGAAAGCTTGGAGCTTTCGGAGCGGGAGCGTCCGCCTTTGTTTTTTAATTTCAACATAACGAACAGTCAATTCAAGAAATTTAAAAACAACAGCGGCCGAAGCCCCAAGCTTTCTCATAGTGTAGCCCAAGGCTATCTATAGAGAGGAGAATAATCATGCAATACCACCGCATTACATCCATCAACGATCCTTATTTCGCATCGCTTCATGCGCTGCTCAAACGAATCTTCCCGCCTGAAGAGGTATTGGCCTACGAGCTCTGGAAGGAGCCTCTTGAAGATCCGGGCATTCATGTCTATGTCGCTGTAGATAACGGAGAGGTCGTTGGCTCGACGGAATACCGTTACTACCCTGAGCTTCGCGTCGCCATGACGGACTTTACGATTATCGGCGTGCCGAATAAAGGCATCGGCCGCTTCCTGATGCGGGGCCGCGAGAAGGATCTGGCTAGATTGGCACGGGAATCCGGCACGGCACCTATCGGAATGTTTGCCGAGATTTATAATCCGTACGAGAGCGGAGAGCATGAATTTGGCGGGGTTACGCCGATGAATCCTTTCGTTCGCCGTGAAGTTTTATCGCATATGGGCTACAAAATGATTAACTTCCCGTATGTTCATCCATCCTGGGAGCATACCGGAGAAGCGGTGGAAGGGCTTAATCTTTGCTTCCTGCCGGTTGACGAGGAGATGTCCGCCATTCCGGCTTCCCTCATCGTAGAGTTCCTTCAAGGGTATTATTCCGCGCTTCCGAATAAACCGCAGCAATGGCTTGCTATGGTCGAAGACCTGAGAAGCCGGGATCAAATCGAGCTGCTGCCAATATGATCACCATTTCGTTCCGCGGAACAGGGGATGCGATGGGCGTGCCTCGCGTCTACTGCGAATGCGAAGTATGCAGCGAGTCGAGGGCAGGCGGCGTGAACCGCCGCTACCGATCCCTCGTGCAGCTTGATGCGGCAGATTTTGGTACGATGATGATCGACTGCGGACCCGACTGGAGCAAGCAGATGGAAGCGGCAGGACTGCGGTTTGTGAACCGCATCTTGGTCACGCATGCTCACTTCGACCATATCGGCGGTTTGCCGGAATGGGCAGATGCTTGCCGCTGGCTGGGCGTCAAGGGTGAAGCGTATGCACCGGCTGAAGTGATTACTGAAATTATTCAGCGTTTTCCTTGGCTGGCAAGGAACATTACGTTTTTTTCGATTGATCAGCCTTGCTCCTTCGGAAGCTGGGACGTGTCCGCCTGGAAAGTAAATCATGGGAAGAATGGTTATGCCTACGCTTTTCGGTTTGACCAACGGGGGTCGGGCCTTGCATGGGCGTATTGTTCCGATTCCATCGGACTTACGGAAGAACAGCAGAAGCCTCTTTACGGTCTTGATCTGCTCGTGCTCGGCACAAGCTTCTACAAGGAGAACTTTGTATATGAGTCACGCTCCGTGTACGATGTGACAGAAGCTCTTGAACGGCTTCCCGTCTGGAAGCCAAAGAGGACGATGTTTACTCATTTGTCGCATGATATCGATCTTAGAAAAACATATCCGCTTCCAGCCCATGCTGCATTCGCGCTCACGGGCATGGAAGTTTCTGTGGGTATATAGATTGACAAAAGGTAATCCGTTAGCGTACATTGTGTGTATAGCTAACGGATTTAGCTATTTAATAGCATTTTGCTTCATTTCGGAAGGGGAAATTTTAATGTTTGCTGGTGTTCTTAACTCCTAATTGGATAAATCGGTCTTGTTAGACGAGTTCGAAAGGCTTGCGGATGTCAATTTTGCATCTAACCGCATGCTTCTATTGCGACGTCTCGAGACAAGAACCGATGCCATGAGTTAAGGACATGAGGATTTCCGCCTGAATGCTATTCGGCAGCGGCCAATCACCGTGCTCTTGCAGCACGGTTTTTTTGCGCGCTGATGAGCATATATAGGGATTGGTCTATGTCGAACCCTTACAGGAACGGAACGCTTCTGCGTTCTGTTCCTGTTTTTTTATACCCAAAAACGGCTAAAGGAGCATCTAAACATGAACGAAGCGGTATTTCAAAGACTGGAATATGACAAATTGAAAGATAAAATGATCGGTTATACGGTATCCCCGGCAGGCCGCATGCTGGCTGAGCGTCACATGCCCAGCACAAACCGGAATCAAATCAGAGCATGGCTGTATGAGACAGAAGAGGCAGCGGCCTTGCTTGCGAGCGGCGCAAGCGTGCCGTTATCGGCCATGGAGGGGATTGATCCGTTCCTGGCATTGCTCGGCAAAGGGCGCATCTACACGGAAACGGAACTTGACCAGCTTCTGGCCTGGCTTGTATCCATTGCCCAAATGAAGCGGTATATGGACAACAAACGGATGATTGCGCCAACGATTGCTTCCTACGCAGATTCAATGAATGATTGTCCGAATCTAAGACAAGAGCTGGATCGGTGCATCCGGTACGGACGGCTTACGGATCAGGCCAGCCCCGATCTAGGAACGATCCGCCGCCATCTTATCGTCGTTGAGGACAGAATTCACAAGAAGCTGGAAGCCTCGCTGTCCAAATACAAGTCTGCCTTGCAGGATCCGATTATTAGCAAGCGCAGGGGGCGTTCTGTCATTTCGGTCAAACGGGAGCACCGGAAGCTGGTTCCCGGAACGGTATGGGATGAGTCGGCGAGCGGCCAGACCTTGTTTGTTGAACCGATTGATGTAGCGGAGCTGCAGCAGGAATGGCAGGAATGGTCTGCCGAAGAAGAGCGGGAGCGGACGATTATTTTATCCAGACTGTCGGATGAGGCTGAGCGATATAAGTTGGAACTGCTTTTGAACCGGGAGGCCATGGCGTCGTTTGATTTCATGCTGGCGAGGGGCAAGCTGTCGCTGTCATACGACGGCAAGCCGGTAACGCTTATTGACGAGCCGATGATTAAGCTGGTTGAAGCCCGTCATCCGCTGCTCGGCGGGCATGCGGAACCGATTAACGTCGAGCTTGGCAAGAAGTGGAAGCAGCTTATCATCACGGGACCTAACACTGGCGGCAAAACCGTAGCCTTGAAGACCATCGGACTGCTTGCGCTGCTTGTTCAATCCGGACTGCTCGTGCCGGCCTCGCCGGACAGCCGGTTTGGCGTTTTCCGCCACATCATGGCCGATGTGGGAGACGGGCAAAGCCTGGAGCAGTCGCTCAGCACTTTCTCTTCCCATATTTCTGTCTTGAGAGAGATGCTGCATGCCGCCGATGAGCGTACAATTATTCTGCTCGACGAATTGGCGGCGGGGACGGATCCCGGAGAAGGGATCGCCTTGTCCATAGCGGTGCTTGAAGAATTGCTGGGACGCAGAGCGTTAACCGCGGCGACTACGCATTTTAACGAGATTAAAAACTTTGCCTCAAGGACGCCCGGCTGCATGAATGCCAGGATGGCCTTTGATTCCGAAACCTTGCGTCCGCTCTATCGGCTGGAGATAGGAGAAGCGGGAGAGAGCCATGCCTTTGCTATTGCTAGACGATTCGGGCTGCCGGAGCATGTGATGCAGCGGGCGGAAAAGCTAGCGGAGGGCAGAGTGGAGATCCGGCTGGAACCATCAGAGAACGAAGCAGTGGCCGTCGTTCGTGACAAGAGGCCGGAAAAATCCGAGAAGCTTGCCGCAGAGGAAAAACCTACGGAAAAACCACCTGTACCTGAATATATCAAGGGAGATGCCGTATGGATCTATCCGCTGAAACGTGCCGGTGTCGTATTTCAGCCGGCGGATGAGCGGGGAGAGGTGATCGTTCAGGTCCAGGGGAAGAAGATGTCCTTCAATCGTAAACGAATTAAGCCGTATATCAGCAAGGAAAAGCTGTACCCCGGCGCAGACTATGATATGGATATCGTGTTTGACTCGAAGGAAAACCGAAAGAAGCGGAAGCTGATGAGCCGCAAATATGTAGAGGGCTTAACAATCGAGACGAAGCCGGATATGGCCGGAGATTAAGCCCGTTAATCTTTACTCTGGATAACGATTAGCGTACCCGTGCGGACGGTCAAGGTGCCGACAGGATCAGTGAGAATATTGCTTATTCCAAGGGACTGGCCGATCCGCAGGGTTGCTTCATGAAGCGGATATGCAAATCCGCGAAGCGTGATGCCGGTAACCTCTTCGGACAACGGAAGGAGCGAAACATGGCTGTACTCGCTTTGCTGCAGACGAGTTGTTCCTTCCTCTGCGAGGGATATCGTATTATGCTCATCGGTAATCGAAGCGGGAATGCCCTGCTCCAGCGCGAGCTTCAGCAGATGGACGTTGGCAAGCGAATGGTCGAACCGGGTTCCCAATGCGCCAAGCATTCTGATCGCGGAAGGAGATTGCTCCAAAGCATATCGGAAGGCAAGCTCCGTATCCGTATAGTCCTTGTCTATCGGATCATAGGTGATCGTCTCCCGGCTAGCGGACCGGATCAGCTCCAATTGCCCGGGTGTAACGGAATCGAAGTCGCCTAGCGCGAGATCCGGCGTAAAGCCGTGCTGTACAAGGAATAGCGCGCCGCGGTCCGCTCCAATGAGCAGATCCCCTGGTTCGATATAAGAACGCACCCAGTCCCCCAAGCGCCCGCCTGTGCAGATAATAATCCGGTTGTTCATGATCACTTTTCCTTTCGCCGTGCATATTGTTGAAGCCAGTATAATGCGAATGCGTGTTATAAAACTAGGTTTTAGAGAAAAAAGAATGAAGAAGAGGTAAAAGTAGCAATTGTCAAACAAGGTATCCGCGGCTAAAATGATGAAGGACATACCGACAGGAGTGGCGGGGCTTACGCGAATGGACGGTTATCATGGAAGCGGAGGAGTTTGGAGTTGGACATCTTTGGCGTTTTCAGTATTATCGGCACGGTTGCTTTTGCAGTCAGCGGCGCGATCGTGGCTATGGAGGAAGAATACGATATTCTTGGCGTATTCGTGCTGGGGCTTGTGACCGCGTTCGGGGGCGGGGTCATACGAAATCTGCTGATTGGCCGGCCGGTTACGACGTTATGGAACCAGGGCAGCCTGCTTGAAATTGCGGTTGTGGCCATGACGATCGCATTCTTGCTGCCTGTATCCTGGATTAACAAATGGAAAAAAAGCGAAGCATTCTTTGATGCGATCGGTTTGTCGGCATTCGCCATTCAAGGCGCGCTATACGCTACGGAGATGAATCATCCGATCAGCGCCGTGCTTGTAGCGGCCATGCTTACCGGGATTGGCGGCGGGATTATCCGCGATGTTCTGGCGGGACGGAAGCCGCTTGTGCTAAAGGATGAGATCTACGCGGTATGGGCGATGCTCGCAGGCCTTGCAGTAGGTGAAGGCTGGTTCCATACAACGCTGGAGCTATCGATTCTGTTTGTTGTTATTATCGTGTTCCGCATGCTGTCGGTTTATTATAAGTGGAGACTGCCTCGCAGATCGCTTAAACAGAAGGAAGGTGGCATCCTATGAATAATGCACGCGTACTGTTTGTTTGCTTGGGCAACATCTGCCGCTCGCCAATGGCGGAGGCCGTATTCCGCGCGCTGGTGGAGAAGAGGGGGCTGTCGGAAGCCATCGAGATTGATTCAGCGGGAACGGGGGATTGGCATATCGGGAAACCTCCGCATGAAGGAACCCGCAAGCAGCTGGAGCTTCACGGCATCTCGTATGCCGGCATGAAGGCTAGACAGTTTACGGCTGATGATCAGGCTTTCGATTATATCATCTGCATGGACACGAAGAATGAAGCCGATGTCCGCCGCATTATCGGCGAGGCTTCCCATTCGGCGAGAATTTTCAAATTTATGGACATGCTGCCGCATTTGGCTGACAACGACGTGCCGGATCCGTATTACACCGGCAACTTTGATTATGTGTACGAGCTGGTTACGGAAGGCTGCGAAAGGCTCCTGGATCAGATCGTTAACGATCTAAAATAAGAAAAAGGCCTTCCCTTGTCGGATGACAAACGGGAAGGCCTTTTTTGTTGAACGCCGCTTATTCCACTTCGATAAAGTGCATCAGACCTTCAGGCAGCTCCTGCTGCCAGAAGCCCCATTGATGTCCGCCGTCTTTTTCGGCATAGGTAACCTTTGCGCCTCTTGCTTCCAGAAGGGAGCGTGCTGTCCTGTTAATGTCGAGGAAATCGTACACGCCGTGGCCGGTATCGTAAGCCGTCTCTTGAAAGCCCGCTATCATATAGATTTCTAACCAAGATAGGTCCTTTTGAGCTTCCATAATTTCACGAGAACGGTCATAATAAGCACCGGACAGCGACAAAATGCGCGTGAACAGCTCGGGATACGTCAAAGCGAGGTGGAAAGAGATCGTTCCTCCCAAGGAGTCGCCAGCGAGCAGACGCTGCTCCGGAGCCGTACGAACCGGATATTTGCCTTCTATGAAAGGGACAAGCTCCTGACCAAAGAAACGTACATAAGCCTCATGACGATTACCGTCAGGCGAATACTCCGCCGTTCTGTACGTTTTGTCGACATCTACGCCAACAATGATAAACGGCTCAATGCCTTCATCCAGAATCAGACGGTTCGCGGTTGTGGCGATTCGCCCGAAATTAAAGAAGTCTTCGCCGTCCTGGCAGTATACGACGGGATAGCTAAGCACCTCATTGTAGCCCGGCGGCAAATAGACGCGAAGGCTGCGTTCGCCTTCAGGCAAACAGCTGCTTTTTACAATTTCTTTTACTACCGTACGCTTCAAATAACGTTCATCAGTCATATGTGAATCCCCCTGAATGGAATGGTTGGCATGTGGGTAAACAATAGTAAGGTAATGTGAATCTGCCTGTTCGCAAGTCTGCATCTGGTTTTGAGCCCTGAGTGTATTATGCTGTTATACAGAAAAAACAAATCTGTTACACATACAATTCATCAGTAAAATCGGCCAGATTAGCGAAAAAACAACGGTTTTTTTGTTTTTTTCTTTGACCATATTCGGTAAACAGGTGTATTATGATTCTATAACAGAGAGCTCCGATTTTCAAATATTAATGATCGAGGTGAGCGTTCAAAATGAGCAAAGTGCTTAACAAACTGCCATATGAAGTTCAAACGGAACCTGTAAAACCATTATCCGTGTTGTCGCTCGACGGCGACGTGGTTAACCCGGAATATATGCCGGACCTGACTGACGACCAATTGAAAGAATTAATGTACCGTATGGTATTCACCCGTACTTGGGATGAGCGCGCTGTAAACCTTGGCCGTCAAGGCCGCCTTGGCTTCTACGCTCCGGTATCCGGACAAGAAGCTTCGATGGTAGGCAGCGAATACGCGCTTAATAAAGATGATTTCATTTGCCCTGGCTATCGCGATATGCCGCAACTTGTATGGCATGGTCTGCCTCTGTACCAAGCTTTCCTGTATTCCCGCGGCCATCAACATGGCGGCCAAATTCCTGCTGACGTGCATGTGCTTATGCCGCAAATCATTATCGGCGCACAAGTGCTTCACGCGGCTGGCGTTGCAATGGCATTCAAGAAACGCGGCGAGAAACGCGTTGCTATCACTTATACGGGTGACGGCGGTTCCTCCGAAGGCGATTTCTACGAATCTATGAACTTCGCTGGCGCATTCAAGCTTCCAGTTATTTATGTTGTGCAAAACAACCGTTATGCCATCACGACTCCTTACGAGAAGCAAACGGCTGCTCTGTCGGTTGCTCATAAATCGGTTGCTGCCGGCATTAAAGGCATTCAAATTGACGGCATGGACGTTCTTGCCGTTATCAAAGCGGTATCCGAAGCTGCTGAACGCGGCCGCAACGGTGAAGGCGCAACGCTGATCGAGATGTTGACTTACCGTTTCCGTCCGCACTCGTTGTCTGACGACGCGACGAAATACCGTACGAAAGATGAAGAAGCGGAATGGGGCCTTAAAGATCCTCTTATTCGTTTCGGCAAGTTCCTGGAGAAGAAAGGCCTCTGGACGGAAGAAGATACGAACCGTGTGAAAGAGGAAGCGAAAGCGGCTGTTAACGAGAACATCAAGAAAGCGGAGGCAACTGAGAAAATGACGGTTGGCGGCTTGATTGATTCCATGTTCGAAACAACGCCTCAGCACCTGGAAGAGCAAAAGGCTGATTTTCAATAAAACCCTTGCCTGACGATGGGATTTTGCACGAGCAAAAATGAAGGAGGATCTGACGATCATGGCTCAAATGAATATGTTGGAAGCAATCCGCGACGCTATGCGTGTGGAGCTTAAACGTGATGAGAACGTACTTATCTTCGGTGAGGACGTTGGTAAAGTTGGCGGTGTATTCCGCGTAACAGAAGGTTTGCAAGAAGAATTCGGCGAGGAGCGCGTATTCGATACGCCTCTTGCCGAGTCCGCAATCGGCGGTCTGGCTGTTGGTATGGGTATTCAAGGCTTCCGTCCAATCGCCGAAATTCAGTTCGTTGGCTTCATCTTTGAAGCAATGGACCAAATGTTCATCCAAGCGGCGCGTATGCGTTACCGTTCCGGCGGCCGTTACAACTCGCCAATCGTATTCCGTACGCCATTTGGCGGCGGCGTTAAGGCTGCAGAGCTTCACACGGACTCCCTGGAAGGTCTTGCCATTCAAACGCCAGGTATTAAAGTTGTTATTCCATCCAATCCTTATGATGCAAAAGGTTTGATGATTTCCGCAATCCGCGATAACGATCCGGTATTCTTCATGGAGCATCTGAACTTGTACCGTGCATTCCGCGCAGATGTGCCGGAAGGCGAGTACACCGTAGAGATTGGCAAAGCTAATGTTGTTCGCGAAGGTTCGGACGTAACGATCATTGCTTACGGCATGATGGTTCACACAGCTGTGAAAGCAGCGGACGAGCTTGAGAAAAACGGCATTAAAGCCGAAGTTATCGATCTGCGCTCCCTGGTGCCGCTCGATATCGACACGATCGTTGCTTCAATCAAGAAAACAAACCGCGCAATCGTTGTTCAAGAAGCGCAAAAAACTTCCGGTGTAGCTGCTGAAGTTATTGCTCAAATCAACGAAAAAGCGATTCTCCACCTGGAAGCACCAGTCCTTCGCGTTGCTGGTCCGGATACGGTATATCCGTTCGCGCAAATCGAAGATACTTGGCTGCCGACACCAGCTCGTATCGTTGATGCGGTTAACAAAGTTTTGAACTTCTAAAAGTATTTCATCCACGTAGATGGTAGAAATAAATTGCCCGCTTAATAGCGGGCAAAGCCGTCATTTGGGCGGTACTACGCAAAGAATGCGGTAATTCTTAAGCACATGCTTATGCTTACGAGATAAGAATTACCGCAAAGTAAGCGCTAATTCTTTAAGCATAAGCTTACGAGGCAAGAATTACCGCAAAGTAAGCGCTAATTCTTTAAGCATAAGCTTACGAGGTAAGAATTACCGCAAAGTAAGCGCTAATTCTTTTAAGGAGGATACTACAGTGGCGAAATTTGAATACAAATTTCCGGAGCTTGGCGAAGGCTTGCACGAAGGCGAAATCGTAAAAGTGCACATTAAAGTTGGCGACAAAGTAACGGATGACGATATCATCATGGAAGTACAGAACGATAAGGCAGTTGTTGAAGTTCCTTGTCCAGTAAACGGTACGGTTACTGAAGTTCGCATGAAAGACGGTCAAGTATGCCATGTTGGCGAAGTTGTGGCGATCATTGACGCGGAAGGCGAAATTCCTGAGCAAGATACTCCGGCAGCCGAAGCTCCGGCGGCGGCAGCTCCTGCTCCAGCAGCGCCGGCTGCACCTGCAGCGGCTCCAGCGGCAGCACCTGCTGCACCGGCAGAAGCTCCAAAAGCAACGGGCGGCCTGGTTTTGGCTACTCCTAGCGTTCGTAAATTTGCCCGTGAGCAAGGCGTTGACTTGACGACGGTTTCCGGCACAGGCAAAAACGGCCGCATTACTCGCGAAGATGTAACAAACGGCGGCGGAGCAGCACCAGCGGCAGCAGAAGCGCCAGCAACGGAAGCGGCAGCGCCTGCAGCAGCAGAAGCGCCAGCAGCGAAACCGGCAGCAGCGGCAACTGACGCATACCGTCCGGAAGAGCGCGTGCCGTTCAAGGGCATCCGTAAAGCAATCGCTAACGCCATGGTTAAATCGGTATACACAGCGCCTCACGTTACAATCATGGACGAAGTGGACGTTACTGAACTGGTTGCTCTACGTGCGAAATACAAACCATACGCAGAGAAAAAAGGCTCCAAGCTGACTTACCTTCCATTCATCGTGAAGGCACTCGTTGCAGCTTGCCGTCAATTCCCGATTATGAACTCTACTCTGGATGAAGCCAGCCAAGAGATCGTCTACAAAAAGTACTACAACATCGGTATCGCGACAGATACAGACAACGGCCTGATCGTTCCTGTTGTCGAAGACGCTGACCGTAAAAATATTTTCATGGTTGCTGACAAAATCCGTGACCTGGCTGCTAAAGGCCGTGAAGGCAAACTTACTGCCGCCGAGCTTAAAGGCAGCACAATTTCAATCTCGAACATCGGTTCCGCTGGCGGTATGTTCTTCACTCCGGTAATCAACTTCCCTGAAGTTGCGATCCTGGGTACTGGCCGTATCTCTGAGAAACCGGTTGTTCGCAATGGCGAAATCGTGGCAGCACCTGTAATGGCACTGTCGCTGAGCTTCGACCACCGTCTCATCGACGGCGCGACCGCTCAAAACTTTATGAACTACATTAAACAACTTCTGGGTCAACCAGAATTATTCATCATGGAGGTGTAACTACAATGGTAGTAGGAGATCCGTCTTTAGATATTGATACTTTAGTCATCGGTGCAGGTCCTGGCGGTTATGTTGCGGCAATCCGCGCAGCACAACTTGGACAAAACGTTCTGGTTGTTGAGAAGGAAAATGTAGGCGGCGTTTGCTTGAACGTTGGCTGTATTCCTTCGAAAGCCCTGATCTCGGCATCGCATCAATACGAATCCATCAGCCATGCATCGACTTTCGGCATTACAGCCGGCGACGTAAAGGTTGAATGGAACAAAGTACAAGAGTTCAAAAACGGCATCGTTAAAAAACTGACCGGCGGCGTTGCATCGCTTCTTAAAGCGAACAAAGTGCAATACTTTAACGGCGAAGTTATGTTCATTAACGAGAATGAAGCACGCGTCTTCAACGATCAAGAAGCACCGCGCTACCGTTTCAAAAACTGCATCATCGCTACAGGTTCCCGTCCGATCGAGCTGAAAGCATTCCCGTTCAGCGGCCGTATCGTGTCGTCGACTGGCGCGTTGTCGCTGCCTGAAATTCCGAAAAGCATCATCGTTATCGGCGGCGGCTACATCGGCATCGAGCTTGGCCAAATGTATTCCAAGTTCGGAACAAAAGTAACCATCATCGAAGGCGGCGACGCTATTCTGCCAGGCTTCGATAAAGATATGGGTTCGATCGTTGCCAAGAAACTGAAAGGCACAAACGTGGATATCGTTACCGGCGCAATGGCTCAAGGCGCTGAGCAAACCGATAAAGACGTTACGCTCACATACAAAGTTGGCGACAAAGAAGAGAAAGTTACTGCGGATTACCTGCTTGTAACGGTTGGCCGTCGTCCTAACACAGACGGAGACCTTGGTCTTGAACTGGCTGGCGTTAAAGTCGGCGAGCGCGGTCTGGTTGAAGTTGACGCGCAATGCCGCACTAGCAACCCGCATATCTATGCAATCGGCGATATCATCGCTGGTCCTGCTCTTGCGCACAAAGCGATGTACGAAGGCCGTATTGCCGCAGAAGCAATCTCCGGTCAGCCAAGCGTTATCGATTACAAATGCGTGCCTGCAGTATGCTTCTCCGATCCGGAATGCGCAGCAGTTGGTCTTTCCGAGAAAGAAGCAAAAGACAAAGGCTACAAAACAAAAGTGGGCAAATTCCCGTTTGCCATCAACGGCCGTGCAATGTCGCTTAACGCCAATGAAGGCTTCGTGAAACTCGTTTCCGATGCTGACACTGGTCTTGTTCTGGGCGCACAAATCATCGGTGTTGAAGCATCCAACATGATTGCTGAGCTTGCTCTGGCAATCGAGATGGGCGCTACCCTCGAAGATATCGCTCTGACGATCCATGCGCATCCAACGCTGGGCGAGATCGTTCTTGATGCTGCTGAAGTAGCGCTTGGACATCCAATCCACACTGTTGCTAAATAATAAATGATCTTGTTATTTGAGATTTAGTGAAAGAGGTCCCGCAGCTTGAACTGCATGCGGGCCTCTTTTTGCATATTATAACCGTACATAGCATAAGGAGCGAAGCTTATGGAGAAGCCGGCTAGTGCATCCAGAACGGTAATGACGCAGATCATTTTTCCGCTGGATACGAATCATCACGAGACGATGTTTGGCGGCAAGGTCATGGAGTATATGGACAAGGCGGCTGCTATAGCGGCGATGCGGCATGCCCGGATGCAGGTGGTAACAGCGTCTACGGACAGCCTCGATTTCGTAGCTCCGATCAAGGTCGGGGAAGTGATTGAGGTAGAAGCTTACGTTACCTGGACGCATGACAGCTCGATGGAAGTCTGTGTCACCGTTCAATCCGAGAATCTGTATACGGCTCAGCGCACGACAACGGTGACGGCCTTTTTCACCTTCGTGGCCTTAAACGATCAAGGCCGGCCAACGAAGGTGCCGAAGGTATACCCGGAGACAAACGAAGAAATCCATATGTATGCAACGGCTCCGGAACGTTATGAACTACGGATGAAGAGAAAGCGGGAAAGACAGCACGCGGCGAAAACGTGAAGACAAACCTGCAATTTAAATGTTAAAATAGTGTCAAAACTTCTGTCGATGTATGTCGAAGAGGGACGACCGCGGTTCAAGGTAAGGATTATTGCCAATCGGCGACGTGTGCCGGGAGAGGTGCGCAGTTGTCATTGATCAAGGAGCTGAAAAAAAGTGACTGTACAAACGACGGAAGTCGAGTATTTGCAATTGCTGCGCCATGTGCTTGAGAGCGGTGTGAAGAAAGAGGATCGGACGGGCACCGGAACGATCTCGACCTTTGGTTATCAGATGCGGTTTGATCTGACCAAAGGCTTTCCGATTCTGACGACAAAGAGAGTGCCTTTCAAGCTGATCGTCAGCGAATTGCTGTGGTTTATTAAAGGCGATTCGAACATCCGTTATTTGCTGCAGAATAATAATCATATTTGGGATGAATGGGCATTTAAAAGATGGGTGGAGAGCCCGGACTATAACGGTCCGGACATGACCAATTTTGGCCTTCGGTCGCAGACGGACGAAGCATTTAATGCCTTATACCAAGAACAGATGGATAAGTTCACGCGGCTGGTGCTGACCGATGATGCATTTGCCGCCCAATACGGCGAGCTCGGCAACGTATACGGCAAGCAATGGCGGGAATGGCGCACCACGCAAGGGGAGACGATCGATCAGCTTAAGGGCATTATTGATACCATTAAGAAAAATCCGGATTCCCGGCGCTTAATCGTATCGGCGTGGAACCCGGAGGATGTACCGTCGATGGCTTTGCCTCCTTGCCATACCATGTTCCAGTTTTATGTCATTAACGGTAAGCTGAGCTGTCAGCTGTATCAGCGGAGCGGCGATATCTTCCTCGGTATTCCGTTTAATATCGCAAGCTATGCTCTGCTCACGCATCTGATCGCTCAGGAATGCGGGCTCGAAGTCGGCGAGTTTATTCATACGCTTGGCGATGCCCATATTTATTTGAACCATCTGGAACAAATCGATATTCAATTGCAGAGGGACATGCGCGAGCTGCCGGTCCTTGCGATTAATCCGGATGTGAAATCAATCTTCGACGCGGAGGTTGAGGATATTAAGCTTGTGAACTATCAGCCTCATCCGACTATTAAGGCTCCGGTAGCCGTATAAGAAAGCAGGGACGGACACGATGACGATTACGATGATCGCAGCCATGGACCGCAGCCGTACGATCGGAATCGGGAACAAGCTGCCGTGGCGGCTTCCGGCGGAGATGGCCTATTTTACTCGTCACACGACAGGCAAGGTTGTCGTTATGGGGCGCAAGACATTCGAGTCGCTGCCTAAGCCGTTGAAGGACAGGACAAATGTCGTCATAACCCGAAATTCCGCTTATGTCAAAGAAGGCTGTGAGATCGTGCATTCCGTTCAGGAAGCCATAGAACGATACGGAAACGGCGAGCTGATGGTCATAGGCGGTGCGGATATCTATGAGCAGTTCCTTCCTTTTGCGAACAAACTGCTGCTCACCGAGGTAGATACCGACATTGCCGGCGGAGATGCGTTCTTTCCTTCGCTTAACGAGGCGGAGTGGGAACGGGTGGATGCGGAGCGGGTGGAGAGCGACGAGAAAAACGCCTATTCCTTCATCTTCCAAACCTTTGCGCGCCGGCAGGCATAAAATAAAGGAACTTCAACAAATAACGAACGTTATGTCATTTAGTGCAAAAGATTGTGCGGATAATCCATTAACGACAGAAAACAAGAATGATAGGCTTTTTTAATACGATATTCGCGTAATAAATGAAGTTTTTTGTTGAAATATTTAAAGATTCCCGATATAGTTTTAGGAGAATAATGATATAGGCTTATCGGGAATATTGGATGGAGGAAATTCGCACATGTCTACACCTACAGGATTTATGCAGTATCAACGTGAATTGCCGGCCGATCGCGATCCTATCGAACGGATCAAGGATTGGAATGAATT
Organism: Paenibacillus glycanilyticus; assembly: GCF_023715145.1. Classification (GTDB taxonomy): domain Bacteria; phylum Bacillota; class Bacilli; order Paenibacillales; family Paenibacillaceae; genus Pristimantibacillus; species Pristimantibacillus glycanilyticus_A. Next base: position 233,158 of record NZ_JAMBNP010000008.1, on the reverse strand, counting down.
TCATAAGCATTTGTCGGATGAACAGCTGCGTACGCAAGGCGCTCGCTGTATGGATTGCGGAACTCCATATTGCCATACAGGCATTGAACTTGCAGGTTCGGCATCCGGCTGCCCGGTTAACAACTTGATTCCGGAATGGAATAATCTGATTTATCGGGGACTGTGGCGTGAAGCGCTTGACCGCTTGCACAAAACGAATAACTTCCCCGAGTTTACCGGTCGTGTATGTCCGGCTCCTTGTGAAGGCTCCTGTACGGTAGGCCTGATCGGCGATCCGGTAACGATCAAGACAATTGAACATGCGATTATCGAGCGCGGCTTTGAAGAAGGATGGGTTGTCGCACAACCGCCTAAAGTTCGCACCGGTAAAAAAGTAGCGGTAGTAGGCTCCGGCCCGGCTGGTCTTGCTGCAGCAGCTCAATTGAATAAAGCGGGTCATAAAGTAACCGTGTACGAGCGTGCCGACCGTCTTGGCGGACTTCTGACTTACGGCATTCCTACAATGAAGCTTGAGAAGCATGTTGTAGACCGCCGTGTCAATCTGATGAGAGAAGAAGGCATTGAGTTCGTAACGAATACGGAGATCGGCAAAGATATCTCGAGAGACGAGCTTTTGAAAGAATTCGACGCCGTTATCATGTGCGGCGGTGCGACAAAAGCACGCGATGTTGACATGGAAGGCCGCGAACTTAACGGCATCCACCTTGCTATGGATTACTTGAACGGAACAATCAAGAGCTACCTGGATTCGAACCTGGAAGACGGCAACTACATCTCGGCCAAAGATAAGGACGTTATCGTTATCGGCGGCGGCGATACGGGTACGGACTGCGTAGCAACGGCATTGCGTCATGGTTGCAAATCGGTTACGCAATTCGGTACGGTAGCGAAGGCTCCGCTCGAACGCGACATCGTGAACAACCCATGGCCGCAGTTCCCGAACGTATACACGCTTGATTACGCACAAGAGGAAGCGAAAGCCCTTTACGGTGAAGATCCTCGCGCATTCTCCGTACTGACGAAGAAATTCGTTGGCGACGGCAATGGCAACCTGAAAGAGCTTCACACTGTACAAATCGAGCGTACGGTTGATGAAGAAACGGGCCGCAGAATTTACAAAGATATTCCGGGCACGGAAAAAGTATGGCCTGCTGATCTTGTATTTATCGCGGTCGGCTTTGAAGGTCCAGAGAAAACGCTGATCGATTCGTTTGGTCTTGAGCAAGACCGCCGCACGAATGTAAAAGCGGCGTATGGCAAATACAAAACAAACGTTGATAAAGTATTCGCAGCAGGCGATATGCGCCGCGGACAAAGCCTTGTCGTATGGGCAATCAACGAAGGCCGCGAGGCTGCTCGCGAAGTGGATAAATATTTGATGGGATCGTCGATGCTGCCTTAAGCGGTAAGGACATCGCGATTACGATCGATAACGGAAAGCGCCCCCGGGCGCTTTTCTTGTCGATTAAGGAGGCATAGATATGATTAAATACGGATTAGAAAAGGTGACGGAGCTCCGCTTTGAGTCGATTACGGCTGAGATGGAGCGCAGAGATAATCAGTGGGTGGATATTGTGCTGCGTTTCGAGGTAGCTGAGGACACGCCCGTACCGCCCGATCTGATCGATTTCAGCGGCCTTGTCATCTGCACGTTAGGCGGAGCTATCGGGCAGATCGTGCCCCAAGACGAAGACATTGACTGCGAGTATCAATTTACGACATTCGAGAAAGAGCAGATCCGCTCCTTTATCGAAAGGGATGAAATCAAGCAGCGTATTGCAAATCTGTCCTCCCCAACATAAAGAAAATTGTGGTAAAATCGGTGTGAGATGACGCAAAGGGGAGAACCCGTCATGCCGGCCGATGAAGCATTTGTATTAACCCCAACAGATGTCCGCAACATCAGACAATACGTTCAGCATAAGTATGCAGCTATGCCGCAGGATAAGAAGGCGGAGATTGTAGCCGACGCGGTCAGCCGCATTATTCAAAAACAGCTTCCTTCATTTGAAGACAAGCTGAAGCTTGAAGTGACGGCAAGGCTGATTAGGGCGACCGTACTGGAGCGGCAGATGCCGGTTCGCTCGGATGATATTTTCGAAGCATGCCTGGAGCTTGATCTGACAAATCCTAAGGTTGTTACGCCGCTGCATAAGTGGGTAGAGGAGCAGACGGGTATCCATCTGGAATGGGAATTGTTTCACATCCAGCTGGACAAGCTGGTGAGGCACGCTGAGCCTGCATCCCCTCCGGCATGGGAGCAGTTGAAGGATTGGATGAGAGCGGAGTACCGGATTGATGGAGAGATAAAGCAGCCGATTCCCGAACTGGCCGAGGTGATTCCTCTGCCGCTTCAGAAGCATAACAAGTCGGTTGCAATACCCCGTCGGTGGAAGCAATCGTCCACTTATGTTTTACTATCCTTCTTGCTTGTAAGCGCGTCGCTGCTATATGGCTGGTCGTTATTAAGGCCTTCTCCTAACAAGCTGCAGCCCCCGGTTAACCTGCAGTCCTTTGAGAAGGTAAAGCCGGTAGTAGCAAATAACGAGCTCCCGGATGAGCTGCGTTATACCGAAGTGGATAAGACGCAGCTTGTTGAGTACCTGAACAGCAGAGATTCTCTATTGGCCGAGCAGCCTTATTTGGATGCCATCATAGATGCGGCAAAAACATTTGATATACATCCTCTCTTCTTATTCGCGATAACCGGGCAGGAGCAGGCTTTTGTACCGAAGTCGAATAAACAGGCGAAGAAGATCGCCAATAATCCGTTCAATGTTTTTTATAGCTGGAAAGACTACAATACGACCATCCATGACTCTGCGCGAATTGCTTCCCAGACCGTCTTGAAGTGGAGCGCGGACAGGCCGAAGGGCAAAGACCCGATTGCCTGGATCAACCGCAAATATGCGGAGGATCAGAATTGGGCGAGTGGCGTGAGTAAAATATTTGCAACGATGAAAAGCAAAGTGGAACGTACAAGCTAGATGGAGAGGCGATTAGTTGAAGACATTAATTATTGCGGAAAAGCCGGATATGGGGCGGACGATTGCCGCGGTTGTAGAGCCTAAAGCCGCGAACAAGCGGACGTACCTGGAAGGCGACCGTTATATTATTACGTGGGCGATCGGTCATCTGGTTACATTAGCCGAGCCCGACCAGTATGATGCACGCTATAAAAGATGGAACGATCAGGATCTGCCGATCATTCCGCAAACCTTCAAGCTGTGGCCAAATGCACGGACCAAGGATCAATTGAAGACGATCGGAGAGCTTGCGAAGCGATGCGGACGTCTTGTAAATGCTTGTGACGCCGGGCGCGAGGGACAGCTTATTTTTCATCTGATCCGGCAATACTTGAAGCTCCCCCAGCCGACAGACCGTCTGTGGATCTCAGATTTGACGCCTGAGACGATCAGGAAGGGCTTTGACACCATACGAAGCGATGAGGAGTATGCTCCGCTTACGAGGGCAGCCAGAGCGCGCAGCGAGGCGGACTGGCTGATCGGGATGAACGCATCCCGCGCTTTTACAATTCGCCACAAGGCATTGCTGTCGGTCGGAAGGGTGCAAACTCCGGTGTTGGCGCTGCTGTATGACCGGCATAAAGAGATTACGGCTTTCCAATCGGATATGTATTACGTGGTGAAAGCTTTATTTGATCAGAACGGATTTCAGTATTCAGGCATATGGCAGGGGGATCGGATAACGGATAAAGCGAAAGCGGAAGCGCTGGCCGCCAAGACGCAGGGCAAGCCTGGCGTCATCAAGGACTACCAGACAGCGGAGAGCAAGGAATACCCGTTCCGTCTGCATGACCTGACGCTTCTGCAGCGGGAAGCAAACGGCCGTTACGGCTACTCTGCGAAGAAGACGCTGGATATCGCGCAGGCTTTGTACGAGAAGCATAAGGCCATCACTTATCCTCGTACGAACTCCAATTATGTGACCGAAGAGAATCTGCCTGTCATGCAAAAGGTGCTCACCATGCTTCAGGGTACGGATTCTTATCGGGAGCTGGCGAGCGGAGCAGACCGAAGCAGGGTGCATAAAGGCAATAAAGCCGTTTGTAATCCGGCGAAGGTCGAGGATCACCATGCCATTATGCCAACGCCGAAGCGTCCTTCCGGCTTAAATCCGGAGGAGCAGAATATTTATGATATGATCGTCAGACGTTTCCTGTCGCAATATTACCCGCCTGCGGTCTATAAGAATCATACGGTGCTGACAGAAGTTGAAGAAGAGATCTTCCGTACCAAAGCGAAGGAACTGCTGGAGCTTGGCTGGAAGGTAGTTCTGCAGGATCAGGGGCAGACTGCAAAGAAGACAAGCAAGAAGAAAGCCGGCGAGAAGGAAGAGGCTGACAGCGATGATGAGGAGCTTCTCACGGATAAGCCTTTCGCAATTGAACCGCGGCAAGGCGTCACTTGCGTGAAGTCGGATGCCCTGGAGAAGACGACTCAGCCTCCTAAGCCTTATACCGAAGGCACTTTGCTGAAAGCAATGGAAAGTGCCGGCAAATCGATGGAAGACGATGAGCTGCGAGAGGCGATGAAGGATACGGGGCTAGGAACACCAGCGACTCGTGCGGCAACGATTGAACGGCTGAAGCAGGTGGGTTATGTAGGGTTGACCGGCAAGAAGCTCGAGATCACCTCAAAGGGCTGTGCCGCTATCGAGTTAATTCGCGGGGCAGGCGTGGATCTTCTTGCCTCTCCGGAGATGACCGGAAGATGGGAGCAGCGTTTGCACCAGATCTCCCGCGGGGAAGCCTCGGATGATCAATTCATAATGAAGGTGAAGCAATTTGCCGCAATGATCGTGGATAAAGTCCGTCAGCAGCGTCCTGCCGCGCCAGGAACGTTCGAGGAGCGGGAAAGCGGCGGCAAGCGTGGAACGGCGAACTCTAAGCGGGGAAGCCGTACAGGGAAGACTGCAGGCGCCAGCAAGCCGGTCTCGTCGTCCTCAAGATCAGCGGCGTCAGGTACGGCGACAGCTGCGGCAACGCCTAGAACTGCGCAACGAGCTGCCAGCCCATCCACTCGGGAGCCGATTGCAGCTTGTCCGAGAACGGGCTGCAGCGGACAAATTATTGAGGGTAAACGGGGATTTGGCTGCAGTGCCTTCCGGGATGGCTGCACCTTTGTCATCTGGAAGGAGCAGCAGGGCAAAACCTTATCGATTCCAATGATTCGTTCCCTGCTGGAAAAAGGAGCGACCAGTCAGTTAACCTTCAAGCGGCCGGATGGAAACAGCACAAAGGCAAGACTTGTGTTAACCGACCGGGAGAAAGGCACCTTGACTGTAAGGGACGTATAGCCGAGCCGTCTGCGTAAATGAAAAAGGAGTAAAGCGGTAGGAACCGCTTTACTCCTTTTTCGTATGGTTTATGCCATTAATGTTATGGCAGTTGACGATTAACGTAGTCGTGAATAGCCGGCGGAACTTCAAGCAGATTGGTTAAGGTGAAGAAAGCACCCTTCGGCTTTACTTCTATATCGATGACGTTATACTGCCATTCGGATTCGGCTCTCATATGGATGGCGTGAATGCCCGCTGTCAATGCAGGAACGACATCGGTGCGGATCGAGTTGCCGATCATCCAGGTCAAGCCGCGGTCATAGCGGCCATCAGCCAGAATCTGCTCAAGCGCTTCGCTATTCTTATGGCGCCGGATATACACTCTTGTGTCAAAGTAGCGCTCCAGCTTCATTTGTTCAATCTTGCGGCGTTGAATCGTAATTTCCCCTCCGGTATAGAGATGAAGGGTATGTCCTTCGCCGGCTAGCTTGTCGAGCGTTGCCTCCATATTCGGATAAGGCTCGGTCTCATGCTCATATACGCTCAGGCCAAGCTTCCAGAGGAAATCTTGTTCCGTTCGAGACTTCTTGCGGCCCGTAAGATCGCAGTAGTAGTTATATGTATCAAGAAAAGACTGCGGAAAATGCTCGCTCTTGAATCCGAGCACAGCTACGCCCGCAATATCAATCTCTGTCTGTTTATTGCGCACAGCTTCAGCGCTTACCCCTTCGTAGCCCGCAAACCACGTTGTCATCGCGTCCACAAATTGTTCGATGACAAAGTAGAAATATTTGTTGCAGTGAATGAGGGTGTCGTCTAGGTCAAAGAAAAGGTTTTGCTTCATTTAAAGCACGGCTCCTTTGGTGAAGTTCGTCGTATGAACAATCTACCTTATTAGAAGCCCCACGTCAACGAAGGCAAAAGGGATGTTTAATTCCGGCGATTTATGCTAATCATTCACATAAAGAGCAGGGAGGTGATGAGCATGCCTTTTAATAAAGCCGAGAAAACCCAAAACCGCCAAAACAACTCCAGTTTTAAATCGGAAGCGGTTGGCCTTAAGCTGAACAAACTCGCGACCCGTCCTCCAAGCATGAATGGGATTAATAAACAACTGCCGTAATTAAAAAGGCGGAATGCAAGTCATTCTTGCATTCCGCCTATTTCCAATGCCCTGTACAGGCTTTTTCTTTCACCGCTGGACATACGCTGCTCCTTGCATTGACGGAGCAGCCGTTCACGCAGGTGAGGTTAAGCATATTTCTGCTGGGCTGCCATCAATTTATTCTTAATAAAGGCGATACGACGCCGTACATAAAAGTCCATGCTGTCACCCTTCAAATCATTTGGCGAGATCACCTCCTCTGCATGATTATCAATAATCGTTAATGTTCCGTCCGTGTAAAACTTAAAGGTAAGGTCCCGGCGCGGCCATCCTTTCTCTAAATAACGAAAGTTCTCGCAGCTTTTCTTCATGGTGATTCAGCCTCCTTCAAATGATTATTGGATTATAAAATAGGGAACGTTTGTTCTGTTTTTATTATAGCAAACATTTGTTCGTGTGGACAACTGTTTTTTGTTTCTCGTAAACTAGATTCATAGATTGTCGAAGCGTTTACAAAAAAGGGGCATGGACTAATGTTGAGAATATCAAATTTATCACAGCAAATTCCCGGCGGACCAACGATTCTGAAGAACATCAGCTTTGAAGTCCAGCCAGGACAATTCATTGCGATAAAAGGAGCCAGCGGCAGCGGCAAGTCGATGCTGCTCAAATGCTTGGCGCTTCAGCAGAAGTGGAGCAAAGGCAATTATTATTATGAAGGAGAAGACGTATTCAAGCAGGGGCTGGCAGGCAAGCTCAAAATCCGGCGCGCGGTTGCTTATCTGGAAGAGAAGCCCGTGCTTTACCAGAACAAGACCGGACTTAAAAACGTCAGCATCGGTGCCGTGACCCAAACACCGGCTTGGCGCAGATGGACAGGCATGCTGCGCAACGACGATTATATGGGCGCGATGGATACGATTGAGAAGCTGGGATTGATCGATAAAGCCCATCAGAAGGCCAGTACGTTCAGCGGCGGCGAACGTCAGCGTATTGCCATTGCCCGGGCGCTTGTCCATGGCGCGAAGGTTATTGCGGCAGACGAACCGGTAGCGGGACTTGATCCCCATACGGCGGACCGGGTATTATCCGACCTGAAGAGGCTGACCACGGAGCAGGGAGTGACGGTTATAGCCGTTCTCGATCAAGGGGATTGGGCAGAACGGTTTGCTGACCGGATCATTGGCCTGAACAACGGCGAGCTTGTGCTTGACGTGAGGGGCAGAAGACTAACCGAGCGGGAGAAAATGCTGCTGTGAGCGACATCGAGCTGCGGTTAATTCAAGAACATGAACTCGAGGAAGCGCTCCTTCTCGAGCAGCGCTGTTATGTGCCGGATGCGGCCGCAACGCGGGAAGGCTTCCGGTACCGGTACGAGCATTATCCGAATTATTTCTGGTCGGCTTGGTCCGGCGGTAAGCTGGCCGGCATTGCGAACGGCATTCGTACATCGGCCTGGTCCTGCGGAGATGAGATGAAGGGAGACCAACAGGACGAAGAGGAAGGAAATAACTTCTGTGTTCTGACGGTTGCGGTGGCCGAAGAGGCAAGGCGGCAGGGGATAGGAGAGAAGCTCCTTAAGAAGCTCGTTGCGGAATGCGATGCAGCGGGCCATGAAGCCATTCTGCTCATGTGCGAGCGGCACCTGATCCCTTTTTACGAGAAAGCCGGGTTTGCGTACATTGGAGTCGCCGCCTCCGCTCACGGCGGGATCGAGTGGCATGAAATGAGACGTACCCTGCATATAATGGAGCATCTGACCAAATAGGTAGGTGTCTTCGAATATGGCGTTTCAGTCTCCAGTCATTGTCCAATCTGCAAGAGCGGCATTCCCGAAAGCGGAGCTTTGGATTCCCTATGTAAGCGGAGGACCAAACGAGAATGCAATCAAGCGAATCAATGAATCCATTCGTAAAGCGGCTCAGCAGCTGGTAGACGAGCAGGGCTCGCTTGATGATCCTCGGGCTGAAATGAGCGGGTATTACGAGGTAAAGACGAACGAGCGGGATATCTTGAGCCTGTCGTTATTTAACTACACCTACTCGGGAGGGACGCACGGACTTACTTTGCAGGTATCGCTTACCTTTCGCGTGTCGACTGGACACGCTTACAGCCTTCCGCAACTGTTCAAGCCGGGCAGCGCTTATGTTCACCGTATTTCGGATTTGGTTAACGCCCAGATTAAAGAACGAGATATAAGCACGCTGGAGCCATTCCGCACGATCCGGCCGGATCAGGATTATTACATTGCGGACCGGTCGATTGTCATTTATTTTGCCTTATATGAACTGACGCCTTATGCTTTCGGATTCCCGTATTTTCCGATCTCGGCGTATGATCTGCAAGATATTGTGAATGAGAATGCTCCACTCGGAGCCATGGTGCCAAACAATTAGCACAGCCGGACATGCCGGGCGGAGATGCAAAAGGAGCTGATCCATGGATGGACAGGAAGAAGTGGGTTGGCGTAATTGTTCATCTGCTTCTTGGGTTCTTGTTTCCCTATGTATTGGTCGGCGGCATCGTTCTGGTCTATGGATTTATGGCACCCTCTACTGGCTCCCAGAAGGCATACGGCACGGTTATCATTCTAGTATACGCACTGCTTGTCATAGGAACAAATTTGTGGACGCTTAGAAGACTGGATTTCCGTTCAAAATGGCGTTGGCTCGTTATTCATACGATCTGCTGGGCAGCAGCTGCGATTGGATCGTTTGCGATGCTGCGTTTCACGGCATAAATCCATTGTACAAACGCATAACAGCCGGCTGATGGCCGGCATGAAAGGGCTGTCCTTGCGGGCAGTCCTTTGCTGTCTGACATGACCTCTCCCCCCGCCTCATACATTATCGTAGGGAGGGGTTCGATGATGCTGGCGGTATGGATCGGTTTGCTGCTGTTTGCTATGGTTTGTGGTTGCGCTTTGATTCTGACGGCAAGGGCACAACAGAGCATAAGGGCTTCAAAGCATATCAGCATGAGCGCTTACGGCTCTTACGCACAGTCGCAGCAGGATAAGCATGACCTGAATTTGTTCGGGCTCGCCCAGCAGCTGCGCAGGCGACTAGGAGCCGCTGCGTCATTTGGCCTTTCGTTTCAGTCACTTGGATTAATAGGCGCTGTATTTCTGCTCGCTGGTCCAGCGCTGCAGAAGGGGGGACCCTCTGTCGTCAGTATCGGATTGCCAATCCTTGCGCTGTTTGGCATCCTGGTCAGCGCATCGCTTGCCGAGATGTCTTCAGCTGTGCCCACAGCGGGCGGCGTCTACCACTGGGCCTCCGCACTTGGAACCAGAAGATGGGGATGGTATGCAGGATGGTTCCATCTGGCTGGTCATCTCGCTATGATGGCGCTTATGAACGGTGCATGCGCTTTTATTATCGATAAGCTATTGTCTGTATGGCTGGGCTATACCTCCTCCTGGCTGACGAGCGGAGTCGCCTTGTGCATGGTGACCGCCGCTCAGGCGGCTGTCCATCATTGGGGAACGGGGAAGACAGGGGCATTGCAAGAAGCGGGAATTTTCCTTCAAGCGGTTATCCTTGCCGCGATTATTGGCGGGATCTACATTACCTTCGGACGAAGCGTGTATTCGCCGGAGCTGTTATATACGTTTCAGAATATCTCTTTGGAGGGGCATGTTACGCCATGGGCATTTATAGCCGGGGTAATCGTGCTGCAGAAGCTGTTTCTCGGTATGGATGGAGCTGCCCAAGCTTCGGAGGAAACGAGCGATCCGCGCATCCGGGTTCCCTGGGCGATCTACTTCTCTTCGGTCTATACGATGATCGGAGGCTTTGTTTTATTGATGTGCCTGACGCTTGTTCTCCCGGCTATTGTCGGCACGAACTTGTTCAGCGCAGGCGACAGTCTGCTGGCCGCAGCCGCGCTGGATGGCTGGCAGGGGAATTCGATTATACTATTGATGATTGCGGCGGCCATATGGGGGAGCGGGAACAGCGAAATGCTGATTTGTTCGCGGGCGGTCTTTTGCCTCGCGAGGGATCAGGCTCTGCCCTTCAGCAAAGTGCTGTCGCAGGTAACGCGCGAGCGGCAGTCGCCGTTGGCGGCAATCCTTATTACGGCTGTGATCTCGGTAATATTATTTGGTGCAGCAAGGCTGGTCGATGGGGGAGAGGCTGGCATCTCCAGTTTGCTTGGCTTTGGTGTTTTGTGCCTGCAGCTGGCCTATGCGATTCCGATCTGGATCAAGCTGAAGCTTAGGGGGAGGCATAGGCTGCTCGCGGATGCCCCTTGGCATCTCGGCTCATACCGTACGTTTGTTGACCGGGCAGCTTTCGTCTGGTTACTCTTATCGGGTGCGCTGTCAATCTTCGCGCTTGGCATGTGGGGAGCAGCGGGTACGGCAATATTCCTTATCCTCATCATGGTGCTGGACAGGAAATACCGGAAGCAGCATCTGGCAAGACTTCAAAGCCGCTTGAAAAGGCCTAGAGGAGAAATCATCAGAATTGAGCGAAAATTCAACCTTCATTAGCCGGAAGGTTCCATTCCGGGAAATGAGGAAATAATTACGTCTTTTATTTCCCGGGGAAGCGCATGAATCTACACAAAGAAAACGTTTTCGACAAGTGTGGCTCGAATGTTACGAAAGGTGTCGAAGAGTAGTCTTGAAAGACTATTCGGATATAGCTGAAAAGCCCGTATTTATACCTGATTTCGGCTGCTTAACGCCATTAATAATAGAGCGCCAAAAGATGTTTTTGCCATCATCTCCCTACTCGGATTATAATAGAGAGAGGATAGAAATGGACAGGAGGCTAATAGAAAACAAATGTCTCGGGAAATAATGAACAGCCGTATTGTCTCGCTTAATGTAGGAACTCCCGTAGAGGCGATGCATGGCAGCAAGCCTGTTCAAACCGGAATTTTCAAATCACCGTCCGCTAGCAGGCATTACTTAAGCAAAACAGGATTATCCGGCGACGGGCAGGCGGATCTGGTCAACCATGGCGGGCCGGACAAAGCCGTATGCGTCTACTTCGACCGTCATTTCCCGTATTGGGAAGAGTGGCTGGGCAATAAGGTGAGCAGCGGTTCCTTTGGCGAGAACTGGACCGTATCTGAATGGACGGAGCATGATTTGTGCATCGGGGATGTCGTGCAGGCAGGAAATGTGGTTGTACAGGTCAGCCAGCCCAGACAGCCTTGCTTTAAGCTTGGAATCCGCCATCAGCGTCCGGAGCTCGGCGCAAAGGTTCAGCAGACCGGGATGACCGGATTTTATTTCCGCGTTCTGCAAGAAGGGGAAGTTAGCGCGGGGGAGGATTTAACGGTTGTCCAGCGGCATCCGGCAGCCATCACCCTCGCGGAGGCTAATCGCGTTATGTATCAAGGCAAGGAAGACCTGGCAGGGATGACCGCCTTACTGGCTGTGGAGGAACTGTCTGGCAGCTGGAAGCAGACGTTATCAAGCCGAATAGACCGCCTGCGGCAAGCGAAGCAGGGAGGCCATGCGGATTGAAAGAGAGCGAAATCGCCGCGCTGATTGAGCAGTATCCGTTCGAGGCGGAATGGATCATTGTGCCGGGTGACAGCGGAATGAATAACACAACAAGAATGATTCAGGCGGGCGATGAGCGTTTTGTCCTTCGGGTCTACAACAATCACCGGGATACGGACATTGTCTCGCTTGAGCATAATGTGTTGTCGGCTCTGTATCTGCAGCAGCCCGGTTTTCGGGTTCCGGTACCGGTAGCCAATCGCGCTGGAGGAACCATCTCGCGTACGCAAACGGGAGCACTTGCGGCCATGTACCGCTATATTCCGGGCGAACGTCCAAGCGCAGAGCGCAAAGAACATATTATTTCGCTAGGTGAAATATCTGCGAGGCTGTCATCCGCTCTTCAGGAATTGAAGCTCTCGCAACAGCCGATTTATGAACCGTATTATAAGCTCGAAGAGACCTATTTCACGCTGATTCACGACGAGCTTCCGGCAATTATTCAGTCATCGGAAGTATTTATGGCGAAAGCGGACAAAGCGGCGGCAGTCGTGGACCTGTTGAACAGTCTTTCAGACAAGATGAAGGCACTATGTGAGCTGCCTCACCAATGGATTCACGGTGATCTCAATTTGAGCAATACCGTCGCTGCCGGCGACTCTATTATCGGAGTGCTGGATTTCGAGTTCTGCACAATCGATGTCAGAGCAATGGAACTGGTTGTAGCAATTATTGATTTCTTCAAAGGCGAGGATTCGGATACCTGGAATTGTATCCAGTTATTCTGCGAAGGATACGGCCGTTTCGGCAGACTTACGCCTGCTGAGGCCGAAGCGCTGCCGCTTCTCCTAAAGCTGCGAGTTCTCGATGTTTTTCTCCATTTCACCAACCGGTGGAAAGAAGGTCTTGACGAGGCGGAGCTTGTAGCGGGCTTCATTGACCAGACCTACCGCATATGCGGGTGGGTGGACCAGAACGAAGAACGGCTTCTGGCGCTGTTCCGTCGCGAGCTGCTGTAAGCTTGCCGCTTCAGTCGCAATTCGTTAATGTTGCTAATTGTAGAGAGGATGTGTCGATATGAACGTCGCAGCATCACTTGGATACGGCAGTCAGGAACGGTTGTTAATTATTAATGCGGATGACTATGGCTTGTGCCAGTCAACCAATAAAGGAATTCAGCAGCTGCTTCAAGAGCATGCGGTAAGCTCGGCCACCCTAATGATGCCTTGCAAGTCCTCTCGCGAAGCGGCTCTTTGGAGTGCCAATCATCCGGAATACGATGTAGGGATCCATTTCACGTTTACAAGCGAATGGGATGCTTACCGGTGGGGACCGGTTAATAAAGGCAGTGATTCGCAATCGCTCGTAACAAGCGAAGGTTATTTCCCGAAGGATTGCCGAACCTTTGAGCTTCAGGCAGATCCGCAGCAGGTGAAGAAGGAAATGCTTGCTCAAGTGGAGGCAGCGCTTCAGCTCGGGATGAATCCGACTCATGCGGATAACCACATGGGAAGCCTGTACGGATTGGAAACGGGCAAGAACTTTCTGAAGGAAGTATTCGAGGTATGCTCTTCTTACGGCCTTCCGTTCCGGATGCCGCGCAAAGTAGCTGCAGCGAACGGTCAGATGGTTCCGCCAGAGCTGGAAGAGCAGGCCAGACAGCTTGGACTGCTGGCTCATGCCATGGGAGTCGTTGTTCTGGATTATTTGATCGGTCTGCCGTTTCCGCTTCAGCAAGGTGATACGTACGATACGGTCAAGGCCAATCTAAAGCAGCAATTAAAGCAGCTTCAGCCAGGCGTAACCGAGATGTTGTTCCATCCTTCGCTTGTGACGGATGAGCTGCTTGCCTTCCACGGGCAGCCGGAGAAGCGGGGCATGGAGTTCCAATTGTTCCGGGATCCGGAAATCCAGCAGACGTTGCGGTCCGAAGGGATCAAAGTGATCCGATGGAGAGATTTGCAGAAGGTTCAGAAGGCTGTGTACGGCAGCCCGTAAATGATGAATAGAAGACACAAGATTTATTTCGGAGGATAGACGTTGGAAACGATACAGTTTAATTACGGCCAGCATGCGGGAAGAGCGATGAAAAGCCTGTATTTTCAAACCTTGAGAATCCGGTTGACTTGGGTATTTGAGATCGTATTATTCGTGGCTTGTACCGTCTTTTCAATTGCTCTCCATTCAAGGCCACTGGCATTAATCGCTGCGATGGTCATCATCGTATCCGTATTGAATTACGTAACGCAGGTTATTGTCCACCCTAGAAGAATAAGAAAATCCAGAGATCTGAACGGTCAGTTTGAGATCAGCTTCGACGCCAATGACTTTGAGTTAAAAATGTCGGAAGGCGCGTCGAAGGTGGAGTGGGGCTTTTTCTCGAAGGTATGGGAAAACAAGCAGTATTACTTTTTGTTTCACAATAAGAGGCAGTATTGGATCGTGCCGAAAGAGGCGTTCCGGAATGCCGAGCAGGAGCAATTATTCCGCAGCATCGTCCAAAGCCATCATCAGATTGCGACTGGAGTTATCCGATAACGAATAAAAAGGAGACGCACTTATGTCATTTCAATCGATCAACCAATTAGCGGATAGGCTGAAGTCGAATATCGGCCAGGTTATTGTTGGAAAAGAAAGCGTTACCGAACTATTGTTTATCGCCTTAATTACCTCGGGCCATGTCCTTCTGGAGGATGTTCCGGGAACGGGGAAAACCTTGCTTGCCAAGTCCCTCGCGCAATCGCTGAAACTCCAATTCCGCCGGGTGCAGTTCACGCCGGATCTGCTTCCGTCCGATCTTAGCGGTATTCAGTACTACAATCAGAAGGAAGGCGGCTTCGAATTTCGTCCGGGGCCGCTCTTCACCAATCTGCTGCTCGCAGACGAGATTAACCGCGCGACGCCAAGGACACAGTCCAGTCTGCTCGAATGCATGGAGGAACGCCAGATCAGCGTAGACGGCGAGACGAAGCGGCTGGACAAGCCGTTTATGGTTATTGCAACGCAAAACCCGGTTGAGCATCAGGGAACGTTCCCGCTGCCGGAAGCCCAGCTCGATCGGTTCTTGTTCAAGATTCAGATGGGTTATCCAACAACGGAAGAGGCTCTCCAAATATTAAAGCGCTTTAATAATGCCGATCCGTTAGGCCAACTGGATGCAGTAGCGGCAGCGGCCGATATTGCCGAAGCCCAGCGCGTATACGCCGAGGTTCGGGTATCTGACGAAGTGCTGCATTATCTGCTTCAGCTGATTGAACGGACGCGAACGCGCGAAGATATCCTCGTTGGCGTAAGTCCGCGCGGCAGTCAGGCGCTTCTGAGAGCCTCGCAGGTGCAAGCGATATTGCGGGGTCGTGACTATGTGACACCGGATGACGTGAAGGCAATGGCGAAGCCGGTGCTGGCGCATCGTTTGTCCCTTCGGGGAATGCAACGGTCTCATAAGCATGCGGAAGACATCATTGAAGATATTATCCGGCAAACCGCAGTGCCTGCGGAAGCTGGAATCGCCTCCCGATAGGGGTGAGCGGATGATCATATTCTGGGTAGCGTTCGCGGCAATCCTTATCTTTTTTCTGCAGGCCAAAATCTTTCACCGGTATGCTTTGAAGCAAATTGGTTATGAACGGAAGTTTCAGAAAAGAGTCAGTTATCGAGGCGAAACCATCGAGCTGGTCGAGCAGCTGACCAATGCCAAATGGCTGCCTGTTCCGTGGATGCGGGTGGAATCACAATTATCCTCGGACTTATGGTTTCATCGTCAGGATAATCTTGAAGTAAGCAGCGGCAAGCTGTCGCAAAACCATAAAAGCTTCTTTACTCTCATGCCTTACACCAAGATTACTAGAAGACATCGCATCGTATGCACCAAAAGAGGCTGGTACAAGCTGCAATCCGTTACGATGACGGCCGGCGATCTGCTGGGCTTCCTGCATCAGACGAAGCAAATTGCTTTGAACGGCGAGCTGATCGTCTATCCGACTCCTGCAGAAGTGCCTATTCATGAGCTGCCTTCGCATAGCTGGCAGGGAGAATTGTCGGTCAGACGCTGGATTGTGGAGGATCCGTTTGTAGTTATGGGGACCCGCCAATATCGTTCCGGTGATACGTACAAAATGGTCAATTGGAAAGCAACGGCCAGAACCGGCAACCTTCAGGTGCATCAATACGATTACACAGCCGACCGCAGGCTGATGATCTATCTGAACGTGGAAGATAATGAGAGCATGTGGCGCTCGGTCAATGATGAAGATCTGATCGAGCACGGAATAGAATGGGCGGCAGGAGCGGCTCAAGCGGTTATTAACAGCGGCATGGAAGCGGGCTTCTGCACGAATATGCCGATCATTGGCGAGTTTGGCAGTACTCTCGTTGAGCCGCGCAGCGGAGGAGGGCATCTGTCGGACATATTCGAGGCGATGGCGAAGCTGGAGCTTATCCGGACAGAGCCGTTCGTCGACCTGCTTGCCAGGGAAGCCGACAGCGGTTATGCCCAGAGGGATGTTCTTGTTATCTCCAGCTTCTGGAACGAGCAGCTTGAGCTTCAGGCGGACAGACTGCGCCGGAACGGGAATGCGGTTGTTCATTGGAAGCTGACCCCGCGTGCGGATCAGCATCAGCAGCAGGCAGGTGAAGCGGTATGAGCCACAACGCGCGCAAGCTGATCACGAATCTGCTATATGGCGGAATTGAAACCTTGTTCACCCTGCCGATATGGTTCCTTGCTCTGTTCTTTACTTCAACCAAAGCTTTCTTGTTCCTATGGCTGCTGACGCTTCCGTTCGTTTATACGGCAGGGGCATTAATAAACGGCCGAGTGAAAAGCAACCGGCGCCTTTATCGCATGCTTATTGGCATTATGCTTGGAGCCGTTCATACTTGTATGTTATTTGCCGTGCTGGTGGCATTCCAGGCTAAGCAGCCGGGAGTGTTGATCGTAATACCGGCTCTTCTTGCAGCGTTTACGGCTACAAGAGGCATGAGCGCTTGGACAAAAGGTTGGACGCAGTCATTTCCGAATATGGTGATGGTAGTCAGCATTCTCGTCTATGTCGTCTTAACGATTGCCGCCCACCTTCAGGACAAGCTTCAGCCGTATTTTACCTTCCTGACGATTTGCGGCATTATCGCTCTTGTTCTTATGCTTTATGTGGTTAATGAAAGGCTGCTGACGTCTGAGACGCAATCTGGCGGAGCAATCCAATCCTCTACAACAAAGGTATTCAAACGGCAAAACCGTTTCATGCTCACAATCGTGGCTGTCCTGCTGCTTATAGCCGGTCTGTTCCGGCAGCTGCAGTCTTCCATTGAAGACTTTTTCCATGCCGTTGTGAACAAGATCATGGAATGGATGAGCGGATCAGGCGAGCCTGCAGAGGAGACACCGGCACAGCCAGCGCCACCAGAGCAGAATGGCTTGCCTCCGGTAGAGGCCCATGATCCTCCCGCATGGCTTGTATGGCTGGAGCACTCCGCCAAGTTTATCGGTATTGCGCTTCTGGTGCTTGGTATAGCCGTGCTTCTGTTTATTATTGGAAGGAAGCTGTATAAGCTTATTAGCAAAGCGCTGGGCAGAATCTGGGAACGCGCGGAAGGCATCAAAGAAGGTGCGGACGGTTATACGGATGAAGTGGAGAGTCTTGTTGACCGCGCGAAATGGAGCGTAAGGCTTGGCAAGTCGAATAAGAAGCAGAAGGAAGCCCGCTGGGAGGAATTGTCCTCGACGGGGGAGAGGATTCGTTACTTGTACCGGAGATACGTAGCTGCCGCAATTGGCCGTGGTTATGGCTATAAGCCGCATTACACCGTAAAAGAAACGACATCGGATATTGTTGCCTGGCATAACAAACCTGGGCAGCAGCAGGCAGAGGTTGATATTCTGGCCCGCCTGTATGACGAAGTCCGGTACGGAGGACGGGAGCCTAACGAAGAACTCGTCCAATCCCTGAAGAAGAGACTGGACGAGCAACGAAAGTAATTAACGCAGCGAAGTAATATGCTGGGCAATCTTATTGCCGTGGAAACGGCCGCTTTCTATAAAAATTTCATTCGCTTCATGCTTGGAGGCGACGACACCAGCCAGATAAAGGCCAGGTACGTTCGTCTCCATTGTTGTTTCATCAAAGTAAGGGAAGCCTTCTTCCTCAATCTTAACGCCTGAATTCGTGAGAAATTCACGGTCGGGATGGAAGCCCGTAAGAGCAAGCACAAAATCATTGGCGATCGTATGACGGCCTTCCGGATTTTCCACCACAACATGATGGTTATCGATCTCCACGACCCGGGATTCGAATAACATTCGAATCATGCCGCTTTCAACTTTCTTTTCTAAGCCGGGACGGACCCAAGGTTTAATACTGCGGGAATAACCGGCTCCGCGGTATATAACCGTAACCTTCGCGCCTACGCGTTCGAGCTCCAATGCCGCATCAATAGCAGAGTTGCTGCCGCCGATAATGGCAACTTCCATGCCGGTGTACGGATGGGCTTCACGGAAGAAGTGGGTGACTTTATCCTTCTGTTCGCCGGGAATGCCCAGATAATTCGGATGATCGAAATAGCCGGTTGCCACTACAACGTAACGAGCTTCATATCGTTTTTCTACTCCATAGCGGTCTGCGCTTAATAAATGGAACAGACCGTTCTCCTGACGGTCGACGCTTTGCACCGTTTCGTATGCATTTACCCGTAGTTTGTTGCGAAGCGCGGCTGTACGGTAATAATTGATAGCTTCCAGGCGGGACGGCTTATCATTAGGGGTTGTGAAAGGAATTTCTCCGATCTCCAGCCGATCCGGCGTGCTGAAGAAATGCATGTATGTAGGATACATGGAGATCGAATGGGCAATATTACTCTTCTCAATTATGACGGGATGTAGTCCAATTCTCTCGAGTTCAATGGCGGCAGCAAGGCCGCAGGGTCCAGCTCCGATAATGATGGCTTGTTCTTTGATCATGATGAGACCTCCTAAAATGAATAAACACCAACAGCCAAGTAAAAGGCGATATGTGTTTATTCATGCATCGTAAGCGATGGCTAATCTAGCAAAATTCATTGTACCGCTACCCGCGGATTTATTGCAAATTTGGCGAATGGCTATCTTGTACAGGGGTTGTATTATTGTATAATAATGTGGAACCGTGGTTAGAGAAGGAGGGGCAAATATGCGACGGCGATTTGTTATAGAAGCGGTTATGGTTGCAACGTATGGACATCTACTTATTCCGAGCCGTCCGATTGATTACGTCGTGCCTTATTCATCAATACTTGAGTTGTACGATATGAGAGATGGGGCAGAGCCAGTAATGGATGATCCGGATGATGACGCGCATGTTAAGAGCAAGATTGGCGAACTCATTACGTTTTTCGAGGATCCGCTGAACCGGAAGAAAATCGAGCGGTCCATGCAGGTGCCATGGCGTGAAAGCTCGCCGCTCATCTTAAATGACAGGATTCATTTCACGATTGTACATGCCGTTGATAATGCGCATTATGGCGAATTTTTCGATCCGATTGAGACAGAGCTGCTTCTGACGAGCTCGAAGCTGCAAATTCCGCTTCTGTCCGATCAATTCGAATTTCAAGATAAGCTGCTCGAAGCAAGAGTGCCTGTCCAGGTATACGATATCGAAGATTTCGAGTTTGCGGTGGAAGAAGGCATCTCCATTACGGATACGAGTCAATTCGGAGATTCCTGAAAAATAAATAGCTGTTCGACAAAATCAGCTATTGCACGAGAGAGAGTCCGTCTGTTACGATACGAACAGATTACACGAAATATATCCGAAGGGAAAGGGGTGTCCGGTATGCGGAATCAACAACAGGCAATGATTGTTCTGGTTCGTTATTTCCATGCATGCCGAGCAGGCCGCCTTCGCGATGAGACAGCATTAAGCGGATAACGATCTGTTTAATGACGTTTGCATCGTTTACGAGGATCCCGAGCCTAATTGCGGCTTGGGGTCTTTTTTTGTTCTTTTCAGGAGAGAGGGGAGGCATACAAGAGAGTGAAAGTGTTATTGCGGGTATTAGCGTACGTGCGGCCAAGCGCAAAATGGGCGGCAGCGGCCATTGTTATCATGCTGTTTGCTACCATCTTCGATCTCGTAGCGCCTTGGATATTGCGCGAGATCTTTGACGAAGGAATCAAGAAGGGCAATGTATCCGTTATTCTATGGCTGACCTTACTGTTGGTTGGCGTGCAGGTGTTAAAAAGCGCGGGAATGTTCCTTCAGGGCTACTCGCAGGAGCTCGTCGGACAGAACGTTGTATTCAAGCTGAGGGAGCAGTTGTATGCGCAGCTGCAACGGTTATCCTTCTCGTATTACGACAAGGCGCAGACCGGTCAGCTGATGTCGCGTATGACGGGCGATATCGAAGCGGTTAAGAACTTCGTTGGCTTTGGCGCGATGGGGCTGCTTACCGGATTATTAACCTTTGTCGGCACGATGATCTTTATGCTATGGATGCACTGGCAGGTAACGTTAATTAGTACCGTCACGATTCCGCTTATCTTGCTTGTCTTGTGGTGGTTCAGCAGAAAGGTTGGTCCCGCATGGTCCAGTATTCGGGAACAGACCGGACGCCTTACGACGACGCTTCAGGAGAACATCGCAGGCATCCGTGTCGTCAAATCCTTTGCTACGGAAGAAGTGGAGCAGCAGAAATTCGCCGAGCGGAATAAACAGAATTTCGAGACCAATATGGACCGGGCAAAGCTGGAGGCGAAAGCGTTTCCGCTCATGGGCTTGTTTGGCGGCCTGACCTTTGTACTTATGATCTGGCTGGGAGCGGTATACGTTGCGCGCGGGGAAATGACGCTTGGTACGTTCATGGCTTTCCAATGGTATACATGGGGCATTATTTGGCCGCTTAACATGCTGGGCTGGCAGATCAATATTATGCAGCAGGCAATCAAGGCGGCGCCGCGCGTGTTCGAGGTACTGGATACCCCTTGCGATATTATTTCGCCGAAAAAAGGCGTTACAACAAATAACATGCGCGGGCAGGTTTCATTCCGGGATGTCAGCTTCTTCTTCAACGACCAGGACCAAACGAAGGATAATCCGATTCTGAACAACATCTCCTTCGAGGTGAAGCAGGGTGAAGTCATTGCCGTGCTTGGCGCAACGGGCTCCGGGAAAAGCAGCTTGATTGCTCTTCTCTCCAGGTTCTACGATGTGACGGATGGTCATGTAAGGATTGACGGCACGGATGTTCGGGAATACGAACTGGATGGTCTTCGCCGCAGTGTCGGCATCGTGCCGCAGGAGACGTTCCTGTTCTCCGCCTCGATCCGCGACAATATTGCATACGGATATCCGGATGCAACCATGGAGCAAATCGAGCTTGCTGCCCAGAAAGCGCAGATCCATGATTTCATTACGACGATGCCTCATGGCTATGATACTTTAATCGGCGAACGGGGGGTTGGACTCTCCGGCGGTCAAAGACAACGCGTGGCGCTGGCAAGAGCGATTCTAATGAATCCACCAATTTTGGTGCTTGATGAAGCGACAGCCAGCGTAGATACGGCAACGGAATCTGCCATTCACGAAGCTTTGCTAGAAGTCATGAAGGGCAGAACCACCTTTATTATTGCGCAGCGTTTGTCCTCGATTCAGCATGCTGACCGCATCCTTGTTCTGGAACAAGGAAGTTTGATCGAGCAGGGTACGCATAAGGAACTAAGCGAGCGGAACGGATTCTTCCGTCAGCTGTTTGAACGGCAGAAGCTAGCTGCAGGACGTTAATGGACTGGAGGGGAATACATGAGTCAAGTGGAATGGGATGACGACAGCGAGATTGAAGAGAAACCGTTTAATCTCGTCTATATGAAGCGCCTTCTTGGTTATCTGAAGCCTTATCGCAAGACGCTTGCCTTCATCATAGGCGTTGTCCTTATCAATATGATATTAAGCCTTGCAGAGCCCTTGCTGCTTGGGTATTTGATCGATGAAGGCATAACCAAAGGGGATTTTACGGCTATTCATCTATTTGGCATTACCTTGCTTGGGATTAAGATAATCGGGTGGGGCTGCGGCTGGGTTCATACCAAATTCATTAACTTCACCGGCCAGCGTATCCTGTACGATCTCCGTCAGCAGCTGTTCAATCATCTGCAGAAGTTGTCCTTCCGGTTCTTCGACGGACGTCCGGCGGGCAAGATTATGTCCCGGATTACCAATGATACAAATGCCATTGGCGAGCTGATTAACGGCGGCCTGATTACGACGGTTATGGAAATTACGCATCTCGTCGGGATTGTGGCCATCCTTCTGTGGATGGACTGGAAGCTGGCGCTGCTATCATTCATCATGATGCCGCTGCTCTATCTCATCGTGAACCGTCTGCGTCCCCGCATTGAAGGGGCATGGACCCGTTCACGCAAGACAATGTCGGCGATTAACGGGCATTTGAACGAGACGATTCAAGGCATTCGCGTTGTGCAGGCCTTCTCCCGTCAGCATAAGAACAGCGCGCGCTTCGAAGGGATTAACTTCCGGAATAAACAGGCTTTCATGCGCGCGATTATGCTGGAATCCACGGTCTATCCGCTTGTAGAGCTGGTAGGGATGATCGGAACTTGCATCGTGATATGGTTTGGCGCCTCTCAAGTTATTGATGGTGCGCTCACAATCGGTTTTGTGATGGCCTTCATCAATTACTTGTGGCGTTTCTGGGGACCGCTTAGCGCATTGTCCAAGGTCTACAGCCAGGTGCTGTCGGCGATGGCCTCCGCGGAAAGGATCTTTGAGATTCTCGATACGGATGCCGAGGTAACCGATGCAGCCGACGCTCGCCGCATGCCGCATATTCGCGGAGAAGTAGCGTTCGAGAACGTATCGTTCCGTTACGAAGAATCCAAGCCGGATGTACTGCACGGAGTAAGCTTCAAGGTTCGTCCGGGTCAGCGGGTTGCTCTTGTAGGACCTACCGGAGCGGGCAAAAGTACAATCGTTAACCTGCTCATGCGATTCTACGATGCAACCGGCGGGAAGGTTACGATTGACGGATTGGATGTAAAAGACGTGACGCTGGAGTCTCTGCGCAGGCAGATGGGGATTGTGCTTCAGGATTCGTTTATTTTCTCGGGAACGATTGAGCAGAACCTTCGTTACGGGAATGATGAGGCAACTAGAGAGCAGATGATTCAGGCAGCGGAAAGTGTCCGGCTTGACCGGGTAGTGGCTCCGATGAGCGATGGCTATGAAACAGAGGTAGAGGAGCGCGGATCCAAGCTCTCGGTTGGCCAGCGGCAATTGCTTGCCTTCGGCAGGGTGCTGCTATCCGATCCCCGCATTCTAATTCTGGATGAAGCGACTTCCAGCGTGGATACGGAGACCGAGCAGCATATTCAGGAAGCGCTGGAGACCCTGCTGAACGGCAGAACGGCCTTTATCATCGCGCACCGCCTGTCGACGGTACGCGATGCGGATCTGATCCTTGTCGTCCAGGATGGGCGAATTGCGGAGCAAGGCTCGCATAACGAGTTAATGAAGCATGGCGGCGTTTACGCAAAGCTGGTGAATACGCAGCTTAACATGCAGGAGGCCGTGCTGTCGCAAGTGCAGGCTTAGTTGGCCGCTTCGCTCGCTTGCTTGATGCGGTCGATTGCTTCAGCCATCGTTTTATCCGTAAGATGGGCGTAGATTTGGGTCGTCTCCGGCGAGGCGTGCCCAAGCTGCTCCTGCGTCATATAGATATCGTTGCGCAAGTAATAATCGGTTGCGAACGAATGGCGAAGCTTATGTACGCTTAAGTAAGGCTTGCCGAAACGTTTCGCATATTTGATAACCATTTCCTGAATGGCGCGTTTAGTCATTCGAGAGCCTTCTTTTTTGCCGTTAGCAATGGCAAGGAAGAGGGCTTTTTCGCGTTTCGGCGCTTTGTAGTGGGTGTCCCGCAGCTGCAGATACGCAGTCAACGCCTCTACCGCTTCCTGGCGGAAATAGACAGGCGTCTTAAAGGTATCGTCATTCTTGCCCTTTCGAAAGACATAAGCAAGCTTCTTCTTTACGTCAATATCTTCCGCGTTCAGATTCACCACTTCGGATACGCGAAGGCCGGAATGCAGAATCAGGCTGATGATGCAGCTGTCTCTTGTCTGATTCAGCTTGTAGGAGTAGAGCGCTTGTTTATTGGAAGCCACGTCTTTCTCATAATCGGCATGGATGTAGGCCAGGAACTCGGAAATCTCCTCTTCCTGAAGCAGCTTGCCTTCCAGCTTGGCCGCCGTATCCTTCGGCTTACTCGTCCGCTTGATGGAAACCTTGGCCATGACGTTCCGCTTCAGCAGCGGGTAGAACTCCTCATCTTCCGCGATCTGGCTCAAATAATGAAAGAGCGAACGGAGAGAAGACAGCTTGCGGGTAATCGTTGTTCTTGTATTGCTGTGGTTGGGATTCGTCATCAGGAACATCCGGAAGCTGTCGATGCTGTCCATATGCAGCCGTTCGAGCTCAATCAACTCGACATCCTTAACCTTCTCCGCACGGGATAACCCCTCTGCAATGAGCCATCCCATAAACGTCTCATAATCTCTTATATACTCCAGCAAAGAAGAGGGAGACAGGTCCGGAAGCTTATAGTTAATAAATTTCTCCACATACCAGGGCATCATCGGCACACGCCGGTCGAGCTCCTGCCGATCCTTGATTTTGATCACATTCATTGCTGTTCACCTCGTTTCAAATCTTCCTATATTGTACCAATTCAAACGTTAATGAACAATTAGGAAGGTTAGCGGTGGGAGGAAAAAGTTAGCTTAGCAAATAAATGTAATTAATGTATTTGGGTTACTATTCGATAATTTCTATGTTAAACTCGTTTGAAACCAGCCGTTACACAACAAAATTATTCCAATTAATGATTTTATACAATTATTAATAAAATGAGAGGAGTATTAAACTTGATTAATAATCAAATTTATAAATATAGTATTTCCATTATTCTAGCATTTATGATGACGGTCGCCATGCCGCTGCAAGCCGCGAAAGCAGCAGCGCCAGCTACTTTGAGCTATGGCAGCTACGGTCCGGATGTTCCGGATTTGCAATTCCGTTTGAAGACGCTGGGATATTTCGATAATACCGCCATTACCACTTTTTATGGGAAAATGACGGAAGAGGCTGTTCGCAAGTTTCAGGCGGACTCCGGGCTGCAAGCGGACGGAGTATCGGGCGAGAAAACATGGACGGAGCTGAAGAAAAAGTCCGTAAACCAGAAAGAGCTGGATCTTCTGGCACGGATTATTTATGCGGAAGCACGCGGTGAATCCTACAAGGGCCAAGTTGCGGTTGCGGCAGTTGTGCTGAACCGGCTTGCTGCTGACGGATTTCCGAAAACGGTGAAGGGCGTTATTGAAGAAAGCGGCGCTTTCACTGCCGTTGACGACGGCCAGTATAATCTGAAGCCAAACTCAACGGCTTACAAAGCAGCGCTGGATGCGCTTGAAGGCAATGACCCAACGCAAGGCGCGTTGTATTATTTTAATCCGAAGACGGCAACTTCGCAGTGGATTTGGTCCCGCAAGCAAACCGTTCAAATCGGCAATCACATCTTTGCTGTGTAAGCAACGAAATTAGGGCTGCGTACGAAGTTTGCCCGTGATCGGCATGGTTTATGTAATAGAACAAGAAGGACGCAGGCGCATTTTCGCTCAGATGGAGCGGGGATGTGCCTTTATTTATAAGCTGCCCTATATTTCCTAACATTCATAGCTTTGTTATACTAAAAATTAAATCAATTGAACATATTCTAACCAAACTAAAGGTGATGTCATGGAATCGAAACGTATTGCAGCAGAAAAAGCAGTTGAATTTGTAAAAGAAGGCATGAAAGTAGGGCTTGGAACCGGCTCAACCGCGTATTGGGCCATTCAGGCCATCGGCCGTCGGGTGAAGGAAGAAGGGCTTAACATTCAAGCGGTCGCCACCTCTGTTCAATCGGAGCAGCTAGCCAAGGAAGTAGGCATTCCGATGATGCCTTTCGCCGATGTGGATGTGCTGGACTTGACAATTGACGGAGCGGACGAGGTTGATCCCCAGCTGCATCTGATCAAAGGAGGCGGAGGCGCTCTGCTTCGCGAGAAGATTGTGGCGGCGGCCAGCAAGCAGCTGATCATTATCGTGGATGAGAGCAAGGACGTGAAGCATCTGGGCAAATTCCCGCTGCCGGTTGAGATTGTTCCGTTTGCGTTCGAGCTGACGGTTAAGAAATTGCGCAAGCTGGGCTGCGAGCCCAAGCTGCGCAAGAACGGCGAAGAGCTGTACGTAACGGATAACGGCAACTATATCGCGGATTGCGAATTTGGCGTGATTACCGATCCGGAGGCCCTGCATGATGACCTGAACCGGATTCCGGGTGTCGTGGATAACGGGTTATTTATTCATATGGCCAATCTCGTTATCGTGGGTTCCGCGGACGGTTCCATTCGGAGCATTACAAAGGAATAAGGCCGCCATACCCGCAGGAAGGGTGGAGAAGCATGAGCAAGAAGATTGCAATGATAACGGATGTCCATGGCAATATGCCTGCGTTAAGAGCGGCCCTTCATGAGATCGATACTTTGCACAAGGTTGACTCCATCTATTGCTTGGGAGATATGATCGGCATCGGTCCGGATACGAACGAGGTTCTTCAGACGTTATTCTCTAGAGAGAATATCTCGTTTGTGTCCGGCAATCATGATGAGGCCGTACTCGCGCTTATTAAAGGCGAGCCTTATCCTGAGAGCCATTTCCACTCGAAACGGCATCATGAGTGGATAGCGGAGCGGCTGGATAAAGCATTTGTTCCGCTGCTCGAGCACATTCCCCGAATGCTCCGGGAACGCGTGGCCGGTCAGGCCATGTTGTTCACGCATTATCATATAGCTCGCGATAAGTTTAATGATCCGATCAGCAAGGACCCGTTCAGCCCGATAGTCGAGCCTAGCCTGCGCAATCTGGAGGAGCTGTTCGAAGGGTATCAGGATCCTTTTATCGGATTTGGGCATCATCATCCCGTACATTATTTCCGGAGCGACAGGCAGGTATTTGTTAATCCCGGTTCATTGGGCTGCAATGACAAGCCAACGGCAAGGTACGCGATCGTTACGGTAAGCGAGGATGGCTTTGAGGTGCAGTTGAAGGAGGCGGAATACGATAATACGGCTTTTCTTGCTTCCTATGCAAAGCTGGATGTTCCCGAGAGAGAGTTTATTTTGCGCGTCTTTCATGGGGATCAGTTGAGATAGCTTTGCGAGCAGCACTTATTTGAAAAATATAGCATGACAAAATGAAAATTATTCGTTATGATGGGCTAGCTAATTGAATATGAGATAAGTATCAGGTGCCAATGATACCTGCAGCCTATAGCTGTGGTATGGATTGGTTAAAAGGGAAGTTGGGTTAGAATCCCACGCGGTCCCGCCGCTGTAAGAGACGAGTTTATGCATATATCCACTGGGCAACCGGGAAGGGTGCATAAGCGTTGACGCTCAAGCCAGAATACCTGCCTGAAGCTTTCACACCGAAATTCTACGAGCGATAGGAGGGTGTTTATTCGTGCATGCTTATTTTGACATGTATACGTAATCAGACCCCTTAACTTGAAGAAGTTGAGGGGTTTTTGCTGTGTTTTAAATTGTAGTCTTTTGAGAGAGTTATAGAAAGGGAGTTTCAAATGAAAAAGAATAAAATACTAGTCTGGCTGCTTGTAACGGCATTGACGCTATCTGTAATTGCAATGCCGCCTCGGGTGACTTATGCCGATCCGGCTGATAACCCTGCAGGTTACGTCACGCTCGATGTAGAGAAGTTTACGCTCGGACAAGGTTATATAAAGGAACCCGTAAAGGTCCCTTTTTATGAAGGGGATAATGGTGCTGCGTTGATCAGCCGTTTTCTGGGCGAAGGGAATTACAAGCATACAGGCACGAATGATCGTGCTTTCTATCTGTCCTATGTGAAGGATAATGATCCCTCGCCGGTAATGCTTCCAACTTATATTCAAACTTTGATGGCAGAGCAAAATATGCAGTTCGGTTCAAAATCCAATGCCGATTGGCTGGGGGAATTCGATTATACTTTTATGTCCGGATGGATGTATGCGGTTAATAATACGCTTCCTCCTGTTGGATTCTCGGATTATGAGCCTCAAGATGGTGATGTCATCCGTACACAGTTCACTGTGTATGGCTTTGGCGAAGACCTGGGCAACGAGTGTGGTAGTATCCATCTTGCCAATAAGGATGCCTTAACAGAAGCTGTTGCCGAAATAAACAGTGCACCAAATAAAGAAGATTTACTGCTAAACGAAGCGATTGGCACAGCCTATGAACAGGCTTACGCCTTGCTGAAAAACATGGAAAGTACGCAAGAGGATATTGATGCGGCACTTATGGAGCTCGAAGGTGCACAAGATACGACACCTCCAACTATTACGACGAGCGGACTGACTAACAATCAGGTTGTCAGCCAACAGCAACTTGCCTTTACCATATCTGTAACAGACAATGTGCCACAGACGATTGCACCGGAAGTTAAGTTGAACGGTAACTTGTTGCAGCCATCAAGCGGCCAGTATACGGCAGACCTCAAATCAGGCTTGAATACACTTGTCATTAAAGCCATTGACAGATCGGGTAATCAAGCATCTCAAACGTACTCCGTCACATATAAAACAAGCGCAGCAGTTACGATTGGACAATATGTTGAGCGTAATCTAGCTTATATTTTGTCCACTGTTACCACCCCCGTTTTTGGGACACTTAACGGAGAATGGTCCGTATTGACTTTGGCCCGTGGTAATTATGAAGTGCCGGAAGGCTATTATAATTCCTATCACAGCAAGGTTATAGCTGCTGTTCAAGATAAACAAAATGTATTGGATCCGGATAAATATACCGAGCATTCCAGAGTAGTTCTGGCCCTGACATCTATCGGTAAGGATGTAACGAATGTAGGTGGTTATAACCAACTGGAGAAGCTGGCTGACTTCAATAAAGTAATTGCCCAAGGCATTAACGGTCCTACCTTTGCTTTGCTTGCTTTTGACAGCCATAACTATGAGATTCCAGTCGTAAAAGGAGTTGCCGTTCAGTCGACAAGAGAAAATCTAATTCAATACATACTGGACAAAGAGGTAAAGAAAGGAACGGAAAATGCAGGCGGATGGGGTTTTGGCAGTTTTACCGACGTTGATCTTACCGCTATGGCACTTCAAGCACTAGCTCCTTATTACAACAGCAATCCTGACGTCAAATCAGCTGCTGATCGTGCGGTTGCTTGGCTATCCAAATCGCAAAGCGGCATTGACGGCGGATATTCTTCAAGTGAAAGTATTGCACAGGTTATTGTTGCGCTCAGCGCATTAGGCATTGATTCCCATTCGGATCCTCATTTTGTGAAGAATGGCCAATCTCTTATCGATGCCCTCCTGCTGTATGCTCTGCCAAACGGCGGATTCAGACATACAAAGACTGGCGGCGTCAACGGAATGGCGACCGATCAAGACACCTATGCCCTTGTTGCTTATGACCGCTTCCTGAAACAGAAGCATTCCCTGTATGACATGACGGATGTTACCCTTTCTACGGATCAACCTGCGAATCCAGGGGATCTGGCATTGCCTCCAGGCAATACGCCGCAAGTATCCGTCCCGGATGATTCAGTGAATTACCGCATTCCAGTTACAGCAGCAGACGGCAGTAAACAAATCGGTATTTCAATTCCAAGCGGGAAAATATCCGATGTGAAGCTGAGCCTCCCGCTTAACACCTCCTTGCCCCAAATTGAAGCAATAAAAGGCAATAATTCTTTACTTATTTCACAAGGCACTCAAGTATCATCGGGAGATTCTGCGGGCATTCATTTGCTTACTACCTTAAATTCTAATGACATCGCCTTGAAAGCTCAGTTAAGTTCAATTATTGCCAGCGGTAAGAAACTTGATCAAGTATCCGTTGCCTTCTCTATGGGCGGAAGCGCGCGCGTGCAATTCAGCCAGTTCGTCACATTGACACTTAGAGGAATGGGCGGAAAAAGCGCGGCGTATATCGAAGGCGGCGTCGCGACTTCTATTACAAAATATGCAAACGATGCATTAGGCCTTTCAAGCGGCAAAAATGAATACGCGTATGATAACGGCACTGATCTGATTATAAAAACGAAGCATTTTACCGACTATGTTGCTTTTGCCGAAAGCACGATCGTGGTAGATGGGGGAGGCAGCAACCCTCCGCCGTCAGCGACTAAATATGTAACATTATCCGTTGATAAATTAACAATTAACAAAGGCTACACCGTTTCAAACACCAAGATTGAGCTGCTTTCCGGCGATACTGCGTGGAGCGTACTCAAACGAATATTAGACAACAGAGGATTAACGTACGAGTATGTCTTCACTCCGAAATACAACAGCGTTTATTTACAGTCTATTGACGGTGATGGTGAATTCGACCATGGCAGCGGCAGCGGCTGGATGTATAACGTTAACGGTGTTTACCCGAACATTGGAGCAAGCCTCTACGAATTGAAGGATGGAGATAAGCTTCAATGGCGTTATACAACCGATCTTGGTATCGATCTTGGGGTAGATCCGGGCGACTGGGAAACGCCTGGCGAGAACGGCAATAATAACGGTATTGGGGAAGGCAACGGTGATACAGAAGGCGGTTCTGGCGAAACAGGCACGCCTCCGAAATCGAAACTAGAGAAACTATACTCCGACGCCTCCCAGATCTCGAACTGGGCTAAGAAGGCGATTGAGCAAGCATCGGACAAAGGCTCCGTACAGGGCAGTGGCGGTAAGTTTCATCCTACAGACTTCGTTACCAGAGCGGAATTTGCAAAAATGCTCGTGTCCGTACTAGCGTTGCCAACAACGGATTCAACAGCAGGGTTTAGCGATGTTACATCAAAAGACTGGTTTGCGCCATATGTCAACGCGGTTGCACAAGCTGGATATATGAACGGGTATCAGCAGCATTTTAATCCTAATGCAAGCATTACCCGTGAAGAGATGGCCGTGACAATTGTTCGGGCGCTTGGTATCAAAGCAACAGTACCTGAAACAGCGATAAATGATTTGCAGGCTGCATCGGTATGGGCGCAGTCAGATATCGCAACGATAGTGCATACTGGCTTGATGCAAGGATCAGGCGGCAAGTTTGATCCGCATGCCAAAGTGACACGCGAGATGGCAGCCGTTGTGGCCATACGTTCTTATGATTACAAGCAATCTGCCGGCAGCAACCCGGTTGATGCCAAGCAGCTGGAAGTACAAGGCCAAATCAAGACAACAGCTGCCTTTTTGCAGAAGGCGGTAACGGACCCGGTCATAGCGAGCGTTGGGGGAGAATGGACAGTCTTGGGGTTAGCTCGTTCCGGAATACCCGTATCTGATTCCTATTTCTCCAAGTATTATTCGAACGTTGAACAGTCCGTAAAAGAAAAACAAGGCAAGCTTCACTCGGTAAAGTACACGGAATATGATCGAGTCATTCTGGCCTTAACGGCTATCGGCAAAGATGTACACAATGTGGCTGGTTATAATCTGACAAAGCCGCTTGCCGATTATGAGACAGTCATTAAGCAAGGAATCAATGGTCCAATCTTCGCATTGATTGCGCTAGACAGTAACGGTTACTCCATACCGACTGATGCCAGTGTGAAGACACAGACTACTAAGGAGCTCTTAGTTGATTTTATTCTTAGTCGCGAGATCGAAAGCGGAGGCTGGGCGCTTGGAGAGAAGCCTTCTGAAGCGGATCCCGATATTACGGCGATGGTATTGCAAGCATTTGCTCCCTATTATGCTTCCAATACGACTGTAAAAGAAGCTGTTGATCGCGGTACGGCATGGCTTTCGAAAGCACAACGGGCCGATGGCGGGTATGCAAGCGGTGGAGCCGTTAATTCAGAAAGCGCGTCTCAGGTTGTTGTTGCATTAACTGCTCTTGGCATTGATCCGCACACGGACACTCGTTTTGTGAAGAATGGGCATTCTGTCTTGAACGCTTTGCTTAGCTATTCGGCTTCAGACGGCGGATTCTATCATGTGAAATCGGGAAGTACCGGCAACGGCGGGGCTCAGCCTGGCGAAGTAGATCTGATGGCAACGGATCAAGCTTTTTATGCTCTTGTTGCTTATGACCGCTTCAAGAGCGGCATCAAACGGTTGTATGACATGACAGATGTGCAATAAGCTTGATCTTCGCAAGGGCATTCGTATGCCCTTGCTTCGTTATTTCTATATTTAGAGGTGGGAAACAGGATGAACAAGAAAATTACCGCCATGCTTATCGTCGGGGTCTTGGCGATTGCCTACTTCTGGGGAGGAAATTACGCTAACGGCCCCTCATCAGAGAAGTATATCGCAGCAGTTCCAGTTTCTACGGAAGATGCGGCAATTACCGCGTCACCAGACAGCTCGACGAACCCAGCGTTGTCGGGACAACAACCTTTCGAATCAGCTTCATCGGATCCCATATCTTCGGTTCAGGAGCAGTCTGACACCAAGGAGTACCCTCAGCCAACAGAAACGGCTAGCAGTGGCAATACTGAAGAGCAATCTCCCGAGCCCTCGAACGTGCCCAAAGCTTCACCTGCGCCATCGGCATCGGCTAAACCATCTGTCGGAGTCACCGATTCGGGCAAAGGGACAGAGACTACGCCGGCTACAAAGCCTCCCGCCGCCACACCGGAAGGGAAGGACAAATATCAGACGGACCCTGTACCGTCGGGTAAGCCCCAGCCGGTCGAGTGGCAGGACGTTGAGATCGATAAGAATAAGTCTTTAACCGTAACCTTGTCGGTATCTGCTGCAACGATACTGAATAATCTGGATAGCTTCAACGAAGATAAGCGCGAAGTTCTACCGAAGGACGGCATGATTTATAAAGCGCAGAAGGTTACCTTTTATGAAGGGGAGTCGGTATTTGACGTGCTTTTGCGGGAAATGAAGAAAAACAAGATTCATATGGAATTCGAGATGACGCCCATCTATAACAGTAACTATATAGAGGGTATTAATAATATCTACGAATTCGACTGCGGAGAGCTTAGCGGTTGGATGTATAAAGTGAACGGATGGTTCCCGAATTATGGTGCCAGCCGTTACGCGCTTAAGGACGGAGATATTGTAGAGTGGGTGTACACCTGTGATCTGGGGCGCGATGTTGGCGGATATAGCGCAGGAGTAGGAGATAAGTCATGAACCGAAATGGTTTTGCCGGCTATCACCCTCTGATTAACTTTGTATATTTTACAGCGGTGCTGCTGTTTGGCATGTTCTTCGTTCATCCCATCATGCAGGTTATATCACTTGTCAGTGCCTCTTGTTACTCCATCATGCTTCGGGGCAGGAGAGCGGTTCGTTTTCAGTTGCTGTACATGCTTCCGCTGCTGCTTGCCGCAGCCCTGTTTAATCCTGCTTTTAATCACGCAGGGGTAACGATTCTGTTCTATTTAAAAAGCGGCAACCCGATTACGCTGGAATCTATTTTGTATGGGATCTCGTCAGCTTGCATGCTTATAACGGTCCTCATCTGGTTCTCCTGCTACAATGCGGTTATGACTTCGGACAAATTTATTTATCTGTTCGGGAAGCTGATTCCAGCATTATCGCTTATCTTATCTATGGTGCTTAGATTTGTGCCTCGGTACAAGGATCAGATTAGACGGATTTCTTATGCCCAGCGAAGTATCGGCAAGGATGTATCACAAGGCAACTTGCTTCGGCGTGCAAGGAACGGGCTGACCATTCTGTCGATTATGACAACCTGGGCGCTGGAGAACGCGATCGAGACGGCTGATTCCATGAAATCCAGAGGGTATGGATTACCCAGACGTACCAGCTATTCGCTGTACCGGCTCGATAATCGGGATAAAGGTTTTATGGCAGTTATGCTCAGCCTAATTATCATTGTTGTCATTGGGGAGGTGAACGGCGAGAATACGATGCGGTTTTTCCCTTCGGTACAAACAGCTGAGGTTACGCCGTTTAGCATCCTCATCTATGCAGCTTACTTAGGTTTATGTATGATGCCGGTTATTCAACATATGATGGAGGCAATCAAGTGGAAATCTATCGCATCGAAGATGTAAGCTTTACCTTCCCTCTTCAGGCGAGGAAAGCTATATATCATATTCAGTTGACGATTCAAAGCGGCGAGTTCATCACGATTGGCGGGAAATCCGGAAGCGGGAAGAGCACTTTACTCCGCCAACTGAAGCCTATTTTGTCCCCCCATGGAGAGCGAGAAGGCAAGATCAACTTTCGTGGGCTGCCGATTGAAGGGCTGGACCAGCGTCAACAGGCATCCGAGATTGGTTTTGTACTGCAAAATCCGGACAATGGCATCGTAACGGATAAGGTTTGGCATGAACTTGCTTTTGGCCTCGAAAGCTTAGGTCTGGATCAACAGGCGATCCGGCTTCGCGTCGCGGAGACGGCAAGCTTTTTCGGCATACAGAACTGGTTCCACAAGAGTGTGACAGAGTTGTCCGGTGGACAGAAGCAGTTGCTCAATCTCGCCTCTATGATGGCCATGCATCCGACTGTGCTTCTGCTTGATGAACCTACTTCCCAGCTTGATCCTATAGCGGCAGCGGACTTCATCGAGACATTGCGGAAAATTAACCGGGAGCTTGGGACGACCATCATTATGACGGAGCATCGATTGGAAGAAGTACTGCCTGTATCGGACCGGTTTATCGTTATGGATGAAGGCAAGGTTATTGTGGACGATAACCCGCGGAAAGCCGGAGAAGCTTTATGGCATATGAACCATCCGATGTTTACAGCAGTGCCTTCGCCGATGCAAATCTACGCCGGAGTGACGCAAGACTCTTCCTATCCGGTTACCGTGAAAGAAGGACGTCAGTGGCTTGACCGCTACATTACAAATAGGTCTTTTGTGAGGGAGGAGGCAGTTACAGCCATAATATCATCGGTTAAACAGCCTGCCGTCCGGTTTAAAGATATATGGTTCAAATATGAGAAGAACGGGCCTGATGTCATTAAAGATTTGTCTTTTGAGGTTGCCGAAGGACAGTTCTACTGTCTGGTCGGGGGGAATGGTACGGGCAAGACTACGGCTTTATCGCTTGCTGGCGGGCTGTACCAGCCATACCGGGGCAAGGTGTATATTGGCGGGAAAAACGCTGCTTCCATGAGTTTCAAAGAACTGTACCAGAGTAACCTGGCCTATCTGCCTCAAAACCCGCAGCATTTGTTCGTGAAGAAGACTGTTGAACAGGATTTAGCGGAAATGCTGGTCCAATCTTCTTTAACAAGGGAGGAGAAGGCGGACAAAGTCTTCGCAATAAGCGAGTTTCTTGAGCTCCAGAATCTGCTGGGGATGCATCCTTATGATCTAAGCGGCGGAGAGCAGCAGAGAGCGGCGCTTGCCAAAGTGCTGCTGCTTGAGCCGCGCATTCTCCTCCTGGATGAGCCGACCAAAGGCCTCGACAGCTTCTTCAAGGATAAGCTGGCATCTTATTTGAAAAAGCTTAACGCCCAAGGAGTTACGATAATAATGGTATCCCATGATATTGAGTTCTGTGCCAAGTATGCGGATGTCTGCGCCATGTTCTTTGACGGGAGTATTACGACAAGCGGGCAGGCAAAGACATTCTTTGCGGGGAACAGCTTCTACACAACGGCGGCAAACCGGATGGTGCGTCATGTTTGGAAGAGCGCAGTTACGGTAGAGGACGTGATTAGGCGATGCAAGAATCACGGTTAGAGAAAACGAATAGTCGGTTCGGCAGAAGAACTCTCGTATCCGCATTCCTTATTTTTGTCATCATACCGGCCACCATTCTGTTTGGCGTATATGCACTGGACGACCGGAAATATTATTTTATCAGCCTTCTTATTATTCTTTATACAATGCTTCCGTTTGCCATGGTGTTCGAGAAGAGAAAGCCTCAAGCCCGCGAGCTTATCGTAATTGCCGTGTTGTCTGCCATTGCCGTTGCTGGAAGGGCCGCATTCTTTATGCTTCCGCAGTTTAAGCCCGTGGCCGCCATTGTTATTATCGCGGGTGTCAGCTTTGGACCGGAAGCCGGATTTCTAGTCGGAGCGACAACTGGCTTCGTATCTAACTTCTTTTTCGGTCAGGGACCGTGGACACCATGGCAAATGTTCTGCTTTGGCATCATCGGTTTTATAGCAGGTCTCCTCTTCAGGAAAGGCTGGCTTCGGAAAAAAAGGCTTTCCTTATCTGTGTTCGGAGGACTTGCGACCTTTGTAATTTACGGAGGTATTATTAACATAGGCTCGATGCTTATGTTTACTCCGACCCTATCAAGAGAGGCTTTGATTGCAACTTATGTTTCGGGCTTTTGGTTCGATCTGATTCATGCCGCGGCTACGGCGATATTTCTATTCATTCTCTCAAAACCAATGATTGAGAAGCTGGACCGTATTAAGTTGAAATATGGTCTGATAGACAGATAGAAAGAATGCTATAATGGACAATGATATACGTAAAAAAGAGAGAGCGGAGTAAATCTGCATGAGTATGTGGAGCGGGGTCCTTGTAGGTCTGTCCATTGCGGCTCCAGTTGGGCCGATTGGCGTGTTAT
Organism: Paenibacillus glycanilyticus; assembly: GCF_023715145.1. GTDB lineage: Bacteria > Bacillota > Bacilli > Paenibacillales > Paenibacillaceae > Pristimantibacillus > Pristimantibacillus glycanilyticus_A. Next base: position 196,710 of record NZ_JAMBNP010000008.1, on the reverse strand, counting down.
GCATGAAAAGAACGATTAACCAGGGCAGGCCGTATGGCGTCTTATCCGGTTTGGGAGCAGCGTCTGCCGATGCGGTGTATGGCCTTATTGCTGCGGTGGGGTTCACGGCGTTAACGAACGTCCTTGTTGATCAGCAGCTATGGATCCGGTTAATCGGCGGAATATTTCTTTGTTATCTGGGTTATCAATCCATTCGAGCCCTTCCGGCCAGCGGTCATGATCCCCAATTAAACAATGGCCTGCTCAAAGCTTATTTGACGACCTTCTTCCTGACGCTGACCAATCCAATGACCATCTTATCGTTTGTTGCGATCTTTGCGGGCATTCAGCATTCGGCAGATGCAACAATAGGCGACTCACTCCTGCTCGTTCTGGGCATTTTCCTTGGTTCCGTGCTTTGGTGGCTCACGCTGGCGACACTGGTAGGCACGGTTAGAAGAGCTTTGAACCAGCGCGCAATGAGATGGATCAATGTCTTATCCGGCATTCTTCTGCTCGCTTTTGGCATCTGGTCGATCGCTTCTGCGGTCCGGCTGGGATAGTGAAGAAATTGACCAAATAGCGTGAATAATTCACCTCAATGCGAGGCGGGCTTTTTCTTCCTATTTCACCGAAGTTCCTTTGACTTAAGCGCCTCGGAAGTGATATATTAATCGAAGTTTGTTTTTTACGTGTTTTAAGGAAAGGGATGCAAAAAAGTGGCTACAAGCGAGGACATCACGAAACCGAAGTTAATACCGACGAAAATTTTGAAATGCAAAAATCCGGACTGTAAAGCGTGGGTTCGGGATGAAATGGCCGCTGAAGATCAATTGTGTCCGATGTGCAAGGGTCCTATGGCACGAAGCATGAAGCACTTGCCGGCATTGCAAAAAAAAGCAAAGCCAAAGCCGCGCAAGCCGAAATCGGAATTTTAAGCTTACAACTATGGGGGACAAGCCGGACGGCTGCGTACGAGACGCAGCCGTTTGTGCTTGTATGGAGGAACGTTATAAGTGAGCAATCATTATCCATTTGAGTTTGATCCGAAGCTTCCATTCATTCAGCAGGCAAGCGACTGGATTGCGGATGTCTTTTATGAACAGCTGCCTGAAGCGGGATTCGAGGTTCGCGATGAGCAGATCTATATGGCCTTCCAGCTTGAGAGAGCTTACGCCGAGAAACAGACGATCTTCGCGGAGGCTGGCGTAGGCACGGGGAAAACACTTGCCTATTTGCTGTATGCTATCAGCTATGCCCGTTATACAAGAAAGCCGGCCATCATCGCTTGCGCGGACGAGTCTCTGATTGAGCAGCTTGTGAAGCCGGAAGGGGATATTGCCAAGCTTGCCCGGTATCTGGAATTTACCATTGATGCACGCCTCGGGAAATCGCCCGATCAATATATTTGCTTGAATAAACTGGATGACGCCCGAGCGGCCTTTGATGAGGATGCTGAAGCGTTTGACGAGATCTTCCGCGAGCTGCCGTCCTTCGTGCATAAGCCGGAAACGATGCAAAGCTTTCATCCTTACGGCAACCGTAAAGATTACCCGTCATTAAACGACGGGCAATGGGTGAAGTTAGGCTGGGATGTATTCCAGGATTGCCTGGTTTGCGATAGAAGACATCGCTGCGGACAAACGCTGTCGCGCGATCATTACCGGAAGGCTGCCGATCTGATTATTTGCTCGCATGACTTCTATATGGAACATGTATGGACCTATGAGGCTCGCAAACGCGAGGGTCAGCTTCCGCTTCTGCCTGAGCATAGCTCGGTTGTTTTTGACGAAGGACATCTTCTGGAGACAGCGGCTCAGAAGGCGTTAACATACAAAATGAACCATGCGGTGTTCGAGAGCATTATTACGCGCCTGCTGCAAGATGAGATCCGGGAATCGCTGGCGCTGGCAGTGGAAGAAGCCATTGTGCAAAGCGATCACTTATTCGCGCTGCTTGCCCGCCATAGTAAAGCCGTTCCGGCATCGAGCCGGAAGGAATTGCTCTGGAATCCTGAGCTTGTTCGCGAAGTGAATCGCCTACAGGATGTGCTGTCGTCTATTGAAGAGGAGCTGGTTTTCGAAAGCGGCCTGTTCACGATCGACGATTACCAGCTCAAGATTGTGGAAGAGCATATCGAAATGATTCAATTCGCCTTATCCTTATTCAAACGGGAAGAGAAACCGATCAGCTGGGCTTCCGAAGACAAGGACGGGCTTACGTTGGTCATCATGCCAAGATGGGTGAAGGAAGTGCTGAAGGAGCAGGTCTTCTCGAAGAAGATGCCAATTGTGTTCTCGTCGGCAACGCTGTCCGTTGGAGGAGCTTTCGACTATATCAAGGAGAGCTTGGGCATTGAACAGGCTTTATCCTTCTCAGTACCTTCTCCATACGAATACGAGGAACAAATGCAGGTGCTTTTGCCACGCGAGTCGCAAGCCGATTTGAGCTGGGAAGACAAGATGAGTGCTGCGGATAAGCTGCTGGGGCAACAAGGCGGGCGTACGTTATTCCTGTTTCCCTCCATGGAAGAACTCGAGCAGTTCGGTAAGGAAGCAGCGGAACGTGGTCTGACTGACGGCTACCGCTTCTTGTTTGAGGGATCAGCCGAGATTAGTCATCTCATCGCTGAATTCCAAAACGATGAGACCAGCGTACTATGCGCGGTAACATTGTGGGAGGGGCTTGATATACCCGGGCCGTCGCTGTCACAGGTGATTATGTGGTCGCTGCCATTCCCGCCGAATGATCCCGTCTTTGAAGCAAGACGCAGCGATGCAGCGAATCCGTTCTCGGATGTCGACATGCCTTATATGCTGCTGCGGTTGAGACAAGGCATAGGCCGCCTGATTCGAGCACGTGAAGACCGTGGCTCCGTAGTTATCTTCGGTCAGCAGCTGAACGACGATACTGTGCGCAAGCAGGTACTAAGCGTGCTGCCGGATGGCGTTCAGGTTAGCGATATAGCGATATAGATTTACCAACCAAGAAGAGCCCGGGGCTTTTCTTGGTTTTTGTTCATTTGAACGGTATCCATGCTGTATATCGTTTGGTAAAATGCAGGAGGTTAGGCTTGGCCGAGGCGCTGGACGAGAACGGGAAGGTTATTGCGACCTAGGGATATTGAATTTAGATATTGAAATTTAGGAAAGGTGGCTCAACATTACACATGATGGAATATAAAAGAGTACCCGCGGATCATGCGGATTTTCGCGAACTAATTAAGCTGCTGGACAAAGATTTATGGAGCAGATACCCGGATACGCAGCAGTTTTTTGACGTACATAATCAGGTGAGTCTCGATGCTCGGGCAGTTGTTGCTTATCTTGACGGCAAGCCGGCGGGTTGCGGCTGCTATAAGGACAAAAGAGATGAACAGACCGTCGAAATCAAGCGGATGTTCGTAAGGGAAGAAGCAAGAGGGAGGGGCATCGCCCAGTCGATCGTCAAGGAGCTAGAGAAGTGGGCACTGGAAGAAGGAAAAGAACAGGCTCTTCTGGAAACGGGGACGAATCAGCCTGAAGCGATCTCCTTGTATAAGAAATTGGGGTTTGCGCGGATTGCGAATTATGAGCCGTATATCGGCAGCGATGAAAGTGTATGCATGGGTAAGGAGCTTCGGTAATACGCCGCTATAAAGCAACGAATAAGAGCCAAGAACACAACCGTTCTTGGCTCTTGTCTATTCATAATTATCGGAACTGCTCGATAAACCGCTTGGCGGCGCTGGAGAGCGGCATGTTCCGCATGTTCATCATGCCGATGTGGGATGGAGGAAGCGGGATGTCGAGCTGAATTTCGAACAACGAACCCTCTTCAAGCTCTTTGGCAACAAACTCCCGCGTTACATAAGAGATGCCAAGTCCCCTGCGCGCAAATTCAATCAGTAAATCTACGCTCCCCACCTCAATTTCCGGCTTGATGATATAGCCATAGCTGTTGAAAATCTCCGTGATGGCCATCCGGGCACGGCTGTTGCGGGAGAACAGAATAATGGGATACTGCAGCAGGGTGCTCAGCGACAACACTCTATGCTTCAGATCATTATATACGGCTCCCGCGACAAAGCAGTCCTGCAGCTGAATGCTTTCCTTGACTTCAAGCTGCGGATCCACGATTGGCATGCGAACGACTCCAAGATCAATTTTCCCTTCTTTCAGAAAGGTAATGACTTCCGGCGTTGTGCCATGATTTAGATGCAGCTTAATTCCGGGATATTTCTTGATGAATTCCTCAAGATAAGGGAGTAGATAATGCTTGAACAAGGAATCGCTTCCCCCGATCCTAAGCTCGCCGTTGTCCAGATTTTTAAGCGCGATCATTTTCTCCTCGGCAGAGTTGATCAGAATCTGGGACTGCTCGATGTAGGAGTACAAAATCGTCCCTTCCTGGGTCAAGGCAACACCCTTGGAATTGCGGTAAAACAGCGTCAGGCCAAAGCTTTCCTCCAATTGCTTGATGGCATGGCTTACGCTTGGCTGAGTGAGGTAAAGCATCTTCGCCGCTTGGGTCAAACTACCCGTTTTGGCTGCCCAATAAAACACTTTGTATAGTTCATAGTTATTAGTCATAGACGTGGTCAATAGCTCCTGTAAAATATATTAATTACTTGTATAGCTCCTAATCGTATTATAGTGGAATTACAGAAAATTAAACAGAAGCTTTCAAAAGTTCTGTTGGAGGGAGAGAAAACATGGAACCCGTAACGTTTGTTCTATTTGGTGCAACAGGCGATTTGGCTAAAAGAAAAATTTACCCAGCCTTATATAATTTATTCGTTGATGGAAAGCTTCCTGAGACTTTTTCTCTGATTGGTCTCGGAAGAAGGGAATGGACAGACGAGTATTTCCAGTCCAGCGTTGAACAATCGCTTCGGCAATTCTCCAGGCGCGAGATTCAAGATCCGGAACTCATGCAATCGTTTATTCATAAATTCGGCTACACGGTGCTTGATATCGGCCGTACGGAAGACTATAAGAAATTGTTGACTCGCATCGAGGCAAGGGAGAATGCGCTTGAGCTTCCGCCTAATCGACTCTTTTATTTATCGGTGGGACCCGAGTACTTCACGACCATTGCCTCGAACATCGAGGAAAGCGGACTTGGCTCTGCGGCAGGCTGGAAGCGGCTTGTGATCGAGAAGCCATTCGGTCATGATTTGCAATCGGCCCGCGATCTGAACGAGCATCTGAGCAAGTCCTTTACCGAAGACGAAATATTCCGAATTGACCATTATCTTGGCAAGCCGATGGTTCAGAACCTGGAAGTTCTGGAGCGCGCAAATCCGATCATTCAAGCTCTGTGGAGCAACCGATATATTGCCAATGTGCAAATTACGGCAAGCGAGACCGTAGGCGTCGAAGAACGCGCGGGTTATTACGATCATGTTGGCGCAGTAAGAGATATGTTCCAGAATCATATGCTTCAAATGCTGATGATGCTGGCTATTCATCTGCCGCATAACAGCAGCGCCGACGATGTAAGGAAGCATAAGAAACAAGTGATGGAGGCCCTCGTTCCGTTATCGAAATCGGAAGTAAGCGCCAATGTCATCCGCGGACAATACGGATCCGGTTCGATGGGAGGCAATCCGGTGCAAGGCTATCGCTCCGAGCCGGGCATTGCCGCTTCCTCCATGAATGACACTTACATCGCGGCGAAGCTTCAAGTGGATGATTATTTCTGGCGCGGAGTACCGTTCTATATCCGGACCGGGAAAAGGCTGCATGAGAAATCAACGCGTATTGTCGTGGAGTTTAAGGAACCCTTGCATCACAACACTCCTATCGGAGGGGCGCCTAATCTCCTTCATATTGACATCAATCCGAATGAAGGCATTATGCTCCAGCTCAATACGAAGGAAAATGGCGAACTGAAGCCGGTTCAAATCCAGCTTCACGAAAGCAGCAAGGATATTCCCGAAGCTTACGAGAACCTGATTTACGATGCGCTTGTCGGCAATCCTACCTTCTTTGCGCATTGGGATGAAGTGGAGCTCGCGTGGCAATGGGTGCAGCCGATTCTGGATGCTTTCCAGGAAAACCTGGTTCCGCTCCACTCGTATGAAGCAGGCTCCAGCGGTCCGGAGGCAGCTGACGCTTTATTGGCGCAAGACGGTTTCCACTGGTGGTTTGATTCGAAGGAAGAACAAGAACAGAAACGGAAGGAAGAAGAGTATGCTTACCAAATTGGACATTGATCAGTTATCCATTAATACGATCCGAACATTATCAATTGATGCAATCAACGCTGCGAACTCCGGTCATCCGGGGCTGCCGATGGGTGCGGCTCCGATGGCATACGCGCTATGGGGCAATCTGTTGTCCCATAATCCGGCGAACGCCAAATGGTTCAACCGCGACCGTTTTGTTTTATCTGCGGGCCATGGTTCCGCATTGCTGTACAGCCTCCTGCACCTGACGGGGTACCAGGTCTCAATTGAAGATCTGAAGCAGTTCCGCAAACTGAACAGCAAGACTCCGGGGCATCCCGAATATGGTCATACTGACGGTGTAGACGCAACAACCGGACCTCTGGGTCAAGGGATTGCGAACGCTGTGGGCATGGCGATGGCTGAAGCGCATTTGGCTGCGAAATACAATCAGGAAGGCTTCCCGGTTGTTGATCATTATACGTACGCGCTTGTGGGTGACGGCTGCCTGATGGAAGGTATTTCCTATGAGGCCATGTCGATGGCCGGCCATATGAAATTGGGCAAATTAATCGTATTGTACGATTCGAACGATATCTCGCTCGACGGCGAATTGAATCTGTCCTTCGGAGAAAATGTGCGCAAGAGAGCCGAATCCGCTCAATGGGAATACTTACGTGTAGAGGATGGTAATGATCTCGCCGCGATTACAGAAGCTATTACTAAAGCGAAGCAAAACGCTTCCCAGCCAACGATCATCGAGATTCGTACAATCATTGGCTTTGGCAGCAAAGCAGCTGGCACAAACAAAGTTCATGGCAATCCGCTCGGTAAAGAAGAAGCAATCGCAACAAAAGCGGTTTATGGCTGGAAGTATGAAGAAGAGTTCACGGTGCCAGAAGAGGTTAAAGCTCATTTTGCCGAGCTGAAGCAGCAAGGTGCCGCCAAAGAAGCGGCATGGAATGAACTTGTCGCTGCATACCACTCGAAATATCCATCGCAAGGCAGTGAATTCGAGCAGGTATTGAACGGTTCCTTGACGCTGAATGCGGAAGACATCCTTACCTTTGATACCTCTAAATCCATCTCGACGCGCGTGGCGAGCGGCGAAGCGATTAACCATTTCGTGAAGATTGATCCTTCGATCTTTGGCGGAAGCGCCGATCTGTCGCATTCGACCATGACGGATATTCGCGGAGAAGCCAAATTTGCGGTTGAATCGTATGCCGGCCGCAATGTTTACTTCGGTGTTCGTGAGCATGCTATGGGTGCAGCCGGCAACGGCATGGCTCTTCATGGCGGCGTAAAACCTTTTGTGAGCACCTTCTTCGTCTTCAGCGACTACCTGCGTCCGTCGATTCGTCTGGCTGCGCTGCAGAAGCTGCCTGTCACTTACGTGTTTACCCATGATTCCATTGCGGTTGGGGAAGATGGACCTACCCATGAACCCATCGAGCAGCTGGCGGCATTGCGCACGATTCCCGGTCTGACGGTCATTCGTCCTTCCGACGCAAACGAGACGGCAAGTGCTTGGGCTTACGCGTTGCAGCAGCAGGAAGGGCCTGTCGCTTTGATTCTGAGCAGACAAAACCTGCCGATCTATGAAGAGACTAAAGCGAACGTGGATGCCGTAGCAAAAGGCGCCTACGTCCTGACGGAGACAAACAGCCAGCCTGACGTCATCCTGATTGGTACAGGCTCCGAGGTATCCCTCGCCGTTAACGCGAAGGCAGAGCTTGAGCAAGATAACATTTCCGTACGCGTCGTGGCTATGCCAAGCCGTGAATTGTTCGACCGTCAGTCCGAAGCGTACAAGCAAAGCGTGCTGCCTGATTCCGTTACGAAGCGGATCACGATTGAAGCGGGCATCTCGCTTGGCTGGGACCGTTACGCCGGCAAGGATGGCAAAGTGTTGTCCATTGATACATTTGGCGCATCTGGCCCTGGTACGGCGGTTATGGAATACTTTGGATTTAGCACGAAAAACGTAGTAAGCTTGGCAAAAGCATTAAACAAATAATATTATTCGGAGGTTGTTCATAATGAAATTATTCATCGATACAGCAAACTTGGAAGATATTAAAAAAGCCTACAAAGTTGGCGTACTATCCGGCGTAACGACAAACCCGTCGCTTGTTGCGAAAGAAGGCGTTAAGTTCGAAGACCGTATTGCCGAAATTCTGCGCGAGGTACCTGAGGTTGAATCCGTATCTGCCGAAGTAACGCCAGATGCTCTGACAGCCGAAGAGATGATTGCGCAAGCGGACGAATTAATCAAAATCAATAACTACGATAAAAATATTACAATCAAGCTGCCAATGACGCTCGCCGGTCTGGAGGCTTGCCGTTACCTGACGAAGAAAGGCGTAAAAACAAACGTTACCCTGATCTTCACGGTTAACCAAGCGCTCCTCGCTGCACGCGCTGGCGCAACTTACGTTTCTCCGTTCCTCGGCCGCCTGGATGATATTTCCGAAGACGGCGTTCAATTGGTCGCTAAGGTAGCTGAACTGTTCCGCGTTCATAAACTGGATGCGCAAATCATCGCAGCATCCGTCCGCCACCCGGATCATGTGACACGCGTAGCCATGGCAGGCGCGCATATCGCAACTGTTCCGTTCTCGGTTATCGAGCAAATCTCGAAGCATCCGTTGACAGACCAAGGCATGGAGAAATTTGCGGCCGACTGGAAAAAGACGACTCAACTGTAATACCCTATATAAAGGAAAAACGCCGATCCATAGGTTCGGCGTTTTTCTTGTATAATCCTTTAATCCAAGATAATTTCTTTATTCGGATTGTGCAGGTACTCAAACATTAATTGGACCTGCCCCAGTGTGTTCCGCTCAACGGAAAGCTCGGGCAGCTCGTCGATTCCGAAGAATCCAACCTCGCTCGTCTCCACGCCGGCTGCAGCCGCGCCTCCTGTAATTTCGCATAAAATGAACATCTTGTAGACATGATAGGGGCTTGGCGGATGAGGATGAAATTTCTTGTCCAGCACAGCGAGCAAGCGGACCGCAGCCGTATCGTAGCCGGCTTCCTCTTTCGTTTCCTTGACGGCAATCTCCTTTGGAGAGTATCCGATATCGCTCCAGCCTCCGGGCATCGCCCATGCTCCGTCTATTTTTTCCCGCACGAGAAGGATCTTATTGCCCTTAAATACAACCGCACGGATATCGGTCTTAGGCGTGGTATACCCGTTGTCGCTTGCAAAGGCGAGGGTGATCTTCTCCTGGCTCACGGACGTATACTCTGCCAGAATCTCGATACTCATCTGCCGCAAGGCTTCATAACGCTCAATATCATATACATCGGTTGCATACGTTAACCCGGTCTGAGCAATAGCCTGCATCTGCTTGGCCCATTCTAACCATTTCAGTTCCATGACGACCATACCTGCTTTCCTAATAAACTTTAAGAGTTTGTAAAATGGATTACCTTGGCACCCTACCCTTTATTATAATAAGGGAAACAACCGGGGAGGGACAATTCATCTGAAGCCTTTATTTGAAGTACTTATCGTATCTTTTAAACTCGGGTGCACATCGTTTGGAGGGCCTACCGCACACCTTGGATATTTCCATCACGAATATGTCGAGCGCCGGCGCTGGATGGATGAGCGAAGCTATGCCGATCTGGTTGCCCTTGCCCAGTTCCTGCCAGGTCCTGCGAGCAGTCAAGTCGGAATTGGCATCGGTCTGCTTCGTGCAGGTTGGCTTGGGGGAGTTGCGGCATGGATTGGTTTCACAATGCCATCGGTTATCTTGCTGGTGTTGTTTGCTTTGCTGATGCAAGGATTTGATGTCGGAGCTTCCGGCTGGATCCATGGCTTGAAAATCGTGGCCGTCGCTATCGTTGCGCAAGCCGTGCTTGGCATGGGTCAGAAGCTTGCTCCTGACCGCAGCCGAGCTACGCTTGCTCTCCTTGCTGCGGCTATTACGATATTGTGGCAGACGGCTGCCAGTCAAATCTTAATCCTTCTGGCGGCAGGAGGAGTCGGATATTTTATGTACAGACAGCCACCTTCCGATGAGAACAGTCCTCTACTTACGGTATCCATCAGCAAGCGAGCAGGTGTGATATGCCTGGCTTTGTTCTTTGTGTTGCTAATTGGCTTGCCGATTATAAGACAGATCATTGGCGGGGAAGGATTATTAGCCATGTTCGAGAGCTTTTACCGTTCGGGTTCGCTGGTATTTGGCGGAGGTCACGTCGTGCTGCCGTTATTGGAACGGGAGGTCGTGCCCACGGGCTGGATGAGCAAGTCGGAATTCTTGGCGGGATATGGCGCGACGCAAGCCGTTCCAGGGCCGTTATTTACAATTGCAGCCTACCTGGGCGCGATGATCAGCGGCGTCAAGGGAGCGCTCGTGGGGACGGCCGCGATCTTTCTCCCTGCGTTTCTTCTCATGGCTGGAGCACTGCCGTTCTGGAATACGCTCAGGCAGAATAAGAAGGTGCAAGGCGCGCTTGTTGGCCTTAATGCAGCAGTTGTAGGCATTTTGCTCGCGGCGCTCTATAATCCGTTATGGCTGACTGCTGTTCAGAAGCCAGAAGATTTTGTGCTTGCTATACTCCTGTTTGGCATGCTTGTTTATTGGAAGCTGCCGCCATGGCTCGTGGTGCTGGCAGGAGCGGCAGGGGGATGGATGTTGTTTTAGAGCTAGATCGCATGCGGAAATAACTCAAAGGGGCGAATGATTTAATCATCCGGAAGCAGGGTATTTCGGTATATATGGATTGATTGGTTAGGAGGCGGATAAGAGTGGATAATCGCGGTCATGTTCTGTGGCTGGGAACGGCCATACTTTTTGGCATCCTTGGGGGAGCAGGTACGATATTGTGCATACTCTGGATAGCCGTAGGCACCTTGTTTTTTGATGATCCAAGCCTAACGTACGGGGGATTTCTTCTGCATGTAGGAAAATATAGTATCGTTCCCATTCTGCTGGTTGTTATAGCAGGCTACTCCGTCTATAGATACTCGCAAGCTAAAAAGAATAAATAGTTGGTTTGGAAAATGGTACATGCTTGCCAAACGGGAAGCGTTGTGCTATTTTAGATGTGTAAACGGTTCCACATTGAGGAGCGAAGACGATATGGCAACCATCAGAGACGTAGCCAAGCATGCAGGCGTATCCGTAGCGACTGTATCCCGAATGATTAACGATACGGGGTATGTGCACGAAGATACGCGAAGGAAAATTGAAACCGCTATCAGGGAACTTCATTATACGCCAAACGAGGTCGCGAGATCTTTGTATAAACGCAAGTCCCGGCTGACCGGCTTGCTCTTGCCGGACATTACCAACCCATTCTTTCCCGAGCTTGCCCGCGGGGTAGAGGATGAGATGCAGCTGCATGACTTGCGGATCATATTCGGCAACAGCGATGAGAACAAAGCGAAGGAGAAGGAATATATCCAGACTTTCGTTCAAAACAACGTGGTTGGCATCATCGCCTCGACGAGCTTTCCGGACAGTGAAATGTACCGAAAGCTGAACATTCCCGTCGTGTTTCTCGACCGGACAGCGGATAATCGCCCATCGGTTTATGCCGACGGTCGGGAAGGCGGAAGAATGGCGGCGCGGGAGATTGCGGACCGCGGCAGCCGCAGGGTGACGGTAATGAGAGGGCCTCGACATATCCGGCCTGCGCAAGACCGCTATGAAGGGGCTGTTGAAGCGCTGGGCGAACGGGGAATCATGTTTAACGTGTTCCAGACGACTTCCTTCTCCTTCACGGAAGCAGAGGCTTGGGCCAAGGAATTATTCGAACGCTATCCGGAGACCGATGGAGTTATTGCGAGCAACGACATTGTTGCGGCGGCCGTGCTTCACGAGGCTCTGCGGCTAGGCAAAAAGGTTCCTAACGACGTACAAATCATCGGTTTTGACGATATTCCGCTCAGTCGATTGCTGACGCCGTCGCTGACAACGATTCGTCAGCCGGCTTATGACATGGGCAAGGCAGCGGCAGGCCTTCTCATTCGACTGATCGAAAGCGATGCCGCAGAACCATCAACCATTCCTATGCCCGTTACGTTTGCGGAGCGGGATACAACCAGAAAGGCGGAGGACAAATGGCAAAAATAATTGTGATCGGAAGCTCGTCGATTGACCTCGTCGTTACGTCGGCGAGCCGTCCGGGAGCAGGCGAAACGGTGCTTGGAGACGACTTCAAGACCTTCCCGGGCGGCAAGGGGGCTAACCAGGCGGTAGCCGCCGCTCGTCTCGGCGCAGAAGTAACGATGATTGGACGCGTCGGAGACGATCGTTACGGCGAAGAGATTTTAAACAATTTTAGAGAGAACGGTGTTTCAGTCGATAATGTGGAACCGGTTACACATTCTTCTAGCGGAACCGCTCATATTGTGCTTGCGGAAGGCGACAATAGTATTGTTGTTGTTCCGGCGGCAAATAATGAGGTAACGCCGGAATATCTTAACCGATGCAAGGATGCGTTCGAAGGAGCGGATATCGTCATGATCCAGCAGGAAATTCCGATGGAAACCGTCGCACATGCCGGCAAGCTGTGCCGTGAGCTTGGGGTGCCGATGCTGCTGAATCCGGCTCCGGCTCGCCAAATTTCGGAAGAGACCATAGCGAATGCGGCGTATTTGACGCCAAACGAGCATGAAGTAAGGGTTCTATTCCCTGACATTAGCGTAACCGAAGCGCTGCGCCGCTATCCGAACAAGTTATTCGTCACCGAGGGCAGCCGAGGGGTGAGGTTCTTCGACGGCGAGCAAGAGGTACTCGTGCCTTCTTATCAGGTTGAAGCTGTCGATACGACAGGCGCGGGGGATACTTTTAACGCAGCATTCGCCGTCGCGATTGCCGAAGGAAAGCCGATCCAAGAAAGCGTTCGGTTCGCGAACCGTGCGGCTTCCTTGTCCGTCACGAAGTTTGGCGCGCAGGGCGGCATGCCGAAGAGGCAGGAAGTGGAGGATTTGATGTGAGATGAAGAAGCAAGGAATATTGAACAGCCATATCGCCAAAGTGCTGGCGGATCTCGGGCATACGGACATGATCGTGATCGCGGACGTTGGTCTGCCCGTGCCTGAAGGCGTGAAGAAGATCGATCTGGCGCTGACGCTTGGCACGCCAAGCTTCGAAGATACCGTAAATGCGATAGCAGCGGACATGGAGGTCGAAAAAGCCATCGTCGCTGAAGAAATAGGATCGGCTAATCGGGAAGCGCTTGATTATATAGAACGTAAATTTCAAGGCCTCGAGATTGGGCAATGCCCGCACGAGGAATTCAAACGGCTGACGCGAGAAGCCAAAGCCATCATTCGCACGGGCGAGAACAAGCCTTACGCGAATGTGATTTTACAGGCAGGCGTTTATTTCGGGTAACGAGGAGGAGCCATAATGCGCATTGAGATGAAGGGCATTCATAAAGCTTTTGGCGGCAACCAGGTGCTGTCCGGCGTCGATTTCGACCTGGCGGCCGGCGAGGTTCATGCCCTGATGGGGGAGAACGGAGCCGGCAAGTCCACCTTGATGAATATTTTGACGGGCATGCATGCCAGAGACGAAGGGACGATTCTGATCGACGGCAAGGAGACCTACTTCGCGAATCCCAAGCAAGCGGAGCGTCACGGAATAGCCTTTATCCATCAGGAGCTCCATGTGTGGCCGGAAATGACGGTACTGGAGAATATGTTTATCGGCCGGGAGCTCTCAAGCGGATGGGGGCTGTTGAAGGGTAATAAAATGAGCGCGCTTGCCGAAGAGCAGTTCCGCCGGTTATCCGTCGATATACCGCTGAACGCGCTTGCCGGTTCTTGCTCGGTTGGACAGCAGCAAATGATCGAGATTGCCAAGGCTTTGCTGGCGGATACGAAGGTAATTATCATGGACGAGCCGACCTCGGCGCTGACCGAAAGAGAAATCAGGAAGCTGTTCGAGGTGATGGAAGCGCTCAAGAAGGAAGGCGTCTCCATCGTCTATATTTCGCACCGGATGGAAGAGATCTTCGAGATTTGCGACAGGATAACCGTCATGCGGGATGGCCGAACCGTCGATACGAAGGAAATTCCGCAGACAAGCTTCGACGAGGTCGTCAGGAAAATGGTCGGGAGGGAGCTGACCGAGCGTTATCCGGCAAGAACTCCGAATCCCGGCGAAGTCGTTCTGGAAGTGAAGCATGCCACTCGAAAAGGTCTGTTCGAAGACATCAGCTTCCAGGTTCGTGCCGGCGAGATCGTAGGCTTCTCCGGCCTGATGGGAGCGGGACGCACGGAGATGATGAGAGCCTTGTTCGGTCTTGATCCGCTGGATGACGGCGAGGTTCATGTCTTCGGCAAGAAGGTCTCGATCCGAAAGCCGGTTGATGCGGTCAAGCTTGGAATTGGCTTTATAACCGAGGACAGAAAGGATGAAGGGCTGATTCTCGATTTTTCCGTCCGCGAGAATATGGTGCTTCCAAGCCTCGATAGCTTCGCGTCCAAGGGACTGCTTTCTTCCAGCCGGGAGAAGACGTTCGTCGACGCCTTGATCAAAAGGCTGCAGATCAAGACGCATTCGGCCGAAACGGCCGCGGGCAAGCTGTCGGGCGGCAACCAGCAGAAGGTTGTTATCGCCAAGTGGGTCGGCATTGGACCGCGAGTTCTCATTCTTGACGAACCGACCCGCGGGGTGGACGTTGGCGCCAAGCGCGAGATCTACCAGCTGATGAACGAACTGACGTCGCATGGCGTCGCCATCATTATGGTGTCATCGGAGCTGCCGGAGGTACTCGGCATGAGCGACCGCATTGTGGTCGTGCACGAGGGCCGCATTGCGGGAGAACGGAGCAGGGAAGAAGCAACGCAGGAAAACATTATGACGCTGGCTACAGGGGGACTGTAACATGACGACTAGAAATGATGCAAGAACGGCGGGAGGCTTCTCGCTTTCTCAAATTACGCAAAAATTAGGGCCTTTGCTCGGACTGATTCTTCTGATCGTGATCGTATCGATCATGAATCCGAGTTTCTTGGAACCGCTTAATATATTGAATCTGCTGCGGCAGGTATCGATAAACGCGCTAATCGCGTTCGGAATGACCTTCGTCATTCTCACGGGCGGCATCGATTTGTCGGTCGGTTCCATTCTTGCGCTATCCAGTGCCTTCGTCGCCAATATGATGGTATCCGGATTTGATCCCATTATCGCCATTCTTATAGGCTGTTTGGTGGGCGGAGTAATGGGGATGGTGAACGGGCTCTTGATCACGAAAGGGAACATGGCTCCGTTCATTGCTACCTTGGCAACGATGACGATATTCAGAGGCTTAACCCTCGTATATACGGATGGCAATCCGATAACGGGCCTAGGCGACAACCTTGCATTCCAGCTGTTTGGCCGCGGTTATCTGCTTGGCATACCGGTACCTGCCATCACGATGATCATTACCTTCGCGGTATTGTGGATCATCCTGCACAAGACGGCCTTCGGGCGCAGAACGTATGCGATTGGCGGCAATGAAAAGGCGACAATCGTATCCGGCATCAAGGTACCGCGCGTTAAGATCATGATTTATTCGCTGGCGGGCATGCTCTCCGCGTTGGCGGGCGCGATTCTGACCTCCCGCTTGAACTCGGCACAACCGACAGCCGGCACCTCCTACGAGCTTGACGCGATTGCCGCGGTTGTTTTGGGCGGAACCAGCTTGTCCGGCGGCCGCGGCCGCATCGTCGGCACGCTGATCGGCGCACTTATTATCGGTACGCTCAATAACGGGCTGAACTTGCTTGGCGTATCCTCATTCTACCAATTGGTCGTGAAAGGGATCGTTATTTTGATCGCCGTGCTTATTGACCGGAAGAAATCCGCATAAGGAGTGATGGACACATGAAAAAAATGTATTTGCTGCTAACGGCGCTTCTCCTCATCTTGACCACCGGATGCTCGATGGAGCCTCCTAACTGGGCTAAGCCCAAAACAGGCGGGGATTTGAAAGACATGAAGATCGGTCTCTCCATCTCCACCTTAAACAATCCTTTCTTCGTTTCGCTGAAGGATGGGGTTGTGGCCGAAGCTAAGAAACATGGCATTGAAACGCTTGTAGTCGACGCCCAGAACGATTCTGCCAAACAGAGCAACGACGTTGACGATTTGATGCAAAAAGGCGTTACTGTCCTGCTCATCAATCCGACGGATTCAGCGGCTATCTCGACCGTCGTTCAGTCGGCGAATGATCTTGGCATACCGGTAATTACGCTGGACCGCTCCGCCGACAGCGGGGATGTCGAAGCGCTTGTCGCTTCGGATAACGTGAAGGGCGGCCGGATGGCTGCAGAGTATATCGAGAAGCTGCTGGGCAAAGGCGCGAAGGTGATCGAGCTTGAAGGCGTTGCCGGCGCATCAGCCACCCGCGAGCGCGGCAAAGGTTTCCATGAAGTAGCGGATACCAACTTGAAAGTAGTCGCAAAGCAGACGGCAGATTTCGATCGCACGAAGGGACTTAACGTGATGGAGAACCTGCTCCAAGCGAATCCGGACGTGCAGGCGGTATTTGCCCATAATGACGAAATGGCGCTTGGCGCCATCGAAGCGATCCGGAGCTCCGGCAAGAATATCCCCGTTATCGGCTTCGACGGCAATGAGGATGCGTTGAAGTCCATTCAGGAGGGCAAGCTCACCGCAACCGTCGCGCAGCAGCCGGAATTGATCGGTCAGCTTGCGGTTCAAGCCGCTTACGATGTGCTGCAGGGCAAGACGGTGGAGAAAACGATCCCTGCGCCGCTGAAGCTGGTGACGAAGGAATAAACGGCATTAAGTGTAGGAAAGGCCCAGCTGCTTTAATGAAGCAGCTGGGCCTTGTTGCATATGAAAATATGGATCTCCAAAAGCATTAAGGTTTCCTTGGTCTTCAACACCAATCAAGATCACAAGGTAGTCTCATTCCAATGTTCTGACTCTGAAAATGGGAAGTGATGAATCGGATACGGATCAATCTCGCTGCTGTCTTCATTGAAATCAGCGAAACGCAATTGCTCTTGAAACCATTGCAGAACATAATTGGCGACCTCGGTGTAACCAGTCTCGGCAATGATCCAGTGGGACCGTCCAGAGAATTCAACATATTGTGTTATCGCTCCTGATTGTTGATCATAGAGCTCGTAATTTTTCTTAACCATCGCTGCCGGCACGATATGATCTTTTTCTCCTGCAATAATAAGAAGCGGCCCCCGATTGCCGTTTTTATAATTAACAGTGAGCGGACTGTCTGGGTTGAAGCCGGCTAATGCGCTTTGGAAAAAGATTTTGGTTGTTTCGGGAACCGAGTAACGATACGCTTCCTTTTGTTCCTGCAGGGGAAGGGTGTTTACAAAAGCATATTGGAATTGCGCAAAGGTTAACGCCGCGGTTTTTTTCCATGGCTTGCAGAGGATCGATGCTACCGACTTGGAAGCCGTTTTGTAAGCTCCGGCATTAATGCCTTTGGATGCAGCCGGGTCGATTGCTATACCGGCTGCGCCTAACCCGCGATCCATGAGAATCTGCGCGATCAGACCGCCAAATGAGTGTCCGATCAGGATAGGTTTGTCCGGTATTGCCCGTATTAGCTGGACATGGTGATCCACGATCTGCGCCAAGCCAAGCTTTCCAAGGTTTGCTGAAGGGCTGCTCCTGAGTTCATCCATACTGCGGTCATGGTATGGCCAGGCAGGCGCTATTGTCTCATATCCCCGATTTATAAAAAAATTCCTCATTGGCGTCCAGCAAGCCGGTGTCATAAAAGCACCATGTATAAACATAATAACGGGTTTCTTGGATGGTTTGGCGTTCATGTATGCACCTCCTAATAATTATAGCTTTTGCTATACGTGATCAATTCATAAACGAAAAATTTAGCACCCGGATAGGCCTTGCTCAATCTGTGAATGACTAACGAAAATACAAATGCATGCCAGGGAAATGTGACTATGTCACGGAATTAGCTACAGCCTTTATGGCAGTATTTTACGATAGAAATAAAGGAGCTGAAACGATTGATTCAATCTGAACATTTATCGCTTATCCTTTCCTTATTTCCCAGCATGGCAGAAATCACTGAGGAGGATTGGAATCAAGAAGGCATTAATGTACTTCAAATGGAGCCCAATTATATTATTGAAGAGGGACAATTTCTCGAATATGTCTTTATGATTCTGGAAGGCACCGTTAGAATGTATAAAATCAGTGCCAGCGGCAGGGAAATCACGTTGTACAGAATCCATGACGGAGAATGTTGTCCTCTCATGACTTCAAGTATATTGGGAGGATCCGAATATGAAGCTTCGGCTTGCGTAGAGACGGCCGGATTGGTGCTGATCATACCCGCGAAGATATTCCAGGATTGGATGGACCGTTATTCGACATTCCGACAGTATATTTTCAAATCGTTAGCCAAACGGATTATCCTATTGTCCAGCTTGCTCGACAGCATTCACTTTAAATCCATTCGCGGACGGGTAGCGGAATTTCTTGTCCAGCTGGCTGACCAAAGCGGCAACCCGGACAGTCTGCATATTACCCATGACAGCATGTCGGTGGAGCTCGGAACGGCGCGCGAGGTGGTGAGCAGAACGTTAAAGGGACTTGAGAAGGAAGCCATTATTCAGCTGTCCCGCGGGAAAATTACGATTATTAATCGGAGCGCGCTCGAAGATTATATGGAATTGTAAGCCACCCGAAAGGGCCTTTTCGGGCCCTTTCGGGTGGTTTTTTTATAAATGGATGTTATTGACATGGATGCCGCCACGATCGCCTGGAAAGGATATGCACAACTGCAATCATTTTCGCCGTGGTTTCATGATGATTGGTTTGAATAAAGGTGGTTTGTAAAATGGAGACAAGCATACCGATAGAAGTGGACGAAAGCGTCAAGCTCAATCATGATGCTTTGCTCCAAATTTTTCAGAATTGCGCGGATATCGTGTTTCGTCCCTTAAAGCTGAATGATCATCTCGAAATTCTGCTCGTATATATTGAAGAGCTGACGGACTCGAGCAAATTGGAACAAATTATTTCGGCATGCATGATTAGCCGCGATAGTACCCGGCTGACGCAGTATGACAGCGTGACTCACTTCGCAGCAGTTGTGGCAAAAGTTTTGAAGGGCTGTACGGCTATTTTCATAGACGGGAAGCCTTGTGCTTACCTGGCAGATCTAACGTCTTTCAACCAACGCGCGATTAACGAGCCTTCAAATGAAGCAGCGATCCGAGGACCGCGTGAAGGGTTTACGGAAGATTTAAAAACGAATTTAAGCATGATCCGGCGAAAAATTAGTCATCCTAATCTTAAGATCGAAAAGCATCAAGCAGGAGAACTGACCAATACGGAATTTGTTCTTGCTTATATTGAAGATAGAGTCAAGCCGGAATTGCTTCAAGAGGTTAAGAAAAGGATTCACGCGATTAAAACGAATCAATTGATGGATTCCAGTTACATAGAAGAGCTCATCGAGGACAAGACGTTGTCCCTCTTTCCTCAAATCCAGAATACGGAACGCCCGGACACGGTTTCCGCGAGTTTATTGGCAGGCAGGGTAGCTATTATTGTCGATGGGTCGCCCAACGCTTTATTGCTTCCAATGAGCTTTTGGGCAGGCCTTCAAGCGGCTGAGGATCATTATGAACGGTTTATTTACGTCTCGGCCATTCGGGTATTGCGATTGCTGCTGGCCGTTTTGTCTTGCTTGCTTCCTTCCATCTATGTCGCTCTTACGTCATTCCATCCGCAGATGATTCCGCTTAATTTGATGCTGAGCATATCGGCGTCCAGAGAGGGGATTCCGTTCCCGACCGTTGTTGAAACGCTGCTGATGGAGTTGATGTTCGAAGGGCTGCGGGAAGCCGGTCTTCGTTTGCCCAGAGCCATTGGCTCGGCAGTGAGCATCGTAGGGGCATTGGTTATTGGGGAGGCAGCCGTTCAAGCCGGATTTATCTCCGCTCCAATCGTCATGATCGTTGCGGGAACCGGAATTGCGTCATTCGCTTTTCCTAGCTACAGCGTGGCGCTGCCGTTCCGGCTTCTGCGTTTTCCGCTACTGATTTTAGGCGGTTTTCTTGGCCTGTACGGAGTTGCAATCGGGGTGATGTTTATCATGATTCACCTTGTGACGCTCAAGTCATTTGGCATGCCGTATTTAAAGCCGGTAGCACCCATCGGGAAAAACATCTGGAAGGATACGATCGTGCGAATGAATAAACGATTCGTAACGGAGCCCCAAAAAAATGAAGAAAATAAGCTCAATTAGCTGGTTGATCGTCTTGATGCTCGTCTCCGGCTGCTGGGACCGGAACGAAATTAATGATTACGCATTCTGGATTGGCACTGCTCTGGATTTGTCGGAGGATGGAAACCTTGAGAAAAGCGCGCAAATCGCAGTACCCGCCGGGTTCAAGAGCACCGGGAGGGGAGGAAGCGATCAGAGGGGGAATATCGTCGTAACCGCTAGCGGTTCCAGCGTCGTGGATTTAGAGCAGCAGGTACAAGACAAGCTCCCGCGCAGAATTTTTCTTGGACACCGTAGAGCGATTTTTATTGGCGAGAGTCTGGCGCGAAAAGGGATCGTCAGCATTATGGATCAATTTACGCGCAATACGGATACCCGGCTGCGTACTGATATCTTTGTCGTGAATAACGGAAAAGGAAGGGATGTCCTCGAGGTCAATAGTCCGTTCAATAAATTCTCTTCGATCGTGGCTGTTGACCAGGACCGGTTCTGCCGTTTAGGCGACACTGCCTTGCGAGATGTCTTGTTAGATATAGGGAGGGACGGTATTCGGCCTTCCATGCCCATGGTTGAAATAACCGCAAGGAATAAACAAGAAAAAAACCAAATTATTGAGGTCAAATCCGTTGCAATCTTTAATCAATATCTTCAGATGGTCGGAAAAGTGACCGGCAGAGAATCCTTGGAATTGTTCTGGATGAAAGGCGTGCTGAAGGATCAATTCATCACGGAGGAAACGGAGAGCGGCAACATTGCGCTATACGAATCGAACCTGAAAAAATCGATACATACTGAAATTAACGGAGATCGAATAAAAGCGCATGTGAAATTAGAGGGTATCGGAAGGGTGATCGAAAACAATACGGACATCGATATTTCCGACACCCCCCAGCGCGTTGCGTTAGAGCGAACGCTGGATACGATGAAAGCAAAGCAAATTGAAGCCACCGTTAAGAAATTGCAAGGACAGTACGGACAAGACGTGTTCGGGATTGGGGAAGAAATTCACAGAGAGCACCCGTACCAATGGAAAAAGCTTCGGAAAAACTGGGATCAATTATTTCCGTCCGTCGAGGTTACCGTTACCGTTAAATTGAAAATCGAGAACATGGGGGGGATTGGCAAGCGCATCCCTGGAATAGGAGCAAAAGAATGAAAATATCGCCGTGGCAGTTATTTTGGATGTTCACCACGTTGGAAATTTCAATGAGCATATGGCTGACCGTATCCCCAACGATAGAAATTGCAAAACAAGATGCCTGGATTTCGCTGGCTGTAGCCGGTGTCATCGGCTTACTCGTGACGTCGATCTTGGTCTTGGTCAGTCAGCGGCATTCTTCGCATACGCTAGTGGAGTTTACGCAAAGGCTGTTCGGAAAATGGGGCGGAAAGCTGATAGGTACGTTGTATATCCTGGTGTGGTTTTCGGTATCGGCTGATATCCTGCGGATATTCTCCTTATTCATCAGGCAGTATCTTTTTCATGAGACGCCACTCTGGATAATCTCGGTTCTTATGGTCGCTGCCATGGTCTATATCAACTACGCGGGGAGCGTGGAGGCCATAGCCCGTTTCAGCGAAATGGCCGGTCCCTTGCTTCTGGCGGGCATCCTTATAACGTTTTGCTTGAATTTAACCAATCTGCACCCGTCCCTTCTTTTTCCCGTATTCGCGGATTCGGGAGTTATGCCGATATTGAAGGGTTCATTGGTAAATGCTTCCTTTCTTGGAGAGTCCATGATGATTATGATGTTAACGCCTTTTATTTCAAATTCGAAAAAGATGCTTAAGCCGGTCTTGCTCGCTATTTGCGTTCCGTCCTTAATCGCTGTGGCCATAGCGTTAATGGTTATAGCGACATTCGGAACGAATATGGGATCAGCTTTGTTTTTCCCCTATTTCAGCATGGTACGATTCATTAACTATTTGGAATTCGTGCAAAATATGGACGTCTGGATTATGTTTATCTGGATATTCAGCGTATTTGTCAAGTTGGCCATTTATTTGTTCATCAATAGCTACGGAACAGCTCAATTGTTAGGGATCAAGAACTGGAAGATCATGATCGGATTTGCTGCGGTTCTCATATTCTCTAAATCGCTGCTGCCCGCGAATGTTTTCGGGATGCTCGACTACGCAAAGATATGGGTGACTTACATCTTCCCGATTTTTATCGTAGCTCTGCCGATTGTTTTTTTGCTCGTCAGCTTAATTAGAAAGCCAATGACTCCGGCATAAGCAAGCAAACCTTGAAGCAAGCTAAAACATCCCAAAGAGTGACCTTGGAAGAAAGGCCGCTCTTTGGGATTGCAAGTTGTTATTTATTTAACGCTTAAGTCAACATAGAACGGCGGATTGGTCACGCCAAGCTGGCGGGCATAGATGAACAGCTGGCCTTTGTGATGGGCCTCGTGGGCAACCAGGCGATGGAACATTTCTTCGACCGGCTCCGTGACATTAACTCCGTTGATATTAATAGTAGCCACTTTTTGAAGCTCGGTATCGTTATAAGAGGCCAGCTTTTGCTCCGTTACCTCCGTCAGCTTCTTGATAAGCTCGCGTGCTTCCGCAAGGGTTGACGGAACGGGCGGAATGTTCATATCGCGCTTTTCAATTTGGGCGAAAAAGAACTCGGGCGTCCAAGCCAGATGATGGATAAGCTCCAGCGTAGTCCAGCCGCCGTCCCATGGACGCCAATTGCCGCTTGTGTCGGGCAGTTGAGCCACGAGTTCAATGAGGCTGTTGTGATGCATTTTCCAGCCTTTCATGATTTTTTGGTTTAGGGAAGTCGTAAGTTGAGTTGTCATTATAAGTTCCTCCTAGTTATTGAATCGCTAATGGATTTACTCTGTACACTTCTCTTTGCTCTAGCCATGCTTCCGCCGATTGGCGATAATTTTTATAATGAGACGAAGCCAAATGATCTTGAAGCGCAGCTTCATCCTTCCATGTCTCGTAAAATACGAACTCATTAGGATCTTCCGGATTTTCATGCAGAACATAACTTAAGCAGCCTTCTTCTGCGCGTGACGGGGGAACGACTGCGAGCAGAAGCTCGCGAAGCTGTTGTTCGAACCCTTTGCGAGCTTTCAGGATAGCAACGATGGCAATAGTGCTCATGTGAACCTCCTTATTAACCTTCCAGCATTTCGATGAGTGCCTTAGCCGCGCTTTCAGCCGATTGCGGATTCTGGCCGGTAATGAGATTGCCGTCTACTTGAACGTTATCTGTCCAGTTAGGCGCGGCTATTACACTTGCTCCCAGCTCTCTGAACCGTGATTCCAAAAGGAACGGCATATATTTGGCAAGCCCCGTTTCGCTTTCTTCCTCATCCGTAAATACAGCTACTTTCTTGCCGCTGATCAGGGATGAGCCGTCAGACAGCTTGACTTCAACGAGGCCCGCGGGACCATGGCAGACCGCAACTACCGGTTTTCCGGCTTCGTACAACGTTGAAATCATAGATTGAAGCAGCTTGTTGCCTGGCAGGTCGAACATCGTTCCGTGGCCGCCTGGAAGGAAGATGGCATCATAGTCAGCGATATCTTTGACTTGTTCAAGCTTTACCGTAATTTCGGTGAGCGGGATCAAGTCCAGCATGTCTTGGGACGTGCCTTCCAAGCTCCGATGATCGATTGGCGCTTTACCGCCTAGTGGGCTTGCAATCGTAATTTTATAATTTTTGTTGCGGAATGCGGCATAAGGTTCGCCGAATTCTGACAGCCACATGCCCGTCCGTTCGTCTTCGCTCAATTTCTCCGCGTTCGTGAGCACCATAAGAATTTTTTTTGTCATGGGAATACCTCCAGAATCATTCTGTTATTAAAAACCTGCTAAGGCTAATATGTCATAGTAAACTCGGTCCGAACAAGGACACTTGGTTTTCTTTGCTTTCTTGGTCATGGCGTCAATTGCGAATTTATAATAACCACATGTGCTTTGCTTTAACCTCCGTTCACATGGTTTGGCTTGGCTATGTGCTAACTTTATCATTCCTTCGCCTATCCTTGTACTTCCTCTATGTTTGAGGGCAATAACGAAACGTTATGAAGAACGAAGAAATGATGGAGTCTGATTTCTGAGGAGGCACCGGTTGTTTGAAACTTGCGGGATAAACGAAGGGAAAAGCCGGCATACTATCCTCGAATAAAAGGAGGGATTTGCCATGCAAACCTGGCAGCGAGGCATTGGCGTTATGATGCTGTCCGCGGCGATTCTGCTCGCGGGAACGGCATGCGGCGCAAAAAATAATGATAACGGAACCAATACGAATGCCGGAAGTAACGCGGGCTCCGGCACGGGCAATTCGACAAGCGGCGGCAATGCGGGCTCCGCAGCCGACGATTTGCTGACGGCGGTCAAATCAGCCGGCGAGATTACGATCGGCACGGAGGGAACTTACGCGCCGTTCACCTTCCATGATAAGAGCGGCAAGCTGACGGGATTTGACGTGGAAATCGCGGAGGAGGTCGCCAAGAGGATCGGAGTCAAAGCGAAGTTCGTGGAGACCAAGTGGGATGGCATGCTCGCCGGATTGGACGCCAAGCGCTTCGATATGGTCGCGAACGAAGTCACGATCCGGGACGACCGGAAGGAGAAGTACGATTTCTCGGAGCCTTATATTCTTTCGAAGGCCGTTCTGATCGTGAAGCAGAACAATACCACCATTAAGAGTCTGGCGGATCTGAAAGGCAAGAAATCCGGTCAGTCGCTCACCAGCGATCTCGGCGATATCGCGAAAGCAAACGGCGCCGAGCTCGTCTCCGTCGACGGCTTCAACCAGGCGATTGATCTGCTCACTTCCGGCCGGATCGACGCGACCATCAACGACAAGCTGTCTTTTCTCGATTTGAAGAAAGCACGTCCCGACGTTCCGATCAAGGTGGTGGCGGAGACGGACAATGTATCGCAAAGCGGCATGCTTTTCCGCAAAGGGAACACGGGGCTTGTCGACGCCGTGAATAAGGCGCTTGAGGATATGAAGGCCGACGGCAGGTACCTGGAGATTTCCAAAACCTATTTCGGCGAGGATGTCTCGAAGTAAAAAAGGGCGGGTTGGCATCATGAACGAACAAACGAATCTGGATATTTTCACTGATTCATTCCTGCCTCTCTTGCAAGCGGGGATTGCGTTTACCGTGCCGCTCACGTTGATTTCGTTTGCGCTGGGGCTGGTACTGGCAATGCTGACGGCGCTCGCGCGGCTGTCCGAATTCTCACCGCTTGCCTGGGTGGCGGGGTTTTACGTTTGGATTATCCGAGGAACGCCTCTGCTTGTCCAGCTGTTTATAATCTTTTACGGGCTGCCGAGTCTCGGCATTCTGATTGACGCGTTTCCGGCGGCAGTCATCGGCTTCACGCTCAGCGTTGGCGCTTACGGTTCAGAGATCATCCGCGCGGCAATCGTCTCTATCCCCAAAGGGCAGTGGGAAGCGGCGTATTCGCTGGGGGAGACGAGGCTGCAGGCGCTGCGCCGCATTATTCTGCCGCAGGCAGCGCGCGTCTCGGTGCCGCCGCTGTCGAATTCGTTCATATCTTTGGTGAAGGATACGTCTCTGGCGGCAACCGTGACGGTGACGGAGCTGTTTCAGAAAGGTCAGCAAATTACGGCGGCCGTCTACGAGCCGCTCTTGATTTATTGCGAGGTCGCGCTTATCTATTTGATCTTCTGCACGGTGCTGGCGGTGCTGCAGCGGCAGCTGGAACGGTATTTCGATCGTTATTCCACCGTTTAATTTGGAGGAGCGGCATTCGAAAGGCCCTCATGCTCCGATTCCTAAACGAAATAGAAAGGAGGTTTCGTCCGCATGATCGAAGTCCGCGAGTTAACCAAATCATTCGGCGGCACGTCCGTTCTTCGCGGCATTGATTTGACATTGGAGCAAGGCCAGGTGCTAGTCGTAATCGGACCTTCGGGCTCGGGGAAATCAACGCTGCTGCGTTGTTTGAATGTGCTGGAGGTGCCTACCTCGGGTACGGTCGTGATCGGGAAGGCACGGCTGGAGTTCCGCGCGGACGCGAAGCCGCGGAAGGCGGACGTGCTTGCGCTGCGCCGCCAGTCGGGCATGGTCTTTCAGGCGTATCATTTGTTTCCGCATTTCACCGCTCTGCAGAACGTGATGGAGGGGCAAATAACGGTGCGGCGCACGCCAAAGACAGAAGCACGGGCGAAGGCGCTTCAGCTGCTCGCGAAGGTCGGATTGGCCGACCGTGCAGACGCGTACCCGCATCAACTCTCCGGCGGCCAGCAGCAACGGGTCGGCATCGCGCGGGCGATGTCGATTGACCCGGAGCTGCTGCTGTTCGACGAGCCGACGTCGGCTCTCGATCCCGAGCTCGTGCGCGAGGTGCTGAAGGTCATCCGAGAGCTGGCGGAGGAGGGACGGACGATGATGATTGTCACTCACGAGATGAAGTTCGCCCGCGAAGTCGCGGACCGCATCATCCTGCTAGACGGCGGCGTCATTGTGGAAGAAGGGCCTCCGGAGCAGATCTTCGGACAGCCCCGGGAGGAGCGAACCAGGCAGTTCCTCTCGCTGTTGTTGGAACAAGGCTCCGTGTAAGATTACATATGAAAAGCATGCAAAGACGTACAGAAGTCGCATACTATGCGGCTTTTTTTGCTGTCATCAAAGTCGCGTCAATCGCTCATGGGATAGGTATCTGAAATTGCGATGATTAATATCGCGAATTTGTATTATGCATGATAGCAAACTCGTTGTATGATTCATTTGTGACCGAAATTAAAACAGACCAGTCGTTCATGATTTCACGCCATAAATGATATAGGATGGAATGAGGTGATTTCGATGGATTTCAATGCGGTATTTCAGGACAGGTTTGATGCCATTGAGAGAAGGATCTCTTTGGTACTGAATCAGTTGGACGAGGATCAAGTTAATTGGCGGCCCAACGCGTCAAGTAACAGCATATCTAATTTAATTATTCATCTTTATGGTTACGTCAATGAGCGTATAGGCATGGGAATTAATAATAAGCCATTTTCCAGAGATCGCGATCAGGAATTTGAAGCGCAATTTACGACAATGCCTGAATTACTTGAAGCAGTTAACACGCTATTTGAAGAGCTAAGATCGGCTTTATCGAATGGAAATCGCGAGCAAACGAATTTAGAAATTTATATACAGTGTGCCGCACATCTTTCGGAACACATGGGACAGATGTTATATATCGCAAAGATAATTAAAGACGAAAAATACGTAACGACATCCGTGCCAAAAAAGAAACCAAATGATTGAGAACGAGTAATATCCGCTTTATTTTAAAATTAATAAGAAGGCGGATTTTTTTCTCTCTATTACCTACCTTTTAATAGATAGTTAAATCAAACAGCTGACGTATGACATGCCGTTTCAAAGACGAAACTTCTTTAAGGAGGTGAGCAAATGTTATATGAGTTGAGAGTATACGATGTTAACCCGGGCAAAATGGATGCCATTTTAGAACGTTTTGATAAACATGTCGTTGCCTTGTTCGAGAAGCATGGGATGACGATCAAGCATTTTTGGGTGGACGCGGATGACGCAAACAATCGCCTATTCTATGTCGTTGAGCATCCCGACATGGAAGCGCGCAATGAGAACTACGAACGATTCCGCGCCGATCCCGAGTGGATCGAGGTGAGGCGGCTTTCGGAGGTGAATGGTCCTCTGATTCAGAAACAGGAAAGCATCTTCATGCATAACGCAGCCTTTTTCAAAAACAACTAACCACTATCGAATGGAGCTATCTAATGAAAACTCTCGTAATTGTAGCGCACCCGAATTTGGAAGCATCCAACTGGAACAAAGCATGGGTCGAAGAATTAAAGAAGAACGGCGACATCACGATCCACGAGCTGTATAAGGAATATCCGAGCGAGAACATCAACGTTCAGCGCGAGCAGCAGCTCGTTGAAGCGCATGACCGTATCATTTTCCAATATCCGCTTTATTGGTACAACATGCCGCCGCTGCTCAAAAAATGGTTCGACGGCGTGTTGCTCTACAACTGGGCTTACGGTCCGGAAGCGACTGCGACAACCGGCAAAGAAATCGGCGTAGCCATCTCGACTTACGGCACGACGGAATCCTACCAGCCTACGGGATCCAACCGTTTAACGCTGGAACAAATCCTGGCGCCGATTCAAGCAAGCGCGCGCTTCATTAGCGCTGTATACTTGCCGCACTTCTCGGTTAATGACACGTCGGACGTGACGCCTGAGCGTTTGGCTCAAAGCAGTAAAGCGTACGTAGAGCACATTAAGTCGGTTAAACCGGTGGGGGAGGCAGCATTATGAAGAACGTAACGATCGACGTTTATATGGATACGGTGTGTCCGTGGTGCCGAATGGGAGATGCAAGCCTCAGAACCGCGCTGAAGGAGCTGCCGGAAGGCACGAACGCTACGGTTCGCTATCATGCGTACCAACTGAATCCCGGCATTCGCAAGGAAGGCGAGGATTACCGCAAGGTCATGATCGGCCGCTTGGGCGGAGAAGCACAATTCGAAGCTAGAATGAAGCAATATAATCAAACCGGCGCACACTTTGGCTTGAATTATAATATGGATTTGGTGAAATATACGCCAAATTCAGTGTTGTCGCACCAACTGATCGCCATTACGCCGGAGCATCTGCAATCGCAATTGCTCGAGCGATTATATACGGCTTATTTTGAAGAAGGCGTTAATCTCGGCGATGTGGACGAGCTTGTGAAAATCGCTCAAGCGAGCGGAGTTACGAGCGATCCAGCGGCACTCAAGGCGCGGCTCCTTCAAGGAGAGGGACTTGAGAAGGTGGAAGAAGGACAGAGCGACGCGCAAAAGCTTGGTATAAGAGGCGTACCTTTCTACATCATCAACGATAAGCAAGCCTTAACAGGCCTTCAATCGCCTGCTGATCTGATTAACGCATTCCAGAGGTAATAAACAGCACGCCGGTATCTTAATTTCATCATACACGTAAAGTTTGGAGCGATAATAAATGGGGATTTTTAATTGGTTTAAAAAGGAGAACACTACAATGACAACTACTAACGTGAAATTAGCCGTTATTTACTATAGCTCAAACGGGACCAACTACCAATTGGCCCAATGGGCAGCGGAAGGCGGCCGTGAGGCCGGGGCGGAAGTGAAAATCTTGAAGGTTGCAGAAACAGCACCTCAGTCCGTGGTGGACGGCCAACCGTCCTGGAAAGCGCATCTCGAGGCGACGAAGAACGTGCCGACCGCGACGATAGAGGATTTGGAGTGGGCGGATGCCATTATTTTCAGCATGCCGACCCGATTCGGGAATTTGCCGGCGCAATTGAAGCAATTCCTCGATACGACCGGCGGTCTATGGGCGCAAGGTAAAACGGTTAATAAAGTCGTTAGCGCAATGACATCCGCTACAAATCCGAATGCGGGACAAGAGCAGACGATCCTGCAGCTGTACACGTCCATGTACCACTGGGGCGCTATCGTTGCCGCACCTGGCTTCACCGACCAGGCGGTTTTCACAGCCGGAGGGAACCCGTACGGCACAAGCGTGACCGTTGGTCAAGACGGCAAAATCAAAGAGGACGCGCGCGGAGCGGCAGCGCATCAAGCTAACCGCACCGTATCGATTGCAAAAGCGTTGAAAATTGGTTTGAACAATAATTAATAATACAAACGGGGAGCGATAATAATATGAGCAATCAAGGAAAAGTATATGTCATTACCGGCGGCAGCAGCGGACTTGGCAAAGCAATGGCAGTGGAACTAGTAAAACGCGGCGCAAATGTCGTTATCAACGGACGCCGTGAACAAGCGCTGGCGGAAGCCGCGAAGGATATCGATCCAACAGGCAAGCACGTGCATATCGTAGCGGGAGACGTCGTGGAACCTAACGTCGCGCAGCGACTAATCGATGAAGCATTGGAGAAATTCGGCCGCGTCGACACGCTGATCAACAATGCGGGTATCTTCATCGCGAAGCCATTCACGGAGTACACCGAGGAAGACTTCACAAGATACATGGGCACGAACGTGGTTGGCTTCTTCCATCTGACGCAGCGCGCGCTTGTGCAAATGCTGAAACAAGGCACTGGCCACGTTATCAGCATCACGACAAGCTTAACGGATTCGCCGACGGAGCAAGTTCCTTCCGCGCTTGCAAACTTGACGAAGGGCGGTTTGAACTCCACGACGAAAGCGCTGGCGATTGAATATGCGAAACGCGGCATCCGGGTGAACGCGGTGTCACCAGGCGTTATCAAAACGCCAATGCATGCGCCAGAAACGCATGATTTTTTGGCCAAGCTGCATCCGATGGGTCGTATGGGTGAGGAACAAGAGATCGTCGAAGCAGTGCTCTACTTGGATTCGGCACAGTTTGTAACGGGTGAAATTCTTCACGTGGACGGCGGCCAAAGCGCCGGACACTAATATATTCGAGATAAATTCCGCAATCAAATCTGATCATAAATGAATGGAGGGTAATATTATGCCAATCGTAAATATTCAAGTTACGCGAGAGGGCACGACGCCTGACCGTGATTCGGTGACAGCCGAAGAGAAAGCAGCCCTCATCAAGGGCGTTAGCGAATTGCTGCTTAACGTGCTGAATAAACCGCTGGAATCGACATTCGTGGTGATCGAAGAAGTCGACACCGACAACTGGGGCTGGGGCGGACTTCCGGCACTGGAGTATCGACGGAAGCTGGCAGCGCAGAAGGCAGCCACCGAAGGTAAATCTTAAGAGTAAGCAAGACGGGCCGTTTAACATGAGAAAGCAGCATCAAATGAAGATCCGTAATTGGTTAGGGTATATTCAACCTTTGGCGGCACAATCGATTGCTGTAGGCAAAGCAAAGAAACCGGGATACCAATCGGTCAGGCTAGAGGTAGATGAAGTGTAGCTTGAGGGCTATCAGGAAGTGAAAGATATCTTGAAGAGCAATCCGATTCAACCGATGAAGGAATTCACTTGCACAATAGAAGGATATCCTTTGCCTTATACGGCAAAGGGTATCCTTTTTGCGGCTTCGTATTTGAATTTAGCGGTACTTCTTTAGCCGTTCGAGGAATTTGGTGCTTGAGAGTGATGGCGATCCTGCATTAAGGCGGAAGATTTCATCTGTCCCTTGTTTGTTGATGCCAGGTTTTGTTGTGAAGAACAGAGTAACACCCGCATTTTTCTCAATCTGCTTAACCGTAGGGCTATAGACTCCGTATGGGAACGCGATCACATCCTCTTCAACCCGAGCCTTGTATTCGGCAGTTTCATAACCGTCATCGAAAGTAATGACAACGGCATTGTCCGGCACCGTGGTTTTGTTATGCATAAAGTCCGCAAATTGCTCTACGCTGATTACATGATAACCATTATCCTTCAAAACCTTCATTAGAGCATTGAAACGACTCGGGGAAATGGTTTCGCTGCTTTCCTTCACATCACTATGATGATACATGAGTACAATAACCTTATTCTTATAATAAACAAATTGATGAGTAGTTGGTTGTGAGGGTTTGTTTGCAGCATTCATGAAACTTTTCCATGTCAGTTGATTGTAAGTAAGGAAGAATTGGCCGGTCTGCCCGCTGCCTTCCGAAGCGTCGATTTCCGCATTGCATGCGGGTGCAGTAAGCGGATTTCTTTCTACGGAGAATGATCATTCTCCTTATCCGCAAGCAAATCATATCTTATAGGAATCGATCAGTAAAGATACATTTTTTTCCGGTATGGGCTGTGTAACTTGACTTGAATTTTGATTGGCGGAAGGAAAGGGAAGATGATAGATAAAAAGGAAGAAATCTTGGCAAACAAAAAAACAAAGAAAGCTTGAGAAATCAAGCTTTCTTTGTTTTTTGCTGCGTAACGTGAAATATTTATGCGAGCAAGCTTCAAACGTCAAGCATTAAGCGTCAAGTATCGCTATGGAAGCATCCGCTATTTGATGCAGCTTCTTTTTATCCGTTGACGTTCGAACTAAGACTCTTAATCCAATAAGCGTAGTCTGCAAACTAGCTGCAAGTATCTCGGCATCCTTATCAATTGGAATCTCGCCCGAATGCTGGGCTTTTTGAATGAGATCTATGAAAACTTTCTCCGTGTAATTAAAACCTTCGGTTGTTATTTCTCGTACCTCCGGATCCCTCATAGCCAGTTCGGTTACAGAATTCACAAATAAGCAGCCTAACGGTCGATCGTCGTCTACTTCAATCAAATAATCAAACATGAAGCGAATGACTTGTTTCGCCGTAAATCCGCGCGTTATTGCTGCCAGAAGAGTTTCTCTTTTCTGTTTCTCGTACAGCTCCAACGTCTTTACAAAGAGGCTATGCTTATCGCCAAAAGTAGCATACATGCTTCTGCGATGTATACCCATATGGTCAACAAGGTCCTGAAGAGAGGTTTTTTCATAACCCTTTTCCCAGAATAAATGCATCGCTTTTAGAAGTACTTCATTTTCATCGAACTCTTTGCTTCTTGTCATCGTGTTCACCCCTTCCTTACGATTTTATCATAATGAGAACGATCGGTAAAATATAAATCACGAACAAATGACCGATAGGAAGAAATTATGAAATATTAAGATTGTTGTGGATGCGTTGACAAAACATGAAGAGAATTCTTATTATGAGAATGATCGATCTCGTTACTGCGCAGGTAAAAAATCGACAACTAGAGGGGACTGGGAAAACCATGAACAATCAAAGCAAAGCAGGAGTAATGCGTCGTAAATCCGACACTGACAATACGTACTTATTCTTAACCGACATTAATTCCATCTTGGTTAGCGGAGAAGATACAAACGGGGAATTTTGCGTGGTGCATTGTTCCGCTAATGAGAATGACGGCCCGCCGCTTCACATCCACGGAAACGAAGACGAATCTTTTTACGTGTTGGACGGAGAGCTGGAGATGATTCTTGGAGATGACACGTTTTTAGTGCAACCAGGAGAATATGTATTCGCCCCTCGCGGCATTCCACATACCTTTAAAGTGAAATCGAAAAAGGCTAGATTCTTAGTTACGGCCTATCCTGCGGGATTTGATTCCTTTGTGATGGAGCTTGGCGTTCCCTACGTGGAAGGAATGGAAGCTCAAATTTCGCCTCCTACTCCCGAGTTTTTCCAGAAGCTTGAAGAAGTCTCCAGAAAATATAATATTACGTATCCGGGTCTTTGATTTTCCTTTGCATGCCAGAAAAGGCGCTTTTATTTGAGATTGGAGAGATACGTTATGACGACGCCGAGACCCTATAAAATTTTGATCGACGGAGTAGTGCAAAGCTTTCACATCGCCGGCAGCGGGCCGGTTTGTCTGGTTCATGCAGGAGGTCCCGGGTTCAATTGGATGTATATGCGCATGCCCCTGCTTGAACAAACCATGACCGTTGTCTATATCGAGCCTATAGGAACGGGAGAGTCAGGGCTGTTCCCAGACGGGGATTACAGCATGCCGCGATACGCTTATCATGCGCATAAGATTGCTGAGCACATTGGAGCCGAGAAGCCCTACTTCTTGGGTCATTCGCATGGAGGCTTTGTGGGACTTCAATATGCTTTAGATTACCCGGATGAGATCGGGGGACTCATTCTCCATAGCAGTGCTCCATGCATGGTACCCGAACTCGGAATGGAGCAGACACGGCAAATCAAGCTTTATGCTGAGCGCTGGCCGGATCGACCGGAAGCTCAAGATGCGTTGCAGGCTTGGATGGACCTAGGATCGGGAGCCGCGCAAGACAGCGAATCGTTCCTAACCCTGTTGGGGCGGTTGTTACCCGCATTCTTCGGCAATTATTGGAACCTGCCGGAGGAGTTCAAGGAGTGGAAAGACAATTTGAATTTTTACCTAATTCCTCGAAATCCGCATACTTGGGATGTGAGGGAGGTTTTATATACGATAGATACGCCTACTCTCATTTTGGTCGGAGAGCACGATTTCAACTGCGGCCCGCGTTGGGCAGCCGAAATGGACGAGAAAATGCCTAACTCGCAGCTTTACACCTTTGAAGCAGGCGGTCATATGAGCCATGTCGAGAGCCCGAAGGAATTCACGAAAGTCGTGAATGATTTTGTCCTTCAGCCTATTCAGACCAAGAATTAATGAATGTTGAAGAGCATGAATATTCGCGCAAAATAATGAAGAAGGGCTGCCTTGGGCAGCCCTTCTTTTTGGAATATGGGATTGGAATACGCATCCAAGCATGCCAGAGGCTCACAACGATTTATTTTCACAAGTCTAATTTGTACATAGTAGTTGAATTGGAGACGGTCCATGATTGATGTGGATTGTCTATTTTTTTGAGCCAACTTACCCTGAAATTCGCATTTCTATTCAATAAAAAAATTGGAAAAGAGTTATGTGATGAAGTCACGGTGTACTTAAATATGGCAGTGATATGATCCATTCTGCCAGCTTTGAAGAAAGGCATAATTAAAAAACAATGATAAAGACTGGAAGTGAATTTCATGAGCTCTCGAGAAAGGCTCTGGACAAAAAGCTTTATACTGCTTGGACTCTCCAACTTGCTCTTATATGTCGCAATAGAGATGCTGCTGCCTACACTTCCTATATTTGCTGACGAGCGTGGAGGGAGCGGGTCGCAGATTGGAATGCTGCTTGGCATCTTTACATTCTCAGCTGTACTGTCAAGGCTTCTTATTAGCTTCGGACTAAAAAAGTTCGGCAAGCGAAAAATGCTCCTAATCGGCGTGTTGATTAGTCTGATCGGAATGGCCAGCCATTATGCAGCCAATTCGGTTTCAGCCTTGTTGACGCTGCGAGTTATCCATGGCTTTGGCTTTGGTATTGCAACCGCTCTTTACGTCACGCTTGTATCCGATGTGATTCCAGCAGCACGCCGAGGGGAAGGGATGGGCTATTTCGCAATGGGCAACGCTATCTCTTTCTCACTTGGACCGTTGTTTGGATTATGGCTCCTAGATCAATACGATTTCTCCGTATTGTTTGGCGCCGGAGTGATCATCCTTGCTATTGCTTTAGTCCTGCTGCTGCTCGTTCGAAAGACTGGGGAGCTGACGGAGGCAATTCCAGCGCCAGCCCCGCCCGCATACGGTTCAACCGTGCGCAAGCATTCCGCGTGGACGGAGATTATTGAGCCAAAGGTGCTTGTGCCGTCATTCCTTGGTTCATTTGTTGGCTTTTCATTTGGAGGACTGCTCAGCTTTGTGACCTTGTTCAGCATGGAAATCGGCATCAAGGAGACAGGTTGTTTTTTTCTTGTCGTGGCAATCAGCGAGGTGCTTATCCGATTCGTGAGCGGTCCGTTATTCGATCGGAAAGGGGCTTCGTGGGTGTTAATCCCAGCTCCGGTCTTTTGCATCGTCGGCTGCGTACTGCTGTACTATACGGACTCGCTGATGATGCTGCTTCTGGCCGGGGTATTCAGCGGGGCGGGCTTTGGAGCTTTGTTCCCTGCTCTGCAGGCTTGGGTCATTAACTTGGTGGAGCAGGAACGCCGTGGCCTCGCTTCGGCGACGTATTATAACTTCCTGGATCTTGGCATTGGGTTCGGCTCTATCCTGCTGGGGGTTGTTGTGTCACTTACAGGCTATGCCGCGATGTTCCTATTGTCGGGTATTTTGTATGCTCTATTCTTGATCGTTTATTTTATGTATTTGCTCCGCAAGCAATGAAGTTTATTGGAGCGGAGACACTCAGGTTTAAATAGTCAGTTGACAATCCCAGTGGTTGCAATTATTGTCTTAGTTGTAACAATTATAGTTACAATTAAAAACGGTTAAAATACCTTGGAGGAGAACGATGTTTGATGAAACAAAACGATCTTGCCCTTATTTACGCATGGGATGCTTATTGCGGCTGGTGTTACGGATTCTCGAAGACCCTTCAGATTTTTCATGAGAATCATCCCGAATTGCCCTTAACTGTATGGTCTGGGGGCTTGTTTGTTGGCCGGAATAAACGGCCAATAGGTTCATTCCCGCATGTTCCAGAAGCGAATAAAAGAATCAGTCAGTTAACGGGTGCAGAGTTTGGCACCTCATACCAATCACTGCTGGAGGAAGGGCATTTTGTCATGGACTCTGAGATAGCAGCTAAAGGCTTTTCCGCATTGCGTACCTTTGCACCAGAGCGTGCCTATGATTTAGCCTCTTCGATGCAGCACGCGTTTTATTATGAAGGCAAGAGCCTTAGCGATCCGGCAACATACAGAGATATTGCGATGGCTCATAACCTCGACCCTGATGGTGTTCAAGGTCAGTTTGAGTCTGCGGTTTCCACCAAAGATGCCCACGCGGATATTGCGATGCTTCAGCAGCTCGGCGTGCAGAGTTTTCCTACCTTGTTATTGCAGAAAGGTGGCGAGTATTTCGGGTTTGGCGGAGATATAATGACCGTCGAGAAGCTTGAGACTCGTTTGGTTAGAATGATTCAGGAAATAGAGAAACAGGAAACCATTGAAGCATCCACAGGAATGTCATGCGATCTAGCTTCGGGGAGCTGTTAATCCAGTTTGGTTGGAATAGTTAGGGGTGACAAATGAATAATTAAATTGCCATGCATTTATAATAAAAATAATGAAAGAGCACTGAAGATCCATTATTATTATTCGTGCCTTAATAATCATTAGTTCAGACGCAAGGCTTCTAAAAATCAACCATTGACATTTATCTTTGATCATTGTATCTTAGATTTAAGATAATTAATTTCGAGATATATAGGGGCGGTTATAATCAGTTCCTTTATATCAACAGATTCTATATCTTAGGCACGAAAGGTTAACTTCAATCATATGAGGGGGAAATTCCATGACTTTGCAAACCGCTGGAATTCACCATATTACAGCTTTTGCAGGCGACCCGCAGAGGAATGTTGATTTTTATGCAGGCGTACTTGGTTTGAGGCTTGTAAAGAAAACCATTAACTTCGATGCGCCTGATGTCTATCACTTGTATTTCGGTGATAAAGCGGGCAATCCGGGTACGATCATTACGTTCTTCCCTTCACGCGGTGCGCAAAGAGGCGAAATCGGCGGCGGACAGGTTGGTACGACCACCTATGTCGTGCCGACAGGTTCTTTGAGCTTTTGGGAGGAAAGATTAGCTCAATTCGATATTTCGTTTGTGAAGACTTCCCGGTTTTCGGAAGAGTATTTACAATTTTCCGATAATGATGGATTGAGACTTGAGATTGTCGAGCGCGAGGAAGGTGCCCTGAGTGAGTGGTCTTTCGGAGGTGTTCCGGCAGATAAAGCCATTAAAGGATTCGGCGGAGCGATTTTATTAAGCACGAATGCTAAGGAAACCATGAATGTGCTGACTAATGTCCTTGGGTTAGAAAAAGTCGGAGAAGACGGAAAGTACGCACGGTTTCAGGCTTTTGGTTCGATCGGCAACATTATTGATGTCCCTTTGCATAATATTCCGTGGGGTGCGGGCGGCGCAGGCACCGTTCATCATATTGCATGGCGTGCCAAAGACTTTGTAGAGCATCAGGAATGGCAGCATATGGCTGCTAACAACGGTTTGCGTCCTACTCCAATCATTGATCGCCAATATTTTAATGCGATTTACTTCCGCGAGAACGGCGGCATTTTGTTTGAAATTGCTACAGATCCGCCGGGATTCGCGAATGACGAAACGCAGGAGGAGCTGGGTCAGACACTAATGCTTCCTTCGTGGTACGAGCCTCACCGCGCAACCATCGAGGCGAATCTTTTGCCTATCGAAGTAAGAGAGCTCAAGAGTAAGAAATGAGGCAATAATTAAAATACAAAACATTTAAATGCCATCCCGGCATTGAATGGATAGGAGTTGCATGATAAATGGGTTTTTGGCAAAAAATTTTAGGAACTGAAAAAGAGGAGAGAAAAGAAATGGAAAACGTTAAATTGGCGGTTATCTACTACAGCATGACGGGAACAAACTACAAAATGGCACAATGGGCAGCTGAAGGGGCAAGAGAAAAGGGCGCGGAAGTAAGAATCCTAAAAGTGCCTGAGCTCGCTCCGGCGGATGCGATTGAGTCCAATCCGGCGTGGAAAGCTCATGTCGAGGAGACGAAAAATGTTCCTAACGCTACGCTAGACGATTTGGAGTGGGCAGATGCGATTATCTTTAGCGTACCTACCCGATTTGGCAGCATGCCAGGACCGTTAAAACAATTCCTGGATCAAACTGGCGGACTCTGGTTCACCGGCAAGCTCGCAAATAAAGCGGTTAGCGCAATGACTTCGGCACAAAATGCGCATGGCGGTCAAGAGCAAACGGCACTTGGCATTTACACGATTATGTATCACTGGGGCGCGATTGTGGTTGCACCGGGTTATACCGATTCTTCCCTATTTGCGGCCGGCGGAAATCCATACGGCACAAGCGTCACGGTTCAAGACGGAAAAATGGTTGAAGATGTTCAAAACGCCGTGAAGCATCAAGCGAAGCGCACGGTATCTGTTGCGGAATGGATCAAAGCAGGTCAGCAATAATCAGATTCTAAGAACGAAGAGCCTTATACACCTAGACGTGTAGAAGGCTCTTTTCGTTAGACTAAGGTTGCTTCTGTAATCTTGCGCGGTGTATATTTACGTTAGCAAAAGAGATTTGGTTTGAACATTGAGGTGAAACCCTATTCTATGAATTCTAATCAGGATTTATCTTTGAAGCTTTTTGTTGTCTTATCCAAAGCATATAAAGTGACGATGGAACGTGCAGTTAAAGATATGAAGAAGCACGGTTTGTCTGAAACGGAATTTACAGTGCTAGAGCTGCTGTATCATAAAGGCAAGTATTCCATTCAACGTATCGGAGAAAAAATACTAGTCACAAGCGGCGGCATGACCTACACGATTGATAAGCTGGAAAAGAAGGGTTATTTGAGACGTGTTGCATGCCCGGAGGACCGCAGGGTAACTTACGCTGAAATGACGGATGAAGGCGCAGAGTTATTGCGGAATATATTTCCGTCGCATGCGCAAGTCATCGAATCGCTGATGCAAGGTCTTTCCGTAGAAGAGAAAGAGCAGGCAATTGCGTTAATTAAGAAGATTGGCATCGGTGCTCAAGCCATCAAAATTGACTAATCCTATGTCAGGTAGAAAAGGAGCGTCCAATGCCGAGACGCTCTTATTTCTTTCCTTACTATTTATCTCTCGTATGCTTGATCGTCCTTAGAACGCCATAAATGCCGTTTATCTTCCCGATTGGCATGAACTTAACGGTTACGGATGTTTTGCCTGCTGTTAAAGCATGGGGAAGCTCAAACGTCTTTTCATAGAAACTTCGCTTCCAGGCGTCTGGGAAGGTCTCGGTTGCCAGAAGCGTATCGTCGATATAAATGCCAAAGCTTCTGTCCGTATGCATACGGTTAAAGGTAACAGATAACGCTGCATCCTGCTCAATTTTCATTAAATAGCTGAACCATCCGCCGTTTTCCGCCATTCTGCCGTTTAATCCTTCCCACGTACCGCCATGCGTGCGCTCGCCCTCGATTTGATGCTCCAATTCATATTGATCATTACCAACCTGCACAGAATCAATCGTAGCTTCTCTTAACTCGCGTTCCCGGATCACGGCTTCCTTATGCTGCCGTAGCTCTTCGGATTCATCATCCAGGAAGCTCCAATAAATGCCGTATCTTTCATGGTGCTGCAGATAATGGGGAGTAAAGATCAACTGTTCATCCATATCGGTATTTTTTAAAGTAAAAGCCAGTTCATTCCCATCGCGGACGACATGCTTATCAAAGCGGCTAAACCATTCTTTGACGCTCATCCCTTGAGGCACGACATAATCCTTAACAGCCATCCTTCTTGTCGCGATGTTAACGATGACCCCGGTTCTTGATTCAACCATATCTTCCTTGCCTAGCGCGGCGCTGAGAACGACGGGACCATATTGCAGGCCAATGACATGAGGAGCATCCGGCAGAGATGAGAAAGACACCTTCATTGGAATCCGAGCTTCAATGGTATCCCCATCCTGCCAGATCCGGTCAAGAACAACATACTGCTGCTGAACAGAAGCAATAACCGCTTCTCCGTTAAGCATGATGTCGACCTCTCCAGCGGCCCAATAAGGGATACGAATATGAATAGCAAGCCGTTTGGGACTATCCGTGCCTATCGTAACATGAACAAGGTCGCTATGCGGCAGCGAAGTCGTCTGCGTAACAACGGTTTGCTGCTCCGACCAATCCAGCCTGCTGCTGTAGAATTGATTAATATAAAGATTATGGTCCAAATGGAAGTAGATGCTGTCATTCAGCTTGGTAAAGCTCTCCATTCCCGTACCCGTACAGCACCAAAAGTGTTCAAAGGGCGAGCTGTAAATTTTAAAGTAGCCCGTGGCCATCGGCTGGAAATACATCGTCATGCCGGTTTCCGGATTTTGCGAGGAAAGGATGGCATTTATATACGTCCTCTCGTAAAAATCGGCGTATTTGCTGTTTTGCGTGAGCTTGAACAGTTCTTTGGTCAGCTTCAGCATATTGTAGCTGTTACAGGTTTCGCAGGTTACGTCCGAGCGTTTGCCGTCCAGCATATCCGGCTCTCCGAAATGCTCGCACTCGCTGTTGCCGCCGGTGAGATAGCTGTGATGATAGACGACCGTATCCCAGAAGTTAACCGCCGCTTCCAGGTAGCATCGCTGGCTTTCGCCTAGCGTTAAATAACGGTTCAAGGCACCGATAAACTTCGGAATCATGGTATTGGCATGCTTGCCTCTAAGGACATCCCTTCCTTCCCGAAGCGCTTCGAATAAACGGATCTCATCGAACTTGTGAGCGGCTTCCAGATGACGGCTGTTGCCGGAGAGCTTGTACAAATCATACATGCAGTCGTTCATGCCGCCGTATTCTACCGCAAGAACGGTCGCTTGAAGTTCCTCCGACCAGGAACAGGAACGTTCCGCAACCCAGTCGCCAAGGCGGCTCACAACCTCATAAGCCTGCTGCAGCTTGGTTGCCTGATAGATGGCAATTAGTCCGGCAATGATTTTGTGCATGGTGTACCAAGGAACCCACGCGGGCTTCCGATTCTCTACATTGTCAAACAAAGTCTCGGGAAAAGCGGATAAATAACCGCTGTCCTGCTGGGCTTCAGCCAGCTCTGCAACCATATATTTCAGCTTCTCGAGCAGCCCGAAATCCTGCGTTTGAGCATAGGCTTGGGATACGGCCGTTAAATAATGTCCTAACGTATGGCCGCGGATTTCGGTATTCTCCCAGCCGGGATACTTGTCTGCTTTTGGCTTAAGACCGCTTGTCTCCCTGAATCCGGCAAGCAGCCGGTCCACGTCATAACTGCGCAAATAGTCCAATTCTTTCTGAA
Organism: Paenibacillus glycanilyticus; assembly: GCF_023715145.1. GTDB lineage: Bacteria > Bacillota > Bacilli > Paenibacillales > Paenibacillaceae > Pristimantibacillus > Pristimantibacillus glycanilyticus_A. Next base: position 155,075 of record NZ_JAMBNP010000008.1, on the reverse strand, counting down.
AGGCGTTCGTTTGGTATTCACTGTACAATGTCACCCGGTCCAACCCAAAATGGTTCAAAATCGTATTGCTTGTTACAGCCTTCATGAACATCATCCTCTCGCGAATATGATAAAAGCTTATTACTAGCTGGCATGTCCGGTAAATGGCGTAAGGTTTGATTATGTGTCAAAAAGGAAGTTTATTTGAATGGGCCTAGCCGCTTTGTTTGATTTGTTCTACAATGAGGTGTAAAAAGGGCAGAAAGGATGGCGGCTCATGACCAGCTTCAGCTTCCGCGTAGATCGGCCGGTATCCCTGGTAATGACCGGGAAATTTGTCGCGCCGTCTCCGGAGTGGATGCATATGCACCGCATGCTGTACGAGTTTGAACTGTTTATCCAAACCAGAGGAACGTTATATATAGCCAAAGGCAACGAGCGTCATGTCCTGAACGAGGGGGATTTCCTGCTTATGCCGCCGGGAGCTGAGCAAGCCGGTTACCGGGAGTCGGACTGCAGCTTTTATTGGCTCCATTTTTCCGTTCAGGGTGGTTACCTGATCGAAGAACATGATCCGGGCTATGAGCCGGGAAAAGTATGGATTCCGGAGAAAGGGACACTCCGAAGTCCGGATAAATTGATCGTATTGCTCAAGCAGCTTCAGGATTCCGTCCGCAGCTACCGGGAGCAGACGCTGAATAATTATTTGACCACGGGAATATTGTGCGAACTATACAATCAGCTCTATTTCGTGCAGAACCAAACGGGCAAAAAATTAAAGCAGCAGCAGCTTTTCAATGACATTGTCGATTATATCAAATGGAATCGGAAGGAGAATTTGAAGGTCAGCCAATTGGCAGAGCATTTTGGTTATAATGCCAAGTACTTGTCCTTCTTGTTTTCTGAGATTTCGGGAATGCCTCTGAAACAATACTTACTTCAAGAAAAGATGGATGCCGCTAAATCGCTTTTGGCGGATACCAATTTAAGTATCAAAGAAATTTCTCAACAGCTTGGCTACCAGGACAGCCATCCGTTCATGCATAGCTTTAAGAGAATTACGGGATTAACTCCAACGGATTACCGCAATGCCTATGCCAACCGGCTTTTATTTTACAGATAGGCCGAAGAGGGATAGAGTAATGCAGCCGGACCGCGTGTGGTTATCGCTAGAGGAGGGAGCTCATGAAGCTGTATCATAATTTTTAAATGGTGCATCCAGTCAGGGGATCGAGGTATACCCGGATCCGGGTTCATGTATTCCATGGTCGACAACCTGACAACGAGCCAGACGAGCAGACAAATTCACGAGACAGCCTTTAGAGCCTTTGATTTCGGGCTTAGCTCCGCGATGGGCTGGATATACTTTGTGATGATCTCTCTTGTGCTCTGGATTGTGACGCTGCTGATGCCGGTAGATATGTATGACTCGACGGTGGGAGTGTCCTTCTGGCGATTCTTCCGCTCATTATTATGTACTTATTCGTGCAAAGGCATTTCGTCGAAAGCATGGAGCGAAGCGGTATCGTAGGTTAAGTATAGGGAGATAAGAGCCCACAGAAGTTTGTGCGGCTCTTTTTTATTTGTATGTTTCTCATATCTCTTAGCTGTGAAATAACTTATCAAGTATGCTTCTATTGATTATACTGCTGATAGGAGCTTGTAATCCGATAATCGGCCCCAAATCGTTACTCTTCGATGGAGGGAGGAAGGTAAGTCAGGTGTTTGTTGTCATCGTTTTTCTAGGCGTACTAGCCCCGATCATAAGCGTAGCTATTCTGCTGATGCTCCGTTTGCTCGATCACGAGCTGGATATATTGGAACTGGAGAATGTAAGGATACGGCTTGAAAAAGAGCTTCATGTCAGCAAATACAATCAATTAAACGAACAAATTCAACCCCATTTCTTATTTAACACGCTTAATGCGCTCCTGTCGCTCAGTCGACTGAATCGGCACCGGGATTTAACCGCTGGCTTGGAGCGGTTCTCTCTCTTTCTCCGCTACCGTTACCGGGACAACGAACAGAAGCATCTCGTCTCCTTCCAATCGGAACTGGAGCATACGAACAACTACTTAGCGATTCAGCAGCTTCGTTTCGGACCAAGATTGCAGATCGACTATGATATTGACAGCGAGCTGCTCTACTGTCAGGTGCCTCCGTATACCCTGCAGACGCTGGTGGAAAATGCCTTCAAGCATGGATTGGAACAACGAGTCGGCGAGAAATATTGTTTTATTGGCTTGAAGCGAGAAGGGAATTGGGTTGAATTATCCGTGGTGGATAATGGAACCGGCGAAATCGGTGATTCTCAAGGGGACGGTATTGGACTCTCTAACGTCCGTCAGCGGCTGGAGCTTGTATTCGACCTGCCGACATCGCTGACCTTGCGGAAGAACAATTGGAATCAAACAGTTGCAACGGCCAGATGGCCTTATGTTCCGGGAGATGAAGGAAATGAACATTCTAATCGTTGATGATGAATACTTGGAGCTTGAACAGATGGAATATTTAATTCGGCGGAAATACCCTCATTTTCAATGCTTTTGCGGAGAAGATGCGGTAACAGCGATGCGGGTGCTGGATTCGCATGCCATCCAGTTGGCCTTTGTTGACATCCTCCTGCCGAATGAAGACGGACTTAAGCTGTCCGAGCGTATGGTGGAACGGCAGCCGGATATGGATATCGTGATCGTATCGGCCCATCAAGACTTCAACTATGCGAAGAAGGCTATACAACTGGAGGTTCTCGATTATTTGGTAAAGCCCTTTCTGGAGAGCGAGCTGTACGACACGATTGAAAAGTGGCTCAGCAAGCATCATTACAAGGTGGGCCGTTCGCCTCATGTGCAGCATGTGCTTAAGCGAATCCAGGAAAGCTACTCCCAAAAGCTGAGTCTAAACGATATTGCGAAGGAAATTCCGATTAATCCATCTTATTTGAGCCATTGCTTCTCAGACGAGATCGGGGAAACGTTCCAGGAATACCTTCTATCCTACCGCATTAACCAGTCCAAGAAGCTGCTGGAGCAGCACCCGGATTGGAGCATGACGGTCATAGCGGAGCGGGCGGGCTTCTCCAGCCAGAATCACTTCAGCAACGCCTTCAAAAAAATTACAGGCGTTACGCCAAGCAAATTCAAGGGGCAGGGTCAGTAATGGATTGGTATGTCATTTTATTTCTAGCCATTGTATTGCTCATTGTACATATGAAGGAGATTGGCGAGCATCGGCATGTCTCTCACTATTTTCTCCCTCATCGGGAGCTTCGCTTGTCTCACGGCATTTTCCTGCTTCTCATTCACTTCGTCAGCGGGCTGCCGTTGTTCATCCCGATAGCCGTAACCTACCGGTACCACTATGCAGGCGGAGCGGTTCTTGCTTTAGCTGGAGTTGTTGTAATGGCAGCGGTTGTTAACAGACTGGAGATGAGAAGGAATGAGATCGCAAGCAGCGATAATGTTACGGAATACTTGAGAAGGCTGTTCCGCGGTAAAAGCCATATTCCGATGCTTATTGTTCTTCTGGCTGCAGTCAGCGAAGGACTGGTGCTTAATACATGGTTTGCCGGCTATTTGTTGAATAGCATGTTTGGCATTCCGCCGCTGCTTACGATTGCGCTGCTTCTCGCCTTCACATTGGTGTATGCGGGACTGGGAGGCATCAACGGGTTTCACCGGGTCGGTCTATGGCTGTTTGTGTTTTTCTTTGCCGCCTTGACGTTTATCCCCGTATCGGTATACCTGCTTAAGGGCATTGATCCGACATGGCTGCAGCTTCAAGAGCTGCATCTTTTGCAAGCAGATCCCAAGTATCTTCTTGCCGGTACGCTGGCTTATGCCGGCCTGTTCGCGGGACGGCTCATGCTGCAAATGTTAGTCTACCCCGAATACTCGCTTATCAAAAAAGAAAGAAGCCGCATGACCTTCCGGCTTGCTACAGCATGTTGGTGTGCTTTGCCCTTAGCGGGCTCTATTATTTTGCTGTATCTGCTTTCCCTGTCTCAGCCTTCCGGTGCATCTCCGATACCTCTGCCAGACATGTTGGCTGTCATCCCAAGCGAGCTTGCTTTGCCGGTACTTTACTTACTCCTGCTGCTTCTGCTCTCGTCGTTCGCTATTGGAGCCGGCGTGTCCTTGCTCGGGATGCTTCATGCGCTGCATGGCTCATGCGGGTTCTTATCAAGCACCCGGCGGATCTATGCAATGGGCGTGTTTCTGTGCGCCATACCGCTGGCTGCCGTGCCATTTATGGAGGAGGTGGTACCGGCGGGCGTTGTATTTTACGCGCATTTGTTTTTATCCGCTGCCTATCCGTTATACAAGCTGCGTAACCGCTCAGGTCTGAATGGCTATGCTCTTTCCGGAGCCATCTTGCTTGCGACCTGCGTTGGGTGTGCGGTGACTTGGTCCCTTCAATGGGTTTGGGGCTCGGCCGCTTGTGTCATGATATCTTACATATATGTACGTGTTTATGTCAGGAATATTAAAAAAATATAAAATACATGCAAAACTATCTAAAACGGATGCAAAAAACGCCCGTTTTTTTTTTATATACTTAACCCAAGACATTCATATAGGAGGTTGTTCGATGCAAACCGTCTCTAAAGAGCAATTCGTTTATTCTTTCAGTAAGGATAATTCACATGCGCTTAAGGTACCTTCCGGCTCAACGATTGTTATGGAGACCTGGGATTGTTTTCGAAATCAGATTCAATCGGAGCAGACAACCGTATCCTCCATTGATTGGGAACAGATCAATCCGGCTACCGGACCGATTTACGTGGAAGGCGCTAAGCCCGGCGATTTGCTGAAGGTCCATATCGATGCCATTGAGCTAGGTGAGCAAGGCCTTATGGCAGCCGGCCCTGGGCTCGGCGTTATGGGGCATCGTCTGGATGCGATGCAGTTCAAGCTTATTCCGATCAAGGACGGCAAAGCGATTTTTAATGACAAGCTTCATCTGCCGCTTAACCCGATGATTGGCGTTATTGGCGTGGCTCCTGAAGACGAGGCGGTTCCGTGCGGAACGCCGGGTCCACATGGCGGCAATATGGATACGAAGCTCATTACGACCGGCGCCACGCTGTACTTGCCCGTTTTCCAAGAAGGCGCGTTGTTTGGGTTAGGAGACGTGCATGCGGCTATGGGAGATGGAGAGATCGGGGTGACCGGCATTGAAATTCCGGCGAAAGTAACCGTCACGCTGGAGGTTTTAAGCGGACAATCTATTCCTTATCCGTTCTTGGAGAACGGGGAGGGGATCTCATCTATCGTATCCAAAGAAACGCTCGACGAGGCCGCGAAAAGCGCCGTAGAAATCATGATTGATGCGCTTCTGCCTCATATGGATATGTCGTTGCCGGAGCTTGTTATGCTATGCAGCGCGGCTGGTCAATCTCAAATTTCACAAATCGTAGATCCGCTGATGACCGCTCGGTTCTTCATGCCATGGAGCGTATTAGATGTATATGGAGTAAATCTGTTTAAACCTGCCAATATTTAATGACAGAATAGAGGGATGATCATGAGTTCGACGAATATAAATAGCTCTCCGTCCGTCGAGACAGAGGGTTCCGCCAATATTGAGCAATTTGGTTATAAGCAGGAGCTTAAGCGTTCGTTGTCGTTTTGGGATCTGCTGATTTACGGATTGATATTTATGGTGCCTATTGCGCCGTTTGGCATCTACGGCTATGTCGCGCAAGGTTCTTACGGGATGGTCGGATTAGCGTACTTAATTGGTATGATCGGAATGGTCTTCACGGCGCTTAGCTACGCTAGAATGTCGGAAGCTTTCCCTATCGCGGGCTCGGTATATTCGTACGCCCAAAGGGGGATTAACGAGCATGTCGGCTTTTTCTCCGGTTGGGTGATTCTGCTGGATTACATCATGATTCCATCCCTGCTGTACTTGATCAGCTCTTCGGCGCTGCATGACGTGCTGCCGGGCGTCCCGGTCTACGTGTGGCTGCTGATTTTTATCGCTTTTAATACGGTTATTAATATTTTCGGGATTGAAATTACGGCAAAGGCTAATAAAATCATTCTTGTGCTCGAGCTTCTCGTTCTAGTTGTCTTCGTGGCCGCGGCTGTCATCACTGTTGCCAAGGGTGTAAACGGCGCTTCGTTTACGATTAAGCCGTTGTACGACAAAGCCCACTTTAACTTAAGCACCGTCATGGGAGCAGTTTCCGTTGCCGTTCTAAGCTTCCTCGGCTTTGATGCGATCTCTACGCTTGCGGAAGAAACCAAAGGCGGCAAAAAAGTGGTTGGACGAGCCGTTATCTTCTCCCTGCTTATTGTAGGTATCATCTTTATTATTCAGACTTGGGTGGCCGCTCTCGTATGGCCGGATTACACGACCTTTGAGAATGCGGATGTAGCTTTTTATCAAATCGCAGAGCTCGCCGGAGGCCCTTGGCTGAAATGGACGACGATCATTGCCACGGCATTCGCCTGGGGCGTTGCCAACGCGCTTGTCGCGCAGGCTGCGATTTCGCGTATCTTGTACAGCATGGCGCGTGATAAGAAAATGCCTGGCGTACTGGGCAAAATCCATCCGACCTTCAAAACGCCTTACATCAGCATTTTGCTAGTCGGCGCTATTTCGCTGGTTGTGACGTTTATATTCACCAAGCAAATCGCTACACTGACGTCGCTGGTTAATTTCGGAGCATTAACCGCATTCCTGTTCCTGCATCTGTCGGTTATCAATTACTTTATCCGGAAGCAAAAGAGCAAGAACTATCTGAAGCATCTGATTTATCCGATTATCGGTTTTGTCATTATCGGATATGTATGGTACAGCCTGGATGCTGCTTCCAAGAAATTCGGCTTCATCTGGATGGGCATCGGGATTATCTACATGATTTATCTGAAGCTGACGAAAAAGGATTCTTCGCTTGCTGCGGATATCTAAACCCGGCTGCCTATAACTACTCAATAAAAAACAATCCTCCTTCATGATTAATGGTAAACGGGTCCCCATAGACTGGACACTTGAAAAAAGTGTTTAGGCTGTGGGGCCTTTTTTTATACGGGTAATGACATCTAAGGAGGGCATTATGAGCAAGAAATATATGCGACGTCTAGATTTAGTTTGTCCTCATCGTAAGCCTAATCCTTACAAGAGAATGGCCAAGGCAACGCAAGAACATCGAGTTGTACCAAATAAGCTGGAACGGGACTTCAAGAAGTTAACTCATTTTTTCTAAGTGTCCTTGACGTGGGGACCAGTTTAAAAGTGTGGATTGTCTTTTTTTAAGCCAAGCAAAGCAATCTTAAAAAATGACAACGCTTTCTTAAGAATGTTGGCTTTCGACCGCTTGGTCCCGGCGGGTACACTAAAAACAAAGGAGGAGCAGATATGGAGTTGGGTACTCGGGTTACGGGAACTACGGGAAAAACAGAAGCACGAGCGCAGTTTTGGAAGCGGTTTAAAAAACAAAGAACGCTGCACCTGTTCGTCGGGCTCGGCATGATATTTTTGCTGGTCTTTGCCTATACGCCGATGTTCGGCATTCTAATGGCATTCAAGCAGTATTCCATCTCGAGCGGAATCAAGGGCATTTTTACGAGCGAATGGGTGGGCTTGAAGCATTTCAAGGAATTCGTTAACGACTACCAGTTCGGAATGATCGTTCGAAATACGCTGGTATTGAGTCTTCTAAAAGTCTTTTTCGCTTTTCCTGCTCCCATATTGCTGGCCATTCTATTAAGCGAAGTTAAAAATTTGAAATTTAAGCGTTTTGTCCAAACGGTCAGCTATTTGCCCCACTTCATCTCGTGGGTTGTCGTCGCAGGCATCGCTTTCGCCTTTCTGTCGACGGATGTCGGCATGGTCAATAAGGCGCTTCTAGGACTCGGCTTAATTGACAAGCCGCTTGACGTATTAACGAATGCCAACTACTTCTGGGGATTTGCGACGGGAAGCGCCGTCTGGAAGGAAATGGGTTGGTGGACGATCATCTTCCTGGCCGCTATAGCGGGCATCAACCCGTCGCTGTACGAAGCCGCGCAGATTGACGGAGCGGGCCGCTTGGCCCGAATTCGCCATATTACGTTCCCCGGAATGAAAGGAACGATTGTAGTCGTGCTTATTCTGACGATCGGAAGCATTCTGGGCGGAGGACTGGTCGGCTCCAACTTCGAGCAGGCGTTCCTGTTCGGCAACAGCATTAACAATCCGACCTCGGAGATCGTGCAAACCTATGCGTTTAAGGTTGGATTAAGAGACGGAAGATTCTCTTATGCGGCAGCGATCGATTTGATTCAATCCGTCATTTCCGTCGTCCTGATTTTCTCCAGCAACTATATTGCCAAACGCACTTCGGGTTCAAGTCTATTCTAGGAAAGGGGAGCGGGCATGCAGCTCAGCCAGAAACAAAAAGACCGCATCATGGATGCCTTGGTTTATGCATTACTAGCCATTCTGACGTTATCGATGCTTTATCCGTTCTATTACGTTCTGATTCTTTCCTTCAATAAAGGAACCGATTCTCTTCTCGGGGGCGTTTATCTATGGCCGAGAACCTTCACCTTTGAAAACTACGTGAGGTTTTTGGATGACCCCCACTGGTATAACGCATTTTTGGTCACGATTATGAGAACGCTTGCAGGAACCGCCTTAGGCGTCCTTTTTACCTGCTTGGTCGCGTATGGGCTTTCGCACCGCGATCTGCTGTTCCGCAAAAGTTACTTCACGGTCATTATATTCGCGATGTACTTTTCCGGCGGTTTGATTCCGTATTACGTTGTTCTGCGCTCCGTGGGATTGCTGAACACGTTTGGCGTCTATGTCATTCCTTCCATGCTGAGCACGTTTTTTCTGCTCATAGCGATTTCGTTCTTTCGGGAGATTCCGAGCGAATTAAAGGAATCGGCTCACATGGACGGGGCTGGCGAGCTTGTTATTTTCTACCGGATCATTCTTCCCGTCTCGATGCCGCTGATCGCAACCATGTCGTTATTCCTCGGGGTTGGTCAATGGAACTCGTGGCTGGATTCCGCTTACTTCGTGCAGTCTGAGGGCCTGCGTACGCTTGCCTTCCGGATGATGGAGGTTATCAACAAGAGCAATGCGCCGATGGATGCCATTGCTGTTGCGAACAGCGCCTCAGCGGGCGTCACCAGCTATTCGCTTCAGGTAGCGGCCATGGTTGTCTCTATCGCGCCTATCGTATGCGTCTACCCGTTTCTCCAAAGATTTTTTATTCAAGGCATTATGCTAGGTTCCGTGAAAGGCTAATTTTATGTTGGCATGATATTAAAGCGTTTGCTTTAATATAAACATCACTTGTTGGAGGGGTTACTTTGAACAGAAACAAAGGAAAGAAGGCTCTGCTCCTATCGCTCATCCTTATGATGACGATAGCGCTGATGTCCGCATGCGGCGGCAATAACAACAATGACGGCCAAAAAGAGAATGCAGGTGCCACAAACTCATCTGGAACATCCTCGGAACCGCCCGCAAAAAACAACGAAGTGAAGGAGCTGTCCCTGTTTATCGATGCTTCCTGGTATCCGGTAAAGGAATGGAAGGGACCGGTTGCCGAGAAAATTACCGAAAAGACGGGTATTAAGCTTAACGTGACGGTCGCCACGGACGACAAGCAGCTTCCGCTGATGATCGCTTCCGGCGATCTCCCGGATCTGGTTTTTACTAACGCGAACATCGAACGGATGTCCGATTCAAAGCTTTCTTATCCTTGGAACGAGCTGATCGAGAAATACGCGCCTGACTTTAAGATCGATCCGATACGAATTGCGATCCACACGATGGATGACGGCAATTTCTATACGGTGCGCAACTCCTTCGCGACGCAGGAGGAAATGGCGCAGAACAAATACTCGGTCGGCAGCGACGGCAACCCGGGTATCGCGGTGCGCGAGGATATTCTGAAGGAGCTGGGCAATCCGCCGGTCGACACCATCGATAATTTTGTAAAGGTTTTGGGCATGGTCAAGCAAAAATACCCGGACATGGTTCCATTGATTATGGATAAGGACTGGATCGAGCAATATTTCCTGCAGCAGTTCGGAGTCGAAGGACTTCTGGACGGCTGGTACGAGCGGGACGGAAAAGTCGACTATGCGATAAGACAGCCGGAAATGCTGGAGTTTTTCAAATTCATGAACCGTCTTTACCGCGAAGGGGACATACTGGCAGAGAACTTCGCTTATACGAACGATCAGATTGACGATCAATATGCGACCAGCGGGAAGGCGTTCGCGCATAGCCATACGGTCAGCATTGCGGACATGGACAATATCAAGGTCAAAAACGCGGGCGGTTCGTATACGTTCCAAATGCTGCCTAGCGCCATCTCGAAAAATACGAAAGCGGTCAGCTCGGGACTGGGCTTCGCGGGTACGTTCATCACGAAGAAAAACAAGGATCCCGAGGCATCGATCAAATTCCTTCAATATCTCGCAAGCGACGAAGGAAAGAAATTGACGATGTTTGGCGTCGAAGGCGAGCATTGGACCTGGAATGACGAAGGTTATCCGAATTTGAAATATGATCCGTCCGATGCCGATTTCGTTAACACAAACGGAATCAAATGGTGGTACTTGTACAACGACGGCGTGACGGAAGGAATGCTGAGCTACGTGCCGGGGGCTCAGAAGACGAAAGCCTTGATGGAGAAAAAAGAGTTTACCATATACAAACCGGAGCTTGGTTTGATTCAATTGCAGCCGGATTCGGAAGAGAAGACGATCAAAACCAAGATCGACGAAATGATTAAAAACGAGAAGGTCAAAATTTATTTGGCAAAATCGGAAGAAGAAGCCGTGGCAAATTACGAAACTATGGTGAAAAACGCGGAGAAGATCGGTTTGGACCGCTTGGTGGATTGGGCAAACCAAACCTATCAGAAAAAGAAAGAGTTGTTTAAAAAATAAGACAAAGTCCGGTAGTAGCGCGGGTGCGTTACCGCCGGACTTTGTATGCTAATTGCGAGGATCGTTCCGGGACTCTAGCGGAATTCTTGTGTACGTGATACGTTAACGATATATGGATTCCTTACTTGGAGGGAAATGCCGCCGTGAGCATCATGCGCAAGATCGTGCTTGGTTACGTCATTATGATTTTTATTCCTGTAATCGCTTTCGGGTATCACTATTACACCCAAATTTACGGCAACCTGACCCAGCAATTCGTAGAGAGCAGGCAGAAGATCCTGGAGCAGGCTTACGCCAACATGAAGACGGATTTCGCCCGAATTCAATCGGTCCACCGGGTGCTGCAATACAATCCTTATCTGACCGATTATCTGGATGGCGTATACGATTCCGACGCGGACAGCGTGTACGCGCTGACCCGATATATTCTCCCTCTGTACAGCCAATCGATGTTCGCCAATCCGGAGATCGATTCTATCGTGATCTATAAGATGAAGGATCAGGTGCTGCCCATAACCAATTTGTTTCGGGACAGGTCCATGCTGGACTCGCGAATAGAGGATGCCGTCTCGCCGCTCAAAGCGGGGCAGGGGATTTGGCTGCGCGCCGATTCAAACGTGTCCGATCCGGATCTGATTTACTATCAGTACATCTACAATACGCAAATTACGGAACGGATCGGCCTCCTTGAAATTCGGGTTAGCAACAGTTTAATAAACAACTTCTATGCCGCTGCGGGCGTGGAAGAGAACTGGAGAGCTATCTTGCTGTCCGGACAAGGCAATGTGCTGACGAACGAAGCAATAGGCTTGGACAATAAAACGTTAAGTCTTCTGCAATCGGAAGAACGAGCTTTTTTCATCAACCGAACAACGATCGTCAATCAATTGAAGCTGGATCCCTTAGACGTGCGCGTCATCATCACCGGACAGGTAGGCGACGTATTCCGTTCCGTGAAGCAGAAGGAAACCGTCTTGGTGACGATCATCGTGCTGCTGCTCATCGCCCTATCCATTGCTTATTATTTGCTGGCTTCAACCATTACAAAGCGAATTCTCCGGTTGGCCCGGCATATGCGAACTCTAAACGACGATAACTTAAGGCAGCTTACGATCAAAAGCGGCAAGTTCGAAAAGGATGAAATCGGATTCCTGATTGGCGCATACAACTCCATGGTTGGACGAATGGACGAACTCATTAACAATGTTCATCGCGCCGAGCTGCGCAACAAAGAAGCGGCCTACCAGGTGCTGCAGGCACAGATTAAGCCTCATTTTCTATACAACACGCTTGAAACGATCCGAATGGTCGCGGAAGCCAACGACGACAAGGAAGTTGCCGACATTTCTTTCTGGTTCGGGAAGCTGATGCGGTACAGCTTGTCGTCAGCGCAGCAAGAAACGATTCTCGCGAAGGAAATCGAGATGGTTACCTTTTACATGAACATTCATAAAATGAGGCTTCAAAGCAGGCTGACTTACGAGATCAAGATTGAGGTTGATTCTGAACGTCTAATCTGTCCGCGTTTTCTCCTGCAGCCCCTTATTGAAAACTGCATCGTGCACGGGGCCTCAGCCGTTCTGCGTCCCGTTCATATCCGGCTGCTGGCGACGGAAACGGACGGAGAAATTACGATCGACATTTCCGACAACGGGAACGGGATCCCTCCGGAGAAGCTCCTCGAATTGCGCGAACGACTCTTGAAGCACGATGATTTCAGAAAAGCGGAGGAGCCTGTTGGCGTAGGGTTGAAAAACGTTAACGAAAGAGTGAAAGGTTACTTCGGGGGCGAATCCCGTCTGGAAATCATCAGCGAACCTGGTAAAGGTACCTGCTTGCGCATTGTCATTGTGAAAAAGGTGGTGGCGGACGTTGAAGATACTGATCGTAGACGACGAGCCTTTGATTCTGAGAGGGTTAGTTAAAATCGTAGAAGAAGTCGCGCCTGTCGGTTCTGACATTTGTTCGGCCTTCAACGCGTGGGAAGCCTTAGAGACGATGAAGCGCTTTATGCCCGACGTGACGATAACGGATATCCATATGCCGGAGAAGAACGGCTTCGAACTGATTCATGATGCCAGGCTTGAGGGATTATGCGATCGATTTATTATCCTGACCGGCTATGACGAATTCGAATATGTCCGCCAGGCTCTTCGCTCTGGTGTTGTGGATTATCTGCTGAAGCCTCTGGACAAAAAGGAGATCGCGGGACTGCTGAGCCGCGTCAAGGAGGAGCTTCCGGCCGCATCGGATACGGAGTACAGCCGGCATGCCGAACGGATTCTTGCCTATTTGCAGCTGAATTATATGAAAGATTTATCCCTCGATCATCTCGCGGAACACATGAGTCTGCATCCGAATTATATTAGCAGCCTGTTCAAGAAGGAGACGGGGGATACCTTCGTCAATTACTTGAATTCGCTGCGGATCCGGGAGGCGCAGAAGCTATTGAAAACGCAGCCGCAGCTGACGGTTTGCGCAATCAGCCAGCAGGTTGGCTTCGATACCAAGCACTACTTCGCGAAGGTGTTCAAAAAGTACGCGGGCACGACTCCCGGCGCCTATCGTGAAATTCAAGAAGAACGTATTCAATCAATTAACGGAAAGGATTGAACGCATATGCCCAAGTACAACCGCGAACACGAGGATACGCTGCTCTATCATTCTCCCGCAGGCAAATGGGAGGAAGCCTTGCCGATTGGCAACGGACGCTTGGGAGCGATGATCTTTGGTGATCCGCGCGCGGAACGCTTGCAATTAAACGAGGATTCCTTATGGCACGGGGGCCCTAGAGATCGGCATAATCCGGATGCCCTGCCCAATTTGGAGGAAATTCGCAGGCTTATCTTCGAAGGAAAGCTGCAGGAGGCCGAGCGGCTCGCTTCGATGGCCCTGACGGCAATTCCCGAGTCCCAGCGTCATTATGTTCCGCTTGGCGATTTGTTTCTTCAGTTCGAGCATGCGGCAGAGATTGAGAATTACGAGAGACGTCTTGACTTATCGGAGGCCATTGTTCATGTTTCCTATAAGGCGGGAGAAACGAATTTCGCCCGCGAAATTTTCGCAAGCTACCCGGATAAAGCGATCGTGCTGCGGCTTACGGCAGATGCTCCCGGTCAAATCTCGTTTACGGCACGAATGGGACGAGAGAGGTTCCGTTACGTGGACGAGATTCGCGCGGAGGACGGTAAGATCGTGATGAGCGGCAATAGCGGGGGAGGAGTCCGATATTGCGGCGTCCTTGCATGCAAGCCCGAGGGGGGAAGCATGCGCACGATTGGCGAGCACCTCGTCGTCTCGAATGCCGATGCCGTATTGCTGGTCGTGACCGCGTCGACGGATTTCCGCGAAGCCGACCCTGAAGCCGCGGCGCTTGGCGATGCCGGACGCGTTGCCGTAACCGCATATTCGGAGTTGCGGGCCTCGCATATCTTGGATTACCGCAGGTTGTATGATCGAACAAGACTTTGGATCGGAGCTGAGTCCGGCATAAAGGCAGTGACGGAAGAAACCTCGAAGCGTCTCGTTAACGTGAAGGCCGGAAGCCAAGATCCCGGGCTAACTGCCTTATATTTTCACTACGGCCGATATCTTCTGATCGCCTCGAGCCGGCCAGGGTCGCTGCCCGCGAATTTGCAAGGGATATGGAACAAGGATATGCTTCCGGCTTGGGACAGCAAATTCACCATCAATATCAACGCGCAAATGAATTATTGGCCGGCCGAGAGCTGTCATTTATCGGAATGTCACCTGCCTCTCTTCGAGCTGATCGAGCGCATGATTCCGAATGGCCGGCATACCGCTAAGACCATGTATGGCTGCCGCGGGAGCGCGGCTCATCACAACACGGACATTTGGGCGGACACGGCTCCTCAGGATCTGTGGCCTTCGTCGACTTACTGGCCGCTTGGTCTGGCTTGGCTGTCCCTGCATCTCTGGGAGCATTATCGATATGGGGGAGATACGGCGTTCCTGGAGCGCGTATACCCGATGATGAAGGAGACGGCTGTCTTCCTGTTGGATTATCTGGTCGAGCTTCCAAGCGGAGAACGGGTCACCTGCCCGTCCGTATCACCCGAGAATACCTACCGGCTGCCGAATGGGGAGACGGGCGTGCTGTGCTACGGGCCGTCCATGGACAGTCAAATCGCGCGCGAGCTGTTCCAGGCCTGCGCAGCCGCGGGAGAATGGCTCGGATTGGATGACGAGTTTCTGGGCGAGCTGCGTCAGGCGATCGACAAGCTTCCGCCAACCCGCATCGGGCGCTACGGCCAACTGCAGGAATGGTACGAAGATTACGAGGAAGTGGAGCTTGGGCATCGCCACATCTCGCATCTGTTCGCCTTGCACCCGGGAACCCAAATTACCCCGGATAAAACGCCTGAGCTAAGCGCTGCCGCGCGTCGAACGCTGGAGCGCCGCCTGGCGAACGGAGGAGGGCATACCGGCTGGAGCCGAGCCTGGATCATCAATTTCTGGGCAAGACTGCTGGACGCGGAAGAGGCGCATTCGAACGTAATCGCGCTCTTGTCGCACTCCACGCTGCCTAATCTGCTCGACAACCATCCCCCGTTTCAGATCGACGGCAATTTCGGCGGCACGGCAGGCATTGCGGAATTGCTCCTGCAGAGCCATGAGGATACCATCCATTTGCTGCCTGCTCTTCCGAAGGCTTGGCCGGACGGCGAAATCCGGGGGCTTCGGGCGCGCGGCGGCGTTACGGTGGATATCGTTTGGAAAGACGGGCGAATTCATCAGGCGATTCTAAGGCCGGATCGTAAAGGGACGTATCGCGTACGCTGCGATCATGCCTTACAATTGTCGGTAGAAGGATTAGCCTGCGAATCGGAGCGGTCGGATAGAAATGTACTATCGATTGAAGGGGAGGCTGGACTTGATATTGTAATCCGGGCAGCGTGTTCGGTAAATTCGTTTGTAAACGACAAATAAATGAAACAATTCTCTTCCTTTCCGTGGAAGGGGATTGTTTTTCTGTTTCATTAAAAGTTTTCTTAACCAAAAGCTATCTTAGAATACATCAATAATCGATGAGGATACGTCATTGTTTAGCCCTATTGGATATTTTATAATGACTTCAATACAAGAAGTGTAAGCGCTATCAATAGTAAGCAACGGCTGGCAAGTCATCAGCATCCTACAGGCGATGAGGGACTATCCCTCTGATTTTTTATTTCATTTCTGAAAGGAGATATGCAGCATGCTTAGAATGGTAAACGTGGAGACCGGGACCGTGCAAGGGCTGCCTGCGGCTGACCCCCGGATTACGAGCTTTAAAGGAATTCCTTTTGCCGCTCCGCCCGTAGGAGACAATCGCTGGCGTGCACCGCAGCCGGCGAAAGAGTGGGATGGCGTGCTGAAAGCGCATGAATATAAGCCGATCTCGCTGCAGGTTAGGCAGGAGCTCGACGATAACAATATATATACGCGGGAATGGGCCGTGGAACCGGACATTGCCATGGATGGGGATTGTCTCTACCTGAACGTGTGGACCCCCGCCAAACGCGCGGACGAAAAGCTGCCGGTATAAGTATGGTACTTCGGCGGCGGTCTGCAGGTTGGTCATCCGTCGGAAATGGAGTTCGACGGGGAACGAATTGCGCGAAGAGGCATCGTTGTGGTCACCATCAACTATCGTTTGAACGCGTTCGGATTTTTATGCCACCCCGAAATTACGGCCGAAGCGCCCGAAGCGCCCGCGAACTTTGGCCATCTCGACCAGCAGGCTGCCACAAGATGGGTACAACGCAACATCGGGGCTTTTGGCGGCGATCCGGACAATCTTACCATAGGCGGACAATCGGCTGGCGGCAGCAGCGTCATGAATCAGCTGACTTCACCGCAGAACAAAGACCTGTGCCAACGAGCGATTGTTCAGAGCGGATTGTTCAACAAGCTGTACCCGAATCCCGGGATGCCGCGGTTTCTTCGAACGATAGAGGAAGCCGAACGCGAAGGCATTCAGTTTTTTTCCTTTCTAGGAGCGAATTCGCTGGAGGAAGCACGAAAGCTGGATGCCGTTTATGTGAGGGATAAGATGGTCGAATATAATAAAGCCTTCTGGGGTACTGTCGTCGATCATAAATTCAGCGTTGGCAATGCGTTCGAGCTTTTCCTTCAGAACAAACGCCTGCAGGTTCCGGTTATGTTAGGCCATACGACAGACGAGTTTCTCAGCATTCCGGAGGCCGCTTCGAGAGATGAATTCCGCCGCATGGCGGTTGAAATGTTCGATCAAGACGCCAATGCGTTTCTGGAATTATGCGGGTTTTCGTCAGACATCCTGGAGGAGGTTATTAGCAAAGCATCCGTCAACGGAATCGAATATGCCATTCGGATTGCGGGCCAGGCTAATGCTGATACTGGAGCCGATATCCCTTTCTACTATTATAATTTCGAGGCCGATATTCCGGGCTGGGATAATCCCGGCGCGTTTCATTCGGTCGATCTATGGTTCTTCTTCGAGACCTTGGCCAAATGCTGGAGGCCGTTTGTGGGCAAGCATTATGACTTGGCCAGGCAGATGTGCAACTATTGGGCGAACTTCATACGTACCGGAGATCCTAACGGCAAGGATTCAACGGGTGAGGAAATGCCGATTTGGGAGCCCTATACGCCGGATGCGCCGTTTGGCATGAAGTTCGCTGGACAAGCCGAATTTGCCAGGGAAGTGCCTGATGATATCATGAAGTTTCTGGTCAAAGCTTATTTCAGACAGAATCAACGGATTCTGGCAGAATAGCCGGTACGATCTGTATGTCGCCCGAACGACTCGCGTTTAATTGAAATTTTCTCGGCGAATAACCGGTCACTTGCTTGAATTGCCGGCAGAAGTGCTCCACATTTTGATAGCCGCATTTAAACGCAACCTCGGCAATGCTTTGTGAGCTGTAAAACAAATATTCCTTGGCAAGCCGAATCCGGCTGCCGATGACGTCTTCTATGCATGAAATGCCAAATGTCTTTTTGTAGATGGTTTGCAGATAGCCCGGGCTGATCCCAAGCAATCCCGCCATTCTCGGAACCGTCCAATATTCGCCCGGGTTATTTTGGATGGCGGCGCGAAGCCTCAACAGCTCGTAATATTGCGTATCTGTGCCATCGGAGAAATAGGTTTCCAATAGCTTGTTAAATAACGTTCGAAGCAACAAATCGATGGTGGACTTTTTGTAAGCTCTTGCGAAATTGTGCTCAATAACGAGCAGCTCGAACAGCTTGTTGCAGTAGTCAGGATCTTCCAGCGAAAATGGAATGCCAAATGGCAGGCAGCTCTTTGAAACGTAAGGCTCGTCAGATTCGAATCGAATCCAGTTATTGACGTACTTAGCGCCGCAAGCCTTGTAATAGATTTTCTGATGTGCCCGGTACAGGATAGCGCTATGGGGTGGATAAGTTTTGAGCTCCCCGTTCACCCAGAACTGGGCGGGAGTTTTGGTAACGACAAGGAGCCAGCAGTGATGGCCTTGCGGAATATCAAACACGAAATTGCTTTCATGCTCAGCATCGCTTCCCACATAGTAGATATGGTTCATCCGTTCGATTCGCCCCTTTCAGCGGCCTACTATTCCAATTTTGCCGTTCACCTAGAAGATTATCTCGTTACAAACGGAAAAAAAAGAAACATTTTTAAGGAAAAAGCGTTCGAATTAAAGGATTTTGGCTAAATGAACAAAGCAGCCGCTCACTTGCAAGCCAATCAAATGAAAAGAGGGGACGACCCGCATGTATCTTGCATCGGCACCAAAGGGCTATGACCAATATAGAAATGACATTCCGCACGGAGCCATGAAGACGGTGGAATATGTATCCGGCACGGTAGGAAGCTTGCGCAAATGCATGATTTATACGCCTCCGGGATATACGAATGAGCAAAAATACAATGTCTTGTATCTCTTGCACGGGATAGGCGGAGACGAGAGCGAATGGTTTAAGCATGGCGATCCGCAGGTTATCCTGGATAACTTATATGCGGAAAACAAGCTCTCTCCCATGATTGTCGTTCTCCCTAACGGCCGGGCGATGATAAATGACAGAGCCGAAGGAGATATTTTTGCTCCTGACAAAATCAAAGCGTTCGAGACGTTTGAATCCGATTTGCTTCATGATTTGATTCCCTGCATCGAGTCGAGTTATCCGGTCCTGACCGGTTCCGAGAATCGAGCGCTAGCTGGTTTGTCCATGGGCGGGGGACAGTCCTTGAACATGGGATTCAATCATCCGGAATTTTTTGCATGGATTGGAGCGTTCTCCGCTGCCCCAAATACAAGGGAGCCCGAACAGCTGGTTCCTTATCCGGATCGAGCAGCGAAGCTTCGTCTTCTGTGGTTGTCTTGCGGAATGGACGATGAGCTGAAGCATGTCAGCGACCGAACGCATGCGTATTTGGATCAAGCCGATATCCCGCATCTGTGGCATGAGGAAAGCGGCGGGCATGATTGGCCCGTCTGGAAAAATGATTTATATCATTTTTCGCAGCTAATCTTTCAATAATTGAATAAAACAAATAACCGGGACAGACCTCTTGTCCCGGTTTGTTTTTATTCTAAGCATTTATAAGTTTATTACTTTAGTCCGACATGAGCGCTCATTCTCAACTTGAATCCAGCTCTTAGCTGCTGTACATTTCATAGTATTAACTAGTAAACAACGGGTAACGACATAAAGAGATGTGTATTGTATTATCAGGTTTCAACCCAGATAATGAATAACATACAGCTCGTCGCAGCTGCGCCCGAGTGAAAAGGGGAAATCCTGTTGCGGATACCAAGGCCAAGGATAAACATTAAAATCAAGTTTATGCTTACTTCGCTGATGCTGCTATCAGCCTTATCTGCATGCGAGAACGAAAACAATGCCATGCCGCCGAAAGAGCAGGAGAAGGTTACGCCTGCGCCGGTTATAAACACGGATCCCGCGTTCAGCCGATATGATCCGCCGATTGAACTGTCCTTCGTTCGTCAGGTTGGAGAAGGACTGGAAGGCTTAATTGCCGACCTGCCGGGAGAAACGCTGGAGGACAATAGATGGACTAGGCTGGACGAGGATATGCTGGGAATCAAAATCAAGTATGATTGGAAGGCGAAAGGAGATTTGTACGGCCAGAAGCTGGGAGCTTCCATTGCTTCGGGCAATATTCCGGATGTCGTGCAGGTGAACGCCCAGCAGCTCAGAGAGCTGAGCAATGCAGGGCTTATTCAGGACTTAACTCAGATCTATGGCAAATATGCTTCGCCATTAACGCAGAAAGTACTGAGTGAGGAAGGCGACGGTCCATTCGAAACGGCAACGATTGACGGTAAGCTGATGGGGATTCCTCAGACGAGCTCATCGATTGAAGACGCCGATTTACTATGGATCCGAACGGACTGGTTAAAGAGATTGGGATTGAAACCGCCAAAG
Source organism: Paenibacillus glycanilyticus (assembly GCF_023715145.1). Taxonomy (GTDB): domain Bacteria; phylum Bacillota; class Bacilli; order Paenibacillales; family Paenibacillaceae; genus Pristimantibacillus; species Pristimantibacillus glycanilyticus_A. The sequence goes on along the minus strand of NZ_JAMBNP010000008.1, from coordinate 134,772 downwards.
ACAATGGATGATTTATTGGCAATTTCGAAAGCGTTTACAGAGAGGGACCCGGATAGAAACGGCAAGAACGATACGTACGGGATTGCCGCGACGAAATATTTGGGAGATCCGGTTATGGGGCTGGTGGATCTAATGGCCGGATATAATGCTTTTCCGAATATATGGATCAAGGATAAGCAGGGTAAGCTTGTCTATGGAGGCATTCAGCCCGAAGTCAAAACGGCTTTAAAGGTCATTCAGGACATGTACAGCGAAGGTCAGCTTGATCCGGAATTTGCTCTGAAGGATGGGGAAAAGGCGGGGAAGATGATTACCGCCGGAAAGATCGGGATGATCTACGGCGAGCAGTGGGCATCTTTTCTGGTGCAAACAAACAGAGATATGGATCCGAATGCGGATTGGCAGGCGTACCCCATTGTTTCCGCAACGGGTCAAGCCTCAAAGGTCCCGCTTAAATTCAGCACCAATACCTTTTTCGCCATTAAAAAAGGTTATGAGCATCCAGAGGCTATTGTGAAGCTGTTTAATTTGCATTTGGAGAAGAATTGGGGGGAGTCCGCAGAGTATCAGAAGTATTACAACACGACGTACCCGGTCTGGCAATTATCGCCGGTTACCCCGTATCCGACCCGAAAAAACCTGGAGGCCTTCAGACAAATCGAAGAAGCGCGAAAGACCGGCAATTATGCCAACCTGAAGGACGAAGCCATCTATATCAAGAAAAGAATGGATGATTTCGTGGGTGGCGATAAAAACGGAGAGTCAGGCTGGGGCTGGTATAAAACCTATGGCCCGACAGGCGCGTTTTCCATTATTGATCAATACGAGAGAAACAATCAGCTGCTGTATGAGAGTTTTGTTGGTGCTCCTACGGATACCATGATTGACAAGCAGCAGATTCTAGGGGATCTGCAGGATGAGACCTACATCAACATTATTTTGGGCAGGCCAATCGACGATTTCGACCAATTCGTACAGGACTGGTACAAGCTGGGCGGCGACAAAATAACAACAGAGGTTAATCAGTGGTATGAACAACGGAGGTATTCATTTGTTAAGACTGCCCGCTAATTCTTGGCGCAATGCTTTATCTGTCCGGCTTATTATTACGAATCTCATTGTTATTTTGCCCATTATTCTGCTGGGGGTGTATTTGTATAACTGGAGTTACGCCAATGCAAGCAATGAAATATCGAAAAATACGGCAGCCCAGCTTTCTTATTATTTGGAGGATTTGGATCACCAGATCGAATGGCTGGAAATTCAGCAATATGATATTTTGCAGGACAACGACCTGAATAAACTGGCGGTTACCTGGGATTTGATGGACAATGCCGACAAGAAGGCCAGCATCGATTATCTGCTTCGCCGGTTTACTTCCATTAAAAAGAGCAGCGTTTATATTAAGGATATTTATGTTCATGTGCGGACCATTCAGAAGAGCATTTCATCAAGCAACGGCGTTGATGATTTCAACCAGCTCAGCTTTAATTATTTGCGCAGTGAGGTGGACAAAAAGGAAGCCCGCCTCATTCGTTATGACAGCTCCCTTCATTTGAGCGCAGCCAAATACGGCGGCAAGGAAGGAGCGCCGATCTACATCGTCCAAATTGAGCTGGATATGGACAAGCTGAGAGAATCGCTGCAGCAAATAAGCGTCTATCCGGAGAGCGGCTCCTTTCTGATCTCCAATAGGACCGGATATACCTTGGCCAGCAATTCCGAAACCCCGCAAGCACTGCAAAGCTATGCATTTGCGGCTCTCCAAACCAAAGAAAATACTCTCGTCACGAGAGTAGGGGACAAAAATTATCATATCGACAAGGCTTATTCCGAGCCGCTTGGATTATCCGTTGTGACTTATCTGCCTGAATCGGTCGTGAAAAAGCCTCTGAAGGGATTTACCAATTGGGCTTGGGTGTTCGCCCTTACGTCTTTTTGCGCCATCGTTATTTACGCCATTTCGACATTCAAGTTTGTTCATAAACCGCTCTTGCTGCTTGTACAAAGCTTCAGAAAGATGGAAGGAGGTGCATTGGATATTCATATTGACCATGAGAAGAAGGATGAATTCGGCTATTTGTATAACCGGTTCAACCAGATGATTAAGAAGCTGCAGACGCTGATCGATCAGGATTTCAAGCAAACGATGATGATGCAAAAAGCGGAGCTTAAGCAGCTTCAATCCCAAATCAAACCGCATTTTTTGTACAACAGCTTCTTTATTCTGAACTCATTGGCGAAGACGGGGGATTTGGAGCGCGTACAGCTCTTTACGAATATGCTGGGCGAGTATTACCGGTTCATCACGCGCAACGGAGCGGATAACGTATTCCTGGCGGAAGAAACGCGCCATTCCAGAATGTATACGGAGATTCAGACGCTGCGGTTCTCCCGAAGAATTAAGGTGGAATTCGATGAGATTCCCAAGGACATGGAGCGAATCCGGGTGCCCAGGCTCATTATCCAGCCTATCATTGAGAATGCCTACGAGCATAGTTTAGAGAAAATGACGGACGAGGGCTTTCTTCGGGTCACCTTCGACATGGATCAAGAGGAAGCCAGGATTATGGTCGAGAACAATGGCGATTCTCCGCTCAGCGACGAGCAAATCGAACATTTGCAGGAGAGAATGGACAGCCGGGGAGAGAGCGGCGAAATGACGGGCATGATCAACATTCACCGGCGCATTCAATTGACCTATGGGGAAGGCAGCGGCTTATTTCTGACCAGAAGCGATTTAAATGGCTTGAAGGTTGAAATTAGACTAAAGCTGAAAGGAGCCGGCGAAATTGCTTAGATTGCTGATCGTTGATGATGAAGACATTATTACGGACTCGTTGTACGAGGTTTTTCACGGGCTGCTGCCGGAGAAGCTGGATGTCTGCAAAGCCTATTCCGCGAAGGAAGCCTTGCAATGGATGTCGCGAACGAGAATAGATATCGTGTTAACCGATATCAGCATGCCGGGCATGAACGGTCTAGAGCTCTCCGAGGAGATCCAATCCTTCTGGCCCAGATGCAAGGTCATCTTCCTGACGGGGTTCAGCGAATTCGACTATGCCTACAAAGCGATTCAGATGCCTAAGGTCAGGTATTTGCTGAAGACGGAGGGATACGATAAGGTCACGTCGACGGTGCTGGAAGTGATGGACGAGATCGAGCATGAAAACGAAATCAGCGGGATGCTTGAGCAATCGCGGGAGCAGCTTGATCTGCTCGAACAAATGGCGCAAGGAGACTACATTCGTCACCTGCTTCAAGAAAGTGAAGAGCTTGATCGGGATGCCCGCACGCTGAGTGAAGAATTCCGAAGGATGAATATCAGCCTTAATCCGACCGTTCCTGTATGGCTGGTTAGGGGACATTTGTCGTTTCCGGAAGGTGATTCGTATATCGAGAAAAGCCATCTGCTTACCAAAGCGCGAATGGTATGCAATTCCTATCTATCCGAGAAAATGAGACAGGTTGGAATTGTCGACAAGCATGGGGATCTCTTATGGCTTCTTCAACCTTCCGATTCCGCTGATGAGAAGTTCCATCATCATTCGGTTCGTTATTTGGAGGGGACCTTGGAATTCATGCAAGAGACCTGTCTTCAATCCCTTGGGCTGCCGGTAGCCTTTATTATAAGCATTCCAACCGAGTGGAAGGTCATTAACCGGCAGTATGAAAGGCTTAGGCAGCTGCAGCTGATGAACATTGACAAGGACGCAACCGACATTATCTTAAGAGACCGGGGCGAGCAGGCGGAGGATTCCGCGGAGCAGCGGAAGGACGAAGGCCATTTATCTCCTAAAGCCGAGCTGCTTACTGCCTTCCTGGAAGCCGGCAAAGCCGAGAGGTTCCGGAAAATATTCGATGAATTAACGCAGGGAATATTGCAAGCAAACCGCCCATTGCAACGAAACATGGAAGTGTACTATTCGATTGCGCTGGTTCTGTTTTCTTATATTAGCCGGTCGGATCTCTGCAGAGAGATTCCGGATTACGGCAAGCTGATGCGTCTGGACGAGCATTCCTCCATGAAAGAGGCCATTCAATACTTGAAGCAGGTCAGCGACAAGCTCTTCCAGGCCAAAGCCTCGGAAAGCGTGATTGAGAACATTTGCGAATATATCAATGAGCATCTAAACGAAGATTTATCTCTTGTCCGTCTGGCAGACATCAATTATTTTAATCCCACGTATTTATCCCGGTTTTTCAAACAGGAACGCGGCTTGAACTTATCGGAATATATAGATAACTGCCGCCTGAGAAGAGCCAAGGAGCTGCTCAAGGAGGATCATCTGAAAATCCGGGAGGTCGCCGTCGAAGTCGGGTACGAGGCGGCGCATTCCTTTACGAGGTTTTTCAAGAAAGCTACCGGCCTAACGCCGCAGGAATACCGGGACGCGCTGACCTACACTTAAGGGGGCCGTCCTCATGAATGCTAATCATGCGAAGCTTGCCGTGTTGCTGCTAGGCTGCCTTGCAGCCGTTCTTATTCTATTAATTTCATCCCATCATTCAAATACCCCTAAGGAGGAATTTACAATGGAAGATTTACAGGTAAAGCTGACTAGTGCGACAGGAAAAGTACCGCCGCAAGGAAACCCGCTTGTTTCCCACAAGTTTGGCGCGGATCCCTACGCTCTCGTATTTGATGGACGCGTCTATCTCTATACCACAAATGACGTGCTGGAATATAGCGAAGACGGAAGCGTCAAGGATAATACGTACGGCAATATTAATAAGATTGGCGTGATTTCGTCTGCGGATCTGGTGAACTGGACGGATCATGGCGTTATCGCCGTGGCAGGTCCCGAAGGCGCGGCTAAATGGGCGACGCAATCCTGGGCACCCGCTATTGCGCACAAGGTCGTTAACGGGCAGGATAAATTCTTCCTTTATTTCGCGAATAACGCGAGCGGCATTGGCGTGCTTGAGGGGGAGAGCCCGACCGGCCCATGGAAAGATCCAATCGGCAAGGCCTTGATTCTAAGATCAACGCCGGGCGTGGAGAAGGTCACCTGGCTGTTTGATCCGGCCGTATGGGTTGACGATGACGGCAAGGCGTATATTTACTTTGGCGGAGGCGTGCCGGAAGGCAAGGATGAATGGCCGGATACCGCGCGGGTTATGCAGCTTGGGGATGATATGGTCAGCGTAGTGGGACAAGCACAGGTAATTCCTGCGCCGTTTATGTTCGAGGACGCGGGCATTAATAAATACAAGGGCACTTATTATTTTACGTATTGCTCGAATTTCTACAATGGCGTTCGTCCGGTAGGAAGTCCTCCGGCGGGCGAGATTGCGTATATGACAAGCGATCATCCGATGGGGCCTTGGACTTACCGGGGAACTATTCTGAAAAATCCCGGACATTTCTTCGGAGTTGGCGGCAACAACCATCACGTGATCTTCGAGTTTAAGAATGCTTGGTATATCGCTTACCATGCCCAGACCTTGTCTAAGGCAATGGGGGTTCCGAAGGGCTATCGCTCGACGCATCTGAATGAAGTAACGTTCCGGGATGCCGATCATTCCATTGCGGAGATAACGGCTAATTACGAAGGCGTTGCCCAGCTTGAGCCATTTCATCCTTACGAGCTTGTGACAGCGGTTACGATCGGCTGGCAGGCGGGAATCCAATCGGAATTGACCTCTGACGGCAGCCTGATTGCCGCGGATATTGACAGCGGCGATTGGATCTCGGCAGCTAAGGTTGATTTTGGGGGAGAAGGAGCCTCGCTCTTCAAGGCGTCCGTATCGGAAGTGGGATCGGCTGCGGCTATTGAGCTGCGGCTGGATTCGGCGGGCGGCAAGCTGATCGGAACCTTACAGGTTGAGGCAACGGGGGCAGAAGCGGCGGAATACCAAGCCGAGGTAAGCGGTGCCGAGGGAATACACGACTTATACCTGGTATTTAAAGGACAGCCTGACAGCAAGCTGCTCAAGCTGCACAGCTGGCAGTTCGAACAATAAGCTTGGTTTCGTGAAGACGGATCGCGGCGAGAAGCAGCCGTGATCCTTTTTGCCGAAAGGATCGGAGGTTATCAATGAAGCCGACGCGAATCTTTGATACGGGAAACAGCAGCCAATTCGTATGCACCTACAGCGGCCATAAGCCTCCTAACAGCCATAAGTGGGGACCGGGCGTACGCGATATTTATGCATTGCATTTCATTATGGGCGGAAAGGGAACGCTGGAGACGCGCAATAAGCGTTTTCCCATAACAGCAGGCAATAGCTTCATGATTTTTCCCCAAACGGAGATTTATTACTATCCGGATCCCGAGGATCCTTGGGAGTATGTATGGATCGAATTTAAAGGGGAAGAAGCGGAGCGTCTGGTAGCGATGATCGGACTTGAGCCCGATAACCCAGTAGTGCCTCGGTGTCCGGCGGATCTGAAGCCGTATTTTCCCGTGGTGCCGGGAGCGGATGCGAGGCCTTTTGAGAAAATGAGAGTAGAGGCGCAATTACGTTTGCTGCTTTCCTATTATCTGGAGTTTTATCCAAGAGAGACGAATCCGATCAATTATGTCCGGCTGGCGAAAGAATACATCATGATTAATTATTGGCGGACCACGCTTGCGGTTACGGATATTGTAAATGCCGTCAATCTGGAGCGAAGCTATCTGTTCCGCTTGTTTAAAGAAGCAGTTGGAATCTCGGTATCGGGATATGTGACGGCTTATCGTATTGAACGGGCCCGCGAGCTGATGGAGTCATCCGACTTGAGCATCAAATCGATCGCATGCTCGGTTGGCTACAAGGACCCGTTGTATTTCTCCAAAGCGTTCAAAAAAGCAACGTCGTACACGCCTTCGGAGTATATGACGCTGCATGGCCGGAAACGGGAAGCTTCAGCGGAAGAGAACGCAATTGCCGGATTCCCTGAAGTAACGGATCAGCTTCTCCAGGGGCTCCCGGCCGCAGTTCAGCTTTACCCCCAGGCAATCGATGCATAAAAATTGCCGCGCGGTCCGGGAGACAAGCTTCATGTAGATCGCCCGGTCATCAGCCTGAAGGAGGGCTTCACAAGTTTGGCAGGTTGTATGGTTCATCTTTATTTGACCAGCTTGGCTCTTACAATCAGGCAGTCGCGAGCGGGCACGACGGGCGCGAACCGCTCCTTGAACACCCCGAGCTCCTTATTCTCCCAGCAGTCGTACAGGGACAACGAGAAGCCGGAAGCATAGGGCAGTCCAATATCCCAGAATTGCAGCGAAAGCTCCCGTTGATTATCGCTGAGATTGAAGAAGCCGATAGCGACCTCGCCGTCTGCAAGGACTTTTACCAGCATAAAGACATCATCGGCATGGAACCATTGCGGCTCCGGCTTGATCCGGTAGGCTCCGCGGCTTTCGATATCCTGATTGATGGCAATCAGCTCCGGATTCAGGAGAATGTCTTTGGTTGCCTGATTAGCCGTACGGATGTCGCAGCCGATCATAAGCGGAGATCCCATTAAGGACCATAACGAGTAATGCGTCTTGTATTCATTGTCGCTGCAGCCGCCGATTTTGCTGCCAATAAACGAGTTGTTGCTGCCGCCGTACATGCCGACAACGAGCATATCCATATCGTTATGGCAGAAGGATCCGGTGTAGCATTCTTTGCCAAGCTGCGAGAGCGCAAGATTTTTGATGGAATCCCAGTGATCCTGAATATCGCCGGTTGACCGGTACATATGAGCGCCAGACTCGCGTATCCACTGATAAACATTGTCCTCGCCCCAATTGCAGGCCGAGAAGAGGATATCCCTTCCGCTGTTTTTAAGGGCCAGGCTCATTCGTTTATAGAGCAGTTCACCCGAGATATGGCGGGGCTTGAAGCAATAATCGTACTTTAAATAATCGACGCCCCATTCCGCGAATAGTTGAGCATCCTGAAATTCATGCTCGAAGCTGCCGGGAAAGCCGGCGCAGGTATGGGTGCCGACGCAGGAATACATGCCGAATTTCAAGCCTTTGGAATGAATATAATCAGCGAGAGCCTTCATTCCGCTAGGAAACTTCGCGGGATCGGCAACCAGATTTCCCTGCGGATCGCGCTGCTTCAGACTCCAGCAATCGTCGATGACGATATATTCATAGCCTGCAGCCTTGTAACCGTCCGATTCGAATCGATCGGCAACATCCCGGATCAACTGTTCGTTGATATCCCAGGTAAACGTATTCCATGAGTTCCATCCCATAGCGGGAGTAAGGCCAAGCTGTTTGTCCATTTGTTTAGTCTTCCTTTCTTGAACACCGGCGCAGCAAAAAGAGTCTGCAGCCGTGCATGAGGGGTTATTGGATTTAATCCGTATTTAAACACGAGAGAGAGGATTACGGCCATAGCCTGATGTTGCTTTTATATGGACGGTTGTTGCACCTATAAATCGGCAGGTGATAGTTCAGTAATCCGGCAGGTTGCTAGCGTGCAAGGCGGAGGCTAAACTTTCCTTGTTGCAAGAACAGCCGTTAGACAGCGAGAAGTTATTTTTTAAGTGAGAGAGGAGATGCTTATGAGCACCGCCGTTTCCGTTATTTCAAACCCTATCATTTGGTCGGATGTGCCTGATATTGATGTCATTCGTGTCGATAATGCCTTCTATATGGTTAGTACAAGCATGCATTCCATGCCTGGCTGTCCGATTATGAAATCGTATAATCTGAAGGATTGGGAGATTGTCAATTACGTGTTTGATACGTTCGAAGACAATGCTGCCCACAACCTGTCGGACGGCAGGGGCATTTACGGGAAAGGCTCATGGGCTGCCAGCCTGCGTTTCCATAACGGCACCTTCTACGTTTGCTTTTCCTGCAATGATATGCAGCAATTTTATATTTACCGGACTAACGATATTGAGCAAGGGAAATGGGAGAGGTCCGTCATTCAGGGGCTTCTGCACGATCCGGGGCTGCTCTTTGACAAAGACCGCGTCTTTGTGTTCAGCGGCAATGGCCATATTTATATAACGGAATTAACTTCGGACGCAATGGCAATTAAGCCGGGCGGAATCCGCCAGCTGTTGTTTGAAGGGGAGCGCGACGGAATAGGTCTGCGCATCGAAGGCTGCCATGCCTATAAGCTGAACGGCTATTATTACTTGTTCTTCATCGATTGGCCTAGAACCGGACATGGCCGACGCCGCGAGCTGTGCTATCGCTCGAAGGAGCTGCTGGGACCTTATGAATACAAAGTCATTTTGGACGATGACCTCGGCTATCATAACAAGGGCGTTGCGCAAGGCGGCATTGTGGATACGCCGTCCGGCGATTGGTACGCCTTCTTGTTCCAGGATCACGACGCTGTCGGGCGAATCCCTTGCGTGCTGCCCATGACTTGGCAGGATGGCTGGCCGGTCATTGGCGATGGCGGCAGCGTGCCGTTATCGTTTGAAACCGGTCTGCCCGAGTACGCAGTAAAACCCTTGGTCATCAGCGATGAATTTGATTACGACGCGAACAAGCTGGCTTTGAACTGGCAGTGGAATCATAATCCCGATAACTCGCTGTGGTCGGTTACGGCACGTCCGGGGTATTTGCGGCTTGAGACCGGAAAGTTATGCGATCGCGTCGTGCATGCGCGGAATACGTTGACCCAAAGGACGGAAGGACCGGCTTGCAGCGGAAGAACGGTGATGGAGCTGTCTCATATGAAAGCCGGAGACCATGCCGGCCTAGTTGCGCTGCAGAGCGAATACGGCACCGTTGGCGTCCAAGCCGAGGACAACGGGGAGCTCTATGTCGTCATGGGAACCAACCGCGGCGACGGCGGAATGGAGACGGTTGAGAAACGCCGCTATGAGGGAAGCCGAATTCACGTCAAGATTGATTTCGACTTCCGCGACAGCGTCGATCTTGCCTATTTCTACTATTCGGCGGACGGCGCGGATTGGATATCGATTGGCCGTCCGCTGCAGATGAAATATACGCTGGATCATTTCATGGGCTATCGGATCGGGTTATTTAATTATGCGGCCAAACAATCCGGAGGCTTTGTAGATTTTGATTATTTCCGTTATACGAAGTCGAAAGAGTAAAAAAAATCATTCGGGAGAGTGGTCAAGGATGAGTGAAGGCATGAAGACGCAAGTGGGGTTGTCGAAATCGTTTCAGGATTATTTTCTGATCGGCGCCGCCGTTAATCACCGTACGATTGTCAGCCAAAGCGAGCTGCTAAGGCAGCATTACAACAGCATCACGGCCGAGAACGAAATGAAGTTCGAAAGCCTTCATCCGGAGGAGAACGGGTATGCCTTCGAGCAGGCTGACAGAATTGCGGGCTTTGCCCGCGACAATGGCATGAAGCTTAGAGGCCATACCCTTGTATGGCATAATCAGACGCCAAGCTGGGTATTCGAGGACGGCAATGGCGGATTGGCCGGCCGGGAGCTTCTGCTTGCCAGAATGAAGAGTCACATTGAAACGGTTGTCGAGCGGTACAAAGACATCATTTATTGCTGGGATGTCGTAAACGAAGCGGTCACGGATTCCGGAGAGGAGAGCTTGCGTCCTTCCAAATGGCTGCATGGCATCGGAGAGGATTACATCGAACAGGCATTCCGGTTTGCTCATGAAGCGGATCCCAAGGCGCTGCTGTTCTATAACGACTACAATGAATGCAATCCCGGCAAGAGAGAGAAGATATACTCCCTCGCGAAGTCGCTGCTCGAGAACGGAACGCCTATTCATGGCATCGGTCTCCAGGCCCATTGGAGCCTGTATGACCCGGCATTGGATCTGATTCGAGAAGCGATCGAGCGCTATGCTTCTCTTGGGCTGAAGCTTCAGGTTACGGAGATGGATGTGTCCGTCTTCGCCTTTGATGACAAACGTACCGATCTTACGGAGCCTACGGCCGAAATGATGCGGCTGCAGGAAGAGAGATTCAAGCAATTTTTCGATCTGTTCCGCGAATATAAGGACGTGCTGACGAGCGTCACGTTCTGGGGCGCGGCGGATGATTATACGTGGCTGGATCATTTTCCGGTGAGAGGCAGAAAGAATTGGCCGCTTCTCTTTGACACAAACCAGCAACCTAAGACAGTCATTCAACTGCTGATGGGTCAATAATAGCAAAGAGCATACTCCCTCGGAGTGTGCTCTTTTTCTTTGTAGTAATTCTATAGCTTGGCAGGTGTTCTACCAAAACACGACAGGTTGTTGGCTCTTTCTGTTAGCACTACACTTTTTAAGGAAGGAAGAAACTGCAGGGTTAGGGGGGAACAAGCTTGGCTATGAAGGCAGAACAGACAGATAGCAGCGAAGAGATCCTGCTCAGAGCTATAGGCATTAAACGGGTATTCGGAAAAGGAAATGCCGGGATTACGGCCTTGTCCGACATCCATCTCGATATTCCCGCCGGTACGATGGTCGCGCTGAAAGGACGTTCAGGCTCCGGTAAAACGACGCTATTAAATATTCTGAGCGCGCTCGACGAGCCGACCGAAGGCCAGGTTTATGTTCGGGGGAAAGAAGTGACCGGATTATCGGCGAAAGAGAGAAACGCCTTGCGCCGGAAGGAAATAGGTCTGGTCTTTCAATCGTTTGGGCTGATTCCTCTGATGTCCGCCTTCGAGAACGTGGAGTTTGGGCTGAGAATCGCGGGAGCGCAGGTGAAGGGGAACCGCGAAGCTGCCGAACGTGCGCTTGAACGCGTAGGCATGCGCGAGCGGATGAAGCATCGTCCGACCGAATTGTCCGGGGGAGAGCAGCAGCGCGTGGCCATAGCCCGGGCAATTGCGCATGAACCCGTGCTTTTGATCGCTGACGAGCCCACCGCGGAATTAGACAGCCGAATGGGATTGCAGGTCATGCGGGTGTTCAGGGATCTGGTGAACCGCTCCGGAATGACGATCCTGCTCACGACGCATGACCCCGGCATTATGGAACTCGTTGATCATGTCATTGCATTGGAGGATGGAAAAATTGTATCTAAAACAACAAATGATACGCCTCTTATCTAGCAGGGTAACGAAACATGCGGCTGTCTTTGCGATAACCGCCATTGCGCTGGCAGGCTGCTCCCTGCTGCCCCGCGAGGAAGCCGTGCTGCAGCCGCCGCTTATTCAGCCGGTACAGGAAAAGCTCGATCTTGTCGAGGTTGCCCGCGGCAGCATCCAGACTTCGCTCAAGGGGACGGCGACCTTTATCTCGTCGAATGTGAAGACGCTTTCCTTCACCGAATCCGGAGGGCAAATAAAATCCGTTAGCGTTGCTCTTGGAGAGCAGGTGAAGGCCGGCGATTTGCTGGCCGAACTGGAGACCGACGATCTTGAATTGCAGGTGCGCCTTCAAAGGCTGAATGTTGAACGTGTGCAGCTCTTGTACAGCGAAGCCGTCCGTGACGGAGCGTCGGGAACGGAGAAAAGGTTGAAAGAAATTGATCTTGAACGCGAGCAGCTGTCACTCCAAGCGATGGAGAGCAGACTTAAACAATCCCAGTTGTTCTCGCCGATTGCCGGAACGGTTATTTTCGTCGATTCGATCAAGACAGGCGACCGGGTGAATGCCTATCAGACGATCGTTACCATTGCGGATCCTTCCAGCATGCAGCTGACCTATACGGCTTCCGAGGCCAAGGATGTTCTTGGCGTGGAAGCGGGGATGCCGGTCAAACTGAAGTACAAGGGAAAGGAATATGCCGGCAAAGTGCTGCAATCCCCATCGAATGCTCCGGTCACGACGGATGAGGCGAAAGCAAGCAGCAATGCCGTGACGATCGTCATGGCGATCGGTAATCCGCCAAGCGACATTCAAATCGGCCATAGCGCGGACATGATCATTGAGCTTCAGAAGCGGGAAAATGTTATCGTGCTTCCTCGCAAGGCGATCCGTTCCTATATGGGAAGGTCGTATGTCCAGGTTACGGACGGGGAGCGCAAGAAAGAAGTCGATGTCGAGGTTGGACTGACTACTCCAACCGAGGTTGAAATCGCGAAGGGCCTGGAGGAAGGGCAGAAGGTCATTCTGAACAACTAACCGTACAATGGAGCGCCCGATTGACAAGGCGCAAGAATGAGGTGCAAGCATGGCATTATGGACAATGATTCTCCGCAAGATGGCCAATAACAAGTGGCTGCAGCTGAACCTCTGGTTTGGTCTGACCGTATGCGTCGCCTTGTTCAGCTCGATGCCGCTTTATTCGGATGCCATCCTACAGAGGACTTTGCAGAAGGAGCTTCAGGGGATACAGAGCAAAAACGCCGTATATCCGGGTTATGTGAGGATCAGCACATCCGTATCGTCCGCCAAGACGGACGAGAAAACGGTCGAAGCGATTAAACGCGCAGACCGGTATGTTCAATCGATCCCCGAGCGGATGGGGCTGGAGGCGCTGTCCTACTATCAACAGCGGTTCACCCAGAAAATGAAGGTATACGGTGCTGACGCGTCCGAGCAGGAAAAGAAGACGCAGAAGACAACAGGCGGCTTCAAATCCCTCTCCGATCTGGAGAAGCGGGTTCGCTTAATTGACGGCCGAATGCCCGTTGACCGTACGGACGGCTTGTATGAGGCAGTCGTGACGCAGAAGTTTCTGAATTCCGTCAAACGGGATCTGGGGGAAGTGCTTCTTGCGGAAACGGCGGATCACCAGTTGTTCAGGGTTATTCCGGTTGGCCTTATCGATACCGATCCGGCCGCAGATCCGTATTTGCCATTTGTGGCGACCGAGGAGTCCGAAGGGTTTATCATTCCCTTCCAGCAATTCGAAAGGGAGTTTATTTCGAAGGACGGCAAGGTAAGAGTGTCCGATCTGGAATGGCGGTATGCTCTGGATTACGAACAAATGAGCATCGATAATATCGAAGCTTTTTCCGAAGCCAACCGGGCGATCCGAAGCTATTTCCGCGGAAGGCTTGGTTCGGCGGAGGTGAACATACCCGCTAACGAAACCGTCGCTTCTTATCAGGGCAAGCAAGAAAAGCTGGACGTGATGATGCTGTCCTTGTATTCCCCGGTTATGCTTATGCTTGCTTTCTATTTGTACATGGCGGCAAATCTCGTTATAGAGAGGCAGAAAACGGAGATATCGGTGCTCCGGAGCCGGGGAGCCAGCCGGCTGCAGATCATGACGGCCTATACGCTGGAAAGCTTCATGCTTGGATTAGGGGCGCTGGCGGCCGGTCCTTTTGTTGGCGTCGCGTTTACGAAGGTGCTGGGGGCATCGAATGGCTTTCTTGAATTTGTGCAGCGCTCGGCTCTTGAGGTGAGCTTAACGAGCAGTGCTTACAAAATCGCGGCCGCCGCAGTAGCAGGAGCTATTGTCCTTATCTTGATACCGGCATTTCTGGCGACCCGCGTATCCATCGTAAACCATAAGCAGCAGGCGGCAAGACTAACCAGAATGTCGTTTTGGCATAAGACGGGAATTGATTTCTTGCTCGTGGGTCTAGCTCTTTATCTACTCTACAATTTCAATAAACGGCAGGAGGATTTGAAGCGTCTCGCCCTGGATTCCGATGCTCTGCAGGTCGATCCTCTGCTGTTTTTGATGCCCGCTTTGTTTGCGCTTGGAGCCGGACTGCTGGTGCTGAGAATCTATCCGTGGTTTATCCGGCTTGTTTATTGGGCCGGGCGCAGATGGTGGCCGCCGGCGCTCTACAATACGCTCATTCAAATCAGCCGCTCATCCGGGCAGTATTTGACCATCAAGGTGTTTTTGGTGCTGACGGTGTCAACCGGATTGTTCAGCGCCAACGCGGCACGGACCATCAACGATAACATGGAAAGCAAAATTCAGTATAGCATTGGCGCGGACATGACCTTGACTAGCCGCTGGGAAAGCGATGCGCCTCCTCCAATCCAGCAAGGGGCCGGGCCGCAGGCGCAGACTGGGCTGGATGCGGGAGATAAGCGCGTCCAATACACGGAGCCGCCGTTCCAGCCGTTCCGGGAGCTTGACGGCGCTCAGGCAACGGCAAAGGTATTCCGGAAGGAAGGGGCCAGATTCAGCGCGGGCAGCACGAAAAAAATAAACGGCGCAGCAACGCTTTTTGGCATTGATACGATGGATTTTGGCCAAACCGCCTGGATGAAGGACGGTCTTCTGGACTACCCGATCAACAGCTATTTGAACCTTATGGCGACGAATCCGAAGGCGGTTTTGATATCGCGTTCTCTTGCCGATGCCGCGAAGGTAAAGCCGGGGGATCCGATAAGCCTTTACTGGGACGGTCTCGACGAAGCCTTGTTTACCGTCTACGGAATTATCGATTACTGGCCGGGCTGGAGCCCTCTTCCGGTCGCCGCCGATGGGGAAGAGAAGCCTTCAAAGCCCATTCTTATCGTCGGTCATCTCGGCACGCTTCAAAACCGGCTGGCGGTCGAGCCGTATGAAGTCTGGCTTAAACTGAAGGACGGCGTTTCAAGCCAGGCTATCTATGACCAGCTGACCGCATCCAACATCAATGTCACCGGTATTAAGGATGCGAAGCAGGAGCTGATCGCTTCCAAAAACGATCCGTTCCGCTTGGCCATTAACGGGGTTATGACGCTTGGCTTCGTGATCTCCATGCTGATCAGCTTCTTTGGCTTCCTGTTGTTCTGGGTGCTTGCCTTATCCGGCCGAACGCTGCAATACGGGGTGTTGCAGGCGATGGGGATTCCGTTCCCGCAAATTATTGGCATGCTGTTAAGCGAGCAGCTGCTGACTTCCGGCGCAGCGGTGTTGATGGGCGTGGTAATCGGCAATCTGATCAGCGAGCTGTTC
The DNA here is from genome assembly GCF_023715145.1 of Paenibacillus glycanilyticus. Taxonomy (GTDB): domain Bacteria; phylum Bacillota; class Bacilli; order Paenibacillales; family Paenibacillaceae; genus Pristimantibacillus; species Pristimantibacillus glycanilyticus_A. The sequence continues at coordinate 119,082 of NZ_JAMBNP010000008.1, read as the reverse complement.
GTTCCGTTGTTCGAAATGTCGTTTGCAACGGCGGAGCAGGTTCCGCCATTCGAAATTATTTATAAGCTTGGCGATTATTTGCAGCTTTACGGCATAGTAGGCCTCACTCTCGCAACGGGCCTGCTCATACTTGGCTACCGGCTGTCGAGGACGCGGATTGCTCAGGCGCTGAAGCTCGGGGAGGAGTAAACGATGATCAGATGCGAGGAGCTTGTCAAAATCTACAAAACGGCCGACCTGGAGGTTGTTGCCCTGCAAGGGCTCGATATGCTGGTGGAGGACGGCGAGCTGATGGCGATTATTGGAAATTCCGGCAGCGGGAAATCAACCTTGCTTAATATGCTGGGCGGTCTTGATAAACCGTCCGCGGGCAGGTTGTTTGTGGACGGCAAGGATTTATTGGCGTTTGGCGAAAAGGAGCTGGTGAATTACAAGCGGGAGACGGTTGGATTTGTCTGGCAGAATAATGCGCGCAACCTCATTCCCTATCTATCGGCCTTGGAAAATGTGGAGCTTCCCATCTTATTGAAGGGCAAACGCCGCAGGATGCGCGCTGCCTTGCTGCTGGAATCGGTGGGACTTGGCCATCGCATGAAAAACAAGCTCAGCGAGCTGTCCGGCGGCGAGCAGCAGAGGGTGGCGATTGCCATCGCCTTGGCTAATGAGCCCAAGCTGCTCCTGGCGGATGAACCAACCGGCTCTCTGGATACAAAAACCTCTGACCAAGTGCTCGATCTGTTCCGGACCCTTAACCGCACGTTTGGCATTACGATCGTTATTGTCACTCATGATCCGCTTCTTGCCCGCAAGGTTGACCGGGTCGTGCAGATCCGGGACGGCAAAACCTCTGCGGAGATGATCCGCAGAGAGTCATATGCCGACGAGCTGGCGCAGCTTGACGCCGAGCATTTGCTGGCAGAGCAGCAGAGCCATATCGAATACGCGGTTCTCGACAAGGCGGGACGCCTTCAGATCCCCGCAGGCTATCTGGATGCGGAAGGCTTCAAGGACAGCAATAAAGTACGCGTTGAAATGGAGGAAGGGCGAATTATCCTCTATCCGCAAGGCTGACCATGCCATGATCCGCCCCAAGGGGCGGTTTAATGGAATATACAAAATAGGCGAAAGGCGAGGTGTATGGATGAAGAACCAAGGTTTGAAGCGCTCTCTTTCAGGCGTGCTGGCCATTGCTTTGATGCTGGCGTCATTGTCGCTAAGCATCCTGCCGAAACAGGCAGATGCGGAAGCAAGCGCAGTAAAATTGGCAACGGATTTTGAGGATGGCACGGTCCAAGGCTGGCATGGACGCGGAGGCAATGAAGTGCTTTCGGCTGCGGGAGCCGCGGCCCACACAGGGACATACGGTCTTCAGGTAACGGGAAGATCGCAAAGCTGGAATGGTCCGCAGCTTGATGTAACGTCCATCATGACGGAAGGGAAAATCTACGCGCTAACCGCCTGGGTTAAAGTCTCTCCGTCTATTTTGAAGCATCCTCCAGCCCAACGCTGGACTTCTATGTGGATGATTTTTCTATGGAACAGCTTCCTGATCCGGAACCGATTGTTATTCAGCAGGATATTCCGTCCCTGAAGGATGTATTTGCCGATGATTTCAAGCTGGGAACAGCGGTATTGGTTAATGAAATCGAAGATGCGAACGGGCCGGATGCGCAATTGGTCAAGAAGCATTTCAACAGCTTGACTGCCGGCAATGAGCTGAAGTGGGATGCTACGGAGCCGCAGGAGGGACAGTTCAACTTCACGCGCTCGGACAAGATTGTCGATTTTGCCGTGCAGAACGGTATTGCCATGCGCGGTCACACGCTAATCTGGCATTCTCAAACCCCGAATTGGGTCTTCTACGACGAGAATGGCAACCTTGCAAGCAAAGAATTGCTGTTTGCAAGGATGAAGCGTCATATTGATAACGTCATTGGCCGTTATAAAGGCAAAATCTATGCTTGGGACGTCGTAAATGAAGTGCTTGAGCCGGGAGATAAACAGCCTGGCGGTCTCCGCAACAGCTTGTGGTACAAGATCGCGGGAGAAGAATTCATTGAGAAGGCATTCGAGTACGCGCATGAAGCAGATCCAGACGCGAAGCTGTTTATCAATGATTACAATACGAATATACCGGACAAGCGGCAGGATCTGCATGACTTAATCAAACGTCTGAAGGATAAAGGCATTCCTGTTGACGGCGTTGGCCATCAGACGCATATCGGCATTGAATATCCGCAGGTTCAAGAGCTTGATGATATGATCCAGGCTTTTACGGATTTGAACATTGAGCAGCAGGTAACCGAGCTGGATATGAGCGTCTATACCAATGACAATGATGCTTACGAGTCCTTCCCGCTGGAGCTTCAAATCAAGCAGGCAAAACGGTATAAGGAAATTTTCGATGTATTCAAGAAGCATGCGGATCAGTTGACCGCCGTTATTTTCTGGGGCAAGGACGATTTGAATACTTGGCTGCGCACCTTCCCGGTCGACCGCAATAACTGGCCTCTGCTGTTTGACGAAAGGCTGCAGGCGAAATATGCCTATTGGGCATTAGTAGATCCAAGCAAGCTTCCGGTAGAGATTCAGCATACGGCGGCAGCTAGCTCCAGCGCCTCTATTGACGGCAAACTGGAGGATGCATGGAGCAAGGCGTCATACGTCTCCATAATGAATGAAGGAACGGCTGTTGCGAGGTTCAAGTCGTTATGGGATGCTCACCATCTTTACCTTACGGTTGATGTAACGGATTCAAGCACGAACGGCAATGATGCGGTTGAGGTATTTATCGATGGCAATAACGGCAAAACAACGGCGTATGAAGCGGATGACAGGAGGTATACTTTCCGCCGGAGCGGCGCTAATCCTGGCAAGCCTGCAGCATATAAAGCGGTCAAGCTTGCGGACGGATACCGAATCGAAGCGTCCATTCCGGTTGACGCGGTTTCTCTAAACGATAAGCTTGGATTTGATGTACGCATTGTTAACAAAGCTGACAGTACATTAACGAAAGTTTCCTGGAACGATAGAACAAACTCCCAAGATACGGACACATCCAAGTTTGGCGTGCTTACCATGGCAGAGGGACCCCAATTATCGAAGGCTTCAGAAGGTACGCCTATTGTTGACGGGACAATTGATGCCATATGGAGCAAAGGAACTGTATTATCAACGGATCGCTGGGTACAAGGGACAAGCGGAGCAACGGCAAAGGTGAGAACGTTGTGGGATGCCGGACGTTTATATGTGCTCGCGGAAGTATCGGATAAGCTGCTGTCCAAAAAGAGCGCAAATGTGTGGGAGCAGGATTCGGTTGAACTATTTGTCGATCAGAACCAGGCGGCGACCGCCGGCTATCAAGCAGATGATGGACAATACCGGATTAACTTTGACAACGAGCAAAGCGTGAATCCAGGCTCCTTGAGCGGAAATCTGGTATCCGCGGTGAAGCATACGGCCAACGGGTATGTGGTAGAAGCCTCAATTAAATGGAATGGCACTCCACCGGCAGCCGGAGACATCATTGGTTTTGACGTTCAAGTAAACAATGATGAAGACGGCGACGGGGATCGTGACAGTGTCGCGATCTGGAATGACCGTTCGGGACTGTCTTATACGAATACCTCCGGTTTTGGGCTGCTGAAGCTTGCAGGCAAATAGCATTGAGTAAAATGCCATGCACAATAGAAAGGAACCCTTCTAGTGTTAGAAGGGTTCCTTTCTTCGCATTGCAAGCGCTTACCTAAACTCAGTCGATAAGGAGCGCAACGACCGAGCTTTGCTTGCGGTATTCATTGGCGCTGGCGCCGGTGTACTCCTTGAACTTTTTATAGAACCAGTCGATTTCGGTATAGCCGACTTCATTGGCAATCTCATAGATTCTCATATCCGTCTTCTCCAGAAGAAGCTTGGCTTTCTCCATCCGCTGCTGGAGCAGGTATTCGTTAAATGACATATTTTCCTGCTCTTTAAATTTCTGGCCAAGATAAGCGCAGTTAAAATGCAGCATGCCGGATATTTTTTTGAGCGTAATGTTTTGATGGAGATGCTCTTGGACGTATTGCTTGACGAGATCAATAATCGGCGGGTTATGATGCTTTTTCTTTTCATAGCGAAACGTGAACGGCTGCAGGTGAAGGGGGCGGGCATCAAGCTCTTCCTTCACCTTATTCATGCTTGCTCCCAGAACCTCCGGCCGCACCGGATTCAGAATGTAATCGCTTACTTGAAAGGCTATCGCTTGCCGAAGCAGCTCGAAATCATGGCTGCCTCGCAATAGAATAATAGGGATCCGGCTATGCGTCCGGATGCGTTCGCATAGCTTCATTCCGCTGGCTTGCGAATGTTTGAGATCTATCAGAATAAGGTCGGCATTATAGTTATTCAGAATAACTTCGTCGTCAGAGACCGCATCGGCACGAAACACGAAGCCACACTGCTCCCATGGAATCATAAGTCTGATTTCTTCTCTCGAGTCATTGTCAGAATGAACAAGCAAAGCTCTATACATAAAATCGTACCTCGCTTTCTGTGGGATTGTCTCTGACGATTCATGGTTTTTATTATTGTTCATTATCACGACGGGTGACAATGTGCAATTCTTTATCGATCATCCATTTGTTTACTTCTTGGCCAACCGGTCGTCCGAGAGACCGCGTCATTCCTGGAAACCTATAAATTGACAGGTCATTGACCTATTTAGAGGCAGGTTGTTGGGCAGAAATGTAAGCGCTACACTTTTCCCTGTAAACCAATTTAGGGGGGACCAATGTGCGAGTGAGAAAGACGGTTATGATGCTTTCGACATTGATGTTAGCTGCTTCTTTAACGGCATGCAGCGGCGGCAGCGGCAACAGTAACGGCAACGGAAACGGTAATGGTAATGGCGGAAGTACCGATGCTCCCGCAAGCAACAACGCAGCTGCGAGCAATGCGGCAGCATCCAACAATGCGGGCAATGCCGAAGAGGATGCCTCTTCACCGGAGATGGATTTCGACATGGGAGGCAGAACGATCAAGGTCGTATCCTGGTGGGACATGACCATCGGAGAGGATAATCCGGACAATATCGAGCGCAAAAAGAACCTGGAGGAGCTTGAAAAGAAGCACAACTTCAAAATGGAATACGTCGCGATCGATTACGGCGAATACCAGCAAAAAGTCGTTGCCTCCTTGCTTGCGGGCGAACCAATTGGCGATATCGTGAGATTGGGCAAAAACTATACGATTCCGGCTTTGGTCCAACAGGATCTTTTATGGCCGGTTGACGAATACACGAAAAACACAAAGGTGTTCAATCCGAAGGCTTCCGAATTCATGTCTTATAATGGCCGCGGTTACGCCTTTTCAGAGGGTCAAGGCAATTTGATTACCGGCATTTTCTATAACCGCACCCTGCTGAGCAAGCTTGGCATCAAATCTCCTCAGGAATATGTAAGCGAGGATAACTGGAACTGGGAAACCTTTGCGCAGGTAGCCAAGGAAGCAAACAAGGATACCAACAACGACGGCAAGCTGGATACGTGGGGACTTGCGTCGGCCGGCTTTATGGATCCCGCTCTGGTCTCCAATGAAGCGAGTCTGACCACTGAAGATAAGCAAAATCTCGATGATCCAAAAACCGTCGAGGTATTTAACTTCTTGTCCAAGCTGGCAACCGAGAAGGTGGCTCGTCCAACGGAGGGCGGAGACTGGACGGAACCGGGACAATTTTTCCGCCAAGGCAATACGCTCATGTATGCCGGAGCCATGTATGAGATCGGCGGCTTGAAAACGGATATGAAGGATTACGATATCGGCTTTGTTCCGTTCCCTAAAGGCCCTAGCGCAACCGCGTACCATTCGTCGGAAGCCGCATTCCAGGCCTTGACCATTCCGAAGAGCGTTGAGAATCCGGATCAGCTCATCTATATCTGGGAAAAAATCAACGACATCGACTCCATCTACGATTATGCGGATCAAGCGATGCTTGAGAGCAACTTCACGGACGAGAACGATATCCAAAACGCGCGTGACGCAGGCGCGGGCATGCTGGTGCTTGACAGCGCTACGTTCCCGAAATTCCCTTACTACGAAATGATCGGCGAGCTGACCGCGGGCAATTCGGTATCTACCGTGATTGACACCTATAAAGCGCAGGCTCAGTCCGCTATCGACGAGGTTTATAAGAAGTAACAATTGAAGCTCAAGGGCGGTCCCCATTTGAACGCTCATAATGGGGACTGTTGCTGAAAGCGAAATCTCTTGCCGCAGGAGGGGAGAAGAGTTGAGCAACAAAAGAAGAAAGCGCTACGGAATTGCCATACTGGTTGTGCTCGTATTTTTTTTGTCCATCTGGGCGTTCTACCCTTCGGGTCAGCCGAATAACGGACGCGCTCAGGCGATGGGCGGGTTTCAGGCCATTACCGATTCCGACAATAAAGGCGGCTATAACGATTATCTGAAGGGTTACATGGATGATGACAGACCATCCAAGATCATCCGGATCGAAGGCGAGAGCTTCGCGGATACCGTGGGCGAAGGCTTTGAAGTAGCCGATCGTCCGGAGGGCTTGGAGGGGAAGGCGGTCATTACACCGGACGCGGGTTCCATCAGCTGGGATGTTCCCGTGGACCAAGCGGGCTTGTATAATCTCCGAATTCATTACTACCCGATTGAGGGCAAAAGCTCCGCTATTGAACGCAAGCTATTCATAAATGGCGCGCTGCCTTTTACGGGGGCCGAGGATTTGCTGTTTGACCGGTTATGGGGCAACCGCGATGCCGCAATCAAGCGGGACGACCGGGGCAATGATCTGCGTCCAAGACAGGTTGAGAAGCCGGCGTGGCAGCTAAAGCCATTTATGGACAGCGAAGGCTATTACGAGGAGCCCTATTTGTTTCATTTTGACCAAGGCATGCAGAAGCTTACGCTTGCGGCTTCGCGGGAGCCGATGGCAATCGACTATATCGAGCTGTACCAGGAGAAGACGGTCAAGTCCTATGAGGACGTCAAGAAGGAATATGAAGCGGAAGGCCTGAAGCCTGCCAAGAATCAATCTCTCCTGATTCAGGCTGAGGACGCTGCGCTTAAATCGTCCCCTACGCTTTATCCGCTATCCGACAAATCAAGCCCTGCGGTTATGCCTTATCATGTGTCGAAGATCAGGATTAACGCCATTGGCGGCGTGAACTGGAAGCTGCCTGGGCAGTGGCTGGAGTGGGAAGTGGATGTGAAGGAAGACGGATTGTATCAAATCGCATTAAAAAGAAAACAGGATCAGCTCCGAGGCGTGTACAGCACGCGCAGTCTTATGATTGACGGCGAATATCCGTTTAAGGAAATGAAGCAGATTCCGTTTAATTTCGGTATGGATTGGAAAATGGACGTGATGGGCGGAACGGAGCCCTATTTATTCCATTTAACCAAAGGCAAGCATACGCTTCGTCTGTCCGTATCCCTAGGCGAGATCGCTCCGCTGCTACAGACGATTGAATCCAGCGTCCTGCAGCTTAATGAAATATACAGGAAGATACTGATCATCACTTCTAATTCGCCAGATCCCTATCGCGATTATCAGCTCGAGAAGAGGATTCCGGAGATGACGGAGGTATTCAAAACGCAAGCCGCTACGATAAAAAGCGTGGCCGATTATCTTGAACAGTCCACAGGCGAACAAAGCGATAAGGTCGCGGTGCTTCATACCATGGTGAACCAGCTTGAAGAAATGGCTGCCAAGCCGGAAACGGTGGCCAAACGGCTGACCGCCTTTAAAACCAATGTTGGCGGACTTGGCACATGGATTTTGAACGTGCGCGTTCAGCCACTGACCTTGGATTATTTGATTGTATCCTCGCCGGACGCAGAGCTGCCAAGAGCTCGCGCAACGTTTGGGCAAAAGGTCAAGCATGAGCTTGGAGGTCTCCTCGCTTCGTATACGGAAGACTATGACAGCATTGGCAATACGAAGCAAAGCGATAAATCGATTACGGTGTGGATTACGACCGGCAGAGACCAGGCACAAGTATTAAAAAGCCTGATTGATGAAAGCTTTACGCCGGAATCCAATATTTCCGTCAAGCTGAGGCTTGTTCCGGGCAATATCTTGCTTCCCGCAACCTTGGCCGACGAAGGACCTGATGTGGCCATGCAAATTGGAGAGGACGTGCCGGTCAATTATGCGATGAGGAAAGCGGCGGCGGATTTAACCGGGTTTTCCGATTTCAAGGAAGTGGCCTCGAGGTTCAACGAGAGCGCGCTGGTACCTTACGAATTCGGAAGCGGGATTTACGCCCTGCCGGAGCAGCAGACCTTTCCGATGCTGTTCTACAGGAAGGACGTGCTGGAGGAGATCGGATTAAAGCCACCTCAAACTTGGCAGGACGTCTATAACATGATTTCCGTGCTGCAAAAGCATAATATGGAGTTTTTCCTGCCGATCGACGACGTAACGAACAACGCGACTCTTATTCCGAATGCCACCTACTCCATGATGCTCTACCAGAACAACGGAAAGTTTTATACGGATGACGATAAGAAGAGCGCCCTTGACTCCGACATTTCAATGGAGGTTTTCAAGAAATGGACGCAGTTTTATACCAATTATAAATTCCCGCTAAAGGCGGATTTTCCGAACCGGTTCCGTACCGGCGAAATGCCTATCGGCATTGCGGATTACACGACCTACAACAATTTGACGGTTATGGCTCCCGAAATCAAGGGACTGTGGGATTTCACGGTGGTACCCGGAACGGAAATGCCAGGCGGCGAGGTGAATCATGCGGTCGCCAGCCATACAACCGCGGTGATGATGCTGGAGAATGCGAAGGATAAAGACGCTTCATGGGCGTTTATGAAATGGTGGACCAGCAAGGATACGCAAATTGCGTTCGGACGCGAGATGGAGGGGCTGCTTGGTGAAGCCGCGCGTTACCCGACGGCAAATATCGAAGCGCTGGAAGAGCTGCCATGGCCGGTGAAGGATTATCAAAATCTGGATACCCAGTGGCAATGGGTCAAGGGCATACCGCAAATTCCGGGCGGCTATTTCACGGGGCGCCATTTGGATAACGCTTTCCGTAAAGTCGTGAACGGCAATGAGAATCCTCGCGAAGCGTTATCGGATTATATCTTGTATATCAATGACGAAATCGCGATAAAACGAAAAGAATTCAAATTGCCAAACTAGCCTGGGGGTGAAATCCAATGCCTGAAACCAATCATACCGTATCCGTACCCGTTCCCGCGCCTGATCTCATCCGTCAGCCGGTCAAGGTATCCAAATGGTCTCAAACGTTCAATGAGATCAAACGAAGCAAGCATTATTATGTTTTGATGAGTCCGTATTTGATTATTTTTACCTTATTTACGATTATTCCGGTCGTCTTTTCGATCTGTCTCAGCTTCTTCTATTTCAATATGCTTGAATTTCCGAGATTCGTGGGATGGGACAATTATTCCAGGCTGTTTCTGAATGACGACGTGTTTATGATTGCTTTGCGCAATACCTTTATGTTCGCCGTAATCACGGGGCCCGTCAGTTATTTCGCCTGCTTCTTGTTTGCCTGGATTATTAACGAACTGTCTCCAAAAGTCCGGGCGGTCATGACCTTGATCTTTTACGCGCCGTCGATTTCGGGAAATGTGTATTTCATTTGGCTGATTGTATTTTCCGGCGACCGTTACGGCTATTTGAACGGATTCCTGATTAAATTCGGATTTATATTGGAGCCGATCCAGTGGCTGACGAATGAAAATTATATTCTGACCATCGTCATTATCGTGCAGTTATGGCTCAGTCTGGGTACCAGCTTTCTGGCCTTTATAGCAGGACTTCAGACCATCGATAAGTCATTGGTAGAAGCGGGGACCGTGGACGGCATACGCAACCGGTGGCAGGAGCTGTGGTTCATTACGCTTCCGTCGATGAGACCTCAGTTGTTATTCGGCGCGGTCCTGCAAATTACGGCTTCCTTTGCCGTCGCGGATGTTTCAATTGCGTTAGCCGGTTTCCCAAGCGTGAACTATGCCGCTCATACCATCGTTACGCATCTGATGGATTACGGCACCATCCGCTTTGAAATGGGCTATGCTTCCGCGATTGCCACCGTATTGTTCCTGATCATGGTGGGGGCTAACAAGCTGACCCAGAAGCTTCTTAGAAAGGTCGGTGAGTGAGTTGAACAGTTGGACAGCAGCCTTCCGCATGCAGAAAAAGCTTAATCGTTCGTTTACCGTCAGCTTCCTGTTATTCCTGCTCCTTGCCGTTTTTGGCTTGTTTATGGCTATACCGCTCGTATATGCCATCAATAATGCCTTTAAACCGCTTGATGAGCTGTTTATCTTTCCGCCGCGGATTATGGTCAATAATCCGACGATGGATAACTTCTTTGACCTGTTTGCCCTAATGGGAAATTCCTGGGTCCCGCTGTCCCGGTATATTTCAAATACGCTGGTTATTACGCTGGTGGGAACCTTTGGGCATATACTTTTTGCGTCCGCCGCGGCTTATCCGCTGGCCAAACATAAATTTCCGGGCTCCCAGATCGTATTTTCGGCAGTGGTCTTGTCCCTGATGTTCTCCGGTACGGTTACGGCGATTCCGAACTACATGGTCATGTCCTGGCTCGGCTGGATTAATACGCATTTATCGATTATTATTCCATCCCTCGCTTTTCCGCTGGGGCTATTCCTGATGAAGCAGTTCATGGAACAGATTCCCGATGCGCTGGTGGAGGCGGCCAAGATCGACGGGGCCAGCGAATACCGGATCTATTGGCAGATCGTGATGCCTAACGTAAAGCCGGCCTGGCTGACTCTTATGATTCTGCAATTTCCGATGCTGTGGGGCTCTGACGGGGGCAACTTTATTTACAGCGAGAACCTGAAGACTCTTCACTATGCGCTTGGTCAAATCGCGCTTGGGGGAATTGCGAGGGCAGGGGTTGGCGCCGCCGTTGCGCTTATTCTGATGGTTGTTCCAATTACTCTCTTTATCATCTCTCAGAGCAGTGTCATTCAGACGATGGCAACCTCAGGGATGAAAGAGTAGAAGGGAGTCCTGCTTGATGAAAATACAGAAGAAATTAAGCCTGCTCCTTGCCCTGTCCTTTCTGTTGGGCTTAAGCGCAGGGGGCAATAAGGTAATGGCCGCGGATGGCGCGGAATCCTACAATTATTCGTATTGGGGGTTAACGACCGCTGCGCCGGCCGCTTACCAGGCTAACGGCTTGTGGAACGGCGAAAGCACGGGGGCCGGCGCTTTTAAAGAACCAGGCGATTTCCACGTAACGGGAGACAAGCAAATATACGTTCTCGATTCCGGACATAACCGCATTGTTGTGCTTGACGAGAAGCTGCAGCCTGTGCAAACGATCCGTTCGTTTGCGCGCGACGGGAAAGAGGAGACGTTCAACAATCCGCAGGGACTGTTCGTCACGGACAGCAAGGAGCTTGTGGTAGCGGACACCGGCAATAAACGGATCGTTCAGCTGGATCGGAATAACAAGCTGGTAAAGGTAATCGATGCTCCCAAATCCGATTTGCTCTCCGAGAAATTCGATTTTCAGCCGGTCCGCGTCGTCGTCGATAAAGCGCAGCGGATATACGTTATGTCGGCCGGAGTTTACGACGGGTTTATGGAGTTTAGTCCCGATGGCACCTTTACCTCGTTTGTCGGGGCGAACCGGGTATCCTTTAATCCCACCGATTACTTATGGAAGATGCTGTCGACCAAAGCGCAGCGAAGCCAGATGGTGATGTTCACGCCTACCGAGTTCACGAATCTGGACATCGATCAAGAGGGCTTTATCTACGCCACGAATGGCCAAGACAGCGGAAATGTCAAAAAGCTGAATGCCCAGGGCAATGATATTTTGCGGAGGAACGGCTATTTCGCCCCGGAAGGCGATATCCGCTACATGAGCGCGACCGGTCCGTCACGGCTGATCGACATTGACGTAGGCGACAGCGAGATGTATTCCATCCTCGACGGCAAGCGCGGCCGGGTCTTCACTTATGACGGAGACGGCCATTTGCTGTACGTGTTTGGCGGGCTTGGCAATCAAATGGGACAGTTTAATACGCCAGTTGCCATAGAGCGGCTTGGCGATGAATTCCTTGTTCTGGATAAAGCGCTCGGCGAAATCACGGTATTTGAGACCACCGAATACGGCCGCACGCTTAATGAGGCGGTAAGAGCCTATTACAATGGCGATGAGAATAAAGCTTATGAGCTGTATCAAGAAACGATCAGCATGAATGCCAATCTGGAATTTGCCTATGCGGGCATAGGCAAAGCGCTGCTGCGGCAGGGCGATTATCGCGAGGCCATGAAATATTTCAAGAAAAGCATGGACCAGAAGGGGTATTCCAAGGCGTTCCTGCTCTATCGGAAGGAAGTGCTGCGAGAGTACTTCCCGGGCATTATGACGGGAATGGTGCTGCTTATTATCTGTTGGTTCGGAGTCGGCAAATACCGGAAACGGAGAGGAGGGAAAAAGGTTGCCTTCATTAAGCAGAGAGCTGTATAAATATCCGCTGTATCTCATTTTTCACCCGTTTAACGGCTTCTGGGAGTTAAAGTATGAGCGCAGCCGGAAGCTGAATTTGATCATCTCCTTCTCCATTTTGTTTCTGCTGATCGTGATGAAAATCACGCAGACGCAATACAGCGGATTCGTCGTCCGCATCGTATATCCGGACAGTATCAACAGTTTCATGGAATGCTTGTACGTGGTTGTGCCCGTCCTGTTCTGGTGCATTGCCAACTGGTCGCTGACCACTCTGATGGACGGGGAGGGCAAATTTGTCGATATCTTTACCTCGACCTGCTTTGCCCTGGTGCCTCTGCTCATTATTCAGCTGCCTTGGATCGGTCTGAGCAACCTGATTTCGCTCGAAGAAGCGTCCTTCTATCATTTTTTTAACAGCGTTTCCGTCATGTGGTGTGCGTATCTCCTGTTTGTCGGCAATATGACCGTGCAGCAATATTCGCCGTCAAAGACGATCGGGACGATTCTTCTCACCGTTGCGGCAATGGCTTTTATGGCGTTCTTATGTTTATTGTTCTTTAGTTTAATACAGCAGATGGTTGCTTTCGTACAGGTCATACACCAAGAAATCGTGCTCAGGCGTTAGGGAGGAGGCTCTTAATATGAATAAGACAAGAATAAGCCTGCTGACCGGGTGCTGTCTGGTTGCGATGATGCTTGCCGGATGCTCGGATTCCCTAGCAGGCAAGCAGACGGATGAAGCCGAACAAGCGATGACGGCATTCGCGAAGGGCAAAGCCTTAAGCGCGTCCTTCTCGGACTCCCGCCTAACGGATATGAAAGGGGTAGCGGAGAATGAGCTGCTTCGTTTATTCGCGGATGAACAGACCGGCGCAATTGCCGTACTAGACAAGAAAAGCGGGGATATTTGGCGCAGCAATCCTCCGGACGGCAGCGAGGATCCCATTGCCGCAGGCGTGAACAAGGATTTGCTGTCGTCCCAGATCAAGCTGGATTTCTATAACAGCTTCGGACAGCTGAATTCGATTAATTCCTATACGGACAGCGTGATGAACAAACAGATCCATATGGAGAAGCTTCCTAATGGGCTGCGCGTGACTTATCAATTCGGCAAGGTGGAAAAGACGCTCGAGGACATGCCCAAGATGATCGGCACGGCGCGGTTTGAGGCATTAAGCAAAAAGCTGGACAAAACCGGGCAGCGCGCATTAAAAATCGCTTACAAAGAAAACAAGGAAAAGACGGCTTACGAAAGAAACGACAGCGCGTTAAACGGGCTTCAGCTGGACCGGGCATTAAAAGCCATCGAAGCGGCCGGTTATACGGAGGAAGACCTTAAGGAGGATATGGAGGAGCTGCATTTCTCCCAGGAGAAAACCGCGCCGAGAATTTTTACAGCAGCCATTGCGTACACCCTCGACGGCAGCAGTCTTGTTGCTTCGGTTCCCGTGGCAGATATTCAGTATCCCGAAGAGTATCCGGTCAACAGCGTATCCTTCCTTAATTTCTTCGGAGCTGGCGGAACGGAAGAGAAAGGATCGATGCTGGTTCCGGACGGCTCCGGTGCATTGATTACCTTCAACAGCGGGAAGACCCGCTACCCGTCCTATCAGCAGGTTGTCTACGGGCAGGACAATACGATGGCAAGAACGGAGGATGCCGCAAGGGAAGAGGCGGTTCGGCTTCCGGTATTCGGCATTCTTAGAGGGAACAGCGCATTCCTCGGCGTTATTGAGCAAGGGGAATCCGTTGCGACGATTAACGCGGACATCAGCGGCCGATTGAACAGCTATAATTACGTTTATCCCAGCTTTAATGTCATCAATAAAGGCCAGGTGACGCTGGATGCGAACGGCCAGCAGCGATCGCTTCCCAAGTTCCAGGAAAATCCGATGAAGTCCGATTTCGTAGTCCGGTATGCCTTCCTAAGCGGAGAAGATGCCAGCTATCAGGGAATGGCGAATTATTACCGGGAGTATTTGATGCAAAACAAAGCTCTTCCCGCTCGGCATAAGGGTTCGGAGAAGGATGATATACCTTTCTATCTGCAGCTGGATGGCAGTATTTCCGACAGGAAGCATTTCATCGGCATCCCTTACAGGGCTCTTGAACCCTTAACGACCTTCAGCGAGGCAAAGGATATCGTGAATCAAATGAACCAGCTGGATGTTCATCATATTAAGCTGAAGTACGCGGGCTGGTTTAACGGCGGGCTTGATCATAAAGTACCCCGCACGATTTCCGTTGACGACGAGATTGGCGGAAGCAAAGGGCTGAAAGAGTTCGTATCGTTTGCTGCCGCGAGCGGCGTCACCCTATTTCCGGATGTAGCCGTGCTGACGGCCAACACCGGCTCCGATTTTAACGAATCCAAGTCCGCATCCAGAACGCTTAGAGGGGATCCGGCGGTACAGTATCCTGTAGATCTGGCTTTAAACCGGCGCGACATCTCCAAATCGCCGTCTTATATCGTATCGCCGCGGCTTGTCGAAAGCTATGTGGATTCGGCTTTGAAGGGTCTCGGCAAATACGACGTACAGGGCATTTCGGTGCGGGATCTCGCGGATCAGTTGAACAGCGATTACCGGAAGCATAATCAAATCGATCGGACGGAATCCGAGCAGATCTCCGAAGCGGCTCTTGGTAAGCTGCAAAGCTATCAGGTAATGGGCAACGGCGGCAACGCCTACGCTCTAGCCTATCTATCGGACATTACGAACGCGCCGATGGGCAACAGCGGCTTTAAGCTGGAGGATGAAGAAATCCCGTTCTATCAAATGGTTGTTCGCGGCAACGTGGAGTATACGGGTGCGCCTTACAATCTGTCGAATTATACGAATGAGAAGCAGTACGTTCTGAAATCTCTGGAATATGGCGCCAACGTTTATTTCGAATGGATCTATGAACCGAACTACGCGATCAAGGACACGGATCATAACGAATTGTACGCCGTGAACTATAAGCTGTGGATGGATAAGGCGGCAAGCATGTATCAGGAAATTAACAAGGTGCTGAAGAACGTCCGGAACGAGCCGATTACCGGTCACGAGAAGCTGCAGGCCGGCGTGTATAAGACGGTATACGGCAATGGCATGTATGTCATTGTCAACTATAACGGCTCTCAAGTAAATGCGGACGGCAGGACGATTGAGGCCGAGAGCTACGTGACAGGTGGTGGACCATTTTGAAACCGATAATAAAGCTCGGCATGAAGCACCGTACGTATGCGGAGCAAAAGGCGCTGCTGGGATTTCTGTTTGTGCTGCCTTGGCTGCTTGGGTTTATCTTTTTCTTTGTTACTCCCTTGATTAATTCGTTCCGGTATAGCCTAAGCAAGATTGAAGCGAATTCATCGGGCATCAAAACCAGCTATATCGGCTTTGAAAACTATATCAACGCGTTAACCGTAAATACGAGCTTTAACCGTACCTTGACGGAGTCCATCATCGACATGGTCGTTAACGTCCCGCTAATCGTGATTTTTAGCTTGTTCCTGGCGGTTCTCCTGAATCAGAAGTTTATCGGCCGCTCGATTGCCCGCTCGATCTTCTTCCTGCCCGTTATTCTGGCTTCGGGGGTAATCATGACGCTGGAGACCTCCAGTCTGGTTCAAGCGGTTAACGATCAGAACCAGGGCTCCGGCGGCGCCATTCATGCGCTGGGAGCCTATGAGTTGGCGGGTCTCATGGAGGCCGCGGGCGTGAGCGAAAGCATCGTGAACTATTTGACTGGCGCTGTGGAACGAATCTACCAGATCGTCAGTCAATCCGGCGTGCAGATTCTGATCTTCCTGGCCGGGATACAGACGATTTCCCCGCAGCTGTACGAAGCCTCCAAGATGGAAGGGGCGACGGGCTACGAGGCTTTCTGGAAGATTACCTTCCCGATGGTCAGCCCGCTTATTCTCGTCAATATGATCTATACCATTATCGATTCTTTCTCGAGAAACGAGATGACGGATTTGATCAAAGAGACGGGCTTTACCAATTTCGATTTTGGACTAAGCTCGGCCATGGCTTGGCTTTATTTTGTATCGATCATGCTCATCCTGCTTATTAGCTCGTATATCGTTTCGAAGAAGGTCTTCTACCAAGAATAGAAAGCGGGTGAATCCGTTGATCCTAGCCCGATTGTTATCGGTTGAAAGCTGGAAGCGCTGGCTTTGGTCTTTTGTTAGACTTGTCCTGATAGCCGGACTATCATTTGTTATCCTATTTCCGATTATTCAGAAGATATCTACCGCGATAAAAGCAAAAACCGATCTCTATTCGCCGATTGTCGTTTGGATACCGGAGCATTATTCCCTTGAAAACTTTAAGAACGCCATATCCATTATGGATTACTGGAAAACGCTGCTTAATACGTTTACTTTGTCGGCGACAACGACGATCCTGACCGCCATTTCCTGCGCGCTTGCGGGATATGCCTTTGCAAGACTGAAATTCAAAGGGAGCAACCTGCTGTTTGCGGGCGTCATTCTGACCATTATGGTACCGCCGACAACGATCCTGATTCCGATGTACCTGAATCTGAAGGATTTTACTCTGATGGGCTTGATCCCTCTTATTACGGGAAAATCCGTTAATCTATTAAATTCGTATTGGCCGTTTATCCTCACGTCCATTACGGCGAATTCCTTAAAGGCCGGATTATATATCTTTATTTTCCGCCAGTTCTTCCGCGGAATACCGCGGGAGGTGGAGGAAGCCGCTTATATGGACGGGGCAAGCGTTGGTCAGACGTTCCTGCGGATTATGCTGCCGAACGCGGTTCCATCCATTATTACGGTATTGCTGTTCTCTTTTGTCTGGCAGTGGAACGACAGCTTCTTTACGACAACTTATCTGACCTCGAGCAATGTCATGTCAACGCAGCTGGCTTCCTTGCCTTACAACCTTTCTATTATTCTCGGCAACGACGCCTCCGCGAAGGATCCGTTCTATTTGAGCATGGTGCAGGATACGGGGATTCTGCTGGCGATTCTTCCTCTTATTATTTTGTATCTGTTCGTGCAGAGATACTTCGTCGAAAGCATTGAGCGAACGGGACTTGTCGGGTAATAGATTGTTATCAAGGCGATAAGAGCTGCCTCTATCCGCGGTGAGGGTAGAGGTTTTCTCATTTCAATAGAAAGCAGGTTGAATATGCATCCCTATCGAAAGAGTTCTACGATTATATTTTCCGTAACCGTTCTGGCAGCGGTCGTTCTGATGCTTGTATTGAGCAAAGCCGAACAACCGGCAGGGACTGCCGAAGCTCCCGCCCATTCCGCGGAGCAAGCCGCATCGCCTTCGGTACAAACGGATATACCGTCGCTGGCGGATTCGTACAAGGAAGACTTTGCAATCGGAGCTGCGCTTGAGCCGGACCAAACGGGCGGATTGCCGGCCGATCTCATGAAGAAGCATGTCAATATGATCGTCGCGGAAAATGCGATGAAGCCTGCTTCCATTCAACCCGCAGAGGGACAATTCAATTGGGACCAGGCCGATCGCATCGTTGCTTTCGCCAAATCGAGCCGCATGGCTGTCCGCTTCCATACGCTCGTATGGCACAGTCAGGTACCGGACTGGTTCTTTTTGGACGCTGACGGGAAGCCGATGACAGACGAGACGGATGCCAAGAAGCGGGAAGCAAACAAGATGCTACTGCTCGGCCGTCTGGATGCTCATATCCGGGCCGTCGTCGGGCGGTACAAGGATGACATTACTTATTGGGATGTCGTCAACGAAGTCATCGAGCCGGCAGATCCAGACGGCATGCGAAACAGCAGCTGGTATAAAATCACGGGGACGGACTATATCGCAACAGCCTTCCGCGCCGCGCGGGAAGCAGGAGGGCCGGGAATTAAGCTGTATATCAACGACTATGGGACGGATGATCCCAGAAAGCGGGACCGCCTGTATGAGTTGGTGAAAGAGATGTTGGATAAAGGCGTTCCCATTGACGGCGTTGGCCATCAGACCCACATCAGCATTTATAGCCCGTCCATTTTGAATATTGTGGATTCCATGAAGATGTTCAAGGAGCTGGGGCTGGACAACCAGATTACCGAGCTTGATATGAGCATCTACAACTGGAACGATCGAACCGACTACGGTGATCAAGTGCCGGAAGAGATTTTACGGAAGCAAGCTGAACGTTTCAAGGAATTGTTCGAAGCGCTCCGGTCAAACAAAGGACTTGTCAGCGCCGTTGTATTCTGGGGAATTGCGGATAGTCATACCTGGCTCAGCACCTTTCCGATCGCGCGAACGGAAGCTCCGCTTCTATTCGACAAGCAGCTCCAGGCAAAGCCGGCATTTTGGGCAATTGTGGATCCGTCAAAGCTTAAATAACGTAACGGGAGGGAATAAGCATGAAGGAGAAAATAAAGGCGACCGTTGGGACCGTTGATTATTACTCGGAGAATTATAGAGAGATGATTGCTAGGTCGCTGCTAGACAAAGGCAACAATAAAAGACTCAAAGCAGCTATTGCCAAAGCCAAGAAAGGCGACGATGTTACGCTTGCCTTCATCGGCGGCTCCATCACGCATGGGGCGGGAGCGGATCCCCTTCACACGGGCTGTTACGCTTACCGCACGTATGAAGCCTTCAAAGAAAGATTCGGAATAAACGGCGGCGATCATATCCGCTTCATCAAGGCGGGAGTTGGAGGCACGCCTTCCGAGCTGGGGATGATTCGATATGACCGAGATGTTTGCCGAGACGGCGCGGCTCAGCCGGATATTGTAGTCATCGAGTTCGCTGTCAACGACGCCGATGATGAGACGAAAGGCGTTTGTTACGAGAGCCTCGTATTGAAAGCTCTTGCCTCGGGCAGCGAACCGGCCGTTGTTCTGCTGTTCAGCGTGTTTGAGAACGATTGGAATTTGCAGGACCGTCTTTCTCTTGTCGGCAAGCATTACGGGCTGCCTATGGTCAGCGTGAAGGATGCGGTGACAGAACAGTTTTACAAGTCTCCGGAAGAAGGCCAAGTCATTGCCAAAGAGTCATTTTTCAGCGATATTTATCATCCGACCAATGCGGGGCACACCATCATGGCCGATTGTTTAAGCTGGCTTTTCTCGGAAACCGACCGCGACGAAATAAAGCAAGTGGATATAAACCTTAATAAGCCTCCCGTGTTCGGCAATGATTTCGTTAATGTTCGACTGCTGGACCGGAATCATAATCGGGAGCTGGCCGGGATCACGGAAGGGAGCTTTCATGAGGCCGATACTGATCTGCAGTTCGCGGAAGTGGATGACCATCCATATGGCACGCCACAGTTTCCTTTCAATTGGATGCGTACACCGGAAAGCGGCAGCGAGAGCTTCATGATGAAGATTCATAGCAAAAGCCTGCTCCTTATCTATAAAAATTCCGGAGGCGATGATTTCGGAAACGCGGAGGTCTGGGTTGACGGAAAGCTTGCGAGATTGGCGGAAGCTCACGCCGTCCGGTGGACGCGCTGCCATGCCGTTATTTTGTACCGGGAGCTTGAGGCAAGAGAGCATGCGGTGGAAATCAAAATGGCGGCAGGACAGGAGAACAAGCGGTTTACGATACTGGGCTTCGGTTTTGTTCAGTAACAGGTGCATGGTATTGAATAGTATTCGAAGGACGGCGGCGGAATACATTCCTGCGCTGTCCTTTTTTACCTAAATAAATCGTGACTTGCAAATATTTCATGCTATTCTTAATAGTACATCCCCACACAAATATCTACTTGTTATGCGTTATTTCTACGCACTCCACAACTTTTTACATCATGCTTGTTTCACAATCATTCTTGTCTTATTAAAGAGAAAGGAAGTAATCGCGAGATGAAGGGTTTCTCGAAGTATATAGGCGGGATTTCCATTAAAAATAAAATATTCATATCGAATATTTTAATCATTGTCGTATTTATTTCCACCCAATCGATCTTTGCCAACACGATTTCGCAGAAGGCCATTATTGAGAAAGCAACAAATAACTCGTCCCGGGAGCTTGTGCTCATCAAAAACAATCTTCAAACCTTGCTATCCTCCATTGAAGACTATTCCAAAATTCTGGCCAGCGATTACCGATTGCAGAACGCCCTCTATTACGATTACTTAATAAATAACGAACCCTATGCAGTCAAGCCGGTTGAAGGCTTAAATCACCTTTCGATGAATAAAACCTTATCGGAGACGATCAGCAACATTGTGGAGCCCAACACCAAAATCAAAGCGGTCAGCATCCTTACCTCCAATCAACATTGGGTGGATGTTGGATTTGCGGACAACGCCTACGCTTCACGTGTATTCGGTTACGGTTACGGGGCAGATGACCGGACTTATTTGCCCATTTGGACAGGCTTGATCAAGTTCAGATTCTTATACGAAGGGGAAGACAACGTATTTGCGGTTTCCAAAACGGTTATTCACAAGGATACCGGGAAAACGATCGGCCGAATTTTTTTGTACGTGAAAGAAACGACCATCGCTTCCATTTACGAGGAAGGGAAAAATAAGGGCGGTGAATTTTATATCATCGATTCTGACGGGAGAGTTATTTCCGCGCAGAATAAAGCGATGTTATACCGGAATTTCAAGGAAGCCGCCTCCATAAGCATCCCCGAAGACGGTAAAGACGCAAGCTTCACGCAAGGCAGCGGAAGTCAGGAAATGCTGATACTCACCCACCGCTTCGAACCGCTCAATTGGACGATTGTAAGCGCTATCCCCATGGGTGAAATTACTTCGGAGCGAAAGGAAATCAATCAATTGATAATCGGGATCGGCGCAGCGTGCTTGCTGCTGGCATTAATGGTCTCCTTCCTATTGTCGCGATCGATTACCCGCCCCATCTTCCGGCTTGCCAAGACAATGAGAGAAATCCGGACCGGGAAGATGCAAGTCAGAAGCTCGTACCAATCAACGGACGAGATCGGATATTTAAGCGAGGGCTTCAATAATTTAATGGATCGCATTGAAGGGCTTATTGCCGAGAACGTCGAGAAACAAAGGACAAAGGCCGAGATCGAGTTTAAATTGCTGCAATCGCAAGTGAAACCTCACTTTTTGTACAATACGGTGGAAACGATTATTTCGCTCATTAAGCTGGGGTTGGGAAAGCAGGCCATAACGGCGGCCCAATACATGGCTAATTTCTATAAGATCTCGTTAAGCAAAGGCAGCGATATTATATCCATCGGCGAAGAGATGCGTTTAACGGAAAGCTATTTGGAAATTCAGCAGCTGCGTTACGTGGAATACATGGCTTATACGATGGAAATCGACGATGAAATATTGAATTATTCCATACCGAAGCTGACCCTGCAGCCCATCGTGGAGAATGCCATCTATCACGGGTTGAAGCTCAAAACGGAAAAAGGCATCATTCGCATTACCGGAAGGCGTAGCGGCAACACGGTGGAAATCGAAATTTACGATAACGGGGCTGGCATGCAGAAGAATCAAACCCAGGCGATCATGGCAGGATCCGGCGCTCCCGATGAAGCCGGCGGTTTCGGGATCAGAAGCGTATCCAATCGGATCCGAATGCTGTACGGAGACAGATACGGACTGCAAGTTGAAAGCGAATACGGCGTTTACACGAAAATTATCATCATTCTGCCTCTTCGTCATCAATAGAACTGGAGGAAAGAACATGTACAAAGTGCTTATCGTCGATGACGAATATTACTTCAGGCAAGCCTTGAAGATTTCGCTGCCATGGAGTGAGCTGGGCTTTCAAATCGCGGGGGAAGCCAAAAACGGGGCGGAAGCGCTGGAGCTGATGCCCGAGGTGGAGCCGGATGTCGTATTGGTCGATATGAATATGCCGATCATGGACGGTTTGGAATTTATACATAAGGCCAAGGAAATTGGCGGGAAAACAAAATTCCTAGTGTTATCGGGACACAGCGAATTCGCGTATGCCAGACAGGCCGTGCAGCTTGGCGTCTTTAATTACGTGCTGAAACCCATTAACGAAGAAGAGCTCCAAGGCTCCTTGCTGGCTATGAAGGAGCTGATACGAACGGAGCGCAGGGGCGAGCTTGAGTTGGACGATTTAAGAAAGCAGGCAAGCGAAGGCTTGTCCGTCAGGAAGGAGCAGGTTCTGAACGGCTGGCTGCGCGGCAGCGGCCAAGATACCTCTGAATCTGAACGGGATCAACTAAGAGAAATGGGAATAAAGCTGGAAGGCATGCATTATCGGGCGGTTGTCGTTGATCTGGATCCAAGCGAGGATCGGAATTACGAGGACAGTAGTATGCCGATACGCCAAGCCAAGATGCAAGAGATTGCTCAACGCCATATGCAAAGCTGGTTTCCGTGCGCTTGCTGTCACGATCAAGACGCGCGTCTAGTTCTGATCATCGGATCGCCTGAAGGAGATTTCAACGGCCTCGAAACGATCTGCGAACGGATTCGATTAAACATACAGAACGACTTGGCGAGTACGGTAACGATTGGTTTAGGGAATGGCCGCGAATCGTTCAGGTCTATCTCGGCGTCATACAAAGAAGCGTTAATTGCCTTGAAGAATCGGTTTGTATGGGGCGGCAACAAGGTGTTCGTACATTCCTTGCTGGCGGAAACCGAGATAAAAGCCGGATTGTTCTCGGTGGAAAAAAGAAGCGGCTTGCTGATGTTCATGAGAGTCGGAAATTTGTCCGAGACGGAAGAGTGGCTCTCTCGTTTTTTTCAAGATGCCCGCGTTCAAAAGGCTTCCATGGAAATGCTGCTTCTCGCGGGAATCGAAATCGTATCCACCTGCCTTGAATTTTTGGCCGAAGGATCGCAAAGCTTCGAGGATGTCTTCCGAGATACGACGCAGCCCGATATGATCCAGCACGTTCAGCGGATGAAAACCATCAGCGAGCTGGAGGACTGGATACGTACTACGATTCTGAGAGCCATGGATCATGTGCATAGCCGCAAAACCAATAGAGCCGTCAAAGTCATAGAGGAGGTTAAAACGTACATTTCGAGGCACTACGGCAATGAGGAATTGCGAATCGAAGATATCGCGAGAAGCGTTCATATGAATTACAATCATCTTTGCTTCGTGTTCAAAAAGGAAACGACCTCTACGATCAACGACTACCTGACGGAAGTACGGATCATGAAAGCAAAAGAGCTGTTTGATCAAGGAGAGAAGGTTATCCAAAGCGTAGCGAACAAGGTGGGATACGCGGACGCCAACTATTTCAGCAAATGCTTCAAAAAGCAGATGGGAATCACGCCTAGCAAATACGTGAATCAAATCCGATAGTCTATACTTCCGTGCAGGCGTTCGAGGAAAGTGAAAACTTTACCTCTATCGTCTATTTTTTTGCCGATAATTTTACTGCCGGCCCGAGAATACTCTCTGTACGAAATGTAGAAAGATTCGTAAAATTAGCTCAAGGTTAAGGTTGGTACCGCTTACAACGGCAAGAATTAACCGATATCCGTTTCGACAAATAGGGGAGGTAAAACAATGGTAACGAAGACAAAGGCAGCGGCCATGATCCTTATGGCAAGTACACTACTGGTTTCATCGGCATGCGGCAGCGGGAACAACACAAATGCCAGCAAGCCGTCCAACAATCCGTCGCCCTCGGCAGCAAGCACGGAAGATAATAAGGAGACTGCGGCGCCGGACGGCAAAAAAATCAAAATGAGAGTCATAACGATTACGACGGACGAGAA
Organism: Paenibacillus glycanilyticus; assembly: GCF_023715145.1. GTDB lineage: Bacteria > Bacillota > Bacilli > Paenibacillales > Paenibacillaceae > Pristimantibacillus > Pristimantibacillus glycanilyticus_A. The sequence continues at coordinate 94,935 of NZ_JAMBNP010000008.1, read as the reverse complement.
CCGCAATAACATCATGGAAAAATTCATCAAGCCTAACATTGCCGCAGCGCTTCCCAATCTTGAAGTGGAGTTTGAACCAGGCGGCGGCGGCGAGGATATGGCAAACAAATTGAAGACTTTGAATTCATCCGGGGATATGCCCGACGTATTCTGGAGCGATGCGGGCTACTTTACCCCGCTGAAGAACACGGGCAGCATTCTGGATCTGACGCCTTATATTTCCAAAGACGGCTTTATAGACAAATATGCGGTGCCGGATGCGCTAAAGCATGTCGATAACGGAATTTACAGCTTATCCTCCGGAGCCGACACGTATTTCACCCCCGTTATCTTCTACCATAAAGACATGTTTGAGGAAGCGGGAGTTAAAGTGCCTACCACCTTTGATGAGCTGATTCAAATCTCGAAGACGCTTAAGAGCAAGGGCATGGTTCCGGCCGTGACTCCAGGCAAGGACGGATGGGGGCCGAAGCTCTTCATGCTGCAGCAAATGATTCAAATCGGGGACCCGCAGGCGATGGCGGACCTCGTCAGCAACAAAACGGACTTTGCCAATCCATCCGTCAAGGAAGGAGCGGCCCGCATAGAGACGATGGTCAAGGAAGGCGTGTTTCCAGACGGCATTGCCAACTTGGATTACGGTCCGGCGATGGAGATGTTTACGTCCAAAAAGGCGGCAATGCTAATGATGTTTACATGGGAGCTGCCGAATCTGGCAAAAGACGAAACGGTTGATTTCTTCCCGTTCCCAAGCGCGAGCGACAAGTATGATCCTGCGCAGACCGTACAGTTCTGGGGTTCACCGGTTAACGGCTATGCGGTAAACGGCAAAACCGAGCACCCGGAAGAAGCCGTCAAGCTTGCCGAATTCCTGGCCATGGCGGATGCGCTATACTTTGAAACTACGGGAGCGCCAATATCCTTGCAGACCGGCAATCAAGCAAATAACAGAAGCCCGCTCATGCAGAAGTTCGTGGATTGGTATAATCCGATTCCTAATAAAATCGCGTCCTTTGCTCTTAATTCGATAGATGCGAGAACCTCTGCCGAAGTGTCTACGCAAGGAGCGAACCTATTGACGGGCGAATACGCTGCCGAAGATTTCAATGCCGCGATGAACAAGATTTGGGCCGAGAATACGTGGTTTAAAGAGTAAAAAAAGAGGCGATAACGCTAAATCCCCTTCGGCTGAACCCGGGGGGATTTAGACACAAAATAAACGGTGGAGAGAGCGATGAACAAGTACTTTAGCACCAAAATTTCCATATTTGTGTTTGCTGCCCCGGCCTTGCTGCTATTTACCGTATTCTGCGTATACCCCTTGCTGCCGGAGATCTGGATGAGCTTGCATAAGCATGACGGGTTTCAAAATTTGGGTTTTGTCGGATTGGATAATTACATGGACGTGATGGCTTCGCCGTCGTTTTGGACCGCACATAAAAATACGTATCTTATTGTAGCCATCTCCTTATTGCTTGGGCTGCCTCTATCCATGATGCTATCGCTTTTTATGGATGCCCAAACCCCAAGGTTTCGTCGATTCTTCAAGACGGCGGCGATGTTCCCCGCGATCTTGTCGGTCACGGTGGTTGCCCAGATCTGGCTGGCATTCTACGAACCGAATTGGGGATTGTTTAACAGCATACTCGATTCGCTTGGTCTGAGCTCCTGGACGCATTCGTGGTTGACGGAAAAGAAAACGGTCATGCCCAGCATCGGGCTGACATTTCTGTGGCAATATATTGGTCTCAACGCGATGCTGTTTTATACGGGAATCAAGACCATTCCCAAAAGCTACTATGAAGCGGCCTTGATCGACGGCGCCAACTTTGTGCAGGTTAGCTTGCGAATTACGATCCCCTTGCTGCAGAATGTCATCAAATACGTACTTATTCTGTCTACGTTAGGCTCGATGGCTTTCTATTCGCATGTGCGAGTCATGACGGCGGGAGGCCCGGGCGACACATCGAGGACGGTCATCTACCAGATGTATTATACGGCATTCGATACTTCCGAGTTCGGCAAAGGCACCGCAATCGCCGTTATCTTTATTCTGGAATGCCTATTGATCTCCTTTGTCATCCAAAGGTACGTAGCCAGGGAAAAACTAGAGTTTTAAGCGAGGGGGGAGTCTTCTGAAAGTATTAAGTCGGGTGTTTTGGGTAGCCGTCGGGTGCACGTTTTTGTTTCCCTTGTACTGGATGGTAACGATGTCGGTAAAGTCCAAAAGCGAAGCTTACGAGAATCCTTTTGGCATACCGTCTTCCTTGGATTGGCTGAACTTCAGCGAAGCGTTGTCCAAATATCATTTTTATACGTATTTCGAGAACAGCTTGATCTATACGGCAGGCACCATTGTCTTAACGTTGGCAGCGGGAAGCATGCTTGCTTATTGTCTCAGCCGCATGGAGTGGAAATTCAATTCCGCGATGCTGTTCTATGTATCGATGGGTTTAATCGTCCCGATCGAGGTCGTCGTTATTCCGTTATTCCAGCTGGTTAAAGCTCTGCATATCAAGAATAGCTATTTAGGTCTTATCTTGCCGTATTCCGGCTTTGCCATCGCTTCCTGCGTGCTGATGCTGTATGCCTTTCTCCGTTCGTTGCCCAAGGAGCTCGAGGAAGCGGCATGCATAGACGGAGCGAATGTCTATCAAACGTATATAAGAATCATATTCCCAATCGTGATGCCGGCGCTGGTGACGCAATGCGTCCTTATCTTCATTCGGATATGGAACGAATTCCCGCTAGCTTTTATTATTGCATCCAAGGACCAGTTCCGACCGCTTACCGTGGGATTGCTAGGTTTCTTTGTCAACGTGGGAGTGACGGATTGGGGGTTGATCGGCGCGAGCATGCTGCTGTCGAGCCTGCCTATGATCATCGTATATTTGGTAGGCAACGAGAAGATCGAAAATGCTTTGACTGCGGGGGCTATTTTGAAGTAAACACGAAGAAAGAGGAGGGGTCATGGTTCAATAAACGAAATGCATTTATTTATTGATAAATAAAAAGTGGAAGCATGTACTCTACCGCTCAGGCTTATGCAGTTATGTGTAGTTTATTTTACTTACATCCAAGGAGGTTTATGGAAGTGAGAAAAAGAGCATTCATTTGGCTTATGACTTTCGTAATGGTATTTTCCATGCTGCCACTTTCAAATTCGGTAGTCTCGGCTGACAGTACGCCAAGTACGACGATCTATGTGGCCGCTAGCGGCAATGATAACACGGGTGACGGAACAAAAGAAAAGCCGTACAAAACGGTTGCCAAGGCAAAAGAAGTCGTAAGGACGCTGCCTAAGACCGGCGGCGATATCGTCGTTCAAATTGCGGATGGATTTTATTCGCTTGATGAAACCTTGACTTTTAGCAAGGAGGATTCCGGAAGCGCAAGCAGCACGGTTCGTTATGAAGCGGCACCGGGTGCGAAGCCGGTAATCAGCGGTGGCGAAATGCTGGAAAAAGGCGTATGGACAGAAGCGGTTGGCCTTACCCAGACGGGTGGCTTAAAGGCGTATAAAACGACTCTTAACCGGAACGAAAAGCTGCGAGCGATCTATGTAAACGATAAGCGCGCCAACATGACGCTTAGCCCGCAAATCGTTTCGGCTAACAGAACCGTTACCGGAACCCCCACGGTCAGCTTTACTTCGGCAGATAACCCTTGGGCGTGGCAGAACGGCAGCAATATCCGGGCGGGTATCGTATTTGATGCCAGCGTAGGTCTGACGACGGAAACGAAAAACCCCCAAAACATCGAAGCCGAAAGCATGGGCGGCTCCACCGCCAGATGGGCGAGACCCTTCGTCACCTTCGCGTCGATCGAACAGGCGCCGGCAGCGAGCAACAAACCAGGCGGCATCATGCTCCGGTTCCAGATGCCGTATGGGGCGATATCGCAGTCTTTGAGTAATAACACGCAATACAATCCAGGCAACAATCAAGTTATCCGCAATGCTTTCGAGTTCTTCAACAAACGCGGAGATTTCTATTTCGACCAGGCGGAAAGCACGCTCTATTACATCCCGCTTGTTGGCGAGGACATCAATACCGCCGACGTCGTCATTCCAAAGCTTGAGACGGTTCTCGACATAAGAGGAATTCCGGTAGGAGACCGGTTGAATCCTATTGAGGGCTCGGATGACGGACGCGTCGAGAACGTAACCTTTAACGGGCTGACTTTTGCCCATACGGACTACAAACTGTTTGAATTGACGGGCACCTATACCCTTAGCGACGGAACCGGTCCGGTAACGACCAGCTCCCGCGGCTACGCATCCGTACAAGGCTCAATCGTGAACAAAGTTTACTTCCCGAGCAGCATCAACTGGCATGAGACATTCTACCGAGGATACGACATACCGCCTGCGGTCGTTATGATCAACGCGGCGAGGAACATTAAGGTACTGAACGGCGAGATCGGGCTTGCCGGCTTTAACGGCATTCACGTGGAAAACGATGTCAAGGATATCGAAGTTACGGGCAACTATATCGTGGATACGCTCGCTTCCGGCATCGTAATCGGACATCCCCAGCATATCTATGAGAACGATGAGCCGATTAAGCAGGAATCCAGCGTTTCGGTCTCTGGCACGCCGATAAGGAACTGGGCCGGCGTTAATAAGGAAAAGTTTGCGGCGGGTACGGAAGCCGTACCGGAGAATATTTACATCACCAATAACTTTTTGTACAGAACGTGCTACGGATTCCCTGGCGCCAACGCGCTAGCCTCTTTCTACACAACGAACATGCAGGTCCTGCACAACTACATTTATGACACCACTTACGGCGCCATGAGCATCGGCTGGGGCTGGGACGAGTATGACGGGTTCGGCTTTACGGCCCAAGGTACGAACAAGACCGGCGGCCCTTACCATGGTACGCACGAAACGAGCATCGCAAGGTCTCCAGTCATTTCAACAACCTCGAGAAATAACAAAATAAACTATAACCGGATAGAGGAAATTTGCACGGTAGTAAACGACTCCGGAGCCATTTACTCGCTGGGACGCCAAGGCGATCCGGGCAATTTGCCGGGCGGAGGAACGTGGGACACCGTCAACAATTTGACTAACGACCCCGTCACCGACAAGAATAGCAACTGGAATCCCGACAACTGGACGAATTTCACCGAGATGAACTACAACTTCCTTAACCCGAATCCAACGGATAAACCTACAACCTCCAACAACTGGACAAACGGATTCCATCCCGACGAAGGCAGCACGTTCATCAAAATGCTTGGCAACGTCGTGCAGTCTAAGCTCTCCCATGCCGCAGGACAAAGCCGTCTTTTTGAATTTAACAACTGGAAGCGCAAGAGTGATATGATTGCCGCCCAAGGCTACGTGGACGGGAATAACAACCAGAATGGCGCTCCTAGGATTATTAACGACAATTACAAAAGCGAAGCCCGCATTTGGCCGGTTAAGGGCAACGAAATCGTTCTGAATTCGGGCCTTACGAACGAATACGCCCATATGATCCCAAGAAGCCTCATTTCCGATACCGAGTTTGAGCTGGCTTCCAACGTCATCATGGGTAAAGGCGAAAAGCTGAACCGCAGAGGTCTGCTAAATGCCGAGGACACGGTCTGGCTCGCGCCTGCGAACACAACGGTCTTCAACGAAGGCAATAAGATGACTAAAGCTGCCGGCAACGAAAAGTCAATCAAAGCTCCGTCTGCCGCGGGTGAATACAAACTCTATATCCAATACGGAGACGGCAGAAATACGGCCACTTCCAAGTATACGGTATACGTCGATCAGAACGCGTCGGCGATCAATGTGACGGATGGGGAAAATTACGAAGTTTCAGCGGTAAGGCCTCTTGAACTGACTTTGAGCAAAGACTACACCTATACGCTGAGCGGCAATCCCGTTATGAGCGGGTACAAAATCGCCACCGAAGGAAGCTGGACCTTGATCGCCAGCACGCCGACGGAGCCGAATTCCATCATCGTCAACTTTACCACGACCGTATCGGTGGCCAACAGGCTGCTCCCGGCGGATGTATCGGTAGCTCCTGGCGGGCAAGTGAGATTTGCTCTCGATTTGGATGACTCGACTAAAAAGATATGGATATCCTCGTCGAGCGGCGGACATTTCGACGGAGGTGACGATGAAACCGTAGCTTCCGGCGACATGCTCGGTATGACAGCGCCAATGCTGCCTGGTCCGTACATTATTTACGTACTGGCGGCAGACGGCGAAGTATTGAGTCAGTCGCACGCTCGCGTTGTGGTGAGCGACAAGACGCCTGCCGATATTCCTAGAAACGGTCTTGATTTATGGCTAAAAGCCGATGAAGGCGTGGAAAAAGATAGCAGCGGCAACGTAACCGGATGGACCAATATGGGAAGCGTCCCGGCAAAGCTTGTCCCGGCGAACGTTCCCGGCAGCGGCGGCGATAATCTTGGAACACCAACCGGCAACCCTGCTTTAAAGAAGGATGTATACGACTATGTGGAATTCGCCGCGAACTCAAGACCGCTGAAAGCTGCGGGCTTTAAAGATTATAACGGCAGCACGCAGATGACGATATACACGCTTGTTAGACCAACAACCACTGCCAACAACTCCAGCGACCAAAATGGCCTTGTCTATTTCGGATTAAACGAGGCTTACCAAACATGGGCTGCCAACGACGGCTGGAGCGGCATTAATCTCGGCGTGGGAACAAACCGAGTTAACATCCGTTTTGGTAACGCGGATGGAAGCGTATCGGGCGGCGGGCAGCAAATTGCGACAACGGCAACGGACGGCCTGGTCAGCGTTCGTGCTCAGCTAGACGGAACCAACAGAGCCGTTTACGTAGATAACAACGTCATCGGTACCCCTGGGACCAATGCCAAGGCGCTTACAGGGAACAAATCTGATCTTGGCGTAGGCTACTCGATGGCGGCCGCAACTCCTTACCGCTTCATGGGCAGAGTCGCACAGATTCTGATCTACGACAGGGTGCTGACAGCTGACGAAATTTCGAAAGTAGAAGCTTACTTTAACGAAGTCAAAGCCGGTCGCGGCGGTTCCGCGAACCCTATTACCCCGGTAGCGGTCGACAAAACGCTGCTGACCTCCTTCATAGGGACTGTCAACAACCTGGACGATACGATTTATACACTCGATTCATGGAACACTTTTGCAAGCGCTTTAAGCGAGGCTCAAGCTGCCGTTGCGAATAGCGGAATCGGGCAGGAAGCAGCGGACAATTCCTATTACGCGCTGCGCAGCGCCTTCAAAGCGCTTCAACTGGCCGAGGAGCTGGAGATTTCCGGCGAAGCCGGCGCGACCTCCATTGCGACGAAAGACGGCACGCTGCAAATGCTCGCAAGAGTGCCCGTCGTTTGGTCGGTAACCGCAGAGGACGGTTCGGAGACCACTGCGGCGATCATCAGCGAGACGGGATTGCTGTCGGCCAAAAAGAACGGCGTCGTGAAAGTAACGGCGAAAGCCGTCGGCTCCAGCTTGAGCGGCAGCGCGCTGATTACAATCAGCGGTCAAGAAGGCGCGCTGCTGAGCGGACCGGCTTCCGTTGTATCCGGGGAAGCATTCAAATTAAACTTTGGCTTGAACAACTTGACGTCGGACGTTTATGCAATCGATCTGACCGTTCGTTACGACCCTGCGAAGGTGGAATACGTGTCGGGGATCTCTCTGGTAGACGGGTTCTCGATCGTGCTTGACCAGGCAGGCACTTCGGGCGGCGAAGCCAACATCCGATTCCTTGCGGCAGGCGCGGGCCAGGCCATTTCCAATACCGATAAACTGCTCGAGCTGAGCTTCAAGGCCAAAACCGCCGATGCGACTGTTGAGCTTAACGCCATCACGGTCGAAAACGTAATCATCTCGGACGGCGTCACAGAAACGCCGGTAAGCTCGACCAGCCATAATGTCACGATCGAGGTTACCGACAAGACGGCTCTGAGAGCGGCCATTGCCACGGCCGACAGCCGTTTGACCGCTGCGATAGAAGGTTCGTTCCTTGGACAATATGCGTCCGGATCGAAAGCATTGCTGCAAACGAAGCTTGCTGCAGCCAACGCCTCACTAGCCGATCCAACCCTGTCCCAGGCAGGAATTGAAGAAGCGGTAACGCAGTTAACGGCTGCAATATCCGAATTCGACGGATCGTTAAAAACGCTGTCCGGAGCAAGCGCGTTGACCATCGGAGATTTGGCGGTCATCGGAAGATATTACGGGCAGAGCAACGCGGACGTCAACTGGCCGCTGTACAAGGCGCTCGGCATTACAACGCCGCGTCCGATCGGGGTGCAGGATCTGGCGGCGGTCGCTTACCGCATCATGGGAAATCCGCAGTAAACGAATCTGGTCCATCATTTAACGATAGGCAAATTAGTTCGGGAGGAGGCGCTTATGCGCCTTCCTCCCCTATCCATTTGGAAAGGATGTTGGCGAATGATACATACAAAAAGGAGATCTGCGCTGAGAAAGATCCAATTCGTCTGCTTAAGTCTACTGCTAACCAGCTCGATTCTATTAGGCGGGTTTTCCTTTGCGGCTGATGTCGCTTACGCCGCTCCGTCGTACACGCTTTCCGTTTCGAACAATGAGCCGGTCACCGGCCGTGAAGTGAGAGTTCAAGTGATCGGCCAGGAGCTGTCCGATGTGTACGCGACGGAGCTTCAAGCAACGTTCGACACCGATCATTTGCGATTCAAAAGCGCATCCAGCGACCGATTCGACTATGCCGTTGCGCCTGCCGTAAAAGGCAGCCAAATTGTATTGGCGTTTACGAAAGTCGGACCGATATCCGGAGAGTCCGGAACGGTCGTGCTGGCTGAAATGGTATTTGAGGCAACGGCATTGGGAAGCGGAACGGTCGAGCTGAAAAAAGTAAAAACCGTGGACAGCGCAATGAACGTCGCCGATCACGACGCGAACGCGATTGCGAGCTTGAAGGTGGTTGCTGCGCCGAACGATCCGGGCCCGGGCACCAATCCGGGAAGCAATGGAGGCTCCGGAGGTGATACGCCTGCCGTCATTACCGAAGAAGGCGGCAAAATCGTGATCAAGCCGACGCCAAAAGTCGACGGCTCAACGGGCCGGGTCGCATGGAAAATCGACGAATCGACCTGGTTGAAGGCTGTCGCCAAGGCGACGGCAGCGGGCGGGGGACTCAAAAAGATTCAATTGGCATTAACCGCGGTGCCAGACAGCACCTCTCACGCGTTGGAACTGCCTGCTGTGGCATTTAGTGCTTCCGCCGAGGTCGTGCAAATCGAAATTTCCACGCCGCTCAGCACGGTAACGGTGCCAAGCAACATGTTCTTGGGCGGCAAGCTGTCTTCGGGCGATATCGAATTTCTCATCCAGGAAGCCAACATCGGAGGGTTGGACGAAAAACTGCGCGCCAAAATCGGCGATCGTCCCGTTATCGATTTGAGCGTTCGCAGCGGCGGACAGGAGATTTCATGGAGCAATCCGAACGCGCCGGCAACGATCAGCATCCCTTATAGTCCGACAGCGGAGGAAAAGGCAAATCCCGAGCATATTACGGTCTGGTCTATTGACGGGCAAGGAAACGCGATCGCGGTACCAAGCGGCCGATACGATGCGGCGACAGGGTCTGTGTTGCTCCAGGCCACGCATTTCGGCAAATTTGCCGTCGTATTTGTGCAAAAGACGTTCGATGACCTGGGCAAATTCGCTTGGGCCAATTCGGCCATTGAGGTGATGGCTTCCAAAGGGATCGTAAGCGGCGTTTCCGCGACCGAATATCGGCCGGGGGCTTCCGTGAGCCGTGCGGATTTTGCGTTGCTGCTCGTCAGAACGATGGGCCTGCAGGGGGCGAAGGGCGAGGCGTTTTCGGATGTGTCGGATAACGCCTATTATGCCGAAGCGGTAGCTGTTTTGCGCGGCATGGGCATCGCCACCGGCACTGGCGACAATCTGTTCCGTCCAAACGATGCCATTTCGAGGCAGGATATGATGGTACTGATCGCCAAAGCGCTCTCATATGTGAAGAAAGCCGTACCTGCGCCTGCGGAACCTTTAAGCGGCTTCACGGATGCCGGCAGCATCGCCGGTTATGCCAAGGACAGCGTTGCCGGACTGATTCATGCGGGTTTGGTAACCGGCGCGAATCAGAGCATTAATCCAAATGCTTGGACGACGCGGGCGGAAACGGCCGTGTTGATGCATCGCTTGTACAATTATTTTTATAAGTAAGCACGGTGTTTACCGACTTCGTAACGCTATAAAATGAACGGTAACGATTGTTAAGTAGGACGCTTCTGGTCTAATACCAGAAGCGTCCTATTCATTTTATCTCATCTATTGAATGTTTGACGGTCAATAAAATTCTACTCTTGTTGCATCCGTCTATTTGCTTCGACTAATTTGTCTTGCATTTCATTATCCTCTCGTACAAGCTTAGCGCCATTTAACATGACGTAAGCGCCACCGCATAGAAATAGTCCTCCTAAAATAAACCAATACAGCATTTCGATTGCCCCTATCGCTAGTTGGTATTATACGGGGTCACGCAGAATATATCCGATACCCCATATGGTTTGAATCATGTTGCGTGAAACTGCTCCTCCTTCCACACCACATGAAATAACTGCTCCTTCATTAATACAACATTGGGATTACTAGCCATGTATGAGAGCAATTCATATTCCTTCAGCGAGAAATGAACAGGTTTACGGTCCGCAAGAATTCTATGCGCGGATGGTTCAATAATCAGATGAGAAAGCTTAATTAATTTCCTGTCTCTGGTCATTAAATCGTTAGTTCTCCTAGCCTTGTAGCGTCTTATGATTGCTTGGATGCGTAGTTATCACGAGCAACAATGAGAATTTATGTTTCGGATTTTAACAAATAGTTAATCACTTCCTTGTCCTTGCGTACCTGCATAATCATTATGCGAAACAAATCAAAAAACAAGAATAACTCAATAGGGCTATATAAATGGAGGGATGTTACAGACCTTTGAACAATAGAAGCACTCACCGTAAACTGGAACTGAACAATTCATAAGATTCAAATTATGTTCAAATTATCGGACCTGCTTTAGCTCTATCGAGTCATGTGAAGCTCTTCAAAGTCGGGCACAATGATAGTTATATAAGTTGTAATGAGTAGAGTTGATTGATTAGAAGAGTGGAGGTTCATCAAGAACAATGACGCAGCCAATACGTGTATTAATAGTAGATGATCACAGTCATGCACGTGAGGGAATGAAGGTCATTTTAAGTTCAAATCCCATCTTTGAGTTAGTTGGGGAGGCGGAGAACGGCGTGGAAGCTATTCAACTCACAGACATATGGATGCCGGATTTAATTCTAATGGATATTAACATGAAAGGTATGGATGGGTTAGATGCTACGAAGGCCATTAAGTCTCGTTTTCCCTACGTTAAGATTGTTATGGTTACGGTATCAGATGATATCACGCATTTATTCGAAGCCTTAAAAAAAGGGGCGCAGGGCTATTTGCTCAAAAATTTATATCCCGGAGCTTGGCATGAGTATTTAATAGCAGTCATTTTTGACGAAGCACCGTTATCCAAAGAACTAGCGCTGCGTATTCTGCAAGAATTCGCCCACAAGGATACTCCCAGAGTATTCAGCGATCCATTAACGCCAAGAGAACAAGAAATATTACGCTGGGTTGCCCGTGGAGCTTCCAATCGTGAGATCGCAGATAATTTGAGCATTTCCGAACATACCGTTAAGAATCACTTGAAAAATATATTACAAAAGCTGCATATGGATAACCGCGTTCAATTAGCAAGGTATGCGTATGAACAGGGGTATAAATAAAAGGGGATATGAATGATTATGAAGAGGACTCGAGCCATTGTGCTAATGGCTATTGACGACTATTACGTATCCTTAGTAAAGGTGAAGGCGGGATGCCTTCCTTTGAAAAACGATTAAGTGAGGAACAATTAGATGCGCTAGCTGTTTGGTTAGCATCTAAAAAATAATAGTAGTTATTATTTCAAACAGGCAACCGCCAAAATGGTTGCCTGTTTGAAGTTTCCCAAGGCATTCTTGATTTGGTTATTTTGCTGAGGAGGCTGACGCCGATTGGTTTTGGTGCTTTTTGTATTCCTCTCCCCACAACATGACGGAGTCTAGAATGGGTTTGAGCTGCAAGCCGATATCGCTCAATGCATATTCAACCTTTGGCGGTATTTGGGAATAGACGGTTCGCTCTACAATGCCGTAATCCTCCAGTATTCGCAGCTGTTTGGTCAATGTAGCATGTGTAATGTCTGGAAATAAGCGTTGAATTTCATTGCAAGCCTATATTGCATTAGGCAATATGATGACAGCTGCAGCGTTAATCGGCATTGATTCATGCCCAATTGAGGGATTTGATTATGTGGAAGTTGATCGCAAGCTGGCAGATGAAGACCTGCTGGAGAACGGAAACTTTCAAAGTGCTGTTATGATGGCCTTAGGCTACCGGCAAGAAGAACAGATTCAGATGACGAACAAGAATAATGAGCTCATTTTAGTTAGATGCCTAAGATTCAGCAGTTGAATGATTCCAGAATGACAGAAACAGCTCATGGATATCAGCAACCGTTATTTAATAGATAGAGGTTAAAATGTAGAAGAGAGCCGGCGAAATTTTTCGCCGGCTCATTTTATAGGTTGACATATTAATATCCTATAATTAGAATAACTAGTACTAGGATATTATTTTTAAATAGATAAAGTAGATAGGAGGTTGAGGGTTGTTGACAGATCGTGATGCCGATGGAATGGAGCTTGATTTAAAGCTGATACGAGTACTAAGAAACATGGTGAAAGAATTATATACGAGCTTGGAGCAGGACATTGACACCTACGGCCTCAGTATAGAAACCTTTCAAATTTTGGAGCTTCTCTATCATAAAGGGCCACAGCCTATTCAGAAAATTAGCGACACTTTCTCAATACCAAGCGGAAGTATCACCTACGTTGTAGATAAGCTTGAGAAGAAGGGGCTCGTGGAACGGCTTCCTATCCCAGGTGACCGTCGAAAAACTAATGTTACGTTAACGAGTGAGGGGAGGAGCTATTTTGATAACATCTTCCCCAACCATGCTCGATTGATCTCTGACAATTTATCCTTTGCTACGGGAGAAGAGAAGCTCGAGCTTATACGCGTGTTGAAGAAAATTGGTTATGGAATTAAAAATCGTGAAGGTCCTGCAACTACTGAGGAATCCGATCCTAAAAGAAAATAATTTCTACTAGATAATGTTACTAACAAGGAGGACTTAATCATGGAAATAGGTGTTGATACTTTTGTCGAAACGACTCCGGATGCTCACACGGGAGAAGTGATCAGTCATGCTGAGCGATTGCGTCAGGTTGTAGAGGAAATTGTTCTTGCGGATCAGGTAGGGCTAGATATATTTGGGGTCGGAGAGCATCATCGCAAGGAATTTGGGGATTCTGCTACCGCCGTCATTTTAGCGGCAGCGGCGCCAATGACTAAAAGGATCCGTTTGACGAGCTCGGTAACCGTACTTTCTGCTGCAGATCCTGTCCGCTTATTCCAGCAATTTGCCACGCTTGATGGTTTATCGAACGGACGAGCTGAGATTATCGCGGGTCGAGGCTCTATGGTTGATGCGTTCCCGCTGTTTGGTTATGATTTAAAAGATTATGACCAGCTTTATGAAGAGAAATTAGAGCTCTTGTTAAAGTTGAGGGAATCAGAGAAAGTGACTTGGAAAGGAGGGTTCCGACCAGCCTTTACGAACCTCGGCGTATACCCTCGTCCTGTGCAAAGCCGTTTGCCCGTATGGATTGGCAGCGGAGGAAGTCCGGAGTCGGTTATCCGGGCCGGTGAACTTGGATTGCCGCTTGTCCTGGCGATTATTGGCGGGAGCCCATTGCGATTCGCACCGCTCGTACCACTTTATAAAAAGGCTGCGGCACTTGCGGGACATGATGTATCAAAATTAAAAATAGCCGTGCATTCACTTGGCTATGTTGGCGAAAGCAATTCGCTTGCGGTCGAGAAGTATTTTCCGTCTACCCAAGCCTCGTTTAATTATTTTGCGAGAGAGCGCGGTTGGGGCCAATATACCCGTTCACAATTCGATGACAGCCGCACCTTGGAGGGCGCATTGTATGTCGGAGACTCCGAAACGGTAGCCAATAAAATTATTTTCATGAGCAAGCACTTAGGATTTACGCGATTCTTCCTGCATTTGCCCGTTGGTACGATGCCGCATGAGGATGTATTGAAGGCGATAGAGCTGTTAGGCAAGGAAGTAGCTCCGCGAGTTCGCGAAGAGGTCGCCAAATGGGACGGCAATAAGTAAGAACAAGAGTAATTAATATATTTACGGAGAGAAACAAGGGAGAGAAAGTCATGCAAATTTCGTCCATTATTCTTCAGGCTATTTTAGGTTTAGGCTTCCTTATGTTCGGGTTTATGAAATTTCGGTCACAACAAATGGTTGAAGGTTTCCAGCATTATGGATATCCCGGCTGGTTTAGAATTCTGACAGGAATTATAGAAGTCATTTCCGCGATATTGGTTATTGCGGGCATTTGGAATGAAACATTAGCCGCCTGGGGCAGTTTAATTATTATTGTTACGATGCTTGGGGCCATCTTCACGCATCTGAGAATTAATGACAGTATGAAGCAGATGACGATGCCTATCTTATTATTCCTTATCGGCGTGGCTGTATTTCTGATTAATATCGATTATTTAATCTAACAAACAAGAGCTGCATGATTTGTAAAAATTTATAAATATAAACGTAAATGACAAAATTATATTCGGGAGCTGCCTCATGGCAACTCCCTTTTTATTTTCGAAACTTTCAATTAGTTGCCCAGATGCTAATCTACCGTGTAGTTCCGGTTTCCGTGAGATTGACCTGAACGTTCATACCGACCTTCATTAGGGGATATTTGCGCATCCAGTCTTCTTCATTCCAATTTTGTTGTGTTCGAATTGTTTTTTTAGAATGCGGAGATATTCATCTGTATAATTTCCTTAAATTCTCTTATTTTACAGTTAAACGAAAATCAGAGGATTCCCTAAATTCCTCCCCCTGTTTAGGGATTGCATTCATGCGAAATACTTCCTTTAACTTCAACTTTTTGTACCCAAATCAAAATAGCAGGTAATAATTACAGGTTATATTGTTCTGTTTTTCCTCAGCATTTATGCAGAAATTTTCGCATCATTGCGGCGTAAACGTCAGATGCTCGGGAATAGCTTACTCGTGAAAGGAATAGTAATAAGTAGATTTGCAGTAAACGCAGGTCTCCAATAAATGTGTCTTGTATCCCGTCGCCGGTCCGATTAAAATGAGCTCACGGAGGAAAGATGAAAGCGCAACCATTTCTTCCGTCATCAATAGGCTAAACCAATCTTTTAATAGATAGGGGAGACATAAAGCCAATGAAGAAAGCCGTAGACACTTTGTTCGTGAATACCTACACAGATGGCGTATTGGATCCGGCAAAACCGATGTTAGGTCCCGTGAGAGACGGCGGATACATCGTTGCCAATACGGCGCCAGGATGCTGGGGGCCGATGATTACGCCCGGACTTAAAGGCGGTCATGAGGTAACGACCCCGATATTCGTGGAAGGCGCGGAAGTGGGCGACGCAATCGTCATCAAAATTAAATCGATCCAAGTCACCTCGATCGCCACAGCTTCGGGGAACGACAAGCCGATTGAAGGCCGCTTCCTTGGGGATCCATTCGTAGCGGGAAAATGTCCTTCCTGCGGCACTTTGAATCCCGACAGCGTCATAGAAGGCATTGGACAAGAAGCGGTCCGATGCGCATTCTGCGGCGCCGATATTACGCCTTTCCACTTCACGAATGCCTATACGATGACTTTCGACGATCAAGGGCAGGTTGGCGTCACGGTCCCTAAGGAAGCCGCCGAGAAAATCGCCCGGGGCGGGCATCATTATATGCAAATACCTGAAGGATCCATCCAGAACCCGATCGTCACGTTTGCGCCGCATGATCTAGTCGGCGTTGTCTCGCGTATGCGGCCATTTATCGGCCAATTGGGTACTACGCCATCCAAAGCGATA
Organism: Paenibacillus glycanilyticus; assembly: GCF_023715145.1. Taxonomy (GTDB): domain Bacteria; phylum Bacillota; class Bacilli; order Paenibacillales; family Paenibacillaceae; genus Pristimantibacillus; species Pristimantibacillus glycanilyticus_A. The sequence goes on along the minus strand of NZ_JAMBNP010000008.1, from coordinate 78,887 downwards.
CCGGACTCGCACAATGCCGGCGATTTCGGCTCATTTCTGATCGGGGCACCACACGCGTATGCGGTAACCCAGGAAGAGCTGGACGAGCACCGCACGGATGGTCACCTGGATAACAGCCGCGTTCGCGCTGGCGCTACATTGATATGCCCGGTCAAGGTACCCGGCGGCGGCGTTTACTTAGGCGACGTTCATGCGATGCAGGGTGACGGTGAAATTGCCGGCCATACGGCAGACGTCTCCGCAATCGTACATCTTCAGGTCAAGGTGCTGAAGAACGCTCAGCTCGAGGGGCCAATTCTGCTGCCGAACGAAGAGGATCTGCCGTACACGGCCAAGCCTCTTTCCACCTCCGAGAAGCGTTCGGCTGCTGTGCTTGCTGCCCAGTGGGGCATGAAGGAAGTTGAAGCCTCCTTACCGCTGTCAGTCGTGGGCTCGGGTCCGAATTTGAATGCGGCAACCGATAACGGTCTATCCCGCGCTGCCAAGCTGTTCAACGTAACGGTGCCTGAAATCATGAACCGTGCCACGATTGCCGGCTCGATTGAGATCGCCCGCCATCCGGGCGTCGTCACCGTAACCTTCCAAGCGCCGCGGCATTATCTGGAACAGGCGAAGCTTGCTGAGATCGTGGAGGAGCAATACGGAGAGTAAAAGTGTCTTAGAATAGTATTTTCAGGCTTGAAAACTACCAGATGCCGGCTCTAAAAGGCATCTGGTTTTTTGTCGTTCGGGAATAAGTTGAAAGGAATCATATATAAAAGCCCTCTAAAATGGCAATGATTAGATGGTCCAAGCTTTCTGAAAGAACCGGACGAAAAGTACGTTTGCTAAATTCTAACCTATTTCTTCCGGAGGAACCATTCATGCCTACCACAACTGAACAACTCAGAGAGCGCGCGCACGAGCTAGCGCTCCAGCAACAGATCAAGTCCGCTGCCGGCCGGTCAGGTTATATAAAAAGACAAATAGAAACCGACACATCCAGTATCCGAGCTCTCGTCGGTTTACTGCAGGACGCGCCAGTCGGCTGCGGTCAGCAAGCCGAGGAATGGCTGTTAGACAATGCGGAGTTCATCGAGGAACAAGTACTGAACGTGAAGCTGCATCTGTCGGAGTCAGCGCTTATCCATGTGCCTCGACTGCGTGGAGAAGAACGATTGCGTATCCACGCGCTTTGTTTGGAATATTTGGAACAAGTGGACGGTATTCTTGACGAGCGAACGCTGCTGGCTTTCCTTAACGCATATCAGGAAATATCCGCACTAACGCTGGCCGAGACCCGGTTGATTCCGGTCATGCTCAAGGTATCGCTTATTGGAAAGATCGCAGAAACCATGGCATTGGTCCGGGAAAGGCGGGAAGTATGCAGTCAGGTGCAGCAGCTGTTAAAGCAGATAGAACCGGCCAGACTAAACGCCGAAACGATTGGCACGCTACTTGAGCAAGCGGGTCAGATCCAGCCGTTGTCCGGTCCATGGGCCGCGCATCTTATTAGCCATCTGCGGGAATGGTCGGGCGATTCGGATGCCGTACGCGAATGGCTCGTTTGCACATACGAGAACGGCTCGGATGATCTTGACCGAATTGTCACGTACGAAGCCAAGCTCCAAGTTGTCTATCAGGTAAAAGCAGGCAACCTCATTACGAGCCTGCGCAGCAACGAACGCAGGAACTGGGAGGAGCTGTTCGAGGAGATCAGTCTGCTCGACCGCACCATGCGCGAGGATGTGACGGGACTATACCCCCGCCTGGATACATCCAGCAGGAATGGGATCTTAAATCGGATCGCGGATATTGCCAGACGCCTGCGAGTACCGGAGAGTCTCGTTGCTGCCCAATCGCTCGCGCTTGCGAAGGATGCTTATGAACACGGCTCCGCGAATCCGTTACGGATAGAGAACAAAGCTACGGGAGAAGAGCAGCCGCAAGAAGAGCTAGGCCGTCAAGCATTTGCTGCCTATTACGTATTTGAGCCGGCAGGCGTAACCCGCTTGATTCAAGCGTTGAAAAAGTGCAGCCAGCCGCGGACGATGCCGCTTAAGGGCTTAGTCAGAAGCGCGCCCACGAACTATTTCTCCTCTTGGCTGGCGCTGTTCATGCTGCTGCTGGTCGCCGCGGCAGCTTGGGTCATCGATTGGAATTCCCTATCGACCGCAGGCCTTGCGGCGGTCATTCTTGCTCTTCTGTTCCCCATAAGCGAGTGGGTGATGACTGGCCTAAACTTTGGGATTGAGCGAATCTGTCGGGTCAAGCCGCTGCTGCGGTTCGACTATTCGAGCGGGATTGAGGCGGAAGCTGCGACAATGGTTGTCATACCGGCTATATGGTCGACGGTCCAAGAAGTGGAGGAGCTTGCCGATCGGCTCGAGATCCACTATCTAGGCAATCGGGACCCGAATATTCATTACGCGTTGCTCGGCGATTTCGCCGATGCGAGAGAAGAAAGCCTTCCGTCGGACGAATTGCTTATCGCCGCGGTCAAAGCCCGTATCGACCGCTTGAACCGCATGTACAGAGACAGTGGCACAACCTTTCATTACTACCAACGATCCAGACAGTGGAACTCCGGCGAAGGCGTGTTCATGGGCTGGGAACGAAAAAGGGGTAAGCTGGTCGAGTTCGTGAATTTGTTGCGCGGCAGCGGAGAAACCAGCTATACGGTAACGCATGGCGACCGTAAGGTCCTGCCCGATATTCGCTACATCATCACTTTGGATGCCGACACCCAGCTTCCGATCGGAAGCGCGCAGCGGCTGATCGGCACGCTGCATTTTCCCTACAACCGGCCTCGCTTAAACAAGGCGGGTTCTCGGGTAGTGGAAGGATACGGCGTCCTGCAGCCCCGTATCGGCACCAGCCACGAATCGGCCATGCGCTCTCGGCTGGCTCATTTCTGGTCCGATCCGGGCATCGATCCTTATGCTTTTGCGGTCTCCGATCCGTACCAAGACGCGTTCGGTACCGGCATCTTTACGGGGAAAGGGATTTTCGACGTCAACGTTTTCGCACAATTGCTTGGCGAGCGCATTCCGGACAATACCGTGCTTAGCCATGATTTGCTCGAAGGCGGATTTCTGCGGGCGGCGCTCGTGTCCGACATTGAGTTAATCGAAGAGCATCCGTCCACCTTTCTATCTTTCCAAAAACGGATGCATCGATGGGTTCGAGGGGATTGGCAGCTCCTGTGCTGGCTCCGTACCAGTCTGTGCGACCGGCGGGGAGATCTGCGGCCGATTGATCTGTCTCTGCTCACAAGGTGGCAGATCATCGACAACCTGCGGCGGAGCTTACTGCCTATTGCGATGTTCGTGCTGTTCGCGCTGGCCGTGACCATATTGCCCGGTTACCCGGCGCGCTGGCTTGCATTCTTGTTCCTTACTCTGCTGCTGCCCTTGATCAGGCAGCTTGCCATTATGAATTCGGCGGGAACGCAACCAAAGCACATGTTGTCGACACTGGTAATGGCGGGCATCGGATTCTGGACGCTTCCGTTTCAGACAGCCGTGTTGCTGGACGCCATCGTCAAGACGCTTTACCGCATGGCCATTAGCAAGCGCAGGATGCTGGAATGGACCAGCTTCTCGCAGACGGAACGCAGCCAAGCTCAAGCGCAGCGCCGCATGATGATTCTTGGCGGCAGAGGGGGCTTCTTCCTGATCCTGCTGTTCGCGGCCGTGGTTGTCCTGCAGCCGATCAGTGCTCTTCTGTGGTTTGGGCTGGCCCTTTGTCTCTTCTGGGTGCTTGCCCCGGTTGCGGTACGCTGGCTTGATCAACCCGTTCTCAAGCCGGAGCCGCCGCTTGAAGCCGGTGACGCGGAGCGGATGCGCATCTTGGCGAAGGAGATTTGGCAGTTCTACGAGGACTTTGCGGGGAAAGAGGATCACTTTCTTCCGCCGGACAACGTGCAGATCGAACCTGCGAACGGCGTTGCGCACAGAACATCGCCTACCAATATCGGGTTCCTGCTAACGGCAGCCTTGGCCGCGAGAGAGCTGGATTTCATCACAACGCCGATGCTCGTGGAACGGCTTGAGCGTACAGTAGGCGTGATCGAGCGGATGGAGAAGTGGAACGGCCATTTGTACAATTGGTACGACACCTCAACGCTGGAGCTGCTTCGTCCGGCCTATGTCTCGACGGTGGATTCCGGCAATTTCGTGGCCAGCCTGATGACGGTTAAGCAGGGGCTGATTCGCTGGCTTCAGAAGGACGGGTGGGGCAAAGGTTCCCGTCGGCGCGGGCAAGCTCAATTAGCGGCCGTCGGCACGGAGTTTGCCGTCGAACTGGACCGCACTCATCCGGAGGAAATCTACGGCGCGCGACAAGCTACCCCGCCTGTCAAGCCAGATGAGCCGTCGCATGCAACGACCGGTTGGATCGTCAATGGTTATGAACTTGTCGACCGTTTGGAACGACTGATCGTCTCGACAGATTTCGGGCAGCTCTACGACGACAAGGCTAGGCTGTTCGTGCTCGGCTACCATGCCGATTCGGGTCAAAAGGAAACGATTCTCTACGATTTGCTCGCATCGGAAGCACGGCAAACAAGCTTCGTTGCCATTGCGCTCGGTCAAATTTCGGTCTCCCACTGGCTGGCGCTTGGCCGCACGGCCAAGCTGCAGGGCGGGCACGCGACGCTGATTTCTTGGTCCGGCACGATGTTTGAATACATGATGCCTTGGCTGATCATGCGAACATATCCGGGTACGGTATGGGACAGTACCTACCGCGGCGTCGTGCAGCGTCAGATCGCGTACGCCACGGGACGAAGCGTGCCCTTTGGCATTTCGGAATCAGGCTATTATGCGTACGACTATCAGCTGAATTACCAATATCGCGCATTTGGCGTGCCGGGGCTAGGATTCAAGCGCGGGCTTGAGGAAGACACGGTCATAGCGCCGTATGCCACGATCATGGCGCTTCCGTTCGCGCTGCGCGAAGGACTGCAAAACTTGGAGCGCTTGGATCAGCTCGGCATGCGAGGAGAATACGGCTATTACGAGGCCATCGACTTCACCGCTCACCGTATGCCGCAGGGGGAGAGCCACAAGATTATCCGCAGTTTCATGGCGCATCACCAAGGCATGAGCCTGCTTACGCTTGCCAACATGCTGGTGCCGTCTTGCATGATCAACTACTTTCATGCCGATAAACGCGTTCAGGCCGCCGAGCTGCTGCTGATCGAGCGGATTCCGCAGAAGACGGCGCTCCTCAATCGGGAATTGCCGGGCAGGTCGCGTAGCGGCGGCGTAACCAAGTTGCAGCAGAACGACCCGCTGCGCGAATTCGCGGAGGTGCCGGCGCCTTTGCCTGAGGCGAACGTTCATGGGAACGGTTCGCTGACGACAGTCCTGACGGAAACGGGCAGCGGCTTCATCCGGTATAACGGGCTGGATTTGACGCGCTGGCGGGAAGATCCGGTGATGGATCCTTGGGGCAGCTTCATCTATGTTCGGGACGTGGAGAAGAATGTCAGTTGGTCCCCAACTTACTTGCCATGCCGCAAGAAGGCGGAGCGGGTGAGCGTGCAGTTTCGTAAGGAGCGGACGACGTTCCTCCGCGAGGATGACGGGCTGCAGACGAAGCTGGAGGTGACCGTATCGACCGAGCATAATGCGGAAGTGCGCCGGCTGACGTTGACCAACACGACGCAGGAGGCCCTAATTATCGAAATAACGACGTACATGGAACTAGCCATGGCGGCGCACAACGCGGACAAGGCTCATCCCTCCTTTACGAAGCTTTTCGTTCAAACGGAGTTTGCTTCGGAGGCGCAATGTCTGCTAGCCCGCAAACGCCCGCGTAATGATGACGAGACGCCCCTTTGGGCTTTTCACACGCTTCGGGTTGACGAGGAGCAAGGAGCAGCCGAATTCGAGACTGACCGCGCAGCGTTTATCGGCAGAGGGCATACGCTTGCCAATCCGCGCGGACTGACTGCCCGGCTAGGCGGTACCTTCGGTGCCGTTGCCGATCCGGCGTTTATCATGCGTAAGCGAGTGCATGTAGAGCCGGGCAAGCAGATCAGCCTGACAGCCGTGACCGGTGCAGCCGAGAGCAAAAAACAGGCGCTTGAAATCATTTCGCAGCTGTCGTCCGCCGAGCAGGCGGAACGAACCTTCCAGATGGCATGGACGCGAAGCCAAATCGATCTGCAGCATTTACGCATCAGCGAGCAGGATGCGTCCGCTTACCAGCTGCTGGCCGGACGGATCCTGTTCGCATCGCCGCTTCGGCCAGAGCAGGAAACAAGCATCTCCGCGAATAGGAAAGGGCAGCCGGGCTTATGGGCGCATGGCGTCTCCGGCGACAGGCCGATCGCGTTGGTAAGCGTCTCAGAGACGTCAAGCCTGCCATTCATGAATAAACTCCTTGTCGGCTACGAATATTTGCGCCGGAAAGGGCTTAGCTTTGATCTCGTGATTTGGAACGAGTCCTCTGGCGGTTATCAGCAGGAGCTTCGCGAAGCGCTGCTGCGGATGATCGAGCAGAACGTGCATAACGTTAACAATGGCGCCGGCGTTCATATCGTCGCGGCATCCGAGCAGTCGGATGAGGACAAGTTCCTCTTGTTCGCCGCGGCGCGGCTGCTGCTGCATGCGGAAGGAGCAAGTCTAAGAGCACAGCTCCTGCCTCGCGAGTCCGGGAGCGAGCAATTACCCGAACTGGTGCCCATTGCGCCGACGAACCTTTATTCCGACAAGCCTTCGCGGGACGAGGGCACGGGTCTGTTCTTCAACGGATACGGTGGATTCTCGGCGGATGGAAGCGAGTACCGGATTGTGCTTCGCAACGGGCAGCATCTGCCCGCTCCTTGGATCAACGTGGTTGCAAACGAGAATTTCGGCTTCTTGGCTTCCGAGCTGTACACCGGGCAAACCTGGTGGAGCAACAGCCGAGAGTGCAAGCTAACGCCTTGGTCCAACGATCCCGCACTGGATCCGCCTGGCGAAGCTGTCTATATTCGGGATGAAGGGAGCGGCGAATATTGGGGCCTGACGCCATCTCGTAAGCTGGACTCGAAGACGGTGTATACCGTATCTCACGGACAAGGCTATTCGCGCTACGAGCACGAGAGTCATGGTCTGTCGCATGAGATGACGGTGTTTGTCCCTCTGAACGATCCCGTTAAGATCATTCGGCTGCGTTTGACGAATGATACGAGCGACATACGGAAACTGTCCGTGACCTACTACGCCGAGTGGGTTATCGGTGTGAATCGGGAAGAGAACGCCTCGAACATCGTTACGGAATGGGATCCGGAGCATCATGTCCTGCTTGCACGAAACACCTATCAGGAGACGTTCCGCAAGGCGACGCCATTCCTTGCCATGCATCCGCGGACATTAGAAGCCAGCCAATCCTGGACGGGAAGCCGGTTGTCATTCATCGGTCGTGACGGTGACTTGGAAGATCCGGCCGCAATGCGCAAAACACATCTTTCGGGAGAGACGGGACCTGTACATGATGCCTGCGGAGCAATTCAAGGCGTCGTATCGCTCGAACCCGGCGAGGAGGGCGTTGTCTATATTCTGCTTGGCTGCGGCGATTCCCGTGATTCCTCGACTAAGCTGGCCCAAAAGTACAGCGAAGCGGACGCCTGCGAACAGGCTTATCAGGATGCGCGCGCCTTCTGGAAAGACATAAACGGCACGATCCAAGTTGCTACGCCTTCGGCCGAAATGGATATCATGCTGAACAACTGGCTGCTCTATCAGTCATTGTCCTGCCGGATGTGGGCTCGTACGGCGTTCTATCAGGCGGGAGGCGCCTTCGGGTTCCGGGATCAGCTTCAGGATTCTTTGTCCATGCTGCATGTCCGGCCGGAAATGACAAGGGCGCAGATCATTCGCCATGCCTCGCACCAGTATCGCGAAGGGGATGTACAGCATTGGTGGCACGAAGAGACGCACCGGGGTATCCGCACGAGATTTTCGGATGATCTGCTTTGGCTGCCATATGCTGTTGTCCGGTATGTGGAGCAAACGGAGGATGAGAGCATTTTAACGGAAATGGCTCCTTTCCTGCAGAGTGAGCTCCTGAAGGAAGACGAGCACGAACGCTACGAAGAGACGGTTCTGTCGGAGGAGAACGGGACGATACTCGAGCACTGCTTCCGCGCGATTGATCGGGCGCTTCGCTTCGGCGAACACGGATTGCCGCTTATGGGAATTGGGGATTGGAACGACGGAATGAGCAATATCGGTCCTCTTGGGCGCGGCGAGAGCGTATGGCTGGGCTGGTTCCTGGGCGAAGTCCTGAGCGGCATTGCCGGAATCTGCGAGCGGTATGGCGAGCCGAGTCGCGCTGAACGTTACCTGAGCGCGCGAAGCAAGCTTGCGAAAGACATGCAGGAAGCAGCCTGGGACGGAAATTGGTACCGCCGCGCGTTCACCGACTCCGGAGAGTGGCTCGGATCCGTTCGCAATGCGGAATGCCGCATTGACGCTATCGCCCAATCCTGGTCGGTTATATCCGGGATGGCGCCGAAGGAACGCGCGCTTCAGGCGATGCACTCCTTCGACAGGGAGCTGGTCGATAGACATCTTGCCGTCGCGCATATTTTGACGCCTCCATTTGACAAGACCAAGCCTAGCCCGGGATATATCCAAGCTTATCCGCCGGGCATTCGGGAAAATGGAGGTCAATATACGCATGGTGTCATCTGGAGCATTGTAGCGTGGAGCATACTCGGGGATGGGGACAAGGCTTTCGAGCTGTTCCATATGTTCAACCCGATCACGCACACAAAGTCCTCGTTTGACGCCCGCACCTACGTCGGGGAGCCCTACGCGATGTCGGCCGACGTCTATACGGAACAGCCGCATCGCGGACATGCGGGCTGGACGTGGTACACCGGCGCCGCGGGCTGGATGTACCAAGCGGGAATCGAGTGGATAATAGGACTGAAGAGAAGGGGAGAAAAGCTTCTGATCCAGCCCTGCATCCCTGCGGAATGGCCGGAATTTACCGTTACGTATACGTACAAACATACGGCGTACCGAATCATCGTCCGCAATCCGTCGCGCAAATCCGGCGGCTGCACAACGTTGAGGATCGACGGAAAAGAAACCGAGCTCAGCATGAATCTTATGGGCGAAATCCCGTTTATCACGCTGGAGGACGACCAATTGGAGCATGTGGTTGAACTGACTTTATAGCTCGTTTGCAGGGATTATGGATATGCCGGCATTCACAAGCGAATGATGTAAGGAAAAGGCCGCATTCTTGCGGCCTTTTTCTTGTTACGGGCGTGGTGTAGCGCAGAGCTTAATTCTTAAAAATAATTCAATTAGAATTCGAAGGCGGCCGGTGACAATTGGCTGCCTTTTCATATTTGCATTTCAAGCGAATTTTGCGAAATTCCATAAATTATATAATCAAATTTATATTTACCTTATTATTTTGTGATTTGTTGTCCATGTCATTAAATCTTACACTAATTACACGGTTAATATATATAACTTCTGATAGATAAGAGGTGATGCGCGTTTTCAATTCTAAGATTTTTGATGAATAAAAAAGGAGAGGTACCTTTTATGAAGATCGTTGCAATCGGAGGGGACACGCATTGGTGGTCTATCTCTGATCTGCATCGTTTTATGGCCGACACGGCCTTACGAAAATAACTATCCTACATCAACGCGAGTATCTACCATCGAATCAATTGGATAGGAGAACGAAAATGAAACTTACCGGAATTGGGGCGACAAACGAACATGCCCGCTTAATCATCGAAAGCTACGAGCGCTTAACCGGAAAGAAGCTTATAGAAGGAGAAGAAGCAGTGCCAGGCAAGGAATTGGAATGGCTGTATCAATTGCCTTTCGTCGTATTGTCTCACGGACGGGAGCCGGATCCGGTACTAAATTTCGGCAACCTGACAGCTCAGAAGCTGTGGGAGATGGATTGGGCTACGTTTACGGACACGCCATCGCGATTGACGGCCGAACCGATGGAACGGGGGGAACGTGACCGCTTTCTGAGAATTGTCGATGAGCAAGGTTTCGTCGACAATTACACCGGTATTCGGATTTCCAGCACCGGCATTAGATTTTATATTGTGAATGCGACCGTATGGAATCTCATCGACGAGAATGGGAATAACCATGGACAAGCTGCTACGTTCCAAGAGCACAAGTATATTTAAATACGATTTTCTAAACGGGAAATGGACATTATGGTGATCCGCAATGGAACAAGTTAATAACCGAGGGGAAAAGATAATAATGGCAACTAAACTCATAACAACCTTGTCGCTTAATCCATCCGTCGTCGACCCTAACGTTATGGCCATGCAGAAGCGGCTTAATGCGCTGGGATATACGGACTCTACCGGGAAAGCTCTTACGACGGACGGCCGTTTTGGACCCGGTACTTTGTATGCTGTAAATGCCTTCAAAACGAACAACAATCTGGGCAATACGGGTCTTGCTGCCGGCGAAATCGGTGACCAATCCTGGCAGGCGTTGTTTTCCGATGCAGCGGTTAAATCGGGTGCAGGCAAAAAAACACTGGTATATTTCAGTCAGGAAGATCCTAAATGGGCTGGAATCCTGTACTCCACGCATGACGACAAAACTCAAACAATAGGAACGTCGGCTTGCGGACCCACGTCCGCGGCTATGGCCATCTCTGCTTTAACTGATGACACCGTGCTTCCCCCTGTAGCGGCTGATTACGCTGTGAAGCACGGATACCGCACCTACAATGACGGTACGGCGTGGGGCTTTTTCGCTGATTTCTGCAAACTCCATGGGTTAAAGTGCCAGCAGACCGGAAGCTTTGATGTTGTGAAAGCAGCATTGCAAGAGGATGTCATGGCGATCGCTACGATGGGTCCCGGACACTTTACGGGCGGCGGACATTATGTCTTGATAGTGGGCAAGTCCGGAGCAGACTTCGAAGTATATGATCCTAATCCTGACAACACAAAGTATGGACCGGACGGGTTGATTAATCAGGGAGTGCGCAATGACGGGAAGGTCGTAGCGAAGGAATCGGTATTCCGAAAAGAAGCGAAGCAGTATTGGATCATTAGCAAGTAGTCAGCTGGCTGCCTCCAACTAAGCGAAGAATGGACGGGACACGCGGGTTGAATTAGCCTGATGCTATGTCACAAAAAAGATGACTTCTCTGTTCTATGAGGAGTCATCTTTTTTGTATTCCTCCCTGGAAATGTACGCTTTATTAAAGCTAACGGATAGCGCGGGAAGTTTCAGTTATAATAGCTGTTAGTAAGTGAATCAAGGGAAACCCGGAGAACACATGTATACATAACCATAGCCTTGAAGGAGGACATCTGTTTGGATGCGCAGTTTCTAGATTTATTGGCCCTGAAATACGACACGGAAGAAAAGGTTGTAACAGAAATCATCAACCTTGAAGCGATCAACAATCTTCCCAAGGGAACCGAGCACTTTGTTAGTGATTTGCATGGGGAATTTCAAGCATTTCAGCATGTGCTTAGGAACGGTTCGGGTACCGTCAAAGAGAAAATCAAAGCCTTGTTCCGCGAGCTTTGGACGGATCATGAAATCAATGATTTTGCGGCATTAGTGTATTACCCGGAAGAAAAAATTCAGCTGGTTAAAGGAGAACTGTGCAATAAACAAGAGTTGAACCGATGGTACAGACAAACGATTGAACATATGCTTAAGCTCATATCTTATGCTTCCTCCAAATATACTCGCTCTAAATTGCGCAATGCTCTGCCGGAGCAGTTTGTATATATTGTAGAGGAGCTTTTGTACAAGACGGATTCGACCAACAATAAGGACCCTTATTATGAGGAAATATATCGGCAAATTATCTCCTTGGGTCAGGCGGACAAGCTTATTATCGGGCTTGCTTATACGACCCAGCGCCTGGTGGTTGACCATCTTCACGTGGTGGGGGATATCTATGACCGGGGGCCGGAACCCGATAAAATTATGGATACCTTGATCAACTACCATTCTGTAGACATTCAGTGGGGGAATCATGATGTCCTGTGGATAGGCGCCTATGCGGGTTCTCTCGTCTGTCTTGCGAATATTATCCGAATCTGCGCCAGATACGACAATCTGGACATCATCGAAGACGTATACGGCATCAATCTTCGCCCACTGCTGACCTTGGCGGAGAAATACTACGATGACAATCCGGCCTTTAGACCGAAGCTGCAGAGTGACCATAATGGTTCGGAGCAGGAAATTCTTCAAATCACGAAAATTCATCAAGCCATTGCCATGATCCAGTTTAAGCTTGAAATCCCGATTATCAAGAGACGCCCGTACTTTAATATGTCTGAACGGCTATTGCTTGAGCAGATCGATTACGACAAATCTGAAATCAAGATCGGAGGAAAAACGTACCGACTGGAAAACACCTGCTTCGCAACCGTAAATCCGCGGCAGCCCGAACAATTGCTGGAGGAAGAACAGCAGGTGATGGAAAAGCTGCTGTTCTCCGTTCAGCATTCCGAAAAGCTTGCCAGACATATGAATTTTCTTATGAAGAAGGGCAGCCTTTATTTGAAATATAACGGGAATTTGTTGTTTCACGGCTGTATTCCCTTGGATGAAGAGGGAAACATGGAAGAAATGCAGATCGAAGACAAGACGTATTCGGGTCGCAAGCTTCTTGATGTTTTGGAGCAATATTTACGTTACGCCTTTGCGCATCCGGAAGAGACGGACGATCTGGCTACGGATATGGTATGGTACATATGGACCGGGGAATGTTCCTCGCTCTTTGGTAAGAAAGAAATGACTACCTTTGAACGGTACTTTATCCTAGATAAAGAAATCTATAAGGAGAGAAAAAATCCGTATTACCAAATGCGCGAAAATGAGGAGATCTGCCGAAAAATTCTGCAGGAGTTCGATATGAATCCGGATCATGGACATATCATTAACGGCCATACGCCGGTTAAAGAGATTCGCGGAGAGAATCCCGTTAAGGCAAACGGGAAAATGGTTGTCATTGACGGCGGCTTCTCCAAAGCCTATCAATCCACAACGGGGATCGCCGGATATACCTTGTTGTATAATTCCTTTGGGATGCAGCTGGTTGCCCATCAGAAATTTAATTCAAAAGAAGAAGTGTTATATAACGGAACGGACGTATTGTCTGTAAAGAGGCTGGTGGACAAGGAGCTGAAGCGGAAGCTGGTGAGGGAAACCAATGTCGGGGAGAAGCTGCTGCAGAAAATTTCAAATTTGAAAAATCTTTTGGAATATCGCTACATGAAATGAACCAACTGCTGCCAGCGGCGTGACGCTAAAGATCAGAGGGAAAGTAGAAATATTCATTAAAATCCGCGAATTGCGCGGATTTTTTGTTTTTAGGATGATAACAACCCGCAGAATACCTACGACCAGATTGTGGGATAATGATCTATAAAAAATGCATCCACAAGGATTCATTTTCAAGGTTATTCGGAAAACTAATCGAATTGCAGGGTTTTGATGCTAACGTCTCGAATATTTCCCGAGAATTAAGAGTGTCTGAGGAGGTGTCCCATGTTGAAAAACTATAGGCTGACCAAAGCAGTCAAACGCGGGTTGAGCCATTTCGATCCGAACGATACAGGCGGCTTTGTAAGCAAAGAAGAGATTCAAGATGAGTTTGAACACATGGAACGGAAGCTTCGCAATCTGCAGGAAAAGTTGTTTGCCTCGAAGACGAATGCCGTGCTCGTGTTGTTCCAAGGGATGGATTGCAGCGGGAAGGACGGCGTCATCAAGAAGGTACTTTCCAATCTGAATCCCCAGGGCTTTCGAGCGGAGAGCTTTAAGAAACCGACACTTGAAGAGTCTGCTCATGACTTCTTATGGAGAACGCATAAGGTTGTCCCTGCCAAAGGCCATATTTCCGCATTTAATCGTTCTTATTATGAAGAGGTGTTAATTACCCGGGTGCACGGCTTGATAAAGGACGAGGAAGCATCAATTCGGATGAAGCATATACGTCATTTCGAGAAGCTTCTAACGAATAATGGCGTCTTGCTGATCAAAATTTTCCTGCATATTTCGCCTGAATTTCAGCTCGAGAAAATCCGCGAACGGCTGAGCAACCCGGAGAAGCTATGGAAATTCGATCCAAGCGATCTGAGCGAGCGGCAATACTGGAATTCATACATTGAGGCATACGAAGATGCCTTCCGGTGTACGGCAACCAATCATGCTCCGTGGCATATCGTCCCGGCCAATGAACGATGGTTCCGCGATTACTTGGTGCTCCGGATTATCTTAAGTTCCCTGGAGAAGTTGGAGCTCTCATATCCAGAGCCGGACATCGAGACACAAAAGCTACTGGAGCAACTTCAAGTTAACGACCCCTTGTCCAAATAGTTGGAGGGCTTGGAAAATCAATACGCTGACGGGAACGATAGATCGATATATACAGAGGCAGCCGGAAAACGGCTGCCTTTTGATTTAAGACAGTTTTCCATCTTGTGATAGAATATGGAAGATTAATTAATGGTGATTTCTGGGTGCGGTACACGGTATTACGAGCGTTTCGATCGGTTTGTTTTCACTAATAGCGTGCTCTCAGTAACCCGGCCATAGCCGTTCATTTTGCCCTTTGGGGGCTTGAAAACACAGGAAATCAACAGGGTTGATTCATGATTTAATGAAATATTCATTAGTGCTAACCGTAAGCGATAGTGCATTCGCGGTTACCTCGGAGCAACGGGGCCACTTAACTATGGGAGAAGTCTATGTCAAAAATCATTTTATTTAGAGGGAAGTCTGCAACTGGAAAATCAACATTATCGAATGAGATCAGTAGGAGACTGAAGTTGGTCGTACTGCATAAGGACGATCTTTATGATGCATCTGCTTGTGTTGTCCAAGAACATAGTTCAAGAAACAAATTATGCTTTGACTTCCTATTTAGACTGTTACAAACAGTAATTGACTCCGATGCAAGCATCATTCTTGATTTCGGTTTTAATAATAATGACGATGTACTGGGTTTAGACCAATGGGTGAAGGAAAAAGGGGGAGAGTTAAAGATCATTCATTGTATATGTAGTGATGAAACAATTTGGTCAAAACGTCTGGTTGAACGTAGTGAAAATCCCTTGCCAAATCAATTAATTACGAATTTATCCGATCTAAACGAATATTACAGAAATTTACCAACCTTTTTTCTCGAAAATGAATTGGTCCTGGATACGGTTAATGAATTAGAATCACTGATTGACCAAGCCGAGAAGTTTATCCTTGCGGGTCCTGAAAGAATGAATATCTGAGTCTAATGAAAAAGAGATGGCGTCACAAGACACCATCCCTGCGTATGATGAAACGAACAATCTCAAAATCCTTATCCCTGCGGGATCGCACTTTCATCCATAAAGCCGATTTCCCATTGATGACCGTCTAGGTCCAGGAAGCTTCTCTGATACATGAAGCCGAGATCTTGTGTATCTTTTGCAATATTGCCACCTGCTTCAACTGCGCTGTTAACTAACTTGTCCACTTTTTCGCGGCTCTCGACCATCAATGCAATTAAGACTTCGGTCGTTTTGGATGCATCGGAAATCTCTTTGTTGGTGAAGGTCTTAAAATATTCTTCAACCAACAACATAGCGTTAATATTTTCTCCGATGACCATACAGGTTGCTTTGTCGTCAGTAAAGTTTGGGTTGAATTCAAAACCTACCGCGGTGAAAAACTCCATGGATTTCTGCAGGTCTTTTACTGGAAAATTAACAAACATACTTTTGGCTGTTTCTGCCATTCCGATCACCTCAAGTACACAGTAGCATTATGATAAATTAAATGTCAAATCATTTGGAATATTGTTGTACCTTGAGTGTTTCTAGTGCTAACTCGCCATTTTTCTAAAAGTTTTAGACAGTCTAATAGAAGGGGAATATCACAAGAGTATGCAGCATTGGTGAATCAGAAAGTGGTAAGTCACGGATACCTTGCTGCGTAAAGCTGTCGTACGACAAGAGCATCAACACAACGGAAGTCGTCAGCCAGAGACAAGAACCTCTGTTAGTAAAACAACGATTAGTTTGTCCAGTTTGATCCGTTGGAGAACGTACGGCCGAATTTTTAGGAGTTCGGGTTCGCGGGTGGAATAGCTGGTATAATAGAGTTTAAGAATACATAACGATGTAACCGGGAGTAAACGGATTATGGAATTGGACTACATGCTGGATGACGGAGCGTGGCGGCTGCTGCTGGAGGGTGTCGCCGCGCGCTTTGACGAACTGACAATCATACGGGGGTTTCAATACTATAAACAGGGACGGGTCGAGGAACTGGCGCTCCGCGATGACGGCGTGCATGTGGACGCGCGCGTCAAGGATAACCGAATGTACGACGTCGCCGTCGATCTGAATGATCTTGCGGCGAGCGAATGCGCCTGCTCCGCAAACCGCGCCTGCACGCACATGGCCGCTGCCCTGATGCGCTACGCGGAGCTGTGCGGCCGGCCAATCCAGTCGCTTGCTAACGCGCGGAGTGCCTTGAAGAGCACGTCCCCCGGCAGCAAGCCTGGCACGGCGTCGGACAACGGACGCGGCGGTACCCGCGCCGGCACCGAAGGAGCAGCCGCGAAAATGCCATTTCCGGCTGGCAACGTTGGCGAAGACGCGAATTACAGCGCTGCACCGACGGCCCCTCGTCCCGACCGGCCGATCTTAACGGAGGGGGAGTTGACCGAGCTCCCCGTGGTCAAATGGCATGAGCGGTTCCAGGCGCGCCGAGGACCGGCTCACCTGCACCTCCGCACGGCGCAGGAGGCAGGCGAGCTGCTCGCCGACCTGCAGGCGATGCGGCCCGCGCTGCCATGGGCGCTGGAGCAATTGTTCACGCTCCATGCTCTGCTGTTCGTGATGGAGCGGATAGTCAAGCCGGACCATACGGACTGGCGCCAATCGGGCCTGTTCATGGGTTACCATACTCAGCTCGCGCTGGACGGGTTGCGCGGCCAGGCGCTGAGCCTGCTAGAGGACAAGCTGGCGCTGGCAGGCGACAGTTCGGCGTACTGGGACCGGCTGATGGAGACGGCAGATTTCCTCCGAGAGCGCATGCTGACCGAGGATAAGACGCTTGGCTGCTTCGCGACGCTCTATGCTTCGCTGTGGCTGCAATGGCTCAGTCCTGGCTCGGCAGGAAATGCCTTGCTGTACGAGGAGGAACTGCGAAAGCTGGAGGCTGCGGAAGCGGAGCTCGGCCCGACCCTGTCGCGACAGCCGTGGACGCTGGCGCAATGCCTGCTTCTGCTCTACCTGGCGCGAGACTCGGAAGCGCTGGCGCTGCTCGCCCGTGGCGGGAGCAAGCTGATACTGAAGCCGGAGCATCTCGCGCCGCTGCTAAGCGTCCTAGAGCGGTCAAAGCAATGGGCGCGGCTGCGCGATTGGCTCGCGGAGACCGGCCCGCTGCTCGCCGGCTTACGCGGCGAAGAACTAGCTCTTTACGGTGACTATTGGGCGGCTGTCGTAACGCAGATGCCGGAGGCAGAGCCGGCGATGTGGCTTACGCTTCAAGCGATGCTGCCGTATTCGCGCACTATATATGAGGACGCGTTGGCGGCGCACGGCAGGTGGGATCGCTGGATAGACCTGCAGATGTGTATGGGCCAGGATCCGCTGTCGTTTCGCGTGACAGCGCTGAAGCCGGTCGAGAAGGAAGCGCCGGAGCTGCTGCTGCCTTTCTATCATCAAGCGGTGGAACGATACGTGCTGCAAAAGAACCGAGACGGCTATAAAGCGGCGACTAAGCTTCTGAAACGGCTTGCCAAGCTGTACGCGCGGCTGAAGCGTGACGAGCGATGGGAGCAGTTCCTCGCCTTGTTCGCGAGCAGGAACAGCCGGCTGCGGGCGCTGCAGGAAGAGCTGCGCAAAGGAGGATTGCTGTCATGAACGCATACGCCGATACGCTCACGATTCAAGCGAGCCTGACCGAACAGGGGGACGCCCTAATCTTCGGCGTGGACGCCTCCGGCTACGCGCCAGGGCTGCTCGTCAAACAGCGGCTGTTCGCGCGGCACGAGCCGTCGTATTACGGCACGGAGCTCGAGATCGAGAAGCTGCGGGACGAGCTGGAGCTCATCGTGCTGCCTGCGGAGATGGTCGTGCCGTTCTTCGCCGATCCCGGACTGCTGCCGATGCACATGACCTGGCGGCTCGAAGGCGACGCTGCACGGCTCGCCGCGCTTGCCCCGGCGCTGGAGCGCTGCGTCGCGGAGCGCAGGTTCATCCCGAGCTTCGAGGCCAACAAGTCCGGGAAGCTGAGGTGGACCTGGGAAGCAGAGGCACTCGACGCGAAGACCCGTTTGGAGCTTCGCGCGCTCAAGGACGAACCGGGCGGTTGGAATGATGAAGTCCATAACGCGGATGATTCGGACACTGCCTTTCAGGCCAGCCTTGCTGCCGCGTTCTCCGCGACTGTGTTTCAGCGCCATTACGGCACGGAAGAAGCCGCCGGGGATCTGCGACGGGACTTTCCGCTGCTGTTCGCCCGCGACCGAGCCGCGGTGACCGCGGGCCTAGATGAGCGCGGCTGGCTCGTTGCAGTCGGCTGGAAGGCTGACATGCTGCCGTTCCGGCCGCTCCTTCAATTGCTGGAGCCGGAGGACGCCGAAGCCGGCGGCTGGCACCTCGTGCTCCTGCTGCAAGATAAGCTTGATCCGGCGAAGCTCGCGCCAATTCGTTTGGCAGCGGACGGCGAAGCTTCCGGAACCTGGCCTTCCGGCTGGACGCCGCACGTTCGCGAGCGCTCCGCGGCCTGGCTTGCGCATCTGCGGGCAAGCCTGCCCGCGGACCGTCTGGCCGGCAGTCCCACGGATGTGCTGAACGCTCCGCTGTCGGATGACGACGCGTGGCGCTTCTTAACCGCGGCCAGCCAGCGCCTTTTGACCGCTGGCTGGCAGGTGCTGCTGCCCGCCTGGTGGGAAGAGGCGAGCCGCAAAAAGCCTCGCCTGCGCGCGAAGGTTCGCCCCGGCGAGGATGAAGGGAAAAGCTCGGGCGGGGGACGGTCCTACTTCGGCCTCGACGCGCTGATCGAATTCGACTGGCGCGTATCCATAGGAGACACGGACCTCAGCGAAGCAGAGTTCCGGGAGCTGGTTGCCCGCGGCGAGCGGCTCGTGCAGTTCCGCGGCCAATGGGTACCGCTTGATCCCGCCCTGCTGGCGCAGATCCGCAAGGCGATGGCTGGCGTCGATCCGCGGCGCGGTCTGTCCTTCCAGGACTTGCTTCAGCTTCAATTACGAAGTAATCGTGGCTTCTTCACGACGGCTGCAGCGGGCAAGGATGGGGAAGGCGGCGCAGCGGAGAATGGTGAGGACGACGGAGAGCTGGAGGTGGACGTCGAGCTCAATGCCCACCTGTCGACGCTCATGGGGCAGCTGACGCAGCAGACGGATTGGCCGTCAGTTCCCGTGCCCCAAGCGCTCCATGCGGAGCTGCGGAATTATCAGCGCGACGGCTTCTCGTGGCTTGCGTTTTTGCGCCGGTTTGGGCTCGGCGCCGTTCTGGCCGACGATATGGGACTAGGCAAGACGATTCAGTTCATCACGTATTTGCTGCACGTCGCCGAGGAAGCGGCCGCGAACGGAGAACGACGTCCAGCCCTGCTGATCTGCCCGACCTCGGTGCTCGGCAACTGGCAGAAGGAGGTTCGCCGCTTCGCGCCGTCGCTGCGCATCCTGCTCCACTATGGCGGCAAGCGGCTCGGCAGCGACGCGTTCTATGAGGAAGCTGCTAAATCCGATCTCGTACTGACCTCGTACGCGACGTCGACGCTGGACCAAGAGCTGCTCGGCAGTTATACGTGGTCGGCGATTTGCCTCGACGAGGCGCAGAACATCAAGAATGCCGGCACGAAGCAGGCCATGGCGGTCAAGAGCTTCCCCGCGCGACATCGCATCGCTCTTACGGGCACGCCGATCGAGAACAAGCTCGCAGAGCTGTGGTCGATCTATGATTTTACTAATCCGGGCTATCTTGGCACCGCACGAGTCTTCGCCGAGAGGTTTGGCCAAGCGATCGAACGCGAACGCGACGAGAAGCGGACGCAGGAGCTGCAACGGCTCGTGAAGCCGTTCATGCTCCGGCGCAAAAAGAAGGATCCGAACATTATGCTGGACTTGCCGGAGAAGAACGAGATGAAGACGTATATCCATCTCACCGGTGAGCAGAGCGCGCTTTACGAGCAGACCGTCAAGGAGCTGATGGACGAGGTCAAGAAGCTGGAAGGCATTCAGCGCAAAGGCGCGATCCTCTCCGCATTGACGCGGCTGAAGCAGCTATGCGACCATCCCGTGCTGTTCACGAAGGAAGCCGTGCCGGTGCCGGAGGACGAGCGCGAGGAAGCCGCCGAATCGGCGATGCTCATCGGAAGATCCGCGAAGCTGGAACGGCTGCTCGACCTCGTGAAGGAGCTGCGCGAGGAGGGCGAGCGCTGCCTGATCTTCACGCAGTACATCGGCATGGGCGAAATGCTGCAACGCGTGCTCGGCCGGGAGCTTGGTGAGCCCGTCCTGTACCTGCACGGCGGCTCCTCTAAGACGGCGCGCGACCGGATGATCGAGCAATTCCAATCCAGGGAGCTGCCTGCCGATGAGCAGCCGAACGTGTTCATCCTGTCGATCAAGGCAGGCGGAGTCGGGCTTAATCTGACTGCGGCGAACCACGTTTTCCATTTCGACCGCTGGTGGAACCCCGCCGTGGAGAACCAGGCGACGGACCGCGCCTACCGGATGGGCCAGACGCGCGACGTGCAGGTGCACAAGTTCATCTCGCTCGGCACGCTGGAGGAGCGGATCGACGAGATGCTCGAGAGCAAGCAGCAGCTGAGCGACGACGTTATCACGAGCTCGGAAGGCTGGATTACGGAGCTGTCGACGGACGCATTGCGCGACCTGTTCACGCTGCGGCGCGATTGGTAAGGAGGAAACGGCTGACGCAGGAAAGCAAGCCCTGTACGAGCCGCACGAGCGCTTTTCACTACGGTGATTAGTACGGTTATCTAATCAAAGCTTACAGCTCCTCCGTTGAAAAGATTCGCTTCAGTAATAAAGGAAGGTCTGCCGTTCAATGCAATTGATCCTTAGATCTTTATGCTAGCGGAGAAAAATGATTAAGAACAGTATGATAGCAGCCGTGCATGTGAACTGCACCTCCATTGTTAGTCGTGTCTAACAAATGGGGTGCAGTTCAATGAAGTACGGCTGCTTTTTGTTGAACGAAGGGCAGTTTAACGTAATGATTGACCCTTAAAGGTTACCTAGTTTGTGGTAAAATACAGGAAAAAGTGACAGACGGGGATGGTTTCAAAATGGACCACTTATCTATCCGAGATGAAATAGGAGCACTAATTAAATCACAAAAAAATCATGAGTACTTTACTGAAGTAAACAAGAATTGGTGGAAACCTGTTATCCAAAAAATAGAGGAGAGGTTCATTAAGAAACAATGCCATACAAATAGTTTGCATTGGGGTTGGTTGAGACTTAAGGAGCCACAGCATTTACTTAGACTTGTTGATCCATCGGAAAAATATATAGAGTACTTTGTTGGTGATGATAGGTTATGGTTTATTGTAGAGGACTATAAAGATAAAATGTGGCTATATGAAGGAGATACTAATTTCATAATAAAGAAGGTTATACCTCAACTTATGCATCTAAGGGAGTATTATTTAGTTTCCAAAAAATACGAATGGTTATTATGCGTTAGCCATCATGATATTGTGTATGGAACAGGTTTTGAGGTAGTAAATAAAATGAAACAATTTGAGCAAGAGAACTCAGAAGAAATTATTAGAGATTAATTGTTTTTGTGTTAAAGAACTAGGAGATTAAGCAATCGGGAAACGAGAGTAGAACAAGAGAGGAATGATGAGGTCTGAATGACATAGATGCCTTATTAAGACAAATAGCTAGCTCACCCCACTGTAAAGTTGAACCCGCAAAAGGTATACCAGAAACGGAAGGTAACAGCCTCCCAGCTGATCTAAAACATTTTTATGAACTTTGCGGCGGTATAAAGCTTTTTGATAACAAGGATTATGAATGCCATATCGTACCTCCTCTCGAGTTCGTATTATCTAATCCGGTCATTGTGGGAGAACAAGTTGAGGAAGACATTTCATCCAGTTGGTACATAGTGGCTCATGATGGAAATGGCGATTACATTTCAATTGATTTGCATCCGAATCGATTAGGAAAATGTTACGATAGTTTTTGGGATACACATGCAGTTGTGGGAGACTGTCCTGTAATAGCCAGAACATTCACTGAATTGCTTAATCGATTGGTTCAAAATAATGGTGAACATTGGTATTGGCTGAGAGAGGATTTTCAATCGCTCGGAGATGCTTATGATGACACTGGGCTTTAAGCTATCGGGAACTTTAGTTCAGAACAGTAAATGGCAGTGAATCGGCGGATCAGTTGCCAAAAGTGGGTGCAGGCTTGGAAATAAACAAAATGGAAGTAATAAAAATGAAAAGTAAATATTGCGACAATGAGCACTACTGTATAGTAGTTGACGGGAACCCTCTTGATTCTTTACTTCAATCTATTAATTCAGAGGAGGATTACGAAGGCTTGATCCCAACTATTTTAGATTGGATAGATGAACCTAGAGAAAAGTCTCTTGTCTTAAGTCGATATAGATCACCGGAACAGATTGTAATGCTCCCAATATTAATGTGTCCAGATGACTGTGATCTATGGTGTACTTTGGTTGTTGTAGAGGTTGTAAAAGAAGGCAGCTTCATCAAGTGGAACAGAATTGGATTAGACAGAAGTACTAGAGAGGAATTAATCAATGGCTATGAGTGCATAGGAACAAGAGTCGATTGGTTTGCCGATTTTCAAAGCATGACATTTAAACAAGATGAGTACTACGCTCAGCTAAAAAAGTTACTGCACTAACGGGATACGTAAGTTGAACTTTCGTTTCGTAAGCTAGGAGAGGTATTCGTGGATTTGGAACTAGGTAAACACTACAGGATCATTTTCTTGAATGGAACGAAGATAGTTGGTGAACTTACTTATATAAAACGGCAAGGTATTGAAATATATTCACTTTGGATTGATATAGGAAGACAACCTGTGTACATTTCTTATTGTGACGTTAAGGAGACTGTACAAATTGATAATTATGAAAATGAGTCAAGGCATTAAGCTATAGGAGAACATTAGTTTAAACAAAGACCGACAGTAGATCAGAGATCCGCAGCCGGTTTTTTGTTGAAGTAAAGGACAGGGTAGTTCCAATATGTGGTATTATCAATTCGGTATAAATATATATTGAACTATTTAAAAATTAAGGGAGTGAAAATCTGCTGAATACCCTGAACAAAAGTAAATCGCAAAAGGTTAGCTATTTTATTTTTAGTATTTTAGTAGGTTATTTTATTGTACCTTTATTACTCTTTTGTCTTTTAAGCTCATCAGATTCGGGTTTTATAGGTGAGTATAATTTGAGGAATGCTTTAATCTATGGATTCTCTGCGCTTGTATTAATGATTGTATTTTATTTAACCCTTAGAAGTTTGGCGAAAATTAACAAGAATCTTTCATACTATAGCATTGGTGTAGTTATCTTGACTATATAGTTAGTAACAGGGATTCAAATATACATAAGTCATTATTTTTTTATCTATAGAAAAAATCAGAAGGTGACTTAACTAGTTCAGAATTATTTGAACTGATCGATAAACTATCTTTATGAATCAAGTATTAAAGTAGAAACAAAAGATTTGAAATCTTTTATATTTTTTGGTTGGAGCAAAATCAAAAGGGTTATTGAGTGTACGCCTTATTAAATATGCGAGAAAGTTAACTTTATTAGATATATTTCAGGAGAATATTAGATGAGCTCATTCCGGCACAGGAATTTCGAGATTCAACTAACGGGTAGTTTAGTCCCAATTAAAGGGAAATGGATTTTAATAACGAATAATACTGTAGATTGATATAAGGTGCTTATTAAGTGTGGGGAATTTCCTATGTGACTATGGCAATCTACTCTCATCTGTACATAGAAACTAAATGATAGACTGAAAAATAAAGATGAAGACTGAAGACTAGGAAACAAAGTTGTACCTGAGAAATTAAATTATTACACTGTTCATGCTCCATAAACTTACGCTAATCCGGTACACCATAAATCAACTGGGAAGTGATATTGTTGAAATCTTTAATCATTAAAGGGATATTAATTGCTATATTTTCTTTTCTTTATATGCCTTCAGAAACAACTTTCGCCTCCGATTCAAAGGAAACGTCCATAAGAATCATCGTTAATGAAACGGCCATCGTTTTTTGCGACGCGAAACCTTTCTATGATAAAAACGGCAGGGTGCAGGTTCCGCTCCGTTTTGTAAGTGAGGCGATGGGGGCCAAAGTACAATGGGACGGCATAACAAGGAAAGTAACTGTCACTTTAGGTGGGGATCAAATTGAATTGAGTATTGGCAAGCAGTCATACACCTTAAACGGACAGCAATTTCAAATGGATACTTCTTCAATAGTGAATGATGGTACAACGTTTGTACCGATTCGGTTTGTTGGCCAAGCTTTAGGAGCATTGGTAACCTTTGATACTTTGCATAATACGATACATATTGAAACTGCCAACCATGATGAAAACCATGAGCAAATATCTATAAATGAAGATGGGAAATCAATCTACAATGGATTTATAATTGATTTGGAACCAGACTCGAAGTTACTTGTAAGTAAAGGTCTCTACGATACTTATGGCAGCGAATATACGCTACTGAATATTGAGGTAACATTTAATAAAATGGATACCGATACAGACTACAAAAAGCAATATAAAGATGTCGAAGAGATCCTGTTGCAGAAGGTGGATTCAGAAGTAGTGGCCGCAGTGATGAAATATCTTAGTGCAAAGTCAACTGCTGAGGACGTGCTTCCCCCTAAAGAATTTAAGGATACTAATTATAAGGTTATTGTTTCGTCAAGAATGATAGATGACAATATAAACATTTTTGTTTTTAAGAATTAATTCTATTAGACCTGTTCCTAAACGAAACGACGATGTGATTCAACTAACGGAAGACGTTAGTTCAAATAAATGACTAGGAAAAGGCTGCCGGTACTGATCGGCAGCTTCTTTACGCTAAAAGGGTAGTTACCGCAACTATCCATATATTTGAATCGCAATAAGTTTGGAGGTGGTACCACTGTTTTACAACATGACTAAACGGTTATCGTATTTCATAATAATAATCGGAATAATGTTGATTATCTTCGGGTTGTGGCAATACATGCCAAGGTCAATATCATCAGAGACACCAGATAGTGTATTTATGTCAATAATTGCGAAAAGAGTAGCATTTCCTATTATGGGTCTCATATTAACTGTTATTGGTTATACGTTTTTGAAATTTGTTCGTGAAAATGAAGAACAAACGCAATTGCTTAGAAATGAGCTAATTCGGTTAACAAAAGTAGTTGAACAAATACAGAGGAAGCCATAACTTACAAATTACTCAGTAGCAAAAGCTACGCTAACGGCAGACGTTAAAAGAGGAGTTAGGAAGGGTACTTATAGAAGAAAGAGAATAGAACATGAGTCACTTATCATTTTCAATACAATTTTACAATATCTGGAGGTATTTTAATGGGGATTTTCAATGGTTTTTTAGGGAATTACTCTGAAGTTTCTGTACAAGAGTTGCAAAATCAATATGGGGCTTATCTGATGCCTGACGAGAAAATATTAATGGGCTTTAAGTTAGTACGAGATGCATTTGTGTTTACGGATGACAGGTTAATGCTTATTGATCATCAAGGTGTTACTGGCAAGAAAACAAGAGTAGCATCCATTAACTTGAATGCTATTTATGAAGTAACATTGGAAACTGGGGGAACTGGTTTTGACGATAGTGAAATTACCATTCATTATATTAGCTCACCATACTATAAAACGAACAATGTCCAAACCTCACATTATAAATTTGAATTTGGAAAGAAATTTAACGTTCAACCGATATATGTAACTTTACTGTCAATCGCTCATGAGAATAATAAACGTTTAAATGGATAACAAGTCGTATCAGGCCAACCAGAGAATTCTGGTTGGCCTTCTTTAAAGTGCACAGCTCCTTAGACATTTGACTCGGGTATTTCGCCGTAAAGTAATGGGTAGTTATGAAGAATATCTTATGTAAGTGAAGATGGGGGAGCTATGTGGAAGACGAATGGTTTTGCCCAGCGGTAAAAGCTCATGGCTTATGTTGGAAATATTTCTTCGCTGGACGTGGCGGACCCACAGATACTTCAGACAAATTACGAGAATGGATTAAACGAACGGGGGCTTTCAAGGATTTAGATGAATTCCAAGCGGTTTGCGAAGCTTGCGAGGATGTAAAACCGCTATTCTCATTGGGCACTTCTGCAATAGCGCGGACCCATCAATGCAAGTTGGCAAGAACTTGATCTCATTTCACACAGAACATACAATGTGTCTAATAAGTACGGCAGAAATAGTGGTATGAGAATGAGTCACTGCTATGTCGGGGTCAGAACCACAAAGCGACTCCTAGTACAGAATGGCCAAATCCTTCGATAATCTATATTGGTGGTGTATAAGTAATAATGGATAACTCAAATCAGAGGACAGAGATCGCTACATTTGCAGGAGGCTGTTTCTGGTGCATGGTGCAGCCGTTCGACAAACTTCCCGGGATTGTTTCTGTTGTTTCCGGTTATACAGGTGGGCATACCATAAATCCGACTTACGAAGAAGTCGGTACGGAAACGACAGGACATGTCGAAGCTGTTCAAATTGCATTTCAGCCTGAGTTGTTTCCTTATGAGCGACTGCTTGATATTTATTGGCAGCTAATTGATCCCACTGATCACGGCGGACAATTCGGGGACCGTGGCTCATCATACCGAACTGCGATATTTGTACATAATGAAGCACAGCGAAAGAAGGCAGAATCCTCTAAGCAAGCATTGAAGAAGAGCAAACGATTCAAGAAGCCTATTTTGACCGAGATCATACCTGCGATGCAATTCTTTCCTGCAGAGGATGTGCATCAGGATTATTACAATACGCACCGAAGATCCTACAATTTGTATCATGACGGCAGCGGACGAAAAGAATTCTTCGAACGAAGTTGGAATACGAAGAAAGACAAGGATCAACTGCGACAGCAGTTAACGGAGCTGCAATATAACGTTACGCAGAATAGGGAGACAGAGCCTGCGTTTCAGAACACATATTGGAATAACGAACGTGAGGGGCTTTATGTCGATGTCATAAACGGCGATCCGTTGTTCAGCTCCAGAGACAAGTACGATGCGAGAACCGGCTGGCCGACCTTCTCAAAGCCCATCGAAGAGGGCTGGATTCGAAAAGAACCCGATCTAAGTAACGGTAAGGTCCGAACGGCGCTTTGCGGTCGAATATCCAAATCGTTTTTGGGCCACTTAGTCCAAGATAGTAACCAGCCTCAATACCGCATCAATTCCGCTTCTTTACGCTTTATTCCGGTAGAACAATTGGAGACGGAAGGGTATGGCCGCTATGTGCCCTATTTTACATAAACAACATCAAACAAGTACGCAAAACGACCATTGTCGGACGACAAGAACATATATACAACGAAATTTAATGAGGATATTGATCTAACGAGAGCCAAGAGATGAATATACATCTCCATTTAATCGTTGAAAGGATAGCACATGACTAAAGAATTAAATGAGCATTGGGCAGCGGAGATCGCGGCGCATCTTAGGGATCGGTTCGGACTATCCGTAAGAGAAATAGTGCCTATCCATAAGGGCTGGCTCAATGTGAAGTGGAAGATGGTAACCGGTGATGAACCGATATTTGTGAAGTATTACCATCCGGATCGCTACAAGCTGCATACGCATCCTGAAAGAAGAAGTGCAATCGAGAAGACACTTCAATTACAGCAAGGGTTGAGCATAGCCGGAATACCATGCCCAGGGGTTTATTCATACAACGCGCAGTTCATTCAGGAAACTCGATCGGGGTTATTTTATACGGTGCTTGATTGGGTGGATGGTCATAACGCTCAAGCAGGATACTTAAATTCAGCTCAAATGTATGAATTAGGCATGGCAACCGGGCGAATGCATAATTGGCTGCGATTCATTCCACCTTTGAATAAACCAGCTTGGAGGCCGGACAGAGAGGCCTATTTGCGTGAGTGGCAAGAGAATTGGGACAAGGCGCAAGAGGCGGGAGATCGAATAGTATGTGAGTGGCTTATACGTTCAGAGGCCATTGTGACTACATTGGATTTTCGTATATTCGATCCATGTCCGACCGGATGGTTGCATGGGGATTTATGGGTAGATAACCTATTGCTGCACGAGCACGGATTGGTTGGAATTGTTGATTTTGACCGTATGACGATGGCTTATCCGGAAATTGATGTGGCCCGTGCCATCTTATCAGGTTCATTGCGGGACGGTCAGATCCAGATAGAGTCTGCTCGAGCTTTTATGGATGGATACCGCAGCCATTCAGAAATTCCGGGAGGCGTGCTCACCCGGGCTATGCGCATGCTTTATTTGCTTGAATCAATTTGGTGGCTACGTACGGAGGTTCGTGCTGAAAGTGAACTTCGAGGATTACTAGGTCGGTTTATCCATGAAATTCATTGGGTCGAAAATAATTGGAGAACGCTTTCGGAGCAATTAGATTCATTGTGATCATTTCATTAACGGGAGATGTTAGTTGAGAACTAAATGGCAGCTGATCCGTGATTCTCCCGCTTTACTAATACAAAAGGGATATTCTCCAAATCCGTATTTGAAAGGCATGCAGGTTAATTACGCAGGAAGCGTTGATTTTAGCCGCGCATATTTTGAATGAACAACAAGGGAGCCAGGCAATTGTCTGGTTCCCAATTTTGCCGGGTGAGATTGGATTAGTATTGCTTGGAGGAGCTACTTTCGGCTTGCTTTTGTACATTGCAATTGGCATTTCAAATTTGAATAAAGCACAATCTTCATCTCCGAAAAGCGACAAAGAGTTGTAAGTGCTTTTTAAAGTGTTAAGCTTCCTCGAAATGATTAAATTTCCTCACTCAGACTCTCGTTGGGGAACTGAGTATGCATAAATAAATCTTATCTAACAGAACTAATCAATTCATGAAACCATTAATAAATAGATAATAAGGTTTGGCAATTGTATGGTGTATCGAATATAATATTAAGGCCCAAAACTAAATAAACTAAAAATGTTAGCTGCCTTTAAGGCGGCTTCATTTCATTAACGAGAAGGATATTTCAATAATATGGTAAGTTCAGTTATTAGTATCTTCCGCTTACTGAGCTCGTTCATGAGTGATAATGTAGAGTATAAAGGATTGTGGGGTAAGGCATAAGTTATTTCAAACTTTAGACGAATACAAAGGCTGATCATCCTTTCTTCACAAATAAGAGAGGCCTTGAGTATAAAGAAATAAAAAAGAGTAAATCAATTGCTTTGACGATTGTTCTTTAAAAGACGGCAGACGTCTGAAATTCTTCACTGATCTCGGAATTCCGCGCGTGCGCATATACATAAAGCATCCCCGTTGACCATACCTGTGGGAAGCTGGGGATTTTTCTAGAAATAAGGGAGAGAAAATAATGAATATGAAGCAAATCATACATCAGTTGATTCCACAAGCCACTGTCACATGCAACGAGTCGTTACAGCCTTACACGTACACCAGAACGGGAGGACCTGCGGAAATACTGATTAAACCAAGCACGTATGAAGACATCGAGAAAATCGTTATATTTGCATCCAGTCATAAAATCCCGCTTACGATTCTAGGGAATGGCTCTAATGTCATTGTAAGAGACGGGGGAATTAAAGGTATCGTTCTCCTATTAACAACCTTGCAGGAAATAAAGAAAGAAGATGATAAGATTATCGCTCAAGCCGGCGTGCCAATTATTGAGGTATCTCGCTACGCACTTGATCAAGGCTTAACTGGATTGGAGTTCTGCTGTGGTGTGCCCGGGACCGTAGGCGGTGCGATATTTATGAACGCCGGTTGTTATGGGGGGGAGATGAGGGATGTTGTAGAGAGCGTTCTCGTCATCAACTCAGAAGGAGTTCTTCAACGACTCACAAACGACATGCTGGAATTCGATTATCGGAAGAGTTGCATCTCCAAGCATAACTATATCGTGTTGGAAGCTGTATTTCAGCTGCGTCCAGGCATAAAGTTAGAGATTGAACGGAAAATGGAGGAGCTAACCCGTCTAAGGGAAGAAAAGCAACCTCTTGAATTCCCGTCATGTGGAAGTGTATTCAAACGTCCTCCTGGCCATTTTGCAGGGCAATTGATTCAAGAAAGTGGTTTGAAAGGGGAAATGATCGGCGGTGTGCAGGTATCGACTAAGCATGCCGGCTTTATGGTTAACGTGAATGAAGGTACAGCAACAGACTATATCCGGTTAATCGAACGGGTTAAAACGAAGGTGCACGAGAAATTTAATATATCGTTAGAGCCAGAGGTTAGAATTATCGGAGAGTCATTGGAAGAACAAATTTGATATTCATCGCTTAGAAATACGAGAGGGATTTAATAATAAATTATTTTCATCGTTGACGACAAGAAAATCAATGGTTTATTATGTCATTATCACAGAAGCGAGAAGAAAGGAGACGGTTGGAGATGATTAACAAACCAATTTATTCATTTGCGGAATTGGAACCACAGTGGAACTCTGATTTAGGTTGCCACTTTATTTCCTGTAATCATATGCACCATCCGTCATCAGATCCTTTCTTTGAGGGAATGTAGTTTCCTGATTAACTGCAGGAATACGTATATATCCTTCGGACGATAGGGCTGCTGCGGCAGTCTTTTTTTGTCTCGATAGTTTGTCTGTATCGAGCAGAAAAAGGCTAGAAGCTAGGTAGCCCTTATTATTTTTTAACTAATGAAAGTTAATCATTTGAAAAAATACAAAAAAGTGGTTGACAGAGGATTTTGAAGGTGTTATCCTGAGTAACATCAAGAGGCAAACAAAATTTCGTTTAGAAAGGAAGGTGTAGGGACATGAAAAAGTTTTTCGAACAGCTCCAATCAATCTTTAATCCAATGGCGTTATCAAATAATGAGCTCAAACCGTGGGACGGCATTCAATATTCCTATCACCAACTTCATAAACGAAGTCTTTGCATACGCTTAGGACGATCCAACAGGTTGTGTTTCACATCCTAGCTGGCGGTCAGTCTATATAGTGATTATGTGAAGACTACTTGTTGCCAAGTGGTCTTTTTCTATGCCTGAATGGCAATAGGAAAGGATCTAGGTAGAGCAGTCTTTTTTTTATCCATGAATGCGAATGTATGTTTGCAATTATGAAGAATCCCAATGGCTGCTTTAAGAGATGCAGGATTTAACAATTGAAAGGGAAAGGGTGAAGAAAATGAAAAGTCTGGACATTGCAGTTCAACCGAAAAAACAATGGTTCAATCATCAAGAGAGAATTACGGTGCTCTTTAGTTTCTTATACCCAATAACCCTTTTAGAGGTAGTCGATACACGTTTCATCGAATGAATCCACCGGAAAGTTAAATGGTAGGTTATTTCGAGACATTATTGAAACGTTTATGGGCTACCAAGTTTCCGGCCATTCCATCTTAAGCTGATGGATTCCGGTGATAAGGCAGCTTTTTTTATGGCGCATTCGGCAAGTGGTTAAGCCACAGGACTTTCACTCCTGCATTCGTCGGGTTCGAATCCCACATGCGTCACCAAATTCGGTTGGATAGCTCAGCAGGTAGAGCGATGGCTTGAAAAGCCATGCGTCAGTGGTTTGATTCCACTTCCAACCACCATGGAGGTCATGGCGAAATGGCCAAGGCGACGGGTTGTGGCCCCGTTATCGCCGGTTCGATTCCGGTTGATCTCCCCAATATTGCCCCTTAGCCAAGCGGTAAGGCAGCGGTCTTTGACTCCGCGATCTCAGGTTCGAGTCCTGAAGGGGTAGCCAACCCACAGCTGTGATTGGAATGCAGACAGATCGCACTTAAAACGCGATGTCCTTAGGACGTGAGGGTTCAAGTCCCTCCAGCTGCACCATCATACGGGCTCGTAGCTCAGCGGTAGAGCAACCGACTCTTAATCGGAAGGTCGAAGGTTCAATCCCTTCCGGGCCTACCAATATGGAATAGCTATGGATAGGAAGTATCAGATAGGCTGCTGATTGGGTAGCTGACAGATTAATGGGTAGCACCCAATCCTATCCGCCATAGGGATGTAGCTCAATTTGGGAGAGCACGTGGTTTGGGACCATGAGGTCGCAGGTTCAAGTCCTGTCATCCCTACCATAAATAATACCGAGAGAATCAAAAAAACATAAACAAAAAGGAGCTCATTTAATGGCAAAGAGTAATGCAAAGAAGAATAGAGAAAGACTGGTTAAGCAAGGAAAGCTCGATCCCTCAGTGCTGCGTGGCAGTTGGCACGGCGTTAACCACCAGATGAAAGTAATCCCAAATAAGAAGAAGAACGTCAAACCTCTAGATTATGATTACAATCGAGCCTACAATCTCCTTGCGTAGTAGCCCGGCAGGAAATAGGTACATGTAACGCTAGGCTGTTCGTTATTGTAAGTTGGATTGTAGTCGTAGCCGAGGAGTTTAGGCGATGATTACTTAAGAAATATTTTTCACTATGGAGCTATTGGTAAAAGAACTCGTATGTCTTCCTCCAGTATCGGGGCATAGTTCAGATGGCCGGTAACGGCGTGGGGGTTCAAATCCCTCTATCCCCACCAAAAACTCAAAATAGAAAGGAAGAAACCTACCTTGCGTTACAGGTGAACCTTATGAAAAGACCAAGAAAATTTGCATTGCTTCATGAAATGAAATTCCGGAATGTTTCCCATACGAATCTTCGTCTTGATGACGTGTTCGATCGTATCAAGGATTTTATGACCGCAGATCCCGGGAGAGCTTATAATCTATTCATTGGGACGGATGCACAAGTACACAGAGGCTATACGAAGTTTATCACTTCAATCACCATTCACCGGTTGGGAAATGGGGCATGGTTCTGCTACCGCCAAGTCATAATTCCAAGAGAGATCAAATCTCTGCAAGAGAAGCTCAGTAAGGAAACTCAGCTCAGCCAAGAAATCGCGGCGTATTTTGATGGTGCAAAGCGAGAAACACTCGAGGATATTGTGATCCCACACATCTACCATGGATCAAATTTTGAATTTTATGTAGATATCGATGCAGGTACCGATGAAGTGGAAAATAAAACATCGAAGTATGTGGCTGAGATGGTCGGGAGAGTGGAAGCAATGGGATTGTCTGCGCGGGTTAAGCCTGAAGCCGTAGGTGCTTCTGCCGTTTCTAATCGATATACCAAAACGCCGTATCGCGGTTCCGTCATGCCGGCATTTGGATGAACCGATAAACAACTTATTCTCATCCATATGGGGAATAGGTTGTTTTTCATTATGCGCAAAAAAATACCTTCTTCTATACCGATCAGGGAGCGGGTTCAATGTATTTAATAGGAGAGATTTCGGAATGGCTTCCGTTCTCCTGTAGATACTTTACACAATGGAAATGAAATAAGGAACTATCTAATATTGAGAACTGATTTTTTTATGGCTAGCTAATGTTTGATCTTCATATTTCGTTCCTCGTATAATAAATACATGAAGGCTTTAATCCACCCAATCTTTTGGAGTTGGCTCGGGATGATGACCAATCTACTAATCTATTAATAAGATTCGATTTATCGTATATAAATTACATAATATGGAGAGGGTAGTAAATTGAATAAAAAGACTGTAAGTATGACTGCTATTATTCTTACGTTCGGTTTGGTGTTTCTTTATCTTGTCCTTGGCTTATATAGATATGATAATTTGAATCAGACCCCAGTGAAAATAAATAGAATTACAGGTGAAACATGGCTTTTGAGTGATGCCGGTGTTTGGATGAACCATAATGCTATAGAGGAACAGAAGAAAGCAAATGAAGAAGCAGATGTAAAAATGAAGGATATTCCTAAAATATCTTTAATTCCACTTATTGAAAATCTAGATATCTATCCTACTGATAGTCAAAGCGTAAAGGCTAGAAAAGTCCAAAATAACATTATTTACGTTGGTGAAGGGGCAACGGCAACAATAGATGCTGCTGTACAAAAACTAGATATTTGGTGGGACAACTATAATATCGATACTATAAGGATAACAATAAACGGTCGGGATTTGGGAGCTAGTGAAACAACGATAGATGGAAATTATTTTTATTCGAATGTGGAATTCAATAGCGGTGTTAATCAAATTGTAATACAAACCTCTCGCGGCACATATAAGTATTTCGTCAAATATGATGACATATAGGAATCATCCAGGAGCAGCTTGCCACCAATGGCAGGTTGCTTTCTTTTTGTTGGGAAAGGCTACCCTATAGGCAAGTCTTATTTTTGTTTCTATAAAGCGTTTGCCACAATTGCACCCAATATAAAGGTCATCATGGCCACTCCAATCCATACGCCAAGGAACCGGTAGCGAACACCTTGCCGTCTGTAGTTAATGATGTTCACGATGCAATAAAGGACGATTGTGAAGAATATAGCTGATATGCCGATTTTGGCTGCCCGTTCAGGATTATCGAAAAGAAGGCAAAAGCCGATGATTACTGAAGTAATAAGAGCACCAAAGCCAGCAAAGCGGAAAGGGGATTTATTAGAAACCTGCATGATTATTTTCTCCTATCTTGTTATATGGGATAGACATAATTAGATTGATGTCGGATGACAAAAACATTGTAACATTGTCAAGCTATATAGATTGTTGCTTTTTTAATTTATGTTATCGATTCTTGTCAAAATGAAATGAAGAACATTGTAACAATCCCGAGAAGATCATTCATTGGCCAACTGCAGACAACAAAAGCAGTGACAGTTTTATTAGACTAAGTGGGCTATTGCTCAGCAACATGACAGTAGCGGAGCATTATGTACGGCTGTTTTTTGTTGTGCTAAGGGCAGCTGAGTTCCAATATGTGGTATTATTATATCTATTAAGCTAAGGCTTTTTAAGGAGGATTTAGCGTGAATTGGTTAAAATTGAAACGTGGAGTAAGAAATAACCTTAACAATAAAATAGACTGGAATGACAATATTCCGAAACACATTGCAATCATGATGGATGGGAATGGGCGATGGGCAAGCCGTAAGGGATTACCGAGGTCTGCTGGTCATTACGCTGGAATGCAAGCAATGCGTAAAACAATAAGCATATGTCATAAAATCGGAATCCATACTTTAACGTTATATGCTTTTTCAACCGAAAACTGGAAACGACCTAAAGATGAAGTTGAATATATTATTAGTTTGGTGAATGTATTTGCACAAGAGAAAAATATTCGTGACTTGATTGAGAACAACATAAGGGTCGATTTTATTGGAGATATATCTAAATTTCCTGAAGAAACGCAGCAAGCTATGAATAGTGTCTCAAATCAAACTCAGGGGAACACTGGACTCCAAGTTTTTTTTGCAATGAATTACGGAGGGAAAAGCGACATACTTCAAGCTGTAAAATTTATAGTGATCACAAAGAAGTCAGATGAAATAACCGAAGAGCTCTTTGAACAGTTTCTCTATACTAGACAAAATCCTTCTCCCGATCTGCTTATTAGAACAAGCGGGGAGAAAAGGCTAAGTAATTTTTTACTTTGGCAGTCCGCCTATTCAGAACTCTGGTTCACTAACGAAATGTGGCCAGACTTTAATGAGGAACTTCTATTTACTGCAATTTTGGATTATCAAAATCGAATGAAGAGAAGTAAAGTGTTATAAGCATCATTATAACAACCGTCCGCTGTCTCTCGATATAGTCCCACGAGTTGCATTAAAGAGAGAGAGGATTATATGAAAATCCTAAAAGAGTTTAGTAATGTAGCTATTTGGTTAATGCTCTTTCTTATTTTTTTGTTTTTTTTATTTTTAACTATTGCTTCAATAATCCTGGCTATCTATTCATTCCAGAGTGATATATAAAGCATGAATGGTTAGAACTAAGTGCAGCTTTGGTGAATTTGGGTTACCGTAATATAAATGAGGATTGGGATAACATGATCCATTAATGCTAAGTGTAGGCGGACGTTATAAGAAGTTAGGGACTCGATGTTAATCGAAGCTAATATTTGCTTAAGGCGGTGAAATTGATGGGAAAACCTATAAAATTCAGCATCATAGGCGGTGGAAGCTTCCGAGCACAATATTTTCTTAGAATTGCGCAGGCCCTTCCAGAGCAATTTTGCGTTAGCGGAATGGTAATTCGTGATGAAAGCAAAGGCAAGTACATGGAAGAGTTGTGGAAAGTGACTTCTTACCGGACGCTGGATCAGCTTTTGGCAAATGAACAACCGGACTTTGTTGTACTATCAATCCCTGCATCTGCCGCTATCGATTATATGCTGCAACTGGCAGAACGAGGAATTCCAGTACTTACGGAAACGCCGCCTGCACCTAACCTGGAAGGTTTATTGCAGCTGCACGAGAAGCTTACCCTTCAAGGCGCGCGAATTCAAGTCGCCGAACAATACCAGTATCATCCTATACAGGAAGCTCGACATGAGATTATTAAGTCCGGACAGTTAGGCAAGGTTAACCAAGTAACCGTATCTATATCTCATTTATATCATGCGGTTAGCTTAATTCGGAAAATGTTAGGAGTTCGATTTGAAGAAGTCACCATAAAGGGAATGAGGTTTGAGTCCGATTGGGTCGCGGGACCGAATCGGAGCGGTGAGCCTACAGAAGATAAATTAATTAAGTCAGAGAGAGATTTGGCTTGGCTGGATTTTGGCGGAAAGCTGGGGATTTATGATTTCACCAAGGATCAGCATCGTTCATGGACCCGTTCGAACCATTTATGCGTGCGGGGGGAGCGGGGAGAAATATTCGATAATCGGATTAGCATACAAGATCCTTCTTGCACGCAGATACAAATGGATTTAAAGCGAATCAATAAAGGTGAGTATGAGAACGCGGAAGGTTACTTCCTTAAAGGAATCATGGCTGGAGAACGATGGGTATACGAAAATCCCTGCATGCCTGCAAGGCTCTATGACGATGAAATTGCAATTGCAGTTTGTTTGAAAAAGATGGCGGTGTATGCCGAAGGAGGGCCTGGATTTTATGGTCTTCCGGAAGCTTCACAGGATCACTATATTGGACTGCTGATTGA
Organism: Paenibacillus glycanilyticus; assembly: GCF_023715145.1. Lineage (GTDB taxonomy): Bacteria > Bacillota > Bacilli > Paenibacillales > Paenibacillaceae > Pristimantibacillus > Pristimantibacillus glycanilyticus_A. The sequence continues at coordinate 41,681 of NZ_JAMBNP010000008.1, read as the reverse complement.
TCAGGCTATTAGAACGGGGGAGACAGTAGTATCCATTCGACAACCATGGGCCGATTTAAAATCACAATTTTCCTAAGTATACAGAACGACAGCAACCACACATTAGACAGCACCCCAAATGTTAGACATGACTAACAATGGAGGTGCTGTTTTTTAACTTATTACAGTAAATGTTCAATCTCTGCTAACCCATTTTATAGTGATCAGAATCACAAATTTCACAAAGTCATGAACCGATAAACTATGTAGGAGAACACAATACACAACCCGAATGAAACAACAGAGAGAGGTCTGTTCTGATTCCATGTCCTAAATCCATTAGCAATATACAATATTATAAGTGAACAAAGCGAGATATAAACATTTCTCCAAATGATTATCGATAGAAGTACAGCTAAAGCAGTTAAACAATATATAACTGTGAACCAAAGTGGATACTTCGAGAAGTATTTTTTTATCATCTTCTCCTCCATAATCTGTAATTTTGTAATTAACATAGCACATGAGCCCCAGATAAAATAGCCACCATCGATAATTTTTTCTTTTTCTTAATTAATAGTGGTTTATACTATGGTTATTGGTGAACTACAATAAATAAGAAGTCTAAAACATACTTCAAAATGAGGTAATGAGAGAAATGCAAACAAACGTATGGATTCCGATATCAAACATAAGCGACGCTGAAAAAATATGGAGCGGTACAAGGATAAGATTATTTAATGTTGGATTAAATGTGACAAATAAAGAGAACGACTATTATGATTATCTCGTATCGTACATCTACGATAATGATGATCTTCTGCAGTTAACGAACTTATCTCAAGGCAAAGCCGGGAATATTTTATGTGTGATTCCAAAAGATAAGCCAAATCATTATTCAATGGGTAAATCATTAAAGGAAATGGTGGGCTTAGAAAATACTTATGTGTGCTTTGAGTAGAAAGATATGAAAGAATATATTATCTCAAAATGCGTGGCCGATAATTAATTGCTCCCGCTTTTTGTAAGTGGTCCGAAGCTTAATTTAGTAATGTGATTCTATTTGAATGAAGGATGGTATCCGTGAAGAAAAACTTAGGAATACCCATTTATTTGCTTATCATCTCAGTCATTATAGCAAGACAAGCCATTATGGATTACCGCCATGATAGATTTGGGTTTACTTTAGGAGTTTTAGCTAACTTTTCCTTGCTGATTTTTTCGGCATTCCTTATTCTCTCGAATCGAAAAAAGACGATGGGCTAGTTGAAATAGATATAGTGGCTAGGAACGTTTATCGGGAATACTTGGAGAATTTAACTCAAAAATAAACCGCCTTCATGACGAAGGCGGTTTATTGCGTCTTCAATACCGACACGTTAGGCTTTTATTTTCTTACAAGCTCGAAATCGTCAAACGCTGCCCAGTTGCCGGCATTAGCGTCGCTCCAGACACCGATCTCAATTCGGCCATTAGTTACATTGATGGTATCAATCGTGTATCTCGTATAATTGACGACGGGATGGCTTCCGATAACCGCTTGAACCTCCGCGGCGCCATAATTTTTCGCATACAGATGGAGAGCCTTATGTCCGCCGCCTGATCTGGCCCATACGCTGACGGAATAGACTCCGTTTGGCACGGCCAGTGATTGAGACGTAAGCTGCTGATACGATCCAGCGCCCCAATGAGTCAGCTTATAGCTGCCCGTGCGCGGTTTGTCTTCATCCGCTTTACACGCTAATTCGGCACCGCTATGCCATTCCGTCCAACCCTCCAAATGACCGGTTTCAAATCCAGGATTCTTTATCAAATTTGTCGGCTGCTGAGTTGCGGGCTGTTGATTCGTAAATTGAATCCAATTCAGATTAAATCCCGGTCCTGCGGCGTAAGCACGCAACGTCTTCTGACCTGCGCTGAGACTTACTTCGCCGCTCACGATCTTCCATTCTTGCCATCCTCCCGTATTAGGAACGGGTATTGTGCTTAATACGGTATCGCCTAATTTCAGCTGGAGAGATCCGGTATTGACTTGACTCGCGACACTTAGCTCTACCTTATAAGTCCCTGCAGCAGCTACATGCACGGCGTAATCCATCCAATCTCCTGCTTCAATCCATCCAACATTTAATCCACCGCCGGCATCCTTCGTGTTCTCCAGCTGCACGCCGCTCATTGCGCTGTATTGTTCAGCCTCTATCCTGCCAGGAATAGGCTTATAGTTAACGGCGGTTATTCCGCCGATTCTCTTCAACTTCTGATCCAAATACAGCGATTGCGGAGAGAGATTTCCTCCTGTTCCTATGCCCTCCACAAAATCCTGCGGCGCGGATCGCTCCGAAGAAGGTACATTGAATTCTACGCCGCTGGCTGCGCCGCGGGTGCCAATCACATAACCTCGGCCGAATTGTTTGGATTTCACAATAGCCGACTGCCCGGGGGCATAAGCGACGCCGTTTGTATTCCATATGGCCGATTGCGATGTGGTCCAGCCATGCTCCACGGTTCCGTAAGGCCGGTAGATCGCTTCAATATAATCCCCGTTCAGGGTCATATTGTCGAGAAGATTCGCCATGCTTAAATACATATGGAAGTCTGTCGCCAGCCGCGGTTTGTTTGATGTACAGTCATAAATGACATTGCCGCTGGTCCACATATATTGGAACGTAAAGTTATGTCTGCCGAGGGTAGCTGCGGCATGCTGTACCAAATTATCTTCGCCCTGCATTAAGTAGAGATACCCGTTCCCGCCTTCTCCCTTATACTGCGGCTTCTGAAAATGGGTGTTCTGAACCGTTACCGCTCGGGACTGATACAATACGATCCCGTGAGAGAGCAAATGGACATCACTCGTGTTGGAAGAAGGCTTGAAGCTGTCCACCTCGTGAATCCAGCTGTTTTTCACATATGAAAAACCAATCGCTTTAGAGGCATGCACCTCATAGGCAGAGGTTCCCGCCTTCTTATAATCCAGATCTCCCCAAGTGGAGCCAGCGTGTTGCTTCATGCCGATGGATAATTGCTCAATCCCGATCTCCGACAGCATTTCTCCAACTTTGAACACCCTTGCCTTGTCTCTTGTCTTGAGAGAATAACGGATTGGAATATCTACCGTAAGCGTACCCGCTGCCGTGTCGATTGCCGTGATTTTGCGGTAGAAGGCGGGTCCTTTAACAGCTGCAGCGTTCCACTTGCCCGACATCCCATGTTCAGCAATGAAAGCATCCGTAGCATCGGAATGCAGTACGATAAAATCATTCGCGTTATACCCGCTGACGCTGCTTACAGGAATAACGGTCGCCATAGGATTTACGTCGCTTCGGATAGGCGTCGGCGCGTTAGTGGGGGTTAGCCAGTCAGCGGAGTGGGCGGGAGCTACGCGAATGATCGATTTCTCCCGCATATTTGTTGCGTCATTGTAAATGAAAGTTGCGGTTTTGCCGGCCCCCCGCAGAACGACATTGTTATTTTTAATCCACAGCGCACTTGAGCTTGTCCCTTGCGGGTGAACGCGGTATGTACCTGCGGGTAAATAAACGATACCTCCGCCTGCAGCGCCTGCCGCATTGATCGCATTCTGGATGGCTGCCGTCGAGTCTGCTTTTCCGCTGGGGTCTGCTCCGTATTGCGTTACGACATTATGGACGGAGCCGGGAGGCGTTGATGGAATCTGCTTTTCACCTCTCCAATAACCGGCATAGGAAAAGTCTTGAAGAAAGCTTCCTTGGGTATCTTTATAGCCGGGTGTCCAATTCTCCGGATATAGTGAGCTTCGCCATGTTTGAGCCATTGCTGGACCTCTTTCTCTTGCCATTCAGCAAGCAAGATTTAATCGTATATCGTTGATAGGATAGGGGATTAGCAAGAAAGATGATTGCCTGGACTTACGCCGAGGATGGCGCAAATTTTCTTGTACTGCTCAACTCGGTTAGGCACCGCGCCGCCGCCTCCGCGGTTACACTCCAATGCTCCGTTAATGGTACGAATGGTTTCACCGAATCCTTTTGATTGAACCATAGCATTATGGCAGGTCATCGTGCCGGCACCGGTCTGGGTATTCCAGAACCACAATGCTGTCTTCATCGCAACGGAAGGGTCCTGCGCAACTAGATCCGGATTTGACAGCAGCGGAAGGCCAAGTGCCTCGCCAGCGGCTCCATAATTGTAGTTCCAGCTGATCTGCAAGGGACCGCGGCCATAATATTGCTTGCCGGGAACGACTTTATATTTGCTGTTATAGTCGAAATAGTGGTTGTAGTTCGCCTTGTTCGCTTCAACGATGTGGTACAGTCCGCCTGTCTCGTGATGAATGTTGGCGAGGAAGGCAGCGGCTTCTTGACGTTCAATCGTATGGCCGCCCGTTTTGGCGAAAGCAGGGTAAGCGCTGGTAGCAGCCACTAATCCGGCATAAGTGTAGAAACGGTTGCGGCCGGGGAAGATTTGATTGAATTGCTGTTCAGTAACTACGAATCCGTTAGAAGGCTGCGCTGGAGGGCTTGCCGGAGTTTGATTTTGCTGAGCGGTTATAATAAATTCTTCCCAGCCCGAAGCTGCAGGCCTATTCGCATAAAGAACGCCATCCTCGTTCAGATCGGCGCATACGTACAGATTGTTAGCCACTGCTTGCAGGGCAATCTTTCCATTGCCGCGATCAATTCTCTTGAATTTCTCCCAAGCTTGAATCGTTGTTGCTCTTGCAATCAGCTTCGTCTTTTCATTCAAATCAGCCGTAACGTATTTGTTATTGGCAGAGGACAGGAAAGAGATCGTACCATCGGAATTGCTAATTACGTTAAAGGTTTCCCATCCCTTAGCCGCTGTCCGATTAGCTATTAGCGGGCTAGCTCCTTGATCTTCGGCTGAGACATAGTTGTTGCTGAATGCGGATTTTATGACAGATAACATGATTTTACCTCCTAAATAGTGGAATGAAAGAATTGCATCATCGAATGAATTGTAGGTTCAGAAATTCTTTTATACAAATAATGAAATAATAAATTATTTATCATTAAATTTATAAGTGAGGAATTTCACTGTATCTTAATATCCTATTTAAGGAATATATATTTCGAGTAAGTCAATATTCCTAATAAAAACATAGTTACATTAGGAAAAGTTGGCATATTATCTATTCTGATGTAGGCCAATAGGTATGGAGGGGCTAAAACTCCGACGTTTGGTTCATTTTTGGAATATGAAATGAATACATCGGATGTAACTGAGGGAATTCTAAGAAAATGCCGATTCGTATTTGTAGTCGTACGGTTTATTTGCGTAGTTGAGAATATGGAAAAGTTATGAGGGATGAATATGAGAATGGAATGGTTGGAGGCCTTTCGGCAAACTGCGGAGTTGAAGAGTTTGACCAAAGCGAGCGAATCCTTACATATTAGTCAACCTGCATTAAGCAAGCAAATCCGCAATTTGGAGATTGAACTGGGAGCCCAATTATTAACCCGTTCGTCCATCGGAGTGACTTTAACTCCGGCTGGCCAGATTTTGTTTGAAAGAAGCAAAAATATCATTAACGAAATGAATGTAACCAAGCGAGAAATAGCCCTTATTCAAGACGAAGGAAAAGTTGATCTAACGATTGGTTCTTGGCCAAGTATCGCAACGATATTTCTCCCCATGCGAATCGCTGGCAATCAGCAGTCAAAGCCCAAATTGGACGTAAAAACCCGTGTGTTTTATTGTTTTTACGATTTATTGACTAATTTGGACAACGGCATTCTCGACGCCGCCTTATTTGATGATAGAGGAGTGAAGCATTCCTATTACACGGAGCCGGTATTTACGGAAAAGTTTTTTTTATTTGTTAATGTAAAGCACCCTGTTTTCGGAGACAAAGAGGAAGTAAGGTTTGATGAGATTAAGAATGAAACCTTTGTGATGCTGCCCGAAGGCTGTGATGTAAGGATGCTGGTGGAGGATGAATTTACCGCAAGAAATGGAACGCTGAACATCTCGTTAGAGATCGAGTTGGGGCAAAGCATTCTAGGTTATATCCATGCCGGTTTGGGAATTTCCATATTGCCTGAAATCTTTATTATCCAGATGAAGGACACCATAAAAGCCATCCCTATTACGGATTTTGGAATCATGCGTCAAATCTCCGTTATTACCCGAGAAAAATCCATTAGCAAACAGCTGCTGGGCTTTATTTTTAACCAGTAAGCATGGAGTCATTCTTCGCTTCGGCAATCCCAAATTAAATGTGATCGTAACTTCCCCTAAAGCTAAACCTCTTAAACTATCGTTCAACCAGGCTGCAGCCTCATAACCATTTGTTATACCCCGCCTAACATAACGCTAGTACAATCCCCAGCTATGCAATGTTACAGTAAAGCTACTATTAAAGGGATATAAATAGATTTCATAAAAAATTTTATCAATCCTTCATGATTTCCTAATTTGTTGGATATGTGAGAGAACCTTACAATTAAATTTATTATGAATTATTGATGGAAGGAGTAGTTATGGTTGATTTTGAATGGTACCGAAGCTTTATTGCCATTTATAAACACAATTCGGTTTCAGAGGCTGCCAAGACCCGGATCATGACTCAGCCGGCGATGAGCCAGCATCTCGCCTCGCTTGAAGCCAGAGTTGGCGAACAACTGTTCTCTCGAACTTCACGAAAATTAGTTCCAACCGAGCGCGGTAAGCAGCTCTATTCTCATCTTGCCCCTCATATAGAGGCCCTAGAGGAGAAAACGATGGAATTAAAACATAATTTGTCTCCACTAATGAACACGATAAAAATCGGCACAATGCCGGAGTTGTTTACGGAGAAAGTGATGGCTTCATTGTCTCAGATGGAATTTCATACCGTCTCCTATTTTGGCGATGCCGAACAATTGTTGGAGCTGCTGAAAGAAGATCGCGTGGATATCATTCTAACGAGCAAGAAATTTGTGACGCCAGGCATTGAGTATGTGCGGTTTATGCAGGAAAGCTTTGTCGTTGTTGCCCCATATGAAACCGTTGTGCCGGATTTTACTCATTTGAAGGATATGGAGTGCTGGCTCTCGGAGCAACGATGGATTAGCTATGGTCTCGAACTGCCTATTATTAGAAAGTACTGGAAAGAATTTTTCAAGAAAGGCCCGCTGATTAATCCCGTGCATGTTATACCAAGCTTGCCCTTAATATTAAGAGCGATTGAGGAAGGGGCGGGAATAAGCTTGCTTCCCACCTATATGCTGAAGAATCAGAAGGTGAAAAAGCCTAGGTGGAAATTCGTTTTTGAACACATGACCGTACATAACGATCTGTTGATTGGAATCAAATCCAAGCATAAGCACGTTCCGGTCATTAATGAATTCATTAAATGTCTATGCGAGCAAAACAAGCACAAGATCAAAGAGCTTACCGGAATCGGAGCAACAAACGAGTATGCTCAATTAATCATAGATAGCTACGAGCGTTTAACGGGGAAGATGCTCTTAGGTGAGAAGGCGATGCCAGGCAAGGAATTTGATCAGCTGTATCACGCCGGGCTTGTCGTTCTGACTCATGGGCGGGAAGCGGATCCTGTTCTTCATTTTGGCAATCTTGCGGCCCAGGAACTGTGGGAAATGGATTGGAGCACTTTTATCGGGACTCCGTCTAGATGGACGACCGAGCCGGTGGAGAGGGAGGAGCGCGAGCGCTTCCTTAGCCTTGCAGGTGATAACGGCTTTATCGATAATTATACGGGAATCCGGATCTCCAGCACGGGGCGAAGATTTTACGTGATCGAGGCTACGGTGTGGAATCTAATCGACGAGAAAGGCAATAATCATGGGCAAGCTGCCGCTTTTCGAAAATACCGATACGTTTAATTAAGATAAACCTTTGGCGAATCTCTAGCATCGGTATCCATAGATTGCAATTTTTTTATGAACAAGGAGAATGCTTTTGACTAGTAACAGGAAACAATTGATTGTCGATAATTATATTCATGCTTATGAGAAGCTGAGCAAGTGGAGCGGGTTGTTCTCATTCGTTCAAACCGAACGCATTCAGCGTTGCGAATCCCCTATTTCATTTGGTCTAATTAATAGCGTATTAACCTATAAACGTTCAGAAACCAAAGATCCAGTGGAAGAAGTTAAAGAAATTGAAGATGCATATGCCAAGCAAGGAATGAAGCTCCATTGGTTGACTTATTCCCATGAACCTGATGAACTCGTTGAAAAGGCTTTGCTCGTTAACGAGTTTCAGCCAATCGAAGAGATGACCGGGTTCGGATTAGCATTGGAAAAATGGTCTTCCGATCTCCATATTCAAGGATTTGAGGTCGGAGCCGTTCAAACAGAGACAGAAATTGAAACCTACCGGAAGATAGCTCTTGCCGGCTTTGGTATTCCGGATAATTTGGCGGATATTTTTTGCAAAATCTTCGTAGACGGCCCTTTTCAAGACAAGTCTATTCAACATTATGTAGCCTATATGGAAGGCGAGCCGGTAACTACCGTCACGACGTTCAAGGAGGATGGGGTTGTAGGCATTTATAATGTTGCAACGCCAGAGGCTCACCGTCGAAGAGGCTATGCCAGAACGGCTCTTGCCGAAGTGCTGCGCGAAGTGCAGAAGCAAGGAGCACAACAAGCGGTCATTATTGCTACTCCGATGGCAGCGAGTGTTTATCCATCTGTTGGATTCAAGGAAGAATTGACCATTCAATTATTTTCGAAGTAATTCTTATAAATCACGTTACTGGACAATACGATTATTTTTTTCTTATTCGAAGGCGGTCGGCGAAAAAACTGGCGGCCTTTTTATATTCGCAATAATAATCAATACTTCCATAAAACATATAATCAAATTTATATTTTCCTTATCATTTCGTAATTTGTTGTGGATGTAATAAAATCTTACACTAATCAATGCGGATTCATGTCTGTACATTTTAATAGAAGATAAAAGGAGAGAAACAAAAATGGAAACAGCCCTTGACAGTCATGTCCATATCGCGATTGAAAAGGTTGAACAAGAGGCATGGTTTGATTTGTTTGCCGCTGCAGCTGACAGCAAGGTTCAGAATTCGAGCGTTTCAAGTATGCGTTTGGGTACGAATATTGCTCTTGCAGATCCCGGAACGCCAATATCCGAATTCAATCGAGTTCTTGGTTTGGGGATTGAAAAGCCTGCAAGCGAAGCGGATTTGGCACAAGCAACTACATGGATGAGGGAACATGCAGCCCCGTCCTTTGCTTTGCAAATTGCACCAACCGCGCTTCCCAGTAACCTTGAAAAGATCATTCAAGCAAATGGATTTTATCGTACCGGTAACGGATGGGCGAAATATTACCGGGATGCAGCGCCCGCGGAAAGTCATCCCATGCCGTCAACGCTTGAAGTTAAGCTGATGCTTCCCCAACATGCCGCAGACTTTGGACATGTGGTGCATGCCGGATTCGGATTGCCGGAATCAATGATTCCATGGTTTTCGGCATTGGTCGGACGTCCGAAATGGAGCGTTTACGTAGCATACGAGAGTCATGTTCCCGTTGCTTGCGGGGCGATGTTTATCGATAAGAATTGGGCATGGTTCGGGATAGATGCCACCTTGCCCGAATATCGCGGACGGGGAGCCCAGAATGCGTTAATTAAGCAACGGATTACCGACGGGATTGCAGCAGGCGTGATCGGATTCACCGCGGAAACGGGACAACCGTCAGAGGGAGAAGAGGACAATAACAAGTCCTACTGTAACTACCACCGAGCTGCGTTTAAGAGATTGTACATTCGTCCGAATTATGTAACGAAGTAATCGTTTTTCCGGTATGCCCATAAATGTTCATGTTCGTTCTTACAAAAGGAGAGAAGAAATGTTTGCTGCAATGCGAAAAAAACGCCTTCGCTGGTTTCATGCCATAACAGCCATTCTGGTATTGCTTGGCAGTGTGCCGTTATTGTCCGGGCTGCAGGTACAAGCGGCCGAAGCGGAAAGCAATCTATTGTCCATGAACCGTTCGATTTACGCTTCGTCCTCGCTTGGAGGCAATACGCCGGATTTGGCCGTCGACGGCGACGTGAATAGCCGTTGGGAGAGTGTCTGGAAGAAGGATCCGCAGTGGATTTATGTGGATCTGGGAGCTGCTGCAAGCCTCAGTAAAGTTGTAGTTAATTGGGAGAATGCTTATTCTAACGCTTATACCATTCAGGTCTCCGATGACGAGGAGAGCTGGCAAGACCTAACACCAATTATTCAGGGAAAACCAGGTGAGATTGCAATTTCTGTCTCCGGTACCGGACGCTACGTTCGTCTCTTCAGTTACGAACGCGCCCTGCAGCCTTACGGAATATCCATTCGCGAATTCAGCGTATACGGATCTGGCGGTTTGGGCGGCCCGCCTCAACCCGCGGCTCCGAATCTGGCGCTCAATCATCCGGTAACCGTCTCTTCTTTGGAAATCGACGAGCCTAGCAAATCGGCCGAAGATAAAGCCAAAATGAAAGAAATCAATTATCTGGCTAATAATGCCACAGACGGAAATAAGGACTCCCGCTGGTCTTCCATCTACAAGGATAAGGAATGGCTCTATGTAGACTTGGGACAGATTAGCGAAATTGGCAGCGTGTCGATGAATTGGGAAGCCGCTTTTGGTCGGGCTTACGACATTCAGGTATCGGACGATGCCACGCATTGGACGACTATATACCGTCAGCTTAACGGCAACGGAGGCAAAGAAACGATTCCGGTCTATGCCAAAGCCCGTTATGTGAAATTAGCCGGCATCGCGCGCGGAAGCTACAACGGCTATTCGTTGTTCGAGTTCGAAGTGCGTGCTTACCGTGAAGGGGATCCGAAGCCGGCGCATGAGATTCCGGCTATTCCGAATGCCACTGCCGTTCAAGTAGGAGCAGGCAGCTACGAACAGAATGATATTACGCAATTAGAACCGAAGAATCCGACTTACCGCACCTCCAATATTACATCGCCGATACCTTCGAACGATTGGTGGCAGTCGATTCTCGTCTCCAATCTTGGCGACGGCAACAGCCTTATTACGCTGCCTCTGAAGAATTGGTATACCAAGCAGGGACTCGCTGTATTGAATCCCGGCGCCGGCTTTCCGCATGGCGATTCCATCGACGCCGATGGCGATCCGGACTTATACCTGACTAGCAATAATATGAACCCGGCGAACATGGAGACGAAAATCTCCGGTTATGGCGATTATTCCGCCAGCGTGATCCTCAGCGATGACGATACGTCAAAGATGCGCACGACCTTTGTCAAAGGATCTCCATTCCTGTACAACGCGTATGAAAATCCGGATGCCGTTACTTTACAATCGCCGGCAATGACCCGATTGTTTGATGATAACAACAATCCGGTGCTGGTGAATGACGGCGACGTGTATACGGCTGACCATATCGGTTTGGAAGTAACCAATAAGGATAAAGCGCCAACGCCTCAAACCTTCGTGCGCCATTACGGCATTTTTGTGCCTGAAGGAACAACCTTCCGGAAGCTGGGCAACACGATCAAGATCAAGCTAGGCTCTGGAGAAGATTACTTATCTCTTGCGGTGCTTCCTTCCGCAGACGAGCTCGGCATGTATTATCAGCATGCTTATGCCTTTGTGACCGATACGAAGGTCGACTACCATTTTGATGAACAGACATCTATGGTAACGACAAACTTTAAGACGTCCACGGAGCTAAAGCGTCCAGGGTTTTCGCCGGATACGATTATGACCATGCTGCCCCATCAATGGAAAATTTCAGATACACCTCTTACTGATCTGAGTTATCCGTCGATTCGAGGCACCATGAAAGTAACGGTTGGCAATTCCTTTACCACGTCGGATCGCTTTAACGGCCTGATTCCGCAGTTCGTCGAGCCAAACGACCCGACTTATTCCCGCGCCCAGCTCGTCGCATATCTGGATCAACTGGATGCCGATGTCGCTAAAGGCGTGATGGTCGATGATCCTTATTGGCAGGGCAAAAAACTGCATCCGCTCGCTCTGGCAGTGTTGATCAGCGACCAGCTTGGCGATAGCGAACGAAGAGACCGTTATCTGGCTTCGCTTAGAACGATTTTGACCGACTGGTACACCTACACGCCGGAAGAGAAGCTTCATGCTTATTACTTTCACTACTCCGATTATTGGGGTTCACTGATGGCTTACCATAGCGGATTTGGTCTTAACACCGGTTTGACGGACCACCATTTCACGTATGGGTACTATATTTTTGCCTCGGCCGTATTGGCCACTTATGACAAGGAGTTTCAGCGTGACTATGGAGGTATGGTCGAAACGCTGATCCGGGACTACGCGAATCCGTCCAGAACCGATGCCCAGTTCCCATGGTTCCGAAATTTTGACCCGTACGAAGGTCATTCCTGGGCGGGAGGTTATGCCGATAACCACAGCGGCAACAACCAGGAAGCTGCCGGCGAATCGTTGTTCGGCTGGGTTGGCGAATATATGTGGGGATTGGTTACCGATAACGATACGTACCGAGATGCGGGAATATGGGGCTTCACGACCGAGGAGAAAGCGGTTGAGCAGTACTGGTTTAACTATGACGGCGATAACTGGGTGGAAGGCTACAACCATGCCACCGCGGGTCAGGTTTACGGCAGCGCGACTGCATTTACCACCTTCTTTAACGGAGATCCGGAATATGTCTACGGCATTCACTGGCTGCCGCCCGCGGAGTGGATGACCTACTACGGACGTCAGCCGGAGAAGGCCGCCGCGTTGTATGAAGGCTTGATTAGCGAGATCGATGGCGGGCAGGAGCGAGCCTGGTATCACATCATCTGGCCATTTGAATCGATCAGCGATCCTGAAGCCGTACTGAACAAGTGGGATACCACGCACATACAGCAAAATGAAGCGTTTAACGCCTACTGGTTTGTGCACAGCATGGCATCACTTGGCCATCGGAGCGCCGATATTTGGGCTGATGACCCGGCAGTAACCGTATACGAGAAAGACGGAGTATATACGGCGCAAATTTGGAATCCTTCGGAAAGCGCCAAAACCATTCATTTCTTTAATCAAGATGGGGCTGCAGGCTCCGCAACCGTGTACGCCAACGCGCTCGTATCGGTTAACCCGCTGAAGAACACTGTTCTTGACGGCCCGGATCCCTCCCAAGGGATTAAGTACTTGGATCGTTCCGCATGGGAGATCAAAGCTTCCAAAACAGGAGAGTCTCTCAAGCATCTGACAGACAGCGATCTGTCGACGCGGTGGTCGTCTGGCAAAACGCAGGCCGCAGGCGACTGGCTGCAACTCGACTTGGGCGCCGAGCAAAGCTTCGATACTTTGTTCATGAACTCGGGCATGAATTGGAACGATTACGCGCACGGGTATGACGTATACGTTTCCAAGAACGGAGAAGATTGGGGCGAACCTGTCGCCTCCGGAAACGGCACATCGCCGAGCATAGCGGTATCGCTTCCGGAACAAAAAGCCCGGTTTGTCAAGATCGTCCTGACCGAGGACAACAACAGCTGGTGGTCCATCTCTGAAGTCAAGATCGCCCAATTCGGGAAACCGTCTGCCGAAGCACCGACTGATATAACAGGCCCGTTAGACCGTTCGGTCTGGACGGTTACGGCTTCCTCTACGCAGGGAAATGATGCTGCGGCTAACATGCTGGACGGAGATCACAACACTCGTTGGACAACTGGCCAAAACCAAAGAAGCGGCGATTGGCTGCAACTTGATTTGGGCGAGGCGAAAAGCTTTGATACGGTTACTTTGAGTTCGGGAAGTTCCGCGAGTGACTATATGCGGGGTTATCAGCTATTTGTTTCCGCCGACGGGGAACATTGGGGAACGGCAGTAGCCGGCGATATAGGAGAAGCCGGAACGACTATAATCAGTCTCCCGGTTCAGCATGCCCGATACATCCGGATCGTCCAAATCGGTGATGCCGATAAATGGTGGTCTATAGCCGAGCTGAACGCATTCAATTACGGTATAGGAAAACAAAAACCGCTCGAGCCCGGCAACTGGACCGTGACAGCTTCTTCGACGGCTGGAGGGGAGAGTGCTCAGGCTATGCTGGACGGCAATCCGGATACACGCTGGTCGACGGGCAGCGAACAGAAGAACGGTGATTATATCAAGCTCGATCTAGGCGCTGATCAAACGTTTAATCAGGTTGTATTGGATAGTGGCCGCAGCTATGAAGACTACATGAAAGGTTACGAGGTATATGCATCGGATGATGGCGAGAGCTGGGGCCAGCCAGTGGCTTCGGGAGCAGGAACGGGACCATTGGTTATGATAACCTTCCCGCAGCAACAAGCGCGTTATATGAAGGTTAAGCAGACAGGCGTAGATCCGCATTGGTGGTCCATTTCCGAGCTGCGTCTCTTTACGTCGGATCATTTGCTAAATGACTGAGACATCAAGTAAGGAGTTATGTAATCTATGAGCTATGAGCGTTATTTTTCAGAGAATCAAGATCGACATCTATCCGAACTAAAGGAGATTCTCGCTATTCCCAGCGTATCGGCGTTATCCGGGCATCGTCCCGATATGCTGAGGGCTGCCAAATGGTTTGCGGATCAACTCGTGAGTGTCGGCATGGAGCATGTTGAGATACACGCTACAAACGGATTTCCGATTGTGACGGGTGATTACTTGCACGCGCCAGGCAAGCCCACCGTACTCGTCTACGGTCGTTCTTAAGCAGGAAGGAACGCTTCCGGTCAATATCAACCCGTATCTTTAAGGCACCGGTCGTGTTGATGGGATTCGGCCTGCCTGACGAGAATTTGCATGCTCCCAATGAGCATCTCAATCTCGAAAACTTTGAAAGGGACTTTTGACAATCACATCCTTCTTGAATAAGCTCTGAATATTCGTTCTAGACTTTATAGCTCCGAACTTTTTGTTGAAGCCTAGAGAAGTATGACAAATATGCATTCGTACAAGCACTATGGTTGCTATTTTCATAGATTATTCTATCTTATATTTTGGGGGAGTGATCTCATGGCCCTAACCGTAGAGTGCGCATTACGACAGATTGCCAGACTTTCGAGGAAATTAGCCAAGGACGTGCCATTTCGAAAAAAAGTCGAAGATCTTATCGGAGACAATGAATTGAGCAAGAATCAAAAAGTGATCAGAATGAGAGCGTTGCTGAAATCGGCCGGGTTCAAATCTCCCAGCCGCGTGCAATTCCTTGATGATCTTGAAACGGGCATGGTTGTCGTCTCTTATAATGCCCGTGATACTAGATTGCAAATCAATACAACCGTGTCCTTCACTTTCGCGCTGCAGCCGGGGTAACGAGCGAGAAGCTCCGGTTATCGGCATCTTCAAGACGGAGAAAATAACTTTCGATCTTAAACCTCCCTATTCAGGGAGGTTTTTTAAGTTGCCTGCAAGAAAGTGAAGCGCTTTATATTTTATTTCGACGGAGCCATTAAACCGCTTTAATAGATGACATTCTTTCAAAAAAAGCGCATACAATTTACAAAAAATTAACAAAATTTAAACCGGTTTAATTGGTTACGGAGGTGAGCGGTCGCTTTTCATGGCAGCCTAGAATTGACTTAAGGCAAGAAGGAAAGCACATTCGAAGCAAACATAGTTCACGAATGGAGGGGTTTAGTTGAGGAGACAGAGGAAGCTTCTGATCGTTCTATTAGTCATCATTTCTATTATCGCGGCAGGGTGTACGAATAATAGCAATTCGCCTGCGCCGTCGGACGCGCCGGCGAAGCCGAGCAACGACAATAAAGCCGTTGACGTAGGCAAGGGTGGTGGCGGTTCGGATACGGCAGCAGCCAAAGAAGCGCCGATGCTCGCCAAGCTCGTGGCAGACGGCTCGCTGCCGCCGCTTGCGGAACGCTTACCGGTTCAGGCAGACGTCATGGTGGAACCCGTTGTTGACCAAATCGGACAATACGGCGGCGACTGGACGATGGCATGGACGGGCCCGGGCGACAAGTGGTCCGTCGGGCAGCCGACAGAGGAGGCGTTATTCCGCTTCAACAAGGACGGCAGCGGCGTTGAGCCGAACGTAGCCAAAAGCTATGAAGTCAACGAAAATTCGACCGAGTTTACCATTCATCTCAGGGAAGGCATGAAATGGTCCGACGGCGAGCCTTTTACGGCGAATGACGTGCTGTTCTATTGGGAGCACATGCTGACGAAGGAAACCTTCGGCAAGGCGATCTACGATGCTTATTACTCGGTTGATCCGGTTACCGGCGATAAAGCGCTGGCTACCGTCACGAAGGTGGATGATTATACGTTTAAGGTCGTTCACAAATACCCAAGCGTACAGTTCCTCGAACGCGTCGCGATTGACAACAAGTGGTTTTTCGCGCCGGCCCATTTCCATGAGAAGATCCTCCCCGAGCTTGTCGGCGAGGACAAAGCGCTGGAGATCGCGAAGCAGTGGGGCTTCGAGGACACGACCGCGTTCCTGAAGGAAACCGGTTATTATTACTGGCTTTATTCGCAAATTCCGACGCTCCGCCCATGGGTGGCCAAGAACGATCCTAACAGCGACCAGTTTATTATGGAGCGGAACCCGTACTATTGGAAAACCGATCCGGAAGGCAATCAGTTGCCGTATATGGATCGAATCGTCGCGACTAAGATCCAGGATCCGAGCCAACGGGTTCTCGGTACTCTGGCAGGCGACTTTAACTTATCCACGTTTGGAGCGCAAGACTTCACCGTGCTGAAGGAAAACGAGAAGAAAGGGGATTACCGCGTTATCGCCTGGCAGCAACCGGCTTGGATGACCTCGGGTATTCAGCTCAATCAAACCATAGACGATCCTAACCTTCGGAAATTGTTCCAGGACATCCGATTTAGGGAAGCGCTTTCCCTTGGGGTTAACCGCACCGAAATTACGGAGATCGTGACAAACGGCATCGCCGATCCGATTCAAGCGTCTGTCCAGGAAGGTCTTGTCGGCTACCAGGAAGGATGGGCGGATCAATGGTCGGCCTTCGATCCGGAGCGGGCGAACGCGCTGCTTGACGAGATCGGATTAACGAAGCGCGACAAGAGCAACTTCCGGTTGTTCCCCGACGGAAAAGACGTGACTCTCACGATTATGGACTCCTCCGAGGATAGCGCCAATTACACCGAGCTCCTCAAGAAATATTACGAGGACATGGGGATTAAGACAAACGTGAAGCTCGTGGATCAAGCAACGCTGCAGGAGCTGAAATATTCGAATCAGGTGCCGGTGAGCATCGAGAACATCTCCGTCGTAAACGTTGCTTATCGTCCCGATGCGCTCGTACCGCTTCGGGTCTTGACTCCATGGTATGGGCAATACGGCTTGTACGTTTCGTCCGGAGGCAAGGAAGGCATTAAGCCGGAGGGCGACGTAGCCAAGATTCTCGAGTATTGGGATCAGATAAAAGCGGCAGGAACAACCGAAGAGATTAACCGGCTCGGTGACGAGATCGTCAAGCTTCATATGAAAAACCAATGGGTGATTGGTTATGCCGGCCCGACGCCAACCTTGATCGCCGCATCAAACAAGATGGGCAACGTTCCGGAGGATCTGATCTGGGCCGACGAATTCCGTTCGCTTGGCGCAGCCCATCCCGCGCAATTCTATTTGAAGCCGTAACCGTTATTTCTCATGCTTGCCGCAAGGAGAGAGCAGAAGCTCCCCCTTGCGGCGGCGTGTTCATTCTAAAGACATTCGCGTAAGCGACGCAGAATGGTCAAAGGGAGGAGAGGATAACAGGTGCTACAGTATACGTTGAAGCGTATTTTATTGGCTATTCCGGTCGTGTTCTTTATCTCCGTTATCGTGTTCTACATTATACAGCTGCCGCCCGGCGATTACGTATCCAATTACGCGGCTGAAGCGTCAGTTGCCGGGGAGGTATTCACGCAGGCAGACATGGATGCGATGCGGGCGGATCTTGGACTTGACCGTCCCGTTTACGAACAGTACTTCATATGGATCAAGGACATCGTATTTTACGGAGATTTTGGTTTCTCCTTTAACTATAACAAGCCTGTGTTGGCCGTCATCGAGCAATATATGGGCCTTACGTTGACCGTATCCCTGGTCACGATGGCGTTTCAATATCTCGTGGCGATTCCGATTGGCATTTACTGCGCGGTCAAGCAATATTCGATAGGCGATTATTTCTTCTCGGGGCTGAGCTTTCTCGGGATGGCGACGCCGCATTTTCTGATGGCGGTCATTCTGATGTTCCTTTCCTATACATGGTTCGGCGACCCGCTGCTCGGCTTGTTCTCCGCCGAATACGTGAATGCGCCGTGGTCGATGGACAAGGCGATTGATCTGGCGAAGCATATGGTCATTCCCGTCATCGTTATCGGGCTGTCCGGAACGGCGGATCTGATTCGCGTCATGCGGGGACAGATGCTGGATGAGCTCAATAAGCCAAACGTGGTTACGGCAAGGGCGAAAGGCTTGTCGGAGAGAAAGATTTTGTTCAAGTACCCGACGCGCGCGGCACTGAACCCGATTGTCAGCACGTTCGGCTGGTCTCTGACGTCGATTTTCACCGGATCTACGATTACGGCGATTGTCTTGAACCTGCCGATTCAAGGGCCGGTCATGTTTAATGCCTTGCTTGGACAGGACATGTATCTGGCCGGGACTTGGCTGCTGTTCATGGCGCTCTTGACGGTGCTCGGAACCTTGATATCGGACATATTGCTAGCGTGGCTGGATCCAAAAATTCGCACAGAATTCAGGGGAACGTAGCCTATGAGACGATTCGGAAAACGACAAGCGGCTGCCGCCGAGCCGGCCATGGACAAGGATGCGAATTACAGCTCGCAATGGCGACTCATATACGTACGGTTCAAGAAGCATAAGCTCGCCCGGATCAGTCTGGTCGTGCTGGCGCTCCTCTACGCTGGAGCCTTATTCGCCCAATTTCTAGCGCCTTACGGGCTGGAGAACTACGACAGCAAATACGTGAACGCGCCGCCGATGAAGCTCCGATTCGTCGACGCGGAAGGGAAGTTCCACATCCAGCCGTTCGTGTACGGGCTGAAGTCGGGACGCGATCCGGAGACTATGCGCAAAGTTTTCACATCCGACACGGAGAAGAAGTATTCGCTGCAATTTTTCGTCAAAGGGGAGAAGTACAAATTTCTTGGCCTCGTGCCTTCATCCACGCACTTGATTGGCGTTAAGGAGCCAGGACGTCTATTTCTTCTTGGCACGGATGCGCTGGGAAGGGACTTGTTTTCCCGTATTTTGCTAGGAAGCCAGGTGTCGTTAAGCATTCCTCTCGTTGGGGTCGGCATCAGCTTTGTATTAGGTTTGATTATTGGAGGCGCGTCCGGCTATTTCGGTGGCTGGCTGGATGCGGTCATTCAAAGGGTCATCGAAATTATTCGTTCCTTCCCGACGCTGCCGTTATGGATGGCGTTGTCAGCGGCAATTCCTCCGCGTATTCCGGTCGTCCGAATGTACTTCTACATCGTTATTATCTTCGCGTTCATAGAATGGACGGGGCTGGCGAGGGTCGTAAGGGGCAAGTTTATTTCCCTCAAAAACGAAGATTACGTCGTAGCGGCCAAAATTGCGGGCGTCAGCGACACGAAAATCATCGTGAAACATCTGCTGCCCGGCTTTATCAGCTATCTGGTCGTTGCCACTACGCTTGCTATACCCGGCATGATTCTGGCGGAGACGGCGATGAGCTTCCTCGGACTTGGCATTCGTTCCCCCGCCACCAGCTGGGGCGTGCTGCTGCAGGAAGCGCAGAAGATCGACAATATCGCATTGTATCCGTGGAAAATCATTCCTCTTGGCACGGTTATTCTTACCGTATTAACGTTCAACTTTCTTGGCGACGGCTTGCGCGACGCGGCGGATCCGTACAAAAGGTAGGTCAAAATTCAAGGTTATAGCGAGGGGATACCTATGACAGCTGAGACCGTTCAACCGCAGCAGCCGCTTCTCCGTGTTCAGGACCTGAAAATTCGGATCCAGATGGACAACGGAGTAATGAATGCCGTGGACGGGGTCGATTTTGAAATCCGCAAAGGAAAAACGTTGGGCCTCGTTGGCGAATCAGGCTGCGGCAAAAGCTTGACGAGCCGCGCGCTTATCGGCATTAATCCGAAGGAATGCGAGACATCGGGGACGATCGCGTACCGGTCGTCCCAAGAGCCCGAGGCGAAGGGGGAGGCGCTTGATCTGCTTGCGCTGGACCCTAACGGCCGGAAGATCCGTTCCATTCGCGGAAGGAAAATCGCCATGATCTTTCAAGAGCCGATGACCGCGTTCTCGCCAATGTACACGATCGGGAATCAAATCATGGAAGCGATTCTGATCCACCGGACCAAAAACAAAAAGGAAGCAAAGAAGCTGGCGCTCGAGATGCTGGGCAAGGTCGGCATATCTGACCAGGAGAAGCGGTTTGACCAATATCCGCATGAGTTCTCCGGCGGCATGCGCCAGCGGGCGATGATCTCGATGGCGTTGTCGTGCAACCCCGAGCTGCTTATCGCCGATGAACCGACGACAGCGCTGGATGTGACGATTCAAGCCCAGGTGCTGGAGCTGATGAAGCGGCTGCAGCAGGAATTCGGCATGGCGATTCTGCTGGTGACGCATGATTTGGGGATCATCGCGGAAATGTGCGACGAAGTAGCCGTCATGTATCTTGGCAAAATCGTCGAGCAGGCGCCAATGAAGGAGATCTTCCGTAATCCGAAGCACCCGTATACGAAAGGGCTTCTTCGCTCCATGCCAAGGTTAGGCGGCAATAAAGCAAAAAGGCTGGAATCGATCGAAGGCTCGGTTCCGATCCCGGTCAATATGCCCCCGATGTGCGGCTTCTACGACCGCTGCAAGGACCGGATCGAAGGTGTATGCAATAGGCAGTCCGTACCGGCAACGCAAATTTCCGATACCCACACGGTCAGATGCTTCCTGTATTCGGACCAGAAGGGAGGGCAATAACGGTGGCAAAGCCCATATTGGAAATTAAAAATCTCAATAAGGAGTTTAAAGTTAAGTCCAAGAAGGCGCTGTTTGCCAAGCCGGCATCCGTGCGCGTGCTGCAGGATATTTCCTTTCATCTGATGGAAGGAGAGACGCTCAGCATCGTTGGCGAATCGGGCTGCGGCAAGACAACGCTCGGCCGCTGCATCGTCAGGGGCATGAATGCCTCATCCGGCGAAGTCGTGTACCGCACGGAGGTCGGGGAGTCCGTTGATTTCCTGAAGCTGAAAGGCGCCGAGTCGAAAAGGTTCAGAAAAGACATTCAGATGATTTTCCAGGATCCGTATTCGTCGCTAAGCCCGAGGATGAGCGTATTCGATATTATTTCCGAGCCGCTGATCGCAAATTTCAAGCTGCCTAAAGCAGAAGTGGAGCGGAAAGTGGCGGCCATCGCGGAGAAAACGGGTTTAAACGTCAGCTACCTTAAACGTTATCCGCATGCTTTCTCCGGCGGGCAGCGGCAGCGGATCGCCATTGCGCGGGCGCTGATTACCCAGCCGAGACTGATCGTATGCGACGAAGCGGTATCCGCGCTGGACGTGTCGATTCAAGCTCAGATCATAAATCTATTGAAGGATCTGCAAGAGCAATATAAAATCACGTATATATTCATCTCTCACGATCTATCGATCGTAGAGAACATCTCGGACCGCGTGGCCGTCATGCATCTGGGCAAGGTAGTCGAAATGGCCGGCGTTGACTCCATGTTCAAGCAGCCCAGACATCCGTATACCGAGGCGCTTCTCTCCGCCGTGCCGCAGCCGGATCCGGATCTGAAGAAAGAGCGGATCGTTCTGGAAGGCGAGGTGCCGAATCCGGCGAATCCACCGAGCGGCTGTCATTTTCATCCTCGCTGCGGATACAAGACGGAGAGATGCGTGAAGGAAGTTCCCGCGTTGCGGGAAATCGGAGACAACCATATGGCGGCTTGCCATTACGCGGAACAATTGACATTAAGGGGTGCAAAGCATGAACGGGGAACAAGCGATGAACAATGATGCGAAAGAACTTATTATTTTCCTAGATTGCGGGGATACGATTATCGACGAAGGCACAGAGGTGCGGGACGAGTACGGAACGGTTATAGAGGGTAATGTCATTCCCGGAGCCGACGAGATGATCAGAACGCTGGCTGAGCGCGGGTACCGTCTGGCGATTGTGGCTGACGGTCTTGCCCAATCGTTCAAAAATTTGCTCACGCTAAACGGCCTTTACGATTATTTCGAAGTATTGATCTATTCCGAACAGTTGAAGGTCGAGAAGCCGAGCCCGCGCATGTTCAAGGCGGCCATGGGAGCCATGGAGCTTGGCGAACAAGATCTAAGCAGGATCATCATGGTCGGCAACAACCTGTCGCGCGACGTCAGGGGTGCCAATCAGGCCGGTATAACGAGCGTGCATCTGAACTGGACCTCGCGCTATCCGAAAACATCGCTTGAATCCTTGGAACGGCCGGATTATACGATAGCAGAGCCGCTTGAGCTCGTGGAACTGGCGGAGCGCTTGAATGAAGAGCTCGCATCGAAGAAGCGGGTTCAGGCTTGAAGGGACGCAACGTCTAGCTATGGCCAAAATCGATGACGTGGCGCGCTTGGCCGGTGTATCCAAAGGAACTGTCTCCAACGTGTTTAGTCAGAAGAGGCCAACCAGCAAGCAAGTGACCGAAAGGGTGCTTCAAGCGTCGAAGGCATTGAATTATGTTCCGAATCACATAGCAAGAAGCCTCGTGACGAAGAAGACCATGGCGATCGGGCTTACCATCCCGCACGGCAACTTCTTTTTCAGCGCTTTTCACAACCAGTTCATTAACGGCGTCGTGCTTGAGGCTTCCCGGTTCGGTTATAGAGTACTGCTCGATATGCTGCCGGTGTTGGAGGTGAAGACGCCATCCCTCGCCAGCTACCCGATCGACGGCGCGATTGTGCTCGGGCCGACGGAGGAGGATGAGCGGATTCACTTGCTTGATCAAAGCGAGATTCCGTTCGTCACGGTCGGCAAAATTTTCAACTCGCGGGTAAAGGATGCGCCTACGGTTAACAATGACAACGCGCGGATCGTGCATGACATCTGCGATTACCTGATTGCCAGAGGGCATGCGAATCTCATGTTCCTGAATGCAGCGGATAGGATGACCGTTTCCACGGAGAGGAAAGCGGCATTTATCGAAGCGCTGGCGAAGCATCGGCTCGTCATGCGGGAATGGATGCATCATTGCAAGCCCCATATCCAATCGGAGCAATATCTGCATTATGGCTACGCGGAGACCATCCGTGTCATTCGGGAGAGCGGAGAGAGGGTGACGGCGATTATTGCGGACGACGACAGAGTGGCCTTCAACGCCATGAAAGCCATTAAGGATTTGGGTCTCCGCATTCCCGAGGATATTTCGCTGTTCGTCATTTGCGGCGATCTGTCGATGATGCGCCAGACGATGCCGCCGCTGACCGGAATGGACCTGCAGCCCTCCGAGCTGGGCGCGCAGTCCGTCAAGCTGCTTATGCATAAGCTCGGCAGCAACAAAGGCTATTATCCGGATCATATGATTGTTGCGAGCAAAATCGTAGAGGGAGCTTCATGCTCTGCGATAGAAGGAGAGTGGTCAAGTTGAAACGGCCAATGATAGGCGCCCATACGGGCAGCGGCGCAAGTCCGGACAACACTCTTCCTTCGTTCATGGAAGGCATCCGAAGCGGGGCGGATATCGTGGAGGTGGACGTGCATGCCGAGGTAGACGGGACGGCGGTTCTCCTGCATGACGATTCACCCTATCTGCTGACCCACACGTTCGAGCAGTTGAACCGGCCCGACATGCGGCGGCGCCTGAACCCGGCTTACGAGGAGCATGAGATCGCGACGCCGGAGCAAATCCTGCAGCTATCGGATCGTCTTGGCACGAAGCTTAATATCGATTTGAAATCGGCGGCCAGCATCGAACCGGCCGTTAAAAAAGAAACTGCCGGAAGCTAGATAGGGCGGTTTCTTTTTTTGTTGAGACAAGGCGAATGCATGCTCCTTCACGTAGAAGCACCATCCAATAAGCGGCTGTTATTATTGTTGGAATAAGGGCAGTATGTTGAGAAGGAACTCAAAAATCAATCTCGAATATCTCAATGGGATCGGATGAATAAGAATGAGATAGAAGACAGGAGTTAGATACGATGATAAAGGGTTTTGGAGGCATATTCTGGAGAACGGGAAATCTTGAAGTTGTGAAAAAATGGTACAGCGAAGCGTTGGGGATTGAAATCGGGGATTGGAATGGGACTGTGATCAAACCCCAATCCGGAAATGAGACGATCTTTTCGTTTTTTACCGAAGATGACAGCTATTTTCCGACCGATCAACAAGTGATGTTAAATTTCCAAGTACATAATCTAGACCAAACGATTAAGCATCTGGAACACATTGGCGTACCTCTTGCCAAGAACAAGGAAGCCAGCGAATATGGACAATTTATTTGGATTAAAGATCCTGAAGGCCGATTAATCGAGCTTTGGGAGAAATAAGAAGGACAAATAGGCTGTCGGTCATAAGATCGGCTGCCTCTTCGTCTTTTTAGGATGATTTTGGTGAATACTGTATGTAAAATGAGCAGGTAAGGTGTAATTATGATCTTTAACATTATTGTTGGCTTTATCATTCCTTGGCTATGCTTCGTTGCAGCGCGGCTTCCAAATAAAATAAAGCTGGCTCTTCGCGTTTTTCCAATCAGCTCGTTAATCGCGTTTCTTCTCAATGACTTTTTTGTCAAGCATGGCTTCTGGATTGTTAAGCCGATAGTGGAAACGAATGAATCTTATTCGGCGATACCGTTTAATCTAGGATTGTATCCGGTGTGGGGAATATTCCTCATCTACGTTATTGAAAGGCGCATTTGGTCTCCGATTATATTTATCTGTATTTGGAGTATAGGAATTACTTGTGCGGAGTATGTTCTTGTCGTAATGGGAAGGGTGATCTATGATAATGGCTGGCATATAGCCTGGACGCTAATCTCCTACATTGCGGCATTCTCAGTTGTATATTTGTACTGCAAATTCGCTAGGTTTGAAATTGGAATCTCTAACAATGACAGCAGCAGCCGATCCTAGAATCAGCTGCTTTTTTTGCGTGAAGTTTAGCGCAAGAATTACCTTTCATATTACTCAAATAGGGTATGAGACGGCTTGCGGTGAGCGGCTCTCCATTGGCTTGGGGTTATGCCGGTAACCTTCTTAAATACCGTGCTGAAATGCTGGCTCGTCTTGAATTCTAGACCTAAAGCGACGCGGGTAATGGCAATATCGGAGTGCGTTAACAGCTGCGCGGCGTATTCTACACGTGATCGCTCCACGAAGGAGGAAGGCGACTGGCCGAAGCTCTCCCGGAACAATCGGTAAAAATGGGATTCACTTACCCCTATCGCGGCTGCGATGTCCCGGTTGTTCCAATGCTTCTCGGGATTTCGCTGAATATTTTCCGTAACGGAACGCAAGGCAGCTTGCAAATCCTCCGGAATCTGCAATTCAGGCGAAGGCTCGGTCATGTTAAGAATAAGATCGAGCACAAGATGCCGGACCTTCAGATTAAGCCATGGCTGCGCTTCCGTTTGAAGAGTCTGCCGCAGCCTGCGGAAGCTAATTTTCAACTGGGCATTGGTCCGCAAGATTCTTGGCAGGCTTTGCAATTTGTCTATGACAGCGGCGGTTTCACTTTCGCTAAGACCAAGCCACGAGGAGCCTGTTAAAGGCATTCTTACGATCATCCACCAGATCGAGCAGGGCTCCATATAGTCCATTCGCGCCCGGTGAGGCTCATTCGGACGGGTATGAAACATTTCTCCGGCTCTTGTCTCATAGTATTGTTCATTGACCTCCCAAGTAACTTTCCCGCTTTCCGTCAGCACGAATTCAAAGGCTCCGTCATGCTCATGATGCGACAATCTCATCGCTTCCGTGGAATGATCATGGCCAAGCATGAGCAGCTCGGGAACTTGGCTCACATTGGATTTGTCGCTGGTATTATCCGCTTCGTATACCCATCGTCCAGAACGGCTTTTCCCAGATTTCATCAGCAGGTCTCCTTGTGTCAAATCATATCTATGTATAAGATCCTATTCGATAGTTTCCGGGAAGTCAAAGCCTATCTAAGCTGATATCTTATAAGGGTAAATACAACGCCAAGCGATGAGGTGGAATGATGGGATTTATTCCTTATGATGTGACGGAACAGGATAAGTTGGATTTTGAACGCGACGGCTATTGGATCAGCCCTAAGCTGATTGATGACGAGACGATTGAAAAGCTTCGCCAGGCGCACGAGCGGATATGGTCATCCGATTTCGACGGCGATGGCTATCCGATGCATGACATTCGTATTCCCGAGAATGATTTGGCGCTGCGCAAACACGATAACGGCTGGTGGATTAACGACGAGGTTCGAAGCGTTGTAACCCATCCGGATTTAGGGCGTATGTCCGCTGAGCTGCTTGATGAATCCTCTATCAGGCTTTGGCATGATCAGATTATTTACAAGCCAAGCGCCGCAGGTCAGGAGACGAGGCTTGGCAATGTGGGCTGGCATCAGGATTACGCCTTCTGGAGATGCAGCAGTACAACGAATATGGTAACGGTCTGGATTGCCCTGCAGGATACAGATTTGAACAACGGGGGGATGAGGACGATCCTAGGCTCTCACAAATGGGGAGTTGTTGAAGGCAGCGCTACTTTTTTTGAGCAGGATTTGGATGGCCTTAAGGAGAAATTCGCCAGAGGCGAATGGAATGATGAACCGTGTATTTTGAAGGCTGGCCAAGCCAGCTTCCACCACGGTCTAACGTTCCACGGCTCGGGTCCGAATCTATCCGAGCATCCACGGCTATCCATTGTCGCCCATTTGATGCCGGGCGATACGGTGTATAAGTCTGGCAGAGGCAGACATGACAATGTTCGTCTGCTTGGTCCCCGTCCATACGACGGCCAGCCTTTCAATAATGACTATTTCCCTCTGCTTTACAGCAAATAAGCCAGGCGGAAGGAAGGGCCAATGCCCTTCCTTTTTTTATGTGCGAGAGGCAGGAAACAGTCAGAGTCCATCCAATATAAGATTTGGAAGACTATTTGTGATGCTGCTTGAGATAATGGGGTATATGTTTCCTGTAAGATTAGAATGAAAGGCTATGGACCTTTAGCAAAAATAAACAATTTGGCTTAGACGTTAAAAGCTGCCGATAAAGATCAGCGGCTTTATTGCGTTAATGGGGCCATAAAGCAGGGCAGCGGCGGGTTAACTCGATTATGTGGTACTATTAAAACTAGTATTCGAGTTTAGAAGGCTGGTTTAATTCTTCAAATCTATCAGACCATAGTTGAAAATAAAGGCATTAAAGCGGACGCTCCAACAACCTACGCGTGGACTCCTAATCTAGATATACCGGGATCGTACTGCAAAAACGGGCGATACGATTTTTTAGATGAACTAGGAAATAGCGTGGCAAGCTATGAAATATATTCATTGCTGCAAGCATTTCCCGCCACAACATTAGCCGGTTATTCCAAGTATTTGCTTTATAACGGCTCCGAGAACCAATGGTTTGAGTTTGAGGGTTCTGCAAGCATCTCTATTGAGCATTTCATTCATATGGCGTCTAAGCACGACTTGATAAAGGTGATTAGTAATACGGTAGCGTAACCAAATGCTACAAATTTATGATTACTGTTTAGAAAGGGCTGAACACGATAAGCTATGAAATTGCAAAGAATAGGTGTGCCATTGGTTATTCTCTTTCTGTTGGCAGCTTCGTTCTATTTCCTAAATACGAGAGTTTGGGTTGATAAGTACGTCATTAAAGATGACACAATCGTATTCGAGAATAATTATTACGTATACGATACATCCGATACAGATCATATAGGAAAGAGAATCGGCATTGTTTGTTTTGAAGGAAGAAAAAGAGGAATCACCGATTACATTTGGCCTGAGTGGGTGTATGAGTACAAAGGCGATAGCCTTCATAATCGTATTTTTGTAAGAGGATTAATGGATATAGGGGATACTTATATCAAGATGTAAAGATTTTGAAGGAATTAGAGAATCTAATCTAGGAAGAGATGAACGCGTCATCCATATTCTGGTTGACGCTATTCGTGAGCCCGTGATATAGTTTCATTATTCGAATTCTAATTAATTACTAAAAGGAGGTCGCCCGTATGGCAAGCCCAGTTGTTCCATTCCAATCCAACTTCATAAGCTTGTATCCACTGGCTGACCCTGTCGTGCGTATGCGTTAATTTCCCCTACATACCTCACTCCAGGCGGTTGCGCCTGGAGTTTTTTATATGTTCTTCTCCAGGTCCCGTCTGCACGATTTCGGTTCGCCGCGATTGATTTAAGTCAGAAAGGGGCTCTTCACTACCATGCCGCAAATATCAAAACAACAACCATTACCATCCATGTCCTGGCTTCTCCAATACCTTCGCCCAGTCAAATGGCGAATGCTGACGCTGATGCTCTTGCTGCTGTCTACGACAGCGCTCCAGCTTCTGAACCCGCAGATCGTCCAGCGCTTCATCGATCAGGCGACCGGTTCGGGCAGCGTCTCCAGCCTGCTGTCGTTGGCGGGGTTATATCTCGCCGTTGCCGTGCTTAGTCAGCTGCTCACGGTGTTGGTTGACTACCTGGGGAACGATATTTCCTGGCGTGCGACCAACCGAATTCGAGCAAACCTGCTCAAGCACGCTTTGCGGCTGGACATGCGATTCCACAACGTAAAGACGCCTGGTGAAATGATTGAACGAATCGATGGCGACGTGACGCATATGTCGAATTTCTTCTCCATGTTCATCGCCAAGATCTTCGGCAGTTTTGTCCTGCTCGCGGGTATTCTCGGTTATATGTTCGTCTACAACTGGCAGATTGCCGCAACGATGACTATCTTTACCTGCTTATCCGTTGGCGTTATGTTCGGAATCCGCGATATAGGCGTGAGAGCCTCTCAATCCGAGCGGCAAGCGAACGCTGCCCTCTTCGGATTGATTGAGGAACGGATCGCGGGCATTGAAGACGTACAAGCGAACGGCGGAGTACCGCGTCTGATGAATCGCTATCACCGGGCGATGAGGTCGGTCTTTCTGGCCGGCCGCAAGGCTTGGATGCTGCGCGTTATGCCTTGGAATGTTACGGTCGTGATGTTCACAATTACCGTCACTATCGTGCTAATGATGAGTGTCCGCATGTATCTTCAGGGGCAGATAACACTCGGCATGCTTTTCCTCTTTTTTCAATACACGCAAATGTTGAATGAACCGATTGAACAGCTCGGCGATCAGCTGCAGGAGTTCCAGAAAGCGAAGTCCGGCATGCGCCGCGCCCATGAGCTGCTCACGCTGCAAAGCGAAATCTCGGATGGAGATGACGACGAACTGCCGCAAGGTCCGCTGTCCGTTTCGTTCGAGGGGGTAAACTTCAGTTATAACGAAGACCAGCGTATCCTGCATGACATCAGCTTCAAGCTGAAGTCCGGGGAGCGTCTCGGCCTCATCGGACGGACCGGCAGCGGAAAGTCGAGTATCAGTCGGTTGTTGCTTCGTCTCTATAATTTGGACAGCGGCGTTATTAGGGTAGGAGATGTGGACATCCGTACGCTGCGTCTGGCATCGCTATATCGCAGGATCGGCATGGTTACGCAGGACGTGCAGCTATTCGACGGCACGCTCCGCGACAACTTATCGCTGTTTGATCCGAATCTCTCGGACCAAAAAATACTTGAAACGACAGAGCGGCTGGGATTGCGGCCTTGGATCGAGGCGATGCCCCAAGGGCTCGACTCGCGTCTCTCTGCCGGAGGAGCATCGCTCTCCGCGGGGGAAGCGCAGCTGTTCGCGCTGACGCGGGTGTTCCTGACGCAGCCGAGTCTGGTCATTCTCGACGAACCGTCCTCGAGACTTGATGCCGCAACGGAGGCAATCCTGCAGACGGCTGTGGATCAACTGCTGGAGAGTTGCACGGGTATCGTAATCGCCCATCGTCTGGACACGCTGGACAAAGTCGACAAGATCATGGTGCTGCGCGATGGCCGCATCATCGAGTTCGGCAAGCGAGCTGCTTTGGCGCAAGATCCGTCCTCGGAATATGCCCGGCTGCTGCGAGCCAACCGACAGGAGGAATTGGCATGACCGTTACGCAATTCATGGGGAAATTGTTTCGTTACAACCCCGTTCTATATCTTGTTAATGGACTGTTATGGGGAGCCTTCCACGCAATGCCCGTCGGTATTGGGCTTGGGATGAAATGGTTCTTCGACAGGGCAACGACCCAGTCTCACGATTATCTATGGCTCGCTTTACCTCTGATCGTCGTCGCACTTATTCGATTCACCAGAGTCGGAACGTTTTTTATCGCTTTTTTCGAATGGGTGACGTATATCTATCACCTTCAGGCTTTACTGCGCCGTAATATGCTGGCCGGAATCATGCGCTGGCCCGGTCGCAACTTGCCGGCTTCTCCAGGTGAAGCGATGACCCGTTTCCGGGAAGACGTGGACGAAGTCGTTGAATACGTGGAATCCTGGGTCGACTTCTGGGGCCGCGTGATCTACGCCGTCACTTGCATCGTTATCATGGCCCGCATCAATTGGCAGATCACGATAGTGGCTATTCTGCCGCTAGTTGTCGTCACCTTGTTTAACAACCTCTCCGGTAACCGGGCCAGGCGCTATTCTCAACTGAACCGGGAAGCGACCGGGCGGATCACCGGCTTTATCGCGGAAACCTTCGGCGCGGTGCAAGCAGTGAAGCTTGGACAAGCGGAGGATCATGTGCTAAACCGGTTTCTTCAGCTTAACGAGAGCCGGAGGAAAGCGGCCTTGAGGGATAACCTATTCAAACAATGGATGAAATCGTTGAATCAGCATGTGCTCAGCATCTGTACCGGCGTCATTCTCCTGATGTGTGCCGCAGAGATGAAGGAAGGCCGCTTCACCGTCGGCGATATTGCGCTCTTCACGTCTTATCTAAGCACTTTCGCATTTAGCGTTTCATTGTTCGGCTATATGGTCTTCCAACACAAGCGGCTGCGCGTCGCGCTCGACAGGATGCGGGTCCTATTCCGCCCGGGCGAAGAGGATCGCATTGCGGAGCATAGCGAGATTCATTTATATGGCGATCCTCCGGAGACGAAAGCTTCGGATAAGAGTGAGAATGAACGGCTGCAAAGCCTTGAAGTCCGTGGACTGTCCTATACGTATCCGAACTCGGAGAATGGCATCCGGGACGTCGGTTTCCGCCTGGATCGCGGTAAGTTCCTGGTCGTGACCGGCCGGATCGGCTCAGGCAAATCAACGCTCATCCGCACGCTCCTCGGCCTTTTGCCGAAATCGGACGGCACCATTCTATGGAACGGGCAGTTGATAGAAGACCCGGCAGCCTACTTGAAGCCGCCTAGAACGTCTTATACGCCGCAAGTACCACGCTTGTTCAGCGATACGCTCGGCGAGAATATTACGCAAGGCAGTCCCGTCCCGCCGGAGGCGCTCGATCGCGCGATCCGTCTGGCCGTTATGGAGCAGGATCTTCGAACTCTGGAGAACGGGCTCGAAACGTTCGTTGGCCCTCGCGGCGTCATGCTCTCCGGCGGACAGATACAGCGTGCCGCCACGGCTAGGATGCTTTTGACGCAGTCTGACGTCTTCCTGTTTGACGATTTATCCAGCGCGCTGGACGTTGAGACGGAGAAAGTATTGTGGGAGAGGTTGTTCCGGGAGCAGGACGTGACCTGCATCGCGGTGTCCCATCGAAGAGCGGCGCTAGCGCGTGCGGATCACATTCTCGTGATGAAGGACGGACGGATCGAAGCCGAAGGCTCGTTGTCCGAATTGTTGGCAAGCAGCAAGGAGATGCAGCTTCTGTGGCGAGGTGAGGAGTCGAAAGAGGACCTCGAGGAAGAAGAGGCCGAGCAACCGGTTTGAGGTTAATGCCGTGCGTTTCCCTATTTTGGAGGAGAAGCACGGTTTTTTACGTGATTGCGCTTGAGAAATTTGTGCTGTCTGAGAGGTGTCGTAATTGAGTGGTATGGAGCATTGGCATCGGCATTTAGGCGTATACGGGATTTGTTTGAATGAGGAGAAGCTGTTGGTCATTCGAAAGGGAGGCGGTCCGTATTTCGGGCGGTATGACCTGCCTGGAGGCACTGTTGAAGCGAATGAATCATTAGTAGGAGCTATGCATAGAGAGTTTCTCGAAGAAACGGGTCTCAGCAATAGAAATTATAGAAAATTTGGGTGTTAGCGATTATTTAATCCCCTATGAACTTCCTAAAAGAGGCACTTCCCACATACATCATGTAGCCGTATTTTATCTGGTGCAAATGAAGGAGGGCACACTTGCGCTTTCTCCTAAGAAATTCGAAGGACAAGATTCACTAGGCGCATTATGGATGCCGCTTAATGAAATAACGAGGGACAAGGCATCTCCACTCGTTCTTCAGGTCATTGAATGGTTAGAAACGAGGCAAATATCCTGTGCGTTCAAAAGATTGGATGATTGGTTTACGTTAAAATAACAGCGGCGGAAGCCCAGAAAGTTCATATTCATAGAGAACGACTATGATGATGATAGAAATTACGATATTGATAGATACATGCCAATTTCATTATATGTTTCGGATCTTTATTCCCGTCTCCCTGCCGATTATGGCTGTCATGACCCTCTTTTACGGAGTGGGACATTGGAACTCCTATATGGATGCCTTGATTTATTTGCGTACCCGCGACCTCTATCCGCTACAGCTTGTGCTGCAGGAGATTCTTATTACGAACAGTACGGACTCCATGATGTCGACCGTAGCCGATGTGGAAAGGGCTTGATTACGGAAACTATTCAATACGCAACGATTATCGTAGCGACGGTTCCCATCCTGCTGCTGTATCCGTTTCTGCAACGGTACTTCATTAAAAGGCGTAATGCTCGGGTCCATTAAAGAATAAATAGGAGCCAAGGAATACTAGTAGTTTTAAGTCGCCTAGCTGCGGCTTATTCGAAAAGAAAATGGTTCTCCTCTAAGATACCTGTTAGTGAAAAAATAAAAGGCAAGCTATAGGGAGGACGACGAAATGACTCCAAAACATATAGTTTCTGCAGCAGCTATTGTAGTTAACGAACGTGACGAGATTTTACTGATTAAGGGGCCAAAACGAGGATGGGAAATGCCTGGAGGGCAGGTTGAAGAAGGAGAATCATTGAAAGAAGCGGCGATAAGGGAAACAAAGGAAGAGAGCGGCATAGATATTGAAGTGACAAAGTTTTGCGGTGTTTTTCAAAACGTAGGCAGCAGCATTTGCAACACTTTATTTTTAGGCAGACCGGTTGGCGGAGCGTTAACAACTACCTCTGAATCTTTAGAAGTAGGATTTTTCCCAATCGAAACTGCATTAGAGATGGTAAGCTGGGGGAATTTTAGACAAAGAATCGAGCTTTGCTTAAATGAAGAAAGTCATCCCTTTTACGTTGAATTTTCCATTCCGCTGAAGGATTGCTAGGGGACAAGATATAATATGGCAGCCGATCGAAGGATCAGCTGCCATTTTCTTGAAGATCCATCAAACCTACAGGAGCGTATTCAAGCAGATCGCGCCAATCTCGCGCACGCGGATCTTGAACAGCTCCGTGCCAGTCGTACGACCGATTAGCTCCCGGTATTCCGCTACCGCTTCATGCGGCAGAACGGCAAGAATGACACCGGCGAAGCCGCCGCCGTGTACCCTGCAGGCACCGTCGCCTAACCGTTCGATCAATCGTTCGGTTATAGCAAGGGTAAGCGCGATTCCCTGTTCACGCGACACCGATTCTTGGTAGATGTTCTGCAGCCATTTCCAAGAGGAATTGCCCGAAGCGGTAATATGTTTCAGCACGTTCTGCCACTCGCCAGCCTTAATTGCCTCTACCTGCCGCCCAACGCGGTCATTTTCGTCCAGGAAATGCAGCGCCCGCAGCACTGCCCGATCACCGGCGGTTTCGCGAAGTTCCGCGAGCCGGCCATAGATCATCTCCGCCGTCAAATCGCGACATACCTCTACACCAAAGGCATTTGCCACCGCCCGCATCTCGTCGGGAATCGAAGCATAATCCTTCGTCAAGTCAGCGTGATTGCCGCCGGTGCTGACAATGACAAGGCTGTAACCCGCTGCTTCAAAGGTACCTGGAATGCGCTCAATCTGAGGCTCTGTCGGCTCCTTGAAATCGATGGTGATCATGCCGCCATGCGAGCAAGCCATCTGGTCGAGCATCCCCGACGGCTTGTTCCAATAAAGATTCTCGGCATATTTGCCGATGCGCGACATCATGACCGCATCCATCTCTCCGTTGTTATACAACGTACTTAGAATCTGGCAGATCAGAATTTCGAAAGATGCGGAGGAGCTTAGGCCTGACGCCGGAAGCACGTTACTGCTGACAGTGGCGTTAAATCCGCCGATCTGATACCCGTGCTGCTGGAAACCGCGTGCAATGCCGCGGATCAGAGCAGCCGTACCGCCTTCGCCTGACTGAGGCTCCAGATCATCTAGATGGATGACGGACATGCCAGGATATCCTTCGGAAATGACGGAGATGATACCGGTGTCCACGGAAGCTGCAGCCGCAATCGTGTCTAACTGAATACTAGCCGCCAGCACCTTTCCGTTGTTATGGTCCGTATGATTGCCGCCAATCTCCGTGCGGCCCGGCGCACTGAAGTAGTTCAACGACTCTGCTTTACCATATTGCGTACGATATCCTTCCACTAACTTGCGGTACCTGTCAATCTGCTGCTCTCTTTCCTCGCTGCCGTACATTTGATCTAGCAGCTGTTGTGCCTGAGCCGAATGGAATAACTGCTCGAATTGATCGTTCATCGGGAATGATCCTCCTAGTTCTAACGGTTAGAGTAGTAGTTATCTTGTCCATTGTACCAAAAGCAGCGTTTATAAACAGGATATTTATGAAAGCCTGTACCGCGGACAATTAGAATCCATTTATCAGGTAAAAGTATTGGACTAGAAGAGTAGTTTTAGACCGGCCCCGTTATGTACGCTAAGCATTGGGATTTGCAGGAATAGCCTCCCTGTACAATAATGAAAGGGAGACTTTTAGTAGAGGATGAGGAATTATGAACTTCGCACCGCTATCCCGATTCATCGACCGCATCACCGACTGGCGCATCCCATGGGCGGAAGTGCTTGTTATATATCGCAATGAAACGGTTTTCCGCTATCGGGCCGGCTATGCCGATCTGGAAGCGAAAACGCCGATTGACGAGGACAGCATGATCTATCTCTATTCGCTTACGAAAATACTGACTTGCACGGCCGCTCTTCAGTTGGTTGAAAAAGGAGCGATGCTGCTCGGCGATCCTATCTCCGACTATTTGCCAGAGTTCGCCGAAGTGGCGGTGCGAAAAAAGCAGACGGACGATGAAGCTGCTACGGAGTTGTCGGAGCGTCCAATCACGGTTCGCGACCTGTTTACGATGACGGCAGGCTTTTCATACGATCTCGCTTCGCGTTCCATACGGGAGGCAGCGGAGCGCACGGACGGACGGCTGCCGACCCGCGAATTTGCTCTGGCTCTTGCGAAGGAGCCGTTGCAGTTCGTGCCGGGCACCCGTTGGAACTACAGTCTATGCCATGACGTTCTTGCAGCTCTTGTGGAGGAGGTCGACGGTAGGAAGTTTAGTACATACGTGCGCGAAGAAATTACCGATCCGCTAGGCATGCTCGACACGGGCTTCTACCTATCTGAAGCGCAACACAGCCGTCTTGCGCCGATGTATCAATATAGTGATGAGCTTGAAAAGGCTGTTCGAATGGATGGAGACTGGTACCGAATCGGCACGGAATTCGAGAGCGGCGGGGCAGGCCTTCTGTCAACGGTAAGCGATTATTCACTGTTCCTGAACATGCTGACGAATCGCGGGATAAGCCCGGAAGGCGTGCGCATCCTGTCAAATGCCAGCGTGGATCTGATGAGAGCGGACCATCTGACCGAGCAAACGCGGGGCGATTACAATTGGGCGCATCATGCCGGCTATGGCTATGGTCTTGGCGTGAGAACCCATATTTCAAATGCGGGCAGCGGCTCCCTGAGCCCGCTCGGCGAATTCGGCTGGAGCGGCGCGGCCGGCAGCTTCGCGATCATCGATCCCGAGTCGCAGCTGACCGTCATGTATGCGCAGCATTTGGTGAACAATCAAGAGCCATTCGTTCATCCCCGATTGAAAAATATCGTGTATTCCTGCCTTTAAAAACGTGGGACAGATGTACTATGGAACGTTATGGGGGAACGACCATCATAGATGTTGCGGTATTTTTAATAAAGATCTTAAATTGACATAAAGGCAGCTGATCGGAGGATCAGCTGCCTTTATGTTTATATATGGTTAATTGCAAGGGAATTTACTTGATCGTTTTGTTCACTAGGTTAATATGATTTAATCCTTTTCCGTTCGTACCGTCAAAGATGAATTCCAGTTGGTACTTGCCACGGACATAAGTGACTTTCTTTTGTACGGTCTTGCCAGACTTAATCACGACTGACTGATTCGGAGTTCCCCAGTGCTGAACCAGCATTTGAACAGTTATTCCGCCCAAGTTGGTATCACGCTCAACATTTGTTCCGAAGTAGCGCATTTCCTTGATTTTGCCCAGCTTATAGCTAATCGCATATCCAGGATGACCCATTTCCGCATGGTAAACATCAAAGTCGTCGGAATCCTTGGCAGGGGATTCGGCTTGTCCAATTGTCTTGATGACCGACTGACGAGTAGTTGAACCGATTGTAAAATCATGGAAATTCGGGAATTGGCCTTTGAGTGCAGGCTTATAGAAGCTCATTAGCGTTTGATAAGCTTTCGTATGTGCATCGACCGGAGCGGCACTATGTGCTGCTGCTGCGTACGACGGGACGGCTCCTGCGACAGTTAAAGCTAAAGTTCCAGCGGTTACCGAAGCTACCACTATTTTTTTCATGGATGTATAAAATTTCATTTGTTTTACCTCCTCAAGGTGTCGGATAATCTTACCCGTTCAAGTTGCACTGATTCTGACGCATGCATTGCGTAAATTGTTGCATGCAAAATAAAATTGAAAATGTTACCATGTATACTGGTCTGCAAATCATTCATCGTATTTCATTTATGTAAGGGCAGGAGTGTTAAGAGGACTCGGCAGAATTGAAGCATGTATTTTGGATACTAAAATTTATTAAGCAGGTGGAAGAATGGAGCTAGTCGAAGTATTTGCTGGAAGTGAAACGAGATTTTTATGAACTGCTTGATGTAGGCATTTCAACGGGATCCTTGTCCGTGTCAATTTATTGAGCTGGAGAAAATCAGAAGTACTTCCATGAGATTGATTGCGAACAGAGCGAGCTATCAAATGAAAAATTCAATTATGAATCACTTATCAGAAGAACTAATACGCTTCCACTGGCAAGTTTGATTAATGATGCGTTCTAACAGGCGTAATTAAGTAAAGGGTATTCATAGATGAGTTGGATGGAAGTACGACAATAGGGCTGTTGTTCCCTGAATAACGTATTTGAACGCTAGCAGTATCCATATTTCGAAGGATATCGATAAGATATTTGCCGTTTAGCGAAAAGATAAATTCTTTACCCTTCATCTCTATTAAAGGTACTTCATTCTCTACTTCCCCAATTTCAGCTGTTTTGGATATTATTTGCAATTTATCAGCAGCAGCGGACATTTTTATTATACAAGCGTTTGCTAATACGCAAGCACATTCAACTGCGGTTAACAGCCCTCTTTTATCAACTGAAATCTCACACTGATAAGCTTGCGGAATAAGATTATTTACGGGCGGGAAAATCCCATCAATAAGAGCAGACTCCACTTTAAGTCCATGGGTTGAAAATTGTATCCGGTTATCTCTCACCGCAATTTCGGTTGGCTCATCTCCATCACTTAGCATTGTTGATATTTCATAAAGGTTCTTTGCCGGAATAATTGCGTTAAAACGGTGATTTGCCTCATTTTCTATGTGTATAGTCCGGGAGGCAAGGCGCACTCCGTCAGTAGCTGTTAGGTTCAGGGAATTATTAAGACAAGCAAGGGAGACCCCGTTTAAAACCGGTCTGGCTTCGGAAGTGGAAGCCACTATCGCGGTTTGTTTAATTGTTGATTTAAACATTGCATTGCTAATTCGCAGCTTTATACCAGAAGAATGTCGTTCACGATCTGGAATTGTGGGAAAGTCTGCGGGATCCATGCCACATAAACTTATTCGAAAATGACCCGACATGACTGTCAATATGGAGTTCTCCAACATTTCAAGCTTAATCGATTCGGAATGCAGCTTGCGAATAACATCGTAGAAATATCGTGATGGAATAACGACAGAGCCGGTACTTTCAATCTTTATAGAGATTCCGTCACTTGGAATCATGGATTGCACAGTCATGCTCGTATTGCTTGCCGTGAGAAAAAGACCATCTTTATGAGCCTGGATATGAATTCCTCTGAGTAAGGGGAGGGGATGGTTGCTCGCGGCTACGGCTTTTATAACATGCTGCACAGCTTTTATAAGGGTATCTTTCGTGATTTCAACCAGCATAGGCCTCACCTAACCTCTAATTAGATTCATTTGAATAATGGGACTCCAGGATGTTGCGGATTACTTCTGACCGTGATCGGTTATGATCTGTGCACTCTTTTTCGATTTCCGCCCAAACTTCATCGGATAGAGTTAACGATACCTTCTTTGTTACGCCTATGCTTTTTCTTCCGGAGCCTTCTCGATGACCTCCTTTCGTAAACACGAAGCCTAACTGGCCTTCTTTATTGGAAACTCCAACTTTAATATCATTGTCCATAATATCGCCCCGTCACTTTTGATTAAGGTTACTTAAATCAATATGAATATGTAATTATCGTAGCATAACAAGTTTGGCATGGCAATATTTTCAACATTTCATTTGAAAATGGAAAGGATTTCTTCAAGCTTTAACGAACATCTATGCTCTGAATAGATTTGAGAAGGTGGGCTGTCGATGGAATTTCCTGTGGTGGAATCGCAAGGTGAAAAGTTTGAACCGCTAGCTGCCTATGTTAGAGAAATGACACAAAGCTTTGGAGCATCAGCGGCATCATTAATAGTCATCCAAAACGACCGAATTGTACTGGAGCAATATGAAGGGTCTCATCATCACAAAAAAGGCGCTGTCACCTTATCGGAGCAGTCCCTCTTTAATATTTATTCGGTTAGAAAAACGTATGTTTGTTTAGCGATGGCGATGGCTGCCTTGGAAAATAACATTCCATTCGCCACGTCCGTTCATGAAATAGTCAATGAATTGGAAGCGGGCGAATTAAGTGACTTAACATTAGGTGATCTTGCAATGGCAACCGGCCCTAAATATTTTGGCAAGCAACGGATTGAACGGGAGGGTATACAAGGCTTAGTGGTCAGAGCTCTAACAGGGAAGGTTATTTCGGAGTATCTCCAGGAGAAGGTGTTTAATCGCTTGGGCATGAAGGGTACGGAATGGGCAAGCGTTCCTCATCGTAATTTGGTGTGCGACTATACTTCACCAGATCAATTCGCTCTTGTGAGGTTAGAGTCTACGAACGGTCATGAACGGAACCTGTACACCAGTGCGAGAGATTTGGCCACTTGGGGATATCTGCATTTAAAAAAAGGATGCATTGACGGTAATCGGATTATGCCGGACAGCCTGTTCAGCCTTACTTATGAATTAAAAGAAAAGCATCCATCCAAGCGAATTTTGGGATGGTATCATCAGGATGATGGGTACTATGCATCAGGGGCGGCTGGTTGTCATTGCGTCGTTCTGCCTGAACATAATGCGGTAGGTATTCGAATGTTGAACAAATATACAAGTGATTATAAGGACGATCAAATTGCTTTTAATCGTTTGCTGTCGCAGTGCTTATCGAAATAATTGTTCGAATGTGGATATTCATCGAAAGCGAGGATCATCATGCCCAATAATGCGGAAATATCCTTCGGGAATGAAGAAGAAAGTGCTTATATTCGAAAAAGGCTGATTGCATTTAATGCGGAACATGTTCCCGATTTTTTAAGTTCGCGTTATGAGGAAATAAATCTAGCCATTAAAGACGAGACTGGCAAGGTCATTGGAGGGATGCTTTCAACCCTATGCTGGAATTGGATTGAAGTAGAAATTCTGTGGGTGGAAGAGTCTCTAAGGGGACAAGGATACGGGACAAAGCTGTTAGATCAAATAGAGCAGATTGCAAAGGAAAAAGGCTGTACCTTTATCAAATTGAATACCTTCAGCTTCCAAGCTCCACCGTTCTATCTCAAGAATGGCTATGAACAAGTTGCCGTGTTCGAAGAAGCCCCGATTGGAAGTAATCATTATTATTTTAAGAAAACGATTTTGTGATTGAATATAATTTGATTCATTTCCCTCACGAATTGAAGGTGTGGAAAGACCGAACTCTTTTATAGACTTGTGTAACTATTTACCAATTGGTTGCGTCTGTAAAAAGAGGTGAATCGAATGAAAAAATTCATTTTAATGATGAGCAGTTTTCTATTACTGTTTGGATCAGTTATTTTCATATACCCTACACGAGCGATGGCCTGTTCATGTGCAGCACTCCCAAACATACAGGAACAACTTCAGAGAAAAACCGCCGTTTTTTCGGGAAAAGTAGAGTCTATTAAAGAACCAAGCAGAAATAGAATGTTTTCTTCGGCTGATGCGGTTAAGGTTGTATTATCTGTGAATGAAATATGGAAAGGTGAATTAGGAACCGAAGCCACTGTATATACAGCAGTAAGCTCTGAAAGCTGTGGTTACGAAGGGTTTAGAGTAGGAGAAACATACATTGTATATGCTTCCGGAGAAATAAACCATTTAGAAACGGGTCGTTGTGAAGGAACCAAGCAGTTAGCTTCAGCAGAAAAGGATATGAAGGAATTAGGGGATGGGGTTTCTCCAACAAGACTAAAATCCCATTCACCACCCGAGTTGAAGTCATCAGAGAAAAGCACATTTGGTACTGTTACTCCATTAATCATTGTGATTGTGGTCGCGATCTTTATTCTTGCATTCTTTCTTAGAAAGAGAAGGAGCAGATTTTAAAATAGTGAAAAAACGGGTAAACATAATGGATTGCCCGTTTTTTTTGTAAGGGGATCAGAGTAACCTGTTACTACTACAAGGAATTGAGCGCGCATGCAACTTGAAATTCTTAATAGTAAATTATTACCTGTTGAAATCTAAAAAACAATCGTGCTATATTATAACTCCGGCCGAGAGAGAAACGCGGTTGGGACGGAAAGCTAAGATATCATCGATTGATAGAAATATATTTGATGAAAATTAATGCTTGACACAAAATTCAATAACGTGATAAGATATGCAGCGTTGTTGAAAAAAATTGTTCTTTGAAAACTGAACAACGA
Source organism: Paenibacillus glycanilyticus (assembly GCF_023715145.1). Classification (GTDB taxonomy): domain Bacteria; phylum Bacillota; class Bacilli; order Paenibacillales; family Paenibacillaceae; genus Pristimantibacillus; species Pristimantibacillus glycanilyticus_A. Next base: position 325 of record NZ_JAMBNP010000008.1, on the reverse strand, counting down.
GCAAAACTGCCCCGTTAGAAATAACGGAAAAGCGATAAAACAAGTTTGAGCAAGTCAAACAAAACCAAGGAGTTTTTGAGGATCGGTTTCCATCGATCAACGAAAACGCCATTTCATGGAGAGTTTGATCCTGGCTCAGGACGAACGCTGGCGGCGTGCCTAATACATGCAAGTCGAGCGGATCTTGTTCTTCGGGATAAGATTAGCGGCGGACGGGTGAGTAACACGTGGGTAACCTGCCCATAAGACTGGGATAACATTCGGAAACGAATGCTAATACCGGATACGCGAATCGGTCGCATGGCCGAATCGGGAAAGGCGGAGC
>NZ_JAMBNP010000088.1 GCF_023715145.1 Paenibacillus glycanilyticus | reverse complement strand
ACATCAAGCTGGAGCATTACTTCTTAGATGGAACGAAGATTGAAGCGAATGCCAATCGTTACACGTTTGTCTGGGGCAAAGCTGTTGTCAAACAGAAAATGAAGCTACAAGAAAAGGTGAAGACCTTGTTCGCTGCCATTGAAGAGGCAGAGAAACAGGAAGATCAGGCGCTGAATAACTTGGACCTTCCTGAGCTCGGAGAGGCTTCTGCCATCACGAGCGAAAAGCTCGAGCAGGCTGTTCAACGGCTTGAAA
>NZ_JAMBNP010000087.1 GCF_023715145.1 Paenibacillus glycanilyticus | reverse complement strand
TGGCCACACTACGTCTTTTCCCGACACCAGAAGAACTCAGTAAGTTGGAACCCCAAGATGTGGTACACGGGTGGAAGTCCCTAATGAAGCGTCAACCGGGCGAGAGAAAAGCTAAAATCCTTATAGCCCTTGCTAGTCATTCTGTTGGTTCCAAACAGGCTACGCACGCGTACAAGCTCCATTTAAAGCAGCTACTTGCTGAATATGACCTTGCTTGCCAACAGTTGCAAGTAGTAGAAGCAGAGATTATTGCTG
>NZ_JAMBNP010000086.1 GCF_023715145.1 Paenibacillus glycanilyticus | reverse complement strand
AGCGAAAGAATGAAACATCCTTAAGCAATTATTGAATGTTTGCGAAGGTTGTTTCGAGTCTGGTGCGACTTTTGCGCGTTTATTTCAACCATTAGTTCTCTAATCAAGAAATAAACCTCAAGGAGCATCAGACCGAAACAACCGGAGCATTAGGTTAAGCTAATAAGAGCGCACGGAGGATGCCTAGGCACTAGGAGCCGAAGAAGGACGTGGCGAACAACGAAACTGCCTCGGGGAGCGGTAAGCACGCATTGA
>NZ_JAMBNP010000083.1 GCF_023715145.1 Paenibacillus glycanilyticus | reverse complement strand
GCCAGCCGTCGAAGGTGGGGTAGATGATTGGGGTGAAGTCGTAACAAGGTAGCCGTATCGGAAGGTGCGGCTGGATCACCTCCTTTCTAAGGAAATACCTGATCACGATGATGATCAGATAGGAAGCATTGCTTCCAAACTACAGGCAGTAGTCGCAGCTCGTTGTCAGTTTTGAAAGAGCAATTCGAGAGAATTGAAAATCTTTCTGCAAGTCATCCGTTTGGTGGCGATGGCGGAGGGGAACCACGCGTTCCCAT
>NZ_JAMBNP010000082.1 GCF_023715145.1 Paenibacillus glycanilyticus | reverse complement strand
GAAATAAACGCGCAAAAGTCGCACCAGACTCGAAACAACCTTCGCAAACATTCAATAATTGCTTAAGGATGTTTCATTCTTTCGCTATCCAGTTTTCAAGGAGCAAATCTTTTGCATAATGCAAAAGTTATTATAGGTGATAAACACCTGCTTGGCGACGTCCTACTCTCCCAGGACCCTGCGGTCCAAGTACCATCGGCGCTGGAGGGCTTAACGGTCGTGTTCGGTATGGGAACGCGTGGTTCCCCTCCGCCATCG
>NZ_JAMBNP010000081.1 GCF_023715145.1 Paenibacillus glycanilyticus | reverse complement strand
TGTTCGCCACGTCCTTCTTCGGCTCCTAGTGCCTAGGCATCCTCCGTGCGCTCTTATTAGCTTAACCTAATAAAAACATTTTGTTACTTAAGGATGTTTCATTCTTTCGCTATCCAGTTTTCAAAGAACAAATATAGGTGATAAACACCTGCTTGGCGACGTCCTACTCTCCCAGGACCCTGCGGTCCAAGTACCATCGGCGCTGGAGGGCTTAACGGTCGTGTTCGGTATGGGAACGCGTGGTTCCCCTCCGCCATCG
>NZ_JAMBNP010000080.1 GCF_023715145.1 Paenibacillus glycanilyticus | reverse complement strand
AAGGTCTTCACCTTTTCTTGTAGCTTCATTTTCTGTTTGACAACAGCTTTGCCCCAGACAAACGTGTAACGATTGGCATTCGCTTCAATCTTCGTTCCATCTAAGAAGTAATGCTCCAGCTTGATGTAGTTTTCTTCCTTGAGAAATTGAAGAACAGCTGTAAATACCGTCTCTAGAACGTCTTTCATACGCTCTGAGCGGAAACGGTTAATGGTACGGAAATCTGGACGCTGCCTAGCAGCCAGCCACATAAACATGA
>NZ_JAMBNP010000079.1 GCF_023715145.1 Paenibacillus glycanilyticus | reverse complement strand
CGTCCTAGAGATAGGGCTTTCCTTCGGGACAGAGGAGACAGGTGGTGCATGGTTGTCGTCAGCTCGTGTCGTGAGATGTTGGGTTAAGTCCCGCAACGAGCGCAACCCTTGATCTTAGTTGCCAGCATTTCGGATGGGCACTCTAGGATGACTGCCGGTGACAAACCGGAGGAAGGTGGGGATGACGTCAAATCATCATGCCCCTTATGACCTGGGCTACACACGTACTACAATGGCCGATACAACGGGAAGCGAAACCGC
>NZ_JAMBNP010000007.1 GCF_023715145.1 Paenibacillus glycanilyticus | reverse complement strand
ACCCCGAACCCCGAACCCCAACTATACTTGGAGCTACGTTGTACGTTATACAGCATAATTGGCCAGAAATGCCTGTATGGGCCGTTTACGTTGTACGTTATGCAGTATAAATCATGTAAATAGGCGCATTTGGAGCTTTTACAGGGGAATACACTGCATAAAGAGCAACGTAGCACACGGTACTGGTTCAAATGCGAGAAATAGACTGCATAAAATGCAATGTACTGATGAGTTTGCCGTAAAAATTGTCAGGAAGACAGATATTTTGGCGGGAGCGGGCATACATTGTAACATTGTGCTCCACTATTGCGAACAAGAGAGCAGTCACGCTATAAGCATGGCTGCTTGAGGTGTCGCTTCCGTTGCAGCCGTCCATGCCATTTAAGACTAGGAAAGGATACGAATGAATAGGACTTGGGTACAGTTGACAGTCCTATTGAGAATGGTTATCATTATATTTAACGAAACTGATAATCATTATCAATAAATATATAAAGAATTAGAGCTGGTCCTTTGTAATATCCGGCATTAAGAGCGGTAGATGTTAGATGACTGAAGCGTTTCTATAAGGAACGTACTCCAAAAAGCATATACTCACCGGGCGCGAGGCCCGGGCTGAATATAAAGGGAGGTTCAAACGTTGGGTTTGTTGTACGAAATGGTTGTGAAGAAGAAACGGTCCATGCTGCCAAGCAGCCCTGTCCATCAGACGGAACAAGAAGAACAGGAACCAAACCCGTTGCAGGCCGAGTCTATCCTTGTTCACTCGCCGAATGAGCTGAAAGACCAAAATAAGTAAGCCTTCGGGCATTACATAGCATTGGAGCTGATGTGCGTTTATGAAGGAAAGTCGCTTTAACCAGAACGGTCAGCCGGAAAACGCGGCAGATCAAATCAATCACGAAGGAAAGCCGTGGAATTGGATGCTGTTCCCGTTCTCCTCGGTTCGGGTGAGCCAGGAGTCGATTATCGCGGCTTCCGTCGGATACGGCGTGTATGAGATCGATGAGCTTGGAGAGTGGCATAAGCTGGCCGTCGGTCTGCCGCCTTCCGCAAGCGTTAACCGGCTTCAGCTTCATAGCGGCATTTTGCATGCCTGCACGAGTGAAGGGCTGTTCATGTACGAGGATGATGAATGGGTGGATACGGGGCTTGCTGTCCCCTGCTCCCAGTATCGCCTGCTTGGCGGTACCGGATATGCGGCAACAGAATATGGACTATGGTCGGAAATCCGCGGAGAGTGGCAAAAGTTCGCCTGCCCGGACAAAAAGGTATATGACTTCATGAACCTTCCGCAATATCTGGTGGTAGGCCACGAGAGCGGAATTTCACTCTATGACCGGTTCATGGACGAATGGACGGATTTCGAGCTCAATCGGGCTGTAACCAGCCTGTCGGTCCACCGCGGGCATCTGATTGGGGCAAGCGATAAGGGAGAGCTGCTGATTGGGGATAAAAGAGGACGCTTCGACCGCATCCGCTTTGGCGGCAAGTTTATTTTCTCCGTTGTCTCCATCGGAATTGATACGTACGTGTGTACCGATCACGGCTTATTCAGACTTAGCATGATGCAGGATCGTTTTATCCTGCTGTCGGTAAAGCTTGGCTTCCCGGTGACGGATGTCGAGTTACGGGACGGCCGGCTGTACATGGCGACCTTATTCCATGGCATTCAGACTCTGGATATTTAGGTTCCAATTCATTAAGTAGATGCTTTCGAAGCAAGAATTGCTTCACAATTCTTTAAGCAGATGCTTTCGAAGCATGAATTTTTCGCAAGTCGCCCGAGCATGGCGATCTAGGTTTATATTCATTTTAGGAGGTAATCATGAAAGTCATAGTAGCATACGCAAGCTTGACGGGGAACACGGAGGAAATGGCCGAAGCCATCGCCGCCGGAGCAAGAGAAGCGGGCGCGGAAGTCGTAGTAAGAGATGCTTATGATGCGGAAGCATCGGAGCTTGATCAATATGACGGCATCGCGGTTGGCGCGTATACATGGGGAGATGGTGAGCTGCCCGACGAATTCATCGACTTCTATGAAGCGTTGAGCACATTGGACTTAACCGGACGCAAGGCAGTTGTGTTTGGTTCGGGGGATACCTCTTACCCTATCTTCTGCGCATCGGTTGATATCATTGAAGAAAAGCTGAAGGAGCTTGGCGTGGAACTGGTAGCGCCCGGCATAAAGGTCGAGTTCGATCCTTCCAAGGATGAGGTTAATCAATGTAAAACGGCCGGACGGCTTGTAGCGGGCGCTGTACCGGCGGTAAGCTAGATTTGTGATCCGGAAGGAGGCGGCCGGCATGAGCGCTGAAGCGAAAGCGATGGTCATTGAAGATTACATGCTGGAGGAGCTCCTGCGATGTCCGTACCGGTACGCCAAACGGCAGGGAGCCGCGCCGTCAGCGAAGGCGGACGTCAATTGGATGCAGCTTGCCCAGCTCGCGGTCAGCCACGTGGTGAATGCATTTTTTACGACGCCGGAGGAAGAAAGGGCCAGGTTCTCGATCCCGGATATGCTGGAGCGCTGGTGGACAAACAAGGTAGCCAAGTTTGAATCCGCCGAGCACTACTGGTCCATTAAGCAGCGTCTTATTGACGGTCTTTCTCCATTATTAATGGAGGAAGCTTCGTCTAATCCGATTATTTTGTTTGAGCAGCATCAAGCGTTTGTGCCTGAGCTTCAGGCGGAGCTGATGCAAATTTTTCAGGTCGTGCTGGGAAGCGAGGAAGGCGAGCCTTCCGATTACATCGTACGGAAATACATCGTCGACGAAGACGAGGACATGATCACCTTGTTTCAACATTTAACGGCTGTTTTTTGCTCAAGCGCATTTGGCAGGCTGCCGGTACGCATTGAGGTGCTTCCTGTCCTGAGCAGCAACCGCCGGGTCCTGTATCCGACAGAGGAAACGCTTGAGCGGTCGATGGATTATATGAAGCTTGCCGTAAGCCTCATGCCGGAAGCATCGTCATCCGCCGGTCAGCAGCGCAAAGCGCATGGCTCCGCAGAATGCCGCCGCTGTCCATTCCTTGAGGAATGCCTGAGGCCGGGTGACGAGGCGACCGAAGCTATTATGATGTAAAGATAGACAGCCCTGTTCTTCTTCCGGAAGAGTAGGGCTTTTTTTCATAGATTGGATATGCCCTGGATTATAGACAAACCGCAATGATTTCGGTAACATGGCAATAGCTTTTGCGAAATTTTTGCATACATACACATCTATTGAGACAACAAGGAGAGGTTTATTGTGTCGGAGGAACTGCTGCTGACCTTTCGGTCGCCGCCGCTGCCATTTTTCATAGAATCGAATCGTAGAACCTATCAACCGGGGGAGGAGCATCCGAACCGAACGAATCTTGGGGTATTTGATCTGCTGTTCGTCCAGCAGGGCTCGCTCTATATCGCCGAGGAAGGCAAACGCTGGACGCTGAATGCCGGAGACGTGCTTATCTTAAGGCCCGACCGGTGGCATTACTCGTACAAGCCTTGCCAGGAGGAGACCGTGTTCGATTGGGTGCATTTCCAGACGGTTGGCGCTTGGGAGGAGACCGAGGCAAGCCAAGGCTCGCTGCGCGGGGACTATTATACATATGCGATCCGCCTGCCGAAAAAAATGCATTTATCGTTCCCGGACGAAGCGAAGCTTCTCTTCTCCCAGCTGCATGAAGCGGCGCAAAGCTCATCGCATGGCGCTTTCTGGGAGCGGCAGCAACGCTTTCTTCATTTGCTTCAGATGCTGGATGAAGGCTGGCGCTCGGATGCCGCGAAGGCCGGCGTATCGGTTGCGGAGCGTGCCGCCGCTTATTTGAAAATGAACTATAGAAGCATCATTACGAATACGATGCTGAGCGAAGCGCTCCAGCTGCATACGAATTACATCACCCGGTGCATGACCGAGGTGTTCGGCTGCACGCCGCAGCAATATTTGCTTTATTACCGGCTTGACCAGGCCAAGCTTTTACTGATTAAAACGGACTGGCCAATCGCAAGGGTGGCGGAGGAGACCGGATTCAGGCAGACGCCGCATTTTTCAAGGCTTTTTGCCGCACAGACCGGCATGCCGCCGCTCAAATTCCGCAAACGATTCACGAATTAATGGAAGAGAACGCATAATCATCCTGCGCATAAGCGAATACTTGGTGATAAAACCACGATCGAGGCATCTCGAAGATGGGCGACCGCGTATAGGTAGGTTTTTCGCCAGATCGAACTTCAGTTGTCGACTGAAGTCGAGTCTATTGCGGTAAAAAAGCGCAGGGGGTTATTTTACATGATTGAACGTTATTCCATTACCGCGGATGTTGGAGATATGATTGAGGCTTTTAAGGTGGAGCAGCTGATTAACTGCTATACGAACCGGTTTAATGTGGCGCCAACGCAGACCGTGTCTATCGTGATGACGGACCGCTGGGGACTTCGGACGATGCATGATGCGAGATGGGGCCTATTCCCGTTCTGGGCGAAGGATTCCGTTAACGCGGACAGCTCGATGCTGTCGAGCAAGCCGTTCTTCGAGCGGATGCTGCGCAAGCAGCGCTGTGTCGTGCCGTGCAGCGGGTTTTTCGGTTGGCAGAAGGGCGAGAAGGAGAAGGATTCCCGCGCGATGCATGTGGTTGTGCCGAACCGCAGAGTGTTCGGGATTGCGGGCTTCTTCGACGTATGGCGGAATTACAGCGGGCAAGAGGTGCGAGCCTTTACGATGATTACGGCTCCGGCAACCGGAGCGATGTCGCAATGGCAGCCTAACGTGCCGGTCATTATGGACGAAGAAGGCGTAGAGGACTGGCTCAACCCTCGCATTTCGGATTTTCGCTCGCTTCGCAAGCATTTGGAGCCCATGGACAGCTACCGGATGAGAGCCTATCCGGTAACAAATGCCGTGAACGACGAAGCTTACGAGTCGCCGGACTGCATCCGGGAGATTCGCCCGGATTTTGCGTTGAAATGAGAGAAAGGGACTGTTCCCCGGCAGCCAATGGCTTGCGAGGGACAGTCCCTTTGTTTTGGTCGGATCGTTTAGAACCGCGTCAAGAATAGGATTAACCTAACCGGATTGCGATCTGCGGAACTCATCCGTTAATAACGGAACAACCTCGAACAGATCCCCGACGATGCCGTAATCAGCGACGCTGAAGATTGGCGCGTCGGGGTCTTTGTTGATCGCGATAATAACCCGCGATTGGCTCATGCCGGCAAGATGCTGGATGGCGCCGCTTATGCCGCAGGCAATATAGAGCTGCGGCGTAACGACCTTGCCGGTCTGCCCGATCTGCAGGGCATAGCCGCAGTAACCGGCATCGCAGGCACCGCGGGAGGCGCCAACCGCGCCGCCGAGCACGCCGGCAAGCTCCTGCAGCGGCTCGAAGCCCGCCGTGCTGCGCACGCCTCTGCCGCCGGAGACGACAACATCGGCTTCGGCGAGATCAATCTGGCCGCCGGCGCGGCGCACAAGCGAGCGCACGGCGGTCAGGAGCGGCGGCACCGTGAACGGCAGCGCCTGCACGGTGCCTTGGGCTCCGCCGGCCGCCGTCTCGGCCGGCTCGAAGTTGTTCGGCCGGATCGTGACGACCCACGGCCGGCCCGGGGTGAAGCTGCGCCGCTCGAACGCCTTGCCGGCGTAGAGCGGCCGCGTGAACACGCCATCGGTTTCATCGATGGCGGTAACGTCTGCGACGTGGCCGGCGCCGATGGCTGCGGCCACGCGGGGCGCGAGCTCGCGCCCTATAGCGGTATGGCCGAGCAGCAGCGCGTCCGGCCCCACTGCTTCTATGGCTGCGCGCAAGGCGGCGATGTACGCCTCGGGCGCGAAAGCGCGAAGGGCCGGGTCGTCCGCGACATGGACGACATCCGCCCCTCGCGCAGCCAGCGCGGCTGCTTCATCGGCCGCGCCGCCGGGGGCAGCGAGGACGGCGTGGACCGAGCCGTCCGCTCCGGCCAGCCGCCGCGCGGCGCCAAGCGCCTCAAACGCCACGCGGCGCAGCTTGCCGTCCCGGGACTCGGCGAACACGAGTATCGTTCTTCCCATTTCATTTCTCCTCCTTTGTTGCAGGTCGAACTGCAGCTTTACTCAAATCTCAAAACGTTGCACAAAGTAATCTTCTGTTTGAATTTCTTTCTTTGAAGCTATCCACCTCGAGGCTAAGGTCCCTCAGGGCTCTTAAGCTGCCTGAAAAGTGTGCAGACAGCCCCGTTAAGGTCCTTTAGAGACCTTAATGATTGGGACGAGAGAAAATAAGCCGCGCAAATGGTCTATTGTCGCGAGGTTAAGGTCCGCCAGGGCTCTTAAGCTGCCGAAAAAGTGAGCAGTTAGCCCTGTTAAGGCCCTTTAGGGACCTTAATGATTGGGACGAGAGAAAATAAGCCGCGCAAATGGTCTATTGTCGCGAGGCTAAGGTCCGCCAGGGCTCTTAAGCTGCCGGAAAAGTGAGCAGACAGCCCCATTAAGGTCCTTTAGGGACCTTAATGATTGGGACGGGAGTAAATAAGCCGCGCAAATGGTCTATTGTCGCGAGGCTAAGGTCCGCCAGGGCTCTTAAGCTGCCGAAAAAGTGAGCAGTCAGCCCTGTTAAGGTCCTTTAAGGACCTTAACGATTGAGACGGGAGAAAATAAGCCGCGCAAATGGTCAATTGTCGCGAGGTTAAGGTCCCTCAGGGCTCTTAAGTTGCCGGAAAAGTGAGCAGACAGCCCCGTTAAGGTCCATTAGGGACCTTAATGATTAACAAGGTAAATGAGCCCCGCACCTACCTACTGCGGCAGCTGCCCCTCCGCCTGCAGCAGGCGGATGAGCTCCGACGCCTGCTCGCCCGGCGTCCCCGCCAGGCGCCGGCCGGCTGCGCGCGGCGCCGGCGGGAACAGCGCAAGGCGCGAAGTCCTCGCGCCTTCGTCCTCGCCGCCTGCGGCGGCCGAAACCCGGGCGAGCGGCTTCCGCTTCGCCTTCATAATGCCCGGCAGCGATGGATATCGCGGCTCGTTCAAGCCCTGCTGCGCCGTGATAAGCGCGGGCAGCGGAATCACAACCGTCTCTGTGTCGCCCTCCACGTCGCGCTCCACCACAGCAAACCGCGCCGCCGACGCAGCGCCCGGCGGCAGCTCGCCGGATGCCTTCGCCTCATCCGACCCGGCAATGCCAAGCTTCACCGCGGAGGAAGCATGCGGCAATCCCAGACGCTCCGCGATCTGGAGCGCTACGCTGCCGGAGCCGCTGTCGACGGCGAATAAGCCTGCGAGCAGCAGATCCGGCTTAAGCGGCTCGATGATCTTCGCCAGCGCAGCGGCCAGCGCGAAGCTGTCATTACTTTCGACGGTGGCGCTGTCCAGCCGGATCGCCTCGTCCGCGCCCATCGCAAGCGCCGTCCGCAGCGCTTCCTCCGAGCGGTCGCCTCCGCAGGAGACGACGCGCACCTCGCCGCCATGCTGCTCGCGCTGGCGAAGCGCTTCCTCCAGGGCGTATTCGTCATAAGGATTGATGACGAGCTTGGCATCCGCTTCCGCAACGGCGCCATCCTTTACGATAATTTTTTCTTCCGTATCAAACGTCTGCTTGAGTAGAACGACAATGTTCAGCACTGCAGCAACCTCCTCAGACTATAATTCCAAGCTTGAAGCACGTCCTCTTCTGACTATTCTGCATTCCCGCACAGCATGGCTCATGCCCGCCGCAAGGCTCGGCTTAACCGCTTTCCATCAGTGCTACGATATGAGGCAGAGCGCCTAAATAGACCGTCCGGCCCGGCGAAAGGGGCGGCATGTTCATGCTTTCCAGCTCATATACTGGAGCACCGCGGTATTTTGAAAATAAGTTGTCTCTTAAAAGCTTGTCCGAATCGAGGGCTGCAAAAGGGGGCGTGGCCATTGCTGGAATGGTGGTCGGCAGATGAGGTGACAGCTGCACTCAGGTGGATTTTGTTCGCGGCGGTAACAGGGGTTGCCGCCGTGGCTTTTGCGACGGTCGTCTTGCGCAGGGTGGGCTATATGAAGCTTGGCCGGGCAGCAGAGCATGAGGCGATGCCAACGGATGAGCGAAGGAAAAGGGCCGGACGTCCCTCGGTTTCAGGGCAGGTGCTTGGGCACAGCAAGCTGCTGCGGGATATCCGGAGCGGTATCATGCATTTCATTTATTTCTACGGCTTTATCATTCTGCAGTTTGGAGCGGCGGATCTTATTTGGAAAAAACTCAGCGGTCATCCGATTCCGTTTCCCTTCTACGGGCAGTTTGCCTGGTCGCAGGAGCTGACGGTATCGCTAGTCCTGCTGGCTGTTTTGTACGGGGCTTTCCGCCGTTATGTCGAGCAGCTGCCGAGGCTGAAGCGGGGCTGGAAGCCTTCGCTTGTTCTATGGTTCATCGGCGGCCTCATGGTAACCATTCTGCTGACGCTTGCCTTCGAGCGGCTGTCGGGGGATCCGCATGCTGCAGAAGGCCGTTATGCGCCTGTTTCCTCCGTGCTCGCGGATTGGATCGGGATGCTTGGCGTGCCGACCGGCAGCATCGCGTCGGAAGCGGGCTATGAGCTGTTCTGGTGGCTGCATCTGCTGGTGCTGCTGTCTTTCCTTGTGTATGTGCCGCAGTCAAAGCATTTTCACCTGCTGACGGCTCCCGTTAATTTGTGGTTGGGGCGGAATGCGCCGGTAGGCAGGCTAGCGCCGCTTAATCTGGAGGATGAAGACGCGGAGAATTTTGGCGCGGGCAAAATCGAGCATTTTACGCAAAAGCAGCTTCTCGATCTGTATGCCTGCGTAGAATGCGGCCGCTGCACGAATGTGTGCCCGGCGTCCAGTACCGGCAAGCTGCTGTCGCCGATGCATCTGATGACAAAGCTTCGGGATCACCTCACGGAAAAAGGCGCCGCCATCACGTCCAAGTCGCCTTGGATTCCAACGGCTATGGGAGGGCGGGTTGCCGGTGCGCATGTGATGGGAGCGCTGATCCCGGTGTGGGAGGACAGCCCGGAAGGGAGTGTCACCTCGATAATCCCAACGATGACGGCGCAGAAGCAGGCTTGGGGTGCCCGGGAAGGCGCAAAGGCCGAAGAGCTGGAGCTGATCGGAGACGTGATGACGGAGGAGGAGCTGTGGGCCTGCACAACCTGCCGCAACTGCGAGGAGATGTGTCCGGTTGGCAACGAGCATGTCGACAAAATCATCGATATGCGCCGCTATCTCGTGCTGATGGAAGGACGCCTGCCGTTCGACGGTCAGCGCGCCCTGCAAAATATCGAGCGCCAAAGCAATCCATGGGGACTTCCGAGAGCGGAGCGCGCGGCATGGATTGACGATTGCGAGAACCGTACCGGCGTCCGAGTCAAGACGATGCAGGAGCTCAAGCGAGCGGGAGCGCCAAAGCCGGACTTTCTGCTGTGGGCGGGGTCCATGGGCTCGTACGATACGCGCAGCCGGAAGGTGCTGTACGATCTCGTGCGTCTGCTCGACCGGGCGGGAATATCCTTTGCCACGCTTGGTCTGGAGGAGCGGAACTCGGGCGATACGGCGCGCCGGATCGGCAATGAGCTTCTTTTTCAGGAGCTGTGCCGGGAAAATATCGAGACCATCGCCCGTTACGGGGTGACCCGGATCGTAACGGCTTGCCCGCATACATTAAACACCTTCCGCAAGGAATACCCGGACTTTGGACTTCCGTCGCACGTCAAGATTGAACATCATACCGAGCTGCTTGCCGGCCTGTTGAAGGACGGACGGCTCAACCCCGAGTATATCGTGAACGAACGGGTGACCTACCATGATTCCTGCTATCTTGGCCGGTACAACGGCGTTTACGATGCGCCGCGCGAGGTGCTTAAGGCCATTCCGGGCCTTGAGCTTGAAGAGATGGCAAGGAACCGCGAGAACGGGATGTGCTGCGGGGCCGGCGGCGGACTGATGTGGATGGAGGAGCAAAGCGGCGTCCGCGTGAACCGTGCCAGAGTCTCGCAAGCGCTGGAGGTGCGTCCGACGGTCATTGGTTCAGCCTGCCCGTACTGCTTGACGATGATGGAAGACGGGCTGAAGCTGCTGGAAGCCGACGAACGGACAGCGGCCCGCGATGTGGCGGAGCTTCTTGCGGCAAGCGTGTTCGGCGGGGAGAGCGCTTGAGTGTGGTTGTTCTTTAAACAAATGCTTTCTATTAACTCATGCTTACGAAGCAAGAATCATCACGAACGGCCAATATTGGCCGTCAGTGTGATCATTCTTTAAACAAATGCTTACGAAGTAAGAATCATCACTAACGGCCAATATCGGCCGATAGTGTGATTATTCTTTTTAGGAGGTCCTAAAATGTCCAACAATCGAACGGGTTCGGTGAGGCGAGCGGCCGTCATCGGCTCCGGCGTTATGGGGGCGGGAATCGCCGCGCATCTGGCGAATGCCGGCATGCGCGTGCTGCTGCTCGATGTGGTGCCGCAAACGCTGCTGCCGGAGGAGGAGAAACGCGGGCTGACGCTGGCCTCCCCGCAAGTGCGCAGCCGCCTGGCTCAAGCTGCGGTGGCCCGCATGGAAAAGGCTCAGCCTGCGCCGCTGTATGAGCCTTCTTTTGCCGGGCGGATTACGGCGGGTAATCTCGAGGATCATCTGGCCGGATTATCCGAGGTGGATTGGATTGTGGAAGCCGTTGTGGAACGGCTGGATATTAAGCGGAGTCTATTCGAGAAGGTAGAGTCGGTGTGGAAGCCGGGTACGCTTGTGTCCTCGAATACATCTGGCCTATCGGTCGCTGAGATGGTAGAGGGGAGGAGCGAAGCGTTCCGGAAGCATTTTGCGGTGACCCACTTCTTCAACCCGCCTCGCTATATGAAGCTGGTTGAGGTTGTGCCGACTGACGACATCGCTCCGGAGGTTACGGCGCTGCTGACGGCCTTATGCGAGGAGCGCCTGGGCAAGGGCGTTGTGGTGGCCAAAGATACGCCCAACTTCATCGCCAACCGGATCGGCACATACGGCATGCTGGTGACGCTGGAGGAGGTTCTGAAATTCGGCCTCACGGTAGAGGAAGCCGATGCGCTGACGGGGCCGGCAATGGGGCGGCCGAAGACGGCAACGTTCCGGATGCTCGATCTCGTTGGTCTCGACACGCTGCTTCATGTCGTGGATAACGTGCGTGAGAAGAGTACCGATGCCGCGGAGCGCGAGACGTTCGCAAGACCTCCGCTGCTGGAGCAGCTGGTCGCTTCGGGCCGGCTTGGAGAGAAGAGCGGCGGCGGCTTTTACCGGAAAACAAAGGGGCCGAAGGGCGGCAGCGAGATTGAATCTTTAGATTTGGAATCGCTTGCTTACCGGCCGCGGAGCTCTGTGAAAGGACCAATCATAGATGCGGCCAAGGCAGCTAAGGGCACGGGCGGCAAAGTCCGGGCGCTTATCGGCACGGATCCCAAGCATAAATATGCCCAGTTCGCCTGGCAGACCATCAAGCGCACACTGCTCTATTCGGCAGCCCTGGTTGGGGTCATTGCCGATTCCGTAACGGATATCGACAAAGCGATGAAATGGGGCTTCAGCTGGGAGCTTGGTCCGTTCGAGCTGTGGGATTCGCTTGGCCTAAAGAAATCCGTCGCCCGGATGCAGGCCGAAGGGGATGCGGTGCCGGAATGGGTGACGCAATGGATCGCGGAAGGCCATAGCAGCTTTTATGCGGTGCGGGAAGGAAGGCGATTGGTATATTCCGGCGGGGGCGGCGGGTATGCGGCCGAAGAGCTGTCGCCGGACGAGATCTCGCTTGCCGCGCTCAAGGAAGCCGGCAGGACGGTACTTCGCACCTCGGATGCCAGCCTCATTGATATTGGCGACGATGTCGTCTGTCTCGAGTTCCACTCGCAGAATAACGCCATCGGCGGCGAGATTCTGTCCGCAATCCGGCGGACCGCAGAGGAAGTAAGCAAGAACTGGCGAGGTCTTGTCATCGCTAATGACGGACGTAATTTCTGCGTGGGGGCCAATCTGCTGCTTCTCTTGATGGAGGCGCAAAACGGCGAATGGGAAGAAGTCGAGGACATTATCCGAATGTTCCAGAGCAGCATGTTCGCGATCAAAAAGCTAGACCGTCCCGTCGTCGCCGCGCCTCACCGGATGACGCTGGGCGGAGGCGTCGAGGCCTGCCTGCCGGCCGACCAGATTATTTTCTCGCCGGAGACGTATTTCGGCCTCGTGGAGACCGGGGTAGGCCTGATCCCGGCTGGCGGCGGCTCGAAGGAAGCGGCCGTTATGGCGGCGGAGAGGGCAGGAGGCGGAGAGATTCAACCGCATCTGAACGCGTTGTTCGAGACGGTTGCGATGGCGAAGACCTCGACGAGCGGCTTCGATGTTGGCCGCATCGGGCTGAAGCGCCCGCAGGACCGCGTGATTATGCGGCAGGACGCGCGTATTGCCGAAGCGAAGCGCGCGGTGCTCGAGCTCGACCGGGCAGGCTATACGCCGCAGCCGGAAGCCCGCGTCCGCGTAGCCGGCCGCGAGGGCAAGGCCGTGCTGCGCATGGGCGTGCACAGCCTGCTGCTTGGCGGCCAGATCAGCAGGCATGACGCGCTGATCGCGAGCAAGCTGGCCCATGTCATGGCCGGCGGCGATGCCGCGCCGGGAGCAGAGGTGAGCGAGCAGTACCTGCTCGATCTCGAATGCGAAGCATTCCTCAGCCTCTGCGGCGAGCGCAAGACGCAGGACCGGATGAGCCACATGCTCTCCACCGGCAAGCCGCTGCGGAATTAGGCGGAGCAGGTGCTTGCCGGAATCCTCGGGGCTTCCGGCAAGCAGCACTCATTGATGTCCATGGTGCCAACACTTGGCACAGTCAGCAATGTCAAACGCTGAGCTCTGAGCTCAGCTCTGACAACAGGCGCAGACTGTATTTCATCCAGCATAATGACACATTGCGACCAGTATCTAATCACACATTGGATTTCATCCATTAAAATCAGCTCCTATTCTCCGGATCGACCCATTTGAGCGAAATAGACTGTACAAATTCCAACGTAGCAGGTCACAGAAGACGATTTATTCTAATTTCGTTTGAGGAAATCCAATATAGAGGATCGCTGCTGAAAAGATTAAGGCCCTTAAGGGGCCTTAATGCCGGCGTAACTCGCCGTTTCAAGCACGTTAAGGCTACTGAAGGACCTTAACGTTGGGGGTTACGGGCAGGAAAGACGATGAAAGTGTTGTTTTCGCCAGCTTAAGGCCTCTGAAGGACCTTAACCACTTGGCGAACTACCGTCTGGAGCAGGTTAAGGTCCCTGAAGGACCTAACCTCATCTCAACAGGGTTAATGGCAGCGAGCAAGCAATATTTATTGCGGAAAAAGCTCCTGCCCTGCGAAGCTTTTATGCATCTTGGTTCATAAACGTGAGCTAGTTTCAAGCATTGCAGCACAAGGCGCCGCCAGCGCTATGAAGCATGCGCGGCGCCAATAAGGAGGGGACGCTTTATGGGAGCAGCGGGAAAGTTCACGGACAGCGGCCGCGATGCCGTTATCGTATCCGCGGTACGAACCGCGGTGGGTAAGGCCAAGAAGGGGAGTCTGGCAGAGACGAGGGCTGAGGACCTTGGACGGGCCGTACTGACAGCGGCGGTGGATCGGGTGCCGGGCCTCAATGCGGCAGCTATCGAAGACGTGATCATTGGCTGCGCGATGCCGGAGGGGGAGCAGGGGCTTAATATGGCGAGAATTATTTCGCTGTATTCCGGCTTTCCGGTTACGACGCCGGCGGTGACGATTAACCGGTTCTGCGCATCGGGGCTGCAGGCGATCGCGTATGCGGCCGAGCGGATCCGTCTTGGGGATGCCGACGTTCTGGTTGCCGGCGGCGTGGAAAGCATGAGCCATGTGCCGATGACCGGCTTCAAGCTGGCGCCGCATCCCGGCATTGTAGACGCGATGCCGGAGGTATACATGGGAATGGGCCACACCGCCGAAGAAGTGGCTCGGCGTTACAATGTCACTCGCGCGGCGCAGGATGCTTTCTCCGCAGCCAGTCATCGCAAAGCGGCTGCTGCCATCCGGGAGGGACGCTTCAAGGACGAGATCGTGCCGGTTACGGCTACCCGGTCCGAAGTGAATGATTACGGCAGGCCGGTCGAGCGGACCTTCACCTTCGATACCGATGAAGGCGTCCGTTCGGAGACGACGCCGGAGACGCTGGCTCCGCTGAAGCCTTCTTTTGCCCGGGAAGGAACGGTTACAGCCGGTAACTCCTCGCAGATGAGCGACGGCGCCGCGGCGGTTGTTGTGATGAGCCGAGCCAAAGCAAGGGAGCTGGGACTGACACCGCTGGCCGTCTTCCGTACTTACCGTGTCGCGGGCGTAGCTCCCGAAGTGATGGGCATCGGCCCGATCGAGGCCGTTCCGAAGGCGCTTAAGGCCGCTAACTTAACGGTTAATGACGTTGACATTTTCGAGCTGAATGAAGCTTTTGCCGCGCAATGCGTGCCGATTATCGAGCAGCTTGGCATTGATCCGGAGCGAGTCAACGTAAACGGCGGAGCGATTGCGCTTGGCCATCCGCTTGGCTGCACGGGAACTAAACTGTCGGTATCGCTTATTCATGAACTGAAGAGACGCGGCGGCGGGATTGGCGTCGTGACGATGTGTGTCGGCGGCGGCATGGGAGCTGCGGGCGTCTTTGAGGTATACGCTTAAAGCAGCGTGCAAGTTGGGGAAGCAGGAAGGCCAACTGAAAGGAGAGCTTAAGGCATGGGGGAAAACATTCGTTTTGGCGGCAGATTCGTAATAGAAGACGCTTTGCCGTCCGCTACGGTGACGCCGGAAGATTTCAACGAAGAGCAGCGGATGATGGCGGATGCGGCGCAGCAGTTTGTGGAAGGGGAGATTTTTCCGCTCGACGAGCAGATTGAGAGCCTGGATTACGAGCTGACCGTGAAGCTGATGCGCCAGGCAGGGGAGCTTGGGCTGCTTGGCGCGGACGTGCCCGAAGCTTACGGCGGACTTGGCCTCGATAAAGTGAGCACCACCTTGCTGTCGGAGACGCTTGCCCGCGCCTCCTCTTTCGCGCTGTCCGTAGGCGCGCATACGGGGATCGGCACGCTGCCGATCGTCTTTTTCGGAACGGCTGCCCAGAAGCGCAAATACTTACCGAAGCTTGCTACCGGCGAGCTGATCGCCGCCTATTGCTTGACGGAGCCGGCTTCCGGCTCGGATGCGCTGGGAGCCAAGACAACGGCAAAGCTGTCGCCGGACGGCAGCCATTACATTCTGAACGGCTCCAAGCTGTACATCACTAACGCGGGGTTTGCGGATGTGTTTATCGTGTACGCGAAGGTGGACGGGGAAGCCTTTACCGCGTTTATCGTGGAGAAGGGGATGCCGGGCTTCAGCCTTGGACCGGAGGAGCACAAGATGGGCATCAAGGGCTCATCGACCAGACCGTTATTTTTCGAGGATGTGGCGGTGCCGGTGGATCAAGTGCTCGGCGAGATCGGGCAGGGACATAAGATCGCCTTCAATATCCTCAACATTGGGCGCTTCAAGCTTGGGGCGGGCTGTCTTGGCGGGTCAAAAGAATCGATTGAGCTCGCATCCAAATACGCCAATACGCGCAAGCAGTTCGGCCGCGCTATCTCGTCTTATCCGCTGATTGGCGCCAAGCTGGCGGATATGAACATCAGAACCTATGTGCTCGAGTCCATGGTCTACCGGACGGCGGGCTGGATAGACGCGATGCTCAGCAGCGAGGATGCAGGAGCGGATGCGCCGGATGCCGGAGTGCGGGCGGCGAAAGCGATCAGCGAATACGCGCTGGAATGTTCCATTAACAAGGTGTTTGCGTCGGAGGCTCTGGATTTTGTCGCGGATGAGGCGGTTCAGATTCACGGCGGTTACGGCTATATCAAGGAATATAAGGTGGAGCGGATTTACCGGGATTCGCGGATTAACCGGATCTTCGAAGGGACAAACGAGATTAACCGGATGCTGATCCCGGGAACGCTGCTCAAAAAAGCCATGAAGGGCGAGCTTCCGCTGCTCGAGAAAGCGCAAGGACTGCAGGCCGAGCTGCTTCAGCCGATGCCGGTGCCGCCGTTTGACGAGCCGCTCAGCCGCGAGGCATACCGGGTATCGCAGGGGAAAAAAGCTTTTCTTGCCGTCGGCGGACTCGCCGTGCAAAAGCTTGGAATGCGGCTGGACCAGGAGCAGGAAGTTCTCTGCTCGCTGTCTGATATCATGATTCAGCTGTTCGCGGCCGAAAGCGCGCTGCTCCGCACGCAAAAGCTTGTGCAAAGCGGCGCGGAAGCTCAGAACGCGATTCAAATGACGGAAATTTTCGTTCAGGAAGCATTGGAGAAGATCGAATCGATTGCGAAGGTTGCTCTTGCTGCGCTGGCGAAGGGGGATGCCCTGCAAATGCAGCTGTCTGTCTTGAAGAAGCTGATGCGCGGGCCGCTGATCGATACGATCGCAGCCAAACGGGATATTGCCGCACGTGTCATTCGCGGGGAGCAATATATTGTGTAAGAGGGGGAGCGCCATATGGATCCGTCAAATCCGGAACACCCGCTTGTACCCGAGGGTCGGCAAGAACCGACCAATTCCGCACCAATCGAGCAGGCACTACCGTCACAGCCGGAGGAAGCCTCAGCCCCGCAGCTCATAACAGCGGAGCTGGAGGCTCCGTCTGCTGAGGCCACCGCGGAGCCAGCTCCGTCCGCGGAGGCTGCCCCAAGCGCGGATCCCGCGGCAGAAGCGGCCGCGCCTGAGGAACCGCCAGCGGCGGAGCCAGCTCCATCCGCGGAGGCTGCCCCAAGCGCGGAACCCGCGGCAGAATCGGCCGCGCCTGAGGAGCCGTCAGCGGCGGAGTCAGCTCCATCCGCGGAGGCTGCCCCAAGCGCGGATCCCGCGGCAGAATCGGCCGCGCCTGAGGAGCCGCCAGCGGCGGAGCCAGCTCCAGCTGCGGAGGCTGCCCCAAGCGCGGATCCCGCGGCAGAATCGGCCGCGCCTGAGGAGCCGCCAGCGGCGGAGCCAGCTCCAGCTGCCATTGCCGCTCAGCAGGAGGAGCCGGAACCGGAGGAAGCCGTAGCTTCCGCGGTATCCCCGCCGGAGGAGCCCGAGGCTCCGGCGGCGATTCCAAAGCCGTGGCTTCGCCATTATCCGCTGGAGATTCCCGCATCTCTCGACTATCCGAACCATGGGATTCCGCAGTTCCTGGTTAATGCCGTAGAGAAATTCCCGGCTAATGAAGCCGTTCATTTCTTGGGCAAGTCGCTCACCTACCGCGAGCTCTACGACCATACCTGCCGGCTGGCTAACGGTCTGATCTCGCTGGGCGTTAACCGCGGCGACCGCGTTGCCATTATGCTGCCGAACTGTCCGCAGGCGGTTATTTCCTACTACGCCGCTCTGATGGTTGGGGCGGTCGTTGTGCAGACGAACCCGCTTTATGTGGAGCGGGAGCTGGAGCATCAGCTGAAGGACAGTGGCTCCACAACGATAATTACCGTCGATTTGTTCTATGAGCGCCTAGCCAACGTACGGGGGGAATTCCCCGAGGCAGGGGCACTGCCGAAGCTGAAGAACGTCATCATTACGTCACTGAAGGACGGACTCCCTTTTCCGAAAAATCTCCTCTATCCGCTCAAGCAACGCAAGGAAGGCTTCAAAGCAGACATCCCGTATGGCCGCAATGGCGTAGTTGCTTACCGTAAGCTTCTTTCCTCCAGCTCTAATCTTCCCGTCCTTACAGACATCCACGGCAGCGATCTCGCCCAGCTTCAATATACCGGAGGTACAACCGGGACACCGAAAGGGGTGATGCTGACACACCGGAATCTTGTCGCCAATACGATGCAGACCTCAGCCTGGTGCTACAAAGTGAAGGATGGCTACGAAAGATTCCTGGCGGCGCTGCCGCTATTTCATGTGTTTGGTTTAACGGTGTTAATGAATTTCTCGGTTATGCGTGCCGGTTCCCTGGTACTCCTGCCTAGATTTGAGACGGAGACGGTGCTGGACACGATCAGCCGGCAGCAGCCAACGCTGTTCCCCGGCGCGCCAACGATGTACGTCGCTCTTATCAATCATAAGAAATCGGCCAGCACCGATCTTTCCTCCATTGAAGCCTGCATAAGCGGATCGGCGGCACTGCCGCTGGAGGTGCAGGAGCAGTTCGAGAAAATGACGGGAGGGAAGCTAATCGAAGGCTACGGCCTGACCGAAGCTTCGCCGGTAACCCATGCCAACCTGATCTGGGGCAAACGCAAAATCGGCACGATCGGCATGCCTTTTCCCGATACGGAAGCCGCGATCTTTAACCCCGAAGGCAAGCTGCTTCCCGTTCGCGAAGTTGGAGAGCTGTGTATCCGCGGTCCGCAGGTGATGAAAGGGTACTGGAACAATCCGAAGGAATCCGAGGTTGTGCTTAAGGATGGCTGGCTGCATACCGGCGACCTCGCTTTTATGGATGAAGACGGCTATTTCACCATCGTGGACAGGATCAAGGACGTCATTATTGCGGGCGGCTTCAATATTTATCCGCGCGAGGTCGAGGAGGTGCTGTATGAGCACCCGGCCGTGATGGAGGCCTCCGTTCTTGGGGTGAAGGATCCGTACCGGGGCGAGACCGTGAAGGCGTACGTTGTACTTAAAAAAGGCTCCTACGTATCGGCGGCCCAGCTCGATGTCTGGTGCAGACAGCGGCTTGCCGCGTTTAAAGTGCCGCATCTATACGAATTCCGGGAGTCTCTTCCGAAGACGATGATCGGCAAGGTATTAAGGCGCAAGCTGCTTGAAGAGCTGGAGAAGGAACAATAACAGACAAGGCGGTGATGGCGCGTGGCGGAGGAGTTTGCCGCGGAGCAGGAGCAGGCGGATATCGAGAGGCATTTGGCGAAGCTTGAAGAGCTGGCCAGCGGGACGTTTTGGAGCGAGCTTGGCTGCGAGGTCGTATTTGCCCATGCGGAAAAAGCGGCGATCCGTCTGCACGCGGAGCAGCGTCATTTGAACCTGATTGGCATCGTTCATGGCGGGGTACTGATGTCTATGCTCGACAATGCGATGGGGCTGGTGGTCATGGTCGCCTGCCGGGAGAAGACCGTGACCGCCGGGCTCAACACGCATTTCCTCGAAAGCGCGAGGAAGGGCATTCTGGTGTGCGAAGCCGAGATTATGCACCGCATTGGGAGGACCATTACGCTGCAGGCTACCGTGAAGGACGAGAACGGAAAATTCATCGCCTGGGGCAGCGGGACATACCGAATTGTGTCGCGTTAGTTCATATTTAGTCAATTGGTCCGAGTTGATGTCGGGCAGTCGGTCCGATATAATATATCCTATATATGGAAGAAAAATTTATGGGCGGATAAACTGAAACCAAATCATCTTTCAGCCGATAAATATATAAAGAGAGGAGGCGGGGATTATGGTGGACGGATGGCTTACGGCAGTGGTGTTAATATTCGGTATTGCGGTTGCTCTGATTGGTGTTTTTGCTTATTTACGAATGTTTAACAGAAACGAGACCCATCATTCATCCGTCGACGTCCCGCCCCCCGCAATTCCTCCGAAAGCGGCTCCGGTAAAGGATGAAGTGCCCCCGGCTAAGCCGCCTCAGGAGAACGAAGGCACAGGTTAAATTAACATTTGTTTATTTTACAATCTTGCCTTAAATGTTATAATAGTAAGAAAAATGCAAACATTGTGACTCATTGACCATGGAGTTGCCTGCACCGAATGGGGGTAATTGCGGTGTAAGTGCCGCATCCGTTCTCGGATTTGTTGTTTAGGACGACCATCCAACGTATAGGGGAGGAGATTTCATGGCGAAGCATAGCCAGAATGAGGTCAAGGAAAGCCTGAAGGAACTCACGAGAATTTTTCAGCCAAAGGATCCGCGTAAGTTTGTACGGGATTATATCCGGAAGTACAGGATTACGGGTGGTTACGAGGATGAATTAACAATTTTAGTGGAAGACGAGATGGGTAAGATTAACTCCTCGGTCAGTTGAGCACATACGAAATGGCTTTGCATCTGTGTATAACAGGTGCAAGGCCTTTTTTGTGTCCGGATAGGCATGTCATTCTTTTGTAAGGATTTGATAATGCTTTTGCAAGAGCCTTGTTCTTGGATAGTTAGTATTCTCCGTTAAGCTATGAGTCATAGAGAGCAGGAACGATAATCATATGCTTAAAGGAGAGATTGATGATGAAGAAACAAGTATGGGCAATTATCGTGCTCGGGGGCGTGCTTCTATTAAGCGCGTGTAATGGCAATAGCAATAAGGAGAGCACAAATAACAAACCGGCCTCGGAAATGAATGACGGCATGCAGAGTGACGCGCCAATGAACGATGACAAGATGAACGATGAAAAGATGAACGATGAAAAGATGAACGATGACAAGATGATGAACGATGACAAGGCTATGGACGATAATAAAATGATGGATGAAAGTAAATAATGTCCATGCGTCAATTCCTCTGCCTGGCGGCAGGGGATTGTTCTGCATAAAGTCGTATCTGAATGAAACAAGCCGTATAATAGAAGCATCAAGAGGTTGTTGGACGGAGGGGAGGGCAGCGCGTGGGAGCCTGTATTGTTGTTGCGGATGATGAACGGAATATTACGGATGTGTGTAGGCGGTATTTGGAGCGGGAGGGCCATCAAGTGTGGGTGGCGGAGAACGGAGAAGAGGCGATACGTCTATGGAAGGAGCGTCGGCCGGATTTGCTAGTGCTTGATCTTATGATGCCGAAGATAGATGGGCTTGAGATCTGCGACATGATCCGGCAGAAAGACGATACCCCGATTATTATGCTGACTGCCCGCGGTGATGAGCCTGACCGTCTGCTTGGCCTGACAATGGGGGCCGATGATTATATGACGAAGCCGTTCAGCCCGAGAGAGCTTGTGCTCCGGATTAACAACATTTTGAGAAGAGTGGGTCGGAGGCATGATAGTACAGGCGGGGAGCGCGATTCAGGAAATAAACCCTTGGAAGAAGCGATTGAAGGGAAGGCCATTCATTTCGAGGGATTGTCGATATTTCCGCAGGAGAGAAGAGTTGTTGTCCTGGGGTTGAATATTGAACTAACCGTTAAGGAATTTGATCTGCTGCAATTGCTGGCTGCCTATCCGGGGAAGGTGTTCTCCCGCAGCCAACTCCTTAACCAGGTTTGGGATATGGCCTATGACGGAGATACTACAACGGTAACGGTCCATGTCAGGCGACTAAGGGAGAAGATCGAACCCAATCCCTCCGATCCAACCTGGATCAAGACGGTATGGGGCATCGGGTACAAGCTCGACAATAAGGGGAATACTACATGAAGCTTCGCTCGTACCTGCTTCTGGCCAATACCATAAGCATTGCGTTTATTATCGTTATGCTGCTCATTTTCTTTCAATATATGCTTGTGACACGGACACAACTGATTTGGCTTGGATTGGCTACCGTAGGAGCCGGTATCGTATCTGCCGTATTGTTCTTCTTGCTCATTCGTCCGCTTGAAGCATCCGTGCGACGGGTTGGCGAAGGCGCGGGGCGAATTGCCGCAGGCCAGCTTGAGGCGAGGGTAGACAGCACGGGATTGACGGAATTCCGGTTGCTCGCAGACCAATTCAACCAAATGGGGGCGAGCCTTGAGCAAAGCTTCCGTCAAGTAAAGACGGCGGAGTCGGCACAACGGGAGCTCGTCGCGAACATGGCGCATGATTTGCGGACGCCGCTTGCCTCGATGCAGTCTTACGCCGAGGCGCTGGAGGATGGCGTGATTGAGGACGAAGCCACGTACCGCCGATACTTGGCGACGATTCGCTCGGAGACGGTGAGACTTAGCGAGCTTATACAGGACTTATTCGAGCTTTCAACTTTGGACAGAAGAGCGGACGGGAAGGAAGACAGTGAGCCGGCTGTGCTGGAAGATGTCCTTCTGGAGCTTCATCCGAGGTTCTCGCTGGGACTGGATGCCAAGGAACTTCAGCTTCGCGTCCGGCTGCCGGAGCGGTCCCTGCGGGTGAACATGCTGGCAAGACATCTTCAGAGAATCCTTCAGAACCTGATCGAAAATGCGATCCGTTACTCACCCCAGAGCGGGATTATCGTTATTGCGGCGGAGGAGCTGGCGGACGGCTTGATCCGGGTATCCGTTTCGGATGAAGGGGCCGGCATCGCCGAGGAAGAGCGGGAGCGCATCTTCGAGCGGTTCTACCGGACGGACCGTTCCCGAAGCCGCGAGGGCGGCGGTGCGGGAATCGGGTTATCGATTGCCAAGCTGCTGGTTGAACAATATGGCGGCCGTATCGGAGTAGAGCAGGCAGAAGGACAAGGGAGCCGCTTCTGGTTCACCGTTAACGAAGCAAGAATCGTTCAATAAGCGAAAGGAGGAAGGCAAGTGGGCGAGTTATTGAAACGTCTGCGAAAAGGATTTGGGCGCAAGCTGACACTTCTACATACTTGGAACGGCTGGATTGTTGTCATTCTGGCTTTGTCCGGCGTTATGCTGGTTATGAACTATTGGCGGGGCGTGCTGGGAGAAGGCCGGGTGTGGCTGAAGGAGCTGCACATTATCGTGGGTCTGCTTTCTCTTGTTCCGGTCGTCTTCTATCTTTTACTTGCGGCCAAGCACTGGAAGCAGCTGAGGGGCAAGCCTTGGCAGAAGTTCAATGTCTATGTCGTGCTGGGTCTTCTCGTCGGGTGGTTCATCTCCGGCGTGCTGCTATGGCAGTTCCGCGCGGTTGGACCTTGGTGGTCGAACCATGCCTTGACGGTGCATGATCTCTTAACCTGGATTGGCCTGCCTTATATTATTTATCACTCGATTACGCGGGCCAAATGGCTGAAGGAGCCGAATCGCCGAACGATTCGCACCGAGCGCGAGGAGAAGGATGGTGCCGTGCCGCTTCATCCTGCGGCGAGCCCGCAATCCTACATGTCCCGGCGTTCTTTTGTCAAATGGGCCGTTGGAGGCGGCATTGCCGTTGCGGTGGGGCCGTCTTTTCTGAAATGGACCGTTAACACGCTTGGAGTCAGCATCGGCAGCCCAACTTACGATGAGATTGTGACGCGGGATGCCAATCAGCTGGTGCCGTTGCCGCAGCCTATGGCCGCGTCTGCCCCTCCGATGGGCGGGGGAGCTAAGGGGGATTTCCGGATCTATTCGGTAACGCCGATCCCGTCGTTCTCGAATGCGACATGGTCCTTCAAGATCGATGGGCTGGTCGACAGGCCGATGACCTGGAATTGGGAACAGTTCGTGAAGCTGACCCGCAAGGTTCAGGTGAGTGATTTTCACTGCGTGACGGGCTGGTCGGTGTACAGCAACACCTGGGAAGGCATTCCGCTGAAGCAGTTTCTGAAGGAAGCGGGGGTTAAAGCAAACGCGAAGACCGTGAAGTTCTATTCGGGAGACGGCGTATATACGGACTCGCTCACTCTCGAGCAGGCAGAGATGGACGATATTATGGTCGCCGTGCTGCATGACGGCAATCTGATCCCGAACGATCTCGGCGGCCCGGTCCGTCTGATCGTGCCGAAGATGTACGCCTACAAGTCGGTGAAGTGGCTGAACCGGATCGAGCTCATCGATACGGATTATGTGGGCTACTGGGAAGAGCGCGGTTATGATATAGATGGTTGGGTGTAGGGTGACAGCACTAGAAATCTTAGTATTAATATTTAGTATTAATATGATAGGGACCACGTAATACGTGGTTCTTTTATTTTGAGTAGAATGTCGAAATTTGTATGTTTATCTGTGACAAAATAAAATATATGTGATATATTCTAAAATAATACAGTGTAATATATACCAATTTTAATAGATAATATTTACTACTGTTTTTATTAATTTGATAAAGGAAGTGTAAAAAAATGGAGGATATAATAAACAACATCTTAAGTAAGCTAGGGATACCTTCAATGCTTATTTCTCTTGTGTTATTTGTAATTAGAATTAGGCTAGTCACTTTGATAACTTCAAATTCAATTGAACGAAAAATGTTTTCGAAAGAAAAGCAATTAGTGATAAAGGTCATGAAGCTTTTCTTTGAAATTATGATGACTGTACTTTTTCTTTTTATAATAACGGATAACCTATTTAAGTATAAATCAATTTATAATAGTAGCTTAGCTATAATCGCGGTAGTATCACTATTAATAATATTTATAGTAGTTTTAACATTAAAAGAAGTCATGAACAAAAACTTTAAAAAACTACTTGGTAAATCAAGGAATTGGATAAGAATCCCCGCTTTTGTTTTATGTTCACTTATAATTGTATGTTATTACCTATTACCTGCCTACTATGTAGGAACCCAGATTTATTCAGAATTCTATCTTAAAGGAACTACAACTTCGGAAAAAAATATCATACTAATTGCTGTGTTTATTCTTTATTTTATTATTACAATTTGTGTTTTAGTTCCAATATCAAGAATCATGTATCAATTTATGGGCTTTGATGAATTAAATCCGAATAAGTTGAATGATAAGCCAGTTTATATTGAATACGAAGGTGAAAGATGGTATTTATACCATCCTGTTAACAATACTTTATACTATTTAGCAAATGAAACTCATTTAACTGAGAGTACTAAGTTTAGGTATCTTCAACGGGAAGAACTTATTAAACAAATTTTAAGGATTGATAAGCCCGTTAACTAAATTAGGCGTAGTTATTCGCGGCTCTAACTCTGTTATTAGGTAGGTGAATTATGTCCGGAAAATCATCTTCTAAAGCTATAACGATCGTAGGAATATTAGCTGTTTTTATTATTCTAAGTGGGGCTATATTATTGGTTGTATCTTTGATTAATCTTTTTTCTTCTCTTCAGAAAGAGGTGTTTGCCGCTATAGTAGCGGCGACCGGAACGATTTTAGTATCTGTTTTTTCAGTGATATTTACAAAATATCTTGAAAGAAAAAGAAGTATTGAACAGGAATTAAGAGATAAAAAGATCCCAATGTATGAATCCTTTGTAGAATTCTGGTTTGATATACTTTATAAAAAGAAGATAACAGGGGAAGCAATGACTGAGAAGGAAATGTTGGATTTTTATAAAGAATTTACACAAAAAATTTTAGTCTGGGGATCAGACGGAGTGATTAAAAAATGGTCTCAATATAGAAGTAAAACTGTAAATATAGAGCATAAGGGACTTGATCGTGAGTTGCTTTTTGAGTTTGAAGAGCTGTTGCTTGAAATTAGGAAAGATACAGGCCATAAAAATAAAAGTATTAATAAAGGTGATTTATTGGGGCTGTTTATTAATGATATTAAAGAACACCTTTAATCTCGAGGTGAAAATCAAGTCACTAAAAAATATTAGAGTAGAGTCAATCTCTTTTAGTCGGAGGAATGATTCACTCTTTTTTAATTTAGTTTTTTATTAATTGCGTTCAACTCTTAATTCATACATGAAAGAGTTTTATGATTGAAAAAATAGACGTTTGGCTCAGGAACAAACATCGTGCCGTGACAGGTTCCCACCCAATACACTGTTAACCATATACAAGATCATGCTGCAGGAAGGGATGGAGACATTGCCAAGAGCAAAAAGGCTTACCATTGCACAGCGGGTCAGCAGATTGGAGCGGCCCATTACGGCTCAAAGAATTGCTCCTAGAGCCATAACGACAACCAAGCTGGCAAGAAATGCGGTCACTTCGGGCAAAATCTCTTCAAACGCCATTCCGGCCTTAATTGCCCGTCCGGAATTTAGCCGAACAATCGTTCAGGCATTGCCGCAAGTATTAGCGACTCCCGCATTCGACAGAGTTGTCCGTACGGTGCTGCCGCAGGTGATTGCCCATCCCGTATTTGATAACGCGGTGCGTTCCGTATTGCCCGGGCTTGTAACAACCCCGGCTTTCGTGGAAGCCATACAGGCGGCAAATATCCGGGGAGCTGAAGTCACGATAACGCCGGATGTCGCTGGACTGCAAAGAGAAGCGATACAGCGTGAGGTGCAAAGTCCACAAGGAGCGCAAGGAGCGCAAGGAGCGCAAGGTGCGCAAGGTGCTCAAGGGGTTCAAGGTGTACAGGGAGTTCAGGGTTCGGTTGGAGCCGAGGGGGCAGCAGGTGTTGAGGGACAACAGGGAATGCAGGGTCCATCGGGACCTCCAGGTATCGTAGATATCCGGTTCTCCGGGAGCAATGAACAGGTTCCTCTAGTGAATAATCAAGTGACGGCAGAGTTAACCCTAACGCCAATCGTTCTTCAAGCCAACCAGGTCGTAAAGCTGGATGCTTTTGCAAATGTGGATTTTACGGTTATTCAGAGCTATACGGTTAACAGCATCCTGTCCAGAAATCCGGCGGATGTTATCACTATGAATAACGAAGCTATTGTGCAGCAGGCGAACCAAACGGATCTCTCTCAAGCAACCGCAACAACGAGTCTCACTTGGGTAGACAATCCGGGACCGGGAACATATATTTATTCGTTTA
Source organism: Paenibacillus glycanilyticus (assembly GCF_023715145.1). GTDB lineage: Bacteria > Bacillota > Bacilli > Paenibacillales > Paenibacillaceae > Pristimantibacillus > Pristimantibacillus glycanilyticus_A. The sequence continues at coordinate 283,835 of NZ_JAMBNP010000007.1, read as the reverse complement.
CCGTAACGGGTTCTGTCACCTCACAAGTGCAAGCCGCCGGAGGCTCCATTCATACCCGGGGGTTAACGGCTACGGTTATTAATATTAGCGCAAGTGGAACGCTCTAAGTTGTAGAGGCCGGGATTCCTCGTTGGAATCCCGGCATTCGTGGCGTGGGTGCTAAAGTGCTGCTTTATTAAATCCCTTTACGATCAGCCAAACGGCGAGAATCATTTCATTCGCAGCTACCGGCAGCGACAGGAGAGCACCCCATACCGACAGCTGAGGGAATACGCCGAACATTTCGAACAGGGAGGCACTGAATACGAGCACGGCACCCGTCATGCCAAGGATCGGGATGAACCGCGGGACAAGCCCGGACTTGTAAAAGATATAGCTGTACAGCATTGTATTGATGCCAAGCAAAAAGTTAGGACCAAGCATAAACGTCCACTCATGTACTCCCAGGAACAAAGTGCCGGCAGCTTCATAAGCAGTTGGATCTGGAGCGCCAGCGGAGACATATTGCCTGCTCAGGGTTACGAGCGACAGCATGCCAATGACACCAACCGTGATGACAACGGCCTCTAACAGGCGGAAGCAGACATGACCAAGGGCGATGCTTTCGTTGTATTTTTTCAGGAAGGGATACATCGTGACCGCAGTTCCGACGGCTGAAGCAACAAGGATCAGCTCCATGAGCGCACCAAGAATGATCTGGTTGTCATGCCCGGAGCCATTCGTCAGGTAATTCGAGCTGTTAAGGATAGGATCATACAACAAAAGACCAAATACGGATGATACGGCTGCAAGTATAAACAGGATGCCTGTTATTTTTGGAGTTCGGATAACGGAAATCATATATTTCCTCCTCTTGGTTATTGGCTCGTATCATCCCCGTAAAAGAATACCTCTTCGAGCGGCAGGCCGAAAGCGTGAGCAATGCGGAAGGCCAGTTCGAGAGACGGGGAGTAGTTGCCCTTTTCCAACGCGACAATCGTTTGTCTTGTTACGCCAACCTTGTCAGCCAATTGCTGTTGCGTCATTTCATTATGATTGAACCGTAATTTGCGGATGTGATTGCCGACAAGTATTTTGCTCATTGCTTAGACTCCTCTCCGGTAGTGATACAGCTTCGTGACGGAACCGGTCACGTCGGACAAGAAGCCGGAGGCGATCAGAATCACGAACATGACGGTAAACGGCTGATCCGTGGCCAGAGATCCCATTGCCAGAAGAAATCCAAGGACAAACAGGAGGAATGAATTTCGGTGAGCCTTCAGTTCAATGAGTTTATCCAGCTCGTCGGCAAAAGCCGGTTCCTTCTCCCCGGTGGTCATCCGGAAGATAATATTGAAGATAATACTGATTACGATATGGGCGACGATGGATACCACCGTCAGAATGAGCACGAATGAGCCCCAATACCGGAAGCTTTCTTCGAGCTCCAGCCCTTCCTCGGGGTACTGCACATACATGTACAAGCAATAGGATGCAAAAATGAGTACGGCGCTAATTAACGTGGTAATGCTTTTCTTTTCCTGATAGGTCAAGCTAACACCTCCCTGATTGGAAAATAATAGTTAAGTTTTATATACATAATGTAATTCAAACTATACTTAGTGTCAAGTTTACTTTACATAATGGACAAGCCTATTTTTAGCTAAAAAAGCTCTCCAGCGAATGAAGACCTGCGCGGAAGAGCTTTTGGGTAAATTATTGATTTAGTAACGATCCATAATTAATTGCGTTTTCAGCGAGTCTTGGGCGAGGAACCAGCCTTTGCTTTGCAGGTAAGTAACCAGTTCATCGTGCTTGGCGGAAGCCGTAGTTGCGCTGTTGGTTTTGAAGGAAGCCTCAACGACATATTCCGTGCCTGTGCCGGCAGCGTTCTTGATTGGCCATACTTCGATGTAGATTTCCATGCCGCTCCATTTGCCAATCGAACGTTTGGCGAGTACGGGGCCGAAGTAACGGGAAGCTTGAAGCTTGTTCGTGCCCCAGTCATTGGACAGCCAGTCGTTGAATTTATCCGGTGCGTTGTTGACCATCAGACTGCGTGCGTCGCTGATCGACGGGAGATCCATGCCGCTGTAGCCGGACTTGCTGCCGCTTTTGGTGCGGGTGATGCTGAGCGTTTTCTTCTGGTAGCCCCATTCGACCTGTGCTTCGTAATTGGAATCGCCGGAGTTAAAGCCCTCATTGTTCGCTTGCGTCAAGGCCGCAGTAATATCGTTATTCGTAATCGTGTAACGCTTCTTGTAGGATAATTCGAAGTCGTCTTCGCCTTCCGTCTTGCGGATACGGGTGCTCCAACCGTTGTTGTAGATGTCTTTGGCATTGGTGTCGAGGAAAGCGACGTTCATCTTCGTTACCGTCGTTGGCATCGAGAAAGCGCTAAGCACGGCGCTGGTCAGCTTGAAATCCGAGCCTAGCGTCGTGCTTGGATTCATCAGCAGCTTAACCTCGTAATCCGGAACCATGTTGCTTGCCGCATGGGCCGGTGAAGGCGCGATTCCGGCTTCGGTAACGAGCGCCGCACCTAAGGCGATAATGACGGCTGCCGTACCGATGACGCGTTTAAACATAAATTCATCTCCTTTGATAAAATGTTGGAATAATCCTTCCGAAGAAGATAATATCTATGAAGTATTTCTGCATCATTATGGAAATATGCGATCTTTGTAAACGGGAAGCTCCTTGGTTAGAAGATAGGGGCTTGAATCATGTATAATGCAGATATACATAGACAAGAGAGAGGCGGTAATTCTACATGAATAATATCGTATCGTTGAAATGGCTTCTTGCCCGCTTATATGAGACAGACATCGTTATCGTTGACTGCAGGTTCCAGCTTGGCAAGCCGGACTTCGGCCGCGAGGCTTATGAAGCCTCCCACATTGCAGGCGCCGTATATTTGGATCTGGAGAAGGATCTGTCCGCTCCGGTGGACGAGCATGGCGGACGCCATCCGTTGCCGGACATTACGGATCTGACCATTGCGCTCAGCAAGGTTGGCATCAGCAATGAAACCCGCGTTATCGCTTATGACGACCAAGGCGGCGCATTCGCTTCCCGTCTGTGGTGGCTGCTGAAATACCTGGGCCATGAGCAAGTATTCGTGCTGGACGAAGGGTTCACCGCTTGGCAAAACGCCGGCTTCCCGGTGAATGCCGAGCAGAAGGTGCTTATTCCTTCGCGTTACCTGGCGACGGTGCAGCATAACATGCTGGTTGAGATGGATGAGGTGAAAGAAAAGCTTAACGATGAGAACGTAACGCTGATCGATTCCCGCGACGGCGCGCGCTACCGCGGCGAGGTTGAGCCGCTAGACAAGAAGGCCGGCCATATCCCAGGCGCCATTAATCGTCTTTGGTCGGAAGCCAAGGGTGAAGAAGGCAAGTGGAAAAGCGCGGACGAGCAGGCTGCAAGATTCGCGGATCTGCCGAAGGATCAAGAGACGATCGTGTACTGCGGTTCGGGCGTAACGGCTTGTCCGAACGTGATCGCGCTGCAGGAAGCGGGCTTTACGAAGGTACGGCTGTATGCGGGTAGTTGGAGTGATTGGATTTCGTATGAGGGGAATCCGATTGCGGTTGGGGAAGAGTAAGAGCATAGCAGTATGCAGAAAACATCGCCAAGTGGCTTATAGGCCCAGGCGATGTTTTTTATGCCTCGAAACTAACACGAAGCAAATAATTGGCTTTAGGAAAATTTTACTTCATAAACGTACAAAATATATCCTCATATTTTTTGGTTTATAACATTGCTTGGATTGCTAAGTTCTGTTATCTGGACTATAGTTTTGATTAACGATTAAGGGGGCGGTATCATTGGTAACCATGAATATGAGGACAGATATTAGAAGGATAGCGCCTACTCGTCCATAAACTGCGTGTTTCCTACTCAATGAGGGCACAAGATGCAAGATTATCAATTTATTAAAATGAAAGATTTTTCAAATCATCAGATTGATCAAATCCGAAATTTAGAACAGCTGTGCAAGACATTCGACAGGTCCAGTTTGAGGGTAGGCATAGAATGCCTTAAGGAGATCGATGGAGATGAGGCATACCTGTGCAACAATGATGATAATCAGTTAATTGGTTTTCTCAGTTGGCATACCTCGGATGGTATTGAAGCTAATATTAACGGTATGGTTCACCCGGACTTTCGTCGACAAGGCATATTTCATGGCTTACTGAAACGAGCAGCATCGGACATACAAACATATGGCATTCAAACCTGCTGCTTTAGAATACCATCGGATTCTGAACAAGGGAGCGACTGTATTCGGCATTTAGGGGCTAGCTTAACTTTGTCGCAGTTTTCTATGCTTCTGAATCAGTTGCAAACTACTGGTTCGTCATCTCACCCTGACTTAGTGTTGCGAGTAGGAGATGATCAGGACTTTGAGTTTATGGTAACATGTTTCTCGCAGACCTTTGGTAATTCGGAGTCTTGGTCCGGAAATTATTTGATTCGTACACAAGGGCCCGAACGGGTTACTTACGTAGCTTTGGACGGTATGACCAAGGTTGGGATGATCAGAGTCAATTATGTTAGCGCAGAGACTGCTTTTATTCATGACTTTTGTGTGCTTCCATCATGTCAAGGCAGAGGATACGGCCGTGAAATTCTTTCGGGGACAGTAAGATTTATTTTAGATCAGAAGTGTTCGCAGGTTCGCCTTGGAGTGGTCACTCAAAACAGACGTGCGTTAAACCTCTATCAATCGATAGGCTTTGAGGTGTCCGCTGAATTTAATTATTATAATATGCCTCTCCATACATTTCTAAGGGAATAGGTACAATTTATGCGTCTTTTTCAACATGCCGTTAAAGACAGCGTGAAGACCGTGCCATAAGTTATTCTACAGTTGGAGCGATTGGATCTCCTATAAGGAGAACCTGATTACGGTTGGGGAAGAGTAAGGCGAAGAAATGAATATTAGTATGTGAGGATGAATACAGAGCACGGTGTGAGGGATGCCGTTGCTCTGTATTTTTTTATGTACTTGAAATCAACGTGGAATTCATCAATTGAATGCAGAAGCTGGTTGATTCAGCCTGGGCAGGCAAAATCCGCGAAGGCAATAAATCGCGTGAGTCAAATACTCAGCAACCAGATTTGAACGCTCAAAAGGAATTCCCTCTTCAACTCGCGAAGAACTTGAAAACAGGTTTTTCACCACCGTCCAACAGGGAAGAGAGGAGCTCTTATGCATACCTACAGCCTTTTCGAACGCCTTATATTCCCGCAAACGCATTTAAATAAACGGAGGCTGGGACGTGAACTTAAGGGCAAGACCGTTCTGATTACGGGCGCAAGCTCTGGAATTGGAGAGGAGCTTGCCTATCTGCTGGCCGATATTGAGGTTCACTTGATACTAGTGGCTAGACGAGCGGACAAGCTTGCAGCGATGAAAACGCTAATCGAATTGAAAGCCGCCCAAGTCAGCGTGTTCCCGGCCGATCTTCGAATTGAGAAGGAAATGATCGAGCTACTCGCCTTTCTCCAGCAGCTTCCGGATGGGCTGGATGTTGTCGTGAGCAATGCTGGGCATTCCATTAAGCGATCGATTATGCAGTCTTTGGACCGCTATCATGATTTTACTCGTACGATGGCAATCAATTATATGGCACCTGTTCAACTGCTCTTGTCTGCCATTCCTTTGCTGACCCAGAAACAAGGTCATATTATCAACATCTCGACGGTCAACGTTTTGTTGCTTCCGACTCCTAATTGGTCCGCTTACCAGGCATCCAAGGCTGCCTTCGACTTCTGGTTCCGGTCCGCCGCTCCCGAGTTGAATGCGAAGGGGGTCTTCACGACATCGATTTATCTTCCGCTAGTTCGAACGCCCATGATTGAGCCGACTACCGCTTATCGCAAAATGCCGGCAATGTCGCCGCAGCATGTTGCGAGGATCATTGGCCATTCCATGTATAGCAAAATGAAAATATACAAACCCTGGTGGCTGATTTTCGGGCAGTTGGCTTCCATCCTATTCAGAAGGTATTGGGAGCATTCTACCGCGAGAAAGTTGCGGCAAAAGGGGAGGCGCCCATGAAGCTTCTGAAATTGATCTACGTGTTGTATAAAATTCGGCTGCTGTCTCCTGTCGTTTTGTTTCGGTTAAGCGCTGCTATCTACCAATATGGAATTAATCTGATGGCGCTGCTCCGTTTTTCTGCTAGAATGCACGGAGGAAGAACAGCGATAGTGGATGAACGGGAAACTTTAACCTATCAAGAGCTGCTTGTACAATCCGAAGCGTTATCGGCTGTTTTGAGGGACAAGTACCGGCTTGCGAGTGGCACAAAGGCAGGGGTATGGTGCAAAAACCACGTTTCGTTGGTGAAAGCGATTTTTGCGATTTCTGGGGCGGGTGCGGACCTGTACCTGTTGAATGCGGAAATGAGCGGGGAACAGTTGAAAAACATCCTGGAACAGAATGATTTTGACCTTCTGATCTATGATGAGGAACGAAGCGATTTGCTAGAGCCGTTCATCTATCCCAAAACGAAAATGCTGAGCGATAGAGAAGCGTTGTCGATAATCAGAAACGAGCAGCATACAAAGCCAAAAAGACACCGGTCTTCCTCGGGGAGACTGGTGCTTCTAACCGGCGGAACGACCGGAAAAGCCAAAAAGGCTTCTCACAAGCCGTCCTTATTTAACTATTTGGATCCTTTCTTCGCCTTTCTTACTCGATTGCAAATTCTAAACTATCGCAATGCGTATATTGCTACTCCGATCTATCACGGTTACGGAATCGCGGTTCTGCTCTTGTTCTGCGCTTTAGGCAAGAAAGTAATCCTGCACCGGGGATTCGATCCGGAGAAAGCCTGCCAAATCATTCGCGAGCATCAGGTGGAAGTGGTAACGGTTGTCCCTTTAATGCTGCATAAAATGCTCAAAGCCAATGCGGAAGATTTGAAGTCCTTGTCTTGTATTGCTTCAGGCGGTGCGGAGCTTAGTCCCAAACTGGCAAAAGAGTCTTTAGAGAAATTGGGCGAGGTACTCTACAATTTGTACGGCACCTCGGAAACGGGATTAAATATGATTGCCACGGCACGGGATTTAACGCTGTTCCCCAATACGATTGGCAAAAACATAAATGGCGGCCGCATTAAAATCATGGATGATCAGAAGAGGGAAGTCGCAATCGGCAGCGTAGGCCAGTTGTGCGTCAAAAACAGATGGTCGATGAGAAACCGTGCTGAAGCATGGATGGAGACCGGCGATCTGGGCTATCGCAATGAGCAGGGCTATTATTTTCTAAGCGGAAGAACGGACAGCATGATTGTCTCGGGGGGCGAGAATGTCTATCCTTACGAAGTGGAGCAAGCTCTGCTCAGCCACCCTCAAGTAGAGGATGCGGCGGTGATAGTAATAAAGGACGAGTATTTCGGGCAGCGCCTAAAAGCCATTGTTGTATTGGTCCCGCAAACGGAAATGTCAAAAGAGGAGCTGCAGCAGTGGCTGCAAGCTAGACTCGCACGGTTTCAGATGCCGAAAGAGATTGTTTTCGTCAATCATTTGCCTTATACCCACCTGGGCAAGTTGGACAGAAAGCTGCTTACATGAAGAGCTATGGCATACTGACTTTTTCGTGCAGCAGATGCACGGCATTCGATATGTATCTCTTATAAGATTGAAATCGAAAGGAGGGAACGCGATGGATTGGCTGGACAGAATGAACAGCGCCATGGATTACATCGAAGAAAACTTAACGGACATTATCTCCTATGATGAAATTGCGCGTAAAGCCTATTGCTCGACGTATCATTTTCAAAGAATGTTTCCTTTTATAACAGGTGTGCAGCTATCGGAGTATATTCGGCGCCGGCGTCTAACGTTGGCGGCGTTCGAGCTTCAGACCACGGATGCGAAGGTTATTGATGTAGCCATGAAATATGGATATGATTCGCCGGAAGCGTTTGCGCGTGCTTTCAAGAATCTACATGGAATTATCCCGATGTCCGCACGCGACCAAGGCGTTACGCTAAAAGCCTATCCTCGCATGTCCTTCCATATTTCAATAAGAGGAGATGTCGAAATGAATTACCGCATTGAACAAAGAGGTCCTTTCGAGATGTTTGGAGTCTACGGTCTCATCAACTCAGACCAGAAAACGGCATTCTCGGAAGTCCCTATGTTCCGAAAACATTGTGATGAAGACGGTAGCGTTGATCTGAAGAACGAATTATTGGGGCGATTTGGAGATACCGTGTTGCATGCGGCCTTATTTGATCACACGAGGGAAAATTTCAAATACATGGTGTGCTACAACTTGCCGAAGGGACTTGAGGTTCCGGAGAGATTTACAAAGCTTTCTGTTCCGGCATTAACGTGGGCGATCTTCCCGGAACCGCAATGCGATCTGCAACGATTATGGGAACGAATCTATTCCGAGTGGTTCCCGACTTCCGAATACGAACAGGTTGAAGGACCAAGCTTTGAAATGTATTATGGGATGGCTATAAATGTTACGGGAGAAATTTGGATACCCGTTAAGAAAAAATAACTTTGCCGTTGGATATAGAGCATGGCGTGAAGAACGCCAATGAAAAAACACCTCCAAAGCTGTCTCCGGATCTTACGAGATGGAGACTTTCACTTGGAGGTGCTTTCCTATTATCTTGACAATGCCCTTCATTCCTATCTCCGAACCCTTCCCCCCGACAGCCTATTATGCAGAAAACCCGCATAATAAATCGGAAGCTGTAGGCTTTGTTTGAACACTTTTGGAGAAGCGGCCTTCTTAAATACCTCTTTGCCAGGTATGGCGTTGGCCTCGATGATCCAGATATGGGACTGGCGATCAATGCCGAAATCCAGTCCAAGCTCGACCAGCCGTTTCTGATAGGACCGCTCTAGCTGTGTAGCAATTTCGAAGGCAAGCTCCCGAAGCTTCTGCTCCAGCCTTAATGCCCGCGTATGACCGAATTGTCCGGATAGGAAAGAGATGATTTCCTTCGCGCTGCCTTCCGTGGCTAGATTTGAAGTAATGTTACCCGCTTTCCCTAGACGTACGCCCATCCCGGTCAGATGCCATTGTCCAAGGGCATTTTTCTGAATGAGCACGCGAATATCGTAGACTCGGTTTGCGGTATCGGTTATGTCGACCCATTGTTGAACGAGATAATTCCTTTTGCTGCGCAGCTGAGCAAGCTTTCCATTCAATCCCTCTTTGGATAAGGGGATTCGCTTCCTCTTATTTTCCTCTATCACATATTTCCCTTTCATATAGGACAGCTTCAATATGCCTTTTCCTTTATGGGTGCCCAGGGGTTTAATAATGACTTTGTTATACTTTTGCAGCATCGTATGCACGGCCTGATTATGGCTTAACAGCAGAGTAGGGATGAGATAGGGACGGAGTCTGCTATTTACCGCCAGCTTCTTATGAATGTTCCATTTATCGCTCTCCAGCCAATCCCCGACAAAAGGAATGCCTGCGTATTCTTTCACTTGTCTGGCTTCCCGAAGCATTCGTCCGCTATAGATGCCGCGATCATAGATGATAGCGGGATACGGGGAATTGGGCTCATAGCGCCAACGATTGTTCTCATATACCCATCCGGCAATGGTTCGATAGCGTGGATTGACATGGTCGGGCTTAAACAATAATAACTTGTCAAATCCGGCTGCCCGAATGGCCTTGGCCTGCCATTTGAAGACGCCCGTATTCATCCGGTCCCACATGATTCCGAGAGTTGCCACAAATAAAGCCTCCCCTCTTTGATTTATTTTCAGTGTATGAACGTATGAGCAAAAGGACACAAAGCCCATTTATGATCAACCAAGTAACACTGCAGAACACGAATAATAGACTAATGCATAGCTGATTTTTGATGGAAGGAAAGGTTCCTAACCATGATCAAGATTCGCAGTCGTTCCTCTCTGCCGTCCGATACGGTCCTGGTCGCCCCTTCATTTCTGGTGAAACATAATTTCTCGCGGAATCAAATTCTCCTTCTCCAATTCGGCATTACGACCTTTCCAATCCAATTGACGACCTCAGAGAAGGCGCCGCAAGACCAAATGCTCGTCTCTGACGCGTGCATGAACCAATTAAAGATACCGGCAGAAGGACCCTTTCAAGTCCGCAAGGATGGAAATAAGCTGATCGTAGGTCCTTATATCGGCATTCTTGTAGATAAGATAAAAGGCAAGCTGCCCTTTCGGAATTTGATCCACTACACGAAGATGTACCGTCACATAAACGGAGCGCTGCTGGCTTTTTCCCCTGAGGATGTTAATCTCCGGACGAAGACGATTCGAGGGTTGATGTATTCGTCCGCAAAGAAGACATGGATACCCGGTCAATACCGATATCCTTCGTCCGTATTCAATAAATCGTTAACCAGTACGCCATTAATAACCCATTTACGGTACAGCCTTGGCAAAACCATATTTAATGACTTTCGGCTGGATAAATGGAGCATGCACAAGCTTCTCTCCCGGAACACGGGCGTCAGAACCCATCTGCCCAGAACCATTCTGTATCAGAGGCCGCAGGATATTTCCCGAATGCTTGAGCACAGTAAAGAGCTATATATGAAACCTGTCCAAGGCTCGTTTGGGAGTCATATTCTCAAGCTCTCCAAACAAAACCATAAAATAACGGTTACGCATAAAGGCTCGCTTAAGAAGCAGTTTCGCCATGTGCAGGAGCTGGGCTATTTTCTTCAGAGACAAACGCATCAATCCGGCTATTTGATACAAGAAAGAATAAAGCTGGTTTCCTCCAAGGAGCGTCTAATCGATTTCCGGTTAATCCTGGTGAAAGACGGGCACGGGAAATGGAAGCGGATGGGGATTATCTCGAAGCTTGGACCACGGAGATCGATTGTAAGCAACATATCCGCAGGCGGAACGGCAATGGAAGGCAAACGAACGCTTCGAAGAATCCTTCATAAGGGAGAAGCTGAAGCTAATGCCATCTGCCGCAGAATGGAAAAGCTTGCTCGAACGATTGCCAAGCAGCTAGCTTCATCGGGCTATCATGCGGCTAATTTGGGCTTTGACTTTGCTCTGGATACACAGAACAAATTATGGATTATCGAGGTTAATCATAATGATCCCAATCCTACCATCGCACTCGACGCAGGGGAGAAGCAAATGTTCCACCAAACGATTAAGGCAAATATGCTGTACGCCAAAAAACTAGCCGGCTTCGGCACAAGCCATCCATCGAAAGGAAGGCCGTGATTATGGCTATGTATGTGAAAAGGCTGAATCATGCAGAGAAAGACAGCTTACATGTAAACCAAGCTTTTTTGCGGAAGTTTGCAGGCAGGCCATCAACCGTTCAGGTGCATTTCGGAGGCTGGAGCCGGCAGCTTAAGCTGAGAGTATCTCAAAGCCTGCCAAGCCATACAATCGGCATTTCATCGCCGTCGCTGGAAGGGTACAGCCTTCCGCCTTTGCAATATAAAGTGTTGGTCAAGGGGAAAAACGTCCACATCGGTCCCGTGCTGGCCATCGTCGCATTCAAGCCAGGGGCGGATATTACCATAGAGAAGGTCAAAAATTACAATGATTATTTGCGTTCCTATTCTTCTATTCAGGGATTAATCTATGTTTGCGGGGCGGACGATATTTCCTTGCAAGCGAGGAGGATTCGAGGGTATTACTATTCTCCCAATGGCACAAAATCGAATTGGGTTCATGGTACTTTCCCGTATCCATCCGCGTTATACAGAAGAGCAGCGCTGAATCCGCCTACTTACAAAGCTCTCAAGCGTGTGCTTGGCAAGCGTCTGTTTAATGGTTATTTCCTGGGCGACCATTTTAACAAGTGGAAATTATGGAAATGGCTTTCCCCAAATCCGGCGATCCGCAAGCATCTGCCCCATACGAGAAAGCTGCAGAGCCGCAAAGAGCTGGATGACATGTTATCCAGATATAACGCCGTCTATCTGAAGCCTACGATGGAATCCATGGCGAGGGGGATCATAAAAGCGGTTCGTTCGGGGGATGGCTACCAGTTCATTTACCCTGAAAATAATAAAAAGGCTAGCGCTTATCGAATGGTATCGGTCGGAACTAAGGAGGTAGCCGGTTTTCTGGCGAATCTCCTGCGAGAACAACAGTATATCGTGCAGCAAGGCATCGAAATGAAACGAAAAGACAGCAGGGGCATCGACTTTAGGGTCATTATGCAAAAGAACGAACAGCTTCAGTGGTCCTGTACGGGGGTCATTGCAAGGTTCGGCAAGAAAAACGGCATTGTTACCAACTTTACCTCGGCCGGCTTTGCCTCCAAAGGTCTGAATGCGCTGCAAGGCACTTACGGCTATAGCCGAAGTCAGGCGCTGCAGACGCAGCAACGGATGATCGGGATCTGCACCAAGGCCTGCAAAGTATTTGATGCCAAAGGCGGGAATTATGCCGATATTGGCGTCGATGTGATGGTGGATAAGAACGGTCATATTTACGTGTTGGAAGTGAACATTTTACCCGATCATCATCTGGCGTTGTATGCCAAGCAAAGGGACCTATACCTTAAGCAAGTGGCTAAGCCATTGCTGTACGCCAATGCGCTTTCCGGGTTTAAAGCCTCTAATTAAAGCGATGCTAAATTGGCGAGCACGACACCCAGCCGCTCGAAAGACCCAGCGGACTAACGGAAATCGCGTAGGCGACGCAATAATCTTTATAAGTAGCTTTGTGGACGGCTTTGACAGCCGTCCTTTTTATACCCTGCTTAGTGCCTTTATTGAGCTTTGGCCCAAGCTTGTGGCTGGCGGCTAAGATAGACACTTGAAAAAGTGCCCATCTTGCGGGTGTTGATCACTCACGAGAATGTTATGATAGATTTGCGCACACGCATTTTGTCGGCTTGCTCATTTTAATGGCATTCAACTTTTTGATTGGAGGTTAAAACATTGTCAACTTCAACAGCCGTACAGTCCTTGTTCCGTCCGTTTACTCTTGCACAACTTACATTGGCCAATCGCATTGTAATGGCGCCTATGACGCGCGCTATGTCTCCGGATGGGGTACCCGGAGCGGATGTGGCCGCTTATTACCGCCGGAGAGCCGAGAATAATGTCGGCCTTATCATAACCGAAGGAACGGTGGTGAATCATCCCGATTCCTCGAACTCTAAGAATGTGCCTCACTTTTACGGTGAAGAAGCTTTGAAGGGCTGGGCTAACGTCGTAGCCGAGGTCCATGCTGCGGGCGGAAAAATCATGCCGCAAATCTGGCATATGGGCACGAAGAAGCAAGTGAATGACTATACCGAAGCCGAGATCACCGCTATCGTTCAAGCATTCGCCGACTCGGCCTTTGAAGCAAAGCGGATCGGCTTCGACGGCATAGAGCTCCACGGCGCGCACGGCTACCTGATCGACCAGTTCTTCTGGGAGAAAAGCAATCAGCGTACCGACCGCTACGGGGGCAGTCTGATAGCCCGCACCCGGTTCGCCGAAGAGGTCGTCCGGGCTTGCCGCGAATCCGTTGGGCCGGATTTCCCGATTGTGCTGCGGCTTTCGCAGTGGAAAGAAAGAGAATACAACGTGAAGCTGGCTTATCATCCGGAAGAGCTGGAGCAATTTCTGAAACCGCTGGTGGATGCAGGCGTGGATATTTTCCATTGCTCGACCCGCCGGTACTGGGAGCCTGAATTTGCCGGATCGGATTTGAATCTTGCGGGCTGGGTGAAGCGGATTACCGGCAAACCGACGATTACCGTCGGCTCGGTTGGACTCGACAGTGATTTCATGACCTTCTTCACCGAAGGAAAAAGCTCTGCCAATACAGGAATTGAGGGGCTTGTTCAAAGGCTCGAAAATGATGAATTTGATCTGGTGGCGATCGGCAGGGCGCTGCTGGTTGATCCGGCATGGGCCGGCAAAATCCGCGAAGGCAAATTGGCTGAATTGGTGCCGTTCACGCCTGAAGCGCTCAAGACCCTATACTAAACAGCATATGTGAATAGAAGCCCGGAGGACCGCGATTTGCTCGCGCGATCTTTCGGGTTTTCTTCTTATTCTCATCCTCCCCATAGACGTATCAACTAACGAGCGCTACACTAGGGAAGGCAATAGAGAATAACATAGTAGGAGCTTGTAGACGTGACCTTATCCGATAGTACTCCATCGTGGAAGAAACTTAGTCTTTATGCCGTGACATGGCCCATATTCGTAGACTTCGTGCTGCGGATGCTGCTGGGCACCGTTGACGTGTTTATGTTAAGCCGCATCTCCGACAAGGCGACAGGGGCAGTAGGCTTAGCCAATGAAATTATTTATTTCTGCATTCTGATGTTCGGCTTTGTTGGGGTAGGCACCAGCGTTGCGGTTGCCCAGTATATCGGCGCAGGGCGGGCGAAAGAGGCGAGCCGTATATCGGCGCTGGCGATTACGATGAACCTGATATTCGGCATCCTGGTCAGCATCGTTCTCGTAAGTTTTGGGGAGTCTCTGCTGCAGCTATTGAAATTAAATCCCGAACAAATTGGAATTGCTAAAAATTATTTGAAAATCATTGGCGGTTTTATTTGGATCGAGGCGCTTTCTTATGCGGTTTCGTCGGTCATCCGTTCAAGCGGTAACACGAAGAGCGTTATGTATGTAACGTTAGGTGTCAATATTATTCATATCGCAGGAAACTATTTGCTTGTCTTTGGCAACCTGGGCTTTCCGGAATGGGGGGTTACAGGAGCCGCCATATCAACGGTCGTGAGCCGTTTGCTTGGCATTATCGTTCTATTTATCCTATTGTATCGCCGGATCTCTGCACCCATACATCGGAGGGATTACTTGAAATGGAACGGTTCTTACGCGAAAAAGATCATGAGCATTGGCTTGCCTGCCGCGGGGGAACATCTCTCTTATCAATCGCAGTATCTGATGATTATCAGTTTTGTTAATATGATTGGCATCACGGCGTTAAATACGCATGTCTATGTGATGAATATAACGAACTATTTTATGGCGCTGGGAATAGCGGTCGGGGTAGGGACGGAAATCATTGTCGGACAAATGGTCGGTGCTGGGGAAATGAAAGCGGCCTACCGGAGACTGATGAACAGCTTGAAGATCAGTTTCCTATTAACGCTTGCTATTGTTGGCGTGGCAGTGATATTCCGACATGAACTGGTTGGCATGTTTACCAATGACCCTGAGATCATTGCTGCCGGATCGGGTATTTTTTTGCTGTCCATCATACTTGAGCCAGGCAGAACCTTCAATACGGTCGTCATTAATTCGCTGCGTGCCGCTGGGGATGCACGGTATCCTGTCTTGATGGGCACCATCTCCATGTGGGGAGTGTCCGTACCGCTTGCCTATGTGCTGGGCGTTCATTTCGGAATCGGATTGCTTGGCATATGGATTGCCTTTACGGTTGACGAATGGCTCCGTGGTCTCATGATGCTGCTGCGCTGGAGAAGCCGAGTCTGGGAGAAGAAAGCGCTGGTAAAGCCGGCTTCCGTTTCGGATATGGGAGCATAGTACCCGCCAAAGCGTGAACGACAAGGCCAGCACCATACCTTGAAGAATGGGGACGCCCAGCAAGGAGGCGGAGATCAGCATAGCTGGGATATAGTAGATAAAATAAGAGCAATAAGGATAGCCAAGCGACGCTTGCATATAGTCGGCAGGCTTCATTCGCATGAGCTTTACGGCAATGTACTTCTCTCGTTTCGTCTCGAGCACCTTGATGCTTGCCAGCAGACCGTATATTTTACCTTTCTGAAAATGGAACCCTGCGTTCTGGAGCACTTTCTTATCCCCAAAGCTTTTCGTAATTCCTTGTAGGATTCCATGCCTTTTATCCCCACCTCTTTTGTGCTGTTATTTTTACTCGTCTACTACGCAATCGCAGCCTGACCGTTGCGGAGATTTTCAGTTGATGCTGACATTTCTTTATTAGATAGAATAGGTCTTGAAAAACTATAAGAACAGATTAATATGGAGAGGTAGCTAGAAACAGGGAGGGATCAGGGGAATGAGTCAAGATCAAGCAGATTCTCTATTGAAAGCGGTTACCGACCGGATGATTCCAAAGGATGATTGGCATTCGGCAAGCGATGCGGGAGTCTTAACTTATTTGGAGCGTTATGCCGCGCAAGATGCCGATCTCTGGGCGGAGGTGATTGAACCCGGACTCCTTTCCTTGCAAGAGGAAGCCGTAAGGCTTTATGGAAAGCCGTTTTCTGATCTGCCCGACAATGAGCAAGATCAGCTGCTGGAAGAGGCGGAGTCCGATGCCTTCCGGAACTGGCCTGTTTCGTCGAAGCTATTTTTCGATACGTTATTGAATCTAACGGCAGACGGTTATTATGGAACTCCGGAAGCCGGAGGGAATAGAGAAGGACAGTCATGGAAAATGATAGGCTTCCGTCCTGGGATCGTGACGGGTACCGCGCCGGCTCCTGAAGCCGATTTGCCGCAAAAATCGCTTGAGCAGCTGCGGGACCGGTATGATGCTGTCGTGATTGGAGCCGGAGCCGGGGGATCGGTGGCAGCGGCTGTTCTGGCCGAAGCGGGAATGCAGGTGCTTGTTGTCGAGCGCGGCAGCTGGCTGCCATACGAACAGGTTGGCCGGGATCATCTGCGGAATCACCGGATTAGCAAGTATGGGCATAACACAGGGCCGGATATGGAAGGGAACCCCCGCACGATTGTGCTGGCGAACGGCGACGAGAGGATTACGCGGCCGATTGATGGCGATTACCACAACAATGCGATGACGGTTGGAGGCGGGACGCGGGTATATGGGGCGCAAGCGTGGCGTTTTCATTCGGAGGATTTCCGCATGGCAAGCCGTTACGGAGTGCCGGAGGGCAGCTCTCTCGCCGACTGGCCAATTTCGTACGAGGAGCTTGAGCCCTATTACCAGCGTGCGGAATGGGAGGTTGGCGTATCCGGCGACGGGAATGCCCATCCCGGGAGAGGCAATCGTCAGAAGGATTATCCCATGCCCGCTATACCACTGACGCTGGAGGCACAGCGTTTGGCTCGTGCTGCCGGGCAGCTGGGCTGGCATGCCGGCGCGGTACCGCTCCTTATCAACTCCGTTGAGAGGGATGGCCGGCAAGCTTGCGGCAGGTGTGGGCAATGCGTTGGATTTGCTTGTCCGACCAACAGCAAGAACGGCGGTCAAAACACGATGCTGGCAAAAGCATTAGCGACGGGCAATTGCGATCTGATCTGCGATACTTTTGTGGAGTACATCGATACCGATAGAGGAAAGCATGCGACCGGCGTGCGCCTTGTTCAGGAATCGAAGGGCAAGGCTCAACGCCGGCAAATACGGGCAGGGCATGTGGTCGTGGCCGCTGGGGCGATCGAAAGCGCGCGGCTCCTTCTAAATTCCGCAAGCGATTCGGAGCCAGGCGGAATCGGCAACCGGACCGGCCAAGTCGGAAGAAACCTGCAAGGCCACGTTTATACGGGCGCTTATGGGCTTTTTGACGAGGTGGTGCAAGACGGCCTTGGTCCTGGGGTGAGTATCGCGAGTTTCAGCGCTGAACATAGCCATGAGGGCATTATCGGCGGGGGACTGCTCGCCAACGAGTTTACCCGGCTGCCGCTTATTCATTGGTATCGGGCGCTTTCGCCCAATGCGGCAAGATGGGGGTTGAAGGGCAAGGAGACGATGCGCGATACCTTCTTGCGCACGAGCCAGATTCAAGGACCTATTCAGGAGATTCCTAACGCCGAGTCGAGGGTGCTGCTGTCGAAGTCGGTGAAGGACCGTTTTGGCATGCCGGTCGCCTCCCTTTCGGGAGGCGTTCATCCCGAGTCCCTTCGATCCGCGGCCGTGCTGGGAGAGCAGGCCGAAAAGTGGCTGTGGGCAGCCGGGGCGCGCGAAGTCTGGCAGACGAAGCCGGGCGGAGGGCTAAGCGGAGGGCAGCATCAGGCAGGCACGCTGCGCATGGGGAACGATCCCGCGACATCGGTTACCGATCCCTATGGCCGCGTGCATGGATACGACAATCTGTGGGTTAGCGACGGATCCGTTCATGTGACGAACGGCGGCGTTAACCCGGTGCTCACGATTATGGCCTTGGCTTTCCGCACCGCGGATAACCTGGTGAAGCTGGGTTAAGCGGCCTTAGTAGATGCGGCGAAATGTTCATGCTATTTATCATTTATAGCATTAATGATAAGGACCGGCATGCCACTAGCTAGAGGGTCTGCCGGTCCTTATAGGTTTATATTGGCTTAAGGGGCTTGCCGGTAAGCCCGGGGAGACAAGCCGTATCTCTTCTTGAACAGCTTGGAGAAATGAAATTCATCATAGAAGTGCAGGGCGGCGGCGATTTCTTTCACCGATGCATGGGTTGTCTCCAGTGACGTCTTGGCCGCGGCCAGCTTCAGCTCCTGCATATACCGGTTGGGAGACATGCCCGTTCTCGATCGGAAGCGGGTGAAGAAGGCGTTGCGGGACAATCCGCTTAGCCGGACCCAGTCCTCGATTGAAAAAGCTTGTCCGATCGTTTGGTGCATGCGGTACAGAATATCGTCCAATTCGGGATGCCTGTCGGAACGATCGGCCTGCCGTTCTCTGGCAAGCAGCAGCAGAAGCTCTTGCAAGGCCAGGTGAGAATCATAGGCATAACCCGTAGGCTTCATAATGAGATTGTTAATCAGCCGCTCGTTCATTCGGGCGGCTTCCGCCATTTTGGCGGTGGATACGGGAATGCCTACGGGAAGGTCCAGAGCCAGGGCCATGTCCAGCGAATCGAATTCATGAAAATAAAACTTCCAATTTCCGTTCAGGCAGCGGTAGGCAGCGGGGACATCCGAAGGTACGATTATATAGGTTCCGGCATCCAGCTCATGCTGCTCGCTTCCCAGCGTAATGACGCCCTTGCCTTCCCAGGTTGTGAATATGCCGGGAATAGAGAAACCGGCTGGCTTGGCGACTTGATAGGCATTATTCGCTTGTACCTTCCATATCAACTGAAATTGGCATGGCGGCGGCAGCCGCTGCTCTTGCAGCTCGTAGGGGATATTCATAAAAGACATGGCAAGCACCTCTTTTAACAATTTAGTACGATTATACATGTTTTTGCAAAGGGTCTCCATGGCGCGGCTAAAAGACCGGTACTACAATGAAGCTAATATCGGATGAAGGAGTGGTTCGCATATGCTGCTGAAGGTAGGAAGCCGGGAGCTAGAGCTTGGAGGGCCTCATTTAACGGAGCTGAGGGATTCGAACGACCTGTTGCAGGATGCCGGCGCCTTAAGGGAGCGCCTTGCGGAGGACGGTTATTTGCTGCTCCGGGGCTTCCATAATCGGGAGCAAGTGTTGAAAGCGCGCCACGCCGTCCTGGAGAAAATGGACAAGATGGGCAAGCTGGACCGGGATACGCTGCTGGAGGAAGGCGTCATGGCTGACGGCAGCAAAACACTCTTCATGGGCGGCACGAACGAGGACTTGCCGGAGCTGCTCAGCGTGTTGAACGGGGAGCATATTATGGGCTTCTTTGACGAGCTGCTTGGAGAGCGGTCGCTGACGTATCATTACAAGTGGCTTCGCGCCGTCGGAAAAGGAGATTTCACCGGCGCGCATTACGATATTGTGTATATGGGGCGCGGCACGCATAACCTCTACACGGTATGGTCGCCGCTTGGCGATGTCGATTATGCCTTGGGGGGCCTTGCGATCTGCCTGGATTCCCATCGTTTCGAGGAGCTGAAGAAATCCTACGGCACGAAGGATTCCGACCGCGATCCCGGCATCGGCAGCTATACGGATGATCCGCTTGTCATTACGGAGAAATTCGGAGGCAAGTGGGCTACGACCGAGTTTCGCGCGGGGGACGTATTGATCTTCGGCATGTTTCTCATGCATTGCTCGCTCGCCAATACGACGAATCAATATCGGCTCAGCGTGGATACGCGGTATCAATCGAGCCTCGAGAAGGTTGACGAACGGTGGAGCGGCAAGAAGCCGCGAGGCCATTTCAAATAAGCGAAAACACATATTTTAGATAACAACATCACCATGCAGCCGAAGGCTCAGGTGATGTTTTTTTATGCCGCAAATTCGTAAACGGCAAAGCGTCGGGTCCTTTAACGGCATGAATGGCTAGGCCATTCGTATGCGGAATAACAGGCACTCTATGAAAATCTATGTAATATTACCTAACATAAAATCACTATTTGTGTTGACAGGATTCTACTAGTCTCCTATTATAATAACATGATGGTAGCAAATATGACATTTATAACTCGTTAAAAGATGGAAAAAGAGAGAGTATACGCATTTAACTTAAGTTTAGTCATTAGTTAATTACACCAGTTTATTATATAGGTAAGGTTGGTGTTATGTTTCATGTCGGAGAAGCATGATCAGGAATATATCAAAAATAAGAATCGGATATTGGTGCTGGGTAAAATCAGGAAACACCGCCCGGTATCGCGAGTGGAGCTGGCTAAGCTGACGGACATGAGCGCTACCGCGATCGGAAGAATCGTCGGCGATCTTATCGAAGCGGGTCTCGTTAAGGAGACGGATCAGTATTCCACCGGCGTAGGCCGCAAGGCTACCATGCTGGATCTCGACGGACACGCGATCGTATCCGTTGGCGTGGAGGTGGACAGGGATTGGGTGCGCATCGGCCTTGTCGATCTCGAGGACAGAATCTTTGCCCGGTCGGAAACGCGCCTAGATCGCAGTCTAACTGGCTCCGAGCACGTTGAAGCAACTATAGAAAACGGCGTGAGAGCTTTGTTTGGCGAGCGTGGAATCGACTTCGCGCAATGCATTGGCGTAGGTATCGGAATGCCGGGCGTCATCGACCAGCGAACCCGAACGGTTGTATTTTCCGCTCAGATGGGATGGTCGAACGTAAGCGTGGCGAAACGCCTTGAAGAGCGCCTGGGAGTGCCCGTCATGCTGGACAATGATTTGAAGGTTAAGGCGCTCGGCGAAAGCGAGACGGCGGACGCGGCCGACAAGGGAGTTACGGTGCTGATCAGCATCGGCAGCGGCGTAGGCTCGGCAGTCGTGATTGACGGCCGGATCTATCGCGGAGCGAGCAATATCGCGGGGGAGATCGGGCATTCGACGGTCGATCCCAATGGGAAGCTGTGCGAATGCGGCAAGAGAGGCTGCTTGCAGACCTACATTACGGATCTTGCGATGCTGCAGGAAGCGAACCAGATTAAACAAGTGGACAGCGTAGAAGAATTGTACGGCTACATGCGCAAAGGGGAGGGCTGGGCAGCCAATATCGTGGACCGGGCCTGCACGTACATTGCGATTACGATTAATAACGTCGTGTGCACGTACAATCCCGACTCTATTATTCTGACGGGCAACTTCATCGACCTCGATCCGGACATTATGGACCGGGTACGGGGCAAGCTGAAGGAATTTATATGGGAGCCGTTCGTCGGCACCTTCGAGCTGACGCGTTCGCGCCTTGGCGATCAGGCCGTCTTGCTCGGATCAGCCAAGCTTGCGCTGCAAACGTATTTGAGCAACGGCTTGCAAGCGAAAATTCAATCTTAATTCGTAAGGGAGGGGACGGTTATGTCTGTTGCGTTAGTCAGGGAGTATAGAGGAGATATCGAGGAATGCGTCCATTACGGTCATATATGCGGCGTAGACGATAGAGGGAAGATCGTCTACTCAGCGGGCAATCCCGAGGCGGTCAGCTTCCTAAGGTCGTCGGCCAAGCCGTTTCAGGCCATTCCGGTCGTCCGGCACGGCGCGGATGAGCATTTCGGTCTCACCGACGAGGAGGCGGCCATTATGATGGGCTCCCATCGGGCGGAGCCGTTCCATGTGGCCGTGCTGGAATCGATGCTGCGCAAAACCGGGTTGTCGGAGGAGCAATTGATTTGCCATCCCACTTACCCCTTAAGCGTGTACGCAACCGAAGCGCTTCTGCGGGATCAGAAGCCGAAACGGTCCATCTACCACAACTGCTCGGGCAAGCATCTTGGCATTCTGGCGTTATGCAAAGCCATGGGCTACCCGATGGACAGCTACGGCAGTCCGGAGCATCCCGCGCAGAGAGAAATTCTGGACACGTTAGCCGAACTGGCCGAGGTGCCGCCGGAGAGTATCGGCCTCGGTACGGACGGCTGCGGATTCCCTGTATTCGCCTTGTCCCTGCACGCCCTCGCAGTCGCTTTTTTGAAGCTGGCATGCCCGGATCTGATTGCGAAGCCCGACTTGCGGGAAGCGGTCGTCAAGATTGCGAGCCGCATGAACGCGCATAGCGAGATGGTTGCGGGTACGGACCGGATATGCTCCAGTCTGCTGCTTGATTCCAATATCGTAGCCAAGGGCGGCGCCAAAGGCGTATACGGCTTCAGTCTAAGGCGGGAACGGCTGGCTTTCTCCCTGAAGGTCGAAGATGGCTCGGAGGATGAATGGCCGTTAATCGTGGCTTCGATTCTGGAGCAGATCGGGTACGGCAATCAGGAGACCATCGATCGGATGTATGAGCTTGCGCCGCTTGAGATCCGCAATGACAACCGGCTTGTCATTGGCCATAACAAACCCGTATTTACGTTACATTCCAATATATAACGTAAGGAACGGTCCGAAACGCTGGGCCGGTAGAGACAAAGAAAAGCAAGAGATATGAGGAGGAGAGAAAAAGATGAAGAGAAAGTGGCTATTGGGAATGTCGGTTTTATTGCTCATGACGGTGCTTCTTGCCGCATGCGGAGGGAACAAGGAGAACGAAACGAACGGCGCGAATGAAGGCGCCGCAAGCGGCGAGAAAGTAAAGCTGACCTATTTGGATCCGATTCCAAGCCCCGAACGTACCGCGTTTATGCAGGATATGATCAAGAAATTCGAAGCGGAGAACCCGAATATTACGGTCGAGTACATGTCGGTTCCGTGGGACGAGGCTAACAAAAAGTGGATGACGATGGGCGCTGCGGGGATTCTTCCCGACGTCATCAGCATAGACGACACATCGCTCGCCGGCATGGCGTCGGCAGGCTACATTCAAAGCCTCCAGCCTTTCTATGATAAATGGGATCAAGTCGGCAATCTGACGGAAGCGGCCAAGCAGGCCCGGAACAAATTCAAAGACGAGGTATACGCGATACCGGACGCGTTCCTCTTGCAAGGTCTGTTCATTCGCACGGACTGGTTCAAGGAGAAGGGTCTGCCGGAGTCGATTGACACCTGGGAAAATTACTTCGATTACGCGAAGCAGCTGACGGACGACAGCAAAGGACAATACGGCATCTCCTTCCGCGGCGGCGCCAACGGCATTATCCGCGCCATGGAATACGTGATGGCGGCAACGCATTCGGACAGCTGGTTCGACGCGGACGGCAAGTCCATTCTGTATAAGCCGGAAGGCAAAGAAGCGTTCAAGCGCTTCTACGATCTGTATCTGAACGGCAACTCGCCGGAGGAATCCATTAACTGGGGCTTTAACGAGATGGTGCAAGGCTTCATGACCGGACAAGCCGGCATTCTGAACCAAACGCCGGAAGTTATCGCGGTTGCTCAAAAGAATATGCAAGAGGGTACATGGAACGTCGTTCCGATGCCGAAGGCCGATGACGGCAAACGCTACATCTTCTGGGGCTTCACGGCTGCTTACGCGATGTCCTCGAACACGAAGCATGAAGGAGAAGCGTGGAAGCTGATCTCCTTCATGAGCTCGCCGGAGAACAACCTGGCCTACAGCAAAGCGAACACGAGTATCCCAATCTACGCCGAGAACCTGAAGGATCCGTTCTTCAGCGAAGGACCAATTGCGGGCTATGCCGGTTCGATGGCCGATTCCAACATTGTTTTCGCAGGTCCTCCAAGCTATCTGACCCGTCTTGGCGAATTTACGGGCACGTATTCGGTACAGGAGACGCAATTGTATTTGACGGGCTCACAGGATTTGGACACAACGGTCAAAAATCTTGCGGACTGGCTTACGACCGAGCAAACGGCTTATTTGAAGGATAATCCGAAGTCGTAATTCAGGCGCACGCCATGGCATGCATGATCGCCGTTAGATTATGCATGCCATGCAACTTCATCAAGGTGGTGCTATCCTATGTCAGCCGCGAACCTATCCGCTAATCGGCAGTCCGGTAAACGAAAGAAGTTATTCCGCAGATTCGAACCCTATTTGTTATTGCTTCCCGCGTTATTGATCGTCGTTGCTTTTTTTGCCTACCCGCTTGGCTCCTCTCTGCGACTTGCCTTTATGCACTATGTCTTGTTTGAGCCGCAGAACATCAAGTTTTCGGGTCTGGACAATTTCAAGTCGCTGCTATCGGATTCCGTGATGCCGAAGGTGTTGCTCAATTCCGCTCTGTGGATCGTATCGGTGGTCAGCCTGCAATTCGTACTGGGCTTTGCCTTGGCAGTAGCTCTCAACAAACCGTTTAGAGGCAAGGGAGCCTATCAGGCGGTTGTCTTCCTGCCATGGGCCGTATCGGCCTTTCTGATCGGCATGATCTTCAAATGGATGTTTAGCCAACGTAACGGACTCATCAATGAATTGCTCATGAACCTAGGCATTATTCACAAGCCTGTTGCCTTTTTGGCGCTTTCCGGCACCTCTATTATTCCGGTCATTATCGCGATGATCTGGTACGGCGTTCCTTTCTTCGGCATTATGATTCTGGCTGCTCTGCAGTCCGTCCCGCACGAAATGTACGAGGCTGCCGACATTGACGGCGCCGGCCGCGTACGCCAGCTGTTTCAAATCACCATTCCGTACATCAAACCCACGATCGTGCTTACCTTGCTTCTGCGGGTCATCTGGGTATTCAATTCCGCGGACCTGATCTACATTATGACAGGGGGCGGACCGGCGAACAGCTCGGACAATCTTCCGTCTTACATGTTTAATAAAATCGGCTATTCCACGGACTTCGGGCAAGCCTCCGCGCTTGGCGTATTCATGCTCGTCGTTCTGACGCTATATACGATTTTCTTCTTGCGCATTACAAAATTTAGGGAAGCGGGGGATCTGTAATGGCGAATTTCTTGCGCGCGCGCTTTCCCGGCTGGATCCGGTTTGCCGTTCTCCTCTTGTTCCTGGCTGCCGCGCTGCTTCCGTTCTATTGGCTGTTCGTCACTTCGCTGAAGGACAGACAGGAAATATACGGGGATGTACTGACGTTGTGGCCGGCTAATTTGACATGGAACAATTATATCGAGACGTTCCGGACTTCGGATTTTCTGGGCTATTTCAAGAATAGCCTGATTGTAAGCTTGTCGAGCGGGCTGCTGGTGCTTATCGTGTCCATCTTCGGAGGATATGCGCTGGCCCGGTACCGGTTCAGAGGCAAGGGAGTTATTCTGCTTATCTTCCTGACGACGCAGATGGTTCCGGTAATGATTCTGCTCGTTCCTCTGTTTATTGTGTTCGGCAAGCTTGCGCTGCTTAATACGCTGGGTGCTCTGATTATCACGTATACGGCGCTTAACATTCCTTTCTGTCTCATTACGATGTCGGGATTCTTCCAGCAAACCCCCGTGGCGCTGGAAGAGGCGGCAATGATTGACGGCTGCAGCCGATTATCGACCGTTGCCCGCATTACGCTCCCGATCATGCTGCCCGGACTTGTCGCCACGTTCGTATTCGCGTTTATGGGAGCGTGGAACGATTTGTTCTTTGGCGTCATGTTTACGACAAGCGAGCATGTGAAGACGGTGCCGGTGGGGCTTAACGGCTTCGTTCAGAAGTTCGACGTCAACTGGGGCGAGATGAGTGCCGGGGGTATGGTGTCCCTGATTCCCGTCGCCATCCTGTTCGCGCTTATCCAAAGGTATATCGTGTCGGGATTGTCCCAAGGCGCGGTCAAGGGCTAGAGCGGGCGAATAACGGAAGAAGGATAGGAGAAGAGAATTCATGATCATAGAGGTTATTGCTACAAGCGTGGACGACGTGCTGCAGGCGGAAGCGGGCGGCGCGGATCGCATCGAATTGATAACGGGTCTTCAGGAAGGCGGCATGACGCCAAGCATTGGTCTTATTCGGGAGGCGCTGGCCGCTACGACGCTGCCCGTGCATGTTATCGTCCGTCCTCATAATCGCTCTTATATGTACGATTCCTTTGATATTCGCGCAATGGTGCATGATATTCGGGAGATTCGAAGTCTAGGCGCAGCCGGTGTGGTTATTGGCTCGCTTTCTCCGGACGGTCGCATAGACAAGGAGATTTTGGCGCCTGTGCTGGAAGCGGCTCAAGGCATGAATATTACCTTCAATCGGGCTTTCGACGATGCAAAAGATTTGGATGAGGCACTGGAGGATGTGCTTCAGCTTAACGGCGTTAATCGCCTGCTGACCTCCGGAGGACAGGCTAGTGCCCTGGATGCGTCCGCTAAGATTAAGCAGCTTGCGAATAGGTTGGAGGGCACGCCGGTTATCTTGATGGCGGGCAGCGGCTTGATGCCGGAAGGCATCGCTCAATTCGTCGAGGCGACCGGCGTTTCGGAAATTCATTTCGGACGCGGCGTCCGAACGGTTATGGACGGGATCGTCAGAGTAGATCCGGAGAAAATCCGGCAGATTAGAGGAGCTTTCGGCTAGTGAGGTGGCAGCTATGAATAAGACTACAATGATAGATATCGGAATCGATCTCGGCGGCACGAAGATGCTGGTTGTTCTGACGAACGAGAGCGGATCCGTTATCGCGCGCAGCAAGAAGCCGACGTTTCCTGAGCAGGGCGTTGAAGATACGGTGGCAAGGCTGATCGAGATGGTTGAAGGACTGCTTGATAATGTGTTCCCTTACCGTGAAGCCTGCCGTATCCGCAGTATCGGCGTTGCGGCGGCGGGCATTCTGGAGCCAGCCTCGGGAACGGTCGTGCTGGCGACGAATTTGCGCTGGCGGAATGTGCCGATCAGCTCCATGCTGGAGGAGCGCTTCCGCGCTCCGGTGCGGCTGCTTAATGATGCGAACGCCGCCGCGCTTGGCGAATGGCGGGCGGGGGCGGGAGTCGGAACGAAGGATATGGTGTTCGTTACGGTCTCGACCGGAATTGGCGGCGGGATTGTAAGCGGCAGCCGTCTTATACTCGGGGCGAGCGACAGCGCCGCGGAGCTGGGACATATCAGTATCGACCGCTCCGGACCGTTATGCGCCTGCGGCAATCGCGGCTGCATCGAGATGTACGCGGCAGGACATTCCATTGCCCGAATTGCCAGGGAAGGGATTGCCGGGGGACTCGCTAACGGCGAAGCCATATTGAAGGAAGCTGGAGGAGCTGCGGAAGCGCTGACGGCGGAGCATGTTGCGGCAGCGGCGATAAAAGGCGATAAGTACGCCGGATCGGTTATAGCAAGCGCGGGAAAAGCGTTAGGTCAGGGGATTGTCTCGATTATCCATTTGATCAATCCCAAGCTCGTGGTTATTGGTGGCGGCGTCGCCCGCAGCGGCCGCTTGCTTCTGGAGCCTATGCAGAAAGCCATTCAGGAGCAGGGGATTCCCGGTTTGGTTGGGCAAGTAACGGTTGTACCGGCCATGCTCGGGGAGGATGCTGGAGGAGTGGGGGCTGCCATGTGGCGGCGGTATGAAGAGGAATGTCTGCAGCTGCGCTGATTGAATGCGATAGCGATGAAGGATAGGTATATGAAATAAAAGAAACGGGCGCTGGTTCTATCCAGCGCCCGTTTCTTTGGTTTAGCGTTGAAGCACTCTGGCGATCATCGTTGCAAATTCGGCTCTGGTTATCGCATTGCCAGGTCGGAAATTGCCGTCCGCATACCCCGTGACAATCTTGTTGGCAATCAAGGCGTCGATATAGGCGCGTGACCAGGAATCTGCCTCGACATCCGGGAAAGAGGTATTGCCGCTGCCGCTAAGCTGGAACGCTCTGGCGACCAGGGCAGCCATTTCCGCCCGGTTGAGTTGATCGTCCGGCCGGAATTTGCCATCCGCATAGCCGTTCATGAGTCCCGACTTCTGCGCGGCCCCGATGTATCCGGCAGCCCAGTGCTTGCTAGGCACATCGGCAAAGCTGCTTGTCTGCGATTCTAGACCAAGCTGCAGTGCCAGTACCTTCAATGCCTCGGCACGGGTAATGCCAAGGTCTGGACGGAAGGTGCCATCCGGGTAACCGGACAGAAGTCCCCTTTGAACCAGATAGTCAATGCTGGACTTGGCCCAATGCCCTTCTGTATCGGTAAACGAAATCTCTTCCGGAGTAGGATCCGGTGTTTCGCTGCCTCCCGAAGGCGCTCCGTTGTTATTGCCCGGCGGAGGCGTTGTTGGAGGTGTTGTCGGAGGCGTTGTTGGCGGCGAATAGCTCAGTGCCGGCGCAAAGGTTGTTACCGTGCGGGCGGAGGTTTGCTGCTCCAAGGCGTACCCCATGGCTAAAACATTAGCGTCATCCCAGGCTTTGCCGACCAGCTGCATAGAGATCGAATAACCATTTGGATTCTTGCCTACGGGCACGATAACGGTTGGCAGTCCGACGTTGGAGGTTAACACGCCGGTGCCTCTGTCGGAGCTGAGCTGAGAGGCCGCGCCGTCGTTGTTATATACGTCGCTTATAAAACCTGCATATACAACGCTGTCTACGTCGTATTGATCCATCCAGTCTGCGATGATCCGTTTATAGTTCGTTCTGTAGGTGATGTAATCCTGTACCTGGCTTTCCGTCATGCGCGGACGAACTTGCAAGCTTCTTTGATTGTATAGCAGCACTTTAGGCGAGGCGAGCAGCTCATCGCCATTGGCGTAAGGGAAATTGTCGTGCAGCTCGATGTAGCGTGCCCAGCCCTCGGATCCCGCATTTCCGGCAGGCCTTGTTCCGCCGCCCGGAGGCTCGCTCATTTCGACCATGGTAGCTCCGGCTTTCACCAGATCGTCAAAGTGCTGCTTAACGGCCTCGCCCGTACCGTCATCGGCATAGGAGGAGTTGAATGAGGACGGAATATAGCCGATGCGCTTGCCTTTCAAAGCATCCGGACTGAGAGCGGTCGTCCAATCTTCCGGCCTTTTTGCGTCCGCTTCCTGAGTCAGCATATCCTGCGGATCGGTGCCTGTCGTTGCATTCAGCAAATAAGCCAAGTCGGTAACGGTGCGGGCGATAGGTCCCGCATAATCCTGCCCCCATGTCAGAGGGATTATGCCGCGCGTGCTGGCCATGCCGTCCGTGCCGCGGAAGGCGGTCAAGCTTGCGCCCGTGGTTGGCGCGTAAAGGGATACGCCGGTTTGTGTTCCCATGGCTGCTGCCGCAAAGCTTGCCGCAACGGATACCGCGGAGCCGCCGCTGGAGCCAAACGAGGTTTTCGATGGATAAAGCGCGTTCCAGGTTTGCATCCAGCCGCTTTCGCTGAAGCTGCCGCTGTTGGCGAATTCCGATGTATTGGTCTTGCCGATAATGACGGCCCCTGCTTCTCTCAGCTTCTCAACCTGGTAAGCATCCGCTTTGGGCTGGAAGCCTTCCAGCGCTTTGGAGCCGCCGGTGGTCGGCATATCCTTCGTATCATAAATATCTTTAATGGCAATCGGAATGCCTAACAATGGGCCGGTCTTTCCTTCTCTGCGGGCCTTGTCCGCCGCTCTTGCCTGTTGGAGGGCCGTTTCCGAGATGTGAAGGAAGGAGTGGAAGCCCAGCTGACCCGAATCGTATGCTGCAATGCGATCCAGATAGGCTTGGGTGATCGCCTCGGAGGTTGTGATGCCCTTCTCCATATCGTTCTTCAATTGCGCGATGCTCTTGTTAAACACGTCGTAATTGGAGGTTGTGACCATTGGCGGTGCGGCCGGAGCCGCCGGAATGTCGAGACGCGTAACGTCTGCGCAAGCGGCAGAGTCAAATCCGGTCAGGCTGGAAAGATTCCAGTTGCTAACCGTGCATATCTCTGCGGGAGTCAGGTGCGTGAAGTCGGGGGTTTCCGTCAGTTGATTCAGCGAATCGGCGGCCTGGGTTAATCCGGCTTCGCCTGTTC
Source organism: Paenibacillus glycanilyticus (assembly GCF_023715145.1). Taxonomy (GTDB): domain Bacteria; phylum Bacillota; class Bacilli; order Paenibacillales; family Paenibacillaceae; genus Pristimantibacillus; species Pristimantibacillus glycanilyticus_A. Next base: position 253,981 of record NZ_JAMBNP010000007.1, on the reverse strand, counting down.
CTCCGGCCAGCACGTATCTGGCCAGCGATTGGGTATGACCCGGCTCTATCGTCAATTTATGAATAAAACCGTAGAAGTTTGCGTCATTGCCTGAGGTGGCGAGCGGGGTGGCGAAGGGGTTCTGCTGCTGATCGCCGGTGCCTTGCAATGCTCCTTCGAACGGAGCCGGCGAACCAAGAACGACGCCAATCGGACGGTCCGTTGGTCTCGAATTGCCTATCAATGCCCATGAATCATCGGAGGTAATTGCGGTATCTCCGCTGGAGGTTGACTTTACGGCGCCGTAATTTGCATCGGATCCGTAGCCAAGCGATCCGCCGAAGGATACATTGACCGTTACGGGAGTGCTTGTTGTATTTGTGAAAGTGTCGAAGAAACGAACGGTGTTGCTTGCGCTGTTAAGGTAAACATCGCGAGTGATAAGCACATTTCCCAGATTGACGGACCTTGTGGTGTCGAATGTATCATTGCCGTCGAACACAAGTCCGAAGTCTCTCATCAGTTGACCGTTCATCCGAGGAGCGGGCGTAGTGGACACTTGGACGAAAATATTGCCAAATCCCTGTATGGGCGTATTGCTTGCACTGCGAATACTGCCGGTGTCTAGGTTGGGAGCGAACGAATCGTGGATTTCCCAAGCTATTCCGTCCTCGGACGTTAGCCTTGTTAACGCAAAGGCGTTGTTGGACGGAATCACTCCCGCGAAAACCATGGAAAGCGCAAGGGTTCCCGCGAAGACGCATTTTTTACTCCAAGATCGCTTCCCCTCGCGGGGGGCTGCCGATTCTTCGGCAGGCTGACTTTTGTTAAGCGACAAAATGTTTCTAATTTTAAACAATTTACTACAACTCCTTCCATTGAACTTGGTAGAGATTCTATCACCGAGTTAATAGTGCGTCAAGTAATGTGACATATAATAATAGAGAAGATAATATTTTGAATGATTTTGTTGGAATATTGTAAATTTAGGTCACTTAATATAACATATACATTACATATGATTGAAGGGTAGTAGAGGGATGGAAGAAGTGCAGGATAAATCTATGTCGACTGAAAGAATTGCGCGAAGAGATTAAGAGAGTAGCTCGGCCGAACGGATTCGCGAGGTTGAAATTCACGGAGGCGATTATTAAGGCCGCTAAACATTAGAGTGTTTATTTAATTGAAAACACATCGGCATGCGTATTGTGCGACATGACGATGTGTTTTTTCATTCCTACACCAGCGGAATATAAATATCGAGTTCTGAATTCGGGTCCCCGTCACGGTATCGGCCGTCATATAATTCGTAATCGAAGCCGCCGCCTTGAGGGGTGCCGCGAAGCTGCTCGCCCGAGGCGGGGAACCACTCCTTGTAAATATAGTCGAAGGTCTCGCCAAGAATTTCGGTGGAGCCCAGATGAGTGAAGACCGCATACCGCCCGCCGGGAATCGTGAAGCTCGCAATGCCGCTGTCTGACTCCGCCGGGGCAATGGAGACTTCTACGCAAGCCAGGTAAGCGAACACGCCTTCCCGCTCAGAAGCCCCCGGTTCGTACATCTCCAGTCCGTAGCAGAGGTGCTCGTTCAGCTTGTTTGTAATGGCGGACCACTTGGAGCCGAAGGTTTTCCATGCCTTGGCGATATTGCGGTCCTGCGAGGTATTCGTATTGCAAGCTACGCCTGCGACAATGCGATCGGCAAGATAAGCGATTTTAGGTTCTTTCACGGTACAATCCCTCCCTATGAATCGGCGGGGAGAGGCGCCAAACATTCGCTCGAAGGAACGGATGAACGATTCATGGCTTCTATAACCGGAATGGAACGCGGCCTGCGTTCCGTTCACTTGCCTCTGGCGAAGCTCCCGCGCTGCGCCCGCAAGTCTTCGGACGCGGACGTATTGCGCAAATGTCTCGCCGGTCCAAGCCCGGAATAGTCGGTGAAAATGAAACGGCGAATATCCGGACTCGCGGGCGGCGGTTTCTAATGACAACGTATCCTCGAATAAATTTGCAGCCACATACTCCGTAATCTTTTGTGCGGATGATAGCTGTTCTTCCGTCATGCCTCTCACCTCCTGGCTTTAGAGTAACGCACTTTAGCAAGCGGAACTTGATATTTCTTGCTGAACAAGCAGGGCAGGAGATTTAAAAGGGCTTCGAGAATATCTCAAGCATGGAAAGTTGCCGTCTGTCATTTTGCTGCATGAATTGTCAGGTCATTGGAACAACGAAATGCTATGCTCCTTATGAAAGGAGGGGTCGACGTGGATTGGCTTCAACGCATGAACCTGGCCATTGATTATATTGAAGACCGCCTAGAGGATGATATTGAATACGAGCAGCTCGCCAAAATCGCTTTATGCTCGGTCTATCAATTCCAGCCCATGTTCTCGTTTGTGCTTGGAATCCCCTTATCCGAATATATAAGGCGCAGATGGCTTGGTATCGTATCGAGGAAGAGAAGTAGCTATAAAAAATACATCGCCATGGGCTATGGATAGCCTGGCGATGTATTTTTTAGTTAGAGCGCTACTTATGCCGCTAGTACGGCAATCAGCGCCAATAATGCAGGCAGTCCCTGAACGAGCAGGATCGACCGCTTCGCCGTCAATCCTCCGTAAATCGCGGCTGCGAGGACGCAGGCGAGGAAGAATAGTTGCAGCTGGTGCCCAATCGCGGCATCGGGATGAATAAGCCCCCAGAAGAGACCCGCTGCCAAGAAGCCGTTGTACAAGCCTTGGTTGGCGGCAAGCGATTTGGTCGCTTCCGCGAACGCCTTCTCCGTTCCGAATGCTTTCCTTGCTCTCGAAGAAGTCCACAGGAACATTTCCAAGATCAAGATATACACATGCTCAATGGCGACAATCGCCGTTAAAATATCTCGGACAATATGCATAGTTGTCTGACACTCCTTTATTAATGAATTGCGCACAATCTATTAGACAAGATTATACATGAATTGCTCCTTTTGCATAAGATATTTTTGGGCGAGATCGATTTCAATCTAGAATGAAAATGAAGTTTCATTGTATAGTGGTAAATAATACAAATAATTGTAGGGGGATTGTCGGATGAATCAAAGATACCGCAGGCGCAACACGCCTGCCTTCACGGCGGCTTCATACCTTGCGCTAGGCGCGGGCCTTTTCCTGTTCTGTCTGGGCATCTATAACGCGGATTGGGAGTTGAACGTGAAAGGGTATTACCTGCTGTGCATGGTATTGATTACGATTAGCTGTATCGTGGTACAGAAGGTTGTCCGCGACAACGGAAGATAAAGAAATGCGATTGGATAACCCCAAGCACCGGATGAGGAATACGCAAGCTTTTACCATTGTGGCTGTTGTCGGGCTGATTATCGGCTATGCGATGTTCTTAATTGGTCTTTACAATGCGACATTCGAATTGAATGTAAAAGGATATTATATTGCCGTCATTTTGCTGATATCCTATAGCGCGATTGGCGTTCAGAAGGTCACGCGGGATAACGCGGAGGACAACGAGATTATTGCGGAGCAAGATGCCAGCCGAGAGATTAGAGGTTAAATAGCTGAATACAATGAAGGGCCAGAATTTCTCGCGAGCGGAGGATTCTGGCCTTTTTCAACGTTGCCTTCTTTAAGTGACGAGCAGCTCTAACGGTAAAAAAGCATAATCCCCGTTCCGGAGTATGCCGCCTTTGCGAACGGGAATGGGATGCTTGAAGAGGGGGCCGTCGATTACGGTGGTATGGAATTCGCCGCCTTCTCCGCACGGGTCGATTCCGCGAGCCTGCAGCTCCTTGATGTAATCGTGGGTTAATATTCGTCCCAAATCCTCTTCCTTCATCCCAAGCGATAAATTCACCGTGACGAGCATGGATATAAATCCGAGATTAATAAACTCATCGACAGCCTCTTGATGATCCGTTTCCCATAGCGGCATTCCGAGCTTTAGGCCGGCGATTCGGGTAACCTTGTCATGCCAGCAGTCTTCGATAGACATATCCAAGTCCCCCGTAACTAATGCTTCCGCGCCTTGCCGTTTGGCCTGTTCCAGGAGGATGATGAATTTGCTCTCGTATTCTTCCCAGCTTGCAGCCGCTGAATAGACGGGCAGGCCGATTGATTCGGCCTGGGCGCGGATAAGCTCCGGAGGCATGCCGTGGGATCTGGAGCGTTTCCCTTCTTCCTCCATCATGACGATAAGTCCAATCGCTTCTCCAACCTTCATTGACTTATACAGCGCCAGGACGCTGTCCTTTCCTCCGCTAAAAGAAGCTATGAATCTATGCCCGTGGGCGCCGGTTTTCCAATTCGCCTTTTCTTCCATTCCGATCGTTCCTCCTTGTTGGTCATGCTGCTCTGTGAATTGTAACATGCGACAGCGTCAGTCGACAGTCAGTGAATCATCAGTCGACAGGCTTCGAGCAGAATGTATAATTTATTTATAAGGTACAGATGGCGGTGATGGATATTTTATACGTAATTGCTTTTTTGCTCTCCTTTGTTACGGTACTCGTGTTAATTCCTCCTTTCAGCAAGCTTGCGTTTAGAATCGATTTTGTGGACAAGCCCAGAAAGGATGTCGAGCGCAAGCTGCACCGGAAGCCAATTCCGCTTACGGCCGGTTACGCGATTTTTATCGGCTTCTTTGTGGCCTACCTGGCCGTGGTTCGGGACTTCTCCATGGAGACGGGGGCTATTTTTCTGGGCGGAGTCCTGCTGCTGGCCATAGGTACGGTTGATGATTGGTACAAGACCAAAGGGAAGGATTTTCCCGCGCTGCCCAAGCTGATCGTTCAACTCTCCGCAGCCGTATTGGTGTACGCCGCAGGTGTTGTGTTTACCGGCTTTGTTAATCCGTTTTCCGGCGAGTATATTGAGCTTCCCGTTATCTTGCAGTTTATTCTGACAACGCTTTGGATCTTTGGGGTCACGACGGTCATTAACTTCTCGGATGGACTGGACGGACTAGCGGGCGGGTTGTCCGCGATATCCGCAATGACCTTGTTTATAGTGGCGTTAGCGATGGGGCAGTCGAACTCGGCCAGCATGGCGATTATTTTGGTAGGCATAACTTTAGCGTACTTAAGATTTAATAAACCTCCGGCCAAAATATTTATGGGCGATGCGGGAGCTACCTTCCTTGGGTTCTTGCTCGCTGTTATTTCGCTGGACGGGGCTTTCAAGCAAGCTACGGCTCTCTCTATTTTCATTCCGATTCTTGCATTGGGCGTACCGATCTTCGACAATCTGTATGTCATGCTCAAGCGGTTCCTGCAAGGCAAGGCCATCTATCAGGCAGACGCGAGTCAGGCTCATTACCGTTTGCTGCGGGCGGGACTTAACCATAAGCAGGCGCTAATGGTACTGTGCTTGATGGGCACTTGCATGGGCTTGTCCTCTATTATTCTGATGCTGGTGCAAATATAAAGGCAAGGCCGGTACGCCCTTCGGGTGTGCCGGCCTTTTTGTTGCGATGTGTGTTTCTGTGTTATTCTGATAGGAGCACTGAAATTTGCAGTCCGTATTCTTATTGGGGGAGTATTCATGCTTGTACATGACCGGCATCAACAAATCATGCAGCTGCTTCATGAATTTCAATCGGTCAAAACGGCTGATTTAATAGCGCGGTTTGGCGTTTCATTCGAAACGATCCGAAGGGACATGGAATATTTGGAGCAGGAGGGTTTCTTGAAGAGGGTTCATGGAGGGGCGACCCTGCCTGCCATCGATTATCGGAAAGAGCTGCCTTTTACCGTGCGGGAGATGAAGAGACATCCCGAGAAACGCGAGCTGGCCGTAACTGCTCTCCGCTATGTGGAAGAAGGGCAATCCCTGTTCCTGGACGTCAGCACCACGAATACCGAATTTGCCAAGGCGCTGACGGGTCATTTCGAGCGTTTGACGATATTAACCAATTCGTTTCAGATTGCTTCGATTCTTATGGCTAAACCGCAGTTCACGATCATCTTTATCGGAGGGGTCATGCGCAATTCGGAACAATGCGCGGTTGGAGATTTCGCGGAGTCGTTCGTCTCCCAGTTCCATGCCGATCTTTTCTTCATGAGCGTTAGCGGCATTTCTCTGACCGAGGGCTTAACGGATTATGGGATAAGCGAGATTCAATTAAAGAAGACAATGCTGGAGCGGACGCGGCGGGTCATTGTGCTTGCGGACAGCAGCAAGTTTGACGCCGTATCCCTTACGCCGGTATGCGGATTAGATAGAATTGAACGGATTATTACGGACTCCGGGCTTGGTCCGGACATCCTGGAGCGATACAAGGAAGCCGGGATCGCCGTTGAGTATCATAGCTAAATAGATGGAAGAAGAGCCTTCTCAAGAAGGTTCTTTTTTTATGCTTCGTTTCAATTGACAGGGTGAATCGCGCATGCTAACATTTGCATAAAGTTGTATTTATGTGTGTTTGTGTGTGTTATTTGAAAGTTTATCTTATATAGGTGAGGAGGGTTAGTCATTTCGCTTGCGGTGCTATTGGTATTGGGATCCGGCGTGATGCACGCCATCTGGAATTTGTTGACGAAGAAGAGCGGAAATAAGCAATTGTTTTTGTTCCTGATCTATATACCTGCCACTTTGCTGCTTCTCCCCGGTTTTATTGCGGAGCTCGTCTCCGCCCAAGTACCGTTGTCGGGGTATCTGATGTTAGGGTTGTCTTTGCTCATACAAGGGGGGTATGCCTACTTCTTATCCAGTTCCTTGACCCATGGCGACCTGTCTCAGGTGTATCCCATGATGAGAGGCATCGCAACCTTCTTGCTGCCTATGTGCGGGGTCGTTTTCCTGAAGGAACGGTTATCGGTCTGGGGCTGGCTGGGGCTTGGATTAATTGCTTTGGGATTCTTTCTGTTAAGCGAGCTCTATAGAAGGAAGCAGCGACTTCAGGTTTCGAAGAAAGTATTGCTGTATGTCATAGCCGTGGGATTCTGCACGATGGCTTATGTCATGGTGGACAAAGTAAACCTGCGGCATTTTTCCCCGAATGTCTTGCTTGAGGTATCGAATATCGGATTTATGTTGGGGCTTGTTCCGTTTATCCCATTCCGGAAAATAAGCTTGGCGGGAGAGGTTAGAGCGCATGGCAAGCTGCTGGCGGCAGGAGCGATTCTGTCCCCCGGCTCTTATTTACTGTTTCTGTTTGCCATGAGCATGTCGCCGCTGACCTACGTGGCGCCGCTTCGGGAGATCGGAACCGTATTTGGCACACTCATGGGAGTGTGGCTCTTGAAGGAAGGGAAAGGCGCTTTGCGGCTCGTATCGGCCAGTATCATCTTTACCGGTATCTTGCTTGTAGGCATGTTGGGCATATAGGTGACGGACATTATTACAGCGAAGGAAGAGGGTCTGGGAGATGCGGGATGAAGAGAGCAAGGAACGGAAGGGGAACGTACGGCTTCAATTTCAGGTGATTACCGACACGCATGTGAGAACGGATTCCGGACATGCGCATAACGCTAATCTGGCAAGAGCGCTTGAGGATATCCGGCGGGCGGCTCCAAGCAGCGACGGCATTATGCATGTGGGCGACATAACGGATCAAGGGCATGAAGAGGAATATGCGGAGTTTAACAAGATATGGAGAGAGCATGGTGCCGGACTGCCAACCGCTTATTATGCTTCCGGTAATCATGATGTCGGCGGGGGGCATTGGCCTTCGCGTCTGAAAGCTTATTTGGATGCTACGGAAATGAATGGTCCCTATCACGAGCATTGGGTGAAGGGGTATCTCTTTATTTTCCTGGGAACCGAGGAGGGGCTGGAGCTGTTCTCGTCCTTATCGGAGAAGCAGCTGTCCTGGCTGGACGGCAGGTTAGCGGAGAGTAGAAGTCTGAAGCTTCCTGCCTTCGTCTTTCTGCATCAACCGCTCAAGGACACGGTCGCGGGCTCCCATGAGTCGCAGAAGTGGTATGGGGTTACACAGGATGAGGCGCTTAAGGAAGTGTTGTCCAAGCACAGGCATGCCGTCCTGTTTACCGGGCATACGCATTGGGAGCTGGAGGCGCCGCATACCTTGTTTGACGATCAACAGCTGCCCAGAATGTTTAACGCGGCATCGGTTGCCTATTTATGGACGGATGAAGACGAGCATAAAGATGGGAGTCAGGGGCTGTTCGTCGAGGTTTATGAAGACCGTATCGTAGTCAAGGGGCGTGATTTCGCCGCGGGCGAGTGGCTCGAGAATGTCCGGTATGAATGGGAAATCCTGGAGCATCCGTAAGTTGAGTATGCCGGTGAAGCTAGACAGAGCGCAGCAGGGTGAATGCTGACGCTCTGTCTTTTTTATGCTCCGGGTTAACAGTCGCGAGTCGCGGCGGGGATGGCGCCCCATGCGTCGGGGCTCACGTCGCGGATATGTGTCGCAAACGTCCAGGGATGACCTTGTGGATCTTGAACCGTGTATTGCCGCTCCCCGTACTCGGTATCGAAAAGCTCCTCCAAGATGACGGCTCCGCCGGATCTCGACTGCTCGCGATGGGCATCGACATTTTCTACAAAAATCATCAGAGACTGCGTGGAGTGTCCCAGCTTGTTCGGACTCGTTGACGTTCTTCCCGGACTTTTAAGCATAACCCATGCCTCGCCGAGATAAATCATTGCTCCATGGAGCGTTCCGTCTGGCAGCTTGAAGCGATAATATTCTGAGAAGCCCAACGTTGATGTCAGCCAATTAAGCGCAGCGGCAACGTCTTCATAGAAGACTTGCGGAAGAAGATGGCTTGGCGGTACGGAGCGGTTTGCAACCATGGCATAAGCCTCCTGCAGATTGGTTTTATTTAAGTATAAATCATGACTTTTAATTCTGCATTACGATAGAGGTTCATATTCTGATCAGAAGAACATTTGAGCTAAATCCTCGGTCCTCCCCCGCTCTCCGTCCTTTACAGTAATCCTTCTAAAATACTAGCAAAATAACCGTATCGGGTAAATGGCAGGCGCGAACCATGAGGCTTATAGAATCATTGAAATGTACATGATGGGATGTGCGTCGGCCCGGCAAAATGGAGCGCTGCCGCGATATGTGGAACGCCTTCAGCAGACGGGGCGCGGCGACGCCGTGCCGGAGCTGATCCGCAGGCATAATCGGGAAATGAAAGAGCAACGCAAGCCGTAAACAGAAAGGCCGCACCATCAGTCAATGAAAGTTGACGATGATACAGCCTTTTTATCTGTCGAGAAACCTCTAATTTAATAAGCCTCGACCTTTGATGCGCTCCTGCTGAAATCATGGCCGGACGGGTTCTGGAAAACCTGCAGTCCGAATTCGGGCGCAACGGCCAGAATATGGTCGAACAGATCGGACTGAACGCCTTCGTACACGGCCCAGTTGATATCGTTTGTGAAGGCGTAAATTTCGAGTGGGAGACCGTTCTCGCCGGGGGCGAGCTGTCTGACGATCCTCGTCATGCCTTTATGGATTTTTGGATGCTGCTCGATATACCGCTCAATATACGCGCGGAACACGCCGATATTCGTCATCGCCCTGCCGTTCACCGGAACGGTATGGTCGATATCGTGCTCCAGGTTGTAATAGCTGATTTCCTTCTCCTTATCGAGAATATAATCGGCCAGCAAATGAATCCTCTTGAACTTCTCGATCATGGCAGGCGTGCAAAATCCGATGCTGTTCATATCGAGGTACACCGCGCGTTTGATCCGGCGGCCGCCGGCATCCTGCATGCCCCGCCAGTTCTTGAACGAGTCGGAAATGAGAGCATATGAAGGGATAGTGGTGATGGTTTTATCGAAGTTTTGAACCTTCACCGTGTGCAGGGAAATATCGATGATATCTCCGTCCGCTCCGTACTTGGGCATTTCAATCCAATCGCCTACCTGGACCATATCGTTGGTCGACAATTGGACGCCCGCAACCAAGCCAAGCAGCGAATCCTTGAAGATCAGCAGCATAACGGCGGACAATGCGCCGATTCCGCTTATAAGAATAACGGGGCTTTCGCCAATCAGGTTCGAGATCGCCAGAATCCCGCCGATAATGAACAGAAAAATTTTGACGACCTGAACGTACCCTTTGATGGGGCGGCTCCTGGAAATGTCGAACGTTCTATAAATATCGTTGACCGCGTTCAGGAAGGCATCCAGCACGAGGAGCGCTACGATAATGAGATAAACGGTTATTCCTTTGTGAATGAGCGATTGGTAAGACGAGAAGCTGAATGAAAAGTAATACAGGATAATGGCAGGGACGATATGGGACAGCTTATGGAAAACCTTGCGCTCCAGCAGGTAATCGTCCCACTGGTAACGGTTGTTCCGGATGTAATGGGTGACGACGCGAAGCACAATCTTCTTGGTTACGAAGTTTGCCGCTACGCTGACGATTCCGACGATGACCACAAGAATGATATTGGCCAGATAGACGGCCAGCTCGGTGTTCATTCCCAACTCTACAAGCAATTCTTTAATGTAATTCATTACTCCTCCTTCATGAAGCAGCGCCCCTTAACGGAGCGTTTCCTTTTAAAGATGGTACTGAAAGCCAGTCTCCCCGTCAACCAAAGCAGCCCTTACAATAAAATACAAACCGTCAGGGAGTGGCCGCTCATGAAGGAATAGGTGAAATTATAATATAATGAATATATTTTATTTTGACATATTAGATTTAAGGATAATATATTGGATGTAGTTGGAATGACTGAAGGCCAGCTGACTACGGGTTAGGGAGTGAATCGTGCATGAATCTATCTATTATTCAACCGGAATGGAAAGTAGAAAAGATCGAGGTTGCAACTCTTACGGGCGAACGCGCAAGAAGCGCGGGATCCAATGGCAGGCTTGGAGATCATGGCAAAAGCTGTTCGGTGCGCATCGCCCGAATGACGATTGACGGGCAGGTTGGCTTTGGTCACTCGGGGGCATTAACGGAGGAGTTGGCGGAAGCGGTTGTTGGGAAAAGCCTGCTCGAGCTGTTCGACGAGAATGGCAGAGTGCTTGAGCCGTACCGCATTCCGCTGGAATACCCGATTCTGGACTGGCTGGGCCGCAGACAGAATACCCCCGTCTATGAATTAGTATCCACATCGAGCCGCGTGCCGGGCTCTCCGCTTGTTGTGCCTTGTTATGATACATCCCTTTACTTTGACGATCTGCATTTGCAAGATGAACAGGACGCGGTGGCGCTCTTGAAGGAGGAAGCCCAGCAGGGCTTCGACAAAGGCCATCGGAACTTCAAGATCAAGGTTGGCCGCGGAGGCAGGCATATGCCGATTGCGGAAGGCACGAAGCGGGATATCGCCATTATTCACGGTGTCGCCGAGGTTGCCGGTCCGGAGGGGCGGATCATGATAGACGCCAACAATGCTTACAATTTGAATCTGACCAAGGAAGTGCTGGCCGCCGTCTCTGATGTGAATCTGTATTGGATTGAAGAGGCCTTTCATGAGGACGATGCCTTGTATGCCGATTTAAAGGCGTGGCTCCGAGAACGCGGGCAAAACGTATTGATTGCGGATGGAGAGGGTCTTGCATCTCCCCATCTCGTTAACTGGGCAAAGAAAGGTCTTGTCGACGTGCTGCAATACGACATCATCTATCCGGGCTTCACGCATTGGCTGGAGCTTGGCGCGCAGCTAGATCAGGCGGGACTGCGTTCCGCGCCGCATTGTTACGGCAATGCATACGGCATCTACGCCTTAGGACATATTGCCACGGCCATTAAGAACTTTGAATTCGTCGAATACGACGATATCGCCATCGAAGGCATGGATGCGTCCGCTTATCAGGTTGAGAACGGCCTGTTCCATGTCCCGAATAAGGCTGGCTTTGGCCTCGATTTTGACGAGGAGCTATTTGCAAGACGGGTTCTGGCCAGCGGCTGGAGCCGTTAAGCTTGCCCTATAGGACACTCAATATCCGAAGCATCAGCTTGTAAGAAAGACTGGGCGGGGATATCTGATTGACTGTTCCGGTTAGATAGATATCCTTCAAAGGCGAATAATAAGCGAAGGCTCCGGATAAGCCGGAGTGTCCGATCAATTCCGGCTGTGCCTTAACCGGCGAGAGGATTCTCGGAAGCTTGAATCTTGCGATGCCTATCCCATACTGCAGCGGGAAGAAGATTTTATTCCAATTGGTACAGATCGTTGAGATAAGACCCGGGGAATAGTTCTCCCTCGAAAAAAGCCCGCAGAAACCGCATCAGCTCATCGGCTGTTGAGACGATGCCCCCGTCGGGGCCGAACGAAGCCATGGCAAGCGGGATATGGAGGGGGGATTCCTTGTAGTAAAGAGGCTGAGGGGTTTGATCTTGCCTGTCTGTGTACATATAGGTACGGGATAAGGACAAAGGCTTGTAGATATATTCCTTAAATACGTCATTTAGGGGATGCTTCGTTACGATCTCTATTATTCTTCCGAGTAATTGATAGTTGGTGTCTGAATATAAAGCCTTCCCTTTTGTGCCGGGCGAGAATCTTGGCTTCATCCGTTTAACCTCTTCAATCACGCTATCGAGCGACCATGCTTGATCGTGTCCGGCCATGAGGCTGTCTTCCAGACTTCGGCCGCCCTTTCCTTTCTGCTGGAAATAATCGGGCAGACCCGTAGTGTGCGCCATTAACTGCTCGATGGTAAGCTCGTCGGAATAATCGATGCCCTGATAGTGATGGATGCCGGAGATCCTATTCTTGTCCAGATACAGGCTGACCTTATCGGTCAGCCTGATTTTGTCTTGCTCTCGTAGCCTCAGCAGCACGGCGGTGATGTAAAGCTTGGTTGTGCTGGCGATAAAGAACGGGCTCGCGACGTTCATATTGCCGGCCGCTCCGTTCCATGAAAGCTGCCGGTTGCCGGCTTCAACCCGCATAACCGCCCCGAAGATCCGCTTGTTATCTACCGCTGATCGAATGAGACGATCCAGATTTTGTACGCGTTGCGTCATTAATGGCGATCCCCCTTTAATCTTGTCTCCTGCGTAACGTAAATATTTATTCTTTGTTTAAATGAGATATGCCGCTTATAGACGCCGTCATGATCTGTGGTATGATATGGGCGGTAATGAACAATGGACGGATAGGCGTTGATCCTATGAAATTAGAGCGTTTAATCTCCATCATCTACAAGCTGCTGAATAACGACGTGCTTCCGGCGTCTGCGCTCGCCGACGAGTTCCGGGTATCCCAAAGAACGATTTACCGGGATATTGACGTCATCTGCGCGGCGGGCTTTCCGGTCGTGTCGTATCAGGGGAATAAGGGCGGCTTTGGCATGATGGACGGATTTAAGATGGATAAAAGTCTGCTTGGCTCGTACGATGTCGATTCTCTAGTCACCGTTCTTAAAGGGCTCTCCACGGTGTTCGAGGACGAACGAGCGCAAGGGACGATCGAGAGACTGCAAACGATTGGAACGGAGCAGCAGACCTCGAGCCTGGCGGTGGATTTCGAAACGCGCAGGATGGATCCCGAGGCTCTTCCGCTATTGCGTTCAGCCATTTCGAAGCGAACAATTATCCGGTTTGATTACATTAACGGGAAGAACGAGCGCACTACCCGCGAGATGGAGCCTGTCAGGCTGCATTTCAAATACGGCAACTGGTACATGTATGGCTATTGCCGGACGCGCTGCGATTATCGGGAATTCCGGTTGTCCCGGATGGTAGAGTTAGTCGTGACGGAGCGTGACTTCGAGCCGCATCTGGAGGTGCCGGAGGAGACGCCCGTTACGTTCGGCGATGAGCGGGATCACGTGGAGGATGTCGTGCTCCGGGTCGCGCCCGAGGCTTTGGCGGAAGCGATGGATCAGTTTGGCCGCGTGGAAAAGTCCTTTCACTCCGATGGCAGCATGACCATGCGGATTCCCGTATACAAGCCGCTTGAAGCTTGCTGGCTCTGGGCTATTCTGCTTGGCTTCGGCAGCGGCGCCGAGGTGCTGGAACCGATCGGGCTGAGAGATATTTTGAAACGGGAGCTTCAAAAAACGCTTGAACTTTATGAGTAGTATGACACACAGCTGTCATACTGCTTTTTTTATACTGATAGCATAACCAGTCAAAAGGAGACGATATTAAATGACAAATCATCCTTCAGAAATGTTTAACTACCATGCTTGGGCAAATCAAACGATCCTCGGGAGAATAAAGGAGCTGCCAACTGCGGTGCTGCATCAGGAGGTGAAGAGCTCGTTCCCGACTATTGCCCATGGGCTGAATCATATTTACGCGGTGGATAAAATGTGGTATCTCGTATTAACGGGTGCCGATATGGGAGAGGCGCTGCAGGAATGCATTCCGTTAAATGGGCGCGTACTCGAGACGGCGGATGAATACGTACATCTATTTGCCGAGCTGGCCGAGCAATTCGGAGAGTGGCTCAGCCATACGCCCGATCTGGAGCGAACCATTACGCTTAACAATCCGTACGCCGGAATCCGCGAGACGCGCCTGTCGGAGATTGTGCTGCATGTGGCTAATCACGGAAGCTACCACAGGGGGAACGTGTCCACCATGCTGCGCCAGCTGGGTCATGCTTCTACGATGAACGATTATGCATTCTTCTGGTACCAAGAGCCTTCGGTATCCCAACGCTAACAATGCAAAACCGTGCGCTTATGCACGGTTTTCTTTATAGCTAAGATGTTAATTGCAGAGAGAATTAGTTGCCTTTAATATGGAAATGACTTGCTAGAGAAGGGTTGGGGAGTCATTTCCATATACTAGTACCTCACGGAAGGGGTAAGAGATGACAATTACGGAAGAAAAGAAGAATTGGAAGAGAGATATTATCCTCTTCTTAAGCAGTCAGACGATCTCGTTATTTGGTTCCGCATTAGTGCAATACGCGATTATGTGGTACGTAACCCTTAGCACCAAATCAGGTCTTATGATGACTCTATTTATCGTATGCGGGTTTATTCCTACTTTTCTGCTATCGCCGTTTGCCGGCGTGTGGGCGGACCGATTCAACCGAAAATATCTCATTATGATAGCGGATTCCATGATTGCCTTCGTAACGCTGCTTCTCGCGATTCTATTTCTAGCAGGTTACGACGAGCCATGGCTCATGTTCGTGATTGCCGCCGTCCGGGCGCTGGGGGCGGGGATTCAGGCGCCGGCCGTTGGGGCGATATTGCCGCAGATTGTGCCGGAGGATCAGCTGACGAAGGTTAACGGGATAAACGGAACGCTTCAGGCGCTTATGATGTTTATTGCTCCTATCGTCAGCGCGACGCTGCTTACCGTGTCCACGATTGAAGCCATTTTCTTCATAGATGTGGTTACCGCTGTCGTTGCGATCCTGGCGTTATTTTTCTTCTTGCGGATCCCTTTGCACCAGAAGGCTTCCGATCAACAAACCACAAGCTACATGGAAGACTTCAAGCAGGGGATAAGCTACATTAAGAATCACAGCTTCTTGAAAACCTTTTTTACTTTCTTCGCCTTTTTCTTCGTATTAATGGCTCCGGCCGCATTCCTGACGCCGCTGCAGGTGACGCGGAGCTTCGGAGACGATTATTGGCGGCTGACCGCGATTGAGATTGCCTTCTCCGTTGGCATGATGGCCGGCGGAGCGATCATCGCGTCATGGGGCGGCTTCCGCAACAAGCTGTATACGATGACGTTCGCCAACCTGATTATGGGCGTGTGTACCTTGTTGCTTGGGGTTATCCCGATCTTCTGGATTTACTTATTTGTGATGGCGGTATTTGGCGTAGCCATACCCATGGCGAATACGCCAACAACCGTCATGCTGCAGGAAAAAGTGGATCCGAACTATATGGGGCGGATATTCGGCGTGTTTGGGATGATCTCTACTTCCATGATGCCAATCGGCATGCTTATCTTTGGCCCGCTTGCGGACGTAATCGCAATTGAATGGCTGCTTGTCGGTACGGGAGTGTTCATTGTGATCCTGACCTTATTCTTTGTCGGCAACAAGCGTTTGCTTGAAGCGGGTAAGCCCGCCGTAAAGATGGAGCAGTAAAGCTGCTCGCGCGCGTAATAGGAAGATGACTCCGGAATCATTCCGGGGTCATTTTTTTGTCCTTGTTGGCAGAATTAAAGTAAATAACATAACATTATTTGTTAATTTAATGCTATTAATTTCTAATTAATCCAGTTAAATATGGATGTGCGTGACGTATTTTATCGAAAAATGCCGGAATGAGCCTAATAAGTGAGACGAATTTCCTCATTTTTTATTTTAAATGTCATATATATTGACACTAAAATTGCCCCCTCCTATAATGATGATGCGAACATTGGTAATGTAATCCAATTAAATGTTCGTAAATAGAAACATAAAAAGAAGAACTGGGGAGTGGAGAGATGAAAAAGAAATGGTTTTATCAAACGGGTCTAGTTGCGGTCGTACTCAGCTTGCTGCTTGCGGCCTGCGGCAACAATGAGGAACCGGCATCCACGACAACAGAGGGCAGTCAGGCAGAAGCATCGGGAGACACAATTAAGGTAGGGGTTCTGCATTCCTTGAGCGGAACGATGGCAATCAGCGAAGTATCTGTTCGCGATGCGGAAATCATGGCCATTGAGGAGATCAACGCGGCTGGCGGCGTGCTTGGCAAGAAGATTGAAGCGATTCAAGAGGACGGCGCATCCGACTGGCCGACCTTCGCCGAGAAGGCGCGCAAGCTGATCTCCGAAGATAAAGTCGCTACGGTATTCGGAGGATGGACGTCTTCCAGCCGTAAGGCGATGAAGCCGGTGTTCGAAGAATTAAACGGGCTGCTCTGGTACCCGGTACAATATGAAGGCCTCGAAGCTTCCCCCAACATTTTCTATACAGGCGCAACAACAAACCAGCAGATCGTTCCGGCGGTCGACTGGCTGCTCGAGAACCGCGGCAAGAAGTTCTATCTGCTTGGCTCGGACTACGTATTCCCGCGCACAGCAAACCTGATTATTAAAGAGCAATTGAAAGCGAAGGGCGGAGAGATGGTCGGAGAGGAATATACGCCGCTTGGCCATACCGACTACAGCACGATCATCAGCAAAATTAAAGAAGCGAAGCCGGACGTTGTGTTCAACACGCTGAACGGCGACAGCAACGTGGCCTTCTTCAAGCAGCTGAAGGACGCGGGCATCTCGGCTCAAGATATTACGACGCTGTCCGTATCGGTAGCGGAAGAGGAAATTCGCGGTATCGGCGTAGACGTGCTGCAAGGCCATCTGGCCGCGTGGAACTACTATCAGACGACGGATACGCCGGCGAACAAGACGTTCGTTGAGAATTATAAGAAGAAATACGGCGAAGACCGCGTAACGGCTGATCCGATTGAAGCGGGCTACACGGCGGTATATCTCTGGAAGGCCGCGGTAGAGAAAGCGGGCTCGACCGACGTGGAAAAAGTGAAAGCGGCGGCGAAGGATCTCGAGTGGGACGCTCCTGAAGGCAAAGTGAAGATTGATGGAGAGAATCAGCATATTTACAAAACGGTCCGGATTGGCGAAGTACAGTCGGACGGACAATTCAAGGAGCTGTGGAACTCCGGCGACGCGGTAATGCCGGATCCGTTCTTGAAAGGCTACGACTGGGCGGCCAGCATCAAGCCGACGGACTAACCTTGCGGCATAAGCGGCATGGATGAAGGAGGGAGAGTATTCGACGGATGGCTGCTTCGGATACTCTCTCTTTTTTGCATACGAATGAAGGAGATGAAGGCTTATGGAGGTCATTACGCTGCAGTTGTTTAACGGGCTGAGCGTCAGCTCGATCTTGCTGCTGATTGCGCTTGGCTTAGCCATTACGTTTGGATTAATGAAGGTCATTAACATGGCGCATGGCGAGCTCATTATGATTGGCGCGTACTCCACGTATTTGACGCAAAATATATTTAACGACTATTTGCCCAAGTCGATGTTCGACTGGTACTTCGTGCTCTCCATACCGGTCAGCTTCCTTATTGCTTTCCTGTTTGGGCTTATTCTCGAGGTGAGCCTCATTCGGTTCTTGTACGGCAGACCGCTCGACAGTCTCTTGGCGACCTGGGGCGTCGGTCTGGTGCTGCAGCAGCTCGCGAGATCAATCTTCGGAGCTCCCAACGTTGCGGTAACGAGTCCTTCCTGGCTCGACGGCGGCGTCAACTTCCTCGGAGCCGTACTTCCTTATAAAAGATTGTTTATCATCGGGCTTGTTGCTCTTACGCTGCTTGCGATGTACTTCTATATTTACCGAAGCCTCGAAGGACGCAGAATGCGGGCGGTTATGCAAAATCGCGATATGGCGGCGTGCCTTGGCGTATCCACCCGCCGCGTTGACGCGATGACGTTCGCCATTGGTTCGGGCATTGCCGGCATTGCCGGCTGCGCGCTTACGCTGCTTGGTCCAATCGGACCTTCGCTTGGCACTTATTATATCGTGGATGCCTTTATGGTGGTGGTTCTTGGCGGAGTCGGCAAGCTGGTCGGCACCGTGCTTGGCGCGCTCGGAATTGGCGTGTTTAATACGATGTTCGAATATTGGACGAATGCATCGCTTGGCAAGGTGCTCGTGTTCATCTGTATCGTTGCTTTCCTGCAATGGAGACCGATGGGATTCGTGGCGATGCGCTCGCGTTCGCTTGATTCATAGAGAGAGGTGGAGAAGCAAATGTTGACCCTGCAAAAATTATCTCCCCAGCGTTTATGGCTGCTCGCCGGATATGCTGCGGCCGCAGCGGCGCTTTTCTCCGCTCCGCTCTTCCTAAGCGACTTTCGGCTGAATCTGCTCGCCAAGTTTTTGGCTTTTGCGATTGTCGCGCTGGGGCTCGATCTCATCTGGGGCTACACCGGCATTCTTAGCTTGGGGCATGGCATCTTTTTTGGCCTTGGCGCGTATGCGATGGCGATGTACTTGAAGCTTGAGGCGAGCGGCGGGAAGCTTCCCGACTTTATGGGCTGGAGCGGATTAAGCGAGCTGCCGTTCTTCTGGAAGCCGTTTGAGAGCTTTGGCTTTGCGGTGCTGATGGGAATACTCATGCCGGCCGCGTTGGCGCTTTTTCTCGGCTTCTTCACCTTCCGCAACCGCATTCGCGGCGTATACTTCACGATTCTTACGCAGGCGCTCGTTATTATTACGACCACGCTGCTAGTTGGTCAGCAGGCCTATACGGGCGGAACAAACGGCGTGACGGGTTATAGCAAAATACTAGGCGAATCCATCGCTTCGCCGGATACGAAGCGAATGCTCTATTGGGTGACGGCGGCTGTATTGGTGGCGGTGTTTATCCTTTGCCGGTATGTCGTCAGAAGCCGGTTTGGCAAAGTACTCCGGGCGATTCGGGACGGAGAGAACCGGGTGAGGTTCATAGGTTACAATCCGGCTGTCTATCAGATGGTGATCTTTACTCTGTCGGCCGGTATTGCCGGGGTTGCGGGCATGCTGTTCGTGCTCCATGTCGGTATTATTTCCCCCTCCATGATGGGAATCGTGCCTTCTATTGAGATGGTGCTGTGGGTCGCCATCGGCGGGCGCGGTACCTTGATTGGCGCGGCGCTTGGCGCCGTGCTGATGAACTGGGCGAAGAGCGAGTTCAGCACCACTTATCCGCAAGGGTGGACGTATTTCCTCGGAGGCGTGTTTATCCTTGTTGTTGTCTTCCTGCCAAACGGACTGACGGGGCTTGCCGGCAAGATCAGATTCGGCAAGAAAAGAACGGAAAGGAAGGAGGCCGAGCATGACGGAGCCCAGTATCCTGCAGTGTAACGAGGTGACGGTTGCGTTCGACGGGTTCAAAGCCATTCAAGGCATGAGCTTGCATCTGCGCAAAGGGGAGCTTCGCTTCCTGATCGGTCCAAACGGCGCCGGCAAAACAACGATGCTGGACGTTATCTGCGGCAAGGTGAAGCCCACGTCGGGTACGGTTACCTTCAAGCAGTCCATCGATATCGCGAAGAAAAAAGAGCATCAGATCGCCGAGCTTGGCATCGGCCGCAAGTTCCAGGCGCCGTCGATTTTTCCGTCGATGACGGTGTTCGAGAATCTGGAGATCGCCATGAGCCAGCGGCGCGGCGTGTTTACCGTGTTATTTACCCGGATGAAAGCGGAGGAACGGGAGCGCATTGAGCGGCAGCTCGAGATGATCGGGCTGCAGGATAAGGCGGATTGGCGGGCAGGCGGCTTGTCGCATGGCGAGAAGCAATGGCTTGAGATCGGCATGATGCTCCTGCAGGAGCCGGAGGTGCTGCTGCTGGATGAGCCGGTGGCGGGCATGACGGATAAGGAAACGGATAAAACGGGCGAGCTGCTGATCGAAATTGCCCGTCAGCGGTCGATTGTTGTGGTGGAGCATGACATGGAGTTTGTCCGCAACTTTGCCAGCAAGGTGACGGTCATGCACGAAGGGAAGCTGCTGAAGGAAGGCTCGATGGAAGAGGTGCAGCGGGATGACCGCGTAGCCGAAGTATACCTCGGGAAGAGGAGGGACGCGGATGCTAGCCGTTCGACAGCTTGAGGCCGGGTATGGGGAAAGCGTGATTCTGCGCGATGTCACGCTGCGGGTTGAACCGGGGCAGGTCGTCTGCCTGCTTGGGCGTAACGGCGTTGGGAAGACAACGCTGATGAAGAGTATTATGGGGCTGCTCAAGGCGCGCAAAGGTACCGTTGCTTATAACGGACATGAGCTTACGAAGGCCGCGCCGGGCCGCCGCGCAAGGAGCGGGATTGGTTATGTGCCGCAGGGACGGGAGATCTTCGGACAGTTGACCGTATACGAGAACATATTAGTTGGCCTTGAGGCTTCACGGGATAGCAAGGCGGTCCGTTCCATTCCGGAAGAGGCGATCGCCAAATTCCCGGTGCTGCCCACGATGTATACCCGGCGCGGCGGCGACCTGAGCGGCGGGCAGCAGCAACAGCTGGCGTTCGCCCGGGCGCTTGCTTCCAAGCCGGAGGTGCTGCTGCTGGATGAACCGTGCGAGGGCATCCAGCCCTCCATCGTTGACGATATCCGCGACGTTATCCGCTCGATTAAAGCGGATGGGAAGACGTCGATCCTGCTGGTGGAGCAGAGCCTGGATTTCGTGAAAAGCGTCGGCGACTATTTCTATGTGCTGGAAAAAGGTGCAATCGCTTGGGAAGGCGGCTTGGAGGATTTGAGCGACGAAGTCATTAAGAAGTATTTGACGGTGTGAATCCCAGTAGCAGTTATGACTCCTTGATGTCAATTACGTTGGATTATATCCACTAAAATCATAATTAAATAAGGCCATTGGGCATCTACGTTGGATTTACTCCAGTAGAATAACCGATAATAGGCGGTAGAGGCATGTAATCGGATGATTTTATTGGATAAATCCAACCTAGTAGCAGATTCAGGTGTAATTTTAGGCGATATACTGGATAAATCCAATGTAAGAAAAGAAGCAAAGCAGACAAAAGCGGCTGGTATCAGGTTTCAACCTGTACAGCCGCTTTCTGTTTGTGTAAGGAGCTTTTTTTCTATACATAGGTACAATGGCATGATATATTCGGTTTGAATTAAATGGAAATATCGGAGAGGGCTGGAGTGTCATGATTAAGAGCATTATTGAAAGTTTTGCGATTAATGTTTTTGATCCAATTAATGATAACCCTAAGCAGTTGCCAAGCGACAAAGGACTGTATATGATCACGGTCAGAAATGTGGATGATTTGCCTTCTATTATGAGAGATCTGGAGTACGGTTATTTGTTGGACAAGCCTATTATCTATATTGGCATTTCTAACAGGAGTCTTAGATCGAGAGATTACAGACAGCATTTTAACGGCAATGCCCGTGGGTCGACCTTAAGGAAAAGCTTAGGCTCAATCATGCAGTTAACCAAGCTTAGATCGGAGCAATTCTCCTGGAAATACAGGTTTGAAAAAAACGATGAAGCAAGGTTGTCTCAATGGATGAAGGATCATCTATTCCTGCATTATTGTGTTTCGGAAAGTCCCGATGAGATGTTACGGCCCATCTCTTTCCCCGAAGGAGTTTTACGGAGGAACAATGGGGGCATTTTCAGAAAATAACCAAGGACCGCATAAAACGGAAAAAGAGCTTCAGATGGTTAAGGAGCCTGATTATCTATCTAATCCTATTCGTGGTTACCGTCGGGGTGGTTCAATTTTATCTGGCAAAATAAACTTTACGGATCTAGCTGTTTATTCTTAGCGGGAATCGAACTTGCTGCCATTAAAGGTATTCCGGGTAAGACGGGGAATACCTTAAGTGACTGATTTAATGCCTAATCGAATACGTCCTCAGTATTCTGTATTGGAGGAACTAAGACGATGACCATTAAAGAGCAGACGATCGTAACGTCTACGGGAAACAAGATCGTAACCAAGGATAAAGAGATTCGTATCGTTGGTAAGCTGGAAGAACCGCTTATTTTGATCCTGGAGAATGTGTTAAGTTCAACGGAATGCGACTTGTTGATTGAGCTCGCCGCAGCTAGAATGCAACGCGCCAAGATAGGGAACTCTCGCGATGTCAGCGACGTTCGAACAAGCAGCAGCATGTTTTTTGAAGAAAGTGAAAATGAAAGCATTGTGCAAGTGGAGTCGCGAATTGCCGAGCTGATGAATATCCCCGTCGCTCATGCCGAACCTCTGCAGGTACTGCGGTATCAACCCGGAGAACAGTATCATCCGCACTATGACTATTTCACGTCCGGAAGCAATATGAATAACCGGATAAGCACGCTTGTCATGTATTTAAATGATGTGGAAGAAGGCGGCGAGACGTATTTTCCTTCCCTTCATTTTTCGGTAACGCCAAAGAAGGGCAGCGCGGTGTACTTTGAATATTTCTACAACGATACCCGCCTGAACGAATTAACGCTACATGCCGGCCATCCCGTTACAGCCGGGGAGAAATGGGTGGCAACCCAATGGATGAGAAGACAAAGATACCGCTAAGCGCTAAGTTTACGAATAGACAAGAAGAGCCGGAAATCCTCTGAGGATTCCGGCTTTTCTGCGAAAAAGCAGATGGATGAATCCTGTTCCCGTGCGTATGCAAATAATCGTGAATAATAGGGAGGGCTTGAGGAGAGGCTAGTTATGTTTGTTTGGATGAATGAATGAAAGAATGAATGAATGGGGGCATTTAAGATGGTAGGTATTAAAAAAGTGATAGGGCTGATGGCGGTTATGTTCGTCTTGGCATCGACTTCGGCGCATGCGGCGCCTCAGACGATACCCATGCTTCAGTCGGCGGCGCAATTGTCTCCGAATCAACTTCAAATTACGTATGACCGGACCGTTGACGAGGCTAAAGGCGTTAACCCAACGAACTACTGGGTGCAGAGCACAACCGAAGCGATGCCGTCGGGTATTGCCACATTGGGCAAAAACGACACGGTAGGGCCGCAGAATGCCCTGACTTCCAGCAAGGTCACGATCCGACCGGTAGACGCGCAGAACAAGAGCTTCATACTCACGTTTATGCAGCCGATCACCAAGGGAATGTCCTACAAGCTCATTATTTGTTACGTTACCGTTCCCGGGGACCCGCCTTACTCGGGAGACAACGGTTCTGCTGTGTTCGTGGGGCAATAGAGAAGAGCCTGCCATAAAAAGTCTCCGCTACGCGCGGAGGCTTTTTTTGCGCGCGCAGCCACACCGCAAGGAATGGCTTGAATTATTTGAAAGCCGCAAGCAGATAGAATTTTTGTCGCCTAATGATTGGTCATTTTCATATAACTTTACGTATTATAAACTTGAATAGATGGTTTTATGGTACAATGACGAATTAAGAGATTTGTCGTGTTCAACGGTAGTGTATACATGAATGGAGATAAAAGAAAATGAGTTTGTTGACAGTAGAGCAGTTATCGCATACGTTTGGCGACCGGGTATTGTTTAAGGATGTGTCCTTCCGTCTGCTAGAAGGGGAGCATATCGGCCTGGTTGGCGCGAATGGCACAGGGAAATCGACGCTTATGAATATTTTGACGGGCAAGCTGCTGAAGGACGAAGGCAAGGTGGAATGGACGCCTCGCGTTCGTTACGGTTATCTGGACCAGCATACAAAGCTTGAAGCGGGAAAAACCATCCGTGATGTGCTTAAGGATGCGTTCCTCCCGTTACTCGTGCTGGAAGAGGAGCTTAACGAAATCGCCGCGCAGATGGGCGATGCCGATTCGGATACTTTGGAGCAGCTGTTAGTGCGGATGGGAGAAATTCAGGAGGAGCTCGAAATCGGCGATTTCTATTTGATCGACGTGAAGGTCGATGAAATGGCCAATGGTTTGGGTCTTAACGCCATCGGGCTTGACCGTGACGTGACGGCGCTTAGCGGCGGACAACGGACGAAGGTTCTGCTTGCCAAGCTGCTGCTGGAGAAGCCGGGCGTCTTATTGCTTGATGAGCCTACCAACTATTTGGATGAAGAGCACATTAACTGGTTGACGAATTATTTGAAGAACTATCCCCATGCGTTTGTTCTGATTTCTCACGAGACCGGCTTTATGAATCAGGTTGTTAACGTGATTTATCATCTTGAATTTACGAGGCTGACGCGCTACACCGCCAACTATGAGAAGTTCCTCGAGATGGCGGAGCTGAACAAAGCGCAGCATATTGACGCCTACGCGAAGCAGCAGGATTACATTAAGAAGCAAGAAGAGTTTATTCAGAAAAATAAGGCTCGCGCATCAACATCCGGGCGCGCGAAAAGCCGCGAGAAGCAGCTGGGCCGCATCGATCGCATCGATAAGCCGGAGGAAGCGGCGAAGCCAACCTTTAACTTCAAGGAGTCCAGAACGAGCGGCAAGACCGTATTTGAAGCACAAGGAATGGTTATCGGCTACAATAAACCCCTTCTTCCCAAGATGGACATGGTCATTGAACGGGGCGACAAGATTGCGATCGTAGGCTGTAACGGCGTGGGCAAATCCACGCTCCTGAAATCGATTCTTGGCGTTATTCCGCCGCTTGACGGTAAGACCTATCTTGGCGATTATTTATCGCCCGCATACTTCGAGCAGGAGGCGAAGGCTCCAACGATGACTCCGCTGGAGGATGTCTGGGATGAGTTTTCCTTCATGAACCAGCATGAGGTTCGTGCCGCTCTTGCGCGCTGCGGGCTTAAGAACGAGCATATTACTCGCCCTCTTAACCAGCTTAGCGGGGGAGAGCAGGCGAAGGTGCGCCTGTGCAAGCTGATGATGCGGGAGAGCAACTGGATCCTGTTCGATGAGCCGACGAACCACTTGGACATCGTGGCCAAGGCCGAATTGAAGCGTGCGCTGAAAGCCTACAAGGGCACGATCGTTCTGGTCTCTCACGAGCCTGATTTCTATGAGGATTGGGCAACCAAAACCTGGGATGTAGAGGCTTGGTCCATGCAGCCCCAGAGATAAGGCATCGCAAGATAAATACGAATAGGAGGGCTGTAACAGGGAGCAAATGACCTGTTACGGCCCTCTTTGCGTATTAAGAAAAGGCTCGTGTTGGTTATAAGAAAAGGGGACAGGGAATAATGTGGTAATACACCTAAAATTTCAGTATGACTGAGAAGAGTGATAGAAATGAAGGAGATTACCTTTAAAGCCTTTGCCATCACCAATGAAATCGATCTGAACCAGATCGCTATCCATTGCGGCATTCCCAAGAAGTACACCTGGGAGCAGCCACTCGTCTTGAGAGGCGAGATCCTGGAGTCTATTCTTCAGCATCAGGCAGAGCCTTCGCAGCAGGTGCTTGTGTTTTCCTTTGGCAGTATCGTCTTCATTAATCACTCGCGTCCTCAAGACATCATAGCCTTTCTAAGATACGTGCAGACGTTTGAGCCGGATATCGACATTGGAACGGCAGACCGGTATTCCGATGATTACAGTTTTCGTTACGGAGAGAAAGAGACGCTTGAGCTCACGGATGAATATGTGGAAGTGCCGGAATATGAGACGTTCCATCCTGAACTCATATCCACCGTGCTAGCAAAATCGGTTGCGCTTGAGAAAGTCGAGGAACAGCTCGGGAAAATTCATGACAAGCTCGAGAACATGATCGAACGATTGGAAAAGGGAAAGCTGAGA
Source organism: Paenibacillus glycanilyticus (assembly GCF_023715145.1). Lineage (GTDB taxonomy): Bacteria > Bacillota > Bacilli > Paenibacillales > Paenibacillaceae > Pristimantibacillus > Pristimantibacillus glycanilyticus_A. The sequence goes on along the minus strand of NZ_JAMBNP010000007.1, from coordinate 228,041 downwards.
ATCGGCAACAAGGAGCTGGCCAGGACAACGGCCATCATCTTGCGGTACGAGTATAACACCCTTGGTTATATCATGATTCTGGATAAGCCCGATATTACATGGAGCAGCAGCCATGCCGGAGAATTTTACGACAGCATGCTGGAGTTTTTCGAGCTGAACGACCGCTATAAAATATTAAAAAGCAAAACGGAATTTCTCCATCACATCATGGAGGGCTTCTCGACGATCAGCCATTCGATACGCGGGCTGTTCGTGGAATGGATCATCGTTATTCTGATTGTCATAGAGGTTGTTCTGACCGTCTTGCAAATCGCTGGCGTTCTGCCGTAATTCAGGTAGAAAAGGGCATCCCGAGCGTCATCTCAACATGACGCTCGGGATGCCCTTTTTGTTAAGACGGGTGCGACTTCATGAGCATGGCTTACTGGCTATGCTCTTTTTTGACTTTGCGAGGCCATAGCGTGTAGCTGAAGCTGATCAGGAAATCGATGGCGAGAACGATCGACCACTTCTGAATGACCGACAGAAGACTTGCCGTCCGCGTCTCGTCGCCAATCCATATGATGATGCCAAGGAGCAAAGCGCAGCCGATGCCCCAGGAAAGAAGGTGGAGGAGCCATCCCGTCCGCTCCTTACGCGCATGTTCTGCGCCGTGCCTAACCTTTGGTTCCGGAGGAGGACCTCCGGCAAACCGGTGCGCGAAGCGTATATCCGCCCAGCGGATCATTCGGCTTCCGAATGCAACGGAGACACCGATATAAATGGCTGCCAAGCCATGAATGAAGCTGGCCTTGCCTCCCTGATGCAGATCCATCGCGGTTGCCGCAAGCAATACCAGATCTACGACCGGCGTGCAGGCAAGAAGAACGGCCCCTAATTTCTTGCGGCGCAGAAGATACCGGCATACAAGACCCGCGAGCACAAACGCCCAGAACGCAATTTCACAGCCAATAATGACAGAGACGACCATAAAGGTATGAATCAGCTCCTTTTTTAGCACAATTGTATTATTATGATTATAACACAGTTGTGCTAAAAAAGGGCGGAGGATTATAATAGAGCCATGCCTAAAATTGTGGATCATCAAATACGCAAGGAACAATTGGCGGAGGCAGCCTGGAAGGTCATCCGCCGGGAAGGCTTGGACAAGCTTTCCGTACGCCGCGTAGCCGACGAAGCGGGCATCTCGCTTGGTTCGCTGCGGCATTATTTCGAGACGCAGGCCGAGCTGCTGTCTTTCTCCATGCGGCTTCTGTCGAAGCGGGTGAATGAACGCATCCAGAAGCTGGCGTATACCGATGACATGCGGCGCAATATGGAGATGGTTATCGCCGAGCTGCTGCCTCTGGACGAGGAGCGTACGGCGGAGGCGGAGCTCTGGCTCTCGTACGTTGGGAAGGCGGTTTCCGACCCCGCTATTCGCGAGCTTAGCCTTGAGGTGCATGACGAGCTGTATGCCGGCTTTCGGCAAATGCTCGATACCTTGATTAAGCTTAATCTGGCAAAGGAAGGAATTGACCCCGGAGAGGAGACGAAGCTATTGCATGCCCTGGTGGACGGTTTGGTCGTGCATCGGGTCATGATTCCGGAGCGGCTTGATGCGGGCGAAATGGAGCGTATGGTCACCCGTTACTTGGACCGGATCTTTAGAAGCCAGGAAGTCTAGTTAATCGGAAAAGGGGATGTGTACGGGCATGGAGAAAAAAACGGTTGGATTAACGCAAGATGCGGGCTATCAGATTGGCGTTAGGAAAACGTTAGCCGCAGGGCAGGAGCAGCTATGGTCCTATTTGACGTCACCCGCTGGACTCGGTATTTGGCTCGGTAAAGTGAAGGAATGGGAGCTCGCGCCAAAGAAGGCTTATCGGACTGAAGAGGGAATAGCAGGAGAGCTGCGGGTTGTGAAGCCAAACGAGCAGATCCGCCTGACCTGGCAGCCGGAGGGCTGGGATAAGCCATCCACCATTCAGATCCGTCTGATTGCAGCGGCAGAAGGGCGGACGACCGTCTCCTTTCACCAGGAGCATCTTAGCAGCCAGCAGACAAGAGCGCAGATGAAGCTTCGCTTTGAGGAAGCACTGAGCCAATTGGCTGAATTTGTCGAAGACTGATTCTCTATATCCTGCAACAATTATAGAAGCGGAAATCAGCTCTCCTAAGGGCTGGTTTCCGCTTTTTTCCTTTGTTGATTTATGATTTGAAATAGATCACAAGTCTGAAATAAATGAGAGCGTTTAACCCGGCGAAAGCTCAAAATTTAGTCAAAAATTCTCATATTTTAGCAACATTTATCGGTTATGCTTGAATAAAGTGCTTTTTTTGCGGACATTCGCGGGCTTCCTATAATTGCTACTCGTCTTAGTAACGAAGCAAAAGGTATGATATCTAAAATGGAATCAAAATGGCAAAATAACGGATTTCATATATGGGGTTGAAGACGGTGACAAAACGATGGAGTCTTCTGGCTGCCTTGACAGCCGTGCTGCTGGCGACAGCCTGGTTTTTGCTCAGCAATAGAGACAGCGGGGAAGAGAGCGGCAAGGCAGATAGGATTGTGTCCTCCAATTACGGAGATACGCTTGGTCTCAAGCCGCATCGACTGGAGCTGCAGCAGTTTATCGAGAACAAGCTTACGGGGGAGTCTGGCGTCTACACGAATTACAGGGAAACGGACGAAGCGGCGGAGATGGCCACGGGTCATGAGACGCTGAGCGAATCCGCCGGCTTGCTGATGCGGTATTACGCGCTTACCGGTCAGAAGGAAGCTTTCGATGCGGCGTGGTCGCGGGCCAAGCAGACCCTGTCAACGGAATCCGGATTCAGCTATCGGTATAGTCCCCTGCAAGACAAGAGATACCCGGTAAATGCCGTCGTGGATGATCTACGGATTATCCGCGCGCTTTACGAGGCGGAGAAGGCCTTTGGCGGAGAGTACGGCCGGGAGGCCGCTCATTATGGCGGCCTGGTGTACGAACACAATGTCCGGGGGAACAGGCTGTACGATTTCTACGATGAAACCTACAAGACGACGAACGATTTTTTAACGTTATGCTACGCCGATTTTCAATCCATTCGATTGCTGGAAGCCCCTTCACGAGATAAAAAGAAATTGGAGGACAAGCTTCTTGCTATCGTCTCCTCGGGGTATTTATCCGATAAGTTCCCTTTCTACGAGACCCGTTATGAGTACAAGACTGATTCATACGTCGATCATGATGGTGAAATAAGTACGATCGAGTCGCTGCTCACGGTATTGTCTCTTGCCGAGATCGGTCAGGAGCGTACCGCCAGCATAACGTATCTTAAGCAGTCTGTTGAAGCCGGCACACTGTATGGCCGTTACCATCGGGACGGCAGGCCGGCTACGGATATCCAGTCTACCGCAGCTTACGCTATAGCAGCCATGATTGGTTCAACGATTGGCGACAAGGCGCTATACGAGGGCAGCCTTCGCCGCATGGAGCAATATCGCGTCGAGGATGAGGCAAGCCCGCTTGCCGGAAGCTTCGGGAATGCCGCGACGGAGGAAGTATATTCGTTTGATAACTTGTCGGCTTTGTTGGCGTATGCCTATTAAGACTTCATAGGAACGGTACGGAAGGGGGCATCGCATGAATGGGCGGCTTCGGCTTCGAATGAGAATCATGCAGACGATCAGCTTATTGAAAAAGTACATATCACCGGCAACCCTTGCGGCGCTTGGCGTTGCCCTTATTTTGCTGATTGAGCTCTTCGTTCCGCCCTATATCGGCATGGCCGACAACGGGGACTACTACCGGATCTTATACAGCAACGGCCTCTACTTTAACATGCCGGATTATACGAGCCAAACTCTCGGATATTTTGTCAAAACTTTCGGAATTTTCCAATACTATAACGAAAACAGCGCCCTGCTGTGGTCCTCGCAGACGATGTTTGTCCGCCTGTCGCTTGGGATCAGCCAATTGTTTGGTTCGGATCAGCAGTTCGATATCCGCATTCAGGGGGCCCTGTACAGCGTGCTGTATGTCGGAGCGGTATACCTGCTGGTCAAGGCCTCAACCTGGAAGGCCTCGCGTCGCGCGGGCTACGGGCTGGCCGCTGCGGCAATCTTCGTATTCGGAGACATCGGGTATCTTGCGTATTTCAACTCCTTCTACGGCGAGAGCGTAGTTCTGATCATGCTGCTGTACCTGTTTAGCGCAGCCATGCTGCTGTACCAGCGGCAGAATAATGATTATTTCCTGCTCTTCCTCTTTGGAGCTAGCGCAATGATTCTCACGACAAGCAAGCAGCAGAATGCGCCGATTGGTCTTATCGTTGGCTTGGTTGCCGTGCTGTTTGTCTTTATGCGGAAGGAGAAGATCTTCCGCACGCTCGCCGGACTGCAGGCGGTCGTCCTGCTCCTTACCGCAGTGGGCACCTATGCTCTTATCCCGGAGCAGTTCGTGAACATTAACAAATACCACGCGATGACGCGGGGAGTGCTGATGACGGCGAATAATCCGGAGGAGGCGCTGAAGTTCTTCGGTATCGACAAGCAGTTTGCCGTGCTTAAGGGGGAGATTTATTATAATCAGTTCGCGCCTATTCCCGTTGAGTCAGTAGAGATGCAGGAGCAGTTCTTGGACAAGTACGGTTTCCCTTCCATCGCAAGATATTATTTGACCCATCCCGGAGCGGCGAGCAGGATTTTCGAGACGGCCGCTCATAATGCCTTTTCCAACCGGACGAAGCTTGGCAACTACGAGGAATCGGCGGGCAAGCCGTTTGGGGCGCGTACGGCAGCCTTTTCCGGGTACAGTTATTTGAAGGAGCTGGCGGCTCCGAAGACCTCCGGGTTCGTCGTCCTGTGGATGGTTGTCATTGCCGGATTATATGCGCCGTCGTTCTACCGGGCCGTTAAGGAGCGTTCGCTGCGGAGGGCGCTTCGGCTTCCGGTTATCCTCATGATGATGCTGTCAGGCTTATGCGCGATGGCGGTATCCGTCATTGGCGCCGGAGATGCGGATCTTGCCAAGCATGAGTTTTTATTCGCTGTGGCGTTTGATCTCGTAACCTTCTGGACGATTGCCGATTGCGCGTGCCGACGGCTGTGGGGACCAAATGCGAAGAAAAATTCGGGTGAGGAAGATGAAGGATCATTGCTCGCGCAGCAGCAGGGAGGACAGCCATGAGCAGATTTGCGGCATTAAAGATGTGGTTGTTGATGCTCCTATGCCTCTCCTTGCCGGCAGCGGTGCTGGCCCCGGTCCCGGCGGCTGCACAAGAGGGTGCCAAACCAGCAAGCGTCCTGCTTGTCTATGACAGCCTCGGAGTCGATACTCCGGCTGCAGGCAGCATTGAGGCCTTGCAGCGGCTGCTTCTCTCCTTGGGAGCGACCGTGAGGACAATCCCGTCCGATCATTATGAACCCGCGATGGCAGGGGATTACTGCAAGCTGATTACGGTATGCAATACCGAGGATTTATGCGGCTTGCTAGCCAATGATGTTGCGGGCTACACCGGAGACTGGCTGCATATCGGGCCTAATCCACCGGATGCTCTTCGCGGGAAGCTGGCGTTGCGAACGGAGACGGCAAGCAGACAGTCCATTAAGCTGTCGGCGGGCGGATTCGCGCAGGATCATGTCTTCGTAAGCCGATTGCCTTTTATTGCGGAAGGAAAGGGCGAGACCTACGGCCAAATGGCGTCCTCGGAAGGCACGGTCCATGCTCCGTTTGGCATTTCGTCAGGCGGTTATGCGTACGTGCCGTATTTCGAGCCTGGCAATTTGAGCGAAATAGCCATCGCCTACGTTTTGCGTGCGTGGCTGGGAGCAGAAGCCCCAACGCAGTCGTATCTGCTCATTCGAGGGGTTACGCCGTTCATTGATTTGGATAGACTGGAGGCGCTGTCCGAGCAGCTGTACGATGCGGGTATTCCGTTCCTGGTCAGCGTCAGCCCGCTGTTCAACAATACGGACTATCCGGCCATGCAGCGCTATATGACCGCTCTGCAGACCGTGCAGTCCTATAACGGCACCGTGCTGGTCAATGTACCGCCGCCATCTTCAATGGGGCAGGATGCTTCTATCTTAAAGGGGCAGATGGACGGATTTCTGAATCATTTGGCCGAAGCGGGCATCGCTCCCCTGGGGATGTCGGGAGAGCTGAAGCGGGCGCAGGAGCAGGTGGCAAGAGATGCGGGCTTTGCATTCTCGGATACCGCCTTGCTGCTTCCGAATGAAGCGGGAGGCTCGGCAGCGCAATCGGAGGCCGTGCAGCCATTTGCTTCTTCGCCATACAGCCTGCCCGCGGAGATGCTGCTCCAGATCAGCCGCGGGAACAAGATATGGCCGGCGTTCCCGGTTAACCTGGCTGTTACCTTGGATTGGTTCGAAAGCGAAGCCGCGCAGGATGATGCCGTTCAATCCATGGCGGGAAGCTGGCTGCCATTCGCAGACTTTAAATCCGGTGTCCACCGTCTTGGCAGCAACGCGCACAAGTCGGAATCCTTGGACGGGGCGTTGCTTCTGGATGGCAAGCCAGCCGACCTTCAGGACCTGGCCAATCCGGCAGAGGACGAGTTAACGGTGAAGCAGCCCGTGCAAGAGGAGAGCTTTCACTTGTTATTTTCGGTGCAGAGCCGAATCTTGATTGTGCTTATTATTACGACATTAATGCTGTTCGTCGTTTTCCTAACGATCGGATACCGGTTATATAAGAAAAAATACTATAAGTCTGGGGGAAGTTTATGACAATACCAGATATATTAATGGTCGTATGCGTACTATGTATCTGGTCCTTACTGCTCGTCAATATTGCACTGATCATTGCCGGTTACTTCTATTACATGGAGCTGGAGAAGCAGAAGCCGCCCGAGCTTGTGGGGGAAGCGCCTTTCGTATCGATCATGGTGCCGGCCCATAACGAAGGCAAGGTGATTACCAAAACGGTAGAGTCGTTGCTAGCACTCGATTATCCGCATGACCGTTATGAAATTATCGTTATTAATGATAATTCTTCAGATAACAGCAGCGTGCTGCTGGGTCAGCTGCAGGACAAATACAAGGGCCGCAATCTGATCATCATTAATACCGATAACGTAACCGGGGGCAAAGGGAAGTCCAATGCGCTCAACATCGGCTTTACCCGCAGCAAGGGGGAGCTTGTCGCCATTTATGACGCCGACAATACGCCCGAGCGGACGGCGCTCCGCTATCTTGTTGCCGAGATTGTTAATGATCCTAAGCTTGGCGCGGTCATCGGCAAATTCCGGACGCGGAACCGGGATCAGAACCTGCTTACCCGGTTCATTAATATTGAGACGTTATCCTTTCAGTGGATGGCGCAAGCGGGCCGGTGGAAGCTGTTCAAGCTATGCACGATTCCGGGCACCAACTTCATTATGCGGCGAAGCATCATTGAGGAGATTGGGGGCTGGGACACGAAGGCGATTGCCGAGGATACCGAGATCAGCTTCCGTATCTACATGATGGGCTACCGGATCAAGTTCCAGCCCAAGTCGGTGACCTGGGAGCAGGAGCCGCAGACGGTCAAGGTATGGTTCAAGCAGCGAACGCGTTGGGCGAAGGGGAATATTTACGTCATCGTGAAAAACATCCCGCTGCTCTTCCGTCCGGAAGCGCGTCGAATCCGCTTCGACATTCTGTATTTTCTCGCTATTTATTTCTTGCTTGTTACTTCGCTCTTAACATCGGACTTCTTGCTTATCTTGCATGCCCTCGGTTACGTCCATACCACCATTGAGGGCTTAAGCTTCTACTTATGGATGCTTGCTGTTACGCTGTTCGTGGTAGGGACCTTTGTAACGCTTATAACAGAAAAAGGCGAAATGCGCGCTTCGAATCTCGTCATTATCCTGCTGATGTACGTCAGTTACTGTCAGCTGTGGATGCTTGTTGCCGCGAACGGCCTGTATCAATATACCAAGGATCAAATCTTTAAACGCGAAGCCAAATGGTACAAAACGGAACGGTTCTGAGAAGGAAGTGATTATATGAACAGAAGAACTGGATTAGCGGCATGGATCATCACCCTTATTGTCGCGTTGCTTATTCCCGGCACAGGCACGCTGTCGGCCGCCGCGCAGGTGCAGAAGATGTACGAAACGCCGATGTCGGAAACCTCGCTGATGGGCACCAATGCTTATGCGCAGCAGTTTTTTCAGGTGCCGGATTACTGGAATGTCCAAAACGCCGTGTTCAGGCTGGACTATAAGGTATCACAGCTTACGATCGATAGTTTATCGGTCGTGACGCTGAAGCTGAACGGCAAGCCTTTCTACACGTTAAGGCCAGGAACGGATACCGGCAAGAAGGTGACCAGACAAATCGGGCTCCCGCTTGAGTATTTGAAGAGCGGCGTGAACGAGCTGACGATTGAAGGGGTTATCCAGACGAAGAATAACGCCGACCAGATGTGCGTCCCGACGCAGGATCAGGGCAGCTGGCTGCAAATTTTCGACAGCTCCGGCGTTGACGTGAAATACGGTCTGAAGCCGGTAGGCGCGAGCATCAGCGATTTCACCCGCCATTTCTTAGGCATGGATACGATTCAGAGCGGACAAGCTGCGGTGTTTGAACCGGGCGAAGCCGATCTGAACGAAACGGAAGCCGCGGTATATGCCTTGTCCGGATTAACCGGCGCAAGCAGCGATGCCTCGCATCTGATTCCGCTTCTGCCTTACCAAGCGGATAACGCGAAGAATAAGCCGCTGGGCATTCTGGTGGGGCTTGCGCAGCATCTTCCGCCCGACATACGCGCGAAGCTGAAGGAGACGGCGCTGCAGGATAAAGCGTTGATTCAGCTTATTCAAACCGAGACGACGTCTCTGCTTGTCGTGACGTCAGATCAAGCGGACCTGCTGAAAAAGGCAGGGCGGTTTATCGGCAATCCGGCCTTGATGGAGCAATTGCAAGGAACGTCCAAGCTTGTGGACGAGACGACGGAGGTCAATACGCCAGCTCAAAGCATCAGCCGGTATTTTCCGCTGACGGAAGCTGGAGACAAGCTGACGGGACCTTCGCACCGGGAGAAAAACTATTTCATCACGCTGCCAAGCAACCGCTCTATTGCGGAAGCAAGCAAGCTGAGTCTGGATTTCCGCTACGCGACCAACCTGGACTTTGACCGTTCAATGGTTACCGTCCTTGTTAATAACGTGCCGATCGGCAGCAAGAAGCTGTCCGCCGAGCGGGCAGGAGGCGATAACCTCGAGCTGACGATTCCGAAGAATCTTGGCATCTCCGGCAACTTTACGATCACGACGGCCTTTGATCTGGAGATCAAGAACGCGGTATGTACCGGCAACCAGGATCAGATGCCTTGGGCGTTTGTCTCCAAAGACTCCGTGCTTCAGCTCAACACGAAGGACCGTACGGATATGCTCTTCAACAACTATCCTTATCCGTTCCTCCGGGACGGAAGCTTTAACCGCGTTGCCGTTGTGCTGCCGCAAAGCCGCGACAACTATACGTATTCGGCGCTTTCCAATCTGTTTAATCTGATGGGGCAGTACGCTACTTCCAATACCGGCGAGATCCGCTTCTATACGGACGAGGTTGCGGAGAGCGAGCTGAAGGACCGCCAGATCATCGCGATCGGCTCCTACGCCGATAATCGTTATATTCGGGATAATAACGATAAGCTGTATTTCAAGTATGACGGGAGCGGTCAAGGCTTTCTGTCGAATGAGAAAATAAGCATTGAAAAGGGCTACGGGGAGAGAATCGGGACGCTGCAGCTTATTGATTCTCCTTATGGCAAAGGTCACGGCTTCCTTGCGATCACGGGAAGCAGCTCCGAATACGTCTACCTGGCATCGAAGCTGGTCGGAAACGCGGGCAGCTTATATAAAATTTTCGGCGACGGAGCCATGGTTGACAAGGACGGACAGGTTCACGCCTTCCGCTTCAAGAAAGAAGCGGAGGCTGAAGCGCCGGCCGTGATTACCCAGGTGCTTGACCGCGGCGACGTTGTCAGCTTTATCATCGCGATTATGCTTGTGCTTGTCCTGGTGCTCGTATCGCTTGTGCTTCTTGTCCGCAAGCATCGGAAGAAGAGAAGGAGGTAGGAATCATGAGACGTAACACAAGCCTGTTATCGGACGGGGGCTTTCTGCTGCTGTTCATCGCGTGCTTTGTCAGCATCTTGTTTACGGCGCGTGATCCGAATCTGTATCTGCAAAACATTATATTCTTGAATGTGGCGTTTCTGATTGCGATCATCACGTATTTTACGACCATCACGACCGGGCTGATCCTAAATATCCTGTTTGTGTTCGGGTATGGCACGTTCACCATCTACCAGACGGTGGTGCAAGGGGATGTTGTGACGGGGCAAAGCTACTTCTGGCTGTTCATGACGCCGGTGTTCACCGGCATCACTTGGATGTTCACCCTGGCAAGCAAGCAGCTTCAAGAGGAGAATGACTCGCTGACGAAGAAGAATGCCTCTCTGGCAACGATGGATGAGGACACGAACCTGAAAAACATGCTGTCCTTCCAGAAGGACACGACGGTGTTTATGGCTTTGTCCGACCGTTACAAGATTCCGCTTACTTTGCTTGTTCTGAACGTCAAATACTGGAACGAGCTGAGACGGATGATTGGCGAGGAGCAGCTGAATGCGGCGGTGTATAACATTACAACGATCAGCCAGACCAGTATCCGGGCTAACGATTCGCTGTACATGCTGACCCAGGAGAACCCGACTTGGGGACTTCTGCTGTTCACGGACCGGGACGGGGCCGATATCGTGATGAATCGGCTTCGGAGCAGGCTTATCGAGATGAACGAGTCGGAGCGGTCCAGCCGCAACCGGTTTGAGCTTAATCTTAGAATGGGCGCTTACGAGTACAATTCGGAAGAAACGCCCACTCCTCTGGAGTGGATCGCCCGCGCTCGCAAGGAACTGGAGTACGATGTATAGCGGAACCTACAGGTTCTGAATGGATAGGAAGAGGCAGCTGCGAAAATTCGCATGCTGCCTTTTTTGAATTATTGCGCAACCGTTTTGAAATAATGATAAATCCGGTTCAGCTTCTGATCCTGCTTGCCTTGCTTCTTCTCCATGCCTCCGAACTCGAAGAACTTCACCTTCTTGATGCCTACATAACGGAAGAGCGCCTTCCGCATCAGCACTTTATGGGCATTGTTCAGCCAGAACAGAGGATAGAGCGATGGCCCTTTCATCGTGGAGACGCATACGACCGACTTGCCCTTGAGGAGTCCTTCCGGGAGGATGCTCCCGTTGTCGCGGTAAGCAAAGTTCGAAGCGAACATCCGGTCAATATAACCAAGCAGCATGGCCGGGGGCCGGCCCCACCAGATCGGATAGACGAACACGATTTTTTCCGCCCAGAGCAGCTGGCTGCGGTGCTTCTCAAGCTCCGGATCGATGTGCATATCGCGCCTTCGTTTATTTTCGTTAAACACGAGAAGCGGATCAAAGGCTTCGGCATATAGGTCGAGCACCTGGATTTCCTCTACATGAGCGTTTTCCTGCAGTCCTTGGATCGTTTTTTGCAGAAAAGAGTAGCTTAGGCTGTTGTGGTTCGGATGCGTATAAACAATAAGGGTTTTCATTGGACACCTTCTTTGTTATCATTTGATAAGAAGTTACCACGCTTCGGAAATAGTTGTCAATAGATAATTGTTATTTGATAATAAAATTATCGCATAAGCCCGTTATAAGGAGATGATTCGATTTGGATTCAAAGGATAAGCTATTCCTGCAGATGGTGTCTCACATTGCAGCCATCCATCAATTGCACTACGATATGACAAAGGGGCTGCCAATGGAGGATATAACGCCTCAGCAATATGAGATATTGGAGTTTCTGTCGGTGAAACAACCGATTACTTTAAGCGAAATCAGCGAATGCATGGGGATCTCGATGCCCAATACGAGCCGAGAGATCCGGAAGCTCGCGGAGAAAGACTTGTGCGAGAAGATCGAGGATCCGGAGGACCGGAGGAAGCAGTACATCCGGCTTGCCCCGGCGGGTGAGGAGAGGATGGCTAACGCCTTCGGACATATGAGACAATTGTTTCTGCAGCAGCTTGAGCATGCGCCAGAGGAAGAGCTGGCCCGGATCTCGGAGGCGCTGGACGTGCTTGGAGCTACTATTTTTCGTACCGAAAGTAAGAGGTGATTATCATCATGACGATATTGATATGGATTGCCGTGCTTGCCGTCATTGTCCTGCTTGTTGCCCTGTTCTTGAAGATTTCTCCGGTGTTTGGCGGCAAGCCGGGGGAGCAGACGCTGGCGCGCATGAAGAAATCTCCCCATTATGAGAAGGGGAAGTTCGTAAATACATTGCCGTCGTCCATGTCGATGTCGCTGCGCGAGAACCTTGAGCTCCTGATGGAATTTGCCCGGGGCAACAAAGGAGCAAAGCCGGCGAAGGCGTTAGCGGTTGAACCGATCAGCCCGCAGTCGCTTCGGGAAAACGCAAGACAAGCTGGCGGCAAAGCGAAAATCACTTGGTTTGGCCACTCGGCACTGCTTCTGGAGCTCGATGGCAAGAAGCTGCTGCTCGATCCGATGCTTGGGCGCGCGCCGTCTCCCGTTCCGTGGATAGGGGGCAAGCGCTTCAGCAGCGCCTTGCCGATTGAGATCGAGGAGCTGCCCGCAATTGACGCTGTCTTATTGTCTCATGATCATTACGACCATTTGGATTACGGTTCGATTAAACGGTTAAAGGACAAGGTGGGACGCTTTTTCGTACCGCTGGGCGTTGCCGCTCATCTCGAGCGCTGGGGTGTCGCTCCCGATCGGATCGAGGAGTTCAACTGGTGGGAAGAAGTCGTCTGGGAAGGGATTAGAATGGCTTGCACGCCTGCCCGCCACTTTTCCGGCCGGGGAATGACGGGACGCAACGGGACGTTATGGTGCTCCTGGGTACTGCACGGCAAGGCCGCGCGTATTTTCTTCAGCGGAGACAGTGGCTATGGACCGCATTTCCGTCAGATTGGGGAGCAATACGGACCGTTTGATCTTACGTTAATGGAATGCGGGCAATACGATCCAAGATGGGCGGCCATTCATATGATGCCCGAGGAGTCGGTACAGGCGCATCTTGACGTGAAAGGCGAGCTGATGATCCCGATTCATTGGGGAGCCTTCCGATTGGCCATGCATGACTGGAGCGATCCGGTGGAGCGGGCCGTCAAGAAGGCACGGGAACTGCGCGCGAAGATTGCCACTCCGCGTATTGGAGAGCCCGTTCGGATTGGAACGGAGACATATCCCACTGCAGAATGGTGGCGTTTGTCATAACAATAATAAGACCGTATTCCTGTCATAAGGAACACGGTCTTATTTGTTGCATGGTTAATCTTTTATCTGCTTAATCCTTAGTTGGGTTATTTCGATTGAGACGTGCTAGCCTGCTTGCGGTCCCATCGGAATACGCGGTTCATCACGTTAAATATGAGTTTGTTCTCCTTCGTGAGGAGGGGGCCAAGAATGGCCAGAATCAGAACATACAAGGCGGCAAACGGCTGGATTACCGCCATAAGCGCGCCCGCTTTGGCGAGATTCGCCATAATGATGGAGAACTCTCCCCGCGATACGATGGTCAATCCGATATTTACCGAGGCTTTGGGGGACAGTCCCGCACTGCGTCCGGCGAGCATGCCGGCCGTCAGATTGCCGATCAGCGTGACGGCAACGGCACCCAGCGATAGCCAGACGGCTCCGCCTAAAGCGGTTGGATCGATGGTTAATCCAAAGCTGAAGAAGAACACGGCACCGAAGAAGTCCCGGAAGGGGAGGATCAGCTTCTCGATCCGCTTCATATGCTCGGTCTCGGCAAGCACGAGGCCAAACAGCAAAGCGCCAATGGCTTCCGCGACATGAATCGTCTCGGAGAGACCGGCTACCAGGAACAGTCCCGCGAAGATCACTAACCCAAACAGTTCGTTTGACCGGATGTTCAGCAGCTTATTAAGCGTCGGTGCCGCTTTGCGGCCAAGGGTGAGCAGAGCAAGCATAAAGACAAGGGCAATAACGGTGGAGAGAATAATGCCGCCAATCGAGGTCGAACCGCTTAAGACAAGACCGGACAGGATGGAGATATAGACGGCCAGGAACACATCCTCGAACATGATGATCCCAAGAATCATCTCCGTCTCCGGATTGGCGGTACGCTTCAGATCAACCAGTACCTTGGCGACAATCGCACTGGAGGAAATGGTTGTAATTCCGGCGATCACGAGAGTCTCCTGAAAAGGAAAGCCGCTCAGCCAGCCGAACAGGAGGCCTAGAGTAAAGTTAATGGCGATATAGATCGTGCCGCCGACCGCAATGGAGCGGCCGGATTTGATCAGGCGTCCGACGGAGAATTCCAGCCCGAGATAGAAGAGCAGGAACAAGACGCCAAGCCTTCCCATGAACTCGATAAGAGGGGCGCTTTCGATAAAACGGAAGTCGAAATGCCAGAGCTCTACCGAATGCGGACCTACGGCCATCCCGATCAGAATGTAGAACGGAATGACGGAAAAGCGGATTTTTGCCGACAGCAAACCAGCCACGGCGATAAGCGCAATAGCGAGGCCAACCTCAAGTATGATGTGATCCATAGGCATTAATCACATCCATTCATGAGGATTTTTTTCAGTTCTTTGTGCTGCGCGCGTTCTCCGGCAACCACGATTGTGTTATCGGCGGCCAGAATCACCTCTGGACCCGGATTAATCTGCTTGGCATGGCTCGCGGACAACAAGGCAATGACGGTTGTTCCCGTATTTTTGCGGATGTTCAGCTCTCCGATGGATTTGCCGACGCAGGCATAATGAGCCTCTAGTTTGTACCATTCGATAATCAGCTCGTCGAGAGCAACCTCAATTGTCTCCAGCATCTTTGGTTTATAAGTCATGCCGCCAATCATAGCGGCAGCCATTCTGGCCTCGTCGTCATCCAGGGTAATCATGGAGATGCTGGATTCCGGGTTGTCGTGGTGGAAATGGTAGCATTCCCGGCGGCCGTCGTTGTGGACGATAATGACGAGCTGATCGCCGCTGCGGGTATTCATCTGAAATTTTTTCCCGATGCCGGGCAAGTCGATTTCACGGATATTCATAAGAGAGTACCTCCTCGAGTATGATCGAACTTCTATTCGTTTGTTCAATGGGCAGCACAAATCAGACCTCCGCTATTCAGTCTTGAAAACGGAAGAGGATACGGATTGTCCTTAAACGATCGAATAGGATGTCGTCAGCTTGAGGGGCATGAGCAGGCGTTTGAGCCGCTGCAGGAAGAAGAAGGGGATTAGAAAGACAGCTCTCACCTGCGGGAGCAAGCGAGGGTAATTGACCCAGCTGTAGATGACAGCTAGCAGCGCAACCATGGCAAGAAGCTTGCTGGCAGGAGACACGGTTACCCGCTTAACGGCTTTCATGCTGTTTGGCAGGCTGTGCTCGATATGGGCACGGCTTGATTTCGACACGTCGAAATTGCTGCCAAGCATCATGGTTGGCATGCTGAACAGAATGAAGGCGCCAAGCAGAAAGAGAAGGATAGTCAGACGACCTGAAGCACGGTATGTTTTCATGAATGACGCCTCCCTTCTGATTGTATCTTCTGTGCCGTTCCAGAGCTTATGCGTGAATCGAGCCTTACCACTTCTACGTAAAAGCAGCTATTCAGGTTTCAATCCTTTATTTGGAATTCAACTTTACTTGTGCCTGCTTGGCTTGCGAGGATTGCTGAAGAACGCGGTATACAGCGCTCAAAGCCACCAGAAGCAAGGCTCCTGCCAAGACGGGAGTCAGCAGGAAAGACCAGCCTGCTCCGGACAGGATAACCACAAGCGGATCAGCGCCTGCCGGCGGATGAATGGTCTTCGTTATCTGCATGAAGGCGATCGACAACGCCACCGCGGCAGCCAAGGTCCAGGCATGATGGCCAAAAACATGGAAGAAGGATAGCCCCGTCAACGTGCTGATAAGATGGCCGCCAATGACATTGCGCGGCTTCGCAAGAGGACTGTCCGGAAGGGCGAATACGATGACGCAGGAAGCGCCAAATGGTGCCATCAACATGGCCAGCCCGGTCGCATCCTCAAACAGAAATAAAAGAAAGATGGCGGCGAAAGCACCTGCGGCAGGCCACAGGAAGCGAATAATACGGTTAAACATACAGTCCGAATCTCCTTTACGATCGATTGCTTCGATGGTATCATGAGCGTAGTGATTTGAAAAATGAATAGTTATGATTGCATCCATTTGTGAATGAAATACCTAGGGGGCTGAATATCTTGCTGGATCAATGGGACGGGAGATCGCTCCGCACTTTTCTGACGGTGATGGAGGAGAAGAACTTCAGCAGGGCCGCAGATAAGCTGGGCTATGTGCAGTCTACCGTAACGACTCATATTGCCCAGCTCGAGAAGGCAAGCGGCAAGAAGCTGTTTGATCGTCTGCCTAGAGGCGTTGAGCCTACGGAAGCGGGAGCTGCGCTTGCCCGGTTTGCGAGTCAATTCGCGGCGTTAAGCCAAGCGCTGGAGGAGGATCTTCTTCGAACCGAGCAGCCGCGGGGGGTGCTGAAGGTGAGGGCATTGGAAGCTTACTGCGTGACAAGCCTGCCTGATCTGCTGGCCTCTTACTCCGAGAGCTACCCGGATGTTGAGCTGCAGCTATCAACGGGGTTTATGGAGGATATTTGCGGCTTGGTGCTTGACCAGAAGGAGGATCTGGGGATTGTGCCCCGTGATCCAGAACATGACGGTCTCGTATTTGTACCGCTGCTTGTAGAAGAATTGGTGTGGGTAGGAGCTCCGGAGCGAAGGGGCAGCGGGAAGCAGGTTTATATCAGCTACGGGAACGCCTGCTTGTATCACGAGCTGGGGGAATCGTCCCTCCGGGAAGCCGGATACCAAGTACATGACCGCAGAAGCTTTCCGAGTATAGAACTGATCAAGCGCATGGTTCAGTCGGGGTTTGGGATATCCTTGCTGCCAAAGGCAAATGTAGAGGAAGAGCTGCAGGCAGGGAAGCTGATGAAGCTGGATTTCCCAGTACCGCAGCCTGTTCATCAGGGCTTTGTCCATCTGAAGGGCAAGCAGCTCCGGCCGGCGGCTGCCGCCTTTATGGAGTGGGTGCGCTCGGGTCTTACGACATGAAAAAAGCGGTGTTCCTGATTGTGGGAACATCGCTTTTTTGTATATTAGCTCGTTCGTACGAAAAATGCTTGCAGGATTAGCACGATCGTACTAATATGGGGGTAACAGCATATTCAAAGGAATAGAGAGGTTGTCGATGGTGAAGGGAACACGGGAAAAGATACGGCAAGCCTCGCTGGAGGTTATCGCTAAACGCGGCTATACGGGGTTTTCTCTAGGCGTGGTTGCCGAGCATTTAAGCATTAGCAAGGGCGTCGTAACGTACCATTTTCCGCGGAAGGATCTGATCTTTGTCGAGCTTGTGGAAGGTTACTTCCGCGATGCGGCAGAGTATATGGGCAAACATATGGTTATTGATAGATCAGCGATTGATGCGCTGGAGTCCTATGTGGACAGCAATCTGCGTTATGTGGCCGAGAACCGGCACGCGACACTTGCCATCATTCACATAATTGCCAATCATCGCGGCAAGGACGGAGAGCTGGCTTTCGCGGATAAGGATAATGGGATCTACCAGCCGCTTATCGAAATTTTCGAATATGGCCAACAGGAAGAAAAGTGCTTCAGAGCGTTTAAGCCTGGGCTGATGGCGATGCTCGTAAGAAGTGCCATCGATACGCTAAGCGGGAGAATCGCAACGGGGGGAATCAAGGATCTCGATGAGGCCATCAAGGAGACGATCAGGACGTTTACGCTTGCGACAAGGAGAGATGGGAATGAACAAGATTTAGAATGACGGGCTGCAAATTCTCGGGATTATCCTAAGCTTGGTTGGTCTTGCTACGGTCGTCCAGCCGCTGATTAAAGCCATTTTCACGCATGAGCTGAAGTATCAGTTCCTAGGCTTGTTACCGGTGGGATGGCCATCCTTTGCCGCATGGGCGGTTATTCTGGCGGTTGGTCTTGTCCTTGTGACGATTACGAAGGGATTGAAAAAGGAGTAAAGGAAGAGGTTGACCGGAAATGAACTAAAAAAGGCCGTTCCCGAAGAGGGGAGACCCTCCAGCAGGAACGGCTTTGTATTTATTGATCTTTTATTGGCGGTAGATTGGAGCGCCAAACGGTGCGCCGTCTGCGCCGCCGTCCACTTGAAGCTGGGCTGCCTGCACGAAGGAGGAATCATCCGAAGCCAGGAAAAGCACGGCATTCGCGATTTCGTCCGGTTCGCCAAGACGGCCAAGCGGAATGGTTTTGGATAGACCGGCCTCCAGCTTCGCCATGTGGTCAGCATCCGTTGCTTTCCAGATAGGCGTTTTTGTTGCACCCGGCACAACGGTATTCACCCGGATGCCGCGCGGGGACAATTCGGAGGCGAATACTCTTGCCATACTAGTGACAGCGCCTTTGCTGGCTGCATAAGCGGCTCTTGTCAATCCGCCCGTTGTGGCAAGGACCGAGCCCACAAGGATAATCGAAGCGCCTGCTTGCAAATGCGGTACTGCCGCCTGCACGGTGAAGAAGACCCCGGTTACGTTTACCTTCAGAATTTGTTCGAAATCATCCAGTTTCGTATCGCCTAGAGGCGTACCGCCTGAAATACCGGCATTGGCAAAAACAATGTCCAGTCTGCCAAACCGTTCAATAGCTGCCGCAACGGCCTTTTCTGAACCTGCCGGATCTGCTGCTTCGGCCTGAACAGCGAGAGCATGCTCTTCGCCAAGCTCCTTAACGGCTGCTGTTAAAGAATCCTGATTGCGGCCCGTAATAACGACCTTTGCGCCCTCCGCAACGAATTTTTTTGCCGTAGCCAGCCCGATCCCGCTGTTTCCTCCCGTAATCAATGCAACTTTTCCGTTTAATTTAGCCATTGTAATCACTACTCCTTCAGGTTTTATTATTACCGCAATAGTACTTAAAATTTAAGAATGATCGTTCTAGAAAATTTAAAAAAATTAATCCAGCATAGACATTGTCGTTTCAATAATCTGATGTAATTTCTCTCTTTTGTATTGGGTCTTAACTATCACCCGAAGTCCCGTCAGCGCATTGTTGAAGTAGGAAGCTAACAAATCCGCATCAAGCTCTGCGGCGAGTTCACCGGTCTGCTGGCCTTTTATAATGAGATCGCGTATAAGCTCTTCGGTAATGTCCCAGCTCTGGCTGACGCAAGCTTCAAACTCGGGATCATGCACCGCAAGCTCCACGGCGGTATTAACCATCAGGCATCCTTGCGGGCGTTCCTCATTCTCCGCAACAGCGGCTTCGAGCAGGGTACGGATGGCAGCCTTGGACGTGAACGAACCGTTCGCCCTCTGTTCAATGGACTTCCAGACCGTATCGCCATAACGCTTCAAAGCGAGCAAATATAAGGCATGTTTATCACCGAATGTATCGTATATGCTCCGTCTGTGAATGCCCATATGCTCGACAAGATCCTGCATGGAGGTCTTCTCGTAGCCTTGGGTCCAGAACAGCTTCATCGCCTTCAGCAGCACAGCGTCTTCATCAAATTCTTTGCTTCTGCCCAAGTGTTCACGGCCTCCTTTCGAAAACAAGAATATCATATTGAGAACGACCGGTAAAGAATTATTTTTTACTGATCGTTCTTAAAAAACTGGAAAAGGGGAAGTAGATCATATTCGCAATTGTACTTATTATGAATAATCTCCCGGAAAATATCCCGAGTACGTCTCTTCGCCCTAATTAGTTGCAATAGCATTCTATTTCGCATATGATGAAATTAGTTGCAATAGCATTCTATTTGGGAGGAGGAGATCACTTGAGCGAAAGTTGGAAAGGACAAGAGAATGCTTCGGAATCGCATGGTCCTTACATTTCGGCGATCTACCGCCACATGCAGGTTCACATCTCGGCTGAGCTTGCGCCGTATCAGATTGGGAGCGGTCAGTATATTTTTCTGATGGCGATTGCCTCCGGGCAGCCCGTTACGCAGAAGGCTTTAAGCGAGAAGCTGTTTATTGACAAGACGACTACGGCGAAGGCTATCGCCAAGCTGGAAGCGGAGGGCTACGTGCGCAGAGAGCCCGATCCGGCAGATAACCGCTACCATCTGCTTTATTTGACAGAGGCGGGCCACGAAGTGGTGCCCAAGGTGCAGGAAGCCTTAAGCCGGATCAAAAACAAGACCAGAAGCGGTATCAGCGATGAGGAATATGACCTGCTGTTAAGGCTGTTAAAGAAAGTGCTTCACAATTTAATGGATTAAGGGAGGATGGTTAGAATGATTGCTCAGCCATTTATCGCAGTGGAGAATTGCAAAGAGGAAATCAAGTATTATCAAAGCGTCTTTGGCGGCGAGATCGTGATTCTGCGCCGGCAGGGGGATATCGTTCTAAATGCGGATCTCCACGTGGAAGGAGCATCCTTAAAGTTCGCGGATACGCAGGCAGCCAAGCCGGCCGTGAAAGGCGATTATGTGAGAGTGTTTCTGAAGCTCGACACGGAAGAAACATTCAAAAGAATCTATGCCGAGTTTGCGGGGAGCGGAACGGTCCAAACCGAGATGTATGAAGCTCCGTTCAATGGATATCTTGCGATTGTGACGGACCGAAACGGCGTATGCTGGGTGCTTTCTTACTATAGGGATTAATATCGAGATAAGAATAAGGTGCGGGAGAAGCTCCCGCACATTTGTTGATTTAAACCAATGGCATACATAGTGGGAAAAGCTGAGATGGATCTGGACATGTTGGAATAGGTGGCGATGGAATCCCCGGAGAGTAAGTTGGCTCCCCTGGGGAGTAAGTCGGTTCCTCCGGAGAGTAAGTTGGCTCTTCCGGAGAGTAAGTTGGCTCTTCCGGAGAGTAAGTCGGTTCCTCCGGGGAGTAAGTCGGCTCTTCCGGAGAGTAAGTCGGTTCCTCCGGGGAGTTAGTTGGCTCCTCAGGAGTTGTAGATGGCGATTCCCCAGGTGAAGCGGATGGCTGTTCTGGAGACGCGCTCGGCTGAGGAGTACTCGCTGGAGGCGATGTGTACACCGGTGTTGGCGTTGGAGTAGGGCTTGGGGTTGGCGGTACATACTGCTGTTTGGCTTCGTACGAACCTGTCAGCAGCAAGTCGCGTGTTGCATTGGCTTGTCCGCCAAATTTTCCGTCAGTGCCATTATTCAGAATCTTTAACTCAAGAGCCAGCGCCACATAACCTTGCGCCCAATCCGATACGGTTGTATCCGAACCGTCCTTGGTTTTTGCGTCCGTATCTTTGCCTAGAACCCGGACCAGGAAGGTTGCGAGCTGTTCTTTGGTTACTTTGCCTGCCGGATCGTAAATGCCTGCTCCGTAGCCCTCCGTAATGCCTGCATTCTTAAGTGCTTCAATGTACGGAAGAGCATAGCCGTTTGCCGCGTCATCGGCTTTCACATCCTTGAAGCTGGATGTCTTCAGAGCGTCATCCACCTTGAGGCCCGTGATGAGGGCCGCGATCTTCGCGAACTGGGCGCGGTTCATCTCGTCCTTCAGGCCAAACGTTGTGTCGGACACGCCGTCGAAGATTCCCGCGCTGATCATGGCGTCGAATTTGGCTTTTGTAGCCGCGTCCAAGTCCTTAAGATCAGTGAAATCCGCGGATGTCTTTGTGCTGGCAAAGCTAAGCGATGCGTAAGAGCAGAGAAGTATAGCTAAGGCGATGCCTGCGATTTTCTTTTTCATCAAAATCATTCCTCCCCTTTAGAATGCAACGAATGTCGTCAAGACAAGTAATTGCAAAGCCCTGTAGTTTTTGAGCTCATACTGTTTATATCGGAAACGGTTTATATTTCTTGGATATGAAGAAATAGTAAATTTAAAATTTTAGTGCCGCTTCTCCGTGATAACGAAAGGAACGATATCTTTTGTAGTCATGAGTAATTAGCTCCTCTCCGGTTGGATGGATTTCGTCTTGATCTTCCCGAATGGCTTGAAATAAGTAATGAAAACAATTAGGAGGAGACATAATAAATTAAATCTTGCCATGATAATCATGGACAGCCAGGTAGCCTGGTAGGTCTAATTCCATGAGGCTGCAAAACCCATCTCCGAGATCATATCCGCCAGTGACGCCGTCCAATTATCCAGAAACAAGATACCCATCTACAGGCCAAGCACCAGCATCCCCAGTGGCCGCCAATCCACGACGCGGCCACGATCACATGTATCGTATCTGCCCTCCGTCTACTCATTAAGCCTAACGCAGCCACTTATTAAGCCATGCGGCGAGCTGCTGCCGTCATCTCCGTATTCGACGGTCGATATGGAGCAGGCGCTTCGCTCCGTAGAGAAATTCAAGGGCTTTGAGATAGAAGCCGTCATCTGCTATCACGGAGGGCTGCTCCGAGGAGAGATCAATAAGCTTATTGAAGCTATGGCCGGAAGGCCGATGTAAGGAAGGGTAAAGGCCGGGAGTCTCCTGCGTGGAGGCTCCCGGCCTTTAGTTTATCCCGATAAATTTTAAGGCAACGGGAAGTTGCCGCTGACCAGAAGTCCAAAGCAGGCCGCGTTGACGAGAAACGTAATGCCGGCGCCGATCAGCAGGCCTTGGACGATGCCGGTTCTTTTATTGAAAATCAGAATCGCAGGCAGCAGGTAGACAATTTGAGCAATGCTTATGAAGAAGAAGCCGATCGGGAAGAGAAACAGCAAACAGTGCAAGACGGCCAATATCCCGATTCCCAGAAATACATGCTTTACATGATGAGGAGATTTTTGATACGGCGATTTGTTTGGGCTGCCCGGCTGATTGGCGTGGTTATCCCCGTCATTGGCTCCAGTCATAAACCTTACCTCCCGGACGCATGTCAAATTCTTCTCTCAGCTCAGCGAGCTTCTGCTCCTGCTCAGCTGTTCGGTAGAACATATTGTAGGTGTCAAAAGGAATGATTCTGCCATCCGGATGCGCAATATGCACGCAGGATTTCTTGACGGAGCGTACATCGAAGTTGTACGGATCCAGAAACTGCATGATGATGACCCGAAATACATTGTCGTAGCTGATATGCTCCGGCACGGATACAAGCGGCAGGCAGCACAGAAGACTTTTGAGCGACAAGGCGGAAGACGTTGGGGAATGCGCGGTTGAGAACAGCTCGAAAATCCGCTCCTTCAGCGTCTCATCCTGCTCGAACACGATCGTATTGCGGCCGCCGTCGAGCAGAATTTGCGGATCGATTAACCCCGTTAACGGGATAGCCTGTCCGCCAAGCTTTAATGCATAGCCCATTGCCAAGGCATCGGGGTGGCATGGCACCGGAATCATGTCTTCCGGGCGGAAAACACCCGATTGATCAATAATGCCCTGCCGCACTTCGCTTAGAGTCAAACGGTCCGTGGCAGGATCGAACTCCTCGAGCCGCCCGGCCGCCTGAATCGGCTGGAACGTTACGCCGCGTACAGCGCGCTGCTTCAGGCCGTATTGAATAATATCGCCAATCTCATGGTCGTTAAGACCTTTCTTGAGGGTGACGACAAGAGTGGTCGAAATATTGAATTCGTTCAAATGCTCCAGCGCCCGGCGGCGCACATCGCGCAGATCAACCCCGCGCAGCTCCTTCAGCGTCTCTTCCTCGAAGCTGTCGAATTGCAGATAGATTTCGAACCCCGGCATATATTGCGCCAGCCGCTCGGCGAATTTCCTGTCCTGCGCTATGCGAAGGCCGTTGGTGTTCACCATGACATGCTTGATCGGCTTGCTTTTGACCAAATCGAGAATCTCGAAGAACTGCGGGTGGATCGTGGGCTCGCCCCCGCTGATCTGTACGATATCCGGCTCGCCTTCGTTGCGGACGATAGCATCAAGCATGAATTCGATCTGCTCCAGCGATCGATAGGAGCCCGCATGCGGGGAAGACTCCGCGTAGCAAATCGGGCACTGCAGGTTGCAGCGTTCCGTAATCTCCAGCAGCGTCAGGCAGCTATGCTGCTCGTGATCGGGACATAGCCCGCAATCATAAGGACAGCCGTAGCGGATCGGGGTGTTCCACACCTCCGGCATCTCCGCAGGCTTCAGAAACTCCCGGCATTTCTTGTAATAGTCCGCATCGCTTGCGATCAGCACCTTTTCCCGGCCATGCTGCCCGCAATATTTCAGAAGGAATACCTGATTATCCTCAATAATGACCTTCGCTTCCACCTTGCGCAAACATTTGGAGCATACGCTATTCGTCAGCTCGTAGAAAATGTAGGGTCTGTTTTTGGTTGTCATCGTTATCGTTCCTTTCTATGTGAGCGTTGCGGCTGCACCAGCCACTTGGATAGGAGAACAAAGTAATAGATTAGCCCGGCGATACAGGCAAGCTGAATATGGTTCAGTCCGAGATAGAAGTGAGGCGTAGGCTTCGTGAAATCGATCGCGAAACGGAATGACAGATACCCGGTCATAAACAGCTGGAAGATCGCTCCGTCAGGCAAGGTGCCTCTCCTTTTCCAGTGGAAGAGGAAGGCTCCAAGCAGCAGCAGGAAGGCAATCTCATAGAGCTGCGTCGGATGCCTGAAGACGCCGTCGCCGAAATCGATTCCTGTAATCCAGGTAGTGGCCACGCCGTAGGTATGATCATCAAGGCCGGTCAGGAAGCAGCCAATCCGTCCGATCACCATGCCGACGATAAGCGGCAAGGCCATGTCATCACCCGTGGAGCGGGAATAGCCAATTCGCTTCTTCGTCCATTCGACGCCAATTAGTCCGCCAAGCAGCCCGCCAACAATCGTTTTGCCCTCCATGAGGTAGGTGTAGCTGTTCCAGTTGGCAAGCGTCAGCTGCGGATCCTCGAACCAATACAGCAGCTTAGATCCGATAGCGGCACCAAGTATGGCGCCAACAATCACCCACATGCCCTGCACGATCGGAATCTTGTCCTTGGTGCGGGTGTAGAGATACACTCGGAAGCCTATAAAATAAGCCAGTGTTTCAAAGACCGCATGCGGATGCAGCTTAACAAAACCAAGATTAATCCAGACGGGGAATGACATTGCGTGCTCCAATCTCTAGTTTTGGTTGATTTTGTATAGATTCGCTGATCGGGGCGGAAACTCCTTTCTTTTCCCAATTGAGTGTGCGATGAACCAGAGATTGAGAATGAGACAGCAACATTACGAAACGGCTCCCATGTTACAACTAATGGTGTAAAAAACAGGAGGAGTTGAGCAAAACATGAGTCATTTAAATGGAAAAATTGCCTTGGTTACAGGAGCAAGCAGAGGGATTGGCCGTGCTATCGCGCTGAGACTGGCCAAGGAGGGAGCCATGGTGGCGGTTCACTATAACGCTAATCATGATGCGGCGGCGGAAGTTGTCCGTCAGATCGAGCAAAACGGGGGGAAGGCCTTTGCGCTAGGGCAGGAGCTTGGGACCGCTGCTAGTGCCGTTAAGCTGTATGAAGCATTGGATGCGGCCCTGGAGCAGCGTACGGGAGAAAGGTACTTTGATATTCTCGTCAACAATGCGGGGGCAGGGCTTGTTGCCGCAATCGAGGAGACAACGGAGGACGCTTTCGACCAAGTTATGAATACCAACGCAAAAGCTCCCTTCTTCGTCATCCAACAAGCGTTGCCCCGCTTAAGAGACGAGGGCAGGATTATTAATCTGTCCTCCGCGACAACGAGAATTTCCCTGCCCGGGGTTGCGGCGTACAGCATGACCAAAGGGGCGATCAATACGCTTACGCTATCTTTAGCAACCCAGCTTGCTCCGCGCGGGATTACCGTTAATGCTCTGCTGCCCGGTTTTATCGCCACGGATATGAATAGGGCATTGCTGCAGGATGAGTCGGGGTATCAGTTTGGCGCACAATATTCGAGCTTTGGCAGATGGGGGGAACCTTCCGATATTGCGGATGCCGCAGCGTTCCTGGCTTCTTCGGACAGCCGCTGGATAACGGGGCAATGCATGGATGCAAGCGGCGGTTCGCATCTGTAGCAGAGTACGCCTTTGACCGCTAAACATAGAAAGGGCCGGGAATCTCTTCTAAGTGACTCCCGGCCTTTGTATTACCCTTCCAGCACGGGAAGCAGGATATGGCTTGGATAATCCTCGGAATGATGGATCGTCTGCACAGCCGGGATCGGCTCCGGATCATCATACGGGTTAAGGCCCGTATTTGAGTTCAGGAACGCCACAAACTTGCTGGACGATGTAACCGAGAAGCGGATGCGGTGTCCGGCAGGGAACCGATCGCGATATTCGGCAGGAAAATATCGAACCGCTCCACTTGGCCGGGAGTCAGCAGCTCCGGCTTATCATATCCCTTGCGGTATTTGGCGCGGACGATGTAGCTGGACAGCAGAATCGAATTGTCTGCTTCATCCACGTCGCTGAGCGCGACCACCCAGTCGGTATCCACCGCGGAGCTTGCCGCGTACAGCACGGCGGACAGCTCGCCGGCGACGGTTACCGGTTGTTCCAGCTTGTCGCCCGTATAACAGAGCACGTCCTGGCGAAGCTCGATCGTCCGGCGGTTCTCCGGGATCCGTTTGCCGGAATCAACGACCGGATCGGCCGGGCTGTAGACGTAGTGATCCGGCTCGTTCAGCTCCTCATGCCGCGGAAGGTTAAGGGACAGCTTGCCATCGCCAAAGGCGGAATTCGCTCTTCCGCCGCCGCCGAGATAGAACGGCGTGACCGCCGCTTCGGCCGGCGTCCAATCCTCGGACGTACGCCACTGGTTCTCGCCAACGACGTAGTAGCTGGCGCGGGGCTCTTCGTTGATGCCGTTGGCTGCGCCCTTCAGGAAATGGTCAAACCAGCGAAGGACGTTAACGTCATAGTCGTAAACGACGGCATTCTCGCCAAAGGCCGTGCCTTCCAGGTCGCGGGCGCGGTTAGGGCCGTGCCCCTAAGGGCCAAGCCAGATTTTCCGGTTAGGGACGTCATGCTCGGTGAGCAGGCGACCTGCTTGCTGCCGAATGGAATACAAGATTTATTTTACCTCAAAAGCAAAATGGAATGTTAGGAGATAGAAAAGAGCCTGCCCGTTTCCGGGCAAGCTCTTTTTGGTATACGCCAGCTCTAGCTGATTTGGCTTCGGTATATGCGGTTTCGCCCGTTTCGTTTGGCCGTGTATAAAGCCTGGTCGCATCTTGTATAGATGGACTCCATATGCGTAAGCTGATCGGGAACGAGGGTGAGCACGCCAATGCTGATGGTATAAGGAACGGGCAGGCTGCTTGAAGCGGTTTCCAGCGTGGTTTTGATCCGCTCTGCCAGTTCGGTGGATTCAAGCTCGTTTTTCCCGGATAACAGAATGCCGAATTCGTCTCCTCCATAACGCACAAACAGGTCGTCCTCGCCTAATTGCCGCTTGAATCGTTTCGTAATGTCCTTCAGTACAAGATCCCCCGTATGATGGCCGTAGGTATCGTTAATACCCTTAAAGCTGTCGATATCAAACAGCAGATACGATACGGCTTCTTTTTTCCTGGCGCAGCTTGCAAGCAGCGGCTTGGCTTTTGCCGTAAACGTCCTTCGGTTCAACGTGCCGGTCAGATCGTCGTAGCTGGCGTAATGAAGCAGCTCCTGACTCGATTTCTCCTTCCACAGCAGCAGAAATCCCATGATGCTCAAGATCGTAAGAATATAAATCGTCACCAGGTAGACCAATTGGTAGATGCCCGGCGTGTAAAAGCTTGCCGATACGTCCGTTAAGAGAGCGGTCGCTCCCCGGATCAGATTCGCCGCGATTACAAACAGGTAAATATAGCCGATTACCTTCATTAATAGGGATGGCCCTTTGGTCAATCGGTACAGGGGTGCCAGAATAACGGGAAGAGCGAGAGAGCAATAGGCGATTCGCAAATTCTCCTGGTTGTGGATGAGCATGACCAGATGAAATCCCGCAATGCTCAGCGGGATTAAGAGCCTGTACATCCATTTAAAACCCCTGCTCCACTCGTTCCTTAATCGCAAATAGGCGATGCTTTCGAGAGATGCTCCGATAAACATAAGCGAATTCGCTGCGGAGATAGTCAGAAAGTCCGGGATCTCGCCGCGCAATACGACAAGAAACCAGGAGCAGGATTGGATGCATTTGGCCAGAAAAAAGGTTCTGACGGGCAGCGCCTTGATGACGTCATGCCAGTAAGCGCTTATAAGAATAAATGTGAATAAGTATCCGATGCCTAGAAAAATAAGGATTGTAGTAGAATCTAGCAGTATGTTTATAATTGTCACCTGCCTGACGAGAGGAATATCCGATACTGCAAATTATATCAGCATGTAGGAAAGGGTTGGAAGGTCCCAATTTTAAAAAAGCAGGCCAAATTTCATAGTTTCTAATTCAGATTGATTTAAGGAACGGGAGCTACACTGACAACAATAGGAAAAATGAAGCAGTCAAGGAGGCTGCATACATGGAGGGTTGCGGCCGTTAAGCTTCAGAAGAGGGAGGCCCAACGGAAATTGCCGCGTGCCATCTAACTGAAAATAGGAACATACACCGCCAACCATCGAGAAGTACAGGAATGCCGTTCGGTTAATTTTAAGTCGCTTGAGGAGCAATCCTCTAGCGATTTTTTATTTATCCGACATATACAGGCTATTGAAGGAGACAACTTGCGAGCTTCCCGCATAAAATGTAAGCGTATCACATTCCTCTAATTCGGAGGTGATGAAAAGTGCTAGGATCATTAACGCTTTGGATGGAAGTCGCACTGTGGGTCGTAATGGGCTCGATGGCTGCAAACTTGCTGGTTGATTTGTTCAAATCGGTAACAGGAGGAAAATTCTCGACAGACTTCGTATTGGGCTATCTGAAAGACATGGTGTATTATGTGCTTCCGCTGCTCCTTCTTGCAGGGCTTGCCGCAATGGATGTAACCGGCTGGGTCGTTCTCGTCGGCTATTACTTGGGCGCACTCGCCGTACTCCTGAAGTATCTCATGGACTTGAAAGGTAAACTATAATTCATCTTAGATGCAGCTTGTCCGCCAGCTGGAATATAGGACGGAGCATCTTTGGATAGGATAGGCCGGGCCTCCTTAGGGAGTGCTGCGGCCTTTGTGCTGTCTGGGAACCTTTACGGCAATAGGGAAAGGAATGACTTTGTTGCAGAGGACAAGGGAACCCCGCGCAGCGTTGCGATTCCAATATGACGGCCGGGCAAAGGCTGAGTAAGAGGGATTTCAACCAAGTCGCCTCTACCGAGCTCCTCCTGAACGTAATTGCGAATAACAAAGGCAAGGCCAAATCCGCTTCTGGCAAATTGGACGAGAAGGTCTACGCTGCCAAGCTCGAACTCAGGGGTGAAGGTAATTCCCTGCGACGAAGCATAGTCATCCAGATAACGTCTCGTACGGCTTCCCTTTTCGAGCAGAAGGAGTGGGTATCGGTTTATTTGCTCCAAGGAAAGCGGAGGGCCGTCAGCAAGTGATTGATAGCCTCTGCCTCCAACAAAACAGTCTTGCAGGGAGGTGCTCTCCCGAATGTTTATTTGTTTATCGGTTACGGGCAGGCTGACGATTCCGAAGTCAATGTGGCCTTCTTTCAGAAGGTTAATGGTTTCGGGTGTCGTTCGATTCGTCACGCGGACGCGGACTCCGGGATGCAGCTCGTGGAATTGCTCCAGATAAGGCAGCAGAAAATGCTTGCACAACGTGTCGCTCGCGCCTATAGCGATCTCCCCGGTGTTCAGATTGTTCATTTCGGCTATCGCTTTTTCTCCAATCTGAACGGAGAGGAAGGCCTGCTCGATATACTGCAGCAGCACGGTTCCTTCCGCGGTTAAGGTAACTCCTCTAGGCGTTCGGAAAAACAACGGTCCTCCAAGCGCGCTCTCCAGTTGCTTGACCGTATGACTTACCGCAGGCTGCGTAATATGCAGCTGTTCAGCGGCTTTGGATAAGCTGCCGGTCTTCGCAATCCAATAAAAGACGCGATACCATTCCAAATTCACTTCCATCGATATTCCTCACATTTATATCGGATATTAGTTATATGAATTATTCTAATATACTTCCTTGGCTTTATCATTAGCTTTGTAAGCCAAACGATAGAGCGGAGGTTGCGATGATGACAGTAACGGCCATTGTAGGGGCGAATTGGGGCGATGAAGGAAAAGGGAAGGTGACCGATTTATTAGCCGGACAGACTTCCTATGTCGTTCGATTTCAAGGCGGAAGTAATGCGGGGCATACGATAATCAACGACTTTGGGAAGTTTGCTCTGCATATGCTGCCTTCAGGCGTTTTTAACCCCAACGTTACGAATATAATTGGTCCGGGGACTGCCCTGGACATCGGTGTGCTGCTGGATGAATTAAAGGATTTGTCCGCGCGGGGAGTTCCGACTCCGAGACTGATGATTTCCGATCGAGCGCAGCTTGTGCTGCCGGTACACCGGCTGCTCGATGAGCTTGAGGAAGAGCGGCTGGGGAACAACGGCTTTGGCTCGACGAAGCGGGGGATTGCTCCTTTTTACGCGGACAAGTACATGAAGCTGGGCATTCAGGCCGCCGACTTGCTAGAGCCTGCCCGGTTACGCAACCGGATGGAGCGTTTGCTTGAAACCAAAAACGTGCTCCTGCAGCAATTTTACGGTCGGCCGTCAATTCAGGCGGAGGAATGGCTGCCGGAGCTGCTCGAGCAGGCAAAGCTTTTGGCCCCTTATATTGGGGATACGACCTCCTTGCTTCATAAGGCTTATCGACATGGAGATCCCATTTTGCTTGAGGGACAATTAGGGGCGCTTCGAGATCCGGATCATGGTATTTATCCATTCACGACCTCTTCCTCAACGCTTGCGGGTTATGCGCCGGTAGGTGCCGGCTTGCCTCCATATGCTGTTCAGAACGTGATTGCGGTGACCAAAGCCTATTCCAGCTGTGTGGGAGCAGGACCATTTGTTACCGAGCTGCATGGAGAGAAGGCCGAGGAGCTGAGGAAGCGTGGAGGTGACGCAGGGGAATACGGCGTGACGACCGGACGGCCAAGACGCGTCGGTTGGTTCGACGCCGTTGCTACGCGTTATGGCTGCCGTCTTCAGGGAGCAACATCGGTTGTCTTAACGAATCTCGACGTTCTAGGCTATTTAGAAGAGATCCCGGTCTGCGTGGGCTACGAGACAACAGGCGGAATCATAGATAATTTCCCTATTACATCGAAGCTGGAAGGTGCCAAGCCCGTATATCAGCGGATGCCTGGCTGGAAGTGTGAGATTTCCGATGCGAAACGTTACGATGAACTGCCTGACGCGGCCAAACAATATATCGAATGGATGGAATCGGAGATCGGAGTACCCATCGAGACCATATCCGTCGGACCAAGACGTGATCAGGTGATAAAGCGATAAGGCAGAAGGTTAATACTCCGGGATAGCCGAAGGCAGAGCTCTCAGAAACAACTGGATGCATATTCCATTCCTCCTTCGCTCATACTGTAATGAGTTTGAAGCAGAGGAGGTTTGCACGATGGATACGAATCGGGCGATAGAGATTGCCAATTCTCCGATTATGGCAGATGTGAAGTATAACGGGGTGCCAGTCTATATTCAGCATGTGGATGAAGCACAGGAAACAGCCCGGATTTATTCTCTTGCCGAGCCGGATCAAGAGATTGAAGTTCCGCTGCGCAGCTTGGCTGAGCCAACGATGGCGATGGAAGTGGAGCAGATGGCATGCCGTGCAACGGATACGGATAGTGAAGGATAAGGTTGTGTAAAAAAAGCACGGCGGGTTATCGCCGTGCTTTATTTTTTGTATAATGAATCTTTCAGCAGTTAGTTAGATTGTAGGAGAGACATCATTTATGGGACAACAAACGCAATTGAAATCCAGTTTATTATTAATACTCGCCGCTTTGATATGGGGCTTCGCTTTCGTGGCCCAGCGGCAGGGGATGGAGCATACGGGGCCTTTTACCTTTAATGCCGTGAGATTTGTGCTGGGGGCGATTTCCTTGATTCCGCTCATCTGGGTGATGGATCGAAAATCCGGCCAGACGAAGGAGCGGATTCGCGCTTCTTTTAAAAGTGCCTCCGTTTACGGGTTCTGCACGGGGCTTGTACTGTTTGCCGGCGCGTCCTTGCAGCAGGTCGGATTAATGTATACGACAGCGGGCAAAGCAGCCTTTGTTACGGGGTTATACATCGTCATTGTTCCTTTCTTTGGCTTGTTCCTGAAGCAGAAGCTTGGCTTGAACAGCGGCATCGGTGCCGTGCTTGCCATTATTGGTCTTTATTTGTTGTGCATGACGGATAACTTGACGCTGGGAAAAGGAGATCTGTACGAGCTGGTGGGGGCCTTGTTCTGGTCCGTCCATATTCTGATGATCGACCGCTTCTCCCGCAGGACGGATGGGTTAAAGCTGTCGCTCGTGCAGATTGTAACCTGCTCGGTGTTAAGCTTCATCGTGGCCTTCTCTACGGAAAAGGTTGAGCTGTCCGGGCTGTCCGATGCCATTATTCCGTTGTTATACGGCGGGATCTGTTCGGTTGGCATTGCGTATACGCTTCAGATCGTTGGCCAGAGAAACGCGCATCCTGCGCAGGCGGCTATTATACTGAGCCTGGAGACGGTATTTGCGGCCATCGGAGGTTACCTGCTGCTGGATGAAATACTTGGCGTCCGCGCGGGAATCGGCTGCTTGTTTATGCTGGTTGGGATGATCGTGCCTCAGCTTCCGCCGCTGTGGCGGAGGCGCGAGAATAGCGTAAGAGTCTAGCTGAAGAAGGCTTTGACCTCGCGCGCAAATTCGGCAAACAGGGGATACTGGGAGCTGTCATCGGCCTTGTCGAAAGCTTCGGCAAGGCTTTTGTAATACCAGGACTGTTCTTTCTCGCCTCGTTTAAACCGTGCCCAGAAATCCGGACCAAATGCTTCATAATCCCTTTTCATGCTGCGCAGGTTATGGAGCTTGTCGGCGCAAGCGACCAGCCGGATCTCGATCGGAGAAGCGGGGATGCTCTCGATCGTATGCGTTTTGCGTTCTTCCCAGCTTAATGTCTTGTCCGGCTCGGAGCAGCTCTTCACGATAGCCGTAACCTGGGGGCCAAACTTAGCTGCGAGCTGCTGCTCGGTAGTGTCCGTATCCTCCAGCACATCATGGAGAAGAGCAGCTACGATTACTTCTTCGCTGCAGTTATGCGAGGACAAGAGCATCGCCACCCCAAAAGGATGGGATATATAAGGCGTGCCGCTTCCTTTACGGTATTGGGATTGATGGGCAGTTGCCGCAAACTCGATAGCTACGTCTACAACGTTCATTTCATCAGCTCCTATACAATGTTTAAAAATAGTTTACGGATCATGAATTCGATTGTCGAGAAGGCGAGAGAAGCATTTATTAGGCACCGGCTGCAGCTGGCATGCCCAGCGGCTTAACGATGCGCGGCATCGTTAAGCAAGTAAAATAACAGTGTCAGCAAATGCTTAGCGATGCGCGGTATCGTTAACCCTTGCTCAAATGCCAATAGGAAGCCGAAAAGGCGGAAAATGAACGTCCTTAACGATATGCGATATCGTTAAGGACATTAAAAGACGGTTATAGTGAAAGCTTAACGATGCGCGGCACCGTTAAGCTTATTCCGGTGCGTGCGCGATCGGCAATACGCAGACACAAAAAAGGCCCTCCCCTCGTCATCATGGATGACAAGGGAAGGGCCTTCGCTATTGATTACCAGTTATTCCCCGACACTCGCGTGACGGTGAAGTTCGGGCTTTGCGCTTCGCCGTAAATGGCGGAGACGCCCGGGTTGTTGACCTTCACGTTGGTGAAGCTTGCTCCTCCGTATGCAGGGCCTTGGCCTTGCTCGGCACGGACGACAAGCTTGATGCCGTAGCGGGTCGGGTTGTTAATGTTGACGTTCTCGACGCGAATATTTTGCATCGCGAGATTGTTAGGAGCCATGGACTGGAACATGAGGCCGAAGTAAACGGGATTATTGATGTCAATATTTTTGATCAGAATGTTCTTGATCGTCCGGTCTCCGCCGTAAATCCAGATCGCGCCAAAGTTCTGGTAATCATTAATCTTGTCATCGGCGCCAACGCTGGTCCAGAAATCTCCGCCCGTGCGGTCCAGCGTTGCTCCGTCAATAACCGTGTCCTTATCGCCAAAGCCTAGCGTGTTGTAGCCAAAGCTGTAGCTGCTGATCGTAATGCCGGGATAGGTTAACGTATCCGCGCCGTACAGGTTCTGGAACAGGTTATCCGAGCCGCCGTATACGGCAAAAGCAGCCGCGCGTCTGACAGCCGTAGCGGTCAGGTTCGTGTATTTGTTGCCGACATTGTAGGAACCGCCGGAATCAACCGCGCTGAACAAGGCGAAGGAGTCGTCTCCCGTACCGCGCGCATAGTTGTTGTCGATAACATTGTAGGAGGAGCCGTTGGTCATGTTAATGCCGTCCGCGAACGTATTCTTGATCCGGTTATCCCGGAACGTGTTGTAGGAGGAATTAACGCCCCAGTACAGGCAGACAAAATGCTCCACCCAAACGTTCTGAACCGTTACGTTCTGCATGCCGTTGCCGTCGATGAATTTGCCCGGTCCGTCAACGCGGTTAATATAGTTGCCCCAAGCCGACAGATCGCGGATAGTTGATCCGTTGGCCGCAGAGCCGATATTGAATCCTACATCCAGATTGGACTGATTCTGAGGGGCAATCAGCTTGGTGTGCCAAGGACCGGCGCCTACGATCTCCGTTGCGCGGCCGTAGAGGAAGATTTTGCTGCTAATCGTCCACTCGCCGGCAGGGATGTAGATGCCTTTTTTCGTTGTATCCTGTCTGAATTCGTTTAATGCCTGTTCAATCGATTTGGAGGAAGAGACGGTTACATATTTGGTTGGATCCGGATTTGCCTGAGGCGGCGCAACATTCTCGGTCTCGAGCATATCGACATAGATCCAGGATACGTCGCCCGCATCCTTCTGAATTTTGATTTTTGTTCCGGCAGGATACACCTGATCGAGCATCAGTTGAGCATCCTCATAGAGCCAGTAAGCGGTTAAGCCGGCGCCAGGCGCATTGTCGTAGCCAAGACGGCCAAGCGTGCTAGGAGTAGCGTACAGGTAAGAGTACTTGGAAGAAACGTTGAATTTCCCTTTGCTTACGCCGTCTGCATAAATGCTGACCGTTCCGGTCGTGTTCTCGGCAACAGCGTTGCGGAGAACAAAGGCGTTCGCCGGAGAAGTCAACGTGAACTCGACATATTCGCCCGTAGCGTCCAGATGAACAGCCGAGCGTCCGGAAGCTTCGCCCGCATAGTCGCCAGGCTTGAAGTTTGGAGCAAGCTTGCTGCCATTGGTTGCATTGGATGACGATTCTGCCTCAATAATGGTGAACGGCATGTTTGCCCCGCGGCCCGAGTACAGGCTTACCGCGCTGCTGTTGTTCGTTTGTTTGGTGCTTACTTCATTGCCGTCGGCAGCAACCGTAGAGGTTACCGAGTAGCTGCCGTTCACGGCAGTCCAAGTGCCCATTGTAACGTTAACGGACTGGCCTGCGGCAAGGGAGCCGTTATACGTGCCGTTCCAGGTTTGAACGGTTGCGCCCGCTGCATTTTTCAGCGTAACGGTAATCGGATGAGCGCCGCCGCTTGAAGCCATATTGCCTTGGTTTTTCAGATTGGTCGTAAAAGCAACCGAGTTGCCCGCGCTTGGATTGCTTGGGTTCCAGGTCGTCGATACGATGAGGTCGGAGCTTTGCACAGCGGCTACCGTAATGCCTGCCGAGTTGCTGTAGCTGTTGTTGTTATTGTTTTGCTCGATAACGGTATTGCTCTCGTCTACCTTGGCGCTCACCGGATAGCTGCCGGCGTTTTTCGCTCCGGCATTAACGGAGACGGTTGCGGTAGCATTAGCGGCCAACGCGGCTACAGAAGCTGAGCCAACAAGCTCGCTGCCCAGGTAGAAGTTCACAGAGGTGGCAGGGGAGCCGGCATTGCCGATATTTTTCACGGTCGCGTTAAGGGTAATGGCGTCTGTTTCCACCGGAGCGGAAGGCGTCCAGGTCATGCCTGTAATCGTCAGGTCCGGGTTCGGAGCCGGCGTGCCGTAGATCTCGAACTCGGCTACCTGTCCCCCCGGTGCTCCGGAGTTAGTCGAAATGTTCAATTGAACCTTGCTGGCCGTTGCGGTGACCGGAATGGTGACCGAGTTGCCGGATGATGGATTAAACGTATACGACTGCGCGGATACCAGATTGCTGAAGGTTGAGGTCGTCTGGTTAGCGCCAAGGACTTGGATCGTTTGTGTGCGAGTGCTCCATTCGGCTGCCGGGTTAAGCTTCACCACGACGGAGGTAATAGTATGATTGGCACCCAGATCAACGGTCAGCTGGCTTGGGTTGCCGCCGCCTTCCCAGTAGGTAGACGTGCTGCCGTCATTGCCGTTCGCCGCTACATACGTAAAGGTGGAAGAAGAAGCGGAAATCGTCTTGCCTATTGCTACGTTCGAGCCGGCAGGAGGAGTTGGAGTAGGCGTTGGAGTAGGCGTCGTTGTAGGCGTAGGCGTTGGAGTCGGTGTTGGTGTAGGTGTTGGTGTTGGTGTTGGTGTTGGTGTTGGTGTAGGAGTCGGTGTTGGCGTTGGCGTTGGCGTTGGTGTCGAGGAAGCTGCCACGGAAATCTGGTCCAGATTAATGTTGCCGGAGTCGGTAGCGTCATATTTGTAAGCGATCGTATTATTGCCGGCATTTAGTGTTAGCGTCTCTGTCTTGGTTCCCCAAGTATCCCAGTTCGCCAAATTGTTCAGCGAGGTCTGCCGGATCTTGGTGCCATTGACATAAATGCTTAAGGTGCGTGCCGCGCCTTGGGCATTTGCGTATTTGAGCGTAGCGTCATAGCTGCCTGCCGAAGCAACATTCACCGTAAAGGTTGTTGCCGCGCCTTGTGTCCAGTATCCGTCAACAAAGCCGGAACCGGAATAGCCCGTATGGTCGGTGTTCACTTTAGCCCCGCCGGACAGCGCCGCGCTTTCGGCTTGGTAAGTACCGGACGGAGGTGGTGTAACCGTTGCGCCATAGATTTCGAATTCGGAGATTTGGCCGGCCTGCCAGCCCGTATTAGCTGTAATGTTCAGGCGCACATACCGTGTGCTCGATGCAGGGAAGTTGATGGTTACCGCGTTGTTGTTCACGGTTGGGTTAAAGACATAGCTTGCAGAGCCAACTAGATTAGTGAAGGTTGAGCCGTTTGTACTGCCTTGTACGGAGAGCGTCTGTGTACGCGTGGCCCAGCCGGCAGGAATCTTCAGAACAACCTGATCAATGCTGGTGCTTGCGCCAAGGTCGACTTGGATCCATTGCGGGAAGGCGTTGTTGGTGCTTTCCCAGTATGTAGCCTGATTGCCGTCAGCTACATTGCCTGCGACGTAGACGTCGGCATAGCCGCTGGCAGTAACGGTTTTGCCTATGGCAAGGTTGGAGCCGCCCGCCGCAGAAGAGGCAGAAGGGTAGAGCGTGAGCTGGGACAACAGAACGGCGAGCGCAAGAGAGAGCATCATAAACGGATTGCGGTGCAGCCTTTTGCTTAATGCGAACATAAAAAACCTCCTAATTAGAATGATCAAAAATTAATGCGCTTACATTTTGTTGCGCGAAGCTACATTTGATCACCTCCTAAAAGAATTATCACCTAAGGGTCGTGTGTACCGGCCACTGTGATAATTCTTGCTTCGAAAGCATGGGCTAAAAGAATTGTCACCCAAGGGCTGTGCTTACCGGCCACTGTGACAATTCTTGCTTCGAAAGCATGGGCTAAAAAGAATTGTCACCCAAGGGCTGTGTGTACCGGCCACTGTGACAATTCTTGCTTCGAAAGCATGAGCTAAAAGAATTGTCACCCAAGGGTCGTGTGTACCGGCCGCTGTGATAATTCTTGCTTCGAAAGCATGAATCCACCGGAATAAAAAACCAATACCTGACGGTTGCGCGGTATTGGCGGGTTCGAGTTTCTCATGAGGTTTTTGTCCGAACTATGAGCATAGCATAATCCAGTTCACGCTTTTGCTGAAGATGTATTCCTACGATGAACATGTGCGATTCTATGAATCGGTTTAAAGCCGCCCCAAACAAAAAAACCGGCACCGCTTTAGTAGCGGCACCGGCCTATAATTACATATCCTGTTCCTTCAAATAAGCAAGCGCAGAGCGCATCTTCCCGACATAAGCAGCCTCTCTGCCGGTACACATGAACTGTACATGGCCTTTGCCCCGTCCAGCCTCGATGCCGTAACGGCTAAGCATGGCGGATAGTCGCCGTATCGTCCCCATATTGCCATTTACAATCTGTATATGCGCAGGCAGGATTTCCTCCAGAATTCTCGTGTAGAACGGGAAATGCGTACAGCCCAGCACCAGTATCCCGTATTCCTTCAGATCGTAAGGAGCCAGCTTGGCGAGAAAATAATCCTTCAGCACGTTTGGATCGAATTGAAGCGATTCGCAATATTGCACCAGCTCGGGCATCGGGAGGGAGTCAACGATTCCTTCTCCATCCACGCGGGAGACGAGCGCATAATATTTCGGCATCCGGAGCGTCAGCGGAGTCGCCCAGACGAGAACCTTTTTCCCCGTTGCGCGGTTCATCTCTACAGCAGGCTTAACGGCGGGTTCCATCCCGATAATGGGAAAAGAATACCGCTCCCGCAGCTCGTTAATCGCAATGCTCGTCGCCGTATTGCAGGCGACAACAAGCGCGTCAATGCCCTGCGCCACCATCTGCTCAACGGTCTGAAGCACGAAGGAGCGAACCTCCTCCTCGGACTTGGTCCCGTACGGAACATGCTTCGTGTCGGCCATATAAAGATAATTCTCGGCAGGAAGACGCTTCAGCGCTTCTGCCAGTACTGTTAGTCCTCCGAGTCCGGAGTCGAAAATACCGATCGTCATAGATTATAAAGTTCCTATCCCCATATGATTACACCCAGCATAACGCGATCAAGGGATTAGGGCAAGACTACGATCGGATTATTTTGACGCCGTCTACCCCGTCATCACTCTTTCGACCGGATAACGGTACTTCGAGTTAGTCTGCTGCCCGCCAATAATATAGAGGAAAGACGTCAGCCCGATTCTTCCGATAAACATAAGCAGCATGAGGATGCATTTGGCAAAGATGCTTAAGTCCGGCGTAATGCCGGTGGACAAGCCCACCGTACCAAAGGCGGAACACACCTCCAGAATAATCGCCACAAGCTGATGCTGCTTGTCCGAGAAGCTGATGGCAATAACGGAGAAGGAGCACATCACGATAGCCAGCATGGAGATGGCCAGAGATTTCATGATATCGTCCTGATGAAGCTCGCGCCTAAACACCTTGAAATCCCGGCGTCCTCTGGCGAAGTGGTAAACAAACAGCATATTAAGGGCGAAGGTGGTGGTCCTGATCCCGCCTCCAACCGAGTTGGGCGAACCCCCGATAAACATATAGACGCACATGAGCAGGAGAGTTGGCATTGTCAGATGGGTAATGTCCATTGTCGTGAGACCTGCGCTTCGGGTCGTTGCCGCCTGGAAAAAGGCGTAGAAGAAGCTTTCATGCCAGGTCAAACCTTTGAAATAATGCTGAGACTCGAACAGCAGGATCATAATCGTGCCGATGGCGAGCAGAGCGAAGTAGGTAAAGGTCGTAAGCTTCGTAAATAACGAGAACCGGAAAGGCTGGTTCAGTTTCAGCTTGTGCCGGGACAGGAAGGCTTTCAATTCAATTAAGACGGGAAACCCGATCGCGCCAAAAACAATAAGCAGAATCGTGACCAGCTGCACGAAATAATCGTCTTTGAACGGGATTAGGGACTGGCCTGTAATGTCCATGCCGGCGTTGGTCGTTGCGCTGACGGATGCAAACAAGCCTTGCAGGAAGGCCTCCTGCCAGGTAGGGAAGTAGCTCAGGAAGCGCAGCCCGAAGATCACCGCTCCAATCAGCTCGGTGAGAAGGGTAATCTGCAATATCTCTTTGACCAGCTGGACCAGACCGGATAAGGCGAATTGATTGTTGTCGACCATGATGAGACGGCGCTCGCGCAGGCCGATTTTGCGCCCGATCATGAGCCAGAAGAACGTGCTCATTGCCATTATGCCGATCCCCCCGAATTGAAGGACGATCATAATAACGAAGTATCCAAACACGCTGTAGGTTTCCGCCACGTTAAATACGCTGAGACCGGTGTCGCTCACGACGCTGACGGCCGTGAAGACGGTGTCGAAGAAGGAGACGCGCACTCCCGGCTTATGGACCGCGGGAAGACTGAATAGAAGAATGGATAATAACACGGCCAGAATATAGTAGCCGGTGATGACTTGGGCTGGAGAACGCCTTCCCACCCAGTCTTTTGATTTTATAAACATAAGATCCTCTCCATCGATCAGGATAGCCATAATATGGTTGGATTGATGCCGAAATATGCGGGTTACGGTGGAGCTCCAATGCGGATCTTGGCGCCGCAAAAAACCGCTGGAGCACATCGCCGGACAATATTGCGAAAAACGGCAAGCAGCTGAAACGCATTAACGCGAGCTATAACGGCTACGTATCGGCTGATCCGAAGCCGGGCTCCCGCGTATATTTCTACATAAAGACAAGCAGCGGGGCAACGGTTACCGTCGCTGAACGCAAGGTCAACCTGGAGGGCGCTTTTAACTTCCGCGACCTTGGCGGTTACAAAACGACAGACGGCAAAACCGTAAAATGGGGCAAGCTGCTCCGCGGCGAAGAGCTTGGACATTTAACGGCAGCCGATCTGAAGACGATTCAGGAGATGGGCATCAAGACAATGTGGACTACCGCACCGACGCGGAGGTAAAAGCGCTGCCCGATCCTGTTATCCCGGGCATTCAGAACATTCGCACCGACGCGGGCAACGCCGGCTCTACGGCAGATTTGACCTCCATGATCTCCTCCAGTCAGATGAAGGACGAGGCATCGGCGGTTCAAATGATGGCCGGCTTCAACAAGCAAATGGTTGACAGCCCGAAATTCTATGTGCAGCTGATGGAATTGCTTAATGATCCAAGCCATATCGGCTTGCTTTTGCACTGTACGGCGGGTAAAGACCGCACCGGTCTTGGCTCCGCAATTATTCTCCTGGCGCTTGGCGTAGACGAGAAGACGGTTATGGAGGATTACCTCCTGAGCAATGTGTACCGCGCGGAAGCGAACAAGAAAACGATTGAAGCCTTAAAAGCGCAAGTGCAGGACGAGAATGTCATTGCGGCGGTTACCGCTCTGATGGGCGTGCAGAAGGAATTCCTGGGGGCTGCCATTGATGAGATGAAGGCGAAATACGGCTCGATCGACGCTTTCCTTGAGAAAGGCCTGGGCATTACCAAAGCGGAACGCGCCAAACTGAAAGCAATGTATACAGAATAATGGAGAAAGCCCGCTCGCCGATGATGGCTGGCGGACTTTTTTTAACTATGGGAGAGAGTAGGGTATAATAAGAAAAAAAGAAAATGGAGAATGAGATGACGGACAATAAACCGATCGTTGGATGGAAGCTCGAGACCAGCTATGCTGATCTGCCGGACTTATTATATACGAAGCAACAACCAGTTCCTGTGCGTGCCCCGAAGTTAATCAAGTTAAATGAATCGCTTGCTGCAGAGCTAGGGCTCAATGCGGAGGCTCTGCGCGGAAGTGACGGCGTAGACGTATTTGCAGGCAACCAGGTTCCGGACGGGGCAGAGCCTCTTGCACAAGCTTACGCCGGTCATCAATTCGCTTATTTCAACAGGCTGGGAGATGGCCGTGCCGTGCTGCTTGGCGAGCAGATTACTCCGCGGGCAGAGAGATTCGATATCCAGCTGAAAGGCTCCGGAAGGACGCCTTATTCCCGCGGGGGAGACGGCCGTGCTGCGCTTGGCCCCATGCTTCGGGAATATATCATCAGCGAAGCGATGCATGCGCTGGGCATACCGACGACCCGCAGCCTTGCGGTCGTGACGACCGGTGAAGAGATTGTGCGCGAAAGCCTGCTGCCCGGCGCGATCCTGACCCGGATTGCCGCAAGTCATATTCGTGTCGGCACCTTCCAATTTGCCGCGCAGTGGGGGACGCTGGAGGAGCTTCAAGCTTTGGCGGATTATACGATCAAGCGTCATTATCCTGATCTGCAGGACGGAGAGAACCGTTACGTCAGCTTCCTGAGGGAAGTAATCAAGCGCCAGGCAGCGCTGATTGCCAAGTGGCAGCTGGTTGGTTTTATCCACGGGGTAATGAATACGGACAATATGGCGATAAGCGGCGAGTCGATTGATTACGGACCATGCGCCTTTATGGATGCGTACGATCCGGCTACGGTCTTCAGCTCTATCGACCGGGAGGGCCGGTATGCGTATGGCAATCAGCCATATATCGGTTCATGGAATCTGGCGCGCTTGGCAGAAGCGTTGCTGCCATTAATGGACG
This sequence comes from Paenibacillus glycanilyticus, assembly GCF_023715145.1. Classification (GTDB taxonomy): domain Bacteria; phylum Bacillota; class Bacilli; order Paenibacillales; family Paenibacillaceae; genus Pristimantibacillus; species Pristimantibacillus glycanilyticus_A. The sequence goes on along the minus strand of NZ_JAMBNP010000007.1, from coordinate 185,674 downwards.
AGGATGAAGAAGGAGCTATTGAGCTGGCTCAGGACGCCTTGTCCGACTTCGGTGAACTGTACCATCAGCATTGGCTTCAAGGCATGCGGAAGAAGCTCGGCATCTTTAACGAGGAGCCGGAGGACGAGGCGCTGATTGAAGCTTTTATGCTGCTGATGCAGCGGAACAAGGCGGATTATACAAACACCTTCCGGGCTTTAACAATGGATAAACCGGAGGATACCGTGCTCTTCGGGACGCCGGAATTTGCGGAATGGCAGGAGCGGTGGATGGCGAGACTCGGCAGGCAGGAAGAGTCCAAAGAGGACACTCTGAAGCTGATGAAAAGCAGCAATCCCGCCGTCATTCCCCGCAATCACCGGGTAGAGGAAGCGCTGGAGGCGGCAGAGCAAGGGAATCTATGCGTGTTGGACAATTTGCTCGCAGCGCTCTCGAATCCTTACGCTTACACGGAAGAACAGGCCGATTACGCCTTGCTGCCGGAAGATTCGCCGCGTCCGTACCGGACATTCTGCGGAACCTGATTCAGGGAGATTAGCGATATGAAATTTGATTTGGGACGTTGTCTGCTGCAAGAGAGGCTGGAGGAGCGCGGCATGAGCCGGGAAGCCTTAGCCAAAGCATTGTTATATAAGCCGGAGAGGCTTGCCGATTATATCGACAATAAGCGATTAATGCCGTTAAAGACGGCGATCTCGATTGCGGCTACCGTAGGCTGTTCGGTAAATGAGCTGTATGAGCTTCTTCCGGCTATAGAAGGAGACGGTAGAGATGTCGAATAAGAATGTAGCGATTGCTTTATACAGGCCGCATCCGGGCAAGGAGCAGGAGCTATATGCCATTGTTAGAGAACATGGCCCTGCGCTTAAGCGGGAAGGGCTTATCACAGAGCATCCTATGCTTCAACTAGAGGCAGAAGACGGTACCGTCATTGAGATATTCGAATGGAAGTCCGAAGAGGCAAAGAAACAAGCGCACATCTCTCCTGATATTTGGCCAATCTGGGAGCGGATGATGGCAGTCGCGGAGATGACCGGTCTGGCAACGCTGAAAGAAGCGGGACAGCCTTTTCCTGACTTTAAACGGCTGGAGCTATAGATAGGCAAAAGGACGGGGATCCATGGATTCCCGTCCTTTTGTATGAATCAGTAAGGCAGCGGCCTGCCTTCCAGGTAAGCCTTCAAATTAGCAAGAGACATAGAATAGCCCTGCTTAACGGGTTCAGCCTGCTCCGCATCCTCGTAGCCGGATTCGGACATCGTCACCGTTGTTCCAGCGTCGCGCTCGCGAAGCCGGAAGGTGGTGATAACAGGGACATCGTTAGCTCCCGCGTAATCCCATCTTAAGGCAAACCGGCTAGGCCGCTCATATGCGGTAATATGTGCTTCTAATGTATTCACTTCTGTCCCGTTGTGGTATTTGCTTGGGGAATGATGGAAGAGAGCCTTAGCACCTTCCTCCGATTCAGTAATCTCCCAAGGAGAACCGGGAGAATACCATTGCGACAAGGCTTCCGCCTCGGTAACCGCACGCCATACCGCAGCAATGGGTTGTTTAATATCTATTGATGTCTCAACAATATGCGATTGAAGCTGCTGCAATTCATCGGCATATTTCGGGTACCAGTGCTCCCACTCCTCCCGGCGGTTAGCCAGAGGTCGTTCATGGTCCAGCAAAGACTGAATGACTTCCAGGCAGACATGCCAGCCTGCGAGGTCTTTGGGCGTATGCTCGGACGGTTTATGGATGCTCTCGATTAACAAGAGCCGGCAGCCGCCGTCTTTATCGTGGAATTCAAACCGTACGGCCATATCTTCTCCCCAAGTAAAGGCAAGGACAGCTTGGGGCTCGTAAGCTGTAATGGTCATCGTCTCGTAAGTGCCGTCGCCCATATTAAAGCTGAGCTGCCCGCCTTCCCGAAGGTCCTCGGCACGCAGCTCGGAGAACCATTTGGGAAGCTTTTCGTTATCGGTAAAATAAGACCATACTTCTTCCTTGGAATGATTAAGCCTGCGTTCGAATGTGACGGTGTAGCCCGTGCCATCTTGCGTAATGGTGGCCAGCATAATAATGAAATCCCTCGCCTTCACGTCGGTATTTAACCAAGATACGAATCAGTTAGCCCTCTCAGATTAACAGATCGCCTCGAAGGATTCAAAGAGACTTACAGGAAGACGATTCCGGCCACGCCCGCCGCGGCAATCACGGTTAACGGATGCCATTTATATTTGACCAGCAGCCATAGACATCCCGCGCAGATCAGCAGCGTAAACCCGGTCATCCAGGTATAAGCCCCCGGCTTGTCGAAGCCCCCGAAGTGAATGGCGGCGTAGGCGATCAGCCCCGTGATAACGGGCCGCAAGCCGTAAAAAACGGATTTGATCGTCGGATTATGCTGAAAAGGGAAGAAGAAGGCGGACAGCACAATAACGACAATCAGCGAGGGAAGAACAATTCCGGCACAAGCTGCAATAGCGCCGGTTATTCCTGCCGTGTCGTAGCCAATTAAGGTAACGGCGTTGGTTGCGATTGGCCCCGGTGCCATGCCTGCCAGGGAGACGGCTTGCTGAAACTCCGCGTTTGTCATCCACCCATGCGAGACAACCTTATGCTGAATCATCGGAATAACGGTATAACCGCCGCCAAATGAGATAAATCCAATTCTGAAGAAAGTAAGGAACAAGTCCCAGATCATGTGCAGCACTCCTCGTACAGGTTAAATGTAATACTCCGGATATATGAGCTCTTGCCCCGGATGACGGGAGGAAGGCTTCTCCGTATGGGCTTTCATGCCGGCTTTCCTCTTGGCCAGGATCAGGCAGATGCCAATCACGATACCGGCAGCAACAACAATCAGCGGCGTAACCGGGAGCGGCAGCAGAGTAAGGAGCGCGAGGGCTGCCAATCCGGCAGTTGCTTTATCAAATATGGCGGCTTTGGCCATCCGGTATGCTGCCATGGCGATGAGCGCAACAACCGCGCCATGAACGCCCTTCAGGGCAGCCTCCAGCTTGGGATTGTCTTGAAATTTCAGATAGAACAGACTAAGCGCGATGACAATAACAAAGGTTGGCAGCGTAACGCCAATAACCGCCATGGCAGCGCCAGGCATTCCGGCTTTCCGGTAACCGATGAAGGCCGCGGCATTGACGCCGACGCCGCCTGGCGCGGAACCGGCTAAGGATACGACATCGGCGAGATCCTTCTCGGCTATCCATTTGCGCTTCTCCACGACTTCGCGTTCAATGACCGGCATCATGGCATAACCGCCGCCAAAGGTGGAAGGACCAATCCGTACAAACACCCAGAACAGCTGTGCCAGAATATAGAGTCGTTCTTTCCAGTTTGTCTGCATATAACTCTCTCCTTTTGACTATAACAAGACCATTATAACAACTTTATTTCATTTTGAATTAAAGTGAGGGTTATTTTTTTATAAGGAATGCTTATACCTACAAAATCGAGTGGAATTCCAATTAAACTTTGAATCGTTTATTTCGATTTCGAATAAAGTCGGGCGGATTAGTTAGTCATAGCCCCTATTTGGGATCTGGGTTATAATTGCAGATAGAAAAAACGAACGTTAATTTATTGGAAAGGATGAAACGATGAGTTATTCTCCGCGTTCCGTCCCCTCACATAAACAGCTGATTTACGACTACATCGCGAATCTAGGACCCGTTGCGAAAGCGGAGCTGCTGGAAGCTCATGATCTAACCAGCAGCACGATGACTCGTTTATTGGATGAAATGGCTAAAGAGGGCCTAATACTCGTAACCGGACTAGGTCCGTCGAATGGCGGAAGAAAGCCGCTGCTCTATCAGGTGAATCCTGATCACGGGTATATATTTGGACTGGAAATTTCCAGATTCACATCCACGCTTGGTCTGTTTGATTTGAATATGAACCAGAAATCGGTCATCCGCTGGCGGATGGACGAGACGATGTCGCCCGAACGTCTGGTTGCTCATGCGGCCGGCATGATGCAGGCTTTCAGGAAGGATCACGCCATCGGGCAAGACCGTATTCTTGGACTGGGAATTGGTGCAGTGGGGCCGCTCGACCGCAGCAGCGGCATGATTATCAATCCGCAATATTTTCCGGCTAAAGGCTGGGAGCAGGTCCCGATATGTTCGATGTTCGAAGAAGCCACGGGGATGCCCACAATGCTTGAGAATGGGGCAACCACGGCGCTTGTTGGCGAGCATTGGTCCATACGCCACGAGAACGTGGAGCATGCGCTCTACGTCTCGGCGGGTGTCAGCTTGCGCTCGGCGATGATGTCCTACGGGCGGATCGTATACGGAAAAGTCGATACGGAAGGTTCGATCGGGCAAATGATCATCGATGTGGACGGCCCAAGGCTGGGGGACTCCGGCAATTACGGATCTCTTGAAACCTTCGCTTCAGTACAGGCCTTGGAGAGACAGGTACGGACCAGGCTAAAGCTTGGCGGGAGCTTATTGCTCCAACATATCGCCGCCACGCCTGAGCAGGTTAATCTGGATACGATCACTTCCGGTCTGAACGCAGGGGACCCTTTTATCCAAGAAATGTTCCAGCAATCCGCCTCGTATTTCGGAATAGGGCTGGCAAATTTGATTAATATGTTCCATCCGGAGCTTATCATTCTTGGCGGGGCATTAATTAACGCTAATCCGATGTACTATCAGGTAGCGACCGAAGTAGCCATGAAGAAGACGTATTACGGCGAAGCGTATGCTCCGCAATTTTCGATGGGCTTATTGAAAGAAGATGCGGTCGTAACGGGGGCCGCTTTAATGGTGAGAAGCCGGATGAAGTTGTAACCCTATGCCCAAGCCATTCCGTGCGTGCCGACTTATAATAAATAAGTTGTTACGTATGCCATGGGGAGGAGATAGGTGTGAAATTGTATAGCCGGGGCAAAAAAGAATCTATGCCGCTGCTGCTGTATATGCCGCAGAAGCAGTCTGGATTTCTATGCCCCCCTGGCCGCAGCGAGCAGACGGGGAAAAGCGGGAAGAAGCAGCAAAAGCCCGCAAAATCCAATGCGACAAAGTCAAGTATGGCCCCGCGGCAATCGAATAAAAGACAGCCTTTGCGAAGGCTGAGAGGGCGGGAAGTACCGGGATGGCAGGATAGGCTGGATGAAGAGCCCGAGTATGAAGCTGCGCCATCGCCTAAACCAAAAGCGAAGGCTGCCATCGAACCCGAGCGAAAAGTGGAACCCGAACAAAAACCGGAGCCTAAGCTTGAGCCTAAGCTTGAACGTATAGCTCCTGCTGTTCCCGCGTTCGTTCATGCTCCGGCTGCAGTCCACGTTCCGACGAAGGGTCCGGCTCCGATGCCGGTATCCGCTCCGATGAGAAGGAATCTGATGTATGTCTCCTTGCATGACGAGGATCAGATACTGGTCATGGACGGAGAGACGGAGACGATCATAGATACAATCCCGTTACTTTCTGGCGGATCTCCCAAGGGAATTGCCATAAATCCGGTGACGAACCGAATTTATGCGCTTAATAGCAGCAAGCATCAGCTTTTGGTTCTGGACGGAAGCTCGAAGGAAGTGATAGCCGTTGTTCCGGTTAGTCCGTTTCCTTCCAAGGCAGTCGTGAATGGGAAGACGAACCGCGTCTATATTACTAGCTCGCTTTTGAATACCGTCGATGTTCTGGATGGGGAAGCAAACGACCTTATTGCATCCATTGGGGTGGGCAATATTCCCGCCGGGATCGTCATTAATGAGGATGCAAACCGGATTTATGTCGCTAACGGCAGCCCGGATCACGATATTTCCGTCATTGATGGCTGGACGAATACAAGACTATTCCCGGATATTCCGGCTGGACGCGAGCCGGGGCTCCCAGCCATTCATGACGAAGCGAACTTGATTTACGTGCCAAACTTCAAGAGTAACAGCGTGACCGTTATTTATGGAGCGACAAATACGGTAATCGCAACGATTACGGAACATATCGGAGATAAGCCTTATGCGGCGGCCGTGGATTCCTTCGCTAATCTGGTCTACGTATCCAACTTCGGAAGCGACAGCGTCTCGGTTATTGATGCGGCAAGCCACAAAGTGATAGAGACCATCCCGGTTGGCGTCTGTCCGAAAGCCATTGCCATGAATACAAGCGCAAACCGAATTTACGTGGCGGTAAGCGATGGAATTGATGTTATAGACGGAGAGACTTGCAAGGTTATGAACAAAATAATAACAGCCGCCAGTCCAAGCGATCTGGCCCTTTACGAATAAATAAAGCCGGGGCGTGCTTCTTGCGAAGTACGCCCCGGCTTTTGCCTTGGCGGCTATACCGTTGCCGTCGTTTTGTACACTTCCCGAATGGCGTCCTCCACATTGGGCTCCATGACGCTAATATCCTGAATCGGGAGCTTCTGCGAGAGAGCAGCAATGAGCTCCGAGGCGGTGATGCTCTCCTTCTCGAACTGGTACCAGATTTTAAGCCCTTCTTGCTTGATGACCGTGGCATGTGGAGTAGTGAGATCGTTACATGGCTCGTGAAGCTCTACAACCAGCATGCGATGAGGAGTAAGCTTGTGAATGATGGAGCCAATCGGACCATCCTCTACGATCTTGCCGTTATTTACGACAATAATCCGGCTGCAGAGCTGCTCCACGTCATCCAGATCATGAGTCGTCAGAATAACGGTAACTCCTCGCGAGCGGTTAATCTCCTTAATGAAATTGCGGATCGCATGCTTCGCATCGGCATCAAGCCCGATGGTAGGCTCGTCGAGGAATAAGACGGATGGCGAATGCAGCATCGCGGCCGCGATATCGCCCCGCATGCGTTGTCCAAGCGACAGCTGTCGCACGGGCGTATCGATGAAATCTTGCAGCTTCAGCACATCGGTCAGAACGGCAAGATTCTCATCATAGGCGGTTTTGTCAATCTGGTAGATCCGGCGAAGCAGCTCGAAGGACTCCCCAAGCCGCAAATCCCAGTACAGCTGCGTGCGCTGTCCGAATACGACGCCAAGCTTGCGGACAACCGCCTTCCTGTCGGTTTGCGGGGAGATGCCGCATACTTTGATGGAGCCCGCGGTCGGATGGAGAATGCCGGTCAGCATTTTGATGGTGGTGCTTTTGCCGGCGCCGTTAGGACCGATGTAGCCGACAATTTCTCCCGGAGCGATAGAGAAGCTGATGCCGTTTACGCCGTTAAATTTCGTTTTCTTAGGAAACAGAAGGCTCTTGATCGAGCCGCGCAATCCGCTTTCTTTCTTGACAATTATATATTCCTTCACGAGATCTTTAACCTCAATAACGGTTTCCATTGTTGCCTGATCCCCCTATGGCTTAAGAGCCTGCGCTCTCGTAATTTTTCATGCCGAATTTGAAGATGCCGCCCGCGATCAGGAAGCAGATGATGCCAACCAGCGGCGTCCATAACGCAAAGCTGAGCGGAAGGTCCAATCCGCCGCTGTCCGCATTCAGGAACTCGGCAGCCGGATAGAAGCTGATGAAGCCGATCGGGATGATAAAGGTGAACAGGGCTTGCAGGAAATAAGGGTACATGCTGAGCGGATACATCGTTGCTCTCTCCAGCATCGTAAGGGCGAAGCCAACCATGGAGCCGTTGCGCTTGGTCCAGAAGGCAATGGTCCCAAGGCTGGTGAACAACGCCGCACGAATCAGGATTCCGCCGATCAGCACGAGAATCAGCTTGCCGATATTGGCGAGCGACCAATCGAAGCCTGCAATTTCCGCTCCGTATAGAAAGATGATTACTCCCGGTATACAGTCGATCAGACCGATAAAATTCACATAGCTTGCGACCAGCTGGAAGAACACGTTCATCGGACGGAGCAGGAGACGGTCGAAGCCGCCGTTAATGACCATATGGTCGATACTCCAGGTGTTGATGAAGAAGACAACAAAGATGCCGTGGCTGATCAGTCCTAATCCGTAGAGGAAGGTCAACTGCGGGAAATCCCAGCCGTTAAGCGCCTGGAAGCGGTCGACAATAATCTTGAGCATCCAGATGCCGGAGAAGTATTGAATCGGAATCATCAAGAGCCAGCTGAACAAGAACAGCGGATACTCCAGCTGACGTTGAATGGCAAGACGCGCCCAGCAGGAAGCGACGGATACATAATGCTTGATCGTAGATACCATAAGGGCGTCTTCAGCCTCCCTGAATTAGAGTTTTTTTCTTCGTGCGTGCCCATCCTGCTGCCAGGATAAGATACAGAATGGCAATCCATACGGCTTGTACCCCCATGGAGGTGAAGGCTTCGGATGTGCTTGTATTGCCGATATAAATGCCAAGCGGAGTCTGGTAGGTATATTGAAAAGGAAGAAACTTCGATACGTTCTGCACGGATTCCGGGAAAAACCACAGCGGCACGATACTGCCGGACAATACGCGGACGATGCTGTCTTTCACATTCCCCATGTTGCCAAGCTCCATCACCCAGAACGCAATGAGTCCAACGAGCGCGCTGAGCAACCATAGAATGGCGTAGCTTAACAGGCAGCTTGGAAGAAAGAGAAGAAAGCTCTGGAAGGAAGCCGGCCACGGGACGCCAAAAAAGAGGGAAGCGAATACGACAAGCGGGAGTGCTCTGTTAAGCAAGGCGCTGAACATCTCCCCGATATCTTCCGCCAAGTAACAAGCAAGAAGGGGAATCGGGCGGTAGAAGTCCGTAACGATTTGTCCTTCCCGTATTTTGTAATAGATCGTGTTCTGTACATCGCATACGAAGATGGTGGAGATCGTGATCGAGAGAATGGTGTAGGTCGTTATCTCCTGCAGGCTCAGGGCCTGGGCGGCTCCTGCGTCGCCTTTGTAAGCGGTCTGCCACAGGAATACGGATGCCAGCATCAGAATAAGATTTGTTGCTACGGAAGTGAACACTTCAAACCGGTAAGTCAGATTGGTAAGCAGCTTCATCTTTGTTATATACCAGTAAGCCTGAAGCATATTAACCCCCTTAAAAGTGACTTCATATGTAAAATATGACAATTGCAATAACGATAATATATTAATCGATTTCATTAGCGTAAGCTATGTAAATTTTTAATATAGTTGTTTAGGAGAGAAGGCTTGGGGGGCGATAGCAAGAATTGATGCGTGACCGAAATATACGGAAGGAAGCCGCGAAGCAGCTGGTGGAAGAGGGCATGTTTTAGGGCTTTTTTCCATTAAATGCATTATTGGATTTGCCTATGAAGATTATTGATTTTATATATTATTCAAATAGTCTCTTCGGTTATATGATGGATTAAATAAAAAAACAGGGGAGAGGAATAAAGATGAATAAGTCCGTCTATGACTTTCAAATTAATGAGATTAATGGGGAGCCTGTTCATCTGTCTGCTTACAGTGGCAGGGTTCTTCTAATTGTCAACACGGCAAGCCAATGCGGTTACTCGAAGCAGTTCGATGGCCTTCAGCATTTATATGAAAAATATTGGATGCACGGGTTTGAAATACTGGGCTTCCCGTGCAATCAGTTTAATGGCAAAGAGCCCGGCAGCCACACGGAAGTAGAAGAGCATTGCAGGCGCAAGGGGGTAACCTTCTCGTTATTTGAAAAGGTGGAGCTCCGTGGAGCCAATGTTCATCCGCTCTTTCAGTATCTCACGGAGCAGGCGCCTTTCCAGGGCTATGATGAGGATAATTCCGACGAGAGGTGGATGAAGGAATTCCTCCGGCAGGAACATCCGGACTTGTATGAAGGCGACGTCGTAAAATGGAACTTCTCCAAGTTTCTTATTAACCGGGACGGACAGGTAATCGCCCGATTCGAGCCAACGACGCAGCCGACCGACCTGGAGCTGGCTATTGAGGAAGCCTTGTCCGTTGATTAATGAATCGAAAAGTAGTCAAGAAGGCCGTTGCTGTAGGAGCTTCGGTCTTTTCCTATTGTCTGCTCTTGAATCTCGCGTTAAAGGCGGCTTCGTCTCCCTTGAAGACGTTAATATCCACATAAGCATCAATCCCGGCAATATGTCCGCGGTTATTGTACTGCCAGAAGATCCATGGGCGGTCGTTCCTCAGGCCGGGATGCCGAACCACGTCTCTGATCCAAATCTCGTGATCGTTGAAGCTTCCCGCAATGTAAGCGTGAAACGTATCGTAGGTCACATACAGGATAGGCCGCTGCTTGTAATGCTGCTCCAGCTGAGCGGAGAGGGCAGTCAGTTCACGCTGTATAAGCGGAACATTCTTGTCGAGAGCAATCTCAATATCAATGACGGGAGGAAGAGCAGCTGCCTCATTAGGAACCTTCTCTATAAAATGCGCCGCTTGCTCAGCCCCGGTGCTTTGCGTGGTAAAGAAGTGATAGGCGCCAGTCAGCATCCCGTTGCTTCTGGCCTGCTCCCAGTTCGACTTGAAGTAATCATCCGTCATGTCTTTCCCTTCGGTTGCTTTGATATAGACGAATCGCCACTTCCCGCTGCCGGCAACCTTGTCCCAATTAATCTCGCCCTGATAATGGGAGACATCGATTCCCCTGATCTTGTATTTGGCCGCGAACAAGCTGTTATGCCAGATGATGCCCTTGTATTCGAGCACACCCGCAATGAGGACCAACAGCAGCATGGCCGCGGATAGGGTCTGCCACCTCTTTAGCTTCATAGGTATCCATCCTTATCGAAATAGAATTCCAAACGATCAATAGACGATGCCTTGCCTAAATTTGTTTCCGAATATTTCTCTTGCCTCGCAAGATTACCCGGATTAAGATAAAAAGTAAATATATGGTATGTGCAACTGGCGTAAACGTGGAGTACCACGAGGGAGCACATATGTCTTAAGCCGTACGCCTGGGCAGAGTATTTGTCTCCTTTATGATACAAGGGGCAAATACTCTTCTATTTTTGGCGCATGCTTACGAGGCAAGAATTGCAATGAATGTCGGTTCTCGATAATTTTATTCTTTTTAGGAGGATGGTCGTATGGAGAAGGCGCAGCGGAAAAGGAATGTGGCGATTCTGATCTATGACAACGTAGAAGTGCTGGATTTTACGGGTCCGTTTGAAGTGTTTATTTCGGGCAGCAACCGCGGCCAGGACTTTCATGTCTTCACGGTAGCCGAGCATAACCGTCCTGTTCTTGCCTTAGGTGGTCTTAGCATTAATCCGGCTTATACGATTCATGACTGCCCGACACCAGATATCGGCCTCGTCCCGGGCGGCTGGGGCTCCCGTCAAGAAATGCATAACAAGGCGCTGACCGACTGGATTCGCAAGTGCGCGGATGAAGCCGAGCTCTTGCTGTCCGTATGTACGGGAGCGCTTCTCCTCGCCAAAGCTCGGGTATTGGAGGGTCTAAAGCTAACGACCTATCATCTTGCTATTGAGGAGTTAAGGCAAGTGATGCCGGAATCGGCTGAAATTGTGGAGAACGTCAGGTACGTCGACAACGGGAAAATTATTCTGTCTGCCGGAATTTCGGCCGGGATAGATATGTCCCTTTATGTTCTTGGCAGGCTCTATGGCGAAGAGAGGGCTAGACACGCGGCATGGCTGATGGAATATGACTGGCGGGCGCATAGCTGAACGTCAATCAGCACTTGTCAATCCGATTATCTCTCCCTATACTTGAAAATGATATTCACTTTCATTCATTATACAAGTACTGGAGAGAAGCATAATGGCGTTGGTGCTTAACCAGAATGACATTGATACATTAACAAATGATTACCGCATGGCCGTAGAACCTTCCGGGGATCTTGAATTGTCTCTGCCGGTCAATGATTTATTGGACCCGGAGAAAAGCCGAATCTATATGGAACGCGTAGCTCCCATTTTCCGTTCTTCCTTAAGTACGGCCTCCGTGTCGATGTTCATGAAGAGATACGGATTCCTTGCGGCCGCTCCGGCTCTATATGCGATGAGTCTCCTCGATAAAGGACTGGACTGCTCCGCGGCTAACAGTCATTTGGAATCCTTATACAAGGGAGATACATGGCTCCCCAAGCTGAGGTTATCGGATATGACGGTTTCTCTGCCTGAAGAAGGCAAGCGGGAGGAATGGCGCGATTTGATTATGAAGCGGCTTTTTGCAGATAACATTTCCCTGGTCCTGCAATCCTTAAAGAAGCTGGTTCCGGTCTCGTCAGCCGTATTATGGGAGAATGCCGCGATCTACATCTTCTGGCTCTATGAGAAACGAATGGGCGAAGGGGCGGCCCCCGAGCAGCGGGCGCGTATGGAAGAAGACTTCCGTTATTTGGTCCAGGAGGCGCCAGGTCATTTGTTTGGCGAATCGCGGAACCCTTTGACCCGGTTCTATACGGAGAAAAGACGCACGAAGGCATACGAAGATCCTGTTCGCATACGCAAAACTTGCTGCTACTATTATCAGACGACACCGGGAGAAGAAGACTTCTGCGGCGGCTGTCCGAAAGTAAAGCATGAATTCGTTTAGCCTAATATTCGTGCAGCCTAATATAGTAGGGCTTGTTAGAGGGACATGTTGGATATTTCAACATGTCCCTTTTTGCATGCCTATTTTCAAGAAAGTTCCATAACTATATTGACAGTCGATATATCGATTGTTAATATATAAATATAAGATATATCGACACACGATATAGGTGGGGGATACGAAAGGATTGATGATGTGAAAGAGATGCTGCCGCTTACGGAGGCATTTTATTATATTTTAATCGTTCTATACGAGGAGCCATCGCATGGATACGGGATTATGCAGGATACCGAGAAGATGAGCAACGGGCGGGTAAAGATTGGAGCCGGCACCTTATATACGGCGCTTAACACCTTATTAAATAAAGGGCTAATTGATCATTACCCTGTGCCTGAGGGTACAGATTCGCGGCGCAAGATGTATGCCATTACGGAGACGGGCGAACAGGTTCTGGAGGCTGAGGTAACAAGGCTGGAGGAGCTTCTGCAAGTTGGGCGTCAGGCCCTGATCACGAGAAAGGGTGAGGCAGTTGAATGAACAGCTGGAAAAGCGTCATCGTCTAGTTATGGCCTGGAATTATGAAAAGGGAGAGCAATGGCTGAACGAGTTGTCCGGTCAAGGATTGCATTTTAAAAAAGGCGGGCTCATAAGCAATTCTTTCGTGCGCGATGAATCGGTCCGGTATACGTACAGGATGGATTATCAGATGGGGAAGGAAGGCGAGAAGCTCCAGGAGTATCTTGATTTGTATCAGGATGCGGGCTGGGAATATGTCAGTTCATTCGGATTGACATGGCATTATTTCCGAAAGGAATGGCAGCCGGGAGAAGAGCCTCAGCTGTATACGGACCGCGAGTCGTTAGTCATGCTATATAAAAGGTTACAGCAGGTTTTCAGTATAATGATGGTCGTCAATCTTATCTTAATGTTTGTGAACATAATTAACTTGAATACCTTCTTTACAGAGGGCTTATGGACGCTAGGCATACCGCTGTTGATTCTCTATCTCTCTCTATTTGCCTTGTTAGGATTTGGCTGTTGGAAGATACAGCAGAAAGTAAAGAAGCTTAAGCTGCATATTTAGTCTGGAAGGCTGCAAACCTTGGGGTTTGCGGCTTTTTATATTATGATGAAGAGGATGCACAAAGATAAACTAATAAGGAATTAATCGCATAAGACGTCTTTAAAATAAAGGAGTGAGACAGGGATGAAACAGAATCAGTTAGGTAGCTCTGAGATCTATGTAGGTGAGATCGGACTTGGATGTATGTCGCTTGGCACGGATGAGGAGAAGGCGTCAGCCCTTATTCATGAGGCACTGGAGCGGGGGGTTACCTTGCTCGATACAGCCGATCTGTATGACAGCGGCAAGAACGAGGAGCTAGTTGGCAAAGCAATCCGCGGACGGCGTGAGCAAGTGGTGCTCGCGACCAAGGTTGGCAACCGGAGAATTCCCGGTCAGGAAGGCTGGGCATGGGACCCGTCGAAGGCGTACATTTTATCCGCGGTAAAAGAGAGCCTCCGCAGGCTGGGTACGGATTATATTGATCTGTATCAGCTTCATGGCGGTACAATCGAGGACCCAATCGATGAGACGATCGAAGCGTTCGAGCAGCTGAAGCAGGAAGGCGTTATCCGGGAATACGGCATATCCTCGATCCGTCCAAATGTGATCCGGGAATATGCATCCAGATCCTCTATCGTAAGCGTAATGAATCCATACAGCATCGTGGACCGACGCGCAGAGGAAACGGTGCTTCCGCTTCTCGCGGAGAAGGGAATCAGTCTGATTGCCAGAGGGCCGGTTGCGAGCGGAGCGCTTGCGGCAAACCGTCAGCCTTCCAAAAGCATGCCGGATTATGAGCTGGAGGAGCTGCTTTTGCTTCGCGGTCAACTAGAACAGCTGACCAGCCCGGAGCGTAGTCTCTCGCAGCTTGCGATCCGTTATTCCCTCAGTGATCCTTCCGTAGCCGTAGCCATTCCGGGAGCAAGCTCCCGCGAGCAGCTTCTGCAAAATATCGCGGCCGCGGGCATTCCGGCTTTATCCGAAGAAGAAGTGCAGCTCATTCGCCGCTTGAGCAAAGCGGGCGCGTACAAGATTCACCGGTAAGTATTTCACAGCGCGGGGGTCGTTGTTCGGATATGCGGTATGAGCGGAATATCATGAAGACGGAAGTAGAGTCGATGAGGCTTGTGGCTGACAATCCGGCTTTGCCTGTCCCCCGCATCTATACGTACGATTCGTCTTGCGAGCTGATTCGGGCGGATTATTTCGTTATGGAGTATGTAGAAGGGACCGCACTGAACAAAATAAGGGACTCCCTTGCTCCGGAAGAGAGGGAGGACATTGTCCGTCAGCTTGGCGGTTATAGCCGAACAATTAATGCCTATAAGAACAGCTTTTTTGGCTCGCTTCAGCCCGGTGGCCGGATACGGGATTAACGGGTTAACCGAATCCGAGCGGAGAAGGCGGGTGCTGTACGACTTCTATCTGGATCTTATTTTCATTATCGAATGCGCCTACCGCAAATATCAGAATCAGGATCATATTAAGTGGACGCGCGAGAATCTCAAGCAGGGCGTAAAAGAAATACGGGCCTTATAAAATAACGAAAGCTGATGACGGTCGAGGGACGTTATCAGCTTTTTCTTTTAAATAGCGCAATTCCCCCTTCGGAATATCAGGTTCCTTTTCTTAAAATTTACAAATGTTTTCTAGATTAGTAGATTTAATTAGATTATATTTATAGAGGTTTAAAGTCATTTTTACTAAATAAAAAGGGAGAAAAGCAGGATGACTAAGAAGATTTTGTCACGTTTCATTATCTGTTTATGTCTATTGGTTGTATTAGTACCTGGCATGACGGCCATGGCAGCTTCGCCAACAGTGACTTCAGCCGCCGTTCAATCCGGATTATCCGATATTGAAGGTCATTGGGCAAAAGATACTATTGTTAAATGGATTAATCAGGGGTGGATCCATGGATATACAGATGGAACCTTTAAACCTAATGCATCTATTACAAGAGCGGAGTTTGTAACTCTGATTAATAAAGCATTTGGTTATACGGAAGGCGCTGAGAAGCTTCCTTTCACGGATCTTCCGGCTAAGCATTGGGCTTACAAAGAGATTGCGGCAGCCTATCAAGCTGATTATTTCCATGGTGCTGATGGGAAAGCTAATGCGGACCAAAAGACGACTCGCCAAGAGGGTGCTGTTATGCTGGCGAACGTTCTGGGAATTAATCCAGCAGCCGGCGGCGACCTTTCCCAATATAAAGATGGTAATGTTGTAGCCGCGTGGGCTAAGGGTGCTCTGGCGGAATTATCTACTAAACAGATTTTTAAAGGCGATACTACCGGTAAACTTCGTCCGGCTGATACCCTCACACGTGCTGAAGCAGTGACCATTATTGACGCTGCTAAATTGCAGGAAACCACCGTGTTCGATAAAGCTGGGGAGTATGGTACTTCAACAGCAACGCAAACGATTCAAGGGGACGTTGTTATCTCCGTTGCAGGAGTAACGTTGAATAATATGACGATTAACGGAAACCTTTTGCTGGATAAAGGTATTGGCGAAGGCGATGTTTTTCTGAATAAGGTAACGGTAAAAGGAAAAACAGTTGTGCAAGGCGGCGGCGAACATTCAGTACATGCGGTCGACTCTGTATTTGTACAGATTATAGTAGACAAGGCAACCGGCAAAGTGCGTATAGTGGCAAGCGGAACGACGACTGTACAAACCATTGTTGTTAATACACCTGTAAAAATTGAAGCATCGGAACTGACTACCGGCGTTATTAACGCAGTGGAGCTCAGTAATATCTTGCCAAGCAATTCAACTGTTGATCTAGCTGGGAAATTCGAGGATGTGCGCATCCTAGCAGCTACAGTTCAAGTTAATCTTCCAAGCGGGTCTATTAAGCATTTGGAAGTAGGCAAAGATGCTTCAGGAAATAAAATTAATATCAGCAGTGGGGCTTCGGTTGAAGTGCTCGTACTGAACGCCGTAGCTAATTTTGTTGGAGCGGGTAAGATCCAAAAAGCAACGATTAATGAGTTGGCTAAAGGCTCGAAGTTCGAGACCAAGCCTGAAAAGGTCGATGGTGCCGGACAGGGAACGGATGAAGTAATTGTTGGAGGCGGCGGTGATTCTGGAGGCTCGATCCCAGGAGGCGGTGGCGGAGACAATCCAGGCACTCCATCTGGAGACCAAAAGACAGCTTATCTTAATTCGGTAAGTGTTGGGGGAAATCTAAGCTTAGTTGCTAGAGATGAATCCGGGGTAATTAGCCCTGGGTTTAATAAGGAAGCTTACGAGTATACCGTTACTACCGATCGTGCTATGGAAGCTGCTGCGATTCCCGTAACGGTTGTTCCAGAATCCAATGCCGAGACGGTTAAGTATACGGTCGATTATATCGATCAAGAAGGCGAGACCAGTCAAACATTAAGCAGTAAAGGAACATTTAATGTAAATGTAACGCCGTTGGAAGACGTTCATATTACAGTCAATACAACTAGCGGTGACGGTAAATCGCAAAAGAGCTACGTGATTCATATTCAATACAAGAGAACCCTCCAGGAAACGTTTCTTTTAGAGTCTAAATACAGCCTAGAGTCAGGTGGTGCGAGCCATCGGACCTACTCGCTACTTTCAAATCGCATCTTGCAGCGCGGAGATGTTGTTAATTTATACGCTTCATCTGCCGATACAACCCCGCTAAATACAACTACAGTTATATTTGACGGATACTATGATACTTCCTTAACCAACTGGGCCTATGAGTTCCAGCAGTATGGACAGTTTTATATTACGGTTACGCGTGACGGAAAGATCGTAGATCAAGGGAATTATAACTATGAACTAACCGAAATGGATCGTATTAATAGCAGTGCAGGTATTGATGTTCGACAGCTTACGAAACAGGAACTCATGAATCTTGACTATGAGATTCCCGCAGCGGTAAATGTAAAGCTAGATCCGGCACAATGGGCGGGGAGCCCGCTAAAAGATGCCAAGTACTATCAGGCCTTCCTTTCTAATTCGTATCCGATTTACCAGGGGCCAACCGCTCCATTGCAGGCTTTTAATCGGGGAGATTTTGTTCCTACATTCTTTAACCTGACTTCAATCTCGAATAAGAGCAAAACCATTACGAATTATTGGTTGGAACCTGGGGTTGCCACGGATGGCTATCTGCAAGTTATTTTCTTGGATGGTGACCGTAATCCTATCGGATATTATGAAACAACGATTATACCGGATGCCGATCATCTGATTGAGGGTTACACCATTAAGCATACGATTGACCCAACACTTAATACCGGTGATTCTACACCTCCGGTCATTACTAAATTCAATTCGGCCTCTTACGCAAGAATTGGTGAAGATATAGATGTTGCTGTCAGTGAGAATGCAGATGTATACCTCGTTCCTGCGAGTACAGAATGGAACGGACGAACCTTGCATGATTTAGTTATGAGCGGCGGCGGCAGTGGGTCAACCATTCAATATGGCTTTAGTTCTGCTATTAAAACGGAAGGTTTATCAGCAGGAGACTGGAAACTCGTTGCGGTGGATGAATCAGGGAATCTCTCTGCGCCAATCGCAATTGAGTTATATGGGCAGGATGTACCACTAATATTTGATTCTATCAAATTAGATTATAACAATTCGATATTCCTTAATTTCGATAAGGAAGTTGTTAACCATTATGGGAACGGGATTGAGTTAAAGGAAGCTATTACCATATCGAGAGATGGAGGAGAAACCTACCAGCCTCTGAGTACAAACGATACAGTGACCGTATCTGGTAACTTTGTTCACATCCTTTTTGAGCAGCCTTATGCCGGAGCTAATAATAAAATTAAAATTGCAGCCAATAGTCTTGCCAATTTAGATGGTAAGGTTCTGGACCATGAATTTATTAGTCCAAGCTTTGCGGCAGGTCCTGCCTTAACAATGAGTAGTCCTGAAGTTATTCATGTCGGAGATGATGTTACATTCCGAGTGAATAAACCATGTAAAGTTTATTTGGTATCGTATCGGGATTACAACAACAAGGATACTGCAGTAGCAGAGGGCAGAGCCAGGGTTGGAGAGTTTAATGAAAGCCAAGTTGACGGTATTCAAACCTTTTCTACAAGCGGATTAGCACCGGGGCAATATATGTTGACCATAGAGGGCGGAGAGCAGAAGAGCTTGGTCATTATTAATTAAGCAACGCAAAAAAGACGATGCAGGAGACTCCTGCATCGTCTTTTGTATACCCCGCTTACTTCTTGTCCGAGCTCAGATCCAGCCAGTCCATTTCTTCGCGGGTCAGCTTGATACGCGAGCCTTCGTCGCAGGAGCGGAGCTCCTCGAGAGATTGAGCGCCGATAAGGGCGCAGGTCGGGAAGGCTTGGTTAAGCACGTAGGCCAGCGCGATCTGAATCTGCGTGACATTCTTTTGCTCGGCAAGCTGCTTCGCGCGCTCATAACGCTCCCAGTTGTCGTCGCTGTAGAAGACACGGACCAGATCGGCATTGCTGCGATCCTCCGGAGTGAAACGGCCTGTGAAGAAGCCGCGTGCTTGGGAAGACCAGGAGAAGAGCGGCATTTGGTTCGCTTCATGCCAAGCGATAGTCTCCGCATCA
The DNA here is from genome assembly GCF_023715145.1 of Paenibacillus glycanilyticus. GTDB lineage: Bacteria > Bacillota > Bacilli > Paenibacillales > Paenibacillaceae > Pristimantibacillus > Pristimantibacillus glycanilyticus_A. Next base: position 166,637 of record NZ_JAMBNP010000007.1, on the reverse strand, counting down.
GCGGACACGCAGCCCGCCCAGAACGGCTCGTTTGCTTTGGCAAGGCTCAGGTTGGGGCTGCTGAACGAGAAGCCAACGAGACCTTTCTCCGCCGCATAATCATTAGCTTCTTGAATGCGCTGCCAAGTCCAGTTGGATACACCGATCGTTTGCACGGCGCCGGACTTAATGTGCTCATTTAGAATCTCGATAACTTCGCCGGCAGGTACGTTTGGATCATCGCGGTGAAGGCCGTACATATCGATCGTATCGATTTGCAGACGCTCAAGACTTGTCATCAGGTCGCTGCGGATCGCTTCGCGGCTGACGCGCGGACCGTTCTGGTCATGATGGGCGCCTTTGGTCAGAATGACCCACTGATCGCGGTTGCCGCGTTCCTTCAAATATCGTCCCATTACGACTTCGCTTTGCCCGCCGCAATAAATATGGGCGGAATCCATGCAGTTGCCGCCGATAGCGAAGTAAGCATCCAGGTTGGCAGCGGCTTTCTCATAAGAGTCGTTGTAGAAATAGTCGGTGCCTTTCATTAAGCGGGATACCGGTTTGTCCAATCCTTGTACCTTCAAGAATTCCATATGAATCAGCCTCCTTGGATTATAACGTTACTCTTGTCCGTTCACGGGCAGACAGCAAGCACGCATCAATGACTTTCATATTGCTGATCGCATCCGACGTTGGGAAGGTCAGCGGCGTTCCGGTTGTAATGGAACGGTACAAAGAATCCGCTTGCTCGGTATACGAGTTCACATACGGCATTTCTATCTGGCGGCGCTCGCCGCCCGCATTCAGGTAGATATGGCTGCTTGCCGCGTCTGGAGTAACAAAGGCGGAAGGAACCTCGATAATGCCGTCCGTACCAAGAACCTCCAGCGGGTTGCGGAAGGCTGCCCACATGCCGCAGTCAAACGTAAGCGATACATCACCCTCGAACTCGACAAGTCCGGAAGCCATCATATCCACATCGTCATGCTGAGGAGAGAAGAGGGCGTTAACCGTAACGGCTTGAGGCTCTTTGCCAAGCAGGAGCCGCGCAGCGTTAAGCGGGTAGCAGCCTACGTCGTAGATCGAGCCGCCGCCCCATTCCTTGCGGAAGCGGACGTTTTTGGCATCATTCGGGTTGTTAAAAGTAAACGCGCTGCGTATCCCGCGAATCTCGCCGATAGCGCCGGATGCGATTAGATCTTTAATCTGCTGGTAGCGCGGATGATAGCGGTACATGAAGGCTTCGGAGAGAAGGACGCCGGCTTTGTCAGCCGCTTCGGCCATCTCTGCCGCCTCGCGCGCGTTTAAGGCGAGAGGCTTCTCGCACAGGATATGCTTCCCGGCTTCGGCTGCGCGAATCGCCCACTCCTTGTGGAGATGGTTCGGCAGCGGGATATAGATAACGTCAATCGAGCTGTCTTCCAAGAGGGCCTCGTAGCTGTCATAGGCCGTTGGAATGTTAAGCTCTTCCGCCGTATGTTTGGCTTTGTCTCCGTCACGGCTCGCGATCGCGGCCGCTTCATTCAACTCGGATAAATGAAGACCTGGAATAACCGCACGTTTTGCAATTCCGGCGCATCCCAGGATGCCCCATTTTAACTTTTTGCTCATGCTTCACCCTCGCTTCGTCTAAATAATTTATGACTATATTGCGATTATAGGAGAAGATAATTAAAATTAAAATGATATTATTTTGTATACCATTAAAACAATATTGTCATATGAGGTGCAAGGTATGAAACGCCAAAGCCTGCTGCTTACGCTTCCGAATATGCCCTACTTCTGCATGCCCGAATCGGTCGGCAATTACCGCCATGACCCGGATCACAGCACAACAAGGGAAGCCGGGGCCCTTAACAATTTTAATATCCACTACTGCGTATCGGGCAAAGGCTATGCCGAGATCGACGGGGTGGTCCACGAGCTTCGGGCAGGAGAAGCCATCCTGTATTTCCCCTTGCAGAAGCAGCGATATTACAGCAGCCAGGATGAGCCCTGGGACGTGCGGTGGTTTCATTTTTACGGCGGGACGGGGCTACGGGATTATCTGATTGAGCAGGGCTTTCATAAAAGCCCATTGTGGAAGCTTCGCCAGCCCCAAATCTGGGAGAAGGCGCACGAGGAGCTGCTGAGCGAAGCGGAGACGCACCGGATGCTGCGGCCAGCGCATCTGTCGATGCTGACCTATATGCTGCTGACGATCTTTGTTGAGCAGGCGGTGGCGCTGCAAGGGAATAAAACGGGGACTTCGAGCGAACGGATTATGGAGCTGCTTCCGCTTATGCAGCAGGAGGCGGTGAAGCCCTTTATCCTGGAGGAATGGGCCGATCGGGTAGGAGTGACGCCTTATTACTTCTGCAAGCTGTTCCGGAGCGCGACGCGCATGACGCCAATGGACTTCATTACCCGCTGTCGCCTGCAGGCGGCAAAGCAGTGGCTGCTCGAGAGGAAGGACGATAACATCGGGCAGATCGCGGAGGAAGCCGGTTACCCAAGCGTCAGCTACTTCAACAAACGGTTTATGGAGCATGAGGGGATGACGCCTACGGCGTACAGAAGATTGTACGGGTTATAAAAAACGCCGGTGACCTTAACAGGTTACCGGCGTTTCTATTAGCCCTTTGGCATTTTGCTCTCGTCCATATACAACAGGTTCCAGCGGTGGCCGTCCAGATCGGCAAAGCCCGCGCCGTACATCCAGCCGTCAACCTCGCTTGGCTTGCCAAAGATCGTGCCGCCGGCAAACTCTACCTTTTGAATAAGTTCGTCAATTTCTTCCCTGCTGTTAGCGCCAAGGGAGAACAAGACCTCCGCGCTTTGGGAGGTATCCGCTATTTTTGCCCCGGCAAATTTCTCAAGCACAGCGTTCGGGAACAGCAATATCGTCGTCTGTCCGATCGTAAGCTTGGCTCTCTCGTTACCTACGCTAGAAGCTTCAAATCCGATTTGATTGAAAAAGGCAGTTGACCGCAGAACATCCCTAACCGGCAGGTTAATCCAAATCTCCTGTGACATGGCTGTAGCCTCCTAGAATAGAATATTAACAAATCCTACTATACTCTACTTCTGCCGGCAGAAGCCAATCCTATTGATTTATCGGGACGATTATAAGATAGAATTTGCTTATCCGGCGAAGCATTGACAGCGTTATTATTTATCCCCCATAATAATACTGACTAGTCAGTACAAATGGGAGGTTGTTTATATGATGGGTTGGGCGAGCCAAAACGAATTGCTTCCTCTAGAGCGGTACCGACAACAACGAGCGGCGGGAGAGGCCGTGTACGACTTGGCTAGCGGATCATGGTCGGTCTATTCGCATAGCGGCGTCAAACGGATCCTTGCCGATTACGAGCATTTTTCCTCTCAGATGCAAGCAAATCCTACCGAGGACGAACCGATAGAGGGCAGCATCCTGCGGCGAGATCCCCCCAAACACAAGCAGATGAGATCGCTTATCGCGAAAGCATTTTCCGCTAAGGTCGTGAAGGCCATGGAATCCCAAATCCGGAATATCGCAGAGGAATTGCTGGACCGTGCCGCATCCTCGGGCGGCCTCGAAGTGGTTGGCGAATTTGCCAGTCCGCTGCCGGTGATCGTTATCGCGGAGCTGTTAGGCGTACCTTCGGAAGACCGGGAACTGTTCAAGGGCTGGTCCGATGATCTCGTCGGAAACGACTACTCGCGATACTTGCAATGCCAGAAAGAAATGACGGCTTATTTCCGCATCCAAATCGAAGAACGCCGCAAGCAGCCGAAGAACGATTTGGTTACGGCGCTCGTGCAGTCTTGCATGAACGATGATAATGGGCTTAGCGAGTTGGAAGTGATCGGAATGTGCATCCTGCTGCTCGTCGCCGGGAACGAAACGACGACCAATCTCATTTCGTCGATGATGATGTGCCTCGAGAGCAGCCCGGAGACCTACGCGGATCTTCGCCGGGATCGGGAGTTGATCCCGGGAACGATCGAGGAAACCCTCCGCTTCTGTTCTCCCGTGCAGGTCATTGAGCGCAGGGTGAAGGCGGATATGTTTTGGAATGGGCATTGGATGCAAGCGGGACAAAGAGTTTATACTTATATCGGAGCTGCAAACCACGATGAAAGAGTGTTTGCTGATCCGGAGCGATTCAACGTCAAACGCAGCCCGAACCCGCATTTGGCTTTTGGTCAAGGCATTCATTTCTGCTTGGGGGCTATGCTGGCGCGGCTTGAAGCAAAAGTAGCGCTAAACGTCATAGTCGATCGTTTGGAAAGTTTGCGTCGTCTCGATGACGAGCCGTTCGAGAGGCTGGATAGCGATATGATGTTTGGCATTAAACAAATGAGAATAAAGGTTTGAACGAGGGTATTGGCTTCTTTTGATTATGGAGGTGACGGATATTGAGCAGAAACAAGATAATAGAAGCCGCCGCCCGAATGTTTTCGCGCAGCGGTTATCACCGGACCAGCATGGATGAGATTGCGCTGGAGGCGGGCGTTGCCAAGGGAACGCTCTACTATCATTTCCCGGGGAAGGCACAGATGTTCCAAGCGCTCATTACGGAAGGGCTGCACATGATCACGGAAACGATCAGATCGGAGATTGACCGGGATCGTTCGCTAGAGGAGCAGATTGAGACGGTTATTCGGTTAAACGTGGATCTGTATTTGGAGTACAGCGAGCTAGCCCATATATTCTTTAACGAAATATCGAACGGAATCGAGGAAGACGCGCTGCTGGCCGTACGGAAAGAACGGAGCGCGTATATTCAATTTATTGCAGATATTCTCGTCGCAGCTGGAATGCCTCCTAAAGACGGGCCTATGGCTGCGGCCGGCATTCTATCGATGATGAACGGTTTATGCAGCTATTATTTAAGTCATCCAAGCGAAGCGAGCCGAGAGCAGATTGATCGCCTGTTGTACGCCGCGGTCGCGACGGTATTGAGGCAACCATGAAGAAACCGCAGGGAGCATGACATTCCCGTCATGCTACGGAATAAAGAGGGTTGGCGCGATTTTGGACAGGCCGTCATAGTTCTCGGAAAGGGTATCGTTAATGAGAATAAGATCCGGCTTCAGGGAAAGAACCTTCTCCAGGGAAGCCGGAGAGCCCGGAGCGTAGGCGAGTCTGTGCACGGATTGGAACAGGTAAGTTTCGCCGGCAAAGCTCTCACGGGGCGCAGGAAGAACCGGGCTATTGCGAATCCGCAGCTCCCGGCGGATCCGGTCAGCTTCCTCCTCGCTTAATGCGCCTAAATATTTCTCGGTCCGATGCTTCCGGCGACCCTGCTCGTCGACATAAGAGGTGACAATACGGTGGTAATAGGGTGTAGGTTTTGCCAAGCTTCCGGACAAGCTGCTTTTTCAGGAACATGTTAGGTGATCTCCTATTGAGTTGAGGACTATGGTAGGGACTAACTACTTCTAGTTTGCCATACGAGGTACTGGCGGAGTCAAGAAAATCATTTGGGCTTAAGCAGGTTGATTATTCACTTGCTTAAGCCTTTTTGTTTGTTTTTTTATAAAAACGAGTAGACGAAGTGCAAAGATTTGAAGCTTCGCCCCTTGTATGATTTGTCTATCAACATATTCATCTCAACAAACGAGAGGGGATAGACAGAAATGAAAAAGATGTTATCGGTTCTGATGTTAACCGCAGTAATCGTTGTGCTTGCGGCTTGCGGGGCGAATAGCAGCAGCGGCGGCAATAACGGCGGCAATGACAAGGCGGCTAACAACACGTCAGGCGCAAACAGCGCGGAAAGCACAAATGCGGGAAGCACGGAGAAGGGCAAAATCGGAATCTCGATGCCAACGAAGTCCTCCGAACGCTGGGTTGGCGACGGCGCCAACATGAAGAAGGAATTCGAAACACTGGGCTACACGGTAGATCTGCAATATGCGGAGGACGTTATTGAGAACCAGGTTTCCCAAATCGAGAACATGATTACGAAAGGCGTTAAGGTTCTTGTCATTGCGGCAATCGACGGCGAGTCCCTGACAGACGTTCTGCAAAAAGCGGCAGACGAGAACATTAGCGTGATCGCGTATGACCGTTTGATTAAAAATACCGAGCATGTCAGCTACTACGCTACCTTCGATAACTTCAAAGTAGGCGTGCTGCAAGCCTCCTACCTCGAAGAGAAGCTTGGTCTGAAGGAAGGCAAAGGGCCGTTCAACATCGAACTGTTCGCCGGTTCCCCGGACGATAACAATGCTTACTTCTTCTTTGACGGCGCCATGTCGGTTCTCCAGCCTTACATCGATAACGGCAAGCTGGTTGTGAAGAGCGGCCAGACGAAGATGGAGCAGGTTGCAACGCTCCGCTGGGATGGCGCAACCGCGCAATCCCGCATGGATAATCTGTTGAGCGCGAACTATGCGAGCGATACAGTAAGCGCGGTATTGTCCCCGTACGACGGTATCAGCATCGGCATTATCTCTTCCCTTAAAGGCGTAGGCTACGGCACGGCCGATAAGCCAATGCCAATCATTACGGGGCAAGACGCCGAGCTGGCGTCGGTGAAATCGATCATTGCAGGCGAGCAGACCTCCACGATCTTTAAAGATACCCGCGAGCTTGCGAAGGTTGCGGTAGGCATGGCCCAGGCTGTTATTGAAGGCAAGGAAGCTGAAGTGAACGATACAAAAACGTACGACAACGGCGTGAAGGTGGTCCCTTCCTTCCTGCTGGAGCCGGTATCCGTAGACAGTGCGAATTACAAGCAAACATTGGTTGATTCGGGTTACTACAGCGAAGACGAACTGAAATAAGCAAGCTCTAGAATTTGCGATTGCCAAATGATTTAGCGACGGCTTCGTCGCTAAATCATTTTCCATTATCAATTGAAGGCGTGGTGATAGCTTTGACGGATATCCTGCTCGAAATGCGGGGAATCACCAAAACCTTTCCGGGCGTTAAGGCGCTGGAGAATGTCAATTTGAAGGTCAAAGAAGGCGAAATTCATGCGCTTATGGGAGAGAACGGCGCGGGCAAATCAACGCTGATGAAGGTGCTCTCCGGCGTTTATCCGCATGGTTCATATGAAGGCGACATTTTATTCAAGGGCAAAGCCTGCGAATTTAAAGATATCGGCAGCAGCGAGCAGCTCGGCATCGTCATTATTCACCAGGAGCTGGCGCTTATTCCGCAGCTATCCGTGGCCGAGAATATTTTTCTCGGGAATGAGCAAGCAAGCCGGGGCATTATCAACTGGAACGAGACGGTTGTGAAGACGCGGGAGCTGCTCAAGACGGTAGGCCTATCCGAGTCTCCGAATACCCTTGCGGGCACGATGGGGGTAGGCAAGCAGCAGCTCGTTGAGATTGCCAAAGCGTTATCGAAGGAAGTAAAGCTGCTTATTCTGGATGAACCAACAGCGGCGCTTAACGAAGAGGACAGCGAGAATTTGCTTAATTTGATGCTGGCCTTCAAGGAGCAGGGACTTACCTCCATTATTATTTCGCACAAGCTTAACGAGATTATGAAGGTTGCCGACTCGATTACGATTCTGCGGGACGGCCAGACGATCGAGACGCTGCAGGTCCGGGAGGATGCGATTACCGAGGACCGGATTATCAAAGGGATGGTAGGCCGCGATCTGACCCATCGTTACCCGGAGCGGGAGCCGAATATCGGGGACATTTTATTCGAGGTTAAGCATTGGAACGTCTATCATCCGCTGCAATCGGAACGGAAGGTCATTGACGATGTCAGCTTCCATATTAACCGGGGAGAAGTCGTGGGCATTGCGGGACTGATGGGCGCAGGCCGCACCGAGCTTGCGATGAGTATCTTCGGTCAGTCCTTCGGGAAGAAAATCAGCGGACAGCTGTTCAAGGACGGCCGCGAAACCAGGCTGCAAGACATCAGCAAAGCGATTGACGAGGGCATCGCTTATGTGACCGAGGACCGCAAGGAATACGGGCTGATCCTGATGGATGATATCAAACGGAATACAACGCTTGCCAATCTACGGGCGATTTCCAAATGGTTCGTGGTGGATGACTACAAAGAGATAACCGAGGCGGAAGGCTTCCGCAAGAAGCTGAACATTAAGACGCCAAGCATCCATCAGAAAACCGGCAACCTGAGCGGAGGAAATCAGCAGAAGGTCGTGCTGAGCAAGTGGATTTTTACCGGACCGGATCTCCTTATCCTCGATGAACCGACACGCGGCATTGACGTTGGGGCCAAATACGAGATTTATACTATTATTAATCAGCTGGCCGCGCAAGGGAAAGGCATTCTGATGATCTCCTCGGAGCTGCCGGAGCTGCTTGGCATGTGCGACCGGATTTATGTGATGAGCGAAGGACGTTTCACGGGAGAAGTGCCAAGGGCGGAGGCTAACCAGGAAACGCTCATGAAGTATATGACGAAAAGCAGGAGGTAGGACAGCATGGAAACCGCGCTGAAATTAATACGCAGCAATATCCGGCAGTATGGCATGTTCATAGCCTTAATCTTAATCATGCTGCTCTTTCAGTTTCTGTCGGACGGCAATCTATTAAAGCCGCTTAATATTACGAACCTTATTTTGCAGAACAGCTATATTCTTATTCTGGCCATTGGCATGCTGCTTGTTATTATTACAGGACATATCGATCTGTCGGTAGGGTCGATCGCCGCCTTTGTGGGTGCCGTATCTGCCATTATGATGGTCAAGCATGGAATGTCCTTCCCCGTTGCCATGGTATTGTCGCTTGTATTTGGCGCTATTGTTGGCGCCTGGCAGGGCTTCTGGGTTGCCTATGTGCGAATTCCTTCCTTTATCGTCACGCTGGCGGGGATGCTGCTTTTCCGCGGGTTAACGATGCTGGTGCTGGACGGCAAATCCGTTGCTCCGTTCCCGGAGAGCTTCCGGTCGATGAGTACCGGGTTTCTGCCCGATTTGCCGGGCAACAACGATATTCATCTTCTTACGGTGTTGATAGGAATCGTTCTATCGGTCTTGTATATCTTTATGGAATGGCGCGGCCGCCTCGTGCAGAAGCGCTACAATCTGGAATTGCTGCCGATTCCCTTCTTCCTCATCAAGCTGGCGGCTGTGGTCATTATTACGAACTTGTTCACGTACGTGCTTGCTTCGTATAAAGGTCTGCCGAACATCCTGATCATGCTGTTCATTCTGGTTGCCTTGTACACCTTCGTCATGCGCAAGACGGTCATGGGTCGTCATATTTACGCGCTTGGCGGAAATGAGAAGGCGGCAAGACTGTCCGGCGTGAAGACGAAAAAAATGACCTTCTGGGTATTCGTCAATATGGGTGTGCTTGCCGCCCTTGCGGGTCTTGTCTTTGCGGCAAGGCTGAACGCGGCAACTCCGAAGGCCGGCGTGAACTTTGAGCTCGATGCCATTGCGGCCGTCTTTATCGGCGGAGCATCGGCTACCGGCGGGGTGGGTACCGTAATCGGGGCAATGGTTGGCGGTCTTGTCATGGGCGTCATGAACAACGGCATGTCGCTCATTGGTCTCGGAATCGATTATCAGCAGGGCATCAAGGGCTTGGTGCTGCTGCTGGCCGTGGCTTTTGACCTCTATAACAAAAACAAATCAGCTTAATAACAAGGCAGTACTTCGGCGCGTCCAAACACATCTTGTGTCTGGACGCGCTTAACTGCTATGTTAATGAAAGCGGTTTTTTGCGTTTTAGACGAGGTATGGGGGGATTCGGGTTGAAAAAGCTTTTGCTCGTATATATCGTGCTGATCGGCACGCTTATGGCCTATTTATATATGGTATTTGTCAAGGAGGACAACAGTAGCCTGCTGAACGAGCCGGAGGGGCTGCACGGTACGCTGGACGAGAAATATGTAATGGTGAATTTTCTGGCAGGAATCGATTATTGGAAAAATGGACTGAAGGGCTTTGAGGACGCGGCGGAGGCGCTTGGGGTATCCGTCGAATACCGAGGCTCCACGCAATACGACGTGCAGGAGGAAGTGATGGTGCTGGAGCAGGTCATCGCGCGCAGCCCCGCGGGGATAGCGGTAAGCGCAATCGATTCCGAAGCATTGAACTCGGCCATTAATAAAGCGGTGGAAGCGGGTATTCCCGTTGTTATGTTCGACGCGGACGCTCCGGGCAGCAAAGCCTATTCCTACATTGGCACCAATAACTATAACGCCGGCGTAACGGCGGCCCGCAAGATGGCCGAACTGACGGGAGGAAGCGGCAAGGTAGGGGTTGTTACGCTGCCCAAGCAGCTGAACCATCAGGAACGGACAAGAGGCTTTGAGGAGACGCTCGAGAAGGAGTTCCCTAACCTTCAGCTTGTTGGCATTGCCGACGGGAAAGGCGATCAGATGATATCCGAGCAGAAGGTACGGGATTTGCTGGACAGGTTCCCGGACTTGAGCGGGATATTCGTGACGGAGGCGAACGGCGGCGTGGGAGCCGGGAATGCGATCCTTCGATTGGGCAAGATCGATCAGGTTCGGATTATCAGCTTCGACACGGATAAAGGAACGCTGGATATGGTCAAGAGCGGCACTATCTCGGCGACCTTAGCGCAAGGGACATGGAATATGGGCTACTGGTCGCTGATGCAGCTGTTCCATCTCCGCAATCATATGGTTAATCCGATGTCGGATAACGGGGACTCTAGCATTCCGCCGCTGCCGACGAATATAGATACGGGCATTACCGTGGTGACTCCCGCCGATGTGGACCAGTTCTATGCCAAGTAACGGAAAAGGGGAGCGCTAACGATGGTATTCAAACAGCTACAGAAAAGCTTCCAGCTGAATAACTGGTCGATCCGGTATAAGCTCATTTTGCACTTTCTGCTGATCAGCATTTTGCCTTCCCTTGTGATAGGACTCTTAATGGGATGGATCGTTAACGGCATTGTGGAAAAGCAGGTCAACGGGCATACGATGCAGCTGATTGACAACGTCAACAAGTCCCTGGATTATTACGCGGGCAATATTCAGAATATCTCCTATTTCATATCGATGAACCCTGAGATTCAGGCCTTCTTGAGCGAAGGGAAAACGGCCATTGATGATGACCATGAGGAGTACCGTTTGTCCAAATTTCTGCAGGGCTTTACTTCGCTCTATTCGGAGGTTGCGGGCATTATCGTGGTACGTCCCAACGGGGATTACTTCAGCAACGAGATGTACGCCCGGACAAGCGAAAGCCTGACGGAGGAGAACTGGTACCAGGAAGCGGTGAGTGCCAAAGGGATCTTCAAAATCATCGGTCATCCCGCGAACCGGAATGTGACCACTCATTCCAATTACAAGGACAATGAGGTGGTCTCCGTAGTCCGAGCCATTCAGGATCCGGATACGCAGATGACGCTGGGGGTTGTCCTTATTGATCTTAAGCTGAGAGTGATTGCCGAGACGGTTCGGGATGTGAGGCTTGGCAAATCGGGCTACCTGATGGTGATCAATGATCAAGGCGAGAGCATCTATGCGCCAAGAAACTCCAAGATCGGAAGCCTGGACATGTCGCTGCTGGGCCAGCAGCCATCCGGCATGTTCGCCCAAACCGTGGGGAGCCAGAAGCTGCAATTTATTTATCAGAAATCGTCCTTCACGAACTGGACAACCGTAGGGGTCTTTGCCGTACAGGACAGCGTTCAGGAGATTAAGGACATTAATTTATACCTCGTTACCTTCGTATTTATCGTCTGCATGCTTGGCATTGCGGCGTCTTATTACTTGTCTCATTCGATCTCGCGGCCGATTTCTCAGCTGGCCTCCTTCATGCGCAAGGTGGAGGAGGGCAATATGAGCATCCGCATTCCGGAGGAGCGGGAGGATGAGATTGGCCTGCTCGGACGCAGCTTTAACAAGATGCTGTCGCAGATGACCCGTCTTATCTCGCAGGTTTTGGCGGAGCAGCGTCTGAAGCGGGAGGCGGAGCTGCGCAGCCTGCAGGCCCATATTCAGCCGCATTTTCTGTACAACACGCTTGATACCATTCAATGGCTTGCCCGCAAGGACGGCGCGAAGGAAGCAACGGAGATGGTCGAGGCTCTATCCAAGCTGTTCCGGATCGGGTTAAGCAAAGGGCAGGAAATGATTCCGCTGACCGATGAGATCGAGCATATCCGCAGTTATTTAAAAATCCAGCAGACCCGGTACAAAGATAAGCTGAACTATACCATTGATGCGGCCGGGAGCGGCGACGATCTCTATGTGCTTAAGCTGATACTCCAGCCGCTGGTGGAGAACGCCATCTACCACGGGATTAAGGAGCGCCGCGGGCCGGGGATGATTACCATCCGCGCAATGATAAGCGAGGATTTGCTGGAGCTCGTTATTGAAGACGACGGAGCAGGCATGACGGAGGCCAGGCTGGAAGCGCTGCGCGCGGTGCTTCAAGCGGTGCCTTCGGTTAGCGATGCTGGCGCCGCACAGCGTGCCGAAGCCGCGGCTGCGGCGGATCGCCCGCAGGGTCAGACGGCCAGCTACGGACTGAGGAACGTACAGGAACGGATCCGGTTAAGCTTTGGCGAGGCGTACGGCATAACGATTGCAAGCAAAGAGAAGACCGGAACAACGGTAATCATTAAGCATCCTATTATTCATCGGAAGGGGCAGAGTACGCATGACACGCAAATGGAAGGTGTTAATCGCGGATGACGAGTCAATTATCCGGGAGGGTATCCGCAGCTCTATACCATGGGAGGAGCTTCAGCTGGAGGTCGTTGGCGAAGCGGAGGACGGCGAAGAGGCGCTGGAGCTTGCCATCGAGAAGCAGGCGCAAATATTGCTTGTTGATTTGAGCATGCCCATTATGAACGGCCTCACCTTAATCAGTCATCTCCGTGAGCAGCTTCCCAAATGCAAGATCGTCATTATTACCGGTCATGATGAATTTAACTATGCTTACGAAGCAATCAAGCTGGAGGTCGACGACTATATCCTTAAGCCGGTTAACCCGGAAATGCTGGGAGAAGTGCTGGCACGGGTGGTTCAGAAGCTGGAGGAGACAACGGTTAATGAGGAGCTTCTGCAGATGGCTTCCAAGCAGATCGATAAGAACTTTACGCTTCTGAGGGAAAGGTTCTGCCTGGAATGGATCAAGGGAGAGCTGGGAGAAGCGGAGATTAAGGAGCAGCTTTCGTTCCTCCGGATGCCGGGCGAGGAGCCGGATTATGTGGGTGTCATCCGTTGGCCGGAGCAGTCCAAGGGCAAAGCGTTCTTTTCCGAAAAGGACCGTCAGCTTCTGTTGTTTGCCATCGAGAATATTATGGAAGAGCATCTCGCGCCGTTTACATCCGTCCATTTCCGGGATAAAGTAGGGTTAATTGTCGTGCTCATCTGGGGCAAACCGCAGGATGAGTTGTTTAGACGGATTGAAGCGGATGTAGCCGGCTATTTGAAGATCGAGATTGTGGCCAGCTACCAGCACGGCTCTTCCGGGACTGTGCCATCCCTCTATACGGAGGCGCGGGCGAACGTCAACCGCGAGACCCGGCTTAGTCCGTTCGTCCGCCGGACGAAAGAGATTATTGCGGACCGGTATGAAGATCGCAGCTTATCGCTTGAGGGAATTGCGGGCGAGCTTAACGTGTCGTCGGTTTACTTAAGCCGGATCTTCAAGCAGGAGATGGGTGCTTCCTTTATCAGCATGCTGACGACTGCCCGGATGAAAGAGGCAATTCGGCTGCTGAATGAAACGGAGCTGGCTATACACGAGATCGCAGAGAAGACGGGTTACGAGTCTCAGCATTATTTCAGTACGGCATTTAAGAAAACAACGGGGCTGCCCCCGAATCAATACCGCAAACGAAGCGAGCATGCTTAGGAAGAGGAGATGGCTGCCATGGAACTGACCTACTTGAAAACCTTCTGCGAAGTGGCAAAGCACGGGAGCTTTACCCGTGCCGCCGAGCTTTTGGGCTATGCCCAGTCCAGCATTACGACGCAAATCCAGCGGCTGGAAGAGTCATACGGAGCCGTGCTCGTTGAGCGGTTCGGCAGGAGCATGAGGCTGACGATAGCCGGCGAGGCGCTGCTTCCTTATGCCAAGGAGGTGCTCCGGCTGCATGAAGAATCGAAGGAAGTCGTACTCAAGCAGTCGAAGGGCACGCTGTCTATCGGGACGATCGAGACGCTGGCTGCCTATTATTTGCCTCCGTACCTGCAGACGTACCGCCAGCAGTACCCGGATATCAGCATCATGCTTCAGCCGGGGAATGAGCCCCTTATTATAGAAGCGGTCAAAGAAGGAACGCTGGATGTGGGAATTATACTGGATCCCCCATTCTCCGACCCGGAGCTCCATACGCAAATGCTGAGGGAAGAGCAGCTTGTTATTATTGCGAGTCCGGAGCATCGTTTCTCGAAGCTAAGCGAGGTCCGGGCAGAGGATCTGGCGGGCGAGCCCCTTATCCTGACCGAGGACGGCTGCACGTATAGGGCGATGCTGCTCAAAGCGCTGCGCAACAGCGCGGTCGACAGTAAGCCCTCCTATGAATTCGGCAACCTGGAGGCGATTAAGCAATGCGTCGTATACGGTTTGGGCGTAGCCTTATTGCCGCGTATTACGGTAGCCGATGAAGTTCAGAAGCAGCAATTGATCGCGTTGCTTTTTCGTCATCCGGATTGCAGCTTCTACACCCAGCTTATTTATTCCAAGAAGAAGTGGCAGTCCAAAGCATTTTTGGGCTTCGTAGATTTGCTTGGCGGGAGCAATCATCAGAATCTTTGAAGTATGCAATCGAAAACCATCGATAACTCCGTTAATAGGGGATATGTTACATTAAATTCAACAAGCCAAGCACTTGGCGAATCCCATAACTGGAGGCAACGATTATGACAAAACAACCTTTTTCGCTGGTCCTTGAAACTCCCGCTGCTTCACCCGAAGCAACGCACCGCCACTATATGAACAAGCTCTCCGTTGAGACGGATGTGGCAGACGTGCATTACGATATGAAGCACGGCTTGAACGACTTCCTGCTGATTGACGTGCGCAGTCCCAAAGTTTATGCCGAGTGCCATATTCCCGGGGCCATTAACCTGCCTTCAAGAGAAATTACCGGTGAAACGACGGCAGCCTTCTCGAAGGATCAGTTGATCGTCGTCTATTGCTGGAGCCCTGCCTGCAATGGCGGCACGAAAGGCGCAGCGCGCTTGTCCGGTCTTGGCTTCAAAGTTAAAGAGATGCTTGGCGGCATCGAGTACTGGCGCAAGGAAGGCAACGAAGTAGAAGGCACGCATGTTGAAACCGCGCCCATGGTGGGCTGAATAGTAGAGTTATAGGACCAGATCCCGTGGAGGGACTGGTCTTTTTGCTGCGTTTTCTTATAAAATAGAATTATATGGAAAATGGTGGTGGAGTAATTGAACAGGACAAATGACAAATCGATTGCTGCCTTGGTGCTTGGTATTCTAGCTGTTGTCGTCCCTTATTTAGGGTTTATTCTAGGCATTATCGCCATTGTTTTTGCCAGGAAAGCAATGAAAGAAATACACCGGACAGGGGAGCAAGGGCGCGGCATGGCGATTGCGGGCTTCGTGTGCGGAATTGTTGGAACGGCAGCTTACGGAATTATGATCCTGCTGCTTGTAGTAGTCATGACCTTTACCTTTTCATTTGGTCCGTGATGC
Organism: Paenibacillus glycanilyticus; assembly: GCF_023715145.1. Classification (GTDB taxonomy): domain Bacteria; phylum Bacillota; class Bacilli; order Paenibacillales; family Paenibacillaceae; genus Pristimantibacillus; species Pristimantibacillus glycanilyticus_A. The sequence goes on along the minus strand of NZ_JAMBNP010000007.1, from coordinate 151,090 downwards.
CCGGCACATTAATTTCAAAAAGTATTCCTTCGTTAACACGCCGGAAGCTGCGTGCCGAAGGAATGCTTTTTTATTTATTATGTGTGCGTAAAGCCAATTGAAGCACTTATTCGTCTAATCTATAGATGAGTATCTGTTAAAACAAAGTAGGTGAGAGGCATTATTGAGCTGGTAAGGAAGGCACAGCGTGGTGACGAGTCCGCGTTTTTGAAGCTTTTCCGGCACTATGAGGAAGATTTATATCGGGTAGCCTATGTACATCTAGGGAATGAAGAGGATGCATTAGATGTTATTCAGGAGACGGCTTACCGCTCTTTCAAGTCATTAAAGAAATTAAAAGAGCCTGCGTATTTCAAGACCTGGCTTACAAAGATTGCTATAAGCTGTTCCATTGATATGCTTCGCAAACGAAAAAGAGAGGTGCAATGGAAGCCGGAATATTTGGAATCCATTACGATTACGGACCAAGAGGACTTTTCCTTGTCCTTTACATTAAAAGAGCTTATTGAGGCCTTGGAGCCGGAGGAGAAAAGTGTCATTATCCTGCGGTTTTATTACGATCTGACAATCCGGGAGGTCGCCGAAATTCTGAATATTCCGCTTGGGACCGGAAAGACATTATTGTATCGGGCATTAAAGAAGCTAAGAAAACGAGTTGAGGAGGATGGAGATTATGGATTTGAATTCCGATAACGTAAAGCAGCAGATACAAACCATTCCCATTCCTTCAGAACAGCTTCGTCAAAGAACACGTTTAGGCGTGGAGCAAGCAATTCAGGAGCAGAGGAGAACATTACGATTAAGGCGAGGCTGGATTTCTATAGCGGCAGTGGCTGTTGTTCTTTTATTATCAACGGCTTTAGTTAATCATACGAAAGTATGGGCAGCCATTCAGAATGCCTTGCAGTTTGTACCCGGCATAGGGATGGTTAAGGAAGAGAAGTCCTCGGAGGAGCGGTACGTGCTGAGCAAGCCAATTACCTTGAAGGTTGGAGAAGATGGCTCCATCGTTATTACGGGCATTATGTCCGATTCAGAGATGACGTATATTACGATGACCGGGGAGAACACGGCTAGAATTAAAAGCGTTACCCTCATAAATGCAAAAGGGGAATCAACGGTTATTGATAGTTCAATGGCCTCCTGGGGCGGTTCGATCTGGACATCTTCCTTCTGGCATAAAGGGAAGTTGGATGTACAAGGCGATGTGAAGTTAATGATTGATCAAGAGGAAAAAATGGAGGTTCCCATTCATCTTACGGAAGCGGGGTCATTTGCCAGCTATGCTGATCTCGGTCAGACATCTGTAATAAACGGGCTTGCCATTACGGCAGTTACAGACCAAGTAAATGGAAAGGCGAGAGTATCCTTGGTTACATCGCCAAGGCATGATTATCGGATCGTAGATTACGGGTTAGCCGGTATCTATATGCATGAAGAAAGTCTGAAGCTGCATGTGGCAAATAAAGCAGGCAATAAGCTGGATATCAGCTCTGTCCAAGGTGTGAGCAGTCCTCAAAGTGAATTTTATTTCCCTTTGATTAATAAGGAAGATGAACAGTATACCCTCACAATACCTGAAATTAACGTTGAATATGCTGATGAAGTTACGGTTAAAGTGCCGACGGAAACAACCGATAACCTGAACAAAACATTTGAAATTTCAGGTTATCCGGTAACGATTACTCGTGTGGAAAAGACGTCTCAAACGAGTATTAGAGTGTATACCGATTTCCATTATGACGAGCAGGCGCCATCCTCGCTCTACATGATTGGTGCCGAGGAAAGTGGAGGGGCTAAACTAAGAGAAAAGACAGGTGAGGTAGTGTTCTTGGAATGCACGATTGAACCCGGGAGCAAGCAGCTTACTTTGCATATTAATCGGCCGGCTGTCGTTCTTCGGGGTCCGTGGGTATTTCATTTTCAACAGGCTGATTTTAGCTAAAACAAGAAGGAGACAGCGGATGCCGCTGTCTCCTTCTTGTTTCGTAAACTCCCTTAGAAAGAATCTGGGGCCGGGGGCGCGTTTCTGCCTGTTATTTCATCATAGAAGTGAGCTTGCGTAACGCTAATGTATGGACATAGCCACAGATAACCGAGGCCGCAAGGAATGGCGGCCAGAATAGCCCATCCGATGAAAGTGAGCTGAAGCACAAAATACCGCCATTTATTGCCGATCATCAGCTGTTTGCTTTCGCGGATGGCATCCATGACTCCGATGTCCGGGTTATCGCGCAGAATGAAATAGGCTTGGGAGTACCGCAGGGCGGCAACAATGCCCGGAATGATGAATAGCAGCGTCCATAGGAAGGTGAATAAACCAACCATAAAGTACAGGCAGAACGCTTTGATTAAGAGGGAGAAGCCGCTGAAGACTTCCGATACAGGCGGGTTTTCCTTTCTGGCAATGCCCAGGAAGAAGCTGATCAGCCCAAGTGAAATAGCCCCGCTGACCAGGATGCCTATCAGATTACCGAGTATGGGGATCAAGTAATTAAGCAGGCTAAGGACGGCTGCCATTAGCATGGACAGCACAAAGCCTCCAATCGCCTTTCCCCAATTGCCTCTCAGGCTGTCTCTCGCTCTAGCCCGCAGTTCCGAGTACGATGCGTTCATTCATTTACCTCCTAAAAAGAATGTGGAGCAATCTAAATATACGGGGGGAGCGAAGCGAACATTCCTGCGGACAAGCAAAAGGATATTTATTCCGCCTGGCGAATTATTAGGGTCATGTAGATTACAGGGGGAAAAGAATGAAGAAGTTTCTAGTCATTTGTCAGATCATCTATTTGCTCTTTTTAATTCCGTGGGTGTTTACGTTTGGCATGTCGTTTCTAGCTTTTGACGACGGCTTCATCGCATGGAACATTTTGTTTGTACTCGGAATAGCTGTCTATCCTGTCTTTATAATCGCCTGCTCGGTTGTGGCTTGGGCTATTCATAGACGATACAAGCGGGCAGCCATTATTACAAACAGCGTGCCCATGTTATGGGTTGGCAGTATCGGGACGCTGCTCATATATGTAGCGGTATCATAGACAAAAAGCCCCCTCAAACCGGCTCGCGGCCGTCTCGAGGGGGCCTTTGCTATTTAACCGTCTTAATACGTTTTTACCGCATCAATATTAATCGTACTGCTGCCGGTGCTGCCGGAGCCCTGATTGATATAGAAGTTGATCTCGGAGACGGATCCAAGATCACGCGTGCTGTTGCCGCCGATGTACCAGCTTGGGCGGTTGAAGCTGGTGAACGGAACCGTGATGGTTGTGGCCGTTGTGCCCGACAGCACATATGTGGTCTCCCAAGGCTCGCCGCCGGCTTCCTTGAACTGTACGGTCAGCGTCCGGTTCGAGCCGTCCGGCTTCACCCACAGGGATAAACCGGTCTTGCCGGTCCAATTGGCGGAGATCGAATGGATCACCCCTGCATAGTTGGCTGCAGTCGTGAGGCTATAGCTTAGTTTCATGCTATTTGTTCCGTCGCTCTTCACCGCCGTATCGAGTGTTGGCGTAATCGCTCCGCCGGAAGAGTTGGCGGTATAGACGGCTTGCAGCGCGCTGCTTGAAGCATAGCTGTCAAAGCTGTCGATCGCATCGCTTGGAGGAGGCGTAGTGCCCCCGACTTGCCCCGCCGTTACAGAATCAAAGTAAATCGTGCTGCTGCCCGTTGTGCCCGATCCCTGATTGACGTATAGGCTGTATTCCTTAATCGTATTCAGGTCTTTCATGCCGTTGCCGCCGCTGTACCAGCCCGGATGGTTAAAGCTGCTGAACGGCAGATTAATGACTCCGGCGGTTGTGCCGGACAAGGTGTAGTACGTTTCCCAAAGCTCGCCGTTTGTTTCCTTGAACTGAATCGTCAGAGTGCGGTTTGAACCGTCCGGCTTGAGCCACAGCGACAGTCCGGTTGTGCCGGACCAGTCGGCGGTGCCAAGCTGCTTGGTTGCGCCTGCGAAGTTGGCAGGGGAAGCCGCAATGGTATAAGCAAACTTCATGCCGTAAGTGCCGTCGTTTTTATTTGCGGTATCTCTGGTGACCGTTAAGGCTCCGCCGTCCGTGTTGCGAACGTAGGCGCTTTGCAGCGCGCTGTCCGAAGCATAAGAGTCAAACGAATCGACCGTAAGAGAGGTCACTTGAGCAGCTGTAGTGAAAGCAAGGCCGGCATTGGATGCGGTTGTGGAGCCGGTACCGTTCACGGCCGTTACTTTCCAATAATAGGTCTTGTTATAGGCTAATGCGGATCCTGGAGTATACGAGGTTGAAGTAAGTCCGCTGGCGTTAATAACCGGGCTCGTATAAGAGCTGTTATCCGCTACAACAAGCGTATAGCTTGCCGCGTTGTTGGACGCATTCCAGGCAAATGTCGGAAGCACGCTTTGATTCGTTGCACCGCTCGCTGGAGTAGTTAGCGTAAAAGCGCCCGGAGCGGGCAGTGCCGTTCCGCCGGTGGCATAGACAGGCGAGTAAGCTCCAGCCACGCCGGCAAGGTTATGTGCCTTCACTTTGTACCAGTAGGCTGTACCCGATACGGATGTTGGATCGGTCCAAGGAGTATCATTATCCGTCGCGCATTGATTGCACACGACGGTCCATGGACCGCTTGCTCCCGCGGTTGCCCGCTCAACCGTATATTTGTCGGCTGCCGCCGTACCTCTCCACTTGAGCTGAACCTTGCCGCCGCTGGCCTGATGGCCCGTAATCAGCGGTTCTCCAGGTATGCCTGCGGCAGGAACGGCTATACCTCGCATGGCGTAAGCGTGATTGCGCAGCTGCTGGGCTTTGGCCCGCATATCTGTCGTAGTGCCCGGATAATAGATCGTGAAGCCGTCGTTGTGCACTTTGTAGCCGTAATCATCCTTTTGTCCAAACAGAGCCCAATAAGCACTGCCGGCAATCGCCGGATGGGCTTCAATTGCGGACAGGAAGTTAGCAAGCGTTCCGTAGGTCTCCAGGTTCCAGGCGAATTCGCCGACAACCATCGCTTTGCCGGCGGCTTGCACTTTGTCCGCCTGCGTATTTAGTTGAGTGACTGACAAGCCTTTGCAGCAAGCGCCAACAGCCGGCCATTGGTAGAAGTGGTCGCTGTAAATATCAACGCTGGAGATGGTGAGATGGGCATCCTTCACGCCGTAGGTGCCATCCATGACGAGGTGCTTGCTGTCGATGCTTTTCAGATAGTCGGCAATTTCCTGCGTCCAGTTTTTCATCGCCGTCGGGTTGTCGTACCAGCCCAGCTCGTTGCCGGTCTCCCAGGCCATGATGGTTGGGTCGTCCTTGTACTTGATGCCGGTAAGGGTATTCGTCCGGTTAAGCAGGACATTCAGATGCTGCTTGAAGGCGCTGATAATTTCCGGCTTATAGTAGAATTCGTAGCCAGTGTAGCTGATTCCGTCATCGGGATAGCCGAACCAGCGGGTCCAGGATTTTTTGCCGCCGTGATAATAGTCGTATTGGTCAATGAGCGGCAGGACGAGGCGAAGTCCATGGTCGCCGGCTGCCTTAATGGCATAATCAAGCTTTTGGAAGGCTTCCTCGTTGTATGTATTAAGCGTTGGCATAATACATTTGGCGCAGCCGAAAGCATTGGCGGCATGGGAGCGGACAACGGTTGCGCCCATTTCTTTAGCCGTTTCAAGCGCGTTGTTTACACGGAATGGTGTCGGGAAATCAGTAGGGTTCTCGTCAAGAGCGATCCAGTAGAGGTTAGGTCCGCTATAACGGAAAGGCTGACCGTTTAACATAAGCTGGCTGCCGGAGCGGGTAACAAAGCCGGATACGGCGGCGGAAGCTTTTTTCGCTGGAGGACCAACAACGGCTAATAAAGACATAAAAGCGAGCAATAAAGCGAGTGAGTAGGAGAGCATGCGGAATCGGGTAGTGATCACATTATTACCTCCTAAAAGAATTGTGGATTTTAACGGCAGGCTTGCCGTTTCTAGCAATTCTTGCATCGAAAGCATGAGTTTAAAGAATTGTCACCCAAATGGCCTTCTTGGCCATTCGTGATGATTCTTACATCGAAAGCATGAGCTTAAAGAATTGTGGATTTTAACGGCAGGGTTGCCGTTTCTAGCAATTCTTGCATCGAAAGCATGGGCGGCACGCGAAGCCTGGGACAAAATGTAAACGCTTAACCTCCTTCCCGCATCAAATACGCATGCCGCGTGCTACTAATCTAACGCCTTCGGCAGCCCCGTGACTATTGGCTAATTTTTAGGTTTATTGCATTCTGTTTAGGGCCTTGCCGATTTACAGGAAGAAAAGGTTGCCAGCTCGCCGAGCTCTGTGTCAGAATCACAGTAAACGCTTACATAATAGATAGAACAGGGGTCGGCGCAAATGAATATTGGACGTGGCTTTTTCCATTTTAATGGGTTTAGCAGCATGACCATGCAGAAGAAACTGATTATGGTATTCGTCGTGCTGATCATTATTCCTATCTCGGCAACGGGGTTTATTTCCTATCAGAACTATATCCAATCTATTAATAAGAACACGAAAAATTATGTTACCGAGCTGATCGGCAATATGCAGATGAATCTGGACAGCCACCTGGAGGATATGAAGACCGTCAGCAAGATCCCGCTCTACTCGGTAGACATGCAGCAATATATGAGCCATCAGGAGATGACGCTGGAGAAGCAGCGCCAGATGGATTTCTACATCGGTCTTCTGGACAGCATGCGGAAGAATCTCTATTCCGCGTATCTCTACGATAATTACGGAAACGTGTTCTACCGGATCAAGAGCGATGCGATTCGGGAGGATATGATGAGCCATTACGAGGAATGGAAGCGGCTTGCGATTAAGGGAAATGGCGATCCGGTCATTATTCCAACGCAGCGGGTCATGCGCGCCAGCGGCACTCCTCAATATTTGTTCACCGTGCTGCGGAGCATCCGGGATATCGGCACGCTGGAGACTATTGGCTTTGTCGCGGTGGACGCGGATATCCGGGTCATTGAAGACGTCGTGCAGGAGCTTAACACGGTGACGAACGGGAAGACGCTTATAATAGACGGCGCGAACAACGTGGCCTACGACAGCGATCATGTCCTGACGGCCACCAATATTACGGGCAACGAGGTCATTCAGAAAGCCGTTGGAGATCAAGGCAACTTTAACGTTGTGGTGGACGGCGTTTCCTATATATGCAGTTATTCCGTATCCAAGGATACCGGTTGGAAAATCTTCGCGTTTGTGCCCGTTAATTATCTGCATCACGATGCCCAGATGACGCGGAACGTGACGCTGACAACAACGATTGGGATCATCAGCTTCGCGCTGCTTGTTTCCGTCGTGCTGGCCTTCATGATGACGAGATCGCTCCGCCAGATGACAGATCTGATGCGCACCGTGCGAGGCGGCAATATGGACGTCAGCTTTGACGTGAAGCAGAAGGACGAGGTTGGCATTCTCGGCACCGAGTTCAACCGGATGCTGAGGAGGATGAAGGAGCTGATCTCCGAAATCTATGTCATTCAATCCCGCAAGAAGGAAGCGGACCTGGAGGCGCTGCAGAGCCAGATCAATCCTCATTTTATATATAACACGCTTGAGACCATTCGCATGACCGCCGAGATTAACGATGACGAGGAAGTAGCGGAGATGACCTTTACGCTTGGCAAGCTGCTTAGGTACAGCATTAACCGGGGACGGGAGACGGTCGAGCTGAAGGAGGAGCTTCAGCATCTCGAGAGGTATCTGCAGCTGCTGCGCTACCGGTTCAGCAATCGGTTTGTCGTGACCTTCGATATTCCGCAGGAGCTGATGACCCTCTCGGTCATGAAGCTGACCTTCCAGCCTATTGTCGAGAACGCGATTCTCCATGGCATGGAGGGCAAGCCAAACGAGGTATCCATCCGCTTGTCCGCCGAGCTGAAGGAGCAGCTTATTATTTTCTCCATTAAAGACGAAGGAGCGGGCATGGACGGCATGACGCTGGATCTGCTCCGGCAATCGATGAACGGAACAAGAGAGGCAGGAGGCTCGAAGACCGGGGTAGGACTGCGCAACGTGAATGAACGGATCAAGCTGCATTACGGCGAACTGTACGGCCTCGAGATTGAGAGCAAGTGGGGAGAAGGAACAACCGTTTATTTAAAACTTCCGAGAAAGCATGGTGACCGCTAAATGCTGAGCGTTATGATTATCGACGATGAAGATTTGATCCGCCGCGGGCTGGAGAAGATTATATCCAAGCTGAATGAGGAGTACGTGGTTGTGGGCAGCTTCTCGAACGGCTTCGAGGCTTCCCAGGAGCTGGACCGTCTGACGCCGGATGTCGTCATTACCGATATCAAGATGCCCTATATGGACGGGCTGCAATTTATAGAGGAGCTAAGACGCCGGCTGCCGGACACGCGATGCCTGATCCTAAGCGGCTACAACGATTTCGATTATGCGCGCACCGCGATGCAGTATGGCGTGAAGGACTATTTGATTAAACCGGTTGATAAGGAAGAGCTGCTTGCCAACCTGACGCATATTCACGAGGAACTGAAGGCCGCGAAGCAGGAAAAGGAAAAGGAGCAGCTTCTGAGCAAAAAAGCGCAGATGAGCGACCTATTGCTGCGGGAGCAGCAGCTGCGCAGACTGCTGGGCGGGGATAAGGAGGCATCATTATCCGCAAATGGGATTGTACCGGGATCGGCGGCTTTATTTGAGCAGTCTTATGCCGTACTGGCCGTCAGGGCATCGAATCAGGGCATGAAGGAACAGCTGCTGGAATGGGGAAGAACGATGGCCTCCACGGGGCTTGAGAGCGTGGCGATGGAGTCGCAGATTATTGCGCTCCTCGTTCCTTCGGCGAAGGATGAGGAGACGGGCAGGCTGGCGCATAAAACTGCCCTTTGCATGATGAATGACCTGCAGTTTGCCGCCAAAGGCAAGTTTGTCGTCGGCATCAGCAGCGCATTCCAGGGAGGCGACGCGGCAATCGGCGCGTATCAGGAGGCGCTGGCTTTATCGTATGCCGGTATTTATAAAAGGGAAGCCTTTGCGATTGTTACGGCCAAAGAAGGGCATAACGCGCCGGTTGACCCGGCTTTCTTCACCTCCTTAATGGAGGGAGAGTTCTCGCGGGCATTGGAGCGGCTTGATGCCGACGGAATCGGGACGGCCGTTCAGCAGATGTTCGTGGAGATGGAGCGGGTCAGACCGCCTTATGCGGATCTTGTGCAGTTCATGGCGAATCTGCTGTATACCGCCGTGCAAAAGGTTGACGGGCTGCTCGACGAGCTGGTAAAGCTGACACCGCCCGGTGTTGGCGTCTACCAGTCCGTTGCCGACTTCTTCAACGTAACGGAGCTGAAAGAACGGATTCTGCATTTGCTGGAGCTGTCTTTATATCGGCTGGCTTCGCTGCGCAAGGAAGGCGGCAACCGGGTTATTGAGACGGTTAAGCAGCTGATACAGCAGGACTATGATAAAGACCTTGAGCTGACCGAGCTGTCGGAGAAGGTCTTCCTTAATCCGAGCTATCTCAGCACGCTCTTCAAGCAGGAGATGGGGCAGACGATTACGCAATATGTCCTGCAGCTGAGGATGATGAAGGCGAAGGAGCTTCTCAAGAAGCGGCTGGACCTGAAGGTCTATGAGGTTGGGGAGCAGGTCGGCTACCCGGATTCGATCTATTTCAATAAGGTATTCAAGAAGATGGTTGGCATCACGCCAAAGGAATATCGGAATTTATAACTTTTCTGCGAGGAATCACATCGAAAGCATAGACTACTCGCAGAAAAGTACTTCGGGAGCATAGCTTAACTTTTCTGCGAGGAATCACATCGAAAGCATAGACTACTCGCAGAAAAGTACTTCGGGAGCATAGCTTAACTTTTCTGCGAGGAACTACTCCCAGAAAAGTACATCGGAAGCGTAAGCTTAGCTTTCTGCGCGCCATTGCCAGAATGGTCCCCCTAAAGTTATAAGATCCAAAAAGAAGACCATAAACAAAAAAACGCGACATTAAATTATGAAGGCGCTTTCTCTATAATCGGTTTTGTAAGTAAGCGCATTCACCACATATCAAGGGGGAGTCGGGTTTGAAGAAGAAGCAGTTCATTTCCACTATGGCCGTTCTGGGCCTCGCAATGACAATGGCAGCAGGGTGTGGCTCTAATAGCGGCAACAACGAAGGTACTCCGGCAGCGAGCAACAATAAGACAGATAACGCTGCCGCAACGAATACGTCGGGTAACGCAGCAGCAACAAACGCAGCGGCCAGCGAGGAGCCGGCTGCTCCAAAGATTGCGGGCAAGGTGGTATTCACAACGAACCGGACGGACCTCGTGGATACCGAGCTCAAGAACTACGCAGCCAAATTCCACGAGAAATACCCGGATGCAACGGTTGAGATCGAAGCGATTAAGGATTATGACCAAACGACCAAAATTCGCATGGCATCCAATGAACTCGCCGACATCAGCTTGATTCCGGGCACGGTGAAAAACTCGGATCTCCCGAACTTCTACCTGCCGCTGGACGATCTGGGCTTAAACGACCGCATTTACTTCAAAGACAACCGCAGTCAGGACGGCAAGCTGTACGGAATCTCCTCCGGCAGTGCCGCGATGGGCGTAACGTATAACAAAAAAGCATTCGCGCAAGCCGGCATTACGGCAGTGCCGAAAACGCTCGACGAGCTGTACGCGGCAGCCGAGAAGCTGAAAGCAGCGGGCATTATCCCTCTCGCAACGAACTTTAAAGACAAATGGCCGCTGTACGGCTGGGATCAGGAAGCGTTTATTTTCGCGGGCGACCCGTCCCTGCATAATACGATGGCTACGCAGGATGAGCCGTTTGCGGTTGACGGTCCGCACTGGCAGGCGTTCTCCATCCTGAAGAAAATGGTGGACGGCGGTTACGTGGAGAAGGACCTGATGTCGACGAATTGGGAAGGCTCGAAGAAAGACGTAGCCTCCGGCAAAATCGCGATGTTCCTGCTCGGCAACTGGGTAGTGCCGCAAGTCGTGGATAACGGCGCGGCAGCCGAAGATGTTGGCTTCTTCCCATTGCCGCTTGATAACAGCGGAGAAGCGAAGGTCATTCTGGCTTCCGACTACTACTACGGTGTTGATAAGAACAGCGAAAATCCGGAGACAGCAAAAGCATTCCTTAAATTCCTTATTGAAGAATCCGGTTATGACGACTATGCAGGCTTCATTCCTGTCCTGAAAGACAAGAAGCCTAAGCTTGCTCAATTGAATGAATTCATGGCAACAAATCCGAAAGTGATCGAGATGGCCGCAGAGAACGATGATTACCTGGCGATCGCGAACAAAATGCAGTTCGACACAAGCGCTTTTGCCCAAGACGCGATTATGGGGAAAGACATGAAGGCCGTATTTGATTCCTATAACAAGAAGTGGAAAGACGCGAAGGCTTCAGTAGGCAAATAAGGTTAATAGCAGGTCAACGGGAAGAGAAGATGCTTATCGGCGGAATCGATAACGTTTTCTCTTCCTCCTTATCAAGGAGTAAAGAAGGGTTGCCGATGTTTGCAATGAGTTACAAGGTACAGCGCTATGTCATATTATTCTCTTTTCTCACGCTTCCGCTGCTGCTGCTTGCGGTATTTTCCTTCTACCCGGCGCTTTACCTGGCTTGGCTTAGCTTTACCTCATGGGACGGCTACAGCCCGGCGAAGGCTTGGGTGGGCTTCAGCAACTATAAGGAAATATTCACGAACGCGGATATGTTCAAGGTGCTTTCCCATAACTTCGTGTACTTCATAGGCGGGATTGCCCAGAACATTCTTGCCTTATTCTTCGCGGTGCTGCTGAATTCGCGCTTAAGAGGTCGCAACACGTTCCGCGTGCTTCTCTTCCTGCCTTATATTCTGAACAGCGTTGCGATTGCTTATATGTTCACTTATGTCTATGACGCTCAGAACGGCTCGCTTAATGCGCTGCTTACTTCTATTGGACTGGAATCATGGATCAAAAGCTGGCTTGGAGATGCCGGTATCGTTAACTACTCGCTTGCTTTTATCTCCATGTGGAAGTTCATGGGCTTTAATATGGTGATTTACTTAGGAGCGCTGCAATCCATCCCAGGCGATCTGTACGAAGCGGCAAAAATTGACGGAGCGGGTCCTCACCAGTCGTTCTTCTACATTACCTGGCCGAGCATGATCAAGATCGTGGAGCTCAGCATGCTGCTTACGGTCAGCGGGGCGCTTGAAGTATTCGATCTGCCGTTTGTTATGACCAAGGGCGGACCGGCCGGCGCGAGCCAGACCTTTGTCACGCAGACCGTCGAGACGGCCTTCAACTTCAGTAATTACGGGCTTGCTTCGGCGATGGGGATGGTGCTGCTGTTTATCGTGGTGCTTGTTATCTTTGTGCAGCGCAAGCTGATCTTGCGGGGGGAGGAATAGCAAATGTCCCGTACTTTGGCTAACGTACTGAAATACGCGGTGCTGCTTGCAGCGGTGTTCGTTATTCTTTTCCCGCCGTATGTCGTCATCCTGAACGCGTTTAAGGGCAATGACGAATACGCCAAATCCGGCGTCTTCGACTTCCCGAATTCGTTTGCTTATCTCGACAACTTCGTGACGGTGTTCCACCGCGGAGATATGCTGAACGCCTTTATGAACACGGGAACGATTCTCGTCCTGTCCGTTCTGGGCAATGTGCTGATGGGGACGATGGTGGCGTTTGCGCTCGGGCGGTTTAATTTCAAGCTGAAATCCTGGATTCTTGGCGCGTACGTTGCGGCAACGTTAATCCCGTCCGTCACCACGCAGGTGGCGACCTTCGGCATCATTAAAGAGCTTGGTCTGTTTAATTCCTTGTATGGTCCGGTGCTGCTGTATATCGGGACGGATGTTGTTCAGATCTACCTGTACCTGCAGTTTATCCGCCATATTCCTTACGATCTTGACGAAAATGCCATGATTGAAGGCGCATCGCTCTTCCGCATTTACCGCTCGATTGTTTTCCCTTTGCTTGCTCCGGCAACAGCCACGGCAATTATTCTGAAGAGCATCTCGATCTACAACGATATGTACATTCCATACCTGTACATGCCGTCGCAGAAGCTGCGGGTTGTCTCGACGGGGCTCATGAACTTCGTTGGCGTCAACAGCGCGCAGTGGAACGTAGTGTGTGCGGCCTTGCTTATTATTCTAATTCCGACGACTATCCTGTATCTCATCATGCAGCGCTACATTTTCTCGGGGATCGTCAGCGGTTCAGTCAAATAACCTGAGTCACTATTACCTTTGAAGGAGTGGACTTATGTTTATACGCAAGAAGATGCTTTCGCTGAGCCTTGCCGTACTTGTTGCGGCTTCCGCTTGCTTGCCGGGAATTCAAGGTTCCAAGGCGTATGCGGAGGAAGGCGCGGCCCCTGCGGCTGCGGCTTCCTTCATTACGCGCAGCGGCGACAAGCTGATGGACGGCGAACAGGAATTCCGGTTTATTTCGGCCAACGTGCCAACCTTGTCGATGGTAGAGGATATTTATTGGCGGACGCCAAGCGAGTGGGAACAGGAGGACGCGTTCAAGACCCTTGTCCAGATGGGCGGTACGGTAACGCGGCCTTACGTTCTGTCGGTGCGCAAAGCCGATGATCCTTCCGATATGGTGCGCCACATTATGGGCGTGGGCTCGGACGATAAGCTGATCTTTAATGAAGATGCGTTTGTCGCTTACGATAAAATGATCCAGCTGGCCGGCGAATACGGCATTAAATTGCTGCTGCCGTTTGTTGACCAATATCAATGGCAGGGCGGGATTACGGAATATGCGGCCTTCCGCGGCAAGAGCAAGGATGCGTTCTGGACTGATCCGCAGCTGATCGCGGACTTCAAATCGGTTATTAACTATACCCTGAACCGCGTGAATACGTTCACCGGCGTTGCTTACAAGGACGATCCAACGATTCTAGCCTGGGAGACCGGCAATGAGCTGGTACCTCAATCGTCGACATGGACGCATGATATGGCAGCTTATATCAAAAGCCTCGACGGCAACCATCTGGTGCTGGACGGCAAATACGGCATCGACGATGCCTCTTTGACCGATGATGCCATCGATATCGTATCCAATCACTACTATCCGGATCATTATCCGAGTTATGCTTCCCAGGTGAATGTCGATAGGAATAAAGCGGCGGGCAAAAAGCCGTTTATCGTTGGAGAATTTGGCTTCAAGCCAACCAATGAGCTGAGTGCCTTCCTCGATAACGCGATCGAGAACGGCACATCCGGCGCCATGATCTGGAGCCTGCGTTATCATAGCCGGGACGGCGGCTTCTATCCGCATACGGAGTCCACGTTTAACGGCGTCTTCTACGGAGCGTACCGGTGGCCGGGCTTCCCGTCCGGCGACGGCTTTGATGAGACGAATATGCTCCAAACGCTGCGGGATAAAGCATTTGAGATCCGCGGCATCAGTGAACCGCCGGCACTGGAGAAGCCGGAAGCCGCCGAAATGCTGCCGGTTGATTCCGTCTCGACTATTAGCTGGCTTGGTTCGGTAGGTGCTTCGTCTTACCGGTTGGAGCGTTCCGCGCAGCCGGATGGCGGCTGGGTGACGGTTGGCGAGAATGTCTATGACGCCGTTCCGACGGAATCACAGCTGTTTAATGATACAACGGCCGTGACAGGCGAGTCTTATTATTACCGGGTAACCGCCAAGAATAGCGCAGGCGAATCGGCACCATCGGCCGTTGTTGGACCGGTTGTTGCAAAGCATGTGATTCAAGATGAGATGCGCAACTTCAGCAAGCTTTACAGCCATACCTCGGATCTCGAATATGAAAGCCGTGATCCAAACGCTTTTGGAGGGGATGTCTCCCGTCTGAAAGCACTGGCGACAGATGAGCAGCAAAGCGTGCAATATGCGATCCCGCTTCATGGTGATGGCACGCCGGCAAAGGTGCTGTCGGTGAAAGTAGAAGGCTATGTGGCTTCAGCGCATAGTGACCAGAACTTTAGTCTGTCTGCTTCAACCGATGGATCGGCGTTTGAGCCGGTTGATACGGAAGCAGCGGAGTCGGGCAGCTCTTGGAAGAAGCGGGTCTATACGACAGGGGAGCTGGCCGCTGGCGTGAAGCTGCTGCAGATTGACTATCCGGCAGCATCGGCGGCAGGTCAGCTTGGCAAGGTTGTAATTGAATATGAGCATGACGGAACGGCGCTGACCTTCCCGGATTCCGTGCAGCAGGGCAGCATCAAGGACGGCATTCTGACGGATGACTTGAACAACTTTCTAAAGATAGATTCGAAGTCGTTAAACCTTGGTATTTCGTCGGATTCGCCGGAGTACTACGGCGGCGATACGAAGCGTCTGTCGCGTACGTCAAATGAGCATGAGTGGTTCGCCTATAAAGCGGACGGCGATATGAACTACTTCAAATTCTACGAGTATGCGCGGCAGAATCCGGCCGATTATGTATTGCCTGACTTCAAATTCTACACCTCGGCAAACGGCACGGATTATGCCGAGTTCACGAATGTCGTGAAGTCGAGCAAGATGGGCGAGGGCTATTGGGCGAAGACGGAATATATTGCTTATCAGCTTCCGGCAGGTACGCGCTATGTGAAGTTTGAGTTCCCCGTCGTGCCTGAGAGCCATAAGGATCAGCGCTGGAATCCGCAGGTGAGCAGTCTGCAGATCGGGGTTGGCAGCGCGAAGCTGGATCCTCCGGCGAATAACGTCAAATCCGCGATTATCGATGATTTTGAAGGATATACAGGTTCAAATAATGCCTTGCGCGCAGCGTACAAAGCAAACCAGGACGGCTCGCCGGTCACGCTGACGCTGGATACGGCAGGCAAAGTGAATGGCGCCTACGCCATGAAGCTGTCGACCGACCTCAGCAAAGGCTGGGGCGGCATGGAGAAGGATCTGGCAGGCGCCGACTGGTCGGGCAACAGCGGCATTCAGCTGTGGATTAATCCGGGCGGCAAGGATGTGGGCATCTCCCTGCAGTTGACCGAAGGAATGGCCTCGCAAAATGAGGTTTGGAAGGCCGATACCCGCATCAGCGGCAATGAGCCGGTGCTGGTTCAACTGCCGTTCAGCCGATTCGCCATACCGGAATGGTGGAAGAACAGCCACGCCGGCCAAGGCAACGGAGTTGTTGATTTAAGCGGAGCCTCGTCGTTTGGATTGTATTTTGACGGACCGGCCGGCGATACGGCCCTAATTATTGATGATATTAAGCTTTATCGCCTGCCAACGATTGATACCTTCGAAGGTTACGGCGGAGATAATGCCAAGCTGGCCGGAAGTTATAAGGTAAATTCGGATGGCGGTCCAATAACGCTATCCCTGGATGCCGGACATAAGAGTGAAGGCGAGCAGGGATTAAAGCTTGCTTACGACTTATCAAGCAAAGGGTTTGGCGGAGTGACCAAATCGCTTGGCGGAATCGACTGGACCGGCAATAACGGCATTCAGCTGTGGCTCGAGCCGGATGGTCAAGGCAGGGGCGTTACGGTGCAGGTGAAGGAAACGAGCGGCGAGTATTGGGAGGCGAAGGTTGCAACTTCCGGAACGTCTCCGCGGACGGTAAGCGTACCTTTCCATCTGTTTGCAATGCCGAGCTGGAGTCACAAGGATAACGAGAAGTTAAATATCGGCTCTATAGCAGAATTTTCGGTGTACGTGGACCGAGGTGCCGGAGAAGCCGGTACCGGTGCTATCTATCTGGACGATATCCGGGCAGCAAAGCTGAAGGATATTGATACGTTTGAGTATTATCAAGGCTCCTCATCGCTTGTTGGCGCGGCTTATGTGCGCAATACAAGCGGCGATGCGATTGCGGCAACACTGAATTCCGCTTGGAAGAAGAACGGAAGCTACGCTCTGAAGCTGGATTACACGCTGACTGATGCTCTTGGTTATGCCGGAGTGAACAAGGCGCTTGGCGCCATGGATTGGTCGCAGGGCGGAAATGCGGTTCAGTTCTGGATGCTGCCAAACAGCGCGAACCATGGACTGACCTTCCAGTTCAAAGAGACGGACGGCGATATTTGGGAAGCACAGGTTAGCATGGCGGGAACGGAGGAGCAACTGGTTACGATTCCGCTAGCAGGCTTAACCCGTACCAAATGGTCTACCGGCGATGGCGTTATGGATGTGTCCGGCGTAGCGGAATATTCCATCTACGTGAATAAGGGCAGCGGCTCCGCAGGTGCCTACTCGGTGAGCCTGGACGATGTTGGGCTGACGACGATTCCGGTTATCGACAACTTCGATTACTATGACGGCCGCGAGCTGATTGCCTTACAGGCTTACGCGCGCAACCCATGGGGCGGAAGCCTGACGATGACGCCGGACGCCGAGCATAAGGAAAGCGGACGTTACGGAGTGAAGTACGAGTACTCGTATCCGAGTGCGGCAACGAACTTCGCGGGAGCGACAAAGCTGCTTGGTCTGGCTGACTGGACCGGCGAGGACGGCATCCGTTTCTGGTTCACGCCGGATGGCTCCGGCCGTAAGCTGGTCGTTCAATTCAAGGAGTCCGACGGGGAGACATGGGAGTATTACGTTACTCTGACGGGCACGACAGCAAAAGTACTGAAAATGCCGTTTGATGAGTTTGTGCATGCTCCTTGGAACACGGCGGGTAACGGCACGCTGGATCTTAACGCGATCTCCGAGTTCTCGCTTTATGTGAATCAGGGAGAAGGTACGGTTGGTTCAGGCGCCTTGTACTTTGATTCCATTGGCTTGTATCAAGGTAACACGGATCCAACTGACCCTACAGAACCAACCGATCCTGGCAGTCCATCCAATCCGGGGACACCTCAGGATAAGACCGTTCTGGAGGTAACGGCCGGCCAGCTCAAACCAACTGGCCAAGGGCCGGTTGAGCTCAAAGCCCCGGCTGGCGTTACGACGCTCAAGCTGCCGCTGCAGGCAGGAGAGCTGCTTGGGCAAAGCGATTTGCAAGTTAAGTTTGGCGATGCGATCATCACCGTAGGCGCCGATGCGCTGAAGGCAGCGTCTAAGCTGCTCGCTTCAGGCGGGCAGGGGGGAGCAAGCCTTTATATCTCGCTGGTCAGCACAAACGGGCCGGCCGTTCTTCAAGCACCGGGTGAAGAATGGAAGGCAGCGGGGACCGTATACGATATCCAGGTTGGCGTCTGGACTGCGGCTGGCAGCAAGCAAGCGTTGAAGCAATGGCCGTATCCTGTGTTGTTGCAGCTTCCGGTAAGCGGAGGTCTGAATCCGAAGCTTGCGGGTATTTACGTAAGTGGAGCTAATGGCGGATGGACCTATGCCGGCGGCCGCACGAATAAGGAAGGAACGGTCATCCGCACGTTGATTAATCAATCGGGCAGCTATACGGTGCTGACAAAAGCGAAGCATTTCGCCGATGTTCCTGCCGATTCCTGGGCAAGCGCCGCGGTGCAGCAGCTGGCTGCCCTGCAGATTATTAATGGTACGGATGCGGAGCATTTTGCCCCGAATCGATCCATCACACGCGGTGAGTTTGCTGTGATTCTGGCCAAAGTGCTTGAACTGCCGGCTGCAGACAGCCTGCCGTTTACGGACGTAAACGCAGATGCTTATTATGCGGGTGCGATAGCGGCAGCCGCGAAGGCCGGTTTGATTCATGGCCGTGATGCGGATACGTTCGCTCCCGGCGACAAGATCAGCCGGGAAGAGATGGCGGCACTCATGATTCGGGCTTATGAGCTCAAGCTTGGAAAAGTTGATGCATCTGGCGGACACCAATATAACGACAACGATGCAATTTCCGACTGGGCGCTGGAGGCGGTCAACAAGGCTTTTTCCTCCGGTCTGATGAATGGCGTCGGCAATGGAAACTTTGCGCCGGATAAGGAAGTTACCCGTGCCGAAGCGGCAGTTGGCCTGGCGCGCCTGCTCGACAGATTACTGAAATAAAGAAGGATAAAAAGGCGCCATCCTATGGCGCCTTTTTATAATAGAGACAAGGGAGTAGCTCTTGTATAATGAAGTTGAAACGTATTCACAATCGGATGGAGCTGATCAGATGCTGAAAGGGTTAACGAGGGCTGGACTTGGAGATATCGGTGATGATAAAGCATTTATTGAGCAGGCGGCAAAGTATGGATTTCAGTCGGTAGATTTGGATGCAGCGAATCTGATTCATACATATGGCGTAGACGGCGCACGCGAGCTGCTTGCAGTGAATAACATGGCAATCGGCTCTTGTGGCTTCCCGGTAGAATGGCGCGGCACGGACGCAGCGTTCCGGGACGGCCTTCCTCAGCTGGAAGAGCAGGCAAAAGCCGCAGCACAGCTGAATTGCACGGCAAGCTGCACGTATATTTTACCGGCGACGGACTTGTCCCCTGGAGCTTTCACCATTAAGGCGGTCCTCCGCTTGAGAGAATGCGCTAATGTGCTGAACGCTTATGGCGTTAGGCTTGGGCTTGAGTTTGTAGGTCCGCATCATTTGCGCACGGCATGGAAATATCCGTTTATTTATACGATGGAAGATACGCTTGCCTTCGCCGATGCGATCGGTACGTCAAACGTTGGTCTTCTGCTGGATGCTTACCACTGGTATACGAATGGACTTGGAACGGAAGACCTGGATAAGTTGTCTCCGGAGCAAATTGTCCATGTTCATATTAATGATGCGAAGAATATTCCGATCGAGCAGGTGCTGGACAACGACCGCTTGTATCCGGGCGAAGGCGTCATCGATCTGCCGGGCTTCCTTGGCAGCCTGAAGCGCATCGGCTACAAAGGTTCGGTCGCTCAGGAGATCCTGACCCCTGGCGGCGCTCCGATCTCGGTCGAAGAGGCGCTTCAGCGCTCGAAAGCCGGGTTTGATAAAGCGTTCGCGAATATTTAACAGAGTTATGCAAAAAGGCTCTCCCCGCAGACCTGCAGGGAGAGCCTTTTTTTATTCGTTACCTTTTACTTTGGGCGGTTGTTGCAGACAGTCCACCGCGGTAACTCTTCATACTCACAATCAAGCTGCTTTCCTCAAATCTAGCAAACGATCCCTCTCATCTTAACGACGCACCGCATCGTTAAGCCCACGAAAAAGTAACTCTCCCAGTACCTAAACGATGCCAGAGATCGTTAAGCTACTCGCAAACGCCATAATCCTCGCCCCAAACCGGCAAGTTTGCGCTCGCATCCTCAAGGAAACACCAGCTGCACAGGCACAACAATATGCTGCGGGGCGTAGGTGTGCTTGATTTGGTCCTGCAGCAGCATAACCGCGGAGCGGGCGAGCTCCTGCTCGTCCTGCTGGACGTAGGGAACATTCGGAATATCCGGATTGTCGAAGGAGAAGAGCTCGACCTCCTTGCGTCGCTCCAGCAGTTGGAGCGCCTGCCAGGTGAGGCCGGCAATTTCCTCGGTCAGCGTAAAGGCGGCCGTAATGTTCGGACGAGCTCGCAGGAAGTCCGTAATGTAGCCGAGCGCGCGTTCACTGCGCAGCACATCCAGCGGCATATGGCACCAGAGGCTTTTATCAATGGACTCCCCCTGATCGATATAGGCTTTCTCCAAGCCGGTCGTGCGGTCCTCAATAGCGGTGTTGGCATTCTCCGGCGAGATTAGCGCGATCTGCCGATGCCCCTTGGATAACAAATGCGTCACCGTCCGGTAGGCGCCGCCATCGTTATCCGAGGTAATGGTATACGTCTCGATATTGCGCAGGAAGCGGTCAATAAAGACAAAAGGAAACTTATCGAGAGACAGTCGGAGGAGAGACTCGTTGTATTTTTCATCCTCCGTGGGAAAGACGATAAGCCCCTGAACCCCCAAATCAACCAAGGTGCTGATCGCCCTTGATTCCTCCGCGGCATGCTCGCGGGTAATGCTCAGAATCATCTGGAGGCCGACTTCCTTCAAATAAAACTCTATATAATCGACGAGCTTTTGAATGACGGTTGTTTTCATCGTAGGGATAATGAAGCCAATAAGAGGGATCTTGTCGGACTCTGGCTCCGGAGCAGGCGCCTTCACTTTCACAGGCTTCAAATCGGCTGCGACAAACGTTCCTTTGCCTTGAATGCGCGTGACGAGACCTTCATCGGCTAACTCGGTCAACGCGTTCTTGACGGTGATCTTGCTCACTTTGAATTCGTCCATTAGTTCCTGCTCGGAAGGGATGCGGTCGAGCGGCCGGAGCTGCCCGGAAGCAATCCTTTCCTTAATCTCAAGCTGGATTTGCTTGTACAGAGCTGTCTTTTTCATGAAGGCACCTACTCTCAATAAATAAATATGTTTTTATAACCAATTGGTTATATAAATAATATTTTATGCCTATTATAATCTGATTGTGAAGCGCTTACAATGGTTCAGGTAACAAAATGCTTAACCAATATGTGAGGGGGAAACGTCAAATGAAAAAAGGGATTACGTTAACGGCAGCCTTGGCATTGGCACTCATGTTGGTCTTATCCGCGTGCAGCTCCGGCAATTCTTCGGGCAAATCCACAAAGGTCGTCTTCTGGACCTTTAACGAGCTTCATCAGCAATTTTTCGAGAGTATGGCAGACAAGTGGAATGAAGCGAATCCGGATCAGAAAATTAAGCTGGTAGCTACCACATTCCCTTACGACGATAACCACAACAAGCTGCAGGTTGCGCTGCAATCGGGCAAAGGCGCGCCGGACATGGCCGACATCGAGATCAGCAAAATCGGCAACTTCCTCAAAGGCGAGCCGCAGCTCGTTCCGCTCAATGATATCGTAGAACCAAACAAAGACAATCTGGTTATGTCCCGTCTCGACAACTATGCGAAGGACGGCCAATACTACGGCATCGACTACCACGTAGGCGCGGAAGTGATTTACTACAATAAAGAAATTCTCGACCAAGCCGGCGTTGACGCTGACAAAATCATCACTTGGGATGATTACGAAGCAGCGGGCAAGCAAGTGCTTGAGAAAACAGGCAAGCCGATGGCTACCGTTGAAACAACCGACCAATGGTCATTTTGGCCGCTGGTTGTACAGCACGGCTCGGACCTCCTTGATAAAGACGGCAATGTAACGCTTAACGATCAAGCGAATGTGGATGTTCTGACTTATCTGCAAAAGCTCGTAAAAGAAAAAGTGGCCGTTGTAGCTCCAGGCGGCTTCCACCACTCCGAAGAGTACTACGGCTTTATGAACGGCGGCGGCGCCGCTTCCATCTGGATGCCAATGTGGTACATGGGACGTTTCACGGACTACATGCCTGACCTGAAAGGCAAAATCATCATTAAGCCAATGCCGGTATTCAAACAAGGCGAAATGCGTTCTTCCGGTATGGGCGGTACAGGTACGGTTATTACGAACCAATCCAAAAACCAGGAGCTCGTGAAGAAGTTCCTCGAGTTCGCGAAAGTATCCAAAGAAGGCAATATCGAGATCTGGAAACAGCTTGGCTTTGACCCGATCCGTACGGATGCGTGGACGGATCCGGCTATGAACGAGTCGAACAAATATACCGACTACTTCGGCAAAGATATCTTTACGTTCCTCAGCAGCCTGAAGGACGAAATCGCACCTACCAATATTAAAGAGAAAACGCCTGCCGTATCCGACGTGATCAAGACAAAGACAATGTTCCAGGCGCTGAACGATCTGAAGGATCCGAAGCAAGTATTGGATGATGCGGCAGCAAGCATCAAGTAGAAGCGAACCAATAGTCTAGCGAAAAAACTAGTTTAACCGCTTCGCTGGAGGGCCGAATGCTTGGTCCTTCAGCGAAGTAATCCTGATCAGGAAGGAGCGAGTGAGCGCGCAAATGAAAAAGCTTCTATACAATCAGCGAGTCGCCCCTTATGTGTTTGTGCTGCCGTTTGTGCTTTCGTTAGCGATCTTTTTCGTCTATCCGGTTATATCGACCTTCATTATGAGCTTTCAGGAAGTACTGCCGGGCCAGACCCATTTCATTGGCTTAGACAACTACAGGAATCTCTGGGACGATTCCTTTTATACCGCGCTTTGGAACAGCTCGAGATACACGTTCTGGACCATTCTGGTCCTCATTCCTCTGCCTCTCGTGCTTGCCGTATTCCTTAACTCCAAGCTTATGAAGTGGAGCGCGTTCTTCCGTTCGACCCTGTTCCTGCCGGCTTTGACTTCAGTTGTTGTAGCGGGCATTGTGTTTCGGCTCGTGTTTGGCTCGCTGGATAATTCCGTCATGAATACGTTCCGCCATGCCTTTGGCCTCGAGACCATGAACTGGCTTGGCAGCAGCGCATCTGGCATGCTCGTACTGGTGATCTTGGCGACCTGGCGTTATTTGGGCATTAACATCATCTACTTTATGTCGGCCTTGCAGTCTATTCCAAGCGAGCTCTACGAATCGGCAAGCATCGACGGGGCGAATACCTGGAACAAATTCTGGCGTATTACGCTGCCGCTGCTCAAACCGATTTCGATCTACGTCATTACGATCAGCATTTACGGCGGGTACTCGATGTTTACGGAGAGCTTCATTCTGTGGAGCGGCAACCATTCGCCAAACGACATTGGCCTCACCATGATCGGATTGCTATACCGCAGCGGGATTGAGAAGAACGAGCTTGGGCTTGGTTCGGCCATCGGGATGATCCTGCTGTTGCTCACTATGGTTCTTAATGTCGTACAGCTTCGTCTATTCGGCTTGTTTAAGAAGGAGGATTGAACATGAGCGCCAAATGGAATCGTCCTCAAACCTGGCTTTTGTTTGCCTTATTCGTTCTATTTGCGGCCTTGTCGGTCTTTCCTTTCTATAGCTTGCTGCTGGCTTCGTTTAAGCCGTCAAAGGAATTGCTTCGCTTCGGTCTTAACATTCGCCTGCAGCCGGAGTTGTTGTCTTTCCATAACTATTCCTTTATCTTCTCGAGCGGGGCGGAGAAATACCTGATCTGGTATAAAAACAGCTTAATCGTAACCGTCATTTATACCGTCTTCTGTATGCTGCTCTCCTCCATGGTTGGTTATGGGCTGGCGATGTACCGTTTCAGAGGCCGCAATATCATCTTTCTGTTTGTCCTTCTGGTCATGATGGTACCGGTAGAGATCATCATGCTGCCGCTGTACAAGCAGATGATAGCGATGAACCTGATCAATACGTTCAGCGGCGTGATCCTGCCGTTTGTCGTATCCCCGCTGCCGATCTTCTTCTTCCGCCAATACGCGGCTGGACTGCCGAAGGACTTCATGGATGCGGGAAGAATCGACGGCTGCTCGGAATACGGCATTTTCTTCAAAATCTTTGTGCCGCTTATGACACCCGCGTTTGGCGCGATGATTATCGTGCAGGCGCTTGCCAGCTGGAACAGCTTCGTGTGGCCGCTTATCGTCCTGAATTCGGGCGAGAAGCTGACCCTGCCAATCGGCTTGTCCAGTCTAGTGACGCCTTACGGCAACAACTACGATATTCTTATTGCCGGCTCCGTGCTGGCGATCGTACCGATTATGATCGTCTTTATTTTCTTCCAGCGCTATTTCGTCTCCGGCTTAACCGTGGGTGGCGTTAAAGGCTAATGACAAATACGAATAGAAGCAGGTGACAGGATGGGAGTCCATCAATCGGAAATGAACGGAGTTAAACCACTAATCGAACAGCGAGCAGATCCTTTCATTTATAGGCATACGGATGGCTGCTATTACTTTGTTGCTTCCGTCCCGGAATACGACCGGATCGAGATTCGCAAGGCAGATACGATTCAGGGACTGGCGGAGGCCGTGCCGGCCGTTGTTTGGAGAAAGCATGAGACAGGGCTGTTAAGCGCGAATATTTGGGCGCCGGAGCTGCATTTTATCGATGGCAAATGGTATGTCTATTTCGCCGCGGCGCATACGTCGGATACGAATGAAGGCTTGTTCGACCACCGGATGTTCGTTCTGGAATGCGGCAGCGCTGATCCGCTTGAAGGCGAGTGGGAGGAGAAGGGGCAGGTCCGCACAGCCTGGGAAAGCTTCTCGCTCGACGCGACAACCTTCGAGCACAACGGCGAACGTTATTACGTCTGGGCGCAGAAGGATCCAGAGATTGAAGGGAACTCCAACCTGTACATTTCGAAGATGAGCAGCCCGTGGACGCTCGCCGGCAAGCAAACGATGATTTCCGTCCCGGATCTGGACTGGGAAAGAATCGGCTTTAAGGTGAATGAGGGGGCAGCCTTTATCCGCAAAGGAGACCGCGTCTTCCTGTCCTATTCCGCAAGCGCCACGGACTTCAACTATTGCATGGGCATTCTGGAAGCATCCGCCGATGCGGATTTGCTTGATGCGGCATCATGGGACAAATCACCGATACCGGTGTTGACAACCGATGAGGCTCTTGGGCTGTATGGACCCGGCCATAATAACTTTACGGTAGCAGAGGACGGTACAACCGCGTTGTTTGTCTTCCATGCCAGAACCTACAAAGAGATTGAAGGAGATCCATTGTACGACCCGAACCGTCATACCTTTGTGACGGAGCTGAAGTGGACCGAAGACGGCAGACCTGATTTCAGGGCATCCGTTGCGGCATTAAAGCCTCGTCATGAGGACGACGCGGTTTTGTAGATCTTGGACCCGCTTATATTGGAGAAAAGGACGGAATCGAGATTGCTCTCGAGCCGTCCTTTTTATTGTTCGATGAGCGTCGGTTATACTGCGGACAAGGGATAAGCACCTTCCTATAATTAAGGATTGACTTTGATAATGAGAATTGTTATCATCACTTTAGTCAATTATCGAGAATACAGCTATTAGCTTAATAGGGGGACGTAATTGTGTTTGGTAAGAGCAAAAAACGGATTGTAGTACTTATGAGTGTAATGGTTCTTTCGCTTGTCCTAGCGGCATGCGGAGGGAACAAAGAAAATAACGAAGGCATGAATAACTCGGCGGCAACCGAAAGCGCGTCGCCATCGCCGGAGGCGACTGAAACTGCAGCGGCACCAACGGAGCAAAAGCTGACTGACGGCCTTGGCAACGAAGTTACCGTTCCCGCTAATCCGCAAAAAATCATCGCTTCCTACCTGGAAGACTATCTGGTTGCACTTGGCGTGAAGCCTGTTGCCCAATGGAGCGTTCCAAACGGCATTCAGGATTACCTGCAAACCGAATTGAAGGATATCCCGACAATCGCTTATGATCTACCTTTCGAAGCCGTAACAAGCTTCGCTCCGGATTTGCTGATCCTTGGTTCGAACAGCACGGTTGAAGGCGGCAAATATGAGCAGTATTCGAAAATTGCTCCAACCTTCGTCCTTGGCGACGAAGTGAACAGCGACTGGCGCAAGGCCCTGCTGAAAATCGGTGAGGTTCTGCAGAAGAAAGATCAAGCTCAGAAGGTGCTTGACGACTATGAGGCGAAAGCAGCAGAGGCGAAAACGAAGCTTCAAGCGGCTATTCCTGATCAATCGGTGGCGGCACTCTGGCTTGTAGCAAACAAATTCTATGTGGTTAGCGACAAGCTTTCGAGCGGCGCGGTTCTCTATAATGACCTCGGTCTGAAAGTTCCTAATGTCGTGAAAGAGATTTCCGCTGCCGGTATGGTCAGCTGGAATGAAATCTCCCTTGAGAAGCTTGCTGACCTGGACGCTGATCATCTGATTCTAATCAACAGCGATAAAGCGACTGGCTCCGAAGCGCTGAAGGATCCGATCTGGCAATCCATTCCCGCTGTAAAGAACGGCCATGTTCACGAATATGAAGCTACGACCAGCTGGTTATACTACGGTCCTGTAGCAAGCTCCCAAATGATTGATAATGTATTGAAAGACTTTGTGAAATAATGAGTAGTAGGGAATAGAGGGAGCTGCTGCTCCCTTTTTTCCAATTCTAAGAGGTTATAAAGACTTAGAATTCACCGGAATGAAACGCGTTCCGCCATGCAAGGCCGGCGAAAGCCGTTTCACTCTGGTTAATTCACTTGAAGCGGAGATAAGACGATATGGCTCATAACTCTAGGCTACATAACTCTCAATTGGAATCCGAACCTGCCTCATCAGGCTCGGAGGTGGAGCGGCTGTATTCCCGGCCTCTGACAGCAATCTTAATTATTCTCGGCGGTCTTATTGCGCTGCTGATCGGAGTCGGGTTGTCCGTCTCCTTTGGCGCGATGGATATCAAATTCCTGACGGTATGGGAGGCGGTCTTCCATTTCAATCCGGACTTGAAGGAGCATCAGGTTATTCAGGAGCTGCGCCTGCCGAGAGTGCTTGGATGCATGCTGGTAGGCAGCGCGTTTGCCGTTGCTGGAGCGATTATGCAGGGCATGACGCGTAATCCGCTTGCCGATTCGGGACTGCTTGGCCTAAATTCCGGTGCAGGCTTTGCGCTTGCTTTATGCTTCGCTTTTGCCCCCGGTCTTTCTTATTCTTACATTATTATGATCTCTTTCCTGGGTGCTGCAGTCAGCACGATTGTCGTTGTCGCTTTAGGCGCATCCGTCCGGGGCGGTTTGACGCCGATGCGGATGGTGCTGGCGGGGGTAACCTTGTCTGCTTTGTTAACGGCATTAAGCGAAGGGATCGCCTTGTACTTCCGGATCGGTCAAGAGCTGGCCTTCTGGTATGCGGGAGGCGTAGCCGGCATCCGCTGGGAGCAGCTGGAAATCATATTCCCATGGGTGTTAGCAGCGCTCGCAGGAGCAATGTTTCTATCCCGTTCCATTACGATGCTGAGCCTTGGCGAGGAAGTATCGAAAGGTCTTGGACTTCGGACCGGACCCGTGAAGCTGGCGGGCGTCATCATCGTTATTATGCTGGCTGGCTCGGCTGTATCGGTGGCAGGGGCGGTATCCTTTATCGGCCTGCTTGTTCCGCATTTCGCCCGTAAGCTTGTTGGCGTAGATTACAAATGGATTATTCCGACCTCGGCTGTACTTGGCGCTCTGCTTGTGGTGCTTGCGGATTTGGCGGCCAGAACGATACGTCCTCCATACGAGACACCGATTGGCACCATGATCGCGCTAATTGGCGTACCATTCTTCCTGTACCTTGCCAACAAGGAAAGGAGGGAGCTGTAAGCCATGAAAGCAACTGCAATTTCCCCCGCAGAAATGCGAAGAAGGCGCCGCGGCGCGATGGTCATCTCCATCATGTTTATTGGTATTATTGTTGCTTTTCTTATCAGCATGAACACTGGGGTTATACGGATGTCCCCTCTGGATGTGCTTCAGACGCTGTTAGGCCAGGGAACGGATCAGCAGCATCTGGTTCTGTTTGATTTCCGGCTGCCCCGCATCATTATTTCCATTCTGATCGGGATGGGGCTTGCGGTATCCGGTGCCGTTCTCCAGGCTCTGACGCGTAACGCGCTGGCGGATCCCGGCATTATCGGGATTAACTCCGGCGCAGGCATGGTGATCCTGCTGTATGTTGCCTTTTATAAGACCCCTGCTTCAGCACCTGTCTATTTGCTTCCGATTCTCGCATGGGCGGGAGGCGGTATTGCGGCCTTGCTCGTCTTTGTCATCTCGTACCGCAAGCATAAAGGACTGTCGTCCAACCGATTAATTCTTAACGGCGTAGCGATCAGCTCAGGCTTCTCGGCGGTAACGATCCTTGTCTCCTTGCGGATTAATCCAGAGCAATACCAATTCGTATCCACTTGGCTAGCAGGAAGCATTTGGAGCAAGGACTGGAATTACGTAGGTGCGCTGCTGCCGTTTATCGTGATTTTATTGCCCTTTGTTTATTTCAAGTCACAAACGATTAATATCCTTAACCTTGGTGCGCCGCTCGCAACGGGGCTTGGAGCAGCGGTCGCCAAACAGCAGATTTGGCTCCTTGCCGCTGCCGTTGGTCTGGCAAGCTCCTGCGTGGCGGTGAGCGGAAGTATTGGCTTCGTCGGGCTGATCGCTCCTCATCTGGCAAGAAGACTGGTCGGTCAGCGTTATCAGACGCTGCTCCCGGCGACGGCGCTTGCCGGCGGGCTGCTTGTGCTCGTAGCGGATACGCTTGGCAGATGGATTCTGCAGCCGGCCGAAATACCGACTGGTATTGTTGTTGCCGTAATAGGCGCTCCATACTTCCTCTACTTGATGTTCCGTACAAAAGGATAAGAAGCAGATATTCGAAAGCCGGTTAGACCTCTGCCGAGGGCTGACCGGCTTTTCCGTAGAGTCTAGAGTAGATATAAGGTAAAAGGCAAAGGAGCGTGACGGTTTGGCTTATCTTCATGAAGAATTGGCGCAGGCATTCGTAAAGCTGCCTGTAGAGGTGTACGGGGTATATCGGACGGAGCTGGAGGCAGGCGTCATCTATGATGGTCATGTAGACCGCCCGACAACGAAATGCGCGGTTTTAATCAGCCTGCGAGGCCAAGCGGAATTCATATATAACGAAACGGAGCGTTTCTTGCTGGAGCCGGGGAAAATATTGCTTGGCGGAATGCAGAAACGGCTGGAAATCCATACTAGCGATCAGGGGTTCGAGTACGGGCTTATTCATTATGTGCCTGTGCGCACGGGGACCGAGGATGCCCGGCCGCTCATCGAGGTGAGCATGCTCCATACTCCGCAAAGCCCGGAGCTGCTGCAGCTGCTTGAGAGACTTCTGAAGGCTTCCTCGTCGCCGGATGCGATGCTGCTGCTGGAGAAGAAGGCGTTGTTCTACCAGCTGATTAGCAGAGTGCTGCAATCCGAACGGACCCAGCAGAATAAAGCGAGCTATTCGCTGATTGAAGAGGCAACGGCCTACATTCATGATCATTTTGACGAGCCGATTACGTTGTATCAGCTGGCAGAGCGGTTTGGGCTGAAGCCTAAATATTTTTCTTCCTTGTTCCAGCGTTATACCGGCATCGGTCCCATCGATTATCTGATCCAATACCGGATTAACAGAGCTTACGAGCTGCTGATGACGGGACAGTTCACGGTGGCCGCCGTCGCAAGAAGCGTGGGCTATCAGGATGCGTATTACTTCAGCAGGTTGTTTAAGAAGCATAAAGGATCGTCGCCGGGATTTTTTGGCCTTCACCACAAGCGAAATCGTCCATCATAGAAACGGGAATTTCTCTATTTGCTTTCGCAAGGGGAGATGATAGGATTTAACTGATAATGATAATTGTTATTAATAAGATTTTGGAGAGGGAATGAATCATGAAAGCGAAATGGTTTCCAATTCTATTAACGGCACTAAGCCTTATGCTGCTGCTGAGCGCCTGCGGAGGCAATAACGGCAGTAACACTATTCATAAGGGGAATAATGCCGGGCAGACTAGCGAAGCAGCCAGTACGCCTGAAGCATCGGTCACGCCGGAGGCGGCCAAGTTCCCGCGCACGATCAAAGACGCGAACGGCGAAGTAACGATTAAGGAGCAGCCGAAAAAGATTGCGGTTGTACACTGGGGTTACGCCGATTCCCTGTTGTTGTTTAACCTCGATTCCGTAGGTCTGGCGCTGCCGTTCACCGAGAAGCAGTCCGTGCTGCATTCGGATGAATACAAGCCTTATGTAGATAAAATCAAGGATATTCAAATTGTTGGCGAGAACACGCAAGTGAATATGGAGAAGCTGCTGGCTTATGCACCGGATCTGATCATTGCCGGTAATGCGATTAATAAGGATATTGCAGCCGATCTCACGAAGATCGCGCCTACGGTTATGGTCGATGAGCAGCAGACGGATGTATGGTCGGACTGGCCTACGCTCGTAACGAAGTTTGGCGAGATTCTGGGTCAAGAGGACGTTGCCGAGCAATATGTATCCAACTACAAGTCGGAATTGGCTGCAGCGAAGGAGAAGCTGGCTAATCTGGACGGCAATGTTGCTTTCGTACAAGTTCGCGAGAACGAAGTATGGCTGCAGGGTACCCATTATACGAAGCAATATTATGAAGGCATGGGTCTTACTGCCCCGGCTTCCGACGCGATGGCGGACGGGGAGAAGATTAGTCTGGAAGGACTTAGCGCCTTGGATCCGGATTATCTGTTCCTCGGTTACTTCAACTACAGTGACAAGACGCTTCCTGCTGCTACCGATCAGTGGGAAGACAGCGAGGTATGGAAGAAGCTGAAGGCCGTCGCAAACAACCATGTGTACAGCATCAACGGTGAGCTGGCGCTGGGCTACGGTCCTATCGGCAGCAGCTACGGGGTTAAAGCCGTTCTTGAGGCACTTCAGAAGTAATAGATGGGGAAAAAGAATAGGGCAGCCGCAAAAACCTCTTGGTTTTGCGACTGCCCTATTTTCATGCGAGCGTTTCGTTAAAAGGACGTCGGATGCGGCGGAGGTGTTGTTCTGCCCGTAATCTCATCGTAGAAATGAGCTTGCGTAACAAGGATATAAGGGTAGAGCCATAGGAACCCTATGCCCAAAGTAAGTAATGCAAGGAACATCCAGCCGATAAACGTCAGATTAAGCACAAATAGTTTCCACTTCCGGCCTTTCATTAATTGTTTGCTTTGACGAATCGCTTCTAGCGCTCCGATATCCGGATTATCCTGCAGAATGTAATAAGCCTGTGAATAACGAAGGTACGCAATGATTCCGGGAATAATGAACAACAGCGTCCACAAAACGGTGAAGAGGGTCATAAGGAAATAGACACAAAAAGCTTTAATAAAATGAGAAAAACCGCTGAATACTTCACTAATTTGCGGACCCTCTTTCCGCGCAATGCCAACAAAGAAAATAATTAAGCCGAGTGCAAAAGCTCCGCCCGTAAGTATTTGTATAATATAGCCGAGTACAGGAATGAAGTTTAGCAAACCGATGAGACCGGCAACAATGCCGTATACGATGAGGGCCAGGATCGATTTGCCCCAATTGCCCTCCAGACTGTGCCTTGCTCTTGCTCGAAGTTCGGAATACGTTGCGTTCATGATCGTGAATACACTCTCCTATTTATTTATATAAACTCCATTTCGGCATAAACCATCAGTAAGTTTAGACTAAATACCTAATTTACCTTAATAACATATCCCTAAAAGAAAGGCCGGCAGTCCTTCAGTTCAAGGAATGCCGGCCTAATCGTGTCTTACTTCACATTGTCGTCCAGTGCTTTAACGAAATGCTCGTTGCCGTCCGATGTGCGTGTAGCTTCGTGGCTTCTTGTTGCTTCTTCGACTTGACCAAACGCCCAGTTGCTCTTCTTAACATCCGGGAAGGATGGCTCTACGTCCGTCAGCGGTCCTCTGTACAGGAGGCGGTTGATCAGCGTTACGGCTTCAAGACGCACGATGTCTTTGCCCGGTTGGAACGTGCCATCCGGGTAACCCGTTGTCAGACCGTTGCGGAACAAGGCCTCGATCGCTGCGCTGGACCAGCGTCCATCGCTGTCGCCGAATTGCGGAGTAATTGGCATGGATGTCTCAAGCTTCAGGTAGCGGACCATAACCGTAGCCAATTCCTCGCGGGTAACCGGTTGATTCGGACGGAAGGTGCCGTCTGCAAAGCCTTTGAAGATGCCGCTGTCCGTTACGATTCGGATATAACCGCTAGCCCATTGGGTAGAAGGCACATCCTTGAAATCGGCTTTCAGCGTTGTCGAGCCGCCGTTCAGGAGGCGTGCGATAATGGCCGCAAGCTCCGCGCGGGTCAGCTTCTGGCTTGGTTTGAATTTGCCGTCAGGGAAGCCGAGAATGTAGCGTTGATGCTTCACTGTCTCGTTTCCGGTTTTGAACAGCAATACTTTAACGGATGCTTTTGCCGCTTCAGGGTTTAGCAGCTCTTGGCTGGCTTTGCCTTCAACGGAGATCGTCACGAGAAGCTCTGTCTCCTTAATGGACGGATACTTCACTTCTACATTGCGGACGCCTTTGTCTCCGACATTGAGATCCCCAACATTCCAGGTCACTTTATTGCCTTCAACCTTGCCGCCGTCGGCCTTGGTTACCGTTGTGCCTTCCGGAAGAGTCAGCGTAACGGTTGCGCCGGTTGCTTGTTTCGTACCGTTGTTCAGGTACTCTACTTTGATCTTGCCTGCCGTATTTTCTTCCTGTCTGTCTTTGTCTACCGATACGTTAACAACGACGTTAGGTTTACCGGCAGGTGTAACAGCCGCCTTGGACATTTGGATATCGTGGCGGACAATCGCAAACTCGACAGGGATCGTTGGGCTCGTATAAGTGACGTAGCCTGGAGCCGTTGCAACGATGTAGTAATCGGTTGTCGGGTAGACCATGTACGCGTATTTGCCGCCGTCTTTACTTGTCTGCGGGTTCGCGTTGTCGCTTGGAGCAAAGCCTACGATTTCAGGAAGCTTAACTTCCGTGCCAGGCGTATTGCCGTTAGTAATATTGCGCGGCGTGTTTGCGTAATACAATTTTACGGTTGCGCCGTCAATGGCAGCATGGGTGTTGTTGTCGGTAATGTCGCCATACGGGTCAATGAGCTCGTTAAGAATGTTCATTTCGCCGTTCGCCGCCAGCTTGATTGTCGGAAGCGTACCGTTGTTGTCTAATGCGTTAATGATAATGTCTTTAAAGCCGCCGTGCTCTGCATCCGGAACCTTGAAGATGATTGCGATCTGATATTCCGTATTCCGTTCAAGGCCGGGAATATTGAATACGCCGTCTTTCAAAGGTGCGGAGAATTCTTTATGATCCGGTGCCGGACCAATCAGCTTCACGGTTACCTGATTCATGAATTCCTGTTTAAGCGTGTCGTTCTGACCGGTTGGAAGCTTTTGCGTAAGGAGGCCGGTAATTGTTTTGGTCGATTCGAAAACTTCGCCGGCGTTTCCGCTTACCGCGCCAACCTCAACGGTTTGCTTGAAGGAAACCTCTTTGGTTTGGCCGCCTACTTGAACGGTCTTGATCACTTCAATATTGTAGCTTTCGTCACCGCGCGGAACAGCGATGCTGTACTTGCCGTCTGCGTCGGTAACGGCTTCGGCCGCGAAGTCGATAACGCCGTCGCCGTCAAAGTCTTTCGTGATTTTCACGACTGCGCCCGCAACGATGGTGCGCGTACCGTTATCCGTTGTAGCTACAACGCCCGTAACGGAAGCAGGCTCAAATGTGATAATGATTTGCTCTTTGGCATAAATGCTGCGTTCTACGTCATTTGCCGTAGCGGTTACCGGAACGCTTTGCGATAAAATACCTTCGATCTTGGACGATTGGTATTGAATCGTTGCTTTGCCTGCCGCATCCGTTACCGCTGTTGGGGAACCGCCAAGGAAGGTTCCGAGCGATGCGGAGAACGTGATGTTGACGTCTTTGAGCGGTTTGCCGTCCATATCAGTCAGGACAGCTGTCAGCTTCGAGATCGTATGTCCGTCACCGACGATGGAGCTAGGGTTAGCCGTCAGCTTCAGAATATATTTCACAAGCTCAAAGTTCTGGTGAATCGTTGTCTCAGCAGCTTGTCCCGGCAGGGCGTTAATCACTTGGTTACGCGTTGCATAACCTTGCTTCTCTACAACAATCAGGTAATGCTCGGTACGGACATTCGGGAAGCTGTAGTAGCCGGAAGCATTTGTTGTTGTATCCGTTACTTTGTTTGTTCCCGTTGGATCGTACAAGGTAACCTTTGCTCCTTCGATAGGAGCTTGGGAATTGTGATCCTTAACCGTTCCGTCAATAGATACGGCACGGACTACGGTAAAGTTATTGTTTTGCAGCTTGGAAGCCGGTTCAGCCGGCAATGCAGTTTCACCCTTTGAAGCAGTGAAGGTTACCGCGTGAGCGCCGCTTGCCGCTTCTGCGGGAAGGCGATACTGCACATTTTCCCATTTTTTGAATCCGTCTGTTAAGTATGTCTCTTCATTAGCAAGTGTTAGAGTCAACGTATCGTTCTCGGTGCCGTTGTCCGGACCGTCGAAGTCGAAGGCTGCTTTAACTGCTGTTGCCGAAATATCCGTAATGGCGGAGATTTTCAGCGGTTTGTTAGGTGCAACAGTCCATTCGGAATTGTCCGTTACGCTGCGGTCGCCAACCCATCCGTCGAGAAGACGAACCGTAATGGAAATCTCAGCGGTATTGGAGTCCAAAGAACCGTCATTTGCTTTAAAGGTAAAGCTGTCCGTGCTGCCATAACCGGCGGTAGGCGTATACGTGTAAGTGCCGTCGTTGTTAATAACAACCGTACCATGCGCCGGCTGGGTCACAACCGAGAAGGTAAGGGAGTCGCCATCAACGTCTTGGGCGATAAAGCTGTCCGTCACGCTGGAGCCGGAATCAACAACAGCAGTGTCATTAGATGCGGTTGGCGCATCATTCACGGCGGTAACCGTAATGTCCACCTTCGCTGGCGCAGAATCCGCGGTACCGTCATTTGCTTTGAAGGTGAAGCTGTCCGGGCCGTTATAGTTCGGATCCGGTGTATACGTATAAGTGCCGTTCGGATTTAATACCACAGTGCCGTGCTCGGGCTCTGTCACGATAACGTAGGTTGGCGTTGTACCATCTACGTCACCGCCGGTTACCGTGCCGGTTACCGGTTGATCCTCAGGTGTTGTGTTGCTGCCCGCATCAGCGGTTGGCGCATCGTTTACAGGCGTTACGGTAATGCTGACAGTCGCTTCAGGAGAATCCAGCTGTCCGTCGTTCGCTGTAAAGGTGAAGCTGTCAGGACCGTTGTAATTCGGGTTTGGCGTGTAAGTAAACGTACCGTCTTGGTTAAAAGTAATCGTGCCGTGATCCGGCTCATTCACAAGCGTATAGGTCAAGGAATCACCGTCTACATCGCTTGCTTTTACTTTGTCGCTCACTTGCTTATCTTCTGCCGTGGTAACTGAGCTATTCTCCGAGCCAGGCGCATCGTTCACCGGAGTGACCGTGATGTCGACTTTAGCTGGGGAAGAATCCGCCGAACCGTCGTTTGCTTTAAAGGTAAAGCTGTCCGGGCCGTTGTAATTAGGATCCGGCGTATACGTGTAAGTACCGTCCGGGTTCAAAATAACCGTACCATGCTCAGGTTCCGTTACAAGGGTATAAGTCAGCGTGTTGTTTTCCACGTCTTGTCCCGTAACCGTACCGGATACCGGCGTATCTTCGGTTGTTGTTTTAGTTCCGGCGTCCGCAACCGGCGCGTCATTTACCGGAGTTACGGTAATCGTAACGGTGCCGGTGGACTTGCCGCCATGTCCGTCGTTGGCTTCAAAGGTGAAGGTATCCTCGCCGTTAAAGTTTGGATCCGGCGTGTACGTATAAGTACCGTCCGGGTTCAAGGTCAACGTACCATGCTCAGGCGCGGTTACAACCGTATAAGTGATGGTGTCGTTATCCGCGTCGTTAGCGGATACGGAATTATTAATCGGTGTATCTTCGTTTGTCGTAACGCCGCTGTTAACCGCCGAAGGGTCATCGTTCACCGGCGTAACCGTGATTGTAACGGTAGCCGGAGCGGAGTCAAGGGATCCGTCATTGGCTTTGAACGTAAAGCTGTCGGAGCCGTTAAAATCCTTATCCGGCGTATACGTATAAGTACCGTCCGGATTAAACGCCAGCGTACCGTGTTCAGGCTCGGTGACAAGGACATAAGTCAGCGTGCTGCTGTCAATATCCTGGCCGGTTACGCTGCCGCTTACCGCAGTGTCTTCCGCTGTTGTCTTGCTTGAAGCATCAGCTGTTGGCGCATCGTTTACGGCCGTAATTGTGATGCTGATCGATGCCGTATTCGAATCTTCCGACCCGTCATTGGCTTTGAACGTAAAGCTGTCCGGGCCATTGTAGTTGGCATCAGGCGTGTAGGTGAACGTGCCGTTCGAATTCATGGTTACATCGCCATGGGAAGGCTGGCCGACTACCGAGTATTGAAGGGAATCTCCGTCACTATCCGTTGCCAACGCGCTGCCGTCAAGAGGTTTGTCTTCCTCGGTTTGCAGGGTGTCATTTTGAGCGACAGGAGCTTCATTCACTTCATTAATCGTGATGGTTACAGTAGCGGGAGCCGAGTCCAGTGCTCCGTCGTTAGCTACAAAAGTAAAGCTGTCCGATCCGGAGTAATTGTGATTTGGCGTGTACGTATAAGTACCATCGATATTAAATACGACCGTACCATTAACAGGAACTGTATCAAGGCTATAAGTAAGTGACGTACCTTCAACATCCTGTCCTGTTACCGTTCCGCTTACAGCTATATTCTCGTCAGTTATTTTGCTCGAGTTATTCGCAGTAGGCGCATCGTTAACTGCGTTAATCGTCAGGTTAACGGTTGCGACATTGGAGTCGGCTTTGCCGTCATTGGCTTTAAACGTAAAGCTGTCCGTGCCATTGTAGTTGGCATTTGGCGTGTACGTGAACGTGCCGTCTGCATTCATGACGACCGTACCGTTTACAGGCGCGGTAACAAGCGTATAGGTTAACGTGTTGTTATCGGCATCCGTTGCGGATACCGCACCGTTAACCGGCGTATCTTCATTTGTGCTTTCACTGCCATCCTGTGCAACCGGTGCAGCATTAGGCGCCGCTGTTACGGTGATGGTGACGGTAGCCTTATTAGACTCGTCAGTGCCATCATGGGCTGTGAAGGTAAAAGTATCTGTTCCGATGAAGTCGTCGTCAGGCGTGTACGTGTAAGTGCCGGCGATTCCATCGAACTGAAGATTG
The DNA here is from genome assembly GCF_023715145.1 of Paenibacillus glycanilyticus. Classification (GTDB taxonomy): domain Bacteria; phylum Bacillota; class Bacilli; order Paenibacillales; family Paenibacillaceae; genus Pristimantibacillus; species Pristimantibacillus glycanilyticus_A. The sequence goes on along the minus strand of NZ_JAMBNP010000007.1, from coordinate 113,701 downwards.
CCATGCTGCGGTAAATCGGCTTCTTGGAATAGCAATAAATCCTGATCGATGTCCGTTGCCGTTACTGTGCCATCGACCGGAGTTCCTTCCAATGTGCTGGTGCTGGAATTATTCGCGACTGGCGCGTCATTAACCGGATTAACCGTTAGAGTTACCGTAGCTGCACTGGAGTTCAGCGCCACATCATTTACCTTGTAAGTAAAGCTGTCCGGACCGTTGTAGTTCGCATTTGGCGTATATGTAAAAGATCCGTTGGCGTTTAAAGTGATAGTGCCGTGCATTGGAGCAGTGACAAGCGAATAGATAATGGAGTCACCGTCAATATCGCTGCCTTTATCGCTCAGAGATTTGTTAAATACGGTATCTTCGTCGCCCGAGAAAGATGCATCCTCGGCAACAGGTGCCGTATTTACTTTATTCGTTGTATCCGTTGCCGTCTTGGCCGGATTGCCTTGTGCATTAACCGTATCCGCTGCTACGGTGATCGTCCCGTACTTCAGATCGGAGAAATCGAGCTGAACGGAGTATTTCCCGTCTGACCCAACGGTTGTTGCATAATTTCGTTCGGTGCCCGTGGAATCTTTAACCGTAAGAGTAACCGGCTGTCCGGTTCCAGCGTTGGAAGAACCGGAAACCTTAACTGAACCAACGTTATCCTGACCCGCGGTTAGTTTTCCGTCTCCGCCGTCATCGATTGTAACGTCGATAGTAGGAGAGGCTCCGTTGTCTACTTGTACCGGAGTAGTGAACGTACCGCCCGGAGCACCAAAGTTGATGGAGAACTGACGCTCGCTCAGAACGCTGGTGTTGCCGGTAACAAGATCCAAGCCGCTGATTGGCGCGGTATAGTTGACGATAACCGATGCCGTGTTCTCGAAGGTGGTGCCGTTGAGGGAAGAGTTTCTTCCTGCGAACTTGGTTCTGCCATTGGATCCGGCACCAATCACAAGCTGTGTAGGATTATTCACAGAATAGCTCGCAAAGCCGGACATTTCGACAAATTCCTTAGCTGATGAGCTACTTCCGTCAATGTCAATGACCGTCACAAAGAAATTTTTGATTGAAACCGGATCGCCGGTTGCTTGATCAATAAAGTCAAAGTGGAAGGTCAGATAACCGTTGTTTTGGGTCGTCGTTACCCATGGATTGAAACGGTCATTCAGATTTGTGACGTTATTGTCCAGCGTATTGGTTGCCAAGGAGGCATTGTTTGTTTCCTTGATTGTCACCTTGGCATCAATTGTAATACCGTCCCTAGTAATCACGTTCGTGTACTTGTAGACGGCGTCCTTTATCCCGGCCTGGCCGGAAATCAAGGTATAGTTGGTGAAATTCATCGCATTGCTCTTGATGTCAACAACATTTACTGCGGCTTTGGTGGCAGTTGGATGCGTGACTGCGAGCATAACGCCTAGTACAAGAAGCAATAGGGCAATTCTCGTAAAGGCCGATGTTCGAGCCAACATAGACTCACTTCCTTTCTTCTATTATAGTAAACACTCGTTGCGTCAAATTTTAGGAACAAAGTCCCTTGATATTCGACACCAAACTAGTACTAAATAACTATAATAGACAGCAGTCGACAGCGTCAACTGAAATTTTGCTAGTTTTATCCAGTTTTTAAGGGGTGTAAGGCATCCCTTAATTTGGAATAAAAATTAATTCAAATAGATAAAATGGACCGTTTGATGCTGTGTGGGAAATATAGGAATACATGTTGCGTATTCAGTTGGAATATAGACAGAAGTAGCTTGTGATCAAGGGATTTATTGCAAGTAACATTCCTGTATGAATAGGTTAATTATTGCTCTCTTGCTAGGAAATATTTTTGTGATAAAGGAGAATGAGGAAGAGATTTCGCACCATTGAAGAACCGTCAATGCCAAAGCAAGACAAGAGAAGAGGGAATTGATCCTCCGGCAAGCGGTGAAGATTTTTCCTGAATACGGCTTTTCCGGAACCACCTTTACCTTATATCATGAAGCAGCCGAAAAGGCTGGATCCGCTTAACCGGCGTCTCGTCTGGGATATTATCGTGGAGCAGAATAGAAAGGGCGCGACCATTGTTCTCGTAACCCATAACGTGCTCGAAGCGGAGAGAGTGGTTGACCGTGTCGCTTTTATCAATTACGGCAGACTGTTGGAGATAGACGGGGCTTTAACGCGCTGGGGCAGGAAATTTCTTGACAAAAGCATGCAGGCTACTTCACCTTCTATTCCTCTCTTCCTATCTCCAAAGCGATATTTGTCGTAACCCAGCTCGTGCGAGGACTAATGACTGATCTTCCTTCCGTCATCATTATGGCGTTTATCGGTCTGCTCGTATACGGCATCCAGCTTCATTATGAGTGGGGACTTGTCCCGATTTTTCTGCTGGCCGTTCTAAGCATGGTTGGGATCGGAGCAGGAATCGGGTTCTGGTCCCCGGATCATCAAATGACCAATATGCTTGTGCAGGGATCGATGATGTTCGTCGGGTTCCTGTCGCCGGTCATGATGGAAGAGAGCCAGCTGTCGCCGATTTTAAGGTATATCCGATATATTTTCCCAACGACTTATTCGGCCTCTGCCTTACGGGAGATGTTGACCAATGGGTGGACACCGGCAGTGACGGTTGATGTTCTGGTTCTGATCGGCTTTATTATCGTTTCTTTCGTGTTTATTTCGCGGATGATCAGCTGGCGGGCTGCCGACTAGCCTGGACATAACAAGACCGCTTCCCTGGCAGGGAAGCGGTCTTTGGCCTATTCGTTTTTTGGCATGCCGGAATGATACAATGTTCTACTGTAAGGAAAGGCAGGAGGATAAGTAATATGTCAACGATTGTGTTAAGAGAAGCGGGGCTTAGCGACCTTCAGGATTTGGCCTGGCTGTTCGAGGAGCTGATGGAGGTACCTTCCAACATAGAAGTGATGAGCAGGCAATTACAGAAGGTAACGGAAGATAACCATTATTTCCTTGCTGCTGCTTGTGACGGAGACAAGGTTATAGGAACAGCGATGGGGATCGAGTGTTATGACCTGGTCGGGGATTGTCATCCGTTTCTGGTGGTAGAGAATGTTGTGGTCAGCCCGGACTATAGAGGACAAGGCATCGGCAAAATGCTGATGCAGAAGCTCGAGCAATTTGCGGAAGAACGCGGCTGCAGCTACATCATTTTCGTCTCGAGCGGCTACCGGGAGAAAGCGCATCAGTTCTATCGTGCGCTGGGCTACTCCAGCGATAACCAGGGCTTTAAGAAGAAGCTGAGGGAATTGGGTTAAAAGGGGATTTTAAAGGCAGCCTCGCGATTAGACACCCATTCAAGCTTTCCGTGCGGCGATTCGCGCCGGGTTCGAAGAAATTTCTTCCGAAGGCAAGGAGGCGCTGCAGGGAAGGATGAAGCTGATGCTCTCTGTTCCGGAGCTTCACGCGGCTTTGCTGCTCCAGCTTAATGATACGCTGAAGCTGTTCGCAGCCATTGTGTCCGAGCGCACGGGACATCCGGAGAATGACTTCGAGGTGCTTACGTTCTCGGGCGCGGTATTAGGGGCTGTCATGTCCGTGCAGCTGTATTGTCTAGAGCATGACGACGCTAATTTTTTCGATAAAATCGATGAAGCATTAGCGCAATTGGACACGGGATTATTGTTGGGAAAATAACTGCAGAAGAGCCGGCTGCCCCTCAGCCGGCTCTTTTTTTAGAAGCATTATCCATATAAAGGCCAAGAATTCGCCGGCGAAGCCGTTTCAATCATTCTTGGAAAAGGTATTGATTTTTACCAAATTCGGCATTCTAGATAAATCACGGATAACAGAACAATCTTATAATGAGAAGATGGCTTCATATTGTCAGGAGGTGTTGATGGTTGCCGATGTACCGCAAGCTGGTGCCAACGGTGCTAAAGGTCGCTGTCTTGGCCATCATCGTCGTATTTATCGTTCGCAATATTCCGCTGAAGCTGGAGGATCTTACGTCTTTCCTGGTACATGCGAACAGCCGGTTTTACCTGTCCTTGCTCTTATTCTCGGTTTTTCTGATGCTTCAAGCCGGTATTTGGGTGTTAATCGTCAATGCCTCCTTATCCGATACCGGAAGGTTTAGCGGCAGCACGAGACTTTCGATGCTTCATGGACTTCGCATATTTATTGAAACCCAGTTCGGCAAATACATTCCGGGAGGATTCTGGAACGTTGCTGGACGAATTGTCATGGCGACCAAAGCGGGAGTGCCGCTGGATGCCCAATTCGCCGCGATCGTGTACGAGAATATTCTGCTTATTGCGGCGGCCCTGGTCTACGCTTTAATGCTGATTATTAGTCTGCATATTGTTCCGATCTGGGTAGGGCTGCTGCTGGTTGCCGTGTTTCTGCTTATCTATTGGTTCTATGCTCCGCTTACGGAGCTGGTCAAAGGCTTGTTCGTCCGAGCCTCGAGATGGAGATTTCTGCAGCGGATGATCGGGAAAATGACAAAGTCGTTTGGCGGGGGGGAGATGGCCGGCTCGGAGGTCAGTCTTACCCGAAATCAGTTTTTTGCTTATTTGGCCTGCTTTCTCGGCAGCCATTTCATCATGGGAATTGCTTTCTGGATGCTGACTAATAGCTTTGATAAAGGGAAGATAGGTTTGTTTTATGCCGCGGGGACGTTTGCAACCTCCTGGCTCCTTGGGCTTGTGAGTCCTCTGCCCGGCGGGCTTGGCGTAAGGGAAGGATTCCTGGTGTATTTCCTGTCCATGAAGCTTGGGACGGAGACGGCGCTTCAGATCTCGGTTATTGCCCGGTTGTGGAACATTATGGCGGAGGTATTGTTCTGGGCGGTTATTAAGGGAGTATGCTATCTTTCGCGAGGGGAGAAGGTATATGAAACGTAGGAAGATCGTTTTGGTCGCGGGGGTATTTCCGCCGGGTGTCGGAGGCATGCAGAATTACTATTACAATTTGTCCAAACATACCAAGCACGAAATGACGGTTATCGCTCCGGAATATCCGGACTGTGCATTATTTGATGAGGGGCAGCCTTATCGAATTGTGAGGGGCGCGTTCTTGCGAGGGGAACGAGCGGATGTCTTCAGTTGGGGCCGATTGTTCCGTCAGGTTAAGAGAACGCTGCGAAGCGAGGAGCCTGATGTAACGGTATACGGTTATGTGTTAATCGGCTTTATTGGACTGTTGTTCCGGATGTTTGGAGGACGCCGTTATATCATTTCAGCCCATGGCATGGATATGCTGATGTTCCGCCGCTATATCGGGCTTAATCGGATTGTGAAGCTTATACTGCGCAAGGCGGACGGGGTGCTGGTCAATAGCGAATTCACAAGGCAGCTGGTGGAGGATTATGGGGTAGAGGCCGGCAGAATCGGCATTGTTCATCCCGGTGTGGAAAGCTTGTTCGAGCCAAAGCCGGCGGATGAGGAATTAAGGAGAGAGCACGGACTGGAAGGGAAATACGTTCTTCTGTCGGTAGGACGGCTGGTTACGCGCAAAGGCCATGATCGGGTGATTGAAGCGCTGCCTGCCATTGTGCGCCATATCCCGAATGCGGTCTATGTGATAGTGGGAGATGGACCGGATCGCGACAGACTGGAGCAGCTGGCCTTGACGGCAGGCGTGTCGGGCAGGGTCCGCTTCGTGGGCGGAGTAAGCGGAACGGAACGGCTGAACGATTATTACAATCTGGCGAATCAGTTCATTATGGTAAGCCGGCAGCTGGAAAAAGGCGATGCCGAAGGGTTCGGCATCGTCTATCTGGAGGCAGCCTCCGCCCGCGTGCCGGTAATCGCCGGCCGCTCCGGAGGTGCCTCGGAAGCGGTGCTGGACGGTGTGACCGGTCTTCTTGTGGAGCCCGAATCGCTTATGGCGATTACGGATGCGGTTGTAAGGCTCGCAAGCGATACGCCGCTGCGCGAGCGGCTGGTGCGCGAGGGATATAAACGCGCGAAGCTGCAGTTCCAGCATGACGCGCTCGCTGAAGTGTTCGATCAATATGCGGGGCGCATCTGCTCCAGTCCGGCTGCGGCAAGCTATAAGCGGGCGGGAAAAAGCGCGGTTGAGCGGATGCGCTCCTAATGAGATGGAAAAACGCTGTAAGGCCGGTAAGGTGAACCGGCTTTACAGCGTTTTTTGTTTTAGCGGGAAGGTTCCTTCTTCAGGCGGTGAAGAAGCCATACCGTGAAGCTGATCAGCCCAACGATTCCGCCCGCGAAGCTTACTCCGGGCCAGCCCCACTCATGCCAAGCGTAGCTTCCGACGGAAGAGCCGATGGCTCCCCCGAGGAAAGTGGTCACCATCTGAACCGTGTTCAGACGGCTGCGTGCCGGTGGCTCCAGCGCATAGATACGCGTCTGGTTGGCGACCTGCGTGCCTTGTACGCCAAGATCCAGTAAGATAACGCCAATAATTAGCGCCCATAGCATACTGCCAAGCAGGCCAAAGAGCAAATAAGCGATAATGTTCAAGGAGATTAAGGCGCCAATCATCCACTTGGTGGGGATACGGTCGGCCAGTCTGCCAACGAAGGGAGCGCCTAACGCGCCGGCCGCGCCAATGAGGCCAAATAAGCCCGCGATCTGGCTGCTGTAATGATAAGGCTCGCCTTCGACATAGAAGGATAATGCCGTCCAGAATATACTGAAGGCTGCAAAATTGGCTGCGCCAATAAGTGCGGATTCTCGGAGTGTCGCGTATTTTCTCACGAGCCTTCCCATCGAGACCAACAGCTCGCCGTATCGCAGCTCGGCTGCCGCGCGGCTGACGGGAAGCTTCATCCGGAGCAGCAGGAGCAGAGCGAGCATAGCTGCTGCGGCGAGCGCGTACATAAATCTCCATCCCCACGTTCCGCCGATTAGGCCGGATACGGTCCGGGTAAGCAGGATGCCAAGCAGCAGGCCGCTGGTTACGGTGCCGACAGCTTTACCCTGCTCACCGGGAGCAGCGAGTGTAGCTGCAAGCGGAATAAGTATTTGCGGCACGATGGTCGTGAGACCAACAGCAAAGCTTGCGATAAACATCCAGGCGAGGTTTTGCGCGGTAGCTACGCCAATCAGGGAAAGGCAGACCAGGGAAAGCAGGACCGTGATAAGTCCTTTGCGTTCCTTGATATCCCCAAGCGGGACAAACAGGAACATGCCCAGCGCGTAGCCGATTTGGGTGCAGGTGGAGACAAAGCCAACCTCATCGGGAGCAACGCCGAAGGATCGGCCAATATCCGCAAGCAGAGGTTGATTGTAATATAAATTCGCCACGGTCATGCCGGCGGTGAAAGCCATCAGAAGCAGCAGTCCTTTGGACAGCGTTCCTTTGGCAGCCGGCGAGGCAGGAGAGTGAAGCGTATGAACGGATGACATGATGACGGTTCCTTTCGGGCAAGCGTATTAGTTTTAAGGCTCGGTCTTAACGATTTTACCTGTATTTTTGCTGATGTAAAGCTTTAAGGAGTCCTTGTCTTTGTCATCGTTAGGGAACAAGCAGCATAATGCATAGCCAGATTCATTATAGCATGGTACTATTTGGATACAACTGGAAACTAACAAGTATCAGGAGGCCGGCGTAGTGATTTATTTCGGAATAGTTATTCTAGGTTCCATTTTTGTTATACTTCTCTATCGGATTTTCCGATATAGACTAACCAAGTACAATCGGGAAAATGTTGGCTTAAGTATGATATCTGCCTTGCAGATTGTTATTTTTCACAGGGAGTACATTCATTCTGTTACCGTGTATATCCTTCTAGTCTCTGCTGCACTGATCTTAATGGCATTGTTCCTCTATGGTCTATTGTTTAAAAGAAGCCCTATAGATGAAGAACCGTTCCATCGCTGATGGTCCGGTTCTTGCTTAACGATGCCGCGCATCGTTAAGGTCGAGCAAAAGGCGATAAAATGGCCTAAAGCAAGCATATGCAGACTGCTTAACGATGCCGCACATCGTTAAGCAGATAAATAAGTAGCTAGTTAGCGACCTTAACGATGCCGTACATCGTTAAGGTCGAACAATAGACGCCAAAATGGCGGAAAGCGAGCATACTCAGACTGCTTAACGATGCTGTACATCGTCAAGCTGATAAAAAGCAGTTGGTTAGCGACCTTAACGATGCCCAGCATCGTTAAGAGCAAGCAAAAGTCGCCAAAGTGGCCAGACGCTAGCATATTCAGGTTGTTTAACGATGCCGCGCATCGTTAAGCTCAAAAAAAAGCAGCTAGTTAGCGACCTTAACGATGCCGTACATCGTTAAGGTCGAGCAAAAGGTGCCAAAGTGGCCAAAAGCGAGCATATACAGACTGCTTAACGATGCTGTACATTGTTAAGCTCATAAATAAGTAGCTAGTTAGTGACCTTAACGATGCCGCGCATCGTTAAGATCGAGCAAAAAGGCGCCAAAGTGGCCAAAAGCGAGCATATACAGACTGCTTAACGATGCCGCGCATCGTTAAGCTCATAAAAAAGCAGCTATTTACGACCTTAACGATGCCTCGCATCGTTAGGGCAGCCGAGTGCCCTTGGGCTGCCGGCCGGCAACCCAAACAAAAGAAGCAGTCTCCAGCCAACAGGCTTGGGACTGCTTTGCTATACGCCGGCGTTATAATGGGTAACCCGGTTCCTGCCGTTATTTTTCGAGAGATAAAGCGCTTGGTCGGCCTGCTGCAGAAGCGACAGCCCGCTTTCTCCTGCACGGAACGTTGCTGCGCCAATACTGACGGTGATCCTCAAGTCCCCGAGCGGAGTAGTCTCCGTGGCCGACCGGTACCGTTCCGCCGCAGCCAGCGCTTGCCCCTGATTCAGCCCCGGCAGTAAAATAACAAATTCCTCGCCGCCAAAGCGGGCGACAACCGTATTGCCGGCAGACTGTTCCTGCAGCAATTGGGCAAGCCGGGTCAGGACTAGGTCGCCGACGGGGTGGCCATAGGTATCGTTAATGCTTTTGAAACGGTCAATATCGATAATGCAAAGCGACAATGCTGCTCCCGACTGCTCCGATAATGCCGTATACTTCTCCAGCTGTTCCTGGAAAAATCGGCGGTTCCGCAGGCCCGTTAATGGATCGGTCGAGGCGAGAGTCTCAAGCCTAACGTTTAGTTCAAGCAGCTCCTGCTGCTTTTTCTCGTACCTGGCATGCAGCAGCTCCAGCCTGTGATTGGCTTCGTTCGTCTCCTGATACAAAGCCTCCAGCTGCTGCTTAGTCTTCATAATATCCTTCTCATGCTCAATCCGCTTCCGCATCTCGAGAGCAACGCAGTCGATCACCGCATTGCCGTCACGGATGCGCCGGATCCCATTTAACAAAACGGGCAGATCCTTGCCGTCTTTGGTCCGGAAAGTGAGATACATCTCGTTCACTTGGCCGTAAAGCTGGATATAGGGATAGAAATAGGTATGGAAAAACATTCTATTCGCCAAGGACATCGCGGACTCAATATGCCGCTCAAGCAATTCCTCACGGTCATAACCCAGCATCGTTAACAATGTCTGATTAACCGTATGAATTAGTCCCTTGTCCGTTATGGAGAAATAACCGCAAGGTGCCTCGTTTAACAGGATATCCATTCAAATGCTGCCTTTCTTCGTTTTATTAGGAGATGGTCAGATAGTCCTTAATGCATTGCGTTGTTTCTTCCGGATGACTGAGATGCGGATAATGGCCAGTTGCCTTCATATGCCGAAGCGTGCTGTTCTTGAGCTGCGCGTGCAAGTAATCCCCAACCTCCGGAGGCGAGATGCTGTCATCCGTACATTGCAGAATAAGCGTCGGGGTAGTTGCAGCGTTCAGCTCGGACCGGCAGTCGGACAAGAACGTTACCTCGGCGAACTGCCTGGCGATATGCGGATCTCTGGAGCAGAAGCTCTTCTCCAGCTCGGCAGACAATTCTCCGCGGTCCTGATTTTGCATCGCGATAGGAGCAAGGTAGCTTGCCCAGCCGATAAAGTTCATCTGCATCATCTGCAGCAGTTCGTCAATTTCGTTGCGGTCAAAGCCTCCGTAATAGCTTGGAAGATCATTAACGTAACGGGGAGAAGCTCCAAGCATAACAATCCGCCGAAAATATTTAGATTCCCTTATCGAAGCAAGCATGCCAATCATGCCGCTGACCGAATGGCCGACGAATATGGCATCCTCCATCTGGAGCGATTCCATAACATCGAGCACATCCTCGGCATAGCCGTTCAAGCTGTTATATTTGTCGGAGCTGTAATAGTTAATTTGGGAAGCGCCTGAGCCGACGTAGTCGAATAGAACAATCCGATAATCTTGTTCGAAGTAGGGAACCATGTGGCGCCACATATCCTGGTCGCAGCCAAAACCGTGCGCAAACACGATAGGCTGCTTGCCATGGCCGAACACCTTCACATTATTGCGCGCGAGAATATCTGCATTCATAGATAATCTCCTCCCTTAAGAGAAGTGAAATACTATGAACATTATATCGGATTATTCGAGAATAGGGATGAACTTTTGTTGATTTGTGTCGAATTTACTAGAGGATTAGGAGGTTGTGTTCCGGTGCTTTCGCAGTTGAATCGGAGTCAGCTGACTGAAGGATTTGAACTCCTTCATGAAATGGGACTGGTCGAAATATCCGCCCTCCATGGCTACGTCCGTCAAGGAAGAAGCGCCTCTTACGATGCCGCTAAGAGCGCGTTGGAACCGGATAATGCGGTTGTACAGCTTGGGGGAAATGCCGAGGGACTGCTCGAATTTCGTGCGGATATATCGCTCGGAGTAACCGGTATCCTCGGCGAGGTCCCGAATCGTAACGCTGCCGTTCGAACGCTGCATCGACGTGAGGCAGTAATCAATGATCTGAATGGAGCGGACATCGCCTGCCAGAATCGGCATGCAGGATTTCTCGAAGCAGGCGATCCGATCGGAGAAGCGGGGACGCTCCGCAATCAGGGTGCCCATGTCTTTGTATTTCGTCAGAGACTCCTCGAACGGGGCTTGAACCTCAATGACTTCCTTTAAAGGCAGATCCGGCAGCAGCAGACTAAGTCTGGCAGACAGTCTTACTCCGAAATAAACGGTATTCGGCTTGAAAAAAAGCTCCTTGCCCTGCAGCACGGTGCCGCATACTCTGGCGGTAGGCTGCGCGGGATCGCAGCAGAAGAGAAGGTCGACACAACCGTCCGGCACGACGCGAATCATCCGCTCGGAAGCATCGGTCGTGAATTGATAATAGATGACGGGCTGCCCGTTATAAAAGATTTTCCGCTCTATGTAACCTGTTGTCTCCCATTCAAAGCCGTATTGAATGCCGCTAATGAGTTCCTCCGCCATCATTGTCCGTTCCTCCCGCAAGCCTGATATGCGTACAACAATAGCAAAGGCTTTGCTCTTTCGTCAATGAATTTAAGTTATATTTTCTGACACGAATTTCAGGCCAGTTCCGTTTTTTACAATCCCTATTCTTTTGTGTCAGGTAAATTAACATCAAGCAAAGAGAATGGGGAGGCACACAAAGATGAAGAGACTAAAAGGTTCGCTCGCGAAAAAATCAGCCGTACTTGGCACGGCATTAACGGTTGCATTAGGCAGCGGTGCAATTGCTCCGTTATCGGCACCAACGGTATCGGCGCATGGAGGCACCGAAGAATTTGTCCCGCTTCGCACCACACTGGAGGAGTTTGGGGCGACGGTCAAATGGGACGGCTTTGCGGGCACCATTGCCATTACGAAGAACAGCACCCTGGTCAAAGTAAAGCCAAATTCGAATATCGCCTTGGTGAACGGCCAGCGTCTGGAGATGGAAGCGCCGGTTATTATGAAGAAGAACATGGCTTACGTGTCCCATCATTTTATTAGCGAGGTGTTCCAATCCGGTCTTGACCAGACGTTCCAGGTCGAGAAAAAGGCGAATCCGCTTAATCCGCTCACCTCCGACGAGATTGCAGCAGCCGTGAATATTCTGAAGGCGGAAGGGAAATTCGGAGACAACTACCGCTTTACCGAAATTACGCTGAAAGCACCGCCGAAGGATCAGGTATGGAAGTTTGCGCTTAACGGTACCGATGTATCGGCTCACCGCTCGGCTGCTGTTGTTATTTTGGACGGCAAGCATGTCATTGAGGGAACCGTTGATCTGGTAACCAAAAAAGTAACCGCGTGGCAGCCGATTGAAGGCGCTCATGGCATGGTTCTGATCGATGATTTCGGCACGGTCCAGTCGGCCATCGAGCAAAGCCCGGAATATGCGGCTGCTCTGAAGAAACGCGGCATTAATGACGTGAAGCAGGTGGTCTCCACTCCGCTGACGGTTGGTTATTTCGACGGCAAGGACGAGCTGCAGCAGGACAAACGCCTGCTTAAGGTAGTCGCTTATCTTAACACGGGGGACGGCAACTATTGGGCGCATCCGATCGAGAATCTGGTAGCGGTGGTTGACCTGGAACAGAAGAAGGTTATTAAGATTGAGGACGCCGGCGTTGTGCCGATTCCGATGAAGGCCACTCCGTATGACGGCAGCAATATGACGGCCGCAGCGCCGTCGAAGCCCCTTGAGATTACGGAGCCGGAAGGCAAGAACTATACCATTACGGGAAATACGATTCATTGGCAGAACTGGGACTTCCATCTTCGTCTGGATTCCCGCGTAGGCCCAATTCTCTCGACGGTAACGTATAACGACAAAGGCACTAAGCGCAAGATTATGTACGAAGGCTCGCTTGGCGGCATGATCGTGCCGTATGGCGATCCGGATGTCGGCTGGTATTTCAAGGCTTATCTCGATTCCGGCGAATATGGCATGGGGACATTGACCTCTACGCTTGCCCGGGGCAAGGATGTACCGGATAATGCCGTCCTCCTGGACGCGACAATTGCGGATTACACGGGCGCGGCGACGAATATTCCGAACGCGATGGCGATCTTCGAGCGTTATGCGGGTCCGGAATACAAGCATCAGGAGATGGGACAGGATAACGTCAGCGCCGAGAGACGCGAGCTTGTCGTCCGCTGGATCAGCACCGTTGGCAACTACGATTATATTTTCGACTGGGTGTTCGCGCAAAACGGCACGATCGGCATTAACGCCGGAGCAACCGGGATTGAGGCAGTTAAAGGCGTAGAATCCAGCACGATGCATGACGATACGGCAGCTGAAGATACAAAGTACGGCACGCTGATTGACCACAATATCGTGGGGACGACGCATCAGCATATTTACAACTTCCGTTTGGATATGGATGTGGACGGGGAGCAGAACTCTCTAATGGAGGTTAACCCGGTTGTGGCGGACAACACTGCCGGCGGTCCCCGCGAGAGCACCATGCAGACCGAGACGCGCATTGTCGGGACGGAGCAGGAGGCGGCTCAGAAGTTTGACGCGTCAACCATACGTCTGGTCACCAACACGAATAAAGAGAATAAAGTAGGCAACCCGGTCTCCTATCAAATCATCCCGTATGCCGGAGGTACGCATCCCATTGCCAAAGGGGCGAACTTCAGCAAAGACGAATGGCTGTTCAACCGCGTTAACTTTATGGATAAGCAGCTGTGGGTAACGCGCTACTACGAGAATGAGCGTTATCCGGAAGGCAAGTATCCGAACCGCGCGAAGACGGATACGGGGCTCGGATTGTTCACGTCGGATAATGAACCCATCGTGAATACAGACAACGTAGTCTGGATGACGACCGGTACCACCCATGTAGCGCGTGCGGAAGAATGGCCAATCATGCCAACCGAATGGGTGTATACAATGCTGAAGCCATGGAACTTCTTCGATCAGACGCCAACGCTAGATTTGAACGGTAAAAAGTAATACAGCAGTGCAGGAGTCTCGCCGAGGCTCCTGTTTTTTCGGGTTGTTTCCTATTAGACAGTCGAGATATAATGTCAAAAATAGCTGAAGCGATAAGACAGAGGAAGAGGAGATCATATGGAAAGGACGATTGTCCAGGTAGCGCATGACAACGCAGATTTGCGTGAATTAATCCGGAGGTTAGACGAGGATCTGGCTCAGCGGTATTCCAATCCCGATGAAGTGTTTACCGTAGACTTTACGGATCCGAAAGTGATAGAAATGATCTTTATCGTCGCTTATATCGACGGAGTTCCGGCCGGCTGCGGCGGCATTCGTCCCCACGGCCGTGAATTTGTAGAGTTGAAACGGTTCTATGTAGACCCAGCATACCGAAGACATGGAATTGCTGCCGGTATGCTAAGTGAGCTGGAAGACCGGGCGACGGGAGCGGGCTTTTCGCTTATCCGTTTGGAAGCGGGGGCTCCTCAGCCTGAAGCTCTTGCTTTCTATAGGAAGCATAACTATTACGCAATTGAACGCTTCGGCGAGTATGCGGATTGTGAATCCAGCCTCTGTTATGAGAAGCGGCTGTAACGATAGAAGGGCCGGCACCTCTTGCGGGAGGGCTGGCCCTTCTATCGTTTATGCTAGAGAGAGCTGACGGATAACCTCGTATTCCGTACGGTCGACTTCCTTGAAACCCAAGGAAGCATATAAACGTGCAGCCCGATCATTATTGGGGCGATGTCCTAATAGGATAACCTTGCAGCCATGCTGCTCTCGAATATGCTCCACAACAGCCAGCATGCCGAAACGTCCGTACCCTTTGCCTTGCTGACGATGGTCGATCATAAAGGCCATAATCCAGTAGTTTCCGTCCTCGGGATCGATGGCATAGACAGCAAATCCCACAATCTCTTCGCCGGCATATAAGGCGCAGGCATTCATTTCGCAATAAGCAGCCTCGGCCAGCCAGAATACGGCAGGTGCGGGGAACAGCTTTTTCTGCTCCTCTGCTGCTTCAAGGAGCGTGCAGGCATACCAATTGTCAGCGTTTATGTTTTTCAGCGTGATCAATGCTTTATAGCCACCTCCTCTATCATCATCTCTCTTAAAGAGATCGCGGGCAAGGGAAGAGACGGGTATAATTATTTTGGGCTGCTAGTAACAACTGAAGTTAAATTAGTAATCTTGAGGTGTAATGATGACATTAGAGCTTAACGAACAAGATAAAATGATTCGCGCTGCGGAACAGTTCAGCCGATCGGTGCTGGAGAAGGACGCAAGCGGCCATGACTGGTGGCATATCCATAGGGTTGTGCAAATGGCAAGGCGCATAGCACGGGAAGAAGGAGCGGACTCCTTCATCTGTACGATTGCGGCGCTGCTGCATGATGTAGCCGACGAGAAGCTGAATCCTTCGAAGGAAGCCGGACTGCACAAGGTTCTTTCGTGGCTTGAAGAGCATTTGCCAAATGAAGAGCAACGGGCTCATGTCATGGACATCATCTCGAACATGTCCTATAACGCCGGGAAAAACCCGCCGATGCGCACGCTGGAAGGGAAGATTGTTCAGGATGCCGACCGGCTCGACGCGATTGGCGCTATCTCCATTGCCAGAGCGTTTGTATATGCCGGCTGGAAGGGTACCCCGATTCACGACCCGGCTATTCCGCCCCGCAGCGAGATGACCGCCGAAGAATACCGGAACGGGAAAAGCACGGCGATTAATCATTTTCACGAGAAGCTGCTGAAGCTGAAAGAACTGGTCAATACAGACGCAGCCAAGCGGATAGCCGAGGAGCGCCATCGCTATATGGAGCAGTATGTCGAGCAGTTTTACGAGGAATGGGAAGGGAATCGTTAGAGTTTAATAAATCACCGCAACTGCTTGGGGGATGCCTACAACAGACAAAATCAGACTCTTCGGAGTTTTATTTTGTCTGTTTTATTTGGTTCCATTCGCTTAAGTGCGGGACATGGTTCAGGCTTTGCGGCTCATCGTCCAGCCATGCCATGAATTCGAGCTCATTGCCGTCATGGTCGTTGAAATAGACGCTTGCCGCGGGCATCCAAGCATGGACGAACGGTTCCGACGCATCCTTGCCAAAGCCCGGAAGCGGGTAGATTCCCCTCTCTATCAGCCAGTCCGAAGCCTTCATCAGCTGCTCAAGCTGAACGCCAAAGGCAAAGTGGCGGGGCTGCAGCTTCTGCCCTTTAGGCACTTCTTTTAAGGCAAGCAGGTCTCTGCGCTCTCCTGCATAGAAAAATGCCGACCGCCGCTCGGGCTTATGCAGGGCAAGCGTCAGCCCCAGCTTCCTATAGAACGTAATGGAACGGTCCAGGTCCGTTACTTGCAGGTGGGTTTCGAAGATGGAATCAATCATATCGGTAAGCTCCTTTTGTATATGCCGGTTGTCTTGTTGTAACTTATCACGTCCAGGATATGACATTTGTCATCCGCAAGAGATTACGTTCATGCGTAGGAGCGCGCATCCCGAAAAGGTAAGATGAGGATGTAAGCAAGACAACGACCTGAGATGAACAACATGACAAATTATAGATAGCGGGAGTGACGCTGACAATGAGTTATGCAATCGAACTTAACAATGTCTCAAAGATCTACCAGGGCAAAAAAGCCGTAGACAATCTAACGCTGAGGGTGGAAAAAGGAACGGTTATCGCGCTGCTCGGGCCAAACGGCGCCGGCAAGACAACGACCATTTCCATGATTCTGGGGCTAAAGCTGCCGACGAGCGGAACGATTAAGCTGCTGGGCGGAAATCCGAAGGATATTAAGGTCCGCAACCGGATCGGCGCGATGCTGCAGGATGTCAGCGTCATTGATAACTTGAAGGTAGCGGAGACAATCGAGCTGTTCCGCAACTATTACAGCAACCCGCTTTCCCTGCAGGAGCTGCTTCGCATCTCCGGCCTCGAGAAGGAAAAAGACAAAATGGCCGCTTCGCTGTCCGGCGGACAGCAGCGCCGATTGGGCTTTGCGCTCGCGGCGGCCGGCGATCCGGAAATTATTTTCCTCGATGAGCCGACGGTTGGCATGGACGTCACTTCCCGCCAAATGTTCTGGGATACGATCCGTTCGATGGCGGACAAAGGACGCACGGTTGTCCTGACGACGCACTACCTGGAAGAAGCGGATAGTCTCGCCGACCGCATTGTCGTTATTAATCAAGGCAAGGTCGTTGCGGACGGCTCGCCAAGCCAGATTAAAGCGGAGACAACGGGCCGCGTCATTTCATTTACGGCGGGTACTGCCGTAACGCCGGAGCAGCTGCAGGAGCTTCCGGGCGTTATCGACATGGAATGGAACGGCAGACGAGTGAAGCTTCATAGCCGGGATACGGACCGCTTGATTGTGATGTTGATCGAACAGCGCATCGACATGAAAGATATTGAAATCCAAAGTGGCGGCCTTGAAGATGCGTTCCAGGCAATCGTCCACTCCACGAACTAAAGGGGGATCTATTCTAATGAGTCAATCTACAAGTATGAAAGCAACGCTGGCGCAATGCAAGGCAGAGCTGCTGCGTACGGTGCGCAACCGCCGATTCGTTATTTTCTCGTTTATTATGCCGGTCGTGTTCTACTTTATCTTCACCAATACCGTAGGCGATAATGTGCAAGTTGGCAATGTGGATTGGAAAGCCTATTACCTGATGTCGATGACGGTGTACGGCGTGGTAGGAGCGAGTCTTACTTCCTATGCGCAACGGCTGTCGAGAGAGCGGAGTCAAGGCTGGTTGTCCATGCTGAAAATCACGCCTTTGCCGTCCTGGTCGTATGTATTATCCAAGGTTCTGTCGCAAGCGGTTATTAACCTGGCCATTATCGTTGTCATGTTCCTGGTTGGCGGCATTTTCAAAGACGTGAATTTAAGCGTATCGACCTGGATTACATGCGGCTTGTTTATTTTCGTCGGCGGCTTCTCGTTTATGGGTCTTGGCACGCTGATCGGTTCGATCAAAAACGCGGATTTTGTCCAAGTGCTTTCCATGATATGCTATATGGGTCTGTCCATTCTGGGCGGGTTGTGGTTCCCGACGGATACGATGTCGAGCACCATGAAGACCATTGCGCATCTTACGCCAACCTATCGCCTTGGCCAAGGGGCTTGGGACGCGGTTGCCGGAGTGTCCATGAACTGGACCGGCGTAGGAATTCTGGCAGCTTATGTCGTCGTATTCCTCGCGATTTCGTCTTATATCATGAAAAAACAGGAAGCGGTGTAATGCAAAAGAAATTGCATGCTTTGCGTCGGTTTATAATGAAGCGGCCCCCGGAGGGGGGGCCGCCCATTTTCTTTATGCTGCTGTGGCTTGTCTATATTTTATTTCCGATCACCGCACTGTCCGAACGTCCGGCTGAGGAGCAATGGTTGGGCTTCCCTCTTATTTTATTGTTTATTGTCAGCTATATCGCAGGTCATATGAGCAAATACTTACGCATCTGGGCCGTGTTTGTTCATTTGCTCATTATTGCTTATTTCAGCTGGCGTTATAATGAGAATTTTATTTATATGGGCTTTTTTACCGCATCATTAATTGGTATGCTGCCCAACCTGCGGCAGATTGGCTTTGCCCTGTCCGGTGAGCTGCTGCTATTCGGCTTTGAGGTCTGGCATTACGAAGCTATGAACCATATGGAAGCCTTGCTTGAGTTATTGCCTGCTATCGTTGCGATACTGCTTGTGCCTTTCGTTATGTTTATCGGCAGACGTTCCAAGCTGCTCCGCGCACAGCTCGAGCTGGCTAATGATGAGATTTCGCGGCTGTCCAAGCAGGAAGAGCGTCAGCGGATATCCAGAGAGCTGCATGATACGCTGGGTCATACCCTAACGATGATTACGCTAAAGAGCGAATTGGCGGAAAAGCTTATTGCCAATCATCCGGACCGGGCAAGACAGGAAATCCGGGATGTGCAGCTTACTTCCCGCGCGGCGCTGAAGCAGGTGCGCGAGCTGGTGTCGGGCATGAATGCGGTGACGCTGCAGGATGAATTGTCCAATGCCAAACGGATATTGGCGGCGGCTTTTATTACGATAAAGGTACAGGGCGATCCCGCTTCCGCTTCATTAAGCCCGCTTATCGATAATATGCTTGGCATGTGCCTGCGTGAGGCGGTGACGAATGTCGTCAAGCATAGCGAGGCCCGCCAATGCGTGATTGAATGGGCGATGACGCCCGACCAATATAGACTGGCTATCCGGGATAACGGGATCGGCTGCGACAAGACGGACAAAGGGCCGGCCCATAACGGGCTGAGAGGCATGCAGGAGAGGCTCAATCTGGTGGACGGCAAGCTGGGTTTCGAAGCATCCAAAGGAGCCGGCACCTGCTTGACGATAATCGTGCCTAGAGTACGCTCGTCATCGAAGAAAGGAGACAGCTAAATGAGAGTGCTTTTAGCCGAAGATCAAGGCATGCTGCGCGGTGCGCTAAGCGCCCTGCTGGATCTGGAGGAGGATATTGAAGTAGTCGGACAAGCGGAGGACGGCGAGCAGGCGCTCGAGATGATTCGCAGCCTGAAGCCGGACATCTGCGTGATGGATATAGAGATGCCGAAGATGACCGGCCTTGACGTAGCGGAGCGCCTTCGCGCCGATAAGCATCCTTGCCTGGTCGTCATCCTCACCACCTTCTCGCGGTCAGGGTATTTCCAGCGGGCGATGAAGGCAGGGGTGAAAGGCTTCCTCCTGAAGGATTCCCCGATCGATGAGCTGTCCGCTGCGCTCCGCAACGTACACGCCGGGAAGCGGGCGGTGAGCCCGGAGCTTGCTTTATCGTTCTGGGAGGCGGAGAATCCGCTTACGGAGCGGGAGAGGGAAGTGCTACGCATGGCGCGGGAGGGGCTGCCTGCCGGCGAGATTGCTTTGAAGCTGTTCCTGTCCGCCGGAACGGTACGCAACTACCTGTCCGAGGCGATTCAGAAGCTGGATGCGAAGAACCGGATTGACGCGATAGGGATTGCGGAGAAGAATGGCTGGCTGGACTAGAAGCGCTGGCCGAGACATAAAAAGAGACTCAGCTTAGTCGTTGGGTCTCTTTCTTTATTCTCTAACGCGCCCGTTTTATTAGGAACGCATTGTCCGCTTTATTAAATCCGATCTGCGGGTAATAGTCCATTGCGGAAGGCGCGGAGAGCAGCAGAAGCGCAACCTCTTCTCCGATATGCTCGCGAAGCCGGTTAACCAGCTCGGTACCGATGCCAAGACGCTGATGGGTCTTGCTTACGGCCAGATCGGACAGGTAACAGCAATAGGAGAAGTCGGTTACGGCTCTCGCGATGCCTACCAGCACGTCGCCATCCCAGGCGGTAAGCGTCAAATCGGCATTGTCGATCATTTTCTGAATGCGGGCAAGATCGTCTACGGGACGTTTGATACCGGAGCTGCGGAACACTTGGGCAACCTGTACGGCTGTTATGGGCGCGTCAATACGGTATTCAACTGGCATAGCTGCTTCACCTCACGACATTTTTTATAAGCCTATTATAGAAAAATATAGGGAACCGCTCATGATGTCAATAACGGTTTTCTCGTACTTCAGCCTCTATAAGCTCATTGACCAGCCCCAAGCAACTTCGAGAGCGAGCACCTCCGGGGCAGCTGGCGCAAGTGAACGGCTTGTCCAAGGATGAGCTTGTTGAAGCGGCTTAAGTCTCAGCTATAGAAAAGCCGCGGGTTACGGCACCATAAGGTGCATAACCTGCGGTTTTTTGCGCTGTAGAAGGACGCTTGTTATGATAAAATAATAGTAAATAATGGATAATAACCCAACAGGGGGCGTGAAGATGGTATTTGCTCCAAAAAGAGACTTATGGCTGTCTATATTGATCTGGCTTTGCGTCGGCGTGCTGGTATTCTCCGCTATATCGCCGTTCGTAATCGGCGGCGCCGAAATCATCGAAACGATCATCGTTCTCGCCATTTGCGTGCCTTGTGCCGCATTTATGTTATGGATATGGCTTGACGTATCCTACGAGTTGCGAGAGACGGATCTGTACATTCGAATGGGACCATCCCGCAAATCCGTACCGCTTGAGAGCATCCGGAAGGTGAACCCCGTCCGCTCCCTTATTGCCAGCACGGCAACGTCGATTGACAGACTGGAAATCCATTATAAAGCCTACGATATGATCTATATATCCCCGCTTCATCAAGAGGCCTTTCTCGCTGAGCTTCGGCGAAGATGCCCGCAGCTTAAGCTTTAATAAATTCGCCCATAGAAGGAGAAGCCCAAATGAAGGGGCTTTCTTTTTTTTAGTAATCTTGTGTATAGTAATGGCTAGATATTAGGGGCGGGGGGTGCTCGAATTGTTCCAGTTCAGTCGGATGAACACATTGCGGAATCAGATCTTCCTGGGGTTTATGCTGGTCATGCTGCTGGTACTGGCATCCGTAGGCTTTTTCACATACGGGCAAGTCTCGGAGCTGCTGCGCAATAATGCCGAGAAGCATATCCAGCAGACGGCGGTGCAGGCGACCGGCAAGATGGATGTTCTGCTGCATCAAATGGATACGTTTACAATGCAGTTAGCCACCAATGCCTCGATCCAAAGCTTGATGGCCAAGGAAGCCGGGGGAACGATGCTGACGTTCGAGGAGCGTCAGGTGCTGCAGCATGAAATCCGGAAGCAGCAGGCGTACGTCAGCGGAGTGCAGTCCATCGAGCTGTATTCCAACGGGTTTCGGGTGCTGTTCCCGCTGACGGATGTCAGCTTGTACAACAAGGTCCCAAACGAGTGGATCCGTCAGGCGGATCGTGCAGCCGGGCAGCTTGTCTGGTACGGCATTGACCCGAAAAACAAAAATCAGATTACCGCGATCCGCCGCGTCCGCCTGATTGACCAATCCTTTTCGAATGCCGGGTATTTATTGGTCCGAATTGATAAAAAATATTTTGAGCTAATCGATGCGAATACATCCTCGGAGGGGAAGGAGGAGATGGGGCTGATTGACGGCGCCGGCCAGATTATTGCGGCTAACTTCTCCTCCGCCATTCCGCAGGAGGTTCTGCAGCAGACAAACCGCAAGACCATCATGATGAACGGCAAATTGTACATTCCGGTGCAAAAGCAATTGGAAGCGGCGGCGGGCTGGAAGGTCCTTATTCTGACGCCGGCTACGTACGCCATGGAGGGAGTCTCGGTGCTGCGCACAGCCATTGAGGTTTCGGTCATCATCGGCGGCTTGTTGTTTGTCATTCTCACCTTTATCCTGTCGACCATGATTACGAGCCCGATTCTTAATCTGATAAAGGCAATGAGAGGAGCCAAGTACGGCTCGCTGAAGCCGATTCCCGTTCGTTCGTCCACCTTGGAGATCAATGAGCTGAACAATACGTACAACCAGATGGTCGCGTATTTGAATGAGCTGATCGAAGTTGTTTACGAGAAGGAGATCATTCAAAGCCGGACGGAGCTGAAGGCGCTGCAGGCGCAGATCAATCCGCATTTCTTGTTCAATACGCTGGAGGCGTTATATTGGGCGCTCGAGGACAAGGACGAAGAAGAGCTGTCGCAGGTCGTTGTTGCCATGTCGGGCCTCTTCCGTTATGTCATCAACCGTGCGGATGATGACGAGTGGGTGACGGTTGCCGACGAGCTGGAGCATGCGGAGCGCTATCTGCAGATCATGGAAATGCGCCTGATTGACCGGCTAACCTGGCGGATTGAAGGCTGTGACAGCCACCGCGGCGTTCCCATTCCGAAGCTGCTGATCCAGCCGCTCGTTGAGAATGCCATCTCTCATGGCGTAGAGCAGCGGATTGGACAAGGATCGGTTGTGATTCGTATCGAGGATTCTGAGCGGCCGGGACATATTCGAATCTCCGTGTCGGATAACGGTCCGGGCATGAGCTTTGACAAGGTCCAATCGCTGTATGCGGCAATGAAGCAGGGGCATGTGCACGATGCGAAGGGCACGGGGGTAGGCATTTCGAATGTGGACCGGAGGCTAAGGCTTTATTACGGGGATGAGCCGGAAGGCTTGCAGATTCAGAGCGAGCAGGGGACAGGCACGAAGATGTCCTTTGAAATACCGATTGAGCATGGGGGGAAGAGAGCATGAAGACGATTCTGATCGTAGACGATGAGCCAAGAACAAGGGATGGCGTACGCAAAGTACTGGAAGCCTGGTCGGCCGGACGTTACCGCATTACAACGCAATCGAGCGCGGTTGAGGCACTGGAGTGGCTGGATGGGAACGAGGCGAATCTGGTTATTACCGATATCCGAATGCCTGAGATTAACGGGCTGGAGCTGGTAGAGAAGCTGAGGGGAAGGCAGCATCCGCCGGTTGTAATCGTAATCTCCGGCCATCCCCAATTCGATTACGCCCATAAGGCTTTGCAGTTTGGCGTTATTGAATATTTGCTTAAGCCGCTGGACAAGAAGAAGCTGGTGGGAGCGGTCGAGCTTGCCTTCCGGAAGGAGGAAGAATTGAACCGCATCGAGCGTATGGAACGCCTCGTAGATACAAAGCTGCTGGAGACCTCCGAGCAGGAGACGCAATATGGCGCGCCAGTGAAAGAAGCTATTCAATACGTGGACGAGCATCTGGATGAGCCCGTAACGATGAGGGATGTGGCCGATTATTTGCACATGAACGCAAGCTATTTCAGCGTGCTGTTCAAGGAACAGACGGGACTGACCTTCAGCGATTATCTAACGAGGCGCCGGGTGCAGAGAGCCAAGGAGCTCCTCACGAGCACGCGTCTGTCGATCAATGAAATTGCCGAGAAAGCGGGCTACCAGACGGCCAAATATTTCGTGAAAGTGTTCCGTTCGCATGAAGGAGTAAGTCCCGGACAATACCGGAAGGGCGTTGCGCATGCTGAGGAGACCATCCAATAAAAGTAGTATTTTTCCCAACTCATATGACCTTATGCTGCTGTGAAAGCGCTGTTACAATTTATTTAGCAACACAAACACATCAGTCAAAAAGGGGTTGTAAACGTGTTCAAACAAACGAAATGGATGACAATGGCACTTATTCTCTGTCTGACCGTTGTAACAGCAGCATGCGGCAATAACAGCAATGGCGGCAGCAGCACAAATAGCGGCAACACAGCTTCTAACGGGGGCTCGTCTGAAAGCGGTTCCGATAAGAAGGTAACGATTAACTTCATGCATCTGTGGCCGGAAGGCGTATCCGCGGGCCAGAACAAAATCGTTAACCAAATCATTAACGATTACCAAAAGGAACATCCTAACGTGACGGTTAAGCAAGAGGTGCTGGATAACGAGCAGTACAAAAACAAATTGAAAGTCCTCTCCGCATCCAATCAACTCCCTGATGTAGGGGTGACTTGGGCGGCAGGCTTCCTGAAGCCTTACGTAGACGGCAAATTGTTCACGCCGGTTGACGATCTACTGAGCGGCGAGCTGAACGGCAAATTCGTAGCAGGTACAACCGAAGCTTACGCAATCGACAACAAAACCTATGCGCTTCCGCTGGAGTTCAACATCGCTCCAATCTACTACAACAAAGAGATTTTCAAAAAATACAATCTCGAAATTCCAACAACGTATGAGCAATTCAAGCAAGTTGTGAAAACGCTGTCCGATAACGGCGTAGCTCCAATCGCGCTGGGCAACAAAGACCGCTGGACGGGTTCCCTGTGGTACATGTACCTGGCTGACCGCATTGCCGGTCAGGAGACAGTGGCCAATGCGATCAAAGGCACGGCGAAATTCACGGACCCGGGCTTGCAGCAAGCTGCTTCCGAAGTACAATCGCTTGTTGACGCTAACGCATTCGTGAAGGGCTTTAACGGTCTGTCGAACGAAGAAGCAAAATCCGAATTCCTGAACGGCAATGCCGCCATGTACCTGATGGGTACTTGGGAGCTGCCTAACTTCACGACAAACGAAGATATTCCGCAATCGTTCCGCGACAGCGTCGGATTCTTCAAATTCCCGACGGTTGACGGCGGCAAAGGCAACGCGGACAGCTGGGTTGGCGGTCCTGGCGTAGGCTTGTTCGTATCGGAGAACTCGAAAGTAAAAGAAGAAGCAAAAGCATTCGTTCAATACTTCGTAACGAAGTGGGGCGAGCAATCCGTAACGGGCGCAGGCGTTATCCCGGCTACAAAGATCGATACGGCTTCGATCCAGCTGCCACAGCTGTACATCGACCTGTTCAACGAACTGAACAAAGCCAGCAGCATTACCTTGTTCGCAGACGTTCAATTGCCGGCTAACGCGGCGGAGACTCATCTGAACATGATCCAATCGCTCTTTGGCAAAGCCGTTAAACCTGAGAAATTTGCGGCTGAGCAAGACGCGGCAATTGCGAAAGGCAACTAAGTCAGACATCTAAATAAAGAGAGGCCTATCCGGCCAGGTGCAAGCGCCGGATAGGCTGCTCTCCTTATTTAACAGAGAAAGGAGTCGGCCACATTGGATAAGGTGCTGTCGAACAAGAAAGTTATTGCTTTATACGTCCTGCCTTCCTTGCTGCTGATTCTGGCCGTTGTCTACATTCCCATCGTCCTGACGGGTTATTACGGGATGAACGAGTGGAACGGGATTGGCGCGATGAAGTGGGTGGGCCTCGACAATTACGCAACACTCGTGAAGGATCAGGATTTCTGGAAAAGCGCGGGGCATTCGCTCTTGCTCGCCGTATTTTCCATGGTCAGCCTTATTATCTATCTCGTTGTAGCAATGGTACTCGCGGCAAAGCTTAAAGGAGCAAATCTGTTCCGCAAAATTTACTTAATCCCGATGCTGCTGTCCTCGGTAGCAATCGCTCAGCTATGGCTCAAAATCTATCATCCTACCAACGGTATTATGAATAGCTTGCTGGAATCCCTTGGCGTTGCAAATCCTCCCGCCTGGCTTGCAGAAACGGATCTTGTTCTGTTCGCATTGTTTATTCCGATTCTGTGGCAGTATGCGGGCTTCTATATTCTGATCTACTATGCGGCACTGAAGAACATCCCGGCTTCGCTTGAAGAAGCCGCTAAGATTGACGGGGCGAACTCGTTCCAGATTGCCTGGAAAATCAAATTCCCGCTCGTGATGGAAGTGGTCAAAGTAACGATTGTCCTTGCGGTGGTTGGTTCCCTGAAATACTTCGACCTGATCTATGTCATGACGGACGGCGGACCTAACGGCTCCAGTGAAGTGATGGCGTCGTATATGTACCATAAAGCGTTCAAAGCGTATGACTTTGGCTACGGCAGCGCCATTGGCTTCTTCCTGCTCCTTATCTGTCTTATCGCAACATGGATCATCCGCAAAGCAACGGCAAGCAAAGACACGATTCAATATTCATAATCCTTTAAGTTAGTGCTTACGAAGTAAGAATCATCACAAATAGTCATTGAAATGACTATTCAGGAGGGTACGCTTCATGTCATCTACAACTGTTGTGAAACTGGGCGGCGAAGCGAAATCCGGTTCGAGAATAGGAATGAAGGTCGGCTATGCTGCACTGTACATTGTTCTCATCGCCGTTGCGGTATTCCAGGTATACCCGCTCATCTGGCTCTTGTTCTTTTCGCTGAAAAACAACCAGGAAGTCTTTAATCTATCGCCATTTGCTTTGCCATCACCTCCGCACTGGGAGAACTACGGCAAAGTGTGGAACGCGGGCAATATCGATACGTATTTCCTGAACAGCGCATGGATTACGTTGGCTGCAACAGCGGCAACGATTGTGCTCGGCAGCCTGGTAACGTTCGCGATAACCCGCATGAAATGGAAGCTAAGCTCGCTTGTCCTTGGCCTCTTTATGGTCGCGATGATGATCCCGGTCCATTCGACGCTGATTCCGTTGTTCAGCATGTTCAACAAAGTGCATTTGATCGATAATCCGTTGTCTCTCATTCTGGCGTATGTGGCATTCAACATGCCAATCACCATCATGATTCTGCTAGGCTTCTACTATGCGCTTCCGAAAGAAGTGGAAGAGGCGGCCGTAATCGACGGCGCGGGCATTCATACCGTATTCTTCCGGATCGTGTTCCCGATGACGAGTTCGGTACTCGCGACAACGGGCATCATTAACATGATCTATAACTGGAATGAGTTTATTTTCGTCAACACGTTCATCAGCTCGGATAAATTCAAAACGCTGACTGTTGGCGTTCAGAATTTTATCGGCCAATACACCACGGATTGGGGCGCGATCGGCGCTACGCTGATGATTAGCATCCTGCCGATCCTCATTACTTTCCTGTTCCTCAGCGACCGGATCGTTGAAGGGATTGCGGCCGGCTCGGTAAAAGGTTAATGAAAAACATTCGAAAGGGGCTGTCCCTCGTCATGGCTAATGACGATGGGACAGCCTCTTTTCATTCTCGCCTTACGTTGGATTTACTCCAATGAAATAAGAATGGAAGGAAGATTCTCGAGGCTGCCGTTTTGCTGTATAAAATCCATTGCTTATAGGCAGGATGATTCGGCAGGTTATTGAATAGTATTATACAAGTCTCGTACACGACCAGGGGAGGTATTGGCCAATGGAGCTTCAGCCATTCAAGCACGCCGTCAGAAACCCTTCGGGCATTAAGAACATATTCGCAATGACGGTGGCATGTTCACTCTTTCTTATTAGCGAGTTGCGGGGAAAAGAGGACAATCCGGTCCTGCGCGTCCTTGGAATCGTGGCGTTTTGCTTCTGCGTTGCCGTATTGCTGTGGTCCCTGTACCGGGCGATGAAGAGGCCGGTTGATCTTTATCTTCAGGATGATGCGATCGTGCTGAACGGACAACCGATCACGGCGGAGCAGATCGAGGTGCTTATGATCAGACGGGATTCGGTTCATCCGATTATTGGAATTAAGCCGCGCGGCACAAAAATCGTTCCGGTCCGCATGTGCTTCAGGTATGTGGACGAAGAAGAGAAGGGTATCGCGGATATCGCGGAATGGGCGAAGAAGAACAACGTGAAGGTCGACTACAGCTTCTTTTTCAGATGGATATAGGAAGGTAGAATGAGATGAAAAAACAAATAGGGGGCTTGTTTATCGTGCTTGTCCTGCTGCTCACGGCTTGTGCCGGCAAAGGGGATATTAGCGTTGATGAAGTGAGCAAAGCTCTGCAGAAGCAAGGCTTGGATGTCGAGGAGATGACGTTGGATGCGGCAAAGAAGCTTTCAACCAGTCCTGCCATTGCAATCAACGGCAAGGACCCCGTGCCATTTGAATTGTCCTTGCCTGCGGCAGATATGGCCTATCGCGAGTTTTTGCTGCTGTATGTATTCGCTTCGGAAGAAGAAAGAATCCGCATTGAAAAAGAAGACGGAACGCCTGCTCCGATTAAGATAGGCGAATTGCACGCAAATGTAATCAAAAAGAAGAATCTGATTGCCGTTTATTGGTCTCACAATAAAGATAATCCGCTCCTTATGAAGCAGGTTGAGAAGGCAATGGATAAACTGTGAGCTTTACGGAATTGACCAGTGATGTCAAAGGGAGGATGCCATGATGGCTCGCACGATGAAGGCCATGGTCTATGAAAGCTACGGTTCGCCGGAGGTTCTTCATTTGAAAGAGGTAGACGTGCCTGTACCGAAGGAGAATGAAATGCTAATCGAGGTGCATGCCGCTTCGGTGAATTCCTGGGATTGGGATTTGCTCCGAGGGAAGCCTTACATAACCCGTCTTGGCGGTCTTCGCAAGCCGCGTTACCCGATTCTTGGCGCGGATATCGCGGGGAAAGTCATAGCCGTTGGAGCCTCCGTCAAACGGTTTCGGCCAGGCGACGAGGTGTTTGGAGATCTTTCCGGCTGCAGCTGGGGCGGATTTGCGGAATATGTCTGCGCGGGCGAGCACGCCTTGACGCCAATGCCCGCAGGGCTAAGCTTCGAGCAAGCCGCGGCTATCCCTCAAGCGGCCGTTCTCGCCTTGCAGGGAATGCGCGATAAAGGGAATTTACAGGCAGGCCAACAGGTACTCATTAATGGAGCGGGCGGCGGGGTGGGTACCTTTGCTATCCAGTATGCCAAGTTGTTTGGCGCCAAGGTAACGGCTGTTGACCGTGCGGGCAAGCGGGAGATGCTGCTCACGCTTGGGGCGGATCAGGTGCTGGATTATGCGAAAGAAGATTTCACCGCAGCTAGGCGGCACTACGATCTCATCCTGGACGTCGTTGGGAACCGATCCGTCTTTGAAGTAAAGCGCGCTCTCAAGAAAGGCGGTACATATGTCATGGTTGGCGGCTTAATGCCGCGACTTCTCCAGACTTTGCTCGCCGCGCCGTTGATCCGCAGATTCGAAAATAAAAATATGACGATTCTGGTCCATAAGCCCAACCACGAGGATCAAAAGGTATGGAAGTCGCTTGTTGAAGCCGGGCAAGCTGCCCCTGTCATTGATCGGCTGTATGGATTAAACGATGCGGCGGAGGCTCTTCGGTACTTTGGGGAAGGCGAGTTCAAAGGGAAAATCGTTGTGCGCATGAAAAGCTAAAAACCCCAAGCCATATGGAAATGGCATGGGGCTTCGCTTCATAGGGCGATCGTCTCCTTCAGAGAAGGGGCGATCGTTTTTTTATCCCGTTATTTGGTGACCGTAACGGTAATCGTATCGCTGGAGGTGATGCCGGCCGCATTCGCAAGCTCGCAGCGGTATTCGTATTTGCCGGGTGCTTTGCCCGAAATAACCGATACCGCGCTTTGCGCTGCAGGAGTGGCCTCCTTGAGCGACTGCGTGTCAATGAGTACGCCGTTTTCGTACAAGCGGTATTCCGCGGCATTTGTGCCCCACCACATATTCATCGTTACTTTGTAGCTTCCGTCTTGATCCCAGTTATCTTGGGAGAGTACGGCTTTTCCCGGGGAGGCATCGGTTACCTTTACGACCAGCGTGCTGCTGACCGTTTTGCCGTAAGCATTAATCAATTCGGCTGTGTACGTATAAGTGCCGTTTGCTTTGCCTGTAATATCTGTTTTGACGGATTGAGCGGAAGGCGAAGCATCCTTCAGCTCCACGGTATCGATTAGTGCGCCATTCTCGTACAACCGGTATTCCGTTCCGTTATTGCCCCACCACAGGTTCATCGTCACGGCATAGCTTCCGTCTTGAAGACCGTTATCCCAACCGTTGTTATGGGAGAGGACCGGTGTACCGGGAACGCCCGTTGCCAGAGGTTTGCTGGTCACTTTAAACGTATAGCTTGCGCTTGCTGCATTGCCTGCTCTGTCCGTAACCGAATAGCTTACCGCATGCGTGCCCACTCCAAGCTTGGAAGCTTCAACCGAATACCCGTCAGCAATAGCGTTGCCGTCAAGCAGCAGCTGCTCCGACGCGATGCCGGAGAGCGAGTCGCTGCTTGCTAGGTCATAGACAAGCGTAGCCGTCTCTGCGACATCCGAAACTTGTCCGCCGGATTGCGTTAAGGCAGCCGCCGGAGCTGTTTTATCCAAGGCTACATTTACGGAAGCCACTTCGCTTTTGTTGCCGGCGGCATCAACCGCGTAATATGAAAAGGTATGATTGCCTTCCGTTGATACGGCAACTGGAGCCGAGTAACGGGAGAAGCTGTCGCTGTTTAATGCGTAAAAGGTGTCTACCGCACCTTCCGAATTGTCTGCCGCGGTTACGGTCACTTGAACATCCCGGTTAAACCAGCCTTCCGCATTGGGAGAAGCGGACAGTGAAGCTTCCGCTGTTGGCGGAACGTGATCGGCCGGCTGACTAACGGTAAAGTCGGAGAGGCTGCGCGGTTTGAGCTGGTACAAGTCTTTGAAAATAGCCGCTATGCCGGTGATCGTTACCTTTTGGCCCGTTGTATAAGGGAAGCTGCTTTGCGTGAGGCCGGTACGTCCGTCAACGCGGACATGAGTGATTGTTCCATTGTCGCTGACAGCATCGAATTCAAAGGAGCCTGCCGGCGTGGCCGAAATGATGTTTGTAAGGGTGACGTCTTTTAACTGCAATAGCTGGCCTTGATTCGAGCTGTTCGCTTCGGTAGCCGGGATGGGAGACGGCAACTCGGCCGTCCCCGTTTTCTCGATGGCAGCGATATCCGCAAGCTCAAGCTCCGTGTTGTAGAGCGCGGTCACCGCCGTGATTTTGACAACATCGCCTTGATGGTAACCGGCCGCGTTCTGGTAGACGTACACGCCGCCAGTGTGGTCTTGCAGGTAAAAGGTTTGCCCGCCAAAAATGCCGGGCTCCGTCGTCACTACGCCTTCAACCGTAACCTTTGAACCGACGGTTTTGGCACGGGATTCCGCGATGGTGATTGTGGCGGGGATTCCGCCTTCATCATCCGGGAGCGGCTCGGCGGGGACGTTGCCAAGAGCAACGCCTTCCGTCAGCAGGTTTGTTCCGTTCTGCCGCAGACGAAGATTGGCCGCGCCGGCAGAGCCGGCTTTCAACCGGACGGTCAAGTCCTTGTAGGCATGTCCCGCAGCATCGGCCGTAACGCTGAAGTTAGCGCTGTAGCCGTAAGCGGTCGGCCAAGTTCCGTCCGCATTTTGCACCTGCGCGATTTGGGCGCCGCCGCTCGTTAGATAGATGCCAATCTGATAATTGCTTACCGTCGAGTTAGGCGCCAAGTTGTTAAATACAACGCGAACCGGGAAAGAGATTCCGCTGTTAGGCAGCGTCGTCTGACGAACAAAGCTGTAAGCGGGATTGGAGACAACAGTCGATCCGCCATAGGAGCCGGGTTTGTAGGTAGAGCGGTCGTACCATTTGTAACCGGCATTTGGAGCGGCCCACGGTTCTGGCTGCGGCTCCGTCGATAAAGCGGGCGTCTCAAACGGAAGCAAGGCAGTTGGTTGATCCAGCTGCAAACCGTTTACTTGGCTGAAGCTAGTATAGCTTTCTTTGGTGGACAGCCAGTCGACCGTGTTTACGAGCAATGCGCCGTCGTCCACTTCTTTGAAGCCGTCATAGGTTGTTTTCTTGGCGCCCGTATCTTCGCGCAAATATTTAGGCGTTACGTCCTCAACCGGGGAAGAGTCGCCGATAAAGGCAGCTTTACCGCCGCCAAGCTTGGAAACAGCTACATAAGGGCCTTCGGCTACGCCGCCGCCGTTGTATACGCCTTGGTCAACCGCGCTTCCCCAAGCCTCGTTGGTCTGCGGCAGATATACGATGCCTTTTGCTTTCGCAGGATCAATGATGGCAAGCGTTGAGCCGGCATGCATCGCTACGGCCGATACGCCCTCCGTAATGCCAAACGCCTGGCTTGGCGCGACAACGTTTGTGGCGTTAATGTCGCCAAGGGCATTGTAACGGAAACGAATGCCGAAGTTATCCGCCAGCCAGTCGGAGCTTTGGACATTTTGCATCGCGTAGGAGCCGGCTTCTTCCGCGCTCATGCCTTGTGCCGGATTCGTCCATGCGCCGCGGCGATAGCCGTTAATGGACTCCGAGCCGTCCCAGCGGTTTTTGTCCCGGTCGGCATTGTAGTGATCGCCTATAAAAAAGATGCTGCCGCCGCCCTCTACATATTGCTCCATGGCAGCTTGTTCGGTTGTTTTAAACGGAATGTTAGGTTCCGCAATGACAAAAACGTCGTAATCTTTCAAGTCGTCATAGGTAAAGGCAGTCGACTTGCGCAGCTCTTTGACGTAGTAGCCGTTGCTTGCAAGGGCATTGCCAAAGTCCGAGAAGGCGCCGTCGATCACCCAGTCTGCGGCTCCCGCCGTTTGTGCGTGCGTGTTGTCGAACAAGACTTTTTTGCCCGCGTTCTCGTTGACGACTTTCGCATTGATGTAGGGGGCAGGATCCGTTGGTCCCTCAGCATGAGCGCTACTGCTTGTCCATTGATACTGAACGGGTACAACCAAAAGCATCATCAGCAACAACTTCAGCCATTTGTGTCTCGCTTGAAGTATTCTCTCCACAACCATTCCTCCCAGCAACTATTTATCTTTTCGGCCATATTTTACCATGACTTTCTAGCCATTTGTGATAGGGTATTGTAAAAGAGGACAATAGCCCTAGGCCTATGTCGTATTCTTATATTAAGATTCCATTCGAATGGGGATTTTGCGCGAGGAATGGGAGGGGCGAAATAATAGGCAACGAAAAAAGGAGCGGCTTGCTATCGCAGCTGCTCCTTTTTTTTGTTATTGAATCCCTTATGCATCCTTAATTGAGCCGGCCTGTCCGTCGCTCCCGCTCCCGTCTTCGCCCCGGAGCAGCTGCCGAGCGTATTCCTTCGGCGTGCAGCCGTTATACCGCTTGAACAGCTCGTAGAAATGCGCCATATTTTCAATGCCGACGCTCGCGGCGATGGAGGAGACGCTGGCGGGCTCCGCGACGAGCCTATGCGCGGCTTTGAGTATGCGCTGGCGGTTGACGTAATCGACGAACGAAACGCCAACCGCTTTTTTGAAATACTTGGAAAAGTAACTGTAATTCATCCGGGCGATCCGGCTCACTTCGTCCATGTCGATGCGTTCGTTCAAATGGCGGCTAACATAGTCGAGGACGGGACGCATGACGGTGTCGTCCACGAATTCGTAGCTCTGCAGCAGCCCGCGGCTGTCGTGGCGGAGCAGCGTCAGCAGCAAATGCTTGATATGCATGCTGGCGGCGATTTCGTATCCCTTCCGCATGCCGATCATTTCCCCGTGAATGTCCGTTAGGATACCGGCCATCTCCCGCCTTGCCGCGGTGTTCTCCAGGAATATATAGTTCAGCTCCTCGAGCGGACGGACGAGCTCCGAGAAGTGCCGGTAATACATCATCATCGCCGGGTCGAAATAACGCTGCAGATCAACGTGCAGCACGATATAGATCAGCGGCCCGTCCGACGTCTTTTGGCTGAGATGGAGCTGGGAGGAGCCGATGATGGCGACATCCCCCGCGTCAAGCGCATAGCTATGGCCGGGCGTATGGAGATTCATGGACCCATCCTGCACCAGAATGAGCTCGACCTCTTTGTGATAATGCCAGCGCCTGTTCGACGGGCCGGGCTTCGACTCGTCCGTGAACTGCCACGCTTTGATGCAGAGATGCTGGTTCTGGTAATGAATCGGCTCTTGAAATTGTTCCTGAATGCTATCCGGAACACGCGCCTGAACGTCTTTCACCGGTTGATCGCCCTCTTTGCGCCATAGTCAATTTGGATACAAAAGGCCCAAATATCGTAATTGTGGCCCGCAAACCCTCGTACTAAGATAATTTATGTGAAGTATACCATAAAAGAAGGAGAGTGTCCGAGATGAGAGTAGCGGTGGTAGGCTGCGGCGGCATGGGGCATGTGCATGCGCAAAGCTTCGCCGGAATGGCGGATGCCGAGTTAGTCGGCGTATGCGATATCGATGCGGAGCTGGCCGGCGAACTGGCCCGCAAGACGGGAACACGGGCCTTCTGCTCTTTAGCCGATATGCTGGAACAGACGGATCCGCAGGTCATCAGCATCGCGCTGCCGAGCTATTTGCACAAGCAGGCCGTGCTGGAGGCGGCGGAGGCCGGCAAGCATGTCATTTGCGAGAAACCGGTCGCGCTGTCGCTGGAGGATACCGACGAGATCATCGAGGCATGCCGCCTAAACGGCGTTCGGCTGTTCGTTGGACATGTCGTCCGGTTTTTTCCCGAATACGGGCAGGTACGCAGGCAGATTGAAGGAGGAAGCATCGGCGAACCCGGCGTCGCCCATGCGAAGCGGGTCGGCGGCCATCCCGGGAACGCGAGGGGTTGGTTCAAGGATCATGCGAAGAGCGGCGGCGTCATCGTCGACATGATGATCCATGACATCGATTTTATGCGGTGGATCTGGGGCGAGGTCAAGTCGGTCTACGCCATGAACGCCTGCACGGACGACTCGGATTACGCCTTGGTAACGCTGGAGTTCGCAAACGGGGCGGCCGCCAACCTGGAAGCGCATTGGGGCGACCCCGGTCCGTTCCGGTACGCGGCCGAAATTTCCGGCTCCGCGGGATTGATCCGGCTGGACAGCTCAGCCTCCGGCTCGCTGCACGTCCGCACCCGGGCTCAGGCCGAAAGGGAAGGGCGGTTTGCCGAAATTCCGCAAAGTCCTGGCATTATGAGCCCGTACGACCGGGAGCTGGCGCATTTTCTGGCGTGCGCGCGGGACGGCTCGGAGCCGTTAGTTACGGCGGAGGACGCGCGGGAGGCGCTGCGCATTGCGCTTGCGGCGCTGGAATCGATACAGACGGGAAAGGTCGTTTTATTATGATCGCAAGGAGGAGTAAACGGTGAAAAAACTGAAAGTAGGGCTGATCAGCTTTGCGCACGGCCATGCGAACAGCTATTTAGCGAATCTGGCCGCCATGCCGGAGGTCGAGATCGTTGGCATCGCCGACGAATCGCAGAGCCGCGTGGCCTCGATTATCGAACGCACCGGCCTGCCTTACTACGCCGATTATCGGGAGCTGCTCGCTACCGACGCCGATGCCATCGTCATCTGCTCGGAGAACGTCCATCATGCCAAGCACGCGATCGCGGCAGCCGAGGCGCGAAAGCATGTGCTGTGCGAGAAGCCGCTTGGCATCTCCGTCCGTGAAATGGAACGGATGATCGCCGCCGCCCGGGTTAACGGCGTTCAGCTGATGACCGCTTTCCCGTGCCGCTATCTGCCGGCCGTGACCGGCGCCAAAGCCGCGATCGAGCGCGGCGATATCGGCGACATCGTCGCCGTCAAAGGAACCAACCACGGGACGAATCCCGGCGGCTGGTTTACCGACAAGGCGCTGTCGGGCGGCGGAGCGCTGCTTGACCATACGGTGCATGTGATGGACCTATTGAACTGGATGATCGGCTCCGAAGTGAAGGAGGTTTACGGATATGCGGCATCGCGGTTTGGCGAAACGGAAATCGACGATGCGGGCCTCGTTCACGTGAAATTCGCCGGAGGCGCCTTCGCCGTCATCGATACGAGCTGGTCCCGGCCGAAATCGTTCCCGACCTGGGGCGACGTGACGATGGAAATCATCGGCACGAAAGGCAGCATCTCCGTCGACGGCTTCGCCCAGAAGAATGAGGTGTACAGCGATCTTGCCGGCAAGGGCAGCTGGAGCTATTGGGGCGACGACATGGATCGGCTGATGATCGAGTCGTTCGTAGGGTCGCTGCTGGAGGGCAAGCCGGTGCCGATAACCGGCGAGGACGGCTTGCGGTCCGCCGCCGTGGCGCTGGCTGCTTACGAGTCCGCGAGGCTGGGACAGCCGGTCGAGCTATAAGGCAACAGATGGGCCGATGGAACCGAGAGGCATCCATCGGCTTTTTGCCGTCTCCCAAGGCGATAATTGACGCCCGTCTTCGTTCATGCTCATAATAGCACATAAAGATTTTGAAGACGGGGACGGTGCGCCATGGCTTTCCTGAGAAAATTGTCGATTCGTTCGCAGCTGCTCATTTTGGCCGGTTCGACCATCATCGTCATTCTGGTGATCGTTCTGCATACCTACTCCATGATGTCGGGCATGATCACCCGCAGCCATGAGGAATACGTAAGACAGACGGTGGCGGAAATGAAGAAGAACGTCGCCTCCAACCGGGACGTCATCTACCGCCTCATGCAGGATATTTCCTACAATCCGGATATCCAGGATTATCTGGTGGAGAAGGACAATTTGGTCCGCTACGACAAGTTCATCAAGCTGAACAAGTATTTGAGCGGTCAGAAGGATCTGAAGGAAGGCATTCAGGACATCGTCATCTCCGGCAACAACGACACATGGATCGACCTTGCCGGGGGCAACCGCTATCTGGCGCCGCTTCGGGCTCAGCTCTCCGTCCAGGATCTGAATGCCTCCTATGAGGGGATGCGCACGTTCGAAGGTTTGTACGGCGGCGCCGACATGCTCGTCTTCGCCACTTCCATCGTTTATTCGCTGCCCGGGGAGCTGTTCAACCGCAATATAGGGACGGCGTTCTTTATCGTTGACCCGACCGCCCTCATGAGCGAGCAGGAATACTCGCCCAAGCAGGCCGGCACGCAAATCTATTTGCTCGACCGCGACCGCAAAATCGTCGCAAGCAATTCCTCGCTGAGCGCCGGGAGCGAATTCCCGGCCATGGAGGAGAACCCGCAGAGCGGGGGCAACCGAATCGTGGAATGGAAAAACCAAAGCTACGTGGTCGAGTCGGAAGAGCTGCCCGAAATTGACGGTACCGTCCTCAGCATGGTGCCCGAAAACGAGCTGCTTCGCGATCTGCTCGACATCCGCAGGCAGGAGCTGATCATACTGGGCATCGCCTTGCTCATGCTGGCCGTTCCGTTCATGTTTATCGTCAACAACATCCTGCGTCCACTCAAAAAGTTGATCTTCTTTATCACGACGCTGAGGCGGGGGGATCCGCTCAAGCTCAAAAAGCGGATTTCGCTCCAGGGCTACATGGAGATCAGCATCGTGGCGACGGAGCTGAACAGCATGCTCGACGAGATCGACCATTTGACGCAGAGCCTGCTCGAGACGAATACGCGGCTTTACAGCACCGAGCTGGAGAAGAAAAAGTCGGAGCTCGCCTTTTTGCGCAGCCAGATCAATCCCCATTTTTTGTACAACACGTTGGAAGCGATTACGGGAATCGCCGTCGTCGAGGGTCAGGATAAAATCAAAACGATGACGCGGTCGCTGTCGAGCATATTCCGCTACAGCATTAAAGGCTCGAGCGAGGTACCGCTGAGTGAGGAAATCCGCATGGTCGATTCGTATATCCGAATCCAGCAAATCCGCTTCGAGGGCAGGTTCGACGTCCATTACGAGCTGACAGGCGATGCGCTGGCGTTCCGCGTGCCGAAAATGATCTTGCAGCCGATCGCGGAGAACGCGATCTATCACGGCTTCGAGCCGACGCTTAAGAAGGGGAGGCTGTGGATCAGAGGCGCCGTTAGCGGCGATGGCCAGTTGATCGTGCAGGTAGAGGATGACGGCATCGGCATCGAGCCCGCTCGGCTCGAGGAGCTGCGCCGCATGTTGTCCGCCTCCTCGGGGCCGGAGGAGCACGGCGAGAGCAAAAGCATCGGCCTGGTCAACGTCAATAACCGCATCCGTCTTCTGTTTGGCGGCGATTGCGGGCTGCGCATCGACGGCGGGACGGGATCCGGCACGCGGGTCGAGCTGATCATAGGAGAGAGGAGGGTGCCGGATGCATAAGGTGCTCATTGTAGACGACGAGAGCTGGGTGCTGGAGAGTCTTAAAGATCTAATGGATTGGGGCCGCTATGGGTTCGAAGTGGCCGGTCAGGCAAATAACGGGATGGATGCGCTGGAGGAGATGCGCAGGCTGCGGCCGGATGTCGTCTTCACCGACATCCGGATGCCGGAGATGAGCGGGCTGGAGCTGATCCAGCGGGGTCGGAATATCGGCTTCCCGGTCCATTTCGTCGTCGTCAGCGGCTATGCCGAATTCGCCTACGCGCAAAAGGCCATGTCTTACGGCGCAGTTGCCTACTGTCTGAAGCCTTTCGACGAGCCGGAAATTTCCGGCGTCCTGATAAAGCTTGGCAAGCTGCTCGATGCCGCCAAAGGAACGGCCGATTCGCCGCTCGTTCAGCTGCTCGAGGAGCCAAGCGAAGACGCTCGCGCAAAGCTTCAAGGCGAGCTAGAGCGGATTGGCATCGGGGACTGGGCGACGGCGGGCATCGTCCCTGTGGTATCGGTCGGATCGGGCGAGCTGCCAGGTTTGCGCGGGCCTTCGATCCGGTTGAAGATGGGACCTTCGAAGACCGCCTACCTGCTCGGGACGGCCAAGGCGGAGGAGCTGGCGGCCGGCTTGCGGACGCAGTTCCCGCCAGATCTGTCGGGTATCGGCATCGGAGCCCGAGTTACCGATCTCAGCGAGCTGCGCAGCGCCATTGCGGGAGCGGATATGCTGGCCCATCAGTTCTTCGTGACAAGAGAGCAGGGCGTTTACGATCACCGGCCGTACAAGGAAAACGAGCTGAACCGGCGGATGTCGGAGATAAGCGACGCGATCGGCGCCGCCGATATGCCGGCGATCGATGCGGCGTTCCGCCATATCGCGGAGCTGTTCCGGGAAGACGCGCTGTCCACCCGCCACGCCTTCCGGGTGTATAACATGACGATCTCGTTCCTGTTCAAGCTGGGGCAGACGGAGGAAACGCTGTACAGCTACGAGCAGCTTGTCCAGTCGTACGGCGACGTGTTCGACATGCTCGGCGAGCTGCAGGCGCTTGTTGTCCGCCACTGCCGCGGCGGCGAGGCGCATCCCCCGGAGACGAAGAACCGGACCTTCAACCAGATCCTGCAGTACGTGACCGACCATTTCCGCGAGGAGCTGTCGCTGCAGAGCCTGTCGGAGCAATTTTTCATGAATCCCAGCTATATCAGCCAGCTGTTCAAGAAGGAGGTCGGCGAGACGTTCGTCGGCTACATGTCCCAGCTGCGGATCGCGCACGCATGCAAGCTGCTTGATGAGGACGAGGATTATTCGATTCATGAGATTGCCGAGAAAATCGGCTACAACGACTATTTTTATTTTGCGAGGCTGTTTAAGAAAATGACCGGCAAGACGCCGACTCAATACCGCAGCGAGCGGAAGTGATACTATGCACTATTTTTAGTACCGTTATGGATTTTTTTTAGAAAACCTTCGCCGAAGGTTTTCTTTTTTTATAGGCATGGACGATTTGGGAGGAGGAACCTATAAATTGCGTGCATACCCGGGGCGATGCTCGGCTGGTAGTATAGGTGATAGCAAATGGCAACGCTTACAAGGAGGTTCGCAATGGGGAAATCTATCGGGAAGGAATTATATAAATTCCGTTATCTGTATCTGCTTCTCCTTCCTACCTTGCTTTATTACGCTTTGTTTCAATATCTGCCGATGTACGGAGTGCTGCTCGCATTCAAGGACTTTCACATCCGCGAAGGCATACTTGGAAGTCCGTGGATCGGCCTCAGCAACTTTAAGGAGCTGGTGGGGCAGAGCGATTTCTGGAAAGCGTTTTGGAACACGGTCTACATCAGCTGCGGCCGGATCATTTTCGAATTTCCGGTCGCGATCATTCTCGCGCTGATGATCAATGAGGTGGCGAGAGAGAAGCTCAAAAAATTTTACCAGACGGTGTATACGTTCCCGCACTTTATTTCGTGGGTGATCATCAGCGGCATCATGTTCAACTTCCTGGGAAGCGCGGGGGTGCTCAACGAGCTGCTTGCTTTGCTGGGCTTTGAGAAGGTTACGTTCCTGACCGATCCGTCCCTGTTCAGGCCGATCGTGTTCATCTCGAGCATATGGAAGGAGGTCGGCTGGAGCGCGATCATCTATCTGGCGGCAATCGCGGGGATCAACCCGGAGCTGTACGAAGCGGCCTATGTGGACGGAGCCGGCCGCTTCCAGCAGCTATTGTCGGTCACCTGGCCTTCGATTCGCGGAACGGCGGGAATTCTGCTCATTCTGGCCGTCGGCAATGCGATGAACGGCGGCTTCGATCAGATTTTCAACCTATACAATCCCGGCGTCTACAGCACCGGCGACATTATCGACACCTACGTCTACCGGTCGGCCTTTGACAGCGGTCTAGGGTTCGGCGTCACGACCGCGATCGGCTTGTTCAAGGCGGTTCTGAACTTCGCCCTGCTGTACAGCGCCAACTTCATCGTAAAAAGATTGGGCGGGGAGGGACTGGTATAATGGAATCGAATACGACCGCAACCGCTGCCCAGTCGTCGCCCGAAGTTCGTCAGGGGCCGCGCAGGCGGCGCAAATTCAGCATCGCAGACTTCGTCATCCACTTCGTCCTTATTTTACTGACGATCTGTACGATCCTGCCG
The DNA here is from genome assembly GCF_023715145.1 of Paenibacillus glycanilyticus. Classification (GTDB taxonomy): domain Bacteria; phylum Bacillota; class Bacilli; order Paenibacillales; family Paenibacillaceae; genus Pristimantibacillus; species Pristimantibacillus glycanilyticus_A. The sequence goes on along the minus strand of NZ_JAMBNP010000007.1, from coordinate 73,285 downwards.
TTCTATAATGTCGTGCTGATGTCGTTCAGCAACACGGCGGCGATCTCGAAGCAGCTGGTCTATCTCGTTCCGACGACCTTCGACCTGTCGGCCTACAGTTATATTTTGCATGAGCCGCGGTTTCTGAAGGCTCTGCTGGTCACGCTGTTCGTGACGGTCGTCGGCACGTCAATCAATATGCTTGTCACCGTCACGGGCGCCTTCGTTATGTCGAAGACGGGTTTTCCCGGCCGAAAAATCGTCATGTCGGGCATCATCTTCACCATGTTCTTCAACGGGGGGCTCATTCCGTTCTATCTCACGATGAAAAATCTGCACCTGATCAACAATCTGCTCGTCATGGTGCTTCCGGTGGCGGTCAACACGTTCTACCTGATCATTTGCATCGCCTTCTTCCGGACGCTTCCGGCGGCACTGGAGGAATCGGCCAAGATAGACGGCGCCAACGAGCTTCAGGTGCTGGTCAAAATCATCGTGCCGATCTCGATGCCGATGATCGCCACGATTACCCTGTTCTACGCGGTGGACCGCTGGAACGAATGGTGGTACGGCGTTTTGTTCATGACCAACGTGAATCTGCTTCCTATGCAGGCGCTGCTTCGCGAGCTGCTCACCAATTATGCGCAGGTGCTCTCGAGTATCACGACCAGCGTTCAGCTGCAGAATTCCGATCTCCAGCCGGAAATGCTGAAGATGGCGGTGCTCGTCGTCAGCGCGCTGCCAATCGTCTGCTTGTATCCTTTCCTGCAAAAATATTTTGCCAAGGGCGTTATGATCGGATCCGTTAAAGGATAATAAGGGCGTCATGCTGTTATTATAAATTTTAACATTAGGGGGATAAGAGAAATGAGGAAAGCAAAACTGCTGGGCTCGCTCAGCTTAATCACCGTCTTGACGGCATCGATCGTTTCCGGATGCAGCAGCTCGGGCGGCAATTCGAACAATTCGGGCAATACGCCCGCGGCCTCTGCCGATACAGCCGATACTGGCGCTTCGAGTGCTCCGGCCGAGAACAATCCGTTCAAGGATCATATGGATATTTCCCTCTCTTGGTGGGGAATCGGCGTCGGCTTCCAGCAGCACGATGATCTCGTGCAGAAGCTCGAGAAGGACTTTAACGTGACGCTTAAACCGGTCGATATCGGCTGGGACACCTATAAGGAGAAGAATCAGGTATGGGCCGCGGCCGGACAGCTTCCGGATATCATCACCAACAGCATCGTCAACGACAATCCGGGCACGTACAATGAATGGGTCAGCCAAGAGCTCATTCATCCTTTGCCGGATGATTTAAGCGCATACCCGAACGTCGAGAAGGTGGCCAAGGCACCCGACGTGCAAGGCGTCTACCGCGACGGCAAGCTGTATGCGATTCCGCGGATGACCTATCCGAATACCGACATGTGGGCGGTCGACCGGGCCATTTACGTGCGCAAGGACTGGATGGATAAGCTCGGCATCAAGGACCCGCAGAGCTTCGATGAATTCCATGCGATGCTGAAAGCGTTTGCCGAGCAGGATCCCGATGGCAACGGCAAGAAAGATACGACCGGCATCGTCATGAACACGCTGGGCTATTTCAAATCGGTCTTCATGCCTGCATTCCCGCAATACGACAACTCCAGCTGGTTGCAGGAGGACGGCAAATGGATTCCGTTCTACGCTTCCAAGCAGATGGATCAGGTTGTCACGCAAGCCCGCAAGCTATACGCGGACGGCGCGCTCGATCAGGACTTTGCGGTTGAAAAGGCCGGCGAAGCGAATCAGAAGTTTTATCAGGGCAAGGCAGGGGCGCTTGCGTATAACGTAGGCTCCGTCAGCGGTCCAACAGGGATCAAAGCCGAGTGGGAGAAGAACAACCCCGGCGAGAAATTTTTCGACCATGTCAAAATTCTTCATCTGTGGCCTGCCGCCGACGGCACGGTATACCGTCATACGACGCAATCGTTCTGGTCGGAGTCGATGATTAACGCCGAGGTTGACGACAAGAAGCTCGACCGCATTCTGCGCATCTACGATTGGCTGCTTTCGCCGGAGGCGAAGGAAATGTACGACTACGGTATCGAGGGCAAGGACTATACGAAGAGCGGCGACCAAATTACGATTACTCGTCCGAAGGACGGAGACAACTATATTGATCTTCACAAGGAATACCCTTCGCTTGATATTATTCAAGCTCTGGCTGCCTGGAGAGACGCAAGCGCCCTGGAAGACAGCCCGGCGAACAGAGTCGCCAAGGGCGACGACGTGGTGGATTTCATTCAGGGCGAGCTGAAATGGCAAATGGACAACGCCAAGGCGATTCCGACAGCCTTCGATATCTTCTCGATGTCGACGCCGGCCAAGGACAAATTGTCGGCGATCAACTTCGACGACGACTTTATCCGCATCGTGCTTGGCAAGGACGATCCCGTCAAAATGCTGCACGACGTGCAGAAGAGCTACGACGGCAAGGGACTGCAGGACGCCATTAAAGAGGTTACCGAGCAGATGGCGAAGCAAGGCAAATAACAAGGCTTGGCAAGTGAGGGGCTTCGGCGTGTTATGCGGCGGAGCTTCTTCCTTTTTGCCGGAGTCGAATCTCTCTTGTGGCAATCCGGACAAGCCGTTTGGATGCAGGCGGTCTTATTGCCCGTTCCGCAATCGATATTGAACGGGATAGGTAATCATTGTAAAGTATATTAAGCGCTTAACTTACTATTTAAGGATGGTGTTGATCATTCCGGTGAATCAGGTTGTTATCCGCTTGACTGATTATGGAGCGGTTCCCGATTCGGGAGCGGACGCTCTGCCGGCCATGCGCCGGGCCATTGAAGCCGCATCGCGCGTTCAGGGACCCGTCCTGCTGGATATTCCGCATGGCCGCTACGATTTCCATTCGGACGAGGCCATCCGGACGCCTTATTATATTTCCAATACGGCCAGCGAGTCGGAGAATCCCGACGTGACGAAGACGATCGGCATTTTACTCCAAGGCTTGAAGGATTTGACGCTCGAAGGGAACGGCTCGCTGCTTGTCTTTCACGGCAAGATGACGATGCTGGCGATTGACGGCTGCGAAGGCATACGGATCCGCAATCTGCATGCCGATTACGAATGGCCCACGGTGACGGAAATGACCATAACTGGCGTCGGAAGCGAACACTTCGACGCGGAGGTCCATCCTGACAGCCGTTATGCGATCGAGGACGAACGACTAATCTGGCTTGGCGAGGGCTGGCGGTTCACGGAAGGACCGATGCAGGCTTACGATCCCATCCGCGACACGACCTGGAGGATCGACAATTTAGTTGAGCGGGCATCCAGGGTGGAGGAGCTGGCGCCGAAGCGGTTGAGGCTTTTTATTGAGGACGCGGGCCAGCTGTCCGGTCTGATCGCAGGCCGGATGCTGCAGATGCGCGACGGCATCCGCGACCAGGTCGGAGCATTCATCCATCGGAGCCGCGATGTGTCGTGGAGCGGAGTGGGCATGCATTTCATGCACGGCCTTGGCATCGTCGGCCAGTTCAGCGAGAATTTAAGCTTCAAGAAGATGGATTTCTCGCCCCGCGCGGAGACGGGCAGGACGGTGACCGCGTTCGCCGATTTTATCCATCTGTCGGGATGCCGGGGGAAGGTAGAGATTACGGACAGCCGGTTCGTTGGCGGCCACGACGACCCGATCAACGCGCATGGCACCCATCTGCGGATCGTCGGCACGCCGGCGCCGGATCAGCTCGTGCTGCGCTTCATGCATCATCAGACCTACGGCTTCGACGCCTTCATCCCGGGCGACGAGATCGAATTCGTTCGTCACGCCTCGCTGCTCGCCTACGGCTCGGGGACCGTCAAGACGACGGAGCGGCTCAGCCCGCGAGAGGTGCTGCTAACGCTAGAGACACCGGCGCCTGCGGACATAGATCCGGATGACGTCGTCGAAAACGTGACATGGACCCCCGAGGTGCGGATCGCGGGCAATTATTTCGCCCGCATTCCAACGCGGGGCGTACTCATTACGACGCGACGCAAGGTCGTCATCGAGGGCAATCGTTTCGAGCGGATGACGATGAGCGGCATTTCCGTAGCCGACGACGCCGAGAGCTGGTACGAGTCGGGGAAGGTAGGGGATCTGACGATCCGGAACAACCGGTTTATCGAATGCGGCGGCCCAGATCACCCCGTCATTACGATCGCTCCGGAAAATACCGAGTTGGACGCCGTCCGGCCGGTGCATGCCGGTATCCGCATCGAGGGCAATAGGATCGAGACGCGGGATGCTGCGGCGCTTGGCGCGAAAAGCGCGGGCTTGATCGACTTTATAGGCAATGAGATCGTCATGACGGCTGATGTTGCTTCCGCGGATGCAAATAAGCCGCTGCAGAGCCTCATGACGCTAACGGCTTGCAGCGGCGTTCGAATCGCGGGCAATATCCTAGCCGGCGAAGGTCTTGAACGGGTTGTCCGGTTGCGGCAAATGCCGGCGGACGAAGCGGCCGTCGAGGCGGGCCAGGGGCTGCGGACAATAGCGGAATAACAACACGAAGGCGAACAAGCTCGCAGAACGACTCTAAGAGGAGGCGGCAGCGAGCGTGTTCGTCTTTTTATTCATTTACAGCCGTTTCATCGAGATTTTCCTTGTAATAGTTTATTCCGCGTTTGAAATAATGAAGCTTCTCGTCCGTTGTGCTTTCCATGAGGTTCGTGATCAGAAGCTCCACGCTTTCCTTGTAGCTGTGGCTGTTATACAGCGCCATGGCTAGAAATACTTGAATAGCGCGGTTCTCGGGGAATTCCTTCATCCCTCTGCGCAAAGTCGCCACCGCATTGTCGTATTGCCCCCAGTAACGGTAAGTACTGCCGAGACCCATCAGGCATCTCTCCAGATCGGCGCCGGACAGACCTAACTCGATTGCCCGTTCGTAATAAGGGATAGCTTTGTCCCCCAGACCGGAATTATCGCAGGCAATCCCCATTTGGTAATTAATCTCCGCATCATCGGGATATACCGATAGCATCTCTAACAGCTGCTCTCGTACCTCGCTTAAAATCCCTTGATCCTGCTTTGCTCGTCCTTCTTCTCGGCGTTCAATGATTTTGCTTAAATCGTCTCTTGTCATAGTTCACGTCTCCTTAACTTGATCTTGTATTCAAGGTAAGGGAATGCCCTCACAATTTCAAGGAATAATATGCCTATAAAAAAGAAAGGAAGGCCCAATAAAGCGGCCTTCCTATCTTTCGGTCCCCCAAAAAAATAAGACAACGGCGAGGAATAGAGGGAAAAGTTTCTCCTGGAGGAGCGGAGCGTCTGCCTTTGTCAGTGTGAAATCTCGTTTAACGAGTATATTCAAAATTTCACACTGGCAACAGCAGCCGGAAGGAGAACTTTTCCCGCCATGACGAGATCAGATATCCTTCTCCTCTTCTGAGCTTAGTTGTCTTTGTAAACAAAATAGTCAAAGTCCGCATACTGACTCCGTCCCGAAGTATCCTGGCATTGCATGCCGACGAATGCGCCGGTGAAGAAGCCGCCGCCTTGGATATAATCATCCGACAGCTTATGCGACTCGAACGTAAACGGAAGGGTTGTCCAGCTGTCGCCGTCGAACGAATACGAGTAGCGGTAAGTCAGCTCCGTAACATCAACGCGGAGGAATACATATTCCACGCTGTCCGGGATAACCACCTCGGAACCTTGCAACGGCTGCGAGAACGAGAAGTTATCGCAGGCAACGAGCTCGAGAATGCGGCCTTTCTCTTCGTTCCAAGTGATCTGGCAGGAGGTCCAGTTCTGCGTATTGTAGTAGTTCACGAGGCCGGCCGATTGCTGAAACGTTGCAGGGCTAAAGGCAACCTTGGTCTCCGCGGTAAAGTTGAAATGCTGCCAGCGGCGCGCGACAAAGGCCTGCGTGAACTTCGACGTCAGCGATTCTTTGCCGTAAATGCGCAGATGGCCAGGGTTGTCCTTCAAAGAGACAATCTTCTCGCCAAGCGGAATGCGCAGCGTCTGGAAGTGCGGGTTCAAAATCTCGGAGTCGAACTCATCCTTTTCCGGGAAGTCCGGTCCCCATACCACTTCCTCAAGGTTTGGTCCTTCAATCGTCAGTGACGGTTTATTGCCGCCCACGACATACGGCCAGTCGTTATTCCATTCGAGACGTTGGATGGCCGTCTCGCGCCCAAGCGGACAATAGCCGCGCGGATCAAGCAAGGGTTGTCCTTCCCGCGAGAGCGGACGCCCAACAAGATGGACCAAGAACCACTCGTTCGTATGCGTCTGGACGATGGACGCATGTCCCGCCTTTTGCAGAGCAATCCGCGGATGAGCATGCGAAGAAATAAGCGGATTGTCGGGATGCACCTCATAAGGTCCGCGAAGATCTCTCGAGCGGGCGATGGTCGCCTGATGATCGTATTTCGTCCCGCCCTCAGCGGTCAGCAGGTAGTAGTAGCCGCCTATTTTGTACAAATGAGGGGCTTCCGTCAGCTTAATGTCGGTGCCTTTGAAGATGATTTCCGCTTTGCCAACGAGCCGCTGCTCGGCCGCATCATATTCCTGCAGAACAATGCCGTAGAACGGATGATTGCCGACGCGTTGATCCCACATCATGTTTACGAAATATTTCTTGCCGTCCTCGTCGTGGAAGAGGGAAGGGTCAAAGCCGGAGCTGTTCATGTGGATCGGTTCGGACCATTCGCCGTCAATCGTATCGCAGGTAACGAGATAGTTATGGCAATCCTTCCACTGGCCTTCCACCACTTTTACGTCGGTATAAATCAGCCAGAATTGATTGTCGCTGTAGGACAGTTGAGGCGCCCAAACACCGCCGGAGTCCGGGTTGCCCATCATGTTCAGCTGGCTCAGACGGTTCAGCGGACGGGACGCCAGACGCCAGTTTTTCAAATCCTTGGAATGGTAAATCCCAACGCCCGGGAACCACTCGAAAGTGGACACCGCAATATAATAATCTTCGCCTACACGGCAGATGCAGGGGTCCGGATTAAAGCCGGGAAGAATCGGGTTCGTAATTGTAGTCATATCGACAAAATTCTCCTCTCGTCGGATAGGGAAATCAGCCGCTGGAAAGACTGGGAAAACAAGGAGTTACCCTTCTTTATCACCGTCTCCTATGGGCTGTTGTGTTATAATAGCTCCATGTTATCAAGGGTTATGAAGCTATTCCATATCCATTGCGGGGAAGTATTTACCCAAATCGATCAAGGTGGAAAGTACGCTGGAGAGGAGTTTGAAATGGAGCAAAAAGAACGGCAAAAACGCGAATTTATGCTGCCCGACATGGATTCTACCTTCCGCGTATTTGGTGTCCATTGGCGAACCGTTGATCCGGACTGGAGCTATCCGCTGCACAAGCATCCGATGTTCGAAATTAATCTGGTTATATCGGGTACCCAGCAGTTTACCGTTGAGCGGATGAATTATGTTCAACAGCCGGGAGACCTGCTGCTCTTCAGGCCGGGCGATCACCATGAAAGCCGGGTGCTCGGGGAGGAGGAGATGACGTATTATTGCCTCCACTTTGACGTGGACGAGCCCTCCTTCCGAGAGCTGCTCTGCCGGAGTCCCCGGTGCTTTTATCCATCGGGCAGCGAGCTTACCGCCGCGATCCGGCCTGCGCTTAACAAGCTGATTGAATTGACCCATTCGGAAGAATCGGTAATCCGGACGGAAGCCCGGATGCATATATTGTCCGCGTTGTTCGAGCTTTTTGCCGTTCTAAGCGGGACCTTGTCCAAGCTGAATCAGGACCCTGCGGGCTTAAGGAATTCGGAGGTGGCTTCGCGAATCGCCATGATGCTGGAGGAAGCCGTGGACGAGATGTCGGATAGCGGTCATTTGGACGAAAAGGACACCGTTACTTCTATCGCCTCCGCTGTCGGATACAGCACCTCTTCGGTTAACCGCATGTTCACGAAGGCCTTTGGCGTATCGCCAAGGCAATATTTATCCGTCATTATGCTGAAGAAGTCGAAGCTGCTGCTTATGGATCCCGAGCTCACCATCGAAGAGATCTCTTCCAAGCTGGGGTATAACAATATTGCCCATTTCAGCAGACAGTTCAAGCGTTGGACGGGAGAGTCGCCAAGCCGTTTCCGGGGGAAATTCCATGAGTGAGCCGTAAAGGGTAAAAAGGAAAAAGGACATGAAGCCTTAGGCTTCATGTCCTTTGTTCATGTCGAGCGTCAGAACAACCGGGCAATGGTCGCTTCCGAGAATAAGAGAATCGATGCCGGATTCCGTGACGGCGGGAGCAAGTCTTGATGACGCGAGGAAATAATCAATCCGCCAGCCTACATTCCGTTCTCTGATCTTTGGCATGAAGGACCACCAGGTATACGCGTCCGTCCGGTCAGGGTACAAGTAACGGAACGTATCGATAAATCCGGTATCCAGCAGCCGCGTCATTTTCTCCCGTTCTTCATCGGTGAAGCCGGAGTTGCCGCGGTTCGACTTCGCGTTCTTCAGATCGATCTCCTGATGCGCAACGTTCAAATCCCCGCACACGATAACCGGCTTATGCTCGTCCAGCTTGGTGAGATAGCTTCGGAACATTTCCTCCCATGCGAGCCGGAAATCCAGCCTAGACAGGTCGCGCCTTGCATTCGGAGTGTATACCGTAACGAGATAGAAGTTCTCCAGTTCCAGCGTTATGACACGTCCCTCGTTATCCGCGTCTTCTTCGCCCAGACCATAGCTTACGGAAAGAGGCTTATGCTTGGTGAAGATCGCCGTTCCGGAATAACCCTTTTTCTCGGCGTAATTCCAGAACATATGATAGTTCTCGCCAAGCTCGAGGTTAATCTGTCCTTCCTGAAGCTTCGTCTCCTGCAGGCAGAAGAAGTCCGCATCCATCTGGTTAAAATATTCAAGAAATCCTTTATTCACGCAGGCTCTCAGGCCGTTTACATTCCAAGATACAAACTTCATTCCGCGTTAATCTCCTTTTCTATTTACTCTATTAACTAGTGTAACATATGCCTTCCTCATCGAAGCCTTTAAAATTTTGCCTGCGCGGCATACGACAAGCGGACGATTCTGCTACAATAAAGGGACTTAAATGCGAGAAAGAGGAGATCTCATGAAGTTCAGACCGTGTATCGACCTGCACAGCGGGAAAGTAAAGCAAATCGTTGGGGAAACGCTTAATGTGAATCCGCAGCATGTCGTCGAGAATTTTGTCTCCGAGCACGACTCGGCTTATTATGCTTCGATGTTCAAACGGGACGGCCTGACGGGCGGCCATGTGATTATGCTCGGCGGGGGGAACGAGGAGGCGGCCTTATCCGCTTTGCGCGAATACCCGGGAGGGCTTCAGATCGGCGGAGGCATTACGGCGGACAATGCGGCACAATACCTCGAAGCAGGCGCTTCGCAGGTGATTGTTACTTCTTATATTTTCCGGGACGGCGAGCTGAACATGGACAACCTGAAACGGATCGTCTCCGAGGTTGGCAAGGACAAGCTGGTGATCGATCTTAGCTGCAAGCAAAAGGACGGAAGCTGGCATGTCGTCACCAATCAATGGCGGACATTCAGCAGCTTCCAAGTGAACGAAGCAAATCTTCGCGAGCTGGAATCGTATTGCAGCGAGTTTCTCGTTCATGCGGTAGACGTAGAGGGGAAACGGACAGGCATCCTGGAAAGTCTCGTGAAGCAGCTGGCGGATTGGGTAACGATCCCAACTACATATGCCGGCGGCGCAAGGTCGTTCGAGGACCTTGAATTGTTCCGCCGTTTAACGGACGGCAAGCTGGACATAACCATCGGCAGCGCGCTGGATATCTTCGGCGGTAATCTGTCCTACGATGAGGTTGTGGCTTACTGCCGGTAGATCCCCCAGAATAAGAAAAGCGTGAAAGGCATCTCCTTTGAGGCGATACCTTTCGCGCTTTTTCTTTCTTTGGCGGTTAATTATGCTAAACGGCGAACAAACTACTCTTTGCCGTGTCGAATGAATAGCCATACGCCAAAGAGGATTACGATACCCGCGCCAAGCTGCCAGCCGGTGAGCGCCTCCTTGAGCAGCGCCCAAGCCAGGAGCGACGCGATGACCGGCTCGCCCAATACGGACATCGAGACGGCTGTGGCGTTCATGTACTTCAGCAGCCAATTGAACAGATAATGACCAAACAAAGTAGGTACAATCGCAAGCAGCAGGAAGATGCCCCATTCATTTGCGCTGTAGCCGGTAAACCGATAGCCTTGTATTAAGTTATAGAAAGCCAGGGTTGTGGCAGCAATCGCGAATACAAGGAAGTTATAAGCGAATGCGCTCATGTCGCTTCGCAGCTGCTTGCCGATCAGCATATGAATGGCAACCGCGATTGTGCCCAGAATCGACAAAACATCCCCGTACAATGCTTCTCTCGAAAGCGCGAGGTCGCTTGAACCAATGATGACGGTGCCGACCATCGCAATGCCCATGCCCAGCAGCATAATCCGGTTTGCTTTGGTCTTGAAGATGAGATAGGAGCCAAGCATGACCAGTACCGGTTCCAGCGCCAGGAAGATCGTGGAGCTTGCGACCGTGGTGTACTTCAGTGATGACATCCATAGCAGGAAATGCAGCGCTAGCATAATGCCGGAGGCGAACAGCAGCAGAAGCTGGCGGGCCGTATGATAAAGCAGCTCCTGCTTGTATTTCCAGGCGAGCGGAAGCATGATCAGGACGGTCAGATACAGGCGGTACATGCCGATAACCGAGGACTCAGCGCTTGACCATTTGATAAAGATCGATGAGAACGAGATGGCAATAATGCCGACGATATACAAGAGCTCGTAGGCGGAGAACGACTTGGCTGTGCGATTCATGAATGTTACTTCTCCCATGCAATAAAATAGATTAAAAACCCCAACATGTAATACTACTACAGGCGGGGATAGGGAGCAATTTGTAACTTTTGTTTTCCGCCATTCAGCATGGAAAAAAACGATTGACAGTCCTTTCCTTACCCGCTATGATCAGTATCAACAGATACGGATTGACGAAAATGTCAGTCTGTCAAATCGAGATCGAATCGACTGGACCAACCAGAGATTCAATGGAATTGCCTGCGTTAGGCAAGCCATTGGATCTTTTTTTATGCTTTAATACCAACTATTCCAATGCGAAAAAGTTAAATTAAGCGAAATACCAATAACGGAGGAGGTGCCGGCTATGTCGACGGCATTATTGGAAATTGTAGATGTGAGTAAAACGTTCCGTAATTCCAGCGAAGCGGTTCCCGTGCTGGACCGGCTGAGACTGACGGTTAATCAAGGGGAGATTGTCTCTATCATTGGACCAAGCGGCTGCGGGAAGAGCACGCTGCTCAAGATTGTAGCGGGCCTCGATATCGATATCGAAGGCCGTGTCTTGCTGGAAGGGGAACAAGTGAAGAGGCCGTCCCAGGAGAAGGGGTTTATTTTTCAAGAGCACCGCTTATTCCCTTGGCTTACGGTTGAGCGTAATATCGCGGCGGATCTGTCTCTTCGCAATCCCGATGTCCGGCGTAAGGTAGACGAGCTGATCAAGCTGGTCAAGCTGCAAGGCTTCGAGAAGGCTTATCCGAAGCAGCTGTCCGGCGGGATGTCCCAGCGGGTGGCGATTGCAAGAGCTTTGCTCCGCAATCCAAAGGTACTGCTGCTCGATGAACCTTTCGGCGCGCTTGATGCCTTCACCCGCAGCCATATGCAGGAGGCTCTGCTTGATATTTGGCGGGAGAACCGCACAACGATGCTGTTTGTGACCCACGATATCGACGAAGCGGTTTTCCTCTCGCACCGGGTTATCGTGCTTGACGCGCGCCCGGGCCGGATCAAAACGATTGTGCCAATCGACCTCCCGTTCCCTCGCAAAAGAACGGGCTCCGCTTTCCAGGATCTCCGTACCTTAATCCTTCGGGCTCTCGATCACGAGGAGCCGGATAAAGAAACTTATACCATCTAGCTCCGGCTGAAGGTTGTTTGGGCCAGCTGTGACTCTTGTTTTAGCGCCCAGCGGAGATTGTTTCGGTGAAATGTGACTTTGCGTGTTTGTATCGGCTAGTAAAGTTTGTTTCGATCGAATGTGACTTTCCAGCAGTTAGCGGAGGTTGATCGGTCGAGTGTGACTATTGCGTGTTTGTTTTAACCGAAAAATCCTAATACAAGAAACAAACCGCAAGGAACAATCGATCGATCAACCGGAGCGCCGCGACGACCAGTCGATCGAAATAACCGTAGCGTCGGACAAACCGCAAGGAACCCTTTTCCTAAACTACGGAGCACAGAAAGGAAGGTAACCATGTCCAATCCTGCAACAGATTCCATAAAAAGAGTCGCGCCATCCCCGGCTGCGAAAGCGCTCCCCGCTATTCGCGCACCAAGGGAGAAGGGGGATTTCAAGGGAAGAAAGCTCCTGATGGGCAGCCTGCTGCCGCTTATCATTATTGGCGGCTGGCAGTATGTCAGCGGAACGGGGATCGTTGATGCGATGCTGTTCCCGGCGCCTTCCTCTATTGTCAAAGAGTTTTATGAGATGATCGTCTCCGGCGAGCTGTTCCGTCATCTGGAGATCAGCGTGCTTAGAGCGCTGCTCGGGTTCCTGCTTGGCGGCAGCCTTGGACTGCTGTTTGGGCTTGCGGTGGGCATGTTCAGCCGGTTCGAGGAGATTGTGGATCCAACCGTTCAGATGATCCGTACCGTGCCGTTGCTGGCGATAACGCCATTGTTTATTTTATGGTTCGGATTTGGGGAGACGTCGAAAATCCTGCTTATCGCGCTAGGCGCGTTTTTCCCGCTGTATGTAAATACGTTTCTTGGCGTGCGCAATGTCGATTCCAAGCTGTTTGATGTAGCGCGCGTATTGGAGTTTAAGCGGATAAATCAAATGATCAGGCTGGTTCTTCCTGCAGCGATGCCCAACGTGCTGCTCGGACTTCGCCTCTCGATCAGTATTGCCTGGCTGGTGCTTGTGGTAGCCGAGCTGATGGGTGCCGACCGGGGCATCGGTTACTTGATCCAGGATGCCCGGTCGTTTATGCGTACGGAGGTTGTATTTATAGGCATTATCCTATTTGCTGCCGTAGGCAAGCTCACGGACTCGCTTGTACGGATACTGGAGCGGCGCCTGCTCAAATGGCGCGACAGCTATAAAGGTTAATTGCCGGCAGGAGTCTGCGGCGGAACGGGGCGGGGCGGCAGCTTGGCGGCCTCCGCTTCGAAATACTCTTTAAGCTCCGCTTCCTTGCGCGGATCCGTCATGGCGACCTTGCCTTCCAGATGCTTGCTCACGAGCAGCTCCCAGGTGGGGCCGGCCTTTTGGGCGCGCATGGCGCGAACGGCGTTTTTGACCAGTCTGCGTTCCTTCGCATTGGTGTACAGATCCTTGTACTTCTGTTTGTAGGTGTCGAAATCCAGATGGTCAAATACGGCGCGGAACACGTCAGCCGTCATGATCGCATCATCCAGCGCACGGTGGGCAGTGCCCGAGGAGGCTAGATTCAATTCGGTTAAAGCGGCTTCTACGCTGACGTCATTTGTGATATTTTTATAGCGAAGGTACCCTTTCAGCAGATCGAGATAGTCGATGGACAGCCAGAAAGCATCGTCCAGCTTGTGCATCCGCGTATCGTAGATAATCCGTTTCAGGTCTTCGCCTCCCCAAGTGAGGAGAATAAACGGTTCGCCGCGGTCCAGCCACTTGATGAATTCGTCGATGACGCGCGTGAATCTTGGTGCTATATCAATCTCTTCCTGCGGAATGCCCGTCTTTTTCTTAATAAAGGAATTCAGCTTGGAGAAGTAGACCGGCTTGATCAAGGAAGAAAAAATATCGGTCTGCTGCAGCTGCGCGTTCAGCCGCACGGCGCCAATCTCAATGACTTCCATCGGAAGATCGCTTGCGAATTTGCGTCCGTTAAATTCAATATCCAGAATAATATAATCCATTTATTAACCCCCGATTAATTGCTCATGCCTATCCATTCTAACAGAAATCGGATGGAAACAGGAATTTGGGCGTATGAGAACCTCTTGAGAGGATCATGGCAGAAGGAGCAGATACTATGGCCAGGAATGTCATCAAAGATCAGCAGCAGAGGGAACTGCGCCGCAATCAGATATTGTCGGCAGCGGCCTCGGTGTTTACGGTGCGCGGCGTAGCTGTAGCGAAAATATCCGATATTGCGACCGAAGCGGGATTGAGCTACGGTCATGTTTATAATTTTTTCGAATCCAAGGAGAAGATTCTATTGGCGCTCGTACAGTCCTCGCAAGAGAGATATACCGAGCTGCTGCTTGAAGCGCGCGGCGGCAGCGGAACGGCACTCGATAAGCTCAGATGGCTCATTGAACAATACCTGCAGAAGGGCAGGACGTCAACGCATTTCTGGGTTGTGCTGCAGGCGCAGGCAACCGAAGTGTTAAGCCCGGAGGAGAAGGCGGAGATTAACCATAAAGCGCAATTTAACCGTGACCTGCTCGCGGATATTTTGCGTGACGGACAAGAAGAAGGCACGGTTGCGGAAGGGGATCCCGTTGAGCTCGCGACGCTGCTCTTGTCTCTGTTTCAAAGTACGTCTATATGGGGATACCGCGGTTTTGGCGAACCGTCTTCCCATGCCGTAGATATTATGCTGAGACTTGTTGTGCGAAAGTAAACCAACCGGGTTGGAATAATCGGAAAAAGATAGTTGACAGCATTTGGGTCAGCTGGTATGATCAGAATCACTAAATGACAAATTGATCAGTTTATCAGTTTGTTGCCTGCATGAGAATAAAGAGTCGACTGGTTAACCGGAGATTCGATTTCATAACGTTTCGCCTGATTACGGGGAGACGATTATGAATCGAATCTTTTTTATTTTCTAATTCCGATTAATCGCATAAGTAAACTTATATTAGGGAGATGAAGCTTATGAAGAGAAACAAGCTGCGAACATTGACGATTACCGCATTATCGGTTATTGCGCTGGTTACGGTGCTGGCCGGCTGCGGCGGCAAAGCAGCGAAGGAATCGTCCGCATCCGCGGCACCGAGTGGCGGAGCCGCTGAAGAACGGCCGCATGTTACCGTCAACGTCGCGATTAACGGCGGCTTATCGCCGCTCCTGCTGGCCAGAGAAAAAGGTTGGCTGGAGGAAGAATTCAAGCCGCTGAATGCCGAGATAAGCTGGAGCGAATTCCAGAGCGGTCCTCCGCTTCTCGAGTCGCTTGCTTCCAAGCGGGTTGACCTCTCGTTCCTCGGGGATGGCGCTACTATCTCCGGTTTGTCGGCGAATCTGCCATTCGAGGTTATCGCTCTTCTGAGCGACGGTAAGCTGTCTAACTCCATTATTGCGCCAAAGGCCAAAGGCATTGCAAAGGTAGAGGATTTGAAGGGGAAGTCGGTTGCCGTCGCCAAAGGCACAACGGCGCATGTGTTCCTGCTGAAGGTGCTGGAGAAGTATGGGCTGAGCGACAAGGACGTTAATCTAATTGCCCTGCAGCCGGAGGACGCGCTGCCGGCATTTGAGACCGGCAAGGTGGATGCTTGGGTAACCTGGGATCCTTACACCACGAAGGAGACGGCATCGGGCAAAGCGACTATTATCGCGGGAGCCAATGAAGGAATCGCCGCTCCGGTATCCGCGATTGCAAGAACGGATTTTGCGAAGAGCAATCCCGAGCTGGTAACGGCGTTCCTGAAAGTATACAAGAAAGCGATTGATTGGCAGAACGCCAATACCGACGAAGCGGTCAAGATCTATGCCGATTTGAAGAAGATTGATCAGGGCGTGGTGAAAGCTCTGCTTGCCAGCTCCGCCCCTAGTCTTCGAGCGTATTCGCAAGAAGAGCTGGATGCGCAGCAGAGGTCGTCGGAGCTCTTGCTCAGCAACGGCTTCATTAAGAATAAGGTTAGCTTCCAGGACCATGTCGTTTCCGCCTATCTTGAGAAGCTGTCCCAATAAATATCACAATTAAAAGGAGCGATTATTCATGACTCAATTAACTGTAGACACATCCCGTCAATTTGATCTATTTACGAAACGCCAAATTCAAGGCGGTCCGCGTTTCTTGCAGCGTTTGGCTGATGGCCTTGAAGATCGTCCCTATACCTTATTCACGCTGAAGCCGCTTGGCCCGGTCATTGGCGCCGAGATTGAAGGAGTAGATTTAAGAGAGCAGGTATCGCCGGAGGTAAAAGAAGAGCTGCATCGTGCTCTGCTCGAATGGAAGGTTCTTTTCTTCCGCGATCAGGATATTACGAGCCAGCAGCAGCTGGATTTTGCAAGACAATGGGGGGATCTTGAGAATCATCCGTTCCTGCCAAAAGGCGCGGCCGCCGAGATTACCCGGTTCGAGAAGGATGCCAACATGAAGGGCCAGGAGAACAACTGGCATGCGGACGTAACCTGGCGTCTTGAACCTTCCCTCGGGGCCGTTCTCCGGTTATCCGAGGTACCGCCGGAAGGCGGAGATACCCTATGGGCAGACATGGGGGCAGCTTACGATAACCTTCCGGACGAAGTGAAGGAGCGGATTGACGGGTTGAAGGCCATTCATGATTTTACCCCGACCTTCGGACGATTCATGCCGCCTGAGCTTCTCGCTCAGAAGCAGCAGGAATTCCCGGCAGCGGAGCACCCGGTTGTGCGCACACATCCGGAAACAGGACGCAAAACTTTGTTTGTGAATCCGGTATTCACGACACGGATCATTGGCCTGGATGAGGAAGAAGGGGAGCAGCTGCTTCAATATTTGTTCAAGCAAGCGGCAATTCCCGAATACCAGGTGCGCTTCCATTGGGAGAAGAATTCGATCGCTCTATGGGATAACCGTTCGACCCAGCATTATGCCTCTTCCGATTATTATCCTAACCGCCGCGTTGCGGAGCGGATTTCTATTCTTGGCGACCGTCCTTATTAATTATATACTTAGGGCAGGCTTGGCCTATCAAAGCGCAAAAGGAGAGGAAGCACTTGCCCCGAGTAACTTGGATACAGCACTCTGTTATTTTTACCTTGAAGCATGCCGAAGGTTCTGAACAGGAACAAAAATTTCTTGAGGATGGCAAAGCGATTCTAAGCTCCATTCCCGTTGTTCAGCAGTTCCGGGTATTCCGGCAGGTTAGCCCGAAGAATGATTATAAATTCGGATTCTCGATGGAGTTCGCCGATCAGGCGGCTTATGAAGCTTATAACGCGCATCCGCTGCACGTAAGCTTTGTAGAAGAGCGTTGGGTGAAAGAAGTAGAAGCGTTCCTCGAGATCGATTATTCGGAAGCTTAAACAAATAGGAGGGTGTTCCTTGGAGGCCGAACGCGGCCGCTCGGGACACCCTCTTTTTTTGCATGATTACCCCTAATAGGCCGGTTCAAAGGTAAACGACGCGATATTCATGACAAGCACGTATTTGGTTTGGTTCGTATCGGTGACAAGCGTTAAATAAGCAGGGTCAAAAGCCGTCAGAATGCCTTGTACGACGCCGGCAGAGGTTGCTACCGTCATGAGGGAGCCTTTGTGGCGGGTCATCAGGGAGAAAAGGGTAGATCCCGGCGTAATCAGATGCGAGACAGAAGGCGTTGTCATTCGAATCATTCCTTTCTTGGAAGGATTGACTGTGTATATTATAAGTATCCGCTTACAGGCGAAAACGGAACCAGTTTTTTATCAGGGTTGTCCGAATTGCGGATATAGGCCTATAATGGAGCGGGAATGTTCAATCTTTTTGCGTTTATTTCACCTATGACTATGGGAGGTCATTTTTCATGAAGAAGCTGAAAGTACTTGGGCAATTAACGGAGGCGGGCGTCGTTGCGGTTCTGCGCGCGGATTCGCCGGAGGAAGTAGCAGAGATGGCGCGCCGTGCCATTAAAGGCGGCATTAAAGCGATTGAAATTACGATGACGGTACCGTTCGCGCTTCGTGCGATTGAACAGCTGTCCAAGGAGTATTCCAGCACGGCATCGCCGGATGCGGACAACTTCGCGATTATTGGCGTAGGCACCGTGCTTGATCCGGAAACGGCGCGCGCAGCCATTATGGCCGGAGCGGAATTCGTGGTCGCGCCCGCGTTTAACCCGGATACGATTAGGCTTTGCAACCGCTACGCGATTCCGGTAATGCCGGGCACGATGACGGTTCATGAAATTCAAAGCGCGCTTGAGCTTGGCGTCGATGTGGTCAAGCTGTTCCCGGGCAACCTGTTCTCGCCAAGCATCATCCCTTCGATTAAAGGTCCTCTGCCGCAGGCGAACATCATGCCAACCGGCGGCGTATCGCTCTCCAATCTGAAGGATTGGATCAAAGCCGGCGCCGTTGCGGTGGGTATCGGTTCCGATCTGACGAAGGATGCCGTGGCAACAGGAGACTTCTCGCTGATTGAGCAAAAAGCAAGCGCTTATATGGAAGCCTATCGCGCGGCGAAAGGGCTGTAAGTTATTGAAACGTTCTGGGGACGGGAGGCTTGAATTCTCCCGCTTAGGGCGTTTTTTTGCGTGCGGGGACCGGAATTATGCCGACCCGGCATGGATATGAGGCGGTAATCGTATTGAAATGACCGGGTGATATTGTATAAAGTAGTACTATGTGCATGTAAACATGAAGGAGGCCGTTAAAGAGCATGGAATACCGGATTGAGAAAGATACAATGGGCGAGATTAAAGTAGCTGCGGACAAGATGTGGGGAGCTCAAACCCAGCGCAGTCTGCAGAACTTCAAAATTAGCGGCGAGCGTATGCCGATTCAAGTCGTATATGCAATGGCGATTATCAAGAAAGCCGCCGCGATCGCGAACCAGAAGCTTGGCATGATTGACGCAGAGAAATCCGGCGTGATTGGCGAAGCGGTTGACGAAATCGTGGCAGGCAAATGGGACGAGCATTTCCCGCTTGTTGTATGGCAGACAGGCAGCGGCACGCAAACCAACATGAACGTCAATGAAGTGGTTGCTCACCGTGCGAACCAGCTTCTGGCTGAACGCGGCAGCGCGGCGCGCATCCATCCGAACGATGACGTAAACCGTTCCCAGAGCTCGAACGATACGTTCCCGGCTGCCCTGCATATCGCGGGCGTTATCGACGTAGAAGACAAACTGATCCCTGCGATCGACGTGCTGGCGGGTACCTTTGTCGAGAAGATGGAGAAGTTCGACAGCATCGTGAAAATCGGCAGAACGCATCTGCAGGATGCTACGCCAATTACGCTTGGCCAAGAAATCAGCGGCTGGCATGCGATGCTGGAGAAAACCCGCGCGATGCTGATCCAAAGCGTAGACACCATGCGCGAGCTGGCGCTTGGCGGTACGGCGGTTGGCACGGGCCTGAACGCTCATCCGGATTTTGCGGTTCAAGTTGCGACTGAAGTAACCGCATTGACGGGCAAAACGTTCATTACCGCTCCTAACAAATTCCACTCGCTTACAAGCCATGACCAAATCGTGTACGCGCACGGTGCGGTAAAAGCGCTCGCGGCCGATCTGATGAAGATCGCAAACGACGTTCGCTGGCTGGCAAGCGGTCCTCGCTGCGGGATCGGCGAGATCACGATTCCTGAGAACGAGCCGGGCAGCTCGATCATGCCGGGCAAAGTTAACCCTACGCAAAGCGAAGCGCTGACGATGGCGGCTTGCCAAGTGTTCGGCAACGACGCAACAATCGGCTTTGCCGCAAGCCAAGGCAACTTCGAGCTTAACGTGTTCAAGCCGGTTATTATCTACAACTTCCTGCAATCCGTTGCCCTGATGGCGGACGGCATGATCTCGTTCAACGATAACTGCGCGATTGGCATCGAGCCAAATGAAGCGGTAATCAAGCGCAACCTGGAGCAATCGCTCATGCTGGTTACGGCTCTGAATCCGTACATCGGCTACGAGAATGCGGCGGCAATCGCGAAAAACGCTCACAAAAAAGGACTGACGCTGAAAGAATCCGCGATCGCAAGCGGCCTTCTCACTTCGGAGCAGTTCGACGAATACGTGAAGCCGGAAGCAATGGTTGGCAAGCGTTAATAGATGAGGCAGGCTCCGGATGTCCCGGAGCCTGTTTTTTTTGTTTGCGCGTTTTTTAGAGCGGGCAGTTGGCTGCAAAACGGAAGGTTAAGGTCCCTGAGGGATCTTAACCTTGCTCCGCGGGGTATGAGTTGGGTGCTTAAGGTCCTTTAGGGGCCTTAAGGTTGGCCGGGAAAGCAGAAATGATGGAATTGCACCGAAAAAGTGTGCCGTTAAGTTCCCTAAAGGGCCTTAACGATAATCTGACACGTTTGAAATGGTCATTTAAGGTCCTTTAAGGACCTTAAGGTTGGCCAGGAAAGCAGAAACTAGCTTGGTTGCAGTCAACGGGCTAAGCTTAACGATGCGGGACATCGTTAAAGTGACTATATAGTGGGAAGTGCATGGTCTTGGCGATGTACGGCATCGTTAAGATGAGAGAAAAGTTGGGGAAATGAGCAAAATGGACGGTTTTGACTGGGCTTAACGATACGCCGTATCGTTAAGCCATCAGAAATGGGGCAGATAGTGTTGCTTAAAGATACGCGACATCGTTAAGCTGCTAGCATGAGGCGTGAGGCGTGAGGCGGGACTGGTGAGTTTGCATGCTGCATGGGCTCGGGTGCCAGCGGGCGCCGGAATATGGTATGATACGGATGGCAGATGCCCGCGCGGCGGCTGCACATTTTGGATGTAAAGTAGGGTAACTTATGCATTTATTATCAGTTGAACATATAACCAAAAGCTACGGCGAGAAAATGCTGTTCGAGGACGTGACCTTTGGCGTCGAAGACGGCGATAAGATTGGCATTATCGGCGTTAACGGAACGGGGAAGTCAACGTTTCTGAAGGTCATCGCCGGACTGGAGCCTGCCGACGCCGGAAACATCGCGATCGGCAACCGCGTAGTTGTCCGGATGCTGGCGCAGGACCCGGCATTTGCGCCTGGAGAGACGGCGCTTGAGCATGTGCTTGGCGGCAATTCCCCTCAGCTGCGGGCGGTTCGCGAGTACGCGGCTGCGCTTGAGGCGCTGGAGCTGAAGCCAAGCGACGAGTCGCTGCAGGAGCGGCTGATCAAAGCAAATCAGAAGATGGATGAGCTGGATGCTTGGACGCTCGAGAGCGAAGCGAAGACGGCGCTCGGCAGGCTGGGCATCCAGAACTTCAACGATAAAGTAGACACGTTCTCGGGCGGCCAGCGGAAACGCGTAGCGATGGCAGCGGCGCTGCTGCAGCCTTCGGACATTCTTATTCTGGACGAGCCTACCAACCATATTGACAACGAATCCGTTGCCTGGCTTGAAGGTATGCTGCAGAAGCGCAAAGGCGCCCTGCTTATGATTACCCATGATCGCTACTTCCTGGACCGGGTCAGTAACCGCGTAATCGAGCTGGATAAAGGGCGGGCATTCTTCTATGAGGCGAACTACAGCCGGTTTCTCGAGCTGAAGGTGGAGCGCGAGGAGCGGGAAGCAGCTTCGGAAGACAAGCGCCAGAATCTGCTGAGGAGCGAGCTGGCCTGGATTCGGCGCGGGGCGAAAGCCCGGACGACCAAGCAGAAGGCAAGGATTGACCGCTTCGAGGATTTGAAGGCGCAAGCTCCTAAGCAATCAACCGGCAAGATGGATGTATCCGTGGCTTCAACGCGGCTCGGCAAAAAGATTGTGGAGATGGAGTCCGTCAGCAAGCAGTTTGGCGACCGCACGCTTATCCGTGATTTCAGCTATATCGCGGTTCCCGAGGACCGTGTCGGCATCGTTGGGCGCAACGGCAGCGGCAAATCGACTTTGCTGAAGCTGATTGCACACAGGCTGGAGCCGGACGGAGGCAGGGTTGAGCTGGGGATGACCGTTAAGCTGGGCTGGTTCTCGCAGGAGCATGAAGAGATGGACGAAACGCTTCGCGTGATCGAGTATATCCGCGAAGGGGCGGAGCAGGTACGTACGGCAGACGGTACAACCATCTCGGCAGGCCAGATGCTCGAGCGGTTCCTTTTTCCGCCGGCGATGCAGTGGTCCATTATCGGCAAGCTTTCCGGGGGCGAGAAGCGCCGTCTGCAATTGCTTCGCGTCCTGATGAACGCGCCTAACGTATTGCTGCTCGACGAACCTACCAATGACTTGGATATTGCGACACTATCGGTACTGGAGGATTATCTGGACGACTTCCCGGGCGTTGTGTTCATCGTATCCCATGACCGTTACTTCCTCGACCGGACTGTAGATAAGATCTTCGCTTTTGAAGGCGAGGGCGTCATTACGCAGCATGTTGGCAACTATACGGAATACCAGGAGTATGTAGAGAAGCATGGCGGGTCTTCGGATTCGGCCGGCTCTTCCGCGGGAAGAGGGAAAGCGGCGCAAGCGGCAGCCAAACCGGCGGCAGGAGCGGATAACCCGGCCGCCGACAGCGGAAGCAAACCATCCGGTGAGCGTGTTACGCGTATGTCGTATAAGGATCAGAAGGATTACGAGCAGATTGATGGCTGGATCGAAAAAGCCGAAGAGCAGCTGGCCTCCGTTACGGAGCGCATGAACAATGCCGGCAGCGATTCTGCCCTGCTGCAGCAGCTGGTTGATGAGCAGCAGCAACTGGAGACGAAGCTGGAAGAGCTGATGGATCGCTGGACGGAGCTTAACGAGCTTGCCGAGAAGATCGCAGCGCAGAAGAAAGGCTAGTTTTACGCTTTCGAAGCAAGAATCATCACGAACAGCCTTGTTTAGGCTGTTTGTGGTGACCATTCTTTAGGTTTACGCTTTCGAAGCAAGAATCATCACGAACAGCCTAGTTCAGGCTGTTTGTGGTGACCATTCTTTAGGTTTATGCTTTCGAAGCAAGAATCATCACGAACAGCCTTGTTTAGGCTGTTTGTGGTGACAATTCTTTAGGCTTATGCTTTCGAAGCAAGAATCATCACGAACAGCCTAGTTCAGGCTGTTTGTGGTGACAATTCTTTTTGGGAGGACTTCATATGACAAACAACATTCGAAACATCTACTGCATCGGCCGGAATTACCGGCTGCACGCGCTTGAGCTAGGCAACGAGGTACCGGAGGAGCCGCTCGTCTTCACGAAGCCTTCTCATGCTGTCGTGCCGATGAACGGCAATGCCGTGGAAATTCCAGGCGGACGGGGAGAAGTGCATTTCGAGCTGGAGCTTGTGCTTCGCATTGCACGCCCTCTTGAACCGGGCATGTCGCCGGACGAGATTATTGACGGGCTTGCGCTTGGGCTTGATCTTACCCTTCGTGACGTGCAAAGCAAGCTGAAGGCAAAAGGTCAGCCGTGGCTCGATGCCAAAGGCTTCAAATCCTCCGCGCCGCTTGGCGAATGGATGGCTTACCCGGGCGAGGAAGGTCTGAAGGCGTTTGATTTCGCCCTTATTCGCAACGGCGAGCAGGCACAGCTTGGCAACTCGAAGGATATGCTGTTCAGCATCTCCGAGCTGGTGCGCCATATCGATTCGCGTTACGGACTTGGCGAAGGCGACATTATCTTTACGGGTACGCCTGCCGGCGTGGCCGCCCTGCATGACGGCGACGTGCTTGAAGCGCTGTGGAATGGGGAAAAAGCAGCAAGCTGCACAATAAAGCTTGTATAAGCAGCATACATGAAGAGCTAACAGACTAGACTGCCCGAGAAAGTGTCGGCAGTCTTTTTTTGCATCCTCATCCCCTCCGGTTTAAATTCCGTTTAAATTCGGCGGGTAAGATGATTCCAGATAAACGAAGTGGAGAGGTGCTGGATGTGAATAAAAACAATAAAACGCTTATCCTGATCGGCCTGCTGCTTGGCCTTATATTTGCCGAGATGGATGAGACGGTCGTTTCTACAGCGATGCCAACGATCATACGAGAACTTCATGGCTTATCGCTGTACGGCTGGGTAGCGGGCGTGTACATGCTGGCTATGACCATTGCGATGCCGATATTGGGCAGGCTTGCGGATGTATTCGGCCGGAAAAAAATATATATGAGCTGCATGGCCTTGTTCTGTGTAGGCTCGATCGTGTGCGGTTCCGCCGATTCGATGGCGCAGCTGCTTATCGGCAGAGGCATTCAAGGGATTGGAGCAGGCGGATTAATGCCGATTGCTCTTGTGATTATCGGCGAGTCCTTCCCGCTGGAGCAGCGCGCGAAGGTGCAAAGCCTCATTGGGCCGTTGATGATTTTGCCGCAGTTGATTGGGCCGACAATCGGAGGTTATTTTGTCGGCAATCTGAATTGGCATTGGTTGTTCCTGATTAATATTCCCGTAGCGGTTATCGCGGTGGCCTTCTTGTTCAAGGGGCTGCATGAGTTCAAAGGGGAAGAGAAGCACTCCATTGACTGGGCAGGGGCGGGGACGCTTGTAGCCGCATTGCTGTCCTTCCTAATTGCGCCTGTATTGATTGATAATCAGGGATTAAGCTGGTCGTCCCCTATCATCATAGGCTTGCTTGCTTTATCCGCAGTGCTAATCGGCTTGTTTATTCGAATCGAATCAAGAGCGAAGGAGCCGATCATTCCGCTGCATCTGTTCCGCAACCGGAATGTCGTTGTCTTATCGCTTCTTGTCTTTACGTTAATGCTTGGGCTTATGGGCGGAATCGCAACCTTCCCGTTCTTCGCGCAAAATGTGATGGGACTTACGCCAACGGAAGCGGGCTATCTGATGTTCGCCTTTATGGCCGGTGCTATCCCGTCCAGCATTGTAAACGGGTTTTTAATTACCCGCGTAGCTTATCGCAACCTGTTTATTACTTGCTTCGTGTTGCCGCTTGTCGGAATATTCATGCTCACGCAGCTTGCCGTAAGCACAACTCCGCTGTTTGTAATTATTGCCTTCTTTGTGATGGGATTAGGCATTGGAGCGTTGTTTGGCGGTGATAACCTGATCGTTCAGGAGTCCGTAGAGAAAGAGCATAGCGGCGTAGCGCTTGGCACGGTGCAGCTGTTCCAGTCCCTTGGCGCTACGGTTGGTCTGAGCGTATTCGGCAGCGTCCTCGCCAAGAGCATTAAAGACGGCATAAACAGCTTGTCGGGCGGAATGGACCCGGGAACGGTAGATTCGATAAAAACAGGCGGGATTCCGGCCGGGTTGCCGTCCGATCTCGTTCTGAAGATCCAAACGGTATTTGCCCATTCCTTCGATCATATCTTCGCTATAGCGCTTGGGTTCGCGGTCGTATCCTTTGTAATCACCTGGTTCCTGAAGAAGGAAGTACTCACGAAACGCGAGGAACAAGAAACGGCCGGAAAAACGGTTGCTTAACGTATTGAATTTGAAAAAACACCCCCGCAGAAAGCCTAGGGCTTATGCGGGGGTGTTGCTTTTTTCGGGAAATCTAATCAAGCATTAAACGCGGTCAGCATCCAGACATGCTTCTCGAGCGTGGTATGGATCGCCAGCAGCATGTCGGCGGTTGTCTCGTCGCCGGCGCTTTGCGCAACCTCCATGCCTTCCTTAACCTCGCCAATTACGATGCTAAAGTCGCTGATCAACGTCTCGACCATTTGATGGGCGGACTCGCTGCCGGAGGCTTCCTTGATGCTGGCGATTTGGAGGTATTCCGCCATCGTAGCAACCGGGGCGCCTTTTAAAGCCAGAAGCCGCTCGGCAAGCTCATCGACATGGAGAGCCGCCTCCTCGTAGAACTCCTGAAACTTCACGTGCAGCGTGAAAAATTGCGTTCCTTTTACATACCAGTGATAGTTGTGCAGTTTAATGTACAGGACGCTCCAATTGGCGATTTGTTTATTGAGAACGTCATTGGTTTGTGTCATCGGTTCCTCAGTCCTTTCCTAGGCTATAGTGTGCGCGAAGGAAAGGCTTTGCATACGGCTTAGAAGCCTCGGTTAACGGCCAGCCGAACGGAGGATTCGCGTACGATCAGCCGGTGCGGAATTATGACATTCGACTGATGGATGGGCTCGCCTTGAATAAGCCGGATCAACATTTGGGATGCGGTGTAGCCAAGCTGATACGTGCCGATATCCACCGAGCTGATTGGCGGCGTCGCGAGCTCGGACAACGCAATATTGTTGAAGCTGACCAGACTGATATCATCGGGCACCTTATAGCCAAGCTCGGTTAATCCGCGAAGCACGCCAAAGGCAACAACATCATCGATAACGACAAGCCCAGTCGGCCGCTCGGGCAGACCCATCATGAATGACATCGCCCGGAAGCCGCTCTCCTGCAGGAATTCGCCTTCAACAATCCATTCCGATTGCATCGCAAGTCCTGCCTCGCGCATCGCCTTCTTATAGCCTTCCATCCGGTCATGAGATACGGTCAGGTTGGTTGGTCCGCTCACAAAGCCGATTCGGGCATGGCCTTGCTTGATTAAGTGATGGGTAGCATCATATGCGGCCTGCACGTTATCGTTATTGACCGTCATCATTCGGCTTTGTTCCTCGCTGGCCCGGCCGATCAGAATGCTTGGGAAATCCTGCTCGTTCAAATAGCGGATAAGCGGGTCATTGACCCGCGCGGACAGCAAAATAACGCCGTCTACCCGTCTGCCAAAGACGAGGCGGGAGATCGTTTCGGTCTCGTCCTGCGCGCTTGTTGCCGTGGTTAACAGCATATCGTAGCCCGCTCTTGTCGAGTGGGTCAGTATTCCTCTAAGCAATTCTCCGAAAAAGAAGTCCTGGAACAGCTCTTCCGCAGGGCGGGGGAGCATGATGGCTAACGTCTTGGTTGTCTTGGAGACGAGGCTTTTGGCCATGACGTTTGGATGATAGCCCATTTCCTCCATAATCTTTTTGACCTTGGTTGAGGTCTCCTTGCTGATCCGGGGATGATTGGATACCACCCTCGACACGGTCGAAGGGGAAACGCCTGCAGCTTTCGCAATATCTTTAATGGTTACCATCGTTATCGTGATCCCCTTACTGTTATGCAATCGTTTGAACTCTATGCCTACATGTTACTTGAACGGCAGTTTAAAGTAAACTGGCAGTTAGGAACTTTGTTAAGCAATCGATGAAATATTGGGTAAATATGAGTAAAATAAAGAAAACGAGAGAGAACCCTGAAATTACTTGGGCAGATCATCTGTGCAAACGTTTTAACAAACTGCTCGGGCTGTTGTATGATGAATTCATGGATATAACGCTTTCATGGCGACTATTGGCGTAAAAAAGGCCAAAAACAAGTGAAAACGATGTAAGCCCTTGATTTTCCGCGGCCGATTGCACAAACGTTTGCACAAAACGACATAAAGCGGCATAACCGCTTCCGTTCAAGTGCAGGCACGGGAAACGGGCATGATCGGGCGGTGCCATATCCAAGTCATATAATACGGAAGGGGATCTTTAAGAATGAAAAAGTGGTTTGTAACGACGATGATCACGGCATTGTTCATCGTGTCGGCCTGCGGAGGCGGCGGCAACAATAACAATGGCAATTCTGGGGCAACCAATGCTCCTGCCGCTACAGAAGAAGCTTCTGCGGGCAACGGCAATGCGGGTGCAAGCGAAGCACCGGCGGAAGAGGCCATTGTTCCGGAGGAAGGCGCAACGCTAACGGTTTGGGATTCGAAGAACGAACGCGGCTTTGTGGAAGAAATGGCGAAGGAATTTACGGCGCAATACAACATTCCGGTCAAAATCGAAGAGGTAGAATCGCCGGACCAAGTGAAAAAGCTGACGACAGACGGTCCTGCCGGTATCGGCGCGGACGTTGTAACGTTCCCGCATGACAACCTTGGTCAAGCGGTAGCGGCCGGACTTATTCTTCCTAACGATTTCTTTGAAGAAGACACCAAAACGGCAAATGCGGAAGCTGCGGTTAACGCGGTAACCTCGGAGGGTATCCTGTACGGCTACCCTCGTTCGGTTGAGACGTACGCGCTCTTCTATAACAAAGACCTGGTACAGACACCTCCCGCATCGTTCGACGACATCGTTACCTTCTCGAAAACATTCAATGATCCCGCTAAAAATAAATACGCCCTCATGTGGGAAATGGGCAACTTCTACTTCAACTACATCTTCTTCGCATCCACGGGCGGTTACGTGTTTGGCGAGAACGGCACAAACAAGGCCGATATCGGTCTGAACAACGACGGCGCGGTGGAAGGCCTGAAGTACTTCCAATCCCTGAAGCAGATTCTGCCGATCAAATCCGGCGATGCTTCCGCGGACATTATCCAAGGCAAATTCGCGGACAAATCGCTTGCGATGACGATTACGGGTCCTTGGAAGGTCGGCGACTTCAAGAACCTGGGCATCAACTTTGGCGTAGCTCCAATCCCGACGATCAACGGCAAACCGGCGGTGTCGTTCTCCGGCGTAAAAGCTTGGTATGTTAACTCGTTCACGAAGTATCCGAATGCATCGCGCCTGTTTGCGAACTTCATTTCTTCGAAGGCCGGCCAGTTGAAGGACTACTCCCTGACGGGCTCCATTCCGGCGAACAAAGAAGCGATGGAAGATCCAACGTTCAAAGCGGATGAAATCTCGAGCGGCTTTGCGGCGCAATTCGTCAACTCGCAGGCTATGCCTTCCATTCCGGAGATGGGCAGCGTATGGGATCCAATCGGCGCGGCTCTCGCGGACATCTGGAACGAGAACAAGGATCCGAAGGCAGCTCTCGACAACGCGGTAACGCAAGTGCAAGAGGCGGCAAAAGGCACGACGAAATAATCTTAGCGAAATAAGAGACAGATGGCTCGCCCGCCGAAAGCAGTTGTTCGGCGGGCGTAAGGCCATGGAAGGAGTACACGGGTATGAATGGTCGTCGCAGTGCTATTTTGTCCGCCATATCTATGGGGCTAGGCCAGCTGTACAACCGGCAATATATGAAAGGCATTCTGCTGCTCTTAACGGAAGCGGCGGCGCTTGGTTATTTTATTCCGCGTCTTGTGCATGATCTTTGGGGAATTTGGACGCTTGGGGACGCACCATCCAAGATGGTCAAGGTAGGCAAGATTTATCAGACGGTCAAAGGGGATCATTCGATCTTCCTGATGATTAACGGATTAATTACGGTTTTGATCCTGGCGTTGTTTATCGCCATTTACTTGATGAATATCCGCGATGCGTACCGTACGGGGACGACAAGAGATCAGGGAGGCAAGGCTGCAAACTTCCGGGAGTCCATCAGCTATGTGTGGGACCGCAAATTCCCGCATTTGCTGCTGACCATACCGGGCTTAGGCGTTTTGTTCCTCACGATTATGCCGATTGTCTTCATGATCCTGCTTTCCTTCACGAACTACTCATTGCCTCAACATATTCCCCCGGCGAAGCTGGTCGACTGGGTGGGCTTCAACACCTTTAAGGATCTGCTGACGCTTAAGTCCTGGAGCAGAACGTTTTTTGGCGTGTTCACGTGGACGATTATTTGGGCCGTGCTGGCGACCGCAACCTGCTATTTCGGCGGCTTGCTTGTTGCTCTGCTTATTGAACAGAAGGATGTTAAGTTTAAAAAGCTGTGGCGGACGCTGTTCATTCTGCCTTACGCGATCCCGCAGCTGATCTCGCTGCTTGTGATGCGCAATTTGTTTAACGGCCAGTTTGGCCCTGTCAACCAATACCTGTCTTACTTCGGCTTTGGCAAGCTGCCTTGGCTGACCGATCCGACATGGGCGAAAGCGACGGCTATTCTCGTGAATATGTGGGTAGGCATTCCCGTATCGATGGTGCTTATTCTTGGCGTTCTCACCGCGATTCCGAAGGACCTCTATGAAGCTGCGGACGTGGACGGAGCCTCCGGCTATCAGAAATTCCGCATCGTTACGCTGCCGTTTGTCCTGTTTGCGACGGCGCCGATTCTGATCACGCAGTTCGCGGGCAACATCAATAACTTCAACCTGATCTTCCTGCTGACGAACGGCGAACCGCTGAACGGCGAGTATCAATATGCGGGAAGCACGGACCTGCTTGTGACCTGGCTGTACAAACTGACGCTGAACAACAGCCAGTTCAATATGGCTTCGGCAATTGGCATTATTATTTTCATCATTATCGCAACGTTCTCCATCATTAACTACCGCCGTACGAAATCGTTCAAAGAGGAGGATATGATCCAATGAAGGTTGGTCAATCGAAAAGCCGCTTTATCCGGCTGACGCTCAGCTACGTAGTGTTGACCGTTATTGCGATAGGCTGTCTGTATCCTGCTCTTTGGGTGCTGCTGTCCTCGTTCCGGCCCGGCACTTCGCTCTACAGCGATTCGTTTATTCCGAAGTCCTTTACGTTGTCTCACTATACCGAGCTGTTCCAGTCGAAGGTCTTCCTCTATGGACGCTGGTATCTGAATACGCTGAAGATTGCCGTTCTGTCGATGATTTTCTCGACGATTCTGTCGACGATGAGCATGTACGCGCTGTCGCGCTTCCGGTTCAAGGGGCGGAAAACCCTTCTGACAACGCTGCTTGTCCTCGGCATGTTCCCTGGCTTTATGAGCCTGGTGCCGGTCTATATTTTCCTGCTCCAGCTTAACCTGCTCGACACCCATGCGGCGATTATCATCGTTTATTCCGCGGGTTCGGTATTGATGAACGGGTTTGTTATAAAAGGGTTCTTTGATACGATTCCGCGCAGCCTGGACGAATCGGCCCGGATTGACGGCGCGAATCATCTTCAGATTTTCTACCGCATTATGCTGCCGCTTGCTCGTCCGATTCTGATCTATGTGGCGTTAACGACGTTTGCCGGAGCTTGGGTTGACTTTATTTTCGCCCGTCTGGTGCTGCGTTCGAAGGAGAATTGGACGCTTGCCGTCGGCATGTGGGATCTGGTCAGCTCGTATCAGAACTCCAACTTTACGATGTTCGCCGCAGGTGCGGTACTGATCGCGGTTCCGATTACTCTCTTGTTCGTCTTCCTGCAGAAGTTCCTTGTTCAAGGGCTTACGGCAGGCGCTTCGAAAGGGTAAGGGGCTGTTATGGCAGGTGGAAAATGGCTCGTCCGCGCTGCGGCTGCCGTTGCATTAACAATGGCGCTTGCGGGATGCTCGGCGAATGATCGGGAGGCCGTTGCCCAAGAGAAGACATCGCCTGCACCGCAAGCAGCGGCGACAGTTCACACGGCTGAAGCGAACGTGGATGAACAGCCGGGTACCGTCTATTATGAGATTTTCGTCCGATCCTTTTATGATTCCAATGGTGATGGCATGGGGGATCTGAATGGCGTGACGGAGAAGCTGGATTACCTTCAGCAGCTAGGCATTGGCGGGATATGGCTTATGCCGATTAATCCGTCGCCAAGCTATCACGGGTATGATGGGACGGATTACCGGGCGGTCAATCCGGATTACGGCACGCTGGACGATTTGAAGAAGCTGACGGAAGAAGCGCATAAGCGCGGCATCAAGGTCATTATGGATTTGGTCGTGAACCATACGAGCACGGAGCATCCGTGGTTCAAGGAAGCGCTAGCCGGTCCGGACAGCCCGTACCGGAGCTGGTATCATTTTGCCGATGCAAAAGCCGATGTTCAGGCAGACGGGGCGGTTGGCAGCCATCCGTGGCATGAATCGGCAGATGGGGAAAGCAAGTATTTAGGCGTGTTCTGGGAAGGCATGCCGGATCTGGATTTTGACAATGCGGAAGTCCGCAAAGAGCTTGTCTCCATCGGCCAATACTGGCTGGAGCAGGGGCTGGACGGCTTCCGCTTGGACGCCGCGAAGCATATTTATGGAGATTATTCTTCAACCATTAATAGCGCCGAGATTCAAGGAGCCAATCAGAAATGGTGCCAGGAGTTCCGAAGCGGTTTGACCGGCGTGAACCCGGATGCCTATCTGGTGGGCGAGGTGTGGGATTCGCCGGTTATTATTGCTCCTTATCTGGATGAGGCGTTGAATTCGGCCTTTGATTTCGATCTTGCCGGCAAGCTGATCAGCGCGGCCGACCGGGAACGCGACTCGGATTTGGCGTTTACGTTGAGTAAAGCGTATGGGTTGTACGAGAAGTCCTCCGGTGGAGCTTATCTGGACGCTCCATTCCTGAGCAATCATGACCAGACGCGGGTAATGACCGCATTGCATGGCAATGTCCAGCATGCCAAGATGGCAGCGGCTATGCTGCTGACACTGCCGGGTAACCCGTTTATCTATTACGGCGAAGAGATTGGCATGGCCGGCGCCAAGCCGGATGAGTATTTGCGCGAACCGATGGTCTGGTATGCTGACCCCGCGGGAGGGGAGGGCCAGACCAAGTGGGAGAAGGCTAAATACAATACGGAAGGCTCTGCGGGATCGGTTGAGGCACAGCAGAAGGATGACCAGTCGCTGCTTGCCTGGTACCGGATGCTGCTCCATTGGCGCAGCGAAGAACCGGCTTTGCGCGATGGCGGTATCGCCGCGTACAGCTTGAAGACCGCGGTTCCGCAAGTATCCGCGTATATTCGCATGACGGCAGGAGCGCGCGTGCTCGTCCTGCACAATTTGTCCGGCCAGCCGCAAAAGGCGGAGCTGGCCGGAGGCGGCAATTACGGCTCATTCGCGACGCTGAGCCGCAAGAGCAACAACGAAGCCGAGCTAAGCGGCGGCGTCGTAACGCTGCCGCCATACAGCAGCGTAATATTGCAATAGATGAATCCGGTGCCTGAGGCGCCGGATTTTTTGTTATAGATCTATGGCTGAACAAATGGCCAGCTGCAGCGAGATTCAAGCTGCCATTCATGTCCGGTATGCCGAGGGACTCACGCCCGTCACTTTTTTGAACACGTTGCAGAAGTAGCTTTGATCCTCGTATCCGACAAGCTGCGAGATACGCGCGATCTTCAGCGTTGTTGTCTTCAGCAGCTCCTTCGAACGATCGATGCGCACCCGCGTTACATAGTCATTGTAGCTGATGCCAACAATGTGCTTAAACCGCTTCGAGAAATAGTTGGGATGGATATAGTATTTGTCGCTGACCCATTGCAGCGATAATTCTTCGTTATAATGCTGCCGAACGTATTGCTGCACGCTTTCGATAATATCGTCGCAGGAGCGTTCGGCGCCGCAATCGAGGACGCTGCTCAGCCGGTGAAGCTGCTGTTCGATAATCGAAATGATGTCTCTCCAGTCCGTGAAGCTCTCAAGGCTCGCGATAGGCGTGCCGAGATTCCAGTTCGGCAGCTCGAAGGATGTCTTGGCGGCGTGTTTGCGGAGGATATGAATAATCTCGGTGTACAGATATTCCACGTGTTCATACCGTGCTTCAGGCGACTCCGCAAGGGTATGGAACAGCTCGGAGGCATATTCCAGAAACTCTCGGTGCTGTCCATCCGCCAGCAAGGCGGTTAAGCCGCGCTCCGCTTGATGTAGAAGCGGAAATACAACCGCTGCGGGCGAATGGCCGACCGCATCCGTATACACGTTGCCGCCTCCGAATAGCAGCCGGTTCTGAAGCGCCTTCCTCGCTTCCATGCAGGAGAGCCTAAGCAGCGTCAACTCTCCCTTCACGCCGCCGACGCCGATGGATACGATTAACCCCAGATGCTGGCGAATCCAACCAACCGTCTGCGTTAACGTTTCTACAATGCTTCCCAATTCGAGGGTGCTTCGTTGAGTCGCGAGGAAGACAACAATCTCCTCCGAGTGGTAAGCGTGCTTGAACGCGACGAATGCAACCGGGAGCGCGGCAAGCGCATTTTCAATACTGTTCTGAACGGCGAACCGGGCGAGCGGTTCTTCATTCTCCTTGAAGCGGGAGCTTTCGTTGAGGTAGACGATACGCACGGATACGCCCGCGAATGAGCTGCCGCACACGAGCTCAAAGGGGAGCCCGTCCAAGTGGGTATCCTGCTCCGTAATCAGATGCGTAAGCTGAAAATCCAGCGGCTGCAAATGGCTCTGGCGGATCATTTCGTCCAGCGCGGTCAGCTTGGAAAGATCCGCTTCCTGCTGCCGCTCTGTCCGCAGCTCCTCTACCAAGCCGGCAAGCAGCACATGCAGCTTTTCTTTGTCGATGGGCTTCAGCAAGTAGTCTTTCACGTGATACAGCAGCGCCTCTCGAACATATTCGAATTCATTGAAGCCGCTAATGATGACGAATTTCGCGTTCGGGAAGAGGACCCGAGCCTGGTTAATGAATTGAAGCCCGTCCATGCCGGGCATTCTTACGTCCGTTAGGACGATATCGGGCTGGCAGGCCACGAGCTGAGACATGGCTTCGAACCCGTCGCCTGCTTCTCCGGCAAGCGTAAGGCCAAGCGTCTTCCAATCGATTTTGCGAATCAAGCCTTCCCGCAGGAGCGGCTCGTCCTCCACGATGAGTACCTTCATCCGACTCGTCTCCTTATGCAGTTCGTTTCGGCAGCTCGAAATAAATCTTTGTTCCGGCACCCGGCTGGCTGTAGATTTCAACCCGCGGGCTGCTTTCATAGAACAATTGAATGCGTTTGAATACGTTCGCTAGTCCAATCATGGTTCGGGGCGAGGATTGCCTGGACACGATGTCGTTCGAGTTGTTCAATCTGCGGTGAAAGAGCTCGATCATGGCAGGATCCATGCCGACCCCGTTATCCTCAATCATGATTTTTAAGGAGTTTTCGTCCAAGCTGCCAAGGGTGACGCGCACCGTCTTTTTGCCGACTTTCTGCTCCAAGCCATGAATAATGGCATTTTCGACCAAAGGCTGGATGAGAAACTTCGGCAAAATGACGTCTTCGATGCCGGGCTCCACTTGGATCTCGTAAGCGAACAGATTGGCGAATCGGATTTGATAGATGGACAAATATTGATTCAGGTGAGTAATCTCCTCCTGCACGGTTGCGAGGCTTCCGCCGTTCAAGTTGTAGCGGAGCATATTCCCGAGCGCGATACATATAAAAGAGACCCGCTCGTCCCCGTCGATTGAGGAAATGCTGTCGATCGTGCTTAACGTATTGTAGAGGAAGTGAGGGTTGATCTGCGTTTGCAGCGCTTTGATCTCGGCTTCTTTTTTAAGCAGCTCCGTCTCGTAGACTTTGGAGATTAACGTGCTGATCTCGGCTGTCATCTTATTGAAGCTGTGCTGGATGGTAGACAATTCGTCCTTGCCCTTTACCTCGATCGTCGCCCCGAAATCCCCCATTTCCACCTGCTTCATCTTCTTGTTCAGCTCTTTCAGCGGACGGGTGACGCCAGCGGCAATAAGAGAAGCAATTAGCATCGCGGCAAGAAAGCTGATTATGGCGATAACGATAAGCGTATGGCGGAAGGAGTTCACCCTGCTTAGCACTTGATCGAGCGGAATGTTGCCTATCACGATCCAGTCGCCGGCATCCAGCCGTTCGTAGAAGCCGATATACGCTTTATTGTGATTTTCGTAGCGGAAGTTCACGTAATCGCTTGATCTTGGCGCCTTTTTGTATGCCGCGAACAAGGGGCTGCCCGCAATGGATTTGCCGATGTCTGCCTTGTTCTGCGCAAAAATAATATGGCCGGAGCGGTCCGCGATATAGTACTTGCCGGCATCGTTCTTCTGCGGCTCCGGGAAAATTTTGTCCAGCACGCCGGGGTCGATATCGATCTTTATGTAGCCGATTGGATGCTGCTCATTCATCGTAATGCGCTTGAGCAGTTGAATGTAGCTGATTGATTTGACCGGAGTAACGGTTGTGCTGATGGTCGTGTGCGAGACGGTCCAGAAGGGGGTGCCGTCCATTTGGTGCGCTTTATCGAACAAGTTCGCCTGCTCCTCGTCCAGAAGGGACTTGACGCTTCGGTTGTAATAGTAGTAGCTCGAAATTTGCTGACCGTCCAGGCGGGTGATGGAAATGAACGAAACGAGAGGATTTTGCAGCTTATTAGAGATAATCCGGTTGCGGTAATATTGTTCATTGTCGGTATTGGGAGGGCCATCGAGAAACTTCTGCAGGGAGGTATCGCTGAAATAGCTGTAGCCTATATTCGAGACCGTCTTGAAATGAAGATCCAGCGTATCGACCGATTGGGTGGTCATCCTCTCCAGGCCCTGCAGCGTGGAGGCTTCGAGCTCGCGGCTCATCATGCGATAGTAGGAGTAGCCCATAATAATCGCCGTAAGACTGATGACGATGAAGAAGGAGAGAATCATCTTGTTGCGGAACTGCATGTTCAGGTTAAGGAAACGAGACCACATGTTCAAGCTACCCCCTAACACATCTGTAACCGCTTACTCCGAATGTATTCGATAGCTTTGGCTATTTTCCTTTTCCTAGGAGAGTCCAGATTCCATAGTTGCTTAAAATATTGCTAACAGGAGGTTAAGATATTACATAGAAAGCGCTACCAATTTAGGCCTATACTGGATTTATGAATCAGATATCCATTCGGGGGGGCATTCAATTGAAGAACAGTCAGCGGTTGAGAGCTTGGTCAAGTTTGGTCATTGTTCTTGTCTTAATGCTAATGGTATCAGCTTGCGGTGGCGGTAATAACAACAACACGACAAACGTTTCTGAAGCAACGAATGACTCTTCGAGCACGAATGCGGCAACCAATAACGGAACGGATAATGCGGAAAGAGCGGCGGAGAATACGGCATCAAGCGGCGACATCGTCGAGCTTACGGTATGGGATCAGCCGAATCCGGACGACACGATGAAATCTATCAAAGAAGAGGTATACGCGGATTTCGAAGCAGCGAACCCGGGCATTAAAGTGAAGCACGAGCTGATGCCGCAGGGCACGAATGACCGCGAAGTATTCGTAACGGCGATGGCAGGCGGCAATGGCCCGGATGCTTACCATTCGGCTCACTTCCCGATCATCGCGGATTGGGTTGGCCAAGGTCTTGCGCTTGATCTGACGCCTTACTGGGATAACTACGCGGACAAAGATAAATTCATTCCTTCCTCGATGGAAGCAGGCACCATTGACGGCAAATTATACGGCATTCCTCACGATATGTATGTAACGGGCTTGTTCTGGAACAAGAAGATGTTCGAAGAAGCGGGACTTGACCGCGATACGCCTCCGGCGAACTGGGATCAGCTTGTTGAATTCGGCAAGAAGGTGACGGACCCGGCTAAAAAGGTATACGGAATTACGCTGCTTGGCATGGAGTGGGCGGACTGGTGGTTTGAGTACTATGTATGGCAGGCAGGCGGCGACCTGACGCATGTCAATCCGGACGGCACGGTTCAATTGGCCTTTACGGAGGAGCCTTCCGTAACCGCGCTGCAATTCTATAAGGATCTGAAGTGGACGCATAAAATCGTGCAAAACAACGTGCTCCAAAGCTACCAGGATAACATGAACGATATTTTCCAGGGCCGCGCGGCGATGTCCAACGCAGCTTCCGGCGGATTTGGCGACTACGTTGCGCAAGGCATGGACTTGAACGACGTTGGATTCGCGCCTTATCCGGTAGGTCCGGGCGGCAAAGGTCCGGGACAAATCGGCGGCGCTTACTGGATTATTAATCCGAAGACGTCCAAAGAGAAGCAAGACGCAGCATGGAAATATATCACCTACATCAACTCGAAAGAAGTGGCCGAGAAGTACCTTCAGTTCCAGCAGGACAACGGCATCTTCCCGAACCTGCTGTCCGTTCGCTCCGACGTGGATCCTTCTCAATTTGCAAGCGATATCTCTCCTGAGCTTGTAGCTGCCGTAAACAAAGCGGCTTCCGACACGCATCTGGAGTATTTCCTGAAGGAACGCTTGACCCCGTATGTCGTTAAAGCCGTTCAAAAGGCGCTTACGGACGAGAAATCCGATCCGAAGCAGCTGCTCCAGGAAGCTCAGGATGCCGCTCAAAAAGAAGTTGTTGACGCATACAACGCAGCCGTGAAGAAATAAGAGGACTTGAAGGAAGGCGGAGTTGTTTAACGGGCGTGAAGACGCCGTAAGCTGCTCCGCCTGCCATTTGGAAAGGAGGCGTCAAACGTTGAAAGCAGCCATAGAAGGCCGGAAGCCTCGGGTACAAGCTCGGGTCAGACCCCGGATTAAGATCTCCTGGACAGCGATCGCTTTCGTCGCTCCCGCGATTGTCTGTTTCCTGTTGTTCAAGTATTATCCGCTTCTTCAAGCCGTGTACATGAGCTTCTTCGATTACAAAGTCATCAACCCGCCGGGCAAGTTCGTCTGGCTGGATAACTATAAGTATTTAATCCATTCGAGCGAGTTCTGGAATGCACTTCGCAATACCTTTGCGTTCTTCTTTATCTACTTCATCCTTACGTTTTGGGTGCCGATCGTACAGGCGGTGCTGCTTAACGAGATCAAGTTCGCAAGCAAGACGCTAAGGTCCTTGTATTTGCTGCCGACGGCGGTTCCCGCGGTTGC
Source organism: Paenibacillus glycanilyticus (assembly GCF_023715145.1). Classification (GTDB taxonomy): domain Bacteria; phylum Bacillota; class Bacilli; order Paenibacillales; family Paenibacillaceae; genus Pristimantibacillus; species Pristimantibacillus glycanilyticus_A. Next base: position 35,185 of record NZ_JAMBNP010000007.1, on the reverse strand, counting down.
CGGCTACCTGCTCTGGAAGTGGCTTTATAACCCGGATTACGGCTTATTGAACTACCTGCTCCATTTTATCGGACTTGGCCCTTACGGCTGGCTGAATGATCCTTCCATGGCCAAGTGGTCGATCGTGCTGCCAGGCGTCTTTGCGACGGGAATGGGGATGCTGATCTACTATTCCGCGCTGCAGGGCATTCCGAGCGAGAACATCGAAGCGGCCAAAATCGACGGTGCCGGTCCGTGGCGCCGGATGCGCTCCATCGTGTTCCCAAGCCTCAAATTCGTTATCGGCATTCAATTTATATCGTTTATCTGCGGCGTTTTCCTAACCTTCGACCCTATGTATATCATGACGGGCGGCGGCCCGGCCAGCAGCACGAAGACACTCTCCATGCTTGTTTTTAACAGCTCCTTTAAGGAGTTCCGGTTTGGAGTGGCGGGTTCGATCTCGTTTGTTATGTTTGTCATTATTGCGGTCATTACCTATTTGCAGATCAAATTATCGAACAAGGATTAATCGCTCTTAAGAAATTTGCCAAGCAGGAAGGAGCATTTCATGGCTGGACGCGGACGCATTAAGGAGAAGGGTTCCTTATCGGTGAAAATCGTCTCCTATTCGGTTGCTATCTTTTTTATCCTGGCCTCGATTGTGCCGCTGTTCTGGATGGTCAGCTCATCGATGAAGGACAACATCACCATCTATAAATTTCCGCCGACCTGGGTTCCGGAGGTGCCAAAGTCGGTCAGCGTAACGCTGAATTATGACGGCACGGATCTGAAGAAGGAAGATTACGAGCTTGATGCGATGGAAGCCATCTGGTTCACATGGAAACGGATGCAGAATGAAGCGGTTGGCGCGATGAAGGTGACGGGCGTGAAGGACGGCGTTGTCGTCTACAAAGCATCCATGCCTTCCTACAAATTTACGGTGGGGCGCTCCGAGATTGTCCCTACGATGGTCGCAACCCATGCCACGATGAAAAACAAGCTGCAAAAAATTCGAGACCGCAAGCTGACTTCCTTTGACTACATGGAGGAGGGCGGCAAGTACGGAGGCGCAGCGGCGATCCCCTCGGAGCTGCCGCAGCAGGCGGCAAATGCGCACAAATGGCTGTCCGAATCAAAAGTGGTCAAGGGCAAGGTGCAGACCATCGATGAAATAAGCGACTGGAAGCGCCTGTTCGACAACTACATCGTGCTTTGGGAAATGACCGGCAGTTCCGACAGCAAATCGACTGCCGCATCATACGGCTTTCCTCACTTCTTGCTGAACAGCGTCTTTGTTACGGGCGCGACGATTATTCTTCAGCTCATTATCGGAGGGACAGCGGGTTACGCGCTGGCGCATCTTATGCGGGGTGCCATCAGCGGCTGGCTGACGCTTTTCTTCGTCGCGACCATCATGATTCCCGAAATTGCGATTCTCGTGCCGCTCTATCTGACGATGGATAAGCTGCATCTGGTCAACACCCTTTGGGGGATTATTTTGCCGCATACCGCTTGGGGGATTGTGATCTTCTTGTTCAAAGGATTCTTTGAGCAGCTGCCGGGCGAGCTTCTGCAAGCGGGCCGGATTGACGGCGCAAGCGAGATGAAGATCTTCTACCGGATTGTCGTGCCGATGTCGGCGCCCATCTTCACGGTTGTTGCGGTCATGACGTTTATCGCGGTATGGAATGAATTCCTATGGCCGCTTGTTGTCGCGCGGACGCAGAACGTGTGGACCTTTACGGTTGCGCTGAACGACTTCCAGCAGCGGCGAAGCCTAGGCTCCAACGTTATTATGTCGAGTCTCGTCATCGCTACGATACCGCTTATGCTCATTATTACGTCCTGTCAGAAACTGATTGAGAAAGGCGTTTCTTTCACGGGATTGAAAGGGTAGGAGATCGCTTTGGAACGTAAAGTCGCTTTGGTAACGGGTTCGGGACGAGGGATTGGCAAAGGGATTGCGCATGAATTTGCCAAGGCCGGATACGATGTGTGCGTCAATTACAACAAAAGCGCCGAGCAGGCGGAGGAAGTCGTCCGGCAGCTGCTCGCCTATGGCGTGAAGGCGGAAGCGGTTCAAGCGAATATCGCCGATCTGGACCAGATCGCTGCGCTGATTGAGCGGGTGGAGAGCAGCTTCGGCCGGCTGGACGTGCTTGTGAACAATTCGGGCATTACGCGGATGAAGCCGTTCCTGGAGACTCCTCCGGAGCTGTTCGAAGAGGTTATGAATACCGATTTGCGCGGTTTATACTTCTGTTCCCAGCATGCGGCGCGCTTGATGGTCAAAGAGGGCATACGCGGCGTCATTATTCATATCAGTTCGAATCATGCGGAGGGCAATTGGTCGAATTCGACGGTGTACGCGGCAGCGAAGGCCGGCGTGAACAAGCTGGCGAAAAATATGGCGCTGGATCTCGCTCCTCACGGCATTCGGGTCGTCGGAATCGCCCCGGGCTACACGAGGAACAGCTGGACCGAAGGAGACGAACGCGTGCAAAAGGCAATCGACAATATCTCTTCCCGCATTCCGATGGGACGGTTCTGCACGCCGGAAGAGGTCGGGGCTGCCGCCGTATTCCTCTCTTCGGACAGCGCGGGTTATGTAACGGGAACAACGCTTTATATGGATGGCGGTGCTCTTCTCCCGGTATGGGCGGAGAAAGGAAATAACGGTTAACCGGCGGATGCCCAGTATAGCGAAGCAAAGGAGTCCTGATCGTGAAAATAACGGATATGAAGCTTTACCATGTTAAGCCCCGTTGGCTGTTCCTGAAGATCGAGACCGACGAAGGAATCGCCGGGTGGGGCGAGCCCATTGTAGAGGGCCGCGCATTGACGGTTGCGACGGCTATAGAAGAATTGAAGCGTTATCTGATCGGCGAAGATCCGCTGCGCATCGAGCATCACTGGCAAATCATGTACCGCGGCACGTTCTATCGAGGAGGCCCTGTTCTTGTCAGCGCGATCAGCGGCATAGAGCAGGCGCTCTGGGATATAAAGGGCAAGTTCTACAACCTGCCCGTTTATGAAATGCTTGGCGGCCGCGTCCGCGACAAGATCCGCATGTACTGCCACTGCGGCGGCGCAACGCCGGAGGAATTTGCCGCGAACGCGAAGCAGAGAGTGGCAGCGGGCTTTGATGCCATAAAGACTGGCGTGGACGCGCCTGTCCGCAACATTGATTCGCTCGCCTTCGTGGAAAGCCAGGTGAACAAGTTCGCGGCGGCAAGGGAGGCAGTCGACAGCGGCGTTGATATCGCAATCGACTTCCACGGGCGCGTCAGTCCGGCAATGGCCATCCGGTTAGCAGCCGCGCTGGAGCCTTATTACCCGATGTTTATCGAGGAGCCGTGTCTGCCGGAGAACGTAGACCAGCTGCTGCGCGTCGCCGAATCGACGAGTATTCCGATTGCAACCGGCGAGCGCCTGTTCACGCGCTGGGGCTTCCGCGAGGCGCTCGAGAAAGGCGCAGTCGCCATCGTGCAGCCTGACCTGTGCCATGCCGGCGGCATCTTCGAAGGCCGTAAAATCGCCGCGATGGCGGAAACCTACTATGCTTCCATCGCGCCGCATAATCCTCTTGGACCTATCTCGCTTGCGGCCTGCTTGCAGCTTGATGCTTGTACGCCAAACTTCCTCATTCAGGAGCATCCGTCCATGGCGGAGAAGTGGGATCTGGGCGAAGGCTACTTGAATCAGCCGTTCGAAGTGATCGGCGGACACGTCGCTATTCCTCGGGGACCGGGACTTGGCATTGAAATAAACGAAGAAGCGCTGATCGAACGCAGCTTTGGGGGCGATTGGGATACTCCTCGGCTTGCTTACGATGACGGATCGTTCGCGGAATGGTAACAGGTTGGGCGTGGCACCTTCTCTTATTTGGAGAGAAGGTGCTTTTCTTTTGACGGTGATTGAATCCTGCGATTATGCGGTAAACTAGTTGTCTATGCATAATGAGGAAGGAGGGAGGGCGCTGAATACCAAATCCCTAAGAATTGCAACATTAGTTGTACTGTTCATCAACCTTGCACTCATCGGTCTTGTGGAGCTTTTTACCTTCGAAATAGAGCAGGGCAAAGAGATTTCGGGCAACGGGAACCCCGCGCTTATCTTATGGTTTATCGAGCTGCCTGCGTATCTGCTGCTATTAATCGGCATTGGTCTTATCGTGCACAGGGAGCGATATCTGGAGCGCCGCAAGGATATATGGATTCCGCTTATGATCCTCGTCTTCTTGGCGGTATCCATCCTGCTTCAAGTCGATAAAGCGCAGCGGGGATATGATCAGCTTGACGGCCTCATAGAGGAATACGGCTGGCTTAATCCATATACGAACACAATCTACATAAACTTCTACTCTTTCCTCAGCGGCATTTTGTTCATGCTGTTTATTCAATCGGTGATTACCGTCATCCGTACCCGGCAAAAAGGGAAAAGAACATAAAAAGACGGATCAGCAGAGAGCCGTGTCCGTCTTTTTGCATTAAACAAGCTGCTTCCAGATGCCGTAGCCGTAACCCGGGAGCAGCAGCTTCCCGGCTGCCGGCGCAAGCCGCTGCTCATCGCCGAGCAGCGACACCCAGTTGCAGCCGGCTGGCACGGCGGCCACAGCCTCGCGCCCTCGCGCATTCATCGCGACGAGGATGCGCTCGGTTCCTTCCCGGCGTTCGTACACGATAACGCCGTCCTCCGCCTGCACGAAGCGGATATCCGCGCTTCGCAGGGCAGCGTGCTTGCTTCGCAGCGCAAGCGCCTGCTTATAGAATGCGAGCAGCTCCTCATTCTGCTGCTCCGGCTCCCAGACCATGCATTTCCGGCAGTCGGGATCCCCCTCGCCGTTCATGCCGACTTCATCGCCGTAATAAATGCACGGCGTTCCCGGATAGGTCAGCTGGAATAAAGCCGCCAGCTTCATCGCGCGAGCCTCGTCGCCGCAGATCGTCAGCAGCCGCGGCGTATCATGGCTGTCCAGCAGGTTGAACGCCGTTTCCGTTACCTGCTGCGGATAAGCGGCGAGCTGCCGGCCGATCGCATCGGCGAATGCTTTGGCGTCAATCGTCTGATGCCCGAAGAAATCCAGCACGGCATTCGTGAACGGATAATTCATCACCGCGTCGAACTGATCGCCTTCCAGCCACATCATCGCGTCATGCCAGATCTCGCCCAAGATATAGGCATCCGGATTGACGGATTTCACCGCTTGGCGGAACTCGCGCCAGAACTGGTGGTCCACTTCGTTCGCCACATCAAGCCGCCAGCCGTCAATCCCGATCTTCTCAATCCAGTAACGCGCAACATTGAATAGATAAGCCTTCACATCGGGGTTTTCCGTATTCAGCTTTGGCATCATCGGCTCGAAGGCAAAGGTCTCGTAGGTAGGAATGCCATCCTCCACCCGAAGCGGCCATTCCCTAACGTGGAACCAGCTCGCGTAGACGGATTTCTCGCCGTTCTTCAGCAGATCCACAAACGGCGGGAACGTCCGGCCCGCATGGTTGAACACCGCATCCAGCAGCACCCGGATCCCGCGCGCATGACAGGCTTCCACAAGCTCCTTCAGCTTCTCGTTCGTGCCGAAATGACGGTCCACCCGCATGTAATTCTCGGTATCGTATTTATGGTTCGTCGTCGCTTCAAACAGCGGAGTGAAGTAGACCGCGTTAATGCCAAGCTCAGCCAAATAGTCGAGATGGTCCAGCACGCCCTGCAGGTCGCCGCCGAAGAAATTCGTTGGAGTCGGCTTGCCGCCCCAGGCCTCGATTTTCTCCGGATTAAGGGATGGATCGTTCTTCGCAAAACGTTCCGGGAAGATCTGATAAAACACCGCATCCTTCACCCAAGCCGGCGGAGAGAATACATCCGCGGAATTAATGTACGGAAAATCAAAAAACGCATTCGGATTATCCGGCAGCTCGGCCGGGAAGCCGTTTTCCGTCATAATGACCGTTTCGTCGCCATCCGTCAGACGGAACGCGTACCGGAGCCGGCGGAACGGAGGTTTAATGGAAGCCTCCCAATAATCAAACAGCGCATCCGAGGATAATACGGTCATGTCGGTTATCGTAAACGTTCCGCTCCAGTTGTACTTGTCTCCGGCAATCAGCTCGACGCGCTCCGCGTCCTTTCTTTTCGTGCGGATTCGGATATGAAGGGTGTCAGGGTCATACGCATACGCCCAGTTTTGCTTAGGTCTGTGATAGATGGCTTCCAGCAGCATAAAGACGGATCACTCCAATCGAATAATGGGGTAAAAACAGAAAAAGGCACAACCTGCTAATTATAATAATCAGCGAGGTTGTACCTTTATAGGTAGCATTGCCTTTAAATTGTTGTTCGAGCTTTCTCATTATACTATGAACCGTCCGAACGAACCACAGGCAATCCCGAATTAATAAAATCTTAAGCATGCACCGCAGCGTGGCTTTGCGCTTCCAGGAAGCGTTCCGCATCCAGAGCCGCCATACAGCCGCTGCCTGCCGCCGTGATCGCTTGACGGTATTGACGGTCTTGCACGTCGCCGCAGGCGAATACGCCAGGAATGTTGGTCTCCGACGTGCCGGGCTTCACGATGATGTAGCCTTGCTCGTCGGTGTCGATTTGGCCGCCGAGGAATTTCGTGTTAGGCGTATGGCCGATCGTGATGAACACGCCGTCCGCTTCCACGAATTCTTCTTCGCCTGTTGCGTTGTTGCGGACTTTAAGACCTTTCAGGCCCATCTCGCCGGGAACAACCTCAAGCGGAGTTTTGTTCAGGTTCCAGCTGATTTTCTCGTTCGCGCGTGCGCGGTCCTGCATGATTTTCGAAGCGCGAAGCTCGTCGCGGCGGTTTACCACCGTTACTTCGGAAGCAAAGCGCGTCAGGAACACCGCTTCTTCCATTGCGGAGTCGCCGCCGCCAACGATGATCAGCTTTTTGTTGCGGAAGAAGAAGCCGTCGCAGGTTGCGCAAGTGCTCACGCCGCGGCCGATATTTTCTTGCTCGCCCGGAATTCCCAGGTATTTAGCGGATGCGCCGGTCGAGATAATGACGGATTCGGCTTGAATCTCGCCAATGCCTTCGACATCAAGCGTGTAAGGACGTTTGCTGAAGTCGACGCTTTTTACCGAGCCGTTGCGGAACGTTGCGCCAAAGCGTTGAGCTTGCTTGCGCATGTTGGACATCAATTCGCTGCCGAGAATGCCGTCGGGGAAGCCCGGGAAGTTCTCGATTTCGGTAGTTGTGGTGAGCTGACCGCCAGGCTGCCAGCCTTCAATGACAAGAGGTTCCATATTCGCGCGCGCCAGGTAGATCGCCGCTGTTAATCCGGCAGGGCCGGTACCGATAATGACTGTTTTTTGCATAATAAATTCCTCCACTCTATATATGTGCTGTTGTTGGTTTTCGCAAGTTCTAGTTTAAAATTATTACAATCTGTAAACTTTGTCAACACAGTTCATCTTATTTTCATCTAGATGTATTATTGTAGAAAGATAGTGTACGGGAGGTGTTAATTTATGCCGAAAATACTCGTCGTGGACGACGATCCGAATATACGCGAGCTGGTCAGCTTGTTTTTGCGGAGGGAAGGGTATGAGGTCATTGAAGCCACAAACGGAGAAGACGCTTTGAATCGTTTGGAGGCGGTCAAGCCGGATCTCGCGGTTATTGACGTGATGATGCCAAAAATGGACGGCTGGGCGTTATGCTCGGCTTTGCGCGAGTCGTTTGATATGCCGCTGCTTATGCTGACGGCCAAAGGCGAGACGGCCCATAAGGTAAAAGGGTTCGAGCTTGGCGCCGACGATTATGTCGTGAAGCCGTTTGATCCGCCCGAGCTGATCGTGCGGATTAAGGCGCTGCTCAAGCGGTACCGCATTGCTTCTTCGCAAGTCATTGATCTGGGCGGCTTGTCGATGAACCGCTCGGACTTCCAGCTGGTGGCGAACGGGGAGAAGATACTGCTGCCGCCGAAGGAATTCGAGCTGCTCTTCAAGCTGGCAAGCTATCCGGGCAAAACCTTCACGAGGGAGCATCTGATCGAGCAGCTGTGGGGAATGAATTATGAAGGGGACGAGCGTACGGTAGATGTACATATAAAGCGTCTTCGCGAGCGGTTTCCGGAAGAGGACATTGGCTTCCGCATCGTAACGATACGCGGCCTTGGCTACCGATTGGAGGAGCGGGCATGATTCGCAGCTTGTACGTGCGAATAGCGGTGACTTTTCTGGTCATCGTATTAGTAAGTATTAGTATTGCTTATTACGCGGCCAATCAGCTGTTCCGGCGCGATCTTCAGGGGCAGAACGGAATGGAGGAAATGATGATTACGCGGCTGGAGCGGCTGTATAATGATTCTTCTCCGCGCTCTTTGCCGGTGTTTCTCGAGCAGGTGTCGAGTCTCCAGGAAATGTCGATCGTCGCGGTTAACCGGAACGGGCTTGTGATTCAAGTCGGCCGGACAAGCCGGGCTATCGTGAATCATCTGACCTATAAGACGGTCGAGAACATTTTTGAGGGCAAAACGGAAAGAGTGGATTTTGCGGGCGAGCATCAGAGCGGACCGCCTTCGCCTCCGGCTTATGGCCGCATGGCGCAGTTCGGCAATACGGAATGGGCCGTATTTATCGCGCCTGACCATGTCCGTCAGGTCCGCAGCTTCCAGCGCAACACGTTCACGATCCTCATTACCCTTTTGGCAGTAGGCTGTATCTTAATCCTGTTTGCCGCGCGGTACCTGGTGAAGCCGCTCAAAATGATGACCGCCGCCACCACCCGCATATCCAAAGGCGACTTCAGCGTGCAGCTTCCGATGTCGCATAAGAATGAGCTGGGCGAGCTGGCGGACAGCATTAACAAGATGGCGCATAGCTTATCGCAGCTGGAGACGATGCGCCGCGATTTTGTTTCCAATGTATCGCATGAAATCCAGTCGCCGCTTACCTCGATCGGCGGTTTTGCGGAAGCGCTGCGCAGCGAGGATTTGACGGAGACCGACCGTAATCGTTATGTTGGTATTATTAAACAGGAAAGCAGCCGTTTATCCCGCCTGAGCGAAAATCTGCTGAAGCTGGCATCGCTTGATTCCGAGCAGCATCCGTATGAGCCGGTTGCGTATCGTTTGGACAGGCAGCTTCGGGACGTGGTGTTGTCCTGCGAACCAGCCTGGCTTGCGAAGCGCCTGACGGTTGAGCTATTAATGGAGGAAACGGTTATTAAGGCCGATGAGGACCAGCTGAATCAGGTGTGGATTAACCTGCTGACGAACAGCATTAAATTCACGCCGGAGGAAGGGAAGATCTCGTTCCAGCTGTCGGAGAAGAACGGTGATGCGATTGTAAGGATCGCCGATTCGGGCAGCGGAATTCCGGAGGAGGAGCGGGAGCGGGTCTTCGAGCGATTCTACAAGATCGATTCATCGAGGGACCGCACGCAAGGCGGCAGCGGGCTGGGCTTATCTATTGTGAAGAAGATTATCGACATTCACGGCGGGACAATCGAGATCGAGGATTCGAAGCAGGGCGCGGTATTTGTTATCCGTCTGCCGCTGAATCCCGAGCCTGACATTTGAGGATCGAAAGGGTGACGGCCATGTTAAATGAGACGAAAAGGCAGCAGGTCCGCAAAGCTATTATTCCGGCAGGAGGGCTAGGCACGCGCTTTCTGCCCGCAACCAAGGCACAGCCGAAGGAAATGCTTCCGATTATCGATAAGCCGGCTATTCAGTACATTGTAGAAGAGGCGGTGCAGTCCGGCATCGACAGCATCATTATCGTCAGCGGACGGCATAAGCGGGCGATTGAGGACCATTTCGACAAGTCTTACGAGCTGGAAAAAGAGCTGGAGGAACGCGGCAATGAAGAGATGCTCGCGATCGTCCGGGATATCTCGCATCTGGCCGATATTTATTATGTCCGCCAGAAGGAGCCGCTTGGCCTTGGACATGCCGTTCTGTGCGCGCGGCGCTTTATCGGCGATGAGCCCTTTGCGGTACTGCTCGGGGACGATATCCTTCGTTCCGAGCCGCCTTGCCTGCAGCAGATGATTCATCAATACGAGGCGACGGGCTCCTCGATTGTCGCACTGATGGAAGTGCCTTGGGATCAGACGCATAAATACGGCATTGCTGCCTTCGATGATACCGACAGCTCCCATAACCGAATTCTGGATCTGATCGAGAAGCCGGCGCCGGGACAGGCGCCTTCGAATTGGGCGGTCGTCGGGCGCTATGTGCTGGATCCGGCTATCTTCGAGCTGCTGGAGCACGCCGAGCCGGGCAAAGCGGGAGAAATACAGCTGACGGACAGCCTTCAGCGGCTTAATCATTTGTCTCCTATTCTGGCGCACCGTTTTACGGGCAAACGCCATGACGTGGGCGACAAGCTCGGATTTGTGAAGGCGACGATTGATTTCGCCCTGGAGCGGGAAGATCTTAACGAGGAGGTCCGCAACTATTTGCGCGAGCGACTTGGTTCGGAGTAGTATTACGCGCTAAAAAACGCTGCTGTGAGGGGGGATTCCTCTTCTTAGCGGCGTTTTTTAGTTTTAAAAAGAAACTCTATCTAATCTGCGTCGGGGTAGATGCGAAGGTGGCGGATATGAAGCGCGCAGCCGCTTTTGTCCCATTCCCTCACTTGAGGTAAGGCTGCGCTCTACGTTGGATTTGCTCCAGTAAAATTAGTCTTATAAGCATCTTTGTATGTTCTAGAGTGGATTTCATCCAATGTAGATCGCTTTGAAGAGGGAAAGCGGGCTCTAAGGCGCATTTTTACTGCATGAAATCCAATGTGCGTGAGCGAATACGGATCTTCAAGGCAGTTTAATGTACAAAATCCAGGGTAGCGCGTGAATGAGAAGAGGGAATAGGGAGTACCAAAGCTGAAAAAAGTGAAAAAGCAGCAGATAAAGCAGTAGATAAAGCAGTAGATAAAGCAGTAGATAAAGCAGAAAAAGCCCTCAAACGAGGGCTTTGCCGAATGGGATGCATCCTGCAGGGCATGTAGTGTTCTATTGCGCCGCAGTCTCGTCTAACGCCGTTTCCGTCATCGGGTTGCGTCTGATCTTCACTTCCTGGAACGTAATTTTGTTGTCCTGAATGTAATCCGGAATATTGCGGTATTTGTGGGGTTCGCGGAACGCTTCGCTTTTCGTCCATGCCTGGAAGGCGTCCTTGGAAGTCCGGCGGGTGACGACAGCGACTTCGTCGTATTCCTTCAAATTTTGGGTCCACAGCACTTCCAAACCGGGGAAGCCCTCCATTTGTTCTACCTTGCCAATCCGGTCAAAACGTTCCACAAGCTTGTCACCGCTGCCTTTTACGATTTGCGATGTGTTCGTTACAATAATCATCGTTTGTTCCTCCTCGTTTGGTTTTCGAACCGGAATAATAAGGGGGTAATGGCCGTCGAAGCTGACTTTTGCCTTCAGTTCATACACTTCTCTCATGAAGCCTTTTGTTAATACCGTCCGGGGGTCCCCGGCCGAATGAATCTCGCCGTCTTTCATTGCAATCATGTGGTCGCAATAAGCTGCAGCCTGCTGCAGGTCATGCAGGACCATCACAATCGTTGTCTGCTGCTGCAGGGCCCGCCGGAGTTAGTTGTGACGCAGCATACCATGAAGCACATTTACGGTATCGAAGTCGCTATTCGGACCGATGAACGTACGGGCATGTACATGGTGCCGATTGGCGTTAAATAGTGGAAAAGAATGAGCCGGATCCTGCTGACGCAGGTTCCGGCTATTTTTATGGAAGAGGTTGGAGAAACTTTTTTTATTTTCCGTAAAGGAAAAATGGAGATCATTTATTTTTTCATATAGAATAGATAAGAGATATACAGAGATGAACATTCAAGTTGGAGGAGAATGAAATTGTATTGCCATCATTGCGTTAGGGAGCATGATGCGGATGCCGTGTATTGCAGCAAATGCGGCAGGCTGCTGGAGCCTTCACAGCGAAGTTTGCACAGCGGGAATGAAACACAGGCCGCAGCACTGGAAGAATGGGATTTGGCGAAGGATCAGGCAGGCTCAGCACTAGAGACGTTACAGCCGCCGGCGACAAGGCAGGCCGCAGGCAGGAAAACCGTATTAATCGGACTGATTCCAATTATTTTGATGGCTGCCGTTGCGGCCGTGCTGTTGTCCTATTACTTATATGAAGCAAGATTAAATAACCGCGTGCTTGAGTGGCAGGATGCTGCCAGGCAGGAGGCGCTTGCGGGCAAATACGAGGAGTCGTTCCGGCAGCTGAATAAAGCCGCGGATGCCCGACCGGATTTCAAGCCGGTGCAGGAGGATTTGAAGATCGTAGAGGAAGCGTTATCGCTTGACCGTACGATAACGGAAATTCGGCAGCGTCTGGATGATCAGGATCTGGAGGAAGCGGCAACCCAGCTCGAGCAGGTGAAGTCGAAGCTGCGCGGCCGGGAGGAGCCGATTTTTGGCAGAGTGCGGGATCAGGTGGACGAAATGTCGACGAAGGTGACGGTTCTTCAAGTATCGGCAGAATTTGCGAACATGGAGAATATGGATGATCTGGCAGGCCAGTACAATCAGGTGAAGGGCTTGTCGGGGGATGAGGCGCTAGCGCTTCGTCAGAAGATTGAAGATAAGATTGCGGACGTCAGCTATAACGAAGCGGATTCGATGCGGAAGAAGAAGAATTTCTCGGCGGCGATTAGCGCAGCGCAAAAAGGACTGATTTACGCACCGGAAAACGAGAAGCTGGTTAACCTGTATGATCGCATTATAACGGAGAAGAAAAACTTCGAAGAGGCAGAGCAGGAGCGGATCGAACAGGCGATGCAGAAGGCGGCGGAAGAGGATCTGATGAACCAGACCGCGGCGGTCAAGGTTAAGCATATTGATGCACAGCTTGATATTTTTGGCGACTTTAATGTCAAGGGAGAACTGCTGAACGCGGCAACCCGGCCGATCTATTCGGTGTCGCTTGAATATACGGTACATGATTCGGAAGGAAAAGTGATTACGACGGGCAAGGTAGATGCAACTCCTTCTTATATTGAAGCGGGAGAGACGTTCAACTTCTCCTTTGTTGTTCATCATGTGCAGGACGAGAATGCAACAGTGGCTATCGATCATATGACTTGGTATTTGGATTAGGGGAATTAGTCATGAAAAAAGGAACTTGGATTAGTCTTATCGCATCTGTAATAGTGCTTTGCGCGGGAGCGGGTACCGCTGCTTATATTCATGCGGAGGTGCCGAGGCATTTGAGCGGACTTCCGATGCTTGCCGACGCCAACGCAGGTGCGCCGAAATCGCTAAAGGATATTATCTACGCAACGCAAAAGCTGGTCGTCATGATCGAAACCGAGGACGGCACGCAGGGCTCGGGCTTCGTCTATAACGATAAAGGCGATCTCATTACCAATGCCCACGTGGTCGCGGGAGCAAGCAAGGTTACGGTCAAAACGGCCGATGCGAAAGAGCTTGAGGGCGATGTCATCGGCATTAGCACGGAGACGGACGTAGCGGTTGTCCGAGTACCGGGGCTCGCCGGCGTAGAGCCGCTTGCAATGGTACGGAATGAAAAAGCGGAGATCGGCGATGAAGTCATTGCCATCGGCAGTCCGCTTGGCTTTCAAAATACCGTTACAACCGGCATGGTCAGCGGCCTGGGAAGAAGCTTTGAGATTAAGCCCTATACGTACAAAGACTTGTATCAGATCTCCGCGCCGATCGCCCCCGGCAACAGCGGCGGCCCTCTTGTCGACAAAAAGACGGGGGAAGTGCTGGGCATTAATTCCGCGGGGATCGAGCAGAGCTCAATTGGCTTCAGCATTCCAATCGTGAACGTGCTGGATATGGCTGAGGCATGGTCGGAGCATCCGATGAAGACCTTGCCGGAGTGGCAGCAGGAAGAGGAAGACGGTGCCGTGAAGCAGGATGCTTCCATTACCGAGTATGCGGAATATCTGGTGACCCACTTCTACGACAGTCTTAACAACGCCGACTATGTGTACGCTTATTCGCTGCTCGGCGGCAACTGGAAGCTGGGCACGAGCTATGAGGTGTTCCGCCAAGGCTATATGATGACCCGGAATGTCGTGATCGACAACATTCACGTCACCAAGGAGAGCGATGATGAAGCGATCGTAACGGCGATCATCTCGGTTGACGAACGGTTGGACGGGGAATACCGGCTTAGCAAATATCAGGTGACCTACGACGTTGGCTACGAGAATGACCAGCTGAAGCTGATCAGCGGTAAAGGAAAAGTCATCAAGCAGGAAGAGGACGCGAAAGCGAAGAAGCCCGAGTAAGGCTTTAGAAGATAGAAAAGAAGGCCATTCCGCCGCGGAATGGCCTTCTTGCTGTTTGCTCCGGCTACTGCTTACACTTCTTCCGGGTCATAGGTTGCGAAATGCTCCGCAACGTTCAGATGGGCGATGTCTGTCAGCTCCTGGGACAGTTCATCCTCGGTGCGGCCGGTTAAGGAATAGACGAGCTCGAGTGAGACGGTGTCAAAGCGTTGTACCGGGAAGGTCAATAGCGTCTGCGGCAGTACACGGCCGTTCAGGCGAAGGATATATTGGATTGGTCCGCCGATCGGAATGCCGCTTACCGAAGCGATCTGGCCGTTAAACGAGAAGCGTACTACGCCGGTTGCCGCAAGGGAGTCGCGTATGCTCATTCCGAAACGGAAAGGCACCCGGTAGGAGTTGGTCACGTTCGGGAAGAACCGTCCGCCATTAATAACAACTGTTACAAATGATGGTCCAGGCTGAGGCGGGAATGGCGGGAACGGCGGGAACGGAAACGGTGGAAATGGCGGGAATGGCCCCGGCCCCGGCGGGAACGGCCCTGGCCCCGGCCCTGGCCCCGGCCCTGGCCCTGGCGGGAACGGCCCTGGCCCTGGCGGGAACGGCCCTGGTCCCGGTCCTGGTCCCGGACCCGGAGGAGGCGGTGGCGGTCCTGGCATTAGCGTCCGCGTGCCCCCGCAGCCGCAGTTGCTAACAACGGTGTTGTTGCCTTTCCCCTCGATATACTTATAAGTATAGCTGCTCATGCGCTTTGTCAGACTCCTTCGTATGACAGATTAGGCATTCATCCTCATCCATCTTATGCGGCAGATGCCTATCCGTGTGCACGAAGCAGCCAATGCGGCCCAACACTTTATAACAAAAAACAAGGCTGTCCCATAGAGGGACAGCCTTGTATCTCAAGCAGGTACTTATTAGATAGCTGCTTCGTAACGTTTGCCAACTTCAGCCCAGTTTACAACGTTCCAGAACGCTGCAATGTAATCAGGGCGTTTGTTTTGGTAGTTCAGGTAGTAAGCATGCTCCCAAACGTCCAGACCAAGGATAGGCGTTTCTCCTTCGAAGATCGGGCTGTCTTGGTTAGGCAGGCTCGATACTTTCAGTTTGCCGTCTTTAACGGACAGCCAAGCCCAGCCGCTGCCGAAACGAGTTGTAGCTGCTTTCGCGAATTCAGCTTTGAATGCGTCGAAGCCGCCCAGTTCGCTTTCGATTGCTGCAGCAAGTGCGCCAGTTGGAGCGCCGCCGCCGTTTGGCCCGATTACTTCCCAGAACAGGGAGTGGTTTGCATGGCCGCCGCCGTTGTTGCGGACAGCTGTTTTGATTGCGTCAGGAACGATTGCCAGGTTGTTAGCCAGCAGCTCTTCCAGCGATTTCTCTTGCAGCTCAGGAGCGGATTCCAGAGCAGCGTTCAGGTTTGTTACATAAGCGTTGTGATGACGGCCATGGTGGATTTCCATTGTCAGCGCGTCGATATGCGGTTCCAGAGCGTCTTTTGCATAAGGCAAAGCAGGTAATTGATGAGCCATGATTAACAGCCTCCCATAAATAGGTTATGTAAAACTCTTCTCATATTATCCCTTATCCGAGTACATAAATCAACATTAATGTTGCTAAAGTCGAACGGTGGCGGACAAAGACATACGAGAAGTAGAATGTCACGAAAGACTCGAAAATATGCAAAAACGATAGAAAACGAGCCATATTTTACGTAAATCGTTAAATAGTTTATGTAAGCGCTTAAAATAAAGCGTTTTCAACGTTATTTCGCAAATTTCTTTAAAATTTTTAAGTTTTTTTTAAGAGTAAAGAAGGATTTCGTTGCAAAATGTCGTAAAATATATAAATGCAGCACTATGACAAGGTATAGAAGGTGTATAATTAATGAACGTTCGTTCCTTCCAGTTGTCTGACTACAGACCGGTTACTGCACTCCTCGAGGATGTATTGTCTGAAGAGTGTTACGAACAAACGATGGAAGCTTTTGCTCGTCAATTGTCATGGGACAGTGAGCTTGTACTGATCGCTGTCGAAGAGTCGGAAGTTGTTGGTATGATCATCGGTACGATCGATAATAACAAGGGTTATTACTATCGCATCGCTGTTCATGCAGAGTATCAGCGTCAAGGAATTGGGAAAGCGCTCATTCAAGCATTGAGGCAGCGCTTCGAGCAACGCAACGTTTCCAAAATATTAATCACCGCCGACGAGCATAATGAACCGGTATTGCCGTTATACGAAGCGATGGGTTATGCTTCGAACGATTTCTTCCGGTCATTTCAGAAATTAAGTATTGTAGCTGGCTAACCTAATAGCCATATTTGCTGGGCATATCTGTATCGCCATTGCTTTTGGCGGTCAGATATGCTTTTCTATTTAAAAGGACTATTGTTTGGAACAAATGAACGAGGCGCTGCTTCAGGCCGTTTCACCGTTTCACAATAAGTAAGGAGAGGCGTCATGGACATTTATCGGCACTGTGTTATAAAAAGCTTCAAGCACGACGGTCATATTCATCGAACATGGCAGCGCAACTACCTTGTGCCGGCAGAACGGCTTGCCCCGGTGCACAGGGATCACAATATCATTGTGCTCATAAATCGCCAGACGCCGATTTTGGAATCCGACGGCAAGCAATGGATCAGCCGGGTGCCGGCGGTATCCTTCTTCATTCCCGGTGAATGGTTTAATGTCGTAGCGCTGCTTGAAGACAGCGGCATTCGTTACTATTGCAATATCGCGTCTCCTCCGTATTTGCAGGGGGATGTGCTTACCTATATCGATTATGATCTGGATGTGATCCGGACGACCGACGGCAACCGTTATGTCGTGGATCAGGACGAGTACGAGATGCACAAGCTTGCTTACCATTATCCGCAGATGGTGGAGGATAAGGTACAGCAAGGACTGTCGGCGCTGCTCAAACGGATGGATGAGGGAGCTGTACCGTTCCAGGATGAAATCGTCCAAAGCTACTATGCGGACTGGCATAGCACCTGTGGAGAAAGTGAGGGGTGACTTGATGAGTGTATCCCCTTCGGATTTGAATGATCATGCTCCCCGGCAGGTAAGCGAGAAGCCGCGCTGGGTGAAGGAAATGCTGGAATGGGCGAAGACGGTTACGATTTCTTTTCTTATTGTGATGGTGCTTCATCTATTTGTCTTTAACCTGTCGACGGTTGAGGGGCATTCCATGGAGCCGACGCTTCGCGACCGGGAGTGGCTGTTTGTCAATAAAATGGCTTATCTGATCGGAAGTCCGAAGGTAGGGGATATCGTGATTCTAGAGGACCCTGCCGCTTACGACGGTCAAAAGGACTATCTGGTGAAGCGGGTTGTTGGCGTAGAAGGCGACCGCATCGAAATTTACAATAAAGAGCTTTACCGCAACGGGGTCAAGGTGACCGAGAAGTATACCGATGTCGAGATCGAGGATCTGGACTTTATGCCGATTGTTGTTCAGAAAGGGCAATACTTCGTGATGGGGGATAACCGTCACGCAAGAGCGAGCAAGGACAGCCGGATTTTTGGCACGGTTCCTCGCACATTGATTCACGGGAGAGCGGATTTTATATTGTGGCCTTTCGAGCAGGTTAAGGCCTTGTAGCGGTGATTCTTCGATAGGCAGAATTGCGAAGCAATTCTTTAAGCTGATGCTTTCGAAGTAAGAATTGCTTCGCAATTCTTTGAGCTAATGCTTTCGAAGTAAGAATTGCTCTGCAATTCTTTAAGCAATGCTTCGCAATTCTTTGTGGGAGATGGAACAATGAAGGATGTAACCATTTATACCGACGGGGCCTGTTCCGGAAATCCGGGGCCGGGAGGCTGGGGAGCCGTTCTCTTCTACGGAGTCCACCGGAAAGAGATTTCCGGAGGGGAGAAGCATTCGACAAACAACCGGATGGAGATTCAGGCGGTTATTGAGGCGCTGAGCCTCCTGAAGGAGCCTTGCAAAGCGAAGGTATACAGCGATTCTGCCTATGTAGTCAACTGCTTTCAGAAAGGCTGGATACACGGCTGGCTGCGCAATGGCTGGAAGAACAGCAAGAAAGAGCCGGTGGAGAATCAGGATTTGTGGAGAATACTCTGGGATCTGATGAAACGCCACCAGGTGGAGTATATCAAGGTAAAGGGGCATAGCGACAACGAGTGGAATAACCGCTGCGACGAGCTTGCCCGCGAAGCCATTAAACGATTGTAGCAATTGGGGCGACAAGAGGAAGGGAGCAGGTGCTGATGGACGGCAGCCGCTGGGCAAAGTTAAAAGAAGAAATGCGCGAAGCGGCGCCAAGTCTTGGCATCGATAAGATTGGCTTTGCTTCCGCCGATCCGTTTACGGAGCTGAAAACAAGGTTGATCCGGCATCGCGAGCTTGGCCGCGAGTCGGGCTTCGAGGAGCCGGATTTGGACAAGCGGACCAATCCGGCTTTGCTGTTTGATAATCCGCAGTCCATTATTGCGATTGCCGTCGCCTATCCCGCGAAGCTGCATAATCCTCCGAAGTCGGAGCCGGGAGCAAGACGCGGTATTTTATCGCGGTCGGCTTGGGGCGAGGATTATCATAAGGTGCTGCGGGACAGGATGGCCAGACTGGAAGCCTGGCTGATGGAACGCGTTCCGGAAGCGCGGTTCGAGAGTATGGTGGATACGGGGGCCTTGTCCGACCGGGCGGTTGCAGAGCGAGCCGGGATTGGCTGGAGCGCCAAGAATTGTTCGATTTTAAGCGAGGATCTTGGTTCCTGGATTTATCTTGGCGAGATGATTACCAATATTCCGTTTGAGCCGGATACGCCCGTAACCGAGGGCTGCGGCGAATGCACGAAGTGTATTGACGCCTGTCCGACGGATGCGCTTGTTGGCCCGGGGCAGCTGGATTCGCAGCGCTGCATCTCTTTTGTCACCCAGACGAAGGGCTTTGTAACCGATGAGCTGATGCGCAAAATCGGCAACCGGCTGTACGGCTGCGATACCTGCCAGACGGTATGCCCGGTGAACCGGGGCAAGAACTGGACGCATCAGCCGGAGCTTCAGCCTGACCCCGAGCTGGTGAAGCCGCTGCTTGTTCCGTTCCTTACGATGGGCAACCGGGAATTCAAGGATCGCTACAGCCACACCTCCTCCGCTTGGCGCGGCAAGAAGCCCATTCAGCGCAATGCGGTCATCGGGCTTGGCAACTTCAAGGAGAAGAGCGCGGTGCCGGATCTGATCGGCGTTCTGAACGAGGATACGCGTCCGGTGCTGCGCGGCACAGCTGCCTGGGCGCTTGGACGGATCGGCGGCGAGGAGGCAATGGATGCCTTGCATAAGGCTTTGGCAAGCGAGCCGGATGAGGAAGCTAGAGTCTACTTGGAGCGGGCTATCGCCAGCCTGGAAGCCAGCCGGAACGAAGCGGAGGAAGGAGCTTCGATCCCGCGCGAAAGCTAGGAATAATTACTTCCGCGGGACGTTTGCGAATGCCCGCTTTACATGCTATTATAGGGGTCATTATAGACTATAGGCAGCAATGATAGAAAGGGTCGGGTGAATTTTAATAATGTCGGCATGGAACATCATTATTCCGATTGTAACGCTAATTGTGGGGGCTGCGGGCGGCTTCTTTATCGGGGTATTCTATTTGCGCAAGCAGCTGGAGAAAATGCAGAACGACCCTGAAATGATCCAAAAAATGGCCAAACAAATGGGCTACAACTTGAACAAGCAGCAAATGAATCGTGCACAGCAAATGATGAAAAATCAGAAAATGCCACGAAAATAAAGTGCGGTTAGTTGGAAGTAGCCGGAGAGGTGGTTCGAAATGGCGGGTATGAAAGACTACGTCAATTCGGCGGTATCGCGCAACCGGGAGCAAATAGAGCATCATGTAAAAGAAATCTTGAAGCTGGTTGGCGAGGACGTCGAAAGAGAAGGGTTACTGGAGACACCGGCTCGCGTTACCCGGATGTATGAAGAGATTTTTGCAGGCTATGAGGTAGATCCGCGCGATGTGCTGGGCGTGACCTTTGACGAGCAGCATGAAGAGCTTGTTATTGTAAAAGACATTATCTATTACAGCCAATGCGAGCATCATATGGCGCCCTTCTTCGGGAAGGCGCATATCGGATATATTCCAAGCGGTAAAATCGCCGGCCTCAGCAAGCTTGCAAGACTTGTTGAAGCGATAACGAGAAGACTGCAGGTACAGGAACGAATTACTACGCAGATCGCCGATATTATGCAAGAAGTGCTGAAGCCGCAAGGCGTGATGGTTGTTGTTGAAGGCGAGCATCTGTGCATGTGCGCGCGCGGCGTGAAAAAGCCGGGCAGCAAGACGGTTACGTCGGCAGTACGCGGCGTGTTCTCGGACAGCGCCCTCCGTTCGGAGTTCCTGTCTTTGCTTAAGCAATAACGGCTGACAGTAATAAAAAAGGCCACTGCAGCATCAAGTGTGTTTGGTACACTTGATGCCGCGGTGGCTTTTTTTCGAATGAGTGCGGTTTGCTATGTGGTTTGAGCATTATCGCTAGCGGAATTCAATTCTTGGAACTGCTGATCAACTTGGCCAAGGAATAACGCTGCACGCTGGATGTATTCCGTTGGTGAAGCGCGGAAGAGCATTTCGTGCTGGCCGTTTGGCACGATCCAGGAACGGGACAGCGGATTGGTCTGCTCGGACGCGATTTGCTCGGCTAATTGGTAAGGCGCTTTGGCATCGTTTGTGCCGTGCATAATGTAAAGCGGTATATTGAAGGATTTCGCTAATATTTGATTAATCGGAACCTGCTTCAGATTCGTGCCCGACCAGGTCGGCAGCATCATTTCGATCAGCTGCTTGGAAGGGAATTTCGGAAGCGGCAGGATTTGAGTGACGTTATGGAACATCGTCTCGGCCGTTGCCAGGAAGGTGCTGTCCAGAATCATCGCATCGATGTCATTGGTCTGGAGAGCGGCCTGAAGAGCTGTGCCCGCCCCCATCGAGAAGCCCCATACGACAATCTCCTGGGCGCCGCGAGACTTGGCGAAGTTAATAGCGGCGAGAAGCTGCTGCGATTCCTCAATACCGGCTGTAGCCGGTGCTTTATATTTCTGCGAGGCATAGCCATAGTCGAAAAGTACCACATTATAGTGAAGCCCGTGAAGCAGCTTCGTCAAATCGTACATCGGTACCCAGTCCTCTTCGCGGTTCGCGCCGTAGCCATGGCTGAAGATAACGGTCCGTTCCGAGCTTGCGATGGAGCTTGCCAGAACAGCATCGGAATCATTGTCCGAAGCCGGTACATACCAGCCGCTGACGGTTGTTCGTCCGCTTGCGCTAGGGAATAAAATATCTTCATAATCGAGGCCGGCCGCGGCCTTCGGATTGGATGTAAGAGGCGCTACATAAGGATAAGTCAGCATCCAGGCGACATACCCGTAAAAGACGAGAACCAGCAGTAAGCATAACGCCGTGAACGAAGCGACAAGCGCGATGAAGAAATGCTTTCGCGTCTTCGCCCGTGGTTTTTGTTTCTGCAGTCCGCCATCGAGCGGAAAAGGCTGCAGCGTTTGAGGAAAGCCGGTTTCAAGCGGCATTGGTGTCATCATTGTTGTGCTCATCGCATTGTCCCTCCCCACTATATGTAAGCGCTTCTACCTATCTAGTACTTTTATCGTAGACCCATAGGGTAGGCCTGTCAATTGATGTCGATGTAATGTTAAGCATTTGTAATCAGGCTGTAATGAAAGATCTTTTCTTTACCATTCTCGTTGAATTAAGGTATACTGGATGATAATAAGTTTCATTGTACGAAACCAAAATTGAGCGGAATAAAAGGGGGGCGGACTGGATGGAAGAAGGCAAATCGAATGTACGGGCGGTTGAGCGGGCGCTGGATATTTTGCTCTGTTTCACAGAGGGGACCAATCTGGCAATGTCTGAGATCGCAGATAAGGTAGGCCTGCACAAAAGCACCGTCCACCGCATGCTTGCGACGCTGGAGGACCGGGGCTTTGTAGAGAGGGATCCGTCGTCGGAGCGTTATCACCTCGGAATGCGGATGTGGGAGTTGTCTGCCCATTTGTCCCATTCGGACGATCAGTCCGTCATCTGGCAGCCGGAGATGGAGCGTTTGCGCGACCGGCTAGGAGAGACGGTTAGTATATATGTACGTGACGGCTCGGAGCGCGTGCGGATTCAGGCTGTTCAGAGCAATCAGCCGGTACGCCGGGTAGCGCCGGTTGGCGCAAGGCTGCCGCTGTATGCCGGCGCTTCCAGCAAAGTGCTTATCGCCTATTCCGAACGCTTCGTGCAGGAGCAAATCTTTGGCGATCCGGCTTGGCTGCTTGCTATCGATCTCGATCAATATAAGCAGCAGCTGGAGGAAATCGTTCAACAGGGCTATGCGACCAGCTTCGAGGAACGGGAGCCGGGGGTAGCGGCATTGTCCGCGCCAATTTTCAACCGGCATGGCCAGGTGTCTGCGGCGTTGTCCGTGTCCGGGCCGTCCAGCCGACTGACAACGGAGATCATGCGCGAGTATTCGCCGGTCCTGATCGAATATGCGAAGCGAATGGGAACGATGATCAAGTAACGGTTAAGCGGCCAACTCCGTGTTTGAATGTTCTTCCGATCGCCATTGCTCTAAGCATAATCTTTCTCCAGAATCATTCAAAATGCTCCGCTTGCCATTAACCTTTATAAAGGGAAAAAAGAAAAGCGACTGTGCTTAATACTTGGCACAGTCGCTTTTCTTTTAATTGAATGAACTACATGATCTGACGAAGCACGGTTTGCAGGATGCCTCCGTTGCGATAGTAATCGACGTCGACCATGGAGTCGAGGCGGACCGATACGTCGAACTCGGTAACCTTGCCGTCATCGCCGGTGGCTTTGACATGAACCTTTTGCCCGGGCTTCACGTCATTGGACAATCCCGAAATATCAATCGTCTCGCGGCCGGTTAGGCCAAGCGATTTCCAGCTTTGGCCCTCGACGAACTGCAGCGGGAGTACGCCCATGCCAACCAGGTTAGAGCGGTGAATCCGCTCGAAGCTTTCGGCGATGACGGCTTTAACTCCAAGAAGATAGGTGCCCTTTGCCGCCCAGTCACGGGAGCTGCCCGTACCGTATTCCTTGCCCGCAATAACGACGAGATTGGTTCCGTCCTCTTGATATTTCATCGACGCATCGTAGATCGACATCACTTCGTTAGTCGGCAGGTAGGTTGTAACGCCGCCTTCCGTACCCGGAGCCACCTGGTTGCGGATCCGGATGTTCGCGAACGTACCGCGCATCATGACTTCATGGTTGCCGCGCCGCGAGCCGTAGGAGTTGAAATCAACCTTGTCGACGTTGTGATCGGTCAAATATTTGCCGGCGGGACTGTCGGTCTTGATATTACCCGCTGGCGAGATGTGGTCGGTAGTAACAGAATCGCCGAGCAGTGCGAGTACCTTGGAAGACGGAATATCCACAATGTCACCGATGCCCGCGCCGATATTTTCGAAGAACGGAGGGTTCTGGATATAGGTCGAGTCCGGATCCCATTCGTAGCTTTCGCCCTTTGGTACCTCGATCGCATTCCAGCGGTCATTTTGCGTGAAGACGTTGGCGTATTTATCGCGGAACATTTCCGGGCGAAGGGCAGCTTTAATTGCTTCATGCACTTCTTGATTGGTTGGCCAAATGTCCTTCAGATAGACCGGCTTGCCATCCGAGCCCGTTCCGATCGGATCCTTCGACAGGTCAATATTAACCGTGCCCGCTAGAGCATAAGCCACGACCAGAGGCGGCGATGCCAAATAATTTGCTCTTACCTGGGCATGGATGCGGCCCTCGAAGTTCCGGTTGCCGGAAAGTACGGCCGCTACGGTCATATCATGGTCGGCAATCGCTTTGCTGACTTCGTCAGGAAGCGGGCCGGAGTTGCCAATGCATGTGCCGCAGCCGTAACCCGTCAGGTGGAAGCCAAGCGCCTCCAGCGACTTCATCAGTCCCGCACGGTTGAAGTAATCCGTTACGACGAGCGAACCGGGCGTCAGCGAGGTTTTTACATAAGCCGGTACCTTCAGTCCGCGTTCCACCGCTTTCTTCGCTACAAGTCCCGCGCCAAGCATAACGCTTGGATTGGAGGTGTTCGTGCAGCTGGTGATGGCCGCGATAACCACGGCTCCAGTGCGCATCTCGCTCTCGCGGCCGTCATTATGGTGAACGGGTACCGTCTGATTCTTATTCTCTTCGCTTAAGCCGTAGCCGCCTTTCTCGACGGACAAGTTGATAATATCGTTGAATGCTTCTTTCAGGTGAGTAAGCTCGACGCGGTCCTGAGGCCGCTTGGGTCCGGCCAGCGAAGGGACTACCGTGGACAAATCAAGCTCCAGGGTATCCGTAAATACCGGATCCGGCGTCTCATCCGTGCGGAACATATCCTGTGCCTGATAGTACGCTCTGACCAGCTCAATCTGTTCTTCGTCCCGCCCGGTGTCGCGAAGGAAGCGGAGCGACTCCTCGTCCACCGGGAAGAAGCCAATCGTCGCGCCGTATTCCGGCGACATGTTCGCAACGGTTGCGCGGTCCGGCAGACTGATGTTGGACAGACCCGGTCCATAAAACTCCACAAACTTGCCGACTACGCCTTTTTTGCGCAGCATTTGCGTAACCGTCAGAGCCAGGTCCGTAGCTGTCGAGCCTTCCGCAAGGCTGCCGGTCAGCTTGAACCCGATAACCTCCGGCATGACAAAATAAAGCGGTTGTCCAAGCATCCCGGCTTCCGCTTCAATCCCGCCTACGCCCCAGCCGACGACTCCAAGACCGTTGATCATGGTGGTGTGGGAGTCGGTTCCGACCAGCGAGTCCGGGAATACGACCGTGTCATCGCCAATCTTCTTGGTTGCGGCAACAGAGGCCAGATACTCCAGATTCACTTGATGCACGATACCTGTGCCGGGAGGTACGGCGCGGAAATTATCGAAGGCGGTCTGCGCCCAGCGAAGGAAGCGGTAGCGCTCTCCGTTGCGCTTGAATTCAAGCTTCGTGTTGTATTCGAGGGCATCCGGGGTACCGAAGGTGTCAATCATGACGGAATGGTCGATAACGAGGTCAACCGGGACGAGCGGGTTGATTTTCTTCGGATCGCCGCCGGCCCGTTTGACCGTATCCCGCATCGCTGCAAGGTCAACGACAACGGGGACGCCGGTGAAGTCCTGCAGAACAATACGCGCTGGTATAAAAGGAATCTCCTTATCGACCCGGCCGTTCGCCCAAGCGGCGATCTGCTTGACATGCTCCTCCGTTATCGCCCGTCCGTCGAATTGGCGGACAGCTGCTTCGAGAAGCACTTTAATGGAGAAAGGCAGCTTTGAAACAGGGCCCAGCCCTTGCTTCTCCAGCCCTGCGATCGGGTAGTACACATAGGTTTTGCCTGCAGCATCCAGCGTGCTGCGTTCGGCAAAAGGGTTGTTCGTGGACATCGTTTTTTAACCTCCTAAAAATTTACGAAGTAAATTTCGCTTCGTAAGCATTTGCTTTAAAATTTACGAAGTAAATTTCGCTTCGAAAGCATGGGCTTTAAAATTTACGAAGTAAATTTCACATCGTAAGCATTTGCTTTAAAATTTACGAAGTAAATTTCGCATCGTGAGCATGGGCTGTTTACTTCGGTAGTGTTCCCAAGCCCCATGGTGATTGTTACATGAAATCTTACATTTGCTCATATAATGAACCAGCAAATACAGGAATGGGAGGGGTAGCCATGTCTACGCGATCGGATCGAACAAGGAATTCTGCCGACAAGCAGCGGCCAAGCAAAGCTTTACTGCTCCAGCCGGCGGCAGTGCGTGTGAGCCAGCCGTCCGTGCACTCCAATAAAGCGGATGCGCCAGAGACACACCGTCCTTCGTTCGAAGCGCCGGAAACTGCCGTCCGTGAGCAGCGGGGCAGCCAAACACCGCCAAGAGAGCTACCCATCCAATCCGCACCTCCAAAGTCTGCCCAGCCGTCTGCCGGACATACTGCCGGCAAAGAGACGCGTCAGAAGCTGTCTTCCTTGCTTCGTTCCTCCGAGCAGGCGGGAGCGGGGAAGCGGGAAGCGGCAGGAGAGTGGAAGAGCGCAATATCCAAATATGTGAACTTATATAATAAGGCAGAGACGGACCAGCATTATGCCGCTCTTGATGATTTTATAGATGATAAAGATCATGGCCTGCGGCTTCGTTACCGGCTTGAGCGGCTGCGGGAAAGAGATCTGTACCGCGGCGTTCTGCCAGCAAGGGGCGAGACCAAGGCAGAGCTCATCAAGGTGAACGAATCCCCCGCCGAGGTGTCGGTGCTCGTGAAGCTTCACATCAAAAGGCAAATGGAGCAGTCGGGACTGTATTACCTGGAGGAGCGAACCGAGCTCGAGCGAATATGGCTCAACCAGTCGGGAGGCTCGTGGCGGGTTTTCCGGATTGAACCGGTGATTGCCGAGCGGCGGCCAAGATTCGGAGTATCCGAATATACGGGAGCGGTGGAGGAAGAAGGTCTTGATCAGACCCGTGAGGCGTCGGTCTTCCGTTCAACGCCTTTTCTGAATCTGGACCTGTATCCGCAGCTCAAGCAGCGAGTGAAAGGCATTCCATACCGGCGCGAGCTGGCTGCAGCCTATGCGGACCGTTGGTGGAATGAAGGGAATCCGGCCTACGAAGAATTTGATGTAAACTGCACTAACTATATTTCCCAGTGTCTCTTTGCAGGTCACGCGCCTATGAACTATACTGGTAAAAGAGAAAGCGGCTGGTGGTACAAAGGCCGAAACGGCGGCAAGGAATGGTGGAGCTACAGCTGGGCTGTATCCAATGCGCTGACCAATTATTTGTCAGGCAAGCGGAACTCCGGCCTGCACGCTACCGTCGTTCAATCGGTGGAGGAGCTGCAGCTTGGCGACGTTATTACGTACGATTGGAACGGGGATAACCGTTATCAGCACAGCACCATCATTACCGCTTTTGACGCCGCGGGCATGCCGCTCGTGAATGCCAATACGGTTCCGAGCAGGCACCGGTTCTGGGACTACCGCGACTCCTATGCATGGACAGAGCAAACGAGATATCGTTTTTTTCATATTGCGGACCACTTCTAAAATTAATCATACCGGAGGTACCTTATGGGGAAGAAAGTACACTTAGGGTTGATTTACGGGGGGAAGTCGGGAGAGCATGACGTATCGCTGCAGACGGCGTTTGCGGTGATGGGCGAGCTCGATTACGCAAAATATGAAATAACGCCATTTTATATTACGAGGCTTGGCGAGTGGAGAGTTGGGCCGGTGCTTGGCGGGAAGCCTTCCGCCATTGATGAGCTTAAGCTTGTCCCGGCTGTCGGGGCGCAGGTACCTGCGCCCCCCGCGATTCCCCTCGCTCCGCTTCTGGATCGTTTGGCGGCCAGCAGCGGAGCTTCTACAGGCAGCGGCCAGCCGATTGATGTTGTTTTTCCGCTGCTTCATGGTCCGTTTGGAGAAGACGGAACCATCCAGGGGCTGCTGGATATTGCGGACATCCCCTATGTGGGAGCCGGGGTTTTAGCCTCCGCTGCCGGGATGGACAAGATTACGATGAAGAAGATATTCGCCTATGAGGGTCTTCCGCAATGCGTCTTCCGATATTTCAATCGGGCGCAGTGGGAGAAGGACGCCTCCTTTTTTATTATGGAATGTGAAGTAGCGTTAGGTTATCCTTGCTTTGTGAAGCCCTCCAATCTGGGATCCAGCGTTGGCATCTCCAAAGCGAAGAACCGCGAGGAGCTGATCGCTGCGATAGACTTTGCCTTCCGGTACGACCGCAGGGTTATTATTGAAGAGTTTGTGGATGCCAGAGAAATTGAAGTCAGCGTGCTTGGCAATGAGGATCCGAAGGTTTCCGTTCCGGGAGAGATTGCTCCGTCTAATGAATTTTACGACTATAAGGCAAAGTATGTGGACGGGAAGTCTACCATTCATATTCCGGCGAATATTCCGAACAAGACGGCCGAAGCGGTGCGGGACATGGCGCTGCGGGCTTTTCTTGCGATTGACGGGGCGGGGCTGTCGCGGGTTGATTTCTTCCTCCGCAAGAACGACGGCCAGCTCTTCATCAACGAAGTGAACACGATGCCGGGCTTCACGCCAATCAGCATGTACCCGCTGATGTGGAAGGAGTCGGGACTTCCGTACCGGGACTTGCTTGATAAGCTGATCGAGCTGGCGCTAAAGCGTTACGCGGATAAACAGACGATCGATTACGGGGGAAGCGGCGGCAACTAGCTTGCGAATCATCACGAACAGCCCATTAAGGCTGTTTGGGTGATCATTCTTTAGGCTTATGCTTACGATGCAAGAATCATCACGAACAGCCCATTAAGGCTGTTTGGGTGATCATTCTTTTTAGGAGGTATTCATAATGGGTTTTGCAACAGAGTTTAATTCCGTATGCAAATTCAAATCGGAGCAAGAGCTGTATGAATTGCTTGAATACGGAAGGGGCAAAATGGTGAAGAGCGGGTTCCGCGTCTTCCCGACCGGTCAGAAAGTGATCGCTTATACGCCTAACAACGAAGCGATTGCAATCGTCCGTATCCTCGCTTCAATCGCGGAGATTAATTTCCAGGGCGAAGAAGTGACCGAAGTGGAGATGGAGCTGGTGCGCAAGCTGACAGAAGAGGAGGCTCGCATCCAGACGGCTCTCGCGTACGAGATGTTTTTCGGAGAGAAGGTATAATTCATTATGATCGTCCGGTTCGGATTTGTTGCGATGAGTATGATTCTGGAGAATGCCTCACCGTCGCGGACGATGACGTTTGCCACCCTCACCAAGCTGAATGACCGGGAAGCCGGCATACGGAGGATGGAGCGGATCGCAGAGGAGAATCTGCGGAGCACGCTGCGAATCATGAAGCATGCCAATGCCCATGACATCCATATGTACCGGTTCTCCTCCAAGCTGATTCCGCTGGCTACGCATGAGGACCTTTTAGACTGGGATCCGTTTCCCGTGCTTCGTCCGGCGATGAAAGAGATAGGCGACTATGCGAAAAAGACGGGGATGAGGACATCGTTCCATCCCGATCATTTCTGCGTATTCAGCACGAACCGGCCTGATGTTCTGATGAAATCGCAGAGGGACCTCGATTACCACATCCGGATTCTCGAAGCTATGGAGCTGCCGGAGACGGTGAAATGCAATATTCATATGGGCGGAGCCTATGGGGATAAGAAGCTGTCCGGCGAACGGTTCATCGAGCAGTTCGGTGCTTTGTCCGAAAGGTACAAGCATCGGGTTACGCTCGAAAATGACGATAAAACATTTAATGTCAGAGAGACGGTTGCCGCTGCGGAAGCGGTTGGCGTACCGATGGTACTCGATATTCACCATCATGCCGTAAACAGCGGCGATGTCACGATGGACGAGCTGTCGGCCGGCTTATGGCCAAGAATTGCCCGTACTTGGAGCCTGGAGGAGCAGCGGCTTGGTCTTGAAGAGGGTGGGCTGCCGCCCAAAATCCATGCTTCAAGCCCAAAAAGCCTTTCCGATCCCAGGGGGCATGCGGATTTCCTCGATCCGGAGCCCCTTGTGCAGTTTCTGAAGAGTGTCGCATCCACAACACCCAGGCTGGATTGCATGCTGGAAGCGAAGCAGAAGGATGCCGCTCTGCTTAAGCTGATGGAGGATTTGAAGGAGTTAGCCGCACAAGATACCGGAATCCGGATTGTTGACGACGGTACTGTGGAGATCGACCCTTAATCGATAACACCGTCATGGAACGAGCACAGCCGCTGTAAGAGCGGAGGCCGTTTCACCTTGGCGGTGTTATTTTGTGCAGATAGGCTTAGGCAAGGCTCATCCAGAGAAAGCGGTGAAGGAACATGTTGGAGTGGATTCTTCTGGCGCTGCTAGGTGTTGTGGCAGCGATGTTCGGCAGTATTGTCGGTCTTGGAGGCGGCATTATTATCGTCCCGGTGCTTATGCTGCTGGGACCTGAGCTCACGGGCGGTGAGATCAGCCATGCAACGGCCGTAGGCACTTCATTGACGATGCTTATCATAACGGCGCTTGCTTCAACGCTAAGCTATGCGAAGAAGAAGCTGGTCGACTTCAAGAGCGGCTGGCTGTTTTTTATCACAAGCGGTCCTGCGGCAATGATCGGATCCGCGTTGACTGGCCGGTTTCACGGAGCTGCGTTCTCGCTGTCCTTTGGTATATTCATGCTGCTTATGGCGGGTCTGCTCGTTGCGAGAGATTACCTGAAGCCGATTAACCGGCAATGGCCTATTCAGCGGACCGTCATTGATGCCAAAGGACAAGAGCAGACGTATGGGTACGCGATGGTTCCCGCTCTATCGATCGGTTTTGCCGTTGGTCTGATCTCCGGCTTGTTTGGCATTGGCGGGGGCTCTTTGTTTGTGCCTTTAATGGTGCTGCTCTTCCGCTTTCCGCCGCATACGGCTACGGCAACCTCCATGTTTGTCATCTTTCTATCTTCCATTCTCGGAAGCGGGATGCACGGCTGGCTGGGGGAGATTAATTACTGGATTGTGCTGGCCCTTGTGCCGGGGGCGTGGATTGGCGGCAAGCTGGGGGCCATGATTGCGGGACGGATGAGCGGGAAGGGCCTGCTCTGGCTGCTGCGGATTACTTTATTGCTGCTGGCGGGCCAATTGATCTACGAAGGTTTGACGAAGTTGTAACACTACGTTAATATTTTTGAAATATAGGAAGTATATATTTGCTCTATATAACCGCAAGCTTATGCTCCGCCTTCCCAGGATGGAGAAGCGTTTTTACTAATGCGAAACTTGCATAGGAAGTCATCCGTATAAGAAACGAACATATAATTAAAAAGCATTCCAGAGAAGTCTGTCGAGGCTTCTCCGATACCGAACCTTATACCATCCTATTGTGGTAAAACTATGAAGAGAGTAGAGTGATGGACTGTGACTGTAAGTGATCAGCAGGGCACCGTCGTCGGAGGCAAAAGCTTCGCCGCCGTGGCGATCAACTGCGCGGCTAAAGCTGGAGAATGGATTAAGTCTAAGCTGGGAAACTATGAGAAGCTTGATATAAAATATTCCGCGCAGGATTTGGTGACGGAAGTGGATAAAGGCTCGGAGACACTGATTAAGCGTCTTGTGCTGACCCATTTCCCTCATCATTCCTTCTTGGGCGAAGAGGGCGTTGAGCCGGGTCCGGAAGCATCCGCACGGGCGCTTGCAGAACTGAGCGAAGAGGAGTATCTGTGGATTGTTGACCCGATCGACGGGACAACCAACTTCGTGCACGGATTTCCGTTCTTTGTCGTTTCCATTGCGCTTGCCCATAAAGGCGAGGTTATTCTAGGCGTAGTCTATGATCCGATGCGCGACGAGCTGTTTATTGCCGAGAAAGGCAAAGGAGCTTACGTGCATGGCAAACGGATGAGCGTGTCTGGCGAGGATACGCTGAAGACCAGCCTGATTGCCACGGGTTTTCCGCCAGACGCGGGTTATGCGCTGCCGCTTAATATGAAAGGGCTTCAGGCATTGGTGCCGCAAGTTCGCAATATCCGTTCCGGTGGTTCGGCTGCGCTTCATATGGCGTATGTCGCTGCAGGACGGTTAAGCGGCTTCTGGGAGATTGGCCTGAACAGCTGGGATTTGGCGGCAGGCGCGCTGTTGATTCAAGAATCGGGCGGTACAGTAACCGATACGCTGGGGCAACCGTACAACCTGGGCGTCCGCAATGTCGTTGCTTCCAATGGAAAGGTTCATCACCCGTTCCTTGATGCGCTTGCGGCAGCAGACGCCGTGAAATAATAGGCGGCTTAATAAAAGGTATTATTGAGCATTTCAGTGAAGTAGAGTCAAAAAACCGGCTATCGGCGATAGCCGGTTTTTTCGCGTTTTAAAGGCAGCGCCTTTTCTGTTATAAGTTGATAGATTAGTTCGTTAGTATGGTATATGATACTGTTTAGCATTATCGTATTTTGTCATATTTGAGGATGGGATGGATCAGGTGATGAATAGAAACATCTGGGGGAGCTCGATGAGTCGTCATGCAGTAAACAAGAAAATAGCAATTGTACTCGTCTTTGCAATGGTAGCAGGCCTGCTGCAGGCGGCGGGTATCGGCGTTGGCAGGGCATTTGCAGGCGGAGGAACGGATGCGCTGGATGGCTTGTCCTGGATAGCAAAGCCGTCAGGCTCGACCGATTCTACGGATTCGTTCCGTACGGCGGCTTACGGCAATGGAACGATCGTTGCAACGGGTACCCCGCCAATGCCCTTTTATAACAGCAATCAGGGCGATATGCACCAAGGGAGCTTATACCGCAACTCAACAACGGGAGTAGAATGGACAACTCTATCTACTGGCGTGAATCACGAGATTAGAAGCTTGGCATCCGGCGGTCCTGTTAGTTTTGTAGGAGTGGGATATTCGCAATATATCATGTACGGGCAACAGAGCTATTACGGAAAGATCATGACTTCGAATGACGGGGTGAACTGGACCTCCAGATCGCTTCCCGGCGAGTCGGGAACTACCCTGTACGGCGTAACGTACGGAAACCTGGGTTATGTAGCGGTTGGGGCGAGTAACGATATTAATTTTAATCAGACGCAAGCCATACTGACATCCAGCAATGGTACAACATGGGTGTCTCAGACGGCTGCAGGCAGCGGCGCGCTTAACGCGGTCGCATTCGGCGGAGGGACCTATGTTGCGGTTGGCAGCGGAGGCACCATTCTCAGCTCGCCGAACGGAGTGAACTGGACAGCTCAAAACTCCGGCGTCACAACGACGCTGCGAGGGATTACATATGGCAACGGGTTATTCGTTGCGGTCGGAAGCAGCGGCAAAATCCTTACGTCTCCGAACGGAGCGGATTGGACGGCCAGTACTCCTCCGGCAAGCGGCACGTTCTACGGAGCCGCATACGGCGACGGTACGTTCCTCATCGTTGGCGGGAATGGCGCGATTCTGAGTTCATCGGACGGGCAGAACTGGCAGCAGCGCACGAGCGGAACGACAGCCGTCTTGTATGGGGCGGCGTACGTAAACGGAGAGTTTATGGCGCTTGGCTCGAACGGCACCATACTGATGGCACAGCATAAACGCAACTATACGGCGGGCCCGAACGGTTCGATTAGCGGAAATACGGCGCAGGGCGTTCGGACTGGGGGAAGCGCGACTACCGTAACGGCCGTTGGCAATACGGGTTACCGATTCGTTAATTGGAGCGACGGCGACACGAACCCAATCCGGACGGACAACAATATTACCGGCGATCTCGACGTAACCGCTAATTTTGAGATCATCGTCTATGAGCTCAACTATACGGCAGGAGAGCACGGCACTCTTACGGGGGATGCAGCTCAAAATGTTCCGCATGGCGGGAGCGCGGCTACCGTAACGGCTGTAGCGGATCCAAGCTATCACTTCGTAAGCTGGAGCGACGGCAATGCGAGCGCAAGCCGAACGGACAATAACGTTACGGGGAATTTGAACGTAACCGCGCAATTTGCGATTGATACCTACAAGCTTACTTATACGGCAGGTGCCGGAGGCAGCATTGGGGGACAAGCATCGCAGGTTCAGACCGTGGAGGCTGGATCCGACGGCCAATCCGTAACGGCAACGCCTAATGCGGGTTATCACTTCACGGGCTGGAGTGATGGCTTGGAGGATGTCACTCGCGTGGATCGCGATATTAGGGTCGACAAAAGCTTTACGGCCAGCTTTGCGATTAATGAATACACGCTGACTTATACGGCAGCAGCAGGCGGAAGCTTGTCCGGCGAAACCTCTCAGACGGTAACGCATGGCTCAAACGGCAGCGAGGTAACGGCCAATCCGAATCCGGGCTACAGCTTCGTTGGCTGGAGCGACGGGATTACGACAGCTTCCCGGACGGACATCGCGGTTTTGGGCAGCAACAACGTTACGGCGTTATTTGCAATTAATAAATATGTTTTGACCTACACGGCTGGGGCTGGGGGAAGCATTGACCAGAATGCCATTCAAACGGTAGATTTCGGAACAGACGGACAGACGGTAACTGCCGTAGCGAATACGGGGTATCATTTTGCCCGGTGGAGCGATGGCGTGCCGACGGCATCCCGCCAGGAAAAGAATGTTCAGGCCAACCTTTCGGTAACGGCGGAATTCGAAATTAACCAATACGATCTGACTTATACCGCGGGAGCGCACGGAACCTTGACCGGGGTTGTTCACCAGACCCCGAACCATGGCGCGGACGGAACGGAAGTAACGGCAGTCGCCGATACGGGCTATCACTTCGTCCGTTGGAGTGACGGCGTAGCGACGGCAAGCCGTACGGACTTGAACGTAACCGGCAATCTGAACGTTGCTGCAGAGTTCGCAATCAACACGTTTACGCTCACCTATACTGCGGGAGCAGGGGGAAGCGTAAGCGGAGCAGCAACGCAGGAAGTCGATTATGGAGCCGATGGAACGGAAGTGAAAGCCGAGCCGGCAACGGGCTATCATTTTACCGGCTGGAGCGACGGCGTTCAGGAGGCTGTGCGTACGGATAAGGGGAATGTGGCTGACCTGAACGTGACGGCGAACTTCGCGATTAACGAATATACGTTAACCTACGCGGAGGGTCAGCATGGAACGTTGACAGGCGACAAGCTGCAAACGGTACAGCATGGCGCGGACGGAACGGAAGTAACGGCAGTTGCCGATACGGGCTATCACTTCACGCGTTGGAGTGACGGCGTGACGACGGCAAGCCGTACGGACTTGAACGTAACCGGCAATCTGAACGTTGCTGCAGAATTCGCAATCAACACGTTTACGCTCACCTATACTGCGGGAGCAGGGGGAAGCGTAAGCGGAACGGCAACGCAGGAAGTCGATTATGGAGCCGATGGAACGGAAGTGAAAGCCGAGCCGGCAACGGGCTATCATTTTACCGGCTGGAGCGACGGCGTTCAGGAGGCTGTGCGTACGGATAAGGGGAATGTGG
>NZ_JAMBNP010000077.1 GCF_023715145.1 Paenibacillus glycanilyticus | reverse complement strand
ACTTTCCATCCATCTTGCAACAGTTGATTTAGCTCAGCTAAGTTATTCTTTTTTTCGTTAAAATAATGAATTACGATTGCCTTTTGCATGATATACACCTCCAAAAATTCCAGAAATGACTTTATCGTATTCCAACGTCAGCTGTTTAGTTACTGAACTCCCTCGGTACGATTCATTTTTCTCACGAATGCTCGCTTATTCGCAGGATTTCGCCCTTGCCAGAAAAGAGGAATAAAAGTAAGAGAGCCATTGTAGTAGACCAGAACAACATGAAGGCGTG
>NZ_JAMBNP010000076.1 GCF_023715145.1 Paenibacillus glycanilyticus | reverse complement strand
CGAGCTCAGGAAGGTCCAAGTTATTCAGCGCCTGATCTTCCTGTTTCTCTGCCTCTTCAATGGCAGCGAACAAGGTCTTCACCTTTTCTTGTAGCTTCATTTTCTGTTTGACAACAGCTTTGCCCCATACAAACGTGTAACGATTGGCATTCGCTTCAATCTTTCATACGCTCTGAGCGGAAACGGTTAATGGTACGGAAATCTGGACGCTGCCTAGCAGCCAGCCACATAAACATGATATTTTCACGTACTGCTTTGGCAATTTGGCGAGAGGAGTAGATGCGCT
>NZ_JAMBNP010000074.1 GCF_023715145.1 Paenibacillus glycanilyticus | reverse complement strand
TCATGTTTATGTGGCTGGCTGCTAGGCAACGTCCAGATTTCCGGACCATTAACCGTTTCCGCTCTGAACGTATGAAAGACGTTCTAGAGACGGTATTTACAGCTGTTCTTCAGTTTCTCAAGGAAGAAAACTTCATCAAGCTGGAGCACTACTTCTTGGATGGGACGAAAATCGAAGCGAATGCCAATCGTTACACGTTTGTCTGGGGCAAAGCTGTTGTCAAACAGAAAATGAAGCTACAAGAAAAGGTGAAGACCTTGTTCGCTGCCATTGAAGAGGCAGAGAAACAGGAAGATCAGG
>NZ_JAMBNP010000073.1 GCF_023715145.1 Paenibacillus glycanilyticus | reverse complement strand
TGCCAATGGACTTGCAAGAAGATATCCCCAAAAATCATCTCGTACGCGTCATCAACGATGCGGTCAATCGCTTAGATATGAAGCTCTTCACCAAAGCTTATCCCGGAGGTGGCCGGGACAGCTACCATCCGAAAATGCTCATGAAAGTCGTTATCTATGCGTACACACAGCGCATCTACTCCTCTCGCCAAATCGCCAAAGCGGTACGTGAAAATATCATGTTTATGTGGCTGGCTGCTAGGCAGCGTCCAGATTTCCGTACCATTAACCGTTTCCGCTCAGAGCGTATGAAAGACGTTCTAGAGACGGTATTTACAGCTGTTCTTCAAT
>NZ_JAMBNP010000072.1 GCF_023715145.1 Paenibacillus glycanilyticus | reverse complement strand
ATCCGTTTGGTGGCGATGGCGGAGGGGAACCACGCGTTCCCATACCGAACACGACCGTTAAGCCCTCCAGCGCCGATGGTACTTGGACCGCAGGGTCCTGGGAGAGTAGGACGTCGCCAAGCAGGTGAACTTATAACGCGAGTTTATTACCAACTTTTATGAGTTGACTGTAATAAATGAGCATGATAAGATAACCTTCCGTCCAAAAGACGGAGTTAAATTTGTTCTTTGAAAACTGGATAGCGAAAGAATGAAACATCCTTAAGCAAGAAACATGTTTTTATTAGGTTAAGCTAATAAGAGCGCACGGAGGATGCCTAGGCACTAGGAGCCGAAGAAGGACGTGGCGAAC
>NZ_JAMBNP010000071.1 GCF_023715145.1 Paenibacillus glycanilyticus | reverse complement strand
TCATTCTTTCGCTATCCAGTTTTCAAAGAGCAAGTTAAAACAATTATTGGTGGAGCCAAGGAGGATCGAACTCCTGACCTCCTGCTTGCAAGGCAGGCGCTCTCCCAGCTGAGCTATGGCCCCATAATGGGATCGATAATATCTGAGATATGGTGGGCCTTAGTGGACTCGAACCACCGACCTCACCCTTATCAGGGGTGCGCTCTAACCAGCTGAGCTAAAGGCCCTCGATATTATTCAATTATACTTAGGTGCATTGCACCTGCTTGGCGACGTCCTACTCTCCCAGGACCCTGCGGTCCAAGTACCATCGGCGCTGGAGGGCTTAACGGTCGTGTTCGGTATGGGAACGCGTGGTTCCCCTCCGCCATCGCCACCAAACGGAT
>NZ_JAMBNP010000070.1 GCF_023715145.1 Paenibacillus glycanilyticus | reverse complement strand
TTCATTCTTTCGCTATCCAGTTTTCAAAGAGCAAGTTAAAACAATTATTGGTGGAGCCAAGGAGGATCGAACTCCTGACCTCCTGCTTGCAAGGCAGGCGCTCTCCCAGCTGAGCTATGGCCCCATACATTATCCCTTAACGAGGGACTGAATGGTGGGCCTTAGTGGACTCGAACCACCGACCTCACCCTTATCAGGGGTGCGCTCTAACCAGCTGAGCTAAAGGCCCTCACTAATATTCTCTTGGTACACTGAAAGAGTATTGCTCTTTCAAAACTGACAACGAGCTGCGACTACTGCCTGTAGTTTGGAAGCGAGGCTTCCTATCTGATCATCATCGTGATCAGGTATTTCCTTAGAAAGGAGGTGATCCAGCCGCACCTTCCGA
>NZ_JAMBNP010000006.1 GCF_023715145.1 Paenibacillus glycanilyticus | reverse complement strand
ATATGGAATAATATGGGGAAATAACCTTCCCTGTATTTCATCACGCCTTCATGTTGTTCTGGTCTACTACAATGGCTCTCTTACTTTTATTCCTCTTTTCTGGCAAGGGCGAAATCCTGCGAATAAGTGAGCATTCGTGAGAAAAATGAATCGTACCGAGGGAGTTGAATAGCCAAACTGAATGAAGCTGCCGGTACACGATCGGCAACTTTGTTACGTTAACGGGCAGTTTAGTTCCAATATGTGGTAGAATTAAAAAGGTGAGAAACGATAGGGAAAAGAAGGACATTGAATAAACAATATAGTGAAGGAGGTTTTCGAAATCGAAAAAAGATTGGTAAAGGGGGCAATTTACGGATTTTTAATCGGTCTAGCCCTCGCTATTGTATTTATTCCAGATACTATTAAGCATGTAGATACTAATGTGACTACAACCTATTCAATCCCGATACGGGAGTATTTGCTTAAATTACTTAGATTTGCTGTGAAAGTAAGTTTAGCAACCACAGTTGTTCTATGGATCCGAGATTATTATCTTGGTCCACATCAAAAAAGTGAGCCTTCGTTTATATTTGGTTTTATTAAAAGTTTTGCAATCGTTTTTGTACTAATTATTTTGGTTTTATTAGCTTTTTCACTGGTTACTTATTTTATTTAGTGCTTCAACTTACGGGAAACGATAGTTCAGTAACTAAACAGCTGACGTTGGAATACCGATAAAGTCATTTCTGGAATTTTTGGAGGTGTATATCATGCAAAAGGCAATCGTAATTCATTATTTTAACGAAAAAAAGAATAACTTAGCTGAGCTAAATCAACTGTTGCAAGATGGATGGAAAGTTGTAAGCCAGAACCCTATGTCTTGTTCTGAGTCTGGTGGTACAGTTTATTCACTTGCTATACTTGAGAAAAATTAGTACATATGGATTCATTGAAGTAAAGGGGAACGATAGCACCACGAAATGACGGCAGCCGACCACATGAACGGTTGCCGTTGCTCGTTGAAGTAACGGGCAGGTTAGTTAAGTAACTTGTATCAATAATATTATCCATTTTATGGTATGATTTAAGGTAGATAGGATACTAAAAGAGAATCGAGGATGTCAAATGAAATTGGGAATGCCCACTTTAGTTGAATACACATCCATAACTGATAACGTCCAATTATGTAAAACACTTGGATTAGAATTTATTGAATTAAATATGAACCTTCCTATCTGCACACCAGAGAAATTAAGTCATTCGGAATTAAGTTACTACAAAGAAAAATACGGATTAGATTTTACCATTCATCTCCCAGAAGAAATGGATTTATCCTCCTATCACCCATCAATAAGGAAAGGGCATTTAGAACGATGCAGACAAGTGATGGAGTGGGCAAATTTGTCAGGAATAAAAACACTGAACATGCACTTGAATAATGGGATTTATTTCACCCTACCGCAGACAAAGGTCTGGATAAATGAACAGTATGAATCAAATTTTTTAGAATTACTTTATGATTCGTATTCAGAACTTTATCATTTGGCTAAAACTTTTGAGGTTGAATTATGTATTGAGAATACGGGAAATTTTCATATTCCGCATATTCGAAAAGCACTTGATCAGTTAAGTTCATTCAATAACTTCTATCTTACCTGGGATGTCGGTCACGATGCGAAAGCAGGTTTCGATGAAGAATCAATCTTTATTTATTTTAGTAATCAGATAAAACATATGCATCTTCACGATTATAATGGTAAATCTGATCATCAATCTTTATATACTGGAATCGTCCCGATCAATAACAGATTGAATTTTGCCCAGCGGACTGATTTGTCTGTTGTTATTGAAATTAAAACCAGTCAGTCATTAACTGAATCCGTATCGGAGCTAAAGAAAAATGGTTTCCTAAGCTAACGAGTAACGTTAGTTTGAAAGTGTATTGGAGTGAATGAATTATGAATATTGAAAAAGAATTGACGCAAATTCTTGAGCAATTTAAATTACCCCAAGATGATAAAACCTTTATAACCGAATTAATAGAGCACCGTGAATGGGGAGTAGCGCTTGAATATCTTTGTGCTGCGATTGTTCAAGAAAAGATTATAATATCAAAAGAGCTTTACAAGCAGATTGCCTCGACAGCAAAAAAAATGGATATGTGGATTGAAATTCAGGAAGAACTAAAGCACTGTACAGTAAACTAAACGGGGAACTTAGTTCAAGTCCATCTAGGAGCAGATTGCCACCGCGGTAGCTGCTCCTTCGTCGGCACGATTATCGTTTCTGCGCAGCTCCGGCAGTGCTCCGTCGATCGGATTCGACGATCAAAGCAAGTATCCGCTTGGCCCGGCCCTTCAATATCTAAATGGCACGCTGGCGTATAACTTCCTTATATCGCGGCCGGTAAGATTATATCGATTCTGCCGATTGTCATCATCTTCCTGTTCCTCCAAAAGCAATTATTAGCGCATGGTCGGCGCGGTGAAGGGTTAGCGCACACAAAGAAACTGCCTGTTGTCATTCGAATAATGACGATAGGCAGTTCTTGTATTTAAACGACTAGTCCAGCTTGATCCCAAAGTGCTGGCGTAACGCTTCCTTGTATGCTTCGTCCGATTGGGGCGTGAACACGTTGACCCCATCTTGGGCAAACAGGCGGAATTCCTTCCCGGCCACCGTGTTCCGGCCCTCCCGGGTGCGGATGGCAACCATCTCTGCCTTCGTAAAGATCGAGTCCGGCGCATGCTCGCACCAATAGCTGGCCATGATGTAATCCTTCGGCAGCTGCGGCTCCTCCGTGAATGAATAGAGCCGGCACCATTCTCCATGCTTCAGTTCGCACAGCATCCAGCCGTAGTAAGGGTCCTTGTCCAATCGGTAAGTTTCATCGCCCTGCCGGTGCGGAAGCCCCTCGACCATGGCGACTGGCCGACGGGGAACGATGCCACCGACGCCAACGTCACATAAATAGGTTTGGTCCTCGGCTTCAACCTTCAGCACTTGATGGCGGCGTTTCGGAGGAGGGGACGGCTCGTCGCGCCAAAAGCGGGCGAACAGATCGGTTACAGGGTATCCCAGCTCGCGCAGCAGCCATCCGAACAGCGCGTTCAACTCGAAGCAATAACCTCCGCGCCGCCTGACGACAATTTTATCGAATAGGTGATCGATCTCAAGCGAGATCAGCACGCCGTGCACAATGTCCAAATTCTCATAAGGCACGGCGTGAAGATGACAGTCCTGCAGATCTGCGAGCGCTTGAGCGCTTCTGTCCAGCGGTCCGTCATAGCCGATTCGATCTAAATAGAGCTGAACCTTGCTTTTCACGTCCATATTTCCGTTCTCCTCCCTTAAGACTAGTTTAGATCTAGTTTAACTCAAGCTTGTCGTGAGTGGTGACAGTTCTTGTCGAACGAGCCGGCGGAAATAAAAAAGATGACCTTGATGGTAGAAGGTCATCACTTGGCTGCTTAATTCCGCGGTGATGTAAACTGTTCGCTTGGTGACGAACATAACGCCCACCGACAGAATAAACTCGCTTGGCGTTGTAATTGGGATCCTGAAGGACAACGCCGAGCGTAATCTCCCCGCTTGTTGGCTTATAAAGCCCGCATAAAAGCTTAATAAGCGTTACCTTATATTTTTTATCGCCTGAGCAAGATTAGAAGCGAGGCAATTATGGTTGAGGTTGCAGTGCCAGGGCAGAGATGGGAAATTGAGTTTATGGATGACGGTACCATTGAAATAGAGAAATTTATTAGTGATGGTGAAATATATGACGCGGCGGAATTAGAAGTATTATTAAAAGGGTTCTCAGATTAGCATGTTGAGCTAATGGTAGAGTTATAGTCGAAAACAACACGACGGCAGCCGATACATTATGGCTGCTATTTTTTATTGCTGCAAGAGGAGTTAATTGCAATAAAACTCAAGCATCACTTGATAGTCAATTGTGTAAGGAATAGGTATTAATAGTATACTGATGAAGAGGTGATCCCTGTGTTTGATATGTCGAAAGTAGGGAGTAATATTGCTGCTTTAAGGAAACGAATCCGGGATGTACCAAATGAGTCTGGCTGACCAACTTGACATCAGCTACCAAGCAGTGAGTAATTGGGAAAGAGGCGAGTCGATGCCCGATATTTCCAAACTGCCTCAATTAGCTCATATTTTTGACGTTAGAATAGATGATATACTTGATGAAAGTAAACGTGCTGAATCATACAACCCAGCATTATTTACAGAATCACAAAAAATTTTCAGTGAGGGATATGGCGGTGCAGCCGAACTGCTGGCGATCTCCTCTTTTTTGAGTAAACCTACCATTGACGCATGTGCGAAAGAAATTATTGAACGAGAAGGCAAAGGGGTAATCGT
The DNA here is from genome assembly GCF_023715145.1 of Paenibacillus glycanilyticus. GTDB lineage: Bacteria > Bacillota > Bacilli > Paenibacillales > Paenibacillaceae > Pristimantibacillus > Pristimantibacillus glycanilyticus_A. Next base: position 402,766 of record NZ_JAMBNP010000006.1, on the reverse strand, counting down.
TTTTCTAACCTCGGTCATGAGCGAGAATGCAATCGACGAGTAAAACAGCAGGCGATGAAGATAGTTCAAGAGAGCTCTGGCAGAAGTACAAGAAAAATAGCTGTATTTAGGTGTCATTTATAATCAAAAGCCCGGCAGCATATAATGGGCTGTCGGGCTTTTGATTATAAGAAAACATTTTAATATAGTGTCGGCTGCGAATATTAAACGTTAGATGTTTTTTTCGCTGCTGTAACCATAAGTAAGATTCCGGTAATAATGTGCAGAATCATTCCCACAAACGGTATCCAACCGACCACGGAAGTGATAATCCCCAAAATGGAACCGTATTTTGGTTCATTGTTCTTTGCAGAGAGAATCAATGTGATGATATGAAGTATTAACATAACTACTAACGGGGAATATCCTGTGCTAATAATAAATAGACCACCAAGTACAGGAATACCTAAAAATATTTCAAATGCTCCTGAGATCCACTTCAAAATACGAGAACCTGTCATTACAATAACTCCTCCATAAGGTGTTTTGTACCAATATATCAAAAATTACAATTATTTACTAGGACTATTTTCCAAGTTTCGACATTGATTGACAGCATGTATGAAGCTTTACTGTCACTTTTGGATTACTTGGTGTCGAATGGTTGGCAGCCGATCATTATGCTATGATACGGACAAGGAAATGAATTTTATATAAAAACAGGAGGAGTCTATGGCAAATACACATGTCTTTTCCAAAAAAGAAGAAGCAGCTAACGCGATCACCCATGGCATTGGTGCCGGATTGAGTATTGCCGCGCTGGTACTTCTCATTGTTAGAGCGAGTTATATTGGAGAAGCCTGGCATATCGTATCGTTTACCGTCTTTGGATTCTTTATGTTTATTCTATATATGTCATCAACCTTATTGCATAGCTTTCCGGAAGGAAAAGTTAAAGATCTGTTTGAGATATTTGATCATGGGTCGATTTATTTATTTATTGCCGGTACTTACACGCCTTATCTGCTCGTATCGATACGAAGCCCGCTCGGTTGGAGTTTATTTGGCGTGATTTGGGGCATCGCGATTGGCGGTGTGGTGTTTAAATGTTTCTTTGTTAAGAGGTTTCTATTCTTATCAACGCTTGGTTACGTCATTATGGGGTGGATGATCGTCTTTGCATGGAGGGCTATTGCTGATCATTTAGCCTACGGCGGACTTGTATTTCTGGTCATCGGAGGCGTGTGTTATACAGTCGGCAGTATCTTTTATGTATGGAGAGCATTCCCTTACCATCATGCGGTGTGGCATCTCTTTGTTATCGCCGGGTCGATCTGTCATTTCTTTTCCGTCTTTTTATATGTTTGAGAAAGAATCCAACGAAACATGTTACTATATAAGTGTTTTCAAGTAGGACAATGAGGAGAATTGACCGTGATCATCAAATTCATTCGTTTAAAGTAATGTAAGGCGCAGTTCACATAGCCCAGCTTTTTTTTGAAAAACGCTTGGGTTTATTTGACTGTGCCTTTTTCATTCACCTAATACGAATGAAAGGGTGCTTTTTTGTGTTGGAAAAAAGCAAAAAGTTGATGAGCGCTGAGCAAATTGAACAATATCAGGAGATATTTAGATGTCCAGTATGCGAAAAACAGATGCAAGTAATTCATTTTCAAAGTCTAGTCTGCGGCAATCAGCACTGTTTTGATATAGCCAAACAAGGATATATAAACCTCATGTCTCGAGCCAGCAGTACGAAGTATGATAAAAGAATCTTCGAATATAGAAGGGTAATTTGCAAAAGCGGCTTATTTAATCCCCTATATGCTGCGCTAAGCGAAATCATGATGAGTCGATTCCAGGGCAATGAACCTGTAAGCCTATTGGACGCAGGTTGTGGGGAAGGGTCCCACATAAATCGCATACAAATAGAAATCAATCGGAAGAAAAGCAACCCTCTAATGGCTGTAGGGATCGATATTTCAAAAGAGGGAATCCGTATTGCCGCAACCGAATATTCAAATGGGATTTGGTGTGTGGCGGACATTGCAAACTGTCCATTCGCAAACCAGCAATTCAAATTCATTCTAAACATTCTCTCGCCGGCCAATTATTCAGAATTCCAGAGAGTGCTTAGCGATAATGGTCTGCTGATTAAAGTCGTCCCTGGTGAGGATTATTTAAAAGAGCTGAGAGAAAGCTTTTACGAGGGATCTGATAAACAGGGTTATTCAAATTCGCTTACAACGAACCTTTTCAAAGAACAGTTCAATTTATCAGGCGTTGAAAGCCTTCGATATGAAGTTAATCTGAGCGAATCCCTAATGGAGCCATTGCTTGGTATGACGCCGTTATCCTGGGGGGCCTCCGGGGAACGCATAGAAAAAGTCGTTCACATGAATCTGAAACAAGTCACCATGGACTTTAAGATCCTAGTTGGCAGGAAATAACCATAGGCAGCTATCCAAATAGCAAGGGATGGGAAACAACAGGTTTCCCATCCCTTGCTTTTAGTGCAAGTGATTAATAGACTTCAAGCTCGAACAAGGAAAATCCGTATTGTCGTTATCTTGAGGCAAAAAAAGTGATTAACCAGTCATTAATTTAGAAATAAATATCTTTAATATCTTTAATTATCACTGTACTGGATAATAATCACTTAAAAAAACTGCATACTAATTCCAATATAACAGCTGTAACTTTTAAATTAATCATTACGTCTAGAGAGTACATCAGAGCAGAAAGGAAGAATATTATTCATGAAAAGAAAAAATATCATGCTGTCCAGTCTTTTATTTGCGAGTGTCATTTCGGCAGGCAGCGCGCCATTGGCGCATGGAGCAGAAAGCAAAGCTGCTGCCGCCGCTCCCTCTGCCGTTACTTTTAAGATAAACGATGTTCACTATAGCAATAACACGGGTAAGCATAGCCTGCTTGCAGCCCCATTTGTGAAGAACGGCAATACGATGCTTCCCGTCAGAGCCGCTGCCGAATCATTAGGCGTTTCCCTTAGTTGGAATAACAAGAGCCAGGTCATTACCTTGTCGGGGAAAAGCTTCGGCAATATTAAATTCACGTTGAACTCTTCTTATGCGGTGAATGCGAAGGGAGAGAAAATCAAGCTGCCCGAGCAGGTTCGCCAGGCAAAAGGCATGATATTCGTTCCAGCCCGGTCATTGGCTTCACTGCTCGGCATCCGTCTCCAGTGGCAGCCGGCAACCGATACGATTACTCTCACCAATCAGGCACAGGCGCCTGGCTCAATAAGCTTCAATTATCAATTTTCGAAGGATACGGAAGGATGGAAGGGGGGCTTTGCCGATTTGCCAATCGATTATGATAAAGAGATTTACGAATTGGACTTTGCCCGCAAATTACTTCCCGTTCCGAACAATACCGCTAATTACGGGTTGAAGCTTGCCGGTCATAATCGCAGCGATGATTTGTTCATGTTTCTTTCCAAGGGCATTGAAGGGTTCAAGCCAAATAAAACCTACAACGTCAATTTGAAATTTGCGATGTACACCGAAGCGGGTGGAGGGATGATCGGTATTGGCGGTTCACCTGCGGAATCCGTATTCTTGAAGGCAGGTATCCTGTCAAGCGAACCATTGTCTGTTAAAACAACTACGGCAGGTGAGGAATATTACAGAATGAACGTGGATGTCGGCAGTCAAGGAACCGGCGGCAAAGATGTCAAGGTAATCGGCAACGCTGCCAAACCTGACCCGGAGAAGGAAGGCTATCAACGTGTTGATTTTGAATATAGCGCGAAGGTGACTTCAAATGCCAAGGGCGAGATTTTTGTTCTTATCGGCGCGGATTCAGGATTTGAAGGATTGAGTACTCTGTACTTTGATGATATCAAGGTTGCCGCTCAGGCCGCGGAGTAAGGGAGATCTGTTTTAGAGGGATACAAAAAGCCTTGGCCATTAACTGTGGCCAAGGCTTTTTGTCGATTAAAGAACCGTAAAGCTCCAGTTCTGATTCATGGAGCCCGATTCCGTCCACTGCATATTAATGGCGCCATCGGCCGTGCTGCCGGCGCTGAGCCCGAGCATTTTGCCGCTGTTGACATTTTTAAGCTTGTAGTAGCCGCTGCCTGCATCAATAAGCTGCCACAGCTGGCTGCTGGAGCTGCTTGCTGACTGAATAACATTATTTGCGCCATCGGCCGTGGAGGCTCCGGCAATATCCATGTACTTGCCGCTGTTTGCGTTTTTGATTTTATAATAGCCGTTTGTATACTCGAATTGCCAGGACTGGCTTGCCACGCCCGTGAACGGACGTTGTTCGATCTTTGTGCCGTCTGCCGCCGCATCGCCTACTGTACCCAGTGACTTGGTGCTGTTGCGGTTGGATATGGAATACGTCTTGGTCAAATCGATTGAAGCCACCGCATCGAAGCGCCATGTTTGGTTGGCCGAGCCTGTCTCAGCCCATTGGATAACGGGAGCGCCGTCTCCCGTTGAACCGCTGCTGATTCCGAGCACTTTGCCGCTGTTGCGGTTCTTGATTTTATAGTAGCCGCCTCCAACGTCCACAAGCTGCCATTGCTGATTATTGGCGCCGTTAGCCGTCCATTGGATGGCTTGGCCTCCATCTGCCGTTGAAGCATCCTTCATGTCCATGTACATGCCGCTGTTGGTATTTTGGATGAAATAATAACCGGAACCTGCAGGGGCAAATTTCCAGGATTGGCTGACTGCCCCGCTAAAAGGGCGCTGCTCAAGCGTTGCTCCGCTCGTAGTCAGGTTACTGGTAATGCCGAGCGCTTTGCCCGAATTGCCGTTGACGATGGCGTAAGTTAAATTCGCGTCAACAGGGCCGGGAACAGCAGAAGCAGGCGGGCTCCAGGTTCCGGCGGCTACATCCGCATTCCATTGTTCATACCCGTTGATAATTGGCTTGCCCGCAGAATCGAAGGTAAGCGGATAAAACGGGTTGCGGCCCGGTCCCGTGCTTGCAGGACCCGTATTGGCTTTGTTTTTCATGTTGTTCCAACGGTCGCCGATATACATATATAACGTGCCTTCCGAGCCTTGGATCGGAAGGATCTGGTCAATCTGCGTATCGAAAGAGTTGGAGGCGGCAGGGCTTGTTCCGGCATAGCTCGCTCCGTTCCAGGAGGTAGTCGAAGCCCAGTAAGCCTGCGTCCAAGGGCCGGTTATGCTAGGCGCCGTATAGTAATAAGAGCGGCTGGATTCATACCCGTTGGTCTCGGAGGCCATCAAGTAGTACGTAGCGTCTTTTTTGAACAGCGTGGTTGCTTCTTTATAAGGAGCTGTCGACTGCAAAAGCGTTGTAGAGACTACATTAATCTCGTATTCATTGTTTGCATTTAACGCGGTTTCCAGCTTGCCGATAGCAATTCCGGAATTATAATCCGGCTTGCCGTCGGTTTTAAGTCTCCAATCCACGGTGTAAGACAGGTAAGTGCTGCCGTCGTCGTCCGTGAAAATCGAACCGAGGTCTCCTTGCCCGTAGTAATTGCCGGGGGTAACCATCACCTTTTGGTACGTGAACGGACCTGTCGGGGAATCACTGTACCAGATGGAGACGGAATTGCGATAACCGCAGCAGCCGTATTCCATGTACATCACATATTTATCAATGATGCTGTTGAATTGGACGAGCGGTCTGCCAAACCATTGGCTTCTGTCAAATTCAGGGATAGAGGTGTCTCCTGTATTGTCGCGATACTCATTTATGGACGGAAAGTTGACAACCTCCCTATGCGCTGTCCAGGTTACCAGATCTGTTGACGTGTATGCGCTGACTTTCTTGGTCCAGTTTGGATTAGGCGTTCCGTCCGGAAGCTTGGATGGTTGAGAAATGTCGAGGCCATACCAATAGAACGTATCTCCTTCTTTCATCATCCAGCCGCCTTGGGCCCAGACCGGGTTGTTGTCCGTCGCTTGCTTTTCTGCATTGTTAACAATTAATGAGGAGGCCGCATGCGCAGGTTGTACGAACAACGCCGCCGACAAGATAAATACCGCGGACAGGAGTGCCGCCCACAATTTTTCAGGTAAATACAAGCCTTGCTTAATGGACATAAATAGTCACTTCTCCCTTGCAGAGATTTTTAAGCAAAATTCAATTCAACTAAGTACCAGCCTGCCTTTCTTCAAGAATTGTCTCGCATGAGCGATTATTAAAGCGCTTTCAGTATAAAGCGAACGGATATCTATAAACACTTGGAAAAACAACGAAAAATAAACCGATTCAATGAACTTATCGGTAAAAGCTTCATTTCAAGGCATTCTAATCCTGCCGAACAATGGATATGATCTCCATCAGCTCGGGCATATGCTTGTGCTTGCTCTTATAAGCGATAAACAGTTCATTCGTAACGGTCAATTGATCAAAGCTGATCTGAATGTTCGCCTTCGAATTCGCAAGCAGATAGGTAGGGATAACGCTGATTCCCGCTCCCGCCTCGACAGCCCTGATAACGGCATGCAGATTGGGGATCACATGCTTGGGCTTAATAAGCGGGCGGCGCTTGAAATGCTCTCTCCACAGACGTCTAATAATGGGAAGCTCCAGACCGTAGGAAATCCACCTTTGTCCGGACAGCCATTCCTCGATTTCCTTCAGACTGCAAAGTGCCGGGATGGCGAAGCTGGCAGGCGTAATGATCGTAAAAGTCTCCTCCATCAGCCATTCATATTCGATGCCGGGAACGGAGAATTTCTTTGGCGTAATAATCAGGTCCACCTGGTCTTCCTTCAACAGGTCGAGCAGCTGATCCGCGGTTCCGAAGTAAGAGACGCTGCATATGGCAGCATCCGTAAGCTTGGGCAGGAGAAGCTCCTGGAAATATTCAAGGGACAAGCCGATGCGGAACACCCGGTTATTCGGCAGGGAGGTGGATTTGAGTCCAGCCGTTGCCTCCTCCAGAGATTCCACCAGCGGAGCGAGCCGGGAATAGAGCTCCTTACCCCGTTCTGTAGCAACAAGTCTCCTCGATACACGCGCAAACAAAGCCTCGCCTACCTCGGCTTCCAGAGCGGCCAAGTGCTGGCTCATTGCGGGCTGCGTCATCATTCGGGTTTTGGCCGCTTCGGATACGGAGTGATGCTTGTAAATTGCGATAAAGCTGCGGTACCATTCAAAATCCACCATCGTTGCTCTTCCTCTCCTGCCTGTTGCGAATGATTCTGATTATAAATTTATTTATGATTTATTGCAATTTATATAATTAGTTTTATTGATATCAAGAAGATATAATAGATTTGTACCATTCATTTACAAAAGCCTTATCATGGTTTTCCATGGGATTAGAAAATAGAGGAGAGATATGAATTTGAAGCACTTATTTACGCCATATGAAATGAAAAGCTTGTCTCTGAAAAATCGCGTTGTTATGCCGCCGATGTGCCAATACTCGGTCACGAACAAAGACGGTATTGCAAACGACTGGCATTATACCCATTATGTCAGCCGCGCAATTGGCGGTACGGGGCTGATTATTATTGAAATGACGGATGTCGAGCCGGATGGACGCATTTCTGATTATGACCTTGGCATTTGGTCGGATGATCATATTCCCGCGTTAGCCCGTATTATTGAAGCCAGCCATCAGCATGGAGCAAAAGTAGGGATTCAGATCGCTCATGCAGGCCGCAAAGCCGAGGATGCGGAGGTGCCCGTTGCTCCTTCGGCTATTCCTTTTGACGAGAAATCCAAGACTCCTAGAGCGCTAACTACGGAAGAAGTCGAAGAGATGGTGGAGAAATTCCGTCTCGCGGTGCGCCGCGCGGTAAAAGCCGGTGTAGATACGATTGAGCTTCATGGCGCTCACGGCTATCTGATCCATCAGTTTGTGTCCCCGTTGACGAACAAGAGAACGGATAAGTATGGCCAGGATCTGGCGTTGTTTGGTAAAGAAGTGATTAAAGCGGCCAAAAGCGAAATGCCTGCCGATATGCCACTCATTATGCGGATCTCCGCGCGCGAATATGTGGAGGGCGGTTATGGCCTTAACGAAAGCATCGCGTTCGCGAAGGAATTCAAAGAGGCTGGCGTTGATATCTTCCATATCAGCGCAGGCGGAGAGGGTCCAATTGCGGCTGCGGGAAGACCGGGAACACATGCCGCTTATCAGGTGCCGCTCGCTAGAGCAATTAGAGAAGCTCTGAATGTTCCGGTTATTGCGGTAGGCCGGCTCGACGAGCCAACGCTTGCCAATTCGGTTATCGGCAATGAAGATGCGGATCTTGTTGCGGTGGGCAGAGGAATGCTTCGCAATCCTTATTGGGCTCTCGAAGCGGCATTCGTGCTTCATAAAGAAATCGAGCTTCCAAGACAATACAAGCTTGGCTTCCCACAAGTGTAAAAATGTTCAAAAGAAAAGCGGTGCAGAGAATTTTCTGCATCGCTTTTTTGTGTTTTGTTTTGTTGTTCTTAAAATTAGTTCTGCCATTTTAATTGGCAGAACCAAGCCGCCTCCCCCTCCTCTAGTTGTTTTCTTTAAAAATCTGTAGGTTTGAATGATTCTGTAGAAGAAGACTATGCTTTCGAAGCAGCTTTCTTGCAGAAAGCTTTTAAGCGTTCGCTTTTGCTCGGGGATTCCTTCCTTATTCCCCGTTCAGGGGGAATCCCCGAGCAATGGCGATCGGAAGAACATTCAAATGCGCAGTTTGCTGTTCCCCACCACTTTTATAAAAAACAACCAGAAATCAAAGGATTACATTCTACGAACCTCCCGGCCTCTTCTTTTACAATACAGATATAACATTTAAAGAAAAGCAGGTGAGGAAAGTTGAATAAAAGCAGCCGCTGGAAGCTGGCGCGCAGCAATTGGGATATGTACGTGCTGCTCGTACCGGGACTAATCTTCTTACTTTTGTTCAAATATACGCCGATGTACGGCGTTGTTATCGCGTTTCAGGACTTTAACATATTCAGCGGCATAGGAGGCAGCGAGTGGGTGGGGCTGGAGCAATTCCGGAAGCTTGTTCATTCCGAAGACTTCTTCCGCGTGCTGACGAATACGCTGCTCATCAGCATGTACAAGATTGTGCTGCTGTTCCCGGTTCCGATCGTTGTGGCGCTCTTGCTTAACGAGGTTCGGAAAATGCTGTTCAAGCGCACGATCCAAACGATTATCTACTTGCCGCATTTTCTGTCATGGGTAATCATCTCCGGCTTGTTCGTTACGCTGCTGTCTCCGACGGACGGCCTGGTGAATCAAATCATTACGTTGTTTAGCGGCGAGCCGATATCGTTCCTGCAGGATAATTCATTCTTCCGCAGTGTCGTTGTCTTTACGGCAGGCTGGAAGGAGATTGGCTGGAACGCCATTATCTTTATCGCCGCAATCGCAGGCATTGATCAGGAGCAGTACGAGGCCGCATCGATCGATGGAGCGGGCCGCATTCGCAAGATGATTTCAATAACGCTCCCGGGCATTATGCCCACAATTGTGCTGATGTTTATTCTTCGGATCGGAAGCCTGCTCGAAGCGGGCACTGAACAAATACTGACGATGTACAATCCGCTTGTATACGACACCGGAGACGTGATCGGGACCTATGTTTACCGGATGGGTCTCGGCCAGCAGGATTACAGCTTCAGCACGGCGGTTGGCCTGTTCAACTCCGTTGTTGGATTCATTCTTATTATCAGCGGCAACATGCTCAGCAAGAAGTTTTTGAAGAGAAGCATTTGGTAAGGAGGCATTAGCATGCACAGCCGAAAAATCGGTGATTACGTACTCGATACCGTCATTTATGTAAGCTTGATTGCGATGGGCCTGTCGACGCTGGTTCCTTTCGTCACGGTGTTGTCGAAGTCGGTCAGTGAAGAATGGGCGATTACATCCGGGAAGGTCAACCTGTTTCCCATCGGGTTCCAGCTAGATACGCTGCAATATGTCGTCACGAACAATCAATTTCTCCACGCGCTGCTCATTTCGGTTCTGGTCGCTGTAGCGGGCACGCTCGCTTCACTCATTGTTACGGCAATGACGGCTTACCCGCTATCGAAGCGGGAGCTGCCCGGCGCTCGCCTCATCATTATCCTGTTTGTTTTTACGATGATGTTTAACGGCGGCATTATTCCGAGCTATCTGCTCATTCGGCAGCTGGATCTGATTGATAACCTTGGTTCTCTCATATTGCCGGGATTAATCAGCGTGTTTAATATGCTCGTCATCAAAAGCTACTTCGAAAGTCTTCCGCAAAGTCTCGAGGAGTCTGCCAAGCTGGACGGCGCGCGCAACTATACGATTTTGTTCCGCATTATTCTGCCGCTCAGCGGTCCTGTCCTTGCTACAATCGGACTATTCTACGCGGTTTATTATTGGAACGATTACTTTAATCCGATGCTCTACATTAATAGCACATCGCTTAAACCGCTGCAGCTGTACTTGCAGGACATTGTGATGAATGCCGATTCTTCAAGCTTCAAGATGAGCGCGGAGGACATGATGAATGTTCCCGCGGAAGGAGTCAGGGCGGCTACCGTTATTGCTTCCACTATTCCGATTCTGCTCGTGTACCCGTTCCTGCAGAAGTATTTCATCAAGGGCGTCCTTATTGGTTCGGTGAAAGGTTAAGCAAGCCGTGCTTCGTATTCAATTCCTGAGGTTACCCTATCGCGGTTACCCGACAATTAGGGAGAGGTAATGAACTACTCCCTAATTGCGGTTACCCGACAATTAGGGAGGGCGAAGAACTACTCCCTAATTGCGGTTACCCGACAATTAGGGAGAGGTAATGAACTACTCCCTAATTGCGGTTACCCGACAATTAGGGAGGGCGAAGAACTACTCCCTAATTGCGGTTACCCGACAATTAGGGAGGGCGAAGAACTACTCCCTAATTGCGGTTACCCGACAATTAGGGAGGGCGAAGAACTACTCCCTAATTGCGGTTACCACAGGATTGATGATAAATAATATATTTCACAGGAGGGTCATGCAATGAAACAAATGACAAAAAAGCTTTCACTTGCAGCAACAACGGTTGTTCTGGCTAGCTCTTTAGCCGCATGCTCGTCGAATAACAATGGCAATGACGCGGCAGCGTCAAACGCTCCGCAAGCATCCGGCAATACGGTCGCATCGGATTCCGGCGGCAATCTTCCAACCCTGAAACGACTGGATGTCTTCCAAGGCGAGGATTATGCCAACTATCCGGTAGCGAAGCTGCTCGAGGAAAAGACGGGCTACAAGGTGCAATACGATATGCTTCCGCAGGATAATCCGGCTCAAAAGCTGAATCTGCTCATGGCCTCCGGCGAGCCTTACGATATCGTAACCTCGTACATCGATATGGCGCTTTACTCTGACTATGCGAAAAAAGGCGCACTCATTGATCTAACCCCATTGATCGACCAATTCGGGCCAAACATCAAGAACGCGATCTCTCAGCAATCGATGGATGCGCTGAAGGTTGACGGCAAGCTGTATGCCATTCCGAACATCATTACTTACCCGGTAGGCACGGGTATTCTCATCCGCACGGATTGGCTCGACAAGGTTGGCATGAAGATGCCAACAACAACGGAAGAATTCGAAGCGGTCCTGCAGGCGTTTAAAGACAAAGATCCGGGCGGCAACGGCAGCCAGAACGTTCCTTTTACCATCAAAGGCGACTTGCCAATGATTGATGATCTTGTAGGCGCTTTCGGAATGCCGAACCCATGGAATAACGTTGACGGACAGCTGGTCCCCCGCGTTCTCGATCCGGCTTTCCCGGACTATGTGAAATATGTCTCCGAGCTTTACGCAGGCGGATTGCTCGATAAAGAATTTGTCGTAAACAAAGACGCGACGGCAAAAGAAAAGTTCTCGAGCGGCAAAGCGGGCGCTATTGCGATTCACTGGGCTGACATTCCGGGCGTAGCCGATGCGCTTGCAAAAGCAGCGCCTGACGCGAAGTTTTCTTATGTACCTGCCCTTAAAGGCCCAAGCGGCAAATCCGGCTTTGGAGCGAACAGAGGCTTTGACCGTTTGAGCTTTATCCCGAAATCCTCCAAGAATCCGGAGGACGCGGTTAAATGGATTAATGCAAGCCTTGAATCGGCTACGTTTAAAGAGCTTGCCATCGGTGTGGAAGGCACTCATTATACGGTTGATAACGGTTCGTACACGCCAATTCTGCCGATCTTTAACGATGAACGCAACCTTGCGAATAACTACATGGTGGGAACGGACGAAGCCAACTATCCGCAATACTGGCAGGCACGCGTACGTAAAAACCCGGTGATGTTCGAGGCATTTGATACGCTCAACAACAAGACGGCCGATTCGGATAAAATTCTGAATGAGCTTAGCGTAGCGCCTTATCTGGAAAACTATTCGAAAAATAATATGAAGCTCGAGACGATGTCCGGCGACTATACCGTGAAGCTGATTGCGGGCAGCGAAAAGCTGGAGGGCTTAAGCGGCTTCCAGAAGAAATATAATGCCGAAGGCGGGGAAGCAAGCGCCAGAGAAGTGAACGATTGGTACAAAACAACCAAATAATAAATCTGGCAGGGAGGGCGAGGCAACAAGCCCTCCGCTGCGTTCCTGTGGAGAGGGGAAATAGATGATGACTACCTATTCTTTTACGCGAGAAATCGAAACTTACAAGCACGCGGACGTCGTAATTATCGGCGGGGGACCGGCAGGCACGGCCGCCGCGATCAGCGCTTCCCGCTGCGGCAAGAAGGTTGTTCTGCTAGAGAAAACAGCCCAGCTTGGCGGCATGGGGACAATTGCTAACGTCAGCGTGTTTATGCCGATCGGCAACGTGACGGGCATTTACCGCGAGCTGATTGCGGAGATGCTGGCGGAGTCGCTTCCTGCCGGCCATGATGAATCCATCGCGCCGCAATATTCTCCTTTTATGCTGCGCCATTACTTGAACGAGAAGATGAAGAAAGAAAAGGTGGATGTCTACTTCCATTGCGAGTTTGTAGGCACCATTCGGGAGGGCAGCAAGATTAAGGCCGTTATCGTATCGACCCGGGAGGGGCTGAAGGCGTTTGAAGGAGATTGCTTTATCGACTGTACGGGTGATGCCCGTGTCGCTATTGATGCCGGCGTGCCGTATACAACCGGCCGGGAAAGCGATGGGCTGACACAGCCGATGACGCTTATGTTCACGATGCAGGATACCGGCAAGCCGGTAACGCCTATTTTGCCGGAAGGCTGCTACGAATATAAAGAAGTATCCGATCTGCCTCAAGGGAGAAGATTGTATTGGGAGCATAACAATGACGGTTCGCTGCTCGTCAATATGTCGCGCGTCAAAGCCAACGGGGCTAAGATTGAAGAAGTCAATTATGCCGAGACGGAAGCGCTAAGGCAAGTGTTCTCCATAGCTTATTATCTTCAGAAGACCGGCTTTGAGAATTATGCGCTGACCCATATCGCGCCGCAGACCGGTACCCGCGAGACGAATCAAATCGTTGGCCTCTATACGCTTAACGAGCAGGATTTGACCGGCGGCGCCAGATTCCCGGATGTTGTGGCTCAGACGAATTACGAGATTGACATTCATAGTCCGGACGCTCAGAAAACAACGGACGAGCGGAAAATTGACGGCTACGACATTCCGTACCGCTGCATGGTGCCGGAGGCTTACGACAATCTGCTGGTAGCGGGCCGTTCCATTTCCGCGACGCATGTCGCGATGTCTTCGATGCGGGTGCAGGCAACCTGTTACGCGCTGGGGCAGGCTGCCGGTATTGCCGCATCGCTCTCTATCGACAATGCCGCCAGCATGCAAAATATATCCATGGACAAACTGCATGACATATTGGAAGATCAAGGAGTAAAGTTTAAGAAATAGCTAAAATCGCTTAAGGAGGACAAAACCATGTACAAGCTGCTTGTTGTCGATGACGAGACAACCGTCAGAACAGGCTTGCAATCCTACTTCAACTGGTCCTCTTTTGGCATTGAGATTTTGGGAGAGGCCGATGACGGGGACGTCGCCTTCGAGATGATCGAGCGGGAAGCACCCGATCTTGTCCTGACGGACGTACGCATGCCGAATATGGACGGAATAACGTTGGCCCGCCTTATTAATGAACATTATCCGCATGTGAAGATCATTTTTGTCAGCGGTCATGACGATGCCGATTATTTGAAATCCGCCATGAAAGTCAGCGCGGTTGACTACATTTTCAAGCCCGTAAATCTGGAAGAGTTAAGCGCCGTGCTAAAGCGCGTTGTGAGCGATCTGGATGAACAACGCGCCGAGCAGCAGAGGAAGGAAGAGCTGCAGGTGAGGCTGAAGGAAGGAATGCCCGTGCTTCGGGAGAAGTTTCTGTTGTCGCTGATCAATGGCGGTTTGCAGAATCGGGACATTCAGGAAAGAGTCCAATTTCTCGAGCTCAGCCTGCCTGAGGAGTCCTCTTACTGGGTAATCGACATCGCGGTTGACGATTTGACCGAGTTGATAAGCGTCCGAAGCGAGAGAGACCGGCAGCTGCTCTGGTATTCGATTCTTAACATTTGCCAGGAGCTGATCGACAGCCATATGGGCGGTTATGTGTTTGAGCATCATACGGGGGAGTATGCCGGTATTCTGCGCATGAGCATGGACAGCGAGGGATTAGGCGATGCCGCGGAGCAGCTGCTTGAGCTGGCCGGCAGGATCCGCGACAATCTCGAGCGTTGGCTGAAGATCGGCGTAACGATTGGAATCAGCGATGGCGTAACCGGTCTCGGCAGTCTGTCCCATTGCTTTAAGCAAGCCCGCGAAGCCGTAAATCATAAATGGTATTTGGGCAAAAACCGCGTCATTACGATGGACAGCTTGGAACATCCGGAGCAGGGGAGCGGCTGCTCCAGCCGTTATGAATTCATCTATAACGAAGAGCTTACCTCCGCGCTTAAAGCGGCGGACACGGGCAAGCTGCAAGAAGTATTGGGGTCCATCTTTGCTGACTTGAATCGTAACCGCCCGGATGGCTTGAAATACGGACGCAACGTTTGCATGCAAATTTTCCTGGCCGCAGGCCAGCTGCTGCTGGAGTTGAATATGCAGTCCGATGAGCTGGAAGCGGCGGAAGCGGCAGTATGGGAATCCTTGCTTGACCGGGAGACGCTTGGCGAGATGAAGCATATTCTCGAAGCTTATCTGCTCGCAGCCTGCGAGAGGATCGGCGAGAAGCGTACCGGCAAGGTAGCTAATCTCGTCGAGCGTGTCCGGGCCATTATCGAGAGAGACTATGCGGACGGCAGCTTGACGGTCACGGATATCGGCAGGGAGGTATTCCTGACTCCGACCTATGTCAGTCTGTTGTTCAAGCAAGAGTCGGGCCAGACGGTAGGCGAGTACATGACGCAGGTAAGAGTAGAGAAGGCGAAGGAAATGCTTCGCGATCCGCAGTACAAGTTTTACGATATATGTTACGCGATTGGTTACACGGATCCGAGCTATTTCACCAAGCTGTTCAAGAAAATGACCGGCGTAACGCCAAGCGTTTACCGGGAGAAACATGTTTAGGCCGGCAAGGGAGGCGGCGCGCCCGATGAAGCGCCCATACAAGGAGGAAGGTGGCGGATGGCTCCGTCGTCTTCTTCGCCGTATTGCGATCCCCCGTCAATGGCTGATCGCTTATTTCCTGCTTATTGTTTTGCCGGCGGCCGTGATCTTATACGGTTACTATGAGCGCTCCACCACGATTCTGAAGAATGAAGTCATGCGGACGATGCAGCTGACGCTGGAGCAGGCGGGAAGCAACTTATCCTATAGGCTGCAGCATATCGAGGAGATTAGCGATGCTGCTTTTATGAATAATAAACTGCATCAATATTTATCCGTAAGCGATACGGACAAGCTTATCGATACCCAGCTTGAGGTCGTCAAGGACTTGCGGAATCTGGTTGAATCGGTTCAGTCCAATTCGGACGTATTCCGCGTAAGGCTGTTCGTGGACAAATCAAAGCTGTACGCCGGGGAGAAGGTGAACTTTTTCTCGTTGGACAGTTTAATGGACAATCCTTGGTATAACGATATTATCGCCGGGAACGGGAGCATCGTCTGGAGCGGCATTTATCGGCAGACCTATTTGGAGGCTGGAAATGTCGATGTGCTGTCGTCAGCCCGCATGCTGCGCGATCCCGAGCATTACGATAGAATCTCCGGAGTCATGATGATTGATGTGAAGGAGAAGATGGTCTCCGATCTGTTGTCCGCCCTTGAATTCTCGTCCGGAACGCAGGTCTACCTGGTGGATTCGGCGGGTACGATAATCGACCACCCTGATCGCGCAAAGATCGGAACGCGGATAACTCCCGAGATGAGAGACCAGCTTAATGCGAGCAAGGACAGTGACGGGCATGCTTTCCGGCTTAGCAAGGATACGGACGAGGTCATGTTCACGACGATCTCTCCCACGAACTGGAAGCTGGTAGCGCAAAGCAACGGAGGCCAGCTGTCCCCGCAGGCGGTGAAGCTGACCCAGCGTTCCAGCCTGACTTCCCTTTTGGAGTATTTCGCATTATTCACGCTGCTGCCGTTCGTTCTGCTGGCCATCATTGTCCGGGGAATGAACCAAAGGGTGCGGAAGGTAATCACCGTCATCCGCAGGGAAGGCACGGACAGCTTGGAAGAGCTGCCCGTTGTCTCAAACAGCGATTTCCTCGTCCTGGAACGAAGCGTGGATCATCTGATCCTGCGTGTTCGCACGCTAGTAGAAGAGAAATACCGGGCCGAGATTCATGAACGCGAAGCGCAGCTGCAGGCGCTTCAAGCGCAGATTAATCCTCATTTTTTGTATAACACGCTTGATATGATCAATTGGATTGCGATCGGCAAAGGCGCATCCGACATCAGTCAGATGATTGACAGCTTGGCGAAATACTTCCGTCTCAGCCTTAACAAGGGCAAGAGCATTGTTAGCATGGAGGATGAGGTCCGGCTCGCAGAGGTTTACCTGAACATTCAGCAGAACCGGTTCCCGAATACGTTTGATTTTCACCTCGAGGTGGATCCGCATATCGCAAGCTGCCAGATTCCTAAGCTGATTCTGCAGCCGATTGTGGAGAACGCGCTGCTTCACGGCATCCGGAAAATGAAGCAAAAACGCGGGCTGATCTCCATTCTCGTCAAAGAGGAGAGCGGGGACTTATTGATTACCATATCCGATAACGGAATCGGAATGGATGAAGAGCGCTCCCGGCAGCTGCTGAGGGCAGCGCCTCCGCCCGAAGAGAAAACGGACGGCATCGGCAGCTCCTACGGCTTGTTTAATGTGAACGAGCGCATCAAGCTGTACGCCGGCGATATTTACGGACTTGAAATCTCTTCGCAGCTTGGTGTCGGCACAACGGTAACGATCCGGCTGCGGGCGGAATGGCTGCCGGAGCAGGCAGGATAGAAATCGTATCCGGCAGCCGTTTTTAGCAGCCTATGCATGATTATTCTCAACGGGTTTACAATACAAACTGGCTACTACAAAACCCGAATTGAGGAGAAGAGAAGATGGATCATTTATTTACGCCGTTTACGATAAAAGGTCTTGAGCTGAGAAACCGCGTCGTTATGCCGCCGATGTGCCAATATGCCGTTACAAAGAAGGACGGGATTGTAAACGATTGGCATTATCATCACTATGTAAGCCGTGCAATCGGAGGCGCAAGCCTCATTATTATAGAGATGACGGATGTTGAGCCGGATGGCCGCATTACGGATCTCGACCTTGGGCTTTGGTCGGACGAGCAGATCGCTCCATTGAAGCGCATCGTGGATGCCGTTCACCAATATGGCGCCAAAATAGGCATTCAGATCGCCCATGCGGGACGCAAAGCGGAAGATGCGGAGGTTCCGGTAGCGCCATCTGCCATTCCTTTCGATGAGAAGTCCAAGACGCCGCGCGCGTTAACAACGGAGGAAACAAAGCAGATGGTGGAGAAATTCCGCTTGGCCGCAGAACGCGCTGTTAAAGCCGGGGTGGACACCATTGAGGTTCACGGGGCTCATGGCTACTTAATTCATCAGTTCCATTCTTCCTATACCAATAAACGTACGGATGAATACGGCCAGGATTTGACGTTGTTTGGCCAGCAGGTCATTCGAGCGGTAAAAAGCGTCATACCCGATCATATGCCGCTTCTCATGCGTATTTCGGCAAGGGAATACGTCGATGAAGGCTACGGCTTGGAGGAAAGCATTGCTTTTTCTAAAGTTTACAAGGACGCGGGAGTAGACATGTTCCATGTCAGTTCCGGAGGAGAAGGTCCAATACTGGCACATGGGAGACCGGGCACCCATGTCGCTTATCAAGTGCCTATGGCAAGAGAAATTAGGAATGCGAATCATGTTCCCGTCATTGCTGTTGGGCGATTGGACGACCCGGCGTTAGCAAATGCCGTGATCGGCAATGAAGAGGCGGATCTGGTTGCCGTTGGCCGAGGCATGCTGAGAAACCCTTATTGGACTCTTGAGGCGGCCGTAAGGCTTGGCAAAGAGACCACTTTCCCTGGCGTGTACGGCATGGGGTTTGGCATAAAATAACGAAAGAGCCCTTAACTGCAATTTGCGCAGCTAAGGGCTCTTTGCACGATCCTTCAACCCAAATAGACCTCGATCGCCGTTTCTTCTTTGAAACCTATCGTTCGATATACGTTGGCTCCCAGCTTGCTCGCCAGAAGCACGGCAAGCCTTCCGCCCGCAGCTTGTCCTTCGCGCAGTGCATGCACCGTCAATGCGCTTCCGAGGCCCTTGCGCCGGTAGGCGTCCAGCGTGGCCACGTTGTAGATGCCGATGGTGTCCCCTTCATGGACCGCGGTAGCAACGGCTGCCGGTTCTCCGTTCAGGAATCCGACGTAATGCCGGTATTTGGGGTTCTCGCCGAAAGCGGCAGCTTCGCAGATATGCACGAGGACATCGCCAGCTTCTCCGTCCAAGCGAAAGACGGGCGGTACAATATCCCGGAAGTAGAACATCTCGGAAGCTTTCCGGATCGGTTTGATGAAGAAGCCGGGAATTGCCGGTGCCTCATGCGACCAATCGATCAGGGAAAGCGACATGCCGGTTATGTCATCGACCTTGCTAAGACCGTTTGCTTCCAGCACTTTGGTCAAGTCATCCGCATTAGCGTCATGGGACCAGCTCAGCCAAGTGAACGGGATCCTGCGGATCCGGTAATGCTCCGCAATTGTTCGGATCTCAACCAAGGCCTCTTCGCTTACGGCACCATGATAAGCAATAACGCTGTTATAAACGGGATGAATAATATCCGATTCATGCCGGATCACCTGCGGCGTCCGCTCCATGAGGATGCGGGGGCTGACCAAACTCATTATTTCTCTTGTGCAAATCATATTCTGCCTGATCTTTTCGGGGATGCTAGTCATTTCCGGACCTCGCTTGTGTCTTGTTTAGGATGATTAGTGCAATTGTACGTGAACCCAGTGTTTAATGAAATTCGCAACCTCTTCGAAGCCCTTCTCGGCAATAATCCAGTGAGACCTTTTCGGGAACTCTACAAACTGGGTTATAGCTCCGGATTGTTGATCATAAAGCTGGAAATTCTTCTCCACCATGGCTGCGGGAACGATATGGTCTTCTTCTCCCGCAATAATCAGAAGCGGCCCCCGGTTGCCGTTCTTGAAGTTAACCGTCAGCGGGCTTTGCGAATTAAAGGAGGCAAACGCGCTTTGGAAAAAGATTCTTGTCGTTTCAGGGACAGAGTAGCCGAACGCTTCTTTTTGCTCCTGCAAAGGCATGGTATTTACAAAAGCATACTGGAATTGCTCAAACGTCAAGCTTGCTGTCTTTTTCCATGGCTTAAGAAGAATGGAGGCTACCGACTTGGATGCCGTCTTGTAAGCCCCGGCGTTAATGCCTTTTGGCGCAGCAGGGTCAATGGCTATACCGGCTGCTCCTAAGTTGCGGTCCATAAGGATTTGAGTAATGAGACCGCCGAACGAATGCCCAATCAGAATTGGCTTCTCCGGCAATGCCCGAATAATTTGCGCATAATGGTCAACGACTTCTGCCAGGCCAAGCTTGCCCAGTCCCTTTGAAGGGTTGCTCCGCTGTTCCTTGATAGGACGATCGTGAAGCGGCCAAGCGGGAGCCAGTGTCTCAAATCCCTGTTTGGTAAAATAATCTCTCATTGGTGCCCAGCTGTCCGGTGTCATAAAGGCGCCGTGAATAAAAACAATAACCGGTTTCTTCATTTCCGCTGCATTTGAATTCATCATTGAATCCTCCCTGTATAATCATATTGTATTGGATTTTTCAACCTACTAGTAGGATGGTGTTGGTCAAAAAAAATCGATTAGCTCGCGGCCTCGATTTTAATTAGTAATTGCTTGCTTATCTGATTAAAATACTCGCCGTTATTATAGGTTCTTGCCGACAGCATTCCGCCGTGAATGGAAGCAACGACGAATTCGGCTTCGTCCTTAACCTGATCGGCAGAGAGTGATAACTGGCGCTTGTCAATCGCTTCTCGCAATAGACCGGCGATCCAACCGGAAAGCTCCTCAAAATGACCCTGGACTTCAATTCGGACCGACTCCGGCAGCATGGGGACTTCCGCCGCTAGCTGAGCGCATAAACATACGTCACTCGCTTTATTCTGAAGGCATTCATTCCAATAGTTCAGGTACAGCCTTAGCTTCTGAACGGAGTCGACCGGGATCTTGTCGAGCTCGCTTAGTTTGGATTTGACAATGGAACGGTAACGCTGGATAACGCTTTGAACCAGATTCTCTTTAGACGGGAAATGATAATGAATGCTGGCCTTCTGAATGCCTACTTTATCGGCGATATCCGCATAGCTGAAGCCATTATAACCTCGTTCCACGAGCAGCTCATGAGCAACATGAAGAATCTCGTCCGCACGATTCATTTTGTGTTCACCTCTTTTCGATAAGTTGATTATACCTACTAGTAGGTTGAAAGTCAAACTGTGAAATCTATCCTGTCAGTACGGTTATCACGAAATGCCATCATAAATACGTCACAAACGGAAATCTTAAACGTTAGAGAAGCTGAGGAAAGACAAGCGGATGTAATTTAATTGCTTTTACTGTCACAGAGAAGTTTCTTCGGTTGTCTTTATCTTGTATAAACAAAAAACAATTGGAGGAACCCTATAATGAGCAAGCTTCTAATCATTAACGCACATCCCGAAGTGAACAGCACTTCTTCCTTTAGTCTTAATGTTTTGGATTACTTTATGAAGATGTACAAAGAGCAGCATCCAAACGACGAGGTCATTGAACAGATTAATTTATATGAAGATGATGTGCCTGCGGTCGACAAAACGGTCTTGAGCGCTTGGGGGAAACAAAGAAACGGAGAAGCCTTAACAAACGAAGAACAAGAAGTAACCGATCGCATGAACAAGGTATTGCAGCAATTTAAAAGCGCCAATAAATATGTCATTGCTTCTCCGCTGCATAACTTCAATGTTCCGTCCAAATTAAAGGATTACATGGACAACATTCTGATCGCCAGGGAGACATTCAAATATACCGAGAACGGCTCGGTTGGTCTGCTTAAGGACGGAAGAAGCATGCTCGTCATTCAGGGAAGCGGAGCCATCTACACCAATAATGATTGGTATACCGAAGTCGAATACTCGAATAAGTATTTGAAATCCATGTTTAATTTTATCGGTATCGAGGATTATGAAATCATTCGGGTCCAAGGGACGGCTGTATTGGATAAAGATGCAATTCTGCAGAAGGCTTATAAAGAAGCTGAGGAAGCGGCGAGAATTCTCGCGGCAAAATAGCCATCGAAAAAGGGGAGCAGCTTGCCCTAGGCAAGCCGCTCCCCTTTTTATGTCGATTGTTCATTTCTCATTTTACGGAAATCCTTGGGCGTCAGGTCGCGGTGTTTTTTGAACGATTGGATAAAATGGTTCACATGATTGAATCCAACTCTTTGGGCAATCTCGGTTATTGCTTTGTCGGTTGATTCCAACAAATCGCAGCTCTTTTTAATCCGGTACTTAACCAGGTAGTCGTAGGGAGTCACGTGTATGCTTTTTTTAAAGCTGCGCGTACACTCCGATACGCTTAAATGAGCGACATCGGCAATTTCCTTCAAGGTTATGGGGTTCGTATAGTTTTGGTGAATAAAGCTGAGCATTAATTGCAGCCTCTCTTGCTCGCGTCGGTTATGCTTAGAGGATTCCTCGGAAGAAAGGGAGATATGAGAGATGAGAATCAACCATAACTGAACCGTTCTTATGGCAACCTCGTACTGCCATCCCCAGCTTGTTTTCTTATCGAATTCGTGTTTCATTCCCCAAAGGATTTGCAAGATTTGGTTTTCCCATGCCGCATCCCCTTTAATTTCAATGGATAATAAATAAGAGTTGGTATAAGGGAGTACGTAGCTTTTCTCCATGGCACTGTCGGAATAAAAGGCGAGCAGCTTCTCGGGGAAATTAAAACTCACGTACTCGCCGTCGGGAGTGAGCTGCGTAACGATGTGGAGGACGCTCTTATTGATAAAAATAGCCTGTCCGTATTCCAAATCATGATCAATCCCGTTGACTTGTATCGTTAATTTCCCTTTGGTCACCAAAGTCATTTGCAATTCTTCATGCCAATGCAGATCGTTAAATCCTCTGCCTTCGGGAACAGTCCTGTGAACCGTATGGGTGTACATGATGTACGGGAATGCCTCGTCCGGATAGCGAATCGCTTCATGTAATTGTTTGTTCAACGTGCAGCTCCTCAATTTGACGATATTTCGATATTAATGAAAGATATTGTTACACAAAATAAGCGTTAGCGATGATATTATTATATCCAGCTTCTTCATATCATTACAATTCCGTGCACGGGTAATTGTTCTAACCGTTTGGAGGAATTATGGGTAGACTTAATCCGCATTTTTTGTTATTCATCAGCATCTTGTCCGTCTCGGTCTCTTCTATATTAATCAAATTTTCGGATACGCCAACCTCTGTGGCAGGGATGTACAGATTGTTTATTTCCGTCATCCTCATGCTCGCTTTTGTGCCTTGGAGAAGGCTTCGCTCCATAGCGATGAATAAAAAAGAGTGGGGTATCGTTATATTAGCCGGTGTTTTTCTAGGGCTGCATTTTCTCTTCTGGATGGAATCCTTGGTACATACCTCAGTAGCAAGCTCCATGGTCATCTTGTCGCTGCAGCCTCTGTTTGTCCTGATCGGTTCCTATTTTTTGTTTAAGGAAAGAGCTTCTCTGATCACCGTTTGCTGCTTGATTGCCGCGCTCTTTGGTTCCATCTTCATCGCCTGGGGAGACATAGGGATATCGACGGAAGCGTTGATTGGAGACGGTTTGTCGCTAATCGGCACCATCTCCGTGTCAGTCTATTTACTGGCCGGGCAGAAGGTAAGCCGCAAACTCGATGCCAATGTGTACAGCATTATCGTATTTTTTATTGGCGGGACTGTCATGCTTATCTACAATTTGTTCAATCACATCTCATTAGCGGGATACAACTCCTCCGACTGGACTTATTTTTTGCTGCTTGCCATCATCCCGACCATTTTTGGACAGTACATTTTCAACCTGCTGCTGAAATCCATGGGGGCAACTACCGTCTCGGTAGGCATAATCGGAGAGCCCGTTCTGGCTATTATTCTTGCGTATTTCCTCTTGGGAGAAACCATTTCCTTGTTCCAGCTCTTAGGCGGCATGTTGACTCTATTCGGGATGGGAATGTATTTCTGGTCCAAAACCTTAAAGTACAATATTCAAAATGACTTAGCGGAATAAAACAAGAAACAGCAGCACTCATTCTCACGTCAATGATTGCTGCTGTTTCTTGTTATTAAGCTATCTCAGCACGACGGACAATCCCGTAAAAATAACGCCAAGCGCATAAGCGCCCGCATCGGGGTAACCGATGCTCCGTTCGCCGACTGTGCCTGCACGGCCCATCCGGGCAACGATCGTTTCGGTCTGCTTGGCGCCTGCAACCGCCGCTTCGGCAGCGGCGATACCGGCAGCCTTCAGCTCGGTTCCCGCTCCCGCGGCTGTCTTCCAGCTGTCCGCATAAGGGATCAACGCATCGATCAGCGTCTTGTCTCCCACAACGGCGCCGCGGCCAAAGGACCGTTCGCCGGTTGCCTGAATCCCCTTCACTACAGCATCAAGCAGCTCTGCTACCTCAGCAACGGTCAGCTCGGCCTTGCCTTCGGCATATTTGCCGCCGGCACGGAAGGCCGAGCCCCAGATCGGGCCGGATGCTCCGCCGCAATGCTCCATGATGATCAGGGAGCAGGCATGCAGGAAGCTGCCGATATCCTCGGATCCGCCCACGATATCCTTCCACTCTGCTTTCAGCTGCTTGAAGCCTTTGGCCACGCTCATGCCAAAATCTCCGTCGCCGGCATGGGAGTCCAAGTCGCAGAAAGGCACTTCATTCTCGATAATGATCTCGCACATCTTATCAATGAGATAAGTCATATTGCGAAGGGACAGCTTTCCGTTCCGGACTATGGCATATTCTTCGCTGGTTTCTACACGGTAGGAGACAGCGTCACGATTGTGCACCGTTTCCTCCAGCGCCGCATAGGACACCGGCTCCGAAGCTCCGCCCCGTACAAGGAATGCAGGCGTATCGCATTCTTCGTTTAAGAGCTGCCTGAGCTGCTCGTCCAGCTTCATGATGGACAGGGAGGCACCCGCCATATCGATACTGGTCATATAGTTGCCGACAAATACCTTGTTTACGGTGATGCCTCTCGCATGCAGCTCGCGCATTACACCGTTGTTGAGCAGATACAGCTCTTGAAGCGGCGTTCCGCCAAAGCCGTTAACAAGCACGGCGATTTCATCCGAAGAGCCGGCACTTATATTCAGGCTTGCAAGCAGCTCGGTAACCATTCTTCCAGCCAGCTCATCGGCGGAGATCCGCTTTTCTCTGCGGATACCCGGCTCGCCGTGAATGCCAACGCCATATTCCATCTCGTCTTCGCCAATCGCAAACGTTGGCGTGCCTTTGGCCGGAACCGTGCAAGAGGTAAAAGCAAACCCGATGCTGCGGACATGGGCTATCGCGTTCTCGGCGGCAGCTTTTACTTCGGAGAGACTCCATCCCGCTTCCGCAGCCGCACCGGCGATCTTGTGAACAAGCACCGTGCCGGCAACGCCGCGGCGTCCAACCGTATACAAGCTGTCTTCAACGGCAATGTCGTCGTCTACTTTGACGTAATCGACTTGGATGCCGTCCTCGGCCGCCAGATGAGCGGCATTCTTGAAGTTCATCATATCGCCGCTGTAGTTCTTAATAATAAGCAGCGTGCCTTGCTTGCTTGCCGTCGACTTGATCGCCTGGTACACCTGAATCTGGGAAGGGGATGCAAATACGTCGCCGCATACCGCCGCATCCAGCATGCCTTTGCCGATATAGCCGGCATGGGCCGGCTCATGGCCGCTGCCGCCGCCGCTGATCAGCGTAACCTTTGCGGCGTTAATGTCTTTTTTCTTCATTACTTTATATTTGGAATTGAACTCCAGGCTCGGATGCGCCATAACAAGACCGTTACACATCTCGCGGACAAGCGTCTCCGGCTGATTGATGATCTTCTTCATCTTACGACTTCCTTCCTTGTTTGAAAGCCTGGCCGAGCTGGTCGGCTACTACAATCGCTGCGGCTACGGCTTCCTCTGTGATCGGGAATGGCATAGCATGAATCGATTCTTCCGGAATGCAGGCAAGCGCGGCTACCTGCGCAAGCTCCTCGCCGGTTATGCTCTCCACGCCGATGTCCGCTAGGCACACCGGCAGACCTACAGCCGCGCAGAACGCAAGCACTTCGTTTACTTCTTCCTTCGGCGCGTTCTCCAGGACCAGCTGAGCAATCGTGCTGAAGGCAACCTTCTCGCCGTGGAAATAATGATGCGTGCCTTCCAGAACAGTCAGGCCGTTATGGATGGCATGGGCTGCCGCGAGGCCGCCGCTTTCGAAGCCAAGACCGGAGAGCAGAATGTTGGTTTCGATGATGTTCTCCAGCGCCGTCGTTACTTTGTTGCTGTCGCAAGCCAATTTCGCCTGAATTCCGTCCTCCAGCAGCGTCTCATAGCAGAGCTTCGCAAGCGCAAACGCCGCTTTGGTTCCGCGGGCAATTGGCGCCGCGCCGGCATGCACGCCGTTAGGCAGACCCGCGTTTACTTTGGAGAAGGAACGGGAAGTCGCTCTGGCTTCGAAGTAAGTCGATAACGCGTCGCCCATGCCGGATACGAGGAAGCGGGCAGGGGCATTCGCAATAACGGTCGTGTCGATCATCACAACGCTAGGGCTCGACTTGAAGTAAGCATAATCCTCGAATGCACCGTCGTTTGTGTAAATAACGGCGGAATGACTGGTTGGAGCGTCGGTCGCCGCAATCGTCGGAACGATAATAAGCGCATCGCCTTCGGCCACGCATTTGGCCGTATCGATGGCTTTGCCGCCGCCGAGACCAATGGTGCAGGAGCAGTTTTTCTCGCGGGCCAGCTCTTGCAGCCTTGCGATCTCTTCACGGGAGCATTCGCCGCGGAATCCGCTTTCAACCAGCGTAATATGGAATTTATTAGAAGTAAAGTCCAGCTTGTCCTTTACGCGTTTTACATCGTCGGGATGAGCAATAAGAAGGGCGGAATCGCCGTAGGTCTGAACGAAAAATCCGAGGTTAAGCAGTTCGTTTTCACCTTGTACGTATTTGCTTGGGCTGATAAATGCTTTTCTCATTATAAATAACCTCCTAATAGGAATGACTACACAAATTACGAACTGACTACTGTCATTATAAAAGGAGGGGAAAAGAGAAGCATTGTACGATAAGCGCATAATAAAGCAGTTTTCGATGGTGTTTTTATGCGCAAGTCTTCCTGAAATTGTACTATTTTGTCCTGGATGAGCCTTCTAGTATAATGGAGTTATCATGCAAGCGGGTTTGGGGCGATCACGATGAACGCAAGATATGATTTGAAACAAATTATGGATATCGACAAATGGCATAAGCTTCAGGATTCCATGTCTCTTGTGACGAAGATGGCGATCATTACGGTTGATTACAAAGGGGTTCCGGTATCCAAGCACAGCGAATGCCAGGCGTTCTGCCGCGAGGTAAGGAAGGATTCCACGCTATCCTCGTATTGCCAGAAATGCGATGCGCGGGGCGGACTTGAGGCTGTTCGGTCGAACAAGCCTTATATTTATCAATGTCATTTTCAAATTCTCGATATTGCGATTCCGATCGTGGTTGATGATCAATATATCGGCGCGGTAATGGCGGGGCAGATTAAGCTGAGCGATCCCGATGTGCCGATTGAACAGATTGTAACCAGGCCGCCAAACGTGGAGACGGATAAAAAGTTTCATGCGCTCCGGGAAGAATACCAGTCGCTGCCGGTGTTGTCCTTCGAAGAAGTCGAGAAGATCGCCGACATGCTGTACCATCTGTGCAATTATATTGTCGAGGAAGCGATTCGCAAGAGCGATATGCTTCAGATGTACCGGGACAGCTTGTCGCTTGAGCATCCGGCGGCAGCCCCTATCCAAACCATTGATTCGTCGTATGAGCATATCCAAGCGCTGCAAAGCGAACTGTCGAGCACGCTGATCGGGAAGAAGCTGAAGAAGTCTTCAAGCGTGTACCAGGCGGGAAATTCCCTGCTGCAGCCGGCTTTTGATTATATTTACCGCCATAAGCACGAGAATGCGGATCTGAAGGAGATGGCTGCTATATGCCATGTGAGTCCAAGCTATTTCAGCCGGATCTTCACGAAGGAGACGGGGGAGAATTTCTCGGTCTTTGTACCGCATCTGAAGATCGGCTGGGCCAAGGAGCTGCTTGAGACCACGGAGCTGTCCGTCGCTCAGATCGGCGACGAGCTTGGATTCGCGGACGCGGGCTATTTCATCAAGACGTTCAAGAAATTCGAGAGCCTGACGCCAGCCGCTTACCGCAAAATCTACCGGGACAAGGCTTAAGCCACAGGAACGGAGAAGCCGTTTCACCTCGCCGAGCAGGAGCATGGTCTGACCGATGAGGTGCTGAACAATACGGACGTGCTCATCTGGTGGGGACATCTAGCCCATCACGAAGTGCGCGATGACAGTTGCGGAGAAGGTAAGAGACCGGGTGCTGGAAGGCATGGGGCTGATCGTTCTTCACTCGGGGCACGCTTCCAAGGTGTTCGAGAAGCTGCTTGGCACGAAGACCGGCGCGCTCAAACGGATCTGGATTATCGAGCACGGCCACCCGATCGCGGACGACCTTGGCTGCTCCGACGCAAGGAGCGGCAGCATCCTACATGGAAAACAGGGTTGGGCATATGCCCAACCCTGTTTATGCTGCCATAAGCTTATCCATTTGAAGCAGCTTGTAATAAACCAAGCCTTCCAGTGTTTCCTCCGTCATCAGGTACCCGTCGGCAAGTACGCGGTCTCCGGCGGTAATTCCGGGAACGGGTGCTAGGGATTCGTACATGAGAGAGCCGCCTTCTTCAAGCAGCAGCTCATACATGATTGTATTCCGCGAGGTTCTCGTGATCTCCTCAATTATTCCGTGGAATTGTCTCGAGATATGATCGAGATACCAGCGGCTATCCTTTTTAGTTAAGATATAACGTACCCTGGAGGTAGTCTTGTCTTCGTATACACGAGTGATCCCAACCGCAATGCTTCCGTTCTTCAGAGGTTCTGAGCTATCAAGCGCAAAGTAACGAATACCTGCTCGTCTGGGGTAGCTTTTGTCAAAGTGGCGCAGCATCATCTCGACCGAGACCAAGGGGTCAAAAGTATGCGTTTCAGGAAAATACGCTTCTTTTAAAAAAGAGGAGGTCATCCACTCCTTTGACATGCTCATCTTACGATTGAAATGGTTCATATGCTGAATAAGTGCCTCATAAGCACCAGAGTCCATGGATTGAATGACCTGCTGCGATTCAGGAGTTATACGGTGTTTGACGGGAACCCATCTTTTCTTAAGCCGTTTCTTCCATCCTTCCATTAGGAAAGGTGCCATAAACGCAAGAATAATTAAACCTACAACAATAATAATGCCGATAATGCCACCGATAATGTTACCCATTCCTTAAATGCTCTCCTTTAAAGGTAAAATGTTTCCTGCCAGCTAGCCTTGCATTAATTCCTGATAGGTTTTGCGATGCCCGCCTCTGAGATTGCGCCAGAGAATCGGGATTGTAAGAATCGGGCCAAACGGGACGCTCCACCATCCTAATAACAAAGTGATCAGGGAGAAAATCGTTCTGTGGAGCAGAGTCAAATGTACCTCTTCAATGAAATACCGGCTATGGCGATGGGAATGAAAGACGCCAAATGACACGAGAGCATCATATTGAACGAAGCGGGTAACGGGCGTAATCTCGATATGCTGGTAGTAGGCGCCTCCCGTTAATATTTCTCTATGATTGGCCGCCAGCCATAACTGAAATTGCTCTTGTTCTTTCCGGTCATAGCGAAATACAGAGAGACAATGAACAGAATGGTCCCTATCGTGAGGTAAAAAATAAATGCATCGGAACGGTAATTCATAAAAGCATAGCCATAAAATAGAAGCGAAAATATAATCGTTAATATTTCCAAAAAATGATGTCCCCTTCTTGAACGTTATAGATTATTAAGACTGATCTCCGCAATTACAGCAGTGGATATCCCTTCCAATTATATCGAATGGAAAGAGATAGAGTAATATAGCTTTTCTATATGTTATATTAAGAGCGTTGGAAGATTAAGGAGGGATTTTCATGGCAAATATCCTTATTACGGGCGCCAGCCGGGGGCTTGGCGTCGAAATGGCGGCAGAAGCGCTTGAACGTGGACATCGCGTCATTGCAGGTGTCCGCGACATTGCAACACAAGGTAAGCTAGCGGCGCTTGCCGAGCAGTACGGCTCACAGCTGGAGCTGGCTAAGCTTGACGTTAGCGATGAAGCGGGACTAGCTGATCTCGCCGCTTCGCTGAAGCAGCAGGGCAGATCGCTTGGCGCCATCATTAACAATGCAGCGATCCTGGAGGCAAGAAATACTTCTATTGAAGAGCTGGATATGAACGAAGTTCTGAAGTCCTTTGACATTAACCTGTTTGGGCCCATGCGAGTTGTGAAGCATTTCCTTTCGCTTGTTACGGAACCAAACGGAGCCATTATTAATATTTCGTCTGAAGCAGGCAGTATCAGTAACGCTTATCCGGGCGATTATCCGTATGGCATCTCGAAGACGGCGCTCAATATGTTCACGCAGCAGCTGTTGTCTGCCGTGAAGAAGCAGGGGATACAGGTGCTTAGCGTTCATCCGGGCTGGATGAAGACGGATATGGGAGGCGAGAATGCGCCTACTAATCCGCGTCAAAGCGCCAAAGGTATTCTTGATCTTGCCGAGGGACGTATCGTGCCGCAAGGCAAGTTCAACTTCGTCGATTATACGGGCAAGGAAATGCCGATTTAGCACACTGGAAAACAAAGAGAGGTTGTGCGGGTTTAATCCTGCACGACCTCTCTTTGTTAATGAGCAGATCAGTCAATGCCCGGACATGGTGAAGAGCGTGTAATTCATGTCGTATTTCTATAGTTGATATGTCAATCCATCTTGGCAAATGGAATATACCATGATATATTGTTATATATATGGGACACTTGTCAGCTGGAAGACGGAGGAACAAACAGGATGAACGAATCATCGAAACCGATGTATGAACGGATTTTTGAAGCACTCCGCGAAGACATTCTTGAGAAGAAATACGAACCTGGCGACCGGGTTCCTTCCGAGAAGGAGCTTGGCGATGAATACAATGTAAGCCGGATCACGAGCAAGAAGGCACTTGAGCTGCTTGCGAGCGAAGGTTATATCATCCGTCAGCCAGGGCGCGGCTCGTTTGTATCCGATCAGCCTGCTCCTCAGGCGAAGTCGTCGGTTCTAGCCGCAGGAGCGGCTCCTCAGAGGACGCGCAAAGAAGACGGAAGGCTGCTGATTGGTCTGGTTATTACCGACTTTGCGGACAGCTACGGCAACGGACTGGTCTATGGAATGGAGGAGGCTTCGCGACAGCATAACTGTTATTTGGTATTACGCCGGACTTTTGGTATTCCGGCTCTCGAAGAGGAGGCAATTAAGGGATTGCTTGAGCTGGGCGTGGACGGACTGATTATTTTCCCGGCACAAGGCGAATATTTCAACGCGGAAATCTTGAAGCTGGTCATTAACCAGTTCCCGTTTGTGCTTGTGGACCGGCATTTGAAGGGAATCTCGGCTAGCTCGATCGCAACGGACAATGTAGGCGCCGCCAAAGACGGAACCAATCATTTGTTCGAGCTTGGACACAAATTCATCGCTTTTCTGACGCCGCCGCCGGTTGATACGACTGCGATTGAAGAGCGGATCGAAGGGTTTATTCAAGCTCATGCAGAGAAGGGGATTGTCGTGGACCGGGAAATCTGGATGGAGAATATTACGTCTACCCTCCCCAAGCATAATACGGAAGAGAACAAGCAGGAGGATATTCAGAAGATTATCGATCATCTGAACAATCATCCTCATATTACAGCCTTGTTCGCGACCGAGTACAATATCGGGCAGATTGCCTATCAGGCGGTGCAGCAGATGGGCAAGGCCGTGCCGAATGACTATTCCATTGTCTGCTTTGACTGCCCGGAGACAAACGGGCGTTACCCGTTCACTCATTTGAGCCAGAACCAGCATGAGATGGGGCGCGTCGCCTTCGAGAACGTGCTCAAGCTGCGCGGCGGACAATCCGTGCCCAATAAGATTCTGCTCGACGCTTCGCTTGTCATCAGCGATTCGACGGGGCCGGCTCATTCATAATCGCAATGCTGCTTCAAGCCTCCTGCCAGGAGGCTTTTTTTGCGTCTTGTTTTAGGCTCGCATGGTCCGAATAACCAAAAAAAGGTTAGAGCACAATATTTGGTAAGGTCAGAAACATTACAATTTGGCATCACTCACGAGGGGCAGTTCTATGCATTTGATTCTTGGTGTCATTACGCTGTTAGCAGCATGGAGATATGGGGATTGGAGACATTGGCAGAGGTATCATCCCACCATGATGTTTATTGTCATTGGCAACCTGCTGTATAATTTTCTAACCGCCGGCCATTTTCTCTGGAAGCTGAAGCCGGACTTTTTACCTAACCACAGCATGACGGAATTGGTGTATACCTTTGTTATTTTTCCCGCAACAGCGTTAATGTTCATCTCGAATTATCCTGTGCAAACAAACAAGATTATCGTTCACTACTTGAGGTACATCGGGGTTTATGTGGCGGTCGAATGGTTCTTTATGCTGACCGATCGCATCATCTATCAATATGGATGGAGCCTTTACTGGTCGATCTTTTTTGATTGCACCATGTTCCCGCTATTGTGGCTCTTCCATAAGAAGCCGTTGGCTGCTTACGGGATCATGCTTGTGCTATGTGTATTGTATATCTGGTATTTCAAGATACCCGTTAATGTACCGATTGAAAACAGAAACTAAGGTCATTCAGATAAAAGCCTCCGACTGGGGGCTTTTTTTGTATGCCATAAGTCCTGATCAAATAGTATGATAGATTGGTATAAACAATATATAAAAAACATATTGACATACCATATACATGCCAATATAATAGCAATATTAAATGAAAGCGTTTTATAAAAAGTGGTTTAAGGGAACAAGGAGGCACAAACGCATGACGCAATCGACAGAAATCCCCGTATCCTTAACGCGGTTATTAGACCGAATGAAGGAAAAACTGCAGGATCATCCGAATTGGGCGGCCATATTCGAGAAAGCAATCCTGAATACGCTGCAGACGACCATTCAGCGGATGCCTGACGGAACAACATTTGTTATAACAGGTGATATACCAGCTATGTGGCTTCGCGATTCGGCGGCTCAGCTTCGACCGTTTCTGGTGTTGGCTTCCGAGGATGCCGAGCTCGCGGATCTGATCGAAGGATTGGTTCGGAGACAAATGGCTTCGGTTCTGATTGACCCTTATGCGAATGCATTCAATAACGGGCCAAGCGGCAAAGGCCATCAGGATGATCTGACCGATACGGGTCCTTCCATCTGGGAGCGCAAATACGAGATTGATTCGCTTTGCTACCCGCTGCAGCTCAGTTATCTGCTATGGAAAAATACCGGCAGGACCTCGCAGTTCGACGAGACGTTCAAGCAAGCGTCAGATGCGATCCTGAACTTATGGACAACGGAACAAAACCATGAGACAAGTTCGCCGTACAGCTTCCAGCGCTTTAACTGCGCACCGACGGATACGCTCCTGCGCGAGGGGAAAGGCACGGAGACCGGCTATACGGGCATGACATGGAGCGGCTTCCGCCCAAGCGACGATGCTTGTACATACGGTTATCTTGTGCCGGCCAATATGTTTGCGGTTGTCGCTTTGAGATACCTGAAGGAAATCGCGGAGGAAGTCCTTGGCGATCGCGAGCTTGCAGCCCGCGCAGGTAAGCTTGGCGGGGAAATTGATCAGGGCATTCAAACATACGGCATTACCGAGCATCCGCAATTTGGAAAAATTTACGCATATGAAACGGACGGACTCGGCAATTACAATTTTATGGATGACGCGAATGTGCCAA
This sequence comes from Paenibacillus glycanilyticus, assembly GCF_023715145.1. Classification (GTDB taxonomy): domain Bacteria; phylum Bacillota; class Bacilli; order Paenibacillales; family Paenibacillaceae; genus Pristimantibacillus; species Pristimantibacillus glycanilyticus_A. The sequence continues at coordinate 369,261 of NZ_JAMBNP010000006.1, read as the reverse complement.
GTCTGCTGTCTATCCCTTATCTCGGCTACACCTCGCAGGAGGATCCGATCTACCGCAATACGCGGAGCTTTGTCTTAAGCAGCAGCAACCCTTATTACTTTGAAGGTAAAGCAGCATCCGGAATCGGCAGTCCTCATACGCCACATCAATACATCTGGCATATCGCGCTGGCGATGCAGGGCTTAACGACGGAAGACCGTGCGGAGAAAGAGCGGCTGCTCCATCTTATGGAAGCAACAACGGCCGGTACCAACTTCATGCATGAAGGGTTCCATGCGGATGATCCTTATCAGTTCAGCCGCCCCTGGTTCTCCTGGGCAAACATGATGTTCAGCGAGCTGCTGCTTGATTACTGCGGAATTCGAGTACAGACGAAATGACAGCGATTTCATAAGGAGACCTGCCAATAAAGGCAGCTTTCTTTTGAAATAGATAGGGTAACTAAAAAAGGGAGGCATGAAAAGTGAAAAAATGGATCACGATGATCGCCTTGGTTACGGTTGTGGCAACAGCAGCCGGCTGCGCAAAAACAACGACAAGCAGCAACGGCAACAGCAATACGAATGCAAACAGCGGAACAAATGAGCAAGCGGGTAACACTTCCGGAAATGCGGATGGCGGAAAGGCTGTAGAGATTACGTTCTGGGGGGATTGGGCAGGCGACGGCCAGAAGCAATTCCAGACAATGGTTGATGCCTTCAACAAATCGCAGGATAAAATTCGCGTGAAATACATGCTGCAGCAGGACTTGATTACGAAGTTCCTGACGGCTGCTACATCCGGCGGCGCACCGGACGTTCTGCTCTGGGACAGATGGCGTACACCGCTGTACGCGCCGAAAAACGTCCTTCATCCAATCGATGATCTCATGACGCAAGACGGTTTGAACAAAGATGAGTTCTATGGCGAAGCGCTGAAGGAATTGTCCAATAACGACAAGCTGTACGGCCTTCCATTGACCGTTGATGCACGCGCTTTGTTCTATAACAAAAAGCTGCTGAGCGATGCGGGCGTAACGACGCCTCCTGCGACTTGGGATGAGCTCGAGCAGGTAGCGATTAAGACAACCAAGTGGAATGGCAGCAAGCTCGAAGTGGCGGGCTTCTCCCTTGGCGATAACGGCCTCTTTAATATGTATCTTCAGCAAGCAGGCGGTCAAATGCTGACCGAAGACGGCAAAACAAACTTCAACAATGAAAAAGGTCTGGCGGTGCTTAATTTCTGGGACCGCATGATGAATCAGGACAAAGTGTATAAAGTCGGCTTTGAGCAAGGTCTTGGCGAAGGCACGGATGCGTTCGCGACGGGCAAGGTTGCCATGACTTATAACGGTCCATGGATGCTCAGCACTTATAAGAAATACGGCAAGGATCTGGACTTTGGGGTTGTGCCGCCTCCGACAGGACCTAACGGCGACAAAGGCGGCGTGATGGGCGGCTTTGGCCTGGTTATTCCCGAAGCTTCGAAGCATCAGGCAGAGGCATGGGAGTTCATCAAATGGTGGACGGCTAATAAGGACAACGCTCTGCTGTGGGCGAAAACGAGCCTGAACATTCCTGGCTACAAACCGGCGCTTGACGATCCGTTCTTCCAGGATGATCCGTTCTTCAAGCCATTCCTCGAAACGCTTGAATTTGCAAAAGTTCGTCCGTCCCACCCGGGCTATTCCGTAATGGAGACCGAAGCGCTTATTCCGAATCTGGAGCTGTACCAGCAGAAGAAGCAGAATGCGGAGGAAACCCTTAAGAAAGCGCAGCAGCGGGGAGACCAGCAGCTCGCGGACAACGAAGACGTGAAATAAAGGCCGACCTGCATGGCTATAAGGAAGGATAAAGGGAGGGAGACCTCCCTTTATCCATTCATACAGCCGGCGGGAGAGCCACCTATGAAAGGAGTAGTGCCGATGTCTTCAATGGGCAAGCTGAACCAACATCAAGCCCGGATGGCCTATCTGTTTATTACGCCAACGATGCTGCTGTTTATCGCTTTTACCATCATTCCGGTTGTCATGGCGCTCTATTTAAGCTTTACGAATTATGACGTGGTGAGCCGGATGGAGTTCGTGAAATTCGATAACTACAAAAAGATGCTTGAAGATGATTTGTATTGGACGACTTTCAAGAACGTATTTTTCTACGCGGTCGTCTTTGTACCGCTTAACATCATCATTTCCTTATTGCTTGCGATGCTGCTGAACTTCAAACGGTTTGGCGTGAAGCTGTTCCGTACGATGAATTATCTGCCTACTCTGACCTCTGCCGTTGCGGCGGCAACCGTATGGATCTGGCTGCTCCATCCGGAATTTGGTCTTGTAAATAACCTGCTCAGCTATATCGGCATCACCGGACCCGCCTGGCTCGCCCAGACCGAGACGGCCATGTTCTCCATTATTATGGTGACGTTATGGCAGTCGGTTGGCTCCAACATGGTTATCTATATCGCAGGCCTGCAGGGCGTGCCGGACTATTTGTACGAATCTGCCAAGCTCGACGGCGCTACCGCTTTTGACCGGTTCCGTTACATTACATGGCCGCAGCTTCGTCCAACAACCTTCCTTGTGAGTACGATGGCAATTATCGGGGCGCTTCAAATGTTCGACCAGGCCTTTGTTCTGACGCAAGGCGGTCCGGGCAACGTGACCAAGACGCCGGTATACCTTATTTATAATCAAGGCTTCAACCAGCTCAAGATGGGCTACGCTTCCGCGCAAGCTTTTGTGCTCGCAGTGGCTATTTTAATCTTTTCTTTCATTAACATGCGCATTAATAAATCCGAAGAACCAATCGTATAAAACGAATGCTTACGAAGTATGAAAAATCACAAATAGCCTTATCTTGGCTATCTGTGTGATTATTCATTAAGTTGATGCTTACGAAGTATGAAAAATCACAAATAGCTTTATCTTGGCTATCTGTGTGATTATTCATTAAGTTGATGCTTACGAAGTATGAAAAATCACAAATAGCCTTCTCTTGGCTATCTGTGTGATTATTCATTTTAGGAGGAAGAACGGTCATGGCACAACCATTTGTCAAAGCAGTAACAGTACGTGCTCCTAAGCCGCCTTCTTATGCCTTTAAAAAGGTACTAACGACCGTCCTTTTCTATCTGGTCGCGGGGGCTATAGCGGTAGCAATGTTTTTGCCGTTTTTCTGGAGTTTGATTACTTCGTTTAAACCAAGCAATGAAATCTTCGCGGTGCCCATCAAGTGGATTCCGTCAACACTTACTTTGGAGCATTACAAAGCCGCGTTTACAACGGTACCGTTTGCCGGGTATTTCGCCAACTCGTTTATTCTCGCAACGGCTGGCGTGCTGTGCAACCTGTTCTTTGGATCCATCAGCGGCTACGCCTTTGCGAAGCTGAACTTCAAGATGAGCAAGCCGTTGTTCCGGGTCCTGCTGGCAGCCATGATGATCCCGGGCATCGTAACGATGATTCCGAGCTTCTACGTCCTGAAGCATTTCCCGCTGATTGGCGGCAATGACATTCTTGGAGGCGGAGGCAACGGCTTCCTGAACTCCTTCTGGGGGATTATTCTGCCGGGGGCTTCCGGATCGTTTGCGGTATTCTTCATGCGGCAGTTCTTCCTGACGCTGCCTTCCGACATGATGGAGATGGCGCGGATCGAGGGAGCGGGCGAGTTCCGCATCTTCTGGAACATCTATCTGCCGCTCACGAAGCCGGCGCTTGCGACGCTCTCGATCTTCACCTTCCAAGGAGGCTGGAATAACTTCCTGTGGCCGATGATCATATTGAACGATCCGGCTAAAGCGACCATACAGATGGGGCTGCAGGCTTTCTCGTTTAACCATCAGACCGACTTTGGTCCAATGATGGCGGGGGCGCTGATTGCCATTCTGCCGATCCTCGTCTTGTTCCTCCTGCTTCAGAAGTATTTCGTGCAAGGCATTGCGTTTACGGGGACAAAAGGGTAAGCGGGGGAATCGAATTGAAGCAAAAGAAGCTAATAGCCGGCTTGGCCGCGCTGCTTATTGTGGCGGCGGCCGTCATCTGGCAGCTGGCGCGTGCGAGCGAACCGTCCGCTTCCTCCACTTTGTGGCAGGAACGGGCGGAGGCTGCGCAGCTGGAGCTGGCTGGTTCGTTCTGGGACGAGAAACGCGGACTATTCAGCAATGCCGCGCCGTGCATTGCGCAGCTTTGCACCGATCCATTCAACTACTGGTGGCTGGCTCACGCGGTAGACGTGCTCGTCGATGGATACGAGCGTACAGGCGATGAACGGTATAGCGGTCTAATTGACAAGCTGTATCAGGGATTGCTTGACCGCAATGCCGGCGTGATGATTAACGATTATTACGATGATATGGAATGGATGGCTCTTGCCTGGCTTAGAGCCTATGATGCGACCAAGGACGAGCGGTATAAGCAGGCAACGCTTGAGCTATGGGAAGAGATCAAGGGCGGCTGGAACGATGAGACGGGCGGCGGCATCGCATGGCGCAAGGAGCAGCTCGATTACAAGAATACGCCGGCGAATGCGCCAGCCGTTATTTTGGCCGCACGGTTGTATGGGCAGTTTCGGAACGAAGAAGATCTTGCATGGGCAAAGAGGATTTACGACTGGCAAAAGAAGACGCTTGTTGATCCGGAGACCGGGCTTGTATGGGATGGCGTTAACCGGACCGGTGACGGCAATATCGATAAGGATTGGAAGTTCACTTACGGCCAAGGCGTGTACATAGGAGCAGGCGTTGAGCTGTACCGCGCAACAGAAGACAAGACTTATCTGGACGATGCGCGCCTCACGACAGCTAATCTGAAGGAGATGTTCCTGTCTCCGGCAACCGGCATGCTTCCTTCGGAGGGCGACGGGGATGGCGGCTTATTCAAGGGTGTATTAGTCCGCTATGCTGGAGAGCTGATCGCGGCTGATCCGAAGGGGCCGGAAACCCAAGAATTGATCGGCATGCTCGAGACAAACGCCAACAGCTTGTGGCAATACGGCAAAGCGGAAGACAAAGCGTTATTCAGTAATTCATGGGCGGAAACGCCGGATCAGATTGTGCAGTTAAGCACGGAGCTAAGCGCAGTGATGCTTCTTGAGCAGATGGCCGTCCTAGAGAAAAACGGACGATTACATTAGGCAGAGAATACGGGAGAGTGGAAACTATGGTGTGGGCAGCACGGGCGGAAGAGGCTCAGCAGGCATTAGAGCAATTATATTGGAATCCTACGATTAACATGTATGACATTGAGATCCCTTGCCCGGACGGTGCTTGTAATACGATTTTTCATTACTGGTGGATGGCGCATGCGGTGGATGCGCTGGCGGACGGACTCAACCGGACGGGCAGCGCGGCATACCGCAATCGGCTGGATGCTTTCTACGAAGGTATTCTGCAGCGCAACGAAGGCGTTTGGCCGAATGAATTGTACGACGACATGGAATGGATGGCCATTGCTTGGCTGAGGGCTTATCAGGCAACGGGTGCCGAGAAGTATAAGGCAGCTGCCCTTCTCCTGTGGGAGGACATCCAAACCGGCTGGAACGAGCATGTCGGCGGAGGAATTGCGTGGCAGAAGTCGCAGCTGGATTATAAAAACACTCCTGCTAACGCGCCTGCCGTTATCTTGGCGGCACGTCTGTACCAGGCTTTTGGCAGGGAAGAGGATTTGGCTTGGGCGCATAACATTTACAACTGGCTGAAGGAAAAGCTTGTTGATCCGGCGACCGGCTTTGTCTGGGACGGGATGAACCGCACGGGTGACGGATCGATCGACAAGGACTGGAAGTTTACGTATTGCCAAGGCGTCTTTATTGGCGCCGGCGTAGAATTGTTCCGGATTACGGGCGACGTCGGTTATCTGAAGGATGCCGAACGTACGGCGAAGGCAGCCGGCGACGAACTGCTGCGTGACGGTCTATGGCCGGATGAAGGCAACGGAGATGGCGGATTGTTCAAGGGTATTCTGGTCCGTTATCTTGGCGAGCTTGCTTCCGTGTCGGCGGAGCGGGCAGAGCTGTCGGCGCTGCTGGAGCGGCAAGGCGAGACGCTTTGGGCGCAAGGCAGTGATGCGGCGCGCAAAGTATTCAGCACCTCTTGGGGAATTCAGCCGGAGGAGCGCGTGACGCTCAGCACGCAGCTTAGCGGCATCATGCTGCTTGAGCAGCTGGCTGTATTGGAGAAGAACGGCCAGACCAGCACGGCGCAGACAGAGGAGGTACAGTCGTAATGGCAGCACAAGCAATATGGGCAGAACGCGCGGCGATCGCGCAGCAAGATTTCAAGCGTTTGTTCTGGAATGAAGAACGAAGCGTTATGGATCAAGTTGTACCATGCAACGGTACTTGTAATGATCATTGGATTTATTGGTGGCACGCGCATGTTGTGGATGTAATGGTTGATGCCCTTCAACGCACGGAAGCAAGCGAGGATGAAGTGCTGCTGGAGCGGGCTTTCCGCGGCGCGAAGAAGTGGAATGGCGATACGCTGCTCCATAATTACTATGACGATATGGAATGGATGGCCTTGGCGCTGCTGCGTGCTTATCATACGACCGGGAAGTCGTTCTATAAGGAAGGCGCGCTTGAACTGTGGGAAGATATCAAGACGGCCTGGAACGATCATATGGGCGGCGGCATGGCCTGGAAGAAGGATCAGCTCGATTATAAGAACACGCCTGCCAATGCACCTGCTTCAATCCTGGCTGCGCGAATCTATCAGATGGATCGCCGGGAGGAAGACTTGGAATGGGCGCAGCGGATCTATCAATTTAATAAGGAACGGCTTGTTGATCCGGCAACCGGCTTTGTCTGGGACGGCATGAACCGGCTTGGCGACGGCCAAATCGATTACGACTGGAAGTATACGTATTGCCAAGGCGTCTTTATTGGCGCCGGCATTGAGCTGTACAACTGTACGGGAGAGGAAAGCTATCTTGTTGATGCGCAAAGAACCGCGGCGGCAACCGTCTCGGAACTGGTAGACCGGGAGACCGGCATGCTGCCGCGCGAGGGGAATGACGATTGCGGTCTATTCAAAGGCATTCTGATCCGTTATCTCGTTAACCTCATCCATATTCAGCCCGATTTGGCGCTGCCATGGGTGAATCTGATCCGGCATAACGCGAGCTCCTTGTGGGCGCGGGGCCGTTCGGATTCCGGATTGTTCAGCTTATCCTGGGAAGGAGAGCCGGAAGCCGAGGTTCAGCTCAGCGGCCAGCTTAGCGGAGTGATGCTGCTTGAAGCGATGGCGGAGCTGGAGAGAACCGGGTTCCTTGCGCCTAGGTAGAGGCTTTATTTTGGCGGTATAACAGCCGGAATTGCTTTGGCGTCTTGCCGGTACGCTTGTGGAAGCAGCGGACGAAGTACGGGAAGGAACCAAAGCCCGTCTCTTCGCCGATAGTCCCAACGGGTTCATTCGTATGGATGAGAAGCCGCTTCGCTTGTTCGATCCGGTATTGAGTCACATAATCGAGCGGCGTGCAGCCAAACGTTCTTTTCATGCATAAGGCGATATAGTTCGGGTGAAAATGCAGCTCATCCGCCATTCGCTTATAGCTCAGCGGGTCGCGGTAATGCTTGCGCAGATAGAGGGCGGCTTCCTCCGCCAGCTGAAGATGGGCGCTCTGAGCCGTATCTTCCTTGCTATCCTCCTGAAGGCGGGAGAGAAGGGCATGGAACAGCTGCTGCTCCCGCCAGCGGGAATTGCCCGAAGGGTTCTCGTAGAGCGCAAGAAGCTCCTCAAACTGCTCTGCCGTAACCCCGAGGCTTTGCACGGAGCCTGTTCTCGGCAAATAGAAGGAGAAGTATTCGATAGGCGGATAAAGAGGCTCTTGCTCAGGCGGCAAGGGCTCTTTGTCATAGGGCTCGGGATGCCATAGCCCCGTCGTCTGGAAATGCAGCCAATAGAAATGCGTTTCCTCCCTGCAAGGGTGGACGCTGCGATGCTCGAGATCGGGACGCAGGATGCCGAAATGTCCGGCCGGCAGTGTCAGCTCATGCTCCCCTTCCGCGAGATAAAGGCAGCCGCCGGTCACAAACAGGAGGTCAAATACGCCGATGCTGCTGCGGTCGGGATGCTTCCTGCCGATGCTGTACGTATCCTGGCCGATCTGAACGAAGTGAGGCATAGGCGGACATTCAAAATGAAACATTGTTATTCTCCTCGGGTTGCTAAATGATGATACCAGTATAAGTAAATACGGCTCATTCGTAAATGCGTTAATTATCCGATTAGGTTGTAATCCGACAATTAGTAGTTGCGATTGTCTATCCAGCGGCAGGCGGATCTAATGGTATATTCGAAGCAGTTGAACAGGAGGAGGACTTAACGTGAAGAGTGTTTTTGAGGCGTTGCCGCTTGGCAGCATTCATGCGGAAGGGTGGCTGTACAATCAGCTTCGGATTCAGGCAGACGGATTAAGCGGACATCTGGAGGAGCATTGGGCGGATGTAGGTCCGGATAACGGTTGGATTGGCGGAAAAGGCGAAAGCTGGGAGCGCGGTCCGTATTATTTGGACGGCTTGCTGCCGCTTGCTTATATATTGAACGACGAGAAGCTGATCGCGAAAGCGAACCGCTGGGTGGAATGGGCGCTGAACAGCCAGCAGGAGAGCGGCATGTTTGGTCCGGCCAAGATTCAGACGGTAAATAACGACGTGGACAAGGAGCAGGACTGGTGGCATTACATGATCATGCTCAAGGTGCTGACGCAGTATGAAGAAGCAACCGGCGATGCCCGCGTTATTCCTTTTCTTACGCGATTCGCGGATTATGTGTCCTCGCAGATCGAGCAGCAGCCTTTGCGCGGATGGGCCAAAGCCCGCGGGGCGGAGCTGCTTCTCTGTCTGGTCTGGCTGTACAAGCGGACGAAGAAGGAAGAGCTGCTGAAGCTTGCCGCTATTGTAAAGGAGCAGACAACGGATTGGACCGATATTTTTCACGACTTTCCGTTCTGGCGGAAGGTGGAGCAATGGGATTGGAGAACGCATGTGGTGAATGTGGCCATGGGGCTCAAAACTCCCGGCGTTATTTACGAATTGACGGAAGACAGCCGCGAGCAGGATGCGGTGTATCGCGGAATAGAAAGCCTGATGACTTACCATGGACAGGCTCATGGCATGTTCTCCGGCGATGAATGGCTGTCCGGAACGCATCCGAGCCAAGGCGTTGAATTATGTGCCGTGGTTGAATATATGTTCACGCTTGAGCAGCTGACGCGGATCTTCGGAGACGGCAAATTTGGCGATGTTCTGGAAAAGGTAGCCTTTAACGCTTTGCCTGCCGCTATCTCGGCGGATTGGACGTCCCATCAATACGATCAGCAGGTGAATCAGATTATTTGCAATGTAGCGCCGCGCGCCTGGAGCAACGGTCCTTATGCCAATGTGTTTGGCTTGGAGCCGAATTTTGGCTGCTGCACGGCCAATATGCATCAAGGCTGGCCGAAGTTTGTCTCGCATTTATGGATGAAGGATAACGAAGGCGGGCTGGCGGCAGTGTCGTATGCTCCATGCCTCGTCAGAACAACCGTTGCCGGAGGCGTGGAGGCCGAGCTTCGCGTATTCGGAGAATATCCTTTCCGGGAGCGGGTTAAGATCGATATCCGCCTGGATCGTCCGGCGAGCTTCGCCGCGCGGCTGCGTATTCCGCAGTGGTGCGGCTCCCCGGTCATCAAGGTGAACGGAACGGAAATTTCGGTTGCGATTAAGCAGGGATATGCTACAATTGACCGCGAATGGCAGTCGGGAGATTGTATTGAGCTGGCGCTTCCGATGGAGGCGAGAACGGTATCGCGCAATCTGTTTGCCGTTAGCGTCGAGCGCGGGCCTCTTGTCTACGCCCTTCCTGTAGAAGAGAACTGGCAGCTATTGCGGAAGCGCGAGAAGTTTAATGATTATGAGCTGTATCCGGCTTCGCCTTGGAAATACGGCTTGCTTGCGGACACGGCCTTTAAGGCCGTCGTGGCCGAAGGGGACTTGCCGTATCAGCCATTCCTGGCTTTGGATTCCCCTGTCAAGCTTGAGGCGCAGGGCAAGCTGGTGCCGGATTGGCGGATGGAAGGCAATAACGCGGGAACCCCGCCGCTCGCGCCGGATACCGACGATCAGCCGGTGGCGGAGCTTGAGCTTGTGCCATATGGCGGAGCAAAGCTTCGGATCGGGGAATTCCCGCTGATCGGGGAACGGAAGTCCGCAAGAACCTGATTTATCTTTTGGATCATACAACAAAGGAGTTTGAGAATGACGATGAATCAAGCGAATGAAGGATTATTTTACGGCGAACGTGCGGTATGGCTGAGATATGGGCAATACGAAGCGGCCCTGCTTCCCGAGATTGGCGGCAATCTGATTGCTTTCCGGGATGTTGAACAGGAATACCAATTCCTGCACGAGCCAACGCAAGAAGAGATGGAGAGCTTTAAGGCTAGACCGATGATTCACGGCATTCCGGTCCTCTTCCCTCCGAACCGTTATGAAGACGGCAAATTCCCGTGGGACGGCAAGACGCATCAGTTCCCCGTAAATGAGCCGGCAACGGGCAATCACCTACACGGTTTTCTTTATCAAACCCCGTGGCAGGTAGAAGACTTCGGCACAACAAAGACGGAAAGTTATGTGGTTGTATCCGTTCAGGTGGATGAGAATCATCCGTCCTACGCTAGCTTCCCGTTCAACTATACCATCCGGCTTCGCTACTCGTTAAGCGAGAACGGACTTCTTCAACAGGTTACGGTACGCAATGACGGGAATGCCGATCTGCCATGCCTGCTTGCCTTCCACACGTCGGTGAATGCGCCGTTTGTGCCGGGTGGACAAGCCAAGGATTACCGTATCCAAATGACGATCGGCGAGCGCTGGGAGCTGAATGAGCGGATGCTGCCAACCAAGCAGTATCAGCCGCTGAAGGAAGAAGAGCTTCTGATGCAAGGCAGCGGCGTGTATCCGTTCTTCGAAGCGATGGACAACCATTATACGTCCCGCGCGCAGAACGGGCGCAACCGGATGGAGCTTACGGATACCAAGGCGAATATCAAGCTTGTCTATGATGTGGGAACCTCCTACAAGCAGTGGATGATCTGGAACAACAACGCGGCGGAAGGCTTCTTCTGTCCGGAGCCGCAGATTAATCTGGTGAACGCTCCTAACGTGGATTTGCCGGCGGAAGAGATCGGTTTCCTGAGCCTGGCGCCGGGAGAGATCTTCGAGGAATCAAGCAGGCTTTATGTCATCAAAGGGTAGTTGGATATAGTAAAAAGGAGCTGTCTCACTAGCCACAGGCTTTTGAGACAGCTCCTTTTTTGTTAACCTTCCTTTTGCAGATTATCCGAGCTCTCCAGATTCTTGAAGAAATTAATTTTATCGTCAATTCTGTCCAGCGACTTTTCAAGCTCCGCTATTTGATCGACCACTTTCCTCCGGTAGCTTTCCATGAATTCTAGCCGGGCTGTTACAGTTGGGACTCCGCTTCGGTTGAAGGCGGTATATTCCTGCATCTCCCGGATGGTCATCCCGATTGTCCGGAAGTAATTCAGAACCTGGAACCAGACAATATCCGACTCCGAGTATTGACGGTATCCATTGTCGTCCCGCGCAATGCCGTCAATTAAACCTACCTGCTCATAATATCGCAAGGTGTGAATGCTTAGTCCGGTCTTTTCGGACACTTGTTTGCTCGAATAATACTTTTCCATTCATTAATTATAACATTGATAGGAAAAGGGTTGCTATCGAGCGCGCTCTATACTTTATTCTCTCAATTGAAAGGTCATTTCTATCATTCTGGAAGGAATTTAATATGCGTATTTTTGTTACCGGGGCTACCGGGTTTGTAGGTTCGGCGGTTGTTCAAGAGCTTCTCGCCGCGGGACATGAGGTGGTTGGGCTTGCGCGCACGGACAAGGCTGCTGAAGATTTGGAGGCAAAGGGGGCGGACGTGCATCGGGGGTCCCTGGATGATCTCGACAGCCTGCGTGAAGGCGCCAGCGCGGCGGACGGCGTTATTCACCTCGCCTTTAATCACGATTTCTCGAACTTTGCGGCAGCCGCCGAGACCGATAGGATGGCCATCGAGGCCATGGGCTCAGCATTGGAAGGCTCGGGTAAACCTTTCGTGGGCACATCCGGTACGCTGATGCTGCCGTCTGGACGACTCGGCACGGAAGAGGACGCTCCAACTCCGGCTACGCCACGGCGCTCCGAGGAAGCAGCAATGAAGCTGGTTAACCAAGGAGTGCGGGCATCGGTCGTTCGTCTAGCGCCGTCGGTGCACGGTCTTGGCGATCATGGCTTCGTCAAGACTCTTATCGACATTGCCCGTGCCAAGGGTGCTTCCGCGTATATCGGTGAGGGACTCAATCGTTGGTCAGCCGTGCATCGTCTTGACGCGGCCAGCCTGTACCGGTTAGCCATAGAAGCCGCGCCGGCAGGGGCAAGACTGCACGGGGTTGGCGACGAGGGCGTGCTCTTCCGAGATATTGCAGGCGTTATCGGCCGTCACCTGAACCTGCCGGTGGTCAGTATTTCCCGCGAAGAGGCGGACAGCCATTTCAGCTGGCTCACCTTCGCAGCCGCAGCCGACAATCCAACATCAAGCGAGCTGACCCGGAAACGCTTGGGCTGGGAGCCGACGCATATCGGTCTAATTCCGGATCTGGAAGAGGGACATTATTTCCTTCGCTAAATACCTGGACGGTGGCGGAGATGCGGCAATTGAGAAAGCTTTATAACGCTAACGTTACAAGAACATATCTACAACGAAGCCGCGTATTACGCGGCTTTTTTTATTTTCATCATTGAGGAAAGAGACTTCATTTCTAGGCAAAGTAATTAATTAGAAATACTACCTTGACAGTCACAGTAGTATGTCGTATTATACAAATACGAGGTGATGATATGAGCGAGAACAAGATCACATCCGACCTGCTGCGAGGACATACCGATACGATGATCTTACGGCTGTTAGCCGAGGCTGACCGCTACGGTTACGAGATCGTCAAACTGATTGCCGATCGCTCGGGCGGCGAGTATGAATTAAAGGAAGCGACAATGTACTCCAGCGTCCGGCGGCTTGAGGCGGACGGCGATATCGAATGGTTCTGGGGCGATGAATCGCAAGGCGGACGGCGTAAATATTTTCGAATTACGGATAAGGGCAAGACGGCTTATACCCGCAATAAAAGCAACTGGGAGTACGCCAAACGCGTGCTTGAAAACCTACTATAAGGAGAGATGAGTTATGAATCAGAAAGTGACCAATTATTTGAACGGTGTATTCACGCCATACGACGGAGTAAAAAGCGTTACCGAATTAAAGGCCGATCTGCACACCGATCTGCAGGAGCGGTTCCGTGAACTCAAAGCGGAAGGCAAGGACGATGAAACTGCATTTAAGATGACGATTGCGAGCATCGGCGACATCGAGCAAACGATCCTGGAGGTTGCGAACCTCTCCCGCTCGCTGGAACGCCAGGTCGTGACGAACTTTAACGCAAGCAATCTGGCGAAGAGCGATTTTGCAGGCGTGACCGCTCATAAAGGACAGTTTAAAGGCAGCGCGCTGCACGGCTCCGACTTTTCGGGCGCGGATCTGACCGGCAGTACGTTTAAGGCTAGCGACGTACGCGAAGCGAACTTCGACGGCGCGAATCTGACGGATTGCATCCTGTCCACGCTTGACCTGAAGAACGCCAGCTTTAATAAATCGATTCTTGTCCGAACGGATTTCAGCAAGTCGGGGCTTGACGGAGCCACATTCACGGGAGCAAGGCTGACCGATGTGACGTTATCCATGACCGATCTTAGAAAAACAACATTTGAAGGTTGTTTATTTGACGGAGTAGATTTCAGATATGCCGACCTAAGCGGGCAATCCTTCGACGGACAGACGTTTATCGGCGTCAAGTTTGACAAATCGGCCTTAACCGAAGCTTCGTTCAAAGGCGCTACGCTTAAAAATGTTTCGTTCCAGCCTGGATTTACGTTAACGAAGAAGTACTACCGGATGCTCAAAACAATCTGCTTTGACGGCGCCACCATGGATAAACTGACCTTCGCGCAGCTCAAGGGCATGGAAGTCGATTTGTCGAAAGTAACGGTTATTTAATTAAAGGGGGAGAAGGCCATGCAAACCGCGCAAGCCAAGTCCATTCAAGTAAGAGGTCTGCAAAAATCCTACAAGCAGCTCCAGGTGCTGAAGGGCGTCGATTTCGAGGTGGAAAAGGGCAGTATATTCGCTCTTCTCGGCTCTAACGGGGCAGGGAAAACAACGGTTGTCAAAATCCTTACCACGCTGCTCCAGCCGGATGGCGGAACCGCCGCCATCAACGGATATGATGTCGCAACGAAGCCCGCTCAAGTGCGCCAGACGATCAGCCTGACCGGGCAGTTTGCCGCGGTGGACGAAATTTTGACCGGCCGCGAAAATCTGATCATGATTGCCAAGCTGAGATATCTCAAAAACCCGCGCCAGGTTGCGGAGGACATGTTAAAACGTTTCGACCTGACGGACGCCGCCGACCGCAAGGTGTCTACTTATTCGGGCGGCATGCGCCGCAGGCTGGACATCGCGCTGAGCCTCGTGGGAAAACCGCAGATTATTTTCCTGGATGAACCAACCACCGGCCTTGATCCCGAGGCTCGGATCGAGGTATGGAAGATTGTCAAGGAGCTGTCGGACGGCGGGACGACCGTGCTGCTTACCACGCAGTATTTGGAGGAGGCGGAGCAGCTTGCCGACCGGATTGCGATCCTGCATGAAGGCCGGATTATCGCCAGCGGAACGCTAACGGAGCTGAAGAAGATGTTTCCTACCGGAAAGGTCGAGTATGTGGAGAAGCAACCAACGTTAGAGGAAATCTTCCTCGCCATCGTTGGCAAGAAGGAGGAGAAATAAATGGAGACGACAAAGAATCATTTTTTCACCGATATTAGCGTCATGCTGGGACGTTCCATGCGTCATATTGTCCGCAGCATGGATACGATCATCACGGTTACCATTACGCCCATCGCCATGATGCTGCTGTTCGTCTATGTATTCGGAGGTGCCATTCAGTCCGGCACGGATAATTATGTGAATTACTTGCTGCCCGGCATCCTTCTTATGGCGATTGCCAGCGGCATATCCTATACGGCTTTCCGGTTGTTCACTGATGTACA
This sequence comes from Paenibacillus glycanilyticus, assembly GCF_023715145.1. Lineage (GTDB taxonomy): Bacteria > Bacillota > Bacilli > Paenibacillales > Paenibacillaceae > Pristimantibacillus > Pristimantibacillus glycanilyticus_A. The sequence goes on along the minus strand of NZ_JAMBNP010000006.1, from coordinate 354,136 downwards.
AAGGGGTATATTCGAGCGGTTTCACACGATGCCGATATCACGCTCCGCCTTGCTGTGGGGGCATGTGCTGACTTCGCTTGTATCGAACGCCATATCGGTGGTCGTCATTATTCTCGTCGCGCTTATCATGGGCTTTCGTTCCTCGGCGGGCGTGCTGCCATGGCTTGCCGTCGCCGGTATCCTCGCGCTCTTTACACTAGCGTTAACATGGGTCGCCGCAATAGCCGGTCTCACCGCCAAGACGGTGGATGGCGCGAGCGCCTTCTCCTACCCGCTGATCTTCCTGCCGTTTATCAGCTCCGCCTTTGTGCCAACCGATTCGATGCCAACCGCCGTTCGCGTCTTTGCGGAAAACCAGCCGGTGACCTCCATCGTTGAATCCATCCGCGCCTTGCTGTCCGGTCAACCGGTGGGCAGCGACATCTGGGTCGCGCTTGCCTGGTGCGTCGGAATTATGGCGGTGGCTTACCTGTTTGCGATGAAGGCCTATAAAAAGAGAGGATAAAACCGCCTAAAGGCGGTTTTGTTGTGTGAGGAATTAGCTCGATTTCAGAAAGATCAAGAGGATAGTATAATAGGGGAAATTGCCTCCTCGCTTAACCACGGCACAAGCAGGGTATATATCCATAAAATCGACGTGGAATGCGAGGATGACATTCGATGGATTATGCAATGATTTCGGTGAAGCTCATCACGGCTTTTTTTGGTCTATGGTTCATGACGAAAATGCTCGGGAAGAAGGAAATTTCCCAACTGACGCCGTTCGACTTCGTCTCGTCCCTTATGCTGAGCGAGCTTGTCGGCAATACGATCTATGACCGAGAGGTGCATTTTGCGATGCTCGTTTTTGCCCTTGCGTTGTGGATGGCGTTGTCGCTTGCCCTGGAGAAGGCGGTTCAGCTTATGCCGTGGCTGTCGGTGCCGCTCAGCGGCAGGCCGGATATCATCATCCGCGACGGGGAGATCGACGTCAAGGCGATGAAGCGGAATCGGCTCGATATGCATCAGGTCGGCATGCTTCTAAGGGAGCAGAGCGTCTTCTCCGTGCGCGAAGTCGCGTTTGCGGTATTCGAACCGAACGGCAGCTTGAGCGTGATGAAAAAACCGGGCGAGGAGCCCCCGACTCGAGCGGAGCTTGAGATGCGGGAGCCGGCGGCCGGGCTTCCGCGCATTCTTATCGAGCAGGGCACGCTGCAGCGCGGCGAGCTCGAGGAAATTGGCCGCAGTGAGGAATGGCTGCTGTCGCAGCTCCGGGAGTTAAGAGTCGATCGCATACAAGCCGTTTATTATGCAGAATGGACAGAGGAGGACGGTCTGCATGTTCAGCTGAATAGGAGATAATGTCCATGCGCGTCTCCAAGAAAGGTTATAATAAGGAAACATAGACAGGTTATTGCAACATTTTATTCAGACATAGACGTCGTATGTAATGTCATTTGCGGTTACACGGAAGAGAAGGGGCATAAGCAGTGGTTCATGACATGGATATTTTCGGACGGAACCCGCGTTTTTGGAAGTGGTTTTTCGGGATAAAGCTGGCTTTTGATTTCGCCTTGTCTGGTATTTTTTATTTTAAGAATTCCATCGCTTTTTTTTGGAGCCTTAGTTTTATCGTCTTTTCGTCCATTGTTTTTCTTACGGTCTATCTGTTCTACTCCAACGCCAACGCGAAAAATCAAAATTGGCTGATCTACCTTCTCATCTTGGATTTTCTGGTGTCGGCATCTTACGGATACATCTTTATCGCCGGGGTTTTTCCGAACCACCTGTTTATAGGAATAACGGCTTTAGCCATACTGATGTTTATAAGGAAAACCCGCTATCTCATTGCTGCCTGTGTTTTGCTGCTATTGCTCTACGTGGTTACGATGGGAAGCGTTGATTGGTATTTATATAAGCGATTGGATGAGAACAGTTATTTCACGACATGTTCCTTTATTGTTTTCGCATGCATCGTAAACGCATTAATTAATTTTTATCAAAAGGCTCGCAGGGATGCTCTGGAGCTATACGCGCAATTAAAGCAGTCTCACGAGCAATTGGAGGAGTATGCGCTGAAGGCGGAAGAATGGGCGGCAACGCGGGAGAGAGTGCGAATTGCGCGGGAAATCCATGATACGGTTGGCCATAAGCTGACGGCATTGCTCGTGCAGATGCAAGCGGCACGCAAGTTAAGCTCGGTTGATCCCGCGCGCAGCGAGCAGGCTTATTTGGATTGCGAGGGACTAATCCGGTCTTCTTTGCAAGAGGTTCGCCTCTCCGTCAGGGCTATTCGGGATGAGCCGATTCAATCGACTTCTCTGAACGCAAGTCTGGAAAGGCTGTCGCAGGAGTTTACGAAATTCGCAGAAGTACATACCTCCTTCCAAACGAACGGGACAGCGGTTGCATTGCCGAGCGATCTTCAATTGACCGCGTATCGAATCGTACAGGAATCGCTGACGAACGCGCAGAAACATGGAAACGCCAAAAACGCCAAAATCTTATTGTCCTATACGGAAGCCGGTTTTACTCTCACGATCCATAACGACGGAGAAGTGCCAGGCGAGCTAAAGCCGGGGTTTGGCTTAATCAATTTGCAAGAACGTGTAAAGGAGTGGAACGGAAAAGTGCAGTTTCGGATGGATCCGGAAACGGGCTTTGCGGTGGAAGCGCACTTCCCTTACCCCTCGACAGATGTGGAGCGTGATAACGAATGAGGATTCTTATTGTTGATGATCAGCGGATCATGAGGGAAGGGCTTGCGACCATCATCGGCCTGGAACCCGGCATGGAAGTGATTGGAACGGCGATGGATGGACAAGATGCCTATGCGAAAGTGATTGAAATGCGCCCGGACGTGGTGCTGATGGACATTCGAATGCCGGGAATGGACGGAGTCGAAGGATCCGCGTTGATTCTCAAGCATTTTCCGGAGACGAAGGTATTGATTCTGACGACCTTCGATGATTCCGAGTTAATCATAAAGGTGTTGGAGAATGGCGTTCATGGTTATTTGTTGAAGGATATGCCTTCGGAGGCGATCATAGGCGCGATTCGAACCGTCTACAACGGAGGCACCGTGCTTCAGCATGATATTACATCCATGCTGCTGAAAGAGTTTATCACGATTGCCGATCGCAATCCGGACAAGGCGCTTCCCGCAGGTCAACCGGAGGAGCTGAAGCTGCTCACGGAACGGGAGAAAGAGGTCCTGGCCTTATTGGGGCAAGGATTGAATAATAAAGAAATTGCAGGCATGCTGTTTCTGACGGAAGGTACCGTAAAAAATCATGTTTCGAATTTGATATCGAAGCTAGGGCTTCGCGACAGAACCCAGGCCGCGATCTATGCGGTTCGTCACCTTCCTTAAACACGAGGCATTACTTTTAGCATAGAGCATGAAATTTTTCATGCTCAAGTGTCAAAAGTGATGCCTTTTCTTATGCAAATGCATGACTTTCCACAGATCTCTATTCGTTTGCGTCTTGATAGAATTTGATTACAACTTGAAGAGGAGGTGTGCTAGGAGATGAAATTAAAAAAATTTTTAATCCCCATTGCCGTACTCGGTGTTGTCGTCTATTTCTGGAACGGTTCCTTTAATAAAGCAACGGCAACGGAATCCCAAGCACAGGATATTCAGAATACGATTGATGAATACTCGCCTTCCGAGACCGCCATTTTTTCCGGGGGCTGCTTCTGGGATATGGAAGAGATCTTCGAAAAGGTGGACGGTGTCTCGAGTGTTATTTCCGGCTACACGGGCGGGAAAACGGTAAATCCGACTTACTATGAAGTGGGTTCCGGAAAGACGGGACATCTTGAATCGATCGAGGTTCACTACAATCCAAACGCCATTTCGTACGAGGAGCTGCTTCAGGTGTTCTGGAGAAGCGTTGATCCTACGGATGACAAAGGTCAATTCGGGGATCGCGGCAGTCAATACCAGTCCGCCATCTACTATAAGAATAACGAACAGAAGCTGGCAGCCGAAGCATCCGAAAAGGAATTGGAAGCCTCCAAACGTTTCGATAAACCGATCGTAACGACAATCACCGCCGCTACAACCTTCTACAAAGCGGAAGCAGAACATCAGGATTATTTCGAAAAACATCAGTTCGGCAACACGATGAGCGGGCTGTTCTCCCCGCGTGATTCGATCCTGAACAGCATTTGGGGCGATGACCGCGAAGTGAAGATTAGCGCAAAGCAATCCTATGCGACAGACTTTAACAAAGAAGAAACGCTGAAGACGCTGACGGAGCTCCAATATAACGTTACGCAAAACGGGCAGGACGAGATGCCGTTTCATAACCCCTACTGGGATTACTTTGAAGACGGTATTTACGTAGACGTCGTATCGGGCGAGCCGCTTTTCAGCTCAACAGATAAATTCGATCCAAATACAGGCTGGCCAAGCTTTACCAAACCATTGGACTCTAACTACATTGTTTTGAAAGAAAGCGAAGGATTATTTGCCGAGGTTGTTGTGAAAAGCCGTGCTGCCGATTCCTTCCTGGGGCATGTGTACAAAGACGGGCCAGAGCCAACGGGACTGCGATTCTGCATCAACTCGGCGGCAATGGAATTTATTCCGAAAGCCGATCTTGAGAAAAGGGGTTACGGAGAGTACGCATCACTATTTAACTAATTGGCAACATTAAAAGGAGCGAATATAAATGAGAGCAGACTATGTATTTCATGTATTCAACAAACACCTTGATCAATTGATCGCCGTATTGGAGCAATGCCCGCCGGACAAACGGGACGTGATTCCGCACGGATTCAAAAACCATATTCACTGGCATCTGGGGCATGTAATTGCGGTAACGCAATTTCACGTGTACGGTCTTTCCGGGGAAGCTCCAATCTTTCCGGAAATTTACGATACCCTCTTCGCTTACGGTACCAAACCTGGGGACTGGGAAGAAGCGCCGCCTCAATGGGATGTGCTGATCGCTCAGTTGGAAGATCTGAGAAGAGCGATTCATGAGACGTTCGAGAATCGTCTTGATGAGCCCGTTGCCGAGAACTTCCTGAAAGCCGAAAATATCGGCGAGCTTATTTATGCGACATCCCTGCATTTGTTCTATCACCAAGGCGCTGTTTATGGCATCAATAACGCGTTGAAATAAACGAAAAAAGAACCTGATCAATGATCAGGTTCTTTTGTTATTGCATATAAACAGACACGATGATACAATCGATTTACGACTGACATACATCTTATAGACATAAGTATTTCATCTTACAATTAAAGTGTATCATGCGGATTGATCTCTTGTCAAATGATTTTTCTCAATATAATGGCGAGGAGAGATGTTGAATGAAGCCCTTGGTTCTCGGTTTTCGGGAGTTGGAGAAAACGCAGCTTTGGCTCGTTGGCGGAAAAGGATTAAACTTAGGGGAATTATCTAAAATCGAAGGCATAAACGTACCCGATGGATTTTGCGTGACTACGGCGGGGTACCAAAAAGCAATCGAACAAAACGGGTCGTATCGCAAATGGCTGGCTGAATTATCCGTTCTGAAAGCAGAAGACAGGGATCAAATCGGCGAAATCAGCAGAAAGATTCGGCAGCTCATTATGGAAGCGGAGATTCCGCCCGATGTTGCGAGTGCCGTTACTCGTTATCTCTCCCGATATGGCGAGGAGCATGCTTATGCCGTGCGTTCCAGCGCGACTGCCGAGGATTTGCCGAATGCCTCATTTGCCGGCCAACAAGACACCTATCTGAATATCATCGGCAAGGAAGCAATCTTGCAGCATATTAGCAAATGCTGGGCGTCCCTGTTTGCGGATCGCGCGGTCATCTACCGCATGCAAAACGGATTTGACCACAATCAAGTCTATCTGTCCGTAGTCGTTCAAAGGATGGTGTTCCCGCAGGCTTCAGGAATTATGTTTACCGCGGATCCGATTACCGGAAGCCGAAAACTGCTATCCATCGATGCGGGCTTTGGCCTTGGAGAAGCACTGGTATCCGGTCTGGCATCTGCCGATAGCTATAAAGTCAGCGACGGGGAAATCGTCGAGAAGAGAATCGCCGCCAAGAAATTGGCTATCTACGGAAGGAAAGAAGGCGGGACAGAGACCAGGCAGATCGATCCAGATCAAGAGCAGGCTCAAACCCTTACTGAGCGGCAAATTTTACGACTGGCACGTATCGGAAGACAAATCGAAGCCCATTTTGGTTACCCGCAAGATATCGAATGGTGTTTGGTTGACGATGCTTTTTACATTGTCCAGAGTCGGCCGATCACTACGTTATACCCGATCCCCGAAACCAGTGATCAAGGCAATCACGTTTATGTATCCGTCGGTCATCAACAAATGATGACAGATCCCATCAAACCGTTGGGATTGTCATTTTACCTGCTAATTACTCCAGCACCTATGCGTAAAGCCGGCGGGAGGTTGTTTGTTGATATTGCCCCTAGGCTGGCTACGCCTGAAGGCCGGGAAATTTTATTAAATAACCTTGGATCCGATCCGCTCATAAAAGGCGCGCTCATGACCATCATCGAGCGGGATTATATTGAATTGGCACCTCCTGCTCAAGCAGCGCCAAATGCCGGCAGAAGCCATACAGCTATGCCTTCACCATTCGAGAACGATCCGGCAATCGTGTCAGATTTGATAAAGCGCAGTCAGGCATCAATAGAGGAGTTAAAGCAAAACATCCAAGCGAAATCGGGATTGGAATTATTGGATTTTATTCTGGAGGATATCCAGCAATTAAAGAAGATCTTATTTGACCCGCAAAGCTCGGCTGTGTTTATGGCTGCAATAAATGCTACGGCCTGGATCAATGAAAACATGAACGAGTGGTTAGGCGAAAAGAACGCGGCAGATACGCTTTCTCAATCGGTGCCGAACAATATTACTTCGGAAATGGGGCTGGCTCTATTGGATGTCGCGGATGCGATTCGTCCATATCCGGATGTGATTGATTTTTTGCAGCATGCAAAAGAAGATAACTTTCTGGACGAACTGGTGAAGTTCGATGGAGGAAAGGAAGCCCAGAACGCGATTTATGATTATCTTGGCAAATACGGAATGCGCTGTGTCGGAGAAATCGATATTACAAAAACCCGTTGGAGCGAAAAACCAATTATGCTTGTCCCCCTGATTCTTGGCAACATCAAGAACCTTGAGCCTAATGCCGGCAAGCGAAAGTTTGAGCAAGGGCGTCGGGAAGCTTTGGATAAGGAACAAGAGTTAATAGATCGATTGAAGCAATTGCCGGATGGTGAACAAAAGGCCGCAGAAACCAAAGAAAAGATCGATATCATCCGGAATTTCATCGGGTACCGGGAATATCCCAAATACGGCATGGTGAGCCGCTATTTCGTCTATAAGCAAGCTTTGCTGAAGGAAGCCGAGCGACTCGTGCAAGAGAGCGTTATTCATGACAAAGAGGATATTTACTATCTTGCTTTCGAAGAGCTTCACGACGCTGTGCGCACACATCAACTGGATAACCAGATCGTCAGCAAACGAAAAGAAGAGTACCAACGATATGAAAAACTAACTCCGCCGCGCGTTATTACGTCTGACGGCGAAATCATAAGCGGTCAATACAAGCGAGACAATCTTCCGGCTGAGGCTATTGCAGGCCTGCCTGTTTCATCGGGAGTGGTAGAGGGACGAGCGCGCGTGATTTTAAACATGGAGGATGCCGTTCTGGAGGAGGGGGATATATTAGTGACCTCCTTTACCGACCCTGGCTGGACGCCATTGTTTGTATCCATTAAGGGCTTGGTCACCGAAGTTGGCGGATTGATGACCCATGGGGCAGTTATCGCTCGCGAATACGGCTTGCCGGCAGTTGTCGGCGTGGAGAACGCAACCAAGCGGATAAAGGATGGGCAGCGAATTCGCGTCCATGGAACGGAAGGGTATATCGAATGGTTGTAGGGGAACGGGAGGAGATTCTGTAATGACCAGATTGCAAGGGAAAGTCGCCATTGTTACCGGCGTGGGTCGTTCCAATGGTATTGGAGCTGCTGTGTGCCGGACTTTTGCCGCTGAAGGCGCCAGCGTATTCTTTACGCATCTCTACGATTACGATAAAAGCCTGTATCCCAAGAATACAGAGAAAGGTTGGCCGGACCTATTCGCCGAGGAACTGCGTCAATCTGGCGTTCAGGTTGGACATATGAGCTTGGATCTAGCTTTATCGGGCTCAGGATCCCAGCTGCTGGAGGAGGCAGTGAGAGCGGTTGGTTTTCCGACCATCCTCGTTAATAACGCAACGTACAGCGTCGATGCCGATTTCCGGCAATTAACCGAGGAGCTCATTGATGCGCATTGTGCCGTGAACATTAGGGGGACGTTTATGTTATCCGCTGAATTTGCACGTTTGATAGAAAGAGAGAAAGTGACCGCAGGCGGACGTATTATTAATCTCACCTCTGGTCAGGGAAAAGGTCCGATGCCCGGGAATCTCATCTATGCCGCGACCAAAGGGGCCATCTCGGTTTTTACCGAATCGCTGGCGGCAGAGCTGGCTCCGCTATGCATAACCGTGAATGCAGTTGATCCGGGTCCAACGGACTCGGGCTGGATGTCCGAAGAAGTGAAAGAAGCGCTTCTGCCGCAATTTCCGATGGGCCGTATCGGGGTTCCCGATGATGCGGCGCGACTTATTGCTTTTCTCGCAAGCGATGATTCGCAATGGATAACGGGGGAAATTATTCATTCCAGGGGCGGTTTCTAACGAGTCATGCAGGAAAAACAACAAAGCTTGCCATATTCATTGGCAGCTTTGTTACGGTTAAGGGGTTATTTCAAAGTTAAAAACAAAAATTCTGTAACAAAAAATAAAAATATATTTTGTTACAATTAAACTAGACAAAATAGGTAAATAGCGCTAATCTTGTTGTAAGAAACTATCAGATAAGAGGAAGAAGGGACTTTGCGGTGTTGGAATTAACGATAGACGAGCCCGATCGTCTCGTAAAGGTCGCGCATGCTCTTAGTACACATACCCGAATTGGCATCATCAAGCTGCTGCTTGCCAAGCCTAACCTGAACATAATTGAAATCGCGGAGGCGCTCGATATTCCGGTCTCTACAGCGGCAACCAATGTGAAGGTGCTCGAGGAGGCAGAGCTTATACTGACCGAGCTTCAGCCGGCTTCCCGCGGGGCGATGAAGGTGTGCAGCCGTAATTTCGATGACGTGCGCATGATACTTAATCCGATTGCCTACTATCAGAATACGAGCAAAGCGGTCGAGGTCGAGATGCCGATTGGCCATTTCATCAACTTTGATATCATTCCGACCTGCGGAATGGCGAATACGACAGGCATGCTGTTTGCCGAAGACGAGGCGGACAACTTCTATCATCCGGACAGCCGGACGGCGGAGATTATCTGGTTCCGCAAGGGCTGGATCGAATACCGCTTTCCCAAGAAGCTTCCTGCAGGCGCAAAGGTGAAGTCAATCGAATTCTCTCTCGAGCTATGCTCGGAAGCACCTAACTATAATAATGACTGGCCCTCCGAGATTACGGTTTGGGTTAATGATATGGAGGTTGGCTCCTGGATATCGCCGGGCGATTTCGGTGACCACCGGGGCAAGCTGAATCCGCCTTGGTGGAATGACTCCAGCACCCAGCATGGCCTGCTCAAGACATGGGCAGTGGAGGAAAGCCGCAGCACGGTTGATAATGAGAAGAGCTCCATGACAACGCTTCGGGATCTGCATCTGGATCAGAAGCCTTTTATTACCTTCCGGATCGGACTGAAGCCGGACGCGAAGCATCAGGGAGGCATAAACCTGTTCGGCAAATCCTTTGGCGATTATGCGCAGGGGATTATCATGCGTATGCAATACGAATAAAGCTCGTTCAATTGTTCCAGATGTTTTGTGAGAACAAACGCATCTGGAACTTTTTTATTGAATGATACAATTTTATTGAAAGAAAGCGTTGACATTATAATAAACCGACTGTATATTTTGTTTATAAACAAATAAGTTGTAACAAAATAAAAAATATGTCGGGATGGTTAGGCCTGTTGAAAGGAACGCTAGCGGGGGCCGATTAGACTGTACATAAGGGTCAATGCTTATTTGTTTGTGGGGAATCGTATCGTTCATTCATTATGAAGGGGGAAGTAACAAATGGCGAAATGGACTAACGGTAAGGTTTGGATGGCTGCCATGCTCTGTCTCATCATCGTGCTTGCAGGCTGCAGCTCGAGCAACGGTGGCAGCAAGGAAAGCTCGAATAACGGTAAGAACAACAGTAACGCGGCAGCGCAGGAGTCGACGAATGCAGGAGCGGCAGAAGGAACGGATTCCGGTGCCGACGCGAAGTCCAGCATTGAATTTATGGGCTGGGGCGGAGACACGGAAAAGGCTGTATTCCAGAAGCTGATCGATGCTTATATGAAGAAATACCCGAACAAAAAGGTGAAGTACACGGTTGTGCCTCCAGGCGAGTACTATCAAAAGCTTGATACGTTGATCGCAGCGAAGAAAACGCCGGATGTATTCTACGCAGGCGGGGCGAACTTCAACAAGCTCGTAAGCAGCGGTGTTCTGAAGAACCTGCAGCCGATGCTCGATTCGAGCAGCCTCGTTGATCAATCCAACGTATGGCCGGCAGCGCTGGACCGTTACCGTTATGACGGGACTGCATCGGGTCAAGGCGATATTTACGGCTTGCCGAAGGACGTTGGTCCATGGGCGCTTGCTTACAACAAAGATTTGTTCGATAAAGCCGGTCTTCCTTATCCTAGCGCCAAAGCAGGCGAATACACTTGGGATGATATGCTTGCTGATGCCAAGAAGCTGACCGTGACGAACGAGCGCGGTAAAATCGATACCTTTGGCGTTGCCGGTTATTCTACGGAATCTGCCGTATGGGCGAATGGCGGAGACTGGACAGACGGCAAAGGAACAATCACAATCGACACGCCCGAATTTGCGACGGCCATGCAATTTGTTGCTGACCTTAGCCTTGTTCATAAAGTGAGTCCTTCCCCGGATGACGAGAAAGCGCAAAATGGCTATGCACGTTTCGTAGCAGGCAAAATCGCGATGTTCCCGATGGGACCATGGGATCAGCCTGGATTCTGGGATCTGCCGTTTAACTGGGATATCGCAGCATGGCCGGCTAGCCCGAACACGGGCAAGACAGCAACATGGCTCGGATCGCTTGGTTTTGTCGTATCGGACAAAACGGAGTTCCCTGATGACGCCTTCCGCCTTGCCGCTTACCTCAGCCTTGATCAAGACTCGCAAAAACAAAACTATGAGCTTGGCCAAGCGGTTCCAAACCTGATGGATATGGCAAAAGGCGAGTTCCTGCAAATGGATAAAAAACCGGAGACCCGCCAAGTATTCCTTGATATTATTTCCGACTATGGCCGTCCGCCAATTGAGAACACCTCGAAGAACACGAAATGGCTCGATACGTTCTGGCAGGATGCGAGCGTTGTCTGGAACGGCAAGCAAAGCGCAGCCGACTTTGTGAAGGCTGAGCAGCCGAAGCTTCAAAAACTGTTCGACGAAAGCAATAAGTAAAGCAGGTTGAACTTGCTGGAGTGCCGGGGGCGAAGATGATAAGACATCGTCTTTGCCCCTCTCACCTTCGGCCAGGGAGGATTAATAATGAAGAAAACAATAACCGGATACCGTCGCAAGGAAATGATCTGGTCCCTCATATTTGTAATGCCGCCCGTGCTCGGGTTCCTGATCTTTGGGCTGGCGCCGCTGCTCACCTCGTTTGGCCTCAGCTTTATGTCCTGGGATATGCTGACGCCTTCGGAGTTTGTCGGAGCTGACAATTTCAACTATATGTTCCATGACGAGAAGTTCTATAAGTCGCTGTACAACACATTTTTCCTGCTTCTAGGCATCCCGGTTGGCATGGTCGTCTCAATGATTCTTGCCATCATGATGAACCGCAAGCTTGCCGGAATCTCGCTTTTCCGGACCATTTATTATATCCCTGTCATTTCTCCGATTATTGCCGTTTCTCTCTTGTGGCAGTGGATGCTGAATTATGACTACGGCCTGGTTAACGAGTTCATTTGGAAGATCTTCGGCACGCAGGGCCCTAACTGGCTGGGTGATCCGAATTGGGTAAAACCATCCTTCATTATTATGGGATTATGGGGCGGCGTAGGCGGTACGATGGTACTGTATCTGGCCGGTCTCCAGGGGATTTCTTCAACCTATTATGAAGCAGCAGAAGTTGACGGGGCTACCCGTTGGCATCAATTCAAGCATATTACGCTTCCGCTTTTGTCGCCGATTCATTTCTATGTCGTTGTTATGGGCATTATCGGAACCTTCCAGTCCTTCAGCCAGATGTACATACTTGCAGCGGATGGCGGTCCGGAATACAGCGGCGCGACAATTGTGTATTACATTTTCCAAGAGGCGTTCAAATATTTCAACATGGGTTACGCAAGCTCGGTTGCCTGGGTGCTTGGCATCCTTATATTTATCATTACTTTGGTACAATTCCGCTTGTCCAAGCGGTGGGTGTATCAGGATTAGGAGGCCCCTACGCAATGGCCAATCAACGCCGTCTTATAGATACGATTATTTTCGCGCTGCTGCTTGCGGGATCCGTTATTATGCTGGGCCCGCTTGCATGGACAGTATCGACCTCGCTTAAAACGCAGCAGCATGTGTTTGATGTTCCGCCGCAATGGATTCCCAATCCGTCGACCTGGCTCAACTATAAAGATGTCTGGTCGAAGGCGCCATTATTATACGGATTTATGAACAGTGCCATCGTCGTTGTATGCGTACTGACTGTCGGCCTGTTTGTGGCTGCAATGGCAGCCTACGCGTTCTCCAAGTTCGAATTTCCGTTCAAGGAATGGATCTTTATGGCGCTGCTTGGCACGATGATGATTCCTTACTCGGTTGTCATGATTCCGCAGTATATCGGCTTCTCCGAGCTGGGCTGGGTGGATACGCTTGCCCCTCTGATTGTACCGGGCTTATTCGGGAACATCGTAACGATCTTCTTCTTCCGGCAGTTTATGCAGGGCTCCATACCTAACGATCTGATCGACGCGGCCAAAATCGACGGCTGCGGTTACTTCCGGACGTTTACAACCGTTGCGCTTCCGATTGCGAAGCCGGCGATTGCCGCACAAGCCGCGCTAGGTTTTATGGGCATCTGGAATGACTTTATGGGTCCGCTTATTTACTTGCATACGCCTGAGCGTCAAACGATTCAAGTCCTTATCGCGAGCATGCAGTCGAACTATATCTCTACCTCTAACTACCCGTCACTGATGGCGGCGTCGGTTGTTGCGCTTGTGCCGGTTGTTATCGTGTTCTTTATGGCGCAGCGTTACTTCATCGAATCGATGGCAATCAGCGGCATTAAGGGGTAATGACATGAGCGCTTCGCAAATGAAACGATCTTTGATCGGCATTGGCATCGCGGTTGTACTGGCAGCAGGGGGAGGGGGGATATGGATGATGACGCAGAAGCAGGATGAAGTTAAGGTCAGAGAGGCTCTAGCATGGGACCGAACCTATCAAAATCCGATTGTCCTGGATCAGGAATGGGAGGATTACGGGATCGGCGATCCTTATGTGCTTCGCTACAACGGCAAGTATTATTTGTACTGCAGCACGAAGGACTGGCGGGTCGGCATAAAAGCGTGGAGCTCCGACGATCTGGTGAATTGGAGCTATGAAGGTCTGGTGACGGAAGAGCCGCTGACCGAAGGCGCGTATGCGCCGGAGGTTGTCTATTGGAACGGTTCTTTCTATATGTATACGTCTCCGGCGGGCAAAGGGCATTATGTGCTGCAAAGCGACAGTCCCACGGGACCGTTCGCTGTAAAGACGGACAATCTCGGACTTACCATCGATGGCTCCGTCTTTATTGATGACGATGCCAAGTGGTATTTCACCCATGCCGAATCCGGCGGGATTATGGCCAGCAGCATGAGCGATCCTTATACGATTGATGCGGGCAATAAGCTGAATACGTCGCTTGGACATTGGACGGAAGGCTCGATGATCATTAAGCGGGGCGGCACTTATTACATGACTTATACCGGCAATCATGTCTTCTCGAAGGGTTACCGCGTGAACTACGCAGTAGCGCATGATTCTCCGACAGGCCTTTATGCGATTCCCGATAATAATCCGATTATTATGTCGACAGACAAAGATTTTAACGGTCTTGGCCATAGCGCGACCGTTCTCGGGCCAGATATGGACTCTTATTACATCGTTTATCACAATTTGGCGGGCAAGTCAGCCGAAGGGCCGCCGGTAAGGAAGCTCAATATGGACCGGCTTACGTTTAACGGAGATAAAATGTCCGTGCTTGGTCCAACGCATGGCATGCCTGCTCCGGCGCCATCGCTTCCCGCGTTTCGAGATTCGCTCGGCGATGATAGTCCTGGCAACGAGCGATGGGAGCAGGCAGACGTTGCCGGAGCAGATAAAGCTTGGGTGACAACGGTCACGACGGAAGACCGATTTACCGCGGAATATAACTTTGTCGTGGACAAAGAGCAGTCCTCGCCAGCTTCCGGCGAACTGGAGGCCATCTTCTCTTATGCCGATCCGGCAAGCTATCGAAGCGTCCGGATTCATCCGGCCAGCCGTTCGATTTCCTTGTTGAATTCGGAAGCGGGAGAAGAGCTGCAGCAAGCTTCTTTGCCCGAAGGCATGGACTTCGCCAAGCTGCATACGGTCCGGGTTGAAGCGGATCGGAACGGAACACGAGTATATTGGGACGGCCTTTTGCTCATTGATAATACGCAGCTGACCGCGAAGGCCGGACGGATCGGCTATGCCTGGAGCGGCGGACTTCATCCGGGGCTTCATTATACGGCATTCTCGAATGAGGCTGGCGGCAGCAGCGATAATCAAACGATTAAGCAGGTGCCCGGCACGATGGAAGCCGTTCATGCATCTTCGATGGCCAGTAACGACATTGTCCTTCATCAGGAAGGAACACCTGACGGAAGCTACTCGGCAGAGCTGAAGGGTGAGGACGCCGAGCTAGCTTTCCCGGTATATGTACGCGCAGACGGTGACTATGCCGTGGCCGCCATGGTAGAGGATACTTCAGCCGGCTCAACGCTTGTCGTCGAAGCTGGCGGCGCGAAGCGGACCGTGAAGCTGAAGGCTCGGAATTTCGCAACCGAGGATGATACCTCGGAATGGATGAAGGTACCGCTAGGAACGTTTCCCATGAAGAAAGGCATGCAATGGCTGACTGTCGCGAAGGGGAAAGGGAATCCGAATATCCGGTTTATCGAGACCAGCGAGGCGGCAGCTTCCGAAGGGAGGCAGGAGATTGCCTTTGACCCGGATTCTACCTTTGGAGATTGGCAGGTGGAGAGCGGTGCGATTGGACTGCTGGTAGACAGCAATAACGCCATGATCTTTGGCGGGGATACCCGGTGGACGGATATGGAGGTTGGTGTCGAAGTTACACAGACCGAAGCGGCAGAAGGCGAGGCATCGATTCTGCTGCGGACGACCAATGAATCCTCCTTCCGTGATCAGGTGACGGATTCCTTTATCGGGTATGAGCTCGCTTTGCGCAACGGCAGAATGATCTTGAGGAAGATCAGCTATGAAGTGAATCAGGAGCTGACCTCAGGTGTGCTTGAGCTTGAGAACGGCAAAGCGCATCCGATTCGGATCAAGCTGGAAGGTGCGAGCATTGAAGTATATGACGGAGACAATGACGAGCCGGTTCTGGCCTGGACGGACCGCAATGCCCTCCTTCATGGACGTGTTGGCCTTCGAGCAAGCTCGGCAGGCTGGCAGTTCAGCAATATGACGGTAAATACGAAATCATAATATTCATCTCATCCTTAAACGCAGCACATGAGGTGTAACAGAGAGCAGGGAAGCTAGCATGACAACAAAAATGTATATTAAAAACTACCCCCGTCCGCAATTTGTCCGGGAGCAATGGGTCGATCTGAACGGGGAATGGAATTTTGCCTTTGACGATGCGAACACCGGCGAGGCTCACTTGCCCGCTGCATTTACGGGCGATTTGAAGATCAACGTTCCTTTTACGTATGAAACGCAGGCAAGCGGGATCGGCGATGAAAGCCAT
The DNA here is from genome assembly GCF_023715145.1 of Paenibacillus glycanilyticus. Lineage (GTDB taxonomy): Bacteria > Bacillota > Bacilli > Paenibacillales > Paenibacillaceae > Pristimantibacillus > Pristimantibacillus glycanilyticus_A. The sequence continues at coordinate 338,072 of NZ_JAMBNP010000006.1, read as the reverse complement.
CATCCTTATGTCTGGTACAACCGTACATTGGATATTCCGGCAGACAGGGACGGCTCTAGAGTGCTGTTGCATTTCCAGGCTGTTGATTACGCAGCAAAAGTATGGGTGAACGGCTCATACGTTGGAACTCATCAAGGCGGCTATGCGGCATTTTCCTTCGATATTACGCCTTATATCGCAATTGGAGAAGCAAACCAGCTTACCGTCAAGGTAGAAGACAGCCTGGACGCTACACAGCCAAGGGGCAAGCAGCGCTGGGTGAAGGATAACTTTGAATGCTTCTATGTGCAGACAACGGGCATCTGGCAATCGGTGTGGATGGAATTTGTAGCGCCCGTCCGCTTGGACTCCGTGAAGATTACGCCGGATATCGACAGCCGTACCGTGCGTTTTGAATACCAGGTCGAAGGTGACTACTCGGCTTCCGATATTCGCCTGGAGACGATCATCAGCCTGAAGGGACGCCAGGTCAAGCAGATGAGCCTGACGATCGACCGCCCTTGGCTGCAGCTGGATGCCGATCTTGTTCATGAAGCGAACGGACCTTGGATGCACAGCTACTGGTCGCCGCAGCATCCAAATCTGTATGATGTTGAATTTGTTTTGTACAAAGGCAATGAGAAGCTGGATCATGTCTATTCGTACTTTGGCATGCGGAAGATCTCGATTGAGAAAGGCCGGATCCTGCTCAACAATGCGCCGCTGTATCAACGGCTTATTCTGGACCAGGGCTATTGGCCGGAAAGCCATCTAACGCCTCCTTCCGAGGAAGCGCTGATCGAGGATATCGATCATATTATGGCGATGGGCTACAACGGCGTCCGCAAACATATGAAGGTGGAAGATGCGCGGTTCCTTTACTGGTGCGATGTGAAAGGTCTGCTTGTCTGGTCGGAGATGGCTGCGACCTTTGAATTTAACGACAACGCCGTTCATAAGTTCACCAATGAATGGATGGAGGTTGTCCGCCAGCAATATAATCATCCGTCCATCATTACTTGGGTGCCGTTTAACGAATCCTGGGGCGTCATGAATATTAAGAAGGACCGGAAGCAGCAGAAGTTTACCGAAGCGATCTATCATCTGACCAAAAGCTTTGATCCGTATCGCCCGGTTATTACAAATGACGGCTGGGAGCATACGGTCTCGGATATTCTGACCCTTCACGACTATGTGGAGACCGGCGAAGAGTTCGAGAAGCGCTACAGCAACAAGGATGAAATCTTAAACAATGAGCACTCGTTCAACCGCTGGAAATATGCTTTTGCGGACGGGTATGAATATCAAGGGCAGCCGGTTATCGTCAGCGAATTTGGCGGTATCGCCTTCCAGTCCGAAGAAGGCTGGGGATACGGCAATCAAGTAAGCACGGACGATGCTTTCCTGAACCGGTTCCGGAGCATCCATCAGGCTATCAAGAATAAAGATTACATCGTCGGCTACTGCTATACGCAGATTACCGACGTGCAGCAGGAAGTGAACGGACTTCTCACGGCAGACCGCAAGCCCAAAATTCCGCTCGAGAAGATCCGGGAAGTTAATCTGATGTAATTCGAAAAAAAGGGGCCGTCTCAAAAGAGGTTCGCTCGCTGAAGAAACGGCTCGCATCCGTGTAATTTCTATAAAAATAGCAGTGCAAGGGCTATCCCCGCACTGCTATTTTTGTTTTTAGATCTTTTGCTGCTTTCTTCAGCAAATTGTGGGCAAGTGAAAGCCACCCGACCTCTAGGCTGACTTTCGGCAAGCCTCGAAGCAGGAGCCGACGGAATCCTCGGTTATTCTTTATTTGCCCAAACACACTCTCCGGTTCATGCATGCGTCGAACCGATAAGGCATGTCCATCCTCGCTCTTTAGTTGCTCTCTCGCTTGCTGCTTGAGTCGAAGATATTCCATGCTGACCTTTATTTCTCGATCTCCTTGTGCCTTTGTACACCTGTCCTTTAGCGGACAGCCCTTGCAGGAAATACTGCGATAGTTGCGAGTAACGATCTCGTATCCGCTCTCGGTTAAGCTTTTGCTTTCATAGCGAAATAGCAGTTTCTGTCCTGCTGCACATGTCCACGAATCTTCATTCTCGTCATACAACCAGTTCTCGAACTTGCTTATATCTTGCTTCCATGCTTTGGTGTTTTCTTTATGATAAGTATTGTATTTTACAAGTGCTCGTTGTTCTTCAGACTCTAGGTAAGCATAATTTTCTTCGCTCCCATAACCCGCATCTGCGATGATGGTTCTCGGCAATTGACCAAGCAAAGCCTTTACTTGGTCAAGGTGCGGCTTTAGGCAACGCGTATCTGTTGGGCGTTGGTGAAGGCTGTAGCTAAGGATGAACTGATCCTCTGTTCCGATCTGCACGTTATAGCCTGGTTTCAACTGGCCATTACGCATGTGGTCTTCTTTCATGCGCATAAACGTTGCATCGGGGTCGGTTTTACTGAAACTATTGCGGCTTCCGAGTGTTTCCTGCTGATTTTCATATTTCTGCAGGCGTGGCAGAAGGTCTTTTCGCACAAGGCGCACGGTTTTCTTTAGTGGCTTGTCCTTCGGCTTTTCTGAAGCTTGCTTTCAAGCTGTTGAACAGCCTGTTCCAGCTTTTCACTCGTGATGGTTGAAGCTTCACCAAGTTCAGGGAGGTCCAAGTTACTCAGCGTTTGCTCTTCTTGTTTTTCTGCCTCTTCAATCGCGGCGAACAAGGTCTGAACTTTTTCTTGGAGCTTCAGCTTTTGTTTGACGACAGCCTTGCCCCAAACAAAGGTGTAGCGGTTTGCATTTGCTTCGATCTTCGTTCCATCCACGAAGTAATGGTCGAGCTTGACGTAGTTTTCTTCCATGAGAAACTGAAGAACAGCTGTGAAGATAGCCTCTAGTACGTCTTTCATACGTTCAGAGCGGAAGCGATTAATGGTGCGGAAGTCTGGGCGTTGTCTGGCCGCCAGCCACATAAACATGATGTTTTCGCGAACCGCTTTTGCGATCTGGCGAGACGAGTAAATGCGCTGCGTGTAAGCATAGATGATGACCTTCATAAGCATTTTAGGATGATAGCTGTCCCGGCCACCTCCGGGATAAGCTTTTGTGAAGAGATTCATTTCTAAACGGTTGACTGCGTCGTTGATGACGCGAACGAGATGATTTTCGGGATTATCTTCTTGCAAGTCCATTGGCAAGGACAGCTGATCCATGGTATATTCTTTGTACATAAAGAAGCCTCTCTTTACTTAGAATGGTTGGGTGGTACCTCCATTTTAACAAGGGTTGGCTTCTTTTTGTTTGAGCATTTCATGAACAGGTTAAAGGCAAGCGGAGCGTTTAAATGATTCTGGAAAAGCTTTAGCGGTCGCTTTTGCTCGGGGATTCCAACCTTGCCTCGTTGATTCAAGGAATCCCCGAGCAATGGCGATTGGAAGAACATTTAAATGCGCAGACTGCTGTTTAGCCCAGATAAAAAGGGGGTGTCCCATCGTCATTTACATGACTTATGGGACACCCCCTTTTCTGCGTTTTATTATTTCACGGAAGCAACCTGCTGATTGTTATTTTGCGGCTTGACGTCCTTCTCGTTGATTTCCGGAAGCGATGCGACATACTCGTCGGACATGCTGACCAGACGGTGAGCTATCGTATACGTTTCTTTGGTATCAAGCGGTGCCGTGACAGGACCGCCAGCCAGCGGATACGAGATCCCGTCCTCATAACCGGAGCCGGGCACAAATGCGCCATTATCCGAGATAAACGAGCCGGATGGCAGATAATAACGTTCGGGCAGAATGTTCGTTGCATGATTCAGCAGATCCTGGCCGAAATGCACCTGATCCTTAAGCGATACGCCCATCAAGTTGGATACGGTCGGGAAAATATCCGATTGTCCGCCGACCTGCTGGAATACTTGAGGCGATTGATTCGGCACGGACATAATAAGCGGGATATTCATCATATCCGGCAGCGCATAGTCACGGCCGTAAATTTCCTTCATCAGCTTCTTCTCGTTGTTGTTCAGCGAGTAGATCGGCAGTCCTTGATGATCGCCGTACAGAACAATAACGCTGTTATCCCAGATGCCCTTCTTCTTCAGATCATCAATGAATTGGCCAAGCGCGTAATCCGCATAGTTCTGGGCTTCGATATAATCGCCGACCAGCGTGTTTTTGTAACGGGCGGGAAGCTCCATCTTATACTTGCTTTCCGGTATCCGGAACGGATGATGGCCGGACATGGAGATCAATTGAACGTAGAACGGCTGGCCGGTCTGCTGCATGCGTGACAGCTCATCGGCCGTTTTGGCGTACAGGACTTCATCGGAAGGACCAAAGGCGACAAGATCTTCTTTGCCGAAGAACCGGTCATCATAATATTTGTCCCAGCCAAGAGCTTTATACAGCTGGTCGCGGTTCCAGAACACCACGTTGTTCGTATGGAAGGTAGCTGTCTGATAACCGTTAGCCGCAAAAGCCTTCGGCATGCTCGGAAGCTCTTTATCGGCATACACCTCGGAAGCTGCGCCGTTAGGCGGTACGTACAGCGATGTATTTACCACATACTCGGCATCCGCCGTATTGCCTTGACCGACCTGCTGGAAGAAATGCGGGAAGTAGAAATTCTCGGCAGCCAGCTTGTTCATGTTTGGCGTGATTTCTTTGCCGTCGATCTTTAAGTTAATCAGGAAGTTCTGGAATGCTTCAAGCTGAATGATAATTACATTCTTCCCTTTGGCCGCTTCCCAGTATGCAGGCTGAGCAGGCTGTGCGCTGCCTTTTTCCTGTTCGACCATAGCCGGAGTAATCTCCTCTTCCGCTATAGGCAGATCCTTGGAGGAAGCAAAGGTGGCATAGACCTCATAATTAAGAATGCCCATGTTCTTCGCTTGCTGGAACTCATTCATATCCTCCCGGTAAGGGAGAATAGCCGCGGTACAGGCGGCAAGCGCAAGCACCTGGCCGGCAGCAAACCAGCTGCGTCCTTCACGGACGGACAAGCTTTTGCTCCAGGCACGGAAACGGCGGCTGAATGCCATGAACATAAAGGCCGCGATAATGTCCGTAAAGATAAACAGGAAGTACGGGTCCATAAGCGAGATCACGCTGCTGTTGACCTCGGATACTTGATTGACCTGGCGAAGCTCGTGGTAAGTAACAATAACGCCGAAATATTTGTAGTACATGATAACGGCAAAATAAATGCCGGTAAGAATCAGGTCACTGATCAGATAAGCGACAAGCTTTTTACGGTAAGCGAACGATTCGATCAGGCAGAAAATAAACCCGATGGACGAAATGCCGGTTATCAGCATTTTCAGCAGATCCTTCGTTCCTCCGTTAAAGACAATGAGCCATACGAGCAGCATCTTTAAAATCATGATGATGGAAAAAGTCACAAAGGGCTTGCTTAGAAGTGCTCTCCATCTATATCCGTTATGCAAAACCAATCGTCTCCCTTTCAGCTAAGTTCAAAAATTACGATAAACATATGGATCAGAAGGTGCGTCAATGGAATTCCATGCTGATGCCTTCAGAACGAGAATGGTTTGTTTGAAAGGCTGGTACAGCTCGGAAGACAAAGTGCCCGATACATGAACCCAGTCATCGTTTTTCAGATTGGTGCCTTTGGGGAACTCAACCAGCATGCCGAATACGCCGGAGTCGGCAGCACAGTGGATAAAGCCGTAACGGAACACGAAATAATGTGTATCGTCAATTTGTTCGCCTTTGTAGACAAAGCCATCAAATCCGACTGTTTTTCCCATGAAATTCTGGGGATGGTTGTAGACGGCTTCCAGTCCTTTCAGATAGTCATTATCATTAAAAATCAGCTGATCCTTGCCGGCAAATTGAGCAAGCTCCTTGTCAGCGATTTTCTTATAGCCGTCTTGTCCATAGAAAATGCTGGTGTCCGGCTTCAGGAACTGATGATTTCCCGGATTGTCCGCCGAGTAATCAATGTTCGGAAAGGAAAAGCCCTTAGCTTTCAGAAAGCTGGAGTCGAGCGTCTGAACGGGCAGGAATAAACCCGTCAAAATCGGTATCAGCAAAAAGATGTAGCTAAATCCGCGTCCCGCCTTGGAATGATGATGGTCATGTCCGTGGTGATCGGGTCCATGATGGTCATGATCATGATGGTCGTGGTCTTGGCAGGCGCAGGCATGCTGGTGGTGATCATGATCATGATCATGGTGGTGGCTCTGGTCATGTCCAAGCTCGGCTTTTGCCTTGTCCGCACGCTCTTTACGGTAAATCCGAATAAATTCGAAGACGAAAAGAATCGTCAGCAGGATGATCGCGCTCGTCGATAAATACGAGTACCTCATATTAATATACTTGTTCAAATCGCCTCTTATATGCATTTCAAGAAGCATAAACGCAAAGCCGCCCAAAATATACAAACGGATCATCCGAACAACCTCCCTACAAGCAGGGATACCAGCAGCGTAAGGGTAGCGACGAGAGCGATCAAGGTCACTACAAATTTGCCTTTAAATACCCCAAGCAGCATTAACGTGTTCTTAATGTCAATCATTGGGCCAAATACAAGAAAGGCCGAGATCGCTCCAATGGAGAAGCTGCCTTGGAAGGAAGAGGCGATAAAGGCATCGGCTTCCGAGCAAAGCGACATGACAAAAGCCATCACGATCATGACCAGTGATGAAGTTACAACATTGCTGCCCAGGTGGATCAGCGACGCCGTCGGAATGTAGGTTTGCATGGCAGCGGCAATGAGCGCCCCAAGCACGAGATATTTGCCCACCGAGAAGAACTCTTCAATACTGTGCGTCATCACGCCAAGCAATTGCGTGCGGAGCGGCGGCTTGGCAGCGGGGGTTGCTGCCGGCTCCAGCGCAGCTGCAGCTTCCTGCATGCCCGCTCCTGGCGATGTACGGAAAGGCAGCTGCGGGAATAAATAAGAAATGACAATGGCTGTGATAAAGGCGACAACTATTGCTGCGCCTGCCCGGATCAATGCCATGCGCCAGCTGTTGCCAAATGCCATAAACGTAGCAAACAAGACAATCGGGTTAATGATCGGCCCGGTCAGCATAAAAGCGATGCCCGCATGAAGAGGGACGCCTTTGCCTAGCAAACGCCTCGTAATAGGGACGATTCCACATTCGCAGGCAGGAAAAAAAACGCCGACTCCGCAGCCAACGAGTGTGGAAAGAAACCGATTTCTAGGCATGACTTTGGCGATCCAGCGTTCGGTTACAAACGTCTGGATTAGGCCGGAGACAATGACGCCAAGCAGGATGAAAGGAATGGCTTCCATAATCATACTTAGAAATATCGTATTTAGTTGTAGTAATGTTTTCACACAAACCTCCGAAGCTAAAGCTCTCTATTCCAGCTAGTAATCATTACTATCATCACTATAAGCATTGCTATAAAGAATTGCAAGACAACCGAAATAGACACCAACAATTACATCGGAAGTACTTGTAGGAGCTGCATTTTCCTTCATGTTTAGGAAATATGTAAACATACTTCACGCGGCGGCCATCCTCCGTTAGAATGAAAGTAGCTACATTTTTAATAGTTTCCAGCGCTGCGTGTTTATTACGAAAGGGAATCGCATAAAATAGAGTAATAAACTAATATTCCCGAAAGCGGGAGGTACCTATGCGAAAAACAGGTTGGAAAATTACGGCAGTTGCGGCTCTTCTCGCTGCAGCCATTGGTTTGAACATGAAATCCGATCTGTTCTCTGTATTTGCGTCCGCCTCGAGCAGCGGCGGCACAATCGATCAGCTCGAAGAGGAACTGGCTTCGCAATTTCAAAGCAGGTCCGAGCATTTCACTCTTCAATATAAAGGAGACAAGCACAAGCTTTCCGACGGTCTGCAGAATACGATCAATCAAGCGCTTGCGCAGGATGATTATACCGCATATATACTCGACTCCTATTTGTATACGATCCGCAGCTGGGGGAATCTGTCTACCATTAAGCTGGAGGCCAGATACCGCGAGACAACGGAGCAGACTGCGGCTGTTGATAAGATGGTAAATAAAGCGATAGCCCAGATCATCACTCCGCGGATGAATGAGCATGAGAAGGTGAAGGCCATTCACGACTGGATTGTCGGCAAGCTGCAGTATGATGAGACTTTGAAGCATTACACGGCATACGAAGCTCTGTCGACGGGAACAGCCGTATGTCAAGGTTATTCCCTTCTCGCCTATAAAATGCTAAAAGCTGTCGGAATTCCGGTTCTGATCGCGGAAGGCAAGGTTAAATCGGGCGACCATGCCTGGAATATGGTGCAGCTGGATGGCAGCTGGTACCACCTGGATATGACCTGGGATGACCCTGTTGTGAAGCAAGCCGGCACGAAGCAGACAGAATCGCGTCTCAGCTACAATTATTATCTGAAGACGGATGACGAAATGCGCGCCGATCATCAGTGGACCAAAACCTATCCGGCGGCGAATCATTCCTATAGCAGTGAGCTGAGCAAGCTGGAGAGCACAGACAGCGGGAAAGCGGACGTCTATGAGAAGTTAATCACCGATCTTGGCCTTCATTGGACGGAGCCCGAGCATACGGTCGCAAGTCTCGTCGAGCTGGAGCAAGATATCCGCGAGGCCGTGATGGAGGAGCAGACAAGTATGCATTTCCGTTATCTCCATGGCGCGCAATTGGAAACCGATCTGTCGACGGCGTTCAAGCAGTCACATGTGTCTGTGCGTTATTCAGCCCGTTACGAGCCTTATGGCAACGACGGCTCGATGATCGTGCAGGTGCAGCTGGATTATCAATAAATGAAAAGAGCCGTATCCCGGGCAGCTCAGACGGCTTGCTTGGGGTACGGCTCTTATTTGTTTAAGAGTTATTGCTGTTCGCGGTTACGGGCAGCGGTCATTTGCTGCCATACCGAGCCGGCAGCTTCCTCGCCGCGCTCAATCCGCTCCAGCGCTATCTGCGCCTGCAGCTGGATCTCGAACTCGGCGTCCTTCGCCGCCTCGCGCAGCGCTTCCACGGCGCTCTCATCGCCGGCTTCGTACAAGAAGCGGGCCGCGCGCCAACGGACAAGCTTGTTCGGATCGCGCAGCGCCTCGATCATTGGGCCGGTAGCGGCCGGATCGCCCCAATCGGACAGCGTGTCGCCCGCTGTGCGGCGGACGGACACGGATTTGTCCCGCAGCGCCTCGAACAGGTAAGGCATCGCCTCTGGCGTGCGAAGGTCGCCGAGATAAACAACGGCAAGCCGGCGGATCGACATGTTCTCGTCATGCAGCGCTCTGGCGATCAGCGGCAGCAGCTCCGGCTCCGGCGACATCCGTTCCATCGCGGCATAACGGATTTGCCATTCCGGCGAATCCAGGCGCTCCGATATCTCTTCGGCCGACAGCGGCGCAGGTCTTGCCGGAGCGGCCGCTTCCTCGCCGGGACCCAGCGCCTGTGCGGCAGTAATTAGTTCTTGCAGACGGTCAGCAGTATAGGCCGCGTCAAGCTCCTTCACGATCTCGGCCGCAATCTCTTCGAGCTCGCCGTAACGGACGCCGAACTCCTCGAGCTTCCGTTCGCGGATCATCGAAGCGCCGGCCGCCTCGGATACGGCATCGGCGAATTTCGGCGGCAGCGCTGAGCGGGCTTCCCGCTCGCCGTTCTTCACCCGCACCTGCATCGGGATGCCCCGATACATTTGCACAAGCACATGCGCCTCGCCGTAGCTCTCGGCGGCAAGCGCGGCTCCTGCCGCGTCGTCGCCTTCCGTTCCGCCTTGCAGCAGCGCTCTCGCGTCGGCGAGAATACGCGCCCAGTCCGCGTTAGCTACGCGGTCCAGCGCGATAAAGTCGGCCGTGCGGAAGATGCTTCGCACGCCTTCTATGGCGAGGAGCGCTTTCAGCGGCTCCGGCGCGGACTCGATTTCTTTTTTTGTATAGGATTGTCTGACGCCGCGGGGCAGCGATTCATCGACGTTCAGCTTCATGGAATTTGGACTTGGAGTTGGTTCGATCGAAATAAGTTTCATGTTCATTATGCCTCCCGTTCACTAACTTGAGCTTATAATCATAGTGTACATGAAAAAAACAGCTTACGCGAATATCGCAAGGCAATAGTTGATTGGTCATTCCCAAGTTGGTATCTTTAAATGACAGGGCAAGACTACTAGGAGGGATGAACAGTTGAGGCAGCAAAAATTTACGAACAGCGAGCCGGTACAGCTGCAAAATTCCATGAAGCATTTGAAGCGTTGGCGGCAAGAGCGGCTTCGTAAAGCAAAGACGAAGGATTATTCCTATTCCGTTCCGAGCGTTGAGCCGGACCTTGAATTTCTTCATCAGAATGAGTCGACGCCTTCCTTGACTTGGGTAGGGCACTCGACCTTCTTCATTCAGCTTGCCGGCATGAATATCATGACCGATCCGGTCTGGGCCGGACAGATGGCTTTCCAAAGAAGACTGACGCCGCCGGGATTGCCGATTGATGACGTGCCTCCGGTTGATATCGTCCTTATTTCCCATTCCCATTACGATCATCTCCATATCCAGTCGCTCCGCCGTCTTCAAGGCAGGAAGCAGCTGCTTGTCCCGGCAGGGCTTCGCACGAAGCTCAGGCTGAAGGGCTTTGCGAATGTCAGAGAGCTGCATTGGTGGGAGTCCGTTGTTATAGATGGTATCCGCATTACCTTTGTGCCGTCCCAGCACTGGACCCGCCGGAATCTGTGGGATATGAACAGCTCCCATTGGGGCGGCTGGATCTTGGAGCCGGTAGAGAAGGATTCGCAGGACCCGACCCTGTATTTTGCCGGTGACAGCGGTTATTTCCCGGGATTCAAGGAAATCGGCAGCCGTTTCAACATTGATATCGCCTTGCTGCCAATTGGCGCTTATGAGCCGGAATGGTTCATGGGGCCTCAGCATGTGACGCCGGAGGAGGCGCTGCAGGCCTTCGAGGATACCGGGGCGAAGTGGTTCGTGCCGATGCATTACGGGGCGTTCAAGCTTGCCGACGATACGCCGCGCGAGGCGCTTGACCGGCTGGAGAATGAGCGGGACAGACGGGGCCTTGACGAAGAGCGGATCAGAATCCTGCCGCATGGCGAAACCTGGCATTGCCCGAACCGCCAAAATAACAAACGAGAACAAGAGTAAGCCAAATAAGCACAATGACTCTCCGATATCGGAGAGCTATACTTAGATCATACATGTGACAGAAACATCATTATCCTATGCTTCGTAGCATGAAACATCACAATGGCATGAACAGGGCCATTTCAGGAGGAACTAGAGAATATGAGTCAGCCTATCCGTCTTGGCATTATCGGTGCCGGGGCTATTGGTAAAATCCATTTGGAAACATTCGCGAAGGTAGGAGCAGATTCGGTATACGTCGCTGCAATTACCGATGCTTATGTGCCGCTTGCCGCGCAAAGAGCAGAGGAGTTTGGCGTGAAGACCGTGCATCAGAACCCGCAGGCTCTGCTTGAGGACCCGGAGATTGATGCGGTAGTTATTGGCGTGCCGAACCAGTTCCATGCTCCGTTAGCAATAGAAGCGTTGAAGCAGGGCAAGCATGTTCTGCTCGAGAAACCGATGGCCATTGACGCGGAGGCGGCTCGTACCATCTACGAAGCGCAGAAGTCTTCGCGCAAAGTGCTCATGATGGCGCAGCAAATGCGCTGGACCGGGATTAACCGCGCTATCAAGGCCTGTGTCGAGAACGGCGATTTGGGCCGCATTTACAATGTGAAGGCCGGTTGGTTCCGCAAAAAAGGAATTCCTGGCTGGGGCTCCTGGTTTACCCGCAAAGATATGGCAGGCGGCGGGCCGCTGATCGATATCGGCGTTCACATGCTTGACCTGGCCCTTTACCTGATGGGCAATCCAAAGCCGGTGTCCGTATACGGCTCCACTTATGCCGAGTTTGGTCCGGAACGCCGCGGTATTGGCACCTGGGGAACGCCTAACTGGGAAGGCTATTATGACGTGGAAGACCTTGCAACTGCGCTTATTAAGCTGGACAACGGCGCAACGCTATCGCTTGAAGTGAGCTGGGCCGCGCATGCGGCGGGCATGAGCCAAGATCCGTTTGTTCATCTGATGGGCAAGGAAGGCGGCGCAGCGCTGATCGGCAATGACGGCAAATTCGTGACTCACGAAGGCGACCAGGTTGTTGAGACCAACATCGATCCGCTTGAGGGCGAAGAAGATCGCGTGCTGCTGAGCAAGCATTTCATCGAGTGCATCAACGAGGGCAAAGAGCCGATTTCCTCCGCGCTTTCGGGCTATACCAACAGCCGCATTCTCGATGCAATCTACGAGTCGTCCCGTACCGGCAATGAAGTGAAGCTGATCTGGGATTAATAGAGGATTCTGAAAGGGCTGCCTGATGGCAGTCTTTTTTGTTTATCTTTTCCCATCGGGTGTAATTGGACGTTCAGACTGTGGTATAATGGTTCGAGATAAATTGAGTTTGGAAAAGAAGGACGGGATTAAATAAAATGATTAGTACAAGCGGCATAACGCTTCGCTTCGGGAAGAAGCCACTATTCGAAGATGTAAACATTAAATTTACGCCTGGCAACTGCTATGGCCTCATTGGCGCGAACGGCGCCGGTAAATCAACGTTTCTGAAAATTTTGTCCGGCGAGGTTGAACAGTCCAGCGGTGAAGTTCACATTACGCCGGGCGAACGCCTTGCGGTATTGAAACAGAACCATTTCGAATACGATGAGTTCGCTGTGCTCGAAACGGTTATTATGGGTCACAAAAAGCTGTATGACGTGATGAAGGAGAAGGATGCGCTGTATGCAAAAGCCGACTTCACCGATGAAGACGGCATGCGCGCAGGCGAGCTCGAAGCCGAATTCGCCGACATGAACGGCTGGGAAGCGGAATCGCAGGCAGCAGAAATGCTGAATGGTCTGGGCATCACGCCTGATCTGCATGACAAGAAAATGTCTGAGCTGGGCGGCAACGAGAAAGTCCGCGTCTTGCTGGCGCAAGCGTTGTTTGGCGAACCAAACATCCTGCTTCTCGATGAGCCTACCAACCATTTGGACATCGAATCTATCCGTTGGCTGGAAGACTTCCTGTCGGGCTATGAAGGCACTGTTGTGGTAGTCAGCCATGACCGTCACTTCCTGAACACGGTATGTACGCATATCGCGGATATCGACTTTGGCAAAATCCAGATGTACGTGGGCAACTATGACTTCTGGTACGAATCCAGCCAGCTGGCTCTCGCGCTTCAACGCGGCGAGAACAAGAAGAAAGAAGACAAGATCAAGGAACTTCAAGCGTTTATTCAACGCTTCAGCGCGAATAAATCGAAATCCAAGCAAGCGACTTCCCGTAAAAAATTGCTGGATAAAATTACGCTCGACGACATTCGTCCTTCGAACCGTAAATATCCTTTCATCAATTTCAAGGGCGAGCGCGAAGCGGGCAAATCCCTTCTGCTTGTTGAAGGTCTGACGAAGACGATCGACGGCGAGAAAGTGATTGATAACCTGACGATTGCCGTAAATAAAGGCGACAAAATCGCTTTCGTTGGTCCTAACGGCCTTCCGAAGACGGTTCTGTTCCAACTGCTGATGGGCGAGCTGGAAGCTGATTCCGGTACGTACCAATGGGGCGTTACAACAACGCAAGGCTATTTCCCGAAAGACAACGCGCCTTACTTCGACGGCGTTGAGCTTAATCTCGTGGAATGGCTTCGTCAATACTCGAAGGATCCGGACGAAACGTTTATCCGCGGCTTCCTCGGTCGTATGTTGTTCTCCGGCGACGATGCGATGAAGAAAGCAACGGTTCTGTCCGGCGGCGAGAAAGTACGCTGCATGCTTTCCAAAATCATGCTGAGCGGCGCAAACGTGCTTGTTCTTGATGAGCCTACGAACCACTTGGACCTCGAGTCCATTACGGCATTGAACAATGGTCTGACCGACACGGACTGCACGGTTCTGTTTACTTCGCATGACCATCAGTTCGTGCAAACCATTGCTAACCGCATCATGGAGATTACGCCTAATGGTTTAATTGATAGAATGATGTCCTATGACGAGTACCTCGAGAGCGAAGAGATTAAAGCCCTTCGCGAGCGTATGTACGCCGTATAAGCCGTATAATTAGCAGCTTTGGCTGTTACACTAAAGACTTGGCGATCGTTCGCCAAGTCTTTTTGTTTTGCGTGGAAGGAAGTTGCAGGCATGCATAAAAGCACGCATATGGTAAACACTGTTTCTCTAGACCCACATCAATTTGTTCGGGTATGATCATTTCATATTGTATTCATGGATTAATGAGATGAAATGAGGTTAGGGGATAGAAATGGATCAGTATGAAGAGATCAAGCAGGGCGAGAAGGGGGCCTTGGTCAGCATTGGCGCGTATATCGGGCTGTCGGCCATCAAGCTTGGTGCCGGCTATTGGTTCGCCTCCGGAGCGCTCGTAGCGGACGGCTTTAATAACTTGACCGATATTATTGCGTCGGTAGCTGTACTGATTGGCCTGCGCATCTCGCAGAAGCCACCCGATAAGGATCATCCCTACGGACATTTCCGCGCGGAGACGATTGCAGCTTTGATTGCCTCGTTTATTATGGCTACAGTAGGCATTCAAGTTATTATTAATACGGTTCGCTCTTTATTCTCGGGCGAACAGACCGTACCTTCGCTGAATTCAGCCTGGGTCGCTTTGTTTGCCGCCGTTTGCATGGGCGCCGTCTATTACTATAACCGGAAGCTTGCGAATAAGATCAACAATCAGGCTTTGCATGCCGCGGCAAAAGATAATTTATCCGATGCGCTGGTTAGTATAGGGGCAGCGATCGGGATAATAGGCTCGCAGTTTGGCATGCCATGGCTGGATCCGGTTGCGGCACTTGCCGTTGGCGGCATTATCTGCAAGACGGCATGGGACATCTTCTACAGCTCGACGCACGCGCTTACGGATGGTTTTGACGCGAACGAGCTGATGACGCTGCGGTCCACCATCGAGCGGACCAAGGGGGTCAAGTCGATTAAAGACATTAAGGCGCGCGTGCACGGCAGCAACGTTCTGATTGATGTCATCGTGCAGGTTGATCCCGGCCTGTCGCTTATTGAAAGCCACAGGATCAGCGACGAGATCGAGCAGCGGATGGAAGGCAAGCACAATATTATGAGCGTTCACGTGCATGTGGAGCCTCTTGAAGCAAACGCTGCGGCTGCTCCCCAGCAATAATAAAACCCTTAGCCAACAAATGGCTAAGGGTTTTTGATTTTACGCGTCCAATTGTCTATCCGGAAGAGCAGGCTGTGAAGGCCTTTTTTTAGATTTAGGCAAATTGCCAAAGACGATCCAATTCAACGGCACATAACGGGCGAAGAAGCCCACAACGATCCAGGAGAGAGTAAGGGCGAGCACAAAACCGCCAAGGTACCATAGATGGAGCAGCCATGCCGTTCCTGTATCAAGCGGGTATCGCCGGTAGATGAGCAGGAAGAACGGATGTATCAAGTATATCCCAAACGATAAAGCACCAAGTCTTGCGATAAGCGCGGTTAGAACCTTGGGCAGGCTTTTGGACAGGATAAATGCCAATTGTATGAGAACTAGCGCCGTTAGCAGGCCATGAATATTCCACACCAAATCAAACAATGTCGTATTGAACGATTTCTTGTGAAGTCTGGTCTCATAATACAGGTACACATGCGTCAAGCCTGCTGCGACCCACAGCGTCCATAAGATAATCCAGGTGAATACGCGGGCTGCGGTAGCGTGTTTTCTTGCGATAATGATCCATTCCTTGATTCTCGGATAATAGATCCCTAGAGCAGCGCCTAATAAATAATAGGAGAAGTACGAGAGTGACCAGCTGCCGCGGTTAGGGACACCGGGTGCCGGCAGCACATGCTTATTAATCAGGAAGAAAGCCCATTGGATCGCAATACCGGCCGGAATGGCCCATTTAACGGTGCGCGGATATTTCTTCATCACCCATAGGAACAAGGGAAGCATGAGATAAAACTGAATGTTGATAAAGACAAAATACAGGTGCGTATAGGCCTTGCCGGTTAATACTTTATCAATGAAATTATGTATTTCCGTTGATAAAGACCGGTCCTGATAATAAGTAAAATGCAGAATCGCAAAATAAAACAAAGAGAAGACCAGATACGGGATAATGATATACAGCAGCCGTTTTTTATAAAAGCTTCCGAGAAGCTGCTTGTCCAAAGGGCGGGAGTAATAGTTGTAGAAGAGGACAAAGCTGCTCAGAAAGATAAAGGTTGTTGTACCGATCTTCATGAAAATATTGAAGAAGTTATAAAGAAAAAAGTAATTCGAATTCACCATATCAACCGTGGCAAACGAAGTGGAATGTACGGACAGGACACCGATGATGGCCATCGCCCGCACGAGTGACAGCTCAGGAATGTTTTGTCTTTTCTGAATTGTTGGCGAAGCCGTTGTCATGGGTTATTCATTCATCCTTTCTCAGGCGTGTTCTGTCGACTTAGCCATTATAGTCTACTAAAGTTTAAGCGGACAACTTATATTAATCTTAAAAACTTAAGCAATTCTTAAATATTCGAACGAAATAATGTTTTATGTTGGAATAAAAAAATGCCCTTGGTCTTTCCATTTGGAAAGACCAAGGGCTGATGGGATTGTTATCCGTATTTCTTCATCATATCAAGGAATTTGTTAGCCGAGAGTGCCGGTGTGCCTGCATTCAGACGGAATACTTCATCGGATCCAGGTTTGTTGATACCCGGCTGTGTTGTGAAGAATAAGGTGACGCCTGCCTCTTTCTGGAGCTTCTTGGCGGTAGAGTTAAAGGCGCCGAACGGGAAAGCAATCATCTGACAGGAATTATTAAGCTCTTCCTTCAGACGTTTCTCCATCAGCTGGGCATCGGCTTCAACGCGAGCCATATATTCCTTCTTGGTTTCTACCCGGCCTTTATCCTTCAGGTAGACCTGATTGGTCAGCAGCGGTCCTTTTTTATGCCCTTTTTTATCGAGCGGAACATAGTCATGCTGATTGTACGTATGGCTGTAGAAGCTGAAGCCTTCTTCTTTAAGCTTGCGCATCGTATCCCAAGTTAAGTGCTTCGTGTGTACGTTTTGCTTGTCGCTGCTCGCTCCGATAATGAAATGAGTAGCGGTAAAATTGTATTTTTTCAAAATCGGAACCGCATATTGGTCAAAGCTTTCATAGCCGTCGTCGAAGGTAATCACAACGGCATTATCCGGCACAGTTGCTTTGTTCTGCATGAAGTCCGCGAACTGCTCGGAACTGATGACGTTGTAGCCGTTCTCCTTCAGAAGCTTCATGTGGGTGCCGAAGCGGCTGGGGGAGATTGTTGCCCCGCTTTCCTTCACATCGATATGATGATACATAAGGACGATAACCTTGTTTTTATAATGTGCAGGGTTGTTTGCAGCAGCCTTCAGCTGGTACTGGGACACCGGCCAAGTGATCGCGAGGGCGATGACGAGGAGTGCGGCAATCACTTTCATTCTCACAACTTATTCCTCCTACGGATGAATTACGCGTCCAGCTGTCTTTCCGGAAGAACAGGCTGTGAAATCTTTTTTGGTTTCGGCAGATTGCCGAAGGCGATCCAGTTAAACGGAACATAGCGGGCGAAGAAGCCAACAACAATCCAGGAGCCGATAAGGGCGAGCACAAAACCGCCAAGGTACCAGAGATGAAGCAGCCAAGCCGTTCCCGTATCAAGCGGGTATTTCCGGTAGAAGAGCAGGAAAACCGGATGAATCAGGTAGATGCCAAACGATAATGCGCCGAGCCTTGCCATTTGCTTGATTAAGGCCTTCGGCAGTTTCTTGGAAATAATAAATGCTATCTGCATCAAAACAAGTGCCGTCAGTACCCCATGAATATTCCACACCAGATCGAACAATGTAGTATTGAACGAAGCCTTGTGGAGCCTTGTCTCATAATACAGGTAGACATGCGTCAGACCGGCTGCGATCCAGCAGGCCCATAAGACGATCCAGGTGACAAGGCGTCCAGCAGTTGCATGTTTTCTTGCGATAATGATCCATTCTTTTATTCTCGGATAATAGATTCCTAGAGCAGCGCCCAGCAAATAATACGAGAAATACGAGAAAGACCAGCTGCCGCGGTTAGGAACAGGTGTCTCCAGTCCGTATTTATTAAGCATGAAGAAGCCCCACTGCAGAGCAAGGCCTGCAGGAATCGCCCATTTGACCGTGCGCGGATATTTCTTCATCAGCCACAGGAACAACGGGAACATAAGGTAGAATTGAATGTTGATATACACGAAATACAGATGCGTATACGCCTTGCCGGTTAATACTTTTTCGATGAAATTATCGATTTCCGTTGATAAAGTGCGGTCCGGGTAATAAATAAAATGCAGAATCGTAAAGTAAAACAAAGAGAAGAGAAGATAAGGGATAATAATGTACAGCAGCCGTTTCTTATAAAAGCTTCCTAGCAGCTGCTTGTCCAAGGGCCGGGTGTAATAATTGTAGAAGAGGACAAAGCTGCTTAGGAAGATAAAGGAAGTTGTGCCTATTTTCATGAAAATATTGAAAAAATTATAAACAAAAAAGTAATTCGAATTTACCATGTCAACGGTAGCAAAAGATGTTGAGTGAACGGACAGGACGCCGATTATAGCCATTGCCCGTACGAGTAGCAGTTCGGGAATATTGTCCCTCTTCTGCAGTGGTGGTGAAGCGCTAGCCATTCGTAATACATCCTTCCCGCGGTCCTATACTATTAAACTATTAACCTAGTTATTATAGTATAGATAGACAGGCCCACACAACAATTTGTCTTAATCTCCCATTCGAGATCAAGACAAATTGTTTTTTTATTCCCGTGGTCTTCTGCGGGCTGCGCCGCTGTCCTGCGCCGCTTGAATGACTCTCCGGCGGACTTCTTCAACGACTCTTGTATTAAATACGCTTGGTATAATATAGATTCTGCTTAACTCGTCCTCGCTGATTACGGATGCGATCGCTTCTGCGGCGGCCAGCTTCATGGGCTCGTTAATCGTTACCGCACGGCTGTCCAGCGCTCCTCGGAAGATGCCGGGGAAGCAGAGCACGTTGTTGATCTGATTCGCATAATCGCTCCTTCCCGTGGCCATTACGGCAACGATGTCCTCGGCAAGCTCGGGCCGGATTTCAGGCTCGGGATTCGCCATGGCAAACACGATCGGATCGGGAGCCATCGACAGGATATGCTCTCTGGTCAAAATGCCGCCGGCAGATACCCCAATAAATACATCGGCATTTGCCAGCGCTTCTTTTAGCCCTCCGCTTATTCGGGCTTCATTGGTATTTTCTGCATACCATTGCCACATCGGGTGACTATAGGTACGATCGGCTGTCAGAATGCCCTCGCGGTCAACGCCGATGATATGCTTGGCACCGCCTGCCAGCAGCATCTTCGTGCATGCCGTACCGGCAGCGCCGATTCCGCATACGACAAACCTTGTATCCTCGATCTTGCGTTTCGTCAGCTTAAGGGCATTCAGAAGACCGGCGTACAATACAACGGCTGTACCGTGCTGGTCATCGTGGAATACGGGTATATCCAGCTCATCGCGGAGCCTGCGCTCGATTTCGAAGCAGCGTGGCGCCGATATATCCTCCAGGTTAATGCCGCCGAAGGCGGGGGCCAGATGCTTGATCGACGCGATGATTTGCTCGGTATCCTGGGTATCCAGACAAATGGGGAAAGCATCGACATCGGCAAATTGCTTGAACAGCATCGCTTTGCCCTCCATAACGGGCATGGCCGCATAGGGACCGATATTGCCGAGTCCAAGCACCGCGCTGCCGTCCGATACTACGGCAACGGTATTGCGTTTGATGGTTAAGGTGAATGCCTTCTTCGGGTCAGCTTCTATAGCCTGGCAAACCCTGGCGACATCAGGTGTATATACGCGGGACAGATCGTCCCGGTTTTGTATGGGGGTTTTGGGCTGGATCGTTATTTTTCCGCCCAGATGCAGTAGAAAGGTGCGGTCGGACACATGGCGAAGGCGTATGCCCGGAACGCTTTGAAGGACGGTTTGCAGCCGTTCCGCAGCTCCTGCTTCGGTTATTTTGACCGTCAAGTCGCGTACGCTGACCTGCTTGTCGGTCTGGATGACGTCAATCGCCACGATATCTCCGCCGGCCCCTTCAATGGCGGTGACGGCTTTGCCGAAATGCGCCTGCTGGGTATCAATTTCGAGACGCAGAATAATTGTTTTACCTTCCATGCTTCGTTCCTTCATCCTTATCCGCTCCCTTTGCTATTCGACTGCGACATACGCATCCATTATAACAATAACCGGATAAGACTTGTACTATTCGAATGAATTCAGGATTTGTTCAAGCAAAAAGCCGTCATTGCAACAGCTGCAAGACGGCTTTCGGACAAGTTAGAGGGTTATATTCTTCATTTCGTTTGTTAATCAGAGCCTCGCGGTAGCGGGTGGATGCTTCTGTCTGCTGGATTGTGGCCATCCATCTGTCGACCGTTTCGGTCGTCTCGAGCATCTCGCCGAAGCCGTTTCGGATGAAGTATTCGCAGTTCTGCTCTTCCTGTCCGGGAATGGGCTCGTAGAACAGCATGGGAATGCCTTTGCTCATGCCCTCCGTACAGGTCATGCCTCCCGGCTTGGTCACAAGAACGTCAGCGACGTCCATCAGCTTGCTGACTTCCTTGGTAAATCCGATAACCCGTATGTTCTCATGCCGGAACCTGGGGTTAGCCAGCATCTTTTCTTTTACCTTATCATTGTTTCCTACGCAAAAAATAAACTGAACACGCTCGCGCCATTCCGTCATATATTCCAGCAGGCTGTCTTCGTACATAAGTCCCCAGCCGCCGCCCATAATAAGGACGGTAGGCAGCGCCTTCAGTCCGAACTGCCGTCTGACCTCGTCCTTGTCGTAGCTCTTCCAGAAGTGGGGATGGACGGGAATGCCTGTCACATTGATCCGGTTCTCCGGCACGCCGTGGTTGATGAGCTTGTCCTTGACGAGGGGAGAGGATACAAGAAATTTGTTCACTTCCTGGTTCACCCATGAACCATGCGCGTCATAATCGGTGATGACGGTACAGAGCCTGATGTTCAGCCCGAGCCGCTTCAGCCTGCTGACAACCGCGTTTGGAACAGGATGCGTGCAAATAACGAGATCCGGCTTAAGCTGGGCAATCACCTGCGAAGTATGGGTATAAAACATCCGGTGAAGCGCAAGCTGCATGAATCGATTAAGCGATTTTTTATAATTGCTGCGGTACATCAGGCCAACCATCTTGGGCTGCTTGCTGACCGTTTTGCGATAGGCGGAAATAATTAAAGGTCCTAACACAGGATTAAGAAAATTGCCCAGCTCCATCACGCGGGTCTGTATATCCGGGTTGAGCTGGCGCAGGCCTGCTGCCAAGGCATGCGCGGCTTGCGTGTGCCCTGATCCGAATCCTTCGGAGAGCAGGAGCACTCTTTTCTTACGCATAATGTCACCTACTTTTCTAGTTCCATATTACGACTCTGCTCGATTTAAAACAAGTCATCCTGCTATTGAAGTTGCAGGTGCGATAGTCCTAGTTCGGGCTACCTTCGCCGCAAGCGGGAAATCACGGGTTGCTTTACAAGAAAATATTCTTATATGATAGTGTGAATTGCTGATCATGCTTAGATGTCGTTCCATGTACTAAGCGGTATTATAGCACATTGGAAATAAGTAGCGTGCATACGAATGTGCAAAACAGGTATGTAAATTAAAGGCGAAGCTTCCGAACGCATTTTAAGCTAATGCTTACGAAGCAAGAATTGCTTCGCAATTCTTTAAGCTAATGCTTACGAAGCAAGAATTGCTTCGCAATTCTTTAAGCTAATGCTTTCGAAGTAAAAATTGCTTCGCATTTTTTAAGCTAATGCTTACGAAGCAAGAATTGCTTCACAATTCTTTAAGCTAATGCTTACGAAGCAAGAATTGCTTCACAATTCTTTAAGCTAATGCTTACGAAGCAAGAATTGCTTCACAATTCTTTTTAGGAGGACTACATATGCAAGAATTAAATCGTGATTTTATCGTTCCGGGCGCATTGGCTAAAGCCGATGTAAGATCAGGACAATATATCGGTGAAATTGTTGAAGTGAACGGGCCGCGCGCCGTCTTTAAGGTGCTGGCAGTATTGAAGCATCCCGAGCAGGGAGATCTTCATCATCCCTATAATCCGGATGTTGCGATGTTCCACGAGCGCAGAGCGCTAAGCTACACGGAGAAAACGAATGTGCCGCTTCGCGATTTGAAGCCCTTTGAAGGGGAAGTGCCGGACTACAATGCCTCGCTGCAGGAGGCTGTTGCAGCCCAGATCGCCGCGCTGGACCGTCTTATGCGCTGGTCCGCGCGCGGGCTGGAGCTGTTGAAGGAGCTGCGGAAGGAATATAAGTAACTAGAATAATTTCTTCTACTATAGTGGTTATATATGCAGCCTTGCGGACTGCGTCGGTTTATTCATTAATGAAGGCAGTTTGCAAGGTGCTGCGGTAATTGACTTGAAGGCCAAGCGCTTCAGACAAGGCGGCGAGAGGGAGGTAGGTCTTCGTTTCCTTGCCTGTTTTCAACAGGAACGCAGGCGGCGTTGTCAGCTTGACCTTCTTGCCGTCGATCGTTACATAAGCAGAGCCAATGGCGAAAATGACTTTGTGGCTGCCGTGAGTGACGGTTGCGCTTTGGGAAGCATTGTTCCAGCTCAGCTTTGCGCCTATGGCGTCGGTTATATCTCTCATCGCTACGAAGCTTCGGTTGCTGCGAAGGACGGGCGGTGCTGATCCGGCAGGCAATTCCTTGCCGTTTACGACAACCGACATCTGGACGTTTGCCTGACGAGGGCGGACGGTCCGGTAATCGCCCCAAACGGTCGTTGCGAAGGCGCGTCCCATTGCCGCATAACCGAGATGATTCGGATGTATGTCCTTTTCTGCTATAGAGGTGTACTCTAGCTCATGGCCGACAAACAGGCTGCTTACGTCCGTAACCTGGAGCTTGATGCCGTCCTTCGCGAGCCGGGCGCTTACTTGATCCAGCTTGACGCGCAGTTTGGTTACGCCGTCTTGCAGGACGGGGAGAGGAATTGGCGAGTATTGATCCGCTATTACGATATGAGCTTTCGAATTCAGGCCGGCAATCGTTCGGATTGAAGATTCGAGATCTTTTTCGTACTGATCCAATATCGTTTGGATATAAGTGGTGATTTCTTCGTTTGACGCGCCGGCTAACAGCATGTTCATAACGGGAGTAAGGTCATTTCCTCCGATCGTTAGAACGATGAGATCCGCGGAACGTATGGATTTAGCCATTTGCGCGGTCTGTCCGACAAGATTGTCCTTGCGCGGATCCTGGAGCTCTTTTTGAATATCGTCGGGCTTAACCGCACGGCCATCGGAGGCAGCCTGGAGAAGCAGCTTCAAGCCTTCGGACTTGAGTCCGAGAATGCCGTAATTGACATATTCCGCGCGAAGGCCGTGGAACAACGCCTGCTCGTACACATGCTCGACATAACCGTAAGGAACGGATTTTTCGGTATAACCATGCTCATAACCGGCGGTAAGGGAGTCGCCAAGAGCGACGATCTGATAGGGATCAGGCTCCCCGGATGCTGCCGCTGCCCGCGATCCTCCATAGGCCGTTCCGGCCAGAATAATGAGGGCCATTATTGCCATAAAGAATTGAAGTTTCCTTGATTTGCTATACAATTGTTCATCCTCCTTTTGATAAAATGTTATGCATAGTATAAGAACACGAACAATGTGCTGTAAAGTAAAGTTTTATCACATTCATAAAAATATTAAATTGATTCCCTTTTGGCCTGATGTTAAAATAATATAATAACCGCAATGGCGGAACACGGCCCGGAACATGGTCAATCTTAAACGAAAGCTTCATGTAGCTAATTATTTTCCACCAGATACGAACGATTTCCACTAAAAGCTTCGGAAAAGTTTGTGTCCGCGAAAATATGCTATAAGCCATCACGTTTAAGCTCGCAAGAACAGCAAGCAACAGGCCGATGCGCCTCGATTGCTGCCGTTCGATATACCGTTATTGAGCTATGCTTGCCCAAAAATCTTCTGATAGAAAGGTTGCACACGATGAAAGAGAAAATTTTTGGATTACCGCCGAAACAAGGTCTATATGATCCGCGCTATGAAAAAGACGCATGCGGCATGGGATTTGTGGCAAACATCAAGGGAAGAAAATCGCATACTGTCATTCGTCAGGCGCTGACATTGCTCGAGAACATGGAGCATCGCGGTGGTCAAGGCAGCGAACCAAATACGGGGGACGGCGCAGGCATTCTGCTACAAATCCCGCATGATTTCTTCGCACGTGAACTGAAAAAGCTTGAGATTGACCTTCCGCAAGAAGGAGAATATGCAGTCGGACTGTTGTTTATGCCGCATGATGAAGCGATCCGCAGCTCGTTTGAGCGTGAGCTGGAAAATATCATCCGTGAAGAAGGGCAAACGCTGATCGGCTGGCGTACCGTTCCGACGGATGATTCGAAGCTCGGTCAATCCGCTTTGTCGGTGAAGCCGTTCGTTCGCCAAGTATTTATCGCTAAGAACCCAGGACTTAAGGATGAATTGTCCTTTGAGCGCAAGCTGTACGTTATCCGCAAGCGTGCTGAGATTGCGATCCGCTTCGGAGGCAAAGAAGGCGGAGAAATGTTCTATTTCACAAGCCTTTCGAGCAAGAAGATCGTCTATAAAGGGATGTTGACAACGGAGCAAGTACGCTCGTTCTACCTGGAGCTGAACGACGAGTCTGTCGTGTCGGCCATGGCGCTTGTTCACTCCCGTTTCAGCACGAACACCTTCCCGAGCTGGGAACGTGCGCATCCGTTCCACTACCTGATCCACAACGGCGAGATCAATACGCTGCGCGGCAACATCAACTGGATGCATGCCCGTCAGACGTTGTTCGAGACCGAGCTGTTCGGCAGCGACATGGAGAAAGTAAAGCCGGTAATCAGCCCGGATGGTTCGGATACGGCGATGTTCGACAACGCACTTGAATTCCTGCATCTGTCCGGCCGTTCCTTGCCGCATGTTGCAATGATGATGGTCCCGGAGCCATGGTCGAACCATGAAAGCATGGACGACAAGAAAAAAGCATTCTACGAATACCACAGCACCCTGATGGAGCCGTGGGACGGACCTGCCGCAATGGCGATTACGAACGGTACGCAAATCTGCGCTTACCTGGACCGTAACGGTCTGCGTCCAGCCCGTTATTATGTAACGAAAGACGATCATATCATTCTCGGTTCTGAAGCCGGCACCGTCGAAATCGCTCCCGAAGAGATTTTGTACAAAGACCGTCTCCGTCCGGGCCGTATGCTCGTTGTAGATACGAAAGAAGGCCGCATCATCTCCGACGAGGAAGTGAAAGCGCAAATCGCGGCTGAACAGCCTTACCGCGAATGGCTCGACGAGCATCTTGTAGACCTCGAGGCATTGCCGGACGCGCCTGAGCTTCCAGAATTGGATCATGCTACGGTGCAACAACGCCAGCAAGCATTTGGCTACACCTTCGAGGATGTACGCAAAGTGCTTGAGCCAATGGCAAGCAGCGGCCAAGAGCCAATCGCTTCCATGGGTTACGATGCGCCGCTTGCCGTATTGTCCGAGCGCCCTCAGCGCCTGTTCAACTACTTCAAGCAGCTCTTCGCGCAAGTAACGAACCCGCCGATTGACGCAATTCGCGAGGAAATCGTTACAGCAGTTGGCACAACGATTGGACCTGAGCGCAACCTGCTCAAGCCTGAACCGGAAAGCGCGCGCCATATCAAGCTGGATACGCCAATCCTGTCGAACGAGGAATTCGCGAAGCTTCGCCATGTACGCCGTCCAGGCTTCAAGTCGATTACGCTTCCGATCTTCTTCCCGGCTGCCCAAGGCGAAGAAGGACTCCGTTCCGCGCTTAAGCTTATGCGCGAAGCGGCAGACCGCGTTATTGAAAAAGGCCATAATATTCTTATTTTGTCTGACCGCGGTCTGGATAAAGACAACGCCGCGATTCCTTCGCTGCTTGCCGTATCCGCTTTGCATCATCACTTGATCCGTCAAGGCACAAGAACCAAGGTTGCGATTCTGCTTGAATCCGGCGACCCGCGCGAAGTGCATCACTACGCTTTGCTGCTCGGTTACGGCGTCAATGCGGTTAACCCGTATCTTGCGTTCGAGACGCTTGACGATATGATCCGCCAAGGCATGCTGAGCAACATCAAGCATGAGAAGGCTGTTAAGAACTATATTAAAGCCGCTACGAAGGGCGTAACAAAAGTATTGTCCAAGATGGGTATCTCGACGATTCAGTCGTACCGCGGCGCGCAAATCTTCGAAGCGCTTGGTCTGCAGGAAGAGCTGATCAACGAATACTTCACGTGGACGCCATCGCGTATCGGCGGTATCGGTCTTGATATCATCGCCCAAGAAGCGCTGAAATGTCATAACAAAGCATACGCTGACCAAGAGGGCGGGGAGAAAGAACTCGACTCCGGCGGCGACTATCAATGGCGTAAAGACGGCGAAGACCATTTGTTCAGCCCGCAAACGATTCATACGCTGCAAATGGCATCCCGTAAGAACGACTATAAGCTATACAAGAAGTTCTCGAACATGGTACAAGGCGAAGACAAGAAGCACATGATGCTTCGTTCGCTGCTCCAGTTCAAGGATGGACGGAAATCGGTGCCGATCGAGGAAGTAGAGCCGGTTGAATCCATCTTCAAACGTTTCAAAACAGGCGCAATGTCGTTTGGTTCGATCAGTAAAGAAGCGCATGAAAGTCTTGCGATTGCCATGAACCGTATTGGCGGCAAGTCCAATACAGGCGAGGGCGGCGAAGACCCTGCGCGCTTTATCCCTGACGCGAACGGCGATTCCCGCCGCAGCGCAATCAAACAGGTAGCATCGGGCCGCTTCGGCGTAACGAGCAACTACCTGGTGAATGCGGACGAAATTCAAATCAAGATGGCGCAAGGCGCGAAACCGGGCGAAGGCGGTCAGCTTCCGGGACGCAAGGTTTATCCTTGGGTTGCCGAAGTTCGCGGTTCCACACCGGGTGTAGGCTTGATCTCGCCGCCTCCGCATCATGATATTTATTCGATCGAGGACCTTGCCGAGCTGATTCACGATCTGAAGAACGCGAACCCTCGCGCTCGCATCAACGTGAAGCTTGTATCCGAGGTTGGCGTTGGCACAATTGCTGCCGGCGTTGCCAAGGCGCGTGCAGACGTGATCATGGTCAGCGGTTATGACGGCGGTACCGGCGCATCTCCAATGAACTCGATCCGCCACGCGGGTCTGCCATGGGAGCTTGGTCTTGCCGAGACGCATCAAACGCTGATGCTGAACAACCTGCGTGACCGTGTCGTTATCGAAACCGACGGTAAAATGATGAACGGCCGCGACGTTGCAATTGCTATCCTGCTGGGTGCTGAAGAATACGGCTTCTCGACTGCGCCGCTTGTCGTACTGGGCTGCGTTATGATGCGCGTATGTCAGCTGGATACTTGCCCGGTTGGCGTTGCAACTCAAAACCCTGAGCTTCGCGCGAAATTCATGGGTGATCCAAGCCATGTCGTGAACTACCTTCACTTCATTGCGCAGGAGCTTCGCGAAATTATGGCTGAGCTTGGGTTCCGTACCATTCAAGAAATGGTTGGCCGCGTAGATATTCTTGAATCTAAAAACCTGGTTGATCATTATAAAGCAAAAGGCATCGATCTTAGCCTTCTGCTGCACTCCCCGGATGTACCTCAAGACGCGGCGCGTCATAACGTACAAGAGCAAAACCATGGACTCGAGCTGTCGCTCGACATGCAGGAGCTTGTTCCGGGAGCAGCAGCGGCACTGGAAAGCGGCGAACGTGTTCGCGGCACATTCCCGATCTGCAATACGAACCGTGTAGTGGGCACTATTCTCGGCAGCGAAGTTACCCGTCGCTACGGCGCGAAAGGCTTGCCTGAAGATACAATCTCCTACCATTTCGTTGGAACTGCCGGTCAAAGCTTTGGCGCATTTGTACCGAGAGGCATTACGCTCTCGCTCGAAGGCGATTCCAATGACTATGTAGGCAAAGGCTTGTCGGGCGGTAAAATCATCGTTGCTCCGTCTCCGAAAGCAACATTCGTAGCCGAAGAGAACGTTATTATCGGCAACACGGCGCTGTACGGTGCTACGGATGGCGAAGTTTACATCAATGGTATCGCAGGCGAACGCTTCGCGGTTCGGAACTCCGGCGTGAAGGTTGTTGTCGAGGGCGTAGGCGATCACGGCTGTGAATATATGACCGGCGGACGAGT
Organism: Paenibacillus glycanilyticus; assembly: GCF_023715145.1. Classification (GTDB taxonomy): domain Bacteria; phylum Bacillota; class Bacilli; order Paenibacillales; family Paenibacillaceae; genus Pristimantibacillus; species Pristimantibacillus glycanilyticus_A. The sequence continues at coordinate 309,779 of NZ_JAMBNP010000006.1, read as the reverse complement.
GGTTGTTCTCGGCGGCACAGGCCGTAACTTTGCGGCAGGTATGTCCGGCGGTATTGCTTACATCTATGATGAGCACGGTGACTTCTATAAGAACTGTAACATCGAGATGGTTCTCCTTGAGCGTCTTGAGACGCAAGAAGATGTTGCTGAGCTTCGTGGCCTGATTGAGCGCCATGTGGAATACACGGGCTCTGCAGCTGGCTCGCGAGTTCTGAACGATTGGGATGCATCGCTCACGAAATTCGTGAAGGTTATTCCGAAGGATTACAAAAAAATGATGGAGCATATCCGCAAAGCGGAAGATGCTGGATTGACTGACGACAAAGCCCTTCTTGCTGCTTTTGAAGCAAGCATGAAAGAGCTGGCTCGTACAGGTGGTTGATAAAAACAGGCTGGGCAGTTGCCCAGCCTGTTTTTTTGTATGGTGGGAGTGGCTCGGAATGCCGGAAAAGCATCTCCTTCCAGTCGCTGTTGAAATCGTGGGGTTCTGAATCAATTAGGCTAAGGTAATCCCACGATTTCAAAGGCGAACGTTTAAAAGCTTTCTGCAAGAAAGCTACTTCGAAAGCATAAGCTTTCATCCAGGAGATACTTTCCCTCTATTCCTTCGCACCCACCATTTAAAAAAGGCAGGCAGCGCAAAATGCCGCTCGCCTGTTAAGCAGGGAACAGGGAAGAGCGGAGGGCAATGCAAATACCTTGCCCGATTCCACTCGATAAAACGATTAAAATATATTGTGAAACGATAAATGGCGGTTTATAATAGCACTGAGTCTACACGGATGAGGTGGTAGTTATGAAGCGTGTATCAACTTTGTTTTTAAAGATAACGGTCATATTAATGGGGCTGCCAGCGCTAGCTGTATGCGTATTTGCGGTGATTGCTTTGATTCGGGATAATCCTAACCAGTTTCCAGGTAAAATGCATATTTCGGATATCGGCTTTTTTGTTGCCGTAATACCGTATTTCATTGCCCTATACATGGCGATGAAATTGCTTGGTTACATTGATAAAAATATCGCTTTTTCTGACCTGTCCGTTCAAGCTATAAAGAAGATCAAATACTGCGGTCTCAGTATCGGCATTATTTTTGCGGCAATGATGCCATACGTGTACATTATGGCCAGACAGGAAGATGCTCCGGGAATTATTGTGATCGGATTAGCAATAGCGTTCGCCTCGTTTGTCATCGCCGTATTTGGTGCTTTGCTTGAACGGTTGCTTCAGAACGCGATCCGGCTGAAGTCGGAAAATGAACTCACGGTATGATACGCGATAACATTCTGTCTGTCCGAACATAAAATAACCGTCTCCCGAGGAGACGGTTATTTTATGTTTTGGACTTGCATAGGATGTAAGCAGTAAGGAATGAGAGCTGAAGGGAGATGGTAATCCCCATTGCCATATAAATACCTTCATCTCCATCAGTTGAGACTGTTGGATCTTGTGCGCATGTCACCCTTCTAGTATTGTTTAATTATTCCATTCCCGTGTTTGTCTACTTTAATATAGATCCAAATTTCTGTCGACATCCAGCTATGAAAAAAAGGTTAGGAGCAGCTTCTATGTGCTCCTAACCTTTATCTAACCATTTGTTTGAAGAATCTTACAAAGGCTTCCAGAAAAAACGACTCGCTTTTCTTAAAAAGATGGGCATTTATTCCTATTTTCGACAAAAAAAGAACTAAACCTACCACAACTTCCGACATATTCCAGCTAGATTGTTAGGTATAATAACATTATTGTTTTACTTTATTAGGATTAGGAGTCGGATAAGATGAGAGAAGCAGAGATGCAAGTAACAAGCACGGAAGACAAACGTACTGAACTAAATATTAGAGAAATATTAATTCAATTGGATATTCCGCCTGAAAAATGGCCAACGGATCTTATCCAGCCCTAACAATTGTCGCAGCACTAATTCATCATACGTTCTGCCCGAACGAAGGCAATGAACCGTTTCGTTTCTTCTGCGGTAAGCTTACGGCCATCCACGCTTAAGTTGTATCTCTCCAGCAGCTCTTCGTCAGAAAGCTCCAGATGATCGACAAAGGTACGAATATCTTCGCTTAACGCCGCCTGAGTATTCTGCGTTCTTCCTACCAAATAATCTATCGATACTTGATACAGGTCAGCAAACTTTGCGAGCGTCTCCGTATCAGGCTCCCTGCGGTTTTTCTCGTAATGAGATAATGCAGCCCTGGATATGCCGAGCTTCGCTGAGGTTTGCTCCTGTGTCCATTTTCTTTCTTCCCTCAAGCCAGCAATTCGGTTCCCTATATTCATCTAATATCCTCCTAAAATGACTGACTTCCGCTACACCTATATTAATACGTAAACTTAAAAATTTCATTTATTGCAACAAAACGTCGCAAAATATCTATAATGTTATGATTTATGCTTGACATGTTACATATCGTATCGTAAAGTGAAGGAAATGAAAGATACAAAATGTATCGTTATTTTATAGTGTTGACGCAATTGGCTGTCTTTATTCCTCCCGTACAAGCGTAATGGCTGCATAGTTCCTACAGGCAAGGAGTTGCTTTAAACATGGGTACCGACCCTTTTATGCCAAGGTCTAATATCCGTATTCATTTAAATGAAGGAATAACGGCGAGGGCAGGACTGCTGGATGAGCAGGGCCTCTTGCTAACGGGCTCGACATGTCCGGTGCTGATCCTCAACATCAGCCGTCAGGGACTAAGCTTTTTATCTGGATTGCGTTTCCCCGTGCATAAGGGTTATTTAATGGATTTCCAGATGCATATTTCCGGCGTGCCGATTAATCTCCGTGGCCATGTCGTATGGCGCAACGCGAGGGATAACCAGTATGAATACGGGATTGTCTTTCACCCTCCTAACCGGCTTCGGGCCGTACTGGTCCGCATGCTGAATCAGGAGCTTCTTCGTCAAAGCCCGCAGCAGTACAAGATCCACGCCTTATATCGCGCAATTAATCATAAAGCACTCCAATAATAGCTGGCAGGTGGTTAACGAATGCAACAATCCACAATCGAAAAAAGCAAGCTGATTACAATGAGTAATCCGGATTCTCCAATTGCAGAGGCATACCGTTCTCTACGTACGAATATTCTTTTTTCCTCCATTGATGAACCGGTGAAGTCATTAATGGTAACGTCCTGTCAATCCGGTGACGGTAAAACAACCACAATTGCCAATCTGGCGGTTGCCTTCTCGCAGGAGGGCAAACGTGTCCTTCTGATTGATGCGGACTTGCGACGTCCAACGCTTCATACGTTGTTTATGCAGTCGAATCAAACCGGCTTAACAAATGTGCTGGCCAACCAAATGGAATGGCAGGATGCGGTTCATTCCACCTCGATCGAAAATCTGTTCTTTATCGGTTCCGGTCCTACACCACCGAATCCGTCGGAGATGCTTGGCTCGAAGAAAATGAATCATCTCATCGAAGAGCTCTCCGCCCATTACGATATGATCCTGTTTGATGCTCCGCCATCTCTCGTTGTGACCGACGGGCTTGTGCTGGCATCCAAATGCGACGGTGTTGTTGCCGTCATTGGTGTTGGCATAACGAAACGCCAGCAAGCGAAAAAAATGTACGCCAGTCTGGAGCATGTCAAAGCGAGATTGCTTGGAGTGGTGCTAAACAATAAGAAGAAGAAGAGCAAGGAACAGCTGTATTACACCTACTACGGTACAAACAGGAGGATGTAATGGGAGAGCAGCAAGTGAGACTCGTAATACTAGCCGGCGGTCAAGGCAGACGGATGTGGCCGCTTTCACACGCAAGGCGTGCAAAGCAGCTTCTTCCTCTGTTGTCTGGACCAAATGGTGAAAGGGAGTCTTTGCTGAACAGGCTGTGGCGTCAGCTGGGCAAGGCCAGCTTACAGCAGGATACGTTTATTGCGATCAGCCATAATCAGGCCGAAGCTTTGCGCAATCAGATCTCCGTCAGCCTGAACATTATTCAAGAGCCGATGGCGAAAGGAATCTATCCCGCAGTTGCGCTTGCTGCTTCCTACCTGTATTCTGTTGCGTCCATTCCTCTTCACGAGACGGTTGCTGTACTGCCGGCAGACTTGTATCTGGAGGAAGAGGATTGGCTCGAGACGCTTAAGGAGCTGCCTGATCAGCTCCGCAGGCATGAATTAAACCACGCTTTAACCAGCGACGAGAGCGGCATTATTGTTTTTCGACTGGAGAGCGTTATCTCTGCCTTGGAGACAGAAGGAATGCCCATTCCCTATGAACAGCTTTACCGGTGTTTTGAGGAGCTTCACGGCAATCTGGAAGGCGTAATGTCCCGATTATTCAAGGATAGTCCTACCTTCCGAATGCCCGAGCAGCCTTTCTGCCGCATTAACAGCTGGAGTTCTCTAGCTGCCCTGCAGGCGGAAAACGCTTCTATTTATAATGATTCGGCAGTTCCGGTAATTATGATGGGGCTGAGTAATATTATGGTGGCTGTATCTGCCTCTGGAATTTTAATTGCTGGCCAAGAGACTGCTCTTCCACACGAGGAACTGCAAAATATGAATACGGTTGAACAGCTGCTTGTGCCCGGCTACGAGGCCGGAATATGGGGAAGCGCAGTTGTTATGAATTGCTTAATCGGTGATAACGGACAGCAAACCATTACGAGGAAGCTGGATATAAATGAGGGCGAGTATTTGAACTATGCCTTGTATATGAAGCGGAAAAAGATCTGGACGGTACTTGCCGGCGTCGGAGAGCTGATCCGCAATGAGGAAAGAAGCGTCATACAGGCAGGCGACGTTGTAGAGATCAAGCCGGGAGAGCGGCATACCATACAAGCGAGAACCAGACTTACCATTCTGGAGGCTCATTTCGGCACGGAATTAATGGAAGATGATCGGATCGTGCTCGCTGATCATTGGGAGGAAGTTCTCCCGTCCATGCTGCATTAAGATGCGGCGGTCACGAGGAAGGAGGCAGTTGAACATGAGACGGGGCTGGAGAAGGGCACTTATCGGCATTGGGGCCGGATTGATTATAATTGCTGCCGGTACGGCAGGGTATGTTTGGCATCTGTATGGTTCGGTAAAAGAAACGGCCGATCAAATTTATGAGCCGATTCAGCCGACGGTTTACGTAAGCAAAGACCCGGAGGTAACCCCGAAACCTCAGCAGGCTGTTCAGGCGTTAATCGAGAAGCGTCATCCGTTTACCGTTCTTGTAATGGGCGTTGATGAGCGGGAGAATGATAAAGGGCGCTCCGATACCTTGATTGTGCTAGCCGTTAATCCCGAGAAGAAATCCATCCTGATGTTCAATATACCGCGTGATACAAGAACGGAAATTATCGGCCATGGGACAACGGATAAAATCAACCATGCTTACGCATTTGGCGGAGTGACGATGGCAAAAAATACGGTTGAGCACTTCCTGGATTATCCGATGGACTACTATATTCGCATTAATATGGAAGGCTTCGCCCGTTTAATTGATATCCTCGGCGGTGTTGAGGTAGATAATCCTTTCTCCTTCTTTTATGAGGATCATCAATTTGACAAAGGAATGCTCAAGCTTAACGGCGAGTTGGCGCTCAAGTATTCCAGAATGCGTTATGAGGACCCTAGAGGCGACCTGGGCAGGAACTTCAGACAGCGGGAGATATTGATGGAGGTCATGAAGAGCTCGCTGCAATTCTCCAATATTACTCAGATTCAAAAAATATTAAAAGAGCTTGGCAGCAGCGTCAAAACAAACATAAAGTTTGACGAAATGAAAACCTTTATGAGCGATTACCGCGAGGATTTGGGCAGTATCGAAACGGTAGAGATCAGCGGATCGGGAAGCACAATTAATCAGGTATGGTACTTGATGGTGAACAAGGAAGAGCGGGAAAGGATTCATGAGCTGCTCAAGGAACAGATGGATATTGACCAGACGGCGTCTTAACAGGACGCTGTTTTTGTTTCCAATATCAGTAAACGCTTACAAGCGAAAAGACGACAAATTAGATCCATGTATTGACAACTTTCGCTAAATCCAATAAAGTAAAGATACGAAGTGTAACAAATAAAGTCGTTTGATACAATCGGTATAATGATATGGGAGTGGGGATAGTAATGATGGTACAACAAGAAGAACGTTTTTATTGTGTAGGATGCGGAAAAATGATGCGGGTGTACGAAGCGAAAGCGCTGTTTCGGACCGGCTTTTTCCGCGTAATCCTTCCACTTGGCTGCTGCTCGGACTGCTCGCAGGTCTAACTGGACTTATCAGCTATTTCCCTCACACTTTTAATTCGCTATAATAGACGCACGATACATAGAACTAGATACTAGCAATAAAGTGTACGCTTACGAAGCGATGAATCATCACAATGGCCTTATACGCGGCCATTAGGGTGATAATTCATTAAGCTAATGCTTACGAAGCGATGAATCATCATAATGGCCTCATACGCGGCCATTAGGGTGATAATTCATTTTAGGAGGGTGTTATGGAGCAGCCGATCGTACAGCTGCAGCAGGTAACGAAGCGAATCGGGAAGAAGACGATTATTAACAACCTGACGCTTGACCTGCCGCTTGGCGAAGTATTTGGTTTTCTCGGGCCGAACGGCTCGGGTAAAACAACCACGATCCGTATGATGGTAGGCCTCATGGCCATGACCTCCGGTGAAATTAAAATCGGCGGGTTCAGCATTCGAAGTGAGTACCAGAAGGCGATCCGAAATGTCGGGGCGATAGTAGAAAATCCGGAAATGTACAAGTACTTGACCGGGTATCAGAATCTTGTCCATTTTGCACGAATGATCGAGGGGGTTACGCCTGAACGGATTCAGGAGGTCATTACTCTTGTTGGTCTGGAAGCGCGCATTCACGATAAGGTGAAGACCTATTCCCTCGGGATGCGTCAGAGGCTTGGGGTCGCACAAGCGATCCTGCACCGTCCGAAGCTGCTTATCCTTGACGAACCGACGAATGGTCTGGATCCGGCTGGCATTCGCGAGCTGCGTGATTATTTGCGTCAGCTGTCGAAGGAAGAAGGCATTGCCGTATTCGTATCCAGCCACCTGCTCTCCGAGATGGAGCTTATGTGTGACCGCGTGGCGATTATTCAGAACGGCAAGCTGATTGACGTGCGGACCATCAACCAAGGCGGTATGGATGTCGAGAGCAATGTGCACACGCTGTTTGAAGTAGACAAGCCAGCCGAAGCCGCAGAAGTGGCGGCAGAGCTTGGCAAAGCTGCAATTAGAGAGGGCAGCAGCCTTGTTATTGAAGCGAACCGCGAATTTGTTGCGGACTTTAATGCAAGATTGGTTGCTTCGGGTATTAAGGTCTACGGTATTCGCGTTCAAACCAAATCGCTTGAGGATCAATTCCTCGAAGTAACGGGGGGTGAACGCATTGTTTAACTTTTTCAAGCTTGTTCAAAACGAGAATATGAAAATTTACCGCCGTCCCCGGACGTATGTCATGCTGGGACTGCTGCTTGCTTTGATCGCGGCGATATCCATCATTGGTTATTTTGTGGATCAGAATCATACCACCTCCGCATGGAGCATGATTATGACCGAAGTTATGATCTCGTACATGCTGATTACGGTATTCGCGATCATCATCGCATCCTCCGGCGTGGCGGACGAGTTCACAAGCGGCACGATCAAGCTGCTTCTGATACGTCCTTGGTCAAGATCCAAGGTGCTGCTGTCCAAGTACATCGCGGTTCTGCTGTATGCGTTAGGCATGGTTGTCGTGATGCTGATCTTTACGGTCATTATCAATATGATCGTGTTCGGATTTGCGGATGAGACGGCAGCGGAGGTCATTTCTCCTCTGGTCTCGGGTTCTATCGTTGCTTATCTATTGAAGTACAGCTTATTGAAATATGTGTCGCTCGTCGTCACGACTACGCTTGCCTTTATGCTTGCGACGGTATCCCGCAGCGGCGCTTTGGCGATCGGCTTGTCTTTGTTCCTTATTCTGGGGGTTAACTCCTTCACCGTTCTGCTCGCTTCGATCAAATATAAATGGGCGGATTACATCTTGTTCATTCATCTTGATCTCACGCAGTATTTGAATGATACCCCGATGCGCGACGGGATGACCATGGGCTTCTCCGTTCTTGTGCTGGCGATCTACTATGCGGTATTCGTAGCTCTGGCCTGGTATGTGTTCAAGAAGCGGGATGTTGCGGCATAAAATCAACCCACACTAAAAAACTCCCATTTGGCTTCTCTGCAGAGAAGCCGAATGGGAGTTTTCTGTCTCGATAACTTAAACAGCCTGGCGCGCTTTCTCCTTCTCGCGGCTTTGCTCCTTCGAAGGCTGGGACGAGCCGCTGCCGCTGACCGTCTCTGACAGCGGCCGGGTCCGCGTTTCAATTGAGCGCTCCATATGACAGGTCCCATTCAGCACGCCGCCATCCTGTACAATGATGGCCTGGGCGGAAATGCTGCCCGTCAATTGACCGCTGGCGGTAATCGTCAGCCTTCCTTTGGCGGTCACTTCACCATACACCTTGCCGGCAATGGTTATATCTCTGGCTGCAATGTTGGAGCGTGCCATGCCGTTCTCGCCGATAATGACATCCCCCAGACATTCGATATCTCCGCTATGCTCCCCCTCGATGCGGAGATTTGCTTCGCAGATCAATTTGCCCTCGATATGCGTACCTAGTCCGATTAATGTATCTGTCGAAGGCATACGCTTATTGTCTTTAAACATAGGTATGGGTTGATCCTCCTTCCGCTTCCGGCCGTATTGGAACGTTCTATTGACTTTTATTCTCGCAAAGCTCGAAACATGCCAGAATAATATGAAATGATGGGAGAAAAATGGCGTATGCCCGTGGGGCAGTACGAGCTTGTCGAATATAATAATATAGTTGAGTTCTGATCTGACAGGATGGTGAGGCATGAACGTAATGGAAACAAGGCTGCCGGGAGTTAAGCTGCTGGAGCCTCCTGTATATGGTGACCACAGAGGTTTTTTCACGGAAAGCTATAACGAAAAGACGGCCCGTGAGAACGGAATCGTCCATTCCTTTGTACAGGATAATCATTCTTTGTCGGTAGAAGCGGGAGTACTCCGGGGGATGCATTATCAGCTTCAGCCCAAGGCGCAGACTAAGCTTGTTCGAGTCACGGCAGGGGCAATTTACGATGTTGTGGTAGATATGCGCCGCGGCTCGCCGACCTTCGGGCAATGGCAAGGTTTTATTCTAAGCGCGGCAAATAAGAGACAGCTTCTGGTACCGCAGGGCTTTGCCCATGGCTTCTGCACGCTGGTGCCAAATTGTGAAGTACAGTATAAGGTAGACGCCTTGTATTCCGCGGAGCATGACCGGGGCATCGCCTGGGACGATCCGGCGCTTGGCATTGACTGGCCGGTCACAAAGCCGATCCTGTCGGACAAAGACGCGAAGCATCCAAGGCTTGCCCAGGCGGAAATTAATTTTGTATATGAGGGGTGAGCATTCTCAAATGAAGTTGTTAATTACAGGCGGAGCGGGGTTTATCGGAAGCAACTTCGTTCATTATATGTTAAGCCGTTATCCCGGCTATACACTTATTAATGTTGATTCTTTGACGTACGCCGGAAACCCGGAAAACCTGCGGCAGATTGAGAATCATCCGAACTATACGTTTGTCAAAGCCGATATTGCCGATCAGGCAGCGCTTGTTCCGCTCTTTGAATCCGGTATCGATGCGGTTATCAACTTTGCGGCGGAATCGCATGTCGACCGCAGCATACTGCAGCCGGGGCTGTTTGTTCATACCAATGTGATAGGAACGCAGACGCTGCTGGATTTGGCCAAGACGTTTCAGGTAGCCAAATATGTTCAGGTATCCACGGATGAAGTATACGGTACGCTTGGAGCGGAGGGGTTGTTTACGGAAGAAACTTCGCTCGCGCCGAACAGTCCGTACTCGGCGAGCAAGGCCGGTGCTGATCTGCTTGTCCGCGCTTATTATGAAACCTATGGGCTGCCGGCAGTTATCACTCGTTGTTCAAACAACTATGGACCTTATCAATTTCCGGAAAAGCTGATCCCGCTCATGATCCGCAATGCCCTGCTGGATAAGCCGCTTCCGGTATACGGCGATGGTCTTCAGGTGAGAGACTGGCTGTACGTGGAGGATCATTGCCACGCTATTGATCTGGTGCTGCATCAAGGCCGGATCGGTCAAGTGTATAATATCGGCGGCAGTAATGAACGTACGAATCTTCAAGTCGTCCAAACGATTTTGCAGGAGCTGGGCAAGCCGGAATCCCTGATTCGACATGTAGAAGACCGGCTTGGTCATGACCGCCGCTACGCGATTGATGCGGGCAAAATCAAAAGTGAGCTTGGCTGGACGCCTCAGCACAATTTCGAGAATGGCATCAAATCCACCATCGCTTGGTATCTTCAAAACGAACAGTGGCTGGAGCAGGTTGTATCCGGTGCTTACATGAACTACTATAATACACAATACACGAAAAGGCTGGAGTCCAAATGACCGGTTCAGGAGAGCGGAAAAAGCTGAAGGTAGCCGTAACGGGTGCTAACGGACAGCTTGGGCGGGAGCTTGTTATGCTGGAGACTGGCGGACGGTTCGACATAATCGGGCTTGGCCGCACGGAGCTCGATATTACGAATCTGGAGCAGTGCCGCAGCGTATTGTCCCGGCTTCGTCCGGATGTCGTTATTCATTGCGCGGCTTATACGGCAGTAGACAGAGCGGAGGCGGAACCGGATGAGGCTTTCCGGATCAATGCCGCAGGTTCGCGCAATGTGGCTGTGGCAGCCCGGGAGATTGGCGCGAAGCTATGCGCGGTTAGCACAGATTATGTATTTGACGGAGCAGGCGCGGTTCCCTATAAGGAATATGACCGCACCAATCCGCAAACCGTGTATGGGCAGTCCAAGCTGGCCGGGGAGCAGGCGGTATCAAGCCTTCATGACCGTTATTTTATCGTCAGGACGTCATGGGTCTTTGGAGCTTACGGGAATAACTTTGTTAAGACCATGCTGAAGCTATCCTCAGAGCGCGATAAGCTTACCGTTGTGGCCGATCAATGGGGCTCTCCAACCTATACGCGGGATTTGGCGATTTTCCTTCTGGAGCTGGCGGAGACTGATTATTACGGCATATATCATGCTTCTAACAACGGAGTCTGCTCCTGGTATGAATTTGCGCAGGCGATCATGGAAGAAAGCGGGTGCCGCACACAGGTTGCTCCTTGCACGACCGCGGAGTTTCCCCGCCCGGCTCCCCGCCCTCATTATTCGGTGATGGATCACAGCGCCATTCGCAGCAACGGCCTGACTCCGCTCCGGCACTGGAGGGAAGCGCTGAAGCATTATTTATCAAATAATACGCTTGTGTGACAGCCTGTTCCCGAATGACGGGAAAACAGGCTGTTTTTGTGTTCATAAAGTATACGGTCATGGCAGGTCGAACAAACTAGTTGAATGGGATTTCGTAATGGGGTGCGTGAATGATCGGTTGGCTAATCGCAATAATGATACTCTTACTGTTATACAGCGCTCAGCCTGCTGTTATTATATGGATGGAAAGGCGTACGCCGGCCAAAGCCATTGCCTGGATTCTGCTGGCGCTGGTTGTTCCTGCCTTGGGCTTTTTCGGGTACTGGATGATTGGGCGCTCGAGGCGAGTAAAAGCAGGTCAAGCCATCTCAAGAGAATACGAGCAGGCAGCCGAACGGCTGTCCATTTGCGCCTCGAGTCCTGGAGAGCTTGGTCATGCCGGTATGCTCCAGCAGGAACAGCTGCTTAGGCTGCTCCGCGAATGCTCGGGCAGGCCGGTAACGCTTGGCAATCAGGTGAAGGTGCTGACGAACGGCCGGGAGACGTTTGCATCCATCTTGGAAGAGATGGAGAAGGCCCGGCATCATATTCATCTGGATTACTATACGATTCGCGATGACGGAATCGGAAGAACGTTTCTGAACATGCTGACTAACAAAGCAAGAGCAGGTATCGAGGTTCGCGTGCTTTATGACGGGATCGGGAGCGTTCATTTAAGCAAGCGCTATATCCGGGAGCTCAAGCAGTCGGGCGTACAGGTAAGCTGTTTTTTGCCGGCTGGAGCGGCCTTGTTCAAGCGACTGCTGAACAGCCGTAATCACAGCAAAATTGCAGTTATCGACGGAAGAGTTGGATTCGTTGGCGGCATCAATATCGGAGATGAGTATCTGGGCAAGGATAAGAGGCTTGGCTTCTGGCGGGATACGCAGCTTCGGCTGGAAGGGGACTCCGTTTATTTCCTGCAGGAGCTGTTCATGAAGGACTGGGAGCTTGCGGCTAAGGAAAGACTGCCGGTACATGCCGAATACATGCCCGAGCATGATCCGGATGATGTTTTGCAGGAGCCGGTTCTCATCGTCTCGAGCGGTCCTGACCGGAACGGGGAACCGATACTGGAGACGGCGTTTGCCGCTGTAAAAGCGGCCAAGTCGAGCGTCTGTATTTCAACGCCGTATTTTATACCGGATGAGAGTCTGCTCGCCGCATTGGGGAGTGCCGCCAAGAGCGGGGTGGATGTGCGGCTCATTATACCGGGCATCGCGGATACGCAGCTCGTCCTGTGGGCAACCTTGTCGTTTGTCGAGAGAATGCTGGAAGCGGGCGTCCGGGTATACCGTTACCAGAAAGGCTTCATCCATGCGAAGGTCATGATCGTGGACGAGCTGCTTGCTGTGGTCGGAACGGCCAATATGGACATGAGGAGCTTTCACAGCAATTTCGAGCAGAACGCCGTATTGTTTGATTCCGGAACGATTAGGGATCTGAAGCGGGATTACGAGCAGGATCTGCTCGACAGCAAGGAGCTGGACCTGGCGGAATTTAGACAGAGACGGAAAAAGGAAAAGGCAGCGGAAGCCGCTGCCCGTTTGTTGTCGCCTCTTTTATAAAGGGGCGGCTTATTTGGCATGGATAAAACGGAGTACATGATCCAGATCCTGCGGCTTTACCGTGTCAATCAGGTCTCCGTAACGCTGCAAGCGTTCTGCAATATTCAGGAGATGGAAGTCGGCCGGCTTTATTCCTCCCGCATAGACCTCTTCCCATTTCAGCGGCGTTGAGACCGGCGCGCCAAATCGCGCTCTAGGCGTGTAGGGAGCTGCGATCGTTTTGCCTTTGTAATGCTGCAGGTAATCGACATAGATCAGATCGCCGCGGTTTTTGGTCAGCCGTTCAACGGTGAACAGCTGCGGATAAGCACGGGATAAGTAATCGCCGACAAATTGGCCAAGGCCTCTCAGCTGATCGAAGGTGTACTTCTGCTGAACCGGAACAATGATCTGAACGCCGGTTGCGCCGGAGGTCTTGGGAACGGATTCGATCTTCATCGACTCCAGCATTTTGCCTACAAGCGCGGCTGCTTCAATAATGCGAGGCTCCTCCTCCCGGGACGGATCAAGATCCAATATCCATTCCGTCGGAAGCTCCGGTTCGCTAATCCGGTCGAAGGAAGCATGGAATTCGAGGCAGGCCAGGTTGCCAAGCCACAGCAGAGTTGGCAGGTTGTCGAGATGCACGTACGAGATGCCCTCGCTTACGGCGATTTGTACGAAATCCGGCTTTGGCTCCGGGCAGTTTTTCTGATAAAACGACTTGCCCGCATAACCATGCGGATACCGGATGGTCGTTAAATACCGGTCTTTGCAGTGCTTCAGCAGGAAAGGCGATAGCACTGCAAGCTTCTCCAGGTACATCAGCTTCGTGATGCCCTGCTCGGGCCATAGCGGCTTCTCCGGATTCGTTACGGTTATTTCCTGTCCTTCCACCATGACGGTGGCGGGCCGCTTGGCGGATGAGCTAGTTCTGTTCATGGGCGGCCTCCTGCATTCAGACCAAACGATACAAGCTTGGGATGCCGCAGCAACCCGGCTGATGTCAGCTCAAGTCCGGTTACCCGGCAAGGCATGGGAGAAGGAAGCCAAATGATGCTTTCCCCTTTCAGCTCGGCCGGCAAAGCCGGGAAGGGCATCGGCCAGGAAGGCGCATCGCTTCTCCGAAGCTGCAGCATCTGGCCTAGAGTCTCCCGCATCGCTTCGTCGAGGCCAAGGGACACGCTTCCGAGGAAACGGCCTTGATCGGACATGATCAAGCTTGCCGCGCGTCCCTCGCGGCGCTTAACCCCAACTATGCCTACATCAAGCAGCAGCGCCCGTTTCTTTTTCAGCCAGTCGCGATGCGCCTTCCCTTCCTTGTAGGGACTGTCGAGCTTCTTGCTGACAATTCCTTCCCACTGGCGGTCATCCACCCATTTCCACAGTGCCTCCGCATCGGTGTAAACATCAGCCGTAAGAAGCCGGTCAGCGGGGACCGGCTTCATCTTTTCCGTGAGCCGCTTATGCCGCTCCGCATAAGGAAGGGGACGCAGGTCCAGATCCCCATCCTGCAGCAGGTCAAAGAGAACATAGAGAATTTTCCCTTTGCTCGAGGAGGGAGAAGGCTCTCCCCCAAAGCTTCGTTCGCGGGTTAATACCATTTGGAAATTTGGGCGTTCCCCGTCGTAATAAACAATCTCTCCGTCCAGCATGCAGGGACCTAGCAGTCCGGCTTGTTCCTGCAGCGTCCGGTAGATCTCCGGATAAACCGTATTTTTGTTCAGCAGCTTCCTTGAATAGAGATCAATCTTGCCGTCATCATTAATTGTGGCTATGATTCGGACCCCATCCCATTTGATCTGATAGATCCAGCCGGACTCCTGGGGGATACGGTCGTCGGCGACGGGGATCATCGGCTCGGCAGGAAGCGAGAATACAGTCATTAAGAGATCTCCGTTGCTTTAGGCTTCTTCGCTCTAGGCTTGCTCGGCTTCACAACCGGCTGGTCTGTTCCGCCGTCCGCGGCGGAAGTTGAACCGGCAGCTGCTTTGCCTGCACCCGTATCGAGGCCTGCTCCGCCAGGGGGAAGCTTGGCTGCATCAAGGCTGGCCTGAAGCGCGGCCATCAGGTCAAGCACATTGGTCTGTTCCTGTTGAGGCGCAATGCGGATCTCTTGTCCGGCAATTTTATTCGTAATGGCCTGAAGCATGTTAGCGCGGTAATCATCCGTATACTTGGACGGATCAAACGGCGTGGACAGCTGTTCGATCAGAAGCTTTGCCATTGTTAGTTCTTTCTCGTTCACATTAACCGACTCCGGTACGCCGGGAACTTGGGAGATCGATCGGATCTCGTCCGGGAAAAAGATCGTCTCCATCGCCAGGCAATTATCGATGACGCGAATCGCGGCAAGGCTGCTTTTGGAGCGGATCGACACTTTGGCTACACCAATCTTGCCGGTATCCGACATCGCCTGCAGCAATAAGCCGTAAGCGTTGCCGCCAGCCTGATCCGGAGACAAGTAATAGGTCTTCTGGAAGTAGACCGGATCAATCTCCTCTAGCGCTACAAAATCGAGGATTTGAATCGTATGCGACTTTTCTCCCGCAAGCTGCTCCAATTCCTCTTTCTCGAATAACACGTAACGGCCTTTCTCATACTCATAACCCTTAATAATGTCGTCCCATTCCGCCTCCACATCGCAATTCGGGCAGCGGCGTACATAGGCGATTGGGCTTCCGCAAGTTTTATGAATCATGCGAAGCGAAATATCCTTGTCCTCCGTTGCCGAGAACATTTTGACAGGTACATGAACAAGACCGAAGCTGATGGCGCCTTTCCATACGGTATGCATTTGGTTATCTCCTCCTAAAATGAATAATCACCCTAATGACCCTGGATGGGTCATTGTGATGATTCATTGCTTCGAAAGCATGGGCTAAAATGAATAATCACCCTAATGACCCTGGATGGGTCATTGTGATGATTCATTGCTTCGAAAGTACGGGCTTCATCGAAGCCTTCTGTTATCCCTTATTGTTCCCGCAATGCATGAGAATCAATCAAATCGGGCATATTTTGCTTGAACCAATAATGCTTGCAGCAGCAGGGAGGACTGAACCGACTATGATGGAATTCGATAATGTGGAAAACAACGAGAAGGCGCCGGCCGACAAATGGGACGAAGGCCGCGACAATTACTTTATGGATATTGACCGTATGGTGAATGAAGGCTTAGGCGGAGGCACCGTGTCCCCGCATAACGGCTTAATTGACGAATCGACAACCGACTATATCGTTCCGGAATCAAAAGACTGACCCGCACGGGCAAGTTTGAAGGAGGCGGCGTTTTCAAATGGACGTAAACCGTGCCAAACAGATTTACAACTCGGAATCCACAATCAAGGTTCATCTGGATGATGGCGATTCCGTATGGATCGAGCATGTAGATGAAGCGAGCGGAACGGCTACCGTACAGGTCGAGGGCAACCCGGCTAACACAAAGACGGTTCCCGTAGACCGGCTGCAAGAAAAATAAATAAGAAGTACAGAAAGCCGTTTGGGTTTAAAACCCGGACGGTTTTTTATTTTTCCTAATATCATAAATGCCGTACCATGAATAATTTGTAAAAAAATTGAAACCTTTGTCCCTTGCCCATCGTCTATACTAAGGTGTATTTTTTGGAAGTGATTTCTATTTTAGTGAAGGTGAGGAAAAAGGATGAAGAGATCTATGAAGGGCAAGCTGCTTGCAACGGTTCTAGCGTTTAGTTTGCTTCCGTTTGGAGGGCTTGCTAATGCGGCACAATCTTCCCTATCGTCTACAACGGTTATCGCCAGCAGTTCGGGAGCATCTGCATCTTCAACCGGCGTCCTTGACGAGAGTCAGGCAAAGATATCGAAGGAAGAGGCAATTGCGCGATTCAAAAAGCTGTTCCCTGATTTGAAAGACGCCGAGGTGACTAGCATTGACCTTGGCAATCCGAATCAATATCCGCCAAGCCATGATATGATTTGGACCATTCAGTGGAGCTTTACTGTCGAGAACGGATCATATGGCTTTGATTCTGCGATAGATGCGATAACCGGCGACATTATTACGTACTACAATCCGCTTCCGAAGGAAGATTCGTATTATCCGGCCAAAATCTCGAGGGAGGAAGCGGAGAAAATCGCCAAGCAGTTCATCCCGCAGGCGTCGCCATCCGTTAAGTCGGGAGATAAGCTTCAGCTCAAATCCATCGAGAACGATTACCCGCAAGCCCTCTTTGGTCCTGTACAATACAGCTTTAGCTATCAGGCTCAGGTGAATGGCATCCCGGCTACCAATAGCCAAATTGGAGTAGTCATTGACGGGAACGGAAAAATTACAAGTTATAACGGTTTTGGCACGGGGAAAGAATATCCGTCGCCAGATGCTTCGCTGACAAGCCAGCAGGCAGTCGAGAAAATGAAAAAAGAATTGAAGCTGCAGCTCGCTTATGTTCCGGGCTCCGATTACTACTTAAACCGTACGAATACATCGCAATATCGGCTTGGCTATGTCGCGGTTAGCGGAATAGGGATGATCGATGCGAAATCCGGCAAGTTCCTTGACGATCAAGGACAAGCCATTGATGCTTTCCCGCAGATTACCTATTCCTCTATTTCTTCTTCGGCGGCTGCCTTTAAGCCGCATACGGGCGGTGAATTGACCAAAGAGGAAGCGATTGCGGTTGTCACCGCGGTTACAAGCAAGGAGGCCCTTGAAGGAACCCCGCAAGCTTCGACCAGCACCGACCGTGACGGCCGCAAGACATGGTCCATCTGGAATGGAAGCCCGTTAGGCGGCGTTCAAATTCACGCAACCGTGGATGCGAATACGGGAGAGCTGCTCGATTTTTCTTCTTACTCTTACCCGTCAGGGGAAGCTTCAACTAATGAAACTGTAACAGCAGGGAAGCCGTCCATTACGGAAGCCGAAGCCAAAACAAAAGCCCAGGACCTCGTAACCAAGCTTTTTCCGAACGCTTCGGCCAGCTTAAAGCTAATTGACAGACCGGGAACAGTCTCTTATAGTCCCGATACAGCTTATATGTACAGCTTCCAGCAGTTTTATAACGGGAAGCCAATCCAGCCGTCAGCCGTTCAGATCAATCTGGATAAGGAAGGAAAGCTAACGAACTATTATAATATGAGCACGCCTGCAGACAAGCTCGGCAAGCTGGATTCCTTAACGGCGAAGATAACGGAGGAAGAAGCGCTCAAACTTTACCGCGATGCCATTCGCGCGGAGCTTCAGTATGCGACAATCGGCGGCAATTACGTGGAAGGCGAGCTGCAACAATCGCAAGTGAAGCTTGTCTATATGCCGCAGCTCACGGAAGACGATAACTGGGGCGTCCTTGTAAACGCGGTTACAGGCAAGCTGGAGCAGCAATATGTTTATCCCGGAACAACGGAGCAGAAGGGCGAGCTGCCTGCGGACGCAAAGAAGCATTGGGCATCCAAGTCCCTGCAAATCATGTTTGATTACGGCATTATTAAACCGGAAACCGACGGACTTATTCATCCGGACCAAACCGTTAATAACGGAGACTGGGTCAATATACTGCTGGCAGGCTTTACGGGAGGACAAAATTATTACATCACTCCGGAGAAGCCTCGGTTTGCCGACGTTCCGGTCGACAGCCAATATGCCTCCGCGGTAGAATACCTGGTTCAAAGAGGCTTCCTGAAAGCTGCTCCAACGCAAAAGCTTCATCCGGAGCAGACATTAACCCGCGGCGACTTGGCGTTATGGCTGACAAAGCTGCTCAAATATGAGAAGCTGTCCGAATTTATGGCCAAGGATACGGATGTCACCGCATTAAAAGACGCTGCGCAGATCAAGAATAAAGGCGCGGTTACGATTGCGATGAAGCTGGGACTGCTTACGGCGGAGAAAGGCAAATTTAATCCGAATGCTCCCGTAACAAAAGCGCAGATCAGCGTCGTGCTTCTCAGACTTGCTACCTTGCAGGATAAAGTGGATTCGCCTATCATGAATAGCAATTATTAATCTCTATCTTGAGAAACAGGCTTCCGGGCGACCGGCAGCCTTTTTTAGTACCATATAGTTCTAGGTGCTAAGACCTGTATTTAATCCGAGGTATTTGCTAGAGTTACATCATGGATGTGATAAAGTGAGACCTTCCATCAAGCGCAGCAACCGTACATTACCTAATCCGCAGTTTCCGCAGCCCACATTTTATGTCCCCGTTAAATTCAAATTCGTATTGGGGCATTGCTTTGCTGCTGCATGGCTTATCTTTTCGATTTATATATCCAAGGCCCGGGTTGTATCGCTAGGTCATATTATAACCATACCTTTATCGATCATCGTAATTACGGGGATTGCCTATATCCCCGGTTATATGATCAGCTTTTTGGTTGGCAGTCTCTTAATGGACAGGCAGCCGAGATTTAAGGTGGAGCATCCTCGGGAGCCCGTAACGGTCCTCATTGCGGCATGGAATGAGGAGAAGAATAACGGCGACACCTTGCGGCAGCTTGCCAAACAGGATTATGAAGGTGCCGTTTCCGTTATTCTTGTTGATAATAACTGTACCGACAATCCGGTTAAGCCCGCTTGGCACACCGCAAATGAACTTGGAGGCGGTCAAGCCTTGGCAGCAGCCGCGTATCTATGGCAAATATTTGACGGGCGTTAACTTGATTCTGCCTTATGTGGACGCTGCCTATACGTTTTTCTGGCTGCCCGGCCTGATCCTGGCTTTCTTTGGCGTTTATTGGATCGCGGGACCTTTGACCCTGCTTGTACTGCCGATCACGATACTGAGTTATATGGTTCTGTATCGGTACCAGAGGTCGGTCTTTCGGGCGCTCGATCTGAAGGTCAGGTAAAACAGCCTGGGCTTTATTCTGTTTATTATCGTTTATCAAATAATGATGAGTCCTGTTTCGATTTATGGATATATGCAAGAGCTATTTAAGCTTAAGCGAGTATGGACATAATGTTCTAGCTGCATGGAAAAGCTGCCAAACCCGGTTCGGCAGCTTTTCTTATTGCCCCGCATTAACCGCCAAAAGCATCACGGAATGCCCACCGGAGCTTGGCGACGTCGACCTCCCACAGCTCGGCGATTTCGCTCGCGACATTCTCGTCCCACCAGTCTGACAGAACCTTGCGGTTTTTCTCGTTTTCGGCAATAAAGAGCAGGTTCTGAATGACCTTTTTGTAATACAAAGTCTCAGCCTGGTCCATTTTCTCTTTCGGCACCCATACCTTCAACCGTTTGACGGTTCGATATAGTTCATTGCTGCAGGCGCGACGGATTTTTCGTGCGGACGGCAGGCCGGAGGTATGCTTCTGGGTGGTTGACTTCATCGTGAACCGACTCCTCTCTAACTCATAAATATGCGCCCGAGTTTGAGACGGTCACTTAAGGAGCGACGTATTGCCGTTTGTTAGTGGACCTCGATGTAGCCGACCATCGGGCCTCCGTTATTCATATCGGTATGGACCTGGCATATAATGGGGTAGGTGCCAGCTTGTTCGGGAGTAAACCGGACAACCGTTGTGTGTCCTTTTTTCACCTCGCCTTTAATGCCAAGACCTTCAATGACGAAGGGATGGCTGCTGCCGTTCACGCCGCTGATGTGAAGCTCAACCGGTTCGCCCTTGCGGAGGCTGATGCTGCCCGGATCAAAGCGGTACACCTCCAGTTTTTTGCCGTCTTCGGTCGTTGAACTAAATTCGCCGGTTACAAGCTGGATGGTCTGTACCTTTGCAGGCTGGCCGCTTGCAGGACGTGTTTTATCCCAGGTAAAATAGGCGGCCGCCAGGAGGATGATAAGCAGAGCAAATACAAACAGCTGAACATGCTTTTTATGAATAATAAATACTTTGGACATAAGGTATTCCTCCTCTTTTATAGTCAAGGGGTGCAGATTTCAAGATGATGCTAGTGTATGCGTGGGCCTGTCCGGGCATGACTACTCTTGCTTCGCGATATGCCCGACTACAGTCGGGTGGATGCTTATCCACTTCGTATGGTAGAATACAGTCGACGATTACTATTATTTAGGATGGGGAAGGCGGGATGGAATGGAATGGATTTCGGATGTTTTACACGAAATTCTATTATGGATTGAAAGCCTTGGTTACTTCGGCATATTAATTGGATTACTCATAGAGGTCATCCCGAGTGAGATTGTATTGGGCTTTGGCGGTTATCTCGTCTCGGAGGGGAAAATATCGTATCTGGGCGCTGTTATTTTCGGCGTGCTTGGCGCGGTAGGACAGAACTGGATTTTATACGCATTTGGTAGATTTGGCGGCCGTCCGCTGGTAGAGAAGTACGGTAAATACATAAAGATCAAGACGAAGCATGTGGATTTAGCGGAGAGCTGGTTCAAGAAATACGGTGCGGGGATCGTATTTACCGCCCGGTTTGTTCCGGTTATGAGGCAGGTTATTTCCATTCCGGCAGGGATGGCGAAGATGAACTTCACCTTGTTTACCGTGCTGACAGCGCTGGCATCCATTCCATGGACGATATTATTTGTTCATTTGGGCAAAACATTAGGTGAGAACTGGGAAGATATTGATCAGAAGGCTGCTCAATATGTACAGCCGGCTATTCTGATTGCTATAGCCTTGCTGATTGTTTACGTGGTGTACAAGTTTATTCGTTCCAGGGGCAAATCGGTATAAATACAAATCAGAAAGAGGGATGAACATGAGCAGAAGCGTTGCAGAGAAATTAAACAAAGGGATTAGTCCGCAGCAGTTTGTTGAAGGGATGACCAAGAACAAGGAAGCCTTCCAGGGCTGGTATGACAAATTCGATTGGGCCGATAATAACGACCGTGAATTTTTTGAATCCCTGAATAGCCGTGACGACCTGCGTGTCTTTATTCTGATGGCTGACTGGTGCGGCGATGTTGTCCGCAATATTCCGGTTGTATTCCGGGCTCTGGAGACGGGCGGCGTTCCGGTCGAGGTGCTTATCATGGAGGAAAATCTCGATACGATGGATCAATTCCTTACAATGGGAGGACGTTCCGTTCCGGTTGTCATCTTGACGGATGCCGATGGACAAACGATTCATGGTACTTGGGGGCCAAGACCAACCCATGTGCAGGAGCCGATGGTGCTCTTCAAGAAGGAGAATCCGGACCGCGAAGCAGCGGATTATCAGGATAAGCTTGCCGTGACAAGACAGGAAATTATGCGCCGTTACGGAGAAGGCACCGGTTATCACGCTCTTGTTGTGCAGGAGCTTAGAGCTTTAATAGAATCGATTTAACGGATCAGATTGGAGTAACACGAAATGCGCATTGAAACGTTTACGCTTGGCCCGCTGCAGACCAATGCTTATCTGCTGACCGAGAAGGATGAGCAGACCGGAGAGGAACGCGGGATTGTTATTGATCCGGGCATGGGGCCAAAGAGGCTTCTGGACCGGATCTCGGGAGTAAAGATCGAAGCGATTCTGCTGACTCATGCTCACTTTGATCATATGGGCGGCGTGGAGGAAGTAAGGACTGCCGCGGGCTGTCCGGTATACATTCATGATCTGGAAGCAGACTGGCTGACCGATGCGCGCAAGAACGGCTCGCTGCGCTGGTCGGATGTAACGCCGCCGCTTACCACAAGTCCGGCTGAATATGGGCTGGATGAAGGGCAAACGCTGAGCTTTATCGGTCATACGTTCAAAGTGCTGCATACGCCGGGTCATTCACCCGGAAGCGTAAGCTTCCTTTGCGGTAACGACATTTTTTCGGGCGATGTGCTGTTCAAGCAATCCGTTGGCCGAACCGACCTGCCTGGCGGACGGGAGCGGGATTTGTTCGATTCCATTCAATTGAAGCTGTATAAGCTTCCGCCTGAGGTTAAGGTGTACCCGGGACATGGTCCCAAAACATCGATTGGCTTCGAAATGGCGAATAATCCTTATGTAAGATAAGCTTGATCAAGAAACCGCTGGCTGCAAAGGCCGGCGGTTTCTTTGCTTTTTAGGATTCATTTCCGGAAATATGGAAAAGCGGTTTCAAATCTGAGACAATACAGTTATGGCCTTTTTGTAAACAAGTTTGAAGGGATGGTGCAGTTGTTTGGCTGATACTAAGATAAAGCAAATGGAAGAGGAAGCGGCAAGCACGGGGAAACGGACACCGGAGCAAATTGCTGCTGAGAATGAACAGATTATTAAAGGCATGGCATCGCAGCTGTCGATTCCGATCACGAAGGTGAAAGCGGCCGTTGCGTTGCTGGATGAAGGAAATACGATTCCGTTTATCGCCCGTTACCGGAAAGAGATGACGGGAGAGCTGGATGAGAATGATCTCCGGGCGATTGAAGAACGGCTGCAATATATGCGTAACCTCGAAGATCGCAAACGGGAAGTCATTCGTCTTATTGATGAGCAGGGCAAGCTGACCGATGAGCTTCGCAGCTCGATTGTAGGTGCGGGCAAGCTGCAGGAAGTGGAGGATTTGTATCGTCCTTACCGGCAGAAGCGCAAGACTCGTGCCAGCGTGGCGAAGGAACGCGGACTGGAGCCGTTAGCCTTGTGGCTGTGGGCACAGCCCCGTCAAGGCGAACCGCTTGCAGAGGCGGCAAAATACATAAGCGAGGACAAGGGCGTTGCTTCCGCGGAAGAAGCGCTTCAAGGCGCAATGGACATCCTGGCCGAAAATATCGCTGACGACGCGGCAATCCGCTCCTGGGTGAGGAAGCATACCTTTGACCAGTCACTGCTTCGCACCGAAGCGAAAAACGCGGATGCGGAATCCGTCTACGAGATGTATTACAGCTACCAGGAGCCGGTACGCAAGCTGCCGCCGCATCGCGTCCTGGCGATTAACCGCGGGGAACGGGAAGATGTGCTGCGCGTATCGTTTGAGCTGTCGGCGGAGCGGATTCATGAATTTATCCAGCGCAAGGTGCTTCGTCAGCAGACAGCTCCAGCCGTGCGTGATGTCCTGGTTGCCGTTATCGAAGATGCCTACAAGCGGCTGATTGCCCCGTCAATTGAACGGGAAGTGCGCGGCGAGCTTACGGAGAAGGCAGAGGAGCATGCAATCTCCATTTTCTCGGAAAATCTTCGCAACCTGCTGCTCCAGCCCCCGGTACGCGGCAATGTCGTATTGGGTGTCGACCCTGCTTACCGGACCGGCTGCAAGCTGGCGGTTATTGATGATACGGGCAAGCTGATGGAGGTAGCCGTTACTTACCCGACTCCTCCGAACAATAAAGTGGCCGAAGCCGAGAAGACTATTAACGGACTTATGGATCGTTACGGCGTGACGCTTATCGTGATCGGCAACGGGACGGCTTCCCGCGAAACGGAACAATTTATCGCTGGCTTGATTGGCAAACGCAAAGCTGCCGGACAAGGCGAATTGAAATATATTATCGTAAGCGAAGCGGGGGCGAGCGTTTATTCCGCTTCCAAGCTTGCGGCAGAAGAGTTCCCCGATCTGGACGTTGCGGAACGGAGCGCGGTTTCCATTGCCCGCCGTCTGCAGGATCCGCTCGCAGAGCTTGTTAAGATCGAACCAAAAGCAATTGGCGTCGGGCAATACCAGCATGACGTCAGCCAGAAGCGCCTCGACGAAAGCCTGGGCGGCGTTGTAGAATCTGCCGTAAACCATGTTGGCGTCGATGTGAATACCGCATCTGCGTCGCTGCTTTCATATGTAGCGGGGATCAATGCGACCATTGCCAAAAATATCGTCAAATACCGCGAGGAAAACGGCCGGTTCGCAAAGCGCGGCCAGCTGCAGAAGGTGCCGCGGCTTGGCGCCAAATCCTATGAGCAGTGTATCGGCTTTCTGCGCATTCCGGAAGCGGCAAATCCGCTCGACAGCACGCCGATCCACCCGGAATCCTACGACGTGGTGGACAAGCTGTTTGGCCAGCTTGGCTTGAAGCAGAACCAGCTTGGCTCGGAGGAGCTGAAGGAGAAGCTGTCGGGAATTGATCCGTCGGCGGTTGCTCCCGCGCTTGGCGTAGGGGTGCCAACCTTGAAGGATATTATCGACAGCCTGCTCCGTCCGGGGCGTGATCCGCGGGAGGAGCTGCCGCTGCCTATTTTCCATACGGATGTATTGAATATCGAAGATCTGACGCCCGGAATGGAGCTGCAAGGAACGGTAAGGAATGTCATTGACTTCGGGGCCTTTATCGATATCGGCATTAAGAATGACGGACTTGTCCACATCTCGCAGATGAGCGAAAAATTCGTGAAGCATCCGATGGATGTTGTATCGGTCGGCGACAATGTCACCGTATGGGTGCTTGGCGTGGATTTGAAGAAGGGCCGGGTTTCTCTAACCATGCGCAAGCAGGCATAATTTCGGGCTTGCTGGCTGGTTATAAGGATCCTATAATACAGATGTGCCTCTAAGATCCTACTTAAGGAAGGAGAGGGTGGACATCATTACTCAACCGGTTAATCAGACGGAGAAAGAACGATGCAGCAGCGCACCTAACCACAAATGGTTTGGCTTGTCCCTGCAGGCGCTTGTTGTATTGTCCCATAAGCCAAACGCTTGTACCAGCGCAGAGCTTGCCGGTTATTTGAAGACGGAAGCGACGATGCTGCGCCGCGTACTCGCCAAGCTCGCCCGCGAGCAGCTTCTTGAGACGCGGGAAGGCCGAGACGGAGGCTACCGATTAAAGCGCGCCCCGGAGACCATTACGCTTGCAGATGTTTATTTGGCTTTGCGAGTAGGGCAGCCGTTATGCAGCGGCATGATTGATACAACAGGCATCCATGACTTTGGTCAGGAGATGCGGGTTGCTTTTATGGAAATAACCGACGAAGTGGAGCGGAAAACAATCGAAGTCCTGCAGCAGGTCACGATTACCCAGCTCTCCGAACGCATTTGCACCCTGAAACAAATGGATTTGAATAAATAAGACGGGCGGCGGAAAAATAGTCATACGATCCCAGTTGACTTTCCGCCGTTTCGATTTTATACTGTTATCAAAACTGTTACAGATGCGTGCACGACTTACAGCATGGAAGGCATACGAGTTCATTATTAACTGTGATTAATTTTTCGCAGTTAAATCTGTGATTAATTCTTCACAGTCGTCCTCTTTATGTCTTTTTTTGATTTTAACTGAGCAATCTGGCACACAGATCATTTATTTTTGGAGGGAACCGACTATGACTATTGGAACACAAGCAGGAACAAGCTTTACGGAAGTACTGACATCCCGTCGTTCTGTTCGTCATTATGATCCATCATTCAAAATTTCGGATGAGGAAATCAAAGAAATTTTGGAGCTGGCGACCAAAGCGCCGTCTTCGGCTAATACACAATCGTGGCGTTTCCTGGTTGTAACGGATCAGGCGCTGAAGGATCAATTGCTTCCGATCGCGAACAATCAACAACAAGTGGTCGACGCGTCCGCTGTAGTTGTTATACTTGGCGACATGGAGTTCTACACCAAGCTTGGCGAGATCAATGACGCGGCTGTAAAAGCCGGTTATATGACGCAAGAGATTGCGCAGCGCTTCACAGAGAACTACCAGAAGCTGTTTCCTTCCATTCCTAAAGATCGTCTGACGGAGATTGTTGCTTTTGACGCTGGACTTGTGTCGATGCAAATTATGCTGGCAGCCAAATCGAAAGGTTATGACACCGTTCCAATGGGCGGCTATGACCGCGATAAGCTGAGAACTTTCTTCGAAATTCCGGATCGTTACCTGCCGCTTCTGGTGCTGCCAATCGGCAAAGCGAAAGAAGAAGGCCGTCCTACCGTACGTCTTCCGCTTGAAGAGATCACGTTCTGGAACGGCGTGAAGTAATAGGAAGAGCAAAAAACTCCCGCAGCAATCGCTGGCGGGAGTTTTGTCATTCCTTTAATGAAGGGTTATTTCGGGACGGCTGTCGTCTTCGTTTTTTGTCGTTTGCTTGCTCCGATAGAAGTACCAGCATTCATTCAGCAGCTTGATCTGCCTAAGGTCCTTCTTCTGGAAAGCACGCATCATTTGATTGCAGAGCCATTGTGGCATTCATATCTACTCCTTCCGGCCATACCTGATGTACTAATACGATATGGGGAAGGGCGAATGTCCGTGCAGGTCCTATTTAACGCAATAGAATTTGTAAGCAAGTTCTGCATCAGCCGACCTTATATGCGGTAACGACAGAGGATTATTTACATTTCGTCCTCATACCACTGTTCAAGCTGGGCTTGCAGGGCACGAATCTCGGTGAGCAGCGCGATCAGCGGATAAGCCGATTCCTTCACGGCCGCAAAATCGCGTTCTAGTTCATTAATGTAGTCAAGACCGGATACGATCCGTACAGCGCTGTCGTGCAGCTCGACATTGTCGCATTCTGCGACTGCGTAAGGCAGCCCGGGCACGTGCTCAGCCGTCAGCTTGTCAATCTCTTTATGAAGGCGCAGATTAAGCGCGCTGAGCTGGTAAGCATGGGTGTCCGGCATTTCAACAAAGAAAATGTTGCTGCCGCCGTTCATCAGGACATAACGCATAGTAGGCATAGTAAAAATTAACTCCCCTCGTTGGCGCAGGTTTCTATAATGATTGCTACTTGACAGTGTAGCGTATGATCGCTTTAAAATTCAAGTAGTGGGGGCGAATACAATGACAATAACAATGAATGATCAAATGCTGCAGCAGTGGGTGGAGCGCGTATCGCTCGAAAGCTTTGGAAGACCGTTTCTTCATCAGGCAACCTTTAACCGTCGGCTGAAGGCAACCGGCGGACGTTATTTTACGAAGTCGCATCATATCGAGATCAGTCCGCATCAGCTTGAAGCGTTTGGCGAAGAAGAGACCGAAAAGATTATTAAGCATGAGCTATGCCATTATCATCTTCATATTATGAAGAGAGGGTATCAGCACCGGGATGAAGATTTCAAGAAACTGCTCGCTTATGTCGGCGGATCCCGTTACTGCCAATCGCTTCCGGAGAGGGCTGCAAAGGCGCCAACTCCTTATAAGTACAAGCTTGTATGCCATAGCTGCGGTACCGAATATCCGCGTAAAAGAAGGCTTGATCCAGCCCGTTACGCATGCGGAAAATGCCGCGGAAAACTTTTTTTAAAAAACGCTTGACCTTCCGAAATGAGCGTGATATATTATTACTTGTCGCCGCGGTGAACAAGCGGTCGAAACGAAAGAAAAAAGCAAGTGATTAAAGTATTCCCTGATAGCTCAGTTGGTAGAGCACTCGACTGTTAATCGAGTTGTCACAGGTTCGAGTCCTGTTCGGGGAGCCATGGAGAGATACCCAAGTGGCTCAAGGGGACCCTCTGCTAAGGGGTTAGACTGCGTAAGTGGTGCGAGGGTTCGAATCCCTCTCTCTCCGCCATAATTTTCTTGGTGGATATGTCGCTCGAGAGAGATGACGATAGGAACAAGAAGTAAGTAAGGCCCGTTGGTCAAGGGGTTAAGACACCTCCCTTTCACGGAGGTAACAGGGGTTCGAATCCCCTACGGGTCACCATTTTCCATGAGTGAAGCAAGCTCTCAAGAGTTCGTTTTACAACATGAGAGCCATTAGCTCAGTTGGTAGAGCACCTGACTTTTAATCAGGGTGTCGAAGGTTCGAGTCCTTCATGGCTCACCATTTACTTTCTCCTCAAAGTAAAATGGTATGAAGGAAATTAAAATGTGCGGTAGTGGTGGAATGGCAGACACGCTATCTTGAGGGGGTAGTGGGCGTACGCCCGTGGAGGTTCGAGTCCTCTCTACCGCACCATAACTTAAATGATCCAATCCCTTACGTTGTAAGGGATTTTTTTATTTTCCCTTTAATTTTTTGGACTTTGGAAGAAGCGCGGCTATAATGATAAGAATACGGAATATCTTCTGTCTGTTATAAGGTTTGCATGATAAGGAGTGATAACGGCATGATTAAAGTGCTGGTTGTAGATGATGAAGTCAGTATTTCCAGCGCGATAGCCTATGCGCTGCAGCGCGAAGAATACACGGTGGAGACAGCCGGGGATGGACTGGAGGCGCTCGAGAAGCTTGCTTCGTTCAAGCCGGACGTGATGGTACTGGACGTCATGATGCCCAAGATGAACGGTTATGAGGTATGCAGAAAGCTGGATGCGGACAATAGACCCGCGGTAATGCTGCTCACCGTTAAGAACGATATTGTGGATAAAGTGCTTGGCCTTGAGCTTGGCGCCGACGATTATATGACCAAACCGTTTGATATTCGGGAAGTGGTCGCGCGGGTAAAGGCTTTACATAGACGTCGCCAGATTGAAGCGCCGGAACAGGAAGCGGACAAAGAAGGAAAGCTTGAGCTTGGAGGGATAAGCATTGAGCTGCTCAGCCGCACGGTCAAGATTGACGGTCAGATCGCGGAATTGACGCCGAAGGAATTTGATTTGCTGGCGCTGCTTGCCAAGCATCCGGATCGGGTATATACCCGGGAGGCCCTGCTCGAGCAGGTGTGGGATATGGATTTTGCGGGCGGAACGCGCACGGTGGACATTCATGTTCAACGGCTGCGCAAGAAGCTTGGCGAGTGGCAGGGATTGATTCAGACCGTATACGGTATCGGCTATAAAAGCACGAGGACGAACGCATGACCCGATCAGCCGTATCCCGGCCTAGGTTCAGGATCGGTCTGAAAGGCAAGATTACCTTGTTTCTCGCTCTGCTGCTCGCTTTTGTTGTCGTGCTGCTCAGCACGCTGGTGCTTGCGGGTATTCGCGAGGATCAGCAGAGAAGGATGGAACAAAGCTTCGCCCAGCTGGCGAATTCCGCAAATCTGCGCGTCCGCGCGGAATATCTGACCGGTGAACGGGTATCGCCGGCTGAATTCATGGAACGCAACGCTCAAAGCCTGGCGGTAGATCTAGGCGGACAAAGCGGAATGGCGGTTACGTTGTATAATGCTGACGGGGTGTTTGCCGGGACTTCGCTGCCGGTTCAGCCCGTGACCGATGCTAAGGATGCTCTTGCTCATACGGCCAAAGGTCAAGCGGCGTATATTACTCTCGGCAATCAGATTTTGTATCTGGCACCGCTCTACAATGCCGATCAATTTCTTGGTACCGTACAGTTCCACGGCTCTCTTGTAGAACAAAGAATGTTCTATCGTCATATCCGCGACTTGTTTGTTGGGACGGGAGCTGCCGTATTGGCAGCGGGCCTGCTGCTCGGTTATCTGTACGTGTGGAGGCAAGCGCATACCCTTGGCAAGCTGAATCAGGCTGCCAGGGATATTGGGGAGGGCCGTTATCTGGACAAGCCGCCCGTCCGAAGGCAGGATGAAATCGGCGAGTTGGCGGAAGGAATTTACGATATGAGCGGGAGCATTGCTTCTTATGTGAATGAGTTAAACGAAGAGAAGCAGAAGCTGCTAACGGCTATCCAGCGGCTGCAGGAGCTGGAGCAGCAACAGAAGCAATTTATCGGCAATATCAGCCACGAACTAAAAACTCCGTTGACCTCCATTCTGGCGTATTCCGATCTTCTCGGTATGTATAGCGACGATCCGGTTCTGCTGCAGAATGCCCGGACCCAGATCAGCAAGGAAGCGGAGCGTTTGTATGGGTTGATTGAGAAGGCGCTTCAGCTCTCATCGATGGATATTTATGATTTTGAGACCAATGCCGCCACGTTTGATGTGAAGCCGGTGCTGGAGGAAGCTTTAGACCGTCTGCATATTAAGGCGGAGAAACGGGAAATCTCATTGTCTGCCGATTTGATGAATGACCAGGTATGGGCGGATCAGGATAACCTTATGCATATGGTCACGAATTTGCTTAGTAATGCCATAAAATATAACCGTCCCGGGGGATGGGTACGGCTATCCAATCGTTCGGAAACGTTAGCCGACGGTGAACGCCGCGTTATTATCGAGGTCGCGGATAACGGCATCGGGATACCCGAAGAGCTTCAGAACCGAATTTTTGATCCGTTCTTTACGGTGAGCGATGACCGCTCGCGTGAAACCGGCGGCACGGGACTAGGGCTGGCCTTGGTTAGAAGCCTCGCCGAGAAACAGCATGGCTCCATCAAACTGGCCGAATCAGGACCCGAGGGCTCCAGATTCGTCATATCTCTTCCCGGAGAGCCCATAGGCATAGGTACGCAAGAAAATTGAACTACAGCCTGGACTTGGCATGGTCCGGGTTGTTTGTTTTTTTTGGGTATCCTATATAAAAGTTGTTACAACTTGGATACAATTCAGATATGTTTTTGATATAAGGGCCTTCTATACTTAGAAAAACAGGTTAAGTCCAGGGGGAGTAACAATGAAACCGTTCATCAAATTAGGCGCCGTGCTTTCGCTGGCAGCAGCACTAGCGGCGTGTTCCTCTATTCCAAATAATGATCTCGCCAATAGTGGCAATAATTCCAACAAAAAAGGAGAATTGACGGTTGTAAAAGGCCCGGCTCAGAAGCCGAACCAGGATATTGTGGTACAAAGCATTCACCGGTTCGAAG
This sequence comes from Paenibacillus glycanilyticus, assembly GCF_023715145.1. GTDB lineage: Bacteria > Bacillota > Bacilli > Paenibacillales > Paenibacillaceae > Pristimantibacillus > Pristimantibacillus glycanilyticus_A. The sequence goes on along the minus strand of NZ_JAMBNP010000006.1, from coordinate 278,526 downwards.
GAGCAAGCATGGAGAAATGGCTGTCCGATGATCTGGTGCAGCTCATGTACACCAAGCTCGTCAAGCAGGCTACGGCCACCGAAGAGGCTCAATACGAATACAGTAATGTGAGCGTTGACCTAAGCAATAACGAGGAGAAATCGGCTGCCGAGCCGGTGAAAGAAGTTGAAAAGGTCGTGAAGGAGCAGACGTCTCCGGACGGAAAATATGTATTTATCCAGCAGTGGAAGGATAAATATACGGCACGTAACTTTATTAAGGAAATCAGCACGGGGAATACGACGGAAGTTAAGGGCAGCAACTATTTGGAGAACGGCGGCTGGCTGAATAATACGACTTATATTCTTGCCGCAGGCTCGATGAACGGGCTTGGCGATATCCGCCAGATTACGGTGGACGGAACAGTGACGCAGCTGAAGCTTGAGGATCCGGCCATGGCCGGTCAGTATTTTACGAATTTTGGAGCGGGGCAAGGGTATATTTATTACACCGATAACAAACAGACTTTGAAGCAATTTACGCCTAACGATCCGCAGCCAACCGAGCTCGTCAAAAACGCGTTGAAGTTCCAGGTGTCGCCAAATGGCAAGCACCTGGCCGTTGAAATTCAGAAGGTTGCGGGGAAAGCCGGAAGCGAGCTTCGCATATTCGATTCAAACGGAAGCGCGGAAGGGCTGTCTATTGCAAAAGGCGATCTGATTCCTTATATCGTATGGTCCCCTGATTCCTCGAAGCTGGCGGCAGCCGTGTACACCGAGAATCAGAGCGGGATGAACGGGGTTTATATTTTTGATTCGGCAACCGGCAAGATATCGCCGATCGGACCAAGTTATTTTCCGCAATATCCGCTTAGCTGGAATCCTTCGGGTACGCGTCTTGGCATAACGGTCGCAGACAAAGATGGTATGCCCGTTACTCATATTGTAGACTTCCAATAGAAAAACCTTAATGAATCCGGATCATTTGATCCGGATTTTTTTTGTCTGAATAAGTGTTACATATCCGATACAAGCCCGATATGTTTTGGAGATATCGGCTTATTATACTGAGTTCATCAACAAGAACAACGCATCAATGAAGGAGAGGGCAACATGAGTTGAACATCATTGAATAAGGCGTCGCGCAATGTTTACAGGTTCGATACAAGGCGGAGACGGTTTAGAAATATCGCCTCTATATACTGAAGTCAGTAAGGAGCTTCAAACAAACACAAACGGGTTATTAGAAGTCAGTAGATAAAAAATAAAAAATGAGCGTTAAAGGAGATAAACGAAAATGAACAAAAACATGAAAAGAACAGTTGCTACGATGATGATCGCAGGGATGACCTTTTCCGGAGCGGCAGGGGTATTTGCCGGAACGAATATGCAGAAGATTGACGCGTTTCTGAATCACAGCATTGGTTTCAAAATCAACGGCAGCACGTATATCCCTAAGGATGAGAACGGCAATAAGCTTGCGCCTATCACGTATCATGACACTACTTATTTGCCGGTTCGCGCGCTCTCTAACGCGCTGAATACGCCAATTCAATATGACGGCAAAACCAACACGATCTATATTGGAACAAGCTCAACGGAGCAGTGGGTATTGACGAACTACACAGAAGCTCAACTTGATGACATTAAGAAAGCATTTGCCGGCTTTGACGGATTCGAAACGGCTTATGCCCCGCAAATCATGATCAAAGGCGATGCTTTGCAAAAGGCAGCGGCTACCGCAGACGGCGTGAACCTGCTGTTCAAGAATATGACGGTTAATGTATCTCCTCGTGATTATTCCCATGATTATGACGGTACAACCGTAATCTTAACGAATGGCGTAAAAGCAAAATGGTATAAGCAAGGCGATACAGCGTTGATGACCGTCAAATTGGATGATCGTTATGTAACCGTAAGCTCCCCAGGCGGAAAGCTGAGCAAGGCGCAGCTGGAAAAAGTAGCGGTAAGCGTAACAAAAGTAGGCTCTGCTCAAACGGATCTGGCAAAGGTAACGTATACAGCAGCTCAGTCAAAAGCGATTAAAGAAGAGTTTGCAAAGTTTGATGGCTTTACAACCGCATATGCGCCTACAAAAATGGCCAAAGATGATGCGTTTCAAAAAGTGGCAAGCGGAGATTCGGTGATCTTCTGGTTCAAGCACATGAACGTTCAAATCTCGCCCCGTGATTACTCGTATGGCTATGACAGCACGAATGTAACGCTGCCAAACGGCGTGAAAGCAAAATGGTTTAAGCAAAGCGATACAGCGATGCTGACTTTACAGATCGACGACCGTTATGTAACGATCAGCTCGGCAGATAAAAGTCTGAGCAATATTCAGATCGAGCAAATCGCTACAGGCGTCGTTAAAATGAAATAACGCATCACAATGTTTACAGGTTCGTTACAAGCCGGATATGGTTTCGAGATATCGCCTCTATATACTGAAGTCAGTAAGAGCTTCAAATAAAACACCAACAAAAAACCTACTCTAAAGGAGATCATAAAAATGAACAAAAACGTGAAAAGAACAGTAGCAACAATGATGATCGCGGGGATGACCGTCTCTGGCGCAGCCGGGGTGTATGCCGGAACAAACATGGAGAAGATTAGTGCGTTTCTGAATCACAGCATCGGCTTTAAAATTAATGGCAGCACGTATATCCCTAAAGACGAGAACGGCAATAAGCTTTCGCCAATCACTTACCATGACACAACTTACCTGCCGGTTCGCGCCTTGTCTAACGCGCTGAATACGCCAATCCAATATGACAGCAAAACAAATACGATCTACATTGGAACAAGCACAACGGATCAATGGGTACTGACGAACTACACGGCAGCTCAGCTGGACGAAATCAAGCAAGCATTTGCGGGCTTTGACGGCTTCGAAACGGCTTATGCTCCGCAAATCATGATCAAAGGGGATGCCCTGCAAAAGGTTGCGGCTACGGCAGACGGCGTGAACCTGCTCTTCAAGAACATGACGGTCAACGTATCGCCGCGCGATTACTCCCATGACTATGACGGCACAGCCGTAACCCTGCCGAATGGATTAACAGGCAAATGGTATAAACCGGGCGATACTGCAATGCTTTCGGTAAAAGTAGATGACCGTTATGTAACGGTAAGCTCCCCGGATGGTAAGCTGAGCAATTCCCAGCTGGAAAAAGTAGCGACTACGGTAACGAAAGTAGGCGCTGTCCAAACAGATCTGGTACAGGTGGTTTATACAGCAGCACAACTTGACGAGCTCAAGAAAGCATTTGCGGGCTTTGACGGCTTCGAGACTGCTTATGCACCGCAAATGATGATTAAAGGCGACGTTCTGCAAAAAACAGTAGCTACGGCAGACGGCGTGAACATTGTTTTCGAGAATATGACCGTGAACGTATCGCCGCGTGATTACTCCCATGACTATGACGGCAAATCGGTAACTTTATCGAATGGCGCAAAAGCAAAGTGGTACAAAGTTGGAGATACTCCGATGCTGACGTTAAAAGTGGATGACCGTTATGTAACGCTAAGCTCTCCAAATGCAAATCTGACGCAAGCGCGGCTGGAGAAAGTAGCCGTGACGGTAGCAAAAGTAGGCGCTGTACAATCCGACTTGGCAAAAGTAACCTATACGTCAGCTCAATCCAATGCGATTAAAGACGAATTCGCTAAATTCGACGGGTTTACAACGGCTTACGCCCCAACGTTAATGATCAAAGACGATGCTTTCCAAAAAGTAGCGGGCGGAGACTCGGTTAACTTCTTCTTCAAACACATGAATGTTAAAATCTCGCCGCGCGACTACTCGGTTGGTTATGACAGCACAAATGTAACGCTGCCAAACGGCGTGAAAGCAAAATGGTTTACGCCTAGCGATACGGCTACGCTGAGCTTCCAAATTGACGACCGTTATGTAACGATCAGCTCCGCGGACAAAAGCCTGACCAAAGCGCAAGTCGAGCAAATTGCAACAGGCGTAGCTAAATTGAAATAAGGACTTATAAGCTCCCGGTACGGCTATTATGGCTGTGCCGGGAGTTTTTTATATCCTCGGATTGGCCAAATGTTTACAGGTTCGTTACAAGCTCGAAATTAGTTGGAGATATCCTCTCTCTATAATGAAGTTTGTAAGGAGCTTCAAACAACACACAGACAGAAGCGACAAAGAGATAAAAAGGTTAGAGATAAGGTTAGAGGTTAGAAAAATACTTAAAACAAAAACAATCTAAAGGAGTTCATAAAAATGAACAAAAACGTGAAAAGAACAGTAGCAACAATGATGATCGCGGGGATGACCGTTTCTGGTGCAGCCGGGGTATATGCCGGAACAAACATGGAGAAGATTAGTGCGTTTCTGAATCACAGCATTGGCTTTAAAATTAACGGCAGCACATATATCCCTAAAGACGAGAACGGCAATAAGCTTGCGCCAATCACTTATCATGACACGACTTATCTGCCGGTTCGCGCGCTCTCCAATGCACTGAATACGCCAATCCAATATGACAGCAAAACAAATACAATCTACATTGGAACAAGCACAACCGATCAATGGGTATTGACGAACTACACGGCGGCTCAGCTCGAAGCCATCAAGAATGCATTTGCCGGCTTTGAAGGCTTCGAAACGGCTTATGCTCCGCAAATGATGATCAAAGGCGATGCTCTGGACAAGGTAGCAGCAACCGGAGACGGCGTGAACCTGTTCTTCAAGAACATGACAGTTAACGTATCGCCGCGCGATTACTCGCATGACTATGAGGGTACAAACGTAACGTTATCGAACGGCGCAACGGGCAAATGGTATACGCAAGGCAAAACTTCAATGCTGACTGTAAAAGTAGATGACCGTTATGTAACCGTAAGCTCCGCCAATGGGAAGTTAAGCAAAGCACAGCTTGAAAAAGCAGCAGTAAGCGTAACAAAAGTAGGCGCTGTTCAAACGGATCTGGTAACGGTATCGTACACAGCTGCTCAACTGGATGAGCTTAAGAATGCATTTGCCGGCTTTGAAGGCTTCGAAGCGGCTTACGCACCGCAAAAAATGATCAATGGCGACGCTTTGCAAAAATCTGCGGCTACGGCAGACGGCGTAAACCTGCTCTTCAAGAACATGACGGTAAACGTATCGCCGCGCGACTACTCGTTTGACTACGAAGGTACGACTGTAACCTTGTCGAACGGCGTAAAAGCAAAATGGTACAAACCAAGCGACACGGCGATGCTGACAGTAAAAGTAGATGATCGTTATGTAACGCTGAGCTCCCCGAACGCTAAGCTTACCAATGCTCAACTGGAGAAAGTAGCGGTAACCGTAGCGAAAGTGGGAGCTGCCCAAACCGATCTGACAACTGTAACGTTTACAGCTGCCCAAACGAAAGAGATTAAAGACGAATTCGCGAAGTTCGATGGCTTCACAACGGCTTATGCGCCAACAAAAATGGCCAAAGACGATACTTTCCAAAAAGTAGCGGGTGGAGATTCGGTTAATTTCTGGTTCAAGCACATGAACGTTCAAATCTCGCCGCGCGACTACTCGGTAGGTTATGACAGCACGAACGTAACGCTGCCAAACGGCGTGAAAGCAAAATGGTTTACGCCAAGCGATACGGCTATGCTGAGCTTCCAAATTGACGACCGTTATGTAACGATCAGCTCCGCGGACAAAAGCTTGACGAAAGCTCAAATCGAGCAAATCGCAACGGGCGTAGCTAAATTGAAATAAGGCTTTAAGAACTCCCGGTACAGCCGCTCCAGCTGAACCGGGAGTTTTTTTGTTTACAGGAAATTTGTTTACAGCTTCGTTACAAGGCGGACATGGTTTGGAGATAACGCCTCTCTATACTGAAGCCAGTAAGGAACTTTAAACAAACATCCGTAGGAGGAATAAGTTGTGAGAGTAAAAGTGATTGCCGCACTCCTCGTCATCGCCATCGCGATCACTTGGCCGGTGTCCCACTACCAGCTTAATGCTGCTAATAACAAACCCGTACATTATAAGAACAAGGTTATTGTCCTTATGTATCATCATATTGACGGGAAGGAAAGCGAAGCGACGATTTCCCCCGGCCGGTTCGGCACCCAAATGAAGCTTCTGAAGGAGAACGGCTATCATGTCATCAGCACGGAACAGTTAGCGGACTTTATGAAGCATAAAGCCAAGGTACCGGACAATGCGGTCGTCATTACCTTTGATGACGGCTACGAAAGCTTTGACCAATATGCGGTTCCGATTTTGAAAAAATACAATTTTACCGCTACTCACTTTATCATCGGATCGAGCAGCGACAAGCAGAATGTTCAAACGAAGCATTTGACCTGGGATACCATGCGCAGGCTTAAAGCCGAGGGCTTCAGCTTTTACAGCCATACGTACCATCAGCATGACTATGCTTCACTTGATAAAAAGAGCCATAAAACGGGACCTATGCTGGCCAGCCCCATCTATCTGAAGGACAAAGGCCGGGTTGAGACCAAAAAGGAATATCTGGCCCGCGTGGGGGCGGATGCTCGGCTGATGGAGAAACGTCTGAAGACAGAGCTGCATAACACGTACCAGATGATCGCTTTCCCGTACGGAGTCTTTAACCGGACAGCCAAGCAGCTGGAGAAAGAGGCGGGTGTGACGTTATTCTTCACAACTCAGCCGGGCATTAACAAGCCGGGTTCCGATGAAGTACTCCGGCTGAATGCCGGAACACCAACGCTCACGGGCAGCAAATTCCTGAGGATGATGAAGAGGTACGGATAATTTCTTTTGTTCCGCAGGACAAGCAGGGCTATAATAAGGAGGAATCTATTGTATATCATTGGCAGACCGGGAGGGCTTATTCGTGAAATTGGTCAACTTCAGGGAAAAGGAAGCTTCGGCTTCTTATCGATTGGGAGTACACACTGATAAAGGCATTGCAGATGCCGGCGATATCACCTTAAGCGGGTTATTGCAAGGCGGAGAAGCGGAATTCAACAGGCTCGGGCAATACCTTGCGGAGCATAAAGGAGAGCAGGTACGCTACTTGAAGGAGTCTGAGATTGTTTACGGTCCTTGCGTGCCTGAGCCGGGGAAAATCATCTGCATCGGTCTTAATTACCGCAAGCATGCGGAGGAGACAAACATGCCGCTGCCCGAATATCCTATTCTGTTCAGCAAGTTCAACAATGCGCTTGCCGCGCATGGCGAGGATGTGCCATTGCCAAAGTCGACGGAAAAGGTAGACTACGAAGCGGAGCTCGCCATTGTCATCGGACGTACGGCGAGAAATGTAACAGAGGACGAAGCGCTTGATTATGTATTTGGTTATTGTGCTTCCAACGACCTGTCCGCGCGTGATCTGCAGACGCGGACAAGCCAGTGGCTGGCCGGCAAATCCTGCGATAAATTCGCGCCTATCGGACCGTACCTCGTCTCCAAGGATGAGGTGGAAGATCCCAATGCCTTGCGGATCAGCTGCACCGTTAACGGAGAGGTGCGCCAGGACTCGAATACCTCGGATATGGTTTTTAACTGCAAGGAGCTCGTCAGTTATATTTCGCAGTGCATGACGTTGTCGCCCGGAGATATTATTCTTACCGGTACGCCGGAAGGCGTTGTGATGGGCTATCCGCCGGAGAAGCAAGTCTATCTGCAGGATGGCGATGTTGTCACGATCGAGATTGAGAAGCTGGGTGCATTAACGAACCGAATGATAACTGTACAATAATCATGCTGTCAAAAACCGTCTCTGCCTGGGAACAGGCTAGGACGGTTTTTTTGTCATGAGCTTGCTCAGCTTCTCCTCCGTATCGCTGTCCGGCGCCGGCGTATAGATGCTGCAGCGGAGATCCAATCCGCCCTGCAGCTGCAGGGAAGTCAGGTGGAAGAGCATTTTCCCCGCCTTCGCATGCCGGAATTCCAGGACAACCTCAGGCGCGGTACGCACCTCGCTTTGCTCCCATAGCTCCTGAAAATCAGGATGCAGCTCCTTCATTTCATTCAGAAACTGATCATACCAGTTATCCTCTACATATTGCCCATAATAAGCCCGGAAGATGGATAAGAAACCGCTCGCGAACTGCTTCCAATTAACGGCAAGGCGGCGAAGCTCCTGCCTTGTGAATAGCAGCTTGATCATATTGCGTTCCGATTCGGGGATCAGGGCAAAATCGACAAAGACATGCGCCGCGGCTTCATTCCAGCCAACGATCTGGCAGCGGCGGTCCGAAATGATCGATGGGCATTGCCTTAATTCCTGCAGGATTTTGCGTAACGGCGGGCTGACCGCATCGGGTGAGTAGGACGGCAGCTCAGCCGTGCCGGATGCTCCAGCCCCTGGCTCCATCGCAAGGCCGTGCAGATACTTGCGTTCATCATGCGTAAGGCGCAGGGCAGAAGCGATGGCATCCAGTACATTCGGAGAGGCTTGAATGTCCCGGCCTTGCTCCAGCCAGGTATACCAGGTTGTGCTTACGCCGGCTAGCGCGGCTACCTCTTCCCGCCTCAGGCCGGGCGTTCTTCTTCGGGTGCCGGGAGGAAAACCAACCTCCTCTGGGGTGAGCTTGGCCCGTTGGGCTTTAAGGAAACTCGAAAGCGCGGCGAGCCGCGTTTTATGATTCATGCCGGGTGGTGCCTCCTTATAAGATAATCCTGTTACTCATTATACTAGGATAAACGACAACTTGTAATAGGATACTTGCTGTGGCAACATGATTTAATATCAGGTACTAATTTTGAGGTATAACCACCTGAATAAGCGTAGTCTTATGCTGTTTGGGTGTTAATTCTTTATTAGGAGTGTTGAACCTATGGAACGCGTAGTTGTTACGGGAATGGGCGTTGTCTCGCCGCTCGGGAAAACGGTGGATGAAGTATGGTCTCGCATGAAACGCGGGGAATCTGGCATTTCGCGCATAGATGCTTTTGATACAGCACGGATGAAAACAAAAATAGCGGGGATCGTCTCTGATTTTGATCCGGAGGGGTTGTTTGGCCGCAAGGAAGCTAGAAAGATGGACCGCTTCGTGCAATTTGCCGTTGCCGCAGCGGATCAGGCGATTGCAAATTCGGGGCTTAAGCTGGAGGAGCTGGACCGGGATCGCGTTGGGGTTTATGTTGGTTCTGGAATCGGCGGATTAAGCACCTTAATGGAGCAGGATGAAATCCTGCGCAGCCGCGGACCTGAACGCGTAAGCCCGATGCTGGTGCCGATGATGATCGCAAATATGGCGGCAGCCTCGATCAGTATCAGGTACCAATTCACGGGACCAACCTTGGCTCCGGTTACCGCCTGCTCGATTGGGAATACGGCGATTGGCGAAGCGATGCGGCTCATTCGGCTTGGTCTGGCGGATGTCGTGATTGCAGGCGGAGCAGAGGCAGCCGTAAACGAGCTGTCGCTTGCAAGCTTTGGCAACGCGCAGGCTTTATCTTCCCGGAACGAGGATCCAACGAAGGCCAGCCGGCCGTTTGATCAACAGCGTGACGGTTTTGTAATGGCAGAGGGTGCAGGCATCGTGGTACTCGAGTCTTTGGCTCATGCGAAGAAGCGGGATGCGGAGATTTACGGCGAAGTGCTTGGCTATGGAGCAAGCTCCGATGCTTATCATATTGTCGCGACTCATCCTGAAGGGGCCGGAGCGCATACGGCGATGCGGACTGCTCTTGCGGATGCGGGGATCCGTCCAAGCGAAGTAGACATTATTAGCGCGCATGCAACAAGCACGGGGCTTGGGGACCGCTCGGAAGGCCAGGCTATCAGCCGGTTATTTGGCGAGGAGGCGGGCCGGATTGCCGTTACTGCGAACAAGTCGATGCTAGGTCATATGCTTGGCGCAGCGGGCGGCGTTGAAGCCATTGCCCTCATACAGAGTCTGCGTGAAGGAATTGTGCCGCCTACCATTAACCTGGAGCAGCTCGATCCGGAATGCGGTCTGTCCAATATTCCGACGACGGCACAATCCGCTTCGCTGCGCATCGGATTGTCCAACTCATTCGGCTTCGGCGGGCATAATGCCGTTATTGTGCTGAGCCGTTTCGATGGCTGATGGCGCATATCCGTAACGGGCCAATGATTTTTGCGCCGCTTCACGTAGCCGATACTTCATATAAGAATGGTCGGTAACACGCACGCGCAAGCCCAGAAAACGGAGCTTCGACAGCACGTATTCGGTTTCGTCGCCGAGAAACGTCAGCTTGATCGCGTAAGTATCGGCGGGTTCGTCATATTGAACCTGCTTATCAAAGCAGGAAAGAGCATACAGAATCCGGGACAATTCCCTGTTGTAAGCCGGAATGATTTCAATCGTGGCGTGCTGCGTGCGCTTTTCCAGCTGACTTGCGAGCGCAGCCGCCGCTTGATTGAAAAATTCCTCGCTTACCGGCATGTCTTCAACAAGGCGGATACTCCGCAATCTGGTCGTCATCAGCGAGCGGGTTCTCCGGTTGTACCAGAGCAAATACCACTCCTTTTTCACCATGGAGTATTCAAGCTTGTATGGAACTCCGGCTTGGCGGGGGAGCAGGGTACCGTCTTTTCGGGTATAGAGGAGCTGCATGCCGGATTTCTTCACAATCATTCTTCTAAGCGTTCCCATAAGCGGATGATAAAGCGAAGAAACGGTGCTGCCGGCCTTCTCTATTATGATGGTTCGAAAATGGCCGGAGCTAGGTTCATCCGACCCGCAGAGACATTGCCGAAGTCGATCCAGCGTCTCCGGTTCGATTGCGGAGGAAGCATCCGGATGCTCCAGCATCATCAGGAGCCAGCGGCGTTCCTGAGCGGTAACGGCAAGAGCGCCATGCTCATCAAGCTGTGCCATCATCCGGTAATTGAAGATTTTCTCGAACAGGTTCATAATAAGCCGCCAGCTCCTTCCATTCTTTAATGAATTCACGCCTTAATGATCCGGGTTCCAGTACTTCGCAGCTGGATCCAAAGCTGCGCAGCCAAGGCTTAATCTCCTGCGTGCCGTTGACCGTAATCTCGAACAGGAATGAGATCTCATCCTCCTCCGTAATAACGCCCCACTGCCCTTGCAGCTGCACCCGATCCTTAATGAAGTTTCTATTTCCCCCTTCGGGGTTGAAAAACCTTACCTTGACCGCAACCGGCCTTCCCATATCAACGAGCCAGCTGTATCTGGTGTTCCGCTCAAGCGCGGCAAGCTGTGTTACATACTCGTCCTCGGACACAAGTCCGCTTTCCTCCAGCTGGGTAATGCCCTCCATCCGGAAAATCGCAACGCCAGAACGGCCCGAGCTATGGCCAAGCAAATACCATCGTCCGTATTGATGATCGTAAGCGACCTTCAGCGGCAGTATTTCGGTAAGCCGGCCCTCGGATTGCTTAGCAAACATCGGATTTGTATTTTTGGATTGATAGCTCCGGTTGGATTTTGGCGTGAAGTAGTGGAAAGTCAGCCTCCGCCTGGCCTCAATAGCCTGCATGATCGTATAGAGATGCGCTTCGTCCAGAATGCGCGAATGATAATGGTACTTATATAAGAAGAGATCACTTGCCCCGTCCGGCAGATGCCGGCGCTTCATCGCTTTTTTCAGGCTGTCCCGCAGCAGATAGCCTTGGACGGAAGGAACCTGCGTATTGGCCATCACGTCTACAAAAGCGTACAGATCAGACAGCTCGTCGTCTGACAGCATGCTTACGAAATCATTATGCGCGGTATACTTCTGCGGTCTTCCGCCTGGAACCCGTCTTATCACGCCGGCCTGCTCCAAATATTTGAGATCGGAGCGGATGGTTTTCTCATCCGGAAGCGCAAGCTCCTCCGGCATTCCTTCGCTGCAGAGCTCAAGAAGCTCCAGCGAAGTAAGCGACTGCTCCTGCAGGGCGGCGATCAGTAGCGATAGACGGTAGCTCTCGGACTCTTTCAGTGACTTCGAGCGGAACAAGAACAGCAGCAGCGGGTCTGCCGATTCGTAATAGCTTGTTCGCAGCATGTCCGTTATCGCTTTGTTTTGTTCCTCTGCTGCTTGCTGCTGAACGGTTCCGGCAATATCCTTCAGGCGCCGGATGGTCTTGTCGAAGGTATGTACCGAGATGCCAAGCCGGTCGGCGAACTGCTGCCGGTTATAAGCGCCGCTTGTCAGCACCAGCATGCGCAGAAACTGGATTTCTTTATCAAAGCTTTCTTTAGCCACGGTCCGTAAGGCCCCTTTCAATTGGAAGAGGTAGTTAGCTTTATTGTAACTTGGGCGGGCCAAAGAGGATAGGTGGCAATTGGTTAAGCTTCTGTTTCCGAAGCAACTTTCTGGAGAAAAAGCTTTGCTTTTCCTCCAGAAAGTTTATGCTTCTGCTTCCGAAGCAATTTTCAACAGAAAAACAAGTGCGCTTTTTCTGTTGAAAATTTTGATTCGCCATACTTTTACCATGTTCCGGAAACGGAGCATCGATGATAATGAGGTTGTAAAGCAAACGGCCTGGCCGAACCGGGCAGGGATGTCGATGATTATCCCGCAGTACCGGTACAGTCTCTGTACGCGGTATGCTGTCGGATCGGGTACGCGTTTTACCCTATTGCGGAGGTTCGAATCCTCCACCGTCACTGGGCGACGTTCATGGTAGAGCGATGACTCGACTGCTAATCGAGATCAATCAAATTTAAAGTTCAAGTTGGTTGGGGAAATGCTCAGCAGGCTCTTACAGCTGCACCAAATGCCGGAGCTCTGCAATCCGCGGATACCGGACGGGAGACACCTGCATGAAAGGCCGCTGCCAAACGCATCGCAGGCAGATTGAAGCAAGAAAATCTGCCGCGGTGCCTTAGGAATCAGCCGGTATGAGGAAGGATGCCGTTCTTAAGCCGGATTCCGCTCCGGGCTTGGGAGCATTTTCGCCAATCAGCCCCAAATCAAAGGAGGTTATACTATGACTGCCTATATAAACAAGATTACGATACAAAGCGATCAGCGCGGATTGCTGTTTAAGGACGGAAGCTATGTACGGCTGCTTGGTCCGGGCAAACACCGCTTTCCCCTTTTCTCGAAAATGACGGTAACGGTTATGGACGTAATGAAGCCGTTTGTAGTGCCGGGCAAGGAGCTTGCGTTGTTCCTGCATGATGACAGACTGCTTGAGGAGCTTCATATAATCGATGTTGCCGATGATGAATATGTCCTTCATTATGAGGACGGCAGATGCAGCAGCGTGTTGAAGGCAGGGAAGCATGCTTACTGGAAGGCGGTTATCAAGCATACATTCACCCGTCTGAATACCCGGGATATCGAGCTGCCAGCAATATTAAACGCAGCCGATCTGATGAAGCTGAACTCGCTTTACAGCACCCACGAGGTGGCGGGACACGAGAAGGCCTTCCTTTTCTATGACAATGTGCTCCAAAGAGAGCTTGGCCCAGGGAAATACCGCTTCTGGCGCACGCCGGTTTCGATAACGGTACAGACGATGGATATGCGCCGCCAGCAGCTGGATCTGACGGGTCAGGAAATGATGACAGAGGATAAAGTCACGCTGCGCTTAAACTTTGTCAGCCAGTATATGATGAAGGACCCGCTGAAGGCGATGGAGATCAGAGGGTTCGAGGAGCAGCTGTATATTCAGCTTCAACTGATCCTGCGGGAATATGTAGGGACGATGAAGCTGGATGAGCTGCTTCGGACGAAGCAGGAGATCGGGGCTTTTGTGCTGGAGAGGCTTGCGGTCCGGAGCGGAGAGTACGGTGTCGCGTTTCTGAGCGCGGGCGTAAAGGACATTATCCTGCCCGGTGAAGTGAAGGACATTATGAACACGGTGCTTCTTGCGGAGAAAAAAGCGCAAGCTAATCTCATTACGCGGCGCGAAGAAACGGCCTCGACAAGAAGCCTGCTGAATACGGCGAAGCTGATGGATGAGAATGCCACGCTCTACCGCTTGAAGGAGCTCGAGTTCCTGGAGAAAATATGCGATAACGTCGGAAGCGTCTCCCTCACGGGAGGAGGCGATCTGGTTGAGCAGCTCAATCTGCTGCTTGGCGGAAAACGTTCGAGTTAGGGGAGTCAGCGTGATGGATGAGCATGACCGATTAAAAATAAAAGCCGAGCTCGCGCGCATAGAAGAGGAAGAGAATGTCCGCATCCTGTATGCCTGCGAGTCCGGCTCCCGGGCTTGGGGCTTTCCCTCGAAGGACAGCGATTACGACGTCCGCTTCCTCTATGTTCGTCCGGCGGAATGGTACTTATCGATTCGGGAGCGCCGGGATGTGATTGAACGCCCCATCAGCGGGATGCTGGATATTAACGGCTGGGATTTGCGCAAAGCGCTGGCACTGTTCAGCAAGTCGAACCCGCCTTTGCTGGAATGGCTGCGGTCGCCGATCCGCTACCTTGAGCCATACGCGATAGCTGAACGGATTCGAGCTTATTCCGCGGCAACCTTTTCGCCAAAGTCCTGCATGTTCCATTATCTCCATATGGCGAGGGGCAATTACCGGGAATATTTGCAGGGCGATACGGTCCGGGCGAAAAAATATTTCTACGTGCTCCGCCCGCTGCTCGCTTGCGGCTGGATCGAGAAATATCGTGAGATGCCGCCCGTTCCGTTCGAGGAGCTGGCTTGGGATCTCATTCCCGCTGACAGTGAGCTGTATGACATCATTCAGCGTCTGCTGGCCAGAAAACGCGCGGGAGACGAGCTTCGCATGGAGCCGCGTATCGGGCTGTTAAATGACTATTTGGAAGAACGAATCGATTATTTTGAACAGGCAGCCAAACAATTGGATGCGGCAGCAGGTGTGGCGGATGAACAGCTCGATGAACTTTTTAGGGATGCCCTGCTGGAGGCATGGGGAAAAGTAAGTGTATAATGGTGGTAGAAGAGGAGGGATGCCGGATGCCGAGGGATATTCGCGTCAGCGAGCTTACAGCGCTCAAAGAAATTGCGGAATTGCTTAACACAACCAATGATATGGATCAGATGCTGAATGACGTGCTGGTCAAGCTGCTTGAAGTGACCGATTTCACGACGGGCTGGATATTCTTAATTGATGATGACGTGCCGGGAAATACCTGTGCCGCCCATCATAACCTGCCTCCTGCCTTAACCGCCGGCAATTATGCGCTTATGTGCGGGGAAGACTGCTGGTGCGTCGAGCGATACCGCCAGCGCAAGCTTACCCATGCTGTTAATATTATTGAATGCAAACGGATTACGTATGCGGTAAGCCATCAGCTTGGAAGCACGGAAGGAATCACCCACCATGCAACGGTGCCGCTGAAGGCGGGCAAAGACCGGTTCGGGCTGCTGAATGTGGCGCAGGCTGGCAAGGAGCAGTTCAGTGAAGCGGAGCTTGCGATGCTGCAGGCTATCGCTCTCCAGATCGGAACGGCGATCAACCGGATTCGCCTGTATCAGACACAAGAACGGAATGCGATGCTGTATGCAAAGCTCGGAGATGTGATTCAGCGGATTAACGGGGTGCAGGATATCAATCAGCTGCCGATCAAGGCGGTGCAATATATTGGAGACGCCTTCGGCTGGCCGAATGTCTCCTTATTTATGTTTGACGGGCAGCAGCTATCCCTTAGCGCCTTGTATTCGAACGGTCAGGTCACGAAGGAATGGCAGTCGCTTGCTCCCGAGCTTGCAGGCCCGATCAGCACGGCCCTCCGGGATAATCGCATTGTCATTGAGTCCTCCTGCAACGAGGGCAACGCGCTAGACTCGGTAGGTATACCGCCATATCGTTCGGCAGCTGCCATTCCGCTTCGCGTCCGCAACCGTACGATTGGCGTTATATTTATCAGCAGTCCGGATCAGCGGCAATTCGACGAGCTGAATGAGGACTTTATGTATTCGCTTGGCGATCACTTTACGTTATGCGTGGAGAACCTGCGTATCTATGAGCACCGCAGCGAGCTGACGCGGATGGAGGAGCGGAACCGGATGGCCCGCGATTTGCATGATTCCGTCGTTCAGAAGGTATTCTCTTTAACCTTCCTCGCCAAAGGCGCGGAAAATGTGCTTGCCGGACGCGATCCGGTCGTGCAGCGGTCGCTTAACGAAATTCAGCAGCTATCGCAGGAGGCGCTCAAGGAGATGCGCACGCTCATCTGGCAGCTGCATCCGGCAGGACTTGAGAACGGACTGCTGCCGGCGCTTAAGCAATACGGGCAAGGGCTTAATCTGACGATTTATGATCGGACGGAAGGGGTGAAGGAGCTCCCGCGCGCGATTGAAGAAGCATTCTGGAGAATTGGCCAAGAGGCTTTGAATAATGTAAGGAAGCATTCTGGCACGGAGACCGCATATATCCGGCTGATCAAGCAGCAGGATGGGGCAGCCGTACTGGAGGTTAAGGACGAAGGCGCAGGCTTTCAGGTTGACCGGAAAAAAGGCCGTCAGACGATGGGAATGCGGTCGATGCGGGAGCGGGCGGAGGCGCTTGGCGGTTCATTAACGATTACAAACGGACGGGGAAGGCCGACGATTGTCAGAGCGATTATTCCGCTTGAATCGGTTCAGTCGCATTGCGCGGAAGAGAAGGGAAGCAGCGGTGATTACTTATTATGAAAATCAAAATTTTGCTTGTAGATGATCATCAAATCGTATTAAAGGGGATATCGTTCTTTCTCTCGATGCAGCCTGATTTCGAGTTGGTCGGGGAAGCGCATAACGGGCAAGAGGCCGTGGATAAGGCGGGAGAGCTTCAGCCGGACATCGTCCTGATGGATTTGAACATGCCGGTCATGGACGGAATTGAAGCCAGCGCCTTGATCAAGGAGCAGCATCCGCATATCAAGGTGCTGGTGCTGACCAGCTTTTCCGATCAGAGTCACATCGTACCCGCTCTGCAAACCGGCGCCATCGGTTATATGCTGAAGGATGTGGAGCCGGATCAGCTGGCAGAAGCCATTAGAAGCGCTTATAAGGGGAATATTCAGCTTCATCCGGATATATCCAAGGTGCTGCTCAGCCGCCCGGAGCCAGAGCAGAGGGTTGAACCGGTCAGACAGCAATCGAATATGGATAAGGCGCTTGACGCTTTGACGCCGAGGGAGCTTGAGGTATTGGAACTGCTGACGAAGGGGTTGAGCAACAAGGATATTGCCCAGACGCTTATTGTCGCGGAGAAGACGGTGAAGACGCATGTCAGCAGCATACTCAGCAAGCTGGATTTTACCGACCGCACGCAGGCAGCTCTGTTTGCGGCACCGCTCTTTCAGAATAGGGGGCAAATGGCGTAAGGTTCGGTCTCAGCCTAAAGTCGTAAGACCTCTCTCAGACTATTGTGCCGCCCGGTTTCGGCTTATTTTCCGTCTATTTGCCGATGATGGCGAGTGCAAAACTCTATAAGATAAAGGTAGTTACAAAAAGTTAACTACACATTATTTTATGGAGGGAATTAATAAGATGAGTACTGTATTGTTCGTAAAAGCAAATGACCGTGGAGATATTGCTGTCAGCGTAAAACTGTATGACGCTTTCCTGGCTAGCTATAAAGCAACACACCCGCAAGATACTGTAATTGAGCTGGACCTGTTCAACGAGGAACTGCCTTACCTGAATGCCAACCTGATCAACGGCGGCTTCAAAGCAGCTCAAGGCCTTGAGCTGACTGCAGAGGAGCAAGCAGCGGTAAACGTTGCCGACAAATACCTGAATCAATTTATCGCTGCGGACAAAGTCGTATTCGGCTTCCCGCTTTGGAACTTCACGATTCCGGCTGTTCTGCACACTTACATTGACTACCTGAACCGTGCGGGCAAAACATTCAAATATACAGCTGAAGGCCCGGTTGGTCTTCAAGGCGACAAAAAAGTGGCGCTCTTGAACGCTCGCGGCGGCGTATATTCCGAAGGTCCTTACGCTGCAGCTGAGATGTCCCTTAACTATGTGAAGAACATCATGGGCTTCTTCGGCGTAACAAACTTCGAAACGGTTATCGTTGAAGGTCATAACCAATTCAGCGACAAAGCGGAATCGATTATTGCTGAAGGCGTAGCGAAAGCTGAAAAAGTGGCAGCAAGCTTCTAATTTCGGTTAATTTCATAGCAAACTAGATAAAGTCCCACATTTTCCTTGTTCAAGGTAAAATGTGGGACTTTTCTCTCTAAATGCGACAAATTTTGACATGTCTCCGGTGCGGCAGTACAATAAATATAGGACTTTAGATACAGCTAGATGCTAGTGACGGAGAGGGTAGCTAATGAACAAAGAGTTTTTTGCGGAGATGAGAAAGATCAGCCACGAGGATGAGCTTCGATCAAAGCTGCTGCTTCATGGCGTGAAACGGATTTTGGAGGAGAAGCAGGAGAAGCGTAAGCGGGGCTTGCTCGGTTTTCTGAGAAGAAAAGATAACAACATATAAGGAAGTACATATATATATATGCAGCCAGGCGATTCGCCTGGCTGATTTTTTTTATCCTCCAGCACACAAACCATTTGAGCTTCTTCTCAGTATACATATAACTATGGACAGGAGATAAGCTTCAAAAGGAGTGATGCGCATGTTCGAGACGGTTCAAGTTGATATGATTCCGGCAGGCAGGGGCAATCGTCCCGGCACTCCGTTAAATGGCCCTTATTTTATTACAGTGCATGATACGGCCAATCCCGGAATTGGCGCAAATGCTCTCATGCACGCGAAGTATTTGAAAGGCGAAGCAGCGGAGGAGCTGCCCGTATCCTGGCATTTTACCGTTGACGATACGCGGGTTGTGCAGCATTTGCCGGTTAACGAGCATGGCTGGCATGCGGGAGACGGGAGTAACGGTGAAGGGAATCTAAGCTCCATAGGAATTGAGATTTGCGAGAACGCGGACGGTAACCGGGCTGAGGCAGAGGCGCGGGCCGCGCGGCTGATCGGGGATCTGCTCTATAAGCTGAAGCTCCCGATCGTAGCGGTTGTCCAGCATAACCATTGGAGCGGGAAAAACTGCCCGCATATCATCCGGGCGCGCAAAGACGGTTGGGAAGTATTTATGGATCGGGTCCGGACTCAATTCAATACTCACTTAGGGGAGGAAGACGTACCGATGACAGAAGCGGAGAGAAAGCAATTCAATGCCTTGGTGAAACGTGTAGCAGAACTGGAGGAGCAGCACAGCATGAAGGTGCCCGTTTGGGCCAAGCCGGCGGTAGACCGGGCCATTGCGCTGGGGCTTATTGATGCTCCTGCGGACGGCAACTCCCGGGACTTTTTCAGAATTCTGACGATCATGTACCGGCATGGATTATTGGATGACAATAAATAAGGAAAGCCCGGGTATTTGAACCCGGGCTTTTTTCTTTCCGATTAATGGATGGACTTCATGAAGCATGCCGGGCGCGGCGCTTTCCCCTGAGCTTCGCCGCAACCGCAGGTTTTAATTCCAGCAACGCAATAAGCTCCTCTTGCGTAAACGGCTTCTCCCTGCCCCATTGTTTCACCTTGACCATATAAGGGCTGCCGGGATTTTTCATATGGTAGAACCCCGGGATACGCATAACCCTGGATAGGTTGGTGATCATCGGATCGGAATCGAAGGTTTGGGCCAATGCTTTTTGAATAGGAACGAATTTGCTTATGTCTCCGCCTTGCATGATCCAATAGATGTGATAGCCGTTTTTCGTTTCGACGATCATCGTGTCCTTGATGCGGTGCCCATGCTTCTTTAAGAATTGTTTTTTTAACTCGGCTATTCTCTGTTTCGTGCGCTGGGCTAGAAGGCGATATTGGCCTTGTTTATTCTGTGTAATGGTAATGGACTGAAGCCGTTCAGAAGGGTCGGAGAGAATGGCGTCGATCTTCTGCTGGACCTGCTCTTTTGTTTTGAAAAGCGCTGAAATTTTATTTAGATCAACATCGATGAATTGTGCTCTGATGGCTTTGAACGGGGTAGCCCTCGTCGTTTCCCTGCCGTTAATCTCCATAAAAACGGCATAGCCCTTTTTATTTAGCCACAGCGCATTTACAAGTTTATTTCTTCTTGTATAGAGCTTGATTCGAGGGGCCAGCTTTTCTAAGGAATGAAAGGGCTTATGCAAGGCTATTGCGGGAAGCTCGGTAGCAAAGCTATGGCCTCGGTTATTGTTTTTGGCGTCATAGATTAATAAGAATTGCAATTGATCGCTTGGCTTGCAGCCAAGCTTCTCGATAAACCGGTAGGCGTGACCGGCATATAGCTGCACAGGATTGGAAACTTTCGCCCGGCTTTGCGTCATTGACCACATCTCCTTATAAGCCCGCGTTACCTGGGAGTTCGTATCTAAACAATCATATTCTGACAAGATGTTATTCGTGTAAAATGCCGTACCCATTTTTCCGTATTTCTTCCCCGGAATGCTGAAAGCCAGCCGCATGCGGCCGGCTTTCAGCATTCAGTTAATTATGGGCGATTTTTCTTGAAAACTTGGCCGCGAATTTCCCCGTCCGGATTTTGAACGGTATGCACATTGATGTAGGCGTTGCCTCTTTCGAATTCACGGATAAGATCGCCGATCGTCTTTCCGCTTAGAGGGCCTTCCAGATCGCTGCCGGTCAAAGTTCCCCGGATAATGCCGCGTTTGACGGAGATGCCGAATTGCGACGGGCCGAACAGAAAGGCGACTACAGGACCGTTTTCGCCTTTTTGTCCAAGATGAATGTGGGCTGCTGTCACTTTTTTAATGTTTCGGACAACAAGTTTGAAAGACAACTGGTTGCCGCTGCCGCTCAGCTGAAAAACGGCAAATCCCGTAGCATTGGTTCGTACGGGAGGGACTTCGTTTCTACCATTCAAAATCGCTTTAAACCTCTTCATAGCATTCACTCCTCTTCGTTCATACAGCAGTTTATTGATGAAGTAAGAGGATGGCTTGTTCGACTGCCTAAGTTTGGATAATTGTGATACAAGCTACCCTGAAAACGGGCTTTCATCTCGACACCTACAGTTAAATGAAGGAGATTCAAAAACAACAGCGGCCGAAGTCCAAGCTTTCTCGCAGTGCGACCATCCAGTTCAATCACTGTTAACCACAGTTAAATCGAAGTTCATCCACAATCTAAAGCACAAGAGAAGCCACAGCATCGCTCCGCGCCACCCTGATTCGCCCACCTCAGAACAACCACAGTTAAATGAAGCCCATTATTGGCTCATTAGAATCAAGCGCTTTCATAACGTGCCATGCTAGAATGGAAGAAGAGATTCCTTATTTCATCAAGCATGGAGAGGGTGTAATCATGGTACGTATCGGTATAGTTGGATTAGGAAATATGGGAACGGGGCATGCCCGTTATTTGATTACAGGAGGCGTCAAAGGCGCTGAACTGACAGCAATATCCGACGTTCGTCCGGAGCGTTTGGCAGAGGTAAAAGCGGAATGGGGTGACCATATTCAAGGCTTCCTGAGCCCGCAGGAAATGTTCGAGTCCGGCGCCGTTGACGGCGTAATTATCTGTACGCCGCATTACGATCACCCGGAGCAGGCAACCGCGGCATTAAACGCAGGACTGCATGTATTGATTGAGAAACCAGCAGGCGTCTACACTCGCTCGGTCCGCGAGATGAACGAAGCTGCCGCGAAGAGCGATAAAGTATTCGGCATTATGTACAACCAGCGCACCAATCCGCTGTACGCGAAGCTGAGAGAGCTGATTGCTTCCGGTGAGCTGGGCGAGATTCGCCGCACGAACTGGATTATTACGGACTGGTACCGTTCGCAAAGCTACTACAACTCCGGCGGCTGGCGCGCAACCTGGGCTGGCGAAGGCGGCGGCGTTCTGATTAACCAGGATCCGCATCAGCTCGACCTATGGCAGTGGACAACGGGCCTTATGCCAAAACGCGTCCGTGCATTTTGCCAGTTCGGCAAGCACCGCGACATTGAAGTAGAAAACGACGTTACGGCTTATGTCGAATACGAGAACGGAGCTACGGGCGTATTCGTAACTTCGACGTTTGAATCGCCGGGCACGAACCGTTTCGAAATTTCGGGCGACCGCGGCAAAATCGTGATCGAAGACAATAAGCTGACCTTTCATCGCCTGCGCGTACTGGAATCCGAATTTAACGAGACGTACACGGGGGGCTTTGGCCAGCCGGAATGCTGGAAGTTCGAAATTCCGATCACGGGCAGCGGCGGCAGCCATCAGGAAATCACGCAAAACTGGGCGGATGCCATCAACAAGGGAACTCCTCTTATTGCACCGGGCGAAGAAGGCATTAAAGGCCTCATGATCTCGAACGCGATGCTGTTGTCCACTTGGACGGATAATTGGGTTGACCTGCCAATCGACGAAGATTTGTTCTATGACAAGCTTCAAGAGCAAATCGCCAAGTCCGACTCGAAGAAAAACGCGAACGAATACCATACGCTGGATGTTTCCGGCACGCACTAATCAGGAGGCCAACCATGTCAAAAGCTAACGGAATGAACTATGCGCCGCAAGGAAAGCCTCGTCCGGTTGTTGGACAAGGCGAATTCCTTTTCGCCGCAATGTCGCTCGATCACGGACATATTTACGGGATGTGCAACGGCCTCCGCGAAGCGGGAGGCACTTTGAAATGGGTATACGATCGGGATCCGGCCAAGGTAGAGGTGTTCTGCCGCACGTATCCGGAGGTGAAAGTTGCCCTTTCCGAGGAGCAGATCCTTCAGGACCCGGAAGTGCAGCTGGTTGCCGCGGCAGCCATTACGAATGCACGCGGGCCGCTTGGCGTGAAGGTTATGCAGCACGGCAAGCATTATTTCACTGACAAAGCTCCGTTCACAACGCTGGATCAATTGGCGGATGCCAAGAGGACAGCTGCGGAGACGGGCAAAAAATATTCGGTTTATTACAGCGAGCGCCTTCACGTGGAAAGCGCGGAATTCGCCGGCCAGCTTATTAAGGACGGCGCGATCGGCCGCGTCCTGCAGGTAATCGGATTAGGACCGCACCGCCTGAACGCGCACATGCGTCCGGATTGGTTCTTCCAAAAGGAACAATACGGCGGCATCCTGTGCGATATCGGCAGTCATCAGATCGAGCAGTTCCTTTATTATGCCGGCTGTAAGGATGCTAAAGTCCAGAACAGCAAGGTAGCCAACTATAATAACAAGCAGTATCCGGAGCTTGAGGATTTTGGAGATGCTACCCTTATCGGCGATAACGGTGCAACCAACTACTTCCGCGTGGACTGGTTTACGCCAGACGGCTTGTCCACTTGGGGAGACGGCAGAACAATGATTCTCGGCACTAACGGTTATATTGAGCTCCGCAAATACGTGGACATTGCAAGAAGCAATACGGGAGATCATCTGTTCCTGGTGAACGGCGAAGGCGAACACAAAATTGAAGTGAAGGACCAAGTGGGCTTCCCTTACTTTGGCGCCCTCATTCTTGATATCTTGAACGGAACGGATCTTGCCATGCCGCAGGAGCATACCTTCAAAGCGGCCGAGCTGTGCCTGGAGGCGCAAAGACAGGCTGTTCAGGTCGAGTAGAACTATCATTAACGAAAGAAGGTTTCTTATATGAAGCTGTCTATTTTTACAGTTGCAACTCCAGAGCTTTCTCCGGAGAAATTGGTAAGCGTTGCCCGCGAGGCCGGCATTGACGGTATCGAATGGCGTTACAAGGAAGCTCCCGAGAATGCGTCCGAGCAGAAGCCGTCCTTCTGGGGAAACAACCTGTGTACGCTGCTTCCTTCCGGTGGAGAAGAGATGGCTGACCGGTTCCGCGATGCTGCAGCTGCGCAAGGGTTAAGCTCGATCAGCGTTACACCTTACTTGACGGCAGGCGATCTGGAAGCAACGGAGGATGTTCTTCGCAAAGCGAAACGCGTAGGTGCGCAGTTCATCCGCCTGGGGGTTCCCGGTTATGACCGTTCCCGTCCATTTGGCGAGCTGTTTGCGCTGACCCGCCAATATTTGAAGGATGCCGAAGGCCTATGCCGCCAGTACGGCATTAAAGGTCTGGTAGAGACGCATCATCAGACAATTGCTCCAAGCGCATCGGCAGCTTACCGTCTTGTTGAAGGTCTGGATCCTTCCTTTATCGGTGTCTTGTTTGATCCGGGCAACATGGTGCATGAAGGCTTCGAGAATTACCGGATGGGGATGGAGATTCTCGGTCCGTATCTCGCCCATGTGCATGTGAAAAACGCGGGCTTCGCAACCGATGGCATCGCCGAAGACGGAAGCGTGCGCTGGAAGTCGGAGTGGAGCGGGATCAAGGAAGGCGTTGTACCGTGGAAGCAGGTTATTGCTGATCTGAAAGCGGTAGGTTATGACGGTTATCTCGGCGTTGAGGATTTCAGCGGCCAATTCCCTGAAACCCAGCAAATGCTGAAGCATTTTGTTGCGTACATGCGCGAGCTGCTGCAAGCCGAGGCTTAAACATGCTGGATTTGCATTACTGGTCAGACCAGCCGATAGAGCCGTTTTTTCACTCCCATATGCACTACGAGGTTTATTATTTTCATGGCGGCAAATGCAACTATCTGATTGGCGACCAGATTTACGAGCTTGCTCCGGGTGATCTGATCATCATGTACGGAATGACGCTGCACTGCGCCAAGGCGGATCCATCGGTTGAGTACATCCGGTCGATCATCCACTTCGAGCCGACTTCGCTGCAGCCTTATCTCGAATTGCCGCACGCCCGGAATATTCTTCAGCCCTTTCAGCAGCTGAACAATTACCGGCTCCGGCTAAGTGGAGAAGACAAAGCGGAGGTAGAGCGGATCCTGGCCGCAATGGATGAGTATCAGAAGCGCGGAGATGTCATTGGCGACAACCGGTTCAGACTTGCGTTTGTCGATCTGCTCTATATGATTCTTGATCATTGCGAGCAGCCGCTGCTAAATCGGAACAGGCAGGAATACAGCTCGGAGAAGGAAGCGACGGTACAGCGCATCATTTCGGTGCTGGAGGAGAATTACACCGATGACCTGAATATGGAGCTGCTAGAGGAGCGTCTTCACTTAAGCAAATCGTATCTCTCCAAGCTGTTCAAGGAAGTGACCGGCGTCACGATCTTTCATTATATTTATACGAGAAGGATCAATGAGGCGAAGATTCTATTCCTCATGCAGCCGGAATTATCGGTTACGGAGGTATGCTTCCGGCTAGGGTTCAAGCATCTGGCGCATTTCAGCAGGCTGTTCAAACAGTATGCCGGCATGCCGCCGGAGCAATTTCGCAAACGCGAGCAAGTACAAACGTAACGCAAAAACCGGCATTCTCTCTTCATGAGGGGATGCCGGTTTTTTATATTTATAATAGATCATAGAGCGACGCGGGTATTTTTTCATTTGCATTACCCAAACTTAAGAGGTTGCAGTATAGCTCTAATCGAACAAATGGGTATTTCATCGGGAATAGTACCTTTACAGTCATAGTAATAATTTTGTATGATACATGAGCGGGGTGATTAAATGAGCGAGAATAAAATTACATCCGACTTGCTGCGCGGACATACCGATACGATGATTTTGCGACTTTTATCCGAAGCAGACCGCTATGGGTACGAAATTGTCAAGTTGATTGCGGAGCGTTCGGATGGTGAATATGAATTAAAGGAAGCAACCATGTACTCCAGCGTCCGGCGTCTTGAGGCGGAAGGCGATATCGAATGGTATTGGGGCGACGAATCTCAAGGCGGCCGGCGAAAATATTTTAGAATTACCGAGAAGGGCAGGGAGTCTTACGCCCGCAACAAAAGCAACTGGGAGTATTCAAAGCGCGTCCTTGAAAACTTACTATAGGGAGAGTGGATGATTTGAATCCGAAATTGACCAGCTATCTGAACGGAGTTTTCGCACCGTACGACGGGGTGAAAAGCGTGGAGGAATTGAAGGCGGATCTGCAGGAACGGTTCCGCGAACTTATAGAAGAAGGCAAGGACGACGCAACAGCTTTCGAGATGACCATTAATAGCATTGGCGATATCGAACAAACAGTACTGGAGGTTGCTAACCTCTCCCGGTCGCTGGAGCGCCAGGTGGTGACAAACTTCAGCGCAAGCAATTTACATAAAAGCGATTTTGCCGACGTGATTGCGCGCAAGGGGAAGTTTTCGGGAAGCACGCTGCAAGGATCCGATTTCTCCAACGCAGACCTGACCGGCAGCACGTTTTCGGCAAGCGATGTGCGTGAAGCCATTTTCGACGGAGCAAACCTTACCGACTGCAATTTTACTTCTCTGGATCTTTCGGATACAAGCTTCAATAAATCCACTCTGGTGCGTACCAGCTACATCTCTTCCGGTCTGGACCGCGCAAAATTTCTGGACGTCAAATTAACGGATGTGAAGATGAACACGACCGACCTTAGAAAAACCATTTTCGTAAATTGTATGTTTGACGGCGTGGAATTCAAATATTCCGATCTTACGGGCCAGTGTTTCGACGGGCAAACCTTTATTGGCGTCAAGTTCGAGAAGTGCGGATTAAACGAAGTTACGTTCAGAGGCTCGACGCTGAAGAATGTGTCTTTCCATCCGGGGTTTACCTTGACTAAAAAATACTACCGCGCTATCAAAACCATCTGCTTCGACGGCGCGATGATGGATAAGCTGACCTATGCCGCCCTGAAAGGCATGGACGCCGATTTGTCAAAAGTTACGGTTATATAAATTGCCTAGCGCCTAGTTATACGAGAACCCGGTATCGTACAAGTACCGGGTTCTTTGCGTTTCAGCTCCATGCAAACCAGAAAATAGACGGTCATTGTTATGGCTTTCCGACTATTCGTTGAGGATGAGGTTGACCTTGCTTTGCACGATCTTCGCCACTTGTTCCGCCGTTTTCTGGCCGCTGAAGAAGGCTTTTGATTCATTCTGGATCGTCTTGTCTATATTCGAGGGGGCATGGACCCAGTGAACGGCTTCCTTCAAATCCTTCTTCAGCAAATCCAGCATTCCGACATCAACGGCTGTATCGGGATGCGACTCCGTTTGAATCGTGCCCGCCGATTTTAACTGCTCGACTTGCTTGTCGTAGGCGTTCATGTTAATTGGGAAGCCGTGTCCGCCGGAAGCATCGTCAAGATGTTGTACTTCAGATTCCATGAGAAAGCGGATAAAATTCCAGGCCTCCTGCTTATGGGGGGAGTTAGCGCTGATGCCCACTGAACCGTAAGTGCTGAAATAACCGCCTGCGCCCATATCCTGTGGATGCGGCTTCGCATATAGCGTCGGATTTGCAATTAGATCGTTGAATAGATATGTGCCGAAGGAGCTGATGGTGTTCTCGCTGAAATAAGCATGCGCGTTCTGGGTGGCTGCGCTGCCTCTGCCTCCTCCGTCCTTGAGCATGTCGAAGAGCAGACCATCGTCGACCATTTCTTTGACTTGATCGATGAGCTGGATGAATGCAGCCGAATCGAATTTTCGTTCGCCGTTTTTCTCTTTGACTAGATGGGTGAAATTTTCGGCGGCCATTTCGCTTAGGAGGATGGACGGCTCGCCGATAATCGCGTTTTTGAACTCTCCCTGTTGCTGTAGTTGCCGGGCCGTATTCAGGAAATCGTTCCAAGACCAACTGCTGTCGTCGATCTGTACGCCGGTTTTGCCGATAGCCTGGCTGTCGCCGACCAAGCCGACAAGGGAGAAATATAGCGGCATGCCGTACAGCCCGTTGCCGAGCTTCGCGTTGTTCAGGATATTGACGAAATAATCCTGAGGACGAAAGGACGAGTCTCCGGCCATCAACTCGTTCAAGTCAGCCAGCAGACCGCGTTTCGTATAGGCTTCCATCGGCAATTCGTCCATCTCAATCAGATCAGGACCTTTACCCGCCAGTACAGCCGTATTTACGCCGGTCACGAATTTCTCATAGTAGGCCATCACTTCGTCGAGATCCTTCCCAGAGGTCGGCGTAGCTTGCAACAGGATCTCGACGTTGGGATAAAGCTCTTCGAATTTCTCGATAGCTGCCTGCATCTTATCGCTCAGATAGTAAGTAGCGAACGTAAGCTTTACGTGCCCGTCAGTGCTCACACCGTCCACGGGCTGCTTTACTATTTCGGAGGAGTTCCCGGGTGAAGATGAACCCGAGCCTGGTCCCGATACGTTATTAGAGCTGCAGGCAGCGAGCAGAAATGCCATGCTTAGCAAAGAACTTGCGATGCTTCTCACGTTGATTCCCCATTTCGAATTGTCATGAGGAAAAGTATAAGGGATAGATGTTGCCAGAGTTTGGCCGGGATGTATCCGACATGTCAAATTAGCATGGTGGAGGTTCTCATGCCCGGTCATCTAATATCTCCGATATTTTGGATAACTTCCTAAGAGGAATCCCTATTAGAAACCCTGATAACATCTTAATGAGCGAAACAACATTCTTGTCTATTGTAAGGAATCGTGATTACATCAAACTTACTTCGTGTGGTCTAAGAACACTTGAAAGTATTCGATTCTTTATCAGTCTTTTGAAAAATGCCTTGTTCAGTAATACCCACTTACCGAGTTTCTGATGATTGATACGGTCGGAATGTATCTTGGAAAAACATCCACATCTATACTCGTCCCACTTGATGAAACTGATATTGCAGAGGGTATACAGGAAGGTATAAGTGATCCACAGAAATATACTAACCTATATAAGTACTTTCTCGAACTCCATAAAAATTACAGCGAACATATGCATTGTGAAACATTTTAGAGTAGATGGCAGAGAGGGAAGTGATATCGGTTTGATTGATGATATTGGAACTAATACTGCATCGCAGGCAGCAGTTGGAGGACAAGATGTCTAAGCGAAAAAGAAGGTCAGGGGACCAGGACAACAAGCCCGAGGAAGATTCCACTTCCATGGGCTTTTGTTGTTTCATCTAAGAAAACAGGGCGACTAGGCAATCTACCGTATAATTGGTAATTTCATGTCGTGATACTATCAAGGTTCTTTTTCATTTCTACGTAATTTCTTGTCGTTTATTTTTGGACGTGAAAATCCCTTTATACTGCTCCATCGACAAAAAAAGCACTTATTAAGGGTTTTATGAGCTATATTTAAGGCTGAAAAAAAGTGCGAACAGACAAGACTTCATTATGACGAACGGGCAGGATAACGCAACAAATCCAATTAATTAACGTCTATTTACTGGGGAAATATTCTAAAATTTCAGGAGAAATATTTATGAAATATAAAAAAATATTAGTAATGGCGGTTCTATTGTTCGCTTATATCTTGGCGTGTTTTAGTTGATCTTAACGGTAGTAAAATTGTTATGGATGCTTCAGGACGTTCTTATACTCTTGAAAATCTTTTCTTTTACAATGAATATATTTTCAGTGGAAGTAATACCGCGCTTAATCTCAAACATGATAGAATTTTCTTGCTCTGTACAAGTGTTGTTTACTTGGTTTTTAACCTAATGAAAAAATACAAGGGTATGCGTCGTTGACAAACTTAAATAATAAATCATTCCAAAATTAAGCTATCGGGTAACATCAGTTTAAATAATCACCAGGTGAGGTTACCGGTTTAGAAAAACCGGATATTGTTCTTATTTCGATAGAAAGGAGGTATAACATGTACTATTCTCTGAAAAGTCTACAACATGCTTATGAGGCTGGAGAAAAGTTGAAATTCCTGTTCTTTTGGGGTCACACACCTTCGGCAGATGGTCATATTAATAGCAGTTGTTTAAGCCAATGGTGGGGGAGCGAATTTATAGTTGAAAACGAGCAGTATAGTTTTGCGGAGCAGTTTATGATGGCCGAAAAAGCTAGGTTATTTGGCGATAAAGAAATGCTCGAGGCAATCATGAAGTCGAAGCATCCTAAAGAGATGAAAGCATACGGGCGTGCCATTAAAGGTTTTAATAATGAGGTTTGGGAAAGCATTTGTTATGATATCGTGCTTCGAGGGAACCTAGCTAAGTTCGAGCAAAATCAGGAACTGTTAGAATTTTTGAAGTCTCATCATAATTGCGTATTTGTTGAGGCTAGTCCAGTGGATCGAATATGGGGGATTGGTCTCGCACAAGACCATCCTAACTCGATGAATCCAATATTGTGGGAAGGAAAGAACCTACTTGGATTTGCTTTGACTGAAGTCCGAGATCGGTTAAATAAAGGGCAGGCGCTCAACTAACGGCGAACTTTAACTCAACAAAAAGACAGCTCCCAATAATCAATCGGCACTCCAATGAACTATTGAAGGAACTTTAGGAGAATTTATGATAAAGTCAGTAACTATCTTAGTGTTGGCTATGCTTCCGAGTATTGCAACCATATTTTTATTAATCGAATTCTTCCCTTATACAGGTCTAGGAAGAATCGTTAGCATTCCAGTGACTTTGATTTTAAATTTGACTTTCTTTGCTTGGTTTCTATTTTTATTACTTAAGCTAAAATCGAGGACATTCAAATTATTATTATGGATTGCTGCCATATTATTAAGCGTAGCATTGGCAATTTTCTTGCATCCGCAGGAACATTTGCCAAACGTTATGTCACAGCTGTGGAACCAAATCTTGTTGGATTAATTTATTCTACGATCGGGAAACGATAGTTCAGAACAAAATGATGAGTAGGAAAGGAACGATTATATTGATTAAGGTACCCATCAGTTTAGATGAATTAGTCAGCGAGATTGAGATTGGGATTGAGGATACGTTTACTTATATAGATGTAACAACAGGTGAAGTGATTACGTTAACTAGAGAAGAAATTCGAGCTGCTGAAGATGAACAGCCGCTTGAAAATTTTCCGGAATGGCAAAGAGAGAACATTCAAAGGGCAATTTGCATACTTGAGGATGAACAGGAGAAATATGTCGACTTCACGTTAAAAAACGAATACAACGAAAATGAACTCATAGAAGAGTTCATTTCAACTCTTGAAAATGAAGAGATTAATGAAGCGCTAAATGCCGCAATTATTGGGAAAGGCGCATTTCGCAGATTTAAAGATAAAATAATACAATTTGGCATTGATAAGCAATGGTATACCTACAAGGAAAACAAGATAAAGGAATTGGTGATTGAATGGTGTATCGAACATGACATTGAGTTCCAATATTAATTACACTAAAAAATGAAGCTGCCGTCATGGCAGCTTCATTACGTTAACGGGCAGTTATGCTTAATCATCACCCCTCCTTTTTCTATAGGTAATTTAAATAAAGACATAGGTTTTAATTATTTAACACTATAATGCTCGTAGGTTATAATTACCATAAATTAGTTGGCGAGGTGTGGAGATGAATGTATCTTGTACTGCAGCTGGTTTAATTGTAGAAGATGGTCATGTTCTTTTTGTAAAAGTTACTTATGGAGCAAATAATGGGTGCTGGATGTTACCAGGAGGTTTTGTTGACGAAGGGGAAACATTTCAGGAAGCCGCAATAAGAGAAGTGCAAGAAGAGAGTGGATTGACTGCCAAAATAAAAAGCCTTATTGGTGTGAGAGATGGGATTAGAGCTATTCCGAACGGCAGTGAACATGGAATATACTTAGTCTTTGAAATGGAAGTAACTTCGGGTACTGTTTGTATCGATGGTTATGAGGTTTCTGAGGCTAGATTTATACCAGTAGAAGAAGCATTACGAGATCCATTGGTAATCGACTTAACGAAAGAAATGATACTTGCATATCGTTTGAATAATAATGGGTTGCGTCAACTACAGAAAGCAGTCCAAACTAACAATAGCTGGACTAAATATGAAGTTTTAGCTTGAAATTCAATTGAGGCATTAAGCTATCGGGTACTATAGTTCAACGAAACTTGGAGCAGTTGCTACGGCAATTTGCTCCTCTTTTTTCATTGAAGTAACGGGCAGGTTAGTTCCAATATGTGCTAACATGTAATTGTAATAACCCGAGCTTATATTGGGGGGATTTTTGGAGTGTCATCATTAAAATTATTGTTGAGAAATGGAAAGTATCGATTCTTATTAAAAGAAGCCCTAAAAGGAGAAATCGTTTACTTATTAATCATGAGTATATTTCGAATACTGTTTGGGCGACCGTATGATTGGTATGATCTGGTCGCTGGCATGGTGTTTGGAGTGATATTTGGACATTCAAGATGGAAAACAGAACAACAAAAGAACAACCAAATTGATTCCTAAAGAACGCGTGTAGTTCGATGGTTGAACTATCTGGGAACGTTAGTTCAAGTCAAACAAACCGGCAGCAGATCAGAGATCCGCTGCCGGTTTGTTGTTGAAGTAACAGACATTTTACTTCCAATATGTGTTAATATGGAAGTTGTATCTTAGTTAGAAGAGGAGTCACCTGCTAATGAAAATTGTTGTAACTGGCGGAGCGATTATAAGAGATAGCAAAGGTAGAGTTTTATTGCAGCAGAGATCCGATTACGGTGATTGGGGATTACCGGGCGGAGGCATGAATCCAGGTGAGACTATTCAAGAGACAATGATTCGAGAAGTTATTGAGGAAACAGGATTAACTGTTAAGGATTATGAATTTTATGCGGTATATAGTGGCCCAAGAATGGAATACACCTATCCTGATGGGAACAAGGTAGTTTTTGTTATGTTTCTTTTCAATGCTTGGACTAATTACAATGAGCATTTATCAGTAGATGGAGATACAATTTATTTTCAGGATGACCTATGTGAATCATTGAAATTAAAGTTCTGGAATATTAGTGACATCTCATTGGATCAAATAAACAGAGTCCAACGACCAGTCTTTGAAGATTTGCTTAATGGCAAAACAAATATACTTAGAACTTAAATACCTAAATCGTTGAACTATCGGGAAAACTGCAGTCCAATCATTAATGCGGCAGCTGAGGAGTGAGGTGACAAATGCAGGTTATTAAATATCTATGCTTGGTCTTATTTATTGTTGTACTCTCTGGATGCTATAACAATGACAAGTCAACAATAAATTCTTATTTATCTCTGATGGGAGAAAGTGAAACATGGAAAGTAGAACAATATAAAATCTCCATAACCTCAGAAATTCTTAAAGCAGGCGACGGAATTCTCAAAATAAAAGATAAAAACCAATATACTACTGATTTTTTCGACCTCGAAGTACATGCTGTCATGGATTACGACGACAGAGTTATACAGAAAAAAACAATAACAGGGAGCGAAAATCTAACAGAGGTGACCACTGGAACAATTGAAGGCGGTACGTACTTAGATAAAGATGGAAAAGCACTTGTATCAGAAAACATTAGTGAGGTTTATATGATTATTGAGTGGCAAAACATGAACAAAGGCAAAAGGGTAATAGAAAGAATTGATTTATTTAAACGGTCATTAAAGTAACGGCGAAATTAGGGAAAGTGGAGATATGAAGGCGAGAATGGGTTGCTGGACCGGGAACCTTTATCTTCGAGCCGCCTGGTGACATTCATACCCTTGTAACAGAAAATGAAGAAGTAGTAACTCTGTTTATATTAGGAGGAGCTCTTCAGTACTTTGATGAGAATGATCAAATTGTTGGTCAAGACGATATTTATACCGTTCTTAATAAGTATAGAGCTTATTGCGAATTGCATGGGATTGAAGCCAGAGAAGACCTGATTTATTAAGGACCTGCAGATAATCCGTTCAACTATCGGAGAACTATAGTTCAATCAACTAAGCTGCAGCGGATCGGAGGATCTACTGCAGCTTTGTTGAAGTAAAGGGCAGGTTTCCTTAAATGGGAGGCGAAATCCTTGTTCAAAGAAAATAAAGTATTAGACTGGCACACGTTGATTAAAGGGCAGAAGAGTTCAATAAGAACAATAAGAAAGCTCTCAATCGGCTGAGGAGGATATCCATTTTTTGTTTGAATCTGGATTTACAAGGACCTCTTTATACGTGTCGATTTTGTAATCAATCATCCTTTGCGTCTCCAGTAAGCTCTCGATCTCGTTCTGAATTCTATTCTTGTGTTCGATCAGAAGGGAGACTCTCTCGGGGAGCGTGACTTCACCCCTTTCGTAAAGCTTACGGAAACGCTTCATTTCTTCAAGCGTCATTCCGGTCGCTTTAAGTCTCGTTAAAAAGACCATGCCATCCAATTGATGTTTACTGTACGTTCTGTGTCCGCTTGTTTTGCGGTCGGCATATGGAAGCAAGCCGATTTTCTCGTAATAGCGGATCGTATCTTCCGACAGGCCCGTGAAT
Source organism: Paenibacillus glycanilyticus (assembly GCF_023715145.1). GTDB lineage: Bacteria > Bacillota > Bacilli > Paenibacillales > Paenibacillaceae > Pristimantibacillus > Pristimantibacillus glycanilyticus_A. The sequence continues at coordinate 244,575 of NZ_JAMBNP010000006.1, read as the reverse complement.
TCAGCCGCCTGTTTAATCGAGCTTGCGGTTTCGGGAATGTCCATCGCTTTGCCGCACCTCCAGACGTATTACCATGGTATCACGCCGTTCTCATCAAAGAAACCGCCGTTCGGTCCATCGCTCGGAAGGGTGGCGAGTTTCACGACGATGGAAGCGCCCTGTTCAACGGTACGATAACCCGTATGCCCATTCAAATCCGTAGCCGTGTACCCTGGATCGGCTGAATTTACCTTGATCGGTGTATCTTTTAATTCTTTGGCAAACAAGACGGTTAGCGCATTGACGGCCGTTTTCGAACTCATGTAGGCGAGCAAATTCAATCCGTATTTTTCGGCATCTGAGTCCGGGGTATTGTACTCGGTCAAGGAAGCCAAGCCGCTTGAAAGGTTTACGATTCTGCCGGCAGGCGATTTTTTAATCAAAGAGAGCATGGCCTTCATGACAGAAAAACTGCCGAAAACATTTGTCTCGTACGTATTCCTTAGAACCGTTAATTCCAGTTGGCTCGGAGGAAGAACTCCTTCAAAGCACACGCCAGCGTTATTGATCAGAACATCAAGCGCTCCATACTGATCGTCAATTTGCTCTACTGCGGATTGTATGGTATTCAAGTCTGTTATGTCCAGAGTAATTGCCTTTGCATGTATGTTCTCGGCCGTCAGGGTAGCCGTCGCTTCCCGCCCTCTTGCTTCATCTCTTGAACCGAGCAATATCGTGAATCCTAGCTTGCCCAATTGCCTAGCAGTCTCAAGGCCGATCCCTTTGTTTCCGCCAGTGATCAAAACGATTTTTGATGTGCTCATGATTACGCCTCCTATAAGTGATAGTTACTTGACTCACGATCACTCTACAACTTGGAGTTCACTCCAAGTCAAGAGCAACATGCAAGATTAGAATGTCTTGTTATTGGACTATTGTAAGGTGTTCAATAAAACAGCAGCAGTCTAGGAACGATCGGTTGCCGCCATTGAAGTAACGTGCAGATTACACTAATGGCCGCAACTAAAACTTAGAAGTGCTAGCCAATACAAGAGCTCAATAAGCGGCCATCCTATTGGATAGCCGTTTTCTTGTGTTGCAATATAAAGTTGAATTGTATATAGTTTGACTATATAGTTTAACTTAATATAGTTATGCGATATAAAGTTTATTACCAGGAGGGTAAGCATGGAAAGAGATAAACACTTGCCATTGACCGAAACCGTTTATTACATTCTGTTGGCCGTGGTCGAGCCGGCGCACGGTTATCTAATTATGCAGAAGGTGGAGGAACTGAGCGGCGGGCAAGTTCGAATGGCAGCGGGTACCCTGTATGGCGCGATTGAGAATCTGGTAAAGCTGAAGTTCATTCAGCCTGTGGCCAGCAAGGACAGCCGCCGCAAGGTGTATGCCATTACCCACAAAGGGTTGGATGTTCTGCGCTTTGACCTTGAGCGAATGAAGCACATGATTGACGTGACGACAGATCGATTGAAATGAGAATGGAGGGACCGCGAATGAAAAAAATCAAGTTCTTTACTAACTTCAACGAAGAAGAAAACTGGCTAAATGACATGGCGAGGCAGGGTTACCAATTCACAAAAAAGACATCGTTCAGCTATGAATTCGAATCACAAAAGCCAGAAAATGCAATTATAAAAATGGATTACCGCACTTTCAAAAAGCGGGAGGATTTCGAGGATTACTGTGCTTTATTTGAGGACAGCGGCTGGGAACATATCGCTGGAACGAAAAGCTCGGGATATCAATATTTTAAGAAAGCAGACAAACAGGGAAGCATAGAGATCTTTTCGGATGTCGACTCCAAAGCCGGCCGGTATAAGCGGCTGTCGGATATGTGGGTTCTATTAGCTTGTTCCTTCATCCCTATATTGGCGGCACTCATTTCTACTGACACGATCGATCCGGGAGTAATGCTTGATCCGAAATCGTTATATTTTACTCCAGAACTATGGGATTTAAACGGAGCGGCTTTCTGGAGGGCCTTTCTCTTCGAAACACCATTCGCCCTGTTTAGAGGCTTTTTCTGGATAATCCTTCCGGTTATGATAATGATATATCTATATTTCGCGGTTAAAGCAAATAAACAATATAAGAAAACACAAGAAGATAAAATTACCCGCAAATAAAAACAAATCGCCTCAATGCAGATGCATGTCTGCATGAGCGCTGCTGCTGCCAGGAATAGATCGAGGGTTCATTAGGCTAACGGCGAACTATAGTTCAAAACAACACGACGGCAGCATATCATGATGGGCTGCCGTTTTCTCAACTACCATGAAAGAACGAACTAACTTTAATGCTCTGTGGTGCAAATATCAGATGCATGGATGGCTAACGGGAGGGTATATCCAACGTTTAGCAAATTACTGTATTATTATCTGTCCGAAGGAGTTGCTGATACCGATGAGAGCAAAGTTATTGGGATTTGTTAGTGCAGTAATTGCAATATTTATCTTCTGGCTCTATTTTTCCCATGGTTCAGATGAGACGTGGTGGTCAATATATAGGTTTAGGTACATAGGAAATGATGATGTTATTGCAAAGATATCTTGGTTTAAGGTTTCTATATTTGCTATTTTAAGCATTATTATCGGATATACTGGTTCCAAAATTTCAGTGAAACGTATCAACAATTAGTAACTAATAGTTAAGCTATCGAAGAACGATAGTTCAACCAGAACAGGGAGCAGGCCGCCGCGGCTCTGCTCCCTGTTCCAGTAACGGGAAGGATAACGTGATATAGGGGAGAATAATAGCTGTATATACTGCCTTCAAGTGGGGGATTCGATGAGTAGAAAAAAACAAAAAAAGTACCTTTCTAACGGAACGGGTCAGTCTGGAAAAATAAGAGTGGAATTCCTCTCACAAACCGAATACAATAGGCTTACTAAATATGAAACCAAGTTTCATTTAGTGAAACTTTGTCCGAGGAGCTGAACGCCATGATGTTATCCAGATTGTACGACCGCCTTCGGCTGTTCGCACAAGATTACCATCCAATCGTTCATTCCTTATTGGTCGGTACGATTTTGGCGCGTGCGGCTTCTTCGATGAGCATGCCGTTCCTCGCCATTTATTTGTCCAAGCACACCGATCTCAACCCTGCGATGATCGGCTTCGTGATTGGGGCCGGCTCGCTCGCCAGCATGGTCGGCGGCTTCATTGGAGGAGCACTGTCAGATCAGTTCGGACGCCGTAAAATCCTGCTCGGCGCGCTGCTCGGATGGAGTGCCGTGTTCCTCGGCTTCGCGCTGTCGAATAGTGCGGTGCTATTCTTCTTGTTCAGCTTGCTGAACGGCTTGTGCCGATCGTTCTACGAACCAGTCTCGCAGGCGCTAATGGCCGACTTGACGCCGAAGGAGCGCCGATTCAAAGTGTTCTCACTGAGATACATGGCGATCAACGTCGGTGTGTCGGTCGGACCGTTGCTGGGCGCGGTGTTCGCCGCGTTAGACAGTACGCTTCCTTTCCTCTTTACGAGTGCCATTTATTTCATCTACGTCTGCAGCCTTTATGTTCTTCTGAACCGATTCGGAATCAAGAGAATAGAAGGAGAGCAGAAGGCAGGCAAAAGCCTTTCGTCCGCTTGGCGCGCGGCTAAAAATGACGTCGTGTTAAGGTATTACTTGCTGGGCGGCATCGTGACGGCGATAGGTTATTCGCAAATGACGGTGACGCTGTCCCAATACGTGGAGGGGAAGTTTGCCGAAGGCGTCACACTGTTCGCGGTTATGATGAGCGTCAACGCGATTACCGTCGTCGCCTTGCAGATTCCGTTGTCCAAATGGACGGAGAGGTACACGCCTCTGGTCACCCTGACAATTGGCGTCTCGTTCTACGCGCTCGGCAACATCGGCTTCGCTTATTCCGTCGGATGGATAACGATTCTGCTGTCCATGATCGTATTTACGCTTGGAGAAATATTGACTTATCCGTCGGGCAATGTGCTTGTTGACCGGATCGCCCCGGATGGTATGAGGGGAGCCTATTACGGCGCTCAATCGTTCGGCAATTTGGGCCATTTCATAGGTCCGTGGATCGGCGGATTGATGCTTATCCATTACGACGGATCGACGCTGTTCGTGACAATGGCGTTCGTCGCTGTTAGCGCGATCGTCTTCTACCGGGCGGGGGAGAACGTGAGGCGGATTTCAGATTTGCGTGCGCAAACCCAGCATATACAGCCTTGAAAAGAGAAATATGAACATGAATAAGCAGACAAACAAGCAAAGGAAGTCGCATATTTTGCGGCTTTTTTGTTTTATAGGGTATTCGGATTTTATGGTGGAAAAGGGCTTATAGCTCGCCCTTCTCCAATTTCTCGATCAAGGTGGAAAGATCTATTCCTAATAGGGTTATTTCTTCTGGCTCAGGAACAACGCCAACAGGTGGCATTTTGAACATCGGGAAGTTTTCCTCTCGCAGATCATAGCTATCTGACCTCCGTTGGTACTTAGGCTTGGGTTGCTTTATAAGTCCCTCTGTATGGCTCGCAGGGCTTCAAAAGAGTTAAACGATTAATGACTCGTATAAGGCTGTTCAGAGACTCCGTATAAGCGTTAGTGATGCGATGGTCGAAATAGGCGAAAATTTCCTTTTCCTAGTTCCAGTTGCTTTGGGCAGCACAACCTTCATTGCGTTCTTATACGGTTTTCGTCCATCCCAACATCTTCGGAGAAGCTCCGCTTTACTGTACTTCATTACGTTAAAGGGTAGTTTAACGGAGAGAAGAAAACAAGAGCAAATTATCAGTTATTACTATGTAAAAGAGCAAGGCTGTGAGTTTGAAAAGCCGGACGTAATTCGTTAATATATTGTGATCACGGAAGCAGGGAGCCCTTTGAAGGCTCCCTGCTTTTCATGCTATCAGGCTTATAACAACGCCCCCTCCCAGAAATGGCCCTATGCAATTCCGTTTATAGACGCTTCTAGAGCGGGCGTCGGAATTGCAGCTTCATTGCTAACTAATAATACGGCATCGAAGAGAGTAGGGTCCGTCGTCTCGTAGGCAGCAAGCGGTTACTCTCAACGGGTTGGGCAAGTCATAGAGCCTGTCACCAACAACCGTATAAAAAACTGCCCCTACGCCGCGTGCATGCACGATTCGTTGCGGAATCCGCTCATGATCGAATTGAGTCATCTTCTCGCGAAAGTGAATGCTTCTCTTGTTGTTAACGGTGTACTGCTTTAACTGTTCGTCTTATAAGTTCAAATACCTATTTGCCACGGTATAATCGTCCGGCAAAGAAAATGGGACTTGAGATACATTTTCACCATTACCGGGTCGATAAGGCAAAAATTTACATAACCATTACTTATACTTGTTTTTCCGTTAACATACTACATCTATGTTATTACAGAATCATATACATAAGGAGTTGAGAGTTTTGAAGTTGAAACGTAAAGCACTCCCAGTGCTGGCAGTAACGGCAATGGCAACCGCGGCCGTAGCCACTCAGGGCCTTACCGATGGTTTTGGCGTACCGAAAGCAGCAGCCGAAAAAACGGACATGCAGTGGCTTGCAGGCGATCACCACGTGCATAGTGAATGGAGTGTTGGCTGGGATAACACAACAAATCCCCCAACTCCGATCCGCGCAGGAGACGCGGTTTACCCAATCGTGAAAAATGCCGCAATGGCAAACTCGTATGGGCTTGATTGGATGGTTTCAACCGACCATGGCGGTCCGAACCACTCTAAAGTCAACCTGGAGCAAGCATACCCTGAGGTGCTGAAAGCTCGTGCCGAGAATCCTGATCTGAAGCTGTTCTACGGCATGGAGTTTGATACGCCAGCCGCAGACCATAGTTCTCTCATTATTCCGAACTCGGATGCCGAGTCGCAGACGCTCTATGATATTGAAAGTAAATTCAATAAGCGCGATCCGTTCCCGACAGACCCGCAGCGCGACACAGAAACCAACATGATTGACGCGCTAAACTATATGAAAAACCTGGATCTTGCTCCTGTGCTGTTTGCTAATCATCCTGCACGTTCCGCAACCGGTGAAACCAAATGGGGTCAAGATACGCCGGAAGAGTTCCGTAACTGGAACGATGCTGCGCCGAACGTATCCGTTGGTATGGAAGGAGCGCCTGGGCACCAGGCCGGCGCCATCAATCCTGACGGCTCCATCGACCCGAAAGGTGACCGCGGCGGGTACGGCAACTACGCAACGATGGGCGGCTTTGACCAAATGACAGCTAAGGTTGGAGGTCTGTGGGACTCCATGCTGGGTGAAGGCCGTCATTGGTGGATCACCTCCACGTCGGATTCCCATGTGAACTGGCGTGACGGCGGAAGCGATTTCTGGCCAGGCGAATACTCGAAGACGTACGTCAAGGCTCAGGATACTTACAGCAGCCTCCTGGATGGTCTGCGTAACGGCCGCATTTTCGTTACGACGGGCGACCTAATCAATCAGCTGGACGTGACGGCGCAAGCCGCAGGCAAGTCTCCTGCACATGCGCAGTCGAATGGTAACCGCGCATCGATTGGTGAAACACTTGCGATCCCTGGCAACGGCAAAGACGTAATGGTTACGATCACATTCAAAGATCCAAATGCGAAGAACAACCATGGCGACAATCCGAAAGTTAATAGAGTGGATCTGATCATGGGCAAAGTGACGGGTAAAGTGGAGGATCGTTCCACAGCAGCGAACCCTACGACTAAAGTAGTTGCACGTTTCGATGAGAGCAGCTGGCAGCGCGACGGTGAGATGGTTAAGATCACTTACACGCTGGAGAATGTGAACAAAGACAGTTACATTCGGGTTCGCGGTACAAATACGAACGAACTTGAGCCGACCCTTGACCCGAAAGGCGAAAATCCGTGGTCGGATCTGTGGTTCTACTCGAACCCGATCTTCCTGCAAACGAAGTAAGGTTCGTAAGGAAGGGGAGCCCCATGCTCCCCTCCTTATTAATGAAGAAAGGTTGTGTCAAATAGCGTGAGATGTACAAGGCTTCTCGTATGGATCTTTCTAATGCTGATGGCTGCTCCTTCGCTGGCCAGTGCCCACACCAATAACAGTGAAGGATTTTCGTTAATTGAAGTGAAGAACACCCGCATAGATTACCAACTTCAACTGGATGCGGTTGAACTAAGCCATGCCGTCGGGTTTCAGGTAGATGAACAAGCGAGCGCAGTTCCCGACAAGCTCCAAACCATAACCAGCGAAAATAAGGTTCCGATTGAGGAATATTTGAATACACACATCCTGATGTATGCCGACAGTATGCCCGTTGAAGGAACCGTTACTGCAATCGGCATAACGACGATAAACGAAAAGCTCTTTGCGGATCTTTCCATTTCGTATGATATAAAAAAGGCACCGGAAAACCTGATTGTCAAATATAATGTCATGTTTGAAGAAAGCGACCCAAGTCATGCGAATATGGCGAAAGTGATCATGGATGGGAAGCAGCAGGAATTCGTCTTCACTTATGAAGTCAGAGAGCTGAATATCGGTGAAATGAGCCCTTTCACGAAGATTAAGCAGTTTTTCGTGCTTGGCTTAAAACACATCTTTACAGGCTATGACCATATTTTGTTTGTAATCAGCCTGTTAATTGGCGCGAAGACAGTCCGTCATATATTGTCCCTCGTCACCGCCTTTACCGTTGCGCATAGCATCACGCTTGCTCTTGCGACACTCGAAATCGTACAGCTTCCTGGTAAATTTGTAGAATCGGCGATTGCGCTTAGCATCGTGTATGTAGCGCTTAAGAACATTTTCACCCCTGAATCGAAACATGCGCCTTGGATCGCATTTGCATTTGGACTCATTCACGGATTTGGATTTGCGGGCATTCTATCGGAACTTCATTTAGGCAAAAGCCATTTGGCCGCGGCGCTTGTATCGTTTAATTTAGGGATTGAAGCGGGGCAGCTGCTAATCGTCACCCTTGTGTTCCCAATTCTTCTCTACCTCAGCAAGAACCTTATGCGAATAAATAAATGGGTGACGCCGAGCATCTCAACGGCCGTGCTTTTGTTTGGATTTGTGTGGTTTATCGAGCGTGCATTCTAGATATTTATTTCAGTTAAGAAGCCTCGCATGGCGATTAATCGATTCGTTCACTATGCTGGGTTTGTGTAGGTGATAGAATGTCGATAGGCTCATTCACGGAAAAGACCAGGCGCAGCGAATTTTAAAAGTAATCCAACTTTGTATTACCTTATTGTGTTTATACTGTATTGCTCCTCTATACATTTGTGTACAAATATGAAAGATGGCATTTGCGGATAATCTCAAGCGATGTTAGTTCAGAACAAAACAATGGCAGCTGATCTTTTGATCGGCTGCCATTGTTTCGTAATATAGGTCTGGTCACTCTATCGGGGAACTTGCGTAAGTTGATGTCAAATATATGAATTTAAAAGTTTATTGGTGGTTAGGGGAAAATCGCATGCAGAAGGATTGCAAATTGATTTTGGTCGAACTTTATTCTCTTTGTAAAAAAAGTGCCATACTTATTGCAGCCAACAAGAACGGAGGTAGGAGTATCCGATATTTCTTATTTCGCAAGTTCGCACTTCCTTTCCAAAAATGACCACTGCCTTTTCAACGATATTTTACAACTAATTTACAACTTGGAAAACACCTCTGTAGTTTAGGTAAGCTATAATTTTTAGATAAATCTATTATTGCACATACTATATACATGCACTGACATCCGTTGGAAGTAGAGAGGTTACTATGGAAAAAATATTAATTGTTGAAGATGATGTGGCCATATCCGATCTAATCCGCTTGAATCTTGAGATTGCGGGGTATGACACGAGACAAGCCTTCAATGGCTCTGAAGCATTAGAACTAATCGACACCTATGCACCGAATTTAATTTTGCTTGACGTTAATCTCCCGGAAAAAGACGGATTTGAAATCATGGAAGAGCTGGAGTCCAGCAATCTGCCAGTCATTCTCCTGACTGCCCGGGGGAGCCTAGCCGATAAGGTCAAGGGTCTAAGGATGGGAGCCGACGATTATATCGTCAAGCCTTTCGAATCCATGGAGCTGCTTGCACGAATTGAAGCCGTACTTCGGCGGTACGGGGTGAAGCACGATCATTTGGTGTTTGGCGATCTAGAGATCAATCTTGAAGAACGTATAGTACGAAGCGGGAATAGGGTAATCGACCTTACGATGAAGGAGTTCGAGCTCCTTCTCCTTCTCATCCGCAACAAGAATAAAGCTATGTCCAGAGAGCGTATTCTTGAGCTGGTATGGGGCTACGAATATATGGGAGAGACACGTACGGTGGACATTCATATTCAGAAAATCCGCAAGAAGCTGAAGCTGGAGGATTACATTAAAACCGTATATAAATTCGGATACCGGCTGGAGGACCATCAATGAAGTTATGGCATAAGGTCTTTCTCTGTACCTTCCTCCTCTTCGAGGTGCTGTTTAACGGTGCCTCGTTTTATCTCATCGAACACAATTTCAACCGAAATCTGAAGACCGAAATCGACCTCGGTTTGACCGAGCGGCGCATCATAGCCTCACAATTGCAGTCCGATTGGTCTTATGCAATTTCTCTCAGCAATAATATGGGGGGCACGTCTGAGGACTCTGCCCATTTTACCCGGAACAATGCTCAGAAGTATACACGCACTTTCGAAAACAACAGGATTTTTCTAGAGTTCCGTAATTCGGCTCAAGTGGAGGTTTTTAATAATTTCGAAAGACCGATCACCGGCTACCGGCCAGAGCTAAATGCTCCTTCTTCTGATAGGCCGACCTACATTCTACGGGATATCGGCAAGCAAACCTATCTGTTCGTAACCGGTAAACTGGCGCTCAGCGGGACGAACTATACCATGAGTTATATTCGGGATATCTCCGGCGTATACAGCGACAAATCTGCACAGATCCGTTTGTTTTTTCAAATTAATATCTTGGTTACCTTTATTCTGGGGATCGGTTTATATGGGGTCATTCGGTATTTGACTCGCTCGATCCGATCGCTTACAGAGTCCGCCCAGACGGTTGCCCGCGGTCTTTATTCGCAGAGGGTCAGCGTACACTCCGGGGATGAAATCGGCATTCTGGCGCAAAATTTCAACAGGATGGCCGAAGCTGTCGAGGAAAAAGTAAATGAGCTTGAGCTGACCGCGATGCGGCGCCAGAAATTTATAGAGTTTCTTACGCACGAGCTGAGGACGCCGCTAACCTCGATTATCGGGTATGCCGACTTGCTGCGCACAACGAAGTATAATGAAAAAGTTTTCTTCAAAGCGATGAATTATATTTACTCCGAAGGCAGACGGCTGGAGAGCTTATCTTTTAAGCTGATGGATCTCATTCTCCTTGGCAACGAAAAGCCAGAGCTACAACATCAGGATATTATGCCGCTATGTCTTGAAGTTGAAGAAGCCCTCCAGCCCCGATTAGAGGGATTAGACCTAACGCTGATTCTGTCCATTGAGCCCTACCGGCTGCTTACCGACAAAGATCTGTTCCTCTTGGTCTGCACCAACCTGCTGGACAACGCCATAAAGGCCTCGAGCAAAGGCGGACGGATCTATCTTAAGGGGTATCTCGTTAATCATACCTACTATGCCATTGAAGTAGAGGACGAAGGAATCGGTATTCCGGAGCAGGATGTGCCCAAGGTTTTCGAGCCTTTCTTTATGGTGGATAAAGTTCGGACACGATCGCAGCATGGTGCTGGTCTGGGACTTGCCATCTGCTCCGAGATCGTAAAGCTGCATGAAGGAAAAATCGAGATTACTAGCCGGGAAGAAGTCGGTACACAAGTAAAAATACTATTCCCTCAGAATTAACATCTAATTTACAACTTTTCGATAGTTCTGAGATATTGCTTTTCTATAGTAAGGAGGCAAGAAGGAATCACGATTCCGAACAAACGACTATAAAACGGAGGGAATAACATGAGAACAAGTAAATTGGGCAGTGTAAAAAAAATATCGGGAATGGTGGTAGCTTCGGCTATCGTCATCGGCAGTCTTGGCTCCCTTGCGGCTTATGCGGCCAACAGCAGCGACGCAGTGCCGAAAAATGTCCTGCTTACCGCCCCGAAAACGACAGACTCGGCTGCTGCGAATACCGAACAGACGCAAGGCAACATCGAACATGTCTTCAATACCTATGAAACAGCTGACGGCAGCAAATTCTTCGAAAACGAACACTGGTACAATCCGACAACCAAGCAGTTCCGCAGCGAGCACCGTGAATACACGGCCGACCATAAACTTCTCAAGAAGAGCAGCATTTTCGAAACTGTAAAGGATCCTTCGCCACAATTCACCTTTGAAGCATTCAAATCACATATGCAAGGCCCGGGCTATATCCATCTCGGTACGGTAACCTCCGAGGACGGCAAGGAGCTGGAGAAGCTCACCATGAATGACAAAGTGACCAATCAGACTTATATCTCTTATGTCGATAAAGAAACGGGACTTCCGGTGAAAAACGAAACGTATGAGTATTCAAACGGAAAAGAAACGCTGATCGACATCAGCACCAATGTCTATGATTATATCAAAGATGATGGAACGATCTTTAAAAAGGATGGAGCAACCACTGTCGAATAATAGGTGATAGCCCGATTGATATAAAACCCACTCTTTTGCCGTACTCGTTATGCAAAAGGGTGGGTTTTATTCGTTTCAAGTTAATGATCGAACAAGCCTCTCTAATCAAGTTGGCAGTAACCGGCCTTCTTCCGATCTCTCGTGACCATCTGGACAATTGACCGATATGGTGAATTTCATGAGCGATCACATGCCGCATCACTCATCTAACATTAATAACGGGGAAGGCGGTCAAACTCCCGAAACTGGCATTTGTGTCGTCAGAAGAGGAAAATCCCTCTTGCAAAAACTAATGGTATTAGTTATTATAAAACTAACGATATTAGTTTATAAGCGAAGGTGGTTAATTAATTATGAAAATGACACGTCATGAACAAGTTTATCAGCTTACTTACTTGCCTAATGTATTCCCGGTTAATTGTTATCTCGTAGAGGAAGAAAAAAGCTTAACGTTAATTGATGCCGCATTGCCCAATAACGCGGCAGCCATTCTGAAAGCAGCCGAGCAGATTGGCAAACCGATTACGCGCATCGTGTTGACGCATGCGCATAGCGATCATATCGGAGCGTTGGATGCCCTTAAGAAGCAGCTGCCCGATGTCACGGTATATATTTCCGCAAGGGACTCCCGTCTGCTTAACGGCGACCGTTCCCTGGACCCGAATGAAGCGAATACGCCAATCCGGGGCGGCGTGCCAAAGCCTGATAAAATTGTAACCCGCCCGGATGTACTGCTGCAGGATGGCGACCGGGTTGGCTCGCTGCTTGCGGTCTTGACGCCGGGACATACGCCGGGTTCGATGTCTTTCCTGGATTCGCGGAGCCATGCGCTGATTGCAGGGGATGCCTTCCAGATTCGGGGGGGAATTGCGGTGAGCGGTCAAATGAAGCCTTGGTTCCCGTTCCCTGCGATGGCTACCTGGAATAGCATTGAAGCCCTTCGCAGTGCGATGAAGCTGCTTAAGCTGAAGCCAACTTTACTTGCGGTTGGACACGGAGAAATGCTTGCAAATCCGGAAGCCGCGATGGAACAGGCGATAATGGCGGCATCCCGCAAGCTTGATGCGGTCATTCATTAATGCGGAACCACGCACGAGATTCAAGAGAAGGGGAGAATAAGCGATGTCACCAAGAATAGGATTGGATTTGCAAACCATCATACGCAAGGCAGCTGAGCTCGCTGACAAGAGCGGACTGGAGTCCGTGACTCTGGCTTCGCTGTCGCAGGAGCTGGGTGTCCGTTCCCCCTCTTTGTATAATCATGTAGATGGATTAAGCGGTCTGAAGGAAGAACTGTCCTTGTACGGATTGAAGAGTCTGCATGATAAATTGCTCCGGGCGGCAGCCGGCAGATCAGGCGATGATGCCGTCTTTGCAATAGGGCTTGCTTATATAGGTTTTGCAAGAGAGCACCCGGGCTTGTATGAGGCAACGCTTCCTGCCCAGCACTCCGAGAATGCGGAGCTGATCAGAACAAGCGAAGAGCTTATTAAGCTTATTATTCAAGTGATGCAACTTGCTTTTGAGATGAAGCAGGAAGATACGATCCATCTCGTGAGAGGCTTCCGCAGCTTTATGCACGGGTTTGCAACGCTTGAACGGAGCGGCGGTTTTGGACTGCCGGTTAATTTGGACGAGAGCATTCAGGTCGTGCTGCAGACTTATTTAACCGGCATCCGCGTAAAGTTCCAGTCCCAATAGTCATATCCACTTACTCAAATGACCGGGCAATCCCTTTACGATAATCATCGGGCGATTGTCCGGTAAATTTTTTGAACGTTAGGCTGAAATGCGAGACATATTTGAATCCGACCTCAAACGCCGTCTCCGTTATCGAACGGTCCGGATGCATGGTGAACAGCATTTTGGCCTGATTGATCCTGCGTTGATACAGGTAGTGAAACAGCGTGATACCGGTTGTTTCCTTGAAGATTTTCACCAGATAATGCTTGTTTAGATGCATGTATTCGGCGACGTCATCAAGCTGCAAATCCTCGCGGTAATGCTCTTCGATATAGGAGATCAGCTTTTGGACATTCTGATGCTTAATGCTCTTTGGCGGGGATGCTTGTCCATAGCTTGGCATATTGGCGAATTCGTAAATGAGCAGCAGAAGCTCCTGAAAACAAAGAATCAACCGGTCATGAGACAACGCATCCTCCCTTTGCCGCAGGAAGCATAGCCGTTCCAGCAGCGGCTCGATTCGGGCTTGCTCCTCCGGCTTAAGCGAAATTAGACGGTTGGTCTGTTTCTCGAAAGGGAGGAGAAGGGGAACAAGAAAAGGCGGCTGCAATAACCCCGAAGCAAAAGCGGGATTGAAGTGAACGACTGTACGGCAATATTCATAACGGTTATCGATAGACGGGTAGTGAAGGGTCATGCCATTCATAAGGATGAGGTTGCCGGGTGCAAGCTCATAGATGCTGTCGCCGATCAGCAGCTTGCATTTGCCGCTATGGAAATAGTAAATCTCGTATTCCAGATGGGAATGGAAGTCGGTCGGAATTTGGGATGTATTATACATGGCTTCAATCGGAAGGGAATAATGGTCTTGAGTACGCATGCTGTCCTCCGCATATTTGATTAGACTGCAGATCCATTATACTGCGCGGCATCCGAAGACACCAACCAGATATAAATAGGCTCGCGATGAACGATAACCGGATAGAAGCGATTCGCCTCCCGCGGTGGTACGATGAGTACAGGACAAGTCGAGGAGGATAATCGTAATGATCAAGGAACAATTGGCCATCGAATCCATCACTACCATGAAAGAAACCGTCGAACGGCTGGCCAAGACCATGCCGGTAACGGATATGCATACTCATTTATTTTCCGCTGATTTCGGTAATTTGCTCCTGTGGGGCATAGATGAACTTCTTATTTATCATTATCTTATTTCGGAGTCCTTCCGCTGGTCGAATGACCAGGAATCGTATGAAGCGTTCTGGGCGATGACGAAGCGGGAACAGGCAGACTGGATCTGGAACAAGCTGTTTATCGAACATACGCCGATCAGCGAGGCGGCGAACGGTTTTATTACCATTTTGCATCGCCTCGGATTGGACGTTTCGTCGCGTAACCTGAATGACTACCGCGAAGCGCTTGCCAGCCGTACAACGGCGGAGCAGGTAGATGAAGTGCTTCGAATCTCGAATGTCAAACACGTCCTCATGACCAATGATCCGTTTGATCCGGAAGAACGCGACGTTTGGCTGAACCGCGGGGGCAACTCGGATTCCCGTTTCTCGGCTGCCCTTCGGGTAGATACTTTGCTGAATGATTGGCCTAGCGCGGTCGCGCAGCTTCAGTCGCTTGGTTATGAAGCTTCCGAGCAATGGACCGAACGGACGAAGGAAGAGGTTCGCCGCTTCCTGTCGGAGTGGATCGCGCGTATGGATGCTTTGTATTTGGCTGTATCCATGCCAGGGGATTTTGTTTACCCCGCGGAAGATCACCGTACCCGCATGATTGATGAAGCGATGGTGCCGGTCTGTCAGGAGCATGGCATTCCGTTTGCCCTCATGATTGGCGTCCGCCGCCGCGTTAATCCGGAGCTTCGCCTTGCCGGCGACATGAGCATGGATTCGGATGTAACCGCGGTTGAAGCGTTGTGCAGACGTTACCCGACGCAAAAATTTCTCGTTACCATGCTTGCCCGCAGCAATCAGCATGAGCTGACGGTGCTTGCGCGGAAGTTCCGCAATCTGATGGTATTCGGCTGCTGGTGGTTCCTTCACATCGAGTCGATGGTCGAGGAAATGACGAAGTTCCGCCTCGAGCTGCTCGGTACTTCCGTAATTCCTCAGCATTCGGACTGCAGGGTGTTCGAGCAGCTGATTTACAAGTGGGAGCATTCCCGCCGTATTATCGGACAAGTATTGGCTTCGAAATACGAGCGTTTATACAACAACGGATGGAAAGTAACGGAGGAAGAGATCAAGCGGGATCTGGATGATCTGTTCAACCGGAATTTCTGGCGCTTCCTTGGCAAGGAACAGCCGCAATAACGGAGCGAGGAAGCAGACGATGTCTGCTTTCTTTTTGTGCTTGTACGACACCATGTCCCGTGAAAAAAATCGAATCTATGCGAGTTAGAGCCATATACTGTTTGTAATGCAACAGGAGTGGAGGCGATTACTCGTGTCCGAAAAGCGATTGCCGCGCAGCTCCCTTCTTTCTCTTGGCGGCATGTTGTTTCCAATCGTCGTGCATGGCATACATTTGCTAATTCCTCTGCTGCTCACTGGCGGCATTAGCGCATGGGAATGGAACAATATGCAGCATCATGGCAGCGGTGCGGGCGGCATGATGAATGACCCGTTTATGGATGGCATCATGATGGGGATTATGATCATCTCGGTCGGGTTTACCATTGGATATCTGGTCCGGATCTGGCGGCTAAGGGATTGCAGCAAAACGGCGGCTTGGTGTTATACCGGGGCATCGATTGTCTGTTTCGGCTTGCTGCTCCTAATCATGTAAGGGAAGAGATGTCATCTTCGGTCCAATTGCGGACCGATTTTTTTTGTAAGCCGGTCGAAAAAATGACTGTTGCGCTTTGCTGTAATCTCTGCTCTAATGGGAAAGACAGACCCGAAAAATATAAAAATGGATTGTGGAGCGAAAGGATTGCAGGAGATGGAGACAAAGGGAAGTGTCTATAAGCTGGGCATGCAGATGACGCCGCGTGTCTGGTTTAATGCGCGTATTGATTTAAGCGCAACTTTGCTATTTAGTATTTTTAACGTTGTATTGAATCAATTTTTTATGCCTTTCGCCATTCAAGAGGGAGCGAGTAAGCTGCAGGTTGGACTTCTGTCCGCCGCACCGGCGGTAGGCCTCTTGTTTTCCCCGATCTGGGCAGCCTGGATCGAGAAGACGGGCAATCCCAAACCGTTTGTCATTATACCGAACGTAATTGGCAGACTGCTGATCATTTTCCCTGCCTTATTCCCTTATCCATCCGTTTATGTGACAACCGCTCTGGCCTTCCAAATCCTAATGGGGATCCAGGCACCGGCTTATGCTTCTCTAGTCGCTCGGATGTACCCGTCGGATGTTAGAGGCAGACTGATGGGGTATGTACGGGTAGCGAGCGGCGTGCTTATGATTCCTCTAGCGTATATCGTTGGGAGATGGGCAGACGATGCAGGTCCTTCAGGTCCTTTGATTACCGCTTCTATCTTTGGCGTAGCTTCCATTTTCCTGTTTAATTCGCTCCGGCTGCCCAAGCAGCCCGTGCCTTTACAGTCGAGGAATGCGGCCAAATTCTCGCTGCGCGATCAATGGTCGCTGATGTCGGGCAACCGCAAGCTTGCCGTATTTTTAGTGGCTACGACTTTCTCCGGCTTCGGCAATATGATGGCTAATCCGTTGTATCAGATCATTCAGGTGGACGTGCTGGATTTGAGCAATGTTCAGATCGGCTTTGCCCGAATCGCTTATTATGCCGGGCTGCTGCTTACGTATCTCATTGCGGGTCGGCTAATCGACAGGATTGATATTAAGCATGTATTGTTATGCGGGATAAGCGCATATGCGATTGTACCGATGCTATATGGGGTATGGGGAACTTATCCTGCCGTTATTCTGGGCAACGGCATTCAAGGCGTAGGCGAGGCCATATGGGATATCGGCATCCTGGCCTTCGTATCCAGACTTGCTCCGGGCAGGGAAGCGGCCGTATTTGGCGTTCATCTCATGCTCTTTGGCATCCGCGGCACGTTGGGTCCGCTGTTAGGAGCAGGCTTGTCCGACAGTGTATCGTTAACGGTGCTGCTCGTTATTGCTTCGATATGCGGCTGGATCGGCACGGCGATGTTCCTGCTCGGCAACAGAAAAGAGCTTCCTCGGGAGGGAGCCTCCGGCTAACCCTTATCAACAAACGAAAGGACCTGACAACAGGTCTTTTTTTTTATTACATGCTCAGCTTGCATTATATATCTTTATATCGTAATATTAAGATATTATGATTCAATGACAGACTAGAGGAGTGGAGAAATGGATAACAACTTTAAAGCCTACGACGATGCTGCCGACATGCTGAAGGCATTGGCGCATCCGGTACGTTTGTGCATCGTGAAGGGACTGCTTCAGAAAGGCCGGTGCAATGTGTCGTTTATGCAGGACTGTCTGGATCTGCCGCAGTCTACCGTATCGCAGCATTTGCAGAAGCTGAGAAGCGCGGGGATTGTTGCTGCCGAGCGAAGCGGGCTGGAAATTCATTATACAATCGCTTCGCCGAAGATCGCGAAATTGATTGAAGCAATGTTTACCGAAGACGAGTCCTAGCCGGTCGCCATTCATACTATAGTTCGATAACAACAGGAGGCATTAAACAGCATGAGTAAAAAAGTCATTATTGTCGGAGGCGTTGCGGGAGGAGCTTCCGCAGCAGCAAGACTGCGCAGATTGGATGAGCGGGCGCATATTATGATGTTCGAACGAAACGATTATATATCGTTCGCGAATTGCGGCTTGCCTTATTACATTGGCGGTTCAATCAAGGAGCGCGGCAAGCTGCTTGTTCAAACACCGGAAGCCATGTTCAAACGATTTAATCTAGATATCCGCACGCAAAGCGAAGTTATTGCGGTCAGCCCGGAAGCCAAAACCGTAACGGTCCGGAATCTGGCAAGCGGCGAGCAATACGAGGAAAGCTATGACCAAATGATCTTATCGCCGGGTGCAAAGCCGATTCGACTTGACGTGCCGGGCGCGGATCTTTCTTCTATTGTCTCTCTCCGCAATCTTGCGGATACCGACCGGATTAAGGAAAAAGTAACGGCGGAGGAAACGCGTTCAGCTGTTGTGATTGGAGGCGGATTTATCGGCATCGAGATGGCGGAAAATCTGAAGGAACTAGGTCTGGACGTAACGCTTGTTCAATCCGGCAATCAGATTTTGTCTGCGTTCGATGCTGAGATGGCGGGAATGATGGCGAGCGAAATGGAGGATAACGGGGTTCGGCTGCTGTTTAACGAACAGGTTCAGTTATTTAGCGAGGCAGAACATAACCGCATAGAGATTCGTCTTTCTTCCGGCGCTATACTTCGGACGGAGCTTGTTATTTCGGCTATTGGCGTAACGCCGGATACGGCTTTTCTTCAAGGCAGCGGCCTTCGCTTTGGTTCACGCGGGCATATTCTGGTCAATGAGCACATGGAGACGAATCTGCCTGATATTTATGCCGTTGGGGATGCGGTTGAAGTCGCGGATTTCGTCAGCGGCAGGCAGACGGCCATTCCGCTTGCGGGTCCGGCGAACAAGCAAGGCCGGATTGCCGCCGATAATGTGGCAGGCTTGAAAACAACCTTCAAAGGTACGCAAGGCACCTCCATTATAAAAGTATTTGGCCTTACCGGCTCATCAACCGGCAGCAACGAGAAGTCCCTTCGGGCTCAAGCCATCCCTTATCAGGTGACTTATGTCCATCCGAATTCGCATGCCGCCTATTATCCGGGGGCCGTGCCGTTGTCGCTTAAGCTGATTTTTGATGAAGCCGGCCGGATTTTGGGGGCTCAGGCTGTTGGACGTGATGGCGTGGATAAACGGATCGATACGATTGCCACGGTTATGCGCTTAAGAGGTACAGTCACTGATCTGACGGAGCTCGAGCTGGCATATGCCCCTCCCTTCTCATCAGCGAAGGATCCCGTTAATATGGCAGGCTATACCGCCGAAAATATTTTGTCCGGCTTGACAGAAGTATTTGTTGCGGAGCAACTTGTTGCCCGAGACAAAGAGCGTTCGGTTCTTGTTGACGTAAGATCGCAAATGGAACATGATAACGGTCATATCCCGGGTTCGATTCTTATCCCGGTGGACGAGCTTCGCGGCCGTCTGGATGAGCTGGACCGCAATAAAGAGATATGGGTCTACTGCCAGGTTGGCCTTCGCGGTTACACGGCTTCCCGCATATTGCGGCAAAACGGCTTTAAAGTGAAGAATTTAACCGGCGGCTTCAAGACTTACAAGCTGACTCAATATAGGCCAAAGCAGGATGAGAAGCAGCCTGAAGCAGCCTTGGTTGATACTGCGATTGCCGGAGTGAAGGAAGCCGCTGCTGCGTCAGCTGCAATAAATGCTGATCTGCAAGCTGATGCCTCCTTGGATGCTTGCGGCTTATGCTGCCCGGGTCCGCTTATTCAGGTGAAGCAGCGGATGGACGATTTGCAAGCGGAAGAGGTATTGAAGGTAACCGCGACAGATCCGGGCTTTTACGAGGATATCAAGGCCTGGGCAGGCATGACGCATAACCGGGTCGAGAAGCTGACGAAGCATCCGGACGGCACGATAGAAGCTTTTCTAAGGAAGGGCGATATATCATCTGCTGCGATCCGTGTTCCAGCTAAGTCCCAAGGCGGGGACAACAGCACGATGATCGTCTTCAGCGGTGATCTCGATAAAGCCATTGCTTCGTTCATTATTGCCAATGGCGCGGCATCGAGCGGCAAGAAGGTCACGATGTTCTTTACGTTCTGGGGATTAAATGTCATCCGCAAATCCGAAAGGGTACCCGTAACCAAAAGTCTGATCGGAAGCATGTTTGGCATGATGATGCCGCGCGGCAGCAGGAAGCTTGGTCTGTCCAAAATGAATATGATGGGCATGGGAGCCAAGATGATCCGCGGGGTTATGAGCAACAATAATGTAGCTTCCCTTGAAGAGCTTATTGAGTCGGCAATTGCGCAAGGCGTAGAGGTTGTAGCCTGCCAAATGTCGATGGATTTGATGGGAATCAAGCAGGAGGAGCTTATCGAGGGTGTGAAAATGGCGGGTGTAGGCTATTATTTGGGGCAAGCCGACCAGTCGGGCATTAACCTGTTTATCTAAGCGACATGTTCATTTCTCGTTCATATTGGTCTGCTACAATGCAATTAAAAGACCATAGAAGGGGAATACGAGAGATGAATAACTGGAAAATCGTATTAAGCGCTGTCGCGATCACGGTTGCTTTGGCGGGTTGCGGCTCTAAGTCGGAAGAAACGGGCACTTCGGACGGAACAGCTGCCGGCGGCCAAGCCCAGGGGCAGAATCAGGGACAGCAAGGCTTCCAAGGCCGGGCGATGATGGGAACAATCGGCAAGATCAAGTCGATTAACGGTCAAACCATTACAATCTATAAATCATCGTTCCAAAGACCGGAGGGCGGCGGACGGGAGGGAGCACCTCCGCAAGGCGAAGCGCCGGATCAAGGTGATGCAGCACCAAGCGGTAATCCTCCAGCGGGTGATCAGGCCCAAGGCAATGCAGGCTCTGCGCCTCAAGCCGGCAACGGACAAGGCAATGGAGGCGGGCGCCAGCGCAGCATGGCGAATATGTTCTCGGATGAGACCATGGATATTACCGTAACCGATGCGACCAAGATCGTCTCCGTAACCAATACGGACGGCAAGATGACGGAAACGGACAAGACGCTGGCTGATTTGAAGGCCGATGATATTATTACTGTACAGCTGAAGGACGATACGCAGGAAGCGGAGTCGATTCGTCTAGGCGGATTTGGCGGTGGAGGCTTTGGCGGCGGCGGTGGCCGAGGGCAATTCCAGAACGGCGGCGGAGCTCAGAACGGACAACAGCAGGCTGACGGGCAAGCTGCAAGCTAAAGAAAAAGGAAGAAGCACTGAGGTGCTTCTTCCTTTTTTATCAATAAAGAACTGCCCCGGGCATATGGCAAGGCAGTTCTATACATGCTATTGGTTTAATACAATGAGATGGTTAACGTATCTTTCTCATACAGCGAGTGGAGCGTGGCTTCGCTGCCGTTGATTTCAACGCTGATCAGCGATTTGATACAATTTTTCAAGGCATTTTTGCCCGTTGTAAGCTTGCGGTTCAGTACATCGGATAACTTCTCGATTGCTTTTTTATTCGTATCGGTTAAATAAACGGGAATTGTGCGATTATTAAACAAGATCATTGTTTTCATGGGGAATGCCTCCATTCCATTAATAGACTTTTGATATATCCTATACGAATCAAACATTCAGAAAGTTTCGTTTAATATGATTTCGTATGTGTTCCGTGCTTTATGACCCTATTCTAAGTCATAAAGATTAAGATAATCTTAAAAAATGGTTATGATTTCTTTACAAATTGAGGTTTTTCCGCGTTACGGAAAAATGGTGGACAAGCCAAGAGGAGCCATGAAATGAAGAAATGGCAAAATCGCATAAGAAAAGAGTAATTAGACAACTATATTTTTGGTTCCCGCTGCCCGTATAATGGGTATCGTAGAACTATAAAATACAGACAGCTACAATGAATTGAATCATAAAGGAGTGCTTAACAGGTGACACGTCCGGGTATCGGTTTACAGATGTATACGCTTCGTGAGCAAACAGCTCAAGATTTTGAAGGTACATTGCGTCAAGTTGCTGCAATGGGTTATGAAGGCGTTGAATTTGCCGGCTACGGAGATATTCCTGCCGAACAAATGAAAGCGCTGCTAGAAGAGCTGGGTCTGATTGCAATCGGCAACCACGTACCTCTGGTTAATCTTGAAACGAAGATTGATGAGGAAATTGCCTATTTGACTACGATTGGCGCAAAGTACGCGATCTGCCCTTGGCTTCCTGTCGATGTGCGCGATGCGGAAGCATGGAAGAAGCATATTGTAAACTTCGCAGAATACGGTAAGCGATTCCAAGAAGCAGGCATTATCTTCTGCTACCATAACCATGAATTCGAATTCGAAGTTGAGATTGATGGACAAGTCGTATTCGATAAGCTGTACGAAACCGTTAGCGCTGACCTCCTGCAGGTAGAGATGGATCTTGGCTGGGTTCAATACGCTGGCCGCGATACGCTGGAGTACATCTCCAAATATGCCGGCAGACTGCCGCTTGTTCACTTGAAAGACTTCGTTAAAAATACGGCAAAAGCAGAAATCGACACGGTTGAGCTTGGCCGCGGCGATCTGGATCTGCTTCCGCTTATTCAGCGTTCCGAGGAATCGGATGTGAAATGGCTGATCGTTGAGCAGGACCGCTGTGCGAATCCGCCGCTTGAGTCCGTTGAAGAAAGCATTAACTGGCTGAAAACAAACTATCTGAACAAATAATACTGATCACAGAAGAGGCAGGGGAAATTCATGAGTAAAGTAAGAGTTGCGGTAATCGGTTGCGGTTCCATCTCCAAACATCGTCACATTCCTGAGTATGCAAGCAACAACCATGTTGAGTTTGTAGCATTCGTTGATCCTGTAATCGAGCGTGCAGAAGAATACGCTGCGAAGCATGGCGGCAAAGCTTATGCCGATTACGAGACTATGCTGGCTGAAGTAAAACCGGACGCGGTAAGCGTATGTACGCCTAACTACCTGCATGCTCCTATGAGTATTGCAGCAGCTAACGCTGGCGCACATGTCCTGGTTGAAAAGCCAATGGCCGTTACGGACGAAGAAGCAGCCGCAATGATCGAAGCGGCAGCGAAAAACGGCGTGAAGCTGATGGTAGGACATAACCAACGTCTGATGCCTCCGCACGTAAAAGCGAAGCAAATTCTTGAATCCGGCGTACTTGGCAGAGTGCTGACTTTCCGCACATCGTTTGGCCACCCTGGTCCGGACGGCTGGAGCATTGACGGTGCAGGAAGCTGGTTCTTCCGCAAATCGGAAGCAATCATGGGAGCTATGGGCGACCTTGGCGTGCACAAATCCGACCTGATCCGTTACCTGCTGAACGATGAAGTCTCTGAAGTTGCGGCATTTATCGGCACAATCGATAAAGCTGGCGACGTGGATGACAACGCGAACGTTGTTGTACGCATGAACAGCGGTGCGATCGGCTCCCTCGTGGCAAGCTGGACTTATTACAAAGGTGAAGACAACAGCACGGTATTGTGGTGCGAAAAAGGCGTTATGAAGATCGGTACGCATCCGGAGGATCAAGTTATTGTTGAACTTCGCGACGGTTCTGTTGAAAAACATAGAGTCGGCGAAATCTCTACAAATACGAAACAGCTGTCCAGCGGCGTAGTGGATGCCTTCATCGATTCAATCGTAAATGACACTGTTCCGGCTATTCCGGGTGAAGAAGGCCGCAAATCGCTCAAAGTTATTCTTAGCGCATTTGAGTCGCAGGCAACTGGCCAATTCATCAAAGTGAATTAATCGCTATATATAGAAGAAACTCCTCGAGGGATCACCTGAAACGGTGATTTTTCGGGGAGTTTTTTATTGTTTTGCAACTGTGAGAAAACGCTTTCTTAAAGGATTCTAATGTTTTGCGGTTCAGGAATCGAAATATTCTGACTTTTGGTTGGAAGGGCCAACAGCCGCCTGAATTTGCGGTTTTAGAGAAAAGTGAGCACATTCTCATAAACGTGCTGAACCGCCTGTTTTTACTGTGAAAACGCACTACTTGCCAGTTTTTGTGCCATGAAACAAGTTCGAAACACATGTTACGATAAGTGGCGTCGGAGGGCAAGTGCTTAACTAGCCAAGCCAAATAAGCTTTTATCAAATATATAATCCTAGGAGGATGATTTCATGAAGATGCAAACATTACGAGTAGGTGTCGCTAGCATAGCAGCAGCAGCTTTGATCAGTGTAGGTTTAACGACTCCAACCGCAGGTGCAGCACCAGCTGTGAAGACTTACTCCACAACTTTGAATAATGTTTCGATGGATCAAATCAACGAAATCGCAAAGCATTACGGTATTGACCTGAGCAAGATCACTTTCGGCGGCATTACAATTCAATTGCCAACGAAACCAAGCACGGGTACTGGCAATACAACAACACCAACAACGCCTTCAAAACCTACTACACCATCTAAACCAACAACACCAAGCACGGGTTCGGGCAACACGGGTTCCGGTAACACAGGATCTGGTAACACAGGATCTGGTAACACAGGCTCGGGCAACACTGGTTCGGGTAACACTGGATCCGGTAACACGGGTTCTGGCAACACAGGCAGCGGTACAGTATCGCAAAGCGAATTCGCTTCCCAAGTTGTAACGCTTGTTAACAAAGAGCGTGCTAATGCCGGTCTGAAAGCTTTGACGGTTGACGCGCTTTTGACTAAAGTAGCAACTGCTAAAGCACAAGACATGTACGACAAAAACTACTTTGATCATAACTCCCCAACTTACGGTTCGCCGTTTGACATGATGAAATCGTTTGGCGTGACTTATAACTATGCTGGCGAGAACATTGCAATGGGTCAAAAATCGCCTACTGAAGTAATGACAGCTTGGATGAACAGTGCTGGTCACCGTGCTAACATCCTGAATGGCAATTACACGAAAATCGGCGTAGCTTATGTGAAGGGTGAATGGGTTCAAGAATTCACAGGCTAATGCTTGCCCGGCAATTCTCGAAGTAATTTAATCGGATGATCGCAGCGTCAGGCGGTTCCGCCTGACGCTTCTATATTAAATACGGTACTTCCTATACTTAACGCATTAAACCAAGGGGGAAAACACATATGAAGAAAGCTTCAATGATGACAACGGCGGTACTTGGCTTATCTCTTCTATTTGCCGCGGGATCGGTTCATGCTGCAAGCAAGACACATACGGCTGTGGAGGGCGATACGTTCTGGAAGCTCTCGCAGAAATATCAGATATCCGTTGATAAGCTTATGCAAGCGAATACAAAGATTAATCCTTTGAATATATACGCAGGGCTTAAAATCGTCATCCCAACAGCAACTGCTTCCAAAACAACGACAGCAGCGGCTAAGACGACAGAAGCTAAGGCAACAAAAATTACTGCGCAAAGCGTAACGGCAAAGGATGGCACCATCCATACCTTCAGCAAGCAGATTACGGTTAAAGCAACGGCTTACAGCGGCGCAGCTTCGGAGAATGGCGGCTGGGCAGGTCTTGATTACTTCGGCAATAAGCTTAAAGTAGGCACGGTTGCCGTGGACCCTAAAGTAATTCCGCTTGGCACAAAGCTGTACGTTACGGGCTATAACTCTGATGGTCTTCCAACAGGCGGAATGGTTGCGACGGCATCCGATGTTGGCGGCGCGATCAAAGGCAATCGCATCGATATTTACTTGCCGGGCACTCCTGCCGAGGTAAGCAAATTCGGCATTCAGAACATAAAAGTATATGTTTTGAAATAAAGAAAGGATAACCGGAAGCCATGGTGCTCCGGTTATTTCATTTTGTCCGCCGGTTGGTTCAGCAACTCGGGCAGCGTAACGAACTTGTATCCTTTTTTCCTAAGCTGTGAGATAAGAACAGGCAAAGCCTCAATTGTACCGGTAAGATCCTGCCCATACCCTCCTCCTGCATGCTGCAGGACAATGGAGCCTGGCTGCAGGGTCCTTTTTATATTGTGCAGGATGATGCCGCTGCTTGGATTGTTCTTCCAATCCACGGAGTCTACGTCCCAGTTCACGACCGTATATCCGCTCTTTCTCGACCATGCCACTTGCTCCGGAAGCATCTCGCCATACGGCGGCCGTACGAAGCGGGGATGATACCCGATGATCCGGCTGACGATAGCGTCTGTACGCCAAATCTGGGTATGGAATTCCCTTGGCTTCAGCTTAGACAAGACGGCATGATTATAAGAATGATTGCCGATGATGTGCCCCTCGCGATGAATACGACGGACCATTGCCGGATGCTGCACGGCGCGTGAACCTACAATAAAGAAGGTCGCGCATACATCATAGCTCGCAAGGGCATCCAGAATTTGGGGGGTAAACCGCGGATCCGGGGCATCATCAAAGGTGAGGGCAATCCGCTTGGAGTTTCTCGAACCATTCAGGATAAAGGAGTCGGGAAATTGCTTATGCATCTTTACCCAGGACATTCCCGCCGGCTTTCGTTTTTTCGGTTGTGGCGAAGAAGAAGCATAGGCTTCCCCCGTAAAAGTAAACAGCAGCACGATGGTTAACGCCATCCATAACCATCGATAACTTCTGCCGGGCATTACCCACTTCATTATTGGATTGCCTCCGTTTCCTATTATGTAGTCGTGAAGCTATTTTTCCCGATACGGAAAGGATCATGCGCATTAAAAATAAAAACAGCCGTATCCAAAAGGCCTGGATACGGCTGTACTTCGTTACTTGAATATTATTTCACCTTGAATACTTGAATCGTGCGCTGAAGCTGCGTCGACATGTTGAGCATGCGCTCGGTCTCTTGAACAACGCCTTGCACGGAAGCAATCTGCTCGTTCATTGAAGCGGATACCTGCTCGGTGCCAGCTGCCGATTCTTCCGTAATCGCCGAAATGTTCTGAATCGCATCGGAGATTTTGCGGGCGCTCTCGAGCATTTGATCGCTTTCTCTCGCGAATGCGGCAATCTGCTCGGTAATGAATTGAACGCTTTGAACAATCTCCGCGAATACCATCTCGGACTCGCGGATCCGATCGGTCTGCATCTTAACGGCTTCTTCGTTCACTTTCATGTGATTAATCGTTTGCTTGATGCCTTGATCGATACTCTTCACCAGGCTGAACACTTCCTTCGTGGAAGCCGTTGATTCCTCCGCCAGCTTGCGGACTTCCTGGGCAACTACGGCAAACCCTCGGCCATGCTCGCCTGCGCGTGCAGCCTCAATGGAAGCATTAAGCGATAACAGGTTCGTCTGCTCGGCAATGTCGGAGATTGCCGTTGTCATCGCCGTAATGCCTTGTGCTTTGCGCGCGAGGTCGGCGATGGTCTCGGATACCTTCTCGGTTGCTTCTACGTTGCGGCGCATCCCGTCGGACTGCGCTTCCAGCGCTTCGCGTCCTTTATCGACAAGGCCCAGGGTAAGCTCGGAACGCTCGTTCATTTCTTTGGTTGCATGGGCATAATTCGCTACCTTTTTCTCGATCTCGGCAATGGATTCGCTCATATCCGCAACGTCTTCGGATATTTCGTTTGCCCCTGTCGCCAGCTCGTTGGAGGATGCGGCAACCTGCTCCATCGCAATCTGAATGTGATTGTTTTTATCGAAAATATTTCGGCTTGTTTCCGATACATGCCTTGTAATATTGGAGGTTTCGGTCAAAATATCGCGTAGCTTGTCCACCATGCTGTTGAAGGCATGGCCAACTTCGCCAAGAGACGCATTCGAAGCGGTGTCGATTCTTTGAGTGAAATCTCCCTTTGAGATCCGGAACGCTGCGTTTGACATTTCTTCAAACGAGGAGCTCAAAGCCTTCTCGATAAAACCGACCGTCGGATAGGCAATTATAGCTAGTACCGCCGTCACAATTATCCCGGCAAGGAAGGAGCCGCCGCTAAATAATAGGACTAAATTCAGTGCAATTGCCGCCAGTGCCAGATTGAAATAAATGGAGGTCAGTAGCTTACTTCTAACGGATAAGGAATAGTACCATTGGCTCATTATGTAAGCGCTCCTTTTTATAGAATAACCATATTATAGCATCAGCGTTGAAATTGGTCTATAAATGTCGAATAAGATCGAGGGAATTTCGAGTAAAGAAAAATATGTAATTGCGTGATAATTGTAAAAAATTATAATTAACTATATTGTCAATTTATTGAAAAGATTTTATAATCAGACCTGAGAACTAGTTGGAAACAACTAATTACAACATTTTCAGGGTAGAAAGGAGGAGAAATAATATGAGTTTAGATGCTATGCCATTGGCACGGCAAGTTGATTTTGTTTTTCGCCAATTAGAAGATGAACTGACGCATGCGGTTGGAGGTACGGTTCATATTCACATTCGGAATAACGCGGTTGGCAAATTCGGCCTTCGTCATAATCCGATTGAGAGCAGAAACGGCAAGCTGGAGCAAGACGGAGAAGGGGGGATGACACCTACTCAGGTCCAGGCTTTTCGCAAACTTGCGATCGATGCTTTGAAATTGAGAAGGAATTGGACACATGGCGAAATTATGTACGATTTTGCTGTCCGGCAGAACACGGGCACCTGGTCGGCTAGCATCTGCTACGAGTCGAATTATAATACAGCCAACTGGAGTTATCGTTACCAGCAGCCAAAGCATCAAATGCTGCGCGAAATGAACAGCGATAATGCTGGCTTTGATTTCTAGACTGGTAGCATTTATCTCTATGATAAACAACAGCCGTGCAGGTATCCTGCACGGCTGTTGGATCTGATATGAACGGGATTATTCGTAATCATCAGGCGGCAGCTTCTGCCCCGAATGAAGATGGGGGATTCCGCTGCTGTTTGCTTCATGATTTTGTGCCGCGGCGGGGAAAAGGAAGCCAAGCAGCAACGGCAGCAGGAATAAGCCGTACACAAGAATGCTCTTCAGAGGAGACATCGAGTGGTCGTGGTCAAGATGGTCATGGTCATGATGGTGATGATGATGAGCGTGATCATGGCCGCATTCGTTGCAGTCAGCAGCATGGGGCTTGCGCTGCAGAGCCAAGAAGGCTTGATGGACAGCGGCGGCGTTCAGAACGATAGCAGACAGCTTGACGTACAGCTCCATTCGCGGAGCAATATAGAGCGGCAGCTGACCTAGGCGGTCCAGGTAGATAATAAGGAAAGCGAAGGCGGCAAGAAAGCCTGCCCGTATCCAGTTATGATTCATCGCAGCACCTCCAGCAGCCATACGCTGGCCAGCACGAAAGCAAAGGTCAGGATGGTAATCGACAGAACAATCTTGACCCGGAAGGCCGACAGCATCATCAGCATGTTTTTCAAATCGATCATCGGACCAAACACAAGGAAGGCAAGCAAAGGACCATGTTCAAACATTCCGTTAAACGACGCCGCGATAAAGGCATCGGAGGTGGAGCAGATCGACAGCAGAAAGGCCAGCCCCATCATGAAGAAGTAGGAGAGAACAGGCTGGTCCGCAACCGATTCGAAGGCCTGCCGGTTAATAAAGGATTGGATAACGGCAGTCAGAAGAGCGCCAAAGATTAAATACTTGCCCATATCAAAAAACTCGTCGGAAGCATGACTAAGCGTTGCGGACAGTTTTCGGCCTTTTTTAACCGGCGCATGGCTTTCATGCACATGGTGATGATGAGCGTGGTTGTCGACAGCTGCGCCTTTGAGAGGACTGCCTTTCATGAACCTGTGAAGGAGCAGCCCAATGATAATGGATACGGCAAAAGCAATCATCAGCCTGTCGTAGGCCATCTGTGGCTCATTGCGGAAAGCGGCATAGGTGGATGTAAACACAATAGGGTTTATAATCGGGCCGGCCAGCAAATAAACGATACCGATATAAGCGGGCATGCCTTTGCGGATTAACCGCCGCACAACGGGGATCATGCCGCATTCGCATAACGGGAATACGAGCCCAAGCAGCGCGCCAAACAAAATGCCGACCATATGATGCTTTGGCGTCAACCTCTGAATCATTTCGTCGGTTACAAATACTTGCAGAAGAGCGGAGAAGATAACACCAAGCAGAATGAATGGAAAAGCTTCTAATATAATACTTAAAAATACAATTTTGAACTCCTGCGCGCCATGGGACTCCAGCAAGGCAGCGGACCAGGGTTGTCCAGCCCATATAAGGCAGATCATCACAAGACATCCGATGCCCAGAAGCGGGGTTCCGAACCGGAATAATAGGTTCCGCATAAGCCTACCTCTCTTTAACCATAAGGATCACGTTGATATACAGCTTATGCCGGGCAAGAGAAGGATAGGACAACTTTCTTTAAGCTGACTTGACACGGCGGTAGAGACTTGCGCTATAATCAGGATACGAAATGCGATGATGGGAACAAGTAAGCACAGGTGTTTATGCGTAACAGAGAGCTGGCGGACAGTGCAAGCCAGTGCAAGCCTGATTGCTGAATGGATCCTGGAGCGGAAAGCGGAACGCAGACTCTTGAAGGGCTGTTTATGCTTCTCCGGCCGTTCCCCGTTACGGAACAATGAAGGCTTGTTGCTGATGCCCCGTATACTAGCGGGAAGGCAACAAGTAAATTAGGGTGGCACCACGGTCCCTCGTCCCTTGCGGCGGGGGATTTTTTGCGTTCAAATACGCGTTTAAGAGCGATCCAAAGAAAAGGGGACGAATGGAAATGAAAAAAGTACTATCGGGCATTCAGCCTAGCGGACAGCTTACGCTTGGCAACTACATCGGCGCGATGCAGAACTTCGTGAAGCTGCAGGAAACGGAAGAATGCTTCTTTATGGTTGTGGATCTTCACGCGATTACGGTACCGCAGGATCCTGCGATGCTGCGCGAGCAGACTGAATCGGTTGCGGCTTTGTTCATCGCTGCGGGTATTGATCCGGCAAGAGCGAATATTTTCGTGCAATCGCATGTACGCGCGCATGCCGAGCTGGGCTGGATCCTGACGACGCTGACCGGTATGGGCGAGCTGGAGCGCATGACGCAATTCAAGGATAAATCGGCAGGAAAAGATTCGGTGGGCGCCGGTTTGTTCGTATACCCTTCCCTTATGGCGGCAGATATCCTTGTCTACAATGCCGACCTCGTGCCGGTTGGCGATGACCAGAAGCAGCATCTTGAGCTTACCCGCGATTTGGCGAACCGGTTCAACTCGCGATTTGGCGATTACTTCACCGTTCCCGAGCCGTACATTCCGAAGGTTGGCGCACGGATCATGTCGCTTGACGATGCAAGCAAGAAGATGAGCAAGAGCAATCCGAACGCAGGAAGCTTTATCGCCCTTCTTGACGAACCAAGCGTCATCCGCAAAAAAATCAGCCGGGCGACAACGGATTCCGGCCGTGAAGTGAAGTATGATCCGGCGAACAAACCTGAGATCAGCAACCTGATCAGCATCTACTCGCATTGCGCGAATATTTCCATTGCCGAGGTAGAAGCGCGTTATGAAGGCCAAGGCTACGGTCCGTTCAAGAAGGATCTCGCCGAGCATGTGGTCAATGTCCTTGAGCCGCTGCAGCAAAAATACAGAGCAATCCGGGAATCCGGCGAGATTCATGCAATCTTGAAGCAAGGCGCGGAACGCGCATCGGAGCTTGCTGACCGCACGCTTGCGGACGTGAAAGAAAAAATGGGCTTCCTGGCCCCGCGCGTTTAACAAAAAACAAAGGCTGACGCATTTCGCGTCAGCCTTTGTTTTCGTTCCGGCGTCGTAATCTTGCTTTTACGACAAAGCCGCCGCCGATCATAAGCAAGGTAAGAATACCAAACAAAATGGCGAGCCAAGCGTTGAAGGACATGGAGATCGCAGTGGCGCACATGAGCAATACCGATACAACGGCAAAGAACAAAGATAGTGATTTAGACAAGATTCTGACTCTCCTTTACGGATGCTTAATATATTTTTTTGAGGTTAGCATAATTTGCGTGAACATGCTCATAATAAGCTTGCAAGCTTGCAAAACATCACAGTGCTCAACTGAAGGGAGATTATCAACATGGCTAGCAACAAATCGAGCAATCAATTGGTGGTACCACAAGCACAAGCTGCTCTTAATCAAATGAAAATGGAAGCAGCTTCCGAGCTTGGAGTGCAAATTCCAGCTGACGGTTACTATGGTAACGTTACATCCCGCGAAACAGGTGCGTTGGGTGGATACATTACTAAGAAACTTGTCCAAATCGCAGAACAATCGTTGTCAGGCGGCAGCTTCCGCTAATCGTTTTTAAATACACAACGCTTCAGAGGAAGCCGCAAGCTCAAGGGTAAAACCTTGAGCTTTTTTCTAGTGTCATTAGGATCACGAAAAATGATCACGAAAAAAAGCCCCTCCTTATTGTGCGCCAGGGGCTTTCCTTCGTCAAGTCGTCACGGCCGTTAGTACGAGTTCATGCGCAGCCGCTTCATCAACCGGTCATCGCTTAACCAACCGACATAAGAACCAACGGTTTCGAACTCCTTGTTCATGAGCAGAACGGCTACAAACGGATATTGCTTGCGGTGCCGATATCTGACATCAGACCACCGGACTTCATAACCCCAGGGATGTTCTTTCACTTCCGCGCAAGCAAATTTCGTGAAGTAAAGGAAGGAGCGGATTGCGTTATCGTTCCTGGATTTGGCAACCGCGGGATGATCGGAACAGCGCACCTTGTCCAGCCATCTGAGCTGGCTTCCCCGAAGATCACCGATAACAAAGCTGCCGTCCGCTGCGCGCTTGACGATGTTCCAATGCGACAGCGAGATCGTAGGAATCGCGACGTACGCTTTTGTCCCGTCGTCCGGTTCCGGGTCAAGCGAAGGGAGCCGGCGAATGGTGCTTCTGTGCGCGAGCGTCCGCCATGTATAATAGACGATGGTAATGAGATACAAGAGCGGGAAGATGGCAACGGGACTGGCGAGGCCAAATGCCCAGATCAGAATAGCGCCGACATGGGTTGCAAATATAACCGGGTCAAAGATATGGATAATATTCCATGAGATCCACTTCTCCGTAAACGGTCTTGCGGCTTGCGTTCCATACGTATTGAACAAATCGGTAAAGACATGGACACAGACGGCAAGCAGCACCCAGGACCCGATATGAAGCCAAGGAAGACTGCCCCTGTAAAACAGCTGAAGAAGTCCGGTAATGGCGATTGTCCAAATGGCAATAGCCGGCAGGGAATGGGAGATGCCGCGGTGATTCCGGATGTAACTTGCATTGCCTTTTAGCCGCAGGAACGTATCAAAGTCCGGAGCCTGCGAGCCGACAATGGTTCCGATCAAGACAGCGGTGAAGATGGATGTGTTGTTTGCCACAACAGGATCGATGCAGGCTAGTCCTGCGAGTCCGATGCCCATGACAAGATGCGTGCCTGTGTCCACGGAAAAACCTCCTAAAATGAATTGCCACTCACAAAAGGCCGATTATCAGCCGTATTGTGGTGATTCATGCGTCGTAAGCATGGTCTTAATGAATTACCACTCACAAAAGGCCGATTATCAGCCGTATTGTGGTGATTCATGCGTCGTAAGCATGGTCTTAATGAATTGCCACTCACAAAAGCTTTTGGTTTCAATTATGATGTAGTATCAACGGAGAAGCATCACTTTATCAGTGGCAAAAGAAAGGGGTCAATGACAAACATGTATATCTGCTTTGCGGAATATAAAATTGCGGCAGCCGACCGGACTGCGTATTTGAACTATACCGGCACTCTAATGAAGGAATCGGATAAGATCCAATTATATGAAGGGACAGATCAATTGAACTTATTTGTAGAGATCTGGACGGCGGCAACGGAGGAGGAGGCGGAAGCCATAAAAAAAGAACGCTGCGATGAGCGTTCTCCTTGGTACCGGATCGCCGAATGGATTCCGGGCGGTGCGGACAAAATGCATGTATGGACATTCAAGCCGGCGGGGGCTGGCCCGAATGCCGGGTGAAGATTAACCTTCGCGGCTGGTCAGTGGCGTTGCATTCGTAATCATTCCGCCTTGGAACGGATATTCATAATTGATCTCGCCGTCAAACGTTACATAATCCAGATTCAAAGTCAGCAGCAGGTAACGCATGCCCGTGGAAGGATCGCTAATAATAATATGGTCGCGGCCGGCTGCTTCAATGATACCGCGGAATACTTTGGCGTTCCATTCGCGGTTGTTCTCGTAAGTCATGTAGAAGGTAGCCATTTTACCGCGGTTGAGTCGCAGAATGTTCTCTACATACGATTCCTCGACAACCGGAACTGTTACAATGTTCCCGCCCGCTGGCGTAATGACAGCGCCATTAGGCACTGGAGGAAGAGATTGGGCACCAAGCGTACCCATTCCAGGCATACCTGCCATACCAGGCATACCTGCCATACCAGGCATACCCGGCATTGCCATAGGCATAGGCATTCCCATTCCCATAGGCATAGGCATGTTAGGCGTTGTACTTGCAGGAAGGATAGATGCCTGGCCGTAGCCGCCACCTCCAAATGGGCTGACGCCGCCATAACCGCCAGTGCTGGCTGGACTTACTGCATTTTTGTAACCATAACCGTAAGACATGCTGTTGCTCCTCGCTTTCAATCTTTGAGATTTGTTGACTTATCAGTACACTCTTGGACAATCTTCTCTTGTCGGGATGAAGAAACAGTGAGCCTTATAACGGCCGCTGTTTGATTGATCCCACCAAGTATCCGGACAAGCGCCGGAAGGGCGGAAGAACCACAGTGCGTTCGACGCAGGGCGCTGGCGTTCACCGTTGATGACGCGTCTGGCTAAAGCAATATCCTTGTCGCGTGCACTCTGATAGAAATAACCTTTCAATGTAGCCTCAAAGCCACCCGGTCTTTGATAAACCATATCTTGGATGGTGCGAATGTCTTTGAAGTCGAGACAGTTGCCAAGAACACGGTTGACGCCAACGTTGCCGACCATCAGCATGCCAAGCTCGCCCTCGCCTTCTGCTTCGGCACGCATCAGTCTGGCGAGTATCTTCACCTGTTCATCATTTACCTTGATGACTGCCATATGTTCGACCCTTCACTTCCCTTCATCATACAAAGAGTTGGGCACTTGACTACATACCTATAGTATTGATGGGCGGTCAAAAGGGTTCCATATTTATTGTCACAATTTGAGTGGCGAATTGATGAACAATGGCGCCTGACATTGTCATGGCATCTATTTTTCTGTATGATTAAAAACGATTCATCAATGAAAATGTATAGGCGCGCGGTAAGCGTGCTTTGTTGCATAACTCGGGAGGCTCGCTTCGTGTTGAAAGATTTAATCGCATTAACCAAACCACGGCTGCTCCGTCTTAATGTATTTGCCGCAATAGGCGGTTTCTGGGTCGCTTCCAAATGGGATTTTGACTGGCTGAAGCTGTTATGGGTTGTTATCGGTTCAGCGGTTACGATAGGCGCCGCTTGCGTAATTAACAACTACTGGGACCGTGAGCTTGACCAGAAAATGGAGCGCACGAAAGACCGCGCGTTGCCGATGGGCAGGCTGAAGCCGGGCTTTGTGCTGGGATACGGCATTGTGCTTAGTATAGTTGGTCTTACGATCTTGTTTGCTCTCGTTAATCCGGTTACCGGCTGGCTTGGATTTCTGGGCTGGTTTGTTTATATTTTCGTCTATACGATCTGGCTTAAACGCACATCCACCTGGAGCACGTCAATCGGCGGTATTTCCGGGGCAATGCCTCCGGTACTAGGTTACTGCGCGGTAACGACTGAAGTGGATATGGGAGCATGGCTTCTGTTTGCCTTCTTGTTCCTGTGGCAGCCGGCGCATTTCTGGTCGCTTGCGATACGCCGGGTAGAGGAATACCGTACGGCAGGCTTTCCGCTGCTTCCGGTTGTGAAGGGGATCAAGCGGACGAAGCTGCAAATGATTCCTTATGTTGTGCTTCTGATTCCTACTTGCGTGCTGCTGTACACCTATCATTATACGGGCATTGTATTCCTGATTCTGTCCGTTATTGCGGGGATTGTTTGGGCCGTGCATACGCTGCAGGGACTTAAAGCAGAAAATACCGAGAAATGGGCGAAGGTGAACTTCCTTATTTCCGTTAACTATCTAATGGTTGTATTTATTGTGATGATGGCAAATACCGTGAAGTAATCCGCTTAGCTATTGCTTTCGAGGCAAGAATCACCGGAACGGGCAAGACTGGCCAATTGTGCGGTAATTCTTTTTAGGGGGAGTGAACTTTAAATGGCGTTTCTCAAAAAACACAGCTTTAAATTCGCCGTATTGGCGCTCTGTTTGGCAATGGGCATTTATTTATTCGTTACGAACTACTCGCAGTCAAGCGGCGGCAGCAAGATGCCCGTCCAAATGGCTGCTCCGTCATTCGCCATGAAAGATATTAACGGCAATGAGGTTTCTCTGGACTCTACAAACGGAAAAGCGAGGCTGGTCTACTTCTATTGGGCAAGCTGCCCGGATGTATGTCCTCCAACAACATTTATGATTTCCGAGGCAGAGGATCAGCTCCGCGAAGCAGGGCTTCTCGGCACGAAAGCAGAGCTGATCTCGATTACATTCGATCCGAACAAAGATACGCCTGATGTCATTCGGGACTTCGCAACCCGCAATTTTGCGCAGCTGGATGAAGGAGGCTGGGACTTCTTGCGCGGCGATGACGAGGAAGCATCGATCAAGCTGGCAAGAGATTTTGGCGTCAGCGTGAAAAGGGATGAGGCGACCAATTCATTCATACATATGAATGTCATTACGCTTGTTGATAAGAAGGGCCAAATACGCAAATGGATTAACGGCAGCGACGAATCGCTCACACCGGAAAGCTTAGTGGCGGATTTGAAGCAGCTCGCGAAGGAATAAGCGATGAACATATTTTGGCATATATTATGGAGCAACGTACTGCCGCTCACATTGATGATAGCTGTCGGCTTCACAATGCAGCGGCTTTTTTCTTTGGATATCAAAACCTTGTCGAAGCTGAACTTTTATGTATTTTCTCCCTCGGTCATTTTTAATTTGCTGTATACGACGGACATCTCCGCAAGCCTGATTGGGCAGGTGCTGCTGTTTGTTGTTCTGTTTATGACCTTGCAGGCGATTGCCGTGGAATTAACGGTCCGCCTGCGGGGGCTTGAGGGAGGCATGCGCGGAGCGATGCGCAACAGCGTCCTGTTCTATAACAGCGCCAACTACGGGATTCCGCTTAACCAGCTGGCCTTCTCCGCCAATCCGTATACCTTGTCGATTCAGATTATCGTCATGGTGACGCAGTCGCTGCTGCCGAACACGTATGGCATCTATAGTGTCAATGCGCATAAGATGAGCTTCCGCTCGACACTCCGCACCATATTGTCTCAACCGATTATTTATGTGATTCCGATCGCATTCCTGCTCCATGGATTCCATGTTCAGCTGCCGCAGTCCATAGAGACGCCCATTACATATTTGTCGAATGCTTTTATTGGCACGGCGCTGGTTACGCTGGGTGTACAGCTTGGCAATATGAAATGGGAGCTTAACCCGGTGCTGCTCAAAAACGTGCTGCTTGCAAACGGTCTTCGCCTTGTCGGAGGACCGGCGTTAGCCGCGCTGGTCGTATGGGGACTTGGATTTTTTATGTCAATCGATCATATGATGGCGGCAGCTCTTATCGTATCTTCTGCCGTTCCAACCTCGCTCAGCAGCGTTCTGCTTGCTGTCGAGTTCGACAATGAGCCGGAATTCGCTTCACAGGCGGTATTCCTGTCGACCTTAATCAGCATTATTACTGTAGCCGTCGTTATTTTCCTTCTTCATATTTAACGGGATATTGAATATATGGCTCGAGGCCGGCCTTCTCGAATTGTTCAATCAGATATTCTTCCGGCGTATGCTCCACGCCAGGGTATCCGCGGCGCGTATAAATATGCTCGGCATCCGGGAACAGGTCGCGGAGAATGCCGCGGATCCGCTTGCCGGAGGAATCATTGTCCGTGAAGATAAAGACGTCCTTGTGACCGACCTGCTTGCGCAGCTTCTCCAGCTGGACGGTACCTGGCGTTCCAAAGGTGCAGAAGATCGGAACGGAATCGTCAAGCACCCGGCGAATACGGCTTTTGTCGTTTTTGCCCTCCACAATAATGGCGATATCCATAGCAGTCACCAGCCTTTTATTCTGTAGGTTCTTACACGTAGTGTAGCTATATTCGTTCATGGCAACAAGAAAAAGATTCCTGAGGCGGGGTAAAAGGAAATGAAAAAAGGGACAGAGCGTTAAGCTCCGTCCCTTTTCATATTCATAAAAGAGTTTCTTAATATAATCCGCCGCAAAGTGTGCACACGATGATAACGAGCAGGATAAACAATACGAGGATGGACCCCACATGGTTAAAGCCGCCACCGCGATGATCGCTTACAGGTGAAACATGAATTTCAGACATTTAAGTCACCCCTCTCAAGCAAGCTTCAACGTCATGCCGGCCGGGCAATCGTCCTTCCGGAGCAACTGTCCTTGATGGCCACCTGACATAGTGCATTATATGCCCGGGTGAGCGAATGGCCTTGTGCATTCACCTAGATTTCGGGAAAATGGGTGTCAGCGTAGTTCTCCTCCGGTGGAACGGCAAGAGGGCAACTCCGATCATCAGGCCAAGGAAGGCCAGATAGTACGGGGACAGATTGTCCCTCAGATGGCCGGCAAGCATGGGACCCAGGAAGGCGCCGATCGAATAGGCAATCGATAGGACCGAGAAGGTCCGGCCGTATCTGGCACCGCCGCTAAGCTCAATCAGCAGGGTGGATATTGCCGGGAGAACGATCCCCTTAGCCATTCCGACAAACAAGAGAAGCATGGCGAACGGAAGCGGTGTATGGGCGGCAATCGTAAAATAAACAATGGCAAGTCCAAGAGCCCCCCATAATGTCCGGTAATAGGATGACAGCTTGTTAAGAAACAGCATGCTTAAGGTAATCAGGGCGCCAAGGCTAACGACGGAGAACAGCAGGCCGGTCTCCATCATTCCCTCCGCAGAGGTTGACATCAGCGGCAGCTCAAAGGACAGGATTCCTTGCGCGCAGCTCATGGCAACCGGCAGCAGGAAGACCAGCCACGGGATAGGCGAAGCCTCCACAATGGCCGGCTTTATTCCGCTAGGCGCAGGATCCGCTTCTTCGGCAGGAGCCGGCTTGATATCCCGGATGAAAAATAGTGCGCAGACAGCCGTGATGATAAGCACCCAGCCGAGCAAATAAAAGGCGGTTGTGAAGCCGATCTTCGCTACCATATAGGCACCGGCTGCGGGGGAGACGACTGTCGCGAGCGTATGGACAAGCCCGTTGCCGGCCATAAACTTCCCTTGTTTGGTTACATCGCTGGAGATGCGGGCGAGCAGGGCAAGACAAGCGGGAGACAGAAAGGCCAGCACAAAGCCGCTTATTGAGCGGAGAACCAGCAGCTGCCACGGATCCGTTACCTTGGACTGGAACAGGAGCACAACCCCGGCCCCCATGAGGCTAAAGACGATAAACAGCCTGCTTCCGAACCGGTCAACCCCGTATCCGGCCATAATATTGCCCGGCAAATGCGTGATGGAATACATCCCCATCATTAGACCGATGAAGGATGGAGCCGCACCAAGCGAAATCGCGAATGGCGTAAGAATCGGGTATTGCGCATGCAGATCAAAGAAAGCAACGAATAGAAACAGATAGAGCCAGATTGCGGTTTTCAAAGGGTACGTTCCTCCTTGCCTTAACCTCTTAATCTACTTGTACGTCAGAGGTGGACAGGATATGTCTCCAGGCAATCCGAAGCCTTACGTTTACGGCATATAATGGGTGGGTTATAATGTTTGATAATGGGACAATGCACGAGTTATAATAGGGCTAATGCTTACGAAGCAAGAATTACCACAGTAAGCAAAATCCCGCCTGCTTGTGTGAGAATTCTTTTTAGGGGGATTGTTTGTTGGAAAACTACTTTGATTTTTCCGGCTATGATTGGGACACATGGAGTGCCTTTTTACAGGATCATTGGCTTGTGCTCGTTATTGCGCTTGTTGTGCTGCTCTTTATTATCAGAGTCGTCAAGACGTTTGTGAAATGGGCGCTGGTGCTGGTCATTGTTGTGGGCATTGTGGCTTATAGCGGTTATACGCTGGATGATGTGAAGTCGATCGGCACGCAGGCCTTGGACAGCCTGAAGCAGGAAGCCGTATCGGCGATGGCGGGAGAAGTGGAGAAAGCAACGTTTACCTCCAATTCCGATGGAAGCTTTACCGTGAAGACCGAGAACCTGGAACTGACAGGCGTCCCCGGCTCAGGCGAAGTGAGCGTGAAATTCCACGGCAAATCGGTGGGTACGATGAAGATAGATTCAACCATTCAGACGCTTATTGATCAGGCGAAGGCGAATGGCAAAGTATAGAGAGACAAGATTAACGCAAAGCAGGTAAAGGCAAGGAGGGGTGAACATGATGGAATGGTTTCGCGCAGGAACGGATTGGGAGCCGGTCTCGCTAATCGTTCTTCTCCTTCTGCTTGGTTCGCTGCTGCAAGGAATGAGAAGAGGCGCGTCGGGTTCTGCGAGGCGCCTTTTCTTTTTTGTGTGGGACGGCATTATTATGGTCGTCTGTCTGGTGCTGGCGGGGAAAATAGCAGGCGAATTATCGCCTAGAGCAGCAGACTGGCTCAGCGCGCATGTGGAGGTTCCGCAGCGGGAGCTTGGTGCAACATCGCAGGCCTGGTACACGTTTATTACTAGTCTGCGGGATTTCGCTCTGCTCAGGTACGGAATTCTGTTTCTGCTCTCCTATCTGCTCCTCCGGTTAGCCGCATCATTCCTTGCGCCGCTGCTGGAGACGCTTGTTGCGAGCAGGCAGCAAGCCGGCAGACATGAGAATAGGGAGCGCCTTCCGGGAAGCGGAGCGGCGAGCCGTGCCGCAGGTGCGGTGTTCGGGACGGTTCATGGTGCGGGACGGGCCTTTGTATTTGTAGCGGCCTTGTTTATTTACGTATCGCTTGCGCCCAATGGCTTGTGGTCCAATCTCATTCAGCAGTCGCCTTTATACATGAAGGCATCGTCCGTGCTTGAGCCGGTCGCCGGCGATATGCTGGCCGGACGCGGACCCGTTCTCGCCGAGGCGGTGCAGGCCGAGTTCCAGAATGTTCTGCAGCGCAAGTACGAGATCATAGACTACAATATTCCTGCGGATATCGAGGAGGCGGCCCTTCAGATTACGAAGGACAAGAGCAGCGAGGAGGACAAGGCGCATGCCTTGTATGACTGGCTGGGCAGCCGGATCGCGTATGATTGGGATAAGGCCAACAATTATGTAGACAACGGAGTTTGGAAAGAGCAGAACCCGCAGGAAACGTTTGATACCCGCAAAGGTGTCTGTATTGACGTAGCCCGCTTGTATGCCGTAATGGCACGCGCTTCCGGTCTTGAAGTGAAGGTTGTTACCGGCACGGGACTGGACGGGAACGGAGGCTCCGGTCCGCATGCGTGGAACGAAGTGAAGATTGGCGGAGAGAATGGCACCTGGATTCCGCTTGATGCAACATGGGCATCTTCCGGCGATTGGTTTAATCCGGATGATTTCGACAAGACCCATATCCGGGCCGTATAAGTTAGATTTAGACAAGAGGTGAACAGGCTTGCATGAGGATCCGCAGAAACGGGAAATAACGAATCGGCGTCATTTCTCGTTTCGATTGAATTTTTTCTTTTTTGTCGTATTTGGACTATTTAGCGTTCTTATTATTCAGCTTGCTATTTTGCAGTTTGTGGAGGGCCCGAAGCTTAGCGCGCAGGGCAGCCAAAAAAGCACGAGAAGCGTCAAGATCGCACCGATCCGGGGCAATATATATGACTCGTCCGGTACTCCGATAGCTTATTCGACTTCCACGCAGTCGCTTTATTTCACGATCTCTCCTGATTTCAAGGATGGGGATGCGGAAGCGATTGCCGCGAAGCTTGCCGCCGTATTTAAGGAGTTCGGTGATCCGGATCCGAAGAAGCAATTGACGGATGAAGACATTATTCGGCAAATGGACCTGGACTTCCGCAGAAATACGATTTCTACTCCAAGGCGCATAAAAACCGGTCTAACCAATAAAGAAATTGCCTACTTTAGCGAGCACAAAGCCGAATTCAAAGGGATCGATATCGTGGAAGAAAGCGTCCGCAACTACACGGAGGATACGGTAGCGGTGCAGCTTGTCGGCTATTTGAAGAAGTTCAAAGGCGTTCGCGAATCGCTTGATTTCTACAAGGATAAAGGGAATGAAGACGATCCGCAGCTTCAATACCTGGACGATGAAGATGTCGGCTACGACGGTCTGGAATATATGTACCAAGATATTTTGCGGGGCAAGAACGGCCTGAAGACGTATCCGGT
This sequence comes from Paenibacillus glycanilyticus, assembly GCF_023715145.1. Classification (GTDB taxonomy): domain Bacteria; phylum Bacillota; class Bacilli; order Paenibacillales; family Paenibacillaceae; genus Pristimantibacillus; species Pristimantibacillus glycanilyticus_A. The sequence continues at coordinate 202,367 of NZ_JAMBNP010000006.1, read as the reverse complement.
TAATAACGCGGAACGGATTATCGGGCCCGTACAGATTACGAACCCGAAGAAGGGCGACGATCTGTATTTGACGATTAACCGGAATGTGCAATTAACGACGGAACAGGCTATTGTTGATCAGATTCATAAAATCAGCACGTCGTCGATCAAGTCTGAACGCGCCGAATACGCGAAAATCGGCTTTGCCGTTGCGATGGAAGTAAATACGGGCAAGGTTATCTCAATGGCGAGCATGCCGGATTACGACCCGAACATTTGGTTTGGCGGCAAGATCAGCAACGAAGACTACAAAAACTTCGAATCCGTTCTGAACAACGGTACGATCAGAGAGGTATTCCCCCACTACGAAACCGACAAAGAGCGGAATCAGCATCCGTCGTCCCTGGTTCCTCCAGGCTCGACCATGAAGCCTTTGTCCATTCTGATCGGCTTAAATGAAAAGTTGTTCACGACAAGAAGCACGTATGTCGATAATGGCGCCTTCTTCTTTGGTGCCAAGGGCCACGAAGTACGGATTGGCAACGCCTCGAACCATGCTTACGGCTTGCTGGACCCGGCATCGGCGATTGCCCATTCCTCCAACCCGTTTATGGCGAAGATGGTAGGCAACAATATGTATGAGAAATACGGCAAAAAAGGCGTCGATGTGTGGGATAAATACATGAAGCAATTTGGACTTGGCGTCTTGACCGGAAGCGGTCTGCGAGGCGAATCCAAAGGCACCATTGACTACTATCACGAAACTGAAACGGCCAGCGCCCAGTCTGCCTTGGTGCGGGCTGCCTTTGGTCAACAGGCGCGTTACACCACGCTGCAGCTGGCGCAATACGCGTCTATGCTGGCGAATCACGGCAAGCGGATGAAGCCCCAATTCGTGAGCCAGATTAAAGACGCGGACGGAAAGGTTGTTCAGACCTTCAAGCCTGAAGTGCTCAATACCGTTGATTTCCCCGACGCTTATTGGAACGAGATCGAGGACGGCATGTCCCGGGTTAACGTACAAGGCTTTGACGGGGTATCGTACACGTTTGAGAGAAAAACAGGTACAGCCCAATCCGACGTAGCGGGCCGCCGTGCGGATAACGCGGTATTTATCGCTTATGCGCCTAGAGAGAATCCGAAGCTGGCCGTTGCGGTTATTGTGCCGGATGGCGAGTTTGGCGGCTGGGGCGCGGCTCCGATTGCGCGGAAAATTTTTGACGCGTATGATTACGAGGTTGGCTTGAACGGTACGCCGGGCAAGCTGAAGGATCAGGCGAATAATACGGCTGGCAACACGGCTGGAACGAATGCAAATCAGTAAGAAGGATGGCCATAAAAAGCCGTTTCCGGAGATTCGAAAAGAGAATCTTTGGGAACGGCTTTTTTTTTTTTGAAACTTTTTTAAACAAATTTCGTAAAAAATGTTGCATCAGAGAAACACTTTTGAATAAAATAAAAAAAGAGGCGTAAGGCTAACTAATGTTCGTCCAGGCAAAATAGGCACACATAAGGATGGGGGAAAGGTTATGCGGCTACCCAAAAAGCCAAACTCCGCAATTAAGCGGTTCATAATGACCATTTTATTTCTGGCGTTAAGTGCACTTCTGATGGCGGGCTGCGGAGCCGGGCAGGATGCCGGCGGCGCAGGAAGCGGCAAGCTTAAGGTTACGGCTACTACCGGCATGATTGCGGATGTGGCCCAGGAAGTAGGCGGTGAGGATGTTGCTGTAACCGGCCTGATGGGGGCGGGCGTTGACCCGCATTTGTATAAGGCGTCTTATGGCGATGTGAAGAAGCTGGACCAGGCGGACATTATTTTTTATAACGGGCTTCATTTGGAAGGAAAAATGGCGGAGATGTTCGAGAAGCTGGAGAAGCGCAAACCAACCGTTGCGATCTCTTCCCGTATTCCGGAGTCGCAGCTGAGGTCATTCCCCGGCGGCGGAAGCCAATCTCATGACCCGCATATCTGGTTCAACGTGAAGATGTGGATTTCGGCAACCGAGGTTATCCGCGACTCCCTGATCGAGAAGGATCCTGAACATGCCGAGGGCTACAAGGAGCGCGCAGCCGCATATATTGCACAACTGGAAGAGCTCGACCGGTATGCGAGCGAGCAAATTGCGACCATTCCCAAGGAGAGAAGAATTCTCGTTACCGCGCATGATGCCTTTGGCTATTTCGGCGATGAGTACGGGCTGGAGGTAACGGGTCTCCAGGGGATGAACACGATGTCCGAGTACGGTTCCAAGGATGTCAGCTCCCTTCGCGACTTCCTGGTCGAGAACAAGATCAAAGCGGTCTTTATCGAGTCCAGCGTGCCGAAGAAAGCCATCGAGTCGGTTATTGAAGGCGCACGTTCGATGGGGCATGAGGTGGCGATCGGAGGCGAGCTGTTCTCCGATGCGATGGGGGAAGCGGGGACGGAGGAAGGCACCTATATCGGCATGGTTAAGCATAATGTGGATACGGTTGTTAAGGCATTGAAATAACTACGGAAAGGCAGTGATGGTGATGTCAAAAGCAAAGGTACAGTCAACAGCATCTGTAATGGAGCGGGAGGCAGCCGCACCTCCGTTAACGGTCAGCGGGCTGAGCGCAGCCTATCAGAAGAAACCGGTATTACGCGGCGTCTCCTTCACCGTGACGGAGGGTGAGCTCATTGGGGTTATCGGGCCTAACGGCGCCGGCAAGTCCACGATGATGAAGGCAGTTCTTGGTCTTATTCCCCGCCTTAGCGGCGAGGTGCTTGTATACGGAAAGCCTTATAAACAGCAGCGCAGGCTGGTCGGCTACGTGCCGCAGCGCGAGTCCGTGGACTGGGATTTCCCGACGAATGCGCTTGATGTCGTTATGATGGGCCGGTACGGCCATCTGGGCTTGTTTGGACGACCTGGAGCGAAGGAGCGCGCCATTGCGATGGAATGTCTGGCGAAGGTAGGCATGGCGGACTTTGCATCCCGCCAGATCAGTCAGCTGTCCGGGGGACAGCAGCAGCGGGTATTCCTCGCGCGGGCGCTTGCGCAGGATGCAAGCCTGTACTTCATGGATGAACCGTTCGCAGGGGTTGATGCGGCAACGGAGAAGGCTATTATTACATTGCTTCAGGAGCTGAAGCAGCAAGGGAAGACCGTAATTGTCGTTCATCATGATCTTGCAACCGTGGAGGAATATTTCGATTCTGTGCTTCTTCTGAACGTGGAGCTGGTCGCTTACGGCAAGACCAAGGATGTATTTACACAAGAATTGCTGCAGCATACTTACGGCGGCCGATTGGCGTTCCTCGACCGGAACAGCCTGGTGAAGACGGACAACACGAAAGGGTGAGTGAGCGGAGATGAATACGTTATGGACGCTTCTCCAGGATCCAAACATGCAGTGGATCCTGATCAGCTGTACACTACTTGGCCTTAGCAGCGGCATTATCGGTTGTTTCTCTTATTTGCGGAAGCAAAGCCTGATGGGCGATACGCTTGCTCACGCGGCATTGCCGGGCATATGCATCGCTTTTATGCTGACCGGTACGAAGTCCATTATGTACTTCCTGATTGGCGCTGGCCTTGCGGGCGTGGCGGCAACCTTTGGCATCGGCTGGATTACGCGGCATTCGCGCATTAAGCATGATGCGGCAATGGGTATCGTATTATCCTCCTTTTTTGGTCTTGGCATTGTGCTGCTCACCCTTGTGCAGCATGGAGGGTACGGCAATCAAGCGGGACTAGATAAATTTTTGTTTGGGCAGGCGGCGTCGATGGTGGGTTCCGACGTTCTTACCCTGTCAATCGTCAGTCTTATTCTGGTGAGCGTCTGCTATCTTCTATTTAAACAGTTTAAGCTGGTATCCTTTGACCCGGGCTTTGCCAAGGGGATCGGTTACCCGGTTGCTTTTTTCGAGCAGCTGCTGATGCTCCTGATGGTTGTTGCGGTTGTTGTGGGCATTCAGGCGGTTGGGGTAATCCTGGTTGCTTCCCTGATCATTACTCCGGCGGTTTCCGCGCGGTACTGGACGGACCGGCTTGGCGTGATGGTTGTCGTATCCGGCATATTCGGAGCGCTTAGCGGCGCAACGGGTGCGATCGTCAGCTCGACCGGAGACAGCCTGCCGACAGGACCGCTTACCGTGCTCGCGGCAACGGCGCTGTTTGGAGTCTCCCTTTTGTTTGGCACAAAGCGCGGGATCATCGTACGCAGACTGGTGCAGCAGCGAATGAAGCGGACGCTTGGCTTCGGTTACGAGGAGCAGGCGGCAACGGCTTCTGTGGATGAGCGGATTAACAAGGAGGCGGCATTATGAGCGATTTCTGGATCTTGTTGACCGGGGTGCTGGTTGCGGCTTGCAGCGGTATCCTCGGCACCTTCCTTGTTCTGCGCAAAATGGCCATGATCGGCGACGCCATCAGCCATTCCGTCATGCCGGGCATCGTCATCGCGTTTCTGCTCAGCGGCTCCCGCGATTCTCTTCTTATGATGGTAGCTGCCATGGCCTGCGGGTTGTTCGCGGTATTCCTCATTCAGCTGTTTCAGAATAAAGGGGTGCAGGCGGATGCTTCTATCGGGGTCGTATTTACCGCCCTGTTCGCGATAGGCGTCCTGTTGGTCAGCTTGTTTGCCAGACAGGTGCATTTGGACCAGGATGCGATTCTTTACGGCGAGATCGCTTACGTGCATTGGAACACCTGGATTGTAAACGGGGTTGATCTGGGGCCAAAAGCGGTATGGCTGCTAGGCGTGACTCTGATCATTATCGTTACGGTGATCTCCTTGTTCTATAAGCAGTTCAAGCTTTGCTCCTTCGATCCCGCGCTTGCTGCCGCTTGCGGTATTCCGGTTGCGCTGTTCCATTACCTCCTGATGGGCTTGGTATCGATGGCAACCGTAAGCTCCTTCGAAAGCGTGGGAGCGATTCTGGTCGTAGGGATGCTGATCATTCCGGCAGCTACCGCTTATCTGCTGACCGACCGTTTGAGCGTTATGATTCTGCTCAGCGTTGGCGTGGGCATTCTGAGCGTCTTTGGCGGATACGGCGCTGCCGTTATGCTGGATGCCTCGATCGCAGGCTGTATCGTATGCGCGGCAGCGGTGCTGTTCGCGTTGGCCTTCCTGTTCTCGCCGTCTCACGGCATCGTTGCGAAGAAGCTTCGCCTTCGTAAGCTTGCGGCTTAAGCTGCAAAGCCCCGCTCCTTATAACAAGGGGCGGGGCATTTTTTGCGTTTGGACTAGCTTGCAATATGAATTGAACCCTTCCCGATCGTCCCAACGTTTAGTACATTAGGCGGTTTTTAAAACTGCTTCATTTGGAATCTCCCTAATCTGTGCTAAAATATTGCATAGTAGAAACTAGGCAGGAGGATTCACTCATGGGGAATTACAAATTAGTAGCACTGGACATGGATGGCACTTTGCTGAACGAGCAAAGCGAGATCAGCAAAGAGAACGCAGAATGGATCCAGCGGGCGCTTGATGCCGGCATTACCGTCAGCTTCTCAACGGGCAGGGGCTTCCGCGGAGCGCTTCCTTTTGCGGAACAACTGAAGCTGGAGACGCCGATGATTACGGTCAACGGCAGCGAGATCTGGCAAAAGCCTCATGTGCTTCACAAACGCACATTGCTTAGCTCGGTCTACATCAAGCAGCTGCATGAGCTGGCGCTGAAGCATGAGGGAACCTGGTTTTGGGCCTATTCGACGAACGGGATTTACAATCTGGAGAAATGGATTGATCCGTCGACGACGTACGAAGACCATCATTGGCTGAAGTTCGGTTACTACACGGAAGACGATGCTGTTCGGGGCCGCATCCTGGATGAAGTAACGGAATGGGACGCGCTGGAGATTACGAATTCTTCCCCGCAGAACCTGGAGCTGAATGCCAAAGGCATCACGAAAGCCAGCGCAATCCGTGAGTTATGCACGATGCTTGGCATCGAGATGTCGCAGGTGATCGCTGCGGGAGACAGCTTGAACGATATTGCCGCTATCCGTGAAGCGGGACTTGGGGTAGCAATGGGCAATGCGCAGCAGGCGGTAAAGGATGCGGCCGATGTGGTGACGCTCTCCAACAACGAGAACGGCGTCGCCGAAATCATCAAACAATATGTATTGAAAGGTTGATGCCTAAGTGGATATTTTAGGCTGGTCGCTGGTCGTAATCTTATTTGTTGTCGGGATGGCCGGAGCGATCTGGCCGATTCTGCCGGGAGTATTTGCCATATACGGCGCTTTCTTCGTATACGGCTTCTTCTTCTCGTTTGAGCCGTTTGGCTGGGTATTCTGGACGGTACAGACCTTGATTCTGATCGTTCTGGTCATAGCCGACCATGCGGTCAGCGCTTGGGGCGTTCATCGGTTCGGGGGCTCCAAGGCGTCCATTATAGGCAGTACGATCGGACTTATACTTGGTCCCTTCGTCATTCCCGCCTTTGGTCTTATTATTGGTCCGTTTGCCGGGGCTGTGATTGGCGAGCTGGCGGTTGGCTCCAATATTGAGAAATCGTTTAAGGTCGGCATCGGCTCGCTGGTTGGCTTGTTAACCAGCGTCGTTGTCAAAATCATTTTACAAGCAGCAATGATCGTGTTATTTATTATTTGGCTAATGTCCAACTAGGGAGATGAACAGGAAATGGTAAAGGTAACCGTATGGAATGAGTTTTTGCATGAGAAAGAGCATGAAGAAGTAAGAAGCATTTATCCTGACGGCATACATAACGCGCTTGCCCAAGGGATCCGTTCCGAGGAGATCGAGGTTCAAACCGCAACCCTGGAAGAGCCTGAGCATGGCCTGACCGAGGAAAAGCTGAACAATACCGACGTATTGATCTGGTGGGGACATATGGGTCATGACCGCGTAGACGACGCTATCGTGGAACGGGTTCATCAGCGGGTTATGGACGGCATGGGCCTTATTGTGCTGCACTCCGGTCACTTCTCCAAAATTTTCAAAAAGCTGATGGGTACCGGCTGCGATCTGAAATGGCGCGAAGCGGGCGAGAAAGAACGGATCTGGACCGTTAATCCGGCCCATCCGATTGCGGCAGGCATTCCGGAATACGTAACGATTGATCATGAGGAAATGTACGGCGAGCACTTCGACATTCCGGCTCCGGATGAGCTTGTATTCGTCAGCTGGTTCGAAGGCGGAGAAGTATTCCGCAGCGGCTGCACCTTCTTCCGCGGCCAAGGCAAAGTATTCTACTTCCGCCCCGGGCATGAGACGCACCCGACTTATTACCACGAGCATGTGCTGCAGATTATCCGCAACGGCGTGAAGTGGGCGGCGCCATCGCAAGCAGGCAAGCCGGTCCGCGGCAACCATCAGCCGCTCGAGCCAATCAAAGGCAACGCCTAAAACGGATACGTAATAGAAAGAGTAGGACGACATGAAAAAAGATTCTCTTATAAAAGGCACGTTGATTCTCGCGGCAGCCGCGCTTATTGCGCGGTTCCTCGGGATTTTTCAACGCGTGCCGCTTGACCACATCCTGACCGAAAACGGCGGGCTTTATTTCGCGGTGGCAAACAACGTGTACCTGACGCTGCTGGTTGTTGCAACGGGCGGGCTGCCCAGCGCAATAAGCAAAATGGTATCGGAACGCTACGCGCTGGGCCGCGAGCATGAAGCAAAGCGCGTCTATCAGGCTGCGTTGTTGTTCGGCCTTGTTACCGGCGTGATCCTGACGATTGCCCTATACGCGGCGGCTCCGTATTATGCCGTTCATATTGCCAAGACGCCTGGTGCGGAGGTGGCGATACGCGCGGTAGCGCCTACGCTGCTTATTTTCCCGCTCATCGCGATGATGAGGGGCTACTTCCAAGGACGCCAGTTCATGATGGCGGGCGGCATGTCGCAGATCGTGGAGCAAATTCTGCGCGTTATCGTAGGCGTAGCGCTCGCTTATTATGTTGTTTCGATCGACTGGGGCGAAAAATGGGGCGCGGCCGCTGCATCGTTCGGTAACGTTATTGGCGGCGTTGGCGCCTTGCTCGTTATGCTCTATTATGCAGGCAAGCTGCGCCGGGGAGACCTGGCGGAACGGCCGGTGGTGGATATTGAGGCGGTCAAGGCGGCGGCGAAGATTCCTTTCCGCTCGATTTACCGCGAAATTTTCACCATGTCCATCCCGATTGTCATAACAGCCATGACCGTTCAAATTATTTATACGTTTGATTCGTCCTTATTCGTCCGTTTGACGGAAACCTATTACGGCTATCATGAAGCGCTTCTGGTACTGAGAGATCTCAGCTTCAAGGCGCAGACGGTAGCGGGCATTCCGCCGATTCTCGCCATCGCGCTCAGCACCTCGATTATTCCGGTCATCTCATCGGCTTACTCCTTGCGCAACATGGGCGAAGTACAGCGCCAGACGGCGCTGGTCATGCGTATTGTCCTGTTCACGGGCGTGCCTGCAGCACTGACTCTGGCCGCCGCTTCGTACTCGGTAACGGGTCTGATCTTCACGGGACCAAGAGGTTACGGTATCGTTGCCGCGCTGACGGCGGGGACGATCTTCCAAATTACGATGATGACAAGCAACTCGATTCTGTTCGGATTAGGCAAAGCGCGCATTCCGATGATGAACACATTTGTCGGAATCGGGCTGAAAATCCTGTGCAGCTACGCCCTTGCGCCGATCTACGGCGTATATGGCGTCATTATGGCGACCAGTGTCTGCTTTGTCATCATGACATGGATGAATCTGGAGGCCATTCGAAGAGAAGTGAAGTTTACGGTGCTTGGCAGCCGCTGGCCTTCCTATATCGTAACGATTGTTGTATCCGTTGCGGCTGGCTGGGGAACAGAAGTTGGGATTCGCCATCTGACGGACAGCTGGCCGGACAAGCTGACGTATCTGGTATCGGCAGCCGCGGCAGGAGCCGTGATTGGAGCTTTGTATCTGCTCCTGCTTGTTCTGTTACGAGTGGTTACGATGGAGGACGCGAAGTCCTTCCCGGGGCCGCTGCGCAAGCTGTTCGTCCTGCTTCTGAAGCTGCTGGGCCGTACGCGGACGCAGAATTAGCATATAAAATCTTTAATTTCCATACATTTACAACCCCCCTGAACCTCAGGTACAATAGATAGGATTCTAGGTCTATTAATCTATCTATTACTGGCAGTGAAGGGAGAATTGTAAATTGAAGAGTATGAAGAGATTCAAAAGAGGGATCATTCTGATTTTGTCGCTTGCGCTGGTAATTGTGGCAGGCTGTCAGGCGATCCAGGGCGTAGATTTTAACACCGTGTTAAAAAATACACTTAAAGTGACTTCCGCAGAGAGCAAGCAATCGGTAGAGCTGAAGCTTCTCATGAATGAAGAAGCCTATGAGGGAATGCCCGAAGAAGAAATTGCTCTTATGAAATTGTTCTCGAATATGAAGATTCAGTTAGACAACGTGAAGGTACAGGATGCTACCCATTCTTCGTTTGCCGGCAAGCTGCTCCTGGGAGATTCGGTCAGCATCGGCTTCTCGATCAAGCAGGCGGATACAACGGCGGTTATCGAGGTAGAAGGCGCGAAGCTTCCGATCGTGCTGGACGTATCCGGCTCGGGTATTGGCTCCATGCTGGGCACCGGCAGTCTTGAGGATGCCGATGCAAGCTCGGATGAGGATGCGTTAACGGCGATTGGCAAAGAGATCACGGACAGCGCGACGTCTTATTTCATCGACAATCTGCCGAACCCGGATAAAATTTCGGTTAACGCGGTACAAGAACCGATTAACGGGGTAAACACCTCGCTGTTCCATGTGAAGGCCGAACTGAGCGGTACCGAGATTTGGTCGTGGGTGAAGAAGTATGTTGACGTTCTCGCAAACGACCGTGAAGGACTTGAAACGTTCGTGAAGCAGATCGTTACGATCATGAACAGCCATCCGGAGCTGTGGGAAGACATTGGCGTGAATCCGTTCGAGCAATCCGGACTGGATATGCCAACGACCGAAGACATGATTGCGGAAATGACGGATGAGCTTGAGGAGCTGTTCGTATCCCTTCAGGAAGAGCTGAAAGCGATGGAAGAAGAGAGCGGCGAAGAACTGAAGCAGATCTTCAATGACGATTCTTCGATTAAAGCAGAGCTTTACGTAGACAGCAAGATGGATATCCGCAAACAGGCGATCGACGTTACGCTTAAGCCTAGCGAGCAAGCTTTGTTCCCGCTTGACGGTCTTTCGCTGCATATCGAGAGCGAGATGTGGAACGTAAACGGCAAAGTAGAGGCCGATGCTCCTGTCGTCCCTGAAAAGGCTATTCGTCTGGATCAGCTGGATACCATGCAAGGTTACCAATTCCTTCGCATGTTCGATAAGCAATCGGATGCTTACGCTTTGCTTGACCAGCTGCAAATCGGTCAGCAAACAGTCGAGCTTTCCGTGGAATCGCGACTTTATCCGGCTATCGTGACACCTAAATACGTTACGATTATTCCGCTTCGCAAAGTAGCCGAGCAGCTTGGGGCGACGGTTAAGTATGATAAAAAGACGAAAAATGTAACAGTCTATGATGAAGCGACGAATACAACAATCGTTCTGAAGGAAGGCTCCGACCGCGTAACGGTGAACGGCAAACCAGCAACTTGGTCATTTGTGGCGAAAGCCGTTGACGGCACATTGTATGTGGCAGGGCGTAACTTTGCAAATGCGCTTGGAGCGAAGGTTCACTGGGATGACAGCTGGGGCAGCGATACCTTTGTTATCGAGCGCGAAGTACACTAATCGTTCTATACAGCAGGGAGGATAACAACGATGAACAAGCTTACAACAGATGCTGCCTTCCGGAAAGCCGTTCAAGGCGATGGGATTGCGGTAGTAGTATTCAAAACAACCTGGTGCCCGGACTGCCATTTTATCGATCCGTTTATGCCGGATGTCGAGCAGCAGTACAGCGGCAAGATTTCGTTCTACGAGATCGACCGCGACGAGCTGCCCGATCTGTGCTCCGAGCTGAACATCCTTGGCATTCCAAGCTTTATTGCCTTCCGCAACAGCAAGGAATTGATCCGGTTCGTCAACAAGCTTCGCAAGACGCGGGACGAAATCGAACAGTTCCTGGAGCGTGCGATACAGGTTGCAGAAGCACTTCCGCAGGAGTAAATAAAATAAAAAGTGCGGCTTAAGGAGATGATCCTAAAGCCGCACTTTTTATTGAGCGCTCAGATTAAAAAAAGGATGCGAACAAGGCCGTTTCGACTTGCGCGCATCATTGCCACGGAACTGTCACACCCTAGGAAGTGTCACATTTTCAACATGGCTTTTGGCCCCCTTAATCGCTATAATGAGGTGACAACAAAACCCGAAAAAAGGTGATTTTATTATGGTTACCGGCCGTTTTCGCGCGCTTGCTCTCGCATCGTGCATCGGAATGCTACTTGTTCTGCTTGCCGGAGCACTTGTTACCAATACCGGATCCGGACGCGGATGCGGTGATGATTGGCCGCTTTGCAACGGTGAATTTATTCCTGCGTATACAATGGAAACAGCGATCGAATTTTCTCATCGCCTGATTACCGGCTTTGAAGGTATGCTTGTTGTGGCAGCCTTTGTCGCTATATACCTGCTGTTCCGAAAAAACAATGCGGATTACAAAGAGCCGCTTATCTATGCGAGCGGTGCTCTGCTCTTCACGATTATTCAAGCTCTGATGGGCGCTGCAGCTGTCGTGTGGTATCAGTCTGACGCAGTAATGGCTATTCATTTTGGTATTTCCTTAATTGCATTTGCATTTACTTTGCTTCTTGTCGTTTGGTCTTATCGCGTGAAGAACGGCAAGCCGGCGGAATTTACGGTGCCGCGAGCTATTTTTCCTCGCATGCTGGCCGTATCTGTTTTCTGTTATATCGTGGTTTATCTTGGCGCGTTTATCCGCCACACCGAATCGGCTGGCGGCTGCCTGGGCTGGCCGCTATGTAACGGCGAAGTTGTGCCAGAGCTTCAGGGAGCAACGGCAGCCGTCTTTATTCATCGCGTAGGGGCACTTATTTTTGGTCTTGCTCTCATCGGATTGTACGTCCATGTCCGCAGAATCAGCGGCAAAGGCGAAGGGCTTACGAAAGCTGCCGGCTGGTCGCTTGTTCTTGTTATCGCTCAAATCCTGAGCGGCGCGTTGCTGACTAAGACAATCGGCAACGAAGACTGGTTCCTGTTTACGAACTTGCTTCATAATTTAATTATAACGGCCTTGTTTGGAATATTATGTGATATGCTGATACGTTCCTGGCGGCTGCGGGAAGGACGGGAAAAGGCTTGAGTTTTCAAAACCTGCGTGAATTTGTAGAGGTATTAAAAAGAGAGAAGGACCTGCTGGTCATTGACGTACCAGTAGATCCCAATCTGGAGCTGGCGGAAATCCACCGCCGCGTCATCGAAGAGGAAGGACCGGCACTGCTTTTCACGAATGTGAAGGGCAGTCCTTTTCCCGTTCTGACGAATATGTTCGGGACAAGCCGCCGTGTTGATCTGGCTTTTGGACCGCGTCCGGAAGAGATCATGAAACAAATCGTAGGCGCTGCGGACCGAATTATGCCTCCAACGCCAAAAGCATTATGGGGCGAGAAGAAGCTGATCTGGGACATGCTGAAGGTAGGCATGAAGGAAGTGCCAAGCGGCACCGCGCCGATTCTTCAAGTATTAAAGCGCCAGAATCCGCTTGCCGGACTCCCGCGGGTAACTAGCTGGCAGGAGGATGGCGGACCGTTTATTACGCTGCCTCTTGTCTATACGGAGAGCTTAAAATCCCGCAAGGCGCATAACCTAGGGATGTACCGCATGCAAATCTTTGATGATTCAACGACGGGCATGCATTGGCAAATACATAAAGGCGGCGGCTTCCACTACCATGAGGCCGAGCAGCGGAACGAAGCGTTGCCGGTATCCGTTTTCCTTGGCGGACCGCCAGCTCTGATCGCTTCGGCAATCGCGCCGCTCCCCGAGCATCTGCCGGAGCTGCTAATGGCTTCGCTTATTTTGGGCGGCAAGCTGCCGGTCGTATCCGACCCGCATAGCAAGCACCGGATTCCGGCGGAAGCCGAATTTGTAATCAGCGGTCAAGTGCCGCCGCATATCCGCCGTCCGGAGGGACCGTTTGGCGATCACTTCGGCTACTATTCGCTTGTTCATGATTTCCCCGTGTTTAATGTCAATCATGTATGGCACCGCAAGGATGCGATTTATCCGGCGACGATTGTAGGCAAGCCTCGTCAGGAGGATTACTATCTGGGCGAGTATTTGCAGCGTCTTCTGGCGCCGGCCTTCCCGATGGTTATGCCGGGCGTGAATGAGCTGTGGGCTTACGCGGAAGCAGGCGTCCACGCGCTTGCGGCTGCGGTTGTAAGGGAATCCTATTCGCGCGAGGCATTATCGACGGCTTTCAGTATTCTCGGACAGGGCCAGCTTACCTTGACTAAATTCCTCATGCTGACGGATCAGCCGATTGACCTGTCAAGATTTGATGTGCTGCTTGAGACGGTTCTTGAGCGGTTCCAGCCGCAGACGGATCTGTTCGTATTCGACGAAACGTCCCATGACACGCTCGACTATACAAGCGGCAAATTTAATCATGGCAGCAAGGCGGTCATGCTGGGTGTAGGCGAACCGGTCAGAGAGCTGCCGACAAGCTATAATGAAGGCGTGATCGAGGAGATCAGCAACGCGCAGGTATACTGCCGCGGATGTCTGGTTGTATCCGGCGCATCCTATGAAGCAGAGCCGCAGCTTGCGGAGCGTCTGCTCGGACGGCTGTCGGAGCGCGGTACGGAATGGCCGATGGTCGTGCTTGTAGACGATGCTGACATTGCGCACGGACAAACATCGTTCTTATGGACGGTATTTACCCGGTTTAACCCGGCGGACGATATATACGCGAATGCGGAAATCCGCCGCCATCATTTTGGCTACAAGCTTCCAATTGTTATTGATGCAAGAATGAAGCCAGGTTATCCGGCGGAGCTGTTCCCGCGTGAGGATATTACCGAGCTTGTTGACCGTAGATGGAAAGAGTACTTCTAATTACTTGAGTGGCAAGAGAGGCGGTAATGATCGATGCTGCGTTTTCTATTTGATGAACCGGAACGGGAGCCGGAGGGACGTCTTGCGGAAGCGATGCAGCTGATGAATCAGTTCGTGGCCATTCTGCATAAGAAGATTGAAGAGGGCAAGGATGCGGACCATAAGCTTCGTACGTATGAAGTGTGGACGAAGGGTCTGCTTGCTTCCCTGAACGAAATCGAGCAGAGCTGCTACGCTGCGCGCCGTTTCAAGGAGAAGATCAAAGCCCCTTCCGTGAGCCAGATGTCAGAGGAAGAGAAGCTGATGTATCAACGGTACGTGTATTTTGACAAAAATGCGTTTATCCGGATTTTTGCCCTGCTGGATAAGATGAGCATTTTGCTTAATGACATGCTTGATATGAAGACGGAGCGGATCAAACCGCATTTTTCATACTTCACGGTACTGCGCAATATGCGCGACAAGAAGGCGCATCCGGATTTGACCTGGAAGCTGAACGACATCAAGGAAAGCCTCAAGGAGCCGATGGGCCGGCTGCGGAAGCGCCGGAATACCGAGATCCATTACATGAATTCGGAAATGCAGGATGATCTTGCTCAAGCTCATACGATGTACGGACAGGAAGTTCTGCTTGAGAATATTCAAGCACAATCGGAGGATCTCCAGCATGGCTTGCAAATGGTGACAGGATCATTACGCCTTACCTTTGACTATGCTTGCAGACTAATACGAACCAGGTAGGCTTAAATCGCGAGGAGGAATGCTCGTGGAGCTGATGGGCAGAACGGCGCTTGTAACCGGAAGCGCCAAAGGGCTTGGCAAACGGACTGCATTGCAGCTCGCAAGTCTTGGCTGCAGCATCGTGTTAAACTACTTGGGAAGCAGGCAGGAGGCGCTGGAGCTTCAGCGTGAGATCGAACAACTGGGTGTTAGAGCAACCGCCATACAAGGCGATATATCCGTTCCCGCGGGTGTTGCGAGGCTGGCCGCGGAAGCGGAGGCCTGGAACGGGAGCATTGATATTCTGGTGAACAACGCGGGTCCGTTTATTCGGGAGAGGCGTTTGTTCGCCGAGTACAGCGAAGAAGCCATTATTCAGCTGCTTAACGGAAATCTGCTTGGCGTTATGCTCCTTGATCACAAGGTGCTTCCGGGCATGCGCGAGAGAGGCTGGGGACGTATCATCCATCTTGGCTTCGGCCATGCGGATGAAGCGAGGGCGTGGCCGCACAGGGCCGTGTATGCAGCGGCCAAGACGGGTCTTGTCTCCTTCACGAAGTCTCTGGCAGTCGAAGAGGCGCCTAACGGCATTACCGTGAACATGATAGCGCCGGGCGATATCCGCGGCCAGAATAAGGAGCGGACGATCGAAGAGGCGGCTTGCGAGAGAGATATCGAATCGCCGGTCGGCAGACCGGGAACCGGCGAAGACATCGCAAGGGTAATCGGCTTCCTATGCCAGTCGAGATCGGATTATTTGACCGGCAGCATTATTAACGTGACCGGCGGCTTTGATGCCATTCGTTCGAATATTATCGGATTATAAGAGTACAAAAAAAGAGTCTTGCCTGCGATATGCGGGCAAGACTCTTTATTCAATTAAAATACCTGAACAACTTCCTGTACGCCTTCAACCTCTTCGAGCAGCGCGCGCTCGATACCGGCTTTCAGTGTGATCGTGGAACTCGGGCAGCTTCCGCATGCACCCATCAGACGAAGCTTAACGATACCGTCCTCTACGTCCACCAGTTCTACGTCACCGCCGTCGCGTTGCAGGAACGGACGCAATTTATCCAGTACGTCCAGTACTTCATCGTACATTGTATCTTGTGCTTGACTCATTGCAATCATCTCCTTTCTCCCCTATTATAGTACAAAGTGCAGCAATTGAAAATGGATATCAACCGTTAAGGCCAGGTGATCATAAAATTGTCAAAACCGCTAATCGAGTTCTGCAACGGAAACATGCATCACGGAACCGAACTAATCATGAAGCAGCTCGAGCAGGATGAACAGCTGAAGGTAATCGAATACGGCTGTCTCGGCAACTGCGGCGAATGCTATTTGAAGCCTTTCGCCTTAGTTGACGGCAGCATTATCGCTGCCGATTCCGCCGAGGATTTGAAGCACCGTATCCGGGAAGCCATCAGCATAAAGCCATAATCTATCATTTCCGCTTATCGATATTGTAAATTAACCGAAGTGGCGTTTCGATTTCCAGAGAATACCGCTTTTGATCAAACGCGGAATTTTCCCCATCATCGGCGTGCTGCCCATGAGGCCGAAGCCGCTTTTCTTGCCAAGGGAACCCATTACGCCTTTCAGCTTGAGTTTGCCAAGCTTAGGCGTTTTGTTGTTCCAAATGGCATGAATAACCTCAGCAATTTGCTTGCCCTGCGCGCCGGCCGCTTGACCGCTCGGCGAGAAAGGCAGGGATGCGCAGTCACCGCAAATAAAGACATCGTTATAGTCCGGCAATTGATGGTATTCATTGACAATAAGCCGGCCTTGTTTGTCCTTCGGCAGATTCATGCGCTGAACAATCTCAACGGGTTGAATGCCGGCCGTCCATACCGTCACGTCAGTCAGGATCGTTTGATTCGTATTCGAATCATGCAATGCGCCTTGCTCCAGACGGCATAAGGAAATATGGCTTAGCATCTCAACATTATGCTCTCTGAACCAGGAAGCCACGAACTTCTGCAGCGATCCGGGGAATGCCGACATAACGCTTGGTCCGCGGTCAATGATGCGGATGTTCAGGTCGGAACGGGCTTCGCGCAGCTCGGCGGCAACTTCTACGCCGCTAAGACCGCCGCCGATGATCGACACTTGGCCGTAAGGCTTCACGTCGTTCAGGAGCTGATACGTTTTACGCGCGTTGGAGAGCGTCTGAATACTTGTCGAGAACTCCTCTGCGCCTTCGATGCCGTGATAATTGTCGGTACAGCCAAGACCTACGACAAGCCATTCGTAATCGATTGGATCCTGACCTTCCAGATAAACCAGCTTCTTGTCGAGATCGATATCGACGACTTCTCCGTAACGATTCGTTAAACGCGGATCCTGCGGGAACTTCACGCGGATTTCGAGATCTGAAACCGTTCCGGCGGCAAGTGCGTAATACTCTGTTTTAAGGCCTTGATAAGGCATGCGGTCAACGAGAACGACCTCTACGTCGATTGGCAGCTGCTTCTCGATGACATCTGCAGCGATAGCCTGCCCGCCGTAACCGCCGCCTAAAATCACAAATTTTCTCATATGATTCCCTACCCAACTCCAAAATGATGTATGACTTGTTGTGTGCCTAATATGCGCGTCTAACCGCGTGATTACTCATATACTTTGATTTCGTTATAGAACGTATCTCTCTCCACTGGGATACGTCCGGCTCCTTTAATGAGCCATAAGAGGTCCTCGCGCGTGATGCCTTCCGGCGTTAGAGCGCCCGCCGAGTGGCTGATTCTTTCTTTTACAATCGTGCCATGAGCGTCAGATGCGCCCATTGTCAGGGCAACCTGCGTCAGCTGAGTGCCGATGTTAATGAAATAAGCTTTAATATGCTGGATATTGTCCAGCATGAGACGGCTGATCGCGATCGTCTTCAAATCCTCGTACGCCGAGTTGCGGCGACGGATGCCGGCTTTTGGATTGATTGGCTGCATCGACAACGGAATAAAGACGAGGAAGCCGTTTGTTTCATCCTGCAGCTCGCGGATTTGCATCAAGTGACGGATACGGTCTTCATGGGTTTCAATCGAGCCGTACAGCATGGTTGTGTGCGTACGCAAGCCAAGGTTGTGAGCGGTGCGGTGAACGTCTAAATATTGGCTGACGTCCGCTTTCTCCACGCGCATTTTTTTACGGTAATGATCGGATAATATTTCTGCGCCGCCGCCTGTAAGCGACTTGAGACCGGCTTTCATCAGCTCTTCCAATACTTCCTTGTAGCTCAGTCCGCTAATACGCGAGAAAAAGTCGATTTCCGCAGCGGTGTAGGCTTTAAGCGTGACTTCGGGGAAGCGCTCGTTTAATGCCTTCAGGGAATCGACGTAATATTGGAACGGAACATGTGGGTTATGCCCGCCTACAATATGAAATTCTCGTACACCGGGGTGGAAGTGCTGTTCAACATACTCGATCATTTCTTGGCCAGACAGCGTGTAAGCGCCCGGAGCGCCTTCGTCTTTACGGAAGTTACAGAATGCGCAGTGTGCTTCGCAGACGTTCGTAAAGTACAAGCTCATGTTCTCGATAAAATAAACTTTCTTACCGTTCTTGCGAAGATTGACTTCATTAGCTAGTTGCCCAATCGTAAGCAGATCATCCGATTGATACAGGAATACACCGTCTTCAAGCGAAAGGCGTTCTCCGTTACGGACTTTGTCGATGATCGACTGCATTTGCTTATTATCAGATGGAATGGCGATGTTCATCATTGGCAACCTCCTTTTTCTCAAAAGTAAGTTCTGTGATCCGTGCTGCGGCATGCTATCATTTATCGTTCTTGTGACGAGTGGAATAAACTATGGCGATGCCTTTGTGAAAAAAATAACTTGCAAATCCGTTTAAGAAAGCTTCCATTATTATAAACCCGTATGTAAAAGGCGGCAACACCTAAAGTCTGCAACTCGTTCCAGTTGGCAGGCACTCATCTCTTGAGGTGGGGGAGGAAGAGGAGTATACTGTAACTATAACGATACACTTTAATTTATTTATCATAGAGGAGGGATGAGGCATGATCACGATTAGTGAAACTGCGTCTGGTAAAATAAAAGAAATGCTCGAGGAGGAAGGAACTCCCGGGCTGTTCCTGCGCATTGGCGTCAAGGAAGGCGGCTGCACAGGCTTCTCCTACGGCATGGGCTTCGATGACGAAGAGAAGGAGAACGACAAGTCGATGGAAGTCGCGGACCTGAAAGTGGTTGTTGACGACGACAGCTTGAAATACTTATTTGGTCTCATCATTGATTGGAAAGATTCGGCTATGGGCGGCGGCTTTACGATCGAGAACCCGAACGCGACGGCTACATGCGGATGCGGTTCGAGCTTCCGTACCGCTGCGGCGGCTGGCAAGCCGGATAGCGACTGTTAATATTGGGATGGCTGAGCAGTCTGTGCTCAGCCATTTTTATTGGCGGCCGGGGCAGGCTGCGCAAAAGTACCAATCGCCATTGTTCCCGGAATCTATGAATTTATCGTACAAGGTACGATTCCGTGAACAAAAGCGAGCACTCCGTTTCTCCAGAACATTCTTTTGCTCCGCCTGTACGGCGAAGCCAAAAAAATGCATTCGCAAAAGGCTGGCGCAGCCATCCTTTTGTTGACCTAATGAGACAGGTTGCAAATACAACCTGTCTCTAAATAAATCTAACCGGCGTCCCATATAGTGGACGCCGGTTTTGGTATTAATAAAGAAGTCGGCAGCGGAACGGAGGAAGTGAATGCTCTTGAGGAGCGGAGATTATGCTTCCGAAGTAGCTTTCTTTCAGAAAGCTTTTAGCCCGCCAACAGCGGCCGAAAGAGCATTCACTTTCGTAGTGGCCACCAACCGACTATCAGCGCTACCTCGTCATCCGTCGAGAATTCATCCAAAGAGGGATACGGAACACCAGGTTGATGAGCAGAACGAAGAACACGAGGACCGCCGCCGACTTCTGAGCGATCTCCTGGGCGTCCGGCACGATAGCTTCGGACTGAACGTACCACAGGTGCACGGCAAGCGTCTCGCCCGGCGAGAAGAGGCTGAAATCCCACATTTCGCCGGAGGTCGTAACGCCGGCAGTCAGAATAATAACGGCGCTTTCGCCAAAGGCGCGGCCGGCCACAAGACAGATCCCCGTAATAATTCCGTTCATGGCTGCAGGGATCAGGACGCGCATGATCGTCTGTAAATGTGTAGCCCCGAGCGCAAAGGAAGCATTCTTCAGCTCCTTCGGCACGGCGCGGATCGATTCTTCCGTCACGCGGGTCAGAACGGGCAGGTTCAGGAAAGCCAGGCTGACAGCACCGCCGAGAATCGTTAGGCCAAGCTCGAAGAACTCTACGAACAATGCAATGCCAAACAGGCCAAAGATAATCGAAGGGACGGAAGCGAGGGCTTCCACGCAAATCCGCACAAACGAGATTAGTTTATTGTCCGGCGCAAATTCGGCGAGATAAATGCCTGCCGCCATGCCGAGCGGAATAGCGATCACGAGCGACAGGAACAGGATATAGAAGGAGTTCAGAAGGGCAGGACCAATGCCGCCGCCTTCTTCGATTTCGCTAGGCAGGCCAAACAGGAAGTTCCAGGAGAGCTTAGGCAAACCGTCCTTCAGAATGAGGAACAGAAGTCCGAGAATAAAGAGAACGATTGCGATGCCAACCGTCCATACGAGAATCGTAAAAAGCCGGTTATTCAGGCTGTTGATTCCTCTTTTGCCGCTGAAAGGATTGCTTGGATTTGCTGTAGTCGTCACGTTGCTCATTGTTGTTGCACTCCTCTCCGTTGCAGCCAGCGTACGCCCACGATCATCAGAAGCGAGATGGCAAGCAGCAGGAAGCCCATCAAGTACAGCGCATAGTTCCATGTGGAGTCAAAAGGAACGTTAGCGATCTGCATAACGATGTTGCTCGTTAATACCGAGGTAGGCTTAAGCAGGCTGTCCGCGATTTGCGGGGTGTTGCCGATAACCATAACAACCGCCATCGTTTCGCCGATAGCACGGGCCATGCCAAGAATAACGGCATACATAATGCCGCTGCGGGCGGAAGGAATAAGTACCTTCACTACGGTCTGGAAACGGGTCGCGCCAAGGGCATAGGACGCGTCGCTGAATTTCTTAGGTACGGCCGTGATCGAGTCATCGCTGATCCGGCTGATGGTCGGCAGGACCATGATGGTCAGCACGAGAGAAGCAGCAAGAAGGCCGTCACCCATACCCGTACCGGTAACGTTCCGAATGAGAGGAATCAGGACAGTAAGGCCCAGATAGCCGTAAACGACTGACGGAATGCCGACCAGCAGGTCCATGACCGGGCGCAGCATGTTTTTCAGCCATGGCGGAATGAACGTCGACAGAAACACGGCAACCAGAAGCGAGAGCGGGACGGAAATAACCAACGTTATAATCGTGAGGGCAAACGTGCCGAAAATGAATAACAGTCCGCCGTATTGCTCGTTTTCCGGGCTCCATTCCTTGGACAGGAAAAATTCGGAGAAGGAAACATCGCCAAAGGTCAGCACGCCCGTGCGGAACATAAGCCCCAGAATAAGGAAAAGAATGAGACACACAAATGCAGCGCAGGCGATGCAAGCATAACGGAACAAGCGATTCATGACAAAAAGGCGTTTCCTGCGGTCAAACGGCTTGCCGTTTCCCGTCAAAAGACTGCCGCCCAGATCAATCTGGCCCGCAGTGGATGAGGTATCTAACATATTTAATGATCGGCTCCTTCGGTAGCAAGCAGCCGCCTGTCGCTTCGCGAAAGACGGCCGCCGTTACCTATTTTTAACTTGGATTATTTCATTGCGGAAAGCGGGATGAACTTAAGCTTTTTCAGCGATCCGTTTTGGAACTTCGCGCTTTGAATGTACTTAATGAATTCTTTAACAACGCCTGTAGGCTGGCCTTTAGTCATGTAGTAGCCGTAGCCCCAAACTTTATATTTGCCGTTGATAACGTTGTCTACGGTTGGAGCAACGCCATTGATGCTTACTGCAGTCATTTTCGTAGTGATGTAAGCGAAATCGACGTATCCGATCGCATTAGGAGTAGTTTCTACCGCTGTTTTCATTTCGCCGCTTGATTTAGCTTCTTTGTAGTTAGCGCCTTTTGTCATGAAGTCTGCGCCGTTCAACGCTTTTTCTTGGAAGTTAACGCGGGTACCGGAACCAAAAGCACGGTTAACGACGATAATATCAGCATCTTTGCCGCCAACTTCTTTCCAGTTCGTTACTTTGCCGGAGAAGATGTCTTGCAACTGTTTGGTAGTCAGGTTCGTAGCCGTAACGTTCTTGTTAACTACAGCAGCAAACGGAGTAACCGCTACTTTGTTAGCGACTTGACCCGTGAAGGCTTCGAAGCCCGGAACTTTTTTGGTAGCATCCCAGTCAACCGCGCCGATATCGGCGATACCTTTGCGTACCGATTGAGGACCTGTAATGGAGCCAGCACCCGATGCGGAGATTTTAACTTTTGGGTTCAGCTTTTTGAATTCGTTAGCCGCTTGAAGAGTAAGCGGGAGAAGGGCAGAAGAACCGTTAATCACGATTTTGCCGGACAGCTTGCTGGCTGCCTCTGTTTTAGTAGGGGCTTGGACGGAGCCAAGTCCGATTGTTGCGATAAGAGCGGCTACTGTAGCCACTTTGAACCATTTGAGTTTCATTGTTTTAATTTCCTCCTAAAATATGAATTGTGTAGCATGAGCTTATGAATTGTTGATTAGCGTGTGATGGTTGTGAATTTGCCGTTAACCGGTACTGCCAACTGGCCGTTGCTGATGGCCGCGATATCGCCTTTGCCGGATACGATCAGCTCGGATACTGCATCCGATACGCCGTACAGCTTGCTTGCGGTGCCTGTTGCCGGATCAATAGCGCTGATGCTGTTTGCATCGCCTTTTGCCGTGAGCACGATCAGCTTGCCGTCAGCTTGGTTCAATTGGAATACGTCTTCAGCGTTGTAGACGCTTGCTGCGGCAAGAGAAGCCGTATCAACCGAAGCAATGCTGCCTACGGAATCTTCGCCAATGCTTACGTAGTAAACTTTCGAACCGTCAGCGGACAGTTCCAGGAACGCCTTGTCGGTTGCGTCTTTCGTCAATTGAACCGGTTTGTTATCGGCTTTTGCCGAGTCATAGAAGAAAGCTTGCGTTTCCGTGCCTGTCGGGTCGATAGTGACATCGTCCTTGCTTACATCCGTCGCATCGTTTTTAACAACCGGCTGCTTAATTTGGAAATAAGCCACTTTTTTGCCGTCGGCGGATACCGCAAGATTTGCTTTGTAGTCGACTTTGTCTTCAAGCACGGTTGTTACGGCGCCGTCAGCAAGGCTGAGCTTGGCGATAACGGTGTTCTTGTCCCCTTGGAAGAAGAAGATCGAGCTGCCGTCAGCGGAGAATACCATTTCGTTCTTGATCGATGTGTCAGTGCTTACTTTTGTGGATTGCTTTGTGCTAAGGTCAATGACGTTAACAGTGCCGTCAGCTTCGGAATAAGCGGCTTTCGAACCATCCGGGGACACGATCAGCTCGGATGTGTCGGAAGAAGTAAGCAGCAGTTCATTTTTGCCTGTCGCAGCATCAACCAGATAATCTTCGCGGCCAGTATCGATAGATTTCGATACGATCAGCTTGGAAGCATTCACCCAAGTAACTTGTTCTGCATTCTCAAGGAACTTGACCGAGGTGATATTGCCGTTCGAGTAGCCAACACCAAGCTTGGTAAGGAAGCTTACCGGCTCAACAAAAGCCGTACCGCTCACGGTCACCGCATCGTTCAGTTGAACGACGTTGTGATTCAATTGAACGGTGATAGTGCTGCCTGCTACATTCAGGGAAGCTTCGAGAGCTTTCGCCAGGTCGCGAACGGAAGCGAGCGTAACACCTTGTGCGTCAATCGTGCGGATAGCGGCAGGTTGGCCGTTGATGGAAACTGTCAGTGAACCGATTTGAACCGCTTGTGCCGATTGTACGGCCGATTGTGCCATTACTGGTGTAACAGCTGCTGCTCCAATTGCTGTTGCGAGCACGGAAATGACTACTGCTTTTTTCATGTGTGGTTCGTCACCTTTCTTATTTTCGAATAATTGCTAGGTCCGATGGCCCTGCGCCGGTATGTATGAAAGGCCTTGATTTATCCCCCCGTCAAGCCGCGTCGGAACTATTTCGATTTCAAAGCTAGTCTAACAGCGAATTATTATCCCATTATTTAGAAATTGTAATGATTTTGTGAAGAAAGACCTAGGTTGATTGAAAATGTCGAAATTGCTATCCTAAAATGACATGGGTTGGTTTTACAGAAGTATCCATTAATAAGGATGCTTTTTAGCAGGAGGAGGAAGATCAGCATGTACCGGATATTTATCATCGAGGACGATGACAAAATAGGAGCTATTCTGAAATCTACGATGGAGAAATACGGGTTTGAGGCGCAAAGGGCCGTTCATTTCAAGGATCTGCTGGGAGAGTTTGCGGCTTATGAGCCGCATCTAGTCCTGCTCGATATCAATCTGCCTTATTTCGACGGCTTTTACTGGTGCCGGCAAATACGGACAAGATCCAACGTCCCGATTCTGTTCATTTCCGCCCGCGAAGGGGAGATGGATCAGGTCATGGCCATTGAAAACGGCGGAGACGATTATTTGCCCAAGCCGATCCACCTGGATCTTCTGCTTGCGAAGGTGAAGGGCGCTTTGCGGCGGGCATACGGGGAATATGCGGCGGCTTCGGCCGCCTCAGCTGCTTCGGCCGAGCTTGAGCTGTACAGCTTGAGGCTCAACCTTAGCCGCAATGAGCTGGAATGGCAGGGGGAGAGGACGGAGCTGACCAAGAACGAGCGGCTGCTTGCCGAAGCCTTCCTGAAGCGTCCGGACGAGATTGTGGCAAGGGAACAGCTGCTGGAAGCCTTATGGGATGATGTGCAGTTTGTAGACGACAATACGTTAACGGTTAACGTTACCCGTCTGCGCAAGAAGCTGGAGGAAATCGGAATAGAAAAGGCGATTGAGACGGTCCGCGGGCAAGGCTACCGGCTGAATGCCGATGCGCTGCGGGAGGCCAAAGCATGATTCGTTCTTACCTCTGGGACCGCAAATATATAATCGCGACTTATATAGCAGGTTCCGCTATGGCTTGCGCGATGTTCTTTCTGGACAAGCTGCGTTATGAGGGAAGAGCGGATGCGGGGCTTGTATATTACTACGCCGAGCTGGCTTTTTTTCTGCTGCTTGTTGGTCTAGCGGTCGATTTTCTCCGCCAGAGGAATTATTACAAGCAGCTTCAGGATGCCATTGAGCATGGAACGGAGCTTAAAGCCTCCATGGTGATTACATCCGGTGTGACGAGAGAGCAAATAGCCGTACAGCGGCTGCTTGCCGCGCAGTACGGGGCTTATCTGACCGAGCTCAGCCAATACCGCAGGCAGCAGGAGCAGCATAATCATTTTGTCCTGCAATGGGTCCATCATATGAAGACTCCCGTATCCGTTATTGATCTGCTTGTGCAAGAGGCGCTGCAGGAGCGGGATGAGGAGCATGGAGATACGGAAAGGCTTCAGAGTATCCGGGAAGAAGCGGGAAGAATGACAAGAGGGCTGGACATGATGCTTCATACGGCAAGGCTCGACAAGATTGAATTTGATCTGCATCCCCGTTCCGTCCCGCTGCACGAAGCGGCCCGCAGTGTCATTAACGCGCATAAGCAGCTATGCATCCGGCATGCGATCTTTCCGAGGATAGAAGGAGAAGCCGCAGCCGAAACGGACGAGAAATGGCTGACGTTTATTCTGAATCAGCTGATTGGCAATGCCATCAAATATTCGAAGAGAAAGCCGGGCTCGAAAAAGCTTGTTATCCGCATTGAACAGGAGCCGGATCTGAGCAGCGCCAAGCTGTCTGTTATAGATGAAGGAATTGGAATCGAAGCGCATGATTTGCCCCGGGTTTTCGACCCGTTCTTTACCGGGGAGAATGGACGGGCCGTTGAGGAATCGACGGGCATGGGGCTTTATTTGGCCAAGCAGGTATGCGGCCGTCTGGGACATGAGCTTCAGATCGAATCGGAGGCTGGCTCCGGCACAACGGCTACGGTTATTTTCCGCCCCGAAGGAATCCACCTGCTTCGTTAAGTGATGCAACATGACAAAATCGTAAGGTTTGAAGCCTCCAATTGAAAGGTAAATCGATGGGTTCATGCAGGCACGAGGAGCTATACTGAGTCCATAATGAAACAAAACGAACCATGGTGAATCATAGGGAGGCTATTACGATGAGCGTATTGCGGACGAAAGGGATTGGAAAGATCTATCATTCGAAGGGGAACTTGTCCTACCGGGCACTTGAGGATATTGATCTGAATATTGAAGCGGGAGAGTTTGTTGGCGTAATGGGACCATCCGGCAGCGGGAAAACAACCCTTCTTAATCTGCTGGCAACGATTGACCGCCCAACATCCGGAGAGCTTGAAATTAACGGCGTGCAGCCGGGCAAGCTTAGCGACAAGAAGCTGGCGCTGTTCCGCCGCAGAGAGCTTGGCTTTGTGTTCCAGGACTTTAACCTGCTCGATACGATGACAATCAAGGAAAATATTATTTTGCCGCTGGTGCTGGAAGGCGTAGCGCCGCGCGTTATCGAGGAGAAGCTTAAGCCGCTCGCGATTTTGCTCAACATTGATGCCATTCTCGACAAGCGGACCTATGAAGTGTCGGGGGGACAGAAGCAGCGTGCCGCTATTGCCCGGGCAATCATCCATCAGCCTGCGCTTGTCCTGGCCGACGAGCTTACCGGGAACCTGGACTCTAAGGCGGCCAAGGATGTCATGGACGCGTTGAAGGACATGAACGAGCGTCTTGGCGCCACGGTCCTGATGGTTACGCATGACCCGTTCTCCGCAAGCTACTGCAAACGGATTGTGTTTATTAAAGACGGCAAGCTGTTCTCGGAGATCCGGAGGGGGACGAACCGTCAAGCCTTCTTCCAGCAGATCCTGGATGCCCTGAGTGTATTGGGAGGTAATTTCGATGACGTTCCGTTCGCTCGCGCTTAGTAACATGAAGGGAAATTGGCGTTCCTACAGCGCCTTCTTCCTCAGCTGTGTGTTTTCCGTGCTTATCTTCTATATGTACTCGTCGTTTATTTATCATCCTGACGTCGTAAGCGGGCATATCATGCAGGCATCCAAGGTCAGAAGAGGAATGATGTTCTGTCTTTATATTATCGGGATTTTCTCGTTCCTGTTCGTCTTGTATTCCAATTCGGCCTTCCTTAAGACAAGGAAGCAGGAATTTGGCCTGTTGTCTTTATTCGGGATGACCAAAGCCCAGCTTCGAAAGCTGGTTATCTATGAAAGCATTGCGCTGGCTCTTCTGTCCATCGGAGCAGGAATCGGGCTTGGCATGCTGTTCAGCAAGCTCTTCTTTATGGCGCTGTCTGTTTTCCTTAAAGTAACGGAGCCGATTCCGTTCGCGGCACCGCTTAAGGCAATCGGGATTACGGGCCTCGGATTCTTCGTATTGTTTGTCGCGATTGCCGTACTTACTTCCCTGCGAATCGGCAAAGCCGAGCTTGTCGAGCTCTTCAAGGCAGGCCGCAAGCCTAAGGGACAGCTCTTGTTCTCTCCTTGGCTTGTTGCTCTGGCCCTGCTGTCGCTTGGAGCGGGATATACGATGGCGCTGCTGTTAAGTCCGTTTAACTTCTTCTATATGGCGCTTCTTATACTGGTTACGGTCATGATCGGAACCTACTTCCTGTTCACGCAGTTCAGCGTGCTGCTGATACGGTTCTTGCAGAAGCGTCATTCCGTCTTCTATAACCGGACGAATATGGTTGTGCTGTCGCAGCTTGGTTATAAATTGAAGGACAACGCACGCATCTTGTTTATGGTGTCCATCATGAGCGCGGTCATATTAACGGCATCGGGTACCTTCTATTTAATGCAGATCAGCTCCAAACAACAGATTTTTCAGTTCTATCCTTACGCTGTTGCCGTGATGGAGAAGGGACTTCAAAGCCATGCGGTGATTGATCCCGAAGAACTGAAGACCCATCTTCGCGAAGCAGGCCATCCGGTTACGGATGAGAAGATAGTTGCGGGGGCTGGCGTAGCAGATATTAAGCTGACACGGAGCAATGGCGATAATATCGATTATAGTCCGGAGACGATGATGATCTCGGAGTCCGACTATAACCGTTTGGCGGCAGCACAAGGGAAAAAGCAAATAAAGCTGAAGCCGGATACGGTAGCGATGCCGGGATCATTCAGCCCTCCCATTGAACGGATGCAGGGGACCGTGCAGGGCACGGCTTTCGATTATGCCGTATCGCCCGATCCGTCGGACGGCGTGATGAACCAGACGGATAAGAACTGGATGACCGTTATCGTGGAGGACAGCGACTATAAGCTGTTGATGGCGAGCGTGCCGGAGAACGAGCGGCTGGTCTGGTACGGTTATGAAGTGAAGGATTGGGAGAATGCAGGCGCAGCCATTAAGAAGCTGCAGGTACCGGAGGATCTTGAAGGGCAAATCAACCGCAATCGCGCGGATAATTTTGCGAACATGAAAGAAACAAGCTCTCTGACGCTGTTTATCGGCTTGTTCATTAGTCTTCTGTTCTTTATCGCGTCGGGCAGCTTGATTTATTTCAAATTGTTTACCGAATTGCAGGAGGATCAGGCGCAGTTTAGCGCTTTGAAGCGAATTGGCATGACCGGTCAGGAGATCAGAAAAATAACGGTGACGCAGATCGCCATCATATTTTATCTGCCCTGTCTGGTCGGAACGATTCATGCGCTGTTTGCCATGAAGGCGCTGGACGGCTTGATGGAATCCAGCGTGTGGTTGTACTCGCTTGTGATTATCGGCATCTTTGTTGTCATGCAGACGATTTATTTCCTGCTGGCAAGCATGAGTTATTCGAAAGGTTTGAATAGAGGAACGGCCAGCGCTTAAGGCGCCGGCCGTTTTTTTTTTTTTTATATGGCTGTCTGCTGCTCCATCCATGAAGTGCGTTTGGTCTGCAGGCCGCTTAGAATTCCTTCGGCGGATTTGTACTCGGATTGCAGCTTATTCACGACGATTCTTACTTGATGAGCCGCTTCACAGGTTCTATCCTGCGTCTCTTTAATCCGTTGCTGCACGATCCAGTCGGTAATCAGTCCGTCGAACCAATAGTCGCCAAACTTCAGCAGGCCGCTGATGTCGACTTGGATGTTAAGATTTTGCTTCAGGTCTGCCAGTTCATCCCGAAAGCTCTTCAGCTCATGATTGGCTGCCGCGATAGACGCCTTGGCATCATCGATATGCTCATGCTTTATATGCGTGGAAATAAGTCCGCCGTTGCCCCAGGTATCCCAATCGCCCCAGTTGATTGCCTTGTCCAGACTGTTTATTGCAGGCTCCAGTGAAGCAAGCACCCGCCTGCCTGCGGAGAACGCTTCATTCAGTTCGCGGACGACAGCCTTCTGAGCTGTAATATCGCTTTCCATCGTTATCAGCTCGGCGGCTTTATCGGGCATGCTTCTTAACGCCTGCTCCTGTTCGCCAAACAGTCTGTAGTAATCGTTCTCGGCATTGCCGTTAGAAGTAATGATGACGCCTGCCTGCGTGATTTCCTGCTGCAGCAAGTCGCGTTCCTGCTGGGCTTCCTGAAGCTTGAGAGCAACGGCAAGCACCTGCTGTCGCTCCAATTCAAGCTGCTCGTCCTTGCTGCGAAGCAGCGTATGGAACAGATTCGTCAGAGTCATCTTCGTGAGTTTGTCCACGTCGGCCTGCTCTGACTCCAGATCCAGCTCCAGACGTATCATTTGCCGTTCCAGCTCATTTAATCGGGAGCGGAATTGACTTTGCCTGCGCACCGCTTTGTCCAGCTCATATTTGCGTTCCTTCGCTGCCATTAATCGATCAAATAAGGAATCTGTCATAAGTAGGAATTCCCTCCTGAAATAGGGTAGCTGATTGCAACGTTTATACGAGCGGTGGTTGAAAAGGTTTCATCTCCCGCGAGCCGCTTATTGCCCGGGCTTGAACGCAAGCTCGACCTGAATAATTTCCGAACGGCTGCCCAGCCGGAGCGGGGGTCCCCAGGAGCCAAATCCTGAAGATACGATAGCATGCAGGCTGCCTTTCAGCTTATAGCCCCAATCCAGCTCGAATATGCGGCGGGTTATCAGATGGTTGGGCGCCATTTGCCCGCGGTGGGTATGACCGGATAAGGAGAGATCAATGCCGTTTAACGAAGCCTGCTCCAGATCGGAGGGCTGATGATCCATCATAATAAGCGGAAGAGCTTTGTCTACATGGGCAGCAAGCTCGCTGATCGGAAGACGGCCTTCCGGATCGCTGTGCCTCGCGGCCAGGTCTTTGCGTCCAATAATGTAGAAGCTGTCTTGAATAAGGACGTTCTCGTCGAGCAGCACGCGAATGCCGATTGCGTTCATTTGGGCGATATATTGGTCAATATGTCCGCCGATATACTCATGATTTCCAAGCACGGCATAGATGCCAAGCGGTGCCTTGAGCTTGCTCATCGTGGCAGCCATGTTGCGGCGGATAAAGGGATCGATGCTGTCGTCAATCACGTCGCCGGGCAGAAGAATCAGATCCGGCTTCATCTCCTCCATATGGCGGACGAGCCGTTCGAGATGCTTATTGCCGACAACCGTGCCAAGATGAATATCCGAGGCCACCCCGATCCGGAGCTTATCGAAAGTGCCGGCGTGTTTTGGAATCGTCAGCTGGTATTTACGAACGATAGGAGTCCAGGCGTTCCAAGCGCCGCGAATGAGGATCGAAGCGAGGAGTACAAAGGTAATCGTGCCGACAGAAGCCACTGCCGTCTTATATTCCACGGAGGCGAGAGTCAGCAGCCAGACGATCAGATCCGCCAGCGGCAGAATCATCAGGCCGTATTGCATGACGCCAAACCAGTAGGAGCCGATGTGTTTCAGGAAATAAGCAATCTGGCGGAACGGTGAAGCCGAATGCTGTCCTAACCGTCCGATGATCCAGGAGAAGGAGAGGATACCCACGATAATGCCGTACGGCAGGGCATGCTTCAGGTCGAACAGCGTGGACAGGTATACCCATCCGTTCCAGCCGATATACCCGTTCACGAGGCTGAATAACAGAAGGAAAACCGTAATAACAGGAATAAATCTAGCTCTCACATGCACAGCTCCTTACTTCCATTTATAGGTTGAGTTCATCCGTGAAACTACTATATCACACCGGTAATTGCCGGGTAAAATAAGGCGGATTCGTGCAGCCGGCATTGGTCTCGCCGCGACTTTTCTAGTATACTTGTACAAGAATTTACGGTCTGGAGAGAGGGATTGGGAATGAAATCATTAGTGCTCGCAGAAAAGCCAAGCGTAGCAAAGGAAATTGCGCGCGTTCTCGGCTGCAGCAGCAAACATAAAAGCTATATGGAAGGTCCGGACTATGTGGTTACCTGGGCCCTCGGACATTTGGTTACGTTAGCAGAGCCGGAGGATTACGATCCGAAGTACCGGACGTGGAATCTTGAGGATCTGCCTTTGCTCCCGGACAAGATGAACCTGAAGGTCATGCGGGAGACGTCGCATCAATACAAGGCCGTGGCGCAGCTTTGCAAGCGTTCGGATATCGGAGAGATGATTATCGCCACCGACGCGGGGCGTGAAGGCGAGCTTGTTGCAAGATGGATTATGGAGCTTGTCCATTGGCGCAAGCCGTTTAAGCGGCTGTGGATTTCTTCCCAGACGGACAAAGCGATCAAAGACGGCTTCAAGGCTCTTAAGCCCGGCCAGCAGTACAATAACCTGTACGCTTCGGCGGTCTGCCGGGCAGAAGCGGATTGGCTGGTCGGCCTGAATGTAACGCGTGCCCTAACGGTTAAGTACAACGCCCAGCTGGCTGCCGGACGCGTTCAGACGCCTACGCTTGGGGCGCTGATCGATCGCGAGAAGGAGATTAACGAATTCCAGTCACAGCCTTATTGGACCGTTACGGCGGATCTGGGAGCCTTCCAGGCAGCATGGCGCCAGAATGATTCCCATGACGGCAGGCTGTGGAACAAGAGCGATGCGGAAGCCGTAATCGCACGCATGCAAGGGAAGAACGCCAAGGTCGACAAGCTTCGGACGACCCAGAAGTCGGAGCCTCATCCGCAGGCCTTTGATCTAACCGAGCTGCAGCGGGAGGCGAACAAGCGGCTGGGCTTCTCGGCGAAAATGACGTCAAACGTTCTGCAGAAGCTGTACGAGCAGCATAAGCTTGTGACCTACCCGCGCACGGATTCGCGTTATTTGTCGAGCGATATCGTGCCAACGCTTAAAGGACGTCTTGAGAGCGTTGCCGTCGGACCGTACGCGCCGCTGGCGCGCAAGCTGCTGCGGGGACAACTGACCGTTACGAAGCGGTTCGTCGACGACAGCAAGGTTAGTGACCACCATGCGATTATTCCCACCGACGAGTACGTGAATTTATCCGCTTTGAGCAACGACGAGCGCAAGCTGTATGATCTGATTGTGCGCCGTTTTATCGCCTTGTTCTATCCGCCTTATACGTATGATGAGACAAGCGTCGTTCTTGCCATCGGGGAAGACCGGCTGTATGCGAAGGGGAAAGTCCAGAAGGATATCGGCTGGAAGGAGCTTTACGCGGGCGGCGATTCGAGATTTGCGGCCGATGACGAGGACGAGGATGAAGGCGGACGCAGTGAGGATAGAAGTACACCGGAGCAGCTGCTGCCCGAGCTTGTGCAAGGCCAGCCTGTCTCGGTCAAACAAAGCCGCTTGAAGGAGCTCCGCACTTTGCCGCCGGCCCGTTATACGGAGGCCTCGCTGCTCTCGAAGATGGAGAAGCATGGCCTGGGTACACCGGCTACGCGAGCGGACATTATCGAGAAGCTGCTCTCTACCGAAACGATCGACAGATCCCAGAACCGTCTTGTTCCCACGGGAAAAGGCAAGCAGCTTATTGAGCTGGTGGTAGACGAATTGCGCAGCCCCGAGTTAACGGCGAAGTGGGAGCGGGAGCTTGAATCGATTGCGCACGGGAAAGGAGACGCCAAGCAATTTATGGCGGGGATCCGGGAGCAGGCGAGCAAGTGGGTTTCTGCGGTCAAGAATGAGACCAAGGAATACAAGCCGCATAATTTGACCCATTCCCGTTGTCCGGAATGCGGCAAGCTGCTGATGGAAGTGAAGGGCAAGCGCGGCAAGTCGCTTGTCTGCTCCGACCGGGAATGCAGCTACCGCCGTCAAGCTGAGCCGGCGCTGTCCAATAAGCGTTGTCCGCAATGCCATAAGAAGATGGAGATTCATAACGGCAAAGCGGGCAAATATGCGCAGTGCAGGCCGTGCAACGTTATAGAGATGCTTGGCGATAAGCAGGGCGGAAGGATTAATAAACACCAGCAGAAGAAGATGATAGATCAATACAGCGATAATGTATCGTTGTCCAATAGTCTGGCCGATGCGCTGAAAGCGGCCATGAATAAACAGAATAACGAGTAAGGGACAGCAGAAAGGGAGCCAAGGTATTTTATGCCTTAGCTCCCTTCTTTGGCGTGGACAATCATCCAAGAGACAACCATTTCTCCTTCATATCCTATTAGTACAGGAAAGGAGATTGATAGTATGGATGATCATCTTGGCCGGCCAGTCGCTGACAAATGGGCGAAGCAGGCGGCACTGCTCGCAAACCCGTCTATTGCCCCTCATATCCCTCCAACGAAGCGGTTTAACGCCGGTAATCTGCGAAGTATGCTGAGCAAGCATCAAATGGTTGTCATCAAGCCGATTATAGGAACAGGAGGGCATGGGGTAATTAAGGTATGGAAGACGGGCGCAAGCTACAGCTATACTTCCCATTCGACTACCCATGAATTTAAAAGCTTTGAAGCGTTGAAGTCAGCCCTCGACAAGAAACGCAAAAATCGCCCATATCTCATCCAGAAGGGAATTCGGCTGGCGAAGGTCGGCAGGCGTCCGATTGATTACCGGGTGAAATACGTGAAGACGGAAGCGGGATGGGAATACCGTTCTATGGTTGGAAGGATTGCCAAACCGGGGTTATTCGTCACTAACCTCTGTCAGGGAGGTACGATGGTCACGGCAGCGGAAGGGATACGCAGATCCTTGTCTCCTTCACTGGTTGAAGAGAAAAAGCAGCAAATGCGCGACTTGACCGTGATGTCGACAAGGATGCTGGAGGAAAGGTTCCCTGGAATCGGACAACTAGGGTTTGATTACGGGATAGACGTGAACGGCAAGATATGGATTTTCGAGGTGAATACAAGGCCTCAATAAGGGAGATAACCGCTTATTAAAACACGCAAGTTTTTTCTATATTATGCTTATGGAAAAGCGCTTGGCAGTCACTGAACTGCCAGGCGCTTTTCACATTGTTTCAGCTTGAATCTATAAGCTTATGAACAGATTTTCAATATATTCCATTAATGGGGGAAGGGAATTCGATTAAAGTTTTTTATCGGAGTATTGGAAAAAAAAGGCTGTGTATAAATGTATCCACATCATCCACTGTGTCTAATCCTCATTTTTCGACGTATATTCACATCTCATACACAGCCTGTCCACAAGGATATGTGTATAAGGAGGGCCATTGTTGAAGGGAAAAGGGCATGTTACGATGGGAGCAGCTTAGGAAACTTTAGGAAGAAAGGAAGTGTGCCAGTAATGGAGCTGCTGTCAGACGAGCTGCTGGAAGACACCTACCTTGCCGCGATTCAGTACAAGCTGGAAGACGACTTCATCCGAATGCTGCAGCTTGAGATGAAGAGAAGGCAAATTAGCAAGGCTGCCGCATCCAACGTCGTTTAATGGGGAGACCCCCATTCCGCAACGGCAGCCTCAACCGTCCGCTGACAGGACGGGCAGTATACAATATGTAGGCAGTTTTTATCATCGGCCGATTGATCTAATGAAGTCATATCTGTCTCTAGTGGCACGTAAGGTGCGTAAGGACCAATCCAGTCTGTCATTCGGCCCCAATCTTCCATCGCTAGGTCACAATTGGCGCAAGCCGCGTTAATCGGCTGCAAGCCATTGCATACAGGACAAAACATAAGGGTATCCTCCTTGGCTTCGTGCATCTTGCCTGCACTTGAATGAATCGCCAACGTTAGGATACCCTTGTCGTATTTATTTAATCTATAGCTTCATGTTGCTGCTATGACCCGGCGACAGCTTCGCTTCCGGATCAATGTATACCTTGGCATTGTTAATGGCCGTGGGGGCTTCTCCGAAGCCAACGGCAATCAGCTTCAGCTTGCCCGGATAAGTCGTTATATCTCCGGCAGCGAAGATGCCGCTGACACTGGTCTCCATCCGGGTATCGACCACAATGGAGCCGCCTTGAATCTCGATTCCCCATTCCGCAATCGGGCCTAGGGAGGAGACGAAGCCGTAATTGACGACTACGGCGTCCACATCGAGCTCGGTTTGCTCCTTTGTTTTGACATCGGTAAGGGTTACGCGGCTGATCCGGCCGTCGCCATGAAGCGAGGTGATCTCCTTGGGTGTCAGAACATTCACTTTCGAGTTCATCAGGTTCTCAACGCTGTGTTCGTGTGCGCGGAACTTATCGCGGCGGTGCACCAGCGTAATGCTCTCGGCAATGGGCTCAAGCATAAGCGCCCAGTCGACAGCCGAGTCTCCTCCTCCCGTGAGAAGAACGTTTTGGCCTTTGAATCTGCTCAGATCGCCAACAAAATAATGCAGGTTGCTCTTCTCGTACTGAACCGCCTCCGGAAGCTCCAGCTTGCGCGGTTCAAAAGCGCCAACGCCTGCCGTTATTATAACGGCTTTTGCATAATGTACGGCTTTATTGGTTATGACTTCAAATAACCGTTCGCTTTGTTTGTTAACTTCTGCTACTTTTTCTTCTAATAATACTTCCGGCTGAAATAAGCCGATTTGTTCAATTAGTCGATCAACAAGCTCTTGGGCTGTAACTTTTGGAAATCCGGCCACGTCATATATGTACTTCTCCGGATAAAGCGCCGCAAGTTGACCGCCAAGCTGAGGCATACTCTCAATGATCTTGACGGATGCATGGCGCATTCCGCCGTAAAAGGCCGCGAACAAACCGGCAGGTCCGCCGCCAATAATGATAATATCTACAAGGTTATCTTGCATTTGAACGGATGACATGGAAAGCACCTCCAAAAAAATGATGATCTGCTTCCTATTATATGCCTCCCGTTTCGAAGAAGGAAATATTTAATTTGTATGCTGCTCTAAAGTTTTTCGTATATTTTGCTCTTGAAGTTTAAGTAAAAACTATGTAATATTTCTGATGTATTGTATGTATGGCGCCGGATTTGGACCAGTCAACAGAACATATAGAGGCTGGCAACGCGATAGTGGGGCGTTCAATCGGAGCGATAATCGGACCAAAAAATGACACAATTCGCTGGTAAAGAAATATAGATCCAGCACGGATTGTGTAATTTTTCACAAACAAAAAGACACATAAACAAGCTAAGGAATGGATGGGATCATACGATGAGCAACATACCCAAAATTGTCATCTTAGGAGCTGGCTACGGCGGTGTGCTTACTGCGCTGCGGTTGCAAAAAGAACTTAACTATAACGAGGCTGACGTCACATTAGTGAATAAGCACGACTACCATTATATTACTACGCATTTGCATATGCCTGCTGCGGGAACGGATAATCCTGAGAATGCGCGCGTCAGCATTTCGAAGCTGATTGACGAATTCAAGATCGACTTCGTGAAATCGACCGTCGTGCAAATTCGCCCGCAGGACAAAAAGGTTATCCTTGAAGACGGAACTCTTTCGTATGATTATCTGGTCATCGGTCTTGGCGGCGAGCCTGAAACCTTTGGCATCCCGGGACTTGGCGAATACGCGATGAATATCCGAAGCATCAACTCTGTCCGCCTGATCCGCGAGCATATCGAGTATCAATTTGCGCGCTTCAAGCGCGAGCCGCATCGCACGGATTATCTGACGTTTATCGTTGGCGGAGCGGGCTTTACCGGGATCGAATTCATTGGCGAGCTGTCCGACCGCATTCCTGAACTGTGCAAGCAGTTCGATGTGGATCCGGCACTCGTGAAAATTTATAATATCGAAGCAGCGCCAACCGCTCTTCCTGGCTTTGACCCTGAACTCGTGGAATACGCGATGGACGTATTAACGAAAAAAGGCGTTACGTTCCGCATCGGAACGGCGATCAAAGAGTGCACGCCTGACGGCGTCGTCGTTGGCGAAGGCGAAGAGATCAAATCGCAGACGGTTATTTGGACCGGCGGTATCCGCGGCAACCGTCTGATTGAGGATGCGGGCTTTGAAACGATGCGCGGACGCGTGAAGGTCGACGACAACCTGCGCGCGCCTGGTCACGAGAATATCTACATCGTGGGCGACAACTCCCTGATGTTTAATCCGGAAGGCCGTCCGTACCCGCCAACAGCGCAAATCGCGATGCAGCAAGGCGTTGTATGCGCGCATAACCTGATTGCTTCAATCCGCAACCAGCCTCTGAAGTCGTTCGTGTTCAGCAACAAGGGCACCGTGGCATCGCTAGGCAAAGGCGAAGCGATCGGTATCGCTTTCGGCAAGAAATACAAAGGACGCATGGCGGCTTGGCTGAAAAAAATGATCGACCTGCGTTACCTGTTCATTATCGGCGGCATTCCGCTCGTATTGCGTAAAGGGAAGTTCCTGTAATGCGCCACGCCAGCGTACAGGTTGTAGGGTTGTTAAAACGAGATGAACTTGATCGTTACAAAGCATTGATGGAAGTTGGGTCGTTTCTGGAATCCCAACAGCGGCATGATTTGTCTTATATTGTTCAAAAGGAAGTTGATATTCTAATCCAGCCGGGAATCGAGCGGCTGAAGGAGAAAGGCCGCGAGCGCGACCGTGCGACGGAGCTTTATCTCGAACAAAAACGCCTCGGCCTTCTGGACGAAGAAGACGAGGATTAATAAGGAAAAAGGCTTTCGCTTCGGCGACAATGCC
Source organism: Paenibacillus glycanilyticus (assembly GCF_023715145.1). Lineage (GTDB taxonomy): Bacteria > Bacillota > Bacilli > Paenibacillales > Paenibacillaceae > Pristimantibacillus > Pristimantibacillus glycanilyticus_A. Next base: position 164,694 of record NZ_JAMBNP010000006.1, on the reverse strand, counting down.
ATTAAGTTAAGCTGACTTAATGGCATTGCGCTTCGGCGAAAGCCTTTTTTGTTTTGTGCTCGAAAGTCAGCTGTAGGTTCCAATCCCGGGTTGCGCAAATTATCTAACCCGATAACCATCAAGACAAAGTACCAGTCCTACGCTGTCTATCTTTCTTAAAAAATAACGCCACCGGAATTACCCGGTGGCGTTATCGGTCTAATAAATATAGGTTGACGATGCCGTAGCAGCTCAAATGATTCTGGAGAAACGAAGTGCTCGCCTTTGTTCTCGGATTCCAACCTATAAAAATTAATTAAAGAATCCGGGAACAACAGCGATCGGAAGAACATTTGACTGTGCAGGTTTCGCTCTAACCTATTACAGCGAAAGCATCGACTTAAACTTTTCATCCGTCAGCAAATTCCCGACGAAGAAATCGCCAAAATCCCCGTAACGCGCGCTGACTTCGTCAAAGCGCATCTCGTAAACGAGCTTCTTGAACTGAAGCGCATCGTCGGCAAACAGCGTAACGCCCCATTCCCAATCGTCGAAGCCAACGGAGCCGGTAATGATCTGTTTTACCTTGCCTGCGTATTTGCGTCCGATCATGCCATGGCTGCGCATCATCGTGCGGCGGTCGTCCATGCTGAGCATGTACCAGTTGTCATTGCCGGAGCGGCGTTTGTTCATCGGATAGAAGCAAATATGTCTTGCTTTCGGCAGAGACGGCTTCAGGCGGGCAACAACCTCCGGATTTTGCATCGGGTCGCTGCCCGGGGAATTCACGTAGTTGCTAAGCTCAACAACGCTCACATAAGAATGAGCCGGCTGCGTGAACTCGGCGAACAGCGTTTTGTTAAAGGCGGTTTCAATGTCGTTTAGCTCTTCGAGCGTTTCGCGCAGGTGCATGAAGACGAAATCCGCTTTTTGACCAACGATCGAATACACCGCCGTGCTTCCTTGCTTGTTCTCGTCCACGCTGTTCCATTCGGACAGGAAGGACTGAAGCTCGTCCAGTGCCTGGCTCCGTTCTTTATCGCTTGCAAGCCGCCATGCCGCCCAATCCATCGAACGGAAATCATGCAGCGCGTACCAGCCTTCTAATGTAATAGCTACTTCACTCATGGGTAAATTCTCCTCTCGTCGCATTGCTTTTAACATTGTATCGTATATAATTCAGCTAGAGCAAATGGCGGACTTGTGACAAATGGACAACGCTGATTGACTTCCTTATTTCCATTATTTAAACTGATAAGCGAGACTTTCCATAAGGAGAAGAGGACATGCTTCAATTAATTGTAGCTACGGTGCTGTTTCTGGTCATGATGTTTGGCATCGGCTTTATACTTAACATGCTTCTCAAAACAACCTGGTTTCCCATTTATGTATTTATAATTATATTGTTGCCGCTCGGCATCTGGTCGACGTGGGATGAATCTGTTTCGTTTGTCGATAATTTTACGGAGTTTACCTATGTCGATGTCATTCCGGTTATTGGCGCCCTGGCCGGGGCGTATGTGAGCGGCTGGGCCATTCGCGCATTGCGCCGCGGCGGTTATAAAATGTTCTAAATCAACAGAAACGGCTTTCGTTATCCCTGGCGGGATGGCGGGGCCGTTTTTCTATCGGCTAGCTCCTCATATTTCTAGTTTTGTATTCGTCCCCCGCCCTTCTTTTTATGTTAAAATGATAGAAAGTACGAATGAGATGGAGAGATGCAATTGCGCATCGGTAATTTACTGCAATTTACGGAGCATCATCGTTATTACATTTTTCGGGATTTTTCGCTAAGCAGCTTGGACTATAAAATGATGTCGCTTATCTATCAGCCGATGATAGGCGCCTTTGCTATTGCCTTCTATCAACAGTTGTATCATGGGATTACGGAAGGCACTTCCGGTTATTCCACGATTGAATCGCAGCGTAAGCTGTTCCTTGGTCTTGGACTGGATATGAACGAACGAGGCAGAAAATATTTGATCGAGCAGGCTTCGCGCCTTGAAGCGGTAGGTCTCCTGCAGACCTCGCGGGTTGGCATGCCGGACCAGGCGGACATTATGTATGAATATGAGCTGTCGCAGCCGCTGTCGCCAGCTGAGTTTTTCCGAAACCAGCATTTAACCCTGCTTCTTCGGGACAAGATCGGCAAATACGCGGTTATATCGCTTCGCGAATCGTTTGGAGCACAAGAGCCCGACGAGCTGGCGCAGAAGAAGCTGACCAAAGAGAATATTTCCGTTCCTTTCTATGAGCTGTTCCAACTGAACACGCAGTCCGTAGATCAGGAGCTGGAGCAGGCCTTAACGGAGGTTGCGCCGACACGTCAGGCCGCGCCTCGTGCGCAGCTTGAGACGGCGGGTATTCCGTATGGCGAAATTATTCTACGTTTTCCGCGCAATTCGGCGAACCGGAGTTATGTAGAGCGAATGCGAGGAAACAACGAGCAGCTTTCACAAGTCAATTATGTCGCTTATAAATACAATCTATCCGTAGCGGACGTATGCCGGTTATTGGATGAAGACGGTATTTTCGCGTCAAATGGCGATCTTATCGTAGACGAACTGCAGCTTCGCGCTAATCAGCTGTATCGTCAGGATAAGAAGCGCGAAGGAGAGCGGCAAAGAACGCTTGCCCGCGTGCAGGCGGCGTCCGACCAGTCGAATGAGACAGAGGAAGAGCTCGTCGAGTTTGGCGTTCAAGAGGAATATTATCTGCTTGTGCCTAGCCAGCTGGCGGGCAGATGCGACGTGCAGCAATATAACATGCTCATGCGGAACGAGCCGCATACCCGGTTTATGCAGCGGTTTTTCCCTGGAGCCGTACCGGATTGGATCGAAAGATCGTTTGAGCGGATTGATCTTAATTATAAGCTTCCGGCACCCGTTATTAACGTACTTATTCATTATGTAATCGGCATGAATGACGCACAGCGCGTGACGAAGACGTTCGTGGAAGCCGTTGTGTCCAATATGCTCGTGAAGCAGGTAGACACGTTCGAGAAAGCTGTTCTTTATGTACGGGAACAAGCTGAAGTGGAAGCCGATAAGGAACGGCGGAATGCCAGAGCAGCCGGACAGCCCGGCACAAGAAGCACTGCTCGGGGCAATACGCGAGGCGGTATTTCCCGCAAGCCGTCCATTCCTATAGTACAGGATGAAGGAGCGGAAGGCGCGGCTATTTCGCCGGAGAAGCTGGAGCAGATGCGCAGGCTGGCCAGAAAGCTGGACGGCAAAGGTTAGAACATAAGGCGGGGTGAAAACGAATGGAATCGCTTGGTGAAATGTTAAAATCATGGCCTGGCGGAAAGTCAATGACCGATCAAGCGGAACAAAAGCTTGGAGAGCTAATGGCGGACCCTCTTGTTGAGCGTCTGTTCGTCAAGCACCCTGAGCTGGATGAACGCGCGGTAAGAATGAACATGAACCGGGTCTATCAATATGTGAAAGAATACAAGAACTGCTCGAACTGCCCGGGATTGAACAACTGCCCGAATGATTTCGAAGGTCACTATACGTTGCTTTCTTGCGAGACGGTTAGTGATCAGGTCCAGCTAATCGACCGTAAGGTATCCTGCAAGAAGTTTCTGGCGCGTCGCAGCGAGGATCAGATCAAGAACCGAATCCGCAGCTTTTATGTGGATGAGACGGCACTGAATAACGGCTATTCGGCGGATGAAATTTTGTTTAATGATCCGAAGCGGACGGAAGCGGCCTATCAGATTTTGGCTTATATCGATAAGACGAAGGAAGAGGGGCTGCAGAAGGAAGGCTTGTATCTTGCCGGCAAATTCGGCACGGGCAAGACGTTCCTAATGTGCTATCTGCTTCATGAGCTTGCGAAAGCAGGTTACTCGGGAGCTATTGTCTACATGCCGGAATTCGTAGAGGATCTGAAGTCGATGATGCATGATCAGGCGAAGCTTCGCGAGACGGTAGAGATGATGAAGGAGACTGATCTTCTTATCTTTGACGATATGGGAGCCGAGAACCTGAATCCGTGGGTAAGGGATCATGTGCTGGGATCTATATTGAACTACCGGATGAACCGCAAACCTACTCTATATACCTCCAATTATGAGCTTGATGCGCTGGAGAAGCACTTTAGTTTTACGAGCAAAGACGGCGATGAGCAGCATAAAGGGGAGCGCCTGATGAACCGCATCAGGCCTTATGTAGAGGTTGTTATGGTGACAGGCGAGAATAAGCGGGGTCGCAAATAAGAGGAAGAGGCTGCACATTTGTTCAATGTGCAGCCTCTTTTTATGAACATACTTTAACTATTTACCGCGTTAATCTCTTGTAGTATACTTTCCTCAAGAGGGGGTGTTATATTATGTTACATTATAATGCTAGGAACACGCTATATGTATTTCGGTGGAAATTTAAATCGGCAAATCCTAACTCAGAATGACTCGAAAGTCTATTCCCATTCCTGATTATGGTAGTAAATTACCAAAACATCAACATATTTCACCAAAATGGCATAACTTCTGACCTAGTTTTCTGAAAATTAAAATAATTAAACAAATGAACTCGTATTTTATGTGAGGTAACATGACATAAAGTTAACCACGTTAATTAATAGGAGGAAGTTTGATGATGAGACGGAAGAAGTCTATGAAATTTTTATTTCTATTAAGTATTTTAGCGATCGTAATTGCAGGATGCTCTAATAAGGGCGGCAACAATACGAACTCCCCTTCGCCGTCAGCAACGACAGCAGAGTCGACGGCTCCTTCCGCAGAACCTTCGGCAGATGCCAATACGCCCGTACAGGGCGGTACGCTAACAGTAAGCACATTCTCCGATATCGTATCCGTGAATCCACTGTTTATAAGTGATACAGCTTCCGGAGATATGGCGTATTTAATGTTTGCTTCGCTGTATGACCTCGACCGCGAAGGTAACCTGGCGGTTGAGCCTTGGTCCCTCGCTGCGGAGCCCCCGCAAATTTCCGAAGACGGTAAAACCTACACCGTAAAACTGAAAAATACCGCTAAATGGAGTGATGGTCAGCCGATCACTGCAGAAGATGTGGTCTTTACTCTTAACACGATTATTAATCCTAAGGCAGCCTCTCCGGCAATGAGCCAGTATGACAAGATTGCAAGCATTGAGAAGCTTGACGATTACACGGTAAAAATCACGCTGAAGCAAGTATACGCGCCGTTCGAATACTCGCTGATGCTCACCCCGGTGCCAAGCCATATCTTGAAGGATGTGAAGCCTGAAGAGCTGCAGGCGAACCCGTACGGTAAAGAGCCGGCCAAGACGGTTACGAGCGGTGCTTGGAAATGGTCGGAATGGAAGGCTGGTCAATACGTAAGCGTAGAAGCGAACCCGGAGTATTGGTCTGAAGTGAAGCCTAACATTCAAAAGATCGTTTACAAAATTTACGCCGATCAAAATACCGAGGTTCAAGCCCTTATCAAAGGCGATGTAGATTCGACTTCGGCCATTCCAATTACGCAGCTTGAAGCAGTTGAGAAGAACGACAAAATCTCCATCGTTAAAGGTGAAGGCAAGGCAAATACTTACGAATTCATCGGCTTTAACTTTGATTCGAATAACTTCCCGGATAAATTCATACCGTTCGCAACACAAAAGAGCCGTCAAGCCATTGCTTATGCCTTGAATCGCCAAGGTATGGTCGACAATGTCCTGAAAGGCACGGGCACCTTGCTGAACGCGCCATTCCTTCCAAATAACTGGTCGCACGCGGGTGAGAAAGCCGTTAATTACGCATTTGATCCGGAGAAGGCAAAAGCTCTGCTTGCCGAAGACGGCTGGGTAGCCGGTAAAGACGGAATTCTGGTGAAAGACGGCCACCGCTTCTCCTTCGAGCTGCAGTATAACGCCGGCAACAGCCGCCGTGAAGCAGTCTCGCAAATCATTCAGCAAAACCTGAAGGATGTAGGGATTGAAGTGAAGACATCCGCCATTGATTTCGCAACATGGCAAGACCAAAACATTGTTCCTGGCAAGTACTCTGCGATTCTTATTGGCTGGTCGCTCAGCAATCCGGATCCGGATTCCGAAAGTATTTTCTCGTCCAAATACTTCACGCCAACTGGACTCAACAGCGGCTGGTACAAGAACGAAAAGCTTGACCAACTGTGGGTGGACGGTTACTCCGTTGTAGATCGGGCTGCGCGCTCAGAGATTTACGGAAAAATCGCAGAAGAAATTTCTACCGATCTTCCTTATATCTTCATGTACCAATACGGCAACCCTCAAGGTCTGGGACCAAGAGTGAAGTTTGCACCGGAGGATGCTCCGGAACCAACGCAACAATCCGGTTACTTCTATCACATCATCAAATGGTGGGTGACCGAGTAAGCGGCGTATAATCAATGATTTGCAGGCGAAGAGGGCGCGGCCCTCTTCTTCCCTGTGGATGAAGGGGATTAAGCTTACGAGGTATGTTTGCTCGGCAAACATGATAGGAGGATGGGCAAATGACCGAGTTTTTTATTCGCAGAACGCTTCAGTCCGTCTTGGTGCTATTTTTGATTACGCTCGTGACATTCGGGCTTATCCATGCAGCTCCGGGAGGACCTTTTCAAATCATGCTGTCACCCGGCCTTACGCCGGAGGCTTTACAGATGCAAGCACATAATATGGGGCTGGATCGGCCTCTGCCGATTCAATATTTCAGTTGGTTAGGCGATTTGCTTCAAGGCGACCTGGGTTATACGTTCAAAAATCATGTAGCGATTGGAGATATTCTGTGGCCAACTATCAAAAACACTTTTATTCTGATGGGTGTTGCCTGGCTGCTGACACTGATTATCGCTATTCCATGGGGCATTTATAACAGCACGAAGGAATACAGCCTCTCCGATCAAACAGCTTCCTTCATTTCGTATATTGGATTTGCGATGCCAACCTTCTGGTTTGGGATCATTCTACAGCAGATCTTCTCTATAAAGCTGGATTGGCTCCCTTTGGCCGATATGTATTCCATGGATAAAGAAGGACAGGTCGGTAATCTCTTGCTGCACCTTATTCTTCCCGTTACCGTTCTGACGCTTGGCTTTCTTGCCGCTTATGTGAAATATTCGCGCGCGAGCATGCTTGAAATTCTTGATCAGGATTATGTCCGTACAGCCCGGGCGAAAGGGGTTCGGGAAGGGAAGGTCATCTACAAGCATGCACTTCGCAACGCTCTAATTCCCGTTATTACGATTGTAGCGTTGGACCTGCCGCTGCTTGTTGCCGGCGCAGCATTGACTGAAAGTGTCTTCAATTGGCCGGGAATGGGCCGGTTATTCGTACAGATGGCGGTTGCCCGAGAGTACTCCGTTTTGATGGCGATTACGCTTCTAACATCTGTTATCGTCATATTAGGCAATCTGCTCGCGGATTTATTGTACGCGGTTGTTGACCCTCGTGTACAGCTCGGCAAGAAAGGAGGGAAATCGGCATGAGTGAAGCTAATATGCAAACGTCAGCCGTTATTTCTCCGGTTGAGGTACAGGCAGCAAAACCATTGGAACGCCCTCCAGGTCCTTGGCGTACCGCCTGGTCCAAATTTCGCCGCAATCCTTATGCGATGACGGGTTTGGTTGTCCTGCTTGTTTTTATTGTCAGCGGGTTGGCTGCTCCATGGCTGACCAAATATGACCCGGCCAAGATCGATCTGCTTTATGCCAATCTGAAAGCAGGTACCGACGCTCACCTGCTTGGAACGGATGAGATGGGCCGCGATATCTTTGCCCGATTGCTTTACAGTGCCCGGGTCTCATTGCTTGTCGGTTTTGCCGTAGCTGCTGGATCCGTCGTCATCGGAACTCTGGTTGGATCGTTTTCCGGTTATTTCGGGGGATTTATTGATACTTGCTTTATGCGTCTGGTTGACGTAATGAATTCCATTCCTTTATTGTTCCTCAATATTCTGGTGCTTGCCATCTTTGGAACGGAATTTAGTTATATGATCATTGTGCTTATTCTAACAAGCTGGATGAGTGTCGCCCGGCTTGTGCGAGGAACGTTTCTTCAGCTTCGCGAAATGCAATATGTCGAGGCGGCAAGGGCTATCGGGGTATCTAATTTCGGCATTATCTTCAGACACCTGCTGCGTAATGCAAGCTTTCCGATTATCGTAAACGCGACATTAATGGTAGGCGCGGCTATTCTTAGCGAATCGGCATTATCCTTTCTTGGTCTAGGAATTCAAGCGCCGCAGACGAGCTGGGGGCTCATGCTCAGCAACGCTCAGGAATTTATGCTTGTTGATCCGCTTCAGGCGGTATACCCCGGCGTATGCATTCTGCTCGTTGTACTTGCTGTCAACTTTATTGGCGACGGAATCCAGGATTCCCTGAACCCAAGGCAGAAAATGTCCGAGAGGAGGATCGACAGATGGCGGAAAAGCTTCTTGAAATCGAAAATCTAACAGCCGGATTCCTGACAATGAGCGGAACAGTCAAGGCAACCGAGCAGGTGTCGATCTCGATCGATAAAGGACAGACGGTTTGTCTGGTAGGCGAATCGGGCAGTGGGAAGAGCGTCACCTCCCTCGCTATTATGAGGTTGATCGATTATAGCGGAGGGGCGATCCTTGATGGCAGCATCAAGTTTCGGGGCGAAGACCTGACGAAGCGGAGCCAGGCGGAGATGATCCAGACTCGCGGCAACAAAATCGCGATGATCTTTCAGGATCCGATGTCTTCCCTGAACCCTGTCTTTACCGTAGGAGATCAGATTGCCGAGAGCATCATGCTGCACCGGAAGAAAGGGAAGAAGGAAGCGCGTAAAATGGCTGTTGACATGCTCCGGTTGGTCGGTATCCCAGCCCCTGAAATCCGGGCGAAGCAATATCCTCATGAGCTGTCCGGCGGGATGTGCCAGCGGGTTGTTATTGCGATTGCCTTGGCCTGCGAGCCTGACCTGCTTATTGCCGATGAACCAACAACGGCGCTTGATGTAACGGTACAAGCCCAAATTCTGGACCTGCTTCGCAGCCTGCAGAAGGAGCTTGGCATGTCGATTCTGATGATTACGCATGATATGGGTGTTGCTGCCGAAATGGCGGATCGCATTGCGGTCATGTATGCCGGTATCATTGTAGAAGAAGGCAGCGCCAGTGATATATTCGCCCGGCCGAGTCATCCATATACGGAAGGACTGCTGAAATCCGTTCCGGGACTCGAGGGAGCTCGCGGAGAGGAATTGTTTACAATTAAAGGGAACATTCCGGGGCTTAGCCAGCTTCCGGAGGGCTGCCGTTTCCATCCGCGCTGCCCGCATGCCAAGGAGATTTGCCGGGAGAAAGCCCCTCCGGCTTTCACGGTGAAAGGTGATCATCATGCCGCCTGCTGGATGTACATGGGAGACGGCGGAGAAGCAGGATGGACAATTGAATCGATTCCCGAGGTGAGCCGATGAACACGGATAATTTACTTGAGCTGCGTGGCGTTAAAAAATATTTCCCCATTCGCTCGGGTCTCTTGAACCGGGTTGTTGGTCAAGTCAAAGCCGTTGACGATATAACGCTGTCGATTCGCAAAGGAGAGACCTTTGGTCTTGTGGGCGAGTCGGGCTGCGGCAAGTCCACGCTTGGACGAGTTGTGCTAAACCTTCATAAAGCTACTGAAGGCGAGGTTAACTTTAACGGTACGGATGTGCAAAAGCTGACCGGACAAGAACTGCGCCGGCTTCGCAAGGAGATGCAGATTATTTTCCAGGATCCGTTTGGCTCGCTTAACCCCCGGTTTCTGGTGAAGGATATTATCGGAGAACCGCTGCGGCTGCATGAACGGATGACGGAGAGGGAGATCGACATTCGAGTCGTTGAGCTGATGGAGCTAGTCGGTCTTGATGCTACCCGAAGAAACCGGTATCCCAATGAGTTCTCCGGCGGTCAGCGGCAGCGGATTGGAATAGCGCGGGCTATCGCTTTAAATCCCCAGTTTATTGTGGCGGACGAAGCGGTATCCGCTCTCGACGTATCGGTGCAATCGCAGGTGATAAACCTGCTGATGAAGCTGCAGCGCGAGCTGGGGCTAACCTTCCTGTTTATCGCCCATGGTCTTAACGTCGTCCGGCATATCTCCGACCGGGTAGGCGTGATGTATTTGGGGAAAATCGTTGAACTGGCTCCTACGGAAGAGCTGTTCGCAAGACCGCTCCATCCGTATACAGCAGCCCTTTTGTCGGCTATTCCAAGACCGGATCCAACTCGCAAGCGGGAGCGGATCGTATTGCAAGGGGATGTGCCGTCACCGGCCAATCCGCCATCCGGCTGCCGTTTTCACCCGCGCTGCCCGGCAGCGAAAGCGAAATGCAGCGTGGATGAGCCGAAGCTCAGGGAGCTTGGAGACGGAAGACAAGTCGCCTGCCATTTCCCTCTGGAAGCAGGCTCAATTGGATAATGTTGCAAAGGCTGGGCTTGCGCCCGGCCTTTTTGTTTGCTCTCATTTATAAGATTGGCTTATACAGGCAATAAATAATTTCCAATTTTCTATTGACAGATGATTGGGCGTGCTGGTAATATTCATCCATAACCAACTAAACAGGTAGGAATAATATTGACTACCCGGACCACCGGATGCCTGACATTATTCATCTGTCAATAAAAATAGGGGTGTGTTGACTAATGAAGAGATTGGCTATTATCCGTTCGTTTGTACTTATACTTACGTTTACCCTGGTGCTTGCGGCTTGCGGCAATAACTCCAATTCGAATTCAGCTAACAGTGGAAATAAAGAAACTCCTGCAGCATCGAATGCAGGCACTGCATCTGAAGCTCCAAGCGAAAAGCCTAAAGATCCGGTTGAATTACTTAACGTATCCTACGATCCTACTCGCGAACTTTATGTAAAATATAATGAAGCATTCTCGAAATACTGGAAAGACAAAACAGGCCAAGAAGTAACCGTTAAGCAGTCGCATGGCGGTTCAGGCGCTCAAGCCCGCGCGGTAATCGACGGTCTGAAAGCAGATGTCGTTACACTGGCGCTCGGCTATGATATTGACGCATTGGTAGAACCGGGCCTTATCAAACCCGACTGGCAAACGAAGTTCGAACATAACAGCGCGCCTTACACTTCTACAATCGTCTTCCTCGTGCGCAAAGGCAATCCAAAAGGCATCAACGACTGGAACGACCTGATCAAAGACGGCGTTGAAGTCATTACGCCAAATCCGAAAACTTCGGGCGGCGCGCGCTGGAACTATCTCGCAGCTTGGGGTTATGCTCTGAAACAAAACGGTAATGACGAAGCTAAAGCTCAAGAATTCGTACAACAATTGTATAAGCATGTTCCCGTTCTGGACTCCGGCGCACGCGGCGCTACAACAACCTTCGTAGAAAAAGGAATTGGCGACGTATTGCTGGCTTGGGAGAACGAAGCATACCTGTCCGTAAAAGAACTTGGTCCTGATAAATTCGATATCGTTTACCCATCGCTCAGCATCCTGGCAGAACCTCCGGTTGCTGTTGTAGATAAAGTAGCTGATGACCGCGGTACAAGAGAAGTGGCTGAGGCTTACCTGCAATACTTGTATTCCGACGAAGGTCAAGAAATTGCAGCACAAAACTACTACCGTCCAATCAACGAAACGGTTGCTGCGAAATACAAAGATCAATTCAAGGATCTCGAGCTGATTACCATTGACGACTTTGGCGGCTGGAAGACCGCTCAAGAGAAGCACTTTAATGACGGCGGCATCTTCGACAAGATTTACACGCCAGGCTCGTAATAATGGTAACCATAGATGAACGGAGCTGACTTCACATGAAAGGTTCCAAAGTAAAAAAGTCTAAAAATGTTTTGCCAGGCTTTGGCTTGTCGATGGGCTTCACCATCGCTTACCTCAGCTTGATCGTTCTCATCCCTCTTGCCGGTGTGTTTGTGAAAACAACCGGCCTGAGCTGGAACGAATTCTGGGCGATTATTACGAATCCTCGGGTAATCGCCTCTTACAGAATCAGCTTTACAACATCCTTTTTCGCCGCTCTGACCAATCTTGTATTTGGGCTGCTGGTGGCCTGGGTACTCGTCCGCTACCGTTTCCCCGGTAAAAAAATTATCGACAGCCTCGTCGATATGCCGTTTGCTCTTCCGACGGCGGTGGCTGGCATTGCGCTGACGGCAATCTACGCGCCAAACGGTTGGGTGGGCTCGCTCCTTGAGCCGCTTGGGTTGAAAGTCGCCTACACGCAGCTTGGTATTACAATCGCGCTTATTTTTATCGGCATTCCGTTTGTTGTTCGAACCGTGCAGCCTGTCTTGCAAGACTTCGATAAGGAAACGGAAGAAGCGGCGGTTATGCTTGGAGCATATCGGCTGCGTACCTTCTGGAAAGTGATTTTGCCGGAGCTGATGCCTGCGCTGTTAACAGGGTTCGCGCTCGCCTTCGCCCGGGGAATCGGAGAATATGGTTCGGTTGTATTCATCTCCGGCAACATGCCGATGAGAACAGAAATTGCTCCCCTCCTTATTATGACGAAGCTGGAACAGTTCGATTACAAAGGCGCTACCGCAATTGCGCTGGTCATGCTCATTATTTCCTTCCTGCTTCTTCTGCTTATCAATTTCATGCAATGGCGGATTAACCGCCGTACGATAGCGGATTAGGGGAGGGATAACAATGGCTGGAGCTGTTACCGCGCATTTGTCTCAGGAAGCGTCCAAGAGGCCGAAACATATAACCGAATCGGCAGGCGTAAAATGGGTATTGATTAGTATCGCCATATTATTTCTCGGGCTTGCCGTTGCCATGCCTCTTGTATCCGTATTTATCGAAGCCTTCAAGAAAGGCTTTGACGTATACAAAGCTGCAATTACGGATCCGGATGCTTTGTCGGCCTTACGTTTAACCTTGCTTGTTGCTCTGATCGCCGTGCCGCTTAACGCGGTGTTTGGCATCGCGGCAGCTTGGGCGATCAGCAAGTTCAGGTTTAAAGGCAAGAACCTTTTAATTACTTTGATTGATCTGCCGTTCGCTGTATCGCCTGTCATTTCAGGCATGATCTACATTCTTTTGTTTGGTGCACAAGGCTTCCTTGGACCATGGCTCGACAAGCATGATATCCAGATCGTATTTGCTCTTCCGGGTATCGTCCTGGCTACCATCTTTGTAACGGTTCCGTTTGTGGCGCGCGAACTCATTCCGCTCATGCAGGCGCAAGGCGTGCAGGAGGAAGAAGCTGCCGCAAGTCTTGGCGCAAAAGGCTGGCAAATTTTCTGGCGCGTCACATTGCCGAATATTAAATGGGGGTTGCTGTACGGCATTATCCTGAGCAACGCCCGCGCGATGGGAGAGTTTGGTGCCGTATCCGTCGTATCCGGCCATATCCGGGGCGAGACGAACACACTGCCGCTTCATATTGAAATTCTCTATAATGAGTACCAGTTTTCCGCATCGTTTGCCGTTGCTTCCCTGTTAGTTATGCTGGCCGTCCTGACGCTTTTAGTGAAAGCATTGTTTGAATGGAAAACAAACCAACGCGCATCCCAAGAAAAGCTGGATTAATTTTTTTTCAAACTAATACCGAGTAAATCGGTTGATTATGGAGGGGTTAATAATGGCAAAACCTTTGGAAGTAGATCAAGTATGGTTGGACCGTATTCTTGAGCAAGTCAATGGATTGCAATATGGTTCTGTCAATATTACCGTACATGATGGACGTATTGTTCAGATCGACCGTACCGAGCGTACGCGCTACGACCAGCCGTCGCATAAGCAGCAATCGGATCCGCAGAAAGCAACAGGCAATGGCGAACAGCTTCGCGCAGTTGCTCAATGATTCATAACGAAAAAAGCTCCGTACCGGATATCCGGTACGGAGCTTTTCTGTGTTTGTTACGAGATGATGAATTTCACAATGACAGCTGCAGCGAAGATCACGGTCATGAAACCGAGCATACCGCCAAAGCCTGCCATAACGTCCATCAAGTCGTGGCGCGGTTCTTCATTCACATGTTCGCGCGGATCACGTACATTTTCCATTATGGATTACGCCTCCCTTGAAGACCATTCAGCTTATAATAGTATACCCAACTTTACGAATAATTGTAAAGCAATTGATTGACAAATATAAGGCGAAACATGCGTTCGATATGCTAAAATGAAAGAATATAGGTACAGCCGCGAGCTTAGGCTTTCGAAGTAAGAATCACCACAAACTGGCAAGGATCGGCCAGTTGTACGGTAATTCTTTTCAGGAGGGAGAACATGGATCAGCATCAACAGAATACAGCCGTCAGCCGGGCAGAAGCCGAAGAACTAATCCGCAACAAATTAGCTCTGCTTCCGGACCAGCCGGGCTGTTATTTAATGAAAAACGGGGAAGGTACCATTATATATGTAGGCAAAGCGAAGGTGCTGAAAAACCGCGTCCGCTCGTATTTCAACGGCAGCCATAATGGCAAGACGCAACGGCTCGTCTCGGAGATTCGCGATTTCGACTATATTATAACCTCAAGCAATATGGAAGCACTTATCCTGGAGTGTAACCTGATCAAGCAATATCATCCGCGGTATAATGTCTTGCTCAAGGACGATAAGACCTTTCCTTATATTAAGATTACGAACGAGACCCATCCGCGACTTGAGGTAACACGGCGTGTCGTGAAGGATAAGGGCAAATATTTTGGACCGTACCCGAATGCTTTTGCCGCCCAGCAGACCAAGAAGCTGCTTGACCGGTTGTATCCGCTGCGCAAATGCGGGACATTGCCGGATAAGGTCTGTTTGTATTACCATATCGGGCAATGTATTGCCCCCTGCGAATTTGAGGTTGAACCGGGGCAATACGAGACGATGGTACAGGAGATTACGAAATTCCTCAACGGCGGCCATGATGTAGTAAAAGTCGACCTTCAGCGCAAGATGGAAGCTGCGGCCGAGGAGCTGAATTTCGAGCGTGCGAAGGAATACCGCGATCAGATTATAAGCATCGATGCCGTTATTGAGAAGCAGAAGATTACGATGAATGATGCCCTCGACCGCGATATTTTCGGTTATGCGGTGGAGAAGGGCTGGATGTGCGTTCAGATTCTGTATATGCGCCAAGGTAAAATGATTGAGCGCCGCGGCACGACGTTCCCGTATTACGGGGAAGAGTACGATGACTTTATGACATTCGTCACGCAATATTATAGCGACAATCCGGCTTTGCCGAAGCAGATTTTGCTGCCGCTCCCGACGGAAGAAGATGAGGGAACCGAGGAGTCGTCGAGTGCTGCGGATGAATTCGCAACGATGCTTCATAATTGGCTGAAAGTAAAGGTTCTGATGCCGCAGCGGGGAAGGAAGAGCGAGGCGGTATCGATGGCGATCGATAACGCCAAGATTGCGCTTGCCGATAAATTCCGTCTCATCGAGCGGGATGAAGAGAGAAGCGTCCGCGCCTCGGAAGGATTGGCGGAGTGGCTTGGTCTGCCGGAGGTGAGACGGATTGAAGCATTTGATAACTCGAATATTCAGGGTACGAATCCGGTCTCGGCGATGGTTGTCTTCACGGACGGCAAGCCGGACAAGAAGGAATACCGCAAGTACAAGGTAAAAACCGTTGTTGGCGCGGATGATTACGAGACCATGCGCGAGGTAGTCCGCCGTCGTTATGAGAGGATGCTGAAGGAGGACTTGACTCCACCGGATCTAATCGTAGTCGATGGAGGCAAAGGACAAATCTCGGCCGCTCTAGATATCCTGCAAAATGAGCTGGGGCTCTATATCCCGGTATGCGGGCTTGTGAAGGATGCCAAGCATAAGACTGCGCAGCTGATGACAGGCGATCCGCCCGAAGTGGTGCCGCTGCCTCGCGACAGCCAGGAATTTTATCTGCTGCAGCGTATTCAGGATGAAGTCCACCGGTTTGCAATTTCCTTCCACCGTGAACAACGCGGCAAATCGATGATTGCCTCTCAGCTGGATGCAATCCCTGGAATCGGCGAGAAGCGCCGCAAGCTGCTGCTTAAGCATTTTGGCTCGATCAAGAAGATTAGAGAAGCATCTATTGAAGACTTTAAGGCTTTGTCGATTGGCGAGAAGCTGGCTGCGCAAATACTCGAGGCATTAAATGAAAAAGAAAATGAAAAGGAATGAGGCAGTCTGCCTCATTCCTTTTCATTTTGTGATTACTTGCCTTTGCCACCGTTTTTATTGCCTTTTCCTCCGGATTTGCTGCCTCCGGATTTGCCGCCGCTAGCTTTGTCGGCTCCGGCGTTTCCGCCACCGGATTTGCCGTTTTTATTGCCTTTGCCGCCGGATTTGCCGCCGTTAGCTTTGTCGGCACCGGCTTTGTCAGAATTGCCTTTGCCGGATTTGTTGCCTCCGGATTTGCCGCCGTTAGCTTTGTCGGCACCGGCTTTGTCAGAATTGCCTTTGCCGGATTTGTTGCCTCCGGATTTGCCGCCGTTAGCTTTATCGGCACCGGCTTTGTCAGAATTGCCTTTGCCGGATTTGTTGCCGCCGAATTTGCCGCCGTTAGCTTTATCGGCACCGGCTTTGTCAGAACCGCCTTTGCCGGATTTGTTGCCGCCGGATTTGCCGCCGTTAGCTTTATCGGCACCGGCTTTGTCAGAACCGCCTTTGCCGGATTTGTTGCCTCCGGATTTGCCGCCCCCGGCTTTACTAGCTCCAGCTTTATTAGCCCCTGCACTTTTGCCGCCAGGACTTTGATTGCCGCCAGGACTTTGATTGCCGCCAGAACTTTGGTTGCCGCCAGGGCTTTGGTTGCCGCCAGGGCTTTGGTTGCCGCCAGGGCTTTGGTTGCCGCCGGGGCTTTGGTTGCCGCCAGGACTTTGGTTGCCGCCAGGACTTTGGTTGCCGCCGGGACTTTGGTTGCCGCCAGGACTTTGATTACCACCCGAGCTTTGGTTTTTTGGCAATTCTATCACTCCTCATGAACGTAATACTAGATTATATGAAGAATGCTAGAGTTGCTCTTGTACAGGAGTGGACATACGAACGAAATAGTTCCTTGTCCTGTTTCCTTACAAAGCGATGCTTGTAATTTTGTTCAGTGGAACATATACGATATAATTTGTTTTGTAGCTCACTGCAGAGAAAGTAGCGTTTCCGTTCTGGAAGCCTGCCCATTTCACTCTGTCGAGATCTTTCCCGTTATCGAGCGTCACGCGATGAATAACTTGTCCGAGCGACAGCTTGCTGAGGATGCTGTGAGCATATTTGGAATTGCTTTTGCCGCTCGATTTTTCTTCTTTGTTGTACGGAATTGCTGAATTGTCATGACAGCCTGAAGATTTGTGTTGATCGCATTTGCCCGAAGATTTGTCCTGGTAGCAGCATCCGGAAGACTTGCTTCCGTCGTTTTTGCCCGAGGATTTGTGCTGGCAGCGGTTTTTGCCGCCCGACTTGTGCCCGCCCGATTTTTTCTTTCCTGACGATTTGTGTTGGCCGCCGGATTTTTTGCCCGATTGGTTATTGCATTTTTGGCTTGAGCGACTAGAGCTATAACCGCTGATTTTGATTGCCAATCCTATCACCTCCATTATTGGTTTAATAGATTATATTAATATGATTGGAATTAAGCTTGGACAAAGTTACCCTTTCTATTAAATGGGCTTGTTGAACAGCCGGATGAAACGCAAAAAAAGGAATGTATCTCGTCGAGATACATTCCTTTTATAGGTCAAGTCTGTTTAGACAGGTATATGCCTTCGGTTATGCCAGTATCTAATTACCCATGCGATGATGACAGGCAGCACGGCATAAATCAGGGCAGCGGTTATATTTAAGCCTCCTCCAACGCTCACGAGCTCGAAGCCCATGATCAGGCTGTCCAGTATGGCATGGGTGAATACTGCGGTAATAAAGCCGTAGCGGAGGAAAATAAGACAGAACACGGTGCCGAGAATAACAAGCTCCACAATCCGGGTATAGAACGGGAAGATCGGGTAGCCGACATGTCCAAGCGCCCACATGACGGTGGGAATCAAAGTGGCAATAAACGTATTTTTGAACCACTTCTTGAAGAAGGCGATGCCAAACAAACGGAAAATGGCTTCTTCGGAAATCGCGGCGCACCAGGCCATCATCGGCATAAGCCAGAGCATGTTTGTATTATAGGAAGATTGAGTGGCGTCGCTGGTTGCCCAAGAACCGGCTATAAACTTCATGGCAATCATAATGACAGCTTGGCAGCCCAATATAATGGCGGCGAAGAGATAGGATAACCCAACGCTGCGCCATACGTGGTCACCGTAACCGCGTTCGCGGAAACCCGGCCATAACGGACGTTTTTGCGAGCGCCACATTCCGTCGCCGGCGACGAGAGCGAAATAGACAGCAAGGCCAACCGGAATTAGCAGCACGACGGTAATGATAATGGTTGCGTTCATCTCGGCATCTGATCGGCTCTGCTCGCCGAAGGTCGCCAAGATCCCGTCCATCACATTCAGGTTGTTGTAAATATAGAACACGATGAAGACCAAGCTGATAAATAGACCGCGTTTGAAGGTCGTGTGTTTGCGGTACAAGATAGCATAGATAATGGATAATACCAGCGAGATAAAGCACATATAAATCAGGCTGATAACCGAGAGCGCGCTGCCCGTCTTTTTCTGGCCTTCCACATACGTTATGTACTCCGCGGGAGCCTGGAAAGCCGGCTTGTATCTGGTTATGACCGCCTTATCTTTAACTACGCCAACGCCTACGATAAGTTCAAGGGAGGCATCTCCAAGCTTATAACCGTCCGGATGCAATACGGCATCGCCGTCATCATTAATGTACAAGCTGTCCAGCTCTTCGGAACGGAACCCTTTGGTTACGGCAAAATCCTTCGCTGACGTTTCAACCAGATTGCCGTTAGCCGCAGTCTCTGCGCCAAGCCAATGCCAGCCTGCAATGCTGCCGTTTGTCATATGAACATAGACATAAGCTTTGCTGCCGTCCTCGAGATCCAGATTGACCTGGAACGTATCAGTCGGGAACTTGGCATCGTACTTTTTTTCATAAGTGCCGAGCAGATCTTCCTTGGAAAAATATCCGTTTGCCAAACTATCGGTCTGATAAATTGTATGAGCAGATGAGACGGATACGCCAAATTGCTGCTTGGCGAATTCCTCGGCGGTTAACGCCGCTTCGCTTTTGGCAATGACTTCAGTTGTTGAGCTTGAGAAAAGCTGGTCCGATGCCGCAGGGCCGATCTGGGTAAAGAAAAAGATAATAGCACCTGCAACAGCAGCCCACAGAAACTTTTTCCAATCATGAGGGTTGATGGAAGGGATCATACAAAACCTCCAATTCGAATTCAGGCGATGCTTGACTATTGTAACTGTACCACTATTAACCTCAATTATCCAATGCGGGCGAAAGTAGAGGATGCGAGGGGAAAGCGGTGAAATAAGGACTTGCAGCCAGCTAGCGACCCGCTGCTCCATGCGATTGACTGTTTTTGAACGAATTCCCCTTAATTACCCCTTATGCTCATTTTGATCGCACCTGTCATTTGGGCGTATAATCGTTAACGTTATAGGAATTGAATAGCATCAGCCGAATTTCGTTTTCGAAAACGGGGGAACCAAACGTTGTCCGGAGCAATCCGCCAGCATGGGGTGAATTTCGAGCATCCGCTCGAATAGGGCTGCCTTTCCAGGCCCGAATCCGTCAGCTAACCTCGCAGGCTGTGTGGAACAGGGCTCACGTATGCATGGGGGTTCCCGTGCTTTTTTTTATGCTCAAATGAAGAGAGGTCCATGATAAAGGAGAGTATATGTCCAAATATTTCAATATCCTAAAATGGTCACCTCCGCGAATCCTTGTATTCGGCTTTGCCATGATCATTGTACTTGGGGCATTTCTGCTCACGCTGCCTGTTGCTTCTGCTAGCGGATCGCGGCTGCCTTTCATTGATGCGCTGTTTACGGCTACATCTGCTACCTGCGTTACCGGCCTAGTTGTCGTGGATACAGGTACATACTTCTCCGCCTTTGGCAAAATCATTATTCTAACCTTGATTCAAATCGGCGGCTTAGGCTTCATGACGATGGCCACCTTGATCGCGCTTGTACTGCGCAAGCGAATTTCGCTGAAGGAACGTCTGATCCTTCAGGAAGCGATGAACCAGACAAGTATGGAGGGGATCGTCCGGTTAATCCGGAGAGTCATCTTTTATTCCTTAACGATAGAGCTGGTTGGAGCCCTTTTATTTGCTGTTCGATTTGCTTTTGATATGCCGTTTGGCAAGGCAGCATGGTTTGGCGTCTTCCATTCAATCTCTTTCTTTAATAATGCAGGCTTTGATATCTTTGGCAATTTCCGCAGCTTAACGATGTATGTAGGCGATCCTCTTGTTAATATCGTTTCCATGCTGCTTATCATATTAGGCGGTTTAGGTTTTGTCGTAATGGCGGATTTACTGGAATTCCGGAAAAATAAACGGCTTTCTCTTCATAGCAAGGTTGTCTTGTCCACAACCGGAGCTCTAATCGCAGTTGGTGCCATTGTCATCTTTATATTCGAGTTTTCGAACAGTAGGACCCTTGGATCTCTGGATTGGGGAGGCAAAATCCTGTCATCCTTCTTCCAGTCCGTCACGCCGAGAACGGCGGGAGCCAATACGCTGGACTACGCCCATCTGCGGCAGGCTACCGTATTCTTTACCATTATCCTGATGTTTATCGGCGCATCGCCGGGCTCGACCGGCGGGGGGATCAAGACAACAACCTTCACAACGATGGTCGGAGCGGTAATCGCGATGATCCGCGGCCGCGAAGATATTGTTCTTTTCCATTACAGACTTGGGAAGGACCGGATCTTCAAGGCGCTGACGATCACGATGCTGTCGCTCACGCTAGTTATATTGGTAACGATGCTGCTGTCCACGACCGAAGACCAGCAGTTTCTGAAAATTTTATTCGAGACAACATCGGCTTTTGGCACGGTTGGCCTCACGACAGGCATTACGCCTGAACTGACGTCATTTGGAAAGATGGTTATTGCATTAACGATGTTCGCCGGCAGGCTGGGTCCCCTTACGCTGGCTTACGCGCTTGGACCAAAAACAGAGAAAGAGCTGTACCGGTATCCGGAAGGCAAAATTACGATTGGATAGGGGAATAGAGGGCAAGAATGAAAAACAATCAATTTGTGATCGTAGGATTAGGGCGGTTTGGCTCGAGTCTTGGAAGAGAGCTTATAAAGCTGGGTTATGAGGTGCTGGGGATCGACCGGGATGAAGAAGCCGTGCAGGAAATGAGCAACGTGCTGACGTATACGGTATCGGCCGATTGCACCGATGAAGAGACGCTGCGATCACTTGGCGTTCGTAATTTTGACTGCGGCGTTGTAGCCATTGGGGATGACATTCAGGCGAGTATTCTGACGACGATATTATTGAAGGATCTTGGCGTGAAGCGGGTAGTGGCAAAAGCGATGAGCGAGCTGCATGGACGCGTGCTGGAGAAGATTGGCGTGGACCGCGTGGTTTATCCGGAACGAGATATGGGCATCCGGGTTGCCCATCAGCTGGTCTCTCCGAATCTGCTCGATTATATTGAGCTGTCGAAGGAATATACCATCGCCGAGCTTTCGGTACCCAATTGTCTGAATGGCAAATCGCTTCATGAATTGAATTTGCGGGCCCGGTTCGGGTGCAGCATCGTAGCCATTAACAAGCCTTCCGGCATTATTATTGCTCCTACGGCGACGGATGTTGTAACGCAAAAGGACGTCATGGTCGTGATCGGCACAAACGACCAGATTGAACAGTTTGAAGAAACCATAATCAGGTGATGATAAGGACAGTGGGCGCAGTTAGCGTTCTCTGTCCTTATTTATTTGCCTTGCTATGATGATGGTCGGGATGGATGGGGCGGGATGGCTCGGTGGGACGGGGTATCTCTTACGGCCGCTGTTGTCATTCCTTTGCTCTGATTAGGTTTACATAGTTGTAGCAAAGGAAGTGACAAAGGCGAACGCCTCGCTCCTCCAGAGATACCCCTTTCCCACCTCGCCCCGCACCCATCCATCCCCCCTCGCGCGGGAATGTAAAGAAGGACAATGAAGCGCTAAAAAGCGCAGTCACTGTCCTCCCTGAAGGGAGGAGAGAGAGCCAAGAGCGAAGAGCCAAGAGCGAAAGACCGAGAGCGGAAACAAAGGCAAAACCCAGATCTAACCCAACTCCGAAATCCACTTGCGAACAGCAGGATGAAGATCGGAAGGATCGTTATGGATAAGACAAGTCGTTCGCTTGGTGTCCTCAAGCTCGCGGATGGGGACAACAATAAGCTCGTTGTCGTCCAGAAGCTGCTTGCGCATATAGGAATGCGGGAGCAGTGTAGCCGCGCGGCAGGTGTGAAGAAGACGCACGATCGCTTCGAACGAGTCGATCTCCATCCGGACATCCGGCTGCAGATGGTACTTGGCGAATACTTCGTCCGTCAATTTGCGGTACCAGGTTCCCTTGGAGAACAAAATCATCGGCAGTCCATTCAGATCTTCTATTGAAAGAGAGTCCTGATTCGTAACGGCAACGCTCGTCGGAATGACAAGCAGCAGATGATCGTCAAACAGCGGGACGCAGTGAAGCTGGGAGTCCTCGATCATGGACGCGATGATGGCGATATCCGCTTTGTTGTCGCGCACAAGCGTGACAATCTCATGGGTCTTGCCCGTTACGGCCTTGATATCGAACTCGGGGTGGCTGGCGTTTAGCGTCTTGATGAAATCGGGTAAGGTTGTCTGAAGGGTCGTCAAGCTTGCGCCGATGGTAATGGACGTTCTGCCTGCTGCCGTATATTCCGCAACGGAATCCATGTAACGGCGATGAAGCTTGCGCAGGGTAACGGCATACTCGTAGGTCAACTGTCCGACGCGAGTCAGCTCCAGCCGTTTTCCGACACGTTCGAACAGCTTGGCGCCAATCTCTTCTTCAAGCTTGGCGATCTTGCGGGATAGGGCCGGCTGGGACAAATTAAGCAGCTGCGCTGCTTTGTTCATGCTGGAATGCTCGACAATGGCAGCGAACATATTAAATTCTTCGATCATCCTGTTCTCTCCGATCGCTTATGTGAATTGGTTATAATAAATTATAATAAATATGCAATTCCATTATAAGTCGAAAAGGAGTAGGATTAAAGAGGTGATATACACGGAAAGTTCACAAATTCAATACCCTAGAGTACTTTGTGGGGGCCCCGCAGTGAAAATCGGAAGTGGGCGTAAAACTTTCGCATCTGGTGTCGACTTTTGTTGACGGACGAAAGAGCCGGGGGTACAATGTAGAATGGTTTGTCAAGAGTAAAAATGTCATGGAGCACTGGAAAGGAGAAGTATTAATGAAAGGAAATTCGTACTACTGGCGCAAGCTTCACTCTCTGCTTGGGGTGATTCCGCTTGGTGGGTTTATCATCGTGCACGCCCTGGCCAATTTTCAGGCGTATGAGCGGGGGCCTGAAGGCTTTACCAATGCGGTTCATTTTATTAACAGCCTGCCTATCGTAACACTGCTCGAGATCTTCGGCATCTATCTGCCGATTTTGTTCCACGGTGTTTACGGCTTGTATATGGCTTATCAGTCGAACCTCAACTCGGGACGTTTCAAATATGAGCGTAACTGGGCGTTTACGTTGCAGCGTATAACAGGGGTTATCACCTTTATCTTTGTTATCTGGCACGTGTTCGAGACTCGCGTGCAGGTAGCGCTTGGCAATGTTACGCATGAAGAGCTTGGCTCGACCATGCATAATATCGCGACCAGCCCTGCTTTGTTTATTCTGTATCTCATCGGTATTCTCGCTGCGGTATTCCACTTCAGCAACGGCCTTTGGGCGTTCTTGATCAGCTGGGGTATTACCGTTTCTCCGAAAGCGCAAAAGGTTTCGGCGAATGTTTGTATGGTTATCTTTGTTCTTGTAGCTGCGCTGTTCATTCTGTCCCTCGTAGCTTTCACAGGAGACGAGTTCAAGGAAGCAGCAAGTGCCGCATTGGCATTGACCAATATCGGTTAGTAGTATTTAGACAAGGAGCGAAACGTTATGGCTAAAAATAAAATTATCGTCGTTGGTGGCGGCCTTGCAGGCCTCATGGCAACCGTTAAGGCGGCGGAAGCGGGCGTGCATGTGGATTTGTTCTCCCTCGTGCCGGTAAAACGTTCCCATTCCGTTTGCGCGCAAGGCGGCATTAACGGCGCTGTTAATACAAAAGGTGAAGGCGATTCCCCTTGGGAACACTTTGACGATACCGTATACGGCGGCGACTTCCTCGCCAATCAGCCACCGGTAAAAGCGATGTGCGAAGCTGCACCTGGTATCATTCACTTGATGGACCGCATGGGCGTTATGTTCAGCCGTACGCCAGAGGGTCTGCTTGACTTCCGTCGTTTCGGCGGTACGCAATATCACCGTACGGCATTCGCGGGCGCAACAACCGGCCAACAGCTGCTGTACGCGCTGGACGAGCAAGTTCGCCGCTGGGAAGCAGCCGGTCTCGTAACGAAATACGAGCACTGGGAATTCCTTGGATCCGTTCTGGATGACGAAGGCATCTGCCGCGGTATCTCGGCACAAAGCCTGCGTACGATGGAAGTACATACTTTCGTTGGGGACGCAGTTATTCTTGCATCCGGCGGTCCTGGCATTATCTTCGGTAAAACAACTAACTCCGTTATCAATACGGGTACTGCAGCAAGCGCGGTGTACCAGCAAGGCGTTCAGTACGCAAACGGCGAGTTTATCCAAATTCACCCAACGGCAATTCCGGGTGACGACAAGCTGCGTCTGATGTCCGAGTCGGCACGCGGTGAAGGCGGCCGGATCTGGACGTACAAAGACGGCAAGCCTTGGTACTTCCTTGAAGAGAAATATCCTGCCTACGGCAACCTGGTTCCGCGCGATATCGCAACACGCGAAATCTTCAGCGTATGCGTTGACGATAAGCTTGGCATCAACGGCGAGAACATGGTATACCTCGATCTGTCGCATAAAGATCCGAAGGAGCTTGACGTCAAGCTCGGCGGTATCATCGAGATCTACGAGAAGTTCATGGGTGACGACCCTCGTAAAATTCCGATGAAGATCTTCCCTGCGGTTCACTATTCGATGGGCGGCATGTGGGTTGACTACAACCAAATGACGAACATTCCTGGTCTCTTCGCAGCCGGCGAATGTGACTACCAATATCATGGTGCAAACCGACTTGGCGCTAACTCCCTGCTCTCCGCGATCTTTGGCGGCATGGTTGCCGGCCCTAAAGCGGTTGAATACATCAAAGGCCTCAAGAAATCGTCTGAAGATGTTGCTTCTTCGGTATTTGACCGCGAGAAGAAACGTCAAACGGACAAGTACAACAACATTCTGGGCATGAACGGTACCGAAAATGCTTACGTCATTCACAAGGAGCTTGGCGAGTGGATGACCAACAATATGACCGTTGTACGGTTCAATGACAAGCTGAAGATTACAATCGACAAAATCAAAGAGCTGAAGCAGCGTTACCAGAACATCAACATCAACGATACTGCAAAATGGAACAACTCCAGCGTAGCGTTCACGCGTCAATTGTGGAACATGCTTGAGCTGTCCGAAGCGATGACACTTGGTGCTTTGCTCCGTGACGAAAGCCGCGGCGCGCATTACAAGCCGGACTTCCCGGATCGTAATGACGAGGACTTCCTCAAAACAACAAAAGCAACCTGGACACCTGAAGGTCCGCAAATCTCTTACGAGGAAGTGGATACTTCCCTGATCAAACCGCGTAAACGCGACTATACAGCTAACAAGAAGAAAGGAGAATAACAATGGCTCAAACGACAGCAACAAAAACCGTAAAGTTCGTTATTACCCGCCAAGACGGACCAGACTCCGCGCCTTATACCGAAGAGTTTGAGATTCCTTACCGCGCCAACATGAACGTTATCAGCGGCTTAATGGAGATTCAGCGTAATCCGAGAAAATCGGACGGCGGAAACACGGCTCCTGTATGCTGGGAATCCAACTGTCTTGAGGAAGTATGCGGCGCCTGCTCGATGGTGATCAACGGCAAGCCTCGCCAGGCCTGCAGCGCGCTGATCGATCAGCTGGAACAGCCGGTTCGCCTTGAGCCTATGCGCACATTCCCTGTCGTGCGTGACCTTGTTATTAACCGCGAGCGCATGTTCAACGCGCTGAAACGGGTTAAAGCATGGATTCCGATCGACGGTACGTATGATCTGGGCCCTGGCCCGCGTCTGGCTGAAGAGAAGCGCCAATGGGCTTACGAACTGTCGAAATGCATGACTTGCGGCGTTTGTATGGAAGCCTGCCCGAACGTCAACGATCGTAACAGCTTTATCGGCCCGCAAGCGATCTCCCAGGTTCGCCTCTTCAACGTTCACCCTACTGGTGAGATGAACAAGGCTGAACGTCTGGAGACTTTGATGGAAGACGGCGGTATCGAAGGCTGCGGCAACTCGCAAAACTGCGTACGTTCTTGCCCGAAAGGTATTCCGCTTACCACTTCGATTGCTGCTATCAACCGTGATACTACAAAACAATTGTTCAAAAAATGGCTTGGCTAAGAAGGATGCCCTCCGTAAATCGGGGGGCTTATTCTTTCCCTTCATTTGATAATGATAACTATTATCAATATAGTAAAATAGATAAGGGTGAAAGTCAACCAATGCAAAAAAACTGCGCCATTGAGGATAGGAACTATCCTTATATGACACAGCTTTTTTATGACTTACTTCTTACATCCAGTGCTCGCCCCAGTTTTGAATGGACTCAATAACCGGCTGGAGCTCCCGACCCTTCGGCGTTAGTTCATATTCGATTCGAACAGGCATTTCAGGATAGACAGTTCGTTTCACAATAGCTTGACTCTCTAATTCCTTCATCCGATCCGTTAACATTTTGTCACTCATCTCGGGAATCTGTTCTTTAATTTCCTTGAACCGTTTAGGTCCGCCAAGCATGACCCGAATGATAAGTCCTGTCCACTTCTTACCTAAAATGTCGGCCGCAGCTTCATACTTTGGGCACATAGTTGAATAATCCAACGCGATCACCCCTTTTTCTACCTATATTGTAGCATATGTTCTTTGGAAAAGTAAGTTCGTTCCGCTATCCAAAATAGGGTATTTGCTATTTTTATTTTACATACTTGACTAAAGTAAGTAACATACTTTATTATTAGTGCATCAAGAGCGGCCGCTCACAAAACTTATGAGAATAGATAAAGGGAGAGGTACTAAATGTTAGATACAGGGTTATTGATTATTCGGGTTATTATTGGCTTGCTTATGATTGGCCACGGTACGCAGAAGCTGTTCGGCTGGTTTGGCGGATACGGCTTGAAAGGAACCGGCGGATGGCTGGAGTCGATCGGAATGAAACCCGGCGTACTGATGGCAGCCGTTGCAGGCTTGTTGGAGGTAGCAGGCGGTTTGCTATTCGGAGCAGGCCTCTGGGTTGAAGTTGGCGCAGCATTGCTCATCATTACGATGATTATCGCAATCGCGAAAGTGCATGGAGCAAACGGCTTGTGGGTAACGCAAAACGGTTATGAATACAACCTGGTTCTAATTGCCGTGTTTCTTGGCGTAGCCTTTACAGGCGCCGGCGACTTCTCGATTGACGCATTGCTGAAATAAGCTAGATAAGGAAAAGCACCTCTGGATCCTGTCATGAACAGGCACCAGAGGTGCTTTGCATTTATGTATGCGGGCTAGATACGGATAATAACAAGTCCGGCAATGGTCAGGGCGAAAGCAGCCCATTGGACACGGTTTAACTTTTCTTGATAGATGAGAATGGATCCCGCGGCAACTACAAGGCTGTTCGTTGCGAAGATTGGCGCGGCAAGGTTGGACGGTCCTGTGGCCAAGGCAACGGCATATAATTGAAGTCCTCCATAAGAGAAAACGCCGGCTAGCAATCCAAGCTTCAAGCCTGTCCGGAAGGCTGCATGGTCTATGGCCTTGCGAAGCGGGAAGGCAAACCAGATCAGGGATAAAGCATATCCGATAAACAGGACGGGTGCACTTGATATTCCCAGCTCCTCCGTCACTTTTAGTCCTCCGTTTCGGAACGTGAAGAACAGGATGGCAGCCGTCACGTACAGGTACCAGCCAGATTGGACGGAGGTGGAGGTTGACTGTTTTTTGTACGAGATCATAACAACTGCCGCCAGCAGCAATACAATCCCGGTTGCTTCCGTCGCGTGCAAGGATTCGCCATAATAAAGCGTGCCAAGCGCGATAACGAGCACGATATTCATATTCGTAAGCGGGGACGTCAAAGCTGCAGGGCCATAGTCCAGTGCCTTCATAAATAAAGCATTGCCAAGGGCGGAGCCTGCCCCGATAATTATACCGGCCAGCCATACCCGGTAATCGCTTAATTCTCGAAAGGATCCTTCCACTGCCGCATGAATGCCAAACCCGGCTGTTCCCGTGGCATACAGCCCAAATAGCATAACCGAAGCATGTCCCCGGCGCATTTGGCTAACCTTCATCCACCAACCTGCCAGTCCAAACAGCACAGCGCTGCCGACCGCGATTGCGAGCCACATGAGATGTCATCTCCTACCTGAATTTGTTACACAATTGAAATAGTTCTGTTACGGTACAAACATATTATTAGGCTATTATAATAAACAAGACCCCCTTTTAATATATCGATTTTGGACCTGTGATCGCACAGGTCCACTTTTTTTGTCCGGATATAAAAAACCGCTTTGTAAGATACAAAGCGGTTGCCTTCTGTGTTATAGCGGAACGATGATTTGTTGGCGCTTGCGGTAGAACACCCATTGCGAGAAGCCGATTTCCTTCAACCGCTTGCGGACAAGCTCGAATTCGTCGCCTACGCGGCTTGGCTTATGGGCGTCAGAGCCAAAGGTAACGTTTACCCCGAAATGAAGCGCTCTCTCGAGAATCACATCGGATGGGTACCAGCCGCCAACATCCTTGGTGCTGCCGGAGGTATTAATCTCGATAGCAACGTCACACTTCGCAATAACACGGAGCGTATCATCAATCGCTTCATCGGCCGGAATATCGGAGAAGGCCGGATAGTAGCCCTTCATCGCATCGATATGGCCTAATATGTCAAACATGCCGCTTCGCGCGGATTGCTGGATCAGGTCGTAATACGATATTTTTTCAGCGATATGTTTTTCTTCCGATAAGCCCTTCCAACGGTTGCGGTTAAAGATGCTGACTCCGCTCACTTGATGGACGGATCCGATCAAATAGTCAAACGGTACGTCCTTGTAGGCATCCCGGTAAGTCTCCGCATGCTTAGGGAAGAAATCGGATTCCATGCCCAGCAGCACTTCTATGCGGTCTTTGTATTTCTCTTTCAGGCGAAGAACCTCATCTACATAGCTCTTAAAGTCGCTGCGGGCCATCGCGATGCCGGGAAAAGGCTGATCCTGCTCGCTGCCGAAATACGGCGAGTGGTCGGAGATGCCAATGACTTCAAGGCCTGCGTCAAGTGCGGCGATAATATAATCTTCGATCGTGCCGTTGGCATGGCCGCAACGTTCGTGGTGGGTGTGCAAATCGAATTTCATTATGAGTTCCTCCTAAAAAGAATTGCTGCCAAAATGGCCAAAGTTATTGGCCATTAGTAGTGATTCTTGCTTCGTAAGCATGAGCTTAAAGAATTGCTGCCAAAATGGCCAAAGCCGCGATTTACTCGCTGCCAAGAAAAGATTGCTCTGGCATGCCTTTCAAATCGCTTAAAAATTGCTGCATGGCTGTATTTAAATACCTGCCGGATTTATAGACGACAGCTACCGGGTGATACGGTTCCAGCTCTACGACTTTGATGATCTTGAGCGAGCCAAGCTTTAGCTCATTGGCAATGGACAGCTTGGATACGACGGCAATGCCAAGGTTAATCTCGACCATCCGCTTCACTTCTTCGCTGCTCGACAGCTCCATAATAATATTCGGCTGGATATTGTTCTTTTTGAAGATCTGGTCCAGGAACCGGCGGCCCAAGGTGTCTGGCGCAAGCATGATAAAGGGGAAGTCCTTGATCATATCTATTGTAGTATGCGCCACTTGGCTCAATGGATGAGCGGGAGAAGCAACGAGGACAAAGGAGTCGTAATAAAGAATAGATGAGTCCATATTCGGATTTTTTTCCGAGATGTAAGTAATGCCCATATCGACAGAGCCGTTCTCTACACTGGCCAGTACTTGCGAGGAAGGCATCGTATGAATTGTAGTTTTGATAAGCGGGTACTGGTCCTGGAAGTATGATAATACCCGAGGCAATATCTGAATGGCCATGGATGAGGTTGTCCCGAGTACAATATGGCCCTGAGGTATCGCGTTCAAATCGGACAGCTTCTGCTTTAATTCCTCGACAACCGCAAGGATCCGCTCGGCATGGTCCAGAAAAACTTTTCCGTGGTCGGTCAGGGTAACCGGCTGGTTGCGATCGATGAGAACTGTCTTGAACTCGTCCTCAAGTGTCTTGATTTGAGCAGAGACGGCTGGCTGAGTCAAATTCAGCAGTTCGCCGGCTTTGCGGAAGCTCATCGTCTTCGATATGGTGAGGAGCGTTTCAAGCTGGCTAATATTCAATTCCATTCCCCCTCGAACATAATCACTTATATTATAAAGCAAATGGATGATTACAGCAAAAAAGCAGGCAAGCTTCAAAAAATCTTAAACAGATGCTTCGAAGCGTGAATGGCCGCAAACGGTTAATGTTATTTTTTTGTATAGCCATTCGTTGCAAGAGGAATAAATGGGGGACTGTCGAACTATTGCTGAAGTATAGCCAATAGCTAATAAATGGAGGCGTTTGTTCTGGACCAAAGAGCATTGCGTGGCTGGAAAATGTACGACTGGGCAAACTCGGCCTTTGCAACTACGATGATGGCAGCGGTGCTGCCGGTTTATTATTCCGACGTGGCGGCTGTGCATCTTGCCGGCAACCGTGCGGAGACCTATTGGGGATACACCCAAAGCATTGCGATGCTGCTGGTTGCCGTTCTTTCTCCTATCCTTGGGGCTATTGCTGATTATACAGGATCCAAGCTGAAATTTTTATCCGTATTCATGCTGCTTGGCGTCTCGTCCAGTGTTCTTATGGCGTTTGCCGGGGAAGGGGATTGGATGCTGGCTTCCATTCTGATGGTATTAGGCTCTATCGGCTACTCCGGAGGGAATACGTTTTATGATGCGATGCTTGCGGACGGCGTGCCGCAGGAGCTAAGAGACCGGGTAAGCTCGCAGGGCTATGCTTATGGATATGCCGGAGGCGGTTTGCTCCTTCTCATTAATGTCATTATGATCGAAGGCTGGGAAATGCTTGGTTTTCCGAGCAAAACCTTTGCTACCCAGATGGCCTTTATTACGGTAGGGATTTGGTGGCTGCTATTTTCCATCCCCATCCTCCGTTCCGTTAAGCAAGTGAAGAAGATGCGCGGGAATCATGGAAATGGAGAAATCGTGAGGGCAGGTTTTGTCCGGATCGGGCAAACCTTCAAGCTGCTTAAGCGATATCCGGAGCTGCTCAAGTATATGGCTTCCTTCTGGTTTTTTAACGACGGGATCAATACCGTAATCGTGATGGCTACCATTTATGGCGCGGGCATCGGGATTGAGACAAGCGATCTGATTATTGCCCTGCTTATTACGCAATTTGTCGGTTGGCCTTGCACGATACTGTTCGGCAAGCTGGCCGGCCGTTTTGGTTCCAAAAGAATGCTGTATTATTCGCTGGCGGTCTATATCGTTATTGTTGGGCTTGGCTTCTTTATGACAAGCGCCATTCATTTCTACGCGCTGGCGATTATGGTTGGCTTTGTTCAGGGAGGCAGCCAGGCGGTTGCTCGTTCCATCTATGCCAATCTGGTTCCGCCATCCCGGACAGGCGAGTTTTTTGGCTTTTTGTCTCTGTCGAGCAAGTTCTCCTCCTTTGCAGGACCGTTTGTTTTCTCGGTTGTGGGAACGATCACGGGCTCCAGCCGGTTGGCGATTTTGTCCCTGATTGCCTTCTTCGTCATTGGGATTGCTCTATTATGGAAGGTGAACCTGGAAAAGGGCGCGCGCGAAGCGGCAGAGGAAATATCGGCTTGAGCATTCTTCAGATTGATCTCGCAAATGCTATAATGGGTAGAGATCCAAGACGAAAGGTGCGATACATCAATGCCAAACATCTATACCAATTTAACGGAGTTGATCGGCAATACACCATTGCTCGAGCTTACTCATTACAATAAGAGCCAGGAGTCACTTGCGAAAGTGATAGCAAAGCTGGAGTACTTTAATCCTGCGGGCAGCGTGAAGGACCGGATTGGTTATGCGATGATCAAGGACGCGGAGGAAAAAGGCAAGCTGGTTCCGGGCTCCGTTATCATTGAACCAACAAGCGGAAATACGGGGATTGCGCTGGCCTTTGCGGCAGCAGCATTAGGCTACCGGTTAATAATTATTTTGCCTGAATCGTTCAGTATTGAACGCCGCAAGCTGCTGGAGGCGCTTGGTGCGGAGCTGGTGCTCACGCCCGCATCGGAAGGCATGTCGGGAGCGATCCGCAAAGCGGATGAGCTGGCTGCCCAATTCGCGAATTCTTACATACCTATGCAATTCAGCAATCCGGCCAATCCAGAGGTTCATAAGTCGACGACAGCCGAAGAGATTTGGCGCGATACTGATGGACAGGTGGATATCTTTGTTGCGGGTGTGGGCACGGGAGGCACGATCTCCGGCGTAGGCGAGCGCTTGAAGCAGCTCAAACCGAATGTCCGGATCGTGGCCGTTGAGCCGTTCAGCTCCCCGGTATTATCGGGCGGCGAGAGAGGCGCGCATCTGATCCAAGGTATTGGCGCCGGATTTATTCCTGACAATTACAACGCATCCGTCGTTGACGAAATCATCAAGGTGAAAAACGAAGATGCTTACCGGACTTCTCGCCAGCTGGCTCGCAGCGAAGGCCTGCTGGTCGGCATCTCCTCCGGCGCGGCGGCATTCGCGGCCAGCGAACTCTCCAAGCGCCCGGAGAACAAGGACAAAACTATCGTTGTCCTTTTCCCGGATACGGGTGAACGTTATTTGTCGGCGAATTTGTACGACGAAGCCTAATGTTTCGTGATAAACGGTGTAAGAACAGTCATTGCTTAAGGCGGTGGCTGTTCTTTTGTTTGTAAGCGATAATCAGGCTCGTGCGTCAGCACCTGAGCCTTCCCTCGCGCTCTACCCACAGAGCTGCCCGGGTTGCGGGCGGCGACGGTACTGGGAGCGCGGGGCGGTCGGGGAGGGTCGCAGGGGTAAGGGGGAAATCTCCCTTGAAGAGCGCAGCGTCCGCCTTTGTCCGTTCTTATCCACCACTAGAAATTTTAGTAAAGATAAAAACGGGCAACAGCGGCTGAAAGGGAGATTTCCCCCGTCCCCGGAGCACACCGACCCGACCGCCCAAGCCACAAAGCAGACAGCAAAAAAGCCGCCCCAACACCGGGCGGCTCCCCACACTCATAACCATTTTTTCTTCCTAAACACAATCAGCATTCCTGCTCCAAGAGCCATCATAATGCCAAGCAGGATAATCGATCCGCCGCGCACATGCATCCCCGGGATAAAGTCGAAGTTCATTCCGTAAATCCCGGTAATAAAGGTAAGTGGCATGAAGATCGTTGTCATCGCGGTGAACACGCGCATGATTTCGTTCGCCCGGGCGGAGATGCTCGACTGATAGGCTTCTCGTAAGTTCCCCATGAGCTCTCGATACGTATCGAAGGACTCGGCGATTTTTACGGCATTCTCATAAATGTCGCTGAAGTACTTTTGCAGCTGGTCATCGATCAGTTTCAAATCCCGCTTGTTCAGCGTAGCGATGAGATCTTTCTGCGGGCCAAGCACTTTCTTCAGCCACAAAATCTCGCCGCGCAAACCGATGATTTCGTTCAGATGCGATTTTTTTGTGTTCATTAATATATCTTCTTCCAGCATCTCGATCCGATTGTCGATCCGGTCGCCTACAAGGAAGTAATTGTCGACTACAATGTCGACGAGATGGTATAAGAAGTAGTCCGGCCGGTTAACTTCCTGCTCCCACAGAATAGGCTTCAAGCTGCGCAGCTCGTTCAGCTTCTGCTTCGTAATGGTAATAATATAATGACGGCCCAGAAAAATGTTCAGCGCGCGAAGGAAAATCTCCTCGTCATCAAACCGGATACTGTTAATAACAATAAAATATTGGTTTTCATAAATTTCAAGCTTAGGGCGCTGCTCCTCTTCGCTCAGGCAGTCTTCGACGGCCAGATCATGCATGCCAAACAGCGGCTGCAGAATGGCAAGATCCTCAACGTCGGCATCAATCCAATAGAAGCCTTCCGCGGCGGGAACAAGCGTCTCGTTAATGTCTTCGATCGGGGTAAATAACCCGTTGTTTACATGACGAATTTTCATCCGAGCTTCTCCTCTCTTGTACCGGAGGCTGCCGGATGAACGTGCAAGAAAACGGACTTAAAGCGCAAACGCCCGCTTGAGCAACTGTAGATCCGGCAGCAGCCGTATTCGATTGTTGTCAGGCTTAGGTCGGTCGCCTTCCATGTCTTTTTGCACTCCTTTACCCTTTATTCTTTATGAAAAATCGGCTTTTAATCCTTGTCTAGTATACTCCCGCTTATGCTTTACATACAAGCGGAAAAATGGGCCGACTGCCCTTCGTGATAGCCTTCTACAGCATATGTCAACAACGTCCTTGACGCGAATGACAGAATCCATTAAAGTTAAGAATAGAATTGGTATTCAACAACCGAATAGAACCACTTTCTTATCAAGAGCAGGCGGAGGGACTAGCCCGATGAAGCCCGGCAACCGGCGTAAGCACGGTGCTAATTCTTGCGGAAACTTTAGTTTCTGAGAGATGAGGGAGGCGAGAGCTCTTTTTTTGACGAGCGCACGACCTTTTCTCACGGCAGAAAGGGTCTTTTTTGCGTTGAGAAGGCCGATATCGAAGAAAAGGAGTGAATCGCAATGCCGATTAAAGTACCTGATTCCCTGCCAGCCAAAGAGATTTTGAACAATGAGAACATTTTTGTTATGGATGAAAGCACCGCTTTCCACCAAGACATCCGTCCATTACGCATCGCCATATTGAACCTGATGCCTACGAAGGAAACGACCGAAACGCAGCTTCTCCGCCTGATTGGCAATACGCCGCTGCAGGTTGAGATTGTGCTGCTGCATCCAAAGACGCATACGTCCAAGAACACATCGCACGAGCATCTCGAATCCTTTTACAAAACATTCGAAGATATCAAGGATCAGTACTATGACGGTCTTGTCATTACGGGCGCTCCGGTCGAGCATCTGAACTTCGAAGACGTGAATTATTGGGAAGAGCTGAAGGATATTATGGATTGGAGCAGACGTCAGGTTACGTCGACCTTCCATATTTGTTGGGCCTCGCAGGCAGGCCTGTACCATCACTACGGCGTTCCGAAATATGAGCTGGACAAGAAGATTTTTGGCGTGTTCCCGCACACGACCGAGAAACAAAACGTTAATTTGCTCCGCGGCTTTGACGAAATGTTCTTTGTTCCGCAATCCCGCCATACCGAGGTTCGCCGCGAGGATATTGAGAATATCGGCGATCTGGATATTTTGTCCGAATCCGAAGAATCCGGCGTATATATTGTAGCTTCCAAAGACGGCAGGCAAATTTTCGTCAGCGGTCATTCAGAATACGATCCGCTGTCGCTGAAATACGAATATGACCGAGATAAAGCAAAAGGGATGGATATTGCCCTTCCGAAGAACTATTTCCCGGGAGATAATCCGGAAAAACTCCCTTATTCGACATGGCGTTCCCATGCGAACTTGCTGTTCTCGAATTGGTTGAACTATTATGTATACCAACAAACGCCTTATGATTTGGGTGCAGGTATCTAGAATAAATATCTACTATCGAAGACGAAGGAGACGGACGAATTTTATGAAAATTGAAAGTCATCTTGCGCATATCGGTTCCGAGAAGGAGCCAGTTACGGGTGCGATCAGCTTCCCGATTTATCAGGCAACAGCGTTCCGCCATCCTCAGCTTGGCCAAAGCACCGGTTTTGATTATGCCCGTACCAAAAGCCCGACACGCACTGTGCTGGAAGAAGCGGCCGCTCAGCTCGAATCCGGTGATGCAGGGTTTGCCTGTAGCTCCGGTATGGCCGCTCTGACAACGATCTTCGCTTTGTTTGGCCAAGGCGATCACTTGATCGTATCGCTTGATTTGTATGGCGGCACATACCGTTTGCTTGAAAAAATCATGACCAGATACGGCGTTACGGCTTCCTATGTCGATACAAACGATCTTGACGGCATGTCCGAGCTGCTCCAGCCGAACACGAAGGCCGTTATCATCGAGACGCCGACGAATCCGCTGATGATGATCACTGACCTGGAGCGGGTATCCGCTTGGGCGAAGTCCAAAGGTCTCCTTACCATTGTAGATAATACGCTGCTTACCCCGTTCTTCCAGCGTCCAATTGAGCTTGGCGCAGACATCGTTGTACACAGCGCGACCAAATATTTGGGCGGTCATAACGACGTCCTTGCCGGCCTTATCGTAACGAAAGGCAAAGAGTTGTCCGAGCAGATGGCGTTCCTGCATAACTCTCTTGGCGCTGTCCTTGGACCGCAGGATTCCTGGCTCTTGATGCGCGGCATGAAGACGCTGGCGCTTCGGATGGAACGCCATCAATTTAACGCAACAGCGATTGCGAATTACTTGATGGAGCATGAGGCTATCGAGGATGTTTATTATCCTGCGCTTCCTCATCATCCCGGCCATGACGTGCAAAATAGACAGTCCTCGGGCAACACGGGCATTTTCTCCTTCCGTTTGAAGGATGCCCGTTATGTGGAACCGATCCTTCGCCATATCAAACTGATCGCATTCGCGGAGAGCCTTGGCGGCGTGGAATCGCTAATGACTTACCCGGCTGTTCAGACACATGCGGATATTCCGGTGGAAATCCGTCAAAAAATCGGCGTTGACGACCGTCTTCTTCGTTTCTCCGTTGGGATTGAGCATGCAGATGATTTGATTGCGGACCTCGAGCAGGCATTGGCTGCAGCAAAACGAGAGATCGAGGAGGCTTAAACGCAATGAGTGAACGTCATAATATTGAGAAAATCGCAGCCCGCAACTTTGCGACAAAGCTGTTGCATTTCGGTGCCGAGATTGATGAACAGACAGGTGCCTCGAGCGCGCCGATTTTCCAAGCGTCAACCTTCCATCAGGCTGATATTTCGAATCCGCCGCATCATGATTACAGCCGTTCCGGCAACCCGACGCGTGAAGCGCTTGAGAATTATATCGCTTTGCTTGAAGGCGGTACGCGCGGTTTTGCGTTTGCATCCGGCATGGCGGCGATCTCGACGGCGTTTATGCTGCTGTCTTCAGGCGACCATGTCATCGTGACGGAGGATGTGTACGGCGGTACATACCGTCTGCTTACCGCGGTTCTGACCCGATTCAATATTGAAACGACTTTTGTTGATATGACGGATTTTGATCAGGTGCAATCGGCTTTGAAGCCCAATACGAAAGCGATCTTTATGGAGACGCCTTCCAATCCGACGCTCAAAATCACGGACATCGCGCTTGTATCGGGCTGGGCCAAAGAAAAAGGTCTCCTGACGATGCTCGACAATACGTTTATGACCCCTTACCATCAACGTCCGTTTGAGCTTGGCGTAGATATCGTGCTGCACAGCGCTACGAAGTTCCTGAGCGGCCATAGCGACGTGCTGGCTGGACTGGCCGTAACCAACGATGAAGCGCTAGGACGCCGCTTGTATCAGCTGCAGAACGGTCTTGGCGCGGTTCTGAGCGCTCACGAAAGCTGGCTTCTCATGCGCGGCATGAAGACGCTGCAAGCCCGCATGGAGCACAGCGAGCGCAGCGCCCGCAGGCTGGCGGAATGGCTGTCGGAGCATCCGGAGGTAACAAGAGTGTTTTACCCTGGTCTTGAGGATCATCCGGGCCGTGAGATTCACGAGAAGCAATCGAAGGGCTACGGAGCTGTCGTATCCTTCGACGTAGGCAGCGGCGAGCGCGCCGCATCGCTTCTGAGCCGCGTTCAGCTGCCGCTGGTTGCGGTCAGCCTTGGAGCGGTGGAAAGCATTTTATCCTACCCGGCCAAAATGTCGCATGCGGCAATGCCAAGAGATGTCCGTTATGAGCGCGGAATTACGGACGGACTCGTTCGTTACTCCGTTGGCCTTGAGGATATTGAGGATCTGATTGCCGATTTGGATGCTGCCCTGCGCGGATAGTTTTCGTTCAAATTAAGCGAAAAATGCGGCTGTCGCTTGCGACAGGCCGTGTTTTTTCGTTTTTCCGTAACATACGAAAGATGACGGACAAGAACGAGATATGATAGGATTAATTGATAGCTATTAAGAACGGAAAGATAAGGAGGTCTTGCGATGTCTACGTTGGACCAGATTTTGGATAAGGCGCTGCTTGGCGAACGGATTACGTTCGACGAATGCGTAACGCTGCTTGAATCCGATGAAATTGAAAAAATGGGCGAGGTTGCGAATCAGCTTATGCTCAGACGCCATCCAGAACCGATTACGACATTTGTCGTAGGCCGGAACGTCAACTATACGAATATTTGCGATGTGTATTGCCGGTTCTGCGCATTCTATCGCGCGCCGGGCTCGAATGAGGGCTACGTCCTCTCGAACGAAACGATACTTAATAAAATCCAGGAAACCATGGATGTAGGCGGTACGGAAATTCTGATGCAGGGCGGCACTAACCCGAACCTGCCATTCTCCTACTACACGGACCTTCTTCGCGAGATTAAGCAGCATTTCCCGGACATTACGATGCATTCCTTCTCGCCTGCCGAGATTCAGAAGATGAAGGAAGTATCGGAAGGCTTGTCGCTTGACGAGGTTATCCGCCAGCTGCATGAGGCCGGCCTTGATTCCTTGCCCGGCGGCGGCGCCGAAATTCTGGATGACCGTACCCGCCGCAAAATCAGCCGTTTGAAGGGCTCCTGGACCGATTGGATGGACGTTATGAAATCCGCCCACCGTCATGGGATGAACACGACGGCAACGATGGTGTACGGCTTTGGCGAAACTGCCGAAGAGCGTGCGCTTCACTTGCTTCGCATCCGCGATGCGCAGGATGAATGCATCGAGAACGGATATGATTCGAAGGGCTTTCTCGCTTTCATATGCTGGCCTTTCCAACCGGACAATACGAACATGAAGAAAGTCGAGAAGTCGAAGCCGGAGGAATATCTGAAGATGGTTGCGGTCAGCCGCATCATGCTCGACAATATCGATAACTTCCAGTCTTCCTGGGTTACGATGGGTCCGGATATCGGCAAACAGTCGCTTTCGTACGGCTGTAACGACTTCGGCAGCACCATGATCGAGGAGAACGTGGTATCGGCTGCAGGCACGACTCATAAAGTAAACATTGAACTTATTCTTCAGCTTATCCGCGAGTCCGGCAAAATCCCGGCGCAGCGCGACACGAAGTACAATACAATCAAGATGTACGACGATCATGAGCATGCTGCAAAAGACTTCGTTATGCAGAACTAAATCAGTTAATCAAGCATCCGGTCCCGGTTTATGGGGCTGGATGTTTTTTTATTGGGATTGGAGAGCTTGAGGGCTACTAAACGGACCTGGTGTTACATATTCTTTTTCAGAAACAAGCAAGCCTAATGGAGAAGGATGTGTAGAAGGATGGACCAGCAGAAACTGATTGCCGCCATCAAGCGGATGGAAGAAAGGCTGCACCGCAGCGATGTCCATATGAGGGAAGAGATAACCGGTCCTATACTTGATGCCATATTTGATGAGAATACGATTCTAAGGAAGGAGATTGAAGGAGGACTAACCTTTGATTTCTATTACCGGACTAAGATTGCGCGGGATTTTTGGCTCGCGGAGCCGGACCTTCCCGATCATGTATGGGAGCCTCAGACGACCAAGCTGCTGACGATATTGGCAAGACAGGCGAAGGATGTGTTGATTGGCGGGGCGTACTTTGGCGATCAGGCGCTTATCGTTGCGAAGCAAATTCTGCCGCAGGATGGAACCGTACACTGTTTCGAGCCGAACAAAGCCCAGTTCCATATGCTGCAGCATAATGCCGAAAGGAATGGGCTTGGCAATGTGAAAGCATGGCGCCTCGGCTTATGGAAAAACGAAGAGGGCAAGATGAAGCTGATCGGAGAGGATTCTTTTGCCCATGCGGAGCTGGTGTCGGAACAAATGGAGGAGGATTCGGCAGTGTTCTCCACTACCTCCATTGATACTTACGTGAAGGAACAGGGAATCGGCAAGCTTGATCTGATTCTCCTCGATATTGAGGGTCTGGAGCAGACGGTTCTTCAAGGGGCGGAGAGCCAATTGAATTTGCCGGCGGGAGAGGCGCCTAATATCATCTTCGAGGTACATCGCAATTACGTCGATTGGAGCAATGGTCTCGATCAAAGTGATATCGTCAAATACCTGCAATCCTTCGGGTATCATATCTTCGCTCTGCGTGATTACAACTCCAACGTAGCTATGACCGGCAAACCGGTCGAGATTATTCCTCCAGACCGCGTTTATCTGGAAGGCCCTCCTCACGGCTTCAATATGATTGCGGTTAAAAATCTTTCCGCCTTGGATGACCCTCAAATCAAAATCTGCTACGATGTCAGTCCCAAGCTCCTGACCCATAAAAAAATCTATCTTCATCAGCCGACGGAGTAGTGATGGCCACATTCCAAATGGAATACCGGCACTTTCCATTATTTTCGATTTTTCTTGGTTCTGGTTTAGATATACGCTGTCCGAGGAAATCGGGCATCACAATACGACTCCCAAACCAAGATTGGGGAGTCGTTTTATTGCGACACTTGCTAGGAGCGGAGCAAAAGTAACGTACTGGAGAAGCAAGTTTATGCTTTCGAAGCAGCTTTCTTTCAGAAAGCTTTTAGCTTTGTTCACCAGATTTCAACCGCTACGCGGTTCCATTCGAAGAAATCCGGGAACAACAGCGATCGGAAGGACGTTACTTTTGCGCAGCGAGATATACCATCGGCAAATATAAGCAAGCCATTTCATCTCCAATCACTCCCACCCACTCCATTCGTATATACCCAACCCCCCAGCCATATACTTATAAGGGGAATGAAAGGGGTGAGCTCATGGAGCTGTTTACCGTAACGCTGCCTTCGAACATGGAGCAATCGGCTGCCCAATTAGCGGCGTTGATGACGGACTACACAACCAACGATCTACATATCGCACACATCGAGGGAGACGCCATACAGTACACGCTGCTGTCCGAGAGGGAAATTAGCTGCGAAGCGATCCTGCCGTATTTTCAACTGGCTGACCATAGCCAATCGGTGTATCAAGCGGCATCCAAAGCCCTTGCAGAATTCATCGTAACCGATATGGAACCGCTCATTCTGGCAGCCATCATTCGGAGAAAATACAGGAATAACCACGCAATCGATGCACCTGTCATCGAAAAATATTGCCACGAGCTGCTGCACGGTACGGAATGGGATGGCCTGGGGACAAGATTTCTGGATGCGGACCGGCAGCGCCGAAAAACGAAGGTTGCCGATGAGATTGACCGTTATTTGCAGGAGAATTCGGTCTTGAATCTGGGAGGCTTAACGTCATTCCGACTGCAGCCATACCGGACGGAATTGGCCGAGATCGTGGATTACGCTTTGGACGAATATGTATTGGATAAACAATACCAGGAGTTTATATCGCTGTTGAAATATTTTGTAGGCTTGCAAGAATCCAAAGTGCCGATTGTCCATCTTGTGCACAAAGGAAGCCATGAGTTTGTCCTGTTCAATGAGAAATTTCAGCCTTTTGAACCGAAGCCCCACTCGGACAAGTTAGTGGCCGAGATGCTGGAGACCGAGATGAATATTGAAGATATGGTCATCAGCTCGCTTATTGCTGTCTCGCCGAAGCATATTATGATCCATACCAGGCAGGATGATATGCAGGTCATCCGGACAATCGAAACGATTTTTGACAACCGCGTTTCGATCTGCACGCAATGTCCGGCCTGCAGCCCGTGCTTTGAAGGCAACGGCACCATTCAGCCCGACAGCCGCATCTATTGACCAATTGGGGTCAAAGCGGCTATAATATTGCACATAACTATTTGAACAGCAATGACAAAGACATGTATTTGCCGGTAATGTCGGCCCAGAGAGAGGAAACTTGGCTGTAATTTCCTTCAAGACATTCGCAGATATACCCCTTTGTAGCTGTGCGGTTGAACGTGGCCAACCAGGTCATTACTAAGCTGCACCGGATGTCTCCGTTATCGGATCAATACAAGGATTGCTGATGCTAACTGTGATACGGTCTACATGCAGCGGTCGAAGTAGGGTGGAACCACGGGTATTCAAGCACTCGTCCCTTTGCGGGATGCGTGCTTTTTTTGCGTTCATCCCGCCTGCTATGCCAACTTTCTCAGGAGGGAAATCAATGTCTATCAAAGTTACTTTTCCAGACGGCGCGATTCGGGAGTACGCGGCTGGAACAACAATTGAAGAAGTAGCGGGTTCGATCAGCCCGGGTCTTCGCAAGAATGCAATCGCGGGTAAAATCAATGGCAAAGTCGTTGACGTATACGCGCCAATCGAATCCGATTCCGCAATCGAGATC
This sequence comes from Paenibacillus glycanilyticus, assembly GCF_023715145.1. Lineage (GTDB taxonomy): Bacteria > Bacillota > Bacilli > Paenibacillales > Paenibacillaceae > Pristimantibacillus > Pristimantibacillus glycanilyticus_A. The sequence goes on along the minus strand of NZ_JAMBNP010000006.1, from coordinate 122,120 downwards.
GTTACCGTGGATTCGGCTGACGGCCTTGAGGTATACCGCCACAGTACAGCCCATCTGATGGCTCAAGCTATTAAACGCCTGTACGGCAATGCGAACGTCAAGCTGGGTATCGGTCCGGTTATCGAGGACGGCTTCTATTATGATATTGATATGGACCAATCGCTGACTCCGGAAGACTTGACTAAGATCGAGAAAGAAATGCAGCGTATCATTAACGAGAACCTCGACATTCGCCGCCGTGTGGTCAGCCGCGATGAGGCTCTTGCGATCTTCACCGAGCTGGACGACAACCTGAAGCTTGAGCTGATTCGCGATCTGCCGGAGGATTCCGTTATTACGATGTATGACCAAGGCGAGTTCTTTGACCTCTGCCGCGGGCCGCATCTGCCGTCCACCGGCCGCATCAAAGCATTTAAGCTGCTTAGCGTGGCGGGAGCTTACTGGCGCGGCGATTCCAAGAACAAGATGCTTCAGCGCATTTACGGAACTGCTTTTGCGAAGAAAGCAGAACTGGACGAGCATCTTCACTTCCTGGAAGAAGCGAAGAAGCGTGACCACCGCAAACTGGGCAAGGAGCTGAAAATGTTCACGTTCTCCCGCGAGGTTGGCCAAGGTCTGCCGCTCTGGCTGCCGAACGGCGCGAAGGTTCGCCGTACGCTCGAGCGTTATATCGTTGACATGGAAGAACGTCTCGGTTACGAGCATGTGTATACACCGGTTCTGGCCAACGTGGAGCTGTACAAAATCTCCGGTCACTGGGAGCATTACAGCGAGGACATGTTCCCGCTGATGGCGCTCGATAACGAAGAGCTTGTTCTTCGTCCCATGAACTGCCCGCATCACATGATGGTATATAAGAGCGATATGAGAAGCTACCGCGATCTTCCGGTCCGCATCGCCGAGATGGGTACCATGCACCGTTACGAGATGTCCGGCGCTTTGACTGGCCTGCACCGCGTACGCGCGATGACGCTGAATGACGCTCATATCTTCTGCCGTCCGGATCAGATCAAGGAAGAGTTCGCGCGCGTAGTGAACCTGATCCGCAAAGTATATGAAGATTTCGGCATTAAGGAATACCGTTTCCGCCTGTCGTACCGCGATCCGCAGGATACCGAGAAATACTTCCAGAATGACGAGATGTGGGAAATGTCTCAGCGCATGCTTCGCGAGGTAGTCGAGGAGCTTGAGCTGCCATTCTTCGAGGCAGAAGGAGAAGCCGCGTTCTACGGTCCGAAGCTCGACGTTCAGATCAAGACAGCGCTAGGCAAGGAAGAGACTTTGTCGACGGCGCAGCTCGACTTCCTGCTGCCTGACCGCTTCGAGCTCGAGTATATCGGCGAAGACGGCAAGAAGCATCGTCCGGTCGTTATCCATCGCGGCATCATCAGCACAATGGAACGGATGACGGCCTTCCTGCTTGAGAATTTCGCGGGCGCATTGCCGCTCTGGCTGTCGCCGGTTCAAGCGAAGGTTATTCCGGTATCGACAGCTTACGAGGCTTATGCTCGTGAAGTAGAAGAAAAGCTTAAGCTGGCTGGCGTGCGTGTGGAGAGTGACCTGCGTAACGAGAAGCTGGGTTACAAGATCCGCGAAGCACAGCTGGAGAAGCTGCCATACATGCTTGTTGTAGGCGAGAATGAGGCGCAGTCCGGCTCCGTATCAGTGCGTAAGCGCGGCGAAGGCGATATCGGCGCTAAGCCTGTAGCAGAGCTGGTTGAACTGCTGCAAAACGAAATCGCAACAAAAACAATCTAAGTCTCATGCATAAAGCTTGGACCGTTTGGGAAATATTCTTCTGAGGAGGAAGCTGCCCAAATGGTCACAAGCTTTTTTACTTGCAAAAAAACAATTTCAAGCCTATCGATAGCAGTCATGCTGACAGGAGGATTTACAACTCCAAGCCTTGCAGCAACGCCTGCGGTTAAGCATGAAATTCATGAAGCACCCAAGAAGAATAAGAACGGCAAGGAAACAACACCTGCAGCAGTAGAAGCGATTGCGCAGCAGGCGTTATCAACCGTACAGGTCGTAGCTACCGGCTATACGGCAGGTTATGAATCAACCGGCAAACGTCCGGGGCATCCGCAATACGGGATCACTTATTCGGGGGTAAAAGTCAGAAGGGGACAAGTATCGACCGTAGCGGCAGATACAAAGCTCTTCCCGATTGGTACACTGCTCTATATTCCGGGTTATGGCTACGGCGTTGTAGCCGATACCGGATCGGCTATTAAAGGCCATAAGCTCGATTTATACTTTGAGACGATAAAAGACGTATATAAGCAGTGGGGAAAACGGACGGTTGCTGTACAGGTGCTTCGCAAAGGCAACGGCAAGCTGTCGCAGAGCTGGCTGAACCAGATAAACCGGGCTGTGGAAGCGGGAAAACCGATCCCGCAGACGTATCTGGAATCGTAATGCGCATCTGAATAAGAAGCCTTCACACAGCCATACTAAGGTTGGACGGGGAGGTGAATACTACAATGGCTAAGAACAAAAACAACAAAGCGCAAAACAACAAGTTCAACGCAGAATTCGCTGAAGAGTTCAACCAAAACGCGGCAGCTGGCAAAGCTGCTAACCAAGCGACTCAAAAAGCGCAGAAGTAATTACTTAAACGAATCAACAGAGGAACCGGTACGGGTTCCTCTTTTTTTCTTTGTGCCAAATTTTCTAATGTTACATAAATTGAGTTTTCAAGAGCGTATCTTTGTTGTATGATAGTGTATGTAATAAATAATCACGCAATGAAGACAGGTGAGCTGACATGACTGATCCAATTATCCATACGAATCATTCTGCATCCCATCATCGCAAAGCAGCGGAAGTGCTGCCTTTTATCGATGCATACGTGGCGAAGAAAGAGCAGGAAATCGCAGAAATCGAGCAAATGGTTGAACGATATGAGAAGCGGCGTCTGAAGGAAGAACGGGCTTATCAGTCCATGTCCACGTTGCGTCGATTATTGTCCGGGCGGAAGCCGGATCATCATCTGGCAGTTGAATACATTCATTTCGTTAAGAAACCAATGGAGCAAGTACGCGCTCTTCGTCAAGAGATTGAGCATGCCAGATCCATTCAAGTATTGTCGCCAACCGATATTGTAACCGTCTCTGGAGATTTGGTTAATGAACTATATCGATAATCATACTTATATATAAAAGGCGTTCCCCCTCAGGAGGAACGCCTTTTATTATTTTCTAGTGATATGGTCTACGTCGATGAAATCATTCTCCTGGCTGTAGGCAGGCACGCCGTGGATACCAACATCGAGGCCGATAAGCTCCTCGTCCTTGGATACGCGAACCGGCATGACTTTGCGGATCAGCCATAATACGGCCCAAGTGACGCCAAAGCCCCAAATGACGATCACGACAAGTCCAAGCGCTTGTGCGCCAAGCAGATTCCAGCCGCCGCCGTACAGCAGGCCGTAATAGCCTTGTCCGACACCTTCGGTAAGCTCGGGGATCGCGCAGAGGCCAACAGCCAATGTGCCAATGCTTCCGCTGATGCCGTGCACCGCGAATGCGCCTACCGGGTCATCGATTTGTTTGCGTTCCATGTACTCCGTGACCAGCACCATAGCAATGCCGCAAATTGCGCCAATCCAGATCGCTGCACCGTCGGATACGAAGGCACAGCCGGCTGTGATGCCAACAAGTCCGGCCAGGGAGCCGTTGATGACCATCGGCGGATCCGCCTTCCTGTAACGGAACATCGTAAACAGGATACAGATTGCTCCGCCCGATGCGGCGGACAGCATAGTTGTTACGGCGATATGGCCGATTGCAGCATTGGTTGCGCTTAGTGTACTGCCGGCGTTAAAGCCGAACCAGCCAAACCAGAGGATAAAAGCGCCAACCGAGGCTAGCGGAAGATTAGAAGGTGATACGATGTTCACTTTGCCGTCGGGAGAGAACTTGCCAATCCTCGGGCCGATGAACAAGGTGGCAGCGAGTGCCGCAAATCCGCCTAAGGCGTGAATGGCTGCCGAGCCGGCAAAATCAATCATGCCGAGCTTGCCGAGCCAGCCGTTGACCGCCCATACCCAATGTCCGGACAGCGGGTAGATCAGACCGGTCATCGCGATCGTAAGCAAAATATAAGCCCGGAAATGGATCCGTTCCGCGACGGCTCCGGATACAATAGAGATGACGGCAATAACGAAGGCGCATTGGAACAGCCAATAGGTTTCGTGGGAGATATTCAAACTAATGTGAGATAAGTCCCCGTTAAGCAGAAACCCGGATGAGCCGAACAAGCCGCCGATGTCTTTGCCGTACATGATGGCGAAGCCGAAGAAGTAAAAGACAAGTGCACCAAAAACAATGTCGACAAAAACCTTCATAATAATGCTAACCGCATTCTTCTGCCGGACAAAACCGGCCTCAAGCAGGGCAAACCCGCCTTCCATCAGCAAAATCATTGCTGCTGTCAAGACAACCCAGACGGTATCCAGCCCTCTCGACAGTTCTGCTACATCCATTGATTCAACTCCTGTTGTTCATAGTCTGAATTGATGTAAGGTTTCTCTGTCTCTATGAATCCGCTCACCATTATAAATAGCCAAAGTGAGTAATGTCAACGTATTAACGTGATGTTTTATGACGCATGTTAGCTATTTTTTGTCAAAACAGCCTTTTTTCGTTCAATTTATTGGGAAAGGATCTCACAAAACTCCATCTACTCCGTCTCGAGACCGATGCAAAGTTCAATCGGCCGTCCCTTTATAACCCTTCTTTCATTAGCTATACTAAATAACAATAAGACATTTTGAAGTACTGGCAGGGAGTTGACTAAATTGAATGGAAGCTTTCTAAACCGACTGTTCTCGGGTCTTGTCATCATTTCCGTTGGCGTATTCTTCTTATTGAAACAACTGGGCATGATTGATTACGACATTAGTATTGGCGAGATTATCTCCAATTATTGGCCGGTCGTGCTGCTCTGGATTGGTCTGCATGGATTGCTTGCCGGCCGCCAAGGCCACGGCTCGGGCTGGTGGGCAGGGATGATGATTCTTCTCGGGTTCATATTCCTCGGTCATAATCTGGAGTGGTTCGCATGGTCGTTTGGCGACATCGTTTCTTATGCTTGGCCTATTATCATCATTCTTGTGGGCATTAACTTCTTGCGCCGCCCGCGGCACCGCCACCATGAACCGCCGCAATACGATGATGAATGGAAGTCGTACAATTCTTATTCCGATTACAAAGGCGACATCCCTTCTGCTCCGCCGCTCCATCCGGATCCGACAAAAGCCGGTGAAGAGACAGCGGATCCAGCTCATTCGCATAACCCAAGCCCGGGTGAAACAGGGGCATTCAAAGAACGGACTGCCGGCGGAGAGCCGGAAGCCGACCTTAGAAGAGAGCCGTATCATCATCTCAGGCGGCATCAGAACTTCAAACATGAACTGCGTCATCATATTCATGAGCAGAAGCGCCATATCCGGCAGCACAAGCAGCAGGTGAAGGAGCATATCCGGGAGCATCATCAGCGCTCCAAGCACGGATCCTTCGAATATTGGAATCATGATCCAAGCGCGCAGTCGAGATCGGGCTTTATCGGAGATATTCATATCGGCCAGGATTATTGGGAGCTGAAGCCGCTTAATATCTCCCATTTTATCGGCGATACGATTGTAGATCTGACGAAAGCGCAAATTCCGTTCGGAGAGACGAAGATCTGCATCTCTTCCTTTATAGGAGATGTAAAAGTATATGTGCCTAACGACTTTGAAGTAGGCGTGCAGGTCATCTCGAGCGCCTTTGTTGGCGACGTGAAGATTCTGGGCCAGAAGGAAGGCGGAATGTTCAAGAGCATTAATATCCATTCGCCTTATTATGAAGAGACGGATAAAAAAATCAAACTCGTCGTCAGCACGTTCATCGGCGATGTTCGCGTTACGAAGGTGGGATAGACGGTTATGATCGTTCGATTGTTCCGCGGCGGCAAATGGCAGCTGCTCACGATGTTCGTAGCTTCTTCGGTAACGGCTCTGCTGCTTGGAATTGCGGTCTGGATAGGGCTGGCAGACGGGGACCATGTACAGACGGAAGTGCGCTATGGCGCAGTCTCCGTCTTTCTGCTTGTCAGCGCGGGTTTCGGTTATTGGACCGGCCAGCATATTCAGAGGCGGATCGATACGCTTCAGCTTGCCCTCAAGCAAGCGGTGAACGGGAACTTTGAGGTCCGGATTACGGAATCCGGCGACTCGTCCTTCTCCGAGCTGTACCGCGAGTTTAACGAGCTTGCCGAGTTAATGGAGGAGAGGATGAAGCGGCTCCAGATGACCGGGGAGGAGCAGGTAATGTCGCAAGCCGCTTCTAATGAAGCTGCCGTTCAGGAAGAGAGAAAGCGGCTTGCCCGGGATTTGCACGATACGGTCAGCCAGCAGCTGTTCGCGATGCATATGTGCGCCTCTTCGCTGCCGAAGCTTCAGGAAATTGACCGGGAGCGTGCCGCTTCCGTATTGGATCAGCTCATTCAAATGTCTACGCTGGCCCAGAAACAGATGAGGATCTTTATTGCCCAGCTTCGGCCGATGGAGCTGGAAGGGCGCACGTTGCTGGAGGCGCTCGATAAATGGTACCCGGATTATTGCCGGCAGAACGGACTGCAGGGCGTGTTCGACTGGCGGCTGACCGAACCGCTCACGGAGGCGAAGGAGCATCAACTGTTCCTGATTGTTCAGGAGGCTATGGCTAACATCGTCAAGCATTCCGGCGCGCAGAACTGTTCGCTTAGCTTGTCGGAGACGGAACGGCAGGTTGTGCTTAGTCTTCAGGATGATGGAACGGGCTTCCGGGCGGACCAGGTAAGGCGCGGTTCTTACGGCTTGTCTACGATGCAGGAGAGAGCCCAGCAGCTGGGCGGTCTGGCTGAAATCATCAGCAAGCCGGGCAGCGGTACAAGAGTAAAGGTGACCATTCCAAAAATATGGCGGGGGAATGAAAACGATGAGCGGGACTGATACGTTAAAAGTAATGATTGTGGATGACCATGATATGGTAAGAACGGGCTTGCGCACGTATTTGATGCTGGAGCCGAAGTTTGAAGTTGTTGCTGAGGCGGGAAGCGGGCAGGCCGCAATCTCCATGTTTGAAGCGGGGATCTCCCCGGGGATGCCGGATGTCATTCTGATGGATCTGATGATGCCGGGCATGGATGGCATTGAGACGACCCGGCAATTGATTGCCAAACATCCAAGTCTGAAGATCATTATGTTAACCAGCTTCCTGGAGGATGACAAAGTGTACGGGGCGATTGAAGCGGGAGCGGTCAGCTATGTCCTGAAGACCGTATCGGCCGAGGAGCTTATTTATGCGCTTCATGGAGCGGTGAAAGGCATGCCGGTTATGACGGCGGATGTCTCTCAAGCGTTAACGAGAGGTTTGCGCCAGCGCACGGCACAATCAGGTGACGAGGAGCTGACGGAACGGGAGAAGGAAGTGCTTCTGCTTATTGCGGAGGGACGTTCCAACAAGGAAATTGGCGAAGAGCTTCATATAAGCGTAAAAACGGTCAAAACCCATGTCAGCAATCTGCTGATGAAATGCGAGCTCGATGACCGGACGCAGCTTGCGGTTCTGGCCCATCGCAAAGGCTGGGTAAAAAACACATAAAAGACAGTCTGGCAGGACATATTATCCTTTAGCGGTTAATCAAGCAAGAGATGCCAAAGGAGAGCTGAACTGTCATGATTCCAATCTCGTCTTCCCTGGAAGCCCGTCAGCAAGCATTTACCGATTCCAGGGATTGGCTGCAGCAGCATCAATTCTCGCTCGGGGGCAATTGGGACTATACAAACGGCTCCTTCGACCGGGCGCTCGATGAGGAGAATAAAGTCTGGCTTCGCCTGCCTTTTGAAGTAACCAACGGCAGCGTGGTCGATGTAACGGCAGATACGAATGCCATCATCACGTTTGAAACCCCTTATGTTCTGAGACATGAATATCAGGAAGGCAATGATCCCGAAGCAAGCGCCCGCGTCGTAGGGGCTTTATTTGATCAATTTCAGGCGCCTTCCAATCCCGATGCCCATGTGGATTCCAAGTGGGTTGATAAGGCGAAGGATGTTCTGAAAGAAGTCGAAAAGCTGTTTCCCCAATAGAATATGGCACGCCAAGCTCTCTATTGAAGAATGGAGAGTTTGGTAGAGTAATTGCGAAAAGTGCATAGAAATAACGTCGTCAGACGTTTTTTTTATGTTCGTTTTAATTCATTTTAAGTTTGTTTTAAGGTAGAATGTGCATGATAGGAATACAGGAATTAAGCGCCGATGATTGAAAGATTCGGCTGCTTTAACGGAATAGATCAAGGAGGAGAACGGAAATGGACGATCAGAACAAAAAGTACGACGATTTCTTTCAGAATCGTGCAAACGGTGAAGACAACAATCCGCGCGAAGAGGACAACACGGCATCAGCAGCAGAAGGATCGGAATCTCCGGGGAAAACTTCCTATTATTATTCATACGGGCCTTTCAAATCTTCTGCGCAAGAGGATATCGGAGCATCGGTGCCGTCCCGCTCCAACCCGCAGGATTCATACGCTGCGGCATCCGGCGACGGCGAGCCTGGGCTGGACCAGCAGCAAAGCGTTGAAGTAACGCCGCCGGCGCCGTTACGTCCTTTTACTTACAACCAGCAATCTGCTAAAGGCGGCTGGCAGTCACGCGAACCGCGGAAGAAAAATCCGATCAAAGGGATGTTCGTTTCCTTCCTGGCCGGGGTAGTCGTGGTGGGCGGCCTGATGGGCGGATTAATGTACGCATCGGATACGAATAACTGGTTCACAAGCAATTCCGTATTCTCCTCGAAGCAGGCGGACGGCGGAACGAACGCGGGATCGGGAACAACCGCGGAAGGTTCGGCTAGCGGCAACGGCGGAGCGTCGGTAGCGGCAGCAAGACCGGATAATATTGCGCAGCTGTTCGAGAAAGCAAGCCCGGCCGTTGTAAAGATCGAGACTTACGTGAAGCCGGCATCGCGCGGCGGCAGCAGCGGCAGCGGCAGTATTTTGGATGATCCGTTCTTCCGTCAGTTCTTTGGTGAGGAAGCGCCGGACGCCAATCAGCAGCAGCCAAACAATAACGGCGATGACAGCAGCCTGCAAGCTTCAGGCATTGGTACAGGCTTCTTCTTCGAATCGGATGGTTACATTCTGACGAACCAGCACGTGGTTGCAGACTCCGATAAGATTGAAGTAACGGTACAAGGCTATGATAAGCCTTTTACGGCTGAGCTTCTCGGCTCCAGCTTTGATCTGGACCTTGCGGTACTTAAAGTTACGGGCGACAAAGCGTTCCCTACGCTGCCGCTTGGCAGCTCGGACAACATCAACATTGGCGACTGGGTGGTCGCAATCGGCAACCCATACGGCTTTGACCATACGGTAACCGTAGGCGTGCTGAGTGCGAAAGAGCGTCCTATTGATATTCAAGATACGGACGGCACGCGCGAGTACAAGCATTTGCTTCAAACGGATGCATCCATTAACCCGGGTAACTCCGGCGGTCCGCTTCTGAACGTAAACGGCGAAGTCGTTGGGATTAATACCGCGGTCAGCTCGCAGGCGCAAGGCATCGGCTTTGCGATTCCTACAAGCACCATTAAAGAAGTTCTGGATACGCTGAAAAACAACAAGGAAGTGCCGAAAGAGCCGGTTCCGTTCATCGGCGCAGAGCTTGGCGATGTTACCGATGCGATTGCGAAACAGCTGGGCATGAATAAAGCCCAAGGCTCAATCGTAAGCAACGTTTACTACAACTCTCCGGCATACATTGCCGACCTGAAACAATTTGACGTAATCTTGGGCATCGACGGCAAAACGTATTCCAATACGCAAGCGCTCATCGATGAGATCCAAAAACGCAAAGTAGGCGATAAAGCCGTGCTGAACATCGTCCGCAGAGGCGAGAAGATGGATCTGCAGGTGGAAATCGGCGACCGCAACAAATTTAATGCCGAGTAAGAGATAAAGAAAAGCGCAGAGAAAGCAAGTCTCTGCGCTTTTTTTACAGCAGATAAGATATACAAGGGGAGAATGAAATGAGACAGCACATTATGGTTGTAGATGACGATGAAAAAATCACTTCTTTGCTTAGAAGAAGCCTTGCGTTCGAAGGCTATGAAGTATCGACGGCCAGCAACGGAATGGAGGGCCTGAAGCTGCTCTTAACGGCGGATCCGGACATGCTTATCCTTGACGTGATGATGCCGCAGGTGGATGGCTGGGAGGTCTGCCGACGCGTGCGCGAAGGCGGAAGTACCGTGCCTATTCTGATGCTGACCGCGAAGGATGATATCTCGGACCGGGTAAAAGGGCTGGATGCCGGTGCTGACGATTATTTGATCAAACCGTTTGCGCTGGAGGAGCTGCTCGCGAGAGTCCGGGCTTTGCTGCGCCGCAAATCGGACAAGATGGATGAATCGAGCAGCAACAAGATTGTATTTGATGATCTGGCGCTTGATCTGGATTCCCGTGAAGCGATTCGTTCCGGCAGGAGGATTGAGCTGACGGCGAAGGAATACGATCTGCTGCTCTTATTTATGCAGAATCCGCGCCGGGTGCTTACAAGAGACGCCATTATGGAGAAGATCTGGGGATATGATTTCAGCGGCGAGTCGAACGTGCTTGAGGTGTATATTGCAATGCTTCGTCAAAAGCTGGAGGAAGGCGGGGCCAAGCGTATTATTCAGACTGTGCGCGGAACCGGCTATGTACTGCGGGGAGAGGGTTGATTAGCAGATGACGATCAGGCTTCGTCTGACCTTATGGTTCTCCGGCATCCTTGCGGCAGCGCTAATCGTATTGTGTCTCGCTATTTATTTCTTCGTTAATATGAATACGTACAGCGACATGAAAGATCAGCTCCGCGAACAGGCGCTTGATTATAACGTATTAAAAGTTGAGTACGGCATGAACCAGATGGATCTTAACATTGAGAAAAAATCGCCGTTTGTGGACAAAGATTTTTATTTGCAATTAGTTAACTATAAGGATGGCATTATCAAAGCATCCGGCGCCCTGCAAAGCAACGGGATCAAGTATCCTATTCCTGAAGCGAAGACAGATCCGGACTACGGTTACGTAAAGGCCAACTTAAAGACCAAAGAGGGGGAAGTTCCTTTCCTCATTTATCAGAGGCCGATCTATAACAATACGGCAAACCAGGAATTGATCGGTCTGCTTCAGGTAGGCACCGTTATTGCCAGCGAGGAAAAATATTTGGCGGGTCTTCGCGTCATTCTTATTTTATCCTCGATGATTTGTCTTCTGCTTGCCTTTACTATCGGTTTATTCTTGGCCCGCAAAGCGTTGCAGCCGATTGAACGGGTGATCCGCACGACCGAACAAATTCAGGTTGGTTCCGACCTTAGCGTCCGTATTCCGATCGAAGGGCCAAAGGATGAAATTGGCAGGCTGGTGTACACCCTTAATATTATGCTATCTCGCATTGAAATGGCTTATAACGGACTGGATGAATCTTACAAAGCGCAGCGCCGGTTCGTCTCAGATGCTTCTCACGAACTGCGTACTCCGCTGACCACCATTCGCGGCAATATTGAGCTGCTGCAGCGGATGTGGTCCAAGACGCTGGACCCCGATGAAGCGGGAGATATCGTACTGGCGATTGATACCCAGCGATGGGAGCTGTCTAACGAGGCGATGCAGGATATTTCGGCCGAAGCGCGGCGGATGTCCACTCTGGTTAATGATCTCCTCGCGTTGGCTAGAGCAGATGCCGGTTACGAAATGGAGAAGGCAACGCTGCCCATGCTGCCAATTGTAGAAGAAGTGGGCCGAAGAGCGGGCTTGCTTCCCCGCAACGCGGAATGGCGGATCGGGGATTTGTCTGCCCTCGCCGGTTACCAGGTGTACGGGAACGCCGATTACTTGCAGCAGCTCCTGTTCATCTTTATTGAGAATGCGTTCAAATATACGCCAAGCGGCTGGATTGAGATGAGTGCCGTGCACAAGGACAATCAGCTTGGCATTATTATTAAAGATACGGGAATCGGCATGAATCCGGAGGAGGTTCCGCATATCTTCGACCGGTTCTACCGGGCAGACGAATCACGCGGGAAAACCGTGGGTACCGGGCTTGGTTTGTCCATTGCCAAGTGGATTATCGACGAGCATCGCGGCTCGATTGAGGTGACTACGATGGAGGAAGAAGGGTCCACGTTTGTCATTTGGCTGCCAATAGACTTTTCCCCCCAGCCTGCTTCGATTATAATGGAAGGAACGGATCGAAACGAAGCCTAACTTCGTTATAGAGAAAGCAGGTGTAAGCAGATGGAAATTGTTAAAATATCGCCGCGGGGCTATTGCTATGGCGTAGTAGATGCAATGGTACTCGCCTTGCAAACGGCAAAGAACTTGGACCTTCCGCGTCCAATTTATATTCTTGGCATGATTGTTCATAATGCGCATGTGACGGAAGCTTTCGAGACAGAAGGCGTGATTACGCTGGACGGGGAGAACCGTCTTGAGATTCTGGAGCAGATCGAGAGCGGAACCGTCATCTTCACGGCTCACGGTGTATCGCCCGAGGTGCGCAACCGTGCCCGCGAGAAAGGTCTTACCATCGTGGACGCGACATGTCCGGATGTTACCAAGACGCATGATTTGATTCGGGAGAAGGTTGCCGAGGATTATCATATTATTTATATCGGCAAAAAAGGCCATCCGGAGCCGGAAGGCGCGATTGGCGTAGCGCCTGACCGCGTTCATCTGATCGAGCGCGTCGAGGATATTTCCAAGCTTAACGTGCCTGAGGGCCGTATTATCATTACCAACCAGACTACGATGTCCCAATGGGATATCCGTCATATTATGAGCAAGCTTCTGGAGACGTATCCAAGGGCTGAGATTCATAATGAAATCTGCCTGGCTACGCAAGTGCGCCAGGAAGCCGTAGCGGAGCAAGCTGGACAGGCGCAGCTGTGTATCGTTGTTGGGGATCCGCGCAGCAACAACTCCAACCGCCTGGCTCAAGTATCCCAGGAAATCGCAGGTGTACCCGCGTACCGTGTATCCGACGTGTCGGAGATCAAACAGGAATGGCTGGTGGGCGTCGAGCGAGTAGCCGTAACATCCGGCGCATCGACTCCAACTCCAATTACCAAAGAGGTAATCGCGTATTTGGAGCAATACGACAATGCCATCCCGGAAACGTGGGAGATCAAGCGTACGGTCAACAAAAACAAACTCCTTCCAACGATCCGTACCAAATCGGCTTCCAGCGCAGCTGAAGCTTAATACAACTCAACCCATGATCCTTCTAGGATTCTGGGTTGAGTTTTTTTATTTCGGCTTAGGATACGGAGGATAGATGATCACGTAGTCATTATTGGAGATTCGGCTCATCGGACTCTCTGTTGCGTTTTTTATTGTTTTCTCTTGAAAAGCAAGCTCAGCGACGGAGGAGATCGGTAAGAACATTCACTTCCATAGCGGCCAATCAGCGTGCTTAAGAAAATAATAATTGACGAAACAAGAGTCCATCGTGTATATTTGCTTTAACAAGTAAAAGCATAAAAGCCACAAAGCATAGAAGCGTATAAGCGTTGAAGTGAAAAAGGAGAGATGGACATGATCGTTATTACTAACCCCAATATTGCGGAAGAGCGCATTCAAGAAATTGTGAACCATATTGAAAGAGCGGGCGTGCAAGCCCATGTATCGAGAGGGACAGACCGTACCGTTATCGGCATCATCGGCAAGGCAGAGCCAACGCTTGCCGAGCATCTGCGCCAAATGAAGGGCGTAGAGAACGTCATCAAGATTTCGAAGTCCTACAAGCTCGCAAGCCGCGACTTTCATCCCGATGATACGATTATCGACATCAAAGGCGTTAAGATCGGCGGCGATAACCTTGTTATCATGGGCGGCCCTTGTGCAGTTGAATCCCCGGAGCAAATCGATGAAATCGCCCGCCTTGTGAAGGCAGCCGGCGGACAGGTGCTTCGCGGCGGAGCATTCAAACCGCGTACGGGTCCTTACAGCTTCCAAGGCGTTGGCGTAGAAGGCTTGATCATGATGGCGGAAGCCGGCAAGAAGCACGGACTGCTGACGATCACGGAAGTTATGACGCCGGAGTACGTTGATGTATGTGCCGAATATGCGGACATCCTTCAAGTAGGTACCCGCAACATGCAGAACTTCGACCTGCTTCGCAAGCTTGGAACCATTCAAACACCGGTCCTGCTGAAACGCGGCTTCAGCTCAACCTATGATGAATTCCTGAATGCGGCGGAATACATCCTGGCCGGCGGAAATCCGAATGTTATGTTATGCGAGCGCGGAATCCGAACGTTCGAAACTTACACAAGAAATACACTCGACTTGTCCGCTATCCCTGTTCTGCAAGGGCTTAGCCATCTGCCAGTAATCTCGGATCCTAGCCACGGTACAGGCCGCCGCGAATTGGTAGAGCCGATGTCCAAAGCCTCCGTTGCGGCAGGTGCAAACGGTCTGATCGTCGAAATGCACACAGATCCGGACAATTCGATGACAGGTGACGGTGTTCAATCGTTATTCCCTGACCAATTCGCTAATTTGTTAAAGGATTTAGAGAAGCTGGCGCCAATCGTCGGAAAGCAATTTAATACTCAGAAAGAGCCGGCAGCAGCTTTCGCCGAGTGGAAAATTTAATACAAATTGTTAATGAGAAAAGCCGGGAAGCCTTGATATACAAGGCCTCCCGGCTTTTCTGATCGAATGTAAAGGCTTAATTGTGAACAAATGTTTAAACTTGTAAGTATACCTCACATATGAATAAAAAATACCTTACATAAGTATTGACGATGCCAAACCGTAGTTTTATAATTACCTCATAGTTTAGCACGAAAATTGAACAATAACTGTTCACAACTAAGCAAATGTTCGGAAATGGAGGAAATATCTGATGTCAGTTCAAAATGTTTTGAACACAATTCAAGAAAACAACATCCAGTTTGTAGATTTCCGTTTTGTGGATCTCGCTGGCCGCGCGCACCACATTACACTTCCTGCTACAGAAGTTGACGCTGATACTTTCGTAAACGGTGTAGCTTTTGACGGTTCCTCGATCCCAGGTTTCCGTGGTATCGAAGAGTCCGACATGGTAATGATGCCGGATACTGAAGCAGTATTCGTTGATCCTTTCACAGATCATCCTACACTGAACATTATGTGTAACATCCATACACCGGACGGCGAGCGCTATGAGCGCGACCCACGCAGCATCGCTCAAAAAGCGGAAGAATACCTGCAAACGACTGGTATCGGTACTACTGCATTCTTCGCACCTGAGTCCGAATTCTTCATTTTTGACGAAGTTCGCTATGAAAGCACAATGAACTCCTCTTCTTTCTTCGTTGATTCCGAAGAAGCAGGCTGGAACACGAACCGTAAAGAAGAAGGCGGCAACCTGGGCTTTAAAGTTCCCGTAAAAGGCGGCTACGTGCCAGTTGCTCCAGTTGACCAACAACAAGACATCCGCAGCGAAATGGTTCGCCTGATGCAAGAAGTTGGCCTTCGCGTTGAGCGTCATCACCACGAAGTTGCTACTGCTGGTCAAGCAGAAATCAACTTCCGCTTCAGCACTTTGACTAAAACAGCTGACAACCTCATGCTGTACAAATATATCGTTCATAACACAGCTCGCCAATACGGTAAAGTGGCTACTTTCATGCCAAAACCGCTGTTCGGCGACAACGGTTCCGGCATGCACGTTCACTCCTCGATCTTCGACGGCGACACTCCGCTGTTCTATGAAAAAGGCGCTTACGGCAACCTGAGCCAACTGGCTATGCACTACATCGGCGGTATCCTGCACCATGCACCAGCTCTGATCGCTTTGACCAACCCTTCGACAAACTCGTTCAAACGTCTGGTACCTGGTTACGAAGCACCGGTTAACCTCGTATTCTCCAAAGGTAACCGTTCCGCTGCAGTTCGTATTCCAATCGCATCGGTAACTCCAAAAGGCTGCCGTATCGAGTTCCGTACTCCAGACTCGACAGCTAACCCTTACCTGGCATTCGCAGCTATGCTGCTTGCTGGTCTGGACGGCGTGAAACGTAAATTGGATCCTGTTGCTCTGGGCTATGGTCCATTCGACAAAAACATTTACGAACTGCCAGAAGAAGAGAAAAAAGAAATCCGCAGCGTACCTGGTACACTCGACGAAGCGCTTGACGCTCTCGAAGCGGATTCCACTTTCTTGACTGAAGGCGGCGTATTTACGGAAGAGTTCATCGCTAACTATGTTGCCGTTAAACGCAGCGAAGCTAAAGCGGTATCGATCCGTATTCACCCACACGAATACAGCCTCTATTTCGGCTGCTAATTTCGAAACGCACTTATTCAAGCGGGCTCCCATGCGGGGGTCCGCTTTTTATTTGTCGAATGCTGCAACAGCGAGCGGTTCATACATAGGACTTTGGCCTAAACGCGTGCGATACAGAGTTATGCTGCTGACGTCGAACGCTGTCTGATGCTGTAGAAAGCTGCTGGAGAGCTCCTGAAGCCGCTCGGCTGTATAAGGATGAGCCGCTGTGTATTTTCTAGCCAAGGTGATATGCGGCCGGTAGGGACGTTTCTCCGGCGTATAGCCAACGGCAGAGTGAAGGGAGTGTCCGAGTAATTGGTGGAGCAGCACAAGCTCATCAGTTAAATTCTTAAGGCCAAGCCATAAGACCGAGGGCTGAGCTTCGCGGCCAAAGCTGCCTAATTCCGACACCTCCAATGAGAAGGCGGATGATCGGGAAGCGGTCTCCTGCATCGCAGCCTGGATCGCCGGAATCGAGGAGAAGGGCATGTCGCCAATGAAATGAAGCGTAATGTGGACATCCCTCGGATCTACCCACCGCTGAAAGGGCAGCTGCGATTTCCAATTGGGCAATTGGCTAACGATTTGTCCGGTAATGTTTTCAGGAATGGATATAGCGGTGAAAATCCGAATATTTTCAGCCATATGTTTGTTCTCCGTTCGACTTTTTGTCACTAACATTATGTAAATGTACTTGAAGGAAGCCTGTAAAATTGCTATCATAATCAATATCATGCAAGAAAACTTGTACTTTCTTTTAATTTTAACAAAAACAAAAGGTGGGTAACGGAAATGAAACGAGCCTATAATTTCAATGCAGGACCGGCCGCTTTGCCGCTTGAGGTGCTGCAGCAGGCACAGGAGCAATTTGTCGAATATCAGGGCGCAGGGATGTCCATCATGGAAATGTCGCACCGCAGCGCACTGTATGAGCAAGTGAACAACGAGTCACAAGCCCTCATGCGCGAATTGTTCGGTATTCCGGATAACTATCATGTATTGTTCCTTCAAGGCGGCGCTAGCCAGCAGTTTGCCATGATTCCGATGAACCTTCTTTCCCCGGGCCGTGTTGGCGCGTACGTCAAGACTGGCGCATGGGCGGACAAAGCACTGAAGGAAGCGAAACTTGTCGGCGAGACCTTAGTTGCTGCTTCGTCAGAAAACGACAAATATATGCGTATGCCAAACGTGAATGAATTTATCGTTCCAGACAATGCGGCTTACCTTCATATGACTTCCAATGAAACAATCGGAGGCACCCAGTTCCAGGAGTTCCCGACGAACCTTGGCCATGTACCGCTCGTAGCAGATATGTCGAGCGATATTCTGAGCCGTCCTATTGATATTAACAAATTTGGTCTTATCTATGCCGGCGCGCAAAAAAATCTTGGACCTTCCGGCGTAACGGTTGTTATCGTTCGTAATGACCTGGTTGCGGAAAGTCCAAAAACAATTCCGGCTATTTTCCGTTACGATACCCATACGAAGAACAACTCGCTTTACAATACGCCGCCGTCCTTCTCGGTATATATGGTTAACCTGGTACTGAAATGGATTAAAGAAAAAGGCGGAGTTGCAGCAGTCGAGCAGTTCAACCGCGACAAAACAAAGCTGATCTACGACAAGATCGATCAAAGCAACGGTTTCTACATCGGATGCGCGCATACGGACAGCCGTTCGCTTATGAACATCACCTTCCGCATGCAAAGCGAAGAGCTGGAAAAGCAGTTCGTGAAGGAATCGGAGCAAAACGGCTTTGTTGGCCTGAAGGGCCACCGCGATGTTGGCGGTCTGCGGGCGTCGACGTACAATGCGGTTCCTCTCGAGAGCTGCAAAGCGCTTGCTGAATTTATGGCTGATTTCCAGCGCCGCAACGGCTAAGAAATCAACAAAGACCGCCATTTCCATTACGGAAAGGCGGTCTTCATCTTTAGAAGCGTTTATGCCAGCGAAGAATCGGCCATATTAGGGGCGTTAAGCTTGTAGCCGACGTTGCGGACTGTCATAATATATTCGGGAGTTCTTGCGTTTTGCTCGATTTTATCTCGAAGATGGCTGATATGAACGTCAACGATCCGCGTATCGCCGAGGAAATGGTAATCCCATACTCCATGCAGGAGCTGCTGACGGCTTAATACTTTGCCTCTATGCTTACATAAGAAGAGAAGAAGCTCAAATTCTTTAGGTGTCAATTCAATGGTTCTGCCATCAATCAATACTTCGCGTTGTTCAGGACGTACCGTTAATCGGCCAATATCGAACGTGGTGGATTCGGCTTGACCCGGCAGGGATTGAATGCGGCGGAATATCGCTTGAATACGGGAAATCAGCTCTTGCGGGCTAAATGGCTTCGTCATATAATCGTCGGCCCCGTTATCGAGCCCGGCGATTTTGTCTGTAACATCCTGCAGGGCGGTGAGCATGACGATTGGTACGGCATTGCTTTGTTTGCGCAACTCACGGCATACTTGAATACCATCCATCTTCGGAAGCATCAAGTCAAGTACGATCAGGTCAGGACGGAACGGCTTTAACATCTCGAATACGGCCTCGCCATCGCTTACGCACCGGACATCATAACCGGCGAGCTTCAAATTAAATTCGATAAGCATGGAGATGGAAGGCTCGTCATCGACGACCAATATTTTCTTTTTCATCGTATCTATTCTCCTTTTGCCTCCTACATGATGTCTTCATTATGAAGGGCAAAATTTATGCGGAGATTAAGAGTACGTTAACCTAATGTAAAAATTGTCTCCCAAGCACTGATGCGGCAACGCAATGAATCGTGTATAATGACATAGAATGTGAGGTAAGTACAGTTATGGCTTTTCATATCGTATTGGTTGAACCGGAAATTCCTGCAAACACGGGCAATATCGCACGCACCTGCGCAGCAACGGGTGCACATCTTCATCTTGTCCGCCCTCTTGGCTTCCAGACCGATGACCGCACTCTTAAGCGCGCGGGTCTGGATTATTGGCATGCCGTTCATGTGGAATATCATGATTCCTTCAAGGAGCTGCAGGATGCAAATCCTGACGGAAGATTCTTTTATGCAAGTACAAGAGCGAGTAAAGTGTATACGGAGTTTGATTTCCGGGACGGAGATTTCTTCGTATTCGGGAAAGAAACAAAGGGACTTCCGCAGGAGCTGATTGACGCGAATCTGGATACTTGCATGCGGATGCCGATGACGGGTGACGTCAGATCGCTGAACCTTTCGAATTCGGCGGCTATTATCGTGTACGAGGCTTTGCGCCAGAATCAGTTCCCAGGTATGGACTGAATTTGCATGATATTAAGGATTATCCTTGATTGGGAAGGAATTCGTGAGCGACCATCGAAAGTCTATTGTGCAATGTTTTCACAGAGTTAGCTTACAAATCCAGACACAAAAGAAGGTGAAGAGATGAAACCAGCAGGTGTGGTTAGAAAGGTGGATCAACTCGGACGTATTGTCCTTCCTAAATCACTTCGTAAACGGTATCAAATGAATGAGGGGGATCCTGTTGAGATTTTAGTGCAAGGCGACCATATTATATTGGAACGCTATCGTCCAAGATGCGTGTTCTGCGGATCTATGGAAGATGTGAAGGAATTCAAGGACCGTTATTTGTGCGAGCCGTGCATGCATGAGATGGGACAGCTTCAGAACCGTTAATCGGAAATCATCCATAACAGCACTAATAAAACATACCGTGTATAAAAAAAGAAGCTTCTCCTACGCGTCAACGCTACAGGAGAGGCTTCTTTTTTTGGCCTTATTAAAGGCCTTTTGTCTTGTCGTCGTTATACGAAGACGTCAAGATGGCAGTCAGGAACAAAATAAAGACTGTCATAACAATAACGAAAGTAATAGACATTGTGTGGACACCTCCGATATGCTAGCTTCATTATAACCAAGCTTTAGGAAAAAGAAAACGTTTAAAGCGAGTTTTATTGCATGGATTCTTTCTATTATGCGACAATAATGGCAGTACAAATCATGGCTATAAATGTGGGAGGAGACGGTAAAAATGGAATTTCGTTTTGCATCCAGAATGACGCAGGTGAAGTCCTCGGTCGTAAGGGATATTCTGAAGCTGACGCAAGGCTCGGATATCGTTTCTTTCGCCGGCGGGCTGCCGGCAGAAGAGTTATTTCCAGTACAGGCCGTAAGAGAAGCGGCCGACCGTGCGATCTCGGCGGGAGCAAGTGCCCTGCAGTATGGTCTGACGGAGGGTTATCTCCCGCTGCGCGAGCAGTTGTGTATCCGCATGGCTCAGAAGGGAATGAATGTGACCCCTGAGGAAATGATCATTACAACAGGCTCCCAGCAGGCGATCAGCCTGTTAGTGCAGGTGCTAACCGAGCCGGGGGATACGGTGCTTGTTGAGCGTCCGACCTATTTGGCCTGCCTCCAGGTATTTGAGCTGCATGGACTCAAGGTTATCGCGGCGGAAAGTGACGAGCATGGCATGATTCCGGAGGATGTGGAGCGTCTGGTTCGCCAACATAAACCAAAGTTTATGTATGCCGTGCCGACCTTTGGCAATCCGACCGGGAATGTCTGGAGTCTGGAGAGAAGACAGCAGCTCCTTCAAATCTGTGTCAGCCATCAAGTGCCTATTATTGAAGATGATCCTTATGGTGAATTGAAATATGAGGAGAAGGCTACATACCCGACGTTGTTTGCTCTTGATCAGCAGCTGGGAAGCGGTGGCGTTATTTATACAAGCACGTTCTCGAAGACGGTTGCCCCTGCGCTTCGTACCGGCTGGGCGATTGGCGATGTCCGTGTCATAAAAATGCTTGCAAAAGCAAAGCAGGCTGCGGATTTGCAATCCAGCACGATGGACCAGCAAATATTAAGCCAGCTGCTGGCTCACTTCCCGCTTGATGATCACATCCGGGTCATTTCCGAATCGTATGGAGAGCGGATGCGCGAGATGCAGAATCTGATTAAGGCGCAGAATATTGAAGGCCTTCATTGGATTGAGCCAAAGGGAGGCATGTTCCTCTGGGTAGAGCTTCCGCGCGGACTGGATGCGGAAGTCCTGCTGCGGGCTGCCGTATCGAAGGGCGTAGCCTTCGTGCCGGGCAGCGCCTTTTACGCTTATGATCCAAAGCGCAACACCGCCCGGCTTAATTTCACCCATAATAAAGGCGTGAGGACGGTGCTTGGCGTTGAGCGCTTGGCTGAAGCGATTCGTGAGTTTACTGCACGTAGTTAACGGATGAGTTTTTCTTGCCATTCGATCGTTTAGGTGCTTTTGGTTCGGGGGCCGGCGGGAGGGTGAAAGTCTCTTTCCATTCGGCGATAACTTCTTCGTATTCGCTTAAAGCCAAAACTCCGGCTGCCGTTAAATGATATTGGCCGCGTCCAACCTTCTCGAACCAGCCATAATAATTGCTGCGCAGCATGGATGCGCTTTGCGGATTGCCGGTCAGCGCCGCCAGCTGGCTTGGAGACAAAATGCCGGCTTGCTGCATGGCATAGGCACCGCGAAGCGCTTTCTCCCGGTAGGCGGTGACGAGCTTCCGGCCGGTGCTGCCGCCCACATTGTAATCGCCGCTGCGCTCCCGGAATTCCCTAAGCAGCCGCGCCTGGCGGGTTCTGCGAATGCCGCGCTTTGGCATTTCGCCGGGCTCGCACAGCATCTCGATAAGCGGAGCTTTGGTCTTGAAGAAGGTAACGGTCATCAGGCCGAGACCAAGCATCCGGCACAGCTCCGTAATATCGCTGAAGCGCTGGTTATGAGCCCCGCTTTTCTTGCGGTTGCGCTCCACGGCGAGCACAACTTGATCATTTATGCGCAAACGTTCAATCCCCTGCAGCAGCAGAGCGAGGTTGAACGTTTTTTTCATTTCGACAACAACCGCTTCGCTTCCATCGGGTTTCATCGCTACAAGATCGCAGTGAAGAACCTCGCTTTTTACAGTGAAGCCCTGCTTTTCGTAATAGGTTTTGATGGGGCTATACAGCTCCTCTTCCTTGTTAACCGCCATGTTAATTCCCCTCTTTCTCCCATCATTATAGCAAATGCTTGTCGTTATTTGCCGGATTGCCGACTAAAATAGTGGTCAATTTCCTACATAACTAAGCATAGGATTGTAATACTTCAGTAAAAAAGTTGGTCCACACGATCAATGATGTAGAGATAATCCCGGGCGGAATGAAAACGAGCGGATTGCGGAAGCGATGGGAGGAGGCACGGCATGGACATTTTCAAGCGAATATCGGAGTATCAGACAGAGAGTGAGAAGCTTGCATGGACGGGGTCTTTCAGAGAGTATATTCAATTGCTCAGAGAGGACCCAACCCCGGCCATGACTGCGCACGCGCGCGTCTATGAGATGATTGAATCCTTTGGAGTAGAGGACAATAACGGAAGGAAGCGCTACAAGTTCTTCGAGCAGGAAATATTCGGGCTCGACCGGGCTGTAGAGAAGCTGGTGGAAGAATACTTCCATTCGGCGGCAAGAAGGCTGGATGTCCGTAAAAGGATCCTGCTCCTGATGGGACCAGTCAGCGGCGGCAAATCAACCATTGTAACGATGCTCAAGAAAGGGCTGGAGCGATTCTCCAGAACAGAGCGTGGTGCTGTATTCGCGATTAAAGGCTGCCCGATGCATGAAGAGCCGCTGCATTTGATCCCGCATGAGCTTCGTCCAGAGATTGAGAAGGAGCTAGGTGTCCGCATTGAAGGGAACTTGTGCCCTTCTTGCCAAATGAGGCTACGGGTTGAATATGACGGGGATATCGAGAATGTTATCGTTGAACGCGTGCTTGTGTCCGAGGAGAACCGGGTGGGGATTGGCACATTCAGCCCTTCCGATCCGAAGTCTCAAGATATTGCCGACTTGACAGGCAGTATCGACTTCTCGACGATTACGGAGTTTGGTTCGGAATCCGATCCTCGCGCCTACCGGTTCGACGGCGAGCTGAACAAGGCGAACAGGGGGCTGATGGAATTCCAGGAGATGCTGAAATGCGATGAGAAGTTCCTGTGGAACCTGCTCTCGCTGACGCAGGAGGGGAATTTCAAAGCGGGCAGGTTTGCGCTTATCTCGGCCGACGAGCTGATTATTGCGCATACGAACGAATCCGAGTATAAGTCGTTTATCAGCAATAAGAAGAACGAGGCGCTTCAATCGCGTATGATTGTAATGCCAATTCCATACAACCTCAAAGTGTCTGAGGAAGAGAAGATTTACACGAAGCTGATCGGCCAAAGCGATATGAAGCATATTCACATCGCACCGCATTCCTTGAAATCAGCGGCTATCTTCTCCATACTTACCCGCCTGAAGGAAACGAAGAAGCAAGGCATGGACCTTGTGAAGAAAATGAGAATGTACGACGGGGAAGAGGTCGAAGGCTTCAAGGAAGCTGACCTGAAGGAAATGCAAAACGAGTATATTGAAGAGGGCATGTCCGGTATCGACCCGCGTTACGTTATTAACCGCATATCGAGTGCGCTGATCAAGCAGGATATGCAGTGTATCAATGCTCTGGATGTGCTGCGGGCGCTGAAGGACGGACTTGACCAGCATCCTTCGATTACGAAGGAGGAGCGGGAGAGATACCTGAACTTCATCTCGGTAGCGCGCAAAGAGTATGACGGACTGGCGAAGAAGGAAATTCAAAAGGCGTTTGTTTATTCCTTTGAAGAGTCCGCCCGGACTTTATTCGAGAACTATCTCGACAACATTGAATCGTATTGCAATTGGGCCAAAATCAAAGACCCGCTGACCGGCGAGGAGATGGATCCGGATGAGCGCCTGATGCGGTCTATTGAAGAGCAGATCGGCGTGTCCGAGAATGCGAAGAAAGCGTTCCGCGAAGAAATTCTGATCCGGATTTCCTCGTATTCGCGGAAAGGGAAGAAGTTCGATTTCACAAGTCACGAGCGTCTGCGCGAAGCGGTTGAGAAGAAGCTGTTCGCCGACCTGAAGGATATCGTGAAAATCACGACCTCGACCAAAACGCCGGACGAAAGCCAACTGAAGCGCATTAACGAAGTAACAAAACGCCTGATTGATGAGCACGGCTATTGCCCGGTGTGCGCAAATGAGCTGCTGCGGTATGTCGGAAGCCTTCTGAACCGTTAATGCAAGCATGCAGAAGAAAGCCTGCGGAGACGTCCGCGGGCTTTCTTTTCTTGTCATGAAGAATACAAGAATGCATTCAGGCTGCTTCCCTAATTTCCGATATAATCTTTATAAGATAAAGGATAGTGCTATGTAACCATGTTTCCAGGAGGAGATAAGATCTATGATTCAAGTCTCAGAAGAACGCCGCAAGCAGCTGGAGTATACCCGTATTACGGAAGAGGATTTGAAGCGGCTCTCTGATTGCAAAGCTATATTCGAGCAGGTAGTGGAGGAGGTTGTTAACCGTTTCTATGACAGTATCGGTCAGCAGCCGCATCTCATGCAGATTATTTCCGATGTCAGCAATATCGAGCGCCTCAAACAGACACAGCGCGGGTACTGGCTCTCGCTTGCCTCGGGTGTTATCGACCAGGCTTACATCGATAACCGGATTACTATTGGTCTTGTCCATTCCCGGATTGGGCTTACAACGGACTGGTATTTGGGAAGTTATATGACCTATCTGGATATCGCGGCGTCAGTGCTGCAGCGTGTCCTGCCGGGCAGCTGGACCTCGGTCCTTCATTCGCTGTCGAAGATGTTTAATCTTGATTCGCAGCTGGTGCTTGAGGCCTACAACCGTGCCGAACAGGCCTTGATTCAGGATTTGGCCGATCAACGATCGGTTATGCTCACCACGATAACCGACTCCGTTCAGCAGCTGGCCGGTCTTATGACGGAGCTTGATCAAGGAGCTCAGTCGATAGCCGAGGCGGCAGTATCGACTTCTCAGTCGCAGGATCGTTCGCATGAGCTGCTTGGCAACTTGCAGGAAGAGCTGGCGGGCATTACGGAGATGGGGATGCTGATCCGCGGAATCGCGGACCAGACGCATCTGCTTGGTCTAAACGCCGCGATTGAGGCAGCGCGCGCGGGCGAGATGGGCCGAGGCTTTGAGGTCGTGGCCAACGAGGTTCGGAAGCTTGCTGCATCCTCCCGTACAGCGCTCGAGACGATCCAGACGAACCTGGACGAGATTCATAAGAAGATTCATCTCGTTCGGATCGAGTCGGAGAAAACATCGGTGGAAGCCCGTAATCAGGCTGCAAGATCCCAGGAGCTTGCGGTATTCGTACAAACCGTGGATTCCGTTACAAAAGATTTGCGGGAATTGAATACATAACAAGAGAATAGGCATATGATATAAAGCAGGGTTTCTTCGCCAGCGCAGAAGCCCTGCTTTCGTGCTATATAAGTTGACATGAAAATCCAAATCTTGTATGATAAACCTAACAAAAATTTACTTTAATTAGGGGTATTAACTATTTTGATGTCAGATAATCTGACATTAAGGTGGCAAGCCAACTTTGGTAGTCATCACTGAAGGCATCAAGTAAGGTGCTGTACCATCATGGAGGAGGCGGTTGGCATGTCGACGGCCAAACAGTCGCAGTCGCAATATTACGATTCGCAATCATTTTACGATGAAATGTTCGAGAAAGACTTTTCGGTTCGTCCTCACTATGACAATATCCATCGGCTGTTCACGAGAATGAAGCCGTCGGAATTGACCATGAGGCAGCATGCACTCAATCAGCGCATGATGGAGGAAGGCATCACCTTCACCCTGTACAGCCCAAACCAGAGTGAACCTCTTGAAAGAACGATTCCATTTGACTACATCCCTCGCGTAATCCCCAAACATGAATGGGAAGCGGTGGACCGCGGCGTTCGCCAGCGGACCAAAGCGCTGAATATGTTCATCCACGATATCTATCACGCCCAGCGCATTGTGACCGATGGCGTTATCCCAAGACGAATGATTGTATCCAACGTATACTTCCGTCCGGAAATGATGGGGTTAGATGTTCCGGGAGGCGTTTATATTACGTCCTCCGGCATAGATTTAATTAGAGACGAGAAAGGCCGCCATTTTGTCCTCGAGGATAATCTCCGCTCGCCTTCCGGTTATTCTTACTTATTCAAGGGCCGTACCATCATGAGCGAGCTGTTTCATGATCTATACTTGTCCTCATCCGTTCAAAGCATAGAACGCAGCCTGAATTATTTCCTTAGTTCTTTGCGTTCTCTTGCGCCAAACGGCAAGAAGGATCCGTTAATTGCGCTCCTTACTCCGGGATCGTACAACTCTGCTTATTACGAGCATACTTTCCTGGCGCAGCAGCTTGGCATTCATCTGGTGGAAGGCCGCGATCTGGTCTACAAGGATCATAAAATTTATTTGCGGGATATGAGGGGCCTTCGCCAAGTTGACGTTATTTACCGCCGGATTGACGATGATTTTCTCGACCCGCTGGCGTTCCAGCCGGATTCGCTGCTTGGCGTTCCGGGGCTGATGAACGCTTACCGCGCAGGCAATATCGCGATTGCGAACGCTCCTGGCACCGGCGTTGCCGACGATAAGGCAGTGTATGCTTATGTTCCGGATATGATTCGTTATTATCTCGGTGAGGAGCCTATCCTGCATAACGTACCGACTTATCTCTTATCCCGCAAGGCAGAGCGCGACTACGTTCTTGATCATCTGGAGCAGCTGGTCGTGAAGGAGACCTCGCTCTCCGGCGGTTATGGCATGCTGATTGGTCCAACGGCTTCCCCCAAAGAAATCAAGGAGTTTGCCGAGGAGATCAAAAAAGACCCGAGCCGGTACATTGCGCAGACGACGATGAAGCTGTCCCGCGCGCCGGTTATGGTTGACGGACGGATGGCCCCGCGCCATATCGATCTGAGAGCATTTGCTTTGATGCGGGAGGATTCCACGCATGTCATACCGGGCGGTCTGACGCGCGTTGCCCTGCGGGAAGGTTCGCTGGTCGTTAATTCTTCGCAAGGCGGAGGAGTTAAAGATACATGGGTGTTAAATCGTTAATCCTTGTTGATTAAGGAATGGAGGTATCGCTGTGCTTAACCGAAATGCTGAAGCGTTGTTTTGGATCGGTCGCTATATGGAACGGGCGGAGAACCATGCGAGATTAATTGATGTCCATTATCACCTGCAGGCAGAAGATGAATTAGGCGTTGAAGCTTGCGGCAAGGACGGCGAATGGAGCGAGGTGCCATGCAAATGGACCCGGATCGTAGATGCGCTGGGCAGCAGGGGCGCCTACGAGCAGCAATACGGCAGTTATACGGAGCAGGATGTTCTTCACTACATCACGCTCGACCGGGATAATGCCAATTCGCTCGTTTCTTGCGTCAGCCATGCAAGGGGCAACCTGCGTACCTTGCGCGAGAAGGTTCCAAGCGAGCTGTGGGATACGATTAATGCCTTTTACTTATGGCTGCGCGAGAAGCAGCCGGAGGACCTGATGAAGGAATCTCCGCATCTGTTCTACGGGCGAATTAAGGAATGGGCGGCATTGTTCCAGGGGTTATGCCAATCTGTTATGCCGCGCGAGAATGAATGGCATTTCATCGAATGCGGTCGTTTCCTGGAGCGGGCCGAGAATACTCTTCGGATTATTAAAGCGGTTGGGAATGCCGCCGCTGGCGACGGCTGGAACAATACGGGCGCCTATCCGTACCTGCAGGCCGTACTGAAATCCCTTAGCGGTCACCAGTCCTTCCGCCGTTTTTATGCAGACGGCATGTCGGTGGAGGCGATTGTGGAGTTTGTTATTCTGAACCAATCGTTCCCGCGGTCCGTTGTCTTCTCCTTCCATGCTCTTGACGAGCATATGAAGCAGATCGAGCTCTCCGATAAACAGCTCCGGACTGCCCATGATCGCGTCATCCGCCAGGTGGCGAAGGTGAAAGCGGATTTGGCTTGCCTGGAGCATGACGATATGATTGTCGACCGGAACGGCTCCATTATCGGACATCTGCTGGAAGCGTGCCAGACGCTGGGGCATTCTTTTGCCAAAACCTTTTTTCGCATGGGGGAAGCAAGCGCATGAAGCTAAATATATCTCACGTGACGCAATACGAGTACGAGGATTCAGCAACGGACAGTGTCAATGAGATCCGGCTGACGCCTAGCACGAATGAACGGCAGTCCTGCTACCAGCAGGCGATCTTTATTGAGCCTAATGCCTCGCTCTTCAGCTATGAGGATTACTTCGGCAATCGGGTGCATTCCTTCTCGGTGAATCCGCCGCATAGGCGCCTGACGATCCGGACGCAGATGACGGTAGTGACGAAGCATGCGCCGAGTCCGGAAGAGCAGGCAGCTCTTCTGAACGGCAAGCTGGCCCGGGAGGCTTGGGCATGGCTGGAGACGGAAGAAGCGGAAAACCGATTCGCGGAATTTCTGCTGGAAACCAATTATACGAACGTTACCGCCGAGGTCGGGCAGTATGCGGATACGGTTGCCAAGAAGGAAATGGAAGAAATCAGCGTGCTCAGCTGGTTGATCTCCTTGTCCGGCAAGATCCGTACCGAATTCATCTATGATCCCGAAGCGACTACGGTGACTACAAAGGCAAGCGACCTGATCGAACGCAAGCGCGGGGTGTGTCAGGATTTCGCCCATCTGATGATTGCTTGCTGCCGGGTTCATCATATACCTGCCCGTTATGTGAGCGGGTATCATTTTGTAGGGGATCTGCAGGGCGGAAGCGCGGATTTCGAGCAGGCATCTCATGCCTGGGTGGAGGCGTATGTGCCTCAGCTCGGGTGGTGCAGCTTTGACCCAACGAATGAAGCGCCGGTTGGCGAACGTTACGTCAAGCTGGGTCATGGCAGGGATTACAAGGACATCGTGCCTGTAAAAGGGGTATACCGGGGCAGCGGTGAGCAGAAGTTGAAGGTAACGGTCGATGTGCGCAAAATCGAGGACTAATAGATGTCATGGGATAAAATAAGGCTGCTTACCAAGGTTCGATGGATGCGAACCCGGGAAGCAGCCTTTGTTGTATTGTCCGGTTAACCGAGAAAGTAATCGAGCTCCACTTCAACCTCTTCGATAACGACGTCCGTGATCCGCTGATCCCTCGTATATCGCCACTGATCGTAATATTCCTCTTTCATATACACATGAACCATAAACCTTGGTCCCACATTAAACATAACCCTGTAACCTATGAACTTATCTTTGGACAACGGTATCACCTCGTATGACTAATTTCTCGGTTAGTAAGTACTAGAAAAATTATAGTGAAGATAGAGTGAAAATGCTATAAGCATCTATCATGCTTGCATGGGCACTTTTTCCTAAATTTTTTCTCATAATTGGCAACAGAGGAAATGATATTTATGGGATTTATATCCTGCAATTTTGCCCGAAAAAACCCGATAATGCCGCCCGATGGACATGGGGAAAGTCAGTCCTGGACTAGCTTTGACGCTGTTTTTCATGACGTTTCATTTATGAAATTGGTTGGAGAAATCTTGAAGATTATAGGGGCATAAGATTGGCTCAGTCTATCAATAGTGGTACTTTTTGGTCGTTGCGGTGAGAGTTGGCATATATTTTAATAGGGATGGGAGGGATGACCAAAACATGAAAAAGCAACTACTTAGCCTCGCTATTATCGGATCTTTACTAGGAACGGCCGGCATTGCAAATGCAAGCACAACATGGACTACGGCAAGTGCTGTTAAGAAGTACAACGAGTATATAAACGCAGATAGCTATGTGAAGGATGAGCTCTATAATGTGGCAGACTTCCGATCGAAGTACGCCAGCCAATCGAACACTCTCGCTTATCAAATCGTCGAACGGGCGATCTGGTATATGGAAAATGGTTACATGGTTTACGGCAGCGGAACGGATGCTTATGGCAAGTACGGTTACGAGGATTGCTCCGGGTTTGTCCGTTTTGTTTATGGTGATTTTGGATTCAATGTTACAGGAACATCCGCAAATTATAATACCGTTGGTTCTAAGGTAGCCGGTGTCGGCAAGCAAAAGGTAAATGGCAAATGGAAGCTGACCGGCATTGAAAACCTGAAGATCGGCGATATTCTGACATGGCAGGAAACCGATCATATTATGCACGTTGCGATTTATATGGGAACCAATCGCAATGGACAGCCGGTCGTTATCGGCACGCGTTCGGATGGCAATCCGACGGCACTTGGCACGGTAGACGGCTGGGAATATTGGTGGGGCGAGAACTTCAGGGAAGCCCGCCGCGTAGTCCCAGCAGCCGGATTTACCGGTATGGCAGGTAAATCCATTAAAGCGCCAACCATTCCGCAATCGTATGTGCTTCCACCGCAGAAGCAGGTACCGGCTTGGAATGGCCCGTCCAATGGCGGCGGCGGAACAACGCCAGCCAATCCGGATCCGACACCGTCGAATCCTTCACCAACGAAGACTACATACGTGGTAACAGTAAAAGGCTGGGTCAGCCTCAAGTCAGCTGCCAGCTCAAGCTCGTCAACCATTGGCAGACTGGAGCTTGGCCAAAAAGCGGAGCTTGTCAAAAAAGCCAACAGCTATTGGTATCAGGTTAAGGTGAATGGGCAGACCGCCTATATCACGACAAGCAGTACGTATACGAAAACCATTACGGAATAAAGCTTTCCGTTATCAATAAGGGGATCCGCGCTTTAACCGGTGCTTTGGGAAGGGCTTCCTGGGCGAGCGCAAGGTTACTTATGGATGACGGAAAGAGACTTCTTATTAACAGAAAAGGGCCGTTCCCTTAAGCCAGCTAGTGGCATAGGGAACGGCCCTTTATGATTTATTCCTGCAGATATGTCCGAATTCGGTTATCTACGATACTAAGATCCCACGGATAGAAGAAAACATGATCGCCGTCATCGGCGATGCTGAAGGAATAGGCAATCGGTTCATTCGCATAGAAGACCATTTGATAATAGGCGGGATCGCCATTCCGATTGTTAGGCATGTAGCTTGGCTTATGTTCACCAGAATTCAGCAGATGGATGAAATCGGCTTGTTCACCCTCCACGAGCGTCCGATAAGGAGCGGTTTCGTTCATTTTATACAGTTCAATCCTGCTCACCATGTCAAAGGGAAGATCCTTGAAGCTGCGCTGGTTAAACGCTTTGAAATACGAATCCTCCACATAAATGCGATATCCGCCAATTCTGCTCGTATCCTCGGCAGCAACAAGCTCCTCTGGCTTAAAGCCCTTCACCTCATACAGCGGTGTCCCTATGGCCAGAAAAGCAGCGTCACCCTCCTTGGTTCTGTAATCGGGATTTGTGACGACATCCCCGACTTTGAATTTCACCTTGCCCACCGTATGATTGGTTATGTCATTGCGGTCTA
Source organism: Paenibacillus glycanilyticus (assembly GCF_023715145.1). Lineage (GTDB taxonomy): Bacteria > Bacillota > Bacilli > Paenibacillales > Paenibacillaceae > Pristimantibacillus > Pristimantibacillus glycanilyticus_A. The sequence goes on along the minus strand of NZ_JAMBNP010000006.1, from coordinate 90,507 downwards.
CGAGGACGCCATCGTACAGACCGCTATAGGTATGTCCGTTAAGCTTGACGAAATCTACCCAGTCAATAGAGGCATTTCCCTTAATGGATTGGGAATGATCCTTTGTGAGCTCCCAATAAGCGACCGCGCCTAGCCCCAAGATAAGCAGCAAGCTGCAGCAGAGGATGACCGTATTTTTTTGCACAAAACACCACTCTCCTAATAATTAATTAACGGCTTCTCTCCGGATTAAGTTGCAGTTGTATAGAGGCCTATCCACATCAGCACAAGTGATGACGGGCCGCCGGTCATACACTGGGATTGGAGGGTGAGTTCCATGTATGATAAGAAGTATAACAGCCGCAGTATCTACGGGAAGCTTAAAGTATGCCGGTATTTGAATGCGCATAAGACTTTGAAGAAGCTTGTCCCTCATACCGTATCGTTCAGCCGGGAGCATATGGAAACGATGCTGGAAAGCCATTCTTCCGTGTATGTGAAGCCGGATTCAGGATCACAAGGAATGGGAATCTTCAAAGTGAAGAAAGCGAAAGGCTCTGGCTATACAGTTAAGCATATCGTCAATAAGAAGCAATTAAGCGAGCATTTGAGTTCGGCTTCAGCTGTCTATGAGCATATCAAGAAGAAGTCGGACAAAAAGCTGATTATCCAGAAGGGCATAATTCTGGACCGGGTGAACGGCAGAGCATACGATATCCGGGTCATGGTGCAGCGCAAGCCGGGCGGGTCTTGGACCGTAAACTGCTATTCGGCTAAGGTTGGGGCTCCCAAAAAAATCGTAACCAACTATTATCAAGGCGGAATGCTTTACACGATGGAGAAGCTTGGCACAGAGCAGGGCAAGTCGGCGGAAACGACTTCGACACGGAAGGCGGATTTGAAGTCGAAGGCGCTGAAGATTGCAAAGCATCTGAGCACCAAACGCAAAGGGATGCATGAGCTTGGCATCGATTTTGCCTACGACAAGAAGCAGAAGCTTTGGGTGATCGAAGTCAACTCGAATCATCCGCAGTTTTATCCCATGAAGAGGCTGGATCCAAAGGCTTATAAGAAGATGAAAGAGTTTGCGAGGAGTTATGGGAGGAAGGATGCTTAAGAAGGGCCGCATTTGCGGCTCTTTTTTGCATGATTGGCGGATTGGAGAAGATGCAATTGGGCCATGCTGGTAGGTAAAGGATAGAAGGGTTTTGATAGAAAAATGGTAAGAGTCCTGTTAAGCTTGTCCGCCGCGGTGATCGTCTACCTCATGTACTTATATTTCAAGCAAAAGAAGCTGTTAGAGCTTGTCCAGATGAGTGCGGTTGAAGCCTTTGCGTCTAATAATGAAATGAAGGAAACATTGCGAATTGGCTTGTACAACCGTTTCAGGAAAGATCCGGAACTGGATAAAGACGAGGATCCGCTGCTGTTTGAGCATTTTGTCGCGAGGATTATGACGTCCGTACGGGATGGCAGTACCCATGTGACCAAAAGCTCCGGGGATTATGGAATCGACATTGAAGAACAAACGGACAACGGGCTGTATTTGGGACAAGTCAAGTGTTATAACGACATGAATCCCGTCGGGTACGAGCCGATTGCGATTGTCCATTCCCAGATGATCAAGCAAGGCGCGAAGGGCGGATATGTCGTAACGACATCTAAATTTACTTCCCATGCAATCGCCTACGCGGAAGGCTTGAACATTGAGCTTATTGATGGAAACCACTTGGTGGAGCTCTGGCTCCAGCATTTAGAAGCGAAGCGGGAGCATTTTGCGGAGTTAACGCCAATTGTACTCATGTAGCTTGGCGAACAAAAGACCGGGAAGCAAACACTAGCTTCCCGGTCTTTCATATTCCTTCTACACAAACTTCCGACTGGTCTTCTTCCCGTCGCAGCTGAAGACAATCTTTTTGTCCTCGACGACGGTCTCGAGATGGACGTTCTTGCCCCACAAATGAACGACATATGGGAGGGTTCGCTCCACGTATTTCAAATCAAGCTCGGTTCCTTCGTAGTTATGCTTCAGGTACAACTCGCCGATCCGGTTGAAGTCGCCGTCGGTGACTACGATGCTCGGGAAGCCGCCGTTTACCTTGGAGTAAACGAGCTGCTCGCGAATGTTTTCCCACGATTTATCCGTAATTTTCCACTCCGGACCTTTCTTCTCGAAGATGTACAGGTCAAGCTCATCAACCAGATTTTTGGTCAAAAAGTTGCGGAGGAAGGAGATGTCCGAGTCGAATTCCCGGACCTCGAATATTTTCTCGCGCCCTCTGCCCGGCACTCGCCCGAATCTGGCCTGCTCCTCTTTTGTCGGATTATCCCAACGCTTCTCGATATCCTCGAAGATCTTTAGCCCGAGATAATACGGGTTCAGGCTATGCCGCGAGGGCACTACGACAGAGGAGTTCAGCTTGGCGAACTCAATTGTCTCATCGCTGGTGAGCGGCAGCTCGCGGATAATGCGCTGATGCCAGTATGAAGCCCAGCCTTCGTTCATGATTTTCGTCTCGATCTGCGGCCAGAAGTAGAGCATCTCGTCGCGCAGCATCGACATAATATCGCGCTGCCAAGGCTCAAGCTTTGGCGAGAATTCCTCAATGAACCATATCAGATCCTTCTCCGGTTCGGGAGGGAAATGCGTAGCAGCGGGACCGGAAGCGCCGTCGGAATCCTCGGAAGCTTCAAGTGACCATAAGTCTTCATATTCGGATAGAGGCGTTTGCTTCGATGAACGGGATTTTTCCTTAGTCAGCAGTTCAATGTACCTGCCTTTATCCAGCTGATAGGGCTTAATAATGGTAGGGTCAACATGCTCCTGAATAGCAAGAACGGCGTCAATAAACTTCTCGACGGCTTCCGTGCCGTGATCCATCTCATACTGATGAATGCGGTCGGCCGTAGCGGACATACTCTCGACCATGTTGCGGTTCGTCGCGCCGAAGCGGGCATTGTTCTTGAAGAAATCGCAGTGGGCCAGCACGTGGGCGACAATGAGCTTGTTCTGAATGAGCGAGTTGCCCTCAAGCAGGAAGGCATAACACGGGTTGGAGTTAATAACAAGCTCGTATATTTTACTTAGACCGAAGTCGTATTGCATTTTCATTTTGTTAAACGTCTTGCCGAAACTCCAGTGGCTGAAGCGCGTCGGCATCCCGTAGGCGCCAAAGGTGTAAATGATGTCCGCCGGACAAATCTCATAACGCATCGGGTAAAAATCGAGCCCAAAACCTGTTGCGATTTCTGTAATTTCATCGATGGCATATTCCAGTGCACGGATCTCATCCTGGTTCATTCCGCTATCCCCCCGTACTTGATAAATACCGTTCATACCATGTGTATGCGGATGCCTATAGTGGATATGCCCCCTCCGGTTCATGCAATCTCCTATTTATTTATTGGACAAATTCGTTTATGATTTCCCTATTCATTAACGATAGGACCGGGAGGACGCGGCAACCATGGACAAGCGGATGAGAACGTTCATGCCTTTTACGTACAAAATGATGATTTCCTACCTGCTGCTTGTCTTGGTTACGGATGCCATGATTGGTTATTTCTCGTATACGATGCTGATACAGTCCCGGACGGAAATGACAGAGACCAATATTAAGACAGCGATGGAGCAGACGGAAAATAACCTCAGCTACCAGCTTGACGAGATCCAGCGGATGTCGGATACCTTATTCGGGAGCTTGTCCTTCCAGCGGGCATTGCAGAAGAAAGGGGATCCGTTCCAGACCTATCTGACGATGCTCGATGAGATTGTGCCGCAGATTCAGGCGCCTCTGCACTTGTACGGCAACCATATCCGCCTGCTCGTTTATACGACCAACGGTTATCTCAATGAGGTCGACGGCGACAGCATGTACGAGGAAATCAAGGACAGCGACTATTATATTCTGCCATACAGCGAGATTACGAATAAGTCGTGGTTCAACGAGATCAAGGATTCGGACCGCGATAATATCTGGCTGCAGGTTGATACGGACCAAAGCCTGAACAATATCTCTCATTTCCGGAAGCTGGTCTCTTACAACGATTATAAGACGATTATCGGCTACGTCCGGATCACGACGAGGCTGGATGATTTGTTGGGTGATTTTAAAGCGTTTCCAACCGAGGAAGGGCTTATTTTGCGGCTGGTGGACACTAGCGCGAATTCGGTCTTGTATCAACGGGGAGACAATGAGCATGCGGAAGCGGCAAGCTCCGCGGAAGAGGATCAATCGACTTTTCTCGTGTTGCAAAATAAAATTCCGAACACCAGCTTTGTCATCGAGACGCTTGTGCCCCGCAGCTATTTGAGCAAGGATGCGGGCAAGCTGGGGGGCGTTATTTTCTCCGTCTGCCTGATCAGCTTCCTGGTCATGTCGCTTATCGGATTCCTGGTCGCAAGACTGTCCGGACGGAAAATGAGAAGGATCATCTCGTTCCTGCGCTCCTTCCAGCAAGGCAGCTTTCAGAAGCGGCTCCGCTTCAGCGGCAATGACGAGTTTGTTCATATTGCCGGAGCCTTTAACGACATGGCGGGGAACATTCAGGATTTGATCAAGAAGGTATATGTGGAGGGCATTCAGAAGAAACAGGCGGAGCTCGAAGCGCTGCAGGCGCAGATCAATCCGCATTTCCTGTACAATACGCTATCGACCATCGGCAGCCTCGCCAATCTGTCGGAGACGGAGAAGGTAACGGGGATGGTCGAAGGACTGGCGAAGTTTTACCGGCTGACGCTGAATGACGGTCAGGTGTTTATCCCGCTTGCGAAGGAGCTGGAGCAGGTGGAAGCTTATCTGGATATCCAGCGTATTAAGTATGCTGGAAAGTTTGATGTCCATATCGATATGGAGCGGGAGCTGGAGGATTGCAAGGTCATTAAGCTGATCCTGCAGCCTTTTGTGGAGAACATCTTCAAGCATGCTTGGTTTGGCAGCCATATTGCCATCCGGATCAGCGGCAGGGCTATCGGAAATAAGGTGGAGCTGAAGGTCATTGATACCGGAATCGGGATGAAGCCGGATAATCTGAAATCAGTGATGGCGCAGCCGGGTCATGCCGGCGGTTACGGGATTCGCAACGTCGATGACCGCATTAAGCTGCGTTACGGCGATGAATACGGCATTGAGATGGGAAGCGTGTTCGGCGGAGGAACCACGGTGCGGATTCTGCTGCCCATGGATAGAGAAGGCAACATGCAAGAGGAAGAGCAAAGGAGACAGCTGGCATGATTACGGTATTACTAGTTGATGACGAAGCGGTTGATCTGGAATGGATGCGGCGCAGGGTGATGGGCAGCCCTTTGCCCTTGCAGGTCGTAGGTACGGCAAGCAGCGGCTTTGAAGCCTTGAAGCTGATGGAGGATGAACGGATTGACGTCATTCTATCGGATATCCGGATGCCAATCATGTCGGGGACGGAGTTCGCGCGGAAGGCGAAGGAGCTGAACGCGCATGTGCAGATCGTCTTTATCAGCGGTCATGAAGACTTCAGCTACGCGAAGGAAGCCATTCAGATGAATGCGTCGGGTTATCTGCTGAAGCCGGTGAAGGACCAGGAGCTGCATGACATGCTGGAGACTGTATACAAGCAGGTGGAAGGCGAGCGCAAGCGTCATTCGATTGTGACGGAGGCCTTGTCGCTTGTGAACCGGGAGCTGTTGCTTCGATGGCTGGCCGATGCTTCCGAAGAGCATGAACGGGAGCATATCGCGCCATTCCTGACCTCTCTCCTGCAATATGGGGCGGCGGCGGCCATAATTGAGATTGACGATGTGGAGTGGAAAATCCCCGAGCAGGAGCGGCGCAGCCAAATTCGCAATATTTTCTCCTCTATCGAGCAGTTCGTCAGTGATCATAACGGAGGCACGGTGCTTGCCAGCCATGACGGGCGGATCGCGATCCTCTCGCCAATCTCGGATGACCGGTTCACCTCGATGCTGGAGGAGCTGGTTGGAGAAGTCGGCCGCAGCTTTCCGGTCACGATAACGGCAGGAGCGGGAAGCTCCGCTAGAGATACAGAGGAGTTGCGCGAATCTTACAGGCAGGCGCAGGCGGCCCTTAGCGCGAAGTGGCTGCTTGGCAAGAACCGGCTTATCAAGGATGTGTCCGGCACGGCAAGGGAAGACAAGCTCGAGCCAAACGTGGAAGAGAACGTGGAGCAGATGCTTGCCGCGATACTGGATTATGATCTGGTAGCGATAGATGACCGGCTTCTAAAGCTGTTTGACAAGAATGAAAATGTGTCGCAGAAGCAATATGCCTATGATCTCATTATCCGGGTAACGTCGAAGCTGCATGCGGATCTGCTGCAGCAAAGCGAGAATCTGTACGAGCTGCTGAAGTGGGATGCGCAAAAGGCGGCCGTATTGTTCCAATTCGAGACGATTGACGATATTTTGTCTTGGCTGCGGCGAAGATTCTTCGAGCTGTCGGAGATGCTGTACGTGAAGCGGCAGAAGCAGAAGCGCAAGCTGTTCGACAACATCATGACGTTTGTGGACGAGCGGCTGGAGCAGAAAATTACGCTGAAGGAAGTGGCGGCGCATTTTGATTTTACGCCGAATTATTTGAGCACCTTGTTCAAGGAAGAGACGGGCACCTTGTTCAGCGACTGGCTGAACGAGCGGCGCATGGACAGGGTCCGGGAGCTGCTGGCGGATCCATGCCTGAAGGTCTATGAGATTGCGGAGCGGGTCGGCTACAAGAACATTATTTATTTCAACCGGCAGTTCAAGCAGTTTACCGGCATGACGCCGGGCGAATACCGGAAGAAGCATAAAATCTAGTCCGTTTGACCTTAATAAATAAGCCTGCGGCCGCTATTTCCGGGCCTGCAGGCTTTCGTTTTTTCCAATGCGTATAAACGAAACCTTTTGACTGAAATCGTAGATTAAGTATTACTTTTTGTAGTTCGCCTTAATTTTGCAAGGACGGCCGGGTTTATATAATTGACCTATACACAAGAGAGAGATCTTACAGGAGGAGAAATCGGATGAAGCAACGCGGATTTTGGGGTTATGCCCTTCAGAACAAGACGCTGCTGTTCATGCTGGCGCCTGCGGTAATCTTTTTTATACTGTTCGCTTACGTTCCAATGGCCGGCATTGTGCTTGCATTCAAACAATACAACAACACGGGAGGCATATTCGGAAGTCCGTGGAACGGGCTCAGCAACTTCCGCTTTTTCTTCGAGTCGGGCAATGCCTGGATGGTAACAAGAAACACGGCGCTGTATAATATCGCCTTTATCATCGTCAACAATGTGCTGCAGATTGCGGCGGCGATTCTGCTCTTCGAAGCCGTGGGCAAATGGTTCCGCAAGTTCTCGCAGACGATGCTGTTCCTGCCTTACTTTATATCGTGGGTTGTCGTAGGCGCGATCGCTTACAACCTGTTCAACTACGATGTAGGTACGCTGAATGTGCTGCTGAAGGCCGTGGGTCTTGAGCCCCTCGATATTTACAACACGCCTTCGTATTGGCCGGTCATTCTGGTGCTGGTATCTGCCTGGAAAACGCTTGGTTATGGCTCGGTTATGTACCTGGCGGCAATTACGGGCATCGACAACGAGATGTATGAAGCGGCCGAGATCGACGGCGCTAACGTGTTCCAGCGTATCTGGCATATTACGCTGCCGAACCTGTTCCCAACCGTAATTATTCTGGTGCTGCTTGCGGTCGGTAATATTTTCAGAGGCGATTTCGGGATGTTCTACAATATGGTTGGCAACAACGGTCTGTTGTTCTCCTCGACCGATGTTATAGATACCTTCGTCTTCCGGTCGCTTACGACCTCAAACGAAATTGGATTATCGGCGGCTGCCGGCTTCTATCAATCCGTGCTTGGCTTTGCAACGATCTTGCTGGCTAACTATGCGGTACGCAAATACGACAAAGATCATGCTTTGTTCTAAAAGCACATGCTGAACAAGCATTTTGGAGGGATTATAGATGAGTGCAATTGCCCAAACAGGGAAAAGCGGGGTTAAACGGCAGGCAGACATCATGCTGCTGCAAGTGATAGGGTACATCTTCATATCGCTCTTGGCGGTTATCTGCTTCATACCGTTCCTGCTCGTAGTATCATCCTCGTTATCGCAGGAAAGCTCCATTGTGGAGAAGGGTTATCAGCTCATACCGGCAGTGTGGTCCACCGAGGCCTACAGCATGCTGTTCAAATATCCGGAGCAGATGCTCCGGGCGTATGGGGTCACCATTATGGTGACGGCTATCGGAACGCTGGTCGGATTATTCGTAACGGCGATGACGGCTTACGTCCTGCAGCGGAAAGATTTCAGATGGCGCAACCAGTTTGCTTTCTTCTTCTTCTTTACGACATTGTTCAGCGGAGGTCTTGTGCCATGGTATATGCTGATCGTTACGTATCTGGATTTGAAAGACAAATTGATCGTTCTTATCCTCCCGATGCTGCTGAACGTGTTCTATATTATCGTCATGAAGACGTTCATGAGCAGCATACCGGAGGCGATTACCGAATCGGCCAAGATCGACGGCGCAGGGGACTTCCGTATTTTCGTCCAGCTGATTCTGCCCTTGTCCAAGCCTGTTCTTGCCACCATCGGGCTGTTCATCGCTTTGGCATACTGGAATGACTGGTACAACGCGCTGCTATTTGTCAGCGACGAGAAGCTGATGCCGCTGCAGTATTATCTGTACAAAATGCTCGGCAACATGGACGGCATGCGCAAAGCGATGATTGCATCGGGAGCTGTCGTGACGACAAACATTCCGACGGAGAGTCTGAAGATGGCGATGACGATCGTCGCAACAGGTCCCATCCTGCTCGCTTACCCGTTCATTCAACGTTATTTCGTGCAAGGTCTTACGCTTGGCGCAGTAAAAGGTTAGGATGACCTCAGGGCAACCTGGTTATCATACATGACTACCATTATTAGGGGGATACACATGCGAAACAAAAAATCGGCCATGATGCTGGCAGCAACATTTATCATGTCTGCTTCAGTTCTAGGTGCATGCGGCAACAACAATGGTAACAACAACGGAACAAATGCGGAAGCGACGCAGTCGCCGGCTGCAGAATCGCAATCTCCTGCGGCAACAACGGATGCAGGCGCTGCGGATACATCGGAAGAGCTAAAGATTAAAATGCTGATGGTTGGCGGCAAACCGGTTGATTATGACACTGTCTTCGGTGAGCTGAATAAAAAGCTGAAGGAAAAAGTAAACGCAACCGTTGATGCGGAGTTCCTCGACTGGGCGGACTGGACGCAGAAGTACCCGCTGAAATTCGCGGCGAACGAGGATTTTGACATTGCCTACACGGCAAACTGGGCGTTCTATAATGACCAAGCGCTCAAAGGCGGCTTCATGGAGCTGACCGACGACATGCTGAATAAATTTATGCCGCAGACGATGAAAGCCATGCCGGCTGTTGCCTGGGAGCAGTCGAAGGTAGGCGGCAAGCAATACCTGGTACCAAACAACAACCCTGAAGTAACGGACAAAGCGGTACTGATCCGCGAAGATCTGCGCAAAAAGCATAACCTGGAGCCGGTTAACAGCCCTGAGACTTATGCGGCTTACCTGAAGGCGATTGCGGCGAACGAAAAAGGCATCAACGGCTTTAACGCTAAAGGCGCCGACGGCTGGAAATGGCATGAGCTTGACCAAATCCTGCTCGAGCAGGCGAATGATTTCAACCTGGTAGACTACAGCATGCCGCTTGCTTACAAGCTGGATGATGCGACAGGCAAAGTATTCAACATCTATGACACGCCGGAATTCAAATCCCTCCTTGCTTATTATAAAGACCTGGCGGACAACGGCGCATGGTCCAAGAACATCGTCTCCAACAAAAACGACGTATGGCAGGACATGAAGGCTGGTAAAACCGCTTCCTACGCACAAAACCTGGGTACGGTAGCAATGAATCTGGCCGAACTGAGACGCGAGCAGCCGGATGTGGAGCTGGCGATTGCGGATCTGACGCCTAACAGCAAGAAAATCGCGGCGATCTCGACGCAGAACGGCTTTGCCATTCATGCCACATCGAAGAAAGCGGAACGTTCGCTGATGGTGCTTGACCTGCTGCAAAACGATAAAGAAATCCATGACCTGTTCATGTACGGTATTGCCGGCACGAACTATGAGCCGGTAGGCGATGACAAATTCAACGCGCTTCCTGGCACGCCTAACTACACGGGCTTCTCCAACTGGGGCTCGAACTCCCCGCTGAACCGCAAGGATGCATCGTACCCGGCGGAAGCGGACGCGATTGCTACGGCATGGGAGCAAAAGGTTTATCACTTCAAGCTTGAGACCTTCGTGTTCAACGATGCCAACGTGAAGAACGAAGTTGCTAACGTAGGCAATGTCATGCTCCGTTACGCGATTCCGCTCGAGTACGGCTTGATCAAGGACATCGACAAAGGTCATGCGGATCTGATTGCCCAGCTGAAAGCAGCGGGTATCGAGAAGGTTCAAACAGAGTTGCAGAGCCAGATCGACGCGTTTTTGGCGGCTCAATAAGGGGCTCAATAAACGGAAGAGAACGAGAGTTGCGCAGGAAAGTGGCATCCCCTTCGGTCCACTGAATGTGAGTAAGTTTGATAGTTATTACTCACATTCGTTGTAACTGTTGTCTGCAGGAAATTTGAATTTAATCTCAATGGATTTCCCGCAGACAAAGGCGAACGCTTACGCTCCTCAGTGGACACCACTTTTCCTCACGCAAAAACGTTCTCAATTATGAGACTTCTAATCGGGTAGTAGGAGGGGACTAATGTCTCCTCCTTTTTAAAACCCAAAAAGGGAGGAAAAAAGATGAAAAAGTTAGCTAAAAAAAGCATTCTTTTATTTTTCACATTTACGTTAGCGCTTACATCGCTGTTGAGTATTGGACAAGTAAAGAAGGCGGAAGCGGCGGAAAGCAATCTGTCCGATCCCGATACGTTTATTAAAGGCGTGGATATTTCGACGCTTCAGGCGCTCGAGGATAGGAACGTGAAGTTTTATGATGGCGGGACCCAGCAGGATCTGCTCACCATTATGAAAAATCATGGCGTTAACTACGTTCGGCTTCGCCTATGGAATAATCCGGTGCAGGCAGATGGCTATAACGATAAGGAGCATGTGCTGGCGATGGCGGGTAGAGTGAAGGCTGAGGGGCTTAAGCTGCTTCTGGACTTCCATTATTCCGACTTCTGGGCGGATCCGGGACAGCAGGTTAAGCCTGCGGCATGGAAGGATCTTAGCTTCGCCGATCTAAAGACGGCGGTATATGATTATACGAGGGATGTTATGAGTGATCTTGCAGAAGCGGATGCATATCCGGACATGGTGCAGATCGGCAACGAAATTAACAGCGGCATGCTGCTGCCTGACGGCTCGACGGGCAATATGGATAACCTAGCCCAACTGATTAGCGAAGGCACGAAGGCAGTGAGAGATACAATGCCGATTGGCCAATCGACTCAGATTATGCTTCATTTGGCGGAAGGCGGCAGCAACAGCAAGTTCCGCAGCTTTTTTGACGCAATGGAAGCTAGGGATGTCGATTACGACGTTATCGGCATGTCGTATTATCCTTTCTGGCATGGCACGTTCCAGCAGTTGAAATCCAATATGGATGATGTAGCCGCCAGATACGGCAAGCAGATCGTTGTCGCGGAAACGTCTTATCCCCAGACACTCGAGAACGGCGACAATCATCCCAATACGGTTGGCGAGAATGAAACAAAGCTGGTTGGATTGGAAGCATCGGTTGCGAATCAGAAGCTGGTGACCGAGACGGTGCTGAATACCGTTGCGCATGTGCAGGGCGGTCTTGGACTCGGCGTCTTCTACTGGGAGCCGGCCTGGCTGGCAGGCGTAGGCTGGAAGCAAGGCGAGGGCAATGCATGGGAGAATCAGGCGATGTTTGACTATGAAGGCAATGCGCTTGACTCGCTTAATGCGTTCCAATATGTGCCGGGAAGCATGAGCACAATTGATCCGATCCTTGTCTATCCTGCAACGCCGGTTACGATTGCAACGGGGGATGCTTTCGTGCTGCCGGCCGATGCGAAGGTGCTCTATAACGAAGGAACCATTACGGCCAAAGCAGTCGAATGGGATGAATATGATTCGGAGCTTGCGAATACGCCAGGGACGTTTACGGTTCAAGGTGATGTGGCGGGAACAGCTCTTCGTACCTCTGTTGAGGTTACGGTGACGGGCAGCCCGAATCTGCTGAAGGACGGCAGCTTCGAAAGCGGCACGTTGTCGGATTGGACGGTAACCGGTGATTCCGGAGCAGTGAAGATAGAGCATAATGCCGGTAATGCCAAGGCCGGGGAATATGCCTTGAACTATTGGTCCGGCTCGGCGTTTGCTTATGAAGTAACCCAGACCGTGACAGGACTTGAGAACGGAACGTATGAGCTTCGCGGTTATGCTTCAGGCGGCGAATATGCGGATCAGGTCATTTCTTTGACGGCAGAAACCGGCGGCCAGACTTATAGCGCACCGGTAACAAACGCAGGATTTAATGTCTGGAAGCCATATACGGTTGGTGATATTCAGGTCACGGACGGTCAGATTAAGGTAGGCATCAGCGTTAACGGACCGGCTAACGCATGGGGTTATTTTGACAAGCTTGAGCTGGTGAAGGCGGAAGCTGTAGAGGTTAATGTCGCGCAAAATCCGGGCTTTGAGAACGGCGCTCTGACGCCTTGGACAATAACCGGGGAGACAGGAGCGGCGAAGGTTGAGCATAATGCTGCGAATGCCAAATCCGGCGAATATGCGCTGAATTACTGGTTTGGCACAGCCTTTAAGTATGTGATTACGCAATCGCTCGAGAATCTGGATAACGGTATCTATGAGCTGCGCGCTTCGGCTTCCGGCGGCGTGTATGACGACCAGAAGATAAGCTTGTACGCTAAATCCGGCGGGAAAACATACAGCGCCAATATCGTAAATACAGGCTGGAATGATTGGCACTCGTATACGGTCAGCAATATTGAAGTTAGAGACGGAAAAGTATCCTTCGGCTTTGACTTGGATGCTCCGGCAGGCGCATGGGGCTATATGGACGATATTGCGCTTGTGAGAACGGGTGATCTGCCTTCCGGCGGCGATGATAACGGAAATGGCGGCAGCATCGGTAACGGCGGGGCAGTGGGCAACGGTGATGTTGCTACGATTATCTCCTCGCAATTGGCTGAAGACGGGAAGGGCGGGTACGCCGTAACATTACCGGAAGGAACGACTCAAGTGATTCTGCCATCCGGTTTGTACGATCAATTGGAGAGAGGTCCTATTACCCTTTCGGCAGGGAACTTGTCCGTTACGATTCCAACGTCTGTTGCTGCTGATCTGCTGGCTAAGCTGAAGACCGAAGCGGGCAGCAAAATTACGCTAAGCTTTGTTCCGGTAACGGGAGATGCAGCGGAAAAGCTGCTTGGCAGCACGGGCGAAAACGTTCGTTCACTTAGCACCATCTATAACTTTGAACTCTCGGTTACGGATGCAGCAGGTAACGCGGAGAAGCTTTCCGTCTTCAGCAGCCCGCTCACCTTGCGAATGAAGGCGCTGCAGAACGGCAATCCCGAATTAACGGGCATTTATTATATGGGTGAAGACGGATCGATTCAGTATGCAGGCGGGCAATTGGCGAATGGGGTATGGGAAGCGTCGGTCACGCATTTCAGCAGCTATGCTCTGTTGGAATTCGACAAGTCCTATACGGATGTGCCGGCCACCCACTGGGCCTTGCAGGCAATCACTTCTCTTTCGGCAAAGCAGATCCTTAACGGAACCTCCGCTTCAAGCTATGAGCCGGAACGCGAGATCAGCCGTGCAGGATTTACCGCTATCCTTGTTCGAGCTCTGAAGCTTGCAAGCGGCACGGACCATACGCCGCACTTCAGCGATGTGCCGGCGTCGGCCTGGTATGCCGACGCTGTATCCGCTGCTTATAAGGCGGGACTTGTAAAAGGCCGTTCGTCCGTTCAATTCGTGCCTAATGGCACTATTACGCGCCAGGAGATGGCGGTTATGCTGGCCAAAGCTTACGAAATCTCGCATAAAGCCGCCGTGACATCCGCTTCTGGAGTCGATCTTCCGTTCTGGGATAAAACGTTGATTGCAGATTGGGCATTGCCTTCTGTACAATGGGCATATGAGCAGGGACTGCTGAAAGGACGAGGTGGCGACCGGTTTGCGCCGGCGGCATCGATGACGCGCGCGGAGGCAGCAGAAGTCATCTATCGCCTGCTTAAATAGAAACAGGAGTTTTTAACCGGTTATGCATCTTGATGAAATTGTAGTTGTATTTATGATTGTCCTGCTCGCGGGCTTTGTGCAGGGGTTAACGAGCTTTGGGTTTGCTCTTATATCCATGCCGCTGCTTGTGAAGCTTATGCCGCTGCAGCAGGCTGTTCCGGTCGTCGTTGCATTAAGTCTGCTGACCAATATTGCCGTAATGTACAGCAGCCGCAAGCATATCCGGATCAGGCAGATTTGGCCGCTTCTCGTCGCAAGTCTTCTGGCGGCTCCGCTTGGAACGTATGCTTTGATTTATGTTCCAGCGAATGCGTTGAAGCTTGGAGCAGGCATGCTTGTTGCCGTCGTATCCATTCTGATGCTAAGCGGAAGAAGCTTACCGCTAGGCCGGCTGGCTTATGCGCCCGTCGGGGCGTTAAGCGGATTTCTGAACGGGAGTATTTCAATGAGCGGACCGCCGGCGGCACTCTTTTTAACCAACCAAGGCCTCGACAAGATGACCTTTCGGGCGAATATTACGGCGTATTCTCTTATCTTGAACATAATTACGATCGGGACCTATGTATATGAAGGGCTGCTTAATCAGGCAGCCATGGAGACTGCAGGCTGGGCGGTTCCGGCGCTTATTATCGGTGTGATCATTGGGATTAAAGCAGTTGGCCGCTTAAATGACCGGTTATTTAAAACAATAGCTCTATGGCTGATCTTGGTTACGGGCTTATGGACAGCGGTAAACGGAATCATCGGATAAAGGATGCCCCTCAAACCAAAAAACCTTGAAGGTGCAGAGCTGATGCTCGCATCTTCAAGGTTTTTTTCGCGTCTGCTTCATCTGGTACATGGCCTGGTCCGCATCCATAATCAGCTGCTTCAAGCTGGCATAACGGCCCTGGTTAGAGCTTACGCCAATACTGGCTGTTATAGAGACTCGCTGACCGTTGATGAGAAACGGATCAAGGAAGGAGGCGTTAATTTTATCGTGAACAGCCCGTACTCCGCTATCTTCGCTCAAGTGCTGGAAGCAAATGATAATTTCGTCGCCTCCGTAACGGACGATACGGTCGCTCTGCCGAATCTGCTGCTTGAGCCGGTTCGCGATTTCAATCAATAAGAGATCCCCAAAGTCATGGCCGTAAGTATCGTTAATCTGTTTGAATTCATTCAGATCAATGAACATAACGCCAAGCGGCGCATCGTCCGAATTCCGTTCAAACCATTCATCCAGAAATCTTCGGTTGTACAATCCCGTCAGACTGTCTGTAACGGTTGCGCATTCGAGCTCAATGGTATAGCTAAGAAGCGAAGCCATGGAATTCAAGACCAACAGCTCATCCTCGCCGGGGGATAAGGGGTCGCGATCTGCCAGGTAGATTGCGCCATGAACAAGGCAATCGCCTGTTTCGAAAGGCACGGCAAAGTGGGAGCGTTGTCCAATAACCTCACTGACATCCGAACGGAAGGTCATGCCTCTTTGCGCCAAGGCATCTTTACGGTTATGGGCATGTACAATCCGATTGATTGAACCTTCTTGAATCGCAATGAAGAGCGTGTCGACATGAAGAAATCTAGCCAATAGCTGTATGACATGTCCGGCTGCATCGTCTAGTGAGCGAATTTTGCTGGGCATTTGTATTTCATCTCCTGCAATAAATGGCGAACCATCCGGAAAATTACCTGCTGATTCCAGTTTAGACGAAACAAGCCGCATACTCAACAAAGAACTTCTTAAATAATGGATAGTTTGGGCATTAAGTTGTTTTTTAGTGATTAATATTTTTATTAATTCAATTATATATGAATTCGTTATTGCATTATTGCAAGGGCTGGTGTTTAATAAAGGTATTCTTCCTATTATTTCAATAATTACGAGGTGATTCTTTAATGGCGAACCATGCAAAAATGATCGTTGACAAAGATTTTATCGTAGGTGAAGTAGATAAACGAATTTATGGATCTTTTATTGAGCATCTGGGACGCGCGGTATACGGAGGTATTTACGAGCCCGGCCACCCGTCTGCTGACGAGCAAGGCTTCCGTTCGGATGTGCTTGAGCTTGTAAAAGGATTAAATGTACCTATCGTCCGTTACCCTGGCGGCAATTTTGTATCCGGTTACAATTGGGAGGACGGCGTTGGTCCGATTGCTGACCGTCCGAAACGTCTTGAACTGGCCTGGCGGACAATCGAGCCGAACCTGGTAGGATTTAATGAATTTATGGATTGGTGCAAAAAAGCGAATACCGATGCGATGATGGCCGTTAACCTTGGTACCCGGGGACCGGAGGAAGCTCGTAATCTGATCGAGTACTCCAACCATGCTTCAGGCTCTTATTGGTCGGATCTTCGCATTAAGCATGGCTATAAAGATCCGCATAAGATAAAAACCTGGTGTCTTGGCAACGAGATGGACGGTCCTTGGCAGATTGGCGCAAAGACGGCAGTGGAGTATGGCCGGATTGCAAACGAAACGGCAAAGGTCATGCGTTGGGTTGATCCAACAATCGAGCTTGTTGCCTGCGGAAGCTCGGGGCTTGGCATGCCAACCTTCCCGGATTGGGAAGCAACGGTGCTGGACCTGACTTATGATAACGTGGATTACATTTCGCTCCATCAGTATTACGGCAATAGAGACAAGGATACTAAGAATTTCCTTGCCCAGTCGATGGGAATGGACTCTTTTATTCAAACCGTTATTTCGACTGCGGATTTCGTTAAAGCGAAGAAGCGGAGCAAGAAGAATATTAACCTCAGCTTTGACGAATGGAATGTCTGGTTCCACTCCAACGAGAGCGACCGCAAGATCGAGCCATGGTCCATTGCGCCGCCGCAGCTGGAAGATATTTATACGCATGAGGATGCGCTGGTTGTCGGCTGCATGCTGATCAGTCTGCTCAAGCGTGCGGACCGGGTGAAGATGGCTTGTATCGCTCAGCTGGTTAACGTTATCGCTCCAATCATGACCGAGAACGGCGGAGCTGCGTGGAAGCAGTCGATCTATTATCCGTACATGCACGCAAGCGTGTTTGGCCGCGGTACGGTGCTGGTGCCTTTGCTTAAATCGGATAAATACGACTCCAAGGACTATACCGATGTTCCTTATGTGGAAGCGGTAGCTGTCCATAACGAAGAGATTGGCGAAGTAACCGTATTTGCCGTAAACCGCGATCTGGACAATGCGAGAGCATTCGAAATCGATCTGCGCAGCTTTGGCTCGTTCCGCGTAATCGAGCATCTTGTGCTTGAGAACGATGACCTGCAGGCTGTGAATACGGCTGCTAATCCGGACCGCGTGAAGCCTCATGCTAACGGCAATGCCAAGCTTGAACAAAACGGTACGATTGAAACCTCGCTTGTTAAAGCTTCCTGGAACGTCATTCGAATCAAACTTCAGTAACAGGACGTGAAACATGCTAATCAAAGCCGATACAGACCATGCCTGGCTTCCGCTTTATGAAGCGCTGGCTAGTCCTGTACGATTAACTATTCTTGATCTGCTCGCTGCAGCCCCGGAGCCGATGAACGTGAAGGATCTCGCTGCCGCGCTTGGATTAAGCAGTGCCATCGTGACGATGCATGTCCGCAAGCTGGAGCAGGCGGGAGTCATTCAGACCAAGATGGTCCGGAAGCAGGGGGGCACGCATAAGATCTGCGAGATTTCCGCCTCCCGGATTCAGATTGATCTGCCTCAGACTGGATTTGTGCAGAAGAAGACCCATGAAATCAGCATACCCGTCGGGCATTATACGGAGTATGAGGTGTATCCGACCTGCGGGATCGCGACAACCGAGAAGGTTATCGGGCAATTCGACGATCCGAGATATTTTCTCGAACCGGAGCGGATGAATGCCGGCATTCTATGGTTTGGCAAAGGATATGTCGAGTACCGGATTCCCAACTATCTGCTGCCGGGACAGCGCCCCGAGGAGCTGGAGATTGTGCTTGAGATCAGCTCGGAGGCGCCGGGTTATAACGAGAACTGGCCGTCGGATATCGTCTTTGCGCTTAACGGCGTTCGGATCGGCATGTGGACCAGTCCCGGCGATTACGGCGCTGTAAAAGGGAAATACACGCCGTCATGGTGGCAGGATTTCGTCAACCAATACGGTCTGCTCAAGATTATCCGCGTCCAGAAAAACGGCACCTTCATCGATGGCCAGCAAATCTCGGATATCGGAATCGACCAGATTGGCCTCAATCGCAATCAGTGGGTATTCCGCCTAGCCGTCGAAGACAACGCCGCTCATGTCGGCGGCCTGACGTTGTTTGGCAAGGGCTTCGGCAATTACAACCAGGACATGATTTTCCGCGTGCACTATAGCGAGTGAATGCTGGGCTCGCATTGTGGCGTCGCCCGCCCAAATGGGGAGGGGCCGTTAAAGGACTGCTGATGATCACTCAGCAGTCCCTTTTTTATAAGGTCGTTTAAGCAGAGAAGACATGCAATTAAATTAACAGGGGACTGTCCCAGCGTCATTTTATGACGCATAGGGCAGCCCCTTTTTGCATCCCGACTTTACAACTTCATTACAACTCCTCCTTATTGCGATTATATCCTCGTCCTATACTGTGTCTGCACTAGGGAAGACAAGGAGGAAATTAAAGTGAGCAATAAAGCAGCAACAGGAGCCCGAAAGAAATGGACGATTTGGATAACTGCCGTTATTTTAATCCTTATTGTCTTAGGTTATTTCGGGCATCAGAGCATGGGCGTCTATCGGGCGTTGGATGGACTCGACAAGCCTAAGAACGAATTGCGGATTGGCAGCCATGCGGAAGACGAAACCTTGAAGCCCGAAGAGTGGACGGGAACAGAGCTCGTTAACATTCTTCTGATGGGAGGGGATAACAGGGGGTTGAAGAAGAACGAATCCGCACGTTCGGATTCCTTGCTTGTTGCTTCCATTAATCCTTTGACGAAGCAAGCCCGCTTGTTTTCAGTGCTGCGGGATACTTACGTCACTATAGAAGGTCACGGTGAAGGGCGAATCAATACGGCTCTCGCGCTCGGCGGTCCCAATTTGGCGATGAAGACCGCAGGCAGCCTGCTTGGCTTCCATGTTCAATATTATATCTATACCGATTTCGAGGGTTTCAAATCGCTGATTGACGCAATTGACGGTGTAGACCTGGATGTAGAAAAGGATATGAATTATACGGACAACGCGGACGGCAACGTATATGACATTCATTTGAAAAAAGGCATGCAAAAATTAGACGGAACAAAAGCTTTGCAATATGTCCGTTTTCGCCATGACGCAATGAGCGATTTCTCCCGCACCGAACGGCAGCGGAAGCTGCTTGCGGCTGTTGCGGACAAACTGAAATCCGGCTGGAATCTGACCCGTATTAAACAAATCGTGGAAAGCGTTGCTCCCTATATTCAAACAAATTTGGACGTCTCCGATATGCTGAAGCTTGCATCCCTAGGCTCCAAAAGCGAAATGGCAGGTTCTGCGCAAGTGCCGCCGATGGATATGCTTGAAGGCAGAAATTTGCATGGGGCCTCGGTTTTAGCCGTCAAAAACGAAGATAAAGTGCATGCATATGTAAAAGAACTGCTGGAAGGTCACGATAGTGACGAATATACAGCGGGTTCAAATACAAATTTCGGTGCAAAAGCAGGGAATGGAGGGGAATAATATGCCGCAAACGAACAACCGCTACATGCCTGGCCTGGATGGGGTGCGCGCCATCGCCGTAATCGCCGTAATCGCTTATCATTTTGGATGGCCTGTCGCATCAGGGGGCTTGCTCGGGGTTGGAGTTTTTTTCGTCTTATCCGGCTACCTCATTACGGATCTGCTTCTGGAAGAAAGGAGAAGTACCGGAAGAATCCATTTCCGCCGGTTCTGGATCAGGCGGTCCCTAAGGCTGCTTCCGGCCATGCTGCTTATGCTGCTTGCCATAACCGTGTATCTGGCGCTTGCCGACCGCGGAAGATTATCCGATATTTGCGGGGAAATGTTATCCGCCTTAACCTACACGAGCAACTGGTATCTGATCTATCGGCAAGTTTCTTATTTCGAAAGCTTTGGTCCGTTATCGCCAATCGGCCATTTATGGTCGCTGGCGGTGGAGGAGCAGTTTTACCTGGTGTGGCCTTTGCTCTTATGGGGGATGATCCGGTTCATTCCTTTCCCGACGCGCGGTAAGCTGGCAGTAGTGACATTGACAGCTGCAGCGGCTTCTCTCATAGCCATGGCGTTCTTGTATGTGCCGGGGACTGATCCGAGCAGGGTCTACTACGGCACGGACACACGAGCATTCGGATTATTCATTGGTGCGGCATTCGCAATTTTCATTCCTAGCCGCAAGCTTGCCGAGCCCCTCGGAAGGCGAAGCGTCGTGCTGGATGCTATAGGAGCAATTGGACTTTGTATCTCCCTTTTAATGATAACGAGCGTAGACAAGTACGACGATTCACTGTACAGGGGCGGCATGTTTGTGTTGTCTATGGCTGCCGGACTTGTCATTGTCGCTTCGGCAAGCCCGTTTAGCCTGATCGGCAAATTATTGTCCTGGAAACCGCTGCGATGGATCGGGATTCGTTCCTACGGCATTTATTTATGGCATTATCCGGTGCAAGTGCTGATGAGTAGTTCAAAAGGTCCTTATGAAGACTCGAAATTTCTTTATCAGCTAGCTCAATTAATCATGATTGTTCTCATAGCCGCTCTGTCTTATCGTTACTTCGAGCAGCCGCTTCGTAGCGGTAAACTTTTCAAATATAAGAAAAAGGAGAAACAAAATATGAAATCCAAATCCATGAAAAAAGGTATTCGCATGATCACTTTGCCGGCGATTCTGATGATCGTAATGATTTGCGCAGCTTGTGAGGGAGCAGGGAACAATCAACCTGCTCATTCCATTCAACCAACCACGGAGACAAATGCAAATGAAACGGGAACAACGTCGGACTCTACTCCGAGCCCAACGCCTAGCGGGACGGGGGAGCCGACATCCAGCATTCCGACAAATACCCAGGATTCCGGCGGAGTAACAGCGGTTGGCGATTCTGTAATGGTAGGAGTGAAAGCGGAATTGGAAAAGCTTATCCCCGGCATCGTAATCGACGGCAAAGTCAGCCGGCAATTATCGGATGCAATTGAAGTGGTAAGCCTGCTGAAGTCAGAGAACAAGTTGGGGCATGCGGTAGTGATTGAGCTCGGCACAAACGGACCGTTCACTGCAAAAAAACTAAATGAGCTTTTGAAAACGATAGGAGACGATAAGCGGGTTTATCTTGTTAACACGAATGTCCCAAGAGATTGGCAGGATACGGTGAACAAGACGCTGGCTGAAGCGGCGAAGGAACACTCCAACGTGAAATTGATTGATTGGCGCGCTTTGAGCAGCGGTAAATCAGATTGGTTCACGAAAGACGGCGTTCATTTGCAGCCAAAAGGAGCCGAAGCTTACGCGAAATTAATCGCTGATACGATCGGTTAGTCATATGGCGTTATTAGGCAACTCTTGGAATCGGCTTGTCTCAGCTTCTTTTAAGATTTGACGTATACAATGAAAGTTGCCTATCACTTCATAAGCGGGGAATTCGGTGCCATGGACAAAAAAATACTGATCGTCGAGGACGATCCCAATATTTCCAACATCATAAAGATGAATCTTACTCTCGTTCATTATCAAACGGTGCAGGTTTACGATGGACTCGCAGCGCTTGAAGGGATTGAACGGGAAAAGTTCGATCTCATTATTCTGGACGTTATGATACCTAAGCTGGATGGCTTTAGTCTGATGGAACAAATCAGGCCCAAAAATATTCCCGTTATTTTTTTGACGGCGAAAAGCGCGGTATTCGATAAAGTCAACGGCCTCAAATTAGGCGCCGACGATTATATGGTAAAACCGTTTGACGGAATCGAGCTGCTTGCGCGGATCGAAACCGTGCTTCGCAGATACGGCAAGGATGAATCGGAGATTAGCATCGACGATGTCCGCGTGTTTCCGGACAAGCGATTAACTACATTAAAAGGCGAGCCTGTAGAACTGACACCTAAAGAATTCGATCTGCTTGTCGTTCTAATCGTAAACAAAAATATCGCGCTTTCGCGCGAGCAGTTTCTCGATAAAGTATGGGGCATTGACTATTATGGCGATACGAGAACCGTAGATGTGCATATTAAGTCCTTGCGCAAAAAGCTTCGTCTTCAGGACCGGATCAAAACCATCTTTAAAATCGGTTACCGGTTGGAGGTCTAGCCATGAAATTTTGGCTTAAGATTTTCACGTTCTCGATTATCATCTTCATTTTAGTATTTAACGCGACATCTTTTATTGTTATCCAGCGGAATCACGGCAAGTTGCTTAATCGCGAAATCGATAACGCCTTAAGCCAGAACAAGAATATTCATTCGAGCGTGGATGCTATCGTGCCCATCGTCCTTATCTATGATTCCGACGAGTATGAGGAGAAAGTACTCGCGAATATTGCCAAAGGATTTGTTGGGAAGGTCGGGGATCAGGGCGTTTATATGACGATCACAAACGATAAAGGAAAAGCGGTCTATAACAATACAGACTTCGAGATGCCTATAGACCTTAACGAATCGGAACAGGTGAAGGAGGATGAAATTAAATATATACTGCGGGATGTCGATAAACGAACCATTCTGTTTACATCGAACCTTGTGAAGATCAACCAGAAAAATTACACGTTTACCTATATAAAAGATATTACCTCGGTGTACAAGGAGCATGCGGATCAATATATGTTCTATTTGAAGGTTAATATCATCGCATGTTCGACTTACATGCTCCTCATGTTCGTTGTCAGCAAAAGACTGACGATACCTATTTACCGTCTTAATCGTACTGCAAAATTTATTGCCGCCGGCGCTTTTGCCGAGCGAGCTGAGTCGGGGTCAAAGGATGAGATTGGCGTATTAGCAAGCAATTTCAACGTAATGGCATCGGTTGTCGAGGATAAGATCAAGGATTTGGAACGGCTTAACCGGGAAAAGCAATTGTTCATCGATAATTTCACGCATGAGTTAAAAACGCCGTTAACGTCGATAATCGGCTATGCGAACATTCTTAGAACGGGGAAAATAAACTCTTCCCAGCTGTTAGAAGGATTAAACGTCATTCTATCTGAGGGGAAACGGCTGGAATCCCTTTCCTTCAAGCTGATGGATTTAATCCAGCTTGAGAGATCGGAATTTCCGTTGAAGGAGTTGGATTTCTGCGACATTCTAGCCGAGATTATGCCTGCTCTCGAGATGAAAGCAAGGGAACAACAATTGACAATTAACTTGCATTGCGAGAATGCATGCTTGAGACTGGAAAAGGATTTGATTAAAGCTCTAATTTTCAACTTCGTCGACAACTCAATCAAAGCATCATCCAAGAATCAAAGCATAACAATTCGGGCAGCCCGTCAAGGCCAAAATTATGTTCTTGAAATCGAGGATGAAGGGGGCGGTATCGAAAGCGAGCATCTAGATCGTATCTTTGAACCATTTTACATGACGGATAAAGCTCGGTCGAGGAGGAACAACGGCGCCGGACTTGGATTATCCATATGCCAAAGAATTGCCAGTTTGCACAATGCCGATATTAACGTGAGAAGTGAATTAGACCGAGGAACAACGTTCATCGTTACGTTCAAGCCGGGAGGAACATCGCCATGAACAGGATAGCAGGACTTCTCGTTTCAGCTTCACTCCTAGTTTTAGTGACCGGCTGCAGTTCCTTTATTGACCCTGTCCCTAAGAATATCTATATGGTTAAAAAATATAATGCAGGCAATAAAGATAACGAAACATCAATACCCGGAGGAATGCTTTCAGTAGCAACAATCAAGTCAATTGGGCTAAGTGCTGTCGAGAAATATTTCGGTAACACGCTTTCGCCGGATAATGCTCAAATTGAAGTGTCTGCCGTTGATTTGAATGCGCTGAAAGAGCTTGTTGAGCATGATATACGCCCCGATGATAAACTAGATGCCGAAGCAAAGCTAAAAAAAGTACCAGAAGGTTTATTTTACTTAACCATTTCCTCCGCTAATAATGAGAGATACGCGCTTGTATTAAACGCGGGTAGCGGCGACGTGCTGAAAATCTCAAATGAAACGCAAACCGGAGTAGAGGGAATTGATGATCCCGGCGATAGGACGGGAAGTTTCAATCCAGAAGTTTCGTATAAGTTTCTTCAAGAGAAGGAAGCGTTAAATCCAAAAGACTTTCGGGTAGATAGAGGAATGTTTATCGAGGCGAAGGAAGCTGCCTATTACTACTTTATAAGTATGGAGGACAATAGCTTGAAGTACCTGATCGAGGTTGATTTAACCAAGAACAAGGTAAAGGGGTTTAGCAAAGACATCATGGCCCTGCTTACTTGGAACGGTAAAGTCTTTGCAAAGCTGCCAATCAAGCAAGAATAAACCTAAAAAAGGGCCGTACCCAAGTCATAAACGACCAGGTACGGCCCTTCCTTTATTAGCCCTCGAGCAACAGGGTTTCTGGATCTTCGAGCATTTCTTTTACTTTTACAAGGAAGCGTACTGCTTCCGAGCCGTCAACGATACGGTGATCGTAAGTGAGGGCGATGTACATCATCGGACGGTTCTCCGAACGTTCAGCGTCAATCGCTACCGGACGAAGCTGGATTTTGTGCATGCCCAGAATACCAACTTGCGGAGCATTCAGGATTGGAGTCGACAAGAGCGATCCAAATGTACCGCCGTTAGTGATCGTGAATGTGCCGCCTTGCAGCTCATCCAGCGCCAGCGAGTTGTCGCGCGCTTTTTTAGCCAGGGATACGATCGATTTCTCGATCTCTGCGAAGCTCAGACGGTCCGCGTCGCGAACGACAGGAACAACCAAACCTTCTTTAGCCGATACGGCGATGCCGATATCGTAGTATTGTTTAGCGATAATATCGCCGTTGTTGATCTCAGCATTCAAATTAGGGAACTCTTTCAATGCGCCAACAACTGCTTTCGTGAAGAAGGACATGAAGCCAAGACCAACCTCGTGTTTGTCCAGGAACGATTGCTTGCGGCGTTTACGAACATCCATGATCGCTGTCATATCAACTTCGTTGAAAGTAGTGAGCATCGCTGCAGTCTGTTGCGCTTCAACGAGGCGGTTAGCGATTGTCGCGCGGCGGCGGGACATTTTCGTACGAGTGTAAGGCTTGTTCGACGTAAATTCCGGTTGAGCCGCTTTAGCGGCAGGTGCCGCCGGCGCTGCTGCAGGAGCAGGAGCCGATGGACGAAGCTCGACGCGTCCAAGCGTGGATTGAGCTTCGCTGATGTCGATGCCTTTTTCTCTTGCAAGCTTGCGAGCTGCAGGAGATGCATTCAGGTGGCTGTCAGCCGCAGGAGCCGGAGCAACCGCAACCGCCGTAGCAGCAGCTGGTGCTGCAGGAGCCGGAGCGGCTGCCGGTGCAGGCGCTGCTTCAGCTGCAGGAGCAGCAGCCGGCGTTGGAGCGGCAGCACCGCTGCCAGCTCCGATTGTGCCGATGACTTCACCGATTTGTACAGTGTCGCCTTCGTTTTTCGAGATTTCTTGCAATACGCCGTCGGACTCAGCGCTGATTTCGATGTTTACTTTGTCAGTTTCGAGCTCAAGAAGCACATCGCCTTGTTTAACAGCGTCTCCTACTTTGACTACCCATTTGGAGATTGTGCCCTCCGTAATTGATTCACCCATTGCCGGTACTATGATTTGTTGCACGTGAGCTTACCTCCCAGTGTTATATGTCAACGACGGACTATATTTTAGTGTTTGCAATAAAATGTGCTGCTGTTCGAAGCTGTGTACTTGCTGGAAGCCGCTTGCCGTACTCGAGCGTTCCGGACGGCCGATGTAGCTTACGCTTGCAGCGGCTGGCGCGATTTTGCGCAGACGAGGCTCTGTGTAGAACCACGAACCCATGTTTTGCGGCTCTTCTTGTACCCAAACGATTTCCTTCAGATTTGGCAGACGTTCGATAATCGCTGCGATTTCTTTCTCAGGGAACGGATACAGCTGCTCAACGCGTACGACATGCAGCCAATCCAGCTCTTGATCGGCGTTTTTCTCAATGGCTTCTTCAATATCAATAGCCATCTTGCCGGTAGCAAGAACGAGACGTTCCACGCGGTCAGGCTTAGCGCCAAGACCCTTCTGCTCAATAACGGTCTTGAACGAACCATTGCTGAGCTCCGAAATTTCCGAAGCAACGCGCGGGTTACGAATCAAGCTCTTAGGCGCCATGATGATCAGCGGACGGGCAGCATCGCTCTCCGTGATCGAAGCTTGACGGCGAAGCAGGTGGAAGTAGTTCGCTGCGCTGGACAGGTTCACTACCGTCCAGTTCTCTTCGGCGGACAGCTGCAGGAAGCGTTCCAGACGAGCGCTGGAGTGCTCCGGACCTTGGCCTTCATAACCGTGCGGAAGCATCATGATCAGGCTGGATTTTTGCTGCCATTTTGCACGGCCGGCCGAGATGAACTGATCGATCAGCACTTGAGCAACGTTTGTGAAGTCGCCGTACTGTGCTTCCCAGATAACCATCGTCTCGGGAGCGTGTACGTTATAGCCGTATTCGAAGCCAAGAACAGCTGCTTCGGAGAGTGGGCTGTTATGAATCGCAAACGAAGCTTTTGCTTCAGGCAGATGATGGAGCGGGCAGAACGTATCGCCAGTCTCCGCATCATGCAGCACCAGGTTGCGGTGTGCGAACGTTGCGCGTTCGACGTCCTGGCCGCTGAGCCGGATTGGCTTGCCTTCTGCGAGAATCGATGCGAACGCAAGCGTCTCGGCATGGCCCCAGTCCATTTTCTCGCCGTCGTTCACGGCAGTCGCGCGGCGTTCCAGGATGCGCTGCAGCTTCGGATATACGGTGAAGTTCTCCGGCCATTTGAGCAGGTTCGCGTTCATCTCGCGAAGCTGTTCGACGGAGACAGGAGCCACTTGCTCGCCTGCCGATTGATCATTAGGCAAGCCTTGCGTCTGATGAACGGGCTCTTGGCCATCGCGGCTCTTCATTTCCTCGTAGGCTGCTTTCAGACGGCCGATGACTTCTTGCTTCAGACCTTCCGCTTCTTGCTCGGTAAGCGCGCCTTCCGCAACCAGTTTGTCCGTAAAGATACGGCTGACTGTCGGATGAGCCTTTACTTTTTTGTAAATCGTTGGTTGCGTTGTTTCCGGATCATCCGTCTCGTTGTGGCCGTATTTACGGTAGCCGATCAGGTCGATCAGGAAGTCCTTCTTGAACTTCGTGCGGTACTCGCTTGCCATACGGGCTGCCGTAATAACCGCATCCGGGTCATCGGCGTTGACGTGAACGATCGGAATCTCGTAACCCTTCGCAACGTCGCTCGCGTAATGCGTCGAACGGGAATCGTGGCTCTCCGTAGTGAAGCCGATTTTGTTGTTGACGATGACATGAAGCGTACCGCCATGGGAGTAACCCTTAAGCTGCGACAGGTTCATCGTCTCCGCAACGATGCCTTCGCCAGGGAAAGCAGCGTCGCCGTGCATAATGATGGTTGCGGCGGAATCCAGGTTTTGCTTCGGATAGCCAGCTGCCGTACGGTCATCCTGTGCGGCGCGCGTGAAGCCGTCAACAACGGGATTCACGTACTCCAAGTGGCTCGGGTTGTTCGCAAGCGTAATGCGGGTCTTAACCGTTTCGCCGGTACCGATCGAACGGTTGGCGCCAAGGTGATATTTCACGTCTCCGGTCCAGCCGTAGTTGATGCCGATGGAGCCTTCGGACGGGCTCATTTTTTTGTTCGTTGCGTTATGGAACTCGGAGAAAATCTTGCTGTACGGCTTGCCAAGCACATGCGCCAGAATGTTCAAGCGGCCGCGATGCGCCATGCCCATCGAAATATGTTTAACGCCGTCATTGGACAGCTCATGAACCATCTCGTCAATGAGGGCTACGAGAACGTCGTTGCCTTCAACCGAGAAACGTTTCTGTCCGACAAACGTGCGCTGCAGGAAGTCTTCGAATTGTTCGGCCTCGAACAGCTTCGTCAGGAGCTTCTTGCGTTCGTCCGTGCTGAGCTTGCTCGCCGGAATTTCCTTCTCGACGCGCTGCTTCAGCCAAGCGCGCTCTTCTTCGTTATGAACGTGGCTGAATTCGAAAGCAATCGTGCCCGTGTAGGCTTTGCGAAGCTTTTCGATAGCATCCCAGCCATTGGATACGTCGGCGGGTGCTTTCGTCCAGACAAGCTCAGCCGGCAGTGCGGCCAGATCGCCCTTAGTCAGGCCATAAGTTTCAAGCTCAAGCATGTTCGTGCTAACTTTCGGGCTGATGCCGAGCGGGTCGATATCCGCAGCTAAATGGCCGAAAGCGCGTATGTTCCATACAAGCTTACCAGCCGCTACTAGGTTTTGAAGTACTTTTGCATCGATGGCCGCGCCGCCGGAAGCCTGCGCTGCTACGATAGGTGCTGCCGTTTGACCTGCGTATTGCGGCGGTTCGCCATGTTGCTCGAACAGCTCGCGATACTCGGCTACGACGGATTCGGGGTTTTCTTTGAACAGTTCATATTGCTCTTGGACGTAACCAAGGTTGGGTCCGTAATAGGAAGCCCAAGGGTCTTGCTTGTGCAAATTGCCAGATGACATGACAGATACCTCCGTCTAGGATTTTGAAGTTCAAGGGACGGAAATTAGAACTTACTTATGAATCCATTATATTATAAACAGGCCTCAAAACTTAAATAACGAATATGTATCATTATTATCTTGAATATAGATTGATTCGGCGCTGCGAGCGGCAATTTTCATTCTTATTATGCTCATCTCGCCAATTTCCAACACCTCAAACGTGAAGAAAGCTGTCGTTTTCAATAAAAGCGCCTTCATTTGCGAGAACGGTTAGCCATGCTGCCCTTTATGATCATAGAAATTTCCCCCGCCTCTATTAAAAAAATAACCCTATTTCCTTGTGTTCAAGCACTATAATGGAAGGGGATGGACATATTGATCAGCGGGAGTGAGGAATCGTGAACGTATCAATTGGAGGCTATTCGTTTAACAACATGAATCTGGAAGGCAAGATGGATGTATTTGGCTATTTGGAAACGGTGAAATACCGCTACAAGCTGGACGTTGCCGATCTTTGGAACGGCTTCTTCATCGACCGGAACACAGGGCCGATCTACCGGCTTGCAGATGAAAGCTATATCCGCAAAATCCGCGAAGCGCTGGATGAGAAGGAAATGTCGGTTGTTAATTTTGCCGTTGACGGCGCTCATCTTTGGGATCCCGACCCGGAAACCAGAAAGCGCCTACACGAGAACGCGCTGGTGCATTTGCGGGCATCGGTTATTCTAGGGGCGAAGACCGTCCGGATTGATACCGGCGGCAGCTATCATGACGTGGAGACGATGACGGAAGAACAATTCGATTATACGGTCCGGACCTACCGGGAATTTTCGCAATTCGCTTCGGATAATGGCTTCCTTATTGGTCCGGAGAATCATATGGGCGCTTCGCTGCTGCCCCGCGAAATGAAACGAATCGCCGAGGCCGTTGACCATCCGTCATTTGGCTTCCTCGTGCATCTTGGCCGCTGGAGAGCGGATCAGGAAGAGGGCGATAAGCTGGTTGCCCCGTGGGCTTACCATACGCATTTCGATGAGCGGACCGCTGTGTCCGGAAATGCCCTGAATACGATTGCAGCCTTGAAGGATGCCGGCTACAAGGGGTATTGGGGAATTGAATATAACGCCCCGAGGCGGCAGTATCTGGAGACGGAGAGACTGCTTGGCATGGTGAAGAAGCTGCTTGCGGACGAAGCCGATTTAAGGAGTGAAGCCTGATGGAAGCCATAAAAATCGGGATCATCGGCGTTGGTCAGATCGGCAAGCAGCATATCGAGAAATACCGTGCCATCGCGGGAGCGCAGATTGTTGCCGTCTGCGACGTGAACGAGGCGGAAGCAAGGCGAGTGGCGGAGCAGTACGGGATTCCGCATGTGTATTCGGATTACCGTCAGCTGCTTGAGCGCGAAGATATCGCTGCGGTAGACGTTTGCCTGCACAATAACTTCCATGCGCCGGTAACCATTGCTGCGCTGCAGGCGGGCAAGCATGTGTACTGCGAGAAGCCGATTGCCGGTACCTACGAGGACGGCCGAAGAATGCTTGAGGCTGCGGAGGCAACGGGCAAGCTGCTGCATATTCAGCTGTTCACGCTGTACGGCAAGGATACGAAAGCGGCCAAGACCTTAATCGACGGCGGCAAGCTCGGCAGACTGTATCATGCCCGTTCCACCGGGTTCCGCCGCAGGAACCGTCCGTATGTGGACGGTTACGGGACGCCGTTTTTCACCCGCAAGGAGACGGCTGCCGGAGGAGCACTGCTAGATATGGGCGTTTATCATATTGCGCAGCTGCTTTATTTGCTTGGCAATCCAGAGGTTGAGCGCATCTCGGGCAAGGTCTATCAAGAGATGGCGATGCTGGAGGAGAGAAGAGAAAGCAGCGGCTTTAACGTGGAGGAGCTGGGGACCGGCTTCATCCGCTTCAAAGGCGGTTTAACGCTTGATTTGATTGAAGCCTGGTCGGTTCATATGGGCGGGTTTGAAGGCAGCAGCATTCTGGGATCGGAGGGTGGCGTAAGGCTGCCTAACGGGATGCCGGGCGAAGCTTCGCAGCCGTTCAGCTTCCACAGCACGGTATGCGATATCGATCTCGACAGCACGATTGATCTGGATATGATGGATTTGCGCTGGCACCGGATCCGCGAGAATGAAGATGCCTATGACTCCTCGCAGCATCACTGGGTTGCGGCGCTGCAAGGGCGCGTTCCGTTATTGCCGACGGCTGCCATTGCCCTGCGCACGATGCTGATCAGCGAAGGGATATATTTATCCGATGAACTAGGCCGCGAAGTAACGGCAGAGGAAGTAGTCGCCCGTTCAAGCTCGACGGCTATTCCTGTTTAGGCTTTGAGAAAGCGGTGGTAAACAACATGAACGAGATCGAAGGCAAGAAGGCGAGAATGAGCTTTCACTTCATCAAGGCCTTTAATTTTTTCAGTTACGGCACAATAGCGGTGTACAGTACGTTTTTTGCCCTTTATCTGCAGTCGATCGGGATTTCTCCTTTGAAGATTGGCGCGCTTATGGCGGGCGGACCAATCGTGTCGCTGATCGCCAATCCGTTATGGGGTTATATAAGCGACCGGACCCGGAATATCCGGCTTATTCTCATTCTGATGCTGACGGGTAACCTCGTCGCGATGCAGCTGGTTTTCTTAAGCGATTCCTATACGTTTATATTCGGCTGCATGCTTCTGTTTTTCTTTTTCCAAATGCCGTTGTTCTCTCAAAGCAACAGTCTGATTTTGAACAGCATTGAAGGGACGCGCCACAAGTTTGGGGCGTTCCGGCTGTGGGGATCATGCGGCTGGGCGATACTGGCCCTGATTACGGGACCTATTCTCGGGCAGATTGGCATCAGCCGGCTGTGGATCGTCTATACGATTATGATGCTTGTGGCCATCGCCTTTGCTTTTACGCTGCCGCGGGGTTCTTCGCCAAAGACGTCGCAAGGCGTGAATTACCGGCAGATGCTGGGCAACAGAGTCTTTCTGGTGTTTCTAGTCATCGGGCTTCTGTTGTCGATTCCAAACTCGATGAATACGACGTTTATTGGGCTGTACATGGCAGAGCTTGGGGGCCACACCGATCTTGTGGGATGGTCGGCTTTTTTGTCCTCGATCTTTGAAATTCCCGTGTTTCTGCTGCTGGACCGTTATTTATCGAAAAACACCCGGACGATGGTCAGCTGCCTTATCCTCGTCAGCGTGCTATACGCGCTTCGCTGGTTTCTCATGGCTGGTGCGGGCGATGCGCAGCAGATTATATTTATCCAGGCGCTTCATTGCCTGACGTTTGGAGCGTTCTACTATATTGGCACGCAGCTGACGGCGCTTATTGTTCCAAGCGAGCTGCGGGCATCGGGGCAGGCGGTTTATGCGCTGACATGGGGCGGATTGTCGGGAATCGCATCCGGGTTTCTTGGCGGTTATCTGTTCCAGCAAGTTGGTCCTTCTTCGATCTACTGGGCGGGAACGGGGATGGCGCTTATCGGCCTGATCGGCTTTACCCTGCTGTACGTGTATATGAAGACGACGGCGGACAACAAGCCTGAACAGAATGTAAGCGTATAGCAACATTTTCGGCGGAACCTTCGTCCATAACTTTGAACAGTTGTTCAACAACACAGCCTAGAGCTATAGGATGAAGGAGGACATACACAATGAAAAAACGTATAACTGCTGCGGCCATTTCCGCCGCTGTCTTGTTTGGGGCCGTATCCGGCCAGGCTTTTGCCGCTAATGATTCCAGCTTTACGGACATAACGAGCACAAGCAGCCGCGCGCAAATTGAAGCTCTTCAGGAGCTTGGCATTGTAAAAGGGGTATCCTCTTCGGAATTTCATCCGGAGGAGAGCCTGACAGGCGCGCAAGGCGTTGAGCTGATCGTCCGCGCGATGCAATTAAGCCTGGCAGCTATTGATTTCAAGGAAGCGCCAACGGCGGAAGGCTTCTTCACGAATGTGAAAAACGATGCCTGGTACGCGGAAAGCTTCGTTATCGCTCACTACAACGGTTTGGATCTGCCTGCTGACATCGATCCGACTAAGCCTCTTACCAAAGAGCAGTTCACGCATTATCTGGTTCAGGCGCTTGAGAAAACCGGACAATATCCGCTCATCAAGATGTACATTAACATCTTGGACGAGAAGGATATCAACGTCGATTACCAAGGAACCATCCAGCGCGCGCTGCTGTACAAGATCGTATCGCTTGATGCTGACGGCAATTTCCGCCCGCAGCAGGTTGTAAACCGCGCCGAAGCGGCTGCCGTTCTCTATGGGGCTCATCAATTTGTGGAGACTCATAAGGATAATGGGGAAGCAACTCCTGAATCTCCGGAGGCACCAGCCGCTTCAGCACCGGCGGAAGCTGCAAAATAAACCAAGCTGCAACAAACGGCAGAGGCTGTCCGCCAGACGATTAGGTCTGGCGGACAGCCTCTTTCTTTTACCACACCGCAAAGACGGCTTTCATAGTATAATAGGAGCATCATGGGCTCATAACAGGTGCATCTATGGGCAGTTGGAGAGAGGAACAAGAATGACGCAAATTAAGGATCTTCGCAATCAGGACGACTTTACCGGCTTCTATCTGCTGAAGGAGCTGGAAGTAAAGCAGACGAACGCAACAACACCAAAGGATTATTTCGATATTGTGCTGGCGGATGCCAGCGGTCAGCTGGGGGCCAAGTTCTGGGATGTCTCGCAGCAGGACAAGGAAACCTTCTTCACGATGGGGCTCGTAAAGGTTCAGGGGAATGTCCATTTGTACCGGGAGAAGCTGCAGATCAAGATTTCGCGGATGCGTCCGGCAGCTCCGGATGACGGGATTACGCTAACGGACTTCATTCGTTCGGCGCCGGTCGCTTCGGATGATCTTATCGATACGATTAATCAAGCGAAGGACAGTATCAAAGATCCCGAGATTCAGGCGATTGTCACCTATTGCGTGGGCAAAGTGGAAGAGAAGCTGACGCATTATCCGGCGGCGAAGACACATCATCATGCTTATTTTGCCGGACTTGCTTATCATATGGCCAGAATGCTGGAGATCGGGGAGTTCCTGTGCAGGCAGCGGCCGTTCCTGAACGCCGATCTGCTTAAGGCGGGCATCATTCTTCATGATATCGCGAAGCCCGAGGAGATGATCGCACAGCTTGGCATCGTATCCGACTACAGCCTTTCGGGCAAGCTGATGGGGCATATTTCCCTGGCGTCGACGTGGATTACGGAGGCGGCTATCCGCTGCAATATTAATTTACAATCAGAAAAAGTGCTGGGATTGCAGCATATGGTGCTGTCTCATCATAATCTGGGAGAGTGGGGGAGTCCCGTTCAGCCGCAGACGGCGGAAGCCGTGGCGCTGCATCATATCGATGCGATGGATGCCAAGCTGCAAATGGTTGAGGATGCCCTGCAGACAACCCCGGAAAGCGAACCGTGGACACCGGTCATTCGCGGACTGGAAAATAAGCCGATCTATCGGATGAAGCTGTAATTATTAAGGGTAATGGGGTGAAGGACGGGTGTGAAGCACCCGCTGCTACCGATGACCGATAACTTGCAAACGACTCGATATAAACAATGCGTACACTGTCTGGAGCAAAAGCCCGTATCGGATTTCCTCCGTCGTACAGGCCGGCGTTCAGGAACAGGCTCGCGGCGCGGCGCCTGCCGTAATTGCCGCAAGGTAAGGAGCCGGATCAGTACGCCGATTATGCTGCATGCCGCGGATGCGGACCAGCAGGCGGGCAAGCCTGCCGCGCCATTATATGCGCCTGAGCTGGCGGCGGCCGAGCTTGTCAGCCAGCCAGCCGTTGTTGCCGCCGGACCGGCGGCTGTTTCAGAATCTGCGGCAATGGCGGCTCCTGCCGCAGCGCCTAGGCGTCCAAGGCCGTCCAAGTCCTCCGCCCGTACCGGAGGCTTCGGGAAGCCGCGTCCCCGTCCGCTGCCGGCGAATTATTCGCCAACGGATGTTACGCTGCTGCGGACCACGCGCAAAGGGACGGTCTGGATGCGCGGCAAAACCGATAAAGGACGGCGCTGGCATCAGGAGATTGAGCTGGAGCTTGCCGTGACGCTTGTGAAGGAACGGGCCGCTGTTATTGTGAACCGGACAACAATCCGGCGACTGTTCAGCAACAAGGATTTCCGAAGCTACATTCTGACGAGAGACAATTACACCTGCCATTTCTGCGGACAATATGGCGATACGATCGACCATATGCTGCCGAGAGCAAAGGGCGGCCATACTACTCCGGATAATTGCGTAGTTGCCTGCAATGAGTGTAACCAGTCCAAAGCGGATAAAGATATTGAGGAATTTATGCGGGAGTTGTAAGGGAATAGGGGTGTGCATGTAGGGTAGCCAACCGGCTGCCTCATGCACACCCCTATTTATGTTTTGCTAGAATAGGCTCCAGTTCAGTTCTCTTGAGAGTGTCTCCAGCAGATGAACGCCCGCGATGCTGTTGCCTTTTGTATTAAGAGCAGGACCAACCACCCCGATGCCAAGCCTTCCCGGCACCATCGTCAGAATCCCGCCGGATACGCCGCTTTTTGCCGGCAGACCAACTTGTATGGCAAATTCCCCTGAAGCGTTGTACATCCCGCATGTAATCATAAAGGTCTTTGCGATCTGCACATACCGGCGAGGAATTAAGGAAGCGCCGGTTATCGGGTCGTTGCCGTTGTTCGCAAGAACAAGGGCCATACGGGCCAGATCATTGCAGGTAACATCAACCGAGCAATGGCGGAAGTAGACATCAAGCACATCCTCGACTTGTCCTTCCAAAACGCCGTTATCCTTAAGCAGATAGGCCATCGACCGGTTCAGATTGGCGGTGTCCGATTCCGACCGGTATACGTCCATGTCATAGGTTAACGTTGGATTGCCTGCAAGCGCTTGGAAGAAGGAGAGAATCCGGGAGCTTTTCTCAGCCGAGTCTTGGCCGTGAATCAAGGATGAGATAGCAATGGCGCCCGCGTTAATGAGCGGGTTGAACGGAATGCCGGGGCGGACGAGCTCCAGCTTCAGCATGGAGTTGAAGTTATCGCCGGTAGGCTCCATGCCGACCTTCTCGAATACGGCCTCTTCCCCATTGTCCATCAAGGCAAGGATCAGCGTGAACACTTTAGAAATGCTCTGCATCGTAAAAGAAAGACTGCAATCGCCGCTTGAAACGGCAGTGCCATCCGTTGCAATGAGATGAATGCCAAGAGCGTGCTGTGGAGCTTTGGCCAGCTCCGGAATATAGGAAGCCGTCTTGCCGTAAGCGGATCTGACTTTGCTTGCTTCTACCCATACCGGGAGCTGAAGGTTTAATAATTCGAGTTCTTGTTCTGTAAATGACACCGTATGTCTCCTCCATCCATAAGGCTTGCCTGTTCTATGTTTGTATTATTGCTATTATATTTCATATTCCAAATTGCGAACAGTGCGAGCGAATCTCTAGATTGATTTATGAAAGGGACTCGCTTAGACTATGGTTCTACAAGCGGCTGACTGCCAGATTTGGCATAGAGACATAATAAACAAGCCGGATAGAGAAACGGGAGGAATGGAAAGTGAGAAATAAAGTAAAAGGGCTCGTTATGCTCGCACTTCTTGTGGCGATTATCGCAGGATGCGGTCAAAATAATAATGCGGACAAGCAGAACAACCAAACTGCAAACGAGGGAAAAGACGGACAGGAAGTGAACCTGAAGGTAGCGGTTCTCATTCCGCCGATGAGCGAAATTCTCGAACTCGTGAAGCCGCTTCTGAAGCAGGATGGCGTTAACCTGGAGATCGTGACGCTGTCGGATAACGTTCAGCCTAACACGGCTCTGCAGCATAAAGAGGTAGACGCGAACTTCTTCCAGCACGTTCCGTACATGAATGATTTTAATGCTACGAACAAAGCGAATCTGGTGCCGGTCAAAGCGATCTATAACGCGGTATACGGCGGCTATTCGAAAAAGTACAAAAAAATCGAAGACCTTCCGGACGGCGCAACAATCGCAATTGCCAACGATCCGTCCAATATCGGACGCTCGCTTGTTATGCTGGAGAACAACGGCTTGCTCAAGCTGAAAGAGGGTGTCGGCATTAAGGCAACCCAGGCCGACATCGTGGATAATCCGCATAAATTCAAGTTCCAGGAAGTTGATCTGCTTATGCTGGCCCGCGTCATTGATGACGTAGACATGGTCCTCATGACCCCGGCTTACGCGAAGCCGCTTGGTCTTACGCCGAAGAAGGATGCTCTGATTAAAGAAGGCAGCGAATCCGACTTCGTCATTACTTTGGTAGCCCGCGAGGACAACGTAAACTCGCCGGCTATTCAGAAGCTCGCTGAGCGGATGACTGGCCCGGAGGTCAAGAAATTCCTCGAGGACAATTACAGCGATATCGCGGTTCCAGCGTTTTAATGCGAAAAGCAGCCCGGAGGGCTGCTTTTTTATGTGCCGGTAAAGCTATCGTTCTACATTGCACGTTCTACAGCATATTAGCGCTTTTTAGCCCAGTGACGCGGAATATCCTGTACATAGTGCAGGATATTAGGACAATAACAGCCTGGCTAGACTTGTTTCGGTGAAATATGCTGCACTATGTACAACTTAATACCCCGTAACGCTCCGATCAAACCAGATATCCTGCATAACATACAACGCAGAAGGCAGCTAGTGATTAAACTCTTTTCAAAAACTCCACAATTGTCAGAAGACCTTTGTCAAAGTTCTCGAGGTTGAAGTGCTCGTTCGGGGCATGGAGATTCTCGTCCGGCAGGCCAAAGCCCATCATAATAACCGGCGCGGACAATACGCGGGAGAAGGTCTCGACGATTGGAATCGAGCCGCCGTCCTTCGTGAACAAAGCACGAGTGCCATATACCGCCTCATAAGCGTCGGCTGCCGTTTGCAGAAGCGGGATGGACGGATCCATATCGAAGGCGCGTGCTTTCTCGCCCGGCTTAACCTTCAGCGTAACACCCGGCTGAACGTTCGCGTGGAGATGCGCGATGATCGCGTCCAGAATACGCTGCGGATCCTGCTGACCGACCAGGCGGCAGGTAATCTTCGCGTGGGCTTCTTTTGGAATAACCGTCTTGGTGCCTTCGCCTTGGAAGCCGCCCCATACCCCGTTCAGCTCCAGCGTTGGACGAGCGCCGGTGCGCTCTACGAAGGAATAACCCTCTTCTCCGTAAGTTGTGCTGAGGCCCAGCGTTTTCTTCAGCTGCTCTTCGTTGAAGTTTTGTTTTTCAAACTCCTCGTGCATAGCAGCCGTCAACTCAGGCACGCCTTCGTAGAAGCCCTCTACGGTAATGCGTCCTTGCTTGTCATGGAGCGAAGCGAGCAGCTCAACCATCGCATGAAGCGCGTTTGGTACGCCGCCGCCGTAGGTGCCCGAATGCAGATCCGTGTTGGAAGCGTTAATGGACACCTCAAGCGAGCAAAGTCCGCGCAGGCCAATCGAGATTGCAGGCTTGCCTTTTTCGATCAGAGAGGTGTCCGAGATAAGAACCGCGTTGGTCGCCAGCTTCTCCTTCTGCTCATGCAGGAAGGTCAGCAGGCTTGGGCTGGAGATCTCCTCTTCGCCCTCGATGCAGAACTTCACATTCACGGGAAGCTGCTGCTCCTGCTTCAGCAAGGCTTCAATGGCTTTGATATGCAGGAAAATCTGACCTTTATCATCGGTTGCCCCGCGCGCATACAGCTTGCCGTCGCGCTCCGTTGGTTCAAATGGCGGTGTCTCCCACAGATTAAGCGGATCAACCGGCTGTACATCATAATGGCCGTATACAAGAATGGTTGGCTTGCCCGGCGCATGAAGATGATCGGCATACACAATCGGATGACCTGCGGTCTGATGAACCTGCACGTTCTCAAGTCCCGCCAGCTCAAGCTTGCCTGCCACCCATTCGGCGGCTTTGATCATGTCCTGCTTATGCTCAGACAGCGCCGAAATGCTTGGAATGGTCAGAAACTCTTTAAGCTCACCCAGCTGCTGTTCTCTACGTTCCGAAAAATACGATTCATAACTCATTTCTTATGTACCTCCCCAAAAGAATGATCACACAAACAGATTGGATTAGTCTGTTCGCAATGATTCTTGCTTCGTAACCATAAGCTTGGCAGCTGCAGACTTACAAAGCCTATTCCAAGTATACGCTTCCGGGCAGCCAAAAAAAAGCAGCCCTGCCCAAGAGGCAGAAGCTGCGAGTATAGGATTACTTATGAAGCATGTTGTAAACCTGCTCTACGTCTTTGTCGCCGCGGCCGGACAAATTCACGATAATGATCTGGTCCTTGTTCATGGTAGGCGCCAGCTTCTTGGCATGGGCAACCGCATGCGCGCTTTCGAGCGCGGGGATAATGCCCTCCGTACGGGAGAGCTCTTGGAAAGCTGCAAGTACTTCTTCATTGCTTATCGTTACGTATTCCGCGCGGCCGCTGACTTTCAAATGGCTGTGCTCAGGTCCGACACCCGGATAGTCAAGTCCGGCTGCGATGGAGTACGTTTTTCTGGGATTGCCTTTCTCGTCCAGCAGGACGAGACATTTAAATCCGTGGATAATGCTGGGAACGCCTTCGGTCAAGGTTGGTGCCTGGTCCGGCTCCACGCCGATCAGGCGTACAGACGGCTCATCGATATAATGGGCGAAAGCGCCAATCGCATTGCTGCCGCCGCCCGCGCAGGCGATAACCGCATCCGGAAGACGGCCTTCCTTGGCCAGAATCTGGCGTTTCGATTCCTCGCTGATAATGGATTGGAAATGCTTCACCATCGTGGGGAAAGGATGCGGACCAACCGCGGAGCCCAGCAGATAGAACGTATTTTTATAGTTAGCTACCAGATCGTTCAGCGCTTCATCGACGGCATCCTTCAGGCGTCCTTGACCTTTGTCTACCGGAACAACGGTAGCGCCAAGAAGCTCCATCCGGAATACGTTCAGCGCTTGACGGCGCGTATCTTCCGCACCCATATAGATGACGCAGTCCATGTTGAACATCGCGCAGGCCGTTGCCGTTGCTACGCCGTGCTGGCCGGCACCTGTCTCGGCGATGACGCGTTTGGCGCCCATCCGCTTGGCAAGCAGGATTTGCCCGACAACGTTGTTGATCTTGTGAGCACCGGTATGGTTCAGGTCCTCGCGCTTCAGATAGATTTTCGCGCCGCCCCACGCGTTAGTTAATTGCTCCGCGTAGGTCAGCGGATTCTCGCGGCCAACGTATTCCTTGAGGTAGTATTCGAGCTCTTCTTTGAACTCCGGGTCATCCTTGAACTTGTTGAATTGCGCGCTTAAATAATCCAATACTTCCTTCAGCTCGGGCGGGACAAAGCTGCCCCCAAACTCACCGAAATACCCTTCAGCCACTTGATCCTGGTTCATTTGTAAGCGCCTCCAATCGGATATGTAATCTACTGGTTCAATCCATATGGTAGCACAATTTATGACAAATTTCTTGTTAAAAAAAGGAATTTGGCAGAATAGGCCGTTCAATTGTCGTTCACCATATTTTACAAATTATCGTTGCGCTTTAGAGTAAAGCTGATTACTATATAGAGTAAGGAGGTGCTAATAAATGGATGAAGAGCTACAGCTTAACGTACCGCTATTACGCCGTCGCGTACCCAATCTAACCTCAGCGGCACAGAAGGCTGGTCTTCGAGCAGCAACCGTATCCAATCTTTGCACGGGAAAAATTCCCGTTGGCCGGGCAGAAGTTCGGACGTTGGTCGCTTTGGCCGCATTATCAGGGTGTAGTCTGGATGAACTCATTATTAGAGGGAGCGGGATGAGGATGATTGAAACCGGAATTAAGGCACTCGATTTGCTTGCACCCGTCGTGCGCGGCGGTACCGTTGGTTTCGTTGCAAGACCCAGTATGGGGCAGCTGGTGTTATTGGCGGAGCTGATGCACCGGATGAACAAACGCGGGTACGCTACGATTTTCTGGGATCCGGGTACCGACGCTCCGGGGATCAGCCATGTTAAAGAACAATCCGGCTATGTTCTCTCCACAAGAGAGGAAGTGTACCATCAGATCGTCAATCTTCGCGAGGAGAAGGATATTCTGCTCGGCGTTGACCGCAGCACCGTACTGTCGGGTGAGCTCTTTACTCTGCGGGAAAGCCTGAAGGAAGCGGGAGCAAGGCCCATCACGGCCGCGCTGGTTGATATGGCTTGCGAGGCTGCCGACGAATCGGCTTCAGAAGCTTATGGCCCTCTCGATACGTTATGGCGCTTTGATCCGGATTTAATCAGCCGCGGCATTTATCCCGCAATTGATCCTATTACCTCCACTTCAACGATTACCGAAGGCAATTATTTGGATGCCGCGCATCTTGCCGTCCAGCAGCGGACGCGGAAGCTGCTTCGACGTTACAGAGAGCTGAGATCGCTAGTCCAGGTGCATGGTCTTGGAAAAATAGCAGAGTCCGACGTGCCGTTATATAAGCGGGGAGAGAGACTTGAAGCTTACTTGGCTCAACCGTTTTTTGTCTCCGAGCCTTATACGCAGAAGTCCGGCGAGTGGCTGTCGCTCTATGAGACGCTAGATGACGCGAAGAGGATTCTGGACGGCGAGACGGATGACGTAGAAGCGACGGAGTTGTTTTTCAAGGGGAGACTTGAGGTTAGAAGTTAATAGATAGAAGAAAAAGGCTGTGCCCTGACGAGAAGGGTACAGCCTTTTATGCGATCAGGCATGCTGCCTGTCGAATTGTTTGAACATCGCGTAATAGATTAGGGCAGATAAGACCGCAAGCACGGTCAAGAGACCAAACGTTCCGTCATAGCCGATCCATTCGCTGAGCGGAATTGACATGGGCGCGAGCGTTCTGCCGATCGTGAACCGCAAGCTGGCTGCCGCAAAATATTGCCCTCGCATATGCTCGGGAGCCAGCCTGGACACAAATGTCTGCTGAGGTCCCGCGGTCATTAGCTCTGCTAGAGTAAATACGATTATGGCGGCCGTTAAACCCCAGAACGTAGACATCTGGCCAAACATTCCGATCCCTGCCGCATACAGAAGGCTGCTTCCGATAAATACAAACCGGTCGCGGAATTGCAGCATCCATTTGGTCACCGCTACCGTAAACAGGGCGACGAACAGACCATTCTCCGATACGATAAGTCCAAACAGCTTCTCGCCGGATAACTGCAGCTTCCAATCTCCAAACGAATAAATGGTGGTCTGATGAACCGTCTCCTTCAGGAATACAGGGAACAGCAGGTCAAGCTGCATGAAGGTCTGGGCTAACAGGACGCCCGCAAGGATAAACAGCAGAAATACCCGGTCCGTTGCAATGACTTTATAGTCTTGAAGCTGGGCTCCCACTGCTTTGTACCACGGTTCTGATTCCGTGCGCTTAGCGTGGACGTGATCTTGTACTCTTGTCTCTTTCGTAAAGCGTGCCAGCATAAGGGTGAACAGAAGGCAGACGGCGCTGGCTGCAAACAAAATGACGTGGGGGGAGTCCAGGAAGAAGGTTGCC
This sequence comes from Paenibacillus glycanilyticus, assembly GCF_023715145.1. Classification (GTDB taxonomy): domain Bacteria; phylum Bacillota; class Bacilli; order Paenibacillales; family Paenibacillaceae; genus Pristimantibacillus; species Pristimantibacillus glycanilyticus_A. Next base: position 48,226 of record NZ_JAMBNP010000006.1, on the reverse strand, counting down.
CCAATTAACGGACCGATAACGACAGCCATGTTCACCGCGGTATAAAAGACGGCAAAAACGCTGGAACGATGCTCCTCCGGCACAACATCCGCAACCATCGCCTGGCTTGCCGGCCAATATAACGTGCCGCATAAGCTGGCCAAGGTAAAGCCAACAAAACTGACGGCGGGGAGGTCCAGCCAAGGGGATGCCGTACAGGCGAAGATCCCGTAGCCAACGGCTTGTCCGCACGCGGCGAAGACCATCACCGTCTTCCGGCCGAGCCGGTCCGCGAAATATCCGCCAAACAGATTAACCAGCACGGACAGCGCTTGCGATAGGACGAGTAACAGCCCGGTCCAGCTTTTGCCGAAGGATTGGGCGAAATAGATCGATAGAAACGGATAAAATATCCAAAAAATAATGTTAAAGCTAGTTTCTCCTAATAGCCGGATTTTTAAATTTTGATCCCAATCTCTAATTCTCATGATGTCTTGATCCCTCTAGTTCTTATTGTCAATCCTACCATCATAATGCTCTTCTTAAAACGGAACAAGTGGTGCAAAAAGGAATCGTTGCAGCCGTATACAGTCGGGACTATAATTGTATAAATATGACAGGCGAACTAATCGGAATGACTAAAGGGAGGGCTTATTATGAGTCAATCTGGTTTGAATCCCATGCTGATGACCATACCGGAGAGCTTCGAAAGCGCGCGGCTTATCATTCGTGCCCCATTGCATGGAGACGGGGCGGCAATTAACGAGGCAGTCATTGAAAGCCTGGAAGAGCTGCGTCCTTGGATGCCTTGGGCTAAAGGGGCTCCTACTATGGAAGAATCCGAGATCAGTATAAGGAAGTCCCGATTGGAATTTCTGGGAAGAACGGATTTCAGACTCCTGCTGTTTCATAAAGAGACGGGGCAGCTTGTCGGCAGCAGCGGACTACATCGTATGGATTGGCACGCTCGTTCATTCGAGATTGGATATTGGGCAAGAACCTCCTATGCCGGTCAAGGGTATATAACAGAGGCGGTCGAGGCGATTGCGAGCTTTGCCATTCAAGTGCTGGAAGCCAATCGGATTGAGATTCATTGTGATGCCCGCAATAAGAAGAGCGCCAATGTGGCCGAGCGTACCGGGTTTACGCTTGAAGGCGTGCTGCGAAATCATAAAAACGCCAATGACGGCTCGCTGCGCGATACGATGGTTTTCTCGAAGGTACGCGGCGTGGAGTTTTAATGAGAAAGGTAAATAGCAATATTTGTTGATGTAAATGGAGGTTACAACATGTTTAAGAGGATACTTATGTTATCACTAACAGCGTTTATTATTTTATCCGGGATTCAACCCATTAAGCTGGAAGCGGCGGATAAGCCCCTATCCTTCACCGATACGAAAGGACATTGGGCTGAAGCTTATATTAATTGGGCCGTTCAAGAGGGAGTCGTAAACGGATATTCCGATGGTACGTTTAAACCGGATTCCAATGTTTCGGAGGCGGAATTTCTAGTCATGCTGCTTCGTGCCTTTCATGCGCAATTACCGGAAATAACAAACAAATCCAGCTGGTCGGATTCCTTTTATGCGTTTGCTTCCGAGATGAACTATCCGTTGTATGGGCATTCGGATTTTGAAGCTCGCAATAGAGCGATTCTGAGGGAGCAGGTCGCAATTGTCATCTCGGCGGCCGACGGCGTGAACTTTATTAATTCGCCAAGTTTAGCGGTCTCCTATTTATACAACAAGGGGTATGCTAGCGGGGTTGATCCCAACATCACAACGGTTGATAACTTTCAGCCGTTCTCGCAACTGACACGAGCTGAAGCCGCTGCTTTTATCTATAAGCTGCAACTAAGCGGCTTTTCCCAGTTGAAAAAATGTCCTGCAGAGCCTTCAAGTTCCATTGTATTGCCGGAGACAGCCTCAGATTTGAAAAACATGAAGGTTGGCATAGAGTTGGCATTGCATAAAAAGCTTGCGGAAACGCAATACGGCTCCTATGTAATAGTGCGTAATCCCGACAAGCCTAAGATTAGCGTTGCTTATAGGTCATCCATAACAACAAATATTCTGGTCGTTGATTATGCGGAAGTTGGCGGCGAACATAAAATAACTCTATACGACAGCTTTACAAACACACTAGATCTTGCAATAACGGTGTTAAAGGGAGCTAAATTAACGGTTCAGGATTCACTTGCTTCGGAGCTCAAAAATCTATTTGCTGAGGGAGGCACCTATAACGGTTCCAACTTCCGTGCAGAGAGACCCGAAAATGATAATGGACATGTTATTATCTACTTTAAAAATATGGGAAGAACACCGCAGTAAAGTCAACAATAAAGCGGCAGCCTTGGACTTTCGTCAAGTCCAAGGCTGCCGTTATTTGTTTATTTCGCAGGAGGAATGCTCTGCGGATTATTAAACACATTCTGAGGATCATATTTCGCTTTGACTCTGCGCAGTCTCGCATAGTTCTTGCCGTAATAGACCGGGCCGGAGCATTTAATGCCCTGGTCGGGCACGTTAATATAAGAGCCAACGATATACGGCTGCAGCTTCTTCCTGGTGTTGCGGGCCAAGGCAATGTTTCTAGCCGCATGCGATGGTTTCACCCACGAGCTGTTCCATTCCACGTAATATTTCGGATCCCGCCAATAGAAGGCGGTAGCCCGAGGCGCAATGCGTCGTATAGCTCCTCCCCAGTTCAGGAAGTAGAAGCCGGCCGGAGTTCCGCCCTCGGCTTTCTCCAGAAACTCGCGCATATATTTAAAAGCCTTATCCGGGAATGGACGCCTGCCGAAGCCGCTGGAGAACTGGTTGCTGAACCTTTGGGTCAGCACCGGATCGGGAGCGAGCAAAAACTCTGTTGCCTGCAGGTACGGAAGATACCGGATGTCTTTTTTCGTAGTCGTTCCCACGCTAAGGATAGGCTCCAAAAATTTAAGGGCTTTCTTTTTGCTGCCAAGGTAAACCCCCAGCATGCTGACATTTCCGCCTTTTTTGGGACCTACGGATAATTCGCTGCCCAGCTTTGTACTAGTGAAGGGTGCCCAACGCTGCCATGCTTCGACGACTTCTTCGAACTGGTCCCACGGCCAGGTGACGCTAAATACGGCAGCCTTAACCGGAGCGCGCCTTACTTTAAATTTGTATTTGGTATATACGCCGAAGTTGCCGCCGCCACCTCCTCGGGACGCCCAGAGGAGATCGGAATTGCGCTTTTTGCTGGCACGAATGATTCTTCCCTTTGCATCGACCATTTCAAGCGCGATAAGGTTATCGCTTATGAGTCCCGTCGTACGCTGAAGCGGTCCAATTCCGCCGCCGGGCGTGATGCCGCCAATGCCGACGGAAGGACTGTCGCCAAATGGGGCCATATAGCCTTGCCTCGCAAGCGTGTCAACGATTCTGCCTACCCGGTTGCCGGTCTCGACAACAGCGGTACTGCATTTTTTATTCAGTGTAATTTTCTTCATCTCGCTTGTATCGATGACAAGTCCGCCGTTAACCTGCGACAGGTTAGTCTCCAGCGCGTGCCTGCCGCTTCTAGGGCGGATAGGCACCTTATTGGCGCGAGCCCACTTTATCGCATTTGCTACATCTCTCGTTTTTTGCGCAAAAACAAATACCTTGGGAAAGCGGTCTGTATGAGGATCCCAGTTCTTTCGAGCGGTATCATAACCCGGATCACCTTTGAATATGACTCGCCCCGTAAGCTGTGTCTTGGATTTCACGTATCCAGCTCCCTATGAGTTAATGGTTATCTTACATGCAGTTCAAACATTTAGGCAGGTACCGTATAGCGTATGAGGGAGCATTGATGAGGGTATGGGCAAACGAATTACTGGGCGGAATGAAAATTTCAGCTCCATGCTTCGATAAATTCCCCGGGAAATTGACAAAGCTTTTCTAAAAAGGGCTCTCAGGTATATCCTAATGAAAGTAGTTCCATGCAATCATACTCATAGGAAGAAAATTATGGTAACATAGCTGGATGACATAATAGGGATAGGAGCAGCTATGACTTTTCGCACACGTATTTTTTCTGCAGCCGGCGGACTATTTTTTCTGACCATCTTTATTTCTTCTTTCGCAAATATCTGGAGTATCTATGATTCTCCTTGGACAATGATCGCTGCACTCGCTGCAACGGTAGTTGTCACTTTGTTTGTCGTCCATTGGGCTATCACACGCTTAAGCCGTAAAATGTTCCTGCTCGTGTTTCTCTCGCTCGGGTTGGGTTGCCGGGTGACTTGGATTCTATGGAATCCGGCATTGCCGGAATCGGATTTTCTGTTTATGTACAATGCTGCCAAAGAGGCGGCATCGGGAAGCTTTGCTTTTAGCGATACGCCCTACTATACGAGCTTTCCTTATCAGCTTGGCTTTACGATGTATGAGGCTGGGGTTATTAAAGTCTTCGGCAATCATCTGATCTTCTTAAAAATGATAAATGTCCTGATCAGTATCGGGACGGCGGTTGTGCTATATCTTTCTGCCTCGAAGGTATTTCATGAAAGCTGTGGCAGAATCGCCGCGCTAGTGTATCTCTTCTATGTACCGAATATCATCATGTGTTCCGTATTAACGAACCAGCATTTATCGGTGTTTTTATTTTTGATAGGATGTCTATTTCTGATTAGGGGTAAAGACTCGATTATTTATTGGCCGCTCGCCGGGTTAGCGATGGGGCTTGGTCATCTTATGCGTCCAATCGGGATTGTCTATTTGGCAGGTGCTTCCTTGTTTGTTCTTCTGATGATAGGGCAGCCATGGCGTGATTCTATTAAAAAGCAGGCAACTGCTACGGCAGGCAAGCTTGGTATTGTTATTGTTGTATATTACTTGGTGCAGCTGCTTGCCAGCACTACACTAATCTCTTCCGGTATCACTCAGCATTCATTGTCCGATGGCGATAATTACTGGAAATTCATGGTTGGACTAAATGCGGAAACGAATGGCGCCTGGAATAAGGAGGACGCGAACTACGCCAATCAGTTTGAGGTTGGTGAAGAACGCCATCAAGCAGAGCTTGTCAAAATCAAAGAGCGTCTCGAAGACAAGTCCGAGCTGACAGCACTTCTTGGCAGGAAGCTTGTCACCATGTGGGGTTCCTCGGATTCTTCTCCTTATTGGAGCTTGCAGGGATTAAACCAATGGGAGCTGGAGCAATCCCTTCATAGATGGGAAGGGCCTATGTATGTGCTGATGAGCGCATTTGGCGTTATGAGTATGATAGCCTTATGGCGATCGGGCAAGGGGAACGAGGCATTATTGTACCTGATCCTGTTGTTACTTTATGTTGGTGCTCATTTGCTGGTCGAGAATCAACCGCGTTACAGGCTGGATTTTGTCCCTGTTCTGATCCTTTTGCAGAGTTACGGGGCTTATCAGGCGTATAGCTGGATTCAAGGAAGAGGATCGGCGGTTATGGACAACCGATGGAAAAGGGAACGCGGAATTGACGCTTAAGGGTTTTCTTCAACTGAATTTTGCAGTAAAGTGTCATATAGGAATTATGATAGGAGATGAACAACAACATGGAGCATAACCGCGGCATCCAACCATAAAACAGGTGGTTGTGTGAAACAGCCACCAATTCATTGGGATGAAGGTGGTCAATATGACAGTGAACAAATATGAAATTATCGAGCGTTTCCCTACGGTATTGGAGCATAAGACATTATGGGAAGCTGTCGGTTGGGGAAATATTCATATAGAGATGTCCGAGCAATCGCTTGCCGGCTCACTCCATGGCGTTGTTGTTAAGAGTAACGGAGAGGTTGTTGGCATGGGGCGAATCGTAGGCGACGGGGCGATGTATTTCTATATCCAGGACGTAGCGATTGCACCCGAGCATCAGAAGCATGGTCTCGGCAAGCTTATTGTAGAGTGCCTGCTGGATTATATTAAAGAGCGTCGCCATGAGAACGGTCTGGCTTTTGTAGGTCTGTTTGCCTCACGTGGCAACGATAAATTCTACGAGCAGTTCGGATTTAAGGATCATTCTCCCGGAATGACGGGCATGTTTACGGTATTCGAATAGAAAAGCCATAATGGAAGGAAGCATATCATTGATTCAAGCCGACAATCAAGTGTATATTCGCTTTTTTGAAATGAAGGATGCTGAAGATTTACTTGATATTCAAATCAGAAATAAAGAATTATTCCAGAAATATTCACCTGCTTTTCCTGATGATTTTTATACGCTTGCTGCAAAAAAACAATTTATTCAAGATGCGGTCAAAGAACGAGAAGAGGACAAAAAATACAACTTTGGTATCTTCCTGCGAGAGAATGACCGTTTAATTGGCGATGTGACGTTGTTCCACCTTCAAAGAGGGCCGTTGCAAAAGTGTTTAATTGGGTATGCGTTGGATGCAGTGCATAGTGGCAAAGGCTACGCGACAGAGGCTGTTAAGCTAGCGGTAGAATATGCTTTTCAACAATTGAAATTACATCGAATTGAAGCGGGAGCAATGCCTCGAAATGGGGGATCGATGCGAGTTCTTGAGAAGGCTGGTTTTCAAAAGGAAGGCATTGAGCGAAAAGGCGTAAAAATCAATGGCGTGTGGGAGGATCACCAAATTTTCTCGATCATTGAAGAAGAATCTGGTGAATAGAGCCTGGGGCAGCTTTTCTAGGATAAAAGGGTAAGTAAATAGAAAAAGATGACTCTTGAAGGGTCATCTTTTTTATTTATCTGTTAAAGGTAATGAAATCATTTAAGTAGTCAAACGTATGTAAAGCAGGAAAGTTTTTGGAGGAGAGGGAATACCGTGGGCTTTGTTTTTTTAGCTATTGGAGCGCTATATTTGTGTTTTCCTGTTACGGCTTGGAAGTGGGGACGGTTTAGTTATAACTCTGAGAGTAACGCATCTAATAAGGATCTTGAGAAAATGATGCCGTCGAAAAAAACGGTAAAATACTTCAGAATGGCTGGAGGCTTGTTGATTGCTATTTCAGTTATTATATTCATCTCTTTCTAAGACAGCTAGATTCTATTATAAGTTTTTATTAAGGCAGTAGCTGGAGGGAAGCGATTGAGTACTAAACTACTTCTGGTTTCATAGAGAGTTTGACTACTACGACTGTTTTGCCGGCGCTATACTGGGAATCATTTTTGGAAATATGAATTGGAAAGATAAACAGAAACGGGTTCATGCTGAAATTGTAAGATCGACCTTAGGCAATGTTCAATGTCCTTGCTGCGGTTACTTTACGATATGTAGCGATGATGAAGTCATCGTAGATATTTGCGAGGTTTGCTTTTGGCAATATGATCTTGCAGCGCATGAAAGGCCTCATATAAGCATTGGGGCAAATAAACTATCCCTAAATGAGGCTATTAAAAATTATAAAAAGCAAGGGGTCTGCAAAGTGAAGATGAAGCAATTAGTCAGAGAGCCGCTTGCAGAGGAATTTCCGGAAAATAATAGGGTGAGCGAAGAAAAAGTTTGAAGATGCCAATAACTATGGGGAGAAAAGATGATCTATTTTTATGATGATTGGTTTGCATATTTCGAGGTTGACGAAACGACCAATACTGCTTTACGGCAAATTGAAATAAAATCTTCTGGTTAAGGGCTAGCAATAATGAAGAAGCTATTGCCCTTGCGGATTATTGGCTGTGCAAAAAACTAGCGCCCAAGGTTAATATTTCTGTCGAAGTCAGCGTTCGCGGCACCGTAATTGGCTACGACGAAACGAATTTATGGATAAACATTTGTCCTACAATAGTGAGAAGAATTTTAATATTTAGCCCTTACTTATTGTTTAGCAGGGGGAGAAGCTTTATGTTGAGCTTGCGGGGATTGTCTTTTTCTTGATTTTGATTTGTCTGCTTTTGTATCCTATTTATGGTCGAAAACCAATGCAAACGAAATGCTTTATTTTGCGTAAGGAAGAAGAACAGATGAGTACAATGAATGGCGGCTCACTCACCACCAGAAGGGTGTTTGTTGATTTTGGCTATATTGTTGATCATCAAGGGATTGCAGAATAAAAGGAAGATTTCAGTAACGGTTTATTGTGTTTTATTCTTAATCTTCCTGGTAGCGTCTCACTTAATTAAACCTACCCTAGGAACGGTGAGTGCGCAGATTATCCTTTGTTTGGTTTGGATGATTTATCTTTATACTTTAAAGCGAGGAGTACATAAATGAGAAAACCGGCCGTCCCCTGGACGACCGGTTTCCTTTTTACCCTACAACGCTTTCCCGCTTGCGGGAGAACGACTTCCGGGCGTTATACACTTCGCCTTTCTCGCGAATGACGTAGCACGTTAAGTGCTGCATATTAATTTGCTTATACGCGGACATATAAGGCGGTTATTATTTTTGCAAATCGCATCTGTTATTCTAACGGACTTCCAAACGCGTCAAATAGACAAGCTCGTCCCGCTTCTGTTTGCGGAACTGGCCGGGAGTCGTCCCCGTCCACTTGGAGAACTGCCGGATGAAGCTCTGAACATTATCGTAACCGATACGGAGGGCGATTCGCTCCAGGGAATCCCCACCACTGAGAAGAAGGTGCATCGCTTCTTGCTGACGCAGCACGAACAAGTAATCGCGCGGAGACATCCGGAACGTGCCCATGAATGCCCGGTAGCAATGCCTTCGGCTGTAGCCGAGCCGGCGCGCGATCGATTCCATCCAATTCTCTTCTTTCTCCCGGTCCTCGTCCCCTTGGACGGCGACGAACGCTTCGATCTCCCTCGCGATTTGAGCGGGAAGGGAAAGGTTTTCCTCCGAAGCGCCTGGTACCGGCAAGATGCGGTTGAGCTCGCTCTCTAGCAGATCGAGCATCTCGTACAGCGATCGATAGAGCTTGATTCGGGAGGCCCCCTGCGCCATGCGCTCCCGGAGGGCCTGCACGGCTGCGACCAGCTTGCGGTTCAACGGGTGGCCGCGATCAACGAGCAGCAGGCCGGATTCGGCCAACCTTTGCAGGAAGGCAGGGTCGTCGATCTGCACATGAAGGACGAAATAGCGGAGTGGTGCTTCGGATCGGAACGAGTGCAGTCGCATCGGGGGCACGAGAAGGAGGTCTCCCGCTTCCTGGCGGTAGGGGATTCCGCTGACTTCGGCCAGCTGTGTCCCTTCGATAACGAGGTTGAGCTCGAACATGAGGTGATGCAGGTGCCTTCCGCAAGCCCAGCCCGCAGGGACGGCGGCGGAGTGGGCGCCGTATAGGTACGCTTCCGATTTGCTGTTTGGATAAGACGCGTAGTCCTCCCAATGGTGATCTGCCACTGCAATGCCTCCTTCGATCCGAATGATGTCCCAGTTGGTTAACGTTCCTCCCCGATCGGACCCTTTTCGCCCTAACCACTGTTGCCATAGCCGTTTATACTTTTGGGATACGTTACTATTATTCGCTATTGCGAGCAGTTGCGCAATATTTGAAGGAGGCCAAGGCCGTGAAGTTGTTTAAAAGAATGGAGAGCCCTTCCGCCGCGTTCGTTCGTCTGAACGGCGGATGGCGGGCGCTGACGCAGGTTCAGCCCGGAACATGGGAGTCCGAAGGGGTTACAGTTCGTCTGACGAATGATGATGGCCTCATAGCGGTGACTTTGGAGGCGCCGGCGGCTGCGCCGAGAGCCGTCAAGCTCCGGTGGGACGAGCGGGTCGAAGGGAATTGGCTCGTTCTGGGGGATCATTGGGAGCGGGCATACGGCGATTTGGAATGGCGGGGGCTGGTGCCCGAAAGGGTCCTGCCTTGGTATTTCCTGGCTCATGACGGTGTCCGGACGGCAGGCTGCGGGGTGAAAACGGGAGCGGGAGCGTTCTGCTTCTGGCAGCTTGATTCCGATGGTCTGACGTTGACTGCCGACGTCTCCTGCGGCAGCGAAGGCGTTCGCCTCGGCAATCGCATACTGCCAATCGCCGAGATCGTCACGGATCCGGGAACGGAGGGAGAACGGCCTATTGTGGCGGCGCGACGGTTCTGCTCGCTTTTATGCGACCGTCCCCGAATGCCGAAGCAGCCGGTCTATGGCGGAAATAACTGGTATTACGCCTATGGCAACAGCTCGCACCGGGATATTCTCGAGGATTCGAGATTCATGTCTTCGTTGTCCGAGAACGCAGGGAATCGACCCTATATGGTCATCGATGACGGCTGGCAGTCGAAAAGCGGAGGGGGAGCCTGCAATGGCGGTCCTTGGACGGGTAACGGCAAGTTCCCGGATATGGGGCGGCTGGCACGGGTGATGAAGGAGATTGGCGTCAAGCCCGGACTTTGGTGCAGGCCTCTTCTGACAGCGGAGGAGGTGCCGGCAGAATGGATTCGCTATTCGTCGAGCGGCGGCCATGTACTCGACCCGACCGTTCCCGGAGCGCTCGAATCGATCCGTGAGGCGGTCCGCACGATGGTTGGATGGGGCTTCGAACTGTTGAAGCACGATTTTACGACGTACGACCTGCTTGGCCAATGGGGATTCACGATGCGTTCCAGGCCAAACGGGCTTTCGCACCCGTTCCGTGACCGATCGAGGACGACCGCGGAGATCACGTTGGAGCTGTACAAGGCGATTGCGGAAGCCGCTGGTGAGGCAGACGTGATCGGCTGCAATACGCTTGGCCATCTGGCAGCGGGCTTATTCTCGATTCAGCGGACCGGTGACGATACGAGCGGCAAGTGGTGGGAGAGGACGCGCTATATGGGCGTCAATACGCTCGGCTTCCGAATGCCGCAGCACGGAACGTTTTTCAGCCATGACGCGGATTGCGTCGGTCTCACGGCAGACGTGCCATGGAAGCTGAATCGCGAATGGCTTCGCTTGCTGGCTGGCAGCGGCACGCCGCTGTTCGTCTCGGCGGATCCGTCCGTCTTGACGAAGGAGCAGGTGGCCGAGCTTCGGCGGTCGTTCGAGCTGGCGGCAGTCGAACGGCCGGCGGCGGAACCGCTCGATTGGCTGCACACGACATGTCCGAGCCGCTGGCTGCTGAACGGAGAAGAGACGACATTCGCTTGGAACCAGGTTACAGGGGAAACGTTGGATGAGAAAGACAACGGCTGGTGGCTGTGAAGCTGGAGCAAGGGATCCCGACGGCATGGTTCAACGAAGGGCTTTGTTCGATCAGGTCGTAAAGGATAAGATTCACTAAAAAAACGAACGCGGGCTTGCGATTATCGGGAGGTTATCTTCCGGGAATACGCAAGCCCGCGTTTGTTTAAAAGCCCGTTAAAAGGATATGAAAAGACAGCGATTCCATAAAGATTACTATAGGTGCGGCCGTTCAGCGATTTTATAATAAATACGAATACGGCAAAGCCAGAGAAATTAGGATAGCCGCGTCGATCTGAGCGATGGGCGGCTGCGGGACAATTGGGGGCTGGAGGTTCACCGGATCTTGCTGAAGCTGGCGTCTCCGATGGCGGAAGGAGAATTCAAGTTGCGCTTCTCGCTGGAGGGCAGAGAAGCTGAGGGAGGAATGGAAGCATGACAGAGCAGAAATTGAATCCCGGCATGGAATGGGATTTGGGCTGGGTGGATGAGGCTTGGTGCCGGGCGGAAGCCAAAATCGGGCGGAGCGCCCGGACGATCGGAGCCGCCTTTCCGAACGGGACGAAAGACGGGCGTTATGTCAGGGGGCCTGAGCACGACTGGGTCGCCGGCTTCTGGCCGGGACTGCTGTGGCTTGCGTACCGCGAGAACGGCGATGAGGAATTGCGACGAGTCGCCGAAGCATGCGAACGGCAGCTAGCGGATACGCTGCAGACCTACGACCTGCTGCATCATGACGTCGGCTTCATGTTCAGCTTGAGCAGCGTTGCCCAGCATCGTCTGTCCGAAGCGTCAGGGCGCGGGGCAGATGAGGGCGCGAAGCGGCATGCGCTCATCGCGGCCAACCTCCTTGCCGGAAGGTACAATCCGCAAGGCGAGTTCATCCGTGCCTGGCCGAATTGGGACGAAGAGGATCATACCGGCTGGGCGATCATTGATTGTCTGATGAATTTGCCGCTGCTGCATTGGGCCGGTCGCGAGATCAAGGACCCGCGGTACAAGCATATCGCAATCCGGCACGCCGACTCCGTCCTGCGAGATTTTCTTCGTCCAGACGGTTCGGTATGCCATATTTTCCGTTATGATCCGGAGACAGGAGAGCCGATTGAGGCGCTGGCCGGGCAAGGCTACGCGGCGGATTCCGCTTGGGCGCGCGGAGCTTCCTGGGCGCTGTACGGCTTCGCGCTCAGCTATCGGTACACGGGCGAGGCGCGGTATCGCGAGGCCGCGCTGCGGGTCGCCCGGTTCTTCGTCGCACGGTTGCCGGAAGACGCCGTCCCTTACTGGGACTTCTTCCTGCCGGAAGCTGGCCGGGAATTAATGCCGAGAGATTCGTCCGCCGCGGCGATCGCGGCGTCCGGTTTGTTGGAGCTGGCCGATTTGTTGAAAGCAGGCGATGTAGCGGCAGTCGAAGACGCCGCTTGGTGCCGAATATCAGCCGAGCGGATCGTTTGGTCGCTGTGCGACCGCTATGGGCAATGGGGCGACGAGCATGAAGGCCTTCTGCGGCATGCGACAGGTTATTACTCGCGCGGCGTCTACGTAGACGAATCGCTGATCTATGGCGATTATTTCTTCGTAGAAGCGCTCGCGAAGCTGCGGGGACGCAAGGAACTGTTCTGGTAAGCGACGAAATCGGAGATTCCGCAATGCGGTGGACGTCCTATCATCCCATCGTAAGGAAGAACTGACTTCGTGCTTCGATCGGGGCTCCTTGAGTCTCGGGAGCTGCAATTAATATTTTCATAACGAGAGGGTGTAGGGGATGAGAGATCCGATGCTGCGCAATCGTACGATCGAAGTGACTGCGGGAGGCCCGCAAAGCGACTATCCGGGCTTCACCTCCATGGCCGTTCAATCGGCGGTAGATGAAGCGACCAGGCATGGCGGGGGCATCGTGCGGCTGGAACCGGGAGTGTATGACGTGTACGGACCGATTCGGTTGACGGACCGGGTTACGCTGGCCGGCGCCGGACCGGAGACGGTACTGCGCAAGACGGACGGCTTCAAGAGCTTTTTCATCGTCGACGCGGACTACGGCGAGCTGCGCGTAGAGGTGGCGGACCCGAGCGGCTTCCACGTGGGGATGGGCCTGCAGATTTTCGACGATTCGCAAAAATGGGGTTGGGATGAAAGCACGGCTGTCGTCACGGCGGTGGACGGCCATGTGCTGCGCTTCGACCGGTACCTGGAGCGCGATTACCGGTCGGACGACGGCGGCATGGCAACGAATGCCTGCTCAATTATCGAGGCGGTGGACGTTGAGCAGGTTCGCGTGCGCGACCTTGCAATCGACGGTAACAAGGCAGCCAACGAGCCGATCGGCGGCTGCCGAGCGGGCGGGATCTATCTGAGGAAGGCGCGCGATTGCATGATTGAGCGCGTCTTCGTGCGCGACTTCAACGGAGATGGCATTAGCTGGCAGATTACCGAAAATATCTCGGTGCTTCACTGCGACGTTCGAGGCTGCAGCGGATCGGGGCTGCATCCCGGCGCCGGCTCTCAATCCTCTCGCGTCAAGGACAATACGTGCAGCGGCAACGGCACGGCGGGGCTGTTCATCTGCTGGCGCGTCCAGTTCGGCGAGTTCGAGCGCAACGTGCTGGAGCATAACGCCGTGTCCGGCATCTCGATCGGACATAAAGACTCTGACAATCGGTTCGCCGACAATGTCATACGCTGCAACGGGAATGGCGGCGTTTATTACCGCCCGGAGAAAACGTCCAATGGGGCGAACCGCAACAAGTGGCTCCGCAACGTGATCGAGGATAACGACGGATTCGGATTTTTCGTGAACGCCGGGTCCGTTGACAATGAGCTGAAGGACAATCTTATACGCGATATGGGAGCGGGCAGGCAGACGGGAGACATTTGGCTGGCGGATGGAGCAGATCGTTTCCGGGCCATTGTGGAGAAATAGAAGCGGATTACCAGAGAGACCTTGCGAAGGAGTCTTGCAACATGACCTATAGAAGATTAGAATCTACCATCTCGTACGTGGAGCGGATGCTTGACGGCACCGGTTACCGCAGCATTACATCTTTAATGGACAATTGGCGCTGCCATGCGGGGGACGCTCCGGGCGCGGAAGCAGCCTTCTATGACGACTCGGCATGGCGGATCGTACAGCTTCCGCACGACGCTTCGGCGGAGTCGGATTTCGATGCCGCCTATCCGGCGAACGGGTACGTTCGCTCGGGCGTCTTATGGTACCGAACGTCGTTCGCTTCTCCGCAGCGGCATGTCGACGGCAAACGTTACCTGATGTTTGACGGTGCCGCGATGAACGCCGAGGTGTGGGTGAACGGTCGCTGCCTGGGGACGCATCCCTACGCATTTACGCCATTCTGGTATGATCTTACGCCTCATCATCGTCCCGCCGGGGAGGAGAACGTCCTTGCGGTCAAGGTGGACGCTTCTCTGCAGCCATTTGGCCGATCCTATCAAGGAAACGGGCTGTTTCGCCGCGTGCAGTTGATCGTCACAGCCCCCCTGCACATTGACGTATGGGGCGTGGTTGCCAAAACGGAGTCCATCGACTCCGAGAGCGCCGCGATATCGGTCACAACGAACGTCTCCGTGGGGCGTTATCCCGAGACGAAGTGGAACGCTTTTGTCTGGCAAGGGAACGGAATGGCGGACAATAACGAGATTAGCAAGAACTGTCGATTAAGAACGACGATCCTCGATCCGGAAGACCGCGAGGTGGCCGTAGCCGAGTCGGAGACGATCGTGCCGCAGTTCGGCAAACATCGGTTCGAGCAGCGGCTGCGCGTGACCAACCCCGCTCTTTGGAGTCCGGATCAGCCGAATCTGTACCGGGTTCGTTCGGTTCTGTTCGTCGAGAACGAGCCAACTGACGATGCGCTGACCCCGCTTGGCATTCGCACGTTATCGTTTACTGCCGGGAACGGCTTCGAGCTGAACGGCGTCGAGACGAAAATCAAAGGCGTCTGCCTGCACCAGGACGCGGCGATTTTCGGCGGTGCGGTTCAGACGCATACATGGGCGAACAGGCTGGCCATGTTGAAGGAAGCCGGTTGCAATGCGGTCCGCACGTCGCATCACCCTTTCCCGACGGAATTTTATCATGCGTGCGATTACCTCGGAATAATGGTCATGGACGAAGCATTCGATGAATGGCGATTAGGCTGGGACCGCGGTTATTCGGACTCGCCGTACGGCAAGAACGCCTACGGATATTATCTTTACTTCGACCAATGGTACGAGACCGACCTTCGGGCGATGCTGCGGCGGGATCGCAACCATCCGAGCGTCATCATGTGGAGCGTGGGCAACGAAATTCCGGATCTCTATTTCGACGAAGGAATCCCAATCTTGCGGAGGATGGTTGAAATCTGCAAGGAGGAGGACGACACCCGGCCCGTGACCGTATGCGCGGAAGGCAATCACTTGCTGCGCTTGCGGGAAGGCATCATGGATCTGGTGGACGTGCCGGGGTATAACTATGTTGCCAGCCGGGAAGGCGACGCGTACTACGAACATTTACACGCCGAGCGCCCGGAGCGGGCTCTGCTCGGCTCCGAGACGGAGTTCGAGCCGGAGCATTGGAAGCGCATTATGCAGAATCGCTACGTCATCGGCCAATTCTTGTGGGTCGGCATCGATTATTTGGGAGAAGGCGCCGACGTGCTCGGCGAGGACTCCGCGCTGGGCAATACGTTCGATATCTCCGCGCTTGCGGGAGGGCGCCGCGGTTGGGGGTTCGGGCTCGTCGATTCGGTCGGCACACCGCGAGGAGAGTACTACTACCGCCGAAGCATCTGGGACGATGAGCCGTTCGTTCGCCTCGCCGTCAAGCAACCCGTTCCCGCTGCCGGCGAAACGTACGCCTACATGAATTCGCAGCTTCACTGGAATTGGAACGAAGGCGAGCGCAAGACGGTATACGTCTTCACCAATTGCGATGTGGCGGAGCTGTTCCTGAACGGGCGTTCGCTCGGAGTATTGGCGAAGGATACGGAGAGCTACCGCGCGATCGAGCTGGACGTCGACTATGTTCCCGGAATGCTCACTGCCGTCGGCCTGAACGGAGGGCATCAAGTATGCCAGGACACGCTGGTTACTGCAGGGTCAGCGGCGCGGCTGGAACTGAGCTGCGACAGCGAACGGTTGTCCGCGGACGGACGGGACTTCGCGGAGCTGCGAATCGTTGTTGTCGACAAGGGTGGCCAACTTGTGCCTGACGCTGCGCATTTGATTTCCGTCACGGTAGAAGGCAGCGGAAGCCTGCTAGGCGTTTACTCGGCGGACGTGACGAGCAGCGAGAGCTACCGTTCCGCAGGCTGCCGCGCCTACCGCGGAATCGCCGCCGCCGTCGTGCGGGCGGGAAGGGAGCCAGGAGCGATTACAATTGAGGCTTCGACTCCAGGGCTGGCTTCAGCAAATTGGACGCTGCCTTGTGTCAGGCATGAATGAATAGGCTTGCTTCGGCCAATTATACTCGTCCCGAACCGCACCTCATCAAGAAAGGCATCCATTTTGGGTGCCTTTCTTGATGGTGGACCGGATTATCCCTCCATACATGATCCGCGCTCTCAAGATTTTACCGGAAAATCGGATATGAAAATGCAAGATAAATCATTAAATGACCATATCCATGGTCTGGGCCACCATTCAATATAGAAGGAAGGACGATCGCGATTCCACCCGCGCACGCGTCCGTCAAGATAGAGCAATATACATATGCGTGAGATGAACAGGGAGGATAAGGTGATTCCATTGCCGGACTTTAAGATCGCTGCGCAACAAATGTTTTTTTGTTGGAATACGGATAAGGACCAGGCCGTACTTGAACGGGATGGCCGCATCGTGTGGCAAGGAAGTCTGCTGCCTTCGTTTGAGCTCTCGGATGAATACGGACAGACTTATTATACGGATGCGGTTATCTCGAATGTGTCAACGCTTTCGGATTCTCGCTATGAGATCGCGCTTGAATTCGGTGAGATAGGAAGAGGCTCCCTTCAGGTGGACACCGAAGCGTGGGGAATCCGATTTTCCAGTCTGGAAGTCGTGTGGCATCAGCCGACCTCTATTATAGCGCTCTATTTTGGAACGAAGGAAATGACGGACAAGGAGCGCCGGGCCGCACCATCGCTTGCCAAGCCCTTCTGGCCGAACTGGAAGGCGGAAGGGTACTGTCTGCCGTGCGCAGGCACGAATCCGACGCGCAGCTTTTGGCGTTTTTTTGATATGGGCGATTCGCTGCTGCCTCTCGGCAGCTTTGGCGATGCGATGGGAACGTCTTATGCGGCTGCTTATCCGAGGCCGCTTTATGCGGCGGCGATGGGTGGCGGTGATGGATGGCTGTCGTTTGGACCCGGAGCGATTCCGGATGCGGCGATATCGTTGCAGTTAAAATCCGCCACCTCTTGTATGCAGTATTTATACAGGGAGGATTTGTGGGAAGCGCCTGACCTGCTGAATCGAAGATGGAGCGAACCGCTCAGACTTGCCTGGGGGATGAATGGATACGATGTCTACGACCGGCTGTATCAAACCTTTCCGGTAAGCGGTCCAAAATCGCCCATTCAAGCGAAATCGTTTGTATGTACATGGGGCGATTTCAAGGAAGGGCAGTTTGATCTAAGGGCCATTATGGAACGGGTTTCGCGATTGGCCCCTGCCGATATGATCGTGCTCGACGAATATTGGGAGACTTGCGACAGCAGCGGAATTCCGGACTATAAACGGTTTCCGGAGTTTGACAGGGACGTTGCGCATATGCGGGCGGAAGGCTTCGAAATTGCGGTATGGCAGTCAATCGGCTGGATTGACCAGCCTGAGGCGTTTGGCCTGACCGATAAGGATTTGTTGTGCGGAGTGGACGGGAAGCCGAGGCTCTGGCGCTGGTCGGGCGATCCGATATACGGCAAGTCCTATCATTACTGCCTAGATCCCAGCTCGGAGCGGACCAGATCGTTTCTAACCGAACGCACCAGGACCGTCATCAACCGGCTGAATCCTGCAGCGCTGAAGCTGGATTTCGGCTATGGCTTGCCCGGACCGGACGTAAGCGTGCCCCGTTGTCCGGAACTGCGGGGAGAACGGCTTTGCTCGGAACTGCTCAAGATCATTACGGACGCGGCGAAGAAGGCAAAGCCGGATATCGCGATCATCTATTATGGGCTGCATCCGCTGCTGCACGACCACTTCGACGTGATCAATATCGATGATCTAGGCGACGCTGGAGACAGTGCGGAGTATGAGGCTCTTGGGCACAATCAGCGCTGCATGTGGTCCGCGCTCGCGGCGCGCCGCGGCATGTTGGTCAACACGTCGACAGGCTATTATTGGGAAACGTTGGAGCAGATTTTACTCAACACCGCCGTTGTCGGCACCAATGGCTTGACGCTTGGTGCAACCGACCGTACCGGTAAGGCGATGACCGACTCACAGCGGCTCCGCTGGCTTGCGCTGGGCAGGTGGCGCAGGCCCGGAAGCGGCTGGTCTCCGTTATGGCTGGACGCCGATTTCGGAGATGTGAGCCGCGAGCCGGTCATTAGGTCATGGGGACGGGTGGAAGCCCATCAGGACGGCGACAGGATAACGGCTCTCGCATTACGGCATGCGTCAGGTGATGAGATGGCTTTTCCGCAAGTGTCCGGTATTCGTTTCACGGGGGAGTGGGCGCTTATTTCTCAAGATAACGAAGATATCCGGCAATGCTCCAAGCTGGCCTGTATCCCGTTCGCGTCCGGTGCTCTTACCATTGAGGGAGTCTTCGAGGCCGTTATTGAATTTCGTCATCAAGAAGAGCGCGAAACGAGTAAGGTGTCGGCTTCCGATCATAGCGGAAACGTGAACGTAAGCATAAGCGGTAATGAACTTAACGAGATTATCGGATTTATGCTCGTACGATAATAAAAACGGAAGGGGCTGCCCAGGCGGGCAGCTCCTTCGTCATGTCTATCAACAAAATCCTATCATTGATTTATTGGAACTTCGCACACTTGGATTCGAAGCGATTTGGGTCGTAATCTTTTTGAAAGCGCTTTATAATAGGGTGGTACGATTTGTATGCAATCACAAATGCTGGACTGTTGAGAGGGGCGACAGGGGATGGAAGAGAATCGCGAATGGCATGCCAAATGGATAGGGCTGGATAAGGACGAGGCGTCCGTCACGAAGAAAGAGCGCGCGTATTTACGCAGAACGTTCCGCGTAGCGAAAGCGGCGAATCGGACGAAGGCGGCAAGGTTGAGGCGAGCGGCAAGCTCGATTAATCGATGCTCTAGCAGAGGAAGCCTTCACGCTTGTTACTGAGATCATATGTTGAATTTTATGCGCAAGGGGCGGCTCGAAATGAAGATTTTTCGTAAAGCACAGCGGAGAA
This sequence comes from Paenibacillus glycanilyticus, assembly GCF_023715145.1. Lineage (GTDB taxonomy): Bacteria > Bacillota > Bacilli > Paenibacillales > Paenibacillaceae > Pristimantibacillus > Pristimantibacillus glycanilyticus_A. The sequence goes on along the minus strand of NZ_JAMBNP010000006.1, from coordinate 28,878 downwards.
TGACGATATTTCCGAAGCTGATCATAGCCTTCCTGCTTGTGGTCGCTCCGATCTACGGAATCGGTCTTTGGATGAATCAGCTGGGCGAGAAGAGCGTCCGCGAGGAACTGTCCAAATCGCTCCAGTCGCGGGTCGATTTCTACCTGAGCTCGCTTGAGGCAGGAAATGAGCAGATGAGCGGGCTGCTGCAGCAATATGCTATCGACAAAGACATCCAACACGCCGCATTTATTAGCAATACGATGTCGATCGGAGCATGGACGGAGACGGTGCAGCGCATTCAGGACAAGCTGCAGCAGATCAAGTACTCGAGCCTCTACATCAAAAACGTAAGCGCTCATATTCTGACGCTGAAGCGGACGATATCGAGCAACGAAACGATCAGCGACACGATTAATCCCGATTATGAGGCTGTTGCCTCCGTAGCCAAACTCCGGGGCGTCGGCAATTATTACTGGAAAGACCGGCTGTTCATGGCGGTCGCCTATCCCGGCTCCGATCTGCCGAACATGAAGGAAACGTTCGCGCTTTCGATCGAGATCAACCAGGATGCAATGAAGCAGTCGCTGCAGAACTTCTCCGACTACCAGAACGCGGGAGCGATGCTGGTCAATCCGAAGAACGGCTGGAGCCTCGGCAATCAAACGGACGAAGTACTTGCGAAAGAGCTTTCGGACTATTTGAAAAACCGTCCCGAGGACAGCGCAGACGAAGGCTATAAGCAAATTTCAGCGGGAAACAGCTCCTATCTGGTCGCCTATAAGCGCTCGCCGACGTTCGGCTACTACTTGGTCGCCTACGTGCCATCGGTCGAATTGCTCGGTCCGATCTACAAATACCGGATACTGCTATGGCTGCTGTCGTTTGTCTCGCTCGTTTTTATCATCGCATACTCTTACTGGCTGTATCAGCTCATCCGGAAGCCGCTGCATCGGATGATTACCGGATTCCGCAAGGTAGAGGCGGGAATGATGGAGCCGATTCCGCTGCCCAAGTCTCGCGATGAGTTCCAATACCTGTTCCAACGATTCAACATGATGACGAACAATTTGAAGGTGCTGATCCAGGAAGTGTACGAGCAGAAGCTGCGCGCCCAGACGTCGGAGCTGAAGCAGCTGCAGTCGCAGATCAATCCGCACTTTTTGTATAATACCTACTTTATCCTATACCGCTTGGCGAAGATGCACGATAATGACAGCGTAATCCGGTTCAGCCAGCATCTTGGGGAGTATTTCCAATACATAACCCGCAACGGCTCCGATGATGTGCCGCTCGAAGCGGAGATCAAGCACTCCCGTTCATATGTGGAAATTCAGAGCATCCGCTTCGCCAAGAGCCGCATTACCGTCGATTTCAGCGAACTGCCCGAAGGCTGCGGGGATATGCGGGTACCGAGGCTTATCCTGCAGCCGTTCATCGAGAACGCGTACCAGTACGGGCTCGAGACGAAGCGCAGGGATGGCAGAATCGCCGTGAAGATGTCCGAGCGGGATGGACAATTGCTCATTTCGGTCGAGGATAACGGCGAGCGGCTAACGAACGCCGACCTTCAGCAGCTCGAAGCGAATTTAGAGAAACAGCGCGCGGGTATGGAATATACCGGCATGCTGAACGTTCACCGCCGGCTGCAGATCCGGTTCGGCGCCGAGTATGGCGTGTCCGTCGCCCGCAGTGAATTGGGCGGCATGAAAGCGACGCTGAGGCTGCCGATGCCCCAGTTCTCGGTTAAACCCGAGGAACCATCAGATACTTTAGACGCGAAAGGAGATTGAATAGCCATGTACCGGTTGTTGATCGTAGATGATGAGCCGATTATCGTCGAAGGCTTAAGCGAGCTATTCTCGCAGTCCGACTATCCATTGGAGGTCTATCAAGCGTTTGACGGACTGGAAGCGCTGGCGGTCGCGCGGAAGCTGCGCATCGACATTCTGCTGACGGATATCGAAATGCCGGAGATGAACGGCATCGAGCTGCAGAAGGAGGTGCTGCGCCTGTGGCCGCGCTGCAAGTCGATTTTCCTGACCGGCTATAACGAGTTCGGCTATATCCAATCGTCTATTCGGGGAGGAGCGATCGATTACGTGCTGAAGACGGAAGGAGACGATTCGATCGTAGCCTCTGTCAAGAAGGCGACTCGCGTCATTGCCGAGGAAGTGACCTACGAGGGCCTGATCGAAAGCGCTCGCTCGTCCCTTAAGCTGGCGCTGCCGGCACTGCGCAAGGAGTATTTGACCGGGCTGCTGGAAGGGGAAGCTTCGTCGTCCGCCGCGCGGAGAGAGCGGTTCGCGCAGTTTGAAGTGCCGCTCGATCCCGACTTGCCGGTCGTCATGGCCGTCGCCCGGATCGACCGCTGGCGCGAGGATAGGACGGGAGGCGATAAGATGTTGTTCGCTTACTCGATCAACAACATCTTCGAAGAATTCGTAGCGCTGGAATTCCACCTGACGTACTTCAGAGGCAATCACGAGCGGCTGATCTGGCTGCTGCAGCCGAAGGCGGAGTCGGGGTATCGCCAGGCGATCGTTGGCAATCCGCCGCTGCTCATGGGCGAGGAAGTCGATCCGGAGGCCAGTCTGCACGCTTACTTGCTTGGGATGCTCGAATCGGTGCAAGACGCTTGCAGCCGCTATTTGAAGCTCGCGTGCTCCTTCGTCGTTTCCAGCGAACCGTTCGAGTGGGACATGCTCTCGTCCAAATACGAAAGGCTGTCGCAGCTGTTCGGACGCGGACTTGGACTCGGCAGCCAGATGCTGCTCTCGGACGACCGGGCGAAGGAAAGCGGAGACGAGAAGGCGCGAAGCAAGGTCAAGCGCATCCGGATGCTTGACCAATACTTGGTGCAGAAGGAACGGGCGAAATTCGAGCAGCTGTTCGACGAGATTACGGAAGCCGTCGGCGAGCCGGCGACGCTTGCGGCGGGCTTGCCGCTCGAGGTGTTCTACGAGCTGTCCGCGATCTTCATCCCGCATCTGAATCGGTTCGAAGCGCTCGGGGACGCTCGAGGTCACGCCATCCCGGGCAAGCTGTTCTCTATCCGCGAGCATCGTTCGTGGAGGGAGGCTTCCGGCTTTTTCCGCGAGCTGGCGGAATTGCTGTTCGAACGCATGGAAGGCGGCAATGAGCAGGAGACGAGCGAAGTCGTCGAGCAGCTTCATCAATATGTGGAGGAGCAAATCGATGGGGATCTGTCGCTGAACCGCCTGGCCGAGCACGTCTATTTGACGCCTTTTTACCTCTCCAGATTGTATAAGCAGAAGACGGGCCATACCATCAGCGACTATATCACGGGGAGGAGAATCGAAATAGCGAAGCGGATGCTCGGCGAGAGCAACCTTAAAATTCATGAGATCGGCATGCGGATCGGGTACGACTCGGCGTCCTATTTCACCCGGTTTTTCAAAAAAACGACCTCGCTGACGCCTCAGGAATACCGCGATTCGCTCAAGTAGATATGAAAGGATAAGGAATGTAAACGGTTTATTATATTCGCCGTGTCGGATCTGCCTCATACTGAAAGCGTACCACATTTAACCCAGGAAACAGGGGGGCATACAGATGGTGTTGAAGAAAGCGAAAGTGAAAGCGAAATTGAAGGGCTCGGCAATGCTCTCATTACTGCTTCTTATGACAACTGTAACAGCTTGCACGAACAGCGATAACAGCAACGCGGTCTCCAACGCCGGCAACTCGCCAAGCGCATCGACGAGCACGGGAGAAAGCCCGGCAGCAACGCCTGGAAATTCGGTTCCGAGCGGCCCGGAGGGCAAATACGATCCTCCGATCGAAGTAACGACGGTACGCTCCCTCAATCAGGCCGCTGAACTTGCGCCTGGCGAAACGTACGACGAGAACATTTGGACCAAAACGTTCGAAAGCGATCTCGGCATTAAGGTGAAGAATACCTGGAAAGTAAATGCGGAGCAATATCAGAACAAGATCGCCGTAACGATGGCTTCGGGCGATATGCCTGACTTCATGAATGTCGACGCTCAGCAGTTCCAGATCCTCGTGCAAGCCGGAACGATCGCGGATCTGACCGATGTGTACGCGAAGTACGCTTCCGATCTGACGAAGAGTTCGTTCGAAGGAACAAACAGCCTGCGTCTCAAAGCGGCGACGGTAGACGGCAAAATCATGGGGATTCCGGCAGACGGCGGAGAAGCCGCCGATACTCAGCTCATCTATATTCGCAAAGACTGGCTTAATAATCTGGGGCTTCAGCCGCCGAAGACGATGGACGATGTTATCAACATCGCCATGGCATTCACGAAGAACGACCCGGACAAGAACGGCAAGAACGATACGTACGGATTAAGCCTCGACAACAACTTGTTCAACGGCTGGTCCGGTCTTGACGGCTTCTTCAACGGCTACCACGCGTATCCGTTCAATCCGACCAAGGGCACGGGCACGAGTCTGAACTTCATCAAAGGCGCGGACGGCAAGGCGCAATGGGCCGACGTTCAACCTGAAGTGAAGACCGCTCTCGGCAAGCTGGCCGACTTGTTCAAGCAAGGCGCGATCTATCCGGAATTCAGCGTTATCGACGGCAATAAGTCCGCAGAACTCGTTACGTCCGGCAAAGTCGGAATGACGTTCGGCGCATTCTGGGTGCCGACATGGCCGATCAACAATATGTACAAGGACGTTCCGGGCGCGGATTGGGGCATCTATCCGCTCGTGTCGTCCGACGATCAGCCGGCGCTCTCGCAAAGCATGGGCGGATTGCCTTCGCACTACTTTGTCGTAAGCAAGAAGTCCAAACATCCTGAAGCTCCGTTCTTGCTGCTCAATACGTATATTGAGAAAATTTACGGACACTTCGATAAGAATTACCATACGGTTACCGTGGATGGCAAAGACTACGGCGAATTTGGACTTGCGCCGATCAACGGAGGCTTGCCGGGCAACAACCCGAGGGCGGCTGCCGCGGTTCAGGCAGCGAAGAAATCCGGCGATACGTCGGCGCTGAATGACGAACAGAAGAATTACTACGATCAAGTAGCTAAATTCGAGGCCGGCGACGCAACCATGTGGGCCGCGAACAAATTGTGGGCGGAAGGCGGCGTATTCAGCCTCCTCGGCCAATACGTAGACAATAAGCAAGTGTTCACATCGGCGTATGTGGGCAACCCGACTCCGACGATGATTGCGAAAGGTCCTTCGCTTCGCGACGAAGAAGTCAAGATGATGACTTCGATCATCATGGGCTCCAAGCCGCTCGACTACTTCGATGAGTGGGCAGCGAATTGGCTTGCATCCGGCGGCCAGAGCATTCTCGACGAAGTCAACGCCAGCGGCATGGTTCAATAAAACGTAACAAGGGGATAGGGGCTAGCCGCTAGCCGCTATCCCCTCTTTGTAACCGGGCAGGAGGGGAATCTATTGAGCCGCAGAAACTGGAGATTGGAATTGCCGCTGCATCTTATGCTGGTGCCGGGTATTATCGTCGTGCTGCTATTCAGCTACGGCCCGATGGTCGGCATCGTTATCGCCTTTCAGAACTTTATCCCGGTGAAAGGGATTTTTCACTCCGAATGGGTCGGATTGGATCATTTCCGATATATCTATAACTTGTCCGAGACAAGGGGAGTGCTTCGGAATACGGTATTTATCGCATTCATGAAAATTATCGGTGGACTCTTCGCGCCGCTAGTCACCGCGCTTCTGCTGAATGAGATCAGGAAGAAGTTCTATAAGCGCAGCGTCCAAACGATTATCTATATGCCGCACTTTATGTCCTGGGTCATTATGGCCGGTATCTTGATTGACGTGCTCTCTCCAACTTCCGGGATCGTCAATCAATTCATGGGGTGGCTCGGATTCGATAAAGTGTTCTTCCTTGGCGATGATAAGTGGTTTCCTTACGTGCTGGCGGTGACCGACGTATTGAAGGAATTCGGCTTCGGAACGGTTGTCTATTTGGCCGCCATCACTGCCGTAAATCCGTCTTTGTACGAAGCAGCCGTCCTCGACGGCGCGAACCGCTGGAAACAAACGCTTTACGTTACGATTCCCGCGATCATTCCGATTACGATATTGCTTACGACGCTCGCGCTCGGGAACGTGCTGAATGCCGGCTTCGACCAAGTCTTCAATCTCTATAACCCGTCTGTCTATTCGACCGGCGACATTCTCGATACTTACGTCTACCGGATTGGCCTGGCCAGCGCTCAATATGGAGTGGCGACCGCCGTCGGACTATTTAAGTCAGTGATCTCGCTCGTCCTCATCGCGATGTCCTATTTCTTAGCTTATCGTTTCGCAAATTACCGCATTTTCTGACCAGCTGCAAGGAGGATTGTCATGGTTCAACCCTACTCATGGAGTCGCAAGCTGTTCGTTGTTTTCAACTATACCTTCCTTGCCGTTTTGTCTCTTATCAGCATTCTGCCTTTATTGAACCTCTTCTCTGTCTCCTTAAGCTCGGCGGCCGCAATTGAAGCGGGCAAAGTTACGCTATGGCCGGTCGACTTCTCTTGGAAGGCTTACAAGTTCGTTGCGGAGAAGCATGAGTTCCTGGTCTCGACGGGCGTCTCCGTACAGCGCGTGTTGTTAGGCGTCAGCATTAACATGCTGCTAACGGTGCTTACGGCCTATCCGCTGTCCAAGGAAGCAGCGAGTCTGAAGTTCCGAACGGGATATGCCTGGTTCTTCGTCTTCACCATGCTGTTTTCCGGTGGTTTGATTCCGTCCTATATGATCGTGCGTAATTTGCACCTGCTCGACAGCATCTGGGCGCTTGTGCTGCCGGGTGCGCTGCCTATCTTTAACGTCATTCTGATGCTCAATTTCTTCAGAGGCTTGCCGAAGGAGCTGTCGGAGTCCGCATTCATCGACGGCGCCGGACATTGGCAGACGCTCTGGCGGATCATCATTCCGCTCTCGATGCCTTCGATTGCTACGGTAACGCTGTTCGCGATCGTGTCGCACTGGAACGAATGGTTCAATGGACTGATCTATATGGACGATCCGGTCCACTATCCGCTCGCCAGCTACTTGCAGACGATTATCGTCCGCATGGATATGTCTACCATATCCGATCCTTCCATGCTTCTATTGTTGTCGCAGTTAAATGACCGATCGGTGCGCGCGGCTCAAATTTTCCTCGGCATGGTACCGGTGCTGTGCGTATATCCGTTCCTGCAGCGGTACTTCATGAGCGGCATGACGCTCGGAAGCATCAAGGAATAAGACATTGCCCGATAAGCCGTCCTGTTCATCAGATCAGGGCGGTTTTCTAACAGAGATGGGGAGGCGAAAGAACGGTGTTATATGAACGTTACGGCTCGGCACGGCTTGAGGAGCTTGGCTTCGGCGAGGCCCCCTACGCGCCGTTTCCGAAGGAGGAAGACCGCGCAGCCTGGGGGGCGATCTCGCGTGAGAAGAGAGAGAATTGGCTTCGACTTGCGGACCATTATGTTGATTATGGTTGGCCGGTTCTTAAAGTGTCGGACTATCGTGCCTATTGGACAAGCGGCGACCTGTCGCGCCTCAGTCTTGCCTATTTCGAACGGAGAAGCGTGCTCGGCATTCTCGTGATCGCCGAATGCATGGAGGGCGAGAGCAAGTATCTTGATCAAATCATGAACGGGATCTTCGCCATCTGCGAGGAGACGACCTGGGTGTTCCCGGGCCATCGCAGCCACTGGAAGGAATTCGATAAGCAAGAGAGCCTCCCTAGCCGTACGGAATACGGAGTCGAGCTGTCCTCCGTGGAAACGGCGCGGCTGCTGCTATGGACCCGCTATTTGCTAGGAAGCAAGTTTGACGCAATCAGCTCGCGAATCAACCAGCGCATTGTTTCGGAGACGAAGGATCGAATGCTGACGCCTTACCTCGAGCATGACGATTACTGGTGGCAAGGCTTCACCCCGGGCGAGCGGGTCAACAACTGGAATCCTTGGTGCAACGGCCCGGTGCTGGCGGGATTCCTGCTTATCGAGGAGGACCCGGACGTCAGAAGAGCGGGAATTGCCAAGGTCCTTAGAAGCCTCGACGCGTTTATCGCCTCTTATCCGGCCGACGGCTGCTGCGACGAAGGACCGTCATATTGGAGCGCGGCGGCGGGCGGTTTGTATGAATGTCTGGAGATGCTGTGGCTGGCGTCACAAGGACGTTTCGACATTTTCGGGGAGCAGATCGTTAAGGATATTGGCGCTTATATGCCCAAAGTTCATATTCATGGTGAATATTATGTCGCCTTCGCCGATTGCGATGCAAAGGCGAGTCCGGGAGGCGGGGGCTTGTATCGCTACGGCCTCAGCGCGGGGGATGATTCGCTCGTCCGTCTCGGCGCCAGCCTGCCGCCAAGCGGCGATCCGAGCACGCGCATTTGGTTTAACTTGTATGGCTATACGCGGGATTTGTTCGTCGAGAAAGAGCGGCTCGCCCAGAGAACCAATGCTCCCTATATGCGCGATGCCTGGTTCAACGTTACCGAAGTGATGACCGCAAGGCAGATGGAAGGCACCGAGCAAGGCTTGTACGTCGCGGCCAAAGGCGGCAATAACGGAGAGGCGCACAATCATAACGACGTCGGCAGCTTCCTCGTCTTCGCCGACGGCTATCCGCTGCTCATCGATCTTGGTACGGAGGAATATAAGGCGCAGACGTTCAGCGCGCAGCGCTACGAGCTGTGGTACTTGCAATCGCAGTACCACAACCTGCCGACGGTGCGAGGGGTGCTGCAGCAGAGCGGCGGGCGGCATAAGGCGCGAAATGCGAAATACTCGCTGCAAGACGGCCGCTCCGAGCTGCGAATGGACATCGCCGAAGCGTATCCGGAAGAGGCGGGCATCGCAAGCTGGGAGCGCACGGTTCGGCTGGATCGGGACGGCGTTGCGACAGTGACGGTCAGAGACGCATTCGCCATGAAGGACGACGCTCCGGCGGAGATGTTCCATTCGTTGATCACGCCGTGCGAGCCTGCGGTTCACGGCGAAGGCAGCGGCGAGATCCGGCTGACTTATGCGCCTGGCAAGCAGGCGGTCATCCGCTACGACGCCGAGTATCTTCGCGCGCGAATCGAGAAGATCGATGACATGGATAGCCGCCTGAGAAGAAACTGGGGCGACCGTATGTACCGCATCGTATTGGAGGAAAGGCAGCCGGTCGCTGCCGGCGAGAGAGCGATATTCGTTACGCTTGATAACGGCTGATCCGATCGCGCTTAACAGGAGGGAATGTTGATGTCGAACTTATCCGACCGATCGCAAGGCGATGGCGCATCGCTCGCGGCTGTAAGCCTGATGCTCGCCCCGGAATACGCCCCTTTTATTGGTTCGATTGAATATGGCGAGCTCGGGGGAGAGCTTCCGCGGACGTCCATCGTCTATGAAGAGCCGGGGCGGGCGAGGATCCGCCTGAGCTTCCGTCTGACCGAGGATATCCGGCAGGACGACTGGCGCGTGACGATCCGCCCGGCGTTCGCGCCGACGTTTCATTGGTCGCCGCATCTGACGCCGACGGGCGATCACGTTGTTGATCAGCATTCGTTCCGATCGCCTGCGTTGATTGCGGGCGACCGCGAACTGCTGCTGACGATCGTCCCCGACCCGGACGCGATGCTGGCGATGCCGGAGACATCTGCGTCCGGCGCCGCCGAGTCGCCGCGCTGGTACATGGATCTGGACGCTCCCCGCAATGAGCTGACCCTTGGTCTGTCAGCCACCGAAGTGCGGGAGCACGTGCTGTACGTTCGGCGGCCGGGCGCCGTGTTCCCGGCGGGCGAGCTTGAATTCGGCTTCTATGTAAACGTGTCGACCGAAGCCGACGATCTCGCGAACCCGTGGCGACAAGCGCTGGCGTTCCTGTGGGAAGGCTGGGGCGGCAAGCTGTATCGTTCCGGCGAACCGCTGCGAGGCTCTCTCGAGCCGTACGCCAAATACGCTTACGAGTGGGCATTCCGCGGCTGGAAAGACGCTATTTGGCAAAGTATCGACCTTGGCGATCGCAAAGTAGGAGCGCCGGTCTTCATCGTTAATGTAACGCAAAGTCCGAATTATCCGGGGGAGACGAGCGAACGGGAGCTCCGCTCCGTCTGGAACCAGGCATGGTTCAGCTCGCTGCGCTCGGCGCAAGGGCTATTCCGCTTCGGCCAGCGCACCGGCAACGAGGATTATGTCAAGCGCGCGCGGCAAACGAAGGAGCTGGCGCTGGCGGCTCCGCAGAACGGAGGCTTTTTCCCATCGGTCCTCACCGCGGAGATGGAGTTCGTGGATGAGAACGGCCGGAAGATCAATCGATCCAAAGGCTGGCAGACCCATTACTGGGGCAATTCGAATCGCAATCCGTTCACCGACGTCGTTAAGGATGCGCCTCTGCATGCGCTCGATATGAGCTGGACTGCCCTGCAGATGCTTCGTTGGCATGAAGAGTTGGAGCCTGACAGGCGATTGCTCGAATACGCTGTCCGGTACGGCGACGCGCTGCTGCGGCTGCAGGACGCGCGTGGCTTCTTCCCCGGCTGGATCGACGAGAAGACGTACGAGCCTTGCGGCGTACTCGACGACAGCCCGGAGACGTCGATGTCCGTTACATTCCTGCTGAAGTTGTACCAAATTACAGGCAATGAATCGTATCGCGCTGCTGCGCTGCAGGCGATGGACGCGGTCGCTGAGCATGTTGTGCCCGTCGGGCGCTGGGAGGATTTCGAAACCTATTATTCCTGCAGTCCGTTCGGACGTGACGAATGGATCGGCCGTAAGGTTGAGCGCAACAACATGTATAAGCAGTGCAACTTCTCGATGTTCTGGACGGCGGAGGCGCTGCTCGAAAGCTACGGAACGAGCGGCGATCCCGCGTATTTGCAGCTCGGCCGTCGCTGCCTTGACGAGCTGCTGATGACGCAGGCTTCGTGGCAGCCTCCCTATATTTTCGTTCCGGCGGTCGGCGGCTTCGGCGTCATGAATGCAGACGGAGAGTGGAATGACGCTCGCCAAAGCCTGTTCGCCGAGACGATTATCCGGTACGGTCTGGAGCTGGGAGCCGAGGAGTATGTCGAGCGGGGAATCGCGGCACTCCGCGTCTCGTTCGCGCTGATGTACTGTCCGGAGAATCCGGCGGCGAAGGCGCGCTGGGAGCATACATGGCCTTTTTTTGGTGAAGCGGACTACGGATTCATGATGGAAAATTACGGCCACGGAGGCCGGACGAGCGCCACGGACGATTACATGGGCGAATTCGCGATTTATGATTGGGGAAACGGCGCCGCGGCGGAAAGTTTTATGAGGCTTGCCGCCCATTACGGAGAGGCGTTCCTGGACCGAGTCGGAGTCGAGCGCGGCTAGCGCCGGGCACCCTGCTGATGGACACAATAACGAGGTAAAGGGAGAGCGATACTGGATGAGCCTGCTTAACGATATTTACAAGATCAAGGACGGCATTCGCACCAAACGGGTATCGAGCTACGACCGCACGGGGGGCAACCAGGATTACGTGACGATTCCGGCGGGCGAGACGGCCGTGCTGGCGGACATTCCCGGCGCGGGCATTATCAAGCATATTTGGATTACGGTCAACACGCTTGACAAGATGATCCGCCGCAATGCCGTACTGCGCATGTATTGGGACGGAGAGACGGAGCCAAGCGTGGAGGCGCCTCTCGGCGACTTCTTCGGCCAAGGCTGGGGTGAAGAGTACAATTTCATCTCTCTGCCGCTGGCGGCGGCACCTGCCAAGGGAAAAGCGCTGAACTGCTATTTCCCGATGCCGTTCGGCAGCGGTGCGCGGATTACGCTGCAGAACGAGTCCGATGAACCGATCCGGTCGTTCTATTACTACATTGACTATGAGGAGCACCGCGAGATGCCGGCTTCGATGGGCCGTTTCCATGCCTGGTGGAACCGCGAGCTGACCGATGTGCATCCGGAAGCCGGGGAGAATGAATGGAGCATCCTCGCGCCGGAAGGCAAAAATCCGAGCGACGCGAACAATTATTTGTTCGCCGATATCGAAGGCAAAGGCCATTTCGTCGGGGTCAACTATTTCGTGGAAAATCCGGGCCCGATGTGGTACGGCGAAGGCGATGACATGTGGCTCGTCGACGGCGAGGATTGGCCGGGATCGCTCCAAGGTACGGGGACGGAGGATTTCTTCAACAGCTCCTGGTGCCCGAACGAGGTTTATTTGCATCCGTATTTCGGCTATGCCCGCGTGCCGGATAAGCTGGGCTGGATGGGCAGGACGCACTGTTACCGGTTCATGCTGGAGGAGCCAGTCTACTTCGACAAGTCGCTTCGCGCGAGCATCGAGCATGGACATGACAATAACCTGACGCTTGATTTAAGCACCGTTTCGTACTGGTACCAGGCGGAGCCGCATAAGCCTTTCCCGGCGTTCCCGGCGAAGGAGAAGCGGCAGAATATGCCGGAAATTACGATTCCGGACGTTCATCTCTGGCGACACGAATGGCGGCAAGCGCTCGGCGGAGGCACGCGGCTGTGGGGCAATGAACGAAAGGAGAAGCCGTCAGATGATACAAAATAGGATGGGAACGGAAATCGGAGCGCATGGAGAAAATGCGCTGTACGCGATGCCCGAAGGGGTGGAGACGCGCTGGGCGTGCCCCGAGAACCGGACGGGTGCCAAAGGTTCCGCAGCCCGCGCCGGAGGCGGCCGCAAAGGCTCGCCGTTCCTGCCGATCGCTCCCGGGGAGACGGTCGTGCTGGCCGAGGAGCAAGGGGTCAGCGGTATCGTCCGGCGCATCTGGATTACGATAAACGACAGAAGCCCGCGCATGCTGCGTTCGCTCCGCCTCGACATGTATTGGGACGGTTCAGCGAAGGCGGCGGTCAGCGCCCCTCTCGGCGATTTTTTTGGCACAGGTCTCGGTCTCGTCACGCCGTTCCAATCGGCGTTGTTCAGCAGTCCGGAAGGCAGGAGCTTTAACTGCGCCGTTCCGATGCCGTTCCGTACCGGGATGAAGATCGCGGTGACGAATGAAGGAGACGAGGCGCTGCGAATGTTTTTCTATGATGTCGATTATACGGTGGGAGACCGCCATGCGGCGGACGTTCTGTACTTCCACGCGCACTTTCGGCGGGAATATCCGACGACGCAGCGGCGGGATTACGAGATACTGCCGAAGCTGCAGGGCCGCGGCCGCTTCCTCGGTACGAACATCGGCGTTAAGCCCGATACGTCCCGGTATGGCCTATCCTGGTGGGGCGAAGGCTAATGCAAAATATACCTGGATAGAGACGATGACTACCCGAGTCTTTGCAGCACAGGAACGGAAGATTACATCGGCACCGGCTGGGAGCAGGGGACGTTCAGCAACCTGTATCAAGGCTGCCATGTAGCCGACAAGACGAGCATGGCATTCTGCTTCTACCGCTATCACGTGCCCGACCCGGTCTACTTCCAGCGCGATATCAAGGTAACGATGCAGCAGATCGGCTACTGGGATCCGCAGACGCGCGACAAGTTCAAGGAGTCGGGCGTACGGGCGATGGCGGCGCGCGAAGGAGAGCGGATCATCGACTTTGCCGCCGACGAGCCGGAGAGCATTCCGGATTACGGCAATTTCGAGCGTGAGGACGATTGGTCGAGCTGCGCTTATTTCTACCTGGACAGCCCGGCATCCAATCTGACCGAGCTCGCGGACGTGAAGTTGAGAATCGCCGGATTGGATGCGCGGTGACAACGGACGAGAGAAAATAGAGTATTTCATTAAGCGGCGATCGAGTTTCGGTAATCATCCGAAGAGCGGTCGCCGCGTTTTTTTTGGGATCATTCGTGCTTGTCGATGCGATTCCCCGCTATATTTCCGTAAAGCCATAAAAAGTAAACGAAAGGCAATGAAATGCCATATATACCGCCAATAGAATGTGTTACTTTATACGCACCGGGCCAGTCATCATTTTCATAGGAAGGAAGGGTGTTTTCGTGTTCGCTGAGCATGTTCCCGCTTATCCCGGAATCGTTAGCCCGGTCTGTTTCCGCGGGGTCACCGAAAAAGGCGTTTTGTAGGGCACACCTGGATTCACTATTTTTATAAGGAGGGAAAATGATGAAACGAAGGCTATTGGCAGTTATGATTACGGTAATCATGATCTTGTCGACAAGCATCCCGGTCCAGGCTTTTGCGGGCACCGCGGCGGGGATCGACGTATCCCTGAACGCGGATAAAACATCCGTGGAACCGGGTGAGACGGTAACTTATATGGTTACCGCATCCAATAATGGCAGCAAGGGTACATACAACAATATCAGCATCGTTGCGGGAGAGAACATCTGGGCTATCAAACAGATCAAAAAAGGCAATTCGCAAACCTTTACCTTTAACACCGCCTATAACGAGCCGGGAGAATACACGCTTATAAGCAAAGCACAGGACAAAAAAGGCGACCTAATTTCCCAGTCCGGCCAACTGACCGTTAATGTGACGAGCGCTGTCGAAGGCGACAACGACGGATGGGTCACCATAGGCGACAAAGAGGTTGTTGACGTGGATAGATCCTGGCTGGGCACGAAAGGCGAGGATACGACCCCCGGCAATCCGTATCTGCTGTTCAGCGGATACGAGACCTATAAGGAATTCACCACGTTCGATCAGATCAGCGCGGCGAGTCCGTCCGGCTACTGGCCTATCCTAAGCCAAGAGGACAAGTTAATCCCGAACGGCAATACCGACAAGGTATGGAGATCGGCAGCCGGAGGAGCATGGAACACGAACAGAGTCCTTGAAATTGATCTTAAACAGCGGCATGAGCTTGAGGAGATATGGTTCTTTGACGGAGGAGCGTACCGCCCCTCGGCTTATTGGAACTTTACGGATCCGGATAACCCCGTTCCCGACGTTCCGAACGATCCTGAAGGCGTAGGCAGCAAGTGGGAGGTCATTGGCGGGTCTATCAATGTGTACGGCTACTTGGAAGACGAGGAGAGGTATGAGCTGCTATTCTCCTATGATATGAACAACGATGATAGCTGGGTGCAGGTAGACCTTAGGGATCTGAGCGATTTCGCCAGCCATACCAGTCTCACCTACGATGAGATCAAGAGAGTCTCGAAAATCAAAATCGAAAAGGTGAGCGAGGATAAATACAACTGGTGGGAAGGCGCTGACGTATACAGAAACTTCGACACCGACGTAAACCTTTCGAGCTTTGTCATGTTCGGCAAGCCCATCACCCGCAGCAAGGTGGCGGCGGTGCAGAGGTCTTGGCTGGGCAACGACGGCAAGGCTGAGAGCGACGGATCGCCTTACCTGTTGTTCGACGGATACGAGAACTACAAGGA
Source organism: Paenibacillus glycanilyticus (assembly GCF_023715145.1). Taxonomy (GTDB): domain Bacteria; phylum Bacillota; class Bacilli; order Paenibacillales; family Paenibacillaceae; genus Pristimantibacillus; species Pristimantibacillus glycanilyticus_A. Next base: position 13,632 of record NZ_JAMBNP010000006.1, on the reverse strand, counting down.
CTTCACGACGTTTGACCAGATCAGCGCCGCAGCTCCGAACGGCTACTGGCCCAAACTCAGCGACGAAGTGAAAGCGCTTCCGGTAAATGACAGTGTATGGAGAACGGCCGAGGGCGGCAGCAGCACGCTAGAGATCGCACTCAATCAGAAGCATACGCTTCAGGAGATCTGGTTCTTTGACGGCGCGAAGTATGGGGCCACATCAGACGCCATAGCGGACCAGACCAGTGAGTGGCAGGTCGCGGGCGGTTCTGTCAGGGTGTCCGCTTATGTGGACGGCCATTATGTGCAGCTGTTCACCCACGCTATGAACAACGACGACAGCTGGGTGCGAATGGACCTTACTAGCCCCGCCAGCTTCGGCGGTGGCTACAATTACGACGAGATTAAGAACGCCTCGAAAATCAAAATCGAAAAGCTGAGCGGCGGGACGTACAAATATGTTAATTTCGCGGACGATATCATTACAGTCGACCGCGACGTCAACCTATCCGAGTTTGTTATTCTCGGCCTTCCGCTGGAACCGCTGATCGCGGATACCGGCAAAAGGGAAATCGTACCAATAGATTGGAACAAAGAACCACAGACAGTACCTGAATCCGATACGGACTTCGGTACGTTTGTCGGCACAAACAGCTTCTTTAATGATCCTGATCTTAATGGCAGCGTCGTCCCTGTCAGCGGAACGACGAGAGAATACCACACTTGGTCCTGGACGGAATATATGGCCGGGAACGATCTGGACGCCGGCGACAACGATCCGCGCATGATCGACGATCCGGATAGGCCGCTGGTGGCGTTCGTCAACACCTGGGGCGCATTTGACGCTTACTACAGGAACATGAAAGCCGCCGGTGCGGAAGTATATCTGGACGTGCAGAATCTGCATGTCGGAGATGCCGAAAGAAAGGATCCCGCGTTCAGCATTCCCAATTACCAGGGTGATGGGGACAGAGAGAACCCCGATTCCTATCTGGGCCATGCCATGAGCCTATGGCAGCATGTAGCTAGATACGGAAGCGCAAAGAGCACGGAGGAGGGCGGCACCATCGATCCCGATCTGGTGCACGTTGCCCCCGGCACCTCCAAGGAAATCGGGTTGAACCTGATCGAGACTTATGAGAACGGCAACGAATTGAACCTCAAGGGAGTGAACGGCTATGAGTTCGCGGCCATGACCAGCGCGGACTACGACGGCCACATGAACTCGATGAAGTCGTGGATACACGATACGGACATCGATGTTAACTCCCGGAGCGGGAATTACATCTACACCGAGAAAGCCACCGGCAAGCCTTATTCCGGCGTGGGCATCAAGAACGCCGACCCTAATGCCAAGCTGTCCATAGCTGGCGTAGGCGGTCTCGATCTCAAGTTCCTGGAAGAGATGACAGAGTGGTTCCTGACCTACAGAACCGAGGACGATTACCTGGATATTAACTACGTCTTCGAAGGCGGTTCGTACTATAGGAAGCATGATGCCGAGAAGTTGAAGCCTTACACCAGAGAGGAAGCCCTGCTCGGAGAGGAAAATCCCGAGGAACAGCAAAACTTCTTGTACAGGTTCGAGCAGTTCCCGGTAGACATACTGAATGTGCACCACTACACCCCCGACTCCAAAGACGTCGCGAACGGCAGGTCGATAGGCGGCGTCGCGCCAGAGGAGGACCAGTGGACCAAGCAGACGTGGAGCCAAGACGTTCCCCTTGAGTACGGCATGAATTGGGTCATGAATCTTCGCGCGTTGTATTATCCAAACGCCGAGGTGTGGATATCCGAGCTGGGCTGGGACAGCGCCCAAGGCACGGCGACCACCGCCAAAGCGAATCAGGATTATTATCCCGGCGTCAACGCGGAGCTCGAATTAAATCCGGAGCTTTATCCGAGCTTCCCTGGAAAGGACAATCCGGCAACCCTGCAAAACGTAATCGGCGGTTTTGAAATTCAAGGCCGCTGGATCGTGAGGGAATTTCTGCTCCTGGCGTCCTGGGGCGTGGATCGTGCCCAGCAGTTCATGCTGCGCGGTTCAGGAACGGGTACCGCCGGCAAATTCAATACCAGCGGGTATCTGGATACCCAAGAAGTGTTAGGCGAGGGTCCAAACGCTAAGAAACCTTCCTGGTACTATGTCACGGCCATGCGCAACTGGCTAGGCGATATGCGCTTCGAGAAGGAAGTGGAGACTCCCGCCTATACCAAAAAAGTAGAAGCGTGGGACACGTCGGGCAACGCCTTTACCAATAACAATACTACGCCCGAGAACGCGCTGAACGTTCTTCGGTTCGGCTTCGAGGACGCTAATGTTGGGAAAGACGAGCAAGACAAAAATAACGGCAAGGGCTACGCGCTCTGGCTTGGAACCTCCAAGGGCGATGTTGACGGCAACGATGTGGATTACGAGCTTGATCTTTCCGATATTCCTCAGGCGGATATCGAGGACGTAACGCTAGTCGAGCTGGTTGACAAGAGCGATACCGGTTCCGCCACCTCTATAAAGTCTCAACTCATTGACGGAAAGGTGACCGTAAGAGTTACGGAGAAGCCGGTGTTCGTCATTGTAAAGGCTTCTACACCGGAGCCGGCGGCGCACAATATTACGATCGGCCAGCTGGAGAACGGAAACGTTACAGCTAATAAAGCTCAGGCGATAGAGGGCGAGCTGGTCACCCTCGCTGTTGCTCCAAATCCCGAATACAAAATGCAGAGCGGCTCGCTCAAGGTCAACGGCAGCGCTGCAGGACTGTCCGGTCTCGGCGATAACAAGTACCTGTTTGCCATGCCGGGCGAGGACGTCACCGTGACGGCTTCGTTCGCCGAGATAGAGCCGGGCGACGGATACGCTGTGTTGTACGACGAGAACTTTGACGACAGTAATAGTGTCGGCGGAGGAGCATGGGCCGGCGATAGAGCAGCGATTGTTGACCGTCCGGAGGGTGACGAGGGTAATAAGGCGGTAGAAATTACGCAGGGTGCCGGCAATAACCTGTATCAACTCCCTGGGATCAGCTTTGAGCCGGGCATCGACTATACCCTTGAATATGACTTTAAGGGTGACGGCGGCATCGACGGAACAAGTTTTTATTTGAACGACAGTGAGCGGCTATTCGACGGCGACGCTCCGGTGGACGGCATGATGAATGTGCGGTCGGCCAGCACTTGGAGCGCGAAGGCCTATAGCCAAAACCAGTGGCACCATTTCAAATTGCAGTTCAGGCATGACGGCGTGAAATGGTCGTTTACGCTCTACATCGACAATATCCTTATGGCTAACGGCCCTGTCGCTAGCGCTACTGCTATCGGGAACCAGACGGTGAAGCTGAAGAACGGCTATCTGAGTGATAATGGCGGCAAAGCGTACTTTGATAACTTCTTCCTTTATAAGGGTCAGCAGGAGGGCGAGACGACGCCACACAGCTTTACGGTACCCGGTGAGATCACCGGAGGTTCGGTCACCGCGGACAAGGCAACTGCTGCCGAAGGCGAAACGGTTAACCTGACCATCACCCCGGACGACGGCTATACACTGTCCTGGCTCAAGATCAATGGCGTGGAGCAGACGCTGGCCAGCGGCAGCCATGTATACCTCATGCCGAGCGAGGACGTCGTCGTAACGGCAGAGTTCGAGGAGCTTGAAGTTCAATACGCGGTCCTGTACGAAGAAAACTACGACTCGCGCAGCGCTCCGAGCGAGGTTGTTGGATGGGCCGGCACCGGCAGCGCGATTGTCACCGCTCCGGGCGGAGTGGGCGGGAAGGCGCTTGGGATTACTCAAACTGACGGCAATAGCTTATATCAATTCCCCGCGATCGCGTTTGAGCCTGGGATCGACTACACCTTGGAATATGATTTTATGGGCAGCGGCACGAGCACCGGGAACGCTCTCTATCTCGGCTGGAGCGAGAGATTTTATGACAGCGACGGCGGAAGCGATGCGAGCAAGCTGAATCTGCGCATGTGGCAGAGCTGGGTCGCTAAGTCGTATACGAAAGACGAGTGGCATCATTTCAAAGCGGAGTTCAAGCATAGCGGCGCGAAGTGGAGCGTTAGACTCTTCCTCGATGGCGTGCTCGTAGATGAAAACGATGTAAACGGCGCGGTTTCTCTCACCCAGCAACTGATGTTGAAGGTTGGCGGGGCCGGCGGAAACAACTACTTCGACAACGTCGAGCTCTACCAAGGCAAAAAGCCGGAGACCCCATATAACGTCCTGCTAGAGGAAAATTTCGACTCGCGCAGCGCTCCGAGTGAGGTTATCGGATGGGCCGGCACCGGCAGCGCGATTGTCTCCGCTCCGGGCGAAGTGGGCGGGAAGGCGCTTGAGATCACCCAGACTGACGGAAATAGTATGTATCAGTTCCCGGCGGTTACGCTTGAGCCGAACGTCAGCTACAGATTGGAATATGACTTTATGGGCAGCGGCGTTACGACCGGAAACGCTCTCTATCTCGGGTGGAGCTCGAGATTTTATGACAGCGACGGACCCGCGCAAGGCAGTGATTTAAATCTGCGTTCGTGGAACACTTGGGGCAATGCTTACTATACCAAGGATGCGTGGCATCATTTCAAAGTGGATTTTACCCACAACGGCACGAAATGGAACTTTGCGCTCTATCTGGACAACGTTTTGGTGTCTTCCGGCCCTAGCGACGCGAATGTTACCGGAAGCGTGCAGCTGATGTTAAAGCTCGGCGCGACCGCCACGGGCGGCAAAGGGTACTTTGACAACATCGCCCTCTACCAAGCAGAAGTGTAGCAAACTATCAGCGCGCACGGCTCAAGCTCGATAAAATAGAATAGGGATTCCAGGTAGGTTAGCCTACCTGGAATCCTTTTTTATTGTAATCGAGAAATGTGTGACCAAATCCATAAATGTAACAGGTTACTTGATGAAAAAAGCAAGATAATAGAGGAGCAGATTACTTATCTTTTAGAGCAGTCGGCAATAGGAGATGGAACAAAGAACAGATGAAAGGATAAGAGAATTCAGTAAGTAGAGTCAATCCATGGGGAAGTTTATGAAAATAAACGAGCTGTTCCAAATGGCTCAATTCAATACCGATCCATGGTGCGTTGGAATTCCTCCAATGAAATCAGGGTTCAAGGAAGTTGTTGGAGGCTATGTTGGATTCACTCCAATATAAGGGTGCAGAATAAAGCCGCTATCCTCTAAATACGCTGATTATCCTGCAGAAAATCCAACGTAGATCAAGCTACCAGAGAAAAACGTTCTATCATGCTGTGCGAAATCCAATGAAGCTCTACCTCGCTTGAGCAAGGAGAAGCATAAAGGGGCTATCCCAAGGTCAATTTAATGACTTTTGGGATAGCCCCTTTTCTTATTTACCCCACAACGCCTTCCCGCTTGCGGAAGAACGATTTCAGAGCGTTATACACTTCGCCTTTCTCGCGAATGACGTAGTACATGAAGTGCTGCATATTAATATGCTTATATGCGGACATGAGCGTACTCGAGCGGTTGTACTGGTTCACTTCGCCGTAGCCGAACAGGTTGGAGCGCTTGAGCAGCTCGCCGATCAGCTTGACGCAGCGCTCGTTGTCGCTGGTCAGGTTATCTCCGTCGGAGAAGTGGAACGGGTAAATGTTGTACATGCTTGGCGAGAACCTGCTGTCGATAATCTCAAGCGCCTTAATATAGGCGGAGGAGCAGATCGTGCCGCCGCTTTCGCCGCGGGTGAAGAATTCTTCCTCGGTAACTTCCTTCGCTTCGGTGTGGTGGGCAATGAATACGATTTCGACTTTCTCGTATTGATGCCGCAGGAAGCGGGTCATCCAGAAGAAGAAGGAGCGCGCTACGTATTTCTCGAAGGAGCCCATCGAGCCCGACGTATCCATCATGGCGAGAATAACGGCATTGGACTGCGGTCGCACAATCTCTTCCCAGGTTTTGTAGCGCAGGTCATCCGGCGTGATGCCGTGGATGCCCGGCGTGCCTGATGTGGCGTTGCGCCGCAGGTTTTCCATGATCGTCCGCTTCTTGTCGATGTTCGACATGATTCCTTTTTTCCGAATATCGTTGAACCGGATTTCTTTCGTCTCAAGCTGGTCTTTATCCTTCTGGCGAAGGAAAGGCAGCTCCAGCTCTTCGAACAGCATGGTCTCCAGCTCAGCTAAGCTGATCTCCGCTTCAATGACATCCTCGCCGGGCTGATCGCCGGCACCTTCGCCTTTGCCGGGGCCCTTGGCTGCTTGCGGATCGACGCCGAGCACGTCGCCGACCTGGCTGTCACCGTCTCCTTGACCTACATGTTTATTTTTATTGTAGTTATACACAAATCGGAATTCGTCAAGGCTCCGAATCGGCACTTTGATTACTTGCTTGCCGTCAGACATGACAATGCTTTCTTCAGACACGAGGTCGGGTAAGTTTTGTTTTATGGCTTCCCGCACCTTTTGCTGGTGCCTGGCTTGATCCTGGTAGCCTTTGCGATGCAGCGACCAGTCCTCCTGAGATACAACAAACAGTCTATCTTCTGCTGAACCCATTTTCGGAGCACCTCCTTGCACAGTTTTTTTGGGTTTGTTATTCAATATATTCAAGTCCTCCCCGGATATGTGAAGCAAAAGTTGCCCGATTCTAGCAAACTTCCAAATAATTCGCCAAAATCTTACATGGACAGCTCCTTTATAATGGGGAGAAATCGGCTCGCTTTATCGGTTATAATGTACTTTACATATGTAAGTGCAGGAGGGGAAATCATGTCAAACTACTGCAAGCTGCTTATCGTCGACGACGAGGCCCTGATCCGGCAAGGCATCAAGCACTACATGAATTGGGAGCAGGAAGGCTTTCAGATCGTAGGGGAAGCCTCCAACGGGAAAGAAGCGCTTGAGCTTATCGCGGTGACGCAGCCTCATATTGTGCTGACGGATCTTGTCATGCCAATCATGGACGGCGAAGAGCTGACCCGGCAAATCAAGCTGAAATATCCGGATATTGAAGTGATTGTCCTTAGCAGCTTTGGAGATTTCGATTACGTGCGCTCCACTTTTCAAAGCGGCGTGCGGGACTATATATTAAAGCCGAAGCTCGACACCGGCCATATGCTGAACGTGCTCAAGGCTGTCGCCGATAAAATCCCGTCCTTGCAAGGTGACGTATCGTCCACGATTCAAGGACCAACCATCGATTCGGTATTGGAGAAGCTGATATCCGGCTACGAAATAGATGACAAGCAGGTCGAAGCGGAGCTGGCGGATCATTTTCCGCATAGCGCCTTCTGCCTTCTTGGCGTTGATCTGCGCGGAAGAGAGATCGCGAAGGAGCAGGTGAATGCCATTCGGCAGACGATGCTGGATGAACTAGGCAAGCAGGCCTTGCACGCCGATCAGCTGGTCTACCATGTTCTGAAAGCGGAAGCGCCAATGATTATGCTGCTCCTCAATCTGGACTATACGATGCTGAGTCTGCTTCCTTATTGGGGAAGAACGATGGCCAGCTCTATCGATCAATTGAAGCAGGAAGTGGCTGTTGTGGTGAGCGAGCCTTTCTCGGCGATTGCGGAGCTGGAGCAAGCGCATAAGACCAGTCTGCTGAAAATGATGGATTACGCGTTTTATTTCCCGGACAAGCATCTGTTATTGTTCCATGAGTTTCCGGAATCCGTGCAGGCTGCGGAGTCTTTTAACCTAAACAGCTTTACGGAGTCCTTCAAGCGCGAGCGGTTTGATACGGCGTTTGAATATTTGCACGATCATTTGGAATTATTCAAGACGAACTATACGACGGATGTATTCGAGTTCAAGTCCTTCCTGAGCAACGTCATTTTTAATATTACGGTGCTTCTGGGCAATATGAACTATAGCACGCAGCAGCTGGAGACGAAGAAATACTATTATTTCAAAGCAATCGAAGAATCCCGGAATGCGAATACGGCAGCAGAGCTGCTCGCGGAGTTTATCGGGGAGGCGAAGCTTTGCATCGCCGAGAAAGCCGAGCAATCCGGCAATGCCAACATGAAGCGGCTGCTCGATTATATTCATGAGCACTATGCGGAATCTCTGAATTTGACGGAGATGGCAAAGCATTTTCACTTCAACCCGTCTTATCTATCGAGCTATTTCTCTACGCATCATAACGAGGGCTTTGTTGATTACCTGCACAGGGTGAGGCTGGAGAAGGCTTCGGAGCTGCTGCGCGCAGGCGAGGCCTCGATCTCGGAGATCAGCGGGATGGTTGGCTATTCGGATCATAGCTATTTCTGCAAAGTATTCAAGAAGCATACCGGCTTATCGCCAAGCCGCTACCGGCAACAATCCTTAAGATGAGTGAGTGATGGCCTTGAGAAATGTACTCGACCGATTCAAATATAACGGCCTGTTCGTGAAAATGTTCATCATTATGGTGGTGAGCATCGTGGCCGTCTCCATTACCGCGACCTGGACAACGATGAACGTGTCCGGTCGCGTTTTTATGGAAACCTTCAGCATTACGAATTCCAAAATTATTACGCAGATCAGAAGCGGCATGGACTCCTTTAATTACTCGATTGTCCTGACATCTAACAAAATTGCCCAGAGCGGTACGATTAAGCAGTTCCTGACAGAGGGCAGCGGTGACTCGAGCACTTTGGTTAGAAGCTATTTTCAAATGGGGCAGCAGATGAACCGGATCCGCTCCAGCGTGGACGCTTATGAGGTAGGTATTACGGTTGCGGGTATTAATGGCCGGCGTTATTCGACAGACCGCTCCTACTGGCCGGTACCCGATGATGCTCTTGTGAACCACCCCATAACAAAACGCTCGCTCGCCGAACCACGCAAGTTAATGTATTCCTATGATGATGCCGAGACATCCGGAACTCCGGGTATTGAGCCTACAATCATTGCATCCAAGGCTCTCGTTGACCGAAGCGGCGCGGTATACGGGATGGTGTATTTTGCCGTGCGCGAGTCTTATTTTGCCAGGTTCTATGACAGCAACACGAGTCTTGGGAATGATGTAGCGGTTATGGATAAACGAGGAACGATTGTGTCCTCCAACCGTAATGACTGGATCGGACAGCGTTCTCCCGATCTTCTTCAGTATGCGGTGGAGATAGATGAGAAGAGCCTGGATTACAAGAACGCCGATATTATGGGCAAAGACCATCTTCTCTTATCGGAGCATATTGCCGGATTAGATCTGTATATGGTGAATGTCATTGATAAGAAGCAGATCCTTGGTCAACTGACGGATACGAAGCAGATTGCCTTGCTGGTAATGGCGATTATAGCCGTTGCCGTCATTATAGTGTTCTTGATCTCAAGAAGCATGACCAGATCGTTGACCCGCCTCGTGAAGCAGATTTCCACGATCTCCAAGTACGAGTTTGACCGTCATGTGAAGGTGGACGGCAGCTACGAAACCAGGCAGCTTGGCATTGCCTTTAACGCAATGATCGACGAGCTCAATGATTATGTCAGCAAGCTTGTGGAGACGCAGAAGCAGCAGCGTAATGCTGAGCTGGAAGCGCTTCAGCAGCAGATTAATCCGCATTTTCTATACAATACGCTCGCATCGGTTAAATTCATGGTACAGCAGGGCAATAAAGAAAAAGCGGCCGAGACGATTAATGCGCTGATCTCCTTGCTTCAGAATGCTATCGGCAACGTGAGCGAAATGATTACCGTCCAGCAGGAGCTGGATAATATGAAGAACTACGTATTCATTAATCAAGTTCGATATGGAGAGCGGATCAGGGTGAGCTATTTCATTGCGCCGGATTGTCTGGATTACCGGATTCCGAAGCTGATGATTCAGCCTTTTATCGAGAACGCGTTCTTCCATGCCTTTAATGAGAAATCGGAAGGTTATATTTACATTATGGTCGCTCAAGAGGGGTCGTCGCTTGTCTGTGAGGTTGTCGATAATGGTGATGGCATGAATATTAACGGCGGAATTCCGAAACAGGTGAGCAAACGTCAATTATTCAGTGGCATTGGTGTCCGCAATGTAAATGACCGTATTAAATTGTTGTTTGGGGAAGAATACGGCGTAACGATTACGAGTGAAATTCGGGAGGGTACACGTGTAAAAATCAGGATTCCGCTGTTGCAACCTAATAATGATCCTAATTTCTAAAGATTGTCCTAGTACGAATAGACCACTTGGGGGCAACTCATAATAATATGACAATTCGTTGTAAAGATCGTTCTAACGAGGGGGATAGGGGGAGTGCTATCATTAAACTCGTAAGACGGAAAACGCTTACAACACACATACAGATACGGAGGTCTTGAAGTGAAGAAACTTATCACAGTACTTGCACTTAGCGCAGTAACGTTGTCGGCTTGTGGTTCCAACACGGGCAACAATACAAATAACGGCACAGACAGCGGAGCTAACGGCGGTGGAGACAAGGCAAGCAAAATTACCGTTTGGGCTTGGGATCCTAACTTTAACATTAAAGCGATGAACCTGGCTAAAGAAGCTTATGCTGCAACAAATAAAGACTTGACAGTTGATATTGTAGAGAACGCTCAGAACGATATCGTTCAAAAGCTGAATACAGGCATGAGCTCTGGTACGACTAAAGGTCTGCCGAACATCGTACTTATCGAGGATTACCGCGCACAAAGCTTCCTGCAAGCTTACCCAGATATGTTCTATGATCTGAGCAGCGTAATTAAATCAACGGACTTTGCTGATTACAAGCTTGGACCTACAAGCGTTGACGGCAAATATTACGGCGTTCCGTTCGACTCCGGTGTTACAGGTCTGTATGTAAGAACGGACTACCTGGAGAAAGCTGGTTACACAATGGATGATCTTCAAGACATCACTTGGGATCAATACATCGAGATCGGCAAGAAAGTAAAAGAAGCTACAGGTAAAGATTGGATCTCCCTTGATCCTAACGACCTTGGCATTATCCGTATGATGATTCAATCCGCTGGTTCGTGGTACATGAATGAAGACGGTAAAACGCCTAACATTGCAAACAACGCAGCTATGAAAGAAGCATTCGAAGTCTACAAAAACATGATGGATGCTAACATCGTTAAGCCTAACTCTGATTGGAGTCAATATGTATCCTACTTCAATACTGGTGATGTTGCATCGGTTCCAACAGGTAACTGGTTCACGCCTTCCATTACGGCTGAGGCTTCGCAATCCGGCAAATGGGCAATTGCTCCAATTCCTAAGCTTGCAAAAACGCCTAACTCTGTACATGCAACAAACCTCGGCGGCAGCTCGTGGTACGTTCTGAACGTTCCAGGTAAAGAAGCAGCAGCTGAGTTCCTGAAAGCAACTTTGGGTTCTGATGTTGATCTGTACCAAAAATTGGTTACTGAAGTGGGCGCTATCGGTACTTACAAACCAGCTACATCCGGTGAAGCGTATATGGCTACCAGCGAATTCTTCGGCGGCCAAAAAATCGTACAAGACTTTGCAAAATGGACCAATGAAATTCCTAGCGTGAACTACGGTATGAACACTTATGCAATCGAAGACATTCTGGTTGTTAAAATGCAGGATTACCTGAACGGCAAATCGATTGACAGTGTATTGAAGGATGCTCAATCTCAAGCTGACGCACAAGTAAAATAGAGAAAAAATGACCTGGGAGCACGTCTCTGCGATCAAGCTGCTATGTTGTTAAGGGCTTGCCCTGTGGGGATGTGCTCCAATGTCGTTATATAAGATCGCTCAGGATAGGAAGGAGCTGGCTGACGCTGTGAGTAAAGTGAAAACAAACAACTTGAATATTAATGCGAGAACCAGCGTGATCGGCTGGTCGTTTATTGCGATAGCTGTTATTATGATCTGCGCCTTTTATTTCTACCCCATGATTAAGGCACTGATGCTGTCGTTCCAAACCGGAATAGGCACGAACTTGCATTATGTTGGCGGAGACAACTATGCAAGACTATTTAAAGACCAGACATTTATTGCAGCACTGAAAAATACGTTTATTTTCTTGATTATTCAAGTGCCGATCATGATTGTGCTTGCCATGTTTATCTCGGTATTGCTGAATGACAGCAAACTGAAATTTAAAGGATTTTTCCGTACGGCGATCTTCCTGCCGGCTGTAACATCGCTTGTCGCTTACTCGGTTATTTTTAAATATTTGTTTGGCGCTGACGGCTTAATTAATGCAATGCTTACCAAAATGCATCTTATTGATGCACCAATTCAATGGATTACCGACCCATTCTGGGCTAAAATTACGATTATTATTGCCATCACTTGGCGTTGGACCGGATATAATATGATTTTCTATCTGTCTGCCCTACAAAATATCGATAACTCCATTTATGAAGCAGCACGGATAGATGGGGCGTCTGCATTCCGTCAATTCAGCCAGATTACAATCCCGCTGCTTAAACCGATTATTTTGTTTACTTCGATCACTTCCACAATCGGTACGCTGCAGCTGTTCGATGAGGTTATGAATATTACGAAGGGCGGGCCAGGCAACTCAACTACAACGCTGTCCCAATATATTTATAATCTGTCGTTCAAATATACGCCTGATTTCGGTTATGCCGCGACTGTCTCGTATGCCGTTGTTATTCTTATTGTAATCTTCTCGATACTTCAGTTTAAACTGGCAGGTGATAAAAATGGCTAAACGGATATTCACCTATGTATTCCTAAGCATCGCGGCCATTGTCTCGATCTTCCCATTTATCTGGATGATTATAAGCTCGACCAATAAATCGGTTGACGTTACAAAAGGCACATTGATGCCTGGCGCTAGTCTAGGTGCTAACTGGTCTAAGATTATCGACCAAATTGATCTTGGACCGGCACTCCTCAACTCGGCCAAAATTTCGATCTCGACAACGATTCTTGCTCTGCTAATTGCTTCTTTGGCCGGTTACGGCTTTGAAATTTTCCGCAGCAAGGCGAAGGATGTTGTGTTCAATATTCTATTGCTGTCGATGATGATTCCATTTGCGGCTTTAATGGTGCCACTATACCGGATGTTTGGTACAATTACACAGAATATACCTGCTATCGGCATTAATACGATGACAGCGGTCGTACTGCCGTCGGTGACAACTGCGTTCTTGATTTTCTTTTTCCGTCAAAGCACGAAGATGTTTCCGAAGGAAATGCTTGAAGCAGGTCGAATAGATGGATTAAACGAAATGGGCGTATTCTTCCGCATCTATGTGCCAACGATGAAAACCTCGTATGCGGCAGCCGCTATTATTACGTTTATGTCCAGCTGGAATAACTATCTGTGGCCGCTCGTTGTGCTGCAATCGCCCGAGAAACGGACGGTTCCGCTTCTAATCTCGAATCTGGGCTCCAGCTACTCGCCGGACTACGGCGTGAACATGCTTGTTATTCTTATCGCGACGCTTCCAACGGCCATTGTGTTCTTCCTGATGCAAAAGCATTTTGTGGCGGGAATGACCGGATCGGTGAAATAGGGTCGTACGTAATGAATCATCACAATAGCCCGTATAACGGGCTATTGTGATGATAATTCATTAAGTTAATGCTTACGAAGTAATGAATCATCACGATTGCCCGTACAAACGGGCTGTTGTGGTGATAATTCATTAAAGTTAATGCTTACGAAGTAATGAATCATCACGATTGCCCGTACAAACGGGCCATTGTGGTGATAATTCATTAAAGTTAATGCTTACGAAGTAATGAATCATCACGAT
>NZ_JAMBNP010000069.1 GCF_023715145.1 Paenibacillus glycanilyticus | reverse complement strand
CCGGTGCGGGAGTAGGTGAGCACCATGGCCAGGACGATCGGCGCAGCCAGCGCGGCGCGGACGCCCCAGCCGCCACCGCTGAAGAAGACGGCCAGGACTCCCAGCGTGATCAGGAAGTAGGCACCGGCGTTGGGGTCGCCGAGGTAGCCGGTGAGCCGGCCCGAGTACGCGTCGCCACCCACGCCCGCGAATGCCAGTCCGGCGACCACAACCAGGCCGGCCGCAAGACCGAGGGCGGACGACCTGAGGGAGACCCGACCCGTCCCCAGGGCCCAGACGAGCCCGGCCAGGATGGCGACGTGGCCGAGTCGGCGGACCCAGTCCACATCGTTCGCGACACCGGATCCCAGGAGCAGGGCCAGCAGCGCACCCAGCGCAAGGGTGACGGCTGTC
>NZ_JAMBNP010000068.1 GCF_023715145.1 Paenibacillus glycanilyticus | reverse complement strand
ATCACATAACACGCTCAAATAACGCGCGAATATGCTCGAAATCAAACAATAACCTTACTAATTGTGGCTAAATGGTGTTAAACGAAAGCAGAGGAGCTGAAGATGACGGGACGTCTTGATAGCGAGGTCATTATCATCGGCGGCGGAGCAACCGGCGCCGGTATCGCCCGCGACTGCGCCCGGCGCGGATTACGAACGCTGCTCATTGAGCGCCATGATATCGCCACCGGGGCGACCGGCCGGAATCATGGACTGCTGCACAGCGGCGCCCGCTACGCGGTGACCGACAACGAATCCGCCCGCGAATGCATCAGTGAGAACCGCATCCTGCGCCGCATCGCCCGCCACTGTATTGAACCGACCAATGGGCTGTTTATCACCCTGCCTGAAGATGACCTGGCA
>NZ_JAMBNP010000067.1 GCF_023715145.1 Paenibacillus glycanilyticus | reverse complement strand
ACTCGCAGGCGGCCGCGCAACTGGCCGATCGCCGTTTCCATGTCCTGCTGCAGGGTCAGATAACGCTGGCGGAAGTCCGCGAAATCCGCCGTATCGGCCGCCGGCGGCGGCAGGTCGCCCGGCCGGCGCCGCGTGCGCGGCCGGTTGGCGGCCATGATCGCCTGCGCGAGGTCGTGGCGCACGCGCGCGCAGTCGCGCTCCGCGTCGTAGCCGCGCACGCCGGCCGCGACGCCCGGCGGGCTCGCATTCAGCGCGGACGACAGCGTGATCGCGTCGGTCCAGCCGAGCCACTGGCTCAGCCGGTCGGACAGCGGTTGCCGGGATTCCGCGACGTCGGCATCGGCCAGGCGCGCGAGCAGCCGGACGAGCGTCGGACCGCTCAACGCCGGGCGCGGAGATGCT
>NZ_JAMBNP010000066.1 GCF_023715145.1 Paenibacillus glycanilyticus | reverse complement strand
GCCCGATGAGGAAGATGTCCGAGACGATGCAGATGGCCACCACCACGCCCACGTGCTCGCGGCGGATGCCCTGCCGCAGCACGAAGGCGTTCTGGGCGCCGATGGCCACGATCAGGGCCAGGCCGGTCACCAGCCCGGGAAGGAACGCAGAAGTCACCCGGACAAGGTACATCCCTGGCGTGACGTCCCCGACATTCGGACCGCGCCGGAGAGCATCAACGGTATGCTTTCCCCAGAAACGATTTCGCCGGGCGGTACGACGCCGCCCGCGCGCCCCTGCGTGGAAGGACACCCATGAGCACTCCCGCCCTCGAGCAGCTCGCCCTCGACATCACCACCGAGGACGCCGACCGCCTGTTCACCACGGCCCGCACCGCCAGCCACTTCACGGACGAGCCCGTGAC
>NZ_JAMBNP010000065.1 GCF_023715145.1 Paenibacillus glycanilyticus | reverse complement strand
CAAAGGGGGAAGTGCTTACTTATATGAAACATAAACCACAGATGATGAAAATGCGTTGGTTAAGCGCAGCCGTAATGTTGTCCCTGTGTACTTCATCTGCATGGGCATTTAGCATTGATGACGTTGCAAAAGAGGCCAAAACGTTAGCCGGGAAAGGCTATGAAGCGCCGAAGAGTAACCTGCCCTCCGCTTTCCGCGACATGAAATACGCGGATTACCAGCAAATTCAGTTTAATCACGATAAAGCTTACTGGAATAACCAGAAAACCCCATTCAAGCTTGAATTTTACCATCAGGGTATGTACTTCGACACGCCGGTCACCATCAATGAAGTGACGGCCACCAGCGTGCGCAAAATTAAATATAGCCCGGACTATTTTAACTTTGGTAACGTTCAGCACGATAAAGAC
>NZ_JAMBNP010000064.1 GCF_023715145.1 Paenibacillus glycanilyticus | reverse complement strand
GTATTTAGAAGGTCAAAGTAATCATACGATAGCATTTCGTGCTGATATCGATGCTTTACCAATATTTGAGGAAAATGATATCGACTATCGAAGTAAAACGGACAATGTGATGCATGCATGTGGTCATGATGGTCATACAACAGCATTAATGTTATTTGTAAAACGTTGCAAAGCGATGGCGGATAAAGGTGAACTTCCCCACAATGTTGTGTTTATCTTTCAGCCTGCTGAAGAAACTGGTGGTGGTGCTAATCGCTTAATTAGAGCAGGCGCCTTTGAAAAGTACCCTATCGAAGCAGTATTTGGTATTCATGTGAACCCGTTCGCTGAAGAAGGTAAAGTAGTGATTCGTGATGAAGAAATCACTGCAAGTGCGACTGAGTATCGCTTTTATTTAAATGGTTTATCAA
>NZ_JAMBNP010000063.1 GCF_023715145.1 Paenibacillus glycanilyticus | reverse complement strand
ATTATCAGCATCGTGACCGTCAGTTCGGCGACATGGTCAGCGTTCAACTTTCCTGGGATTTACCGCTATTTCTCGACTCTCGCCAAAACCCTAGGATTGCGGCCAAGCAGGCTGAACTCAACCAATTGGAGGCCGAGCGCGAAGCGCTGTCACGCGAGCATACCCAGCAGCTGGAAAATGAACTGGCTGACTATGAGCGTCTGGATCGTGCCGTGCGCAGAAATCAGGACAGCCTGGTGCCGCTGGCCAAGGAAAAGGTCGAGCTCAGCATGGCCAGTTACCGTGCAGGCAAGGGCGATTTAAACGCGGTGGTTGCCGCCCGACGTGAACTCATCGAAGCCCGCCTCAAACAGATCGACGTAGAAGAGCAACGAGCGCTGACCAGTGCGCGTCTGTACTTCACTTATGGGG
>NZ_JAMBNP010000062.1 GCF_023715145.1 Paenibacillus glycanilyticus | reverse complement strand
GCCTGGTACTGCCGCGGCGACACGCCGACCACGCGCTTGAAAAGCCGCTGCAGGTGGAACGGGCTCACGTGCACGGCGTCGCTCAACTGCTGCAGCGTGAGCCGCTCGGCCTGCGCGTCGAGCACCGCGCATGCGCGATTGACGATGTCCAGTTCGCGCGGCAGCCCTTCCGGCTGGCAGCGCTTGCAGGGCCGGAAGCCGGCCGCGCGCGCGGCCGCCGGATCGGTGAAAAAGGACACGTTCTCGCGGCGTGGCTGCCGCGACGCGCAGGTCGGGCGGCAAAACACGCCGGTCGTGCGGACACCATAGAAGAACGCGCCGTCCGCATGCGGATCGCGCTCGGTCACGGCGCCCCAGCGGGCATCATAGGTCGGATAGGCGGTTTTCATTTGAACCTCGCACTCTCTAGTGTAGAT
>NZ_JAMBNP010000061.1 GCF_023715145.1 Paenibacillus glycanilyticus | reverse complement strand
CCACATAGGTCGGTGCTGCACTAAATTGTAGCGGCGTCGCTGTTACCCCGTCAGGCAATTGTAAGGTTAATTTATCCCGATACGCATAATAGCCTGCTTTGACATCCACATGAATGGTCACTACTTGCCCTTTTTGCTCCGTGTAGACTTTAAAAGCCTCATGCACCGGTAGCGGATTGTCTTTGGCGGTCAAGCTGGGATTGTCACTGCCGCCAAAAATCTCGCTTAAACTAATCGCTTGCGCGCTTGGCATAGTGAGGCTAGTGACAGCCAGTAGCGTGCCAAGTAGAGAGACATGACGACTCACGGTTCGAAAACAACACAGGGGCGTAGGCATAGGGGATATATTTTTCAAAGAAAACTTCTCATATATTTTAAATTCACAGGTTTTAAATTTATACGTTTCAGATTTATACG
>NZ_JAMBNP010000060.1 GCF_023715145.1 Paenibacillus glycanilyticus | reverse complement strand
CAGCAATCCGCCGGAGCTGCTGCGCTATGACGCCACCGGCGCCCGGCTGGACGACGTGCGCTTTCATCCCGCCTGGCACCTGCTGATGCAGGGGCTGTGCGCGAACCGGGTACATAACCTCGCCTGGCAGGAGGATGCCCGCGAAGGCGCGTTTGTCGCCCGCGCCGCCCGCTTTCTGCTCCATGCCCAGGTGGAGGCCGGGACGTTGTGCCCGATTACCATGACCTTCGCCGCAACGCCCCTGCTGCAGCACGCCCTGCCCGCGCCCATTCGCGACTGGCTGTCGCCGCTGCTGAGCGACCGTTACGATCCGCACCTTGCGCCTGGCGGCCAGAAGCGCGGCCTGCTGATCGGCATGGGGATGACCGAGAAGCAAGGGGGGTCTGATGTGCTGAGCAATACCACTCGCGCGGAGAAAACG
>NZ_JAMBNP010000005.1 GCF_023715145.1 Paenibacillus glycanilyticus | reverse complement strand
ATTTTGTAGTCTCCTTGGTTTGTATTTGGATCCGGTCGCTGGCGAGCATCTGGGACCCTCATACATCATACCAAGGAGTCTTTTTGTTTCTCAAACCTCGTATTTCTTCATTATAGGAATGCTGCCCGTTAGCGTAAAGAAGCTACCGTTCAGTACCGGCAGCCCGCTCACGCGGCAGGGTCATCCTTAATCGTTAACAATGTAGAAAAGTACGCGACAGACGGCGATCAGGTCTGGGCGCAAGTCGGATGGAGGATGAAGGAAGGAGAAACGTATTACTGGTACGGTTTGGACGTTTCTCAACCCTCCAAGCTTCCTGATGGATCGGCAAATCCGGACTGATAGAAGAAAGTCAGCGGGTATACGTCAACAGATCTTGTAACCTGGACGGCACATAGGGGAATCGTCGATTTTCAATCCATTAATCCTTACCGCAACAATACGGGCGATACATCCATTCCTCAATTCTCCAACAACCAATGGTTCGGCAGACCGCTCGTCCAGTATAACAGCGTGATTGATAAATATGTCATGTATATGGAGTACGGCTGCTGCGGCTTCCGCAACTCGATTTCAATCTGGTACAGCGACTCGCCAACAGGTCAATTCGAATTCCAGAAATATATTCCTAATCCGGGCGGTTACTACGGAAATGGAGACCTCGGTTCGATCTTCACCGATGATGACGGCACTACCTATATTACTCAGACGGTTGATTTTTAAAAAAACAGCTTAGGAAATATTGACTACAACTCCGGCATTTATATCGGCAGAGGGGATACACAGCTGAATGCTAATTACTGTCACACCTGTGACGGTCTTGCAGTCGGTAACTCCTTATAAGGAAGCCACCTCGCTCTTCAAAGTAGGATCCAAGTATTATATGCTGGCATCCGAGACTCAAGGTTACCAATCCAGCCGAACTTATTATTATACGGCGGATAGCATCACGGGTACTTGGAGCAGTGCTTTGTGGGCAGGGACAACAGCTTGGACTGGAGCGAGCTATGCGGGTACAAGCGCTACGATGGATATTTCCGGCGCTTCTACAGAGGAAGGAGCAAGCAGCGTGATTAACACGTCAAGATGCTTGGCTTCAGCGGCGGCACCAAGGAGGATGGCGCCATTAATATGCAGTGGACAGAATCAACATCCGCCAATCAAAACTTGAGCTTTGCCGTTCTGAATTCTTAAATGAATGGTAAAGTTCAAAAGCTAAAACCCTGGACATTTAAACTTCCATGACCTTTGTAACGGAGAGGCAAATGGAATTAGACAAATGCCCTTGAGGCAAATACCCAAGCATCTTATTTCCCCGCACATATTATAACGTATACTCCAGACGTAAGGAGGTGTTGTGAATTATGTCAGGATTTGGCCATGGAAATCAAATCGGCGGAATTCTTGTACTGTTCATCTTGCTGGTGATAATCATCTGCGGATGTGGCTTTGTTGGCGGCTGGGGCGGCGGTTACGGCCCACAGGTTGGTGGTGTAGGTACAGGAGGTAAAGGGTACTACTAATCGTTACAAGCTTATTGCCTCCATACAGCTGACTAACGATATTTCTCTAAAATAGAATTTAAAAGACCTCCTGTCGGAGGTCTTTTAAGCTTGCTCTTTGCAATATTATTCTTGCGAATATTTCCTCAATGCCGGATTTAAAGTTGGCGGCGGCATGTTTCTTACTTAAGCTATCGTTCTCTAGATGCGTGGCGTTATCCGATGGATGCGTCTTCTAAGGAACCACTACTATCTCTTTTGCTTAATTTCTTAAACGCCGAGTAATCCTTGTTGGACTTCATAAAGCTTAATATCTTATCGGCACATTCTGATGGATTCATCTCTTCCGTATTTACTTCGAGGTCATATTCATCAATGGAATATACTTTGCTGAACTGCGAAGCTGCTAGTCCAATATTTCGATCTCCTCTTGTTTGCTCTCTTCTTATGAGTTCTTCTTTCGAGCACATTACTCCTATAAATAATGTAGGCTGTCCAGAAAATACATCAAGACACTCATTAAACCACTTGTCATTTTCTATTACGGTATCTACGATTACATTCAAACCCATTTCTGAAAACAATTTTATTGTTGAATAGTACAAGGAAACTAAAGGATTAAACGTTATTTGTACGATAACTTGCTCATCTACTTCTCTTGTAGGTTCAATATCTGAAAATTTATTATTAAAATAATCCTTGATAAAATCATCTATAGATAAATGATGAAAAAGGATTTCTTTCTGATTTACCAGTTCATTAGAAATACTGGTCTTTCCTGAGCTTGAAGTTCCGTTCAGCAACACAATCGTTCCTTGCTTCAAACGAATCACCCTTACCTATAAGATTTTTGTACCTTCCAGATAACGTTACACTCAACAATACATACAATTATCCAACTCAGAAAATATTCGAGTAAAAACTAAACTATATCCAACCTTCATTCAGCGGTTATTTGCTTCTTACGCTCTCCTTTTATAAGCCTTCATTGCGAACAGATAAGCCACTAGCATTATTCCGACGCACCATGCTAAAGCGACCCAAATATCATTACCTGCCGGTTGATTTGACAATAGTGCACGGATAGTTTCTACAATAGAGGTAACAGGCTGATTCTCGGCAAAGACACGAACGACTTTTGGCATCGAATCAGTCGGTACAAATGCTGAACTAATAAACGGAAGGAAAATAAGGGGATAGGAAAACGCGCTCGCACCATCAACTGTTTTCGCAGACAATCCGGCAATAGCAGCAACCCATGTTAAAGCTAGCGTAAACAGAGCGAGTATACCAGCTACGGCGAGCCATGGCAGCACTCCTGCGGATGAACGAAAACCCATAATTAATGCGACGAGAATGATGACGACAACTGATATTGCGTTTGATACAAGTGAAGTAAGCACATGACCCCAGAGCAAGGCAGAACGTGAAATCGGCATGGTGTGGAAACGCTCGAATATGCCCCTCTGTACATCTGTAAACAAACGGAAGGCTGTATAGGATATGCCGCTGGCAATCGCCATGAGGAGTATCCCGGGCAACAGGTAATTCACATAGTTATCCGTACCGGACTGAATAGCCCCGCCGAATACATAAACGAATAAGAGCATCATGGCGATTGGCGTGATGGTAACCGTGATAATGGTATCCATGCTGCGGAATATATGACGCATGGACCGTCCAAGCATGACTCTAATATCGGTGAAAAAATGACTCTTAGTCGTTGTCGTCTCCATTTAATTCTCCTCCTTTTTTCCGACGATTGTGAGGAAAATCTCCTCTAATGACGGTTGTTTCTCCACATACTCCACCTTAGCGGTAGGGAACATTTTCTTTAACTCCGGGAGCGTACCGCTGGCGATGATCCTGCCCTCGTGCAGAATAGCAATCCGGTCTGCAAGCTGCTCCGCCTCCTCCAAATACTGCGTAGTGAGAAATACAGTTGTGCCGCTGTCAGCCAATTCCTTGACAATCTTCCATACCTCTATTCGAGCCTCGGGGTCAAGTCCGGTGGTTGGTTCATCTAGAAAAATGATTTGAGGTCTACCAATCAGACTCATAGCAATGTCAAGCCTGCGGCGCATACCGCCTGAATAAGTAGACATCTTGCGATCGGCGGCGTCGGTCAAGCCGAAGCGTTCCAGTAAATCATCCGCAACCTCTCGTGGATTTTTAAGGTATCGCAGTTTGGCAATCATGATCAAATTCTCACGTCCGGTCAATATCTCGTCTACGGCGGCAAATTGCCCGGTCAGACTGATCGCCTGCCGTACTTTATCTGGTTGTGACAAGATGTCAAATCCGTTTACGGTAGCGGTCCCCCCATCCTGTTTGAGCAGCGTTGTGAGGATTTTGACAATTGTCGTCTTGCCTGCGCCATTGGAGCCAAGCAGTGCAAAGATCTCCCCTTGCTTCACTTCAAAATTAGTGCCTTTTAAAACTTCCGTATCCTTAAAAGACTTTCGCAGTTCTCTCACTTCAATTGCTTTTTTCATCCGGATTTCCCCCCTTTATTTTTTCTTATCCGTACCTTTTTTGGTATCCTTGTTACCTTCTTGGTCAAGAGATTCTTGAAAGAGGTCAGCG
The DNA here is from genome assembly GCF_023715145.1 of Paenibacillus glycanilyticus. GTDB lineage: Bacteria > Bacillota > Bacilli > Paenibacillales > Paenibacillaceae > Pristimantibacillus > Pristimantibacillus glycanilyticus_A. The sequence goes on along the minus strand of NZ_JAMBNP010000005.1, from coordinate 533,197 downwards.
TAAGTTTTTGAATCTTTGATTAAATCATCACAGAATGCCGCTACGTCACTGCCCGTCACTTCAAGCACGCCTTTCTTCTCGGCCGCGCCCTCTTCAAAAAGATCGACAATCCCCGCAAGCAACCCCGTACCATCGGTTAACTCAACAGGACCAACCTTAAAGAGGTATTTTTGAATCTCTTTATAAACAATCTGATAATCTTTCGGGAGTGTTTTGACACGCGCAACATGCGCTCTCCATTCTTTTTTGCCTTCAATAAGATCTCGTATTGTCATGTTGATCCTCCTATTTATTTAATTTTTTAGCAATATTAGCGTTGAGCTGCTTACGCCATTTATCTCGAAAGGTCTTGGCCCCTTCTTCGCCTGCCAGCGCTGAACAGAAGCCTTTGATATCGTCGCCTATAACCTCTTGGATACTCTGACCGTCCGCTGCTGTTTCTTCGAACAGACCAAGCACACCGTCAAGTATTGGCATGAGGTTGCGACCGGTGAAATCGGAGTACGGCCAAAGATTATCGCAAATACTTCCCCATGCCGCTTGATAATCATCCGGCAGCTTTTTGAGTCTCCCTTCAAAAGATTTCAATTCTTTACTCATGTCGCTGCCGGTAATTTTCTCCCAAAAATTCATTGTCATTTCTCCTTTAACTCATTCATTTTTGATGATACGAACTCCCATTTTTCCCAGAACCTCCGCAACTCCTCACGCCCCGCATCGTTGATCGCGAAAAACTTGCGCGGTGGTCCCATGTCAGATGGCTTCTTGGTGATCTCCACCAGTTTGTTTTTTTCAAGCCGGATCAGAATGGTATACACCGTTCCCTCCACAACATCTGTGAAACCGAGGGCGTTCAGCTGACGCGTAATTTCGTAGCCGTAGGTTTCTTTACGGCTTATAATTTCAAGGACGCTGCCCTCAAGCACCCCTTTAAGCATTTCTGTTAGGTTTTCCAGCGCAATCACTCCTTGCTACTCTGTATAACAGGTATCCAGTATTACTTACTACCACTACAAAGTAACACGCAGTAGATGTATTTGTCAATACCATGACCTTGCAAATTTTCACACTTGACTCCCCTATTTCATAATGCAATAAAAATGGCAGCTGATATGCAGCTGCCAATGTCTTATTCTGTAACCCGTTGGATCGAAATTACGGGAATGGCGGGTATCCGAACGCATGACCAAGTTATTTTTCAAACTTTACGCTTCCGAATCCATGAGACCGATGAATTCCCGGATCGGCTGTCGTCTATATAAACGAAGGCATAAATGAACACAAACTAATTTGACGAAGAGGTGTTTGGAAATGGCATTAACGTCCGTATTCACGAGCTTCAACCTGCCTGTAAAAAACGTAGAACAATCGAAAGCGTTCTTCACCGGACTCGGATTCGAGCCCAACCCGCAATTCCCCGACAACGAGAATTCGGCAGCCATCGTGATCGGCGCCAACCTGCAGGTCATGCTGATCAATCAAGCATTCTTTAATACGCTCACGGAGAAGGAATCTGTCGATACGAGCAGGTATGCGCAGATGACGATCGCATTAGCCCTCGAGAGCCGGGAAAAGGTCGATGAAATCGTGAATACCGCGGTCTCATTGGGCGGGAAATTGCACGCCGAACCTGAATATCATGGGCTGATATATCATTGGGGCTTCGTGGACTTGGACGGCCATCTGTGGGCCATTAACTACATGAACATGGATGCGGCACAAGGTTAAGGCTGATGGAGAGCACGCTCGTAATTAGGTTCGAAAAGAAAGACGCCGGACATCTTCCCCGGCGTCTTCTTCGCGATGATTAGTTTTGTTCGGTATAGGCTTTGAACTTGTCCATGATTCCTTGCCAGCCTGCTTGCTGGAACTCGACGGAATTGGAGCTTTCCGCGTCGAACGTTTCTATGACCCTCGTTTCATTCCCTTGATCGACGAAAGCCATATGCCAGTCCTCGTAAGCCAATGACGAAATTCATTGGTCAATTCGCTCAGGCAGCCCAAATCGCGAAAATAATGGCGTATGAATGAAGTTTTGAACGTGCAGGATTTGATCCTCTTTGATTTCGATGACGTGGATGCCCCAAGGCACCAGACTAGAGCCCTCTTTGCCCGGCATATACTGGGCCAACGCTGGATAACCGCCATTCACCGTAATGGGCACAAATCGCGAACCTTCGCAATGCCAGCGAGTCAGCGAATAGAAGGCGGACAAATCTTCCTTGCCGCGGATCCACATCTCGAATGGCGGCATCGACATACAGCCTTCCTCGTGGAACAACGCGACGAGCGCAGCAATATCGAATTGTTCGAAGGCCTCCACATACCGGGATAGCAGCTGCTGCTCCGGTTGAACGTCCATGCTGCTGAGCTCATCCGAGCGAAGCTGCGCCCGGTCCATCGTCTCTCGAGCTCTTTGCAAGGCGCTGTTCACCGCTGCCGTCGACATCGCCAACGTTTCCGCGATCTGCTTGGAGGACCATTCAAATACATCCTTCAAAATGAGTACCGCGCGCTGCCGCGGAGGCAAGGTCTGCAGGAGAGCGATGAAGCACAGTTGAAGGGTATCTCTGCGGACAAGCCGATCCTCCGGATTGCCCCCAAAGTCGGGAGACGGCCAGATCCAGGCAGAGTCCGGCAGTGTGTCGCGCGGCTCGACGATGGAGACGGCCGGGTCGAACAGGTCAACGGGAAGCGCGCGGCGTTTGGATTGTCTCAGCTTGTCCAAGCACAGGTTGGAGGCAATCCGATAGACCCAAGTTTTGAACGAGGAATCCTGTCTGAACGTGCTCCAGCTCTGCCAGACCCGAATACTCGTCTCCTGAACGGCATCGTCCGCATCGTCCATGGAGCCTAGCATTCGGTAACAGTACGAGGTTAAGCCCGGCTTTAAGCTTGCAAATAATGCTTCGTCAAATGCGGTCTCGTTCATCGCGTCCTCCCAACGATCTCCCCGAAGAGCGGTACCTTTAACAACCCCTCTGTCGCAGAAATACCATACTACACATTTTACGCTTCCAGTTCTCATCTTGTTCGTCGTTAGCCTAAAAGGCGAAGGTTATGTAATCGTTACGATTGATATATCGGAGGCTTTTTTATTTATTTCAATCCTGCCGATACTCGAGAATATCTCCAGGCTGGCACTCGAGTGCTTTGCAGATCGCCTCGAGTGTTGAGATTCGAATGGCTTTTGCTTTTCCGTTTTTAAGTATCGACAGGTTCGCCATTGTAATGCCGACTTTCTCCGATAGCTCAGTAACGCTCATTTTCCGCTTTGCAAGCATGACGTCAATGTTAACCACTATCATACGGTCAACTCCTGTTCTTCTTTGAGCTCGATCGCGTTTTTGAGCAGTTTCTCAAGAACTGCGGCAAATACTGCGATTACGACTGGCGCACAGGTTACAATTAGCCCGATGACCATGACGCCTGGTGCATCTGCGCCGTCAGCTACAAAGTAGAAAAGCGGAAGATTACATGCAAACATGAGTGATACCACAACCGCCGCTTGCTTTATTTTCTTAAGCGCTAAAACAGAGGTTTGCGAAAAAGCGGTATTTGCATCAATGTATCTGAGAAGCTTAAATGCCTGAAGTAGCGTAAATAAATACGCAATAGACGCCACATACGCAGCCAAAGCGGAAAGATAAACTTTATAATCCGGGAAATCCGGCATCATACTATGCGCCATCGCTGGGAGTCCATAAAAACACATCACTAATGCAGGAATTGCCATAACAACCAGAACAACTTTTAAAAAGAGCGTCTCTTTTTTCATCTATTTCACCTCTTTTTTGATTTTATCACTATATTTATCGTTTTACAATAAAAATACATTGTTATTTTCCGTAATTGATGGTGGATGCGAAAAATAGATTAATCACAAATGGCAGCCGATCGGCTTCCGTTTTGTTGTTAAACTAATGTTCTCATTGGTTCCTTCTAGATATGATTGCTTATTATTGGTAAAACATAAAACTGAAACGAGTACAAACAACATAATTTGTTTCACTGTTAACCCCCATGTCCTGGCGTTGAAAAGGCTACTAATCGTTTTGGCTAGATGAATTGTATCTTATCTTCGACTAAAGTCTTCATTATTGTAACGCTCTCCCATCGTATCCTACTCATGTTTCTTTTGGGGACTTAATAATAGCAATCCTACACTCATACAAATCATGCTGATTGTCCATATCACACCTATCCAAGCAATGGTTAATGAGTTATCAATTGAACTGGATGTTGCTCGTGTTTCCAATACTTTTATCCATCTCAGTGCTCCCCATGAAAACAATATCAAATGTGCCAAAATCCATATATATCCTGACTTTTTATATTTGGCTATTAACCCTATAACAATAACTAGGACAGCACACATTACTGAAACAAATCCCCATTTTAGAAGGAATATAACTTCTTCTTCCATTAACAACTCAACCACCTCCAATTTACATTTCGAGTACGGCTTGCCGTCTGCCATCCTAAATGACATTTCGGACGCTGGCTGATTATTGTATTTCCTAAGAAATTGATGTCATAACATGATAAGGACTTGATGTTATTTCAAATGCAATTACGATCAAGTAAAAACCCCTTCATTATCTTCACTGAAGGGGTTGCGCTTAAAATCGATTTGCTTTATTACTTCTGTTGGTTATGACCGTTGTCACCATGAGATGGCTGGTCCTTCTTATTAATAACAAGCTCCGCTGTAATGGGCAAGTGATCCGCTGCGATTGTGTCTATAACCTTCCCTGCTTTAATTTTTACATCGTCAGACGTATAGATGTAGTCGATTCGACGATTAGGCTTGTCTGAATAATAATAGGACGTATAGGCATCATTTAGACCAAGTTCCGCAAATGTGTCATGGTACTGCGCAGACATTTTTATAATTTCAGGACTATCTGGTGTAGCATTGAAGTCTCCTACTAAGATACTTGTTCCATTATCTTGATTTACAATCCCCAGGATCTCGTTGACTTGTATATTTCTTGCTTCAGGTGTTTTATTGTCAAGATGAGTATTGTAGAAATTAATATGATTGCCCCTCACATTAATTACCGTCTTCGCAAGACCGCGCTGCTCTGCAGGATATTGCGTATTATCAAGTAAATGATTTTCGCTAGAAAGAATAGGATATTTACTTAATATAACCGTTCCATATTGACGGCGAGGTTCCCCCGCATTTAAGGGATCATTGTCAAGATTTGCAGCAAATTGGTAATGCATGCCTAAGTAATTGGCTAACCATTTCGCCTGATCCTCGAAATTACTACGCGTGGAGAAATGATTATCGACTTCTTGCAGACCAATGATATCAGCACCCGATGATTTAATAACGTCACCAATTCTGTTCAAATTTAGAATGTCATCCATGCCTTCGGCATGATGAATATTATACTCCATCACTTTAATGGCAGTCTCTTTTTCTTTTTTAAAGTCTGAAGCATAAGATTCACTACTTAACGAAAACATAGGAATCATAGACATCAATAAAACAGAAGAGACAATAACTGACTTTTTAAGCATGCACAACATCCTCTCGAAGTTTTCAATAAGATAGGTGAATCTGCTACTATAATTTCATATACTGATTTACATTTCCATAGGCTGGTAGATGTAGATTGTTCTATGTAAATATGGTCTTTTACTAGGACCATATGTAAGGGAATTGTAATTTTTAGTTGTTTTCATTATAAGATTCTTGCTGCTCTATTTAAACCGCAATTAAGATCAGAGAATCGCTAAGTTGAAGTGGAGACTTGAGTAAATGGAACAATGTGGGTGAAGCTGTCCTCACTTTGTGCATCTCCTGTTCACTTTAGCCGAGTAGCAAAAGCTTCAAAATATCTTTATCTTTCATTATCATTCAAGGGTGAAATTCTGCGAATTTATGAGTCGCAGTGATCATTTCGAGGGAGTTGCACGATTTTTAATCGGTCTATGGCTGCCTTCAATATGCGATCCGATTCAACCCTTGTGATTCCCTGCTTATCGTCGGGAATGAGATTAAGTTCTTGTCAATTTCGGTAATGGGATTAAGTTCTTGTCATTTGGTTTTGACAAGAACTTGATCCCAGAAATACAAAAAGCCGCGATATTCGCGGCCTTAAATGACATAATGTTCATGTCACCTGACAAAAATCAATCTTCTTGTCGGATGACAAGAACTTGATAACATAAATGACAAGAACTTGATGAAAACAGCAGCTGATCTAAACTGAAGTAACCCATACAGTTTGACAATAATTATCAAGCAACCTGTTGGGCATGGGCTCGGTATTGAACCGGGCTCATGCCTTTTAGTTTGGACTTAATTCGATCATGATTGTGTGATCCATGTACTTTGCTAGTTCTTGCTTAAAGTGATCTATATTTTCAAATTCATTAAGATAGAGAAACTCCGATTTCATAATGCCAAAGAAGTTTTCATTTGCCGGTTGCATTTGCCCTAGGGACTTACTTTATCCAACAGATGCACAGATAGTTTCTACCCCTAGCATTATTACCCGACATAAGCAAATTATTCAATTATATAAAACTTCACTTTCCTCTTTCAATGTCCTCTTGCTTATACTGGCATTAGAATGAAATCCTTCGAATTCACGAGTTTGAGCGTGTCCAAACTGATTGATTTCGAAAGAGCGGAACAAGCGCACTCTGTCCTTTATGGACATAATCTTTCTAAGTGCGTTGAATGCCGTAACGATTTGAAAGGCAGTTGTAAAATACCTATGCTCCAACGGAATATGTCCAAGCCCCCATTAATATATATTCATGAAAGAATAATAGTCGAATAATTGAATAGTTTGTTAATAAAGGATATATATGGATATATATGGATATATTATAATGTTGATTTGGAGGATAAAAAATGTTTAAACCTAATCCCAATAATACAGCAATTGTCATAACAGACACACAAAATGACTTTCTTTCACCAGGAGGTAAAGGATATCATTTAACAAAAAATATTATTGAGCATTACAATACACTAGGTAACCTCGAAATTCTAATGAGTACAGCCATGAATAAGGGATATCAGCTATTTATTTCTCCTCATTATATATTTCCACATGATTATTATTGGAAATTTACTGGAGCTGAACAAGAAATGCTATTAAAGCTTCGAGTATTTCAAAAACAAAATGACTACACCTCTGTAGGAGCTGACTGGGTTCCATCGCTGAAGCCATATATATTATCTAGTAGAACAGTCATAACGACCGCCCATAAGATTGCCAGTCCGCAGACCAATGATCTAGTCTATCAATTACGTCAGCAAAGGAAGGAAAAAGTCATTTTGGCAGGTGTCCTGTCAAACATATGTGTAGAATCGCATATGAGAGACTTGATTGAAAATGGATTCCAAACAGCAGTTGTTTATGATGCCACTGCAGCGACAAGTGAATTAAATTTTCAAGCAGCTCTTACAAACTATCAGGCATTCAGCAGTGCTACCTGGTCAACTCAACAGGCAATCTCTCAATTATAATTAATTCGGTAACTTTAATCTTTCACATAAAGACTTGTGCCTAATTCTACATTAACAAATTATCCTCCAATCTTTTCCTCCTGTATTATTAAAGTTGGTTATTACAGAGTTATTAAACAATTTTATACTCTGAACAATAGCCAATGCGGCTTATTTAACGAAAAAGCTAAATTCACCAGCAAGCAGGCAACTTTCCTAAATGGTTCTGCGCACTTCTACAACATACACCTAGTGCGGCTTTATTTCAAAATCTGATTATTTTTGTTGAAAACCCCTAGGCGTTTCAACGTTATGACGGCTTACGGTTCGCAAAATTCATAATTGATCCTTGCCGCGATACTGATCTGCGTAGCAGTCGCCTATGCGTATACAGCCGCCCGGCCACTTAGAGAGAAAATCCTTAAATTCACTCTACTGGGGAATTGACCATAGACTACAATGGTAACCAATACCTGAGGAGTGAATGAAATGTTCAAACTAAGCTTAGAAATTTCTAAATACTTGCTTGCAGTCGCGGAACAAAAAGCCCGGCAAATGGGCCTGTCAAGCAATATCGCAATTGTTGATGAAGGCACGAACCTAATTGCTTTTCATCGTATGGACAATGCAAAAATTGCTGGAATCGAAATTTCACAGAATAAGGCTTGGACAAGCGTAGCCATGCAGATGCCTACAGCTAATCTGGCACAATCGGCACAACCTGGCTCTCCTTCGTTTGGTATTAATACTACAAACCAAGGCAAATTGGTCATTTTGGGTGGAGGTATCCCACTAGTGAGTGATAATAAAATCATCGGTGGCATCGGAGTAAGTGGAGGAACGAGTGCACAGGACATCGAAGTTGCTAATGCCGCCGTTCTTGCCTTAACGAATTTGCCTGCAGCCGGAGAATCAACGATTTCTAACACTCGTAATGTGTTTCTTCCATTTTCAAAAAGGTAACTGAACAGATATCATTTAGTTGGTGAACTTCATCTCATTCGCAATAATTATATTATCGTCGGTTCAGCAATGAGAAAAAGCCGATTTAGGAAGAGAAGTTCAGATTCCGTCCCTATCCCGAAAGCGTTATGAGTGATTCCACTATCTGCCCGTATTGATGAACACGGACAGATAGTGGTAAAACGGATAACCAATACAGGCTATATGCCGATTCGATTTCCTATCTAGAGCAGCTCGTTGTGCTCAAGTGGGCAGAAATACCTGCCATTCTCATTTCAATTGCTTTCAGTTTGGTTTCTAATGGGTAACTAACTCTTGTTGCCAATGCAAAAACACCTCCAAAGTTGTCCCCCATATCTTACGACATGGAGGCTTTCTCTTGAAGGTGTTTTAATTTATCTCAAGCTAGGGGGTCAGTCCCATTCTTTGTTCGTAGTGTTTTTGATTGGTTCGTAACTAAGTGCTTGTTGCCATTCGTCAAATGAGCTTTTCGAGCACTTCTTTCGTAAAGGCGATCATTTCGTCTTCACGCCCTTCGCGTACTTTGACTGCCCAAGCAGGATCGGCCAGGAGCGAGCGGCCGATTGCCACTAGATCGAACTCATCCTCTTCCAACCGTTCGAGCAGATTGTCCAGTTTCACCACACTTGCTCCAGCTCCTTCAGTGAACAGTTTCAAAAATTCGGAGTCAAGCCCGACAGAGCCGACAGTGATTGCCGGCTTGCCTGTCAGTTTCTTCGTCCAGCCTGCCAAGTTAAGGTCGGAGCCCTCAAATTCCGGCTCCCAGAACCGACGCGTCGAACAGTGGTAAATATCTACGCCTGCCTTAGTCAGCGGCTCCAGCATCGCTGCTAGTTCCTCCGGTGTACGTACCAACTTCGCCGCGAAATCTGTAGTCTTCCATTGGGAGAGGCGAAAAGCTATGGGGAAATCCGGTCCGACCGCACGACGGCACGCTTCAATGACCTCGACGGCAAATCGTGTCCGCTCGACTAAATTGCCGCCATATTTATCTGTTCGCTTATTTGTCTCTCCCCAGAGAAATTGATCGATCAAGTAACCATGCGCGCCGTGAATCTCCACACCATCAAAACCGATTCGCTTCGCTTCGCCCGCCGCAATTCCGTACGCCTCGATCAACTCTTCGATTTCGCTTATAGAGAGCGGTTCGCCATTTTTCACGCCCGGCGCCGAATAGCCGGACGGTCCTACTGGCTTCGCATTGGAGTTAGGGAAATGTTCAGGATTACGCTCCATGCCGACATGCCAAATTTGCGGGAAGATGCGGCCGCTGGCTTCGTGCACTGCCTTCACCACTTCGCTCCAACCTTCAAGTGAAGACTCCCCATAGAAGTGCGGCACATTATGACTGCCACCTGCTGAAGGATGATCAATCAACGTGCCTTCCGTAATAATTAATCCAACGCCATTCTCAGCACGGCGCTTGTAATACGCAGCAACATCTTTGCCCGGTACACCATCAGGCGAGAAGTTACGCGTCATCGGGGCCATCACAATTCGATTGGCCAATTGAAGCTTGTTCACCGTGAAAGGCTTAAATAAGGCTTGTACTTTAGGATTTGTGTTTGACATTAAAATTTCCTCCTCTTAGGACAAAGATAATAAGTTCGTATTTTATAATTTTATTGAATTTGATTTAACATTTTAAACTGCGTTTTTTACAGGTTTTGGTTCTGAAGTTGAACTTACGTTTATGTCTGGCTTCTTCGCCTTCGTGACCATTAAAGCCAATGGCAAAGCTATAATGCTTATGATTGCCGTAATGAAAAAAACATCGTTAATACTCATTGTGAACGCTATTTGGGATATATGAAATTTGTTGGTATATCCCTCTTTTGCTAATTCTGTTCCATAGCTCAATGTTCGGGTAGCAAGCAAAGACGTAAATATGGCAATCGCAAATGATCCCATCACATTACGCGTCCAATTCATAATAGATGAAGCATGTCCGGAAAGCTCTTTTGGAATAAGTTCCATCGCCGCATTACTTGCCGGTATCATAATCAGAGCGACACCTATATTACGAATTGTCATCATGAGTACAATATACATATGGGATATGTCAATGCTAATCAAGCTAAGCATTAGTGTTCCTAATGCTAAGAAAACAACTCCTACGGACATGAGCAAACGCGGGCCGACTCTACTGTATAACTTACCTGCGATAGGCATAACTAAAGCCATGACGAAAGACGATGGAAGAAGAAGCAACCCTGTTTCCATTGCGGTGATGCCTTGTACTTTTTGCAGAAATACAGGCGCCAGAAGAGTTCCTGCATAAAGACTGATCGTTAAAATATTCGTGATAATTAAACTAAGTGTATAACGTCCGTTACTGAAAACTCGAATATTAAGTAACGGGGTTTTTGTCGTTAGCTCGCGAACGATAAACAAAATCAGGGAAATAATTCCGACTATGAATAGTCCTACGACTTTAATAGATTCCCATCCCCAGCTATGACCCTGTCCAAACGCCAGCAGCAACGATGCACTCCCAATTATTACTGTAATAAATCCAAGAAAATCAAATCTTTTAGGTACACTCAAACGATAGTATGGTATAAATTTCATAACTAAAAAAATTGCAATTATACCAACGGGAATGTTCATAATGAAGAGCCATTGCCAGGCAAAGCTCTGAAGCAGCCATCCGCTAATTGTTGGTCCGAACGCAGGTGCTAGCGAAGCAGAAAGCCCCCATAACGAGATAGCAAATGCTTGTTTTTCTTTAGGAATGATTTGAAATATGATTGCCATCGTAGCAGGTATAATCAAACCACAAGATGCTCCCTGCATGATGCGAAAAGCAATCAATGAATGAATATTCCCAGCCATTGCACATAGTGCAGAAAAAACCGTGAATCCGATTAATGAATAGAGGAACAAATATTTGTAACTAATTTTCTCACCAAGGTATCCCACGGTTGGAGCTAAAGTCCCCGTAGCTAACAAAAAGCCAGTCAATGTCCACTGAACAGTGCCAAGTTCAGCATTGAATTCATCCCCCAAAATAGGCAATGCAATATTGATCGTTGTGGACGCCAGTACGCAGACGAAAGTACCAACGAATATCGCTATCATGATTGGCCAAAAACGAATATTCTTATCTGTAGAACTCATGATAAACCTCCCTTTCTGCGTTTTTATTTTCCGCTCGGTGTTTATCATAAATGATTCCTCATGTATTATCCGTTAGATAAATTACAAACCCACTTTCCTTTTCAATAATATCGATGATATAGGTTTATAATTAGCAATTTCTTGGCCAACTTTCGCAGTAATCAGCGTAACAATCTTCCCAAATGGGAATGCTATATTAAATCCTTGAAACCCATATATCCGGTATTAACACTTTTCATTAGTTAGTCATTGGAAATAAAAAAAGCCGCAGATTGTTCCGCGACTTTTAATGGCCGTTAAATTAATCAGAAAAAAATACAGGCACTTCGGGTGGAGGCGTATGCAAGAAGGAGGAATACGTGCGTGAAAATTTCCTATTACTTATCCATACATAACTTTCGTTATATTTTTCTATTAAGCCCCCGCCAGAGTAATTCTCGTCAGTTGTAACCATTACAAAATAACCGAAAAAAATAGCATTATCAAAATCACTATCATGCAGAAGCATATTATACATTGGATTCCACCCATTTCAATATTTTTTTACAATTTATTAAATTTTTAGATAGTTGACATCATGAACCTCAAATAATGTTTATACGTTATGGGAGGCATGTTTATGGTGCTAGCTTAACCTTTTCAGAGGAAATTTTCCGTTAGATAAATTACAATTGGAATCATCACGTGTTTAGCCGGTATGTATATTACTGATGAAATTATAGTTTTTGGATATAATGACAAAGCGCATTGCAGTTAGTTGGACATGTGTTGATATCGAGTTTGAGAGTTAGACCGTAATCTGAGTAACAGAATTGGAGGCTAATATGAGATGAGAATTGATTTTTTCTTCAACATGAATGGGAACTATCGAAATCAACTGATTAAGTTGGCCGAGGCGTGTGAAGTTAGTCAACGCCATATCGTACCCAAAGGTTTTAATAATTCAATTCATTGGCAGATCGGGCATGTCCTAACCATTACCGAGCGTCTCGTGTTTGGTATATCCGGTCAAACGAATACCCTTTCTCATGATTATTCTGAATATTTTGGTACAGGTACAAGTCCCAAGGAATGGAAAGGTAATCCTCCCGCTTGGGATTTGGTAATTGAACATTTAAAAGACCAATCTATCCGAATTGACGAGACTTTTAGGGACAAGCTGGAAGAGCCCTTAAGTGAAAACCGAATGAGAGTAGAAACTGTTGAAGAATTGATCTATGTTTGTATGCTGCATGAAGTCAATCATATCGGCATTGTCTCCGCTATGAATAAAGCGCTAAAATAGCCCGGAACTCCTAAATGGAATCTCCGGGCAACAGATATATTTTTAGATCCAATATTTATAATAATTCTCTATAATTGAGTATAGATTTTCTTGCTATTTAACTTAACCTTATCCATTCCTATTAACAAACCGCCCCATCTATATCTTTGGAAGAACAAAGTTGCCAACCATGGAATAATCAATGCCGTCAAGCCTCCACCCCAGATAAGTACATGATAGAATATGGGGTCAGCAATCATAACCTTGCTTCTCCAAAAGGCGAGTATAAACGGGTGAATAAGATAGACACCAAATGAAACTACTCCTAGTCCTTTCAATAGCTTAATCACTCTCCAGTCCTTAGCATGTAACAGGCTTGAAATATGGATAAGGAAGTAACAACACACCGCTGCATAACCATGTACCGACAAATACTTAATGTCTAAGAGCCATGTTTGATTAACATCGTACGGTTTGAAGATTGAAATGAAGATTTGCGAGACGTGGTTACCAGCTAACAATATAACTGCACTATAGAGTAACCAATTTGGTTTCCTCAGCCACTGAAGCGAAGATTTCAATTTAATTCCTGCCTGGGCCCCGAGAAACAAGTATAGAAAATAAGCCCCTATAAACGTATTTACCTTGTCTATATGAAAAGCATAATGATTGCCGAAGTAAAAACCGAGCTGAGAAATGATTCCGATAGGAATCAAGTTGGAGCGAACCCATCGGATACGAAACAGCTGCAAGAGAAAAGGGAATAATATAAATAACTGCATTAATACGACTATATAATAAAGATGTGCATAATTGCTCCCCAGCAATAATCCTTCAAAGAATTTCGGCCAGTTCTCTTGGATTGTAATACCTCTGATATGATCCACCAGAAGGAAATATAAAAAGGACCAAATCACGTAAGGCACGATTATCGTCATGATCCGCTTTAAATAGAACATATCCCATCGAATCTTTGTCTGCACATCGTAATTATAGAACAAGACTAATGCACTCAAAAATAAAAATGCAGGCACTGCATAATGTGCCGCAGAATTCAATGTCACGTAAATCGGGAACAAACTGGAATCGTGAGGTAAGGAAGTAACCGCTGATGATGTAGTATGAATCATGAGTACGGCTAGAATGGCTAGTGCCCTATACACATCTAAATATCTTATTCTTTCTCTGCTCAACGGATTAACTCTCCTTATTTGCTTATAAGTCAACTGAGTATTTACAATAGTGCCAGTAGATCAAATCTAGACGAAACGCAGCCAGACGGCTGCGTCTCTTTTTCAGTTTTCAGTGACTTTCCGGTAGCATGATATCGGATTTTTAGACAATAGAAATTTTTTATATTAAACCTGCTTGTCCCAGGGTATAGAAAATTCTTTTTTTAGAAACTATCCGTATTGCTTCATCATATGGAGGAATTTGTTGGCCGTGAGTCTCGGTGTTCCGGCATTTATGCGAAATACTTCATCGGATCCCGGCTTGTTAATACCAGGTTGAGTGGTGAAGAATAGATTGTCGCCTGCATTTTTTTCAATCTGCTTAGCTGTCGAATTAAATACTCCAAATGGGAAAGCAATCATTTGATAAGAGTTATTCAGCTCTTCCTTCAAACGTTTCTCCATCAGCCGTGCATCTGCTTCCACACGATCCTTGTATTCCTGTGTGGTCTCTAGGCGGCCTTTATCTGGCAGAAAGATGGGATTGCACAGTTTTGGCCCTGTTTTATCGCCTTTCTTATCAAGGGGAGCATAGTCATGCTGATTGTACGTATGACTGTAGAAGCTGAAACCTTGTGCTTTAAGTTTGCGCATGGTTTCCCAGGACAAATGCTTCGTCTGTACATTTTGTTTGTCACTACTTGATCCGATGATGAAGTCAGTGGCGACAAAATTATATTTTTTCATAATCGGAACCGCATACTGATCAAAGCTGTCGTAGCCGTCATCAAAGGTAATAACAACTGCATTATCCGGTACCTTGGATTTATTCCGCATGAAACTCAAGAGCTGCTCAGCGCTTATGACATTGTAGCCGTATTCCTTCAGAATCTTCATATCAGTACCGAAACGGCCAGGTGATATTGTAGCTCCGCTTTCCTTCGTATCAATATGATGATACATAAGAACAATAACCTTATTCTTATAATGGGCAGGTTTGTTAGTAGAAGCTTCGAGTTGGTACTTGGTCAACGGCCAAAGGATCGCTAGGGCGATGATAATCACTGCTCCAATTAGTTTTGTTTTCACAAATTATCTCCTCCTATGATACTTATGCCTCTAGATGTTTTTCAGGAATGATTGGTTGTGAAGGCCTCTTCTGTGGATGTGACAAACTACCAAAGGCAATCCAGTTAAATGGCACATAACGTGCGAAGAATCCAACAACTATCCAAGAACCGGTAAGTGCAAGCAGGAAGCCACCCAGATACCAGATATGAAGCAACCAAGCCATACCTGTATGAAGCGGATGCTGCCGGTAGACGAGCAGGAAAAACGGATGAATTAGATAGACCCCAAACGACAATTGACCAAGTCTTGAAATAAGCCTGGATAGAATCGGCGGCAACTTCTTGGATAAAATAAATGCTAATTGGATTAGAACAAGTGCCGTTAATACCCCGTGAATATTCCACACGAGATCAAACAGTGTGGTGTTGAAAGAATGCCCGTGAAGTCTAGTCTCATAATACAGGTACACATGCGTTAAGCCGGCTGCAATCCAGCATGCCCACAAAACAATCCAAGTGGTCACGCGGACTGAAGTTGCATGATTTCTTGCAATGATAATCCACTCTTTTAATTTCGGATAATAAATTCCTATAGCTGCGCCGAGCAAATAATACGAGAAGTAAGAGAACGACCAGCTTCCGCGGTTAGCTACAGGTGTCTCCAAGCCGTATTTATTAAGCATGAAGAATCCCCACTGCAAGGCAAAGCCTGCAGGAATCGCCCATTTAACCGTTTTGGGATACTTCTTCATGATCCACAGAAACAACGGGAACATTAGATAAAACTGAATGTTGATATAAACGAAATAGAGATGTGTATACGCTTTTCCGGTAAGAACTTTATCAAAAAAATTGTGAACTTCTGTTGATAGAGACCGTTCCGGATAATAAAGAAAATGCAGTATCGTAAAATAAAACAAAGAGAAGACCAAGTAAGGAATAATAATATACATCAGCCGCTTCTTATAAAAGCTCCCCAGCAATTTCTTGTCCAAAGGACGGGAATAATAATTGTAAAAGAGGACAAAGCTGCTTAAAAAGATAAAAGTTGTTGTACCGATTTTCATAAAAATATTAAAAAAATTATAAAGGAAAAAGTAATTCGAGTTCACCATATCAACAGTGGCAAACGATGTTGAATGAACAGACAGGACGCCGATAATAGCCATTGCCCTTACGAGTAGTAGTTCAGGAATATTTTCTCTTTTCTCCATTGATGTTGAAGTTGCACCCATTAACTTCCTTCCTCCTCCCTTAGTTTGAAACTATCAAACTAATAACCTAGTAAATAAATTTAAGGCATTTCAAGGCATTTCATCTATGCAATCTCAATTGTTATGTGATTCATAATAGCAAGGTAAGCATTGTTTTATCTGTAAGACAACTAACATTAAAACTTAAACTTAGCAGCGGATATTTTAAGACAAATATAAGGATTAACATGTTTTCCTTATCCCATTGTGGGATGTTGAACCTTCCCGACAGTTTTCGATTTATTACGCATTTCAATTAATCAGAACATGCAAAAAAAAAAAACGGGTTGGCGCACGCCACCCGTTTTTTAAAAATAGTTACTTCACTAAAATCCGTAAACACGACAAAAGAAAGATTTAATCAATTCGGAAACTGTACAACTCTCTTCTTCAAGGACAAAGTGTCCTCCGCATAACAACACGAGTTCGACGCAGGTTAACTCTCGGGCTAGCGCGTACGCCCCTGCCAAAGTGAAAATAAAATCGTTTTTCCCCCAGGTTATCAAAGTCGGAGGCTTATAGGTGCGTAAGTACTGCTGCCATTTCGGATATTGTTCCACGTTATGCCGGTAATCATAACCCAGTGCTAACTGAATAGCAGCATTTCCCGGCCGATCGAGGAAGTACTGGTCCATTGCATACCCGTCCGGGCTAATTCTAAAAGGTTTACAAACGCCGTAAACATATTGTTTCTTTGTAAATTCAGCATCGACAAGTGTGGCAAACGCTGCCTTGTTTTCAGGACTCGGATTTGCCCAAAGTGCCTTAAACAAATCAAATGGTTGACCAAGGCCTACCTCATGCGCAACAGCATTCTGAATTACGAAACCTAAAACACGTTCTGGATGCCTAACGGCAATCCTAAACCCAATGGGGCCGCCGTAATCGTGGCAATACAAAATATAGCGAGGGATGCAGAGCCGATTAATCAATTGTTCAATGACCAAAGAAAGATGTTCGAATGTGTACAAGAAATCGTCAACTGAAGGCATACTGCTGTTGCCGTACCCAGGATAATCCGGCGCAATGACATAATAGCGATCAGCCAGTAGTGAAATCAAATCACGGAACATGTGGGAAGAGCTAGGAAATCCATGAAGGAGAACAATAGTTGGATTTCTAGGATCCCCAGCTTCGCGATAGAAGACTTCAATCCCCTCAATTTTCATTTTCTTAAACTGTACCACCATTTGCATCTGTAGTTCGCCCTCCTTACAGGGTTCAACAGTCTTACTATAAGTATGAACGTTGTGCCCAGTTAAGACCCTGAAGGTTGCCAGTTGTAATTGCAAGTGTGTATGATTGTTGAACCACAAGCAATACCTGCCCCCTCACTTTAAAAATTTGTTGTAGATTAGGTGGATTCGTCTTTGCAGAGTAAAATATTTTTAATCAAAACTAACGATTTCTCAACCATTTGATCAGTTGCTCACCTTATCGGATAAGGATATGAGGAATTCATGAAAATTTTGCTTGTTGAAGATGAAGAAGAATTATCAAAGATCATTGACCGTGGGCTACATAAGAGCGGTTACGCCGTTGATAAGGCATACGATGGAGAAGAAGCACTGGACTACTATAGTGTAAACACCTATGATGTGATTGTTCTTGATTTGATTGCCAAATCGAAATGGTTTAGAGGTTTTACAATATATCAGGCAAAAGGATAAGGAGACAAAAATATTGATTTTGTCCGCGCGGTATGCTATAGAAGAACGGGTGAATGGCCTGGACATGGGAGCAAACGATTATATGACGAAACCGTTCGATTTTTTGGAACTGGAAGCAAGAATCCGAACATTATCACGAATTTCATATATTCAACAGGGCAATGTACTTACATGCGGTAGCCTTCGCTTAAATATGGCAACTAAAAACGTTACTTATCATGAAAACAACATTTCTCTTACAAAAAAAGAATTTGCTATTCTGGAATATTTGATGCTTCAAAAAGGGCAAGTTATCAGTGCAAAGCGACTAATGAATCATACATGTGACAGCCATACTGATCTGTTTCCAGACACCTTAAAATATTACATTCACTCAATAAAAAAGAAATTGGTAGCAGCTCATTGCCAAAAGGAGCTTATTAGAAATGTCCGAGGCAAGGGGTATAAAATTGAGGAGGAAACAGAATGAAACTCGCATGCAAATTTTCCCTGAGAATACGTATCACATTGTTGACGGGAGTTGTTTTGATTTTATGTTCAGTTATCCTGACTATTAGCGCTTCCTATAATGCCCATTCACAGTTCACTAATATTACATAAAATGGGAGGAGTAGGGCTTGGTTTGTCCATAGTAAAAAATATAATCGACAAACATAAATGGGAAATTTCCGTCGACAGCGTGCTTGGGCAAGGGTCAACCTTCACTATAACTCTTCCAACTTGATCTTTAGCGTTTGAAAGTGATTAATTATTCTCTCGATGCAGGTAATGTTTCATTTTTTCTTTATGGACAAGTATCGAGTTACGGCCTCTCATTATTACACCATCGTTAGAAAGCTCTTGCAAAACAACCGATACGGACTCTCTCGAAGCGCCGATCATATTAGCAAGCTCCTGGTGAGTTATGGACAAGACGATTTCTTGGAATTGATCATTATCTATTGAAATTTTTTTAGATAATTTTGTTATAAAGAACAAGACTTTATCTCGAAGATTTTTAGAAGAAATAATTTCCAACATTTCGTCCCTTTCTGCCAATCGCGTGCTTAACTCCTTCAGAATACGTACTATCAACTCCGGATATTTTAATAATAAATCCTCGAATGGCTGTTTCTGAATTGAGCAAAAGCATGCGTCTTCAATTACTTCAATATAATTACCATGCGTCCCCAATGAGAAAGAATCACTTTCACCAAACATACTCCCCGGACCTAGTATACCAGCGGTATACTGCTTACCAGCTGAATTTGTTTTAAATAGGCGCAGTTTGCCTTCAATGAGGAAACACAGGCCTTCTCTTTCGCTGCCTGGTGTTTGAATCACAGCCTTTTTCTTCGGAAAATGAAAATCCGTTATGGAAGCTAATTGATCAAGGTCATTTAGTATGTCGCTTGGGAGCGACGCAAATAGCTTGGATAATGATAGTCGCCATTCAGTCTGCATATTCGAACAACCCCATATTCATTCAAATTTAAAATTCCTACTAAATACTTCTGCACTGCGAACTTACATTGACATCCTCAAGAGGCCTTAATATTCCCTTTCTTTTTAATTAAAGTTATTAAGCCCAATACAACGGGAAATACGACACAAGGAAGTAACGAAGAAATGGGATAAATTTTTGTTCCATACGTGAAGTGATCTGCTGTTCGAATATAACTTTTAGAAGCATGTACAAAGAAAAGAAGTCCAATCGCCAATACAAACGGCTTCATCTTAGAGATTGCTAAGACATGCCCCGCCACAAGAGTAAACACATATTGCATAATAATGATATTGACCATGGTAAGAACTGTCCACAGCCCAATCAACAGAATTTCAATCCTCTCCAAATACTCCCCTAATTTCACCAGTTGTATCGTCGAAAAGAACGGATACGTGGATGTTTCTACATAATTAAATCCCAGCGAGCTTAAAGTCAGGTAGGAAATCATAACCAAATATAGACCCGACATTAAAATAGCTATTGCGCAGCTTGTGAAAATTTTTTTCATGTTTTCAACCCGCGACATAAGAAATCCAAACGTGATCAATTGTGAGAAGGTAAAGGTAAACAGATGCATGCTCCCAATAGCTATATCCGATTTGGAACTTTGAAGCTGAGGAAGAAACGGATTCAATTGTATTTCTGGAATAATAAACAAGCAAGTAGCAAGAAAGCCAATTAAGAAGAAAGGAATAATGATTAGATTTGTTCGTGCTAATGTACCAAGGCCGATATACACGGCATAAGTTGAACAAACCGCGTAGATTAAAATCAAATAGTCCGACCGCGTATTTGGCAAAATCACAGTCGTGTAGAACATGGATACCGCGCGGAAACCTCCCGATGCGGATTCCAAGTTACTTAGCAGATATATGAAGAGCATTATTTTACTAAGCCACTTTCCGAGCAATTTATCGCAAATTTCAGTCATTTTGTAGCCCGGGAACTGACGTTGAACGTATGTAATAATCCCTAGTAATGCAATTCCAATTAAGATGTTAAATACATTAGCGATCCATACATCCTGTTTCATTAACTTCGTTTCTGTTAGAAATAAACTTTCGAAACCGGCAATATACCCAAACAATAAACAGCCCAACTGTAGATGAGATATTTTCTCCCGCACTTTCATCTATCCTCCTTTTTACTTAATCAATATTTGCTGAAAAATGTACTGTGATAGTGACTTATACAAGCCACTATACAAAATTTCGACTGTTGGCCATTTCCCTTCAATAAAAGGCGCGTTATAACCCGCGATAAAACAGCTTAGGAGAAATATGATCACGGCATCATAACGCTTACCTTTTTTATTTAACAGAAAAAAACTCACAACACCATAACATAGGGAGCCAACAAACAAAGCCTCGTTAAGCATCTATAAACGCTCCTTTATTGATGTAGACATTCCGTATTTTTCGAATTGAACAGCAACATGAACTTTGACTGGAATCATGGGGTAAAGGCTCTCCCAGTCTTTTTCGATTAATTTCCATGCTGCGGGATGATACTGCAAATAATAATCAGACAATCCAAGAACATCTATTTTTAAGTCTTTTTGAAAATGCTTCAGACTCTTTTCCACACTCTTTTCCAAGTAATTGGATGCTGCTCGCTCCATTTGCAAAGTGACACCCGAGTCACCAACATCAGTTTCTTCATTTAAGTCCTCAACGGATGCACTGAATTTCAGATAAATGCTCAATCTCGGACTTCCGTTTTGAATGTTGCCTTGGATCTTCGATTCTTTCACGTGGAATAATGCGGAAAATTCTAAACCGTCATTCGAATTGATAACTTCATTAAACTCTATATTTCTCCAATATTTTTTTCCTGACAAGGCATTAAGAGTCCATACATCGTTTCCCTCCAACCATCCAGCAAATTTCTGTTTGTATATGACAGCACCTCCGTTTAGGAAAAGAATTTTTTTGTCACTTGTTTCCGAAGATTTTACTTTTAATCTGCCAGACACAAATCCGCGATTAGGATTCTCAAATAAATCTACAAAATCTTTTATAGTTAACGGCTTTATTTGACCTGACAGCTTATTGTTACGCACTTGACCAAGCAAGTCATTCGGCAACATATCGCCGGACTCGGTGCTGAGCTTTAATATGTCCGAAGCTTGCCCTGGTGCAATAATCGGATATGCCGAAATCCGAAATTCTCTTTTCCTCGTTAGGTAATCCATCACTTCATATAGCGAAAGTTTTGCGGCGCTCTCACTTATAATAAAAAATTTATTATGCTGGAAAATCAAATTTTTCCCAACGCGTGATCGCATTTTTCTTGCCGCATCTAACGGTGTTTTTCCTGAGGCGCTAGAGATCCATGGGGTCAGTGTCGAGCTCTTTTCTTGGCTTGTGTTCGAAGGCATGACGCAAAAGGCACTGAACGTATATTTTTTTGTATCCGCATTGTAATCAATGGCAGTTGCCGTAACCAAAGCAATATCGCTGATTTCGTTTACGTCCGGGGAGCAACCCGCTAACGACATACAGCACAGGCACAATAAAGAAAAACGCACGAAATTTTTCAGACTATTCCCAATCCTTACCGCGATATTTTTGTGATTGTATCCTTGACACATTAGGCCTACTCCCCTCGCTATGCAAACCCTCTTTGTACTTAACAGGAGGCAAGAAAAATTTCTTCATCGCACTCCAATAGCCTTCCGATCCAAGCGGGTCTAAAAACAAAACACCGCAAAAACGCAAGGAACATAAGTGGAAAATGACTATGAACATGCCTACCGATAATCCGAACATACCACTAAGGGCGGAAAGAAACATTAACGGAAAACGCAATAGACGAAGTGAGATGGCTGTATTATACGAAGGGATCGTAAAGGAGGCAATTCCCGTCATCGCGACGACAATTACCATCGGACGTGAAACAATACCTGATTGAACGGCAGCTTCCCCGATGATAAGAGCTCCTACGATGCTGACTGATTGTCCCATAATGCGCGGCAGACGCATACTCGCTTCCCGAAGCACCTCAAATGCGACTTCCATAATCAAAGCTTCAATGAAAGTAGGGAAGGGAATCCCCGCTTTCGCTGACAAAAAAGTCATTAACAACGGCGTAGGAATCATCTCGAGATGAAACGTAGTGAATGCTATATAGAAGGATGGACCAATTAACGATACTATTAGTGTAAGAAGTCGGATAATACGCAGAAAATTAGCGAAATAGAACCGTTCAAATTGGTCTTCGCTGGGATGAAGCATTTCAAAAAAAGTACTCGGGGTGATAAGGGCATTTGGCGTACCGTCCGTCATAATAACGATCTTTCCTCTGTTCATTGCTGTAACGACACGATCGGGTCTTTCGGAATTTAAAATCTGAGGGAATGGAGAAAATGTGCTGTCTTGGATCCATTCTTCAATCTGCGCGCTGTCCGATAGCACATCTAAATGAATGGAATCTATTCGTTGGCAGAGCTCATCTAACACTTCGTGATCGACGCGATCGCTGAGATAAAGGATCATCACTTTCGTTTGACTTTCTTGTCCGATCAAGAACGATTTCGCTTTCAGATTTTTTGATTTCATTCGACGCAATATCATACCCAAGTTTTTTTGCAAATCTTCGGTGAATCCCTCACGGGGACCGCGAATGTTAAGTTCAATTTGCGGCTCATCTATTGCACGCGTTTCAAAGCCCGGCAATTTCATCCCGAATGCTTCGTCGTACCCTTCGATAAACAAAACGAAATTGGAATCAGCTAAATGATTTTCTATTTCATCGATCTCTGTAAGAATGTTAACATCACCAAGCGTATGTAGAGATTCCAATAAAACTTCTCCAGTTGGACCGTCATTCATCCGTAAATCCATATTCATTTTCCGAAGAATTTGTTGGTTTAAGCGCTTTTCATCCACAAGAGAGTTCAAATAGACAATAACAGCTTCATTGATGTTATCCTTGTCAGCTAGAGTTCGGAACAATAACAGTTCGTTTCCAACATAAATGCTTTTTAGTTCTTGCAGATTTTTGTTGGAGAACGTACGCAATGGTTCTTGACTCATTTCCTCTTCCCCTTTCTTTGAAATCAACACTATTATGTCCTCATAATGGGTTTTGATTCAGTTTTTGGATTAAGGATCAGGCTCACAAAAATATCTTTTATACCTTCCATTCATGCCTATCGTCATGCTTTAAATGGGATAGCTTTTAGGCTTTTAACTCAGAATAGACATAAGAAGCTGACAATAATAAAGGAGGGTCTCAAATGAATAAATGTATCATTATTGGTACTGGACCAGCTGGACTGACGGCAGCCATTTATTTAGCACGTGCCAATCTGGAACCAATTATTATCGAAGGTCCAGAGCCTGGTGGTCAATTGACTACAACAACAGAGGTAGAAAATTTCCCTGGTTTCCCGGACGGAATTATGGGCCCTGATCTTATGAACAACATGCGCAGACAGGCTGAGCGCTTTGGTGCCACATTTCGTACCGGATGGGTCAATCAGGTTGATTTGTCCAAGCACCCATTTTCGTTAATAATTGAAGGCGGAGAGGAATTGACAACCGAGTCGATTATAATTTCTACAGGTGCATCGGCTAAATACCTTGGGATCCCTGGTGAGAAAGAAAATATCGGGCGTGGTGTCAGCACTTGTGCTACTTGTGACGGATTCTTTTTCGGCGGCAAAAAAATTATTGTAGTAGGAGGCGGGGATTCAGCAATGGAGGAAGCTCACTTTCTGACCAAGTTTGCAACCGAAGTGCGCCTTGTTCATCGCCGCAAAGAGCTTCGAGCCTCGAAAATCATGCAAGCACGCGCTCGTGGTAATCCCAAGATCACGTGGGAACTAGACAAAATGCCCTTAGAGGTTATAGCCGACGAACATGGCGTTAAAGGTCTTAAAGTATTGAATAATGAAACCGGGATGGAAGAATTTTTAGAAACGGACGGTATTTTCGTCACCATTGGTCACACTCCAAATACAAATTTCCTGAAAAGTCAAATTATGATGAATGAAATCGGATACATTGTTACTACGCCGGGATCAACTCAGACAAATATCCCTGGTGTATTTGCGTGTGGTGATGTTCAAGACA
This sequence comes from Paenibacillus glycanilyticus, assembly GCF_023715145.1. Classification (GTDB taxonomy): domain Bacteria; phylum Bacillota; class Bacilli; order Paenibacillales; family Paenibacillaceae; genus Pristimantibacillus; species Pristimantibacillus glycanilyticus_A. Next base: position 508,623 of record NZ_JAMBNP010000005.1, on the reverse strand, counting down.
GTACATATCGGCAAGCGATTACTGCTGCAGGAAGCGGTTGTATGGCTGCTCTTGATTGCGAGAAGTTTCTTGATGGCCATGCGGTGCATGATTGGAGTCAATCAGTATAAATAATACTTTAAACTGAAGCCAAAGACCCGGCCGTCTATGTAAGACTACCGGGTTTTGGGCTTTATTAACCTGGTTTACTCCAGGTAATTAGAAGGCAAGTAACGAATTTCGCGACTGCTTTCGATTCTTAATACTCTTTCTGCCACATTATATTGTGGTTCTCCATCTCCCGTGTAATACCACGTCTTCTGTAGACGTCCGTCATGAAGTTTGTCGAAAATAAAAACATTCAGCTCTTGTTTCCACCTCAGCAACTCGTTTATTTCCTGCTCCATTTCCATCGTTAGATACACCGTTATCAGCAATTTACCGTTATCATGAGTCTTCAGCTCAAACTGGATTTGCTGATTAGTATCTGAATCTATGAATGTTCGTCCGCCTACAGCATGCTTGATTAATAATCTGGACATCGTGGCTCCTCCTTAAGGCAAGTCAATCAACATAAAAAACGTTTCATCCTCTCCTTGCTCTCCTTCAAGTCTCAACAAGGTTTCATTAACGATTCGTGCGGAATCCCGTTTGGATAGCAACTTGCATGCCTCACTCTCGTCCACCACCTTAAGTCGTCCTTCAATGACAAACAGCAATACCCGTCTTCCCGGTTTTTGTTTGAATGTTACTTTAGTACCTACGTTCAGCTTACTCAGATATACCGTCATATCCTGATGTAACTTGGCAACTGAATTTTCGACCGCATTACATGAAGCAATTGGCAGCAATTGGCCGGAGAGTGCATCGGGATCAAAACTTGTCGCCTCATAGGAAGGTACCAGCCCTTTTTGTTCAGGCTCAAACCAAAGCTGAAGCAGTGTCACATCTTCGGTCTCGGATGGATTATGTTCGGTATGGACCACTCCAGTACCAGCCGACATTCGTTGTACGCCGCCAAACTTCGTAACCATTACGTTGCCTAAGCTGTCCTCATGACGGAGATCTCCAGCAAGAACGATAGATAGAATCTCCATATCGCTATGTGGATGCGCGCCAAATCCGCGTTTCGGAGAGATCGTATCATCGTTCAAAACACGCATAGGACCAAAAGATATATTATCATTTTCAAAATAATTTCCGAATGAAAAGCTATGACTGCCTTTAAGCCAACCAAGGTCGAATGAGTGCCTTGACTCTGCCGGATAAACCTTAATCATAACAACGTCCCCTTATACATTTTTTCTCAAATCTAATTTAATTCGTGAATCCTGTTGAGCTTGAATATTAGAAATAAGCAGGGAGCCTATTTTGAGACTCCCTGCTTCAGAATTAAACTTGATAAGCTCTAGGTCAGATTTGAGCCATTCCACCATCCACAAACAGCTCGACTCCATTTACATAGCTGCTATCCTCGGATGCCAAGAACATCACGGCGTTGGCGATTTCCTCCGTCTTACCTACGCGGCTTAGCGGAACGGTATTCTTGGCTGACTCAAGGACTTGATCCAGCGCTTCACCAAATAGATCATCATAAGCTGGCGTATGAACCATTCCTGGACTTAGTACATTAATTCTTATTTTGGTGCCTTTCAAGTCCAAGATCCAGTTTCTCACCATCTGACGAAGCGCGGCTTTCGTTCCTCCGTAAACGCTAAACCCTGGATCGCCGACCGTTCCTGCCGTAGAACCGGTTAGAATAATTGAGCCCGTCTGATTAGCAAACAGAGGTAGAGCTTTTTGGATGGTGAACAGGGTGCCTTTTACATTAACATCGAAGGTAAGCTGGTACTGCTCTTCTGTAATTTGTCCTAATGGAAGAATACTTCCAAGTCCAGCATTTGCAAAAAGAATATCTAACTGCCCTTTTTCCTTTTTTACCGTTTCAAAAAGCTTGTCCAAATCACTTAGATTAGAAACGTCACCTTGAACTCCAGTGATCCGTTCTCCAATTAATTTCACTGCTGCGTCTAATTCACTTTGTCTGCGGCCGGTAATAAAGACATGTGCACCTTCCGCAACGAATTGTTGTGCCGTTGTAAGTCCAATGCCGCTTGTTCCTCCAGTAACGACTACTACCTTACCATCAAATCTCTTCATGACTTTCTCTCCTCTCCATTTAAGGACCTTATTTTTATCAATTTGTTAATTCGCTTCCCCATTCGCCCCACGGTACCAGCCAGCTGACGCTTCGTTCTAAGATCAGATCACCTAGTGTTCCTTCATAATTTTTGCGATAGGGTTTCACAAATTCTTCCTCCAGCCAACTCTCTCTTGTGCCTTGCCAAGTTTCATAAATAATCAAGTCATCTGGCTGATCCAAATCATCAGAAACAATGGCGCTGATGAATGCCTTCTCAGATGACATTTCTTCGATAAGGGAAGATAGCTCCTTGCGAAATTCTTCTTTCTTTCCCGGCTTAGCTTTAAAACGAATATTTAGTTGGATATGTTGATTTGACATGTTGACTCCTCCTATAGAGTTTTATTGTTTTGAGCACGACGACATTTATTATTTGATATAGGGAATACAATGATACTTAACAAGTTGTAAGTTCTTAACTATCTATATAATCAAGACAATTCTTCCATGACTTTATCGTAATGGATCATAATCATTCTTCTGCTGGTAACGATAACACCTTCGCTTGAAAGATCTTGTAATACAAGCGAGACTGCTTCCCTTGTGGCACCTATCATATTCGCCAATTCTTGATGGGTCAGCGGGATCTCAATTTTCCTGTAGCCATTTACTTCGACGCTGAATTTTTTAGACAGCCTGTTAAGAAAGTAAAGTACTTTTCCTCTAAGATCTCTAAAGATAAGCTTTTCCAATAGTTCATCTTGTTCTCGCAATCTCGTACTCATCTCTGATAAAAATCTCAAAGCTAATTCCGAATATTTACTCAAAAGAAGATTAACTTGCTCCGTCTGCATCCATACCAGAAGCGTTTTTTCCATCGCTTCCACGTAAGTTCCTCTTGTCGCTAATGAAAACGACTCGACTTCGCCAAACATTCCACCCTCACTAAGAATGCATACCGTAAATTGTTTACCGGCTGGATTTGTTTTATATATTCGAAGTTTGCCAGCTATTACGAAAAACAGGCCATCTTTCTCATTACCAGGTGTTTGAAAAATAGAGTTTTTAGGCAGCATATTCTGATTAGATTCATTAATCGATTGATCGATTTCTTGAATAATTTCTCCAGGAAGCGATTCGAATATTTTAATTTGCGACAATAGTGACATTCGGTTATTATCTTGCTTCATATTCTTCTTCCGCTTACTGATCTGCCGAGGGAACATTCAACTTACTAAGATATTCTCTGATTTGATTCGGCGTTTTTGCAAATTTGCTGTGCAAATGATCTATTTTCACCCCATTCTTAAATACAAGCAAACTTGGAATTCCTCTTACATCATATTTTTGTGCAAGCATTTCGAATTGTTCCGAGTCAACGGCGAAGAAGGATTTATCATTATTCTCGCTGATGATATCTCCGATAAAACGATCCAGATTTTTGCAATCCGGGCACCAGGTCGCATCGAATTTCATGATCGTATATTTATCTTGATCGATCTGCTCTTGGAATTGCGCTTGATTTTTGATTCTATCCATTGTGTATCCCTCCTTGTTATGTGATTTATCATAGCTCAGTATGCTGCTTTTATCTGTAACCTAATTTACATAAGTTTTAATCCCGTAAGGTCAAGCGGTATAGTAACGAGTTCCGATCTGGATAATCATAACGTACCGGCAAGTCATGTTCGGATATTCGCTCGAATCCTTTCTTTTCGTAAAAACGATGTGATCTCGTCGCAATGGAAGGCGTATCTAGAATTATCGTCTTTATACCATGATGTTTGGCATAAAGGACTACTTCATTAAATAATCCTTCTGAAAAAGTCTTGCCCCGATATTCTTTGTAGATAAAAAACTTTTTTAAGATGTAAAAATCTTGCCAGAGTTTCTGCAATCCAATAGATCCGATTACTTCACCGTCTTCATTTAGAGCTACCCAAAAATTACCTCCGTTAGCCAAGTAATTCTTTGGAATGTCAAGAATATCGGACTGTTCTTCTAAGCCGATATTCAATTGAAATTCCGAATTTTGAACGTGCAGAATCAAATCGATAATCTCATTTTTATATTTTTCCTCATAAGATTTATACATTCCCCAGATTCACTGCCGTTCTCCCGCCGGTTTTGGCGCATGGATTTTTTTATGACACTCAATGCGAAATTAATTGAAATAAATCGTTCAAGGATTCACTCATTGAAGGATGTGTGAAGATATGATCCCGGAGAAAGGTATAGGATTGTTCGGTTTCCATCGCCATTTGAACGATATTAATCATCTCATGAGAATCTGCACAGAATAATGAACATCCCAGAATTTTATCGGTGCGTTTATCAACGACCGCTTTCAGAAGTCCCTCAGTCTCTTCGTTTAATTTGGCTCTCGGTATGGCTGCGGCCTGTAAGAGCGCAACTTTTACTTCATGCCCTTTTGCGATGGCTTCTTGCTCGCTAAGTCCCACACGAGACAGCGGCGGATCGATAAAGACTGAATACGGGATATATTGACGGTGACGGTCATTGACCGTCCGACGTTTGTCATCATATAAGTGATTTAAAATAATTCGTTGGTCATCAAGGGAAATATACGTGAATTGAAGTCCCCCTACGACATCCCCCATCGCGAAGATGTGAGGTACTGTTGTTTGCAGGTATTCATTCACTTGAATTGCGCCTCGTTCGGTAACGGCAATACCAGCGTTTTTTAGTTGTAAGCCATCAATATTGGGTCTTCTTCCAGTTGCAACCAAGACTGCATCCGCCGTTATTTCATGCCGATTATTATCGGCATCAAGATAACCAACAGTGACTCCATGCTCCGTATCCCGCACGGATATGATGGCAGTACCATGTTGGATTATAATTCCTTTTTTCTCTAACGAGCCTTGCACAGCTTTCGCAATGTCTCGATCTTCCCGATCGAGCAAGTGGGAATTGGAATCCAAAATTACAACTTCAGAACCAAAACCAGCATAGATAGAGGCGAATTCCAATCCGATATAGCCGGCACCAATAATAAGGAGGCGCTTGGGAAGAGATGTCTCCTCCATTATTGTGGTACTAGTGTATACAAGGCGACTTTCCCGAATGCCGTCAATATCAGGAATATTAATGGTAGCTCCGGTATTAATATAAATACGCTCGCCATGTATTGAAAGGGAACCGTTCTCCGATTGAACAGAGACTTCATGTTGGGACGCAAATGAAGCTTTGCCTGTATAGAGTGTAACTTTCTTATCGAGATTTTCGAAGTTTTTTTGCCTCAATGCAGCGATCAGATCCGTTTTCTTCTCGATAGCTGAACGGTATTCCTCAGCTTGTTCCTCGAAATTCGATAGCTTTTTCAATCGAGAAAGTTTTGAATGATGCACCAGTGCCTTTGTCGGAATGCAGCCAATATTGATGCATGTACCTCCATACATCAATTTAGATTGTTCAATGACTGCTACCTTCTGCCCCCGATCGGCCAAAGCAGCGGCTAACGTTTTTCCGCCTTTTCCGAAACCAATAATAATGGCATCATAATGTTCCATGCTAATCCTCCTCTTAATTGCCGTTCTTCATGTAACATAACCTGTTCCTGATTACTACATTCATCATAAATCACCAAAATTTCCGTTTCTGTAATCCAGATTACTAAGCAATCAAATCGGTCGCTATTTATTGAAAAGCTCATTTAATATGAATAAGAACAAAGATATTTACAGATACTTTCGAAGTTAAGTAAAAGTAAATGGTGAATATGTGTTTTGTAAAAAACATTACAGATAAAAAAACTGCAAGACTCTAAAATAGGACTCAGGCAAGAAAGGAGCGATGATTTTGCCGTGTTGCTAATAAAACTGCCATAACACGCAAACTTTTCGTTTTATAAAGTACCAATGGTTAAAACAGAGCATTACAAAAATATATTATAATCATGGAGGAATACACATATGTCGACATTTTTGGATGTTATGGGACCACGCATTAAACTTTTGACCGATTTAGCAGAAAACCGGGATTACAGCCTAATGAAGGCTGAAGTACCGCCAGGTGTGGTCGTTCCCGTTCACAGTCATGATGACCGCGAAACCTTTGTCGTTCTTTCGGGAGAACTCGAAGCTTTCACGAAGGACAGCTGGCAAACTGTTAGAGCGGGCGATACAGTTGATATTCCTGGAGACGTAAAGCATGCATGGAGAAACTCCTCAAATGAAACCGTTACGTTGTTAGTCGCATCAACTGCGAAAATGGGAGAATTTTTTATTGAAATCGGACGTCCTTCGGATACAGTTCCACCGGGTCCTCCTTCTCCAGAAGTGCTGCAACATTTTGTTCAAGTAGCCATCGCCTATGGATATTGGCTGGGAACACCAGACGATAATGCATCAATTGGCATCCAATTAGGTTAATTAGATGAGTTCCTAGACGCTGATATATCTGTCTTAAAGCAAAATAGCGGCTGAACGGGATTAGACCTGTTCAGTCGCTATTTTTTTAAGCTATTGTTAAAAGTAAACTATATAGATATTCCCTGATTTGTATTGGCGTTTTTGCAAATTTACTATGCAAGTGAGCTGATTTTTCTCCGTCCTTGAACACTAAAATACATGGTATACCTCGAACCTCGCATATCTCAGCTAATGTTTCAAATTGTTCCGAATCGACCGCGTAGAAGTGTTTGTCTATAAGCTCCGATAAAATGTAAACAACTAAAAAAAACGCATTGATTAGTATCAATGCGCTTCGCAAATGCCGATCTGCTTTTTTATAGAGACGCTCTGTGCTGCGCAAGAGAGTCATGAACCTTTTTAGCCCATTCTATGCGTGGAGCATCGGCACTATTAAAATCCGGATCTTCGTATATATTAATGCGTTTAATGAGATCCCCCACAAATTCGAAAACATTGCAAAAACGACCATGCGAATACACGTTATCTGGGAAAGCACCGCCAGAATAAGTTTCGCCACTGACTTGTCCTTCGATAATGACATGATTACCGCTTGGCATGACATTAAAGTTTTCAATATCATGTTCGATTCTAATGATCTCTGATCCGAATCCTTGAGCTAGTAAACCAATTTCAGCTTTTCCATGCGCTACACCTAATTTTGGAAAAGTAACCATTGCATCCTCTGTGAAGAGGGAAATCAAGCTTGGGTCAGCATTATCGACATATCTGAAATAATTAATTGCCGCATCAATGCGGCGTTGCTGCAATTCTGTTTGATTCATAATAACTACTCCTTTTTATTAGAAAATTGTTTTTTCTATTCATGCATTAGTCATTTATGCACAATCCGTTACGCTATCTTTGCCAACACTTCTACACGTGAAAGGTAAATTCAATTCACATCGTGTATGTTAATTCAAGGATGTCTGCTACCTTGATGGGATAAATCGATATTGATTTCCTTCCCGTATTAATGACCCCATCCTTCATTAACTTTTTAAGGATTCCGGAAACCGCCTCGCGTGTGGCTCCAACCATATTCGCAACTTCCTGATGCGTTAACTGCAAATCGATTCTTACTTTTCCCTCATCCTCGACTCCAAATCGTTCGGAAAGCTTAAGTAATAAATGAAGTATGCGATCCTGGACATCCCCAAGGGTCAACTTCTCGAGCATCTCATCGCGTTCCTTAAGGATTTTACTCAGTTCCGTTAACATCTTCAAGGAAAGCAGCGGTCGTTCAGATAAAAAGTCTTCAAAAGCCTTCTTAGGCACCGAACAAATTAACGTTTCGTCCATGGTTTCGATATAAAGTCCTTTTGTCCCAAAAGAAAACGTGTCAATCTCACCAAAGATATTCCCTTTACTCAAAATCCCCACTGTAAACTGCTTTCCTTCCAAATTCTCTCTGTATAGACGCAGCTTACCTTCTTTAAGAAAAAACAATCCATCTTTAGCCCCTTCAGGCTTCTGTATAATGATTCCTTTAGGGATAGCTTTAAAATGGGAAATAGGCGATATATGGTCTAACTCCGTCAGATCATCAGCAGTCAACACTTCAAAAATGCTCATTTTTGATAAATATAAGCGTTTGTCTAATATCACTTCGCTTAAGCCTCCTGGTTCCGAAAATCTTGTAACCATGTATTTGAACGTGGACAGCATGACTTTCCATGATTAAAAGTTCGATTTTCTGATACCATTGGCTAATTCATGCAAAGTTTTATCCATTAACTTATTTTGCAGGAGGCTGGTCAATATAAATATACATGGTTTGAATTTGGTTATTTTCAAACAGCATAAAATCCTCACCCTTAACTTCAGGTTCCTCTCCTGGAAGCCCGTAGGACCAGTGAAGGCGGACAGCTTGATGATGAGCGTCGTAAGATTCGATGCGGAAGACGAAACCCGGAAATTGATGTTGCACGTTATCAATCAGATCCAATAAGTTGCTGCGTCCTTGGAAAGGATCAGGGAACATGGGGTCGTAGACCAAACAATTCTCCGTATACACTTCATTAATAGCTGTTTTTCTCTTTTCTCGATCGGTTTCGCTCCATACCGAGAACATGTGCTTTTCAATGATGGATTGATTCATGAACATTCCCCCTTTCTCTGCAGTCATCATCTAATAGCTTTTCCCATTTCACCAAGTAGTATTTCTTATTTCTGCATTTGATTCCGCATCGTTTGTGAACAACCTTAGTTTAGTAGGAATTCGAATTGTTATCAGTAAGATACATTACATTTGAAAAGTCCTATAACAGAGTCAACGTCAATTTATAAAAAAACAACCCCGATGCAACCTGCGGATCCAGGTTGCATCGGGGTTGTTAACATGACAATTAAGCTTGGCTTTATTTTGGCCAAGCCCTCATCGCCATGTTTACCACTTCCAGTAATTCTTCGCGAGTGGATCCGCCTGTGGCTTGGACACTGAGTCCATGCTGAACGGTCGTTACGTATCTCGCCAAACATTCTGGATTCGTGTGGGAAGGTAAGTCACCTTCATCGATAGCTTCTTCAAACCTTTTGACCAGCACTTTTTCCGTCGATGCCCGTCGTAAATTCAATTCTTGCCGTATATCTTCTGACTCTTCTCCACAAGAAAGAGCGGCTTGTACGAAAAGGCAGCCTTTAGGGTTCCCTTCATTGGTTATATTGTCAATTGTCCCATAAAGCAGGCGCTCAGCCACTGCCTGTGCAGTTGACTCTTGTAAAGCATTAGTCCTAAACATCATCGGCCCAACCTCATAACGGTCTAACACTTTTTGAAATAATTCTTCTTTATTGCCGTATGCCGCATATAAACTAGGCCTGCTAATACCCAAAGCTTTTGTCAACACAGTAAGAGAAGAGCCTTCGTATCCCCTCTCCCAGAACACTTTCAAAGCACGGTCCAAAGCTTCATCCAAATTGAATGCACGGAAATTACCCCTTGGCATTTGAACATCTCCCCAATCAAGTTTAACTACGAATTAATGTTCAGTGTACAGTATTTGCGATTTAAAATACACGGCATTTAAGGATTAGAAGCGCCTATAAAAGTGGAAAATCATATCAGTATATTTTTCTTGACTTTTACCCACCGGGTAAGTAAAGTTTACAGGGTATTACAATACCGATCGGTACGGTAAAAATATATGGAGGTCGATAGAGCCATGAACAACAAGAGATCCGCAACATTCTTGATTTACGTAGTTGCATTAGGTCTATTCAGTATTATCAATACGGAATTTGGTATTATCGGGATTTTCCCCTATGTCGTTGAGAAATATCAAGTTAGTGTTTCTCAAGCAGGATTATTGGTAAGTTTATTCGCTCTAACGATTGCTATCTTCGGTCCTATTATGACCTTACTATTATCAGGCATTAACCGCAAAAAGATAATGTTGTTCGTCTTAGCGATCTTCGCTGTTGCCAACGTCTTAGCCGCATTTACAACTAGTTTTCCCATACTATTGCTACTTAGAATAGTTCCCGCATTTCTTCATCCGGTTTACTTTTCATTGGCCTTTGTCGTAGCAGTCGGCTTTTATTCGAGTGAGCCCACTAAGGCCATCGCAAAAGTGTTTACTGGAGGCACCATCGGTCTTGTGCTTGGGGTTCCAATTACATCTTTTATCGCTAGTCATATCTCCCTTGAAGCTTCCTTCTTATTCTCTGGGATCATTAATACTGCCGCATTCATCGGACTTGCCGTCTTTATACCAAGTCTCCCAGTTACAGCAAAATTATCGTATCGTTCGCAATTATCTGTGCTGACGAAGCCAAGTCTATGGTTTAATATCGTAACCTTACTCCTAACTCTTTCAGCTATGTTTACTGTATACAGTTATTTTTCCGAGTATCTTACTGGCTATTCAGGGTTAAATAACAATTTGATAAGTATTATGCTTGTTGTATTTGGAGTTAGTGGGGTAATTGGGAATTTGCAAACTGGCAAGTTTTTGAGCAAAAGCGTTACTCGAACAGCAATCTACTTCCCTTTACTTATGGTTCTCATCTATTTTCTCGTCTATTTTGCCGGGCATGCCTTCATTCCTATGCTCATCATAGTCATATTATGGGGAGCTGTTCATACTTCAGGTTTCGTTATTAGCCAGAGTTGGTTTACTACGGAAGCGTCAGAAGCGCCTGAATTCGGCAACAGCTTGTTTGTCTCTTTTTCCAACTTTGGTATTTCGGTCGGATCTATTGCCGGAGGCTGGACAATTTCTCATTATGGTACGCATAATATTTTATGGACAGGTATCATCTTTTTTGCAGCAACATTGCTAACCATCCTAATTAAAGTAAAATTGTTTGGTGTAAAGGACGTAACGACAGGTTCTCTACCACATTAATTAGAAACAAGCTCCAACAACGATTGAGATTCATCGTAAGATCCAATCGCACTAATAACAATGCTTTTAAAGCAATGGATAACAAATAGCTCAGGGACCTGCTCCCTGAGCTATTTGTCTTTACGATATTGCGATTTACAAATCATTGTATTAACCCCACTGATTTCAACCAATTTTCAGCCACTTCACGCGCCTGTTTGCCTTCCAGATCTACCTTTGCATTTAATTGGGACATGACCTTTTCATCAAGCTTACCTGCCAGTTGATTTAACGTCTGCTCCAACTCAGGATGAGCTTTCAAGGTATCGTCGCGAATGATTGGAACCGCATAGTAGGGAGGGAAATACTGTTTATCGTCCACCATTACCTTCAGATTGAATGCCGCAATACGCCCATCAGTGGAGTATGCATCATTAACGTCAACCTTTCCATCTCTTACAGCTGCATACGTTATTCCGGGATCCAATCCCTTCGTCCCCTTGAACTTTATTCCGTATGTAGTTTGCAATCCTTTATAACCGTCTGGCCTCTCAAGAAATTCTTGCGTTGCTCCAAAAACAAGATTTGGAGCTAGTCGAGTCAATTCCGAAATCGTAGTTATGCCAAGCTTCTGTGCATGGTCGCTCCTCATTGCCAACGTATAAGTGTTATTGAAGCCGAAAGGCTGCAGCCAAGTAATACTAAATTGTTGTTCGTAGGCTTTCTTTACTTTTTGATACGTTAGTTCGGGATTCCCACCGACTGGTTTCTCCATCAGAATCTCCGTCCAACCCGTTCCGGTGTATTCAGGATATACATCTATATTCCCTCCGGTAAGCGCGTTGTGGGTAACGGCCGAACCTCCCAGATATGGTTTGCGAATGACCTTCAAATCAGTCTTTGCTTCTATCAGAGATGACATTAAATGGACAAGAATATCCTGTTCGGTAAAAGCTTTCCCCCCAACAACTACGGTACTGGCACCACCAGTCTGCCCGAGACGCATCATGGATCCAGCTACCAATGCTACTATCAACAGAGATCCCAGCGCGATTTCCAAACCCTTGATAAGTTTTGGTTTCCTTGATCGTTTCCTCAGTCCGCGAGGCGTCATCCACCTCCCCATCCGCCCCAACAAGTAATCGAACAACAGTGCAATTAACGCTACCGGAATCGTACCCGCCAAAATTAAATCTGTATTGACTGTAGAGATTCCGCGAAAAATTAAGTCTCCGAGCCCCCCTGCTCCAATTAGTGAAGCGAGCGTGGCGACGCCAATGATCATAACCGTTGCTGTGCGAATACCTGCCATTATGACAGTCAGCGCTAGTGGCAGCTCCACTTTTAACATTACCTGCAAGCTGGTCATGCCCATGCCGATTCCTGCTTCCTTGATCGGCTTTTCCACGTTCATGACTCCTGTATATGTATTCCTGAGTATAGGAAGAAGGGCATACACTGTTAAAGCTACTATGGCCGGTGTTACGCCGATCCCTAATATTGGAATCATGAAGCCCAGTAAGGCTAAACTAGGGATAGTCTGGAATAAAGAGGCCACTCCGATTACGGGTGGAGCCAATTTAGGAAATCTAGTCAGCAACAGACCGGTAGGGATCGAAATAACGATCGCAATGATCAGCGCAATTAAAGAAATCTGGATATGTTCCAAAGTCGCGCGAAGGATATCTTCTTTTCTACTTGTAAATATTTCCAATAGATTCATGGTTCAACTCCGCATCATTGCTGTTTTAATAAAGCAGTAATTAAACTAGAATTAGTAACCAAACCGGTCAGTTTTCCATCACAATTAATAACTGGCAGGTTTTGAATATCATGTTGCTCCATCATCTCCACGGCTTCTGCGATGTCGGTTCCGACAGGGACGGACACAACTTTAGTGTTCATAATATCTTGAATGACAAGTTCTTCGTGACGAAACTGCTCCTCTAGCATTTCCTTTGTTACCATACCCTTTATAATTCGATCGTTATCGATTACAAGCAGCCTGTTCACATCGTGGTTTCTCATTAGCTCTAATCCGTGAACCAATTCTCTTGTCGGATCAACAGTTACAGGATTAGACAGCATCACGTGCTCGACCAGCAGCTTTGCCGGCTGTTTTAATCGATCTTCACCGATAAAGGTACGGACGAAATCGTTTTTGGGCCGATTAATAATATACTCTGGAGTATCTGCTTGAATAATTTCTCCTTCTTGCATAAGAACAATACGATCAGCAATTTTCAACGCTTCGTCCATATCGTGGGAAACAAAGACAATCGTTTTCCTTACTTCCTCTTGCAAGCGGATAAGTTCATCTTGCAGTTGCTCTCTGCTGATTGGATCGAGTGCGCTGAATGGCTCATCCATTAAAATGATGGAAGGTTCTGCAGCCATTGCGCGAATGACTCCGATTCGTTGCTGTTGACCCCCGCTTAATTCCGCCGGATAACGGTTTTTGTACAGGCTCGGATCGAGCCCAACCAAATCCATCAACTCATTCGTTCTGCTTTGATATGCATTCTTATCCATTTTTTTTAATCTTGGGACAATTTCAACATTATCCTTTATCTTCATATGCGGAAAAAGACCGATATTCTGAATAACGTAACCAATGTTTCGACGTAACTCGATCGGGTTTATTTTCGATATATCTTGTCCATCAATTCGGATACTGCCGGAAGTGGGCTCAACAAGACGGTTGATCATCTTCATGGTTGTTGTTTTGCCACAACCGCTCGGGCCGATAAGCGTAACTAGTTCTCCTTTTTTTATTTCTAGATTTATTCCTTTCAAGGCAGGAGCGCCGTCTTTATATTTCTTCACGACATTATTGAACTGTATCAAGGAAGGCACCTCGGTTTCCGCTTTCTTTATGCATTTTGAGGTTATTATGTCAAAAGTATCTCATCATTATGAGAGGTGATCCCTTAACGTATACAGAAGCTTACTGATTGAGAAAAAATTTCATTCATGTTTCTGTATTTTCGTATATCCAAACACCATATTGACAAGTCTTCTCTTTCAAAGAAATTGGATGTCGGCAAACAATGTTACTTCAATGAATTTTCATGGTAGTTCAATGATGAATTAAGACTTACTTCTTAGTTTGTTGAAGTTATTAATTGTATTCTCTCTCTACATCTTGTGCATCATTCAAATCAACAATCTTGCGAAGTTTCATACTCCAACAATCTAAGTTCAAGGAGTTGCATAGCACCTTGCAAATATGTATTGCTTCAGTTACACTTCCTTCTATTTTATAGTAATTAGTTATGACAGATATCATCTCAGCCTTTTCAGATAGAGTGCCAACATTTAATTCAATTTCAACTTTGTACTGCCCGTCATTATAGAGAAAATAACAAGCATCATCGAATGAGTTCCAACTTTTCAATGTTGGGTCATTTTTTATATTATCTATTTTCTTGAGTTCTTTGACTGCTTGTACAAAGTTAAAATTATATGGTCCGACAAACTCCATTCCATCTTCTGTTATTCTTCATATAGAAATGCTGCCCTTTACTTCAACAAAGCTGCAGTAGATCCTCCAATCCGCTGCAGTTTGTTGATTCTGACTCGTCATATAGACAAGTACATCATGAATTCCGCTGTTTCGAGCCGATTGGGCAGTTCATGATAATGAATAGCTTTACCGGATATTGGAACAATATATCCTAGGTTACCTCAAGAAAGGACACAGCTATGACGTCTAACAACAGGTCCGGGGAAAATAAGCAAATCAAAAATACCCCTGTTAGCGATACGCCCGAAAGCGACATTCAAAAATCGATTTCACAAAGCTTGTCCTGTACCCGAGAAGAATTGGAAAAGATTTTTTCACATAGTCACGACATTGTCATGCAGCCCTCCCGGTATGGTGCCGCGTATCAATATGAAGCACTCTCAGTTCATTGCAGCACCATTGTGGAAGAGAAGGAAGTTCTTTTCTTAAGATCTGCTTTCCTGGATATTGTCGCCCAAGAATCAGAGGTATTTCATACAATCGAACCTGAGAATATCGTGCATTTTTTTGAAAGCCGAGGTGTAACCTCGAACCGCGTTTCAATCGTAGAAGCACTGACCGATGCCGTAAAACAAATGATGAGCGGACATGTGGTTATCTTTTTTGACATGTGGAATAAAGCTCTCAGCTTTAACGCTTTTTCTGTTGAATCGAGAGCGGTAAACGAGCCAATTACAGAGCCTGTAGTACGTGGTCCACATGACAGCACCACAGAGGATCTAACGAAAAACATTGGTTTGCTTCGGACTCGATTGAGAAACCACCTTTTTAAAATTGAGATGTTTTCTACGGGCGGTGATTGCCAGACTACAGCCGCATTCGGCTACTTAGAAGGCGCCGTTAATCCAGAAACGCTGAAAGAGTTCAAAAAACGACTTGAAGCAACAAAAGATGTTGAAATACTGGATACCTCTTTTATTGAGGAATTAATAGAAGACAGCACCTATTCCCCTTTCCCGCAGTATCGCTATACGGAGAGGCCCGATACGGGAATCGCCGCCGTATTAGATGGCAAAATCATCGTTATGGTTTCAGGCTCGCCATCCATTATGATCTGTCCCGGTCTGTTCGCCGAATTTTTTGCGACAAGCGAGGATTACTATTACCGAACGGTCGAGGCAACTCTATTGCGGCAGCTTAGGATTATTGCTTTCTTCATGGCGCTTACGCTACCAAGTATTTATATTGCAATGAGCACCTTTCACTCAGAGCTGATCCCTACCGTACTGTTGATGGCTGTTCTGGAAACTCGTGAAGGCATCCCGTTTCCAGCACTTGTGGAAGCTTTGTTAATGGAGTTTTTCTTCGAGCTTCTGCGTGAAGCTGGTATACGCCTCCCCCGACCTGTCGGCTCAGCTGTTAGTATTGTTGGGGCTTTAGTCATTGGACAAGCTGCCATTCAAGCTAAAATTGCCTCGCCTATAATGATTATTATAGTAGCTTTGACAGGAATCGCTTCCTTTTCCATGCCTCAGTATTCGCTCGGGGTAGCGCTCAGGGTACTGCGTTTTCCGTTAATGATATTATCCGGAACTTTGGGCGGCTTCGGATTAATGATGGGGCTGCTGTTTATTCACTTGCATTTGACGTCTCTCAGATCCCTTGGGCAGCCTTATTTGGCAACGTTCGCTCCGCTGCGCATACGCGAGCTTCGTGATGTATGGATACGCGCTCCTTTGAAGACTCTTCTCCGGTCGCCGCGGAACAAGCACATGCACAAACAGCGGAAATCATAACGATTCGAGACCGTCCGTAGAGGAGAAAAATGATTATGAGAACAATCCATTCAATAGCCATTATACTCCTCTGTCTGTTCCTTTTAACCGGGTGCTGGGATAAATCCGAGCTGGTTGAGTTCGGCTATGTTCAGGCCGTAGCTTTTGATAAAACAAAAGCCGGCAAACTGAAATTGACCACGCTTTTCTTCAAACCAACCGGGGGGAGCGAAGGCAGCGAAGCTGGTAAACAATCAGGTCCAAGATCGTTTACGATTCAATCCGAGGCCTATACGGTTTTTGAAGCGATCAGGGACATCTCGCTACATTTCGGGCGTAAAGCCAAGTGGGATCATATGCGCGTCATTCTAATCAATGAAAAAGTTCTCCAGCAGCGGGATATCGGGGATATCATGGATTTTTTCGCCAGAGATCATGAACCGCGGGGGACGGCTTTAGTACTTGCTACAAAGGGAGAAGCCGCTGACTATTTGAAAGTAAAACCGATAATCGAATCAACACTCGGTGAGCAGCTGCGGTCCTTGGAGATTGCGGCAACCCGTTATTCGGCAAAGTCCATTCACTCGAGTCTTCTGGATCTAAGCATCCAACTGCACAGCGAGGTCGGAATTGCCCTGCTCCCCTACATTCAATTATCCAAAAAGACCGAAGAGCTTTCAGCTTCGGGCATTTCTATTATAAAAGGCGGTAAGCAGGTAAGTTCCCTGTCTCCGACAAAAGTTCAGCAGCTCTTGATGCTGACCAATCAATTCAAGGAGGGCAGTATTGAAATCCCTTGCGGTAAAGGGAACGACAAAGTGAAGGACGGTCTCGAAGTCCTCTCGGCAAAGACGAAGACTGCGACTTTTATTCAGAAAGATTCGCTGACCGTTAAGTTCAATACGAAAATTACAGGAACGGTTAGCGAGATGCATTGTTCCTCCATTGTTACTAGAGAAGATGAGAGCGCATTTAAAGAAAGAATTAGAAAAGCGGTTGAACAGGAATTTTTGGATTTAATAGATGAACTACAAACCAAACGGCTGGACGCGATAGGTATTGGCAACAAAATATTCGCCAAGCATCCTGCAGTATGGAAACGTTGGAGAGAGAATTGGGACGAGCGTTTCGACCTTGCTACTTTCGAGTGCCACGTTGAGATTCAATTACTTCATACCGGCGTCAACGTTGGAAAACCATACTCCGAGTATAAGGAGAAGTGAATGAATGTTAATTCGACTCGCTATTGTGATCCTGATCATCGCGGTAGTACTCGTCTTTGACGCTCCTAACTATAAAAAAAGCAACAAGCGAGGGCGTGCCGTTTACGGGATCTCCATCACGGCAGCCATCTATCTGGGACTTGATTATGCTGCAGGAAAAGATTGGCCGGATCTTCATAACGTTGCCGATTTTATTTTTTCCGCGCCGGCGAAAATGATCACAACCTATTTTGAATCCAAGTCCTGATATGGTTCAACTATCGTGTGGGGGTTTTGTTATGAATGTAAAAGAAACGGTCAGTCCCGTGCAAATGTCCACCTTGTTTTTTATCTTCATGACCGGATCCGCTATTATCAACATCCCAGGTCCGCTCATCGGCTTCGCAAAAAACGGAGCTTGGCTGTCTCTTCTCATTTCAAGCGCTTTTGGTTTCTTTGCTTTGGCCTGTATGCTTTATTTGCATAATAAATATCCGGGCTCTACGTATATTGATTATGCCAAGAAAATGGTGGGACCTTGGTTGACCGCATTATTATCGGTCCCTCTCATCCTGACTATGTGTCATATGGCTTCCGGAATCGTGCTTGATATGGGATTATTCTTAACCACAACGATGATGAAAAAAACGCCAATCTTTGTGTTCAACGCCTTCACCTTCACGCTCATTGCTTTTACAGTTCGGGCAGGCATTGAAGTAATGGTTCGCATGTTCACGAACCTTATTTTGATTATGCTGTTTTTCGTATTTATCGTGCTGCTGCTCTCGATACCCAATTATCATCCTGACTATATATTACCAATCATGCCGGACGGCATTAAGCCGGTTTTGCACGGTGCCTACTTTTCGTTTGGATTTCCGTTCGCGGAATCTTTTCTGTTTGCCATGCTGCTGCCGTTCGCAAAGAAGAATCCGGGCAAAAAATACAGTTTAAACCGATGGATGTATATCGCATTACTTCTCAACACCGTCATTTTAATCTTATCCGTGATTTGTGTCATTTTTGTAGCCGGACCGGTCTCAGGCGATGTCAAATATTCTTTATATATGGTTGCGCGTCTAATTGACTTTCAGGACATTATTCAGCGAATAGAATCCGTTATAGGCATGACATTAATCGCCGGTTCTTACATGAAAGCGACAGTCGTGTTGTTTGTTTTGAATCTAACTTTAAATCGTTTATTTGCCCTGCAGAACGATCGGCTTCTGATATTCCCTCTTGCTCTTATCACCTTGTTCCTGTCGGTTGTCATATTCGATAGCGAGATTCAATGGTTCGATATCGTCTCGAGCAAATGGCCGTTATGGATTGGTGCAGCTGGATTTGTTCCGCTGCTGCTCCTGACTCTGATCGCGAGTTGCAAACAAAAGTAGTCCGTAAGTTTCATCCGGTAAAACTATTCAACTGATTTCTTTGATAATGAGTATGTTGTATTTGTATGATTTACGTTCTCTTTCACTTTTGGACATTTTGTTGGACCTTCGTTAAACATCTTTATTTCCCCCACCATCTACATGTGCGAATTGTACAAAAAAGACCCCATGATCTAATCCCTCGTGCTTTCGATTCGTCTTAGTTTCTCCGTGTCCCGGGCTGGAGATGAACCGAAGAAGCGGGAGTACTCTCGATTAAACTGTGAAGGACTTTGATAGCCAACATGAAATGCGGCACTGGTTACTGAATAGCCCTCAAATGCAATGAGGTTTCTTGCCTCCAAAAGCCTTAATTGCTTTTGAAATTGAATAGGACTTAAACCGGTTGCCCTTTTAAACTGACGGTGAAAGGTATTCACAGCCATACCAGATTTTGATGCCAGATCACCAATGTCTATTGGCTTCATAAAATTTGCGCGAAACCATTTTACAATCTGGGAAATCTTAGATAAATTACTTTCCTGCAGACCAAATTGCCTCAGATTCCATCCTTGTGGTCCCATCAGAACGCGATAAAGGATTTCGCGCTCATAAGCTGGTGCAAGAGCTGGAATATCTTTTGGTGTCTTCGATAATCGCAATAAGCGCAGCCATGCCGCCATAAATTCAATGTCTATTTCACAAGCTGCGAAATGCTCGGAAGCAGTTGGGATTAGATTCTCAGGCAGATCTCTTAATAAACTCTGAAGAACATCCTGATTTAACCTAAGACCAAGGGACATGTAAGGACGGCCTTCATGATCTGGGTGTACACTCGCCGTTGCAGGAACATGTACCGGTAACACGTAATAGGATGGCCCTTTGAGGTCAGTGCAACGCTCCCCGATGGAAAGAATCTTTGTTCCTTGAACCGTAAAACCAATCATCGGCTCGTAGAGCGCTGCAAGCTGATGTGCGGGAATGTCTCCCTTAATCATACTTAGCCCGGGTACTCCGCTTTCAATTGGTCGAGTGCCTGCACTTTTCATTAGATCAATAATTTCATCAAGGATTTTATTCATACATTTATTTTATTACACGACTTCTTATTCCTCAACACCACTCTGAAATGATTCGGCACTTTTAGGCTCTTCTTATGATAAATATTAGGGATAATCGAGGTTATTCGAACGGGTCTATGGTGTTTTTAGGCAATAAGAAGGCATGATTAGATCTATATTAACTCAGCAGATGCGACTAATATTAAATCCAGATCGAACACAAAAAAGGAGTGAACTTATGAAAATTGCAATTGTAACAGGCGGAAGTAATGGCATTGGAAAGGCGACGGCTCTTGGGCTTGGCCAGCGCGGAATTAGCGTCATTCTCACATACAATTCCTATAAGGACCGGGCGGAAGCTGTCGTTAAGGAAATTGAGAAGAATAGTGGAGTTCGGGCAGTAGCACTGAAGTTGGATCTCACTCAACTATCATCATTCGAGGGTTTCGTTCTAGAAGTGAAAAAGTGCCTCAAAGAAATTTGGAACAGAACGACTTTTGATTACTTAGTTAATAATGGCGGTATTGGCGGGCCAATGATGTTCTCTGAGATGAGCGAAGAATATTTCGACAAGATTCTTAATACGAACTTCAAAGGACCGATTTTTTTAACACAACAGCTTGTCAGATTCATGGAGGATGCTGGAGCCATTGTAAATACTACGAGTTCATCAAAGAACCAATCATTTCCAGGCTACTCTGCCTACGGATCGTTAAAAGCAGCATTCTCAACTTGGACTCGCTACATCGCCAAAGAACTTGCCCCTCGCCAAATTCGGGTTAATGCCGTTTCTCCTGGTCCTACGCACAGCAATTTTGGTGATGGAGCATTCGATAAACATCCTGAATTCATTAAGCCGCTGGCTGAGCAATCTGTATTTGGCAGAATCGGCCAACCCGAAGATATTGGGAAGGTCATTGTGAACTTATTGTCCGATGATTTCAGCTGGGTTACAGCCCAGGACATTGAAGTGTCTGGCGGACATTTGCTTTAAGAAGGGTGTTCATTTGAGCAATAAGGATGGGAAGAGATATACAGGGGTGTCCTATCGTCATTTTCATGACTTATGGGACACCCCGTTTATTATCCAGGCACTTGAACCACATTCAGTCATATATAGGTGATAGCAGCTCGAACCTGTTGAGGAGGATTATATATAAGTGATGTTACATTACGGCAATATATAAAAAAGAGCCCAGCAGATCAAAAACCGATCCTGCTGGGCTTTTCGCGAATTGTCTTAATCGTTTTTATAAAGATCCCACTTGCTCATGAGTCTATTCCTTCTATTTATGCTTACACCTAATTTAACCGTTTCAATCCAGATCAAATTGATCGCCAATGACCTTAATCGCGTCGAAGGAAATGTAATAGCCCGATGATTTCGGGTTTTTATCGCCAACGTTGACGATTTTGATCGTGTGCTGCTTGCTGCCCAAATCGGGCAGCTCGAACAAGCGAGACTGGAATTCGTAGGACGGACTGTACAAATCGATATGGCTCGGCGTCACGAGCTCGCCGTCTACATAAATGTCAGCTTTGCCACGATCCGGTCCTTTGGTCCCTATTATAATGATCTTGGTACCTCGCAGCTTTACCTCTACCGAGCTATTCGTTTGGTTCGAATACCTGGCGCTATTGCCGCTGTTGCGAGGCGACAGATTCGTCTGCCACAATCCTTCGAATTTGACAGAAGCGTTCGTGTCTTCAATGGATGTTGTACTCGTATTGACCGCTTCCTCCTTCGTCGCCTTCGTCACGATCAGAGTGTCGACGATGACCGGCTTTTTCCCGATTGAGACAACTTCCGTCACGTTGATGATCCGTATGGAATGCTTCCCGTTTGGCAGCTTGCCCGTATCGAAGACCGCAGCCTGATAGGCATCCTTAACCGCATTCAAATTGATAATGACTTCCGACTCGGGACGATCATCGACGGTTACGGCAATCATCGGATTTTCGCTTGCTATTTGTTTAGACAACAATACGGCTCTCGTCCCGGTAAAAGAAAGCACGGCTTCGTCACCGACTGTATTCGACTCCATGGCATGCCCATTCGAGAACTCCGCGTCCGACCGCTTCTTCCAACTGCCCTTGAATTCGAAATCCAGATCATTCTCCTCTAGCCGGACCGTATACGCTTCAGATGGAACGGCCACCTGAATGGCGTCGACGTTAATGGACGTACCGGTCGATAACGAATCCTTCATTCCCGTCCATTTGATCGTCAGCGTATGAGGGCCTTTCGGCACGGATTGCTTCCAAATAACTTGGTTCAATTGTTTCCACTTGTTGAATAAGGACGGGGAGGCTACCTTCACGCCGTCGATGAAGACGTCCGCGATGCCTTGATCCGGTCCTTTCATGCCCAGCCAAGCCACTTCACCGCCATAGAACGCAAAGCTTACGCTGCCAGCGGCATCCAAGCGTTTGAGCGTGCCGTTCGAATAGCCTGCGTCGGAAACCGTAGACCATTTGCCGACGTACTCAAGCGCCGGATCGTTATTCTCATAGACGCCTTCGCCATGCGTCGACGTGCGGTCAAGGGTAGCGTTGAGCTTGTAGGTCCCGGCCCCTTCGAATGCGTGCACGTTTACAAAGTAATAGCCCGTCTCGAGAGCCCGGTAGACAATGGATTCTCCCGAGCTGCCCTCCGTCTCCGAATGCGCAACCATTCCAACGCTGGATTGAATCGTCTTGGCGGAATTATCATATAGGTAAAGGTCAAAATCCGACTCCGCGCTCCCCGTCAGCGTTAACGACAGCGTATCGCCTTGAAGCAGATGGACGAAATAGACATCATCCCAATTCTCGGTTAAATCCAATTTGCCTGACAGGCTCCCGCCTTCAAGCGACCTGCCCGGCAGTTCGTCGTCACTCAGCGCACCGAAGGCATCTAGCATTTTGCCGTTCGAAGTTTTGCCTTTCAACGAATCGAGCGGTTTGCCGCTAAGCAAGAGACGCGTTCTGACGGTAGCCGCATCCTGAGCCGGATCTTGACCAAGCAGCAGCGCGGCGACTCCCGCGGCATACGGAGCGGAAATAGACGTTCCCGTGCTCTTGCCATAATCCTCCACCGGAATTTCCAGGTTGATTCTAGCGACAGCAGCGTCGTTTGTTTCTACGTCGCTGAAGATGCCTTGATCCTTCAGACTGTAATTAGCGCCATCATAGATCGTGCCGGCAACGCCGGATGCAAAGCCCCAGCTTTCGTTTTCGCTATCCTCAAAACGAACGAAGTCCAAATGCAGCGTATCGCGCACAAACGGCGAATCTGCCAATCGGAATAATGAGCCGGGACCGGTCAAAAGCAGATGGCCGCCGCCATTTAAATAGGCGGTCATGTTCTCGACATCAGCCTCTTCGAGGGACGAATTGCCAAAGCCCGTAAACCAGATCACCGCTTCATAGTCCGTCAGCTTGTCGAGTGCCGGGCCGTTAGCTCCCATCGGCACCGTCTCCACGTCATACTCATAACCGGCGTCTTCCAGCAGATTGGCATAAACCGGGAGCGTGTCCGGATTGCCGATGTCATGCATATCGTCCTGCACAAGCAGCACGGACGGCTTCTCGCCGTCGGTGTTGCTTAGAAATTGCATCGCGTTGTTGAAAGCCTCTCGCCGCTGTTCAACGATTTGCATGGCTTCGAACCCGATAACGTTATAAACCGCCTTAAACGTACCGTTATCGATCTGTGCACCAAGTCCGATATTCCGGCTCGGAACCGTACTAAGCACCGCGAAGCCCGGAGCAGCCAAGTCTACCGTCTTTTGTCCGTAGTTGCTGAAATAGGCAAAAGATCCATCCGCGCCTACCGAAGCGACCGATACGAGATTCGGACTGTCATACGATGCCGGATATACAGGGTATTCGTCCAGGTTTTTCGGCGCTTTTAAGGTATTATCTTCCTTTACCTCATTCCCCGCAGAGACGGTGAATAGCATCGAGGAAGCTTTGATCGCATCCTCGAGCGCTCTGCTGTACGTATCCGTCGTCCAGCTCATGTTCGCAATGCGTGCTCCCGCGCGGTCTGCATAGTGAATGGCGCGAATGACATCGGAAGCGTATCCCGTTCCGTCCGGACCGAGTACCTTCAGCGGTAAAACCTGCACGTTTGGAGCGACACCCGAAATCCCGACGCCGTTATTAGCCGATGCTGCGATGACGCCGGCCACCGCTGTGCCGTGGAAATCCCCTTGACTCGCGTCAAAGACCGTCCGATCGTCGTTATAGAAGTCCCAACCGTTCACGTCATCCGCGTAACCGTCCCCGTCATCATCCATGCCGTTATTCGGAATTTCTCCCGCGTTTCGCCAAATGTTGGCTTTCAGATCGGGATGAGAAATGTCAATGCCCGTATCCAGAACAGCAACAACAACATCGTTGCCGTCATGCCCCATTTCCCACGCCTTCATGACGTTTATATCAAAGCCGGGCAAACCTTTAATCGGTCCGTCTATGATTTGTCCAACGTTGTGAAGTCCCCATTGGTTGGGGAACAAAGGATCGTTCGGCACGGAGGCCATACGGACCTTGACGTCCAGCTCCGCAAATTCCACATTCGGATCGTCCTTCAGCTCGGCTAAAATAGTTGTTGCGTTGGCGGGCATCGTTTCCAACACCATCAGATCCGTGCCCGGAAGCATCCGAGCTTCCGAGGTCGCGGCGAATTCGGAGCGGTACGTCGCGTCGGCCGCACCTTGCTTGAATTTGACGATAATCCGGCTTCGTTCTTCAGTTGCCGTCGCTTCCCGCTGTTTTCGGAGGCTGGTTAGAAATTTGTCCTGCTCGGTCACTGGAATCGAAAACACCGTCTGCGGCACGATGCCGTCGTCCGACGACAAGCTGTCCGTAATGACAGGAATCGAAGCAGTCGGAGGCCATTGGCTTTTTCGCATTTGGTTTAGGGTTGTTTGCTTCACCGGCTCCTGATCGACCGCCGCTCCCGCACCAGCAGCGAAACTCGTAACCGTCAGACCGAACGCCGTCGCCAATGAAAGCGCCGCGGCAAGCACTTGTTTGCTTCTATGTCTTTTCAAGGTTTTGGGCTCCTTCTGTCATAGATAATATTGCGCCTACAAGCTTTGAGCCGAGTAAGGGAAGCAGATCCTTCGCTTCCCTTCTCCTCCCCATTCTTGCGTGCAATCCCAAATGACAATTAAATTAAACCAGCGGCTGTCAACAAGTTGTGAAGCACCTTCGCTACGGCTTCGCGGCTTGTCGCGCCGAGCGGATCAAACGCGATGCCATTCTTCGTTGCATACCCCTCCATTAGACCGAGGTCGCTTACCTTCTGTACGCTGGATTGTGCGTACGGGCTGATCCGCGCCGCGTCCTCATAAGGCTTATGCGTACCGGACACTTTGGTAAGCTTGAGGAGCTCGGCCGCTCTGGCCAGCATAACCGTCAGATCTTGACGGCTGATTTGGGCGTTAGGACGGAAGTTACCGTCCGCGCCTTCGACGAGACCCGCCTCGTACGCCGCGGCGACGTCCTTGGCAAACCAATCTTTCGGCGTCACGTCGCCGAACGGTGCCGGCTCCGTTGTCCGCTGCAAGCCAAGTCCACGAACGAGCATGGACGCGAATTGAGCTCGCGTGACATTCGCCTTCGGCTCGAATTGTCCCGCCTTCGTGCCGTTCAGCAGGAACATGTCGGCCAACGATTGAATTTGGCTCTTTGCCCAGGATTTGTCGATATCGTTAAATGCAACATGGCGTTTTGCCGCTGCATAAGTCGACATGCCCGGACGGTCGACCGTCATGATCGCCGTGCTGCCAACCGTTTTGACCTTCGCGGCTGCAGGACTGACCATGCCGTCTTCTTCATACAATGCGCCAGCTGAAGAGATATCCGCACTTTGCCCGATTACGAAGGAACGCTTGAACGACTGTTCCGGCTGGAAGGATACCGGCGTCAACTTGCCGTTTACTGCGAATTCCGCCTCAAACGCGTAAGCGTCTCCCAAAAGAGTAGCTTCCGGATATGCAGCTTGGAATATGGCCTTAGCTTCCCTGTTCTTCGCGATTTGAATGTTCAATGCCGCGCCTTCGGAAGCGCCGGCGAGCGCCGACAACGGGAAAGCAACGGACGATGATTCGTTCCATGTGAAGATGATCGAGCTGTTCGCAGGCGCTTTGCGCAGCAAGTCGACTTGCGCAGGCGTCAGTTGAAGCTGCGCTTCCGCCGCATCCTTGTCTGACGCACTCAGCGAGATAGCTACCGGAGAGGATTTCGCGGCAGCGAGCGCCTGCTGTAGCGCCTCGTCCGTCACGGTCGCGATTAGCCGATCGCCTTGGAGAGCGGAGGCTGTCTTGGCGGCTGCCACCGTTTGCCCATCTTCAACAACGGTCGGCGCGATAACGCTTGCCGGCGGCGTATCTCCCTCACTGCCCGTTGTACCTCCATTGCCCGGATTGCCAGTACCCGGATTGCCGGTACCTGGATTGCCAGTACCCGGATTGCCGGTACCCGGGTCGCCGTCACCGGGATCGCCGTCACCGGGATCGCCGTCACCGGGGTCGCCGTCACCGGGATCGCCGATATTCGACTTACTGAACTTCATAGTCGAGTAAGCGATTGACATGTGCTCAAAATCGGCTTCGCCCGTTACTTTGTCGATATGCTGCGCAATAATGGCAAGCTCATACATTCCGTCCAGCTGCTCCAGATTATAATTTCCTTCGTCGTCATACTCGGGGAAACCCCAGCAGCTGCCATCGATCTGCTCAAACTTGATTGGTCCCGGTGCAATCGGCGCAAGCTCTTCATCGTACATGCTGGACACCATGCACTCCAATCCGTTCGGATCAAACGGCAAGGCGACGAGCAATACTTGCTGCATGTCTTTAGCGTTAAGCTTCGCCGACACATCGATAGGGTGGTCTGGAGCAGCAATGACATCCGACGTCCTCATGTCGGATACGCCCCATTCCGTCGGGTCGGAATCCTCGCCGACGTGAATGACGAACGGCAGGCGGAGATTCGGCAATCCTTCGCTTTCCAGGACCACTTCCCCTTCATAAACGCCATCCGCCGCATCTGCCAACGCTTTAGCCGTTAGAGTAAAGTCCGTAGCCCCATAAGGACCGACCATGATCGTTCCGTCGCCGCCCACACCTTCCAAGGTCATGTCGACTTTGGTCACGTCCGGGGTCGGTACGGCTCGAAGCGGATCCGGATCCGAAGTGACCAGCGGATGCATCTCCACTTTGGCCTTATAGGCCAGCGCCTCATCCGACTTGTTCTCCAGTTCCAGCGGCTTCGATGCCGCCATTCCGGCGTCGATCATGCCGAAGCTGACGCTGCCCGCCTCGCTTGCCATGTGGGTCGCGTTCATATAGCTGTCGTAGACCGTAATGGGATCCATCGATTTCAACAATGCGGGCGTCGCGATCGCGCCAGCTACGTTCGCCCGGCCAGTGCCTTGGGAATACACGTCATAACGCGTTCCCGACTCGTCGAGAATGCCTTCGGACGTATTGTCCAGCGCGGCGCGGATATCGAGGGGACCCCAATCCGGATGCGCCTCTTTCACGAGAAGCGCGAGTCCCGCTACGTGAGGCGTGGCCATGCTCGTTCCCGATTCGCGCATATAAGCTTTGCTGTAATCTGCACCCGGGTTAACTTTGCCGTACATTGGCCAAGTCGAGTAAACATTGACGCCAGGCGCCACAAGATCCGGCTTGATGCCGTAATTGCCGTCCGAGTTCGGCCCGCGGGAGCTGAAATCGGCCATATGGTCGCCTTCGTTTCTCTGCTTCTGAAAAGCTTCGAAAGTGAAGTTGAGCGTCTTGCCCGTGCCGAGTTGACGCGCGATCGATCGGCCTTCAACACCGGACATGTCAAACGTCGGAATGCTGTCAGCGCCAGGACCTGAATCAAGGCCGATCAAACCATTGCGCCCGACCTGATCCTCGGTCAGATCGGGAACCGACTGACCGTCGACAAGCTTTGAGTTTCCGTTGAACATGATAACGGCGAGCGCGCCATGATTCTTGGCGTTGGCCATTTTTTCGACGAACGTAATATCGCCGCGTGACACGAACGCAATCTTGCCTGCTGCGTTCACGTTCTTATAATCGGATTCTTTGCCGAGGCCGACGTACACCGCTTCAATCGGATCTGCTCCGAATAGAGTCCCGAAGTCTTCTTGGCCTAACTTCCATTCGCCAAGTTTCAGCGGCTTCGCTTCGGATGGCGCGCCGCCCGAGATTTGATGCTTGACTATCGCGTTATAGATCGGAATATCGCTTGGGCTCGTAACCGCGCCGACGGAGAAGGCGAGCTGAGCTCCCGACGGCGTACCCATCGAATAATAATAAGGACCCTGCGTCGCGGCGTTGCCGTTCGCGACAACAACGGTCACTCCCGCCAGTACCGCGTTGTTGACCGCGATTGAATCCGGCGAATTCGGGTTCTTGTTCTCGTCCGAGCCGAGCGACATGTTGATGACGTCAACGCCAGCTCGAACCGCCCGATCGAGACCATCGATGATCGTGGCCGAGGACCCTACTACCCGTCCATCGTCAATTCGACCCAGAACCTTATAAACGTAAAGATCCGCTTCATAAGCGACACCCTTCTGAACTTGCGCCGCCCCAGCGTTACTTGCCCGGCCCGTGATCGTCCCCGAAACGTGCGTTCCGTGCTGCGTGCCTTCGAATCCGATGCCGAGAGGATCTTGCATAGGCGTAAGAGGCGGCTCTTCGTAAGGATCCTCGTCCTGATAGAAGGTATCGTAGCCACCCGCAATACGCAAATCCGGATGCATGTAATCAACGCCCGTATCCAAGACGGCCACCTTCATGCCTTTGCCCGTATAGCCCTCTTCCCACGCTTTGTTGACTCCGATTTGCTTGAGCGGCGCTTCCTCGTACGACGGCTCTGCTGCGACGGCCGCTCCGCCTCCGTCTGCGGCAAGCGGATAATACGTCAGGTTTTCGCTAATGCCTACGACGCCCGGCAGCTTCGCCAGCGTCGGAAGCTGATCCGCGCGCACCGTGATTTCCATTCCGTTCAGGATCGTATTGAACTTGCGACTCACCTTCAGGGATACCCCCTTCGCCTTAGAGGCAGTAACGAAAGAGGCTTGTTCCTGTTGAATCGCCTGCGTCGCAGCCTGCGCGGAGAAAGCCTGTCTGCGCAACTGGGCTGAATATTTGCCGACAGCAATCGGCTCCTTGCTGAACCGTACAATGACGTTTACTTCGCTCGCTGATTTCGTATTGAGGTTCGGCGATAAAATTGGCATTGACATGCTAGATGCTTTCGTATCGGCAAGCGCTTCCCTCAGTTTCTTATAATCGATTTCCGGATGCACGCTCATTACGCCAGCGGTCACGTCACGATCTTCGGCCATGGCCTGCGAAGGCAGGTTTGTCAGCAGCATGGCGGCGGCAGCGAAAGCAGCCAAATGTTTTAGGAGTGCGTTTTTCAAAGGTTCGTTCCCCATTTCCGCAAAATGATAGACAAGTTCAAAAGCAAGAGAGTAGTAGTGCGCTTGCGGCGCAAAACCTACTTGATGACGTAAAACGCGTCGATTGCGATCACATGGCCGGAGGACTGCTGATTTTTCTCCCCTGTATTCACGACCCTCACCTCATGGCTTCCATACGGCAGAACGGCGGATTCAAATACGGGAACCTTGGATTTGAACTGCGCGCTGTACAAGTCGACCGGATGCTCGTTTGCCTTTTCGCCGTCGATATAAATATCGATCATGCCGCGATTCGCTCCGGTTTGAGACAATAGCGTAACCTTGGTGCCTTGGAAGGAGAGCTTCGCGGAATTGCCGATGCCGTCCGTATATTTCGCGCTGCCGCCGGAGTTCTTGGAGGACAAATGCAACGTCCAGACGCCGGCATATTTCACGAACGGATTCATGTCTTGATAGACTGATAGATTTTCGCCGGCCGGTTTCTCGACAACGACGGCATCAACGGTCGTTTCGTAACCGCCGGATTTTTCGTTCTTCGCATGCTCGTTCACGATTCGAAGCGTGTGCGGACCATAAGATAATTCACCCGTATCAAAGACCGAAACCTGGTAGCGCGAGACCTCGCTGTACAGATCGATTGTCTTCACCGTGCCGGGATCATCGTCGACCATGACCGTCACCTTGCCGCTTTTCGGCGTCGTCGCGGCTACCAGTATGGCATTGGTTCCCGTGAAAGAGACTTCTGCATAAGCGCCGGAGCTGTTAGTGACTTGCGCATGCGAGCCGGAATAATTCGCGTTGGATTGCAGGGACCACGCGCCGTTAAACGTAAATGCCGCATCCGACTCTTCCATGACGGACGCAAAGGCGTCGCTGTCGCCAACGACCAGAGCGTCGACGTTGATCGCATGTACGGTCCGCTTCGCGGCCGGATCCGCTTTTCCCGTCCATGCCACTTCAACCGTATGGTAGCCATAGCGCAGCGATTGTTTGAACACGGACTGCTTGGCTTGCGTTGTCTTGCTGTACAACGAAGGCGAAGCCGCTTTGACGCCGTCCACGTATATGTCCGCTATACCCATCGAATCGTTCTTGAGTGCCGTTAATTCGATCATGCTGCCAGTGAATGCGAACTTCGCGCTTCCCGTTGCGTCGATGGTTTTAATCGTGCCCCCGGAGTAGCCGGCTGCCGCTTTTTCGCTCCATGGACCATCGAACTTAATAGCGAGATCGGTATCTTCGTAATTGCCTTTCGTGCTGACGGAATCCGTATTCATGCCCAGCGTATAATCACCGGAGCTGCCGGTGAAGAAGACGCCCACGTAATAATAGCCCGTCCTGTCGGCTTGATAGGAAATCGTTGCCGGCGCGCCGTTCATCATGGCATAGCCTACTACCTTTTCCTGCGCGTCCCAATCAAGCACCGACTTCAAATCGGAATTATAGAGCGCTAGCGCGAAACTAGCAGCGTCGCTCGTCAGCGATAGATTTAATGTATCGCCCGCATTCAAATGCACGTAGTAGATGTCTTGCATGTCGCCGGAGGCCTGATCGAGCGAATCCGTCTGCAGCGGCTTCAACAGCTTGCCGGGTACGTCGTCGTCACTAACCGCCCTCACCGCGTCGACTATGCGGCCGTTGTTCATGTAATCCTGGCTTTCCGGATTCCAAAGGGATTCCAGATGCTTGCCGGCTACGATGACGCGCTCTTTGACCGACTTGGCGTCAAGCGTCGGATCCTGACCGAGAACGAGGGCTGCTACGCCGGAAACAAAGGCCGGTGCCATATACGCGCCGTTATCATAGTCGTAATCGTCCATCGAAGCCTTCAAATTTATATGGGTCACGCTGTCGTCGTTGGATTTGTAATCGGCATATACGCGCGCCGAAATATCGTAATGCCCGCCTTCGTAGATCGTGCCGGCCTGCCCGTCGGCAGCGCGCCAACGGCTGTAATCACCGCTGCCGCGGAAGAAGTCGTACCGCACGAAGTCCAGATGCAGGACGTTACTTACGAAATCGCTGGTTTCAATGTTAGTCAGCGCCCCATCCCCCGTCAGCATCAGACGGCCCCCGCCGTTCAAATACGCCGTTAAATTGGTCTGGTCCGCATTGCGCAGCAGGGTCGTCGGCAGACCGTCTGGGGAGGAGCCGGTTCCGTAGCCGGTAAACCAAATTACGATATCATAGGGCTTCAGCTCTTCTAGCGAAGGCCCGTTTGCGCCTGGCGCAACCTTGACGACATCGTAACGGGCATCCGTCGCGTCCAGAAGGGCTTTGTACTTCCGAAGCACGCTGAGATCGCTTTGTTCGGGCAGTTCTTCATCGCTGACTAATAGAATGGATGAAGAGCTTCCGTCCTGTTTACCCAAATAATTCAGCGCGCGATTAAATCCGTCCTGGCGGCTCCCGATTACCGAGGGATCCCCGGTCCACATGCCTTCGAAGCCCAATTCGTTGTAAATCGCCTTGTAGGTACCGTTATCGATTTCTGCACCGATACCCGGATCGCGAGTCGGAAGGGTTGTAATAATCTTGTCGCTCGGCGCGGCGAGATCGACGGACTTGATGCCATAGGCGTTTCTGAAGCCGCCATGCATGTCGATGCCGGCGACCGACAACACGTTGTCGCTGTCGTACGCCGCTGGATATTCAGGGAAGATGTCTTTGTTGATGTTTACGTAATCGTCGCCGGCGCTCGCGATGAACAGCATGTCCGAAGCATCGATCGCATCCTTCAGGGCATGGCTGAACGTTTCCGTCGACCAGCTGATGTTCACGATTTTCACGCCCATTCTTTCGGCGTAATCAATTGCGTTCAAGGCATCGGAGACGTAGCCCCCGTCGTAACCCATTATCTTGAGCGGCATAAAGCGGATGCCGGGCGCGACGCCGGTAATTCCAAGACCGTTATCCTTCGCGGCGAGAATGCCGGCAATTTGCGTGCCGTAAAAGTCATCGTCATAAATGCTGTACGGCTCGTTGTTCATCTGATAAAAATTCCAGCCGTAATAATCGTCTATAAATCCGTTGGCATCATCGTCAATGCCGTTGCTCGGAATTTCATCCGGATTTCGCCATACATTATCGGCCAGGTCCGGATGATTGACATCTACGCCCGTGTCCAAAATAGCGACGATTGTCTCCTGCTTCCCTTTCGTATAGCCCCATGCCTCCGGCGCGTCAATGTCAACGTCGTAACTGCCATAAGAACCCTCTATGCTTTGTCCTTCATTGTGCAAGCCCCATTGGGAAGGGAACAACGGATCGCTTGGATAGAAAGGGGTAACGGTGGAGACTGCCGATTTCGCGGCCTGTCCCTCATCGATGGAGGTGCTGTCACGGGAAGCGTCTTTGGGTTTCGTGGCATGCTTGCGAATTTTTATGTCTGGCTCGGCGTACAGCACGTCCGGGTTTGCGTTTAGGCGCGCAACAACGCTGCCGGCATCCGCGCCAGGAGCCAAATCAAGAACCTCCATATTGAGCCTTGAGAGCGGCTCGAAACGCTCCGCCTCGGTTGCCGAACGGATTTCACTCCGGTTGGCGTTATCCTTGTATCTAACGATGATTCGATTGCTCGCGGTCACATCCGGCGAGATGTCAAGATGCGGAGCGCCGACCTGTGATACGGGCAATTCGGATTTCGTCCCCTCGAACATATCCGCCTCCGCATAGAGGGTTAGAGGGAAGAGCAACAGCGTTAATAACGCGGATAGAATGATCGCGAAAGAACGTTTCGCTGCTTTTCTTTTCAAGTTTTTGCTCCTTCTGTCATGTATTTAGACGGAATTTTCGAACGTGACGTCGGAAACCAAGTAGGTGTGTGGTATGTATGAACGACTAATTTGCGAGGTACGCCAAGTGTGTAAAGCGGGCAAGTTGAAATGGATAGAAAAGAATGCATCTCTTTTTCGTCGATTTGTCAAGCACATCGGAAAAGCAGCGCAGCACTTTTGCAATTATTCGCATAGTACATTTAGGAGGGAGTGCGGCAGGAGCCTAGGCTGAGTATATGAAGGCACAGCCTGAGAGTACGGGAGAATCATTAATCTGTTTGTTTTGTCGTGAGCAACTCGAAGCATAAAATAAACCGTTAAATACGGATAGACATAGTACTGGAAATCCTACCACCTCCGAGGCTTGGACAATGCCTTTGTTGCGACGAGACAAGAACTGCCTATAAAGCAACAAAAACTACCAAGTTGTGTAATGTAATATGACTTAAAAATAACAAATTTCGAGTAGATTATATATTGGCAGCCTATAAAGCGTCAATATATTAATTTTATTTACATTTTCATAAAAATAATTATCAATTAAGTAACATTCAACGGCGTTATTCATTAAGTAGATATTACATTTGTTGTTACTTGTATGATATATAATAACATCTATTGTTGCTTTTAGATTAACGTAAATGCCGTCGGATTCTATCCGTGGCAGAAAAGCTCATCAGAGGGATTTATCAATTGCATTCGCTAGAGTACACGGCTGATTTAGCCCTTCTCATCAAGGTGAGTTTTCTACTATTCTTGTAAATTCTGACGACTTAAAAGCCTCTGCTAATTAAAAAAGGCCGCCATCGGCAGCCTTCATCCTTACCTTATTTCTTCTCTTCTAACTCAAATTTTGTCTGTGTATGATCAACAAAATCCTCAACTTCTTTCAGCACAGCTTGCTTTTTCTGATTTGCTTGATCTTGTGTAATATCGCCTTTTGCTTGTAATGCAGCAATTTTGGCAGTAAAGTCGGACATTAATGTATCAATGAGCTTCTGACGGGATACGCCATGGTCCTTAGCGATATCCACAAATGATTTACCTGCTTGAACTTGTTCGGCGAAGGTCGTTTTTTCAATGCCTAACAGCTCGAAAGCCGCTTGCATATTATATTGACCAAATCCCTGCTCCCTCACTTCTTGCTCCTTGTTTAGAGGAGTCTTGAATACCCGCTCAGCTTCTATTGCTGCTTTTTTATGCACGTTCTCCTTCTCTTCATCCGTAAGACTCTTCGTGCTCTTAACCTGGATCTCCTCACTAATTTCCCCTGTCAGCTCATCAATCAACGGCTGAACCTCTTTACCTTGCTCTTGCGCAATATCAGCTAACGACTTATCAGCCTCAAGCGCTTTCTGGAAAGCTTCTTTATCTAAACCAAGCTTAGTTGCAGCGATTTGTTGAAAATCAATTCTAATCCCTTCAGCTCGGATCTGCTTATCCTGTTTCCCCTGTACCGCTGCAGAGCTCTCCTTCTTAGCGAACAGCACCTGTGTATGGTCGACGAAATCTTCTACTTCTTTAAGTATTGCTTGCCTCTTCTTATCTGCCTGCTCCTGTGTTAGATCTCCGTTCGCCTTAAGATCATCCATTTTAGAGATCACATCAGACACTAGAGCATCGATCAGCTGCTGGCGGGATATATTGTGGGCTTTTGCAATATCAACGAATGATTGGCCTGAATGAACCTGCTCGGCAAAAGCAGCTTTGTCGATTCCGATTAGCTCAAGCGCCGCCGCCAGATTCCAATCTTTACCCTCTTGTTTAACATTTTCTTTATTAAGCGGTTCATTGAGGATCCGTCCTGCCTCCATGGAAGCCTTCTTCTGTACGTTCTCCTTCTCCTGATCAGTGAGTTTTTCAGTATCAAGATTGACCAGAATCGCAGCACTGATTTCTTTAGTCAGATCATCAATCAGCAGTTGAAGCTCTTTGCCTTTTTCTTTTGCGATGTCTGCCAGTGACTTTCCGGCTTTCTGAGCTTGCTCGAATGCTGCTTGATCCAGACCAAGCTTGGATTTAGCGATTTCCAGCACATCCAGGTTTAACTTATTGCCTTTGACTGTGTCTTCTTGCTTTCCAGTCTGCTTTGTTTGAGCATCTGCATAGCTTACTTTCTCTTGTGATTTACTGTTCTGGCTGTTGTCAGCTGCATAAGCGGATACCGGTACTGCAATCGCGACCAATAGCGCTGCGCCTGCGAGCTTCCAATTTCTCTTCATTGATTTATCCCTGCCTTTTTTATAATTGCCTTCCTCGGAAGGCTACGTGGTATAAGATAAGAAAACAATCTGAAAGGATTATGAAATATTCGGAAGGGTTACCCTAAATGTTGTTCCTGTCTGCGGCTGAGTCCACACTTCAATCTTTGCGTG
This sequence comes from Paenibacillus glycanilyticus, assembly GCF_023715145.1. Lineage (GTDB taxonomy): Bacteria > Bacillota > Bacilli > Paenibacillales > Paenibacillaceae > Pristimantibacillus > Pristimantibacillus glycanilyticus_A. The sequence continues at coordinate 473,273 of NZ_JAMBNP010000005.1, read as the reverse complement.
ATGAGCATCCACAATTTGTTTAGCAATCGCAAGTCCAAGTCCCGTTCCTTCGGAACGACGCGTGCGGGCTTTATCCATGCGGTAAAACCGTTCAAATATACGTGGCAAATGCTCATTCTCGATCCCGATCCCCGTATCCCTTACCGTGAAGGACGTCTCCTGTGTGCTCACATTCAATCCAACCATTACCCTGCCGCCTTCACGATTGTACTGTATCCCATTTTCAACCAGGATGAGGATTAGCTGCCTTATTCTCACTTCATCCGCCTGAATCATTACATTGTCCTCTGCAGCTCTCCCTTGGCTGGCATCCCATCCCAGAGATACATTCTTCGAAGATGCGATCGGTTGAAGCTGCTCAATGACTTGGTTAATGGTATACCACAAAGAGAAACGTGAGACCGCTAGCTCAATCCGACCACTGTCGCTGCGTGCAAGTATAAGCAGATTTTCAACAAGCCGGCTCATATGATGAATTTCCCGCCCCGACTTCATAAGTACATGACGATGAAACTCCGGAAGCTTATCACTTTGCTCATCAAGCACTTCATAAGCGGATCTCAATATACTTAGAGGTGTTCGGAGCTCATGAGACGCGTCACTGGTGAATTGCTCCTGCCTTTGGAAAGCATTCGCGATCGGTTTCATGGCCCGGCCAGCTAACAAATAACCTGCAATTCCGCCAGCTATCAGCAGAACAAGAGCAAGCCCCGCGAACGCCCATCTTAATTGCGTTATCAGTACAGCATCATTCGTTATTTCCTGTGCGACAATAATCCTATATTCATTGAGCTTCCCGCTTGATATGACCAACCCTCCCATTCGAAAGGTGCGACCATTCGCTCGAACATTATGATAGTCATGAGCAGGTTTTTCGAGAACACTTGGCAATAACGCATTCTTAGGAAAAACCACTTCTGCCGCTTCATCATTTAAACCCAGTTTATTTGCCGAAGGGGATTCAAAAATGATTTGCCCATTCGGATCAACTAACCATGCCATTTGATTCAATTGCAAGCCTGAGGGAGCATAACCCTTTTCTGGATTCTCATAAGAATCGAACAAGACATCACCTTTTGGTGAGTCCAACAGCTTTTGCAATTCTGATTCGTACTGACCGCTTAACGTCGTAAGCTGATTATCCTCTGTCGTCGTCAGCATATTCTGTACCATCCATAGCGAAAAAAACGCAGTTATCATCAAGATAATACCTACGGTTAGTGAGAATTCACGCGTTAGACGTGTTCTTGTTTGTTTAAACATGTGTGCCCCCGCCCACTGTCAGCCGATAGCCAGCACCATATACACTTTGAATGCTTCTCGACTCAAAGGGCCCATCCAATTTCTTCCGAAGTAGTTTGATGGTGGCATCAACGACGTTTAGGGTAACATCTGAGCCGATCCCCCATACATGATCAAGCAGTTGCTCGCGTGACAAGACTTGTCCAGCATGACGCATCAAACAGACAAGCAATTGAAACTCGCGCCTCGTAAGTGAAATTGCCACCCCTCCACGGTTTACTTCCAATTTGTTCAAATGTGCCGTTATATCCCCAAGCGATATTATATCCGATTGATAACCACGTTCCTGACGACGGAATAAAGCGATAAGCCGTGCCTCCAGTTCTTCAAATGCAAAAGGTTTTATCATGTAGTCATCTGCACCAGCATGCAGTCCTTCCACCCTGTCTTGTACAGCATCTCTTGCTGTCAAAAGCAGAATTGGGGTGTGATCATCCTTACTTCGAATCTCCCTGACTAGTTCAATTCCAGTCATCTCGGGAAGCATCCAATCCAGCACATAGACATCATAATGACCTTTTGTTATGACTTCTTTAGCTTGAGAGCCATCCTTTACCCAATCTACAACATGGTATCTTCGCTTCAGTTGATGCTCTGTTAACTCACCAAGCGTTTCATCGTCCTCCGCAAGCAAGACGCGCATTTTATCTTACCTCCTGCAAAATTCATAGATCTTAAATATATCAATAAACTATGAAATTATTATGAAATGAGAAAACAAAAAACAGACCTCTGAATGAGGCCTGTTTTGTGGTTATGTGAGCTTTATAACATAACCTTCAATTATCCTACTACTGATTATGTAGTATATGCTAAGTCTTTCTATAACTTTTTGATGTTCTGCTACTACTTCTATATTAAATCTCACAGCTTTAAACAGCGGTTTTGTATCTAAACCTACTTTGGAATTGCAGCTACTATTAAGTCTTGATCATTTTCTTCTATGGAGCGACTATAATTGTTTTCCTCTTTACCAGCTGCTCTAATTTGCTGTACCACCAAGAACTTCAATTGCTCCACTGCTCTATCCCTGCCAATTACTCTTACTTCATCAAGTTTCATTGAAGACTGAAACATATGCCCCTCCAATTAACCTGTCATAGTAGCTATATTATAACGAACATCTGATCGGGTATTCAAGAAAAATACTTATTAATACTAACAGGGTCCTTGCCCAATAGTTAAATGAAATTGGAGCTGCTGCTTGCAAGCCCAGATCTCTAACTGAGTTGAATTAACATTCGTGAGTCAGTTGAAAATTAACTAATAAAAATTTCGGTTTTAAAAAATCTTAAATGCATCAAATATTTTTTCATCCCCAATCCGTCCCCAATTACTGAATACAGGTACTTTACCGCTAATAATTATCTTGCCAAAAATAAAGAAAAACCCTTGATACACAAGGGTTTTGAGTGTTTTTATTATGGTGGAGCCAAGGGGGATCGAACCCCTGACCTCATCGCTGCCAGCGATGCGCTCTCCCAGCTGAGCTATGGCCCCAAATGCTAGAATAGCAAAATAATAGCATACGGAAATTACTGCTGTCAATCCTTCCCTTCGTCTCCACTTAAAAATTATTCTACATAGTTCGAAATCTCCACCAAATTCTCATCCGGGTCGCGGACATAGACAGACACGATCTTGCCGACAGCCCCCGTTCTTGCAACCGGTCCTTCCTCGACTTGGACATCACAGGCTGCCAGATGCCGGATAACGTCTTCCATGGGCGTCTTCGTAATTAGACAGAAATCAGCCGATCCAGGCCGTGGATTCTTTACCTTTGGCTCGAATTCCTTGCCCGCTTCATGCAGGTTGAACTTCTGCAGGCCGAACTGCAGTGCCTTGCGGTTATCTCCGAAGACAATAACCTCCATGTTCAACACCTTTTCATAAAAGGCAACAGTCTTCTCTATACTCGCTACGGTCAGTACAAGATGATCGAGTGCTTCAATCTTTAACATGTCGTTACTCCTTTTCCTCTATGCAAATGCAAAAATAGCCCTTCCCGAAAGGGAAGGACTACCGCCTTGCCGTTAATTGTTCATTGGGTGCTTGGACAATAAGCTGTTCAGTTCTTTCATGAACATATCGATATCCTTGAACTGTCTGTACACGGATGCAAAGCGCACATAAGCGACTTCGTCAACCGGATACAATTGGCTCATCACAATCTCGCCGATTTCACGGCTTTCGACTTCCGCCAGGGCAGTCGTACGGAGCTCCTTCTCCACTTCGGAGACGATAACCTCGAGACGTTCGACCGAGACCGGACGCTTCTCACAGGCACGGATCAAACCGCGCAAAATTTTATCGCGGCTGAATTCCTCCCGGCTGCCATCCTTCTTGATCACGATTAGAGGAGTCTCCTCAATCATCTCAAAGGTCGTAAAACGGCGGCTGCATTTCTCGCATTCACGCCGTCTGCGGATGGACTTGTTCTCATTCGCTGGCCTGGAATCAAGCACCTTTGTACCGGCAAAATCGCAGTATGGGCATTTCATCATTTTCACTCCTTCCGGATATTGTTTTTATTTTATCGAGACATTTCCAATCGTTACCTGAATGAAGATGCGAATTCCGCACATAATACATTTACCAACCGCAAGGAGGTGAACATCAATGAGCTCGAACAACAGCAACACTGTACTTGTACCGCAAGCTACTGCAGCACTGGACCAAATGAAATATGAGGTCGCTCAAGAGCTGGGTATCGCTTTGTCGCAAGACGGTTATCATGGCAACCTGCTGACTAAAGACGCAGGCTACATCGGGGGTAACATTACTCGCCGTTTGGTGCAAATTGCCGAACAATCCCTTGCAGGCCGTCAATAATGATTTCATCAGTCATGTATAACAGATGCTTTGGCTGTTCCGTCCTGAAGCGACGGACGGCCAAGGCTTCTTCTTGTCTAGGTCAGATAATCGGATAAAGATCTTTGTACTTATTATAATAGTAAATAACGCGTTGTACATAGTGGCGGGTTTCCCCATATGGAATCTGATCGGTTGTCTCCAGCTTGCCATCCCATTTGCCCGAATCAAGCCACTTCCGTACATTTCCGGGACCGGCATTATAGGCAGCGATTACCGCTACCGTGTTTTGTTTGAACTGCTTATGCAGCGACTGTAAATACCATGCCCCAACCTCAATACTCACATCCGGCCGGTTCTGCAGCATATCTTTCGTTACATTGGAGAAATCTGCCTGCTGAACGATCCAGTCTGCCGTATCAGGCATAATCTGCATGAGGCCGAGTGCCCCTTTTTTCGAGACTTGTCCGGTCGAATAATTGGTCTCCGTCCTGATAATTGCCGCAATCAGATGCGGGTCAACGCCATAATTTGATGCGCTTGCGCGAATGTCTTCCTTGAACTCAATCGGATACATCATGCGGGCAAGCCAATTGGAATTAAGGAATAATATACCGATGAGACCGATGAGCAGAAGAAGCAGCACTCTTTTTCGAATTAACCACTTCATAGCAAACCCTTGCTTTTCCAAAAATCGTCCACCTGTCGCCTTGTCTCTTCAAGTGAGCCGCTATTATCGATTACCCAATCCGCACGGTTTCTCTTCTGCTCGATATCCATCTGAAGTCCAATGCGCCTAACCGCTTCTTCCTCTGCCAGACCGTTTCGTTCCATTAAACGCTTTAATTGGAGCTGCTGCGGAACATAGACGACCATTATACCGTCATACAGCTCAACTTGTCCCGTCTCATACAATAAGGGAATGTCTGCAACAACCAGCTGATGCGGGTTCTGCTCTTCATATTCCCTGATACGCTTCTGCATGCGACTACGTATTGCCGGATGCAGGATACCCTCTAGCCTCTCCAGCAATTCGGTGTTATTAAATACAATGCCGCCAAGTGCTTTCCGGTCGAGCGTCCCATCCGTATGTATAACAGCTTGTCCAAACAGAGAGGCGACCGCTTCTAAAGCCGGTTCGCCGGGCATAACAACCTCTCTCGCAACCTGATCAGCATCGACCAGCATGGCACCTCGTTCTACCAGCATGGCAGCAACGGTGCTTTTGCCGGTAGCGATCCCGCCGGTTAAACCGATCTTCATTAGCTTTCACCCCGTTCAAGTGATCCTGCCCACTGTTTACAGCCCTATAATAACTTGCAAATTCCGATAACAATCAATAAAATGCCCGGCAGGATCGATACTGCCTGCATGCCTTTCCAGTTCGAGAACCGGAAGCCAAACCGCATCCCGCCAAGCAGGAAAATCGCACTCGCCGCAGCAATCATAATTGGGGTTAATGCCGGAGATAATCCAATCATTGCAGCTCCGATTCCCGCGCCAAAAGCATCAAACGACAGGGCAACCCCCAGCATAACCGCTTCGGCTGCAGAAATCGTACCCGACTTATCCACGTCGGCCGCTTGCGGAGTCCGCAATATTTGTATAACCAATCCCAAGCGCTTCAATTCAACAATGACGACAAGAACCGGATGTGACCGCTCAGACTGCTCCGGATCGATGCTTGCTGCCTGCTCAGTCTCGCCTTCCGCTGCACCAGCTTCGCGTCCGCTTTTTCTCAGCTGCAAGAGCGCCCATGTGCCAATGCCCACAAGAACAACCGCTCCGATCAGCTTAGCCACAAAAGGGGATAAATAGCCCGTAATCCAGGACCCGACCAGCATAGATAAAAATATAACCAAACCAGAGCAACATGCGATAATGACAACCGACATCAGCGGTATTCTTATTCGCCGCAAACCGTAAGTCACGCCTACTCCGAAGCCGTCCACACTGACAGCAAAAGCAAGCACCAGCAAAGAAGCAAAATGCGCGAACAACCCGCAGCCCTCCCCCGCACACCGGGATGTCTTACCTGCGCAAACGCGCTTATCTAGACATCCGCCTATTGTTCGTAACAACAACAGCATATGCGGGAGATTCGTTACGGTGCATTAAACCTGCGGGACAGCCTTCTTCTTGGCTTTCGGCAATGGCTGACAGCTCGCGCAAGTATGCGTGCCTCTGCCGCCTACAACGGATTTCTCGATTAAGCGGCCGCAGCTTGTGCAAGGCTCATTCTTCCGGCCGTATACGAGCAATTGGTGCTGGAACATGCCCATCTCCCCTTGTCCATTGACATAGGATTTGATGGATGAGCCGCCGGCATCGACAGCCTTCCCCAGGGTCGTGATTATAGCTTCATGCAGCCGGACCCAGTCCGCTTTCTTCAAGGAATCTGCCGTACGCTCGGGATGAATGCCCGCAAGGAACAAAGCCTCATCAACATAAATATTGCCAAGCCCTACCACATATTCCTGATTCAGCAGAAGAGGCTTAATCAGACCTGACTTCTTCCCGAGCAGTCCTCTAAGTGCATCTGCCGTAAAAGCATCATTATCCAGCGGCTCGAGGCCTAGCTTATTCAGCGGCTTCATCTCAAATTCCGTTCCCGGCTCAAACAGGTGCATCGTGCCAAATTGCCGTACGTCCTTATATCTCAAATCCGTTCCATCATCGAAGTGGAACAGAACATGGGTATGAAGCTCTGCAGGCTCATCGCTTGGGAAAACGCCGTAACGTCCTTCCATCCGAAGATGAGAGACAAGCACGAGACCATCCAACAGAATTCTCAAAAACTTTCCGCGCCGCTCAACGGTCTGAATCGTCCGTCCGGCTAATGCCGCTGCAAACGCCTCCGGCTCACCGGGACGTTGAATAATACGCGGCAGCTTAACTGTCACCGAAGCAATTCGCTTACCGGCGACAAGCTCAATTAATGTTCTTCTAACCGTTTCTACCTCTGGCAATTCGGGCATTTGTATTCACCTCAACACCCATTATACCTGATCTGAATAGCATGCGGGACGGGATACTTTTGTCAATCCCGTTGCTTATGCGAAACTTTCGCCATCCAACCGTTTACTTCGCTTCGTACCAGTTAACGCCGTAATTCACGTCCGCCTTCAGCGGCACGTCCAGCTTCAGCGCGCCGGCCATGGTGCTTGGCACAAGCTCCTTCATGAGCTCTAACTCTTCTTCCGGAACCTCGAAGACAAGTTCGTCATGCACTTGCAGCAGCATGCGGCTCTTCAACCCGCGCTCGCGAAGCGTCTCATCCATGCGAACCATCGCCAGCTTGATAATATCAGCCGCAGTTCCCTGAATCGGCGTATTCATAGCCGTACGCTCCGCGAAGGAACGGAGATTGAAGTTGGACGCCTTGATCTCAGGCAGATAACGGCGGCGCTCCAGCAATGTCGTCACATAGCCGTCACGGCGTGCCTGCATGACGATATCGTCCATATACTTGCGTACACCTTGGAAGACTTCGAAATACTGCTCGATAAAATGAGCCGCTTCCTTACGCGTTATGTTCAAGTTCTGAGATAAGCCGAAATCACTTATTCCGTACACGATCCCGAAGTTAACCGCCTTCGCTGAACGGCGCATATTCGAATCGACCTGATCGGCGGTAACGCCAAATACGTCCATTGCCGTCTTCGTATGAATATCCATGTCGTGGATAAAAGCTTCCTTGAGCCGCTCATCGCCCGAAATATGGGCAAGCACGCGCAGCTCAATCTGCGAATAGTCCGCCGCAAGAATGTACCAGCCCGGCTCGGAAGGCACAAATGCCTTGCGAATCTGACGGCCTTCTTCAAGACGGATCGGAATGTTCTGCAGATTCGGGAACTGGCTGCTGAGACGTCCCGTTGCCGCAATCGTCTGGCGGTAATACGTATGGATCTTGCCGGTTTCAGGACGAACCTCTTTAAGAAGTCCTTCAATATAAGTCGACTGCAGCTTCGACAAAGTACGGTAATGCAGGATAAGCGGAACAATCTCATGCTCCGACGACAGTTTCTCTAATACTTCCGCGTCTGTGGAGTAACCGGTCTTTGTTTTCTTTTGCGCTTTGAGCCCCAGCTTCTCGAACAAAACCTCTCCCAGCTGTTTGGGAGAGCCAATATTGAATTCCATGCCAGCCAAGCGGTAAATCTCGCTGACGGCTACCGACAGCTTGCTCTCCAGCTCGCTTCCGAGACGCTCAAGCTCGGCTTTCTCAACCTTAATCCCTTGACGCTCCATTCCTGCCAGAACGACCGATAACGGCTGCTCCAGCTCGTAATACAGCTGATTCATGCCTCTCTTCTCGAGATCGGCACGCATAAGTGCTGTAAGCTTGCGGACCGCATCCGCCTTAACTGCCAAATGGCGGTACAATGCATCGTTATCCGGCACCTTGAATTTGGCGCCTTTGCCATATACCGCTTCATCATGAGGCACCGAGGCTTGGCCATATCGGTCGCATAAAGCATTAAGCGTCAGATTCGTGTCTGTCGGATCCAGCAAATAGGCGGCAAGCTGCACATCAAAAGCTACGCCTCTCCATTGAATCCCGCTCCAGCCGAGCGCCAGCTCCGTCTTGTGCGTATCGAAGCCGTTTTTCGGCTTGTCCGCATCAGCCAGCCATTCCCGCAGTTCCTTGGCAAACGGCTGTTGAAGGGCTGCTACGGGCACTACGTAAGCCGTATCGCCTATCGCTGCCGCTAGGCCTAGCACTACGGCCTGATGCGGGTTTTCGCCAATCGCTTCTATATACAAGCCATGCTCCTCGCCATCCGTCTGCAAGGCCGACAGCATCGTTTGCAGCGCCTCGCCGTCATTATCCGATTCGATAACAACTAAGTTCAACTCGGCGGCAGGAGGAGCTGCACCGCCGCCTTCGGAACCGGCGCCGTTGAGATCCAGGCGCTCAATAAGCGACTTGAACTCCAGCTTGCGGAACGCGTCGGCAAGTACGGCCGGCTGGTAGCCTTCATACTTAATATCCTCCGTGCTATGCTCAAGCGGCACTTCGCGGAAGATTGTCGCGAGCTTTTTGCTCATAACCGCATCGTCTTTATGGGTCTCAACCTTTTCCTTCATCTTGCCTTTGAGACTTCCCGTGTTCGCCAGCACTTCTTCTACCGAGCCGAATTCATGCAGCATCTTCAGCGCAGTCTTCTCGCCAACGCCCGGAATACCCGGGATATTGTCCGACGCGTCGCCCATCAGACCCTTCAGGTCGATGATCTGCATCGGTTTCAGCCCATACTTCTCGTCGATGGCAGCCGGGGAAAAATGCTCCACCTCGCTAATCCCTTTGCGTGTAATCGCAATGGTCACATTATCAGAGGCCAGCTGCAGCATGTCCTTATCGCCCGTCACAACAAGCGTTTCAACGTTCTGCTCATCTGCCAATCGCGTCAGCGTGCCGATAATATCGTCGGCTTCATAGCCGGACAGCTCGAATTGCGAGATGCCAAATGCCTTCAGCAAATCCTTCATCACCGGAAACTGCTCGGATAGCTCAGGCGGAGTCTTCGCCCGCCCGCCTTTATATTCCGTATAGCCTTCATGGCGGAACACGATTTTCCCCGCATCAAATGCAACAAGCACATGAGTTGGCTTCTCGTCTTCCAGCAATTTAAGCAGCATCGTTGTAAATCCAAACACCGCATTCGTATGTAAACCTGCTGAGTTTGTAAGCGGCGGCATCGCATAAAATGCACGGTTCGCGATACTATTGCCGTCAATTAATATCCACTTGTCCATTCCGACACCTCACTAAACATTTCTACCCTCTATCATACCATATTTATGAAGCAAACTCCTCGCCATCGGCCGGGTAAATACCGCTAGGGTATCTTTTGTTTCCGATTGTTGTAACCCAACGCAAAAAAGCCCGTCATCCGAGCAGCTCGCTCGGGTAACAGGCTTTTTTTGCTAACCTTTAAATATTGTGCTGGATATTCAGATCCGGACGTTTGTTCGTTACGAGATAAACGACGCTCTCGCCGATGTTGGTGGCATGGTCGCCGATGCGCTCGATGTTGCGGGCTACAAAGTTCAGAACCGTCGCTTGCGTAATGTTGCGCGGATTCTCCATCATAAGCGACAACAGCTCGCGCGAGATTTGCGCGCAAAGCGCATCAACCTGATCATCTTCCGTTGCCAGCTTGTAAGCCAGATCCACGTTTTCCTGTACGAAGGATTGGATCGACTCATAAGTCATCGTCTGCACGATTTCCGCCATGCGAGGCAAGTCGATCAAAGGCTTGATGAGAGGCTGCCCTTCAAGACGAACAACAAACTTCGCAATGTTTACGCAAAGATCGCCCATTCTCTCGAGATCCGACGCAATCTTGAACGCGGCCAAAATCCGGCGAAGGTCCTTCGCAACCGGCTGCTGCGTAGCAATCAGCTTCGAGCCAAGATCCGTAATCTGATCCTCCAGATGGTTCAAATGCTGGTCATTGCTGATGATCGCTCTTGCTTTCTCTACATCCGTGCCGCTAAGCGCCTTCATCGAATCCACCAGCGCTTCTTCCACGAATGTTCCCATCTCAACGAGCAGATTATGGAGCTGCTCCAAGCCATGGTCAAACTCTTTTCTCGTCGTCATCATTACTTCATCCCCCTTGTCTTAGCCGAAACGTCCGCTAATATAATCTTCTGTCCGCTGGTCAGTCGGGTTGGAGAACAGCTTCTCCGTTTCGGAGAACTCCACAACCTCGCCGTTCAAGAAGAAGACCGTCTGATTCGAGACACGCGCCGCTTGATGCATGTTATGCGTAACCATCACGATCGTATAACGGTCTTTCAGCTCTTGCGCTAATTCTTCGATCTTCAGCGTGGAGATTGGATCAAGCGCCGAAGTAGCTTCGTCCATAAGAAGAACGTCCGGATTAACCGCAATGGCGCGCGCAATGCAAAGCCGCTGCTGCTGACCGCCGGAGAGGCTGAGCGCCGAGCGCTTCAAGTAATCCTTCACTTCATCCCAGAGTACAGCCGACTTCAGACTTGTCTCTACAATCTCATCCAGCTGCTTCTTGCTCGTAATGCCATGGAGTCGCGGACCGTAAGCCACGTTGTCATAAATCGATTTCGGAAAAGGATTCGGCTGCTGGAACACCATGCCCACCTTCTTGCGAAGCGTCTCCACATCCACATCGTTCGAATAAATTTCCGTTCCGCCAATCGCGATGCTGCCTTCAATTCTTGTCCCCGGAATCATATCGTTCATCCGGTTCAGGGTGCGGAGCAGCGTGGATTTGCCGCAGCCGGAAGGACCGATAAAGGCGGTAATCGCCTTCTCGGGAATAGTAAGCGAAACATCTTTTAAGGCATGGAAAGCTCCATAATACAGATTCAGGTTGTTAATGTTGATTAAGGGTTGCGTCTGCAATAAGGTCGTTTGCATGATCGTTCTCCTCCGCATATACATAGATAATGAACAGCGGCCCCAGATGAACAGTTTCATACTGAGGCTTGGCCATTCATTTCGAATATCATAACCGTAGTAAAAAAGGGTAACCTATCTGATAACCGTAAATTACCCTGACGTATCTATCCTACTAGCCGTTTGTAAATCCCGTATTGCCGTTTTGTAAATTCCATGTTAAAAATAGGACTCCAGAAGCTTATCGATCTCTTTGGAGACATGTACGGTCTGCTGATAAGCCTGCTCCGAGAGCCGCCCAATCTGTTCCGTGCTATTCTTGCTGTTTGCCGATGCCTGCAACAGGTGATTAAACACGCTGCCTGCCTCTTGCACGCAGGATTCGCTGACAACCGCCTCTTCACGACCCTCTCGCGCAAGCGACGCGGTCTGCTCAATGGCTTCTACAATGGTCTTCGTTAAGGTCGTAATCGCTTCTGCCGAGCGCTTCGTTTCGCTTGCCAGCTTCATAACCTCGCCTGCTACGACGGCAAACCCTCTGCCATGCTCGCCCGCGCGCGCCGCTTCGATTGAAGCATTAATGGCCAGCAGGTTGCTCTGCTCCGCCAGCTCTTTAATCAGCTTGGAGACATGGCTGATGGAACCCGCTTCAGCCTGCAGCTCGTTCATGCGCTTCTCCTGCTGCATGGAGTTCGCGGCCAGCTTGCCGAATGCAGCGGTCACCTTGTCCAGCTGATTCTTGCCGCTTAGCGTCAAGTCCACCATGTCCGCAGATATCTGCTTCCCATCCTGTGCCGATTGGCGGACCGAGCTTACCGCCTCATCGATTTCTTTCACCCGTCCTCCAACGCTGTTGATCGTCTTTACCTGCCCGTCCACCGCTTCCTGTTGAAGCTGCCTGGACATGCGAAGCAGGTCAGATACGGTCAGGATTCCGGTCACGCGGTCTTCTTTGGTCACGATGACGCAATTGTACAGAACGCTGTCGTCACGCTTCAGCGCATTATCGATTAGTTGCTGCGGAGAATAACTTTGATCCACGATTAAAGGAGAAGGATCCATCAGCTCCGAGATCGGCTTCTCGTAATACAGATCTACGCCAAACCTCTGACTGAGCCGCATAAAAAATTGGTTGCGCATCATAAGGCCTGCCGGCTTGTCCTTATCCGCTCCCTCACCGCTGATTACTACGCACTCGCTGTCCGGATATTGCTTGAATAGCGCAATCGTCTCTTTACAGGAACAGGATGCAGCAATTACGGGTACCTTGCGGATAAATCCCAGCAGGCGGGTTGTGATGGGGGCGGCAGCTTCACCTTGTCTTTCTTGCGGTTGACGATCCAGTACGGCATTGGTCATAGTCTCTCACCTTTCTCTCTGTGGACTCCTCAAGCATTTGTCGTAATTCTCGCTTTGGATAGACACTTTAGACCTACTATAGGGCTTAAGCATCAATTCCATTTCATAGAAATGTTTTCGCAGCGTTAAAAATTTCCAGTAAGACTGCAGCATGGGAATAAAAGAAAAAAGAACGATGCAAGCATGCACCGCTCTTCTTCGCAAAAGTGATTATTTATTTCCAGGCTACTTCAATCAGAACGCCTTCCGGCTTGCCCGGATGCTGGACAAGCAGCGTTCCCGATGCTTCGTCATAGGCATGATCGGCCTTCAGGCCATCCGCAGTAACGAGCGCCGGAGCGGAGGATACGCGAATGCGCGTGCTGACGGTCATATCCGACGGGCTCTCCGAACGGAACGTGATCGATTTAGCGTTCGCCGCCTCGTCTTCGATGCGCGAGGAGCTGACGAGAACCTTCGCTATGCCGTTTGCCTCGGCGGATTTCAGATCGTATAACAAGCAATTGTCTCCCGGCTTCAATTCTATGCGGTTCACAACCGGGAGGTCATGCTCGAACAGGTCGATAAACGTTCCCTCGAACCGATTCCCCTCGAGGAGCGATTCATCCGTCTCATCCAGCGCTTGCGCAATGACATAAGGCCCGCGCTTGATTCGAAGCATTCCGCTTTCGCGGTATGCTTCCGCCTCGCCTCTGAGCTTCAGCGCCAGCCGCACGCTGTCACGAACCGCGCCCGCGCCATCGCTAGTACGCGATAGGGCGGCAGGATGCACGCGGCGCACGATAACGAATCCTTCGCCTAAAGCGTACTCGCCGTCCTCCTGATTCGCGTTGAGCCCCAGCGTCTCGAACAAATGCTGGTCCGGACGATCGTAGATCCGCCGGCTGCCTTCCCGGTTCCACCACTCCCGCACGCCATGGAAGTCATCGGAGCCGTCGCCGACATAGACAAGCACGCCGCCGTCTCTGACCCATCCCGCCAAGGTCGGATGAAGTCCTGCATGCTCCGGCTTCATGAACTCATAGCTGAGCAGCAGAACCTTGTAGTCATCCAGATACCCGGGGAAGGTCAATGCATTGTCCAGCTGTACCGGACGAAGCGGAATGCCGTGCTTCACAAGCGGCAGCGCCAGACCATAAAACGCCGAGAAATCGAGAAGCTCTTGCTTCTCGGGAGACAGCATATCCGATGTCGTCACCCCATCCGCTTTTTTGCCGTCCGAAGGTTCCGTCTCTCCCGGCACAACATCGCCCCGCTGGTACATGGCCGAGTTGGATAGAAGCAGACCGATTCCTCTCGTATAGACATCATCCTGCACAACTTCCTCATGGTGATGAAGATCCCGAAGCACGTTCATGACCGTAAGGAGAACGGTCTTGTAGCTGGCCGGAATTCCTTCTTTCCCTTTGCCGTCTTCCGTTGGGTACCCCAATGTGAATACACGCCATGGCCAAGGACATACCTCGAATTTCGATACGCCGGGATGAAGCAGGGAAGCCACAACGGTAGCCCGGTAGTTATAGCGGTAATCGCTCCAGCTATAGCGGGGGTTGTCTTCAATTGGGTCATGCAGGAACCACATGTCTCTGCCCGTGCCTCGGGTCAGCTCCTGCATAACGCCGTATTCCAGGAAGGCCGTCTCGAAGGTGCGCTCCCGCCGGATACCCCGATATACATTTGGCGTTCTCGCCGTACCCGTCCAAATCTGCGCGATGAACCCGTCGCAGGATGGCATCGACACAAGCAAAGCTTCCGGACTGATAATGCGCCACTGCGTGTAGTTAATCAAGCTGTGAGTAGGAACGTAGAAACGCACCTCGCGCCCATACGTCACAAGCGCATATTCCTTCATCTGCGCGCATAGCCGGTCAAGCGCCCGGTAATACAGGTAAGCCTTAAGCTTTGAAGCCCGGTATTGCGCATCCGGCGAGAGGTGGGGGGCCGTCCAGGTCTCCCCGTAATAGGTCAGCCACTCTCGCTTGAACGCCTCCGAATAGCCGGACTGCGCCCAATATTCCGGTTCCTCCAGATGAATGGCTTCCACGCCGCAGTCGATCGCTTTCTTGATATAAGTTGCCAGATACTCGGAGAAAGCGATTGTTGGATCCATATACGGCACGTCTTTGCCGTGCTGAATATAGTTGCCGAACCGGTCCATTTGAGCTTCGTCCCAATGATTCCTGCCGTCGAATTTTTCGTAAAGATAATCCTGATATTCGCCCCAGGAGACACCGGTCATGAGATGAATCGTGTAGCCTGCTTTCCTCCAGCCTTC
Organism: Paenibacillus glycanilyticus; assembly: GCF_023715145.1. Taxonomy (GTDB): domain Bacteria; phylum Bacillota; class Bacilli; order Paenibacillales; family Paenibacillaceae; genus Pristimantibacillus; species Pristimantibacillus glycanilyticus_A. Next base: position 458,139 of record NZ_JAMBNP010000005.1, on the reverse strand, counting down.
GATGCGTTCCTCCAATTGATTCGATAACCCGTACACCATTACGAAATCGGTTCGAAGATCATACTTTGGCCCGTAAGGACGAGATTCCTGAAAGCCCGTCCATTCTGCCCGCTTTTGATTCTTGACCATTCCCATGCTTCCTCCTTAACTGCCCCACTTTTAGTCAGGCATTTGAGTGTGACGATTTCTTCTAACGTCATGATGAGTGCGATGAGTTCTTGCCCACATCTTAATATAAATATTAGATATAATCAATATTTCATTTATAACGAGTTATACTAACTTTTCGACAAAATCAAGACATATATTGGACCTAATTTTCGAGAATTTTCGCTATATTTGGTGCAAAGCTCCCGGTTCAATGCCATTTATCGACTTATTTAATATATCTAATAGTACGACATTCCATATCCGATATGGCTGAGAATTTTATTTGCGGAATTCGCTAATATGCAGCTTGACCGGCCGATACCCGCTTGCCGCTTCCGCTAGTCATTCTGACAAATGTCTATAGACTCCATAAGCACCAGCATCGATTTAGGGCGGAAGCATCAAGATTTTGGACGTTTACGGCAAAAAAACCGCGGACATAAACGCATGATGCGCTTATGCCTGCAGTTTCAGTGTGAACCGCCGAAGCGGCACGTTTATTCACGCGATCTGGCTAGAACGTTTCCAGAGGAATGCTTAACACGTTAATGCGCGAACCGTCCTTCGCGCTGTATTCGAACAGCTCGAGCGTCAGCGTTCCGTTCGAAGGAAGCTTCTCTGGCGGTATCTTGATGTCCAGTGAAAACGCCGACCAAGCTGGCGCCCCTTCATCCAGCATTTGATGGCCTTCGAGCACATAATCGTGCCCGTCCTCCACCGCGTATTGCATAACCGCCTCGAACACTCTTCCCTTTCCGGACACGGTATAATGACCACCCGAGCCGCTGACGCTCACCTCGCAGAACGCCGTATTGCATGGAGCCGGCGCTGCTTCAGATCGAATGACAACCTTCCCCAGCCTGTCATTCCAGGCTACGGAAGCGCCAAGCATATCCCCAATCGCCCGGAGCGGCACATAGGTGTTCCCTTTATAATTTAGGACAGGCAGTCCCTGGCCTGCATAGACTGCGCCATTTACTTCAATCGGATAACCCGCTTCCGTCAACGAATAGGTTGTTTTGCTCCCCTTAACCGTTTCATTCGTAGCCGCCATCGACGGCAAAGCCGTCATGAGCAGCCCACCCATTACTAAGCCGATAATAAATCCTTTATAATTGCGAAGCATGTTCACACCCCATCTCCAGAATTCACCCCTGCCTTATTCTCATTCTATGTGGACAAGCAGGTCTGACATGCCTGTTGCTGCACATATCGCGCTCATGAAAATAAAAACGCCTCTGCCTCATCCGGAAACGGAATAGAAGCAGAGGCGTCGAATTTGCCTAGGCCATTTTCACCAAGCTGTAGTTTTTCTTGCCCTTGCGGATAATGATGAAGCGCCCGCCGATTGCGTGTTCCGTGGACACCTCGAGCGTCAGGTCGGTTACGCGCTCGCCGTTCATGGAGATTGCACCGTTTGTGATATCCTCTCTCGCTTGACGCTTGGAAGGCTCGATGCCAAGATCAACAAGCCAATCGACGATGTTCTTCGCATCGCGCGCGGACTCGTATGTCGGCATTTCCTTGAAGCCCTGCTCGATCTCGTCCGCGCTAAGCGACTTGATGTCGCCGCTGAACAACGCGGCCGTAATGCGAAGCGCTTGCTGCAGCAGCTCTTCGCTGTGGACGAAGCGCGTCATCTCCTCGGCAAGCTTCTTCTGAGCTTCGCGTTTATGCGGCTCCGTAGCCACTTTCTCGGCCAGACCTTCAATCTCTTCCTTCGAGAGGAACGTGAAGTATTTCAAGTATTTGACGACGTCGCGGTCGTCCGTATTGGCCCAGAACTGGTAGAACTCGTAAGGCGTTGTTTTCTCCGGATCCAGCCAGATCGCGCCGCCCGCCGACTTGCCGAACTTCGTGCCGTCAGCCTTCAGCATGAGCGGAATGGTAAGGCCAAACGCCTTCGATTCGCTGCCTTCCTTCTTGCGGATCAGGTCAAGGCCGCTCGTTATGTTGCCCCATTGGTCGGAGCCCCCGATCTGCAGCTGCACGTCTTCTTCCCGGAACAGATGCAAGAAGTCGAGCGACTGCAGGATTTGGTACGAGAACTCCGTAAACGAAATCCCGCTCTCGAGACGGCTCGATACGACGTCCTTCGCCAGCATCGTGTTGATGCTGAAGTTTTTGCCGTAGTCGCGCAAGAACTCGATGACGTTGATCTTATGGGTCCAGTCGTAGTTGTTGACCATCCGGAAATTATTGTCGCCTTCCGTAAGGAAGAGCTTGCCAAGCTGCGCGGATAACGCATCGACGTTGGCTTGGATCTGTTCCAGCGTCTGCAAGGAACGCTCGGATGTGCGGCCGCTTGGGTCGCCGATCGTACCCGTCGCGCCGCCGATCAGAATGACCGGACGGTGGCCGGCCAGCTGGAATCTCTTGAGCACCATGAATGGGATCAAGTGGCCGATATGCATGCTGTCTCCCGTCGGATCCACTCCGCAATAGAGCGAAACGGCCTTCTCGTTTGTCAAAGCCCGCAGTCCGTCTGCGTCGGTTTGCTGATTAATGGCGTCGCGCCATTCCAGCTCGTCAATAATGTTCATTGGTTAACTCTCCTTTGTAATGGTGATAAAAAACAAAAAAACGCCCCTAGTCTATATAGACATAGGGACGATTTATTTACCGTGGTACCACCCAACTTGCATGAAGCCGCCTTGCGCAGGCAAACGTCATACCGCTTTCGGACGAGATATCGTTCGCCGCTTCCGCCCGGCATTACCCGGGATGCTCCAGAGTGTACTTCGCGGAATTAATGTGTGCCGGGTTCCATCGCCCCCCGGCTTTCTAGAACAGGGATTAATCCGCTACTGCGCTCGTTCGCCGCATATAGGATATCAAGTTACAGAAAGTATAGAGAAAGGCGCATTAAATGTCAATCGTTAATCATCCAGGCCAGCCGGCTTAGGAATGGAAGCTCGCTTTTCTTTTGAGAATACGTGCGCCATGCAGCGGAAGCTCAAGCTCATTTCCTACTTTGCCTCCGGCAAGGACATCCTCGTACTCCTGCTCGTCAAGCTTCACCTGCTGCTTGGTCTCGCTGAAGTTCATAACGAATACGTAGTCGGTTTCGCCGTCAGAGCGCAATTGCGCCGTCACGCCTTGCGGAAGCTCCGTCTCAACAACGCGCTTCAGCCCTTCTTGCTCGATCAGCTTCTTGAAGAAGTCCGTGAAGAACTGCGCCTTGTTACGGGAGGCTACATAATAGGCTTTACCCTCGCCAAGCTGATTCACCGTCAGTGCCGGACGGCCTGCGTAGAAGTCATCGCCATAAACCGCCAGCGCTTCCGCGCCTTCAAGGTGGATCAGATCGCACAGCTCATACGCCTCGTACTCGCCTTGAAGCCCCAGCTTGTTGCCTGCCGACATTACAACGCGGTTCGTCTCGCCGTCATGCAGCGAATCGATCTCCTCCGACCAGATGCCTAGCGTCTTGCGCAGCGGTCCCGGGAAGCCCTCGAGGAAGCAAAGGTCGCTCTCGTTCACGATTCCGGACCAGTACGTCGCTACGAATGTTCCGCCGTTACGCACAAACTCTTCAATCCGCTCGCCGACACCCGGACGCACCATGTACAGCATAGGAGCAATCAGCAGCTTGTACGAGTCAAATGCGCATTCCGAATCGATAATATCAACAGGCACGCCCATATCCCAGAACGGACGGTAATGACGCTTGAGCGTCTCTTCGTAATGGATGCCGCAGTTGCGGGGACCTTGCGAATCCTTCACGGCCCAGCGGTTCTCCCAGTCATTAATGAGCGCTACTTGCGGCTTCACGGATGTTCCCACTACGTCCTGCAGCTGTTCAAGCGCTTGGCCGACGTCCGTAACATCCTTGAATACGCGCGTATGCTCATGACCGACATGGTCAACTACGGCGCCGTGCAGCTTCTCGCTCGAACCGCGGCTTTTGCGCCATTGGAAATATTGAACCGTATCCGAACCGTGCGCAACCGCCTGCAAGGAAGCAAGCAAATGCATGCCCGGCTTCTTCAGCTTGCTGACCGGCTGCCAATTCGTCATGCTTGGCGTGCTCTCCATCAGCATAAACGGCTTGCCGCCTTTGAGGGAGCGGAATACGTCATGATTGAAGCCGATCCAGGCCGCAAGCTCGCTTTGATCCTTCGCGTCATGCCAGGTCGGATACGCATCCCACGAGATCATATCGAGAAGATCAACGAATTTCCAGTAGTTGAGCGGTTCAAAATCCAGCATGAAGTTTGTCGTAATCGGCAGCTCCGGATTAATCTCGCGCAGCGGCTCCATTTCATGACGGCACCAATCCACGGTCTGATCCGTGACGAAACGCTTCCAGTCCACATTCATGCCGTGAACGGCTTTTTCGCCGCGGTAGGTTGGCGTTTCGATTTGGCTGAAGCTTGTATATTTATGAGCCCAGAACGATGTCCACCAGGCATTGTTTAATGCTTCAATAGTGCCGTAACGCTTCTCCAGCCATCCCCGGAATGCTTCTGTGCAGAAGTTGCAATGACACTCCCCGTTTAACTCATTGGAAATATGCCAGCCAATGACGGCCGGATGATCCGAATAACGCTCGGCCAGCTTGCGGTTGATCTCCTGCACCTTCTCGCGGTATACCGGAGAGGAGAAGCAATGGTTATGGCGGGCGCCATGCAGGTTGCGGATGCCGTTCTCTTCTACGCGCAGAACCTCCGGATATTTCAGCGACATCCAGGCCGGTCTTGCGCCGCTTGGCGTTGCCAGCAAAGCATAGATCCCGTTCGCTGCAAAACGGTCAAGCAGCTGGTCCATCCATTCAAACGTATATACGCCTTCTTCAGGCTCATAAGCCGCCCAGGAGAAAATACCGACGGACATCACGTTGCTGCTCGACAGCTTCATCAGACGGATATCTTCCTCCAAAACGTGAGGATAATCTAGCCATTGATCAGGATTGTAATCCGCTCCGTGGAGCATCTGAGGGAATTTCTTGCTGAGTGGCGGGAATTTCAAAGTCATTGCTATTAACCTCCATACGAATGATATGTCTATTACGATATTAATATTGTAATACGCTTTCAAATCCAATAAAATCACATTATATTCACATCACTTTTAAAATATGAAACTGGAAGTGGCTCCATTATGGATAAATTGGTATTTCCGATTCTGGCCGATTCCGATCTTAAGCTTCCCCTCTATGTAGACATAATCGGACACTGGAATAACCAGGAGACAATAGACCGGCGGCAGGGCTTTCCCTATTATCAATGGCTGCAGGCAACGGCCGGCGAAGGCGAGCTCTGGATTGGCGAAGAGAAGTATACGGTGAAGGCCGGACAAGGCTTTTGCCTGTTCCCCGGCGTACCTCACGGCTATTATGCTGTGCGCGAGCCATGGGATGTTTACTTCATCAGCTTTGGCGGCAGTCAGGCGAAGGATTTGCTTGCGCAGGCCGGCATTAAAGAACCGGGGCTGTATTCCGTCACCGACAGCGAGATGATCGTCTCCCATCTGCGGAGCATTTCCGCAATGGCGGAGTCCGGGCTCCCGTTCCTTGGAATCGAATGCTCAAAGCTTGCGTACCAGTTCCTGCTGGATCTGATGAAGGTTGTTCAGGTCAGCACCCAATCCGCGGAGCAGTATTACACGAGGCTTCATCCGGTTATCCGCTATATCGAAGAGCATATCGACAGCGTGATGTCCATTCAGGACTTGTCTTCCCGCATAGGCGTTACCCCACAGTATTTGTGCCGCCTGTTCAAGCAGCTGATGGGCATGCGTCCGATGGAATATGTGAACCGGGAACGCATCAACCGCAGCAAGGAGCTGATGTTCCTCGGAAGGGAGCATAAGATGCACGAAATCGCGGCGATGGTTGGCTTCGACAGCGCGAGCTACTTCAGCACCGTCTTCAAGAAGCAGGAAGGGATAAGTCCGGAGCAGTTCAAGAAGCTGCACGGTATTCATTAAATCGGCTTAACCGGGACGGCTCCGACAGGCAATAGATCGCCATTTCGGTTATAATGGTTGGGATAACGCTTTAACAGAAGGAGGCTTGTCCATGACAAGCGGCAACAAACAGCTTATATTCCATGCAATCGAATCCCATGCGGAATCATTCAAACAAATCTCGAGGACGATTGGCGCGAACCCGGAGCTTGGTCACGAGGAATTCAAGTCGTCAGCCATGCTTTGCGAAGAGCTTGAAAGACAGGGCTTCACCGTGGAACGGGGAACGCTTGGCATCCCGACTGCTTTTATTGGTACTTATTCTACCGGCAAACCGGGTCCAACGGTTGCCTTTCTGTGCGAATATGACGCCTTGCCCGAAATCGGACATGCCTGCGGCCATCATCTGATCTGTACGATGGGGATTGCGGCAGCCGTGGGCTTAAAGGCTGTCCTTGATTCCTATGGCGGAACTATCCGCGTATACGGCACGCCTGCTGAGGAAACAAAAGGCGCAAAGGTGCCGATGTCCGAAGCCGGGTTGTTCGACGACTGCGACTTCGCTCTTATGGCCCACCCGTATTATACCTTCGAAAAGTCCGGCGATTCGCTTGCGCTTGACGCGATCCGGTTCGAATATTTCGGCAAGCCGGCTCATGCGGCAGCAAGCCCATATGAAGGCATTAACGCGCTGGATGCCGTACTGCAGCTGTTCAACAGCGTAAATGCGCTCCGCCAGCAGACCCGGAGCGATGCCCGCATCCATGGCATCATTGATAACGGGGGCAAAGCCCCTAACGTTATCCCGGATTATGCATCCGCCCAGTTTTATGTGCGCTCCGCTTCGCGTGCTTACACAAATGAGCTGGCCGAGAAGGTTCGCCGCTGCGCCGAAGGAGCCGCTCTTCAGACCGGCTGCAGGCTGGAGATGAATAACTATGAATTTTCCTATGACGAGCTGCTTACGAATGAGGCGTTGTCCGAATGCTTTACGGCCAATCTGATTGATTTGGGCGTGAAACCGGAAGAGGTGGAGACCGGCAAGGATCACGGCTCTCTTGATCTGGGCAATGTATCCGTTCGTTGTCCCGCTATTCATCCTTATGTGAAGATCGTCGAGGAACGCTTCCTCCTCCATACCGTGGAATTCCGTGATGCAGCAATGACCGAGCGCGCACTTGACCGGATGATCTTCGCCGCCAAGACGCTTGCCGCTACCGCGTATGACGTGGTTGCCAATCCGGCCCTGCTTGCCCGCATTCGCGAGGAATTCGAGCTGAAGACTCAGAAATAACCGGTATATTGAACATACGTTCATCAGAGGCTTCGCTTCGCCTGAGCATAGGTGAAGGAGGCCTTTTCGCATGCGGATGAAGCAGGATTAGCCGCATCGTCTAACGAATAGACATTTCAAGGACGATGGTATATCCATCCATTTCCTGTAATCAAATTACCGTTCAAGAGAGGGCAGGTGTATCCAAGTGAAATTTAATGAGTATCGTTACGAACGTCCCGATGTAGCGTCTTTCGAAAAGCAGTTCAAGGAGCTATTATCCGCATTTAATGCGGCAAGCCGTTTCGAGGAGCAAGATGCCGCGATGACCGGCATCAACAAGCTGCGGAGCGAATTTGATACGATGCAGCAAATTGCGAGCATCCGTCATTCGATTGATACCAACGATGAATTTTATAAAGCCGAACAGGACTTCTTCGACGAGAACGGACCTGTCGTGCAGGAATACATAACCGATTATTACCGGGCGCTGGTAGGCTCCGCGTTCCGTGCCGAGCTCGAGAACAAATGGGGCCGTCAGCTGTTCCAGCTGGCCGAGCTGTCGCTGAAGACGTTCAGCCCGGAGGTCATCGAGGATTTGCAGCAGGAGAACAAGCTGTCTACCGAATATTCGAAGCTGATTGCTTCGGCCAAAATCCTGTTCGACGGCGAAGAGCGCACGTTGTCGCAATTATCGCCATTCCAGCAATCGACCGACCGCGCTGTACGCAAACGCGCATCGGAAGCCTCCTCCGGCTTTATGGCGGAGAATGAAGGGGAGTTTGACCGTATCTATGATGAGCTTGTGAAGGTGCGGACCCGAATTGCGAAGAAGCTCGGCTTCACGAATTTCGTTGAGCTTGGTTATGCCCGCATGAGCCGTACCGACTATACGGCGGAGATGGTCGCAAACTTCCGCAATCAGGTGCTGGAGCATATCGTCCCTGTTGCGACCAAGCTGAAGGAACGCCAGCGCGAGCGGATCAGCGTCGATCAGCTCTACTATTATGACGAGAATCTCGCCTTCCTGACCGGTAACGCCAAGCCTAAAGGCAGCCCGGAATGGATTGTGGACAACGGGGCGAAGATGTATGCCGAGCTGTCGCCGGAGACCGATGAGTTCTTCCGGTTCATGCAGGACAACGGCCTGATGGATCTGGTCGCGAAGAAAGGCAAGCAAGGCGGCGGTTACTGCACCTACATCAGCGAATACGGCGCACCGTTTATTTTCTCCAACTTTAACGGTACCTCAGGAGATATTGACGTCCTGACGCATGAAGCCGGCCACGCCTTCCAGGTGTACGAGAGCAGAAGCTATGCCGTACCGGAATATGCCTTCCCTACCTACGAAGCTTGCGAGATTCATTCGATGAGCATGGAGTTCTTCACTTGGCCGTGGATGGACCTGTTCTTCAAGGAGGACGTTGATAAATACAAATTCCAGCATCTCGCGAGCTCCCTGATCTTCCTCCCTTACGGCGTAACGGTTGATGAATTCCAGCATTTCGTCTACGAGAATCCGGACGCGACGCCTGCTGAACGCAAAGCCGCTTGGCGGGAGATCGAGCAGAAGTACCTGCCGCACCGCAACTATGAAGAGAACCGCTATCTGGAGCAAGGCGCCTACTGGCAGAGGCAGGGCCATATCTTCGGCAGTCCGTTCTACTATATCGACTATACCCTGGCGCAAATCTGCGCGTTTCAGTTCTGGAAAAGAATGCATGAGGACCGGAGCGCCGCATGGGCAGACTACCTCAACTTGTGCCGTCAAGGCGGAAGCCTCTCCTTTACCGAGCTGGTTAAGGTTGCCGGCCTGATCTCGCCGTTCGAGGATGGCTGCGTCACTTCCGTTATCGGAAGCATTGACAGCTGGCTGGAAAGCGTTGACGATAAAGCGCTGTAAGGAGGACGGAGCATGACTATTACGTTTCGGCCTCTCAGCGAGCTTCCGGTTAAGGATGCGTCGGAGCTGTGGAACCGCGCCTTCGAAGGTTATTTTGTGCCGGCTGCCGTTCCGCTTGACCGGTTCATCGGCAGGACAGCTTCCGAAGGTCTGTCGCTTGAGCACTCCTTCGCTTGTTATGTGGACGGCGAAGCGGCCGGCCTTGTCATGAACGGCTTCCGCGAGCAGGAGGACAGGAAGCTGGCATGGAACGGCGGAACGGCGATCATACCGGCCTTCCGCAACAAAGGAATCGGCAGAGCGCTGATGAACAGGAATCTGGAGCTGTATGAAGAGTTAGGCGTCAGCCAAGCGAATCTAGAAGCGATCTCCCGGAATGAATATGCCATTCGGCTCTATGAAGGGGTTGGTTACGAGCAAATCGACCGCCTGCTGATTATGTCGACGGAGCAGCCGATTCCGGATATGGATGATACCTACGAGCATCCTTATCAAATCGCGCTTGGCATGGCAGCGGAGGCCGCAAGGCTCCCGTTCTACTGCGAAGGCGAAGTATGGCAGGCTGACGTGCCGAGCTTGAGGGATGGGGAAAGCGTAGCTGTCTTCGATGGCGGCGAAGCAGCGGGCTATGCCTTGTACCGGAGGACGTTCAGCATGGCTGGCGAATTGACCGGCATCTTCCTCTTCCGGCTGGAAGTCGCTCCTGGCCGTACCGACGCCAAGGCCGTGATGAAGGCCGCCCTGCATGAGGTATGGCAGCCCGGCGAGACCTGCCGGCGCTCCGCCTTTAATATCCGGGCATCTCATACGCTGCTCGTCGAGCTGCTGACCGAGATGGGGCTGGCAACAACGATGGAGCAGGTGCTGATGGTCCGCAAGAAGGAATAAGGATACCGAACAAGGGCTGTCCCGTTAGCCAATGGCTTTTGGGACAGCCCTTTCGTTTGTATGCCGCTAGACAAAATGAGACAGAACAAACACCGCAGGTGAGTTCCAGTAAATAGTCACTTCATTCGTGGCGTAGCTTTCCATCACATCGGCGAAGGAGGCAGCCGGCGCTCTGCCGGTCAGATGCTCCCGGGCATACTCATCCTGGATACCAAGGTTTGGCCCGCCGGATACGAGTCCCGGTACCGGTTCGTCTACCCCATCGCCTTCTGACGGGCGATGATGCGGATGCTTAACCGGGCGGCTCCCGAACCCCGTCACATAACTCATGCCTATCACATTCATCCCGAACAAGTAATGGATATGATCAAGCACTACCTTCTCATAGCCGGCAGTCTCGGCCAGCCGATCTGCGATTAACAGCAGCATCGCATGATTCAGCACCAGCATATTGCTGCCCCATATGTACTGCTCCGGCCGCAGCGAGATGCCAAATCCATCATTCCGGCTGACTGCAGCAAGCTGCTCGGCATGTCTGTGCAAACCAACGCGCAGCCGCTCTGCCACAGCGCTGTCTTTCGCACGCTCCGATAACAGGTAAGATATTGTCCCGTAGCCGCCCATATCGGCCCAGCCCAGCTCATACTTGTCGAATGCCAGCTCCGACAACCGCAGGAAAGCCTCATGATACCGTTCTTCCCCCGTCGTGCGGTACAGCTCTGCCGCTGCCCAATACCGTTCATCGGCATCCTGTTTATCCCCGTATTCTCCGGTTGCGATCTCAGGCGGATTCCGAAACCCGGGAGCTTCCGGGTGCAGCTCGAGCCAGTCCCATGCCCGCTCCGCGGCAGCCTTGCAGGTGGCAGCAAACACTCTGTCAAACCGCTCATACACGCGAGCCGCCATGGCCATAATTCCTGCAAAACAGCCCGTTGCCGTCGCCGACACCGGCGAAACGTACAGTTCATCGGCATCGGCCTCCGGCATCGTATCCGGCGCAGGGAAGCGCAGCGTAGTCAGCTTATGGAATACTCCCCCGCTCTCCGCATCCTGCATGCGCTGCATCCATTCCAGCTCATACCGGCATTCATGGAGCACATCCGGCATCACGCCGTCCGATTCCGGCACAGGCACGGCTGCCGCGAACGCAGCCGGATACCATTCATAGGCGAGCAGCAAATCCGCCGCCGCTTTCGCTCCCGGTCCAACATATTTGCCGTAGTCTCCCGCGTCATGCCATCCGCCTGAGGCATCCACGCGCCTCTTCTCGTCTCCATACACAATGGCCGGCGATAAATGGCAAGCGCCATGCTTCCAGTCCCCTGCATATCGTTCCTCCAGCTCCATTCCGCACCGGAAGAAATAAAACGCCTTCAATAAGGCCTGATGAGCATCGCCATATACCTCTTCCCCAATAACAAACGAATCAGATCTCTGTCCATTTTCCGTCTCCAAGCTGTACGTCCCGGCCTGCTCCCAGCCTGAAAAATCCGCTCTGCAAACCGTCACTCCGCTTGCCGCATCCTCCCGCGCAGCTGTGGTCCGTCCCTTCCACACCACTTCGCCTGTCTCTTGTTTAATTAATCTAAAGAGCCCGGCTTCGCCTGTTATAACGGCGATCTTCGAATCCTTGACCCGGTAGCCAAGCTGGTTAACCGCAATCGTTTCCCGTTTACCCTGTTGCATGAGCGAATCCCTCTCCTCTTCGAGAATAGATCAAGCCGCTACATTATATCCCATCTTCCCCTATGAGTAACTACTGAAACTATAGAACTTTCTGCGCGTACTTCAGCTTTTATGAAATAACACAAAAAGGCCGCCCATTGCTGAGCAGCCTTCGTCATTAGAAGTTTCTTTAACGGAACAATACCTTGTCCACATTGTATTTCGCCCGGAATTGATTGATCAGGTAGGTCTCGTAAATTTCGCGCTCCACCGGATCTTCATTCACATAAATCTCGATCTTGGTCACTTCGTCACGGTGATCCTTCATTGGGGATACCGTATCTTCGAAATGCTTCTTGATGCGCGGTCTCAGCTTCCTTGCTTTGCCGACAAACAGCACGTCGCCCTTGAAATTGTAGAACATGAAGAAGCCGCCCTTTTCGCGCGTGATGAGATGGAAATCGGTAAAGTTATAAATATGGCTGAGCTCGGGGTTCACTTGCTTGTAAATCGTAACGTCCGGTTCCGGAATCGTAATCGTAATCAACAACGTTCACTTCTCTTTCCTGGTTAGGTATATACCGTATTGTACCACATCTTAAGGGAACCAAGCCTTGCGAAGGCGAATAATCCCTTCGCGGATTTTCTCCTCGCTAAGTCCGCCAAAGCCTAGCATGATATACGAAGGCGGACAAGCCTCCCGGTGAAGCCAATGCTTTCTAGGCGCGTATGCAATAACCCCGTGTTCAAGCGCCCTCTTCACCAGCTCTTCGCTGGAACGTCCGTGTACATCCAGCAGCAAATGCATGCCCGACCGCTCGCCAATGATGCCAACCTGGCCGCCAAGCTGTTCATGAATCGAGCGAAGCAGCACGCGATGCCGGGACTGATACAGCTTCCTCATCTTCCGGATATGGCTTGCGAAATACCCTTCCTTCATGAACCGGTGCATCGCAGCTTGAATAAGCGGCGAGACCGACTGGCTGTATGCCTGCAGCCTGCTTCGGTAATCCAGCGCGGCCCGCTCCGGAAGCACCATATAGCTGAGCCGTATTCCCGGCAGGAACGACTTGGAGAATGTTCCTAAGTAAATAACTTTGTCACAGGTATCGAGCGCCTTCAGAGCCGGAATCGGCTGGCCCTGATACCGCAGCTCGCTGTCGAAATCATCCTCGATGATGTAGCCGTCCTGCTCATACGCCCACTGCAGCAGCTTAATCCGGTTTTGGACCGGCATAATCATGCCAAGGGGAAACTGATGGGAAGGCGTTACATATACGGTCTTGGCACCGCTTCGCTTCAGGTGCTCCACCGAGATTCCGTCATGGTCAAGCGGTATCGGAATAATGGTACGGCCCATATTCATCAGTACCGTTCTGACTCCGTTATATCCCGGCTCCTCCATCGCAACCTCCCCGGGCAGCGGCAGCAGCTGGGCCAGCAGGCTGACCGTCGTTTGCGTCCCCGCACTAAGGAAGATTTGATCAGGCGTGCATACCACTCCGCGGGATTGGTACAAATAACGGGCAATCTCCGACCTCAGTCCCGCATGGCCCTGACGGTCGCCGTAGCCGTATATCTCCGATGTACATTCCTCAAGGGCATCCATCAGACATCTCTTCCACTGCCGCACCGGAAAATGATCAAGCTCTACGTCGCCATACTCGAAATTAATCGCATGGGGCGGCAGATCCTCGGACTTCTGCGCTGTCCCCGTTCGGACTACGGCCGGTTCCGCTGCCGCCCTCTCGAGCTTCTCTATCGGCATTACATACAATCCGCTGCGAAGTCTGCTCTGGATATAACCCTCCGCCAGCAGCTGCTGATAAGCCGTTTCAACGGTATTCTTGCTGACGGACAAATAAGCGGACAACTGGCGGATCGAAGGCAGACGGTCGTTCTCCCGCAGAAGGCCCGATTCAATCTGCCCCTTCAAATAGACAAATAACTGCTGATACAGGGGAATATCGCTTTGCTTATCCAATTCCGGCGTTACGCTGATCATACGACAACCTCATTCTGTACCCCTTATTTTCAACAAAACTGTACCTTTCGATAAGGACAGATTCCTTCTACAATGATAGCACAATCCACCGCGCGAAAGGCAGGAATTAACGATGTTTCCGATCCGTTTACAAAAAAGAGCCTGTACCGATACAGGCAAGATCCATCGCTTCCTCGAGCAGGCAAAAACCGGATTTCTTGGCCTTGCTTCGGGCAATGTTCCTTATGTTGTTCCGTTAAACTTCGTCTGGAAGGATAACGCCATCTATTTCCACGTCGCTTCCGAAGGGCGGAAAATCGATATGATTGAAGACAATCCGGAAGGCTGCTTTACCGTCAGCGAAGAATACGGCACCATTACCGACCCGACACCTGCCCATATCGATACCGCTTATATGAGCGTCATCCTCTACGGCACTATTGAGAAAGTAACGGATGGGGACGAAGCAACTGCGGCCATGCAGGTTATGCTGAACAAATACGTTCCCGGCTACTTCGACCGCCCTCTTGCGAAAAGCCATCTGGAGCGGTACGTCTCCTCGATGGGCAGCAAAACATCCGTCTTCAAGCTGACCGCAAGCTCCATCACAGCGAAGGAGAGCGAAGTAAATCCCCCGAAAATGTTTTATGAAGGCCGAAAGAGTTATCAGGATCTTCGATAACTCTTTCGGCCAGGGCCAAAAGAGTCATCAGGATCTTCGATGATTCTTTCGGCCAGGGACGAAAAAAGCCACGGGAATCATCGTTAATTTTTTCGGCCAGGGCCAAAAGAGTCATCAGGACAGACACTAACTCATAAACGCGAAAAAAGAGGTTGTCCCGTATGGGAGCAGCCTCTTTCGCAATTAGTTTTTCAGTTCGGGAATGACATATTGCGGCTCTCTGCCATATAACGCATCCACCAGATTGCGCGCAGCGAGCATGGCCATGTCGTCCCTTGTCTTCTTCGTTGCCGAGCCGATATGCGGAAGGGTCACCACATTATCCAGCTGCAGCAGCGGATTGTCCGGGCTGACCGGCTCTTTCTCGTATACATCAAGTCCTGCCGCATAAATCCGCTTGCTGCGCAGCGCTTCAATCAGAGCAGCTTCGTCAACCGTCTCGCCGCGCGATACGTTAATGAAGATCGCGCTGCGTTTCATCCGGTTGAACTGCTCTTCGCCGATCATATGCTTTGTCTCCGGCGTCAGCGGAGTCATGAGCACGATGAAATCCGACTGCTCAAGCAGCTCGTTCAGCGGCTGATAGCTGACGCCAAGCCGCTCCTCCGTGTCCGGCTTGCGGCTGCGATTATAGTAGGAGACCTCCATCTCGAAGCCAAACTTCGCCCGCTTCGCAATCTGCTCGCCAATCCGGCCCATGCCGATAATGCCAAGCTTCGCATGATGCACGTCCAAGCCAAACAGCTGCTCGCCAACCCCGCGCTGCCAACCGCCTTCACGGACCAAGTTATGCAGCTCGGTTACTCTTCTGGCTGCTGCCAGCATCAGAGCAAGGGTTAGATCCGCTACGGTGTCATCCAGCACATAAGGGGTATGAGTGCCGATAATGCCGCGCTTCTTCATCGCGTCGAGATCATTATGATTGTAGCCTACCGAAATATTGCTGACTGCTCTCAGCTTAGGCGCCGCGCTTAACAAACGCTCGCTGATCGCATTGCCGGCGGCAAGCAGTCCTTCAACCTCTCCGATGTGCTCGGCAAGCTCCTGCCCGGTTATCGCTCTCTCCGGATTCTGCCACATTTCGCATTCACAATGTTGATCGAGGTAAGCTTTTACCTCGTCGGATACTTTAGATGATATGTATACTTTTGGCCGCATGCCGTCATCTCCTCTCGAGTTCTGACTCTATTATACCTATGTCCAAAGCGGTTTGGCGAATGGTTGCCTTTAAAGCGGAACCCCACTACAATGAAGAAGGCTGCATAACGCTATGGCGGCAAGTGCAGAACCAAACTTCAACGTAAGGTGGGACAAGCAAAGGTGGAGCCGTTTAACGAGAAAGTTGTCTATGAGAACCCTTTGTTATCCTTGCGTGTCTGGCAGCCGATTCGAAAGGATGACGATTTCACCAACTGGCATTATCACCGGCAGCTGGAGCTGCTCTATATTATAAAAGGCAAGCTGGACGTCGATGTCGAGGAAGAGAGCTATCATCTGGAAGCAGGCGACATCATTATGATCGGCGCCTCCCAGCTTCACCGCGACAAGAGCGTCGGGCATCTCGATTACATCGTTTTGCAATTCGAGCTGGAGCCGTTTTTCGATCAAAGCACAATAGCGTATATGCGCTATTTCTCCGAGACGGAAAATCCTCTCAGCCAGGCCAATTATATATTTCAGGAAAACAGCCATGCGAAGAAGCAGATCGGTGAGTTCATCCGCCAGCTTCATCAGGAAGCGGACCGCAAGGAGACCGGCTATGAGATTGCGGTAAGCGTTCTGATCAAGCAGATTCTGCTGACCCTCCTTCGGAACGATCACCGGAAGATGCTTGCCGAGCAGGATGACTTTGACCGCCTCCGTCTCAAGCCCGTCCTTGATTATGTCGAGAACCGGCTGACCGATCGGATCCAGGTGGAGGAAGTATGCCGAATCGCCAACATGAGCTATTATTACTTCGTGAAATTTTTCAAAAAGACGATTGGCATGTCATTCACGGAATTCGTGAACTACCGGAAGATCAAATGGGCCGAGCGTATTCTTCTGACCAAGGATCTGAGCATAACAGAAGTCGGAGAGCGGATCGGAATGCCGAACATGGCCCACTTCTATAAGATGTTCAAGAAATACAACGACTGCTCACCGAAGCAATTCCAGCGCAAGATGCTCGACTGGAACCGGCAATAGCGATAACAAAAAAAACTCGTCCACCTTAACTCTTTGGTGTGACGAGTTTTTTCGACATAACAAGCTTATAACCAACGCCGCGAATCGACTCAATCTGAACCGATTGCCCTAATTCCAGCTTCTTGCGGAGCGAGCTTACGTGAACGTCAACCGTACGCTGGCCGCCGATGTAATCGAAGCCCCATACGACATTCATCAAGTCATCCCGCGTAATAACCATCCCCGGACGTTGAACCAGGTACAGCAGCACCTCGAACTCCTTCGGACGAAGCGGAACGGTCTCATCGTTTAACGTAACTTCGTATTTCTCCGGATAGATCGACAGGTCGCCAATCGTAATAACCTTCTCCGATGTTTCGATCGGAACAACATCATCCTGCTGGGTCCGGCGCAGCACCGCAGACACGCGGGCCAGCAGCTCCGCAACGCCAAACGGCTTCGTGATGTAGTCGTCGGCTCCGTGCTTCAGCCCTTGTACCACTTCTTCTTCCGCATTACGCGCCGTTAAAATAATAATCGGCGTCTTTACGCCATTCTGACGAAGGCGCGTCAATATTTCAAAGCCATTCAAGCCTGGCAGCATAATATCCAGAATAATCAAATCAAAGGTACGCTGCAGAGCCGTCTGCAGCCCTGTTGCCCCGTGATCTATAACTGTCGTGGCATAGCCCTCCTGCGTCAGATTATACGACAGAAGCCGAGCTAATGTTGGTTCATCTTCAATAACCAGCACTTTATGCGACATGATAACCTCCAGCCTGTCCAGCCTGGGACACACAATTTTTCAACCTTATTTTATCACGATTTCATGAAGAATGGGTAAATATTTAAGTAAGGCTGACTATTGTTGCAAAACAGGCAGCTCGATAACAAAGGTTGAGCCCATGCCAACCTCGCTTGTAACCGATATTGTTCCTTTGTGCAGCTCGACCAAATGCTTCACGATGGAGAGTCCTAAGCCGGTACCGCCTGAACTGCGGGATCTGGCCTTGTCCACCCGGTAGAACCGTTCAAAGATGCGGGGCAGATCCTTCTTCGGAATGCCGATTCCGGTATCGCTGATCAGGATCCGGATATGATCCTCGTCGATGCTTTTGATATTAACCGAGACCTTGCCGCCCTCTGGTGTATAGTTTATGCCATTTGCTATCACATTCATCATAATTTGTCGTAATCGGTCTTCATCGGCTTCGACGTAAAGACCGTTTTCCATCTGCAGATCAAGCATAATCGATTTGCGCGCCGCTTCGGTTTCCATCATCGTAACGGTCTTGGTCATAAAGGAATCAAGCTCCACCGGCGAGAAATACAGCGGAACCCGTTTGGATTCAATCTTGGACAAGGCCAGAATATCCCCGATCAGCCGGTTAAGACGGTCGCTCTCGTCAAAAATAATTTGCAGGAACGAACGCGCGGTCTCCTCATCGTTCACCGCTCCGCCAAGCAGCGTTTCGGCAAAGCCTTTTACCGCCGCGATAGGCGTCTTCAGCTCATGGGATACGTTCGCCACAAACTCGCTGCGCATTCTCTCGAGGCGCCGGATTGCCGTTACGTCCTGAAGAACGAGCAGCAGGCCGCTGAATTCGTTATTTTCCTGGTGAATCGGAACCAGGTTCAGCTCCAAGAGACGCTCCTCCGGGAAGTAGAACGTAATCTCCTCTTTAATATGCTCACGGCTCGCCAATGCCTCTTGAATGAGCTGGGACAGCTCATATTGCTGCTTGGCTTCCGCATAATTGCGTCCAACCAGTTCGCGCGCCGAGAAGCCCAGAATCTCTTCCGCACGCTTGCTCATGAGCACAATCCGCCCGGTAGGATCGATCATCATAACGCCGTTAATCATATTATCGAGGACGCTTTCCAGCTGGCTTTCATTTTGCCGGATACGGGTCATTTGCACCTCAAGGCTCTCCGCCATCGCGTTAATCGCATGGCCAAGCTCCCCAACCTCATCCTGCTTTCTGACCTTCACCCGCGCTTTGTAATCCAGCTGCTTGATGCGCTGGGCAACCTTCGTAATTTGCTCCAGAGGGCGGGTTAAGCTAAGCGCGATCCGATAGCTGATAAAGGCTGCAACGATAAACAAGACCAGAAGGCCGATAATTAATACCGTCCACAGCTGGTTAATGCTCTTGTCCACTTCCTTCAGACTCATCGCAAGCCGAATGATGTTGGAGTTCGGATCGGAGGGGTCGGCCGCAATAGCTACGTATAATAAATTTTCCTTCAACGTGTCACTATAACGGATAGCTCGTCCGACGCCGTTTTTATGAGCCTCGATGACCTCGATCCGCTTGCTATGATTATCCATCGTTTCCGGAGCATGATCCGAATCGCCTAGGACCGTGCCGTCACCGGAGATAAAAGTAACCCTGGAGTCCGCATACGTCCTGAGGGTCTCCGCTTCCTTCGTGAAATAAGGGAACAGACTGGCCTTATCCCCCTCTTTCCATTCGGTTTTGGCCAGAATGATATGCATCTCGCGGACCATATTGTCTTCCAGCGCATTAATATGATTATCCTTAAACGTCTTTGCCATGAAGAGACCTGCTGCCGTAACGGACAAAGCAAGTATAATAATCATGGTAAAGGTCAGCCGGTTACGAAAGCTGTTCATGGCTAAAGTCCATCTCCTTTTGCCTCATTGTCACCCGTTTTATCGTACATGCGCTCACGCGGCTTCGCTAGTCTTGTTTTTGTTAAGTTTCTGTAAAACAAAATGATGCACCGTCGCAAGCGGCTGCTGCACCAGGATGGACAGTACGACCGGCACGGCAGCCAGCGGGCTGAAGTAGCCTAACGCGAGGACGATCCCAAGCGAGATGTTACGCATGCCCGTGGCGTAAGATACGGTGACCTGTACATCTTTGCCCGCAAATTTGGCCGTTCCGAGGAACCCTACTGCATAACATACCCCTACCAGCACGATAACAAGCGGAATCAGCTTCAGCATATCCTGCTTCAACTGATCGACATACGGCGCAATGGCCGATGCGTTCAAGGCAACAACCGCTACAAAACAAAGCTTCGAGATGGGCATCGCCACCGGCTTCACCTTCGCCTGAATGCGTCCCTTGCTCAGCTCATACAGCGCTACGCCAACAATCGTCGGCAGTACAACAATAACGAATAAATCAAACATGATAGGTCCTATCGCAATATCAACGGACGTATTAAAGAATAGATGAATGCCGTAAGGAACGACGAGCGGACTTAAAGCGGAATCGAGCACGACCATCGCAAGCACAAGCGGAACGCTTCCGCCCGACATGCCAACCCATAGGACGGTGGAAACGCCAAGCGGAATAATCGTAAACAAGACAAGCCCCACGACGTAAGGAGAGGATGCTCCAAAGAGAAGAGCACCAAGACCGTATGCGACAAGCGGCGAAATAAGATGCGCGAGAATTAGCGTCCATACCAGAATGCCGGGCTTTTTTATAACCTCATACAGATGACGAAGGCCGCAGCCGATCCCCATCGTCAGCGTCACATAAGCAAACAGATAAGGCACGGCATCCACCATCGGAGCAAGCGTATCCGCAAAAAGAAACCCCAGGACAAGCGATCCCGGGATCAGCAGAAACATCCATCGTTCGAAAAACTGATTGAATTGCAATCCAAACTCCCTCGTAAGCCATCCCTCACTTCTAAAATATGGCGATCAACAATAGTAAGCTTAATAATAGCACACTCGCATAAGGATAACTGCCCTTAAACAGAGAAAAAGCATCCGGGCTTGCCGGCTGCCTTGGTGATACTCCCATTCAAATGGACAAACCTATCCCACCCTATTTCGCTGCCGGCAAAGTAATATGAATCGTAGTCCCTTCGCCTTCGATGCTCGAAATTTCCAAAGCCCCTTTGTGGGAATAGATGATTTGCTGCGTAGCCATCATGCCAAGGCCCGTTCCGTTTTCTTTCGTTGTATAAAAAGGGGAGCCGATCTTGGAAATGAGCTCTTGAGGAATGCCTTTGCCATTATCGATAACCTGGATGACAACCGCATCATCATTAGGCCTCGTGGCCACGATATCGATTGACCCGCCATTCGGCATAGCTTCCAGCGCATTTTTGATGAGGTTAATAAATACCTGCTTCAACTGAGCCGGGACGCAATGCATGGCTGGCAGATCCTCCAGATTGGACGTTCTTAACTCCACATTGTTCATTAGAGCCTGCGAGCCCATGAGCAATATCACATCCTCAATGATCTGGCTGATTTGCTCATGTTTGAATTCCTGGGCCTGCGGCTTCGCCAAATAAAGCAGCTCGCTCGTAATGAGCTCGATTCTTTTCAGCTCGTCCTTCATAATTTCGAAATAGCTTTTGTTGACCCCGGAAACAGCCTGTTCGATAAGATGTACGAAGCCTTTCAGCGACGTGAGGGGATTCCTTATTTCATGCGCGATGGACGCGGCAAGCTGGCCTACCGCGGTCAGCTTTTCCGCTTGCAGCAGCAATAACTCATTATGATTCTCCTGGGTGATATTCCGGGCAACTCCAAATACCCCCACTACTACGTTGTTGATAATAATTGGCATGTTGGTTACTTTTACATCAATAACCGTACCGTTTTTGTGGCATGCTTTCGTTTCATAATGCTGCGTAATGCCTTTGGCTGCTTTTTGAAAATGACTCTTCGTCTTGTCCAGTTCTTCCGCCGGTATCAATGGCGTATACGACATCCTCAGAAACTCTTCTGCACGGTAGCCTAACATATGCTCCATAGCCGGATTTACGCTTAGATAATTTCCTTCCACGTCAAATGCAAAGACAGCGTCAGGATTATATTTAAACAGCGACTCGTAGTGCTGCTCCTTGAGCAAGGATAAGCCTTTCTTCTGCGTAATGTCTTCCAAATAAATGGAGAGCCCATTGGCGGATGGGTAAACTTTAACCTCCAGCCACACCGATATGGGAAGACAATACGCTTCGAATTCCACCCGGACCTGTTCGCGCATAGCCCTATCGTAATGCTCGAAGAAAATAGAGTATTCATCCTTCGAAAATTCACTCCAAATGCATTTGCCAATGAGTTCTTCAGGTTTGCGCGAGAACCATTTTGCCGCTTCTTTATTCATATAAGTAAATTCCCAGGAGTTATTGACTGCAAAGATGGCGTCCGTTATTCGCCCCAGAACCTCGTTCTGTTCTTGAAATTGGACCATATATCCCCCTCATTTTCCCCAAAATAAAAACCTAAATAAGAGCTGGTAGGTCAGCTTTTATTTAGGCTTATGTCCAGCGATCAATCTGGTTCATTACCGCCAACATTATTAATCCGGATTTAAAATGAACACGATGACGCTTTTATCCAGATGAAAATCCCAGTCGACAAACAAATCCTTAACCTTTGCGTTTAAAAATTCCTGGAAATGACCGTTATTATGCAAATGACTTTTCTCCAGATTCCGCTTGGCGAGCCTTAAGCTCTCTTCATGTCCAATCCGAATCAGCTCTTTTTCAATGCTGATCAGAATCCCAACCCGAATGACAAGCAGGGTCCTGTCGTTAATCAGAAAAGAATACAATTCGTCAGGCCGTTTCTGCACTTGTTGACTGATTGTATTAATTTCGCGCTGAAGCTCCTCTTTTCCTCTATAACTTGCAACGGGAAGGGCTTGTTCCCAATCCTCGCAAGCTTCAATTCCGACCATTACGCCGGATTGATTATGAAGTCCCCAGTCATAATAAAATTCCCGGATATCCATCCCTGCAAGCAGCAGCAGATAGGCTTTGATCTCCGGAATTAATGACTTCATTAATAAGTCTCTGGTTGATTGAATAGAGTGGACTTGATCCTGCTCGAGCAGGATCTTTTCTGTCGGCGATAAGAAGTTCCGTAAATAGAGGACGACAAAAGGACGATTAATGCTAACATAAATCGACTGTGGTCCTTTTCCGAAAGACTCTCTTAGCAATCTGCCTACGTAGCTCGCAATTTCGGTTTGAGCCTGTTTATCCAAGATCATTCATCCTTAAAGTAAGGCAAAAGCGTTATTTCTTTCACCCCGAATTTATTGTAATTTCTTATTTGGATTAAAACAACACAAACTTCGCCTATTATTTACTAGCGGCAAAATCCTATCCATTATTAAGCTTTTTTCGTTTATTTTTGATTCGGATTTAAAATAAATACGATAACGCTTTTATCCAAATGGAAATCCCAATCCACAAAAACCTCCAGAATCTGCGATTTGATGATGTTTTGGAACTGATTGTTATTAAACAGATAATTTTTTTCCAGGTTTCGTTCGGCCAGCTTTAAGCTTTCTTCAAACCCCAGCCGGAGCATTTCCTTGCCCAGGCTAATCAGAATCCCCGTTCTGACAATCAGCAGCGTCCTGTCATTAATCATGTAAGAATCCGTTTTATCCGGTTTCTTCTGAATCAGTTGACTGATCCTGTCAATCTCGCGGTGCAGCTCCTCTTTCCCCGCATACCACTCTTCCTGTCTGGCATCCAACATTTCCGGTTCCATACCGACCAGTATGCCGGAATGGTTATCCCATCCCCAGTCATAGTAAAATTCGCGGATGTTCATATTTGTCAGCAGCAGCAAATAGGCTTTGATTTCCGGGATTAGCGACTTCATCACCAGGTCTCTTGTATGCTGCACGGAATTCACCTGATCTTGCTGAAGAAGTATTTTCTCCGTCGGGGATAAGAAGTTTCTTAAGTAAATGACAATAAACGGGCGGCTGATGTTCACAAATATCGATTGCGGTCCTTTTCCGAAAGCTTCTCGCAGCAATCTCCCTATGTGACTCGCGATTTCGTTTTGAATTTGCTTTTCATTCTTATCCAAAAATTCTCATCCTCAGTTTAGGTAAAGCTTTTCTTTTACCTTCAATTATTTAATAGCAATAAAGACACAAAAAAAAGCCTAAACAAAAGTTGTAATAAACAACTCTTATTTAGGCTTATGTCCAGCGCCATCTCTGGTTCATTAATGCCAAATTAATAGTTATCAATTGTGAGTAGGCAAATTTCCTTTGCCTTAGCCATATTTTAATGATTTTTTTAAATGAAAACAAGAAAAATATTTAAATTGTTAAGCAGGAAAATAATACAATCCGTTATTTTAGTCCAATATGATCCGAGGATTCGTTAGGAAGATCGATTATGGTAGGATATAGTAGAACAATTATGACTTCTTGCGGAATAGAGAGGAGCTTTCGAGATCATGGAAAGTCATTTTTTCGCTTATTTGTATCGCCTCAAATATATTGAGCGCTGGAGCCTGATGCGCAATACCACCAAGGAAACCGTTGCGGAGCATTCCTTCCATGTTGCGCTGCTTGCCCATATGCTGTGCGAGATTGGCAATAGCTTCTATGGACGGAGCTACAATGCAGACCGGGCTGTGACGCTGGCTTTGTTCCACGACGCCACCGAAGTGTTTACCGGTGATATCCCGACTCCCGTCAAGCATCATAATCCGAAGATGCTCGCGAACTTCCGAGAGATTGAAGCCATGGCGGCAGAACGGCTGCTCGGCATGGTGCCAGAGCCGCTTCAAGCCTCGTACGCCCCGCTGCTCGGCAAGCCTGGCGGCGAGTTGACCGAGGAAGAACAACTGCTGCATAAAATCGTGAAGGCTGCCGACCTGCTTGACGCCTATTTGAAATGCTTAAGCGAGGTATCCACCGGCAACCGCGAATTCCTCGTCGCCAAAGGGCAGACGGAAGCAGCCATCGAACGGCTTGGTCTGCCTGAAACGGAGTGGTTCCTCACTCATATGGCTCCGAGTTTGGGGATGACGTTGGATGAGTTGAGTTAGGGGGAGTCGATTTCGCTCACATTCGGACATGCAGGGAGGAGGAGTCGATTTCGCTCACATTCGGAAATGTATCTCCTTCCAGTTGCTGTTGATTACATTTTGCCTGAACAATTTGTTAAGGTTGCAAAATGTAATCAAAGGCAAACGCTCCGCTCTTCCAGGAGATACATTTACCTCTGCTCTTTATCGACTTGGTTGGGGACCAAGTGTTAAGCGGCTATTCATTTAGCCGCTTGAACAATAAAAACCTCAACGATAAAAACCTCAACAGTAAACGGAGAGAATATCATGACGTTTAGAATTGCTAGAGGGACTGCCATTCTTCTATTCGGAATCGTAATCCTGCTGTTCTTTCTTGGGTGGTTATGGTTTTATGGCTTTTATTGGATGGGAAGCATCACGGCGTTATTCTTGGGGTATCTGCTAAGCGTGCGCTTTGAAATCAACGACGGGGTCCTCGCGAAAACCACTTTGTTCTTCTTCAAGAGGAGCTTCGAAATCAAAGACATTAAGTCCATTGAAGCCATAACCAAAAAGAAAATGGGCTACATCTATCTTCATCTCACCAAAGGGCCAACGGAGGATTATTATCTTTTACAGTTTAAAGATTTGAGCACTTATAAACTGGATGCCTTCTTCTGCAATAAAGGACAACCGCTCGGCCGATACCTCGCCAAAACATACAGAATCAAGTTTAAAGAGAAAGAAATCATGCAGTATTTGTACGGTAACTAGTTAGTATAAAACAATAAAAAGCCGGGTCAATTCGCGACCCGGCTTAACTTTTTATAAAGGCAGCTTCTTCGTAGTCACAATGGATACTTGCCCTGTCAGTCCTGCAGGAAGCCGGACATCGAGCTCGACATCCTCCGGAGCCGAGATTTGAAGGGACATTTCATCGCCCGAAATACTCCAGTTCACTTCAATAACGCCGCCATTCGGGAGAGGAACCGCGCCTCTCGCCCATTTCAAGTCACACGGTACGGGCTCGATGCTTACCTTGTTCCAGCCATGATCCAGCCTTTTCACGCCAAGGACATTTCTGCCCAGGAAGTAAGCCGGTCCTGCCGACCAGGCATGGCAGTGGCTGCGGGTTAACAGATCTGCATTGGCGCGGTTTTCCGTAAAGTTCGGATACATCTCCCAGCATGTGGTTGCATCGCTTGCAACCATCAAGCCGTAATTGCGGCGGATATCGTCCAGCATCACGGGAACTCGTCCCATTGCTTCCAGCGCTTCATAATAGAAGAAGGACATAAACGGGCTTCCGATTTGCACAAACGATGCCGGCGGCTGAATCAGGTACGACTCCAGCTTCGCTTTGCGCTCCCCTTGAGCAACGTCGCATAACAAGGCAACCACTTGAGTCTGCATGCTGAAGATGTCCGATCGGCGGCCGTCCGCATGGATACAATCCAAATACGCTTCCCGCTCCCGATCCCAAAGATGATCGTTTATGGCTGCGGCTAATAAGGAGGAAGCTTCTACAAACGAATTCCCTTCGCTTGCCTCCCCTGCTTCTGCTGCCATATGCGCCGCTTGCCTGAGCGTCTTCGCCAGGAATAGATTCTGATGGGTAACGATTCCTTCATTAGGCTGGTCAATCGGTGCCCAATCGAGGAGATTCCAGCCCCGCATCTCCAGCAGTCCTTGCTCATTAATATGGGTCAAATAATGCTCCAGCGTGAAGCGGACATGCGGCCACATCTCGGCTGCAAAAGCTTTGTCTCCCGTATGCTCCACATATTCCATGGTCGCCAATACCCAGAAGAACGTCCAATTCGGAATCACGCTGGTCCAGCCGCTTGGCACTTGATCCATATACAGCGGGGATCTGTCTTTCGACCCCGGAACCAACCGCAAACAACGTTTGACGATATCCAGCTCGCCAAAGATATAGTAGTTCACAAGCGCTTCATTGCGGCTGTCCCCTACCCAATAGGTCTGCTCGTAGGCCGGACAATCGACGAAAGTATCCTCCATGCAAAGACGCGTCGTATGCTGGCTGATGGTCCAAATATCGTTAAGCAGAGGATCGGAGCTTTGGAACGTTCCGGCTTCAACAACGGGATAAGTGCTCTGCACCATATAGACCTCATGCAGCTTTACAGGCTCTGACGCTCCCCTTATGGTTACTACCGCATAGCGGAAGCCGCGCCGAACCGGCGACTCGTATATCTGCCGCCCTTCCCTGCAGATATACCTGAACGTATTATCCAGTCCATACGTGTGCTGGCGGAAATCGCCTTTCAAATATTCAAGGCCGTAGACATCCACAATCGTTCCTGCAGGCGCCTCAATCTTGAATCCGAAGAAGCCGGAGCGCTGCTTGCCCAGATCGATAACCAGTTCGGTATCCCCGCTCGCGAAACGCGGAATAATCGCATATTCCGGTGTCGCCGTCAAGCAAGCGTTCAAGCTGGCTGACCATCCGTAACGCTCCGCTTCGGGACGCCACACATTGGAGCCGAATACATCCTGCTCCGTATAATAAGAGGACTCCAGGGGGCGGATCCAATCCTTAACCGCAGCCAATGCCTCGATTGAAGCTGCTCCGGCCGCACGTAGGTAGTTTGGCTCCTGCCGGTCAACATTTCTGTTTTCCTTCGTATCGTAGAAGACCGTCTGGTCAAAAGGACCAATGATGATCCAAGGCGTATCCCCGCCGCCATCTGGTACATGAAGCGAGAAGCTCTGCTCCGAGTGAATGACCAAGTGGAAGGCTCCTCCATGATCGTGCTGAGTGATATCAAGCAGGATGAAATGCTCGCCGGCGTTTAGCTCTATCTCATAATACTTCTCCGGATCGACGCCATGACTCTTCTCAATCTGCTGCCCGTTAATCCAAAGCTTCTCGCCGCGGGACTGCAAAACGCCAATCGTCACTTTCCCGGCTTCCGCAAGCGACAAATTCGTGGCGATGTAGCCCATATATTGCATATGATTGGCATGCTCCACCGATTCGGGAACCATTGCATTCCGAAGGTCAATAGCCGCGGTCCAGGCAGGCGGTTTAACCCTTTGCAGGGATTCGATGCGGGAAGGATACAGCTTTTCCTCTGTCAGGAACGGGATATCGCGCGGAATTAGCTTTTTCCAAGGACCTTCCCCAACTTCTGCAACGCGAGTAGCCCGTGACCATAACGAGTCATCGTATCCGCTTTCTGTCCAGCTGTCATCCCATCCCCTTGCATCGTACACCTCGGCAAAGCCCTGCTGACAGGACATTCGGGGGGAAGAGGATAGCTGACCCTTCAGCTTCTCCGTCCGCCAGGACGAATCCGTCGCCGCAAGCACGGAGCCTCCGGCATTCACTTCCGCTAGCAAGCCTCCTCTGCCCCGCAAGTAATAGAAGTTCGTCACGCCAAAATGCAGCACCAGAACGGCTATCGTGTTCTCCTCGCCAGACTTTAGCAAATGACCGATGGAATGCGAATCGTAAAATTGCTCCTCCGGCCAGGATCGGACCGGACCTCTGCCGATACGCACGCCATTCACGTAAGCTACATATCTGGAATCCGCGCTTATGCGAAGCTCTGCCGCGGCAGCAGCTCCCTCCGTTACTTCGAAGGTCGAACGGAAGCAGCGCCATTCATTGCGCGGACTATCCTCTTCTCCTCCCCATATCCATTCCGCCTTCCAAGCCGTATCTTTCATCAGCATTTCCTCCTAGTAAGATCGATGTGACTGCTAAAAAATAATGGGAGCCTCCCAATAAGCGTTACCGCAACTAAATTCCATAATCTGGCGTTTAACCATTAGATTAAACATCGAGGAGGAATTCGAAATGTCAGACAAGCTAATGGGTGCAGCAGCAATTATTGCAAATACCGAAGGCCAGGTACTCCTTGTCAAACACAGTTATGGCAAGAACAACTGGGATCTGCCGGGAGGCAAATCGGAAGTGAATGAATCCGCACAACAAACCGCAGCAAGAGAGGTACTGGAAGAGACCGGACTGCAGGTTGAGATTGGCGAATTAACAGGGATTTACTATGATCCGGCGTATGATATGCATCATTTTGTCTTTATCGCCGTTAGCGATGGCAATCAGCAGCCTATTCCTAGCTCTCCGGAAATATTGGAATGCCGCTACTGTTCTCCCGATGATCTCCCTCGGCCGATTAGCGATTTCACCTGCAATCGCATCCGGGATGCTCTTCAATCAAACCGTCATACTCTCTTCCATGCGATTGGCCCAAGACAGTGGGTATGACAAAACAAAGCTCCTTCACATCCAGCTGACACTGGGTTCGAGGGAGCTTTATTTTTTATTATTTTCTGCCCAAAGCTTGTTTGACGAGCTCTACTTCCTGAGCATTAAGCGGTCTGCCTGCGGCCAGAGCGTTGGATTCAACTTGACGGATATTCTTGAACCCCGGAATTACGCATGCATTCGGGGATTGCGCCAAAGCATACTGAATAGCGGCGCGGACCAGTTCCTGTGCATCGGCGCCGAAATGCTCTTTAAGTGGCTGAAGCTGCTTTCGGATTTCGAGCAGACGCTCCTTCGAGTAGGACTGGTTCGTCGAGCGGATATCGCCCTCGCCAAATTGAGGAGGATTCTCCGGATCGAATTTATCCAGCAGCAAGCCTTGAGCAAGCGGCCCAAACAGCACCATGCCAAGGTTTTCTTGTTCCGCCCATTGGAACAGGTTCGTCTCCGGCCGATCGAACTCGTTGCCGAACGCATTATAATGGAATTGCAGCACATCCGGACGCGTTACGGGACATACCCGCTTAAAGTCCGCATAGCTGTAAGCCGACTGGCCAATCACCCGGACTTTGCCTTCTTTTTGGAGCTCGCGCATCGTGTCGGCCGCTTCTTCCAAATAGCGGTCGTCCGGTCCGAAATTCGTATTATGGAAAAAATAAAGGTCGACATAATCCGTCCCCAGATTCGTAAGCGTCTGCTCCAGTTGATGACGAATATGTACCGGCTGCATGGCGTTGGGTGCCGTCCCTCTGAACCAGCCTACTTTCGAGGCGACAACAATGGAATCGCGCGGAACATCCTGCAGAAATTGTCCGATTACCCGTTCCGAATGGCCGTCTCCATAGACATCCGCCGTATCTAAATGGTTAATGCCAAGCTCATGGGCTCTGCGCAAGCCCGCAAGAGACTCGTTATCGTCATTGCCGGACCAGCCTACGGGATTACCGTCCCGCCACGACGGCCCGCCTATTGCCCAGCAGCCCAAGCTGACCTCGCTCACTCGCAAGCCCGAACGTCCTAACACCCGGTATTCCACGAATATCACCCCTAAGAGAGATTATAGTCAACATTTGATATAACATATAATTCAATTCATTATAACATTAGAGGTTTTACCGAATAAGAAGTGAAAAATTATTTACTTAGTTACTTCAGGATACTGTGGAAATCCGACAACACACTCTTTATTTCGGACATTCTCATTTCTTCAGATAGCCCGTAACTTTCCCTAATAGATCTTCCTTGTGAAAAGGTCCCTTTGTCTGGCTGTCATTAAGCCCTCTCCAACGTACATCAGCTAAAATATAGTACTCATCACTTTTCAAAGTCAGCTTCTCCCATGAATCATTAATATCGTCGGAAGTTGGATCATTCCCATAAAAAGCAACCAGCTTTTTATCATTGATATAAACCTGCCCCTTCTTAATCCTCACGGATTCTCCAGGCAGTCCCACAACTCTGGCTATATCGGTCCGTTGCTCAGGATTATTCTTTGTGCGGAACACCACGATGTCTCCGCGCGTTACATCATGATTCTTGTAATATTCCATGTCGGCCCATACATACTCATGTAATCCAAACGGATGCCTCTCGTTTACATAGACATCGGACAGCATCCCATCCGTTTCTACCTTGACCTTGGTCAAGGAGGGATCCGGGGTTTGCATTTCCTTGATTCTTTTCTCCGTTACCGGATCATTCAGCGTATTTGCACACCCGGCTAACAGAGGAATAATGCCGATGATAAGAAAAAGATAGACAGCTATTCTCATAGACGACCTCCCTCTGATCCCATGCTTTCCTTTACAAATATGGTATAACGAAATCAACGCGGGCAACTATTCCTATTTGTTAGGATATTACAAAAAAACCGCCTCTGAACGGTCAGCTATGACCATCAGAGGCGGCTATTGTTTACAGCGTTACGTTCCAGCCAAACGGATATTGCGCGGACAGTTCCAGCGGCAGGGAACCGGTTGGCTTAAGCTCGCCGGTTAATACCTTGGCTGCCGATTCCAGCGCGAGCGGACGGCATTCGTACACGGCCAGATAAGCTTTCGCAGCCGGATATACCTTCAGGTCAAGCGGATTGCGGACGGATACGGCAACCGTGCGGTCACCAGCCAGCTTAACGACATGGTTTGCAATCTCACGCTCGATCGGATGCTTAGTTGCGTCGTAGGTGACAACTACAATTTGCTCGAACGCCTCGAGACCCGCAAGCGGATCAGTTCCGCTCATTAAGCGCTCTTCAACCTGATCAAGGCGAATCTTCAAGTGATCGCCCAGCGTACCGTCGCCCGTCAGCATCTCATCGGCAACCGATACCGGCTTAATATCCGGCCACAGCACCAGCGTACGTGCTTCTCTGCGAAGGGGAAGCAGCGGGCCGTCATTCTTCACGAGCGTTGCCGAAGCCTCGCTCCACTGACGGGCAACCGCTTTGCTTGCCGGAGTCGCCATCTTTGGTTCTGCCTCTTCCCATGCAGGAAGAGGCGCATCGACTTCATAATCCCGCTTCAGCTGCATGACCCGCGCGAGCGATTCATGGATGCGTTCTTCGGACAACTCACCGCTCTCCACAGCCGCAACGACGGCTTCAAGCGCAGCTACCTGCTTCTCGTACGTATGGCTGACAAGCACCATGTCTGCTCCGGCTTGAAGCGCCAATACCGCGCCTTTCGCCGGTCCGTAGAATTGATCAATGGCATCCATCTCGAGGCAGTCCGTGACGATAACTCCTTTGTAGCCAAGCTCCTCCCGGAGCAACCCGGTTAATACCGGCTGCGACAAGGTTGACGGCTTCCCCGACGGGTCCAGCGCAGGCAGACAGACATGAGCCGTCATAATAGCAGCCGTTCCCGCCGCAATCGCCGCACGGAACGGCGCAAGCTCAATCGCATCAAGCCGCTCCCGGCTATGAGGCAGCACAGGCAAAGCATGATGCGAGTCTACCGAGGTATCGCCGTGTCCGGGAAAATGTTTGACCGTTGCCGCTACTTTAGAGGCTTGGTAGCCTAACAAGGCCGCTTTCCCCAGCTCTCCTACCAATTGGGAACGATCACCGTATGAGCGCACGTTAATAACCGGATTATCCGGATTATTATTTACGTCCAGACATGGCGCATAATTCATCGTAACGCCAAGCAAGCGAAGCTCTTCGCCGCAGACGCGGGCCGTTTCTCTCGCTCCCTCCGCCGATCCGGTTGCGCCAAGCGCCATATTGCCGGGTATCAGCGTAACACCTTCCACTATGCGGGCTACCATGCCGCCCTCTTGGTCAATGGCAACAAGCACATTAGGCCGTCCGGCTTTATGCGCAATCTCCTTCAGCGAACTGGACAGCTGATGAACCTGCTCCGCGTTCCGCACATTGCGGCCGAAATATATCGTCCCGCCTATGCCGTAGTTTTCGATTAACGATGTAATCTCCCCGGTTGGCTCATACCCGTGAAACCCGAACACAAACAGCTGACCAACCTTTTCCCGCAGCGTCCAGCTGCTCCAATTCAACTCTCCCATTCCCCGTCCCCTTCTTTCGCCGCTTGACCGGAAGCGTTCTGCTGATGCTTATTCCGGTAATCCGTCGGATTCTCCCCCGTGTACTTCATAAATACTTTCGTAAAATACCGCCGTTCCGCGTAACCAACTTCCTTGGCGATCTGCGCAATGCTTTTCATGGTATCGGCAAGCAGCGACTTCGCCTTCTCCATCCGTTCGCGGGTTACGTATTCGATAAAGGTCTCGTTATAGGTCTGCTTGAACAGCAGGCTGAAATAAGAAGTGCTTAATCCGACATGGGTCGCCGCTTCCTCCACGCTTAAATCCCGGTACAGATTACGGCCGAGGAACGCTTTGGCTTCCGACATGGAACGTTCGGACTGCTTTTTCTTATCCGTTGATTTCTCGGCAACCGCCTTGGTCACCTGCAAGATCACCGACAGCAGATCCTTGATGCCAAACCGCCGGTCGAGCTTCAGCCACAGCAGATCCTCCTGCTCGCGCGAGAAAATCCCCATTTCCTTCGTCTCGCGCATCAGGTTCAGCACGAAGAAATGCAGCATCGGCTTGAAGCGTCCAAGAGAAGTCTCGTTCATTCGCT
Source organism: Paenibacillus glycanilyticus (assembly GCF_023715145.1). Classification (GTDB taxonomy): domain Bacteria; phylum Bacillota; class Bacilli; order Paenibacillales; family Paenibacillaceae; genus Pristimantibacillus; species Pristimantibacillus glycanilyticus_A. The sequence continues at coordinate 425,393 of NZ_JAMBNP010000005.1, read as the reverse complement.
GGAGCTGAGTTGTCAGCCGCTTCAGCTCATCGTCAACAACAACGGTATCGCCGCGTTTGACCGCGCCAATCAATTTCTCCGACGTATCCCAAAAAGCCTGGTCTTCCCGCGAAGAACCTACACGGTCGTCCGGGTATACGGCAATCTGCTCTTGAACCGGAGTAAGCTGCATTCCCTGCTGAACCAGCTTGTAAGCCTGGGACAAGGCTGTAACATCCGCATAATCACGGTAAATGCCGGCATAAAGCGACAATTTGACGTGATTTTTTACCGCGCTGAGCAAAAGCTCCGTCCATGCCGTAATCTGCTTCAAATCATAGCACTGCGATTTCTCGCATTCGATAAGCACGCACCACTCGCCGTCGCGAATCTGAATAACCGCATGATGAAGGCCGTTCTGCTGCAGCCTCTCCCGAAGTACATTGCATACCGCGAAATTCCACAGCTTACGCTCTTTATCCGACCATTCCCGCCAATCCTTGGTCCGCTCCGAGCTTACATCCAGATCAAGAACGATCAGCACGTACTTCTTATCCAGCTCCTGCTCTTCCCCGCTAAACAGCCAGTTGCCGCTCGTGACTTCCGTATAGTCCATCAGAATATCGTATAGAACCTTCTCGCTTGCAAGGTCGATCATCCGGCCAATCTTCTGCCGCTCCTCGCTTTGCTGCTTTTTCTTCTGCCGCTGATTCGCCATTACCCGGGCAATAACTCCCGTTAATTCGTCATAAGGAATAGGCTTTAAGACATAATCCTTCACCCCATATTGAATGGCGGCCCGGGTATAGGCAAAATCCTGATAACCCGACAGCATAATGATGTCGCTTTCCGTTCCTTTTTCCCGAATATGCCTCACCAGCTCCAGTCCATCCATGACCGGCATCCGAATATCGCACAAGACGAGATCAAACGCTTCCGACTCCAGCAGCTCAAGCGCCTCCATCCCGTTTTTCGCTGTCCCGCCAACAGTTAGGCCAAGCATCTCCCATGGAATTACCTTCTCGAGATTTCGGGTAATGTGCGGTTCATCGTCTACGAGCAATACTTTGCCGTTCATAATCGTTCACCTCTGTTTTTCGGAATGGTGCAGCGAATAACTGTGCCGTATCCTTCTGCGCTGCAAATCCTTAATCCGTAAGATGGACCATAATGAATACGAAGGCGGTCCGCCACATTGCGAAGCCCCAGTCCCCGCCTTTCTCCCAGCTCCGCGGCATTGCGCCGCTTCCCGCTTGGCAGCTGCTGCTTGCTTTCGGCGAACTTCTTGAGCGTCTGCTCGTTCATGCCATGTCCGTTATCGCTAACCATGATGACAATCTGATGAGCCTCGACCGTGACTTCAATCGTAATCATGCCCGCCCCGTCTTCAAGCCCCTCAAAGCCATGCTGGATACTATTCTCAACAAGCGGTTGAAGCGTCAGCTTAAGAATCGAATAATCAAACGCTTCTTCCGATACGTTTAATTCATAAGTAAATAAATCCTCGAACCGGTACTTCTGAATTTCCAGGTAACTGCGTACATGCTCAATTTCCTGGCTGAGGAAGATCTCTTCGGTATGATGCATGCTGGTGCGCAGCAGATTGCTTAAGCGCCGCACCATCATCATGATTTTCCCGCCTTCATTCTGAGCAGCAAGGGCATTAATGGATTCCAGCGTGTTAAATAAGAAATGGGGCTTAATCTGCGCCTGCATCAGCATCATCTCGGCATGCTGCTTGCGCTCCTGCTCCGTTCGCACCTCGGTGAGCAAATCTCCGATCCGCTCCACCATGCTGTTGAAGCTGTTGGCGAGAAGCACCGTTTCGTCCTTGCCATGCGCGTTTACGCGGATATCCAGGAGACCCTGCTCGACAAGACGCATCTTTCGAACGACTTTAATAATACTTTTGGCAACCCGGTTCACGAAGAAAATATTAAACAGGATCGCCGACAAAATGCACAGAATCGTAATCATGCCGATCCATTGGACAAAACGTTCATTCTCGTTCGTCAGCATATCCCAGGATTTCACCGACACCAGAACCCAGCCGTTAAATCCAAGATTATACGAGGAGACAAGGCTGTCTTCCCCGTCGAAGCGCAGTCTGGCGCTGGAATAATCAGCCGTGTTCTGCGGCAATTCGCTGGAGTATTCCGCTATATTCGTTCCTTCGAAATGCTTGCTGCTGTCGAGCATGACAAGCCCTTCGGAATTTACAATGACATACCTGGAATTTGGACCTTCCGCCTCCGGATTCAGGAACGTATTCAGCATCGTGTAGACCTCTTCGGTCTTATATTGCGTAATCATCAGTCCAAGATCGGCAAGCGTCTCATAATCTTTGACCAGCCTGAGCTGGGTAAATAACGGAGGCTCCACCCCCGTCAGCTCCTGATGCTCATAAGGGCCGATCCACTTCGGACGGCCGCCCAGCTGAATCGTTTCATTATAGAGGGGCTGGTCCTTCAAGGCTTCGAAGGCAATCGGCCGAAAAGTCGTCGGATCGTTGCGGAAGGCGCGGAACATCGTGCCATCCATGGCATACAGCACGACAAAGCTGACTGCCGGATGCTGGAACAGGATCCGCTTCATTTCCTTCTCCGACTGGTTAATCGCAATTAAGGTGCTGGCATCATCGCTGGAATAATATTTGCTGTAGTTCAGCGTGTCCTGCACCTCGGAGCTCGTTAAATTACCGTCGGAGAGCTGATCAAGCTCCTTGAAGAAGTACTTGATATTCCCTCCGACGGCCTTGAGCGAGATCTCGGTCTGCTCGCTGTATTTCTTCTCCAGAACGGATTCCGTATTCAGAAAAGACACGATGCCAAGTCCTATCATGGGAACCACGACCAGAAAAATAAAAGCAAGCATCAACTTCGGTCTCAAATTCATCTAGCGGGCCCCTTCCGATCATCCTTAGCCCTTCACGCTCCCCGCCGTCATGCCTTCGATAATTTGCTTCTGCAAGAAGAAGTACACAACAAGCACCGGTATAATGCTCATAATGACGGCAGCGGACAATGCGGCAAAGTTCGTGCGGTAGCCGTCATTAAAGCTCGCCATCCCCGTCGGCAGCGTGCGGAGCGATTCGGACGTTATAAATAATTGGGATAAAATGTATTCATTCCAGTTGCCGATAAAATTAAGAATCGTAACCGTAACAAGCGCAGGCATAGAGATCGGCAGCACAACCTTGACGAATAATCCGCCGGCCGAAAGCCCGTCCATAATGCCCGCTTCTTCCAATTCACCCGGAATAGATAACATAAATGCATAAATAATAAATACGGTAATGGGCAATGCATATGTGCAGTATACCAAAATCAGGCCGAAATGCGAATTGTACAAATGAATGCCGCCAAGGCTCATCTGCTGGATCAAACGGTACAGCGGAATGAACAAGGCGCCCGGCGGAACAAGCAGGCCAAACAGAATAAATTGATAGACGGCCTTGTTCATCCGGGAGTATTTCATCCGGGCCAGGGCGAAGGAGGTCATCGCCGCAAAGAGCAGCGTAACCAGACAAGCTGTAATGGTGACATAAAAGCTGTTCCAGGCATATAGTCCGATTTTCGCCGTTTCCCACGCTTGCCTGTAGTTATCGAAGTTGAACTGCTTCGGGAACGCCCAAGTGTTGACGGTAATCTCGCGGCTCGTCTTGAAGGAGGACATGAGCAGCCATACGAGCGGGAATAAGCTTGCAACGATATAAACAATCAGAGAAAAATGAATCCAGAACTTCCCTTTGCGAAAACCCGTTATTGCCGCATTCATTAGTACTGCACCTCCTCATGCTTCGTCAGTTTTTGCAGGATGCCCGTAAGCACGAGAATCAGAATAAACATCGTTACGCCAATCGCGCTGCCGTAGCCAAGCTCCATCGAACGGAAGCCGACCTTCAGCATGTACGTGGACATAACCTCCGTGGACTGGAACGGACCGCCGTTTGTCATAATCTGAACGATATCAAGCACTTTCATCGTGCCGGACACGGTGAGCAGCAGCATAACGAACAATACGGGACGGATCAGCGGGAGGGTAATCAGCCAGGTTTCCGACCAGCCGTTCACGCCGTCAATCTTGGAAGCTTCCACAATCTCCTTCGGAATGTTCAAGATCGCGGCAAGACAGAGGACGATAAAGAATCCGATGTTCTGCCAAGCGTTCGCGATCAGGATCGAGAGCATGGCAAGCTTGGGATCCGACAGCCATTCGCGCGCCCAGCTGTCTGGAGCGACCAAACGGATGAACTGGTTAATCAGACCGGAATCATAGTTGTATAACACGCCAAACAATATAGCGACCGTTGCTGTCGAGATGACGACGGGAACAAATACGGCCGACTTGTAAAAGTCACGCATACGGCCAACCTTACTGATCAGAATCGAGATAAGGAAGACGAGCGGAATATTCACCACCAGGGAGAACGCCATAAAGTAGAAATTGTTAGCAAGCGATTTCAGGAACACATCGTCTTTCCACAGCCGCGTGAAATTGTCCACGCCGATAAACACTTTTTCCGTAATGCCATCCCATTGAAAGAATCCGTAAACAAACGATACGATAACCGGATATACAAAAAACAAAGCATACAATACAAGCGTTGGTATAATGAACGCGATGTACGTTAACGGATTTCTGAGAGCCTTGTTCATAACTTCGCCTCCTGCTTCCTTTAAAAAAGCTAAGGTTTATGATAAACCTTAGCTTTTTCCCTTCCTATTTCCCTTGCCTGTGAAGTTGTTTAGAACTGGATCTTCTCGCGACGTCTTAGCGGAGCGGAAGTATCATTCTGGAAAAAAAGTTTATGCTTCCGAAGCAGCTTTCTTTCAGAAAGCTTTTAGCGTTCGCTTTTGCCATCCGAATTTCATCCGCTGAAGCGGATGAAATTCGGTGGCAATGGCGATTGGAAGAATGATACTTCCGCGTAGCGGTCAACATGCGATTCGATCCATTCTAATTCTTACTTCGCAGCATTAGCCTTGTCTTGAGCTGCTTGAATATCCTTAGCAACCTTCTCAGGCTTGCTCACCTTGCCGATCAACTCTTGCAGGCCTACGTTAACAACAGCGCCTACAGCCGGTTGAACGATAGCGTCATAAGCTTTCCAGGAAGTCGAAGCGTTAGCCATAACCGTCAGCACTTCGGAGATCAGCGGATCTACGCCGGACAGATCGGACAGCTTCATGGAAGGAAGGACTTTGTCTTCAAGAAGCGTGCGTTTTTGAACTTCTTCGCTGTAGAAGTTGGCGATAAATTTTTTAACCATGGCAACTTGATCCTCGTTCAGGTTAGCCGAGAAGCCAAAGCCGTTCGAATACGATGCGTTGATCGACGTTTGATCGCCCGCGCCGCCTGAGATCGACGGGAAGTTGAAGTAGCCGATTTGGCCTTTCAGGTCGCCGGCTTCTTCGCCTGTGAAGCGGTTAGCATCCCATGAGCCCGTGAATACCATCGCTGCTTTGCCGGAGAGCAATTGCGCGCCTTGGTCCGCATAAGCAAGGCCAAGCGCACCTTTTGTGAAGTAATCGCGGTTCACAAGATCAGCGTAGTCGGTGAAGCCTTTGACGAAGCCTTCATCCGTCCATTTCGCTTCGCCGGTAACCAGCTTGTTGATCGCATCGATACCAACGTTACGCTCCATAACGGTATTCCAAAGCATGCCGTTAACCCAGCCGTCTTTTGCAGCGAGACCCAGCGGCGTGATCTTAGCCGCTTTGATTTTATCGGCCACTTCGATCAGCTGTTCCCAGGTTGTAGGAACGGAGAGACCAAGGTCGGCAAAGATCTTCTTGTTGTAGAAGATGCCTTCCGAGTAACCGCCGAATGGCAGGCCGTATACTTTGCCGTCAACCGTGAACTCGTCAAGGCTGGCGAATTTGTCCTTAATGCCAAGCTCTTCAATAATTGGGGTCAGATCAAGCATGCGGCCTGCTTTTACATACAGGTTCAGGTCAGCGCCGCCGAACACTTCGAAGATATCGGGCGGGTTGCCTGCCGTCATTTCCGCTTTCAGCTTCTGATCACGGTTGACGACTTCGTCGATGCCTTCAAGCTTGAAGGTAAGGCCGGCATTCTCATCTTGTGTTTTCTTTACGACATCCTCGAGAATTTTAAGGCGGTTTTTGCTTGTCTCTTTAATTTGTGTATGGCGCAGCGACAGGGTTACGTCTTTTGCTTCCGGACTTGGTGTAGCTTCCGTTGTAGCTGCCGGCTCTTGCGAAGCTTCTGTGCTTGCAGGAGCATTGTTCCCGCCGTTATTGTTCGAGCCGCAAGCCGAAGCGACCATGGTGAATGAGGCAAGCAATGTGGCGATGAGCAAAGTACTTTTTTTCATTTAGGAAGACCTCCTCGATATGATCTTGCTTGTTTGCCTTGCACCTTTATTATAGATTCCGGATTTGCATACTCGGGAGGTCGAAAATAAGCCCGTTGAGGGATACAATTCTATTATTTTTCGAAACAGGGATAAAAAAACACAGCCTCTCGGGTTACTATTTCCGACAGACTGTGTAATGATAGTTCACATATTACTTACGCATACCTTGAACATGAGCTCGGATTGCCTCGTAAAAAGCTCGCCACTCTTCATTTCCTTGTACAGAACCTGACACTACCTGCTCCGCGCTTCCCTTATCCGGCTCTTTCGGCTCAGGGGAACCGGTATGCCGCTCGGCCATTGCTTTGGCCCACTTGTCCTTCTCCTCAGGCATTTATCCCCCTCATCCCTTCAACCAGTTTTTGCGAAGCGCGAACAGCTCCTTCAGTTCATCCGTGGAAAGCTCGGTAATCCACTGCTCCGATTGCCCTACCACCTGCTCATTAAGCTGCTGCTTGCGGTCAATCATCTCGTCGATCTTCTCCTCAAGCGTGCCGAGTGTAATGAACTTGTGAACCTGAACCTTTTTCGTCTGCCCGATTCGGAATGCCCGGTCTGTCGCCTGATTCTCAACAGCCGGATTCCACCAGCGGTCGAAGTGGAAGACGTGGTTCGCCGCCGTCAGATTCAGACCGGTTCCGCCGGCTTTGAGCGACAGCACAAACGCGCAGCATGGCTCCTCCGGATTCTGGAACTTATCAATCATCTCATCCCGCTTTGCCTTTGGCACGCCGCCGTGCAGATACGGAACCGGCAGCTCCAGCCGCTCTTCCAGCAGCTTCTTGAGCTGCTCGCCCATATCGACAAATTGGGTAAAGATCAAGCAGCGCTCTCCTTCCGAAGCGATCTCCTCCACCATCTCCAGAAGGCGCGCCACCTTGTTCGAGCGGGTGTCATCCCACTGCGCAAGCTCGCGCTCATCGCTTAGCATGGCAGGATGATCGCAAAGCTGCTTCAGCCTTGTGAGCGATGCCAGAATTATTCCGCGGCGCTGCATCGGCCCAAGCTTATCCAGCTTCTCCAGCAGGTCGGCAACGATATTCTCGTATATGGCGCCTTGTTCAGTCGTCAGGGTCAAATACGTCTTCGCTTCATTCTTGTCCGGCAGCGACAGCTGAATAGCCGGATCCTTCTTGACCCTGCGGAGCATGAACGGCTTCACCCAGCGCTGCAGACCGCTGATGACCTGTTCGTCGCGGTTCTTCTCGATCGGCAGTACAATCGCTTTACGGAATTCGCCCATGCTGCCCAGATAACCAGGATTAATAAAATCATAGATGGACCAAAGCTCGGTCAGCCGGTTCTCCATCGGAGTACCCGTAAGCGCAATCCGATGATTGGCAGGCAGCCCGCGTATCGCGGCCGACTGCTTGGTATACACATTTTTTATATTTTGAGCTTCATCCAGACATAACGCATCCCACTGAATCTGGTTCAGCTCTTCTTCGTCAATTTGGGCAAGGGAGTAAGACGTAATTACAATATCGGCATCCTTGATCGCTTCCCGGAGCGCCTCGCCTTTTTCCCGTTTTGGTCCATAATGGAGATACGCCTGAAGCGTAGGGGCGAATTTCTCCAGCTCCTTCTCCCAGTTGCCGATAACGGACGTCGGGCAGATCAGAAGCGACGGTCCGCGGCTCTTGTCTCCATGCGCCTTCACATAGGATAAATAAGCCATGAACTGAATCGTCTTGCCAAGACCCATATCGTCCGCTAGCACGCCGCCAAGCCCGAATTTCCTCAGGAACAGCAGCCAGGATACCCCCTGCAGCTGATAAGGGCGAAGGGAGCCGAGGAAGCTGGAAGGTATTTCAGCCATAGGAATCTCCGCCGTATGCTGAAGCTGCTCCAGCCATCTCGACAGATGGTCATTAAGCTCAACCTCTGCCCGAAGGGCAATAGAAGCATCCTCTCCGTCTTCCATGACGGCGCCTCCAAGCAGATGCATCTCCATCACATCGCGGAATGACAGCCCGGTGCGCTTCCCAACGCGCTTCATCCAGTCGCGGATCTGGGCCACATCCTGCGGATCCAGATGAACCCATTCCCCGCCGATATTCATCAGCCTGCGGTTTTCTTCGGCCAGGCGCATAAACTCCGACTCCGACAAATCGATATTGCCAAGCGCCATCTTCCAGTCGAATTGAACAATCTGATCAAGGCCAAACATCGGCTGCGCATCCGAACCAACCGAGGATTTCATCTTCGCCTTCAGTCTCAGGCGGCGCGAGCGGACCGCTTCCCACCAGCCCGGCAGCAATACGGGACAGCCTGCTTCCAGCAGCTTCAGGCTCGCCTTCTCCATAAAGAACCAGGCATCGTTATCGGTAAGCTGCCTGCGCAGCTTCTCCGGTTCGGCTTCGTCTCTCCAGTCCGGCAAAACAGCAAGCCATTTGCTATGCTCCTTCGCAAGCCTCGTCTCCAGATGAGGCGCCCAATCTTCAGGCAGCGGACCGTCCTGCTCGAATAGAGCCCGCCACTGCCCCTTCACTGCTGCGACTGGAATCCACGGCCCGCCATTACGGTCCTGCAAGGCAGGCCTAAGCTGCCAGCTTGCACCCTCCACGGGCTCAGCCAGCTGAAGCGCAACTTTGAACGGCATCGTATCTTTATGCAGACCAAGGGCAATCAGCCAGTCTTCTTCATCCGCCGCCTTATGCAGCAGCACCGATTCTCCGCCTGCCGCCGCCGCAATTTTGCGCCATGCGGCCGCGGCCTGATCGTTTTGCGCCAGAATTTCTTCAACCGCTTCGCTTAACCATTGATCCGCGCCGGTTATCCCGGTCTCGCGTATCTGCCGCTCCCATTCGGCTGCAAATTCATTCTTCTCCGCCGGAATCTCCAGCCTCCAGGCACGCCGGTGCTCCGACCACCCGCTCCAATCCGGCTGAAACCATCCTTCGAGCAGCGCCTCGCGGAGCATGCCTGCCATGTTCATTAAGCCTTGCAGCCGAGCCGTCCATTCTACCTGCAGCAGCCGTACATGCTGCGGCGAAGACAAATAATCAACGGCGATAAGCGGAGGCAGCCTGAGCGCTTTCCCGCCATCCGCGTCTACTTCCTCTATCTCCGCACCGTACCAGGATGCCTGATGCCAGGCAAATAGAACCTGCTTCAGCCTTGCCGGACTTTCAGCCCGGTCTGCCGCCATGAGCAGGAGCCCATTATTCTCTGCTTGATCGCCTTGCTTCCAGTATCCGTCCACGAGTAACGTCCGGGCGCCGATGAATGATTTCATGTTACGATTTTTCCTTTCCACAGCTCTTCCTGAAACGCGCGAAGCCGTTGATACTTGCTCACGATTCCTGCGATGTATCGATCCCATTTATCCGAATGCTTATCTGCCTTATACAGCTTCTCCAGCTTCTTCAGCTCTTTCACCGCGAGGCGGTAGCCCTGCCTGTTGCGCGAATTGATCGATTCTTCAATCGACTGATGATACAGCGGGATCATTACGCTTGGAGCAGCCTTTGCGACCTCGCGCACATTCTGAATTCCCAGATCGTCCGGCTTCATGCCGATTAAGAGCTGCAGATCCGCCCATTCCTCGTATTTCTTCACGGCCAGCCAATGATCCGACAGGTCGGAATAAGAGTGAGGCAGCATCTCCACCATATACCGGGTCCAGCGCGGTTCATCGGGCTGATCCGTATCCGCTCTTCTGCACAAGGTCATGAACGGCCCGATGGTCCGCGCATTCTTCACTTTCATGATATGGTCATACAAGAAGCTCATCCAGTGCCCAATTACCTTCCAGTCGCCTTCTTCAAGACGCTGCGCGACGCAAGGGTAGATCACCTTCTGCGAACGCTGGAAATCCGTCTTGCCGAAATGCACGAGCGCCTTCTCATCATCCCGGCCAAAGAAGCAGAGCATTGCCGCAGCCGTATGAACAAAAGTCAGATTTACAAGCTCTGCCGATTCCCGGAATTCTTCCTTCGTAATCGCATCCAGCTCATTCTCGTACCACTCAGCATTTGAAGACATCCGCTCGCAGATTGCCAAGTAAATATAGGTCCAGTCGAACAGCTGCTGCTCCTGCTTCACTGCCTTGTTCTTCGCGTAACCTGCCAAATAATCGATCCAGCTGCGTTCAAGGCCGGTCACTTCTGACGGCTCGAGCTCGAGCGCCAGCGTATAATAATGCTCTACCCATGGCTCAGCCATGCGCAGAAACGACATTTCATGATAATAACGGCTGAACGTATCGACCGTCTTGATCGCCTGCTCCGCCTGATCGAGCACAAACAAAATTACGCTCATCCAGTGCAGCCGCTGGCTGCTTTTATTCCAATGCTTCGTCGTTCCCTTCAGTGCCGACAGTACCGGCTGCAGGGCATGAAGCGAATGGCGGCAGCTGCGCCAGGTCTCGCCGTATTCGGCCTCCATCCACAATCCCCACTCTTCCGGCGGAGCATCATCGGATGGCTGGGCATGGCGCCCGCCGAACTTCGGTACGCTTACCGTTACCGAGCCTTGCGGCTTCCCGTCTATGCCGCGAATGCGGTCATAGGCAGCTTTCGCCGCGGACTCCCCGTCCAGACTGTGACAATAGGCGAAATAGACTGCCGCCATATGTTTGCAATAATCATTAAAGGGACAAGTGCATTTGCTGTATCGAAAATGGTCCGAGTCCAGCAGCACCGAATAAACATCCGACCCCTGCACGGCGCCGTATAACGTCTCTTCATCTGCCTGCTTGACATTCAGCACCTGGCCGCTCCGATAATAATCCCATCCGCGGCGAATGATTTCTTCGTTCAAATGCTGCCCCAGACTGTGTTCAAGCGCTGTATGAAGCTTATCATCAAGACTTGCCAAGTTCGTTCACCCGCCCTCTTCCGTTCACCTAGCATCTTATTAGTATACCACAAAAAATGCGCCCTCTGAAAAGACAAAAGCAGCCCATTTCACTCTCGGAAGAGCAATGGACTGCTGAAGGATTAAAATTCTATTAGTGCGGGATACGAATATTAAACGTAATTTTGTTCTCTGTATCTGCGTTAACCTGAATGCTTCCCTTGTACTGCTCGGTAATCGATTTGACGGTGAACAAGCCCAGCCCTTGATGGGCATCATCCTTGGTCGAGAAGCCTGCCTGGAACAGCGGCTTATCCTTAACCTCATGCGCCTGCGCGCAAGTATTGCTGATGCAGAACTCGATAAAGCCGTCCATCTGTTTGCCCGACAGCTCCACCTCACGGCAATCCTCGCTATATTTCATAACCTCGTCAAACGCATTATCGATCAGATTGCCAAGCATTCGGTTCACGTCAAGCGTCTTGATTCCCATCTCCAGACGGTTAAGTCCGCTGAAGGAGCAGGTAAAGGCTATCCGGTAGCTCTCCGCCTGCGAGATCTTAGAGCGGATCAGCGCGGCAATCGCCGGATTCCCGATATTAATAATATCGTTCATCAGCCGGATCTCTCCCGTAAGCTCTTTCGTATAAGCGACAAGCTCCCTTGATTTGTTCAGCTCGGCGAGGGAATGGATCGTCTGGACATGATTCAGGAAGTCATGCCGCTGCGCGCGGATCGACTGGAACATGCCGTTGATCTCATCGACGTAGGTTTGCTGCGTCACCTCTACCACCTTCTCGCGAGACTGCCGGAAATACCGCATGGCAAAGGCGGCAATAAGAAGGCTGATGCCTGTAACGAGGAAGATGACGATACCGATGTTCAGAAACTGGCTGTCCAGCCTGTCCTGAATGACCTGATAATCGGAGACAAGGGACAACACGTAGCCGTGAATCGGCTCCCCGTTCTCGTCAACCAGGTTAACTTCGTCCCCGGTCGATACCGGAATGAACATCTTGAGCACATGCTTGCCGTCGATATGGTCTTTGGTCGAAATAATGTCGCCGCTGTCAAAAGCCTTCTGTACATCATTCACATCGTTATCCGACTTATAGCGGTATGTACCGTAGAAGATATCCTGCTGCAGCAAATGCCCTTGCACTTCGCCGTCTTCGTTCTCCGTATCAAAGGATCCTTTGCCAAAGGTCATTGGATTAATGACGGTGGCTTCCAGCAAGGAGTCGCTGCTGCCAATCGATTTCTCTATCAATTCGTTAATGCCCGTCAGCTTCTCGTATTCGGCAAGCGACCTATAGCTGACGTAAGGATCAATAATGTAATTGGTTGTGCCGTCGTAATAATAGCCCCATTTGTAGATGTGATCGGGGTCCGTCGAAGCGACCTCGAACGGTCCGCTCCAGAAGTTGGGAAGCGTCTGGCCCAGCCAGTCGATGTTCACCTTTTTATCGTCAAACAGCTGATTAAACGCGACATACCAGGGATCCCAGGTCTTCGTCCCTTTGCCCAGCTCGTTCTCGTCCGAGGACTTGTACAATATAATATTGTCTTCCGTCCGCTTCATCAGCGTGATATGCTCGACGCCAAGCTTGGCGCTTAACTCCTTCAGCTGATCGTTCGTAACCTTCTCGACGTCCGGATCAAGCGCATACTGCGCCGCGATGGATACCACCCGAAGCTCCCGCCCGATCTGATCCTGGAACTTCTCGGCACCAAGCCGGGATTGTTCGACGGAAAATTCAATTTGCTTCGCAACAGCCCGCATCTCATGGTTTAGCGCATCTTCCAGCGTTTTTTTGGTCAGAAAATAATAAGCTCCGTTGCTTAGTAAAACGATGATAACGCTCAAGCTAATCGCCATGAGCCAAGTATTGCGCGGCATATGATGCTCCTTTAAGCTCTCGTAATGTACTTCGATTATGGCTGATTTTCGCGGAAACAACAATATGGCGTAAGGCAAAATAAACAAGTAGTTCTTTCCATCAACCGCGCGTCTTCCGAATGAACAGGCGCAAAGCCCACCTGCGCTCCGCCCGTTTCTTGTACCGCGGCAGGGAGCGATAGATCCGGAGCCCTTCCCGGATGGCTTCGACAGTATCTTCTTTGCGGTTCATCTGCTCGTAAATGGCAGCAAGACGGTAGTAGGCTTCGCAAGAGGAAGAATGGATTTCCTGGAACGCTTCGATATAGGAGAGCGCCCGCTCTGCATCAAGCTTTGAGTAATGCGCGGCAAGCCTTAAATAAGGAGCCCCGTACTTCACTCTCGGATTAAGCAGCAGCGCCTTGCTCATCGCCGCTTCACCTGCCTCCGGCTGTCCGGTCTGCATCAGGCAAAGGCCAAGATCATCCCAATACTCGGCGGATTCGTCAAGCATCCGCTCCAGCGGCTCGAGCAAATTCAGCGCTTCTTTGTATTTCTTCTTTTCGATCAGTATCCGGGCAATCTCCACCTTGGAAGAGGTATCGTTTGGAGACTGCACAATATGCCGCTTCAGCTTGCGCAGCCTGGAAGACCTGCGGATCGGCTTCAATAAGCTTGGCGTTAAACCTATAAATTTGCGGTCCAATACATAAACAATGAATAACATAACGAGAATTGCGATAAAGGGATTGCCAAAGATCCATGTGAAAAAAACAAATAATAAAAAGAGTTTTCCCATTGGACTCCTCCTGGAAATTATTGTTATAAAAAAGGCTGTTATGTGGCGGTTTGTAGCGCTTTCTTTTTTCGAAATCATGCGCTTACAAGCCGCGTTTTTTGGTGAAATATGTATTTAACAATATTAACATAACCCTATCTTCTTGAGAAATAGATTTAATCGATCACTTTATTCATCGAACGCATAAGCGCCTGTTACAAGATATTCCCCTCACTGCCCGATTAACATTAAAATTGGCGGAATGATGATTATAACACGAAAAAAAGAGCTGTTCATACAGCCGGGCAAACGGCCATATAAACAGCTCTATATTTCACTTCTATATTTCACTTCTATATTCCCCAGCAGAGGCTACCGGTACAGCCTGCGATCCTCGGCTTCGCGCACCCATACCTGCATGAAGCCCGCTTCCCTGTTATCCCAGACATAATAAGGGATAAGCTCGCATGGACGGCCGTCTTCCGTTCTGCCTCGCAGTACGGTTATGCCGCCAAGCTGGTCTCCGCGATGCTCGGCGACAAACGGCTCGGATGCCCGGATGGCGAACTCGTCATAGACAAGTCCCTCATTCCCGGTCTGCTCGATGCAATAGACGACCGGCCCGCGCTGGAAGGCTATCCGCCCCTCGTTGGCTTCTACCTCTTGACGGGATCGCACCGCGGCAACCGGCATATCCAGCTCAAGCACCACCGTGTCGCCAGGCGACCAGTGCCGCTTCAATGCCAGATAGCCGTTCTCCGACAACGCTTCCCCGCCCGTCACCGGCTCGCCCTGCGCCAGGACCCGGTAGCTTCTGCACCAGCCCGGCAGGCGGAGGCGCAGCGTAAATTCATCCGCCTGCTCCGGTGATAATCGAAGCTCCACTTTGCCATCCCAAGGGTAGGCGGTAGACTGGGCAATCTGCACGCTTCTGCCGAGGGGCAGCTTAACGGTTGTCTCGCTGCTCGCATATTGGTTGACCGAGATGCCGTCCTCTGCCGCTGCAAATATATATTGGCCGATCGAAGGCAGGAACCTCGCAAGGTTCGTCGGACAGCAGGAGGTATGGAACCATTCCACCCGGTGATGCTCCCCTTTGGATGCCAGCGGATTCACATAGAAGAAACGGTCGCCGGAGAGCGAGATCCCGGATAACGCGCCGTTAAACAGCTCCCGTTCCACGATATCGGCATATTTGCCGTCACCGTGCAGCAGATTCATCCGGTGATTCCAGAACGCCATCGCAATGGCTGCACAGGTCTCGCAATAAGCCGATTCGTTCGGCAAATCGTAATCATGCGTGAAGCCTTCATTATGGACGGACGGCCCGATGCCCCCCGTCACGTACATATTCCGTTCAACCGTATGCGCCCATACGCGGTCAAGGGCCTCCATATAGGCCGGATCCCCGGAAGCGAGAACAACGTCGGCCATCGCCGTATACAGATACATCGCCCGGACGGCATGCCCTTTCACTTCGCGGATGTCTTTGACCGGAACATCATCCTGGCAATACGCCGGACCCCAGTCCTCTTTATCCCAGATGGCGCCTACCCCATGGCCGTGTCCGCGTTCCTCCAGCAGCCAGAGCGCCAGCTTCCAGTAACGTTCCTCTCCGGTTGCGCCAAACAGCTTCACCAGCGCAAGCTCAATTTCTTCATGCCCTTCCGCCCAGTGGCGTTTGCCGGGACCAAAGACAGAGTCGTAATGATCCGCCATCCGGCAGGCTACATCAAGCAGCTTGCGCTTGCCTGTCGCCTGATAATAAGCAACCGCTGCTTCAATCAAGTGGCCGCCGTTGTACATTTCATGCTTTTCCATGTCGGTCCACTTGAGATCCGGCGCTTCCAGCGTGTAATAGGTCGACAGATACCCGTCACTCTCCTGCGCCGCCTCGATCAGCTCCACGATGCGGTCAATCTCCGCCTCCAGCTTAGGATCGCGGTCCGTCATAAGCGAGTAGGCTGCGCCTTCGAGCACCTTGTACACGTCGGAGTCATTGTAGTACATGCCTTCGTATTTGCCCTCGATCAACCCGCCTGCAAGCGCAAAGTTGGCAATCCGGCCCGTCTTCTCGCATTGGTCCAGACAAACGCCGATCGTTACGTTCTTCAACGTCTCAAGACGCGGGCGCCAAAAAGCGTCGCTAATCTTTACTTCAGAGAACGGAACGCCCTTCCAGCCTATTATCCCGCTTGACTGCTTCGTTAAGGTCATGCTTATTCCTCCCTTATTTTCTTGCTCCTTATTACCCTTTCAGTCCCGTCAACGTAATGCCCTCAAGGAAAAATCTCTGACCGAGCAAGAAGACAAGCACGCAAGGCAGGACAACGGCCGTTGAAGCAGCCATCAACAAATCCCATTGCGCGTTATAGCTGCCCTGGAACATCTGCAGGCCAAGCGCGAGCGTAAAGCGGCTGTCGCTCTTCAAATAAATGAGCGGACCCATGAAATCATTCCATGAGGCGAGGAACGTAAAGAGCGCAACAACGATAACGGCCGAGCGGCTGAGCGGCAGCAGAATGCGCCAATAGATCTGGAAGTAATTCGCTCCGTCAACAAGCGCCGCCTCGTCAAAGTCCTGCGGGATCGACATGTAGAACTGGCGCAGCAGGAAGATATTAAACATGCCGCCGCCGAAATACGCGGGAACGATGAGCGGGTAGAACGTATCGTAGAAGCCTAGCTCCTTCCAGCCGATAAAGCTTGGAATAAGCGTTACCGCTCCCGGAAGCATCATCGAGGACATCAGGATGGCGAATACCATATCGCGTCCCTTCCACTTGATGCGGGAGAAGCCAAATGCGGCAATTGTACTCGAGACGACCGTGCCGATCAGAACTCCGGCCACGATAATGAGTGTATTTTTGAAGAAGGCCCCAAACGGCACGACAGTCAAGGCTTCCTTGAAGTTTTCAAAGTGAAAAGGCTTCGGTATCCACTGCGGCGGCATGATGAAAATTTGGGACAGATCCATCACCGAGCTGCGCAGCAGCCATAGGAACGGCACGATAAACATCGCGGAAACGATCAGCAGGGAGGTAAACCCGGCAGTAAGCTTTAGCCTGGACTCTCTCATTGTTTTTCCCCCTCATAATGCACCCAGGATTTCGAGGTCTTAAAGACAAGCACCGTAAAGATCATAATGATGATGAACAATACCCAAGCGAGCGCGGAAGCATAGCCCATTTCCGTATCGCGGAATGCGGTACGCCACAGATAGAAGACGAAGAACAAGCTTTTGTTGTTAGGTCCGCCTTGAGTCAGAATGTAAGCTTCGCTGAACACCTGGAAGGAGCCGATAATCGTCATAATCGTATTGAAGAAGATCGTTGGCGTCAGCATCGGAATCGTGATGTGGCGCAGCTTGCTGTACCATCCTCCGCCGTCAACGTCAATCGCCTCGTAATACGATTTCGGTACGCCCGACAAGCCGGCAAGGAAAATAATGACCGTACCGCCAATCCCCCACAAGGTCGTCAGTACGATGGAAGGGATAACGCTGCCCTCTCCGAACAGCCAGTTGCTTGTTGGCAGATGAAGCCAACTGAGCGCCATATTGAGCAAGCCCAGATCCGGATTCATCAGCCACAGCCAGATCATCGAAGCGGCAACCGCCGGAACAATGCTCGGCAGGTAGATAATCGTCCGGAAGATCGCCCGGCCCTTCACGTTCATGTTCAGCAGAATAGCCAGAAAGAACGAGATAATGATAACCGCCGGAACGCGCAGAATAACAAAATAAAAGGTTGTGCCAAGCGACTTGTAGAACAAATCGTCTTCGCCGCTAAACAGCTTGATATAGTTGTCCAGACCGATAAAGCTGGTCGT
This sequence comes from Paenibacillus glycanilyticus, assembly GCF_023715145.1. GTDB lineage: Bacteria > Bacillota > Bacilli > Paenibacillales > Paenibacillaceae > Pristimantibacillus > Pristimantibacillus glycanilyticus_A. The sequence continues at coordinate 407,744 of NZ_JAMBNP010000005.1, read as the reverse complement.
GTCTTTGAATACGTTGTAATCCGTTAAGCTTAAGTACAAGCTGGCGATCATCGGCCCCAGTGTATAGATAATAAAGCCGAGGATCGCAGGCGATGTAAAGAGCAGACCGTAGAACAGCGCCTTGCGTTCCCTTTTAGTGCTCTTTTTGGCGGCTGTCTTAACCGAATTGCCCGTGTTTGCCGAAATCTCCATGCCGTAACCCTCCCTGTCTATGGCAGAGGACAGCGATACATTAAACCGCTGCCCTCTCCTGTTATCCGCGGTTTGCGGACAGCTTACTCGACGTCGCGGCGGCCTTGTACCTGCTGCTGCGCCTTCGCGGCAATGGAATCAAGCGCTTCCTGGGCAGATTGCTTGCCCAGCCATACTTTATCCAAAGCGGGGTTAACGACATCCATGATTTTATTGAAGTTTTTCACGTAAGCCGTTGGCGTTGCATGACTGTGATTCAGAAGCATGTCAATAACTGCGCCGTTGTAGCCGGATGGACGGGAAGCCAGATCCTTCGTCCACTTGTCCAGCTTCTCGCCCTCGGTGTACCAGTCTTTAGGGGCTGGCATCCAAGTTCCGTTCGTCAGCATGTCAAGCGAAGCTTCAGGATCAAGCAGCGCCTTCAGCAGCTCCCATGCTTCCTGCGGATGCTTGGTCGATTTGAAGATGGAGAACATGCCGGCTACTACGGTTGTTACCGGCTCTTTCATAACCGGCAGAACGCCTACGTTATAGTTGAACTTGGATTCCGCAAGCGAAGACGAAGCCCATTGTCCGTCAATAGCCATCGCAACCTTCTTCGTCTGAAGCGCAACGTTTGTTCCCGGGATATTCTTCGACTGAAGCGGGGATGGAGCGACATGATACACGTTAATCAGGTCGGCCATCTTCTGAAACACTTCTACCGCTTCCGGTTGGTTCAAGGCAAACGTTTTGCCGTCGGCCGACAGGAAGTCGCCGCCGTTGGAGTAGATAAAGTTACTGTAAGCGCCCCACCAGGTTGGCAGGTTGATGCCGAATTGCTTAATATTTTTAGGATCGAAGCTTGGATCCTCCGCATTGCGTCCCTTATTATCCAGAGTCAGCTTCTTCGCAACGTCGACGAATTGATCCCAGGTCCATGCTTTGGAAACCTCGGAAGGAGGCGGTTCGATGCCGGCATCCTTAAATACATCTTCGTTATAGAACAGTCCGAATGTCTCCGGGCCAGGACCGATGCCGATAATGTTGCCCGGCGCCTGGGAGTAAGTAATATTCGGAACGAGCGAATCCAACGTGATCTGCTGATCCTTTGCAAGGAAGTCCTGTAAATTCAGGAATTTGCCTTCTTCCGCAAGAGGGAAGGCAATGGTCGCGGATTCCATCATAGCGACATCCGGCTCGTCGTTGCCGGCAACCATCGTTGTCAGCTTCGTATCGTAATCACCGCTGCTGATCGCCTGAAATTCGACTTTTACGTTCGGATGAGTCTTCTCGAAATTGGCAATGGCGGATTTGTACGCCGCTACCTCTGCCGGTGCTCCCCATCCGGTCAGCTTCAATGTAATTTTCTCGCCGCTGCTAGCGCCGGTTCCGGCACTGCTATTGTCTGCGGAACTGCTTGCGTTGTTGCTGGATGAGGAATTGCTATTGTTGGAACTATCGGACTTGGTACAGCCGGACATTACTAGCACGGCTGACAGAACAGTAACCATAAATGCGGAAGTGTATTTCCATCGATTCATAATCATTATTTCGAGCCCCTCTCTCATTTCATCCTCATGGCTCATAGCTGCAGTCTATGATTGTCTTTATTGTAGATGATGGATAGCGCTTACAAAACCCGAGCATTTTTAGAATGGTGGACTTTTATTGGGTCTTGCTCGGCAGATGAATCACAATGCTTGTTCCCTTGCCGGGACCGGAATGAATGCGGATGCCGTATTCATCGCCGTATGCCATCCGAATGCGAGAGATTGTATTTTTAATTCCGATCGATGCGGATTCCTTGTACAGAATCGCGTCAATCCCTTCCTTGCTGATCCCCCGTCCGTTGTCGCGGACTTCGAAATACCGGCTGCCTTCTTCAATCCAGCCCCGGATCGTAATTAACCCGCCCTTCTCCATGCCGCTAAACCCGTGCAAGATGGCATTCTCCACAAACGGCTGGAACAGCAGTCTCGGAAGCCTCTCTTCATACATAGCCGGCTCGATCTCATAAGCAACGGTGAACTTGCCCTCGAAGCGCGCGGCCATAATGAAGAAATAATTGCGCATCCATTCCAGCTCATCCGTCAGGTGAACGGCACCCCAGTCCTTGCGGGACGTGTAATGCAGCATATTTGACAGACCGACGAGCATTTTGCTAAGTTCCGTCTGATTATTCTCGAGCGCCGTCCAATTCATTATGTTAAGCGTATTGTACAGAAAATGCGGATTCATCTGCATGTTAAGCGCCTGAATCTCCGCTTCCTTCTCCTTCAGCTTGATCTCGTAGTTTTCTTTCACCAGCATGGCGATCCTGTCGTTCATCCGGTTAAAGCGCTGCGACAGTAGACCAAACTCATCCTTGCGGTCCACCTCCACGCGAGCTTCGAAATCCCCTTCTCCAACCGAACGCATCGCGCTCATCAGCTTCTTGATCGGACCCGTCATCCGGCTGAGAATAAAGTAAGCGAACAGAAGAGCAACCGCGCTGAGCGCAATGGCGCTGACTAACGTGGAGGTGCGGAGCACCGGTACCAGGGTGCTTACAAGCGCGGATTGCGGCGTCACAACGATCGACATCCAGCCCGTCACTTCCGAGCGGGCGAAGCTGACGATCTGGTAATGCCCGTTCAGCTTGATCCGCTCGCTCCCGCTTCCAAGCTCCCGGAAGCTGTTCACCCAGTCCTCCTCGAAACGCTTGGTGACCTGCGACTTGTCGCTTGCGGCGACCACGATATTCTCGGGATCAAGCACCATATAAGACGACCCCGACGGAATACTCCGTTCGAACAGCTCGTCCATTACCGTCGATTTGAAGCTGATCGTAAGCACGGGACGTTCGACTTCCGGCTTCAGCTTGACGAGCGTACTGTCCTCCATATGGGAGAAGTTGAGCAGCCGGGTTGCCGAAAACAAGTAACGGTAGTCTATTGTCCCGCCTTGAAGCCATGGCTGATCGAACATCTGGATAAAATCATAAGTCGGGTACCAGACCATCTTCCCTCCCGCCTTAACCGCTTCCTTGTAGATCGCTGACTGTACCGGATTGCCAAGCGGCATCAGCATGGAGCTTCCGAACGTGTAATAAGAGGTCCACAGCTGCGCGGAATAGACATCCGCATTCTGCGAGAAATATTTGCTCAAGATAGCCGTCACTTGCCGGTCGGCCGCAACAAGCTCCTCTTCCTTATCGGGATCCAGATTATTAAAGATCTGAAATAAGTCCTTGTCGACAAACAAAGCCCGGCTGTTCTGATCGGCAATCCCCAGCTTGGTATCAATGACGTCGTTATTTTTCATCACCACGTCGTGGACATTGTTCTGCGCCTGCTCGGTGACCACATTCAAGCTTGAGTTGTAAAACAGCGTGCTCAGCACCAGCAGCGGCAGCGCGATAAGCGTCAGGTAGCTGAGCAGCAGCCTCATGCGAAATGTCATGACTTATCCCCACTCCCTGCCTGCGGACGCTGCGTATGCTTATAAGCCTCCGGCGACAAGCCAACCTGCTTCTTAAAGATCCGGGTAAAATATTTGGTGTCCCGGTAGCCGCAGCGCTCCGCGATTTCATAGATTTTGTGCCGTCCGCCCGCCAGCAGCTCCTTCGCCTCCCGCATGCGCGCTTCCGTCAGATGATCGGAGAACGAGCGGCCGGTACGGCTTTTCATCAAGGTGCTGAAGTAGGATGGATTGAAATGAAACTGCTCCGCCGCCATCTCGAGCGTCAGGTCCTGCGCAAAATGCGACTGAATCCAGCCGAGACATTGCTCTACCGCAAGCTCGCCGCTTCCCTGCTTCCGTTCCGTCAGCGATTTGTGCACGTCCGCCAGGCTGCCTAGCATCAGCTCCATCAGCTTTGCGCTGGTCAAGCATGCCGGAATATCGGAAGATGCCGTGCCTGCGAGAGCGCTTCCAACCTGTTGCTCTATGATGCCGGAGGTCCGGCTCTTCAGCTTCATCAGCGTCAGAGACGCATAATTTTTCATCAGCTTTGGCTCTGTACGCCCTTGCGAGGCGAGGTTGGCGAAGGCTTCCCTGCACATCGCTTCCGCCTTAGCCAGAGATGGCTCCTGCAGAACTTCAAACAGCAGCTCGCCGTCCAGTTGGAATACGCCGCTTGTCGTCCCCAACGCCTGATCGAAGACAACAACGCTTTCCCATTCCTCGTAGAACGCGTAATTCAAGGCTTCTTCGGCCTGCAGGTACATTGTTGGCGCTTGCCCTTCCGACACCGACAGGTTCTGCTCATGCTCATCAACCGTTGCGACGCCATGAGACGCAAAGCCGCAGCTTCTCCACTCCTTCGTCAGTCCCATCAAGGTGCTGCGCAGCTCTTTCTTCCGCAAGCCAGAGGGACACTCAAGCTTCAGCACGGAAACAAGCCGGATGTTCTCTATTGGAACGGTCTGCAGAGGGAATACGCAGACATCCCCGATCGCGGACATCCGCTGCTCGAGCTGTTCCGCAAGGGCCTGCGCCTGAAGCTGCTCCGAGCCTCTTATTTCCGTCAGAATTAGCGCATTCATCCGGGTTAGCAGCGGCCATTCCTTCAGCTCTTCCAAAGCTTCTGACGGCAGCTCGCCGCTCAGCCATTGATGAAGCAGCCGGCTCCGGTAAGCAGAAGCGGCAAGCTCAAGCCTTTGCTTCATCTCGGCCGATTCGCCGCGTTCCCTCTCTTCCTCCGCAAGCTGCTGGTCCAGCCGCTGCAGCAGAAGCTCCACCTTGTCCCTATCAACAGGCTTGAGCAAATAGTCGTAAGCTCCGTGGCGAATGGCCGTCTGGGCATATTCAAACAAATTGTAGGCGGATACCATGACCACTTTGGACTTCAGCTCTTCTTCCTTCAGCTTCTGAAGGAACGCCAGCCCGTCCAGATTCGGCATCTGGATATCGCTTAGCACCACGTCAGGCTGCTCTTCTCTAACAAGGGCAAGAGCGGCTTCTCCGTCCTTCGCCGTCGTAACCCTCGCATCCGGACGCATCGATTGAACCATGCCGGCCATGCCTCTCAGATGCCGCGGCTCATCATCAACGATCAATATGTTCATGATTCTCGTCCTTTCCCCATCCATGCGGGATGTTTTCTATATACAGTACTACGCACCACAGCGCTTGAATAGGGGGATAGGCCATCGGGACGGTTTCCAATCTTTTTCATAATCTCGTTTGGAATGAGGAATAGTACTGGAGTAAACGGCTAATTTAACTTGAATTTGGAAATGGAGGAAAGGTCAGAATGTCTGCAAATGATACAACCGGCACAAATGCGACAGGCGCTGGCGGGTCAACGGATAACCGCAAAGCGGCAGGCGAAACGGATTTGACGCTGACGACAAGACAAGGTCATCCGGTATCCAACAATCAGAATACGAGAACAGTGGGCAATAGGGGCCCGGCAACGCTTGAAAACTATCAATTTATCGAGAAAATCACTCACTTTGACCGGGAACGCGTGCCTGAGCGTGTCGTCCATGCCCGCGGTGCGGGCGCTCACGGCTATTTCGAGGCTTACGGAACATTCGGCGGCGAGCCGATCAGCAAATATACGAGAGCCAAGCTGTTCCAGGAGAAAGGCAAGCAGACCCCTGTGTTTGTCCGCTTCTCCAGCGTGATCCACGGCGGGCATTCGCCGGAGACGCTCCGGGATCCGCGGGGCTTTGCAACCAAATTTTATACCGAGGACGGCAACTGGGATCTGGTCGGCAATAACCTGAAGATCTTCTTCATCCGCGATGCCATGAAGTTCCCCGATATGGTGCATGCCTTCAAGCCCGATCCGGTCACCAATCTTCAATCCATGGAACGCTTCTTCGACTTTGTCTCGAATTCGCCGGAAGCGACCCATATGATTACGTTCCTGTTCTCGCCATGGGGCATTCCGGCGAACTATCGCCAGATGCAAGGCTCCGGCGTGAATACATACAAATGGGTAAATGCCAATGGGGAAGCCGTGCTGGTCAAATATCATTGGGATCCGCAGCAAGGCATCAAAAACCTGACTCAAGCGGAAGCCGAAGAGATTCAGGCGAAGAACTTCAATCATGCCACGCAGGATCTGTTTGAAGCGATTGAACGGGGCAACTTCCCTTCCTGGGAGCTGAAGGTTCAAATGATGGAGGACGGCGAGCATCCGGAGCTGGATTTCGACCCGCTCGACGATACGAAGCTGTGGCCGGAGGAGCAATTCCCGATGGTGGCGGTGGGCAAGATGGTGCTGAACAAAAATCCGGAAAACTATTTTGCCGAGGTCGAGCAGGCGGCATTTGGCACCGGCGTTCTCGTGGACGGCCTTGATTTTTCCGATGATAAAATGCTGCAGGGTCGCACCTTATCCTACTCCGATACCCAGCGCTACCGCGTTGGCTCGAACTATCTGCAGCTGCCGATCAACGCGCCGAAGAAGCGCGCGGCAACCAATCAGCGCGACGGCCAAATGGCCTTCTATGTGGATGTCGCTCCAGGACAAAATCCGCATATCAACTATGAGCCCTCAAGCTTGAACGGACTGACAGAAGCGGAGCCTTCCGGCAAACCGCATGAGCCGCATTACGAGGCTAGCCTCGTTAAACAAACGATCGACAGGACCAATGACTACGCCCAGGCCGGCGATACGTTCCGGAAGCTGGAGCAGTGGGAACGCGACGAGCTTATTCATAATCTGGGGGATGCGCTGTCCACCTGCGCGCCTGTTATTCAGGAGAAGATGCTGACGAATCTGACCCAGGCAGATCCGGAGTACGGCCGCCTTGTCGCAGAAGCGATCAAGAAATCGGCCGCCATGAAATCCGATCACGAAGGCACCTTCCCCGCACGCGAGGGCATGGAAATCGCCGAGGAGCTGGGTCACCAAACAGACGGGTATTAACAAGCCACAGCAAACAGGAAGGGCTGTCCCCCAGGTCATCGGATATGACCGGAGGACAGCCCTTCTTTTTATTAAGCGCCCATTTTCCCTACATACAGCACCATTACTATAGCCGATTCATACTATAATTTGACTGTATCCCTTAACCTTGTTAAACCATAAAAACCCGAGCAAGGAGGGGTGACAAACTTGAAGGGTAGCGACCATAAGAGCAAGTTTTTATTAACGCATCGTGAACGCGAGGTATTTGAGCTGCTGGTGCAGGACAAAACAACTAGAGACATTGCGCAGCAATTATTTATCAGCGAAAAAACCGTCCGCAACCATATTTCGAATGTCATGCAAAAGTTAAATGTTAAAGGTCGTTCGCAAGCGGTTGTCGAGCTGATCAAGCTTGGGGAGTTACAAATCTAACCATCCCATTCATGATTTGGGCTATTCTAGTTTCCCCGCACCTTCCTGGAAGGAGCGGGGATTTACTATGTAGTCACATTGTTTCAATTTCGACAAAGTTCTTTAATCTTAGACTAAGGTTTATTCGATACAATCATATGCATCAACCCCACAGTTGATACCATTTCTAGGACAGGCCCGCTTTCGCAAGCGGGCCCTTTTTTTTGTTTATATTCCTTTATTAGCGGTGATCGTAAATATACGGAGTGGTATGCTTCGTGTTCTTCGCGCTCAAATGCGTGGCATTGGCCGGGAAGATCCGTTCGACCATCGCATTAAATTCGGATACGAAGCCTTGAATGGGATGGCCAAGACGGACGTCGCCCATATAGCTGTTCATGCGGTCCACAAAATCCGGGTTTGCGGATACGTAAACATGCTGAACCGATGGATGCAGACGCTTAACTTCGGCAGCGATATCGCTTTTGATTTTTTCTGTCAGACGGCTTTCGCCGGTTTCAGTAGTGCTCAAGCCACGCATACCGTTGTTATTAGAATGACCGTCCATCGCGGGATTCATGCCAAACGTGCCATTCATGCCGTTCATGCCGTATTTCCCGTTCGTTCCGTACGTGCCGTTCATGCGACGGTTCGTATCGGTAATCGGGCTGCTCAGATTCGTGCGGCTGTAGCTTTTTGCGCTTAAGCCGCGCGTATGATCTTCGAAGGATACGGCAATATAAGCATTATTGTCCGTCAGCATGACATTGGCTGTTTTTACCGTGTTCATGGCGACCAGCCGCTTCGCAATCTCATCGCTCATTTCCATTTTATAATTTTTATGACTGCCAACGATGTTGTTGCTGTTGAGACGGCGGCCATTGACGCGGTTCATTTCGTTCATTTGATCGTTCGCGAAACGCTTGTTGTTCAATGTTCCCGGAGCTGCCAGATTACGGATCCCATTTCCGTTAGCATCATAACGCACGCTGTTCGGCTGGAAATTTTTGTTCCCGATTCCTCCCTGATTTGCCGCGCATCCCGCTAACGTCGTTGCTAAAGCCACACTTGCTGTAAGAAGAATGAATTTGTTTCTCATGAACTCGCCACTCCTCCATTCGTTTAGTTAGGCTTTGACCCGTTTCTTATTGTGCTCGGTTATGAAGAACCTATCCGACATAAAGCTTGACAAATCCGTTCAATTTCAGTAATTTAATATCAAGTATTAGTACCTGGTACCAACAATAAAAACAGAGGAGCTGTTTACTATGGAAAAGCATCTGCAATCCAATGCAGCTATTACCGCCATTGGCACTTATACGCCTGATAAAATTTTGTCTAACGCGGATTTGGAACGAATGGTTGATACTTCGGACGAATGGATTGTGCAGCGTACCGGCATTCAGGAACGGCGCATTGCTGCGGATGACCAATATACAAGCGATTTATGTATCCGGGCAGTACGGAATATGCAGGAGCGTTACGGTGTTCAAGTCGAAGACGTTGATTATATTATTGTCGCCACCTCTACCCCGGATAACGTAATCCCAAGCGTAGCGGCGCAGGTGCAGGCTGGACTTGGCATCAAGCATAGCGGGGCCATTGATATTCAAGCGGCTTGCGCGGGATTTACCTCGGCGATCCAATTGGCGAACGGTCTGCTCCTCTCCGGCGTTTACCGTAAAATTCTGGTAATCGGCGGGGAAACCTTGTCCAAAGTAACGAATTACGAGGACCGGACGACCTGCATCCTCTTTGGTGACGGGGCAGGCGCTATATTGATGGAAGCAGGAACGGCTGCCGAAGGCGACATTCTGGCCATCTCTTCCCATACGGAAGGCGCTGGCGGGCATCATGTATACCGGAGCGGCTTGTCCCCTTCCATTAACGCGGCGGACATCGATACAACGAGCCGCATTGTGCAAAATGGCCGCGAAGTGTACAAATGGGCTCTCAGCCACGTATCGGAAGGCATTACGGAATTACTGCGGGACAGCGGATATGAACCATCCCAAATCAACTGGTTTGTGCCCCACAACGCCAATCAGCGCATCATTGACGCCTTGTGCGATCGGACCGGCATAAGCGAGCAGCAGGCTCTGTCCAGCATTGAGCGTTACGGCAATACATCGGCAGCTTCCATTCCGCTTGCTCTTGATGCCGCTGTCCAGGACGGCCGCGTGTTGCCTGGACATCTGCTGCTGCTCTATGGCTTTGGCGGCGGATTAACCCAATCTGGCGTTCTGCTCCGCTGGTCTATTTAATATAGGGAGAGATGGAGGAGTTATGGGGAATAAAATCGACAGCATGGCAGAAAGACGATTCGCGTACGTATGATCCCGGAAAGCCCGGTACATGCCGCGAAGAGCAATTTGTTTGCGTTCATCCTCATGCTTCAGGTAATATTCCATCTTCTCCACCAGCTCGGACGGCGAGGAATACGTGACGATCTCCACCCCAGGCTTGAAAAACGAAGCGAGATCGTCACGCGTATCGCATACCTGCAGCACGGCGCAGGCGGCAATTTCGAAGGTGCGCGGATTTGGCGACACCGCCGTTAATCCAATCCGGTTGCTGTTATACAAGGCATCATCATGCGCCCGGTGCATATTAATGACGATCTGGGAAGCATTATAAGTTAAGGCGGTTTCTGCCGGACCCATCCAGTGGTTCAGCTTGATTTTGGAGCGGAGCATGTCGTATTTGGACAGACGGTCCCACCAGATGCCGGATATTAAAGTATCTTTCCCGGCCAGATAAGGCGTTAATTCATTGAAATAGCTGACTCTGTTCAAATAAGCAGAGCCAATAAACGTTATTTCTTTGCGGCTCGAACGGTCGGGGTTGGCTGGACGGTATTGTCCCGGATGGAAGCAGAACGGCAGATAGTGCACATTTTGGCAGCCAAGCTGCTTATAGAAATCCACCGAGTTGCGTTCCAGCGTAAACACCGTGTCGTAATGAGGAACTATCGAAGTTGTGATATCCATATAATACGGATCGTCCGTGAGCCAAATCGCCGTACGGATTCCGTTACTTTTCAGTGCCGCAATCTGCCCAACATCAAACTGCAGACCGTCAAGCACAATAACAACATCCGGCCTATCGGTTAACGCAAGCTCCGCCACCGGCTGCGTGGCATTCACAACGGTTAACCGCTGGACCAGAGAAGCCAACGTCTCTCTTACGGCATCGTCAATGGGGGAATAAGGAAAGCCTTTGCCGGTCTGCACAAACATGGCATGAACCGGCCAGACCTGGTTTACCTGCGGAATACGGCCGATCGCCTCCTCGCATAGCCCATACCAGTATCCATGATCCCATCCCAATTGGTAACCTGCCGCCCGTCCAGCTTCCTCATCAGTCTTCCTTTTGAGTCCTGGCGCCATATTCGTCACTCCTACGTCAATAAATTCAATAGCGATGCCATTCTCGTCGTCATCGTATGCTCTCTCAATGTCCGATATAAACCTCTCATGGCAATACGAAGCCGTTCTTCCTCATGGGTCAAATAATAATCGATCTTCTCCACCAGCTCTTGCGCGCCGTTATACGTCTCAATCTCACGACCCGGACGGTATTGGGAAAACAAATCATCCCGAATATCCGTTAATTGCAGCGTTCCGCAAGCCGATACGTCATACGTCCTTGGATTGACCGACAATCCCGGCATCTGCGCCTCAATCTGATTGTCTTTCCCGGGTACGTCCGTGCGGTGCAGATTGATGACGATCTTGGAGCCGTTATAATAATGGGCTGCCGCTTCCGGCGTGATCGCTTCCGGATGAATAAACGGCTTAAGCAGCGGGTAGCGCTGCAGACGGTCCCAATGTCCCCCCGCGATAAACAGCTTCCTTCGGGACAGCTGCTCCGCGATCGAATCGATCAGCTCGACGCGGTTCCAGAAGGCGACTCCGATAAAGCAGACCTCATATTCATATTGCTTGGCTGCCCGGAACGGGCGGAATACCGCATCATTTGCGGCTAACGGCAGATGAAACACCTGCTGGCAGCCTTGCTGCCGATACAGCTCCACCGTGCCGCGCTCATGGGTCAGTACAACATCGTAATGGGGCGCAATTTGAACGGTATGGGCCGTCATATAAGGATCATCCACAAACCAGATAACCGTCTTGATTCCGAGCTGCCTGATCGCATCCACTTGCTCAAGATGATCCGGCGGAAACGTATATAAACCATTCAACACGAGCATGATATCCGGCTGAATGGCCGCCGCCTGCTGCAGCAGGCCTTCCTGCGATCCTACATGCACCTCGCCGGCACATCTCTGAAGCGCCTGAATAATACCGGAGTCAATCGCGTCGAACCCTAACGAGCCTTGCGGTATATACAACACACGCAGAGGCAACACTGCCGGCAACGGAGCTATGGAAGCCGACCTTGCCCATTCGCAGGCGCCATCCCGCCATCCTGCATGAAATCCGGCCGAGTAGCCATGCTGCTTGCCCTTTTGAAAGGAAGCTGCTGCTGCCGTATCCAAAATTTCCACTCTCCTGCCCGCATCTTAAGAGTTATACAAAAAAAGCCTTAATCCTGATTTGTCCATCCTGGGCATGAACAAGGCAGATCTAAGACCTCTATCGTAAGCCGTGCAATTAAACCTGCGACTCGTAGGCAATAAGATGCCCGTCTTCAAAGCCTTTGGCAAAGCCGTTGTTGTAACCGTCGTTATAAGCCTGATTAAAGCCGTCATCGTAGCTGACGGGATCAAAGCTTTCGCTTTTTCTTCTTCTTTTTCTGACCGATGACTTACGGCGGCTCATCGTACCCTTGCCCGACTTCTTGCCCGTTGTCTTCCGCGCTCCGCTTGCTTTGCGTTTGGTACGGACATGAGGCTTGCGTTTGGATCTCCGTTTTGCTGCAGCAGCACTCTTCTTCTTCATATCAAACGCCTCCTTCTTGATCTAACCCGCTGCTTTCTGATTTTAGCGTTCAGCCAAGGACCGCAGGGGCTTCCATGCTTCAGACGTTTGCGGCGCATGGTCAGCCCCGTTACGGTTTCCGCAATATTTTTCTGCATGGATGTCAGCAGTTTCACATTCTCGGCAATCCTTCCGGCAAGCGCCGGAGAAGCCGCCGATACGTCAGCTATACTGTCCAGAATACGGGCAAGCGCCGCTTGGCTTTGGGCCAGGGAAGATAGAATCTGAAGCTTCACTTCCCGCTCTCTTTGGGTGATTGTATTCAATTCATGTCACCCATGCCGTACAGCATCTCATCGTCATCCCCGTCATTGTCGCCTCCGCCGTCATTTCTTGGCAGTACCGACTTCATAACGGAGAGGATCCCTTGACTCATTTTGTTAACGCCGTCCAATACCTCGATAACCTGTTCGTTGATTTGGGCGGTCTGTTTGATCTGCGTCTGGTCACCAAGAAAGGATGCCGCTGAAATATGATTGCATATCCAATTACGCGCTTTCTCCGCTTCTTCCGCTTTGGCCTCCAGCATCTTGGCAATATTCCATTGCATATTGGCGGTTGCGCCAAGCATTCGCATATAAGCCTGTTCCCGATTCATGACAAACATCCTCCTTCCGGCCGCTCACTCGTCTTCCTCTAACCGAAGCTCGCGAACGGTAAACGTCAGCTGGGCAGCAAGCGTCTCCTGCAATTCGGCAATTGTCGTTAAATAGGAAACAATTCCTCCAAGCAGGGATTGAGTACTCGTGAGCAGCCCTTCCGTCCCCCCGAAGTTCGGATTGTTGTCGGGAATGGCCTTCACAACCTCAGCCATCCGAACAACAACATGGCGCTTGGAATCGATCATACGAGCCATTTGATTATGAGAATGAGATAAATGTTCAATAATTTCGTTTACGATCTGCTGCACGTCAAGTCCCTCCTCTGCAGCCATAACGTTTCTCTTCCGTTGTCGTCATACCAGCATATGCATCTTCGAAATAGGGTGATACTTGCAGTCGGATAACCTATAGCACCTGGCGCAGCTTGACCGGAGGAATCAGCGGCAGTCCTTCCGGCAGCTCCTGAAGCTGTTCCACGGTCAGCGGATATTGGGTTCTCTCGTTCAAGCACCAGGCAGCAGCGGCTGCTTCGGTAATAATTTTCCGCTTGGTGCCGTTCTCCAGATAATACAGGAAGCCGTCCAGCCCGCTTGTGATCTGGCCATGCAAAGGAGCCCCGCGATGAACCCGGTGAAGCGATTGCCATTTGGATTCGGCTTCAACGGCAGCAAGCGCCGTGCCCGTCATCCAGCTGCGGATCAGAACTTGCGGCAGACGCACAACCGGTCCGGACCATTCCCCTTCAATCGGATGTTTGACCCCGTTCTCAATCCAGAAGGCCTGAGCTCCAATCCCCTTCACTACAACGCCTTCCGGGTAAAAAGCGGTTTCTCCCCTTGTTGCAAGAACCGGAATATGCGACTCGCTTGCGCGAACCTGATGAATCCATGCGTACGGATTATTCCATTTGGTCATATAGTAAACCATGTTCCGGGTCGTCACCTGCTCGAGCTGATCGCCCAGCGCCTTGATGCTGACGCTCCCGAAATGATGAATAAAGGAATCTCTCGCAATGACAAGAGAGTAGCCGAGCAGCCGGGTTCGAATATTATAATCATCATCTTCGTAGTTGCCGAACTCGAAGCCTTCGTCGAGGAAGCCGATTCTCTCCCACAGCTCGCGGCGGAATAAGAGACAGAAGCCCGGCAGCCTGTCTGTTCTTTCCCAGCGCTTCGGATCCGAGATATTGTTCAGCCTGGCGAATTCGGGCATATCGTCGATTTTCTCGTACGGCACCTTAATCTGCTGATCGCCGCTGATATAATTGGTGACGGGACCTACCATCCCGATCGTTGGATCGCTGTGCAGACAAATCAGCAGGTTGCCAAGCCAGTTATCCGTCACGAGAGTATCGTTATTCAGGATAAGCATCGTTGTTCCCTTAGCCATCATCAGCCCCATGTTGACGGCTCCGGCAAATCCATAATTCTGATCGAGCACGCGGAAACGCACCTGTCCGTCAAGCTGCTCGAGATATTCGGCCGTTCCGTCCGTTGAAGCGTTGTCGACGACAATAATCTCATGAGGCTGCTCCGTATTATCGATAATGCTGTCAATGCAGCCTCTCAAATAATTCACTTGATTGTAACTCGGGATAATAATGCTCGTTCCTTCGAACAAAGAATGATAGCTGCTCTGACCGGCTTGAAGTCCCTGATTGTATCCCGCTTGCAAGCCGGCCTGATAATTGGCCGAGCGCCTGCCCTCTTGCGATGGTGCGAGCTTGAGACGACTGATGCCACGCGGTTTGCGTCTCACTCATAATCTCTCCCGTCTAGTATTCTATATCCCAATATCGGGCAGATGCTTCTTTCAACGACTCGAATGTCCCGGCATCCATCCACCAGCCGGATAAGGTCCGGTAGGTTAAGAGGCCGGCTGCCGCATAGAGATTATTGAGATCCGTAATCTCCAGCTCCCCTCTGCTTGAAGGACTGATATTCTCTATCCGCTGAAAGACATCGGAGCTATACATATATAATCCAGTAACCGATAGATTGGACTCCGGCTTCTCGGGCTTCTCTTCAATGTGTTTGATCGCGCCGTCCGGATGGAAGACCGGAATACCGTACCGGTGAGGATCGTCTACTTCCTTGAGAAGCACCATTGCCCCGCCTTTCTGCTGCTGATATTCCTCGATATAAGGAGTTAAATCCTCCTCAAACAAATTATCGCCAAGCAGAACAAGGAACTTCTCCCCTTCCGCTATAAACGGTCTTGCCAGCTGCAAGGCGTCCGCAATCCCCCCGGCTCCCTCCTGAATCCGGTAGACCAGGGAAACCGATAGTTCAGCGCCGCTCCCGAAATATTGAATAAACATTCCCGCAGACTGGCGGTTGGTAATAATCAGAATGTCCTGAATCCCCGCTTTGCGCAGGGTTTCTATGCCATATTGGATCATCGGATGTCTGCCGACTGGCAGCATATGCTTGTTAATATAAGAAGTTAAAGGCATTAGCCGAGACCCGGTACCACCTGCCAATATAACAGCTTTCATCGTGCAATCCTCCTATCCATGTGCAGACTTACAAGGCCATCTCGCGCTTGCGCAGCCGATCCTCGAATCCGCCCCGTTCATCTGTGCATGACAGCAGCCAATAGATCGCCTCCAAATGATCGCCAAGAATTAACCGCTCCAGCGGATTTTTCCTCTCCCGCTCCGGCCGGGGTTTATTGATTTTGCCGACGTTAACGGTTTGAACAGCCTTTACCCTCAGTCCCTGTTTCACTGCCATCGCATGGGCAAGCGGAGGAACGGACAAGGCTTGCGCGCCTATCGTCTCCAGGCATCTGCGGCTGATGGCATGCGGCACGGCGGTAAACGATATCCCTTTCAGATCAGGTCTTTGAAGAATAACGTTCAAGGCATGTTTGGCCAGCACAACACTATGAACCTTCGCCTTATGGACTGGACCGGAATAGTTGTTCAGCGCAACATCTACCCCTTTTTCTCTCACCGCATGAATGAAAGGCCGCAGCTGGGAAGCCGCTATGACCATATCACCGTCTATAAACAGCAGAACCTCGCCTTTTGCCTCTAGCGCTCCTATCGTCCTTCCTACGTCATGACCAAGAGGCTTCTCAAATTGCAGCACTCTAGCCCCCATCTTTCTAGCAACTGCGATAGAACCATCTGTTGAACCATTGGCAACAACAATGACTTCTGTCCGGGGATGTACTTTTGCAGCTTCGCGAATTACGCGCCCGATGGTCGATTTTTCGTTCATAACAGGGATAATCACCGATACGACCGGATTAGGATGAGGCTTGAAAGAAGCGGGAATCCCGTATTGCGATGACCGGCCTCCCGTCTGGCTGCCTATCAATCGCTTCGCGCGTTTCATCCACTGAATCACCTCAGTTTACGCCTATTAAAATGTGCAAGAAGATTGATGTACATCACATAGTATGTATGCAGACTGCTGGCGCAACGGCATTTGTACAACTTCCAAGACGTCTGTCCCCCTCCCAAATAAAAAAGAGGATAGGAGCGTATATCGCGCTCCCAATCCCCTATTGAAACTATGAAGTTCACCGGCCAATGGCTATCCAGTTCATATAGCCCTCCGGTTCGAATGAACCTCTTGAGCGGATAATGTTGAGAATGGCGCTATCCTTCGATTTGCTGAAGACAGATACATAACATTCCGGATTATCGCAGATGGCCGTAATAACATAGTTCGTATCGCTAAACGGCTCGTCGAACGTAATTTCTACGTCCAGCTGCTTGCCTTTCTTGAAGAACGAATACGGCGCAAGACCAAACTGCTGAAGCACCTGACCGGCTCCGGAAGAACGGATGAAGGATGGGGCCGGTTCCGGCTCTCCCTGCTCCTCTTCGTCCTCCGTTTCCTGCACTTCGTCAATTTCCTCGGCTATCTCCGGGAATAAGGCAGATACAAGCTCCGGTGCCAATTTATCGATCGTAATGGATTCAGAAGCAACATGCCAGCCGCATACGCTGCCTTCCGCAAGCTTTTCTCTTGTCACGCTCTCATCGGCAAGCTTCTCGCTTGTCACGCTTTCGTCCAAAAGTTTTTCCGTTGTTACGCTTTCGTCGAGCAGCTTCTCGCTGGTGATGCTGTTGTCGGCGAGCTTCTCCGTTATCACACTGCCGAAGGCCAGCTTGCCGGACGTAATATTCTCATCCGCAATTTTATCCGTTGTGACACTATCAAACGCAAGCTTCGCGGTCGTCACGCTCTCGTCTAGCAGCTTCCCGCTTGTAATGCTGTCGTCGGCGAGTTTGCCGGTTGTGACGCTGCCGTCGGCGAGCTTGCTGCCGATGACAGCCTGATCAACAAGCTTATCGGCTGTGATGCTGCCGTTTGCGAGCTTCTCGCCGGTTACGCTTTGATCCACCAGCTTCCGGCTCGTAATGCTGTCATCCGCAAGCTTTCCGGTTGTGACACTCGCATCCGACAGCTTGCTGCTGATAATGACCTGATCGGCAAGCTTATGGGCGGTGACACTTCCATCCGCAAGCTTCTCGCTCGTTACGCTTTCGTCCAGCAGCTTCCGGCTTGTAACGCTGTCGTCCGCAAGCTTCTCGGCCGTGACGCTCTCATCGGCAAGCTTGACGCTGGTAACCGCCCGGTCGCCAAGCTTATTTGTTGTGACGCTGCCGCCTGCCAGCTTCCCGGTTGTAACGCCTTCGTCGGCAAGCTTGCTCGCTGTTACAGCCTGATCGCCAAGCTTCAGGGTTGTGACACTTTCATCCGCAAGCTTCTCGCTTGTCACGCTTTCGTCTACCAGCTTGCGTGTTGTAATGCTATCATCGGCGAGCTTCTCCGTTATGACGCTCTCGTCGGCCAGCTTGCTTCTCGTGACGGCTTGATTGCCCAGCTTCGCAGTCGTGACGCTTCCGCCGGCAAGCTTCTCGCTTGTCACGCTTTCTTCCGCCAGCTTGCGGCTGATGACACTCTCGTCGGCTAACTTCCTGGCCGTGACGGCTTCATCAGCCAGCTTGCTGCTGATGATGACCTGGTCGGCAAGCTTAATCGTCGAGACGCTTTCATCGGCAAGCTTCTCGCTTGTCACACTTTCATCAACCAGCTTGCGGCTTGTGATGCTATCGTCGGCAAGCTTCTCGGCCGTGACGCTCTCGTCGGCGAGCTTCCGGCGTGTCACCGTTTCATTCAGAAGCTTCTCGCCCGTAATGCTGTTATCCGCCAGCTTGCTGCTTGTGACGCTACCGTCTGCCAGCTTATCGCTTGTTATGCTCTCGAAGACCAGCTTGCTGCCGGTGATGCTGTCGTCCGCCAATTTAACGCCCGTTACACTGCCAAAGGCCAGCTTGCTGCTTGTAATGCTGTCATCTGCCAGCTTATCGCCGGTAACGCTGCTTCCTTCAAGCTTCTCGCCCGTGATGCTCTCGTCCGCCAGCTTGCTCCTTGTAATGCTTCCGTCTGCTAGTTTGCTTGTCGTAACGCTATCGTCACTCAGCTTATCTCCGGTAACGCTGCCGAAGGCCAGCTTGCTTCCCGTGACACTCTCAGCGGCGAGCTTCCCGCTTGTTATGCTCTCGTCGGCGAGCTTACTGCCCGTAACGCTGCCGTCTGCCAGTTTGTCGGTTGTAATGCCGTCGTCCGCCAGCTTATCGCTTGTAATACTTCCGAAAGCCAGCTTGCTGCCTATTACGCTGCCATCGGACAGCTTCTCAGTCGTCACGCTCGCATCCGAAAGCTTCCCGCTTGTTATGCTCTCATCAGCCAGCTTGAGGTTAGTGACGCTTCCGTCTGCCAGTTTGTCTGTCGTTACATTCTCATCGATCAGCTTACTCGTGCTTACGCTGTCGTCCGACAGCTTGGAGGAAACAATGATGCCTTGGGGCAGCTGCTCGCTCAAGATGCTCTTCGGCTTAAACTCATTCAGAACATCCGCACTCAAGTGATCGAAGGAAACCGTGCCTTTGCGAATATGGTAGCTTTGAATGGAATCCGCCTTAATATGCTTGCTGGTAATGGTTTCGAGCCGCAGATGATCACCGGATACGGTATCAACCGCCAGCTTGGAGGAAGTTACCGCACCGTTTTGCAGCTTGCTCTCATCCACGCTTCCCGGTGTCAAATGCTTATCTTGGATGGACTGCGGCTGGAGATGGCGGGTATGAACGGATAAGGAGGCAAGCTTGGATTCAAGTATGACGCCATCCACAAGATGCTCCGTGCCTACAATCCCCTTCTGCAGCGCCTCTGAACGTACCGATCCGTCTTGAATGTGAGTCTCCCCGACGCTAAGAGGTGCCAGTTTGGCTTCCGTCACGGCTTCATCGGTCAGGTGGACGGAACGGACGCTGCCTTGGCCGATATGAATGCCAAGGACGGAATCACTCGCCAGATGCCGGCTCGTTACCGTTTCGTTACCGATATGACTGGACTGGACGGCTCCCGTTGTCAGCTTGGATGAAGTTACCGATTGGTTAGACAAAGCATCCGTGCCAACCGCCCCGCTGCGAATATGGTCAGCCCCGATAACATCATCCGTTAAATGCTCGGATTGGATGGCAAGCGGCTCGATATGGTCGCTCTGAATCGAGAACGGACGAATTAATTCCGAGTAGATAGAGCCTTCCGCAAGCTTGCTGGCCGTTACGCTGCCGTCCGACAGCTTGGAGGTCGTCACGCTTGAGTCAAGCAGCTTCTCCGTTGTCACCGCATCCTTCGAAAGCTTGCTCGCGGTTACGGCCTGATCGATAATATGGTCCGTATTCACAATGTCATAGGACAAATTCATCTCGGTAACGGATTGATAGCCCATATGCTCGGCATGGATAATTCTCGCTTGCAGATGCTCCGACGTTATCGCTTCCGCGCGGACGATTTCGGAGTTAACGGAACCGGCTGCGAGATGATTCGACAGCACGCTGCCATTGGCAAGCTTGGAAGACGTAACGCTTGCATCCGCAAGCTTCTCGCTTGTCACCGCGCTGATAGCGAGCTTACCGGTTGTTACTGTCAGATCGGAGATATGCTCCGTCTTTACGCTGCTGCCCGACAGATGCTGTTCTGTCACCGCTTCGCCTGCCAGATGCACCGAATGGATCGCGCCATCCTTGACATGCACGCTATCAATGGAAGACGACTGTAGATGACCGCTGCGAATCGATGAAGCCTGGATCGCATCCGCATTCACGGCGCCCGGTGCAATATGCTGTTCATTTACGCTGCCTGTGCCCAGCTTCGACGAATTTACGCTGAACTCCGCAAGCTTATCGGATGTGACCGATTCCGGAGCAAGTTTCTGTGAGCCGATGCTATGGTCGGCCAAGTGATGCGGATGAACCGCATTTGGAGCTAAGTTGAACTCGGTTATAGCCCCGAACGCAAGCTTGCCGCTAGTGACCGAGAGATCCTGCAGGGCATCCGTGCCAACTGCCTGATTGGCAAAATGCTGCTTCTCAATCAGCTTTGGCTTCAGATGCTCACCGGAGACCGCTTCCGGGGAGATCGCATCTCCCGTAACCGCGCCCGCGGAGAAATGGTACGCCCTGAGCGCTTCCGGCGCTATCTTCTGATAGGTAACGATCTCGTTCTTCAGGTGGCTGTTCTCGATGGCTCCCGCTGACAGCTTGGAGCTCTTAACCGCGCCGTCGGCGATTTTCTTATCGGTTACGGACTGCTCCGCCAGTTGATGGGTTCCAACCGCGGAGTCGTTCAAATGCTCCGTGCTAATGGCTTGAGCTGCAATCTTCTCCCCTTTTACAGAGCCATCCTGCAGCTGCTCCCTGCCTACCGAGCTGGACTGCAGATGCTGGCGGGATACCACTTGATGGGCGATATGGCGCTGTTCAATTTGACCGATGGCAATATGATCCGAAATAATGCTGCTCCGGCCCACATGCCGCGTTTGCACGGCTTCATTCGCGAGCTTCATGGAATTAACGCTTTGATCCGCAAGATGCTTGGTGCCGATTTGTCCGGCTACAAGATGCTCGCCGGTTACTGACTCCTGCTGAAGATGTGAGGCATTAACGGCTCCGGGTGCGATCCGCTCGGCGTTTACGGATTGAGGCTGAAGGGCTCCTGTCCCTACTGCCCCCTCCGCCAGATGCTCTTGCGTGATTGCGCCTGGAGCTACGTGCTTCCCCAGGATAGCACCAAGGGAGACATGCTCCGCGAGAAGCAGTCCTTGTTTCAGATGAACGGATTCAATCGTATCCGAGGCCAGCTTGCTGCCGGTAACGGATCCGTCGCGCAGCTTGGAGTGGGTAACCGAAGCTTCGCCAAGCTTGGAGTTCGTAATCGCTTCGTTGGCGATCTTTTCCGTGCGAACGGCACTGTTCTGGATCTTATCGGGCGAAACAGCATGGTTGTCGATAAGCTCTTCCGTAATCAGGAAAGGCTCCAGATGCCTTGAATTAATCGAGCCGTCAGCAATCTTGCTGGAGTCGATGGTCCGGTCGGCCAGCTTCTCGGAAGTAATGCTTCCGTCTTCCAGCTTGCCGCCGTTAATGGAAGAATCAACGATTTTATCCCCGGTGATCGAGCTGTTTGAAAGGTGGTCGCCCGTAATGGCAGAAGGCGAAACCTTATTCCCCGTGACAGCCCCCGGGGCAAGATGAATATTATTCACGGCATAGTCCGCGATGGATGACGCGATTATGCTGCCTGGGCGCATTTTGTCCGAATCGATCGAATGGGGAGCAAGCTTGCTTACGGTCACGGCGCCATCCACGATATCGTCTGTATAAATAAACGGAAACGGTTTGTACAGATCCTGCTTCTCCACCAATTTATCGATCTTCTGATCATAAGTCGGCTCTGACGGCGATACTGGCTTAAACTCCGGCTTCGCCTCTTGCAGCGGCTCCGGCTGCGGCTCTGGCAGCTTCTGCTGCGGCAATAGCTGCGTTTCCGGCTGCGGCTGCGGCTCCGCCACCTTGACCGGCTCTGCATGATAAGAAGCAATTTCCTCAATAAGCCGCTCTGTTTCAGCGTTGCTCACTTCAGCCGATGAGGAGGCATCGGCAGCAAGGATCAATTCTTCCGTCAATGCAGGGATGACAAACGTCTCCGGTGGGGGTGCCTGTTCAACCGGAACAACAGCGTTAATCGTTACCGACCTGTTCTCTTCCAGCTTAGGCTGCGGAACAAGGCGGTTGTTGCTTTGCACCGTATTTTTTTTGCGGTTTAATTCATCCAGCCACTTTAATTCCGATGCATTGGGATTATCGACATAATAACTCGGCTTACGCCCTTTGGCGTTTTTCGACGATTTTCCTTTAGTCATTGACCTCTCCTTCTTTCTTCCTCCTCAAAGTTATTTCACTATATGCGTATACCCATGGGCGCGCTACTGCCCTTTTTTCGAATAACCCAAACGGCAAACAAAAGGACAGCAGAGCTTACCTGCCGTCCTCGGGGGGATCATTGCGAATTAAATTTTGGTTGACGAAGCCCATATCAAAGCTAATATCCTGATCAGCCTCATTAGCGTCATCTTGTTTATTCTCAAGGTTTGGCGCCATATCTATTTTTTCCTCGAATAACTCCGGGTTGTCATAGAATTTGAGATCCGCTTCATTTCTTTGAATCTTTAACCACCGCTTTGCCGTATGTTCCCATGTAAACAGCTGCTCTACCCGCTGCCGGCTTTTGATCCCCATCTGCCGGCGCAGCGCCGCATTATGGAGCAGCAACAGAAGTTTCTGGGTCAGCTCGGTCTTGATTTCCTTCTGATTGATGAGATAACCCGTCTCTCCATCCTGGATAATCTCTTGCATTCCGCCGGCCCGTGTTGCAATAACAGGCAGACCGGTTGCCATCGCCTCAACGTTCACCAGCCCGAAAGCTTCCCGCTTGCCTGAAGGCATGACGGCAATATCGGCTGCCATGAACCAGCCCGGCACCTCCGAGTAAGGGACATAAGGGACGAAACGGACATGCTTCCTGAACCTTTCGCCCATCTTCATCAGCTTGCGCGAATAGGCTGTTGTGCGGTGAGACCCGTAAAAGGGGCTCCCGACAATCACAACAAGCAGATCCGGATGTACTTTAATAAGCCTTGGTACAATCGCCAGCAAGTGATGCACGCCCTTAAGCGGAATAAGCCGGCCGAGGAATACAACCACTTTGCGATGAGTGAGGCCCTTCCGCTCCCGATGATACCTGCGGGCCGCCTCCCCCTCCGAGGTATAACGGGACTGGAATCTCCGCGTCTCCACGCCCGGATACACGACGCGGATCTTAAGCCTTGCTTCCGGCACCTTGGAGAGCACCAGGGTGCGCAGAAACTCGCTGTTTACAATAATCCGGTCCGCCAGAGCAAAGCTCTTGCGAAGCTGGGGTTCCGAGATATGCCTCGGGCTTATATAAGTGGAAGAATGCAGATTAAGCCATATTTTGGCTTTCGGGTTGGAACGCTTCAGTTTTATGATATAGGTCGGGCGGTTCTCGACTTGGATGATTTGGGGACCAAACTTCCGTAAAGCGTGTCCTACTTTCGTAACATAGGCCGAGCGCTTGGCTGTATGGAATCTCTCGCATACAACATCATTGACTAGACTTCTGCGGGGTAAATTCCGCCCGATTTTACCATATATGCGAGGCTCGACACTAGGACGCAGAAGTGGAACGAATTTCTCAACAACCCGTTCAACAGAGCTGCTGTTCCCTGAAGGGATGGGATAGGCTCCTGGCGTAACGAATGCCACTTTCACAGGCGACATGTCGAAGGAAGGCCTCCTTCGTTATCAATTTGCAGTTAGCATACGCGAGCCCTCCCGATATTGCCACAAGGTTGCGCGGACGCCTACGCTATTGATTTGTAAGGCAGGTTGTGTCACACTGTTCGGAGAACAA
This sequence comes from Paenibacillus glycanilyticus, assembly GCF_023715145.1. GTDB lineage: Bacteria > Bacillota > Bacilli > Paenibacillales > Paenibacillaceae > Pristimantibacillus > Pristimantibacillus glycanilyticus_A. The sequence continues at coordinate 383,965 of NZ_JAMBNP010000005.1, read as the reverse complement.
ATGATAAGGCAAGATGCAAGGAAAGGACGTGAAGGTGCGGGCATGATGGGATGGTTGTTCCAAGCCATGACGGAGCTTAGTTCGCGCAAATGGATATCCAGGCTGACCGGCCGCTTCGCACAGTCGAAAGCAAGCCGCGGATGGATTCCGAGATTCGCCAGCATGTACAATATTCAAGTCGAGGAAGCGGAAAAGCCGCTGCATGCATACAGCACGCTAAATGAATTTTTCACGAGGCGCCTGAAGCCGGGCTCCCGGATTATACATGAAGATACGACGGCACTTATAAGTCCGGTTGATGCTTTAATTACGGGAGCGGGTCCCATTAAAGCCGGAACCATTGTGAATGTAAAAGGGCAGGATTATACGATCGAGGAGCTGCTTAACCGGTCTCCCCGGACGGATCATTACCGCGATGGGTATTACATCGTCTTATACTTAAGTCCAACCGATTATCACCGCATACATACGCCGGTTGACGGACGGATTGTGGAGCGCGAGCATGTTCCGGGCAAGGTATACCCGGTTAACGATTTTGGCCTCCGCCGCATGCGCCGGGTTCTCAGCCGGAATGAAAGACTTATCACCTACATTAAGCATGCCGGAGGAGAGACGGCCGTCGTCAAGGTTGGCGCCATGAATGTGAGCAGTATCCGCTACGTGGAGCCAATTCGCGAAAAGGCCGTAAAAGGCGACGAGCTCGCCTTTTTCGAATTCGGCTCAACCGTCGTCCTGCTGATGGAGGACGACACCTTTATCCCTAGGCAGGATCTTGCTCCGGGATTAAAGGTTCGTATGGGTGAGATGCTGGGGAAGTTGATTGAAGGGTAGTGCATGCTCACTACGCATTAAATGTTCTTCCGATCGCCATTGCTAGGGGATTCCTTTGAACAATCCTAGCGGATTGGAATCCCCTAGCAAAAGCGAACACTCCGTTTCTACAGAAACATTTAACGCTTCAATCGCACAGTACCCACATCAACTTATTTTTGGAGGGCCGAATGACGGCCATTTATTGCTCGAATGGCTGATAATAATTGAAAGGCGCTGCGGGATACCCCGCGGCGCCTTTTGTTGTTAACGGATTTCGGACGGGCTGCGCCCGGTATACTGCTTGAACTGTCTGCTGAAGAAGAAGATATCCCGGTAGCCAAGCGCATCCGCGACCTCCGTGACGTTCATCCCTTCATGCATGAGCAGATGCTGCGCCCGTTCAATCCGCGTCCGGATCATATACGACTGCACCGACATTCCGATCATCTCTTTAAACTTCACGGAAAAATACCTTGGAGACAGCTGCGCTCGCATCGCCAAATCCTCAACCCGGTGAGCCACGCTTGGATGCTGCTTCACGAAATTCGCTACCTCATGAATCGCTTCCGTCAGCTGGTTGCTTCCTTTCCGCTCAATCGGCAGCTCCCGGTCCCCCCGCAGCAGATGAATCATCAGCTGCTTGAGCACAAGCAGCGCCTCTTCCTCTGCCGCGTAAGTCTCAACGAGGAACAGCCGAACATAACGGGAAAGCAAATATTCGAAATCAACCGTATCCGTCAGCTTCCGGTAACGCTGCGGCACAAGCTGCGCCGGCTCACGTACGTCAAAATGGATATAAGTCAATACAAGGGGCTTCTGCGGGTTATGGGTCGCACTCGTGTAATCACCCGGCCGGAACAGAAAGCAGCTTCCTTTCCCGACCGGATACGTCGTGCCGTTAACTTCCACTTCCCCTTCGCCGCTCCATACATAAAATAAATCATAGTTCGCCATTGGCTTTTCCCGCCGCTGCCATTTCCAGTTAGGTTCACATACGATCTTGGCAATAGGCGGTAATTTAATGTACGAATCCGGAGATAAGTGCAGCATGGGTTTCCTCCTAAAAGATTGTTTAATAACGTAGTTGGTTATTAAACAATCTAACTTCGTAAGCGTAATCTAACGTATGATTCATTATGCTGAGCTTTCCTCTGCAGGATCAAACGTGCATCGTAAGCTGAAACGATTATTTCCCTAAACCAAGTCCATACTTGGTTATGAAGCAAACGTACTTCGTAAGCATAATAAATCTTTTTATCTTTATCTATTCACATAACTTCGCAAAGCTTTTCGTCGAAAAATGGCGTTTATGCCGACATCATACAACAGCCGGAATCTTCCACGCAAGCGTGTTTAGAAGCTCGTTTGCACAAAAGACAAAAAAATTTGCATTTTGAGATGGTTTGAAATATTAAAAAAATGTTATAATAGCACCCGATAAGCGTTAAATGACGAATTGATTTCCCGGAAGGATGGAATGAAGTCCATGAACCCACTTGCTCAGCAGTTGAATGAGACGCTCGAAGCCGAAAGTCCGAACGTCTACGACATGTTGTCCGCTTTAGGAAAAGCGATCTATTTCCCGAAAGAAGGCATACTCAGCCAATCCGCAGAAGCAAAGGCCAAGGCCAAGAAGTTTAACGCCACGATCGGCATAGCAATTGAAAATGGTCAGCCCATGCACCTTAAGGTTATTCAAGACACGTTGTCTTCTTATGAACCAAAAGATATATATGAATACGCTCCTCCAGCAGGCAAGCAGGAGCTGCGTTCCGCATGGCGCACCAAAATGATTAAGGAAAACCCGTCTCTGGAAGGCAAAAATTTCAGCAACCCTGTCGCTACGAATGCATTGACACACGGTTTGAGTATTGTTGCCGACTTGTTCGCCGATGCTGGCGATGCTGTCATCATCCCGAACAAGAACTGGGAGAACTACGAATTGACATTCAACATCCGCCGTGGTGCGGAGATCGTTGAATATCCGCTCTACAATGAGCAAAACCGCTTCAACAGTGCCGGTCTGCGAGAAGCTCTGCTCAAGCAAAAGGACAAAGGCAAAGCCATTGTCATCCTTAACTTCCCGAATAACCCTACGGGCTACTCGCCGGGTCCTCAGGAAGGCGAAGAAATCGTTGCGGCTATCCGCGATGCGGCAGAAGCGGGCATTAATGTTGTTGCGGTAACCGATGATGCTTACTTCGGCTTGTTCTTTGAAGATTCCCTGCATGAATCGCTGTTCGGCAAGCTTGCCGATCTGCATCCGCGCGTACTCGCTGTTAAAGTAGACGGCGCTACAAAAGAAGAATATGTATGGGGCTTCCGCGTCGGCTTTATTACGTACGCTAACCCTTCCGATAAAACGCTTGCCGCACTTGAGCAAAAAACAACGGGCATTATCCGCGCGACGATCTCGAGCGGTCCGCATCCTTCGCAAACCTTCGTTCTGCGCGCGTTGCAATCGCCTGAGTTCGATGAGCAAAAGGCGGAGAAATACGATGTCATGAAGCAACGCGCCAACAAAGTAAAATCGCTGCTCGACAGCGGACGTTACGGCGACGTATGGAGCTACTATCCATTTAACTCCGGCTACTTCATGTGCCTGAAGCTCAAAGGCGTATCGGCAGAAGAAGTGCGCACCCGTCTTCTCGACGAATACGGAATCGGAACGATTGCGCTTGGCGAGACCGATCTGCGCGTTGCGTTCTCCTGCATCGAGGAGCCTAACCTTGAAGAGCTGTTTGATACCATCTACAAAGCCGTTACCGAGCTGATCGGTTAAATTAGAAAAAGCTGTCCTTGCAGAGGACAGCTTTTTTTGTGCGTTCTATTACTCTTCTTCGGCATCCTCCGCCAGCTTGTGGCGCAAACGGCCTGGCCGGACAAACCATATTTGCGCATAAGCAGCTAGTAGCACAAACAATGCCGGAATAATCAGACCTTGAACCAGCAGCATAACGACAGCCGGGAGCCACATCAATAACGCGGCAGCCGCCAGCGACCAACGGTCTACAAGGAGAAGACTGCTCGTCCGCTCCGCATCGGGCAGCGGATAGACATGCCGCCATACGGTGTAACGATGCGCATGCCTTAATCCCCCAAGCTGTACGGCGACGAGCTGCAGCAGGATAATATATGCCCCGGCGGCTCCCCAGCCTGACAACCAGCCGTCTTCCGCAAACCAATACACGATGAGCGCAAATAACACGGTGAGCCTCAGCACGATTCCGCCAATCTCGGTCCGGACGAGCGATGCCGCATACAGATACACGTAAGTCAGGCGGTGCCGGTTCGGAATGTATTTGAGAATCCATGCGAGGTAAGCCCTGGAAGCCGTACGGGAAGGCAGCGTTGGAACATCAATAAATAAGCCGAAAAATAAATAGTAGCTTCTCCGGGTACGGGATTCTTCTTCAATTAACCGCTCCCACGGGAAGGAATGCTTGTCCGGCAGACGGTACAGCAACTTAAACAAGCCCATAAGGAGCAGCAGGAACAAAGCCGACTGCCAAACTGCGCTTGTCAGCAATACCGCCAGCGCCAGAGCGTTTGCTGCCCACCGCATGAGCCGGAGCAGCCGGCGGACACCGGACCACGCCATTCTCCGTTCCTTCCATGCTCCCCACAGGTTTGTTGCCCTCATAATGGCTGCGAACACAAGGATAGTCCAAAAGCCCGCTTCCCCCTCGCCTTGCCGGTAAATCGGCCAGTACAGCAGCAGGACAGCTATAACCAGCAAGGAAGTCATCATGACGGAGCGCCGGAAGGATCTTCGCATATAGCTCCCCATCTCCGCCTCCCGAGGCATATGAAAGACAAGATCCGGCATCATTAACCAGGATCGAAGCGGACTCCAGCCAAGAACGAGGAGCAGCGCAACGGTACCAACAAGCGCGATCGGAAAGCCGCTAGGCAAATCCCGGATTAACTTGATGTAACCAAACGCCGAAGACAGAACAATAAACGAGACAAACAACGGAAATCCGCTCTGTGCCATATACCCGAAGTAAGGGGTCACTTCTTTGCGGAATTCGCTTGACCTCTTCAGCCATAGAAACTCTAGGGATCGATCTGCTCCGCTCATTGGCTTCCCTCTGTTACAAGCTTATAGAAGGCATCCTCCAGCGCCCCGCCCCGCGCTTCTATTCCGGCTGCCTGGCATACCTCTTCCAGTGTGCCGTATGCGGCCACCCGGCCTTGATGCAAAATAATAAACCGGTCACAATAAGCTTCCACCGTCGACAGGATATGAGAGCTCATCAGGATCGCTGACCCCCGCTTCTTCACCTCGACAAGCCGTTCCAGCAGAGAACGGATACCAAGCGGATCCAACCCGAGGAAAGGTTCATCAATCATATACAGCGGCGGCTCTGAGAGCAGTGCGTTCATAATCATAACCTTCTGCTTCATGCCCTTGGACAGATGAGAAGCAAAGGCCTTGCGTTTGGCCGCCATTTGAAATTCATCGAGCAATTGCTCCTGCCGCTCTCCGAACTCCTTCTCCGCCACATTATAAGCCATTCCCGTCAAGCGCAAATGCTCTTCTACCGTCAGCTCATCGAACAGCACCGGCGTTTCCGGCACATAGGCAAAAGCAGACCGGTACCGCTCCGCATTGTCCTCAAGCGTAACGCCGTCTACTTTCACCTGCCCCTGATGGGGCTTCATTAGGCCCAGCACATGCTTGATTGTTGTGCTTTTGCCCGCACCGTTCAAACCTATTAACCCTACCATTTCTCCAGCCCGAACCTCGAACGTCACGTCATGAAGCACGGGACGACGCGGGCTGTAACCGCCGGTCAAACCGGCAACCTGCAAAATGGGTTCACTCATGTTCCGTCACCTACAGTTACAAGATAAACAATCTCTTACCAGCATACCGAATTACGGCGTTAATATCAAAAAAAACAGGCATCCCTTCCACCCGGAAGAGAATGCCTGCCACTTTGCTTCTATTAAATAATAGTGATTCCTGCAATAACGCCATCTTTGCCTTGAACTCTGACTTCATGACCCATTACGAGATCATCGCGGTCGCCGGCAATAAGAACGTTGTCCGCAACGTTATAGATCGTTACTGTCGTTTGATTGCCATCTGGCTTCGAGATGGAGATCGTGGACAGCTTGCCGTTTGAATTATAAGTGATCGTGTTAATTTTGCCCGTTACGTCAAATACTTTGGATTCGTCGACTACTTTTTTCGTAACTTCGATAAATACCACTTTGTTTTGATAAGTGCGGACAAGAAGCTCATCGCCGGCTTTCAGCGCGCTAACCGCTACTTTCTTGTCGTCTCTGAAAATAAAGACACTGGAGTCCAGGCCAAGCGTCAAGTCCGTACCGTTTGATTGCGTAATCGTGATTTGACCGTTCGAAGCCACGGCTTTCAGCTTGCCTGTAATGGCTTGTCCATCGTTATCCGGAATTTCGGAATCTGTGCGGTCAAGCAGGGCTGCAAGCTCTGCACGGGATACCGGCTGGTTCGGACGGAATGTATTATCGTTGTAACCTGTAATAATGCCTTTCTTGATAGCAAGCGCAACATAACCGACAGAACCTGCAGGAATGTTCTTCGCATCCTTGAAGTCCAGTTGTGTATTATTGAGAGCCTTCGCCTCATCTTCCAATTTAAGCGCTTTAACGAGAATCGTTGCCGCCCACAGACGAGTTGCATTTGCCTGCGGATTTACCGCAGTTTCCGTTTCGGAGAACAGATCGTTCTCAACCGCTACTGCCACATAACCAACTGCCCAAGGATATTTTTTCGCGAGCAGGTCTGCATCCTTGAAGTTAAGCTTCGTGCTCATTTCTTCCGTGGATTCCGCTTGTTCGCGAAGGCCCATCAGGCGAACAGCCGCAACAAGTGTCTCGATACGGGAAATTTTTTGGTGCGGTTTGAACGTACCGTCCTCATAACCTGTAAATACGCCCTTCGATGCAAGGCGCATAATATATTCCATCGCCCATTTCATATCGTCTTCATCTTTGAATTTCCAGTTCACTTTTACTTCTTTTTCTTGCTTCTTGTCGTCACGATCGTCGCCTTTTCTTCCGCCGTCACCGTTTGCGAATGCCGAGGATGCACCACCAGCAAGCATCATAACTGCAAGCGATGAAATCACCGTTTTTTTCCATACCGTACGCTTCGTCATAAAAAGCCACTCTCCCTTAAACTTGTTTACGGAAATATGTTCCGTTTGTACCTTCGCCTATACGTTTCGTCGAAGGTCTAAAGTTTTGGGAGGGTGGCTTATAAAAAAAATTCTTTTTATTGGTTTTCCTTATTCTCGCGTTTGGCCTTCAGCCATTTCGGAGCGCCCTTGTCTTTCTTGTCGCGAAGCCGTTCCTGCTTGGTCGCAGGCTGCTTCGGTCGTGGCGCCGGGGCAGCGCCCTCAGGCTTCGCTGCATTTTCTTTCTTCGGCTTTTTTGGTTCCTTCAGAAGCGCTTCCCACTCTTTGCTGTTCTGCGGTGCCGCGAATGAACGGGAGCTTGCTTCCTGCTGCTCGGCAGCTCTGCGTGGAGCCGGCCGCGACGTTACCTTTTCAGGCAGCTCGCTTGGCGCAACAAAATCACCCTTGTACATCGCCTTCTCGGGCAGCTCGATATGAAGCGACTTGCGGAATTTGTCCATGATGAACCGCTCTTGCGGTGTAATAAGCGACACAACGGTCCCTGTCCGGCCCATTCGTCCGGTACGGCCGGCACGGTGAACGTAGTGATCCGCGTCAATTGGCGGCTCCAGATTAATCACGAGCGGCAGACCTTCAATATCGAGACCTCTGGCTGCTACATCCGTCGCCAGAAGAAGCTGGATTTTTCCTTCACGGAACCTTTGCAGCGTGGCAGCACGGCGCTGTTTATCCGAATCCCCGTACAAGGTCTCAACGGTAAAGCCCTCATAACTCAGCTTTGCTTCCCAGTTCGCAATATTCTCGGTTATGTTCAGGAACAGAAGCACCGATTCGGGCTTCAGCATGCGGACAATTCGTCTTGCGACATCCGGCTTGTCCCGTTTATCGCATACGACATAAAAGTTATTGATCGTCTCCGACACCCGCTGCTCCGGCGCAATTTGAATGCGAACGGGATCCTTCATCCAGCGTTTCTCAAAGCGAGACATGACATCGGGATAGGTCGCGGAGAAGAACGCCATCTGGCGTTCTTGGCTCATGGCAAACAAAATCGTTTCTACTTCGCGTGTTGAACCCAGCTCAAATACCTGATCCGCTTCATCAATAACGATATGACGAACCTCACTCAGCTTCAGCTTGCGCAGCTTAAGCAGCTCGTGTATACGCCCAGGTGTACCAATCACGATCTGCGGACGCAGCTTCAGCTTCTCGATCTGGCGCTTCATGGCCGCACCGCCAATCAGCTGCTGAACGCGTAGTCCAAGCGGCTCTGCATAACTGTCCGCCACACGCACAATTTGCATGGCAAGCTCTTGTGTCGGCGCCAGAATAATCGCTTGAATGGCACCAGAGGATGCATTCAGCTGCTGCAGCATCGGCAGCAAATACGCAAGCGTTTTGCCGGAGCCCGTCTGCGAGCGTGCAGATACATCCCGTCCTTCCAATAAAGTCGGGATCGCGTCAGCCTGAATGGCCGAAGGTACCTTTATGTTATTCGACTCAAGCTTTTCGCTTAGTGCATTTGTAACGCCTAGTTCATTCCATGTTTTCTGACTCATATACGTTCCTCTCTTATTTCACCGCTATTTTCGATTAAACCAGCCGCCGAATACGCGGTCGGCGATTCGCGGGAACAGCTGATACAGCTTAATGCCGACAGCCGCGGTCTTTGGCAGATCCACCTCGGCTTTGCGGCGTTCGATAACTTTAATGATTTGACCTGCCACATACTCGGGCTTCATCATAAACCAATTGACGTTCTTCACGTAGGTGCCCGAAGGATCGGCAACATCAAAGAATTCGGTACGGATCGGGCCCGGATTAACGGCCGATATCATAATTCCTGTACCTCTGAGCTCCATGCGCAGCGAATTGGTAAAGCCAAGCACCGCATGCTTGGTTGCCGAATAGCCGGTAGACTTCGAGGAGCCGATCTTACCCGCCATGGAAGCGATATTAACAATATGTCCGCTTCCCTGCTTCAGCATGTAAGGCAAGACGGCCTTGGTGCAACGGACAACCCCCATATAGTTGGTATCCATCATCTGCTCGAAGCTCTCTACCTTTGCTTCCAGAAAGGTTTCGAATTTGCCAAAGCCCGCATTGTTGAGCAGAACATCGATTCTGCCGTACTTTGCGATAATGGCATCTACGGTCTGCTGGACCTGCTTCATATCCGTCACATCCATCTGGTACATCGGACAAGCGGCTCCGATGCCGGCCGCGTGCTTGCGCAGCCGCTCCAGATTGCGTCCGGTTAGAATCGGGACCGCTCCAAGCTTTGCGAGCTGCTTTGCCGTGACCGCCCCTATCCCGCTGGAAGCTCCGGAAATAAGGATAATTTTACCCTTTAACACTCATCATCACCTGCATCCGCATCTCTCATTCTCTATCTCTTCAGTGTACTTGATCAGTCATGGATTAGCAAAAAAAAAAAGCTCCCGAAGGAGCCTGCTTCTATGTTACGATGCGACTAGGACCTGAATATCAAATTCACCGATGCCGTCCATAATTAGCGGCACGGATAATGCCTGTCCGGCAGATAAGCCTTCAGCGCTTGCCGACTGAATAATTCTTGGAGGCGTAATATCTATATGAACGCCCTGATTGTACAGCATGGTACTCGCGTTACCGCTAATCATATTACCAAGCTCCGATATTGCGCTGCGGCCGATCTCATCTATCTCGGAGATCATAAATCCGCCCATCATGGCAGAGACCATCTTCAGAGCCACCTGCTCACTCAGCCCGAATACAATATCGCCATTCATTTGCCCGTTAATCCCAATTTGAATCCAAATATGATTTTCTACCAATTCGATTTTCTTTAGGCCCAGCTTTCCGGTGGAAGGCCGAATTTGGATCACCTGTTCAATAACGATCGTTGCGGCTTCAAGAAACGGATTAATGTATTCTGCCTTCATTAGCGGGAACGCTCCTTTTCGACAAAATTCGCACGTAGTCTATTCTGTTTTCCATTATACTGAAATATGTAGGACAAGTATACTAATATTCTCATTAATGAAACTTAAGTCCTATGTAAATGGTCACTTTATCATACTAATTTTGACAATATCCGGAGGTTTTCTTCCATGCCCAACGTGTGGACCCATCTTATTTTTGGCCAAAAAGTACTTGATCACCTGCAGGAATCCGGGCTGATTTCCTCTGAATCCGATCGACGGCTATTCAATATGGGGTGTCAGGGACCCGATTTCCTGTTCTATCATCGCTTTCTGCCTTGGCAGGGCAAATCGCCTATGCTCCAGCTTGGCACCGAAATGCATAACCGGGAATGCGGCCCCGTCATCATGAAGCTGTTGGATTCGGTTCTCGGACGCTCGGCAGATGCGGAGCATCCCGATCCTGCCATTGTCTATTCGCTTGGTTTTGTTCTCCATCATGTGCTAGACCGGCATATGCATCCGCTAGTATTCAGCAGATCCGGCTTCCGCAAATGGGATCATCAGCGTTATGAGGTGATGATGGATACTTTGGTTGCGAGGCGGTTATGGGGGATTGAAACCTGGAAGACACCGGTCTGGCGCAGAATCGATGTGAGAGAAAGGCTGCCGGAGGCTGTCGTTCAGGCTTTCCAGACGATCACGGAGAGCTTCTACTCCGAGTTCGCGCCTGCAATTCGCAGGGAAGATTGGAAGGAGGCAATTCGGGATATGATCCGGGCTCAGCGGCTGTTCCATGATCCTGCCGCTATCAAGCGATCCGTGACCTTCGGCCAGATCGAGCCTTTTGTCTTTCGGAAGAACGTTCCTTACGATGTATTAAATGAAACCGGCCATCCCTGGATTGATCCTTCGGACAAAACGATTATCCGTAATGAGACGGCCTGGACACTTTGGGACCGGGCAATGGAGGATGCGCTGGTTGTCATTCCAGCCGTCCTTGCTTATTTGAGAAGCGGCAATGACGATTCCAAGCTGCGTGAATCAGCGGCGGAGCGGATTGGCAATCTGTCCTACGAAACCGGGTTGCCTTGTGATTCCGGCGCAATAATCCGGTACGCGGAACCTGTCTGGCCAGACGGAGGCATAAAGGAAGCACCCTGACAGGGTGCTTCCTTTGCTTATTCAATCGGATTACATTGCTTGCTGTTTCGCCGATTTGCGGTAGTGGAGGCGAACAAGGCGGAGCCGTTCGTACAGCACATCCATTTGTTTTTCCTTCACGCTGTCTTCCCCATATACACGCTGCAGCACAGGCTTCAAATAGCGGTCTCCAGCCTGGGTGAACGTCTCCCAGATCAATTCTCGCTCCGAATCCGGCATATCGGCCAGCTCTCTGGCGATCAGCGGTTCAAAGTCGTAGCCCTCCGTCTCAAGCTGCTCGATCCGGTCCATAATCTCCCTGCGGGGCAGCTCCAGCTCCGACTGCAGCTGATCCATCGAACCGCCATCCAACACAAAGCTCAATATCCGCTTCTTCTGCTGCTGCCTGATCATATCATTCTTGTATCGCGTTTCCTTCTGCTTATACATCCATTGTGTATAAGCAGAAGGCTCCAGCTTCTCGGCCACCCATTTGAGAGGGAAGCCGGTCTCCCGGTTGTGCTGTACGGTAATTTCGAGCAGCTCCTGTCCATAGGCAGCATGCTTCTGCTCGCCCCAGCCCGGAATTTGCAGCAATTCCTCCGTCGTGTACGGGACAAAAGCGCTGATCATCCATAACATCCGGTTGGTTGCGATCAGGTAAGCCGAGCGTTTCTCCGATACGGCCCTTTTGCGCCGCCATTCCCGAAGCGCTTCGAACAGCTCCTGCTTTGCGTGAAGCTCGCCGTAGCACTGCAGCATGGACAGCAGGCTGCCCGCTCCGCCGCGTTTTTCCTCCAGCATACCGTCTACAACGGGCGTGTAGCCCTCTCCCATCTTCACCGCCACGCCATGACGGAATCCGATCAGCATCTCCTCCCAGGAGGTGCCTTCAAACCAGCTGACCGCCTCATCCGCTCCCTCCGACCATAAGACAGCCCATATTCCGTCTCTCTCACAGATGGATAACTTCCCCGTAACAATGGTGCCGTCTTCTGCAGGCTTTTCGAATGTGTTCAAAAAAACGATTTGCATACACGCTTCACTCCTTTATCAAATTAGGTAATCACGCGAATAAAAAGACGCAAAAAAAAAGCACCCCTCCTGCAATATGCAAGAGAGGTGCTTCCTCACGTCCGTTCATTCGATTAGTTTTAATGCTATCATAACCGTCCCTTTCTTACAAGCGTTTTCTTATTGTATAATGTGTGGAAACGAATAGTGGAGGCTTTACGATGCTGCTGCCTGATTATGATTTTATGTCCGATACCACCGAAGATACATCGACCCGATTTGTGACCTTCATTACGCCCAGCATGAAACGATTTGATCTTGCTGTCATGACGACGGCAAGGTTCTACGGCAAGAAGCTGATTACCGACCTTCAAGCCGGACGTACCGCCATTATTGGACCTGATGACCTGGAAGAGGAAGGTTACCTGGAATACACATTTAAGCTGTCAGAGGAAGAAGCCGCCGAGCTTGCCCAATTTTTATATTTTGTAGTAGGAACGGTGAATTTTACCGATTAATCAGGGGTACACTGAGAGGGCAAAAGCAAACTTACGCCATTTCAGGAGGAGATATCGGATGGATCGGTTTAGCAATGAAGACCGCAGAGAATATACGGATTTATCAACGGTGGAATCGCAACGGAATGATCTCTCGCATGAGGAATTTCCGGACGGTTCCTACGGCTCAAGCATTACGGGGCCAACTGGAAAAAGCGGCCCGTGGCGTATCGATCAGCGTTCTTCCAAGCCATACGGCTACGAGAACCGCTCCCTGCACGAGGATCTGGGACGAGATTATCCGGGTGACGATGATTACGGCGCTCTCCCTGACGCAATGGATGAACCATAATTAAATGAACAAAACCCCGGCCCATTGGATTGGCCGGGGTTTTGTCATTAAGACCGTGGAGGAAAAACACCTTCAAGCGAGATGATGAAATTAAGTGACTGGAAAGGCTGCGTATTGTTATGAGGCTGAGAGCCGCCCGTTAAACCAACCGCCATCGGATTGAGAGTAACATCCGTTTTATCCGAATAATATTGGATTCCACCCCTGCCGGGTGCGCCAGACATGGCCCAAATGTCATTTTGTGCATCCGTTTTGTTAGAAACGGTTTGCGCATTTGCCAGATGGTTGTGCGAGGGAATTTCGGTTTGGAGCAGGGTTACACTTGCTTCTCCGCTCGTCTCGCCTAAATCTCTAGGCGTAAGTCCCGGTCCTTGCCCCCAATGCATAGGCGCGCGTCCTTGAAGATTCGGCAAAGCAAAGGTCACACGGCCATCTCCTCCGTACGTTGTGCCAAGCAATGAAAACAAAGCCGTGTTTTGGGAGATGGGCAAAATTTGTCCATTACAGAGCGCCCAGCCTCTTGGTGCAAAATTACCTGTAAACATCCGAATTTCGCCGATATATGGATACATATTCTTCAGCCCTCTCTCCTAATCTCTGGACGGGTATATTCCTTGTATTGCAATACAGAAATTGATGACCAAATATGGCTGCATATTGCTATGCGGCTGGCTCCCGCCAGCAGGCGCAATAGCATTTGGAGACATGATCGTATTGGACTGCGAAGCAAATGGCGTAATGCTGGTCGAGGTGCCCCAGGTCTTCCCGTCAGGACCCGAACCCGCTGCATCCGAGCCTGCTTTAGCCAAATGATTATGTTGAGGAATCTCGTTGATCGTCAGCGTATGGGATTCCTCCCCCGCCGTTTGCCCTAACGCAACGCCTTGTCCGGCATGAACGGGAACCCGGCCCATCAGGTTAGGAAGGGCAAAATTCGTAGTGCCGTTACCGCCATAGGTTGTACCCAAAATCGAGAATAAAGCTTGATTCTGCGCAATGGACAGCAGCTGGCCGTTGCATGATGCCCAGCCTTTTGGTGCAAAGTTAAACGGAAATTGTCTTACTTCACCAAGAAATGGTTCTGACATTATATTTCCTCCTTGTTCTTTGACTAGGATTGAGACGGATAGACGCCGGTCAGCGAAATAATAAACGAAATAGCTGTATAAGGCATCATGTTGTCATGGGGCTGACTGCCCCCGGTTACTCCAATAGCTGCAGCATTTAACGTAGCGTTAGAGGCTGCATCGGAATAAAGACTTTTATCACTGGCAGCCCAGAACGCATTCTCGGGACTGCTGGTTGTTCCTGCAAGGCTTGAGCTATAAGCTGCATGAGAATGAGCAGGAAGCTGATTCATAATCAGCGTGACGGACTCCGAACCCGCTTTTTCGCCAAGCGTATACGTTTTGCCTGACGCACTGCTGCGTCCCGTATGTACGGGTAACCTTCCCTGAAGATCCGGGAGCGCGAAGGTATTCACGCCGTCCCCGCCATAAGTTGTGCCAAGCAGGGTGTATAATGCATCATTTTGGCTGATAGACAATAGCTGTCCATTGCAGAAAGCCCAGCCTTCCGGGGCAAAATTGCCGCCGAACATGCGAATTTCTCCAAGATATTGCTCGCTCATAATCGTTTCCCCTCTCTCATATTTGGCTGCCAGGACATAGAGATATACAGAGATGCCTCTCCTATAGCCTTGAAGCCAAGTCTTTCGTACAACCGCTTTGCCGGATTATGCTCCAGTACGCTTAGCTTAATCGGTAGTCCCGCTCCTTGCTGCAAGCTTGTTATAACCGCTGTCCCTATTCCTTTGTTCCGGTAAGCAGTCAGCAAAGAAATATCAATGAGATGAATAGAATCATTGGCGGACACTATCAACCGTCCAACCCTATTCCCTTCATGGATAATGACCTGAGTAACGGATTCCGGAAACTGCATCCTATAGGACCTGGCCTGAAGCTCGAACTGCATGCGCAGAAAGGCATTTGTCTCCTCTGCGGGCCATCCCCACGCTTCCATCTCTTCGCGCCTTGTATCGGCATAAACCTCAAACAAAAAACCAGCGTCTTCTGGACAAGCAAATTCTAATGCCAGCATCGCACCCCCATGTTTTAAATAGTAAAAATTAGAAAAAAAGCAGTGCAATTCTACTATAGATAGAAAAGCTAGATATTGTCAATTAATGTATAAAAATATAAATGAAATCAAAAAAACGTCCCTGCTCTATACGGGGCAGGGACGGATAAAATGATGGATTTATTCCGGAATATAAGCTTCTTTCCCGTTGGAATCTCTTGCCGCATCGTGGGATCTTGATGCTTCTTCGATAGCTCCGAAGGCCCAGAACGAAATCGGTACATCCTTCCAGGAAGCCGTTGTTACGCCGGTCAACGGGCCGCGGTCAAGAATACGGTTAATAATGACAACGGCTTCGGCACGCGTTAATGGCTGGTCAGGACGGAACGTGCCGTCGGAATAGCCGGTCATGTAGCCCAGCTTTGCTACAGCAGCAATCTGGACGGAAGCCCAGTGCCCTTTCACATCGCGGAACGCCGGATTGGCAGCAGCAGGATCCAGCTGCAGCCATTTGGCAATAATCGCCGACATTTCCGCACGCGTAATCGTCGCGTTAGGCTTAAAGCTATGATCCGGATAACCGTTCAGAATACCAACCTGCTGACCCCACCGGATTGCTTCGGAAGCCCAGAAGGTACTGGATACGTCTTTAAAGGCGGTAACGGAGCCTTTGCCCGGAAGAGTTCCGGATAAAAGACGATACAGCATCGTGCTCATTTCCGCTCTTGTCACAGACTGATTAGGACGGAAGGTGCCATCGGAATAACCCGTCATATACGCGTCATGGTGAACGCCTGCCCCTTCTGCGGAAACAACCGTAAACGTACTGAACTTGTTCACTTCTATTTGGATGCCAACCGGATAACCTTTGTCGTTATAGACAATTTTACCGCGCTGGAATACCTTGTCGCCATCCGAGTGCTCGATATATACGCCAAGGCTGGCGAGGAACAGCTTTCTTTGATTCAAATCGCTTGGAATTACGCTGGAATCAAGCGGGAAAGTAACTTGAACCGCCACTTTTGGAATATTCGTCTCAATCTTCATTGGCATGCCTATGATGCTTACATGACCGGATTTCACGATTTTGCGGATAGCTTCAGCGTTAACCGTCCTGTCTTTTACCGCATCCTGCTCATCCTTCTTCCGAATCGGCACGATATCAAAGAAGAATTCCTGGCTGCCTTTCATTGCACCCAATGCCTCGGTCGACAGATGAAGCGTTGCGTTTTCCGTTTGAATCTCGACCTGAATCGAGCTGTCGAGCAGATATTTGATGGAATTGACCGTCAGCTTCACTTTCACCAGATCTGCAGGATCGCCCGGAATATCATCCACAATAATTCTTACTTCTCCTTGATGTGCTCCAATGGCGCTTTCAACCGCTTGTTTGATCTTGTCCTCGTTCATAATAACGATATCCACTTTCTTGCCGCCGATAACTTCCCGAACAATATCAATTTGAACGACTACTTGCGGGTGATCCGGGTCGCCAATTTCAACCGTTACTTGGCGCACATTCGTGTTGCTGACTGGCTTATTAACTACTTTAACCGTACGTATGACTTCTACGGCTTGATTGCCTGCGAGATCGACCGCGTTATAATGCAGGGTGTACGTACCAGTCGTTGCGGTATCGACCGTTCCTGTAACAGTTGCCGTAGGAGCTGCTGGATTCGCATCCTGAACCTTGGCTCCTTGCTCCGTATAGGTATTCCCGATGTAGACATTAACCGTATCATTGCCATTAAGCACGATCACCGGAGCCGTCTTATCAACCTTTACTTCAACGGACTTGACTTCGCTTGTATGATTCGCAGGATCGATAACTCTCGCACTAAAAGTCGTCAGTCCTTCCTGAGCTATAACGACAGGAGCGGTATAGCTTGTCCATGTTCCAGCGTCGCCAAGCTTATACTCAACCGTGTTGCCCGGGTCGGTTGAGACCGTCACCGTTACATCGTTTTTCGTCCAGCCTGTCTCGCTTAGTGTAATGGAGAAGTTGTTGCTTACTTTGACGTTCTGAGTAGGAGCGATATTATCAAGCGTTGCAAGGAGAACGTTGCCCGCAGCATCCTTGATAACCGCCCCGTTAAGGGCCAATGCGCCGGAATCAATGCTGATCCCATCCGAATCTTGGTCTTCCAGACGTACCGTGTAAAGGAACTTAAGCACGCTTGATGATGCATTTCCAAGGTATTCAGCCTTCACAACGGAAGATCCGATTTGTACTTGAATGTAAGGAGTTCCGTTTGTTACATCAAGAGTAACAGGTTCACTAATTTGAACAAGAAAAACCAGATCAGCCCCCGCATGATACGTTCCGTCAACAGGAACGCTGACCAGGCTTACAACCGGCGCTGTTGTGTCAATCCATACACCGCCTGTATCGCCTGTACCCGCAAGAGTAAGAACGGCCGCATTGCCTGCCTGGTCAGCTATTGCAGCGCCATTCAAGGAGATGCCTGCCGCCAGCTCTATGCCATCCGAATCCGTATCGCCTGCTTGTACTTCATAGCGGTATACGAGCGCACTGGTGCCCGAGCCTGATACATACTCCGCTTGAACCGTTTTCCCGTCAAGGGTTACGTCCAGTTTTGGCGTTCCTCCGGTTACATTCACGCTTTCGCTGTAACGAATAATGAATGGCAGATTTGCTCCTGCTTTGTAAGATCCGCTTGCTGGAACACCCACCTGGGTGATGGTTGGCGCAACGGCATCTACCTTCACCGAAGCGGTGCTGCCTAAGCCGCTAAGGACGCTTGCCGCGTTATTGCCCGTTGCATCCTTCAGTTTTCCACCGTTGAGATTTAGGGCTCCTACTTCAATGCCGTTCAAATCGTTATCACCCGTTTGAACCGTGTAACGGAACAGCAGCTCCTTTGTTCCCGATCCCGAAACATACTGAGCTTGTACAGCAGTCGAACCAAGAGTGATCGAAATGGATGGCGTTCCGGTAACGGCTACCGCCTCGTCATAATGAAGCGTGAAGTCCAGCTGGTCTCCTGCAACATAGGTATCATCTGCCGGTAAGTCTACATGGTCAATCGATGGAGCAATTGCATCGATGAAGACAAAGCTTGTGCTTCCTGCCGAAATCAGCGTTAGATCCGCCGCATTGCCGGCTGCGTCCTTCATCGCGCTTCCGCCCAGTCCAATTGCACTGCCTAGCGTGATGCCATCGGCATCAAGGTCCCGGGCTTGCACGGTGTAACGGAACTGCAAAGCGTTGGTCCCCGTACCCCACGCATATTGGGCTTGTACTTCAGTTGTACCGATCGTAATGGTCAAAAACGGCGTTCCCCCGCTAACCGTTACATTCTCATTGAAGTTAACCGTGAAATCCAGCTGGTCTCCTTCTTTATATATTCCGCTCACCGGGACACTAACGCTGGTAACCTTCGGTACGTTTGCATCCACTCGCACTGCGCTAATGTTGCCTGCGCCAGTTAGAGCAAGACCAGCCGCATTCCCAGCGGCATCATTAATGGCAGCGCCATTCAGATTTACCGAGCTGCTTATCTCGATACCGTCGGTATCCTCCTGTCCTGCCGCCACCATATAGCGGAATACCAATTCATTGGTTCCGGTGCCCGACACGTACAAGGCCTGGACTGGAGCGGAACCAATTGTTATTGATAAATATGGCGTTCCGCCGGTTACGTTAACCGCTTCGTCGTAATGAACCGCGAAGGTTAAGGCTTCTCCTGCTTTGTACGTAGCGTCAGCAGGTACATCAATACTTGTTGCAGCCGGGGACACCGCGTCTACTTTCACCGCAGCCGTGCTGCCCAGGCCGGTAAGAACGGCAGCCGCGTTGTTGCCTGTTGCATCCTTCAGTGTTCCGCCGTTCAGATTCAGGGCTCCAACTTCGATGCCATTTGCATCCATGTCACCGTTTTGCACGGCGTAGCGGAACAGCAACGCTTTTGTTCCCGTACCTGAGACGTATTGGGCTTGTACAGCAGTCGAGCCAAGAGTAATCGAAATGGATGGCGTTCCGGTAACGGCAATCGCCTCGTCATAATGAAGCGTGAAGTCCAGCTGTTCTCCTGCAACATACGTATCATCCGCAGGCAGGTCTACTAGTTCAATTGCAGGAGCAATTGCATCCACGAGGACACCGCTTGTGCTGCCTACGGAAACCAGCGTCAGACCTGCTCCATTTCCTGCCGTATCTTTCACAGCCCCGCTGTTCAAGTTCAGGGAGCTGCCTATAGAGATCCCGTCCAAATCCAACTGGCCCGATAGAACGGTATAGCTGAACACTAAAGAATCCGTACCCGTTCCCGTTGCATATGCCGCTTGAACGGCAGAAGAACCAATCGTAATAGGAAGGGTTGGCGACCCGGTAACCGTTACTTGTTCACTGTAGTGAACCGTAAAGCTTAAAGTCGAACCTTCATTGTAATAACCGTTGCCAGGCACTTGAACGCTGTTGACGGCAGGAGATGCGGTATCCACCTTCACTCCGCCAGTCCCCCCTGCTGTTAAGGTCAGAACAGCCGCGTTGCCTGCCGCATCCTGAAGAATAGCTCCGTTTAAATCAAGAGAGCTGCCTGCTTCAATGCCGTCCGCGTCATTATCTCCTGCTTGCACTTCATACTCGAACAGGAGAGAGTCCGTGCCCGAACCAGACACATAAACGGCATGGAAGGATGCTGAGCCAATCGTTAGAGGCAAGAAAGGCGTTCCGCCGGTTACCGTAACCTTTTCCTTATAATGAACGGTAAACCTCAGCATGTCCCCTGCTTTGTAAATACCGGAATCCGGTACCTCTACATTGGCAACAGTTGGGGCCGCCGTATCGACCAAAACCCCGTTGGTGCTTCCCGCAGCGGTAAGCGATAAGCTAGCCGTATTGCCCGCTGCATCGTTTAGCGATCCGCCGTTTAAAACAACCGCATCTAATTCAATGCCGTCTGTGTCCTCGTCTCCCGTCTGAACGGAATAAGTAAACGTAATATCCTTAGTGCCTGATCCGGAAGCATAAACGGCATGAACCGCAGCGCTTCCGATCGTTATCGTGATATAAGGCGTCCCGGATACAGTCACTTTTTCATCATAGTGAATCGTAAGGTTTAAGCTGCTGCCCGATTTGTAAAAGCCCGCCGCAGGCACATCGATACTTGCAACGGAAGGTGCCACGGCATCGACCAGTACTTGGCTGGTATCGCCAACACCATTCAAGGTCAAGTTTGCCGCATTGCCTGCCGCATCCTTTAACGTTCCTCCGCTAAGTGCCAGCGCACTGCCAACCTCGATGCCATCCTGATCTTCTTGCCCGCTCAGCACCGTATACCGGAATAAAAGAGCGCTAGTCCCCGTTCCGGATACATATTCGGCTTGAACCGAGGAAGAACCAATGGCGATTGGCAAGGTTGGCGTTCCGGTAACCTCAACGTTCTCCGAATAATGGACAATAAATTCCAGAGTGGCACCTGATTTGTAGCTGT
Organism: Paenibacillus glycanilyticus; assembly: GCF_023715145.1. Lineage (GTDB taxonomy): Bacteria > Bacillota > Bacilli > Paenibacillales > Paenibacillaceae > Pristimantibacillus > Pristimantibacillus glycanilyticus_A. The sequence continues at coordinate 363,577 of NZ_JAMBNP010000005.1, read as the reverse complement.
TATCCGCAGGTATAGCTACGCTCGTAACCGCCGGTGCAGCCGTATCAACCAGGACGGCTGTCGTACCGCCAACGCCAGCCAAGGTCAAAACGGCATTATTATCCGATTCATCCTTTATCGTACTGCCATTCAAAGAAATAGAGCTTCCTACTTCAATGCCGTTATTATCATTGTCGCCAGCTTGCACGGCGTAGCTGAATACAATCGTATCCGTACCCGTTCCGGACAAATATTGTGCCTGCACCGTGGAGGAGCCAATCGTTAGAGGAATTGAGGGTGTTCCGCCCGCAATGACCACCTTTTTGCTAAAATGAACCCTAAAGTCCAGATTAGCCTCTGGCCCGTAGGTCTGGCTCATTGGCACATCAACGCTGCTAACGGTTGGGGCTGTCGCGTCCACCAACACCGCAGCCGTACTGCCTACATGGTTTAAAGCTAGATTCGCAACATTCGTGGCGGCGTCTCTTACGGTACCGCCGTTTAAGTTCAAGCCGGACGCAACGGCAATTCCGTCGGCATCAAGATCCCCAGCTTGAACGGTGTAGCGGAAAAGAAGGTTTTGCGTTCCCGATCCGGATACATAGGCTGCTTGAACGGTCTTGCTGCCGATCGTTAACGGCAAATAAGGCGTTCCCGTTACCGCTACCAGCTCATCGTACTGAACCGTGAATTCGAGATCTTGCCCGGCGAGATAAGTTTTATTAGCAGGCACGGTTACACTGCTGACTGTTGGGGCAATCGCGTCTATCCATACGATATTGGCGCTGATGCCGGAGAGAGCGAGATTTGCGTTATTGTTTGCCGCATCCCGAACGGTTCCCCCGTTCAACACCAGATTTGCCCCTGGCTGAACCCCGTCGGTATCAAGATCGCCCGCTTGGATCGTGTAGCGGAAAGAAAGATTTTGGGTTCCCGATCCGGATACATAGATTGCTGGCTTCGAAGATGTACCGATTATAACCGGCAAATAAGGACTGCCCGCTACATTTACGTTCTCGGCGTAACGGACCGTGAAGTTAAGCTGATCGCCCGTCTTATACGAACCGCCAGCAGGCAGATCTACCGAACTGACGGTTGGCGCCACGGCATCTACTTTTACGCCTGCCGTGCTGCCAACACTGTTGAGAGTCAAAGTTGCCGCATTGCCAGCCGGATCTTTAATGGTGGCTCCATTGAGGGCCAGCGTATTTAAAGTAATTCCGTCGGCATCCGATTGCCCGTCTTGCAAATCGTAACGGAAAGCAAGCGAGCTTGTTCCCGAACCGCTTGAATAATTGGCTTGTACGTTTGTTGAACCGATAGTAAGGCCAAGGCTAGGCGCTCCCCCCGCTACGTTTACGGGTTCATTGAAATTGACCGTAAATGCGAGGCTTTGCCCGCTGCCGTAAGTCGCGTTAGCCGGCACACCTACTGAGGCTACCGTTGGAGCTGCGGCGTCAACTTTTACATTGGTTAAAGAGCCAATATTATTGAGGGTAAGAATACTGTCTTCATTACTGGCATTTTTAATGGTGCCGCCATTGAGGCTGATCGAGCCTCCTAAGGATACGCCATCCGCATCAAGCTGTCCGCTTGTTACCGTGTAGCGGAAGGTAATAGCGGTAGTGCCGGTACCTGATGCATAGGTTGCCTGTACAACGGTCGAACCAATCGTCAGAGAGATGGAAGGCGACCCCGTTACGTTGACGATTCGGTCAAAATTCACCGTAAAGTCCAGGCTTTGTCCGGCTGTGTATGTTCCATTCGGCGGAGCAGCCACCGACAGTACTTTTGCGTTTGTTGCGGTGGTCACTTCCAGCGCTGGTTTATTGGAAGGCGCATTGTTGGAATTAATCGCGAACTGATTGCTTTTTCCCGGCGTGTCCTTGCTTGTCAGCACAAGGGTTGCTTTTCTGTCACCCGTAGCCTGGGTTTTAATATAGGAAGTAAGATCAAGCAACAAAAACTGATTTTGCGCAATGCCGGTCTGTCCATTAATAATGGTAACGTCTTTGGTGGGGATCTTTTGCGAAGATTCCGATACAACGTCGTCATTAGACCCGTAGACATTTACAAATAGTGGGGTTATGTCTGTATGGTCGTAGTCTATATACGGCACATACAGCTTTAGTATTGCACTCGATACGGTGTCGTTGACTGGTATAGAACTCAGATCAAATTGCATAACCGTTACAGAGTTGCCATACGCGGAATCAAAATAAGTTCCAATCCAGTTATATCCAGGACCTACGGAATCATCCCCATTAAAATAATAACCGGAATTATCGTGGAAATAATCCACGCTTGCCGGAATGGGGGCCAGAGCTGCCGCATAACCCGTTTGCGCGGGCAGCAGTCTGAATACGATCAATGCCAGCAGCACTGACATAACCGCCATCCCTATTTTTCGTAAAACACCTTTCATAATCCGCCTCCTTAGTTGTTCAGATGACCCTTGACCCCGTACCGTTCGTCTCCCTTTTAATGCTCGCATGTCCGCCGGATTTCGCGCCAAAAACCCTCTCAAGCCGCACTGCTGCCCTGTTATCACCAAAGGGCAATGCTAACATGAGAGGTTGCTTATTTTTAGCGAAAATAGGTCCTGACTACCAGTTCGACATTTCCTTCCAGTTTCCTGTCTCCAAGACGAAAACTTAGTATTTTTTGGTAAAAAATAAAGACAGCTGTGCTTGGCACAGCTGCCTTCATGTTAAACGATTATTTTTAATAATGAGGCCAAACGATATTTTTCAAAAACGATTTCGGCTTCGGCCGGAACGCTCCATACGCATTCTTCCAAGCTGCATGCTACCGGTACTTCAATATTAATCCGTGCAAGGGTGCGGGACAGATGCAGCATATCGAGATCTGCCTCAATCTTTGCCTTAATGCTTTTGGACAGAGAGTCCAGATTGCCTAAAATGCCGTCGATCGATTCAAACTCTTGAAGAAGCTTTAGGGCTGTTTTCTCGCCGATCCCTTTAACACCCGGATAGTTATCGCTTGTGTCACCGGTTAATCCCTTCATCTCGATAATTTGGAAAGGATGGACGCCTTTATCTTCTTTAAGGAAATCCAGATCATAGACCGCATAATTGCCTCTGCCTTTTTTCATAATGACAACGTGAATGCGTTCTTCTACCAGCTGAAGCATATCCTGGTCGCCTGTCAGGATGTACACATGCGCCATCTGGCTAAGCTGCTTCGAGACGGTCCCGATACAATCGTCGGCTTCGTAACCTTCAATACCAATGTTCGGAATGCCAAGAGCGGCTACAATATCTTTTACAAGCGAAAATTGCGGGATCAAATCGTCCGGGGCTTCCGGCCGGTTTGCTTTATAATTGGAATACATCTCCGTGCGGAACGTCTTGCTTCCCATATCCCAGCAGCAAGCTACATGGGTTGGCTGGAATTGGTTCACCGCATCAAACAGGTATTGCATGAACCCGTAAATCGCGTTTGTCGGCGTGCCGTCAGCCAGTCGCCTGGCACTGTATTGCTGCGCAAAATACGCCCGGAACAGCAGCGCCATTCCGTCTACGATAAGAATTTTATTTTCGTTCATTAGGAGGCCATCCTCTACAAATAATATGATTCTATTGTACAGTAGATTTGGTGTTCATTGTAATGCAAAAGCTGGCATTGACTTGGCTTGGCATGGGTCGCTTGGATCGCTGCGCAAGGGGATGTTCACGCTAGAGGGGAGTGGCTGTTCTCGCTGCGTAAGGGAATATTCTTTCGATCGCTGTTGTGTCCGGATTCCTTGAACAATTCGGCCAATGGTCCGAATCCGGACACAAAGGCGAGCGCTCCGCTTCTCAAGAACATTCCCTTACTCCGCTCACCGCTCACCAGCCAACAAAGCCATGCCGCTGACTTTGCATGAAGATGAACCCCAAACCCTGTACGGGCTTGGGCCGTATGCCATCACTCCATTCCCGAGTGATGACAACTTATGAAAAATCATCGTTCAGTTCACGAGTGATGACATATCAAAGAACTCCAGCGGTCGGATGAGTATTGGTTTGCCGAGTGCCCTCGCATCATCCGCGATTCAAAAACTCCCCGATTCTACCAGTGGCTTCAAGCAGCCTTGCTTCGTCTTCGACCAAAGCAATCCGCACGAATCCTTCGCCTTCGCTGCCAAACGCTTCCCCGGGAATAACCACAACTCCCGTCTGATCGAGCAGCGAGCGGGCGAACTCGCGAGATGTCCATGTTGTGCCGTCGCCGCGCTTCGGCAGCTTCGCCCAGATGAACATCGTCGCCTTGGGCTTCTCGACAACCCATCCCGCTGCGGCCAGCGCTTCGATGAAGGAATCTCGCCGCTGTTCATATAATACGCCGGCTTTTGGCGGCGCAGAAGCAGACATGGCTTCCTGCAGCGCGACAACGCCAGCTTCCTGCACGGCGCCAAACACGCCGTAATCGATGTTTTCCTTCAGCTCGCGAAGAGCGCCGACCGCTTCCCGGTTGCCTGCAAGGAAGCCAATTCGGCAGCCGGCCATGTTAAAGCTTTTGGACAAGGAATGGAACTCTACCGCTCCGTCCAGAGCACCGGGTACCGCCAAGATGCTTGGCGGCTCATGGCCTTCGAAGGCCATTTCCGAATACGCCGCGTCATGCACAACCAGTACTTCATATTGCTTTGCTTTGGCAAGAAGCCGCTCGAAGAAGGCCAGATCGGCAACAGCGGATACAGGATTGCCGGGATAGTTAAGCAAAATAAATTTCGCGCGCTGCCACACTTCTTCCGGCACCGCATCCAAATCCGGAAGGAAGTGATTCTCTTCCTTCAGCGGCAGCAAATACGGCTCAACGCCTGCCAAAGCCAGCGCCGCCGTATAAATCGGATAACCGGGATTAGGCACAATGACCACATCACCCGGATTGCAAAGCGACATCGCCAAGTGGGACAATCCGTCCTGCGAGCCCATCAGAGATACAAGCTCCTTGTCCGGATCCAGCTTTACCCCGAACCGGTGCTCCATCCAGGCGGCCGCCTGACGGCGGAAGCTTCCGCTTCCATGCGTGCCCGGATAAGCGTACATGTCCGTACGGAGCGCGGCTTCGCTTAATGCTTTCCTTACCGCTTCGGTTGGAGGCTTGTCCGGACTGCCGATGCTCAGATTGATAATATCCCGGCCCTTGCCGGCCGCTTCGGATCTCCACTCCGCAACCTCCGCGAAGATGGACGAGCCAAGCTGCGACAAACGTTCAGAACGCCATTGTTTGCTCATTCGATCACCCGTTCCATACTTGCTCGTATTGTTCTTCTTTATAGCCAACCGTCACTTTTTTGCCGTCCGTCACGATTGGCCGTTTAATCAGCATGCCGCGAGAAGCCAGCAGCTCAAGCTGCTCCTGCTCGCTCATGCCGCCAAGCTTGTCCTTAAGACCAAGCGCCTTGTACACTTCACCGGATGTGTTAAAAAACTTCTTAAGCTCCAGCCCGCTGTTCTGAACCAATACTTTCAGTTCAGCCGGCGTAGGCGTCTCTTCCACGATATGCTTCAGCTCCAGCTCATTGCCTTTCGCCTGCAAAGATTTCACGGCCTGGCGGCATGTGCCGCATTTCGGATATTGATAAATCGTCAGCTTGCTCATCTTGTATAAATCCTCCTGATTAGTCCCTTAAGTTAATGCCTGCTCCAGCTCCACAAGATCCGGGGGCAGCGCTGCCGTCCATTCGATCCATTCTTTGGTCATCGGATGGGTCAGTCCAAGCGTCTCCGCATGCAGAGCTTGACGGCCCGCGGCCTCTTCCCACGCCTCAACCTTGCCCGACTGAAGCCCATACATGCGGTCTCCAATAAGCGGGCAGCCTATATGCTTCATATGGACGCGAATTTGATGGGTCCGTCCGGTCTCCAGCTTAAGCCGAACTCTGGAAGCCTGACCTTCTCCAAAGATAGTTACCGTCTTGTAATTCGTCACTGAAGGATAACCTTCAGGCGTTACGATTCTGACATGCGGGTCGCCCGGATCCCGGTCGATGGGCGCATCAATCGTTCCCTCTTCCGGTGAAGGCTTGCCATAGACATAAGCGCAATAGATCTTCATAATCGTTCCGGCCTGAAGCTGCTCGGACAATTGCTGGTGAATATACGGATTTTTCGCGATGACGACAAGTCCCGAGGTATCCTCATCCAATCGGTGTACCGGACGGAACCGGACACGCTCGCCCCGTAGCTGCCAATGGTGCACAATCGCATTCGCCAGCGTATTCGTGTAGTGGCCCTTTGTCGGATGGACAATAATCCCCGCGGGCTTATTCACGACAAGCAAATAATCATCCTCAAACACAATCGACAGAGGAAGCTCCTGCGGCAAAATATCTTCCGACGTCTCTTCCTCCATCCGAATGGCCACCTGATCGCCTTGGGCAACCTTGGCCGTTGTATAAGCTCTAACGCCATTGATCGTAATTCCGTGCTCCGTCAGCTTGAGCCGGGACAGAAGCGAGCGCGAGACGCCCAGCTTCCGCTCCAGGACCGTTCTGACATCTTTCCCCGCCATATCAGCGCCAACCTCAACGACCAGCGCTTTATAATAACCCGCAATATCCGCTGCGGTCATTTGGACTTCTTGCGGAAGACTTCCGCACTCCGTACGTATTCGGTGTCCGGCACGCCAAGCTTTGCATTAGCCGCTCTTGCCGCGGCGAAGAAGAAGTCCGACAGCCGATTCAAATATTTCTGCACTTCGGGATTAGCCTCATGCTCGGCAGCAAGGGTCACAACGCGGCGCTCCGCACGGCGGCATACGGTCCTGCACACATGCAGCAAGGCCGACACCGGACTTCCTCCCGGCAATATAAATCTCGTAATTTCCGGCGCTTCGACGGTATATTGGTCAATCATAGCTTCGAGTCTCGACACAAGCTCCTCCGTTACTTTGAGCGGCGCTCCGGGACTTGCATAAGCCAAATCCGATCCGCAGTCGAACAACTCCTGCATAATATCAATGAGGAGCTGCGCCATCTCCTTTAGTTCCTCATGCTTCGCAGCCTCCGCTGCCGCCTGCCCGACAAAAGAATTCAGCTCGTCGATCGTGCCGTAAGCTTCTACCCGGATATCGTCCTTGCGTACGCGTCCGCCGATAAGAGAGGTCTGGCCTTTATCTCCCGTACGTGTATAAATTTTCACACTGATCCGCCCTTTCCTGTAAGGGTTATTCCCTTCATCATATCACAAATCAACTTGGCTCCATTACAAAAAAACAGACAGGGCGGCGCCCTGCCTGCTTACTCACGTTCACGTATTAACCCTGCTTCAGCTTGCGGACAAATTGTCCGATCCGGTCAAGCGCTTCGGTCAGCTGCGCAACGGAGGTTGCGTAGGAGCAGCGAAGATGTCCTTCTCCCCCAAGACCAAATACATCGCCCGGCACGGCCGCAACATTCCCTTCCTCCAGCAGCCGCTGCGCGAATTGCTCGGAGGTTAGACCGGTAGATGTAATCGAAGGGAACGCGTAGAAGGCTCCTTCCGGCTCATGGCATTCAAGGCCAATATCGCGGAAGCCCTTCACAACAAGCCGCCTGCGCTGGTTATAGGACTCCATCATCCGGTCCTTCTCTTCCAGTCCATGAGGAGTTAATGCTTCAAGCGCAGCATATTGCGCCATAATCGGCGCGCACATCACGGTATATTGATGAATCTTCAGCATTGCGCCAATCAGATCCTGATGTCCGCAGGCATAACCCATGCGCCAGCCGGTCATTGCAAAAGCTTTGGAGAAGCCGCTCACCAGAAGCGTCCGTTCCTTCATGCCCGGTATTGCGGCAAAGCTTACATGCTTAGAGCCATAAGTCAGCTCCGCGTAGATTTCGTCGGAAATAACGATCAGATCATTCTCTTCAACAACCTTCGCAATCGGCAGCCAGTCCTCGTACGTCATAATGCCGCCGGTTGGATTACTAGGATAACATAAAATGAGAACTTTGGATTTTGGCGTAATGACTGCACGCAGCGATTCCGCCTTCAGCTTGAAATTATCCTTCGCAAAGGTTTCAATGCCAACGGCTTTGCCGCCGCTTAGCGTAGTAATTGGCGAATAGGAGATATAACACGGCTCCGGAATCAGAATCTCGTCACCGGGGCTTATTAGCGCCCGCAGCGCAAGATCAATCGCTTCGCTGCCGCCAACCGTCACCAGAATTTCGTTCGCCGGATTATAAGAAACGGCAAACGAATCATTCAAATATTGTCCGATGGCTTCGCGCAGCTCCGGCATGCCGGCATTGGACGTATATTGCGTCTTGCCTTTCTCCAACGCATAGACAGCTGCGTCGCGCACATGCCATGGCGTTACGAAATCCGGTTCGCCTACGCCAAGGGTAATCACATCCTTGCGGGTACTGACCAAATCAAAAAAGCGCCGGATGCCTGACGGCTTAATGCTCCGTGCAAGCGGCGACAAGTAATCAGCCATTGATTGGCGATGATTGGATGTTACCTCGTCTTTAATCATAGCCGTCACCCTTTACGGCGAAATCATCAATCGATGGTCACCTTCATGCTCCTCGAAGATAATTCCGTCCTGTTTGTATTTTTTCAAGATAAAGTTTGTTTTGGTCGACAGCACTTTGTCGATCGGCGATAATTTATTGGAAACGAAAGAGGCAACCTCTTTCAAATTTTTACCTTCAATCTCGACAAGCAGGTCATACGCCCCGGACATCAGATAAACCGATTTCACTTCCGGGTATAAGTATATGCGCTCGGCAATGCCTTCAAAGCCGCGCCCGCGCTCAGGTGTAATTTGAACCTCGATCAATGCCGTAACCTTCTCGTCATCAACCTTGCTCCAGTTCACAACCGTGGCATATTTAACGATGATATGTTCCTCTTCCATGTAGGCAATTGCCTGCTTCACGCTCTCCACCGGCTCATTGAGCATGGCGGCGATCAGATCGGCGTCGCGGCGCGCATCTTCCTTAAGCAGCTCCAGCACTTTCAGCTGTAGTTCGTTCATCGTCAAACTCCTTCCAAAACTGCGGTTATTAAAATATTTTACAACGAAATAAAGGTTCCTGCAAAGAAAAAAAACGAAAGACCCCGAAGGGTCTTTACATGAAATAAGGCTGATGCGGCTGGTGCTGCTGCTGTTGGAACTGGCCGTATTGCGGGAAGGCCGGCTGAGTTCCGCCCATGCGCTGCTGCAAGTATTGCGTTGTTTTTTGCTGCGTTTGCTGATATTCCTTCGTCTGCTTGTCAATCTCCTGGCGCAAAGCCGAGGATGCCGTGTTGTACATATTTTGCGACTGCATAACCTGGAACAGGTTTCCTTGAAGCTTCAGCGTGCTGTTCAGCAGATGCGTGAACATCTGGCGAACTTCGGGACAAGACGATTCCGTTGCCGCAGTTGCGTATTCTCGAACGACGCGCTTCAAATCGGATAGAACCGTATAAGCCAAATCTTCATCCGGCAAATGATGCTGTTGTTGGTACATATCTAATATCCTCCTAAAAAGAATTATCACCCTAATAGCCGCCCGGCCATCGGGATGATTCTTGCTTCGTACGCACGCCCCTACATTATTGAGGCTGCGTAGGCGCCAGATGCTGGTGCTGCTGCAGGGACTGCAGCAGGGTTTGATAATGCTGCTGATGCGTCTGCAATTCGGCCATGCCTACCTGTCTTAAAGCAGGGTTAGTTGCAAGGGAAGCAAGAAGTGCATTTTGCTTGATCAGCAGATCTTCATTGGACATCGAGTCCGCGATATATTCCAGTTCTTTCGCGGTTAATGCTTGAAGCATATGGTTTCGTCTCCTTCATACCAAGATTGGGATAGCATACGTATTATGGGCGCAAATCCCATGGATTATGTATGCCTATCAAGCTCTGATTGCGAACGAAGCTCCGATTCCTTCTTGATCCGGCATTTTACTTCAATCGTCAAATCTTTTGGGCTAAGCTTCCATTCTTCCTTCGTCAGGCGTCTCCACGCTTTATTGTGGTACCGGTAAAGTTCATGCTCGAGGTCATAGATATCCGTATTTAAAGCTAATCCTTTCAAATAGGTCTCCTTCAGCTGCGTCTGAACAACCTGCTCCACATACTTAATCAGCTCTTGGTCCGCAAAATCGTTAGATGCCTCAATTAAATGTCCGGTCACATGGACCTTATTCACGAATTTGGGCTGACCATCCTCCCAGTTCACCTTCACATTTGATTTGGCGGAATCCACAACAACGGAACCTCTTTTGTCTTCGACCCGAATAGGTACCAGCGAACGCTTGAATGCTTCGCTCGTCCAGATAAGTCCCTTGGAGTTCCCTCTTGATACAAAACCAGCCGGCTTCTTTTCGTTAAATAAAAAGGTTCCGTCAATGGTTAAGAAATTCAGCCGCTTTTTATTATTCTCCCAGTCGTCCGGCAGCAGTGACAGCGAAGGCAGCTTTACCGTCATTGCAGGCTCAAGCGCTCCGCGCACCAACGTCTGCAGCGTCAAAGGCTCAACGTAGCTGTTCTGATTATTCTCGATATGCGGCGCATATAGCGGGGTTGTTAACGGCGTTTTGTTAAAGAGCATATCCATCGTAAACAAGTCGTTAATGTCTCTTTTGGTCCCAAATACAAGACAGTTAAACCTTGTGGAGCTCAACCGGTTAAGACTGTCGATAATCTGCTGCATTTCGCTGAATGCACGCTCATGGATCACAACCGATTTCAAGTGATTAAGGGACAGCTTGTACTGGGAGGAATCCATCAGGTTGAATATGGCGGCCAGATTGGTATCTCCCTCATGCTTCCCTACCCAGATCGGGCTTCCCGGCGGAGGCGCCCCTTCCTGCTTGGCAATCACGCCAAATGAAATCATCTGGGCATACACGACAAAGTGCTTGTCCACATAATCCACGCCTATGGCAGAGATATAACTGACATCCTGCAGGTTTACTTCATCCCAGCAGCCTCCGGTGATCAGCATCGCGCACAATGCCAAAATGATTTTTACCGACTTCGCATAGCTTCGGATGTTCGCATGAATTCTCATCGCTTCTCACCTTTAGCCCTGGCCTTCCACGGCTTCTGAAACAGCCCCGTTATAACCTCCCGCCACTTGATTGGCGCAATCGGCTGCATGTAGTTCTGATTGAAGGTTTCTAGAGAGCACATATAGATCAGGATGATAAACACGCTGACGAAGAATCCGAATATCCCAAATATCGAAGAGAGAATCAATACGAAGAATCGCAGTATGCTCACCGTACCGCTTAAGGTCTGGTTTACCAGCGTAAAGGTTGATACAGCGGTAACAGCAGCCGCTACAAGCATTGTTGGTGAAGTGATGCCCGCACGGATGGCGGCATCCCCGATAATAAGACCGCCTACGACGGACACCGTCTGACCAACCGGCCTTGGAAGTCTGACGCCCGCTTCCCGGAACAGCTCGAACATCATCATCATGAGGAACATTTCCATCGTCGCGGATATCGGCAGCCCGATCCTTGAATTCGTCACGGTAGCCAGCAAGGTGAACGGAATTTGATCCGTGTTATAAGCGGACAACGCAATCCAGAATCCAGGCAGGCAGATGGCAAGAATAAACCCGAATATACGGAGGAGCCGTTCCATCGAAACATAGTAGTAGGGCAGATGGGCATCTTCGGGCGATTTGATCAGCAGCGTCAGATTACCCGGAAGAATGATAACGGACGGGTTGCCGTCAACAATCAGGCATACCCTTCCCTTCATAAGCGCTTGAACGACATAATCGGGTCGGCCGATGTAATCGACCAGCGGGAAGAGGCTGTTGGGTTTGTCCGATACCAGCTCCTCCAGCTCCGCTGAGCTGTACAACGCTTCGATATGGATGGCCTCAAGTCTCTTTCTTGTTTCTTTAATGAGGGAAGCCTCCGCTTTGCTCTTCATGAACATAATCGAAACTTCGGTCTGCGTTTCTGTGCCTATTCTTAAATAATCTACATGAAGATCCGGTGTCCGGAGTCTTCTTCGGATTAACGCAATATTCGTTGCGATTCCTTCAACAAATCCGTCCCTTGGCCCTTTAACCGAGAGCTCCATGGTTGACTCTTCCGGCTGTCTGCCCGGGACGCTCGCAATATCGAATGCGTAGACCGTTCTTGTGGCTTCATCAACGGCCATCACACTGCCCGAATAGAGGTTAGAGAAGAAATAGGAGACCTCGCGGTCATTATCAAGCGACAGTCGCGCGCCAAACGAGCATCCCTCTGTATTCGGATGGTTCTTGTCCATCGTTACCGTGGAATGGCTATCGCTCTCCTGCTCGTTTTGCCCGATATGTTTATTTAGATTTATTGCGAGCTTGTCCATCTGAGGCAGCAAGGCAATAAATACCGTCTGCATATCGACCATGCCGCTGCACATGAGAATACGGAACGCACGCTTTGGTTCTTCGCCAACCTCAAGCGTTTGGATGACGACATCGCCGGATCCGGCAAGCTCCTCATAAATCTTATCCAGACGATCCCGTCTGCGGACTTGATCCGTCGTCTCCCGACTCATTTCTGTAACCTCCTTGAGCATTCGGATTTGCTTTCTTCTTGACTTTTCGGAAGGAAAGTCCCCACAGCAGCAACAAAATAAGGCCGAATATGATCCAGGCAACCGAGAAATAGCCCTGCATGAGAACCATGTACCACTTCATCTTCATAAGGACTACAAAGCCTGCAACCGCAATAACAAGAACGGTAATAAGCATGCTTATCCATTTATGCTTCAGCTTCCTGAAGGGTCCATATAACTGAATTAAATACAGCGGCAGTGAGATCCGGATAAGGGCCCCGGACAGCCATTGAAAGACCGCAAAGAAGTCAACATGCTCGAAATATTTGCCAATCTTCACGAGCCGCCATTGGGAGTAAGCCGGGTAACGCATAAAACTGGCTTCATTAGGTCCAAACAACGTAATGGCTCCCACGGTTGGTCCAAGGGTCAGGAGCATAATCATGATCGTCAACAGCAAGAGATGCCATTTCTTAAAGCTCTTCTTCATCTCATGCTGGATAAGCAGCAAGAAGGAAAGCTCCATAAAGGCGCTAAGCGAATACATAGCCCCTTTGAATATAGGAGTTATCCCCGTTTCGAACATCGGAAGCAAATACCTGTAATCCTTGGCCGGCATATTGGCAGACATGACAAAATCTCCAAGGACAACAACAATAGGCAGCAATATGCAGGATACATAGGCAATCGTCCGCAGCCCGTTCAAGGCAGCAAACATGCAGAGAAAGCAAAAGATAAACAGGACCACCATTTGAGGAGTTTCCGGCAGATAGGTGTTTGACGTCCAGGCAACCACGTCCACCAAAGTACCAATGGCGACAAACAGCAGGGCCAAGTTAATAATTGCTAGAATCAGCCAAGCAAAAAAGCCCGGAATATGTTGCTTGAGCCACTCGTCAAAGGGTACCCTGTTCATCTTGTGCATGACCCGCTGCAAAGGAAATACGGCGATAGGAAGTGCGATAATCAGCGCAACGGGAATACTCAGCCAGGCATCTCTCTTCGCTTCGGCAAGAAGCAGGGGAACCACGATAACATGATTAACAAGGCCAACGCTTAGCAGAGTCATCATGACAATTGGCCATAAACCGATCGGTTTGGAAGCAAGCTGCACAGACATTCACCACCTTCGCTTCCAGCATTCCCCCAAGGCAGGAAAGTGATGCATGTCTAGGCGCACGCAAATAAGCCCTTTGATTGGCTAATCGCGATCAAAAGGGCTTTATTTGTTTAGGGCAAATGAATGGTTTTTACATGATCAAAATGGATAAACACCGATGATCCGCTCGCATCCGCGATTTCAAGCAAGTTTAGATCTACGTTTTTGAGCACACCTGTTTTTCTAGGGTTCTCCCCCAGGTCAAGAACTACAAATTGACCCATATGTTTGCGGAGCTGTTGATCAAAGGTGCGGGCAAGGGTTAACGGCGTCGGCTTCAGCGGAAATTGTTCGGATGACAACGAATAAGGGGTAACGTTCGCATTATAGGGAACAAGATACTTCAGATGCCGCATCGAGATCATGACAGAATGGTAGATAGGTGAATAGAAGACAAAGAAATCATTCATAACCGCAGTTACGTAGCCATGTATAGACTGATTGCCCGTTATATAAATTTCCGAGAACATCCCCTTGGAATTCAATAATATTTTGCGAAAAGAGATGGAGTCATTGTAGGGCTCAAAAGGAAGCTCCGGCGTACCGTAGTTTTGCTCGTCATCGTAGACAATTCTCATTTGCTGCAAATGGATAAGCGGGATATAAAAAAACTGGTTGCCGTTATATAACACGAGTATATCGGGACCAAAATCAATAAGCTTGCCTCTAATGCCCGACCTGCCGGAAATAACAAGTTCAACCTGCGAATCGAGGAAAGGATGCTGGTTCTTCAACTGCTCGACCTCCTTTTCAAAAGCATAATCCGACTAAGGATGCCGGGCACTGGAGTGCATGCCCGGCATCTATCGATTAGCCTTTTTTCGAGCGGTTGCTGCTGCCGGATTTTTTCGATTTATTGCCTGTCGATTGACCTTGCGCTTGAGCACCTGCACGGTTGCCTGTTTTGCCATTCCCGCCGGATTGACCTTGAGTACCGGTATTATTGTTTTTGTTGCCGCCGGATTGGTTGTTGTTTTTGTTGCCGCCGGATTTGCCGCCGGATTTGTTGCCGCCGAATTTTTTGATGGTTTTGATATGGTCAACAAGCATATAAACTACTTCATTGTTTACGACAACCAGTGCGGTATTGCCTTGCACTTCAGCGAGGAAACCTTGCACGCGTTCTGGTCCGCCCCAGTTGATTTGGACGAATTCTTTCGTTAGTGCATTAATGACACCTCTGAAGTTGTTGGCGTTGATATATTCTTCGCAGTAGCCGCCGCTCTTGCCTGTAGCAAATCCGGTTACGCTTTTTACGTGCTCGAGGTCAACGTACACAACGCCTTCTCTTGAACAAAGCACCAGGTAATCACTTTTTACTGCAAGCAATTTACCTTCCAGAGATTCTGGACCGCCACGGTTAATACGAACAAAATCGCCTACCAGGTTTTTGATCTCTACGCCGTTGTTTCCTGTATTGCCGCCACCGCCATTGCTTTTGTGACTTTTGTGACTTTTGTGGCTTTTGTGATTTCTGTGGCTGTTGTTTCCTTGCTGCCAATTGCATTCGTACATGTAATAAATCCCTCCGATAATACTTGCTTAATAGATTTACAACCGTGCCATCCAATTGACCTTCTACCACTAATAGGCTGATCTTACTGGTGTTTCACTCTCTAGTCATCTACCATTGGTGACGGTTTGTAATATATCTATATGTAACCCGTATATGAGAGGTACTAGATTAGTAACCATTTATGCGTTCAAACGGGCGAAAAAAACAAAATCATGACGTAAAGGGTGTCACTTGCCCCCTTCTCCGAATAGGGTAAATAAGCACAGGAGCCTATCGGCCACGATAGGCTTAGATTTCGGTCTATGAGGTGAAGCCCGTGGCACAGCTGCCAATACGCAAAATTGAAATTGACGAGGATGATCTGAGGGATCTGAAGAATAATCCTTGGAGCAAATCGTTTAAACCCATCCGTATTGAAATAGATGGAAAAGAATATGCTGCAACATGCGGCATTCGGGGCGGCCATACGCGCAATTACAATAAGAAATCCTTCGAAATAAGATTGGACGGAGGCAAGACCCTGCACTGGAACGCCGAATTTGATGACCCTTCCATGATTCGCAATGCCTTATCCTTTCAGTTCTTTAACGCGATTGGCGTACCGTCGCCCGATACCCATCATATTTCCGTTGAGATTAACGGCTATCCGCAAGGAGTTTACTTAGAGATCGAAGCGGTCGATCAACGTTTCTTCAAAAAGCGGGGGATAGGCTATACTTCCCTGATTTATGCCGTTAATGACAGTGCGGACTTCAGTCTGATTGATCAGAATACCAAAACGAAAAAAGATTCCTTGTTTGACGGCTATGAAATCGTGACGGGACAAACAAACACCAAATACCGGCTTGTCCGGTTTATCCGCAATATTAATACTCTTACAAGCAAACAGCTGAGTGTCTACACCGCCAAACGGCTTGACATTGGCCAGTATCTATTATGGCTTGCCGGAGCTGTTCTGACTGGCAATTATGACGGATTTGACCAGAACTATGCCATCTATGAGCATAAGAAGAGCCGTAAATACCGCATCATTCCTTGGGATTATGAGGGGACCTGGGGGAGAAACTGCTATGGGAAGCCATGCGGCAGCGATCTTGTCCGCCTGCAGGGCTACAATGATTTGACCGCCAAGCTGTTCACCTTCTCCTTCTGCCGCATGAAATACCGGGCCATCTTGCAAAATCTATTAAAATCAGCATTTACAGTAGAACGCATCGATCCTATTATTAACCGGATGTATAAGGAGATTACGCCCGCTATCCGCGAGGATTTTACGCGAAAAAGCAGCTTTGACACGTATATGAACGAGCCGTCTTTTATACTGGATTATGTGAGGGAACGCCGGGGACTTATAAAAGAAGCCCTTAGAGCTTGGAAATAAGCTCTAAGGGCTTTCTCTTCTTAGAATATGTTCATGCTCAGATACCGCTCGCCGGTATCCGGAGCAATACAGAGGACACGCTTTCCTGGTCCAAGCTTCTTGGCCACCTGCATAGCCGCCCATACGGAAGCGCCGGAGGACGGTCCCAGCAACAAGCCTTCCAGGCGTGCCAGGCTTCTCATGGTCTGAAGAGCATCATCATCCGTTACCCGGATGATCTCGTCATAAACCCCGGTATTCAAGATAGCCGGAACAAATCCGGGACTTGTGCCGACCAGCTTATGAGGACCAGGCTGGCCTCCCGACAGGACTGGCGATCCGGCCGGCTCAACAACCGCGATATGGATATGGGGCAATGTGGCCTTTAAGGTTTCGCCGGTTCCCGTAATGGTGCCTCCCGTACCTGCCGTGGCAATAAAAGCATCCAGCTTGCCGTCTGTTTGGCGAAGAATCTCTACGGCCGTTGTTGTCCGGTGAATATCCGGGTTCGCGTGATTCTCGAATTGATTCGGGATAAAGCTGTCCGGAATTTGCGCTTGCAGCTCAAGCGCCTTGGCTATGGCTCCGGGCATTCTTTCCGCGGCCGGCGTGAGGACAACCTCCGCTCCATAAGCCTGCAGCAGCTTAATCCGTTCCGCCGACATATTGTCGGGCATAATCAGGATGAGCTTATAGCCTATGGCAGCAGCGTTCATCGCCAGGCCAATGCCGGTATTTCCGCTCGTCGGCTCGATGATTGTACTGCCCGGCTTGATCCGTCCGCTTTGCTCGGCAGCATGAATGAGAGCGGATGCGGCGCGATCCTTTACGCTTCCGCTCGGGTTGAACCGCTCCAGCTTTACGCAGACATCCGCGCTTCCCGCTTCTGCCAGGCGGTTTAGCTTAATGACAGGCGTATCGCCGATGAGATCGGTGATGGTATGTACAATTCGTGGCATAACTTCTCCTTTGCGTGAGTTAAAGATTTTCAGTCGTACCCTATCGGACGACCGAAAACCTTTAAATAGCACTTAACGAAATTTATTGTCGGCGGACAGGAACGGCCGGAGAAAGAACCATCCGGCTATAGGGACGATGCCGACACAGAACATTAGAGTGACGATCGCGACCGGTGACTGCGTCTGGGATAACACGATCAGATAGGCGGCAAGGCCAATGACGCGACCGATGATAAGACCCGCCTCGCGGAGAACAATCAGCTCTTCGCGGTTTTTGACGTTCTGCTCGGAATTCCCGATCAGGTCAAAGACGCGGGAGGTCATCGGGATAATGTACAGCGGGATAAACAATGAAGTACCTATGCCGAAAATAAGCAGCGTACTGTAGTCTACTTTATAGAACAGGGGCAATATGGTCAAACCGATCATAATGGTGCCGGCCAGCATCGCGATTCTCCGGTTGCCCGGCTTGAGCCGCTTGCCGACAAACCAGAAGCTGATTAAGGCAACCAGGGAAGTAATAAGCGAGAAGTTGCCAAGCTTGCCTTCGTTTTTGGTCGCGATATAGATGACAAGTCCGATCAGGAACATAAATACGCCTTCGCGAACGCCTTGCGTTACAATTGCAGCAAACATCCGCCGCCAAGGATTACCCTTCTCCTTAAGCTGTTCATATCCATGGAACCATTTGTACTTCTCTCCTACTACGCCGCGGTTCGTGAGCCAAAAGCTCCCGACAACGGCTAAACCAAAGATGACAAGCGATATGGTAAAAATCAGCTTGTAGCCTCGCTCGCCTTGAAGCGTCGTAATCAGAAAACCCGACACCCATGGGGCGATGATCCCTGACAATGCACCCAGTATTCCGGCAATGCCATTAAACCTGTCGCGGTTGTCCGGTTCGGTTATCTCGAAGTAAACGACGTTATACGCCATCCAATAAAAGCCAAGCGCCATACCGCTTAACATCCCAATCGGAATGCTGTAGGTTTTGGCCTGCTGACCCAGCATCAGTACGGTAAAATAAAACGCCCCCGACAGCACGATGCCAAGACGGAGGCTGTACATTTTATGATGTTCCTTCACCCATTTGCCAGCCAGCCAAAAGGTGATGGCACCCGTGACGTATTGCCCAAGCGTAAACCAGCCGATCAGCATAAAAGACTGGCTTGCCTTCCAGAGATAGATCGGGATGAACGTTCCGGACAGCGCACTTGCCACGCCGAACAGTCCCTGTACGGTGAGCAGCAGGATAGCCTGCGCTCCCAGCGCTCCGCCTTGGCGAGAACCTGTCGCGACGCTGCGTCGGGCCGTTCCGCCCGGCAATCGCCCGCCGGTCTTAACGCCATGATGACTCTGCTTCAATCCGATTCCTCCTAATAAGAATTCCCACACGATAAGCTTCGTCAAGGCTGTAGGTGGTCATTCTTGCTTCGTAGGATCAGCTAACAATGATGATCCATTGTTAGATTTCCCGATTGAGCAGGGTACATGCTTACTTGCCAATAATTACTCTTTTGGCGTGAGCAGTGCCAGCATCTGATCGCGGGCTTCCTGACTTAGTACGGTCGAGGTTTGGAAGCATGAAGGGCAAATATACGTAACGGTCTCAAACGGCGATTGAATAACCGGTTTGCCTGTTGCCGCATGAACGGTTGGCTGAAGCGTCACGCTTTGCTTGCCCGCCTCCAGCATATACTCGCGGCATGTCGGGCATTCCGGCGCTTCGTCCTGGCTATCGGTAATTTGACGGATCGTCTGTTCCGCCGCAAGCCAGGAAACATTCATCTGGCGGAAGCCTTCATTGGAGTCATCGTTATAGGACTCGTCTTGCTGCGCTTCCTCCTTCTCTTCCCACTCTTCTTCACGATCATCTTCATCGCGATCGATGCCGATCTGCATGGTGCGATAACCGCTAAGCTCATTCTCGCAATGCGGACAATGCTTCTCCGGTCCAATTTCCTCATCCCATACGATTTCTGTATAACACCATGGGCAAATGTTCTGTTCTTCCATTACAATAACCTCCACAAGCTTAATTGTTCATCATATAGATAACGCCTAGTCCAAAAAATATAATTGCAATCGCGAGCAAGATCCCCCATAGATACTTCATGACTGCCCTCCTGAAAAGAAAAAAGAATTGCCAGTTACAAAATAACCGTTGCGCCTATCACATAGGACAATGAAATCGAAATAATCATGGCAATGAAGCCTACAGCCCGGTTATCCTTCGCGATTTCATCGTCAATGCGAAATACCGGGGTAAGAAATTCAAATAAAAAGTAGGCCGCAAGTAATAGGATAAAGCCGAATATACCCCAAATCAGACTTTGATAAATCGAATCATTCGCTTCAATCGAAAATCTGAAAATATTGCATATGCCGAATATTTTTCCGCTTGTCGCCATGGCTACCGCTAAATTGCCGTTCTTGATTTCTTTCCAGCAATTATATCGGGTCACAAGCTCAAATACGGACAAAAAGACGATTAGCGACAGCACGACCAGCGATACATAAACGAGAGATGCCGCATACGAATTGCTGAGCAAACGATCGACTTCATTACCCATCTTTATCACTCCTATGGCTTGCTTCCTTTACCGCAAGCTTGGCGGCGAAGCTATTTCAGTTCCGCCACCGTCACGCCTGCGCCGCCTTCACCGTATTGTCCAAGCCTGTAATTTTTCACCAGGCTGTGTCTGCGCAAATATTGCTGGATGCCGGCGCGGAGCACACCGGTTCCGATTCCGTGAATAATATATACTTGGCCAAGACCACCCAGATAAGATTCATCCAAGAAACGGTCTACTTCAATTATAGCCTCTTCCAAATTAGCGCCGCGAAGATCCAGCTCCATTCGAAGACTATCGTCTTTGGACCGTTTGAGACTTGTCGTCTGCTTTGGCTGCTGCTGCTTATTGACCTGTGTTACCGTCTTGATCAGCTCCAGATCATCAAGCGCAACCTTCATCTTCATAATCCCAAGCTGAACCGTAGCGTCAGAGCCGCCGATATCAACAACCGTGCCTTTCTGATTAAGGCTGTAGACCATAACCTCGTCCCCTGCCCCAATCTTCGCGGGTTTCTTCGCTCCTCCGCCGCCTGCGGAGCGCTTCTTCTTCGAAGCCAGCTCAGGCGCTGCTTCTTCCAGTCTGCGCTTCGCCTCAATGAGCTTATGCTCTTTAACGGAGGCCCCTTCTTCCATCGCGAGCTTACGCAGGTCCGCGATGATTTGATCGGCTTCGCGTCTGGCTTTGGCAACAGCCTCGTTGGCTTCCTGCTGCGCCTTTTGCATCATCTTGTCGCGCTGCTCTTCGAAGCGCTCCAGCTCGGCTTCGTGGCGCGTGCGCTGCGCTTCCATCTCACGGCGCATCAACTCAGCCGTGTTGCGATCCGATTCGGCGCTTAGACGGTCTTCCTCGAGGGACGCGATCATGTTCTCAACGCGCAGATCTTCCTCGCTTACCTCGCCGCGCGCATGATCAATAATCGCTTGGCTGAGACCAAGACGTTCTGCTATCGCGAAAGCGTTGCTTCGGCCAGGCACGCCAACCAGCAGCCGGTAAGTCGGACTGAGGGTAGCCACATCAAATTCCATGCTGGCGTTAATGACGCCTTTACGATTATAGGCATAAGCCTTCAGCTCGCTGTAATGCGTTGTGGCAATGATCCGGCTGTCGAGCTTGTGGATATGCTCCAGAATGGCGATCGCAAGTGCCGAACCTTCGGCAGGGTCTGTTCCCGCACCAAGCTCATCCAGCAGCACAAGGCTCTTGGATGTCATGGATCCTAAGATCCGGATAATATTCGTCATATGGCTGGAGAATGTACTGAGGCTTTGCTCGATGCTTTGTTCATCGCCGATATCCGCGTAGATCGAATCAAATACGCAAAGCTGGCTGCCGTCTTCAGCCGGTACAAAAAGACCAGACATTGCCATCAGGCTGAGCAGTCCTACCGTCTTCAATGACACGGTCTTGCCGCCGGTATTTGGACCGGTGACAATAATGGCCGTGAATTGGTTGCCAAGCTCTACGTCAAGCGGCACTACCTTGTCCGCTGCAATAAGCGGATGACGGCCGCGCTTGATTTTGAGGAAGCCTCTGTCGTTCATGCGCGGCAAGGTAGCTTTCATTTCATGCGCAAGCCGTGCTTTCGCATAATTGAAATCCAGCTTCCCGAGCAGATCCTGGTTGTACAGCAGATCCTCTACATGCTCTGCGGCACGGGCGGTCAGTTTTTGCAGGATCTTCTCGATCTCGCGCAGCTCGGCGGCCTTTGTTTCCCGCAGCTTGTTATTCATCGCTACCACCGTTTCCGGCTCGATAAACAACGTAGCGCCGGAGCCGGACTGATCATGAACGATACCGCCAAAATGCGAACGGTATTCCTGCTTGACTGGAATAACATAACGGTCATTCCGAAGCGTAATAATCGCGTCCTGCAGCATCTTTTGTACCGAGGACGAACGGATCATCTGCTCCAGCTTCTCGCGGATCCGCGATTCCCCGCTGCGCAGCTCGCGCCGGATGGACGCCAGCTCCGGGCTTGCGCTGTCCATAACCTCGGCTTGATCGTCGATGCAGTCAAAGATCGCATCCTCCAGCGGCTTGTGCTCGGACAATTGCTCCGTGAGCTGGAACAGAAGGGGAATCGGATCATCCTCATGCAGATTGTCGATATGCTTCTTAACGCGCCGTGCCCCTCTGGCCGTCGCAGCGATATCCAGCAGCTCCACCGGGTTCAGGGTTCCGCCGATCCGCGCGCGATGCAGGGAAGCGCTAATATTAACAATCCCGCCAAACGGTGCATTGCCTTTCAAACGGTCAGCCTTGTAAGCCTCGTCGGTCGCTTGCAGCATGAGCTTGACGTCTTCCAAATCGGAATTCGGAGCAAGCTGCTCCGCTACGCTTTTCCCAAGCGATGTAGCGGCATGGTGCACTAATTTATTCGTTATTTTATGGAATTCCAAAGTGGATAAAATTTTGCTGTCCAAGTGAACACTCCTCTCGCCCTTTTATTATAGCTGATCAAGGTTTAGGATGCACGATGTCACATCCCGTTTCATACATGTTTAACGGATTTATGGTCATAATAGGAGGGGAAACGCACCATACTTAGGCTAACCTAACATAAGGAGGCTAACGATATGAGTTTTCTTGGTCATGTAGTCCGTTTTATCGTTGCGGCCATCGTCTTGATGGTTGTCGGCTGGATCGTTCCGCAGTTCAGTGTCGGCGGATTCTGGAGTGCACTCCTGCTGGCTCTGGTTATCGCGGCGCTTGGCTGGATCATTGAAGGCATTTTCGGCAAAAAAGTTACCCCGTTCGGACGCGGTATAGTTGGTTTCATCGCCAGCGCAGCTGTCATCTGGATTGCGCAGTTTATCGTAGGCGGAGTGTCTGTAACATGGCTTGGCGCCATCTTAGCAGCTCTTGTTATCGGGATCATCGACCTGTTCATACCGGTCGCAACCCCGTACGAAGCTGGCAGAAGCGATTACCGCAATCGCGACTAGCAGCCTTCCCCCTCCCGCCCTTGTCCTATCGGAGACGATAGGCAGGGGCTTTTTTTATTTGTCACGTGGCTGTCACTGCAAAACGGATGGGGATAAGCTACAATAGGAAAAGAATTCAATTTTCTAGCTTTATCGCTACGAAAGGGGTATTGGTAATGAAGAAGTGGCTCATTTTTGCATCCGTGCTTTGCCTTGTGTTCGTTGCTGCCGCTTGCGGTTCAAACAGCAATGGCAATAATGACGGATCAAACGCGGCAAGCTCGACGGTTGCAGACGTTGTTATTAAAGCAAGCAGCTGGGAATTCGATCAACCAGAATATCATATTAAGAAAGGCCAGTCGATAAAGCTCGAGCTTATTGATGGCGTGCACGGCGTCGAAATCGAGAAATCCAATCTTAAGCTGGCTCAAAATAAAATAAAAACCGTTACCCTCGATGCCGGGGAATACGAAATTAGCTGCAACATCCCTTGCGGTCAGGGACACTCGAAGATGACGGCGAAGCTTATTGTTGAAGAAGCTTAAGGAATGTTAGGTTATGAAGGAATGAAGACCTCTTTGCGAAGAGGTCTTTTTTGTTTTCACGACATGGCATGGCTCCAAGCCACATATGAATTATAATGATTCCTTTACAAAAGGGTAAGAAAGACTGATGGTTGCAACACTTCCCCTATCACCTTCCGGTCTGATAAGATGATTCATAAATCCATCTTAACCAATGCTTATACATGACTATTTGGGGATTGGGATTATTCATTAGCGGATGCTTACGAGGTATGAATAATCATCCACAGGTCATGCATGGCTAGCATTGGGTTATTCATTAGCTGATGCTTACGAGGTATGAATAATCATCTATAGCTCATGCTTGGCTATTTTTAGGATTTCGTTTATTCATTAGCTGATGCTTACGAGGTATGAATAATCATCTATAGCTCTTATATGGCTATTATTGGATTATTCATTAGCTGATGCTTACGAGGTATGAATAATCATCAATAGCTCTTATATGGCTATTATTGGATTATTCATTTAAGGAGGGTGATCATATGAGCTTATTAAACGGGCGGATTGCCGTCGTGAGCGGCGCAGGCTCTGGACTCGGCAGGGCAACTTCCCTGTCATTCGCAAAAGAGGGAGCCGAAGTTGCTTTGTTAGGCCGCCGTGAGAGCAAGCTGCAGGAAACTGCCGCGCTAATCAAGCAGACCACGGGCCGAGAGGCGCTTATCATCCCTACCGATATTACACAGGAAGAACAAATACAAGCCGCTGTCCAGCAGGTTATCGACCAATGGGGTTCCATTCATGTACTACTAAATAATGCTGCCGTATTTGAGGCTGGCTCTGTGCTGGAGTTAACCTCTGAAGACTGGCATGTGCAAGTGGCGACGAACCTGACAGGACCATTCCTTCTGACAAAAGCCGTGCTTCCCGCTATGCGCAAAAGCAAATACGGCCGCATTATCAATATAACTTCCGGCTTATCCTGGAATGGAGCTGGCGGTTACGCCGCATACAGCGCAGCGAAAGCCGGCCTGGAATCATTGACCCGTACTCTCGCCGATGAAGAGCACGAGCATGGCATTCTCGTCAATCTCTATAATCCCGGTACCTTGCGTACCGAAATGCACGCTACAGGCAAAGATCCGGCCGTCGTAACCCCGGATCTCATCCGCCTGGCCAGCCTGCCGGTAGGCGGTCCTACGGGGACTATAGTAAGCTATGGTTAAACCGTGAGAAAGCCCGTTCCAATTGGAACGGGCTTTTTTGGTGCGCACCGTCCAACCTCTGTAGCACGGTTTTTACATCTTAATTGGCTGATCGAATCGGTCGGCGGCCAAACAAAAGAGCCATCTGCCCGTAAGCTGATGGCTCTTCTCAACGCTTGGTTAACTATGTTCAATGAGTTCAATCCATTCATTGTACTCGGTTTGAAGCTTACGGTACTCAATCTCGAGCTTCTCATGCTTCACGGAGAGAGCACGGAATTCTTCACGAAGCGCTTCCGTTTCACCGGATGCATCCCGATGCTCAACGGACAGCGATTGCGCCTGCTCGTCCAGCAATACACGAAGCTCAGCGGCTGCAGCCGCTTCTTTACGTGCCGCTTCCAGCTGTTCGAGAAGGGACTTTTCTTCCGCTTCGCGGGCACGCTCGGATTCCGTTAAACGTTCCGCATCCTGCTTGGCTTGCCGCACCAGCCGCTGCTCGGCTTGAAGCTGCTCGCTTAGGCTCTGGATTTGTTGGGAAGCCGCCTCGATCTGCTGTACCGTAATCCGTTCCCGGGCTGCTGTGTACTCAAGCTGCTCCATAAGCTCGTTTTCGCGTTTCGAGGAGAGTTCGAGCTGTTCTTCCTTTTCAAGTCCGCGGAGCTCTGCTTCTTCTATCGCTGCTTGCAGCTCTCCGATCCGAGCACGCAGATTATGCTGCTGCTCTTCCTGCTTCGCCATAAGCTCGGAGTAACGCTCATCCGCCTTGGAAAGTCGTTCTTCGTAGCGATGCTCGTATTGCTGTTTTTGCTGATCGAATTTACGGGTATGCTCCTGCTCCCGTTCATCCCACTCGGCTTTCAGCTCCCGCTCCCGGCGTTCCAATTGGTCCACTTGCTCCATATATTGAAGCTCCAGTAATTCGTTTTGCTCCGTAAACTGCTTCTCAAGGGAACGAAGCTGCTCTTGATGACGCTGCTCCAGCTCGGCGATCTTCTGCTCATGCTGTGCTTCCATTGCTGAATGCTGTGCCTGCAGCTGGCTTTCCAGCTCCTGCTGCGTCAACTGGTTCTCTTCCAGCTGCTGCTTAAGCTCGGCAAACTGCTTCTCATAACGTTCTTTGAGTTCAAACTGCTGCTCAGCGCTGCGCAATTCAAGCTGTTCCTGCTGCTCTTGATATTTGCGCTCCAGCTTATGCTTGTCTTCTTCATATTGAAGCTCCAGTTCAAGCTCTTTCTCTTCAAAAATAGCGGAGGCTTCTTTCAATTGACGAGCCTGCTCTTCCAGACGGCGCTCCGCTTCATTATATCGATCCGCATGAAGCTGCTCAATGGCTGAACGCTCCGCTTCGAACCCGCGATGCTGCTTCTCCATTTCATCTTGAAGAAGGTCGTATTGCGCCTGCAATTGCTGGAGCTTCCCGGTTTGTTCCGCAGCCAATACTTCCACAGCGGTTTGCAGCTCTTGCTGCTTGGCAGCTTGCTGTTCCAATTGCCCGATCGACTCAAGCGATTTCGCAAAATGTCCGGACACTTCCTCCAGCTGTTCTTTGATATCCGAGTTCAGCTGGTCAAGCTCCTGTGCTCTCTGCTCCATAACCTGAATGGTAGCACGAAGCGCCTCTTCCTGCTCCATTGCCTGCATCAGATGCTCATCAGCAGCCTGAAGACGCAATTCATGCAATTCCTTATCTTTATTCCATGCCTGCTCCAGCTCCGACACTTTCGTGAGCAGCCTTGTACGCTCCTCGATCCAGCCGTTGCGGCGGCGCTCCAGATCAGCCTTTAACGATTGTTCAAGCGAAGCTAGCTGTTCCTGCCACTGCTGCTCCTTAGACTGCAGCAGCTCCAGCGCTTTCGCGCGCTCTTGCTCAAGCTCCTCGGCTGCGATCACCTGAGCAAGCGTAAGCTCGTCTGCGGCTTCCGCTGCTTTCAGTTGCACGTTTTCAAGCTCCTGTGCCGCCTGAGCTTGCTGCTCCGCAAGGCGCTGCTCGGCTCTTGCACGCTCGCGCTCCATCTGCTCGGCTAGGACTTCCGCCGCTTTCGCACGTTCACGCTCGATTTCTTCCGCGGCCAACAGCTGCGCTAATGCCAGCTCTTCTGCGGCTTCCGCCGCTCTTGCGCGCTCGCGCTCCAGCTCTTCTGCCAGCTCAGCAGCTTTCGCACGTTCATGCTCAAGCTCTTCAGCGGCCAGCGCTTTTGCCATAGTCAGTTCTTGTGCTGCTTTCGATAGCTGCTCCGCTAACGCCTCAGCGGCTCTTGCACGCTCGCGCTCCAGTTCCTCCTCTGCCAAAGCTTGCGCCAAAGCTAATTCTTCAGCCGCTTCTTGCAATCTGGCACGTTCGATTCCAAGCGCTTGGTCTGCCGAAGCTTGCTGCTCCGCAAGTACTTGCGAAGCTCTAGCACGCTCGCGCTCCACTTGCTCGGCCAGCACTTCCGCGGCCTTCGTACGTTCGCGTTCCAATTCCTCCGCGGCCAATGCTTGGGCCAGCACCAGCTCCTCTGCCGCTGACGCAGCCTTCGCACGTTCTCGCTCCAGTTCCTGCGCCGCTGCCGCCTCCTGCTGAGCAAGGGCTTCCGCGGCTCTCGCCCGCACAAGCTCCAGTTGCTCCGCTAACATCTCCGCAGCTTCCGCACGCTCGCGTTCGAGCTCCTCCAATGCCAGCGCTTGCGCCAGCGCCAGTTCTTCAGCCGCTTCTACTGCCCGACGACGCTCCTGCTCAAGCTCCTGTGCCGCTGCCGCCTGCTGCTGAGTCAATGCTTCTGCCGCTCTTACGCGCTCTTGCTCAAGCTCCTGCACGGCCGCATCTTGTTGCCGCGCTAACGCTTCCGCTGCTCTCGCTCGCTCGCGTTCCAGTTGCGCTGCCAATACCTCAGCGGCTTTCGCACGCTCATTTTCGAGTTCCTCAGCGGCCAATGCTTGGGCTAACGCCAGCTCTTCAGCCGCTTCTACTGCACGCCGGCGCTCTTGCTCAAGCTCTTGCGCCGCTGCCGCTTGTAATACCGCCAATGCTTCCGCTGCTCTCTCACGCTCGAGTTCGAGCTCGCCGGCAGCTTCCTCAGCTCGCAGACGCTCTTGCGCAAGCTCCCGTGCCGCTGCCGCCTGCTGCTGCGCCAACGCTTCCGCGGCTCTCGCACGCTCTCGCTCCAGCTGCTCCGCCAGCACTTCCGCCGCTTTCGCACGCTCGCTTTCGAGCTCCTCCGCCGCCAGCGCTTGCGCCAGCGCCAGCTCGTCCGCGGCTTCCGCCGCTCTTGCGCGTTCCAGCTCCAGCTCCTGCGCCGCTGCCGCCTGCTGCTGCGCCAACGCTTCCGCGGCTCTCGCTCGCTCACGCTCCAGCTGCTCCGCCAGCACTTCCGCGGCTCTCGCGCGCTCGCTTTCGAGCTCCTCCGCCGCCAGCGCTTGCGCCAGCGCCAGTTCTTCAGCCGCTTCCACGGCTCTTCTGCGCTCGCGGTCAAGCTCCTGCTCCGCCTGCGCCTGCTGCTGCGCCAACGCTTCCTTTGCCTTCGCGCGCTCGCGCTCCAGATCAGCTTCCGCTTTCGCATAGGCTGCTTCGAGCTCCTGCTCAAGCTGCTCTGCGGCCAGCGCCTGAACGCGCTCGATCTCTTCCGTCGCCTCCGCTTGGGCTAATGCAAGAAGCTCCGCCGCTTCCTCCAGCTTTGCGGCAAGCTCTTCGGCTGCGGCAGCCTGGACCGCAGCAAGCTCCGTCTCATATTCGCTGCGAAGCTCTTCAAGCTCGACTTTCGACTTCTGCTGAACAGCGGCCAGCTCCTCGCGAAGCGAGATTTCCAGCCTGCTTGCCTGTTCCAGCAAATCAACCAGCACAAGACGCTTTGCCTCCACGTCATGCAAATTATCATTTTCACGGCGCAGACGGAACACTTCCTCCGTCATTTGCACGGCAGCAAGCACAGCCAGCTTTGGCATATCAAGACGAGGCGAGCCGATCGCAAGCTTCTTCATTGCATCGTCTATCGTGCCGGCTACCCTTTTAATATAATCAGCATTGTTGTGGCCCTTTAGCTTATATTGATGACCGTATATATCAACGGTAACAACGGTTTGATCAGTATCCATTCTGGGTAACCTCCTATTAAAATATGTCCCGGATCAAAATAAGAAAAGCACATCGGAATCTTATACTTTCTTATGTTTTTATGAATTGCTAAGCAAATCGAACAATCTGCCTTCATCTATGTAACAAAAATCGATTGCGAAAGTTTCAAATATGTGAAAAAACTCATCTTTCAAGCCGTTTTTAAGGGCAAAAAGCACAAAAAAGCCGCATCGAAAGTTCACAAGGAACTATTTCGATGCGACTTAAAAGGTTTCCTGCCTACTTTCTTAATTCTGCCGCAAAAGATTGTTCAAGTTCCGCAACGACTTTGCCGTGCAGTTCCGTCACTTCTTCATCGGTCAGCGTGCGGCCTTCATGACGGTAAACGAGCGACAAAGCAACGCTCTTTTTACCCGCGCCCAGCTTCTCTCCGGTGAACACGTCGAACACTTTGACAGATTCGAGCAGTTCACCCGCAACCGCCCAAGCGGTTGCCGTCAGCTTCGCTGCCGGAACAGCCTGGTCAAGCACAACGGCGATATCGCGCTGCATAGCCGGGTAACGAGGAAGCGCCTTGTACTCAATGCCTGGATCGGCAAGCTCATACAATAGGCCCAGTTCAACCTCGACCACGTACGTATCGGCAAGATCGCTCTCATGCTGCAGCGTTGGATGCAATTGGCCGACATAGCCGATCGTTTCCGGACCATGAGCCGTATCCACGATAACGGCTGCCGTTCTGCCCGGATGGAAGTTAGCAGGCCGAGCCGATTCGTAACGCACTTTCGATGTCAAACCAAGCACGTCAACGACAGTCTCCAGAACGCCTTTTGCATCGTAAAAATCAACCGGAGCCGATTTGCGGTTCCATTGAGCATCCACGCGGTTGCCTGTCAGCAGAACAGCCAGACGATGCTTCTCCTGCGGAAGACGCGTAAGCTGTTCTTCCTCGGTATGGAATACGCTGCCGATCTCGAAAATAGCAGACGATTCGTTCTTACGGTTGCGGTTATACGTAGCTGTCTCGATCAGCTGCGCGATCAAGGTTGTACGAAGAACGCTGCGGTCCTCGCTCATCGGCATTGCGAGCTTCACCGGCTTCAGATTCTTGCCGGACAGATCAGGGAACAGCTCTGTACGGGATGGACCCGTGAACGAGTAGCTGATCACTTCATGCAGACCCGCATCGGTCAATCTTCTGCGAAGATCGCGGCGGATGTTCTGCGGCTTAGTCAGCGCGCCAGGGGTCACATCGCCGTGAATTGGAGTAGTAGGAATATTGTCATAGCCAAACAAACGGGCTACTTCTTCAATTAAGTCAACATCGCGCGTAATATCGCCGCGTCTGGTAGGTACCGTTACGGAGAACAAATCATTCGCATCGGACAAACGGTATGCAAAGTGCAGGCGGTCGAAAATCGTTTGAACTTCAAGACGCGACAGCTCCGTGCCCAGATAACCGTTGATTTTGCCCAGCGTTACGTCAATGACAGCAGGCTTCGCTTCCGCAGCAACAACCTCAACGATGCCTTCTGCAACCAGACCGTCGGTAAGCTCTGCAATTAAAGCCGCAGCGCGGTTCAAGGCAGGAATGACGCGGGCAGGATCCACTTCCTTCTCGAAGCGGATGCTCGATTCCGAACGGAGTCCAAGCTGGCGGGATGTTTTGCGAACGGTGCCGCCGTCGAACTTCGCCGACTCAAGCAGAATGTTAACGGTCTTCTCGGATACTTCCGAGTTCGCTCCGCCCATTACGCCCGCCAAGGCTACAGGCTTCTCGCCGTCCGTAATGACAAGCATATGAGGCTCGAGCGTACGCTCCTGGTCATCCAGCGTGACAAGCTTCTCGCCCGGATTAGCCAAACGGACATCAATGCGGCCCGTTGTAATGGAATCGGCGTCAAAGGCATGAAGCGGCTGGCCGTACTCGAGCATAACAAAGTTTGTCACGTCAACCACATTGCTGATCGGACGGATACCCGCAGCGATCAGGCGGTTTTGCAGCCATTGCGGGGACGGGCCTACCTTAACGCTTTTAATGTAACGCGCGCTATAATGCGAGCATTGCTCCTTGGCGCTGATCGATACCGCGATATGGCTGTCTGCACGATCGGCCGCATGGTTAACAGCAGGCTCGGGCAGGCGTACTTCGCGGCCCGTTAAGGCACCAATCTCATAAGCTACGCCCAGCATGCTGAGGCAGTCCGAACGGTTAGGCGTCAGATCCAGCTCGAGCACTTCGTCATTGATGCCGAGAACATCGCCGATTGGCGTGCCAACCGGCGTCGATTCCGGCAGCACAAGGATCCCTTCCTGCTGCTCTTTCGGCAGCAGCTTGTCGTTAATGCCAAGCTCCTTCGCCGAGCAGATCATGCCCTGCGATTCCACGCCGCGCAGCTTCGCGCGTTTGATTGCGAAATCCCCAGGCAGCTTAGCGCCAATCGTCGCTACCGGCACTTTTTGACCGGCATCGACGTTTTTGGCTCCGCATACGATTTGAAGCTCTTCTCCCGTACCCACATCAATCTTGCAGACGCTCAGCTTGTCGGCGTCCGGATGCTTCTCCCGGGATTTGACATAGCCGACAACAACGCCGGTTACGCCTTTATTCAGAGATTCCACGCCGTCGATTTCAATACCGCCGCGCGTCATTTTTTCCGCTAGCTCTTCGGCTGTGAAGCCGGTCAGATCAATATATTTATTCAACCATTGGTAAGATACTTTCATTGCTTGTTTCCCCTCCCCTTACATTCTCGCGAATTGGCTTAAGAACCGCTGATCGTTCGTGTAGAAATGACGGATATCGTCGATGCCGTATTTCAGAAGCGCGATACGTTCCACACCCATACCGAATGCAAAACCGCTCACTTCTGCCGGATCGTAACCGCCCATCTCGAGAACGCGCGGATGCACCATGCCGCAGCCGAGAATTTCGAGCCAGCCCGTTTGTTTGCACATCCGGCAGCCATGGCCGCCGCATTGTACGCAGGTTACGTCAACCTCCGCGCTTGGCTCCGTGAACGGGAAGAAGCTTGGGCGAAGGCGAATTTGCGCCTGCTCCCCGTACATTTGCTGCACAAATTGAAGCAATGTGCCTTTGAGGTCGCTCATGCGGATGTTAGGACCAACTACAAGTCCTTCAATCTGATTGAACTGGAACGAATGCGTCGCATCGTCATCGTCGCGGCGGTATACTTTGCCCGGGCAGATAACTTTGATCGGCTTGCCGTTCATTTGCTGCATCGTCCGAACTTGAACCGGAGACGTATGCGTGCGCATCAGAATATCCTCGGTAATATAGAACGAATCCTGCATATCGCGGGCCGGGTGGTTCTTCGGCAGGTTAAGAGCTTCGAAGTTGAAGTAGTCTGTTTCCACTTCCGGACCTTCAGCAATGGAATAACCAAGGCCTACGAATACGTCTTCGATTTCCTGCGCTACTTTGTTCAGCGGATGCACAGCGCCCGTAGGCAAAGCTTTGCCTGGCAGCGTCACGTCAATGGTTTCGGCGCGAAGACGGTTCTCTGTCTCCGCGGCAAGGAAAGCATTTTGCTTCTCGTCGATAACCGTTTCAATAGCCGCGCGAACATCGTTGCCCACTTGGCCGATAATCGGACGCTCTTCAGCGCTTAAGCCGCCCATGCCGCGCAAAATCTCGGTCAGCGCCCCTTTTTTTCCTAAATACTTTACTCGCAAATCATTCAGCTGCTGCGGATTATCGACCGACTGCAGCTCTTGCAGCGCTTCTGCGCGCAATGCTTCCAAACGTTCTTTCATCGTAAAATCTCGCCTCCATCATTGAATTTCAATCAACAAAAAAAGGCCTCCCTCCCCGTAAGGGACGAAAGACCGTGTTACCACCCTAATTCGGATTGCCGATTCCTCCTGCTTCGAACGCAGGCGCAAAGACAATCCCTCTAGCCCCGTTAACGGCGGGAACCGGACCTTCCCTACTTTGCCTCGGCATAGCTGCTTCAGCGGTTCAGGCGTCTGCTCCGGAGTGAACTTCGGCAGCCTAATCCCGTAAAGACGCTCGCAATCCATGGCGCCTTCTCCCTGTACGGAAGCTCTGCTTACTTATCTCCATCAAAGCTTTGATGATTATTAAAAATTTCACCCGCGAAACGCATGCTGCTCCTTAGAATAGCATAACCGTTTACACTTGGACACAATAATCTATATTATATGCATTTCCGCATTTCCTTGCAACCATTCACTGCCGTACAAACTTATTTTTTCAAGAGCCCCTGCTCGTAGGCATAACGGGTAAGCTGAACGCGGTTGTCGAGATGCAGCTTCTGCAAAATGTTTTTGAGATGGTTTTTGACGGTATGCTCGGATAATCCAAAGGCGGTTGCTATCTCCTTATTGGATTCTCCCGTCACCACCCGCTCCAGAATATCCTTCTCGCGGGAAGTAAGCGGCGTAGTCATGACGGATGGATCACTGACGGCGGGCTGGCCGCCTGATTTTGCGGCGCTTGCCCCGCTCGACGAGGCAGCAGATGAGAATTCCTGCAGAAGCTTGAAGGCAATTTCCTTCGACATCGGCGCTTCGTCATCCACCACTGCACGGAGGTATTCCCGCCAGGCCGAAGGCGACAGGTTTTTGAACAAATAGCCTTGCGCGCCTCTCTTGATCGCTTCGAACAGATGGGTAATGTCGTCGGAGACCGTCACCATCACAATCTTAAGAGACGGGTAGAGAAACTTCAATTGCTGCGTTGCCTCAAGCCCGCCCATGCCGGGCATATTAATATCCATCAGAACCAAATCGGGCAAGACATCGTCAATCCGGGCAATTGCTTCTTCCCCGCTCGCCGCTTCGCCTACTACCGTAAATTCCGGGCCAGTGCCGATAATCTCCCGCATGCCTTCTCTTCCGTGCGGATGATCGTCCACCAGAAAAACTCGAATCTGCGCTCCCGCTTCATTCACTGCCTGTCACCTCCAGATCGAATAAGAACCATTGTCCCTTTGCCTTCCGTGCTACGAATCTCAAACGTCCAGCCCATCTGCTCCGCCCGGTCCCGCATCATCCGGACGCCGTACCGGTCTTTGGAATCAAGCTCGCTTTGCAAGGCGCCGATTCCGTTATCTCTCACTTCGCAATAAAACTGTTCATCCCCCTGCTGGCGGCTTATGACCTGAACCTCCGTCGCTTGCGCGTACTTGCGTACATTCATCATCGCTTCCCGGATAATCGCCTGCAGCTCCACCAGCTCTTTGTTCGTTAATATTCCTTCCGGCAGCCGCCAGTCCAGCTGAACGCGAACTCCGCTGTTCTGCAGCAGGTCATAGGCCGCGCTATGGATGGCGTTCAGCCAGGAATCATCCGCTGCAACGGAAGGCGACTGCAAATTCGCAATCGAGTGCCGCACATCCTCATAGACATGCTTTACCGTCTTGCGAATTTGGACCGTAGTCTCCTTCGCTTCATCATTAAGCTCCATATGCTCCAGACGGTCCAGCTTAACCGACAACAGGAAGAGCGATTGAGAGATGCCGTCGTGAAGCTCGCGGGCAAGCTGCTCCCGCTGCTGGAAGGACGCTTTGGACATCCGCTCCCTCTGCAGCGCCTCCTGTGTCTGCTCCAGCTTGGCGAACAGCCCGCGCAATAAAGTCAGGGTGAAGAGAAAGACAAGAACCGGGGCCAGGAAGTTGCCAAGCTCCATGGAAATGTACGGCAGCAGGAAGACATGCCGGACGTACTCCCATAAGCCAACCACGATAGTAGGTATCCATAAAATTAAAAATTTCAGCGATTTGTAGGACATGATGCCCTCCTAAAAAGAATGATCACACAAGCGGCCATATTTGGGCCATTTGTGATGATTCTTACTTCGTAAGCGTCTCCTAAAATGAATTGCGGATTTGATGGCCGTAAAACTGGCCGATTAAAGCGATTCATACTTCGTAAGCGTCTCCTAAAATGAATTGCGGATTTGATGGCCGTAAACGGGCCAATTAAACGTAATAAATGATTAATGTGGATAACATTTCCCGGGTAATGGAAAAGGCTGCTTCTCCAAGTGTACTAGACCCTTTCACAAAGAACAATTCGTATAAGAACGTTCGACTGCGAGCACAATGAGAAATAGAGGGGGGATGCAAAATGACTAATAACCATTTCAAGCTGGCAGAGCTCGAGGACCGTACCGAAGCACTTGAAGAAATTCGTCAATTGGAGCAAAAGCTGACCGATCAGATGGGATCCACGATCAGCTTAATCGCTTATGAGTCTGAGGACGATAATAAGTAGTTTACTTGCTTTACGCCTCCGCTTCTGGCTCGGGGGCGTTTTTTCTATTGACAGGGAACTATTTTTTACTTATCTTTGTTGTACATACAAAATAAAAGTCATCAATAGGCAAGGAGGGCATAGGATATGACAAACGAAATAAATCTCCCGGCGTACGAAGAGGATAATGAAGGCTTTCTGCATAGCTGTCTCTATTTCACAACTAATCGGCTGAGCAGAGCGATTACCCGGATGGCAGATGAAGCTTTTGCAACGACAGGCCTTGCGCCAGGCTACGGTTATGTGATTCGGCTCGTTGTCGCAAAGCCCGGCATTACGCAAAAGGAGCTTTCCGAAAAGCTGTATATTACTCCCTCCACTCTAACCCGGTTTATCGATAAGCTGGAAGGCAAACAACTTGTAGAGCGCAAGGTGCAGGGGAAGACCGTCCTCGTCTATCCGACGGATAAAGGCCGTGAGCTGGAGCCTTCCATACGTGCTGCTTCCAAGCGGCTTCATGATACTTATCAAGAGATTCTCGGTTCTGATGTAGCAAGGATGTTGACGCAAACCCAAGAGTCTACAAGCGAGCAGTTAGAAAAGTAAGTGCATAATTGTTCCAGGCAAGGTCCCAAGCGAAGTTCCTTGATGGGGACTTTGTACCATCATACGTTTGTATGTACAAACAAAATAGAGGTGCGGAATAATGAATCAGGTTAAAAGCAAATTTTATTACGGGTGGATCATCGTTCTGCTCACTTTCGTAACGCTGCTGGTGTCGGCAGGCATCCGATCCATGCCTAGCGTACTCATGATTCCTTTCCAGGAGGAATTCGGCTGGAGCCGGGGTGAAATCTCAAGTGTTGCCTCCATCGGCATTCTATTGTACGGCTTGGTTGGTCCGTTCTCTGCCGCCCTGCTCCTGCGCTTCGGCATCCGCAAGGTTGTTCTCTTATCCTTGTCGGTACTTGCGGTCAGCCTTGCGGTCACCCCGTTCATTACTGCCTTGTGGCAGTTTGATCTGCTGTGGGGCGTTGTCTCCGGTCTTGCAACAGGGATGATGGCGAACGTGCTTGGCGTAACGGTCAGCAATCTGTGGTTTGTGAAACGAAAAGGGCTGGTTGTCGGGATGCTTACAGCGAGCGCTGCCGCCGGTCAGCTGCTGTTCCTGCCGCTGCTTGCAAAGATGACCTCCGATTACGGCTGGCGGTATGCGATGTATACGGCGGTTGCCGGTATCATTGCGGTCTTCGTCATTGTTGCGATCTGGATGAAGAATCATCCGTCCGATGTTGGTGCCGCTCCTTACGGAACGGAAGAGATCGTTGAGCCAACGCCGTTCCGGGGGAATCTGTTCCTGTCTCCTATTCAGAATCTTGCTTACGCGATGAAAAATAAAACGTTCTGGATACTCGCCGGAACCTTCTTCTTCTGCGGGTTTTCGACAAACGGCCTGATCGGCACTCATCTCATTGCGGCCTGTGGCGATCATGGGATGGTGGAAGTGGCCGCTGCCGGACTGCTGGCAATGATGGGCATCTTTGATCTCTTTGGCACAACGATCTCCGGCTGGTTGTCGGACCGGTTCGACAGCCGCTGGCTGCTGTTCTGGTATTACGGGCTGAGAGGGTTGTCCCTGCTGTTCCTTCCTTATGCGCTTAATGCCACTCCGGCTATGCTTGTTGTTTTCTCGGTGTTCTACGGTCTGGACTGGATCGCTACAGTGCCGCCAACGGCGAAGCTTGCCGGTGAAACATTCGGCAGAGAGAAGTCGGGCATGATCTTCGGATGGATCGTCGTGGCCCATCAGATCGGCGCTTCAGTCGCTGCCTATGGCGCTGGCGTCATGCGCGACTGGCTCGGAAGCTACTCGCAGGCTTTTGTAATTGCGGGCTTCACCTGCTTCTTCGCCTCACTGATGGCTATCCGGGTTAAAAGACATCTTGCGGAACGCAAGGATGTTACGATTCAGGCTTAAGCGGATAAAAAAACCTCGGACTGTTCCTTTGAAAGGAATTGTCCGAGATTTTTTGCTGTTCGGGAACGGATGTTGACTTGTGACCTTCATCCATAACGTTCTGCTGATACGCCGTCAGCTCATCCATCTTGCTGTCAAACGACGCAGCGACTTCATGTCCTTGCGTGGTAAGCAGCTTCAAGTACTCATCGGTTTTATCCTGATCCTTCAGCTGCATCTCCCGAACCGCAATCTCACGGAATTGCTTCTCCAGTTCAATCAGCTCCGCAAGCAGCTTTTTCGCTTCAGGCAGCTTGATGATATCGCCGAGCTCTCTGCTCAACGTCAAGAAGCTTTCATGAGCTGTGTTGAACTTTTGCGCGGAGGACTCGTCCTTAACAATCAGATACCCCCTGGCATTAAGCTGCTCCTTCTTAATGGCAAACCCCATAAATAACTTCCTGCTTACGGTCAACTTCATTCCTACACCTCTTGTCGTGAGTTCGATACATAACTCGGATGCGTTTCCTAAAAGTTAAGAGCTTTTCGCTTTATTCCACTAATTCCATAATTTAACAACATAATCAATCCTTATTTCAGGAGATTTGACCTAATGTGAATTAGTACAAAATTTGGGATTTCCAGACTTTTGAAGCAAAAAAAAAAAAAAAAAAGAGAATGCCCTCCGCAAGGCGCATCCTCCTGTTAACATCTATCCGCTTATTTCAAAAATTTCACCAGATCCAGCTTAACCTCTTCCACCCAGACATCTGTAATTTCGGCATCTCTGAAGTATTTCCAGGCTTCATAATATACCTTCGTCATATAGACCGATACATCATATCGTCCCATGGGGAAGGTGACCTTATAACCTTCAAAGAATTCTCCCGTAATACCATCTTCAGTCATAGTTAATCTCTCCCCTAGCCCTAGATCATGCCACTACATCATATCTAATTTTAGGAGATTTTGTGATTCCAGTCTAGCAGAAAATTAACATTTCATGAAAGCTTTGGTTTACTGGTCAATTGATCCAGATGGTCCGGCCAAAAGGAACCGGGCACCGGCGGAAATCCGCGGTCTTCCGGCCAAATATAAACCCAGCCCGCACGCTGCGGATTTCTCTCATCCTGGACCCAAACCCGCTCATAGTCATTGCTTTCCTCAATGCCGACAAACTCCTCCAGCTCATCGAGGACAGCAAGTCCCTTCCGGTGAATCGTGAACCATACGCCTTGAATAAGTGAGCCGCTCAGCCGGGCTGCCTGATCCCTTACCGCGGCAGGATAAGCCCCGACATCCACCAGCCTCCCGGCTATCACGCCTTCCTCACTGTCTATTAGGAAAGGGGCGATAACAAAATGGTTGATTAGGCCGGGCAGCAAGGAGCCGTACACAAATACGGTTATTTTCTCTCGCGTCTCCATGCCTCATGTCCTGCCTGGTGCCTGGAGAGTGATGCCGGCCTTGACCAGCGCTTTCCGGATACGGGAAGCAAACAAAGCCGCGTGAGCGCCATCGCCATGCAGGCATATCGTATCTGCCTGAACCTTGACCGGCGCACCTTCAGGCGTAAACGCGGTACCCTGGGATGCCATGGCTACCGCCTGCGCAGCTGCTTCATCGGCATCCTGCAAAACAGCTCCGTGCTTGCCGCGGGATGCGAGGCTGCCATCCGGCTCGTATGCCCGGTCCGCAAATACTTCGGAGGCGGAAGGCAGGCCGCAAGCCTTAGCCGTATCCAGCAGCAAGCTTCCGGATTGGCCGTAAACAATCAGCTGGTCATCCATAGCCAGCGCAGCCTTCACGATCGCTTCCGCGATCGGCTTATCCCGGTTCGCCATATGGTAAAGCGCGCCATGCGGCTTCAAATGAGCAAGCTTCCCGCCTGCAGCCCGGACGAATGCCTGAAGTGCGCCAAGCTGATACAAGACAAAGTCATAGACATCAGATGCCGTTACCAGCATCTCCCGGCGGCCAAAGCCAAGCCGGTCCGGAAGACCGGGATGGGCGCCAATCGCAGCGCCGGCTGCTATTGCCTGCTTGACGGCGGTGCGCATCGTATGCGGATCCCCGGCATGAAAGCCGCAGGCGATATTTACGCTTGTTACATATTGGAGAAGCTCGGCATCCTGTCCGAAGGAATAGATGCCATACCCCTCTCCGAAATCACAATTGAGATCAACTGCGCGATTAGTCGTAGAAGCCATGTCGTGCTCCTTTCATTTATGGCTGGCGGCTGCGTATTGCAGCGGCCAGATAGCGGATGTCCTGCTCGCGACGGCGGTCCAGCCGCTGCGCTTCGGCTAGTGTGACAGGCTGAAACCGGATCGTATCCCCCGGTTTCGCCTGGGCCAGAAGCGGCATGTCGACGGCTGCGACATGCGCGATTTTGGGGTACCCGCCGGTTGTCTGGCAGTCGGCGGCCAGAATGATCGGCCCGCCGCCGGGCGGAACCTGCACGGCGCCGGGCGTTACCCCGTGCGAGAGCAGCTCCGCACGGGTCTCTCTTGCAAGCGGGGTGCCCGTCAGGCGGCACCCCATCCGGTCCGAGGCGGGAGCGACGGTATACCGCTCCCGGAACAGGGCTTCGCGGGCAGCAACGCTGAACTGCCCGTATTCGCTCCCCGGCATCGCGCGAAGCACGATGCCGTCTTCGCCGTCGCCGCCGCTATAGGCTCCCGGCGGCGCAAACCACGGCGCGGCCGCCCATGGCAGGCGGCGGCCGGCCGCTTCCGGCGCTGACGCGGCGGCGGCTTCGCCCTGCCGCGCCAGCGCCGTGGCCCAAGCAGCTGCCCAGCGGGACGGGGCAGCTGCGCCTTGCCCTGCGCCGCAGGGCAGGACATCGCCGGCGGCAAGGCGCCGCCCGGCCAGCCCGCCCAGAGCGGCGCGCACATCCGTGCTGCGGCTGCCGAGCTCGCGCGGCACGCCGAAGCCCCCCGCTGCCGCTATGTATGCGCGGCAGCCGCTGACGGCGCGGCCAAAGCGAAGCACCGCGCCGCGCGGCACAAAGACCGGCCGCCACATCGGCAGCTCTTCGCCGTCCATTGTTGGCTCCAAGTAAGCGCCGCAGACGGCGATAAGAAGATCGGTGTTCGCCTCAAGCTCCGGTCCAATAAGCGTTACCTCAAGCGCGGCCTCCCCTTCTTCATTGCCAACAAGAAGATTGGCCATCCGGAGCGCATAAGCGTCCATCGCCCCGCCTGTCGTAATCCCGGACGAGCGGTAGCCCGTTCTTCCCAAATCCTGAATCGTCGTAAGCAGACCGGCTTTTAACACCTTTATTCCGCCGCGCGAGCCTTCCGCCCCGATATTTACAGCAGCTTCGCCTCTATTGCCCTGCTCCTTCATATGCTGCCTTCACCTCCGGATATGGGAATAAACCGGATGCGGTCCCCCGCTCTTAACAGCACTGGGTCCTTCCGCTCCTTGTTGAACATCGCAATTGGCGTGTAACCGATAATTTGCCAGCCTCCCGGTGTCGCAATCGGATAAACGCCGGTCTGCTTCCCGGCAATACCAACGGATCCAGCAGGCACAACAGCTCTCGGCACCGGCTTTCTCGGCTGCTCCAGCTTCTCGGGCAATCCGCTCAAGTACGGAAAACCCGGCATAAACCCGATCATGGCTACCGTATATTCCGCCTTGGAATGCTCCTCGATGAACCGGCTCGCCGTCATCCCCGCACGCGCTGCCGACTCCTCCAGATCCGGGCCATATTCTCCTCCGTAATAGGTCGGAAGATCAATCCTTCTTCCTTGTACATCCCGCTCAGCCGCCGTCCTTCCATTCTTGATAAGCAATCTCAGCCTACGCTCCGCCAATTGGTACGGCAGAAGGCTGTCTGCCTCCGGTCCGATCTCAATCTCCCGCCACAGCAAGGCGGAATCATACACCACGGTTACGGTCTCGTAAGCCGGCACGATTTCAATAATCCATGCTTCGCCCTGCTGCTCAAGCGCCCAAGCAAGATCCGCCATCTGCTTCCAGCCGGCCGCGCCCGCTGCATCATCCTGCTTTAGAACAATTGCCCGGTCGCCAAGCGGTGTTACCTGAACAGTCATGATCCGCACCCCCGCTCTCATCTTTCTCCCCATTGTAAAAGAAATCCGTGATGGCGGCCATCCCGAACGCAGAAAAAGGAGCTGTCCCATGAAGACAGCTCCTTTTCTCCCATGATTAAGCCCTTGCTAATGATATCAATGCACATACCGGTTAATAACTTCAACCAGCAGATCATTCAGCAGCTTGGTCTCAAACTCGCCTACCGCAGGCTCTAGGTGATCGCTGCCAATACCGCTGTCATCGGTCAGGAACAAATAAGTGCCACCCGTTGCAACAGCCGCAAACCGCAGCAAATACTCCGTATCCGCATCAACCCCGCTTGACGCGACCGGGATAATCCGGATGCCTTCCTTCGCCGCATCGGCTATGACGCTATGCATCTCCTGCATGATCTGGGTCTCGTGGTGAGGCGGCGCATCCAGTACAAGGAACAGCAATCTGGCCCTCGCATTCTCGCTCCATTTATGCTCGCTGAC
This sequence comes from Paenibacillus glycanilyticus, assembly GCF_023715145.1. Lineage (GTDB taxonomy): Bacteria > Bacillota > Bacilli > Paenibacillales > Paenibacillaceae > Pristimantibacillus > Pristimantibacillus glycanilyticus_A. The sequence goes on along the minus strand of NZ_JAMBNP010000005.1, from coordinate 322,088 downwards.
CGCGTTTCGCAAAGCCTGCTCAACCGCTTCCGGATAATCGCCGCCGCCTTGCGCTTTTTGCATCGCGATGAGCCGTACCGCTTGATCTATGTTGGTTGTAAAAGGGTTCGCCTTCACGACATAGTCATCATGAATATCCCGGTAAAAATTCGTGCTCATCCGAATATCCAGCTGATTGGCATGCTGCTCCTTGGCCCGCGTGATGACATCGTTCAGCTCCGCTTCCAGGTAGTCCATCTCGTCTTGCATGGAGCCTGTCGTATCCAGGACAAACATCACATCCACCTGATCCGATACAGGCAGCTCGCCGTCAAGATCCACCTTCAGAGCGCCTTGACCCGGAACCTCGATATTGGACACCTTTTTCTTCTGTTGTTCCGCCAGCACCTCCACGGAATAACGCGTTCTCTGATTAAACTGCTCGTCGTTATGGTCCCGGAACAAGCCGGCGAACAAATACGCTTTGCCTTCGGCATTGGTCCTCGCTTCCCATACGATTTCCTTCTGCTGTCCGATCAGCTTAACCGTCGCATCGGATACAGCCCGGCCGTCCGAAGTCACCAACACCTCCAGCCGGTTAAAATATTCAAAGCCCCAATGCGTGGAGCTGTTACTTCCTTCATAGCTGTTCATTACATTATTGAAACGTTCCCAGGCGGCAAGATCATCCCATTCGCCCGCGGTCAGCTGACCTGCCTCGATAGGCGCGTCTGTCCGTCCCTGGCGGCGCACCTCTTCCTGGTGTGCTTCCGGTTCGGAAGCCTTGTTCTCGACCCGCCCCCGGTCATCGGCAGCAGATTCGGTTGTGCTGCTGTCGGTCCCGCGCGCCGGAGCGCCTTTGTCAGCCGCTGCGCCGTTATTCCCGTTAGAAGCAGAACAGCCTCCCAGAATCAGAAGGAGCGCAAGCAGAGAAATGATCATGGTCATGAGTTTGCTTTTAATATCATGTATTCCCATTTTCCATAAACCCCCTTTTTTTCTAATTAGACGCAACCAAAAGAGGGATTGTTGCATTAACCGCCAATCAACATTACAATCAAAAGCAGGCATCCCCGGCAGACAATATCGGACGCCGTTCTATGCCAGTCATGGAGGGCTGCAATAATGGAAACTATTCAATTAGAGGACATTGAGATTGTGTACCAGCAGCAGATGAAGGAGCTTCCGTTTCGGTCAGCTGAGCTTGTACTGGTGTCGGATTACGGTTCCAGGCTCTGGTATGTGGATGTGAACGGGGTACAAGATACCGAGCTGCTCGAGTGGTTTGGACAAAGCGAGGACATCCGGGTCGAGCTATACGCTACGGCGACGGACGGTCGGACCTTTAACGGAACTGCCTATCTGCATCCGAACGAGCCGCATCAGGCGGCTGCTCTTCGGGGAGACGGAGAGCTGCGCGAAACTTAAAGCCTCTTGTACATATGGAAGGAGAACAGAACAACATGTCAATTACTTCGAGACTTATTACCAACGAAGAGGATCTGAAGGCGGCTTTTGATATCCGCAAAAAAGTATTTGTGGACGAGCAAGGCGTACCGGCGGAAAATGAATACGACGAATTCGACGAAACAGCAAAGCATGTTCTCGTCCTCTATAATGGCGAACCTGCGGCAACAGGACGCCTCAGAGAAGTAGACGGCGTTGCGAAGCTGCAGCGCATCTGCGTCCTTGAGTCCCACCGCAAGTACGGTCTTGGCCGCGCTGTCATGGAAGCATTGGAATCCATCGCCCGCGACGGAGGCCTCAAAGAAGCCAAGCTGAACGGCCAGACCCATGCCGAGCCTTTCTACAACAAGCTGGGCTATCGCACGGTCTCCGATATCTTCCTGGAAGAGGGTATCCCCCACGTTACCATGAAAAAAACGTTATAATTCCCAAGGAGCTGCCGATTGCCGGCAGCTCCTTTCTTTGCCTCTTTCAGACAGGCGCCTGTCCATTGTCAGGCGCCACTAACGCCTCACCCAAAAAAGGGCTGCCTATTTTTAAGGCAGCCCTTTCTTTATGGGTTATGAGAAGCAAGGAAGGTTGTGTATGTGAAGAGTGCGAAGGGTGCGAAGAAAGGGAGATGTACCTCCTGAGGAGCGGAGCGTCTGCCTTTGCCATTCTGAATACTCGTTAGACGAGTAAGTACCATATTCAGAATGGCAACAGCAGCCGAAGGAGGTACATCTCCCGGCCTGAGCATCCCGAAGCACGCCTCTTCCTGAGCATAAACAATCCCCGAAACAATAACCAAATAAACAAGGGCTGCCTTAAACCCAGGCAGCCCTTAAACAACTATTTACTATGAGCAACTTCCGGAGTCGTCAGACGATCGTAGAAGTCCACGCATTTATCTTTGTCCTCCGAATCGCGCAGCGCCATGGCCGAGCGCGGATGCTCATCCAGCATGCCGGTGATCATGTAAGGAATGATGTAGCCCCACTCTTCCTTCTCACGAAGGGGAATCATGTATTTCTCGATCATGTCGAGAACCGGACGTACATTGTATTTCGCGTTTTGCAGGTTAGCAACGAGCAGCTCCGTGTTGCAGTTGCCTGCCGCGCGGCCCATGCCGTATACGGAAGCATCCAACAGCTCGATGCCTTTCTCGGCAGCAATCAGCGTGTTTGCGAAAGCAAGCTGCATGTTGTTATGCGTATGAATGCCCAGACGTTTGTTAGGCAGATAATGCTGGAATTTATCAATCAGGTAGCTGTAGTCGTTAGGCTTCAGGCTTCCGTACGAGTCAACGATATAGACAACGTCCACTACGCTTTCCTTGATCAGTTCGAAAGCTTCAATCAGTTGGTTCTCCATTACATTGGAGAGCGCCATGATGTTCAGCGTTGTTTCATAACCGCGGTCATGGAACAATTGAACCAGCTCAAGAGCTTTGTCAACATCCTGAATGTAGCAGGCTACGCGGATCAGGTCGAGAAGACTTTCGCTGCGCGGCAAGATGTCATTCTCGTCTACGCGGCCGATATCTACAAGAGCGGACAGCTTCGTGTTGCCTTTGTTCGGGATGACTTGCTTCAGGAAGTTGTCATCCAGGAAACGCCAAGGACCAGCCGTGTCGGCGCCTTTCAGCAGCTTCGGCGAGTTTTTGTAGCCGATCTCCATATAATCTACGCCAGCTTCGTTCAAGGTTTTATAAAGATGTTGAACGAATTCAACGCTGAAATCCCAGTTGTTCACAAGGCCGCCGTCGCGGACTGTACAATCGACAATTTTACAATGGCTAGTTTTCGAGTTCATGTCCTACTCCTTCTAGTTCGATATATTACATCCCATCATACTTGAAATGGATGAGGAACGCAAAATAATTTTGTCGTTTTTTGGATGATCATCAGGTATCGTGCAGAAGCTTCAAAGCCTCGCTCCGATAGTTTTTCTGGAATTGATCGACCTCCGGCAGCAGCTGTATTCCGCCCGGTCCGCGGACCATGGCTACACCCCCAGTCTTCTCCAATATTTCCAGGAAGCGGCTTGCCATGATGCCGGTAATCATATTCGGATTATTGCTTGATGCATTAACATAACTTGCCTTCACGTCCTTTACCAGCTTCAAGCTGCTTGAATTAAAGATTGGCGTGTTTGGAAGCCCGTTCATATACATTTTTAAATAGCCGTCCAAATAAATCCCCTCCACTTCGGGATATTCCGGGGTATCCGGATAGTCCTTCAGGAAGGTCTCCGCCATTATGGCTCTGTTCTCTAATTCATTCCACGTAATGACTAGTCCGGCATCCATAGCGGCCGGTCCGGTTGATTCCGCTGCCTTCAGGGCGATATAGCTGTTTAACGGCTTGGACAAGTACATGCTGTATTTCTGTTGGTTGCTGTAATCCACAATCGGATAGATAGTCCCTTCTACCCATACAAGCTTATAGCCCCCTGATAATTTGGTCACGACAAGCTGCCTGACCGTCTCATCGGGAATGGAGCCCGCATTGGCGGATGTAATGGGCCAATCCATCTCCGTCAGTACCTTTTGCACATTCTCGCCAAAGAAAGCTTCCTGGGATGACTGCAGATCCTTGGCATAGAAAGCATACAGCTTCCTTACCATCTGGTCCGCATTATTCTGCCCCGCTTTGTTCAAATTCTCATTTAGGAAGGACACAATATCCGATGCTTGTTTGGCGGTGCCGACCACCGTATTGAATTTATGTATAAGGTCGTCCTGATCCGAGTTTTTCTCAACGGCATCAATGGAAGCAGGCTCCTTGGCTTCTTGGACTCCCCGAACGGCATCTTCATTCTGCTTTGCTTTACTGCATCCCATCAGACCCAAAGCGATACAGATCGTCAGTAATATATATAAGGATTGTTTTAGACGAGAGTTCATATGCACCCAACCTTCCGTTCCATATAGTGTATGCCAGATTGAGCATATCCATTAGACGACAGGACAGATCGATTGGTTTCGGTCATCATGCAAAAAAAAACAGGCCGATAGTCCGGCCTGTTCCTTATTTCACCGCCAGCTCCCGTTCGAAATGGCCCGAACGGACAACTTTTGTAGACAAATATTTCTCATTATGAACCGAAGCCTCTCCCCATAACGGGACCCGGGACACAATATTCATACCCGCTTCGCGCAAGGCTTCCACTTTGCGTGGATTGTTTGTAATAATCGATACAGGCGCCTGACGGAGCAGCTTCAAGACATGAATCGCTTCGCAGTAATCCCGTGCATCCTCTGCAAAACCAAGCTCAAGATTCGCATCGACGGTATCGAGCCCTTCCTCTTGCAGCAGATAGGCCATCGCTTTGCTGAACAAGCCGATTCCGCGGCCCTCATGGTTCGCCAGATAGAACAATGCCCCTGCACCGTTTGCCATAATCATCCGCATGGATTGTTTAAGCTGGAAGCCGCAGTCACAACGCTGGCTGCCGAAGATATCGCCGGTATGGCAGATGCTGTGCATCCGGATAAGTACTTCTTCCTCTTGCTCAAAGTCTCCGTAGACAAGAACGCTGGATTGCTGGAAATCTGCGTAATGAACGCTGTTCAGCTCTGTGATCAGCTCTTCAACGGATTCGCTCTTCTGAATATCGCGGCGCAGCCAGCTGTACCATTGGAATGTAACGGTCTCTCCGTCCAGGTCGACCGGGAGCTTAATTGGACCCACGACATGGATCGAATGATCGCCGTTGTCGATCGTTTTAATTTTATTTTTTAATATCGATAAGATATGTTGATTAGACATGTTTACCGCACCTTCTTTTTAGCTGAATAATAAACCACATATAATTGACCAAATCCTTGCAGTAGATACCAGTATATTGAGAATTAAGCAATCGCGCAACAGGCGGCTGGTCCATCCGCCAATAGCCTAACCGGGCTGGTATGGAAAAATTTATTACATCTTCGTTACTAATAGTAACTAATTATAAATTCATAATTAAGTGACGTCAAGTTACAAGCCCTACAAAAGTTTGCTTGTAATCATTTGATATTGTGACTATAATGAAGTGGAAATCAACCCGAGGTGATCGTTTATGGAGCAATCTGACCTTTGTCCGCGCGTGCAGAAAGGGATGGATCTCATTGGAAAACGTTGGATCGGCCTGATTATTTATCAGCTGTTAGCAGGGCCGCAGCGTTTCTGCGCTGTTCAAGCCGCGCTTCCGATAAGCGGCAGGCTGTTATCCGAACGCTTCAAGGATTTGGAGTATGAAGGGATCGTCACTCGAGTGGTCTATCCTGAAATTCCTGTTCGCATCGAATATTCCTTAACCGAGAAGGGGCGAGCACTGGAGCCTGTAGTGAGAGAAATTCAGAAGTGGTCGCAAGAATGGATCCCCATGGAGCAGGCGGCAGTCCTTTCTGAATAATACAATACCTTTATAAAAGCTTGTCTTTTCCGTCAGGGAAAAGGCGGGCTTTTTTATTTGGCTGTTTTCAGCTTACCGCCTTCATTATAGAACAAATGTTCGCAACTTTCAATTCATCAATAAAAATTTAACATATAGTCTTTTCATTCTATATCAATCGCGGATTTATAGATTAATAGATTCATTAGACTAGTACGTCCCGATAACAAGGCACATATAAATATACTATCAATATCTACTAGGGATAGTTGTGGTAGAGAATAAGGAGGAAAGGAGGCTGGAAACCGCAAAAGCATCCAGTCTGAAATGAGGTGATTACAAATGGTAAATTCCGCTGCGGTCACAATCACGCTACTTTCATTTGCCTTTACTTTGCTGCTTATCCTCTGGAGGCCAAGAGGCCTTAACGAGGCGGTACCCGCGACCATTGGCGCAGTGCTGGTCATACTAAGCGGAGCAGTATCCTTTCAGGATCTTGCACAGATTGGCACTACGGTAAGCGGAGCGGCAATAACGATTATGGCAACTATCGTTATGGCGATTGTCCTGGAGAGCTTTGGCTTTTTTATTTGGGCAGCCGAAGGACTAGCTGTACGGGCGCGTGGCTCGGGGATCCGTTTGTTCTGGTATGTCAATCTCCTATGTTTTTTGATGACTCTCTTCTTTAATAATGACGGGAGCATCCTCATTACAACGCCTATACTGTTAATCATGCTCCAGCATCTTGGCCTCAAGAACCGCCAGAAAATCCCTTATCTGTTATCCGGGGCGTTAGTTGCCACCGCTTCAAGCGCGCCGATAGGCGTCAGCAATATCGTCAATCTGATCGCTTTGAAGATCGTTCATATGGACTTGTACATGCATACCCTAATGATGTTTGTACCTGCAACCCTAGGTCTCTTGTTCCTGGTCACCTTGATGTTCTTTTACTTTTACCGCCAGCTGCCGAAGAAAATCCCGATGACCGTTACCATTCCCCGCCTTCCCATTACGAGCCATCCCCTGCGACATTCTTCCGATGAACGCTATAACCGGAAATACAGCAACAGCTTTATGCGCAATATTTTATTATTTGTGTTTGCCGTACGCATCAGCTTATTTGCCGGTTCCTATCTTCATATTCCAATTGAGTGGATTGCCGTTACCGGATCGCTAATCCTGCTGGCATGGCGCTGGATTCACTTGAAAATGCCGCCGAAGGATGTACTCAAGAAGATCCCTTGGCATATTCTGATCTTCGCTTTTGGCATGTATGTCATCATATACGGCTTGAATAATATCGGATTAACCAATCTGCTTGTTCATGTATTTGAGCCGCTTGTCTCCGGGAATTTGATGAATGCCAGCTTATTAATGGGCACTCTGATCTCGCTTCTGTCAACGCTCTTTAATAACCACCCTGCCCTCATGGTAGGAACCTTGACTCTTACCCATATGGAGCTGGACCCGTTGACGCTGAAAATTGCCTACCTGGCGAGCGTTATCGGCAGTGATATCGGATCCCTTCTGCTTCCGATCGGCACTTTGGCTTCACTCATATGGCTTCATATTCTAAAGCAGTACAAAGTGAAGATTAGCTGGAAGGACTATGTGAAAGTAACGTTTCTCGTTATACCGCCAACCGTTATTTTTACATTGGTATGTTTGGCTTATTGGGTTTCTTGGCTGTACCCTTCCCATTAAGCCCCGGGTATTCGCATCCTCTGTTTTTACAATGACCAGATGCCATATTTAATGTTGTTTGGATTTCAGGATGCGAGTACCTCCCTTGGCGGGGAGTGCCATTCCGTCGCAATAGGTAACCCGTTACGGCTTCTCGGCTGGCTGCAAGGGCAGCAGTCTGGCATCCTTCGCAAACCATAACCGATAGCTGATCAAGCTAAGCACCATTGCGGTCATTGCCGCCGAGGAAGCTAGCACAAACATAATCAGAATCTGGTAGCGGACCGCTTCAACCGGATCTGCTCCCGCAACAATCATCCCGGTCATCATGCCGGGCAGCTGTACCAAGCCAACCGTCTTCATGCCGTCAATCGTCGGAATCATGCTGGCCCTGACGGAGCGCCGCAAGGAGCTGTGGATCGCCTGCTTTTCCGTTGCACCAAGGGCGAGCAGCATCTCCATCTCTCCCCTTGCCGTCTCCATCTCTCTTTTCATGTGATTTAAGAGCAAGCCGCATACGATCATCGAGCTTCCGACAATAATCCCGCTGACCGGAATGATATATTGCGGTGTTGGCGAAATGATCCGGAAACCAAGCAGAATCGCCATCGTTACCCCTTCCGTGCAGGCAAGCGCTATCGCAATCCGGCTGCGTATCCCGCGAACATGCTTAGCCTTGGCCCCGGCATTCCATGCAGCAACCAGAATCATACATAGAATAATAATAACGATAAACGCCGGATGGCTTGTCTCAAACACAAAATGAAGGACATATCCGATAAACAGAAGCTGGACGGCGGAGCGGAAGGTGCCAATCAGGATTTCCTTTTCCAATCCAAGCTTCTGCTTCATGGAAATAAATGCGGCAACCGCAACAAAGCATACCGTGCAGATCAGGGCCATATTGCTCATTGTTTTTCCACCCTTTCCTCCTGCAGACCGGCAATGAACTGTCTGGCCTGTTCGGTAGCCGGATTGCTGAAGAAGCCCTCTGTCTCCGCCTTCTCAAGCAGACACCCTTCAGCCATAAACCATACCTGATTGCAGATAGCGCGAGCCTGTTCCAAATCATGGGTTATCCAAACATAAGCTTTGTTTGCTCCGTTGGCAGTTCCGGAAACCCATTCGAGGAGCAGCTTTTCGACGGATTGCTTGCTTCCCGGATCAAGCGAAGAGGTGATCTCATCCAGAAGCAGCAGCTGGGAATCGAGCATCAGGGAGCGAACAAGAGCAAGCCGCTGCTGCTCGCCTCCGGACAGGTCTGCGGCTTGTTTGTTCCAATCCGTCTGCCCAAGCCCCACAGCTTCCATATACCGGCGTGCCAGCTCTTCTTGGAAGGGTAGGTTATGAAGCTCGCTGACTGTACGGAGGTTAAACCCGACGCTGCCGCTTCGCATTACCGGCTTCTGCGCTACATAAGTGACCTTCTTGCGCCAGCTTTGCGGATTAGATGCCGAGCTTGATTGACCGTCCAGCTGCAGTATGCCCCCGTCAAACGGCTCAAGCAGCGAAAGAATGCGAAGCAAAGTGCTTTTCCCTTGGCCGGAGCCTCCGATCAGGGCAATCCGGTCATTCGGACCGATCTCTGCCGTAATCCCCCGAAATAACCATTGATTCTGACTATCAAATTTAGATTTCGAAATATCATTTAACTTTAACTGCAAAGCAGACTCTCCTCCAATTCTAAATTAGAAGAAGAAAAGGATAACGCCCACAATAAAGCCGCATACCGCGCCGTTTACGCGGATCCACTGCAAATCCTTGCCGATCTTCTGCTCCAGCATATGAACCAATGCCTGATCGTCCATTTGGTTGACATTGTCGCGGACCAGCATGCCGATCCGGTAATGATTCTTCTCGATCCAGCTTACCATGTATCCAAGAACAGCCTGCTCCCAGCGGTTGATAAGCTCCTCCTTGCTCTTCGCCTGCTCAATTAAGAAGCGATATCCTCTCACAAGCGAGCGGCCGCCGTTTGAGCATTCCTGCTCCAGCTTGTCGAGCAGAAGCTGCCTGAGCTCTTCCAGACGAAGATGAATAAACCGCTCTACCCCAACGCTTTCGGCGCCGGACTCTATTCCGGCTTTCAGCCGTGCCATCAGTTCTTCGTTCGCAGACAAGCCCAGCGCATGCTTCTTCAGTTCTTCAAGCAGCTTCTGCCTGTTCGGATTGCCCGGCGTGCCAAGCTCCTTGATGCTGGAGAGCAGCATGCCCTGAATGATTGGCCCAAGCTTCTCCGGGCTCATAAAGCCAACAAAAGCCTGTACGGCAAAGCCCATAAAACCGCCGACCTGCAGCTCCTCCATCTTGCTGTGGGCGAGTCTACCGAAGAACTGCTCGGTCTCCCGCTTCTTCACCCATTCCTTGCCTTGCAGCAGCACGAAATCCAATGCCTTCTCATCCCAGCCGTCATAGGCCAATTTGTCCGTAAGCTTATCTACGACCGGAACGATATCCTGTTTGCGGATATAATCGACGGCAACCTCCTGGAGCTTGATGCTCAGCTTCTCGAGCGGGATCTGCTCAAGCGCGGATTGGGCGAACCGAAGCAGGCTTACCCGTAATTTTCTTCTGCTGATAAGTCCGGTTATCGCCGACGCTATTCCTTTGAACAGCTTCAGCTCCTTCAGCTTTTTGCTGATGCTTTCCTTGTTCAGAAGCTCGTTTTCCATCGCCGAAATAAGGGAATTGACGATCTTATCCCTGTTCTTCAGCAGCAGAGAGGTGTGCGGGATCGGAATGCCAAACGGATGACGGAACAAAGCCGTTACCGCAAACCAGTCGGCGATCCCTCCGACAAGCCCTGCTTCAAAGCCGCTCTCAAGGAGCCGTATCCACCAATTATCCGGCAGCCACCATTTGGTTACGATGAAGCCAATAAACATAATGGCCAGTGACAAACTCGCAATATATCTCGATTTCATGAAGCTGTAGTCCTCCTGTACCGTTTGCTTTATACTAATTATACCAGATAATATTGAGAACTTAGAATTCGGCTTAAGTCCGATGCTTCCATGAAAGGTGATATAGGCTTGAAGAAATCGCTGCTAACGAAAATCAGTCCGCCCCAAATCCTGACCGCAGGCTTTATTGTCATTATTCTGATCGGCTCCATTCTGCTGTCCTTGCCTTATGCCGCGGAAGACGGCAGCCATACTCCCTTTATCGACGCCTTCTTCACGGCCACAACAGCGGCTTGCGTAACCGGGCTGGTTGTCGTGGACACCGGAACGCATTACTCGTCATTCGGTGAGGTTGTCATCTTGATGCTGATGCAGGTTGGCGGCCTGGGCTTTATGGCGATGGCGACTTTATTCGCGCTTGCCTTCCGCAAGCGCATATCGCTCCGGGAGAGGTTATGGCTGCAGGAATCCATGAGTCATACTTCGCTTGAAGGGATCGTTCGTTTTATCCGCCGCGTGCTGATCTACGCGTTTACGATCGAATTTGCCGGTGCCTTGCTGCTGGCGATACGCTGGTCAGCCATTATGCCGTTTGATAAAGCTTTGTATTACGGCGTCTTTCATAGTGTTTCGATGTTCACCAATGCCGGCATCGATATTATGGGACCCATTCATGGCCCTTTTAACAGCTTTACCAATCATGTGGATGATCCGGTCATTAATACGGTATTGATGATGTTGATTTTTCTTGGCGGCATCGGCTTTATCGTGCTTGCCGAGGTCATTGATTATCCCAAAATCCGCAAGCTGTCGCTCCACTCCAAGGTGGTGCTGTACACCTCCGGATTTCTGTTCATTGGGGGAGCGGTTCTCCTCTTCATCTTCGAGTTCACCAATACGCTGGAGCCGCTGAGCTTTGCCGGCAAGCTGTACAGCTCCCTGTTTCAGTCGATCTCGCCACGGTCGGGAGGAGCCAATACGCTCAATATTGCGGACATGCGGAATGCCAGCCAGTTCCTGCTTATTATTCTGATGTTTATCGGAGCATCCCCGGGATCTGCCGGAGGCGGCATTAAGGTCACCACGTTTGCCATTCTGATAGGAGCGGTTATCGCCATGATCCGGGGGAAAGACGATGTTGTCTTCTTCAAGCGCCGGTTGGCAAAGGACCGCGTTCATAAAGCCTTGACGATTACGGCTGTATCCGTTGCCACCATCGTTTTGTTTACGATGATTTTATCGGCTACGGAAACGACGGATTTCTTAACCGTTATGTTTGAAGTCACCTCCGCCTTCGGAACAACGGGCTTATCGATGGGACTCACTCCACACTTGACCGATATCGGCAAAATCTTGATTATTATCGTAATGTTTATCGGACGTATGGGCCCTCTTACCCTTGCTTATACATTAGTACCCAATCAGTCGAGAGAGCTTTACCGTCATCCGGAAGGTAAAATTACAATCGGTTAATTCAGCGCCAGCGGCCAATCTGCTTATGCAGGTTGGCTTTTTTTATGCGCTTATGCCGGAAAAATATTCTTTTTGCAAAGGGCTGGTTTGGATATTGAATTATTATTCACTATACTGTATATTAATTCACATCATGTAAGAGATGGAGGTTCGATCATTCATGCAATCGTTAAACAAAACAACCGACAGCTTGCTCGCGTCCGCCAAGCAATCGCTGCTATATACGGCTAATCGTCCTGATGTTGTGATGACCCGCGGGGAAGGCATGTATTTGTGGGATACCGAGGGCAAGTCCTATCTGGACTACATCGGTGGCTGGGCGGTAACCAGTCTGGGGCATTCTCCTGCCGTCCTGCAAGAGGCATTGGCTTATCAGAGCAGTCAGCTGGTGCATGCAAGCCCGGGTTTCTTTAACAGGCCCATGATTGAATTTGCGGACCTTCTGACGGAGATTTCCGGGTTTGATAAAGTATTTTTCGCAAGCAGCGGCGCCGAAGCGAACGAAAGCGCGATAAAGCTTGCCCGCAAGCACGGCTCTCTCCATTTGAACGGTGCCTACGAGATAATTACAATGACGAACAGCTTCCACGGAAGAACGCTTGCTACGATGTCCGCAACCGGGAAGCCGGCGTTTGAGCCCTTGTTCGAGCCTAAAGTTCCCGGCTTCAAGCATGTGCCGATTAATGATTTCGACGCCTGCTTCGCGGCGATCAGCGACCGTACCTGTGCGATTATGCTGGAGCTTGTGCAAGGGGAGGGCGGCGTCCATTCGGTGGAGGCTCCTTATTTGCAAGCCTTGCGCAAAGCCTGCGATGTATACAATATTATGTTGATTTTCGACGAGGTGCAGACCGGTCTGGGGAGAACGGGCAAGCTGTTTGCCTATGAGCATTACGGCGTGAAGCCTGATGTCATGACCTTGGCCAAAGGAATCGGCAGCGGCTTCCCGCTCTCGGCTATGCTGACCACCGAGCAGTATGACCTGTTTGAGCCTGGCGACCAGGGAGGCACCTATAGCGCCGCGCCAATCAGCATGGCGGCCGGTCATGCGGTTGTGAGCGAGATCCTCCAGCAAGGGCTCGCGGAGAATGCTGCCAAGCAAGGCGCGCTGATCCAGGAGAAGCTGACGGCGCTGTCCGAGGATTACGCGGTCAGCCAGATCCGCGGCAAAGGGCTTCTTCTAGCCTTTGACATTCCGGAAGGAACTGCCCCGGTGCTTGCCGCCGAATGTATGAAGGAAGGACTTCTTGTGAACGCGCCTAACGCGCGCACAATCCGCTTAATGCCGCCGCTTATCGTAACGGCTGAAGAGGTGGAGAAGATGATACAGATTATGACCGGGGTGCTTGAAGCCTGCGGTTTACACAATGAGGCCGTTTATTCCTGAAACAGGCGGGGTAATGCGCTACTCCTCAATCGCAAAGAACTTCCTTAACTCGTCAGGAACCTCGCGGCTTTTGCGGGTTGAACGATCCATCGTAACGCTTGTTACAAACGCATCCGCCCGCACTTCGCCGCGCTCGTCCTTGATTTCCTGCTTCAAAACATAGCTGGAACGACCCATCTTCTCGGGCTGACAGGTGACCGTTAATTTGTCACCTTGTCTGCATTCTTTTCTATAATTCACGTTAATGTTCACGGTAACCGTTTGTATATCCATGCTCTCGAACGCTTCATAGGGGAGTTCGCATAGCTCGTACCATTCCTCGCGTCCCCATTCGAAATACTCCAGATATTTTGCGTTGTTGACATGCCCGTTGATATCTATCTCGGTTGATCTTACAATAATTGGAAGGGATGATTTCATTTCATTGATTCTCCTTAAATAGATTCCTGTCCTTCACTATAAAAATAACACATGCGCCAAAGCCCCACTACTTTTCCGGGCAGTTAATTGTATATCATTTCCTAAAATCAATTAAGTAACAGGACTCCAATGCACGGCTTAACCTTGCAAAAGCATAAAAAAGACCCCGCCTGGCGGCGGGATCAGTCCATCTCCTGCGATCCTTCTCTTTTCATTCAAATCCATATAGAAACTATGTTCCGATGACTTGCCGCCAAGCCTGCTCGATATCCTCGATTAATGTCTGCGGATCCTCCAAACCGATGAACAAACGGGCTACCGAAGGGTTGGTCCCCGTCAAATTGCGGTTCGCCGGCGTTTGGCCGACCGTCACCAGACTCTCGAAGCCGCCCCAGCTGACACCGATTCGGAAGTAACGCAAGGCATCCGCCCATTTCTTCAGTGATTCCACAGGCAGCTGCGTCTCGAAGGAAAATAGACTGCTGAACCCGTCCAATTGCTTGCGTGCAAGCGCGTGCTGCGGATGCGAAGGCAAGCCGGGATGATTCACCCGGTTCACGAGCGGATGTTTCTCCAAATATTCCGCGATAATCAAGCCGTTCCGCTGATGTCTCTCCATCCGTAAAGGCAGCGTTCGCAGCCCGCGTATCATAAGGGAGGCCGTGTGCGGAGTCATGACGCCGCCAAACAGCATGTACCCTTTGTTTTCTATTTCGTTAATCAGGTCCGCGCGCCCTGCCACGACGCCTCCCAAGCAATCGCTATGACCCGAGAAATACTTGGACATCGAGTGAAGCACAAGATCAATGCCTGAGGTCAGCGGACGCTGGAAGCATGGCGTCGCCCAGCTGTTATCAATCATTGTGAGAATGTTCGACCGTTTGGCAAGCGCAGCGACCCCCTCCAGATCCTGCAGCTGGAACAATCCCGATGTCGGGCTCTCCAGATAGATCAGACGCGTGTTTGGCAGCATGGCGTCTTCGAAGTCGGATAGCAGACTTCCGTCGACATAGGTGACTTCGACCCGGTACCGTTCGGACAATTCGTCCAGGAACTGTCTCGTCGGACCGTAGGCTTGATTGACGCAGATCACATGGTCGCCAGATCGCAATAGCGCGTGCAGGGAGCCGGCGATGGCTGCCATCCCCGACGCGAAGCAGCGCGCCCGCTCCGCCGCTTCCAGATCGGCGATTTTACCCTCCAAATATTGAACCGTCGGATTATTGCCCCGGGAATAGACGGTGGCCGCCAATACGTCCTGCATGGCTTGTTCGAAAGACTCATAGTTTTCGAACGCGAACAGGCTGTTTTGATAAATCGGGATGTTGACGGCGCCGTGATGCTTCGTATCCACTCCGTCATGTGACACTTTGGTATGCAGTCCTTCATCCATTTGTTTTCTCTCCATAGGTATACATCCCTTTGTTTGTATCATTGCTAGGTTTGTTTCCTTCCGTTATTGTGCAATCCGGCGTTAACCCTTCTCGGCACCCTGCGTCAGCCCTTCCACGATATAGCGCTGCGCGAACGCGAACAGAACAACCGTCGGAATAACCGACAATACGGTGCCGGCGGACATGGAGCCCCAATCCACGTCGAATTTCATGACAAAGGAATTCATAGCCACGGGCAGCGTCTTCAGGCTTTCGTCGTCAATAAACATAACCGCCATAAACAGCTCGTTCCAATTTTGCACGAATGCAAAAATAAAAGTCGATGCGATCCCCGGCAGCATGACCGGAATAATGACCCGGATCAACGCCGTCAAACGGGAGCAGCCATCGATCATCGCCGCTTCCTCCAGACTGCTCGGAATGCGCTGGAAGAAACCTCGCAGCATGATCGTAGAGAAAGGAATAAGCATGACCGTATAAGTAAGAACCAGGGACAGCCGGTTGTTGATCAGATCCATGTCGGACATGAGCAGATACAGCGGCGCGAGCGAAATAAAACCGGGAAGCATTTGCGTCGAGAAAAATGCCATCATGATCTGCTTATGCCCGCGGAATTGAAACCGCGCCATTACATATCCGCTTAACGTCGCAATGCAGATCACGATAACAGCAGCAATTACCGATATGAGCAGACTGTTTCCGATATAGACATGGAACTTTGATACTTTAAAAATGTTGGCGTAATTTTCGAATGTAAACCTCTCCGGCCAATACCGGATCGGCAACGAAAAAATCTCTTTCTTCGGCTTTAGCGAAGTGATCACGATCCAATACAACGGAAAAACCATGATCAGGAAATAACCGGCTAGATACAGCATCTTCAGACCAGTCAGCACGCGCAGCTTCATCTAGAAGTCACCTGCCTTTTCGGACCTGGTCGCGAATAAATAAAACACGGTATACAGCATAAGAATGATGATCATGATAACGCCAATCGCCGCTGCCATCCCGTAATCCCCGCCATAGATAATCTTCTCCAGCATGAGCGAGGAGAGAATGTGGGTCGTTCCGGCAGGCCCGCCATTCGTAAGACCATAGATAATGGACGGATCGTTGAATATCCATATAGCGCGAAGCAATGTCGTGGCAATAACCGTCGGCAGAATATAAGGAAACGTAACGTTAAAAAACTTGCGCAGCCCGCCGGCTCCATCCATTTCCGCCGCTTCGTACAAATCCGCGGGTACCGATTGCAGCGCGGCCAGCAGCATGATGGCAAAAAAAGCGATCCCGTACCAAACGTTCGCAATGATAACCGACGTCATGGCCCATTTCGGATCGGAAAGGAAGCCGATACGCGTATCGATGAAGCCCACCCGCATGAGCAGATCGTTGATGACGCCAATCTGCGAGTTGAACATCCATTTCCAGATGAGGCCAATCAGGAAGCCGGACAAAGCCCATGAATAGAAAACGAAGCCTTGATAGACGCCTCTTCCTCTGAAGTTCTTGCGCAGCAGAAGCGCAAGCGACAATCCAACCAGGAACTGCAAGACAAGGGAGAAAAACACCCAATACGCGCTGTTCTCGAGCGCCGAAAGAAACTTCGCGTCCCGAAACGCGGTTTCGAAATTTTGAAGTCCGATGAACTGAACGTTCGTCAGGTCAAACAGCACATAATTTTGAAACGCCATCACTACCCCTTGCAAGAAAGGATAGAACGTGAACACCAGCAGCAATGCCAATGCCGGGAGTAGACTGAGTAATATGTACGTTCGTTGCTTGCTCACACCAAACACCTTCCCCGCTCGTAAAATGCGGCGGGCGGATCGTATGCCGCCCACCGCTTATGCCGATCAGTTGTTCAATTGTGCTTTCGCTTTCACCCAGTATTCGTCCCATTTCTTCAGCGTGTCTTCCACGCTTGTCTGGCCTAGCAGCATACTCTGTCCGGATTCCATGGCAACCGTACCCCATTGTCCGTTGGCAGGATATTGGAAAGGCGGTTTGAAGTTAATGAACGTTTCCGGCTGATCCGTCATATCCAGCAGTGTCTTGTATGGACCGCTTTGGAAGAAAGCGTCCTCCGTGGCGGAAGAATGAATAGGCACGGTGCCATGGCTCTTCGACAGCTTCGTGTTCTCTTCCGGCGAGGACAGGAAGCTGATCAGCTTCCAGGCTGCTTCTTTGTTTTTGGAGTAAGAAGTAATGCCCCAGCCCGCTCCGCCGGCTGAAATCAGCGCCTTGCCCTGCGGACCCTTCGGCATCGGGGCGGTTGCCCATGTGCCTTCTTCCATGCTGTCGGTTAAAGTCTGTATAACATCCGGATCCTGCAGAAGGAATGCCGTTACCCCGGACGTAAACGCCTGCACTTGTTCCTGGAAGCCCCAGTTAATGGAGTCCGGCGGAGAACCTTCCTTATACAGCTTCACGTACTGCTCAACCGCTTCCTTCGCTTCGGGAGACGAATAGATGGTGCCGCCGTCCTTCAGGAACATCGCGTCATCGATATTGATTTTCTCCGAGTCGTACGCCTGAATCATCGTATCCGGAACCGCGTTTGCGCCGGAGCCTCCGCGGAACGAGAAGCCGAAGCGGTTCTTGGAAGGATCGGTCAGCTTCACGGAAGCATCAATTAACTCCTGGTATGTAGCCGGAACCGTGATGCCCGCTTCCTTCAGCCAATCCGCGCGATAAAACAGCTGCCGCTGATAAAGCCCGTTCGCGATAAAATACAGCTTGTCGCCAACGGAAGCGACGGACTGGGCAACGGAGGTGACGGTACCGAAGTCATCCCAGCTTTTCGTATACTCGTTCAGCGGTTCCACGTAGCCATTGTTCACGAATTCCGCCACGTTGAGATCGCGAACCTCAAGCACATCGAGCTCTTGCTTAGCGTTTAGCATCGTTCTGATTTTGTTGTCTGCCTGATCAAACGGCGGTGAAATCAATTCAACCTTAATGTTTGGGTTCTGATCCATAAATGCCTTGATGCCTTCTTGAATAATTGCGGTGCGGTTAGGGCTCGTCAAGCTTTCAATCATGCGAAGCGTGACTACCTTGCCGTCTCCACCGTCTCCATTCTTGGATCCGGACGAGCTGCAGGCCGTCACTGTCAAGCTGAGTGCCAAACCAATCATAGATACGGATAACAGCGATTTCTTCCAAGACTTTTGATGCATTGGAATCCCCCTCATATTTGAGTATCATACTGTATACCTGTCTGATAGGTTTAATATAAGTGAGGTATTTACGAATTGTCAATATCTAAATTTTCAGTCAATAATCCCGTATCGTTTCTTCGATAATATCCATCATTTTGTTAAATTCGCTGAGCGCATGCTTCCAATCATGACTTTCAATACCGTCGAATAAGGTGCGGTGAAACGGATACGTATTATCGAACAGCTCTTTCACCCCAAACGGACCCGAAAAGAACCTTTTGACCAGCTCCGATATGGAATCATACACGCTGTGAAGCAGCGGATTGGCTGCGGCGTCGTAAATATGCTGGTGGAACTCGTAATCGATCGCGGACGTATCCAGGCCTTTCTGTTTTCGCTCGTCGTACTCCGCCAAGCAGGCCTTCATCTCCTCGATTTTGCCGTCCGTTATCCGCCTTGCGGCAAGCTCCACGGCCTTGCCCTCCAGCGCTCTCCGGACATCCAGAATATCCAGCAGGAACGATTTTTCGTTGTCGATTTTCACTTTCCCGCTGTATCGGTAAGAACCCGAATCGCTTACATAGATTCCCTTGCCGTTAATGACCTTGACGATTTCAATCGCTTCCAAATATCGCAGCGCTTCGCGCAAAGAAGAACGGCCGACCCCAAACATGTTAACGAGCTCGTCAACGGACGGAAGCTTGTCCCCTTCCTCCAGCTCCTTCTCCGCGATATATTTGATAATTTCTTCGGATACGAGTTCATGCGTATGCTGCTTCTTAATTTTACGGTCCATCTTTCAACCATCCTTTATACCTGTCAGATAGGTGAATCTTATTTAAATATTTTAAGAATGTCAACTGGAGGCGCGCTGCATTCGGCTGAGACGAAGCATAAGCGAGAATGTTTTTAAAATTAGATTTTGGCAAAATACAAATTTAACCGTTTTTGACCTTGCGGGATGCCGCCTTTGTATGCGTTAATATAGATGTCGGGCCGACGAAATGAACGGAAAGGAGGCTGAACGAAATGATTCAGATCCAGGAGGTGGCATTCGCGTAAGCGAATGTCCCATATAGGGGGAACCTACCCGGTTCCCCCATCAATTTCGAATATAATTGCAATGCAAAATACGAAAGGAGGAGGGTTAGCCATGTTTAACGCTAAACAAGCCAACGAAAGCCAAAAGAATCAAATTTTAGAGGAGGGCCTCGATGGGGCGTTACAAAAACGGGAAAGATGTGCTTCCCCAGACTCTGCTTAAGCAAATCCAGCAATATATTGATGGCGAATTGCTTTACATTCCGAAACAAAGCGAGGAGCGTGCCGGCTGGGGACAGCTGAGCGGCACCAAAGCGCGGATCAACGATCGCAACGATGAGATCTATGCGGAATATTGCAAGGGGCAGTCAATCGCTGACCTTGAGCGGGTTTATTTTTTATCCGGGGACAGCTTACGAAAAATCATTTGCAAACAACAACAGAATGCCCGCATAACCAGTGGAAGCTGATGCGGTACTCATATAGCATGACCATAAAGATAGCCTGCCAACGTTAAATGCGAGGGCAGGCTATTAGCCTTTTCTATTTTATTTCATGTATCCATCTGTAATTCATCTTGTTGTCGACAATCAGCGTATCGTCGATCAGCTGGAGCTCATACCCAAGCTGGTCTTCAAGTACCGTTGCAAATGCGGCATGAGTCGCCGGATTATAGCGGGTTACCGTCGTTTTTCCCGTATCAAAATCATACATGGACCACACGAGCTGTGCATCCGTTGGTTTGGAGAGAAGTTGATAATAGATCGCCTGCGCGGCTTCTCCCGGTAACCAGTACAGCCCCTCTTCACGGTCAATAAACAAAAGCTGGTCTGACTTGTTTACTACCGGAACCGGCAACTTCAACTCTTCCAGCTGTTCCGCTTGCGTTAGTTCAGTCACCTTGCCCGTTGTCACATTAGCCAAGGCGTAGCTCAGATCTGCTTTGCGGGGAGCCTCTCCCTCTTCCGAACGTTCCAGCCGGTACCAGGACAGAACTCCTTCATCCCCTTCCGCGAGCCAGCCGTTCCAATCCACATTCGTCAGACCTTCCTTAGGCTTCGCCTGCACATCCCAAGTTAAATTCCCGCTCTCGTCATAGAAAGCCACCGCTTCAGGAGCAATGAGGTACGCCTCTTCTCCGCCCAAAACATTGCCCTGGCTGTCGCTTAAGGTAAAGGCTAAGGCCGCATAACGGCTGTCGGGGCTCCATTCGAAAGCCGGATAGGCATGAAAGCCAAGCGTCTGAGGAATGACCTTAAGAAGCTCCCCGTTCCGATTGTACAGCCGGAAGCCCTCGTCTTCTTCATGCCAGAATAGATTGCCGTTTGGCGAAGCGGTAAGCAGATACAACGGCCATTCATTCTTGAAGCTTCCTTCAAATTCCCGAACCTGACCGCTTCTCGTATCTACGGACCACATACGGCCATCCGAATAGCTGTTCAAATACAGCTGCCCGGAATCGTTCATCCATCCTTTCGCGAAGAAGGTTGGCGATACATCGGGCACCGCATCCGCAGCAATATTCTGGATTCGGCCGGTGTAAAGATCGATTGAGACCACATTGTATTGCACGCCCTTCTGCCCGTCATCCCGTTCCTTAGGCTGGACAAGAACAAGCTGATCATCATCGTTATATCCATATGCTCTAGCAATGGAATCCACGGAGTAATCATCCTGTACGATTACATCCGCAACCGGAAATACGCGGTATTCTTCCGCCTTGGGCTTAATGGTTACGATATCCAGCTGGAACCTTTTGCCCTCCGCCTCATCCGTAATCCTCCGAACAAGATGGGCAACAAGATTATGATCATGAGGGGCAGGCAATGTTTGTGCGACAAAACCGTTAACTCCTTCCGAAATATGTAAAGGAAAGGAGAAGCCGTTATTATGCTTGACTCTATTTATTCGCAAATCTCCGCTAGCAGCGGGCTCAATAGATGCCGGCGGCAAATCACTGACGGCAGAAGCCTTGGTTATTGGCGGCGCAACGGCCTTGTTGCTTGGAGTTGGATCATAACTGCAGCCCGATAGAAGGACAAGAACAATGAATACTTTGTTCGTTACAGCAGTTAGCTTCATCCGTTAAGCCTCCCTTTTTCATCATTCATGTAATAGACTTTATTTTCCAGAAAAAGGTTGCTTAAGCGCGCTTGATTATGATCCGTTTCAAACTTAAAGGTACATGTGTAATAAGGCTTACTAGGTCTTAAGTAGGCAATTGCGGACAAGTATTCACCTGTATAGGCATGAAGCCGATAACTGTAGAAAGATATGCCTATTCCAGGCAGACAGAACAAGCTATAGGACAAATTAGGAGGGCATGACAAATGACAATCGCTCGGCAGAAAGGCTGGCGGGGATTACGCCTCATTCTTGTGATGGCGTTTATTCTGGCCTTAACGGTACAGCCGTTTGCTCGGACAGCAAGCGCAGCCGATACCGTTCACCACTGGAAGCATTATACGAATGGCGTTGCTTATATGAATAAAGGTCAGATTAAGCTGGCAATCAGGGAGTTTGAGCTTGCCGTTGCCCAATCGGCGCAAGCCGGATATTTGCGGAAGCTGGCAGAAGCTTATACGAAGGACAACCAGTTCCAGAAGGCAGCCGACGCCTATTACCGGGAAGCCAAGATTCATAAGGCCATTGGTGAAAAATCAGGCGATTTGAACACGTATTTTGCCGTATTGGCCAAAGCCGACGCGCTTAATACGCAGATTGATCTTTACCTGGAGAAAGCCGGTGCCTCCTCCTCAGGATCCGGCAATTTAGCGAAGTTCGAGCCGGCATCGGGGATGTACATCGGTGCTTATATCGAAAAAGACAGCGGTGTTGAAAAGGCCAAGGACGGCAAGTTTGGCGCCTTCAACAAGCTGGCCGGCAAGCAGCATGCTATCTATTTCAATTATCATAAATACGGCAGCGCTTTTCCTTATCATTGGGCGGATACGGTTAAGAAAGCCGGCGGAGCTATTCAGCTTGCCTTGCAGCCTGACAACGGGCTAACCGCGGTCAAGGATGATGCGTATTTACGCAAATTTGCGCGCGATGCCAAAGCTGCCGGCGTACCGATCTTCCTTCGGTTCGCCTCCGAAATGAACGGCAGCTGGGTGAAGTGGAACGGCAATCCGTCGCTGTACATCGAAAAGTTCCGGCTCGTCTCGAAGGTGATGAAGGAAGAAGCTCCGAATGTCGCGATGGTCTGGTCGCCTGCGGCTAATCCGAAGCAAAAAATCGCCGCTTATTATCCCGGAGACGATTGGGTCGATTGGGTAGGCCTTAGCATCTACAGCGTCAAATATTTCAACGGCAACGTTAAAGAGCCTGCCGACCAGGTCAATCCGCTTGATTCCGTGGACTATACCTACAAGCTGTACGCTTCCCGCAAGCCGATGATGATCAGCGAATTTGGCGCCACGCACTTCAGCAAAGCGGGCAATACTTCAGCCGTGAATTTTGCCATCACGAAGATGAACATGCTCTACCACGGAGCAAAGCTGAAATATCCGCGGGTGAAATCCATCAACTGGTTCAGTCTCAATACGCTGACGGATTCCTACAGCGCGGAACGCAGCCTGAACAACTTCAGCTTGACGGAGAGCCCGGCATTGCTCAGCTCCTACAGTAAGATGATTGAAGATCCTTATTACTTATCGAAGGTAGCATCGGGATCAAGCAGCTATACGAAAAGCGTGAGCAAGTTCGCTAACCAAGGCACCATTGGGAAGGCCGCCACCGGCGTTGTATGGGTAAAAACCTATGATCCTTACATCGGAAAAGTGGTCATCAAGGTGGATGGCGCTGTTGTTCTGACACGCCAGCAATATCCTTACACCTTCCCGATTCAGCCGGACAAGCTGACAGCAGGCAGCCACAAAATCGAGATCATCGTCTACGATTCGAAGAACCGCGAAGCCTCCCGCAAATCTTATACGTTCAAAACGACTTCATAAACGCAGAAGGCCGTGCCCGAGATCGTACTCTCGGCACGGCCTTTTAATGGTTCACTCTCCCTCCACGTATGCCCCCTCTGCGGCTTGTAGCACGGTTTTTCCTTGCTATTTGGCTGTTCCCATCCCAAGGTAACTCGATCCGTCCTCTGTAGCACGGTTTTTCCGTGCTATTTGGCTGCTTCTACCCCACGGTAACTAGATTCGTTCTCTGTAACACGGTTTTTCCGTGCTATTTGGCTGCTTCCATCCCACGGTCACTCGATCCGTCCTCTGTAGCACGGTTTTTCCTTGCTATTTGGCTGTTCCCATCCCAAGGTAACTCGATCCGTCCTCTGTAGCACGGTTTTTCCATGCTATTTGGCTTTTCAACTCTAGTGAATCTGCCGATAACAAAAAAAGCTGCCCAAATGGGCAGCTTCTCGTTATTAACTATTTGATGACGCCTTTTTTCAAAATCAGGTTGGCGTAGATGGCGCTTTCGCCGGTTGCGACGATGGCGTAAGCCTTCTTCGCACGCTCGTAGAACGCGAACCGTTCCACTTCCTCAAACGGCTCTTTGAGGCCGCTGCGCTGCGTAATAATCGCTCTATACTCTTCCCAGATCGGTGTCTCCGCGGGATCACCGGGAACGACCTGCATCAGGGCTGCCGGCTTCTCCACGTATTGATCAAGCGGGAACAGCTGAAGAATGGCATCCAGCAGCTCGGGCACGCCATGTCCGTCACAGCGGACAAGACGCTGCGCATGGCTCACCGCCGGAAAATTACCGTCAGCAAGCACGATTTCGTCGCTATGCCCCATTTCTGCCAATACCTTCAAGAGCTCGGGTGAAATGATCTTCGGAATACCGTTTAACATCGCCTGTGCTCCTCCCCATGTCGATCAGCTACTTCATCTGCTTGAATCTTTCATACGCCTCATTCCATACATCCATATCCGCTGGCTCATAGCTATCAACCGGGAAGGAAGCCGCGGACAGCTGCCGCGCCTCCTCCAGATCCGCGCATTCTCCCAGCGCCATGAACTGTGCCAGCATGTTGCCAATCGCGCTGGCTTCCACCGGACCAGCCCATACCGGGCGGCCGATCGCATTGGCCGTCAGGCGGCATAGCAGCTTGTTCTGAATGCCGCCGCCAACCATATGCATGCCGCTATAGCGAACTCCGAGCAGCTGTTCAATCTGCTCCAGCGCACTCCGGTACCTGAGGGCAAGGCTGTCCATGATACAACGAGCAACCTCCGCCTCCGTTGCCGGTACAGGCTGCCCTGTTTCATGGCAATAGCTTCTTACCTTCTCGGGCATATTGGAAGGGCCAAAGAACCGAAGGTCATCCGGGTTAATAAGAAAGCGGAAGGCTTCCTCCTGCTCCGCCATACTTGCCAATTCGGCAAAGGAGTAGACTCTTCCCTGCTCATCCCATTCCCGCTTGCACTCTTGCAAAATCCACAGCCCCATAATATTTTTGAGCAGCTGGTATTTGCCGCCAACTCCGCCTTCATTCGAGAACTCCAGCTTCATGGCTTCCTCCGTCAGAAGCGGCTGATCTAATTCAGTCCCAACCAGTGACCAGGTGCCGCATACAAGGTAGGCAAACGGGCCAGCCGAAGCAGGAATAGCGGCTACCGCCGACTCCGTATCATGTGTGGCAACCGCAACCGCCTCAACCGACGGAATGCCCAGCTCCTCGCGGACCTCCTCCGACAGCGGACCAATCCGGGTACCCGGATAGACCGGATCAAGGAACAAGTCTTCCGGGATTCCCAGCTGCTCCATCAAGGCCTTATTCCATTGCCTGCTCTCAGGATGCAGCAGCTGCGTGGTAGTCGCCATCGAGAACTCGCAAATCCGCTGGCCCGTGAGCAAATACACAAGCAAGTCCGGCGTAAGAAGCAGCGTCCTCGCAGTATCCAGCTTGGGAGAGGCTGCCTTCTTCATGGCATACAGCTGATAAACCGTATTAAACGGCATAAACTGCAGGCCGCCCTGCCGGAACAGCTCCTCTCTGCCAAATCGGGCTTCAAGCTCCTCAATCAGCCCCTCAGTATGGGGATCCCGATAATGATAGGGGTTGCCGAGCAGCTCGCCGTTCGCATCCAGGAGACCAAAGTCAACGCCCCACGTATCCACGCCAAAGCTAACCGGATGATACCCGAGCTGGAACGCTTTGCGCAGCGCATGCTTCATCTCCTGCAGCAGCCGCAGGATATCCCAGTGCAAGTGTCGGCCAACCTGGACCGGTACATTCGGAAAACGGTGAATTTCTTCAACTTCAAGCTTGTGCTCCCCGGCTTCGGTTCTCGTCAGCTTGCCAATCAGCGCCCTGCCGCTGCTCGCTCCAAGATCAAACGCCAAAGTTTGTGTCATATGCCAGACTTCCTCCTCGCAGCGGCAGCCGCCGTTATCCGTTACTGCTGCTTCTGCAGCAGCTTAATCCGGTAAGCCTCGCTCTCAAGCGAAGCAATTTCCTCGAACTCTTCCTTCGTGAGCACCTTCGGCTCTTTCACCTGGCTGGCAATAAGGAAGATCTTCGCGCTTTCCTCTACAACCTCAGTCCGGTAATACGCTTCACGCAGATTGCGTCCCGTCGTCACAAGACCATGATTGCCAAGCAGAATGCTGCTTGCTTCCTTCACCTTAGGAGCAAGCGCCTCCGCGAGTTTTTCCGTCGTTGGCAATACATAAGGAATGTAGACGGTCTTGCCCACAAGCGCTGCCTGATCCGGGAACATAACCGGAAGCTCCTCCTCCACCAGCGTGAAAGCAATACAATACGGCGGATGCGTATGCACGATCGCCCCAATGGAAGGGTTGGCCCGATAGGCATACAAATGCATGAGCACTTCGGAGGACGGACGAAGTCCGTTATCCTCCACGGCACCGCTCTCAATATCAACGGCTACCCATTGGTCCGGTTCAATCTCGTCGAGCGCAAAGCCGCTTGGGGACAAATACATTTTCCCTTCATGCTTTGCGCTGATATTGCCTCCCGGCCCAACGACCAGCTTGTTTGCTACCGTCTTTCTTGCGTATTTGCACAGCTCCTGCCGGATATCCATCTCACTCATCCCCTAAATAGAAATTCTATATTTTCGGACCACCAGTGGACATATTGGGTAATTCTCACTTCGAAAGCATGGCCCTTACTTGTACAATGGTCCGAAGTTCGAGCAGGCGCGGTAATCAGCCGCCTCTTTGTCATTCGTTCCGAACAAACCCCATGCGCGAGGACGGAAAATATCCTCTTCCGGAACGTTGTGCATATTCACCGGAATACGCAGCATGGAAGCAAGCGTAATCAGCTCCGCGCCAATATGGCCATAGCTGATCGAGCCGTGGTTAGCTCCCCAGTTATCCATCACATCGTAAACAGAAGTGAACGCGCCTTTGCCTGTCAGGTTCGGAGCGAACCAGGTTGTCGGCCAAGTCGGATCTGTCCGGTTGTCGAGCTTGTCATGAACCTCGCTTGGCAGTTCAACGGAGTAACCTTCCGCAATTTGCAGCACCGGCCCAACGCCTTTTACGAAATTGATCCGGGACATAGTCATCGGCATGCCGCCGCGGGACAAGAAGTCGGAGGAGAAGCCGCCGCCGCGGAAATATTCAACGCCCGCCGGTCTCCAAGAAGTAGCCGCAAGGCAATCTGCCGCTTCCTTCTCCGTAATGTCCCAGAATGGTTTCATTGCCGGCTTGCCGTCAATCTGCTGCTCGCCGCTGCCATCAAGCGTTGCCGATCCGGAGTTAAGCAAATGAAGGATGCCATTAGCCGCCAGACCTTCAAGCTTATGCCCCGTTACCCGCTCTACCGATGACGGGCTCCAGTAAGTACGCACGTCCGCGAAAATTTGCGGCGTATTGGTCAACAGGTAACCAAACAGCATAACGACACCGTTCAGGCTGTCATTCTCCGTTGCCACGATAAACGGAGGACGAATGCCGTTCCAGTCAAAGGAGGAGTTCAGGATCGCCTCCATGAAATCGCCGTTCGGGAAATGGTCCGTCCACTGGCGTTGTCCCTGGAAGCCGGACACAACCGCGTTATGACCCATTGCTTCTTCACCAAAGCCAAGCTCCGCAAGACGCGGATTGCCGATCATAAGGTCACGGGCGATAATCGTCATCTTCACGACGGTCTCCCAATCCTGATCCTTCTTCTCACGGGAGGTTTGAATCGCTGCCGGGTTGTTGTCTGGACCTTCCAAGCAGTTCTCTTTCACCCATGACAATGCTTTCTCGAATTCGGCAGGATCGTAAATCTGCTCTTCGAAGCGGCGGACAAACTCGGACATATCGATATATTCCGTACGCATGCCGAGGTATTCCTGGAAGAAGGAATCGCTTACAATTGAGCCCGCGATACCCATCGAGACCGAGCCCATCGAGAGATACGATTTGCCGCGCATATAAGCAACCGCAAGGCCTGCTTTTGCAAACGACAGCAGCTTTCCTCTTACGTCATCGGGAATGGATGTATCCGACGCTTCCTGTACTTCCTCGCCGTAAATGCCAAATGCCGGAATCCCCTTCTGCGCGTAACCGGCCAACACGGCCGCCAGATATACCGCGCCCGGACGTTCCGTTCCGTTAAAGCCCCATACCGCGTTCGGGATGGCGGCGTTCATATCCATCGTTTCCGTTCCATAACACCAGCAAGGCGTTACGGTTATCGATACCCCTACATTCTCGCGGGCGAATTTGTCCGCGCATGCCGCTGCTTCCGCAACTCCGCCGATGGTGGTATCCGCAATAACGCATTCCACCGGTTCGCCATTCGGGTAACGCAAATGCTCGGCGATCAGATTCGCAACCGACCTTGCCATGTTCATGGTTTGCACTTCAAGCGATTCGCGAACGCCCTTGCGGCGTCCGTCTATCGTAGGCCGAATTCCGATCTTAGGAAAACCATTCTGAAAGCGATAAGCGATGTCCGTCATTAATACCCCTCCACATGAATGATAATAAGATAAAAAGCATATAAAAATGTTATCGATAACTCTAATTTAGCAAGGCGTCCTGTTGCTGTCAATCGTTTTCTCTTGTAAGATAAAAGCATGAATTGTCGATGAGGAGTAGTATTGTATGGTTACCATCTATGATATTGCGGAGAAGGCTAACGTATCCGCGATGACCGTTTCTAGAGTTATCAATAACACAGGCCGAATAAGCGACAAAACGAGGGCGAAGGTTAAAAAGGTGATGGAGGAGCTGAACTACGTTCCGAACCAAATGGCCCGCAGCCTTGTCCTGCAGCAGACCCGGAGCTTGTTCCTGCTTATTACCGATATTACGAACCCATTCTATACAACGCTGTCGCGGGGGGCTGAGGATGCCGCCACCAAGAACGGCTACCGGCTGCTGTTTGGCAATAGCGACGAAAGTCTGGAGAAGGAAGCCGATTATATTAATACCATTCTGACGACCCGAGTAGACGGCGTTATGATCGCTCCTGCCGGTGATCCTTCGCTTCCCCACCTCGAATCCTTGCAGCGGCATAACATTCCGTTCGTCCTGCTGGACCGTGAAGTGCCGGGAGTGGAATGCGACATTGTGCTCGGAGACAGCAAGGAAGGCGCCCGGCAGCTGGTTAACCACCTGGCCAGTCAAGGACATCGCCGGATTGCCATGGTGAACGGTTCGGACACGATATCCAGCGCCCGTCTTCGTCTCGAAGGGTACAGGGAGGCGTTAATTCTGAACGGACTGACCTATGATGAGAAGATTGTCTTTGAGACCAGCTATGGTCCGCGCACCGATCTGTCCGAGATGGAAGCTTGGATGGACTCGCTGGATCCGCTTCCGACAGCCATCGTAGCCGGCAACAATGTGCTCGCAATCGAGGTCATCCGCCTGCTGCGGAAGCGGAATCTCGGCATTCCCGAGCATATCTCGATTGTCTGCTTTGACGATTTCGGGCCATACTCGGAGGTGGACCCGTTTATGACCGTTGCCGCGCAGCAGGCTTACCAGTTCGGCTATCTCGGCATGCAGATGCTGATTGACCGGATACAGAACAAGGATGAAGCCGGTCCTTGGAAAAAAATCGTCCTGCCCGCGGAATTAATCATCCGCCGGTCGGTCTCTACGATTTCATGAATAGAGAAAGAAGGCTGAGCCTATTCGCCCAGCCTTCTTCGTTATTCCTCTTCCATGTTTAACGGCAGGATGATTTCAATCGTAGTCCCTTCGCCGGGCACGCTTGAAATATTCATCAACCCTTGATGCTGCTCAATAATCCGGGAGCTGATCATCAGGCCAAGACCGGTCCCCTTCTCCTTGGTCGTAATGAACGGCTGCCCAATCTGATGAATAATGGCTTCCGGGATTCCTATTCCTTCATCGCGAATGGTGAGCCTTACCCGCTTCTCGTCAGGCTCCATTGCCGCCGAAATCGTAATTTGTCCCCCCAATGGCATCGCTTCAATCGCATTTTTAATAATATTGATAAACACCTGCTTCAGCTGATTCTCGTCGCAATAGATCGACGGAATGCAATTCTCGAACTCGGTTCGGATCGACACGTTCATCAGGATAGCCTGCGTCTCCAGGATGGAGATGACCGCATGCAGGATATGATCCAGCCTGCGCGTGCTAAACTTGGAGAAATGCGGCTTCGCAAGCGTCATAAACTCGTTCACGATAAAATTAATCCGGTCCAGCTCGTTTGTCATAATGTCATAGTAGAAGGAATTGCCCTCCGCCTTTGACTTAAGCAGCTGGGTAAAGCCTTTAAGCGCGGTTAAGGGATTGCGGATTTCATGCGCTACGCCCGCCGCAAGCTGGCCGATTACGGAAAGCTTCTCGGAGCGGACGAGCATCTCCTCTGACCGCTTGCGGTCCGTCAAATCGCGGATAACGGTCAAGATAACCATTTTACCGCGGTAATTGTGAATCCGGATGCTAGACATCTCCACGTCAATGGTCTGGCCGTCCTTGCACAAAAGCTTATTCTCGATAAAATTCGTTGGATCATCGGTGTGGATTACTTTGTTCAGCACTTTGGTCAGACTACGGCTGTAAGCCGGATCGACGTAATCCAGGATAGGTCTTCCGACCATCTCGCTGTCATCCGCCGCGCCAATCAGCTTGACCGCTAATTTATTGGCGTAGACAATCTCCCCGTTGTCGATCAAGACAATCGGCTCAGGGAGGAACTTGATAATCCGCTGATACATATTGGCGCTGTCTCGAAGAGATCGTTCTTTCTCCTTCTTGATTGTAATATCCTGTACGGTGCCAAGCAGCGCCGGCTTGCCTTGGAAGGAGATCAGGCAGGAGTTGCCTTCGAGGTGGACAGGGGAGCCGTCCTTCTTCACCCCTGTTATATTGAAATGATAATAGATCTGTTTTTGCTCGAGCAATGTCGTCTCCGCATCACGCGTGACGGCATCCAGCTCGCCGGGCAGCATCAACTGCTCCAGGTTAACCCTCAGCAATTCTTCATTCGTATAACCATAAAGCGCGGCCAAATAAGGATTCGCATACAAAATACGATTATTTTGTCCGACGAATACGCCGGCAAGCGCGCTATCAGCCAGATGACTGTACAAGCTTTCCGCTTCGAATAAAGAGGCTTCCATCTTGATCCGGTCCGAAATATCCCTCTCGATCCCGATCAGCCCGATCATCTCTCCGTTGTCATCCCTCAGGGCGGTAATGGTAATACTGACGTATACCATCGTACCGTCCTTGCGCAGCTTGAACGTTTCCTGGCTTTGCAGGGACTCTCCCCTTTTTACCTTTTCGATCATCAGCCTTCTCTCTTCAAGCAGATGAACGGGCGTGAAGCAGCAAGGCTTGCCGATCAGCTCATCCCTTGTCCATCCGTGGAGCGCTTCAAATCCCGGATTTACATCAAGAACGTTCTCATCCAAATCTATCACGACAATCCCGTCGGGGATATTATTCCATATGGATTCCATAAAGAAATGCTTCATAAAATGACCATGCTTGTCCATTCGAATATTTTCCACCTTTTCGAAGTCAAAGTGATCGCTATTCAAAACAATTCCACAAAGTGAAGGAATCCCCTGCTTACATGATCATTGAAATTAGATTAATTTTGGGTTTATAGGCCGTTCATGTATAATGTGGCTATTATTCAGTCATCTGAGGAGAACATGAGAAGCGATGGCTAACCGGAAAAGATGGAATATCGGCGTTCTTCTATTGCTTATCGTATTTGTGTATGTGCTGGTCCAATTCTATCTGTCTACCGGGCGGATCAGGGGACTTGTCACCCCGCTTGAGGCAGGCGTTCAGGATAAAGACGCGAGGCTGCAGATTGCCCTCATCTCGCAGGAGCTGGACAATCCGTTCTGGCGGTCGGTCGAACAAGGGGCCCTGGAAGCCGCCGGACAATTTCATATGGAGCTGCAATACATGGGACCCTTCCGCATTAATGCCGAGGAGCAGATGAAGCTGCTGGAGAAAGCCATCGCCTCCAAGATGGATGGAATTATTCTGCAGGGGATCGGGTCAGAGCAGGATCGTCAATTAATCGAAAAAGCAAATGCGCTTGGCATACCGGTCATCACGGTGGACACCGATGAGCCGGGCAGCAAGCGCCTCGCATACGTTGGCACCAATAATACCCATGCCGGAGAAGAGATGGGAAGGCTTATTGCGGAGGGCAACAAGGAAACCAGCGGAGCGATTGGGGTCCTTGTCGGAAGCAAGGAGGCTGCCAATCAGCGGCTCCGCCTTGAAGGCTTTCAATCCGTCATTGCTACCTACAAAGGGCTGTCCATCGCCGAGGTGCGTTCCTCGAATATTTCCCGGCTTCAAGCCGCGCAGCAGGCTGAGCAAATGCTGAAGGAGCATCCGGAGATCATTTACCTGGTAGGCTTCAGCTCCCTGGACGGAATCGGGATGGCCGAAGCGGTTGCCCGGACCAGACCAGGAGGCGTGAAGATCTATGCTTTTGATAACTTGGAGGACACGCTGGCCGCTATCGGAAACAAAGAGATCGTCTCTTCTATTGTGCAGAAGCCCTCTCAAATGGGTTATAAAGCCGTCGCCATCCTAAATGACTATTTCCATGGGCAGCCTATCCCTTCGGAGCAGTACACTCCGATTTCCGTTATAACGGAAAAGGAGGTCGCGGCCCCATGACGCTCCGCAAAAAACTGCTGTTCTTTATTCCGCTGCTGGTTCTGCTTACGAACGGCGTGACTTTCTTCCTGTTCGAAAGCTCCAAAACCGTGCAGCACAGCTATAATACGATGATGGACCGCATGCTCCTGTATACGCAATCCGCGCAAACCGCCGATGATAATGTCCGTGCTTTGTATACGTATTTGCTTAATCCCGAAGAAAGCGGCCGTCTGGCTCTTGAGCAGCAGCAGGCGGCACTTTACCGGATCAAGGAGCGGCTCGCGGGCCAGCGGACGGAATCCGATATCGCCGGCGTCCTGCAAGGCTATGTTCATATGCTGGAAACGCTGGCCGAGCAGGAGCAGGCTGCCGGAAAATCCGAGTCTCCAACCGAAGCGCTCTCCTATTACGAGAACGCGGAGAGGACAAGCTCTTTCATCCGGGAGGAGGAGCGCCGTCTCATCGATCTGGAGCTTAGCGCGTACGAGCCGGTATACCGGAGCATTCAATTGGAAATCGTACGAATGGACTGGCTTGGGCCCGCAGTCTTTATCATTAATACCCTGCTCAGTATTGTGCTTGCGCTATGGATCTCCAGAAGCATTACCGGTCCGGTGGACCGTCTTGTGCTTACCGCGCAGCAGCTGTCCAAGGGGGAGCTTGATGCCGAATATCTTCCCGAGCGCTCCAATGACGAGCTTGGCATCCTGTCGGAATCGTTCCGGCATATGATCAAGGATTTGAAGGATTTGATGGGCAAGGATAAAGAACGCATGGAGTCGGAGCGCCTCGTTAAAGAGCTTGAGCTTCAGGCTCTGCAGAGCCAGATCAATCCGCATTTTTTATTTAACACGCTAAATGTGCTGTCCAAGCTGGCGCTCCTTGAAGGAGCCGATCAGACAAGCGATTTGATCGTGTCGATGTCCAAGCTGATCCGGTATAATCTGAGCCGGTTGGACCGGCCCGTTACTCTCGGGGATGAGCTGAGGCATGTTCGGGAATATTTCACGATTCAGCAAGCCCGCTTCCGAAGCCGCGTAGAAATCCGGCAGCAGATTGACGAGTCCGTACTGGGGGTGCTGATCCCCGCTCTGACGATTCAACCGCTTGTGGAAAATGCCTTTGTTCATGGCGTGGAGCGTCTGGAGTCCGGAGGTGTCATACGGCTGGCGATGGAGCAAGCAGGCGAGGACGTTAAGGTAACGATCGCTGATAATGGAGCAGGCATGGGGATGGAAGAACGGGATGCGCTTCTTGCTCTTCAGGATCCTCCTCAAACGGCTCCGATTAAGAAAAATTCAATGGGCTTTGGTACCCGCAATGTAATTAAGCGGCTGAGGCTCTTTTATAATAGGCAGGATATTGTCCGCATTGAAAGCGAGCCGGGACAGGGAACCTCGGTTATTCTTTTCCTGCCGGGATCGCCATTACCAGAACAGAAAGGAGAACCGATCCACGATGTACCGTCTACTGATCGCCGATGACGAAGCGCTGGAGCGCGAAGGGCTGGAGCTCCTCATTCACCGCATGCTGCCGGACTTGTTCCAGATCGCCCATGCCGATAATGGCCGGAGAGCGATTGAACAAGCGGAAGAATTTCGCCCGCATATCGTTATGATGGATATTAATATGCCCGGCATTCAAGGTTTGCAGGCGATTCGCGAAATGAAATCAAGGCTGCCGGATACCAAGTTTATATTGGTTACGGCTTATGATTTTTTTGCCTATGCCAAAGAAGCCGTATCGCTTGGAGTAAAGGAATATATCGTAAAGCCGGCCGGTCGCGAGCAAATCTCCTCCACCCTAAGCCAGTTAATCGAAGAGCTGGAACGCGAAAAGTCCAAACGGACCGCGGAGCTTCATTTGCGGGACCGCGTATCGCAGCTTCAGCCGCTGGTGGAAAATGAGCTGTCTCTCTTGTTTA
Source organism: Paenibacillus glycanilyticus (assembly GCF_023715145.1). GTDB lineage: Bacteria > Bacillota > Bacilli > Paenibacillales > Paenibacillaceae > Pristimantibacillus > Pristimantibacillus glycanilyticus_A. The sequence continues at coordinate 287,847 of NZ_JAMBNP010000005.1, read as the reverse complement.
TGGTCGATCAGGTGCTGGATGCGGATGAAGCGAAATTATCCGACTGGCTGGACTTCCCTCTTGATGAAGGCTGTGCTGTTGTTGTCGCCTTTCCGAAGCAGATTTATACGCTCGATAAGAAAAAGCTGTACGAAACGTTCCGAAGCTACGCCAAGACGTACGGAATCTCCAATATTGTCAGTTCATTAATTGACCTGCACATGGCTATTTTTATCCGAAACGATACGGAAGACACGGACTGGAAAACAAGCATCAAGTCATTTGGCGAGAAGCTGTGCAGTCTGGCCGAGCGGCAGTTCCAACTGCCAATTACGGTTGGGATCGGATCTGTCCAGACCGGTGCCGGCGGCTTGCGCAAATCGTATTTCGAAGCGGTATTTGCCTCTGACGTTGACCGGCATGCGGGCGAAGTCCGCGACTTCGAGGAGGTTGTTCGAGGCTCCGGTTCAAATAGGCATGCTCACTCCTTAACCCCGGATGAGCAAGAGCATTCGGATGAGCATCGTTCCTATGTCATCTCCGCTCTGCAACGGATTCGCGAGCAGCGGGAGCAACAGACGATCAATGTGATGGATAAGGCTAAGCGGTATATCGGGCTTCATTTTACGGAAGAGCTGTCGCTGGAGGAAACGGCCGAGCATGTCCACTTGAACCCGCATTACTTCAGTAAAGTGTTCAAGCAGCAAGCAGGCGCAACGTTTATTGATTATTTGACGGGTCTGCGGATTGACAAGGCCAAGCAGCTGATCGCCTCGGCCGACGAGCTGGCGCTTAAGGAAGTATGCTTTGAAGTCGGATATAAGGATCCGAATTATTTCAGCCGGGTATTTAAACGGGTCACCGGTGTTACTCCGACGGAATACCGCGGTCAAGCGAAATGATCAGGATATTCAGGAAGTTCATGCCACTTGCGGCATGGACTTTTTTGTTGTCCAGACTAATAAAATGCTACTCGCCCAAAACTCCCGTGCCTAAGAACGTTACCGTGCCTTTTCCATGCTGGAACATCACAAATAAGTGCTGTCGAATGCCCGCTAAAGCCCGCGGCTCCGGTGATATAATGGGTAACGTTTCAACACGCAACCATTTAGGATTAGACATGTGGAAGGGGAAAAAATAAAGTGAGCAGCATAACTGCAAATGCCAATGGCAAAAGCATGAAGTTCGTTACGCTCGTTTCCATGATTGCCGCCCTCGGCGGTTTATTGTTTGGCTTCGATACAGCCGTAGTATCCGGTGCGATCGGATTTATGCAGGACCGGTTTGACTTAAATGAGGTAGAGGTCGGCTGGGCCGTTTCCTCGCTTATTATAGGATGTATTGTTGGTGCGGGTTTCTCCGGAGTGCTGAGTGACCGGTTCGGCCGTAAAAAAGTACTTATTGTCGCAGCAGTCCTGTTCGTTATCGGCTCGATTGGCTCCGCGATTCCGGACACCTTCTCGATGTACATCATCGCCCGCATGATTGGCGGTCTCGGGATCGGGATTACGTCTACGCTTTGTCCGCTGTATAACGCGGAAATCGCGCCGGCCAAATACCGCGGCCGTCTCGTCGCGCTGAACCAATTCGCTACCGTTACGGGTATCTTCCTGGTCTACTTCGTGAACTCCGGCATTGCCGGTTACGGCGATGATGCTTGGGATATCGCGAATGCATGGCGATGGATGTTTGGCGTAGGCGTTGTGCCGGGCGTTATTTTCTTCATTCTGTTGTTCCTTGTGCCAGAGAGCCCAAGATGGCTAATCAAGCAAGGCAAATCGGAACAGGCGTTAAACATCCTGCTTCGTATTCACGGTGAGGAAGATGCGAGGCAGGAAGTATTGGATATTAAAGCCTCCTTCGCAGAAGAAAAAGGCAGCTCGTTTAAAGAGATTTTCCGCCCGGGCATCCGCCTTGCGCTGATCGTTGGCGTTGTGCTTGCCGTTCTTCAGCAAGTGACCGGCATTAATGCCGTGATGTACTATGCGCCGGAAATCTTCAAATCGATGGGCGCGGGTACGGATTCGTCCCTTGTTCAAACGATTCTGATTGGTCTCGTTAACTTCCTGTTCACGATTCTCGCGATCTGGCTGATCGATAAAGTCGGCCGCAAAGTCTTGCTGCTTGTTGGCTCGTCCGTTATGACGATTTGTCTGGCCGTGATCGGTGTTGCGTTCCATACCGGACACACATCAGGCTCGCTTGTCCTTGTATTCATTCTGATTTATGTAGCAGCGTTCGCCGTATCGCTTGGACCCGTTGTATGGGTTATCCTGAGCGAGATCTTCCCGAACCGCGTCCGCGGCCGGGCAACGGCCATCGCGTCGATGGCGCTGTGGATTGCCGACTATGTCGTATCGCAATCGTTCCCGCCAATGCTGGAGTCGGCAGGACCGGCAGTAACGTTCTGGATCTTTGGCGCAATGTCGCTCGTTACGTTCCTGTTTACGATGCGCGTCGTTCCGGAGACGAAAGGCAAGTCGCTCGAGGAGATTGAGGCGTCCTGGAGAAAATAATCTGGAAGGACGGGCGTATCTCCTTCGGCCGCTGTTGCCATTGTGAAATTTTGAATTCATTTAATATTGTAATGTTCACAAGTGGCAAAGGCGGACGCTTCGCTCCTCAGTAGATACCCCTTTCCTCTACCGATTACCTTATTAATAAAAGCGAAAAAGCTGGGCGATTGATTTCGCCCAGCTTTTTCATTCATATTTCTCGAGTTCATTTTTTAGATCTCTTAATAATACCTCAACCTCTGCAATAGCTGTATCCTCGTTAGGGAAAATAGAAACTTTTACTTTATCCTCTTTCATTCCAATAAGCCATTCATCAATAAATTCATAAAGATCTATGCTTTCACATTTATAACTAGACCACTCTTCTGTTGCACAATGCTGAGCAAATTCTTTTCGCGGGAAGAATGGAATACACATATTCCCTTCCCCATCATCAGCCGTTGCCCAACCCTCATCGTATAACCCCCACACTTCTTCGAAGTCAGTTACTTTCTTTATAAAATATTCATATCTAATATTAGGGGGCTCTTTTAAAATAGCTTCAAATTCTTTTTGATTCAAATTATCCTCTGCCTTCACATTGAATTGCAAAATTATGCTTTATCTTGGACCCACCTAACAAATCATTCCTGGGCTTCTTCATAATAGATTTCCTCGCTCGAGAAAAACGCCGCCAACGATTCTAATGGATTGCCGATGGTTACTTGAAGCTCCTCTGCTGCTCTTTTAGCAGCCTCCGCCATCGATAACTGGGCGACGGATATTTTCTTGCCTGGATCAGATTGATGCAGGTTTTTGATATACGTGCTTATTTCTTCTGAGTAACGGTTTTTCTTGCCCTGCATGATGAAGTCAAACGTGTTGTCGATGATGCACACTTCGATGTCCGGGGGCAATTGGCCCCGCGATACGGCGTAATCGTTAAGCCGCTTCATTGTTCCTTCAACCGTAGCCGGGTTCGTAAACAGAAGAACCTGCGGCTGCGTTATTTTGCAGATTTCATTAAAAAAGGGCTCGTCGATTTTAATAACGGGGATCGAGGTTACAAGGTCCTCCTCTTCGAGAAGCGCGATATAATTCGTGCAGGTAATAAGAATAGCATCCACGCCGGATTGAGCCATCCAATTAATCTGGTCCGCGACCTTAGCTTTGGCTTTGGTCAGATCAAAGCTAGTATCATGCGTTAACCGGTTCATTAAACCAGGATCTACATAGTGAACGAACTCTGCCTTCGAGCCCATGGCATCCTGAATATATTCAATATTGGAGTAATGAGCGTGCAGGCAGCCCACTTTCATTTAATTGCGCACTTCCTTCCTTCATTTGAAGATCTCGTTCATGTTTCACATTAACTAGAGAGTAACACAAAAAGGCGCCTCATAGTCTCATAGAGGTGCCTTTTCTTTTCTTTTCTTTTCTTTGCTATGGTTATTCGGTCCGAATCTCCGCCGCCTTCATCTCCCAGATCTGCATGCTGGAGACAACGGAATTGCCTATGTTTGTCCGAAGCTGAATTCCGGTGCTGTCCTCCAAGGTCGGATATACTCTGGTTGTGAGACAGGTCTCGTCATCCACAAATACTTCTACAATCGATTGGTCAACAAATATACGCAGCCGGATACGTTCCGCACCGTCTACATCCGGTAGTTTTCCTTCAATCGGCGTTTTATGCACCTTTGGAAGCAGGCTTGCATTCGACCGGTCGATAGTAATCGAATGGGATGCCGGATCGAGATGAATATCCGTATGCTCCTTACCGCAAGCCGAGGCAAGCACGGATAGAGTCAGGACTGATGCCGCAATCGCTTGTCTGTCGATTTCAAGCAAGCATTCAAAGGAAGTCGAATGAATTCCCGTGCTAGTTGGTGCCGGCTCTACGGAAATATCCTGAAAGCTGTGGCTCTCGCCTCGAAGCGTTTCCAGTTCAGGCACAGGTATCATAGAAAGAGCTCCATTTGGCTTCAGATCTACGACTCGCGGCAATGCCAGCGCCCCGGCCCAATCCAGGCTTACGGGAAATTCCTCGCCTCTGCTGCCTTCCGGGATCCAGCCATGCACAATGCGGCGTCCGCGCTCATCCACAAATCCGGTGGAAGCATAATAACCTTCCCAACCGCCGAAGTCCACGGTGCCATGCTGTTCTACATCTATGAATCTGTCACCGCTAAGGGTACCCGAAAGGTATCGTACAGGGCCGCTCGGAGAATAGAATAACACCGCCTTATCGCCAAATCGGAACAAATGCGGGCATTCCCAGATCCATTCTTCCCCTTTATAAAAAGTCCCCTTGAAGCTCCATCGTTCCAAATCGTCGGATTGGTAGAGGAAGGAGCAGCCTTTTTCCTCCTGTATGCCGCCAAGCAGCATATGCCAGCCGTCTTCACTCTTCCACACATAAGGATCCCGCCAATCCTTGATCTGAAGCTCCCCATGCAAATCCAGCGTCAACACCGGGTTAATGCCCGGCTTATGCCAGGTGCGCAAATCCTTTCCGCGGGCCATCCATTGTTGCGCTCCCGTAGTCGCGTTCCGTTCACCTTCGCCGATGCTCGTATAGAACAACGTTACTTCTCCGTCATTTACAACCGAACAGCCGGAGAAGCAATGAGACTCTCCAAGCTCATAGGAAGGAGCCATTCCAATCGGCAGATGAGTCCAATTAACCAGATCCAAGCTCTTGGCATGCCCCCAGTGGATATCTCCCCACTCTGGCTTTGACGGGTTATGCTGGTAGAACAAATGATATTCGCCGTTTAACTGAAACGGACCATTCGGGTCGTTCATCCAATTGCGCGGGGACGTAAAATGATACCTAGGTCTATAACGGTCCATATGATCTCTCCTGTCTGGATTGACTCTTACTCATATCCCAAATATATATAAGACATATTAAATATGTCAATAAATTCTTTGACCCTTATTTTTTCACCATCCAAGTCGTTCTCGTGTAGCCAATCCTTAATCCCGCTCTTTCCATATTGTTCTGGCTTATAGACGCATAGGTTGCCTGTCCGACAACCAGCTTACACTTTGATAAGCCTGCCTCATATAGGCGTTGCTGAAGAAAAGCCGTCTGCAGACCTCTTCTTCTGTACTCCGGAAGGGTGGCCGCGAAGGTGAGAGAAGCAATCCCGTTATTCACGTACATGACAGCCACGCCGGCCGGCTGTTCATCCACGTGGCCAATGAAGAATTTCCAGCCCTGACGTTCATACAATACTCTGTTGTTATCGGCTACATAGCCTGCTCCTTCTACGCTTAGGCCCGTGCCCAAACAGTGAAGCTTACAGTAGAGCCCGAATTCCTCTTCTTCCATCTCGCGAATGGTGATGCCGCTTGGATAAGCTGGCTGCTCCATGCTTGGAATGCCATAGAGAGTCGCATGAAAACCGGCTTGATAGAAGCCGTGACCGTCCAAACAGCTAAGCAGCTCGGCATTTGCCTTGCTCGGAATAATCTCAAATTGGAATGGCCTGCTTCGCTCCCCATAGTAACGGATAATATCATCAATCAGACCGAGTTCCTCCGCGCCGATTCCTCTTACCGAATTAAAAGTGCCCCAGGGCATTTCTTTCACGTAAAAGGCTGTCGCTCCTCCGAAGGTTCGAACATCAGCCCCCATAGGATTGCCTTCCCTCTCTTTAATGACGAGTACTCTAGACGTCATATAATCAATCTCGGACTGCTCCAGCTGTTCTGCTAACTCCTTCGTTACGACAGGAAAATCCATAGGGTCACTCCATCTCTTTGTTAAGTTATTCGGACATATTCCTTGCTCAACCATAATTTCCCTTCTGCATAAATATAAAAACGGCCGTGCAGATTGAAAATCATCTGCACGGCCGCTTATCATTTTATGCCGAGGCAACTCTTAAGGTTTGATTGCGTCGTAATACTTGGATTGCATTTCTTTTGCTGCCGCGTCCAGCTGTGCTTGGAGATCAGTGCCTTTTTTCGAGAATACTTCTTGCAGCACGTTCGTCATAGAGCCGTAGTATTCCTGCGTATTGTACTGAGCCTCAGGTTTGCCGTCCAGCAGAGCGTTGGATTCTGCGCTGTATTTGTACACGTTGTCGTATTTATCGAAGATGGCTTGCGCTTTTTTGCCGTATTCCGAATCCGGGCTGAAGTAGTTGATGTGCGGCGGAATAAAGAACTTGCCCTCCGTTTGACGTGCTTGAATGTCCTTCTCAAGCGATGCCAGGTAGTCGTCCGTGAAGTAGTCGAAAGTAATGTAACGGAATGCCATTTCCTGCTCGTCTTTCGTTGCGTTCGGGTTGATAACGAGGTAGTCGCCGCCCAGTACGCCTGTATGCTTGCCGCCTTTTTCAGCAGCCGGCATTGGGTAAGTCAATACGTCTTCAATTTTCATGCCGCCTTGGTTCAGCGCTTGCTCCAGTACGCCCTCAGCACCCGCGATAACCATTGCCGTACGTCCTTGGCCAAATGCGCCTACCGCATCTCCCCAGCCAAGTGCCCAGTCTTTAGGAATAACGTCGGCATCCCATCTCAGCTTGTTGTAGAAATCAAGAGCTTTTTTACCCGCTTCGGAATTAAAAGCTGCCGTAACTTTGCCGTCGGCAATGTTTTGGATCTCGCCGCCGGCTTCGAACAGGAAGTTGGTCCAGTTCCAGCCTGCTTCATTGCCTTTCCCCATTGGAGCGATACCCGCGATGCCTTTCTTCGCGTCGGCTACGCCTTTGGCCGTATTGATCATATCGTCCCAAGTCCAATCGTACGAAGGAACGGCTACGCCTTTTTCGTCCAGCATTTTTTTGTTAACAACGGTTGTTGTTACATAGCCTTTTTGAGCGACGCCATATACTTTGCCGTCAATGATGAATTGGTTTTGCAGAACCGGGTTGATTTGATCTTTGAACTCGTAGCTGTTGTATAGGTCCGTAATGTCGGCAGCCCAGCCTTTTTCGACCAGGAACTTCGCTTCTGTTGCATAAGTGTTGAAGAAAGTTGGCGCTTCGTTGGCGGCCATCTTAATGCCGATTTCGTTTGGCGCGTAATGCCAGTCGCTCTTCACGATCTCAACATTAGGATATACCTTGTTGAAGCGCGCGATTTTGTCGTCTTCCAGCTTGCGGTTTTCCACTTGGTCAGGAAGCGGATAATAGATGCTGATTTTAACTTTTTTCTGTGTAATATCTTCTGTTTGTTGTGGAGTGTCTGTAGCCGTATTCGTGCTGGCGCTTGCATTTGCATTGCTTTCCGCAGGCTTTTGGTTGCCGTTGCTTGGCGCGTTGTTGTTGCCGCCGCAAGCTGCAAGGGACGAACAAAGCAATACGGCAGCTACCGTCGTAACAAGGTTCTTTCTCATTTGTAACTCCCCTTTTCGAGTTAAATTATTTGTTGCTCCCTCATCATAGTTGAGAGTGGAGGGAGCCCGCGAGGTGTATTCCTATTCCGATCATGTGCACTATTACGATTTGAATACTAACCTTTCACGCCGCCAAGATGTAACCCGCGCATGATATATTTCTGGAAAACAAGGAAGACGACAATTGGCGGAAGCATAACCATCGTAAGAATCGCAAACCGAATATTCAGCGCCAGCCCTTTGGCGTTAATAACGTATTTATAGATGGCCGTAGCGAGCGGATAATGGCTGTCGTTGTGCATAATAAGCGACGGCCAGAACCAGTCGTTCCAGGATGAAGAGAAGATAAAGATCGCAAGCGTAGAGAAAATCGGCACCGACAGCGGCAGTGCAATCTGGATGAAGCTTCTCCAGTCCGATGCGCCGTCAATGCGAGCCGCTTCGAATATTTCATAATGGATGTCATCGAAGAAATTTTTAAGCAGCAGCAGGAAGAACGCGTTCGCCCCCGCCGGCAGCCAGAAGGCCGCAAAGGAATTCATCAGTCCCAGATCCTTCAGGTTCACGAAGTTCGGAATGATGTAAGTCGTTGGCGGAATAAACAAGGTCATCATGAAGAAGAAATAGACGGCTCTTCGCTTCGGCACATGTAGCCTGGACAAGCTAAACGCGGCAAGACCAAGCACAACCACCGTAATAACAAGGTTCCCTCCAAAGATATAAAGCGTGTTTCTTAAAAACTCCGGCAAATCGATGAAATTCCAGCCTTTGTTAAAATTGTCGAAATGCCATTCGCTTGGCAGAAATCTCGGCGGGAAGGAGTTAACCTCCACGTTGGTTTTCAAGCCGTTAAAGAATGTCGTCAGAATCGGATACAGCATCGAGCAGGACATCACAACAAGCACAAGCACCATAATCGCATAGCCAATAAGAATCGGCTTCTTCTTCAGGTCAAACGAGGAGAGAATCCCTCTATCCATCTGCTTCATCGAACGTCTCCCTCCTTGCCTTGAAGCCTATACTGAACGATTGCGAGCAAGCCCAGCACGATAAACATGAGGACGCCAAGCGCTGCCGCAACCCCGTAATTTTGTTGGTTAAAGGCGTATTTCACAATCAGCAGGGCGTAGGTCAAAGTGGCATTGTTAGGTCCGCCATCCAGCATCGCGAGCTGGGATTGATAGCCTTGCGAGGTGCCGATCAGCTGCAGGATAAGCAGCAAGCCAAGCAGTCCCTTAATCGAAGGCAGCGTAATATGCCGAATTCGGTTCCACACGCCTGCCCCGTCAATCTCCGCCGCTTCATACCAGTCGCGAGGGATGCTGAGCACAGCCGCGAGATAAATAAGCATCGCCGATCCGAATTGCTGCCAGGACTCCATAATAACAAGCGAGATCATCGACCAGTTCGTATCGGTCATGAAGGCGACCGGCTCGCTTCCGAACCATCCCGTTATAACGCCGTTGATCGGACCAACCGGATCGTAGAACCAGCGCCATAATCCGTATAAAACAACGACCGGAATAATATTCGGCAGATAAGCGGCTACGCGGACAATGCCTTGGAAACGGCGAAGCTCGGAGATCGCGATGGCGAATACGATCGGAATCCAGAAGCCGATCACAAGACAGAGGAACATATAATAAACGGTGTTTTTTACCGCCGTCCAGGCATCCTCATCGTGAAGCGCGACTTTATAGTTGTCGAACCCAACAAAGCTGTTCCCTTTTACAAAGTCAATGTGGTAGAAGCTGTACACGAATCCTTTCACAATAGGGACCCATAAAAACAAAATAAAAATGATGAACGCCGGAAGCAGAAAAAGTAATCCCCAGAAATGCTTCCTCATAAATGCGGCCAACCGGACCTTACGCTCGAGAGGCGCGTTTCGGGCAGCTTGTGTTTCCATTATGTCTCCCTCTTTTCTTTAACAATCCTCTTCTCTTATTGTAAAAAAAGGACCCTCTCGAGGTAATGTGCATATCCAAGGCAATGATGAGCGTTTCTACTTCTTTAGCTCGCTTGGGCTCATGCCGTAATACTTTTTGAAAATTTTGCTGAAATGCTCCGGCGATTCGTAGCCAACCTTCTCCGAAATCTCGTAACGTCTCATGTCGGTGTTGAGAAGAAGCCGCTTGCTCTCTTCCATCCGCAGCTTCACCACGTATTCCCACAGGTTATAGCCGGTTTCCTTCTTGAACAGGTAGCTGAGGTAGTTCGGACTGACATGATTGTTCTGCGCGACCTCATGCAGAGTCAGGCCCTTTTGCGCATAGTTCGCGTTAATATACTCCATTGCCTTCTCCACGATCAGGCTGGTTTGGGCCGTAAACTCTTCCTCGGTCGGCCGCTGCGAATATTGATTCCAGTTGAAATCCCCGTAATAGAACACATAATGGTCCTTATGCCGTTCGTTGCAGCTAAGCGCCTTGATCACCTGATCGTGAATAACGTCGATAAACTCAATGCCCTTCAGAATTTGGCTGATGCCAATAACGCTGATTATTCCCAAATATTTTTGAATATTGAAGTGAAGACTTCGCCCGATCATATCCAGTTCGTTCATAAGACCGTTTACGGCGTACTGCGTTTCATTCCATTGCAAAATAATATTCATATCCCGCTCCGAAGCGTAGAAGGCGGTATGATTCCAGTGCTCATCAAACAGCTCATTGACGATATTAAGCGCTGCATAACGGAGAAGCCGCTCATCGGTCTTTGTCAGCTCGCGGCTGCGGTCAAACAGATTCAGCCGGATGCGGATCATGGAGAAATAAGGCCCCTCCAGACTAATCTCGTGCTTTTCCTTCAGGATCCGAGCAATATCCTGGATTTTAACCGACGGCTTGTCGCTCACCAGCAGATTCAGCCATTCGACGGACTGCGGATTGAGCTCATCCATATGGAAATGCTCCTGCATGCCCGCGATGAGCTCCTCCGGTTCGGCGGCCTCCGGCTTGCGAAGCTTGAGCAGCACATTGCGCACGGAATCCAAAAACTGCTCATTGTTCAGCGGTTTGATCAAATAATCCTTAGCTCCGAGACGAATCGCCATTTGTGCGTATTGGAAGGTCTCATGCGCCGATATAATAATCGTCTGTACCCAGGGTTTAATCAATTTGGCCTGCTGCATAAGCTCGATGCCGTTCATCGTCCCCATCTGAATATCCGTAATGAGCAGATCAATATCATCGGTCCGCAGCACGTCCAATGCCTCGTACCCGTTATGAGCCATATGAATAGCGGAAATATCAATGCCGGAAGAAGCCAGTACGCTGCTCAAGCCTTTACAAATAAGAGGTTCGTCATCCACGACCAGAATGTTATACATCGCCGAGTTCCTTCCTTTCGCCGGCGGCCGGAAGCTGGATCGTTACGATCGTTCCTCCGCCGTTTCTTTTCTTATACTGAATGCCGTATACATTGCCGAAATGCAGCTGAAGCCGCTGGTGAATGTTCTTGATGCCGTAGCCAAATGCCGGATTGGCGGACGGTTCGTTTAATAGCGATTCAATCGCTTTATAATCAACATCCTTAAAGCCGTTATCCTCAACCCGAATAAGCAGCTTATCTCCCTCATAATCCGCGGTGATATGAATTTCGCCGTCTTCACCCATATTCTTGACGCCGTGAATCATGGCGTTCTCAATCAACGGCTGAAGCGTGACCTTCGGAATCAGATGGTTCATCATCGTATCCGGAACCGACCAGATCACCTGGAAGTCATAGTCATAACGCTTCTGCTGCAGCTTCACGTAAGCAGCCGCATGCTCAAGCTCCTCCGCCAGCGTAATCAGTTCCCGGCCCCGGCTTAAGCTGATCTTCATCAGCTTCGACAGCTCCTTGATCATCTCCGCGGATTCGGAATTGCCTTCGAGCGAGCTTTTCCAATAGATGCTTTCTAGCGTGTTATAGAGGAGATGCGGATTAATCTGCTGATACAGAATCTGAAGCTGGCTTTCCCGCTGCTTGATCTCCATCTGGTACTTGTCATGTATAAGACCGTTAAGCCGGCGGGCCATATCATAAAGGGCTCCAATCAATACCCCCACCTCGTCATTTCTGCCTTTGCCAGGCGTCTCCGGCACTCGCTTGCCAGGCTCATAACGGCGGACAAATGTCGCCAGTCTTTGCAAAGGTGTCATTAAGGAACGCCAGAAATAGAAGATCACGATACAGCCAAACAATATATAAGCCACCGATATCAGCTGAATAACGCGCTTCACTTCATTTTGCTGCTGAAGAAGCGATTTAATCGGAATTTTGTAGATGAGACGCTGCTGCAGCAGCTCGTTATCACTGGCCATATAGATGTATTCCGAATTCATAATCGGCTTATCGAGGTTTTCCTGCTGTTTGCCGGAAGCGGTTACAGGAAGCTCAACCGTCGTGCCCATCCTCTTCGGATCCGTCGAGGCCAATATATAATTGCTCTGATCCGTGAAGAAAATTTCACCGCCGGGCAGAGAGACCGACTGCATCGATTCCGCCAGCTTCTTATCCATGTTGGTTGCAATCAGCACGCCAATAACGCTATGCCCCTGGTTAACCGTATTAACGGCGCGGATATAAGCAAGCGTGCGCTTCTTGACGAGCATGTCGTTATTCTCGATAATTTCCATAAAACCAAGACCCTTGAGCTGCACGGCCGTGTCAAACCACTTCGGCTTGTTGGCATCGGTGAAGAAGTAAACGCCGCTTTGGATCATCTGCACCTTGGGCGCAAAGAAATATTCATTATGAGGATCATAGATATACAGGCTGTAATAGACAGCCTCCCCGCCATTCAGGGCGGTTGAATAACCCGCGAGCAAAGCGTCCATTTTCTCGTATTTCCGGACGCGTTCAATGACGGTTTCATCGCCGCTCGGGACAAGCTGCTGGGCAATCGGGTTCTGAATAATGGTCGTCGTAATCTTGTTGACCGTATCAATATCCCTGTCGATCAGCGTGTGGTTCTGTTTGTTTAGTTCAGCATAAGCGCTCGTGACATGCCGTTTTAATATCTGTTCGGCCTCCGAGTTGCCATAGCTGTGCAGAATAAATATCGGGCTGACCATCAGCAGGAACAATAGCAGCAGCTGCTGCTTCACGCTAAGCTTGGTCATCGGATTGGAAAAGCCCGTTCTCATGATGATGCACCCCCAGCTTCCTTCCTTAAATATAGCAAATATGATGGTTGGCAGTATGGCTATTCTTATCTATTGTATAGGTAATTTCACGCACTTCAAGCTATCAATCTAGTAGTAAGGATCGATTTTTCCGCTTGTACAAAAGGAAAATATTGACTGTTGTGAGGGCGAGGAGCATAATAGCAGTGTTGTTGAAGAATTGCTTACAATTCTTTAAGCCAATGCTTTCGATGCAAGAATTGCTTACAATTCTTTAAGCCAATGCTTTCGATGCAAGAATTGCTTACAATTCTCTAAGCCAATGCTTACGATGCAAGAATTGCTTCACAATTCTTTTTAGGAGTGATCCGATGTCGAGTAAAGTGCTGATTGTGACTGGCGATGCCGCGGAAGTATTAGAAGTGTATTACCCTTATTACCGGCTGCTGGAGGAAGGCTGCGAGGCTGTTATCGCTTCTCCGACACAGAAAACCTTACATACCGTATGCCATGATTTTATTGACGGCTGGGATACGTATACGGAAAAGCCCGCTCATCAGCTGACGTCTCATCTGGGATTTGCCGATGTGGACCCATCCGAGTACGCGGCCCTTATTATTCCCGGCGGCAGAGCGCCGGAATATATTCGAGGCAACGCGGAGCTGCCGCGGATCCTGCAGCATTTCATCGATGCGGATAAACCGATCGGCGCGATCTGCCATGGTGCCCAGGTGTTCCTGGCGCTTTCCGACTACAGCTATTTCAACGGCCGCACAATGACCGCTTATAATGCCTCGCGCCTTGAAGTCGAACGGCTTGGCGCGTGTTATGCCGACGATACCCTCCATGTGGACGGCAAGCTTGTGACCGGCCACGCATGGCCGGATCTCCCCGGCTTTATGCGCGAGTTTCTGAAGCTTGTCCGCGAGGATGCCGCCAGGGAAGCAAATGCAGAGGCACTAATTCCCTAATCATATACCCGCATCAGCGGCAGCACTTTGGCTCACTGCCACTGGCTGCCGCTTTTATTTTTAGCGGGGAAACAGATTCTGCTGGTTGCTCTCCCGGAACCGATTGGGAGACAGACCGGTGACCCTGCGGAAAATAATCGAGAAATAATTCGGGTTGTCATAGCCCAGTAGCTTCGCGATCTCCCACACCTTCATTTCCGTCGATACGAGCAGCCGCGTCGCCTCTCCGATCCGACGGTGAATGGCGTAGTTAATCGGGGAAATCTGATAATAATCCTTGAACACATGGGATACATAATAAGGGTTTACGTGGAATTGCCTGCCCAAATCCTTCAGGCTTACATTTTGCGTGAAATTTCGGTCGATATAATCCTTGATTTGTTCGGCAAGGCTGGCATTGGTCTCCTGCTCTTTCACATGCTGCTGATTCCGAACCGTTCTACGAAGAAGCAAGATGACCGAATTAATCAAATAACGGCTTATTCTTTCATAGCCCTCTTCTTTGATGGAGGATTCGTCCACAATCATTTTCATTAACGCGGCGATTTCCGAGTACGCGCGGCTGGACCGGATAACGGGCTCGACGCCATGGGGAATAACCCAATCCTCCGCCGGGCTTGCCTGTGGCAGCGTAAATCCGCAGTAGTACGTAGTTAGGGGATTATCGCTCGATGACTGCTCCTCATGCAGCACACCTTTGTTATAGACCAGAATGTCCCCTCCGCTTACCCTGAAGGAACGTCCTCCAATGGTAAACATCCCCTCACCCTCGCAAATGACAATGACTTCGTGCAGGTCATCATGCTTATGGCTCGGAAAGTTCCAATTGGGCGAATCACTTACTTTTCCTGCATACAGCAGGTGACTTTGAATGTCTTCTCCGGCACCGGAAGCCGTCATCCTACTCCCTCTTTTCCAGCTAACCTCTATATCTATATAGCAAGATATATCACATCGTTATAATATACCGCAAGATGCTTCATTGCCGCTGCATGCGCCTTCCATTAAGCTTTGACTAAAGAGAGAATCGCGGGTAGGAGCAATAAATTGGAGGGTTTACCACATGAAAAAAGAAAATCTGCTCATTTTTTCCTTTACTCTGTTAGCTTTCATCCTGGGTACAACGGAATACGTGATTGTTGGTCTGCTGACCCCCATCGCTGACAGCCTTGGCGTCTCCGTTGCGCAAACCGGCATATTGGTCTCCGGCTTTGCGATTGCTTATGCGGCGGGAACACCGTTTGTTATGATGGCAGCCGGTTATTTCCCGAAACGCCGGGCTCTGCTCCTTGGAGCCTCGCTTGTTGTTTTGTTCACGATCGGAAGCGCATTATCCTTTTCTTATCCCGTTCTGTTCTTTACGAGAATGGCAACCGCGATCTTCTGCGGGTTAAGCGTATCTCTGGCCGTATCGATCTGTACGGACTATGTTTCGCCGGAGCGGAGAGGGCTTGCGCTATCCTACATCATAGGCGGTTTCACTATAGCCAACGTACTTGGCGTTCCCATCGGAACCTTCGTTGGCCTGCACTTCGAATGGCCTGCGGCCTTCTGGCTTGTCGCGATTTGCGGACTTTTGAGCATTCTGCTTCTTTATAAGATCGTGCCGAGAAATTTGCCTGCCGTACAAAGCTCCATGAAAAATCAGTTTCGGTTGATGACCAACCCAAGGGTGCTGCTTGCCTTTCTGATCCCGATTATCGGGATTGCGGCCATATTCGTCATTTATACGTACATTAATCCGCTTATGCTGGAAGTGATGCATATTTCCGAAGGGCGAACCAGCACGATCCTGCTGGTCTATGGAGCCGTAACCATCGTCAGCAATCTGCTTGGCGGCAAGATCGCAACCGGCACGTATATGGCGAAGCTGAAAAAGCTGTTCCTGATCCATGTTGTTGTGTATGTAATCTTGGGCTTCACCGTACAATTTACATGGCCCGGCATCATCAGCTTGATGGCTATTGCCCTCATCTCGTTTACGATTAATGCGGCTTGTCAGCTATATTTCATTCATTTGACCGAGCAATACGTACCCGAGGCCAAAGATTTCGCAGCTTCCCTGCTGCCGATCAGCGCAAATATCGGGATTGCGGTCGGCTCTTCCGCCGGTGCGTTTGTCACCGATCATTACGGTCTGCAATACCTTCCCTGGACAGCGGCCGTACTAGCATTGCTGGCCTTTGCCGCGACAGCCTACAGCTACCGTCTCGATCGGTCAGACGACAAAAAAGCAGCCTTGCAGGCTGCCGGATAACGGAACGGCTCCATCCTGGGATGGAGCTGTTTGTTTTTTAACAAATACAGGTCTTCTTCTTGTTGCCGATCGTTCCTCTTGCTTCCACCTTGGCGATATAATCGGTAGCGAGCGGAACCTTGCAGGCGGTATTGCCGACATCCACCTTAACGGCGCCAATCGCTTCCGCTACATCCTTGGCTTCTTCGGTTAACGGCGCAACGTACGATCCTACGCAAATCACAAAAGTATTCATCACATAACGAACGCGGTTCCGTTCCTGATGAACGGTCCTTCTAACCTGTTCCAGCAGCTTCCGAATTTCGGTTAAATCCAGCTCCGTATCCGGCGTTATCGTTACGTAATTGGCATAGGCGCTCCAGCCCGCTACGGCAATCAATTCGTCAGGCGAACCAAGCCATTCCATCGCCAGCTCCCTGGCAAATCGGCTTTCCGCCGTCACGTTGGCTACGGTATATTCCGCGGGAGAATACCAGTTAGCCTGCTTCACCCATTGCTCAAGCGTTGCTTTAGGCATGAGCTTCGGGTTAACCGTCAATCCCGCCAAATACATGGCGTCATAATTGCCGGAATCGTACAGCTTGTACACCAGCTCCTGATCCTTCTTCACCTCTTTGACCAGCTTCTTCATATCGCCGATCTTCACGCCAAAGAAAGGCTCCAGTGCGCCATGCCGCAAATAAGTGCTTTTCGTCTGCTCGCTTCCCATTCCTTCTAACGCTTCCATTACTTCATCAAAGGTCATGTCTTGGCCTCCAATTGTCCTTTTCCTGATTTGAGTATAACGCCTGAGGAAGCACTTGTGCAAAATACAAAAAGGACTGACAAGCGAGCGCATCATGCGCCGTCTTGTCAGTCCTCATTTATATTAATCGGTAAATGGCAGCCATCCTTCTCTTGCCGTCAGCATGCGCCATAAACCGTCGGGAATTACAAGCCGTTTCTGCGAGCTTAAGCTCAAGCGGGGCTGAATCTCATCCGTACGCCCGGCTTCAACCTTTTGCACCCAGTCCGGGTCGGTAAGCAGCACGCGCCCAATCGCAACGAGCGGAGCTCCCGTCTGCTGTACTTCTATCGCTTCATCAGCCGTATGAACGGAGCCTACGCCAACCACCGGCACAAGATGTCCTACCCGCTGCGCAATCCATTCCAGTCTTGTCTTGCTCTCATCGGCTCCGCGCGCCGGCTTGGAGCGGAAGTCGAACAGCGACACATGAAGGTAATCCAATTCCTTCTGCGCCAGCTCATCAACCAGGCGGAACGTATCCTCCATCGTCAGCCCCGGTGTTTCCGGTTCTTCCGGCGAGAAGCGGTATCCGACCAGGAAAGGTCCTTTGGCATGCTCCGCCGCAGCCCGTTTCACTTCATCAACAACGGCCAGCGGGAAGGCAAGACGGCGGTCGATATCTCCACCCCATTGATCATTCCGGCGATTGGAATGCGGAGAGTAGAACTGCTGCAGAAGATACGTGTTCGCGCCGTGAATTTCGACGCCGTCGAAGCCGGCAGCCGCCGCGCGGCGGGTGGTCTCGCCAAAGTCGCGGATAATGGATTCAATCTCTTCATGCGTCAGCTCGCGTGGAACGACATCCGGCTTCTGCTCCGACGGAACCGCGCTGGCACTGACAACATCGCCGTTTGGCACCAATGCCGGAGGAGCTTGGCGGCCGCCATGGAAGATTTGCAGCACCGCCTTAGCTCCCTTGGCTTTAATGGTCTCTGCCAATCGGGTCAAGCCCGGAATCATGTCGTCGCTGTCTCCGGCGAATTCCCCGGGAAATCCTTTGCCGTTAGGCGTGACATAAATGCATGCCGTTATAACAAGTCCTGGCCCGTCAGACCGGCGCGCATAATAGTCAAGCTCGGCATCCGTTACCGTTCCGTCGTCATTCGAGGACGAATGGGTCATCGGCGCCATAATAATGCGGTTCTTCACCTCAACACCGCTCCGGAATTTAAAAGATTCAAATAATGGCGTATGCTTTTGCTCCAAGCTCTCCACTCCTTAACATTTATCTGTATATCCTCTGTCTGCCCACGAACTGTAACAATTTCTGTTACTGTAATATTATTATATACAGTTAAAGGTGTCAAGCGAAAAATGGGAAGCCAAATCAGGCAATAAAAAAGCCCCGCCTCATTTCCATGAGACAGAGCTTTCATGACTTACTCCAACATGCCTTCATATTCAAAATAATCATAATAGGCCGGAGCCGAATGTCCCGCCTCTGTTCCCACGGCGAACATCCCCAGACATACACCGGTAAAAGCACCTTCCGCATCCGGCGTTAACGCCTCGGCCGGCAGTGTCCCCAGGCTGATCCATTCCGCGGATGCGCCTCCCAGCGTATATAACAGCTCGTATGCCAGCTCGTCCGAGCGGATCGACAACCGGACCGGAACCTGCTCCTTAATTGGCGTAAAGGTTTCCGTGCCGGTCCCCTGTGTCATTGCGGTTACGAGAATACCGGTCTGTCCCTCCTTCTTCGCAATGCCAAGCGAATAATACGATTTATCGCTTAATCGGGCGGCAATTCCCGCCTGCTCTCCGTCCCTTCTCGGCGCGAAGTTCAGCCTCGTCTCGATTCTCATCCGGTGATGCTGCTGGCGGCGGCAGACAAATACATTCGCTCCGCCTTCCCGAAGCCCGCAGGCATTGCCGCTTAGCCTAAGGCAGCCTTCCCGCTCCGTGAACGACATCTCGTCCGTCCCCGGAATCGAGCGCGTATGGAACCATTCCAGACCAAGCCCTTGCGCCGCAAATTTCGTCATGCTCCGCTCACCGGGCGATGCTTGGCTCCTTCGAGCAGCCTGCCCCGCGGAAGTTCCCGCTTCCATAAGAAGAGACACGTGACCTTCATTATTATCAATCATCGGCCAGCCGTCTTCCGTCCACGTTACAGGAGCAAGAAATGTCTCCCGTCCCAGCACGCTGCCCTTTCCGCCTTGCGGCCGAATCCCCAGAAAGAGCGCCCACCATCCGTCGTGAATATCATCAATAAGTTCAACATGCCCTGTATATTGAATAGGATGATCCTTCAACTGATTATGCGTCAGAATCGGATGCGGCAGCATATCGAAGGGACCGTAAGGAGTAATGCTCCGGCCAATGATTTCCCGATGCATGGGCCCCGTCCCGCCCGAAGCGGTCATCATGTAATAGAAGCCGTTGATTTTGTACAGATGCGGTCCTTCCACCCATGGACCCTCGTCGCCTTCCCATACAACAACCGGCTCCGATAAGGCGCTGCCCGTGCGAATATCAATCTCATATTGAATGATATGGGAAGTCTCCCCAAATCCAGCCTGCGCGGATACATAAACTTTGCCGTCGTCGTCAAAGAATAAAGAAGGATCAATATTCCCGTGCGGAATCCGTATCGGATCGGACCATGGTCCTGCCGGATCCTCCGCCGTAACATAGAAGTTGCCGATTCCGTAAACATCCGTCGTTATCATATAAAACATGCCGTCATGATAACGGAGCGTAGGCGCATATATTCCTTCCGAACTGTTGCGGCCAAGCAGATTCACCTGGCTTTCTCTCGTCAATACATGACCGATTTGCTCCCAATGAATAAGATCCTTGCTGTGAAACACCGGTACGCCGGGAAAATACTCAAACGTGCTGGTGACCATATAATAATCTTCGCCGACCCGGATTGCACTTGGATCCGGATAAAATCCCGGCAGTACCGGATTCCGGTAGGTTACTTTGCCTTCTGCTCTGTTTGCCATCAATTCCATTAACCCGCTTTCCGTTGAGAGATAAGGAACGGAGCCCTCATGAAGGGCTCCGTCTCCTATTCAAGCTTATGTCTGCCAATTGGCGATCTTCAAGAAGGATGCCTTTGGTTCATGCTTCGCATCCAACACAAACGGCCAGTTTTTCCGTCCGCGGACAGGGAAGTTGTCGAGCCAGGTATAATCATCCGCAGCTCCCCAGAAGGTAACCGCGGTAAGTACCTCTTTGTATTCGCGGAACAGACCGAATACCTGCTCGTAACGCTCAGCCTGACGCTCCAGCATCTCGGCTGTCGGCTCGGTCAGATCCGTCCGCCTGTCTTCGTAATCAAATACCGAAATATCCAGCTCCGTTACCTGCAGCTTCAGACCAAGCGCCGCATATCGTTCAATCGCTTCCCGAATCTCCGCAAGGCTTGGGCCGTTCAGATTCCAATGCCCCTGCATACCAATCCCGTGAATCGGCACATCCTTGTCCTGCATGGATTGTACGAGGCGGATGATCTTGTCCCGCTTCTCCGGGTTGCATTCGTTGTAATCATTGTAGAACAGAAGAGCCTTCGGATCCGCTTCATGCGCATATTCGAACGCTTTCGCTATAAAATCCTCTCCGGCCAGGTTAAGCCATTTGGATTCCCGGAGCCAGACATCGCTTTTATCTTCGATAACTTCGTTCACGACATCCCAGCCATAGATAATGCCTTTATACCGGCTGACCACGGTATCGATATGGCTCTTCATCCGGGCAAGCAGGGTATCCCGGTCTACGGGCCCGCCACTCGCGCTCTCAAATATCCAGTCGGGCGTCTGATTATGCCATACCAGCGTATGCCCGCGCAGCTTCATCCCGTTTGCGGCGGCAAAGTCAGCTATCTTGTCTGCCGCTTCAAACGTATACACCCCTTCGGATGGATGGACGCGCTCGAACTTCATATCATTTTCTGCGGTCAAGCTATTGTAATGAGTCGTAAGCACGTTCTTCTGAGTCTCGATAGTCGTCAAATTTACCGCTGCCCCGATATCAAAATAATCCTTATAAACGGAACGAAGCGCGGGTATCGTTGATGCGTGCGCCATAGCCTGGACCATCTCCTTCAAAATGAATTAATAGATAACCCGGTTATGGGCATCCGGAATGCCGGATTTGCGGAAGAAGTACGTATTGATAATATCTCGCCATTGCTTGGCATTCTCCAGTTGATGATTCATGCGTCCAGCCACATGGCGGAACCGTTCTTCGTCAACAAGGCCCTCAAGCTCCTGCCAGCGGCGGATCCAGTATTCCACGCGCTCCACGCCCGCGAAATGGGTATCGTAAATATGCTGAATAACCGTCTTGCCGGACTTCAACCGATGGGTATACGGAACATGATGGAAGAAGAGCAGCAGCTCATCCGGACAAGCATCAAGATTGTCGTAAACCTCGGCATTTGGCTGTGTATACTGGCTGCTGTAGCCGGTTCCCGTCGCAACCGTACGGTCAACCCCAATCCCCTTATGGTCGGCAAAATGGTATGTTCCCCACTTCGAATATTCGTAGCCGTCCACATCCGGGCCGTAATGGTAATGCGGCGTAACCATCCAGCCGACGCCAAGCGGCGCCGTATAATTCTCATAGATCGACCAGGACTCGAGCAGGAGGCTTATGACAACCTCCCGCACATACTGGTTGCCGCCAAAGGTTTGTGCAGCCCACTCGGCGGCAATCTCCTCCGAAGACAGCTCCGGATTCCAGATCAGCCGGCCGTAGCCGTATAGATTCGCCTGTGCCAGATGATGTCCCGTCCAGTTCCCGTCGTTGCCGATGTTGCTGACAGCTGTAATCCCGCTATGGGTGTAAGCATGGACATGCCCTGCAGCAATTTCCTTCACCGTGCTGCCTGCTCCTTTGACATGGGTATCAAAGTTCAAGACTTCCTTCCACTGCGGAATCAGGAAGCATACATCCTTCTGCTGCCCCGTATATTCCTGAGCAATCTGGAACTCCATTATCTGATTCGTATGCTCCATCGCGCCAAAGAGCGGCGATACCGGCTCGCGGACCTGAAAGTCCATCGGACCGTTCTTGATTTGGAGGATAACATTATCCTTGAATCGTCCATCGAGCGGCTTAAAGTGATCATAGGCGGCACGGGCACGGTCGGTGGAACGGTCACGCCAATCCTGATGGCAGTTGTATACGAAACAGCGCCACAAGACGAGACCGCCGTGTGGCTCCAGCGCTTCCGCCAGCATATTCGCCCCGTCCGCATGATCGCGGCCGTAAGTGAATGGACCCGGACGATTCTCGGAATCGGCTTTCACAAGGAACCCGCCAAAATCGGGAATATAACGATAGACTTCAGCGGCCTTCTCCTTCCACCAGTCACGTACGCCCGGATCGAGGGGATCGGCTGTCGTAAGACCCCCAATCTCTATCGTTCCCGCATAGTTTACGCTTAGGAACAGCTTAATGCCGTACTCGCCGAACACCTCGGCAATCCGGGCTACATCGGGTAGCAGCTTCCCGGTGATCAGGAAGGTCTCTTCCCGGTGAACGTTGACGTTATTAATCGCAATGCCATTAATGCCGACAGAAGCCATCAAGCGGGCATAGTCACGGATTCGCTCGGAATCGGACAACACTTTATTGCCCTCGTAAAAGATCGAACGTCCGGAGTAACCACGTTCCACGCTGCCGTCCATGTTATCCCAGTGATTAATCATGCGCAGTCCGTATGTGGGCGACTCTATCAGATCAAGCTGATCGACAGAAGCGCCGGACTGCAGCAGGCGAAGCACATGGAACGCCGCATACAGCGTACCTTTCTCCGTGCGGCCGGCCGCAATAATATACTCCCGCTCAGCGTCACGGACGGTTCTCAAGACATAGCCTTCACCCGATAAAGCCTTCGCGTCACCGGCCGCCTCGTCCAACCAGGTTCCTCGTCCAAGAATATCAAGCACAATAACCCGCTGGCTCGAAGCCTCATGCGTAACCGAAGGCATTGTCCCCAGCATAGAACGAATTCCCCGCGACAGCTCTTGAGCTGCTGTCTTCAATAAGCCAGCAGCCGGTACTCCGGGCGGCAGTACGAGCTCGCTTGTCCAGCTTTTATATTCTTCCGCCAGCTTCTCGTCGGTCACCTGATCATATCTCAGCCATGCCGCATATCCGTTGTCTCTCACACTGTAACCTCCTACAAGTTAGTAAGCATAAAAGCGCGCCCGTCCGATTCCAGTGAAGAATTCGAACGGACGCATGGCATTTCTATTCCTATTTCCGATTAACCCTTGACGCCGCCAACGGTCATCCCTTTTACAAAATACTTCTGCAGGAATGGATACACCATAATGATTGGCAAACTCGCAATAATCGTCATCGTCGCGCGGATCGAGGTTGGCGTCACTGCCGTTACGCCGCTCTGGCCTGCCGCAAACTGATCGCCTGCGTTTGTTGACGAGGCCGCCGTATTCGAGGTCTGCAAAATTTTCATCAGCTCATATTGCAGGGTACTGAGGTTAAGATGAGACGAGTTGTACAAGAATACGTCAAACCAGGAGTTCCATTGCGACACGGCTACGAAGAGCGATACCGTCGCAAGAGCGGGAACGGTGAGCGGCAGCACGATGCGCATGAAGGTAATAAAGTCTCCGGCGCCGTCGATTTTCGCCGATTCCATAATGCCGTCCGGCAAGCCTTCGATAAAGGAACGGATGACGATCATATTGAACACTCCGATAATTCCCGGGATGATATAGACCCAGAAGGAGTTGATCATATGAAGCTCTTTGATCAGCAAGTAGCCCGGAATGAGGCCGCCGCTGAAGTACATCGTGAAGATCGCTACAAGCGTTACGAATTTGCGCAGGACAAACTCCTGGCGGCTGATCGTATAAGCGAGCATCGCCGTACAGAAGACCGACACCACCGTACCTAGAATGGTGCGCAGGGCGGAGATCAGCGTAGCGTGATAGATAGAAGCTTCATTAAAGATATAGCTGTAGTTATCCCAGGTCCACATCCGGGGCCAGGCATAGATGCCGCCGCGGATTGAATCATTCGCATCGTTAAACGATAACGCGAACATATTAAGGAAAGGATACAGGGTGATTGTCACGACGATCAACATAAAAACTATATTACTTATGTCAAAAATCTTATCCGGTATGGAGTTGTACCTTGCTTTGGCGAAACTCTCTTTCATGTCGATAGCCTCCTTGCTTCAGCTTGCATTCGATACTTCTAGAACAGTCTGCTCTCGCCAAGCCGCTTCGCGATGGAATTGGCGGACAAGAGGAAGATAAAGCTGACGACCGTTTTGAACATGCCGGCTGCCGTAGCCAAGGAATAGTTCCCCATGTTCATGCCGTATTTCAAGACAAATATATCAAGGTTCTCGGAATAGTCCACGGTCATCCCGTTGCCGAGCAAGTATTGCGGCTCAAATCCCGATTCCAAAATATTTCCAAGATTCATGATCAACAGGATCACGATAACCGATTTCAGGCCCGGCAATGTAATATGCAAGATCCGTTGGAACCGGTTCGCCCCGTCAATCTCGGCAGCTTCAT
Source organism: Paenibacillus glycanilyticus (assembly GCF_023715145.1). Lineage (GTDB taxonomy): Bacteria > Bacillota > Bacilli > Paenibacillales > Paenibacillaceae > Pristimantibacillus > Pristimantibacillus glycanilyticus_A. Next base: position 263,386 of record NZ_JAMBNP010000005.1, on the reverse strand, counting down.
ATTGAGAAGGATCAATGGTTGTAATTGCCGCCAAATAGATAATGGTATTCCAGCCTACGTTCTTCCAGACTTCCGATGCGCCAAGAATGCCCCAGAAGTAATTCCCTTTGCCAAGCCACAGGATTGGCTGATCAATCAGATGCATTTTCGTTAATAGGATATTAACGATCCCTTCAGGCGCCAGCGCCGAAGAAATAATGTTGGCCGCAACGACCCAGGAAATGAAATGCGGTAAGTAGCTGATCGTCTGCACGACCCGCTTGAACATGATTTGGCGAAGCTCATTTAGAAGAATGGCTAATACAATGGCCGTAACAAAACCCAATACGAGATTAATCGAGCTCATAACGATCGTGTTTCTTAACACGCGATAGAAGGAATCATCGCTGAACAGGAAGTGGAAGTTTTTCCAGCCTACCCATTCCTGATCGAACAAATCCTTTGCAGGTCTAAACTTCTGGAAGGAGATTGTCCAGCCCCAGAGCGGCACATATTTAAACAGGAACAGCCACAGCACAAACGGCATAGACATGAGTACGAGTGTTTTCTGGTGCAATAGTTTTGTAAAGAACAGTTGAAGCCTTGATTCGCTTGCTCTTGGGCTTTTGACAACTGGTGTAATTTCGTGTAGGTTCTCCACTTGCTCTTCCCCTCTCTAGCATCCTGCATGAATCATAGATCGGAAGGCAGGAAAAGCGTTCCGGCCTTCCGTCTACTTTTATTTGTTTACCATTTGCCCGCGATGCGGTCCTGAACGATTTTCGTTACGAAGGTTTCATAGTCTTTCACGCCAAGCTTGCCCATTTGGCCTATATAGTCGTTCCAGATCGAATCGAACTCGCCCGGTTTAGCGAGCACAAGCTTCGGAACAAATTTCTTCTGCAGGTCGCCGGCTTTTTGCTGGAAGATTTGCTCAGGCGTGCCTTGTCCTTTGTTGATACTCCATGCAGGGTACCAGGAACGCTCATCCGGCTTCGAGAAGTATTCGGAGAAGGTCTTCACGCCGTACGCATCCAGAAGCGCTTTATCGCCGTCCGTGTAGCCTGCGTAAGCAACTTCAGGCTGGTTGCCTACACCGTACGCGTTGCCGTCAGCAAGTACGGAGTTATTCCCGTAACGAGGCCAGCTGTACTCGAAGTACTGCCATCCGACCGTGCGTTTTTTCTCGGGATCGTTGCGGTCGGCGATTTGCTGCGCGTCCATCACGTAACGTCCGTTAGCGTCAACCGTATAGTTCTGGTCTTTAACGCCCCATTGCACGAGAACCTGGTTCTCTTCTTTAAGCAGGTTGTCGAAGTACTTGATGATGCGAACCGCATCTTTGGCTTTTACCGAGATGCCGATACCGCGGTTGTTCACAAAGCTAGGCGGATCTACGTATTGGTCTTTGGTGTTGGCGTCAAATACGATTGGCAACAGAGCGAAACGCTTCTCGTCGATGCCTGCTTTCTTCAGGTTGTTCGTCGCGTCCCCAACCTGCCATGCATAGTTGAAGTAACCCAATACGCGGCCGGAAGTCAGCTTCGCGAGGAATTGGTCTTTGTTCGCCGTGAAGGTCTCCGGATCAAACAAGCCTTCGGAATTGACTTGGTTCAGCTTTTGCAGCCATTTTTTCTCGATATCCGTAGCTGCATATGTTTTTGCTTCATGCGTGTTCATGTCGACGATAACATCGCCGTCATTCGGGTAACCCGCAAGGTGCATCGCTGGGTTTGTGATCGAGAAGAAGCTGTCGGCGGGACCTGCAAGCGACGCGAAGCCGATGGTGTCCTTGCCGTCTACTTGCGGGTGCTTGGCTTGATACTGCTTAATCAGATCGAAGTATTCGTCAAGCGTCTTCACCTTCGGATATCCCGCTTCCTTCAGAACGGAGCGTTGGATCCAGAATGCGCCTTGGCTGATGCCGGGATCGCCGATGTAGCCTTGGTTGGCGCCAAACGGCAGGAAGTACATTTTACCGTCTGCTTGTCTGAATTTATCAAAGTAAGGACCGTACACGCGTTTGATGTTCGGGCCATATTGCTCGATCAGATCATCAAGAGGAATAAACGCGCCTGCGTCAAGCAGCTTGTCGATCTCGCCTTCCGGCACGATAACGTCCGGATAGTCGCCGCTCGCAATCATAACGCCGGATTTCGTCTGCGGGTCGCCAACGAGGAATTCCATTTTCCAGTCCACGCCGGTCTGGGTTTGCAGCTCTTTGCCGATAACGGTATCGCTCGCCAATGTATCCTTCTGGCTTGCAAAGCTGTAGTACGAGAAAGTGACGGGTGTTTTGTCATCCGCTTCGGGAGAAGTGGAGGCATTTGCTGCATTTCCGCTGTTGCCTGTATTGCCTGCCGCGCCATTGTCGCCGTTATCGTTATTGCCGCCGCAAGCGGATGCCGTTACAGCTAACATGGCAGCAGCCAAGCTGACAGTTAAAAGCTTCTTGTTAACCATTTCTTTTTAGACCCCTTTCGTCATTTCAACGTGTTTGTTGTAAGCACTTTCATCATAAAACGAATCCGAAATCTTGATTACCCCTCAAACTTTAGTTCGTACTTTGAAAAGCATAGTTCAACATTTTTGGCATTTATTGTCCGTTCATGTCGAGAGGCAGACGCAGTTCGACTATAGTCCCATGACCTTCGCTGCTATGGATGTCGAATTCGAAGGAGTCCTTATAGCACAATTTCAGCCTCGTATAGACGTTCTTCATGCCTACGTTATCCCCGATGGAGTCATCCAATCGCAGGTAATTGAGCAGCTCGGTCAGCTTGGCTTCGGGCATTCCGATCCCGTTATCGGACAGCCTGAACATCAGCTTGTTGCCCGCAATTCCGATGTGAATCTGAATCAGCCCAATACCCGGCGTGCTTTCAATGCCGTGGATGCTGGCGTTCTCGACAAACGGAAGGAACGTCATCTTCGGAATCATCTGATCGTATACCGCATCCTCAATGGTTAGCTGATACTGCAGCTTATCGCCAAAGCGGTATTTCTGAATTTCAAGAAAGCATTCGGTCAGCTCAATCTCCTCGCGGATCGATACCCAGCTGCGCTTCCAGGAAATCGACTTGCGGAAAATCTTCGCCATGTAGTGAATTGTCTTGGCCGTTTCGGTTTCTCCCTTCATCAAGCTGCGCATCCGAATCGTCTCTAAGGAATTGAACAGGAAGTGGGGATTAATCTGGCTGTGAAGGGCATGGAGCTGCGCCTGCCGCTGCCTTATCTCCAAATCCTTCTTCTGGATATCGGCGAGATACACATCGGTAATCAGATTGTCGATTCGCTCGGTCATCCGGTTGAACTCGCCGGTTAACTGGCCGATCTCATCACGAGCATCATCAAGCGGAATCGTCTCGAAATGCTGGTTCTTCACCTTTTTCATATGACGCACAATCTTGACCAGCCGTTTATGAATCGATCGGGAGAGCGCCGCGATAATTAAAGAAGGCAGCACAAAATTAATGAGCGCCAAATAGATAACGAAGGAACCGGATTTCCGGACGTCATGCAGGAAGCTGCCCTCGTTAATGACGCCATGCAGCGCCCAGCCATTCAAATAGTTGTTGTTCGTATAGACTTTGTCGTAGGACAGAGAGTGGGTTGGCTTAGGCAACGTTGCAATCCGCATGCCGGAACGCCAGTCTGCACGGCTGTCGTTGGAGTAAAGAATGGTCCCGTCCGGCTTCGCAAAATAAATGCTGCCCTCAAAGCCCGAGATGGCAAACAATTGCTTAATTGTCGCCATGTTCAAATCAATTTTGATCAGACTCGTATAACCGTTGCCTTTCACGTAGTTCAATCTCTGTACAAGGCTGAAGGTATCATTGTCTTGGATAAACAGCGGATAAGAGACATTGGTCTTCATAAACTCCCGATACCAGTCAGTCTCCTTATCGGTATCGCTAAGGGGCATAATGGGGCCCGAGGAGAGGATGGTCGGATTATCGGTATAGATAACCGTTGCGCTTGTTGTTTTGTAAGCCTGCTCGGATTTGTTGAAGATGCTCCGCGTGTTATTAAACGCCTCGACATATTCAATTTGAGACTCGTAATTTCTGTCCAGCAGCTGATTGAGCAGCGGATCGATGTAATACAGGTAAGAGATGCCCGCCGCTTCGTCGATGACAGCACGAAGCTCGCCCTGAAGCTTCTCCAGGGCGATGTCGGCATCATGCGATTTTTGATTTTTAATATTCGTGGTCGTTACGTTGTAGAAGACGATATTCGTCAGAACAATCGGTATAAATACGCAAAGTATATACATTAACAGGAGCTTGTCCCGCAGCTTAAGATGATTCCAATGAAATCTGCCCATCAAATTTCCACCCCGTTTATTTTTTGCCCAGCAGCTTGTTGCGGTAGTCGGTCGGGGTTACTTTCTCCAGCTTCTCAAATTGGGTCACAAAATAATCGGCGTTCTGAAAGCCCACCTTTTCGGCAATCTCGTACATGCGCAAATCCGTTTGGCGAAGCAGCTTCTTGGCCTCCCCGATCCGGATCTGCAGAAGAAAATCGTTAAAGTATATTCCGTAGGTTTTGCGAAATAGCTGCCCCAGATAGACCGAGTTCATATAAAACTTGCCGGCAATACTCTTCAGGCTAATATTCTCGGTGTAATTTGCTTCAATGTATTTCTTAATGCGCTCGATTCCGCCCTTGGACTGCTCATTCCGAAGCTCTGCCAGGTAGGCCGCTGCCTCGCGCAGGAAATCGGCGAACAAGCCCTTTAAATCCTGAAGCCGGCTGTAGCTGCCCTGCCAGTCCATGAGAGAAGGAAGCATGCGGAGCCCCTTCTCGTCCCCGTCCATCTTCCGGATAATATTAATAATCCCTATAGCAAACCTGGTTATCGTATTGGCAACCGCATTGGGAGCAAATCTATTCTCTACGAATTGACGGAACAACAGCTCGATGTCCTGTTCGTACAGCTCCGCGTTATTCTCCTCCAGCCTCTCGAGCAGCCTGCTGTACAGCTCCGAATCCACGTCGAAATAGTAGAGCGGCGTCCCCTGAACCTGGCTGGCATAGATGACGGAAGCACCGTTCTCCGCGTATTTATACGACATTGCCTCGTTAGCGGAACGATAGGAAATATTCATATCCTGGAGGCGTTCGACGGTCTTCCCGGTGTATATCGTTACAGGCCGGCCGGAGGCTTTCGCGATAGCGGCATGAAGACCGGAATAAGCAGACTCGATTCTTCCGCCCGGAGAAACAAGCGACTGCAGGTCTAAAAGCAGACCATATAATCCGTTCGCCTGCTCATAGACAGGGATTTTTCCGCAGGAACTTGCAGTCAACGCTTGCACGACAGCCGACAGCTCCTTCGCGTTCCATTCCGTACCGGCCGAGTGGGGAATCGAATGAAGCTCAACCAGTACATATTGAAAGCTCGACATCTCCGGCATCTGAAGCGCAGCCGATAATGCCCCGTTATCGGCCTCGGAGAATTGGCCTTGAACAAGCGTTTCCACGATGGAATCGGTCACCAAGCTGTCCCCGGCAATGGTCGTCAGCTTTTTTAGGCCCAAAGTACCGGAAAGCGCCTTCAAAGCAGTCTCCAATTCAGCTTCATCAATCGGCTTCAATATATAATCATGAACCCCGTAACGCAGGGCACGTTGCGCGTACTCGAAATCATGATACCCGCTGACAATAATAAAGGTCGGGCAGTACCCGCCCTCCTCCGTCACCTTCCGGATTAGCTCCAATCCATCCAGAACCGGCATCCGGATATCCGCAATGACAAGATCCGGCTCGAGCTGCCCGATCTTCTCCAGAGCTTCCTGACCGTTATCCGCCTCATCGCAAATGTCATAACCGAGCGATTCCCAATCCATTAAATTTCGCAATCCTTTGCGCACAAAAATCTCATCGTCCACCAATAACACTTTGTACATCCACAAAGCCTCCTGACACCTGAATCTTATAAAACTCACGGACATAATTAATGACATTAATAATTATAGAAGCTATCTTCTGAAAAAACATCCCGCTCTGATTACCTGTTTTTCACCTATTGTTAGGTATTCAAGTGCACTCCGTTTAATTGAAAGCGATTTCAACTCTTGTCTGATTGATGCCATTTCGGTATCCAACGAAGATTATACGGCTGTCAAACCGCCATAAATACCTAAAAACTATAGAACTTTCTTTGTGAATTAAAGCAAAAAAAGCTAGTTATGACGACCCGGACTGCAGCCGTTCATAACTAGCTGTATCGATGTTAGTACCTTAGCCCTCGCTTCTTGTCACCAATTCGACGAGCGTGCGGACCATTACGCCGGTTGCCCCTTTGGGCTCAATTCCGCGGCTCTTATCCAGGAATGCCGTCCCCGCAATATCCAGATGAACCCAAGGAAGCTCCTCCGCAAAGGCGCCGATAAACAAGCCGCCTGTCGTAGCGCCGGCATAACGTCCGCCGCTGTTTTTCAGATCAGCCGCATCGCTGCGCAGCTGTCTCTTGTATTCCGGATACGAAGGGAGCTGCCAGATCCGTTCCCCGGAACGCGCAGCTGCCTGGAACACCTGCTGCATCAAGGCTTCATTATTCGTCACGGCGCCGGTTGCCTCCGTGCCTAAAGCGACCATAACAGCTCCGGTCAACGTGGCTACATCAACCAGCTGCGTCGCGCCCCGGCGAATCGCCGTTGTCAGACCGTCCGCAAGAACAAGGCGTCCTTCCGCATCGGTATTGACGATTTCTACCGTTAAGCCGTTCATCATCTTAATGACGTCACCCGGCTTAAACGCCTGTGCCGACGGCATATTTTCCGCTGTTGGAATAACGGCAATCACATTGACCTCCGGCTTCAGCTCGCCGATTACACGCATGGCGCCCAGAACGGCAGCCGCACCGCCCATATCGGAGATCATTTCCTCCATGCCAGGACCCTTCTTCAAGGAAATACCGCCGGTATCAAAGGTAATGCCCTTGCCGATCAATCCCCAGGTCTCTTCCGAATCGGGAGCGCCTTTATAATGAAGCACGATCATTCTTGGCGCATGTACGCTGCCCTGGCCTACGGCGAGCAAGCCGCCCATTCCCTGCTCAATAGCTGCCCACTCATCCAGCACTTCAATATCCAGATCCCATTCGCGGGCAATCTCTTCCGCATGCGCGGCAAGGGATTCCGGTACCAGCTGATTGCCTGGCAGGTTCGTCAAATCACGTGCAACGATAACTCCTTCGGCATACAGCTGGCCCAAAGCGATCCCTTCGTTCCATTGCTGAGCGATATCCGATGGAACCGCAGTACCCGTTGCTGGCACAAAGGATACATGGGATAACGCATATCGCTGCTTCGCCTGACGCAGCTCGGGAAGACGGTCGTATACCGCAAGGGATAGACCTTCCACCAATGCCTGCGCCGCTTGCTGCAAGGTAAAATCGCTAGACGAGACAATAGCTTCAGGCAGACGAATTTGCGCGGTTTGCGCTTTTATTCTCTTTAGCGCACCCGCTGCCGCCGCAGCAGCCAGCCGGAGACCGTCTACACCGGTCTTATCGTCATATCCCGCAAAAATAATATGAGAGGCCGAGTGAAGGCCAAGCGTCGATAACGTTTCCGTTTGTTCCGGCTCAGCCTTAAACAACCCCTTGGCGTGAAGTCCTCGAACCGCTTCGTCAATCTGCGGCTGCACCCATTGCGCCATGCTGCCAGCCTTAAGCTCTGATGCATGGATCAGTCTGACAATCGCATCGGCAGAGCCTGCGGTTTCGGCTGCTTCATATGTAAAATGTGTTCGCATAAATATAATTCCTCTCTCTCAATGACAAAATCGGGGACCGCATGATCATAAGCGATCTATCCCCGATTCTAATCGTTTATTCGGCTAATGGCAAATAGATAGCAAAAGAGGTGCCGCTTCCTTCGGTGCTGTCCACGCGAATCGAACCGCCATGGTTACGGATAATCCGGTAGCTGACGGACAAGCCAAGACCGGTTCCCGCTTCCTTGGTTGTAAAGAAGGGATCAAACAAGCGGGCAAGCGTCGCTTTGTCCATCCCTTTGCCATTATCCTTCAACGTAATTTCCGCAAATTGTCCATCTGACCGCACAACCAGATCAATTCTCCCCCTTCGTGCTTCCTGGAGCGATTCAATGGCGTCAATGGAGTTCTTCACGATGTTCAGGATAACCTGTTTAATCTGCTTCACATCAATGGAGACCAACAAATCACGATCGTCTTCGTACGTTTCCAACAAAATGTCGCAATTGCGCATCAAGGCTTCGCTTTCCGTAAGCAGGATAACCTCTTGTACCAGCCGGTTAATCGATACGGATTTCTTCATTGGCGCCGAGGGCTTGGAGGAGTTCAAAAATTCGAAAATAATATCATTCGCCCGGTCAATCTCGGTTAGAATAATGCGGGCATACTCTTCCTTGCCAAGCTGCATCAAATAAGGCCTAAGCAGTTGAATAAAGCCGCGGATGGAGGTGAGCGGATTACGGATCTCATGCGCGATCGCAGCTGCGATCCGGCCTAGCATCGCCAGCTTGTCATTTTGCAGGGCGGTCTGCTCAATCTGCTTGTACTCCGATACATCCTTCACGCTGATTAAGAAATCGCCGTTCATCTGATCCCCGTAGGTAAAGTTCACGAGCAGATGCTTGCCGTCCTTGTCCTGAAACTCGTAATAAACATTTCGCTTCAGAATCATTTCCTTGTGTAAGCGAAGAATGACGCGTTTAGTAGAACGCTTCAACAGAGGATGCAGCAGAATCTCCCGCAGATTGCAGCCAACCAGGGTTTTACGCGGAATATCCAGCAGCTTCGCCATCCGGACATTAATAAACGACAGGATACCGTCACTGTCAAACAATGCGATACCGCTGTCCATATGCTGAAGTACGTTCTCATACTTATGCTTGACCATCTCAAAGGACCGGTTAGACAGGAACAGCCTCTCCCGCATATCCGAAAACTTCTGCTCTACGGCTTCTGCGGGAACCTCGTTTAGCCTATATGCGACCATCACTTCTATTAGAAACATAAACGATTGATTATAAAGCTTTACCGCTTCTTCTGATTCCACATTGGCGGCCAAATATTGGATACTTTCTTCGTGAACGGCAATAATCTCCTCAGGGTTGAAGCCTTGCATGTCTTTACCGAGTTCGGATGCTTTGTAGAGGGACTGCTCCTCGCCGCCACGAATATATTCGGCAAGCGCCGGGAAATAGCGCTTTCTAATGGAATGCATCATCAACCCTCCCCGGCCACATCTATAGATAACATTTAACTACATAACATATCTCTCTAATCATAGATTTTATTACCAATAGCTGTCAATCGGAGACTTTGTCGAAAGATGGATCTCATTACCATCCAAAAAACGACTTATTTCCCGTGTCTCTTGCCCTATCTATTCCGTCATTATCGGTCCCGGTCGCGGCGATCGTCCGAATCATCCCGTTTATTATTATTGCGGTCCTTATCTCGGTCGTTGTTACGATCCATATTGCGGTCATTGTCACGATCGTTATCTTCGTTTTGCCAGGACCAATTCTCCAGCTTATTTGAATTGTTTGCCGTATTATTATTATTGGAGTCGTTCTTCTTATCATCATCGTGATAGGAATCTTCATTCCAATCCTTCCGATTATTAGACCAATCCCCATTCGGCCATTTATCCTTATCCGAGCCGGATGGCTTGGATGGAGATATCGGCTTCACGGGGCGAGTTGGTTTATTCCAGTTGTGATTCTTATCCTTAGACCAGCCTGGTCTTTCGGTTTGCGACGGCTTAGCCGGAGGCTTTGGCTTTGTTCCGGTTGGTTTAGCCGGTTCCGTCTTGGTCGTATTCTTCTCCGGAACCGTACCCGCTTTGGCTGGCTTTGCCTGATCAGCAGCGGGTTTTGCCGCCTTTTTGCTTTGCTTTTCCTTCTGGGCAAGCTCTTTCAGCCTCTCTTTGCTTGCTCCCTGCTCAACAATCTTTTTGACCCCGCCTGCTGCCTGTGTTGCTTCAGCAATAGACTGGACCTTCATTTGCTCGAGCTCAATCTCGTAGCCTTCGTCCTTGGCCATAAGATAGACCGCCATTTTACCGGAAGAAATACCGTTGGCCGACGCCTCCTCGCGCACTTCGTTAGGAACGGAAAGCACGGTCACATTAGGCACTTTCGTAGCATCAATCTGCTTGATCGTTTCTTTGACCTTCTCGTCAATTGCGGTGGTTACCAGTCTCTCCAGATCATCGGCCAGACTCTTGTCATCCAGCATAAGGCTCGTAATGACGATATCCTTATCCGGTTTATCCAGATAATGCTCTGCCGCAACCGTACTCATAATAGAAGCCGCAACCGCTTCAAGAGGCTTTCCCTTATAGTTCAGCTTGCTTACAATCGCTTGTCCGTCACTATTAAGACCGTTCAGCTCCTGCACGCGCTGCTGTTTGTCCAAGCCCAGCTCAATGCTGGGATTAATGTCCAGACTCACGTAAGCCACAACAGGATGGGCTTCAGCCGTTGTCAGGTAAAAGAACGGAATAAAGAAGAGCAGAATCGCTGCCGCCGCCCCCGTATACCAATAGATCCGTTTCGGTTTGCGTCTAGGCACCGCGGTCTCCGCCAGAATCGCCGTCTCTTCCCCGATTCTCATATGGGATTGATGCGGGATAGAAATGAATTGGCCATCCGCCGTCATGACGACAGCCTTCTTGTTTTCTATGGAGAGAACAATCCCTCGTTTCATAATCCCGCCTCCTTCCCTTGCATGGGTATCGTAATGTTTAAGTAATCGGACAAATAAGGATATGTACCGTTCAAAATTAGTGAAATCGCAATAATATATTTTCGGTTACGCTCTACCGTTTTCCGGGATACACCGCATAACTCCGTCAGCTCTTTGACCGGCAGCTTGCCCGAGACATAGAGCTGGGCAAACAGCTCGCGTTTTCCTGCAAGCTTCTGTGCAATCCCCTGCAAAAGCTGGCGGGAATCGGCGTGCTTTGGCGAGCACTCCGCAAGCTCCATGAAGGAAATATGGAACTGCTGCAGCTCCTTCGTGAAATCCTCAATCTCGAGCCGCCTGTCATCGCCGTCCTGCTTAAGCTGATAAGCTTGCAAAGCCATTTTGGTATCAATCGGGTTATAGGTCTGTTCCTCTTCATCCTGCTGATCAAAGGCCGTATACGGCACCGTCTTCAGATGACGCTGCTCCTTGCGCACATAGTCTATCAATCTGCGGCGCATGACCGTCTCTGCAAAGCTGAGGAAAGATCTGCCCGACTCCGGGGAAAACTGCGTAATCGCTTCATTAAAGGCGGTTAACGCCACGCTAAATTCATCATCTCGCGTCGGGTCTACATACCGCTTGCAAAATCCGCTCGTAACCTTGGCTACATACGGCTTGTAATCGGTAATAAACTTCTCCCTCAGCTGATCATTGCCATCATGAATCTGTTTAATTATTTGTTCGGGAGCTAATCTTTCGTCATGCGCAGCTTCAGCGGAAGCCGACTTCCGCAAAAACCGTTTAAACATGAAGAGTATCCTCCTCTCTGTATAAGTTTCGATAATGCATGTTATTTTTCAGGGGGTTCTAACTTAGCAAATGTTAGAAATATGAGAAAAAATATAAGAAAAGATCAGAAACGGCAGCGCCGATTGTTTTTACGATAAAAAAGCCTCCGGCTCCGGAGGCTTAACTTTGGTAAGTCCAGTAAAAGTTAAACAGAAGTTCGTCGCTGCCGTAGTTTATTTCGTCTTCCGCTTAACATACCAAGACGTTTCTTTAGCTCGTTTTCCCATTCCTCGTCGCCAATCTGCTTCGCAAAGCTTAACAAATCCAGCGAGATATCGATCTGGCTGAGTACAACCTCCATGGGATCCTCGTTCTCGTGATTCACGCAGTTCTCGTACAACGCTTTGCCTTCCTGCTCCACATAGTCCTGAAAATCCACCTCGGCGGCGCCGTCCCCATGCGCGTACTCTGCCAGTATTTCATATTCGTTCTCAATTAAATAATGTATCTCTACGCGGTGGCATACAGGACAGAAAAGAATCGGTACATTATGAATATTGGTTCGCATATGCTTCAAAGTGCCTTTCGTTCCGATCATACTCGCTCCACAACAAAAGCTCATCGGGTGACAACCTCCTCAAAAGAATTTTCGCGTTCTTTGCGAACATTCTTGCTTCGTAAGGATCAGCTTAAAGAATTTTCGCGTTCTTTGCGAACATTCTTGCTTCGTAAGGATCAGCTTAAAGAATTTTCGCGTTCTTTGCGAACATTCTTATTTCGTAAGGATCAACTGAACTAGCGCATGCTTACTTCTCAACTTATTCGCTTCTCTATATCGAAATTCCTGCTTTATAAGCATAATCCGGGTTCTTTCTACATGCAAACCAGGATTTGGATGCAAAAAAAGCCCGTACCACAAAAGTGGTACGGGCTTTCTTCCCCTAGAAGCTTAACTTATTTCGCAACCAGTGTTTGTTGACCTGGTTTCCAGTTCATTGGGCACAGACCGCCGGATTGCAAAGCTTGCAATACGCGAAGCGTTTCGTCAACGCTGCGGCCTACGTCGTTATGGTTAACAACTTGGTATTTAACTTCGCCTTCCGGGTCGATGATGTACAGGCCGCGCAATGCAACGCCTTCTTCTTCGATCAGGACGCCGTAGTCACGAGCAACGCTCTTCGTGATGTCAGCAGCCAGAGGGAAGTTCAATTGGCCAAGGCCATTGTCGTTAACTGGTGTGTTGATCCAAGCACGGTGGCTGTGTTTGCTGTCAACGGAAACACCAAGAACTTCTGTATTCAGCGCTTTGAATTGCTCGGAAGCAAGACTCAAAGCCGTAATTTCTGTTGGGCATACAAATGTGAAGTCGAGTGGGTAGAAGAACAATACCAGCCATTTACCTTTGTAATCAGCAAGAGTTGCTGTTCCGAATTCTTTACCGTCACCTGTCGCCGTATCCATCTTGAAGTCTGGAGCCGGACGGCCAACCAAACGCTCTGCCATAATACAATTCCTCCTTAACCTATCCAACTAATTTTATAGTTATTGTCACTATTATTCCGTGACTTACTTATAGAATAGTAACACTAGCCTAGAATAAAGTCAATATTAGAATTGATATTTATTTATAATTATTATAAATAAGAAGAGCTTATTTCGCCATTGCGGCAACGATCAGATCGCCCATTGCCGTTGTGCCGATTGCCGTGCTCTTATCAACCGCGATGTCGCCTGTGCGGTGACCAGCGTCAAGAACGTTTTTAACCGCATCTTCGATGACTTGGGCTGCTTCGTGATAGCCAAATGTCAGGCGGAACATAAGGGCAACCGACAGGATCGTTGCGATCGGGTTCGAGATGCCTTGTCCGGCAATGTCAGGAGCGGAGCCGTGTACCGGCTCGTACAGGCCAAAGCTGCCTTCGCCAAGCGATGCGGAGGAGAGCATGCCGATCGAGCCTGTCAGCATTGCTGCTTCGTCGCTCAGGATGTCGCCAAACATGTTTTCCGTTACGATAACGTCAAAGCTGGATGGACGGCGAAGCAATTGCATCGCGCAGTTGTCAACGAGTACATGCTCGAGTTCAACTTCCGGATACTCGGGAGCGATCCGGTTAACCACTTCGCGCCACAGGCGGGATGTTTCCAGAACGTTTGCTTTATCTACCGAAGCCAGACGTTTGCTCCGGGTCATTGCGATATCGAAAGCTTGGCGAACGATGCGTTCAACCTCTTGCACGTTGTATACGCAAGTATCAACGGCTTCTTCGCCGTTTGCGCCCTCGCGGCGGAATTTCTCGCCGAAGTAGATGCCGCCAGTCAACTCGCGGACAACGATCAGGTCAGTACCTTCCAGTACTTCCGGTTTCAGCGTCGATGCTTCCTTCAGGCAGTCGAATACGTTAGCAGGACGGATGTTCGAGAACAAGCCGAGTGCTTTACGAATGCCGAGCAAGCCTGTTTCCGGACGAAGCTCTTTGGAGTTGTTGTCCCATTTCGGACCGCCTACAGCGCCGAGCAAAACAGCGTCAGCGTTTTTACAAATCTCAAGCGTTTCTTGCGGCAGCGGCGTACCTTTCTCGTCAATGGCAATACCGCCGAACAGACCATGCTCGAATTCGAATTGGTAACCGAACAATTCCTCGGTTTTTTTCATGACTTTAAGCGCCTCGCCAACTACCTCTGGACCAATACCGTCGCCGGCGATGACAGCGATTTTTTTCACTTCTGACATAATTGCACACTCCTCATATTCGCTCTAGCAAGCTATTCTCACACTATTATCATTTGTACCACATTTCAAGCATGAAAACCAAGATATAAAATCTATCATCTTTATAGGTGCTGCTTATAAAGGCCTCGACCTGTCTAGCCGTTGATCAGTTTGACATGATATTGGCGGCTGCGCGGACCGTCAAATTCGCAGAAATAAATACCCTGCCAGGTGCCAAGCACAAGCTTTCCGCCATTAATGACAACGGTCTGGCTTGTCCCCGTCGTAAGCGCCTTCAAATGGGAGGCCGTATTTCCTTCTGCATGCCGGTATTTCGGATGCTCCCAAGGATATACCTCGTTAAGACGCATTAATATATCATGCTTCACATCCGGATCGGCATTCTCTTGAATCGCAATTCCAGCAGTTGTGTGCGGACAGTATACAACGGCAAGCCCGCTTTGGATTCCTTCACGCGTTACAATAGATGCTACCTTACGCGTAATATCAATCATTTCATCTCTTCTTGATGTTTGCAGCGTTTCGGTAATCAACTTCTCCCTCCTCCTGTCCCTCATCTGTTCAGCTAACCGCAAAAGCCAAACTGAGAAAGTCAGAATAGACTTTGTCGGTTTGGCTTTTGTCGGTACTTTTGTTAGTTAAATCAGGCTCATCTTGTCGCGGCGTCCCGGGGACTTGCGTTTCTCGATGAGACGGTTAAGCGCATCGATGTAAGCACGCGCGCTTGCTTCAAGGATATCCGTGCTAAGGCCGCGGCCTTGAGCGGATACATCATCCTGCTTCAGCACAACATGAACCTCGCCCTGCGCATCCTTGCCTTGCGATACCGACTTGATGGAATAGTCTTCAAGCTCAACCGCTTCAGCCGTTACTTTATCAATCGCATTGTAGATCGCGTCAACCGAACCGTTGCCAATGGCAACTTCTTCGCGGTTCTCGCCATCCGCCGTGCGGATGCGCACCGAAGCGCTAGGCGTCGATTGGTTGCCATAGCTGACTTGAATCGCCTCAAGCGTATAGACTTCCGGCGTATCGATCAGCTTCTCTTCCAGGAAGGCACGGATATCTTCATCCGTTACATGCTTCTTCCGGTCAGCCAAGTCCTTGAACTTCGCAAAAGCCGCATTTACAGCTTCTTCATCCAGCTCGTAGCCGAGATCGATCAGCTTCTCGCGGAACGCATGGCGGCCGGAGTGCTTGCCCAGAACGAGCTTCGAATCGCGAAGGCCGATTGTATCCGGAGAAATAATCTCGTAAGTCGTTTTCTCCTTCAGCATGCCGTCCTGGTGAATGCCGGATTCATGCGCGAATGCGTTAGCGCCAACAATCGCTTTGTTGCCTGGAATGACCATGCCGGTCAGCTTGCTTACAAGGCGGCTTGTTTTTGCAATTTCCTTCAGGTTCAGCCCGGTTTTTGCACCAAAGTAATCGAAACGCGTCTCAAGCGCCAGCGCAACTTCCTCAAGCGCCGTATTACCTGCGCGTTCGCCGATTCCGTTGATCGTACCTTCGATCTGGTCGGCACCGTTCAGAATAGCCGCAAGAGCGTTAGCCGTTGCCATGCCGAGGTCGTCATGACAGTGGGCGCTGAGCTGGATTTTTTCGATATTTGGCACATTTTCCTTCACCGTCTTGAAGATGTTGCCGTATTCAAGCGGATTCAAGTAACCAACCGTATCCGGAAGATTCACGACAGAAGCGCCCGCGCGAATCGCCATATCCGTCATCTGGCAGACGAAATCAAGCTCTGTGCGTCCTGCATCCTCAAGCGAGAATTCGATCTTGCTGAAATATTTCTTCGCGTAAGTGATCGCACGTTCAGCCGTTTCCAGCACCTGCTCCTTCTCCATCCGAAGCTTATGCTTGCGGTGGATGGGGCTTGTTGCAAGGAAAACGTGAATGGATGGATCCTGCGCGCCTTTCAGCGCTTCACGTACCGCGTCGATGTCCTGTTCGCGGGAGCGTGACAAGCCAATAATCGTAGCATTCTTAACTGCGCTGGCAACCGCATTAACAGCCGCGAGATCTCCTGGGGAAGCCGCAGGGAAACCTGCTTCGATACGGTCCACACCAAGCTTCTCAAGCTGCAGCGCGATCTCAACCTTTTCTTTTGTGTTCAGGTTAACACCGGGAGACTGCTCTCCGTCACGAAGCGTCGTGTCAAAAATATAAATTTTTCGCATTTGTGCCTTACACCTCCGAGAACAGAATCATCCCGGACCGCTCAGAACGCGTGCAAGGCAGGTTTGGAACCTAACCTACTCGCACTCCGGCGAACCGGGATAACATCTTTTTATATGCGGGTTATGATCTTATTACTTTTTGATCCAGTGCATCAGTTCGCGCAGCTGTTTGCCAGTTTGCTCGATTGGATGAGCAGCTTCGTTACGACGAGTAGCTGTCAGCATAGCGCGGTTCGATTGGTTTTCAAGAATGAAGTCGCGCGCGAAGCGGCCGGATTGGATGTCTTCCAGAACGCGTTTCATTTCTTTCTTCGTTTCTTCCGTAACGATACGTGGACCAGTTACATAGTCGCCGTATTCAGCTGTGTTGGAGATCGAGTCGCGCATTGTAGCCAGACCGCCTTCATACATCAGGTCGACGATCAGCTTCAGCTCGTGCAAGCACTCGAAGTAAGCCATTTCTGGAGCGTAGCCAGCTTCAACCAAGGTTTCGAAGCCTGCTTTAACGAGCGCGGAAGCGCCGCCGCACAGTACAGCCTGCTCACCGAACAAGTCTGTTTCTGTTTCTTCTTTGAAGGAAGTTTCGATAACGCCTGCACGAGTACAGCCGATACCTTTAGCATAAGCAAGACCAATTGCTTTCGCGTTGCCGGAAGCATCTTGGTGGATAGCGATCAGACCAGGAACGCCGAAGCCCTCTTGGTATGTACGGCGAACCATATGACCAGGGGATTTAGGAGCTACCAGGAATACGTCTGTATCTTTGCTAGGCACGATTTGGCCGTAGTGAATGTTGAAGCCGTGGGAGAACATCAGAGCCGCGCCTTTTTTCAGGTTTGGTTCGATTTCTTCCGCGTATACTTTCGCTTGGGTTTCGTCAGGGAGCAAAATTTGAACAACGTCAGCAACTTTAGTCGCTTCTGCTACAGTCAACACTTCGAAACCGTCTTTTGCTGCTACGTCTGCGGATTTACCCGGACGAAGGCCGATAACTACTTTCAGGCCGCTGTCGCGAAGGTTTTGCGCTTGCGCGTGGCCTTGGCTGCCGTAACCGATAACTGCGATTGTTTTACCTTGAAGTACGCCTTGGTCTGCGTCTTTTTCATAGTACAATGTAACTGCCATTTTAATGATTGCCTCCTTTAATTTAACCCTTTTGAACGGGTGTTTAAGCAGAGAAGCCCGGATACGAACCACACTCCAAATGTCTCCCCTTAAACTCCCGTTCAAAACGGGATCTCACTAATTATAATTGATATTTGTTCTTACTATTAGCGTACGTTACCGCGGTTAAGCGCTGTTACGCCAGTACGGGAAAGCTCGCGGATGCCATAAGGCTTCAGAAGCTCTACCATGGCATCGATTTTCTCGGTATCGCCAATAACTTGTACGATAAGCGAATGAGTGCCGATATCCACAACCGCTGCGCGGAAGGTGTCTACTACGCCCAGAATCTCCGGACGGGAAGACGGCTCTGCGCTTACCTTGATAAGCGCCAGCTCACGGGAAACCATTGGATTGGAGCTCAGGTCGATAACCTTGATAACGTCAATCAGCTTATACAGCTGCTTGGTAATTTGCTCGAGCGTATGGTCATCGCCAGTTGTGACGATAACCATACGGGACAAGCCCTGCTCTTCGCTTGCGCCTACCGTAATGCTCTCAATATTGAAGCCGCGGCGTCCGAACAAGCCGGATACGCGCTGCAGAACGCCGGGCTGATCGTTGACAATTACTGCGATCGTGTGCTTTTTCATTCTGCATCCCCCATGATCATCTGGTCGATCGTGCTACCCTGTGCTACCATCGGGTACACATTCTCGTCTCTGCGAACAACAAACTCGACAACTGCAGGGCCTGGATGGCGGAGCGCCTCTTCCCATACAGCCTTCGCTTCTTCTTTGTTCGAAGCGCGGAAGCCTTTAACGCCGTAAGCTTCTGCAAGCTTAACGAAGTCAGGACTGCCTGCAAGATCGATATGGCTGAAGCGGTTCTCGTGGATGAGCTCCTGCCATTGGCGAACCATGCCCAGTACTTGGTTGTTAATGATGACAACCTTGACCGGAATGTTGTTGATGGCACAAATCGCAAGCTCTTGCGCGCACATCTGCATGCCGCCGTCACCGTTGATCGAAACAACGACGCGGTCCGGGTTCGCCATTTGGGCGCCAATCGCCGACGGGAAGCCAAAGCCCATAGTGCCAAGGCCGCCGGAGGTTACCCAGGAGCGAGGTTTGTTGAATTTATAATATTGCGCGGCCCACATCTGATGCTGGCCAACGTCTGTTGTTACGATAGCGTCGCCGTTTGTTGTATCGTGAATCATCTCGACAACCCACTGCGGCTTCAGCTCAACATCGGAATCCTTGTAGCTGAACGGATATTGCGCCTTCGATTCTTGGATCTGCTCGCGCCAAGCATCTGCCTTGTCCGCACGTTTCGCAAGCAGGTTCGCCTGCTGCAGAACCGTCTTCACATCGCCAACGATAGGAATATCGGTTGGAACGTTCTTGCCGATCTCCGCCGGATCAATGTCGATATGAACGATCTTCGCAAGCGGAGCAAAGCCGGCCAGCTTGCCCGTTACGCGGTCATCGAAGCGCGCGCCGATATTAATAAGAAGATCCGCCGATTGAATCGATTTGTTCGCCGTGTACGTACCGTGCATACCCGGCATGCCAAGCCACAAATCGTTGCCGCTTGGGAAGCCGCCAAGACCAAGCAAAGTCGTTGTAATCGGAATCTCGGTCTTCGTAACGAATTCGAGCAATTCCTCATGGGCTCCGGAGTAGACAACACCGCCGCCGGCAAGGATGAGCGGACGCTCGGACCCTTCGATCGCTTTGATCAATTTGTCGACTTGCAGCTTGTTGGGCGATACCGTCGGATTGTAGCCGCGGATGCTCACTTCCGTTACCGGTTTGAACAAGGTTTTGGCCGCCGACACGTCCTTCGGAATATCGATCAGAACCGGGCCTTTACGGCCGGTATTGGCGATATGGAACGCTTCATGGATAATGCGAGGAAGATCCTCTACATCGCGAACCATGTAGCTGTGCTTCGTAATCGGCATTGTAATGCCCGTAATGTCCGCTTCCTGGAAAGCATCCGTACCAATAAGGGACGAGATGACATTGCCCGTAATAACAACGAGCGGTACAGAGTCCATATAAGCTGTTGCAATTCCCGTAACGAGGTTTGTCGCGCCAGGACCGGATGTTGCGATACATACGCCAACGTTGCCGCTGGCACGGGCATAACCGTCTGCCGCATGGATTGCACCTTGTTCATGTCTTGTAAGAACATGATTGAAATCGGCGAACCCGTGCATCGCATCGTAGATGTACAATACGGCGCCGCCCGGATAACCAAACACGCAATCGACGCCTTCCAGCACCAAACTGCGGAGTAATATTTCAGAACCCGAAATTACTTCTGGCTTTCTCATCCGTTCCATAACTTCTTCTTTAGACTTCAGCGTTGCACTTTGCGTGACCATTAGTCATCCTCCTCTCGAAAACAACAAAAAAACCCTTCGTTCCTCCAGCTTCAACTATTGAAGCCTGAGGGACGAAAGGTTATATCTTCCGTGGTACCACCCAAATTCGTTATACATCTTGCGATGCATAACCTCCATAAGGTAAATGAACGTGTGCGCACAAAACGCCCATACCTTTGACACAATAACGCGTGTCTTGCGATTTTCCCTAATAACCAACATTTGACTTATGTTGCTTTTCAGGAAAACAGCTCCGAGGTGAGCTCGTAGAAAAGGGGTTTTGGCGATGGTTGCAGCTAATCCATCCGCTCTCTGAGCAAAAGAGCCCTTAACACTTCGTCCTCATCATTGCCGATTACATATGCTTGGATAAGATTTTCTTTATTATATGCCTTGCACATCTGTTCGTCAAGCTAATGTACCTAACTATTTCGAAAAAATAGTTAGGCAATATTCGCCTTTCGTTCATATGATAACATAGCCCATATTCGGCAATTTCATACGGTCAGGATGGATCGCTGATGATACGAGCACGTAATCCAAAGACAGACGATACGGAAATTTTCCGCCTCATACAAGCCGAGCTTATTCCGATGTCCCATACCGCCCATCCCCTGGATGCCCAGACGATCAGGGATCTTCCCGTACGGTTCCGCCGCGGGGTTACTTATGTAGCTTCAGAAGGAAAAACAAGCAAGCCCTATGGCTTTATCCGATTCGAAATCACGGGCGAAATCCTGTATCTTGATATGCTTGTCGTGCATCCGGATCACCGCAACCGGCAATGGGGCAGGAAGCTGCTGCTCGCCGCCGAGGCCTACGGAATAGCCCAAAACTGCAGAGCATCCAGACTATTCGTGGATGACATTAATACCAAGGCCAAAAATCTGTACAGCCGCCTCGGTTATCAGGCCATCCAGTATTATCCGGAGCTCCGCTGTTATGAAATGATTAAGCCGCTTGCTTCCTCATCTTACTACTAATCATATAAGCATCGTATAGAAAAGACTTATACCTTCTTATATTTTAGTAAAAACCGCCGCCGTACGGACCGCCGCCATAGCCGCTGCCGTAACCGCCGCCCTCATAGCCGCCGCCATAGCCACCGCCGTAATTACCGCCACCGCCGCCGCCATAGCCGCCGCCGTAACCGCCACCGCCGCATTTACCGCAGCCGCCGCCACCGCATCCGCAGCCGCCGCCACCCCAGAACGGCAATGTGCCGATAACAAGAAGATCAAACAATACCAGCGGCAAGAAGGCTGTGGTTTTCACCACTTTCCCCTTCTCTTTTCTCAGAGGTGCCAGTACGAGCTTGTTTTGCCGCAGTTTCACAAGCTTGCCTGTTACGACAGACCCGTCCTTGCGAACGGCATAGATCTGTTTGCCGACTAACTTCTTAACTTGTGCCTTGGAAACTTTGCTCATCAATATCCCTCCTTTCCCGTTGTTCTTTAGCTTATTCAAGAGGCTTGCCGCCTGCCTGTTTGTTTGTCCTTGAAGGAGGACCGAAGCATCAACCCATTTCATCTATGCTTAGAAATTCATTTGCCTAATGCGGGCAAAAAATAAAGCGGTGCGGGGATCTCCCCCTGCACCGCTTCTTATGAATTAGATATAGAACAATAGCTTTGATTCGGCTGGCTCAAGCTCGAGCTCATGGATGGACGTACCCGGCTTCAAGCTGAAAGATTCCCCGCTCCACAGATCGCGGACCGTCAGTCCCTTCGATCCGTCTACGCCAACACGGGACAAGTCGATTGTCTTCGATTTGCCGTTCTTACCGTCGAAGTTGAAGACGGCAACCCAAGTACCGCCGTCACCAGCCAGTGAGTACAGATCCTCGCCGCCAGTACCGCTTCTGCCTTCCGCCGGGCGGAAGGACTCCCCGCGCCTTGCAAGCGCCATAACTTCCCCGTTGGTCATCCACGCTTTGGCGCGGGATGCCGCTTCCTCCATCCGGTAATCGTCGCCGAGCAGCAGAGAAGTGCCGGCAATGACACCCGAGTTCAGGCGGCTGCGCCCTTCATGTTCCGAGGTTGCCTCCTGATTATAGCTTTTGTACAACACGATATGATCCGGATCATTAAACCGGTACAGATTGTCGCTGATCCACCAGCCGTACGTCAGTGCGTTCAGCATATATTCCGTATCATTAATCAAGCCGAAGGCATCGCAGGATACGCGTCTGCTATGCGCATAGCCGTGCGGGAACAGCGGAGCGATCGACAGATTGATGAGGAACGGACGTCCAAGACGCTCCGGGCTAAGCGCTTCCGCAATAGCGGCCATGCCAAAATTGTAAGCCTGGATGCCGGTGCGGATCGAAGGATCGTAATGTACGCCTTCCATCGCGCCATGCGCCAAAAAGTCCATTTTTAAATAATCATAGCCGTCCGCGACCACTTCATCCAGCTTGCGCAAAATGCGGTTAATCGCTTCCGGATGCGTAGGGTCGATAGGGAATGCTCCGTCCAGCTTCGGCAGAGGATTGCCGGCCTCGTCCTTCAGCAGGATCTCTCGGTACAGCACGGCGCCGTCCGTCCCTTCAACCGCTGTATCCGGGTTGCTTCCCCAGAACGCAAACGGGGTATAGTACGTTCCGGGCTTCTGACCGTTTGCCTTCACCCGGCTGACGGCATCCGCCAGCTCTTCCTCCTTCAAATTGTTGGAGAAAGCGTCAAAGTTGACATACAAGCTGCCTTCCTGATCCGCAAACCCATTCTCCTGGAGCTCCTTCGCGAAGAAATCGGAAGTATGCGTATAGACGTCGTAATCCAGCTTGGCCATAACGGCCGACCAGCTGTTCCAGCCCATAGGAACGCCGCCGGACCAGGAGAGGGCAGGCTGAACAACGGCATTAGCTTTGCCGTAAGCCTCCATGCCTTCGC
Source organism: Paenibacillus glycanilyticus (assembly GCF_023715145.1). Classification (GTDB taxonomy): domain Bacteria; phylum Bacillota; class Bacilli; order Paenibacillales; family Paenibacillaceae; genus Pristimantibacillus; species Pristimantibacillus glycanilyticus_A. Next base: position 240,622 of record NZ_JAMBNP010000005.1, on the reverse strand, counting down.
GATAGTCGTCGTAAGCGCCTACCAATATCGTTGCGGACAGAATCGACGTTCCCCGCAGCGAGCCATGCGGAACGGTATCGCGCGTCTGCAGATCCGAGACGCCGGATAACACCCGAAGGCGGCCGATCGCTTCCGAGAATGTGCCTTCGACATCAATCGCTGTTTTCCACGTATCATGCGTAACCGAGCCGACAATAAAGCCACGTCGCGATTCTGCCCGGTAAACGGCCGTCACTTCATAGCTGCGGACGCTCACAGGGTTGGCATGCGAGCCAAAGCGTACCCATTTATCGTTATCGAACGGGATAAACAGAGAGCGGATTTCTTCCTTGGAACCGTCGCCGAAATCCAGTATGCCATTGTCGTTCAGATAAGAGGCGAGCGGCGTTAACTCATTCGTTTCCCATTCCTGCTCATCGGATGCTTCAAGCTCAATCAGAGCGTAAGGCAGATCCTTATACAGACGAATGTGCTGATTAAGTACGGGCTTACCCGGTTCGGTATGTTCAAAGCTGAAACGAAGCCCTTTGCCAAACCCATCCTCAATCTCCTGAACGGATGCTTCCGGAACGGCATGCGATCCATACCAGGAAGAGCGGACAACAGCTCCGCCAACACGCGCTTCAGCATATAATCCCGTCATCGTCTGGCCATTGCTCCAGGCAAGCGCCAGCGTGCCGTCCTCCGTATTTGCGGTTACCTTCAGCAGTCCGTTGTCTGCCGCAAACGTACCAGCGGCTTGTTCCAGCTTGAATTGTCCCATATTCGTCGTCATCATTTCTTCGCTCCCATTCCTAGATAGATTGAATACTCTTACCGGCTATTATGGTAAGGGAAAGAGCCAGCTCAGCTGGCCCTCCCTTGTACCGTCTATTCAAATGATATGACCGCTATTAATTCCACAGTGCTTTGCGCGACTCGTAATTGGCTGTGTAGACTGCTTCAACCTTCTCGTCGCCCGCACCTTTCATATCGGAAAGCATTTTGTCAAAAATCGAGCTTGCTTCTTCAGCCGAAGGAGCCATAATGGCTTTCGTGATCGCCTGCTTCGTAATATCGCTGATCTTTTGCTCGGACAATGCTTCAGGGGTGCCGCCTTGAGGGCTTATGCCATCGTAGATCGCCGTATCAAAAATGCTGTCCGACAGGTTCTTGATCGCCATCTGGTCGACCGGCGCACGCTCGTAACGGCCTGGAAGGTCATAAGGAGTGCCGTCTGTACCCGGACCGTTCTTGATAAACCAAGTCCATTTGCGAATGCCTGTTTCTTTCGTATAAGCCGCCCAATCGTCTTTGAATGCTTGAAGGGTTTCCGGACGCGGCACATGCTTGCCGTCCTTCATATCCCAATGCGTGCCTTCGATACCCCACATGAGCAGGTATTGGCCTTCTTCGCTTGCCAGGAAGTTGATGAACTGCATCGTGCGTTCCGGATTTTTGTTCTTCTTCGTGATCGCAATGGCATCCCAGCCGAGTGAGCTGCGGCCGCCGTAGGTTGTTTTCGCAGGGTCTACGCCGTCTGCCACAACTTTATAAGCGTACAGCTGCGATTCCTCGCTTTTATCCTTTTTGAGGATGGTGTTGGAGTTGCCCAAATCCCAATATGCGCCAGTCGAGGAGAAGATGGTGCCCGTTGCGATTTTTTGCTCCCAAACCTGACGTTTGTTGATCGCCCATTCTTTGTCCATCAAGCCAGAGCGGTACAAGTCGTTCATGAACAGGATCATGTCCTTGTATTTCGGATCCTTCACATCGTATTGCAGCTTGCCGTCATGCTCGTAGTAAGGCATCAGGCCAAACATGCCTTTGAAAGTGCCAAGCGTACCGCCCCAGTTCTCGCCGTCCATCGTCAGAGCGATCGAATCCTTGCCGTCGATTTGCGGGTATTTCGCTTTGAAATCAACCAAGAGCTGTTTGAACTCGCTTTGCGTGAACGGAACGCCGCCTTCCGCTTTATCCGGCGCAAGCTCCTTCACGATATCCTTGCGCATGTTGAAGCCGAATACCGGCTCGTGCTCAAGACCATACCAGTTGGACAGGTAGTAGTTCTTGCCGTCCTTATAACGCGTTTTGTTCAATACATCGCCGTACATTTCTTTTACGTCCGGACCGTATTTCTCAATCAGTTCGTCCAGCGGAATAATCGAACCCGCTTCCGTGTATTTCGCAACCAGATCGCTGGAACGGTCGAACATGATCATATCCGGCAAGTCGTCGCTCGCCAGCATCAGGTTCAGCTTCTCCGTCGGGTTGCCCGTCGGCTGCTGAATCTCGATCGTTACGCCGGTACGCTTCGTAATTTCTTTAGCGATGGCATTGTCGAACTTATCGCCCGTGTTCTTATCAAAGAACGTAATCGTAATCGGGTCGGTGCTTGGATCTTTTGTTTCGTTGGTAGCGTTTGTTCCTGCTGCATTCTCTGTTCCCGTGTTGCTTGGTTTGTTGTTTGTAGAATTTGACGAACAAGCAGCTGTAACCGAAATCATCATTGCGGCTGTCAGAAGCGACAGCGTCCATTTTTTTGCGTTCATACTTTCTTCCCCCTTATTCATTATCATAGCCGTATTGCAAAAGCTGTCCAGCCTGAACTCGCCGGGAGCACCCCCTCGCAAGTAATCTGTTACCCGGGCACGTTAGCTCTTAACCGCGCCCAGCGTCATGCCTTTTACGAAATATTTCTGAAGGAACGGATACACCATAATAATAGGAAGCGTTGCAACCATAGTTGCTGCCATCCGGATCGTATCCGGCGATACCTGCATGCGTTTTGCCGAATTCGCCATAGCCTGCGCATCGCCAACCATAGAGCCTGTCTGATACTGGTTGAGGATTTTGACTAGTACGGCCTGCAGGGTTTTCAAATCCGGATTATACGTAAACACGTAAGAGTCAAACCAGGAATTCCAGTGGCTGATCGCCGTGAACAAGCCGATTGTTGCGAGTACGGGCGTCGTCAGCGGCAAAATAATACGGAAGAAAATCTGGATGTAGTTCGCTCCGTCCATCTTGGCTGATTCGTCCAGCTCCTGCGGCAGACCTTGCATAAAGGTCCGGACGATGATCATATAGAACACGTTCATTAAGCCCGGCACGATAAACACCATAAAGCTGTCGATCAAATGGTAGCTCTTGAGCACCATATAGTAAGGAATAAGTCCGCCGCCGAAATACATCGTAAAGACGAAGTATAACGTCCAGAAGCGGTTGCCGACCAGTTCCTTCTTGCTCAGCGCAAACGCCAGCATACTGATCGTGATGACGGCAAGCGGCGTGCCGATTAAGGTCCTCAGCAGCGTAACCCGGATCGCCGTCCATATCTCGCTGTCGCCCAAAATTTGCGCATAGCTTGCGAGACTGAACTCCCTTGGCCACAGATAGAGGTTACCCCGCAGCGTATCCTCCGCGCTGTTCAGCGAGATAATGAAAACATTCCAAAATGGATAGAACGTAACTATAAATATCGCAACGATAAATGTGTAAACGGCGGTCATAAAGAGAAAATCTTTTTTGTCTTTCACCATGACGTGTTCTCCTCTTCCGTTTTGTACTAGAACAGCGACTGCTCTTCTGTCTTTTTAGCCATCTGGTTAACGGTGATGACAAGTAGGAACGCTACAACCGATTTGAACAAACCGACGGCGGCACCATAGGAGAACATACCGTTTTGCAAACCGTATTTGTACGTGTACGTATCGATAACTTCCGAGTACTCCATTACCGTATTGTTCTGAAGCAGGTACTGCTGGTCGAAGCCTGCGTTCAGAATACCGCCAACCGCGAGGATGGCCAAAATAATAATCGTCGGCCGAATGGACGGAAGCGTAATATGCAGCATTTGCTTCAGGCGGCTTGCGCCGTCAACCTTCGCAACCTCGTACAGCTCGGGGTTGATTGCCGCAATCGCGGCCAGATACATAATCGCGTTAAAGCCCATGTCCTTCCAGGCATTCGAGAAGGCGATAATCCACCAGAAGAGGTGGCCCTTCTGCATGAACTGGATCGGCTCGTCGATAATATGAAGTCCGGTCAGAATGTTGTTGATAACCCCGCCCGATGAGAGCATCGTGATAATAATATTTGCCGCGATAACCCAGGAGATAAAATGCGGCATATAGGAGACGGTCTGAAATGTTCGCTTGAACCAGCCGTTCCGCAGCTCATTAATCATGAGGGCCAGAATAATCGGCATCGGGAATCCGAACAGCAGCGAGAGGAAGCTTTGTGCCAGCGTGTTGCGCATAATCCTCACGAAATCGCCGTTTGTGAAGAAATAATCAAACCATTGCAGCCCTACAAAATCCGTCGTGAAAAATTGTTTAAAGAACGTTCCTCCGCCAGGCTGATAATTAATGAACGCCATATACAGTCCAAACATCGGCACGTAGGAGAACATCAAGGTCAGGATGATGGCGGGCAGCATCAGGACGTAAAGCAGCCGCTGCTCTTTTAATCTATCCAGCAGCCCGCCTCTTTTCCGTTTGACGGCAAGCGCCCCGCTTTCCTCTGGATGCGCTTTTGTTTGCATGTTCATCGTGTTGCCCTCCCGTGAATTGATTGCGTTTTCATTGCTTTGTGTCCTTATTATAGGCCCCGCAAAATAACCGTTCTATAATAAGATCTACCGATTTATGCTCGAAACCCACACACTTCCTTTTGCTGCATTGTTGAATAACGGCATTGCCGTTAAACTAGAAATAACGCGAATTATGTGGTTATATCACTTCAAGAAAGGCGGTGCCGACATGTATACCGTGCTGCTGGTAGACGATGAAGCGATCGAACTGGAGACGTTGGAGCATTATGTTCCCTGGGAGCAGGCAGGCATTCAAGTCGTCGGGACGGCGCGCAACGGGAAGGAAGCGCTGGCCAAGCTCACCGAGCTGAAGCCGGATATTATTGTGACAGACGTGCGCATGCCCATTATGGACGGACTGGAATTCGGACGGCGCGCGAAGCAGATCGACAAAAGCGTCAAAATTATTTATCTGAGCGGACATAATGAATTTCAATATATTAAATCCGCCCTTAATATCGAAGCGGCAGGTTATCTACTGAAGCCGATCGACATGGAAGAGCTGCTTGTGCTTCTTGAGAAAGTGAAAAAGAAATGCGAGGAAGAGCAGCTCGCAAGCGAGGGAGGCGGCTGGCGGCTGGAGAAGCTGCTGCTGCGCATCGTCCGCGAGCCTTCCCCGGATAAGCGGCTCGAGTGGATTCGGCAATGGGAAAAAGGGGCCTCCGGCTTTTTGAGTCATCAGGCATTTGGAGCCGCTTACATGACGCTTGAGCCTCCTGCCCTTCTGAGCCGCTCCGTTGACCGTATAGCCAGCGGCGATCCACCGGGCGCGACCTCTTCCATTCTGACGGAGGAAGCGGCGGAAGCCGCGCGGAATCTGCTGAAGCGGAGACTGGACGCCGCAATCGTGCTGGAGACCGGACCAAGCACGCTGTTTATTCTGTTTCAAGGGAAGCCCCAGCATTGGGAAACCGCTTATTGGGAGCTGCTCCGGGAGGAGCTGCTGGCTGTCACGGCGGAAGGCGAAGCCTTCGCGACGATCGGCCTGTCCGGCCCTTACAAAGGCTTTCATCTGCTGAAGGAAGCGTTCGAGGAGTCGCAGCGCTGCAACGAAGAGAAGCTGTACCGGCAGGCAGGCTCGGTTATCCGAAGCTGCAGCGAGGAAACGGCGAAGCAGTCCGATATTCCTGTAGACGCGGCGTCAGCTTCTCTTATAGCTGCGGTGCAGGCAGGCGATGCCGAACGCGTGGCCCATGTGCTGGACGACTGGTTCAGCAGCATGCGGCAGGAGAGGATTGAGCGCAACTTCGCCGTTCGGGCGGTGATCCAGCTGCTGACCATTCTGGAGCAGCATTTTACTTCCCTTATGGTTGGCCCGCTTCGCGAACAGCTGCTGGCGGATCATTGGAAGGAGCTGTCGTCGCTGCCTTCGATCACCCATTATCACGCTTATGCGCTCCGATTCTGCTCGGAGCTGCTCAAGGCGGCGGCCGAGCGCGATATCGACCGTCATCAGTCGGTCGCCGAGCAGATCATAAAGCTGATCACCGAGCGATATCATCTGCCTCTTACGGTCGAGGATATCGCCAAGGAAGTCTTTTTGTCGCCCAACTATGTACGAACGATCTTTAAGGAAAAGACCGGCGAGACCATCCTTGATTATTTAACCCGAATCCGCATGAATCATGCTTCGGAGCTGCTGAAGGACCGGTCGCTGAAGGTGCGCGAGATTGCCCACCGGGTCAGCTACGAGAATGTCTCCTATTTCTGCTCGGTATTCCAGAAGCATAAAGGCAGCACGCCTAACGAATACCGCAAATTGCAACTTTAGGCTGGAGTGGTCTGTCAAATGAGGAAGCTAGCCGGATGGCTGATTAATCCCTTATACAATTGGCGGCTTCGCGAGAAGCTGTTTGTCATGTTCCTGCTCGGGGGAATTCTCCCCTTGCTCTTTTTCGTTCAATATTCGTATTCAACCATTCGCAGCGAGCTCTCTTCCCAGATGGTGGCGAATACAGGCTCTACAGTCGCGCAAATTAATTCCAACCTGGAGAACAAGCTGGACGCGTACACGAAGCTGTCCGCAACGCTGTACCTGGACTCCACGCTGCGTGCTTATCTGACCAATGATTATTCGAAGGATCCTTCTCTCTTCGTCGACGCTTACAAATATATTAACAACTCGTTTGTGAACATGCTGACGACGAATCCGGACATTGAATCGATGACGGTCTTTATCAGCAACGAAACGCTGCCCACGGACGGGATGTACATTAAATCCATGGATCAGAGATTTCGCAGCTCCTTGGCTTACAAGTCGCTCAGCGGCAGCTTCGGGGACGTCAGGTTCGTCACCTCTCCTCCGGAGCCCGACAAGCCGCCGATGTTCACGTTGACGCGTCTGCTCAATATCAGCAGCATGAATAATCCGTATGGCGTACTGACGATCAATATCCTGGAGTCCGATATATTCCGGCTGATGGCGAAGGAAGCGAGCGACAAGTCGGTACTGATCATTAATGAAGAAGGCATCGTCATGTCAGCCAAGGATAAAAGCCTGCTGAATCAGCCTATCGACTTGCCGGATCCTTTTCCCGCCGAGGCGACCGGCCGGTTCGACAGTACCTATAACGGCGAGAAGGTGCTGGTCGTCTACAACACAACCAAATACGGCTGGAAAAGCGTATCGCTTATTCCTTACAGCAGCTTCTTGTCCAAAGCGCATTTAACGGCAAAACGGATTCTGACCTATGCTCTGGTCAGTCTTGCCCTCATGGCGATTCTGATCTATGTAACCGCCCGGCTGTTCACCAAGCGGATGGAGAAGCTTGTAGGCATGATCCGCCGCATTGAACGGGAGGACTTCGAGCTTATCGATATCCGGCCGCTAGGGCGGGATGAGATTGGTCAAATCGGCAATGCGCTCCGGAAGATGAGCCAGCGTCTGAGCTCTTTAATCTCTGACGTCTATATGAAGGAGATCGATAAGCGGGAGGCTGAGCTAAACGTGCTGCAGGCGCAGATTAACCCGCATTTCCTGTACAACTCGCTTGCATCAATCTCATCGCTTGCCATCCGCAACGATGATCCGCGCATGAACAAGATGGTGACCGATCTGGCGAAGTTTTACCGCATCTCGCTGAACAAAGGCAAAAACACGCTGTCTGTTCATGAAGAAATTCAGTTGACCCGCTATTATGTATCGATCCAGCAGGTGAGATTCGCTAATCTGCTTCGGGTTCACTACGATATCGATGAATCCGTGCTGCCTTGCCCCATCGTCAAGCTGACGCTTCAGCCGTTCGTAGAGAACTGCATCAACCATGCGATTTGGGATCACGAGCTTGGCATCAACATTATTATCCGCGCATATCGCGAGGGGCAGGATATCCTGCTTAGCGTCATCGATGACGGCATGGGCATGCGGATGCAAAAAGACGGTCTGCCCGAAAGCGAGGATACGCTGTCCGGCTACGGCGTGCGAAATGTCGATAACCGGATTAAGCTGCTGTTCGGCGATTCGTACGGGGTGTCGATCTTCAGCCGGCTTGGAATCGGGACGTCGGTGACGATTCGGATTCCCGGGAAGTAAGAACATGGTGATTAGGTTAATGGGCAAACTGCGCAATTAAATGTACCGTTCGCCATTGCCCGGGGATTCCTTGAACAATTCCAATTGGATTGGAGTCCCCGAGCAAAAGCGTCATAGACAAAAAGGCTGTGCCCGGATAACCCCGGCACAGCCTTTTGTTTATTTCTTGATCTTGACCTTGTAGAGCTTGGATTGCGCGCCCTCGAGACTTACTTGAAGCGAGTCCTTGGCTTCGGCTTTAGCGCCGGTCCATGCATCCGTGAGCTCAACCTTCGAGGTTGCCGAGTCGCCTAAAGCCCGTTTCAGATCGACGGTCTTCACGACTGCCTCATTCGTGTAGTTGAACACGGCGAGGTAGTAGTCCTTCTTGTCCTGCAGGACGAATACGTCTGCCGCAGCGTTGCCCGTATTTCCTTCCACAGGGCGGAAGGCTTCGCCGATCAAAGCGATCTCGTTTACGCTTTTGTTCGTAAGGAGCGATTTCATCAGCTTTTGCGTTTCTACATTGCTTACGTCATCCGAGTTCATATACACGGTGCCGGAAATTGCCGCCGCATTAACCCGGGTCTGAGCCGCGTTAAAGGAGCCGCCCTTCGCGAGCGTCATGTAGTCCGGATCGGTGTACGTGTAGATCGTGCCGTTTTGCCACCAGCCGTACGTCAGGTTGTTAAGCTGGTATTCGGTGCGGCTAAGCGAGCCGTCAACGTCACAGGAGATACGTCTTGCATGAGCATATTGGCTAGGGAACAACGGAGCAATCGAGGCGCTGATGAACATTTTGCCGCCAAGCACCTTGTTGATATGAGCCATTCCCTGGTTATATGCCTGAATGCCTGTCTGAACGCTAGGATCGTAATGCTTGCCCTCGAAAGAGCCATGGGACAAGAAGTCGATCTTGATATATTCAAATCCGTAGTCCAGGAACTTCTTGAAAATATACTCGACGCGCTGCTGGGAGCCTGGATGCGTTGGGTCGATCGCGTATGCGCCGTCTACCTTCGGAAGAATATTGCCTTCCGTATCGCGAAGCACGATATCGCCGTAAGTATACTTGCCGTTTGTCCCTTCTACCGGCTGCGACATGTTGTCACCCCAGTATACGAAAGGACCGTAGTAAATGCCTGCTTTTTGCCCGTTTTTGCGGATCAGCTTAACGGCGTCGCGAAGCTGCTGCTCGGACAGGTTATCCCAATAGGAGTCCATATTGATATAGACGGTGCCTTTGTTTGTAAACGATTTTTGCAGATTGGCCTTGAAGAAATTCGATACTTCTGCGACTTTGTCGTAGCTGAGCGAGCTCTCGTAAGCACCCCAGCTGTTCCAGCCTACCGGCACGCCGGAAGGAACGCCCTTCTCGAACTTGAGCGGCGGCGCAACGGCCGCGTTCGCTTCTCCGTAATTCTCCAAACCGTCGCGGTAATCCGCGTAGTACCCGATGGCGATTTGCGGCGAAGTGATTGTCTTGCCCGACACTTTGCCATGACCAATGCTGTCATGAGTCGAAGTGAGCGAGGTGAAGCCGCCGTACACCTTCAGCTTGTTCAGCTTGTCATTCGAGCCGCTCCAGAAAATACCGGTCTTCCAAACATCATGCGTTACCGAACCGATCACAAGTCCGGTGCGGCTGTTGTTATCATAGATGGCCGTCATCTCGGAGCTGATGTAGTTGTTGTTGTTCAGCGCCGTGTTGATTGTGCGGGCTTGATATCGGGACCACGCGTCATTGTCGTAAGGCGTGATTAGTACGCGGTTATCTCCGCTGCTGCCGACATCAACGCCGCCGCTTGCATTCACGACGAGCGGAGCCATATCATTCGAGCTGACCGAAGTGCCGCTAACCACTTGCTGGGATACGAGGAAGTAAGCCTGATCCTCATACAGCTGGTAAATCTGCTTCATAACCGGCAGGCCTTCGCCGCGGTTCTCGACCGTAATGCGGACACCTTTGCCATGTCCATCCTTAATTTTCTCTACATTGCTGAGTTTAAAGCTATGCTCGCCGTATTTGCGGCTGTCCAGCAGCTTATCTTCCAGCTGAGCGCTCGCATAAGCGCCTTTTACAAGCGTTTTGCCATTCCAAGCATATGCCGCAAGGCCAGATTCCGTATTATACGTAACGCTGATGGAACCGGAAACGAAGGTTGCTCCCTTCTCATGCGCGGTTACCTTGATCGTGCCGTATTTTTTGGAGTCGATCACTTGGCCGATTTGGCCGATGTTGTCTACCGGACCCGGGTCCTCGCCCGGTCCTTCTGCAGCCGCGATCTCAATTTTATCAATATCCGGCGACCAGCCGCCGTCATCGTTAAACGTGATGGTATTTGCTCCCGCCTTCAGCTCTACCTCCAGCTTGAACACGCCAAGCGTGTCCCAGTTTTCGGTTTTTGGAAGGGCGTAATTATCCGATTGGCCGTCATTAACGGCAATGGATACCGGACGGGGATCTCCCGAGACGTAAGAGATGCTAAGCGTATATACGCCTGCCTTCTCTGCCAGGATGTCACGGAATTGCAGCGTGGATCCGCCCCACAGATTGCCGACCTTTTTGCCGCCCGAGCAGCCTGTAGCCGCGCTGCAGCCGCTGACTGACGCATTACCTGTCAGCACATTGACGGCTGCTTCCGCTTCATAAGCCGTGCCTGGGCCAGGCTCGCCGGGACCTCCGCCTTCGGATAACTTAAGCTCAATCCGGTCGACGTCCGGCGAATAACCGCCTTCATCTTCCAGTTTGATCGTGTTCGCTCCGGCCTTCAGCTCAATCTCCAGCTCATAGGTGCCAAGCGTGTTCCAATCGACTGTCTTCGGCAGATCATAATGATCGGTTGTGCCGTCATTTACGCGAACCCCAAAAGATCTAGGATCTCCGGAAATATAATGGATTGTCATTGTATATACGCCGGCTGTTTCCACCGTTACACCGTTTACGGTCAGTGACGAACCTCCGTACAAGCCGCCGACGATTTGGCCGCCGGAGCAGCCCGTTGCTTCCGCACATGCTTTGATCTCTGCTTTTCCCGACAGCGTATTGACAGCCGCTTCCGCTTCGTACGAATAGCTTCCATCAGCCGAGTCAGCTGCCGCAGCGGACAGATCCGCGCCTGCAGCCTCAACCTCACGTCCGCCGGTTCCTCCGGCTAACTGGACGAGCAGGACGGTCACCAGCAAGAGGAACAAACCTTTGCCGGACCATGCCCCAAATTTCCTTTTCATTACATCAAGCCTCCCGTTCACATCAGAAATGTTGAAGCGCTTTCATGTTGCGCTTTCAATGTAAAACAGAGAAGAGGCTTGAACAATCCCAATATTTAACGAACCATACGACAAACCGCCAAAGTTTGAAGAACGGCTCTTAAAAGCAGCTCTTCCTTTGGCGGTTTTCCAATGGCATCCTTATTACAGCCTTTATAACGTTTCAATCACAATTAATTCAAGCTGGCCATCCAGCCTATACCGTTTCCCGGCTTCCAACCGCAACTTCACCTGTCTGTCGCCGCATTTAACGACTGTCTCCAGATCGGAATAAGCCGTTATAACCGCTTCCGCCAAGCGGCCATCCTTCCAGGAAGCAGCGGCTTCAGCATTGCCTTTCGCCCGCAGTCCCCGGTATGAACCATCGGACCAGTCCGCCGGAAGAGCAGGCAGCAGATGAATGGAGCCCGCATGGCTTTGAAGCAGCATGTCGGCAATAGCAGCGGTTCCGCCAAAGTTGCCGTCAATAACGAAAATATTCGTCTCTGCCCCGGCAACGCCAGGCTTGGAATACGAGAGCAGATTATCGAAGCAAAGCTCTCCGATCAAATGCCGGACATGCTTTACCGCCTGATTGCCGTCATGCAGCCTGGAGAAGCCCAAGGCAAACAACGCGGCCGTAAATTCAATATCCTCCAGCTCATCAACCAGCATTCGTCCGAGCAGCGTTTGCCTCATAGCCCCTGCGAGCTCCGGCGTCCCGCCGGGCGTAATCAGGTTCCCCGGATATACCCCGTACATGTGGGAGAAATGCCGGTGCTGCGGCTGCGCCTCCTCATAGTCCTCCAGCCATTCCTGCAGCTGGCCGCGCTTGCCAATCTGAAGCGGCGGAAGCAGCTCAATTGCCGCACTAAGCCGTTGTTGCAGCTCCTCATCGGTTGCGAGCAGCTCTGCCGATTCCAACACGAAGACGAATAAATCACGGACCAGCATCTGATCCATCGTTGAGCCCATGGAGAGCTGCTGCTCGCCTTGCTCGGAAGGACCCGGATAGAAGCTGTTCTCCGGAGAAGTTGACGGGCCTGTTACCAGCCAGCCGTACTGCGGATGAATCGTCATATAATCCAGGAAGAACAGCGCGGCTTCCTTCATAACCGGATAAGCCTGACGGGATAGGAATTCGCGGTCCAAGCTATATTCGTAATGCTCCTTCAAATGAGTCGCAATCCATAACCCGCCCGTTACGTTCAGCCCCCAAGACCTTCCCCAGCCCGGAGCGGCGAAGCCCCATGCGTTCGAGAATACATGCGCCACCCAGCCCTCGCAGCCATAGAAATCTTCCGCCGCCGAGCGGCCTGCCTCAGCGAGCTGCTCGATATAATTCATGAGCGGAACATGGCAATCCGCAAGATTGCTGACTTCTGTCGGGTAATAATTCATCTCCGTATTAACGTCCAGATGGTAGTCGCAGCTCCACGCCATTGCGTTCGCTTCGCCATCGTTCCATATCCCCTGAAGGTGGAGCGGCAGACGGGAATCTTCCCGCGAGCCCGCAATCGTTAAATACCGCCCGTATTGATAAAACAACGCGATTAGCCCATTGTCCTCCGCTTCTCCCGCTCGCAATCGGCGGACGCGCTCGTCCGTCGGCAGAGCGGCAAAGACGTCCGAGCCGCCAAGGTCAAGGCTCACCCGGCCAAACAGCGCCTGATAATCAGCAATATGATCCCGCAGTAACCGTTCAAAGCCTTTCGCCTCTGCCGACTCCAGCTGTGCCGTGCACTCGGCCTTCCAACCGTCATCCTTGCGGCCATAGTCGGTCGCCGCCGCGAAATAAAGAACGACCTCGTCGGCCTCCTCGATGACTATCGCATCAGCCTCTCCGTACACTTGGCCGCCCGTTACCGCAGCCTTCAGTCCGCCCTCGCTCCAGACTCCGCAGGTTCCATCGCTATGGATGGTCTCCGTCGCCTGCGTACGGAAAGCCAGCTTATCCTGCCCTTCCAGCCAGGCGTCAAACGTATTTGTTCTTCCCTGTATACGAAGGGTTAAAGATACGCTTCCACCCTTGTCGCCTTTTATCCGGGAGACCAGCACGCCGTCCGCATGTGTCGCAAAGGTTTCTCGTTGCATTTTAACTCCGGTACTGCTTCTATATGTTACGGTCCCAACCGCATTCTCGAGATCCAGTTCCCGGACCAGTTCATTGCCGTCATCCCTATAACTGATCAGAACATCGCATAAGGACAGGTTGGTGCCAAAATTGCCTTTCTCGGGTTCCAGCTGCTCGGCTGCCAGCCTGTCGCCAAGCACATAATCCCCGTTAAAAAAAGCTTCCCTCATTACGGCCAGCTTCTCTTTCGGATCTGCGGACCCTCCAAAGCGCTCCGGCTTGCCCGACCAGAAGGTTACCTCCGTCATATTCCAGATTTCGCTATCGATGCCGCCGTGCAGCACGGCGCCTAGCTGCCCGTTGCCAAGCGGAAGCCCTTGCTTCCAGCTTGCAGCCGGCTGTGTATAGGTCATTTTCAACGTTATCATCCTCTCCCAGTTGGCTAATCGTCCGCTCTTGCGGTGAAAGCCCTTTCGCAATTTCCGCCATTATTGTAACATTGATAGCAATAGACGTATTTGCCCGCCAGTCCAATCAGTTGACGAATCCTCCGTTAACTTCCCGGCAGGGTCGTACCTGAGCGCAAGCTGGAAGGGCTGCAAAGGCAGGGAAAGCGATGAGAACAATAAATGAACTGCAACCTTATGTCGGTGATTCGATGCGTTACCTGTATGTAGGGGGATGGAACGAGAAGCTGCGCGTCAGCAATGTGTATGCGTTCCATTTGTTTGTCGACGGGCCGGGAGAAATGGAGGTGAACGGGAAGCTGTATCCCATCGAGCGGCGGACTCTGATCTTTCTGCGTCCGGGGGAGCCTCATGCCTTCCACATTAGAAAAGGACAGCCGTTGTCTTCTTATAATCTGTATTGCGATATGTGGGAGGGTACTCCCGGTACCTATAACCGGGTATTCATCCATGCGCCGGAGCCGTTTGAGCTGGATTCCACATCCCTTGTAGAGCCGTGCCCGGAGCTGGACTCGCTGCCGAGCCGCTTCTCTCTCCAGCCCTATCCGTGGCTGTACGATTCCTTCGTATCCATTGCAAGGCAATTCGAAGAATCCACGCATTATCGCAGCGAGCTGGTAAACAGTCTGCTGTATGCCTGGATGCTCAGCTGGTACAACGTTATTCATAGCCGTCAGCCAAGGGACTTCCGGATCGTCAAGCTGCTAACCCATTTGAACGAGCATCCGGAGACGCGGACCCCGGTAGAGGAATGGGCGGCAATGTGCGGCCTCAAACGTTCCTACTTCCATTCCCTCTTTCAGCGCGAGACCGGCTTTACGCCGCAAATGTACCGCCACCGTCTTCTGATGAAGCAGGCAGCCCAGCTTATCGTCGAAACGGATTATTCCGTCACTGCCATTGCCGAACGGCTCGGGTATACCTCGATTCATCCGTTTACCCGCCATTTCAGCGCTTATCATGGCGTAAGCCCGCGGGCTTACCGGTTACAGCCTTCTTCCGGCTCCGACCTCATCTAATCCTTTTTTGATTTGATTGCCCGTCACAATGCCCATATAATAGCCGGATTGGTCCGTAATACAAACAAAGAGGTTGTCCCCATAATGAGACAACCTCTTTTATCTTCACGCTTAAAACTAAGCGTTGATTTTCGCTTTTGCAACACCTGCAAGGGAGTTGAACGAGTTGATGTCGTTAACAGCCAGGTCAGCCAGGATTTTGCGGTTTACTTCGATGCCAGCCAGTTTCAGGCCGTACATGAATTTGTTGTAGGACAGACCGTTTTGACGAGCAGCCGCGTTAATACGAACGATCCACAGTCTGCGGAATTCGCGTTTGTTTTGGCGACGGTCGCGGTATGCGTAAAGAAGCGATTTACCAACTTGCTCCTTTGCTGTTTTAAACAGACGGTGTTTCGAACCGAAATAACCTTTTGCCAGTTTAAGAATTCTTTTACGACGACGAGCGCGGACAAAACCGCCTTTAACTCTTGCCATGAGTGGAAACCTCCCGTAGGTTGAATTGGATTAGCTTATTTAAACAATTGCTGCTATTTCAGGTTAGCGAGACCTTGTTGAATACGACGAACGTCGCCAGCTGCCATCAGTGGTTGGCCAGCAAGAACACGTTTTTGACGACCGGATTTGTGGGAAAGCAAGTGATTTCTGTACGCTTTGTAGCGTTTTACTTTACCAGTACCAGTAATTTTGAAGCGGTCTTTCAGACTGCTGTGTGTTTTCATTTTAGGCATGTCGATTATCCTCCCTTTATTTAAGTGTTGCTTTTTGGTGCCAAAATCATAATCATGCTCCGGCCTTCAAGCTTCGGTGCACGTTCTACGCTGCATATTTCGGCAACCTCTTGCGCCAGACGGTCCAGAATTTTCTGGCCGATCGACGCATGGGCAATTTCCCGTCCGCGGAAGCGTACGGAAGCTTTAACTTTATCGCCTTCGCCCAAGAACTTCACAACATTACGGTATTTTGTTTGATAGTCATGCTCGTCGATGTTGGCACGGAACCAAACTTCCTTCAGGTCGACGATCTTTTGATTCTTGCGTGCTTCTTTTTCTTTCTTCTGTTGCTCGTAACGGAATTTACCGTAATCCATAATCCGGCATACCGGCGGTTTAGCCGTCGGTGCTACATTCACCAGATCCAAGCTCAGGTCAATTGCCATCTGCAAAGCGTCACGGATCGATTTGATACCGATTTGCTCGCCGTCCGCGCCAACAAGTCGTACTTCTCTGGCCCGGATCTCATCGTTGATTTGATGTTCTCTGCTAATAACGTGCCACCTCCAAGATAGGATGTTTATGTGTGTGTACAAAATAAAAAATGCGGGTTCGCACGAACCCGCATTGTATAACCGTTGTTTATGGCCGCTCTCGCTGCCTTCGGATGAAAGCAACTCGTTAAGCTTAATCGATTATCGCGAACCAGCCGGCTGAACCGAAAGGTGAGAAGCGGGTGCTTCTGCTTGTGCAAATTATGTTTTCAAAAACGCTACCGACATACTATAACATAATGGATTTCTATGTGTCAACCCATTATATCGCATGTTGCTACAGCTGCTTGCTCTGCACGTCTTCGAGACGAATGACGCGGGTATGCTGCGTGTGGCTCCACTTCTTGTTGTTTTGCGTAAAGAACGCATGAACCGTAATCGGCCACCACGAGAGGGTGAACAACAGGAACGTCGGAATCCGCAGGTACAGCTGCCACGGCACCTTCGCCATATACATCGACAGCGGAATTTGGATAAATACATAAGCCATATACGGGACGCTCAGCCAGAACGGCAGCAGATTATAGACCGATTCTACGTTGTTGCCGCCAAAGAGAAGCACGTCTCCCCAGATAATCGCCGCGATAAAGAAGCCGGCCAAATAGTTGTATGCGTTAAATACGTACAGCGCAGCGTCGATCTTGGTCATGCTGCGATCTTTAATCCCCTGCCACAAGAGCGGCAGCATGTACTTGCGTGTAACGTCGAAATGTCCTTGCATCCAGCGCAGACGCTGACGAGCCGAGGCTTGGAACGTAATCGGCTTCTCGTCAAATACCTTCGCTTCGAAATTAAATTTCGGATAAATCCCCCGCTGAATACAGCGGACCGTAAACTCAAGGTCTTCCACAAGGCTGGTTGCGCCCCAGCCCATTTCCTGCAGGAGCTTGGCGTCAAAGCACATGCCCGTGCCTCCGAGGAAATTCGCAAGACCCAGATTCGTGCGCGGCAGCTGCCAAAGGCGGTTACAGAACCAGTAGTTGATCGCGTTCGCCGAGCTGATCCACGAGTCGTTCGGGTTTTTCGTATCCAGATAGCCCTGAATAACCTGGTGCCCATTAATCAAATCATTGTTCATGTACTGCAGGAAGTCCGTCGCTACCAGGTTGTCGGCATCAAAGATTGCTACGCCGTCGTAGCTTTTTGGCATTTTCCACAGCTCTTTCAGCATCCATTCCACGGCATAGCCTTTGCCCCGCTGGCTCTTGTTATTGCGAACGCAGGCATAAACGCCTTCATAGCTGTTCACAATATCGACGGTGCGGTCGGTACAGTTGTCGCAGATAACAAAGATGTCAAACAGCTCGCGAGGATATTTCAGCTTCAGCAAATTTTCGATAAGCGCCCCGACAACCTGTTCCTCGTTATGTGCCGCGACCAGCAAAGCAAATGTCTTTTGCGGCGGATGGGATAAATCTTCTTTCTTGCGGTGCCAGCCAAAACATGTCAAAAACAGTTGGTACAAGCCCAGCAATGCAAATACGATCTGGAACACTAGCATAATGGTATTGAACATTTTTCGGTACTGCCCCCTTGAGACCCCTTTTTAATTGCCCGTTCTGATCACCCTAAAGGCGTCGACAGGCTCTTTATCATAATTCTCTCTTGCGTCCGCGCCGCTTTGTTGTCTTTGTGTAAAAACGATTCGCTGGACCTTTTTGATTTTCCACACATTGATTATCTTTGTCAAAACCGTAAATTCACGCCATTATCGGTTATCCCGCCATTAAAACGCTTGCATGGCAAGCAGATGGTTCTATTACCTCCTTTTGCGCCCTATCGCCCTTATTTTCATCCATTTCCTGATTTTTTAGCCCTTACGTCCAATACATACGTGTATAGTTGATACAATGTTCCCGGTCCATTACTTCGCTTTGTGACGAATATGTGGCTGAACCGGTATCGAATAACGCTCAAAGCTGGAAGCCAACTTGTCGAAAATGGCATCCCAGGACTGCTTCTGGCTATAGATTCGGCCTTGCTCGGCAATGGCCGCGCGCAGCTCCGGATTGCTGTAGAGAAGCCCCATCGCATTCGCGAAAGACCGGGAATCCTCCGGATTGCATAACAAGCCCGTAACGCCGTGCTGAACAGAATCGGTCACGCCGCCTTTATCCGCGCAGATGACCGGCGCGCCGCAGGACATCGCCTCCAGCACAACATTGCCGAAGGTTTCGGTGGCCGACGGGAACAGGAACAAATCAGCGGATGCGTACCACTTCTGGAGATCCGGCATGGCTGTGAACCCGACAAAACGGGCATCGATTCCCTCGCGGCGGCAGCGTTCCTTCAGAGCATCGGACGAAGGGCCGTCTCCAGCTATGACAAAAACGGCTTCCTCCCCTATATTTTGCCGAAATTCAGCAAAAGCATCTAAGGCGGTATCGACATTTTTCTCGGGAGCCAGCCTTCCAACATACAGAACAACAAATCGATTGCTGTCGATGCCTTGCTTCGTCAGCCACTCCTCCCGGTTCACGGCCGGATGAAAGGCCTCCGTATCAATGCCTCGGCTCCAAATTTCAAGCCGGCCGGCATCCCAGCCTTTATCCTTCAAATCCTGGTAAGTGGAACGGGAAGGCACATAGATGGAGCGGCAGTCGTGGTGAAACCATTCCATATATCTCCATAACAGCTTTGCCATCCATTGCAAATTGTAAAACGGTAAATATTGATCAAAATGCGTATGATAGGATGCAACGAGCGGAATGCGGAGCTTGCGGGCATAATGAATGCCGCAAAGTCCAAGATTAAAGGGGGTAGCCACGTGGACAATCGTCGGGCGGAACTCATTAAGCGCCCTGCGGATATGAATCGGATTAGGCAGTGCCAGCCGGCACTCGGGATATAAGAAGAAGGGCAGGCTCGCGAAGCGTTCGACGGAGCTTGAGGCTTTGCCGCTTTGCTTGCCGGAAGCCGGATCTGGAGCGAGAACAAGCACTTCTGCGCCTTGCCGCTTCAAATAATCGGTCCAGCGGCCAAGGGTGCGTGCAACACCATTCACATCAGGTTCAAACGTGTCGGTAAAAAGCGCAACTCTCATCAAGAACGCCTCCTTCGGAATGAAACCTTGATCGGTCCCATTCTACAGGAGGTCTATTAGTGGAAGATCAACTGCATTTTAATAATCCGTTAAGCCTTTGAAATCGGCTGAAAACGGCGGTCTTCGTATAAACTTTAAACTTGTACAAGCTCATTTATTGAACCATAATAGTCTAATATCGTTTATAATGTGTGGGATTAACGCAAATCTTAGGCTAATGCTTACGAAGTAGAATTGTTCCACAGGAGGAAACGGATGAGAAGAATGATAGGGTGGTTACGAACCCGGGAATTGCAAATGATCCTATGGGCGAATCAGCGCCGTTCGCAAAGCAGGCTTCACCGGTGGCTTGGGGTATATCTAAGCACAGTGACGCATGTTGGGGGAGCGTCCTTTACACTCATCAGCTCTTTCCTTATTGCGATGTTTGCACCCAATCCCTGGAGCATGACGGGCTGGCAATGCTTTACCGCCGTATTCTTAAGCCATTTGCCTGTCTATGTCGTGAAACGGAAATTAAAAAGGCTTCGCCCTTATCAGGCGTTAAACGGGGTTAATACGGGGAAAAAGCCGCTGGTCGACTCTTCTTTCCCTTCCGGACATACAACAGCCGTCTTCGCATTCATCATTCCGATTATCAGTGCCAGCGGAGTATGGTTCCCGGTCATTATGCCGATCGCGGTCCTGCTAGCCCTGTCCGTAGCATGGTCGCGCATGTATCTTGGACTCCATTACCCATCCGATGTCACCGTTGGCGCGCTGATTGGCACGCTGACGGCGATGGCCGTAGAATACGGATGGACGCTTACATTCTTCTAGAATAGAGCTGGTCCGGCTCGTCAAAATCAAAAAATAGCGGTGCGGGGTTCTCCCTGCACCGCTATTTTTTCAACGCAATTGGCTTGCTTATTCAGCCGATTCGTCTTCGTCCTGCCCGGCAGCCTCAGCTTCCGCCTCTTCGCGGCGCGTGTTCTCCAGCTTGCTTTCGCGGTATTCGCGCAGCACGGATTCCCCGATAACCGCTTCAAGACGGAAGATCGGCTGGCCTTTTTCCATAAACTTCATCTCGTATTCGGTAAAAACAAGATCCTCGCGAGGACCGTTCTTATGAAGATTAAGCGAGATATTGCGAAGCTGCAGCTCCACTTCCGCAAAGCTGTTAAGCGAAAATTCGAAGAGAGATTCCGAGTCGGTCTTGAAATGAATCTCCCCGCGGTCGTTCAGCAGCTGGCCATACTTCCGCAGGAAGCGCGGATGCGTCAGGCGGCGGCGGGCATGCTTGCTTTTTGGCCATGGATCGCTGAAGTTCAGATAAATCCGCTCGATCTCTCCCGGCTCGAACATTTCTTCGATATGCTCGATATTTGCACGAAGCAGCGCCAGGTTAGGCGGCTCTTCTACTCCGCTCTCCTCCCAGATGTTGCGGGCTTTGTCGCTTGCGCGGCGGATCAGCTCGTCATACATGTCGACGCCGATATAGTTATTATCCGGGTTACGGAAGCTCATATTGCTGATAAAACGGCCTTTCCCCATGCCAAGCTCGACATGGATCGGCTTATCATTGCCGAAAAACTCGCGCCATTTGCCCTTGAGCGGCTTGGCGTCAAGCACGACTAATTCCGGCTGCGCCTCCAGCGACTCGCGGATTCCTTTTCTTCCTCTTAAACGCATCTTGTAATGGTCCTCCTACTAATTAAGCTAGTCCTTATTGTGCCCAAGATGAACGGCCTTGTAAAGATGTTCGTGAGAATGACGACAAAAAGAAAAAGCCTCGAACGATTCCGTGAATCGTCAAGGCTTAGGTTTGTAAGAAATTTTCTGCTGCCAAACGATTAAACAAGCAGCTGATAATCAATTGGACCTTCAGCTTGAACATCGCGGTAAGTATTCTCAATCACTTCATTAAGTTTCTTACGCGCAGATATTTCAATATGATGGTTATTGTGAAACCTTACTCCTGAAAGCGCCATCAATTCTTTCACTGTTAATTCAACCGTTACCTTCTCATCACCATGCGGAATTCTTGTTTGCCCGCTCATTGAGATCACCTCATCGATTTTTTTATTACAGCATTTCCAGTTTATCGACGTTTTATGACGATCGTTACGAATTAAGCATGTAAGGTTTTTTCATTGATTTGTCGCACTTTTAATATAACAGATCATGTTAGGTTTTGCAAGCCCAAATCTGGCAGCCGGCAAAATAATTTCCAGCTTATTTTATGGCCTGCGAGGCCCGTCAAAAGCGCTTCAATCCGGCATGGCAATTCCCCCTTCTTTCCGATAAAATGAAGGATGCCATTCTTTATCCGTATAAAAGGAGAACCGCATGAACGCAAATGCATCGCAATTGACGCCAGGGCAGCCCATGCTGTGGGGCGATAAACGATTTCATACATGGAACTACGAAATGCGCGAGCAGCTTGGCGGGAAAGTATTCAAGGTTACGCTTGATGCGGGCTTTACCTGTCCGAACCGTGACGGCTCGATCGCTAAGGGCGGCTGCACGTTCTGCAGCGCCCGCGGATCCGGCGATTTCGCGGGCAGCCGGCGGGACGATCTTGTGACGCAGTTTAACAAGATCAGGGACCGCCAGCATCAGAAATGGCCGGAAGCGAATTACATCGGCTACTTCCAGGCTTATACGAATACGTATGCTCCCGTGGAGGAACTGCGGGAATATTATGAGGTTATTTTGCAGCAGCCCGGCGTAGTTGGATTATCGATTGCAACAAGGCCGGACTGCCTGCCGGATGATGTTATCGATTATTTGGCGGAGCTGAACGAGCGGACGTATTTATGGGTCGAGATGGGACTGCAGACCGTGCACGAATCCACTTCCGAGCTCATTAACCGCGCCCATGATACGGCGTGTTATCTGGATGCGGTGCGCCGTCTTCGCGAGCGGGAAATCCGGGTATGCACGCATATCATTTACGGCCTGCCCCAGGAATCGCATGAGATGATGCTCGAGACTGGCCGCGCGGTTGCCGCGATGGATGTGCAGGGCATCAAAATCCACCTGCTCCACCTCATGCGCAAAACGCCAATGGTGAAGCAGTACGAAGCCGGGCTTTTGCGTTTCCTCGAGCTGGAGGAATACGTCAAGCTGATCGTAGACACGCTGGAGTTCCTGCCCCCGGAGATGATCATACACCGGCTCACCGGCGATGCTCCCAAAGAGCTTCTCATCGGACCGATGTGGAGCATGCAGAAATGGGTCGTCCTGAACGCCATCGATGCCGAGCTGAAACGGCGCAATACTTGGCAGGGCAAGCTATGGGGGGCGGTGTAAAATGGGATTCTTGTCGATCCTTAGCATGGCGCATCAATGGATCGCCGAACGCGTCCAGCCGGGCGACATCGTTATTGACGCAACCGCGGGCGGCGGCGTCGATACGCTGAAGCTCGCCGAGCTGGTCGGACCTCGGGGCACGGTGCACGCCTTCGACATTCAGCGGGACGCGCTGGACCGGACGCAGGAGCGGCTCCGCTCCCTGGAAGAGAGCGGCAGGCTGCCGCAGGTGCGGCTTCACCTGCGCAATCATGCGCAGATGGCGGAGGCTGTCGGCGCTTCCGCTGAAGGCAAGGTAGCAGCCGTCATGTTCAATCTCGGCTATCTGCCGGGGGGCGACGAGTCGGTCATTACCGTACCAACGACGACGGTCGCCGCCCTGGACGCGGCGCTGTCGCTGCTGCGCCGCGGGGGTATTGTCACTGTCGCGCTGTATCCGGGGCACCCGGGCGGCGCGGAGGAGGCGGCGATTGTCGCCGATTGGGCGGCGAAGCTGCCGGGGGCAATGCATGCGGCTGTGCTGTACCGCCAGCCGCAGCGGGACACCGCGCCGTATTTGATCGCGGTGGAGAAGAGATAGCTGCCCGGAGCTTGCCTGGCAGCTCCAAAAGGCGCGCTCGAAAGGCTGGATTAACCTTTCGGGCGCGTCTTTTATTTTGACAGCGGGGAAAGTGATTTAATCCCAACTAAAGCTTTGCCGTCCTTTACCCGGGATGGTCCTTTTCCATGCACGGCTGATCATCTTTTGCCCCACATAAGCGTCTTATCATGCGAAACAGCGGAGCTGCGAATTTGCGATGAGGCTTATTCCTGTCTTCGTCATGCTTGACATAAAACCCGGAGCGGATTGCCCGCTCGAGCTCTTCCTGGCGCATTTTGTACAGCAGCTCGGCAGTATGGCAATTATGGTAAGGCATAACACTCCCCCTTTTTTCGAGACTTTTTTATCTCCTAAATAAGGCGCTTCGTGATGTACGAAGCAACCCTTTCCCAAGTGTGCCGCGTAATCATGTTTACCGCCTCTCCTCGCTTTGAAATGACTTTCTGCTTCCATAGTAAGCGAGTTATAACGATAAGAATAATATATGTTTTTCACGTACTTATACATTTTATATATGTGTTCTGAATTAAGCTCCGCGTGGCCCTACAGTCACGATGATCATTTTCTTACGCCGAGCATCTTGCTACCCGGATTATTTTCTGATACGATCATACCAACTTATTAAAGACGTTTAATAAGTATCTATCGAGGAGCTGGATACAACCGTGAGTGATTTGCTCGCTACACCTAAAGACATGAAAAATGTGATCCTGCATGGCCTGCGTTCTGCCCTGCTGGCGCTTGGAAGCGCGACAAAAGCAGAGCTCAGCCAAAAGCTTGGCATCAGCTTCCCGACCATCAGCAAGTTTCTGAGCCTAATGGAGGAGGCCGGCGAGCTTCTGACCGTTGGGCTTGACGATTCAAGCGGCGGCAGAAGGGCGCAGCGTTATGCCTATAACCCCGAGTTTATGCTGGGGCTTGCGATCTTTTTCGAGAAAGCGGATTTAAGCTATACGATCTTCAATTGCACGGGAGAGATTAAGGAGCAGGGCTCGACCTCCAGTGCGTTAATTAACGAAGTCTCCAGTCTGACCATGCATATTGAGCAGCTCATTCAGACCTATCCCAAGGTCAGATCCATCGCCATCGGCGTGCCGGGCGCCGTAAATAACGGCAAACTTATTCATATTCCGGATTATCCGAACTTTCAGCATATCGATCTGAAGCGCCAACTGGAGGAGCAATTTGCCCTGCCGGTTGTAGTCGAGAACGACATGAATGCCGCCGTCCTTGGCTATTACAAGAATAGCGGTCATTCGAATAATCCGTCCCTTGTCTATTTGTATTTCGGGCAGAACGGTCCGGGTGCGGGCATCATGATCAACGGAGATGTCGTTCGGGGAAGCACCTTCTTCTCCGGCGAGGTCTCGTTTGTTCCCCAATACGATCAGCTCAACTTTCATCAAGCGATGAAGAGGCATGCCGGAGACAGCCGGCTTGATGCCATCAGCCGGCTTGTCGCGTCGTTCACGGCGATCATTAACCCGCATACGATTATTTTTAATAAAAGCGAGGTTACGGCAGCTATCCTTGAGCGGATAACAGAGCGCAGCGCCGATTATATCCCGAGGGAGCATCTCCCGCTTCTTACGGCAAGCGATCTGACCAAGGACTATATGAGCGGCCTGCAAAGTCTTGGGCTGGATCTTATGATCTCAACATGAATAAAAGAAACAGGTGAAACCACATGGCAACATTCTTTTTGATCATTATTTATTTGGCTTTTATCAGCCTGGGCTTGCCGGATTCCCTGCTCGGATCCGCCTGGCCGGTCATGCAGCCGGAGCTTCATGCGCCTCTGGGCGCGGCAGGCGTGCTGTATATGACTATCGCTGCCGGAACCATCGTATCCAGCCTCGCAAGCGGTACGATCCTTAACCGCTTTGGCACGGGAAGAGTAACGTTGGTCAGCTGCATCATGACGGCAGGAGCCTTGCTTGGCTATTCCATCTCGCCGTCCCTCATTTGGCTGCTTGTATGCGCGGTTCCGTTAGGGCTTGGAGCAGGAGCGGTTGATGCCGGCCTCAACAACTACGTTGCGGCGCATTACAAAGCGCATCATATGAGCTGGCTGCATTGCTTCTGGGGTGTGGGCGCTACGCTTGGACCTGTCATTATGGCCCGGTTCATTACGAACAATGCGTGGAGATACGGCTATCTGACCGTGGCTGCCATCCAATGCGCGCTCGTTGTCATCTTGTTCTTCACCCTCCCGTTATGGGACCGGGTAGCCAGAATTCACAAGGCATCATCTGACGCTCAGCATGAGGATGCGGTAACGGAGCTCCCCGAAGAAACCGTTTCCGTACATCCCTTAAAAATCAGAGGCGTCAAGCTTGCTCTCGTCTCCTTCATGCTCTACTGCGGAATTGAAGCTGCGGTAGGCCTATGGGGCAGCAGCTTCCTCGTCAACATGAAGAATGTGTCCGCTTCAAAGGCGGCTCAGTGGGTATCGCTCTATTACGCCGGCATAACGGCTGGCCGCTTCCTTACCGGCTTCATCACCTTTAAGGTCAGCAACCGCAACCTGATCCGCGGCGGTCAGCTGATTGCCTTAATTGGCGCCCTGCTGCTCTTCCTGCCCCTGCCGGGCGGCTTTACGCTGGCAGGCTTTATCATCGTCGGATTTGGCCTAGCGCCAATCTATCCATGCATGCTTCATGAAACGCCGGTCCGTTTCGGGAAAAAGCAGTCCCAGTCCATTATGGGCTATCAAATGGCGGTAGCTTATACGGGCAGCACGCTGATGCCTCCGCTTCTTGGATTTCTGGCATCCTCCCTTTCCATTGGCATCTTCCCGTTCTATATCGTCCTGTGCGCAGCGGCCATGTTCCTGTTCTCCGAACGGTTAAACGCCTATTTGAAGAAGCCAAGGCTTACGCCTGATGCAGGCATCAGCACAAACAAATCGATCTGACTTTGAAAACAAA
Organism: Paenibacillus glycanilyticus; assembly: GCF_023715145.1. Classification (GTDB taxonomy): domain Bacteria; phylum Bacillota; class Bacilli; order Paenibacillales; family Paenibacillaceae; genus Pristimantibacillus; species Pristimantibacillus glycanilyticus_A. The sequence continues at coordinate 214,594 of NZ_JAMBNP010000005.1, read as the reverse complement.
AAAACTGCCGGGAGTACCGGCAGTTTTTTTGTGCTTATATTATTCTCGCTGCAGCCGCTTCCGCTTTCGCCAGACGCGATGCTCTTATCGCGTCTCCGACCTGCGCAATAATCCCGTTCAAAGAGGCGGGATCATGGACGTCATATTCGCCAATGTTCAGCCGGAGCACCGGACACGCGTTAAATTCACCAATCCAGGCTGCGTAACGCTCGTGCATCCGCTCCCAATAGGCACGCTCCGTTTGGATTTCCATCTCCCGTCCTCGTGCTTCGATCCGGCTCAGAATGGACGGCAGGCTGCCTTCCAAATAAATCAGAACATCCGGATGCGGGAAATACGGCGTCATCACCATCGCTTCGAACAAGCTGGTATACGTCTCGTAATCGGTTGCGCTCATTGTCCCCTGATCGGCATGCATTTTCGCGAAGATGCCGGTATCCTCATAGATGGAACGGTCCTGGACAAATCCTCCGCCCGCCTCAAAGATCGCCTTCTGCTCCTTAAAGCGCTCGGCCAAAAAGTAAATTTGAAGATGAAAGCTCCATCTCTCGAAATCGTGATAAAACTTCTCCAAATAAGGATTATGTTCAACTTGCTCCAATGAAGTGCGAAAGCCAAGGCGATCGGCCAGAACAGAGGTTAACGTCGACTTGCCGACCCCAACCGTACCTGCGATGGTAATCAGCGCGTCAGAAGGAATAGAATGCTCCATAAATAAATAATAGCCCCTTTGCAAAAGCGTAAACGGCTGCGCCGTCCTTATGTTCCACATAGCTCTCTATTGTATCATATGGATAACCTGGAGCAATGGTTTAATATGGACGAACAGAGAAGGCCGCCTCAAGATGGCGGCCTTCTCTGTTCTTTTACAAGCTGACTGGCACCGCATCATGGCTGACCTTCAGCATAAACGGCTTTGGTGTCGGCTTCGCCTGACGCTCGCCTCCGCCAAGCGCGTACAGGACGGCAAGCAGCGTATGCGAGTTTTTATCAATCTCGCCCGTTGCCAGGTAGTGCTCCAGATCAAACGGAATCATCTCGATAACGGTATGCTTATGCAGCTCCTTTTCGTTTAAGCCAAGAGCAGCAAAGCCTTCCGACACATCCTCCGGACGTTCGGTCAGACGGCGCATCCAGCCGCTCCATACGGCCTTGTCCATCGTGAACTCCCACCAGGTTTTCCGCGGCTTGTAGTTATGGTTCAGGAAGTAATCGTACTTCATGAGGCCAAGAACAACCTCAAGATCCAGCTTATCCGCTTCTTCGGACGCCGCACCGGCTTTGTATTCGGTGAGGAAAGCCCACAGACGCGAGAACAAATCCTCAAGCTGATGCCCGATCTTCTGCCAGCCTCTGCCTTCCCAGAAGTCCCCGAAGTATTGGAAGAAGTCAAACGCAGACGGGAATACCTCTTTGACCAGATAGTTCAGCGTGCGGTCCATCCGGTGCGCGTTCCAGTACTTCTCAAGCACGTCCTCCACCCGCTTGATCCGCACGATGTCGCTGAACGGCATCAGATCATTGCCCAGCATTTCGTATGGGGCATGATCCATATAAATATAGCCCCACTTCTCTGCGTCAAGACGTAATCCGGTGCCGCGCAGCATCTTCAGGAATCCGAGCTGAAGCTCCTCCGGCCCTAATTCGAATACATCGTTAAACGTACCGCGGAACGTATCATAATTCTCGAGCGGCAGGCCGGCGATCAAGTCCAGATGCTGGTCGATCTTGCCGGATTCCTTCACCTTCGTAACGGTGCGGACAAGCTTCTTCCAGTTCTGGCGGCGCTGCACCGCTTCATTGGTCGGATCGTTCGTCGACTGTACGCCAATCTCGAAGCGGAAGATGCCCGGCGGCGCATGCTCCGCCAAATAATCGAGCACTTCCGGACGCATAATGTCAGCCGTAATCTCGAACTGGAACACGCAGCCCCGGTGGTTCTCGATCAGGAACTTGAACATCTCAAGCGCGTAATCCCGTTTGATGTTAAACGTACGGTCCACAAACTTGATCAGCTTCGCGCCGGAATCAATAAGGTACGTAATGTCGGCTTTCGTCCGTTCCATATCGAAGTAACGAACCCCGACCTCAATGCTCGACAAGCAGAATTGACAGCTGAACGGACAGCCTCGGCTTGTCTCGAAATAAACTACCCGGCTGCCCAGATGCGGAATATCCTCCTGGAAACGGTGCGGTGAAGGCAGCGTAGCCAGGTCCAGCTTCGGACGTCCCGGATTTAGAAGAATATCTACGCGATCCTCGCGCTGCTTGCGATAAGCAATACCAAATACCATATGGTATTTGCCCGCTCCCTCAATCTCCGTCAGCAAATGGTGAAAGGTCTCTTCTCCTTCGCCAACAACGATAAAATCGACCTCCGGAATGCGCTGCATCCAATATTCGGTGTCATAGCTTACTTCGGGACCGCCAAGGATGATCTTTACTTCCGGCATAATTTTGCGGAGCATATTGATGACGGTAATCGTCTCTTCGATATTCCAGATGTAGCAGGAGAAGCCTACGACATCGGGTCTACGCGAGAAAATATCCGAAACGATATTCATGACCGGATCCTTAATCGTATATTCGGCAATCTCCATATCGAATTGCTCGCCGCTGTACGCCTTCAGGCAGCGCAGGGCAAGCGAAGTATGAATATATTTGGCATTTAATGTGGATAACACAACTTTCATCACGGTACCTCTTTCTACTCTCATGCAAGTGACTCCTATTGTACCGAAAACGCGGGCAAAAAAGAAGAGGCTCGCCGCCGGGAGCATAAATCTCCCTTCGGCAAGCCTCTTTCTCGTATGAGTAATAAATTAGTCCCTTAAATCAATATAAAGCTGATCTTTAAACTGCATATCCAGAACCGGGAAGCGGACCTGCCATTTCTCGTCGCCAAGCGCCTTCACTTCGCTTGCGTCAAAGCCGCGCGGCTCGAAGCCAAAGACGCGGTCGAAATAAATTTGGAATTGGATCTTCTCGTTCGGGAGCATGCGATGAAGCTCGTGAGCCAGGTTAATCGCCCAGGAACGGAGCTCCTCTTTCGTCTGACCGCCATAATAAGTATAGAACACAGGATCAATATCGGAGGTAATAACCAGCCAGCCCTGCGAATCGCGGGTAACCTTCCAGTTGCTCAATGCTGCCGTTCCTTGCTCGTAATCAAGCGAGCCGAACTGATCTTTCAGCAGTTCCGCAATCTTCTCGTTCGATACGCCAACAAGCGTATCCGGCAAGGTTGGATCCAAGAATTTCACAGTAGCGGCAGGCTTCTCCGGAAGATCCTCCATCAGAATCGACGCGTACAGCGATGATACCGCAAAGTTCAAATCAGCCTGCGAGGTATAACCTGCGGATGTAATTCCGATCAGCTCGCCATATTCGCTAAACAGCGCGCCGCCGGAGCTGCCATGGTCGATGGGAGCGCTGGTCTGTATGTAACGGGTACCGCCAACATAGACGATATTGCTGATCAGGCCGTCAGATACCGTATTTTGAAGACCAAGCGGACTTCCGATTGCAACAACCTTGTCGCCTTTTTTCACGTTCAGGCTGCTGTATCCGACCTCAACCGGCGTTGCGCCGATCGGATCTTCTGTTTGGACAATGGCCAAATCATTGTTCTTGCTGGAAGCAACGACACCGGAAACTTTAAGCTCATCGCCACTAACCGTCGTTATCGTTGCGGAGGAAGCATCCTGAATCACATGGTAATTCGTCAGTACATAACGGTCATCAATGACGATGCCGCTGCCAAGCGCTTTATTCGTTGTAATTGTCACAACGCTGTCATCGTACATGTCGACGATTTGTTTTGGCGTATATTTCGGACGGTTATTCAACTGCTCCTGGTATTCCTCGTATTCCTGCTGGAATTCGTATTCTTCCGTTGTGATGCGCACGGATTGCTTCGCGTTATCCCATTTCACTTTGCCGCCAAGCGACTCCGCAACAAAACGGGCCGGAACAAAGGTCGTATTGTTCTTTATCTCGGGCGCTGCATCCAGCTTTACCGATTTGCCGTTGATGAGCGCGGTCTTATTGCCGATCGTTAACGTGATGGACGTGAAATCTTTGCGCACAATAATCGTTTGCGCCTTCGCTTCCCAGGTTACCGAAGCATCGAGAGCTTTGAACAGCTCGCGCATCGGCACGAAGGTTACGCCGTTCTTCGTGTAAGGAGCTGCGGAGACCGAAAGTTTCTTATCATCGACGTAGACGCTGATAACGGACGCCTTGGCTGTGGCAGCCAGCTTAACAGGAGCAGCTGCCGCTGCCGTTTGCTGCGGAGCAGCCAGAGGAGAGAGCAAGAGCCCTGCCGCAAGCAGCGGACTTAACAAAGTATAGGCTAATTTTCTTTTCACGTTTACCATTTCCCCCAAATTCTTACTGTATTACCAGTGATAATGATAGATTTAATAATCGTACCACTATCTACCTGCGTTTGTCTATGAAAATGGTTTCATAGGGTAATAATACCAACCCCCATTATATCGGCTCAACATGAACGGAATATGAAGCCTTCCCGCGTAGAATTTGCCAGGCTTGTCATGGTATAGTGATAGCAGTCAAGCCAAGCGTAAACGGCTGCGCCATCCTTGGGAAGGGCAGCAAACGTTTCGCGAATGAAATATAAGCACAGTATATAAAAAACGACGTATACGTTCTTATATTTGGACAAAGCAGGAGGAACATTCGTTATGTCAAAAAAACCATACAGCCCCGGCTCGGCTAAAAGCAGCCCTTCCAAAAGTGCGGTGCCAAACAAATCGTTTGCCGTTACCGAGGCGTCTGAGCTGCTCGCCTTTTTGCTGGCTCATCTGAATCAGGGCCGCAATTCGGTCAAATCGCTGCTGGCGCATGGACAAGTATACGTTAACGACCACGTTGAGACGAAATATAACTACCCGCTTCAGCCGGGACAAACGGTTATGATCCGCAAGGAACGGGAGAAAGAGAAGATTCCCCTCATCGGGCTAACCATTCTGCACGAGGACGATCATGTGATTGTGGCGAGCAAAGACGCGGGTCTTCTAACCATCGCCACAGACAAAGAAACGGATCTGACCGCCTACCGCCAGCTCATGGCTCATGTTCGCGAAGACGATCCGAAGAGCCGGATCTTTATCGTTCACCGCCTCGACCGGGATACTTCCGGCGTGCTGATGTTCGCAAAGAGCGAAGCCGTGCAGCAGAAGCTGCAGGAAGAATGGCAGACGATCGTGAAGGAGCGCTCTTATGTCGCGCTTGTGGAAGGCGAGGTAAAGCGGAAGGAAGGCACCGTCTCTTCCTGGCTGAAAGAAAGCAAGACGCTGCGGATGTATTCCAGCCCGCATCCGAACGACGGACAGCACGCGGTAACTCACTATAAGCTGCTGCAGGCCGGAAAAGCCTTCTCCCTTATGGAGGTTCACCTGGAGACCGGACGCAAGAACCAAATCCGCGTTCATATGCAGGATATCGGCCATCCTATCGCAGGCGACAAAAAATACGGCTCCCAGACCAAGCCCATCGGACGTCTCGGCCTTCATGCCCGTATTCTTGCCTTTGAGCATCCGGTAACCGGGGAGCTGCTGAAATTCGATACCGGCATACCCAAGCAGTTCTACAATCCGTTCCGGAGCGAGACGGCCAAACCAGACAGAAGAAGCAAAGGATGATAACCATGCTTGAGATTACAAGCTACAGTGTAGAGTTTGTTAAGGATCCGTTCGGCATCTTAACCGGACGCCGTTACGAGTTCCTGGTTGATATCGATTTGGACGAAGAGGATGAACTGTATTCGAAGAACGGCGTTTATATCCGGGCTGTTTACAGCGAAGAGGAGGGCGGCGGCCGTCTGATCAAGCATGAGCTGATTGAACGGGTAACCGAGAAGCTGCTCGACTTCGAATTAGAAGAAGAGGAAGAGCAGGAGCTGCTTGCCTTCTGCGCGGAGCACTATAAGGAAGCGGATGAGCAATAAACGAAAAAGAGGCTGCCCTTTGAAGGGTCAGCCTCTTTTTTATAACGGAATGCGGTAAGACGAATACTCCTCAATGATATGCTCGCCGTTGTTGTACACCCACTGGAAACAGAAACGATCTCCCTTGTAGCGCGTGCGATTCCGAATATCCGGCAGAATAACCGTTTCGAAGTTATCCATTATCGTCTGCTGCAAGCCGCGAAGCCTCTCTTCGTTTTGTTGCTGCTGTGCCGCTGCCTCTTCATCGCTAGGCGCGGTCTGGCGGAAATACCGAATGGCAACCTCCGTGTCGCTCAAATCCCCCGGCAGCGGGTTTCCGGAGCCGCGGAACACTTCCTTCACCGTATCAATCCAATTTCTGTACAAATCAATCGTAATGTCATGCATCTGACTTACATCTCCTCTCGTCATGGTAGTGCTCTTGAAAGTTGCGCGGCATCTTCTTTTCCCCGCTTGCTGCCGCATATACATTACAAGCAGCAATATCATCGCAGTAAAGGAATGAATGCGAGCCATGGATATGAATCAGATCCGCGCGAAAATCGAACAAATGCGCAATGAGCTTCTGCAGCTACAATCCCCTGACGGCGCATGGCGCCTTTGCTTTGATTCCGGCACCATGCCGGACAGTTATTTTATCATTATTCTTCGGCTGCTTGGCCATAGTCAAGAAGAAGCCCTCATCCGGCAAATTGCCAATCGGATTCTAACCAGGCAGCTTTCTAACGGCGCGTGGAAAATATACCCGGACGAAGAAGGCGGTAACCTGGACGCGACCGCCGAAGCTTATTTTGCGCTTCTCTACTCCGGTTATTTGAACAAATCGGATCCGCGTCTGCAATTAGCCAAACAATTCATTCTGAGCCAAGGCGGCTTGTCCAAGATCCGTTCTCTTCTGACACAGGCCATTCTCGCTGCGTCTGGGCAGGCGAAATGGCCGAAATCGATGCGTATTCCTTTGGAGGTCTTTTTCTCCAAGCATGGTATCGGAATTGATCTGTTCTCCCTGTCCGGGCATGCCCGTGTACATATCGTGCCGATCATTATGCTGGCTAATGCCGGATTCGTGCAGCCCAGCGCCACCATGCCTGATCTGTCCGATTTATTCACAAGCAGCTCGAAGCGGTTCGAGAATGATTCTCCTTGGATAGCCGCTCTCGCCACCTTGGTCGGATCGCTGTCCTTGTCGGAGCTGCTTCCGTTCGAATCGCCTACTCCGCAGGAAAAAGCGGTTCAATTTCTGTTCGACCGGCTCGAGCCGGACGGTACGCTGCTGACGTACACCACGGCTACCATGTTTATGATTCTGGCTCTGCTTATGCTAGGCTATTCGCCAAGCTCGCCTCTAATCCACCGCATGGTAACCGGCATCCGGTCCGTCGTGTGCACAAACAGGCATGTTCAGATTGCTTCTTCCGAAGTATGGGATACCGCCATGCTTGTTCATGCCCTGCGCAAAGCCGGAGTAAATCCGACCTCGACCGCACTCGAGAACGCAGGAACCTATCTCCGCCAAAGGCAGCAAACCCAGCTTGGAGACTGGGCCATTCGCAATCCCGGTACGCCTGCAGGAGGCTGGGGCTTCTCCAATGTAAATACCCTTTATCCGGATGTGGATGATACAACCGCCGCTCTTCGCGCCATTCAGCCTTACAGCTCCCGTACACCGGAGCTTCTGGCAGACTGGCAGCGCGGACTGAACTGGGTGCTGACGATGCGCAACGATAACGGGGGCTGGCCGGCCTTTGAACGGGAGGGCTCCTGGCTGCCGATCAATTTCTTTGCTTTTGAAGGAGCCAAGGACATAGCCGTTGATCCCTCAACCGTCGACCTGACCTCAAGAACGCTGCAGTTTCTTGGGCAGGAGCTTGGCATGAACCTCAGCAACAGCTGGATCGAGTCGACGATACGCTGGATCCTGTCTCAGCAGGAAAGCAACGGAAGCTGGTACGGCAGATGGGGCATTACTTATGTACATGGCACAAGCGCCGCTATTCAAGGGTTGACGGCTGTCGGCATTGCGGATGACCATCCGGCAATCAAGAAAGGCGTAGACTGGCTGCTGAAAGTTCAAAATGAAGATGGCGGCTGGGGCGAATCCTGCATTAGCGACAAAGTCAGGCGTTACGTCCCTTTAAACTACAGCACGCCTTCCCAAACCGCCTGGGCGCTGGACGGATTAACTGCCGCGCTGCCAAAGCCTACTCCGGCCTTGGAGCGTGGCGTAGAAGCTCTGCTGCATTCCCTTGACCGCCATGACTGGACCTATACGTATCCGACCGGCGGAGCGCTGCCCGGCAGCGTCTACGCCCATTATGCCAGCAACAATTACATTTGGCCGCTTCTCGCCCTTAGCAATATTTGGCTTAAGTACAGCTGATTTCTATTGCTTGTGCCGGCTGCCTCCCCTAAGGATCGCGCAGCCGATTACGCTTGTCTCCAACGATAACGCAAGAACAGCCGCTTCCGCAACCGCCTATCAGGAGGAATCCATTGCAATCGCTTGCCCGGTCAAGGTAATCTAATGGATAGGCAGCGTTTTGATGCAAGAAAGATCACACAACCCACCTGCCTATGCCAGGTGGGTTGTGTGATCTTTTGTTTCGCACATGCATGCGAAGTAAACATGGCTTCATAGAGGAGGAAACATATGCCGCAGTTATTATTTCGCGGGGTACCCGCAGAGAAGCTGACAACCGTAAGCCTTGCGCTAGCGGAGGAACTCGCAGACATCTGCGAATGCGGTACGGATAACTTTACGATGGAATGTCTTCATACGACCGCAATCTTTGGAGGCCTCGCGGAAGGACAATCCTACCCGTTTGTTGAAATTGGCTGGTTCGAACGCGGACAAGCCGTCCGGGACCGGTTCGCCCAGGCCGTCACCGCGCATCTTGCCCGAATCGGCATTGATGAAGCGGAGGTTGCCTTCCGGACGTACCGTGAAGACAGCTATTACATTAACGGCAAGCCGTGTGTTTGAACAACAAGAAAGGAGCCTTTGGACCGATTCATCGATCCCAAGGCTCCTTATTATTTTAAGATACTGCTTTATGGTCGTTATCGCTTGCCTTGCTTTTGCAAGCTTTACAAATCCCTTGAAAATCAAGCCGGTGATCCAACACCTTAAATCCAAACTCCTTGGCAATCCGATTCTCCATCGGAAGCAGCCAGTCATCCATAATTTCCTCAACCGTGCCGCATTCGGTGCAGATCAGATGATGATGGTGATGTTCCTGATCATTGCTGCGCAGATCGTAACGCGTCGCACCGTCGCCAAAATTTACTTTTTCCACCACATGCAGCTCGGTCAGAAGTTCCAAAGAACGATACACCGTCGCAAGGCCGATATCCGGATTGCTGCGTTTAAGCAGCATGTAGACATCCTCCGCGCTCAAATGATCCTTCTCGTTCTCCAGCAATACGCGAACGGTTGCTGCCCGCTGCGGAGTTAGTTTATAACCTTTTGTTCTTAACTGACGGTTGATCGTTTCCAGTTGTTCCTCGATCATCGTAAAGCTCACCCGCCTTTCCTGTGCTTCATTAATACGCTGTACTTTAATCTTATTTAGAATGATTATAATTTAGAATAATTATAATCTTAACATAGTTATCATTATTACACAATGACATCTAATATTTCTCAACATTTTTGCTTACCATCGGTTGATCAGCTCAATATCCGCAAATTTGCCTTCTGCAAATTCTGTATCGCCAAAGATCCCGCTGATCCGGTTAAAGCCGGATTTGGTCCAGAAGCGAAGACCTGCCCAATTGCGGAGCGAGACGTTAACCCGGACCTCGGAATAACCAAGCAGTCCAATCTCTAGCAAAAAATGCTTCATCACTTCCTGACCGTAGCCCTGATTCTGAAAATCTCCGCTGATGCACATCATGGCCAAATACAGGGAATCGATCTGCGGATAGCCATGATAGACGCTGATGAAGCCAACAAGTTCCTCTGTTGTTTTCAGACGGATGGTCTGAATCCGGAACCGCTCCTTCACGCCGCCCTCCGGCAATATGCCTTCATGATAGGAAAGCTCGATATACCGGGGATCATGCTCTTTCCCGTCCCACAAGGCGACAGGTGCGCTTGTCATGTACAGCTCCTGCACCATGCCAATTTCGAATGGCTGCAAATCTTCACAACTAAATGTCGGGGTACTCCAAGAGGAAGCGATTAGGTTCATTATGTATCACCTGTCACGTTTTATAATTACGCCGGTTCTACAGTTTCGACATAACTCGCCGCATTCCTTCTTTCTCCGCCTTTATTCACCAGAAACAGACTTAACCATTCTCGTATAGCGATGTCCGCTGACCAGCAGCTCTCCATCTTCGTTATAGCCCATTTTTTCGTAAAGCATCCGCGCCTGGCCGTTGTATTCCTCGACAATCAGAGATACAAGATCATACCCTTGCTTTACAGCCTCCCGTTCAAACGCAGCCATAAGCCCCTTGGCAATTCCCTGATTGCGGAAAGACGAGGAGACGGCAATGGAATCCAAATAAAATTCGCCAGGACGGGTCTCCGTCAAGATCGTATAATCCTTAATCCCCGTTACCCGCTTTACCCTGTCAACCAGCGGCTGATCCAGCTGCTCCGCATCATCCCCCGAGTAGCAGAACACGATCCCTGCGACAACGCCTTCTCTTTTGTCCACAATGACATTCCGGTAACTGATTCTGTTGCCTTCCTCGATATAAAAACCAGCCAAAATCCGCATCGCCTCAGCCTCATCCTCCACTCCCGCAAGAGAGCAGGCGATATTGCCGATCGCTTCGTGCAGAAGCGGCATCACTTGTTCCACGTCTTCCTTGCTTGCCGGTCCAATCATGCTGTCACTTCCTTCACCAAATATTAATAATTTCAGTTTAACGTACGAACATTCATGCTATAATCGACAACAGGTGATTACAGACAATGAATAACGGAGCAAATTCCAACAATAAAATCTACTACAAACGTCCTTACGGGGTCGTAAATAAAAATGTTGCGCCTGCCGCGCCCGCTTCCGCCGATACAAGCGAGCAGCTTGTTCCGGACTCAGACAAGGACGCCTTCTATTTCCGGGCTCTGGAGACCCAGGGAATCCGTCTGAACAAGCGGCAGATCGCCGCTGTCCGCCATGTTGACGGGCCCATTCTGACGCTCGCCGGCGCCGGCTCGGGCAAAACCTCCGTACTCGTCTGCCGGACAGGCTATATGCTGTCGGTCCGCGGCATTCCGCCCCAGCAGCTTCTGCTGATGACCTTCTCCAAAAAAGCGGCAGACGAAATGAAGCTTCGAATCAGCACATTGCCGAATATCGGACAGGCGGCCGCTTCCCGTATCGAAGCCCGCACGTTTCATTCCTTCTGCCTGCTCATGCTCCGCAGACGCGGTTATAAGCAGAACATTCTGGGCGAAAACGGACGCAAGCAAATCTTCTTCAAACGGCTGCTCCGCGAGCGGAATTTGCATGAAACGTACCAGCCCGAGACGCTCATTACCTTGCTCTCCTCTTATAAGATGCAGATGATTGCCGTTTCGGACCTTCCGGAGAAGACGGAAGAGGACAGGCAGCTTAAACTTATCTTTACCAGTTATGAAGAATGGAAACGGGAAGCCGATCTTATCGATTATGACGATATGCTTCTTGAAGCCTACCAGCTGCTGAAGCAGGACGAGAATCTGCTGGCCATGCTGCAGAACCGGTTCCGTTATGTCATGATTGACGAGTTCCAGGATACGAATACGATCCAATACGAGATCATCAAGCTGCTCGTTTTGCCGCACCGGAATCTGATGGTAGTCGGCGACGATGATCAGACGATCTACTCCTTTAACGGGGCGCGCAACGATTATATCCTGAACTTCGAACAGCAATTCCCCGGCGCCAAGAACATCATACTAGACATCAATTACCGCTCCGGTTCAGGCATCGTAGGCCTTGGCAATGCGGTTATCCGTCATAATAAGCAGCGGCGGAGCAAGACTCTGCTGACGGCGCGGCCGCATGGTCTACCACCGGTGTTCGCAAGACCTGGCAACAGCGATGATGAAGCCGATCTTATCGTAAACACCTTGCTGCAGCAGAAGGAGAAAAAGAACCGTTCCTACCGCGACTTTGCGATTCTGTTCCGTACCGCCAGCAGCAGCCGTGCGGTGTTTGACCAGCTGGTCATCCGTCAGGTGCCTTTTATTGATTATGGCAGCGGCGAATCGCTGTACGAACAATGGGTTATTAAGCCGGTTATCGCCCATCTTCGCTTGTCCATTGACCGCCGAAACTTTGACGCGATGGAAGGCATGCTCGCAACGATGTATGTCCGACCGGATCAGGCCATGGCGTTTATCTGGAATGAGGAGAAGAAGCAGCCCAAGAAATGGCCGCTGATCCATCTGACCCGCTTCCCTGACATTAAATCCTTCCATCAGGAGAAAATAAAAGAACGGATCAAGCTGATCCGTTCCCTGGAGAAGCTGAAGCCGGAGGTTGCTATCCGCCGGCTGCGTTTGGAATTCTACGATCAGTTTATTGACGCGAACAAGAGCGGTCCCGCTTTAACTGAGCATAAGGATTCCCTGAAGGAGATGCTCGATGAGCTTGAAGCTTCGGCCAAGCGGTTCGATCAGATCGGGACCTTCCTCTCCTTCATCGACGAGATTGCCGCAAAGCATGAGGAAATGAAGCGGGTGAAGCTGGACAGCAGCAATGCCGATGCCGTTAACTTTATGACCATTCACAAATCGAAGGGATTGGAATTCCCCGTTGTCTTTGTATGCGGCGTATCCGAAGGAATTCTGCCTCACAGCTCTGCAATTACCGCGGAGAAGAACAGCGACCGCAATGCCATTCAGGCCGGCGACAACGTCGCCGAAGCCGCGATGGAGGAAGAACGGCGCCTCGCTTACGTAGCCGTTACAAGAGCGGAAGAGGAGCTGTATCTCAGCTCCCCCGCGTATTACCGCGGCAAGCCCGCGGCGGTATCCTCTTTTATTATCAATGCCTATAACTGATGCTGCCGGGCCGCGATCTCCATACGCAGCCGGTCGCCTTCCGTTTGATACTTAAGCGGAAGCTCCGACAGCTTGACGTATACCTGCTCGTTATACTGGAATAATCGGCTGTCAAGACTATAACGGGGCTCGCAGATCAGAAGTACCGGCTCGGCATTCGGGAAAGCGAAACGGTACTCCATTTCGGTTTGCACGATATACGGAACAAATACCTTTGCGCGTATATAACTTTCCCCATGAAGCCGGATAAGCGGATATTCCGCGCCGTCAAAAGGATGAATGTTGAGCGAGGATGAAGTTACTTTTGAAGGCGGCGTACGTCTCATAATGTCATTAATCTGCTCGTTCTTGAGCGGAAGGCCTAATGCCAAATGATACGTGCCCTGCTGCAAGCGGACAAGCTCGGCCAAAGATATAAGAACAAAGCCCGCAGCGGCAAAGACTGCTCCTTGTACAAATGCGCTTGAAAAAATCATAAATACTCCAAATAAAATAGCGGCATAACCTAATACGCGCTGTGCGATGAACATACCATTCACTCCATGATCTGACCATAAAAAAACGGGACCTGCTGTGCTTGGGTCCCGTTTCTTCATGGTGTCTATTATTCTGCCGGCGCTGTAAACGAACGCTGCGCGAATTCCGAATCCAGCATGTAGAAGGCGTTGCTGTCCTTATCGATCCGCTTCAGCTTCTGGATGATGTTATCGAACAAAGCTTCTTCTTCAACCTGTTCGTCAATGAACCACTTCAGGAAGTACATCGTTGCATGCTCGCGCTCGTTCAGCGCGATATCCGCCAGGTTGTAGAAGCGCTTCGTATTTTGCTGCTCATGCGCGTAGCCATGCTCGAAAGCATCCAGCATCGACTCGTATTCATTCTTCGGTTCGCCAAGCGACGCAAGCGTGGCACGGCGTCCGCGGTCGTTCAGGAATTTGTATATTTTCATAGCATGGAAACGTTCTTCCTCCGCCTGAATAATGAAGAAGTTTGCGAATCCGTCGAGACTTTCACCGGAGCAATATGCTGCCATTGCAAGATACACATGCGCCGAATAAAATTCAAAATTCATCTGCTCGTTGAGCGCTGCTGCTAAGTTATCATTCATCGCTTATGCACCTCTTTCCTTGTTTGTTTTATATTCTAACACAAAGAGAAAGGACGGCAAAAGCCGTCCCATGCAAAATTATCCAAAATATTTGCTATCCGATCATTTTCTTCAGTTCCTTATATAATTGGTCCGGGCTTGAAGCACAGATGCTCTTGGATTTAATCATCACAAAGCTTTCGCGCTTGCAGGTTCTGCAGTTGCCAAGACAGTCCTTCTTCTTCATCTTTATGTCCGGATATTTGCTCTTCATCGCCTTGTACACGGGCTTTGTTCCGTTCTTCAAATTCCGGGTGCAATATTTGATCTTCTTCATGCCGGCTCACCTCGCTGCGCAACGGTGTAATGCTTTCCTCTATGAATGATAATAATTATCATTCCCGTTGTCAATAGCGAATGCGGCCGATTTATTTGCTTTTTAAAATTTCGACCCCTTTTTGAAGCTGGGTATCCTCTTCCTTCAGCTTATCGCTTAGCAGCTCGAGGATCCGGTAGCCCGTTCTATCGTTGAACTTACCGGTAACCGTCAGGTCTTCATCCTGTTGGAATCGGCTGAGCGCAGCCGATGTCCGTTCATCAAACAAACCGATATCGCCTACCGGCGTGTATCCAAGCTCCTGAAGCATCAGCTGGAGTGTCTTGACATTCTCCCCGTAGCTTCCGCTCTTGAGCTCCGTTCCGAACGGAAGCTGGCTTAGGCTGGCGAAAGCCGGCAGAGCTACCTTTACATCCGGCGTTACGCCTTGTTTATGGATCCAAGTACCGCCAGGTGTTTTCCACTGCGCTTCCGTCAGGCTCAGAACCGACTTGTCTTTAAACTGCTGGAAGGTCTGTACGATCCCTTTGCCAAACGTCTTCTCCCCAACAACGGTTGCGCCTGCAGATTCCTTCAGCGCGGCCGTAAGCACCTCGCTGGCGCTTGCGGACTGTCCGTTTACAAGCACGACAATCGGGATCGTCCACGGCTTCTCCTGCTTCGAACGGTAGGTAATCGTCTTGCTGTTGTTCTTATAGACAACCTCGAGAATGTTTTTATCCTTAGGCACAAGCATATTCGCGATCTGAATGGTAGACTGCAGCAAGCCTCCGGGGTTGGAGCGAAGATCAAGCAGCAGCTTGGTCATCCCTTCCTTCTGCAGCTTATCCACTTCGGTCTTGAACTCATCGTCGGTCTTCTCGCCGAACTTGGAAATCGTTACATGTCCAATGCCGCCGCTGAGCATTTCCGAAGTTACGGTATGTACGGCAATGGCTTCCCTTGTCAATTCTACCTCGATCGGCTTTGCCTCTCCTCCGCGGGACAGGGTCAGCTTCACCTTCGAACCAACATCGCCACGCAGGACGGTTATGACATCCTCATAGGCTTTCCCTTTTATCGAGGCTCCGTTCACGCCTACAATCTCATCCCCGGCATGAACCCCTCCGCGCTCTGCCGGAGCTCCTTCGGTAATGCTGGCGACAATAAACTTGCCGTCGGCTTCCTGGAGGGTAATGCCAACTCCGGAGAACTCCCCTTCATAACCTTGCGTATAAGCGCTGCCCTGCTCCTTGATTAAATATCTGGAATAAGGATCACCAAGCGAAGCAAGCATGCCTTGGGACGCTCCGTTAATGAGATCCTCCGACTTCGCGCCGTTTAAGTATTTATCCATAATCGTGTTATAGGATACCGTAAAATTACGGAAGGAAGGCTCTCTCAGCATCGGGTACCTTACTTCCATCCAAAGCCAGCCAAGAATAAATCCGATAATCGTAAATAGTAATGCACCAAGAACCGCCAGCGTTAAAATCCGCTGCTTCCCCGCCTCATTCGAGAATTCTTTCACTTAAGGTCACTCCTGACTATGACTGATCGTTCTGTCTTCTACTGTAGCTTATTTCGGGTAGGAGGAGCAAATGCAGCAGGCCGGAAATCCCGGACAGGCTTGAACCGGGCTATGTTTTTCGCTACAATCATCCTAGCTTTGTCAATTGGACGAATAGAGACAGGAGAGGGAGAACATGTACAAATTAATCGCGATCGATGTGGATGATACGCTTCTTAATGATGATTTAATCGTAACCGAAGGCACAAAAAAAGCGATGGAGGCCGCTATCGCGCAAGGCGTTACCGTCACTCTCGCAACCGGACGGATGTACGCTTCGGCCAAAAAAATCGCGGATCAGATCCAGCTGAACGTTCCGATCATTACGTATCAGGGCTCGCTCGTTAAAACCCTGCTGGATGGCGAAGTCTTGTATGAACGCTGCGTGCCCCAGGATGCGGCCAAAGAGCTTTATGCCTTTACCGAGAAGCATGGCCTGCACCTGCAGCTGTACGCGGATGATATTTTATATGTGAAGGAAGCGAATGACAAAGCCATTAAATATTCGACATTGACGAGTATCCCCTATGTCGTCGCCGAAGATTTCGAAGCTTTGCTGGACAAGCCGAACAATAAGATGCTTATCATTGACGAGCCTGCTTATCTGGACCAGCTTGCCGAAGAGCTGAAGCCCATGATTGGAGACCGCGTCCACATTACCAAATCCAAGGCGCATTATCTCGAGTTCATGCACAAGGAAGGCACCAAGGGTCATGCTCTCCGCTTTATGGCTGAGCATCTGGGCTGCGGGATTGACCAAACCATTGCAATCGGCGATGCCTGGAATGATCACGAGATGATTGAAGCAGCAGGTCTCGGCGTAGCCATGGGCAACGCGACACCTAAGCTGAAGGAAATCGCCGACTATATTACGCTTACGAATAATGAAGAAGGCGTACGCCATGTGATTGAGAAATTCGTGCTGCAGCCTGCCGCAAAGTAATTAAAACACTACAAAAAACTCCATTGCGGGAAGCGTGGCTTCCGCAATGGAGTTTTTTCATCCCCACTAGATCCCTGCAAGCACCTGATACCAGACGCCTTTCTTTGAATACAGATTCTGGCGGACTTCCTTCCACCCGCCTAAGTACCCAATATCAAACAACCCTTCAGGTACAACATACTTATCCTTCGACTCTTCCGCTATCTTCTCATCCACCGAACGGAAGCCGTACTTGACGAAGGTACGCTGCGCTTCTTCGCTTTGCAGATAGGAGATAAACGCTTCGGCCACTTTGCGGGTTCCGTGTTTATCAACGTTCTTATCCACGACCGCAGCCGGATTCTCGATCAGGATCGTATTCTTCGGAACAACGATATCATAATTGACGCCATTCATAATACGGGCAAGCAATTCATTCTCGTAGGTCACGATAACGTCGCCAACCCCATATTCGAACGCGGCCATCGAAGCTCGGCCGCTCTTGTCGAGCGATTCCACGTTCTTATGAATGGATTCGAGGTACTGCTTGGCAAATGCCGGATCCTTCGTTCCGGTCTCGGCTTCCGATCTCTTGAGCCCTGCACCGTAGATCGCGTTAATATCCCACTGCGCGCCACCGGAGGTTTTGGGATTCGGATAAAGAACCTTAACGCCTTTGCGGGTCAAGTCGTCCCAATCCTTAATTCCCTTCGGATTACCTTCTCTTGTTCCAAGGACAACAATGGATTTCGTAATCAGGCCTTGATTCGGCTGGGACTTCCAATCATGCGTAATAAAACCTGCATCCGAGATCTTATCAAGATCGCCTTCCATCGCCAGAACCGCGACATCCGCCTCGAAGCCCCCGGCTATGGCACGTGCCTGCGTACCTGAAGCTTCATACGATTCCTGGAATACGACCTTCTGACCTGTCTGCTCCTTCCAATAGGCCTGGAATTGCGGCAGCATCTCGCTGAACGCGTCCTTCACCACGGAATAGGCACCGATGACAAGCGTCACATCACCGTCTTGTGCGGTAGACTCGGCAGGCTGCGCCCGCTCCTCCTTGCCGCAGCCTGCTGTAATAATCAGCAGTACGGCCAGGAGCAGCACGGCAATCCGCCGGCTTGCTCTTCGATTTATATTCATGTTCGTATACAACTCTTTCTGCTAAAGTTGAGTACTTTCTTATTGTTCTAGATATGAATAGGCATAGGGTCAACCTTCAGACTGTTTTCCATAATCCAGCTGTCGTTATCGTTAAATAGATATGCGCGGTGGACAAGCACGCTTACCTGCTCGCCCGGCTGCAGCACTTCCTTCTCCAGCGAACGGTACGTAATCAGCTTCACATTATCAACAAGCAGCTCTACCATCCATTCGCTGCCGCGGAAATGCAAGGCTTTAACTGTCGCGTTAACCGAAGCAGACTGCAGGCGAATCTCGCCCGGCTTGCCGATCTCAATGTATTCAGGACGGATAAGTGCTTTTGTTCCCGGGAAGGACAACGCGGTGTCAAAGCCCTTCAACACCTTAATGTCCTCCACAATCGTCGATTCGCCGATAAAGCTGGCCACAAACGGAGTTTGCGGATTTTTATAAATCTCCCAAGGCGTACCCTTCTGCTCAAGCCGGCCTTTGCCGATGATCATAATCTCATCCGCTACCTCGATGGCCTCATCCTGGTCATGGGTAACGAAGATAGACGTAATGCCGACACGCTCAATCATCTCTTTCAGCCATGTCCGCAGCTCGGTACGGATCTTAGCGTCAATTGCCGCAAACGGCTCATCCAGGAGCAGCAACTGCGGCTCGGGAGCTAACGCACGGGCAAAAGCAACACGCTGGCGCTGACCGCCGGACAGTTGGTGTACATAACGGTGCTCGAAGCCCTTGAGGCCGGTAAGCTCGACGAGGGTCGATACGCGCTCGCGAATCTGCTCTTTGGATTGCTTCTTCACCTTCAGTCCGAAAGCGATATTATCATAGACGGTCATATGCTTGAACAAAGCATAGTTCTGGAATACGAAGCCAATTCCCCGCTCTTGCGGCGGCAGATCGTTTACGCGCTTGCCGTGGAAAATAATATCGCCGGAGGTTGGCGTCTCAAGGCCGGCCAGCATACGAAGAATCGAGGTTTTACCGCCGCCGCTTGGTCCAAGAAGCCCGATCAAATGACCTTTTTCAATCTCGAAGCTGACATCTTGCACGGCGTGGAAATCGCCAAAGCTTTTGTTAAGGTTGCGAACTTCAATATGCATGGCTTAATGCACTTCCTTTCGTTTTTTGGCCCATTCCATCATGAGCAGGAGACCTACCGAGAATACGGCAAGCACCAGAGCTACGCCGTTGGCTTCCACTACGTTAAAGTTCTCGACGTCTTGATAGACGAGCGTTGTTGCCGTCTGCGTCTTATTCATAATATTGCCCGATACAACAAGTACCGCGCCAAACTCGCCAAGCGTTCTGGCTACCGTCAGGACAACGCCGTATATAACGCCCCAACGGATTGACGGCCAGGTCACTTTCCAGAACGTATACCACGAGTACGCGCCAAGCGTTGATGCCGCTTCCTCCTGCTGGGCGCCAATCTCCTGAAGCACCGGCAGAACTTCACGCACCATCAGAGGGAACGTGACGAACAGGGAGGCCAGAATCATCCCCGGCAAAGCGTACACGACTTTAAAGCCCGAATCTTCGAAGAAGGAACCGATTACCGTATTAGGACCTAACAGCAAAACAATCATCAAACCGCCAATAACGGGAGATACGGCAAACGGCAGATCGACAATGCTGTTGAGCAGCCGCTTCATTCGTGCTCCAATCCACTCGGCGCGGACGAGATACATCGCGAGCATCACGCCAAAGACCGTGTTAATGGCCGTAACCACAATGACGATAATGGCCGTCATCTGCAGGGCATGGAGCGATTGCTTGCGGGTAAGCCCCTCAACAAAGCCGCTCCAGCCGTCTGCCCAGGAGCCGGTGAATATTTCAATAAGCGGAATAATGAGCAAAAGGGTAAAAACAATATAAGTAAGGCCAATCCACGTTCGTCTAATCGTCATTTTACCGGCCTCCTTGATTGAATCAGGTTGACCGTCCATAAAATGATAAAAGAAAGCGTCAGCAGCAATACCGAAACTGCCGCGGCCCCTTGCGGATTGTCACTTTCAATTTCTCCAAAAATATAAACGGCGGCAATCAGCGTCTTCCCCGGGATATTGCCCGCTACAAGGACAACAGCCCCGAATTCCGCCAGCGCTCTGGAAAAGGCCAGCATAGCACCGCTGATTACACCCGGCAGCATCGAAGGATAAATGACGCTGAAAAACGTACGAAGTTTGGTAGCCCCCAGCGTGTAGGAAGCCTCCTCTTCCGACTTGTCAATCTCCTCAAGCAAAGGCTGTACAGCCCGGATCACAAACGGAAAAGTAACAAACACCATAGCAATAACGATAGCCGGCTGATGGAAAACAATCTCGAAGCCAAGCTTCGAAGCAAGCTCGCCGACAAAACTGCCTGGACCAAGCAGAAGCAAGATCATAAGCCCGGTAACCGCTGTCGGAAGGGCGAACGGCAAATCAACCAAGCTGTTCAAGATCCTTCTCCCCGGAAACCGGTACCGAATGAGCACCCACCCGATCATGGTACCGAGCAGCACGTTAATAACCGTTGCGATAAGCGCCAGCTTAATGGTCAGCAAGACTGCCTTCCACGCAAGGGGATCCGATATGCTCTCCCAGAAAGGTACGAAACCCTTGGAGACCGACTGCGAATAAATTCCGATAATGGGAAGTACAATTAAGACAATAAAGTAGAGCATAATCGCGCTTCGAAATCCGAAGCTCCACCACTTGCTGCGAAACATGACATTCATGCTGCTAATGACCTCCAAACCGTCGGCTCGTGCCGTAGGTGTCTGCTGACATTTAAACATTGTAAAAACAGAATTCCTATTAGATCACTTGGTATTCTAAATTTAGCAGACAACAACTGGTCTAGTCAATCCCATTTTTACATTTTCTGCGCAATTAGGCTGTCCCTTTTCATAGGCAAAAAGCCGCATGCTGTCTAGGTCATAAGACAACATGCGGCTTTCCTTATTCGCCTTCAATATAATAAACTTCTTCGCCTTCCGTAATAACGGCCTGCCCTTGCGTTAAATCGGTTATCCATGCCACAAAGGCATCTGCTTCCGACACAACCGGCAGGCATTTTACAGTGACGCGATCCGTAAATTCGGTACCGCCAAGACGTGTCCCCCGGCCATGAAGCTCATTTTCCACTTTTCCGTACCAGGTATAATCCACATCCACAAATACCTCGCGGTGCAGCACCTGCACGATTTCGCCGGCCGCTTCAATCCCGGCCACAGCACCATCCGTATAAGCACGGACAAGCCCGCCGGCTCCGAGCATAATACCGCCAAAGTAGCGGGTCACAACGACAGCAACATTTTTCAAACCTTTATGCTTGATGACCTCGAGAATCGGCTTCCCGGCCGTTCCGCTTGGTTCACCGTCATCGGAGGCTTTCTGATGCTGGTCGCGTTCCCCGACCACATAAGCGGAGCAGTTATGAGTCGCGCTGCGGTGAAGCCGTTTGATCTCGTCGATGAACTGAACGGCTTCCTCCTCCGTCTCTACCGGCTTGGCAAAGCCGATGAAACGGGATTTCTTGATGACGATCTCTCTACTGCCCTGCTCTCTGACCGTAGAATAACGTTCCAGCATTACAGACGAGCTTCGAGCTCAGCCTTTTCCTTCTCGTAGCCCGGTTTACCAAGCAGCGCGAACATGTTGCGTTTGTACGCTTCAACGCCCGGCTGGTCGAATGGATTCACGCCGAGCAGGTAGCCGCTGATGCCGCAGGCTTTCTCGAAGAAGTACACCATGTAACCAAACGTATATGGAGTCATGTCGGCGATGTTGACGATAAAGTTAGGTACTTGTCCGTCCGTATGAGCCAGCAGCGTACCTTGGAATGCTTTTTTGTTGACGAAGTCCATCGTTTTGCCTGTCAGGAAGTTCAGTCCGTCGAGGTCAGCGGGATCGTTGCCGATCGTGAGGTGCTCTGCCACTTCGTTCACTTGGATAACCGTCTCGAAAATGTTGCGGTTGCCCTCTTGAATGAATTGACCCATCGAGTGCAGGTCAGTCGAGAAGTCAACAGATGCCGGATAGATGCCTTTGTAGTCTTTGCCTTCGCTTTCGCCGAAGAGCTGTTTCCACCACTCCGATACAAAGTGAAGGTTCGGCTCGTAGTTGACGAGGATTTCCGTTGCTTTGCCTTTGCGGTACAAAGCGTTGCGCGCTGCCGCATATTGATAAGCTTCGTTCTCGGCGAGGTTCGGATTGCTGTACTCTTTGGATGCGTCTGCCGCACCTTGCATCATCGCGTCGATGTCGATTCCTGCAACGGCGATTGGCAGAAGGCCTACCGCTGTCAGTACGGAATAACGTCCGCCTACATCGTCAGGAATGATAAACGACTCGTAGCCTTCTTCGGTAGCCAGCTTTTTCAGGGCGCCCTTAGCTTGGTCGGTTGTTGCATAGATGCGTTTGCGTGCTGCTTCTTTGCCGTACTTGCTCTCCAGCGCTTCACGGAAAATACGGAAGGCAATTGCCGGCTCGGTTGTCGTACCGGATTTGGAGATTACGTTGATCGACCAGTCGCGGCCGTCCAGCAATTGAAGCAGGTGAGTTACGTAAGTGGAGCTGATGTTGTTGCCCGCGAACAGAACTTGCGGAGTTTTGCGTTGTTCTTTGGTTTGCAGATTGTAGAACGAGTTGGAAAGCATCTCGATCGCAGCGCGTGCGCCAAGATACGAACCGCCAATGCCGATAACAACCAATACTTCGGAATCGGATTGGATTTTTTCAGCGGATTGCTTGATGCGGGCGAACTCTTCTTTGTCATAGTTGGTCGGAAGGTCAATCCAGCCAAGGTAGTCAGAGCCTGCGCCAGTACCGTTATGTAATTGTTCGTGAGCCACACGAACCTGTTCGGTCAAATGGTCGATTTCATGTTGTCCAATAAAGCCAAGGGCTTTTGTGTAATCGAATTTTACTGTTTTACTCATTTAAAAAAGGCCTCCCTGATCATGTTTTTCATTAACCTGCTTGTCTTAGCCTTTAGGATATCGGATTTAGATTTGAAAAACAAGCGACTAAACAATGAAATAGGTATGAAGATTATCTATAATGATTAGTAAAAGGATTTATGGCTTGGAGTCATTTATCAACATAACTAGGTGAAACGGCTTACTCGTCCTTTGACCGCTGGGCACGTTAGTTTTATCGCCAATTTCTGATGTGGTAAGATAAAGCTGATAAATACTTTAGAATTTAAAGATACAACGGAGGGAAATGCACATGAAAAAAATTGGATTCATCGGCCTTGGCGTTATGGGCTATGGCATGGCTGCGAACCTGCTTCGCAGCGGATTCGAGGTTACCGTCTACAACCGTACAGCCGGGAAAACAGGCGAGCTGATTCAATGCGGAGCGAAGGAAGCAGCCTCCCCTGCCGATGCCGTTCGCGACTCGGAAATTGTAATTACGATGATCAGCAATGACGCGGCTATCCGCGAAGTTTACTACGGCGACAATGGTATATTTGGCGCAATCCGCCAAGGTACTATCCTGATTGACAGCAGCACGATCTCTCCTTCCCTCGCACTGGAGCTGACGGCTTCAGCCGAGTCGAAAGGCGCTATCTTCCTTGATGCGCCCGTAACCGGCAGCAAGCCCGCTGCAGAAGGCGGCACCTTGACCTTTATGGTTGGCGGCACGGAGAAAGCCCTTAAGGAAGTGGAAAATGTTCTGCTTGCCATGGGACGCAAGGTCATACATATGGGAGCAAACGGCAGCGGCGCTACCGCCAAGCTTGCCCATAATACGATTGTTGGCATCAACATGGCAGCTTTAGCCGAAGGCATGGCGATCGCGGCCAGCGGCGGAATTAACGGCAGCGCGTTCTTCGAGCTCGTGCAGTCAGGCGGCGCAGCAAGCCGTACAGCGGAGCTGAAGGGCGATAAAATTCTCGCTAGCGACTATGATGTCCAATTCTCCCTCGCTCTTATGCTGAAGGACCTGCGCCTCTCCTCCGTGCTCTCAGACAACCTGAAAGTGCCTACACCGATGTTAGAGGCCGCTAAGAGCCTGTTCCAGGTCGGCGACTCCATGGGTCTCGGAGAGCTCGATATGAGCAGCGTGACGCAAGCCTACGAGCAATGGATCGGCCGCAAGATCGGCGACAAAAACTAAGCAAAAAAGGCTGTACCGCATATGCGGTACAGCCTTTTTCAATCGATGCTATTCGTAGATGTAAGAGCAGCAGTAATCAGATACAGCCGCTACTTGAAGCTTGAATTTCGTGTTGGCCGGAACGGTGAATTCACCTTTGCCTTGAATGTGCAGCCACTCTGTTTCCCCAGGAAGCTGTACTTTCAGGTCTCCAGCCAGGATTTCCATAATTTCAATGCAATCCGTGCCGAACTCGTAGTCGCCTGGAAGCATAATGCCAAGCGTTTTTTTCGTGCCGTCCGCAAACAGAACAGCGCGGCTAGTTACTTTACCGTCAAAGTAAACATTAGCTTCTTTGACAACCGTTACGTTTTCAAATTGCGACATTGTATGGGTTAGCTCCTCTACGCCAAATAGCTTATTAAATTACAGTACCGATTTAACTTTGCTTACTACGTTCTCAACCGTGAAGCCGTACTCTTTGATCACGCGGTCGCCAGGAGCGGATGCGCCAAAGCGGTCGATACCGATAACCACGCCTTTGTCGCCAACGAAACGATCCCAGCCAAACGGATGAGCCATTTCTACAGCAACGCGAGCTTTAACTTCCGGCAAAATAACGGAATCTTTGTAAGCTTGGTCTTGTTTATCGAACAGATCCCAGCTTGGCATGCTAATTACGCGAACTTGAATGCCCTCTTCAGCAAGCGCTTTTTGAGCGGCAACAGCAAGTTGAACTTCGGAACCCGTTGCAAGAATTTGAGCTTGTGGAGCGCCGTTTGCCGCATCGGATACAACGTATGCGCCACGTTTGATGTTCTCGCGGGAGCCGGATACAGTGCCTTCCAGGATCGGCAGGTTTTGACGAGTCAGAACAAGCGCTACCGGATTGCTTTGGTTCTCAACAGCATAAGCCCAAGCTGCCGAAGTTTCGTTCGCGTCAGCAGGACGGATAACCGTCAGGTCAGGGATAATGCGGATCGAAGCCAATTGCTCGATTGGTTCATGCGTAGGACCGTCTTCGCCAACCGCGATCGAGTCATGCGTCAGAACGTAAGTTACCGGTTGCTTCATGATAGCAGCAAGGCGGATTGCCGGACGGAGGTAGTCCGTGAATACGAAGAACGTACCGCCGAATACTTTCATGCCGCCATGCAGGCTCATGCCGTTCATGGCTGCAGCCATACCGAACTCGCGAACTCCGTAGTAGATGTTGCGGCCGTCATAGCTGCCTGGTTTGAATTGTGCCAAACCTTTCAGGTGAGTCATTGTCGAGCTTTCCAGGTCAGCGGAGCCGCCAGCCAGGTTAGGCACGTTTTTCACAAGACCGTTCAGGGCGTTACCCGAAGCCACGCGAGTCGATACCGCGCTGTCAGCCGTTGTGTATTTAGGAAGGTCAGCATCCCAGCCTTCAGGCAATTGACCGGAAGTAGCAAGCTCGAATTGAGCCGCAAGCTCTGGATGAGCCGCTTTGTATGCAGCGAACTGCTCGTTCCAAGCCGCGTTGGCTTTTTCGCCGTTTTGCTTCACTTCCGCAAAGTGAGCGCGAACTTCGTCAGGCACGTGGAACTGGTGATCTTCCGACCAGCCGTAGAATTGTTTAGTCAGTTTAGTCTCGTCAGCACCCAGCGGGGAACCGTGAGGACCAGCGTGGCCGCCTTTGCCGCCTTTGTTCGGGCTGCCGTAACCGATAACGGTTTTAACTTCGATCAAAGTCGGTTTGCCTGTTTCCGCTTGTGCTTCGGCAATGGCTTTAGTCAAAGCGTTCAGGTCATTGCCGTCCTCTACGCGAAGAACTTGCCAGCCGTAACCTTCAAAACGCTTTTGAACGCTTTCGGAGTAGGACAAGTCAAGAGCGCCGTCAAGGGAAATATCGTTCGAATCATACAGAACAACCAATTTGCCAAGCTTCAAGTGGCCTGCGAAGGAAGCTGCTTCATGGGAGATGCCTTCCATAAGGTCGCCGTCGCCGCAAATGGAGTATGTGTAGTGGTTAACAACGTTAAAGCCTTCTTTGTTATAAGTAGCTGCCAGATGAGCCTCAGCCATCGCCATGCCTACTGCCATTGCAACGCCTTGTCCAAGCGGACCTGTTGTTGCGTCAACGCCGGCTGTGTGGCCGAATTCCGGGTGACCTGGAGTCAAGGAGCCCCATTGGCGGAAGTTTTGCAGCTCTTCCAGAGGAAGATCATAACCGCTCAGGTGAAGCAAGCTATACAGCAGCATCGAACCATGTCCTGCGGACAGTACGAAACGGTCACGGTTAATCCAAGTCGGGTTCGACGGATTATGCGTCATGTTTTTCGCGAACAGTTGGTAGCCCATTGGAGCTGCGCCCATTGGCATGCCTGGATGTCCGGATTTTGCTTTCTCGATGGAGTCGATTGCCAGCGTACGGATCGTGTCGATCGAAAGCTGTTCAATCGATTTTTGTGTAACTGTCATTTCTTACTTCCTCCTAATTCCTGTTTAAAATTGCTCTGTGTCTCTCTATATTTCTAGATATAGCGCGAGTTGTAGCGCAAAGGCTTTGAATATTGTACCATTCCGAAAACTCGTTTGCCATCCTTAAAATAGTGAAAGACGAGAGCATTTATTCGATTAATTGAAAACGACGGTTTTGTTCTGATGCACAATAATGCGGTCTTCCGTATGCCATTTCACAGCACGCGCAAGGACGACGCGCTCAATTGTACGGCCGATTCGTTTCAATTCCTCTACATTGTCTCGGTGGCTGACGCGCTGAACGTCCTGTTCGATAATCGGACCGCCGTCAAGTTCCTCCGTTACATAATGTGCCGTAGCACCGATGATTTTAACACCACGATTATAAGCTTGTGCATAAGGCTTGCCGCCAACAAAGGCCGGAAGGAAGGAATGGTGGATATTGATAATTCGGTTCGGGAACTGCTCGATGAATTTCGGCGAGATGATCTGCATGTAACGGGCAAGGACGATCAGATCCGCTTTGTCCGCAACCACTTCCATCTGCTTGCGCTCCGCTTCCGCCTTCGTGTCCGGAGTAACCGGAATATGATGGTATGGAATGCCAAATGACTCAACCATTTCCTTCATGTCCGGATGGTTGCTTACAACCATCGCGATATCCGCGTCCAGATCGCCGGCTTTCCACTGCCACAGGAGCTCCATCAAGCAATGGTCTTCCTTGGAGACAAAGATCGCAAGGCGCTTCTTGCGACTCGCGCGGAACGTATGCCATTTCATATCGAAGCGGTCCGCCACGCGGGCGAAATCCTCTACTAGAATAGGCAATTCCTTGTCCATATCATTCAAATCAAACTCAAAGCGGATAAAGAACATGCCGCCTTCCGGATCCATCGTATATTGGTCCGATTGTACAATGTTCGCACCATGCTCGTACAAGAAATGCGAAACCGCCGCTACGATACCCGGTCTGTCCGGGCACGAGATCAGCATGCGCGCGCGTCCGCTGCGCGACTCCGTAGTTGATGAAGACATAAACGTTAAAACTTCCTTCCTTTTACAATGGTTATCTTAAAGCATCATTACACCGTTTTGAGCAATTGCTTGCCGGCGAACCATGCCGTAATCCGTTGGTTGATTTGCTCCTCGGTCAACTCGCCCGGGAGCGCATCGCTTTCCGACAGCAGATCGAACAGACGCTCCATCGGCTCGCGCGGATCCGCTTTTTTCGCCTTGGCATCATTCTTGAGCACATCCCAAGTCGACAGCACAAAAGCGCGCGGATCGATCTCTTGCTTGCCGTAGAAATGATGCAGACGTTCTACGTGGTCGAAGAACGACTCGCCGAAGCGATCCATCGCATCACCGCGGAGCAGTGCAATCTCAGCTTCGTACATCGGGAACTGCTTCTTGTCGTCCTTGCCAATCCATGGTGTCTCCAGAATAAACGGACGGCCCGCAAGCGCCTCGTGATGTACGATTCTCTGAATCGCCTCATGTCCGAGCCAGCCTGCGCCAACTGGAGCATGACGGTCTTTGCCTGCTCCGGCAGGATTCTTGCTGTCATTGACATGGACTACCGCTACGCGGTTGAGTCCAACGATTTGGTCGAACTTATGGAGCACGCCGTCCAGGTCATTAATGAGGTCATAACCGGCATCATGCATATGGCAGGTGTCCATGCACACGGTCAAACGTTCATTATTCTGTACTTTATCAATTATCGACGCAATCTCCTCGAAGCTGCGCCCGATTTCCGTTCCTTTGCCGGCCATCGTCTCAAGAGCGATGTTCACGTTCGTGTCTTTGGTGCCTTCAAGCACTTCATTCAGGCCCTCTGCAATACGCGCGATGCCGTACTCGGCATCCTTGTCCGTATAAGCGCCCGGATGCAGTACGATATTCCGCACCCCGATATAATCGGTACGGCGGATTTCCTCCTGCAGGAAGCGGACAGCGAGCTCAAACGTGTCTTCCTTATAGGAGCCAAGGTTGATAATGTATGGCGCGTGCACGACAATCTCATTGATGCCGGCCTTGTCCATCATGGCTTTGCCCTCTTCAATATATAAAGTTTCGATTGGCTTTCTCCGGGTATTCTGCGGTGCGCCGGTATAAATCATAAACGAGCTTGAACCGTAGGATACAGCTTCTTTGGCCGCGGTAAGCAGCCCCTTGTCCGAAAATGATACATGGGAACCGATTTTTAACATCTAATAAACGCCCCTTTCGGTTGATCAACCCTTATTTTACAAGGAATGTCGAAATAAATCTAGGAATACGGTATAATTCTTCCTGAGGTGAAGGTACAGTATGAAATCAGCTCCCGATTGGTTTATGTTTTTCATTGTTTTCTGGGCGGTCGTTATGGTCGGCGCTATGGCCATCGGCGGTTTCTTCATGTTCCGCAAATTTTTGAAGGTGCTGCCTCAGCGTGACGGCAAGTCGAAGCTGGACTGGCAAAACTATTGGGTCGAACGGAGCCGCAGCATGTGGACCGACGAATCGAAAAGTTTTCTGGACGAGCTGGTCTCCCCCGTTCCGTCCGCGTTCCGGGATATCGCCAAGCACTCGATTGCAGCGAAGATCGGTCAGGTCGCCATCGATAACGGAGCTTCTGAAGTAACGCGGGACCACTGCATCGAAGGATACATACGCGCAACGCCAAAGCGTGACTATCGAAGCCTTGTTTCCTTCCTGGAACGCAAGGAGATCGACTACGCTCCCTATAGGCATTTGCTCAATAAATAAACTAGAAGAGCAACGGGCTGCTGCATTTTGAGGGCAGCCTATTGTTTTATCCATAGCAATAGTGTGTACAAATCTATTGGAACCTTAAACAGATTATTTCGTTTATATAAGCATAGGTACATGCTTATGTAGCAGAATTGCTTCACTATCTTAAGCTAGAGCTTAAGAAGCTTCACAATTCTAAGCCTATGCTTTCGAAGCAGAATTGCTTCACTATCTTAAGCTAGCGCTATAAGAAGCTTCACAATTCTAAGCCTATGCTTTCGAAGCAGAATTGCTTCACTTTCTTAAGCTAGCGCTTAAGAAGCTTCACAATTCTAAGCCTATGCTTTCGAAGCAGAATTGCTTCACTTTCTTAAGCTAGCGCTTAAGAAGCTTCACAATTCTTTTAGGAGGTGCTCCCATGACAACTATGAAATCTAAAAAGAAGAGCAGCTTAATCGCGGCCAGCGCCGTATTACTCGCCGTTATGATGACCGCATCTGCATGCGGCTCGGACAAAGCGAATTCGAATAACGAGCAAGGCTCGTCGGTTGAACAACCGGCTAACGCCTCACCGGAAACAACCGGCAATAATACATCGGATAACAGTACGGGTAATGCTGAAGGAAACAACGGCGTAATAGATCCGGAAAACGCATCGCCGGATACGGAAGCAAGCACAGCACCGGAAGACAGCGCCGTTAAGACAAGCGAAGGCGTCTTTGTCGGACAAGCCGATACAACCTCGGTCGAAATCGACTTGCCGGAAGGCCCAATGGTTCTGCAATTCACGGAGGACTTAACGGATGAGATTAACAGCATCCCGGCAGACACGAAGGTTCAATTCGAGTATACCGAGAAGGTCAGCGGAGACGTGACGCAGTACTTCCTGAAGAAGCTTGAAGCCAAATCCTAATTGAAGGACGGATGAATGATGCGTGTTGCAGTAACGGGAGGAACCGGCTTTGTCGGCCGGGCACTGGTGAAAGCTCTTCTTGAGCGGGGAGATGAAGTCTGGGTTATATCAAGACATTCCTCATCAGAAAGCGGCAGACTCCACCATGCAACATGGGATGAGCTTGCCGCATCGCCTGACCGGCTGGAAGGTGTGGACGTCATCGTGAACCTTGCCGGCGAAAGCATCAACCAGAGGTGGACAGCCGCAGCCAAGCAACGCGTTCTCAAGTCCCGGACCGATGCTGCGGCACGCATCGCAACGCTTATAGAAGGTTTGAAACAGAAGCCGGAGGCGGTCATTAATGCCTCCGGCATTTCTGCGTACGGCAGCTCGCTCTCCGCTACTTTTGATGAGGATAGTCCGCTGAAGGTTACCGATTTCTTATCCGGCGTTGTGGAGCATTGGGAAAAGGCCGCGGATACGATACCGGTAAAGCGGCTTGTTAAGCTCCGGGTAGGCGTTGTGCTGAATCGGACCGGCGGCGCGTTTCCTCTCATGGCGCTGCCTCACCGGTTGTTTGCGGGAGGCCGGCTTGGAAGCGGCTCTCAATGGCTCTCATGGATCCATCTGGAGGACATAGTAAGGCTTATACTGTTTTGCATCGACAACCCTGACATGCAAGGACCGGTTAACGGTTCGGCTCCCGAGCCCGTGACCAATGATCAGTTCGGACGGGCTCTTGGCAAAGCGATTGGCCGGCCGCACTGGCTGCCTGCCCCTGCTTTTCTCATGAAAGCCTTGCTTGGGGAAATGTCGTCCCTGCTCCTCGAAGGACAACGCGCCTTGCCGCGCAAAGCCTTGGAGCATGGATTTACCTTCAAGTACCCAACTATTGAAAGTGCAATGAACCAAATTGGCCAGAAAAAAGCTGAAGACGGGAGTTAACCTCTCGTCTTCAGCTCGTATTTAGGCCCGTTCATCCCGGCCAGCTGTATAATATCTCCTTGAACAAACGGATAAGACTTATATGGAATCATCGCCTCTCCGTTAAGCATGCTGCCATTCCGGGACCCCAGATCCTTTACCAAATAAGAACCGCCGTCCTTCTCCAGTTCCAAGTGAAGCCTTGAAATGCCATGCGCTTCTTCCTCATAACTCACCTGCTCGCCTAATCGGCCAATCGTAAATTTCTCATCCCGCCACTCGATCCAGGAGCCGCCTCCCGCCCATTCCCGGTATAAAGCCAGTTCTGTCCTCTTGCCCGGCTCCATATCCCGCTCCGCCAGCAGCACCGTGGCTTCAGATTCGGCTGATATCGCCTGCTTGCTTCGAAGATCGGCAGTATTCCCTGCATAGGCGTACAGCTCCGTTTCCTGACGACGAACAAGTTTTGCTCGAGCAGCCGGCTCCATCATCTCCTTTTGTACTTCATCCTCATAACGGGGCCACATGCCAAGAGGCTGCGATTCCGGAACAAACTCCTCGTCTTCATCGTCGCTGACTTCTTTGGCCAGAAGCCCGGCTGGAAGCCTGCGCGCCAATACCAAATAAAGAGCCGCCATCCCCATAAGGGTTAGACCTAAGCTGATATACAAGCTACTTTGGGAATGAGAAGACAAATAAATGTATTTCCATACGCAGGCAACGGCTATGACCACAACCGCTGCCGTAAGCCATATTTTTTTGTTTGCCGTCTCCGGATCCTGTTCCTCCATCTCGACAAGCGGGATTTCTTGGGCCATAGATGCTGCTTTTGAAGAATTTGCCTGCGGTATAGGCTCATAGCTTGTTCTTGATATCATAGATTTTGGTTCCATGATCTCCGGTTCCCTTGCCACGGGAGCATCAGGAAAAATAAGAGGAACGCGTTCGGCGACCTGCTTTGGAGTGGTTTGAATAAATGCATCGCCAATCAGTCCAAGCAAAACGGACCTTAGCTCGGCGAGCGGCCATTTGCTGCCGTTAAGGGGTTGCAAAATGCGTTGAAGACCCGCACCGTCTATGTCTTGAATGTAGGCTGTCCAACGGACAACAAGCGAGAGCAGGTCCCCGGATCCAGTCACGCCGTCATGCTGCCCCTCTTTCAAAGGCACATAGGCAACGGCAATATCGTTAAGCTGCTCGCCTACAAATAAATATTGATCCTCGAGCAGGCAGCCTTCGGGTCGCAGCATATAATGCTTGCACTCCTCAAAGGCTTCCACAACGCCAAGCAATAACGTATAAAATTGCTCCATCGCAAGCGGCTGAACCTGCAGGCGGTGCAGCAGCATTTTGCGTCCTGCCAAGGCATACCGGAAGGTGACTCGTCCATCGATCTCCAGCCATTCCACCGGTAAGAGATGAGGGATTTTTCCCGACTGCAGCATCTGCAGTTCAAGGTCATCCAGTTCATCTCTACGAATGCCGTCTTTCCGGTCAACGATCATTTCATGACCTCGGTTCATGGAAAAATCAATCCTGAACGGTTGTCTCATGAAGGCTCCCCCTTTTCATTAAGCTGTTATCATCCATAAGGTTACTGCCCCCGGTGCTACGGCCAGCATAAACGGAAAGGTGCGTCCGTTCTTCGCCCAAGCCAGCCATGACGACGCTCCTTCACGACCGCCGAACCGCAAGGAAAAGAAAGCAAACATTCCAGCCGACATCCGTCTCGCAAACGGCCGGTTAAAGAGAAGCAGCACCAGACCTACCAGACCCGCATACAAGATGGCATACATCATTAATTGAAGGACGGCCATCGCGCCAATCCAGGCTCCGAGCGCAGCAAACAGCTTTACGTCTCCCGCGCCAATTCCCTTGGCCATATGAAGGACAAGCAGCGGCAGGAAGCCCGCGGCTGCTCCGCCGAGAGCAAGCAGGAGATCATGACCTCCGCCGGTGATCAAGGCATATAAGCATCCGCCGGCAAGGAAAGGAACGGTAAGCAGATTAGGAATGGTCATTGATTTCAAATCGGTATATAAAGCGGCTAATAACAGCATGGCTGCAGCCGACAACTGTATGGTCATGATGCGGAATCCTCCTTCTTGGTCACATTAAAATGCATGGATACCGTTTCGCCTGACGCCGAGGTTGCCGTTAATTCCCAAGTCCCCGGTGTCGTATTGCCGGATACGAGCCACGTCCACTTAACATAACCGTTCGCATCCGCGGTTGCACTGCCGAGATGCTTCGCAACACTTGTGCCGCTCTTATAATTCACGGTGAGAGACGCTGCTGTGCCAGGCGAGGTTAAAGCCGTGACCGTTGCTTTGTTCCCGGGATGCAGGGGAACCGGCTGAATGGAAACAATCTGAATTGGCGTGATATCCGTCTCGGACGATCCTTCCTTTGCAGGTGCGGCATCGCTGACCCATACCCGCTCGGTTGCTTGCTCCCTTAGTACAATTTTCTTGTTAATAAAAGGCAAGGACATCGGAAACTCATATTCGGCTTCAATCGTCAAATAAGGCTGTTTCTTCTCCTTCAAATCGGGAAGTGACAGATGCGACAAGCTCAAATGCTCCTTCTGCAGCACGGCCTCGTCCGCAAATTGCTGAAGCAGCGGCTCAACCGCTGTACGCCCAAGCTCGGTTGCCGCCACGTCGGTTACCGGCTGCCAGTTGCCTTCAAGCGCGGCAGAAGCCAATGTTCCTGCGGGTGCAGGAAGCCACCCGGCTGCTTCCTTCGCAATAGCTCCTTCCCAATCCGGCAGCGGCAGGCCAAATGAGCCCAGATCAGGAATCGATGAGGAGGCTTTCTGAAAGGCAAGATCGGCGGGACGAATATGGGCAGCGATTTGCCTGACCGTCTGGGAAGCGGTTGATTGAAGGGCCATCTGTACGGCGCATAAGCGGATCATGATAATAAACAGCAGCAGGACAATAAGAAGCAACGGCATAACAAGAGCTGCCTCCAGCACAATGCTGCCGTTCTCGCTGCCGGTTATTCTCCGCCGTTTGCTAATAAGACCAGCCAATCGTCTGAGTAGTTTCATACCTGCCGCCAACAACCTTTCCTTGCAAGGATCCAAAATGCTGTATGATATCCATTACGCCTGGTAAAAACCACAGCTTGGCAGAGGCCTGAACTTCTCCGGTCAAGGCCGACGGGACCTTGGATAGCGTAACCCCGCCATTATGCTCAATAACAGCGATCATCCGGGCTAATGTGGAGGAACGTTTTGCATCTCCGTGTACCAGCATGAACAACCGCAAATAATCCGTATAAGTAACATCCGCGTTTATATATTTGGATAGCGGGGCCGCTCCCCGCTCGGTGAACGCCGCCATGTCCTCCATCGTTTTCTCCAGGCCATAGACAACCGAGCATGACAAGATTAACAGAGGATGGGCAGCAGCCCTGCAGGCCGATAGCCCTTCCATTGTTCGCACTGCCATCCTAACACCAATTAATTCGCCATAGGCAGCGGCCAAATTCGCCGTTGGACTATGAAACCCGTATATGACATACTCCGCCTCTTGATTGCTGAACGCAATGGAATGAGCAAGCTCATTCGTATTGCCGCTCGTAAGCAGGGCCCTTAGATTTTGCGGAGCAAACGCTGCATAATGCGACATTGCATACTCCGATAAATAAACGGAGTCCCTTGTTTGTTCGAGCATATCTGCAATGCCGCCAAACAACCCGCTCATGGCGGAAGTTGCCTCCTCCGCTTCCTCATGAGCATCCTCCGCGAAGGAAAGGCCTTCTGCTACCGCCTCTGCTGCCTCCTGATTAAACAAGAGGTTATTTTTATACCGTTTCTCTATATCCTGAATCACCTGAAGATGCTCCTCCGTCTGAGGAACCGAAGTCATGCCGTGCAGCAGGCGGCGGGCCTGCGACCATAATTCCCCTGCTTTTGCCTCTTGTGCCTGACGTTCTTTCTTTAATTCTTTATCCGTCAGCTTCTGCTCCCGCGCATCCAGGCTGGAGCCTTGCCGAACATAAGCCCCTTCGTATTGCTCATAAGCAATGCGCAGATTAACAGCACCTTCTTTAATCTGTTCATTGGCTATAGTGGGAGCAGCAAGACCGGCTGTCAGATTCGCGATAAAGCCTCCCGCTTCCATTTGCAGCGACGCAAACACGGAAGCCTGATCCGCAATCTCCCGGCTATAGTCCGTAAACCAGCTGTCCGGCAAAATAAGCTCGTCTGCCAGCTTCCGAATCTCCTGTATATCGTTCTGAGGCGCGGCAACTATAGAATTGGCTTCATCACCGGCAATATTTTTGCCGGTTACCCGGTCATATCCGCTGTTGGAAGTAGCATTAGCAGCCTCCTGCTTGATACGCTGCATCTCTGCATTTAGCTGCTTGGCCGCTTCAATTGATTTGACAGCATCCAGCTGCAGCTTATCATGCTGCTTCTTCGCCGCGGAAAGCTCACGGGACATCTCATCCATCCAACCTCTTGCTTTTTGTTCATATTCCTCGATTTCGTCTGAATACTTTGCTTTCTTCCCCTGCTCAGCCAGTCGCTGGTCCGTCATCACCCAATTGGCATACTGGGCGTAATCTCCGGCGAGCCTTGCCGCATGCTGGGTTCCAGTTGCCAGCTCCAGCGCTTTAGTCGGAATAAGTCCGGCAATGCCGCCAACGGTCTCCGCTGCCTGCCGCTGCAGCTGCAGCGCAGCAGTCAGCTTTTCCTCCCGCTTATCGTACAGCTTCCTTAATTCTTCCAGCATATTAACCGTAACGGTTGCTTCCTTCATGGCCCCGGAGAGCGGCGCGAACTTTGATGCCAGCTCCAGTGTAAAATCAATAGGAGCTTTATACTTCATTTCCTCCAGCACCTGCCGTGCAAACACCTCATGCTTGCCCAGTACCTCGGCATTATCCGCATGTGCCGATTCCAGCTCCGCCTGCACCAGCTTGAAGGTGTCCTGATGCCTTGCCCCTTGGCCCAGATTCGCTTTCACCGTCTGTTCAAAGATCTCATTGCTATCCGTACCGCCCCGGCCAAACAGCCCATATCGTTCATACAGCCTCTCATCATAAGCGGAAAGCGTTGACCGGACGCCCGATCTGGCGGCATCCTCGGTCACCTTATGCAGAACAGCCATTCTTGCATAATCGATCAGAACCGCAGAGAACAGAAGCAGCCCGGACAATACAACGGCGGAAAATATCGTTATGGAGCCTTGTGAAGCAGCATTCTTGTTCACGGCTTGCCTGCTTTCCCGCCGCCGCTGTAAGCCGTAAGAGCTTTTGCGGCTTGCTGCTTCGACGTTCCATTATTAAATTTGGCGGTATAATACCGGAGCATATCCACATCCCTGATAAATTGAACCGGATCAACAATACTCGCCGATGCGGCGGTCTTAGGCTCGGACAGCCCAAGCGTCAGCTCAAGCGGGGCAAGGGATACGGGCTGCTTAAGCTTTACGGCTACTTCCCGCTTCATCAGGCTGTTTGCATATGCGATATTCCCTTGAAAGGGCAAGCCCGCATCGCCTGTCAGCCAGTTGGATGCCCGGCGCAGCTTCGTTCCTGCCAGCTCAAGTTTCTCTTCTTCACTCAATGGACCGGGGAGCTCCAAAGTGACATCCGTCTGATCCGACGTCATCCCAAACAAGGAGCCTAGCATATAATCTCCGCTGACCCGCCAGTACAAGCCGTCATATTGACCCGTTGTCAGCATCCCGTTACGGGCGTTCCGATGGCTGTTGTCCCAGCTGAACGACGCACGTTCAGCCGTCTCGGTAGCCGAGTAGTAGAGAACAACTTTTTGATAGATATACATGCTCAATAACAAGAACATTAATATCAGCAGAAAAATGATAGGGAACACTAACGTTGATTCCAGCGTAAAGCTTCCTTCTGAATGCCGGAGCCATTGCAGCCAAGCGCATTTGCGTCCGTTAGTTGGAGAAGATTTTATCGGCTTCATCATCGGCTTTGCTCGTTAATCTTTCGATAAGACTAATAATCCAGTCTTTAAACAGAAGAGCTATAATGATAACCACCGCAATGATCAAAATAATCTCGAGCGTGCCGAGACCGCTCTCCGAACGCCAGAATGAACGAACCGCCTTGCCTGCTTTTTTCAACATAGTAAACATCCTCTCTATTAGTAAAAATAAAATCAAGACATGAGCAGCATCGCCGGAGCTGCAACAAATACCATTAACACAAGCAATATCCCTACCAGCGGAAATACGAGCTTGGACGACGCCTCTTCCCCGCGGGATCGGGCAACGGCCTTGCGTTTCTCCCACAGGGAATAGGAGATTTCGCGTAATGCAAGGACAAACTGATCGCCGCCCCTGCGGTAATTAAGAAGCATCACCGTGGTAAATATGGATACCTCCTGCATGGCGCAGCCCCGGTTAAACCGCTCGATTGCCGTACTGAAGGACTCGCCGTTCCTCAGCGCAATAACAACCCGCTCCCACTCCTTGTATAAAGGCTGGGCAGCCGAATCCTTTCCTTCCAAGCAACGGGAGAAAGCCTGCAGCACGGGCTCTCCTGCACCCACAAGCAGCATCAGCTTGCTTAGCGCCTCCGGCAGCTCGGAGATAATGGCCTGCTTTCTCCTCTCGACCAGCCGCCCTGCTTCCATAAAGGGCCGTACGGGAAGCAGCAATCCAAGCAGCGCTCCCATTCCAATGAGAAGCGGTTCCTTAGCCAAAACAGCGAGAAGCGTACAGCCCGTCAGTACGGCATAACCATATCCAGCGGTTTCTGCAATATGCCGCTTCGTCTGATTGAGCTGCCAGTCTGTTCCCTTCAGCAGTATTTGCTTCGAATGATAGCTGCTGAGCGGAAGCTGCAAATGCTCGTACAGCTTGCAGCGTTCAAGCAGCCGGTCAAAAGGCTTGATAATGATTAGCCCCTTCCAATCCGGCTTTCCTTTCTTCGCAAGCTGCGTCAGTCCGGCTCTGCCTATCAGCAGAAGCCAAACAACAGCCAGCAGCAGTACAAGAACAGCCATTTCACGCCTCCTAAACGCGTATTTGCATAATGCGATGAATCAGCCAGAAACAAAACGCAAGCACGGTTAGGCCAATCGTCAGCAGAGCATAACCGGCGCCTCCGTATAACGGCTTCATATAATCAGGGGCAAAAGCGCTTAGAAAGCCAAGAAAAGCAAAAGGAACAACCATCATGATTCTGGCTTCAAAACGCTTCTGCGCAAGCAGAACAGAGATTTCCTGTTTAACCTCCAGCTTCTCCCCGATCGTCTGAGAAGTCCGTTTCATCACTTCGACCAGATCCCCGCCGGATCGTTTGCACACCGCAAATACATCCGCAAATTGCGTAATATCGTCCAGATGGGCACGCTTCGCCAAGCTCCGCAGTGCCTGCTCAAGCGGTTCGGCATTATCCAGGCGGTGCTTGATAATCTGGAACTCTACCAGCAGTTCCGTGTTCGGATCCGGGTAAAGCAGCTTCAAATCATCAATTGTCGCAAGGAAAGCATTCTCAACCGATTTTCCCGCCGCAAGAGAGGAAGCAAGCGAATATAACGCTTCTTTGAATTGCAGCTGCAGCCGCTCTTTCCGCCGGACAAGCAAGGAGGATTTGTACAGTCTTGGTGCAGCTAGCCCCGCCGCCGCAAGCAAACAGGATACGGCAAACGAATGATAAATGAGATAAACCGCGGCAAAAACGATCATGAAACCGGCCGCAGCCGAACCGACAAACTGCCCATAAGACAACCGGTACCGGTTATAATCCTGCAGCTCCTTAACCGTACTTGACGAGCCGGGTTGATTCCCGGCACGGCCAGCGCGGCCGGATCGGAATGAGGAATCCCACCCGCACCATTCAAGTGCTGCGCGTAATTTTGCAGCCAGAGGAGTCGTCCGGATTACAGGCATACCGCATCCTCCTCAACAAGCCGAATCCCGGCCATTCTCAGCTTATCTGTATGCTGAAGCTTATACTCCGTACGAATAAGCGTACCGACTACTTTCCCGTCTTCCTCTCCCCGCTCCTCGAATTGGAAGAGTGGCCGGACAACAATCTCTCCCTCTTCCATCCCCACGACTTCGCAAATGTCCGTCACTCGCCGGGATCGGTCTCTGAAACGAGACAGATGAATAACAATGT
Organism: Paenibacillus glycanilyticus; assembly: GCF_023715145.1. Taxonomy (GTDB): domain Bacteria; phylum Bacillota; class Bacilli; order Paenibacillales; family Paenibacillaceae; genus Pristimantibacillus; species Pristimantibacillus glycanilyticus_A. Next base: position 175,354 of record NZ_JAMBNP010000005.1, on the reverse strand, counting down.
CCAGCGCCGATGCGATTTGATTACGAATAACCTGAACCGGCATTTCCGCCGCGCTCATTACCATCGTTTCAAGCCGGGACATCATATCCCTTGGACCGTTACTATGTCCGGTTGACATGCTTCCCGCATGGCCCGTGTTCATGGCCTGCAGCATATATACTAAAAGGGTAATTAAATGTTAAAATATGCTTATAGATTCTTATGGAGGTCTCCTAATGAAGAAATGTACTTTTTATGCTCGCTGTAGCACCGATACAGAGATGCAAACCAATTCAATCATTAATCAAGTTAGCGGCCTTGTTAAGTACGCGAATGATATGAAATACACTCTATCAGAGACAGGTATATTCTGCCGCAGGAACGGTCAAGACGAGTCTTATCAAGGTTATATTGATGAAGGATTTAGCGGAGTAAAGTCAGCCAAACACAGACGCGCTTTCCAAAAAATGATGAAAGATGCAAAGGCGGGGTATTTTGACACAATCCTCACGAAGTCCATATCACGTTTTGGACGTAATCTGAAGGAAATACTTGTAAATATTGAAAAACTAAAGTTACTGGGAGTCGGCGTTTGGTTTGAAGATATCAAAGTAAATACAATGAATGAAGCAGATAATGTCAAGCTACAAATATTTGGCTCACTCGCTGAGGAAGAGTCGAGAGCAAAGTCTGATAGTGTTCAATGGGCAAAAAAAGAGGCAGCTCGTCGTGGTATTTGGTCTGGACATAGACCATTTGGATACGATTACTCGACAGAAAAGAAAGGTCATTTAGTTATTAATGAGGAACAAGCACGAACAATCAGAGACATATTTCGGCTATTCGTCGATGAAGGTTTTGGCCTGAATAAAATTGCGGGATATTTGACACTTAATAATCATGCTACACAAAAGGGTGGACTATGGGAAAAGAAACTATTGAGCAATATTTTATCTAATGAAATTTATCGTGGGTCTGTCAGGCTCCATAGGACGCGAAAAAAAGATATTAAGACAGGTCAAATTGAGCGGATACCCGAAAAGGAACAAATAATATACCATGACGAACAGTTGCGCGTCATTGACGATGAAACTTTTGAACAGGCACAACATATAAAGCGTGAACGTGGTGGCATATTTGATACATTTGTCTATGACACTGTTGAAACAACAGACGAACTAGGGAACGTATCGAGAAAGAAGGTTAGAACTACTGCTAACCGCAACGGCACACGATATTCATCTGCCCATCTGTTCAGCAATTTGATTAGATGTGTAAACTGTGGAGGTATGTTTAGATATAAAAAAGCAAATAGGAAAATTAATGGAGAAACAGTTGTAGCTCATCACTATTACATGTGTAGAAACGCTGAGGAGTATGGGAGTAGGAAATGTGAATATCGAAACACACAAGTTCAATCGGAATTACTTGAATGGGTCATATCAGAAATCAGAGAACACAGAGAAGACTTAGAGAAACACGAATCGTATTTAAATATGCTAATTGAAGCCAGATTCGAAAAGGATGATATTACCGAGAGGATTACTCAGATTGACGATACGATTAGCGAATTGACTCAGGACGAATCGTCTTTATTAAGGCTGCTCAGCAAAAATATAATAACCGATGATGAATATGGAGAACAGCGCACTAAAATTAGAGACGAGCTATCTAAATTGCAAAGTGAACGCCTACGCCTAGTTAACGTTGACACTGAAATCGGAGAGATTAAGCGTAAATATAGCCAGTTTATAAAATATATGCAGGACATCGACCTTAACAATTTAACCAACGTCATCCTCAGGAAGATTATTAGAGACATCGGAGTTTTGACAACTTATATCCCCGGTGTAGGAGATAACCAGAAAATTAGAGTCATTGAGTGGAACTTTATTGAGTGGTCGCAACAGGAAATACTAGATGAGAATGTGGCAGTGTGGTTAAAAAAGATGAATCAGATGGAGAATGACGGATTTAAGTTTTGATGTATGAACAACATAAAAAAAGGACTTCAATTAATTTGAAGTCCTAATCTCCTATTATTGATGTGATCTTATGCATTAGCTAATATCATGAAAGTTATATCAAATAAGAGTGAAAAGAAAGACACTGTGCCTATTGTTTAGGTAATCCAGCCGCTACACGCAAAGCGTTAGCGTGTTCACGTGCCTTATCCATACCAACCTTAGCGTTCTTAGCTTTCGCTGCTCCCCATGCTGGAGACATATGTTAATTAATTCTCTGGATCAAGTTCCAACTCGTCTTCCCCTTACTGATAATCCAATATTTGTTTTACTTCCTTCTGGAACACAGGTCCGATTGGCCGCTCGATCTTCGCCGCGATCAGCCCTACGAAACGACGCTGTACCAATTACCAAAACTGGCGCGTAGATAGGCGGTGCTCAGATACATAACGAGAGAGCGCGGCTCAGTATAAGCGTGATACGGCGCCTGGCCCGGTCGTATCCGTAACGAGCGAGCCATTTACCGCAGCGTCTACGTGGCGTGACCGACTAAGCCTCGTTCACTGAAAATACACCGTCAATGTAACGCGCGATCATCGTTCCGATACTAGTTCGGACGTACTCGCGCGTTATTGCGAATGCACCTTCGTGCCCGCGGCAGGTATAGGCGTAGAATGCAACGCCGTCAACGCTTTCGCTGGGATATACAGTTATATTCAAGCGCTTGAGCGTTATCGCGATTTGTTCTATATCAAGTTGCATATTCGCTAAACAGATGTTCGTTGCTTTAACGAAAAGCGGTTTCAGCGTGCGGCCTTTTTCTTCGAGTAGATGGCGGTTCTTTTCGGCAATAGTGCGTGCCATCGGTAATAATACGTAGTCGTGCATTAACTGGAGTTCATCGCGTGAAGCTGGCGGACGCTCCGGTTTGAGTCCGGTTGCTTTAATGCGATCACGCTCCATTAACTGCAGGTACTGTTCGGGGTGTTCAGGAAGCATAATACGCGAGGCTTCCCACCGTCCGTTTCCGTAGAGCTTTTTACTGTTCGCGTTCATATAAGCAAATCACCTCACGCTTATTATATACGAACATGTGTTCCATTACCAGATTAGAGAAAGAATTTCATAAAATTTCGCTCCGTAATCATTATTGCGGAATCCAACAATGTTAGTTGCGGTAAGTAAACAACAAGTTAACTTTTATAGATATTATGCTAGTTTATATTAGTAGATTACCGCAATGATAGTTGCGGTAATCTCTAATTATGATTGCGGCCTAAAATTAAGTCATATCAAAGCAATATTTAATTCAATTTATTTACAAATTCATACTTGATTAAGTTCGTTTTGGCATTTAATATTAATTTTGTTGCAAAATTTGGTTATTAAGGATGTGGTTGGACATCAGGAGTTCGGAGGCCAGGAAGTAGCTTTCAGTTTTATAGGTTTAAGAAAATAATATAGAAGAGAGCGTTGTGAAAAATATGATAAAAAAAATACTAGGCGCTGTAATTATTTTTACATTACTATTTTCAACAACAGTATTTGCAAGTAGTGAGGATCAAGGTTATGATTCTATTAGTCCAGAACAAAAAGAAGAAATTATTCAGACTATGGGTAAATTAACTAGACTCAAATTAAACGAACTCGCTAACACCAATAGTAATCTAATAGCGGATTATTCAATCAGTAATATTGGTAATGTTGCTGAGACAGAGGAAGCATTAAGTCAGCACCTTAAAGATCTGGGAGCTAGAGAGCTAACTTCAACCGAGGTTCAATCCATAACTGGAAATGAACCCCAAGGAGTTTCGCCTCGAATTGTTGTACCAGGAAGTAATTCTAATGTTAAATGGTATGAGATTCGATATACACATACTAGAAGTGGTAAATCGTATGACATTCAAGAAGTGTACGCACAAGGGGTAGGTTATAATACTAACCTATTTAAAAGTAATGATACGCTTTATATTCTTAACACTGGTAAAGAACAAGTTAATCTCGCACAAAACTTATTTAAGGTCTATGCCGAAAAATTGATTGGCGCTGCAACTTCTTTAATACCAGTAGTAAATATTTTACCGTACGAAATGTTTGTTAATATTCCAGACGGTTCACAATTCATTGCAATGAATTCCTATTATGTAACTTATAGGGCACTCACAACGGCGGTTTTCTCTTATGTTAAAGATGCAGGGAAATCTGATACATATCAAAGTCTAAGTTATGTTAGTAGTATGTATGAAATGTCAGCTACTCATATGGCTGCAGGTATTGCAAATGAGGGAACTTCACAAGCAAAACCTGTAACTGCAGCTAGTAAAGCCACGGACTATTCGGTATATGCCACAGATTATGCAAGTAGCTCAAAAGCGGTCGACAATTACTTGAATCTTTCTAAAGGAACTTCTTATGCGAAAAATGCAGTATTTACCTCTCCAGCAGGAAAAACTGCAAAAGCAGAAATGTTAACTCCTGGACTGCCAAGTCAAATTATCACTTCTTAATATTAACAAAGAAATACAATGCTCACATATTGTGAGCATTGTATTTCTTGTTATTTTTAGGGAATATGGAGGAATATAATGAAGAAACAAAACAAAGTATTAATTATTCTTATTGCTATTTTAGTATTGCTTTTAATTGGGGTGAAGGTTGTAAAAATACCTCACTCAAAAGAAATCTCTACTTCCATACAAGGTCTAAAGTTTCAATTGTATCCAGAAAATGAAGTAGAGTCTCTTCCTGTATCAGTTGAAATTAAAGGAAGTGTCTATTATTCTGCATTTGGGGAAATACGATTTAAAGGAGCTATTAGTATCATAGATAGTAGCTTAGAAGATCCAAATAAGAATAGAAAATTGAATATGAAAATCCATAAAACAGACCAGGGATATATGTCTGCCCTTATGGACTTTGAGGATCTGAGTACAAAACCATACTGGAATGATCTTTATAACAGTATCTTCTTTAGTAAAGATTTTAAAAGTGTAACAATTCGAGTGGCAGAACAGAACTCCATAACTTTTATAGCAGGACCTGCCAAAAATGAAGTAGATGCTAAAAAAATTACTAAGCAGCTCATGGAAGATTATTTAAAAAAGAATAATGACGATGGATTGTTAATGTATTTGCAATGATTATTTATTTCATGAAAACATAAAAATCAGGCATCTTAAAATTTAACAGCAAGAGACCGTTCTTAGCTGAATTGCTTGGCATGAACGGTCTCTTTATTAGTTACCTAAATAAAACCATGATATCAATTATATGAACGATCTTGTTAGTTAATATTTATTTTGCATAGACAAAGATACAATTTCTCTTAAAATACCGTTCTCCGCCCATAAATACGATATCCTCTTGATCTCCGTTATCGACCACAATCCTCTCGAACGCTTCAATCCGTCCGCTCCCGATCATCTTCACATTCTGGAAGACCAGTACTTTCGTCCTCTCAATAATAACCGTGTGAATGTGAAGGTCCGTCAGTAATTTACGAAATCCGAGGTGACGCGAATTAAGTCGTTTTCTCTTCAAAGTCATAGGTTACCTCGCTCGAATAATTCGTCCATTAGTGCGTTAATTTCTTTGCGTTGCTTCTTCGCTGCTTCCTTGATTCTTCGACCAAAACTGGATTGCAGAAAGCCTCTAATTTAACCACATGCAGGAAAAATGGGTTAAATGTACTCACAACATCTAAAAACCCTTTATTAGCCCAACGCTTGTCCTCTTGACTATAATAAACTAACGTCACTTGCTTCCCCCTGTACTTTTTTTCTTATTAATTTCATATAGTCCTGAAGCTGATAATCCGATTATGGATATGGTTGTAGCCGCCTCTCTCCAAGTACCAGGAGTTAATACAAAGAATGCTGCAAACGCTAATGCTACCAGTGAAGCGTATTTAACAGGCATACCGAATGCTTTGACCATAGATACATAAGCCGCTACGACAGCCGATAAACTTAGAATCATATCACTACTCATATAATTAACCTCCTAACTTTATAGCGGTTATAATCGCCGCACCTACTGTCACAACCACAAATCCAGCAACAGTACGCCATAGCCACTTGTTATTGTCCTCAATAGTACCAATCCGTCTATTTGCGCTTTCCAGATCTTTAGTATGCTGTACAGTAATGTCATTGATCTCGCTCACTTTGTGACTGACTTGCTTAATTTCGTGATTCAAGTTTGCTATGGCGTCTAATTTAATTGATAGACCTTCTACTTTAACAAGAATGTCTGTAATGGTCTTATAATATTGTTCTGGCATATCTGGCAATTCGTCATCTCTCCTTTCATTTAAGCTATTGCTATCCATGTAAATTCCAAAGCATAATCATACCTAGTCGGAAGTCCATATTGCGGAACTACCGTAGAACCTGACACGGTATAAATCACATTCCATCTGTACAGTGAGCCATAACCTTTAACAGTAAATGTTCCGTTCATGGTGTTCTTATTTGTTACTTCGAGATATGTCACAGCAGGCGCTTGATTTGCAACTCGTAGACCTGCACTCGGATTTTGTTTGAGTTCTTGGGTATAGAAAGAGTCTAGTTTCAGCGCGAGAAAAACTTTAAAGTCTTTGCCCTTAAAGTCTGTAGGTAAAGATATTGTCACATCAGCAATACTGGAACCATCATTATCAGTAGCGGTATTAAAATAGGAACCTGATGTGCCAGTAATGCCACTCCCAGCTGCTGTTAGGTAGCTATATGGCATCTCTCCTGTAGCTGTCTTACGGATTAAACCTGCTGGTGTTAAAGCCGTTGTGGAGCCGTCAGTATGATAAGTGATTACACCATATTGACCATTTGCAAATTGCCCCATACGAACAACTTCCCCAGTAGCATTGTCTATATGGAAACCATTAGCATCCATATAGACTGAATTGTACTTCGTGCCCTTGAGAACACTAGCATCCTTTGCTGCTTGTCCTGCATTGTTTGCGCTTGTAGTTGCGATTGCATTTATCGCTTCAGTAAATCGAGTTGATAAAGTAGCAATCTTGGACTTATAGTCAGCAAACTTCGTATCAACATCTGATTTCTCAGTTGGAGTCGTCTTCCCATCAGCAATTGCTGAATTAATCGCACTAATCAGATTAGAGTAAGAGGTATCTGTTGCTGTCTTAGCTGATGTTAGATTTGTCTTAGGCGTACCAGTCAGTAACGAATTAGCATTCAGGTTGGTATATCTGGAATCGAGGTCAGCCTTCTCAGTTGAAAGTGTATTGAGATACTTAGCAATAGACGATGCTTCTGCTTGCTCAATAATTCCATCTGCAAAAGTACCATCAACAATGTCACCTAAACCATCTAACGTATCATTGATATCCGCAATGTCTGCATCCGTTTCAGTTTTAAGATTGTCAGCATAGGACTTTGCATTCACTTGTGCTGCATCTGCTTTTCCCTGTGCTCCTTCAGGAGTTTCCTTTGTGCTCGGATCATAACCAGGGTCAAATGATGTGCTAGAATTGATACGAATAAGACTAGCTTCAAGTATACCCGTTCTCACAAGTGATGCTGTAAAGCCTTTGCCTGTACCGAACGTTTGCCAATTCCAATCGCCGTTGATCTTCTCAGATGCGATAGCGAATATACCGGGACCAAGATACAACGCTCCATAATCAGGACTGTTTTCGTCAGTATTCTCAAGTAGGAAACCTTGATTATCCAGAACATCAGATGTTGCATACGAGCCACTTGCTATAAGCTGGTTCTTCAATGTATTAATCTTGCCTTCAATCCAACTACTATTAAGCTTGCCACCTCCAGTTGTAACCCTATCGATGATATTGCTTGATTCCTGCAATTTTGTGACCGTATCGCTGAGGCTAGGCAGGAAATTGGCAAGTGTAACTCGTGATTTGCTAGGATCAAATGGATATCGCTCATACTCGACAATTCGAGCCGTAACAACAATATCCAAGTCCTCATCGTCAATATGCACCGTATCGCCAAGCTCGAAGCCCTCTGACTCGTCCCAACCCTCTGCATATTTCAACTCGATCACATCAGCTTCATAGGACAATAATGGAGTATCTACAGTAGCTAAATAGTCTTCACCCTTAGTTTGAAGCGTCTCTAAGTCCTCAACATCATCAAATGTAACTGAGCCATTCTTAGGACGTGGATATAAGTTAATATTTGGACTGTCGATAGGATTAGGTAATGCAAGATCATCTTTGCCATAAACAAAAAGCCGAGTAATAATACCTCGACTCTCTTTTGTGCGCTTTATGGATTGTAGATTCTTTCGATAGCTGATTCGGACACCGTTGTCATTACCTATTTGCGGCTTGAATGTGATGTTAAAGTTGTCACGTTTCATCTCGCCATTAGTCAATTCAAGGAAATGGTTAATACCCCATGAGACCATATTTCGCTCAACTGTGAAGTCATGAAGCGTAGTAATTGCTGTGGCATTACCTTCGAACCTTGTACCAGTTAATAGACCGCCCACAATAGCTGCTCCTGTTGCACTCGTATATCGTAGCAATGGGACGTATTCGGTCAGTAGCTCAGTGCTAATGTGCTCAGCGAAGACACTTTTATAAAGTTGCCCCTTAGCGTCTCGCACGTCCTCAGCCGTTCGAATAATGAATAGCTGCTTTTCAACCTTGACAATATTCTCTTCGATCAGGTATTTTGCTCCAGGCTCCATATATGGGACAGTGAACTCACATGTAAACTCTGCATTCATCCGTTCATAAATTCTAGGGCCAGGGTCTAATGTGACTGTAATAGTAGCCAAGCCATAATGACTGAAATCTGTTTCCAGTTTATCGTAGATGACAATGTAGTTATCCATTACTCGCCACCTACCCAATTAACGGAGAGAATATCTTCTTTTTCGATCATCTCAAGTACAGCATATTTCTTTTCCCAATACTTATTAACATTGCTTTGTTTGTGTGTAAAGCTGTCCACGCATACTTGTATAAACTGAGGTACAGTATGGTTTTGGGGTATCCCGTCTGCTTTCCATTCAAGAATTGTATCTGAAGGCAATTGTCCTCCATTAATCAAGTTTAGAGTGCCGCTGAGATTACCCTGAGCCTCAGTGTCGAAATCATATTTGTGTGATTCACCCAACGAATCTGACTCAAAACCAGCAAGGATGCTCTGGTTGCACAAATAATCTAACTGCTCAATTTTCTTCTCCCTTAAAACCTCAATATCCGTATTCTCTACATCCAATGAAAGGAATATTTCATCAGGATTCTTTGGTCGAGCGTCAATTTCTGCTTTATATTGAGCAACTTTCTGATCAAATTGATCTTGAGTGATCAAACCTTGAGAGATAAATATTTCTAAAAGTTCATCCATTTAATAGCCTCCATAAAAATAATAGAAGACCGCTAAACGATGTTAGCAGCCCTCATACGAGCGAGAATATTGATAATTTGTGATGAGTGAATCGATATTTTAGTTTCATCGTCAGCGACTTTTTGAACAAGTGTGTCAACTACAGATTTCTGACTACCTTGATAGTTGAGAGTAGCATCGAGGAGATTTGTTGTGAATAGATATTTATCCAGAAGAGTATAGGTGACTGTATATTCTGCCGTTGCATCATAATCAGAAGATTTAATAGTCGCAGATTGATTGCCATAAGAGTTAGAGTTGAACCAAGTAGTAAACGGTATAGATACACCATTTCTGTATATGGCAATTATCTTATCCGCTCGATTCTTAAAGGAATATGGGGCATTTTGACGGTTTTGACCATTAAAATCATAATTACCTGTACCGCCACTTAATTGCGGAGTTGTCTTCTCCCGAACTATAACTCCCTCAAACAGTTCAATTTGATTCCCACCTGAAGCAAGAGATATCATTCCTTCGCTATTAGAAATGACTTCTTCAACTGGAGTAGCCAGCACGTAATCCAGAGTATACGGCTTATACTCTACTGACGAATATCCGCTATTAGGAACAGTCTGTACGTTTAATTCAACGTCAAGGTCAATGTAATCCGTGTAGACTGTGGATGCTGTTGTTCCGTCTGATGCGTCGGCGTAGGCAAGTACATGACATAGACCGTCCGACCCGATGCGGTCTGCCAAACTAGTTATTTGAAGGTATAATTTATTTACCGTTGAGCTAGAATGGTTCGCCCCTGACCACCATTGAACTGAGTTTACACCCCATTGAGACAAATAAACTTTGTTTCCAGCAGGACCTGAACCGTATCCATACCAATTAACCGCAATACGCCCAATATTCGCCTTAAGCCATGTCACACGATCAGTCGTCGTAACTGCAGTACCAAATACAGTAGTGCCGTGTTTGCGTAGTACATGTTCGATAATGTTGAAAGAGAACATTTGTTGCGGAATGTAGCCAGAACCAAGAGAGGTCGAATCCGAAGTAGAACCGTCCAAATTTCTGATCCAACCGTAGTGTTGATCAGTCGTTTCGCTCCATGATGTAGAAGGTGTTTTCAATGTTGTAATTACTTCGTTAGTCGATGTACGTTTGAATATATGCGGATTCTCAACCACAGTCCCAGCAACCTTACCCACAAAATTAGCCTTTGGCGTAACGATTGGTGTCCAGTATTTCGTTCCTGTGCCGGGATAGGCTGTGCCTATTGTGCCGTTATTCATCTTCCAGCCGTTGAAGTAGTTTTTCCATTCTTGTGCTGACATTGTATAACCGTCAACAGTGCCTGTGTCAGAATTAGGGACGCGAAGATATAAAGCCCCTCCAGAACTAACGTATGAAGAGTCAGCTTCTGCTGTTGCGACAAACTTTCGAAATACTGGTAAACCGTCGTGTTTTGTGAAATATAAATTCCTGTAAGATTGAACACCTTTTAAAATGTTGGTAATTACTCCGTCCGCCAAATATGCCTCTTTGAATCCTGTAAATGCGCTTGGTGCATTATTCCAAGTCCAAGAACCATCCAAAGGAACGCCTGTCTGCCACTTCTTATACTTATACCAAACATTCTCGCGTTCATAGGCCGTATCCCGAACATTTCCGTCTAGGTTTGATGCTAGGATAGTGGGTAGGAAAATATAATCTGCGTTGTATGGTTCGAATGGCGTGGAAATTGAACCTACTTCCACTTGCCATTTAGAAAATCTAAATGTGCCTGTGCTTGAATTAGTAAATCTCATTCTAAGTCTAGTAGCTGTCGCAGGAGCTGTCAGACTCGTTGTGTACGTTCCGGCTGCTAAATCTCTATTCCAGCCGCTTGTAGTTGACAAGGATGTTCCAGCAGAATCGAGGAATGAAACTTCTGCATAACCAGCAATAGCATCTTTCGTAATGCTAAAAGTATACGACTGATTTGGAACAACATCTCCGAATATTTCACAGTTTCTAAAAGTACCTGTAGCATTGATTACCAGATCATAAGGAGCGTTCATAACCGCTTCATTGTGTAAGGTATCAGGAAAACCTTGTAATAAATTTTTCCCAACCTTCTTGACCCCGAACCCTTGCAAATGTTTAGTTCCATCCACGTACGGGAATTTTTCGGCTAGCTTGTCGCCCGTCCAATCTGGATCAACGCTGGCTTTTGCATAGTCTGCCGCTGAAACTTCAACCATGCGGGCATTGTCGAACATTACGGAACCTGTCCCGCCAGTGTTTTCGTTGTTTTTTAGGTAAATGGAAATCAACGAATCCAAGCTGGGATTGATTTTTAAAATGATTGTCCGGCTCGAAGTCGCTGTATCTTGAACACTCAACAGCGGCGAAGCCGCATAAACTTGCGCGAATGCTTTGCCTGTGCTTGTTACAATGGCATCAATAAGGAAAAGATAATATTTCCCGCCTGTTATCGTCATAGTATTAGAACAAGCGACCACACGTTCTGTACTCGCGTCTCCAACCTGCGCCGTTATAAGCTGGCCTAACCCACCATTGTTAGCCGCCATTGAATATTTAGCGTTTACGCCCTTTGTCCATCCGTCTGCGACTCCATCTCCGTTGGAATCTTTGTCGAAGCTGCCGATATTCCCTAACAAGTTCACCCTTGTCGTCCCGTAGATAGAAAACTTAGTAGGACTACTTTGCTTAGTACTAATCACATTTAATCCATGTTTCAAAGTAGCGGTCTGATTAGACTGTTCAGCAAATTTACTCTGTAAATCACGAATCGCATCGCCTGCAACTGTAATAGTCCTGCTAGGTGTGTAGCCATTTTCAACAGTTCTAATATCAACGACCTCAGCGGAGGATGTGCCAGCGTATGCGATAATGTTACCTGCACGATCCCATGCTTCTTTAATGGCTGCTTGAGTGTTGGTAGAAGCCATACCTGTACCTGATGGGGAGAAGGTGATATTGGATGCGGTGTGAGCTGTGGTTGATGATTGGTGTGCTTGGAGTTTTGATTTGGAGTCGATGTCGTTGTTGGATATTTGGGATTGGAGGGAGGCGGTTGTAGAGTCGATTAAAGCTATCTTTTTATTAATAGCTTCCTTACCTTCCTGAAGAGTGGCTGAAGCCGGTATTAAATCTGCCATATTTTATCTCCTTATGTATATTTGGCGTTAAAGACAAAAGACACCGAGCAATTTAGCCCAGTGCCTCCTATGTCAACGTTATTAATTCCCGGCTTCAGTTTAATAAACTGACCCAGTACCTTATTATTCTTATTAGTTGTTCCAAGTTTAGCTTGCATACGCTGACAGTCTAATGAAACAGTACCATTTGATACAGATTCATTAAAGTTAAGTGTGCGACCACCATTTGATATTCTTAAACTATTGAAGCTGCCTATTGCTAATACAACAGGATATACTTCAAATGCCCCATAATTGTTTACTTCGATTGTCTGAGGACTTGATATCGTATAAATTGGAGCCGTATATCCATCGAATGTTATCTTCTCATTATCCATGAGAATATTGCTGTCCCAATCAATTTCCTCTGTTGATACTGTAGTCTGATATGAGAATGGATCATATGCCACAAATGGAAGTGAGAACTTCCCAAGTCCATATATGCGGTCTAAATCAAGAGAGCCAGAATAGCGAACGATATATTTTTTCGTTGGTTTTGCATCGAATATAATTTCAAATTGACGTGGTCTACCTGTTTCATCAAGCATATACTCTGCAAATCGCTCAATAGCTATTTGAAGCTCCTTATAATCGCTGGTTATCATAGCACATTCTAGACTGAATTGTAGCGGAGATAATTTTGCACCAAAATCATACGCTCCATGCATCCCCGCTATATCTACTGTGCTGTCAACTGTGGAGGCAAGCATAGGACGCTTGGATTGGCGTAACATAATGACTCCTAAGTCTCTAGCCGTTCGTATGTCTGTTGGATTATTGATAGGTGTTAGAGTGAAACCATTGTTATACGCCACTTAAACCTAGCCCCCTTGCTCTCGTCATATTCATATTTTGAATAGGATTCACTATGGCTCTAGACACTTCACGTCCATCAATATGTACAGGTACTTCAATGGTAAATTGACCACCAAAACTAGCTCCATATCCCGCTGTTCCATTTACACCAGTAACTGCTGGCAACATGTCAGATGATTTAGGAACCGCTGCCTTAGCCAAGGAAGATGCTTGAGTCTTGACAGAATTAATCGAGTCCTGAATACCAAGAGCAAATCCATCGACTACAAATCTACCGAGAGTCTTCATTACGTGAGAAGGGCTATGGATATCAAGGAGTCCCTTAATACCGTCTGTAATTGTTGATGCAATCTCTTTGACTTTGTTCCATAGTTTATTGATTCCGCTGCTGATACCATCTATAATACCCTGAATGATGTTCTTACCTATCTCTAGCATCTTATCCGGCAAATCCATAACCCATTGTAAAGCACTTTGTATATTGCTTATGATAGTTTTCCACAAATTTACGGTTCCTGTAGACAGATCATTCCAACGCTTCATAATGCCATCAACTACGGACTGAAAAATACTGCTGGATGTAGATTTTATCCAATTCCAGACATTACTCAAGGCCGTCTTAATTTCATCCCAGTGTTTAACGATCAGTAGGGGTATTCCGATAAATGGAGCAACTACTGCTAAAATCTCGACTCCCCATTTGCTGAAGAAATCCTTTAACCAGTCCCATAGACCAACAAAGAATTCCTTGATGGTATCCCAGTGTTTTATCACCTCATAAACAGCTATACCTATTAAGCCGATTGCTACTACTACTGCCGCTATGACTCCTATAATCAAACCGAATGATGCGGCTAAGCCAATACCTGCACCAATAAGCGATGTAAGCAGAGGTAATAGCAATACAATCGCCCCTACGACAAGTCCGATTGCAACTGCTAAAGCGCCAATTGTAGCTGCCCATCCTGGATTATTTGAAGCCCATTCTGCTATCTTTCCGATAAAACCCGCTATAGCGGTTAAGACAGGAGCAAGAGCAATCATCATATCACCAAAAGCTTCCTTCATTTGCACAACTGGATCAGCGTTTAACTTATCAACCATTCCATTAAGCTGGTCTTGATTTTCTTTAGTTTTATCCTGAGCATCACCAATACCCTTGAAGACAGCGATAACGTTTTCGCCTTGGTCTTCCCACTTAGTACCGAACACCTGAGTAGCTATCTGATTCTTTAGCGTCTTGTCCTCGATTCCATCAAGCCATGTGACCATTTGAGACATTGCATCTGCCCCCACCTGTCCACCTTCAGCAACAGCTTTGCCCCATAATTGAAACCTGTCTGCGCCTATCCCTGCTTGTTCAAGTAATGTACCAAGTGTTTTAGGACTCTCCTGACCGAATGTAGCCATCTGAAGACGCGCCTCTTTGACTCCATCATTCAAGTTATCGATGTTCCAAGTCTTTGTATCAATACCCGCCTCGAATATTGCCTGAATTTGCTGAGCATTAAAGCCAGCATCTTTCATTTGCTGTCCATACTCAGATATCGTGTCAAGTTGCTCAGGTGGGAATCCAGCCTTAAGCAATGCGTTGGTTAAGGCTAGAGCATCATCATTAGATAAGCCAAGAGATGAAGCCAATTCATTTGTCTCTTGAATCAACTCGGTAAAGTCGATAGAACCATATGCCCTTGCTATCACCGCTGCATTTTCTACAAACGATGTGTTTGCTGCGTCTGATGCATCCTTATTCAGTGCCCATTGCCTACGCAAACCCTCTAATGCTTCTTCACCATCGAGACCATAAGCGGTAATCTGATTGAGTGCTTCCTTGATGGATTGCTTAGACTCCTCTGGAACGTTAAATGAGATGTCGATATTCGTATTAAGACTAGAAGTATCTAGTGCCTCATCAACGATCGCACCAATTCCGATACCCGCAATAGCCCCACCTACACCAGCCTTCAACTTGTCACCGAATGAACCTACTTCCTTTTCAGCATTGTTGGCTTCCTTGGCTATCTTAGACAAATCGTCTTTGACATTTGCCAATGATTTACCGTCATCAATAGACTTTAATGCCTCTTTGAGTTTGTCTATATCCGTCTTTGAACCATATGCTGATTTGCCTATCTTATCAATTGCATCATCAAGTTGGCTGGATGAGGCCTTACCATCTTGGATAGCCTTAATCAAATCCTTACCAAGTACGTCTGCATACTTGCTGACATCACTCTTCGTAGCCGCAAAGAATGTGCTAAGCTGCTTCGTCTTATCGGCTAATTGTTGTTCCTCTTCTTTAAGCGCTGATATGCTCGATTGAAACTTAGACAGTAATTGCTCCGTAGCTTCAAGTTCCCGCTGGAATGCTCGATATTGACCAGCGGTGATTTCCCCTTTATCAAATTGTTCAGCCACCTGTTTTTGTGCTGCTTTTAGCGTATCAAGTTTGTTTGTGGTATTTGCGATTGCGTCTGTAAGTAGCTGTTGCTTCTGTGCTAGTAGTTCAGTGCTATTAGGATCGAATTTAAGCAGATTTTCAACCATTTTAAGTTCGGACTGTATGTCTCTACTCTGCTTGTTAACCTGTTCGAATGCCTTCCCTAAACTTGTTGTATCTGCTCCGATGGCAACATTGATCCCTTTAATTGTCTCTGCTATAACCGTTCACCTCCTAAAAAAAATAAAAGAGTACGCCATGTAGACGTACTCTAGCCTCCAAATAATGAGTCAATATCTGACTGTGTAGCTTGCTTAGGTTTGTTATCTTCTACTCCCATGTAGATACGAGCCATAGCAAACAAATCAGATACTGTTAACTCATTAATCTCATCGAATGATAGCTTGATTCGCTTTCCAATTGTCAGTAAATCTAGATCAAATCTATCGCTTACTGGTCTTTCTTTGGTTTTGTTTGTACTGTTGTTTTCTTGTGCCTCCACGAAAAAAGCCCGCTTGGGCCTCCTCCATTACGGCAACGAACATATCCTGATTGGAGAGAAGATCAATATCATCCATTGACTCTAGCCACTTGGGGAATGTTGGGAATGATTTTACATTTTCATATGTCTTCTGCATGACCCATACAAGTTGAAGTAAAAACACAAAGTCAAGCTTGCTATGATCCTGCTCAATGTCTTTCATCTTCATAAAGTCACCCATTAAATCCGAGTTGAATTCTGTACGCCAATAAAAAAGGCTCAGAGGACTAGCCTTGAGCCTAACAGTTTGATCATTAATTGTAATCTCTCTCATTTATTATCTCCTATACTGCTGCAAATGTAGGTTTGTAAACTTCAGTAAAGAAGCTGTTGTATTCTGTAGCGTTGGTATCGTTCAATTCCAACACACCATGAACAACCATCTTACCATCGATCTCAATAGGCGAAATCGTAAGATTAACTACCTGAGTTTTCACTTCGATACTGTCACCGACTGTTGTTGCCTCCTGCTCTGGGCGAGAAGCGACACAATTGTAATATACTCCACGTCTGTTTTTCTGATCTCCTTGAATCTGAAAGAGCAATGCGAATGGTTTACTTACAGCGTCTGCCAGTTCTACCAACATCCCGTTTGAATCTATTTGCCAGCCAAGTAGTTCTGCTAAAATTTCTTGCGGGATTAAACTAAGCTCGATCTCTGCTGTGTATCCATTATTTGTGAAAGTAGAGAAGTAAGTCATATTGTCAGCCGCAAATTTGTAAGATTCGCCCTCAACCGTTGGCGTAAACCTCACCGATCCGGGAATCAAAATAGGTGTCTCATATTCACCCGGAGTTGTTTCGTCTTGGAATGCGAAATGTGTATTTGAAAAGCCATATAGTACTTTGTTTTTTGCCATTATTTATTAGCCTCCAATAATTTGTATTTGATATAAAATCTGATATAGTTTTTCTTCTTTAATCCATACTTCTGTTTTGCTGTACGGTAATTTTGCCTCTTTAAGCTTGTCTTGTACTTTCTTCTCAGCTTCCAGATCCTTGATTGCTGTATACAGTTCAATCTGATAATTCCCTATGTCAACGTAGTTCTGATTCTCAGCAATCAAATCAGTGCTGAACGCATACAAAAGGACAATATAAGGTGGCGATTTATCTGAATTGAAATGCGAATAAGCCACTGGATAGCCAGTAGCCTTAAGC
Source organism: Paenibacillus glycanilyticus (assembly GCF_023715145.1). Taxonomy (GTDB): domain Bacteria; phylum Bacillota; class Bacilli; order Paenibacillales; family Paenibacillaceae; genus Pristimantibacillus; species Pristimantibacillus glycanilyticus_A. The sequence goes on along the minus strand of NZ_JAMBNP010000005.1, from coordinate 157,913 downwards.
AAATTCATTAATTCATCTTGACTCATCATCAGCCTCCATTCTTGATGATTGATTTGATTCGGTCTAGCATCTTAGGAACAATCGCATCATACTGTTTTCGGATATGAGGTTTAGCTTCTACTCTACCGCCACCACGTTTCACATGACCGAACTCTAAAAGATGAGTAAGCCCAGGCTTAGCTTTGTTATAAACGATGTACTTGACCGTCCCACCAGAGGTAATTTTCTTGCGTCTCCACCCCTTAGCATACATAGTGGTTCTCTCAGGTGAATTGTCTGATATAGCTTTGACTGCTAACTTAGACGAATCGTCAATTTCCTTTTCGATTCCCTTCGTCACGTCCGCTGTATACTCGGCAATGGCCTTAGTAATTTCCTTAGCCAAATCATCAATCGATATGCTATTAGCCATTTGTCGCCTTTTCCCTTCTGCGATAATTGTAAAGGTTTGGTTGAGTTCATCGTCATTGATTACACTCTTAACGTCATAGCTAATCCCTTTATATTGGACGCTGAGCTTTGTCTTCTCCAATGCGAATATGTCCTCAATTGTCCTAGTCCATTTGATGATGAATCTTGTGATATCGACGGATTCTGTTTGACCTGCTGCATTATATTCGCTGCCTCTAAGCGTCTTGATCATAGACCATAGCTTACATATTTCCGTGAATACCTCAATCTCATTCCCAATTTCATCCTGAATAACTGATTGCCCCATAATGGTAATCCGCTTATTGAATCTTCCTGTATGGCTGTTTGCATTGTATTTATTAGGATTCATTTGCATCACCATCTAACAGGATACCTTCAAATGCCTTAGTTAAAGCAAGGTTGTTAATCTGAATCAGAAAATTGGTATAGAAATATTCAAGGGCATCATTATAAGCATAGCGAGAACGCTCAAACACTAGTTCTTTGAACACACCATAAGATTCGATGTCATAGTTTCCACATATTCTCATCAGATCATCATTGGATGCTTCGAGAATACGTTGCAGATTGCCATCCTCGTTATCGTCTAGGTGCATACGAAGCATGAATTCATCGACAATCTGCGGCGTAATCGTATTAGCCATAACTACTCACCCGCTTCATATTGGGTAATATAGATGTGTTTATATTTGTTATCAGTTGTAGATAGTTGTTTGATGCGATTCTTATTAGACCTATGACCCTCAACTGGATAAGTGTCTCCAACTTGATACAGATGACCGTCATGCTTTGTATCCTTGAATTGACGAATAACCGTATATGTATCAGCCATTAATATTGCCTCCTAACAAACCAGAAAAGACCCCTTACGGAGTCTCAACTGTTGTATTGAATTGAATATCCAGATCATAAACCAATGCGGCTTTGTTGTCCTTCGGTTTACCGTTAGCATGTTGCTTGAGTGTGTAAAGCATAGCATCTTGCATCGCAAGTGTTTGATCGTATTTATTAGCTTGGTATCCACCAGCAAGTGCTGCAATATATTGTCCTTGAACGAAGAACAATGCTTTATTGCTCGGAATCTCTTCAGACTCCACAACTTTAATATTATAAGGCAGTGCTGTTACCCATTGGCCATTTGCCGTTTGGATGGTGTTACGTGCCTGAACACTGATCGCATCTACTGGATTTACAACCATTACAACTTTATTCATTACCTTGCGGGATTTACCTTTAGCGTTAACGGAGAGTGACTTGATTACTTCATGGAGTTCACCAGCTACAACTTCGCCAAACTGAGACGGAGCGAATGTAAGTGTACCACTAGCAGTTTTGTCCGTTACAGCTCCCGTAGCACCATCTACATTTTTCAGAAGTCCGATTGGTTCATTTTGTGCTGGGCCACGACCATTAACAAATCCATATTCAAGACCGACGCTGTATGCCTCTACAATTAGCGTACGAACATACTGTTCTACCCACTCTGGGCCTAGTTCGAGCATATCTTTCGGAATGACTGCAAATGCAGTAAGTTTCAATTGACCAATTTCTTCTTCCGTGAAGGCTGCATCGAGTTGTCCCTTAATATCACCAAACAGTTTTCCCCATGCATAGGATTTGGTTGGATCGGAATCGATGAAACGAGTTACAGCACCAAGAGATTTAATACCGATAGCTTCAAGCAATGGGTGCTCCTGTAATAGATCCTCGAATACCCGTTCTTGAGTTGTAACAGGAAGAACAGCGCCTTCAGCGAATCCACCGCTAAGAATTACCTCGTTGAAGAATTTACGCTCTGTCGATGTGAGTACATTTTGACCACGAGCTGCCAGAACTTGATTGTCAGCATGATTATCGCGTACATGAGTTGTGATAACATTCGTTAGATCGGAAGCCAGTGCATCTTGCATTTCGTTCCATGCGTTTGCCAGCACTTCTTTGTCAGCACTGTCTTTAACCGCATTCATATATACAGCTTTCTTTGCTTCATAGTTTTCCATTTTTTCTACCTTGCCATTAAGTTTCATTGTCATTTTGTATTGCCTCCAATTATATTATTAGTATTTTTGTTTGGTCTTGCCGTTTATGTATTACATATTTAGAACATAAAACTAATCGTCTTAGTTTCAGATTGCACTACTTCTGGAGTTACCTGATTTACCATCAACTGTTCAATCTGATTATTTGCCTGTGCCAATTTATTCCTAAGTTGTGTAATCACTGCTTCCTTATCGTCATCGCTAGTAGCCTTGTTAGCAAATCCAATTTCAACTGCTTTTTGTGCGCTGAACCATGTTTCCGCATCCACTGCCGCTCTAATTTCCTCACGAGTGACATTTGCTTTAGTCATATAGATATCGATAAGACCTTCCTCTAACTCATCAAGCACATTAGCCTGTTTTCGCATTGCTGATTTGGTTCCCCAAACGATTGTACTAGCTTCATGAATCATAAGCATCGAGCCAAGTCCCATGTTTAGTTCGTCAGCTGCCATAGCAATAACACTAGCTGCACTCGCTGCGAATCCGTCAACATTGATTGTTACTTTACCATCATGCTTCTTCAGTCTGTTATAGATTGCAATGCCATCGAAGGCATCACCCCCAGGGCTATTCAAATGAATAATAATATCGCCAGTGATACCCTTGAGTGCATTATCAATATCAGATGCAGATACAGAATCCTCCCAATACGAATCGCCAATAATACCATAGATGGTTAGCTCGGTTGTATTAGTTGCTACATTATGTACAGCTTCGAATTTACGTTTGATTTTTTCCATTTGTTCAATATGTGATTGATTCTTGAAATTCTTGAAATAATCTTGCTTCCTAATTCTACTCATCTCCTTCTCCCTCACCCCCTTTCGATGAAGTTGCTTTCTCATAATTTTTAGTCAGGACATACTCATCAAGTGCTGGATTATCAACCGGCTCATCGCCTAATTTGATGCGCAATTGATTGCTGGTATATGTACCCGATGCCTTCAATTTATCGATAGCTGTTGCAACTTCAAGTGAATTCATCTCTGCTACTCCTCTAACCTCAACCCTCATATTCTTCATATAATCTGCCTTGTCGATAATCCTGGCATTCAATACATCGCTTATCTTCTTGATAAGTGGAGCAATACAGAATTTGATGTATGCCTTGATAGCTGTCTCATAATCGGACATATCACCATGAACCAGCGAGTTAGGAATGCCCAATATGTTAGCGATGTCTTCAGTCAAGTCTTTCTTAAGCTTGGCTAATTCATCTACCGATTTGCCGTTATTAGAGCCGTCATGGATTTCTGTATAATTGAAACCCTTAACCTTAGGAACTAATGCTATTAGTTTTTCCTTGAACGATGTGAATAGCTTATCGATAAACACTTGAAATTTAGCCATTGTTTCTGGATCGGATTGCTGCATGGTAGCATCAATATCAACCGTACCTCGAATCTGGTTATTCATTCTCTGGATCTCAATCATGCGGCTGAATAGGCTATCATATTCATTAGATATTCCTCGTACAGCATCAATCAACTTGACCTCGGAATGCTTGAGATAGATAACCTCATCCATCCTAAATGTACGTGTAAAGGTATAATCCTTAACAACTACATCGCTGAACACATCTGGAAACACGGCATACTCTTTCCTATCAAAGTCGTCTGCGATTAGTAATTCATCATTATCTGTCTTAATAACTAACACTTCATTATCGTAGATTAGCTTATATACAAATTGATGCCAAAACTCAGATGCTGATTGATCTGTGTTCGGACTTACATTGAGCAGATAGTCCCAATCGTTACGTATACGCTTATTGTTCTGCGTGATTCTGAAATCAGACTGACTAATTGTGCGCGCTATAAAATTGATACAGGTCTCCATAGCTAACATTCCAATTTTGGTGTCGCCACTATCTTCGTAAGTGAATTCAAGTCCTGTAAACGATGAACTTAATGCCTTATTGCGCTTAAATACGTCTCCTAATAATCCCAATAGTTCACCCCCTTTCTTAGAAATTCAATGCGCTAAGAGCATCTAGTGAATCGTTTATGCTGCCATCGTATACCTCTTCAATTCGATATAGTCCATGTACAAGGCATTGGAATCCATCTGTCTTGCGTCTTACTTGATCTTTCTTACCGTATACTTTGCTTCCGTCCTTCTTAATGCTTACAAGGACATTGTTTGTGTACCAGCGCATCAATGGATTATCTCCCCATACAAACATTTCCTTGGCAAAATACATCTCAATTCTTGGAGCTAATAGTCCATGTATAGATTCAGGTCTACGAATTACCTCCACTTCGAATCCCACAGCCTCTAACATTGGCTTAAGCATCTCCATACGATAGTTATCACCAACAATTTTCTTGATACCGTACTTCATTCGTGCATTAACGAACCAGTTGACAATATGCTCAAAGTTAATCATGTCCTCATCCAGAACGGTGAGTAACCCCATCTCTTCCCATTCCTTGATTGGAGCAAACTTCTGCTTAGACTCTACCTGATTGTTCGAGTACCCATAGTATTTATCAACGAATTCTTTTCGTGCGAATGAATGAGTTATGAATGGTATCTTGTCACCATATTTGAACACTAGACCAACAGAAGCAAAGTCCTTAATCTGAGCAAAGTCGAGACAACCAATACACTCTCTACCCGACAGATCAGGCAATGGTTGATTTGTAGCTGCAATCTCTTCCCATTTGGCTACTGACCGTTCCAAATCGGTGACTGGAAGGTTCATACGCTTAGTCATGAATTCCTCACGATTGGAAGGATCATCAACCAGGTCATAATACTCTTCTCTGATCGCGCTAAATAACCCCTGAGCATAATCGCTGCGGGGTTCACTTAGCATAGGATTGGCTAGTTCCCAATTATCGGGTTCATCTACCTCACTCTCATCATTAAGTTTGCAGATGAAGGGGAATAGAGAGTTTGGTCTGCTCTTGCCAGTTAAGACTTTGTTAGCCTGTTCCTTCATCTTATCTAGGAAGCCTTCTCTAACATATCCGTCAGTGCCGATATAGAATTCCCTAGGATTCTTCTTCTTACCTAGGCCAGATATGTGTACCTTTACATCAGCATTAGACAAGAATTGGTGTAGCTCATCAAAGACGACAGCCCCATCTCTGAGACCATCTTTCGTGTTGCCATTACTTGTACGGAACTTGAATATGCTATCCGTCTTCTTGCTGCGAACCTCGGTTACGGTAGGCTTGAAATATTTCAGCAGTGTAGGCTCACGCTTTACAGTTTTTCCAACTTCCTCGACCGATGTCTTAGCCTGATCTTCACTGTTCGCAATCACCGATATATTATACTCTTTGACACCATGTAACTCGCTGATAAGGAAATGTGCGATAACAGAAATAAGTCCATTTTTCCCACCGCCTCGACCGAGCATCCATAAAAACTTACGATAAAATGCGGTACCATTGTCTTTATGAAATAAGAATATGAAAGCAATCAAGAAGCGTTGGAATGGCTGCATAGGAAAGTACCATTTCTCACCAAATTTAATACAGTTCTCAATCATTTCATCATCGAAGTATAGGTCATCACGAGTTATTATATCCCGCCCCAAATACTCGACTAGCTGCTCCCGTTCCTTGTTAAACTTAACCTTGCCTTCCCTGTAAAGCTGTATGTATTCGTCTACGTACTTTTGCTTAATCATTAGATCAAATCGCTTTTTGATTTATCATCAGATACAGATGTAGGTGAAGGGGAAGAATCGAGGCTAAGATCCTTGTAAAGCGATATGAGCGAGGCATTAATTTTGCTCTTTTCTGCTAAGGCTGGATTGGCCTTGGTGAAGGATTGACTTCCATTTGTGGTAACAGTCATAACTCCCTGTTCCTTAATTGACTTATCTAACAGATAGAATATAGAGACAAGGTTAATATAGCGTTCAACTTTTTCAATTTGTAACTTACTCTTTTTATCGATACGTGACATCAGCTCTTTCTTGAGCGATTTCAGTTCCTTTTCGTCCATTTACATCCTCCTAACGTGTATAATATTCAAAAAAACTCGACAGCACAGTCCATGCACCGGTGTTCCTATGCTCATGCTTGCCAAAGTTTTTTGATGGGGGGTACTACCATCTTTCATCGTTTTTCCACTTATTTACTTTCTCATTCTTCATCGGCATTCTTTTATGTTCCTTCTCGTGACAAGCTACGCAGATGGTTTCGAGATTCGATATCTCAAGAGCCAATTCAGGATACCTCTCTAACTCCCTAATATGATGGACAACCAATTGTATCTTCTTCCTCTTCGCTGTCTCGCTATACTCGTTGGTATCAATGACCACTAACCCATTACGCTTGCATTGTTGACATTCGAAATTATCGCGCTCTACTATAACCCTTCGAAGCGACCGCCAACTAGGACTGTCGTAGAACCTACGTTTCTGTTCTGGTGTTTTATATTTACTCATCAGTTTTATATTCACTCATCAGTTTCATAATTACAATCCATATACTAGAAGTCAAACATTACGCATGGCAAAATAAATTTTACCCATTTCATGCTTCTCTACTCGCCCTACACTCTTAATTCTTACCTCATCAATAATAACGTCATCATACTCATAATGCTTTGCCAATAGATCGTTAACAGCTTTCTCCATGTTCTGTATGTCAGTTCCTTGCTTATGTATGAATGCTAGATATACCTTAATATTACGATTAAAGTCTACTCCAGGATCAAAAGGTAATTCATGATATGGGAAACCTGATAGCCATTTCTTGAATGCATATGATTTAACCATTTTCCCAGCTCGTTCATTCCACTCATACATATAATTAACGCTAAATGGTGGATAGTTGACTTCGTAATAGTCCTCTAGACTAGGCACACTGACTACTTTACTAACGCGTTGTCTCAGTTGTTTATTCTCTCTATTAAGAGCTGCTTTCTGACCGCCATTCTTCCTGTTCTCGACCTTATGTCGTTGTTCGGTCATATTAAGCATCATTTGTTTCAGGTTATAACAATTACCAATGTTATATACTCCATCTTCAGCCAACTTATCATGTAGACGCTGAATACCAGTAATTGCACTCTTATATCTTGTCATGCGTACATCAGATTTCATGTCCTTTGTGTACTCGATGAAGTCCTGTATCAAAGTATCAATATTCTTCATATCAGCATTAGTAAATGTCTTAATTGTACGTCCTGTAGAGAATCGTTCTGCATTAAAATCATCTAGCGTCAATACCTTATCAACTTTCACCTTGTTAACTAGGCTATCCAGCATCTTACGTTTGTCTTTAATTTCCTCTGCCATTTCCTCGAATGCTTTCGTGTACCTATAAGTGAAGATAGTAGCCTCATCACCAGTGAACTTATTCACCAGCATAGAGAATCCTTGTCGATCCATTTCAAACATTGGTTGTCTTTTATTCTGCTCGTTAATATAAGAGGACGGCGCAAAATTTCGCTGTCCTAATTCAGGAATCAATTCAATAAAACCACGAATTTTCTTCATAACGTCTTTATGTTCCTTACTATAATACTCAGATACCCGAATACTATTAGCTACTACTTGACCTTCCTCATTAACCGTCAATCCGAATTCCCCTTCAAACTTTGTCAATACGTTCATTTTCTCTTCACTCTTCCTTTTCATATTATTGTTTGTAGGCAAACAAAAAGAGAGCAGTTTATAACCACTCTCCCTGTTTGCGTATCGATATCACATCGAGACAATAATCGATAAAGGAATTACCCTTTCACCATAAGTTGCGAATGTGATATTTAATTGTTGGGCTATCTCACGACAGGCCAAATAAGAGGAAGTTCGCATGTCGGTTAGCGAAAACATTTGAGCTTTTCTCCTGTGTGGGAAACATAACAGCAAGAGACCATCGATGAACAGTGGTCTCTTTATTTTAATTGATATAGATTGTTTAAATGGATACAATTGGATAATAACAAGATAGGAGGCAATCTATTTGAAAACAGAAGATGCTGCTAAATTAGCAACTAAAGATAAATCAGAAATTATCATCAAAGCTGGACTCCAATTAATACCTTATGTTGGAGGTTCATTATCAACATTATATTTTGACACTAAGCAAGAAAAGAGATTTAAACGTCTTGAGTCCTTTTATAACGAATTTTCTAGGTATGTAAACGAATCTGGTGCTTTCATCCCACAGATCGAGGAACACAATAAGGAATCTATAGTTGCACTGATAGAAGAACTTAATGAGAAAGTTGAACGAGAACACACTCAAATAAAGAGAGAATATTTTAGAAATTACTTATTAACAACCTTGACCAACTCAGAAGCAGATAAGTTCGATGAGCAAAAATTCTTTTTAAATGCTTTGTCTGATATGACAATGCTTGAATGTGAACTTCTCATGTTCCTAAACACTCAATTAAAAGGTGCTATGATTGGTACTATTAAAAAGAACGGAATTGAACAATATGCGATTGTTGGAGCAATAGGCAGGTTAAAAGCATATGGATTTATTTATACAATTTATGGACAGATCTCTTTTGGTAATAATAATGATGATTCATTAACAGATAGAGTCTTTATGACTCCATTTGGTCAAAGATTTATCTCTTATTGTCTTTCTTAATGAAGCGTAAGACTGCAAAACACACCACTACTAAAGAAATCCATAAATACCAGTACTTTATCAAGTGATGAACTGGCGTAATATTAATCAGATCAACAAAGAATGACATAAGTCTCTTCTCTTCCTTTCGCATTGTAGTAAACATAAGTTTCAAACAATACAGAAGCCTCCGATGAGTCTTAAGTTAGAGGCTTTTGTATTATTTGGAGTAGGGTAAGGGAATAGGTCAAATAAAAAAGCCACTCAATGTATATGAGCGACTTATATTGCTTCTTCATTATCATTAATATCTTCTTCTTCATATGTATTCAATCGTTCCAGATACTCATCAATATGCAGCCGTAAACTGATTGGCCTGTGATTCTCTCCTTGATTTGCTTGGATTTGATTCTCAACAAAGCCTACCTTATCACTAGTGTAGAATCTTAATCTATGTAAGAAACAATCCAAAGTCAAAAATTTGACTCCTCCAACAGTTTCCCTCATCACTAATGCTTTAGATATGGCAAAATGGATTAAATACTTGCCGATTCCTTGTTTTTGGTGGTCTTTATGCACCGCTAACCGAGCAATTTTTAAAGAAGGGAACATTTCATAACCTATAGCACCTTGATTTCTTTCATTATAATTTAATCTGATCGCGTCAGCACATAATGAAATATACGCTAATATATTACTGTTCTCGTCTTTTAGTAAGTAGGTGGTATTGTAACCCTCATCTTGCTCATCTAAAGCTTCATTCACTAAGAAATAATTCATATCAAGTGAATGGTTTTCTAATCTTCTTCTAGTTCTTCGTTGTGATCCCCTAAATTCACTCTCATCAAGGCAATCAAAAGAAGCTAGATTATCACGATCTAACTCGGATAACCTAGCTATCGAGTAAGTATCAAAAGACAAGATTACTTCCTTCTTTCTACACCTTTAAAATACTCTACCAATTTCTTGCCATTCTCAATAGATTTCTTACTAGATTTATGATTCAATGAATTCAAGAGATTCTGTGCATCTTTACCTCTTAATACTGGAGTTGCTGCAATTTGTGTTGCCATCCTACGTCCACCTCTTTTCCTCTCCATAAATACCTCCCTAGAAAACATTCTAGTTTGATAGATATGAGAGAACATTTGAAATAAGAAAAGTCTATAGAACTATTCCTTCGACAATTATATGTGGGAGTTATCTCTCCCACTAATAATATATCACTCTTATCTGGTAGAAGTAAACAATTACCAAGTAAATAGAGAAAAATAGACTCAAAATTAAAGATTTTTTAATCAATTTTCAAGACCAAATATCTGGTTCTTTTCTTCCTCAAAAACTTCTTAAATATTATCAATTTGTATCGCTATATATATTATACAATTTCGGAGGTAACTTTCAGGAAGGTAAGTTAAGTAGCTTGCAATATCTGAATTATTTAAGTAGACTCACAACAAAAGCTACTACTATACACAAACAAAAAAACTCAAGAGATCCTGCAATCACTTTTACAATTTCCAGTTTCGAAACTTTTCCGCTTTTCCATAGCTCTATAACTGTCTTCACTGTTTCCAATTCTTATCATTCATCCTTATATAAAATTTTCCCCTAATTAGTTCATTGGTACTAAGACAACAAATAAGACAGGAATGATATCCTGCCTAAGAGTAGATATAGGATTTAGAGCTTAAAAATCGGATTCACCTATATCATAGTATAGAAAAAATGAAAAAATCAATTTAGAGTAGTAAAAATATGGTCTAAATCAACCTTCAAGAAACGTCCGAATACTACTATATTCATAGTATAGAAATTATCACGAATCGCAGTTTTGCTATAATAAATATAGGTTGAACGAGTATGCAAAAACTTCTAGTTTATTTATATCCATATTAGCGGTTGTTATTAACACCGAATGCGGTCAATAAAACAATAGCAATTTCAATAGTTTCGAATACTCCACATCAAACTCTATATCATAGTATAGAAATTATTATGCCATATAAAATATAGGCTAAACGTCAGTCCAAAAGTGGTAAAGTCCTCATCACTTGGGAGTTTTCTCTCCCTTAAATACCATTAAGAAATTTCATGCATCTCGCAAAATCCATTGATATTGCTAGGTTTTCAGCAATGGTTGAAACGATGATTTGTATCGTCCATGTCAATTCAGACTATATAATATATGGCCTAACGCAAATAGTCTAATTGTACACGCATTGTCTCTCCATAAGGCAATCACAAGCCATCCTGATTATACCCAATAAATTACGGATCAGATTGCCTCTTGAATTTAGAAAAATGTGAAAGTTTCAGCGAAAACAGCATGATTCATACACTTTTTTACTGTTCAACATCCTCTCCATATGGCAATAGTCTCGATACTGAAAAAATCCATTATAAAATAAGGGATAATCGACGCTATTCCGAGTACCATTTCTAAGAATTTCTGCGAAAACGGCACACTATAACACTTTTGCTTTTTCTCCTCATACTAGGAAATTCTATAATTGATAAAAAAGTCAATGACACTAACGGTTTGAGTGGTGTTTCTAAACTTGGACATTTATACCCTTTCCAAATGGGCACGAATTTGCAATTCGGGAAACCGTTGGTACGTATGACTTATTTGACACTTTGAAAATTTCAATTCTAAGAATTTTAGCCATTTTTGCCCTTCTGGAGGCTATTTTGATTTAAACCATTCGGTACCTTCTCCATTTGGCAATAGGTTTCTAATTCGAAATAATGATATACCCTTCTCCACTACGGAACTTTCGGTTATCTCAAATAATCGCGTCATTTCAACGTTTTTTAATAATTTATTTTTATAATTACAAAGGTTTTTGTGAAAAAATTCCTAAAAATGACCATTTACATTGTACCCTTCCATATGGCGATATATTGTGAATTCAAAAAAACTACATTTTATAAGTGTTTTTAGATACTTTATTTATATGGTTACAAACATTTTGGGCGAATTTCCTCCCTTAGAGACCATTTTGTTTAATTCAAACAACCGTTGATACATCTACGTTTCCCTTTATATATGATTGCCCACTATCGTCATTTTCCCTTATGTATCAAGCCTTTCAGCCGATTCCTAAAGCGTTACATATATTGTCTGTGTTATCTCTATATCATAATATAGAAATAATAAGAAAATCGATTTCGATTTAGAGTAGTAAAAATATGAGCAGAATTTACATTCAAAAAATACACATGTCTAAATTGTGACTCCTCATACTAGAAAATTCTAACTTCCATAAATTAATCAATCATATCAATGGTTTGAGGTGTGTTTCTAAACATACACATTTTGTTTTTTGTCATTTACTCATCATACTAGAAAATGTCCGAGTTACTATAAAAACTCAATAGTATTAACGGTTTAATGCCAATTTCTAATTGCTAACATTTCTTTAATTACGCTCTATTCCACTTCACCCTTCTCATCTATCCAGCCTCAATAAGTACATGTTAAATTGTATAACTACTTATATGTTATACTCCCTTAGAGACTATTACGATTTCTGATGAAATTTATATAATATAAGTAATATCAATGTATTTTAGATAATTTATGATTAATATAAATCATCTAAATTTCTTAAAACCCATATATATCAAGGCTTACGAGGTTTGTTAGAATGTCTACGCTTTTTTCGATATTCTCAAGGGTTTTTCATATGTATATTTTCTTTGTTTTAAAAATTAAATATGAAAAACCCTTTACCATCAATGGATTTCAGGCTTTTTCTATACCCTTAACTTCCCTCAATTCCTTAACGGTCATCTCATCAATCATCTTCTCCTGTCCAGTTGAGGGGATTGTATGATGCTGCGAAATGAATTCTTGTCGGTCAATGGATTCTGGAAGAGATAGCATCTCGAAGATTTTACCTGTGGGCAGATGCGATGTCGCAACATTTGAAAACTGTTCATATGTTTGAATCATTCTAACGGCAGTAGTCCTGTCAATATCAACTGACTTAAACCACTCTATGTATTCCCATGCGCCAGATCCTTCTCCTTAACATGCTTCAACCTCTTACCAATCTCAAATATCGACTGACCTGCAATTTGCTTGTAACTGTTGATCTCAGCTGTGATGATGTTAATGTCGATTCTAAGCTTCAATTCCTATAAGTAGGATTAGAATGGATAAGCATACTCCTCAAATGGGTCATTATCATCGTACTTGCCTAGAGTAACTGAAGGTATATGAATATCATCATCAATTTTATACTTCTCAGCTTTTTCGTAACCATAGAAGTCAATGTCTGCTATGTCATGAGTTTTAATCAGGTCATTCGTCAACTCCTCGAACACTTCTATATATAGTTTCTGATGTTCGATCAAATCATTATATTTTCTTCTATTGCGTTCATACTTGGCTTTTTTCTTCTCTATTTCTTCACCTAAACCAAAATCATGCTTGTTTTTCTCATAATTATCTTTCAAGTCTATAGCAGTCTGTATACGCTTCTTAGCGTTATTAATGATACAGTCACAAATAGCTTTATTCAGATTCACTTTGTTATCGTAGTAGCTCGATATCCATAATTCAAGGTTCATATTACGGGAGGGTATATGTCCTGCTACATCATCATAATTATCACTCTCATAAATCTGAAACTCTGTCCATATGCTGTTCAAATCCATAAGTCTTAAAGTTTCCTCTCTAACCTTCCCCCAATAAGCTGGACTAATACTAGGAGGAACATACTTCCCATTAATACCGAACTCATCACCAACAGATGTTAATATCGATTCATATTGTTCAATCTCGAATAGAATTAGTTCTCTCGGTTCCTTATCTTCATCTGTTATATCCTTACACTTCATCATTTTGATAACCTCAATTGCTCCCTTGGTAACAAGGCGATTAAGGCTCCCCTTCAATATACTACTCATGAAACTTCCAACTCTGCCAAAGAAGTCATCATATATCCATAAAGGAGTATCGTTAGCTTCTGAATATTCCTTAACGTCATTCTGATAATCGTAATAAGACTCAATATTGAACATTTTGAGCGCTTCGTAGAAAAAATTCTTACGTCTACCCTCGAATGTGTATTGCTTGAGCATCATTAATATTAAATCATCGATGTAATCAGAATATTTGCTTTCAGATCCGTTGTGTTTGCGTCCATCTTCTTTATCCATTGGCACTTCATAAATCACCGTAACCTCCCAGTCATAGCTGCTATGTTCTATCCAATCGAAATACCGTTTCCAGTCTTTCAACTGGAGCATCTTGGATTTTCCACCCTTCGACTCAGTATCAAGTATTGTTGTTAATTCCTTATACCCTTTATAATGAATCAACTTTAAATTGTTAATATTCATATAGTTTCCTTATAGTCTCCTTTTGTCTTTCATTAGTTTGTCACCTTTCAATTTTGTATATTATTAATAATATTTAAAAAGTTGATTAGTGACAAACAAGATTAGTGTCTAGTATTTGTCCAGTTTATGATAATATTATCCATCCTTGAATCACGCTCAAAGAGTGAAAATGGTCTATTATCTTTAGGGTTGATTGCTCTGGTTATGTATTGGTATCCATACTGATCGACTAGCACCCTGAATAGTTTTACGTCATAACAGAAGAAGAACTTCTCGTTAATTTTTTTGATTGTTGTCATTGTGTTGAGTCTCCTTATAATAGTTGTCATACAAATCTCCATGTTCATGCCTGATCTTCTACATAAAACAAATATTAGGCTACTAAGCTTAAGTTAGCAGCCTTTTGCCTTTTGGCGCATATTCAATTTGTCGATCCTTCTCTCCAGCCATATCCTTAAGATGGCTAAAGTGTTCCTTCTCATTAATCCTCATCGCCGTACCATTGATGCGGACATGGTTTGTCTCAGATGAATATAATCGCTGCATGAATGAATCGTATGAGACAATGGCATTCAGATTCACGATTAACTTCTTATCTAATGTTTTAAATTGCTTATAGTGTGCCTCGAAGTACTTCTGCAGATCTCCTGAAGGATTATATCGTGGATTAATCGGTATTATCTGACCATCAATCATTGTAATTTCTCTGAAATCATAGATGTGAAATATGCTATTTACCTCGATATTTACGTGCTCATTTACTCCGTTCTGAATAGTGAGCAAATTAGTGTCAGCTTGAAGAATGCTTGTTACCTCTGTCTTAATACCAACCAACTCGCGACGATTCATCATATGCAGTGCATTCTTGATTGTCTCGTACAGCATTAATACTCCTCCTCTGTTTAGAGCGCACCAAGATGATACGCTCATGCTGTTATGTAGAGAAAGTATTACTTTGTTTCATCACAGAAAAACCAGAATTTTGCTTGAACTAACGTTGCTGGAATTGCCATAATAACCGCCACGATTACTAATGCAATCATGCTTTTGCCATGTTTCTTCATGTATACTCACCTCCCCTATTTAATTAGATTATCATTATGAGAACTCAAGTTTATCTTGTTGATGGGATAAAACCACAAGGTATACAGCTGCCATTATCATCGCCAATAGTGTCAGAACAAATGCTGTTGACCAATTCGTATGTATGGTTAGCGAATATGATATCGCACACACAATAATAGAAAAAATGGAAACAATGATGAACTTCCTGTTTATCGTCTTATAGAAGCTGAATCCGAAACCTGAGTGAGTTGATCTAATGTACAGTGCTATTACACCGCCAATGAAACCACATGTGGCCTGGATCGTGTAAGTATGGAAGCCATAAGGATTGCTTGTATCGGCGTAGGTGATGAACCCAGCTGAAATAAATAGTTTGATTACGGTTATCTGAATTAGTCCGTATATGACGCTAGACCCTATCGTAGCTACAATGCAGTATGAATACTTATCATTAAATAACCGGCTAAGAAGCCATGCAATTAAGGGGATTAGAATGATTGGAGTTGGGATTATCATATAGAGTTTCGTGATGGTCAGAATATAAGATAACAATGTAGATCCCAATGTCAGCGATAATATCAGCAATCGGTACTGGCTGAAGCGAAAGCTGAATACTGAGAACATTAGGACAACCAGTGCAAGATACTCCATGCTAGAGAAACACATATACCCGAAGAAATGCATAATCTTAATCCCCTTAATATGCTTGATAATTGCAACCTCACTCCGCTGCCCTGACGGAGTGAACGCTCTGAGCCTAATGCCTATTTATGTCGCTCAGACGACCTAATAAAGTGGATAGTATTTATTGAATGCTTCGCTTATAGTGAATATCAATTTATCAAAATCCCCATCCCAGGACTCGTTCCAAAACGTTGTATTCACTTGCTCTGTCCAAGCGTCAGATGTAATCATTTGCGTAAGCGCCTCGCGATTTTCCTGGCAGATTGCGAACACGTTGACTAGAGTAATCAAACTGCCTTTGTCAGTTTGGGCATTGTCGATGCAAGCGTCAATTGTGTTAACATTGTTCAGGTCAATTGTCATTACATTAGCATTTAGATTTGACATATGTATCAGGCTCCTTTTACCTCATCCGTTCTTTGTCGGTTTGTTGGTTCGTTTCTTTCACTTTCTAAAGTAATTCTACACTAATAGGACATACAAAGTCAATAAATTTCTTTATATTTCTAAAGAAATAGTTTATAATATAGAAAATAACACTAAGGAGATTTATAAATGGGCTTTAGTTATAAACCGTTATTCAAGTTATTGGTTGAGAAAGAAATGACAAAGGAAGAATTACGAGAGGCTATTGGCGCGTCATCTTCTACAATTGCAAAGATGAGTAAAGGGGAAAATGTAAGTATGGAAGTACTCAATAAAATTTGTGCTTTGTTTAATTGTAAAATTGAGGATGTAATTGAATATATAAAATAGTAATAAATGAACAAAAAAAGAACCGGCTCCACAATAGAACGGTTCTTTTTTAGGTTGTATATCCAGTAATAGAAATTGAAGCGCAGACTCGAAATGAAAAAGAGCCTACCCATATTAATAGACTCTCTTTGTTATTACTTCAGTGATTTAACATACTTCATCCAGTGTTTAATATTGTTTATTGCTTCATCTAAGCCACCTGTGATATCTAGCCATATTACATTGTCTCGATTAAGGATCTGCATCTTATGTTTCCTGCCCGATAGTTTCAATCTTCCAATCTGAGTATTGCCTACACAGAAGTTGATTGTCTTGTCGCTCATTATGTTATATTGTAGTGCGGCTGCTTGCTCGCCCATCTGTACCTTCAGTGCATCAATGAATTGGCGCTCATTTTCAGTTAAAGTCTTATACACAAGCTCCATCATTTCAAGTTCATCATGCTTACGCTGCTCAGTTTCTGCTAAGGCTCTCTTCCAAACCTCCACAGTTACCATACAATCATCACTTGCTCGATGAGATTCCATGTTGATGTTGAAATATTCCTTCATTGTTTCAAGCTTCCTACTCATTAATTCTGGATATGAAACTCTAATGTATCGAAGTACATCGATAGCATCAATGCTAGGAATCGATCTACCAAACCTTCCAAGAGCAGAGGAAATAAACTGAAGATCGAAACTGATGTTATACCCTACAATTATTTCGGCATTCCTGATATGGCTTTCCAGTCTGTCTATAATACCTTCAAGCCTCGGTGCCTCCTTGACCAGAAAATCAGTTATACCGTGAACAGCTATTGCATCTCTCGGTATCGGTTTACCGGGATTGACTAGGGTATGATGAGTGTCTACTAATTCACCATGTTCATACTTTAGAATGGATATTTCAACAATCTCATCGTATTGCGCTGATAATCCTGTTGTCTCCAAATCTAAGACGATAAAGTTATCAGGAATTACGCTAGGGTCAAGATAGTTGATACGGTCAATGCCATCTATTCCCGGCCTTGGGGTGGGGTACATTTGTTTCATTTGTTCTGGCTGCTGATATTGAGCAGGATAATCCCCCTGTACTTGCTGCCCACTCTTTTTTGCCTCTCTGATCTTACGCTTGTTTCGATTAACAAAGAACAATGTAATTAGTACGCCGAAAACGAAGATTAATATGAGTGCTTCCATTAAGCAATGACAACCTTATGTTGGGGTTTTATCAGACTTGATTCGTCGGCTGCTGTTCTCATGACTTCTCTCCCCTTGTCCTATTTTAGGTATATTATACCATGTCTATAAAACTCGTCCAATCAACTTGTGGCTTGTTTTAGTAGATACTCTAAAGATTGCCTAATCAGAATCCACAAAAAACGTACATTCATCCCTTAAATAATACTCGTCACCAATTAACACGGCAAAATCATTTGCGAGTTGAATCTTTCCACCTGCAATCAAATACTCAGATAACACTAACACATCTTTTTCAGCTGCTATAGCATAAAAAAAATCCTCAGATGTTTTTAACACATAACGTTTAGAATTCATTTATATACCTCCATATTAAAAAGGCCACACCAGATTTGGTATGACCGTACCTTCGATTCATTTGGTCTTGTTATACAGCCATACAAAGAAAACACCCAATGCCAGGCTAACGGTTAATACTGCTGGGCTAATAAGATGATCATACGCTGTGTTAGCTATCCAATACGAAGGTGTGTTATCTATCTCTCCACCATCAATAAATGTAGTCTTTGCTGGCGTCGAGACTTTAAGTATCCACAATATCAAACAGAAGATTGGATATACGAAACATAATGCCGCAAACCCTAGAAGTTTCTGTCCACCATTACCACTGACATAGTTACCACCATACCCATAACCTCTACCCATCTAAAGACCCACCTTCCTAATATGAAATAGCTCTCACTAGTTATATCGGCGCAGGCCTAGAAAAAGTTTACAGTTTATTCAATCTAAGAGTGGATCGTTTTCCAAGTAACAAATTAAAAATTTAATTCTCTTTCCATTTTTAAATTTTAATAATCATATAAAAAAAAAATATAAATAAAACAATGTATTTTGCACTTTCTATTTTAATAACGGATTATTTTTCTTATATAATGTTTATTTGCATGTTGTATTGTTGATACTCTATTCTGTTGTTAAATTTAGGAGGTCGATGATTCAATGGAGCTAGTTCTGAACAATACAGATATTTTTGATAACAGTTTGGATACTAAATGCAAAGATCTATTCTTAAAAAGTCTAGATAAACTTAATTCGGACCTTGCTTACAAGATTACAGTAAGCTTTAGCGTAAAATTATTAAATGATCAGCGGTTTGAATCAGTTCAATTACCTACCCAGACCAAGAAATTAAAAGCAAGGGATGTTGGTACTGAACTGCGAAAAGAAAAGATATATGCTTTATTAAAAATTCAACTAAGTAAAGTCGAAAGCATTATAAACGAACTGAATATTACAACCTACTCTCTAAGTATACAGGGGGATAACCTAGAGTCAGACAATATAGTTAAGGTGACATTAATTCAAGACGAGACTAAACCAGTACTCAATGCAAATAACAAGCGCAATAAAATTATGAAAGTAACAGCTGTCGTACCGAGCCTTCCCTATATTCAAAATGAGTTGTCTGAGTTTACCTCTAAGAGAATGAACAAGATATATGATCAAATCTTTGGTCTAATCAGGAGTAAAAAACTTAGAGCTGAGATTTTAGATATGAAAGAAGATGATGATGAAAATGAGCTATTTCAAGCATTCGTAAGGCAATATAGAGGTATTGCTTTTAACACAGACGCAGAAGTCAAGAGGATTCGTGATCAACTAATTGCTAGGATTGAATCTGTTTTAGAAGAATACAGATAATGTAACTTTACTTAGCTTGCTTTATAGCTTAGTATAGAACATACGTTCTTATATTGTTGAAGGAGCATATCCAATGAATAAACCACAATTGCTAACTCAAGGTGAATTAAATGTCATTAGACAATGTATCTTACTCCCCTTACTTGTCCATGTAATTGATAAGAATATGGATGATTTAAAATATTCAGATTCAACTTTTAAAGACCTCTATATGACCTCTACAGAAGTTGTGCTGGACTTTGTTAATCGTGATTACTTAGACGCCAGACAGCAGCTTTCCAAGGCTAAAATTAAGCTTGTAGAGGCTAAACCAACCGCAGATTATGAAGTGAACTATACAGTCTATTTTAGAGGTTACCAAGAACAATTTAGACTAATGAAGAATGTAGTTACGGCTCAGATTAGAATTGCTTTAGGTAACTATGTCAGAGAAGTTGGAGACCTGGTTAAGAAGATTAGAAGACAATAAAAAGGCTATACCTTGGTTAGTATAGCCTTTTATGTAATTTTAATGTTTATTTTAGCAGCAAGTGTAATAAAGCAGATGTTTTATGCCCTCTTTAGCCAGACATCTATATTCAATTTATATAATTTTTTTGAGTAAATTGTTTTTCCGCCATTTTCATTAACTCCACATTGGAGTTTAACTTCCCCTCTATATCCTCTCTCATACAACATTTCAGCAATGTCTCCAATCTCAATCCAGATTTGACAATCCGTTCCTTCTTCCAATTTATATGGAAAAGTAACATTTGATTGTGGTCTTGTAAATACAATTTTGCTTTTATTGGGCAGCAGAAGGAATGGAGCATTTATGCTTGCTGTTTTATAACCCTTGTTTCTTACAGTTAAGAATAGCATACCACCACTTAAACCATGATCATATGTAAGGAATCCATTTGTTATATCTGCTTCTAATTGTCTCGTCTTCTCTTTTTTATTTGCGACAAATGTTATTGTTGACATCACTGCTCCATATAGCGCAATACCTACTGTGATAATTTGCGCCCAATTGTCTGCGATCCAGTTTTTACTCATCCATCTATCTCCTAGGTAAAAGTGAGAATTTTTTTGTATTAATGATACCACTACGAGTTTAATGACTAGATAAATAAAAGGAATAAATTAGAACCATTTCCTCGACTCAACATTTACTTCTTCTTTCCACCTTTTTGGAGTCATAAATCCCATTACCAACCATCCAACAACTATTCCGATAATCCATCCATACCAATTTCCAAATTGTTTTTGAAAGATTATTGCCTGAATAATAACATAGCCTATCATAACAACTGTGATGAGGTTATCAAGTATTAGTCTGTAGCGAGTAAATATCATAGCTCTCGAAAATGATTGATTGCCAATCATCATAATTAATGGGAAAGAAATTGTAGACAACCACCAATGCCAATCATAGATAAAATAGCTTACTGTACCTGCGATTAATACCTCTAAAAGATATGCAATCATTAAAACAATACCTCCTGTATATTATGAATTTGACCTTTCACTCACCCCTTAGATGTTCTACTAGTATGGCTTGAAGATCACTGCTTGGAAACTCGCTACTCAACTCTTCCAAGTATATATTTACAACTCTATCAGCCACTAACTTAACATATGACTCTTTGCCGTATTTTGATTCAAAATAGAACAGTATCCTCTTTACTACTGATAATTGAAAATCTTTATCATAATCCCAAATGCTCATATCTCCAAGGTAATCGTGAATCTGGTTATCCATAATTTCAAACTCGTCATCTTCTACCTCGCCATCAAAATAACTCATCCAACTTTCTAAGGTTACATATACACTTGAATCAAAAATACTCTCATTGTTACTTATGAACTGATCTAGATCATTCATAAGGATTCTAATCAAATATTCGAGTGAAGCCGCTCTTAATTCCATACTATACCTCCAAATAAATGTGAACTTTTACAGGCTCTCATTTTACCATTTCAATAAATCGATCAATTACCTCACTAACAATTGCGCTATGCATCTTATCAGCCCAGACTACATCATCATCAGTAAGAGTTGTTCCAAGTTCATCTTCAAGGAAATCACATAACCTGTGAAGGTGGCTCTCACTTCTATCCTCTATATTGTTCCAGTCTTCAGTCATAACATCACTAAGCTGCTTATTGGTTAGTCGTTTTGCGAATTCCTCGTATACTTCATCCTTCATATTTACTTACACACCTTCCATGAATGACTATTAAATCTTACGAGTTAGTCTATTCGCTCTCAAATCTCTCGCTTCTTTTGTAGATCTAAACTCGTAAGCGTCAACTTCAAAACTCCAAGACTTGTGATCGTCTATTCCATGGTTAATTACATCCCAAAGCCTCTCAGGAATCTCTGTTCCCTCAGTCAGTTCAAGAAGGAAATTATGCGCAGCAGTCAATGTATTAAACGATTTAAGCAAATCTCCGTTCTTAAGAAGTACAACTGGATAACTCATTTAATGACCACCTCTCTAAGTTAGATAAATCTCCGACAATTATCGCACTTCTTAATCTTGGGGTATTCCAACCCTTCTAGTAAATCATCAGTAAAGTAATAGTGGCCAGTACTATTCTCATTCTTCTTAACCTTCAGCCTGAAATGAGATATATCTACATCAGCACACCTATGCCAATGTAGTAGTCTTCGACCAGTCATATCTGTAATAATAAAATATCCCTCCATAGCTTTGTATTTTTTGAAGTCTTCAATCTCTGTAATCTCTATCATTTAGATTGTTCAACTCCTTATGAAATTCAGGTTTTATAAATTAGTTCAGTTCAGTTATTTTAAATTGCTTTAGAAAATCTTTCATTAAATTGTTGATTCCAATAATGGTACCAGTTGAGTGGAACATCAAAGGAATTCTTTTTTCGCTGTTAGTATTTGCACTAAAGCTCTCTAATAGATTCTTTGTAAAACTATTCGCAACTGAACCCACGATTGTATCACGATTTACTTGACTTAAGGATTCTAGATCATCAATCATATACTCGAAACCATCAGAGAAATTTCCCATATAATATTCGAGTTCCTCACCTTCGTAACCGAAGTCCTCAAAAGCAAGTCTCATCGCATAAGACACTGTTTGCCCCAATAGTTTTGGATCAATATTGCTTCTCTTCTCTATTGCAACAATTATGAACGCAAAGTTGATACATATATATTTCAAAAATTTCAATTCTTCATTAAGTACGTCTATTTCTCCTTCATTAAAATTGCTTCTTATTTCATCAAACTTAGAATAATCAGTATCAGGAATTTCAAGTAATGTCTTCGTTAATAATCTAGATGCTTGACCTAAATGAATTTTCTTTCTTCCTAATCCGAACAAAGTCTAACTCCCCTTTTTATTAATTTTGTTGATACTAGTATTTTATTCTATAGCTCTTCTTCATGTATTTCCAAGGCGCAGGAACCTGCGAAATAATGCTCTGAATCTTCATTAAGAATACTGGGCCATCAAATTCGTTTGGAACATCTAAATAAGCCAATAGTCTATCTACAACATAATGAGTAGGAGGTACTAATTCATTCACTCCCCGAGCAGCATCATCAAAGTAGATCATTATTTTATTCAAAATTTCCTGTCCTAGTTGGGTTCTAACATCTTGTTCTATTGCATCAAAGATCATTCCTGCTTCTTTACTATTAAAAACATTATTCACAGCAAGTAGTCCTAGACCAAAAGAGGATAGTGCAAACTCTAAGTATTTGTTATCTGGATGCTCCATGTGAGTAAATGCTGCTACAATATCATTTTGTTCCAGCCATTGATCCAAATTTTCTTGATATTTGGTGATATAATAGACTAGAGCACTATTGGCAACGGCATTAACCGTTGTCTTTTGTTTTAGCATTCCAAACATATATTCATCACTCCTTGGTTTTATTTAATTGAAAATGAAACCAATCTTTTATTTGCTCATGTAATGTTGCAAATCTTCTTGTTCTTTCCGTCTTAATTCTTTACTCACTTTTTCTAATTCGTTATCTGGAATACCCCGTTCATTTAAAAAAGCCTCACGTTGTAGTGTCCATTACTTCTCTCTGATTTTTCTAATCTATGGATCTTTAATGCGGCTTATTTCATCATCATTCAATACTTCTTTGAATTGATCTTCTTCACTCAAGTAAGGGGATTCAGCAGTAATCCAATTCCTGCTATCTTCATTTGCTTCAACTTGCTTCAGAACCTCAATTATTAATTCCATATCTCTTTTCATCCCCCCCCTTAGGTAAACCTTTTTTGTTAAAAATTAGCATATTCAACTTAGGAATATTGTACCATAAGAACAAGAGAAAAAAGACCATAGTTATATGGTCTCTAGGCATTTCATATAGAAATTCAAATCAAACAATGTCCTCCGCATGATCAATGCTACCACTACTGTCCATAATTAATTCAAATAACACACACGAATGCAAAGGAAGAGACCTATCAGGTTAATAGGTGTCTTTCTTTGCATTCGTGCTACATCTTTATCATTACCCTTTTTATATATTTCTCATGCAGCATATCCAGCGCTTCGCCGCCGCGCACCTCCCCTACGATGATCCGGTTAGGCCGCATCCGAAGCGAAGCGCGGATCAGATCGCGGATTGCGATCTCCCCCTTGCCCTCCGTATTCGCATTACGCGTCTCAAGCGATACGAGGTTGGGGACGCTCCGTATTTGCAGCTCCGCTGAATCCTCGATGGTGACCAACCGCTCATCGCGGGGGATATATTGGGACAAGGCATTAAGGAAGGTTGTCTTCCCCGTCCCGGTTCCGCCGCTAATAAAAATGTTGTATTGCGCCTTCGTCAGCTGCTGCAAAAAGGATGCCGCGTCCTCGGTCAATGCTCCCTTTGAAACAAGCTCGTCCATC
Source organism: Paenibacillus glycanilyticus (assembly GCF_023715145.1). GTDB lineage: Bacteria > Bacillota > Bacilli > Paenibacillales > Paenibacillaceae > Pristimantibacillus > Pristimantibacillus glycanilyticus_A. The sequence continues at coordinate 133,265 of NZ_JAMBNP010000005.1, read as the reverse complement.
GTCAGCGGACGCTCCGGAAACTTACGGATCGTCATGGCCGGGCCACGCAGGGCAACCGGCGGGAGTACGATATGAACACGGGAGCCGTCTTTAAGACGGGCGTCTACAATGGGAGTAGATTCATTCACGACCCGATTTACGCTTGCGACAATGGATTGAATCAAATCCTCCAGCCGCTCTTTGCTCTCGAATGCAGCAGGAAGCAGACTAAGCTGTCCGTTCCGCTCGATAAAGATCTCGGAATGATGATTAATCATGACCTCCGTAACCGTTGGATCATCCATAAGCGGCTGTAAAATATCAAGTCCCCGGAAGGAGTGAAACAGCCGTTTCACTAACGAAGACAGCTCCGAGGCCGTCAGCGGATGACTGCTGCTCCAGGCAAATACGGTCTGCTCCACGATAACCGTCAGCTGCTCGTCGGTTACGGAACCGCTGTAATCAAGCCGCTCCTTGATTCGATTTTTCAGTTCCAGAACCACATCATCCATTAACAACAGGAGTCCCTCCTTCCTCCTTCGCCAGCTGCCGGAACAATCGCTCTACAGCCGCCATATAGGGAGGTGATGCAAGAACAGAGGAAGCACCTCTGCCGGCAGTCTCCGGAAGTACCGCACAAGCCGGCTTGAAGGTCCCGCGTCCCGCATAATGCTGGCCGTCGCCGCGGTTTACAACCAGCTGCAGACGATGGTCCAGGGAACGGAACCTCTCTCCATAGCGCTGCATGCCATATTGATATGCCAACTGGCTTTTACGCTGAACAGCCAAATCCCCGGTCACTAGCCATAATAGCTGATGACTCATCTCCATTACGGTCATATGCAGCTCGTCTAGTCCCTCATCCAGATCGACCACAATGAGATCATATTGTCTGGTCGACGCGATCGCCCGAATAATGGCTTCTCCATCTGAGGCTTGAAGCGTCATCCGGTCTTCCGGATTAGAGCACGGCAGAATAAAATCAGCGCGCAGCAGCGCATGCCGCTTGCAATGCCGACCAAGCCACTCGTTCACCTTTGCCGGATTCGACTGCAGCACATAGAGCAGCTGCGATAAGCCCTCTTCTCCGGAAACAGCTCCCGCTTCCAGCCAGCTGTCAATTGCATTCCAGCGTTCCAGGTTCAAATAAAATACACGGTGCCCGCTGCTTGCAGCCGTATGAACAAGCTGCCTGGCTAGCGTTGTTTTCCCGACGCCTCCGGATGACGAGCAAAGTGTTATCACTTGAACGTCCTGTTCTCTTGCAGTCCCTTGCAAAGCCGGCGCCATTAAGGAAGCCATCCCTTGCAGCAGCCCCGGAAGCGACTGGAATTGCAGCAGCTCATGATAAAGCGGTGACTGGCCCTGCGCCGAGACAAGCGCAGCGACCGGTACCCCTTCCGGCAATACTTCGGAAGCAGCTTCCAGCATGCCCGGCTGAGCGGCGATCCCGTGAATCGGATAGCCCGACTTCAGAAACTGCACAAAGGCTTCCGCATGGGTGAACGCCGTCAGCTGCCACTGTTCGCCAAACGGGCTGTCCCGAACATAATCAGCAAGCCTTCTCACATAATCCTGTTCCTTGACTGCAATCGCTAATTGCTGCCTCACCTGCCTTCTCCTGCCTTTCTTCTGACGACAAACGCAAAAAAGCACCGTAAAAGGCGCAGTTTACCTGCGGCCTTCTACGGTGCTTCCGTACATGAGCCGATTCAATTTGTAATGTACAAATATTACCACTGCATCCAAATGCCCGTCAACTAGGTTTGGCTAAAAAGAAAGAAAAACATTTTAAATAAACTAGATACAATTCAGCGGTTTTCGTGCTAGCAATGATGTTAAAATCAATTGCTAGAGCAGGAATGCAGCTTCCTGACCGGAAGAAAAAATATCTATTACGAGGAAGTCTCCTTCTTAGGTGTCTGCCGCTTCAAATGCCGCCAAAACCATAAGACTAGAAGCAGTGGAATATATAAGTAGTGAAGTGACCTGAGCAAAGGAAGTACACTTTTCAAGCTTTCGTACAGCTTGTTGTTAATATAAAGCAGCTTTTGCCTATAACTCATCGTCGCCAGCAAATAGCGGTTAGAGAGAACCGCAATGTCCTTTTCTTTGGGCTTCAAATACATAGTCATTTTTTTATGGATAAATGGAATAACCATCTGCGCAAGCCGTCTAGCCTTTGATTCCAACGTCATTGCATGCGCTTCCTCCGGCAGCAAAGTTCCGAGTAACTGTGTTGCTAACACAAATGCTCCTCCTCCAAGGTGTCTGGCTCCACTTTCCTCTAGCAACTGATTTATCCTATTCCAGTTCAGGAACTGACCCATCATTCGATCTATATCGAGAAGCCACCTTAGGGATAACCAGCCATTCCTTGTTCCATACAATATTAAATACACCAGCAAATCTTCATTCCCCAGCGTACAGACATGCTTATGAAAAACGCTAGATTGCCGGCGTGCCCACAGCTGCTCGAAGGAAGGTTCAATTACCGTATTCGGATTAAGTCTAGAATGAAGGTCCACCTTGATTTGTATGTCCGGATGGAAATAGGAAGCATGATGGATTCCTTGCCAAGTACTATTTAATTCTTCATCTGCTTCATCATACATAGCGGGTATATACCCAGATGACTGCAATTGCTGCACAGAGACGTCCCAGTCTTGCCGGGCAACCAGAATATCCAGTACATAAGAGGTTGGTCCGGACACTTCACTATACAGCATAGCTGTAAGAATCGGTCCCCTTAGAAACAGATGACGTATCCCCTTACCTTCTAACAGCCTGTTCATACGCTCCATCTCTCCGCGTAATTGAAACAGGAGGAACGTATTACTTGTACAAAGAGCCTTTAGGCTGGCCATTACGTAATCCGGCGTCCACTGCCGCTCGGCATTTAACTGCATAAGCAGAGGATACAATACCGAATAGATCTCATGATAAACGGTATACCGAAGAAACAGCTGCCAGTCTATCCCTTGAGCAAGCATCTCGGCTTCCTCGGCTTCCAGCTTATAATCACTACGAAGCAACCGCATCAAGTACTGTAATTCATTTGAAAAATAACTTATATCAAGCCCCTCAGAACGACTCATCCACCATCTCCCCCAGCCTGTTTATCGAACCGGCACTTCGCCAAAAATGCCAGTGCAGCAAGAAGCTGTCGGTTCCAATTGGACATCACGGAACAGTTGCTTCGGATTAACTCATAATAAAATCATCTCTTTTTCTCTTACGGTATATATAATTTGTTGTACCAGCTCCGGCGCGGTAACGCCGTTAGCCGGCTGCTTTAGTTGAAAAAATGGGATTGCAAGCGCAACTTTGGTTGCAAAGGTAAACAGCCATTGCTCTTGGTTCATTTGCTTCAAAATCCGATCATGGAAGGAGTGATAGTGGAACAATTGCACCCGTTGAAGCAGCGTTAACGGACTAATTCTGATCTGCGGGGTATTCGCCTTATCTAGTTCGAAGATTCCAGCCAGCGGAACAGATTCCTTACGGTGCAGGAGGGAGCTCGAATAGACCGTAAGATCATTCGTCTTTTTCGTTCATCGACAACGTTACTATATCGTCAGCTAGCAGCTTGTACCCCGCTTCCCTAAAGGCTGCCCCAAGTGTAGATTTCCCTTCACCACAATCACCAAAAATGGCATAGGCTTTACCATCGATCACCATACAGTCGGCATGTATCGGCAGTAAACTTCTGAGGAGGAGCAACGCGCTGCAGCATGCCCCCCACTATATAGAGGCGGTATAGCATTGGATCCACATTATTAATTGGCATCACCTGGATATGATTATGTATTACACGATAGAAGGCTACATCCGGCACATTGATTAATACTTGCTCCTTATCAGCCGCACTTATTTGATTCAATTGCCAGTCCACAGCATAATTGCTTAGGTCCGCGATGGTAATCCATGCATCCGGTTCTGATTCGTTATTTATTTCAACTAATAGCTCCGGTAATTCGATCTCGCTAGAGAGACGCAAGCCATAAGCTGTATACCTATGCTTGTCGCTGTACTTCAAATGGGATCTCACCTTTCTTCGCTTTGCCATTGATACTAATTGCATCAATTTAGATCCAAGGAAACAACGAATTGTATCATTTCGACCACCAAAACTGCTTAATTGAAAGGCGCATTCCTCTCTAGGAGACGAATGCGCCTGTTTTGCTTGCCCTACATATTTATACAGTGCTCCTCGACTTCTTCCCAGGTATTATAAAGCTCCACAATTCTGCTATCTTCTTCCCCGTTACCTGACTGCACGATGATAATTTCAAGCTCAGAAACAGCCCGGATACTATGCAGCGTCTTCATGGGAATATGAAGTACATTGCCAGCCTTCACCCGCATATAATTACCGTTCTGTATAAACTCACCCTCACCCTTTACGATGGTCCATACCTCTTCCCGATTAATATGCAGCTGATAGCTGATATTCCGCCCCTCGAGTATCCCTACCCGCTTTGTCATAACGGAGCGTCCGTCATCGTATCGCTGGTCATCCAGGATTCTTGCCCAGCCCCAGCTCCGTTCCTCGAACATCGGACCTTGATTATAGTTGATAAAGTCCTTTACCCTCGGACTGGCGCTTTTGTCCGCAACCAGAATGCCGTCAGGGCTGACAGCAACAACCACATTGGACAACCCCAGAATGGAGACCGGGATATCAATCTCATTAATTAGATTGGTATTTACACTGTCTTCGCTGATCATGCCTTTGCCAATTAGATGGTTACCCATTTCTTCCGTTAACGTATTCCAGGTACCAAGGTCCTTCCAGTATCCTTCATACGGACGAACTACAATCTGTTCGATCCGCTCAACCACTTCGTAGTCAAAGCTGACCTTAGGAAGAGTATGATATGACCGGACAAGATCCTCATAATGGAGAGGCAGTCCCTTCTCCTCCAGCAGCCCAATAAGAAAGCCTAGCTTAAATGCAAAAACACCGCAATTCCAGAGCGCATCATCCTCAATCAGCTGCGCAGCACGTTCCTCCGAAGGCTTCTCTTCAAACCGGCTCACCTTGCGGAAACCGGACTCTCCCGTGTGTACCGAAGGAACGATATAACCATATTTCGAGGAAGGATAGGTCGGTCTCACACCGATTAATGCCAGTTTGGCATCCGAATCCCTCAACACCTCTTCCAACTGCTTCACTTCGTCAAAAAAACGATTTTCCACATAAGGATCTACCGGCAGAATCGCAATTACTTCATCCAGACCCACCTCTTGCTCCGAATAAAGGTAAGCAGCGGTTAAAGCTATCGCCGCAAAAGTATCTCTTCGCTCAGGCTCAATAATTAATGGGACATGGCTGCCGATCTGATTATGCATGATCTCGATTTGTGATTTGCCAGTGGCAATATAGCTGCAGTCACCAAGTCCCCGCTCAGCAATTTGCCCCCATACCCGCTGTACCATGGATACAAGCTGGTGCTGCTCATCTTCAAGCACCTTTAGAAATTGCTTCGAGCGGGCATCGTTGGAGAGCGGCCATAGTCTCTTCCCCGATCCGCCAGATAACAGTACGAGCTTCATTCCAGACTCCTCCATTTTCGCTCTGTCTCTAGTATGCGTTTTTGGAGCCGAACATGACCTTCACGGTGAGCAGAACCAGCTTCAGATCAAGCAGAAATCCCCGCTCCTCGATATACTTCAAGTCCAGCTCTACCATTTCATTAAAGCTGAGCTCATTGCGGCCGCTTACCTGCCAAAGGCCCGTACAGCCAGGCTGCACCTTAAGGCGAAGCTTATCGTAGCTGCTGTACTCCTGAACCTCTCGGGGCAACGCCGGGCGAGGACCAACAAGCGACATATCGCCGCGGATGACATTCCATAATTGGGGAAGCTCGTCAATGCTCGTTTTTCGAATGAACTTTCCAACATTAGTAATTCTGGGATCCTTTTTCATCTTGAACATGGCACCTTCGACTTCATTGTGGCTCAATAGACCTTCAAGCATCTCCTCCGCATTCGCAATCATGGAGCGAAACTTGAACATCTTGAATGTCTGTTCATTGCGGCCAACACGAGTCTGATAGAAAAAGACCGAATCTTTTGGGCTCTCCAGCTTGATTAATAAAGATATAAGGAGAAAAAGGGGTGAAAGCAGGATAAGTCCTATCGCAGCGGCAATCAGGTCAAATCCACGCTTTCCCATTAAATAAAGTCGATGAGTCCTACGGTTGTAATAGGTTGCGGAATCAAGAACCGCTTTGAGATCATTTTGTTGAGGTGTCGGAGCCATTTGCCATTCACCTCTACCTAATCTTATTGGACTGCTGGCGCGACATCATTTCTTCCATAGCGGCAAGCAGAGGAATTCGCAGCTCATCATTTTGTAGAGCAAAATCAAGCGTAGTCGTGATGAAGCCAAGCTTTTCACCGACATCATAACGAATGCCTTCAAAATCATAGGCATAAACGCCCTGATATTCATTCAGCTTCTGAATAGCATCCGTCAGTTGAATTTCTCCCCCGGCCCCTTCCTCTTGATGCTCGAGAAAATCAAAAATTTCCGGTGTAAGAATGTAACGACCCATAATGGCTAGATTAGACGGAGCCTGCCCCTTTTTCGGTTTTTCAACAAATTGCTTTACCTGGTATAGCCGGTCTAGTTTTTCTACGGGGTCTACAATTCCATACCGATCCGTCTGATCCTCTCTGACGGTCTGTACGCCGATAACAGAGCGGTCTGTACGCTCGTATTGCTCAATCAATTGCCTCACGCAAGGCACCTGCGACTGTACAATATCATCACCAAGAAGAACAGCAAACGGTTCATTGCCAATGAAATTACGTGCGCACCATACAGCATGCCCCAGTCCTCTTGCTTCTTTTTGCCGGATATAGTGGATATCAACGTTAGATAAGCGTCTAACCTCGTCCAGCAGTTCAAACTTACCCTTGCTGAACAAATTATTCTCCAGCTCGAAGGCATGGTCGAAATGATCCTCGATGGCTCTTTTCCCTTTACCTGTGACAATAATAATGTCCTCGATACCGGAAGCAATCGCTTCTTCCACAATGTACTGAATGGTTGGCTTGTCGACGATCGGCAGCATTTCTTTTGGCATTGCTTTTGTTGCCGGAAGGAACCGGGTTCCGAGTCCGGCAGCAGGAATAATTGCCTTTTTCACCTTATTCATTACCTTCTCACCCTCACCTATCCAATTTAGTTTCTCTCTATAAATTACAAGCCTTGACTAATCGCCTAGGCTGATGAAACCGTAGAAACATCACTGATTAATAGAGGCAAATGCCGTTTCACCCAAATCCTTTTTCATAGTCATAGAAGGCTTGCTGTCAGTACCAAGATCATGTCTATTGATTTTATTAATCATGGCCAGGACTGGCACATCGAGGGTCTGCAACATTTCAGTTTCACTCTTAATGGTGTCATCTAAATAATCCAGCAGAAAGACGATGCCGACTGCCATCATGAGCGCAACGATAAAACTGATTAGTATGTTCAGAATTGGGCTGTTATTAATGGGATTAGACTTATCGTTCTCGTTGGCTTTATCCAGAATGGTGACATTGTCAACCTGCATAATGTTTGGGATTTGGGTCAGGAATACTACGGAGACCGCGTTTACGATTTGGGCTGCTTGTTTATAGGAGGATCCATTGTAAGTGATTTCCATAATTTGCGAGTCATCCGAGGAGGTTACCGTAACTTTTGAGGATAGCTGCTCCGAGGTTACGCCAAGGCTTGCGTTCTGCTCTACAACTTTATCCATAATGAAAGCAGATTCAACGATTTTTTTGTAGGAGTTGATAAGCATCACATTGGATTGCAATAATCCAAGATTCAGTGTCTCTACGCCTGCTTGCTGCGGAGATTGATTGACAATGAGAGTAGCTTTAGCTTGATAGATCGGAGTTGTAAAAAAGAAGCTTTTAATACCTGTTGCAATCACAGCGACAATTACGACGGCGGCAATTAACCACCATTTCTTCCACACAATTTGAACATACTGCTTTAGCTCCACAAACTTCCCTCCTGCAGCAATACTAAGTATTAGATACAAATTGTATCGTATATGTAGTAATACTTTAAGATACGAATCGTATCGTGTCAATGCTTTTTTCATTCTTTTCCATAACCATGTTTTCATAGAATTAGATTGAAAAACAAAAAAACCTCATGCAAGCGGTTTCCCGATACATAAGGTTAGATACTATAAGAATAGGCTAATCATGTGGCTTTCTGCTGCCCCAATCACTCAGGAATTTCGCAATTCCGGCATCGGTAAGAGGATGCTTCCAAAGCGCCGGCAGGAGCGAGCCCGGGATCGTTGCAATATGGGCTCCGGCCAGAGCAGCCTGCTCCACATGACCGATGTGACGGATGCTCGCCGCAATGATTTCCGCGTGCATACCGTAATTATGGAGAATCGTACGGAGATCCCTAATAAGTCCCATGCCATCCGTCCCAATATCATCGAGGCGTCCAACAAAAGGACTGATATAGGTTGCACCGGCCTTTGCAGCCATCAAACCTTGAGCGGCAGTAAAGATAAGCGTAACATTCGTCTTGATGCCTTTCTCCGACAAAGCGCGCGTTGCGTACAACCCGTCTTCGGTCATCGGCAGCTTAACCACAATGTTAGGCGCCCACTCTGCAATATCAAAGGCTTCTATCAGCATCTCTTCGGAAGTTGTTCCGATAACCTCCGCGCTGATCGGTCCATGAACAAAACCTGCAATTTCCTGAACCACTTCCTTGAAATCCCGGCCTTCCTTCGCTATCAGAGACGGATTTGTCGTCACGCCGTCAACAAGACCCAGCCTCGCAATCCGTTTTATCTCCTCGACATTAGCCGTATCCAGGAAGAATTTCATAGCTGTCCGCCAAAAAACATCTCGATCTCGCGCTCTGCGCTTTCAACAGAATCGGATCCGTGAACGATATTGCTCTCCACGCTCAGCGCAAAGTCCCCGCGAATCGTGCCTGCATCGGCATCCGTAGGATTGGTGCGGCCGATCAGCGTGCGGGCATTTTTCACGGCACCGGGGCCTTCCCAGACCATGGCGAAAGAAGGACCTGAAGTTATGAACTCCACGAGCTCGCCGAAGAACGGCTTCTCCGCATGTTCACTGTAATGGCGCTCAGCCAGGGGAGTATCAATCTCAATCAACTTCGCCTGTATGAGCTTAAAGCCTTTGTGCTCGAATCTTCCTACTATGCTGCCGATTAATCCACGCTTCACACCATCGGGCTTCACCATGACAAAGGTTCGTTCCATTCCCATTCCTTCTTTCATTCCAAGTTTATTTGCGCAAAAGAGGTTTGTTCGGTAAATAATGCAGCGACTTTACATAACGAACGGTGCGGGTCTGCGCGCGCATCACCATTGAATGCGTCTCCGCCCTCTGATCCGGCATATAGCGCACCCCGCCCAAAAACTCGCCGGGCGTTACGCCGGTCGCGGCGAAAATAACATCTCCCGTGCCTACCATATCGGTAATGTTTAGTATTTTGCGAGGATCCGACAGCCCCATAGAGACGCAGCGTTCATACTGCTCATCGCTTTCAGGCATCAGCCTGCCTTGAATTTCGCCGCCCAGACATCGGAGCGCTGCTGCCGCCAGCACGCCTTCAGGCGCCCCGCCCGAGCCTACATAAAGATCAATACCCGCTTCCGGAAAAGAAGGCGCAAGCGCTCCCGCTACATCCCCATCCGATAAAAACTTGATACGGACGCCCCCTTCCCTGAGCTCGCGGGTCATATCCGCATGACGATCGCGATCCAGAATCATAACGGTCAGGTCCGTGATTGGCTTATCCAAAGCTAATGCCGCCTTCTCGAGCGTCGTGCGGATCGGGTCCTTCAGCGACAGCTTGCCCGCAAGCTCCGGGCCAACCGCCAATTTCTCCATATACATGTCAGGTGCGTGAAGGAGCTGCCCTTTGCCTGCGACAGCCAGTACAGCCATCGCATTATTCAGCCCTCTGGCAACGATCTCGGTTCCTTCGAGGGGATCAACCGCCACATCGACCTCTGGTCCCTGCAAGCTGCCGACCTGTTCACCGATATACAGCATCGGCGCTTCATCCATCCCACCTTCACCTATAACAACCGTACCACGGATTGATACCGTATCAAACATGCTACGCATCGCTTCGGTTGCTGCACCGTCGGCGCTGTTCTTGTCTCCCCGGCCCATCCAAGGGGAAGCGGCAAGCGCCGCAAGCTCCGTGACTCGAACAAGCTCTAAAGACAATTCGCGTTCTAACATTTTTGGGCATCCTCTCATACGTATTGCCATTTTTATGCGATAAATACGTTGGCGGCGTTTTTTTTGTCGAATTTTAGTTAAGGCAATCGTTCAATAATAAGTCCTGCCGTTTCTTCAATCGCACGATTCGTGACGTCTATTACCGGGCAGCCAAACGCCTCCATCACGCCGGAAGCATAGGACAGCTCCTCCATAATGCGCTCCATTGAAGCATATTGTGCGGACTCCGGGAGTCCAAGCGTCTTGAGCCGCTCCGTCCGGATATGCAGAAGCTGCTCCGGCTTCATCGTAAGCCCGACAATGAGTCTGCCGGGTGCCGGCAGCAGCTCCGCAGGCGGCCTGACCTCCGGCATTAACGGCAGATTCGCTGTCTTGATTCCTTTATGGGACAGGAATATGCTGAGCGGTGTCTTGGAAGTCCGGGATACGCCAATCAGGACGACTTGGGCCTGCATCAGGCCTCGCGCGTCTTTGCCGTCGTCATATTTAACCGCGAATTCGATGGCTTCCATCCTGCGGTAATAATCATCGTCGATAGAATGGAGAAGCCCCGGCTTACGCTTCGGCGAGCTGCCGAACGTATCAACAAACGCCTGCATCATCGGACCCATGACATCAACCGCTTTGACTCCCCAGCGGAAAGACTCCTCCTTCATCAGCTCGCGCAGCTCTGGCTGAACAAGCGTATAGCTGATAAAGCCGCCCGTCCGGGCTGCCTCAGCGACAATCTGAACAATTTCCTCTTCGGTCTTTATATGGCCAAACCGTTTTATTTTGACGTGATCGGATGCGAACTGCCGCAGCGTCGCTTTCGCGACGGCCTCCGCGGTCTCCCCTACCGCATCTGAACAAACATAGATAATCTGCTCTGACATAAGCTCCTAATCCCCCAGTTCCGCAGCTGTTGCAATATCCGACATAAGCCGGATAATGTTCGATTTAGACACCCATCCGCTAATTTCCGGTCCGCCATCGCCAGGTATAATAACCGGCAGGCAGTCGACTTGATGAAGCATCATCTTTCGAATCGCATCCGAAACGGATTCTTCAGGAACAAGCGTAACGATATTCGGGTACCGCGTCATGACCATGCTGACGGGAATGGCGCCAGCACCGGCGTTCCCAAGCGTAATCTTCAGCAGATCCTTAGGCGTAACAATGCCCGCGAGATTCTTATTCTCATTAACGATCAGCAAGGTATTCGCATTCTCGGTGAACAAGGTGATGACCGCATCCTGAACGGACAAGGTCTCCGGGATATTGATCGGAACGCCTTGAATTTCATGCACCTTGATGTTGTCAAAACGCTGACGCGCTGCCGTATCATCAGTGGAACGGTAGGTCTCACCGAGGAAATAACCCACCTTCGGCTTCGCGTCCAAGAGATTCAGCATCACAAGCAGCGACAAGTCCGACCGCAGTGTCGGCCGGCTGACGCCCATATATTCCGCAAGCTGCTCCCCTGTTATGGGTGCATGCTTTTTGACTAGCTCTAGCAATTCTAGCTGGCGATTCGATAGCTGGATAACGGTTCACCCTCTCACCTTTTTATTACACACATTTACCTATATAACCATCATTATTCGGAAATAATATAGCACATTTATAAATGATACACAATATATGTTCGTACTCCCTTCATATCCGCCTATTTATGCTGCCCATATCTGATGCGAGACGAGTAGCTGGTCTTTCTTTGATCTCGCTCGAACCTGTATCTTTTAGCTCTATACCCTTCTCCAATCACGCCGAGCGCCTTGTAGTGAGGTTTTTGCCTGCTATTCGACTGCTGCTTCCCTCTTAAATAACTTTCTCTTGAAGACTTGTTCCAGAAAATGTATCATTATCACAAATTAAACTTTTGGTCGTGAAGAACACGCCGCATTCCAAACGTTCAACGCTTGGAATTGCGGCGTTTTTATTTTAGAAAGGAGCTTATTAAACATGTCATCTCAACACGTTCACGAGAAATGGTTCAACATGCATCTCAAGAAACGGAAAGGCAAAGCAAAGGAAAGATTGATACATGGCCATGCTCACGCCGGCTTTTATTCCTTCAAAATGTATGGTACCAGGCTTTCCGCTCCTTCGAGCATCTCCATCCCGAATAAGGTGTCTGATTTCCGCGACGGTACCAGATACCTGGATTTTGCCTATCTCAAGTATCCGCTGAAGCTCAACATTGAAATCGACGGCTATGGCTCTCATTCCTCGCAAGCAAGCCGCAGCCATTTCTCCGACGACAGGATACGCCAGAATCATTTGATTATAGACGGATGGAGGGTGCTCCGCTTCTCATACGACGATGTAAATGAGAAGCCCCGTATGTGCGAGCAGATTGTACAACAGTTCATGAGTACCTGGTTGAATCAGCATGATGGAGAGCGATCGGCTAAAAGAATCATACAGCAGGAAATCCTACAGCTCGTTCTCCGCTCGGAAAAACCTATTCGCTCTCGCGAGGTAAGCAGCCACCTATGCATCCATATCGATACAGCCCGCCGTCTTCTGCGGGAAATGGTAAAGGAGAATATATTACTGCCTGGAGGAGCCGGGACATTGCGCTTCCATACCTTTGTGGCAAACCGCGCAAACATAGATGAGAGGATTATCCGCTAGAGTGAGCACAATAAGGAGCCGCCGATTATCCGTTTCGTTAGAAGAAGCAGCATCCATCGTGTGGTGAAATAAGAGCTCAGAATATGGAGCAACTTATACCTCCTTATATGAAAAAAAGACGCATCATCCGCAGGATGATACGCCTTTGACCAAATAGCTATTCTTACTCCGTCAGCTCCAGGAACAAATCGATATCTTTTGTTGTGAGCTCCACCGCATCGCGCCAGAAATCGGCTTCTTCGAGGTTAACGCCAAGATGCTTCTGCGCCAGCTCCTCTACCGTCATGCGTCCAGTGTCACGGAGCAGCTGCACGTACCGCTCGGCAAAGGCCGGGCCTTCCTGCTGTGCCCGGGCATAAATGCCTGCACTGAACAGGTAGCCAAACGTATACGGGAAGTTATAGAACGGTACGTTCGTGATGTAGAAATGAAGCTTCGACGCCCAGAAATGGGGATGAACTTCGCCAAGCGCTCCGCTGTATGCTTCACGCTGCGCTTCCGCCATTAGGCTGTTCAGCTTTTCAACCGGCACGATGCCCTTCTTGCGCTCTTCATAGAATCGCGTCTCGAACAGCACCCGCGCATGAATGTTCATGAAGAACGCCACGGCGTTCTGAATTTTGTCCTCCAGCAGACCAAGCTTCTCTTCAGGATCCGCTGCCGTCTTCATCGCAGAGTCCGATACAATGAGCTCGGCGAACGTCGACGCCGTCTCCGCCACGTTCATCGCGTACTCCTGCGATAGAGCCGGCAGATCATCCATTACATATTGGTGGTATGCGTGCCCAAGCTCGTGAGCAAGCGTGGATACGTTGTCGGACGTGCCAGAATAAGTCATGAAAATCCTTGTTTGACGGCTCTTAGGGAAGGATGTACAGAAGCCTCCCGGGCGTTTGCCAGCGCGATCCTCGGCTTCAATCCAACCATCCCGGAACGCCATTTCGGAGAAATCAGCCATATGGGGACTAAATTTACGGAACTGCTCAACAATAAATTGGGCGCCTTCATCGAAGCTGACTGTGCGCGCGGAAGAACCAAGAGGTGCGCTTATATCGTGCCAGTCCAGCTTCTCGAGACCCAGAAGCTTCGCCTTGCGCTCCAAATAGCGGACCAGCTTAGGCTTGCCTTCGTTAATCGCCGACCACATTGCGTTAAATGTCGCTTCGGTCATCCGGTTAATCTGCAGCGGCTCCTTGAGCACCGATTCCCAGCCGCGTTTATCGTACAACTTCAGCCGGAAGCCGGCCAAACGGTTAAGCGCATCCGCACACAGCTCCGCAGCATCTCCCCACTCGCGCTCCCATTCGGCAAAAGCACGAACACGTACCGAACGGTCGCCGTCCTGAAGACGGTTAAACATCTGACCCGCGGACAGCACCTTCTCTTCTCCATTCTCGCCGATATCCGTAAACTTGGCTCGCGACACGATCAGATCATACAGTGCACCCCAGCCATGGTAACCGTCGACCGCCAAATCACCGACAAGGGCTTCGAGCTCAGGAGCGAGCTTTTCCTTCGCCAGCTCCCGGCGCTCGTTCAAGTTGAAGGCCACTTCGGCCAGCTGCTCCGTTCCAATAAGCTTCGCCCACTCGTCATCGCCAATCTGGCGTAGCTCGTTATCATAGCGGGTCAACGCTCCAAGCAGCTTGGCGTTGACCGTTTTGACCCGGTCACTCAAACCAGTGGCGGCGGAATCTTTCATATTTTGTGCCTGCAGGCATTCGACGAATGAATAGGATTGACTTAAACGAATCAACACAGACTGGATAATCGCTGTTGTCTCCACAACTTTAGAGCCGGAATCAGCCGAAGTCTCTGACAACAGTCTGTCCAGCTCGGCAACATCCTTCTCGATGCCGCTTAGTTCATTCGCGAAAGCGTTTGAAGTCGAACCTCCTTCATAAAAAACCTCCAAATCCCATTGCATGGGGTATTTCCCTGTTGTCATTCTGTCATTCCTCTCCTTCATCAAATTTGGTTATGTAGGGCTGCATATGAAAAAACCGCCACAAAAAGATCGACAAATAAATTTGCGCAATCTTGCTTCAGCGGTGTATAACTTAATTATATCCAGATTGGAGGAATAACACCATGTCACAACCATTACAAATTTCGCCCGACACAGCCATTAAGCTATCCAAACAGCTTGGAGTGCCGCTCGAGCATTTGATGCATATGCCTAAACATATTTTGCTGCAAAAGCTGACCGAACTGGCAAAAGCGGAAGCAGAGGCGGGTAAGCCGTCTGATTCCGCTTCTAATTCCGAGGAGTCTTCCTCATGATCCCGTTCGATAGAACATGGCCGTACGACATCATTATGAAGGATGTGTACGTTCCAAGCTGTCCCTTCTGCAGCAGCGAGAATGTTCTGATTCCGCTTCGCGTCAGGGAGATCGAAGACATTCAGCATGGCAAGAAAAAACTGCTTGTCTTCCCATGCTGCCATAACAAAGTCACGGTCCTTGATATGGACCATGACTACATGCTGACGGATCAGCCGCTGCGCAAGCTGAGCCACTAAACGAGCGGACAAGCCGGTTAAGCCGTCGTCTGCACGGGCGAATCTCCCGGTGCGGCGTTCATGGATACCGGCTGTCCCTCTTCCAGCTGTTCCCGAATGAGCTGCCATTGCTCGCGGCTTCTTCGGATCATGGCCTCATCCATAATGCGCTTGTCGCTGACGATCCGCGAGAACCATTTCACCGCTTCCACCAATTCGCCTGTGCGCCGGCTGAGCTCCCCGATAATATACATCAGCTTCGCATTATTTAATTGCGAGCCTTCTTCCTCGTATACCTTGATATAGGCCTGCAGCGCAAAGCGCATAAAGCGCTTCTCTTCCTGCTGATTGCCTTCGTAACGGTATAACCACGCGATATGATGCAGAATGCCCGCTATCACCCGGGGTTTCTCATCAATGGCTTGAGCAGATAATAGGGCCAGCTTGTACACCTTCATGGCCTGCGCCGCATCCCGTTCCCCGCCATAATCACTTTGCTTCCAGCGGGAACCGATCTGCTCGTGATAGTCTCTCTTTTGCCCCTCTGTAAGCCGCTGTATCCCGTTCTCTGTTGTTGCAAATCCGCAAGCCGGACAAACCCGGACCACGTAGTAATCCGGATTCGCTTCCGACCGGTAATAACAGCAAAAATCAGAATCTATAGACACCGCTTTTTTAAAGCTTGGGCGAACTCGTGATGTTGTAAAGACTGTCTCACAACAAATACAATTCATCTTTGTCTGATAGAGCGGCTCCATACCAATCCCATCTCCTATTCGGGTGTGTTCACAAAATGGTGGGCAGGACCTGACAGTCTCTCAATAATATACGCTTGCAGCTCGTCATCCAGGCCGGAATCCTCCTGTAGAGCGCGCCTCATGCAATCAAGCCAGGCTTCGGCATGTTTGGGTGTTATCGGAAAAGGCATGTGCCGCGCCCGCATCATGGGATGGCCGTATTCATCGGAAAACAAGGTAGGTCCTCCAAAAAACTGCGTCAAAAACATGATCTGCTTCTCCATAACGGGGATGATGTTTTCCGGAAATAGTGGACCGATCAGCTCATGCGCTTGTACTTTAGGGTAAAAAGACTCAACAATTCGTCTTAAAGTCTCAGCTCCGCCAATTGCTTCATAAAGGCTTATATTCCTATTCATCGTCAATTTCATCTCCATAATGTAGGTATTTAGTATTATATCACAAAAAAACCCCGCATCGTCACCAATGCGGGATTGTTATTAATTAGACGAAACAATTAACCTTCGTAGTCCTCTTCTCCCGGTGCTGTTAGTGATTCTCGGATGACATACACAAATGCGCAGACCAGAATGCCAGCGATTATACTCATTATCATCACTCCAAGCCTTCAAAGGTACCTTCATTGTATCATAAAAACACGGACCGTCCAGCCCTTTTTGCAAGCGTTTTCTTAGAATTATGAAAAAATAATTTCTCGTGAAAAATCACCCTGAAGTGATGGATGTCCACCTTTCCTCATATACCTCTTGTAGGGGTTGTACATTATGCTTCCCTCATGTCCAAAGGAGGACGCGTCCATGCTTCGAACGCTTACCCGGCCGGCCTCGATCACCGGTCTAGTCGCCCTGCTGATCGTCCTGCTGATGGCCGTGTTCCCCGCTCAAACGCTGGAGTCGGCACTGCGGGGATTATCCATATGGTGGCAGGTTTTATTCCCGGCCCTTTTCCCTTTCTTCGTCATCTCCGAGCTGCTGCTCGGCTTCGGTATCGTTCACTTCTTCGGCAAGCTGCTTGATCCGCTCATGAGACCGTTATTTCGGCTTCCGGGCATCGGAAGCTTCGTTGTAACGATGGGCTATGTGTCCGGTTATCCCGTGGGGGCAAGACTTACAGCCCAGCTATGGGAGCAGGGACTTGTCAAACGCGCGGAAGGAGAACGGCTTGTTGCGTTCACGACAACTTCGGATCCGATCTTCCTGATCGGGGCGGTGTCGGTCGGCTTTTTCCATAATGCCGCCTTAGCGCCTCTTCTTGCAGCCGCCCATTATGGCGGAGCCTTTATTATCGGTCTTCTCATGCGCTTCCATGACCGCCACGAGCCCGTTACCGAATCACCTAGGCCGCCGCAGCAGCGCCGGACCTCCCGGCTGGTCGAAGCAACAAAAGCGATGCATGAAGCCCGGCTGCTTGACGGCAGAAATCTCGGCAAGCTGCTGCAAGACAGTATTCAATCCGCGCTGCGTCTTATGATTGTGGTGGGCGGCCTTGTCGTTTTTTTCTCCGTTGTGATGGAGCTTCTGACCCGTGCCGGCGTCGTTGAAGCTTTAGCCGAAGGGCTGCGGTTATTGTTTGGCGCGGTTGGACTGCCTCCAAAGCTCGCCGATGCCAGCATCTTTGGCTTATTTGAAGTAACCCTTGGAGCAAGAGCTGCGGGAGGCGCCGATACCGGACTTATGCACCAAGCCGCCGTTGCCGCCTGGATTCTGTCCTGGGGCGGACTTTCCGTGCATGCTCAAGTAATCAGCCTGCTGAGCCGCACCGATCTGCGTTATATGCCGCTTATGCTGGCGCGTCTCGCCCATGCTTTCATCTCCGTTGCGCTCGTTTACTTGCTATGGGGATGGCTGGCCCCTTAAACTTTTTGGTGTCGGCGTTGAATTTGAAGCCATATTCCTATATCATCATTAGTATCTTTGCAATAGGCCGGAAGGGGTTTAAATTTCTTGAAATATGCAGTCATCGATCGTGGCGATCAATTATCGAAATCATTAGCGGAGCGATTCCATCAACTGGCGGCAGAACGCGGTCTTACGCGTCATGACGACACGCCGGACGTCATTGTGTCCATCGGCGGAGACGGAACGCTGCTCCAGGCTTTCCACAAATATATCGACCGGGTAACCGATGTATCCTTTGTTGGTATTCATACAGGCCATTTGGGCTTTTACGCCGACTGGAAAGCAGATGAATTAGAGACGCTTGTCACCTTGATGGCGGAAGAAACGCCCCATCTCGTCCGTTATCCGCTCGCGGAAATCGCGGTGGAGACCGATGAGCAAAATTATTACTACTTGGCGCTAAACGAATTTACGTTAAAAGGCGTTGACGCGACTCTCGTTGTACAGCTTAGCGTTAACGATGAGTCCTTCGAAATGTTCCGGGGCGACGGAATCGTTATTTCCACCCCGTCTGGAAGCACCGCTTATAACAAAAGCGTCGGCGGCGCCATCGTCCATCCATCCATTGAATCGCTGCAGATTGCCGAGATCGCGTCAATTAATAACCGCGTCTACCGCACGCTAGGCTCGTCATTCCTGCTGCCGCAGCATCATCACTGCGATATTATTTCCAAGAAGGAGCAGCGGTTGCTGCTTACGATTGATCATCTGAGCCTTCAACGCACGGATATCCGTTCCATCCGCTGCAGTGTCTCTACGCGCAAAGTCAGCTTTGCCCGCTACCGTCCGTTTCCGTTCTGGAACCGCGTCCGCGATGCGTTTGTCGATATGTAGCTTATAAGTAAAAAAAGGGCTGTCCTCAGGTCAACACGACCTTTGGACAGCCCTTTTTGTTTGGTATAGCAGCCATCAGGATTGACGGCTTCCCTGCTCTTTGCGTTGCTCTTTATTGTGATCCTTATTGTGATCCTTGCTGCGTTCTCTGTTTCTGTCGCGTTCTCTTGGCTTCTGACCCGATTGCGCATGAACCGTTGCTTGCTCGGATGTCGCGGCCACATCCTTGTTCGCTGCCGGTCTGATGGGCTTCTTGCTGTTCGGACGGTAGCTTCTTCTGTGCTGGTCCTTCCCGCTGCGATGCTGCTGACGGGATGGCTGCTGCTGAGCTTCTTCCCCATGACGGCCATTGCTCTTGCCTGCCGCTGCGCTTTCTCTAGCCGCTGCTGCCGCACCAGCCAATATCGCATCCGCAAGCGATGCTGCGCCTGCCTCCTGCTCGTCCTCCGCATCGGTGCGCTCCTGCACGACGGCGTCCTGCTTGAGAGGGGCATCCTGTTCATCGCCGGCTTCTTCATCATCCGTTGATTTCTTAATCGTGCCGGTCTTCTCCAGAACGAAATAAGCGCAGCCGAAATTACAGTATTCATTGATGTAATCGGACATTCCCGAGAACGCGCTGTCTTTCGTTGCTTTCATGTGATTGTCTTTGAAAAAGCCCTTCAGCCGCAGCTGGCTGTAACCCCAGTCGCCAATGATAAAATCATAACGCTCTAGCACTTCACTGTAACGATCCTTGAACGCATCCGCGTTCCAGCCGTTTCGATTTTCATGAATAAGTTCATATACTTTGCCGCCGATTTGGATCAATCCCGTTTCCCCTCTTTCGAATTCCCCAATAGAAGCTATGCGTTGCTAAGCTCGCGTTCATGCGCTTCCGCGGAATCGGTCTGTTCATGCGCATGGTAAGAGCTCCGTACCAGCGGTCCTGACTCCACATGCCGGAATCCCCGCTTGTACCCTTCCTCCTTCAAGCTTTTGAATTCGTCAGGATGCACATAACGCGCGATTGGCATGTGATTTGGCGTAGGCTGCAAATATTGACCCAGCGTCAGAATATTGCAATCTACCGCACGCAGATCGTCCATCGCCTGCAGCACTTCTTCATACGTTTCGCCAACGCCAAGCATTATGCTTGATTTTGTAGGAATCTTCGGATTCATTTCCTTCGCGCGCTTCAAGAGCTCAAGGGATCGTCTGTATTTCGCTTTCGCCCGCACACGGTTCGACATCCGCTCAACCGTCTCGATGTTATGGTTCAGAATGTCCGGCTTGGCATCCATGACCACCTGAAGCGAATCGGCATTACCCATAAAGTCGGGAATAAGCACTTCTACCCGTGTAAACGGCATCCGTTCGCGAATGGCGCGAATCGTGCCGGCGAAGATCGATGCTCCGCCATCGGCCAGATCATCGCGTGCCACGGAAGTAACCACGCAGTGGCGCAGACCCATTTGCTCGGCGGCTTCCGCCACGCGCTGCGGCTCCTGCAGATCAAGCTCGGTAGGAAGACCCGTCTTCACCGCGCAGAAACGGCAGGCACGCGTACAAATATCGCCCAGAATCATAAAGGTTGCGGTACGGTTCGCCCAGCATTCATAAATATTCGGGCAGCGGGCTTCCTCGCAGACCGTATGAAGCGTCTTGGTACGCATCATGTCTTTAATCTCGGCGTAGTTGCCTTCGGTTGTAAGCTTTATTTTAAGCCAGTCCGGCTTTTTTAATTTTTCTTTGTCTGATTTCATCTGGAATTCCCTGCTTTCGCTTTCAATTGGACAGCTGAATCTCACCGTTTATTATAGCATAGTTCGGATAAAATCCAATGATTTGCAAAACATAACGAATATTGCTTTGAGCTTTCGAAAGGGTGGAACGATTGAAACAGACTTTTTCTATTGCGTTGGCTGCCGTTGTCGCTTCCATGCTCGTGACCGGGCAATCAGGCTATGCAAATCCCAGCGTCAGCAAAGCTGAACCAGCCCAGGTCCAGTCTTCCGGCGGGGAGGTTGATCCGTTAGTCACGAGACAGCAGCTTTACGACCGGCTTAGCGAAGTCACAGGTATTCCTTGGTACCGGCTCGCAGCCGTTGACCAATATGAGCGTACGCTGTCCAAGGCCCGGCCAAAGGCGCGTCCTCCGTTAGGAAGTATCGTAGGTATTTATATGGATGAGGAGCAATGGTCAGGCGCTCTTAATCCGGATTCGGCCGATAACGTGCCGGCTTCGATTCAATGGTTCAACGGAGTTGGCCGTGACGGCGACGGTGACGGTTTTGCCGACCGTACAAACGATCTCGATCTGCTCTATTCCGTAGCGACAAGAATGCTGCAGTATGGCGGATCAACCGAGGATGATTTCGCCATTGGCGTATGGGAGTACTACCATAACAGCAGAGCCGTGCAGCGTATTCAGCAGTTTTCCAGCATTTATGCTACCTTTGGCCGTTTAGATCTGTTCGAGCATGCGTTTCCCGTCCCGGTCGGAACGAATTATTCGTACCGAAGCACATGGGGCAATGCCCGCGGGTGGGGAGGACGGCGGACTCATGAGGGAACCGATATTTTCGCCAATCACGGCATTCCTGTCCGAAGCACCTGCTTTGGCGTCGTGGAGATAAAAGGCTGGAATCCGTATGGGGGCTGGAGAATCGGCATTCGGGATCTCAACAATTATTATCACTATTACGCTCACTTGTCCGGCTTTGACAAGACAGTAGGCATCGGGACCATCGTCAAGCCCGGTCAAACCATCGGATGGGTCGGCAGCTCCGGTTACGGCAAGCCCGGAACGCAAGGGAAATTCCCGCCGCATCTGCATTACGGGGTATATCGCGACCGCGGACTTATCGAATGGGCATTTGATCCCTATCCGCTCTTAAGACGTTGGGAACAGGATGAGCGCAGGCGGTTACGGTCAAATCATTAAAAGGGGCGATCCCCAAAGGCCAGTAGACCTTTGAGGATGCCCCTTTTATTTTTTTCAGCCGCCGTCACCGGCATTGCCCGCATTCGCATTCCCTGCGCTGTTGGCTGAATTGCTGCTGTTGCCGGAAGGCAGAGGAGAATCCTCGGATTCCAGCTGCTCCTTCAGCATGCTTCCGTCCGAAGGCTGGGTTACTCCCTCGCCCTTGGACATCGGCAGAGAAATATTCGGAGCGTCAGGGGCGGATTCCCCAACCGCCTTGCCTTCATTATCGTAGTAATACATCGGCACATCCCCGACAACAAGCAGGTAGGAGATCGGGATTTCCGTCTCTACGATCTGGGGATCGGTCTCGAACGGAACGATAATCGCCACCTCGGACACGATATGAATGTACACTTCGATTAGAATCATATTGATGCCGGCATTCGTCTGGCGCGTATTCAGATCTACTTTAACAGCGCCAACCGGTTCGAATTTGACCGGTATTCTTGGACCGTATGTAGAGATGAGCGCACTGCCGAGCGCGTTGCCGACCGGAATATGCTCGGGTATTTCCTTCAGATCATCAAGCGTAGCCTGTACCGTCTTGATCGTCTCTGACCGGATCTTCGTGTGCTCCGCATAGTTCAGCATAAAGCCGGATACTTTGCCGCCGCTGTTCATTTTCCAATCAATCAGCTTCTCGAAATCCGCATTGTTTACTACCTCATCGGTTGTAGCCTTGTTAATCGCCTGAGTAGCGACCTGCTTGATCCGCAGCTGCGCTACCTTCATAAGAGGCGGACGAAGATGCTTCTCGATATAGACAAGGGATTGGATGGTTCCGAAAAGAAGGACAAGAATGGTGACGACAATCCACAGCTTCGTTCGCCGTTTGCCGGGCTTCAGTCTCGTTCCTCCGCTCCCGCTGCCGGCCGAGCTGATGCTCATCGTCTTGATGCCCCTGCCCGCCGGTCTGACCGGACGTTTGCGCGGCTGCCACATGCCTCCCCAGCTGCTGGCTGGCTTTGGCTTGCGCGGAGATCGCCACTTGCTTGTTCCCCATGGCTTTGGCGCGCTGCTTGGAGCAGAGAGTTTGCTTCCCCAACTGACCCGCTTGACCTTTGTAAAAGGACGATTAGACCATAATTGCTGCCGGCTCAGGCCAAGCGAACGGAGCAGCCATCCTCTTCTTCCCCATTTCGTCACGTTCCATCGCCCTCCTAAAAAGAATTATCACACTGATGGCTTGATATCAGCCATTTGTGGTAATTCTTGCCTCGTAAGCATAGTCCAAAGAATTATCACACATATGGCTTGATATCAGCCATTTGTGATAATTCTTGCCTCGTAAGCATAGTCCAAAGAATTATCACACTGATGGCTTGATATCAGCCATTTGTGGTAATTCGTGCTGTCCCATTCCTTTACATGCTTATGCAGAGCAAGGACAAAAAAGACGACCTCCCCGTAACGAGGCTTTGACGATAGAAATGTTTACTCCCAGTACCCCTTATGAACGGCAACAACCTCTTCCTCAAGCTCGGGGAAGGGTCCAATCACTTCAATAGGCTTTTGACCCTTAGCGAAAATATCCCTGCAAGGCAAATTAAACGTCGGATTTTGCTCATGATCCCCGGTCAGCTTCAGCAATGCCTCTTCCGTTGCCGCGTAGACCACTTTGCCTACGTTCCCCCAATAAATCGCTCCGGAACACATGGCGCATGGCTCGAAGGTTGTATAGAGCGTATAGTTCCACAGATCATGATGCTCGTACTGATGCGACGCTTTCTCCATAAGGGCGGTTTCGGCATGGCCGGTGCAGCGTTTTTCGGTTACTTCTACGTTCTCCTGTTCCAGAACGATCTCTCCCCGGTCATTCACAAGTATCGCGCCAAACGGGGTATTGCCGTTATCTCTCGACTTGCGGGACACCTCAATGCAGTATTTCAAATAATACGTATGATCATGGTTCACTCTCTCTCGCTCCCTTCGTTTCCCCTAATCATATGGTTTATTGGCCGGAGGAGTAAACGAGCTTCGCGCAACTTTGTGGCGGCGACTAATGAGGGGCATCGCTCTTTAGTTGCAGCGCACAGTCGGGGATGCCGCTTCGTAAGGAGCTTATGCTTGTGCTATAATAGCCGAAGCACATTTAGGCATGATGATGGAGGATGTTAATGTTAACCTTTGAAGAAAAGCTCGCAATTATTGAATCGTTCCCGGAGCTTGAGCGCTCCGATGTATCCTTGGGACGAGTGAACTTCCAGTTCGAGAACAGTCTGTACGACCGGAAAAACGTCGTGTACCATCTGCACCCGAACGGTAACGGCTTCGTCTACGCCGGCCTGCTGCGCAACTTCAACCAGGACGACAAAGGCCTGATCAATATCCGCGACTATAACGAGCTCCAGCTTCGGACGCTGCTCCGCCAGTCGATTGATTCATTGTCGGTACGCGAGGAAGAGCCAGCGGCAAAACCGTCGCGCAACCGGAAAAAGAAAGATCAGCTGTGGACCAACGAGGAGAATCAAAGCCTTGTCGTGAAATGGGAAGACGATATGTGGTACATCTACTCCGGGATGAATCTGGAGATGGCGTTTGAGACGCATAAGGAAGTTGAGGAATACATGGCCGAGGAAGGTTTTCGCCGGGAGCTGGGCTAAATGAGCATTTGAGGGCAGCTTGTTAATCCGGGCTGTCCTTTTTTAGATTGACTATTGTATTTAATACAACAAGGGCAGCCAAATGGCTGCCCTTGTCGGTTTCTTAGAATAGAGGAAATGGATCTCCTGAAGGAACAAAGCGCGAGCAACAGCGACCGAAAGAGAATCCATTTCCATCATGACGAACCTACGATATCTCCGTCATTAAAGCCATGACGATCCTGCCATTTACGGAGCCCTCTTCGGCAATTGCCGGACGTATTGATCCGAGAGGTTCATCAGCTTCATGATATAGCCATAATCATTGCGGTACTGGGCGAAGTCAGCGACAGGCTCCATCGTTTTGATCGAATAGGCTGTTCCGTCATCGAAGCCCTTGCCCGGAACAAACAGAATATCATTATTAAAGAAAGAGCCAGTAGGCAGGTAATAACGCATGCCAAATACGTTATGGTCTATGTTCAACAGGTCATGTCCAAAAGCAACAACGCCCTCGTCTGCCGGCTTCACGCCAAGCAGATTAGCAAGAGTTGGCATAATATCAAGCTGCCCGCCCGGCTGGTCAACCACCTGTCCAGCTGATTGACCCGGAACATGCATAACGAGCGGAATGTTGAAGCGGCTGAGCCGATCGTCGTAATGCATGCCAAGCTTCTGGCTGATCTCCTCCGCGCTCGCCTTCTCCGGCTGCAGGCCGAAATGGTCGCCGTATGCAACAAGCACGGTATCCTCCCACATGCCGTTCGCCTTCAAACGGTCAATAAGCGTTCCAAGCGCATAATCCGTGTAGTGGATGGCCTCCAGGTAATTACCCAGCTGCGTTCCGTCCAGACCTGCAGGCAAGTTAAGAGTCTTTCGATCATCCGGAACTTCAAACGGGAAGTGACTCGATACGGTCACCATCTGCGCATAAAACGGCTTGTTCTGCTCATGCAGCGCCTGCAGCTTTTCAACCGCCACCCGGTACAGCTCCTCATCCGACGCGCCAAACTCATTAAAATGATCATTTGTGTAATACGGCTTATCAAAGTAATGGTTAAAGCCAAGGGCCGGATACAGCTTGTTCCGATCCCAGAACGTAACGTCGTTCACATGGAACGTGCTTGCTTCATATCCGCGGCTCTCGAGCATGCGCGGCATACTTGGGAGTTCGCGGTTGCCATAGCCCGTCGACATCGCAATCTCCCCCGTCGGATAAATCGAAGTGTTCGACATAAATTCCGCATCCGACGTGTTGCCTTGTCCAATCTGTTGATAGATATGAGGGAAGTAATAGCTCTCGTCAGCCAGCTTGTTGAGCACCGGCGTCAGCTCCTTCCCGCCAACGGATAGATGAAGCGGAAAGTTCTGAAAAGCTTCCAATTGAACAACAATCACGTTTTTCCCTTGAGCGCTTCCGAACTGAACATTCCCCGTTTGATCCTGATAGGGATAAGAAGACATAAGGGCTTCAATCTCGGCTTTGGTCTGTTCAATATCGCCGCTGCTCGCCATCGCCTTCTCGCTTTGGTTCTCCCAGGCGGCAGCAGCCTGATATCCGATAAAGCCAAGGCCTTCGGCCTGCTCCAATTCGTTCGGAATATTATTCCCCGCATAAACCATGCTTCCGGATACAACGATGCATACCAGCAGGCCTCCGAGAACGACCCGAAGCTGGCCAATTCTTTTCCGTCCCGATACCCGGGTTCCTCTGATTAAACGCACCAAATATAAGATTGCTAGAATCGCAAGGTCAAGAAAATAAATATAATAGACGCTCTTAATAAGCGACTCTACGCTGTCCTGAATCTGATTCACTTGATCAAGTGCCTTCAAGGCCGTATAAGTCGGCACAGAGCCGTAATAGCTGAAATAGACGGTCGAGGCAAACAGCAATGCGGAAACGATCAGATTAACTACCCAGTAAGCAATCCCTCTCCATCTTGCGGCCGTGACAAGATCCACGATAAGCAGCAGCCCAAGCCAGGCAGCCGCATCCGCCAGCAGGCCGTTCCCTTGAATCTCGCCGAACAGGAAGAGCCGGAACAAAACGGATTTAATCAAGAGCAGCAGCCAAATCCCAATCATCGGCGAACGCCGGTAGTCATCATTTTTGTAGAACGATAGCAATGTATTCACTCTCCTTGCGAAAAAAAGAAGCCGTCAAACGACGGCCGCTTCGATCATCCTCTAGTATTCTATTTATACTAACCGATTTGCTAGCATGAGAAAAGGGCATGAGGATGCATGTTCCATGTCAATTAATAGATAGTCTCCCAGTTACGCAGCAGGGTGCATGTTCTCGACATGGTTCTTCGCCTGACGTTTAAAGTACAGGAAGGTCAATGCCAGGAACACAACTGCAAAGGCACCAAGGACAAGCATCTGCTCGCGCATCAGAGCATAATCCCCGCTTGCGATAATGGTCTTGAAGCCGGTAATGGCGTGCGTCATCGGCAGCCAAGGGTTCAGCTTCTGCATCCAATCCGGCAGCAGTTCGAGAGGGAACGTACCGGCACTGGATGTCAGCTGGAAGATCATCAGAAGCACAACCAGGAAGCGTCCCGGATTATCCAGCCAGGTGACAAGCGCTTGAATGATAAAGGTATACGCAAAACTTGTCAGAATGGTAAAGATCACAAAGAGCGGAACGCTCGTTACTTCAATCTTCAGACCGTACAGAAGTACGGCATCCGCAATCAAGGATTGCAGAAGACTTATGGTCACATACGTCAACGTACGGCTAAAGAACCGGCCCATCGGCGATGCCCCCAAGGTGTAGGAATCCCGAACCGAGAATACCGTTGTATATACAAGAGCGCCCATAAATAGCGCGAGCGACAAGAAATAAGGGGCAATGCCAAGACCATAATGATCTAGCTTATGATCCGTATTTTCTTTCACGACAACCGGCTCGGCGAACATATTGACGATGTCGTCGCCATCTTTTATGCTGCCAGTCTCTGCGGCCGCATCATTCAGCTTAGTTGCAAGCTCGCCCGAGCCGTTCACAAGCTGCTTGGAGCCGTCCCTCAGCTGTCCCGCGCCTTGGTCCAATTGCTTCGAGCCATCGGCTATTCCTTCTACGCCGCCGGACAGTTTGCCTAGCCCATCCTTCAATTGGACGGCACCGCTATTCGCGGCTTTTGCTCCCGAGGCAAGCTGATCTGCTCCCGCGCCAGCTTCCTGCAGCTTCCCGCCAAAGGTCTCAAGGCCAGCCGTCAGCTTCTCTTGACCCTGGCTAAGCTGGGCCGCGCCGGCATACAGCTGATCCTGGCCTTGCGCCAGCTTGCTGCTGCCGGTCAGAAGCTTCTCCTGCCCGTCTCTTAGCTGCGCACTGCCTGCCGCTACCTGCTTGCTTGCCGCAAGCAATTGCTTGAGGCTCTCGTTCTCCTGCAGCTCCGGTGTTGCCGCCATCAGCTGTTCAAGCCCCTTCGCCACCTGATCGGCACCATCGGCAACCTGCCCGCTTGCCGCGGAAGAAGCCGTCAGCCCTTGCTTCAGCTCAGACGCGCCGGCCTTTGACGCCTTCAGACCTTCGGCAAGCTGGGCTGCACCGGCCTTGGACTGCGCTGCGCCGTTATACAGCTGCTGCTCTGCGGCTGATAATTGGCCAAGCCCATCCGCCAGACCCGCCGCGCCGGACGATAATTGGCCCGTGCCTTGACTTAAGCTTGCTGCGCCGTTATACAGCTTGGATACACCGCCGCTCAGCTCCGTAGTGCCGCTTGCCAGCTTGTTCAAGTTATCCTTCAGCGTGGTTAAGCCGTCCTCCAGCTTGCCCGCGCCGTCCTTCAACTCGGTAGCGCCTTCCCCTGCTTGGCCTAAGCCGTCGGAGATCGTTCCAACCTGTTCGAACATGCTTCTCGTGTAAGCTTCGGTGATTTGCGAGTTAAGCTTTGATTTTAATTCCTTCATGGCACTATTGCCGATCTGTCCGGCTACAAAGTTATATTGGCTGTTCGGCTCAAAGATCAACTCGGCCTGAACCGGATTTTCCTGCGTTAAGGTTGCGGCATTTTCCGAGAAATTGCTGGGTACGGTAATGGTCATATAGTAATCGTTATGCTCCATGCCGTCTTTCGCTTTCTCTTCGCTTACGAAATCCCATTTGAAGTTATCGCTCTTCTTCAATTCCTCAATAAAATCTTCCCCGACGTTCATCGTCTTCCCTTCATAATCCGCGCCTTTGTCAAGGTTAACGACCGCTACGGGAAGCTTGCTCGTCTGGCCGTAGGGGTCCATCGAGCCGTCGATCAGAATACTGCTGTACAGCATCGGGAGCAGGGCAACGCCAAGAAAAGAAAGCAGAAGCATTCTCTTTGTCGCAAGAGTTTTCATATCCTTGAAGAATACTTGAATCGGCCTCATGTTTGCACATCCTTCTTTCGATTGAATATCTGACTAAATTCGTATTTTGGTCATTTTTGACCAAAAAAACAGCCCTTTCAGGCTGGGATTTTACGATCTGGCTTCCTTCACGATGCCTTGCGTGATAAGCATCGCAATATTCTCCTTAATCTGTTCCTTGGTTAAAGGCTCGCTATGCGATTTGTTCCACTCCGTCGCCAGGCTAAGATACAAACGGAAGATCATATAGGAGATAATCGTCGTGTCGCAATCACGGACCTCCCCCTTCTCGATAGCCAGGTCCAGCTTTTGCTTCAGAAAATCGAGCCCAAACCGCTCCATGCGCCGAATGCCTTCCAGCGCCTGCGCGGTACCGATATCCCGGACCTCTTGGGCAAGCTTGACGAACAGCTCATGATCCGAACGAAACTCCAGGATAGAATCAAGCAGGTTGAACACACTATGAATAAAGGAGCTTTGGCCGCCTTCCTTGGCAAATCCGCAGTTCATCGCTTCCTTCAAATCAATCTCGGCCTTGTTCAGAATCGCTTCGAACAGCTCTTCCTTTGTTTTGAAAAAAGTATAAATCGTGCCTTTGCCTACGCTTGCGATCTTGGACACCAAATCCATTGTGGTCGCTTTATAGCCAAATTGCGCAAACGACTGCGTCGCTGCCTTCAATATTAACGCTTTGCGGTCAATGGACATGAGTCAAGCTCCTTTTCGTTGTTCATAAGCTTCTTCGAAAATGACCAAAATTCAAATTCGGTCAATTAGTCATAAACCATTTATAACATAACCCGCAGGATAAGATCAAGTGCAACTTTTCTTCTCCTCCATGCGTACAATCAACGTACATTCTATCCATATCATGGAAGCATCGGAGGAGCAAGAAAGATGAACAACGGCTTTGGATCACCCATGGGGTTTGATCTTATGATCACTATTATCCCCATCATCATTGTAATCGGATTCGTAATCGTTATCGGAACCGTTATTTTCCGCAGCGTTAAGTATGTACAAAATGCCACTTCACCGAAGGAATCAACCTTTGCCAAAGTGGTTTCAAAGCGGATGGACGTCCAGCAAAGCTCTCATAACCATGACGGTCATATCAGTCATTCATCCCATACCTACTACTATATCACTTTGGAATTTGTTAATGGTCAGCGCCGGGAATTTCTGGATGTGAAGAACCTGTACGGCCTGGTGGTGGAAGGCGATACCGGTTATGCCGCGACGCAAGGGGAATGGATCGTTGCTTTCGAACGCAACAGCGGAGCAAGAATGTGAGAAAAAGAGGCTCACGACAAATGTCTGACGGAGCCTCCCATGCGAAGAACAGGCGCGGCACTGCAGCGCACGGCAGGACCATCAGGCTGCCGGAGCATGTGGCCGAGCACCTCGACTGCCGCAGTGCACAGCGCTTTTTTATTAACGGCCATCGTGGTCAGCGGAGGGTTCGCTTCCGCGGACATCGCAAGCCCGTCAAATCCGATCACCGATACATCGCGAGGCACCTGCAAGCCCCTCTTCTCCAGCTCTTTCATCAGCAGCAGGGCAATCCGGTCGTTCCCGCAAAAAACTGCTGTCGGATATCCGCCTTCCCCAAACCGGTCGCAATAAGAAGATAGCTCCTCCTGGGTCCGGACAAAGCCTTCCGATTCCAGCAGGCATAAGGAAAAATCGGGCTGAAGCTTATGCTGCAGCATGGCCTTCGTATAACCAAACCACCGCTCTTCATGACTGGTTGTCAGATTAACCGGCGCGATACAGCCGATCCGCTGATGGCCCGCTTCAATTAAGGAATTGACCGCGGCGCATGCCCCTTCAACATTAGCCGAAGTAACAGCGGACGACTCAATCTCCCGGTAGTAGGAATCAAACAGCAGCATTGGCTTCGGCAAGACCTGCTGCACTTTTGCAATATAGTCCCTCTCCAATATGCCAAAAGCAATAATGCCCTGATAGTCAATATGCAAAGCCAGTTCAGGAAGGATCTGGTCCTGCTCTTGTGCCATGCTGATCCGCACGATAACCGCACTGTAGCCTTCCTCCTGCAGCCGGCGGTCCAGTCCCCATATCAAATCATGATAAAACAAAAAATGCTCGTTATCTTCATGGCTCATCACTCTATCCGGTACAAGCACGAGGATCGGAGCGCTGACGGACGACTGGCCGGCTTCCGTCAGATAGCCAACCTCTTGGGCTGTCTGGATGACCCGCTGCCTCAGCTCTTCCCCAATTCCTTTTTTATTGGATAGCGCCAGCGAGACCGCATTACGGGAAATACCCAGCTTGTCTGCGATCGTCTGCATCGATATTTTTTTTGGTCGCGGCATTCTTCAACTTCCTCTTTACCTATGTTATAATCAATTTACTTTACAGATATTTATTTTGTCAAGTTTAGTAAAGCTAGATTTGATAACCTGGAGGGATAAAGATTGGCGAATCAACCGATTTTTCTGGAGCCTGTATTTCAAGAACGCATTTGGGGCGGCAAGCAATTAAGAGAGCAGTTCAATTACGATATTCCATCTGACCGTACCGGAGAATGCTGGGCTGTGTCGGCTCACCCGAATGGCCAAAGCATTGTTCATAACGGCCCTTATAAAGGACTGAAACTTGGCGAGCTGTGGGAACAGCAGCCGCAATTGTTTGGTTCCTCGGCGGTGAAGTTCCCGCTTCTAACCAAAATCCTCGATGCTTCCGATGATCTGTCCGTGCAGGTGCATCCGGATGACGCATACGCGCAAGTCAACGAAAACGGCGAGCTTGGCAAGACGGAATGCTGGTACATCCTTGGCTGTGAGCCGGGAGCCGAAATTATATACGGTCATTCTGCCGCTACCAAAGAGCAGTTCAAGCAAATGGTCGACGCAGGCGAGTGGGATAAGCTGCTGACCAAGGTAACGGTGAAGCCAGGCGATTTCTTCTATGTTCCAAGCGGTACTCTCCATGCATTGGGCAAAGGCATTCAAGTGCTGGAAACTCAGCAAAGCTCGGACACAACTTACCGAATCTACGATTATGACCGGACGGACGATAAAGGCGCTACGCGCGAGCTTCATCTGGACAAAGGCATTGAAGTCACAACCGTTCCTCATGTCGGAGCAGAAACAACCTTCTCTACAGAGACCGTTGGCGGTACCGAGGTAACAACTTTTGTGTCCAACAGCTTCTTCACGGTTCAGAAATGGAATACAAACGGCGAGACCTCATTTCCGGAACCGGCAAAATTCACGATCTGCAGCGTCCTTGACGGCTCTGGGGAATTGGAAAATTCCACGGGCGGCTACCCGCTGAAAAAAGGCGATCATTTCATCCTTCCGCTGGGCTTCGGCGAATTTACGCTTCGCGGCCAGCTTGAGCTTATTATTTCTCACGAATAATCGGCGGAAGCTTACGAAGCAAGACTTATCACGAACGGCCAAAATCTAGGCCGTTCGTGTGGCAACTCTTTTAACACCAATGCTTACGAAGCAAGACTTACCACGAACGGCCAAAATCTAGGCTGTTCGTGTGGCAACTCTTTTAACACCAATGCTTACGAAGCAAGACTTACCACGAACGGCCAAAATCTAGGCTGTTCGTGCGGCAACTCTTTTAACACCAATGCTTACGAAGCAAGACTTACCACGAACGGCCAAAATCTAGGCCGTTCGTGTGGCAACTCTTTTAAGGAGGCAACGAACTTGCGTATTGGAGCAATTGAAGCAGGCGGCACAAAGTTTGTATGCGGGATTGGCAACGAACACGGCGAGATTGAAGAACGCATCAGCTTGCCAACCGAGCATCCGGAATCTACCCTTCGCGAAGTCCTGAACTACTTCCGCGACAAGCATGTTGAAGCAATCGGGATCGGCACCTTTGGACCGATCGATATTGATCCCTCCAGCCCTACTTATGGATTTGTAACCACAACCCCTAAACCAGGCTGGTCCGGATTTGATTTTCTCGGAACCATGAAGCGCGAGCTTCCCCTTCCTTACGGCTGGGATACCGATGTAAATGCCGCTGCGTTTGGCGAAGCCAAATGGGGAGCGGCGAAAGGCTTAAACAGCGCCCTCTATTATACCGTTGGTACCGGAATCGGCGTTGGCGTCTATACGGAAGGCAAGCTTGTTCATGGCCTGCTTCATCCCGAAGGCGGACATGTTCTTACACGCAGACATCCGGAGGATACTTACGCCGGCTTCTGTCCCTACCATGGAGACTGTCTGGAAGGCATGGCGGCAGGTCCCGCTCTTGGACAACGCTGGGGCGTGAAAGGCGATGAGCTGACGAAGGATCATCCGGCATGGCAGATGGAAGCCTTCTATCTCGGCCAAGCAATCTCCAGCGCCGTCCTGCTGCTGTCACCGAAGAAAGTCATTCTCGGCGGCGGCGTTATGCATCAGGAGCAGCTGTTCCCGCTTATTCGCGCGGAAGTACAAAAGAACCTGAACGGCTACGCTTCCCATGAAGCACTGCGTGAAGGCATTGATTCTTACATCGTACCGCCAGGCCTTGGCGACAACGCAGGCTTATGCGGTTCCATCGCGCTGGGCATCGACGCTTTAGAGCGGCAATAATAATAGAAAGGCCTTCCCAAGCGTTTAAACTTGGGAAGGCCTTATTTTATTCCATCCGGAAAACAATCTCCATTCCGGTCGGCTTCCTTCTTAAAGGCCTTTCGTATTCAGAGAATACGAAAGTAATACCGGCAAGATCATCCGGAAGAGCCGGCGAAACAACAAATCCGTAGGCGGCATCCCCCCCGGTGCTGGTCCCTTGATCAATATGGCAGCGAAAGCCTTCGCCAAGCTCCAATTCGATATGAGTATGTTTACGCTGGGCTTCATAATCCCGCTCCCGGTAGTCCCCGTGGATACTCAAATTCACCACGCTGGCATTCTCATATTGTCTAATGCCGGTCAAGGTATAGACCTGGTTGTCCTGCTCTACGTGCCTGAGTACGGGGACATACTTGCGGAAGTCAGATGGCTCGATAACCGGCAGGTATTCCTCTTCATTCATTAAAATACCAAATAAGGACTTTAATAAATCCGGGTACAAATGATAACGGTCAGCCCAGCATTCAATGCTCTTAAAGGGCGGATACCCCGGATTATGATTCGAAATCTCTCTCCGTTCTTGCAGCAAGGCGCAGAGCTGCTCGTCAATCTTGAACAACCGGGCGTCGTAATGGTCTGTCGGCCTTTCCATTGGCAATCGTCTCATCCTGATCCCTCTCCCCTTCTTCTAATTCAGCTTGCCCAAGTCCCCGGCTATTAGAATGTAGATACCCCAGCCTAATACTAGTATCGCTCCAAATCGGCTCAAAAAAATATAATTGTCACTTGGCTCTGACTTGCCGTCTACGGCCCAGCCATGCTTCATATGCCAGCTTAAAGAAGGGAAAAACCAGCCTAGAACTCCTGCAATAATGAAAATTAGCGAAATGAAAACAACCATGTTATCATCCCCATCTTGTTCATTGGCTTAACCAATTAAGGCCTTCTCCGATGGGTAAAAATGACGGGGAAGGCCTGAATCAACTTCTATATCAACTTTCAATATAAATGACATTGAAAAAAATGGAAATACCAATATTTTGTCTTACATATTAATTTTTAAACTATTTATAGAAACCGTTCATTCAGTTATGATTTCTGCTCCGTCATCCTGTTCAGATCGGAGGTCAGCTTGTCCAGCTGCAAGAAGCTCTCGACGATTTCAATAATCCGGCTGTCCTGCGTGGTCATGCTGGCCGACATTTCCTGGATCGCCGCCATATTCTGTTCCGTGGAACCGGCAATGGATACAATCTGATCGGTTATTCTCGCATACTGCTCCTGAAGTTGCTCGGCCGAATAATCAACCTCGCCAGAATGGCTCTCCAGCTTATTCGCATCTGCCGACAAGGCCCGCATCACGTCAGCCACTGTGCGTGCTGCCGCTGTACTGCCGGCAACGGACTGCTGCCCCTCGAGCACCTGCTCCGCAGCCCGGATCGTCTTCGAGCGAATGCTCTCGAGGATATGCTCGATCTGCTCCGTCGACTGCTGGGACGTCTCCGCAAGCTTGCGAATTTCGTGAGACACGACAGCAAAGCCTTTGCCATGCTCGCCGGCGCGCGCCGCCTCAATTGCCGCATTCAAGGCGAGCAGGTTCGTCTGCGTGGAAATATGCTTAATGGTCGCCACAATCTCGCTGATGCTCGCGTTTTGCTCCCCTAATTCATTCATCAGCTGTACGGAGGAGTCAATCGTTTCATTTACCCGCTTCATCTCATGCTCTAGAGCCGCCGTTCCTTCGCTTCCGGCTTTTGTTAGCAGAGCGGAGCTTGCCGATAGCTCCTTCATTTCGGTAGAACGGCCCGCAAGCGAGGATACGGAATTCTCGATATGCCGGATCGAATCGCTGATGTCGGTCACGCTGGAGGTCTGCGCTTCCATGCTCGAAGTAATCTCCGTGAAGGCGGAGGTTACCTCCTTGGAGATGGTACCTGCCGTTGTCATATTGGATTTCAAGGTCGTGCTGAACGAAGTCAGCAATGCCGCGGAGGAAGAGACCTGGCCGACCAGTTCAAGCGATCTGTTGTTCTCCCGCATGGCTTGCTTGCTCTGCTCGATAATATTATGCTGCAGCCGCTCGCTGAATTTGGTCGAGACGTAGAGCGGTACGGCAACCATCGCAAAATACATAAACATCGTCGTTGGCGCGTTATTTCCGAAAATCTCCGTTTTATCCGGACTTAAATAGCAATAAACCGTTAGAAGGACACCCATCAGACCGGAAAAGCCGATCGCCCTGGAGTTCCCGTAAAGCGTCATAATCGCAAGATTGACATATACAAGAAAATAAGTCGTAATGATCGGGCCGGTTAGCAGCAGCAGCAAAGTAAGCACGGTTACAATCGATGAAATGAAATACATGATATAACGGGTCAACCATCGTTTATAGGCCAAAATCGTTGTTGCGCCGCAGGTTAGAGACCCCACTATCGCAAGGACGATAATCGAATCCATCCCCGCCCCAGTCAGAAAGTCAACGGCCACGCCGAGCAGCAGCATGACCCAAATAATATTTACCAGCAGCTTGTTTCTTCGGTGCAGGGTCTCCATATAATCCATCAATTCTCCACCTTTTTACCATAATATAGGCAATAATTCTGATAATACCACAATCCGATAATTTTCGACATCAACTTTAATAGACATGAACCAGATAATCTTGTAATCTATTGTGACACGCTAGCAAAGTGGAGGTGCTTAAAGCATTGGCGAAAGATATCCGTTCCCGAATTGAGGTTGATCAGATTAACTGCGAGAAGGAGTTAACCCTCGCGCTAATTGGAGGCAAGTGGAAGCTTATTATTCTCTGGCATCTGGGCATCGACGGCACGAAGAGATTCAGCGAGCTTCAGAAGCTCATTCCCCATATTACGCAAAAGATTCTGACGAACCAACTGCGCGAGCTGGAAGAAGACCAGCTTGTCGAGCGGACCGTGTATCCCGTCGTTCCGCCGAAGGTGGAATATAAGCTGACTTCGCATGGGGAAAGCCTTGTACCCATTCTGAAGCTGATGTACAACTGGGGGAAGCATTATGGCGAAGAGGTGCTAGGCAGAACCTCCGATTCGAATGCCGCATCGCTGCAAGCCGCTAAAATTTAATCGCAAATATTCATATAGGTAATGGGCAGACTCCTGCATGGGGTCTGCTTTTTTATTCGCTTAGTAACCTCCGGATCGGAACAGCCTTCGGCGCCACAGTATCCTGCAGGAAACGGACTTACTTGGAAGTGCGTACTTCCCTAATCTTCGGTATCCGCCTAAGATAAACACATTGCTGGAACAACCCTAAATCAAAGGAGAGATTCGTAAATATGGAACTGCAATTGGCGCTGGATTTGGTTAATATCCCGGAGGCAAAACAGGTAGTTAAAGAGGTTGCCCCTTACATTGATATCGTTGAGATTGGTACTCCTGTCGTTATCAACGAAGGATTGCGCGCAGTAAAAGAAATCAAAGACGAATTCCCGGCGCTGAAAGTACTCGCCGACTTGAAAATTATGGATGCGGGCGGCTACGAAGTAATGAAGGCCTCCGAAGCAGGCGCCGATATCATTACCGTTCTTGGCGTATCCGACGATTCGACCATTAAAGGCGCCGTGGATGAAGCCCGCAAGCAAAACAAGAAAATTATGGTTGATATGATCAATGTGAAGGACATTGCCGCACGCGCAGTGGAAATTGACAGCCTGGGCGTAGATTATATCTGCGTTCACTCCGGTTACGACCATCAGGCAGCAGGCAAAAACTCGTTTGAGGACCTGGCGACAATTAAACGTGTCGTGAAGCAGGCGAAAACAGCGATCGCAGGCGGCATCAAGCTGCAGACTCTGCCGGAAGTGATCAGCGCTCAACCAGATCTGGTCATCGTTGGCGGCGGAATTACCGGTGCTGGGGACAAGCAGGCGGTAGCCGCTCAAATGCAGCAGCTGATCAAGCAAGGTTAACCGCTCATGAGTACGCTGATCGCAGCATCTTCCATTATTCAGGAGCTGGAGCGGACGCTTCAATCGATTAAGCCCGGCGAGATAGAGGCGCTGGCCAAGCGGATTACGGAAGCCGAGAAGATTTTTGTAGCGGGTGCCGGCCGTTCGGGGTTAATGATGCGTGCCTTTGCCATGCGTCTGATGCATTTGGGGTTCCGCGCATATGTCGTCGGCGAGACGGTAACACCGGGTATTGCGGAGGGCGATCTGCTTCTGATTGGCTCGGGATCTGGCGAGACCAAGACGCTGACAGCTATGGCCTCCAAAGCCCAAAGCATTGGTGCAGCTATAGGCGTTATGACCATCAAGCCGGATTCAACGCTTGGAGCAGCAGCATCAATCAGGGTAATCATCCCCGCTTCCACCAAAGACGGTACATCCGGAAGCTCCGGTCAGCCAATGGGCACCTTGTTCGAGCAAAGCCTCCTGCTCCTGCTGGACGCGGTCGTCTTGAACCTGATGGAGCAAATGGAGCTTGAAGGCGCAGCCATGTACAGCAATCACGCCAACCTGGAATAGCCTTCGCGAAGGCAAAAAAACTCGGTATCCCTTCCAATTGGGAGGGAATACCGAGTTTTTTTGCTTAAGCGATTGAAGTCGCTTTGAATATTTTCTGAAGCATAAGCGTTGCCGCCCCGTTTTGAATGACAGATCGTGATGTCATGCGAAGGCAGGTACAAAACTGCTGAGAAGGAGGCTGGTTGAGGGCTGTCATGAGCAGCCAAATAATTAATTTGTCCACTGGATTTATTTAATTGCATGGACTTCCCCAACATCTGTCAACGGGTGATGTGAAGAAAGTTATTACTAATTGTGTGCAACAAAACTATACTTTTTACTGAAAACGCTTTAATCTGTATGGTTTAGCCTGTGCTAAGATGGGGCTATACACCGTCGAATGGGGGTTTTGCATACTTATGTCAGCTTTTGAGAATGGGGCTTATCCTACCGGGGAATACCGGAATTTGTTCACGGAGCTTGGGTTTACCGAGACAGCCGTGCAAGCAAGGCTTGAACAGGCATGGGCCGATCTGCTGGGCGGCGATCCGGATGTCCGGATCTACTACCCCATGGAGGATGACAAGGGCTATATGCTGGATACCGGCAACCTTGATGTCCGGTCGGAGGGCATGTCCTACGGCATGATGATGGCGGTTCAGATGAATGACAAAGAGATTTTTGACCGGCTGTGGAATTTTTCGGTCACCTATATGCAGCATGCCGAAGGGCGGTACAAGGATTATTTCGCTTGGCACTGCAAGCCTGACGGTACCCGTCTGTCGCAGGGTCCTGCCCCGGATGGAGAAGAATTTTTTGCAATGGCGCTGTTCTTTGCCGCTAACCGCTGGGGTGACGGACCAGAGCCTTACAATTACTCGGAGCAGGCGAAGCGGATCCTCCGGGCATGCATCCATCAAGGCGATGACGGGAATGGCGGCGATCCCATGTGGGACCCCGCAACCAAGCTGATCAAGTTCGTACCGGAATCGTTGTTCAGCGATCCGTCCTACCATCTTCCCCACTTCTACGACCTGTTTGCCTTGTGGGCCGATGAGGCGGACAGGCCGTTCTGGAGAGAGGCGGCTGAAGCGAGCCGGGCTTATCTTCATCTTGCCTGCCATCCCGAGACCGGACTTTCGCCGGAATATGCGAACTATGACGGTACGCCGGCTGCGGTGCAGCGGCATGGAGACTTCCGGCATTTCTACAGCGATGCTTACCGGACGGCAGCCAATATCGGACTAGACTGGGCATGGTTCCGCAAGGATCCATGGCAAGTCGAACAGTCGAACAAGATTCAACGGTTTTTCCGTCCGATCGAAATGTCAAATTACCGTCGTTATGCCATTGACGGTACGCCATTCGAGGAGCCGGCACTTCATCCGGTTGGGCTGCTCGCCACGAATGCCATGGCTTCCCTTGCGGCCGACGGCCCGGATGCCGTCCACTTTGTTCATTTGCTCTGGAATACTCCGCTTCGCACGGGCGAGCGCCGTTATTATGATAATTGCCTTTACTTCTTCAGCCTGCTGGCGTTAAGCGGTAATTACCGGATTTATTAAATGACTAAAGCCCTGATTGATCAAGATGCTTGATCATCGGGGCTTTTGGTTACATTAAGGATTTAATTGCAGGACGACGGCCCGCTCCGCTTGCAGGACCAATTCGTTCTGAAAGTGTACGGTATTCCCGATAATATCAAAGCCTACCTCGTCATCGCCGAACTGAATATGACTGATCTTGTCCGCTTGCGACAGGGCAACCTTAAGGGCTTTCAGAGTTAGTCCGCCGCTTAATACGCTAACGCTCAAGTGATCCTCTGACATCTCGAATACGCCCCATCCCTGATCCAGCGACCAGAAGGTCCGGTACTCCCCGCCCTCCGTTAATACAGGTTGAAAGCCTATTATTCCGTGGACCATATCGAATTCAAATCCGCTAAAAGCATGCAGCAAGGAGTAGCTCGCCATAGAGCGGGCATAGTTGCTTCCGCATTCGATTTCATTCCAAGGGTTGCGTTTCTCTCCGTCGTACCGGTCGCGAATCGCTTTAACAATCGAAAGACCTTCCTCGATAAGACCTTCCTGAATCATGTGCGAAGCCGCTTGATATTCGAAGCCCGTCATCGTCTCCGAGTTATAGGTGAGCGGAATTGAAGGTTTGGTTGTTCCCTCCGGCCATGTGCAGATTACGATGCCCGCTTCATCGTTAAGGGAATATAACCGCCATGTATTCGCTTCGTTTCTCATGCTGGACTTGTAATTATGACGGTATAAAGACCGCAGCGCTATGCGAGTCTGCCCCTTGTCGAAGATTTCTCCCAGCCCGCACAAATTGGCATGCCACTGGGCGATAACCTGGTCGATCACACAACCGTCGGCAATTTGGTATTTCATTTCTCCCAGCTCTTCATTCCAGTAACCTTGCACGGCCCCCTCTCCGTAACGAGGAAGGATCAGGGGATCGGTTAAGTCCACAAGCTGCGAATAATAGGAGCCGTTAAACAGATGCTGATTCACCCATGCTTTTCCCTTTTCGAAAATCCGAAGATAAGCTTCGGCCGTGTCCGATTCGCCCAAGCAGGCAGCCATTTCGGAGCCCGCTTTGAGTGCGGCGAGATAAAATCCGGTCAGCCAGGAATTAGGTCCGTACAGCTCCATATCCAGGGTATGATGCTGCCTTCCCTCCAGCACTCCCTTTTGCAAAGGATCCCATTGATCGTCATTGGTGTCCGCCCATGCGTATTCAATGGAATGGCGTATCGCCGGCCAATTGGATTTCAACCACTCCGTATTGCCGGATATTTTCCAATCGCGGTACGCCTTAACAACACCGCCGAATTGACCGTCCGCGCAAGCATGAAAATCCTGCTGCTCCCGGCCCACGGGCAGCATGAGCCTAAACGACATACGGCCGTCCGAACGGCTGTTATAGCGGAAATCCAGATCGCGCATGCTTCGCTCGAGCTTTGGAAAAAGGAACGGAAGCGCATAGGCATAGTTCCAGACATGGGTGCAGGAGCCTTCGCATGAGCCGGTATCTTCGGTTAGACCCTCAAAGCCGTAAAAGGAGCCATCCGTTAACCGTAAGCAGGTCGCTGATTTTAACACGGATAAATTGGCGGAAACGGCTTCTATGACCACCTCGGGCACCGTTGAGGAGAATAGCGCTTCTTTAAAGGCTGTCGTCTCCGCAAGAAGACGATCCCAATGCTCGAGCGCGTATTTTCCGCTTGCCTCCGCATTTTCAAATAACGAAGCATAGTAATGCCTCCAGCTGTTCGTCCCCTCCTTTTGCGGATTCCAGAAATTAACCATATTCGGGAAGCTCCAGCTGATCGCAAACCTGACCTTCCCCTTCTCGCCAGGCTTCAGGGTAATATGCGCCGCAAGGGTAGCCGTGTCCTTATGTCTCTCGCTAGGCGGCATTTCTTCGGCGTACGTTCTATTCTGAAAAATTCCCGGCCTTGCAAAATCCCGCCAATACATCTCCAGCGCATCGCACCATCCGCCGCGGTACCAGAAATCTTGACGGCTGACCTCCTCCGCGTCCGTAGCGATGCATAGATCGCCATATTGCGGGTGATCGGCTTCATACTGATTGGAGGAAAGGACCAATGTATGCAGGGTCTGTCCGGTCTCGCTCGCCGACTCTTTATATTGATGGGTAATCCTACCCGTCGGAATCGGATTTCCTGCCGACAGAGCGATGGTGTAGGTGATGGGCTCCTCGGTGCAATTGTCGATCTCCCATTCAAAGAAAGCGGCCGGAATACTCGAATCCTGATCATTCAGAGGGATAAAAGGATTAAAGGCCAGCAGCTCAACCCGCCCCGGGAAGGAAGGGTCTGCAAACTTCATTCCCGCCAATGGAAATTCTCCTATGAACTCCGTGTCCTCAAAATGCGGCATGCCCGCCATCGTCTGGCTTTCCGGTCCAAAGCCATACCCGCTGTACCATGGTCCTCCGCGGATATGCTCCCCTATGTAGGGTCCTTGCAAATCCCCGTTTAATATCCGGGCATCTAACAGCCTGCCTTCTTGCTCGGCTTTGATGGCAAAATGACTGAATCCATTAAAGCTCTTCTTATTCGGCCGGTTAAAAATCTCCCAGTCTATCAGTCTGCCGTTACCCGCAAGACCGATGCTTCCGCTGCCTATTCCTCCAAGAGGGAATGAAATTTCTCTAGTCTTTGCGCCTTTATAGACCTTGCTCATATCGAAACTCCTCTCATCACAGGATTAATAACTCTATTATAATAGGCTCCGGAATTTAGAAAAACCTTACAAGTGAGACATAATGAAGAAAGCCGGGTCCTCTAAGCGAGAAGTCCCGGCCTTGTTTAATTGATTGTATCCGCCCATGAATGCTGCGGCTTCCAGCCAAGCACCCTTTGTGCCTCCCGATTGCTGACGATCGCAGTCCGTTCGGGGAACGTATCCCGCAGATCCTTCACGTCCGGATAGAATTGCTCGATTAATTGCGTTGTTGGCAGGTCGCTAAGCGTATCGCTGCTTGTGATATTGAGACAGATGGCGCCTCGGTCCTCGACCTTCAGCGAAGCGATGCAGGCACTGACGGCATCCCGGATATCAATATAGCTCCAGAATATATTTTTATAGGCTTCCGGTTTGCGGATGGAGAGATGCTTGTAGTCTTCGGGCTTGGTAATCATGGAGAAGCGGAGCGAGACGACCTGCATCCCGTTACGCCGGTCGAACATGGCACCCGTCAGCTCGTTAACGATCTTCGACAAGCCGTAGCATTCCTGCGGCTGCTGCGGATGCTCTTCATCCACCGGCAGATAATCCGGCGAGAACGGTGTTGGCGCCCATGCGAAGCCATAAGAGGATTCGCTGGAGCCAACAACAACCTTGCGGATATTAAGCAGCGAAGCCGCTTCGAGAATATTGTAGCCGGAGACCACATTATTGGCGAAAATATATGGATACGTGTAGCCAAGCGGCGCTGGGATGGCGGCCAAATGGATGACCGCATCGGCTCCGTGAAGGGCGGATACCACCTGCCCGAAATCATTCAGATCCACCTTGATCTGCTTGCAGCGAAGCTCGTCGGAACGTTGCGTATCCAAGGACACAACGCTATATCCTTCTTGTATTAGCTCCTTAATAAGAGCGGAACCCAGCTTGCCGCTGCCGCCTGTTACAGCTATAGTCTTCATGCTTTTACACTCCCATTGTCATCAATATCTTTACGGACGTACCAGCGTGCCGTCGGCCTTGCGATCGAGTTGATAGGGGTTGAAATAGACCGATCGGCTCCAGCCTTCTCCAATCAGCTCCTGAGCTTTAAGCTCATCCAGTTCAATGCCAAGGCCCGGCTTTTGCGATGGATACAGATAGCCGCCTTTTCGCTCGATATGACCCGCGAAAGCCTCTTTTTCTTCCGGCTTGAAATGATTGACTTCCTGAATGCCAAAGTTCCAGATCGCCATATCGAGGTGAACAGCCGCCG
Source organism: Paenibacillus glycanilyticus (assembly GCF_023715145.1). GTDB lineage: Bacteria > Bacillota > Bacilli > Paenibacillales > Paenibacillaceae > Pristimantibacillus > Pristimantibacillus glycanilyticus_A. The sequence goes on along the minus strand of NZ_JAMBNP010000005.1, from coordinate 89,990 downwards.
CCTGATTCACCGGATCGTTCTCTCCGCCCTCCTGCCAAGCCGTGCGGACGCCAAACGCTTCGCTTAGGGCCGCGATTTTGCGGCATGGGCTTATGCCTCCGGCCTTCGATACGCGTACGCGGATGAAGTCGATCAGCTGCTCCTTAATCAATTGAGTCCATTCCTGCGGATTAACAAAGAGCTCGCCAACCGCTTGAGGCGTAGCGCTTTGCTGCCGCAAATGGCGGTACCAGCCGATCTGCTCCGGCGCAATGGCATCCTCAAGGAAGAACAGGCTGTAAGGCTCCACCCGCTTCGCAAGCTGAATAGCGTTAACGGGAGTCAGATGCTCGTGCACGTCATGCGTGAACTGAACGCCCATGCCAAATTCCGTTCTCAGCTGTTCAAACATATTAGGAATGGCTTGCAAATAGGATTGCTCGTCAAACACCGGACCGCTTCCCCATGCCCCGGCAGGGATATTGGCCTTATCCCGGTCAATAAATCCGCCGCCTCCATAACCGCCCATTTGGACCCGGATAACCGTGTAGCCCTCTTCAATGAAACGGTGCACATCCTCTTTCAGCTCTCCGATATCCTTCCCGCCGGCATGTCCGTAGCAAGGCACGGCCGCGCGGCACGCGCCGCCAAGCAGCTGATAGACGGGAAGCCCCGCTTCTTTGCCTTTTATATCCCACAGCGCCATATCAATACCGCCGATTGCCGTATGCAGCAACGCGCCGTTTCTCCAATAGCCGCTCATATACATCGTCTGCCACAAATCTTCTATATTGGCGGCATCCTTGCCGATTAATAGAGGGGCAAGCAACTGCTCAATAATCTGCACGACGCTTTCCGGATTATACACGTCGGATGCCGAGCCTAGCCCGTATAGTCCATCCTGGTCCGTCATTACTTTGACAATGGTCCAGGTCCCGTTTTTACGCGTGCGAATACATTTGATTCCTGTTATTTTTGCCATCTCATCACCCTCCTCTTGTCGTGTCCCTCCCATTCTAAGTCTATTTGGATAGGCTCTAAATGAGACATCTTTAAACTTTCTGTCGCATTCTTGGCTTCTTTCCCTTCAGGTATGTTTAGGCGATGTCCGTTGCGCTAGAGTAGATGTAGTCGTGCGTTGGCGACTATACGCCTTTTATTGAGAGGTTTGAGCCGGTTACGCTGCTAGAGGGCATTAAGCAGGCGGTCTCCCCTGATACGAAGGCGCTGTATGCGAAGGGTACGGGCATTCTGGCCCATGAACTGAAAGCCATTCCGGTGGATTGCCTTCATGACGGCGGCGGCAATCCGGGACTTATTGGCGAATACTTCAACAATACGGAGCTGGAAGGCGAGCCTGTGCTGAGCAAGCTGGATCGGAATATCAACTTCAACTGGGTTATTACGAAGCCGGATCAAAGCATGAACACGATGGGCTTCTCCGTCCGGTGGACAGGCAGGCTTGTTCCAAAGCATAGCTTCAGCGGTTATATCGGCACGATCAGTCAGGACAGCATGCGCTTCTGGCTGGACGGCAAGCTGCTTGTGGACGGCTGGGGCAGGAATAACAGCGCTAAGCGCAGCGTGCCGGTCGAGCTCGAAGCCGGACGCGAATACGATATCCGCGTAGAATATTGCAAGGATACAAACGGCGTTGAAATCGTGCTCGGCTGGAATCACAACACGATTGGCATTCAGGATGCGGCTGCTGCCGCTGCCGAGGCCGATGTCGCTATCGTAGCCGTTGGCGATTCCGAGCGTACCTGCGGGGAAGGCATTGACCGGAACAGCCTGGAGCTGCCGGGCGACCAGCTTAAATTGTTGAAGGCCGTATATGAGACAGGCACACCGATTATTCTGGTTCTCCAAAACGGGCGGCCGATCACCTTGGAGTGGGAGGCCGAGCATATTCCGGCTATAATCGAGGCTTGGTATCCGGGCGAGCAAGGCGGCAACGCCATCGCCGAAGTGCTGTTTGGCGACTAAACCCGGCGGGACGTCTGCCCATCTCGTTCCCGCGGACCATCGGCCAAATTCCGGTCTACTATAACCGCCGTCGCGGCGGGCAGAAGCATTATGTCGGCGGCAACAACGAACCGTTGTACCCCTTCGGCCACGGGTTCAGCTACACGAACTTCCGCTATGACAGCCTCCGTCTGGAGTCGGCCGAGATTGGCGCGGATGACAGTGTCGGTGTGACGTTCAACGTGACTAATACAGGTGACCGTTCGGGTGACGAGGTCGTTCAGCTTTATGTCAACGACGTGTTCAGCTCGGTCGCACGGCCGGAGAAGGAGCTTCGTCATTTCAAGCGGATCCATCTGGAGCCGGGTGAAACAGCAGCTCTCGAGTTCACGCTGACCCCTCGCGACCTCCGCGTCCTTGGCCGCGATCTGAAGTGGATCGTCGAACCCGGCACCTTCCGCGTCCTGATCGGTACAAGCTCCAGTAACATTGTGCTCACTGGCGAGTTTGAGGTGAAGTAATTGGCTCAGCTTGAGCTCTGGTGCGTCGGATAGTGGGGCTGTTTGGAGCTTTCAACCGGCCTTTAAGCGCTCGGATGCGATAGTTTTTATTGCTGTAGGGCAGTTATTCAGCCTTACAGCTCACCAAGCAAACAAAAGGGTTGCCCCGCTGCGGGGCAACCCTTTCAATGTTTATCTTTTTAGCGGATCGTAGCCCGCGGCTTGGTAGATCATTTCGCTCAAACGCACGACCTTGAGGGCGAATTCGCCCGGGACGAGTACTTCGTGCCGGCCAAGGATGGCGTCGATGAAGCTCTTATCCTGGTTTGTGGTAGCCTCGGGAAGCTCCGGCATGATCGGCTCTTCGTTCAAGCGGCGGAGCGTGATTTGACCGTTGTCGTAGTAGATACCGCCATTATCCCCGCAGAACGCAAACGTCTCGTTCCAGCCCGGTGCATAGCCCGCAAAGTTCAGGCCCGCCAGCGCTCCTTCCGCAAAGCGGATGGAAGTAAAGCTGTCGATCTCAACCGGTGCCCCATGGTTTTGCAGCTGCGATTTTACTTCAACCGGAGTCATCCCGGTCGTCCATAGCAGCACGTCGATAATATGGCTGCCGGAGTCCATGAGGAATCCGCCGCCGGAGAGCGATGGAACCTGTCTCCATGTGCCTTCGGTAAGCTGATACCATTCTTGGCTAAGTGAAGCGGTTACAGAGGTCAGCCTGCCAATCTCCCCGCTTGCAATCGCATCCCGAATGTAGAGAAATTCCGGCTGAAAATGCCGCTGGTATGACACCTGCATCACTTTCCCCGACTCTTCCGCCTTCTCAATAAGCTGCTCCGCTTCCTCCGATGAACAGGTCATCGGCTTCTCGATCAGCACATGCAGCCCTCTGTCCAGCGCATCGTAGGCTTGTCTGAAATGAAGCGTATGCGGCGAACAAATCACAACGGCATCCAGTTCACCTTGCTCAAGCATATCCTCATAAGCGGAGAACTGCCGGGCATCCTGCAAACCAAATTTTTCAGCAAAAGCAACGCGATTGCCTTCGCTGGTATCCGACAGCGCGGTAATCTGAATCTCCGGGAGCTCAAGAAGCTGCTTGGCATGCCAGCCGGCAATGCCTCCCGTTCCAATAAACCCAATCCGAATGCTGCTCATCCCATTATAGCCTCCCAACATGAATAGCCGTTCCTAAGTCTGCGTTTCCATAAGGCATTACTCGTCCTAGCTTATTGGTGTAAAGGCATGTTTAGTACGCTAATAATACGCCAAAAAGGAGCCGGATTCCTGCATGGAATCCGGCTCCTTCCCATCTTATTTATTGATTATAAATCCGGTAGAACAATACGGCTGCTTCCGCCCGGGTCAATTGGCCTTTTGGCATGAGCAGTCCGTCATTGCCCTGCAAGAGTCCCGCCTTCACGAGCGCGCTTATGCTGTTCTTCGCATATGCCGAAATCTCACCGGCATCCGTAAATCCTGCAAGTACTTCCTCTGTACCTGCTGGAAGACCAGCCTTGGCAACAGTAAGAGCACGCTCGATAAACGTTGCCGCCTCTTCTCTCGTAATTGGAGCTTCAGGATTAAACCGGTTGCCTCCGGCACCGTTCGTAATGCCAAGAGCCTTTGCCGTGCCTACCGCATTGGCATAATAACGATTCGAACTCACATCCGCAAAGGTGCCCGGAGCGTCCGTCGCAAAACCAAATGTATCCACGAGCAGCTTCACGAAATCCGCACGCTTAATCGATGACCCAGGAGCATACGACGAATCGGATACGCCGTTAATGATTCCTTTTGCCGCAAGCACCTCAATCGCTTCTTTCGCCCATGCATAGCCGTTCAGATCGCCGAATGATTTTTGCACAAAAGCAACCGCGTATTGGCTAAAGTGCTTCGTCGTAAATACGACGCTTCCCGTCGCTTCGTTATACTGTCCGCTTGGTACCGGGAACGGCTTGCCGCTTCCGTCGATATACCATACGGTCAGCTTTTTAGCGTCTGCTTTTTCAGCAGCGGAAGGAGAATACGGAATGGAAACCGTAACCGGCGATTGGCTGTTATGCCAGTCAATGGTCTGTCCCGAGGATTGGACTGACAGATCAACGACCGGATGATTGCCAACCTTCTTCTTCAGCTCCTCGCTCCAGTTGCCCGTATTCACGTTGCTTATGCAGATGGTAACCGTCTGGCCAAGCTTGCCCGCATCCGGCTTCAGCATATCGCTGGAGAGCAGTATCGTTCCCGACGGGGTTACCAGTTCGATTAGCTTATCCGGCGACTGCTGGTTCACGTAACTTGCGGGAAGCTCCAGGGAGTAGCCGCTTGCACCTGTCACAGCCGGCAGTACAACCGTCACCTTTTTCTTGCCGTCCTGACCGGCCGTAGCTTTCGTGAACGCTTGATCCAGCAACGAAGCGGTCAGCGAAAGTTTTGCATTTTTCGAACCGGTATCAAGGGTTGCTTTGCCTTCCACCTGAACCGCGCCATTCGCGCCAACCGTTACCTTCGGCTGATCTGATTGCCCGCTGCCCGAGCCGGAGCCCGAACCGTTGCCCGGATTTGTTGTTCCGCCAATTGCAGACAGTCTTGCCGACAGTCCGGATTTCACCGTTCCTTGCGGAAGAAGGCTGACAAAGTTGGCTGCAGCGTCGATGCTTGTAACATCCTTCGACTGTTCGGCCGCTGCTACCGCTGCTTCAGCCGATTGCTCGAGCAGATTTTCATAATCCGAGCTCAGCAGATACAGATCGCCAAACTGCGTAGCGTCCTTGCTTGTACCGATCCCTTGGTTATACTCGATAAAGCCCGAACGGCCCGCGCCGTCATGTTCATTGAGCAAAATCGTGAGACCAAGCGGGTCCTCCTGCGAGAACGTATAGCCTGCACCATGCAGAGCGGAGAGCGGAATGGAAATGTCATAGACCGTCTGATGAGTGGCCTCGTCCCGCGTAATAACGGCATCCGCATCGTTAAATGCTCCGCCTGCTGCACCGGCCGGCGCACGCCATCTCCATTTCGAGACCGTACCGCTGTTCGTAAGGGCAAAACCCAGCTCGTTTACGTTTTGGCTGGCAGACCCGTCTTTTCTAGATAAATCAATCCCAAGCTGCAAGCTGTCGCCCTGCCAAATATCGCCGTTCGTCCAAGTCTGGTAATGCGTATTGTCCGTAGCGCGGACCGTCACATAGAGCTTATCATTATCGTAGCGTACGCTTGCCTGCGCGCTGAGGTCATCCTTGCCGCCCCAAATGCCGCCTAGGCTCGAGTAATTGGTCGAGCTCGAAATATCGATATTAGGCTGAACCTGGCTGTTATCGTCCCTGCGAGTCGCAAACGACTGCGCCGTCTTCACCTGCGTAATGTAGGAATAGCCATTATCCAGCGTTACTTTGTACTTCAGCGTATCCCCTGACAAATAAGGAAGCTTAACGAGCACGCTCTCTCCAAGCGCGATACCACTGAAGCGAACCGGTACAAATTTGTCCTTGTAGCTATCCGGCGCAATCACTTCAATCTTGCCGGCAAGCGGATTGGATTCTGTCATGTTGGTCAGCTTCAGGGCAAAATTCGCGTTAGCCGGATTGCTCTCGTCGAACTCGCCTTTCACCAAATCCAGCGCTACCGGAACCAGGTTGGAGCCCGTTACCTTCGTGCCCGCTTCATTAATCAGCTGCAAGCCGCCTTTGAACAGGTTGTTCGCGATAATCAGCTTCTCGATGTCCGGACCGGCATACACATGATTCGTGTTTGGCTGCTGGAAGTAGGAATCATACAGCGTAATATCGCCGCCAACCGCGTTAATGCCGCGTTGTCCAACTCTCGTAAAGTTGCTTTGCTGAATACGGACATCCCCTCCAAAAATATCGAAGGAACGCGTCGTATCTCCCCACATCGAAGAGTTGAAGAATACGGCTTTAGAATCAAAATCCTCGCCAACCACAACATACACTTTGTCTGATGTGCTCATCGACACCAGCTCGGTATTAATCAGCTTAAGACCAGCTTCTCCCGCGGCATCCAGCACGGCGCCTTTCTTGCTGCCGTCCGTACCGTGGCCGATGACAACCGCTTCAGGTCCAACACCGTTCTGCTCTTCAAAATGGATTCCGTATTTCGAACCGTAAACAAACGTATTAAAGATCGTCTCATTTGTCACGTCTCCAACCCGGAACGCGTCCAGATTTTCCTTCTGGTAGCTCCATACCGCGTCAAAGTCCTGATCCGATGTTGGATGGTTAGGGAAATTGTTGCGCCCGTAATAATGCGGGTTGAACTGTACGTTGCGCATCAAGCCGCCGTCAGAGCCGCCGCCGAGGAAAATGCCTTCCATCAATGGAGAGCCCGCAACGTAATCGATGTAATGGCCGCTCGTATCGTAAGTGCCAAAATCTACGCCCTTGTAAGGGTTAATGAGCGTTGTATCAATCAGGTAAACGCCGCTGCCTTTGCCTTGAACGGTCCAAGCGTAAGGCTTCACGTTCGTCCAGCTCTGCTGGTCGTAATAGACGGATAACCCTCTGAGGCCCGCATCCTGCTCAAGCGAGATAAAGGCAGCGCCGTCAGGGTTGTTTTCCCCGTAATTGGTGAAAAGAGCCGTACCGCCGCCAATCGTATGATGCGGAACATCCCATGAACCGCGCAGCTCTACGCCGCTAGGAACGGTAAGCGGATTGTTGACGCGGTAAATGCCCGCTGGCAAATATACCGTACCGCCGCCCGCCGCATCGGCATCGTCAAGCGCCTGCTGGATTTTCGCCGATACATCCGTCTCGCCCGTGCTGTCCGCTTCGTATGGGGCGGCCGTAATGTCAAAAAGGCTGTCGTTAGCCGGTTTTGGACGGTTCGCCAAATCAAGTGCCGCAACCGTAGGAAGCTGCTCCAGCACATATTTCGCATCCTGATGCACGTTAAGCTCTGCCGCATCGCTGTTATCTGTCACGGCCAAGCTGCCGTTTTGTCCGGAATTAACCGAATTAACCGTTGCTGCGCTGCCTTCCAAGAGCACATGCTTGGCAGCTTTGGAGAAAGTCGACTGGCCAAGAATAAGCGAGCCGCCTTTCGCGTTGATCGCATAACCACCGCCTTGCTCATCCCAGTTCTCGAACGTGCTGTTCTCGAACGACAATACGCCGCTGCCTTCATTCACTACCGCATGATGCGGCGTTCCGCCAAACGTTACTTGGTTGAATTGAACGATGGAGTGGAAGCCTTCGGTAGCATAAACCGCTTTAGGGTCAACGCCTACGTTTGCCTTAAAGCTGCTGTCGGAGATCAGGAGGCCAAAATCGTTAACCCCTTCGACTTTCAATGCCACGTTGCTGTCATGAACGTTGATTTTGTAGAGCTGGGCATTCGCCGTCTCGAGGCTGTCCGTTCTTGTCGTAATCCGCATGCCGGTCTTGAAATCCGCCAGATCGATATCCGACATATACTCCCAGTCGGAGCGGCCCATGACGATCCCTTCGGTGTTCGCTGTCGTGTAGCCTTTTAATTCCGCCTGCAGCGGCGAGCCTGCCAAGCCGGAACCCGCCCAATAAGAGGACGACAATCGGATATGCTCCAATCTGCCGATATCCGTCGTGTAGTCAAGGAAAATGCCTGTCTTCAGCGCCGTACCGTACAAATTACGGACATAGTGCAGCTCATTCCAGGATGGGCCAATCTTGATGCCGTTGTAGGAATTGACGAGCGTTACATTCTTAATCGTCATGCTGTCGCCCGACAGCTGCTCGAATGTCCATGGATAGGCAACCGGCGTGCCAAGCGACTGCTCCGGATACCAGACGGACAAATTCGTCACGCCGCTTACCGGCGCCAGCTGCAGGAAGCTTGGGCCATCTTCGGTGCCTTTGTCCGCATAAACAGCAAGAATCGTTCCTTTTACTTCTCCGCCCGAAGCGTCGGGGCTAATCCAATCGCCGCGCAGCGTTACCCCTGTTGGCACGATCAGATGACTAGTCAGCTTATACGTTCCCGCCGGCGCAAAAACAACGCCGCCCCCGCGGTTGCCTGCTGCGGCAAGCGCGTCCTGGAACGCTTTGGTGTCATCCTTCACGCCGTCGCCGGCCGCGCCGAAGTCCTTCACGCTCATATCGGCGATGACAATGTCATCCGTTGGATAAACCGTGTCGTATACCTTCGTCTCCGTCGAGACGTTTTGCTGCGGCTGGGTTTTCACCGAAACCGAAGCGACATACAGATCGGGATTGCCGCCAATCGCTCCCGGGCCGGATACATGAAGGCGGAAATCGCCTCCGTTCGTGCCATTCGCGAACCTGGCGTCGCCAAGCTTAAACGTATGTTTTTTCCATGTATTCGTGTTCGTGTAAGTAAATTCGGGAGCATCCTTGAACGCTGCGGACTTAGCGTCGTACTGCAGCTTCATGCTGCCGCTTCCGCTGTCATAATACTCGACTGTTACAAATACATCCTGGTCCGCGTTATCGAACAAAAAGCTGTCCGAGACGTCGAAGTAGAAGTACAGAATATTAGCGCCATGATCCGTAGGGCTGATCGTCTGATTCGTTTTCCAGTACGTCTTGCCTCCGATCTCGCCAGTCAAAAGATTCTCCGCAGCGCCATCGCCGGGATGGGCTGTTATGCCATGCGATACCGGTGTTTGGCCAAGCGTGATGCTGGCTTCCGGAGATGCCGTTTCTTTCAGCGTCTTCTTCACCGTTACGCTCGCTAACTTCAAGTCCGGATTCTGTTCGCCGTTAATCCCGCCGCCTTCAATGGCAATCCGGAAGTCGGAGCCGTTCGTGCGGTTGGCGAATTTGGCATCGCTCAGATTAAAGGTGTAATCCTTCCAAGTCTTCGTATCGCCGTACGTAAACTTTGCGCTGTCCTTAAAGCCTGCCGACTGCGCATCGTATTGCAGCAGAAAGCTGCCGTTTCCTTCATCTAAATAGCAGAGAGTTACATCTACGTCGTAATCCGCGCTGTCGAATAAATAATTGTCGCTGACATTCATATACAGATAAGTAGTGCCTTCTGATTTATTCGTCTGCCAATACGGCGTGTCTGCTTCCGTACCCGTTAGAAGTCCATCCCCGTTATCGCCGGCTTTGCCGGTTATCCCGCTTTCTACCGGCGTTTCTCCAAGCGTAACCGACACTGTATCCGGAGCATCGTCCGCAGCATAAACACCAGGCAATCCCATAAAACCAACGGAAGAGAAAATCATCAGCATGACAAGCATTTTTGCCATTCCTGCACGTGCTTTTGTCCAATTTCGGTTCGTAATCACAATCAAACCTCCAGTTTGCAGATGTATTTGAGGGTTGTATCCGCTTACAAGGCCGAGAAAAAGAGAAGCCCCCCATAGGTGTCATCAGGCTGGCTTCTCTTGTTTGTCTTTGCGATATTTGTTAGCTTGCTTTCGCGTTATTACTTCTTGTTCGCAAGGAATGCGTCAATTTGCTTTTGAGTTTCCGTAATGATGGTATCAAGGCCGTTTTTCTTCTGAGCTTCGATATAGTCGTTAACTGCTTTGTCTACGTCTTTCACGACGCCAAATTCGATTGGCCGGCTCAGCTCGTCGCTTGCCGCGTCGCGCTTGGCCACTTCGTTCTTCATCGTGTCTTCCGCAAGGAACAGACCGTCGATCGGCGAGTTGACATTGTTAGGCTCGCTTGCGAACTTCGCTTCGTTCTCCCAGAAGCCTGGTCCGTAAGTCATCGTTGGACGCATGAATTGCGGCTTCCAGAACGCCCATTGGCCGCCCCACTCCATGTAGTTGCTTGTTGTTGTATCCATGCCTTCCGGATATTCGGCCGTGTCGCCGTTCAGGACATAGGTTTTGCCTTCAATACCGTATTGCACGAGGTCGTACAACGTTTTGTCCGTCTCGATCATATCGAGGAAGCGGAGCACGCGGTCCGCGTTTTTCGAGTTGCGGTTGATCGCAACCACGTTAGCCAGCGCGGTACGGTTAATGAATTTTTTGTCCGGATAGAACTCGGAAGCCGTCAGCTTATAAGAAGGATCGGAGAAGCCGGGATTTGCCTCAACCCATTCGTGGGAAGTAACGGTTACCAGCTTCTTGCCGTTTCTCCACTCGGCTGCTTCATCCGTTTTGTCGATCATCGCATCACGGTTGATGAGGTTCTCGTCGTACCATACTTTCGCAAGCTTGGATGCCTCCAGATAGAATGGCTGCTGCTCAACCGGCTGAACTTTTACGGCAGGATCGCTTAGATAGAAGCCAAGACCGTGGAAGTTCAGATCTACCCACTCGTCGCGGATCATAAAGATCGACAGCGGCGTTGTACGGTTAATTCTTTCGTTCGGATAAGCTTCCTTCATCTGGCGAAGCAGTTTGTCCATATCTTCGATGGTTTTAACAGAGCCTTCCGGGATATCCAGACCCGCTTTTTCCGTCAGGTCGGAACGCCAAGCCACAAACTTGCGTTCATTCATTTTCATCGTCCATGGCAGACCTACGATATTGCCGTTAACGGTAGCCGCGCCAAGCGTGCCTTGCTCCTGGTATTTCTTGTACAGGTTAGGCGCATATTCCGGCAGCAGATCGTTCAGGGTCATGTAAGAGCCTTTAGCCGCCATTTGCTTATAGGACAGCCAGTCGCCGTCAAAGTTCATATCCCATTTGTCGCCGGAAGCGGCCATAACGAGCATTTTATCCTTGAAATCGCCAAACGGAATAAAGTTAATATCGAATTTCACATTAAGGCCTTTTTCCTTCACGTACTCGCTGACTTTGGACCATACTTCGTCCGTAGCCGCTTTTTTGTCGCCGCCGAAATAGAACTTCAGAGTGACTTCTTTTTCCGGCTCTGCACTTTCGGTTGCCGCGCTTTCTTTAGGAGTGTTCCCACCGCTGCTGTTGCTAGGCGTGTTGCCATTGCCATTGCCGTTGCCGGAGCTGCTGCATGCCGATAGCATTAAGCTGAGCGACATTGTAGTTGCAAGAGCTAACGACATGATGCGGATCTTCTTCTTCATCCTGACCTCTCCCTTATGCTTGTCATTTATATACTACACGGCGTTAGCCGATATAGTCATCCTTTTACCGCGCCTACCATGAGGCCCTTCACGAAATAACGCTGAACGAACGGATACAGGAAAACAATTGGGCCGATCGTTACGACGGTGAGCGCCATCTTGATGGATTCCGACGGAATTTGCGCCGATATGCGCTGCATCGCCGATGCGTTGCTGGAGCTCTTCAGGAACTCGACGTTGGAGACGAGCGTTCTTAAGAGCAGCTGCAGCGGCTGCAGCTCCTGCTTGTCGACGAACATCAGGCCAAGGAACCAGTCGTTCCAATAGCTCAGTGCGACAAACAAGCCAACGGTTGCAAGCACGGGCAGCGATAGCGGCATAACCAGGCGGTAAAAAATTTTGAATTCGCCCGCGCCGTCCATTTTCGCCGATTCGTTAATCTCCTCGGGAATCGAATGCATGAAGTTGCGAATGAGAAACATATTGAACGCGTTGGCGAGCATCGGCAGAATCAGTGCCCACAGCGAGTCCTTCAGATTGAGATAATGAACGCAGATGATATACCATGGCACCAGACCGCCGTTAAAGAGCATCGTAATGATGACGTAAACGGATAAAATATTCCGGTACTTGAAGGAGCGTCTTGCCATTACATAAGCGCCCATGCTGGTCACGAATACGGACAGGATTGTTCCGGCTGCCGTAACGAGAATACTGATGCCGTAAGCGTCGATAATCCGATTGGAGCCGAGAAACAGGATCCGGTAGGAATCAAACGTAACGTGCTTCGGCCATAACGTGTAGCCATAATTGATAATGTCGTTCTCCGTGCTTAGCGAGCCCGAAATAACCATGATGAACGGGAATAAACAGGACAAGCTGAACAAGGAAATGACGAGAATAATGAGAGACTGCGAGATTGAGAATTTTTTGGCAAGCATATCGTGTTTCCTCCGTTCTAGAAGATAGCCGAGTCTTTATCGATTTTGCGTGCTGCATAGTTGCTTGCGATAACCAGGACGAAAGCAATCATCGATTGCAGGAAGCCCGCCGCGGAAGCCATGCCGATATCACCGGATTTGCGCAAGCTGCGGTACACGAACGTATCGATAACGTCTGTCGTCGGGAACAGCAGGGAAGCGTCGCCAACCATCGCGTAAAACATCCCGAAGTCCGCATTCATAATTCTTCCCACGGCCAGCAGCGTTAATATAATGATCGTTGGTCTCAGCATGGGAAGGCTGATATAACGGATCTGCTGCCATCTCGTTGCCCCATCAATGGAGGCTGCTTCATAGTAAGAGTTGTCGATGGAGGTCAGAGCCGCCAGGTAAATGATCGTGCCGTATCCCGTTGCCTTCCACCTTACCGCGATGGTGAGGATGATCGGCCAGAGGCCCGCTTCGCTGTAGAAGTCGATCGGCTGCAGGCCGATAGTTGTAAGGAAGTGGTTAACCGCGCCGCTCTCGAAGTCGAGCAGGTTGTAGGCAAATACGCCAACGACGATCCAGGAGATAAAGAACGGCAGGAACGTCAGGGACTGCGATACCCGCTTGAAATATTTGTTCCTGATCTCGTTCAGCAGAAGCGCGAACCCAACCTCGAAAATCAAGCCAACCGTGATAAACAACGCATTCAGCAAAATCGTATTTCTCACGGCCCGGAACGCGGTGTCCGACGAGAACAGATAGTCGAAGTTATCAAACAGCGGGTCCATCCAGTTGCTGCCGAAGATGCCCTTCGTAAAGTCAAAATCTTTGAAGGCGATTACAAGTCCGGCCAGCGGCAGGTAGTTGAACAAAAATAGGAGTACCGCTACAGGGAGGAACATAAGCAGTAAGGTGCGATTTTTAAACAATTCCCGAATGACTCCATTTTTCATAGCGTTTTCCCTTCTCTCTTGTGATAGTTTTATTGTAGATTTCAGGGAAATCGAAAACCATGAGTGGATCTTATCCTTTATAGTTTGGGATTAAACAAAGCCGAACTTGGGGCTGTTTTTGCATTGAAGGTAAGGGGGATAGCCAATCTGGTGGAGTAGAGTATGTCCCTTCGGCTACACCGAATATGGGATGATAGATCGCTTGCATCCCACATTCGGTGCGCTGTTGTCTGCAGGAAATCTCGATTATATCGCAAAGACAAAGGCGGACGCTTGCGCTCCTCAGGAGCATACCCTACATCCTTATCTGGCTTATTAATTTCTCGTTCAGACAGCAAAAAGCCGTCCGAAAGGACGGCTTTGTTTGTTGGGGGTGGGGTCGGGGTTGCTGCAATTAACACTATAGTTGCATAATAAGCGCTTAAAGACTATACCAAAAACAGCCGGTCGAGATAACCGGCTGTTTGTTCATTATTACATATGTCCCGCAGCTGATGCTGCCGGCATTTTGCCTGTTTTCACTTTCACGCGCGACCAGTCGAGAGTCAGATAGCGCCATCCGTTGGCAACCGCCGAAAGAACGATTAGCAAGCATAGCGCGGACCAAGCGCCGGTTTGTCCCCAATCGAATACCCTGGTTAACAGAATCGTTAGCGGGATGAATAACAGCCAGTTTAAGACAAGTGCCGTCCGGGACAAGAACGTCGTGTCTCCTATGCCTCGAAGTCCGCCGCCGAAGATAATGTTTGCCCCCGTAAACAGCTGGACGCAAGCGGTTAGATGGATAAGCGAAATCGCCGTTTCGTACACTTCCCTCTCCGAGGTGTAAAGCTTGGCGATCGGCAAGGCGAACAGGAAGAAGACGACCGAGATCAACGCCATAAAGATAAGTCCCAGATAAACCGTCACAATCCCGAATCTTCTGGCAGTAGCGCCGTTGCCTTTGCCCACTTCCTGGCCAATCCCGATCGTAGCCGCAGCGCCGAAGCCATTAGAAGGCATGAACCCGAAGGATAAGATGTTAAGGGCAATCTCATTGGCGGCAATGGCGGTTGTGCCAAGCCTTGTAATGCATGCGGTAAACACCAGCATTCCAACGCTGTTGGATAGCTCCGTTATGCCCAGCTTAATGCTCTCGTACAACAACAGGCGCACCTGTTCAACCTCGATGCGTACCCAGCTTCGCGTTGCGTACATGCCGCTCTGGAAACCGTAATAGACTAGCAAACCAAGCAAGAAGGTGACCCCTTCGGCAGCCACCATGCTCCAAGCCGCTCCTTGAAGCCCAAGCTCCGGAAACCCGAACTTTCCATAGGCAAGGACGTAGGTTAAGGTGACCACTAAAGCGCTATTAATGAGCGAGAGGGTCATTGGCGTGCGCGTATCCCCGACGGCCCGCATATAAGCGAAAAATACGGTATTAAACATCGTAAAGATCAGCGCAATCATTCTCACCATCAGATAAGGAGAGCCAAGAGTGAGGATGGTCTCATTCGAGCCCATAAGATAAAGAATACCGTAAGGAAGCAGAAAGCTGCCTATGAGCAAGGTAATTCCCTGTACGGCTGTAATGAATAGCGCGATTTGCATCCGTTGGTTTCCCTGCCGGATATTGCCGGAGCCATAATTCTGGGCGACGAGAAAGTTAATCGCTCCTTGTACGCCGGAGAATAAAGCCCATAGATTATAGATGATAATGTTCGTAATGCCGACAACCGCAATGGAAGCCGCCCCCAGATTTCCGACAATCATAAGCACCAGCAATCCGGTAAAAGTCATGGAGGAGAATGTGGCGATAGACGGAATCGCTAAGGCTAGGATTCGTTTGACCAACTGCAAGACTGCACCTCTTCATAAAGAATTCGATTGTACCCGGTCTTTACCCTAGGCAAAACCTGTATTCATTATAGGAGGGAGTCTCCCCGCTGAAAAGAAGTGATATAAAGATCAGTTACTATCCTTGGGTATAGTTGCGGAAAAAAAAGTCATTTTCGCAGATCAGACAAGAAGCCAAAAAGCCGTCCACTGGGACAGCTTCTCTTCTTTATTTGGCGGCCTGCTGCTTCCACTGCTCGCGGAGCCGGAGCGTTTTCTTGTTCCACGCCTCGGTCTCCGGGATCAGATGCTTGATATCGTAGCCGTTGAACACGATCTCGTTGATCATGTTGACCCAGTTGTACTCGGAGAAGCCGGGGATGGTTGCGCCTGGCAGGACGAGAACATTGTCTTTGGTCATCTTGACCGCCTCAATATTCCGGCCCTGCCAGATTGGCGCTTGGTCGATATAATCGGTCAGCTCGGGGTCAATGACGGAGGCATTGGCGCCTTCGTCAATCTTCCACTTCTGCGCTTCCAGCTCGAACTGGAAGCTGATCCATTTGTAGGCTTCTTCCTTATGCCGCGAACCGCTAAGCATGGCAAGCGGACCATAGATATGGAAAGAATATTGGTTCTGCTCCCCGCGCGGGAACGGGAGGATATCCCAGTTAAATCCGGCTTCCTTCTGCAAACGCGGCAGCAGCCAATCGCCTCCGACCTCAAAGGCGGTTTTTCCGTTCAGGAAATTGCGAGCGACATCATGCTGCTCCTTGGCTTTAGACCAAGAGAGCATGGAGCCGTCTTCCGTGACAAACGCGGTGAGCCAACGGATATCGTCCAGAACAGCCGGCGAATTTAGCAGACTTTGCGTCATGCCCTCATTCAGATAAGCCAGGTTCTGCGCATGCCCATCCGCAGCGGCCTTCAACGGCAGAAGGCGCATCACAAATTCATTGCTTGTCGTAAGTCCGTAATCGCCTTCTTTCGGATCTGTCACCTGCTTTGCGATAGTGCGGAAATCGTCAAAGGTCCATGTATTCGGCGGCATGTCCACCCCATGCCTCGCCAATAGATCCTTGTTGACGACTATCCACATCGGCACATCCACGAACGGAACCGCTAGTCTCCGCCCCCGGAAATTCATTGTGTCGAAATGGCCGTCCGGGAGCACCTTGTCCTGAAAGGACGTATCTTTATCCATATAGGGTTTAAGATTTTCAAGCAATCCTTGCTGCTCGTAAGCCAGCAGATCCCCGTCAATCCAGGCCAGATCGGCCGGTGTTCCCGCCTTCTGCAGCTCCTTGATCTTCGCCATAATGTCCTTCTCGTTCGCTTCTACCTTGACCGGTTCGATCGTGATCCAGGGATACTTCTCATGAAACCTGTCAAACAGCTGCTGATAGCGGTCACCCGCCCAGGTGAGCAGCCTTAGGGTAACGGCAGCATGCTCCGTTTCCGGGGATTTGCCGGAAGGCTCAGGCGTATAGCCGGAGCATGCAGCAAGAACAAGCACAACCGTCAGGAGTAAACTTCCAACAACGTAACGTCTGTTATTCAATTCCTACTCCTCCTTTTATAGCGGCATTGCATTGAACAACCTGTCACTCATTCCAGCCTTGCTTCCAGCTCCTGGCCTTCCCTCAGTACAGGATGCCTTAACGTAATTTTGGTTCCCGTCTCCGGCCCGGTTACGATCTTCAGCTTATACGCCTCGCCAAAATACAGCTTCAGCCGCTCATTCACATTTCGCAGCCCCACTCCTCTGCGCGAAGGCGAGTATTTGCTGCCCGCCGGCTCCTCGGCTTGCTCCAGCTGGTCTAGCACATGCTGCGGAATGCCCTTCCCATTATCGGCGATATCAATAACGATATCATCCTCTTCCCGCCTTGCCGCAATCATGATTTTACCTTTATCAAAGTTATCCCGTACGCTGTGTTGAATCGCATTCTCCACGAGGGGCTGCAGGAGCAGGCGAAGGAACGGCAGATCAAGCGTCTCCTCATCTCCCGCGTACAGGATCCGGACGGTCTTGCCCATCCTTGCCTGCTCAATGGCCACATAAGCTTTTACCTGATCGAATTCCCGCTTCAGCGTCGTAATCTCTTTCCCTTGATTGAGACTGAGGCGGAGCAGATTGCCAAGCGCCGATACCATTTCGCTAATATCGCTTCGGCCGTGATTTTCTGCCTTCCACCGGATCGACTCCAGCGTGTTATACAGAAAATGCGGATTAATCTGATGGCTCAGCACCTGGAACTCCAGCGCTTTCTTGTTGCGCTCCGAGCGTGCTGCCTCTTTAATAAGTCCGTCAATCCGGTGAACCATGCTGCCAACGCTCCGGTACAACCAGCCAACCTCATCCTTGCGGGAGGACCATGGCGATAAATAATGGAGATTATCCGATTCCAGCTTGCGCATCAAGCGGACAAGATGAGCGATCGGCTGCGTGTAAATGACGGTCAGATAGATGACCACGCTGATGCAGCACAGCAAATAGACAATGAGGAAAATAATAAGGACCCGGTTTATCTCATCCATCGCGCCGGTCAGCTCTTTCAGCGGGGTTAGGCTGACGATCGTCCAAGGATGGTTGGCCATCGTCACGTAGGTCGCCAGGTAGGTATGGCCGCTAATGGTGATCGACTGCGAGCCTGCGTCGCTTTTTTTCATATAGCTGATAAAAGAATCCGAAGGGAACGGCTGCCCCGTCCATTCATTCATTGCCGAATCGTAATGAACGATCCCTTTCTCGTTCACCAGCAGCAGCTTCTGATCCTTTAGCTGATCGGACGGAGAGAAATATCGCTCCAGGAAATCATCGGACAAATCGGTCGCGATAAGACCGCGAAGCTTCGAATCGTACAGCCCGGAGAACCGCTTCACATACGTCAGCAGCGGCTTGGCATACCGCCCCTGCTTGGGCATCGTCAAATACCAGGTTGGTTCGACGGTTGCCTTCGAGCGCTGGAACCAATACTGGTCGCCGATTCTCGCCGATTCATCAATGGAACGCATGTACGAAGGGTATTTCGTCGGATTAATGGGATACACCTTCACCCGGAAAGCATCAATGACCGGCGTCGCGTGATAAAGAGCCGTCACCATATTAACGGCGAACGATTCTTCCTCCTGCTCATCGGCCGGCTCCTTGTACAGAAGCTCCTGGACGGATTTATTGCCGATGACCTCATTTACCTGTTCATTCAGGTTATTTAAATAGATTTCGAAGTTCTTCTTCGCCTGCTGAAGATAGCTCATCGTCATCTTGGTATTCGTCTCGGAGATCCCCTCAATCGACTTGATATGGGAGTAGTAGGCGAAGAGCAGGAACGGGACAATGATAATAAGTAGAAAGATAAAGATCATGCGGTTGCGGAAGGACGACGCCAGCCGGAACGAAATTTTTCTCATGCGGTTAACCTGCCTTTCTTGTAAGGACGCTGCCCCATCGCTAGTGATCATTCTTGCCTCGGAAGCCTCTATTCCTTCTTCCCCTGAGCAAAACGATAACATTCCCCCTAAAAGTTTGCGTTTCCCTCATTGTGACGGGATACCCGATTCTTTACACTAGTTGCGTAATGACTAACCTTCTATGAAAAAGAGAAAAGAGAAAAGAGGAACCATCATGCCATCATCCAAGCGCATTGTTCATGTCATCTCGCATACCCACTGGGACCGGGAATGGTATATGCCGTACGAAGCCCATCACGTCAAGCTGGTTGAGACCATGGATACGCTGCTCCAAACCTTCGAGTCCGACCCCGAGTTCCGCAGCTTTTATCTCGACGGCCAAACGATAGTTCTCGACGATTATTTGCAGGTCTACCCGGAGAAACGCGAGTTCATCCAAAAGCTGTGCGATGAAGGCAAGCTTTCTCTTGGCCCTTGGTATATTCTTCAGGACGAATTTCTGACGAGCAGCGAAGCGAATGTCCGCAACCTGCAGATCGGCCATCGCGATGCGGCAAAGTTTGGACCTATCTCCAAGCTTGGCTATTTCCCCGATTCCTTCGGCAATATGGGACAAGCCGCGCAGCTGCTGAAGCAGGCGGGTATTGATACGGCCGTCTTCGGTCGAGGCGTCAAGGCGACAGGCTTCAATAACCGCGTGGATGACTCGGGACTGGAATCGCCGTTCTCCGAGCTGATCTGGCAGTCGCCGGACGGCTCCAGCGTGCTGGGCATTCTGTTTGCCAACTGGTATAACAACGGCATGGAAATTCCCGTTGATCCGGTGAAGGCGAAGCCTTACTGGGAGCATCGTCTCTCCCGTGCCGAGCAGTTTGCGTCCACCCGGCATTTGCTGCTTATGAACGGCTGCGATCACCAGCCGGTGCAGACGAATCTCTCCGATGCTCTTCGCGTAGCAAGAGAGCTCTTCCCTGACTATGAATTCGTTCATTCCAATTTCGATGATTATGTTAAAGCGGTAGATGCCGAGCGGCCGGACAACTTAAGCGTAACGCGCGGCGAGCTTCGCGGCCAGCAGACGGATGGCTGGTACTCCCTTGTGAATACCGCTTCCGCCCGCGTCTATATTAAACAGCTGAATCAGCAAAATCAGACGCTGCTCGAAAAGGTAGCCGAGCCCCTTGCCGCTGCGGCCCATCAGCTGGGCAAGCCTTATCCGCACGGGCTGATGCAATACGCCTGGAAGACGCTGATGCAGAATCATCCGCATGACAGCATCTGCGGCTGCAGCGTTGACGAGGTCTACGATGAGATGAAGACGCGCTTCGCCAAAAGCATGGAGGTTGGCAAGCGGCTGACGGAGGACAGCGTCAGGTTCATCAGCTCCAGGATTAATACCTCCTCATTCGCAGCGCATAGTGATGAAGCCGTTCCGTTCGCTGTCTTTCAGACCAGCGGCTACGAGGGCTCAGCCGTCGTAACCGTCGAGATCGAATTCGCCAAACGTTTCTTTGACCAAAGCGAGGACCCTGTTGCCATTGCTGCGGACGTTAAGTCGCGAACTCATGCCGAAGGCTATTTGATTAATGGGGACGGTGAAGCCATAACGGTTACGGCAGAAGATCTCGGCGTCCGATTTGGCTATGAGCTGCCAAACGATAGATTCCGCCAGCCTTATATGGCCCGCGCAATGCGGTTAACCTTTGAAGCAGCTAACCTGCCTCAGCTCGGGTATCGAACCTTCGCCTGGATTCCCGCTCTTGACGGCTCCGGCAAGCCAACGCCTGAAGCCGGGTTGCCGCTCATCAGCGGCGGCCGGATTCTGGAGAACGGACACCTGAAGCTGACCGTGGAGGATGACGGCAGCTATTCCGTCTATCACAAGACTAGCGGCCAAACCTTCAGCGGACTTGGTATTTACGAGAATGCAGGAGATATCGGCAACGAATATATTTTCAAGCAGCCGATCGGCGATAAAGCGATCACAACCAAAGGGCTGAAAGCCGCTATTCGTGTCGTGGAAGATACGCCTTACCGGGCGTCAATCGAGATTACGCATTCCTTCGCCATTCCGGCAAGCGCTGACGAGCGGTTAACCGAAGAGGTTAATTCCATGGTGGAATTCCGCAGCCGGAAGGCCGGGCGTTCAAACGACCTGGCTCCGCTCGTTATTGTTACACGGCTCAGTCTGGAGCGTAACGGCAAGGGCGTACGTGCTCATGCAGCGATCGACAATCAATCCAAGGATCATCGGGTGAGGGTATTGCTGCCTTCCGATGCCGAAGGCTCCACCCATTTTGCCGATTCGATCTTCGAAGTGGCCGAGCGTCAGACGATGCCGTCCGCGGTATGGGAAAACCCTAGCAACTGCCAGCATCTGCAATCGTTCATCGATGTTCATGACCGGAATAGAGGTTTAACGGCTGCCGTCAAAGGACTTAACGAATACGAGGTCCTGCAGGACGGCCGCCATACAATTGCCTTGACGCTGCTCCGTTCCGTAGGCGAGCTTGGCGACTGGGGAGTCTTCCATACCCCGGACGCACAATGCCTCGGCACCAATGTGGCCGAGTGGATGATCATCCCTTACGGCGGCGAGAGCGAGCGGTTTGCTGCTTACCGCGAAGCTTACCGGTTCCCGGTTCCGCTTACTACGGCAGTAACTGCCCTGCAGCAGGGAGAGCTTCCTCCGAATGAACAATTTCTCTCCTGGAACGGCGATGGCCTTGCCTTCTCCAGTCTGAAGATCAACGAGAACCGCGGCGATCTGATGGCCCGTTGGTACAATCTGTCGGGGGAACCGTCCGCCTTAACCGTTCAGGCGCCATCGGCGTCCGAAGCCTATATTAGCAGCATCATGGAAGATACCGGAGGAGAAGCTTCACACCTCGGCATCCCGGTGGAAGGCTTCAAAATCATAACGGTCGGCCTCAAGCCTTAAACCGCATAGAGATATAGCAAAAGGCAGTTCCAAAGGTAAAGCGTTATTCACCTTGGATACTGCCTTTATGCGTTACTCTTCTATAATGCCCCGCTGTCTGCGGTATTCTTTTGGCGTGCAGCCGACCTGCTTCTTGAAGAGCTTCGAGAAGTGGACCGGGTCTTTATAGCCGACCTGATAGGAGATCTGGTATACCTTGTACTGAATGTCTCCCAGTGCCTCCTTCGCCTTCTGGATCCGGATATCGGTCAAATATTCAAGGAAAGTCTGCCGCTTCTCTTTCTTGAACAGCTTGCTGAGCCATACCGGCGTAACGTGGACGGCGCTGGCCACGCTTTGCAGCGTTAAACTGTCGGCGTAGTCCCGCTGCAGGATTTTCTCCGCTTCACAGATGATTTGGCTTGGCGTCGCGGAGAGACTTCGGAAGTCGGCCGCGATTTCCTTCAGACATCTTTCCGCCTGCTCTCTGAGTGACTGCAGGGTATCGTATTGCTCCAGCTGTTCCCATAGCGCGATTGGATTATTGCCCCATCGTTTATTCGGAACGCCTGCAGCAGCCGCTTTCCTGAATATCTGGAACAGCCACTCGAAGATGTTCTGCTGAATATCCCGCAGCTGGGTAAGCTGCCAGGCTTGAACCATCCATTCAAACCGGTCCATCGCAGCCGTAATGTCCTCATCGCTTCCGAATTTGACCAGATCCAGCACCTCTTCGGTCTCTGCCAGCTTCAAATCGCCGGACTCCCCGTCTTCAAAGCTGCCCTGCAGCGTAAAGACGCGGTTGCCGCCGTACACCGCCTTTTGTTCCAGAACGCTAAGCGCTTCCGCATACATTTCGTGCAAATGCTCAAAGGTGCAAGGATTTGTCCGGAGCCCTACGCTTGCTTTCACTTTAACAAAATCGTTAATCCGCTTTATGCATAGATACGCAATCCCGCTCGTCAGCTCGGTCTGATCGGAGCGCAGGCAGCTAAGCAGGACTACCCATCTGCCGGAGCTGTCTGTGCTGATGGCATACGGATAAGGATATTCCTCTTCCAGCGTCTGATTAACCACATTGCCAATCCCAAATAAGATCAAATCCTTCTCCTGGGCACGGCGATTCTCAATCGCTTTCAGATCATCGGCCTCGATGACCATTACCGTCATATGATCGGATGTCATCCATTCCATATTTAAAGTCGTCAACCGGTGGCGCCTTCTTGTTTCTTTATAAGGATCATGCTCCTGCTCGACCATTTCGCGAAGAAGCTCTTCCCGCATTTTCGGAATCGCGAACTTCACCTGATTGATCAGCTGCTGCTCATTATGCTGCTCCAGCCGTTTCCGCTGAATATTCTCGACAGCTTTACGGACAATTTGCTCCAGCTCGCTAATGTTGATCGGTTTAAGAATATAATCGAGAGCTCCCGTCTTCATTGCCTGCTTCACCAGATCGAAATCATCATAGCCGCTCACCACAACCGCTTCCGGATGATAATCCTTAACCGGCTGCAGGGCATTCAGAAATTCCAGTCCGGACATCCGGTTCATCTTAATATCCGTCACGATCAGCTCCGGACGCATATCCTTCGCCAGCATAAGCGCCGTATCGCCGTCATCGGCAACCAGCACCTCCTCAACGCCAAACGAAGCCCAAGGAAAGCGGTTACGCAAACCTTCGCGAATCTCGAATTCATCGTCAACGATTAACGCACGCAGCATCCACTCACCATCCCCATTATGCTTGATGCGATATTTGCAGCCTTGTCTGGCTTGTTCTGGCCTACCTCCATACTAAACGACTCTATTTTGGATTGCACGGGGGTAAAACAAAACTTTATGGGGTTGTTATAAATTGTTGAGGGGCGGCTGCGCGCACATGATTCGCCTAACCGATTACGAGGTATGGCTCAAGCTCCTTGAAAAGCTTTTTGACATTCGCGTCATCCGGCACGACCAGCGTCAGAGGCTCATTTAGCTTCAGCACGAACAAGCCAAGAATCGACTTGGCATCAGCCATCCCGCTTTTTCCGTGAATCCAGATATCGAAGTCGTAACGGGAGACGATATGGTTGATTTGTTCGATGTCTTTGACATCTTTTACTTTAATAGGCGTGATCATCGGGCAATCTCCTTCCAGATTCCAACTTTTTCTTATTAGTTGTTCGCCGGGAGACATTGCTTTATGCGTACGGGCATAACATGTATTGGACAGGTAAGCGAAGGGAGAGGGCTGACATGGCTTGGCGTGATCTCATACCAAACGATGCGAAGAAGACATTCGAAACCTTAATTGACCGCAAAAGAAAATTGGATACCTTTAAATCAAGAGCTGCCGCAAGTGCGTTGCTGTGCCTACTTTGTTTTTTGCTTTTTGCCGTTGTGTATTACAGAAATATAGGCACCAGCAATGGCAGCTTCGCCAGCCTCTTAGAGGGCATCATGAACAGCTCCTTCCTTATCTTCCTCATCGCCGTGTTTATCGTCAGCTTTGTGTATCTGTACGTGCTGGCCAAGGAAATCGATAAAGCGAAGAAAAAGTATGAAACGCTCAGAATGGAAACGATTGATAAATTCGACACCACATGGCTGAAAAGCATCAATTTCGAAACAAGAAGCGAAATCTCCATAGAGATGAACCAATATGACATCAATATTGACTATAAGGGTTGACTGCAAGAAATCCCCTGCTGCTTGCGGCAGGGGGATTTCTGAGCATTATTTTCCAGGCGTTCCGAAGTTAGGCGTCCCGTCCTCATTCCACGAGAAAGCCTGCACCCGGGCGTGGCGGTTAGGATCAGAGAGGGCACTTCCCATAAGCTCCTTATATGGCCGAGCGTGATAGACGAGCAGATCCGTCAAGCCATCCTCGCTTACCGTAAAGCTGTTATGGCCGGGTCCATAATTCGCCGTTTCCTCGTTGGTCTCAAATACGGGCCGAGGATGCTTCGTCCAGCTGCCTGCGTCAAGCAGATCATCATCCAATGAAGCTTCCAGCAGCCCCATGCAATATCTGTGATCCGTTGCGCTAGCCGAGAAGGCAACAAATATCCGCCCGTTGCGCATTAGGACGGCTGGCCCTTCGTTTACCCGATGCCCTTGAATCTCCCAATCATGTTGAGGCGTCGAGAGCAAGACTTGAGGACCTTCGATCGTCCAAGGATTCGCAAGCTTCGCTATGTACAAATTGCTGTCGGATTCTTTATATTGCGCCCAGATCAAATACGGAACTCCGCGATGGCGGAAGGTTGTGGCATCCAGCGAGAAGCTCTCGAAGTCGAGATCGATCTTCCCTTTTTCCGCCCAAACGCCGGTAATCGGATCCTCGTCGCTGCACTCCAGCACATACGGACGAATGGCCCACTGATCCTCCGCCGTTCCTGCCGCGAAGTAGATATACCACATGCCATCGAGGAAATGAAGCTCCGGCGCCCAAATATGGTTGCCCATCTCTCCGGCTTCATGCTTGCGCCAGATGACCTTCTCCGGAGCGTCAACAAGCCCTTCAAGCGTAGCCGCTTTCCGCAGTACTAGCCGGTCATACTCGGGTACGGATGCTGTAAAATAGTAGAATCCGTCCGCATGCTTAAGCACGTATGGATCCGCTCTGTTTATAATCCAAGGATTTGAATAAGTTCCCATACCTGCATCCCCCTAGTAATCAGATACAACTATTAATAGAGTATCATAAAATGGACCATGATTAACAAAGAAGACTGCCAATCAAGGCAGTCTCCTCGTTCTCCATATGCTTTTTAAGTTACCCCCAAGCGGCCAGCTCCATCTCGAAATCGTTAGCGAAATCGGGGCTGATTGGCGTGACCCGCACATTCACGTCAGCCTCCCAGATGTTGTTTGTCGGGATGTTGGAGGAAGCTCCCTCGTAGACATACAGTCCCTTGGCCTGCTGCTGTACCGGCTCCAGAATTACCTTCCATATGCCACGGCGGCCATCCGAGCCTACAGCCTCCACCCGGACGTCCTTGTGCCATATGGCGCCAAGCTGAATTTCGGCGCGGAAGGTCGTCTTATTCATCTCGATTCTGGTACTGTCTTCAGGCAGAATATCCGCTTTCTTGACATGGACGCCGTACCAGTTGCTGCGGATGAATTGCTTGTAGGCCGCAACCCTTGAGGCGACCTCAAAGTTATCCGCGGAGAACCGATTGCCCCTTGAGCTTGCCGGCACGTACATCTTGTTCCAATAATCGTTTACCATTCTGTGAGTGTTATAGACGGGAGCGAGTGAACAGATTGATTCCTTCATGAGGTTAACCCATTCTGTCGGGACCGTTCGATCTCCCCGATTGTAGTACATCGGAATAATCTCTTCCTCGAGCAGCCGGTATAACGCTTCGGTATCCTGCTTCGCCTGAAGCTCGTAGTCCCCTTCTATTGCGCTTTCAATCGCCCATCCGTTGCGCCCGTTGTAGCCTTCCTCCCACCATCCGTCCAATACGCTGCAGTTAAGCACGCCATTCAGGGCAGCCTTTTGCCCGCTTGTGCCGCTCGCTTCCATCGGCTTTAATGGCGTGTTGAGCCATACATCGACGCCTTGCACGAGCATCTTGGCCTTATCCATCGCATAATTCTCCACCATGTAGACGCGGCCCCTGAACCTTTCGTCCCTGGACAGCTCCACGATTCTGCGGATCAGTTCCTGCCCCGGTCCGTCGGAAGGATGCGCCTTGCCGGCAAAAACAAGGCATACCGGGCGATGCGGATCGCCGAGAATGCGCGCGAGCCGCTCCGGCTCGCTGAAGATAAGCAGCGCCCGCTTATACGTCGCAAATCGTCTGGCAAAGCCGATGATCAAAGGCCCTGCGTCGGATGAGGGGAGAGGCAGGTCAAAAGCCTCGAGCATCTTGGCTTTGGCCCGCTGGTGCTCCTCCCAAAGCTCGTTGTGGGGAATATCCCGAACGGCAGACCATACTTCCGGTTCCGCTACTTGCAAGGTCCAGTCGGAAGGCAGATGCCGGTCGAACAGCTCCTTCAAGCCGGCGGCGAGCCATGTCCCGGTATGGATGCCGTTCGTGACCGAGTCGACGGGAATATCCTTTTGCGGGATATGCGGCATCCACTTGTGGAACAGCTCCCTTGTCACCTCTCCGTGCAGCTTGCTCACCCCGTTCACTTTCGACGAAGTGCTGACGGCAAGACGCGTCATGTTGAATGCGCCGTCCATTAGGCCAAGCGACAATACCCGCTCCCTGTCGGCTCCGAGCTGCCAGTAATAGTCGCCGAAATAACGGTCCATCCGATCGATGGAGAAGACGTCATGCCCGGCCGGAACCGGCGTATGCGTCGTAAAGACCGTGCTTGCCTTGACAACCTCGAGCGCCGTCTCGAAAGGCACGCCTTCAGCGGACAGCATGCGAATTCGCTCAAGCGTCAGGAAAGCGCAATGACCTTCGTTCATATGCCAGACCTCGGGCTGGATGCCAAGTGCCGCAAGC
Organism: Paenibacillus glycanilyticus; assembly: GCF_023715145.1. GTDB lineage: Bacteria > Bacillota > Bacilli > Paenibacillales > Paenibacillaceae > Pristimantibacillus > Pristimantibacillus glycanilyticus_A. Next base: position 63,086 of record NZ_JAMBNP010000005.1, on the reverse strand, counting down.
AATCTCGTGCCGCCGATGCCAAGGAGAATCTCCTGGCTTATGCGGATGTCCTGATCGCCGGGATATAACGTGTCCGTCAAGCGGCGATCCGAATCGCTGTTCCATTCAACGTCTGTGTTGAGCAGGTACAGCGTCACCGAACCCACCTGCACGGACCATGTTTTCGCATATACCTGCCTGCCATTCAACGGAATGGCAATGATCACAGGCTGGCCATGGTCATCCCGCAGGAGCTGAACCGGGTAGACGCTCGCCTCCAGGTCGACTTCGGGATACAAGTGCTGCTGCGAACCGCCCTCGTCAATACGTTGCTGGAAATAACCCTTGCCGTAAAATATGCCGACGCCCGTAAGCGGAATATTCAAGTCTGCTGCAGCTTTGATATGGTCGCCAGCCAAGATTCCGAGGCCACCTGAGTAAATCGGCAAGGATTCATCAAGTCCAAATTCTGCCGAAAAATACACGATACCGCTGTTTTGCATCATCCCACCTCATTTTCTCCATATTGCGCTTCAACATGAAAGCGCCTAAAAAACTGGATGCTTTACTACTATATGCCGTTAGGTAGTACACGTGTCTATACAAGCGCGATCCATTACCCGACTATACGTTGAGCTAGAAGTCAGACAACATGCGCATGTATGTAAAAGCGGCGCTGCAGGGAATAACCCTACGCGCCGCTTATTGTCTCCTAAGCGTACCTTCTCACGATCTTCGATACCAATTTGACCAGCTTGATATAGTTCTTGAACTCGGCGAAATAGTTGCCGATGACTTTCTCGATCATCTTCTGGATAATCATGATGCCAATCTCATCGCGATACACATCCCAGATCGTCGAGAGGATGTCTCCGACGTTAAAGCCGGCCAGGCCCATCAGCTTGGCTCCGTCCTCGAAGCCGATGACCTCTGTATTCCGAAGCTGCAGGGCGACGGCCGTAATGCTGATGCCGGCTTCCCTGAAGGTTGCGACGGTCATCAGGATCGCGACTTCGTTATCGTCGATCAACTGCTTCTCGCCCGAGCTCAGCTCGTTGTAGAACGCCTGTCTTTCTTTCCCCGATATGGCTTTGATGATTTGATACGTATTCTTCAAGTTGTTGCCGTTCGCCATCTGAAGCGCGCTGACCAGCTCGACAAGCGAGATTAATCCCGAATCGAGCATCCCTTGAGCGACCTCCTGCAGTGTCCAGCCTCCGATTTCATCCAAGTACTGCGGAATCCATACGACACGGCTACGAGCAGCGATCAATGCCCGGGAGAGATCGGCGACAGTCGTGAAGCCGCCGTGATAAAGCGCGTCCGCGACCGCGTAAAAATCAGTGTTCATATTCCCGAGAAGCGTGCCAAGCTGCTCCGCGGTATACCCGTTCTCCTTGAGAATGGCGATCGTGTTATCGGATCGGATGTTCATGTACCGAAGGTACTCGGAAGGCGAGTATCCGTCGCGGATGAGCCAGCGCAGCTGCTCGTCGCTCGAACGGTCGCGCAGGTAGAGAAGCGCATCCTGCACGGACAAGCCAAACGTCTTGAGCAGCGCCGCGATGCCGTCTCCGTGCTCGCCGTAGAAACTAAGGGCGCCCATTAACGCGCGTTTCTCGTACCCCGCATTGAACATCGCTTTGGCAATGACCGTCATGTCGGCGCTTGGCAAACCGGCCTTCACGATTGCGATCGTATCGATTGGCGACATGCTTTGCGTTCGGATGAACGCGACGATCGCTTCCGGCGTGTTCACGCCAAGCCGGACCAATTGCGTTCCCTGCTCCTCGTTCGTTCCCGCATTCTGGCGGGAGCGGTTGTAGTAGTTGTATCTCATCTTCAAAATGCTGGCATTATCGTAACCGAGACTTGCCAGCGTGTCGATTAAGTAACCCGCGCCGGCCGTCTCCAATACGCCTCTTCTGTCCAGTTCCGCCGCGACGTCGTTCGCGCTGCCGCCATTGTCCTTGATTCGCTTCAAGAACGCATACAACGGATCGGCGCCGAACACTTCGGTCACTGCCGCGCGAACCTTGTCCGCGGGGATCACTTCGTTTCGAATGGCATCGGTTACGCCTAACGCATCCAGTCCGAAGATGACCTTCAGCGCAAGCACGACATCCGTCGGGCTGAACTTGTCGCTCATGTACACCGCGGCGCTGTTAGGCGTGGACATGCGGTCTGCCGGGATCATCTTAATTAAGTACCCGATGTTCTTATCGCCGTAATAGACTGCTATCACCGCGAGGCCAAGCTCCGTTTTGCCGTAATGCGGAGAGAGCATTGCCGTCGATTCATCAGCCCCGAGCGCATACGCGTCCTTCAAATACTGAACGACGTCTTTGACGGGAGCATTCTGCTGACGAAGGAAGGCCGCTGCGCCATCCGCCGTCTTGATGCCGAACAGATCAAGCACTTCCTGCAGCGTGCCGGATGTCGCGTCCGACCCGTAGACCTGGTCGACGGTCGATTGAACCGCGGCCGCGCTGTATTGGCCGAGTGCCATCAAAATCGCTTTGGCCTCCGCGCTTGTCTTGCCGTAGCTCGACTTTAACGCCTCGACGATGTAAACAGCCCGATAACCTCCCTCGTTCATAAAGGATGCGAATTGATCAGGGGTCAAAGCTCCTGCCGTCTTCAACGTTTCCACGAACGACGAATCGTAAGTCGATCCGTATACGGTGCCGATGCCGCCAATAATTGCTGCCGGCGCGAAGGAGCCGCTGGCCAGGAACAGCTTCGCCACGTCCGCCGCGGATTTGCCAAAGTCGGTTTTGAGCAGGCTTGCGATATCGAGGAACGAGAAGCCTGCATTCCATAGATGCGTTATTGCCTCTTCCGCATCTGTAATGCCTGCTGCTTGCAAGGAATCCCGCGCAGCCTGGGCGGCCGACGACTGCCCGCCTTCGCCGTACTGCTGAAGCACCGTCCACTCGATGACGCTCACGCTGTCTGGATAAACGGCGGTCAGCGCTTGAATCGTGACGTCCGCCCCGTTGCCGTAATACGACTTCGAAGCTTCGATAACGTCCTGCATCGAGTAGCCCAGGGAACGCAGGAACGGCGCGGCTTCGGCGATTGTTGCCAGTCCGCTCTCGTCGAGCAGCTCATTGAGGCTTTGATCGATCGGCTGTCCGTAAAGCTCGGCAATTTCATTTAAGATGTCCTGTGCGTCGATATGCCCGTAATGAAGCAAATCGTAAGTCGCCTTGCCTGCCGACAGCCCGTAATACGTCTTCGCCGCCAATACGATGTCACGCAGGGTGAAATCGAGCGAACGCAGCTGCGGGATCGCGTCAGCGAAGGTCGCGACGCCTAGCCCGGTTAACGTGCTGAGCTGCGTCTGCTGCAGCGTCTGCCCGTAGACGTTTTGGACGGCGGCATCAATCTCGGAGGAGGAATAATCGGTCGTTCCGTTCAGAACGGCGATCGTCTCTCCGCTCGTCAACCCGTAATGCTCTTTGCCGACCCGGACGAGCGCGGTAAGTCCGAAGTACATTTTCTTCAAATACGGTACGGCTTGTTCGAATGTATTCAGCCCGTTAGCCGCCAGCGATTCAACGATCGTCTCGTTCTGTCCGCTTCCGTACACGCTCGCAACGGTGCCGACGACGTTGGATTGCGGGTATAAGCCGGAAGCGACCAGCGCTTGAAGGGCTGCACCCGACGAAAGGCCGTACTCGTTCTTCGCCAGCTTGACGATGCTCGCCAGACTGAAGTTCGCCCGGTTCATGAACGTAATCGCCTCTGAATAAGATGTTGTCCCTTGCGCTTCGAGCCAGCCGTGAACGACCGACTCCACGGATTGTCCGAATAGCGAGGCCAGCGTCGTTGCGACCGCGTTGACGTCGACCGTATGATTCGCGGCATACATTGCGGCAATCTGTCCCGCGTCGCGGGCAAACCGCTCTTTGACCACGGCCGCGATGTCGCGGAAGCCAAAGCCGGCGTTGCGCAAGTAATCGACGGCTGCCGAGGCGGACGAGATGCCTTGTGCGTCCAAGGCTTCACCCAGCGTCATCTCGATTGTCTGTCCGTATACGGACGATAACGCCATTAATACCGCACTAACGTTGTTCGGATATTTTTTCGAAAGCGCGTACGCGGCTTCTCCCGAAGATAAACCGTAAAATTCCTTCAGGCTGCCGGCTATGTCGGACAGCTTGTAGCCGCCAAGCGCAAGGAAATCGATACCGCTTTCCGGCGTAGCGCTGCCGGATGCGGTCAGCAGCTGCGCGATCGTAATTTGCTGCTGCGCGTACAAAGACTGAATCAGCTTGATCGTGCCCGCCAAATTATTGCCGTACGAGAAGCTAACGATCAGCCCTTGAATGACCTCATCGCGGCTGAAGCCGCCTTTGATCAACGCCGGACCAAGCGCGTCGTACGTCCGGTAGGCCGGATAACGGGCCGCGAGCGTGTTAATGACGGATGTCGCCGTCGCTCCCTGCGCGCGAAGCGTCTGAATCCAAAGCATGACCGGATCGCTGCCGTACGCCCAGGCGATGGCCGCGGCGATATCGTCCGACGGTTCCCCGGTGCTCGCGATCATGGCCGTTGAGGCGTCCAAATCCGATAAACCGTAGTTCTCTCGAAGCACTAGCGCGATATCTCTCAGGGAGTAAGGCGACAGCTTGCGAATGACTTGATCCATCGTATCCTGCTTGCCGATCAGATAAGCCGCGACGTCGCTTGCCGAGATGCCGTACCGGCTGAAGGCGAGAATCCATTCGGACCAGCCTCTTCGGTCGAACGATTCGGCGACGTCCTCGAAGGCGTAGCCGGCGTTCTTCAGCGCCGATGTCAGGTAAGGCAGCGCTTGTCCCGCGCCGCTATACCCATAGGCGCCGATTGTGCCGTCGATCAGCTCATCGAGCGTAAATTGCCCGGACAAGCTCATGGCAACGGTCAAATCCTCCAGCGTTGTTCCGCTAAACAGATATTCCGCGTCCTTGCGTATCGTCGTCACGCTGCAAGGACAGCCCGCGATCGCATTCGTCCGCTCGAGCGTGATCCATTGCTGCAGGTTCATCCCCATCAAGCTTTTCAAAGCGCCCGCGACTTCATATTTGTCCCACAAGCGGGCGGGGAACACGGCAGCCGAAACGGCGTTAAGGTCGATCGTCGTCGCGGAATCGCCGGCGAATGCTTCTAGCAGACCGGCAATCGCATCGGACGCCGTATAACGGGTGGAATAATCGCCGCTTAGAACTTGAAGCGCATCATTTAAGCCAAATGCCGCACCGCCCTGAATAATGGCGTCGTGAAGCGTCTTAAGCGCCTGCGAAGTCGTGAGTCCCGCCTGCTTCAGCTGGTTCAGGACGGAGCTACGGCCGGTGCCTCTTACGTTGTTCAAGAAATAAGAAGTCGTCGCGACAGGATCGTAACCGCCTTTCACCAAATAACGGAGCAGATTGTTTCGTTCCTCGTTCGTCGCGCCGTCGTAAAGCGCGCTGACGGCCGTCGCGATGTCCGCTTCGTACGCGCGACGCAGCAAGCCGGCCCGCTTCGCCAAATCGTAGCCGTTCGCGTCAAACGCCTTCATCGCTTCGCTCGCGGACGTAACGCCCCATACTTCTTTGATCGTTACGGCGATCAACTGATCCTCCGCTTGAACCGCCTTCATCGCTTGAATGAAGACCGCCGGGCTGTCGCCTGCCTCGGAAACGGCAGAGGCGACTTCCTTGGAACTCACGCCTGCTTCCAGCATCGCTTTCGCCGTGCCGGACTGCGGGAACGACCCGCGGACGATGCCGTACGTATCCGATGAGGAGAAGCCGGCTTGGACGAATGCCGCGACGGCCTTATCGGCGTCATCGAATGCATAGGCCTGCGCAACAGCGCTGCCGATCGCGGCTGCCGCGTAACCGGCTTCGGCAAGTGCTTCCGCCATTGCCGCGGCTCCCGCGGACAGCTGCGCCTTCATCGCGGCGGCAACTTCCTTCGCTTGCCAGCCTGCGTCTTTCAAGGCGCGGATCGCGTTCGCATCGCTTAGCTCGTATGCATACTGTACGGCCGCCGCTGCCTCTTCCAATTCATAACCGGAAGCCTTCAGAATCGCTGCCCCGCTTCCGGCCGTTTCATCGTACGCCGACCGCAGCATGGCCGCGACGTCGGATGCGGAGGCTCCGGCGGCTTTCAATTGAACAACCGCTTGCTTGCCCGTCTTGCCGTGCTTGCGCAAGAACGGTCCGAACTCGGACGGCGTATAGCCTGCCGCCATCATGTCTCTACCGTAATAAGGATAGCTAGGATCAAACATGGCATCCTGTCCTTGCAGCATCGTCGTCGCGTCGGCTTCCATCTCGCCGAACAGCCCGATGATCGCTTCTTTGGACAATTCGTATACGGCATAGACGGCTCTCGTATACGAGGCGACTGTGAACCCGCCCTCCCGAAGCGCTTTAATCGCTTCAAGCGCCGTCATTCCGTATTGGCCGCGAAGCACCTGCGCCGGGTAGACGGCGGATGAATCCTTGACCGCGCTGCTCAATACGAAGCCTTGAACCGTCGCGGCATTTGTTACCGGAGTCTCACCGAATGTCGGCAAGAACAACAGGTTCACCGCCTGCACGCGGTTGACGCCGGCATAGGCGACCAGCGCCGTTGCCGTAGAGCCGATCACCTTCCCCGTAGCGCTCCACGTCAAGACAATCGTCGTCGGATCAGAACCGAGCGCGGATCTCACGTTGCTCTGCCACTGATTGTCGATCTTCACCGAAAAGGACGTGGAATCCGTCGGTTTCATCGGTTTGTCGAACGTCAGGATCACCTTCGTCCCGCTCTCGTCGGACGTCGCCGCAATGAGCTTCGGCACGGAGCTGACGTTGTTGACGATGCGGTCACCGCCGAAGTCATAACCGGCCTTGCTCAGCTTGAGCGTGAAATCGCGATTGTAGCCCATATTAAAGGCGACTTTATAGCTGAGGCCTTCGTCGGAAGCCGTGACCGTTACCGGCGAAACATGATTGCCAAGGCTGTCAATCAGCTTGACGGACAGACCGGAGACAGGCTCATTTAACGTTATCGTAAAGCCGCTTTCGTTCATCGACTGAATCGCCGGTTCGACCGTTATCGGCACATAAGCAGTTATGCTCGAAGCGAATTCGTAGCCTTTCTTCGCGAACGTTAGCGTGTAGGTGCTTCCTTCCGCGAGCGGCGCCTGCAAGATGAACTGGCCTGCGGCCGCTCCCGGCACGACGGCCAAGACCGGAATTCGCTCGCCCTCTGCCGTCGCAATCGTCAGGTCCGCCGGAAGCAGGTTTACCTGTGCCGGAGAAAGCGACGCCGTAATACCGTTGGCATTCGCCTCCACGACGCTGCTTTGGACGCGGATTGGCAATACAACTTCGGACGATCCCGTAGTCGGATGTGCCGGATCCAGCACCTCGATGGTATAAATGGCGCCCGCCGTTATCGGCACGAGCACCGCGTACGATTTGCCCTTGTTCGGAGAATTCGGGTTCTCGTCGAAGAACTTGCTCGCATCCAAGGCGATTACGTTTCCGTTGCCGTCCTTCAGCTGAACGAGCGATGGGTTCAAATTCGGAATGGCCGCGCTTAAGCCAAGCTTGAAGCCGGATGTCGTCACGTTAGATACCGCTATGGTTCGAACGTCGAATTCTATCGGTGCTCCAAACGTGTAACCGGATGCCGCGACGGTTAAAGTGTAGGACTTGCCGTCCGCGAGATCGGCAGCGATGGCATACGTTATGCCGTCATCGGAAGTCGCCGCCGATCGGATGCTGACGGTGTTTCCTTCTTCGTCGAGCAATACGAAGCTGCTTTTCGTTAATCCGGCGACCGCGGTCTGGAATTGAATCGCGATTCCGGCGGCGTTAGCCGACTGCAAAGTGAATGCTGCGGAGACTGGAACGAACAATTGCCGACCGATTCCGAAATCGTAGCCGCCGCGTTCTAAAGTCAGCGTGTACGTCTTGCCCTCCGTCAGCGCTGCATCGACATGATAACGCTCGCCGCCGTTAACGGCCGTAGCGGATTGAACCGTGATCGAAGCGCCTCGATCGTCCGTCAGAGCGAAGTTGCCGGCAATTAAGCTTGAAACGGCTTGATCGAGCGTGACGTCGAAGCCTTCTGCGCCAATGTCGGCCATGCTTATGCCGACCGTGATCGGCACGTTAACCGACAGCGCGGTTCCGAAGTCGTAGCCGTCGGCGTGAAGCTTAAGCGTGTACGTCTCGCCTTCGGTCAACCCTGCATGGAGAGCGTAAGCCAGACCGTCGTTCAGCTCCTTGACCGAATCAATCTTAACGAGCCCTCCGCCGGCATTCCGAAGCGTAAAGGCGCTCGCCGGCAAACCGCCGATGGCGGGAGACAGCTTCACGCTTAGTTGACCGGCTTTCACGCCGGCCTGCTGTACCTTAATCGTTGTCGGGAAGAAGACTGACGTCTTCAAACCAAAGTCGTAGCCTTGTTTAACCGGCTGCACCGTATACGTTCGGCCGCCGACGAATCCAGCGGTAACGCGGTACGTCGCTCCGCCGTCGGTTGTGACTGCTGCCGTCGCGTTCAGCCTATTGCCGTTATCGTCCTTCAATAAGAAGTCCGACGCGTCTAACCCCGGAACAGCAGGGTTCAAGCCAATGTCCATGTACGTGGCTCCCGATCTTAGCACAGCCGCGCTAGCCGCTACGGGAATGTCCATCGCGACAGGCGCTCCGAAGTCGTAGCCGTCCTTCTTAGGAAGAACGGTGTAACGCGCCGCGCCCCAGAACGTCGTCTCGATCAGATACGTTGAACCGCCGTCGGTCGTTGTTGCTTGCTGAACGGGAATCGGCTGGCCCCACCCTTCTCGCATGATAACGAAGTCGCTCGGACGCAAGCCCTGCACGGGCCGATCAAAGCTCAGCGTAAAGGCATTCACATTGCCGGCCATCGTCCCCCCGAACGTTGGAACCACGGCTTGGAGAGAGAAAGCTAGCGCGGCGCCAAAATCGTAGCCCATCTTGTTGATCGACAGCGAATAAGGAACGCCAGCCGCCAATTCGGCGCTGACTTGATAAGTCAGCCCGCCGTCCCACGAGACGAACGTCGCTTTTACAGGATCGCCTTGCTCGTTTGTCAATGCCAGGTCCGTATCGAGCAGCGCCATCGGCGACGTGAAGTTCAGCTTGAAGCCGTGAACGGACACCTGGTCGATCGACGCTCTCTTGGACGTAAGCGAGAAAGGATCCGATGTGACGACCAAGTAGCCGGCCTTCGTTGTCGACACGGTATACGTCTTGCCGGCCGTCAATGCCGCTTGAACTTGATAGGACAGCCCATTGTCCGACGTGACGGCTGATGTTATCGCGACCGTATTGCCGTCGGCATCCGAGAGGTGGAGATCGCTCGCGGTCAGCCCAGGAATCGCGGGTCTCAAATGAAGGGTGAACCCTGATTGATTTTGCCGAAGCACGACCGCATCGACTTTCACGATGTAAGCGATCGGTATCGGATCGCCGAACGCATAGCCGGGTACGCTTGTCTTCAGCGTATAGGTCAGATTCGGATCGAAGATGCCTTTCAGGTGATAAATGGCGCCTCCCTGATACGAAACGGTGATCGCGACCGAACGACCCGTCCCATCGACCAGCGCGAAGTTGGCCGCCGTGAGATCCGGCATGTCCGGGAACACTTGAACGGCGATCAGGTTAGTTTGCGTGCCAAGCAATCGCGTCTGCGCCGTCGCCGGCACGTTGAACGACACCGGGGACGCGAGCTTGAAATCGTCTCTCGCCAAATCAACCGTGTACCCATCGCCCGCTTCAACCATGGACATCGTCACCTTGTACGTAAGTCCCTGATCCGCAGTCGCGAGCGTATATTGGTTTACCGCGATTCGGCTGCCGTCCGGGTTCCGCAAAATCAGCTGCCCGGGCAGCAGGCCTGCGATTCGGGTATTGAATTGAAGCTTAAAGCCCGTGGTGGTCGGATTCGAGACCGTTGCCGTTACGAGCTTCGTGACGACGAACGGAACCGGCTCGTTGACTTGGGACGCGGCATCCGGCTTGTATTGAATCGTGTACGCCTTGCCTGCAGCCAACGTGCCCGCGATCGAATAGGTTAAGCCGCCGTCGTTCGTCGTCGCGGATGTCATGGCGATGATCTCGCCTTGCGGGCCGCGGACAACGAAGTTGCGAAGGAGGAGCCCCGCTATCGGATCGGCGAAAGCTACGGTTACGCCGGTAGCCGACGCGCTTGCTACCGAAATTGACGGCGGCGCGACGAACGCTACGGGCTTCATTTCAAATCCATCCAGCTCAAGCGTATACGTGTAAGCCGCTCCCGGACGGAATCCGCCCGGAACAGTTACCCGATAGCTGGCACCGTTATCGAAAGATTCGAAGCCGTTTGGATAAACGGTCTGCCCGTTCTCATCCTTCAGGACCAATCCGAGATAGTTTTCAATTTCCGGGAATGCGGGGGAGAATCTCAGAATTAAACGCCCGCCTACTGTCACGTCCGTCACGCTTCCCGTAATGAACCGGTTGACGTGGAACGATACCGGCGATTGGAAAATGGCAAAAGCCTTTGTCAGCGTAACCGCGTAATCTTGGTTCGATGTCAACGGGACGCGCACGTGGTAAGTCGCCCCGTTATCGTCGGTTGCCAGCGTGACGCCGCTCAGCCGTTTGCCGGCCGCGTCCCGGATATCCACGTTCACCGGCAGCAGGCCTGGAATCGCGTTCGCAAAAGAAAGCTCGAAGCCCGCGTTCGTAATCTTGGATATCGTCGTCGATCCCGCGTCGACGGTATCCGCCACTTGGAACGAGACGCCGTCTTCCGGTAAATGCCCGATCAGCTTCAGGTTATACGTGCCTCCCGCCAATCCGGCGTTAAGCTTGTAAGAATAACCGCCGTCCGAAGTCACTGCCGACGTTATCGTCACCGGATCGCCCGTTGACTCGTGCAACAGCTGGAAGCTTCCCGCCCACAAGCCGTTATTCGGTTTATCCAGCGCAACCGTTATGCCGTCGCTTGCGATCGCGCCGATCGATATCCTGGAGAGAATCGGGATATTGATATAGAACTGATTCGGATCGGCATCGGCATTCATGCTCAGCATGTATTCTCCGCCTGCCAAATTCGCCGCAATTCGGTATGTGGAACCGTCATCGTCGGTCGTTACCGAATTGATCGGGACCTTAACGCCGTCAAGCGTCTTTAGCGTAAACGCGCTCGACGTATCGAGCTTGAGCGGCGGATTCAGGCTAAGCGTCACTCCCGTTGCCGACACCGCCGAAAGTTCGTTGCGCGCGGAGACGCGAATCATCTTCGGAGCGCCGAAGTCATAGCCGTCGGCATGAGCGGATAACGAGTACGTATGCCCGTTCGAGCCGGCGAACTTGCCGATATAGAGACGCATCTGAGCATCCCAGACGACCTCGATAACCTCGACCTCGGCTCCCGATTCGTCAATGACTTGAAAATTGTCCTTCGTCATATCGGGAACGTACGGATTAAACCCGGCCATGAATTGCGGCGGGCGCTGTCTCGTGTTCCACGGATTCAGCGTTGCGCTGACGATAATCGCCGGCGGGCCAAAGTCGTAGCCCGGCGCGGTCACGCCAAGCGTGAAAGGTCCGCCCGCGTTAATTTCCGTCGTCTGCAGTGTATAGGTCAAGCCGTTATCCGTCGTTGAGACCCCTGTCGGAACGATCGGATCCCCGCTGGCATTCGTCAGCGAGAAATGGGAGGCATCCAGACCCGGTACCGCTCGGTCTAAGTGAACCGTATATCCGGTATATTGCGGACTGTACGGTCCGTTGATCGTCGTGTACTTGCCGATTCCAATCGTCTCGGAAACAACGACGTCGACCTCGGCATACTTGGCATCCGGCATATCCGCGCGGAAGGTATAAATGCCGGCAGCGGACATATCGGCTTCAATGCTCCATATAAGCCCTCCGTCTTCCGTCCGAAGACCGGAAATCGCGACGGGTTGCCCGCTCGCGTCCTTCAGCGCCAACTGATCGGCGGTTAAACCGCTGACCGGAGCTTCGAACTTTAATCGAAACGACCCGTGGGACACCTGGCTCACCGCCGCGGGTATCCGCTCGGGGACCACTTCTATGGCAACGGGCGCGTCGAATGCGTATCCTTCTTTGTTCAGCGTCAGCGTATACGTCTCGTTCATGTCCAGCGATGCCCACACTTCGTATCGTGAGCCGACGACGACCGCGCTCAGCATGTCGACGCCGACCGATTGATTATCGCCGTTTTTCAGCTCCAGGCTAAGCGGCTCCATGTCGGGTACCTTTTGATCCATCGACAACACGAAGCCCGCCGTTGTCACGTTGCTCGCGGACGGCGATACGACAACGATGTCCGGCGTGCCAGGCACGACTACCGCAAGAGCTTCGCCGAAGCTGTAGCCGGACTTGGTAATAGCGAGCGTGTACGATCCGCCGGCTGTTAGCGCCGCGGCAATCGAATAGGTTTCTCCTCCGTCTGTCGTTGCAGCCGTTAAACCGACCGGCGCGCCTAGCCCGTCCGTCAAGCGGAAGTCGCCGGCGGACAAGCCGGCGACCGCGCCGCTCAGCGAAACGGTAAATCCCGTTTCGGAGACGCCATTGACCGATGCCGTCACCGGTACGGTTTCCGGCGTTGTTACCGGCACGTATACGGATTTCGGGCTGCCGAAATCGTAACCCGTTTTCATAACGGTAAGCGTATAGGTAACGTCCTCCGCCAATATTGCGGCAATCGCATACGACATCCCGTTATCGGAAGTTACGGCATCCGTAATCGCAACCGTATTTCCGCCCTGCTTCAATGTAAATAAGGGATTGATTACCGGTTGATCGAATACGGCCTTGAAGCCCGCTGCCGAGATATGGGTAACGTTCGCGGCGACTTGAATCGTCTGCGGCGGCGTTTCCGGCACCTTGAAGGAAACGGCGCTGCCGAATTCGTAGCCGCTTTTGGCCAATGCGACCGTATACGACTCGCCTTCCAATAAGGCAGCCACAACCCCGTATGATAGACCGCCGTCCAAAGTCGCTACGGCTCCGACCGATACGGGTTGGCCGCCGTTGGTGAGCAGCGTGACCTCGGTGGGCGTCAAGCCGGCGACGGCCTTGTTGAAATTCAATTTAAAGCCGGCGACGCCTGCCTGATTCGCGGTTACCGATACGGTAACCGTTGGATTCGGCAAGCCCCCGTCTCCTCCGCCGATCGGAACGCCGCTGTCCTTGCCGCCGCGTTCCGTCTTTTCCACTTGAAGCGGCTTGGTCTCGAATATGACATCCGGCGCGTCCACGAGCGCTTTGGCAATGATGCCCGTACCCTGCACGCTTGTTGTGCCGTGCAGCTCCGCGCTGGCGACTTCCACGCCCGCGTTCAACATTACCTTCGTCGAGCCGACAGTCTCGTTCACGACAAGACGCTTGATCGACCCGGTATCGACGATCAATTTCACGTCGCTCTTGATTTCGACTAGCGCAAACTTGCCGGATAAGGCGACTTCCCCATCCGCGGAAATAGCGATGCCCGCGATGCCGGACTCCGGTCCGTTCGACTCGATGCGGGCGTCCGTCCGAACATCCAGCTGCTCAATGACCGTAGAACCGTCGACGACGACGCGAATGCGTCCGTCCTTCTTCTCGACAATCACGGTACCCAGCTTGGCGTCGTCGATATGCACGCTATGCTCGCCGCCTCCGCTAATGGTGGTCGTTCCTTTCACGGTAACGCTGTCCAAATAAACATCGCCGTCTCCGACGGCTTGTCCGATTCTCAGATTACCTTTAACGATCACGTTGCGAAGCGTGACGCCGGGAACGTCAATTGATAAATCCCCCGCAACGGTTAGCGTGCCGGTCTCGGGTCCATACGTCCCTGCCTCCTGTAACGACTTCGCCGCAACAACGATTCCCCCCGCGGCGTTCGGTACCGATTGCTTTAAGATCCGGTCCAGCACCACGACCGCTTCCGCCCGCGACATCGAGGCCGCCGGACGAAGCGTATGGTCCGGATAGCCGGTCACAAGCCCCGCATCAAGCGCGGCGCCAAGAGCATAACGGCCATACGCGGGCACGCTGCCTTTGTCCTTGAACGCGGAGAGCGGCTCAGCGTCCTCCCGGACGAGCGCGGGCACGAGCTTCGCCAGCATCGAGGCCGCTTCGGCGCGGGTCAGCGTCTTGCTCGGACGAAAGGTTCCGTCCGGAAAGCCGTAGACGTAACCTTCGCTAGCGGCCGCGGCAACGTCGGATGCGTACCACGCGCTTGCGGGTACGTCCTTGAACGACGCGTCTGCCCCGCCTTTATAGGCGAACAAACGGTTCGCGAGGGCGACGAATTCAATTCTCGAGATGCTCGCGTCCGGACGAACGGTGCCATCCTCGAACCCTTTTATGTATCCTTTTCCGAGCCAATCGGTCAGCGTCCTCTCCGCCCAATGGCCCTGTATGTCTGTTGGCACGGAAGAACTGCCCGCCGCCTCCGTTCCGCTTGCATATCCGATCCCCGGCTGCACCAATCCGCAGACGAGACTCACGATAACGAGCCATTGAACGAATAGCTTCGACCGTTCCCCGAGCTTAATGAAGTCCATAACGATTTCCCCCTCGTTGATCCATCCGCCGATTCGACGGATTCCTAGCGTTTATCCTCCCATTCTACAATCCGTCACTAAAAGAATAATGAAAGAAATAGACAAAAAAAGACAAAAACCGCGGCCCGCTTGGGTTTCGCGTATTTTTGCCTTTCGAATTCCTTTCGTATTCCCCTTCTATATTACCCTGTCATAAAAACTTACTTTTCAAAAAAACGAGCGGTCAGCCCGTTGTAGTACCCGGTCAGTTCCTCCGACGGACGAATGCCAAGCTCCCTGCTGAGCAGGCGTACATAACCGGTATAAAGCGCGGTCAGCCCTTTGCGGTCCCCCGTCATGCCGCGAACCTCCATCAGCAGCCGAATGACCGTCTCGTCGAGCGGATTACGCTCATTCAGTTTTGATAACAGCTTGGAGGCTGACGCCGTATTGTTCATGGCGATCAGCACGCCTGTCATGCGGATGACGAACGCCTCGTACAATTCGGCATATCGTTCCGTCTCGTGAATGGCCCAGACATACGCTTTGTCCCCGAATAAGTCGCCCGTGTACAGCCGCTCGGCTTGCATCGCCTCTTCCACGTTGCCGGCGTCGATGGACTGAAGCGCCAGCGCCTGCTGCTCGAACTCCGCGTAATCGATGAACGCTCCTTGCGGCAGCTCCAGCGCATAACCGTCGTTCTCCGAGCGTATGTTTTCCCTTAGCCCCAGCGGCTGAAGCGATTTGCGCAGCTGATAGACGGTCGTGTTCAAATAGTTTTCCGCATTCTCCAGGTGCATACCGCCAAAGATGTCCGCCACTAACCGGGAACGGGGGATCCGTTTACCCCGGTGGAGCAGCAGGTACGCGAAGAGCTCTGCGCATTTGCGCGAAATCCACTTTACGCGAAGCGTCTCGCTGCCGATCGACACGTCTCCAAGCGTCGTTATGATGAGTCTTGGCGCCGCCGAGACCGCACGCTCTTGCGAAGCTACATGTGCCGTGCGAATTGCCAGAACCCGATTCACCGTCCGCTCCAGCCGCTCCTGCGACACCGGCTTGACTAGATAATCGGTGACCGACAGCTCGTACGCGTCAAGCGCGAATTCCTTATGGGACGTAACAAAGACGATCTGCATTGGCGAGCGGGCCTGCTCCAGCTTGGCGGCGAATGCCATCCCCGTCTCGCCTGGCATCGATATATCGACGAAGGCGAGTCCGATGTCGTCGTTCTCGTTCAGGAAAGCCGCCGCCTGCTTCGTATTCACGAAAGCTCCTGCCACTTCGACGCCCGGCAGCTTGTCCAGCATTTTCCCCATGATCAGATGCATCATCGGCTCGTCGTCAACCAGTATGACTTTCATCGTTACGCTCCTCCTCTTCAACGTAGTATCTCCTTGAGTTAGCCTCGGGCAGCGTAAATGTAAATGTCGTGCCCCTGCCGGGCTCACTCTCGAATCGCAGCACGCCGCCGTGAATGCGGACGAACTCCCGAGCCAGCGCCAAGCCGAACCTCGTATCTCCGGAATCGCCGCCGCTTATTGCGCCCTTCGAGAAAGGCTCTTCGAGCCGGAGCATGTCCGACGTCTTGTCGTCGATGCCTGCTCCGTTGTCGCGCACACACACGGTGATTCGACCCTCTTCGCTCTTGGCGCCGATCTCGATATCGCCGCCGACGCCCGTGAATTTAATGGCATTCGACAGCAGGTTGCGCAAAATGAGATCCAGCATCTCCTTATCCGCCTCGACCGCAAGTGCGGTATCTATCCGTTCCGTGATTCGTATCGCTTTCATGCCGGCCTTGGGGCTTGCGAGAGACATCGCCTGCAGCACGACCTGCCTCATGTTCCAGCCGGTTGGCCTGAAGACGACCGCCCCTTTCTGACTGCGATACCAATCGAGCAGATTGTCGACGAGATGATAGGTGCTTTGCACCTGTCCCCGGAGCTCGACAAACACCTCGGCATGCTCGATACCGGCGGCGGTTAGTTCGTCGCCAAGCAGGTCCGTCAAGCTGACGAGCAGGGCGATCGGATCACGGATATCGTGGGCGACGACTGTGAACAGCTTGTCCTTGAACGCGTTAAGCTCCGACAATTGCCTCGCGTTCTCCCGCAGGCGCGCTTCGTTCTCCATCAGCTCCGTGACGTCGCTGAACAAGATCATTTGGCCAACCGGCAACGTCCCCCCATCGTAGATGATCGACAAGCTGCAGCTGTAATGCTGGCTATGACCGTCCAACTGCCTTCGGAACGAGAATCGTTCATCCTCGACGCGATCGGATGCGATAATCTGCAATAAGTGCGGATGCTCGGTCAAAATATCTACGGCCGGCACCGGATAACGCCTCTGTGCGGACTCGAGCTCGGGAAAAATACGAGCAGCCGCGCCGTTATAGCTGACGATTCGTCCCTCGCCATCGAGCAGCAGGACGCCGTCTCGGATCGTCTCGAACACCTTGGCGAGCGCGAGCGGCGTTAAGCGCAGCAGGTTAAAACGCAGAATCCCCCATGCGTACGCGATTCCCGAGACGGCGAAGCCGAAGGGGGTGAAATCGATTTGCACGCCGAACCAGAACAGCAGATTGAATGCCATCGGCGCGAATGCGCCAAGGAGGAGGATCAATATTTGCTTGCGTACAGCAGGGAGCGCTCGGACATACATCGCGACGAACAGGCCAACTCCCCACGCCAGCACGACGTAGCTGTAGAGAGCATGCAGGTTGTACGCGATCCCTTTGGCCGTCGTGTACAACGGAAAGGCTGCTTCGGCGTTTAACGAGTAGCTGGCGTACACGAAATGATGCCAATCGTTGGTCAGGTGGAGAACGAACAACAGAACCGGGAAGAGGAATAGCGCGACCGCAAGCTTTCGGCGATAACGCTCGGCCGTCCCCGTGAATTGAATGGCTTGATAGAGCCACAGCGTCGTAACGAACGGAATGCCTATGTATTCGATTTGAAGCGCCAGCTTCACTTGCTCCAAGCTGCGTGCGAGCACTTCCATGCCGTAGCCCAAGGCGTAGAAGGATCCGGCCAGCATCATTAGCACCATCGTCCGGGCTACGGGCAGATAACGTTTCCGGTAGGACAAGACCGCTACGAACACCATCAATGCCGTCGCGATAAACAATAATGTCGACATCCACAATCGAGTGTCCAAGACGGGCACCTGCTTTCTTTTTTCGACAAGAAAAAACAATCTATTGGCATCATACCATCTCGTTCATGGACGTGGGAAAATAATCTTTTTCGCAGGAAGCATGCGGGTATGACGGCTAGTCCGCATAGATATCGGCTGCGGAATGCTTATTTCGCCTATACCGGTTGACATATTCTCTCGGAGAGCAGCCGAAATATCGTTTGAACAGTTGATAAAACTGAGCGGGACTCGCAAAGCCAACCTTGCCGCTAATCTCGGTTACCGACCACGCCTCGGTCAACAAGAGCTGTTCCGCCCGCTTCATTCTGCGCATCTGAACATAGGAGGTAAAGGTCATTCCCATCCCTTTCTTGAACAGCTTGGCGAAATAACCGCTATTGTAATTCATCCGGATACTAATATCGGCGACCTGGCAAGCCGAGTCCAATTGCTGCTCGATATACGTTAATGCAGGGCGCAATTTCACGGCCAATTGCGGATCCATTGGGGTAATGACTTCCGCGTCGTCTATTTGAATCAGCGTATACAGCAGGCTCTTGAAGCTTGCATTCACGATGAACTCGTAGCCTCTATGTTTTGCGGTCAGATCGCGATGCATCTTAAGGAGTAGAGCATGCATCGCTTGCCTTCCGCATAAGGAACGGGTTACTGATTCATTCAACAAGGTTAAATTGGCTGATCTGCCCGTAAATGCAGCCTGATAGATCGTCAGCGATGGATCCATAAACGCGTTCATATCGACATGGCAGACAAGATAGACAAGGTCGGACTGTCCGTATTTATGGGAGCGGTGAAGCTCATTCGAGCCAATAATGGCCACGTCGCCGCCTTGCAGACGATAATGGCGCTGCGTCGTCTCCATTGTCATTGTCCCTTCCAGAACGGCGATCAACTCGACCTCTTCATGGCAGTGCCAAGGACCATACTCGCTAGTGGATTGACTCGGATGAGTGATTATCCAAATTTTCATTCGAAAATTCGAATCCGAATAATCGACTTGTTCCTTATCGTAAGCAGTCAAACTAAATTTCATTTTGGCCGTCCCTCTTCCTTCCATCATGCTTTTAGCCTATCGCGGATGTCCGTTTTCAAGATAAAGGAGACTGCTTTCAAGAGGCTTTAATTGAGCCTGACATTTTATAATGAAGAGAAATCACTACTCGTGAAGGAGCAATGAGATATGCATGACCTCGAGAGATTTCCTGCCAATCATGACCTTTCATTACCCGCCTGGGGTCCTTACAGCAAACAATATATTGGCCTCTCGCATATCAGCGACCAGTCCAAGGGATTACGTTTTGATCTCAGCTTATTTCCGGGGTTTTATCGAAGAAAAATAGACATCCCCAACGTTCTGTGGGAATCCGGCTATCATCCGTGGGAAGCGGCGGCCGATTTCAGCTGCTATTCCCACCGCCACGAGCTGGAATGGAAGGACCGCGTCTACGCCGACATTTCATTTAGCACCCTTGACGACAATAGCCGTCTCATCCGGGCGCATCTGGTCAATCAAACCGAACAGCCGCAAAATCTCGTGCTGCATTGGATGGCATCCCTTCAGCCGCCACGGCTTTCGGGACATGGGGATATACAAATCATTACGGAAGCACGGCTTCCCGATGGCGCAAATTGGATAGATGCACTGGATTATAAGGAGCTTACCTTCGCAAAGCCTCGTCCTTCGGATGGATTAGTCTATGATGGATTTAAGAAAGGCGAGGTGCGCGGACAGCATTTTACCAACGGCTCCGCAATAGGATGCCAATTCGGGGCGGATACCGGAGACTCGCTAATCTACGAGATCGACCTCGAGCATGCCATCCTTGACGCATTATTTGTGCTGCGCTGTCAGTCGATGCTCGGCGGAGAGCTGGAGCTCTGGATCGGACAACGGCCGTTTCGCCTTGAACTGGAAGCGTCGGACGCCTTAATCTTGGCTGAACTGCCTATTGGGACGATGCCTCGCGGCAGCGTCACGGTTCGTCTGAGTACCTTGAGCTCAAATGGTTTAATCATTGACGGATTTACCATTATTGAGCGAAGCGCTTCTACTGAAGTCGCTTTGGTTGATCGTCAATGGCAGATCGAGCCTGAGCTTCTGGACGGCCCCGTTCCGGGCAGTCTGATCCTCCATTATCCGGAAGGTCCTTTTTATTACGGCCTGATGTGGAATTATTCCGACGTTGAGATCAGACAGTTCAGAACCGATGAGCTTGATCGGTTTGCCCGCCATACCGTACATAATCATGTCGATGCCGTCCTGCGAGGTCGTGGACAAGGACATTACACCAACGTGTTTATGCGCCCGATCCCAATCTCGCCGGCCTCATCCGTCCTGCTTCACGGCATGGTTTGTTCCGGAACCTTAGAAGAAGTGTATTCCTATCTTTCGAATATAACGCTGGACGATGAAGCATGCGAGGCTGTCTATCAAGCCGCACGAACAAAGCTCGAACCGCTCCCCCATTATTCTTCCGGTGATCGTTATGCTTTTAGCCAGCAGCTGATGCGGGCTACCCTGCTTATGAATACGGTGTTCCCCGTTTATACGAATCGCCAATATATTCGGCACAACACACCCGGAAGATGGTGGGATTCCCTCTATACCTGGGATTCCGGCTTTATCGGTCTCGGCTTTGTCCACCTCGATATTGGGCGCGCGATTGACTGCCTGAATGCTTATATGACGGAGCCCGGGAATGCCGAGGCCGCTTTTATTCATCACGGGAGCCCGGTGCCCGTGCAGCATTATCTGTTCCATGAGCTGTGGAATGGCGGGCAATCGTCTGCTTTCCTTCGCCATTTCTACCCGCGGCTGCGGCAGTACTACTTATTCTTGGCGGGTAAAATTAATGGATCGACGACAAACGCATTACGTACGGGACTGCTTAAAACATGGGATTACTTTTATAACTCGGGAGGCTGGGATGATTATCCCCCTCAGCAATACGTGCATGAGCAGAAATTGGAAGCGGCGGCTGCCCCCGTGATTACAACCAGTCAGGTCATTCGGATCGCCAAGATTCTTCGGATGGCAGCGGCAATGAACGAAGACTGGCATAAGGATATTCAGGAATATGATCGCAATATTCAGCTATGGAGCGATGCGCTGGATACGTACGCATGGGATGAAGAAGCCGGTTATTACGGTTATGTCGTCCATAACGGACAAGGAGAAGCCGAAGGTCTTCTGCGGCATGACTCAGGGGCTAATTATAATATGGGCATGGACGGTCTCTATCCGCTGGTTGCGGGCATCTGCGATGGAGAGCGCGCAAAGCGGCTGATTGCCGCATTGTTTGACGAAGAACGCTTATGGACGCCAATCGGCTTATCGACGGTCGACCAAAGCGCCCCCTATTATCGGGCTGACGGCTATTGGAACGGTGCAGTGTGGATGCCCCATCAGTGGTTTTATTGGAAGACGCTCCTCGACCACGGATGCCCGGAGCTTGCTTTCCGCATCGCTCGCACAGCGCTCGAATTATGGAAAGCGGAGACGGAGGCTACCTACAACTGTTACGAGCATTTTATCGTTCAGTCGGGCCGCGGCGCAGGCTGGCATCAGTTCGGCGGGTTATCTGCTCCCGTAATCAATTGGTTTGCCGCTTATTATAAGCTTGGCAACGTTACGACCGGCTTTAACGTGTGGATGCTGCAGCAATCGTTCAACGAAGATTACACGGAATACAAGGCTGAATTTCATTATGCGGGAAACCGCGGCGACGTTTTTACCCTATTGGTTAACCTGGCCGAAGGAATACCCTTCTCCGCGAAAGGCAATGGGTGTAAAGTACAAAGCTCAACACATCCGGGCGGCGGATTGGAATTGCGGCTATCCGACTGCTTCCCGCAGGCCTCTATTTCGATTCAACCGGCTTAAATTCTTCGCCGAAAGGCCTGAAATGCCTCCTTCAGGCCTTGGCTTTCTTTCTATTTCAATGAAGGGATCTTTATGTTCACCGTCGTCCCATGACCGATCCGGCTTTCTATGGCGATCCCGTAGCCCTCTCCGAACAGCAGCCGGAGCCTGCTGTGAATATTGGTTAGCCCGATGCTTGTTGCCGGTTCTTCGTCTGCCGCACGCTCCGAATAATCCTTGTCCAGCTTGGCCTGGAGAGCGGCCAGCTCCTCCGGCTCCATTCCCTTCCCGGTATCCGTAATGCGGAAGCACACATCCCCATGCGCATCCATGCTCCCGGCAACCTCAAGACTCCCCCCTTGGTCCATCCGCTCAAGCCCGTGATAGACGGAATTCTCCACTATGGGCTGCAGAATCATTTTGGGGGTTCTCATCTCGAGCAGGCCCTCTTCGACATTCATATTCATGGCGAATTTATTATCGTACCGAATAGAGATAATCTTGATATAGGCCTGAATACAGTCCACTTCTTCCTTGATCTGCACGAGCTCATCCTGCTTGATGCTGTACCTGAAAATTTTGGACATGCTTGACGTCATTTGAGCGATTTCCCTGCTTCCGTATTCCAATCCGATGCTGCTGATGCAATTCAGCGTATTATACAGGAAATGCGGGTTAATCTGGCTCTGCAGGGCAGAAAACTCCGCCTGCTTCTGGCTGAGCTCGGATTTGTACAATCTGGCTTGGGTATTGAACATATCCCTTGTCATTTCCTCCATCTCATCCATCATCCGATTGATGTCGCGGGCAAGCGAGCCTACTTCATTGGTAGACCGGACCTTGATTCGGAAGCCCCTGTCCCTTCTCCCTACCCTCTTCATGTCCATGACAAGTCCCATCACCGGATTCATCAGGCTGTTCATGAAGAAAATGCCCATCATAATCAGAATTAAAATAATTCCGATCCCCACGATAATAATGACCTTCCTCATGGGGTTCATGTCCGCGGTTAGTTCATGAACCGGAATCATGCTGACAATCCGCCACCCGTCCGCCTGCTCCAAACCTTTGACCTGAACGAGAATTTGTTCCCCGTCGATGGTTGTTTTCACGCCGTTAAGCAGATTGTCCTTATCCATAGACAGTACGTCCTTGAACAACGTGCCTTGTGCCTTGGCATTCGTGGACGCAATGACCTCATCCTGGCTGTCCAGAATGTACAAGGTGGAGTGCGGCGTCAATTCCGTATTTTCCACAAGCCCCTGCAGCTTGTCCATATTGACCATTATGGTGAAGTAACCCGTTATTTCGGAGAAATGGACTCCCCCAATCGATTCCACAATCGGCGTGATATAAAAAAACTGTTCCGATCCCGTCCTGTCGTCCTTTAAGGTGGTGGTGAACATTCCCTTATCCCGAAGCGAAGGATCCTTCTTATAAGTCCGGATAAAGCTGTCATAACGATTGAGAAAGAAAATATCGCCGCCCGAGGAATCCAGACTGTAGAGCTGCCTCCCCCGGACGTCGTCAATCACGATTCCTTTCACGTACGAATTAAAGGACCTCATATAATCCATGAGATCCAGTGCGTAATTCCCGCTATCAAACGCTCTTTTGTAATCATCATCCACTACGGTATATTCCTGGATCAGTTTGCTGTTGACCGCAATGCCGGTGCTGACCCGGATATCGTTAAACACGGTATCAATCTTGCTTCGCGTTTGCTCAATCATTTGATTGCCGAAATTGGCGGCCCTATTCTGGGTTAGATGGGAGAAGCTATAAAAGAAATACAACACCATGACCGTAAAAATAACGATAGCGAAAAAAAAGATAAGCCATATCTGATGCTTCAATTTCAGTCTACTGGTCTTCATGGCCTGCCGCTCCGTTCATCGTTAACTGCTTTTTCTGAATTTCGCAGGCGTTATCCCGCAATGCTTCTTGAAAACTTTATTGAAATAATAATATTCCACATACCCGGTCTGAATGGCGATCTCCTCGATCGACAGGTCCGTTTTCTTCAATAACTCGCGGGCCTTCTTAATTCGGAGCTCCGACACGTATTCGGAGAAGGTTTTGCCCAGATTTTTCTTGAATAGTTGACAGCAATACACTTGATTAATGTAGAATTGGGCGGACAAATCCTTCAAATACAATTTCTGTTCATAGTGACCGTTGATATAGGCAACCATTCGGTTGAAGCAGGACAAGATATCCCCTTCATGCAAAGAGCGGTTGTTCTCTTGCGTCACGGAAGCGAGGACGTCATGCAAAAAGCTGCACAAAGACTCGAAATGTTCGAATCGTTCCTTAATCTCGGAATAATTAAGGAATTCCATTTCCATATCCTTCAGTTCCTCCGCATAAGCGTTGATAAGGATCCCGACGGCCTGATTCCATAAGTAAACAACCTCGCTCATGCCGAGCTGCTGATCCCTGAAGTATTCCTGCATCCCGTTTATGTACGCATCCATATCCTCAAGCGGATCCCCCTGAATGATCCGGTAAATATCATCGATGCAAGGTTTCACCAAATGAACCTTCGGCTCGAAATGCACGACGCCCGCCCCTTCGTCCAAAAAAGTCCGGGAGGCCGACAGGTCCGCTTCTTTAACCAGCTTGCTTAAATGCCTAAGCT
Organism: Paenibacillus glycanilyticus; assembly: GCF_023715145.1. Taxonomy (GTDB): domain Bacteria; phylum Bacillota; class Bacilli; order Paenibacillales; family Paenibacillaceae; genus Pristimantibacillus; species Pristimantibacillus glycanilyticus_A. Next base: position 38,903 of record NZ_JAMBNP010000005.1, on the reverse strand, counting down.
CGCCCGAGATACTGCTAATGCCCACGGCATGGATTCCCTTATCGCTCAGAACCCATTCATCCTCGTATCCTTCCAAACAAGCTTTATGCTCCGACATCAGAACAACCAGTCTTTTTCTGGTTCCCGCTTCAACCTCCACGGCATAAACAGACTTCCCTTCCAAAGTCAGCAGCTTTCCGAAATCCATGCTGTCGCCTTCGAAATAGATGGAAAGCACCTGATAGTAGCAAGCCTCGCAATCGGAAATCGGCAGGAACCGTTTGATCTCGTCCTCATTGGGCGAGGTCAGCGCATCCAAAAGGAGGTGATTGCGTGCGGCGCTTCTCTGGGAGAAGTGCATGGCCAGCTCCGCTAAGAACGGATCAGCCATATCGACATCCAAAGGCTTAAGGAAATAATTGAGCGCGCCGTAGCGCAGTGCTTCTTGGGCGTATTCAAATTCCGCATAGCCGCTTACGACGACAAACTCAATGTCCAGGTCATGCGCTTTAGCCCTCTTCATGAGATCGAGTCCGGAAATGTCCGGCATGCGGATATCCGTAAATACCAAATCCGGTTTCGCCTCTTTTATGGCATCCCACGCTATGTAAGCGCTTGTAAATTGTCCTATGATTTCAAACCCGTACTTATCCCAGTCAAAGGCGTTGCGGATCCCTTTAATCGCCCACGACTCATCATCTACGATCATGACCTTATACATGGGTATCCTCCTGAACGTCTGATTCACCGAATAATAGCAAACCTGCCCTTGAATAGCAATCGAAAATACGGATAAACCGCGGTGTACGACGGTTTATCCGTATTCTATGAATTACTTGCCGCTCTCTTTAATTTCTCTGTAATGCTTCACGTTCTCTTCTTGCACGGCTTTGCCGCCGGCGTCCATATATTCCTTCACCAGCTTGTCATACAAGGCGTCGAACTCTGCCGGCTTTGCCACGATCAGCCTATCCATCATTTGCTTATTCATGTCGCCAAGCGTCTTGCCGTATTTGATGCTGGCTTCGTTCGGAACGCCATAGTAAAAGCCGGTATAGCCGTCTGTCGTATTGATCCTGTAGGAATCAATAGCCATTTTCTCATAGTCTTTATCTCCGGTTGCCAAGGCTGCCGCGTACGTTTTGACATTCTTTTCGGTATCGCCCAGCTCCGCGCCGTTAACAATGAGCGTGTAATCCAGATTGAGATTGCTCATCTGCATATTTTCGCCGGTTTGCGCAATCCCTTGCGGGATGCCGTCTACCATCGTGTGGTTGACGCCTTCTTCGCCGAACTGCAGGAAGAACAGCACTTCCGGATCAGCCATCCAGTTCAGATACTTCATGGCCAGCTCCGCGTGTTTGCTGCTTTTCGGGATAAAGGAGAAAAGGCCGTTTTCATTATACGTCTCTTTGATATATTTTCCTTCCGCGTTCTTGAAGACATCGATCGGAACATAGTTCGCGTCCGGCGCGTTTTGTTTCAGCGGTTCGCGCATTTTTGCAGTAAGCGGATAATCCCAGTTGGCCCCATAGAAGCCTACCTTGCCGTTCGTTACGTCGGCATCCGCTTGCTTGGCCGTTTTGTCCAAAGCAAAATCGGGGCTGATCAGCTTTTCCGAATACAGCTTGTTCAGCCATTTATACGCATCCTTGTTGCCGGGCTTCAGCCAGTTGGTGGTCGTAACGAATTCTTCCTCCGACATGGGGCCCCAGAAGGACGGAACCAGGTTGCCGAACGAATAGTTCATGCCCGCAGCCGCAGTCCCCCACGGAATGACACCCGTCACATTGCCGGGGTTCTTGTCGCGGAAGGCAACAAGCGTATCGTACAATTCGTCCTTATTCGTCGGAACGGGCAATCCCAGCTTATCGAGCCAATCCTTGCGGATAAACAATCCGCTCCAGGCAAGCAAAGTCCGCTTCGCCGGGATGGAAACTTGTTTGCCCTCGTATTTCCCATAGTCAAGAACGGTATCGCCGAGATAGGATTTCAATTGCTGGCCATGCTTCTCGAGCAATTCGTCCAAGGTATAGAGGCCATTATTTTTAGCAAAGCGGGTTACGGTCGTACCGTCGTAGGTAAAGGAAATATCCGGCGCTTCGTTGGCAGCCATGAGCACGTTCAGCTTGTCGACTTCCTGGGAACGGGGTACCGTTACAAATTTTACGACGGCATTATTGGGCTTGCCGAATTTTTCGTTGACGTATTTGGTCCACGTATTGTTATTCAAGTCCGGTTGCCCCTGAATGCCTCTGTCGAACACTTCTACAGTCAAAGTTTCTACGGGACCGGAAGATGCTTCTGCTGCCGGGGACCCGTCATTAGATGCCGCAGGTTCATTATTGCCGTTATTCCCGCCGCAACCTGCCATAATACTGGCCAGTAACGCTGTACTAAACAGAATTGCCGCTTTTTTCTTTGTACCTGTATTCACTTAAAACCACCCTTTCAAATGATAGATATTGAAATGATTCGTACCGCAAAGCCTCTTTGCATCCACCAGCACAGCCCGGGAATCACCCCTTTCAAACTGATCTTTATCCTCATCAGCCCTTAATGGCTCCCGTCATCACGCCGTCTACGAAATACTTTTGCAGCTTGGGATAGATGAGCAGGATCGGAATGGTTGTAAACATAACACTTGCCGCTTTCAGTGACTCCGGTACAATGTAGGCTCCAGCGCTTCCTTCTCCGCCTTGTTGGCTGTCCAGCTGCTGATTGGCCGAAATGATCTGGTACAGCTTCATCTGCATCGGATACAGATTTTTATCCGTAATGTAGAACAGAGCGTCCTGGAATCCGTTCCATCTGTCCACCGCATAAAAGAGGCTTAATGTGGCGATCGAAGGCAGCGACAGGGGGAGCACAATCTTCATGAGAATGCCCAGATCCGAACAGCCGTCAATGGCAGCCGATTCTTCCAGACTTTCCGGAAGGTTGGTGAAGAACGTCTTCAGGATGATTAAGTTAAACACGCTCATCGCGCCCGGCAGCACCAAGCTCCACACCGTGTTCATCATGCCGAGGTTTTTAACCAGTATATAAGAAGGAATCAAACCACCGCTGAAATACATGGTGAAGACCAATGCCGACAGGATAAAGTTTCTTCCCATCAGCCGCTTCTTCGTTAGCGGATAAGCTCCGCAGATAGTCAGGAACATGCATACCGCCGTGTACAAAATCGTAAGCACAATGCTGTAGCCAAGCGTGTAAAGCATCTCCACGTCGCTTAAGATGGTTTTGTATGTTTCTATTGTGAAGCCCACCGGCCACAATCCTACTTTTTGCGAGATAATCGCTTCGTTGGAGCTTAAGGAAAGCGCAATCATATACAGGAACGGAACGATACATGTGAACGATAACGCCACGATAAATACGATAATCAGAATATCCGCTGCGCTCATTTTTTTCTTTGTGCCGATACTGCTCGTCATGCTCACCATATCCCATCCTCACCCAATTTCTTCGCAATATAGTTAGCTCCAATTAAGAGGATCAAGCCAACGACGGATTGGAACAATCCTACCGCAGTCGCTTGGGAGAAATCCCCCGAACTAATGCCGACTCTGTATACGAACGTGCTGATTACGTCGGCGTAATCGCTAACCAGTGAATTTCCCATAACAAACGGACGATCGAACCCGATGGAAACCATCCTGCCAATTTGGAGGATCAGCAAAATATTAATCGTTGACTTAATGCCCGGCAGCGTAATATGCCATATCTTGCGAAGTCTGCTGCAGCCGTCAATATCGGAAGCTTCGTACAATTCCTTGTTAATTCCCGTCATGGCCGCCAGATAGATGATCGTTCCCCATCCGATATGCTGCCATACGCCAACGGAGATATAAGTCATTAGCCAAGGCACCTTCTGCGACAGAAACTCGATCTTGGCAAGGCCGAGGTTTGCCAGGAACGTGTTGACCATGCCGCTGTTGGAGAACATCAGATAGACCATGCCGCCTATAATAACCCAGGACAAAAAGTGAGGCAGATACAACACGGTCTGCGTAATTTTCTTGAATTTTGCCAGTCTCACTTCATTGAGCAGAATCGCTAGAATAATAGGCGCCGGGAATCCCGCGATTAAATCATAAACATTCAGGGCCAGCGTATTCTTGAGCGCGCGGTAGAAGCTGTCCTGCTGGAATATAAACCGGAACACATCCAGTCCTACCCATTCGCTCCCCTTGATTCCCGCAAAAATGTTGTAATCCTGGAATGCCATAATCACGCCATAAATGGGGGCATACCTGAAGATCAGGATATAGGCAAAGGGCAGCATCAAGAGGGCGTATAACCACACGTCTCTTTTGAGATTGTTTATAAATTTGTTTTTCTTCTTTAATGAAGCGTAGTCTGGAGATTTGTCTAAAACCGCTTTCATTTCTCTCATCCCTCCGGCTGTATTAAGGAGCTCTTATGTTTTCATTATAGCTACCGGGGAAATTATAAAAATGTACTCATTTAAATGAATTTGGTAATAACTTAAAATGGTGGCGATATAAGTAATCCGGAGAATTCAAAGCCATGATTATATGAAAAAGCGTATAAACGCTTAGCATTGTAAAGAGCCTTGATTGCTCAAGGCTCTTTACGGGTAATTCCTAGCTGCGCAACGCTATAAAGCGCGCAAGGATGGCGGATACTTCAGCCCGCGTGACGCTGCTTGCAGGCTCCAGAAGGTTCCTCGGCTTTCCGTTCAGAATCCCCCTCGCCACAGCCCATTCCATCGCTTCCCTTGCATAAGCCGAAATCTCGCCGCTGTCGGCAAAGCTCTTGCCGTTGCCGCTTGCGGCAGGTTGTCCGGCATACCGATGCAGGAGAGTGATCAACTGCTCCCGGGTAATCGCTGCGTCAGGGGCGCTGCCATCGCTGATTCCGGCGGTTACGGCCCAGTCTTGCGCCTTGCTGTACCAATTCGCGCCGCCTTCGGTCTCAACGCCGTCCAGTCGGGCTAACACGGCGAAGAGCATGGCGCGGCTCATCGATGCATTAGGGGTGAAGAGATCTTGCCCCGTTCCAAGGAACAGTTCGCGGCTGGCAGTGAAAGCAATTGATTCGGCTGCCCAGTGGTTGTCAGGCACATCTTTAAAGGTGATCTTGTTGTCTATCAATATAAGCGTCATATCGCCTCTCGCTATGAAGCTCACTCCGTCTTTCGTTAGCACGGAGTCCCCGATTATTTTCCTCGTGCCGTCTTGCTTGACCGTATAGGCTACAGTCGAAGGAGAGGCATTCTTTGCGGGGATCGTAATCCGCGCCTCTGCCACGCCTTGGGGCAGATGAACGCTCGCCGTTACTTCCCCAAGCGAAGTCGTGACGGTCTCCACCTTAACTCCGTTAGGCCACGTGGTCGTCTCGGTCACCGTGCCGGTTGTTTTATCGGTGACAATAATGGTCGTACTGCCGTCCTCGTTTTTGACGGTAGTAGACGTGTTAGTAGAGCCGCTAGATTCACCGCCGCCAGCGGTATATACAGACACCGTCACCGTGCAGGACGCTGTGTGACCGCCGTCTGCCGTAGTCGCCGTAATGACAGCTGTGCCGGAGGTGTGGACACTGACAAGACCTTTGTCGTCCACCGTAGCTACAGCCGGATTGGACGTGCTCCACGCCACGGTCTTGTTCGCTGCGTCTGCAGGCTCTACCTTTGCGGTGAGCTGGACGGTCGAGCTTCCATGGTTGGTATACAGCTGAGCGCTGATCTTATCCAGGCTTACGCCGGTGACAGGATTCGGTGCTGTAAGAGTAAGCTCCGCATGGGGACTCGCTTTATGCGTATCGGTCTCGCGGTATCGAATCCAATAGGTTCCCGGAGACAAATTTGCTATGGCATTTCCTTCTACATTAGACCACGTGCTACCGTCGTTCGAGGACCATTCCATGGAGGCGTTCACGCCGGTAATGCGTCCATCATTCGCCCCAGCCGCCGTTTCATTGCTTGTCCCAAGCCCCACGGGCGCAGATTTCGCTACTCCGGTCACCATCACTTTGAAGTCGTCAAAGTCGATGGAGGCGTTGGCGTAGCCGTCGATGCCAAACCGCTGGCCGGTCAGCTTGCTGCCTCCCGTATGGCGGAAGGTGTAGTCCACAGCCACCGGAGCAGGATCATCGTTGATATACACGGTGTACGTCTTGGCATCCCAGTTTGCCACCATTTTGATGTTATACCAGGTATTTAAGGCATAGTTGAGGACGGACTTCTTGGACCCGCTATTTTGCACCATGATTTTACCCGTGTCAAAAGCCGTAACCATCGAATAATTGCTCGTCCCGCTGTCATTCCTCGTCATGGCGCCATTGGCGTACTGGAAGTTGGTGTTTAACCGGGCGCGATATTCGATGACGATGCGCTCATCCCCCGCAGCCGTCACCTCGCCCAGATAGGGCAGGAACAGATTGGCTTTGCCCGCCGTACCGGTTGTGGTCAGCCGAAGGAATTTATTCCCCTCTTCCTCCTGCACGGTAGCGGCAGCGCCATTGGTCAGGTCTTCGATGTTAAAGCCGTAAGGAACTTCTCCCGCTTCATCGCCGGAGAAATCCCGATAAGCATTATAGCTGACGCCATCCTCTGTAAGGATGAGAGAGTCGGACAGGGCCGACTCGGCGGCAGTAAGGGCGTTCAGAGCGTCGTCTGCTTGCTGCTGCGTAGCGGTACCGCTCTTAGCCAGGGCCTCCGCGTCGTTCAACGCGCTAATCAAGGAGTCATAAGCCGCCTGGCGGTAGTGTCCAAGAGAATTCCCCAATGGATAAGAAATGCCGGACATCCCGGCGCGTTTGGCGTCCACGGCTGCTTGGAGCCTTTGTCCAGCCGTACTCTCCGTCCGGAGTGAGGGATTCCAGAGGGCATCGGATGGAGTTTCTCCGCTCTTCGTCAAGTAGATGCGATCTATATACAGACCGTCCTCGCGCATCCATAGGCTGAAGGAATGCTCGTCCGCTGTGGCAACGTTAACCTTGCCGACGTTCTTCCAGTGCCATTTCTCGTCCAAGTTATTGGAGAAAAAAACATCGGTCGAGAAGCTGCCGTTACTTCCGTCCAAACCGCCGCGAATGGAGTCGGAAGCGTTGTCCACATATCTCCAGCGTACCCACACGTTATAGGACCCCGTGTTGCTAAAATTGATTTTGTACGTCAATTCCGGACTGGATACAGGGAATTCGGCATCGCTTGTCCATTGCCCTCCCAGGTCGGGAAGGCGCATGGCCATGCCCGTGTCCGATTGGGTGAGACGCCAGGCATTAGGAATCTTTCCGGGTGTCTCAACCGCCTTATCCCGCTTGGATACGGTGTACGCCTTCATGTCCGCCGTTATCTGGCTTGCCGAATCCAGCACATGCTCCATGGCATACTCGGCTTCAACGCCTACCGTTCCGCCCGCTTCAACAAAAGCTCCTCCTCCCCAACCTGACGGAATGTTCATAGGTTCAGCTGCCGTAGAGGTCCTGGCCGGAAGCTCGACGCCAGGATTGAACGCCGTATTGTATTCGTCGTGATAACTCTCGTCCGGGCCAAGCTCGGTAGGAATGACACCATCCGGACCTGTGTACAGCACCATCTTGTCAATCATAATAAAGCTATCTACCATCCACAGCTTAATGGTATGTTTTCCGGCTGCCATAGCGGGCATATTCACCACATGCTTCTCGATCATATGGAAAAGGTTGCTTACCCAGACCGTGCCTTGTCCCTCATCGGATGCTGCCGATTCCACGACAATCGGGGCTTCATTGTCCACGGAGACGGCAAAGCGTACCTTCCCCTTGGAATTAAGCGTTGGTATCCGGTAGATCTCAAGCGGGAATTGACCGGAAGAAGTCAAGTTAATGTCATACTCTAGGCTTGGAGCAGTCGCAATGATCGCTGCTTCATCCACCGCTCCTAGTTCAGGGTCATAAGCACGCACGACATCGCAGCCGGAAGCACGGCCTAGGTCTCGAATGATTTCCCAAGTCTTATCGCCGTTCGCGTTTAATCGGCTGTAATGCTCTGCTTCAATCGAAACATAGCCGTCCGCCTCCGCGTAGCCTTGGATTTCGGACAAGGCCTTTGCCGGATTCTCAATTGCCACCTGAATGGTCTTGGCCGTGCCTGCTGATGTATCGGTAATCGTAATTGCGGCTGTTGCCCCTTTGTGTGCTTCCATCTCGTCAATCGTAACCCAGAGACGCGTCTCGTCGCTGATGGTGCCGGCTTCAGAGGAGAGATGCACCCACGGCTGATCGGCGGCGGCTGTCCAGTTGATGCTGCCTGCTCCCTTATTGAAGATATCGATGAATTTACCTTCTTGATTGTAAGGGGAGAAGACTAGCTTGGAATTCTCCTGCGGCCTAGTCTCGCCTTGTACAACCACGCCCAAGGACGGTTCTCCCAGAACCAGCGCCGGCGTGCCGGGAGGCAGCTGGTTAATGACCGGAGGCGATGCGTTCTCGGGATCGATGAATCCCTTCCACTTGCCGCCCGCCATCGTGCTATAGCGTACAATTTCCGCTTTCTTTGCCAGGTCGGCCTCTTGCGAAAGCTTGAGGAACGCATCGGCGGAAGCCATCCTGCCCTGATCGGAAGCCAGGTTGCTTCGATCCGCATAATAGTAGGCTTTGTTGACATAATACGCCCAGTTTATTTTGGATTGCACCAGTTCATAGAAACTCAGCTTCTGCTCCTCCGGCAGCGCGTTGTAGATAGCCGCGGTACGGTCGAACAAATCCTGATAGACCGCCATGCGCTTCGAGCTTTCATCCCCGTATTGCGTCTGGTTGAACACGCCAACCTGCATGTGCTCAAGCTTGCGAACGTTGGTCTGCTGATAGAAAGTAGTGAGAATGTCAGCTGTCTCGTCGCTGTACGAGCTGCCGAACTGCTCACCGATCCAGTCTTTCAGAAATTGCTCCGAATTATTTTTGTACTTCTCTACGTCCCATCCGTAACGGATAAAGAAGGTCATCTCGGCTTCCTGCGGCTTGATGTCGCCTATATTCAGTATCCAAGACTTGCGGATATTATGATCCCAAGATTTTCCAAGCTCCTCCCCCATTAAGGAAAGAGGGATCGAATTAAGCCACGTATAGCTTTGGTCAGCGGGAGCCCAGTAGGAAACGTGATCGTATAATCCGTGTCCTCCTTCGCGAGCGCGTTCTGTTGCATCGGGCATTCTTCGCATGATCCCGTGATTATCGTCGCACCAGATCACAGTCACATTTTCGGGCAGATCAAATTGGGGATGATTATAGATCGGAAGAACTTCCTTGTAAGGGATAAACGCCTGAAACGAATGATCGTATTTCTCCTGGCCTAATATCTCCAGAAGCATCTTCTGCTGCTCCCGGATGATCTCATTCATCAGTCCGGCCTTCCGCTCATCCAGATCGCCGCCTAAGTAATCATAGGCGGGTTCCATTAGATTTTTCACGTTGAACGCTTCGTCATGTATGCCCCGCATCCCCAGCGTCCATTGCGCATCGATGTCTTTATGGCTTTCAATACTTTCGCGCCAGTATTGGAGCACCGCATCCTTGCTTGCCGTGAAGTCATATTCGATCGTATCCGGATTAACGCCCATCCTCTTGGCATAGTCCTGTTTCCAGTCGTCCCATTCGTGCGTGTTCGTCCGCAGGAGCATATCGGGGTGACTGGAACCAAGCACGATGCCGTATTCCTTCACCAGATCAATATTCCCGGGCACGTTATTAATGGAGTTCACATGCATGGCTGCCCAAATGTAGTTACCCTTCAACCGTAAAATAAGCTCGAAAATTTTGGCGTACGTTTTTGGTCCCATATTATCCGGGTCTTTGAATACTTCCTTAGCCCAGCGGCCGAGCTTCTCTTCATCATTAAGAAAAACGCCGCGGTACTGGACATCCGGCATATCGGTAACGGAAGTTTCCGCAGCTACATATACGGCGCTTTTAGTTCGAATAGCTGTGTCGGCAAAAAAATACCAAGGGCTAACCCCCATCCGTTCCGAAAGCTCGTATACGCCAAAAATAGCTCCGCGGTTATCCGATCCCGCTATAACCAAGGTATTTTCGTCCACCACCTTGATTAAGTAAGCTTCCCATTTATTTTGGATCGCGCTTACTTCATCCGCGGTAATTTCCCCTTCGCTGACCAGCGCCTTAATTGGCTCGCTGTCAGCAAGCGTGCCCACGATTACGACGGGACCAGCGGGCAGAGTAGTCTCGCTGCTCACGTTGGCGTCCAGATTGGTGACTCGCTTGATATCATCCTTCAAGTCGTTCGCCACTCGTCTGACCGGAGCCTCCTCCGCAGCGTCCACCCAAATGCTCGCTGCCGTTCCGTTAACCGCTAACGGGAAATCGCCAGCTTCTCCCGTCTCCTGAATCATCCCTTCGTCCTTGTCCTCGGTGGATGGATTACTGGCTGCATAAGCAGGCATCATCCCTACAAAAAGCGCGATCATCATCATTACGGCAATCACACGTCTTGTGTATCTGATCACTTCATTTCACCTCGTATTCTATTTGTTCGCGCTTTCAATTACTTGCTGAACGGGTTCTTTGGCCTCCGTAAATAGGATCCCATTACAACTCCCATTTGGGACAAAGCCCGCAAATGGGAGTGTAAGGGGTGGTTTTTATTCGGTTCGCGAAGCTATAAAGCGCGCAAGGATGGCGGATACTTCAGCCCGCGTGACGCTGCTTGCAGGCTCCAGAAGGTTCCTCGGCTTGCCATTCAGAATCCCCCTCGCCACAGCCCATTCCATCGCTTCCCTTGCATAAGCCGAAATCTCGCCGCTGTCGGCAAAGCTCTTGCCGTTGCCGCTTGCGGCAGGTTGTCCGGCGTACCGGTACAGGAGAGTGATCAGCTGCTCCCGGGTAATCGCTGCGTCAGGGGCGCTGCCATCGCTGATCCCGGCCGTTACGGCCCAGTCTTGCGCCTTGCTGTACCAATTCGCGCCGCCTTCGGTCTCAATGTCGCCGAGCCTTGCCAACACGGCGAAGAGCATGGCGCGGCTCATCGATGCATTAGGGGTGAAGAGATCTTGCCCCGTTCCAAGGAACAGTTCGCGGCTGGCCGTAAAGGCAATCGATTCGGCTGCCCAGTGGTTGTCAGGCACATCCTTGAAGGCGATCTTGTTGTCTATCAATTTAACCGTCATATCGCCTCTCGCTATGAAGCTCACTCCGTCTTTCGTTAGCACGGAGTCCCCGATTATTTTCCTCGTGCCGTCTTGCTTAACCGTATAGGCTACAGTCGAAGGAGAGGCATTCTTTGCGGGAATCGTAATCCGCGCCTCTGCCACGCCTTGTGGCAGATGAACACTCGCCGTTACTTCCCCAAGCGAAGTCGTGACGGTCTCCACCTTAATTCCGTTAGGCCACGTGGTCGTCTCGGTCACTGTACCGGTTGTTTTATCGGTGACAATAATGGTCGTACTGCCGTCCTCGTTTTTGACGGTAGTAGACGTGTTAGTAGAGCCGCTAGATTCACCGCCGCCAGGAGAAGTCGGTTGATCATAGCCCTTAATGGTCAGCTCTACATGAGGACTCGCTTTATGCGTATCGGTCTCGCGGTATCGAATCCAATAGGTTCCCGGAGGCAGATTTGCTATGGCTTCTCCCTCTACAGGAGACCACGTGCTACCGTCGTTCGAGGACCATTCCATGGAGGCGTTCACGCCGGTGATGCGTCCATCATTAGCCCCAGCCGCCGTTTCATTGCTTGTCCCAAGCCCCTCGGGCGCAGATTTCGCTCCTCCCGTCACCATCACTTTGAAGTCGTCAAAGTCGATGGAGGCGTTGGCGTAGCCGTCGATGCCAAACCGCTGGCCGGTCAGCTTGCTTCCGCCCGTATGGCGGAAGGTGTAGTCCGTAGCCACCGGAGCAGGATCATCGTTGATATACACGGTGTACGTCTTGGCATCCCAGTTCGCCACCATTTTTATGTTGTACCAGGTATTAAGCGCGTAGTTGAGGACGGACTTCTTCGACCCGCCATTTTGCACCATGATTTTACCCGTGTCAAAAGCCGTAACCATCGAATAATTGCCAGTACCGCTGTCATTCCTCGTCATGGCGCCATTGGCGTACTGGAAGTTGGTGTTTAACCTGGCGCGATATTCGATGACGATGCGCTCATCCCCCGCAGCCGTCACCTCGCCCAGATAGGGCAGGAACAGATTGGCTTTGCCCGCAGTAGCCGTCGTGGTCAGTCGAAGGAATTTATTCCCCTCTTCCTCCTGCACGGTAGCGGCAGCGCCATTGGTCAAATCTTCGATGTTAAAGCCAAATGGGTACTTACCCGTCTCATCGCTGGAGAAATCCCGATAAGCGTTATAGAACACGCCATCTTGCGTGCTATTGAGCGAACCTAATAGATCGGCTTCTAGTTCGGCAAGGGAAATCCGTTCTTCGTTGAATTGTTCTTCCGTCAAACTTGCGTCGGTAGATAATTTCTCCGCATGATCGAGTTTAGCCAGAAGAGCATCGTACGCAGACCGGCTATAGCTGCCGAGCCCTTCGCCTAGCGGATACGAGAAATTGTCTATTCGGCTGCGAGCTTGCTTTACAATTTCATCAAGGCCCCATCCCGGGATAACCTCCACGGAAGCGGCAGCTGGAATCTCCTCACCATTCAGGGTCAATAGGACAGGCACCTGAACAATGCCAAGGGAATTAAAGTCAATGCCGTCCAGCTTCCAGCTAACCTCGGCCGTGCTGCTTGCTCCCTTATACTCGACATCAACAACGCCGGGCAGCTTGGGCGTTGCTCCGGAGGGAGTCTTCACCTGCGTAACAACCTGAGGAGCCTGCGACGGATCAGGAGTTACCATCAGATTAATCGTTGTTTCCTTACCGCCGTATGCGGCAGTGATTACCGTATCTCCCTGTTGAACGTCATATACTTCACCGGTATCCGAAATCTTAGCCACGTCGGGATTGCTGCTGGAGTATGTCGCTCCAGCCGTCACATCCTGAACTTCATACGTATTGTAATTTGCTAATAACTGCAGTTGACTTGTCATCCCGCTGGTCAGGATGTTGTTTAGTCCGCTGATGGCAATGGACTGCACAGACTTTGGCTCAGCGTTAACAACAACCGTGGTTGTGGCCGTTTTCCCGTTATAGGTTGCGGTAATCGTAGCACTGCCTGCCTTGATTCCCTTGATCTCAGACCCATTAATCTGGGCAACCTGATTGTCGGAGGAACTGAACGTAACTCCACTGTCCACAAGTGTATTCGTAGTACCGGTTACCATGTACACGGGCAGGCTGCGATTGTCGCCAAGCCCCAGCGTGTATCCCGGAGAATCGAATACCAATTCTGACGAATCAAGCTTGAATACATCCATGCTGTCTATTTCAGCTAGGTTTGCACCAGTAGAGAAACGAATGATATTATCGCCCTGCTCTAGATAGACTTTCGCCGTGGAGGCACCCCACCGATTCCAGCCGGAATAAACGATGCTCAGCTTGGCGCCGGAGTTGCCATTAACCGACAGAATATGGGAAGCATCCGCCGCACTCGACGTGCCGTTGGCATTTCGAACGGAGAGCACATACATTCCCGCCTCTGGCACATGGACTGTAAATTGGGCTTTATCATTGGCATTCTTCATATTCGTAATCTTCTTCCCATCGGAAGCCGTTTTTTCCCGCAAGACGCTTGGACCGGTTTCGCCGCTTGGATCTTTCACGAGCTGGGCGGCTTCCGCCTCAAAACGCTGACGTACCGGCTCCCCTGAAGGGATCGCAATCGGTTTGTTCGGATCGACGGGCTCTCCCAAGTTCGGCGTTCCGTCTTCGTTCCAAGTAAATTTCTGTGCCCGAACGTTACGGGTCCACCCCGATCCGGACCAGCGGGCGGAATGGTAAATAATCCAATCCTCGCTGCCGTCGGGAGAAGTGGTCAGACTATGATGACCCGGGCCGTTGACGCCGTTAGCGCTGGAGAAAATCGGCTGGTCCTTTTTAACCCAAGAGCCGGGGTCCATCAAATCGTCGCCAAGCTGGGCAGTGATCAGTCCGAGACAGTAGCTGTCCGTCCAGCTTCCGTTTGCGGAATAGACCAGGTTGATGGTATTGCCATGTATAGTGACTTCGGGGCCTTCGTTAATTCGGCCCGGGGACGTTTCCCAATCATGGTCAGGGGTCGAGATCAATACCCTTTCCGAGCCTATCGTCCGCGGGTCGCTCATCTCCGCAATATATAAATTTTGAAAGCTTCCATCTGTTTCTTCCCAGCCGGACCAGATGAAGTATTGTTTCTCGTTTACCGTGAGCACCGTGCCGTCGATCGCCCATCGGTCAGTGGAATCGGTTATCTTCCCTTTGAACTCCCAGGCTCCGGTCATCGGATTATCGCTGGCGTTCTCGAGCACGTACATGCGGTGGTTGGCATTGGTTCCGTCGTCGGCCGCGAAGTAGATATACCATTTATAGCTGCCATCGGTATCTTTCAGATAATGCATTTCAGGCGCCCAAACATTGGAACTATACATAGTTCCCTTAACCGGCGTCCAGGCAAGGCTTCTCTCGCCCGCATCAATGCCGGTGATAGCCTTCGATCTGCGGATCATGATGCCGCTGGCGTTGACAAAGACGTTGTAGTAATAGCCATCCGTATGCTTGTACACCCAAGGGTCAGCTCCAACCTGCATGATAACATTATAGAAATCCGACACCTCCGTGCCCCCCGTTGTCGACGACGATATTGAATCTATTGGATCTGGCGCCTGTTCTGCCGCCGCAGCCGCTCCGCTCCATTGCGGCATGAGCAGCAGCACCGCGAGACCAAGCAGCAAATACCTGAATCTTTTCCTGGACATTTACAATCCTCCCTTGATTCCTATGATTAGTAATAACTCGGCTCAAAGCCATAGAGGAAAAAGTTTAAAACCTGGCATGACTATTCGCCCAAGTAATGCAGAAGTGCGTCCCCCCTTCATTCCGACGGGCCAGATAAACCGCTTTCATTTCTTTCATCTCCCTATCGCATTGATTTTTTGGTTAATGCCCTCATTCTACCTTCAGAGGAAAACTTACAAAATGTACTATCTTAAATTGTTTTTGGTAATAGTTTTAGAATATAACCCGATTTATGGTAAGAGATTGATTGTGTAAGAGGATAGGGTAATGCAGGAAGAGAGCGAGGAATGGAGAGATAAATAAAAAAGACTGAAGAACTGGTTGGAAAACTCATCAACCAGGCTTCAGTCTTTCCTCTTTTTTTAGACTTAATTTCAACTATACTTTCTTTGTCTCAAAGCTTCATAGAGAAGCACCGTAGAAGCCATCGCCACATTAAGCGATTCCGCATCGCCCTGCATCGGAATGATGACCGATTCATCTACCGTCTGCCGCACGGCTTCGGACAAACCTTCCGATTCATTGCCCATCAGGAGCCAGGTGCTGCTCGTCCAATCATAGGAATAACAAGTATGCGCGGCCTGCAGGCTTGTCCCGACAAGCTTGATCCCGCGTGACTGCGCCTCCGGCAGCAGCTCGGCCAGATCCGCCTCAATAATCGGCAGATGGAACAGAGAGCCCATTGTCGAACGTACCGTCTTGGGGTTATACAGATCCACGCTGCCCTTCCCGAGCACTACCGCGTCCGCGCCAACCGCATCCGCGCTGCGGATAATCGTTCCGACATTGCCGGGGTCGCGCACTCCGTCCAGAACAACAACAAGGCCGCCTTCACGGAATAAGGCATTGTCATCCCGATTGATCTTCTCGAGCACGGCAAAAACCGGCGGCGGTGTATCCGTCCCCGTACATTTCGCCATGACCTGCGGGGTCGCTTGCACCCATTCCGTGCTGCCCTCCCGTGCAAAAATCTCGAGCTCCTGCGGAATTCCGCGTTCTCCGTTATAGACCACGCATTTGACGGCGGCGGAAGAGCGGAACGCCTCCTGTACCAAATGTACGCCTTCAATAATAAATTGTCCGGTCCGGTCCCGGTACTTTTTATCGAGCAAGGAAGCCCACTGCTTCACCCGATCATTCTGAATAGAGGTTAACAATAAATGATTCATAAATCCGATCAGCCTTCCGAATAAGCGATTTCTAAATTTGATAAATCCGAGTTTTTCCCGACGATAACAAGAATGTCCTCCGGACGGATTAAGTCATCCGCATAAGGCGCGATGTTCATTTGTCCATGCGTCTTGATCGCCATTACGTTGCATTTAAACTTGGCCCGGATGTCCAGCTGCTTCAGGCTCTTCCCGATCATGGCTTCCGGCGCTTTCAAATCGATAATGCTGTGATCTTCCGAAATCTCAATATATTCCAGGATATTCGGAGAAATTAAATGATGCGCTACCCGTTGCCCCATGTCCCGTTCCGGGAAGACAACCTTGTCCGCGCCTATCTTGGTCAACACTTTGCCGTGCAGCTCATTTTGAGCTTTTACAACGATCATCTTAACGCCAAGATCCTTCAGAATAAGCGTAGTCAGAATACTCGCCTGAATATCTTCGCCAATCGCCACGACAACTACGTCAAAGTTGCGAATGCCAAGCGACCGCAAGGCTTCCTCATCCGTAGAATCTGCCGACACCGCATGGGTAACGAGATTAATGGCTTCCTGAATGCGCTGCTCGCTCGCATCAATCGCCAGTACTTCAAAGCCCATATGCGTGAGCGAAGAAGCAATGCTGGAGCCAAACCGCCCCATGCCAATCACTGCAAACTGTTTCTTGGCCATTTTCGTTTCATCCTACTCCCTTCAAAGCCCGCAAGATGCGTTTACGATATTGCCTAATCCTGATTATTATAGCATATCCACCGCGCTCGGATGAAAATCGCCTTCGTCGGAAACATTAATGAAGTCACGATTTCATGAAGACTTGGAGGGAATCCGATTGATCAATCTGGATTTGCGTCAAGCCATAATTAACAACGTTCGAAACAACTCAAAGAAAGAAATGAAGGATGTCATCGAAGATTCCATCGGCAATGACGAGAAAACGCTCCCCGGACTTGGTGTTTTATTCGAGATGATCTGGAAGGGAATATCTGCCGAGGAGCAGGCAAAGCTCATTGACGTCCTTCATACCAAGCTCCAGCAATCGAAGCCGTCAGCGACCTAATGCGCATCCGCCGTGTAGACGGTTTTTCCGCCAACAATCGTATGCGTTACCCATGGATGACCTTGATATTGCTCCACAAGGATTAAATCAGCTGCTTTGCCCGGCGCAATCGCTCCATAGCGATCCGCAATCCCCAGCGCTTGCGCCGGATAAAGAGTACCCAAACGAAC
This sequence comes from Paenibacillus glycanilyticus, assembly GCF_023715145.1. Taxonomy (GTDB): domain Bacteria; phylum Bacillota; class Bacilli; order Paenibacillales; family Paenibacillaceae; genus Pristimantibacillus; species Pristimantibacillus glycanilyticus_A. The sequence continues at coordinate 21,688 of NZ_JAMBNP010000005.1, read as the reverse complement.
CGCACCCGGTAAATCCATCATCCCTTGATCTGCAAGCATAAAGATTGCGGTCAGCATGGAGGATGGGTGATAATCCGAGCAAATGATGGAGCCCGCTTCTTCCAAAATCACATCCAGCGCGCGAAGGTTATGGTCATGAGATCCTCCCCTGACGAGGTTTGGAGCCCCCACGCATACGAATAATCCAGACTTCGCGGCATGCTTGGCTGTTTCCATATTAATCGGGAATTCCGTAACCGAAATGCCAAAGCCCCTGGACCTCTCCACTTGCTCCACGGAATCATCATCATGTGAGGCAAGCCTGATCCCCTGCTGTCCGGCTAGCCGGCTAAGCTCACGTAGATTTTCCCAATCGATCTGGTTTCTCCTCATCAACAATTCTTCGACAATGACCTGAACTTCTTCAACGCCAACTCCCTGATTCTTCATAACGTAACGCTCGAAGGAGCCCGGTGCCCGGTACTGTCCCTGACCGGGAGAATGATCCATAAAAGATAAATAATCAATCATGCCTTCTTTTATATAACGTTCAACAATCGGAAAACCGGCTAGATAAGATACTTCGTACCGCAGATGGATTCTGTTGCGGATAACGGAACGTGTCTTTCGGTAGTTATGAATCACGTCAACCATTCCTGTCAGCAGATGATCGCCACGCAAGCTCAGCCCTACGCCAAGCGACAGGGAATGATACATCGTGGTAATGCCATGATGCGGCATTTTTCGTTCGAACTCCAAAAAGGACATCGTAAGCGGAAATAGCGTATTGGGACGTGGCTGTACTTCTTTCTCGATAGCATCATTATGGATATCAATAAGCCCGGGGAGAATATAACGTCCTGCTGCATTAATAGGGGTTAAAGGCTCACCTCCGCAGCTCTGCTCATATTGCTGAATGGATGCCTCGTCTATCAGCACCGCATCAATTATACCGTCCTTCACGGCGATCGCTGCAGAAGCAAGCTGGTCTTCAAGCACCACAATTCCATTACGGATAAGCATTCTTCCGTTATGCGTTTGAGCAGTCATCAGGCCATTACCCCTTTCATGCTTCTCCCCAAAAGATACCATATTTTTATACCGTTCATAAGAGGGTCTCGCCGAAAAAAAAAAATAGCCGGCGGGATACCCGCCAGCTAGATAAAGCCCGTATATATGGATTAGTCCAAGCTGTTTGGTCGGAGGCCAAGCGTAAATGGCGCCGGCTTGTCGCAGGTGCTCTTCATCGTATAATGCGCACCTTGCTCCGCAGCATCGAAGAATCCGTGCATCGCTTCCAGTACATGATAAGCAAGTTCGCCGCTAGGACGCGCTTTGCGTCCGGAGAGCGCCGCTTTAGCAAGATCGGCAGCGCCTAGTCCGCGCACGTTGTCCGTATTCGGATACACAAGCGGAATATCGGACCACTCATGCGAACCGGCGCGTTTGAACTGGATTGGACCTCCGAATGTATTCGGATCCGGAACAAGCAGGGTTCCAGCGCTGCCGTATACTTCGATACGCGGCAAGGTGGAGCCGCCCTTCACGTCAAAGCTTTGCAGAATGGTGCCAATGGGACCGGATGCAAATTCGATGATGCCCGCAACGTGAGTCGGAACCTCAACCTGAATCTTTTCCCCAAACTTCGGTTGGCTGGTAATCGTCCGTTCAGGGAACGAAGCGCGAGCCATGCCCGTAACGCGGCTGATTGGTCCAAGCATAGCAACCATTGCCGTCAGGTAGTAGGGACCCATATCAAACATCGGGCCGCCGCCCTTCTGGTAATAGAACTCTGGCGCCGGATGCCAGCTTTCATGACCGCCTGACATCATAAACGCCGTTGCGCCAATGGGAGTACCAATCCAGCCGTCTTCGATCAGCTTGATGCTGGTCTGAATACCGCCGCCAAGGAAGGTGTCAGGCGCGCTGCCAACAAGCAGTCCTTTGCGTGCGGCAAGCTCAAGCACGGCTTGCGCTTCTTCGCGGGTTACCGTAAACGGCTTCTCCACGTACACATGCTTGCCGGCTTCAAGCGCCTGCAGACAAACCGCCGCATGAGCCTGCGGGATTGTCAGGTTAATGACCATCCCAATCTCCGGATCAGCGAGAAGCTCTTCAACCGAGCAGCCGCGGATTCCGAATTCCTCGGCTTTTGCTTTGGCGCGCGCTACGTCCAAGTCCGCGCAAGCGACGATTTCCATCGAGTCGAACTTTGTACCGTTGTTTAAGTATGCGCTGCTGATATTGCCTGTTCCGATAACGCCGACCTTTAGCTTATGCATGAGCGTGAGTCCCTCCGTTTACCGCTGCGGTTTTTCCTTCTGCGCACCAGACGAACCCCCGGCGCATCATTTCCTTCACGACTGGAATATCGATAATGTTGGCTTGATGGCCAAGCGAGTTATAATACACGCGGCCCACGCCCCAGCGCTTCGTCCAGGCAACCGGCATATCCACCGCTTTATTCAGGGAATGCGGACCGGATGTGACGGGGAAGCGCGTTGTAGCCAGTACTTCAACGGCCGGATCCACATGCAAGTAATACTGTTCGGAGCTTACTTCAAAGTCCTCAATGTCTTGCGTCAGCGGACTGGAGCTGTGCTTAATGTTAACGGTGTAATTCGTTCCGTCATTGCCCGGATGCGCTACCCATTGGCCGCCGGTCATGAACTGCCAATCTACATTTTCGCGGAATGCGTCGCACATGCCGCCATGGCAGCCTGCTAGTCCAACGCCGTTTTGAACAGCCTCCGATACGTTTTGCACATATTCCGGCTTAATCTTATCCATCGTCCAGATCGGTACGATCAGATCGAGTCCTTTGAGCTTCTCTCCGTCCGCGAATGCGTCCAGCGTATCCGATACTTCAACCTCGAAGCCTTCCTTCAAGAGAACCTCTTCAAAAATCCCAGCAACTTCCTTCGGCTGATGGCCGTCCCAGCCGCCCCATACGATTAGCGCTTTTCTCATCGTCTTCGTTGATCTCCTCTGCTATCGGAATTATTGAAACTCTTTCAATGCAACCCAGCGGCGTTCCGCAATCGAACGTTCAACCGCGACAAGCACCTCTTGGCATCTCACGCCGTCATGGAAGTTAGGCACCGGCTGGCGGTCTTCCGCGATAGCCGTCATCAGCTCATGCACTTCATGCGTGAAGGTATGCTCGTAACCGATCGTGTGGCCAGCCGGCCACCAGGCATCCATGTAAGCATGTGAAGCGTCTGTAGCAAGCACGCGGCGGAAGCCCTGTACATCGTCCGCATCCTCGGTGAAGTAGACTTCCAGCTCGTTCATCCGCTCAAAGTCGAACTTAATGCTTCCTTTGCTGCCGTTAATCTCGAAGGCATTCGTACAACGATGGCCAGCGGCGAAGCGTGTCGCTTCAAAGCTGCCCAGCGCGCCATTCTCGAATCGGGTCAGGAACAGCGTTGCATCGTCAACCGTTACTTCGCCGCGGGGCGCATCCGCACCGCTCTTAGTTGCGCTAAGCCCCGTCATGGATTCGGAGATCGGACGCTCCTTCACGAAGGTCTCTTCCATCCCGATCACTTCCTTGAACTCGCCTACGAGGAAACGAGCCATATCAATCAAGTGAGCGCCCAGGTCTCCATGCGAGCCGGAACCGGCGATTTCCTTCTTCAGCCGCCATACAAGCGGGAATTCCGGATCAAGAATCCAATCCTGCAGGAATACCGCGCGGAAATGATGGATTTTGCCGATGCGGCCTTCCGAGATGAGCTTCTTCGCAAGCTGCACGGCGGGAGCAAAGCGGTAGTTAAAGCCAACCATATGCTTCACGCCGGCTTTTTCGGCAGCAACCAGCATTTCATTCGCATCTTCCAATGTCAACGCCAATGGCTTCTCGCAGAACAGATGCTTGCCTGCTTCCGCTGCGGCAATCGTAATTTCCTTATGGGCATCGCTTGGCGCGTTAATATCGATTAGGTCGATGTCTTCGCGCGCGACAAGCTTGCGCCAATCCGTCTCGCTGCTTTGCCAGCCGAACTGCGCGCGGGCCTTCTCGAGCCCAACCGGATCACGGCCGCAGATTGCCGTCATTTCGGGAAGGACCGCCGTCTCCGGGAAAAACATCGGCAGCGCGCGGTACGCATTGCTGTGGGCCTTGCCCATAAATTTATAGCCAACCATTCCGACACGAAGTTTGCTCATTCTTTCACTACCGCCTCTCGAATATATAATTATGTGGTTTCTCGCTTAAGTAACTGAACGGGTAGAATCGTGTTCCCATGCTCTTCGGATTCCGATGCAAGCAGCTTCATCGCTGCCCTGCGCCCCATTTCATAAAATGGAACCGCTACCGTCGACAGCTTTGGACTTACGATTCTGGAGCTGTCCGAGTCATCGTAACCAATTAGGCCGTAATCCTTGCCTGCCTCAATGCCGTACTCCCGAAGGCCGTCCATCAGCCCAATCGCCATCCTGTCATTCGCCGCAAAGACAGCGTCAATCTCCTTGTTCTTAATGCTCTCGGCCATTTGTGCCGCCGCTTCAAACCCGCTTTTCCTGCTGTAATTCCCGGTGAAGATTCTCTCGTTATCAAGCGTCATTCCCGCTTCCGAGAGAGCCCGCTCATAACCGGCTAGCCGGTCGCCGCTGCTGGAGAACGCGCTTGGACCATTCAGGAAGGCAATCCGCTTGAAGCCGCTTGCAATCAGGTGCTGCACAGCCGCGTAACTTCCCGACTCGTGATCCGCATCGACGGTCAAATAACCTTCATCATCAAAGCGCTGGTTCACCAGGCAGAACGGAGAACCTTCCTCTTGCAGCTCTGCTAATGCAGCCCGCTCCTCGGCGACATTTTGAGCGCCAAGAACGATGCAGGCATCCACCTTCTGTGTCCGGAACAGCTTCGCGTAATCCCTCGCGCCGTCCGGCTCCCGGAAGATCAGGAGCAGATCATAATTGCAGGCCTTCGCCGCCTCGCCAATTCCGCTCAAGATCTCAGCGAAATAATACGTCGAGAACAAATGCACCTTCGGAACAAACGGCAGAATAACGCCAACGTTACCGCTTTTCCTCCTGGCAAAACGCTGCGCCAGCGCATTGGGCACATAACCCAGCTCTTTGGCTGCTTCCAGCACACGAACCCGAGTCTCTTCCTTAATCGGCCCTACGTTGTTTAGAACCCGGGATACCGTTGCTTCCGATACCCCCGCCAGCTTCGCTACTTCTTTCCTGCTGATAGTCGGCAGCCTCCTGTTAAAACGTTAATCATAAGACAACTTTGCTGCTGTCATTCCTGTAATGTACACGCGTACATTATGTCATGAAAGCGTTATTCCGTCAATCGGATAAGCCAAGAAAATTTCCTCTTTTTTCATAAAAGCTAAGCCATGCGAAAAAAATCCCCTGATCTCAGCCGATCAGGGGATTTAGCATATCTATATTCCGCCGCTTATGGAGCCGTCTCCAGGAACTTCATCGTAGGATTCTTATCCATAGCGGTACGCATCGCGTATTCATTCTCGAACAGGACAACATAATTGCCTTTTTTGTCCTTCACAAGCGTGGAATTAATCCGGAACTTCGAAGGATCGATCTTATCGTCAACTATCCAGCGCGCGAATTGGAACTGCATACGGTGAAGCTGAATATCCACGCCGTATTCGCCCTTCATCCGGTATTCGAACACCTCGAATTGCAGGTGGCCGACTACGCCTAGAATCGTCTCGTCAGCAAAGCCGCTTGCGGTGTAGAATACCTGAATGGTGCCCTCTTCGGTCAGCTGGTCTATCCCCTTCTGATACTGCTTATGCTTCAAAGCGTTCTTAACGGTAACCTTGGCGAAGATCTCCGGAGAGAACGTAGGAAGCTCATCGAATACAACCTCGGAGCCTTGCGACAACGAATCGCCAATCCGGAAAATACCCGGGTCGAACAAACCGATAATATCGCCCGGATAAGCCGTCTCGACAATATCGCGGTCCTGCGCCAGGAATTGCTGCGGCTGGGACAGCTTAATGTCTTTGCCCGCGCGGACATGGCGAACGCTCATGCCGCGTTCGAATCGTCCAGAGCAAATCCGAAGGAAAGCGATACGGTCGCGGTGCGCCGGATTCATGTTGGCTTGAATCTTGAAGACGTAACCGGAGAACTTCTCGTTTGTCGGGTCAACAGATCCGCCCGTGCTCATCCGCGGAGCCGGCTTTGGAGCCAGCTCCAGGAAGTTCTCAAGGAAGGTTTGAACGCCGAAGTTGTTCACGGCGCTTCCGAAGAAGATCGGCGTCAATTCGCCTGCCCGAACCTTTTCGAAATCAAATGGATCGCCCGCTACATCAAGCAGCTCCAAGTCCTGAATGAGCTGATCATGCAGATAATCTCCAGCCATTTCACGAATATACGGATCGTTGTAGTCATCGACTTTGCGAACCTCAATCGTGCTATGGTCATTGCCTTGGAACAACTCAACCTGATTCTTCATCCGGTCGTATACGCCGCACAGCTCGCGGCCCATGCCGATCGGCCAGTTCATTGGCACCGAACGGATGCCCAGCACACGCTCCAGCTCTTCCATCAGCTCAAACGGGCTTTGGCCTTCACGGTCCAGCTTGTTAATGAACGTGAAGATCGGAATACCGCGTTTGCGGCAGACCTGGAACAGCTTGATCGTCTGCGCCTCGACGCCTTTCGCAACGTCGATCAGCATAACCGCGCTGTCCGCTGCAGTAAGCGTACGGTACGTGTCTTCAGAGAAATCCTGGTGACCAGGCGTATCCAGAATATTAACCCGGTGACCCAGGTAATCGAACTGCATCACACTGGACGTAACGGAGATACCGCGCTGCTTCTCGATTTCCATCCAGTCGGATGTTGCGTGTCGGCTCGCCTTACGGGCTTTTACGGACCCTGCAAGACGAATAGCTCCCCCGAATAAGAGGAGCTTCTCTGTTAATGTGGTTTTACCGGCGTCAGGGTGAGAGATAATCGCAAAGGTACGGCGCTTATCTACTTCCTGTGTTATTTCATTGCTTAACGTTTGGCTCATGCTTGCCTTCCCTTCATAGCGTCGCGAAGCAACGCTCCTTTATCCATTCCCGATCAGCAGCGCACGTGCCGGCGCGGCTTCAATACCGGTCAGTTTCAAAGGTGCGATCACCATGAAGTAGGAGCCCGGCGGCACTTCCTTCAGGCGAAGCCCTTCTACGATAATAATATTATTGCGGAACAGCGTGCGGTGGGTTGGATATTCCGCCTGGGACCGTTCGATTCCCAATCCGTCTGTACCAATGCCGCGCACTCCTACCTCAACGAGATAACGAGCTCCGTCTTCCCGCAGGAATACAAAATCGGATTCGAAAGTATCCGTATAAGAGTTGCTTGTCTTCACAAGAATGAACTCGCCCTTTTGAAGGCCATGCTTTTCGAGGTCTTCTCTTGTGATGCTGTTTTTCACATTCGTGAAATCCAGAACCCGTGCGTTGCCAACGAGCTCCTCAAGACCAAGCGTCTCGATTGTTTCGCCATCCTCCAGCATATGCAGAGGCGCATCGACATGGGTGCCGCAATGGACATCCATATCGATGCGCGATTCATTAACGCCGTCTGGAGAGGTAGGCTGAGAGTTGATTTTGGGCTGCTTGCCTTCATGGTTGCCCCATACTTGCATACCCTCTTCGATTGTCATCGAAATATCGTAAACCTTAAACATAAAGGCATATCCCTCCGTCAGCGGTGTGCTATGAATAAATTATTTGCCGCTATTTGAAACCCAGATAACGTTGTCTTCATCCTGCCCGTTAACCGGCCACCATTTGAAGCCGTCTTGCGCCAGCAGCTGATCCGCTTTTTCAGGACCCCACGAGCCTGCCGGGTAATGCTGCAGGTCAGACGTACCTTCTCGCCAAGCAGCGGCAATACGGTCTACAAATTCCCAAGCTTGAGCGACTTCATCCCAACGTGTGAAGTAAGTCGAATCGCCGCGAACCGCATCGTGGATCAGACGCTCGTAAGCTTCCGGCGTATTGATGCCGATTTGGCAGCTTTGGCAGAATTCCATGTTTACCGGCTGTACCGAATTGTCTTCGCCCGGAGTTTTGGCATTCACTTTAATATAGATGCCCTCCATCGGGTTAACGCGGATAACGAGCAGGTTAGGCTGCAGGTCATGGCGCTGCGCGAACAAAACGTTTTGCGGCATCGATTTGAACTCGATTACCACTTCCGTCGTTTTTACCGGAAGACGTTTGCCTGTACGGATATAGAAAGGTACGCCTGCCCAGCGGAAGTTATCAACCGCCAGCTTGGCAGCGAAATAAGTTTCCGTTGCGGAATTCTCGGCAACCGAATCCTCTTGGCGGTAACCGGGAAGCTCCTTCCCTTTCAGGGAACCTTCGCTGTATTGGCCGCGTACAACCATATTGCGCACTTCTTCGCTCGATTTGTACGGACGAAGGGAACGAAGCACTTTTACCTTCTCATCGCGAATATCTTCGCCATGCAGACGGCTAGGCGGCTCCATTGCGATCATCGTCAGCATTTGAAGCATATGGTTCTGACCCATGTCGCGCAAAGCGCCGGACTTGTCGTAGTAACCGCCGCGCTCTTCTACGCCAACGGTCTCAGACAGCGTAATTTGCACGTTTGCGATATGATTGTTGTTCCAGAGCGGTTCAAAAAACGCGTTCGCAAAACGGATAACTTGAATATTTTGCACCATCTCTTTACCGAGGTAGTGGTCAATGCGGTAGATCTCTTCTTCTTTGAATACTTGAGTAATTTGATCATTGAGTTTTTGCGCCGATTCCAGGTCATAGCCAAACGGCTTCTCGATGACCACGCGGTGCCAGCCCTTCGACTCCAGCAGTCCGCCGCCCTGCAGGCTGAACGATACGGGTCCGAACAGGGATGGCGCAAGCGCCAGATAGAACAGGCGGTTGCCCGGAATATTGAATTTCGCATCCAGTTGATCCGACAGGGTAGCCAGACCGCGGAAAGCTTCCACATTGTTAATATCAAGCGGCATATATTCGAAGTGCTCCGCGAAACGGTTCCAGAGCTCAACGTCCTCTGCTTTATAGCGGCAGAATTCTACGATCGATTCATACAGATCGGCACGGAACTGCTCGTTTGTGCGCTCTCTGCGGGCTAATCCAACAACGGCGAAATTTTCAGACAGCTTTCCTTCTTTATATAAGCTGAACAAGGCTGGAAACAACTTGCGCTTCGCCAAATCGCCTGTCGCTCCAAAAATATAATAAATAGCGCCTTGCGCATTTGATGATTCAACGTTCATTTCAGTCAGTTCCCTCATTCTTTCCTATATTTTTTTATTTTTATTTATGTAGTTTAGCATATTAATCCTTAAACTGCTATTCATCCCATCATAAAAAAAAACTAATTAACCTTCATATTTCTTCTAATCATTTCCTTGCTCCGAAACCGTATAATCCCCTGTAATTAAAGGGGTTCCAACGATTAAGGACAGCACCCCGGATTCCGTCTCCCTATGCTCGGCAATTTGCAGATTGGCCTTCTTCCCTGCACCTGCTTCAACGGAGGAGAACAGCTTCTCGGAATAGTACGCTTCGCTTACCGTTCCGCTATCATCCTTATACCGGTCAATCCGTTTGCCGCCCGCTGCCTGGGCCAGCCGGTCTGCTGCGTTATTATATTCCGCCTCCCCCCGAACCGTCATTCCCCCGGTATAGGCAATGCCCGATTCTTTAAATAGTGTTTCCGCGTTATTCACAAAAGCCAGGAGATCTTTCTGATTTGTCCTTTGCTTCGTAACATACACAACCATCGCCTGACTGTCAGATGTTAACGGGAATATGGACAGTGTTCCCTGCATCTGCCCCTTTTCATCCGCCTGAAGCTGTTGTTCCGCCTGCTCCAGAGAAGCTGCCTCTCCTTCAAGATCCCATCGGATTGTCCATTCGGCAGCGGCTGCCCCTTTACTGTATAGCTTGTCTGTCCACTGCCACAGCAATGCAATGTCATGCGCGACGAGACTCGGATTTTTACCTGACCGGATCTGGTCCCTGTTAACGACAGCCCAAATGATTCCCATTACCAGCACAACAGCTGCCAACATAACGGCAAGCCGGGCTCTCTGCATAGAAGATTGCTCGGCTGTCTTTCTAACAAATCGATTATTTGCCCCGATGACAGATCCCTCCTATCAACCATTTATTACCGTTAGGTGTTTAACCATACCCATTCGCCTGTAGGTGAATACACTGGTTGCAAAGCCTAAAACAAGTACACATAAGGAGGAGCGCGGATGGATCAAATTTATCCTCTGCAGGAAGATGTCGTATCTCAATATTACGGGATGCCAGTATATATCGTGATGAAGGATGGAACGAGGCACATCGGCCTGTTAAGCAGATGCGCAGGCGGGAAGCTGACGCTGAATGGGGATCCTAATGTTTCCGTTGCAACTGAGCCGGAGTCCGCACCGGTTAAATCTACAAAGAAGAGCAAGAAAAGCGGTTCGAAATCCAAAAATCAATCTCAAGCTAATGCAGCCATGCCGGAGAATCCGCCCGTTCAGACACAATCCTATCCTTTTGACCCTTACTACTACGAGCCTCGTCCGTATATTCCCTTCCGTGAAGTAATTAGTCTGGATTTTGAGCATGTAGCTTATTTATTTCTTTTGTACTGATAGACACCTTTCGCCAGTCTTTGCCGTCCAGGCGTAATATGCTGGTCTTATCAATTGCAAAGGAGGCAGTCAACATGCCAATAACTCCGTTGTCGCACGCCAACCGCACCGAACGATCATTTGTCGTTTGCCCTATTCGGCCTTACGGCAGTCATTCATTCCGTGAGGAAGAGCCGACAAGACTGCCTCCCGGACCTGCTCTATGGGACAGCTTTGATTGGGGGGCTCCATACCGCCATGCCGCCGAGACGGCAGCAGGATGGCTTCAGCACAGCAGACAAGCCCATCTCGCCATCCGCTTCTCCGCCAGACGCATCAAGCAGAATCCCTCGCTGTCCGTTATAGAAGAAGAGCTGCAGCGAATAATTGCAGCGGTTAACGGATTACGCGCACTATTCCACAAGTATGAACCTTTCCTGAAACCTCAGCTATGGCAAAATGTTGCGCAAGCGATGGCTCATCCTTCGTCCAGCCTACTAGGCCTGACAGAAGAAGGAGAGGCCTGGCAGCTGCGCTTGCCGGAATCAGCCTCCGGCGAAGAATACTCCGTTCTGCATCTCGTTGGTCCAGCTGGCTGGATCACCTGTCTTCTTAAAGCGCTGGAGGAGCCTCACTCTTCAAGAGTCCTGGATCTGCTGCGCAAGGATATATCCCTTCTTCAGCCTTATAGCTGTTACTACAACTCCATGACAACGTACTGGCCGTTCCCCACAAGCGGGATGCTGCTCAATCGTCGCCTTTAACCTTATTTTAGCAAAAACTGGGCTAGTCCTCCAGCTCTCCCTGATGCAAAAAGAGGCCTTCCTAAAGATAAACTTCAGGCTAGCCCCTCATCGGTATTTATCATATTCCCTACTCCGCAATTCCTTGCTTGTGCGCGTAGATGGCCGCTTGTGTACGGTCCTCAACGCCAAGCTTGTTAAAGATGTTCGTAATATGGAACTTCACGGTCTTCACCCCAATAAACAGCTCGTCCGCAATCTCCTGGTTGGACATGCCCCTCGCTACCCGCTTCAGCACGTCCATCTCCCGCTCCGTCAAATCATCGTGCAAGGCTGCCTGCACCGGCTGCTTTGGTTTGCGGAGGCGGTTCATCATCTTGGCCGCGACCTGTGACTCCAATACAGACTGGCCCCGTGCCGCTGCACGGATCGCATCGGCAATCTCTGTTGCTCTTGCGGTCTTAAGCAGATAACTGAACGCCCCCGCTTCAATTACCGGATACAGCTTGCTGTCATCAATAAAGCTCGTCAGAACTATGACTTTGCATTCCGGATACAGCTCCAGCAGCTTTTGGGTCGTCTCCACGCCATCCATACCGTCCATAACAAGATCCATAAGTACGATGTCGGGCTTATATGCCTGCGCCAGCCGAATACCGTCGTAGCCGTTGCTGGCCTCGCCGACTACTTCAATGCCTTCCTCCGTATCCAGCACCGCAGCGAGTCCGATGCGTACCATTTCATGATCATCTACCAGCAACACTTTAATCCGCTCATTTAGTTGTTCGATCGGTTCCACCTTCTTCACCGCTTCCTTCACATGTACATGAACTATTTCCCTACTCCACCGTCAATCGGAACCCGGATATCTATGCTTGTTCCTTCTCCAGGCTTTGAGACCATATGTAATGAGCCGCCAAGCTCGTTTACACGTTCTTCCATCGTTAATAACCCGTATGAGGTCTGTTTCTTCGCTTCCAGATCAAATCCGATCCCCGTATCTTTTAATAACATACGTACTTCGGAGCCTTTCCGATGCAGCTTAATTTCCATGCTATCGGCTTTGGCATGCCGAAGAGTGTTCGACAAAGCCTCCTGCGCGATCCGGAACAGATGATCCTCCGCTTCCTGGTTCATTGTGATGGTATCGTCGACATCAAGGTCGATCGTCATCGGAACCTTCTGCTTAAGCTCGTCCACCAGCGTGCTTAATGCGGCAGGCAGATTTTTGCCGTCCAGATGAACAGGTCTTAGGTGCAGCAGCAGCGCGCGCATTTCCGATTGGGCTACGGAAGCCATCTCTTCAATAAGCTGCACCTGTCTGCGCGCACGCTCCCAATCCCGCTCGATGGTACGGCTGACTGCGGTCGCCGTCATGGAGATGGCGAACAGCTGCTGGCTGACGGCATCATGCAGCTCTCTGGCAAGACGCTGCCGTTCCTCGATAACAGCGGAGAACTTAACCTTTTCTTTCCATATCGCCTTGCTTTGTTCCTCCTCGGTTACGGGAACGCCTTCGGCTTCTTCTGCCGAATTCAGCGTTACCCGGTAGCTGCGTCTGCGCTGCTGTTCGCTGAGGCGCTCAACAGCCTGCTTGAGCTTGGAATTCTGCAGGAAGCCTACAACAGCCGCTGCCGCCATGGCTGCTCCAATAACGGTAAGACTTACGATCGCCCATTGTCCTTTGAACGTGTACAGCTGTATATAACCGATTGCCTGAAGCACAATGATGACAAGGCTCACGATAATAATGAGCCACAATACGGTCTCGGTTACGTGTTTGCGCCTTGCTTCTTTATTTGGCCTCTCCGTACGATGATGCTCGCTGGCTTGTCCGTCAGCCATCGAAGTCCACTCCTTTAACTACGCACGCAGGGAAGAGCAGACCGGTTGCCCTCAATGTCATTAAGTTAAGGCTTAATGACATTCCGGTTACCCGATCCGCTCTTCCATCATGACATACTTCTTAATCCTTATTCTTCTTCAGGCTTGTTCAGCTTATTTTTCAAAGCTTCCAGCTGCTCGTCAACCTTCAGCTTTTTCTCCATGTCGATGGCATTGACAGCGCCCGCATTGCTGCTTGCTCCGTTGTATGCGTAAGGTGTACGGAGAACATCGGCTTCGGCTTCAAGCTGCATAATTTTCTCTTCCATGCGGTAGAAACCTCTTGAAGCTGTACCGCTGTCAATCGTTTGGTTCGAAGAGATCTGAGCCATTTGCTTTTGCGCTTTCGCAATTTGAGCACGGGATGCGAGCTCATTGCGTTTATTGCGAAGCTGGTAGAATTCGTCTTTCATGCCGTGCAGCTGCTGCATGAGCTCTTCCGCCTGCGTTTTTGCTTGTGCATGAAGATCGCTGTACTCATTTACCTTCTGGTCGAAATAGAGCTTCTCTTCCAGCAGCTTGCGTGCAAGCTCTTCCTGGCCTGCGCGGAGCGCTGCTTCTGCTTTTGACTCACGGTCGCCAATGCTGCGAACGGCTTCATCCAGACGTTGCTTCAGACGGCGCTCATTCGCCATTTGCTTCGCTACGGTTACTTCCGCTTGGTGAATTTCCGATTCCATGTCACGCAGGTATTGATTCAGCATGACAACCGGATCTTCCATTTTATCCAATACCTCATTCACCGATGCCTTAGTCATATCCTTCATTCTTTTAAAAATTCCCATTGTTAAATCTCTCCCTTCTCGTATTTAGCTAATTTGGCGCGTAATTCTTCAATTTCTTTACGGAGTGCTTTCTTCTCCAGATCATCCATCATGCTATCGAACTGCGACGAAGATTGCTGGCCGGAACGTGTTTGCGAGAAGCTGTCCCCCCATTGACCTTGCGGCGGGTTCTTGTATGGGCCGCCGAAGTTAGCGCCGAAGCCCCCTTGACCGCCGTTGTAGCCATTGCCGTAACCGTTGCCGCCATATCCGCCGCCGTATCCTCCAAATCCGGGACCAGGTCCAAAACCGTTGCCGTTATAAAACGTGGGTTCCTTAGGAACGATAAGACCTGCAATAATATAGACCGGAATTGCGAAACCGCTAGTGAAGATCGTTACGACGATAAGCAGGATACGGATAAGAGTCGCATCGACATTGATCATTTCCGCTAATCCGCCGCAAAGACCAAACAGCTTCTTATCGCGGCGGGATCGGTACAATTTTTTCAAGACGACCATCCTTCCTTCTCAAGCTTCTTCTTCAATTGCTGCAGCTCGCGTTCGATAACGGATTGCACTTGATTGCCTGCTTCGTGAATGAACTCTTTGCCCATCCGGCGCAGGTCATGCAGGCTCTTTGCCTCCATCTCCATGTCGCCAATCCGGTCTTCCAGTCTGCGGAACATGGAGCCCGGCTGGATGCCGCCCGCATTACCGCCCTCCGTGAATCTTGCGTTCATACGCTGTTGAAGTCTCAGCGACTCCATTCTGGCTGCGTAATATTCACGCTTGTCATAGACCAGCTGATATTCGCTGCGCATTTCACGGAGCTGATCTTCCAGGTCCATCGTATTTTGACGGCTTTGCTCGTACAACTCGCGGTATTGATTGGAGCGCTCCTCGCTGGTTGCTTTCTCGTGAAGCGCTATCCGTGCCAGTTGCTCTTCTCCAGCCTTCAGCGCGGTTAGTGCTTGCTGCTCGCGCTTTTCCCTCTGTTGCTCCGCCTGCAGCCACTGCGCTTTCAGATGATTGCTATGTCCCAGGTATTGCTGATGCAGACGTTCCGCTTGAATAATCTCTTCGCGCGTCGACCAGAGGAACTGGTCGATCAGGCGAACCGGATCTTCCGCTTTCTCCAATCTTTCATTTAAATTTGCCACTGTAATGTCGCGCACTCGCCGCATAATGCTCATGTATGGCCCTCCCAACTTTTTTTATTAGAAATGTCGATGATTGTTTTTGTTCTTGACCATGGAAATGCCGAACAGGATCAGCACAACCGCGATTCCCAGCATAATCAATTTAGACAATGCCGGCAGGAGCATCAAGATACCAATTGCACCAACAATTCCACCAATCAGCTTTCTACCGCTTCTCCAAGCAACTACCCCAAGTCCTACTAATACAATCGCGAACAAGGTACCAACTAATGCACCAAGATGGATGCCGAAGAATTTAAGTACCATGATACCGCCCGCAACCGCAAGCACTAAGCCTAACGCCTTTTTACCATCCATTGCTTCTTCCACCGCCTCTCTAATAATTGCTTTGCTTATCTCTTACTGTGAAGCTCTCTTGCTTATGTTCCTATTGTAGATCGAATTCGCTCTTTCTAAAACGGACCACCGACGGTTTCTATGCTAGACCTAGGTCGAGTGGCCGCATCCGCCTTAAGGGTCGAAGCCTGTCTTAAAACGCAAAAAGACGCCGTTCCCTTATAGGAGAATCAGCGTCTTATGTGGATTGGTCTTCCTTCAGGCCGGAACGCAACGCGTCTATGCCAAGCAGCGCAACCGGTATCAGTACCATAAAGATTGTAGCATATAGAGAAAAAACCTTTGGCGTAAACGCAATAAAGCTAATAATATTGTCGTAAACAAGGAGCGACAGAAACACGAGCAGAAGGCCAAACGGAAGCGTCAAGGTGCGATAATCCTTCAGCTTCAGCGTCTGGGCTGTCCCAAGCGATACCGCATAAACACAAATGACCGTCTTGAAGAAAATCGTGATCAGCCATAAAATCGCCAGCATTGCCTCGACCCGCTGCAGAAAGTTCCCAACGCTGATCTGCTTGGCTAATGTATAGCTAGCGTACATGTTCCTTTGCGTGAACTCGGTTCCCAGCACTAAGGTCGACAATAGAACGGTTGTAATAATAACCACGCTGCCAAGTACAGTACCTGCAAGCAAGGCTTTTTTAGCTTTTCTAGGCTGGTTCGTATAAGGAATCAGCATCATTAGAATAACTTGTTCCTGAAGGTTAAAACAATAAAATGCGCCTAGAATAATAGGCTTCATTCCGTTCTCAAAGATAGGCTCAACCCGGTCCAATTCAATCTGCGGAAGCAGAAAAACGGTCAGGAACAAAAACAGCGCAATAACAAAAGGCAAGAAAATTTCGGCAGCCCTTGCCGTTGTCTCAATACCAAGCCTTACGGCATATATCACGACGCTAATAAACAAAATAATGGTCACTTCGATTGGCGTGTTTGGCATAATGTGTGTTGTCATAAAGTTCCCTACGACTCGCAGCAGGAACGCGGACAACAAAAAAATGAAGGAAAGGAAAAACAACGAGATTGCCTTTCCAAGCCATTTCCCTACTATCTTCTCGCTGAATTCCGCTAAGGTAAGCGAGGGGTAGCGGCCAGCTAATGTACTGTAGATGAGTATAAAAAGAAGATTGACTGCTATTCCAACAAGGCATGCGATCCATCCGTCTTGTTTGGAGAAAACGGACATGATGGATGGAACAATCAGAATGGAGGTGCCGATCGTATATAGCAGGGTTAAAACTGTCAGCTGCCGATGACTTATTTTCCCTTTCTCAATCACTCCTTCATTGCCCCCCTCCTAAATAGTGAAAGATTGCCTCTGCTAACGGCTGCAGGACGTAGTCGATACCATTCACCGGGTTAGGTATATGCAAGTTAAGAAACCTCATCATGACTAGTCCGACTCCCAAAAGCAGGAGGGAAGAGAATACCCAAAGATCCTTTATCAGTCTTCTCTTCCACAATGACGGCACTTCAATCAGAATGATCGCCGCTGTTGCCGCGATTAACGCTACATATTTCATCATGGCTGCCTAATCCCTCTTATTTCATTTCGTTCATAAACGAATTATTGACCGTACCAGTTTGGCGGATATTGATGACAACGTCCAATTTGACCGGCATATTCCGAAAAACGGAATCCCACTCGTTCTCAACTGTCTTCCAATATGCAGGATACGCACGGTGAACAACCTCTCCAAAGCCGAATATGTCTACCTTGTAGTTTTCCTGAACCTCATTAATTGTCTTCTCTACGAAACTTCTCACCGTCTCTTCTCCAAGGTGCTCCATTTCATAAATGGACGATTTTTGAGTCAGATCAATTTTGCACATCACTTCACCGATGCTCACTTCCGTGCGGATCCCTAGTCGCATTTCAGGCTTACCGTTTATCAGCTTAGCTTTTGACGTCGTCTTTGAACGAATCACCTCAAGGGTGATTTTCCCTCCATCAGGACATTTAATGACTCCTACCGTATTAGACACATCATCATGGATAAAAGAGTAGCCTCTGCTTTCTACATCATCCAGCCAACCGACAAGCCTGTCTTTTTCAAAGATTGCCAGCCCCGAATATTGCAGCTGGGCAGGAGAGGCAATACTCTCGACATTTTTCCTGCTCATCCCTTTTTCCCGGTCGCCTTTAATGCGGAGACCGGTAACAACAGGATCTTTTCCCTTGCTGACAATATCCATAATGAGCTGATCAAGCGTGATTGCAGCCGTAGGCGCCCATTCCTTCTGCGAGGCCTGCAAGGAAGAGAACATTAGATTAGCCGGAATAGCTTCTAGATGGGTTAATATTTTCAACGTACTGGCTGCCGTTGTACCCTTGGCTATCGCTATGTAGAAATCGGTGCGATGCTCATAATACCTTGACATATATTCCAAAGAATCGCCTATACCTTCTCTTGCCAAATCTTCGCCTATAATTAACATTCGAAGATGGGCCGCATAAATGCTCCTTGGAGATACCGTGGTCATTTTACGTATCGCCTCAAGTATCGTTTGTGCCTTTGCCTGGTAAAGGGTAACCGGAGTTCTCGTCATTGTTCTATTATTTGCAGCGACCTCTCCCGGATCAACGACCTGAACCGATACCAGGTACTGATCACCTGCCTTATCAATTCCGATTGCTAGTGCAATGGCCAGATCATTCAATTCACGACGGTTCCAGCAGCTCGCCAGCGTCATAGCTATTGAAATGAGCATCATGGCAATTAATAATCTTCGAAGCATCGCAATTCCTCATCTCGTTGCCTAGGTTCTCCGATTTGGGCCAGGAGCCTTGTCTTTGCTCCGAGTAACATTATTTTGATTAATTAAACGCAGGCGTTTCCGCATTGCCCAATGCGGAAGCCTGAACAAGGTATCCTTCAAATCCTGGGCAATAAACGGTCCAAACGGACTCATGTACGGGATTCCAAATGTCCGAAGACTGCATAAATGGAACACCAGTACAAAAATCCCCAGAATAATTCCGTACAAGCCAAACGATGCAGCCAAGCCCATTAATAAGAACCGTATCATCCGGATCGAGATTGACATATTAATGGCCGGCACAACAAAGCTCGAGATGGCTGTAATCGATACAACAATAACCATAGCAGCAGATACAATCCCCGCATCAACAGCTGCCTGTCCAATAACCAAAGTACCTACGATGGAAATCGCTTGCCCCATTGTTCTTGGCATTCTTACTCCGGCCTCGCGCAAGATCTCAAACGTAATTTCCATAATCAAAGCCTCGATAAAAGCGGGAAAAGGGATCCCTTCCCGTTGGGCTGCAAGCCCGATCAGTAACTGAGTAGGGAGCATTTCCTGGTGGAAAGTGGTAATCGCGATATACAACGACGGCCCTAATAAGGCAATAAATATACCCACAAAACGAAGAATCCTTATAAGCGAGCTAATATCCGCTCTCTGGTAGTAATCCTCGGCGGAATGCATAAAAGAAATAAACAACGCCGGTACAATCAGCACATGAGGCGTGCCATCAACTAATATCGCGACTTTTCCTTCAAGCAGTTCTGCAGCAATGACGTCTGGCCTCTCAGAGTTATACATTGTAGGAAACGGACTATATGCCGCATCCTGAATGAGTTCCTCGATATAGCCGCTTTCCAGTATTCCGTCAATATCTATTCTTGATAAGCGATCTCGCACCTCTTGAACGATCTTATCCGTTACAACTCCGTAAATGTACATGATGGAGACATCGGTCTGTGTCATTTTTCCGATTCTCATATTTTCAAGCCATAAATTCCGGTTCTTAATTTTTCTTCGAATTAATGCCCTATTGGTACAAATAGATTCCGTGAACGATTCCTTCGGACCTCGAGTTACCGTTTCCGTTATTGCTTCTGAAACAGCTCGACCCTTTATATCAGTCATGGCAATGGAGTAGATCTTCGTAATATCCAGAACAAGAATGACATATCCGGAGAACAAGTCATGATACATCGTATCCGTTGAAGTAACTTCTCCTGCTTCTCCCGCTGTCAATAATTCCAGGAAAGGATGTTCGTCCGTATTGAGGTGCGGCATGTCCACCATTAATGTTTCCAGGATAAAATCCTGAACAGAATTCGTGTCCACTAAACCGTCCACATAGAACAGGTCTACTTTTTGTTTCCTGTTATCAAATTCGATATGGAAATCTTTAAATACAATATCCGCACTGTTTCCAAGCTGCTCTTTGATTGTTGCAATATCGATTTGACTCATGCTGCATCACATCACCCATTTTTGATATTAATCAGTATGGTCATACGATTATCGATATAAACAACAAAAAAGCCTTTAAGATCTGAGATCTTAAAGGCTTGCTTATTTCAATGTATGGTGCCGGTGAGAGGACTCGAACCTCCACGGTTTCCCTCACGATTTTGAGTCGCGCGCGTCTGCCATTCCGCCACACCGGCATTTGTAAATATGGCGTGCCCTAAGAGATTCGAACTCCTGACCTTTTGATTCGTAGTCAAACGCTCTATCCAGCTGAGCTAAGGGCACATCTTATTGAAATAATTGTGGAGGCGCCACCCAGACTCGAACTGGGGGTAAAGCTTTTGCAGAGCTCTGCCTTACCACTTGGCTATGGCGCCACCATATGATTGGAGCGGAAGACGGGAATCGAACCCGCGACCCTCGCCTTGGCAAGGCGATGCTCTACCGCTGAGCCACTTCCGCATAAATGGCTGGGGATCAAGGATTCGAACCTTGGAATGACGGAGTCAAAGTCCGTTGCCTTACCGCTTGGCTAATCCCCAACAAAAACTTTTTGTAACTAAATAGTGAAAATGGGGCGATCGATGGGACTTGAACCCACGAATGCCGGAGCCACAGACCGGTGCGTTAACCCCTTCGCCACGACCGCCATACTCACTACTTTATTAAAATCTGGCAGGGGCAGCAGGAATTGAACCCACACCAAAGGTTTTGGAGACCTTTGTTCTACCTTTAAACTATGCCCCTAAGTGGTGGAGGGTGATGGATTCGAACCACCGAACCGTTAGGAAGAGATTTACAGTCTCCCGCGTTTGGCCACTTCGCTAACCCTCCATAAAACTGGTGCCGGCGATAGGAGTCGAACCCACGACCTACTGATTACAAGTCAGTTGCTCTACCAACTGAGCTACACCGGCATATTAATTTAAAAATTCCAACCATCTAACATGGTGGCTCGGGACGGAATCGAACCGCCGACACGAGGATTTTCAGTCCTCTGCTCTACCAACTGAGCTACCGAGCCTGATGTTTGATAAAATGGCGGAGCTGACGGGATTCGAACCCGCGGTCTCCTGCGTGACAGGCAGGCATGTTAGGCCTCTACACCACAGCTCCACATCGAATTCTCGGTATTTCACCAGAGATAAAGTTTTGGTTGCGGGGGCAGGATTTGAACCTGCGGCCTTCGGGTTATGAGCCCGACGAGCTACCGAGCTGCTCCACCCCGCGTCATTATAAGCAAAACATATATGGTGGAGGCTGAGGGGATCGAACCCCCGACCCTCTGCTTGTAAGGCAGATGCTCTCCCAGCTGAGCTAAGCCTCCATGCTCTCTCGAGCGACTTTTATAATATATCACACTCAAGTTCGCTTTGCAAGAAGTTTTTTTATTTCTTTTTTGTAAAGATGGTGACCCGTAGGGGATTCGAACCCCTGTTACCTCCGTGAAAGGGAGGTGTCTTAACCCCTTGACCAACGGGCCTTATAACTAAAGTAAGTATGGCAGAGAGGAAGGGATTCGAACCCTCGAGACCCGGTTAGAGCCTACACGATTTCCAATCGTGCTCCTTCGACCACTCGGACACCTCTCTATATGGCTCCCCGAACAGGACTCGAACCTGTGACAACTCGATTAACAGTCGAGTGCTCTACCAACTGAGCTATCAGGGAATATGTTCAAAGCTTGCGCCTTGAAAACTGGATGCGAAAGTTTGAATCCCTTAAGTTTCTTGCGGGGTCCCCGGAAAGTAATCGGAATAAGCAGCAACGCTTAACTTCACTTTTTGGGGTTTGTTGTAGGATAAGCCCTCGACCGATTAGTATTCGTCAGCTCCACACATTGCTGTGCTTCCACCCCGAACCTATCAACCTCGTCGTCTTCAAGGGGTCTTACTAGTTGGGAAATCTCATCTTGAGGGGGGCT
>NZ_JAMBNP010000059.1 GCF_023715145.1 Paenibacillus glycanilyticus | reverse complement strand
ATAATAAGCTGATCGCTCAGGTTGACGAATATCTGGACGACACTTTTACGTTGTTCAGTAACTACGGCATTAACTCTACGGATTTGCAAAAGTGGAAAAAATCCGGTAACCGACTATTTCGTTGCTTTGTCAACGCCAGCCGGGAAAACCCGGCCAGTCTATCGTGTTAGAATTATTACAATCAAAAGGTGGAATTATGTCTGATAAGCCATTAACTAAAACAGACTATTTGATGCGCTTACGTCGTTGCCAGACAATTGACACGCTGGAGCGCGTCATTGAAAAAAATAAATATGAACTGTCTGATAATGAGCTGGCGGTATTTTACTCAGCTGCCGACCATCGTCTGGCGGAACTGACCATGAATAAGCTATACGATAAAATCCCGACTTCTGTCTGGAAATTTATCCGCTAATTTACGC
>NZ_JAMBNP010000058.1 GCF_023715145.1 Paenibacillus glycanilyticus | reverse complement strand
ATAAAAATCTTCGTACGTGATAATTTACCTACCGCTATAGTAAAACGACTCCAATCTTCCTCAGTCATAGTACCCGTTCTTAAGCGGTTTGAGTCAACATTTCCAGAACTACAAATCATACGTGTGGCTAACTGATCAGCACCCATCTCTAGCGAGAAAATACCAACTGTATACATATCTTCATGCGTTGCAACTTTTTGTGCAATATTAAGTGCGAACGCAGTCTTACCTACAGATGGACGCGCTGCAAGGATAATTAAATCATTTCGGTTGAACCCTGCTGTCATTTGGTCTAAATCTCGATATCCTGTAGGTATACCTGGTGTTTGACCACTATTTTGATCAAGCTCTTCAGCTGTTTCATACACTTGTCCTAAGACGTCTCGAATGTCTTTAAAGCCATCGCTTTCACGAGAAGATGAT
>NZ_JAMBNP010000057.1 GCF_023715145.1 Paenibacillus glycanilyticus | reverse complement strand
AGCGGCCGACGATCATCGCGCCGCCCAGGTCATCGTTGCTGGCGGGTGGGCTGAAGCTGTCTTGCACGCCTTCTTCGGCCTCCTTGAAGCCGGCCACGTCCTGCTCCAGTTTGCGGAACACGAAGTAGCTGCCCAGTCCCGACTCGGGGGCCAGGGGATCCTGGAACAGGACTTGGCTCATGGGCGTTTGCGGGTCGTAAACGCTGGTGCCGCCTTTGCCGGCCTCGTTGGCGAGGTCGACCTTGGTCAGCAATGGCTGCGAGCGGCCGTCGACGTAGCCGAAGTGCTCGATACCCTCGTTGGCGGCGTTGCGGTAGGCGCGGCCTTCCTGCACCAGCAACACCTCGAAGGCGTCGGTGAGGGCGGGGTTGCCGAGCGCCTTGCCGACCACGTTGGCCAGGCTCACGGGGTCGTCGTGGGCGAGCAGCAGCAGCACG
>NZ_JAMBNP010000056.1 GCF_023715145.1 Paenibacillus glycanilyticus | reverse complement strand
GAGGACACCCCCCTCGCGGTAGCGCAGCGGGAAGACGTGACCGGGTCGCGTGAGCTCCCACGGCTCGGTGGCCGAGTCGGCCAGCGTCTTGGCGGTGTGGGCGCGGTCTGCGGCGCTGATGCCGGTGCTGACGCCGTCACGGGCATCGACCGAGATGGTGTAGGCGGTGCGCAGCTTGTCCTTGTTGTGCGGGGTCATCAGCGGGATCTCGAGCCGCTCCAGCATGTCGCCGGGCATGGGGACGCAGATGACGCCGCTGGAGTGCCGGATGGTGAAGGCCATCAGCTCAGGGGTCGCCTTGGCGGCCGCGAAGATGATGTCGCCCTCGTTCTCGCGGTCCTCGTCGTCGACGACGATCACCGCCTTGCCAGCGGCGATGTCGGCGATGGCCTGCTCGACGCTGTCGAGCCGGATCGACTCACTCATGCGACCGCTCC
>NZ_JAMBNP010000055.1 GCF_023715145.1 Paenibacillus glycanilyticus | reverse complement strand
GCCGGCGACGCTCGTCGGCCTCGAGTTCTTCGGTGGCTGGTCGGCGCTGGGCGAGGCGAGGCTGTTCACCGCGCGGCACGCCTGAGCGTCGGTCAGGAGGACGCCTGTGCCGTCGGCGATGCGACGACGCGGGCAGGGCTGGTGGCCACGACGGACTCCTTGACCGGTGCCTTGACGACGAGCGATCCGCCGTCGGAGAAGTGCAGGGTGATCGTGACCTGATCACCGACGGCAAGGCGGCGCTTCAGCATCATCAACATGATGTGGTGGCCCCCGGGCACCAGCTCGGCCTGGGAGCCGGCGGGAACCGCGATGCCTTCCTTGATCTCTTCCATGATCGGCGTGCTGTCCTTCATCACCACCTCGTGCAATTGCACCACCTTCGCGTCTGCGCACTCTGCGGAGGTGAGCTTCACGTCGGCCTCGCCGGGATTCGCGA
>NZ_JAMBNP010000054.1 GCF_023715145.1 Paenibacillus glycanilyticus | reverse complement strand
CCTCGAAGCCCAGCGCCTGCGCAGGCGCGCACGCTAGCCGGCTTTCCTCTTTCGCCCTCGATCAAGGATTCCTCATGAAGCGACTCATCGTGATCGGCGCACGCGCCACCGGCAGCAGCATCGCGCTGGTGCGCGGCGCCCTCGCACGCCAGGTGGCCGTGACCGTCGTCACCGCGCCCGGCCATCGTCTCGACGGCGTGTTTCCGGACGGCGTCGAGACGGTCAACCTCGCGCCCGACGCCGGCCAGCTCGCCGGCTGGCTGCGCGCGCGCTATCCGGACGAACTCGACACGCTGCGCGTGACGACCGCGCACGACACCTATGCGCGCACCGCCGCGTGGGTCGCCGATGCGCTCGGGCTGCCCGGCCCCGATGCACGGCACGTCGCGCACGCGGTGTCGAAGTCCAACCAGAAGGCGCTGCTCGCCGCGCACGGCATCCCGGC
>NZ_JAMBNP010000053.1 GCF_023715145.1 Paenibacillus glycanilyticus | reverse complement strand
ACCCAGAATGGCTCAGGTCATTCGCTCTGTCCTAATAGATGTTTTTAAAGAAGCTCAGCATGCGGGAGAAGTACCTCCTGGTTATAACCCTGCACTAGCAACTAAACAACCTCGTAGAAAGATCACTCGCCAGCGCCTCACTCTGGAGGAATGGCAAAAGATTTTTGATATAGCCGATGAAAATCACAAATACATGGGGAACGCCATGCTTTTAGCCATAGTAACAGGACAGCGACTAGGTGATATATCCCGTATGAAATTCTCGGACATCTGGGACGATCATCTACACGTTGAGCAAGAGAAAACCGGAAGCAAAATCGCTATACCATTAGCTCTGCGTTGCAACGCAATCAACTGGAGCCTCCGAGATGTAATCAGTCGTTGCCGGGATTATGCAGTAAGCCCTTATTTGGTTCATTTCTTTAGAACCACCTCACAGGCTGAGCG
>NZ_JAMBNP010000052.1 GCF_023715145.1 Paenibacillus glycanilyticus | reverse complement strand
GCGCGGGTTGACGGTCTGGCCTAAGCTGGCGGTTTTTGCAGGAGGGGTTATGTCTTCTATTCATGGTCATGAAGTTTTACAGATGATGCTCGCCTCGGGTGAGTCCTGGACGGTTGCCTCGCTGGAGGCCGCCATTCGCCGCCGCTTTGGCGAAGAGGCGCGGTTTCACACCTGTTCAGCAGAGAATCTAAGCGCCGCACAGCTGGTGGCGTTTTTAGAGAAAAAAGGCAAATTTATTGCCAGAGAGGAAGGTTTTACTACCGCAGAAAATAAGATCTGCCGACATTAAGAGGGCCGCGACACGGACTGTCGCGGCGCGGGGGATTAATTCTGCGCGTCGAGGGTAGCCAGCTCTTTATCGATAAAGTACAGACCTTCGCCGCTTTTTCCAGCGAGGGTCAGTTTATCGATCACCGATTTAAATAATTTCTCTTCTTCATGCTGTTCAGCAA
>NZ_JAMBNP010000051.1 GCF_023715145.1 Paenibacillus glycanilyticus | reverse complement strand
AGATAGCATTGTCTATTCGGTGGCGGGATGGTCGTTTATTCAGCTTAATGTCACCATCATTTTGGTGGCGGTAGAGTATTTATTGATACGCAATCTTGATGAAGCGATTCGTATGCCGCTACGTATTGGCATTGGGCTTGTGATTTGGCTGTTTTGGTCGGTGATGGTGGCACGTTGGAGCGATGCTTATTATTATCGGATGGCGCGCCGTGAAATCGCCGATGCGATTGAAATGTATCCGCGGGATGAAGAAAAACAGCTTGCTCATATCCGCAGGCACGGCGGTGTAAGTTTGGTGGGTTTGGCGCTGGCGTTTGGCTTTTATGCGTTTTCTTTGTTTGTGATACAAGTGCAGTTTTTGCCGATTTATGCCAAACAAAAAGCCAATGCCACGCTGTTTGAAGTGCTTGATATCGTAGAAAGCGCACAGGGGCGAGTCGATGCCATCTACAAA
>NZ_JAMBNP010000050.1 GCF_023715145.1 Paenibacillus glycanilyticus | reverse complement strand
TCATTCTTTCGCTATCCAGTTTTCAAAGAGCAAGTTAAAACAATTATTGGTGGAGCCAAGGAGGATCGAACTCCTGACCTCCTGCTTGCAAGGCAGGCGCTCTCCCAGCTGAGCTATGGCCCCATAAGGGTATAAAGTTGTCATTATCAAAAGATAATGGTGGGCCTTAGTGGACTCGAACCACCGACCTCACCCTTATCAGGGGTGCGCTCTAACCAGCTGAGCTAAAGGCCCTTACAACCTATTTGATTGAAAGATTTATTCTTTCAAAACTGACAACGAGTGAGCGACTAGCCTACCTGATTTATCCGATTATCTACGTAATCGGGTATTTCCTTAGAAAGGAGGTGATCCAGCCGCACCTTCCGATACGGCTACCTTGTTACGACTTCACCCCAATCATCTACCCCACCTTCGACGGCTGGCTCCTTGCGGTTACCCCACCGGCTTCGGG
>NZ_JAMBNP010000004.1 GCF_023715145.1 Paenibacillus glycanilyticus | reverse complement strand
ACCGGGATGGACGTACCGCTGGTGTACCAGTTGTTCCGCCAGGAGCACCGCTGGGTAGCCAAGTACGGACGGGATAAGCGCTGAAAGCATCTAAGCGTGAAGCCCCCCTCAAGATGAGATTTCCCAATTAGTAAGACCCCTTGAAGACGACGAGGTTGATAGGTTCGGGGTGGAAGCACAGCAATGTGTGGAGCTGACGAATACTAATCGGTCGAGGGCTTATCCTAAATTACCCCACAAAGTGAAGCAAATGCTTCGGAGTTGATACCGAGTACTTTGCGGGGACCCCGGTGTAAAACCGGAAAGCTTAAGGAATCATTCATTCGCATCCAGTTTTCAAGGCGCAAACTTGATAGTAAAGACCGCGGTTACTAGTGGCGCTGCCTTCGCTAGATACATACCTTATGCCGGTGTAGCTCAGTTGGTAGAGCAACTGACTTGTAATCAGTAGGTCGAGGGTTCAAGTCCTTTCGCCGGCACCATATATTTAATAATCAAACCCGATTACGATAATCGGGTTGTTTTTATTTTTACGAATCAATTGCTATAACTACAATAAGAAGTAATATGGAGAGTACATACAGATTTATTGGGTAAACTACGACAAGGCTAGGGGGAGTCTTATGAGTCGAAATATTCGAGTAGTACCATATGGTCACGTTGATGAGAGTGATGCCCAAACCGGGAAGGGAACGTTAGTATATTATGATACGTTCCAAGATATATCGGATCAGCAGTTAGAGCGCGTAGCTGCGTTGTCGAAGGAACGGAAATTCGCAAAGCTCGTGCTGTACCCGCTGCACGAGGAGACAGCTAAGCGCATGTGGAAGCGTCCGATAGAGCCGTATTACAAGCGTGAGGGACGATTGTTTGGATGGCGTCGTGAGAACGAGGACGATAGATCGATCACCATAGAGAACTGGGAAGGAAAGCGGAAGAAGTATACTCCGATCGAAGCCGCTCTTCGACATTTAATGGATGTGTATGCGCAGCCGATGTTCCTTTACCTAACCCCAGAAACGGCAAATGCATTCGCTGCGTTCAGTTCGTTTGAGGAGTGGATTGGAAAGATTCGTCTCATTATTAGCGAGCCTCCGCCCGACGCACACCCTAATCTCACCAAGTATAGACATCGGTGGGATGTTCAAGGGGAATAGCTATACCTAGTACGAATCTCTGCAGCAGACGATAAAATTTAATCGGCTGCTTTTTTTTCGTTTTGCTCGAACCAAGTTTAGAGATCGTGTTAAGTATAAGGAGGTATGATGGTCTCAATGAGTGATACTAACAAATTGCGTGAGTCTTTTGAGCTGGCCGCCCATACATATCAGCAAGCTTGTCCGGTCGAAAAGAAAAATAAACGAAACAACTGTGTTTAGTAGTGTGTTTTGTTGTCAGAAGTAGATTGAGGTGACAAGATGAAATGGACCGTAAGAAAATAAAGAAGATGATTTCTGTTATTACAATAACCTTACTCGTATCCATTGGTGTCCTCTTATACAACTTTACAGATGAAGAAGCAAAGGTGCCAGACGAATACGTAGTTTTCGGTTCAAATCAAAATTTAAATGAAGAGTTAAGATTTGCACTGGTCAAACGTCTGGATGTCAATAATATCCCCTATGAGATTGACAATGAAGGTAATGTCAAAATTCCTAAAAATGCGGTAGAGAAAGCAGTGGGATGTTGTACTTAAATAGAAAAACAGCGAGACACTTAGACAAGCGGCTCGCTGTTTTTTTGTTATACCTCGATATTTGCTGCGATGCTGTCTTCCCGGCCATACTCGCGGATGAGTGCTGCTACCTCTTGGTGATGCGGGTTTGGACCATATGCTTCAAGCGCCGCCTGGTCTTCAAAGCGAACGCGAAGTACGAGCTGGTAGCCTTTGTTGTTCTCCGAGAAGTTAATGCCGGCGTTCACTTCAACGACACCAGTCAAATGCTGCTTTAATGCCTTAAAACGGTCCACGATTTCCTGCAGCTGGGTTTGGGTTGTTTGCTCACCAAATTTTACTAGAATAGTACGATCAATCATGTTAAGTTCCTCGCTTTCATTAAATCTATAGCCTTATGCACTATAACATGAAAGGGGAGGGCTTTTCTAGATTCGGCTTGAAGATTTCGCATTCCTGATTGTGTATAGCGAGATTGATTTACACCAATTGAGCAGCATATTCCTTTAGTCGGTAGCGGAATACGACCATCTTTTGCACAGCTGTTCGGTTTGGTTTAAGTGTCACTTTAGGTCCTTCCAGCAAACCGGGAATATAATAAACATCGCTAATTTGAGGGTTAATGTCAGCTATCGTTTGAAGCATATAGCGGTAAACATCTTGATCATTTGGTGAAATAGATGCTTGCTGTTGAAGTTGTTGATTTAAGTAGACTGTTATCGTTCTTAGATCTTTAGCAATGGGAACCAGAAGGTTCGTTCCTTCTTTTTGATCTACAAGGTGGGAGTAGGCGCTAATGCTGATAGTTTTTCATTTATCTGATTTAAACGTTCCCGGTTAACCTCATCTGGAGGATACTTCTCAAGATCATTGTAGCTGGACCAGATCTGATAGATTGCACTGCCAAGCAATCCTTGCAGGCTTGATTCCATCTGCTTGGCCTTGTGATACTGTTGGTTCATAAGGAAGAAGGTTCCCATCAGAATAGCGGCTGCGATTACCAGAGTTACATGAATTAATTTCAATTCGGTAATTTCCTCCTTAAACTCCCCGGCGTCCTCAAAGTATACCACCTACAATTTGGAAAATCTTAAAAGTTAGTCGTTTGTTAGTCATGAGTCAGTGAACTATGTTAATCTTGGTTATATTGGAAAATTGTTGAAACGGCTAAAGGAAGGGAAAAGTGATGAACAAGAAGAAAGTTGTGATTCTAGCTTGTACTTCGTTTTTTCTAATCTGACAACGACAGATTATACGTATGCAGCCAAGAATCACTCAATAGGGCCGGTGTTTTTGTTTCATTTCTTCTGGATGGCTAAAACATCAACCAAACAACATTTTGAATTCAAGAATGAATCATTGTCTTTTGGCGGAACAGAGGTCGTAAAAATGAAGATTATATGGAAGCATGGCCGGTGGTATGCAAGTAGCGCCGATATAGCTTCCTAGGGAGGTACAATCCATGAAGTTTAGGCGAATGATTAGCATTCTATTAAGCGCTGCCTTTATTCTGTCCGTTATCCCAACGTTTTACCTTATAGAGAACAATAAGAACAATACCTATATAAGCGGGTTAATGTTCTTGACGATCGTGTTCTTTATCTTGGCTTTAGGCAATACAGCTGTCTATTATACGATAAAGTTTAGAGAACAGAAGAGGAGATGAGGAGCTTGTCCAACCATGTATACATCATTACCGGGGTATCCAGCGGACTGGGAGAGAGTCTTGCGAAACAACTTCTAACAGACGGAAACACCGTAATTGGCTTATCTCGAACGAATAACGAAAGTATCGGACCGTTTGCGATCAATGGTAAATATAAATTTTATACCGTTGATCTGACTATGACGGACAAGCTCTCAAAAGTACTTCAAGAGATCATGACCACAATAGATTCAAATCGCTTGGAATCCATTACCCTCATTAATAACGCAGCAACAGTAACCCCGCTAACGGAGATCCAGCACTGTTCAGATGATGAAATAGTAAAAAGTATACAACTGAATGTTGCAGCACCCATGGTGCTTACTGCCGCTTTTGCGCGTTTAACCTCCGATTGGCGTGTATCAAGGAAAATCGTGAATATTTCTTCGGGATCCGGTAAGTATCCGGCTCCAAGCATGAGTCTATATTGCTCGTCTAAAGCGGCAATTAATATGTTCTCCCGATGCATTGGGATGGAGCAGGAAACGGTGCCTGATGCCATTCAAGTATTCGCAATTGATCCAGGAATGATGGATACGCCGATGCAACGGACAGCCCGCGAATCGGATATGGCATTGTCCGCCTATTTTGCCTCTCAGAAGGAAGAAGGTAATCTGGTCGATCCGGCACGGACAGCACAACAAATCATTGAGTTAATAAGCTCTCCAGCTTCTAATAATGGCGGTGTCCATCAGGTTCATTAAGATCAATTCTAATATAAAAATATTATCTCTTTCCTTATTTTGGGTTAAGGTACATAATTATTAGTAATTATCCTGATAAGAAGGAGATGCGAATTAATGAGCAGCGTAAATAAGATAAAAGAAAGCTGGAACGAGTGGTCGGATACATGGTATCCGAAATATCGGACAGAAGAAGCAATAGCGAGAATTATAGCAGCTCCTGCCTCTGCTTTTCATCCTGGGACATTTGCAATGATTAGAGAAGCATTCCCGGATTTATTAGGAACGCGTGTGCTGGTTCCTTCCAGCGGAGATAACCATGCAGTATTCGCTTTTCATCTGATGGGGGCGAAAGTGACTTCTTGTGATATATCGGAAAAACAGCTGGAGTATGCCTCGAATATTGCGGATAAGCATGGCTGGGATATTGAGTTCGTATGTGAAGACACCATGACATTAGCTCAATTGCCAAGTGAAGAATATGACTTTGTATATACCTCAAACGGTGTTCATGTTTGGATTCATGACCTTGCGGCGATGTACACACAGGTGAACAGGGTTCTAAAGAAGAACGGAATCTACATGATGTATGATATCCATCCGTTTATGCGGCCGTTTGGGATTAAGGCAAAAGAAGCTCTAATTGTCCAGAAACCCTATGACTTAACAGGACCCTTCGGTGAGGTGCCGACATTCAAGTGGCGAATGCAGGATATTGTGAATGCCATTATTTCTTCTCTTCTTAGCGTAGAACGCTTAGAAGAGATGTATGCGGAGGACGGTTGGTTCTGGGTGGATGATTCGACGAATGAAGAGGAATTGTTGACCGCAGAAGAAGTAGAGAGCTACACCGACTGGCATCAGAATCCTTCTGCGGCAATTCCCCAATGGTTATCAATAAAAGCAATCAAATAGAACAAGTGAAAATCGCATTCTCCCATGCGATTTTTTGTTTGCGGTCTTGTGCCGCACTGGAAGTAAATCGCTAATGGTCTTGAAAGAAATAATCGCAAAGGGTGAGGTTGTGTGCTGAACGTATTTGAAGTTGCAGAAGCATTAGTGAACCGCATAACAGACAAATTTCCAAATGAGGTTGCCATTATTGGATATTACGGTTCATATGCCCAAGGAACGGCGACTAAGCGCTCGGATTTGGACTTTTTCTTCATTCCGGCAAGTCCTGCTGGTTATCGTCATAGCTTACAATTTATCGTTAGTGATATTTGCTTTGACTTTTGGCCAATCAGCTGGGAGAGGGCAGAAAGAATGGCTGCCTTTGAGGAATTAAATGTATCCATAATCGCGGATTGCAAGCTGCTGTATGTTCGTTCCGAGGAAGATCGAAATCGATTCATGCAATTACGTCAACAAATCGATGCTCAGTCCTCTAAAGAAGGCATAGAGTTCATTATGAAAGCGGAAGAACAGCTGCGGAATGCCAAGCATCATTTGCTTGCGGTTAACAAATCTGAAATGAATGGAAATGATCTGAGCTTGTTTCGTTTGGAGGCTCGAGAGTTTCTGGTACATATTCTAAATGGCGTCTCTTTGCTTAACCGGACTTATTATACAAAGGGATGGGGGAAGAACAACGAGCAAATTATCGCCTTTGCACATAAGCCGGAACAGCTTGAAACCCTTATGCGTACGATTATGCGAGCTAATTCGTGCAAGGATATTTACGTAGCTTGTAATCAGTTATTTGAGAATACCAATCGTTTACTGAATGAGCAAAAAGAGAAATATACGAACGGCTTTAATTACATCGATAGAATGAAGGGCTTTTATGAAGAAATCAAAGGGATTTTCGATAAAATATTAACGGCATGCGAGAGGGATGATTATCCATCCGCCTATTTCTGGGCGATAGGTGTACAGATTGAAGTTGCCCGGGCACTGTATTATGCAGAGAAGGGATATTGGCCAGCAGATTATGATAATACCTTAGATTACATGGCTGTATATACAAGGCTGGGATTACCGGATTTAGCCGTTTTATTGGATCCTGCACATATGAAGCCTCTCTTTGAAGCCGTACAACATCTCGACGCGCTTCTAGAAAAACATCTTATCGAACAGGGAGTTATAATTAACCGATTTCAGGATGTGGATGATTTCAAACAATATCTTGATTCCATACCGGAAGAATAGGAGCTGATTAACTATGCTTAAACCATTGTGTAGAGTATGGCCAACAGATAAACGAATTGCAGGCATTCATAGCATACCTGTTACGGAAGACGGCTTGATTGTCATGGCATGGGATAAATATGAGCAAACCCTGACCACGGTTGGAGGCAGAATCGAGGGGGATGAGAACCTTGATGCTGCGCTGGACCGAGAGACAGTGGAAGAAGCAGGGCTGCTATTAGAGGATAACAGAGTTCCTGTAGCTTCCTGGCATTGGGAAACCACCGACTCGTATACGGTATTTGTGCTCGCCAAGGTGAAGCAGTACGTTGATATGCCAGGCGGCTTCGAAACAACGGGCAGAGTTATGATGAATATAGAAACGGCTCTGCAGATGATTAATAAGCTGGAAGGCGAAGGCCTTCGAACAGAGCTGTTGAGAATAGTAGAGCAGGAGTTGCAACAAGTCCAAGACATTAATAATAAGGGGACTACTTAACATGAATTATATTTGGGCAGGCAAGAAGATTAGATTGCGGCCGGTTCAGTTATCGGATTGGGACAAGTTTCATGACAATGACATGGATTCTGAAAATGCCAGGTTATGCGATGAGCTGCATTTTCCGCGACTAGAGGAAGGTACCAGGCAATGGGCCGATCACCAATCCGCAAATTCCTATCAAGATGATAATGCTTTCCTGGCAATTGAGACATTAGAAGGAACTCTGGTTGGAAGCATATGCACAAATCAATGCAATTCCAGGCACGGCACATTTAAATACGGAGTCTCCATCTTCCGTAATCACTGGCGTCAAGGTTATGCCACAGAAGCAGTCACAATTATGCTGAGATATTATTTCGAAGAGCTCAGATATCAGAAGGCAAATGCTCATGTCTATGCTTTTAACGATGGATCAATTGCGCTGCAAGAGCATCTGGGCTTTGCGCAAGAGGGAAAGCTTCGCGAAATGATCTTCACTAATGGCAGGCATTATGATGAATATATCTATGGACTTACGAAACAGGAGTATGTGAAGCGTTATAGGTGAATGCCCTTATAGAGAAGCCATTGCCTAATTTGCTGTTTGTGATGACTATCATGTTCTGTAAATTCTTTTATGATATGGATAAGAGAATATGGGGTTCCGGTATGAGGACAATGAGAAGCACCATTAGCCGTCAAATGGAGCTGCAACCTTGCGATAGGCATCTCGGTGAGCAGACTAACGAGCAAATCTCTTGTCGATATAGTTTGACTAATAAGCTCGTTTATAGATATGCCTGTCTTGATATAATCTGATGCTCGTTTATTGTAAGTATCAAAATCGGGGAATACCATTTCCGGTTTGAACAGCAGGGAGAATCTCGGATATGAGATATCGGTCCCAATTAAATAGATGAGCAACGATTTCGCTTATAGACCATTTGCTCTCCGCAATAGGTATACGCCAATGTTCTTCTTCAATGCTTTCCAATGTTCTTATCCAGGAAGAGAATTCACTGTAATCCTGCAGGATTTTGTTGTGGACCATCTCCATACTCCTTTATCGATGATTTTAGTTAAGCATATCATAACCCGAATAAAATGCAAACACTTGTTCTCATTTATTTGGATTCGGAAGAGCAGAAAGTACTTGCGTTGCTTATATAGCGGGAAGATGAAGGTCCGCTGAGAATAGGAATTACTTCTTAAAAGAAAATATTTACAAATAAGAACATATGTTCTATTCTTGAATAGAAGGCAATAACCGCAGTCATTCAATTAAGGGAGTAGGATAACAATGATTATCCATAATCATACCGGCTTGTTGATCGAGGATAAGGTAGAACAGCTGAATCTCTGTCTACGCAAAAAGTTTAGGGGTATTGCTTTTGAATTGGATGCATTTGAATGTACTCGCTTAGTTGATGGCAGCGTTAATTTTACAACATCGGGAATTTATCATTTGCGGGGTACGATAGAAACCGGAAGTGAACACCGTCAGTGGTCTATCGTTATAAAAATTATTAAGCGGGATAGTGAGGAAAAGGATCATAATCAGCATCATAATTACTGGCGCCGAGAAGCTTTTATTTTTGAAAGCAATCTGCTTGACGCCTCTCTTCCGGAGATCATTGAAACGCCAGAACCGTATCTGGCCGAAGAACAAAGAGACGGAACCATTTGGTTATGGATGGAGTATGTGCAAGGAGAAACACCCTCGACACAAGAACACTTTAATCGAATTGCTTACCAGTTAGGTGAATTTAATGCCCCGTATCTAACAGGAAGGTCATTGCCAAGCGAACCGTGGATTTGCAATAACTGGTTGAGATCATGGACAGCTTCCAGTCAAATATATGCTCCCGATCCGCAGTCTTTCATTAATCGGCTGGAGGATAGGGAGATAAGAAATTCATGGGAATGGTTCTTGGGATTTACAGTTGATTTGAATGATAAACTCGAGTCGCTTTCAGGACTGCCGCGAGTGCTTGCTCATCAGGATCTGAGCTATAAGAATATGATTATTAATTCAACAAGTAATAGATTGGTGCTTATGGATTGGCAATTTCTTAGCATTTCTGGTATAGGGGAAGACTTGGGCAAGATGGCTGGCGTTAATATGAGCTTAGGCCCGATAACAATTGCGGAATACGACTCGTTTTGCCGGTCTATATTTCGTTCCTATATTCAAGGAATGCGGGAATCAGGTTGGCAGGGAGACGAGGAATTAGCGCGGTACGGTTATGGTTTGAGCATGGCCATGCGCAGTGTGTGGGAGGTTCCGCAACTCTGTTCTTTAGCAGCACAATTAGAGAAAGATCCATTAAATGATTGGATGATGCATAGAGTGGAGCTATTAAAGCAAATCAATGCCATTCATCAGGTTATGGCTGAAGAGTCAGCCAAGCTGAGAGGCAAGTTGGATTTGCTAATCGGATGACAAAGGAAAATATTGGGTGTTTGCCGAATTAACTATTGCAACTTATTACAAGTTCGGAGGGGATCGGAGAATGAGCTTAACCATTGGACCGTATGATCTGCAAAATGCCGATATATCAGGAGCAAAGTGGCAGGAGGTTAGAGCGGAGGAGCTTAATATGGATAACGTCAGTATCGCGCGAACTTCGATTAATAACGTAAACATGAATGCGATGAAGCTGAACGATGTAAATATGAGCGAGATTCAAATCTCGGATGCTAACATGTCGGGGCTTAGAATTAAGCTCGCCAACTTCAGTCATGCCAACGTTGAACATGTGTATTTGTTCGGAACAGAATTTAAGAATATTGTTCTTCCGAGAGAAGATCAGCCTCAATACCAACCTGATGGCCAGTATAGACCAATACGCTTCGATGATTGTAACCTCTCTAGAACCCAATTGACCAACTGCGATCTATCCAATGTAGATATCAATAATTGTGATATTACAGGCTTGAGAATAAATGGCATTCTGATATCCGATTTGCTTAAAGCTCTATAATTCTTGCATTTCGAAAAATGGAGGGGATTAACGAATGAGTGAACAAGTAATCGGTAAATCCAAAGTAAAACTCGGAAAACCGATCCAGGTCCGACTAGTATCAAACCTTCAGAGGTCGCAGGTTTATTACCGGGATTGCCTCGGATTTATAATCGATGACTGGGGACACGCAGAGCGTGACGATGTTTGCTTTATCCTTCAACAGGCGGTTTCAAAGGAAGATGTCATGCCTAATGCCGTTTCTGCTAAGAGAGCCAGCTATCCAACCGAATGGGAAGGTCCGGATTTTGGCTGGGATACTTATATACATATCGGCTGGGAAGAACTAGACGAATATATCCAAGAAGTTCGTGAGAGTGGCGGAATCATCGGTATTGAACCATTTGGCGAAGAGCAGGGGGGATGGGAGTTCAAGAACGCCCACATTCATGATCTTGATGGTTACAATATTGTAATTGGCGCAATGCGCAAAAAGGGTTGATCAACTATTCTAATAGAAAGCAGGTTGATTATGAATCCTATTTCCAATAAAATCAATGGCATATTTATACCCGTGAGCGATGTTGAAAAGGCTCGCGACTGGTATTGCGATATTCTAGGTTTGCCTACAGATGGCGAGATTTACTTTGGGCATATATATGTCCTTCCGATGGACGGACCGGATCTTGTGCTGGACAGTAAAATTTATTCGTCTGCGAGCGTGTATACGGCACCAGCCTTTCAATTTCATACAACGGACATTAAACAGGCTTATGCATATATGCAAGGGAAGAATGTTGAATTAATGACTGAAATAGAGAATGACCATTGGTTTAACTTCAAGGATCCGGATGGGAATTTGCTAATGGTTTGTAATTGAATGAGACAAGCTTCGAACGGAAACGAGAGAAGGCTGCCCGCGCAGCCTTTTTCAATTTATACAACATGGGGTGAGAACCGCGCGATAATCCTTTATTGAAGGAGAGATTATGAAGTAATATATCGCATTTAGCTTTGAAATATGGAAAGAAATATTACCAGAATTTGATAAAGGAGAATGATTGTGATGAAGCTGGAGCAATTGGTGCCTATTCTTCGGATTTTTGATGAGGCGAAAGCAAGAGAATTTTATTTGGACTTTCTGGGGTTTTCGGTGGATTGGGAGCACCGGTTTGAGCCGGATACGCCGCTGTATATGCAGGTTTCCAAAGGGAATATCAGGCTTCATCTGAGCGAGCATCATGGTGACTCCAGTCCCGGCTCGTCAGTCCGGATTGAAATGTCAGGGATAAGAGAATTACATAAGGATCTGTTGGATAAAAAATATAAGTATGCAAGACCCGGGCTCGAGGAGATGCCTTGGAATTGTCTGGAGTGCCGGATCGGCGACCCATTTGGCAACCGGATTGTTTTTTGCGAGTACCATTTGGACAAATAGGGAGGTGCAAAACATTCGAGTACTTCTAGGCGTACTACTGCTTGCCTTATTTTTGCTGGTGACGTTCTTTGGACTAGGCCCGGTTCTGTTTGCCGATGGCAGTATGACAGAGAGAATGATTACCTTAGGCATCGTGATCATCATTTATCTGGCGATAGCGAGTGTTGCTTTTCGGATTTTTCGGAAGAAGGAATAGTACGGATTAATCGGATTGACCGTCCAAGCCTTGTTATTTTCATGTCATATTCCTCTTTATTTCCCGCATACGAATAGTGAGTTGACGTAAACGTGCTGGGAAAGGGGACTTAACGCGAATGGACTGGATCAACGATCAGATTATTCGATTGGCGCAATCGTCACTGCCTCCGGGAGCGGAGCTGGTCATGATGGAGAATCCTCCCAATGAGTATGCCATCTATCCGCAGGATTTAAGCGGGGACGGCGTTCCGGAGTTAACGGTTGTGTATCGGCGGGAAGATGAGCTTTATGTCCATATTTTGCAATATCGGCATATCGGCTGGATGATCGCCGCATCGGCAAAGGGCGAAGGTTATGGCGTGGCGGAGCTGACGGCAGCCCCGGTAACAACCCGTATGGTTAATAATCTGATTATTAACTGGCGGACTGGAGAAGAGCAGACGAGACGTGCCGTATACGAATGGAGCCCTCTGGGATTCCGCAATATTGTACCGGATGAGCAGTCTCTCGAGACGCGTGCAATTTCCTTGTATCCAGGATCCGAGAAGACCATCACCGGGACCCGGTGGGGCTATATTAACGGTATTGGCACGATGGCGATCCCTCCTCGCTTTGATTATGCCCAGGACTTCCAAACAAACGGACTTGCGGTTGTAAGCGCGGAAAATGGCA
This sequence comes from Paenibacillus glycanilyticus, assembly GCF_023715145.1. Taxonomy (GTDB): domain Bacteria; phylum Bacillota; class Bacilli; order Paenibacillales; family Paenibacillaceae; genus Pristimantibacillus; species Pristimantibacillus glycanilyticus_A. Next base: position 549,398 of record NZ_JAMBNP010000004.1, on the reverse strand, counting down.
ATGGGTTAATTAATACGACAGGTGCTTATTTCGTTAGGCCGATCTACAGCTACATCTCTCCATTCTCGGAAGGCAGAGCCGTTGTGATTGATGATAAGGGCAAGTACCGTCTGCTCAATGATTCAGGAGATCTTGTTACGAGCAAAGGGTACTCCTACATGGCCGATATTCATGATGGAAGAGCTATGGTGAATAATCAGCAGGCAGACGGAAAAACGTTATACGGATATGTGGATCGTTCCGGCAAAGAGGTTATTCCGCTTCGTTATGAGGATGCCAGTGATTTCGCAAACCGGCATGCCATTGTGAAGGTTAAAGAGAACGAATATGCGTTAATTCGACATGACGGCTCAAAGGAAGCGGAGTTCCATTATCCGTTTGTAGGGGTGCTTGGTGATGGATTATTGCCTTTCCAACAAACGGCAAATGGCAAATACGGATATATCAACGAGAAGGGAACGGTCAAGATTCAGCCGACCTACTCGACAGCTTTTCCATTCCAGAACGGTCGTGCGATTGTGAATAACGCGGCGGATTTTGGCTCCGAATACGGTCTGATCGATACGAAGGGTAATCTGGTTATTCAGACGATCTATAACGATATAACGTCAATTGGCCAGCAGCGTTATGCTGTCGGCAAGGCGATCGACCCGGACCAGCCGTATCTTGGTTCTATGTACGCGATATTTGATTCGGATGGGAAACGCTTGACGGATTTTATCTATTCCGACGTCCAGCCTTACAGAAAAGGGTTAGCTTCGGCAAGCAACGGCAAGACTACTTTCTTCATAAATACAAGCGGCAATCCTGCCCCGGGTTATCCGCAGTTCGAAGGAAGCGGCACCTTGAAGCTGGAAGACGATCTAATTCAGGTCAATATTGATCAGCGTCTCAAATACGCAAACCGGAATGGTCGTATCGTGTGGGAGCCAAACAACGTTATTCCCCTTCGTCTGCCATACTTGGTCAGAGAGCATAAGTATAAGCCAAACAAAGATTATGTTGTTTATTATCCGTCTGTTGAGGGAATTGCCGATCATGCCGCGCAGGAGAGGCTCAATGAAACGCTTAAAGTGATGTCGCAAGTGAAGCCAATCCCGGGTGATCAGCAGCTTGGCTACACGTACAGCGGGGATTTCAACGTAACCATGTTCAAGAAGAATCTGCTCCAAATCGAGCTGGATGGCTACAATTATCCGACCGGGGCTGCACATGGCATGCCAACTCAAGTGTACGCGCACATTAATGTTGCGAACGGAGCTATGTACGCGCTGAAGGATTTATTCAAGCCGGGCAGCAATTATGTGAAAGTGATCAGCGATATTGTAGGCGAACAGATTAAGACGGACCCGAAATATGATTATGTATTTCCGGATACGTATAAGGGGATTATGCCGGATCAGCCATTTTTCGTCACGCAGGATGCGCTGCATGTTTATTTTGAACCGTACGAGATTGCTCCGTATGCCGCCGGCTTCCCCGAATTCAAGATCCCATTCTCTCAGATTATGAATATCATTGATGAGAGAGGCGAGTTTTGGCGTTCGTTTCATCCTTAATAGGCATGCACCAGAGCAAGAATAACCCAAAGCAAGTGATACATGTTCACGATTAAGTAGAGCAGGAACAGGGCGGCAGCCGAATAATGGATCCATTGGCGAGTTCTAAGCTGCGGATAGATCAGGATAAAAAGTACGGGAAACATCAGCTTTACTCCGTAATAAGCAATGGAATGCCAGTTATACAGCCATGAAACAAACGGATTAAGTTCACTGATAAGCTCTAATCGGATACCGATATCCGTGAAGATGGCGTCTGTCAGACTGAAAAATAACAGCCATAACAGCATGCTCCGTACCGGCAATCGTTGCAGGACAGTCATTGGAACACATCCCGTCTAAGGAAAGAATGGTATATTTTAATGATACAATTTGTATCTTCTATAAGCAAGCCAGCGCATGGAGGTTTCCCTTTCGCTTATGGGTGCTTCTATGCGCTGTTTTCGTTTTGGCGATTGGGTGATTGTGCTGATATAATATAGTAGTAAAAGATTTGTTCTGGACTCTAATCAGATGGAGCTGAAAGTCATGCAAAGCTCGTCATTATCTACCTTTCATCCTTCCCTTGCGGAATGGTTTGAGGCTTCGTTCGGGGAGCCGACCGATGTGCAGAAGCAAGCATGGAAAGCGATTACAGCAACCGAAAATACGCTGATAGCGGCTCCGACAGGCTCGGGTAAAACATTAGCCGCGGTTCTTCCGTGCCTTGATGGCATCGCAAGATTGAAGCAGCAGCAGCGTCAAATAGGTGTCAGGCTGTTGTATATTACTCCGCTAAAGGCTCTCAATAACGATATCCATGATCATTTGGTTACGTTTATTGAGCAGATTGATAAGCTTGCCGCTTCCTCGGATAACAGCTGGCCAGGTATTCGCAGCGGAGTTCGGACAGGGGATACGAGCAGCTCGGTACGATCCGCTATGTATCGCAGACCACCGGATATTCTGGTCACAACGCCGGAATCGCTCTATATTCTGTTAACCTCCGAGAAGGGGAGGGAGATGCTGAGGACGGTCTCTTATGCCATCATCGATGAGATACATGATCTGGCAGCTGATAAACGGGGCTCGCATCTTTCTTTATCGCTGGAAAGGTTAGAAGAGTGGTGCGGAAGGCGTATTCAACGGATCGGCGTATCGGCAACGCAAAAGCCTTTGGAGCGGGTAGCCCGTTTTCTGGGAGGCTGGCAGGAAGCAACTAGCGATCAGACGGACGAGCTTCAAAAGACCGGCAGTGAAGCTTTCCGTCATCCGCTGGGCTATTTGCCGCGTAAGGTAACGATTGTAGAAAGCCATATGAGTAAACAGCTTGAAGTATCGTTAACGATGCCTGATCAATCACATCCCATGCAGACCCGCGATGCGATATGGCTCCCGATTCTGGACAGGCTATTTGCTCTGATGGCGGATTGCCGTTCGGTCATTATTTTCGTCAACAGCCGCCGGTTATGCGAACGTTTATGTCTGCGGTTGAATGATCATGCCGGCTACGAGATGGCTAGAGCCCATCACGGGAGCATCGCCAAGGAGCGGCGGCTTGAGGTCGAGCGGATGTTGAAGGCAGGCGAGCTGCGCTGCATTGTCGCCACTTCATCGCTCGAGCTCGGCATTGATGTGGGGCATATCGAGCTGGTTATTCAGCTCGATTCGCCCATTGAGGCCGCGTCCGGCATTCAGCGGATCGGCCGCGCGGGACATGCCGTCGGCAGCGCCAGCCGCGGCGCAATGGTTGCCCGGCAGCGAGGCGTGCTGCCGGAGATGGCGGTGCTCGGCAGGCTCATTGCCGAGCGGGATATTGAGCCGATCCGGATTCCGCGGGATCGGCTGGATGTCCTGTCGCAGCAGACGATCTCTATCGTTGCTGCGGAGGACATGGCGGTAGGCGATCTGCACCGGCTGATCGCCAGAAGCGATAGCTACCGAAGCTTCCCGATCGGCAAGCTTCGCGGCATGCTGCAGGTGCTGGCCGGGTTTTACCCGTTTATGCGGCCGCTGCTTGATTGGAACCGCGACACGGATACGCTCGTGAAGCGCAGGAATACAATGATTGGCGCGTTGACCGGCGCGGGGACCATTCCGTCAAGCTCGGCGTATCCCGTGCATCATGTGGACAGCCGTGTTCATCTTGGTGAGCTGGACGAGGAATTTGTCCAGGAGAGCCGGGTAGGCGACGTGTTCCAGCTCGGGATGAACGGCTGGATGATTCGCCGGATCGATAAAGACCGGGTCTATGTGTCCGAGGCGGGGAATCGCTTTAGCGAAATACCGTTTTGGCGTGCTGAAGGACTTGGGCGAACATATTCGCTTGGGATTAAGGTAGGTGCCTTTATTGCGGAAGTCGAGGAGCGGCTGCAAAGCGAGGATGAGGAACAGCTGATAAGCTGGCTGACTTCCCATTACCAGATGGACGATTATACGGCCCTGCAGCTTTTGTCGCTGATCCAGTCCCAGCGGTCATTCTGCGAGCTGCCGACCGATAAGCGCATTGTCATTGAAACTTACCGAGATCTGATGAATCAGACCCATGTCATTATGCATAACCCGTTTGGCAGACGGCTTAACCGGACCTGGCTGCTTGCGATTGAGCGGCAGTTCGAGCTGCTCCTGCCTTACCGGCTATACGGCAATGCCAAGGACAACGGCATTGAGTTTGTGCTGCCAGAATGGGATTCCTCCTGGCTGCAGACCATTTGGCAGGTTACCCCTGCCAATGTCGAGGCATTGCTGACCGAAGCGATAACGGGTTCACCGCTTCTTGCCATTGCCTTCCGGCATATTGCCGAGACCTCGCTTCTATTATCCCGGAGCTTTGGGCGGACGCCGCTATGGCAGAAGCGGCTCAGAAGCGAGGAGCTGCTTCGCTCGGCTTTGCCTTATGCAGAGCATTTCCCTTATTTGACGCAAGCGATGAAGGCATGTCTCCACGACTATTTGTCCCTGGACGATCTTCGTTCCTTGCTAACAGCCATTCGTGATGGCGAGATTGAAGTCGTTGTTAAAGAGACGGAGTACCCGTCTCCGATGGCGACCCAGTTCCTGGCTGACTATGTCAATATGCGGATCTATGAAGGCGATGGGCTGGATCCTGCCATTCAGATGCAATTAATGAACGTCAGCAAGGAATTGGCTGGACGACTATTCGGGGAGCAGGCTATTCGCAGTAGAATACCCGAACAGGTTCTGGAAGCCGAGCGGCAAAGATTGTCTGAACCGGAGTCTGAGCTTCGCGAAGCAAGCGATGTTGTCCGGCTGCTGAAGCGCCGCGGAGATCTGGCGCCTGACGAGCTGATCCAGGTGGCCGGCACGCAAGCTTTACTGTGGGCAGAACAACTCCTGCAAACCGGCGATCTGGCCATATTTGAGCCATCGGAAGATACGCCGGTCGAGGAATGCAGGTGGATTTGCCGTGATGAATCCGAGATCTATGAAGCATTTCCGCACTCGGATGAAGCAGCTTCCTTTATCATCCGACGCTTTGCGGATAACCGGATCGCCTTTACGGACCTTGAACTATGCGAACGGTATCCTAAGCTATCGCTCGTCGAAGCAAAAAGGCTTGTAGATAAGCTTAGGGAGGAAGGCAGCCTCGATCAGGCACCATTCGCTGCATCGCCGGAGGAGCGGATCTGGTCTAGCCGTCGTGCGGCAGAGCGAATCATCCGGCTGTCGATTGGAGAGGCCCGCAAGCAGGTACAGCCGGCTTCGCCAATCCGCTGGTGCGCGCAGATTGCCCTGCGCCAGCATGCGCTGCAAGGCGCGCAGCTTCGCGGAAGCGACGGATTGAGGCTCGTCATTGAACGGCTTCAAGGCATTTTTCTTCCGTTATCGCATTGGGAGTCCGTCATATTCCCTTCGCGAATAGCGGATTACCGGAAAGAAGAGCTCGACTTGCTGTGCGCAACAGGCGAAGTAATATGGCTAGGCAAGAAGCAGCCGGGGGAAAAGGAGGGGAAGGTCGCCTTCTTCCTCGCTGGCAGCCGTTCGATCTACGAGCCGTATCTGGCAGACAGCAAGGAGCAATCCGCTTCCCATCCCGAATTGCTTGAATTGCTTAAACGCAGCGGAGCAAGCTTCCTTACTCGGCTGGCTAGAGACAGGGGCAAGCTTCCAACGGAAATTCTATCGGCGTTGCTAGACCTGGCTTGGGAAGGACATGCCTCTAACGATCAATTCGCTCCGCTGCGGTTATTAACCTTGAAGAAGGGCAAGGATTGGGCCAAGACAGGCTCTGGACTTGGCAGATGGTACTGGACCGGAGGCCTCGCGGAGGATTGGACGGAGCATGATCACGCAGATATTTTTAATCAAAACCCGAATGCAGATCCGCCCGAAATGTACTGGATCCGTCATTTGATGGAAACATACGGAATTGTCACCAAGGAGCTGACCGCCACGGTTACCCCATATAGCTGGGACCGCCTGCAGCTCGTTCTTCGCAAGCTGGAGGAATGGGGCACCTTGACTCGCGGTCTGTTTATTGAGGGGGCAATTACATTGCAGTTTACAACGCCGGACATGGCGGATCTCATCCGCAAGCCGCTTTCGGCGGCAGGTTCCGAATCCCCCGAAGCCATCACCCTTTTATCTGCGGTAGATCCGGCGAATCCTTTTGGCCTCCTGATGGATTGGCCGGAAGGGCATGATTGTGCCTTTGCCCGGAAGCCGGGACATTTTCTCGTCATAAGAGGAGATAAGTGGCTATATTGGATCGAGAACAACGGGAAACGGATCCATACCATAGAGAAGCAGGAAGCAGAACAGCTCCCGTCGGCAGACGAGCTGAAATGGATCTTTATGACGCTGCTGCGCCGCCAGCATCTCTCCAAGATTGTGGTGGAGCGCTGGAACGGCGAGACGGTTTCGTCCTCGAGAGAAGGGTTAATGCTGAAGGAGATAGGAGCCGAGAGCGATCAGAAGTCGCTGGTTTTATGGCAAAGCCAATTGAAATAGGCTTGCTTTCGTTCGAATGAAAGGGGATCTAGACGTGCAGCACATGATGAAATATGTCAGAAAGTATGGCCTGTTGTTCACCTTTTCCGTCCTGCTGGTCAGTATCGAGGCTTTGGCGGATTTGCTGCAGCCAACCATGATGTCGCATATCGTGGACGAAGGGGTTGCGGCCAATAAGATGGATACGGTGCTTCGTTTCGGCGGCTGGATGCTGCTGATTACGCTGGGAGGCGCTCTTGCGGCATCCGGCCGCAATATCGTCTCCAGCATTGTGTCCCAGCGGTTCGGCGCGGAGCTCCGCCAGGATTTGTTTGAGAAAATTCAAGGTTTGAGCTTCGAGAGCGTAGATAAATTCGACCGCGCCTCTCTGGTTACCCGGCTGACAAACGATGTGACGCAAGTACAAAACTTCGTCAACGGCATGATGCGGATTTTTGTCAAAGCACCCATGCTTTGCATCGGGGGTTTTATTATGGCCTTCCGGTTAAATCCTTACCTATCCGTCGTCCTTATGATTGTTATTCCAATCGTCGGATTAATGATTGTTCTGAATATGAAGGTAGGTCTTCCTTTGTTCCTCAAGGTTCAGAACGCGCTTGACCGTTTGAACGGCGTGATGCGCGAATATTTATCGGGGGTCAGAGTGGTCAAAGCCTTCAACCGTTTCGACCTTGAAGTAGATAAGTTCAACGGCATCAACAAGCAATATGAAGCGCGCTCGATCTCCGCGCAGCGGGTAATGGCGGTGTTCAGCCCCGGCGTTACGCTGACGATGAATATCGGGATCGTGGCCGTTGTCTGGCTGGGCGGAATCCGGGTAGATAACGGTCATACACAGGTAGGTCACATTATTGCGTTCGTCAACTACATGACGCAAATCTTGTTCTCGCTTACGACGATGACGATGATCTTCAACATGTTCGTCCGAGCGAAAGCCTCGACAGGACGGATTATTCAAGTGCTTGCGGAGACGAATCCGATGACGGATCATACTCGCCTATCGCCGGTTAAGGAACTGAAGGGAAAAGGCGCCATAGAATTCGATAACGTCAGCTTCTCTTACGAAGGTCCGGATGGCGAGCCTGTTCTCAAATCAATCAGCTTCAGCTGTCAGCCCGGCGAGACGCTTGCCATCATCGGTTCTACCGGTTCAGGGAAAAGCACGCTGGTTAATTTGATCCCGCGGTTCTATGACGTCACCGGAGGTGCTATTCGAATAAACGGCATTAACGTCCGCGAGCTCGACACTCATCAATTAAGAGAAAGGATCGCCGTCGTTCCGCAGAAATCCGTTTTGTTTACCGGACCGGTTATTGACAATATTCGGATCGGCAAACAAGATGCCGAAATGGACGAAGTGGTTGAGGCGGCCAGGATGGCTTCAGCGCATGCCTTTATTTCCGAGCTGCCGGAGCAGTACAACACGTTGATTGGCCAAGGCGGAGTCAACTTCTCGGGCGGTCAGAAGCAACGGATATCGATAGCAAGGGCACTGATCCGGAAGCCGGATATACTGATTCTTGATGACAGCACGAGTGCACTCGACAGCGCGACAGAGGCGTCCATCAAGCTTGCCATCAATGAATATGCAAAAGATGTCACTTGTCTGCTGATTGCCCAGCGCATCTCTTCCGTGAAGGATGCGAACACGATTATCGTGATGGATGACGGAGAGATTGTCGGCATGGGCAGTCATGACCGCTTAATGCAGGATTGCCAGGTCTATCAAGAAATCTACCGTTCGCAGATTGGCAAGGAGGTAGACAATCATGCCTCAGCCTAATGGAACGAGCGGAGCAGGAGCGAATAATAATGGACCGGCACGTCCTGAAGTGAACGTGCCGATGGGTGGACGTCCGGGCGGACCTGGCTTTGGCGGCCGCGGAGGCCCCAAGCAGAAGCCGAAAAATTTCAGGGCGACGTTAATGCGGTTATGGGGTTATCTGAGCGGCGAACGCAAGCAGCTTTCCCTGGTATTTGGCTTTATCCTGATCGATTCTGCTATCATGCTGCTTGGCCCTTATTTAATTGGCGTAGGGGTTAATGCCATGGTTGGCGGCTTTGGCGCGGTTGATTTCAAGCTGCTGCACATTGTGCTTATCGCGCTTGTAGCCGCCTATATGGCGGATGCCTCGCTCTCCTTCCTGCAGGGTTGGATGATGGCAGGGATCTCCCAGCGGATCGTCAGCCGGCTGCGCCGTACGTTATTCGAGAAGCTGCAGCGATTGCCGCTGGTGTATTTCGATACCCGCAGGCACGGGGAGCTGATGAGCCGATTGTCGAATGACATTGATAATGTCAGCACTTCCGTCTCCCAGACCGCTGCTCAACTGATGAGCGGGTCGATCGCCTTGCTTGGATCACTCATTATGATGCTCGTGCTGAGCCCGCTATTGACGCTCGCCAGTCTAATTACCGTGCCTCTTGTGTACCTGCTCGCGAAGACAATTACGAAGCGCACAAGCGCTTTGTTCAAGAATCAGCAAGCGCAGCTGGGCAGACTGAACGGTCAGATCGAGGAGACGATTACCGGGTTCCAGGTGGTCAAATCCTTTAACTACGAAGAAACGTCGATTGCCGATTTCCGCAAAGACAATGATGAGCTGTGCAAAGTAAGCACAAATGCGCAAATCTGGTCCGGGTTTATGATGCCGCTGCTCAGCGTAATCAGCAATATCGGCTTTGCAGCCGTTGCGATTACAGGCGGTGTTATGGCGGTAAAAGGCATGATCACGGTTGGCGTAATAGCCAGCTTCCTAAGCTATTCCCGGCAGTTTGTCCGCCCGCTCATGGATTTGGCGAACACCTACAACATTCTTCAATCAGGAATTGCAGGCGCCGAACGGGTCTTCGAAGTGTTGGACGAGCAAGAAGAAACGGAGGACAAGCCTGATGCCGTTGAGCTGACAAATCCTAAAGGCAAGGTTGTCTTCGATAATGTGCAGTTTGGCTACCGGAGCGATGTGCAGATTCTGAAAGGAATCAGCTTCACGGCGGAAGCCGGCAGCAGCACGGCGTTGGTCGGCCCTACCGGAGCGGGAAAAACAACAGTCATTAATATGCTCAGCCGATTCTATGATGTAACGGGCGGTCGGATTCTAATTGATGGAGTTGACGTCCGCGATTATACAAGAGACAGTCTCCGCCGGACCTTTGGCATTGTGCTTCAGGATACGTATCTGTTCTCCGGGACGGTGAAGGATAATCTGAAATACGGCAAACCGGAGGCCTCTGATGGGGAAGTGCGGAGAGCGGCGCGAATGGCAGGAGCAGATGGCTTTATTCGACGTCTGCCTCAGCAATATGACACGCCGCTTACGGAGAACGGCGGTAACTTGAGCCAAGGCCAAAGACAGCTGCTTGCCATTGCAAGGGCTATATTGGCCGAGCCGTCCATTCTAATTCTGGATGAAGCGACAAGCAGCATAGATACCCGGACGGAGCTCCGCATACAGGATGCGATGCTTCAAATGATGGAGGGACGCACCAGCTTCATCATTGCACACCGATTGTCCACCATTCAGAATGCGGACACCATTCTCGTCATAGATATGGGGGCCATTGCAGAGCAAGGCTCTCACGACGAGTTAATGAAGAAGGAAGGCATCTACTACGGCATGCACCGGAATTTAACGGTATAAGCTTCGGGCTGGACTAACTCCCATGCGGGTTGATCCAGCTTTTTTTTTACCCGTTCATCATCCATTCATGACTATTCTATCATTTGTGCATTCTAGCAAAAATTTGATATACTAGGGCCACTGCTTTACTACTTCCACTTGTTGGTAGAATAAGGGTGGAGCATGGGAGGTTTACTGGTGATCAATCAATGGGGAATAAAATCAGCAGCCGCCGTATTAGCGCTTGCTTTGCTGACAAGCGGCGTTTCGGAAGGGAAAGCCGATGCGGCTGCTGCTGTAACCGCGACTTCAACGGCAGCTGTTCCTGCCAAAACGACAATTCTATTAGATGATGTAGAGCTGCCTTTTGACAGCCCGCCGATTATTGTGAAAGGCGTTACCTTTGTTCCGTTCCGAACAATCGGTGAAGCGCTTGGGCTTCAGAAGGTCGTCTGGGACGAGAAGACGCAGACGGTCACGGCAGAAGGAACGAAGCAAGGGAAGCCCATTAAGCTATCGATGAAAATGGGCAGCGGAATGGCTGTCGTTAACGGTGCTAACGTGAAATTGCCTGCGGCACCAATGATGCGAAGCAACCGCGTACTTATTCCGTTAAGCTTCTTCAGCACGCAATTTGGCGCCCAGGTTGGATGGAGTCAGTCTACAAATACGGTAACGATCAAATCCCCGCAGAAAGCGATGCATTTGCGTACGTTTTACGCGTTATCGTCCTTTGCCGAGCGGGATCTTGTGGATGCTGCGAATTCCGTAGCTTTCGGCTGGAGCCGGATTGACCGGGACGGTAATTTCACGCTTGAGGGCTCCGAGTACCGCGTGCCTCAGCCAAACGGAGACGTTACCCCGCAATCGCTCGTAAGCGACACGGCGGCAAAGTCCATCAAGCCATATTTGATGGTATATTCCTTGGACGGACAGCATGAATTGACCAATATGATGAGCAATGAGACGCTTCGGGCCAATTCCATTAGCGGCATTACTAAGGCTATCTCCGATTACGGATTTGGCGGGGTAGTGCTGGATTTCGAAGGTCTGGGCTTCCAACTGGACAAAGTCGAGCAGCAGAAGCTCCTGAATGTTTACGCGAAGCAGCTGAAGGATGCTCTTCCGCAAGGCACTGCATTATCTCTGGTTGTCCATGCGCCAAACAGCGCGTATCAAGGCTATGATTACAAGACGCTTGCATCGATCGCTGATGATCTTGTACTAATGGCCTACAAATATAATCCGACGAGCACGGCGCCTCAAGTTCCGGAGCCTAATGCAAAAGTAAACGCCGCGATTCAGCAGGCTTTGAAGGCCGGCGTTCCAAAATCCAAGCTGCTTCTAGGGATTGATTTGCGTGCCGAAACCCCGGAGTCTATTGACGACAAGCTGGGCCTGGCCAAACGCTATCAGCTCAAAGGCGCTGCGCTTTGGCGTTTAGGCCTGTTCCGCCAATATTCGCCGGATATGATTGCAGCTATTCATAAATCCGTTATTAAAAATAGCTAATTACGACAAACAGCGGCTGAATTGGACAAATGTCCGGTTCCGCCGCTGTTTTTTTGGATAAGCCCGAACCCTATCCTATCGTTCTCATATTACTAGAGTAATAGAGAGGAAGGGGGGGATCCCATGGGAGTGTTCTTTCCGATTCAAATTCCGGTAGTTCTGGAAGCAGCAAAAGCGAAGCATAAAGTAGTTGTGCTCAAAACGGTTTCCGGTGAAGAGATCGTTGGCTATGTCGTCAAGGTGAAAAGAGGAGTCGTCGTACTCAAAGCGTTCAAAGCCACAATTTATGTTGCTCTGGACAAAATCACCGCTGTTATCGTGCGATAACAGGAAGAGCAAAAACCGCGCATTGCGCGGTTTTTGTGACGTTAACAAGCCGGATACGGCAAAATATCATTGATATCGTTGAAGCTGTAATGGAAGGTGGCGAACTGCGTTGCGTACATATATTGCATAATATAGACTTCGCCGCCCTGTACATTACAGATCACGCCGGAAACGCCTTGACCGTTGCGAAGCGAAATGCCGACGGGACGGCCGATAAACATCATTGCTTTTTGCTGAATGGACGTTTGGCCCTGCATAAACATAATCCAATCAACCTCCTGTTTGACTTTAATGGTATAATGGTGGGTAGACGATTAGCAACGCGATAGAATGGAGCTTTGATTCATGAAGAAATTCAAGAAATTTTATATCGAAATTACGAGTATTTGCAATCTGGCGTGCTCCTTCTGTCCGCCGACGGAACGAGCGAAGGGTTTCATTAGCATAGAGGATTTTACGGAGCGGTTAGATCAGATTAAGCCGTTCACGGACTATATTTATTTTCATTTGAAGGGCGAGCCGCTGCTCCATCCGAAGATTGACCAGCTCCTGGACATCAGCCATGAGAAGGGCTTTAAGGTGAACATCACAACGAATGGCACGCTGCTTCAGAAAAATAAACATAAGCTATTGTCGAAGCCGGCGATCCGGCAGATGAATTTCTCGCTGCACAGCTTTGACGGCCATGCCGGATCCAAGGATAAAGAAGGCTATATCGGCAGTGTCCTGTCCTTCGTCCGCGAGGCCATGGAGCAGACCACGATGATTTCCTCGTTCCGCTTGTGGAATTTAACGCAGGATAATATGACGAATGCCGAGAGACAGCGAAACCGTGAGATTCTATCGATGATAGAGAGTGAATTCAAGCTTGATTACCTCATCGAAGAGAAGGTTGTGCCGGGCAGCGGGGTCAAGATTGCCGATCGTGTCTATTTGAACCAGGATTATGAATTCGATTGGCCGGATCTGAGAGCGAAAGAGGATGACGGCAAAGGGTTCTGCTACGGGCTCAGGAATCAGGCAGGGATTCTCATTGACGGAACCGTGGTTCCATGCTGCCTGGATGGGGAGGGCGTCATCGATCTGGGCAATATTAACGATCAGAAGTTCTCCGACATTATTGAAGGCGAACGCGCAACGAACCTTGTCGACGGCTTCTCGAGACGGGAAGCGGTTGAAGAGCTTTGCCGCAAATGCGGCTACCGCCAGCGCTTCGGCAAATAATTGAACATGCAGACAGCCGTGAACGATATTCGTTTACGGCTTGTTTTTTTGGTTTGAATTCAGCAAATCGCAAACAGCCCGGGGTAAATGGCGGCAGTCCGCCAGGACCAATCAATCCGCCTTGCCCGCCGGGACCACCGGGAACAGGCAAGCCAGGCTGAAAGCCGCGGACGGTGGGTGAAGCTTTACGTGTCATAGACCGTATGCACCCTTTCTTTCATCTACTTCTCCATCCTATGAAGGTAAATGCCCAAGGGTGATTAGTCCCATAATTCTTTGAAATAGCGGCGGGAGCGCTGCGCGGAATAGATTCCCGGAGCTCCCGAGCAGAGATAAGCAATGGCACATCCGATCAGCATATACAACCAGCCGTAGCCATGCAGGCCAAACAGCTCAATGCCAAGAATATAGCTTGCGAGAGGGGTATTGGTTGCTCCGCTGAAGATTGAGACCAACCCGATTCCGGCAAGCAGGGGAACGGATACGGCAAGCAGCTTGGCCAGCGCGCTGCCAAGGGTTGAACCAATCACAAACAAAGGCGTTACCTCGCCGCCCTGGAAGCCGGTGCCGAGCGTCAGCGAAGTGAAGACGGTTTTCCACAAGAAATCTAGAGGCGCTGCGGCTTCCTGGAACGAATGCTGCAATAACGGAAGGCCCAGCCCGAGATAATCCCGGGAGCCCGCGATATAGACAAGGGCTATGATGATGAGACCGCCGACGAAGCTTTTCACCATCGGGTTAGGCAGCCGTTTCGTGAACCAGGCCTTCAACCGATGGGTTAAAGTGACGAACAAAAGGGCCGCAAGCCCGAACAAGACGGCAGCAAGAGCCAGCTTGAGCAGAAGCATGAAGCTTGGCGGTGGGACCGTGCCCATCGAATAATGAAGATGATGGACGCCCCAGGCCAACGTCGTGTAATGCCCCGCGTAGCTTGCGAGAATGACAGGCAGAATCGATTCAAGCGAAATAGCGCCAAGCGCGGCTACCTCAAGCGCAAACATGGCGCCGGCGGCAGGCGTTCCGAAGACGGAACCAAATCCGCTGCTGATCCCGCATAGCAAGAGGATCTTGCGTTCCGCGCTGCTTAGCTTGAATTGCTTGCTTATTTGTTCGGCGAGGCTTCCGCCCATCTGAACGGCCGTACCTTCACGGCCGGCGGAGCCGCCGAATAAATGCGTAACGATTGTACCAAAGAGGACAAGCGGCGCCATTCGAAGCGGAACAGCGGCTTCACCGCCATAGATTCGGTCAAGGAGCAGATTGTTCCCTTTTGCCGCATCTTTTCCATACTTGAGATACAGCCAGCTTACAAGCGCACCGCCGACAGGCAGAAGCCATAGCAGCCAAGCATGGGTTATAGAGGTTTCCGTCGCCCATTCCAGACTAGTCAGGAAGAGGGCAGACGCCGAGCCTGTGCAAATCCCGGCAATAACAGCCAGTCCAAGCCGGATGAGTGAAGATTTCATAATGTTTGCCATAAGATAAATCTCCTAACGCATAGCCGGGAATAAAGTATTTATTTACTATCGTACATTTTGAAAATAACGTCAATAACCCGGAGAAGTGGTACACTAGAAGATAAGAGTATAAGCGGATCAAAGGAGTCAGCATAACGGATGTTGTTCACAACCATAGACAAGCTCGATAACCGGATTTGGCCAATGGCCAAAAAGCTGTACGAACAGTCCTTTCCGAAGGAGGGGCGCAAGCCTGATGGTATTATTGCCGGGATGTTCGGGAAGATGCCGTGTTTCCTCCATACTCTCGCCGATGAGGGTACGGTAGAAGCAATGGCGTTATCCGGACTGACGGGCGGCGGGAGAATCCTGCTTATAGACTATATTGCCGTATCCGAGCATCGAAGAGGAGAGGGCATAGGCTCCAAGCTGATCAAGGCTATTACGGAATGGGCCGGACAGGAGAAACGGCTCGACGGGCTTCTAATAGAAGTGGAGTCCGAACGTACCCCTGCCAATGAACGGCGCATCCGCTTCTGGGAGCGGAACGGATTCACCATTACCGATTATGAGCATCCTTACATATGGGTGCCGGAGCCCTACCGCGCCATGTACAAACAGCTTAATTCCGAGGAGGGCTGGCTTGGAGACCGAAGCGGGAAGCGGCTGTTCCGTTACATAACCGCTTTTCATGAAAAAGCGTATTCAAAGAAATAAGGAGGATGTTGACATGGAAAATCCACTAAACAAAACATTAAACCGGAAGTATATTCTGAAGTTCCTCGAAGAGCTGCTTCAAATCCCCAGCCCTAGCGGGTATTGTATGACCATTATGGAGCGTCTGGAAGAAGAGGCGGAGAAGCTTGGCTTCAAGATGGAACGAACGCCAAAAGGCAACGGCATGATTACGATTCCCGGAAGTGCGCCGTCGGGCGGAACGATCGCTTACACCGCCCATGTGGATACGCTGGGGGCCATGGTGCGTTCGATTAAACCAAACGGCATGCTGCGCATTACTCCTATCGGCGGCTATAACATGCATACGGTTGAAGGGGAATATTGCCTGATCCACACGCGTGATGGAAGGCAGTATGAAGGAACGGTGCTGTCTACCAAAACCTCGGTCCATGTCTACCCCGACGCAAGGGACTGGAAGCGGGAAGAAGCGAATATGGAGATCCGGATTGACGAAGCTACTTCCAGCAAGGAAGAGACCGAGAAGCTGGGCATCGCGGTTGGCGATATCGTATCCTGGGATCCGCGAGTGCGCATTCTGCTGAACGGATGGGTCAAATCCCGTCATCTGGACGACAAAGCCAGCGTTGCGGCTATATTTGGCCTGCTGGAATGGATGAAGCGGGCCGGGAAGCAGCCGGAGCGGACGCTTAAGCTTATTTTCTCGACTTATGAAGAGGTTGGTCACGGCAACTCCTATATGCCACCCGATATTACCGAGCTGATTGCGGTCGATATGGGGGCGATCGGGGATGATTTGTCCACGACAGAGCGGGATGTATCGATCTGCGCGAAGGATTCCTCGGGTCCCTACGATTATGAGATGACCTCCAGATTGATTGAGCTGGCCAAGCAGCACCAGCTGCCTTATGCGGTTGATATTTATCCTCAATACGGCTCCGATGCATCTGCCGCTCTGCGGGGAGGAAGCAACATTCGCGCGGCATTAATCGGACCCGGCGTTCATGCTTCCCACGCGATGGAGCGGACTCACTCCGATGCCATCGTGAATACGGCAGCCTTGCTGCTTGCTTACCTGGGTTTATCCGTTTCCTGACCAAGGGATGATCTATTACTTTTTTGCACTGCTCACGGCAGCGGTTATCTTGCTGGCGAACAATCCCCGCAGCGAGATGAACCGCTGGGCAGCCTTTTTCTTAAGCGCAGCCGCAATAGGCGGCTTGACGGATGTACTCATCAATTATGGGTATGACGAATGGGCGAATATCGAGCAGCTGCTCAACCATACTCTGACCCCTTATGGCATTCTGATATTCAGCATCATTTACTCAGAGCTGGTGCCGAGCAGCAGGACCAGGCTATATCTGAAGCTGGCTTTGCTGCTTCTTCCGGCGTGGATGATGCTGACAACACCGCTTGAGCCGGAGATCGACATTAACTTCAGTTTATTGCTCGGCTGGGCAGCGCCTTACTATATCGCAGCTTGTCTGCTGTTGATTATATCGGTATGGAAGGAGACGAACAGCCGCAAACGCAGGAATCGTCTGATCGCGACCATTATTATTGTTCCCACTATATTGGCGGCCCTCTTGTTCATTAATGTTGCCGCTATAGTCGCACCGGATATGGATGCCTTCCGTTATGTATCGCTGTTTATCATCTATTCGTTATCTGTTGCTCTCATCTGTGCGTTTATTTATGGCGTATTAGGAGTTAAGCTGCGGTTTGAGAAGGATCCGCTCGAGGGAACGATGAAGGCGGTAAGCTCGGGCGCGGTGCAGCTTAATCACTCCATCAAGAATGAAATCGGCAAAATCGCCATCAGCTCGGACAATCTGAAGCGAGAGCTGTCTAGGCATTCACCGGAATCCTTGTCTCATCTGGACATCATATCGGCAGCCTCCGGGCATATGCTTGACATGGTGAACCGGATTCATAGCCAAATGAAAGATATTGTACTCGTTGAGAAGCCTCTCAGGCTGGATCTTCTTGTACAAGGCAGTCTGCTCCTCCATCAAGGTCTGCTCGAACAGAAACGGATTCGGGTCCATGCGGATTATCTCTGCGAGCCTGTCATCAGCGGAGATCCGGTTCACTTGTCGGAAGCAATTGGCAATGTGCTTACGAATGCGGCAGAAGCGATGGAGGCGGAAGGGATTCTGTCCATTCGGCTGGAGCGGGTAAAAAGATCGGTGCAGCTCACGATCGGGGATAATGGCAGAGGGATACCAACTGATCAGCTGGAGCGGGTATTTGAACCTTTCTTTAGTACGAAGAACCGCCAAAGCAACTTTGGATTAGGGCTGTCCTATGTATATAACGTCATGAAAAAGAGCGGGGGCTCGGTGGATGTGATAAGCCGGGTGAACGAAGGAACAGCCGTTGTTTTTCATTTTGCAGCGAAAAGCATCCGTCAAGGATAACAGGAGGAGCATGCGGTGACAACGATCAAAATCTTTCTCGTCGAAGATGATCCGGACTGGATCCAAGCGATGACGGCCTATCTGAACAGCGAGCCGGATCTTGAGGTGGCAGGCTCCGCGACATCCTCCAGAGAAGCGCTTGAGAAGGCGGGCCAGCTGGACTTTGACGTTGTGCTGCTGGATATTCAGCTGACGGATTACAATGAGGAAGGCATCTATACCGCCATTGAACTGAATGATATCCATCCGGCGAGGATCATCATGCTGACGTCGATGAAGGATGAGTCCATCATCATGCAGGCTTTTACGGCCGGCGCGGTTAATTATGTGGAAAAGACGAATTACAAGGAGCTTCCCCATGTCATACGGAGTGCCTGCCAGCATCCGCGAGCCATGGACGCGTTATTGAAGGATTATGCCCGATTAAAGCGGGAAGAGCAGCTGAAGGAGCTTACCGCTGCCGAGCGTGAAGCGTTCGAATTGATCGAGCAGGGCTACACGCAGCCGCAGATGGAAAAGAAGCTTTTCAAAACGGAAAGCACCCTGAAGAATCAAGTGAACAAAATGCTGAAGAAGCTTGGTGTAACAAGCCGCAAAGAAGCAGTGGAAAAGATCAGGCGAAGAGGCTTGCTGCCTCCTAAATAGCTTCACGATCAAGAGCGCTGCTATCTGGCAGCGTTCTTTTTGTATGCGCGGATATGAGCCGGGTACTACGAAAGTTAGAACTGCCGGGTTCCGGTCTCCCGTCCTAGAATGGAGGGGAAGGGAGCGGGATTCACGATGAAACGAAAACCGATATATGTAGAGCTGAACATCAATACCGACATGGAAAAGCTGTGGTCGTATACCCAGTCAGCCGAAAAGCATGAGCAGTGGGATTTGCGATTCTCGAGCATCACCTATTTGCCGCGCCAATCAGAAGATAGTCCGCAAGCCTTCCTGTATGAGACCCGAATTGGCTTTGGTCTTCGAATTAGCGGAACCGGACGCACGAAATCATCTATTCATAGAGAAACGGGTGTCCGCCTGTCCACGCTGGCTTTCGGTTCGAAGCAGCCGATTTCATTAATCCGTCATGGAGCAGGCTACTGGCAATACCGGCCAAACAAGGACTCCATCACTTTTCTTACCAAATACGATTACGCAACCCGGTTCGGACGTGTCGGAAAATGGTTCGACCGGCTGCTGTTCCGCCCTATATTCGGATGGGCTACGGCTCTAAGCTTTGATATTCTGCGGCTATGGCTGGAGAAGCAGATTCCCCCGTGCGTCAGCGTACAGAGGATAGCGGTCCATTACATTAGCATCATGATACTTGGCTTTCTCTGGCTGTACGAAGGTCTTGTACCGAAATGGATATACCCGGAGGCCGGGGAGCTGGCCATCATGCAGAACATGAATATGTTCCCGGGTGCCGAGCTGCTCGCATTGAAATGGCTTGGAGGCGCTGAAATTCTCCTCGGGCTTCTCCTGCTCCTTTATCACCGGTCGAAATGGCTTTACGGGATGCAGCTGGCTGCATTAATCGCGCTTACGGCAAGTGCCATGGTTGTGGAGCCGACTCTATTGGCTGCACCCTTTAATCCTTTCGTCCTGGGTGCTGCCATGCTTGGGCTTAGCATGATAGGCATGTGGACATGCCGGGAGCTGCCAAACGCCGGCAACTGCATTAGAAAGAAAGGGGAACTGAAGCCATGACCAGATCAATCTACGAGCAAGTACTAGGCCCGGAATTCGAAAACCTGCATCCGCGCATTCAGGAGCGGTTTGGCTTCAGCAGCAAGGATCAAGCGGCCTCCATCGGTCAAGGCGTGATGGACCGGATCTGGTTCGCCAAGTGGGCGGCTTTGCCTTTGGCAATCGGAGCCGCGCGTCATATCATGTTCCCTCAAGGCGGCAGCCAAATCCCGTTTACAATCGAAAATTATGCCTATAAGGACGGGTTGGGCAGAGAAACGGTAACCTGGATCCGCAAGTTTCAATTTAAGCGGGCGGTGCGGCATTTTGACGCAACGATGATCTACAGTTCTGAACGGCAGAGAATCGTCGATTATTTAGGAACAAAGCAGCATTTGGCGGTGGACTTGGACATTACGGCTGCAAGCAACGGGGGAATCCGGATCCGTTCCGGGGACCAGCGTTTTTATGAGGGTCTGATCCAATTTACCTGGCCGTCGCCGCTCACAGGAACAGCCGACGTGACGGAGTGGTATGACGAAGAGATGGAGAAATTTCGGATTTGCGTCCATGTCAGCAATCCTCTTGTGGGGACGATATTTCATTACGAAGGAAGCTTTGAAGCCCAGCTCGTACCGCTAAAACTCATTCCGGCAGATGCAAAACCGCTGAGGGAAGAGACTAGAGAATAGCGCCGAAGATCCAATATGCATAAAACGACAATTTTTTCTTGATGCATGAAGGAAAAAAAGACTATATGTCGAATGAAATAAGGATTAAAGCTTCATGTATTCATGAGAAATAGAGGTTGAAGCATGCATAATTCGGTATTTTTCAAGAGCGTCATTAACTCAAACTCCATATTTGATTCAATGGGGCTTCTTGGCCATTTTTTGAAAGAGTCGATCGGCTGTGAGCAAATTTGCTTATTCCTAATGGAGGATACACAGCGACAGGAGCCTGCAGCGTACTCTTTTAACATGCTGCAGGTCGATACCAATCAGCTTCAACAGATAGCTGTACAAGCTGATTTTTTCCAGCGTATTCCGGATGGAAGACCACTAAGACAAGATGACACGATAGACGGAATCTCACTTGAGAACACGTCTTTCCACACCATATATCCCTTCCATATCAATCGTAATTCAACGTATGGCACACTCCTGCTCTGTTTTCAAACTCAGCGATCATTGACACCCGAAGAGCTTCAAATTTGCCGAATTAATAAACTGCACATGGATCAGCTCATCGACAAGATCTATTTCCGCAAGCAGTTTTTGAAGGAGCAGTCTTACGAAAGCCTGTTTAATACGCTGCGGATGAAGGACAGCTTCACGGTGGACCATTGCTATAATGTAGCCTTCTATTCCTTGTTGCTTGGAGAAAAGCTTGGCCTCAGCCCTTCGGAGCTCGAGCTCCTGAAGGTCGCTGCTCTCCTGCATGATATCGGCAAGCTTGCGATACCGGATCCTATCCTTATGAAGCCCGGCAGGCTGACCGACGAGGAGTTTGGCGTTATCCGCCAGCATCCGGCTATCGGCTATGAGCTGCTGAAGGATCTGCCGGAGGTGAAGGACATCCTGCCTATCGTCAGATGGCATCATGAGCGCATTGACGGGAGAGGGTATCCGGATGGGCTGAAAGGGGATGAAATCCCGTTCCTGGTCCGCATTGTCAGCCTGGCTGATGCTTTCGATGCGATGACCTCAACCCGGGTTTACCGCAGCTCCTTGCATGTGGAAGAGGTAAGGAAGCAGCTAATTACAAATGCGAATACGCAGTTTGACGAACAGCTCGTCAAGCTGTTTCTTGACATCATCGATGAGCAAATGACGTTGAGGACCTTAACTTTAGGTGAATGAAATCGGAAAGAGAGTTGGAGTATGTCATTGCGTGAAAAGATACTCATCGTAGACGATGAACCGCATAATGTACAAATTCTTCGTATATTTTTGAAGTCCTTAAATTACAGCATACATACGGCAGAATGCGGCTCTGATGCATTAGCAATGTACGATGAGATTCGACCTGATCTCATTTTGCTGGACGTTATGATGCCCGATATGTCCGGCTTTGACGTCTGCAAGCAGTGGATGAGCCGGGAAGGATTTGATACACCAATTATCTTCTTGTCTGCCAACGTGCAGAAGAAGGATATTTTGCAAGGCCTGCAGCTTGGGGCCTTCGATTATTTGACCAAGCCTTATGATCTTGATCTGCTCGAGATGAAGGTGAGCTTTGCCTTGGGGCAAAAGCAGAAGCTCGAGCGCTTGATAAGCGCCACGGAGAAGCTGTCGGAGAGAGCCAATACCGATGCCTTAACCGGCCTGTATAACCGGATGTATCTCAACGAAGTCATGCTGGAATCATCGGTAACCTTATCCGATTATGGCGCTATGCTTATGATTGACATGGATAATTTCAAAACCATCAACGATACCTTTGGCCATCTTGTAGGCGATCAAGTGCTGAAAGCGATTGCTAAGATCATCCAGCAGTCGATCACGCCGGAGAGCGATCTCGCGTTCCGTTTCGGCGGGGACGAGTTCCTGGTGCTGCTGCACGAGGAGGAAGGCGCGGTCGAAACCGCGCAGGAAATTATCCGCACGGTGAACGAGCTTGCAATTGGTTCGCTGGTGGAACATGGAGCCAAAGCATCAGTCAGCATTGGGGTTACGAAGAGCTCTGATCATTATTCCTTTGAACAGATAATAGGCTTTGCCGATCGAGCCTTGCTGCGTTCCAAACAAAGCGGTAAAAATCAGATCACGATCTATTAAACGGACGGACAGGTGAATAATTATGATGGAATTAAAGAGCTTCAAGAAATTATTTCTGATGACGAAAGTAATCAACTCGCAGTTTGAGCTGTCCGATATTTTGCAGGTATTCGTAGACGCGATTGCCAGCGAAATTACCCAGGCGGATCTGGTGGGATTTTTCCTCAAGCAGCCTGACGGCACTTTCATAGGATACAAAGGAAATAAGATGTCCATCGATATTACGGAGCTCTTGATCGACCCGCAGAAGGACCTCTTCGTCCGCGATATTCTGGAGAGAAGGGCAAGCGACTATATCGGGGACACAAGCCTGGATGTACGGATTGACGATGATAAGAAGCTGCTTATGAAGATTCAATCCATTCTTGGCATTCCGGTTATCGTGAACGACTCCGTCTTTGGCGTTGTATTTGTTCACGACTTCGGCAAGCCGATGAATTTGACGCGGGAACAGATCGAGGTAACGGAAGCTTTCGTCAATATGGTCAGCGTAGCTATTCATAACATCCAGATGTTCGAAAATACGAAAAATCTCGTGGACAAGCAGCAGCTGCTGCTCGACGCGACAAAAGCCTTGTCCAAGTCGCTCTCCGTCCGCGAGGTTCTTAAAACCTGCTTCCATTACATGAAGCGGGCTACAGGCTCCGATGAGGTGGGCATCCATCTCTACAACGAGAAGGACCGCACCATTGAGCCTTATCATATCTCCTCGGTCAGCGTAACGGAAGAGGAGTGGAAGAACAGGCATCGCGAAGATATCAAGCTGAGCATCGATAAAGACAAGCTGTTCTATGAGGTCGTCACGGAGAAAAAAGCGATAGCGATTTCGGATGTTTACGCGGACCCTCGTCCCGATCACCGGGCTTGCGAGATGTTTAATATCAAAAGTCTGCTCGTCATTCCGCTTGTTGCGAAGGACCGCGTGTTTGGCGACGTTGTTATCCCGACCATGAACAAAAGCCGCGAGTACGAGCAGGGCGAGATCGAATTCTGCCAGTCGATTGCCGATGTAACCGCAACCGCGCTGGCGAACGCGATCCATACCGAGCATCTGGACTATTCGGTTAATGTACGCTCGATGGAGCTGCAGCAAGCGAACTTCAAGCTGGAGGGCCTGGTGAAAGAGCTCGAATACTTGAATGAACTGAAGAGCGATTTCATTGCCACGTTGTCCCATGAGCTCCGTACGCCAATTACGGCGGTGAAGGGCACCGTTGATATTTTACGCAAGGAAGTGCTTGGCAAGCTCAACGATTCTCAGCTCGATCTGCTGGAGACGGCCGGGAAGTCGATCGAACGCCTGCTGAATCAAGTGAATGAGCTGCTTGATTTCGCCAAGATGGAGAACGGGAAGTTCGAGCTTATGTATTCGGAATTTGATTTCGAAGATATGATTCGCGAAGCAACGCATATCGTTGATTCACTAGTTAACAAGAAGAAGCTCGAGCTTGCCGTTGAGATTCACGCCGGCGAGAGCAGAACCATGCGTGCGGACCGCGAGCGCATTCTGCAGATTCTGCTGAACCTGCTCTCCAATTCCATTAAATTTACCCCTCAGAGAGGTAAAATCACGATTAAAGCGTACATGGAAGCAAACGGGATGACGATTGAAGTGATTGACACCGGAATTGGCATTCCGATGGAGAAGCAGAAAAACATATTCACGAAGTTCTACCAGGTGAATAATCAAATTAACGGTACAGGCCTTGGCCTTGCGATATCGAAACAACTGATTGAAATGCACGGGGGTAAAATATCATTCGAATCAACGGAAGGCGAAGGCTCTGTATTTAAATTTACCGTAATGAAATAAGGAAAAAGAGACAGAGGAGAATAAGATGAGAGCAATCGAAGCTGGATTAAGATTTTTGGTCAGTCAAGGGGTCAAGTACATTTTCGGAGTCCCGGCGGGCTCTATCAATGCATTGTATGATTGCTTGCATGAACTTCCAGAACTAACATCCATTGTAGCCAAGCATGAGTCAAGTTCAGGGTATATGGCGGCTGCCTATACAAGAATTACAGGTATTCCATCCGTATGCGTCGGATCCAGCGGACCCGGGGCAACAAATCTGGTAACACCTGCAGCAAACGCATGGCGCGAGAAGCTTCCGGTTATTTTCCTTACTGGCGCAATCCCTACAACGAAATTCGGTAAAGGCGGAGGACAGGAGCTAAATTCAGATCCCATCTTCGCATCCGTCACCAAGATGAGCACAACCGTTACCGATCCTAAGGAGCTGCCTCGTATCCTCGCTGAAGCTTACAATACGGCTATTAGCGGAACACCCGGCCCTGTACATATTACGATTCCGATTAATATGCAAATGACCGACATCGGAGAGCCGGAGGTTTTATCCGCTGTTCAGACGCAGCCGGTTCAACCGGATTCCGCCGAGGTGGAAGCGGCAGCAGCTGCAATTAAGCAGGCTGGACGCCGCGGGGCCCTGCTGCTTGGACATGGCTCCAAGGAATTTAAAGACACGATGCTGCGCTTCGCTGAGCTCACTGGCTGGCACGTTGCCACAACGCCTCGCGGCAAAGGCGCTTTCCCTGAGAATCATCCGCTTGCCGTAGGGGTGTACGGACTAGCAAGCAATGACTCGGCGGTTGATTATCTGCGCGGCGAACATCATGATCTGCTGATGATCGTTGGTTCCGCGCTAGGAGAGTCTGCGACCAGCAGCTGGGACGAGCGTCTGGTAAACGGTAAACGAATCATTCATATCGACCATGACAAACGGGAGCTTGGCAAAAACTTCGATACGGATTATCCGGTGCACGGAGACATTGAGCTTGTGGTCTGGCAGCTTATCGATCGCCTGACTTCAGGCGTGAATGAGGAGCAGCTCGAGGTGATAACAAGCGGTTATAAGGAAGCGGCTGCCTCATTGGAATCAGCCGGTCCGGGCACGGAGGAGTGGAACACCCGATCCGCAATCCGTCAACTGAATCTGCTTGCTCCGGACAATGCCCGCTACTATGTGGACATCGGCGAGTTCATGACTTACTCGATCCAAAATCTCGTGGTGCGCGAGAAACAGGAATTCGATATCAATATTAACTTTGGCGGCATGGGATCCGGGATTAGCGGCGCTTTGGGCGCTCAGCTTGCGGAGCCAGGCCGTCCGGTCATCAGCATAACCGGTGACGGCTGCTTCTTCATGCACGGCATGGAAGTGCTGACCGCCAAGGAGTACAATCTCCCGATTGTTTTTGTCGTTATCAACAATGCCCGTCTTGGTATGGTGTATCACGGACATATGATGCAGTACAAACGCTGCCTGGAGGATTTCTCGCAAACGCGGACAAGCATTGCGGATGTCGCCAAAGCGCTTGGCGTCCGTTTTGCACAGGCGGAATCGCTGGAGGAGCTCCGTCCCGAGCTTGCCAAGGAATGGTTCGACCAATCAAAAGGTCCTATCGTGATTGAGATCGATGTTGAGGGGAATGAAGTTCCCCCGATGGGCGAGCGGGTCAAGTTTTTGCAGGGCGCAACTTATTAAATAGTCGAGAGCTGCTTTCCGTTTGAATACGGAAGCAGCTTTTTTTCGCATAAAAAAGGAAATGCAGTGAGACGTTAAGGGCAACGGAAGGGAGGCTTTCTGCGATGCGAAGGAGAGAAGTGTCGTCCTTTTATTTCTATATGCTGCACGGCTTGCTTGTTGCTGCCGTGCTTGTTCTTGTCTTGTCCCTAGCTGATTATCCGACGGTGTCCGCAGGCCAGAGGCTTACGAAGCATTCGGCAGTCATTGCCCATCGCGGAGCATCCGGTTATGCACCCGAGCATACTCTTGCCGCTTACCGCAGTGCAATTGATTCGGGAGCCGATTATCTCGAGATCGATCTTCAACTGACGAAGGACGGTCATATCATCGCCATGCATGATAATACCGTTAACCGCACGACCGATGCGAAGGGCAAAGTAGGGGGAATGACGCTAGAAGAAATCAAACAGCTTGATGCGGGCTCCTGGTTCAACAAACATCATCCGATGTATGCGCGGGATGAATTTGCGAAGCAGCAGGTGCCTTCGCTTCACGATATATTTGCGGCCTTTGGCCGGGAGACTCATTATATTCTTGAGATTAAAGACACGGAATACAATCCGGGAATGGAAGAAAAGCTGCTGACGTTAATCGCTCAATTCCGTTTGGAGGAATATGTCGTCATCCAGTCCTTCGATTCCAAGAGCTTGAAGAAAATCCATCGCATGAATGAAAGAATCGTCCTATTCCAGCTGTTGTGGTATAACACTCCTGCCCGGATTAGCGATGCCTCATTACGCAAAATCAAAAAATACGCAAAAGGGGTCAGCCCTAATTTTCCAAAGATCAATGCTGCTTATGTTCATAAGGTTCAGAAGTCCGGCCTTCGTATCTATCCCTATACCGTTAATTATCAATTAAACATGGACCGCGCGTTGACCTGGGGGGTAGACGGGATCTTTACCGATTATCCGGACCGCTTCCGGGAGGTGCTGCGGCAGAATAGCAACTTTGTCTATTTGCTTCGCCATACGCTTGCCCGGTGGCTGAACAGCTGATCCTAGCCGTCCAGCTACCGTCTGCCGCGATGCTTTAACGTCCGCCGGATCACCACGGGCAAGGTCATGCTTCCGGCAGTAGCCGCCACAATGGAATGAAAAGGAATAACCAAGGCATAGTAGGCGGCTGTGCTTATAACAACATCGATCAGGATGAATTTTTTTATCTCCGACATTGGAATAACGACCATAACAAACCTCTGCTTATTTCCCATACCTGCTCCTCCAGCCTGTTTTATACTCCACTTCTCATCCTATTGCGATGAAGCATTGTCCCATTCGGCATACCTGTTACATAATGGCATTCATTCCAGGGCAAATTGTAAATAACGATAAGGCTGAAGCTGGAGGCAATGTCCACATGAACGAGACTTCGTTATTCCGTGAACCAAAGAACCGGAAGCTGCTGTTAAGCGCCGGATTCAGCTGGCTGTTTGATGCCATGGACGTAGGGCTGGTCTCTTTTATCGCAGCGGCCTTGAGCGTAGACTGGAACCTTCATCCGCAGCAGATTGGTCTTCTTGCCGCGATTAACTCTACCGGGATGGCATTTGGAGCTGCCGTATCCGGCTCCTTGGCAGATAAATACGGCAGGAAGGCTGTACTCTTGTGGACACTGATCCTGTTTTCCGTAGCGAGCGGTTTGTCTGCTCTTGCACCTAATCTGTTTGTTCTGGCTGTTCTTCGTTTCTTTGCGGGGTTTGGTCTTGGAGGGGAGCTTCCGGTTGCTTCAACTTTGGTATCCGAATCGGTACCGGTGAAGGTAAGAGGGAAAGCAATCGTGCTGCTGGAAAGCTTTTGGGCAGGAGGCTGGATTCTGGCAGCTCTGATCTCTTATTTCTTTATTCCGCATTACGGTTGGAGAATGGCTCTGGTTATCGGGGCTTTGCCCGCGGTATATGCCTTATTTCTCAGAAAGGCAATCGATGATTCTCCACGCTACAAGGAGCAGGCGGACAAGAGGAAGCTTAGCTTCGGCGAACGGATGTCCTCCATCTGGTCCGGACAATATCAACGGGCGACGATTACGTTGTGGATTCTATGGTTCACCGTTGTATTTTCCTACTACGGCATGTTTCTATGGCTGCCAACGGTTATGGTGATGAAGGGGTTCACCCTCGTAAAGAGCTTTCAATATGTGCTGATCATAACGCTGGCCCAGCTGCCGGGTTATTTTACGGCCGCTTACTTGATAGAAAGAGTCGGACGGAAAGCGGTTCTAGGCGTATATCTGCTGATGACGGCGATATGTGCCATCTGGTTCGGCAATGCCGGAACAGCCGGAATGCTGCTGACGGCGGGCATCTTTCTGTCCTTCTTCAATTTGGGAGCATGGGGGGCCATGTATGCTTATACACCCGAGTTGTATCCAACTAGCGTGCGGTCTACGGGAGTTGGATTTGCCGCGGCATTCGGTCGTATCGGCGGCATAATCGGTCCGTACCTGGTCGGATTGCTGATTGATAACGGAACGTCTCTTACATCCGTATTTGTTGTGTTCTTTATTGCGATTGTTATTGGCGCGCTGACGGTGTTGTTCTTTGGACGAGAAACGAAGGGCCAGGATCCGGACCGCGTATAAGGCGGGGATAAAAGGTCAAATCAAACAAAAAGCTGCCGGCTAATTAGCGGCAGCAATGGTTTTGAGCTTATCCCATTCCTCGGTATGAGAGCGTAATTGATCTAATAAAGCCTCCATCCGGCGGATTAAGGCGATGCGAGATTCCGCATCCATCTCTTGCAGGGATAATGCAGATTCATCGGGCAGAGGCGTAAAAGCAGGCAAGGCAGCGAGCAGCTGATTCAGCTTCCGGTCCATGGCTTCATAGGGGCTTACCGAAGGAGCTGCGGCAACCTCGGACGAAGCTGCTACTCCTGTTGGTGAAACGGAAGCCTTCGGCGCCTTCTCGGCTTTAGGGGCTTTGGGCTCGGCAGGCTTTGCCTTCTCCGCCTTGTTATGCTGCTGGACAGACCATGTTTCCAGCAAGCCGGGACCGGATTTGTACAGCAGCTTGTCCTTGGTGGAAGCAGAGATGTCTTTATCCTTGAACAGCTTGGCAATCTTCTTCACGTCGGAAGGCGGCATTTCGTCTTTAGCCATTATAAGGGCAAGCGGATCCCGATGCTCCATCGGCAGATCCTTCAGAGGAAGAAGCTGATCCTCGGTTAAGCGGTCCTTGCGGATTTCGGTGCCGCCAATAATGAGCTTCCGAACGGAAGAGCCAAATTTCAGAAGCTCGCATTTGTTCTTTATGTAAGTTTCCGGCTTGCCGAATTTGCTGGCCAGGAATTTAACCGAACGGCTGAATTTCGGGTCTGTCATCAGCTTATTGAAAGCCTCGGCTTCTTCAATCGGCGAGAAGCCTTGGCGGGTAAGATTCTCCGCGATTTGCTCCAAATAGATTTCCTGCTCGTCGGTCATATTCGTAACGATGCATGGAATAGTGGCAAGACCGAGGCGTTTGCATGCTTTATAACGGCGGTTGCCGTAAATGATCTTGTATCTTCCTCCATCTATGGTTCTTACCTTGATAGGGGAGAGCAGACCAATTTCCTCGATATTTCGCATCAGCTCAACCAACGCTTCCTCGTCAAACTGGTAGCGGGGCTGGTCCGTATCTTCGTCAATTTGGGTTAATGGGAGTTGTATAATGTCCATCTTCTATCTCCTATTCTATTGTTCTATTTCTCTATTATACCGTAAACGTTGCTCCTGTCGCTTTCAAGCTTTAAACTAGTAATTGAAAGTGAATGCGGGTGGAAATTCATTTTAGGAGCGATGACCAGATGAATGTATTGTTTATCGGTGGAACCGGCTTAATCAGTCAGGCGGTATCGAAGCTTGCGGTAGAGAAAGGCATTAATCTCTACTTGTTCAACCGGGGCAACCGGGACGGCTTTGTGCCGGAGGGTGCCCGGATTATCGTTGGCGATATCCGTGATCCCAAGTCCGCGGCAGCGGCGCTGGAAGGCTATGAATTTGATGTCGTAGTCGACTGGATCGCCTTTACGCCAGAGCATGTACAGACGGATATTGCATTGTTTGGAGGCCGTACGAAACAGTACATTTTCATCAGCTCGGCCTCTGCCTACCAGAAGCCGCTGAAGCATTATATCATAACCGAGCAAGCAACGCCGCTCGAGAATCCGTATTGGCAATATTCCCGGGACAAAATCGCCTGCGAGCAGCTCTTGATGAAAGAGCATGCTGATTCCGGCTTCCCGGTTACGATTGTCCGCCCGTCGTTCACGTATGGAGATACGATGATACCGGCCTCCATGAACAGCTGGCCTCATCCGTGGTCGCTTGTTGCGCGCATGCGCAAAGGCAAGCCGATTATTGTTCATGGCGACGGCTTATCCTTATGGACAATGACGCATAATTCCGATTTTGCAAAAGGCTTTGTGGGACTGCTTGGCCAGCAGGCCGCGATTGGCGAGGCCTATCATATCACTTCCGACGAGGTGTTGACCTGGAATCAGATCTATGAAGCGATTGGAGCCGCAGCCGGCGTGGAGCCCAGCCTTGTACATATTTCCTCGGACTTCCTTATCTCCCATGATCCCGATCTGGAAGGCGGTCTTCTTGGCGATAAAGCCGTCAGCGGCGTGTTTGACAACAGCAAGATCAAGAAGTTCGTGCCGGAATTCGCGGCAACGGTCCCGTTCGCTGAAGGGATTAAACGGACGGTCGAATGGTTCGAAGCCCATCCGGACAAATGCACGGAGGATGAAGCCTGGAATGAGTATATCGACCGCATTATTGCAGCTCATTCTTCCGGGATGAAAGCCTAGATTATACCTGAGTCGCAGCATTCTCCATAGGGGGAATGCTGCGTTTGTTTTTGGAGGATGGGCTGTTGCCCGTGTTCCCCGTGACATCCGCCCCATATTTTGTAGGAGCAGGATAGAGGGGGATCTCTTTGTGTACCAAGAAGCTCTTGTAGAAGTTACGTATAGCGGCAAGCTGCGCAAAGATCAGGCCGCGGTCAGCAGCAGTCTGATGGAAGCCTGGAGATTAGCGCCCTCAACGATCGTTGCCATAAATGTCGGTCATCTCACGGTCCAAGCAAGCGCTAGACCGCTTCAGAGCCCGCAGCCCAAAATCATTTTATCCAAGCAGCTCTATAGCCGGCTCTCCATTCCAAAGCCCTGCAAGCTGTACGCTTATTATCAGGAACAAGCGATTCGTCTGGGACCGGTTGTTGGGGTCGTATTAAACAGCAGCAAGTTTGAGGGGATCAGCAATCATTTTCTCCGTTCGCATACCTCCAAATATCCAATGCTGCTCTATAAATTCAATCCTGCCGCTATTGGCTGGAAGAGCTATAAGGTGAGAGGAACCTTCCTTGTCCGAAAAGGAAAGAGCTTAAAATGGCGCAAAGCGGCAGCTCCTTTCCCGAATGTCATCTACAATCAGATTAAATCGAGAAAAATCTATCAGACCGCTTTATATAAACGGTTTTTCAAATATCTTCGCAAAGCGGGCAGTACGATCTTTAACCATAATTACTTCGATAAAGGCGACATGTATGCGTTTATTTCCAATGATACGCAGCTCAAAGCCTACTTGCCGCTTTCTTATATTTCACCATCCGCCGATCAGATTGAAGAGCTGCTCGCGATGACGCCATCGGTCTTCCTCAAACCGCTAAAAGGGAGCGGGGGACAGGGGATTTATAAAATCAGCCGGACAACGGGAGAAACGCCGTATTATTGCGAAGCGGTGTTCGGGAATACCCAAATCCGGAAGTCCTATGCAACCCTTTCACTTCTGCTTCAGAATCATGTTCAGAAGCTGTCTTCTTATCTCGTCCAGCAAGGCGTGGAGCTGATGCGTTACGGACCCGATTTCTTTGATCTTCGCATCCAGCTCAACAAGGACGGAAAGAACGAATGGGTCGTCACGGCAATTGGAGCCAATATTAATCATCCGAGTAAAATCACGACGCATGGCGGCTGGATCAAGACGGGTTCGTATGTATTAAACGAGGTATTCCAGCAGCAGGCAGCGGGAATAGAGGAGAAGATAGCGGCGTTGTCCATGCGAATCGGCTATGTGCTGGAGAAGGGATACGGACATGAGCTGGGGGATCTGGGCATCGATCTCGGGGTTGACCGGGATGGCCGGGTATGGATATTTGAGGCCAACAGCGCGCCGGGCCGACATATCTTCAAGCATAATCTTCTGAAGCCGCAGCACCTGGTCTCCGATCAAACGATGATGGATTACTGCCATTATTTATTCCGAAAGCAAAATAACAAGTATTTCTCGGAAAATGAAAAGGTTATTTCATAATTTCGGATGAACGACACAAGGCCGCCTCATTGCGAGGCGGCCTTGTTAGCGATTCCTATTTTATGAAGAGATATAAGCAGAAGCAATCCGTTTCACGCGTTCCATGCCTTCCCACATATCGCCCGGCCCGTCGTAGATCAGAACAAAAGCGCCGTTAAATCCGGCCGAGGAAACGGTGTCCAAACATCTGCGAAGCTCGGCTTCATCCGGATAACCGTTCTCATCATATTGAGGCTTCACATGGACGGATACGCTTAGAGGCGTAGTAAGGGCGATCTCCTCATACTTAAGAGCGCCGCGGAAATTGCCAAAGTCCGTGATGGTTGCCGCATGCTCTCCCCAAGCTCCGAGCAGCTTCATGCAGCTGGCTCCCGTGGAAGTAAGCGCTTTGAAGTTTTCGGTTATAACCTTGACGCCAACGGTCCGGCCATATTCCGAGAGCTCCGACAATCTTGCCGCGGAAAGCGAGATGGCTTCTTCATCGGAAGGAGAAGCTTCTCCGGCAACGACCCGAATCTGCTTGGCGCCGCTTTGGGAGGCAATATCAATCCATTCCCGGATCAACGCCAGATCGGCCGACACCCGCACTTCATTAGATGAAGTAATATCGCCATAATCAAGCAGCAGCGTATCGAAGGACAAGCCTGCCTGCTCAAAAGCCTGCTTAACCTGTTTCAAATAGGAAGAATCCGTTGAAGGGAAATGAAAGTGGCAAATTTCAACGGCCTGATAACCGCGTTTGGCGGCTTCTGCAGGAAGCTCGAGCAAGGAATGGAGCAACGGCTGTTCTTGAACGGATGTATCCTGTACGCCGGTTTCTTCATTCCAGACGGTCCAGCGAAGCGGACCAAGATTGCGGTGAAGGCTCCACGTACTTAACGATAAATAAGACATATGTACATATCCCACCTTATTAAATATTCTCTGTGCCATTATACACCAGATCACTTCATAATAAATTTATCATTTTAGGATTGATCATCACTCAAATTTGAGTATAATAATCTAGGGTATTCAAATTTGAGTACGGACAAATGACTAGAGAAGGGAAGTTCTTATGGACACGAATAAAAGCAGCGTCAAATTGGTTATAGCGGGACTCTTGCTTGGTTTGTTTATGTCTGCGTTGGACCAGACGATCGTATCGACGGCCATGGCCAAGATCATTGAGAAGCTGGGCGGAATGGATAAATTCGTATGGGTTTATTCCGCTTATATGATTGCCATGGTTGTGGCTACGCCGATTTTTGGCAAGCTGTCCGATATGTACGGGCGCAAACGTTTCTTTATTTCAGGCTTAATCTTTTTCCTAATTGGTTCTATCCTGTGCGGCACCGCTACAGATATGACCCAGCTTATTATTTACCGCGCGATTCAAGGTATTGGCGGCGGCGCGATCATGCCAATCGTCTTTACGATCATCTTCGACCTGTTCCCGGCCGAGAAACGCGGCAAGATGATGGGGCTTTTCGGCGCCGTATTTGGGATCTCGAGCGTATTTGGTCCGATTATGGGCGGAGCGATTACGGACAACATCAGCTGGCGCTGGATTTTCTACATTAACGTACCGATTGGCATCCTGTCCCTGATCTTTATTATGAGAGGTTATCAGGAATCGAAAAATCACCGGAAGCAAGTGATTGACTGGGCCGGCATCATTATTCTGATGGCTGCGGTGCTCTCGCTTATGTTTGGTCTTGAGCTTGGCGGAACAGACGGCTGGGCTTGGGATTCGGCGAAGACTATCTCGTTGCTTGCCGGCGCAGGCATTCTCGCTGTTGTCTTCCTCTTTGTCGAGAAGGTAGCCAAGGATCCGATTATCCCGCTTAACCTGTTCAAGAAGCAGCTCTTCACGAGCAGCATGATGATCAGCTTAATGTATGGCGGCATAATGATTGCCGTTGCCACTTATATTCCGCTGTTCATGCAAGGCGTATTCCATTTATCGGCAACAAGCACAAGCACGGTGCTTACGCCTATGATGCTTGGCGTTGTAGTCAGCTCGCAGGTTGGCGGACGGGTAGCTAACAAATTCCGGTTCCGCGACGTGATGATCATTTCGTCCATTGTTCTGATTGTGGGTACGTTCCTGCTCGGCTATGTGATGGATACCTCCTCAAGCCGCGGACTGATTACGGTATTTATGGTCATTGTTGGCCTGGGGATTGGCGTATCGTTCTCTTTGCTCAACATCTCGACCTTAAACTCCGTGCCTCCGCAATACAAGGGCTCGGCATCGTCGCTTATTACCTTCTTCCGCACGATTGGCTCCGCCCTTGGCATTACCGTATTCGGCACGATGCAGAAGTCGCATTTCCAGAACTCGCTGACCGAGATTCCGGGCATTAACCCGGATATGGCAGATCAAATCAAAGGCGGTCAGGCTCTGCTTGATCCTGCGGTTCAAGCCAAAATGGGATTGCCCGCGGATTTCGTAACGCAGCTGCTCGGCAAGCTGTCGGATTCCATTCTGTTCCTGTTCCAATGGAGCTTGCTGCTGCCCGTGCTGGCGTTAGTATTCGCCATTCTGATGGGCCGCGCAAGGCTTCAAACCGCTCCGGCGCCAAAGCAGGCTCCAGCTTCCGATGAAACTGTCAAGCCATCTTATTCGGGGAGATAAGCGAGATGTCGATGAAGCTGTTAATTCTTGGGCTTCTTATGGAGAGAGAGAGACATCCTTATGACATCAGGCAGACGATTAAACAACGGAATTGGAATGAATGCTTCAAGCTGCGTGACGGTTCCTTGTATTATGCGGTGGATCAGCTTCGTGATCATGAGCTGATTGAAGCCGCCGAGATTGTTGCGGTACCCGGTGATAACCGTCCGGACAAAACGATCTACCGGGTTACGGAAAAAGGGAAGGCTGCCTTCGATAAGCTGTTGTATGATCAGCTCAGCCAGGTTTCTTATCCGCAGCATCCCGTATTTCTTACCTTGCCGTTTATCCGTTACGGGGATCAGGAGCAGGTTGAGCAGCTGCTGCTGAAGCAGCTCGCGGCTTGCGAGGATCGGATCAAGCGGATGGAAGCCGTCCTGGAATTCAAAGGCCCTTATATCCCGAACGGCTCGCAAATGATGATCAAAGGGATCAAGAAATTTGGGGAGACGGAGAAGGAGTGGCTGCTTGAGCTTCTCGAGGAAACGCGGAGCGGCAGACTCCTTCAGGGGCCATCCTGGTCGATTGAACAGATTGAGCAGTATCTTAAGTCCTATTCAGGGCCTCAAATATCGGAAGAATAGTACAAATACAGCTAGTGAACCGCACATCCGTGCGGTTCTTTTGTTTTTATTTAACTAATTTTCACGTATGGGGTCATTTACGTGCTGCTTTTTCGTGCAGGTATTGGATGAACCGATCCAAACGGACGGCATTTGTTCAAAATCCGCTTTTTCGGTCAAAATTTAGCCCTAATCTCCGACAAAGAAACAAGTGAGCCGCGCAGGATATATGACACGTTTTTCAAATCCTCCTATGTACAATCTAACCTATACCACAGCAGGTATGTCTGATTTACAAAAACGAGGGAAGAGGTGTAACGATGCATACAAAATTAAATCGTCAAGTGCTCTTATATGTACTTTGTATAGCTTTGTTCATGACCTTGGGCACGCGTTTTTTACCTTCAAATAAAGTATCTGCCGAAGTTACGCATGATTTATCATCCGCTCATCTGACTATTGACGAAGGCAATATCGTGGCGAGTGAAGCCTTGCAGCTGTTCACTCCGCAACTGCCGGAAGCCGCCGGTCTCAACCAGTCGGAGAGGCAGGAAGCCATTCTGCCGGAGCCTGAGCCTAGTACCATCCCCGAAGTACATAGTGCGATCGCGCCTGCCTCTGTGGAAGAACCGCCTGTACATACATATGAAGTAACCGCGTATTACCTCAACGTCCGCGAACAGCCGGATGCAAACTCCAATATTATTCAAGTTCTGAAGCAAGGCGACACCGTCAAGGTGGATCATACAACGGATAATGGATGGCTTGCACTAAGCGGTCAAGGGTTTGTCCATGGGCGTTACGCGGAACGGGTTGAAGGAAAAGAGACGGCAACAGCCAAATCCGTTGGTGAAGTTAAAGCGCAATCTCTGGCAAAAGCGAAAACAATCGCGGTCGAAGCGCCGCTTAACGATACCTTGGAGATTAAACCCGTTCTAGAATTGCCGTCGAAGCCGGAGAGGCCGTCATCCGCGGTGGAATCGGAATCGGGCCTTACCGAAGAGCATATAGCGAAGTTGTTTGAGAAAACGGCTCTGGCCAACCATGGATTGGAGAAAGCCATCCTCGATATTGAAGAGGAATACGGCATCAATGCCTATTTTACAATCGCCGTTATGAAGCTGGAGAGCGGCAACGGCAAGAGTACGCTTGCCAAGAAGAAGAACAATCTGTTTGGGCTTAACGCGATAGACAGCGATAAGTACAATAAAGCATTTTCCTTCGCAACGAAGGGAGACAGCGTCCGCAAATTCGGCCAGCTGCTGGCAAGGAATTATATTAATAAAGGCTTCACGACAATAGATAAGGTAGCGAGCAAGTATTGCCCGGCCAATCCAAAGTGGGCGAGTCTGGTTATGAATATTATGAAACGAGACTATAAGAAGCTATAGTTAACTTAAAACGGAAGCTAGGAACCTTTTGGCCCAAGATTCAATAAGTTATATAGTCAAATGACTATGTAACGGAGGTAAAATGATGGATAATCGTGGCTTTGTTCCTTTTGGAGGCGGCTTTGGAGGCGGAGGTTTTGGCGGAGGCTTCCGCCCACCATTCCGGCCATTCCCGCATCCTTTCTTCCCTGGGCGTTTCCTGTACCCGTTTTTCTTCTTCTCGCCGTTCTTCTTCCCATTCATCCGGGAAGACGACCGCAACTACTACTACGCTCATCATCAAGTGCAGACAGGGGATACGATGGAGCAAATCGCTCATGCGTACAATATTCCGGGCTCGCTCCTGGAAGAAGCTAATCTGCACATTGCGAATCCAAAATCGCTGAAGCATGGCGAGACTGTTGTTATTCCGCGTATTTCTAATATGTATTGCCACAAAACGTACATGGATATGCCGTCTACTCAATCGCTTTCCCAAGCACAGCCTAATGCTCAACCAAACGCAGTTAGCCCAAACATGGTAAGCCCGAATATGGCTAATCCCAATATGCACGGGGCTTCCGTAAATGGCCCCTTCTAAGATACAAAAACAAAAACAACGTCTGTCACCTTCGGCCAAGAAGGGAGCGGACGTTGTTTATTTGTTTATTTGATCAAGAGATTGTTAATTCTTTCATCTCCCAAGGGCTGACCGGACTTGTTCGAACGAACTGGGAGTGGAATTGAAGCAGCCTTTTGCCCCGGGTCGCATGCAGAATTTCCGCTTCCAGCTGAATCTCTGACAACAATGATTCCTGACCGGGAAGCTCGCGGCCATCCTTTTTGCGAATGGAGCGCCAATCCTGTTTCTGTTGCAATAACGCCACAGACTGCTCACTGGACAGCCCTTCGGTCAATAGCCGGACCATCTCGGGATCTTCATGATGGAGCGCTTCGATCAAGCTCTGCCCGAGCCGGTAAGGCGAAGAGTCGGCAAAATAAGGACGCAGCATCCCGGCTGCTTTATGGACCATAAGCTGATGCGGCAGATCCGGTGCATCGGATTTATGGGTGGAGCTGTTAAGGAAATGCACGCAAAAATGCCCCGAAAATCCGTTCTCCGGTATTCCGTCTCCGCCATGCGGCATTCCGTTCATGGAAGCCGCGATCTGCTTACCGTCCTTTTCCGCAATAACGGCTTTCCGGTCCCAGGTCCAGCCCTTGTTGTAAATTTGCTTCATAATTTCCGTATCTGCCTTGGTTACCGGCTGAACATCGGCATGATCATGACCTGCTCTTCGCTGTACCCGGAAGGACAAGCCGGTTTCCATATCCTTGATGACAAAAATGGCCTTG
The DNA here is from genome assembly GCF_023715145.1 of Paenibacillus glycanilyticus. GTDB lineage: Bacteria > Bacillota > Bacilli > Paenibacillales > Paenibacillaceae > Pristimantibacillus > Pristimantibacillus glycanilyticus_A. The sequence goes on along the minus strand of NZ_JAMBNP010000004.1, from coordinate 511,380 downwards.
CGGGAGAACAGCTTCTCGGCCTCCTGCCAATCGAGCAGCTTGCCGTAATGGCGCTCGCGCAAAGCAGCGGCCGCCTGATTCAGCTTAGCCTCTGCTTTTGCAGGAAGGATTAGCAGCTTCCTCCGATTGTCGTCCCATAACCGGCCGCTGGAATCCACGCGAAGAAGAAGGGACGTGGATGCTTCCCGGGAAATATACAGATCGGTCAATCGCGGTGTCTCGTCGGATGCCTGCCAACTTGGTGAATTAACGGCGTTCACGAAATCGGAATCGTTAATTACGATATGGTCCTCGAAGAGAGCGGAGGGACTTGTTCTTACGGACAACAGCAGGCTGGCAGCCGATCGGCTCTCGCCATGACTAGATTTCGCGTAAACGGCATTCCCGGGCATCGATGCCAGGACGAGCAATACCATGAAGATTCCGCAAGCCATCCAACGGGTAAATCGCATAAAAAGCATAATTTCCTCCTGTTTCAAAATAATTCAAGCGTCTGCGAACCATACTATCCCTTGTCCATTATTATTCTCGGGTGTAATGGCGCTTATGTGACGATAGGAGAAGTGAGGAATGGGATTAAACGGAATCTGGATAGCTGGCCTTGCTATCTTATTGCAGCAGCCAGTACAACCGCCATCGCAGCCTGAGCAGACGCCTGCAGGTTCAGAGGAATTAACCATTGAGCACCGCGGACAACCGCTTGCCCGCATTAAACGGCAGGAATACGGTCTTCCGGGGACCTCGTTTCTGGATATAGGGAAATTTAACAAGCTGCAGTCCAAGCTGGAAAAGCATATCAACAATCCTCCCGTGAATGCCTATATCGGTGACCGGGGCCATATTGTGGCTGAGAAGCCGGGGTATCAGCTTGACCGCGATCGATTTGCTGCGCAGTTCTACGGTTATTTCTTCAATAATGAGCCATCCGCGATCGATGTTCCTCTCACGCCAGTGCATGCGAAGGTGGACAGCGAACTGCTGGCCAGCATTAAGGAGAAAGCGATTGGCCATTATGTCACTTATTACAACAGCAACAATAAGAACCGCTCGCATAACATCTCTCTGGCTGCCAAAGCGATATCCAATGCCGTCGTATTTCCCGGAGAGACCTTCTCCTTTAACCGGACGGTTGGACAGCGAACCATGGAGAAGGGGTATTTGAGTGCTCCGGTTATCGTCCGGGGAGAGCTGTCGGAAGGAGTTGGAGGCGGCATCTGCCAAGTCTCCTCGACGTTGTACAATGCGATTGACAGCGCAGGACTAAAGATCGTTCAGCGGTATTCGCACAGCCGCCATGTTCCGTACGTGATGCCGGGACGCGATGCCACGGTCAGCTGGGACGGGCCGGATTTCGTATTTCAGAATCAGTATAATCAGCCGATTCTGATTCGGGCTTTTGCCGGCAGCGGACGCGTCTTCGTATCCGTCTATTCTTCCGAGCTTATCGAATACAAACACCGCGATGTACCTAGCATGTCCAAGAAAATGCCGGAGGAAATCGCGTTAAAATCGAGGCAATTGCAAGACAGCCACAAGGAGGTGCAACCATGAGGAAACGGCTCGCGGGATTGATTATCGCTGCAGCTGTCGGCGTACAGATGGTTATGGCAACCGGAGCAGCGGCAGAAGGGGAGCTGGATGCGCTGCAGGCGGGATTTATCCGAAACAATAATCTGTGGCTGGCTGTGAAAGAGGTTCAAAAGCCGCTGACGAAACAAGAGTACATCCGGAGTCCGCAATGGTCGGATGACGGGAAATGGATGACTTTCCTGCGAGGAGAGAACCGCCCTGAGGTTTGGACGTACGAAGCGGCAACCGGCGGTATGCGCAAGCTCGGAGAGGGCTCCAATGTGAAATGGGCTCCGGGCGGCCATCGTCTGGCGATTCTGTCCGGAAGAATGCTCAGCGTCATGTCGGCGGACCGGCCAAATGATCATTCGCAGGAGCAGATCATGGATAATGCCGGAGAGTTCTCCTGGCTGCCGGATGGCAGCGGGCTGCTTGTATCTACGGCGCCCGAACTGCGGCCCGAAGGCGGGTGGGACCCCATTGAACTCTATGTCCTAAAGCCAGGCGGTCCATCAGCAGCCTGGACCAAGCAGCTGTTCTACCGCCTGCCTGGCCAATCGGATGATTTCTTCGCCATTCAGACAAGCCCGTTCAAATGGTCGCCTGACGGCAGCTGGATTGCTTTTATCGCGAAACCGACGGCATCTTTGTCCTCCGATGCCAATGCGCTAATTCTGCTGTCCTCGGATGGCAGGAGCTTTGTTAAAGCGGGAGAGATGTTAGGCTATACGGATTGGTTTCAGTGGGCTCCGGCAAGCAATAAGCTTGCTTTCGTCGATGGGACGGGCAGAGATGCGTCTTTAAACAAGAAGCTCACTATCCTGGAGGATATTGCTGCCTTAACCAAGCATGTTGTCACCCCAGCCGGTTATGCGGATAATGATTTTGCCTGGGATCGCGAAGACGCGCTAATTGTATCCCGGAGAAAAGAAGCGGCATGGTCAAGCGACGAAGAGGAGAGAACGCTGCCTGTATTGACAAGAGTGGATCTTCGTACCGGACGGCATAAAAACTTGACCAGGGCCATTGACGGTTACGGAGACTATGCTCCAACAATCATGAAGAACGGGCTGCTGGCTTATATTCAGGCGGGACAAGGATCTGCGGAGGTTAAGCTGCTGAAGGCAGGCGCCCGAAGTTCAATAACTTGGATTCCCAAGCTGACTGCTGCAGAGGATTACTACGGCAGGAGCAATTGGAGCGAGATGCTTGATTATCTGGAATAAATGGATTGGCCGGAACCCTGGAGTTCCGGCCAATTTGGCTTCAAGCGGAGTCTAGCCTGTCGAAGGGCTGTTTGGAACATGGCCTTTCTGGTTGCGGTTCCGGTCCGTTGAGCCCGCCACATTATTTTCAGCTTCTAAAGAGTTGAACTGCAGTGCATGCATTTTACCTTGGAAAGACCGTCGTTTATTATGCGACATAATCGGAATTCCTCCCTGCGATAGAATGGCGCCTACATCCTGTGGCGAGTTTAGAATGCCCGCAGATCGCAAGGAATATCGGGAGAAAAATCTTCTCTTTACACCATGACATGGATGACATATATTGAACCTTGTCCGTACAAATGTAAACGTCTTCACAAATGGGCAATAAGAACGCATGAAGGAGAGGATGCACTTGGAGAACAGCAATAAATTCGCATGGACCTGGAAAATCAAAGAGGAAATGCTTGAGGAATATGTAGCGATGCATCTGGCGCCTTGGCCGGAGATTATGGCAGAGCATACGAGGGCGGGCTTCCGGAATTATTCGATCTTTCAGAATGGCAACCAATTTTTCTACTGCTTCGAATGCGACGATGTAGAGAAGGCGTTCGGCATTATCGCCGAGAGCGAGCCATGCAACCGTTGGAACGCGATTACCTCGCAAATGGTGGAGGGCTCCTTCGACTTCCGGGAAGCGGAACCGATCCGGCCGATGAGAGAAGTATTTTATCTGAAATAATCCTAAATGAACTTATCCGGGACTGCTTGGCGCTCATGGGCGTTAAGCGGTTCTTTTTTGTTGCTGGAAGCCATTGCTTTGCAGAAAGTCGAAATTCGTCGTATTATATAGATTAGGTGTCATTCGATTTATTGAAGTCTGAGAGGAGCATTTATACGATGAGCGAGTTGAGTCAATACGGAATCCAATTAACGGCGCAAACAATACATGCTAAGCAATTCGAAAAGAAAATGAGAGGCTACAACCAGGAGCAAGTGGACGAGTTTCTCGATGAGATCATCAAGGACTACAGCCGCATGCAGGAGCTGATCGTGAAGTTCGAAGCGGATCTGGCGAACATACATAAAGAACTGATGAAGGACAAGGAAGCCTTTGATTACTTTATGATCAAGCGCCGACTGGAAGATCTGGAACAGCGCGTATTCGGGGAAAAGAGAGAGACGCTCCGTCCTCGCGTATTCTAGTTGGCAGGAAGCAAACAGCCGCTTGGCTCTATGGGAATAGAGCCAAGCGGCTGTTTTGTTGTCCTCTATTTGTTCGCTCGGCGAACCTTTAACTGCTTGCCTTTTACCGTCGTATTCTTCATCAGCTCTAGCACAAGCGACCCTTTGCCGTTCAGAATCTCAACGTCGGTCACATGGTCGAGAATGGTAATAATGCCAATGTCGTCGGCCGTTACGCCTTCAAGCTTGGCGATAGTCCCCACGAAGTCCACGGCTCTAAATTTCTTTTTCTTCCCGCCATTGAAGTTCAGCTTCATAATTTGCTTGTTCAGCTGCTCGCGGCGGTCTTTTTTTAGCTCCGCTCCGACGTTGATTTTGCGTTCGAAATCCTCCCGGCGAAGGTCGACGGCTTCTTCAGACGGAGCCTTCACTCTCGGAATGGCGAATCCAATGTAGTCTTCAATCTCTGCCAGCCGTCTGCCGTCATTGGGCGCGAGGAAGGTAATCGCCGTTCCGTTCTTGCCGGCACGGCCCGTGCGTCCGGTACGATGCACATAGCTCTCCTTCTCCAGCGGGATATCGTAGTTGATGACATGGGTGATATTCGTAATGTCGATACCTCGCGCCGCCACGTCCGTCGCAATCAGGTAACGGAATTGACCTCTCCTGAACGCATTCATGACCTCAAAGCGCTCTTCCTGCTCCAAACCGCCGTGGATGCGGTCGCATGGATAGTCCTGCTCGGCCATTGCGCGGAACAGCTTATCGACATTCTCCTGGGTCCGGCAAAAAATGATGCAGCTGTCCGGATTTTCCACAACGAGCACATCCTGAAGCAAAGCTAGCTTGTCTGCTTCCTTCACTTCGATAAGGGAATGTTCGATGGTGGCCGTCGTTAACCCGCTTGCCTGGATCTCGATTCGGGCAGGGTTGTCCATGTACCGGCGCGACAGCTGGGCAACATCCTCAGGGAAGGTAGCGGAAAATAACATCGTTACCCGGTCCTTCGGCAGGGCTTGTATGATCGCTTGTACTTGTTCGATAAACCCCATATTCAGCATTTCGTCGGCTTCATCAATGACGAGATAGGCAAGCTTATCCAGCGCAAGCGTACCGCGCTCGATATGGTCGAATACCCGTCCCGGCGTCCCAACCACCACATGCGTTCTTTGCTTCAGCTCCGCTTTTTGAATATGAAACGGGGATTTGCCGTAAAGTGCGGCTGCTTTAATTCGCTTAAACCGGCCGATATTCGCAATGTCTTCCGTAACCTGAACCGCCAGTTCGCGGGTTGGCGTTAAGATTAATGCCTGGGGCTTATTCTCGTTCCATTCCACGAGCTCGCAGAGCGGAATGCCGTATGCGGCCGTTTTGCCGCTGCCGGTTTGCGATTTGACGACCAAATCTTTTTTCGCGAGCGCGATGGGAATGACCTTCGACTGCACTTCTGTCGGGGTGTCAAAGCCCAAGCTATTTAGTGCCGTCGTAATTTCTTTGCTTAAATCTTTGAATGCTGTCATCTTCAACCTCTTCTGCATTTGATCTACACCGTACATTCTACATATACTTGTTCATTATACCCGGAAATGAGCCCGATAGTGTTATAATCGTTAGACGAACGGAAGGATGATAGAGATGAGCGTAATTAGGCTGGAGAACGTAACGAAGAAATATGAAGACGCCATGATCTTTCGCGATATTTATTTTCGCCTGAGTCAAGGAGAGCGTGTTGGACTGATTGGACGGAACGGTGCCGGCAAGTCGACGGTATTTAAGCTGATTATGGGAAAAGACGAGCCGACGTCCGGGAAGGTTGAAATCGATCCGCAAGTGAAGATCGGGTACTTCTCGCAGTTCTCGGAGCTTAGCGGCAGCTTATCCGTTCAGCAAGAGCTGGAGATGTGCTTTGCGGAGGTCGCGCTTATTGAGCGAGAGCTTCAAGAGGTCGGAGAGAAGCTGAGCACGGTTACGGATGACAGCGAAATGGACAAGCTTCTGTCGAGGCAGGCGGAGCTGTTTGAGCAAATGGAGCATCTGGACGGCTGGAACGTATCCGTTGAGATTAACACTGTGCTTACAAAGCTGGGATTCAACGATAATTCGCGTCATCAGCCGGTTGACGAGTTGTCCGGAGGCTGGAGAAACCGCGCTGCCTTGGCCAAAATGCTGATTCAAATGCCGGATGTCGTTCTGCTCGACGAGCCTACGAACTATCTGGATATAGAAGGGATCGCATGGCTGGAGCAATGGCTGTTCCGGTTCAAGGGCGCCATGATACTGGTATCGCATGATCGGCAGTTTATCGACAAGGTCGTAACGCGCACGATCGAGATTGAAAATTATCATTTCCAGGAATACGACGGCAATTATACCGATTATGTCCGCAAGAAGAAAATGCGCAAGAAGGAGCTGGACCGCCAGTTCGAATGGGAAGAGGAGCTTCTCCTGATGGAGGCCGAAGCGATTGACAGCCGCGGCAGCAAGAAATCCTCGAAGGACCGGCTTTCCCGCAAGCTGGCGGATAACAAGAAGCGGATCGAGCCGCATCCCGTTGAAGTTCTCATTACCGATATTTACGAGAAGCTGCGCTTCCCGGACAAGCTATGCGAAGTGAAGCAAATCAGCCAGACCTATGATGGCCGGCAGATCTTCCGGGATATCAGCTTCGATATTCAGAAGGAAGACCGCTTGGTCATTGCAGGCCCTAACGGGAGCGGGAAATCCACGCTCATTAAAGCGCTGACGGGGCAGGAGAAGCCGGAGGCGGGCGAAGTCGTCTGGGAGAGAGGAGTCAGCTACGCCTATTTCAACCGGATGTGGGAGGAGCTTGATCCGAAGGATTCGGTCAGCCACGCGGTGAACACGTATGGACTGGGACTTGACGCGCCGCGGAAAAAGGTGAATAAGTTCCTATCCATGCTGCAATTCTCGGAGATGGATTTAAGCAAGATGATCGGCAACCTCTCGGGCGGGCAGAAAGCACGGGTTGCGCTGGCCAAATGCCTTCTATCCGGCGCGGCCGTTATCATCTTGGACGAACCAACGAATCATTTGGATTTAACGAGCATCCAGGTCATGGAGCAGGCTTTAATTCATTTCCCGGGTGCGGTTATTACGGTCAGTCACGATCGGTTCTTTATCGATAAGATTGGGACAAAGATGCTGACTTTCGATCCGGAATCCGGTGTAACCGAGCAGCACTTATAGGGAACGCAGCATGCGGGACAAGGCACGTTTGTGCTTATGTTCCGCCTTTTTTATGCCTCTAGAAAAGTTCAAGGTTTTGAACAAATCGCAAAATATATTTTCGTTATAAGCGAAATATGCATAGACATACGAACATTCGTACCCTTAGAATAGGGATATGTTTCCATTTTCCATCATTCTCCAAAACAGGGAGGGGTCGTTCGCATGCAAGACATGATTCACCTTCATGAAGGCTGGACGAGCGCAAGTCCGGAGGAAGCCGGCTTCGACAGAGAGAATCTTCGCCGGCTCGACGAGCATTATTCTTCTATTATTGCTAGCGGTACGATTCAAGCTGCAAGCTACATTATTGCAAGAAGAGGAAAGGTATTTGCCCACCGGTCCCTCGGCAAGCTCCGAAGCGAGGAGAACAGCGCGGATCTGCTGCCGGATTCTATCCGCAAGATTTACTCCATTACGAAAGTCTTTACGGCCGTGGCTATTCATCAGCTGATTGACCGGGGTCAAATTTTCCTGACCGAATCCGTCAGCCGGATCTTGCCCGAGCTTGATAACGATAAGCATCGCGGCATTACGATATTCCATCTGCTCACCCATACATCCGGCATTCAAGGGGATCCCGGCTTTTATACGGAGCCTTACGGTCTGCCCTGGTATGAATGGATGGCCAAAGAAGCAAGGAAGGCTTATCCGCATGTCAACTGGCTGCAGGTAGTGCTGTCCGGACCTATGCAGCGCATGCCGGGCAAGGAGTGGATTTATTGCTCCAGCGGGTACGCGATTTTAGGCGAGGTTATCGCCAGGGTATCCGGGAAGTCCTATGAGCAGTACATACAAGATGAGATACTGGCTCCGCTTGGCTTAACAAGCACTTTTTTCAGCGTGCCCGAGGAGCGGAGGGATTCGGTCTGCTGTACGAATGATTGGGAGAAAAACCAGATATATAATCCGCGCGAGCGGACAGCCGAAATGCCCAACGTGGCAGGCAACGGTCTATACTCGTCGCTCGAGGATCTGTGGAAGTTTGGTCAGATGATGCTGGACGGCGGTATCGGCAACGGCAGGCGAGTCTTGTCTAAACGATCCATCGAGCTGCAAACGACAAATCATTTGAACGGTCTAACAAGCAGAGGCTGGGGGAATCTCCATACCGATTTCAAATACGGTCTAGGCTGGTCGGTGGATCATTATGACCTGGCTAGCCAAGGCACCTTCTCGCATGAAGGCTATGGTCATTGCGGCTTGTACGTGGACCCGGTTGAAGAATTGGTATTCGCATTTTTTGCTCCCAGCCATAAAGGATACACCAATGAATCCGTCTTAACGCCGCGCGCCATTGTATGGTCGGGCTTGGAATAATAAATCCCATGTACAGGAGGGCTGCCCATGACAACATCGGGCGTGTATGCAGCAATTCAGCCGCAGGAGACCGGATTTGATCCGGATGCGCGGCTTCGGTTGGAAGAGCATTTCAAGAAGCTGATTAAGCGGGAACAGATTCAAAGCGCAGCGTATCTTCTCTCCGCGAAGGGCAAGGTCTTCGCGAAAGGCGCATATGGACAGCTCAAATATAATGATCCGGATTCGGCGTACAAGGAAGATACGATCCGCAAAATCGCGTCGGTGACCAAGCTGTTTACCGCAACGGCGATTTTCCAGCTGGTGGAGCAGGGGAAGCTGTTTCTAAGACAGTCGGTCTCGGAGTGGATCGAGGAATTCAAGAACCCTACGTACGACAAAATTCAAATCTGGCATCTGCTCACTCATACTTCGGGACTTCATGCCGATGTCGGATACTTCCAGGAACCTTATCCAAGAGGCTGGTGGGATGTCCTGTTTGCTTTCGAGCCGGAGACGGAAGGTCCCTTTGCCATAACTGATCCGGAAGAGCTGGAGAAGCAGCGCCGCGGCCAGTGGCTCAGGGCTTTATTATCCGGACAGCCTTTATCGGCACCTGGTGCGGAGTGGAGCTACTCCTCTGCCGGATTTTGCGTGCTTGGCGAGATCGTAACGCGCGCGAGCGGAATTCCGTTCGAACAGTACGTGATGGAGAAGATTGTTCAGCCGCTAGGCATGAACCGCACTTTCTTCGTTATACCTCAGGAGCTGCATGACGAGGTATGCTGGATTAATGAGCAAGAGGTGAATCGGGATACCAAGCAGCAAGACCGCAGTTATGGTCCTCCAAGAGCAGGCGGCGGCATGAGTTCGACGCTTGCGGATTTATACCGTTTCGGCCAGATGCTGTTGAACAAAGGCACGCTTGACGGGGTTAAGATCTTATCTCGCAAGTCGGTCGAGAAGATGAGCACGAATGTCTTGAACAGCGGGATTGAAGGCTTTTGCTGGGGCGGGCGAATCAAGAATTTCACCTATGGACTAGGCGCGAATCTGACCGGTCACGATGATTGGCTGCCGGTTGGCTCCTATGGACATGAAGGAGCGGGACGCTGCAAGCTGCTTGTGGACCCGCAGCATCAATCCGTCGCGGTCTTCTTTGTTCCTTCTAATACGGATTGGTGTCCGGAGTCGATTAACGGTACGCAGAACATTATCGGCTCCGGCTGGCTGTGAAGCGGCTGACCGCCGTCATTTCCGCGATCGGATTCGCTACCTATAAGGAGTGGGCGGCGTTCCGGTCGCATATGGCGGCTTCGCTCCTGGTTGGTCCGGTAATGTTCCTCGTACAGGTCTTTATTTGGAAGGCCGTCTATCAGGGGCATGATACGATAAACGGATTGACGTATCAACAAATGCTTACCTATTACGGCGTGGCGAGCCTCATTCATTATATTTCGTTTGATTTCGCGGATTGGAACCTGCAGATGCTCGTGCGAAGCGGGAAGTTCGTCACCTTCGCCCTGAGGCCGCTGCCGCATTGGCTGTTTGCGCTCGCTCAGAAGATCGGTCATCGCTCGCTGGCCATATGGGTTGAAGTGCTGCCGGTGCTCTTGCTGTTCATCTTTGTCTTTGGCGTGAATCTGCAGCCTGCGGCACCAGGATGGGCGCTTCTTTCGATTATGTTCAGCTTCCTGATGAACTTTATGGTCAATTATTGCGTCGGGCTGACGGCCTTCTGGCTCGTCAGGGCAGAAGGGATCCGCCGGGTCTTCCTGTTGCTGAAGGATATTTGCGCGGGGGTATTCATTCCGCTGTCCTTTTTCCCGGAGGTTCTGCAGAAGATTCTGTTCTTCCTGCCCTTCCAGTTTATTACCTATCTTCCTGCCAGGGTATATGGAGGAGAATACGAGCTTGCCGGTATTCGTCTGTCCCTTGCGCAAGCAGTAGGACTTCAAGCTGTCGCTGTTGCCGCAACCGCTCTCGCGATGACTCTCCTGTACAACGCAGCAATGAGAAGATTCACGGGGGTGGGCGTATGAAGGAGAGCTTGCTCGGGGCTGTAATAAGAACGAAATTTGCGGAGCAATTGGCCTATCGCAGTCATTTCATCATCAGCGTTGTCATGCTCGTTATTGGTGATCTTGTTGTTCCGCTGGTCACCTTGCTCGTGTATAAGTCCGGTGCGTCGTTCCCCGGATGGACCATCCATGAGGCGCTGCTTATCCAAGCGGTATTTGCCTTGTCGAAGGGGATTGCGTTTCCGTTCTTCTTCGGGATGGTAGGCACGACGCTTGGCCATGTCCGTGAAGGCACCTTCGACTTGCTGCTGCTCCGGCCGCGGCCTGTCATGCTGATGGCGATGATTACCGGCTTTGATCCCGATGATTTCGGGCGGCTGTTCAGCGGCGCGGTTCTATTCGTCTACGCGTTAAGCGGGATGGCGATGCCGGGTGGGGAAGCATGGCTTCAATTCGGCTTGCTCTTCCTGGCATCGGTAACCATGCTGTGCGCGGTGTCTCTGTTCCTCTCCGGCATGTTGTTCCGCTGGGTTGGCAGCAGCCGCGTCTTTGATATCTTCGATGCCTTTACAAGCTTTGGCATGTATCCGGGCACGATCTTCTCGAAGTCGCTGCAAAATATCTTAACCTACATCCTGCCTATAGGACTCATTGCCTTTGTTCCTGCGGAAGCGCTGCTTGGCAGAAGCGGCTGGACAGGTCTGTGGGCATTGCTGCCCGCTGCAGGCTTCCTGCTGCTCGGAATGGGGTACTGGAACCGCATGCTTCGAGGGTATACAAGCGCAGGCGGATAATGGTTAACGACGGATAGGGAGGATGCAAGACGATATGATTGAAGTTCGCAATTTGACAAAAACCTATATGACCCATGAACGCGGCCACACCTTTCGGGAAGTGACACGCAACTTGATCAAACGGCCGATGAAGGAAATCAAGGCTGTTCACGACTTGTCTTTTACGGTGCCGCAAGGCGAGATGCTTGCTTTTCTTGGTCCTAACGGAGCAGGCAAGTCGACCACGCTAAAAATACTGACGGGTGTTCTTCATCCTACCGCCGGTGAAGTGAAGGCACTCGGGCTTATTCCCTGGAAGCAAAGGCGGCAATATGTCGGCAGGATTGGGGCTGTATTTGGCCAGAAATCGCAGCTGCTCTGGGATATTCCGCCGGTGGATGCCTTTTATATGAACAAAGCCATCTACGGGGTGCCGGAACAGCAATATAAGTCGACGCTGGATGAGCTCACCGAGCTGCTGAACGTTGGAAGCATTATCCGGAAGCCGACGCGTCAGCTCTCGCTTGGCGAACGGATGAAATGCGAATTCATAATGGCGATGCTGCATCGCCCGGAGATTGTATTCTTAGATGAACCAACGATTGGACTGGATATGATCGCGAAGGAGAACATCCGTCATTTTATCCGGAGCATGAACAGCCAGGGCGTCACCTTCATTCTGACTACGCATGATCTGGAGGATGTAGAGATGCTGGCGGAAAGAGTTATTGTGATCAATCACGGCGAAATTGTGGTGGATGATTCGCTTGGCGTCTTGAGAAGCCGGCTGGGAGACAAGAAGTCCGTTCGATTGACTACGGAAGCCGTGGTGCCTGATATTCGCGTTCAGGGCATTACGATCACTGAACGGATGGGTCCGCTCGAAATCGCGCTGGAGATTGACACGACTCTGTTGCCTTTAAAAAGATTTATTCGGGAATTCAATGAAGTCTACGGTATCGTCGATATGGCGATTGACGCGATTCCTATCGAATCGATTATGAAAGAGCTGTATATGAATGATTCGGCTGTTGAGACAGCCGCAGGGAAAGCTTGAACGTTGAAAAGGGCTGCCGTATGAGGCAGCCCTTCCTTCGTTTCGTCATTTGCAGTTGTTTTTGTTGCTGTTCTTCTTAGGAACCGATCCTGAGTTATCCGCCAGCTTATCGCCAAATTGATCAAGGCGCGATGGACTAGCTGCAGGCCCGTCATTATCCGGCTTATTGTTGCGTCCAGTCATGATTTCTCACCTCCAACCCTACTAGATTGAGCGGACGGGAATCAATTCATGCATGGTATCATCAACTTAAGAAAAAGCTGATAAATGCCGTTGACTTTGACGTTGCGTCAAGGTGTAAAGTGAGGTTGTCGGGAGGTGAGCAGATGGAATATACCGTACAGAAGCTGGGACAGCTCGCCGGTGTCAGCACAAGAACGCTGCGGTATTACGATGAACTCGGACTATTGAAGCCGGCAAGAGTCAGTTCATCCGGATACCGGATTTATGGCGAAGCGGAGGTTGATCTGCTGCAGCAGATATTATTTTTCCGCGAGCTTGGAATAGGTCTTGAACAAATCAAGCAGATCGTTACCGATCCTTCCTTTGACAAGACCAACGCCCTGAAGGAGCACCACGAGCAGCTTCTCGACCGTAGGCGGCAGCTGGATGTCCTCATCCGGAATGTCGAGCAGTCCATTGAACATGCGGGAGGGAAAATAAAAATGTCCGATAAACAGAAGTTTGAAGGCTTCAAGCAGAAGCTGATTGATGAGAATGAGAAGAAATACGGCAAGGAAATCCGGGAGAAATACGGCGATGATACGGTGAATGCGTCCAACGCCAAGCTGAGCAACATGACGCAGGAGCAGTTTGAAGAAGTGACTCAGCTGTCCGAGGAAATCAAGACCACCTTAGCCGAAGCCTTTGTAACAGGGGATCCTGCGGGCGAGCTGGCGCAAAAAACAGCCGATCTTCATAAACGCTGGCTGTGCTATTATTGGAAAGAATATTCGAAGGAAGCCCATGCCGGGCTTGCCCAAATGTATGTCGATGACGAGCGCTTCACCGCTTATTACGATACCGATCGGCCTGGAACGGCAGCTTTTCTGAGAGATGCCATTCATATTTATGCCGGAGTGAAGCAGCCGTAACCTATTATTTCTCCGCAGCCCTACGGGCAACGGTCATAATGCGGAGATCACCGCATATGTGCACCGCAGCTCTATGGAGCTGCGGTTTTTTGTTATGTGCGGCATGTTAACGGAAGGCCCCCTCATATATTGAAGTAGGCTCGGAATCCGTCGAAAGTTTGTCCTTTTGCAGAAAGGGGGAGGGGGAGATGCGGTTTCAGCTGGACGAGGAATACGAGCTGACCCGTTCGGCAGTGAGGGATTTTGCAGATGCTGAAGTAGCCCGGGGAGCGGCCGATCGGGATGAGTTCGAACGGGTTGATCGAGATTTGTTCAAAAGCATGGCCGAGATGGGGTTGACGGGAATTCCGATTGCCGAACGATGGGGCGGCGCGGGAAGCGATGCCTTGGCGTATGCCATCGTCCTGGAGGAGCTGGCACGTGTCTGTGCCTCAACCGCTGCCGTTCTTCATGCGCATACGATGGCATCATGGGTGGTCAGCCAATATGGTCAGCATGAGCTGCGCGAGGAAAAGTTAACGCCATTAACTACAGGGGCGAGAATGGGCACGCTCGCTGTCTGCGATCAGCCATTAAGGCTTAAAAGATTGGCTCAGAGCTCCTATCAATTAAACGGCTGTATTTCGTCCGTTGATCTGGCAGGTACGGCAGATGATTATATCCTTCTCGTCAAACACCGGAACGGCCGATTGTCGCTTGGGGTCGCTCCCGCCCATGCTGGCTCCTCCGGCATCAGCATGGGTCCAACGGCTAACAAGTTAGGGTTAAGAGGAGTGCCTTCCGCAAATCTGCAATTTAATTCCGGCATCTGCTCATTATTTAATGTGGTTAAAGAAAGTAATGGCCAATCTGAATTGGCGGCGGATTCGCATATCATTAACGCCATTAATGAAATGAGGGAGATCGGCCTTGCAGCGCAAGCGACGGGGATTGCCCAAGGGGCTCTCGAGGCTGCGCTTGCTTACGCAAAGGAACGGACCCAATTCGGCAAACCGATTGGCCTCCAGCAGGGCATTGCATTCAAGCTGGCTGATATGGCGGCGAATGTGGAGGCATCAAGGTGGCTTGTCTATGAAGCAGCCTGGTTACGGGATAGAGGGAAGGAAGGCAGCGGGAAGGCTGCCATGGCAAAGCTTTTTGCAATCAAGCATGCTGCAGCCATTGCAGTTGAAGCCGTGCAGATTTTCGGAGGTTACGGCTATATGCGCGAGTATCGCGTTGAGAGGTATTTGCGGGATGCCAAAAGTCTAGAAGCAGGCGGGGAAAATTCGTATTCGGCGATATTGGCCAGCCTGGAGGCGGAATAGGAGGAGCTGACGGCATGTCTACACGACAGTCTGTCATTGTAGCGGGGGCTAGAACGGCCTTTGGTAAATTTGGCGGCCAGTTCAAAGCTGTTCCCGCGGTTCAGCTTGGCGCTTCGGTGATTGAAGGAGCGCTGCAGAGATCCGGCATCAATGCCGATCAGGTCGAAGGCGTCATTATGGGGATGGTGCTTCAGGCAGGCGCGGGTCAAATTCCATCCCGGCAGGCTGCTAGACTGGCTGGTCTGAGCTGGGATGTTCCATCGGAGACGATAAACAAGGTTTGTGCATCCGGCCTACGAGCCATAACGGCGGCAGATCAAATGATCCGCTCCGGAGATGCTCATATTCTGGTTGCGGGCGGCATGGAAAGCATGAGCCGCGCGCCATATGCGGTCCCATCGGCCAGATGGGGAGCAAGAATGGGAAATGCGGCAATTGTTGATTTGATGAATAATGACGGTTTATTCTGCGCCTTCCATCAGGTACCGATGGGCTCGCTTGGCAACCGGGTGGCGGATGAATTCAAGATTGGCCGCAAAGAACAGGATGAATGGGCGCTGCGAAGCCATATCCGTGCGGTAGCTGCACAGCAGAATGGCCGTTTCGCCGAAGAGATTGTAACCATTACTCTGGACGATGGAACAAAAGCGGGAAGTGATGAGTGCCCTCGTCCGGACACGGATGCGGCTAAGCTTGCGAAGTTAAAGCCAGCCTTCGACAAAACCGGGACCATAACAGCCGGTAATGCCCCCGGCGTTAACGACGGCGCTGCCGCGGTTACGGTTATGTCGGCGGAGGAGGCCTCGCGCCAAGGGATAATGCCGCTTGCCACTATCCTTGGTCACGCTTCAGCCGGCGCTGAAGCGGCTTATCTGGCGACCGTTCCGGCTCTGGCCATCCGCAGGCTATTAAAGAAGACGGGAATACCAATCGAGCGAATTGATCTGTTTGAAGTAAATGAAGCCTTTGCCTCCGTTGTGCTGATCAGCGGTCAAATGCTGGGCTGGGATCCTGAGAAGGTCAACGTCAACGGCGGTGCCATAGCGCTAGGGCATCCGATTGGAGCAAGCGGCGCCCGTATCGTCCTGACGCTAATTCACGAGCTGAAGAGGCGGGGAGGCGGACTAGGCATCGCGGCTATATGCAGCGGCGGTGCGCAAGGCGACGCGATCCTGCTGCAGGTAGAAGGATGAACGAATTAGAGGTGAGGGGTTATGGAGCTGGTACAGCGTATCCGCCAGGTAACCGTGCTTGGGGCCGGGCAAATGGGAAGCGGTATCGCCCAGACACTGGCGCAAAGCGGGTATACAACGGCGCTATACGATATTTCCGATGCTGCGGTTGAGCGAGGAATGGGAGCTATCGCGAGTTCGCTTGACCGTTTGATGAACAAAGGGCGTCTGTCTCCGGAGCAGAGGGATGCCGCATGGCTCAAGCTTACACCGGTCACCACGCTTGATTCCTGCCGTAACTCGGATTTTGTAATTGAGGCAGTTCCGGAGCAGCTTGAGCTGAAGCAGAAGCTTTTCCGGGAATTAGATCGCTTATGTCCGCCCGAGACCATCCTTGCGACAAACACCTCTTCGCTGTCGATCACAGTAATTGCAGGGGTAACTAAACGCCCCTCGCAGGTGATCGGCATGCATTTCATGAATCCGGTGCCTCTTATGCCGCTGGTGGAAGTCATTCGGGGACTTGCGACTTCAGAGGACACGTTGACAACGACCGTTTCGTTAGCCGAAGCACTCGGGAAGACGGCGATCCGGGCGGAGGATTATCCGGGCTTTATCTCCAACCGCATCTTGATGCCGATGATTAACGAAGCGGTCTATGCGGTCTATGAAGGAGTTGCTTCGCCCGAAGCGGTAGACCAGATCATGAAGCTGGGCATGAATCATCCGATGGGTCCTCTGACGCTCGCTGATTTTATTGGTCTGGATACTTGTCTGTCCATTATGGAAACGTTGCAGGAAGGGTTTGGCGATTCGAAATACCGGCCTTGTCCGCTGCTTCGCAACTATGTATCGGCCGGATGGTTAGGGAAGAAAACCGGGAGAGGTTTCTACAGCTACGATTAGAATCGCACCCGAAAGGAGCGATTGACGATGGAACTCCGGTTTACGAAGGAGCAGCAAGAGCTGCAGCACGCTATACGTCAATTTGCCGCGGCAGAGATTGCTTCAGCCGTACCGATGATGGAGTCGGAGGAGCGCTTTCCCGTTGATCTCATTAGACGTATGGCTGAGCGGCAATGGATGGGAATACCCATACCGAAGCTGTGGGGAGGAGCAGGCAAGGATTTCATCTCCTATATTATAGCGATTAACGAAGTATCGAAGGTTAGCGCGGCGGTTGGCGTTATTTTGTCGGTACATTCCTCGGTCTGCACGCTCCCTATCCTGAATTACGGGTCGGATCAGCAGCGCCAACAGTTCGTCAGGAAGCTGGCTTCGGGAGAGTGGATTGGCGCTTTTGCGCTGACAGAGCCGCATGCGGGCTCAGATGCGGCTGCGATACGAACTTCTGCCGCCAGAAAAGGCGAGGATTATGAGCTGAACGGCTCCAAGCTGTTTATTACGAATGCCGGTGCTGCCGGCGTATACCTTCTGTTCGCAGTTACGGATGCGGCCAAACGGGCAGGAGGGATCTCGGCGTTTATCGTTCCCGGCGATACGGAAGGTCTTCATATCGGGAAGCCGGAGCGGAAAATGGGCTTGCATGGCTCCAATACCTGCGAGCTTCATTTCGAGCAGCTGCGAATTCCCGCAGAGTACCGTCTTGGCCGGGAAGGCGAAGGGTTTGCGATTGCCAAAGGCTCGCTGGACGGCGGCCGGATCGGCATTGCGGCGCAAGCGTTAGGCATTGCGGAAGCTGCGATGCTGCTTCTGCGGAAGCGGCTGCAGCTGCCAAAGGGCAAGCTTCTCACTCACCGCCACGCGGAGCTGGCAGAGCTGATGGCAAGAACAGAAGCAGCCAGGCTGCTTGTCTATCGGGCGGCGTCCTTGCGACAGGACGGCAGGCCATGCACGAAGGAAGCTTCGATGGCCAAAATGTTCGCATCTGATACGGCGGTAGCGGTAACCGGTGCCGCCGTTCGGCTATTGGGGGCTGAAGGGTTGTCCAGGGATCATCCGGCAGAGCGGTTGTTCCGGGATGCCAAGGTGACGCAAATCTATGAGGGCACCAATGAGATACACCGCATTGTAATCAGCGGCAGATTGATGAAATGAAGGTGACTTTTATGACAAGTAGTCCCGGACTTAAGCTACGGGAGGCGATCCAGGAGGAACAGCCGCTTCAAGTGGCGGGAGCAATTAACGCCTATGCGGCAATGATGGCGGAGCAGGTCGGTTTCCGTGCCCTCTACTTATCGGGTGCGGGTGTCGCGAACGCCTCCTTTGGCCTTCCTGATCTTGGCATCACCACGCTTCAGGACGTGCTCGAGGATATCCGCCGGATTACGAATGTGACGGAGCTGCCGCTGCTGGTCGATATTGATACCGGCTTCGGAGGCGCCTTCCAAATTGCGCGCACGATTAAGGAGATGCAAAGAGCCGGAGCGGCTGCCGTCCATATCGAGGATCAGGTGGCGGAGAAGCGCTGCGGCCATCGGCCCAACAAGGCAATGGTCCGCACGGATGAGATGGTGGACCGCATCAAGGCAGCCGTTGATGCGAGGACAGATAGCAGCTTCGTTATTATGGCCCGTACGGATGCGCTTGCTTCGGAAGGGCTTGATGCCGCGATTGAACGCTCGCGCAAGTACGTGGAGGCAGGCGCGGATATGCTTTTTCCCGAAGCGGTGGGCAGTCTGCAGGAATATAAGCAGTTTGCCGAGGCTGTTCGGGTACCAATACTAGCGAACATAACGGAATTTGGAAGGACGCCGCTGTTCACCGCCCAAGAGCTTCGGTCGGCCGGCGTTGGTCTTGCGCTTTATCCGTTATCCGCGTTCAGGGCGATGAATGCGGCAGCGCTGCGCGTTTTCCGCGCCATCCGTGAAGAGGGCACGCAGCAGAAGGTGATTAATCTGATGCAGACCCGCGCGGAGCTGTATGATTTTCTGCACTATTACGACTATGAACATAAGCTGGATGTGCTGTTTGGGATGGAAGAGAAGGACAAGAAGGAGGAAGAGTAAATGCCCGGAGCTAAGCAAGGAGGTCTTGCGGATGTTATTGCCGGTCAGACAGGCATCTCCACAGTCGGCAAAGAGGGGAAGGGATTATCCTACCGCGGCTATTCCATCTATGAGTTAGCCCAGTTCGCAACCTTTGAAGAGACCGCTTATTTACTCCTGTACGGCTGGCTTCCAACAGCTCAGCAGCTTAACGAATTTCACAGACAGCTGGCTGACAGCCGGGAGCTGCCTCCTGCCATAGCCAGCATTCTTGAATTGCTGCCGGGAAGCACTCACCCGATGGACGTACTCCGAACCGGCATCTCTGCGCTCGCTTCCTTTGAACCGGAAGAGGAAGACCGTTTAGCCCTGGATATCGCGGTCCGGTTGCTCGGCTGCACGTCGTCGATGCTGCTGTATTGGCATCATTACCAGCATTCCGGCAAACGGATCGATACGTCCGGAAGCGGAGGAGGAATTGCCGAGCATTTCCTAAGCCTGCTCCATCAGAGAGAGCCCGATGAGCAGCATGTCAAAGCGTTGGATGTATCCCTTACCTTATACGCGGAGCATGAATTTAACGCCTCAACCTTCGCCGCCAGAGTAACGGCCTCCACGTTGTCGGATTATTATTCAGCGATTACCACGGGGATTGGCACGCTGCGCGGACCGCTGCATGGCGGCGCCAATGAGGCTGCGATGGAGCTGATCGAACGGTATGATAATCCGGAAGAAGCCGAATCGGGCATCTTGGAAGCGCTGCGGGTGAAGCAGCTGATTATGGGCTTTGGCCACCGCGTGTATTCGGTATCCGATCCGCGGTCGGATGTTATTAAGGAGTGGTCCCTTACCTTGTCGGAGCAAGCAGGAGACCGGAAGCTCTACGACATATCCGAGAGAATCGAGCAGGTGATGCGCCGGGAGAAAAAGCTGTTCCCGAATCTCGATTTCTACAGCGCCTCGGCTTATCATCATCTGGGCATTCCGACCTCCCTGTTTACGCCCGTCTTTGTTCTCTCCCGCCTGACGGGATGGTCGGCCCATATCCTGGAGCAGCGGGCAAGAAACCGGATAATCCGCCCGAGCGCGGACTATATCGGACCGGAACCGCAAGGGTGGCTGCCGCTCGAGCAGCGATAGAGGATTCTAGACCTCAAGGGAGGAGTATAGATGATATGTCTGTAACGGTTCATCATCAACGTCCGGAACCCGACCCGCTGCTGGTCGATATCGCCGATTACGTGCTTCATAAAGAGCTGACGAGCGCCGAAGCGTACGGGACAGCCAGGCTGTGTCTGATGGATACGCTCGGCTGCGGATTGTTAGCGCTGCGCTATCCGGAATGCACCAAGCTTCTGAGTCCTCTTGTGCCCGGTACGGTTGTGCCAAATGGCGCCCGAGTGCCAGGCACCTCAATCCAAGCAGATCCGGTCACGGCCGCATTCCAGATCGGCTGCCTGATCCGCTGGCTGGACTATAACGATACCTGGCTGGCGGCCGAATGGGGGCATCCATCGGATAATCTTGGCGGAATACTCGCCGCCGCCGATTATATCAGCCGCAGGAACAGAGCCGAAGGCAGCGCGGCATTAACGATGCGCGATGTGCTGACGGCAATGATTAAGGCGCATGAAATCCAAGGGATACTCGCGCTCGAGAACAGCTTCAACCGAGTGGGGCTTGATCATGTGCTGCTCGTGAAGATTGCTTCAACCGCCGTTGTCACCCAGCTTCTTGGAGGCGGCAAAGAAGAAATCATAAATGCGGTATCCCATGCCTGGCTGGATGGTCATGCTCTACGGACGTATCGTCATGCGCCGAATACCGGCTCCAGGAAATCATGGGCGGCAGGCGATGCGACAAGCCGCGCGGTATGGCTTGCTTTCATGGCACTGAGAGGGGAGATGGGGTATCCTTCCGTTCTGTCGGCTCCCGGCTGGGGCTTTCAGGATGTGCTCTTCAAAGGGAAATCGCTTGTTCAGGCGCGTCCGTTCGAATCCTATGTGATGGAGCATATCTTGTTCAAAATCTCCTATCCGGCGGAATTTCACGGACAGACCGCGGTGGAGGCTGCCATCCGCCTTCATCCGCTAGTGAAAGACCGGCTGGATAATATAGCGGCAATCGAGCTTACCACTCACGAGTCGGCTATACGCATCATAGACAAGAAAGGGCCTCTGCATAATCCGGCCGACCGGGATCATTGTCTGCAGTACATGGTTGCGATTGGTCTGCTGCACGGCGGGCTTACGGCGGATCATTATGAAGATGCTGCGGCATCTGATCCAAGAATTGATCGGTTGCGTGACAAAATGCGAGCCGTTGAGGATCCGCGTTATACGGCGGAATACCTCGCGGCGGACAAACGTTCGATCGCAAACGCGATTCAGGTCTTTTTCGCGGACGGTTCCGCAACGGATAAAATCGAGGTGGAGTATCCGATCGGCCACCGGAGAAGGAGAGGGGAGGGTATTCCGCTGCTCGTGAGTAAGTTCGCGGACAATCTGAGGACGCGGTTTCCCGCCAGACAGACGGAGAGGATCGCCGGTCTCTGTCAGGATCAGGAGGCATTGGAGCATACGGCGGTAGATCAATTTGTTGATTTATTCGTCATTTAGAGTGGCGGCCTGCCAAAGGCCGTCTTTTTTCGTGTTTTCCTGACATCCTTCATTGAGTTATAGGCCCTCTAACGCTTATAATATAACGAGAAAAAAGTTTAAAAAGAAAAGGTGCATTCATGAGTATATTAAACGTAGAAAGATTAAGCCATGGATTTGGCGACCGCGCGATTTTTAATGATGTCTCGTTCCGCTTGCTCAAAGGGGAGCATATCGGCCTGATCGGGGCGAACGGCGAAGGCAAATCGACCTTCATGAACATTATTACGGGCAAGCTCCAGCCGGATGACGGCAAGGTGGAATGGTCCAAACGGATGCGCGTTGGTTACCTTGACCAGCACGCGGTATTAAGCAAAGGACTTACGATGCGCGATGTTCTTAAAGGCGCCTTCCAATATTTGTTTGACATGGAACAAGAAATGAACGATATGTACGGCCGAATGGGCGACGTATCGCCGGAAGAACTCGAAAAGCTGCTCGAGGATGTCGGCACGATTCAGGATACGCTCACCAACCAGGACTTCTATCTGATTGATGCGAAGATCGACGAGACCGCGCGTGGACTTGGTCTGACCGATGTCGGCCTCGACAAGGACGTTCATGATCTGAGCGGCGGCCAGCGCACGAAGGTCCTGCTCGCCAAGCTGCTGCTCGAGAAGCCGGATATTCTGCTCCTCGACGAGCCTACCAACTACCTGGACGAGCAGCATATTGAATGGCTGAAGCGTTACCTGCAGGAGTATGAGAATGCCTTCATTCTGATCTCTCATGATATTCCGTTCCTGAACAGCGTAATTAACCTGATCTACCACATGGAAAATCAAGAGCTTACCCGCTATGTGGGCGACTACGATCATTTCCTGGAAGTTCATGAAATGAAGAAGCAGCAGCTCGAATCGGCGTTCAAGCGCCAGCAGCAGGAAATTTCCGAGCTGAAGGATTTCGTTGCCCGGAATAAAGCCAGCGTTGCGACGCGCAACATGGCCATGTCCAGACAGAAGAAGCTCGACAAGATGGAAGTCATTGAGCTCGCGAAGGAGAAGCCGAAGCCGCAATTCAACTTCATGGACGCAAGAGCATCCAGCAAGCTGATCTTCGAGACGAAGGATCTTGTCATCGGCTACGATTCGCCGCTTTCAAGGCCACTGAATCTCCGCATGGAGCGCGGTCAGAAGATTGCCCTCGTTGGTGCGAACGGTATCGGCAAAACAACCCTTCTGCGCAGCATTTTGGGTGAAATTCCGGCGGTTGAAGGCTCCGTTCAGCGTGGCGATATCCTTAGCATCGGTTATTTCCAGCAGGAGATGAAAGAGTCGAACAACAATACCTGCATCGACGAAATCTGGAATGAGTTCCCGTCTTATTCGCAGTTCGAAGTGCGTGCTGCTCTCGCGAAATGCGGTCTGACGACCAAGCATATCGAGAGCAAGATCGCCGTGCTCAGCGGCGGCGAGAAAGCCAAGGTACGCCTGTGCAAGCTGATCAACCGCGAGACTAACCTGCTTGTGCTCGACGAGCCGACGAACCACTTGGACGTTGACGCGAAGGAAGAGCTGGCCCGCGCGCTGAAAGCGTACAAGGGAAGCATTCTGCTGATTTCCCATGAACCGGAATTCTACAAACAAGTCGTTACCGAAACGTGGAATTGCGAAGAGTGGACAACGAAAGTATTCTAATGAATTGAGCATAATAGGAATAACTGATCCTGCCTGACAGCTTGTTGTCGGGCAGGATTTTTTTATGGCTTAAGGAGGCCGTTTGCATGAATCGGCAAAGCATTGGATATGTATCCGGGATTACCCAATATCCCGTGAAATCATTGGCTGGCAACGAATTGGAGAAGGCTGTCATCACGCCGTACGGACTTTACGGTGACCGGAGTCATGCTTTTGTGGACGAGACGAAGGAAGGCTGGAATCAGTACATAACGGCGCGGGAGGTGCCGATGATGTTAGGTCTGCATGTGGTTTTTCAAGATGGAGAGGAACGATCCGGCACGGAAGAAGAGTTCCCGCCTCTTCAAATTACCGGACATGAGGGTCAGACCTTTGGCTGGAATGAGGAGCTGCTGGCTTATCTGCAGCCCCATTCAAGGCGAACGATGGCTCTAAAACGTTACAAGCCAACGGATGAGCTGCTCGGAGTAGACGCCCGCTGTCTATTGATCATCACGGATCGCACGCTGGCCCGCTTGGAGCAAATGCTTGGCAAACCGCTCGATTCCCGGAGATTCCGGGCCAATCTCCTCGTCCGTTTATCCGATGATTACGCGGGCGATGAATACGGATGGATCGGGAAGCAGCTTCAGATCGGAGCAACGAGACTGGAGGTGGTGGAGCCTTGTGACCGCTGCTCCCTGATTACGCTGGATCCGGATACCTACGCGAGAGATGTATCAATCCTGAAAAAGGTGAATGAAGAGATGGGCTTAAACTTTGGCGTGTATGCTCAAATTGCAGAAAAGGGAGTAATCGGGATCGATGATCCAATATACCCCCTATAGGTATTTTTATTGATTGACATATATACGGGTGGGGGGTATACTGAAGCCATTCAATGATATTGAGAAATGGATGTGTTGCGTATGCCCCCCATGGAATCGAATGACCAGGCAACCTTTGACATAACCGGAATGACCTGCGCCGCTTGTGCGAACCGTATCGAGAAGGGATTAAACAGATTGCCCGGCGTTGCATCCGCTACGGTGAATTTCGCGATGGAAACGGCCCGGGTGGAATATGCGTCAAACGAAGTGACCGTGGAAGATATGCGGCGCAAGGTCGAGCAGCTGGGTTACGCGGCTCTTGAGCGCGTGGAAAGAGGGGATGCGCGGAAGCATCCCGAAAGACAAGGACAGATCAGGAAGCTGATCATATCCGCCGTCCTATCCCTTCCGCTTATCTGGAGCATGGTTGGGCACTTTTCTTTCACCTCGTGGCTTTATGTGCCGGAGCTGTTCATGAATCCTTGGTTCCAGCTGATCCTGGCGACTCCCGTTCAGTTCTACATTGGCCGGTCCTTCTACGTAAGTGCCTATAAGGCGCTTAGGAACGGCGGCGCCAATATGGACGTCCTTATCGCGTTAGGCACGTCTGCCGCGTATTTCTACAGCTTATACGCCACGGTGAAGTGGGCAGCGGACGGTTCCTCGATTCATCACGGACCGGAGCTGTATTTCGAGACCAGCGCGATTCTGATTACTCTTGTCTTGCTCGGGAAGCTGTTCGAGACGCTTGCGAAGGGCCGTACATCGGAGGCGATCAAGTCGCTGATGGGATTGCGAGCTAAGACGGCGACAGTTATAAGAGAGGGTCAGGAAATGATGATCCCCGTTGAGCAAGTGATCAAAGGGGATGTCGTAGTTGTGCGGCCCGGCGAGAAAATTCCCGTTGACGGTATCGTGGTGGAAGGCGCTTCTGCCGTGGATGAAGCGATGCTGACGGGCGAAAGCCTGCCGGTTGAGAAGAACGCGGGAGATACGGTTATCGGAGCAACGATTAACGGCAACGGCATTCTGAAAGTGCAAGCGACGAGGGTTGGGGCAGAGACAGCGCTGGCTCAAATTATCCGGGTCGTTGAGGAAGCCCAAGGCTCCAAGGCGCAAATTCAACGGATTGCGGATGTGATCTCGGGTATCTTTGTTCCTATTGTGACAGGTATAGCTCTTATCGCTTTTCTGGTCTGGCTGATCTTTATCAAGCCCGGTGACGTAACGGCAGCCCTCGAGACAGCCATTGCGATTCTGGTTATTGCCTGCCCGTGCGCGCTTGGATTGGCAACGCCTACTTCGATTATGGCGGGATCCGGACGCGCAGCCGAGCTCGGTATCTTGTTCAAGGGCGGAGAGCATCTGGAGCAGACGCATAAAGTGGATGTCGTAATCCTGGATAAGACGGGGACGGTGACAAACGGCAAACCGACTTTAACGGATCTTGTTGTTGCGGAAGGCAGAGACGAGGAAGATTTTCTGCGTCTTGTAGGCGGTGCAGAGCAGCTATCGGAGCATCCCTTGGCCGTTGCGATTGCCGATGGGATACGGGAGAGGGGTATATCCTTTGCAGCCGCGGAATCGTTTGAGGCTTTGCCGGGCTTTGGGATCCGGGCTGTAGCGGAAGGACAGTCCATCCTGATTGGCACTCGCAGGCTGATGGAGCAAGAGGGGATTCAAGCGGCGGAAACGTATCCGGTAATGGCCGATCTGGAGCATGCAGGCAAAACGGCGATGCTGGTTGCCATTAACGGTCAATACGCGGGAATGATCGCGGCTGCCGATACGATCAAAGAAAGCTCGCTTTCCGCCGTACAGCGGTTGAAGCAGCTTGGCATTAAGGTCATTATGGTTACCGGCGACAATGAGCGGACTGCGCTAGCTATAGCCGGTCAGGCTGGTATTGACCACGTGCTGGCGGAGGTCCTGCCGGAAGGCAAGGCCGCTGAAGTGAAAAAGCTTCAACAGCAAGGACATATCGTCGCGATGGTTGGTGACGGCATCAACGACGCTCCTGCACTGGCTACCGCCAATATCGGCATGGCGATTGGCACGGGTACCGATGTGGCGATGGAAGCGGCAGATGTCACGTTGATGCGCGGCGATCTGGAGAGCATCCCGGATGCCATCTATATCAGCCGCATGACGATGCGCAATATTAAGCAGAATTTGTTTTGGGCGCTTGGCTACAATACACTTGGCATTCCAATAGCGGCCATTGGCCTGCTTGCTCCGTGGGTCGCCGGCGCGGCGATGGCGCTCAGCTCCGTCTCGGTTGTTGCGAACGCCTTAAGACTGCAGAAGCTTCATGTAAGACGCCGATAACGACGAATGTCCGCACCGCATTCGGATTAGGAGTTGTCCAATACAAGGAAAAGTCGTTATAATAGGCATATAGAAAATGAAGAAAGTGGTGCAGCATGGGTCGTAAGTGGAATAACATTAAAGAGAAAAAAGCTTCTAAAGACGCCAATACAAGCCGCATTTATGCGAAATTTGGTCTTGAAATTTATGTAGCGGCGAAGAAAGGCGAGCCTAACCCGGAATCCAACGGCGCTCTGAAGTTCGTTCTTGAGCGCGCGAAGACGTATAACGTACCGAAGGCGATTATCGATCGCGCGATCGAGAAAGCAAAAGGCGGCTCGGATGAGCAATATTTCGAGCTCCGTTATGAAGGATTTGGTCCCGCGGGCTCGATGATTATCGTTGATGCCTTGACGAACAACGTTAACCGCACGGCTCCTGAAGTACGCTCGGCTTTCAACAAAGCCGGCGGCAATATGGGCGTAAGCGGCTCGGTATCCTATATGTTCGATCAAGCGGCGGTTATCGGCGTGGAAGGCAAATCGCTGGATGACGTCATGGAGATCATGCTGGAAGCGGATGTGGATGTCCGCGACATCGTGGAAGAAGACGAGTCCGTGATGGTGTATGCCGCTCCGGATCAGTTCAACGCGGTTCAAGAAGCCTTCAAGAATGCGGGCATTACGGAATTTGTAGTTGCGGAAGTAACGATGCTTGCGCAGAACTACGTTACTCTTCCGGAGGATGCGGTAGCTTCCTTCGAGAAGCTGATTGATGCCCTGGAAGATCTTGAAGACGTTCAACAGGTTTACCATAACGTTGAATTTGAATAATGGTTATATGGGAGACGGTCGCCTGTTAGGCGGCCGTTTTTTCGTGCCGCGTGGATTAATATCAAGGTATATCCAAGTATAGTAGGTAACCTGGAACCAATCTAATGAAAAACATTTCAGTTCTTTTCAACCTGATGGTTGTCCATTAGAATAGGGGTTGCTTGTACGAAACGTGCATGGCTCCTAGTTGGCAGGATGATGCCGTTTGCGTTTGAAAGCGTTTGTCTAATCTCGGCTATCGAATGGAGGAAGAAAACAATGAAATATCGGAAACTTGGCGGTACAGGTCTGAAGGTTAGTGAAATCAGCTTAGGCAGCTGGCTTACATATGGCGGTTATGTCGAGCGCGAGAACGCGGTAAACGCGATCCGCACGGCTTACGATTTGGGAATTAACTTTTTTGATACGGCAAATGTGTATGAACGGGGCGGAGCAGAGGAGCTTGTAGGCGAAGCGCTTAAAGCTTATCCGCGCGAGTCTTACGTTCTGGCGACAAAAGTATTCTGGCCGATGGGCGACGGCCCTAACGACCGCGGTTTGTCCCGCAAGCATGTTATCGAGCAGGCCAACGCCAGCTTGAAGCGTCTTGGTCATGATTATATCGATATTTACTATTGCCACCGTCATGATCCGGAAACTCCGCTTCACGAAACGCTTCGCGCGATTGATGATCTGGTTCGTTCCGGCAAAGTGCTGTACGTCGGAGTAAGCGAATGGCAGGCTTCGCAAATCGCGGAGGCTCTTGGCGTAGCGGATCGTTATTTGCTCGACCGCATTGTAGTGAACCAACCGATATATAATATGTTCGAGCGTTACATTGAGAAGGAAATCATTCCTCTCAGCGAACGTTCCGGCATTGGCCAAGTCGTATTCTCGCCGCTTGCGCAAGGCCTGCTGACGGGTAAATACACGTCAACGACCGATTTCCCTGCCGACAGCCGCGCAGCCAAGATCGATTGGATGGGTAAAGGCATTACGGAAGAGAAAATCAACAAGGTCCGCCAGCTTGAAGCTATTTCCGCTGAGCTTGGCATTAGCGTAGGCAACCTGGCGCTTGCTTGGATTCTCCGCCAGCCAAACGTTGCCAGCGCGCTTGTTGGTGCCAGCCGTCCGGATCAAGTAACCGAGAATGCGAAGGCTTCCGGCATTAGCTTGAGCGAAGATGTACTGACGCAAATTGAATCGATCTTGAAGTAAGGAGACTAGTTTAGATGGCAAAAGTCGTAGTTACCGGAGGCAGCGGAATGCTTGGGCGATGGATCGTCAAGCATTTTGCGGACAAAGGTTATGAAGTGCTGAACGTGGATACTAAGCATCCGGAAGAGGCTGTTTGCCCAACCCTGATCGTGAATCTGGAGGACCTGGGACAAACTTACGGCGCGCTTGCGGGAGCAGACGCCGTCGTGCACATGGCGGCTATTCCAAGAGCGGGAATGGTGCCGCCCGAGGTTACTTTCCGCAACAACGTGATGTCGACCTATAATGTGCTGGAAGCAGCGGCCGGCCTCGGCATTAGCAAGGTGGTAATCGCGTCCAGCGAGTCCTCCTACGGGATCTGCTTTGCGGAGCATCCGTTTGGACCGCAATACGTGCCGATGGATGAGGCTCATCCGCAGCTTCCGCAGGACAGCTACGGTTTATCCAAAATCGTCAACGAAGCTACAGCGGATATGTTCCACCGCCGTACCGGCATGCAGGTCGTATCGCTTCGCCTGGGCAATGTCATTCCGCCGGAATGGTATGAGCGCTTCCCGTCCTTTATTCATAAGCCGGAGGAGCGGGAACGCATCCTTTGGAGCTATATCGACACGCGTGATGTCGCGGAGGCTTGCGAGCTTGCGATTAAAGCGGAAGGGCTTGGCTCTGTGGCTATCAACCTTGCTAATGATGAATCGAGCATGGATATAGTAAGCCGCGAGCTGATGGCGGCGCGTTACCCGGAGGTCACGGACTTCCGCGCTCCGCTTGAAGGCTACGAATCGCTGCTTAACAGCGATAAAGCGAAAAACCTGCTTGGCTGGCAGCCGAAATATTTCTGGCGCGAGCAGCTGGACAAATAGATGAACAGAAGACCGGCTATCACCGTAATCGATTGGTGAAGCCGGTCTTTTTGTATAGACAGCCTTCCGGCAGGAGGAGTATACTTTATTAGCTTACTTAAGGGAATTTACTTATCGATATAAGAAGGTGCCGCAGCTTGTGAGTTATTTGTTTCTATTCCTGGCGACATTGGCCTGGAGCTTTGTTGGGGTGCTGGTCAAGACGGCATCTACGATGGTGGACAGCTCCATCATCTCATTTTGCAGGTTCTTCTTTGGCGTTATTGTGCTAGGAATCTACCTGCTCATGAAAGACGGCAAGATTCAGTTCCGTTATCGTATGAAATGGCTCTGGTTTGGTGCCGCTGGCAAGTCTGCCAACTATATTTTCGAGAATATCGCGTTAATGATCGGTTACTCTTACGGCAATATCCTCGTACAGCCTGTTCAGACGGTCATTCTTCTGTTTGCGGGAAGCGTTATCTTCAAGGAGAAGGTAACAAGGGCAGGCTGGCTCTCAGCTGTTCTCTGCGTCATGGGCGTTATTGTGGTTGGCTGGAATGGCGTTCCGCTGGATGAGCTGCTGGGCAGCAGCGGATTGACGACTGTGCTCTTTACCTTGGCGGGGATCGGCGCCGCGATTCATGTCTTGAGCCAGCGCATGCTTGTGAAGACGATGGATAACGGGAACATGAACTTTTCCGTCTTCCTGCTCGCTACGTTGATGGTGTCTATTCCCATACCGTTTCAGACGCAAGGGTTTACGGGAGTGTCAACGGCCGGTGCGTGGAGCGCGCTTGTTATCCTTGGAGTAATTACGGGTCTCAGCTTCTTCTGGTTCGCGGAAGCCATGAAGCGGGTGCCGTTTGCCGTCGTGGCGATTGTTGGCAACAGCTCCGTATTGTTCTCGATTCTGTGGGCGTATATCTTCTTCAAGGATCCGATTACAAGCTATATTATTATAGGTACACTAATCTTTGTAGCAGGCTTCCTTCTTCTTAACTTCTCGGGTCCAAGGAAAAAGACGGTGAAGCAGGAAGACGGCGTCGAAGCCGCAGTATAAGAAGAACGGAGCGATTATCATGGAACAAGTCAGCGACCTGCCGGCGAAGCTGAGCAAGCCGGCCTTGCGGGCTTTTGCAAATGCAGGCTACCTGAAGCTCGAACAATTTGCCGGATTAACCGAAGAAGAGGTGCTGGCGCTGCATGGCGTGGGGCCAACGGCCATTGTTCTGCTTCGCCAGGCACTTGCGGAAAAGGGACTAGCCTTCCGTCAATAAGGCAAAGAGCAGCAGTCGCTGCTCTTTTTTTTCGTGCATGCGGATTTTATGCCGATATAACGTATTCATCCCATCCGTGGCCCGATTGGCATGGGCAATCTGTTTCATAATTTGGTCTCCTTCGTTATATATTTGTAAGCATGTGACCATGATGGGTAATGAAGGGGGAAGCTGCAATGTTCGTCAGCAGTAAGAAATCTGCCAGGCTCCGGCTGCGCATTGCCTCTCAGAGCACGATCCGCACAGCAAGCGGCAGGGAGCTGGTTGTCGCAGAAATTAAGACAAATAAACCGATTCCGCCAGCCTCGCATGGTACCGTACGATTACGCGGCAAGCTGCAATAATGCAACGTTAGCCCCTATATTTAGGGGCTTTTTGTTGTTGCCTGGAAAACTTTTCTTCGAGTATACTGTTAGGAGGACGGGAGGGGGCTAGACTTGAAAAGATTCGGACAAGCCGTCTTTGGTACCGTTGCCGGACAGATTATCTTCTGGGTAGTTGTCAGTGTAATGCTTCCCGCCTTGCTGGAGGAGCTCTTCGCCTTGAATGATTGGCTGTCAAAGCCTCTTGGACGCTTAGCCGAATGGAAGGCGGACAGTACCCTCGAAGGCAGACTGAAATTTATCGTTTTATTTATTGTATACGCTTCACCGATAGCGGTAATTGCGGGCTTCATCGCCTCACGGCTTAAGTCGAGGGAGATTGAAGCTGCGATGCCTCCGTACCGGTCACGCAGCAACTACGAACGCTTAATCGCCGACGTGAAGGAAACAGTGAGCAGCCGGGATGCCGCAAATGAACTCAAAGCGGAGAAGATCAACCTGTTGTTTGATGCCCTGATTGAGGATGTATGCCATCTGTTCCAGGTGCAGCGGACAGGGGTGAGGGCCGTTCTGGTTATTAACAACCGGGGCAGGCATAAGCTGACGAGCTGGCGCTGGGGACGTGCCTGCACGCCTGATCAGGACCGGATGGACTATAAGGCGATCGACAAATTTCTCGAGACGGAGCTTACTTATCCGACATGGGAGCAGGTAAAAAGTCATTTCGATCATACCGATTCCGATACGCTTCTCTTTATCCGCAATAGCGGAAAGCTGGGACTCGGCTGCTTGATCGCCATCGAGAATTCGATCGATCTTGAGGCGCATCTGCAGGAATGGGAGCATATCGTAAGGCCCTTTACGATGCTGGGACATATGGACAAGCTGGTACGATTTGTCGTAAACTATACGTAGAGGGAGGCGATTCCAGATGAACTTATTCGATCGATTATTCGGTAGCAAGCCTAAGAAAACACCAGTAAAGATCGTTCGAAAGGTTAAGCATTCGGATAAGCCGGCCTTAACGATTGCCAAGCACGGAACCGTTATCTTGCGCGGCAAGATTGAAGACGATTATAATATGGCGAAATAACAACAAGCCCCTTAGCCGCTGCACACGCGGAGAGGGGCTATTTATTTTTCTATGTATTCGAAAGGAGGCCGCATACGGAAATGCAACAGGCCGAAACAGGCTGGAGATGGGGGAAGCCGGTCAACCTAATTATCCTGGCGCTATTTATCCTCTACAGTCTCATTATGATCAAGCTGCTGTTCATCCGGGGGGACTACTACCGATGGAACAAGTATAACTATAATATCATTCCGTTCCATACGATTAAATCCCTGATCTACAACCGGGATGCCTATAATACCGATGCCTGGGTGAAAAATCTGTTCGGGAACATTGTCTTGTTCATTCCGCTTGGAGTCTTTATCCCAGTGCTGAATCGCAGGATGCTTCATCCGGTTAGATGCCTCACGGTCATTATTCTTCTTCTATTGCTCGTAGAGTTGATTCAATTGGTAACCAGAGTAGGGAGCTTTGACATCGACGATATTATTCTGAATACGTCAGGCGCAATAATTGGATTAGCTTTTATGACGAGTCTCGCTCCTTGGTTGTTACGTCAGCATTAAGACAAAAAAACCGCGCCATTGGCGCGGTTTTTTGTTTGCCCTTATTTCTTCAGAATCCCTTCGAAAAACACTTGGAAGGTAATTAGCAGCTGGTCTCCAAAGCCATCCTTCGAGATGCCCATCACCCAATTGAGCATAGTCCCCAAATACATTTGCGTGGCAATGCAGGCCATCGTCTGAGCCGGGATTGTCGTGGTGAATTCACCGGTCTGCTGACCTTTCTCAAAGACGGGAACAAGATTATCAATGATTAAGCAGAAGCCGTCCTTGCTTTCTTCGATATTCTGATTGTTAGCGAGCATGCCTTGGATCGACAGCAGCAGCATGCCGTGATTCTGAGCCATCGAGTCCCCTAAAGTCTTGATCAAGGCGAGGAAGCGGGGAGTATAAGGACCGGGTTTATCCTTCAGGTTGACTAATTCATCAATAGTCACTAATTTGTCCAGCTTGCCGCGGACATCCTCTTTGGTCTTGAAATAGTTAAAGAAGGTGCCCTTGGCAACGCCGGCAGCTTCCGTGATTTGGGCGACGGTAGTGGCTTCAAAGCCTTGTTCGGCAAACAGGCACATCGCCGCTTCAAGTATTCGGTTTTTGGTCTCGAGCTTTTTCTCTTCTCGGTTCACAGCCATCATCCTCCGTTATTGCCTACAGTATAGCATATCCAAGAAGGAATGGGGTTCAAACTTTAAATGACCAATAGTACAATAATATCAATTCATTCTAACTAATGAGATATTTGTTTTCTCAATAACTTGCTTTATATGCAATTATATAGCCGTAAAATAAAAATGACCATCGGTTCAATTAAATGTTGACCGATGGTCATTTTATCGTTATAATCCAAAATGACAGAAGTTAAGAATGGAGGATATACATGACGAAATCAAATGTTCTGGCTGTACCGGACGCGAGTACGTTCACGATCCGATCGATCATCGCGCCGCTCATTGCGGTTATTGTTGGTTTATTTATGGTTATTCTGGACGGGACCGCTATGAACGTTGCTTTAAGCGGGTTCATGAAGGAGTTCGGGAAGGACCTGTCCGTCGTGCAATGGACGACGACAGGTTATGCATTGGCACAAGCGGCGGTTATCCCGCTGGCCGGCTGGCTGTCCGACCGATTCGGGGCGAAACGGATATTCCTGGTGTCGGTGGGGATGTTTACGGTTGGTTCCTTGCTTTGCGCGTTTGCAGGCAATATCGAAATGCTGATTTTATTCCGCGTCATTCAAGGTCTTGGCGGCGGCATGGTTATGCCGATTGCCTTCGCGATTATCTATAGGCTGAGTCCCCCCGAGAAGGTGGGCTCGGTGATGGGGATGCTGGGGATCCCGGTTCTGATCGCTCCGGCGTTAGGCCCGGTTGTAGCCGGCGCATTCATTGATTATGCATCGTGGCACTGGATTTTCCTGATTAATATCCCGCTTGGCATTATTGGCATTATCGCCGGCATACGAACCTTGCCGAACATTGAACGCCAATCGGTGAAGTCGCTGGATATTCCGGGTATTGTATTTGGACCGCTTGCCTTTGCGGCCTTATCGTACGGGGTAAGCGAAGGGGGAAATAGCTGGACATCGGTTCAGACTTTAACCGGACTGATTGTTGGAGCAGCTTCGTTAATCATCTTTATATTCGTTGAACTGCGGAGCAAGCAGCCGCTACTGGAGCTTCGGGTATTCCTTTCAAGAGATTTCAGCAGGGGCATTATCGTGCAGTGGTTTACCCAAATCGCGCTTATGGGAACGTTCTTCCTGATTCCCATGCTGCTTATTCAGGTGCAAGGTCATACCGCAACCGAATCCGGCCTGATCATGCTTTCACAAGCGATTGCTTCCGCGGTCTTTATGCCAATCGGCGGCAGACTGTTTGACCGGATTGGCGCTAGACCGCTTATCGTTACCGGACTCAGCGTTGTTGGCATTGCTTCATTTCTGTTATCAAACATCTCCGCCGATGACGGCTTGTCGCTTATTCTGATCACTTCCGGTCTGTTTGGCGTCGGAATGGGATTGTCCATGATGCCGATGAATACCTATCTGATTCAAGCCTCTCCGCCAAGATTGGTTGGACGCGTGACAGCTCTCACTTCCGCTGCTCAGCAAGTCATGACGTCATTTGCGATTGCGGGTCTCAGCACGTACTTGACGACGAAGATAAAAAATGCCGCAGAGCCAGGGCAAGCACCTGATGTTGCCGCGTTATACAGCTCCTACGGAGAAACCTTCCTTGTTGTTGTCGGAATAGCCATAGCAGGCGCTATACTCGGCTTGCTGCTTCGTAAACCGGTAAGAGCTCCCGGTGACGAAGGGGCAATCGCGGAAGCGCCAATGATGATGGGGCATTAATCCCCGGAAAGTCCGATCAGAATATTGACTGCCCTGGCATCTGCCGGGGCTTTTTTCATTCAAGGGGAGCATAAAATAAAGCACGGCCAAGAATCCAAATCATCGAAATCATCCGCTTATACTGGAAAAGCATATTTATTTGCAGGGGGATAAGAATGGCAAGTAATCTGGTTTATTACAGTCAAAAAGACAAGCGTTGGTCAAGTCTTCCGTATACCGTCACCGGCAGCAAAAAACAGACAATCGGGACAAGCGCCTGCGGGCCTGCGTCCTTTGCAATGGCGGCAAGCTGCTTTCTGGGGAGGGCGATTCTGCCTTCAGAAGCCGCTAGGTTCGCATTAGACAAGGGTTACCGCACACGAAGCAAGGGTACAGCTTGGGGATTCTTTGCGGCAGCTTCGAAGCATTATCAATTAGGCTGCATCCAAACCCGCTCGCTGGAGACTGTGCAAAAGGCACTCTCGGCCGGCGCTCTTGTTATAGCAACGATGGGCCCGGGACATTTGACAGCTGTCGGTCATTTCGTGCTTATGGTGGGTATTTCCGGCATATGGGCAGATGTTTTTGACCCTAACCATAACAACAAGAATTACGGGAATGATGGTCTGATTAAACAAGGCGTAAAGAAGGATGGCAAGATTTCCGTTCAGCTGTCGGTGTTTCAGAGAGAAGCGAGGCAATTTTGGATAATCACAAAGGAAGATAATGAACTCCAGAGACCCTAATCCGAACGAAATTACCATCTTTTTCTGAATTGTTCAGGAATGGATGTTTTTTTTCGTTTACAGACTGTACATCTGTATGTTATCTTCAATATATAATGTTTGCTTTACCGCTATAAAGCGTCTACGCGACATCAGACTACGGAGGGTGCACATGACAGCATTAGAAGGACTGCGATCGGCCATTGATAAGACGGACCAACAGATTGTTGCTTTATTGGCTCAAAGATTCATCTATACTGAGGCAGTAGGGGAATACAAAGCAGCAAATCAGCTTCATTCACAAGACCCTAGCCGGGAAGAGCAGCAGTTCAAGAAAATTGTTGAGCTCTCCGAGCAATACGGCTTGAGACCCGAGTATGCCGTAGACATTTATCGTAGAATTATGGACATCGTTATTTCCAGACATCAAGAGCTTCAAGCAGATAAGGCGGTATAAAGCGCTGCGGTTGTAACTTCGGTTACGCCGCAGTGCTTTTTTTGTACATATTTCCATTCCTATTGGAGCAAAATGACAATAACTCAAAAACGTTAGGGAGGGTGTCCGTATGATCATCCTCGGTCTGTTTATCATCAGCGTGCTGGGCTTGCTGTTCATGTCTATGCTGGACGTGCTGGTGTTTAAACAGCAGTTCTTGCAAGCGATTGTGCATTTGCTCCCGATCTACCCGGATACTTCAACGATTTTTATCATTGCAGCTGCGTTCCTGATGGCAGCCTGGACGGACTTCGATATGACCAAACGTCTAAAGAAGAAATTCGGAAGCCAATCTAACAAGCAGGGAGGTGGGGAGAACGGTGGTGCCAAGCAAAACAAACGCGGTTGACATGTTCGCGATGCAGCTGGTCTTTTTGCTCAGCACATCCATTATCTTCGGAACGCCTAGTGTCGTTCCCGACTCGTGGTTAGTTGGCATTATCGCGTTTTTCCCCGCATGCTTGTTTATTGTCATATATGGTGCCATGTTATCCTCTCAAAAAAATTTGGGACTGTATCCTCTGCTTGAGAAAGCATGGGGGAAGGTTGTGGGCAGAGGGTTTGTGCTTATCTATGCCACTTACTTCTTATACATTGCGGCACGAAATATTCGGGATATGATTGAGCTTATCATGAGCGCGCTGCTGCGCATGTCGCCGGTGCCGGTTCTGACTACGCTGTTCGTGCTCATTATTGCTTATGCCACATTAGGCGGGATACAAGCCATTGCGCGTTTTGCCTCGCTTGTTCTATGCATTGTCTTGGCGATGTTGTTCATGCTGGCAGTCTTATTGATGTTCAGCAGCTCGATTATTCTGGAGCAGATGCTTCCGTTCTTGTCGAAAGGGATAGGGCCGGTCGTGCAGTCCGCCTTTCAACATTCCATCTGGTTCCCTTATGGAGAGATCATCGTTTTTCTGGTTTTTCAACAAGAGCTTGGAGGGGCGAAGGGATTTCGCCGCGTCACCTTGTATGCTTTTCTCAGCGCATGCTTCATTTTGTCGATCACGGATCTGATTCAAGTCTGGACTTTAGGGATCGAGGGGAAAAAATATTCCTCTTTCGCCTTATTGGATGCCGCTCGTCTTATAAATATCGCCAATATTATAACGCGGATGGACGCGGTCATTGCGTTAATCATTATCTTCGGTACGCTGCTCAAATGCTCAGTCTTTCTCTTTGCTTGCGCGGAAGGCTTAACGCATATTTTTAAGGGCCAGCAGGGGAAATATAATTTCCCGCTTGCTCTGCTTGCAGGGGCATTCTCGATTCTCGTAACGCGCAACAGCGCCGAGCATATGATTGAAGGCTTGAAATACGTCATCTATACCCTGCATATTCCGCTTCAGCTGGTGGTGCCGCTCTTGACGCTGCTGCTGCTCCGAATCCGTTACCGAAAAGGGGAGTCCACATGAATACGGAGAATCAGAACGCGATTGGGGAGGATCCATACGGATTAGAAAATGTAAAAAAACAATTTGACCAAGTGTTTGGCAATACGGCTGATCTGGCGGTAGTCTCCGTCAACGTGGGGCAGTATAAAGGGCTGTTATGCTATCTGACCACCATGACGAATACGGATTTTATCATCGATCATGTCCTCAACGATCTTGCGCTGTCCGAGCAAAAAGAGCCTATGGGCAAGGAAGAGACGTTCCATCTTCTGGAGACCATCCATTATGCCGTTCTTAAGCATGAAACCTTGCAGAGCATGGACACGGTGATGGACAAGATCGTCCTTGGCAAGGCCGCTATCTTTATCGATGGATTTCAGAAGGTGCTTGTTCTGGAGGTTAGAACTCTCAATTCCCGTTCTATTGAAGAGCCATCCACGCAAAATGTGGTTCGTGGTCCAAAGGAAGGCTTTACGGAATCCGCGGACACCAATATGAGCTTGATCCGCAGAAGATTCAACAACGTAAATCTCCGCTTCGAGCGATTTGAACTGGGTTATAAGACACACACGGCCGTCTATATCGCTTACCTGAATGGCGACGTGGATGAACATATTCTGAAGCAAGTGAGAGACAAGCTGAACAACTCGCATATCGACAGCCTGTTTGATTCCGCAAAGATCGAGGAGCTGCTTCACTCCAAGAATAAAGGGGTCATTTTATTTCCGACCGTCTATAACAGTGAACGCCCGGATGCGATATGCAGCCATATGATTAACAGGCGAATAGCGGTATTGGTTGACGGAAGTCCGTTTGTGCTCATTGTTCCGTCGCTCTTCTCCGATTTCTTCAAATCGCCGGAGGACGAGTATCAATGGTCGTTGATCGGAGCCTTTGCCCGCTGCCTTCGCTACTTCGCTTTTATTCTGTCGCTAATTGTCCCGGCCCTCTATATCGCGGTGACCAGCTATCATCAGGAGCTTGTTCCGACCATTCTGCTCACCAGTATTGCGGCGCAGCGGGAAGGGATTCCTTTTCCGGCGAGTATAGAGATTCTATTAATGGAAATTACATTCGAAATTCTGCGCGAAGCGGGTACCCGAATGCCCCGGCTTGTGGGTCCTACCATCTCCATCGTAGGAGCTCTCGTGCTCGGGGAAGCTGCGGTGCAAGCAGGTGTTGTCTCGAATATTAATGTCATCGTCGTATCCATGACAGCTATCTCCGGCTTTGTAGCGCCTATTTATACGTTTGGTTCAAAGGTTAGATTCTTCCGGTTCGGAATGATCATCATGGCTTCCGTAATCGGGTTGTATGGTCTAGTCTTGGGCTGCTGTCTTCTTATGGTGCAGTTAACGCGAATCGAATCCTTTGGCGTGCCGTACGTATCCCTGTTCTCCCGATGGGATAAGAGGAGGACGACATGAGATTCATGCGAATAGCAGGGGTGATTATGCTGTGCTGCTCCCTGACAATCGCTTGTACGGGTTGCTGGGACCAGACCGAGCTTAACCGATCTTCGCTTGTCACCGGTATGGCTTTGGAGCCGGGTGACCATATGAAATACAAGGTGACCTTCGAGGTTGTTAACGCCCTTGAAACCGACCCGAACAAAGGAGGAAAGGGCGGTACGCCTACCGCCGTTTTCTCCAAAGAGGGTAATTCGATTGCGGAGGCTACTCAGAAAATCAACGAAAATCTGGAACGAATGATTCTGATCTCTCATATTCGGGTTATCATCATTGACGAGAGGCTTGCCCGGAAAGGGATCAATCAGTTTATAGACGTTCTGCAGCGGAACCGTTATATCCGAGAGGATGTTCTTGTTCTCGTGGGGAAAGGGTCCAAGGCATCCGACTTCCTCAAGACGGTCTACGCGAGGGGGCAATACGCCGGTTATAAGATACAACTGCAGGTAGAGACTTATCGCAAGGTGTATGGCGGTATTCCCCGCAGTCACTTGTACGATGTTGCGCAAGCCTTGTTGACAGAAGGACGCGTGCTGCTGCTGGGGGCGATCTCCATAACGGGAGATGTGGAAAAAAGCGAGTCCCTCGACGCCATAAAAACCGTCTATCCGGCTGCCGTTGTCAGAATGGCGGGAGCTGCCGTCTTCCGCGGCGATAAGCTGATTGGCTTCCTGTCGAATGAGCATACGCGCATGGTGATGCTGGCAAGCGACTACGTGAATAACACCTTGTTTGCGATCCCCGGACCGGACGTTAATCCTTCAAACCCAGGTGCCATTGCCGTTCAGTTCTACCATATGCATAGCCATATGCATGTCAAGATGGATGGAAATACGCCTAAGGTTCGTGTGGTCGTTGAGGGTGACGGTAAAATAACAAGCATTGACGAGAATATCAAGCTATCGACGATTCAGGGGTTTGAGAAGGTTGAAGCGATGACCAGGGATTACGTGAACGAACAAATGCTGAAGACAGTCAGCTATGTCCAGAAGAAGTTTGGCGTAGACGTGTTTGGCTTTGGCCAGCATTACTACCGCTACCACTTCCGCAAGTTTAAACCCTTTGCGCAGAATTGGGATTCGTACTTTGTCAAAGCCGAGGTCAAAGTAGACAGTAACTTTACCTTAAGACGTCCGGACTTGAAAACCCAAAAGGTAATGAAGGATGGGATTGGGCCTTAAACGAAGAGCAAGAAAGACCAACAACTGTTGGTCTTTCTTGCGTTAGAAGAGGAGATTCAGAGATTAATCGCGACCATGATGACCGCGGATAACCAGATAAGGACTGCCGATAGCTTATTGACGACCTTCATCAGTCTGCCGCTTGTATCCATCCTGCCTAGCATTCGCCCTGCCAAGGCGAGAGTGAAGAACCACAGCCAGGAAACGAGAATGCAGGCGGCGGTGAACATCCCCTTGTCAAACCCGCCGTAATGAAGGGAGCTTGTGCCGATTACCCCGATCGTATCCATAATGGCATGAGGGTTTAAGAGGGAGACGGAGACGGCAAGCATTATCTGCTTGCGCGGGGAGTACCGTACTTCCGATGCTTGCAAATCACCAGCGGAACGCCAGGTCGTCCATCCGATGTAAGCGAGGAAGAGGACGCCGGCCATAATAAGAATGGTTTTGAGCACGGGGATGCTTATAATAAGAACTGAGACTCCTAGAATGGCAAGCAGGATCAGAAGCGTATCGCAGATCGCCGCGGCGATCACAACTGGCAATGCCATTCTGAATCTGGTCTGAAGGGCGCCTTGGGAGAAAATAAATACGTTTTGCGCCCCGAGGGGCAGGATCAAGCCAACGGCCAGCAATAAACCATGCAGGAACGGCAATCGAAACACAGCCTTTCAATGTTGTAAATATGGTCCCATTGTATAGGGCCAGCTGCCCGTTGTCGCCATCCAAATGGTTGGCAGACAACCCAACCAATGCAAACGAATAA
Source organism: Paenibacillus glycanilyticus (assembly GCF_023715145.1). Taxonomy (GTDB): domain Bacteria; phylum Bacillota; class Bacilli; order Paenibacillales; family Paenibacillaceae; genus Pristimantibacillus; species Pristimantibacillus glycanilyticus_A. Next base: position 470,621 of record NZ_JAMBNP010000004.1, on the reverse strand, counting down.
CGGGGGAGAACCATGAAATATGAAACAAACTGGCGGCCTGTGAGAGGCAGCGGAATTCCCTTGTACCTGCAAGTAGCAGATTACATAAGGGATAAAATCGAAACCGGAGAATGGCCGCCCGGCAGCCGAATTCCTACCGAAAGAGCGATTGCGCAGGCTTTTTCCATTAATCGGAGCACGGTCGTGCAGGCATTCGCAGAGCTTGCGGCAGAAGGTTATATCGAGGGGAGAAGCGGGAGCGGCACGTTCGTTTCGTCTAATACGGGAGATAAGGGCATTCCAAAGCTGCCGGATTGGGAGTCCTACGTGAAGACAGGCGTTCACCGTCCTAATAACCGGACCATTCAGGATATTAATCATGCGGAGTTTATGCCGGGTATTATAAGGCTGGGCACGGGTGAGCCTTCACCGGATTTGTACCCGCAGTCGATGGAGACCATTCTGCGGCAGCTGCCAATCCCCATGAAGGATCTTGGCTATCCGGAGCCTCGTGGACTGTATTCGCTTCGGGCGGAAATAAGCCGTCATATGGCCGGTTACGGGGTTCATGTATCACCGGACTCGGTTCTTATTGTCTCGGGGGCTCTTCAGGCACTACAGCTTATTGCGCTTGGCCTGCTCAAGAACGGATCATCCGTATTAACGGAAGCCCCGTCTTACCTGCAATCCCTCCAGGTCTTTCAGTCAGCCGGCATGAGTATGTCGGGTCTTCCGATAGATGAGGAAGGCTTGTCGGAGAAGGCTTTAGAGCATTATGCAAGGAGCGGGAAGGGGACTATTCTTTATACGATTCCAAGCTTTCACAATCCTACGGGTACCGTGATGACCGGGAAGAGAAGGCAGGAAATTTATCAACTCTGCGCCCAGCATAAGCTGCCGATGATGGAGGATGATGCGTACCGAGATCTTTGGCTGGACGAGCCTTCTCCTCCACCGATTAAAGCGCTGGATCAGAACGGACTGGTCCTGTATATCGGAAGCATGTCAAAGACATTGAGTCCCGGCCTCAGAATCGGTTGGGTCATCGGACCGGAGCAGGTTATCCATCGGCTTGCCGACGTGAAGATGCAGTCGGATTACGGCGCAAGCACGTTATCGCAATGGACGGTTAAGCAATTTCTAGAGCAAGGAAAGTATAGCGAGCATTTGGATTTTGTGAGAAGAGAGCTGAGGACTCGCCGGTCGCATATGCTGCGGCTGCTGGACCGTTATTTGAAGGGAAAGGCGGATTGGAGCGTGCCAAGCGGCGGCTTTTACATTTGGCTGAAGCTCAAAGGCGGGGTATCCATAGCCGCTTTGTTCGAGACCTTGCTTAAGGAGGGAGTACTCGTAAATCCCGGCTTTCTCTATGACAAAACCGATCAGCGGCATCTTCGGCTTTCCTATTCTTACGCTTCCTTGGAGCAGATGGAGAAGGGGATTTGGCAGCTTGCAAACAGCATTCCTTGAAAATAAGGGATGCTGTTTTTTTGTTCGAAATTTCCATTAGAAAAATGCAAACTTTTTGGGAGGGAATTGCGTCTTGATAACATAACAAAATTATTTAATAAGTAAGGGACGGAAAACAGCAATGGAAGACAACATGAACAGTAAGAAACGTTATATGCCCGGTATTGACGGGCTGCGGGCTTTATCGGTGCTCGCCGTTATCGCGTACCATCTAAACATGAAGTGGGCGCAGGGTGGATTGATTGGAGTTGCGATCTTTTTTGTCATCTCCGGCTACCTCATTACCGATCAAATCCTAATCCAGAAGCAGCGTTACGGAAAGCTGGATTTGAAAGATTTCTGGATCAGAAGAGCGCGAAGGCTGCTTCCTGCGATGTTCTGTATGCTGTTGTTTGTTGCCATATGGCTGTTGTTCCTCGATCCCGATCGACTCATACATTTGCAAGGCGATTACTTATCATCGTTATTCTATATAAATAACTGGTGGCTTATCTTCCATCAAGTCTCGTATTTCGAAAGCTTTGGTCCGCCGTCCCCCATCGGCCATTTATGGTCGTTGTCGATTGAAGAGCAGTTTTATCTGATATGGCCGTTGCTGCTGCTCCTGACTCACCGCCGCGGCAAGCTGTTTATTTTTATTCTTGCGGCGGCCGTTGCTTCGGCTTTGTTAATGGCGTTCCTGTATGTACCGGGTTCCGATCCTAGCCGCGTGTATTACGGTACGGATACCCGCATGTTTGGGCTTCTAATCGGTGCAGCGCTTGCCGTGGTTTGGCCTAGTCATAAGCTTAACGCCGCAGTATCGAAGGCGTCCCGATTCTCAATGGATATAGTCGGTGCGGCCGGTCTGATCATACTTATCGTCATGATGTACCAAATGAATGAATATGACTCATCCCTTTACGAGGGCGGATTTATGGGCTTGTCCGTTCTTACGGCTCTTGTAATCGCTGTCCTTGCCCACCCGGCAAGCATGCTGGGCAAGGCAATGGGCGTACGTCCGCTCAAATGGATTGGCGTTCGTTCTTATAGCTTATATATTTGGCATTATCCCGTTATTATTCTGACTAATCCGTCCAATCAAGCAAGCAAACCAGGCGTCCTGCTGATTATGGTGCAGATCGCGGCAAGCTTTATATTAGCAGCTTTGTCCTACAAGTTTGTGGAAGAACCGCTTCGACGCGGCTCGCTTCGCGCGAAGTTCCGGAACGTATTATCCGTTAGATGGCTTGGTGTACAGCCGCTTGCTTTTCTTATCATTATCCCTTTATTGCTCACGCCCAGCGTCTTCGGAGACTACTACCTGTTAAAAGCCAAACCGGCATCGGTGCCGGTTGCCTCCCAGGATAACAATCCGGAACATGACGAACAGTCGCCTACGCCAACGCCGAGCAGTGGAGAAGATGACCAAGCGAGTGCCACGCCGGATCAGGATCCCGGCAAGCCTGTTACCAATCATGCACATGAGAGTACGAAGGATAATGATGATTCTAAACCGTCCAAAGAGCCGGAGCATACGGAAAAGCCTGAACAAACGCCGAAGCCGTCAACGGAACCGTCAACCAAACCGTCATCGGAACCGTCGACTGAACCAACAACGCCGCCGTCAACAGAAACACCGGCAGGGGACTCCGGCGAAACTCCGCCTAAGAACTCCAATGAACCTGCGGAGACAACCAAGCCGCCTGTAGAGCATTCATCGGGTAAAGGCATTACCGTAATCGGCGATTCCGTCATTCTGGATGCTGCGCCATTCCTCGAGAAGCATATGCCGGGTATTGTTATTGACGGAAAGGTTGGACGTCAAATGAGGCAGGCGCAGGCCGTTATTAATCAGATGAAAGCTGATAATACGCTGGGCAGCACGGTCGTCATTGAGCTGGGAACAAACGGTTCTTTTACAAACAAACAAATCAAGGCTTTGATCCAGTCACTGGATAAGGTTGATCATATTTATCTTGTTAATACGCGGGTTCCGCGGGATTGGCAGGATGTCGTAAATAAGATGCTTCCAGAAGTTGCTAAGGCATACAACAATGTCACCGTAGTAGACTGGTATTCTGCAAGTGAAGGGAAGGACGATTATTTCTCCAAGGATGGCGTTCACCTAATGCGGGAGGGCGCAGAGTTCTATGCAGCTATGCTGATGGACGCTATCGCCAAGTGACATAAATAGAGAAGGGTATGCCGGCCATGAACAGAAAGACCGATCAATTATTGACGGATTGCATTACCGAGAATAAAGAAAACATTTACCGGCTGGCATATAGCTATGTGAAAAACAAAGAGGACGCGCTCGATATTGTTCAGGATGCCATCTATAAAGCCATGACGAGCATTGAGTCGCTGAAGGATAAAGCTGCGGTCAAGAGCTGGTTCTACCGCATCGTTGTCAACACCTCTTTGGATTTTTTGCGCAAGCATAAGAGGGTTCATCCGATGGAACAGGAGAAGCTGGAATCCTACGCGCCTAACGCGGTGGATTCCTACACGGATATTGATCTGGTCAAGACGCTGGCCGATCTGCCCTCTAAATACAGGGAAGTCGTAGTCCTGCGCTATTTCGAGGATATGAAGATCGAAGAGGTAGCGGATGTGCTTCACGAGAACGTAAATACGGTCAAAACCAGATTGTATCAGGCGTTAAGGCTGCTTCGCGTGAAACTGAAGGATACTTCCTTAAAGGAGACTAAGTAATGAATGATATACTGGAGCAGTTTCGGAAGGAGTACCAATCGGTTCCGATTCCGGAGGAGCTGGACACCATCGTTAACCGTTCGATCAAGCAAGCTTTGCATACGCGCAAAGTGAAACGTTTGAAAGTGAAGGGGATGACGGCAGCAGCTGCTATTCTTGTATTTCTGATTGCGATAAATGCCAGTACAACGGTTGCGAACGCTTTTGCTTCCATTCCTGGGATTGAACGAATTATTAAAGTATTGACCTTGCATGAGATCAAGGAGAAAGACTCCCATTATGATGTGGATATTAAAACTCCGGCGATCACCAATATGGAGAACAAGCAATTGCAGCTTGGCCTGAATCAGAAGTATCTGAATGAGAACAAGGCGCTATATGACAAGTTTCAGGCAGAGATTGAAGAGCTGAAGCAGCAAGGATTGAGTGAGGCTCATATAGGCGTAGATGCCGGTTACGAAGTGAAGACCGATAATGATACGATCTTCTCAATCGGCCGTTATATCGTGCAGACAGCCGCTTCTTCGTCGATGGAGATGCAATTTGATACGATTGACAAGAAGAATCAGATTCTGATCACGCTGCCGATGTTGTTCAGCGATGATCAATACGTGAAGCTGATCAGCGACAATATCATCAGTCAAATGAAAGAGCAAATGAAAGGCGAAGAAGGCAAGATTTATTGGATAGCCGGAGAATCCGGCGACATTCCGATGGATGAGGCTTTCTCGTCGATTAAGAAGGATCAGAGCTTCTATATCAATAAGGACGGCAAGCTGGTGATCGTCTTCAACAAATACGAAGTAGCCCCGGGCTTTATGGGGATGATTGAGTTCGTTATTCCGACGGATGTTATTCAGGGCGATCTGGTCAGCCATAATTATATCAAGTAAACAGAGGGACTTTAGTTCCTCTGTTTTTTGTTGTTAGAGTAAGTCTAAATTCCTTTTTTTGGTGACAAAACGGAGCGTCGGATGGTAAAATACAGCCGATAAAGTTAAAGCGAAGGGGTCATTCCTATGAAACTTCAATCCAATACCATTCTTATTACGGGCGGCGCTTCCGGTATCGGTCTTGAGCTTGCTGGCCGCTTGCTTGAGAAGGGCAACACGGTGATCATAGCAGGCAGGGATCGGGAGAAGCTGGATAAAGCCAAAGCGCAATATCCCAAGCTTCATGCGTTCTCGTGCGATGTTACGGATCCGGCGGCAATTGCAGAGCTGTACAATAACGTAACCGCTCAATTTCCTGATCTTAATGTGCTTATTAATAACGCAGGGCAGATGCGTAAAATCAATCTTCTGGCAAACGAATTGGTAGACATTAACAGCGAGATTGCGACGAACCTAAGCGGTCCGGTCCGCATGGTGAATCAATTTCTGCCCCATCTCTTAAAGCGGCCTGCCTCCGCCATTATGAATGTCTCGTCAGCGCTAGCCTTTGTTCCTTTCGCTATTTCGCCTGTATACGGCGCGACCAAGGCAGGCATTCACTCCTATACCCAATCGTTACGGGCGCAGCTGAAGAACACCTCCGTTCAAGTATTTGAGCTTGCCCCGCCGTTAACGAAAACAACGCTGGTAGACGCTTTTGGCCCAAATGATATGAAAGGCAGCGTGCCTATGGAGACATCCAAGCTGATTGATCACGTCATCGCAGCCATGGAGCGCGATCAGCTGGAAATACGCCCGGGGCAGAGCAATCTGCTCAAGCTGATGAGCCGCTTGGCGCCTAATTTTATTTTCAAGCAGCTTAGCAAATCGGTAGATGCCATGCTGGCCGATAGCGGTAAATAAACAAAAGACCCCGTAAGGGGCCTTATTGTTAATTAGCTTTCTTGTTCTTTCTTATCACGATAGCCGCAGCCACCGTTACCGCCAAAAATCCCACAGCTGCAAGCGATGATAACCAACAGGATAAACAAAACAAGAATAATACTAGCTGATTGCATTAAGGTAAAACCTCCTAGTAATTTAGAATACAATATAGATTATGATTCTATGCTATCAAGTGCTTGGACCTTTATCCGGTAGATAGAAGACTAATTCCAACTGACCTGATAGAATGATCATCCCGGATAGATAGATTTACCGGTTCCGCTCAAACGAACAAAAGACCCCGGGATGGGGTCTTTTGCATTATATTTAGAGAATTTACATTCGTCAGCATTCATGGAGGCATGATGCTTCAAGTTATTAGTAGTAACCTTTACCTGTACCAACGCCTCCAACTTGTGGGCCGCATCCACCGCCCCAACCGCCTACAAATCCGCAACCGCAGACGATGATCACCAGCAAGATGAACAACACAAGAATTGATCCGACGTTATTGAAACCATGACCAAGTCCTGACATAATTCACAACACCTCCTTACGTCTGGAGTATACATTAATATATGTCTGGGGAGGGTATGTGATTGGGTATTTGCCTCAGAGACATTTGACCAATTCCATCTGCCCCTCCGGGTTAAGTGTCAGGGAAGTTCGGCGTAAACACTTACATCCGTGGTATAGGTGATTGAGATGATTTGCATGAATATGAAAGGGGCAGTTCCATTGTCATGTTGATGACTAATGGAATTGCCCCTTTGCTTTTACACCAGCTTTTTCCGGACAGCGCCGGAGATTAGGTCTATGATGGTAATCATGACAACGATGCCTAGCAGGATGATGCCGACACGGTCCCAGTGGCGGGTGCTTAAGGCGAAGATAAGCGGGGTGCCGATCCCGCCTGCCCCGATGAAGCCCAGGATGGTAGCGGAGCGGACGTTGATCTCGAATCGGTATAGTGTATAGGACAGGAAGCTGGGAAGAACCTGCGGCAGAACAGCGAACCATAGCAGCTGCAGGCGATTGGCTCCGGAGGCCATTAGCGCTTCCGACGGGCCGCGGTCAATATTCTCGACCTCCTCCGCGAACAGCTTGCCAAGCATCCCGACGGAATGAATACCGAGGGCAAGAACGCCGGCGAAGGAGCCGGGGCCAACAGCCTTGATGAAGAGCAGGGCCATTACAAGCTCGGGAAACGTCCGGACAAAGCTCAGAAGGACTCTTCCTGAACCGGAGATGGGACGGAACCGGCTCATGTTCGCGGCTGCCCAGAAGGCGAAAGGGATGCTGACGGCGGCGGAAATAACCGTTCCGAGTATTGAGATAGCAAGGGTATCGAGCAGCCCTCGCAGCAGATCCTCGCCCTCAGGCAGATATACGAAATCCCAATCTGGCGCGAATAGGCCGGTCACGATGGATTCGACGACCTGACCGGCAGTTTCCTTTATGCCGGTAAACGGAATTCCGCTGAAAGCCCAAACATAAACGGCGAGGAGAGCGGCATAAATCAGCCAGCGGGACGAACTTCTTTTAGGCTTGGGGATCATTATTGGATTCATAACAGCTTCTCCCTCAATTTGGTGCTCGCATAATCGATGAGCAGAACAACGGCCAGTGTAAAGAGAATGATGACGCAGGTCTTGTCATACTCCAGGAAGCCGAGCGTAGCCTCGTAGTAAAGGCCGATCCCGCCTGCGCCAACCAGTCCCAGCACGGCAGCCGCACGGACATTAATCTCGAAGGTATACAGAACAAAGGACATGAAATTGGCCTGAATCTGCGGGACAACTCCGTACGCGATTCGTTGAAAATAATTGCCCCCTGCAGCAGTCAGCGCTTCAAGCGGTCCGCGGTCAACGGTCTCCAGCAGCTCATAGGTTAATTTGGAGATTAAGGCAACGGAGAATACCGTCAAAGCCAGAATGCCCGGCACAGGGCCAAGTCCAAATACGGATACGAAGATGGCAGCGAGCAGCAAGTCCGGAATCGTCCGGACCAGATTCAAGAGAAGGCGGGACGGATAGTACAGCCAGCGGTTTGGTGCCAGGTTACCCGCGCATAGCAAGGCAACGGGGATGGCGATGATAGCGCCAATCGTAGTGCCAACAAGCGCCATGCGAATGGTCTCCAGCATGCCGCGTACGATATTGTCGAAGTAGCTCCAGCGCGGGGGGAACATCTGCTTCAGCAAATCCGCCATATTGGGCATGCCCGTGAACAATTCGCCAAGCGAAGCCTCGGTTTGCTTGCCGCTCCCCCAGATCAATGCCAGGATTAGAACGGCGGTCATATAAAGTTTAAGTCTGCCGGGAGGTTTTGGACGCAAGGATGGTTGAGACGGATCAGATCCTAGCTTGATCTGCGTGCTCATACAACGACCTCATCTAGCAGCTCGCCCTGCTGAAGCGGACGGCCGTATATTTCGGCAAAGCGTTCATCCGTCGCCTCCGACACGGGTCCATCAAAGACAACCTCACCGGCGCGGAGGCCGATAATTCGGGTAGCGTACGTTCTGGCCAGATCAATGAAATGCAAGTTAACAATGGTTGTGATGCCCCATTCCTGATTGATTTTCTTCAGATCGTCCATAACCTGCTTCGTAGTCAACGGGTCAAGAGAAGCAACGGGCTCATCCGCCAGTATGATCTTAGCCTCCTGCGCGAGAACGCGCGCTATAGCGACGCGCTGCTGCTGCCCGCCCGAGAGCTCATCGGCTCTGGCATATGCTTTTTCCATAATATGAACCCGGCTTAACGCCTCAAAGGCCAAATCGATGTCCTGCTTCGGAAAACGCCCGGTCAACGTGCGAAAAGTAGAGTGATAGCCAACCCGTCCGGCCAATACGTTGCGGAGGACGGAGGAACGCTTGACCAGATTAAAGCTTTGGAAAATCATGCCGATATTGCGCCGGATCAGGCGAAGCTCTTTGCCTTTGGCTTTCGTTATAGATTGACCGTTTATAAGGATTTCACCGCCGGTAATGTCGTGAAGCCGGTTAATCGAGCGGAGGAGCGTGGATTTGCCGGCGCCGGACAAGCCGACGATCGCGACAAATTCGCCATCCCGGATCGTCAGATTAATATCGCTTAACCCTTTGGTTTCGTTCGGGTAGATTTTCGTTACTTGGCGGAGTTCAATCATGGGAGTACCATCCTTTTAGATAGTTTTGAATAACGGCACAAGCCAGTACAAGCCGCCGGCGGCGTTTGTACTGGCTTGTCCGAAGCCTGATTAATCATTCGCTTACGGGAGCTACTCGGTTTTTACTTTTTCGTTATACTGGCGAACGATATCAAATACACGGTCATCCGATTTCACGTAACCTTGATGGGAATACACGTCGAAAATAATCTGATGTCCTTCCGTATCCGTGCCGATATCGATAAAAGCTTGTTGAATCTTTGCGAACCAATCCGCGTTCATATCGGAGCGGACGCTGATCGTATCGTTGGGAATGGGTTCCGTAAAAGCAAGAACGCGAGTGTCTTCAAACACTTTCGGATAATCCTTCTGTACGATGGTGCGCGCATCCTGGAAAATAGCAGCGGCATCAACGTCGCCGTTCAATACGGCCAGAACGCCTTGGTCATGGCCTTTCACGGTTACCGGCTGCACATCCTTCAGCGGGTCAAGACCTGCGTCCATCAGGGCAGCGGCAGGCCATACATAACCGGCGGAGGAAGTCACGTTCTGGTAAGCGATTTTCTTGCCTTTGAGATCCGCAATGGTTTTAATAGGCGAATCTTTTTTTACAATAATCATCGATTTGTAGTTATCCACGAGGTCCGTAGTAGGAGCGCCGGTAGCGTCGTCCACGCCAAAACGCTGAGCTTGCAGCATAACCTCGGCAGCTCCTTTTTCTTTCGCCAATACATAAGCGGTTGGAGGGAGGAAGCCAACATCAACCTTTTTCGAAGCCATAGCTTCAATAATCGTGTTGTAGTCGGTCGAAACGCTGACTTTTACCGGGATGCCAAGCTTGTCGCTCAGCAGCTTCTCGAGCGGCTTTGCTTTCGCTTCAAGCGTGTCGGCATTTTGCGATGGAACGAATTGGACGGTCAGCTCGGTTGGCACATAGCCTTCCGGCGCTTTGCTCTCTTCAGGTGTTGGCGTTGGAGACGGTTCGGTAGATGCGGAGTTAGACGGACTAGCGGCATTCGCTTCATTGGCGTTTGCATTTGTGTTGTTATTGCCGCAGGCGCTCATCAGCAGCGTAAGCAATAACAGGGGCAAAACGATCAGTTGCAGTTTCTTCAATTCCAAACCCTCCAAATATTTCTATATTTTTAATACTCGTTCACTATAGGTAATCTCTATTAACGGAAGGTCAAAGCGGAGATAAGTATTTGTAAATTGGTTATTAAGTAATATCTTGGATATTAATGCTTTGTTACAATAACGCTGATATTCCAATTAGGTAAGGAGAGCGGCCTGTGGATCGGAAGAAAACATCCTGCGTCATTCTGGCAACAAGCGATATTCACGGATACATTCATCCGGTAGATTATCGGACGGGAGAAGAGAAGCCGTCCTGCTTAGCTAAGCTGGCAGCGAGGATTAAAGAAGAGAGGGGCAAAACGCAAAATTTGTTACTCATTGATAATGGGGATATGCTGCAGGGCTCGCCGATTGCGGCTTATGCCGCAGCCAATCCTGCAGAGGTTCATCCGTGTATAGCTGTTATGAACGGCTTGGATATGATGCTGCGGTTCCGGGAAATCATGAGTTTAATTTTGGCTGGGACAAGCTTAGGGCTGCGGCAGATACATCCGAGTTCCCGTGGCTGTCAGCCAATATTGTAAATGCGGACACGGAGGAGCCCGCATTTGGGCAGCCTTATCTGGTCAAATGGCTGGATGGTAACCTGAAGGTTGTGATTCTGGGAATAACAACCCATTATATTCCGCATTGGGAGCTTGCCAGTCATATTGCAGGCTTGGAGTTCCGGGATGTTCTGAACACGGCCAAGGTTAGGGCGTCTTATATTCGAGAGATTGAACAGCCGGATCTGTTCATTGTCAGCTATCACGGAGGGTTTGAACGGGATTTAGAGCTTGGTCATGCTGCAGAGCGATTAACCGGCGAGAATCAGGCCTATGCGATCTGTATGGAAGTGCCGGGGATTGACGTCCTAATAACCGGTCACCAGCATCGCAAGCTGGCGGGAGAACTGAATGGAGTCTCAATCGTGCAGTCGGGCTGCAATGGTCAGGCACTCGGCCAAATCAAGGTTCAATTCGAACGGAAATAGGGGCAATGGAGGATTTATTCAAAGTCTGCGTGTTTGTTGGAACCTGATCCAAATACGGCGGCGGATGAACAAGTGATGGCAATGACGGGAAAAGTGGAATCATTGAAGCAAGGGTGGCTGGATCAGCCGAATGGCCGATCTCAAGGAGATTTATTAATCACGGAACCATTCAAATGCCGAATAGCCCCGCATCCTTTTATTCAGTTCATCCATCAGGTTCAGCTTGCGGCGTCAGGCGCTGAGCTGTCCGTGGCTTCATTGCTTAGTGAGGAGACGACAGGTTTTGGACTATTATTACGATGAGAGAGGTGCTGTCAGCCTTTGCTTATCCGAATACGCTAAGTGTTCTCCGGCTAACCGGCTGGGATATCCGCCAAGCGCTGGAGCATACCGCAGCGTACTTTGCCCTCGATCAAGCAGGGCAACCAACGGTTAGCGAGGAATATCTCGTACCCAAGCCCCAACATTACAATTATGACATGTGGTAGGGGATTGAATATGACATTGATCTGTCATTGCCTGTCGGAGAAAGGTTAACGAAGCTTGAGCGCAATGGCAAGGAGCTCGTCAGTACAGATGAATATTCGGTGGTGATGAACAGCTATCGTGCGGGCGGAGGAGGCAAATACGATAGTTTTCGAGGGAAGCCGATACTCCTATGAGGGTTCGGCGGATATGGCAGAGCCGGCGGTGGAATATATCCGATCGCAAGGGATTATTCTTGCATCCGACATGGCCGAATGGCGTGTTGTGTGGAAATGATTGAATGGATAGAGGCTTGCTCTTCCTCCCGGGAGCAAGTCTCTTATTTTTTGCTGTGAATGGTAGTGAAAGTGCTTTAATGTGAACAAATCGAACACAAAAATAAAAAAATTCAAAAAAGCTCTTGAAAACCATGAATTTCATGTTATATTAAATAACATCAAGTTGAAGCGACGCATGTGAGCTTAGATGACCTAAGTTCGAACAACTGAAAAGCAATTGTTCTCTAGGGTTCCGCAGCGGCATCTCCGCTGGCCTGGTCCGAGAGAGGACGCACGGCCGGCCGGCTGTGTCCACGGAGGGAGAAAAGCCCGGGAGGATATGAACAATATCTTCCCGCGGCTTTTTATTTTTGTCCAGATAAAGGGAGGAGTATGGAGATGAAACAAGAAATTACACTGCGCCAATCACTTACGCTCGTTCAAGTTGTTGCTCTTGGGCTTGCCTGGATGACGCCAATGATTTACTTCTCGGTATTCGGAATTGCGTATGATGCTTCGAGCGGCATGATTACGGAAGCTTACTCGCTGTCGATTGTAGCGATCTTCTTCACGGCTTACAGCTACAGCATTATGGCCAAAATCTTCCCGGGATCGGGTTCCTCTTATACGTATGTCAAGAAATCGATGCATCCTATTCCCGGCTTTACGGTAGGCTGGGCGATCCTGCTGGACTACTTGTTCTCCCCGATTATCGCATGTTTGACCTTCGGCATTTATCTGAATGCCCAATTCCCTGCAGTACCGGCTTACGTCTGGATTATTCTGCTGAATGTCATTCTCGCTGTTGTCAATATTGCAGGCATTAAATTCTCCGCAAGCTTAAGCAAGCTGTTCGTTCTCTTCCAAATCGTGTTTATCGCGCTGTTCTGCGGTTATATGTTCAAAGGACTGTCTGGCGTACAGGATGCGGTGCTTCCGTTCACACACATGGATGCGGGGTTATCGACCTTGCTAGCCGGCGCTTCGCTCATCTGCTTCTCATTCCTTGGCTTTGATACGGTCTCGACCTTGTCCGAGGAGACGATTAACGCGAAGAAGACGATCCCTAGAGCCATTATGCTCATCATTCTGATCGCGAGCATTCTCTATATCACCACATCCGTTCTGATCCAGGTGAGATATCCTAACCTGACATTCAACAATATCGACTCGGCTGGCTTTGAGCTGATGAAGCTGGCGGGAGGGGCAACGCTGGGAGCTATTTTTACAACGGTCTTAATTTTTGCAATCTTCACGCAGGGCTTGACTTCCGTTACAAGCGTATCGCGTCTGATGTACGTGCTTGGCCGCGACTCCATCCTGCCGAAAAAGTTCTTTGGCGCTCTTCACCCGAAATACCGCACGCCGGTTAACAATATCGTGCTGGTATCCATCATTTCGCTGCTTGCGCTCGTCATCAGTCTGGATATGGCGGTCAAATTCGTCAGCTTTGGTGCCTTGACTTCCTTTGCGTTTGTTAACATCTCCGTCATTATCGAATGTTACATTAAGCGCAAACAACGTTCCTTGAAGCAAACGTTCCAATACTTGATCTTCCCGCTGATCGGAGCGTCGTTCATTATCTGGTTGATTACGCTGCTGGATTCCCAGGCGCTGCTGCTCGGTTGTATATGGCTTGTCTTTGGCGTAACTTACTACCTGATCCGGACGAGAAAGTCGCGTGAAGCGAGAGAAGCTAACACGAATTCGCTCTTTCCGGCAAATGCGGCCATGGAGTCTGAATTTAAATAATTTTTTTGTGTGATGTATATTGACACGGAAAAACAATCCACTTATACTTGGGCTATGTTAGCAATCATTACATCTGAATAAGAGTTCTGGCAGGTTACATCACCCAGAACGACAATGCTGTCTAGGGTTCCGTTGACGAGTGTAAAGTCAAGGCTGGTCCGAGAGACGGCGTATGGCAGAAGCTTGAAAGAGCAGGCCGCCATATGACACGGAAGGATAAAAGCCTGGGAGATCATTCTCCCGGGCTTTTTTTATTCTAAGAATTTATAAGTTTCTTAAGGGGGATTTGCGATGAGCAGCATCTGGAAAACATCGGTTCGCGCGGGGGAGAAGTGGTCGGGAGTCGTAAGACGCGGCAGACTAATCCGGTTCACCGCACTGGAAGCAGGAGCAAACCTGTCGATTATGCTTTTTAACGCGAAAGACTTAACGGAACGCTACAATATGCCGGATTCGCTGAAGGCGCAATATACCGCGCATCTGACAAGAGGCAATACGCTGATGAGCGATAACGGCCGGGTGCTCGCGAGCATCGCGGAGGACAGCCTGGGCTGGCATGATACGATCAGCGGCTACACGACAAGAGCTCACACTGACCGCAAGTACGGGAAAACGACCTATCAGGAGCTTCGCAATGAATGGCTTCGTTCGGGTCAGGAGAATTTCGCGGTCGAGCTGACGCGCAATGGGCTTGGCGTAAGAGACTTGTCGCCGGTCGTAAATCTGTTCTCCAAGGTGTACGTGGACCGTGAAGGCCAAATGCATTATGAGGTTGATCATTGCCCTGCTGGCGCTTCGGTCGTACTTCGTACGGAGATGGACGTATTGATCGTGTTGTCCAACACGCCAAACCCCCTGGATCCGCGAAGCGAGTATCCATCGGTTCCCGTAAGCATGGAGGTAACGGAAGCAGAGGCGGTAAGCGACGAGGATTATTGCTTGAACTACAGATCGGAAAACCGCAGAGCCTTTGAGAATACATGGAGCTATCATCAATTGCTCGAGCTGTAATCGTCGGAATATTACGAACATTCAACATATATGGCATCACAATTCATTGAACAGATGCTTACGAAGAATGAATTGTTTCACAATTCATTAAGCGAATGCTTACGAAGTATAAATCGCTTCGCAATTTATTAAGTGAATGCTTACGAAGCATGAATTGTTTCACAATTCATTTGAGGAGGATACAACCCATGGGAAGCTTTAACCGAGTAGAAAGCGCGCGCTTGCCTGAGACAGCGATCTATAATGAAGTGATTTTGGCAGGGGATGGCTGGATGTATGACCTAGAGCCCGGTCAGGTGCTCCGCATTGTGGATCTGGAAGGAAATCAAGCGGCGGATACGCTGTTCTTCGATGCCGATAACCCGGAGGACCATTACAGCGCAGTCGCTACCATAACGAATCAACAGAACATCTACTTAACAACAGGCTCGGTGCTGCTCGCCGAATCGGGCAAGGAACTGGTGAAGATCGTCGCCGATACTTGCGGCCGTCACGATACCGTAGGCGGTTCCTGTTCCGCTCAAAGCAACACCGTTCGCTACGCGCACGAGAAGCTGCACATGCATAACTGCCGGGACACGTTTATGCTGCAGCTGGCTCAGCGGGGCGAGCCATACGGCAAGAGAGACCTGGCTCCCAACGTGAACTTCTTCATGAATGTACCGGTTACTCCTGAAGGCGGACTGAAGTTTGACGACGGCGTCTCTTCGCCCGGTGCGTATGTCGAGATGCAATCTGTTGGCCGTACGGCAGTTCTCATCAGTAATTGTCCACAGCTTAACAATCCTTGCAACGCCTATAATCCGACGCCGGTTCGCGTCCTGATCTGGAACAGCTAGACATTCGGGGAGAAGAGGAGAGGTCATTATGTTCACAAAAGTACTGATTGCCAACCGGGGAGCTATCGCTGTCCGCATAGAAAGAACCCTGCGCAAGATGGGAATTGCCTCCGTTGCTGTATATACGAAAGCGGATCAGGACAGTCTTCATGTCGATCAAGCAGATGAAGCGGTGCTTCTGGGCGAAGGACCGGCTAAGGAAAGCTACCTGAACGCGGAACTTATCCTTCAGATTGCCAAAGACACCGGCGCGGAAGCGATTCACCCGGGTTACGGCTTCTTGAGCGAAAATGCCGACTTTGCCCGTGCATGCCGCGAGAACGGCATTGCCTTCATCGGACCAACTCCGGAGCAAATGGAAGCCTTTGGCCTCAAGCATTCCGCACGCGAGCTTGCGGAAAGAGCGAATGTTCCGCTTCTGCCGGGTACGCCTCTTTTAACCGAGCTGGACGAAGCGGTATCTCATGCTGCGGAGATTGGTTATCCTGTTATTCTGAAAAGCACGGCTGGCGGCGGCGGGATCGGCATGCGGGTCTGCGCGGACGAAGAAGCGCTGCGCGCTGCCTTTGACAGCGTACGCCATCTTGCTGAAGCGAATTTCAAAAACGGCGGCATGTTTCTGGAGAAATACATCGCCAAAGCCCGCCACGTTGAAGTGCAGATTTTCGGCAACGGATTTGGCGAAGTTGTAGCTCTTGGCGAACGCGACTGCTCCGTTCAACGACGCAATCAAAAGGTCGTTGAGGAGAGTCCCGCACCTCAATTCCCGGCTGAAGTCCGGACAGAAATTCTTGCCTGCGCGAAGCGTCTTGCCGCAGTTGCTGGTTACCGCAGCGCGGGAACGGTGGAGTTCCTGTACGATCCTTCCAGCTGCAAATTCTACTTCCTTGAAGTAAATACGCGTCTGCAAGTAGAACACGGGGTTACGGAGGAAGTGCTTGGCCTTGATCTCGTGGAATGGATGGTGAAGGAGGCAGCCGGCGAGCTGCGCGGCCTCGAATCCTTGGTTCCGGAGTCCAAAGGACATAGTATTCAAGCTCGTATTTACGCGGAGGACTGCCTGCAGCAATTCCGTCCAAGCGCAGGTCAGCTGGATCAGGCTTTATTCTCGCGCGAGGCGCGTACTGAAACCTGGGTACGCGACGGGATTACGATCACAACCCTTTACGATCCGATGCTGGCTAAAGTTATCGTGCATGGCGACAACAGGGAGGATGCGATCGCTAAGCTGAAGCAGGCATTAAGCGAGACGCGTTTTTATGGCATTACAACGAACCTTCAATACGTACAGGCGCTTCTGGATGAGAACCAATTCGCATCGGGAGACGTATTTACGCAGATGCTGAACGGCTTTGCGCCTTCAGAATCCGCGCTCGAGGTTCTCGATGGCGGCATTCAGACGACGGTTCAAGACTATCCGGGACGGGTTGGACATTGGGATGTAGGCGTGCCGCCATGCGGACCAATGGATCCGCTCGCTTTCCGAATCGGCAATAAGCTGCTTGGCAACGCCGATCAGGCAAGCGGTCTTGAGCTGACGCTGCGCGGCGGTTCCTATAAATTCCGGGACAGCATGCTGTTCTGCGTAACCGGCGCTGACATGAAGCCGGCTTTGGATGACGCTGCCGTTCCGATGTATACGCCGATTAAAGCGGTGCGCGGTCAAGTACTGAGCTTTGGGGAATCGGAGGCCGGTCTTCGAACGTACCTTCTTATTGAAGGCGGATTCGATATGCCGCTTATTCTCGGGAGTGCCGCAACCTTTACGCTTGGAGGCTTTGGCGGACATGGGGGCCGCGCTCTTCGCACCGGAGACGTGCTTGGGGTCAACCGTCATCACGGGGCGGATTTGATTAACGTGCAGCCTTCGCTGCCAAGTCAGCTCCAGCCCGCCATATCCCGCGAATGGACCATTGGCGTCATTCCGGGACCGCATTGCACAAGCGAATTCCTGAAGCCGGAATATTTGGGACAGCTGGCGAATACAAGCTTCGAGGTGCATTTCAACAGCTCAAGAACCGGCGTACGCCTGATTGGCCCGGCGCCTCTGTGGGAGAGAGAAGACGGTGGTGAAGCTGGGCTTCATCCTTCCAACATTCATGATAACGCCTATGCGGTCGGAACGCTCGATCTGACCGGCGACATGCCGATTCTGCTTGGTCCGGACGGCCCATCCCTTGGCGGTTTTGTCTGTCCGGTAACTACGGCTTCGGCTGAGTTCTGGAAGCTGGGCCAGCTGCATCCCGGCGACAAAGTCCGCTTCCAGCTTGTCACGCTGGAGGAGGCTGATGAGCTTCGCAAGCAGCAGGAAGCGATGCTGGTTGCCATTGAAGAGGGCAGAGCCGAAGAGCTTCATGCAGTTGGCTTGCCGGAGCTTCACGATTCCTTCTCGCCGGAATATCCGGTGTTGTACCGTGTGGAAGAAGGCAAGAAATTCCCCATTACAATCCGCTGCAGCGGCGACGAGAATCTGCTTGTCGAATACGGCTCTCTGGAGCTGGATCTGCTTCTCCGTTTCCAGGTGCATGCACTTATTGAAGCTATCCGCGACAACGGGGTTATTCCGGTACTTGATCTTACGCCAGGCGTCCGTTCCGTGCAGGTGCATATTGATGCCAAACGGATGAGTGTCCTTGAGGCAGCCAAGCAGCTGCTTGCCATCGACAGCAGCCTGCCGCCGCTGGAATCGATCCGCGTGCCGTCTCGAATTGTCCGTCTTCCGTTATCCTGGGATGACCCGGCTACCCAGCTGGCCATCGACCGTTACCAGCAGAATGTTCGTCCGGATGCGCCTTGGTGCCCGAGCAACCTGGAGTTTATCCGGCGCGTAAACGGATTGGAAAGCATGGATGATGTAAAGCGCATTGTTTTTGACGCAAGCTATCTCGTTCTTGGTCTTGGCGATGTATACCTGGGTGCGCCGCTTGCTACTCCAATAGATCCGCGCCACCGGCTTGTGACAACGAAGTACAACCCGGCACGGACATGGACACCGGAAAACGCCGTAGGAATCGGCGGAGCCTACATGTGCGTATACGGCATGGAAGGTCCCGGCGGCTATCAGTTTGTTGGCCGTACGATTCAAATGTGGAATAAGCTCCGTTCAACGGAAAGCTTCAAGGCCGGCAAGCCATGGCTGCTCCGTTTCTTTGACCAGATTCAATTCTATCCGGTATCTGCGGAAGAGCTGCTCCAGCTTCGGGAAGATTTCCCGCGCGGTCGCTTTGAAGCAGAGATTACGGAGACGACCTTTGATCTTGGCGAGTACTTGCGGTTCCTCGAATCCACTGAGGAGAGCGCAGGTCAATTCCGCAGCCAGCAGCAGCAGGCGTTTAATGAAGAGCGCGATCGCTGGAAGGAGCTTGGACTTGCGGAGTACGTATCGGAGCAGGATTCATCCAAGCCCGTAAACGATGAAGAGCTGCCGACTGGCGTGGATGCCATGACTTGCTCGATGCCGGGCAGTGTCTGGAAGGTGCTCGTAAATCCTGGCGATTCGATTAAAAAAGGCGATTCTCTTATTATCGTGGAATCGATGAAGATGGAATTCTCCCAAAGCGCTCCGTTTGACGGGGTTGTACATTCCGTTCATGTCAAACCGGGCGACGGCGTAAACGCCGGTCAATTGATAATAGGAATTGCGAAATTATCGGAAAGAGAGCTGAGCCGCGTATGAGTGAACTCCAATGGCCAATGACCATCTCTTCGCTGCGCGAAGGATACTTAAACGGCACCTTGACGCCCGAGCATGTGATTCAAGTGATTATCGAACGCGCGGAGTCCGATAAAGAGAAGCATATTTGGATTACGGCGCCATCGCTTTCTTTCATCCAGCGTTATCTGGATCGCCTCAATCAGCTTGATCGAGCGGAATTGCCATTGTGGGGAATTCCGTTCGCGGTCAAGGATAATATCGACGTTGCCTGCATGCCAACAACAGCGGGCTGCGAGGAGTTCTCCTATTTGCCGGCTGAGCATGCGGCAGTGGTTGAACGTCTTGTCGAGGCGGGGGCGATCCCCGTCGGGAAGTCGAATCTCGACCAATTCGCAACGGGCCTGGTCGGGACCAGAAGTCCATACGGCGAGACGCATAACGCGCTTCGTCCCGAGCTGATCAGCGGCGGTTCCAGCTCCGGCTCGGCCGTTGCGGTTGCTCTCGGACATGCGGTATTTTCGCTCGGAACGGATACAGCCGGCTCGGGCAGGGTGCCTGCTGCCCTTCATAATCTGGTTGGTCTTAAACCAAGCGTAGGCGCATGGCCAAGCAAAGGGGTTGTGCCGGCATGCGAGAGTCTGGACTGCGTAACGGTATTTGCCCATAATCTGGAGGATGCCATCCTTGTTGACCAAGCCGTTCGCGGCATTCAGCCGGATGATCCCTGGTCCAAGGAGATCAGCGCGGGAGAGCGAAAGCTGCCTGCAAAATTGCTGCTTCCCGAAGGTCCGCTGACTTTCTACGGACCATTTGCGGATGGGTATCGGAAAGCCTGGGAGAAGTCGGTAAGGCAATTGGAGGCAATGAAGCTTCCTGTGCAATATGTTTCCATAGATTTGTTCCAGTCCGCAGCCGCCCTATTATATGAAGGACCGTGGGTAGCGGAGCGCTGGTCAGCGTTAGGCTCCTTTATTGAGGCCAATCCTGGCGCGACTTTCCCGGTTACCGAGAAGGTGCTTCGAAACGCGACCAAACCGGAGTTTGATGCCGCGTCCGTGTTCACCGCTCTTCATAAGCTGCAAGGCTACAAGCTGGAGGCTAAGAAGCTGTTCCGGGATGCCGTGCTTGTCATGCCTACAGCAGGAGGAACCTGGACGCGCGAACAGGTGGCCAAAGACCCGGTTGCAACAAACAGCGCGATGGGGCTCTATACGAATCATTGCAACCTGCTAGATTTAAGCGCGCTGGCTGTTCCGTCCGGTGAAGCGGCGGCGGATTTGCCGTTTGGCATAACGCTGTTTGCCGGATCCGGCGAAGAAGGCATGCTGTTCGAGCTGGCCGAGACCATCCGCGCGGCACGGGAACAAGAACGAGAGCCTTCCACTCTTGTTGCCGTATGCGGGCTTCATATGCGAGGACTGCCGCTCGAACGCCAGATGCTGGAGCATGGCGCAGTCTTCGTTCGGGAAGATCGGACTTCTCCTGCCTACAAGCTGATGAAGCTGCAGACCGTTCCGCCCAAGCCAGGGCTTCTTAAGCTTCCTCAAGGCGGAGCTTCCATTGAAGTGGAGGTTTGGGAGATGCCGCTTGCGGCATTCGGATCGTTTACGGCGGCTATTCCGGCTCCCCTAGGAATTGGGAAGGTTGAGTTGGCAGACGGAACGATAGTTCCCGGTTTCATATGCGAAGCGTACGGAACTGTTGGAGCAGAAGATATTACCTCCTACGGAGGCTGGAGGAAAGCACTTGCCGCAGCGGTTGATTCCGCAAAAGCGGTGCTATAATCCGGATTAAAAGCAACAAATTCCGAAGCCTGCTATTTTAATAGCGAGACGCACTTTTCCTTGAGGGAAAGTGCGTCTTTTCTTATTCCAGGAAGAGATGAATGCACTTTGGAATCGGGATTGGAGGAACGGCATATTTTTAATAACAAACAGCCTATCGAACTTGGAGATGATCCTTACGGATAAACGATATATAATGGAATTAGAAGATAACGTTATAAAGAGGTGGCCAATGAAAGGGCTGGACGTTATAAATACTTATCAAGACCGGCTTGATTCCTATTCCGTCGAACAGCTGCGTTACCGGATAAAGCCGGAATCCTGGTCTATTGGCCAGGTCTATTCTCACATTGTGGACGTGGCACTAGAGTACTTGGACAATATGCAGCAATGCTTGGTGTCTGACTGTGCGCAGCCGCTCGGAAAAACAACGGCAGGTGAGGAGCTGTTCCGTGCCAACGCCTTTCCGCCAATAAAGATCAAGCTGCCGGAGGGCATGGAATACAGTCCGGACGATAGCAAGACCAATGCGGAGCATCAGGAGCATCTGAATCATTTAATAGAGAAAATGAGAGATTGGGATAAGCAGATTCCTCTTCTTGATCCCCAATCCAAAGTGAGACATGGCGGATTTGGCTGGCTGAACGCCAGTGAGTGGTTTGAGCTGATTGATATGCATACTCGACATCATTTGCGTCAAATAAAGGAGATCGAAGGACAATGGAACAAAATGACTCTCGACAGGTAAACGATATATGAAGGGGCTGATTGGTCAGGACAGACGTATTGCCGACCTGGTCAAGCAAGTGGATCATCGCGTATTGGCCCTATGGGCTGCCGATTGCGCGGAGCGAGTCCGGCACTGCTTTGAAGTAATCCTGACTCAGGATAATAGGATGAAGGAAGCTATTGTTGCGGCCCGCGCCTGGTCGAAGGGGGAAATGCCCATGTCGGCCGCGCGCAAAGCAGCGTTTGCCGCACATGCCGCAGCACGAGATGTCATCGCGGCAAGCAGCGCAGCCTCACGCGCCGCCCGGGCAGCCGGGCATGCGGCAGCAACGGCCCATGTGGCCAGTCATGCTGTGCACGCGGCGGCTTATGCGGCTACGGCGATCCGGGATTTTACAGAAAAGACGGAGGCCGTTATTGCCGCAGACCGCGAGCGGGAGTGGCAGTATAAACGGTTGGTCGAGCTGCTGGAGCAATTACAACGATGATATTCCGTGCTTCTTAATCTCTATCCGATTGCCGTCCGGGTCCAATAAGATACCAATAATTCCCCAGCTATGAGTTGAAACCTCTATTGTTACGTGACGATTTCTTAGCTCTTGTACGGTTTGCTCGAAATCTTCGACGTCAAGGCGGAGAACGGTCGGATTCTGAGAACGGGACTTTGCGGCAGGGGAGGCCGCACCGCCTTTCTCTACCATCAGGTAGCTGTTCCCGAACTGAAACACGGTAAGCTCCGGTTGTTGTTCACGGACAGGCAATCCTAGTTGATGCGTGTAGAAATCGAGAGCAGCGGGATAATTCTCTACAAATAAAATCAAGCCGGATTCTTTAATGTTCACGAGTTGCCCTCCTGTCTTAAAGAACGGCTACAATCTTGCCGCGGACATGTCTTTGGGACAGGCGTGCAAGCTCGGCCGGCACTTCCTCCAGGCTGATTGTTTTTTCGATCATGGCATCTATCCTCTTGTCGACAAGGAGCTGCATGAACTCCTCGGTCATCAAGGCCAGCTCTTCCTCCGCGCGGATGTCTCCCGACAAATGAGCGCCGCTGAGCATCATTTTATGAACGGTGAACGTTTTATGGGAAGGCTGGAAGTCGGCCACGGTTACCGGAGCGCCGGCTATACAGGCTAATTGTCCGCCAAAAGCAAGCATGGAGAGATCAGTCTGGGCAGTAGCGCGGTTAATCGAATTTAAAATGTAATCTGCGCCAAGTCCATCGGTTGCTTCCTTTACCCGGGCAGCTACATCCTCCGTATTGTAATCAATAACAACGTCGGCGCCTAACTGCTCGACATAGTTCCTGCTTGCTTCGGAAGCCGTCGTCAGAATAGGAGATGCTCCAAGCAGCTTCGCAAGCTGAATGGCATAACCGCCAACGCCGCCGGCACCGGCATGAATCAGGATGGAACGTCCGGCTTTGACGTTTAATTTCTCGATTAACGCTTGATAGGCGGTTAGTCCGGCGCATGGGAAGGCGGCCGCTTCCTCGAAAGAGAGCCCTTCCGGCATACGGCCAGCGGTGCGTGCCGTTGTAATGCCGTATTCGGCATAGGTACCTGGCTTCATGAAGCTCCCGTGATAGGCGACGCGGTCACCAACCTCCCATTTCGTAACGCCTTCGCCTACAGCGTCTACGATTCCAGCTGCATCCAGACCCGGAATAAAAGGATACTGCCATGCCGGATGGCCGTTTGCAGCCATTTTGTAATCTGCCGGATTAAGGCTTATCGCTTTGATCTGAACGCGGATTTCTCCAGGACCCGGCTGTGGAACCGGCATTTCTGCCAGCGTAAATATATCTGGAGCCCCTGGGGCATTGATGATAATGGCTTTCATAATGATCCCTCCGAATAGAAATAGAATTAGACTTCCATTATAACGCCGGATGATTAAATAATAACCATTTTTTGTTTTGCTGCAACTTCAATTAGAATGGATCTATTAAATACCAAAAAATCAACAAAGGAGCATGAACGTGCAGATTGGCGAGATTCAGGACATATACCGGTATCCGGTAAAATCATTTGCGGGAGAGAAGCTTGAGGAATGCGTGATTGAACCCTATGGTTTGCTCGGAGATCGGTTTGTCACCTTCTACGATGAGACCAAGAAGGATTGGTATAAATACATAACGGCTCGAAACCTCCCTAATATGCTGAATTATCAAGCGACTTATAATAACGGCGAGATTCGAGTGAAGGCACCGGGCGGCCAAGAGTACAACTGGGATACGCTATTATTAGAAGAAATTCAGAGCCAGACGAAAACGCGCCTGACGATGTCCGACGTGAAGGAGCCGCATCCGGAGCATCCGCAGCTGCTCTCCGTTGACGGTGCAAGCATTCTGATCATTACCGATGGTTCCTTGAACAAGCTGCAGGAAACATGGGGGAAGGAGCTTGATGAACGGCGCTTCCGGGCGAATTTTGTTGTGAAGGTTAGTGATGATGCCATCACGGAGGGGGAATGGCTCGGACGCAAGCTGAAGATAGGGGACGTAGAGCTGCAGGTGGACAGCTTCTGTCAGCGCTGCGTTCTGATTACGATGGACCCGGACACGCAGGTAAAGGATCCATCCTTGCTCAGAAAAGTGAATGAAGAGTTCAACCTGCAGTTTGGCGTGTATGCTTCCGTCGTGAAGACCGGTACAATCAAACAGGGCGATAAGGTTCTTCTGGCTGCAGAAGAAGCGTAGGGAAAAGAAAAGAAACCGCGGGCAACCGCGGTTTCTTTTCTTTTTGTCCATTATTTGTACGTTTATCACGTGCACAACCATAATCATTGCCACAGAATGAAATACTCTCCTGCGGCACATGCTATTAGCGCTTAAGCCAACATAAGGGGGATAAACCGTGTATTTCTACAAGCAAGATTTGATTAATATGATAGTGCCCGATAAGCCGGATCCTGCAGCGGCAAAGGTGCTTCAGGAAGCGCTTGGCGGTCATTACGGCGAAATGCGCACGATGATGCAGTATTTTTTCCAAAGCACGAATTTTAGAGGGAAAGCAACGCAATACCGCGATCTGATCAGAGGCGTGTTCCTGGAGGAAATCAGCCATGTCGAGCTTGTGCAGACCACGATAAATCAGCTGCTGACTGGTTCAGGGGAAGAAATTCCGGGTAATGCTGGAGTAGATGGGGCTCCGCTTGACGAAGCGCTTAAACATGCGAATCCGCATCACTTTATTGTAGGCGCGCAAGCCTCTCTGCCGGTTGACGCCGGAGGCAACCCCTGGATGGGCAACTGGGTCTACAACCACGGCAATCTGATTGCGGATCTTCTGGATAATTTGCTGCTCGAATCGACGGGGGTATTGCAGAAGTCCCGCATCTACGAGATGAGCTCCAATAAAGCGTTCAGGGAGACGATCGCTTTCCTGATTGTACGGGATAATGCCCATCAGAATGCCTTCGCAAAGGCGCTTGAAACACTTGGCGTAAGCTGGGGCAATCTGTTCCCTGTACCGAATTACGACATCAACAAATATCCGGAATGCCGGAAATACGTGGATATGGGCTTCCACAATGCACAGTTCAACTTCCGGTTAGACGATACACGAATTGCCGAAGTATACAGCGGCAAGTCGCCTAGCCGCAACGGCGGAGACCTGCAGGTGATTCCGCCTCCGGAAGGCTACCCGGTGCCGTATAATCCGGAGCTGCCAAACGAGCACGCTCCCGGCTTGACGGATATGGGAAGATAAACGCTTAAGGAAAACAAAAAGGGATCTCACGCATCGGGCGTCTGATCCCTTTTGTATAGAAAAGAATGGAGGTAACCGCTTGGAAATCTTTATTATCGTGCTTGTTATGCTTGTCCTGATTGGCGTCTCAAATGTGATCTATCGCTATATTCCATTCGTTCCGGTTCCTCTTATCCAAATTGCGCTGGGGGCGGTCATTGCCGTTATTCCATTCGGGGTTCATCTGCATCTGGAGCCTGAACTATTCTTCATCCTGTTTATCGCTCCGCTCTTGTACAATGACGGTAAAAATACGCCGCGCGACGAGCTTTGGCGCCTGCGCGCGCCTATTTTGCTCCTGTCTGTAGGTCTGGTCTTCGTGACGGTCTTTGTCATCGGTTATACCATTCACTGGATGATTCCTTCCATTCCGCTTGCCGCAGCCTTTGGCCTTGCAGCGATCCTGTCGCCAACGGACGCGGTTGCCGTAGGTGCGTTAGCCGGTCGGATTCAACTGCCCAAGAGCCTGATGCGATTGCTGGAAGGCGAAGCCTTAATGAATGATGCATCTGGTCTTGTAGCGTTCAAATTTGCGACCGCGGCCGCTTTGACCGGCATTTTTTCCTGGCATAAGGCCACCTTCAGCTTTATTGTCATCGCTGTTGGCGGGCTGCTGGTAGGCGCAGTGCTGGCTTTTCTAATTATCGGCATCCGTCAACTGCTCCGGAGGGCGGGGCTTGAGGATGAGACGATGCATATGCTGCTCCAGCTTGTAACGCCGTTCCTTCTCTATCTAGTAGCTGAAGAGCTTGGGGTATCCGGCATTCTGGCGGCGGTAGCCGGCGGGATTGTACATGCCATAGAGGATGATAAGGTGGATCACAGCATGCCAAGGCTGAAGTCGGTATCCGTGAATACTTGGTCGGTTATTCTGTTTATACTGAACGGGCTTGTTTTCGTTATCCTGGGCATTCAAATCCCCGAGGTCACTTCGGTGATTTTCAAGGATCCCGGATTTAATAATGTCGTTGTAATCGGTTATGCGATCATTATATTTGTTCTTTTGCTCGTGCTTCGCTTTGTATGGACCTTTTTGTTTACCTGGTTTGGCAAAGATAAGCTCAGCTTCAAGGTGCTTATTCTTACGACGATCTCCGGCGTGAGAGGCGCGGTTACGCTTGCCGGTGCCTTTTCGGTTCCTTTGCTGCTTAACAACGGGAACCCGTTCCCGCAGAGGAATCTCATTATTTTCCTGGCTGCTTTTATTATTCTGCTGTCGCTGTTGACGGCGAGCATTCTGTTGCCGATCATCGCGAAGAAACGAATAATTGCGGATGAATCCGAGAAAGCCCATGAAGAACGGGAATGGCAAATGAAAGTGATGGGGGCTGCGATCCATCATCTGGAGCATGTGAGCCATGAAGCCAATGAGGAGGCGATCGAGTCCGTTATAGCCGAATACCGCAGGATGATTCTGCAAATGGAGATGATCGAGAATCAGAACCGTCCGCTTCCTAATCGTCGTCAGAAGGAGCTTGAGATGCGGATTATAGCGCTTGATATCGAGCGGAAATATGTGGATGAGCAATTAGAGAAGGGGGCAATCAGCGAGAAGCACGCGAATTTCTATTTCAAAATGCTTGATCAGATTGAGATGATACTCGCTAACCGTCTTCATCTGTGGAAGATGGTCCTCAAGGGATTATGGAATAAAATTAAGGCGAGCTTCAGCGGCAGCGGTTATAAGCTGGCTTTCACGGAAGCTGATATTAATGCGCTTCGGGGACTTAGGCTGCAATGCTCGGAAGCCGTGCTGGAAGAGATGGATGCCAGATGCGAGCCGGAAGCGAAGGACGATCCAACGGAATGCGTAACCGCTTATTATCATCAGATTATTAGCAGGATGAAGGAAATGCCGGTACATTCGAAGAATAAAACGGATGATTTTAATGAAGCGCGGAAAGAGCTGCATTGGAGCGCGATTCAAGCCGAGCGTGACGAGGTTCAGTCCCTTTACGAGAAAGGAACCATAGACCGAGAGCTTGCATCGATCCTGCGCCGGCATATCCGCGACCGCGAGGCCGCTATGTACGAGGAGGATGAAATCGGTTAATCTTAAGTGGTGCGTATATTTGCACCGTACAAGTAACCGAGAAGGAGAGATTTATCATCATGACGCAATCCTATCATATTGTTGGCCTGACGGGCAGCCTGCGCAAAGCCTCCATGAATAAGACTTTATTAAAAAATGCGGCGTTGTTCCTACCGGAAACCTATACATACACCTACGCCGATCTAGGAGACCTGCCGCTTTATAATCAGGATCTGGAGGAGGAACTGCCGGAATCCGTAAAGCAATTCGCCGAGCTCTGCAGCTCCGCTGACGGCTTTCTGATTAGTACACCGGAATATAACGGCTTGATTACAGGCGTTCTGAAAAATGCGCTAGACTGGGTATCCCGGAAAAGCATCGGGGCTCCGCTTGCCGGTAAGCCTGTTGCCGTTATGGGAGCTACTATGGGGCCGGGCGGTACCGCTCGTGCGCAAACCAACATGCGCCAATTGATCTTCGCGCTTGATATGGATCCGGTTAACCGTCCGGAGCTTAAGCTCTCCCAAGCGCACATGAAGTTTGATGATGAGGGAAGATTAAACGACTTTGCTATCTTGCAAGTCCTTCAGCAGCTGATGGACAAGTTTGTCCATAAGGTAGAGCGGTCGAAGGAATAAGCCATGCAAAGCAGCCGGATTGAATTAAGAACAATCGGACCGGGCGATGCCAGAGCGCTGCTTGAGCTTAGACTGCGAAATCGTGCGTTCTTCCAGCCGTTTGAACCGGTTCGGGACGAGAAGCATTATACAATCGAAGAGCAAGCGAAGGAGCTTGCCAACGGCGAAGCTGCTGCGGAGCAGGGACAGGCTTACATTTACGGGATATTCTTACCGGAGTTCGATGAATTGATTGGCAGGATCGCTCTGACCGGAGTGTCCAAAGGCGCGTTCCAGAACGCGTATCTCGGTTACTTCATTGATGAGGCTCATAACGGACAGGGATACGCGACCGCGGCAGTGTCGTTGATCGTTCGCAAGGCGTTTGACGAGCTGAACCTGCACCGCATTCAAGCAGGCGTTATGCCAAGAAATGAACGCTCGGTCCGCGTGCTGCAAAAGGCGGGCTTCCGGCAGGAAGGCTTAGCGCAGCGCTATTTGAAGATTAACGGGATTTGGGAAGACCATCTGTTATTCGCGATTACGAGCGAAGACGAGAAATAAAAAGAACGGCCTTGGTGCTTAGTGCTTATGCTCCAAGGCCGTTCTTCGTTATTCAGGTTTCGTACAAAATCTGGCCTGTTAGAGACAGATCATAGCCGGAAATCGATCGAAGCTCCTTGTGGAAGGAGGTAGAGTTTAAAATGTTCATCACGGCTGAGATCCATGCCGAATTCTCGGGTTTGTTCAGCAGAACAAGATCATATTGCTCTTGAATAAGAGGGATAAAATCGACATTGCCCACGATAACGGCAGCTTTCTCGATGCCAACCCCCACATCGGCCTCTCCGGAAGCTACCTTGCCGGCAACGCCGATATGATTGCTTTCCTCAAGCTCATACCCTGACAATTCAACCGGTTGTATGCCGTGCAGACGCAGCTGTTCATCCAGCAGAACGCGGGCACCGGAGCCTCTCTCGCGGTTGACCAGCTTTAAGCCCGGCGTCCAAGATCTGCCCAGCTTCCGAGCTTGTGGGGATTTCCTTTCGCGACGTACAGACCCGCACGCCGTTTGAGCAGATTCACGACTTTATAGGAAGAACCAATTAAGAGTCTTCGGATATAAGGGAGATTATAGTCTCCCGAGTCGCCATCCAGCAGATGCGTGCTGACAATATCCGATTCCCCTTTATACATGGAGAACAGGCTGTCCAGACTGCCTACATAAGAACGCAACGGACGAACGCCGGGGACATGCTTTTCCAGATGCGTAGCTAATAGATCAAGGCTGACATCCTGCCCCGTAATGACTATCGGACGGCTGCTGCTGGGCGGATAAGAGGGAACGGACGGGATAATCGCGGCAGACGGCTCGGTTAATTTTGGAGTGCTTTTCGTGCTCTGCTTATAGGCCTCCAAGTCGGAGGAATCCACCCGCATTTGCTTGCCTACACGGTAGGATTGGAGCTCGCCTTTCTTGATCAGATCATACACGGTAAGCTTGGATACTTTAAGAATATGGGCGATCTCTTCAGTCGTATAGGATATATCGTCGGCCATTAGACAAGTCACCTTCTATTCAACGGTTTGACCATATTGTAACATATCAGGGTAGCTTCCGATTGTTGAATCAGCAGATTTATATTGGAATGGTAAATGATATGTGATATAAAGTGGTTATAAATAGATATAATTAGATGTGTTTTGGAGGGGATAGGATGAGGAGAAAAGGAGTAAGCAGTCTAGTTTTGTTAAGTCTAGTTATCATGATGGTGATCATGGCAGCATGCGGCAATGCCAACAACAAAGGCAATGGAGAAGCACAAGCTCAGGTTGCGCTGACCATATCCGCAGCGGCCAGCCTGACGGATGCGCTTAACGACATTCAGAAAACGTACGAGGACAAAAATCCGAACGTAAAGCTGAATTTCAACTTTGGCGCTTCCGGTGCGTTGCAGCAGCAGATTGAACAAGGAGCACCTGCTGATCTGTTCCTGTCCGCTGCCGTGAAGAACCTGCAGGCGCTTGTCGATAAGCAGCTGATCGATACGGGCAAACAAACCAATCTGTTGAGCAATGAGCTTGTTGTGGTGGTGCCTGACGATAGCGGGGCAGCTCTGGCAAGCGAAGCGGATTTGACCAAAGCCGAAATTAAGCATGTTGCCATCGGCATTCCGGAAAGCGTACCGGCAGGCAATTATGCCGAAGAATCATTAACGAACGCGAAGCTGTGGGATACGCTGCAAGCCAAAGCCGTGCAAGGCAAAGACGTTCGGCAAGTGCTTCAATACGTGGAAACAGGCAATGCGGATGCGGGATTTGTCTACAAGACGGATGCTTTGACCTCGGACAAAGTGAAGATTGCGTTTACCGTAGACCCGCAAACCTATACGCCTATTCAATATCCAATCGGGATCGTGAAGGCAACAAAGCATAATAAGGAAGCGGAGGACTTCTACGACTATCTCCAATCACAGGAAGCTATCGACATATTCGTGAAATACGGATTCTCGGTGCCGGCCAAATAGGAATATCGTATACATAATAAACTGTTAAATAGGAGAGAGAAGGAGGAAACTATGCGCAAATCTTATCTGATCGTTATTATCCTTTTTATAATGGCTGTTATGGTCCTGGCGCGTCACAACGAGAATGGCTTCCGAATTACCGTACACAATAAACTCGATCAATCGATTCCGGAGCTGGTTATGACCTTCCCTCACGGTACGAAGACATTCCGCATGGAAGCCGATTCCGTTCGTACCATCCATGTGGATCCCAAGAATTTCGGGGAAGGGTCCATTAACCTCATTTACGAAGGGGAGCAGGGTCAACAGGAAATTATGGTGATCGGTTATATAGAAGAAGGTTATGAGGGGAAAGCAGATGTCAGCATAGACTCCGTATCGGAGCAAGGCGAATTGCAGGTTAAGGTTCAGCAAGACGTGAATCTATATTAAGTCGAAGCCGCGATCAATGATCGCGGTTTTTTTTGGTTAATTTTAAGGAAGATTATGCAAAATAAGAACTATCCTATCCTTACCAGAGGTGTGCAAATGACATTTTCTCAAGTATTGCGAACCATGATGATCAAGGATTCGAGGAAGAATCCCGGTAAGGAAGAGCAGCTTCCTCCGCCTGAACAGGAGCCTCAGGAGCCGACACTTGAGCACATGCTAGAGGAGTTTCGGGACTGCAGCGATATTACACATTCAGCGTTTCCCAAGCATCGGATCGATCTCATCTACTTCGATCAAATGATCGATAAGGAAAAGCTAAGCCGGCATATCTTAAGTCCTTTGCTTAGCGGTGATGCGGAAGAAGTAGCGAAGATGCTGCAGCATTTGGAGCCTTTCAAAATTACAAAAAGCAAGGATCTGGTATTAGAAATATTATCTGGCGGCGTTGCGGTGTTTGACGGGAAGAATGCTTATGCTTTTAATGCCTATAGTCCGGAGAATCGGTCGATCAGCCAGTCCGAGACAGAGACGGTTATTACGGGACCGCATGATGCCTTCACCGAGCAAGTAAACACTAGTCTCGCCATGATCCGCTCCAGATTGAAGAGCTCCCATCTGAAAGTGATGAAGCTGTCAGTTGGCGAGGTCACCAAAACGGACGTTTATCTGCTCTATGTGAAGGATCTCGCAAATATGCACTTTGTCGAAGAGGCGAAGAAGCGGATCGAGAAGATAGAAGTAGATGCCATGCTTGACACAAATATGCTGATTCAGTACATGGATGATAACAAACTATCGATCTTTCCGCAGTTTCTGACTTCCGAGCGGCCGGATGCGATAGTATCCAAGCTGGTAGCGGGGCGTGTGGCCGGTATTGTGGACGGAAGCCCATCCGCATTCACCTTGCCCACCTCGTTTTTTGAGTTTTTCTCTTCTTCCGACGATTATTATCAGCGTTGGATACTGGGCAGCGCAATCCGATTGCTTCGTTTCGTTGCCTTCGTCATTACAATCAGCTTTACGGCTTTATACGTATCGGTCACCACATTTCATTACGAGATGATTCCGGAGAACCTGCTGATGACCTTAACCGAATCCAGAAGCAGGGTGCCGTTTCCCCCTTTATATGAAGCTCTTCTCATGGAAGTGACCATCGAGCTGCTGCGTGAAGCGGGAGCCAGACTTCCGACCAAAATCGGTCAAACAATCGGTATCGTAGGCGGTATCGTTATTGGGCAAGCCGCCGTACAGGCGGGATTAACGAGCAATATCCTCATCATTGCGGTAGCTTCCTCGGCTATTGCTTCCTTCGTTATCCCAAGCTATGTGATGAGCGCTTCCATTCGTTTAATACGATTTGGTCTTATCTTATTGACCGGCTTACTAGGCAATTTGGGGTTGGTATTTGGTATCGCGGCAATCGTCATCCATTTAAGCGGTCTTACAAGCATGGGAACGTCTTATTTGAATCCCGTAGCTCCGTTTGAACCAAAGGATTGGAAGGATATCTTCATTCGCTCTCCTTTCCAGTCTTTGCGCGAGAGACCTACTCAAAGCAGTTCGC
Organism: Paenibacillus glycanilyticus; assembly: GCF_023715145.1. Lineage (GTDB taxonomy): Bacteria > Bacillota > Bacilli > Paenibacillales > Paenibacillaceae > Pristimantibacillus > Pristimantibacillus glycanilyticus_A. Next base: position 437,957 of record NZ_JAMBNP010000004.1, on the reverse strand, counting down.
CCAACAAGGTACGCAATAGAACCAAGGAGTGAAATGATCCCTATGGAGAAAAAGGAAAAGCTGTCCCCATTCCATACCACGATCTTGGTATTTATGATCCAGAGCGGAGTCATGGCCTTAATCCTTCCCCAGTTGCTGGCTGAAACCTTTGGAACTAACGGCTGGATTACGGTATTGGGATTCGGATTTGTTGCGTCCATAAATATCTTTCTCATTGCGGCCGTGTACAAGCTCGGGAAGGGACGCTCCATCTTTCAAATTCTCGAACAGTCCATTCCGAAATTCATGCTTATCCCTTTTTATCTGGCGCTGGCGCTTGTCTGGACTTTGCTTGGCTGCATGGCGGGGAAAGAGTATATCTTAATTTTTCAGATGTACGCATTTCCTACGACAAATCCGATGGAATTCAAGCTAATTATGGATTTGCTTGTTTTTTGGCTGTTGACTAAAGGGCTGTACAACATCACAAAGGCTTCAACGATTTTCTTCTGGTTGTTCAGCTGGCTGGTGCTGCTGCTCTTCTTTTTCTATGCCGATTTCAGCTGGACGCGGCTAACCCCGTTTTTGTTCAAGGAAGGACATTTCACCTATCTGGAAAGCCTGGATATTTATTCTTCGTTTCTAGGATATGAGATTGTCATTCTGTTGTTTGCCTATACAAACCAAAAAACCAAACTTATCAAATCCACCTTGCTTGGGAATCTCATCACGACCGTTATGTATTGTTATTTGGCCTTAATCACTTTTGGAGTATACAGTTTAGGACAGCTAAAGAACAAAGCGTTTCCCGTGCTTGAAATGATGGCTTATATCCGGTTTCCTTTCATCGAGAGGATGGAAAATTTGCTCTACGGATTTATCCTGTTTACCGTTCTGTTCTCGATTCTTATGTATGAATGGTGCGCACTGGAAATGCTGAAGCAGGTATTTCCCAAGCTGAAAGCCAACTTCCTTGCGTTTATGCTTATCCTGTCCTGTTTCATCGTAGCGTATATCCCGGAGACGCTTAATGAGGTAGGGGACTGGCTCAGCACGTTAAGCATGATTGAATGCGGAATAGCGTTCGGATTACCTTTTCTCCTGCTTATTGTGCTTATGTTTCAAAAAATGGGGAGCAGGACCGCTCATGAATAGAATGCTGAGTTTGTTACTGGCCTTGATGTTGCTAGCTGTCCTTCCCGGCTGCGATTACCGCATATTGGAGCGCATCGGCTATACTTATGCAGCCAGCTACGATACGGCACCCGGGAATCAAGTCGAGATTGGCATAAGTATTCCCAGAGCCGATCCAACGGTAAAGCTTCAAAGAGAGCTGCATTCCGCGATTGGAAAAAGCTCCAAGGACGCCAGAGTGAAGTTCTCCAACGAGACGGACCTGCTGCTTGTAAACGGCCAAATCCGTGTGCTTTTATATTCGGAAGATCTGGCGCGCAAAGATTTGGCGAATGAAATTAACAGCATCTTGAGGGATACTTCGATATCTCCGTTAGTAAGAATTTCCTTAGTCAACGGCAATGCAAAAGATTTGCTGTTCAAAAATTACAAGCAGCATTTATCGACGGACAAATATATAAACCGGTTATTAGAGAAATCCAGCGTCAATAATCGCATTCCGAAGACGACGCTTTACGAATTTGAACGCGATTATTATGAGGACGGAGTGGATCCGGTTGCTCCCATCCTGAAGGAGGAAGACGAAGACATTACCCTTGACGGTATCGGGTTATTCCGGGGTTATCAGTATATCGCGAAAATTCCTAATAAGGATGCTTTGCTGTTCTCCATATTGCGGGGCAGAATTAAGAAGGGGGACATGGCCCTTGATTTGGCTGAGCATGAGAACGGATCTGCCGAGGAGTATATTATGTTTACTTCTGTGATCAGCAACCGGAAGATGCATGTCAAACATCGAAGCGGCGAACCGATTCATGTTACCTTGGAAGCGAATTTTAAAGGCTCTGTCCATGAATATATCGGTAATTTGAAACTAAGCAAAGATGCGGACAGGCATCAGGTAGAGAAGAGAGTGTCCGAACTTCTAACTTCGCGGGCGAACCGGCTTGTCAAGCAATTGCAGAGATACAATGTCGACAGCCTCGGAATCGGGATTCATGTGCGCAACAGCATGTCCCACAAAGAATGGAAGGCTTTGGACTGGAGTAAAGAATATCCGCGCGTCAAGGTTGATTGCCAGCTAAAATTTAAAGCTAAGGACTATGGGAAGATCAGGTAAGAGCAGTTGGTCGGAATAAGTTAAAAACATAGATAAAAATAAGACCGCATAAGGCGAAAGTCTGTTATGGGCTTGTTACATTTTTTCCTGTTCATAATTCAGAAGGAAGTGGCGTACTCTAACTTTCAGTGTGTAATGTAATCCCGACTGATTTACTTGGAGGAAGTCATGGAGAACAAGAAGCAAAGAGATCTCGCTTCAATTGCGACAATACCGCTTACGATGACTTTGGCCAATTCGATCCTTATCCCCGTTCTTCCTTCCATGCAAAAGGCAATGGGGATAAGCGCTCTTCAATCCAGCTTGTTAATTACGTCGTACGCCGTTATTGCCATTTTGTTTATTCCTATCACGGGATATTTGTCCGACCGTATCGGCAGGAAAAAGGTGATCTTGCCGGGGCTGCTCCTTGTGGCGGCATCCGGTGCTTTTTGCGGCTGGGCCGCCGTCGCATTCGATAAGCCTTATGCCTTGATTATGACTGGCCGTTTGTTTCAAGGCCTGGGCGCGGCAGCATGTTTCCCGGTTGTATTGCCGCTAGTCGGCGATTTATTCAAGAAGGAAGAGGATGTCAGCAGCGGGCTTGGCATCGTCGAAACAGCCAATACCTTCGGTAAAGTGCTTGCTCCAATCCTTGGCTCCGCGTTAGCGATGTGGACCTGGTATATGCCCTTCTGGTTTATTCCGGTCTTTAGCCTTATTTCTTTCCTTCTTGTTGCGATCTGGGTGAAGGCTCCCAAGGATAAGAAAACAGCCGTTCCCTTCAAGCAATTTGTGCATTCCGTTGGTTCGCTGCTTCGCGAGAAGGGAAGATGGATTTGGGGCGTGTATATATCGGGCGGCATCAACATGTTTGCGATATTTGCCTCTTTATTCTATTTGTCGGAAACGCTGGAGGAGCGGGGGAGTCACGGCATAATCAAGGGCTGCCTTGTTTCCATTCCGCTGGCTGCCCTATGTACAACTTCATGGGCAATCGGCAAATGGATCGGCCAGAATAAAAAGCTGATGAAATGGATCTCCGTGATCGGATTTCTTGAGGCTTCAGGTTGCCTTCTGTTCCTGGCTATCGGAGGAAGAGATACGCTGTGGATTATTATTACCCTTCTGTTTGCAGGATCCGTTGGTCTTGGGGCTGCGCTGCCAACGCTGGACGCATTGCTGACGGAAGGAATTGAGAAGGAGCAGCGAGGCACCGTCACTTCCTTCTACAGCAGCATCCGGTTTCTTGGAGTTGCGGCAGGTCCTCCGTTGGCAGCCTTGCTAATCGAGCAGTCCAAGTCCTCCTTGTTCTGGCTGTTAACGGCCTGCTGCTTGGCTGCCGCTCTCATTGCCATGTTCACGATCAAGCCGAAGAGCAGTTAGTATCCGCTGCATCGTTATATATCCGCGGATTCCGTCATACCCTCTAAAGAAATGGAGCATGAGGGAGGGATCCTCGATTGGCACAGTCTGAATGGTATGAGCATCGCTTCTGGCTGCAAATTTTAGGTGATCATGCCCGGTTTATTTTTAATACTTTATCGCCGGTTGAGTCTAACGATATCAAGCTTGCCAGCTACTACATTACTGCTTTTGACCAGCTGTTAGAATATGCCAGGCAGTCTTCGTCGGAGGCGGATTGTCACTTTATTAGTAAACAGGCTTGTGAATTAACGACGGAGTTCCGGGCCTTCAAGCTTGGCATTCTCGAGAGAATGCTTCTTGGCAAAGTGATGATTATGCTCACGCCCACCTTTATCAATCATATGGTCAACGAGCTTGAGGAATATTTGCGGATTCTGAATGACTTGGTTGCAGGCAAGCCGGTTCCCGCGTTTGATGCGCTGCATCATGATTTTTTATGGCTGCCGGATGCTGCAGGGCATGCGGCTGCTATCGGAAGCGATCTGGATTTTGTGGAGAAGCGGTTCATAAAGCGTTCAGAGCAGTTCGAGGAGCATTTCAACCAATTGTATTTAAAAAGCGTTGAGCTGGCCGGCTATATGAGGACGGAGCTTCGAGACTTCCCGGCGTTCCGCAGGCTTCACAAGGAAATAGACGTGGAGATGAAGCTGTTTACGGGGTTCCTTAAAGAGCTTGAAGACCTGGAATTATCGGATGAGGTGCTGGATCGGATCAGCCCTTTGATGCCTGATCATATGATGAGGGAAGAATGCTATTATCTGACAAAGCTGGCCCAGCTGGGTCTCGTGCCGAATCCGAATTGCCAGGCGGATAAACCGAGAATTCAGCCCTAATAACGATCCAATGACTATCTCCTGTTGAGGTAGTCATTTTTCATGTGCGGTGCACCGTGGCAATCCGGCGTTAGAGGTTGCTGATCTTGCTGAGGACGGCGATAATGAAATTAGATTTGAATAGAGTAATGGGAGTTGACCGTTGATGTTTCTAAGAAGCGCGGAGATCAGACGGGATGAACATACGGATGAGAGGGAATACCCTTTTTCGATTCCGGCGATAAAAGCGATAGACAAGCTGCAATTCCGCTCAAATGTTACGTTTCTGGTAGGAGAAAACGGTTCGGGCAAGTCTACGCTGCTCGAGGCTATCGCTTATCAGTGCGGCTTTCATACGGCTGGCGGCGGCAGGAATAATGAATATGAGGTGGATTCCTCCGCCGCGATATTGGGAAATGCCATCAGGCTATCCTGGATGCCGAAGATAACGAACGGATTTTTCCTGCGGGCGGAAACTTTTTATCACTTCGCTTCCCATATCGATACGCTTGAGCCTAGTGTGTTAAATCATTACGGAGGTCGTTCCTTGCATCAGCAATCCCATGGAGAAGCCTTCTTGTCCTTGTTCAAGCACCGGTTTGGCAGAAAAGCCATCTATCTGCTTGACGAGCCCGAGGCTGCGTTATCTCCCGCCAGGCAGCTCGCCTTAATGCGCGTCATTAAAGATTTGTCCGATGAAGCGCAGTTTATCATCGCAACCCATTCTCCGATTCTGCTCGGATATCCGGATGCGCAGATTTTGAACTTTGACGAGCAGCCTGTAGAAGAGATCCGGTATGAGGATACCCTGCATTACATCGTTACGCGAAGATTTCTGGAGAACCGGAAGACCGTGCTTGCTGAATTGTTTGAGGATGAATAAGAGCGGAAAGGAGTAACCATGATGGAGGATCAATGGACGATAGCGAAATATAACCCGCAGTGGAGAACGCTGTTTCTGGAGACAGCCGCAAGGCTAAGAGCATCCCTCGGAGATATCGCCCTTCGAATTGATCATATTGGATCGACGTCCATTAGAGGGCTAGATGCGAAGCCGGTTATCGACATTCAGATTTCGGTATCTCGATTAGAAGATTTGCCGAGGTTTAAATCCGGAATGGAGCAGCTCGGGTTTGTGTTCAGAGAGGAGAATCCCGACCGGACGAAGCGATATTTCCGGGAAGCCCCCGGTACCCGCAGAACCCATATTCATGTGAGACAGGCAGGGAGCTTCTCCGAGCAGGTAAATCTGCTGTTCCGGGATTATCTGCGGCAGCATCCGGAGGATTGCCTGCGTTATTCGAGCGAGAAGCGCCGGCTAATGAAGCTGTACAAGCATGATCGAATCAGATATGTCGAAGGAAAAGGCCCTATCGTATGGGATATTATCCATAAGGCGCATCTCTGGTCACAAGACATCGGCTGGTCGCCGGGAATAACGGATGCTTAGATAAGGAGGAACGGCATTGACCTTACAGCAATTAAAATACATTATTGAGGTCGCGAATCGCGGCTCTATTAACGAAGCTGCAAAGAGACTGTTCATCTCGCAGCCAACGCTTTCCAATGCCATCAAGGACCTGGAAGACGAGCTGCAGCTTGCGATATTCGAGCGTTCGAACAAAGGGATTTCCCTCTCGAAGGAAGGCGTGGAGTTCCTCAGTTACGCCCGTCAGGTAGTGGAACAGGCGGAGCTGCTGGAGAGCCGGTATTTGAACGCGAAGCCGTCTCCGCAGCATTTCTCCGTATCAACGCAGCACTATGCCTTTGCGGTTAATGCCTTCGTAAGCCTGGTACAGGAATTCGGGCAGGAGGAGTATGAGCTGTCTCTGCGCGAGACGAAGACCTACGAGATTATCGAGGATGTGAAAAGCCTGCGAAGCGAGATTGGCATCCTGTATCTCAATGAGTTCAACGGGAAAGTGATCAACAAGCTGCTGAAGGACTCGAACCTGCAGTTTACGAGCTTGTTCACGGCAAACCCGCATATCTTCATCAGTATCAAGAACCCGCTCGCCAAGCAGGCTAAGGTAACCATTGACCAGCTGGACGAGTTTCCGTATCTGTCCTTTGACCAGGGGGAGTACAACTCTTTCCACTTCGCTGAGGAAATTCTGAGCACGTTATCGCATAAGAAGAGCATTCGGGTAAACGATCGGGCAACCTTGTTTAATCTTCTGATTGGTCTTAACGGGTATACGATTTCGACCGGCGTGCTAAGCGCGGATCTGAACGGCAACGAGATTATTCCCGTCCCGCTAGATACGGAAGAAACCATTAACGTCGGCTGGATCGCCCACCGGAGCACGGCGTTATCCAAGCTTGGAGCGGCTTATATCGAAGCGTTGCATAAAGCGATTGCTCCAGCTCTCTGATATAGCTTTTGGCTATAGCTGGATATAGTATTTTACAGTTACACTATAACTCTTGAACCATGTTATCTTTCTTGTAACAAATGTTGAGGAGTTGTTGCAAGATGGCAAAGAGCAGTGTATTGGGGTACCCTCGAATCGGTGAGAACCGCGAATGGAAGAAAGCGCTGGAAGCATTCTGGGCAGGCAAGCTGGGGGAAAAGGAGCTTCATAACCAGCTCAGGCAAATCCGTCTTCAACATCTCAGCAAGCAGCAGGAGAAGGGCATCGACTTCATTCCGGTTAATGACTTCAGCTATTATGATCAAGTGCTTGATACTGCCGCAATGTTCGGAATCATTCCGAGGCGGTTTAATTATAGCGGAGGTGTCGTGCCTCTGTCCGTCTACTATGGAGTTGCCCGCGGTACCAAGGACGCGGCGGCAAGCGAGATGACGAAATGGTTCAACACGAATTACCACTATATCGTGCCGGAGCTGTACGGTGCGGAGCCCGTTCTCACGGAGAATAAACCGCTTATTGCTTACCGCGAAGCAAAAGAAAAGCTCGGCATTGAGGGTAAACCGGTCATTCTTGGTCCGTTCACCTTCCTCAAGCTATCGAAGGGTTATGGCAGATCCGAGATCGACACTTGGCTCTCGATTCTGATTAAGCTGTATGCGCAGGTGCTTCGGGAGCTGCAGGAGGAAGGCGTTCAGTGGGTTCAAATCGATGAGCCGATTCTCGTGACAAAGCTCAGCAACGATGATGTAGCCCGGCTGAAATCCATCTACGGCAAGCTGGCGGAAGCCGCTCCGCAGCTGAATATTATGCTGCAGACTTACTTCGAATCCGTGGATCCATTCAAGGAAATCGTGAACCTGCCCGTGCAGGGGATTGGTCTCGACTTTGTTCATGGGCTGCGCGGCAATCTGTCCGCCATTCGCGAATTCGGCTTCCCGGCTGACAAGGTGCTTGGAGCCGGCGTTATCGATGGCCGCGGCATCTGGAAAGCGCCGCTAGCGGATAAGCTTGAGCTCTTGAACGAGCTGCAAACGCTGGTGTCAACGGATAAGCTGCTTGTTCAGACCTCCTGCAGCCTGCTGCACGTACCGGTAACGACAAAGCCGGAGACCATGCTGTTCCCGGAGCTGAGGAACGTGCTTGCCTTTGCGGACGAGAAGCTGGATGAATTGGCTCTGTTAACGGAGGCTTTAAATAAAGGAGAAGCTTCGGTTACCGATGCTCTTGAGGCCAATAAGCTTGATCTTAAAGCTCTGGAGCAATCCGTATTCCGGAACCGTGCCGACGTTCATTCTGCCGTCGCGCGCATTCAAACGCAAGTGCCGGTCAGAAAATCTCCGTTTGCGGAGCGGAATTCCGCCCAGCAGAAGAAATGGCAGCTGCCCCTCTTCCCGACAACAACAATCGGAAGCTTCCCGCAATCAACGGAGGTTCGCAAGGCGCGCCAATCATGGCGCAAAGGGGAATGGAATAACGAGCGGTACTCCAGCTTCATTCAAGAGCAGATCGACAGCTGGATCAGCTATCAAGAGGAAATCGGCCTCGACGTTCTTGTTCATGGCGAGTTTGAACGGACGGACATGGTTGAGTTCTTCGGCGAGAAGCTCGAGGGCTTTGCCTTCACCCAGAACGGCTGGGTACAATCTTATGGCTCCCGCTGCGTCAAACCTCCGGTTATCTTTGGCGACGTAGCCTTCAAGGAAGCGATGACGGTTGAAGAGACGGTCTATGCGCAATCCAAAACCAAGCTTCCGGTGAAAGGCATGCTTACCGGTCCAATCACCATTATGAACTGGTCCTTCGTTCGCGATGATTTGGCACGCGAGCAGATAGCATACCAGCTGGCTTACGCGCTGCGTCAGGAGGTTGAAGCTCTCGAGAATGCGGGAATCGGCATGATTCAGGTCGATGAGCCTGCCGTACGCGAGGGTCTGCCTCTGAAGCAAGAGGAGCAGAGGGCGTATTTGGACTGGTCGGTCAAAGCATTCCGCGTGACCACCTGCACCGTTCAGGATACGACGCAAATTCATACGCATATGTGCTATTGCGAATTCCATGACATGATTGATTCGATTGAAGAGATGGACGCGGACGTAATCTCGATCGAGACCTCCCGCAGTCACGGCGAGCTGATTCACAGCTTTGAAGTCAATACCTACAAGCATGGCATTGGTCTAGGCGTATACGATATTCATAGCCCGCGTGTACCGGATGTGGAGGAAATGACAACCATGATTGACCGCGCGCTTCAAGTGCTCGATCCTAAGCTGTTCTGGATTAACCCGGATTGCGGATTAAAGACGCGCGGCAAAGAAGAAACCATCGCGTCCCTTCGCAACATGGTGGAAGCAACAAAGCTTGCCCGCGAGAAGCATGCCGTCAACGTGTAATCTAAATATAGAGACTGCGCCAGAATCATCTCCGATGACTTCCGGCGCAGTCTTTTTTAGCGTTTTTTTTGGCATTCTATTAATATCTGAGTTTAAGGTGTTACAAAATAGACGGGATATCCGTCTAATTAATGTCAACGTTAAGCCCGGGCAAGCGTAGTGGCAATGAATAATAGGGAGGCAAAGGACAATGGACATTCAAGATCCGGCGCCGGATTTGTTTAAACTTATATTCCATAAGCATTATCCGTCCGTAATTCGAAAGCTGACAGCACTGCTGCGCGATAAGGCAGCCGCCGAAGATTTGGCTCAGGAGGTATTCCTGAAATTATATAAGAATCCGCCATCAACGCCGGAAGCAGTTGGGGCATGGCTGCATCGCGTGCTTACGAGAAGCGCATACGATTACTTGGATCAGAAGGCGAGGGAGCGTTCGCTTATGCAGCGGCAGGAGCGGCAGCTGATGGCAGAGCCCCAGTCCCATCAATCCGGCGAACAAGCCGTAATCAAGCAGGGCGACGAGGAGCAGGTGCATGGCTGGTTGAACTCCCTGTCGGAACGGGACAGAGAGATGCTGCTCCTCAGGTATTCCGGCTACAGCTATTCCGAGATCGCGCAGGAGCTGCAGGTACAGCAGCCTCAGGTAGGCACTCTGCTTAAACGGGCGGGGGAAAGATTGCGCAAGCAAGCTTTGAAACACGAAAAACAATGGTCTCATGAATAAGGAGATGAAGCAGATGACCAATCATCCGATCGATGAGGATACAAATGCCGCTTGGAATAAGCTGGCGCTTAAGCTTAAAGAGCAAGAAGGTTCTCCAGTCTGGAAGGCATGGAGTCATGAAGGAGTCACGGCCGAGGATACGATGCATAAGCCGTCTGGCGTGGCGCATGCAGCAGAAGAGGAACTCAAAGCCAATTCGGAGAAAGTGGTTGAGGAGAAGCCGGAACGCCGCGAAGCCAAGCCGGGTCAACCGACTTACCGCCGCTGGCTGAAGAAGCATGCCAAGAAGACCGGCGTTGCTGCCGCAGCCGTAGTGATCTGCGCGGCTATCGCGTTACCATCCACGAATGAGGCTCTGGCTTCTATATTGGGCAATTTCAAGATGAATCAGGTGGCCGTCGTTCAAGAGGATGATTACAACACCGCATTGGAGAGCTTCTTTGGAACGGAGGTGTCGGGAGAATCCAGCAATAAATTCGGACAATTCGAACGCGCGGTTATTGGAGAAGGCTCTTCGGATTTAACGGCGGCCCAAGCCTTCGAGAAGTACGGGATTAAGGTGCCTGAAGAGCTCAAATCACCGTTTGGCAAGCAAACCGATCTTCATATTAACGGACAGCAAGGACAAGCGATTACGTTCCGGCTGGATGTGGATGCGGTAAACGGCGTCATGAAAAAGCTTGGTGCCGAGCAATTGCTGCCTGCGTCGGTTGACGGCAAGCCGATTACGCTGCGAATGGGGCAAGGCGTGAACGCCGACTACCGTTATCTGGACTCGGATGAAAGAGAGCGGTATATCGGAATCAATATCAGCCCGGTTCCGGTTCTTGAAATGGATCCCTCGATCGATGCAGAAGACGCATACGAAGCCTTGATCCGTTTCCCTATTCTGCCGACTAGCCTCAAGAACGTATTGATGCAAAGCACGCGGATTAGCGAAGGAGAAGTACCGTTCCCGATTATTACGGATGGACATGTGACGAAGACGGTGCTTGCGGGTACCGATGTCTACTTCGAAAACAGCGATAGCTGGGGCGGCGGCTGGAGAGTAACCTGGCTGGATAATGGCTTGGTCCATTATGTATCCTTGTATGACGCAAAAACCCGTGAAGAGGCGGAACAGATTGTGAAGGAATGGATTGCCCAATGAGTTATGCGATCGAAACATTCGGTATAACGAAAAACTACGGAAACGGACGTGGCTGTCATGATGTTACGCTCCGCATTCCTGCCGGGGAAGCCTTTGGCTTCCTTGGCCCTAACGGGGCCGGCAAGAGCACGATTGTCAAAATGCTGGTTGGCTTAACGACCCCAACAGACGGGAAAGCGTTATTGTTCGGTCATCCTGCGGGATCCGTGGAAGCCAGACGGCGCATTGGCTATTTACCTGAATTATTCCGTTATCCGGGATGGTTAAGCGGGGAAGAGGCCATGCATTTCCATGCCAAGCTATGCGGGATGAAGGGTGCGGACGCGAAACGCCGGATCGACCGGCTGCTCGATGAAGTTGGAATCGGAAAGAGGGGAAGTGACCGGATTAAAGGTTATTCCAAGGGGATGCAGCAACGGCTGGGTCTCGCTTGCGCCCTTCTGACCGATCCGGATATCGTATTTTTGGACGAGCCCGCGTCTGCTCTGGATCCCGTAGGCCGCCATGAAGTGCGCGAGCTGCTGCAGCGGCTTCGCAAGGAAGGCAAAACGATTTTCCTGAACTCGCATCTGTTAGAGGATGTCGAGTTTTTATGCGATCATGTGGCCTTATTGAACAATGGCCGAATAATGGCTGACGGTCGCGTGTCGGATGTGCTCCGGGCTTCTTCAAGCTGGCGGTTCCGGGTAGGCGGCATGACTCCCGAGCTGCTGGATTGGCTTCGCGAAACGATGATTGTTCCGGTTGACCTCGTTCCTTGGGAAGGCGAAGAAGCGCTGGCATGGGGAGAGCATTGGCTGGAGGCCGAGCTTGAAGGCGACGAGCAGGTTGGTTATATGAACCGTCTGCTTATTGAACATGGCGTGACTTTATACGAGACGCAGAAAGTGAAGTCAAGCCTGGACGAATGGTTTTTGCAGGCAGTATCGGGTTTGGAGCATAGGGGGGAAAACCGATGATTGCCGTATGGATGCTGACCTGGAAAGAACTCTTGCGCAAGAAAGTAACCTTAATGACATTGCTGCTTACGGTTTTGTTTTGGATCGCTTTTTATTTTATAGCTAAAAGCGCCGGTGCCACTGCCGCACAATCGGAATCCGGCATCATAAGCTTAAACGATTTAGTCGAACGATTCAGAGGAAGCGCTATATTGCTATGGATTGGCTTCTTCTTCGGAGCCTTCGCGACTGGTTTTCTGTCGATCTTCAGCTCGGTTGCCGCCGTTGCCGGAGAAGCCGAGCATGGCGTCCTGCAGTCGGTGCTGGCAAGACCAATACCGCGCACGCACTGGTACTTGGGCCGTTGGTTAGGATTTGTTACCTTTTGTCTTGCTTATGCTCTCCTATTATTTGTGTCGATCCTAATAATCGTTATTTACGCGACGGGCGTTCACCCCGACTGGTCCGGGTTGGTTCCGGCGTTCATGCTGTTCATCAGTCCGGTTCTGATCATGGTTACGCTGACGATGCTTGCGTCATGCTGGCTTGCGCCGCTTGGCAACGGAGTGGCAATGGTGATGCTGTTTGGGATGGGATGGCTTGGGACAATGCTTGACAAGGTCATTGCCGCGCGGATGTTCACAACCGATGACGCGAGCACAACATCGGATACGCTCGAGATTGTGTCGGGGTTAATTCGGCTTATTATTCCAACGGATGCGCTGCAGCAGCGAATGTTATCCGAATTGTTCCGGGTGGACGAATTAGGCGAGACCTTCTCCTCCAGAGATTCGTTGGGTTATTTTTCTGTTGTTAATCCGCCATCGGATGCTTTTTTATACTACACGGCCGTTTATTTTTTGATTTTCCTAGCCGCAGGTTTGTTTGCAATTAGACGGAAGGACTTTTGAATAATGCCGAAAATCATAACAACGCCAATAGGGCAGCCGAGATCGATTTCGGCTGCCCTATTCATGCATCGGATCAGGAACGAGGAAACGATTAAATCCATGGGCTGCAGGGAAAGTTAAACCGAATAAACGGAAAGGAATGCATTCGAATAACTAACATGAACGATAAGACAGGATTGTTATTGGTTGACCCTTATAATGATTTTCTGGCAGAGGAAGGCAAGCTATATCCCCGAACGAAAGAAGTATCGGAATCCGTGAACACCATTCAAAATTTAAAAGCGGTCGTTGAAGGGGCCCGTACAGCCGGCATTCGCATTTTTTATGTGCCTCATCACAGATCCGAGCCAAATGATTACGATTCGTGGAGGCATCCGACGCCTTATCAGTTGAAGGGAAAGCATGGCCAAGTGTTCGCAAAGGACTCATGGGGAGGAGAATTCCATCCGGATTTTCAACCTCGCTTAGGAGATGTCATCATTAAAGAGCACTGGGCAAGCAGCGGATTCGCGAACACGGATTTGGATCATCAGCTCAAGATGCACGGCGTGCAGAATATCATCGTGGTCGGAATGCTAGCCAATACCTGCATCGAGGCAACCGCCCGATTCGGCATGGAGCTTGGCTACCATGTAACGCTGGTCAAGGATGCGACCTCGGCTTTTACAAAAGAAGCGATGCATGCGGCTCATGAAATTAACGGCCCCACCTATGCGCATGCGATTCTCACTACGGCTGAGCTGCTCCCCGAGCTGAAAGCCCATGCCCTTAGATGGCAAAATTAAGGTCCCCTTCAAGGGGACTTTAATTTTGTCTGGAGCGCTTCAACCGGATTCGCGCGGTTCCGATCATCCATAGGAGCAACGGAATAACGACCAGGAAAATCGGAAAAGCGATGTTTTTCCAGAAATAGGGGAATTGCAGCTGGGACTCGTCCGAGCTTGACGGATAGAATGCAACGGCGAAGATGAGAATGAAGAATACGAAAGGTAATGCCCATGTTGTAACGAGGGATGACGAAGGAAGCAATCCCGGTAATCGTGACAATAATAACCATCGGCGCGGACACGATTCCCGCGGTAACCGCAGCTTCCCCGATGACGAGGGCCCCAACGATGCTGACGGCGGATCCGACGGCTTTCGGCAGGCGTACGCCGGCTTCGCGCAAGCCTTCGAACAGAAATTCCATCAGCAGGGCTTCGATGACGGCGGGAAACGGAACGCCTTCACGCGCTGACGTAATACTAAGCAAAAAATTCGTCGGAAGCAGCTGCGGATGAAACGTCGTGATCGCGACATACAAGGCAGCTTGAAATGCGGTCCAGAACGTGATCGGAAGGAGCAGTGCTTGTGGCGTTCCGTCCGTCAGAATCGCGATTTTCCCTTCCATTAAGTTGGCCGCCACGATGTCCGGGCGTTCGGTATTCATAAGCTGAGGGAAGGGGGTTCATTTTTTTATATTATCCATGTTGAAGGAATTTTTATGCAGATCATATGATTTCTTGTAGGCTTCATTGAAATTATGTAAACCAGCATAGAAGTTGATCGGGGGTAGCCATTTGCTTTTGTTCAAAGCAAAAAAACTGGTTTCTTTATCCATTGATTTTTTGCAAACAGGTCATTAATATAGAACAATGTCAGTCAAATTAAATAGTAAATCCTCATCCAATTCGATGAGGTAGAGGTCGCGATGTTGAAGAGTACATCGGGGGAGGTCCAGTAAAGACCAGTGATCCCGGGAGAAAGGCATCATCGCCGAAGTCGTCTTGGTATACTGACCATGACAGGCTGGGGCCGTATCCGAAGAGGAACGGAACTGTCATATTGCTTGCAAATCAACGGCAATATGTTGTGCTATCTTGATAGTTGGAAAGTGAGGAAGATAAGGCGGTCTTTCTTGTTTGATGAAGAAAGGCGGCTTTTTTGCGTTTTAAGGCTGCTATTTATTGGGACACTAATAGAGAAATAGATAAGGGAGAGTATTACCTCGTGAATGAGAACAAGTTACGCAGAGGCCTGAAATCAAGGCATATGGCGATGATTTCTCTTGGCGGCTCGATTGGAACGGGACTGTTCCTGGCGAGCGGCGGAGCGATTCATGACGCCGGTCCGGGCGGCGCGCTGCTCGGATATTTCATTATTGGTATTATGGTGTATTTCCTGGTGACAAGCCTTGGCGAAATGGCAACCTACATGCCGGTATCCGGTACATTCAGTACTTATGCAACAAGATTTGTAGATCCATCGTTTGGCTTTGCTCTCGGATGGAACTATTGGTATAACTGGGCGATTACCATTGCGGCTGAGCTGTCCGCCGCTACATTAATTATTAAATTCTGGCTTCCGGACAGTCCTTCCTTCCTGTGGAGTGCCTTGTTCCTTGCCTTGATGGTTGGACTAAACCTATTGTCCGTCAAAGGCTACGGGGAATCGGAATATTGGTTTGCCATGATCAAGATTATTACCGTTATAGTGTTTATCGGAATTGGCCTTTTGATGATCGTTGGGATCTGGAAGGGCGACGCCATTGGCTTCAGCAACTTTACGGCCGGCGATGCGCCAATCTCGGGCGGCTGGCTTGCCGTTCTCGGTATCTGCATGGCTGCCGGCTTCTCGTTCCAGGGCACTGAGCTTGTTGGCATAGCTGCAGGGGAGTCCGAGAATCCGAGGGAAAATGTCCCCCGTGCGATTCGCAGCGTCTTCTGGCGTATTCTGTTGTTCTACATTCTGGCGATCTTTGTGGTGGGAATGCTTATTCCGTTCACGACGGACACGCTTGCGGAAGGCAGCGTAGCGGCAAGTCCGTTTACGATTATTTTCGAAAAAGCAGGTCTTAGCGTAGCCGCATCCGTCATGAACGCCGTTATCTTAAGCTCGGTACTGTCGGCAGGCAACTCGGGCATGTACGCTTCAACTCGCATGCTCTGGGTACTGGCGAGAGAAGGGAAAGCTCCGAAAATCTTCGCAAAGCTTAATAAACGCGGAATTCCGGTGTACGCTTTGCTTGCAACCGCGGCCATTGGCATGCTGGCCTTCCTTGCTTCCTTCTTCGGCGACGGACAAGTCTATATCTGGCTGCTGAATGCATCCGGCATGTCCGGCTTTATCGCGTGGCTTGGCATCGCGGTCAGCCATTACCGCTTCCGCAAAGCTTATATAGCGCAAGGCCATAAGGTGGAAGACCTGCCATACCGGTCGCTGTGGTATCCGTTTGGTCCAATCCTCGCTGGCGTAATGTGCATGGTCGTTATTATCGGCCAGAGCTTCAGCGCCTTCTCGGATGGCAAGGTAGACTGGATGTTTATGCTTGCTTCATATATCGGAATTCCGTTCTTCCTGGCGATTTGGCTGGGTTACAAGTGGAAGTACAAAACAAAGCTGTTGAAGCTTGAAGAATGCAAGGTAGAGCCTTCAGTGGAATAAGAAAATAACAAAAAAGCAGAGGCGGCAGCCTCTGCTTTTTTGTTATTCAATTGCTATTCCATATTCTGATCAATCGGCAGGATCAATTCATTCGACTGGCTTTCGCCGGAACAGGTGCCGTCTTCATAATTGTAGCTATAGCGGGCGGTGTAACGAGTGGCTAGCTGGGTGAGCGATTCATTCGCAATCTCCTCGGAATCGGATACGTAAATCCAATAGCTGACCTTAACGGTTGACCCCGGGGCAAGAAGACCAAGGGGTATCCCGTCCGCCAGCGGGAAGGAAGGTACCTGAATATCGTTAAGCTGCGGGTCCAGCAAGTGAAAGCCGCTCGGATAACCGGTACGGAACAGCGTAATTTCAGAAGCAGCGAGATTCCCAGTATTTTGTATGAAAATGGTGAAGAAGACAGATCGCTCTACCTCGTAATACTTCGGCTTGGCGTTTGCGAGCACCGTAATGACCGGAGCAAAAATTTCGGTCACTACCGGATTGGACATCACGTTCTGCTTAACGAGCCGGCCATCCGTCAGCCTGTACGTATAGATCGCTTCCACTTGATTCAGAATGTTCGGATTACCGGCATATCCCGTCTGAACCTGTACTTGATAAGCGATAACGGTGGTAGAACCGGCTATCAAGGTGCCAAGCGGAATGCCGGCCGCAAGGGAAGCGCCCTTACGGGAAATACCATCGATCGTCACGCTGTCCGGCAGGAATGACGTGCCTTGCGGAACAAGACGGGACAAATAGGCATCTACGGCAAAGCTGTTGGCATTGATGACGGTGACGGTATAAGTCAAGGCTGAACGGGTTGATGTCCGGGTATGATCAACGGCCAGCGTAACGGTCAAGGTTGGATTCGTTACGCTTAGGATCAGCAAATTAGCAAGAGTACGGTATACGGTCCCGTTAACGGTATATTCGATTACCGCCTGGAACGGAATCTGGGTTTCGGCAGGCATTTGGGCAAGCCGGATTGCGACGCGCACGGTAACGACAGTGCCAGGCGCCAGGTATCCGATATAGATGCCCGCAGCGGGATCAATCCAGGGGACCAGCACGCCATCAATGACCACACTTCCCGGAATAAACTCAAACCCTTCCGGAAGAGGAAGATAAACGATAACGTTTTCCATCGGCAGCACGCCATCGTTGCGAAGGATCAGATCATAGAAGATGACATCTCCTAGGAACGTTACCGGTGAACTTAAGCTTGCATGGGCTTCCAGCAGAAAAGGAGCGACTTCTAGCGTCACTTTATTCGACATAACCGAATCCGTCACGATTCTTCCTTCCAATGTGGTAAAGGCATAGGCGAGCTCAGCTTCATTCTGGAATAGATGCGATTCGGGTATGGCGATGACAATCGCTTGGAAGACGACTTGCATGGAGCCTCCGACAGGGAGAGTCCCAAGCGGCACTCCCCTGAGCGGCGAAGCCCCGGGCAAGGGCGATCCATTCAGCAGAATACTATTCGGAATAAAAGACATGCCGGCCGGCAAGGAATCGATCAGCCTCATTTCGGCTGATCGATTCCCCGTATTGGAGATCTGTATCGTGAAGGTTACGGTTTGATTCCGAATGAGCTTCATGGGAGCGGCTGTCTTATTGGCAGTTATAATCGGACCGACCAAAGGAGTCAGCACCGTATTGGAATAAGCGACATTATCATAAGCCCCGCTTCTGAACCGGACAAGAGTCTGGTTCAGAAGCTTGAAGTCATTAGGAGGGGTCATATGGTGACCACCTGTACATTAAAGGTTACCGTTGCGGAAGCTCCTGCTGCAATCGTGCCGATGGAGATGCCCGTATTCGGATTGCCCGCAGGCACGGGTACACTATTCACGGTTACGCTGCCAGCCACAAACACCGTGCCTGTTGGAACAGGGTCGACCAGTATCACATTGTTGACCGGGCTGATTCCGTTATTTGTAACCACGATTACATACGTAATGACATCTCCTACTACGGCGTCGATCGCAGTGGTGCTCTTTACGACGGTAACATCCGGAGAGGATACAGGGATAGACAAGGTATTGGAATTGACGGAGCCGGTAATCGTTCTGCCGTCCGGCGCCGTGTAGGAATAGCTGCCGGTTGCCGTATTCACGAGCTGCTGGGATGGCGGCAGGGTTTGGATAATGACTTCATACGAGACGGATACAATGATCAGTTGGCCCGGATTAACTGTGCCTACCGGGAACCCGGCAGCCGGATTAGCTCCAGGCTGAGGCACGCCGTTCACCTGTACGCTGTTTGGAACAAAGGCGCCGCCGGAGGGAACCGGGTCGGTCAACGTAACTTGAGCCGGCAGGTTGCCGGTATTGGTAATATGCAAATCGTAAGTGACGGTATCGCCAACCGTTGCATTTGTCGTATTGGCTGTTTTCTGAATCGAAATAATCGCCTGATAGACCGGCAGGATAACGGTATTCGAGAATGTCGACCCGGAGAAGGCACCTGACGTAAAGGTAGCGCTGGCTTGGTTGCTAAGCTGTGCTGGCGTTGGCAAAGAGATGATCGTCAAATTGAAAGTAACCGTTGAGGTGACGCCAGGAGCAATCGCTCCGATCGAAATACCCGCGGCGGGGTTAGCGCCAGGCTGAGGAAGACCATCCACCGTAACGCTGTTCGCGACGAGTACGGCCCCAGCCGGGATGGAATCAGCAACAACGACATTGTTAATTGGAGCAATGCCGTTGTTGCTTACTCCAATCGCGTAAGTTACGGTGTCTCCTACTACGGCGGTTGGCACGGATACCGATTTGGCTACCGCCACGTTAGGCGCGGATACCTGGATGACAAGCGTATTGGAAGTGATGGAGCCATTCAAGGTACGGCCGTCTGGCAACGTATACGAATAAGTGGCGGAAGCCTGATTCACAAGCTGTTGACCGGCCGGCAAGGACTGAATGATCACGGAGAATGAGACGGTTGCCGACGTTGTGATATTGCCAAGCGGAATACCGGTTGATGGGTCGGCGCCAGGTATTGGCTGACTATTGACGATAACGCTGTTAGGAACAAAGACGGTGCTGGCCGGTATTGTGTCCGTTAAGGTGATGTCAGCGCCATAGTTGCCCGTATTTGAGATCGCCACCGTATAAGTTACGGTATCACCGACTGTAGCATTAATCGTGCTTCCTGTTTTTACAGCGGATAAAATAGGCTGATAGACCGGCGTTGTGACCGTATTGGAGAACGTTACCCCCGAGAAAGCACCGGATGTAAAAGTAACGGAGGACTGGTTATTCAGCTCGGCCGGAGTAGGCAGGGAAGTTACAAGGACATTAAAGACTA
The DNA here is from genome assembly GCF_023715145.1 of Paenibacillus glycanilyticus. GTDB lineage: Bacteria > Bacillota > Bacilli > Paenibacillales > Paenibacillaceae > Pristimantibacillus > Pristimantibacillus glycanilyticus_A. Next base: position 418,291 of record NZ_JAMBNP010000004.1, on the reverse strand, counting down.
TGGTTATTGATGCTCCGGGGGTTATGGCGTCAATAATAACGCCGGTTGCCGGACTTGCCGCCGGTCTTGGGACACCGTCAACGGTTAGAGATCCTGTTACAAAGCTGGAGCCAGCCGGAATCGGATCCGTGAACAAGACATTGGATATCGTCGCAATCCCGCTGTTCGTGATGGTGGTGGAATAAGTGACTGTATCGCCGATTGATACAGCCGTTGAAGGCGTGCTTTTTACTACGGTTGCATTTGGTGCCGAGACAGGGAAGGTTACCGTATTGGAGACGGCTGTTTGGTTAAATACCCTGCCATCCGGAAGGGTGTATGAGCTGTTTGCCGTGCCTGTGTTTGACAATTGCTGAGGCGTTGGCAGGGAATCGATAAGAACCGAGAATATGATGCCTGACGTGGTGCCTGCGGCTACGGAGCCAACAGGGATACCCGTTACCGGATCAACGCCAGGGACGGGAGCTCCGTTAACGATAACGCTGTTAGGCACAAAGGAGGTACCGGCGGGAATATTATCGGTTATCGTAACCGTAGACGGATAATTGCCGGCGTTCGATACAAGCAAGGTGTACGTAACCGTCTGGCCAACCGCGGCATTCGAAGTGCTGGCGCTTTTCGCCACCGAAATGACCGGCTGATAGACCGGAGTAGACACGTTGTTGGAGAAGGCCGTTCCCGAGAAGGCACCCGACGTAAAGGTAACCGAAGCCGTATTGTTCAGTACGGCAGGGTCGGGAACCGTATTGACACTGTTGTTGAAGGATATCGTTACTGTGCCGCCAGGAGGAATAGAGCCAACGGCAATACCGCCTATTGGACTTGCGCCGGGCACCGGCGCTCCATTAACCGTAACCGTGCCGGGGATAAAAGAGGTACCGGGGGGAGCCGGATCCGTAAACTGCACATTGTTAATCGTCTCAATCCCGTTATTGGTTATAACAGCCGTATAGATGATGGTGTCGCCAATTGTTACGGCCGAATAGTTTGCGCTTAACGCAACCGCGACATTAGGCGCGGATACGGGAAAGCTGACCGTATTGGAATTGACGGAGCCGGTGAGCGTGCGGCCATCCGGCGGCGTATACGAATAGGATGCGGTGCCTGTATTAATCAGTACCTGCGGAGTTGGAAGGGAAGTGACGACAACCCCAAAGGTGACCGTCGTGGTTGCCCCAGGCGCGACGGATCCGATATCGATGCCTGTAACCGGGGATATGCCCGGAAAAGGCACGCCGTTTACGATTACACTGTTTTCCGTAAAGGTTGCACCGGTAGGAATGTTGTCCGTTACGACTGTCGCCGCTGCCAAATTGCCCGTATTGAAGATCGTTAACGTATAAATAATGGAATCGCCAAGCGTAGCATTGCTGCTGCTTGCGCTTTTGGTAACGGCGATTTGCGGCTGGGTAACCGGCGTGACCGTTGTGTTGGAGGCAGATGTCGCCGAGAAGGTGCCGGATGTAAAGCTGGCCGTTGACTGGTTCGTAATGTCTGTAGGGATTGCCATCGTTATGATCACCTCGAATGTTACGGTAACCGAAGCTCCTGGTGCCAGGCTACCGAGAGATATGCCGGCTTCCGGGGAGGCTGCCGGCAGGGAAACATTTTGAACCAACACGCTTCCGGGTACAAACGCCGCATTGGATTGAAGCTGGTCTCGCAGGACAATGTTGTTAACCGCCGCAATCCCGTTATTGGTCAGAACAGACGTATAGGTCATGGAATCCCCGGTAACCGCGACGGTTCGGCTGACGCTCTTCACAAGAGTGACATTCGGGAGAGCAACCTGAACGGTAACCGTATTGGAGACGGCCGAGCGGTTAATGACGTTCCCATTGGCAAGTGTGAAGGTATAGGCAGCCGTTGCCTGATTGACCAGCTGCCTGCTGGCAGGATAGGATACGATATTCACGACATAGCTGACCGTGGCTGAACCGCCTGCAGGGATATTCCCGACCGGGATTCCGGTTACGGGACTGACGTCCGGGGAAGGCACGCCATTGATCAATACGCTGTTATCTATAAACACGCTTCCGCTCGGAACCGTATCCGTTAAGGTAACGGCCGCAGCGGCATTGCCTGTATTGGTCAGTGTGAAGCTGTAGGAGAACGTGTCGCCGACTGTCGCATTGGCGGTGCTGGCCGATTTGTTTACTACGACAACGGCCTCCGATACCGGCGTCGTAACGGTATTGGAAGTTGAACTGCCGGTGAACGCTCCCGAAGTGAACGCAACGCTAGCCGCGTTGCTAAGATTGCCGGAAGAAGGCAGAGAAGTGACGCGTATCTGAAAAGCCACGGTTACCGTAGCCCCGGCGTTAATCGTGCCAAGCGAGATGCCTGCATTCGGGTTTGCCAATGCGGAAGGCGTTCCGTTAATCGTCACGCTGCCCGCAACAAATGCCGCCCCTTGAGGAATGGGATCAGACAATACTACGTTAGTAACCGGCGCAATTCCGTTGTTGGTCACGGGCACGGTATAAATTAATAGATCCTGTACGGCTGCCGCCGTAACACTGGTTGTTTTGGATACCGTGACATTTGGCGAGGAAGCGGTTATGGATACGGTATTCGAGCTGCTGCTGCCGTTTAAGGTTCTGCCGCTCGGCAAGGTATACGAATAGTTGGAAGTTGCCTGATCCATTAGTGCCGGCGGGGAAGGCAAGGTGTTCAGCAGCGTCTGGAACGTTACGGTAGTCTGGCCGTTAGGCGCCAAGCTGCCTATCGCTATTCCGGTTAACGGTGAGGAGGCCGGGCTAGGCGTAGCGTTAATGGTAACGGAGCCTGGAATAAAGCTCGAGCCCGTCGGAATGTTATCCAGCAAGGTGACGGTTGCCGCCAGATTGCCGGTATTTCGGGCCAGGATGGTGTACGTGATCGTATCGCCTACTGTCGCTGCCGTAACATTCGCGGATTTGGTCAGCGGAATGACAGGTTGATAGACTGGAGTAGTGGTACTATTGGATGCAGCGGTTCCGGAGAATGTCCCGACCGTATAGGAAACATTGGACCGATTGATGAGTTGTGCGCTGGCTGGCAATGAAATGACGGATGCCTGCAACGTGACGGTAACCGCGCTGTTCGCGGCAACGGTACCAGCGGGAATCCCCGTTGCCGGATTCGCCGTAGTATTTGGCGTGCCGCCGATGGTTACGCTGCCCGGTACGAAGGTTGTTCCCGCTGGCAGCACATCCGTTAACGTCACATTCGTAACGGCTTCGGTACCATTGTTCGTAATGACCGACGTATAAGTGAGCGTCTCGCCTACGGCTACGTCCGTTACATTCACGGACTTGGCGAGCGTTACATTCGGAAGTGAGACGGGAAGCGTCAGCGTGTTGGATGCTGCCGAACCGTTTATCGTCCGGCCATCCGGAGGCGTGAACGTATACGTCGCCGTGCCTTGATCGACGAATTGAGGCGGCGAAGGCAGGGAATTGACCTGCACGTCAAAAGTGACCGTTGAGGTTGCTCCTGCCGCAACGGACCCGATCGCAACGCCAGCAGGCGGATTGGCTCCCGGGATTACATTTCCGTTCACCCGGAACGTTCCGGGGATGAAGGAACTTCCCGTTGGAATATTGTCTGCCAGTGTCACATTAGCGGCTCGATTACCGGTATTGGCCACTAATAGGGTATAGGTCACCGTACTGCCAACGGTAGCTGTCGTCCGGTTAGAGCTTTTGGATATCCCGATAATCGGGGAATACACCGGCGTAGATACGGTATTGGAAGGAATGACGCCGGTAATATTCTGACCGCCGGCAACCATCTGGAACGTAAAGGCAGCCTTCGCGCTGTTGGGCAGCAAGAATGTGCTTGGCAGAGAGCTGACGACTGCCCGGTAGGTTACGACAACAGAGCTGTTCAGATTCAGAGCTCCCAAGGGAGCGCCCGCCAGAATATCGTAGGTCGGCCGCGGAATCCCGCCAACCGTTACACTGCCGCTGACAAATGTAAGGCCAGCTGGCAGAGCATCGGTAAGAACGACGCTAGCCGCATTGGCCGTGCCCGTGTTGCTGACCGTTACCGTGTACGTAATCGTATCGCCAACTACCGCGCCGGAAACGCTTGCTCCTTTCGTGACGTTAATGGTCGGCGAGTTAATGTTAATTTGAATGGCATTGGCATTTACGACATACGCATCGCCGGATGTAGTCAGTATAAGCACGGCTGAGGACTGGTTATTGATAAGGCGTGCGGAGACATCGACATTCGTAATATCCCAGCCTTGCCGTCCGGCTGAAATGTTGGAGCCCGGGGCTCCGTTGGTCTGATTGCGGTTGCCGAAGGTTCCTGTCGTATTCAGCGCACCCGCGTCATTATTGATCTGCGAAGCGAAGAAGTTGTTGGCAAAGTTATTCGTTCCGGACAAGGCTGCGGCAGTACCGCTGGTTGGGCCAAATAAAGCCTGGTCGCCCGTCCGGTTCGCGTCGCCTTCCTGCGCGCTGAATAATGCTCTTCCTCCGAGAGTGCCGGAGATTGGCGTTGCAAATCCGGTTAAAGTTGTTGATACTGGACCGGAGTCGGCCTGCACAAGCACGGCACCGGCACGAAGCGACATGTTGCGGAAGGGAAGCGATGGGTTCTGATAAATGACGCCTAGCGTCCACCCGCAATGATTAGCGGTTGAATCGCCTGGAATAACAATGGTGCCAACCACGTTTCCCGTTGCATACGTACCCGCTCCGCCTTGCGTAATTAGAGACGTTACATTGTTCGACCGTACATAAGCAAAGGCTCCGTTGCCCAAATTGACTTGATTGCTTGTCGCAGCATCCACCGAGACAGTGAATGTGCCGGCCGGTGTCGTAAAGGTAACCGGATTATTAATGAACGCGCTGAGATCCGTCGTTCCATTAATATAGGAGCCGCCCCAGATCAACTCTGCGTACAGAATGGTACTGCCCGCCGGCAAAGTCAAGATCGCCGATGAGCTGTTGCTTGCAAAGGCGCTTGTCGTACCGGCCGGATATGTACCAAAGACAGAGGCGGTATTGATGGTCGAAAACGCGCCTATGCTATCCTGAGTTCCCGGTACGCCAGCCGTATCGGAACGGCTTAAGCCAAGCGTATTCCCGGTAAAGGTAATCGCTCCGGTTGCATTAAATGTGGCACGAGTGACAAGAGGAATCGGTATCACCCCCTCAGGTTCGCATGAATCTGTTTCAATGAGGGCAGAAACAGCTGTTTTATGACTACCTTCCATACATATGTACGTTATCCCGGGTTAAAAACTTCTCTTTGCCATTAAGGCATAAGGAAGCAAAAAGGCTTGAACCAATGAGGTTCAAGCCTTTTGTTGCGCGGAACTGACCGGTCTGGACTGCGAGGAGCCGGCTGCCGCCTGGTTTTCTCTATTAACCGCCGCATGGATGATGAACGAGATAACGGATATCGCCGCCGTAATGACGGCAAGCCATGCTACGGGCGTTAAACCGCCGCCATCGTACAATCCGCCCATCATATAAGGACCGATTACCCGCCCGGCGGAACCAATTCCGCCGGTCAGACCCAGATAGAACGGGGCATGCTTGCCGCCATTCTCGCTCAGGAAGGCTGGGATGGCCGGAGCAATCAGCATCTCGCCAAGAGTCGTCAGAATCATGCCCAGCACCATTCCCGGGAAGCTGTGCATAGCGAGAATAACGGCGTACCCGCACAGATACAGAACGGCGCTAGCCGTTAATTGAGCTTTAATGGAGCTTGCCGCAACCCGTTTGATCAGATTGGTGACCGGCTGGGCAACAAAGATCAGAATGCCGTTAAGCGTCCAGAGATAGCCAAACATTTGCTTCGACATTCCGTGCTCAATAATAAAGGGAGAGACGCCCGTGTTCCAGATACTGTTGCCCAGATTAATGAGCATGCCTCCAAGCGCCATGAATAAATAGAGCCGAACGTCGGTGATCAACAGCCAGAGGCTTGTCCCGTTCGAAGATTTCTTCTTCAGCATAAGCGCCGGTTCATGCTCTCCGCTGCCGGTTCCGATCCGCTGCAGATAGAAGAGGAAGAACAAGGCGAACACGCCGGATGTAACGCCGTTTAATACAAAGCTGAGCGAATAGGAGACATCGGCCAGAAAGCCGCTGAGCGCAGTGCCAACCGCAACTCCGATATTGTTGGCGATGTACACAACGTTGAACAGCTCGCCTCGCTGATCGGCAAACCGGAAGCCGATGAAAGCTTGGATAGCCGGCATCGATAAGGCGTTAAACAGCCCGATCAAGCCCATCATAACGATAAATACCGTCCAGGCATGACTGAGCGCCGGCAGTAGCAGCAGCCCCATCGCATTTAAGGCCAAGGCGCCGATGATGAGCTTTTTTACGCCAACCCGGTGATAAAGCGCACCTCCGAGCAGTTGTCCCGCGATTCCGCCTATCGACTGCACGAGGATGACCAGACCGGCATCGGACATGCTGCGTCCAAGCTGTTCGAAGACAAACATCGTAACGAGCGGCCACATTAGGGCGCTCCCAATTGCGTTTATCAAGCTGGCGATTAGGAAAACTTTAATTTCTTTCGGGTATTGCGATAGTGTTCTCATGGTCGTTACAGGCTCCTGAATATTAAACATGATGTAAGCCCCTATTATACCTTAAGCGGGGTTCAAAAGACGAAGGATATTTTTTCTCTATTTGTTTGATCCCTTTTGTCCGTATTGGTTGCGGTAATCCCGGGGCGAGAGCCGGACATGGGTCTTGAATACGCGCTCGAATTGGGACAAGCTTTCGAAACCGACGTCGGCGGCGATCTCGGTAATGCGCTCATCCGTTTCCTTAAGCTGCTGCTGTGCTTCCTTCACGCGGGTGATGCCGATATATTCCGTTAAGCCAAAGCCGGTAAACTTCTTGAATGTACGGCTAAGATAGCTGGTGCTCAAATGAAACTGCCGGCTTAAGCTCTCGAGCGTTAGCGGCTCCCTGAAATGCCCGGCGATATAGCTTGCGATCTCCATCGCTTTGGCGGCAGCCGGAGAGGGAGGAGCAGGACCGTCGATTGACTCCGGCTTTATGTGGATCGCATGGCGCGCAGCGAACAAGAGAGCTTCCGCCGCTGCATGGCGAATCGGCATTTCATGTCCCGGCGGACGCTCCTGCACTTCCTGCAGCAGACCGTAGAGGAGCTGCTCGAACCGAAGTCGTTCGGTATGAGCGAGACGCAATACCCGGCGTGATCCAAGGAATGGCGACAGCAGCAGCTCAGCTTCTTCCTTTGGGTACCGTTCGAAATACCGTTCATTGTAATAAAGCACGATCCGTGCATGGTTAGGAACGCCCGTATCGGATGTTTTATGCAGCTCGTTGCCCGGTATCAGCACCAAATCGCCGGCTTTTATCTGATAGGTACGGTCTTTAATGAAATATTGCCGCTCTCCGCTAAACAAATAGTAGAGTTCGTATTGCCCGTGGATATGCTCAACCGACATGGTGAAATGTCCCTTGCGCTTGTTGTACTCCAAGAAAAATAAATCGTCTGCGTCTCCATAGAACAATTCGTTGCTTAACTGCATGATGAATGACCCCTAACATGACAAAATATGCGGTATAGATTTAATTCTAGCATATATTGCGGAGCTATTGAGCAGATATTGCTGTACATTTTGAATATAAGAAATCACATTTAAGCCAATGAGGAGATGTCCATTCATGTCGAACAAGAAAACGTATGTGCAGGTCGGAACCGGAGGCCGCGCGGAATTCTTCTACGGGGCAATTGCCACGAGATACCGCGAAACATCGGAGCTGCTTGCTTTTTGCGATATTAACCAGACCCGCATGGATTATGCCAACAAGCTGCTGCAAGAGAAATATGATTATCCGGCAGTCAAGACCTATAAGAGCAATGAATTCGAGCAAATGATTGAAAAGATCAAGCCGCAATTCGTTATTGTGACGACAGTTGACCGTACGCATCATCAATATATTATCCGCGCTTTGGAGCTAGGCTGCGATGTTATTACGGAGAAGCCGATGACGGTGGACGAGGAGAAATGCCAGGGGATTCTGGATGCCGTAGAACGGACAGGACGCCAGGTGCGTGTAACGTTCAACTACCGCTATGCTCCGCATCATACGAAAGCCCGCGAGTTAATTGAAAGCGGTACCATTGGCGACGTGACATCGGTGCATTTCGAGTGGCTGCTCAATACCCAGCACGGCGCGGACTACTTCCGCAGATGGCATCGGGACAAGCGCAACAGCGGCGGACTTCTTGTGCACAAATCGACGCATCACTTCGACCTCGTTAACTTCTGGATCGGCTCTGAGCCCGATACCGTGTTTGCGATGGGCGATCTGCTCTTCTACGGCCGGGAAAATGCCGAGAAACGCGGCGTAACGAAGTTCTATGAACGCGCTACCGGCAATCCCAACGCGAAGGATGATCCTTTTGCGCTGCCGCTGGATAATAATGAGCATCTAAAGGCGATGTATTACGATGCGGAGAAAGAAGACGGCTACCGCCGAGACCAAAGCGTATTCGGCGACGGAATCTCGATCGAGGATACGATGAGCGTTATGGTGCGCTACAAGAACAAGGCGTTGCTGACTTATTCGCTTAACGCTTACCTGCCTTGGGAAGGTTACCGGATTGCGTTCAACGGTACGAAAGGCCGGATCGAAATGACGGTTGTTGAGCAGTCCTATGTCAACTCCGGCGGCGATAAGGCACTTGAAGGCGCCGTTCAAGGCGTGAACATCATCGTATTCCCGATGTTCGGCGAAGCTTACACAGCCGACTTCGAAGAAGGCGAAGGCGGACACGGCGGCGGAGATCCGGTTCTTCTGAACGATATCTTTGGCGTGCCGGTAGAAGACCGCTTCAAACGGGCAGCTAACCATATCGACGGAGCCCGTTCGATTCTGACAGGCATTGCCGCTAACAAATCGATCCGTACGGGCCAATCGGTAAAAGTAGACGACCTTGTACGATTTTACGAATAGGAGTGAGCCGGATGAAGCCGTTTATGAATGATCAATTTCTATTGAACAGCGACACCGCTGTCCAGTTATTCGAGCAGTTCGCAAAGCCGATGCCGATTATCGATTATCATTGCCATCTGGATCCGAAGGCGATTTACGAGAACAAGCCCTTTCGCAATCTGACGGAGGTTTGGCTGTACGGGGACCACTACAAATGGCGCGCAATGCGGGCTAACGGAATTGCCGAGGAATACGTAACGGGGGGCGAAGGGGTCAGCGACTATGACCGGTTCCTCGCTTATGCCCGGACCGTTCCGATGGCGATTGGCAATCCGCTCTATCATTGGTCTCATCTGGAGCTGAAGCGTTTGTTCGGCATTGAAGAGATTATTAACGAGAAGAATGCTCCGATCATCTGGGAGAAAGCAAATCAAGTGTTTGAAGGCAAGGGAGTAACCCCGCAGGATTTGGTTCACGTATCGAATGTTCGAGTCATATGCACAACGGATGATCCCGTGGATTCTCTTGAATATCATAGTAAGCTGATGGACGAGGACCGTCACGGCTTCCAGGTGCGGCCTTCCTTCCGCCCCGACAAAGCGCTCGAGATTAACCGTTCGACTTTCCTGCCGTGGATTAACCGTCTGGAGGTAGCTTGCGGGTATGAAGTGTCGGATTACAGCCTTCTGCTGAGAGCCCTAAAGGATAGAGTGGCGTTCTTCCATCAAACCGGCTGCCTGTTGTCCGATCACGCGATAGATAACGTTATGTACGCGGATGCAACCGCCGAGCAAGCGGCAGCGATTTATGCGAAAGCGCTCCGCGGCGAAGCGGTAAGCCAAGAGGAAGAAGCACAGTACAAGACTTTTACCTTGGTATACTTGTCCCGGCTCTATGCCGAGCATGGATGGGCGATGCAGCTCCATATTCATGCGCACCGAAATAACAATACGGCGATGATGAAACGGCTTGGTCCTGATACGGGTTACGATTCCATCAACGCCGGACAGCTGGCCGGTCCCCTTGTCAGACTGCTCGACAGGATGGAGGAAAACGGCGGTCTGCCGCGTACGATCCTGTATTCCTTGAACGCTTCGGATAACGATGTCCTTGCGACGATTATCGGAAGCTTCCAGGACGGAACGATCCCAGGAAAGATCCAGCTGGGCTCCGCATGGTGGTTCAACGATACCATCGACGGCATGCTCGCCCAGATGAAGTCGCTTGCGAATATGGGGCTGATCAGCCGGTTCGTCGGTATGCTGACCGACTCGCGAAGCTTCCTGTCTTATCCGCGGCATGAGTATTTCCGCCGGATTCTGTGCAATTTGCTTGGCGACTGGGTGGAATCCGGTCAAGTGCCCGCAGATATGGAGCTTCTTGGTTCTATTGTCGAAGGGATCTGCTATCGCAATGCCGAGCAATATTTCCGCTTTGGATCGGAAACGGCCGGCATTCAAGTAAAGGCGGTGGCTGCGCAATGAGTCGTTTAATGAATGACCTGCCGCAGCTGAATTACGCCAGTCTTGGGGAAGGAGAGGCATCGTCCTATGACAGGATGAAGTCTTATCCCGTTAAGGTGCTTCAAATTGGAGAAGGCAATTTCCTTCGCGGATTTGTGGATTGGATGATTCACCGGTGCAACGAGCAGGGGCTCTTCAAGGGCAGTATTGCCGTATCCCAGCCGCGGCCAACCGGCGCGCCGAAGCTTCAAGAGCTTAAGGAGCAGGACGGACTTTATTATCAGTGGATCAGAGGTTTGCATGAAGGCGAGCTCATGGATAACCGCGAGCTGATTTCCGTCTTCTCCTCCTTTATTGATCCCTATCGGGAATGGGACCGGTTTCTTGGCATGGCTGCCAATCCGGACCTGGAGCTGGTCGTATCCAACACAACGGAAGCCGGGCTCGTCTATCAGTCTTCCGAATGGGCGCCGGATCAACCGATTGTATCCTATCCGGGTAAGCTGACGCTGCTGATGTACCGTCGGTTTGAGCATTTTGCGGGAGATCCGGAGAAAGGACTTCTGCTTCTGCCTTGCGAGCTCGTAGAGCGCAATGGGGATAAGCTTCGGGATATTGTCATGCGGCATGCGGAGGATTGGAAGCTGCCGGAAGCGTTCCTGGTTTGGATAAGGGAGCATAACCGGTTCCTGAACTCGCTGGTTGACCGGATTGTTACCGGATTCCCCGCGGAAGAGGCGCAAGACCGATATGCGGAATGGGGAGTGAAGGACCGTCTCCTTAACGCGGCAGAGCCTTATCATATTTGGGCGATTGAGGGCGAAGAAGAGCTAGACGAGCGGCTTCCGTTCGTAAAGGCCGGATTAAATGTGGTATGGACGGATGATCTTACGTCCTATCAGCTTCGCAAGGTTCGGATTCTTAACGGCGCACATACCTGGATGGCCGCTTACGGGCTGCTGAACGGATTAAACGAAGTGAGAGAGGTCGTCGAGCATCCGGTTTACGGAGAGCACCTGCTAAGCGTGGTTTACAATGAGCTTGTTCCGTCGGTGCCTCTTCCGGAAGCCGAGATGAAGGGATATGCCAAGCAGGTTCTGGAGCGCTTCGCGAATCCTTATGTCCGGCACAAATTAACGGACATCGCGATGAATAGCATCTCCAAATTCAAGGTCAGGCTGCTGCCGACATTATCAGCTTACGCCGAGCAAACGGGCGGCCTGCCGCCGTTTATTGTAAAAGCATTTGCTTCCTTGCTTAAGCTGTACCGCGTTAAACAAACGGAAGAAGGCGCATATGCCGGAAGCCGGCTAGACGGCAGCTCGCTGCTTATCCGCGATGACGCGGCTGCTCTAGCCGACTTGGCCACGCTTTGGAATAAAGCGGATAACGGTGAGATCGGCGTAAGAGAGCTTTTGTCGGATATCCTTGGACGCACAGCGTGGTGGGGCAGCGATTTGAACGAAATCAAAGGACTGCTTGATTTGCTGGCGAATGAATTTGCGCATTTGGAGGAACAGGCATGAGAAATACAACGATAACAAACGCAACGCTCCTTCATCCCAAGGATGATGTGGTGATCGCCCTGCGCGATATCGAGCCGGGCGAGATCGTCAGATGGCCTGCAGCGGATGGAAGCGAGCAATCGGTATCCGTGACCGAAGCGATTCCCCGCGGACATAAAATCATTATCCAACCTGTAGCCGAAGGTGTGCATGTTCACAAGTTTGGCTACTCGATTGGGGTTGCCAAAGAGGACATTCCTTCCGGCCGCTGGGTTCATACGCATAATCTCCGTACCGGATTGGGAGAAGTGCTGGAATATGAATTTAAGCCCAAGCAGGATTCGGCTCCAGAGCCGGCAGCAGCCGCGAGCTCAACGGCGCCAAAGACTTTCAAAGGCTACGTGCGTGAAGACGGCGAGGTGGGAATCCGCAATGAAATCTGGATTATTAATACGGTTGGCTGCATTAATAAGACCTGCGAGACTCTCGCGAAGCTCGCCGGACGGCAATTCGAAGGGCAGGGCATTGACGGCGTGTACCATTTCCCGCATCCATATGGCTGCTCCCAGCTTGGGGATGACCTGACTGCGACGCAGAAGCTGCTCTCCGCGCTTGTTCGGCACGGCAATGCGGCAGGGGTGCTGGTCATTGGCCTTGGCTGCGAGAATAACCAGATTGACGACTTCAAGAAAGCGATTGGAGATTATAATCCGGACCGTGTGAAATTCCTGAAGTCCCAAGAGGTTGAAGACGAGCTGGAAGAAGGCCTGAAACTGATTGAAGAGCTGGTCGAATACGCAGGCAGGTTCAAACGCCGGGAGCTGCCGCTCGCGAAGCTGCGCATCGGATTGAAATGCGGGGGTTCTGACGGCTTCTCCGGCATTACCGCTAACCCGCTTGTAGGACGCATAGCGGATGCGATTACGGCTGCAGGGGGCACGGCGCTGCTCACCGAAGTGCCGGAAATGTTCGGCGCCGAGACGATTCTGATGGACCGTGCCGCTAATGAACAAGTCTTCCATGAAATCGTGAATCTCGTTAATGATTTCAAAGGATACTTCATCCGCCATGGCCAGGAGATCTACGAGAATCCGTCACCGGGCAACAAGGACGGGGGCATTACCACGCTTGAGGAAAAGTCGCTTGGCTGCACGCAAAAGGGCGGTCATGCGATCGTAACGGACGTTTTGCCATATGGCGAGCCTTCAAGAAAGCCGGGCTTAAACCTCGTGCAGGCGCCGGGTAATGATCTCGTGTCCGTGACGGCTTTATCGGCTGCGGGCGCGCATGTCGTCCTGTTCACGACAGGGCGCGGTACGCCGTTTGGCGGACCTGTTCCAACCGTGAAGATAGCCACGAATACGCAGCTGGCAGAACGCAAGAAGAACTGGATCGATTTCAATGCCGGTCAGCTGATCGAAGGCAAGCGAATGGACGAACTGCAGGAGGAGCTGCTCGAGCAGATCGTTGAGCTCGCTTCGGGCGACAGGGAGACCAATAACGAGCGTAACGGCTTCCGTGAAATTGCGATTTTTAAAGACGGCGTTATTCTATAGATTGAATTTTCCGTTTTGAAGGCTGGTCCTAAGTCATGTATACTAATAGGCACTTACTTTATTTCAGGGAGGCCTATTCCGATGAGCCAGCGTTACCGCATTACTAGATCTTTGAAAGAAACAGGCAATGTGCAAGACCTCACATTAGAAGAATGCAAGCAGCTATTTGAGTCCAAGCCGGATTTCGAATACACCTCCGTATTTACGGTGAAGGGACCCGAAAGCACGATGTCCATCGAAGGAGATTTCTTCATGTGGAACTTTGGGGATGCCAAGATCCCATTCCGCCTGTATAGCGGAGATCTGTACGTATCAGGCAGCAATGAGGCTGTCATTCCGAAGATGCTGGAGATCGCAAGCGAGCTTGAAGCGGATATTGTCGAGGGATAAGCCTAACGAAAAGCGGCTGTATCAGGTTAAACCTGATACAGCCGCTTTTGTTATTCGCCTACATAACGGTTGCGCGCGGCACCCATGCCAAAGACAAAGATCAGAACGCTTGCAGCGATCAGCATGACGATCGATATCGTCCAATGATGGGTGAGGTCATGAATGAGACCAAAGACGAGCGGGCCAATAGCAGCCAGCAAATATCCGAACGACTGCGCCATGCCGGACAGCCGGGCAGCGGCCTGAGTTGAACGTGTGCGAAGCGTGAAGAACAGCATCGCCAGACTGAAGGAGCCTGCGCCTGCGATACCAATCAATACGGACCATAGAGGAACAAGGGAGTTGCCGTCCGCAAGCAGTCCGCCAATACCAACGATATACAGCAAGGTCGTCATAACGACAAGCATACGCTGATTCTTCATCCGGCTTGCAACAATCGGAATAACGAAGGTAAACGGAAGCATGGAGAACTGGATAAGCGACAGCATCCAGCCTGCCGTGTCGCTTGTCATTCCCCGGCTGCTCAAGATCTCCGGAAGCCAGGCCACCAGATTGTAAAAGATAAACGATTGAAGTCCCATAAAGGAAGTAACTTGCCACGCAAGAGGAGAGCGGGACAGCTTGGTTTCGGACGCTGCTGTATGGGCTTGAGATACGGCGGCAGCCGCTTGTTTGGTTTGGCGCATTCTTGGCAGCCAGCAAATGATTCCGACGGCTGTCAGAACAAGCCAGCTGCTAAGGGCGCCTTGCCAGCCAAAGCCGGCATCTCTGGCGAGCGGTACGCTGATCCCAGAGGCAAGCGCTCCGCATATATTCATCGCTACCGAATAGATACCGGTCATTAAGCCAATTTTGCTTGAGAAATCTCTTTTTACGAGACTTGGAAGCAATACATTGCAAACGGCAATCGCTAAGCCAATCAACATGGTTCCGCCAAACAGCGTTACGCTGCTGGAGACGGAACGGCATAACGTGCCGATCCCGATAAAGATAAGAGCATACAGGATGACACGCTCAACGCTATATCGGCGGGCAAGCCGGGCGGCGAAGGGGGACATGAAGGTAAAAGCGAGCAGCGGAACCGTAGTCAGCAGTCCTGCGACGGAATTGGAAATGCCTGTTGACTCGCGGATATAACTGACAAGCGGACCAACCGAAGTGATTGGTGCTCTAAGATTCGCGGCTACAAAAATAAGGCTTAAGACAAGCAGAAGACCAGATGCCTGCTTGATGTCTTGTTTCGCTAGTTTATTGATCTGTTCCATGTGGGGTGTGACCTCCGGCGATGTCTTCGTTATGAAAATGTTCTTGTGTTTCCCGTATATAGTGCTGAACCATCTCTACGGCTTTGCCGCTGTCTCCAATAGTGATCGCTTCTAGCAGCTGCGCATGGTTCTGATGGAAGGGCAGGAAGTCGGACTGGTCAAACATCTCGATAAGAATGGGCTGCAAGCTGTCCGATATGTAATCGTACAGCTCGATGAGCAGCCCGTTCCGGGAAGCGGAGAGAACGGCCTGATGGAACTCTACATCCCACTGCGCATAGGCAAGAGCATTCTCGTCATGAATAGCCAGCTTGCTTTGCTCGAGGCAATAAGCCATTCGTTCCAAGTCCGCTTCGTCCCGGCGCTGTGCGGCGAGACTTGCAGCTTCCTTCTCCAAGGCATGCCTGACTTCGAGAGTCTCAAGCCAATTGGAGCGTAAGATCCGCTTCTTCAGCACGGGGCCAAGCGCACTGGAGGAACACACATAAGTACCGTCGCCTTGTCTTGTTTTTAATAAACCGGCATGGGTTAACGCGCGAATCGCTTCCCGCAACGTGTTGCGGCTGACCTGAAGCTGCTCCATCAGTTCAGGCTCCGGCGGGACTTTCGTGCCAACAGCCCATGCTCCGGAAGCAATCAAGCCTTCAATCTGCTCGGCCACCTGCTCGACAAGGGTTAACCGTTTTGTTTGCTTTAGCATAATGATGCTCCTTTCCAATCGTCCAAACGTAGGATGTTTGGTTATTTTAACGCAGGATGAGCAACAATGCAATAAAAAAGACCATTTCTCGCTATTGAGAAATGGTCTTCGCGGTTATTGAATCCTTGTAAGCTTCTCCGGATTGGTTACGGAATACATGGAACGAATTTTACCCGTTTGTTCGTCAGGCTCGAAGAGATACACGGTAACAGCTTTATCCTGTACGACCTGCATCAAGCCTTTTTGCCCGCTGATGGATACCGTACGCCAGTCGCCTGCGAGTGCGCCTTTGCGAGCAATGCCTTCCAGGAAGGCGATAACCCGGTGAGGACCAATAATAGGGTTAAATGCCGAACGAACAATACCCCCTCCGTCAGTGATCAGAACGGCATCATCGGTGAGCAGATGAATGAAGCTTTCCAGACGGCCGGTGTAGATGGCTTCGGAGAAGGATTGCACGAAGCGGGTCATCGACTCGTCAAGCATGGCTTTGCTGTCCGTATCCTGGGCAGAAGAGTGGCCGATCTTGGCCGATGCACGGCTGAAGATTTTCCGGCAGGCTGCTTCCGATTTGTCCAGCATGGCAGCAATTTCGGCGTATTCGTAACCGAAGGATTCACGCAATACAAATACGGCGCGCTCGGGCGGCGTACAGGTCTGCAGTAAAACAAGAAGGGCATAGCCCAGTTGTTCATGCTGAATAACATTATCCAGCGGCGATGCTTCCGGAAGTCCATCCATGACGGGCTCTGGCAGCCACTGCCCGGGGTAGCTTTCGCGCTTCCGCGGAGCCGACTTCATCACGTTTAAGACGCGATTGGTCAGCAGCTTGACCAGGTAGGCTTTCGGGTAAGAGATGTCGATCCCCTCCAGCTTACTGACGGTAACGAACACATCCTGGACCGCATCTTCCGCTTCACTCATGGAACCAAGCATCCGGTAAGCAATTGAGGTGAGCAGCGGTTTATACTCCCGGTATAGTTGTTCAATATCCAACGCTGTATCGTTTGCCGTCAACACACATCGACCTCCAAATATTTACTAAAATTGATCATACCGCAACGCACAACAAGAAACCACCCTCATTCACGAGGAGTGGTTTCTTTGGCCGTTTAAAGACTTAATTGTCGTAGCAGCCGGGGAACATGCCCGTTGCGATCGCAATGATTAATCGCATTTGTCAGTTTCTTTATCTCAGACAACGAAGGGCCGGAATTTGTGACAGGCGGGGCAAAAGTATTTTGTTTTAAAAAAAAACGGATTGACGTACGTCAAAATCCGCATTACACTAACACCAGCTATTTAGTAAATTACTAAATAAGTAAACAAGTGAATGATTCTGCAGAGTCATTCCTACAAATCTTTTAGAAAGCTGGAGGTATTCAGCATGTTCTCCAATCGTTATGTCCGTACCATTATTTGTTCGCGGATGCTGCTGCAGCTGGGCATATGGATCCGAAACTACGCGGTTTTGCTGTATGTAACGGATTTGACCAACAATAATCCGGTCTATGTCTCCCTTATTTCCGTAGCGGAATTCTCGCCAATCTTCCTGTTTGCTCTCATTGGAGGGACTCTGGCTGACAGATGGCAGCCAAAACGGACGATGGTGGGCAGTGATGTGCTTTCTGCCCTATCCGTAGTGGCAGTTCTGCTTGCTCTGATGAACGGCGGGTGGTTGGCCCTGCTTATCGGTTCCTTCGTGTCTGCCAGCCTGTCGCAATTCTCGCAGCCTTCCGGCATGAAGCTCTACAAACGCCATGTCCCGGCTGAGCAGCTGCAAAGTGTCATGGCGTTGTCCCAAACGCTTGTCGCCATCTTTATGGTTCTGGGGCCGGTGATCGGCACCATCGTCTTTCTGAAGCTTGGCATTCATATTTCGCTTATCCTTACGGCTGTCTTATTCTTGGGCTCGTCCATCATTCTTGCTACCTTGCCGAGAGATACCGTGGACCCAAGACCGGATGCGAGCACCAGCTTCGGCAAGGAACTGACGGCAGGCTTGCGTTATGTCAGGTCGAACACGGCTTTGCGAACTCTGTCCTTCAGCTTTGCGATAGTTGGCTTTGCTTCCGGACTCACTCAGCCGCTACAGATCTTTATCGTGGTAGAGCAGCTGGGACAGGATACTGGCTTCCTGCAGTGGCTCGTCATGACGAATGGCGCAGCGATGCTGATTGGGGGTATCGCCATAATGGGATTAGCGAAAAAGGCGAAGCCGCGGCAACTGTTTATCGGCGGATTGCTGATTACTGCCTTCTGTACGGTTGGCATCGGCGCATCGACGATGATCTGGCTCACCATTCTGCTGCTCGTCATCAGCGGTTTGGTATATCCGTCCATACAAGGCGGCATTCAGACGCTTATCGTGCAAAACACGGAGATGGCTTTTATGGGCCGGGTATCCGGAGCGATTATGCCTGTTTTTATGGGGATGATGGTCATTGGCATGTCCTTGTCCGGCTATTTGAAGCACGCCTTCTCTTTAATGGCTGTCTATGCGCTCAGCGGGGTCATAATTATGGCCGGTACTGCGCTGATGCTGCGTCTTGGAAGCAAAGCGGCAGGCAAATAGGCTGCGGCACATAAATTTCTCTGGTTCGTGCAGATTAAGGAAATCGAGCAGTTGACGAGAGGAGCATAACGATGTCGTATCATAAAGACCTGCCGCAGTTTCCGGAGTCCTACTGGACGGCAACCCAGGAGGAGCGCCCCAAGTGTCCGAAGCTGACCCAAGACAGCGAAGCGGACGTTGTTGTTGTGGGCGGAGGAATCTCCGGAATAACAACGGCGTATCTGTTAAGCCAAGAGGGACTGCGTGTCGTATTGGTGGAAGCCGGCGAGATCCTGAACGGGACAACGGCCCATACCACGGCGAAAATAACGGCGCAGCATGACCTGATATTCGACGAGCTTATCCGCTCGGAAGGCAAGGAAAAAGCAAGGTTATATTATCAGGCGGCCAAAGATGCCATGAGCTTTATCGAACAAACGATCGAGAAGCATCAGATTGAATGCGGCTATGCGAAGCAGGACGCCTACGTCTATACCCATCATGTGGACTATATCGTCAAGGTGGAGAACGAAGCGAAGGCTTATCAGGAGCTTGGCATTCCGGGTGCTTATCTGGATCGCATGCCGCTGCAGCTGCCGTTGTTTGGAGCAGTACGAATGGATGGTCAGGCGCAGTTCCACCCGCTTAACTATTTGCTCAAGCTGGTCCGGGAATTCCAGAAGCTAGGCGGCCGGATCTATGAGCATACGACAGCCGTGGATGTGGAGCAGGTGGATACGCCTAAAGTCATGACGAGCGACGGTCATCGGATTACTTGCAAATACGTCGTTTCCTGCACGCATTTTCCGTTCTATGACGGCATGGGATTTTATTTCGCCCGGATGCACGCCGATCGCTCCTATGTGCTTGGATTGCGGGTGGAAGACGAGTATCCCGGCGGAATGTACTTGAGCGCGGAGGATCCGAAGCGCTCCATCCGCTACGCGCCGCTGGATGACCAGAACAAGCTGATTATTCTAGGGGGACAGAGCCATAAGACGGGGCAGGGAATCTGTACGATCAATCATTACGAAGAGCTCAGAAAATTCGCGGAGAATCAGTTCAAGCTCAAAGAGATTGCTTACAGATGGTCGGCGCAGGATCTCGCTACGGCTGACAAGCTTCCTTTTATCGGTCGGATAACGGCTTCGGCTTCTAACGTATGGATTGCGACGGGCTTTCGGAAATGGGGAATGACCAACGGGACGGCGGCTGCCCTGCTGATCCGGGACCTTATCCTGGAGCGGGAAAATCCTTATGAAGGCTTATTCTCTCCTTCACGCTCCGTGTCGTGGAAGACGGTGGGCAAGCTGATAGCGGACAATGCGGATGTGGCGAAGCATCTGATCGCAGGAAAGCTGGAGTACGTCAAGAAACGTCCGGAACAGCTTGAGAAGGATGAAGGAAGCGTGGTGCAAATTCATGGCCGCAGGGCAGGCGGATACCGGGATAAAGACGGTCGGCTGTTTCTTGTGGATACGACCTGCACCCATATGGGCTGCGAAGTGGAATGGAACAACGGGGAGAGGACCTGGGATTGCCCTTGTCACGGCTCCCGGTTCTCCATTACGGGTGATGTGATTGACGGACCGGCCGAGAAGCCGCTGGTCCGGCTATAACATACTAACGAATAAAAACCAGCAAGTATTCCCTTTTCGGGAATCTGGCTGGTTTTTTCTGCTCTATAATCAATGGCCGGTAATAAAAGTATCGCAGAGATGCTCGAGAATTTGTTCCGTCGTGTAGCCGCGCACTTCCAGCTGAAACAGATAAGACTCGCTGCTAACGCCGTTTAGCAGCATGTCGGCGCGGAATACGCTGTTTGGTCCGGATTGTCCGGATACGGCCAGCATCTCATCAAACAGCTGGACTAGAATTTCATGCAGCTCGTGATAGAGAGGGCCTTTTGTTCTGGAGCTTGGCCGGTTGGCTTGGGAGGAATCTTCCACTCCCCGCAGCAGCTGGGATTTCTTCTCCCGGAACTTCATAAATAAGGCTAGAATTCCCCGCAGTCTGGAGCCAGGGGCGTCGCTGCGGTTATCTTCGAGGTAAGCGTAAATATCCTCGAACAAGATGACCAGATTATCCTTCATCAGATCCAGGCACAGCTCGCTCTTATTGCGGTATCTGCGGTATAAGGTTCCCGGTCCGATCTGGGCCTCCGCCGCTATCTGATTCATGCTGACTTGCTCCACGCCATGCCGTTCGAACAGCTGCAGAGCCGCATTCAGAATGCGCTGACGGTTCTCGGCAGCATCCCGGCGTTCTGGCTTTGGCGGAGGAGTTGTCTCTTCTTCGTTCATGCCGATTCACTTCCTTGCGAATTGGAGTAAAGTAGGTTTGGTTGACAAACGGAGAGGTCTCCGTTTACTATCAAGAGGAGAGTTCTCCGCTTAATATTATCATAATGACTAGGAGTGTGCATAACAAATGAGCCCGAAACCAAACACGGCATTATTGGTCATGGATTTGCAGAACGGGATAGTATCGCGATTTGCGGAAAACAAGGAAGTATTGGAGCCTTTCAAGAAAGCGATAGAAGCTGCAAGAGCAAAGGAGATTCCGGTCATTTACGTACGTGTGGCCTTTAATGAAGGATATCCGGAAGTAAGCCCCCGCAATAAGTCATTCTCAGCCGTTGCTCAATATGGAGGAATGACTATCCAGGACGAAGCCACTCAAATCCATGATTCCTTCAAGCCTCAGCCAGGCGAACCGGTTGTTACGAAGTTCCGGATCAGCGCCTTTGCGGGAAGCAATCTGGAGGTTATTCTGCGGGCCAAACAGATCAACCATCTTGTTCTCAGCGGCATCTCGACAAGCGGGGTTGTCTTGACTACGGTGCGCGAAGCGGCGGACAAGGATTATGCCCTTACCGTATTGAAGGATGCATGTTTGGATGCGGACCCGGAGGTTCACCGCGTTCTTACGGAGAAGGTCTTCCCGCGGCAGGCCGAGGTTCAGACCGTAGATGCTTGGATCGAGACATTATCGTAAGATTCGGCAGGGTGCATATTGAAGGGGGCTGACGGGTATGCCGATTTGGAAAAGAAACCTGTTCGTCTGCTGGTTCGGCGTGTTCGTCGCAAGCATCGGCATGAGCCAGATCGCCCCGGTATTGCCGCTTTATATCCATCAGCTTGGCGTTACGGATACCGCGAAGATCGAGCAATATTCCGGGCTTGCGTTTGGCATTACCTTTATTCTGTCGGCTGTGTTTTCCCCTATATGGGGAATCGCAGCCGATAAATACGGGCGAAAGCCGATGCTGCTGAGGGCCAGCCTTGGCATGGCCATCGTCATATTCAGCATGGGCTTTGCCCAGAATGTGTATGAACTGATTGGCCTTCGCTTGCTGCAGGGGATCATTACGGGATACGCCTCGGCCTGTACGGCGCTGATCGCTACCCAGACCGAGAAATCCCATGCCGGCTGGGCGCTTGGAACCTTGTCTACGGCAGGGATTGCGGGCTCCTTGCTAGGACCGTCCATCGGCGGATTTATTGAATTGCATGTTGGCATGAGGAACGTATTCTTTATTACCGGCCTGCTGTTATTGATTGCATTCATTACGACTCTATTGTTCGTGAAAGAGAATTTCGTTCGAGTAGATAAAAAGGCGCAGAAAATGAAAGAAATATGGAGCAGTATTCCCGAGAAGAACCTTACCGTTACATTGTTCATTACGTACTTTGCCTTGACGTTTGCCATGTATTCCATTGAGCCGGTGTTGACGGTGTATGTCACAAGTCTGACGAGCAATACCGAACATGTTGCCTTATTGGCAGGCTTCATATTCTCCGCATCCGGGCTGGCGAACATCATAGCTGCGCCAAGGCTAGGCAGGCTGTCGGACAAGATCGGCGCACATAAGGTCATGCTGTTCGCTTTGATTGTTGCGGGTCTGTTGTTTGCTCCGCAAGCCTTAGTCCATCAGCCTTGGGAGCTTATGGCGCTCCGGTTCCTCTTGGGGCTTGCGGCAGGGGGGCTTAACCCGTCCGTTAACATTCTGATCAAGAAGATAACACCGGATGCCCTGACGGGCAGAATGTTCGGATTAACGATGTCGGCAGGATATCTTGGCGTGTTCGGAGGCTCCGTGCTTGGCGGCCAGATTGCGGCATGGCTTGGTTTAAGATATGTATTCCTCACGACGGGCGCTATTCTGCTGCTTAACGCCATGTGGGTCTATTTCAAAGCCTATAAGAAGCTGAATGCGAGAGCGGCTGAAAGCCGTTAATTTTTTTGCGAAAATGGGTTTACCTCGGAATGGATTTTTGTTATTATAACTGCAATATGAAATGCATTGACGAGACGAGTAGATAAATCAATTCTTTCCCAGAGAGCTCCGGTACGCTGAAAAGGGGCAAAGAGTTATTTATTGAAGAAAGACTCTGAGCAGCGCATCGGAACCGGCAATCCAGGGGATGGTGCGACAGGAGCTCCTGTTACAGAGCTAGAGTATAAGCATCCGGATCGCAAGATTGCAATGCCGTACTCGAAGAGGCTGATATGGCGACATATCCGCGAATTTAGGGTGGTACCACGAGTATTCCAATCTCGTCCCTGAGACTACGGTCTTGGGGGTGGGATTTTTTTATTTCATTGCAAGCAAAGGGAAATATACCGCATACATGTAAGGTACGGCATATAAAATCAGACGGAGAGGATTTGAAAACCTTATGTCACAAAAACTTAAAGTTGGTATTGTTGGCGGAACGGGCATGGTTGGCCAGCGTTTCGTTCAATTGCTGGATCAGCATCCTTGGTTCGAAGTAACCGCGATTGCGGCGAGCGCAAGCTCGGCAGGCAAAACGTACGTAGAATCCGTTCAGAACAGATGGAAGCTTGATACACCAATCCCCGAAGCAGTGAAAAATATTGTCGTGCAGGACGCTTCGAAGGTTGAAGAGGTTGCCGCAGGCGTTGATTTCGTATTCTGCGCAGTAGATATGCCTAAGAAAGAAATCCAGGCGCTGGAAGAGGCTTATGCCAAAACAGGCACACCGGTCGTGTCCAATAACTCGGCTCACCGCTGGACGCCGGATGTACCGATGGTTATTCCGGAAATTAACCCGGAGCATCTCGAAGTGATCGAAGCGCAAAGAAAACGTCTTGGTACCGAAACGGGCTTTATCGCGGTTAAACCAAACTGCTCGATTCAAAGCTACGTGCCGGCGCTTAATGCTTTGCGCGAATTTAACCCGACTACGGTTGTCGCTTCGACGTATCAAGCGATTTCCGGTGCCGGAAAGAACTTTACCGACTGGCCGGAAATGCTGGACAACGTTATTCCATACATCGGCGGCGAAGAAGAGAAGAGCGAACAGGAGCCGCTTCGTATCTGGGGCACGGTAGAGAATGGCGAAGTGGTAAAAGCCAGCTCGCCGCATATCACGACGCAATGCATCCGCGTTCCCGTAACTGACGGACATCTTGCTACCGTATTCGTGAAATTCGAGAACAAACCTTCGAAGGAAGAGATTCTTGCCCGCTGGTCCGAGTTCCAAGGACGTCCGCAAGAGCTGGGTCTGCCAAGCGCGCCTAAGCAATTCATTACGTACTTCGAAGAAGAGAACAGACCGCAAACGAAGCTCGACCGCGATATTGAAAAAGGCATGGGCGTATCCGTTGGCCGTCTGCGCGAAGACTCGCTGTATGATTTCAAATTCGTGGGCTTGTCGCATAACACGCTTCGCGGTGCAGCCGGCGGCGCGGTATTGATCGCCGAACTGCTCAAAGCGGAAGGATACATTCAACCAAAATAATAAGATATGATGCAGCAAGCTCCCCCAGACCGATGGCAAGGAGCTTGCTGTTTTGCTATTTAGAAGAGGAGGAGTGTTATTATGAAATGCGCAATTCTCGATGATTACCAGAATGTGGCTTTAAGTATGGCGGAATGGTCGAAACTGACGGACCGTCTTGAGGTTCATGCGTTTAATCGTCATTTCGAAGATAGGGAAGAGCTTGTCGCCGCAATTGAAGATTGCGAGATTATCGTTATCATGCGCGAGAGAACGCCATTCCGAAGCGATCTCCTGCAGCGTCTGCCCAAACTAAAGCTACTGGTTACGACAGGAATGCGCAACGCCTCCATTGATCTTGCGGCTGCCGCCGAGCTAGGCATTACCGTATGCGGCACAAGGGGAGGAGGAGAAGGAACAACCGAGCTGACCTGGGCGCTTATTCTTGGTCTAGCGAGAAAGCTTGTTCTTGAGAATGAAGCCGTTCGCGGCGGCGGCTGGCAAAGCACGATCGGGGTGGATTTGAAGGGTAAACGTCTTGGTCTGATTGGACTCGGCCATATTGGTTCGAACGTAGCAAGGATTGGACAAGCCTTCGGCATGGAGGTTATGGCCTGGAGCCAGAATTTGACCCCCGACAAAGCGGAAGCGGCAGGTGTTCAGCTGGCTTCCTCTAAGGAGGAGCTGCTCGAGAGCAGCGATATTGTTTCCATTCATCTTGTGTTGAGCGACCGCACGAGAGGCTTAATTGGCGCGGAAGAGCTTAAGCGGATGCGTCCGACGGCCTTTCTTGTCAATACCTCGCGCGGACCCATTGTAGACCGGGAAGCCTTGATCGACGCTCTTCGCCGCGACGGAATTGCCGGGGCAGGGCTTGACGTGTTCGAGCAGGAGCCGCTGCCGCAGGACGATCCGTTCCGCTTGCTGTCCAATGTCCTTGCGACTCCGCATATCGGCTATGTAACGGAAGCGGCGTACCAGGGGTTTTACAAGGGGATCGTAGAGGATATTGAAGCTTACTTAGCCGGCTCGCCGGTGAACGTACTAGGTTAAGCCAAGGCCAAAAAAATCCGCTCCTTCGTCACGAAGGGGCGGATTTTTGAATTGTTACGGTTTCTTCACCGTAATGCTGCCATTGTCTGCAGTAAGCTTAATTAGAGTCTTTCCGTTTCCAATAACGCTGCTGTCTTTGTACTTGCCCAGGATATTCACTCTTCCGTTATCCACATGAGTGAGGAAGGTGACGTTTGCAGGATCCGTTTCGGTTTGAATCAGAATTCTGCCATTGTTGGTTTCAAGCGTGATGTTCTGATTTAACTCTTTGGTCAACACCGTTACGGAGCCGTTTTTGGTCCTTCCGTCGAGCACTCCCGTTACATGGTCCAGCTTAATTTTTCCGTTATCGGCTTTCAACTGTACATCTTGCGAGGATATGTCGCTTAATTCGATTCGGCCATTGTCCGTAGAGGCAACGACCGAGGCAACGTCAAGCTGTTTCCCTGCGATATAGCCGTTATTATTTGCGAGTTACAAGCTCTGATATTGCTTCTCCGGAAGAGTGATGGTCAGCGTTAACGTATTATCGCCGATATTGAAGTTGAACCATTTGTCCCTCTCTTTATCGACGGAAACAGATAGGGTCGAATCCGTTACATTAACGCTTAATTGCTGAAGGTCATTGGACATCGCTTTTCCGTTTAATTGAATATTTATTTCCTGATTGTCGGATGGCAATAGCTCAACGCGCGTATTATCGGTGCGGATATCAATGGCGGCAACCTGCGCGCCGGGGATCGTTTTTTGCTCCGCGATTTCAGTCCACTCATTGCCGAAACGGTAAGTAAGCAGACTGCCCGCAAGGCCAATAACAATGAGCGCCGCCGCTAGAGCCGATAGCTTTTTCCTAGTTGTCATGCCTCAGCCCTCCTTTAACAAGAGACACATTGTATTTCAGGTAACCGATCAGCGCTTTTTTCAACGCCTTGGTGACATACAGCATAACCATCCCGAGCAGGATGCCTATTCCGCACATGCCAATGGAGACGAAGAGATCAAAGAGCATGAAGCCGTCAGGGTAAAAAAGCCATTCGACAACAACCAGAAGCGGAGAGGCCAGGAAGGTCAGCGAGACAGCCCAACCCGCCAGTATAACCCCGGCTACTCCAAGAGCGGGGCCAAGCACGATAACCAGATTGAAAAAGCTTAATCCGATGACGGCCCATGCCGCGCGAATCACGCTTTCGGCCGACAAGTTTGCCGAAGCACGCTTCACATGATAACCGGCAAGGATTTCTTTAGCGATCTGGGAAGGAGAGCCTAATGCACCGGCAATTGCTTCTTCCGATTTGCCTTCCTCTAATCCGAACAAAAAATGCTCT
Source organism: Paenibacillus glycanilyticus (assembly GCF_023715145.1). Taxonomy (GTDB): domain Bacteria; phylum Bacillota; class Bacilli; order Paenibacillales; family Paenibacillaceae; genus Pristimantibacillus; species Pristimantibacillus glycanilyticus_A. Next base: position 391,803 of record NZ_JAMBNP010000004.1, on the reverse strand, counting down.
TCGTAATCAAGCAAAATATCCGCGCGCTCTACAGGGGAGAGCCTCTTTAACTCGGCTTCTAATTGCTGCAAAAACTTATCCTTCGTCATTGTTCACACCTTCCTTAATCAATTGATTGACCCCGCTCGCAAATTCGTTCCATTCGGTTATGAGCTCATACAAGTAGGTTCTTCCTTTGTCCGTGAGCCGATAATACTTACGCGAAGGGCCTTCCGTGGATTCCCGCAAGTAGGTTGTGAAGTACTCTTCATTCGTCAAGCGGCGGAGAATCGGGTAGATAGAGCCTTCTGAAATCTCGATCTGACTGGATATTTTTTGGACCAGCTCGTATCCATACCGGTCTTTTTTATCCAGCATGACTAGAACGCACAGCTCCAAAACGCCTTTTTTAAATTGGACATTCAATGGGTGGACACCTCGTTTATTTATAGCATGGTACTATACATTGAACAGTACCTGTTTATAACTATTGATGCTGCCAATACAATATACCATTCAGTATTATTTATTGCAAGGTACTAAACAAAAGAAAAGACCTGCAGCAAGAAGGCGCATGAATAATTTTGCATCAATTGGAAGAAAATTAGAAAACCTTCCAAATCGGATAGCAAGGAGACGACAAACATGGCGAATGATAAACCGAATCAGCCTCAGGACGAATCGCGCAGAAGGTTTCTCAAATATTCGGGCACGGCACTTGGCGGGGTAGTTCTTGGGGGAGTTATCGGCGGACTCGTAGGCTCGAATCTGAACAAAACAACGGAGGAAGAAACGCCGGCTCCGGCAGCCAAGCAACCGGCAGCAGACGCCAAAGACTATAACCAGGCGCTGATGTTCTTCAATCAGGATCAGTTTCTAACAGCCGAAGCGGCTGCGGAGCGGCTGTTCCCCAAGGATGATCTGGGACCGGGAGCGAAGGAGCTGGGGGTAGCGTTTTTTATCGACCATCAGATGGCCAGCGCCTTTGGCACGAATTCCCGCGATTATATGCAGCCGCCTTATTATAAGGCGGAGGCCACGCAGGGCTATCAGCTGGTGTTTAAGCGCAGAGAGCTGATTGCGCTTGGTCTGGATGCCATGAATAAATACAGCACGGCGAAATACAAGAAGCTGTTCGTCGAGATTGCGCCGGAAGAGCAGGATGCCGTATTGACTGCTTTTGAAACGGACAAGACGGAGATTAAGGATGTTCCGGCTTCTAACTTCTTTGCCATGTTTCTTAATCTGACGCTGGAGGGGGCATACGCTGACCCTCTGTACGGAGGAAATCGAAATATGGCGGGCTGGAAGATGAGGAATTTCCCCGGCAACCAGATGAGCTACACCGAGTACATCGAGAAAGAAGAATTCGTAAAGCTTGAACCGTTAAGCTTGCATGATCATCTTGAACTAGGGTAGAGAAGGGGTGAAGCAGTATGGCGACTAAACTTCCAAAAGTACCTGTCGTAATTGTCGGTATGGGCTGGGTCGGCGGTATTATCGCTGCAGAGCTTACGAAAGCGGGTATATCCGTTGTTGGCCTGGAGCGGGGCAAAAGCCGCGATACGCAGGATTATTATCATGTTCATGACGAGCTCCGCTATGCCTCCCGTTATGAGCTGATGCAGGATTTGTCCAAAGAAACGGTGTCGTTCCGCAATACGATGAAAATGAGAGCATTGCCGATGAGGACCTATGGCTCATTCCTGCTAGGCGAAGGCTTAGGAGGAGCAGGCGTTCACTGGAACGGACAATACTACCGGTTCCTGCCTTATGATTTCGAAATCCGCAGCAAGACGGTTGAGCGTTATGGCAAGAAGAAGATTCCGGAGAACATGACCATACGCGACTGGGGGATTACGTATGACGAGCTCGAGCCGTATTTCGTGAAGTACGAGCAGATGGCCGGCATTTCCGGGGAGAAAGAGGTTCCGTCTAATATCGGCAAGATGTCAACTCCGTTCGCTACGGCTCCGATGAAGAAATCCCCGGGGATGAAGCTGTTTGAAGATGCGGCGAAGAAGCTTGGCTATCACCCGTATGTTATTCCTTCGGCCAACCTGACCGAGGTATACAAAAATCCGGACGGGATCGAGAGAGCGCCTTGCCAATATTGCGGCTACTGCGAGCGGTTCGGCTGTGAGTACGGCGCGAAGGCAGACCCCGTGGTTACCGTGCTTCCGGTCGCCAAGCAAACAGGAAAGCTTGATCTTCGCATGCATTCCAACGTGACCCAAATCATTCACGATGGCAAAAAGGCAACCGGCGTGACCTATGTACATACCCCTACCGGGGAAGAATACACGCAGCCTGCGGACGTTGTCATCCTGGCAGGGTATCTGTTTACGAATGTAAGACTGCTGCTTCTCTCCAAGCTGGGCAGACCTTATGATCCCGAGACCGATACGGGGGCTGTTGGGCGAAACTATGCCTATCAGGTGAACGGTGCCAGCACCAGCGCCTTTTATGAGGACCGGGAATTCAACCTGGCAATGGGCGCGGGGGCACTTGGCAGCAGCATCGATGATTTCAATGGCGACAACTTCGATCATACTGATCTCAAGTTCCTGCACGGCGCGAACATCCGCTTCACGCAGACGGGACTGCGGCCGATTCAGTATCAGCCGGTTCCGGCCGGTACGCCGAAATGGGGCGCCGAATTCAAGAAAGCTTCGGTTCACAACTCGAATCGGGTGTTGTCCGTTACCGGGCAAGGCGCCAGCATGCCAAACCGTTATCACTTTCTGGATCTCGATCCGGAATATAAGGATGCCTTTGGAATGCCGCTTATCCGGATGACCTTCGACTTCGAAGATCAGGACCGCGAGCTTGTGAAATTTATTGCCCAGAAAACGAAGGATATTGCCGATCAGATGGGAGCGACCAAAACCGAGGTTCATGATTCCATCAAGCAATATAACATTGTTCCTTATCAGTCTACCCATAACACGGGAGGAACGATAATGGGATCTGATCCCAAAACCTCGGTCGTCAACAACTACCTGCAAATGTGGGATGCGGAAAATGTGTTTATCTGCGGCGCCTCAAATTTCCCGCATAACAGCGGATATAATCCGACGGCAACGGTAGGCGCATTGGCATACCGGACAGCGGAAGGCATTCAGAAATATTTGGACAAAGGCGGTTCACTCGTGTGAGTAAAGAGACGGGTACGATCGACAGCGATCTAATCAGTCATCTGTCGGAGCTCCGCAAGCGTCTCATCTATGTAGCCGGCTGGTTTATAGCTTCCCTCTGCATAGGTCTCTACGCAGCGCCGAGAATACTGACCTTTGTAAAAGGACATTTGGGTTCAATTGAAGTGGAGTGGAGCGTGTTCGCGCTCTCGGACGGCATTGCGGTATACATGAAATGCGCGCTGCTCGTCGGAATCATCCTGACGCTGCCTTTTCTGATGTACCATCTGTGGGCGTTCGCCAGGCCGGGCATGACGGATGCCGAAGCAAAAAGCACGCTGGTGTACGTTCCAACTTCATCCGTTTTGTTCATTAGCGGTGTAATGTTTGGCTATACGGTTGCTTTGCCGATGATGATCCGGTTCATGGTCAAGCTGAATCAGTCGATGGGCGCGCAAGAGGTATATGGCATCCAGCATTACATGTCGTTTCTGATCAGCTTCCTTCTGCCAATGGGGGTGGCATTCGAAATGCCGCTGGCCATGACTTTTCTGACCCGAATCGGGATGCTCACTCCAGACAAGATGAAGCAGGTACGAAAATACGCGTATGTAGGTCTGGCGGTTGTGGGAACACTTATCTCACCTCCGGATTTTGTATCCCATTTGTCCGTGACCGTTCCACTGATCATACTCTTCGAGATCAGCGCTTTTATCTCGACGCGTTACTATAAGCGGAAACTTGCCGTACAAACAACTTGATTATGGAGGTATGTTATGTTTAACAACGTAGGGGTTTCTGGGCTGATTATTATACTGGCCATCGCATTGATCGTGTTTGGACCGGCAAAGCTGCCGCAGCTTGGGCGGGCCTTTGGCGATACGCTTCGGGAATTCCGGAATTCCACCAAAGGGATCGCGGACGACGAACCTGAAGCCAAATCCAACATTATCGAGCTGGACCAGTCCAAAAACTAACGCTAAAAGGAGACAGCTGCTATGAAGATCCGTAAGCTGCTTATGATCGCCGCGCTTGCCGTTACCGTAATGGGAACTGCTGCAGGCTGCGGTTCTAACTCAGACAAGAATGACAATACCGCCAATACCGGAACGGGCAATAATGCCGGAACGGGCAACAATGCGGGAACAGGCAACAATGCCGGGAATGCCGGCGCAGGAAACAATGCTGCGAGCGGAGGCGGACAGAAGGCAATTACCGTCAAAGCGGCAAACTTCGAATTTGACCAGCCCGAGATCCGAGTCAAGAAGGGCGATAAAGTCAAAATTACGCTAAACAATGCGGAAGGCTTCCACGGCTTCGCGATTCCGGACTTTAATGTAGACATTAAAGAAAATAACGGAACAGCCGAATTTACGGCAGACAAAGCCGGCGAGCATGAATTCCAGTGCTCCGTCGTCTGCGGTGCCGGACACAGCAAGATGGTTGGCAAGCTGATCGTTGAATAAAAGAATAAAAAGTTTTGAAAGCCGCGGATTTCGCGGCTTTTTGTTTTGTGGTTGAAGTGATAAGATTGTCCTTATACTTCAGGGAATTAGAGGAGAGGCAAGGGATATGAGCAACATTCAATCAACGCTGGTGTACTGGGATACCTTGGTTCATCCCGTTTTGCATCACCGGCCTATTTATCTGGTCGCAACCGACAAGGGTTTAGTTCAAGTAACGCTGCCTCACGAGTCGATTATGGAGAATGTTCGGGCATGGGTGACGAAGAAAATTCCGAATGCCATTCTTACGCAAGAACCAGCGAAGGTAGCGCCTTATAAGCTTCAATTGCAGGAATACCTGGAAGGTAGCCGGAAGAAATTTACCTTTTCCTTGGATTTCCGCGGAACTCCGTTTCAGAATTTGGTCTGGCAAGCTTTATTTAACATCCCGTACGGAGAGATGAGAAGCTACGCGGAGATCGCGGAGAGTGTCGGTAATCCTAAGGCTGTGCGGGCGGTTGGAACGGCGAATGGCAGGAATCCGATTCCTATCGTAGTTCCGTGTCACCGGGTAATCGGGAAGAACAATACGCTCACTGGCTTTAGAGGCGGATTGCAAATGAAGGAAGAGCTGCTTCATCTGGAAGGCGTGCAGTCTTTTAAGAACATTGGACATGAGAAATATCGGTTCTAATAAATATTGTTCAAATTGAAGTAGGGGTGAGATCATTCATGCAAGAAAAAGTCGTCCAAGCGTTCGACCAACTTGCGGCTGTGTATGAACAAGCCGTCGATCATAGCAGCGGGCATAATGCCTTTTACGAACGACCGGCGATGATGAAGCTGTTGCCGGTCGATCTGACGGGCAAGACGATCCTTGATGCGGGCTGCGCTGCCGGCTGGTATACGGCACAGTTCGCAGAACGAGGTGCGCAAGTGACCGCGGTTGATCTAAGTCCGGAGATGGCGGCTGCTTGCGCAAGACGGGTAGGGGACAAAGCCCGCATATCCGTCTGCGATCTCAGTCAGCCGCTGCCCTTTGAGGATGAATCCTTCGATGTCATCGTCAGCTCGCTCACCCTTCATTACGTCAAAGATTGGGGACCCACCTTTTCCGAATTTCGCCGCGTCTTGAAGCCGGGAGGCATACTGCAATTTTCGGTTCATCATCCGTTTATGGATTATCAGCAATTCGAAAGTCCGGATTATTTCGCTCACGAACTATTGACCGATGTATGGAAGAAGAAAGAAACGGGGCCGGTCGAGGTCACCTTCTACCGGAGACCGATGATGGATATCGTTAACGCGACCTCGGAGCATTTTACGCTGAATCAAATGATCGAACCGCAGCCAAGCAAGGCGTTTATCGATCTTCCCGGCGCAGCTGACTGGTATGAACGCTGGTATGATCGTTTGATGACGTATCCTTGGTTTCTCATTGTGCGAGCACAGAAATAACAATACGCTCAAAAGTTAATATGGATCTAACACAGGACAAATACATGGTTAATATAGTTCCTTTATGCTAGAAAAAAACATAAAGGAGCCCAAACAAATGATCAAACAACAAAAAAACGAACCCGCAAGAATGCCGGAATACCGGATCAGCGAAAGCGAATCGATGCAGTACAAGCTGCTTTATCAAATTCGAATGGGCAATATGAGCACAAGCGAACTGGATAAGCTTCAATTCCTTTGCAAGAATGATCTTCACCAGCTTCGATCCGAACTCGATACCATGCTGCAAGAGCTTCGCGATATGAATAATCAAATGCAAGGCAATACTAATGAAATAAAAGAGAAAGATAAGGAAAGCATCGCTGCTTAAGAGGCAATGATGTTTTTTTTATTTGTCCGTTAGGACATATGTCCTTTTAGAAATCAGCGGCTCATCGTTAAATAAGGAGAGCAGAACAAACGAGGAGGAAGTCGAAGAATGAAAGGCATTATTTATGCTGTATTGGGCGGTGTATTCCTCACCTTGCAAAGTACAGCCAATGCGGCGATTGGCGATCACCTTGGCAGCTGGCAGGCTGCCGTGCTTACGCAAGGCACGGGATTTGCTGCCGCGTTGCTAATCGTATGGCTGTCGGGGGACCGGTCGTGGAAAAAGCTGAGTCAAGTGAAGCTGCCTTACCGGTTCGGAGGGGCATTGGCAGCCTTTATTATTTTCAGCAACATCACCGCTTTTCACCAAAATGGTGCTGCGGTGACCGTATCGGCGGTTCTGATCGCACAGATTCTGGCCACGTTAGGAATGGAGAAAGCGGGCTGGTACGGGAATGCCGCGATAAAACTCAGAACGCCGCAATGGATTGGGATCGCGCTGATGATTACCGGCATCTTATGTTTATCCTTCTGAGAGGATAAAATATCCAATAGAAGGGAGTTGCCGATATGAAAGAAATTGGGGATGCCGAGCAGATTCACCGTTACCTGAATCAATATGCGCTGGATGATGTTTTCCCAAGCTCGCTTCGACAGCATTTGGCTTTGTACCGGTTTGAACCGGAGGAAGCCCTTTGCACGCAAGGCGAAGTACCGGGATTTATCTTTTTTCTCATGCGCGGAAAAGTCAAGGTTTTTACGACATCTGCCGATGGCAATACGCTGCTTGTTAATTTCACTTCTCCGCTTGGCGTCATTGGGGAGATAGAATGCTTAAGCGAAATGGAAAATCTGAATACCGTCTCGGCGGTCACGCCGGTGGAGGCGGTTGGCTTTCATAAACGCTGGTTGCAGCTGTACAGGGAGGAAGTACCGTTTCTTCAATTCATGCTGCATCTGGTCACGGAAAAATTTTATAACAAATCGGTATCGCTAAGCTTTAATCTTCTGTATCCGGTAGAAGTACGGCTTGCGAGTTACCTTCTCTCGGTAACGACAGCCGATCATGCGATAGTCAGCACCGCTAGCTTGAAGGACATGGCGAATCTGATTGGCACCAGCTACCGGCATTTGAACCGGATTATTCTTAGCTTATGCAAGATGAATCTGATCGAACGAAGCCGCGGCACTTTGCTTGTGAAGGACCGCAAGGGTCTTGAAGCTGCTGCTGGACGGAATATATACGAGAACGGAGAAAGGAAGGAGTACTCATGATCGCAGGGATTCTGCTTGCTTTGATGGCTGGAGCGCTAATCAGCGTTCAGACCTTATTCAACAACAAAGTGAATACGGTTGTTCACTCGCATACCACAACGGCACTTGTGCTCGGGATGGGGTTTGTGGCTTCCCTATGCATGGGAGTATTATTTGAAGGAGCGGACTTCTGGGACTGGAAGGCGATGCCCGCATGGTTCTGGTTCAGCGGATTAGTTGGGATTGGCGTGGTGACCTGCGTGGTGAAAGGTGTCCGGCTTCTTGGCCCAAGCTATGCGACCACAATCGTAATGGCTTCCCAGCTTCTATGCGCATTATGGTGGGACTCCGCGGGCTGGTTCGACTTGGAGCAGGTCCCCTTCACGGCACAAAAAGCAGTTGGCGTAACCGCACTCATCGTTGGTCTATTATTGTTCAAATCCAAGCCCAAGGAGAAGATCCGACTGTTGCATGAAATCTCGTAAGCCGCATGAAGGGCGGCTTATTTTTGTGCTAAGATAGAATGATAGTTTAATGTAAGAGAGGGAAGTACATGCAGCAAGAGAACGTACAGCTAAGAATGGACAGGAATGAGGAAAGCTTCCTTCAAGGGGTAAAGGATTGCGTTCCGACGCTATTAGGTTATCTAAGCATTGGATTCGCGGCGGGAGTTGTTGGTCACACCTCGGGGCTAAGCGTGATGGAGGTTACTCTCATGTCGGTCCTGATTTATGCCGGTTCCGCACAGTTCATTATGGCCGGAATGGTGGCGGCGGAAGGTTCGATAGCGGCCATTATATTTACCGTGTTTATCGTGAATCTTCGCCATCTCCTGTTAAGCGCGGCCGTGTCGCCTTACTTCCGTCATTTGACGGCTTTCAAGACCATGCTCATAGGTTCTTTGCTTACGGATGAGACCTTTGGCGTTGCCATCAACAAGGCATCCCATACAAGAACGCTTAGCGAATCATGGATGAACGGCCTAAACGTGACGGCTTATCTGAATTGGATCCTTGCAACGATGGCTGGAGCCTTCCTTGGCCAATGGATTACGAATCCGGAGAAGCTTGGGCTCGATTTCGCCTTGTCCGCGATGTTCATTGGATTGCTGGTATTGCAATTAATAGGGCGCAAGAAGCTGGCAAGAGATTTGATCGTCATCCTGTGCGCCGTTCTCGTCGTGGTTGGAGTCAGCATGGTGACATCGGGAAGCGTGGCCGTTATTATCGCTACCGTAACCGCAGCAACAATAGGAGTGTTCATAGAACGATGGAAATAAAATGGGATATACTTGCTATGATTATTGGTGCCGCATTCGTTACTTTTCTTCCGCGCGTACTGCCGCTAGTCGTGCTCAGCCGACTGCAAATTCCGGATTTGGCGATGCGGTGGTTAAGTTATATACCCATCGCGGTTATGGCTGCATTGCTGGGTGACGAACTGCTGATGACAGACGGGAAGCTGGCTTCCTTAAGGGACAATGTTGAATTATTAGCAGCGCTGCCGACGTTCCTTGTCGCTGTTTATACCCGCAGCCTGCTAGGAACGATCATCGTTGGCGTTGTAACCGTCATGCTATTGCGGATATGGTTATGAAAGCCTGCGAAACTCGCAGGCTTTTGTTCTTTTAGTCCAAACGTACAGAAAAACGGTGTCACCTGCGAACTATTATCCAAGACAAAAGTAACAGGTTGTTGCTTGAAAGCTTGGAGGAAGTAGTATGAGATCAGCTATGCATCACAAGAAAGCCAAGAAACGAACCGTTTGGAAAAAAGTTGCCCTTGCCGTTATTGCCGCAGGTCTTCTGCTTGCCGCTGCGTGCGTGGTTATCTTCAACATGCTGGTAACAAGGCAAGATGTGTCTTTGTTGGAGGAGCCGCTGCCCGCGGCTACTATTTTTTATGATCAGGACAAAGAGGAAGCGCTGCGAATTTCGCCGAAAAAAGCCGAGGCCGTCAGCTATGACAGCTTGCCCGAGTCATTGATCGAAGCGGTTGTTGCTGTCGAAGATAAACGGTTCTTCGAGCACAGCGGCACCGATCTTCAGGGGATTGGCCGCGCCATGCTGACCAACCTCACGAACGGCAAGACGGTTCAAGGAGCCAGCACCATCACGCAGCAGCTGGCGAAGAACGTGTTTCTTAGCCAGGAACGGACCTGGACGAGGAAATGGAAGGAACTGCTGCTCGCCGAGAAAATCGAGAAAAACTATGATAAGCAGCAGATTATCACTTATTATCTGAATCAGATTTATTTTGGAGAAGGGGCTTGGGGGATCAAGAAAGCATCCGAGGTGTATTTCGGCAACCAAGTTGACGAGCTTACTCTTGCAGAGTCCGCGCTGCTTGCGGGGATCATTAAGGCACCTTCCGCGCTCTCGCCGTACAGCCATCCCGAAGAGGCGAAAGCCCGCAGGAACGTGGTGCTGAAGCTGATGAAGGATCAAGGCAAGATTGATCAGGCGACCTACGACGGTTCGATTAAGGAGCCGCTTCATATTCGCGATTCGAAACCGAGCAGCAGCGATTCCATCAAATACCCTTATTTCATCGATCAGGTGATTCGGGAGGCAGGCCAGAAATACGGATTAACGGAAAATGAAGTGCTGCACGGAGGATTGCGGATTTATACAACCTTGGACAGCAAGATGCAGGAGGCTGCCGAGCAGGTCTATTCGCAGGACAGTATATTCCCCGCAAGCAGCTCCGATCAGCTTATTCAAAGCGGAGCCGTGCTGGTTGATCCTCGGGATGGAGGAATCCGGGCTCTTATTGGCGGACGCGGCAAGCAGCCCTTCCGCGGGTTTAACCGGGCCGTTCAATTGAAACGCCAGCCGGGATCCACGATGAAGCCGATCTCCGTCTACACGCCCGCACTAGAACGGGGGTATACGCCAGAGGATACGATTATGGACGAACCGGTTAATTTCGGAGGCTATCAGCCTAGAAACGCCGGCGGCAGCTATCATGGCGAAGTATCGATCTATGAATCCGTCATTCATTCCTATAATATACCGGCGGTCTCGCTTCTCAATGAGATGGGAATAGAGGCGGGAATGGAAGCGGCTGAACGATTCGGCATAGAGCTCACCGATGCGGACAGGACGCTTGGCCTGGCGCTTGGCGGTCTTCAGGAAGGGGTATCCCCGCTTGACATGGCGGAGGCGTTTGGCGTATTTGCCAATGACGGGACCCGGATTCCCGCGCACTCCATTACAAGAATGGAGTCAGCCGAAGGGGAGATTATCGCGGATGCCGGGACAATCGGCAGCGTAAAAGTAACCGAGCCGGGGGTTGCCCAGACGATGACCGCGATGCTTGAAGGCGTTGTGAAGGAAGGAACGGGTGATGCGGCATCGCTTGGAGACCGGCCGGTTGCCGGCAAGACAGGCACAACCGAAATGCCGGGAACAGGCGGTCAAGGGATGAAGGATAATTGGTTTGTAGGTTATACCCCTCAGCTTGTTGGGGCCGTATGGCTCGGATATGATCATACCGATGCGAATCATTATTTGACGACGACCTCCAAAGCGGCTGCGGCCGTATTCCAGAAGCTGATGAGTGAAGCTCTTGCGGGGGAGTCCGTCATGGCGTTCCCTAAAGCGCCGGGGATGCCGGCAAAGCCTAAGAAAGAAGATAAACCAAAAGAGGACAAACCGGAAAAACCGGGCAAGAAGCCTAAACCTGACCATCCGGGCAAAGATAAGCCGGGGAAAGAAGACAAGAAAGACAGGCATGACGCGGACCATAAAGGCAAAGGCTAGGGAAAAGAGGATTAGGATGACGACAACAACGATGATTGAGATCAGAAACCGTTCCGAAGACGCAATCCTTGTCGTTCATGAGATTTATGGATTGAATAATCATCTTTCTTCGATATGTTCAGCACTCGCGAAGCACGGCTATGATGTTTTTGGACCGGATCTGCTTAATCGGGGTGAACCTTTTCCCTATGAACAGGAGCAGGAGGCATACAGCTATTTTATGTCCCATGTCGGATTTGAAAAGGCGGCCTCAACCATCCTTCAATTAGCCGGGGAGCTGAAGCATCGTTACCGGAATGTCTACGTGGTTGGGTTCAGCGTTGGAGCAACGGCTGCCTGGATGTGCAGCACGAATCCGAATATCTCCGGCGCGGCAGGATACTATGGTTCCCGGATCCGGAGCTACAAGGAGATAATTCCAGCTTGTCCGGCTTTATTGTTCTATCCGGAGTCAGAGCCATCCTTTGACGTGGATCAACTGATCGCGGATCTGCAGGATAAACCGGGGGTACAAGTGCATAAATCAAGCGGTCAGCACGGGTTCAGCGATCCGTATTCCGCTAAGTATGTCCAAGCCTCGGCGGATGAAGCCTTTGGGAAAATGCTACATTTTTTCAAATCCATCGGTTGAATTCGAACAACGGGTATGTTAAGATACCTGTAATTTAAGGATTGGGGTTGAAGAAATGTAGGATTTTCTTGCGATGATAAAAATCAATAAAACTAACCAGAGCCTTCAGCGATTAGGGTTGTTTTATTTTTTTATGCGCGGGAAAGTTACTACATCTTTTTCACTCAATGAATAACCCTGTCTATCCCTGTGTACGCGCAGGGGCTGGATTAGCCGTATTATTTGAGCTGTGAGAAAGGTAACTTTCTTGCAGCTCTTTTTGATTTACGGGGGGAATTCAGATGTCACTGATTAACGTTACAAACCTTACGTTTGCCCATGACGGCAGCTACGATAATATTTTTGAACATGTAAGCTTTCAGATCGATACGGACTGGAAGCTTGGTTTTACAGGACGGAACGGCAGAGGGAAGACCACCTTTATGAACCTGCTGCTTGGCAAGTACGAATACAGCGGGAATATCTCGTCAAGCGTAAGCTTTGAATATTTCCCGTTCCATGTGGAGCATCCGGAATATCTGACGACTGATGTCGTCGAGGAGATTTATCCGGATTATCAGCAGTGGGAGTTTATTCGCGAATTGACGCTGCTTCAGGTATCCGATGATGTGTTGTACCGGCCGTTTGATACCTTATCTAACGGGGAACAGACGAAAGTACTGCTTGCAGCCTTGTTTCTGAAAGAGAACAGCTTCCTGCTGATTGACGAACCGACCAACCATCTGGATATGAACGCAAGAAAGCTGGTCAGCCAATATTTGAATAGCAAGAACGGCTTCATCCTGGTCTCCCATGACCGAACTTTCCTGGATAACTGCGTTGACCATATTCTTACCATCAACAGGACGAATATCGAGATTCAGAAAGGCAATTTCTCCGACTGGTGGGAGAACAAGGAGCGGCAGGATAACTATGAGCTGTCTGAGAATGATAAACTCAGGAAAGATATCAAGCGGCTGAACGAAGCAGCCAAACGCACGAATAACTGGTCGCATGAGGTAGAGAAGTCCAAAAACGGCACAAGAAACTCCGGCTCCAAAGTGGATAAAGGGTATATCGGGCATAAAGCGGCGAAAATGATGAAGCGCTCGAAATCGATGGAGCAGAGACAGCAATCCGCTATTGAAGAGAAATCCAAGCTGCTCCGGAACCTCGAGAGCTCGGAGAGCTTGAAGATATCGCAGCTGCCTTATCATAAGCCCCAGCTTGTCGAGCTGGAGCATGTCTCGATCTATTACGGCGAGAAGGAAGTATGCTCGGATATCAGCTTCACGATTGAGCAAGGGGAACGCATCGCGTTGTCCGGCAAGAACGGTTCCGGCAAGTCCAGCCTTATTAAGCTCATTTGCGGGGAGGACCTGACTTATTCCGGAACGTTCCGCAAAGGGAGCCAGCTGAAAATCTCGTATGTCTCTCAAGATACGTCCCATCTGCAAGGGAATTTGACGGATTACGCGAGGGACAATGGAATTGACGAAAGTCTGTTTAAGGCGATCCTCCGTAAGCTGGATTTCTCCAGAGTACAGTTCGAGAAGGATATCTCCGCCTTCAGCGGAGGACAAAAGAAGAAGGTACTGATCGCAAAAAGCTTATCCGAGAAAGCTCATTTGCATATATGGGATGAACCGCTTAACTTTATTGACGTTATCTCCCGCATGCAGATCGAGGACCTGCTGCTGGAGCATCAGCCGACAATATTGTTCGTGGAGCATGACCGCGCGTTCTGCGAAAATATCGCAACCAAAATCGTCGAGCTGTGATGTCTGCCGGCGTACGGCAAGAGGCCGCCCTTTATGAAGAGGGGCGGCCTTTTGCACGGTGCAAATAGAAAGACCCCTGTCTAGAGAACAGGGGTCTACAAATGATTGCACATCATAAAGAATCATGCTATAGTAAAAAGATCTCTGAGCCGTAATTTTAATAAGACATAATTAGAACATCTTATCTACACTTTTATAATACCATGCGGCGCTGCGGGTTGTCAAATGTCAAACGTTTATTTTCGAGATTTTTTTATAATCGAGAAGGAGTGTGTTTATATTTATGATGGAGACGGAGCAAAACCGGCTAAATGAAGTCAAAGAGAAGCTTAAAGAAAAAATTGCGGAGCTGGAACCGGAGGTGACGCAGCTGTATGGTCAGGCCTCGAATATACGCAGGCACTTCTGGGAGGAAGTAACCGTCAATACGAGCACGGATGAAGATTTCGAGGAAACCTTTTTCAGCATCAATCAGCAGGCAGCCTTGTTATCCGAACGGGAGCGGACGCATGAGAGACGGCAGCAGCAATGGAAAAGCTTAAAGCGGCTCATAAAATCGCCGTATTTTGGACGGATTGACTTCAAGGAGGATGGAATTCAAGAGGCTGAGCAGGTCTACATCGGATTATCGTCTTTCCTTGCATCTGACGGAATGAACTTCCTGGTCTATGACTGGCGGACGCCAATCGCAAGCCTGTATTACGATTATTCTCCCGGACCGGCCTCGTACACTACACCGGGCGGCAGGATTACGGGCAATATGGAGCTCAAGCGGCAGTATCAGATTAAAGACGGGGAGCTTGTTAATTTCTTCGATGCCAGCGTAACGATAGGGGATTCGATGCTGCAGCAGGTGCTTGGTCAAGGTGCCAATAACCAGATGAAAAGCATTGTGGCCACCATTCAAAAGGAACAAAACGCGATTATTCGCAATGATAGCAGCCGGATGCTGATCGTGCAGGGGGCGGCCGGAAGCGGGAAAACCTCTGCCGCTCTTCAGCGTGCAGCGTATTTGCTTTACAAATACAGGGATCGGCTCACAGCCGATCAGATTGTGCTCTTCTCGCCAAATCCGATGTTCAACAGTTATGTATCTACCGTGCTTCCGGAGCTCGGCGAGGAAAATATGCAGCAAACGACCTTTCAGGAATATCTTGCTTATTGGCTTGGGGAAACGATGCGGCTGGAGGATCCGTTCGAGCAGATCGAATACGTGCTGACGCAGGAGGCTGCCGATGGGTACGATGCACGGATTGACGGCATCCGATATAAAGCATCGGAGGCATTCCTCATTTCGCTGCAGCGTTATGCCGGATGGTTAAGCAAGGAAGGCATGAGGTTTAAGAGTATTCGTTTCCGGGACCGCGATCTGATTACGGCAGAGCAAATGTCCAAGCAATTTTACAGCTACGATGCTTCCGTCCGGCTTGCTAACCGGATTATCCTGTTTCAGGAATGGATATTGAAGGAGCTGAAAAAGCTCGCGCGCCATGAGCTGATGGCGGAGTGGGTCGACCGGGAGCTTGATTATCTCGATACGGAACAATACGTAGAAGCTTACGGCGAGATATTGAGGAGGTTCCAGCGCGATGAGGAGTTGTTTGATGTCTCCGAACGTTATGCGAAAGCGCTGGACCGCGCTCACAAATTTACGAATCAGGGAGAGGATAGCGTATTTGACTTCTCCGAGCAGCAGGAGGATTTGCTTCGCCAAATGATCGTGAAGGAGCACTTCAAGCCATTGCGCCGGATGGTGAACAAAATGGAGTTCGTTGATGTGAACGGGCTGTACGCCCAGCTGTTTGACGAAGATGAAGCGTCTTTCCGCAGGATGACCGGCGAGTCCGACATACCGGCAAGCTGGTCGGAAATTTGCGGACAAACGAAGGAGAAGCTGAGCAATAAAGAACTGTTCTACGAGGATGCAACGCCGTATCTGTTCCTGAAGGAGTTAATTGAAGGCTCCAGAATGAACACGATCGTGAGGCATATCTTCGTGGACGAAGGCCAGGATTATTCTCCGTTCCAATATGCGTTTCTGAAGAAGCTGTTCCCGAATGCCCGCATGACGGTTCTTGGCGATTTCGGGCAGGCGATATTTACGCAATCTTCGAAGCTGCAGGGCGGCGACACGCCTCTTGTACGGCTGTACGGAGAGGAGAATACGACTATAATCCCGCTCCTGCGAAGCTATCGGTCGACCAAAGAGATTGTGGAGTTCACGCGCGTCATGCTCCCGGGCGGAGAGGAGATTGTGCCATTCGAGCGTCATGGCAGAAAGCCGTTGATCACAACGGCAGGAAGCCGTGAAGGATTGGTTCGGCAGCTTGTGTATGATTTGGGAGCGCTCAAGGCGGAAGGCAACGGTTCCATTGCTGTCATTACGAAGAATGCAGCCGAAAGCAGGGAGGCTTATGAGGCGCTTAAGTCGAGCGGGGTGGATGGAGTTCGCCTTGTTACTTCAGAAACTCTTATCTTCGAGTCCGGTATCATGGTTATCCCGGCGTACCTGGCCAAAGGAGTCGAATTTGATGCCGTGCTGATCTATGATGCATCGTCCAAGGTCTATAACCGCGAAAGCGAAAGAAAGCTTTTCTATACGGCTTGTACGCGCGCGATGCATCAGCTCAATCTCTACATCTGCGGGGAATGGGCTCCTTATCTAAGCTCCTTAAGCAAAGAGCTGTATGAGGTTCATTCTTTGGAATAAGCGCTCTCCAATTCAGCAAAGTACCGGATGATGCAATCGCGGAAGGATGAAGCGGCTTGAGTCAGATACCGCCCTTTTGGCCAGTGAAGAGAGATAGAACGTTCGCAATAGCCTTCCAGCAGCGGGATTGTTACCACATCCGGTCCGGTTGACCCGCCCCAAGTAATCGCCGGGAGAAAAGCCACACCTTGACCAGCCCGAATAAGACCGCGGACGGTTGCCGGATCGTCACTCTCGAACTGGATGAGAGGGGTGAAGCCGGCAAGCCGGCAGAAGGCATCCGTCGTTTCGCGGAGCGATTTGCCGGGAGGGAGACTGATGAATCTTTCCTCCTTCAGCTCCTCTAGGCTGATCCAGTCCCGCTTCGCTAAACGGTGATCGGAAGGGAGAGCGGCAACAATGGCTTCCCGGAGCAAAGAGACCGAGTTGCAGCCAGAAGGCGGAGCCGCGCCGTCCGATAAGCATAAGTCAAATTCAAAAGCATGGTCGCCAGGCAAAGCATGCTGGAGCAGATGGAATTGCGTGTCCGGCTTTGTCTTGCGGTATTCGGCGAGCAGACCCGGAAGCAGATGGGAGGAGACCCTCACATCAAGCGTGATAAACTCGGAGGGAGCGTGGGCGAAATCCTGCAGCTCCCGCTTCCCGTCCTCCAGTGCCTGAAGGGCGATATCGACCTTGCTAAGAAAATGCTTGCCCTGCTCATTAAGGCGAATCGTTTTGTTGGTTCGCTCGAACAGCTTGACGCCTAACTCGGCTTCGAGGGAGCCGATCATTTTGCTAAGAGCCGGTTGCGAGATATGCAGCCGCTGGGCAGCCTGCGTCATATGCTGCATCCGGGCTGCCGTCTGGAAGTATTTCAATTGCAGGAGCTCCATGATTTATACCAACCTTCCATATTGTCATAACTATACGGTTATGCTTGTTATGCCTAAATATATATTAGAGTTTATCGATTCTCAAGACTATAATGGTCACATCACACTTTCGGATGGGAGAATTGTTCAAGTGATTATTCAAACTTCGTCTGGCCAAGTAAAGGGCGTTCCATTAAACGGATCGTTCGTATTTAGAGGAATTCCTTATGCAGCCGCTCCAGCCGGGCAGCTCAGGTTCAAGCCGCCTCAGCCGCCGCCGGCATGGGAAGGAGTCAGGGATTGCAATCTGTATGGTCCAATCGCTCATCAGAATGTTGACCCGAACAGCATGCTCCCGGAGCTTGAACATTCGGAGGATTGCCTCAATCTCAATGTATGGACGGCTGGTCCTGTAGGTCAGCTTCGGCCCGTAATGGTCTATATTCACGGCGGAGGCTTTATATCCGGTAAAGGCGCGGATTGCGACGGTTCTCGTTATGCCGCGGAGGATGGCATGGTCTACGTCTCCATTAATTATCGCTTGGGTGCGTTAGGCTATCTTTACCTAGGCGATGTGCTTGGAGAAGAATACGCAGCTTCGGGCAATAACGGCATGCTGGATATTCTCGCCGCGCTGCGCTGGGTGCAGACGAATATTGCGGCATTCGGCGGAGATCCCGGCCGCGTCACCGTACTCGGAAATTCCGCTGGCGCCAAATGCACGGCAACGCTTTATGCCATGAAAGCTGCCGAAGGATTGTTTCATCGGGCGATTGCGCAAAGCGGCGCTACCCAATCGATTAGAGACAAGAAGACGGCTTCCGTAACGACTCGCAGGTTATTGGATGTATTGGGGCTTGGGCCCGAGGAGGCTGGAAAGCTTTTGGAGCTTCCCGCCAAGCAGTTAATAGATGCCCAAATGAAAGTTGGACCGAATACTTCAAGCAACCTGCATATGTTTGGTCCGGTTGCCGACGGCATTCATATTCCACTTAATCCGCTGGCATCGGTTAAGGAAGCGGAGAAGCTTCCGCCGCTGCTGATCGGGACCAATGAAGATGAATCAACCCTGTTTATTTTTTATGACCAGGGACTTCAGAGGCCGGATGCGGGTACTCTCGAGAGGCTATTTGGCGAGAATCGGCTTGCCGCATGGGATACGTTTTGCCGCCACTCGGAGACTTTGCCGGTACACAAGGCCTGGAGTAAAGCGTTAACGGAGCATCTCTATACGATCGGCTCGATGCAGCTGGCTGAGGCTGTTGCCTCGACGGGAACGCCGGTATGGATGTACAGGCTTGTCTATGGGGGAACGCTTGGCGCAACGCATGGCTATGAAGGAAGTCTGATTAATCATGCTGCGGATCCAGCTTGCGATCAATCAGTCCTAACGGATGATCCTCACCATGTACCGGCTGAAGCAAGGCAGCTGGCTGCGCATATGCGATTAGCCTGGAATCAATTTGTTCGTTCCGGTGATCCCAATGCCTCTGAACTGCCGATATGGCCTCATTATAATAATAAGCAATCGGTTTTGATGTTTAATCTGGATAGTCACGTTCAGGATAAGCTTACCCCTCCTGTTGGAATAGCTTGCGGGCATCAGGTTTGGAGGGCATAAGGTTATGATGCTTGTTGAAGTTACGGCTATGATGCTTTTCTTAGGGCTTTTGCTTGGCTTTGTCGGGGCAGGGGGATCGGGCTTTATCATCGCGATCTTGACCGTCATGTTTGGTTATCCGATTCATACGGCTTTGGGTACGGCTCTTGCCGCGATGTTCTTCTCTTCTTTATCCGGATCGGTCAGCCATTACCGGGAAGGCAATATGAAGCTGAAGACCGGCGCCATCGTTGGCCTGTCGGGCGCGATTGGCGCCTGGGTCAGCTCAAGCTGGTCTTCTTTTATTCCCGAGGATCAATTAGGCTGGATGACTTCGGGGATGCTGTTCAGCTCCGGTCTCGCGCTTTGGTTCAGAATGATGTACCAAGCCAAACATGCCGGTAAGGAAGCAGCGGTGCCAATGCGGGCGAGCGGTTTAAGGTTCTATATATTTGCCGCTGCTATCGGTCTAATTACAGGGGCATTGTCCGGTTTGTTCGGGATAGGCTCGACGCCGTTCATTCAGCTGGGGCTGATGCTTATTCTTGGCTTGTCCATGAGGTTCGCGGCCGGAACAACGATGCTGGTTATCATGCCGATTGCCCTTGCAGGGGGAGCCGGTTATTATACGGTTGGCTATCTGGATATCCGGCTGCTGATTGCGGTGGTAATCGGCACAGTGCTGGGCGCGTATATCGGAGCCAAGTTTACGAAGCGAGTACCCGCGTTGATGCTCAAGACCTGCATGGTGCTGACGCCTATGCTAGGCGCAGCCATTTTGCTTGCATGAAATTTGTTTACTCCTAAAGGAGACCTGCAAGTCGGCAGCGAACTTCTTACTTATTCGAAATAATCTTAAGGAGGCTGATTGCGGGTATGAGCAAAGATACGGCTTTGATGGTCATTGACGTGCAGAAGGCTATGTTTGAGGAGGCGGAGCCCCTCCATGCGGCTGACGAATTGATTGAGCGCATTAACGTGCTGCTGGCAAAGGCGAGAGCAAGCCAGATACCAGTTATTTATGTGCAGCATAATGAAGGGGAGGGAGCACCTCTCCAAACGAATACGCCGGGCTGGGAGATCCATTCCGCCATTGCGCCGGCTGCGCAAGACCTCATCATCCAGAAGCATGAGCCGGATTCCTTTTACGAGACTAATCTTCAACGGGAGCTTGAGGCAAAAGGGATCAAGAGGCTGGTCTTGTCCGGGCTGCAGACGGATTATTGCATTAACGCGACTGCCCGCCGCGCGGTTGAACTCGGCTATGACGTGACGGTCGTAAAGGATGCTCATAGCACATATGGGCAAGGCTCCGTTAGCGCCGAGCAGATTATTGAAGAACATAACCAAGCGTTTGGATCCATTGCGAAAACCAAGGAAACTTCAGCTGTCGATTTTAGTTAATGGCCTTAATCGTTACTCATATGAAGGATAAAGGGGCAGGCAGATCAGATGGGTTATATCGAAGAGGTTACAAAGGACTTATATCAATATCTTCCTCCATTGACGGGCAAAGACGATCTGGACGCGTTCTGGTCGGCTACCGTTGAACAGGCGAATAGCATTCCCTTGCAGCCTGAACGGACGGCAATGGATTATCCAAGCAAGCATGTTAAAGTCTACGATATCGCTTATAACGGTCTCGATGAGACGAGAATTCGCGGCTGGCTCCTTATACCCGCCTTTCTGAAGAAAGAATCGTACCCTTGCCTCATTCATTACCATGGCTTCTCGGGAAGCCGCGGGGAACCGTCGGAGTTCATGCATTGGGCCATGATGGGAATGGCGGTCTTATCGGTGGATTGCCGGGATCAGGGTGGTCCAACGGGCAACAGCGCAAGCTATACGCATGGATTTCTCTCGAACGTAGCCAGCAAGGGCGTACATAACAAATGGGAATATTACTACCGCTATGCGTATATGGACTGCTTGAAGGCAATTGATTTTGCCTGTGCTCAGGCAGATATTGACGCGGACAAACTGGTCATCGAAGGCGGAAGTCAAGGCGGCGCATTAGGCATGGCCGTAGCGGCGCTGGATAACCGTCCGAAGCTGGCAATGGTGGATGTGCCAAGCAACAGTAATCTGGCAGCCCGGATTGAAGGCAATCACGGAGCCTTTGGCGCGGTGGCCGAATATTTGAAGCGGCATCCGGAACAAACCGATCTAGTGATGGATAATTTGAGCTATTTCGATACGATGAATCTCGCCGATCGGATTGCTTGTCCGGTACTCGCATCGGTTGCTCTGAAGGACGAGACTTGTCCGGCTCAAATGTATTTCGCCACGTACAACCGAATCCAAGCGGATAAGGAGATCGTTATCTACCCGTTTAACGGTCATGAGGGCGGAGGGGCCAGACAGACTAAAATCAAGCTGGCTTATCTGTCCAAGCATTTCGGCGGATGGTTTGAATAAGGAAATGAGCATGGAGCTTATGTTCAACGTTATCGTTGGCATAAGCTCTTTTTCTTTTGCGAGTAGTTAACCAATTGTTCCTTATTTGACAAGTTGTCTATTACTTATATATACTTTTATTGAACAGTTGTACAATAAATAACATGCGGAGGGATTTGTTATGCGTTTGGAAGGTAAAGTAGCGGTTGTAACCGGAGCTGCATCCGGTATGGGGAAAGCCATTGCCGAGCTGTACGCAAAAGAAGGGGCGAAGGTTGTTGTCTCGGACCTGAACGCGGAAGGCGCGGAGACGGTTGTTGCAGGCATTAAAGCTAACGGCGGACAAGCTATAGCCGTAAAAACAAACGTTGCGGATCTGAACGATATTCATGCCATGATCGATACGGCTGTTCAAGAGTTCGGAACGCTGGACATTCTGGTTAACAATGCGGGAATTATGGATAACATGGCTGCAATCGGCGATGTTGAGGATGAACGTTGGGATCTCATTTTTGAAGTCAATACAAAAGGGGTTATGCGCGCGATTCGCAAAGCACTCCCGATCTTCCTGGAGAAAGGTAAAGGCGTAATTATTAATACAGCTTCAACAGGCGGCTTCAGCGGCGCTCACGCGGGCGCGGCTTATACGGCTTCCAAGCACGCCGTTATCGGCATTACGAAAAATACGGGCTTCATGTACGCGCAAAAAGGGATCCGTTGTAATGCCATTGCTCCTGGCGCAACGATGACCAACATCTCCGCCTCCATGAACAACATCAACGAGTTTGGCGCATCCCGGACAAAAGTGACGCAAGGAGTTATTCCGCGCGTTGGACAACCCGAGGAAATTGCGCAAGTTGCATTGTTCCTGGCATCGGATGAATCCAGCTTCGTCAATGGCGTTGTCCTTGCAGCGGATGCGGGCTGGACTGCAGCGTTCTAATTCGTTATTTATACAACAAGTTGCAGGCCGTTAGGTTTGCAACTTTTTTTCTTGTCAGATGATGCTATACTAGTAGGACTGGCATAAGAGGATAAACCGACAGTCATGAGGTGTAGCAGGACATGAATGAGAACGATCTGAGGATTGTAAAAACGAAGAGAGCCTTGCATCAGGCGCTTCTTGCTTTGTTGAAGAAGCAAACATTGGAATCCATCTCCGTCTCCACGTTATGCCGTGAGGCGGGTGTTAATAGAGGAACCTTTTATTTGCATTATAACGATGTTGGGGCATTGTTCGACGAGCATCTCAATCATCTGCTCAAGGATCTGGAGGAGTCATACTACGAGCCGTATAAGCATGTAACCGAGATGAACCATACGCTGCTCGATCCCGCAACCATCCGGATTTTCCACCATGTGAAGAAGTATCAGCCGTTTTACGAAATTGTTTTCGATAAAAAATCCTCGATCTCCTATTATTACTCCCTCTTTGAGAAGATTAAAGGATTGATGATCGAAAGCACCGGGTCCAGCGGAACAAGCAATACGTTTGTCATCGCTTATCTGGTTAATGCCATCATGGGCCTGCTTATTCAGTGGAACGAGGAAGGCTTCAGCCAAACTCCGGAGTATATGAGCGAGCAGCTGAGCAGTATTCTGAAATCGATGTATCAAAAGCCTGTTCATTGAGCCGCGATTTTCGCGGTTTTTTTTATTGAACTGTTTTACGGTGACGAAAAATAAAACGATTGACTTTCATCGGCGTTCTACGGGGGCTTGACTTCCTTGTGCTATAGTTAGAAGCGAGTGAGCGTTTCATGGGAGGCAAGGGATGTTTCAATATAGTTATTGCCGCGATCGTTTATTCTGCCGTGCTGGATTGGAAGGAAACGAAGGGTAAGACGAAGGGGAGGGGGGAGGCATGATCAGAAGAATGGATAGCTATTCCCCGCTTCATTTGTCTATTCTAATCTTCTTGTTTCTTGAAGGGACGGCCATCTTAATGAATTTGGCTTCCGATCTGGGACGGGATGCCTGGGTTGCTACATTCGCATGTACCTTTATCGGCAAGTTCCTGATCTGGTGGTTCTTATCCCTTATCCGCCATTCGGAACAAAAGAATATATACGGCGTATTCCAGCAGGCGCTGGGGAAAGCCGGCGGCGCCATACTTGGGATTTGCGCAACTAACCTCTTAGGTCAAGCGTTTAAGAATTAACGAACGGCTACGGGAGGCTGATGAATGATAAACGTTTCAAAAATCGTTGCCATCGCGCTTGCGTTAAGTATAATAGCAATAATAATCAGTATGATTGCGTTAGGCTATCTACTAAGCCATCTATAAGCGAAGGGGGAGGTTATTATTAATCCGGAGCTGATTAAAGTGCCATCTAGTTGGGGAATTCAGCTGTTGCAAAAATATGTGAAAAGAGAAGGTCAGAGCAAGCGGCTTGCCGTCTTGTTCCCGGGGCAAAACTATTCCTGCGAGCTGCCCCTGCTTCATTATGCCGGTAAAACCGCACTTCAGTCCGGTTATGATATTGTGTTGCTGGAATATGGGCATCAGGCAGCGAGAACCAGCCTGGATATTCAAAGCCTGACAAGATTGATAGAAGAAAGTTACCAGTCTATCCAACATCTGCTGCCGCAATATGAACATGTCGTCTTTGTCAGCAAAAGCCTTGGAACCGTTGTTGCGGGCGAGGTGCATAAAATGCTTCAAAGAGAAATTAGGCATATCTTTTTGACCCCATTGGAAAGAACAATTCCTTACTTGAATACATATGATCGTATTGTGATCTACGGTGATAAGGACGAATGGTTCAATTGGGATGCGGCGGAACAAATGGAGGATAACCGCGGCGTGTACGTCATTCCGAAGGCAAATCACGGACTGGAAACAGGGGATGTCGAAGAGCATTTGGGTATCTTAAGCTTTGTTGTGCAGCGATACAAGGAATTCTTTATTAGGGATTCGTATTGACGGAATCTTGCCATTATAGTTATTATAGATATATGAAGTCCGTGATTGGGCGAGGAATAGGAAGTTAATTTACAGGAGTAACATTGCCTAGTCTGTTCCGGCGCAATGTTCATTTTACGGCAATCACGGATATTATAAGTCTTTAAAGTCTATGTTAAATAGGAGGAATAAAGAATGAGATACGATGTTGCCATTATTGGAGGCGGACCGGCAGGTTTAAATGCGGCGTTGGTGTTGGGCAGGGCGAGACGCACGGTTGCTCTGTTTGATAACAGTCAGCCAAGAAACAAGGTCACGCATGCTTCTCACGGGTTTATTACGAGAGACGGGATTGAGCCTGCGGAATTCCGGCGCATAGCTTACGAAGAGGTTCTGGGCTATCCGACAGTCAAGCATTGGGAGACGGATGTGACGGATATTCGGAGGACCGAGGACGGATTTGCCGTTGTCACCAAATCAGGTGATGAAATGCTGGCAGGCAAGATTATTCTAGCAGCCGGTTTGAAGGAAGAGCTTCCGGAGATTGAAGGCGTACGGGAGCATTATGGAAAAAGCCTGTTTGCCTGTCCGTTCTGTGACGGCTGGGAATTAAGAGATCAACCGCTTGTCGTCATCTCGGATATGCCAAGCGCGTTTCATAAGGTCAAGCTGCTTCGGAATTGGAGCCGGGACATCATCGTATGTACCAACGGAACAACGGATGTGCTTAGCTCCGAGCAGCGGGAGCAGCTTGCGGCAAGAGGGATTCCGGTTATGGATACGCCAATCTCGTCATTAGCCGGGCAGGATGGCAGGCTGGAGAAGGTGCATTTTACAGACGGCACGTCAATTGAACGAAGCGGAGGGTTTATTGATCCCGCTCAAATTTCTAAAATCGACTTCCAAGAAGCATTGGGCTATGCCGTTACGGATAACGGAGGCATTATGACAAACGAAATGGGCATGACGACAGCGGAAGGCGTCTTTGCGGCCGGAGATACCGTGTATGTCATGCCTTCCCAATTAATCTATGCCGCGGCCTCGGGGAGCAAAGCGGCTATGGCGGTAATGGCGGAGCTGACTGAGGAGAATTGGTAATTATTATAAAGGAATTAGGCGAGTGATGCCGAATACAAACAGGAATTAATGAATAGAGGAGGACTTTGATTTGCCTTTTATTCTGAGGACGATGATGAAGGTGCTGCGGGTGCCAAACCGGACGATCTTCATTGTGGTCATCGCCTTTGTATTCGGCAGTGCCAGTATCGCTTATGCTCTTGAGCCAGCTACCTTTCATACCTGGTTTAACGCCTTATATTGGGTCATGACAACAATGGCGACGGTGGGTTATGGCGACTATTTCGCCAAGACCTTACCCGGGAAAATCTTCACTCTGTTTATTTATGTATTTGGGATTGGTCTGCTTAGCTTGATCATTGGCAAAATCATTGATTTATTATCGACTATCTATAAGCATTGGGAGGCAGGGAAATTGAATTTTCATGGGAAAGATCACATCATTATCATTAACTGGAGCAAGAAAGCCCAGTATGCCATAGAAGAGATCCTGTCCTTTTCGCCGTCCTCGCATATTGTCATCATTGATGAATCGGATAAGCATCCGGTTACGGACCGCCATGAGATTCATTTCATAAGCGGGGATCCTTCTGCGGAAGAAGTGCTGGAGAGAGCGATGATCAAGCAGGCGAAGGCAGTCATTATTTTTGCAGATACGCGGATTGACGAACCGGCGCTCGCGGACGGCAAGACGCTCTTGATTGCATCCAGCATCGAACGGCTGCATCCAAGCGTACATACGACCGTGGAGATTACGCAGGATAAGAACACGAAGAACTTCCGGCATGTTCATGTCAATGATTTCGTCCTCTCGTATGACGCGGTCTCCAGACTGGCCGTTCGCGCAGCGCTGCAGCAAGGCAGCTCGGAAATCATTAACCAGCTGATCAGCAGGGAGGTTGGGGACGATATTTACGAAATTCCGGTCAGACCGGAATGGAAAACGTACAAGGATGCCTTCCTCGGCACGCTGGAGCATGGGGCAACCCTCTTATCCGACCGAGGTGATCTTGGAATCAACCGGAAATTAAATCTTCCGATTCCCCCTGATGCCAGGTTGTTCGTCATATCGGATGAACAGACCTACCACAAGCTCCAGCGCAAATAAATTTGGACAAAACGGCAGCCAATCGCTGTCGTTTTTTATAGGTTAACCTCTATAATAGGAACAGCAGGAAGGAGAGTTAAGCATGAAAGTCATTGTTATTGGCGCGGGGATTCTTGGGGCATCGACAGCCTATCAGTTAGCCAAGTCGGGTGCCGAGGTCCTTATCATAGATCGAAAGGATAAAGGACAGGCTACGGATGCGGCTGCCGGCATTATTTGCCCCTGGTTGTCTCAACGGCGCAACAAAGCTTGGTATCAGCTTGTCAAAGGCGGAGCCCGTTATTATCCGGCGTTAATTGCTGACCTGGAGGCAGAGGGGGAAACGGATACCGGTTATGCCCAGGTCGGAGCCTTAAGTATACATACGGACATGGATAAGCTCAAAAAGCTGGAGGAGCGTGCTTATGACAGGCTGAAGGATGCTCCGGAGATTGGAAATATCGCTTGTCTGGACGAGAAGGAGACGCTGGAACGGTTCCCGCTGCTGGCAGACGAGTATTCCTCTGTTCATATCAGCGGTGCTGCCCGAGTGGATGGCAGGGCTCTTCGCGATGCTTTAATCCGTTCAGCCACGCGTCATGGGGCAGAGCTTGTTAGCGGGGATGCCGTAATCGAGCATAAATTCAACCGGGTAACGGGAGTTAAAGTCGGTTCCGCAATTTACCCGGCTGATAAGGTTGTGGTGTGTGCGGGAGCATGGGCGGGAGCTTTGCTGCAGCCCCTTGGAATAGATTTCAAAGTGAGTTATCAGAAGGCTCAGATTATGCATGTACAGCTGGAAGACACCGATCAGCAGACAGGCGGCTGGCCTGTGATCATGCCTCCGTCAGACCAGTACCTGCTCGCCTTCGATCGGCAAAGAATGGTTATTGGAGCTACGCACGAGAATGATATTTCGGGCTATGATACCCGCATTACTGCTGGCGGAATGCAGGAGATTTTGAATAAGGGGATGAATATCGCCCCCAAGCTTGCGGGCAGTACTTTCCTGGAGGTGCGGGTAGGGTTCCGGCCGTTTACCGCAGATTTCCTGCCGGTGTTTGGAGCGGTTCCGGGTTGGGACAATCTATTCACGGGCAATGGGCTTGGCGCATCCGGTTTGACGGCTGGACCATTTATCGGAAGTCAATTAGCAAAGCTGGCTTTAGGTATGGAATTAGAAATAGATGCGAGCGAATACGAGGTTCGTAAAGCTTTGGGATAAGAAGAGGGAAAGGCAGCCTGTGCAGGCTGCCTTTCTTGTTTCTATTTGGCTTGAAGGGAGTAGTTCGGATGATATTCGCGGTAGATCGGATTCTCGCCGCATACCATGAGGCCTTGACCCCAGTTCACGTGAACGTCCTCAGTCGGAAGGTCCATCGGATCGCGGTATTGGAAGAGCACGTTGCGGCGGTTGCGGGTACTGCGGTTGATATCCGAGCCATGAACCGTCAAATAGTTGAAGAAGAGGACGTCGCCTGCTTCAGCCGGGCAAGGTGTCGCCATGGAGATCGGATATTCCCGGTGATCCAGGTAATGACGGCCGACATGCGGCATCATGCCATTCTTATGGGTTCCGGGGATGACGCAGAGACAACCGTTCTCCATATCGGAATCATCCAGATGAACGCTAGCCGCCAGCATGGAATGCGTAGCATGCGGGAAGTATGGCGCGTCTTGGTGAAGAGGGAAGGCCGCACCGTTCTCCGGCGGTTTCACCAGCATCTTACTATGGTGAAGCTGAACGTTTGGACCAATCAATTGGGACAATACCGCAGCCATGTTTGAATGCGTGGCAGCGCGCGTAAACGCGGCATCCTGGTAATGAACATCATGGAAGCCTTTCAGGACCAGCTTCTTCAGTTGATCGGGAGGGAGATAGTCGCCTTGCCAGGTCGCATTCGAATCAAACTTCGATTGAGCGGCACGATTCAAGATCCCGTCAAGTGCCGTTCTCATTTGCTGAACCTCTTGCGGAGAGAATACGCCCTTGACTAGCAAATATCCATTTTCTTTGTAAAAATCTACATCGGCTTGATTAATCATTTTTTTTCGCTCCTCTACTTGATGGAATGGTAAGCGGTTACTTATACTCTGATTATAGGATTGTAGACAGGAAGTGTATTTAGCGAAAAAAGCCATCCTTTTAAGAATTTACGCCAGGCGGTGGATGATATGAATGCAGAAGCAATTGATAGAGGTCTTCGTTTTCTAAATGAATTGCTTACGCAATGCCAGACAAGCTCGCTCGCATTCCGGGTTCATTATTGGGACTGGAGACAGCTGCATTATAGCAATCATGTTCACAAGCATTCCTATTATGAGGTTTGCTATGTGCTGTCGGGCGAAGGGGAATACCAGGACGAGGATACCGTCTATGAGCTGCGTGCCGGAACGTTATTCGTATCCAGGCCGGGTATCTGGCATCAGATTCGCAGCGAGACGGGGATGAGCATGATCTATGTGGCTTATGAGCTCGATCAACAGGGTTCTCGCGCTGAAGCATACGCAAATTACGGAGATGACCTGGAAGCAGGAAATGCCGTATTTCAGGATGCTATGGACAGCCGGGCAATCCATTATTGGTTAGGGTTATATCAGCATGCTTCCTTACAGCCTTACAGTGAAACGGAGGACTTGAGAATAATGGCAGGCCTTCTGCTCGCAAGTTTGGTGCGTCCGTTTGGCCATGAAGGGAGTGGCACGCTGCCCAACCCGTCAAGGCCGGCACATTCAACCCGGTATGCGGTGCTTCGTCAATCCAAGCAATATATTAGGGATAATTTGTCGCGGCCACTGAAAATCGAGGAAGTCGCGGAATACATGAACATCTCAACGAGGCAGCTGTCGAGGCTGTTCCAATTGGACGGGGGAGATACCTTCTTGACCTATCTTCGCAATGAACGGCTGAAGATAGCGGAAATATTGCTGAAGACCTCCATTTCGCCGTTGAAGGAGATTGCCGCGCATTCGGGATTTCAATCCGTTCATTATTTTACGAACGTGTTTACCGAACAGATGGGTGTCCCGCCAGGCGAGTACCGGAGATTGCATCTGGATTAGCTTTCAAGAGAAAGCAAGGTTGAGCCAAAAAACTTGCTGCCGGCGAAAGGAATAGCCGCGCGAATCAAGAACTGTTCATAAGGATTACAACCAATAGGAAGGGATTGTTGATATGAACGTGTATAACACCGCTTCAGACGTTGCAAACCCAAGCGCAGGTCATCAGCTGGCCGATATTCCGGCGCATGATCCGTTTATCGTGGCCGATCAGAATACGCAAACCTATTACTTGTATACGGGCGGAGGCCCAAGAATTCATGGCATCGACCGGTATGGCGTTCTAACTTATAAGAGCAAGGATTTGGTTAACTGGGAAGGACCCTATGTAGTCTTTCGCGTTCCTGACGGAATATGGGCAAATCCGAAGCATGGCGCATGGGCGCCGGAGGTCCATGCTTATAAAGGCCGTTATTATCTGTTCGTAACGCTGCACAATAACGACAGGAAGCTGGAGGGGCAGGGGAACGGAGGTTACCCGCTTCAATGGCGGGGTTCCGTAATAGCGGTATCCGATTCGCTAGAAGGTCCATTTGAGATCTTAAAGCAGGATGCCCCGGTGCCGCCGCAAGAGCATATGACATTGGATGGCTCCTTGTATGTGGACGAAGAGGGCAAGCCGTGGTTGGTCTATTGTCATGAATGGGTGCAGACGGCTGACGGAACAGTTGAAGCGGTAAAGTTAACGGACGATCTGACCGACCGGGCTTCCGATCCGATTCACTTGTTCAACGGCTCGGAAGCCCCTTGGGATAACGGGGAGCATCCGGCTGACGGCTCAGAATCCGTCTATGTCACGGATGGCTGCCAATTATACCGGACCAAGGAGAATCGACTGGTCATGTTATGGTCGACGTATGATAAGGGCAGCTATGTTCAGACGATTGCCCGTTCAACATCGGGCAAGCTGGAAGGACCATGGGAGCAGCTGGAGCCGTTAGTCTATGAAGACAGCGGGCACGGCATGTTATTTCAAGATTTCGAAGGCTAGTGGAAGCTCATCTTGCACTCGCCGTTCCGAATGCCGGATTCCCGCTGCAAGCTGTATGAGGTTGTTGATGACGGAGATTCGTTCCGAATAAGAGAGAATTGAAGAAGATATAGGCTATTGCAACATCGAATCTCGATACTGCCGGGGGGTAACCCCGGTTTTTTTCTTGAACAGACGGTAGAAGAATTTGAGATCGGCATAACCGACTGCGCTTGCGATGTCTTCCACGCTGCCGCGGCTGGAGGTCAGAAGCCGGCATGCGGCATCCATGCGTATCCCTTGCACATATTCTACAAAGCTCATTCCGGTATGTCGGCGGAATAAACGGCTGAACTGCCTTTCGCTTAATCTTGCTTGCGCAGCCAGCTCGCCTAGCTTCAGCCCGGTGGCATAGTAGCTGTCGATATAAGTAATCGCTTCATCGACGCTTAACCATTGCGGACGTTCTCCGGCGGGAGCTTCAATCTGAAGTTTATGCCTGTAGAGTCCTGTTAAGATCCGCATGACAAGGGAAGCGAGAACAACCAGGTAGCCGGGTGGTCTTGCCGAGAACTCTTGATACAGCTCGCGGAACATCGCATGATATTCGCCGGTGACATCTTTAACCGAGAACCAGGATAACTTCTCGTCGGCAAAACAATCATAGATCTCCGAAGCCTGCGGAAATACGCTCCGCAATTCGTTCATATACGCGGCCGGAAGCAGACAGTTGTAGACGATTAGCGGCCGGTCTTTCTTGGGAGTCTTGGGCCGAAACACGTGACTTTGCCCGACGGGGATGAAAAATAACGTGCCATGCTCGACTGGGACAGTCTCGCCGGCAATATAGTGAACGCCAGCGCCTTCGCTGACGTAAGTAATCTCGACAAATTCATGGGAATGTTCATCCATATCAAAGCTTTCATAGGCACGGTTCACATAGATTGGAACCCCCGGCTCGAAAAAGGAAATGGCGGACATGACATACGTGCTTCGTTTAATGCTCATCGGACTAACCCCTCCCAGCCATAAAAATTAGGCTGACTCCATCGTACGTAATCGCTTGCAAGATGTCCAGATCCACCTATTAAATTGTCCGAATCATCCCCTGAAAGTTGCCCTTTCATAGCCTACAATCTAGTTAAAGATGCTCATGAGCATACAAGACGCTGGAAGGGGAAATTCGAATATGACTTTGTTACAAGTAACGAATCCGCGTTGTGAATATCAATCCAATCCTATTGGTCTTGGCGTCCGGACACCGCGTATCAGCTGGCAGCTGCAAACCGAGGATACTCACGTCATGCAGCAGGCTTACCAGATTCAGGTTTCCCGTGGCCTTGAAGGTGTGGATGAGAATGCGCTTGTATGGGATACCGGGCGTGTTGAATCCGGACAATCCGTATTGGTGGAATACGGGGGAGAAGCCCTTCAAGCGAGAGGTCGTTATCACTACCGGGTAAAAGCATGGGATAACAAAGGCCGCGAATCGGAATGGAGCGAGACGGCATTCTGGGAAATGGGACTGCTGGAAGCCTCCGATTGGAAGGCAGCCTGGATTACGCCGGACAGCGCTGCTATAAATCCGCAAGCGGAGGAGATCTTCTTCCTTCGCACGGCATTTCACGCGCGAAGCGGCATCAGCCGGGCAACCATCCATGCTACCTCATTGGGATTGTACGAACTGGAGCTTAACGGACAACGTGTTGGCGATTGGCAGTACACGCCGGGCTGGACGAGTTATTCCAGCAGGCTACAGGTGCAAGCTTACGATGTAACCGGGCAAATCCTTGCCGGAGAGCGTAACGCGATAGGTGCCGCCCTCGCAAACGGATGGTACAAGGGCGATCTGGCCTGGAACAATCAGAAGAGTATTTACGGCGATACAAGAGCTTTGCTGCTTCAGCTACACATTGATTATGAGGACGGAACCTCCGAGCTGGTCGTCAGCGATCCTTCATGGCGCGCTTCTACCGGCCCGATTCTGATGTCGGAGCTGTATCACGGCGAAACCTATGATGCCCGTCTGGAGATCCAGGGCTGGTCGGAAGCTAGCTATGATGATAAGGGCTCCGCAGCAGTCAGCGTCATTGCGCAGACGAAAGAGATTCTTGTCATGCAGGAGAATGAGCCTGTCCGCATAACCGAACGGATTAAGCCCGTCGCGCTTATTGAGACCCCCTCGGGTGAAACCGTGCTGGATATGGGACAAAATATGGTCGGACGCCTTCATATCCGAGTGGACCTCCCAGCGGGCACAACCCTTACCTTTCAGCATGCCGAGGTTTTGGATCGGGAAGGCAATTTCTACATCGGTAATTTGCGCAAAGCCAAGCAAACGGTTCGTTATGTTTGCAAAGGGGGCGGAGAAGAATACGAACCGCATTTCTCCTTCCAAGGATTCCGTTATGTCAAGGTTGAAGGCTGGCCGAAGGAAACTCCGCTGCGTCTGGAGCCGTTCACCGGTCATGTTATTCATTCCGACATGGAGCCTTCGGGTAGCTTTGAATGCTCAAATCCTCTATTAAACAAGCTGCAGCAAAACATTACATGGGGCCAGCGCGGCAACTTCCTCGACGTGCCGACGGACTGTCCGCAGCGGGATGAGCGGCTCGGCTGGACCGGCGATGCACAGGTGTTTATTCGCACGGCAGCGTTTAACTACGGGATTGCCCCGTTTTTCACCAAGTGGCTCCGGGATTTGAAGGCCGATCAGCGAAGCGACGGGGGAGTGCCGTTCGTTGTTCCTCATGTCCTGGACGAAGGCTCTTACTCCTCCGCGGCATGGGGAGATGCAGCCGTTATCTGTCCGTGGGTCGTCTACTTAAGCTACGGAGACAGACGTGTGCTTGAAGAGCAATATGACAGCATGAAGGCATGGGTCGAGTACATGCGCAAGCAAGGGCAAGACGAGTATTTGTGGAATACCGGCTTCCACTTTGGCGATTGGCTGGGGCTGGATGCCAAGGAAGGCGATTACGTGGGAGCTACGCCTCGTGACTTGATCGCTACTTGCTTCTATGCGTACTCAACAAAGCTGTTCGTCAAAACAGCAGAGGTGCTTGGCCGCACGGAGGATGCCAAAGCATACGGCGAATTATACGATCGAATCATCAACGCGTTCGAACGGGAGTTTATTACGGCTAACGGAAGACTTGCCGCCCATACTCAAACCGCGCATGTGCTGCCGCTGATGTTTGGTCTTGTGGAAGGTCCGGTACGCGAGAGGCTGGCAAGAACGCTTGCCGAATACGTGAAGGAGCAGAAATTCCACCTGACGACTGGCTTTGTCGGTACCCCGTATCTATGCCATGTATTAACCGAGAACGGCTACCATGATGTGGCGGTTAAGCTGGTCCAGCAGGAGGATTATCCATCTTGGCTGTATTCCATTCATCAAGGCGCAACTACGATCTGGGAGCATTGGGATGGCATTAAAGCCGACGGCAGCTTCTGGAGTGTCGATATGAATTCCTACAATCATTACGCTTACGGTTCGATCGGGGAATGGCTGTATCGGGTTGTTGCCGGGCTTGATTTGGATGAGTCACAGCCAGGCTATAAGCATATTGTTTTCCGTCCGCATACGGATTCGGGCTTAACTTATGCGAAAGCTTCGCATAAGTCGGTATACGGCTTAATTCGCAGCGGCTGGAGCACCGGGGCAGACGGGGCCGTCATCTATGAATTCGAAATTCCGCCTAATACGACCGCGGAAGTAAATCTGCCGGGAACAGCTCCAGCAGCTCTTTCGGTAAATGGATTCAGCATTGATCAAGCGCCGGGCGTGCTTTCTTCGCAAGAAGAGGCAGGCAAGCTTGTACTTACGCTTGGTTCGGGAATCTACCGTATTCTAACTGCGGCTAAAGTTACCGTGTAAAATAAATAAATCCGTCCCCATGGGGGTCGCTGACGAAAGACTGATTTTCGGCAGCGACCCGACAAGGGACGGATTTTTTTGTTCCCTATTAAGTTTGAGAATGAATCTGCCTGGCTACGCGCTCGCCTAATTCGATGGATGCCTTGCTAAGATAACCAAGCACCGTGCTTAGCGTTTCCGGAGCAGCGGCCGCGAGATCATGTGCCAGATTCTCGACCAGATGATCCTTCTGTTCGGGCTGCAACCGGTCATAGAACTCACCGGCTTGCGAGAAATCATCGGGCTTCGGAATCTCGGACCGCACGAGATGACCTTCCACATATCTGCCATTACCGCTGGTCTGCATGGATCCGGGGGTCCAATCCGCCTGATGGTTGACGGGCACCTTGCGGAAATCCGGTCCGATCCGATGCCGCTGAGAATCCGCGTATATATTTGCGCGTCCTTGCAGCATTTTATCGTCGGATAACTCGGCTCCGTTAAGCAGATTCGAAGGGGAGAACGCAAGCTTCTCGACCTGTTCCATGTAATTGTCAGGATTCTTGTTCAGAACCAGTCGGCCGACCGGCAGAAGCGGGTACTTGTCCTCATCCCAGAGCTTTGTGTCATCCAGCGGGTCATAGGACAGGCTTGCTTCATCCGCTGGATCCATTAACTGCACGTACAGCCCGTACTCTATTGTTTTTCCGGATGCCAGCGTATCGTACAGATCCTGACCGGCATAATCCGGATTCTGACAGCTCAGCTCGGCAGCTTCATGCCTGTCGATATACTGGACGCCTTCATAAGGAATCCAGTGGTATTTGACATAGGTGCGGACGCCTTGAGCATTCCTCCAGACATACGTGTTCACGCTATGGCCCGGGATGTGCCGCAGACTCTTCACGGTTCCGGCATCCGAATACAGCCACAGCAGAAAATGAGTGGATTCCGGCGCTCTGGCCACAAAGCTCCAGAATCGCTCGGGATCCATCAAGTTATTAATCGGCGAAGGCGACATGGCATTAATGGATTCCGGAAAGCGGATCGGATCTCTGACCAGAAACACCGGGATATGATTAAATACCAGGTCCATGACGCCTTCATCGGTGTAAAACTTGGTGGCGAATCCGCGCACGTTGCGGGAGGTATCCGGAGTGCCCTTGTTGCTTGTCGCAAGAGAGAATCTTACGGTAACGGGCACCTGATACCCGGGCTGCTGCAAAAAGCAAAGCTTGGTGTGGGCAGCCATGGAGTGAACGGTCTGGAAATAGCCAAAAGCCCCGTAGCCTTTGACATGTACAGGTCTCTCCAACATTTTATTATGTATAAAGGTCTCCATCGTCTCATGCAGAACGCTGTCCTGCTCGAGAATCGGGCCTCTTGCGCCAACGGTCTGCGAATGCAGCGTGGGCGGACTGTCAATGGCATTCCATTGCGACGGAGACAGACCGTAGGAAGGTTCTTTTTTGCCTGCCTTCTGATCAGGCTTTGGAGCATTGTTTTCCGGAAATGCTTGATTATTATCCATTCTTCAACCTCCGTTTCAAGAATCTATCCAACTTTATGTTTATTCTCTTAACTAGAGTAAAATGCTTCGGCCTGCTGCCTATTCCTTGCCGCGGCTATTTTTGGCAGCTTTTTTTATCCTGAAATGAACTTCAACGACGTTAGGATGTGTTATGATTGGACAACGACTGTAAGGTGAAACGGGAGGTAAATATTCCATTATGGCTAAAGCAAAAGTGCCGAAACGTCCAACGCGAGACGAGTTTGTGCTAGAGGAAATTGGAAATCAATTAAGCGAAGCCTTCTATGAAGCTTCAACCATTATGCTGACGATATGGGGAAGAGAAGAGCCCGTTAGAGGCATCATCAAAACCATGGATTCAAGGACGGGAAGAGTGCATGTCGAGACGTCCGCGGGGCTGGATAAAGTACCGTTCATGGATATTATGAGCGTGAGTTACCCGAGAGATTAAGACGGGGTATAATCAATTGAAATTGAACATAGGATCTAACGTTTTGTACAGGGAATTAACGTGCCTATCGGGATAGAGGTGTGTTCATGGGGGATCGCAAATCCTTTTATCTGCTGGCACCATGCTTAACGGACGAACTTCTGACGAAGGATGTGGGAATTATTCCGTACATCATGCAGAAGCATTACGGGTACAAAGCGGTATACGTAACTTATAAGCCAAGCGATGGATTAGTGGCCTGGCCCTCCCTCAGCCTGTATGAAGAGGAAGTGGATTTCGACTATCTCGAACCCGCATTCCATTATCATCCCGATCAAGCCGTTGAAACGATATTTGGAGCCAATGTCCATGATTGCAGCAATGACTTGGTTCAATACATAGAAGATCATGCAGCTGAGATTGACGTGTTATTCCTATTCGGTTTTTATCCCTTTTATTATGCGGCGGTTGACCGTTTCAAGAAGCTTAGACCTTCAAGTAAAGCGTACTTGAAGCTGGATGCCAATATTCATTGGATTAACCGGACTCCGGTTAGCGATTATTTTGCGCATTTCCTTCAGCAGTGCGATCTGATCAGCAGCGAATCCATGGTCGAATACATCAGACAGAAATGGTCTGTTCCCATATCCTATATTCCTAACGGTTATTATTCTTTTGGCAAGGAAATAGAATCCTCCGTTACTTTTGAACAAAAAGATGATCTGATTCTGACCGTTGGCCGTTTAGGCAATCCTGCTAAAGCCACGGATCAACTGCTGGAGGCATTCAAACAGGCGATTCCGTACATACCCGCAAGCTGGAAGCTTGTTCTGGCGGGGAAGGTAGAGGAGTCATTTAGGCCTCAATTGAACGATTTGCTGCAGGCGCATCCGGAGCTGGAGGGAAGAATCATTCAAACGGGGTTTGTTCGAGACAAGCAGCAGCTTCAAGCCTTGTATCGCAGGGCGAAAATTTTTGCGCTGCCCTCGTTCTACGAAGCTTCCGCCCATGTTGTGTCCGAGGCTAAGACCTTCGGCTGTTATCTCCTCGTCTCGGATATCGAATCGAGCCGGGAAGCCGCTACTAGGCATGAACGAAGATTTGATCTGTTGGATGATGAATACAAAAAAGAACATCGGGATCTGGACTACGGTTCCGTTCATGCCGCCAGCGACCCTATCGAATTAACGCAAAGATTAATCGAGGCTTGCTTGAATCAGGAGCGCCTTAAACAGGTGTGCCATAGCACGCAAGAGGATGCCCGGGAGCATTTCGATTGGGTGAAGCTATGCGGAGAGATTAATCTATTATTAGCAAATAACGCAAAGGGGTATGTTTCAGGTTGAATGACAAGGACGCGGTTATTTTGCAGTACGTAGAGGAGGAGCAAATCTTGACCAAAGCGGCGGAAAGACTATATGCCGCCGCTGCTGCGGAAATTCAATGATCTGTATCCCGAATTACAATTCAACGTGACTTGTGCCTTAAGCTCGGAAATTCTGGACCAGCTGACGGAGCAGGACATTCATATCGGAATCGTGCGCGGGAATTATAACTGGCAGGAGGCACGGCAGCTGCTGCATGACGAGCCTATCTGTCTGATCTCCCGCGAACCGATTGTGCTTGATCAATTGGCGTGTTCGTCACTTCCGAGGACGGGCTGTATTCGCTTGAACTAAAGCTGAAGAACGGCGAGCCGATTCGGAGGAATACCTGGATGCTGTATCGGGAGCATACGCGCGAGCTTGCGATCGTTGACAGATTCGT
Source organism: Paenibacillus glycanilyticus (assembly GCF_023715145.1). Classification (GTDB taxonomy): domain Bacteria; phylum Bacillota; class Bacilli; order Paenibacillales; family Paenibacillaceae; genus Pristimantibacillus; species Pristimantibacillus glycanilyticus_A. Next base: position 353,760 of record NZ_JAMBNP010000004.1, on the reverse strand, counting down.
GGATTTTATGAAAACCGAGCATGAAGAATAGAGAACTCTGCTTCCAATCTGAAGCAGAGTTTTTTTATTGGGAATAAATGAACGTAGGCCATAAAAAATCTTAAGCATTAGGTATTCCCTATCAGAAATGGGTCAAGTTCTTCTGGCCGCTTATGTGCATGTGAATTGTAATCGGGGCCGTTCTGATGGTCGTCGCCCATATGATTAACTATTAAAGAGTAGTCGTAAACGAAAAAACGTGCCGGACGAGCACGTTTTTTTCTTTGTTTTCTACATGGGGAGGGAAACGGCCTTGTCTATGAAGAATAAGTTAGGGAGAAAGCCGCGTCGAAGTAATTGTGACCGCTTTCAGGCTCGTCATTTCATTCAACGATACACTCCAGGAGGACATTATGAAAATCAGAAGCTATGAATTGTTCCAAGTTCCGCCGCGCTGGCTGTTCCTGAAGATTGAAACGGATGAAGGAATAACAGGGTGGGGAGAACCGATCGTAGAAGGACGCGCAGAAACGGTGAAAGCCTGCGTCCACGAATTAATGGAATATTTGATTGGCAAAGATCCGATGAGGATTGAAGATCATTGGTCGATGATGTATCGTTCGGGATTTTACCGGGGAGGTCCAATTCTGATGAGCGCCATCTCGGGAATTGACCAAGCCCTGTGGGATATTAAAGGGAAATTCTATAATGCTCCCATTTATCAGCTGCTGGGCGGCGCCTGCCGGGATACGATGCGCGTATACGCGTGGATTGGCGGAGACCGGCCTGCCGAAGTCGCGGAGGAAGCGAAAAAAATCGCGTCCGCAGGCTTTACGGCGGTGAAGATGAACGGCACGGAGGAGCTTCAATATATCGATTCTTACGACAAAATTGACGCAGCCGTTGCCCGGATTGCCGCCGTGCGGGATGCTTGCGGACCATCGCTTGGTATCGGAATCGACTTCCACGGCAGGGTTCATAAGCCTATGGCCAAGATTCTCGCGAAGGAGCTGGAGCCATTCCGCCCGATGTTTATCGAGGAGCCGGTGTTACCGGAGAACAATGAAGCGTTAAAAGAGCTGACCAAGCATACCTCAATACCGATCGCTACCGGCGAGCGGATGTTCTCGCGTTGGGACTTCAAGCAGCTATTAAGCGACGGGGTTGTAGACATCATTCAGCCGGACTTGTCGCATGCGGGCGGCATTACCGAGTGCAAGAAAATTGCGTCAATGGCGGAAGCTTATGACGTAGCGCTGGCGCCGCACTGTCCGCTTGGGCCGATTGCTCTGGCAGCGTGTCTGCAGGTTGATGCTACCGCACATAATGCCTTTATCCAAGAGCAAAGCCTGGGCATTCATTATAACCAGACGGGCGATCTGCTCGACTATATGACGGATCCAACCGTATTTGACTATAAGGATGGTCATGTCACCATTCCGCAAGGACCAGGGCTCGGGATTGAAATTAACGAAGAGCATGTTAGAAAAATGGCGGAAGTCGGGCATAACTGGAGAAACCCGGTATGGCGCCATCAGGACGGAAGCATCGCAGAGTGGTAATAGGTTATGAAATATAAAGCCATCCTATTTGATTTGGATAACACGCTGCTTGATTATTCGCTAAGCGAAATGTATGAAGAGGACTGTACGCGAGCATAAACTGAATCTCGATGATGAAGCGAGCTGGAGTAAGTTTTGGAACACTTACTTAGGGCATAACTTCAGGCATTGGATTGACTTTGTCAATCAAGTGGGCCCTCATCGATCCATTGAAGAGGTTCTGTTTCATTCGTTCCGCGATACGATAAGCCTTAATGATTCCGCCTATGAGAAGCTTTCTGCGACTTATTGGCATCACTTTTGCAATACCTGTTATTTTGAGCCCGGAGCGGAGGAAACGATTCAGCAGTTTCAAGCTACGCATAAACGGAGCCAAGAACGCTGAGATTGACTTTTGTTTTTATAACCGAAGGTCCGAACCAATCTCGGAGGAGATTAAGCCCGAATATACGATTGGCGCATTGGAGGATCTGGCAAAAGTAATTAACGGATAGCAGCAGTACACACATAAAAAAGCTCCGGTGCCGGAGCTCTTTTATGCTTTAAAAACAATGGCAAGCACAAGGAGGAGCGTTAGTAGTTAGTCTTGAGGAGGTTTCGTTATTCGCTCTGGCCTTGTTTTTTGTGAATGCTCACCAGCTCAAAAGCTTCTTTAGGAATCCCGAGTTCTTGAGCTTTATTTTTCTTAATGACCATGGCCTGCTGTAGACTGGTGGCTTGAAATTCAATTGAAGTACCTGATGCATCCTCGAATGCGTAGTAGTTCTTTTTATTTGACATGAACGAAGCGACGCTCCTTTTCTCCTAGGATATTGTATGCTCATTGTTATTCTCGTAATTAATCAATGTCCTTATGCACTAAACCGTATTATTATTGCACCAAGCTATCCAGATCAGATTATGGATCAGGAGAAGTAAGATGCAATCTTCAGCAACTCCCGATTGATTTTATGAGCCAGGACGACTATTCTTTGTATATCGAGTCTCTTCGCACGCAGCATGCGTTAAGGAGCGTAGAGAGCTTGAAGATACAGGAATATTTGCAATTGATCTTCTCATTAAATCCTAACGGACAAGGAGAACGAAGACATGAATATTGATTTTTCTGGACAAGTAGCCCTGGTTACCGGAGCAACGGGAGAGCTTGGCCGAGTCATTGCTCGTACGCTTGCGGAGAGCGGGGCCGACATTGCTTTGCATTACCATAGTAATGAAGCAAAGGCAATTGAATTAACAAGAGAGATCGAGTCGCTCGGAAGGCGCGCTATTGCTGTCAAAGCCGATGTAACCAATCAAGAATCCATCTCGGAGCTGAAGCAGGCAGTAGAAGCTGGCTTGGGTCACGTGGATATCGTTGTGGCGAATGCAGTCGTGCAGTACAAATGGACTTCCGTGCTGGAGCAGCCGGCAGAGGACTATGCAAGCCAATTCGATTCCTGCGTCATGCAGAGCGTTTATCTGGCGAAGGCCTTTATTCCGGCCATGATCGAGAAGAAAGGCGGACGCTTCATCGGCATCAACACGGAGTGCTCCATGCAGAACTTCCCGACGCAGTCGGCTTATGTGGCGGGGAAAAGGGGCATGGACGGCATCTATCGCATTCTGGCGAAGGAAGTCGGCGAGCATCAAATTACGGTCAACCAGATCGCTCCGGGCTGGACGATCAGCGAACGCGAACGCACGAACGGCATGGATGAAAGCGCCGATTATATTAGCCGCGTGCCGCTTAAGAGACGCGGCACCGATCAGGAGATCGCAAACGCGGTTGCTTTCCTGGCTTCGGACTTGGCGAGCTTCATTACGGGAGCGTATATACCGGTTAACGGCGGCAATGTCATGCCAACGATTTAAGTATTATACGTAGGCTTGGTCTTATTATTTTTTATTAAAATCCTTAATTACTTAGAGAACATAGATAGGAAAAGCGGTCCCGCCTGGAACCGCTTTTCTATTCGTTGTGTGTCCCGAGACTCAAACTGAGAAATCACGCAGGCATTTATTCCATAACGAAGAATAGTATTATGGAATGATTCCTATCACACGAATGATGATCGTTCAGAACCTCGTTTAGAATATTGGAAGGATGTATTTCGCCACGAAATACAGCACGCCAAACGTAATAATTACATAAGCAAGGTATTTGATAAATGTAGATGCCACACGGCTTGGTTCTTGTCTTTTCTCGATATGGCGTTCTTCGTAGTTTTCCTGATGAACGGACATTCGGATCACCGTCCTCGATTTATTTTGTAATTCTTATCCTTTCAATACCCGGACGGCTGGACATTGAATCAAACCGTTTAGAACAACAAATAAGGCAGCTGATCCAAGATCAGCTGCCTTATTTGTTAAAGTTAAGGGCAGGATAGTTGCAACAGTTATCATTGGTAAACGTAGATACTAGAAGTAGTCAGGTGAGAGCGTGAGATAGAAAACGACCCCTTCGACGTAAATCATCCCAAACAAGAAGGAGCAGATGTCCATGATTGCAGATTGGAAACAAGTTGAGGAAGCTCTAAAGAATGTTGAGGTCATTGGACACGAGAACAATAAGCCTGTTTCCGTCATTGGTTATGCAGAGGATTTACGCTGCATCGGCATAGGAACGGACGCTGCGGTATTTTATTACCCCGACACCCCCAATTACGCCTATAAAGTGTATTCCGCTCAGGCATTAGAGAAAAAGGAAGTGGAATTTGATATATACAAACGTTTATCGGGATCGCCGTATTTCCCTGAATGTTACGGAACCGGAGATAACTATTTGGTCTTAAGTTTCGAACAAGGAATTACTTTATATGATTGTCTTCTGCAAGGTGTTCGCGTTAACGAGCAAGTGATACAAGACGTTGAGAATGCCCGCGAGTTTATCCGTAGCCGGGGACTGAACCCAAGGGATATTCATTTGAAAAACGTTCTATTGCAAGAGGGGCGGGGAAAAGTCCTTGACGTGTCCGAATATATCAAGGAAGGAAACGACAGCCGCTGGGAACACTTGGTATGGACGTACAAGCATTTTTATCCGCTTATTAGCGAAGTAAAGGTGCCATTATGGATTTTGGAAACGATCACGAATTGGTATAACCGGATTGATACGGCTAGCTTTGGAATCGAAGATTTCTCTAAACGTGTCAGCCAGCTTTTCTTTGGGAAACGCAAATGATTAGCTGAAAGGCGAGTTTTTGACTAACCAAAAACACATGCGTTATAGTTCTACCTGTGGAGGGAGACTAGGGATGAAGGAAAAAAAAGAAACAAGCCGGCACCTAAAGGGGAAAGCCACGAAGAAAAAGATATTCGCCGTTGCGAAGGAGCTCATCCTGGCCGAGGGGTATAACAACGTTACGGTTGACGAAATTTGTGAAAAGTGCGAAATATCTAAAGGAACATTTTATATTTACAATAAATCCAAAGAGGACATCGTTAGGAAGCTGTACCGAGACGATATGTCTGAGTACATGGACGAGCATTTTGGGAAGTATATGCGTGAGAATCTAGATGATTCTCCAGTAATTAAACTTAAAACTTTTATGATGGTTGCTTTGGGTTTTCCGCTAATCGTTGGCGCAGAGCTGACAAAGCTCACGTTCGTAATCAACTTGTCGCAGAAATCAACAGAACCTTCTTTTTTCTCGGATTGCATCGAGCAGGAGCTGTTATTCGAAGCCATTGAAGAGGGGAGATCCCGGTCGTTATTCAGAAATGACTTATCCGTAGAAGAGATCGTGAACTATGTATATTCTTTTCTGACGGGAGCCTTCATTACCTGGTGTCTTTCAGACTCCGACTACGACATTGGGAGAGCAAGCGAGAAATTCGTTGATAGTCTAATAAAGGGTCTCCAGTGATGCGCATAGCAGCGATAACGAAGCTTGAGAAATCAAGCTTTTTTGTTTTTCTTCTGCAAAGCGGAGCAGCACAGCAACCTGCCCCGCCACAAAGTCTGAAAGCGGTTTGCGGTAGAGTAAGATAGTTAACGCCTGACCATATAAGACTCCTGCCTGCAGATTCAGCATAGTAGTAGATCTCTCGATTGTTGACTGCCCCAATCAATACCCCTACCGTTTGACCTGGATTAATTTGGTATCAACCTACAACTTCATACCAACTGGGCCAAAGTATTAAGGGGATACCATTGCCATCATTACAGCTTGTTGTGTAATATGCGAAGGCAATATTCACGGTTAAATTGGTATTATTACGAAAACGAAGTCCCATTTATTGGCCTCCTATCATTAATAGAATTACAGTACATAAAGTATGCAGTTAATAGAAAAAGGAAATGGACATCAATAAAAGATTTTGACTGTACGCCTACGCCTGATCTATCAATTGAAGTCAATGATCTCGATGCTACTTTGGGAAGCATTAAGAGAGCAGGATTCCCGATTGAATATGGGCCAGCGGATGAGCCTTGGGGCGTTCGACGATTCTACGTCCGGGATCCTTTTGGCAAGCTTATCAACATCCTTTCTCATGATTAGAATTAACGCTTTCCCCTATACGGTAAACATTTATGCAAAGAAACCGGTTATAAATGGGAAGTTGGTCACTTGTACCTGCTTTCATTTCATAGTAAAAGTAGACATGTAACGAAACGGAGGTAATGAATTTTGGACATCGTCTGGTCAAATCTTATTATGCAATTGTTGGTCTTGGTTTTTATTGTTTTACTAATATGGGGATTAGTCAGAATCATAAAGCTATTAAAGAAATAGAAATGGACCGCACTGGTGTGCGGTTCATTTTGTTTCATAGTAGTTGAGGTAACTATTACGCAACATATATGCTGAATAAACGTCTAACCATTGGAAGTATCAGGAAGAAAGAGGTTCTATTTTGATGAGATTGGTTTTTGATATCTAATCTGGCTCATACCCAGACCTAATATGTTCAGTTGCTCATGTATTTCGTTGATCTGGGAATGCGAGCAGTAGATATTGATGACGTCATCTTAAATTCAATTGATATACTTATAGGGTACTACATAACGCAAAATCTTTTTCGGAAGAAACGGAATTCCGTTAAATTGCAGCGTGTAATCGGCTAAGAATCTCAAGCGAACAAGGAGCTAGGAACTATATTTGAAGGGGTTGAGTCACATGCTTTATATATTCGGAGGGCTGCCGGGCACGGGGAAGACCTCGCTGTCATCGGCTTTGGCTAGAGAAATAAAGGCTGCCTATCTCCGGGTCGATGTCGTGGAGCAGGCCATGCGGGATGCTGGATCGAGCGTTGACGGACCTGAGGGTTACAACATCTGTTATGCCATAGCTTCACAAAATCTCCGGCTGGGTCTTGACGTAATCGCAGATACGGTGAATCCCATACAAATAACTCGTCAAGCCTGGCGTGACATGGCGGTATCTCTAGGAGCTCCTTTTGTAGAAATTGAAGTGGTGTGCTCTGACGAACGCGAACATAGGCATCGAGTCGAAAGGCGTGAAGCAGATATCCCGAATTTCGTCCTGCCGACTTGGGAGCAGGTCAGGAATCGACAATACGAGGTCTGGGACAGAGATCACATCGTCATTGATACCGCAAATCAATCGGCGGATGAGAGCTTTATGTCCTTATGCCAGCAATTAAAGATCAGGCTATAAATGATCAGATCCAGGAGGAGGTGACAATGGCGAATACGAAAGATGTTCTGACACTTCTAAACTAGCTAACGCGTAAGATATCGAAATGGTTCAAATCCAGGAGGGATCGGATTGTATAAGACCGTAATCGTATTAGCCCTCTTGCTTTTTGTCAGCTCTGGTTGTTCGAAGGCGGACAATGCGGAGGTTATACGCGAATCGGCATGGAAGAGCCTATCCGCTGATGACAAAAAGGAAGTTCAAGCCAATTGGAAAGAGGCTGTTGTTGAAGCAACGAATGTGAACGAAATGCCTATTCCAAAAGGCGGGGGCAAAAGGACGGAAACAGCGAATTTGTATAAAGTATCTTTTGAATCCGATAAAGATCGAATCTCAGGACCTATACTTGTATTTGTTGATGGTGATACGAACAAGCCGGTCGGGTACAGCAAAACGGTAAACCCTTGGAATTACGAGGAGGGCTATGTAGTTGCGAAAGAGGATAGCAGGGTTTTAATTGTACGTGATAAAGTAGATTTCGAATTGTCGCTCAGCAAAATTCTGAAATCCGCTCAGCCAGATGCCATTTGGTTTACAGTAGAAAAAGCTAATTACGATGCGGTTGCGATAGGCGACCATGTAAAGGCAACCGTCGCCGGCGGTATGATTAATCTCTCTTATCCTGCCCAGGGGAAAGCGGATGGGATCAATAAAATAGATTGAACAAGGAGGAGCGGATGCGTATGGAACGGATATAGATTGCAGGAACCGATCTCACGAGCTCACAACTCGCATTAGGCGGTGTTCCGTTAGGCAGCTCGTTAGATGAAGAGGAATCTTTTGCGCTTATGGACGCTTATGTCGCAAGCGGCGGCAATATGATTGATACAGCAGAGGTCTATGCGAATTGGCTGCCAGGCACGCAAAGCATCAGCGAATGCACGATTGGAAACTGGATGAAATCCAGAGGTAATCGCAATAACTTGATTGTGACGACTAAAGGAGCGCATCCTCGATTGCCGACAATGGAGATCTCTCGCATGTCCCGTGAGGAAATTACGGAGGACGTTGACGGAAGCCTAAGGAGACTGCAGGTGGATACGATTGATTTGTACTGGCTGCATCGCGACGATAGAAACCGGCATGCGGGTGAGATCCTGGATACCTTGAATAACCTTGTTAAAGAGGGGAAGATTCGCTATTTTGGTTGTTCCAACTGGACTGCGAACAGGATTCAAGAGGCGCAGCTCTATGCCGAATCTCATGGATTGCAATCGTTCAGCGCGAACCAGCCGATGTGGAGTCTGGCTTCGGTCGATCCCTCAGCAATGGAAGATCGTACGTTGGTTGTGATGGACGAGGAGCTGCTTCATCTGCATCGCCTTGATCAGCTTGAGGATTCATTAAAGGCGGACAAGGTGCGATTTACTGAGGCGGAGATCGCTTACCTCACCTTACTGGACGATGAGACTTAATTATAAATAATAGTTAAACTGGAAGAGCCCATAAGTGTCATTCGAATTCTGCATATAGGATGGTTATGAAGTTGAGTGAAACTCCCCTAATGCCCAACAAGGGCAGTCGAAAGTCATACCGCCACTGGATTATTGTGGCGCTGTTGCTTCTCATTCCTTTTTCCGTCGCCGTCTTTGCTTATTGGCCCCGGTACTATAGCTTTACGACCCAGGGCGAGATCGTTCCGGTGCATGAGATTGATGTAGGTGGCAGCGTTAACTTCGTATATGTTCAGGAGGGCATTACGCGTAATCTCTACGAGAAATATTCAGTTGGTCTTCTTGATCCGGAAGCCGAATTCACCAAAGTCAATTCCACGGCCAAAGACGATTTCAGCGCAATGCTGGGCGTTGAGGAAGACATGCGCAATGAGACGATTTACCATGCTATTGATTCCGCCACAGATTTGACGTCCGCCCCAACGACGCAAGATCAGCGGGATGAACGGCTTCTGCAATTAATCGAAGAAACTTCGGAATATTATGGGGATTCCATCGGTCTTATGCTTGGGATCGGGCTGGTGGAGGAAGCGCTGAAGAAGGATTATTCCAAAGATGAACAGCTCATTATTGCAGGTACGGGAACGCTTAACGAGGATCATACGGTCGGCTCCGTAGGCGCCATTCGCGATAAGCTCCGTACGGCTGAGACAGCGGGTGCGGATATTTTCTTCGTCCCAAAGGATAAGGAGACGTTCGTCTATCTGGGAATCAGCAACGAGGAAGAGGCGGAACAGACCGCTGAAGAACTGAATTTGAAACTCCAAATTGTCCCTGTAGCAACCTTGGAGGAGGCCGTTGCTTTTTTGCAGCAGCTACCTAATCCTTATGTCCGGAGCGTGAACAAACCTTGAAATTGAAGTCAGAGTTGCTATCAAGCGTATTAAAAATATTGTTAGGGGTACTGGTTGGAGTCGCGTTTGTCGATTGTGCCAGTTCCGTCGTGTATGCCTTAAGTTATGAGGCTTTCACAGACTATGTTTACGGGATCTACGGCATCGTCGAGATTGTATCCACTATCTTGTACTATATCGTCATCATCATCTATCTCATCTGGATCTATCTTGTCCATAAGGATCTGAACGCGCTCTTCCCGAGCTTCGCGCGTTCACCGGGACAAGCGCTCGTTTGCATGTTGATCCCCGTGTACAATTTGTACGGTATACCGTCTATCTACAGAAGGATCGGCAGGTGTTATCTGGAAGAAACGAAGGGCGCTAAGAAGGAAGGGCGTTGGTTATGCAGCTTGGCCGCACCGCTTCTCCTATTCATGCTAACCTCCAATGGTTTAAATAATGTCGTCAATCGTGCCGAAGTGCTGAGCGAGTCGCTTTTTGTTATTCTAAGCTTAGCGACGCTTATCCTTTACATGATTTTCCTGGTCATCTGTATCCAAGTATCGCGCGGCCTGCGAACAGCTGGTCTAGAGATTTCTTTCAGTCCATCCCCGGACACGGTTGCGGAAGGCTTCGAAGCGCACTCAAATGGACAGCCTGCCGTAACCGAGCAGCTGTAATCCATCCTTGCAAGAAGCAAACCATAAAGCCAAGTACCCATGGTATTTGGCTTTATTTGTTTATTAGGAGATTTAAAGGGGAGTAAAGCTTCAATACTTGAAGCGGGATGTATGGTAAAGTAGGTGACAGTTATTTAAGCCGTTTGAGAATGGAGTGACACTATGAATATGACTTATGATGCGATTAGCCGGAAAGGCATTGGATTACTTAACGAGGATGCCGTTATTACTCTTCCTAAAGCAAATGTGTACGGAGTTTTGGATGGCGTATCTTCATTGGTGCCTTATTTAAATTCGAACAATGAAACGGGTGGTTTTATTGCGTCGAATTTGATCAAGGAATACTTCCAATCGATTACTGAAATTGGAAGTCTAAAGGATCACCTAATTCTGGTTAATGATCTTCTTAGAGAACAAATGGAACTCGCCAATATCGATCTGGAGAAAAAAGAAGAGCTCTGGGGCTCGGCATTGGCAATCGTACATATACAGGATAATGGCGTAGAGTTCATCCAGACAGGAGATTGCATGATTCTGGCCGTGTACGATAATGAGGAGGTTCGCCCCTTAACATGGCAACAAGTTTCACACTTGGAAGCTCCGGCATTCTCTAAATGGCAGGAAGGAATAAACAAGGGCCTGAAAAGCCGGAAAGAGCTTCATGAGACCGTTATTGATATCATAAGAAAGAACCGTTATCAGTCCAATACGGATGGCGGTTACGGAGTCCTGAATGGGGAGAAGAATGCAGTTCGATTTTTTGAATACGGTAAAATCAATCTGACAGGTATAAAACATATCATTTTGATGACCGATGGGTTGTTTTTGCCAATGAATATCGTACCCGAACAGAGTTCGTATTGGAGTTTTGTTGCGCATAGAATGTTGGACAGGGGCATCAAACTTTATACAGAAGAGTTAATAGAACTTGAAGAAAGCGATCCCGAGTGTATGGAATATATCCGCTTTAAGAAATCGGATGACAAGACCGCAATCGTAATCAGCTTTTAAATTTTAGGTTTCTTTTACAGCCGGAGGGATGTCAAGCGTGATATCGTCATGCTATAATGGGGTATCTTGAAAGTTGTAGGAGGTATCCAATCAGACATCATGTGGACCTAATTTCCTGTCGATCATGATTTTCGATAATGACGATAAGTGATGAGAGCTCAGCCTCTGCGCGGAGCGGATTAGGATACGTGTGTCCATTGGAGAATACTCCTGCCACCTTGATTGATGCCGTTTGTTGGTGTCTATTTGGGGTGTTTTCACGCTATGCCTATATCCGCATATCCTTAGCCGCAGGCGCGCCCTGCGGTTTTTTTGTCTTCGACAATCATAGCCCATGTCAGTTGTTAAACTAAACTAGAAGTGGTGATTGGAATGACAATATTAACTTTACGCGGAATTAAAAAAAGCTACGGAGACACGAATGTGCTCGTGAACGTAAACGGCGATCTGGCAAGCGGAGAGCGTGTCGGCTTGGTTGGGATGAACGGGGCAGGCAAAACAACGCTGGCCAATCTGATCTTCGGTACGATTCGGCCTGACGAAGGCAAGCTCACCTTCCACAAGGATGAGCTGCGCATCGGGTATTTACTGCAGTCGACCTCGTATACCGTAAGTACTTTAAGCATGATGTTGGATCCCTCAGCTGAGCCGCGCGAAACCGAACTGTTTCTGCGGACCGCAAGTCATCTTGGCTTGCACAAGGTGAAGGAGTGGGACGGAGCGAGACTAGCGGGATTGAGCGGAGGAGAGAAGACGAAGCTGGCAATCGCCCATATTTTATCCTCGAAGCCGAATATCCTGCTGCTCGATGAACCAACGAATCATTTGGATTTTGACGGCGTTGATTTTCTCGTTCAAGAGCTTGCGCGATTTAGCGGAACAACCATCGTAATCTCGCATGACCGATATTTCCTGGATCAAACGGTGGACCGGATTATAGAATTGCAAGATGGCGTGTCGACGTCTTTTCCCGGCAATTATACGTTCTATCGGGAGGAGAGATCCCGCCGTTTCCAGAGTCAACTGCATGCGCATGAAGAACAGCAGAAATACGAGCAGAAGATTGAAGCGGAGATCAATCGGCTGAAGAACTGGTCAGCGAAATCGCATCGCGAAGCCGGCAAGGTTGGGAAAATGGCAGAAATGCGAGCGGGAGTGAAGGAATTCTACCGCAGCAAAGCCAAAAGCATGGATAAGCAAATAAAATCCCGCATCCATCGTCTGGAAAAGATTGAACTTGAAGGCGTGAAGAAGCCGGAGGAGGAAGCAAAGGTGTCCTTTGGCTGGGATCAGCCGGACAAACGCGGGCGACGAATTGTAGAAGCGCAGCGGATTGGCAAGTCGTATGACGGCCGCTCCTTGTTTGCCGATAGCTCCTTCTACTTGCAGCGCGGGGAGAAAATCGGCTTGCTTGGGCCTAACGGCTGCGGAAAAACAACTCTTATTCAAATGCTGCTAGCCCAGAAATCGGTAGACTCCGGTAATCTGTGGATTAGTCCAACCGCCAATGTGGCGTATCTGACGCAGGACGTATCGGATCTCAATCAGCAAGGCACCGTGCTGGAACTGCTGCAGGAGAGCCATGAGGTTCGCAGCGATGTGGGAAAAGCGCGGACTCTGCTGGCCAATATGGGCTTCGATGCCTCTATGCTCCATAAGCCGATTGCGCAGCTAAGTCTTGGTGAACGAACGCGGATCAAGCTTTCGCAGCTTATGATGCGCGAGCAGGATTTGCTCATTCTGGATGAGCCAACCAACCATCTCGATTTGGCTAGCCGCGAGCAGCTTGAAGAAACGTTATCGGAGTATCGCGGAACACTGATCGTGGTATCGCATGACAGATATTTGATTGACAAAATCTGCACGAAGCTGCTTGTTTTTCAGAGTGGCAGTATTAAGCGGATCGAATCCGGCTTCGAGGCGTTTCGCGAGCGGACAGAAGGCGTACATGCAGCAAGCGGGGCGAACGAACAGCAGTTGGAAGAGGAGAAGCTGGTTATCGCAAATAAATTGGCGTTTGTGCTTGGGGAATTAAGCTTGCTGAAGCCAACGGACATTCGGTATGCGGAGCTGGACGAGGAGTATAAGCAGCTTCTCGCCCGGAAGAAACAGCTGAGGACATGAGTAGATCTGCCAGATCGCAGGACAAAAAATATCTAAAAGCCGCGTTGCGGCTTTTTTTTGTACAGAAGTTCTTGTCCCGTTGTTAAGGACAAGAACTTCTATGCAACTATCGGAAGCTAGTACAATCAGCCTGGTTATCGGCAGGCGCAACCGTTGTTATTGTCGTACGTGCACTCGAAGTTCGCGCATGACGTCCGGGATATTCGTATCCATGGCGTCGACGCCAATAGCCTGCAGGCGGGCGAATACGTCAGGGTCGTCCGACATGCTGCCGTATACGTAGTAGCCTCGTTCACGCAGCTCGGCAACTCGTTCCGCGGATAGATGCTGCAATGGCGTATTGAAAATTTGCGCCTGCAGGCTTTCCAATAGCTCGATCGGGTGCTCTACCCATTGCCCGCAGATCGGCGCGGTTCGAACTTCCGCATTCACGTCGCGCACCGCTTTCACTAACCTGTGCTGAAACGACATCAGTTGCACCTGATCGTTCATGCCATGCTCGGCAACGAGCAGCGCTGTTCGATGGGCTAGCGTAAGATCCTCGCAATCCGCTGCCTGTTTCATCTCGATGCTGAGCCATATGCGATTCCGCGCCCAAGCAAGCGTCTCCGCCAGCGTTGGAATGCGCTGCCCTGCGTAGGCTTCCGAGAACCAGGAGCCTGCATCCAGCTCGCGCAGCTCCGCAAGCGTATAGTCGCTTAACGGACCATGCCCGTTCGTTGTTTTGCCCGTATTCAAATCATGAAAGACCACGATCTCCCCGTCCTTCGTCAGTTGAACATCAAGCTCGATCAGATCAGCCCCGCAGTCCAAGGCGCGATCGAAAGCAGCCATCGTATTCTCGGGCGCATAAGCCGAAGCGCCCCGGTGAGCGCCGATGGCAATGCCGCGCATGCCGTTGAAAATCGTTCTCCTTGTCATCCTATCCATCCCTTTCAGTCTGAAGATGACATTCATTGTACCATGATGATTTCGCTTTGAAAGATAACGTTTTGTTAAAGCGGTTTAATGCTACTTTTTTCCTAAATGCCTAAGAATTCTCCTGAATTTATTCGAATAAATGTGACTTTGTAACGAAATATCGATATTTACAATAACTAATCATCATTCTTAAATAGATTTTACAAAACCGGTTTAAGCTTAACAGCGTGTCCGGTATCACGGAAGAAAGCGAGGTTTAACGATTTTGGCAACTATTGACGACGTCGCGAAAGCATCCGGCGTTTCCAAAGGAACGGTCTCGAGCGTCTTCAGCAAGAAGCGTCCAATCAGCAAAGAGGTTACTGAGCGCGTTCTTGCTGCGGCTAAAACGCTAAACTACAAGCCGAATTATTGGGCGAGGAGCCTCGTGAACCGATCCACACGCATACTCGGATTAAATATCAGGGGCGAATCGCTGGAATTCGGTCAGTTTCACCACTCTTTACTTAACGGCGTCCTGCGCGTCTGTTACGAGAACGGCTACCGCCTGCTGGTCAATGCGCTGTCGCCGGCCTACCTCAGTCAAGTCGAGAACATTTCTTCGGATCCGGTGGATGGCGAAATCTTGCTGGACCCTATCGAATCGGACGGCAGGATTGAGGAGAGGCTTCTGAGCGGCGTACCGATCGTGATCATCGGCCGCCCGCCTGCGCTATACGAAGCGCGGGTAAGCTACGTCGATAACGATAATGTCGGCATGGCCGCACAGGTCACACGCTACTTAATCGAACTGGGGCACACGGAAATCCTGTTTCTCAATGCGCCGGCTTCGAGAACGGTATCGGTGGATCGCAGCTTCGGATACAAAAGCGCGTTCAAGCTCGCCGGCCTGCAGCCGAAGCCCGAGCTGATCCTGCACAAGCCGCTTAAGGGCGAGTCTGCGCACGCCTTCGGTTACGAGGCGGCGCTGGCCAGATTGACGGCTTCGCCGGAAATTACGGCGGTCATCGCCGATACGGACATGATGGCGCTCGGCGTATACAAAGCGGCGGATCAGATGGGGCTGCGCATTCCGGAGCAGCTGTCGGTATTCGCGTTCAGCGACGATACCGTGCTCTCGCCGGAATTCTCACCGCCGCTTACCGGCGTCCGGCTCCATGCCGACCGGCTTGGCGTTGAAGCGCTGCGACTCCTGCTTGAACAGCTGAACGCGGATCAGAAGAGCGCCAAGCGGGTGCTTGTTCCGACGGAGCTCTCGATTCGCGGCTCCTGCGCTGCACCTGCCGCTAGCGGCAAATAAAGGTAGCCGTTCCTTACGATATGGCAATTGCAACAGATATTTACTTGCTCTAATACGCATATAACGGTTGGCTGTCGCTCTACATCACACGGATTCATAATACCAATACGCTCATGCATTCAGGAGGTTATCTACCCATGAAAAAAGTAATGTTAACGGTGTCTACGGTTGCCGCTCTCGGAACACTGCTTCTGTCCGGCTGCGGTTCGGAAAGCGGATCGAGCAATGCTGCAAATACGCCAGGGGCTGGTAATGCACAGACCGGCAATAGCGCGAACGCCCCGTCTAATGCTCCGGCGGCGGATATGAAGCTGCGGATCCTAGACGGTAACGTCGGAGGCAAGACACCGGAAGAGACCACGAAGTTCGCGGCGGAAATCACGCGACTGACCGGTATTGACACTTCGATTGAGAAGCCGGCAAGCGATTACGATCAGAAAGTACTGACGGCACTAGGCTCCGGCGAGAAATACGATCTGATCGAGCTCAGCGATCTCGGCAAGCTGGCTACTTTTGTGGATCAAGGCGTCGTTACGGACCTGACGGATTTCGTCACCGGCTCCAAAGTGCTCTCCGATCCGACTGTCGTTCCTACAAGCGAATGGGAGCAGCTGAAGGACAAGGACGGCAGAATCGTCGGCGTATTCAACAAATTCCAAGGCGGCACGATGCCGATCGTGCGCAAGGATTGGCTGGACAAGCTTGGCCTGCAGGATCCGAAGACGCTGGACGAGTACTACAACGTGCTTAAAGCGTTCAAGGAAAAGGATCCTGACGGCAACGGCAAGAATGATACGTACGGCCTCAGCACGGCGGATATTTACGATATACAAGCCTTCATGAGCGCCGCAGGCGTTAAGGCGCATTATGTAATGAAGGACGGCAAGCGCACGATTCCGTACGCGACAGAAGCAGCCATTCCGATTTATGAATGGTTCGCCAAGCTGGTGAAGGAAGGCATCATGGATCCAAACTTCGTGACGAACGACTCGGGCAAGATGCGTAATCTGTTCCTCACCGACCGCGTTGGCATGGTCACTTATTGGGATGCTTGGGTTGGCATGTTCAATAACACGCGCAAACAAGAGGATCCGAACACGACGTTTAATGCAAAGGCGCTTTCGAGCATACCGGGTGCTGACGGTACCGTCCTGATGCGGCGCGGAGATCCGGATTTCTGGATCATTCCGGCCAATGCCGAGCATCCGGAAGCCGCGAAGAAGTTCCTGGAATTCTGGCACACGGAGCCGGGCATTATGCTCGGAAGCCTGGGCATCGAGAATGAGGATTACACGAAGGAAGGCGATGCGTACAAGCTGACGCCGACCGGAATCGAGCATAACATGGACCACGGAGTACCGTTCTGGTACAACCAGAACGTGGAGTATCCGTTCGGCAAGCTTCCTGGCGTGCAAGAGGCGCAAGATCTCGTGAACAAGAACGCGACGCTTGAATTGTCATTGCCAGGCTGGCCAGATGCGGAGAAGATCGTCAAGAATTATGCGCTTAAAGCAATGTCCGGTCAAATGGACGCTGCGGAAGCCGTGAAGAAGATGCACGATGAGCTGCTTGGGAAGAAACTGATCGACGAGTAAACCTGATCCGTATGAACGGAGCATAAGCAGGCAGGGGAGCGTGGATCCCCTGCTTGCCTGCTTTCATCCCGATCACTTTACCAGATAAGGACGTGAAGAAAAGGATGAGATTATTGAAGAAATACAGCGCCCTCTACGTCATGATGGTGCCGGTGATCGCTTATTTTCTTGTTTTTGCTTATTACCCGCTCGTGAAAGGGCTTCAGACCAGCTTTCAGGATTACAAGCTGATGGGTGACAGACCTTACGTCGGATTCGCGAACTATTCAGCGGTGCTTCATGACTCATTGTTCTGGGATGCAGTGGTCAACACGCTTGTCATAGGAGGAGGCATTCTCTGCTTCAGCTTTGTCGCGCCTCTTGCTATCGCACTGTCACTCAACGAAGTGCTGAGGACCTGGTTCAAGAAGGCGGCGCAGATGATTTTGTACGTACCGCATCTTCTCTCGTGGGTCGTTGTTGGAGGGATCTGGATTTTCATGCTTTCGCCCGACAGCGGGATTATCAATATGATTCTTGTCCATGTGTTTCACATGAAGCCGATTAATTTCATGGCCGACTCCGGATGGGCGCGCTGGATCTTGATTCTCCTTGCAACCTGGAAGGAGATGGGCTATACCTGCATCCTGTTCCTGGCGGGAATCGTGTCGATCAATCCTTCGCTCTACGAAGCGGCGCGCATGGACGGCGCGTCCCGCTGGAAGCAATTAATCTACGTCACGATTCCGCAGCTCAGCAACACGATGAAGGTTGTTTTCCTGTTGAATACGCTTGGCATACTGCGGATCTTTGACGAAGTATTTATCCTACGCAACCCTACGATTGCCGCGAAAGTGGACGTGCTGATGATGTACACGTTCCAGAAGGGGATTCTTGAAATCCAGCTTGGCCCCGCGGCGGCCGCCAGCTTCTTCGTATTGCTATTAACGCTCGCGCTGACACTCGTCGTACGGCGAATCACGCGATTTGATGAGGTGTAATGACTATGTCCGATCGATTCGAACGGCTTGGCTGGAAGAGTAAAGTGTTCGACGCGTTGAATGTCTTGTTCTTGTTTGGTCTCATGCTTACCATGATTATTCCGTTCATTAACGTACTGGCGCTGTCCTTCTCTTCGGGCATCGCCTCCATGAGGCCGGAAATCGTGCTGTGGCCCAAGCAGTTCAGCGCGGAGGGCTATGCCATTGTATGGAAAAGCCTGGATATCTGGCGTCCCCTGATGAACAGCGTTATCGTAACCGTGATCGGCACCGTGCTGCATGTGCTGCTGTCCAGCTTAGCCGGTTATGTATTCATCTATCCTCGTCTACCGGGAAAGAAGATAATGCTGACGTTCATTCTGATCACGATGATGCTGCCCCAGGAAGCGATTATGATTCCGCTCTATGTGGTTAACAAAGACTTGCATCTGATCAACACGCTGAGCTCTCTAGTACTGTCGGGTCTCGTGTCTGGGTTCTCGATCCTGCTCATGCGCAGCTTCTTCCTGAACGTCCCTTACGAGATGTCGGAGTCGGCCAAGATCGACGGCGCCGGCGAGTTCCGTATCTTCCTGACGATGTATATGCGTCTAGCCGCTGCGGGTCTTGCAACCGTGACGCTGTTCGAGTTCGTCGGACGGTGGAATATGTTCACCGCGCCGGTCATGTTCATTAACGATTCCATGAAGTATACGCTCCAGGTCGCGCTGAAGGCGATGATCATCGATACGAGCAGCAATTCCGGTACCTATATGGTCACAACCAACGTGCGGATGGCAGGTATCGTCATCAGCATCCTTCCGCTGCTGGCGGTATATCCGTTCGTGCAGAAGTATTTCATGAAGGGCATCCTGCTCGGAGCCAGCAAAGAATAGGAGGAAGTATGATGGAGATGAAGAAACAGCGGTTCGTGCTGCGCAGATGGATTGACAAAGAAGAGCAGCGTTCTTATTTGGAGGTTCCTTTCGCGGTGGAAGGAGCTGTGGAGCGTATCGATATCGCTTATCGCTATGAACGTGAGGCAGCCGGGGGAGCAGCGGTCGTCGATATTGGCCTTCGCTCGCCGAAGCGAATCGTCGGCTGGAGCGGCGGCGCTCGCGAAGCGTTCTTCGTCGGTACAGAGAAAGCGACCCCGGGCTATCTGGCCGAACCGATTGTCGAGGGCGAATGGGCCGTGCTGCTCGGAGCGTACAAAATCCCTGAAGGCGGAGCGGAGGTTATCATCGAAGTCGAGTTAACGAGACCGCATGGCCGGTGGATGAAAGGCGATCTACACATGCACAGCGTGCACAGCGACGGGAGCTACACGATCGGGCAGGCGAAGGAATCATGCAAGGCCCGCGGTCTGGAATTTATGGCGCTAACGGATCATAATACGACTTCTCAGAATCATGAGACGCTTGTTCCCGACGAAGAGCTGCTGGTCATTCCTGGCGTGGAGCTGACAAGCTATTTTGGCCATGCCAACGTCCTTGGCGTGTCGGATGCGCTGATGGATTTTCGCGTCACGACGTCGGAACAAGCAGGCGAGGTGCTCGGTGAAGCGCGCAAGCGCGGAGGCTTCGTGTCGCTTAATCATCCGTTCTGCCCGTCTTGTCCATGGGAGCTCGGATTTGACTTGCCGTATGATGCTATAGAGGTATGGAACGGCCCGTGGCGAGGACTGAATGAGCGCGCGCTTGCTTGGTGGCAAGGGCAGCTTGCTCAGGGTCACCGCTTGATCGCCCTTGGCGGGAGCGACGCTCACCGGGAGGAACGATTTGTAAAACACGGCCGGCCAACGGCATCCGTTTGGGCGGAAACCGACACGGCGCAAGGCGTGCTGGCGGGTATTCGTCAGGGCCGCGTCGTGCTGCAATTCGATCCTGACGAGACTTGCTTGGCTCTTACGGCCGGCGAGTATGGCATTGGCCAGACCATTCCTTTGACGGCCGTCGATGGAAAGGACGGGATCCCGCTGACGATCAACGTTTGCGGAGCCAAAGGCGACCGCGTAGCCTTATGGTCGGACCGCGGCATCGAGGCAATATGGGACATTGCCGATTCGCATGCGTCCATCGAGGCAAGACAATGGGAGCAGGATGCCGCTGAAGCCGGCGGCTGGACCGTTCAGCGGGAAGTCGCCGAGATTCTCGAGTTCGATGCGCCGGACAATAAAAACTGCGCTCCTTGGGAGCCGGATGCCGTGGTACTTGCAGGCGCCGTTGCGCCGCGAACGGTTGAAGCGGAGAACGGTCAGGTCCTGCTGGAATTCCATGGCTCAAGCGACCGGTTGTTCTACAGGCTGGAGGCACGACGCAGCGTGGAGGGATTGAAGCAATCGGCAGTGACCTGTTTGACGAATCCGATATACATCGAACAAGAAGGAAGGACTTGGTGATTGCTTCGCTTCCCGGGCTAGATTCATCCCCAAGGCCGCTCCGCTGCTAGTGCTTGGAAGCTTACATTTTTGGTCATACTGGCTAATAGCAAAAGACGTAAGAGGGAGGCCAAGTATGACCATTCTGCCGATACATGAACGGCTTGCTGAGTTATGGATCATTCGAGGTAGCAGGCGTCTGACCAGTGAAGAGCAGGCGGATTTCGAGCACTGCCTGGCGGTCAATGCTATGCATATGAGGCAATTAGCCGGTTTGTACAATTTATCGCTGGCCGCGTCCATAGCCGGGGATGTCGAATGGCAGCACGAGATTTGCCAAAGGCTGGAGAAGCTGAGCGGCTTGCCGCCGGGTTCTCCTCAATTTTAAGAATGAGAAAAAGCACCCGCAAAAGGTGCTTTTCTTCGTCTATCCTCTTATCCTGCGTAAGGCATATTGTTGTAGATGCGTGCGGCATTTACTTTGCCGCTGCTCAGGTCATCCGTTGTAAAACCGGAGACCAAGTTCCCAACTTTGAATTCTTTTTCCAGCAATTCATCGGATTGCTCGCCGGCTGTTGGTTCAGTGATGCCCATTATCGTGTCAGGAGTAACCGTTACCCAAACATCATTAACCTTAAAGCTCTTGCCGTCTTCGCTTACTTCAGAGATGACGCCGTTTAGATTTGCCGCCATCTTGGCTGTAGTAGCAGGCTTGCCGGCATCATCCTTTTGAGGCGCAATCAAGTTGTAGATTACATCAGCCTTTACATTGCTTGTGCTTACATCTTGGGAGGTATAACCGGACACGATATCGCCTACTTTAAATTCCTTATTGAGCAGCTCCTGGGACGGCTCCGCCGCAGTAGGCTCGCTGCTTCCCAGCTGCGTTTGATCGGTTACTTCAACCCACAATCCGCCTACCTTGAAGCTTTTTCCATCCTCGCTTACTTCGGAAATTACGCCTTCAATATTAACCGATACTTTGCCTTTAATAGGAGAGTTTGTTGTCGCATCAGCCGTCTGTTCCTGCTTAGTCGGTGAAGGTACCGTGTTGTTTGGATTCTGATTGACACTAATAACGCCAGCTGCCAAGACCGCGCATGCCGCGATACCTACTGTCCAACCCGTCCATTTCTTTTTGTTCTTTTCCATAATAATCCGCTCCTTATTTATTGTAGAGTTGTTTGTTGTGTTCGCTAATGCGCGCTTTAACTTCCGAGAGGTTGCCTTTTTGAAGTTTTTGCTGGTTCGCAATTTCGACATTGCAAGCTTATAAATAGATTTATTAGGGTCAAATAAATGGAACATTTCAGCACCTCCTCCTTAACACTTGTAATACAACTGAGTGACGAATTATTTTTCATTGATATTTTATTTTTTAGTAGACTCATAAAAGCTTAGCGCCGCCCCTAGCTGCTTCATGCTCTATAGGAGGGAATGCATCATAATCTGTGGAATAAAGTGTAAGCAAAGGAAGGAGGCTTTTATGACGAATAGAATTGTAGTCGTAACGATAGGTAAAACGCATAGCGGTAAGACGACATTCGCAAAGCAGTTAGAGTTGCAATTAAAGAATGCCGTTATGATTGACCAAGACAATCACGCATCGTTCATAAACGCTTATTATGAATCGCTGCGTCCTAAAGAAGGCCCAAATAAGCTGAAATATGCGGTTACTCAATCGATAATCGATTACGCGGTAAATCAGACCGATTGTCATATCGTGTTATGCAATTCTAATCTCGCGCGAAAAGGTCGCATGGAAGTATTGAACTATTTTCGAAGCAAAGGGTTTATTGCCATTCTCGTTTATTTCGATATTCCGGAGGACGTACTTCAAATACGGGTAAAGGAAAGTCAGCGCAGCAAAGACATTTTTCGGAGTGGCTCAACGTTCGAAGACGTGCTTGCCCGACAACTAAAGAACGAGATATCGGTGCCGGAGAAAGACGAAGCTGACTATCTATATGTAGTCAGAAGCAATGAAGTAGACGTACCGATGATTATTGAGAAGATTACGGAAATTAACGAGCGTATAAGACAATGAGGAAGGGGAGATATAAACTTATACTCGGATGGGGAGTTTATTTTATTGCGATATGGCTCATGAGTTATTATTTTATCGGGATTGACTTTAATAAGTCTGTACAGATGGCAGCTTTAATTACAATTTTACATATTTTAATAGGGTTTATAGATAGATATTATAAGAGGAAAACCAAATAATCGTGGTTTGAACTTAGTTTGAACGATAAAACAGCGGAGCAGTCTGCCGTCGGCAGGATGCTCCATATCCATCGTCATCACCATTAGTCTGCTGCTGTAAAAGGATCTGGCTATTTTTGAAATCCTCGTTAGCCTTGGTGACAAAAAAATGGCCATCTTTGGATATTTAATGTTCAAACTTGCGTACACTATACCCGTCGAAAACATCATGCACATGGAGGATGAGAAAATGGGTAAAATTGCGATATTCGGATTCGGCCGCATCGGCAGACAATTGCTGCGCGTCGCTCTTCAGGACAAGCTCTTTGTTCCGGTTTCGGTATCGGATATCAAGGACGAGGGCACGCTTGCCGCTCTGTTCGAGGTGGATTCCAACTATAAGCGTTGGCACGAGGACGTATCCTCCAAAGAGGGTGTCATGGTCATCGGCGGACGAGAGATTCTATATATTAATTCCTCTCAGGAAGTACCGGACTGGAAGGCACTCGGCGTGGATCTCGTTGTCGACTGCACGGGCCGTGCCGTCGTCCGTTCCGTCGCGCAGGTCCATTTGGACCGCGGCGCAAAACGCGTTCTGATCAGCGGCCCGAGCAAATCCCTCGACGATTGCGACGCGGTGCTGCTTAAGGGCATCAACCTCGACAGCTTCGATCCCGACAAGCACCGGATCATCAGCATGGCCAGCTGCACGACTAAAGCCTTGGCCGCCGTCGTAAAGCTGGTTAAAGAAAACTACGGGATCAAATTCGGACTGTTCTCCACGGTCCATTCCTATACCAATACGCAATCGTTGACGGATCAGCCGATGCGGGACCGCCGGGACTCGTGGGCGGCGGCCGAAAACATCATTCCGTCTTCTTCAGGCGCGGCCAAGGCGCTCAAGTTCATCTGGCCGGACCTGCAGATTACGGGCAAAGCGTACCGCATTCCGACCCGCACGGGCAGCATCGCCGAGCTTAACCTGATCACCGAGAAACCATGCTCGGTGCAGGAAGTGAACGATATGTTCCGCCGCGCCTCGCGAGAAGGAGACCTGAAAGGCGTCATGGACGTACTCGAGGACGAATGGGCGTCGTCGCGGATCGTTGGAGACCCGCATACCTCAATCATTGATCTGCCTCTCACTCACGTGGAAGGGGAGCTCCTGTCCGTCGCGACGTGGTATGACAATGAATGGGGCTTCGCTACTCGCCTGGCGGAGGTTGCGGCATTTTTGGCGAATAAATAACTTAAACACAAGGGGCAGACAAACCGTACAGCCTAACTTTATCTTATCAAGAGCCGCGTTAATGCGGCTCTTTGGTGTTATGAGGTGTTTGTGTCGTTAACATTAAATATAATGTTCCTATAATACACGAGTCAGAAGTCCGTTGGCATGTTTAAGAAATATTGAAGACAGCAGCGGGAAGGGCGGCTTAGAATAGTTTGTTTCAATGGATTTGATTGACCCGGCCGCAATTATTCTGTAAGATTTTGTTAAGAGTTGCTTTGTGAGCAAGCAGCTACCTTCAAGGTAAGGGGATGATTTATCAATGATTCATCAGCTTGAATGCCCGGTGGAGACAATCATTCATGTTTTAGGCGGCAAATGGAAGCCAATGATTTTATGGCATTTGATACAATCCAATAAACGATTCAACGATCTGGAAAAGCTTATACCCGATGCTTCCCAAAAAATGCTTTCCCAACATCTTCGGGATTTGGAACGAGAGGGCATAATCGATCGAACGGTCTACCCGACCGTCCCTCCAAAAGTAGAATATTCTCTTAGCGAATATGGTAAAACATTGATTCCTGTGGCTGAAGTTATGTGTGCTTGGGGAGAAAATCATAATAAACGGAAATTTGAAGAATCCGCGTCATAAAGAAAGCTGCCATCCTTGGCAGTTTTTTTGTTTGCGGTCAAATTTTTTCCGAATCACTCTGTCTGTTTAAAACTTACTTTAAAGTAAGGTCCCCACTTTAAAGTGCGTTCTTATCAAGATTTTTAAGCGATGCTATGCTTGAATCAATTCAGAGATGAATAAACGGAGTCATTAAATAAAGGAGGAAAAACGATGAAAATCATTGTTTTCGGAGCAACGGGAAATACGGGAAGAAGAGCGCTGGAGCAAGGGTATAGAAGGGGACATGAAATGACTGCATTCGTGCGAAACTCCGAGAAGTTCTACGAGCAGCAAGGAGAGAGTTCCGCCAGACAGGTGAGGGTGGTCGTGGACGATATCCTGAATCCGGCAAGCGTTAGAGAGGCGCTCTCGCATCAAGACGCCGTTATTATTGCTGCCGGCCATGCGGGTCAAGGAGATGAGTTTGTTCGTCTCGTTGATAATATTATAAGCCAATGCGAAGTTCATCCTAGCTTTACCGGAAGGGTATGGGTAATGGGAGGCGCTGGCCTGCTGGATATTCCATACACGGATTTCATTGGCAATAATCTTCCAGGCTTCCCGCCTGCGTACAAAACCCACAACCGAAACTATGAACGATTGCTGCAATCAAAGCTCGATTGGTCCATTATGTGTCCGGGAACCATGCTTGATTCGACTGAGCCTCCGGCGCCCAGCCATCTAAATGTGACAACGGAAGTCTTACCCCTATCCATTCCGAAGGCGATTAAGGAATATTCCGAGGCAGATCTAGCCGGTTATTTGTTCAGCCGACTTCAAGATCTAGACGTTGCTTATGATGATGTTGTCAAATGCATGATGGACCATATGGAGCTCGATGGGCCTTTCAAGAGAAAAAGGGTTGGCCTCGCCTGTCAAAATGATAACGCTGTACGCTAAGGAGCATATGGGAGCTTGGGGCAAACATCATTAAAGAAGGCAACTCCATTTGGAGTTGCCTTTCCTTGATTTCCATTCCTTTTAATAATAAGGTGCCATCATCAGGAATACGACAACCCCGGTTAAGCTGACATAGAGCCAGATCGGCATTGTCCAACGAGCAATTCTACGATGTTTATGCAACTGATTGGTCCATCCCCATACGAGAGTGAACAAAGCGAGAGGCACGATGATAGCCGCCAGAATGCTGTGAGAGATCAGAATGAAGAAGTAGATCGGCCGAATAATGCCTTCACCGCCGAATTTCGCCGTCTCCGTCGACATGTAATGGAACGTTAAGTAGGAGACAAGGAATAACAATGTAGATGAGAATGCGGCGATAATAAAGCCTTTGTGAAGCTTTACGTTCTTTCGCAGGATCGCAAACAACGCTACAAGCAGGAAAATGAAGGTAAAGCTGTTTAACACCCCATTGATTCTTGGGAAAAGGGTAATGTCGAAATCGATATCTCCCTTGTAGCCAATAGGTGAGAAGAACAAGAGTAAAATAACGATATTAGCGACCAATGAGATGGTGACGATGGCACCTGTGTAATTTTTGTTGCTCGTTTGCCCCGGTTCATTGTATCTTTCGCTCATTTAAAACAAAGATCTCCCTTCCTGACACATGGTAATGGCTTCATTATAGACGGTTTTAACGAGCAGCAATCAGACACTGTTGTCAAAATGGCGAAATCTTATTGACGATTTATAGTCTTTTCAGAAGTTGGGCCGTTACGGAGGCATTATGGCGTGATATGAAGGGAATTGCTTCAGTATTGTTGAAATAACCTAATACGATTTGAACTACCAGTAGGCGGTGAGTAGGATGGATGAGTCAGTTTTAGATTTTTATGATAACCTAGCGGAAGATTATCATCTTATATTCGTTGATTGGAAGCAGGCTATTTCTTGGCAAGGTGAGGTTCTAAGCAATTTCATTCATTCAAAACTCCATTTTTTTATGGAAGGAGGAACTTCTCTATTGGATTGTTCCTGCGGTATTGGAACTCAAGCCATTGGACTAGCCAATCACGGATTTAAAGTTACGGGGACCGATCTAAGTTCTGCGTCCATAGAAAGAGCAAAAAAAGAGGCAGAATCTTTAGGAGTGGGTATCAACTTCGGATTAGCAGATTTTCGTTCTTTAGAAAGAGATGTTCCCGGAGTCTATGATGTTGTTCTTTCCGCAGATAATGCAGTCCCGCACCTGCTGACCGATGAAGATTTATATCTGGCTGTAAGGAACATGTATTCCAAAGTTAAACAGGGAGGCATTCTTCTTCTTACAATCAGGAATTATAATGAGCTGGTAAATGAAAAGCCTAGAGCCACAGAGCCTCGCGTTTTCGATAACGGCAAACGAATTGTATTTCAGGTATGGGATTGGGCAGATCACGAGAAAACCTATCGAACTAACCATTTTTTATTGCAGGAAATTAACGGGCAGTGGATAACCAAGCATAACAAGACACAATACAGAGCTTTATTAAGAGAAGAGCTTACTCCTATTCTGAGTATGGCGGGTTTCTCGGATATCGAATGGACAATGCCCTCCGTATCCGGTTATTACCAGCCGATCGTAACGGCTCGTAAAACTGTGTAATTCTATGCTGAAAAAAGTGGAGCAGTCTGCCGGCAGCAGCTGCTCCACTTTAACCCAAAGGCAGTAGTATAGCGTAAGAAGAGCCATGGCGGCATCTCGCGCCAATAATTGAAGTCAAATTCCCGGACGATATTTCCGTTCACTAGATGAATCATCTTTCGTGCGTTTCTTGTTCTTCTCGTCCTGCTGCTCGATGGTCTGATCTTCGACCGGAATCGGATCAACCGTACGCTCGCTGGCGAACTTGTCAAACAGGCTCTCCTTATCCGTCGGAATCCCCTCCGGATTATCGCGCTTGCCCTGCTGCTCGTGCCGGCGATCGGCACTATGCTCGAAAGGGTTCATTGCTATCACCTCACTCAGCTTTTAAAACTACTTACCCGGTTTCCAATAGGCTTCAAACTTATAGGTAAGAACTCATGCTGCTCTGTTTAATCATCTAGAGGGATCTTTGAAGCTGAGATTATTACAGAAATATACTGCTCATTTAGTGACAGCGTATAGCCTTCAATGGATACCGGGGCAAGGGGACGACATCGTTACTTATTTAATTAATGCGGATTTAGTAGCAATTGTCGAGACTGAACGTTATGATGCAAGTATAGAGCCTATTATCGAAACAATGTCAATTACACAATACATGATCGGTTTGTGTAAGTCTCATCGCATTAAATTGGCAGTTGCTTTGGATATGGCACGGAAAGATATGGGGCTCAATCAGAGCTAGGTTGTCAGATCAATATAGGGGGGATTCATTGTGGCGGCTAAATCCTTGCTGCACCTCCTTAAGGAGAATCGAGAGCATAATGAAAGATTCCATAGTTATAAAAGCAGAACAAATTGCAGGCGATTTTCTTCGGGAAGAAGTAACATCATCCTACCTGATTAAGGATAGAGGTATCGATAATCAGGTTTGCGTAGTGATAACAGAGAATAGTAAAGTTGTTGTACGCATGAATGATGAAGCTTTTTTCCCAAGCTATGCGAAAGAGAAATGGTGCATCGAGCAAGCTGGCGCAGTTGGCATTCCCGGACCGGAGGTATTGTCCATAGGAATCCTTGATGATACAGCTTATATGATTCAAGCTTTTATTGATGGCGACAATGGTCTGGATTCTAAGGTTTCCAAGGTTGAGGTGTGGAGACAGTTCGGCGAATATACCAGGATTATTAACACTATTCAGGTAAAGGGATTCGGAGAAAATCTGAAGGATCCCGTCCGAGGCGAGTTTCAATCTCCTCCGCATGCAGGATCTGACGGAAGCTGGCTAGGGTATGTGCAGTACAACATAGATAGTTTGACGGAGCATGATCCTTTGATACAGCTTGGCGTTATAACACCGAACGATTCTCGGCAGGTAAGAAGCCTGTTTGAGAATTTGAAGAAAGATACGTTCCGTTTCGGTTTAAATCATGGCGATATCTCTTTGAAAAATACGATAATCAATCACGCAGACGAAGTTATCTTATTGGACTGGTGCAATTCGGAAGTGAGCGCTGTACCGCACGGAACCGTCGCTCAAGTGATGCATTGCCAGATGCTAGGGCTAATAGAAGGACCCAATATAGAGGAATTCCATGCTTTTCTAGACGGGTACGGATTAAACAAAACAGATCTTACAGCTATGTGGCATTTGCTGCTATTAAAGGCCTTCGATACTCTCAGGTGGGCAATAGACCAATGCCCGGACCGGATCGAAGCTTATGCTGCGTTTGCGAAACAAGCTGCTGATACGGTTTTGGATTAGCCGCGAAATTCAATATCAATTTGAAAAGGAGAAACATTAATGAAAATTGGATTTTTAATTATTGACATGCAAGCCGTACACTTACAGGATATCGACAAGAAAGCTATTGATCGCGCTTGCGAGTATATCAATTATGTATCGGACATCCTCCGATCCAAAAATCAAGTAATCATTCACGTTCAGGACGTAGAAGGGATTTCAGAGTTAAATAAAGATTCATTTACAACCATTCCAGAGGTTCAAATGAAGGATACGGACCTTGTTGTAACCAAACAATTCTCAAACGCGTTTTGGCAAACGGAGCTCGATCAACTATTGGCCGAACAGGGCGTGGAGCTATTGATTATTTCCGGAACTGCCGCAGAACATTGCGTCTTGTTCACTTATAACGGAGCCGGTGAAAGAGGCTTTAAACCGGTCATTCTGCAAAACGCAGTCTTAAGCAAGCATAGCGATGCCATAACATCCTTGTATAGAGACAGAAACTTAATCTCGCATCCGGCTATCTCCTATTTAATGTAAAGCATCGATTCGGAAAACTAAGCGGCAGCCGGTCATTATGACCGGCTGCCTATTGTCACGGTATGCGTAAAGTGGCATCTTATTTAACGGTCTTGCTCGCTCCAAGCCCGGTAGATGCGGCGTACTTCTCGGAACGATTGCTTTGGCTTGCGGTATTCATTGACCAGCCCTTTATTGTTGAAGCTTCGGGCGCGGTCGCGGAAATGTCTGGCGTTGCTCTTCAGATCGCCCCGGATATCGGCAAACTGCCAGATGTAGGTGCCTCCAATTCGGAGATCCCCTCTGAATATTTCCAGTGCTTCGGTCACAATATGAGCTTGATAGTCTTCGCTGAACAATCGCGGCTCCCAGCCGACATCCCCGGCTATCCCGGCACCGCCGAACTCCGTCATAAGCACCGGCTTGTCTCCGGCCCCCAATTGCTCGGCCCGCTCGTGAAACTTCTGAAGCATTTCTCTGAACCCATCAACATGGCCCTCATACCAGCCGTAATACTTGTTGATCCCGATAACATCAAATAACGGAAGCAGCACATCCTCCAGCGGATGCATGGTGGCATAGGTGATCAATCTGCTCGTATCCAGCTCTTTTACCAGTTCAACCATTCTCTCCGTCATCTCGTACGCATCTTGCGTTCTGGAATCAAGCTCATTATGTACGGACCAGAATACAACGGAAGGGTGGTGGAGGTGCGTATGGACCATTTCCTTCATCATCGTCAGCGCACGTTCCTGGAATAGGGGTTCACATACAGTCGCATTAGGAAGCATAGCTCCCCAGATCGGAATCTCGCTCCAGAATATAATTCCGTTCTCACAGAAAATTTGCGGATTGAACAGCTGGCTCATGCATACAGTATTTCTCCTTCATACCTGCGCAAGGTGTTTATTAAATATACCGGCATGGGGCCAAAAGAATAGTTGAATCATATCCGCAACCAGCAAGCCTGCGGTTATCTCGTCTTTACGGACTATCCAGTCAAGCAGATTGCCAAGCTATGCGGATATTATGAGGAATATCATTTCAGCAAGATGTTCAAACAGCATAACGGCGTGTCTCCAAGTCGTTATAGGGAACGAAAGAGGGCGGAGAGCGGCAACGTTATGGATTAGCAAACAAGATAACGATGCAACATTGTTGGTGCTGCGGCTTCTTTAATTATAAGAGATCTTGGTGCTACCCAAACAGGTGGAAGAAGTGTATACTTGCGCCAACAATATTCCTTGATTGACTACATAGGAGGGCTGCAGACATGCTTCTGGATGAGAGGTATTTGACCTTATACGAACGTTTTGGCGGCGACTCCGTTCCTGTGGAAGCTACCTTGGAGGAATTATCCGACCTTCTATACTGTACGCCGCGCAACGCCAAGCTTATTCTGAAGAAGCTTCAGAGCGAGCAGCTGATAGAATGGCTGCCCGGGGTAGGCAGGGGCCATCGGTCCAGAATCGTATTTCATACCGGCAAGGAGCCGTATTTGTTAGAGTATGTCACGCATATGGCGGAACAAGGGGATTATAAGCGCGCATTCGATCTTATCGCTCAATACGGAAGCGGAACGAATGCCAGGATCAAATTCCTGGAATGGCTTGATAATCAGTTCGGCTACAAAAAAGCGGGGGCAGGGGAAGGTCAGCAATGCAGGGATTCCCTCGTTTTTCCCGTGTTAAAGGCGCCTCTGACTCTGGATCCGGCCGATCTGCTGTATGCCTTCGATTCTCACCTGATTCGCCAAGTCTTCGACCGGCTGTTGCGGTTCGACGAGCAAATGGGCAAGATTGTGCCGATGCTCGCCCATTCCTGGAATTCAAATCCGGCAGCTACGGAATGGACGTTTTATCTCCGCAAGGGAGTCCGGTTCCATAATGGCCAGGAGCTTACTTCTAGCGACGTGCAATTTAGTCTTAACCGGCTGCATAAGGGAACAGCGAACAGTTGGCTGCTGCGTGAAGTGGCGAGTATAGAGACAATTGGTCCCCGCGTGCTGCGCATCAAGCTTAACCGGGTCAATCGGATCTTTGACCGGTTCATGTGTTCGGCGGCAGCCAGCATTCTTCCTTGCGATTTTGCAGGCAATGAAGAAGAGAATTTCTGGAAACAACCGATTGGGACCGGTCCCTTCCGGCTTGCGAAGTGGACGCATAGCCGAATCAGACTGGATGCTCATGCTGATTATTTTCAAGGCAGGCCCTATCTGGATGAAGTGGAAGTTGTGATTATGCCGGAGGTTTGCAGTACGGATATCGACAAACTTGCGAAGGTTCATCATAGTCTGGATACGATGCGAATGGATCAGACAACTACGCGGGAAGAATGGCAGGAGATCGAGAAGCTCTGTCAGGGCTGCGTTCTTCTGAATTGGAATCTAGCAGCGGCCGGCCCGCAGCGGTCTGAAGCTTTCCGTCAGGCTGTTCGCCTGATTGTTCACCCGGAGGAAATGATAGCGGAGCTTGGCGGAGAACGGGCAATTCCGGCTTTTGGCTTCAGACCGGAAGCAATCCGTTCGCATTCGCTGGAACCCGTACAGCCTGAGCAAATCCGAAGCCTGCTTCAAAACTCCGGTTATGGCGGAGAGACGCTGCGGTTTGCCTTTCATCCCAAGTACAAGGAAGACGGCGCCTGGGTGACGGACCGATTGGCGAAATGGGGCATCCAGACGGAGGTGCTGCCCTACGATAGCTTGTTGCTAGCCGATTTCTGTATTTCCGGACTTGTATTTCCGGAGGATGAGGTTTGCGAGATTGAGGCCTATGCTCATCGTGACAGCGTGATGAATAACTTTTTTGACGCAGAACGGAAAGCGTGGGTATTCAGCCGGATCGATCATGCGTTAGCAGCTGAAACGATGGAAGAGCGCCGTATGTTGTTGAAAGAAATAGAAGAGCGCCTACGTCAAGAAGCGGTGGTTTGCTTCCTTCACCACAGACGCCTAAGTACTTATTTGCATCCATCCGTACGGGGAGTAAGCTTAAATCCTTTAGGCTGGATTGACTTCAAGGATGTGTGGCTGGAGGAGCATGATTAATAGAACGGGATGTCTACAACGTGTATTTAGTTTGCGGTTTGAGGATTAAGGTAATGCATCCGTTTAATAGTTTTAAAGCGAGCGGTCTCTAAAAGGGACCGCATTTTTTGACTCTTTTTTCGCTGGAAAAAATAGATTAGAAAAAAATTGCGAGAAACTGCATTATTTTTGTCGGTTCATTACGTCTATTAAATAGAGAAGAAAACATAATGGTTCAACTGAAAATATTTGCTTATAGCATTTGTTAGGCTGCTAGACTTATAATGGGCTTTCATCTTAAAGTGAATTCCGCACAGAAAGGATGGAATTTGTGAAGAAGTTTTTTGGTTTTGTAGGCATATTTATCATCGTCTGGGCGATTATTTCGGGTGTCTTTATGTTTTTTACGGATTCCGGATATCAGCTTCGAGCGATGGCAGCAGAGAGTATCTTATCATCACAGCATCGCCAGTGGGCGAAGTTTACTTTCTTGCCGCAAAGTGAACTGGATGCCATGTTGGAAAATATAAACAATCCGAGTTATGAGAATAGCGCGTCAGTCAAAGATGATTTAGACGACCTTGTTAACGTAAAATCGGATAAAGATTTGTACGTGCATGTGGAGTCGATCGAGAGCTACACGAATCCTACGCATTATTACAAAGGGAAAATCATCACGATCTCGAATCCGAACCGGGTAAAGCTGGTCAGCTCGAAGCTGAGTGATCACGGGGAACAAATCTTTGTCATTGCAAAGCGGGCGAAAGCACTTGCCGCGATCAATGCCAGTGGCTTTGTCGATTTGAACGGCCAAGGCAACGGCGGAGCATCTACCGGCGTCGTTATCGAGGATGGCGTTATCAAAAGCCAGAACAAAAACACAAAAGAGTTTGTTGCCGGAATTACAAAAGACGGCGTGATGATTACCGGCAAGTACAGCGCGAATGAGCTAGTTAATCTTGGGGTACAATATGCTGCAGGATTCAAACCGCAGCTCATCGTAAACGGCCAAAAGATGGTCGAAGGCGATGGCGGCTGGGGCTGGGGACCGCGTACGGCAATTGGCCAGAAGAAAGACGGCACCATTATTTTCGTTGTTATTGACGGCCGGCAGGCTCGCTCCGTAGGAGCAAGCATTAAAGAAGTACAGGACTTGCTGTATGAGCGCGGAGCCGTTAATGCCATGTGTATGGATGGCGGGTCTTCCGCTTCGATGTATTTTAACGGTGATAATATTACGATTCCTTCTTCTCGCAATAATATACCGCGTTATCTGCCAAACATCTGGGCTTTGATCCCGCAAGAAGGAGATAACCTTCATGTTGATGTGGACGGCAAAAAGGTAACCTCGTTTGAAGGCATTGGCCTCCAATAAATAAATAATCAAAGACCCTCCTGGCGACAGGAGGGTCTTTGTGTTTGATTACGCATAAAACCGGTTATATTCACGCCCCTTTGCCATACAGATAGAAGGATGCCATTTAGGCAGGAAAATATCATTCTGTTGTGGAATTTAATAGAATTTCCTATGAAATGCGGGGTATACCATGGCAACGATAACAGAAGCGTACGTCGACAGTTTGGCGCCAACTGCAGGAGCGATCAAGAACGGAAGAGATCTGGTGAAGAAGAACAGCTTCCAGCTGCTGAATGAGACCGACGATAGAACGCTATTGTTCGGAGAATGCAAAGGAAGCGGCAAAGATCCTTACCGGTGTTCGGTGGACTTCATGAATGAAGGAAGTCCGGTGTTTCGCTGCAGCTGTCCAAGCAGACAATTTCCATGCAAGCACGCTCTTGGTCTCTTATATGCCCGTGCATTAGGCAAAGCATTCGCCACAGCGGAAATGCCGCAGGATATTGCGGATAAACGGGACAAAGCGGAAAAGCGGGAAGAGAAGAAGAAGGAAGCGGCAGCGGCTGATCCGGGAGATTCGGTTAAACCGAAACGCAAGGTAAACAAATCCGCATTGGTGAAAAAGATTGCGGTTCAGCTTGACGGACTTGGCCTATTGGAGAAGCTTGTGCTTCAGCTGACATTGTCCGGTCTCGGAAGCGTAGATAAGAAGACTCTTCAGATGATCGAAGAGCAGGCGAAGCAGTTAGGCAACCATTACATACCCGGGGCTCAAGCCGGTCTCAGGGAATTTGTCATGATTATGCAGCAATCGGAGATCGACAGGGAAGCGGTCTACACGGATGCGATGGAGCAGCTTCTTGCTCTCAGAGCATTAACCAAGAAAGGCAAAGCCTATCTGGAGCAGCGCGCTGCAGATCCGGAATCTCCGATGGAAACGGATACGAACCTCGAAGAGCTGTTGGGTCATGCCTGGCAGCTGGCGGAGCTGCGGGAATATGGACGGGTGCAGAAGGATGCGGAGCTGCTGCAGCTTGCGTTCATGTGCTATACGGATGAAGCGCGGGGTGAATTCGCGGATACGGGGTGGTGGATTGATCTTGGCACCGGCCATATCCGCGTGACCCGGCATCTTAGGCCGTTCCGCGCAGCACGGGCGCTGCGGGAGGAAGATACCTTTCATGCTGTCGTCAAGACCGAGGAGCTATTCCTCTATCCTGGCGAGCTTAATCCGAGAGTGCGTTGGGAGAATGCGACATTCCGGGAGCCGGGGGAGTCAGATTACGCAAAGATAAAGTCCTTGGCTGCAGCCTCTTTCCCCGATGTAATCAAACAAGTAAAAAATGTTATCAAGAATCCGTTAGCCGATAAAAGTCCCGTCATGCTGGTTGCTTTTCAATCCATTGAGCAAATAGACGGTAAGCTTGTTCTTCGAGACCGGGCCGGCAAGCAGCTTCAGCTGGAGGATTTCCAAGGGAACGGACGGACGACGACAGCGCTGGTCTCTCTGCTAGGCGAGGAAGAGCTGAAGGATCAGGCTGCATTAGTCATGTTCCGCCATCATCTTGATGATAACCGGTTAAGCGCGCAATTAATGAGCATGGTTACGGATAGCCGTATTATACGGCTGCTGTACTAGAGGAGAACCGATATGAGCGTAGAGATCTTATCTAATCTGCAGCAGGAGTCGCGGCGCCTGTTCATTGCCGGAAGCGCAATGGCTGCGGGTGATTTGCGGTTGACCAAGCTGCTGCCTTCCATTCAGAAGCTGGGAGAATCCTCTCCGGTGTTCAAGCGTCTTGCTGGCGCGGTGGAAGAATTGTTAGGCGCGAATCGTGAAGAGAGCGCAGTTAAGCTGCTCGAGCTGTCCACGCTGCTGAGTGCCATTCTGTATACCCAGGGTAAAACGGAGACGGAAGGCGAAGCGATTCGCGTGCAAGGCAGCGGAATTGGACTCAAGACGGAGAGTACATACCGCAAGCTGCATCCGTTTATCGAAGCGTTGACAACCAAAGGCCAAGGACGGCTGGAGCAGATCCGAACATCCTTCGAGGACGGCAGCTTTCTGGACCTGCGTGCTCTTCCCGCTGTATGCTCGGCGCTTGACGACAGCTATGCCGAGATTCCGGACTTTGTACAAAACAACCTGATCCCAGCGTTTGGTGAGGCAGCTGTACCTGTCCTAAGAAATCAGCTTAATCTGCAAGGCGGCAAAGGCGACGGGAGAAGACTTCTGCTGCTTCATCAACAGCTTCGAAGCTCCATGATTGAGCTTGTTACGGAGGCTGCCGTCGGCGGGGCGCCCGAAATCAAGATCGCGGCAATCACCATTCTGGGAGAATACCCGGAGCAGGAATCGCTGCTCTTGGAGCTTAGTCTGGAAAG
This sequence comes from Paenibacillus glycanilyticus, assembly GCF_023715145.1. GTDB lineage: Bacteria > Bacillota > Bacilli > Paenibacillales > Paenibacillaceae > Pristimantibacillus > Pristimantibacillus glycanilyticus_A. Next base: position 317,644 of record NZ_JAMBNP010000004.1, on the reverse strand, counting down.
ACGCAAGGAGGTCCGTTCAGCGGCGTATTTCTCGCTAGCCAAGCTTGGAACCAGCGCCGCAGAGCAGCGGCTATATGAAGCGGCAGTATCAAAGGATCGCGAGATTGCCGTCGAGCCTATTCAGCAATGTGCTTCTTCCGTACTGCTCAGTCGTCTCATTGTCTTTGGCGGAGAAGCGTTGCAGCGATATTCCGCTCAGGAAGGAACCGCGAGAACGGAATCCGTCGAACAGATTGCAACCGTTATTCGCTGCTTGGAAGGCTCGGGCAGCCAGACGGCGCAAGAAGCGTATTCCTTCATTAGAACGCTATTAACCACAAAGGGCTTCCTCGTGCAGGAGACGGAAAATGTTCAGGAATCCGCGGCGGAGCTGCTGCTTGAACTGGATTGGGAAGAAGCCGATCATTTCGCTATCGAGCTCAGCGATAACTATAAGGGGCCGTTCATCCGCTACGGATTCCGTGCCGCCTTTAAGCTTTTGTCACCGGAGAATGTGTATAACCGATTTGTTGATGTGCTTGGCAACGGGAAATCCAGAGCGGCGAAGCAGCTGCTTATGGCGATCAAGGAGCTGGCCGAAGCGCAGTCCAGATCCGAAGAGGAATATGAAGGTTACGGTGCCGTACAGGAACGGCAATGGGATTCCAGGTGGATTCAGCAGTTTATTCGTCTCGAGCAGACGGAGCTGGTCAGCCTCTTTGCTCAGCGGCCAGACCGGGAGATTACGGACTACTTAACGGCTAAGCTGCAAGCGGCCAGATTGAATGATTGGAATGTTCTCGAGATTCTGCTCACGCTGTTCCGGATCCGCTACAAAGATGCTCCTGAACGGTTTATGGATATTTTGGAGAAAGGGTCCGTGCGCAATATGTACTACTTGAGCTGGCAGCATGCTCGGTTGCTTGCTTATATGCCCAAAGCTTACGCGGAACGCTTGCGTGCTTTTGCAGAAAAGGTTACTTACGAATCCGTGCGCAATGAGGTTGTGGCTATCATTGAGGCAGTGGAGCAGAAGCCCGATGAATTGAATGAAGAGAGCGGAAGGAGCGTTTGGAGATGGATCAAAAGCAAGATGTCCTAAGATTGCCTGCCGAGAAGCTGTATGCCAAGGAGCTTGAGGCGTTGAAGGAGAACGACAAAGCGGAAAGACCTGCCGGCTGGCAGCTTTCGCCCAAAGCGGTACTGACCTTCATAACAGGAGGAAAAGCGGGAAATACGGTAATTACGCCTAAATATATCGGCAACAGAAGGCTGGTTGAAATGGCGATCGCAACGCTTCTGACAGACCGGGCGCTGCTGCTTATCGGAGAACCGGGCACTGCGAAATCGTGGCTGTCGGAGAACTTAACGGCTGCGATCCACGGCGATTCCTCGAAGGTGATACAAGGTACTGCCGGCACAAGCGAGGAGCATGTCCGTTATTCCTGGAACTATGCGATGCTGCTGGCCCAAGGACCTTCCGAGCAGGCGCTCATTCGAAGCCCTATCTTCCGGGCGATGGAAAGCGGCGGAATCGCGAGGTTTGAGGAGATATCCCGCTGTGCTTCGGAAGTGCAGGATGCGCTTATTTCCATTCTATCGGAGAAGACGATCGCGATTCCCGAGCTGAACCGCGAAGCGGCGGCAGACCGCGGCTTCTCGATTATCGCAACGGCCAACACGCGTGACCGTGGAGTAAACGAGATGTCCGCGGCGCTGAAACGCAGATTCAACATTATCGTTCTTCCGGCACCGTCCAGCATCGAGACGGAGATTGATATCGTCCGCCGGCGCGTTGGGGAGATTTCCGCAAGCTATCAGCTAAGATCGGCTCTTCCGGATGAAGAGACCGTACGCAAGGTCGTCACGATATTCCGGGAGCTTAGAAGCGGATTGACGCTGGATGGCAAGGATAAAGTAAAGGCGCCAACCGGAGTAATCTCGACGGCAGAAGCCATCTCTCTGCTAACCGGCAGTATGGCGCTGGCCGGAAGCTTTGGCGACGGTCGGGTTAGTGACGAGGATGTGGCCGCGGGCTTGCAGGGAGCAATCGTGAAGGATGAAGAGAAGGACCGTGCAGCATGGAAGGAATATCTCGAGAACGTCATGAAGAAACGAGGGGCCTCATGGCGAAGTCTGTACGGCGCATGCTCGGAGATCAATGGGTGAGCGGGGCACGGGGACCGCATTGCTATGGCATCCGGCATTTGTCGCCGGCCGGTGCGTATCATCTTCTTGCTTTACTCGATGAGATTAAGCCAACCGCGGTATTGATTGAAGGTCCAAGCGATGCCGTTCAGCTGGCCAATCAGCTGGTGTCGCCCGGCGTAATCCCGCCGGTTGCCTTGCTTGCCTATACAGAGCAGCTGCCGGTTCGAACCGTCTTATATCCATTTGCCGATTATTCGCCGGAATACCAAGCCCTTCTATGGGCGAATCGGAATGAATGTGATGTGGATCTGATTGATCTGCCTACGGAGATCACGCTTGCTTTGATAGAACCGCGAAGAGGCTTGTCTGTTCCTTCGGATGAATCCGAAGCGGGAACGGAAGAGAAACGGCCAGATTTGTACGCACGGATTGCGGAGCTGTCCGGCGAGCCTGATTATGAGGCTTACTGGGAGCGTTACTTCGAACATAATCTTGCCCCTGGCGCCTATCGGCATGCCATTGCCCGTTATTCAGCGGAAATGCGTTCATTGACGGAGGAGGAAGAGCTTCGGTTAGCTCCTCATGAGTCGGCGTATAACGAGATCCGCGAAGCCTATATGCGCCGCAAAATACGGGAGACGATCGCAGCCGGACATGCGGCGGACAATATCGTGGTCATTACCGGGGCTCATCATACATCGGCTATGTCCGAGGAGCTTCCTCCCATGACGGATAAGGAGCTGGCGTTATTGCCGCGGGTAAGAAGCAGAATGACCTTGATGCCTTATTCGTATTATAAGCTCTCCTCCCATTCCGGTTATGGAGCAGGCAACGCTGCGCCGGCTTATTTCGAGCTGCTCTGGCAATGCATGCGGCAAGGCGAGCCGGAGAAGCTCCCGTCCTTCTATCTGTCTTCCGTTGCAGCTCGAATGCGCGAGCAGGGAGCTTGGCGTTCCACAGCATCCGTCATTGAAGCCGTCAGGCTTGCCGAAGCATTGGCATCCATGCATGACGGCGTTCAGCCGACCTGGAAGGATCTGCGCGATTCAGCTACGATTCTGTTCGGGCATGGCGAATACGCGGTTGTGGCGGAGGCTTTTGCCAAGACGGATATTGGCACGGCGATTGGTCAACTGCCTGAAGGGGTGAGTCAAACCCCCGTGCAGGATGATCTTAACCGAGAGCTGAAACGGCTAAAGCTTGACAAGTACAAGACGCTTGTCGCGGCCGACTTGGAGCTTGATCTGCGGGAGAACCGGCGCGTCAAGACAGAGGAGGCAGCCTATCTGGATCTGAACAGATCCGTTCTGCTGCACCGGTTAACGGAGCTTGGCATCCGGTTTGCCCGCAGGCAGCGAACTCGTCAGGCGGATGCGACCTGGGCGGAGCATTGGGTGCTGCAATGGTCTCCCGAAGCCGAGATTGAGATCGTCGAATCCACGTTAAAGGGAGAGACCATTGAGCTTGCCGCGGCTTATGTCATCCATGAAGAGCTGCTCGCTTGTACGGAAATAGCGGAAGCTGCGAAAATCATTCGCCGTGCCGGCAATTGCGGTCTTCCCCAGGTTGCAGGTCAAGCGGTAGCCGCTCTGCAGCGGCTTGCTGTGGATGCCGGGAATTTCGTTCAGATCGCGGATACCGTCCGAGAATTATCCGTCCTGCTCCAGTATGGTTCCGTAAGGCGGATTCATACAGAGGCATTAACGCCTATTATGAAGCAGTTGTTTCTTCGCGGCAGTCTGCTGCTGGTTGAAGCGTCCGGATGCAATGATGATGCGGCATCCGGGATGATCAACGGCATTCATGCCATGAATGTCGTTTCGCAGGAGCATTATAACGAAGTAGATGAGCAGCTATGGCTGAGCAAGCTCAATGATCTTGCTTCCCGCGATGACCGCAATGCCAAGCTGTCCGGTTATGCTTTCTCCATCGTGCTTGAACGAAATGCTGCCAGTGAAGAAGAATGCGCGCGCGAGGTCTCCCGACGGTTGTCTCCCGGTATCCCTGCCGACCTTGGCGCAGGCTGGTTTGAGGGGTTATCCCTGCGCAACCGTTATGCGCTGTTATCCCGGGATTATCTATGGAAGCAATTGGACGCTTATATCCAATCCCTTGAGCCGGAGCCTTTCAAACGATCGCTTGTCTTTTTGAGAAGGTCGTTTGCCAGCTTTGAACCGCGGGAGAAAGCAGCCATTGCCGAACTGCTCGGAGATATTTGGGGTACGGGATCGGAAGCATCGGGCGAGGAGCTGCAGCGTTCGCTTAATGAGGAAGAGAAGGAGATGCTGGATGAACTTAATGATTTTGACTTTGGAGATCTGTAGCCTATGACAACGATGGATCCGGAACTTGTAAAGCGGTGGCGCTTGATTCTTGGAGCCGCCGCGGAAGAGAAGCTGCAAGGGGCCAGCAGGCTCGGGACTCATTCCGGCCTGCTGGACGAAGAAGGACGATTGATGGATGAGGCATTGGCGGCTATCTATGACGGTACCTCGGGAATTGACGGAGGCGGTACCGGGACCGGGATAGTTGGCAGAGGATCAAGATCGGCGGGACTTGGCGCTTCCACACCCAAATTGGCGAAGTGGCTTGGCGATGTGCGTTCCTTTTTCCCGTCCGACATTGTATCGGTCATTCAAGCGGACGCCGTTCAGCGCAAAGGGTTGACGAAGCTGTTATTCGAGCCGGAGCTGCTGTCTCAGGTAAAGCCCGATATTGGAATGGTTGCGACCCTTATGTCGCTTCGCGGGCAAATTCCGGAACGAACCAAAGAAACCGCGCGTACCCTTGTGCGGGAAGTGGTGGACGAGATTGTCCGGAGGCTGGCCAGCGATCTTACCCGCGCCGTAACCGGAGCGCTTAACCGCAGGAAGCATTCGCCGCTGCCTTCCTTGTCGGGACTCGATTGGGATAAGACCATTCGCAGCAACTTGAAGCATTACGACACGGAGCGCAAGCTTCTGATTCCGGAGAGAGTCTACTTCTTCGACCGGGTACGCAAAAGCAAGGAATGGACCGTCATTCTGGATATTGACCAGAGCGGGTCGATGGCCAATTCCGTTATCTATGCCTCTATTGTAGGATCGATCTTCGCCAGTATGCCCTCGCTGGATACCCATGTTGTGGCATTTGACACCGAGGTCGTAGATTTAAGCGAAGCCTGCCAGAACGATCCGGTGGATCTTCTGTTTGGCATTCAATTGGGCGGCGGCACGGATATTAACAAGTCTATTGCCTATTGCGAATCATTTGTTGCCGAGCCGAGGAAGACGATTTTCCTGCTGGTGTCGGATTTGTACGAAGGCGGCAACCGGACGGAAATGATCCGCAGATTAAGAGACATGCATGAATCCGGTGTCCGAACGGTCTGCCTCTTGGCTTTATCCGATGACGGCGTACCGTCTTATGATGAAGACGTCGCAAGGAAGCTGTCGCAATACGGCATTCCTTGCTTCGGATGCTCGCCGGATAGGCTGCCGGAGTTAATTGAAGGCGCATTGAAGGGGATGGATCTCCAGCAGCTGGCAGATCGCTTGAAGCAAGCCAAGAGTTTATAAGGATCGGAAGATAACGAAGAAGCCCTCGGCAACGAGGGCTTCTTCGTTATCTATTTAATTCGTTTTTTACCTTTCGAGACTTCTGGTGACAGTTAACATCACATTAATTTTGTATGGATGTGCATGATGCACAATTGACCTCGATGTTTTTAGTTGGCAATCTATACTTGGTGTAAGCAATATTGACGCAATACTAACAATGCCCTATATTTTCTCTAAGCTTTCTGAAATAATCGTTCGCATATTGGGGAGGGTCTGGGAATGAAGAAGCTGATAATGGTCGTTACGGCAGCTCTGCTTGTTTTCACTGCTGCATGCTCGAAGGAAACGAATACCAGCGCAACGAATACGAATGCGACCGCGGCTGCAAACAAGGGCGAAGAGCAAACAAAACCCCGAGTAGCTTTTGTCTATCTGGGTGTGCCGGGTGATGGAGGGTGGACGTACGAGCATGATCAAGGACGCAAGATGATGGAAGAGGAGCTGGGCATTACGGCTACAACGGTCGAGAACGTGCCGGAAGGCGCAGATGCCGAACGCGTATTCGAAGAGCTGGCCGAGAAGAATGATATTATATTTGGCACAAGCTTTGGTTATATGGATGCAATGGTTGCCGTGGCACAGAAGCACCCGGATGTGAAGTTCCTTCACGCGAGCGGCTACAAGACCTCGGATAACCTCGGTACCTACCTGGGCAAAGAATATCAAAGCGCTTATCTGGTGGGGATGGCTGCCGGAAAAATGACCAAGAACAATCACCTCGGCTACGTCGGAGCTTATCCGATTCCGGAAGTCATCTATACGATCAACGCGTTTGCGCTTGGCGTGCAAAGCGTCAATCCGGATGCGAAGGTGGATGTCGTATGGAGCAATACTTGGTTTGATCCAACCGCGGAACGCCAGGCTGCAACCAGCCTGTTAGATAAAGGCGTGGATGTGCTGGCAGCCTATCAGGATTCGCCGGCCAGCATTCAGGCAGCGGCTGAGCGCGGCGTATGGGGAATCGGGAATGATTCGGATATGAGCAAATATGCACCGGACTATTACATTTCCAATCCGAAGTGGAACTGGGGCCCTTATTATGTGGAGACGGTGAAAGCCATTATGGACGGTACCTGGAAGTCGGAGAGTTACTTCGGTTCGATGAAGGACGGGATTACGGACATCGCACCATTTGGCAAGAATGTACCTCAAGACGTTAAAGATCTGGTAGAAGCGAAAAAGAAAGAGATACTGGACGGAGCATTCGATGTATTTACCGGACCTATCGCCGACCAGACCGGTACGGCTAAGGTTCCCCAAGGCAAAGCCATGACTGTTGATGAAATCTTGAACATGAACTGGTTCGTCAAAGGAATCGAAGGAACGATTCCTCAATAAATCCGGTGAGCGGGGAGGTGCGGACATGATTAGACAAGATCCTGTATTGGAACACGAATGGCATCCGGTGGCTCTTGCCGCCGATGTCACTGGCACGCCTAAGCAAGCGATCGTACTGGGAGAAAAGGTTGTATTGTTCCGTACGAAGCAAGGGGTCCGGGCGATGAAGGACTTATGCATCCACCGCGGCGTTCCGCTCTCGCTTGGAAGGGTGGAGAATGATCAGATCGTCTGTGCTTACCACGGTTGGTGCTATGACGGCGACGGACGTTGTGTCCGCATTCCGTCTTTGCCGGAGTCCCATGCGATTCCGTTAAAAGCGAAGACTCAGACTTATTATTGCAAGGAGCAGCATGGTTTCGTATGGGTTTGCCTCGGGGAGCCCAAGGAGGAGCATCCGCCGCTTGCGGGTAAAGTTAATGCCGAGCTTATCCCGATCTGGATGGGACCTTACCCGGTTCAAGCCTCTGCGCCTCGCGTCATTGAGAATTTTCTGGACGTATCGCATCTGATGTTTGTTCACGAAGGGCTGCTAGGCGACAGCGCTTTTGCGGAAATTAACGATTACAACGTGCATCAGGTCGACGGGGCGCTGGTTACCGATGAGATTATCGTGTACCAGCCGGACCCTGACGGCCGTGGGGTAGGTGTACACAACCGATATATCTATGAAATCTATACGCCATGCTGCGTGAAGCTGGTGAAGCGAAGCGAAGGATCGGACGAGGAGTTTCATCTCTTCTTGATCGTACTTCCCGAGACCGAGACAACTTGCACGGCATTTATGCTGCAGCTTCGCAACTATGCACCGGAGATTCCGGATCAGATATTTATCGATTTCCAGAATACGCTGCTCGAGCAGGATAAACGGATTGTCGAAGAGCAGAAGCCGGAGCTGCTTCCGCTGGATCTGCAGGCGGAGCTGCATCTCAAATGCGATCGCGTCAGCATTGCTTACCGGCGCAGATTGAGGGAGCTTGGCGTTACGATTGGAACGGAATAATGAAAAGCATGTCCAGGAAAGGCCGCTGCAACGCGGCTTTTTTTGTTTTTTAATAGATAAATCTGGTTGACTTATCCTTTCGAGGAATTTATACTCCACTTATTAAAATAGTTTTAAAAAGTGTTTTAATAAAGGAGTAGGAGTATGTCATCTTACACGCATAATACCATTCACGTAAAAAAAATGAATGTAGAGCTGGTAAAGAATGCCCTAAAGGCTCAAGGCGCGGGGACAAAGGCATCCATTGCGGGCTTGACCAAGCTAAGCGTTGCGACCTGCGGGACGATACTGAACGAGCTGCTTGCTATCGGCGAGATTATCGAATTGGAGCCGGATGGACCAAACGGCGGAAGACCTGCCAAGCAATACAAGTACAACGCCAACTTCGGCTGCATCATCTGTCTTCTTGTCAGGACGGAAGGCGGCATTCATTCCATTAGCTACAGCATTGTTAATTTGCTGGGCGAGACCGTTAACGGGACAACGGTACAGTTGAATCATATCGACAAGGAGGTTATCCACCGGTTGATTGAGCAATTAATCCAGGACAATGATAATGTGCAAGCCATTGGCATGGGAATTCCCGGCGTCGTTCACCTTGGAGTTATCGGCGTATGCGATGTTCCGGATCTTGCAGGACAGCCGTTAGGGCCGTATTTCGAAAAAAAATACGAGCTGCCGGTCACGATTGAAAACGACATGAACATGACGGTATACGGCTTCTACCATCTTCAAAATTTCGAAGAGGATAAGACGTTTGCCGTGGTGACGTTTCCGAAGAACCATTTTCCCGGCGCCGGGTTTATCGTTGACGGACGGATCCTGTCAGGCAATACGACATTTGGCGGGGAGGTATCCTATTTGCCGTTTGGCGTATCGCGCGAGGAGCAGCTCCGTCAGCTGCATACCGAGGAGGGCTTTATCCGGCTGGCCGTAATGACGCTTGCCTCCATTATTGCCGTTATTAACCCGGTTGCCATAGCCATCACGGGAGAGCTTCCGCGGGAATCGCAGCTGGATGACCTTTATTCGGGTTGTCTAAAGGATATTCCGAAGGAGCATATGCCGCAGCTTATCATTCAGAATAACATCCAGCGGGAATACATGACGGGCCTTGTGAGAGCTACCTTGGAAAGTCTCGCTTATCGGCTTCAGGTCACTCAGAAAAGATAAGATAAATCAGTTAGGAGCACATGAAGAGTGGAAAAAAGTATAGGCAAGATCAATAAGGTTTACGCCATGCAGCTGGCGACCATATTTATTGGTTTCATCATCTTCGGATTCTCGGAAAATATTAAAGGACCGGCTATACCGCGCATTCAATTCGATTTTCTGCTTAACGAATCCCAGCTAGGCACCTTATTATCCCTAAATGCACTGGGTTATTTGATAGCCTGTTCCTTCACGGCTTATCTGACCAAAATTTGGGGAATTAAATGGGTCACCGTTGCCGCATTTGCTTCCATGGCCTTATCCGGCATCCTGATTTTCTCTTCCCATTACTATCCGATGTTCTCGGCTTCGTATTTCCTTATGTATATCGGGAACGGGATGCTGGAGATTGGTCTGGCTATTCTAAGCGCCCGGATTTTTGTGAAAAACACGGGAACGATGATGAATATGACGCATGGCTTTTACGGGCTAAGCTCGACGGTCGCGCCGCTTATCGCAACGGGACTGATGAAGGTGACGATTGCCGGCCATACACTGGACTGGCGCGGGATGTACCTGGTCATGCTGATGTTGTCCGTCATTCCCATTGTTATTGCTTTGTTCAGTGCTTTCCCCGGGGATGATATCTCCCACGAAGACCGGGTTTCCTTTAAAGTGCTGCTGAAAGACAAAGTATTATGGTTAATGGTTCTGGTCCTGACGTTTGGCGTCGTGTCGGAACTGGCCGTTGGCGGATGGCTCGTCAACTTTCTGGAGAAAGCTTATGGCTGGGAGGCGGTTAATGCCTCCGGGATGCTATCTATTTTCTTCTTATGCTTTGCGCTCGCCCGGTTATTGTTTGGTCCGCTGACGGACCGGATAGGATTTGTATTGTCGCTAATTATTTTTTCCGGGTTTTCGGCCTTATGCACCTTCGCCGCTATAATCGGGGGTGAAGGTGCCGCCTATCTGTTTGCAGCATCGGGTATTGGGATTGCGATGATTTATCCTACCGTTATGGCGTTTATCGCCAAAAGATACCAGAAGGGCAGCGATACCGTCATTACTTTTACCGTTACCTTGATGGGGCTTGGCAGTGTCATCGGCAATTATCTGATCGGGGGAGTTATCGAGATCGTCAAGCATGTGGTTGGCGAAGATTCGCCAACAAGCCTGCTTCGCGGACTTCAGGCCGGCTACGGCTTCATTGGATTATGCGCGGCCTTATGCGCAATAACCGGACTTATTTTATACGCGTATTTGTTTAAGAGAAAAGAAATCATCTAAGTAGATAGGGCTTCAACATTTCCATGAGTAGAGAAAATATTGTAAAACAAGGGTGGCCCAAATGCCGCCCTTTTCTTATTTCTTTTCAATAAGCTGTGGGCAGGATACTTACAATATCTGGTTGAATACCTTAATAGATATTCTTGAAAGGAAAGGGATGAAAAAGCACTAATGTATACAAGTACTAGCTCTAACATCGGAGCTAGTACTTGTATACTTACTAGCCTGTTGGATGGTCGATCTAAGTTTGTCGATGGGAAAAATGGGGATTCCGTGGTTCAATTCGAAGGACAAGACTCTAATGGTTATGAATGGTTTCCAATCGATGATGTTACACCGATAAATTCATCACCGTTGGTCCAGCAAGCGGCCGATTGGTTTCGTACGAAGATGTTCCCAGTTAGTAGAAGTTCATATGATTACAGATCTTTAAGCTGAAGTGAAACTATAGTTTATGTTGCTCATCAGAGGCTCCGCTATGGCGGAGCCTTTTCTGTCCGGTTTCGATGACCTAAGCCTTTGGAATTTTCAGCACCGTGCCGGCTTTCACATCATCAATATTATCAATATGATTGTAATCCGCGATGAACATCACATATTTGTCGGAGCCGTAATAGATTTTGGAGATGCTGTAGAGCGTCTCGCCACTCTTTACGGTATGATCGGTTGTCTCGGAATCTTCCGGCTTGTCGTTTTTCAGGGAAGGAATGACGATGTTGGTGCCAGCTTTCAAGCCTACATTTTTATCAAGCTTATTTTCTTTCGCGATATAATCCACATATTCCGCCGATTTGTAGAACATTCTGGAAACTCCTGACAGCGTGTCGCCTGCTTGGATTAGATAGGTAACGGGCAAGCGTATTTTCGAATAGTCTTTCGTTCCTTGCTGGCTACCAATTATCGAGCCGGTAGTTGATGACAAGGACGGGATCTTAAGAGTATCACCGGCTTTCATATCATTAATGAACAAGATATGGTTATACTCTGCAAGCAGCGTATAATACTCCTTAGATTGATAGAACTTTTCTGCTATCAATCTTAGCGTATCGCCTTTTTGAACCACATAGGTGGTTGGAAGCTTCAAAGTTTTAGTAGGGGCTTCCGTTGATTTATTGCCTGTCTGTGCCGGCTTAGGCGTCCCCGTTGGCTTATCGCTTTCTCTGACCGGTGTGTTGGATGCAAGAGGAGCAGGTTCTTCTATAAAATCATTGTAATCCTCTGCAGGCTCTTGTTCTTCTTCACTGTTAACGGTTCCGGCGGGGATGGGATCATCTGCCCATAGCTCGTTTCCGTCATTCCCATTATTAAGGGAATCCGAATCAGCTGGCTTGCCAATTCTGTTCTGCCCAGTGGCTTGCTCGGCATCCTCGGCAGCTAGCGGAGGTTTAGAGTCAACTTTATTCGTATATTTGCCGTACAATACTCCGCAAATGCCAACAAGAATGATCATTATTGCCAGATAGATGATGAGATTTGTTTGTTTTGGAGATACCAATTTGGCTTTGGAATGTTTGCTGCTGCGTGTGGTTCTTTTATTCAAAATGTAATCTTCTCCTTTGCTACAAATTTAAACCTATTCTATCGGACTTATTGAACTCTGTGGAATGGGACTTAATAGCCAATTCATTCTCAACGAGCACTGCTGGTGGCGCATGAGAATGATGGTTAATATAGGTCTGCACGAATCTAATTAATTCAGGTATAATAGTAAACCTACATATCCTAAGAATATTAAAGGAGACTTATAGACTTATATGAAAAAAATTGTATGCCTGGCAATTTTGATCTGTGGGTTGATTAGTATTTCCGGTTATCTACCAAATCGGGTGGAAGCAAGCGGTAGTTATACGGCCAAGGTATACACCGATTCATTGAATGTCCGCAGCGAGCCATCGCGAGAATCGTTGATCGTAGGCGGTTTGAAGAATGGCGAAATGGTCACCGTTTCAGATGAAGAGTACGGCTGGCTGCGCATCAAGTCGGACCGCGTCTCCGGTTGGGCAGCAGGACATTATATGAAGAAAGTCGATGGCAATGTCGTTACGGCATCAGCGGCAGATCAAGATGACAGCGTGCAGAAGAGCTCTGCAGCCGCCCGCGCGACTGTGCTGGCCGATAGGCTTCGTCTCAGGGCAGGCGCCGGATTAAACCATGAAATTCTGGGATATCTAACAAAAGGTGAGGCAGTTACGATAATAGACAACCGGGAAGGGTGGGTTCGGGTCCAGACCCCGGATAAGCAACTTGGATGGGTATCGGATCGTTATATCGCGAAAGGAGAAACACAAACGGGGGCGGTTGCATCGGGAAAATCGAAGAGCCTCAAGGGAAAAGTAATCGTAATCGACCCCGGTCATGGCGGAGACGATCCCGGAATGATCGGAACTACATATGAAACGATTGAGAAAGAGCTTAATTTGAGCACATCCTTCTACCTAGAGGATGAGCTTCGCAGCCGCGGAGCGCGTGTCCTCATGACAAGAACGAAGAATGAAGAGAAGCCCGCGCTTACCGATAGGGTCAAAATAAGCGAATCGGCCGGTGCGGATGCATTCTTCAGCATCCATTATAATTCTTCGGAGAAAAACACGTCAGGCATACTTACCTTCTATTATTCGAATACAAAAGATCGGCCATTGGCCCGCGCGATAGAAAACAGGCTTGCGGACGGCATCGGCTTGAAGAGCAACGGGATTTCATACGGAAATCTTCACGTTTTGCGGGAAAATGATACGGTATCCGCACTCATAGAGCTCGGCTTCTTGTCCAACGCAAAAGATGAATCCATCGTCCGTGACTCGGACTATCAGAAAATAGCAGCCAATGCAATTGCGAATGGGTTGGAGGATTATTTCAGCAGGTAACTGAGTGGTTCGTACTCTACCGCTTCGTTCCTGCAGCGCTGGTTTATTATCTACATATGAATTTACAGAAATCATACTTCTTCGTTAATCCCCCTTGATGGCTAAGGGGGATTATTTATGGTGTCTTGTCATTCCTGCCAGCTTGTAATAGCATTACTCTACAAAACGGAAACGATAGACCACATCTTTGCCTGGCTATGGGCCGCCTCGTCTGAGAGGCCTAAAGACTTGTGAATGCCAGCTCCAGAAGCAGTTCGCCGACTTTCAAAGAAGTAAAAACAGACGAAAAACGAGATTGGTCAGACAGGGAACGATGGTGTACCATAAATTACACACCTTTCTTTGTTTGCATGGTTGCTAGTCACTCCCATGATACTAAACGAAGAAGGTATTTTTTTGTCTAGAGAAAGAAAAAACGCGAATTATCCCTACATTCACAAGGGACTCAAGCTAATTTTCGCGTTGCGAAAGTTGAGTTGTTAAATTTTGAACTTATTTTGTGGAGGAATCAACAGTGATTGTAAGCGCAAAATATCAGATCCCCCATATACGAAATACTATGGTATCCCGTCCGAAGCTGATGCGCAAGCTTAATGAGGGGATGGAAACCAAGCTTATGCTACTCTCTTTATAACAACAGTCGCAGAGTAGAAGCAGTTATGCTGGTGTTCTGCGACTGTTTTAGTTTATCTATTAAAAATCTGTGTTTTACTCAAATGTGCATCTCATCATGAAGGGGAAACAATAGTACAGTCCTCTGCGGGACCGGAAGCAATGTGAATATCACGGTATGCTGCGGGCGAGTTTGGATCGACTTAACATTCTTCAAAGTCTCCACATCTGCATGCTGATAACAAAATCAAGCTTTGAATTGACTCTCATGTGATCTGGGTTTGCCGTTTTAGGAATGATTACAAGACCAAGCTGAACATCGAATTGATACGATTACTCGACATACTTATTAAAAGTATCAATATATTCAGGGAAGGTGGGCACACTCAGTATGGCGAAAATTCGCCTATTACTTTCTCATTATGAAAGATAAAATACCAGTTATTTCCTTTGTTAAAGTGTGAATCGAGGTGTATAATCCGTTCAGACATCAGAGAGAAGAAGGGGGGAATTGGTTATGAACAACGGGCTTATCAATGCCATTATTGCGTATATCATGTGGGGTGTTCTCCCGCTATATTGGAAGCTGTTTAGTGACGTGCCTGCAGGAGAGATTCTGTCGCATCGGGTCATCTGGTCGTTTGTCTTCATGGGTATTCTTGTAGCTGTCCAGCGCCGCTGGGGCGACATGAAGCGGATAGCGACTAGCCGCGCGCTACTGCTGCCACTGGCTGCCAGTGGACTGCTGATCGCGGCGAATTGGCTTATCTTCATCTGGGCGGTTAACAATGGCCATGTCGTAGAAACAAGTCTCGGCTATTATTTGAACCCGTTGATTAACGTGCTTCTGGCGATCGTCTTCCTTCGAGAGAAGCCAAACCGTGGCCAATGGTTCGCGATTGCCATCGCTGGCGCCGCAGTGCTTATCATCGCTATCGACTACGGGCGGTTCCCGTGGGTCGCGATCTCGCTGGCCGCATCGTTCGGCTTGTACGGCTTCGCGAAGAAAAAGATCGCGCAAGACGCTTCTGTAGGCTTGCTGTCGGAGACGGCTGTCGTCCTGCCCATCGCGTTAGGCTACTGGATCTACATGGCCGCCGCAGGAAAGACGACGGCATGGACGCTGCCCGCGTCCACGTTCATCGAACTGCTATTGTCAGGCGTGGTTACGGCGTTGCCGTTGCTCTTTTTTGCACGGGCTGCTGCACGGATGACGCTATCCGCACTTGGATTCGTACAATACATTGGACCAACGATTATGTTGCTATTGAGCATATTCGTATTCAAAGAAGTAGTCTCTCCGGAACTGCTCGTCGGCTTCGCGCTCATCTGGACCTCGCTTGTCGTATACGCTGTGGCGTCACTACGGGGTACAAGACTTGCGAAGGCCAGTTAACGGCAAGGGCGCTCAGGCACTTTCAAAATGGCCAATTCTGCCCTATGGGCGGAGATGGCCATTTTGACGTGGCAAGCACGAGCAGAGCGAAATCCATAGTCTAATTATTTTGAAAAAGATAGGTCAACACGAAGGAAATGGCGGCAAGCTCGAGGCGAGACAACTGCTGGAGCGCGGTGTTCGCACGGAGAATTAAAAGAGGGCTTGGATATCGAATTAAGCATTGGCCTCCTGTATGGTCCAATCTTCTATCGGTTGCTGGTACTAGGCGATGCGATGGACGACGAGTATGCGGAAAAGCTGGTCAGCTATTCGTTTGCAGGAATTACGTCGGTTGGAAATTAACTAGCATTCTACTTTCAGTTGAATTACGCGGAAGTGATTATTCAACCAACGATTGAAGGATGATGTTCGCGAAGATGCTATGCTGTTTATGGGCAGTGCGCACTGTACATTTTGTTTTGTCGAAGGTAGATATACGATGTTCAACTTACGCAAGATTGGAGCTTATATTTTAAAGCTTCGCAAGGATCAGGATCTAACGCAATTGGAGCTCGCCGATCAACTGAATGTAAGTCATCAAGCCGTATCGAAATGGGAACGGGGAGGCTCGTTACCGGATATTGGAACACTCCCGCTTGTAGCAAGGATATTCGGCAAAACGGTAGACGATATTCTAAATGCAGGAAATAACATAGAAAGTCGGGAGCACCAGCATCTAGGAGCGATCGTTGAGGACATCGCAGAGAGTAAGCCGGAACATGTTGCAGAGATGGTCAATACCGGAGAGGTTGAGCTCGAAGAGCTTGTAGAAGTAGCGCCGTTAGTAAAGGTAAGCACGTTGCAGAAGGTTACTGAACGATTAGTCAGCAGCGTCCTTACGTTAGACGTGATCATGAGGCTGGCGCCGTTCCTTGGAACAGATACATTGGATGATCTGGTTCGTCAGGTAGAAGAGAGCGAACTGGAGTGGAATGCCATTGCCGGGCTCGCTCCATTCGTCAGCAGCAACACCTTAAGTAGACTAGTTGACAGATCGATTGATGATTCCTTTTACGTGCATAATCTTGTTGGAATTGCCCCGTTTCTTGGAAGAGAGCATATAGACCGCTTAGTACTACAAACGGGAGCGGGTAGCCTAACCTGGCATTCTGTTCAAGGACTAGCTCCTTTTATCAGCAGAGAGACATTAAGTAATTTGGTAGACCGAGTTAGAGAAGGCAGCCTTGATGCTGACCGGATCGTAAGCCTCGCACCTTTTCTGGATCGAGAACATCTCGAAAAATTGATTGGCGGAGTCGAAGCTGAACATCTTAGCCAGGATCTGCTGATAAGTCTTGCTCCTTTTATCGATCAAAGGACAGTAAGCAGAATGGTGACAAATTTAATAAATAAGTAAAGCATACATAGTACCCATATTATGGGGCAGCTTGGAACTGCCCGCTACCTGCCGCCCCCGGACGGCAGGTTTGTAGTCATTATGGGTTCTGGCATTCCAGATATTCGAACTCGTCAATTTTGCCTGAAGTTAGAAGATAATATATGGTGGCTTCTTCATGATAGGAAGTTTGTCTCGATATACGTTTGTTGCGCTGCAGAATATCAGAGTAACGTGCCGGATAATCATAGTGCACCAGATGATTTGCCGCCGTAACGTCGAGACCGGCGTTGACGGAATCCGTTATAAGCAGAACGGTGGAATCCGGGCTTTTATTAAATCTGTCAATCAACGCATTGAGCTCATGAATGGACAGCTGTGTCGTAATAATAAAAACGCCTTTGATGTCCTCGTCCGTAGAAAGCTCCTCAAATAACAAGGCGGTGACGATAGTGGATTTGGAGATGACGACCGCCTTTTCCCTTTTGTCACTCACATCCCGGATGATGGACTTTAGCATGTTCAATTTTTGCGCATTCTGGTTGCACATAATCGCCATTTGCTCTTTAATCGCCATGAGCTGTTTTTTTTCATGAATGGAGGAGGCCCGGCTATTTCGCTCAGAAGCTGTAAAGTAATCATTCAGCAGCTTCAAATATTCAGTTTCATATTCGGGTTCCAAGGATACGACGATCTGTTTTTCACTAATGTTCATGATATCAGTCATCCTTCCTGCTCTTCTTATTCTTTGAATAAAAGCAATTAACTTATGATACGGTTCTCCCGGCGATAGGGCAAGTCCTATAATATGGGAAATCGCTTTACCGCATCACCAAATAAGGTAATCCTCCTTCTAATATCCTCCGTTTTTGCTCTCGCAAATGTAAACCTCACAAAGCCTGGATCAGAACCATACACACTTCCTGGATCAAAAACGACTGGAGGTCTCCTCCGCAACAGTGTATTGTATGAGGTCAGGCAGTTCCTTTTGTAAAGCTTCGACAATGATATGCCGTTTTCATGTTATCGTTCTACGGGCAACCTTCAGGGTCATAATTGGGCACATCGTTCATCCTCCCACATGTTCCGTGATTTGATTCCGCTACTGGCTGATCGTTATTATGTGATTGCGCCGGATTATCCAGGGTACGGAAACAGCAGTATGCCGTTAGTTAACGACTTCTCGTATACTTTCGAACATCTTTCTTTGATCATTGAACAATTGATTAATCAACTCTGCATCCCTTGCTATATCTTGTATGCCCCATTGGGTTCAGGATTGCCGTTCGGAATCCAGAACGTGTTTTGGGTTTCGTTATCCAGAATGCTGTTGCGCATGAGGTAGGTCTTGGACAACCATTTGATAGGTTTAAGGCACTTTGGGTGGATCCGAGTCCTGAAAATCAAGTGGTGTTTGCCACGCTTGTCGAAGCAGAATTTACAAAGAAACAATATGTTTACGGTGTTTGTAACCCTTTCAGAATAAGTCCGGATGGGTATACGATGGACCAGTACTTCCTCGATCGGCCGGGAAATGCTGCAATTCAGCTGGTACTAGGTTATGATTACCGGCATAATGTGGAACAATATCCGATATGGCAGCAGTACTTACGTACCCATCAGCCTCCGACCTTAATAGCCTGGGGTAAAAACGATTTTAATTTCACTCTGGCCGGGGCGTACGCACTAGCGCGAGAATTGACTTGCGCCGAACTCGAGTTGTTGTGCGGAGGACACTTTGTCCTTGAAGAAGAGAGTTGGACGGTTTCCGAATTAATTAAATCTTTCTTTTGTCGTGTTTACGGATTCTAATGAAGTAACTATTTTAGAAAAACGGGTGGCGTGCACCGAACCGTTTTTTTTTTGCATGAGCTCATTATTCGAAATTTCTTGTCGTTGTACTCTGATGGTCATAGGAAGCCAAAAAGCCTGCATATCAGCTGCAGGCTTTTTCGTGCTTTTTCAGATAGTTAACATAAATATTATTATGGTAATGGAATCGTGCGACGGAAGCTTTTCCAATTAATCGTATTGGTCAGCATGAGGGTGATAAAATAGAACAGCGTGGATACGGCAATGGAGGCTACCATGCTCCATAACATGGTCCAGCCTTCATACGAGAAGAATTCCATGGACCAGCGGCCGCAGAGGGCCATCAGTACCATGCAAAACCCGACCTTGATGTAAGGCTCAACCCGCCAATAAAACCCGATTGAGCTGGAGATGGAGAAAAAGTTCAGCAGCATCTGCAGGACCATGCCGATCCCGATGCCAAACGCCACGCCAACAATGCCGAATTGACTGCCAAATACGAAGATCGATACGGCCTTGAAGGCCGTAGATATGACAAAGTTCCACAAGGCGGCATTTGTCCGGCCAAGTCCGAGAAGGATGGCATGCAGCGGTGCGTCAAAGTAATGAAAGAAGAACATAGGCGCCAAGATTTGGAGCAGCATCCCCGCATCGGGCGCTCCGTAAATGACCGATGTCAGCGGTGTAGCCCATTGAAATAGAATGACGGTTGCCGGCGCTCCGATTAAGAGACCAACAATCATCGCCTGATTCATCCGTTCATGAATTAGCAGACTATTCTTGCTGACAGCCGCCTCGCTGATCGCAGGGACGAGAGCGGTGGATAGCGAATTTGTAATAAAGCTGGGCATGAACAGAAGCGGAAAGGCATAACCGGCCAGCAGGCCAAATTGCTTTGTTGCCATAGCTGTGCTGATTCCGGCCAGCGCTAGACTTGATGTGATAAGCAAGGGCTGAAAAGCGCTGTACAGCGAGTGAAAGACGCCTTGACCCGCCGTTGGCAATCCGAGATTGAGCAGCTCGGTAAGCGTGCTTCTCCCGTGCTTGAGGTGGCTTTTCCATGTTTCGCCCGCGACCTTCCGTTCTCCATACAGCTTGTAGCTGACAGCGAGGAAGAGGAGGCTGATCACTTCGCTTACGACGGAGGCGGCCATGGCACCGGCAGCTGCATACGCCACGCCATAAGGAAGCAGCAGGTTAACGAGTGCCAATACACAGGCAATCTGCACCGTATGTTCGAGGACATCGGACGCCGCAATAGCCTTCATCTGCTGCATGCCCCGGAAGTAGCCCTTCAGAACCGCCGAAATCGCCACAATTGGCGCAATGGGCGTAATCGCCAGCATCGCGTAGTAGGCACGCTGGTCGCTTAGCAGGATGGAAGCAATCCATTCGGAGCCCATCAGCGAGAACGTGGTGAGCGAGATGCTTAACACGGACGTGATCGCGAGAGATACGTGCAGAATCCGCCTGATTTTGGCCCGGTCTCCTTGTTCGTTTGCTTCTGCAACCAATTTGGAAATGGCGACTGGCAGACCCAGCTCCGTAATGGTTATGACCAGCGGAACAAGGGGATGAGCCATCATTAACAATCCGATGCCTTCCGCGCCAAGAGCGCGGGCGATGTACATACCGCTAATGAAACCGAGAATCCGGTTGATAAAAGCGGCGGCCGACAGAACCAACGTACCTTTCACGAATGAAGATTTAGGTTGTGACATACTTTCCTCCTGAGAATTCGCTCGAATATTAAAGTGTATTCATCGATTGGAAAAGCATGCGAACAAGCTGCCGGAGGAGAAATGAATATGAAGGAGTAATCATCATGGACGAACTGGAAAAAGCGATAAAATTAAGAGAATCCGGTCAATTAGAGGAAGCCCGGTCAAACTTGCTGAGTTTAACGGAGCTTTATCCGCAAAACCCGTCGGTATGGTACCAATGTGCCTGGGTGCATGATGCAATGGGATTGGAGAAGGAGGCCGTCCCCTTTTATGCCAAAGCGTTGGAGCTTGGGTTAACCGGCGAGGATCGAGAAGGAGCTTATTTGGGGCTGGGGAGCACGTATCGTACATTAGGCAGGTATGAAGAAGCAAAGGCGATTTTCGTGGAAGCGATCAGCATTTATCCGGATAATAGAGAGTTTCGGGTGTTCTATGCCATGGTGCTTTATAATCTGAAGGAGCATGGCTCGGCTATGGAAATATTGCTGAAGCAATTAGCGGAGACCAGTCAGGATAAAGGCATTCAGGCTTATCAAAGAGCCATTCAATTCTATTCCGATAAGCTAGACCAAACATGGGAGTAAGACTTTGACTTGACTTGGAGTTAACTCCAAATGCAATAATGGTTTTATCAAACGGAAAGTAGGGGATCTATCAAATGGAATATGTAAAGCTTGGAAATACAGGTCTGGATGTTTCCCGCCTCTGTCTTGGCTGTATGAGCTTTGGCGAAGTCGAGCGTTGGAATCATCCGTGGATACTTGATGAAGAGAATAGCCGTCCCATTATTAAGAAAGCGCTGGATTTGGGGATCAACTTCTTTGATACCGCGAATATTTATTCAACGGGTGCCAGCGAAGAGATTATGGGACGAGCCTTGAAGGATTACGCTAACCGGGATGAAATCGTTATTGCTACGAAGGTGTTCTTCCGCATGCAGCCCGGTCCCAATGGAGCGGGTCTTTCCCGCAAAGCCATCATGAACGAGATTGATAACAGTCTGAAGAGACTGGGAACCGATTACGTGGATCTGTACCAAATTCACCGCTGGGATTACAATACGCCGATCGAAGAAACCATGGAAGCGCTGCATGATGTAGTGAAGGCGGGTAAAGCAAGATACATAGGAGCTTCCGCCATGTATGCCTGGCAGTTCCAGAAGGCGCTGCATGTCGCGGAACAAAATGGCTGGACCCGGTTTGTGGCCATGCAGAACCATCTCAATCTGATGTACCGGGAAGAGGAGAGGGAGATGATGCCGCTGTGCAGGGAAGAAAAAATCGGCGTCATTCCTTACAGCCCGCTCGCTTCCGGCAGATTGGTTCGCGATTGGGGGACGGTAACGAATCGTTCCGAAACGGATCAGGCTCAGAAGATGAAATACGATGCAACAGCCGAGCATGACCGTTTGATCGCGGAACGGGTTGCAGTCATTGCGGAGAAACACGGCGTTCCTCGCGTGCAGGTCGCTTTGGCATGGCTCTTGCAAAAAGAACCGGTGACCTCTCCCATTATCGGAGTTACGAGCATGGCGCAGCTTGAAGAAACAATCGGATCTCTCGAGCTGACCTTAACCGCGGATGAAGTGAACTACTTGGAGGAGCTGTACGTTCCTCACCGGGTAGTTGGCGCTTTGTAATAGTGAAAGCTGGTCCTTATCGGAGCCAGCTTTTTTTTGCGTGATTTAACTTGTTGCAAGCAGCTTGGCGTTCGCCTCTGCGTCAAACAGAGTGCGTTTCTCCTCGATAATAACGGCTGACTTGGCTTTCACGGACTGACCGTCCTGGAGGGTTACATCGCGGCCGGAGAAATTCACAATGACCTTCAGCTTGTCTCCGTATTGCGCGCTTTGTACCATTTGGTCATCCGACAGAATCGAGAATGTCGTCAATTCCTGCTTGACCGCTTTGCTATGGAAGGGAGACCACACCTTAAGGAAACCGGTAATGCTTGCTTTCTGCTTCGTCCACGCGTCCCGGTCCAGATGATACAAAGGAGGAGCGTTGTACAAAAGCTCATACAGCATCCGCTCAGCCTCTGCTCCTTTGGGTTTCATGCTTTGAATTCCTCCATTTCTGAAATTGAAATCGAGGTCATTGTAAGACAATAATGTTACATGAATGTGCCAATCTTTTTTCATTTGCAATCGTCACATTGGCGTCACCTGATTTTTATTTAGTAGAAATCTAAGCCCCCGATTTGGTAAAACTGAAGGAAAGAAGGTTGGTGACGTATGAACTTGCTGCTGGCAGATGATGAGCCGATGATGCTGCAAATATTAAATAGTTATTTTGTGAAGGACGGATTTAACGTTCTGACGGCCGGTGATGGGGAGCAGGCAATGGAATTGTTTTACGAACATAAGATTGATATTGCCGTATTGGATTGGATGATGCCCAAGCTGAACGGAGTGGAGGTATGCAAGGAAATCAAGAAGGTCAGCCGGGCGAAGGTGTTGTTATTAACGGCCAAGGGCGAGCCGGAGGATGAGTTGTACGCTTTAAACGCCGGTGCGGATGAGTATATGCGCAAGCCGTTTGATCCGAGAGTGCTGCTTGTCCGGGTCTGCAAGCTCATGAACTGGAATTCTCAAATGCGGGAAGGCGATCTGCTTGTTGATATGAATGCACTGAAGGTTTACCGTGACGGCAAGGATATTCAGGCAACCTCGAAGGAATTTCAGCTCATGAAATATTTGATTCTGAATAAGGGG
The DNA here is from genome assembly GCF_023715145.1 of Paenibacillus glycanilyticus. Classification (GTDB taxonomy): domain Bacteria; phylum Bacillota; class Bacilli; order Paenibacillales; family Paenibacillaceae; genus Pristimantibacillus; species Pristimantibacillus glycanilyticus_A. Next base: position 294,636 of record NZ_JAMBNP010000004.1, on the reverse strand, counting down.
CAGATTGTTACCCGGAAGATGCTTCTGGATCAGGTCTGGGGATTTGATTATTTCGGAGATGACCGGACGGTGGATACTCATATTCGCAGGCTTAGGGAGAAGATCGGGGACTCTCGAATCAAAACGTACCGTGGATTGGGTTATAGTCTAGAGGTCGGCCTGGATGAGTAAGCTGACTTCAAAGCTGATCACGCAGATTACCTTGGCGCTAATCGTGGTATTTCTATTAACCTTTGCGATGAATACTTATTTTCTGCCGAAATATTTCTTATATCAGAAGAAGGAAAAGCTGGCGGCACTTACCGCCGAACTGTCAGGAATGCCGGTCAGCGAGTTGGATGTGCAGATCCCGAGGATGGAGCAGCATAATGACGTTACGATCGTCTATGCCGCATTGTTGCAGAGCGTGGACGATCTAAATGACCGGCTCCTGTTACAGCTGAACCGGAAAGGGATCACGTTAAACAAGTTTTGGCTAAACGATGAAAATGTAGGGCTGCTGCGACAAGGAAAGCGCGTCAATAAGCTGTTTGACCAATCCAAGCTCAAATCCAGCTTTCTGGTAAATTTTCTGCCATCGGAAGGCAGGGTACTCGCGGTTGGAGAATCGATCTCCTATTCAAAGGAGACGATTGGTATAGTAAACCGGTTCAATCTGTATATTTGGGCCAGCATGCTGCTGCTGCTTATTCTCCTAGCGTCCTTGTATACGGCGAGGATTGTTAAGCCGTTGGCCAAGCTGAACGACACAGCCAAATCCATTGCCGATTTATCCTTCACTCATGCCGATATTCGTACCGGAGACGAGATTGAATCGCTCGCTGCGAGCATAAATAAAATGAGCGATAAATTAAAAGACACAGGATGGGATGGATGACGGAACCTATGCGGAGGTGATCGGGCGCCAGACTAAACAGATGGCCGGGATGATCGATCAGCTTCTGGAGCTGTCGAGGCTTCAGACGGAGGTTTATGAGCTGGCTCCAACCGAACTCCATCAGCTTCTGAGCGCAACGGTAGAGGATTATCGCACAGCCTTTCGTCACAGGAATATGGAGTTGATCGTGGAAGACGCGCTGCCTCCGCAGGTTTGGGTCATGGCTGACGGACGCAAGCTTGAATCCGTGCTGCGCAATCTGCTCTCGAACGCTTTGAAATATTCGGAAGGAAACGAGGTGCGCGTGTCAGCGGAGGTTCGCTCGGATGCCGTACACTTCCGGATCGCAAACAATGCGGACACGCGTAATAAAGCCAAGTGGGATCAGGTGTGGGAGCCGTTCTTCGTGATGGAAGAATCGCGCAGTAAACAGCTGAGCGGGACGGGGTTAGGTTTGTCCATCACCGCTTCCATTCTGCAGAAGCATGGAGCAGCTTATGGCCACGAGGCAGAGGACGGGAAGGCGGCGTTTTATTTTTCTTTGGGAGTGATAGGAGGGAACAAGAAATAGCTGCCTCACTTGAAGCGGCTATTTTCGTTAGATTATAGAATCATAAATGCTTGCCGTATATCTCGTAATGGCGTTGTCATAATCGGGATAGCGATATCCGAGACCTTGCGCCACGGACGTGGAGTATTTTCTTCAACAGCGTGCAAGTCACTCTGGGCACCGTGGTGCTGGAGCTTCTGCTTAGTACTCTGATTTCATTTGCGATCTTCAGGCTGGGCGGAAAAATCGGCATGATCGTGTTTGGTCTATTTACCGTCGGCTTGATTGTTCCGTCACCATGATGAAGCCGTTATTCGTATTTATGATCGCCGCGACCAACCTGGACGCCGTTAATTCCTTCAGCCTTTACGGCAGAAGAAGTAATGACATTTGGCACCGATGTACCGTTAGGGCGTTCCGGTCAGCCCTTTGAGCTTGCTCCCACGTATGTCCTGCTGGCATCCGATGATTCCTCGTACATATCCGGACAAATCTACTTCGTTAACGGCGGCACCATTGTTACTTGATGCTTCAAATCCATGCTGCCGAGGTGAAGAAGCATTAGTCCCTCTCCAAGTTGGGGAGGGACTTTGTTTTGATTAAAATCCAAGAGGAAAAATTATCCTAATTTATGTTATCATGGATGGACTGCACAAGTTATTTCGGATGGGAGGGATATAAGAATGATGGAAACTTCCGTTTCTGTATTTTCGGTATTGCCAATGATCATGATTATTGTATACGGGTTATTTATTTTGATGGGATTATACGCTCTTTATCTCTTAATTAAACTAATGATTCGAGGTATAGAGGCACTGGATATTCATCTGGATGAGAAGAGGAACAGAAGATTCTAATAGGGGACAAGGAGCGTATTCGATGAAACGATTGTGGGACAGAATGGAGACTTGGCTGAAGGAGAATGCTCCGGAAGTATTGACGGATCTCCATCCAGGGGCCAGCGAGTCCGAAATTTCGCATTTAGAAGAGGCTGTAGGCTTTGAGCTCCCAAGTGAGCTGAAGGAATCATTGCGCATTCATAATGGACAGTCAGGGGATTCTCAGTGGTTGATTGCAGGATGGGAGCTGCTTTCCACTGAGCGTATCTTAGAGGAATGGCAAGTCTGGAAGGATCTTTATGATTCGGGTTCGTTTGAAGACTGGGCCATTGAAGCTCAAGACGGCGTCGCGAATGTATGGTGGCAGCCAGCTTGGCTTCCTCTAACGTATGATGGCAGCGGAAATCATCATTGCATAGATCTATCACCAGCCCATGGCGGCAGCCGTGGTCAAATCATTACAATGTGGCATGATTCGGGAGAAAGAGATATTGCAGCGATAAACTATACGCAATGGTTCGAGCATCTGGTAAGCACATTTGAAAAGAATGACGCGGAGCATGTGTTTGACAGCGGCGAATTCAACTTCTTCGCCGTTTAAGTCTATGAGCGTTTTGCTCTCCCATTGTACTAATTTAACCATGTTAATTATATGTGAAAATCATTTTTTAACTAAAGTAAAAAGCAAGGCAATCGAAACTAATTAACATCATTAAATACTTATGTCTTAGTGTGTATGGAGAAGGAAGTTAACGGCGTTAAATATTGAGGGAAAAGTACAAATCCACTTATTATCAAAGCGACGCTTGATAACAAATCACAAGACGGAAGCCGCGAATTCGCGGCTTTTTGTTGGCTGTAAGCATGAAGATGGAGGACTCACATGAAAGCACTGATTCTAACGCTATTTTTTGTTCTGGAGCTCGCTGCCTTAGTCGTGTTTGGTTATTGGGGCTATCAGCTTCGCTCGGCCGAAGTGTTCAGAATCCTGTTGGCGGTGGCTGCACCGCTTGCTGTTGCGATTCTATGGGGTTTATTCTTATCCCCGAAAGCATCCGTGCCGATCTTCACGTATCCGGTCAGAACAGCATTAAAGCTTGTCGTATTCCTTGTTGCTTCTGCAGCATTATTTGTGACCGGGCATGACAAGCTCGGAACCATATTTTTGGTTGTATCGATTGCGATCATAGGAGCCGTGTTTATCATGAAGTGGCATAAAGTGAACAACTAAGGGGTGAAAGCTATCAAACTTCAAAGACGATGATGTAAGCGTATTTTATCTGAAAAAAGCCGGACCATTCTGGTATGTGTCAAGCGTAGGCACTGCTCCATGATCATAATTAAAAGCTGCCCATTGCAGGCAGCTTTATTAATTTGGAGCGTTAAACCGTATGCACGACTTGGTCGATAATGCCGTATTCCAGAGCTTCCTGAGCGGAGAGGAAGTAGTCGCGGTCCATATCCTTTTCGATCTTCTCAAGAGGCTGGCCCGTGCGGTCGGCAGCAATCTGGTTAAGCCTTGCTCTCGTATTCAAGATTCTCTTTGCGCTGATTGCGATGTCGCTTGCCTGACCTTGGGCTCCGCCATGCGGCTGGTGGATCATAACCTCGCTGCTTGGAAGAGCGAACCGTTTGCCCTTTGCTCCGGACAGCAGCAGGATAGCTGCGAACGAAGCCGCCATACCCACGCAGATCGTATGAACTTCGGGCTTGATATATTGCATCGTGTCATAAATGGCAAAGCCCGCTGTTGTTGATCCTCCCGGCGAGTTGATATAAAGGCTGATTTCTTTGTCAGGATCTTCGGCGGCAAGGAACAGCAGCTGGGCAACGATGCTATTTGCGACCTGGTCGTCAATGGCTGAACCCAGGAAGACTATTCGGTCCTTCAGCAAACGGGAGTAAATATCATAGGAACGCTCCCCGCGATTGGATTGTTCAACCACATATGGAATGAAGCTGCTCATTGTAATCCCTCATTTCTTCGTTTGGTGTCTTACAATCTGAACAACGAACAGGGGATCGGAAAGGATACGCCAAAAAAATATTCGATTCCAGCGTATCCTTCGCAAGGCTTCGCTCGTTTACTGAATTAAGGATGCGTATAATAGGAAGCAACGGAGGTGTCCGAGATGATTGAAGCGATAATGGAAAAGGAAGATAAAGAGCTTGAACGGCTGCAAGTAATGCTAAGCCGCTACTGTCTTAAATTGACGAAGTCCCGGGTGGAAGCGGAGGATTTAGCTCAGGAGGCGTGGCTTAAGGCGGTGGATTCGTTGCAGCCGCTCTCGCATGCTAATCCTGAAGCTTATTTGCTTAGGATAGCTCGGAACACTTGGATTGACCGTATAAGAAAACAATCCACGCATGCGCGAATGCTGAAATCTGTTCAAGACTCCGCCAAGCACCACGCCATGCCGGATGACAGCCAGATCGGAATGGAAATAGCGATGCAGGCGATCATGACCTTCTTGTCCCCGCTTCAGCGGGCCGTATTTCTTTTGCGGGACGTGTACGGGTACTCCGCTCAGGAAACCGCTTTAAGGCTGGGAATAACAGAAGGTGCCGTCAAAGCAGCCCTGCATCGCGCTCGCGCTTCATTGCCTTCCGTTAGGCAAGCCATTGAGAAGGGGTCTTTGGCAGCTCCAAAAGACGAAGGGCTTCGCGATGTCTTGCGGACCTTGGCAATCGCTTATGAGGGAGGCGACATTGAGACGATGCTGACACTCGTACAGCATGGGGAACTGGAGCCCGCCCCGGCAATCGCCGTGCTGCAGAGCAGAAGATTACGTGCTTCCGGTTCGTCGATTCGACGCGGCGGCTCCGTGCCATCGATGCAGCTTGCCGCTTGATTGTATATGTAGAAAAGCCGCTGAATTGGCGGCTTTTTCTTTTTATCCCGGTCCGTCCTCGCATTAATGAACAAGTACTGGAAGGGGAGTTCGGATATGCTCCGCATAACGGATGGCTTCCTCTGCCAAAGTCTCATCAGTCGCCGTCATGACCGCATAGCTTACGAAAGCCGGTAAATACGTGCCGTTGCATCTGGTAATGGTACGTTCGAGCGGCCGCAGAAATTCGCTGATGGTGAACTGATTATCTCCTCCCGAACGGTATGCCTTCTCAGTACCGCCCGTTGTGGTGGCAACGAGAAATTCTTTCCCGATCAGTTGATCGCCTCCAGGACCGTATGCCCAGCCATGTGCCATCACCTCTTCGAGCCATTTTTTCAATAGCGGCGGGCAGCTGTACCAATAGAAGGGGAATTGGAGCACAATCCGGTCATACTGCAGCAAGAGCTGCTGTTCCTTTTCCACGTCGATAATCCAATTCGGATATAACTGATACAGATCATGGACATGAATGTCTTGGCTGTACTTGCTGAGGCCTTTCAAGAAGGCTTTATTGGCACGGGAGGCGTTTAATTGGGGATGGGCGGCAATGACGAGAATTTTCATTCTAAAACTTCCTTTCGAATAGAATACACCCATTATTGAGCATGATGCCGGATCTGAAAAGTACGCTCTTTTTCCGTACTTAGTACGGTATACCGTACCATCTTGTTGTTGCTTGAACCTCTGTTATAATAAAAATCATCGTAAGAAACGGAAATGGAGGAGCTTATGGACCCGATCGGCAACAGGCCATCTTCCACGGAAGGAATAATCGCCACGCTTCAAGCTATTGGAGGGAAGTGGAAGCCGTTAATCTTGTTTATTCTGCTGTATGAAGGAACAAAGCGGTTCGGAGAGCTGAGGCGGATGCTGCCGAACGTGACGCAAGGGATGCTGACGAATCAGCTTCGCGAGTTGGAGAAGGATGGACTTATCCTGCGAAAGGTGTATCAGGAGATTCCTCCCAAGGTCGAGTATGAGTTATCGGAGCATGGCCGCTCACTCAGCTCAGTTCTGTCAGACATGTGCGGATGGGGCTTCAAGCATTTGGCATTTATGGATGAAACGCAGCAAGGGGAAGAAGCACGGAAGAAAGGATTAACCTGATCTATTTAACGAGCGGATACCTTAGGGGTATCCGTTTTTTTATGGTTAAGGAGTTTAATCAGATCGCAGAGAATGGCGGGTAGTTGGATAAATTTATGGAAGGTGGAAAATACTACAAAAAAATTCTGTAATAAAGGTGTGTATGGATGAATACGTTCAAGATTTCACTCGTGCAGGCTTTTCTATTGCTTGTTATCACATCGGCCGTCACGAATCAGTCCACCCTTATTCCGCTCATCTTAAAAGTATCCGGCAGGGATTCCTGGATCAGCGTTGTTATGGCCATCGTGCCGGGGGTAATCCTTGTACTTATGCTTCAATTTATTATGAACGCTACAAAAAACGAGTCGATTATCCCTTGGGTAAAACGCCATTTTGGTTCGTTTGCCGGCTGGATGGTCGCATTGCCGTTTATTATCTACCTATTGTCCGACGGCTTAATTACGCTAAAGGATACAACGAATTGGGTGGATACGACCTTTCTGCAGGAGACGCCGCGGTTTGTGATTGCCGCTTCTCTGACCATGCTATGCTACTTGGCAGCGCAAGCGGGCTTCTGGTCGATTACCGTATGCGCAGGCGTGCTGCTTCCGTTTTTCATTCTGCTGGAAATCTTCTTGTTACTCGTCAATCTGCAGTATAAGAACTATCAGTATGTCATGCCCGTACTGGAGAATGGCTTTGCCCCTGTCATGCAAGGAAGCTTATTCTCCACGCATACGGTGATGGAAATTGTGATCCTTCTGCTTATTCAGCATCATATTCAAACCAAGGTTCGTCCGGGCTTTGTGCTGCTGCTGGTCGTCGTCCAGATCGGACTCGTGCTGGGTACCTTGCTCGATATTATTACGAACTTCTCGCCAGGAGAGGTTGCTCTTCAGCGGTATCCAACGTTCGAACAGTGGGGACTCGTTTCTTTGGGCAAGAATGTGGCTCACCTTGATTTTCTATCGATCTATGAATGGCTGAGCGGAGCCTTTATCCGCTTGTCGCTGTGCATGTATATCATCGTTGAGCTGTTCCATTTCAAAGGCAGGCGCTCCCGCACTATCGCACTCCTTTCCCTAACGCTGCTTATATTGATCACCCCGCTTTTTCCAATCAATGATCCCATGTTCGTGTGGTTTCTGCGGGTGTTCTTTTACAAAATTGCCTTGATCCTGGTCTTTGCCGTATTAGGTCTGCTTCTGTTATTTGCCGTTATTGTTCGCGTTAGAGAGAGGGGGAATCATGGCCATGTATCCAAATCAAATACAACCAATTGAATCCTCCTTGCGGCAATGGTTTGAGAACTGCTCGGACGTTATTTTCCGGCATGTACAGCTTGTGAACGAGGATGAACGATGGGGTGTATTGTTTGTTTATTGCGAGGGCTTGTCCGACGACAAACTCATTGATCAATCGATTATTCCTCAATTAGAAAAGCTGTCCGTTAATCAAGTGGAATCCGACATTCTGGGGAACCTTTCATTCACGCCGCTTGAGAAGGAGCAGCAAAGCATCGTGGACGAGATCTTCTCCGGGAAGCTGCTCGTGATCTTTGACCATATCGAAAAGCTTTATTCGCTGGATATCTCGAACCCTCCGCAGCGGCAGCCGCAGGAGTCCAATACGGAAGTATCGGTTAAGGGGCCTCGCGACGGCTTTACCGAGCAAATCTCAACGAATATTGCTTTAATCCGCAAGCGGCTTCGTACGAGAACCATGTGCTGCGAAAGCTTTGTAATCGGCCGCAGAAGCCGTACCAAGGTGTCGCTTTTGTACGAAAGCGACATTATTAACCCGAAAATTCTGGAGACCGCCCGTAAAAGGCTCCGGAAAATTGATGTCGACGCGTTAGTCAGCAGTGAAGAGCTCGCAGAGTATATTTCGGATTCTCCATTCAAGCTATTCCCGTCGATTGATTATATCGGAAGGCCGGATTTTGCGGTTGAAGCGATTCTTAGAGGGCGATTCGTCATTATCGTGGACGGAACGCCTATGGTGCTTATTGCCCCAGCAACTTTGTCGGCATTATTGAAGACGCCCGAAGATATTCACGCTTCCTATATCTTTGTGGCTTGTGAATCCTTCTTAAGATATTTAGGACTGTTCATCGGCATATTTGTTCCAGGCTTCTATGTTGCGCTTACGTCGTTTCATCTGGATCAAATTCCGATTACCACGCTGGCAACCGTGATCAATGTAAGCAAGGGTTTGCCCATCCCCGCGCCTTTGGAGGCATTTTTGATGCAGATCACGTTTGAATTATTCCGGGAGGCAGGCATCCGGCTGCCGAAGGGAGTTGGTCAGACGGTTACCGTCGTAGGGGGACTCTTCATCGGTCAAGCCGCGATAGACGCCGGTTTAACCTCTTCGGCCATGCTGGTGGTAACCGCTCTGTCGATGGTCTCGACCTATACGCTGGTTAATCAGTCGCTAAGCGGCCTGGTCACATTACTCCGTTTGTTTATTCTGGCTTGTTCATCATTCCTCGGGATGTACGGCTTTTTCTGGGGCATGTTTGCCTTGCTCATTTACTTGTCCAGAATGCAATCCTTCGGCGTGCCTTATCTGGCACCCATGTCGCCGCCCGTCTTCAAAGACATGCTTATGGCGCTGTTCTCGAAACCAAGAAATATGGTTAGAACAAGACCGCTTATTTATAGTCCGCAGGATTTGGATCGAAAGGAGGGAGAGAAGTGAAGAAGTTAGTCGGAGTCGTTATGCTACTGATCAGTGCAAGTCTTGTGCTTACAGGATGCTGGGATGTAAAGACCGTATCCGACTACAATTTTGTCACCGCAATGGGCATCGATTATAAAGAGGGCAAGTATAAAGTTTATGTAGAATTAATGGATTTCGGGGATATGGGCAGCAAGGATGAAAGTCCGTCCGGCGATCGTTCGAAGGTATGGATCGGGAACAGCGAGGGAGAAACGCTGTACGAAGCGATTAATGAATTATATAAAACGTCTCAGCAGAACCTGTATTGGGACCATCTAATGGCTATCGTGTTTAGTGAAGCCGTTCTGAAAAAGGAGATCAACACTTTTTTTGATTCGATCCCGCGATTCCCGCAGATTCGTTATAACTCGTGGGTTTTTGGCTCGCGCGAACCGATCAACGAGCTGTTCAAGTATTCGACCTTCTTTAATATGTCGCCTATTTCTAACCTTTTGCATAATCCAAAAGTACTCCATAATCAGTTGTCCTTCATTCCGCCGATTCGGCTCAGTACTGTCTTGGCCAATGCGGAAGAACATGGGGAGACCGATCTCATCCCGTTGCTTATCTTGAAACCAAACACGTGGGAGGACGATAAAAAGTCTCAGACGGTTCTGCAAATGGACGGTGCCTATGTTCTGAACAAGGGGTATGCGGAGAAAAAGTTCACCGAAAAGCAGCTGGACGGCGTGAGATGGGTGAACAGCAAGACAAGACGTGCCGTCCTTCCAATTATTCGGGAGGGCAAAAGAATTGGCTCCGTATTAATATTAAAACCTAAGAAAAAAACTGAGGTTGCGATCCGGGAGGGCAAACCCGAGATAACGATAGGTTTAAAGTTTACCGGGATTGTTGAAGAGGTATTGGCGCCGTCCGCGGTTAAGCAATTTAAGGAGATCGCCGAGAAAGCCATTCAAGAAGAGGTCATTCAAACCTATCGGACAGGTATTGCGAATCATTCGGATGTCTTTGGTTTTGGGCAATACCTGTACAGGCGGGATCCAAGTGCTTGGAAATCCTTGACAGCCGCTTCAAGCGCGAACAACGGATTGATCTTAACGGAGGATTCTTTACGAAGTGTGAAGGTTACCGTTAATCTCGCTCATTCCGGGATGTACGATATGGAGCCTTAATCAGCAGATCCGCGCTAAGCGCGGATTTTTTGCGTTTTCCGCAGAAAGGCGGGATAATGGAAATGCGAGTGGGATTTGCTGGATAACGAAAACAATGGTGGAGGGGAACCGCATTGCCCATTATTCATTCCGTAAAACGTCCTTTCAGAATAAGAAATTTAATAGCTTTTTCTCTAATTAGTTTGGTATGGAGCTATATGGTCATTCGTTCATGGAGCCATGAAGCATGGAACGACAAAGACACCGAGGATATTATTGTTCTTTTTTTTCAAACTCTATTGTTACTAATGTATTATGGTTCTCTAATATTAACTCTATATAGAGGCTTTAAGAAACCAACGGAATTATACATGAATCCGGATGAAATCACAGTCAATGGCCGGACTATTCAAGCCAATGAGGTTAAGGTTGTCATGAAAATGGGTTATTTCAGACCCGTTATCGGGATTAAACCAATAGGCAAGAAGGTTGTGCCCTTAAAACTATGCTTCAAATTCTCGGAGAATGAAGATCAGGGCATCTCGGATATACAAAGCTGGGCAGAAACCAACCGGATAAAGATCGTCAACCAAGATTTCATGACATGGCTGTAAATGTCGGAGTCGCATCCTGCGGCTCTTTTTCGTTAACTGACTGTATTCGCATTACTGAAAAATAAGCGCGCCGTCAGTGCGGGGAGGTTTTAATCAGGCCCTGTTTGAGTTACGATATCTAATGGAGTCATTTCCGGTGACAGCCTGTCATCGAATACGGAGGAACTTATAGTGGACAACTTTGCATGCCTATATATCATTCGCGGCGAACCTTACCGAGCGGGGACGATCGTGAATTTGAATGAGGATGAGACGGCCATCGGCCGGTTATCCAATCAGTTGACTCCGGATATCGCCTTTACCAATCCGTTTATTTCCCGTCAGCATGTCGTTATACGCAAAGAGCATGACAAAGCCGTGCTGTACGACAAGGGCAGCCGCCATGGAACCGAGCTTAACGGGGAGCGGGTTAAGCCGCACCGCCCTTATCCGCTTAACAATTTTGACATCATCAAATTGGCTAACGGAATGAGTGTCCTTCACTTTTCATATATGTTCGCGGATCAGACCCTTGAGCTTGAACCGCTCAGCGTCACGAGACAATTGGAGATCCCGGGTCTTCCTCTGACGATTCATTGGGAGAAGAGGGAGTGCGTGGTGGAAGGGCAGCGAATTCCGATGTCGGAAAAAGAATATTTGCTGATTCGTCTGCTGCACGAGAACGCGAATAAGCTTGTGCCGCTTGAAGACATCAAAATGACGGTATGGCCCGAACGTTTGGCTGGGGAAGAGGGCATTCCGGACGTAACGCTTGATGAATTAAACGCTTTGATCTACCGGGTGCGCAAAAAATACGGCAAAGACACCTTCCTGATTAGCGCAGTGCGGGGCAGCGGCTACGTACTCGAATCGGAAATTGTATCTTCCTGACGAAAGTAGGAGAATCCCTTCATGAAATATATACAAGCCGAGTATTCAGGACCCCTTAACGGAAAAGTACATATACCGGGAGCGAAGAACAGTTCCCTGGCACTGCTCGCAGCCGCCTGTCTGGCGGACGATATCGTTACGCTGGAGGGGATTCCGCAAATTGATGATATCCGCATGATTGCGGGCATAAGCCAGGATATCGGGATGGAATTGAAGCAGGACGGCGGACAAGTCGTTCTGGATCCGCGCTGGATTCACAGCGCCGTGATTGACCCGGGCAAATCCTCGAGCTACCGCGCATCGTATTATTTTGCCGGCGCTTTGCTTGCCAAATTCGGCCGAGTAACGATCGGATTTCCAGGCGGCGACGACTTCGTGTCCAGACCGATCGATCAGCATATAAAGGTATTTCAGGCGCTTGGCGCCAATGTCCAATTTCTCAAGGATTATTATGTCGTAGAGGGCACAGAGCTTAAAGGAACGGATATTTACTTTGATACGATTACATCCGGCGCTACCATTAATGCGATACTCGCTGCTTCGCGGGCGAAGGGACGCACTATTCTGCATAATGCCGCGGTGGATCCGGAGGTTGTGGATACGGCTGCATTCCTTAATCGGCTGGGTGCGAAAATTTATGGCGCGGGAACGAACAGAATCCGAATAGAAGGTGTCTCGTATTTGAACGGAGGAACGCATACGGTCATTCCCGACCGATTAATCGCAGGAGCTTTCCTAATGGCTGCCGGCATGAATGGGGGACAGGTGACCGTAGAAGACGTCATTCCGGAGCATCTTGGTTCCTGCCTCTCCAAACTTCAAGAAGTGGGAATTGAGATCGAATCCGGCGAGAATCACATTACCGCGTACAGCACCGGCATATTAAGAGCTACGCGCATCCGCACAGGGATGTATCCGGGCTTTGCCACTGATCTGCAGCAGCCGATGACGGCGCTTCTGCTTCAGGCGAAGGGCAAGAGCATCATAACAGAACGCGTCTATCCGATGCGCTTCGCCCATGTGCCGCAGCTGCGCCGGCTTGGTGCCGAGATCGAGCTGCGCAAGGAAAGTGCTTTTATCCGTGGCGGGCTTCCGCTGCAAGGCGGTTGGGTTCACGCAACGGATGTTCGGGCAGGAACTTCTCTTCTTCTGGCCGGCTTAGCCGCGGAGGGGAATACGTATATGACCGGCGTCGAGCATATCGAACGCGGCTACGAGGATGTCATTGACAGCTTCCGCGCGATTGGGGCGAAGGTCTCGATTCAGGAGCATACCGGTAAAGAGAAAATAGCAGATAAAAAACTGAGTTAATTCCTTATTCGGCTGAAAAGCCTCTATTCATGATGTGGGACTGCCCCCTAGCTTGAGACAAATTAAAACACCTTCAAGAGAAAGCCTCCATGTCGTAAGATATGGGGGACAACTTTGGAGGTGTTTTTGCGTTGGCAACAAGAGTTAGTTACCCATTAGAAACCAAACCGAAAGCAATAGAAATGAGAATGGCAGGTATTTCTGTGAAGGAGGGCATGGAACAACTAAACATTCGAAATGAGACACAAGTGACATTCGAGACTACAAACCTTACTATAACTCAATTCGAATTCAAACGAAACTAAATAACCAGTCGCCGATTGATTTCCGACGACTGGCTGCTTAAACTTGAAAGGTGTTTTGATCCCTGTCTTAATAACGGGGGTCAGTCCCCATGTTCAGGTTAGATGTTTTTTGGTACACGAAGAGGTTAATCATTCAACTTCAGATTGCCCGTATTGCGAACCGTCGTTTTAATATCCAGATTGATCCGGGCATCTGGCAAATATTTCGAGCGCCATTGAGCCAGCTCTGTTCTAGGCAGTTCATTTCGGAAATGCTGACCGATGCCGAATATATCGGCATTTGCGCGTTTCATCTTCTGGAAGATTTGATCCATCTCATGATCGAGCAGTTTTTTTAACTTCGTTTGGAAGTCTTTTATGGATGTCTGGCCTGAAGTATCCAGGATAGTGACATTTAATTTGAGAACGCTATCCAGCACAGGTTTGTTATTTTCAAACCTGCCATTATTTTTGATACTGCTGCTCACAATCTGTACGGTGGAATGTCCCATAATCTCGATTTTGCCCTCCAGGCTTTTCCCGTCAAAGACGTTATAAAACAGAGTCTGCTCGTTATTTAAACGGCTTACCATCCTCCCGTTTTTGAGGATTGCGGACCCCATGCTTTCGATCGTCGTGGACTCTCCGGATTTCACGATCGGGACAACAACGTCATTCGTATAGGAGTGGATGCTCCTGAATACTTTCCACACCGGGGTGTGAGCGATTTCAGGATTCCAGCCGGCATCTTTTTGGAAGAAATCGTAGATTTCTTTCCCGTCACCATCCGTTTCGTTGTTGATTCGCGTGAAAAAACGATCAAGCGGTTCATCGCTAATGACAAACATTGTCTTGGGGGAAACATGGCGGGAACGAATAATATTGGAAGTTATTTCTTCCAGTCCCAGTTTTGCGAATGGTTCGTCTACGACAATCACTTTCAAATGAAGCAGATCAACCTGGCTTTCCATATTGACGCTGATCTTGTTAACCGCAGCACTGATCGAATCCCCATTGGCCGTTACGACGTCAATGCCTTCATTATTTACGCTAACCTTTGGAATGTCCAGATAAACCTTGTATTCCCCTTGATGAAAAGAAATCCCCATTGCGATTGGAAGCGCTCTGTGATTAATGTCTTTATTGTCCCAGCAACCGCTAAGCATAAGCAAGAAGAATGTTCCGATTAGAATACGTCGTATCATAGGTTATTCAACTCGACTTTTAATTTTTTGGCGTGCAGCCATCCTATTATCAACAGATAGACGGGGGTAGTAACCATTACGTACAATCTGAATGCCATACTCCATTGTAAAAGCTGAACAGAAGTATCCCAGTCAGGAATAAAAAGGCAACTAATAAATAGTAGAATCAAAATGATCGGAATCAAATAGTTAGAGTTAATGTTCCTCACACCCTGTTGTATGATACAAAGAATCTGCCATAGACTTACGCTGATAAAAAACATGCAGAAAGCAACCAAACCCAGCAGCAAGAATACGTTGATTCGTTCAAACATGAGCCAGTTAATCTCAATGGTGTCGACGACAAAAATATAAGGGAATTGCAACTGGCGAGCGGTCTGCTCCCCAAATGTCAATATCGGTACATACACGGAAATCAGATAAGCAGGAAGCAACGCGAGAGCCCCCCAATAGATGGCCTTTGGTTTAAACTTTGTAAACGAAGGAAGGAAGCCAATCATTAAGAATCCGCCGCTGCAAGCAAACAAGCTCATATAAAATGAGGGGTTCGTCACAAATTTGAAGTCGCTGAAGCCTGTCCAAAGCGGTAACAAATAATGCCAGTCCACATTCTGAAACGAGGCAAGAATAACAAATACGACCGGAACTACGAACAAGGCACTGATCAAAACGGAAAGCCTTAATATGCCGCCAATCATCCCTTGTAATGTGATATATCCGGGAATAATCAGAAAGAGCAGCATCAAAACCCATATAGGAGTATTGGACAGAACGGTGATCGATATCACTTCCGCAAAGCCTCTAACCGTCAGTATGATCATCGATCCCATATATATCAGAGCATGTAAAAGGAAGAACCAGGCCAGAAATTTGCTTTTCTTCATTAAAATTTCAATAATATTCTGGTCCTTGAAGTAACTAAGACCTTTAAGATAGATGAAAATCATAATCAGATTAAACAAACAACCAAAGAGCACCGGCAACCAATGAACTTGGTCAGTGCTTTCCATGATATCAATGGGATAAATAAAAAAGATTTGCGCTAAATGGACCAATATATAAGTTGTGGATACTTGCAGATTCTTAGACATTTTATTCCCCTTTAGGCTTATAGTGCAGCTAAGAATACCAAAAGACAATTAGCAGCAGCAAGTAGGTGTTAGATAGCTTGTGACTGCAGCGGTGAGCAGCAAAACGGCTGGTAAAAATATTTTCCAATTTTATTATGTCCTCATAGGTTTTTTGACTCTGCTTTTGATTTTTTGGCATGCAGCCATCCTATTGTTAGTAAATAGCCCGGGATAACAATTACTACAAACAGTTGGAATCTCATACTCCATTGTAAAAGTTGACCCGCAGTCCTCCAGTCAGGAATACAAAGACATCCAATTAATATCGGAAGAATGATAATCGGAACCAGGTAGTTAGAGCTGATGTCTTTTATGCCCAGCTGGATGACACAGAGTATCTGCCATATCAATAAACTTATATAAAACATGAAGAAAGCAATAAGGCTAAGCAATAAAAATACGTTGATTCGTTCAAACATCAGCCAATTGATCTCTACCGTGTCGACGACAAAAAGATAGGGGAACTGCAACTGGCGAGCAGTCTGCTCTCCAAGCGTCAATACCGGCACATAGACGGAAATCAGATAAGCAGGAAGCAACACAAGACTCCCCCAGTAGACGGCTTTTGGTTTGAACTTTGCAAACGAAGGAAGAAAACCAAACATGAGAAATGCGCCTGAATAAGCAAACAGGCTCATATTAAAGTGTGGCTTCAATAGAAATGTCATCGCGCCGGAATCCGGCCAAAGCGGAAACAAATAATGCCAGTCCGCATTCTGAAATGAGGTTGCAATGACAAATACGACGGGAACAACAAACAAAACGCCTAACAAAACGGACAGCCTGAGTATGCCGCCAATCATCCCTTGACTCGTGATAAATCCCGGAATGACCAGTAAAAGCAGGTTCAGAACCCACAACGGAGTATTGGACAAAATGGCGATGGACACCACCTCCGCGAAACCTCTAACAGACAATACGGCTAACCATGCCATGTAGAGCAGAGCAGGAAAGAGTATGCACCAAGCTACGAATTTGTTTCTTTCCATCAGGATTTCAACGATATTCTGGCCTTTGAAATACCTTAGACCTTTTAGATAAATCGTAACAACGAGAAGATGAAAGGCAAATCCAAAGAGCACGGGCAGCCAGTGAGCTTGGCTTGTGCTTTCAATAACATCGATGGGGTACACAAAAAAGATCAGCCCCAAATGGGACAACACGTATGTGGTGGACACCTGCAGATTTTTATACATTTTATTCCCCTTTAGGCCGAATCAATTGCAAATATGGAATGCCAAGCGTGCGGTTACCGGCAATATAAGCGCATATGATAAGCAATCCTGACATTATGCCGAGCACCCCTAGAATTGCGGCTAAGAATAGCAGCAGATATTTGAACAGTCGCAGGACATAGGTGTTCTGATAACCTACGACTGCAGCGTTTGCGATTGTGGTGGTAGCCAGAATAATAATAAGGAGATTGCTTACCAGCTTAGCATCCACGACCGCCTGTCCCAATACGATACCGCCTACCATCGTGATGGTTGGACCGATGCTGCTTGGAAGCCTGATAATCGCTTCCAGAATTAATTCCAGCACGCATAAGAGAAGCAGGGCCTCAATTACAGCGGGGTAAGGGACATCAAGACGACTTCTCGCAATGGAGTGCGCCAGTTCAAATCGCAGTACGTCCGGGTTGACAGAGACAAGCGCTACATACAAGCCAGGTAAAATTAACGTCAACATAACGCCAAGGAAGCGAAGACTTCGCATCAGCCAGGAATAGATAGGCGGGTGGTTCAAGTCATCCTCGGACATAAATAAATCGGAGAACAGACTAGGCAGAACGATGGAAAACGGGAGTCTATCAATAAATAGTACGGCTTTCCCATTTTTTAAAGCTCTAGCCGTATTTTGCGGCAGTTCAAAAGCCATATAATGGGTAACCCATGTAAATTTCGTGAAGCCCAGTCTATGGGAGAGCTCCAACATATTTGTAATTTCCGTCGTCGGATCAGATTCAAGCTTGTGCTTCAAATTTTGAAGAAGCATGGGATCAATCGTCTTATCCAAAAAACACAGACTGACTCTGTTCTTCACTTGGTTCCCAAACTCATAAGTCTTCACTTGAAGATCAGCAGAATTCAAATGACTTCGGAGCATCATAATATTGTTATCCAGGCTCTCGTTAAATGCACTATTAGCTCCTCCTATGCTGTTTTCCATCGTGGGCAAAGAGATAGCCCGGCTGTTTGGTTGAGGAACAGGATAGATGCTGACAACTAATCCGGATGCTTCATGTACGGCGACAAGCATACCGTCCAGTATCTCGGTAATGATAGTATTCCGATCCACCGATATCGGCTGCCCAAGACTCGTAAATACATCGATGAGCTCCAGCCCGTTCATGGCAGATGTTAGGAGAGGGTCTCTAAACATATATATCGTTTGAGGAAAATTAATTAAAGACTTTAATCCGGTCACGGTTAAGGTTTCAGCAGCGATTTGCAGCTTCTGATTCACAAAATCCGGATACGCAGAAAAATGATCGGTTACTTCGTCCATGACTGTCATATCGTAATTCTCCTTAAAAAGAAAATTTCAGTCTCATTATGCCCTGAATTTCCATTGTTATCCGGGATCGTATACTTGACATCCTCCCAAGACGCGTACTAATGTTATTGTCAAGAGGTGGGATACATGAGCAAGAAGCAGGACATTATGGCTGCAACGCTAGACTTGATTCATGAAGAGGGACTCCAGTCGGTGACCTTCTCGAAAATATTCAAGCGCGCAAACGTCGGCTCCGGCACGATCTATAACTATTTTGCTAATAAAGAAGAACTGATCAATGCCGTGTATAAAGAAGCGCGCATTCTTATGGGAGAGCATCTGCTGCATGGTTACGATCCCGAAGCGAGCTTATATGAACGTTTCAAATGCCTGCAGCTCAATAGATTGAAATTCGGCATGAAATATCCGAAGCAGTTCTTGTTTATTGACAGCTTTTCGTTCTCGCCGTACATTTCTCCCGAGCTTCGCAATATGAGCGATACCCACAATTCTGGGGAAGTCATTCTTTCACTCATTGTTGAGGGCCAGAAGCAAGGGATTGTGAAAGAGATGGATTCGCATTTGTGCCATCAGCTCATTCACGGCATTATCTCTTCCATTCTCAAAGGTTATTACATCGACAAGTATCCTTTGAACGAAGCGCAGATTCAACAAATTCTGGAAGCCTCCTGGAAAGCCATATTAGTATAGAAACAGCCTCGAGACGGAAAGTCTTAGGGGCTGTTTTTTTGCGCGAGATCGGAATATTTATTCCAATTAATCTTATGTTAGATTTGAAGAAGAGGAATGAATGCTTGAATCCAGTGTTATTTATGGCATTCTAAAGACAAAGGATGAATTTGGTTTGGAATATGTATTCCGAAAACTCTTGACTCAAGGGTGGATGTAGGACTATACTTGGGCCATGGAACAAACATTCCAAACTAAACGCATTATCAAGGAGGCAATCTTATATGTCTAAAGTATGGTTGATTACAGGAAGCTCCCGCGGTTTTGGCCGCAGTCTTGCAGAAGCGGTACTGGCAGCAGGAGATCAGCTGGTCGCAACGGCCCGCAAACCGGAGCAGATTGCTGATTTGGCGGAACGCTACGGAAGTCAGGTTCATCTTGTGCCGTTGGACGTGAATAGCTATGAGCAGGCTGAGGCAGCTGTAAAAGCCGCTTTCGATACATTTGGACGATTGGATGTCCTGGTTAATAACGCAGGCTATGGCAACGTGTCTTCTATTGAAGAAACATCGATGGAGGATTTTCGAGCTCAAGCGGAAACCAATCTGTGGGGCGTCGTTAACGTTACGAAAGCTGCACTTCCGTTATTGAGAGAGCAGGGCTCCGGTCATATCGTACAATTCTCTTCCATCGGCGGTCGTACGGGAGCACCTGGCCTTGGACCGTATCAAATGTCGAAATGGGCAGTGGAGGGCTTCTCTGAAGTATTGTCCAAGGAAGTCGGCCCGCTTGGCATTAAAGTTACTCTGATTGAGCCGGGCGGCTTCCGTACCGATTGGGCAGGCTCCTCCATGCAGCATATTGTGCCGCGCGAGGAATACCGGGATACGGTTGGCGGCTTGCTGAAGCATCTGCGTGACGTAACCGGCAAGGAAAACGGAGATCCGGACAAAGCTGCTCAAGCTATTATTTCCGTCGTTAACGAAGAAAATCCTCCGCTGCGATTACTGCTCGGCAGCGATGCGGTTGCGATTGCCAATGCCGTAGACAACGGCAAATTAGCCGAGACCAAACGTTGGGAGAAGCTCAGTATTTCAACCGACTATGAAGCAAAAGAGCTCGATCAGTCCGTAACGCGTATGTACGACGAGTTCGAAGAGCAGTAAGCTTACGTTTGTACGTATGAGATCATTCGGAGATGCAGATAGTAACTAAAAAAGGAGGTCATCTTATGACACAAATTTCTACGGATCACCCCGTTCTTACCTTTATCAATGTGTTCACGGTTAAACCTGAAAATCAGGACCGTTTGGTCGAGCTGCTTACCAGCGCAACAGATGTCTCCGTTAGATATGCGACCGGATTTATATCTTCCAGTCTTCATCGGAGCACGGACGGCACTAAAGTAACCATGTATGCGCAATGGAGAAGTCTCGAGGATTACCAGGCGATGCGGGATGATCCCAAACCGCTTCCGTATTTCCAAGAGGCATTAACAATAGCTACGTTTGATCCGGGAATGTATGAAGTAGTTAAGATCTTTGAGCCGATAAAAGCGTAAGTTGAAGTTATGCAGCCGACCTATATAGGTCGGCTTTTCTTCATGCTTGGAGAGCCATTTCCGGCTGTGAAGGGTATAAATCCGTACGGACATTTGGATACTAGGTACAAATTCTGACATACATCTCTGTAAGGGAAGATTCTCAAATGACGGAACAACATACCTCTGATCCAAGCGATAAGCCGGTGCTTCGCACGGTTAGTCCGGATAGGACAGAAAATGAAAAGTACCTCAACCAGGTTTTTGACAATTGCGCGGATATCGTTTTCCGGTCCTTTAACAGCTGCTTTGGCGAGATTCTAATCGTTTATGTGGATGGTCTCGCAGATACGAAGGAACTGGACAAGAGGGTGATCAAACCGTTAACCCGTTGCGAGGATGCCAATGACAGCAATGTCAGAGGAAGGTTGGATGGGGAATTCAGGTCTAAAGATGAATTAATCGAGTTTCAAGAAATCGTAAAACGGATATTGTACGGAGAGACAGCTGTGTTTGCAGAAGGGCTTCCATGCGCCATAATGATTCAACTTATCAAATTTGAGCACCGGTCAGTTAGCGAACCGCAACTTGAATCCTCCATCCGGGGACCAAGAGAAGCTTTTACCGAAGTCCTGCAGACAAACCTGAGCTTGCTGCGGAGAAAGTTCAACACGCCCGAACTAAAGATGGAAGAGGTCCAAATTGGCGAGTTAACCCGTACTCGCGTGATGGTCTCTTATTTGGCTGATGAAGTAAACATGGAGATTCTTGCGAAGGTTAAAGAAAAGTTAACAAGCATAAAGTCCAAAGCTATTCTGGATGCCAATTACATAGAAGAAAGCATTGAAGGCTCCTCGTTCTCCTTGTTTCCGCAAATTCAGAATACGGAGAGACCTGACACCGTGGCGGCTAGTGTCATTGAAGGCAAAATCGCTATCTTTGTGGATGGATCACCCAATGTGCTGCTGGCGCCTATGACCTTCTGGTCAGGCTTTCAGGCAGCGGATGATCATTATGAACGATTCCTCTACGTGTCTGCGGTAAGAATCATTCGGATTGTTTTGTTCATCCTGTCCTTGCTGCTGCCGTCCTTCTACGTCGCATTAACGACCTATCATCCTCAGATGATTCCCAATACGTTGTTAATCAGTATTGCAGCAGCCCGCGAAGGCGTGCCATTCCCGACGGTGATTGAGACGTTTATTATGGAGATTATGTTTGAAGGACTTCGTGAGGCCGGGCTGCGGCTCCCTAGAGCAGTAGGTTCGGCTGTCAGTATCGTTGGTGCGTTAGTGATCGGGGAATCGGCCGTTCAAGCGGGCTTTATCTCGGCACCCATCGTTATTATTGTCGCCAGTACGGGCATTGCGTCCTTTGCCATACCAAGATATAACCTGAGCTTGCCGTTCCGGCTGCTTCGATTCCTGCTTCTTGGCTTGGCCGGATCACTAGGGTTTTATGGGATTGCAGCCGGCACAACGGCCATACTGATTCATCTGTGCATCCTTGAATCCTTTGGCGTTCCTTATCTAGCCCCGCTGGCATCCAGTAAAAAATTCAGCGCAGAGGATACTCTATACCGTGCGCCAAAGAAAGGTTGATTCCCATTCTGATCAGAATTTATTTGAAAAGACTGACAGCCGCGGGCATCGTTCTATCCGTCCTATTATTGACGGGCTGCTGGGATAGAACGGAAATTAACCATTATGCTTTCTGGATGGGCACCTTTATGGACAGAGCCAAAGATAATGAAATTAGGGTAAGCGCGCAAATTGCGGTTCCTTCTCAGATTGGTTTTTCCGAGGGATCCAGCGGATCGGGAGAAGATCAGGGCAGTATCGTTGTCTCTGCGACTGCGCCTACTTTGCTGGCAAGCTGTCAGCTTATCCAAGACAAGCTTCCTCGACGTTTGTTTATCGGTCACCGCAGAGCCGTGTTTATTGGACAAAGCTTGGCTGAATCTGGCATTCGCGATTTGATGGACATGTATACCCGTAATTTGGAGACCTCTTTCCGCACAAGCGTTTTCATCGTGATTGGCGAGAAGCCCGAGCGAGTATTGGAAATGAAAAGCCCTTTTGAGCCCTTATCCTCTAGTGCTGCGGTTGATATAGAGAAATACAGTAAAAACGGGGACAAGAGCTTTCGGGATTTTATCGTCGCGATGAAAAACGAAACAACTTGCCCGGTCTTATCCGTTATCAATACCGCCGATATCGAGAATAAGAAGGCCGGTCAAGTGTTCGAGATTAATCGGCTCGCGATTTTTAATAAAAAAACGCAATTAGCCGGTATTTTGGATCCCGAAGACAGTTTAATGGCTTTAAGAGTGATGGCCAGGCTCAATCAGCATATCGTCACGCAATATATATCGAAGGGAGATGGCTACGTAACGTTATTTGAATCCAACCAGAGGACGCGGATTCAAACAAAGATTGAAGGAGGGCAAGTATCGGTACATATTAAACTAACAGGTACCGGAACCTTAAGGGAGAACAGGACTAAATTTGATTTGCTGGATTCAAAAGCCTTGGCGGTCGTGCAAAAAGAGTTAAACGAGGGGTTGTCTAAAGAGGTTCTGAAATCAATTAACAAGGTCCAGTCGACATATGGAACGGACATTTTTGGCTTTGGAGATGCCATTCATCAGCAGCATCCCGGGGAATGGCAGAAACTGAAAGGCAATTGGGAGCAAACTTTTCCTCATGTAAAAGTGTTTGTGGATGTTAATTTGCATATCGTTCGGATTGGCGCACAAGGCAGTCCAACCTAGTTCGCTAGCTGTTTGCGTCTGATTAAGCTGATAATTAGCAAGAGGCACGGAATAACGACCATGTTCGGCCAATAGATATAAGGCAGCCATATGTTATAATAGTCCGTTATGACATTAGCAATATTCATCGGCAGCATCGCGCACACAAAATAGGCGGCAATGAGAAAAAGCACGGATTTCTTCCTGATGCTTCGGTTAGCGAGTTCGGCTATACCGTGGCTTGTTAGGGTCAAATAGACGGACAACTTGACAAATACGCCAAACAGCCATACGAAAATAACCCAAACATCCATATTCTGAATAAATTCCAGCACTGAAATGAATCGGACCATATTGAAGAACGGGTATATGAATTGTCCCGATAACTCCGATCCAAAAGTCATCGTGACGCTTGCCGTTGTCAGAAGCACGAGAGTAGAAGAAATGCCTACAGCCCACAGAGCAGTTTTCGAAGCCTTTCCGGATTGTATCATCAGCGGAATGAGCATCGTGATCAAGATGGATTCCGACAAAAAGGAAGTATGAACAAGGGATGCGTGCATGACTTTCATTACGCTATGATCATGCATGACAGGGAGGGCCAGCTTGTATTCCAGATTTATAACATTCAAGATAAGCGTAAGCAGGACGATGGTAAAGAACAGCGGGCCTGTAATCTGGCTGAACCGGCCAATGGCTGCAAGGCCCCCTCGATAAGATATATATAACATGTTGGCAATCATGATTAAACAAATCACCCAGTTGCTAGTCTTATTAAAGAGAACCAGTTGAATAAAGTCCGTCATTGCGCGCAGAATCACGACCGTAACGCTAAACCATCCCAGCATGAAATAGATCATGACAACCGTACCGAGCCACTTTCCAAAAACTCTCCGGCAGATGCCAACAAGGGTATGCCCAGGATGCATGGCGCTCAATCGGGCATAAATAAACGTTGTTACTAGACCGATAAGCCCGCCAATCAAGATAGAGATCCACGCATCCTGCTGCACAGCACTAATCGTAGGGGAAATGGTTAGCCATATCGTCATGGATAATTCGATAACGGCAAGAATCCAGAAAAATTGCAAAGTCGTAATCCTCATCAGTGATCCCCATTTCATGGCATAAGTGCTATCTTCAAGTGTTTGCCATATTGAACCATAATAAACAGTCAGGCGGTGAGCATTCCGTTTCACGGAATCTTCCTGTAATTGAAATAAGTAGTTGACACTAGAACGTGTGTTCTATATGATAAATTTGTGTTTTTCTGATTGAAAGGAAGAATGAAGGTTGGATAAATTCTGGACTATGCAACGAAACATTGTTATGTTACGATGACATACGAAAGAATGTATGAGGCGGATCGAAGCTCGCAGAGGGAGATTTCCTTGGTTTTATGGTCAAAAGTCGATTTCTCTTTGCTGGAAAGCCGGGTAGCATCATACATAGATGACTATATCGCGAAACAATGTTTCGAATAGTCAGATAACAAAACAACTGAACTCATGTTAGGAAAGAAAGGTTGCGTGGAAAGTGACTGCAAACAAAAAAAGCAACGTGGGACTTGTCATCGCCGGTCTGTTGCTTAGCATTCTGATGGCGTCGATGGACAATACGATCGTCGCCACCGCGATGGGCAACATCGTTGGTGAATTAGGAGGCTTGGACAAATTTGTCTGGGTTACCTCCGCTTACATGGTAGCGGAGATGGCGGGGATGCCGATCTTCGGCAAGCTGTCCGATATGTATGGACGGAAGCGGTTTTTCCTGTTTGGTATCATCATGTTTATGGCGGGTTCCGTATTATGCGGAACATCAGGCTCGATTACGGAGCTCGCTCTGTACCGCGCCGTTCAGGGGATCGGGGCAGGGGCTATGATGCCTGTCGCATTCACGATCATGTTTGATGCGGTACCACTGGAGAGCCGTGGCAAAATGGGAGGGATGTTCGGAGCCGTATTCGGAATGTCCTCAATCTTCGGACCGCTGCTTGGCGCCTACATCACGGACAATTTCGCCTGGGAATGGGTATTCTACATCAATCTCCCGCTCGGAATTATCGCGCTATGCATGATCGGTTTCTTCTACAAGGAGTCGATGGAGCATTCGAAGCAGCCGATCGACTGGTATGGTGCTGCCACGCTCATTGGAGCGATCGTATGCCTCATGTTCGCGCTTGAGCTTGGCGGCAAGACTTATGCTTGGGACTCGGTGCAAATTCTTGGCATGTTTGCGGGCTTCGTTGTACTGGTTGTTACGTTCCTGATTGTCGAGACAAAGGTGAAGGAGCCCATTATCTCGTATGCGTTATTCAAGAACCGGTTGTATTCCACCAGCATTCTGAGCGCGTTGTTTAGCGGCGCGGCGTTTATTGTCGCTTCGGTATTTATCCCGATCTTTATTCAAGGGGTGCTTGGCGGTTCGGCGACCAACTCGGGGCTTGTCCTGCTGCCGATGATGCTTGGTACGGTTGTTACGGCAACCTCCGGCGGTTTCCTTATGACGAAGATTCCTTATCGCAATATCATGGTGGGTACGTTTATTATCCTGGTTGCAGGATCCATCCTGACGACAACACTTACGGCAGAATCCTCCAGATTCATTGTAACCATTTATATGATTCTGATTGGACTCGGTATTGGCGCGTCCTTCTCCGTATTGGGGAATACCGCGATCCATGGTTTGCCTGCAAGACAACGCGGTACCGCAAGCTCGACGCTCAATTTCATCCGGTCGCTCGGGATGACGATCGGCATTACGATTTATGGGATTGTGCAAAGCAATCTGTTCACCAGCAAATTGACCGATGCATTCGCAGCCGGCGGCCAATCCGCTCCTGCGGGCGGCATGGAATTTAAGGATCCGCGCGAAATTCTGACCCCGGAGGCGCGAGAGCAAATTCCGGCAGATGTCTTGGACAAAATCGTTCACTCCTTGGCGGATTCAATCGTTGGTACGTTCGCCTGGGCGATCATTCCGGCCGTTCTGGCCTTGATTGTTTCGTTCTTCATGGGCAGAAGCAAGCTTGATCCAACAACGGAGATGGAAGAGCAGGGCTTTAGCGGACATTAATGATTACTTCAAAAAAGGCATTCGCAATTATTGCGAATGCCTTTTTTTGTTAACTAATGAGTTTATTTATTTTGATTACATAACTAATATTATGTTAACTAAACTGGAGTTCAATACTCTGTAGAACCATGGAAAGAAGAATCATCGCTTGCAGCCGACTTTTGGCGTGCGCGAAAGCGGCGGACCTTCATCAGGTTGCCGCATACTTTATCGTCACAGAAACGCTTGGATCGATTCCGTGTCTCGTCGTAGTATACGACCTTGCAATCCGGATTGCCGCAAATGCGCAAGCGGGAGGGTTCCCCTTCGACAAGAAGGCGGCTGAAGGATGTGGCCACTTCTGCACGAATGCGTGACCAACCCTCCCTTAGAGGAGTGGACTCCCAGCTATAGCCTGATTCCGATCTGGCAATGCGAAGAATCATGGGTCCACCTGACATGGCTAGATTTAATCCTTCAAGATCAACGGCGGACGCTGTTTCATTAGCGGTTGAACGCTGCACAATATGAAGGATGTGCGTTCTCAGCCTTTTTAATTCAACGAGTTCTTCCGCTGAAGGAGCACCTGGAAACGGAAGATTATGGATCGACAGCAGCTGCGGCAGCCATCCCGGTTTATCAAGCCTGTCTTCGGAATGGCCACTGCCTCTCCAGTCATGATAATCACTTTTTAGAAAATCCTCCCATAACATCGCTCCACGACTCCTCTGCGTTGATGTGAAATGAATCTATTGTAACACCCAATACATATGTTAGCTAGTGACCAATGTACATAGTAAATTGCTGGAAATACAAACTGTAACCTTTAAAATAAAATTAGATAGTTACTTCTTTTCCTTGCTTAGTCATGATATATTACTCCTCGTAACTTTTAAAAATATATTTAGCTAGTTACAAAATGCATCCAATATTTATTAAGAGGAGAATGTAAAAATGGCACAACAACAACAAAGAATTGAACAACAAACAGAGAAGCACGCCATTCGTCCGTATCATGTGAATGTTCCCGAGGAGGAGCTTGTGGAGCTACGCAGACGTATTCTTGCAACAAGATGGCCCGAGAAAGAAACCGTAAATGATCAATCACAAGGTACCCAGCTTGAAACGATTCAGGAGCTGGCACGATATTGGGCAAACGATTACGATTGGCGCAAAATTGAAGCTAGGATCAATGCCATACCGCATTTTCTTACTGAGATTGATGGAGTGGATATCCACTTCATTCATGTTCGTTCCAAGCATGAGAATGCGATGCCGATCCTTATTGCGCACGGTTGGCCTGGTTCAATTATCGAGCAGATGAAGCTTATCGAGCCTCTGACGAATCCGACGGCGCATGGCGGAACCGAAGCAGATGCCTTCCATGTCGTTATTCCGTCGATGCCTGGCTACGGATTCTCGGGCAAGCCAACTACGACCGGCTGGAACCCTAAACGCATCGCACGCGCTTACGGAGAATTGATGACTCGTCTTGGTTATGAAAAGTATGTTGCGCAAGGCGGCGACTGGGGCGCTATCGTTGTTGACTTTATGGGCGTTCAAGAGCCTAAGGGGTTAATTGGCATCCATACCAATATGGCAAATGTTATTCCGCCTGAAGTGGATGCGGCGATCTGGTCCGGCAATCCGTTGCCGTCCAGTCTGTCTGAAGAAGAGAAAAAAGCGTGTGCGCAAGTTAGCGAAAATAAATTCTATTACGCCTTCTTCATGGGGACGCGCCCGCAGACATTGACCGGACTGGTAGATTCGCCTGTTGGGCTGGCAGCCTTCATGCTTGATCATGACTGGAAGAGCCTTGCCCTGATCTCGAGATCCTTTGCCGGAATCAAAGAAGGCTTATCGCGTGACGATGTTCTCGACAACATTACGCTTTTCTGGCTAACCAACACAGCGATTTCCGCTGCTCGTCTTTACTGGGAGAACGGTAATGCCGGCATCTCGTTCTTCGCGGTCAAAGGCGTCAAGCTTCCGGTTGTCGTGAGCGTCTTTCCTGATGAGCTGTTTGAAGCACCGAAGAGCTGGGCAGAGAAGGCCTATCCGAATTTGATCCACTACAACAAGCTTCCTAAGGGCGGGCACTTTGCAGCCTGGGAGCAGCCTGAATATCTCACCGCGGAAATTCGCGCCGGCTTCAAGCCGCTTCGCTAATACGCATAAAAGCCTGAGGAGAAATCTCCTCGGGCTTTTGCTTGTTCATACGGATAAGACGATATAAGTTAGGGGAAATTACTCCAAAATTATTCGATTCGGTGTCATCAGGTGCTGCAGGAAAAGGGAGTTATTAATGATGGATAAAGCAATGGATTTCGTGTGGAGAAGCCCAACTTCCTTAAGATGGCTTTTTGGATTAAAGCTTATTTATGATCTGGTTCTGACGGGGATTTTTTATTTTGAGAACTCGACGGCAATCTTTTGGAGACTTACCTATGTGGTGTTCTCCTTATTGGTCTTTTTCTTTTTGTACATGTATTATTCCCATTTGAAGAAGAATTGGTTATTGCATCTCCTGATTATCGATTTCCTGGTCTCCGCGTCCTACGGTTATATTTTTATTGACGGCAAGTTTCCGAATCATCTATTTAACGGAATTACGGCTTTAGCGATATTTATGTTTGTTAAGAATACCCGAATGCTCATCATGACATGCGTGGCTTTACTCATGCTCTACTTCGTTACGATGGGCAGTATAGATTGGTACTTCTATCATCGGTTTGATGTGCCGGGTTATTTTGTTTCTTCCTCTTTTATTGTGTTCGCGTGCATAGTGAGCTCCTTGATTCATTATCACCAGAGAGCTAACAGTAATACGAAGCAATTGTATGAACAGTTGATGAAATCCCATGAACAGCTGCAGGAATATGCAAGTAAGGCAGAGGAGTGGGCGGCTGTGCAGGAAAGAGTGAGAATTGCCCGCGATATTCACGATACGGTTGGTCATAAATTGACCGCTTTGCTTGTTCAGATGCAGGTCGCTCGCAAACTAAGCGGCGTGGATTCTATGCGCAGCGAGCAAGCCTATTTGGAGTGTGAGGAATTAATCAGGGCCTCTTTGCAGGAAGTGCGTCTTTCCGTTAGAGCGATACAAGATGAGTCCATTACGGCCACATCATTAAATACGAGCCTAACCCGTTTATCAGAAGAATTTACCAAGTTTGCGAAGGTACATACTGTTTTTAGAGCTGTGGGTACACCGGTGTCCCTTCCCGGCAATCTTCAATTAACAGCTTACCGAATCGTGCAGGAGTCGCTCACAAACGCCCAGAAGCATGGACATGCAGCGAATGCAGCCATTGTACTCACGTATGCCGAATCCGGTTTTTCCATCTCCATACAAAATGACGGAATACTTCCAGCGGAGCTGAAGCCGGGATTTGGTCTAATTCATTTACAGGAAAGGGTACGGGAAGGGAGGGAGAAGTCGAGTTTCGCATGGATCCCATGTTTGCGGTTGAAGTTAAACTTCCTTATTCTAAGTCGGAAGCAGATCAGACGTATTAAAATAGATACACGAATACAGGGCATGACTTTTGGCAGGGGAGCATGAAGATGTTCATGGTTCACGCTGAAAAGGCATGCCTTTTTCTATTGCAGATCATGACTTCTCATAGATTTGTCGAAGTTTCATTCTTGTTATACTGTTCACACGGATGCAGGAGAAAGGATGGGATAATGAAAAAGGGTTGGTTTGAACTCGACAAATACAAACCTGATGTTTGTTATTGCTTCGATGACTGCAAATGTTCAGAGGCGTGGGCTATTCATATTTATTCCTATGAAGCGGAAGACGTGTCTGCACCGGATGTTGCTTTGATTTTGAATAAGACGGATGAGAACAATAACGGTTATGTCTTAACGGAGTTTTCCATCAGCTTTGTCGGTCGTGCGGTCATGTTCGAAGAGGCTACTGCTTTAGTCAAAAGGTTGGATGAGATCAGCAGAAAAAAGGCTTCCGTCTGCTTGACTGAGCATTTAGTGATCTGCCGCGAATTTTTTGATTGCGGGAAGGTTCTGCATCAGACAGCGCAATTCTAGAGCATCATGACGGAATCGGATGAGAGGAGAGTAGAGGATATGCTGCGATTATTTATTGAATATCTTAATCAGCTGCTCCAAGTATTCAGTAAATATCCGAGTGATAGCGTGCTTGGACTTTCTGATCATCCGAATGTCGTTCCGATCAGCTATGATTTCTATTTTGCTTATGGTATGAATCCAACGAACGAGGACGGTGAACCGCATGAGTGGATGGTATAGGATAGATTTATGGTTTCGTGATCATATCCTTGAGAAATTGATCACCAAGCTGAATAAACCTGTGAGTAAGGTGAATGACCAGACAATCGGTGAACGCATCTTCGAACATTCATTATACGATGAATAAACAGGAGGCTGATCTTAGGATGAACAAAAAAGAAAAGCTAAAAACGCTAACTAAGCTGCAATATAACGTAACGCAAAACGGAGTGGACGAGCAGCCGTTTGCCAACGAATACTGGAATAACGAAGCAGAGGGGATCTATGTCGATATTGTCTCCGGCGAGCCGTTGTTTAGTTCAAAGGATAAATATGATGCTTGTA
Source organism: Paenibacillus glycanilyticus (assembly GCF_023715145.1). Taxonomy (GTDB): domain Bacteria; phylum Bacillota; class Bacilli; order Paenibacillales; family Paenibacillaceae; genus Pristimantibacillus; species Pristimantibacillus glycanilyticus_A. The sequence goes on along the minus strand of NZ_JAMBNP010000004.1, from coordinate 264,006 downwards.
CAGGCTGGCCAAGCTTTTCCAAGCCTTTGGATCCGGACAACTTCGTTTTTAAACGCAAAGGATTAATCGGGACCGAAGTAAGAAGCAAGCAGGCCGATTCGTTCCTTGGCGATGTGTTTAATGACGGGCCATCATCGACGGGAATGAGATTTTGCACTAATTCTGCGGCCATGGAGTTTATTCCGAGGGCAGAGCTTGAAAAAAGAGGATATGGCGCTTATACCGCGCTGTTTGAAGATAAATAAGTGACATCAAGAAAGGCAGCAGTCCTAAAAGGGCTGCTGTCGGACGACAAGAACATCGATACAACGAAGTCGCATAATAATGCGACTTTTTTAATTTAATTTGTAGCGTGTCACGATACTCCAGATTGCAGGAAATCTTATTGTATGTAGGAGGTACAAGTTACGAACAAGAAAATTATAAGTACACTTGTTGTTGGTTTTGATTTTTGGCTCGAAAATGCCCGTTTTTATGCTATAATTAAGTGCGCAAAATCAGTGTTTTGCGCACTTTCGTTTAAGAGCGACTTTTTATACATAAAGGTGGGACAAGTGTTGAGTGAACAGCATGAAATAGAGGATCATTATGGCAAGTTGACCGGGGCTTTTCGCATTTGGATGAAGCAAGCCGGATATACGGATACAACTCAAAAGGAATATATGAGAGAAGCATACGGTTATCTGCAATCGCTTGAAGGAGCGCCGGCCGAGCAAGCCGGAAAAATGCATGTGATCTCTTTTCTCGTATCCAAGCAGCGCGGGGCAGGAGATAAGGCGAGGAACAGGACCTTATCAGCAATTCGTTCCTTTTATACGGCACTGATCGATTTCGAACTGGCTGCACGGAATCCCGCTATGGAAGTCAAGAAGTCGAAGACGGAGAAGAACAAGAAGCCTGTCTACTTGGAGGAAGAAGAGCTGGCTGCAAGTCTTTCGTGCATGGAAGGCAGATACCGTTCCCGCAATGTTGCGATCTTTCTGCTGATGAGCTATTGCGGCCTGCGCGTCGGCGAAGTTCATCGATTGAACCGCAGTGACTTCAACCCGGTCAGAGGGACAATCGAGGTATTCGGGAAAGGGCGGAAGTGGAACGAAATCCCCGTACCGGAAGAGCTTGCCGCAGTGCTCGCGGAAGTGGTGCAGGATCGCCTTACGCCGTATAAGGAGCAGGAGGATGCTTTCTTCGTATCGCAAAAGGGGAGAAGGCTATCGATTCGGCAAATTCAGAAGATCGCCGGCCAAACCTTCGAAGCCTTCAAAAGCATGAATCCCAGTGCGGCGAATAAAAAGCTCTCCTGCCATAAGCTGCGGCATACTTTCGCCACGATCTTGCTGAAAAACGGCGTAGATATCCGCGTTGTGAAGGAGCTGCTGGGGCATGCATCCATTGAAACAACGATGATCTATACTCACGTTAACGACGAACAGAAGAAGGAAGCGATGGCAACGATCAGGCTACCGATGCGTGCTTAGCTTTGCAGCTGCGGCATTCGAGGGGACTGCTGCCAAAAGGAAATAACACTTTTTGTATCGGAGGACATGCCAAAGTAAGTATCAACCGTTTTAACCGTCATATCATGTTCTTCTTGAGAAAAGGCGGCACAGGCATCCTTCATCAGCACAATCCGGTAATCCATCATAAAGCCGTCCCTGGCCGTTGATTCCACGCAAAGATTCGTACTGACGCCCGTCATAACAAGGGTCTCGATCTTTAATGTCTGGAGTACCGACTCTAATCGGGTATGAATAAATCCGCTGTACCGGTGCTTCTTGACAATAATATCTTCGGCCTCCGGGGAAATCTCGAAGAATTCGGCACCCCAGCTGCCGGTATGGCAGATCGGGTTCACGCCATCCTTGAACCGGGAGACCCACACCTCGGAGTCGGTAGCTTTTTCATGATTGGTCTGCAGGAAGATAACCGTAATGCCATGTTCCCGAGCCGAGGTTAGAAGGGCTTGCAGGTTCGGAATCATTTTGTTAACGGCGCTGACATCAATGCCGGTTTTGGCGATAGCGCCATCAGGGTGACAATAATCGTTCTGGACGTCTACGACGATAACTGCGGTGTTTTTATGCTCCAGGTTTTGCTTTAATTTGTCATTCAAAGGTTGCACCTGCTTTTCATGAGTGTTAGGATAAATTATTTTTCCAAGGAGTAAGCCTTCTTATCCAGAGCCGCAGGATTGCGGCTCTTTTCTTATAAGCAGACAGGTACAAGATAACAGAACTTTTCTTAATCGTAATGTTGACGATTAAGAAAAGTTCTGTTATTGTTACTTATACGTAATGATTACGTTCAACGCGAAATGGCGTTGAACTTTTTATTTTAACACTAATCGTAATCATTACTATATAATTCGAGACTTTTGTATTTTGCATAACAGAAAGGATGATTTTATTGCTGCTTGCCTCCTTGCAGGATGTAACGTTTGGTTATGGAGATGCTCCTTGTCTGGAAAGGGCAAACATAGAGGTTCATTCGGGAGAATTCATAGCGGTCACCGGTCCGAATGGCGCTTCCAAATCCACCTTACTTAAGCTGGCTTTGCAATTACTTACCCCTTGGCAAGGGAAGGTGACGTTATCGCAGGCGAATTCAGAAGGCAACAAGCTGCTTGTGGCTTATGTTCCCCAGCAAATTGCCGCGTTTAACAGCGGATTTCCAAGTCAGGTAACGGAGTTCGTGCGTTCAGGCTTATATGCTCAGAGCGGCAATTGGCTTAGAAAGCTAAATTCGCAAGCCAAGAAAGCAGCGGATGAAGCGATGCAAAGCATGGGCATATGGGAATTGCGCAACCGGCGCATCGGGGAGCTGTCCGGTGGACAAAAGCAAAGAATCTGCATCGCCAGGGCATTAGCAATGTCACCGGATCTGTTCGTCCTCGATGAACCAACAACCGGCATGGATAAGGAGAGCCGAATGAGCTTTTACCGTCTGATGCGGGATCAGATTGATAAGCTTGGCAAGACGGTCGTCATCGTCACTCATAATCTAACAGAGATGAACGATATGCTGGATCGGATTATAACTCTGGAGAGAAGAGAGGAGGGAGGCTGGAAATGCTGCACTACGACTTCATGCAGCGGGCATTTTGCGCCGGTGGAATCATTGCATTAATCGCTTCGGCGCTTGGCGTTTACCTATTGTTGAGAAGGCAGGCATTGATGGCCGATATGCTGTCCCATGTATCACTGGCTGGCGTTGCGGCAGGTACATATTTTCGGATCAATCCATCGATTACGGGATTTTTGGTTGCCATTATAGGCGCGATTGCGGTGGAGTATGTACGGAAGGCTTATAAAACGTATAGCGAGCTTTCGGTTGCCATCATTATGGTTGGGGGACTTTCCGTGTCCGTTATTCTTATGACCATGAACAAGACGATCAATAAGAGCTTCTCCTCTTACTTGTTTGGATCCGTAGTTGCGGTCAACAAGCTAGAGCTTGTCATTATGATGACTGCAGCTCTCATTGCCGGATTATTTCTCTTTTTATTGCGAAAACCGCTCTACATTCTCTCGTTTGATGAGGAGTCGGCGAGATCAAGCGGCATTCCCGTACAATGGATTTCCCTCGGCTTTAGCATCATCACGGGAATGATCGTAGCGGCGGCCATGCCGATTGTAGGGGTACTGCTCGTATCATCACTTATTATTTTACCCGCTGCGCTGTCCGTCCGGATTGCTCCAAGCTTTGCGTCAGCGATACTGGTGTCGATGGGAATAGGGTTAACGGGGACTTTTACCGGCTTAACCGTATCCTACGAGTTGAGCACGCCGCCTGGAGGCACGATCGCATTTATCCTGTTGTTATTCTTGGTCACAGGTATAAGCGTGAAGAAAATGCTCGCGTTTGGATCCAAAAACACTAATACAAAACAGATGTCCGTACGATCCGTAGCACCGCAAAGGGTCACGGATATCGAATAAACGTTTTTAAATAAAGATATATCGCATATGGAGGTAGTTATTAGAATGAATTCCTGGTTGAAAAAATCAATTGTGCTTGGTGCAGGGCTAGCCTTACTCTTATCCGGCTGCGGAAATCAAGCCAAAGAGTCATCCGGTCAAGCCGCGAAGTTAAAAGTGGTTACGACCTTTTATCCGATGTATGAATTCAGCAAGCAAGTGGCGGGCGAACATGCGGATGTGATTGCGCTGATTCCATCCGGAGCCGAGCCGCATGACTGGGAGCCAAGCGCGAAGGATATGGCCGCCATTAAAGACGCGGATGTATTCGTATATAACGGCATCGTTGAAGGCTGGGTTGACAGCGCTTTGTCCAGCGCAGCGAATGATCAGCGTGTCGTTGTGGAGGCGAGTAAAGGCATTTCCTTAATGGAAGGGGAAGAACACGAACATGCGGAAGAGGAGCATGAGCATGAGGAAGAGTCCCATCTGGATCCCCATGTATGGCTTGATCCCGTACTGGCCGAGCAAGAAGTGAGAGCTATACAGGCAGCGTTTGAGAAAGCGGATCCTGCTAATAAGGAGGACTATCAGAGCAATGCTGACAGCTATATTGCAAAGTTGCAGGAGCTGGACCGTGCTTTCGCAGAAGGGTTGAGCGATACCAAGCACAAGGAGTTTGTGACCCAGCACGCGGCATTTGGCTACCTGGCCAAGCAATATGGACTGACCCAAATTCCTATCGCCGGACTATCGCCCGAACAAGAACCTTCACCGGATGAGATGGCGGAGGTAGTTGAATTCACGAAAGAGCATCAGGTCAAAACCATCTTCTTCGAAACGCTTGTAGATCCGAAGGTTGCCCAGGTCGTAGCAGACGAGATTGGCGCAGCAACCGATGTGCTTAATCCGCTGGAAGGGCTGACGGATGAGGATTTGAAGAATAACCTAGATTACATCGGCATCATGACCAATAATCTTGCGGCATTAAAGAAAGCACTTAACGAATAGAACGATTAGCATTGGCTGAGGGGTCCGGGAATATACCGGCTTTTTCTTTCAAGCTTAATCGTAATAATTACAGTGAGGATGGCGAAATCAATGAACAAAATACCTGTAACCGTACTAAGTGGATACTTAGGAGCTGGGAAAACAACCGTGTTAAACCATGTGTTAAACAATCGGCAAGGCTTGAAAGTCGCCGTTATCGTGAATGATTTAAGCGAGGTCAATATCGATGCGGCCCTAATCAAAGAGGGAGGCGGACTGTCGCGTACGGATGAGAAGCTGGTGGAAATGTCGAATGGCTGTATCTGCTGCACGCTACGGGAGGATTTGCTCCGTGAAGTGGAAAGGTTAGCGCAGGATGGACGATTCGACTACATACTGATCGAGTCAACAGGGGTAGGCGAGCCCGTTCCGGTCGCTCAAACCTTTACTTATATCGATGAAGAGCAAGGCATTGATCTGTCCCGGTTCTGCCGTCTTGACTGCATGGTAACTGTTGTAGACGCAAACCGCTTCTGGCATGACTTCTCTTCCGGTGATTCCTTGTTGGAGCGAAGCCAGGCGGTTGGCGAAGACGATACTCGCGAAGTCGTAGATCTTCTGATCGATCAGATTGAATTTTGCGACGTGCTTCTGCTTAATAAATGCGACATGATTGAAGAGGATGAGCTCGTTCAATTAGAAGGAGTGTTAAGAAAACTCCAGCCGCGCGCCAAGCTGATTAGAACGGTAAACGGCATGGTTAATCCTTCAGAGATTTTGAATACGGGCTTGTTCGATTTCGATGTGGCGAGTCAGTCTGCCGGTTGGGTGAAGGAGCTGGAGAAGCCGGTGCATACGCCGGAAACGGAGGAGTACGGGATCTCATCCTTTGTCTATGAGCGCATGAAGCCGTTCCATCCGGGAAGATTGAAGAAATGGCTTAAGAACTGGCCGGAGGAGGTCGTTCGGGCTAAGGGAGTCATGTGGGTGGCTTCGAGGAACAATATCGGGCAAAACATCAGCCAGGCTGGACCTTCCATTCAATTTGGTCCATCCGGTTATTGGATTGCTGCCCTGCCGCAAGAAGAGCAAGCCATGTATTTGCAGGAATATCCGGAGCTGCAGGCCAATTGGTCATCCCAATATGGGGACCGAATCAATAAAGTGGTATTTATCGGCATCGAGATGGACCGCGATTCCATTCATGCGACACTCGACAGCTGTCTTCTGACAGATGCCGAAATGAAGGAAGACTGGACGCGCTTTAAGGATACGCTGCCGAATATTCACTAGGACGAAGACAGCCGTTACATGGTAACGGTTGTCTTTTTCGTTAGTTAGGGTAATATGAAACCATAATACATAAAAGGCAGGTATCTTAATGAAGCTATTACAAGTCCATACAGCAGAAGAGATTGCGGAGGTTGCCCGCTTGGCAGCTCAAATATGGCGCGAGTATTATGTACAGATTATTACGATCGAGCAGATCGACTACATGATCGATAAATTTCAATCGATAACTGCCATTACGGATCAGATTAAGCAACAAAATTATGAATATTACTTGCTCCGGCAAGACGATTCAGTGGTTGGTTATTTGTCTGTCAAAGAAGACAACGGGAAGCTGTTCCTGAGCAAATTCTATGTGGCTAAAGAACATCGCGGACACGGTTATGCCAGTGAAGCCATGGCTTTCATTGAGAAGCTATGCAAACACCGCAGCTTAAGTCATATTTGGCTGACCGTTAACCGCGATAACCATTCCAGCATTGCGGTATATGAGAAGAAAGGCTTCCTGAACGTACGGGAGCAAGTGGCCGATATTGGAAACGGTTATGTCATGGACGACTTTATTATGGAGAAGGAAATAGCGGGATAAAGCAGGGAAGATTCCAATCTAGCGAGGCTGCCATGAAAGTAAAATTCAAAATCATTTCCGAGAAACTGGAAGAAAGCGTTATTTTCCTATCCCATAAGATGACTCCGTTTATCCAAAACCTTATTCAAATCATCGAGAGCAATCCTTCTTCACAGCTGTTCGTCAAAAAGGTGGGGGAGGACCGGGAAAGAAAAGTCGACTATTACACTATTTTATATTTGGAGTATCTGGAGCGGAAAATATTCGTGTATGCCTTTGAAACTGAGCAGATGGAAATAACCCGAGGTGTCTGTCCAGCACTTCGGGTTATTTAGTTAACAGAATTAATGTTATGTAAACCATAAGTATAAGATGTTATAATTGAAGTTCCTCTACATACGATCTTACATTTAAAGGAGGTTCAGATAGATGTCTTCCAATCCATCAGAGCGTATCAAGATTCCTCAGGGGTTCTGGTCAGGTCTGCGCGAACTGGGCTTTTCGTTACCGGAGATAGCTCAGCAGGCACAATTGCCGACAGCCATTATTGAAGAGCCGGAAGGGGTTGCCACCGCTCAATATTATGCGATTTGGCAGGCTTACTCCGAGCTTGTTGGCGATATATCCCAAGCCATTATCAAGCTTTCAACCGTCTTTGATACCGCTCTATATCCGCCTTCCATGCTGGCAACGTATCATGCGCGAGATTATCGTGACGCACTGAAACGCATGGCGATGTACAAGCAGTTATGCCCTCCTGAGAGTCTGCGAATGATAGAAGAAGGCGAGAGCTGTCTGATAGATCTGAATTGGCATTCCGTTCAAACTGGTCCAGCGGTCCTTATAGGCATTACACTGGCTACTCTTCTAGAGCTGGGACGAAGGGGAACAGGGCAGCCTCTACAAGCAAAGCTTGTAGAATTCTCCAATCCGATGGGCGATGTTTCGTTACTGGAAACTTACTTTGGCTGCCAGATTAAGCTTGGATCGGAATGTAACAGGCTGATGCTGCATCGCCGTGACTTGGACCGCCCATTCCTGTCCTATAATGAAGAATTGCTTGAGATTCTGACTCCGGCACTGGCACGCTCTCTTGATGAACGGCAAAGCAATAATTCCATCATACATGCGGTCAAATGGATCATTAAGCGCTGCCTCGCAGGCAGCCGCCCGGACATGCGTTCTGTGGCCAGAGATCTAGGCATGAGCGAACGCACCTTGCAGCGCAGGCTTACGGAGGAAGGGACGGGCTTCAAGCAGTTAATGACGCAAGTCAGGCATGAATTAGCGCTGAATTACTTGGAGGATTCCGTGCTTGATATGAAAGAAATTGCTTTTCTGCTCGGCTATGAAGATCAGAATTCGTTCTATCGTGCTTTTCGCATATGGGAAGGAGACACGCCTTCTAATTGGCGGATAAGGCATAACCATCCATCGCCTACATTGGCGCGTTAGGCAAGTAGAATGGCGCCGCGGGCTAGTTACCAACGGATTCGGACAAGGTAATATATTCTCTATCCCATACGAAAAAAGGAGATAGAGAAAATGGATATGAGCATAACGAACAAGACTGCGCTTGTAACGGGTTCAACAAGGGGAATTGGCAAAGCCATCGCCATCGAGCTGGCTAGGGAAGGCGTTCACGTGTATATTAACGGCCGTAATGAGGAAGAAGTTGAACGTACGGTTCAAGAGATTAAATCACAATTCCCGGCAACCTCTCCTCAGAATGCAACAGCCGATATCGCGGACAAGAAGCAGCGTGAAGCCTTGCTTGAGAAGTATCCCCAGGTGGATATTGTCGTGAACAATACGGGCATTTACGAAATCATGTCTTACGAAGACATTAATGACGAAGTCTGGGAGAGAACCATCCAAACGAATGTATTAGCTGCGAACGCGTTATGTAAATTTTATTTGCCGAAAATGCTGGACAACGGTTATGGCCGTATCCTCTTTATAGCAAGCGAAGAAGCGATCATGCCGTCCGGTCAAATGCCGCAATACGCCGTGACCAAATCCATGCTGCTATCTTTGTCCAAGAGCTTATCCAAATTAACGGCCGGAAAGGAAGTAACGGTTAATTCCATCCTGCCGGGACCAACGCTCTCCGAGAACGTACATCATATCATCAATCATCTTTACGGGGATGAGGATATTCCTTTCGCGGAGAAAGAGAAGAGATTTATGACAACAAATCTGCCTCAATCCGAGATACAGCGGTTTATAAGGCCAAGCGAAATTGGCAGATTAGCTGCGTTTGTATGCAGTCCTGATGCTTCCGCATTTAAGGGTTCTCCCATCCGCATGGATGGAGGAATGGTGCCGACCATTTTCTAACCTTCATCCAGTTTCCAGGCGCAAGAGCTTACCCTTTCAAGGGTTGTTCTTGCGTTTTTTCTATTCGCAAAATTTAGTCTCGCCTTAAAGTGCGCTTTAAGACATAGGATAGGGAAGTGGCCACAGAAGACAGCTAATTGATCAACAAACACGATATTGAAGGAGGGATCATGAGCATGGACGATTGCAAACCAGGCATTGCCGATTCCAGGGACCAAACGAATTCCTTATCTGGAGGAAAACGCGGCTTCGATGGAGGTTGAATTAACTACGGAGGACATGGGCCGGATTGAACAGGTTAGTCCCAAGAATGTGGTTCACGGTACTCGGTATATGACAGAACAGATGACATTGCTTGATGGCTAGCATTAAGTGTTTGCACAAGAAAGCGGCAGCTTTGGGCGAAATGGAATGCCTTGGACTGCCGCTTGTTTAGTTGTTATTTAGGAGAGGTCAAATTATACTTTGCTTTCTCTTCGTCGCTTAACGTATAGAAGTGCGTCACGCTTCGCAGGAATGTAGTTCCGTCCTCGATTTTGACCATTACATCGCTGTAAGCAATGATGGGCATAGGCTGTCTTAAACGCATCCGGTCCTGATAAACGATCACCGGTTCTTTTGAAGCAATGACTTTTCGGATCTCTTCATCCGTTTTCAATTCGTTTGCTGCAGTGATGTGAGGTGTCTCAATCATATCATTATCCCCCTTAAATGTTGCTGCGATGTAAGTCGCAAGACTTGGAAACAGACTGTGAGTTACTAGGATGTCCAACAACGGAACAGAACATTCCCTTTATGCTCGACGGGTACTAATAAAGTTAGAACTTATTTATCCTCCCTGGGTAAGGTAAGATCGTGTCAAGCAGGGGAGGGAAGTCTATGAACCATTCATTAAGCACCACCGTCATGAGAAAATTCATCAGCGCATCGCTGACGACATCTCTATTCAGCTTCGTGTATGCTTGGCTGGAACCATATCCTTTTGATAGCAGCAAGTATTCAATTTCCTTCGGTATTCACTTTCATGAAGCATTTTGTCTCGTCTCGGTTTACATGATGTATGCGGCACCTGCGATTTACCTTTATGGCACAGCTGCTTCGCTCCTTAGTGAGTGGCTGGCAAGCGTTGTATCCAAGCGCAGATGGCTGCAGCTCTCAATCTCCGTTTTCTTGCATTGTACATTTGGTTTAATTCTTTTGAAAATCAGTCTGTTGGCAGCCGTCATTTTCTTTATCACCGACACTTTGATCGCGTTGCTCATAAAACAACCGCTAACCCTGAACCTAACTCTCATCAGCCATCTTATACCCCTTGGCTTATGGATTGCAAGTGTTGTTTATAGTAATCTTACAGGATAAGGAAAACGCGGCCGCCCGCTTGATGCGCGGCTGCGTTTTTTATTTCCAGCACGACCCTGAAATCGGAATGAAATGGATTGAAAATCCGGCTATCACTGATTTAAGGGGTGAAGATCTGTGTTTTCTTATGTTGCGAATAAGCCTGTGATCGCAGAAAATGAGAACCACAAGCGAAGAAGGGAGGTAAATAGTTAGTCCATCGTACATTAACCGAAAGCAGTCATCTGAAGAATCAGCTCCATTGCAGTCACGCCACCTACTTAAGAAGGAGAAGTGAACATTCATGCGCAATATGGGAGTAAGGAGCAAGCCCTTTTTTATCCTCTTCATGAGTTTTCTGCTGGCACTAGGAAGTCTGCCTCTGGCCAATCGTTCCGTTTCGGCCGCAACGTCATTCAGCAACGTATCGCTGAACACCACGACACCGGCGTTGTACGACAAATTCGAAATGACTTTTAATTTGAGTTCCACGTATACAAATCCGTTTAATCCGGACGAGGTCAACGTGACTGCAACATTCACGACGCCATCTGGAGCGGTGGAATCCGTTCCTGGCTTCTACCGGTCCGATTCCTCTCCTAAATGGGCTGTTCGTTATTCCCCGCGCCAAGCAGGCGTACATAGCGTCGTGCTGAGCGTTACAGATGCCAGCGGGACAGGAACATCTTCGTCCTATACCTTCACGGCGGGCGGAGCTGGCAGCAACCGGGGCTTCATGACGGCGCAGGGCGACCGTTTCGTGGACAGCTACGGCTCCCAGCTGACTTTGCTTGGCACAAACTTTGCCTGGAATAACACGCAGGATTCGACGGCAGTTACTACCGAGATTCCGAATTTGCTGCCAGCCAAAATGAACTTCCTCCGCGTATGGTATTCCTGCTGGTGGAGCAGCTTTGCGCCGGAATGGGGTCCGATTACGGCTAATGAAGCAGGTCTTAGCATCAATTATGCCGGTATCGGCAAGTATCAGCTCGATAATCAGGCGCGCATGGATCAGATGCTCGACACGGCAGCTGCGAACGGCGTGTATATCATGCTGACGATGAACAGCTTTGGCGATATGTACTACCAATGGAACGTTAACGCCTATAATCAGGCCAATGGCGGTCCATCCACGTATTCCGAGAACAATACCGACTTCTGGACGAATCCAACGTCAATCGCTTATCAGAAGAAGCTGCTCCGGTATATGTTTGCCCGCTTCGGTTACAGCAGAGCGCTTGGCATGCTGGAATATTGGAACGAGTCTGACAACCGCGTAGATACTTCCGCCGCCAATCGTGCCAGCTGGCACGCGGCGATGGACAACTACTGGAAGAGCCTCGACTTCTATCATCACCCGACAACAACAAGCTACGCCTGGAAAGACCATGCAGGCTCCGGGCAGCAAACATGGGAGACGTTAACCACGCTTACCGCTACAAACGTTCACCGGTATGATACCAGTGCCAATGTCGTAGATGTATGGGAACAACAAATCGACAATCTGCATACGCTTGCTCCGGGCAAACCGGCCTTCATCGGGGAAGTAGGGAAGGAGCATACCGACCAGACAACGGATCCTACAATCGATGAATACATGCATAACTCGTTATGGGGTCCAATCTTCCGTGCGGGAGCAGCGGGAGGCAGCTTATGGTGGATATTTGAAAGCGGTTTCGCTTTGCCTTCGAATTTCAAAGCCATCTATACGCGGCTTGCGAACTTCATGCAACCTGAAGAAGATCATCTGATTAACATGCCATTCGTAGACTATGGCTTGCAATCGAACAGCACGAAGATTGGCGGCTATAAAGACAATTCCCGCGCCTACCTCTGGATCAATGATACGCAGGCCAATCATACGGTAACGAATCCCAGAACGGTATCCGGGATGAGCTTTACCATTCCAATGCCTAACAACTACTACAATGTTTCCTACTACAATACGTATACCGGCACGTATGGCGCGACAAGCAGCGTTCAAGCAACCGGCGGCAATCTGGTACTTAGCAATGTGCCTTCCTTCAGCCGCGACATTGCGGTAAAAATCGAATGCGAAGGCTGTAACACGCCGGATACAACAGCTCCAACGGCACCAACAAACCTGACTTCGCCTTCGAAAACAGACACTACCGTCAACCTGTCCTGGTCGCCAGCGACTGACAATGTCCGCGTAACGGATTACGACGTGTACCGCGGGTCTACGAAGATTGGCTCTACTGGCGGAGCAACGACTTATGCGGCAACTGGCCTGACCGCAAACACGGCATACAGCTTCACGGTAAAAGCGAAGGACAATGCCGGCAATGTATCTGCGGCGAGCAGCGCATTAAACGTAACGACTAATCCGCCGGATACAACGGCCCCTACGGCTCCATCCGGATTAACTTCGCCTTCGAGGCTGGATATTTCGGTTAATCTTTCTTGGACGGCATCCACCGATAATGTAGGAGTATCCGCTTACGACATTTACCGGAACGGCAGTCTTGCAGGAACGGTCAGCGGAACATCCACGACTTATACGGATACGGGCCTGACGGCTCTGACGACTTATTCGTACTATGTCAAGGCAAGAGACGCGCGCAACAATACTTCTGCCGCAAGCGGTACAATCAGCGTAACAACACTTGCGCCGATTCCGGTCAACAAGCTGCAGAATGCTGGCTTTGATACAAGCAACAGTAATAACAAACCGGATCAATGGGTCTGCGAGAATGATTATTTCTGCTATCGCGATACAGCCGTTAAACGCAATGGAACAGCTTCAATGAAGATGACGGGGGACACCGGTCCATGGCTTGCTTTCTATCAGGATGTGAACGCTTCGGCAGGGACTGCTTATACTTTCGACGGTTACTATAACGCGGCGGCCAACAGCGGTACAACGATTGAATTCAAGCTGCGCTTCCTGGATGCTTCTAATAATGTGCTGCAGGATAACCTGCTGTACACGCATACGGGAACAAACAGCGGATTTGCCAATGTGAACGGTACCCGGACAGCTCCGGCGAATACCGCCAAAGCCCGCGTGTACATTTACATGAAAGACCTGCGCGGCTCGCTTTATTTCGACGACTTTTCCTTGACTGACGGAACAGGAGGACCTGCCGACACAACAGCGCCAACAGCGCCAACGGGATTGACTTCACCGTCGAAGACGGCAACAACCGTTAACCTGTCCTGGACGGCATCAACGGACAATGTAGGCGTAACCGGTTATGACATCTACCAAGGTGCAGCACTAATCGGTTCGACGACTGGCGCAACAACGTACCAGGCAACAGGATTAACGGCCAATACGGCATACAGCTTCACGGTAAAAGCAAAGGATGCGGCGGGCAATGTTTCCTCGGCAAGCAGCGCCTTGAATGTGACAACCAATGCCGCAGCCGATACAACGGCGCCAACAGCGCCAATGGGATTGACTTCACCGTCGAAGACGGCAACAACCGTTAACCTGTCCTGGACGGCATCAACGGACAATGTAGGCGTAACCGGCTATGACATCTACCAAGGTGCAGCACTGATCGGTTCGACGACTGGCGCAACAACGTACCAGGCAACAGGATTGACGGCCAATACGGCATACAGCTTCACGGTAAAAGCAAAGGATGCGGCGGGCAATGTCTCGGCGGCAAGCACTGCGCTTAATGTGACTACCGATGCATCATCAGGAGGCAGCGGCAACCTGCTGACCAACGCCGGCTTCGAGACGGACAACGGCAGCAATCGTCCATCCTCCTGGATCTACGAACAGGATTATTACGTTTCCCGTAATACATCTACCTACCGTTCGGGCTCGGCCTCCATTCGCATTAACGGCGATTCGGGTCCTTGGTTTGGCTGGTATCAGGACGTCAATGCTACGGCGGGCAGCTCCTATACGTTCGACGGATATGTGAATATTACCGCCAACAACGGAAGCACCCTGCAGTTCAAGGTACAATTCTTGGACGCTTCCGGCACGATATTGGCCGACAATACCATCACAACCTTCAACGGCACGACGACCTCCGGGTTCGTGAATGTACATGGTACGTATACCGCACCCGCCAATACAGCTAAAGTCCGCGTCTATACGTACTTCAAAGACATGAGAGGTACATTCTTCTTTGACGATTACTCTCTGACAAGTAATTAATAGGATGAGCAGCAGAGCGGTTCCATCACGGGGCCGCTTTTTTTGTGATGCTTAAGCGAAAAGCAGTTGTTAGCGAAATCCAATTATTTGGACCCTGTCTTTAATTTTCGAGCAAATGAAAGCCCAGCTGTGATCTTATCTATCGAACCATACAGCTTGGCGTCTATCAAACCGTCATCATCTACATAGAGGGACTTAGCGAGCCCAGGTACATCATTGAAGCTAACCATGACCATCTCATGGGGGGCTTATTTTGCAGCTGACTCCATCGCCAGACCGATGCCGGCAAGACCTCCGATGGACCGCGTACACCTCCTAAAGTCGAGAAAAATTATAGTCAAGGGACCGATACGGACTTGCATTCCTTTCCAGTAAAGTTAAGATACAAACTTAACCGAAGGGAAGCGTTTCTATGCAAGGCAATTCCAAGCAAGTCATGCCGCAACAAAGATTGTTTGAGGGGGAAAGAGGACTTGTCCTGACAGGTCTTCTCGGATTTTTGCTTGCGGCCGCATGCGGTATTTGGACACTGATTAACGGCGGGGAGGTTGCACCGGGAGGCGATGTCTCGAAGGCGTTCTCCTTTAACGCTGCTCTCGGCATCTTTATACTATCGACGGCAGCCATTGTACCATTCTCCGGCATGGGAGCGAGAGGCCGGAGAATTTTTCGGAGAGTTTATATCGGTCTTGCCTTATATTCCTGCGGAGCAGAAACGATTCAAAATTTCAGAGGCGTCAATCCCAGATTTGTGGATAGCGATTCGATCTTTGATCAAACGGTAGGGAATCTGTTCGCCTTTGTCGCGTTGTTTCTGGTTCTATTCTATGTCTATTTAGGGGTACAGTTTTTTCGGGTCAAAGCTTATAAGATCCGTCCATTAATGGCATTAAGTGTTCGATATGCCATGATTGCCGTCATTATTTCTTTTGCAGCGGGCATCTGGATATCTGCCAATCAAGGCCGGTATACCGGGGCGGAAGGGAACATCATTTGGCTGCACGGGTTTGGCTTCCATGCGCTTCAAGCGGTGCCGCTTGTTGCTTTGCTAGCGGAACGAGTCCGCACAAACGCGTTTGTGCGGCATGCATGGATTCATCTTGCGGGCTGCAGCTATCTCTTTGGTCTTGGCGCAATCGGATGGCAGACGATGAACGGTCATACGATTTGGGAATGGTCGTTTATGCCAATGGCCGCAGCATTCTTTTTCCTGATCTCGCTGGCAACCGGTGCTGTAACGCTGCGCAGAGCCGTTTTTGACCATAAGCCGGATGGACGCAACAAAGCTTCTGGCTTCTAATATGGGGCAGTTAACTACACGGATACTAGAAATAGTGGTATACTGTTTGCAAAATCCAAAGTAGAAAAATAGTAGATTTACGCGGACCCGCATCTTGCGGGTCTTTTATGTAGTAAATCGATAAGGAGGCTGGAACGATGAATGAAGCTAATCAACCGGACATGTATGCCCATGCATTCCAATATGCTCCGATCGGAATCGCTTTAATCTCGCTGGATAACAGATGGATCGACGTAAATCCGGCCGCGTGCCATATTCTCGGATTTGAACGGGACGAGCTTATGAGCAGTGATCCAAACGAATTGTTTTTCTCTTCCGAGGATGATATGCTGCGCGGTCAGCTCGCTCAATTGCTCGAAGGAGAGATCTCGGCTTTTAAGCTGGAAAGAAAGCATATTCACAGGAAAGACGCCATGGTATGGACGTCTATGCATATTTCGCTTGTAAGAGATATCCCGGACGGCAAGTCCCCTTATTATATTGCTCAGATTGTCGACATCACTTCGACGAAGCGGACGGAGCAAAAGCTTCAGGAATCGGTGGAAAGGTACACATCGCTCAAAAAATATAACCATGACACGATTATCTCCTTCGATCTGCAAGGCAAGATTATTGGCGGCAACGTTATGGCGGAGAAGCTGACCGGACGGCAGGTGTCGGATTTGATTGGCACAAGTATTGCCGCTGTAATCGGAGAGGACACGCTTGCACGCATATTAGCCGATAACGAACCTTATACCGAGATTGAAGGTTCCATCACCCATGTACCTCATTATGATGGTTATCATGTGGAGGTTCTGGTGACGATCGCGCCGATTATTATTCATAACGTAAGTATTGGCTTCTACTTGTTAATCAAGGATATTACTGAACAGAAAAAGCTGCTGATCGAGAAGGAAACCGCCGAGAGAACAAACGAAGTGAAAAGCGAATTCATGGCAATGATGAGCCATGAGATTCGCACCCCAATGAACGGAGTAATAGGGATGACCGATTTGCTTCTGGATACGCCGCTTAATGAAGAGCAGAAAGAATACGTCTCTATTATCCGCAAGAGCGGGGACACGTTGCTTGGCATTATTAACGATATTCTCGATTTCTCCAAGGTGGAATCGGGCAATGCGGAATTGTCGGAGGAGCCGTTTGATCTCAATGAGGCAATCATGGAGACGTTTGATACGCTCATGCCAAAAGCGATGGAGAAGAACCTTATGCTTAACTTGTCCATCAAGACAGGCATTCCTCAGACCATTATTGGCGACCCTCTCAAGTTTCGCCAGATTATGCTGAACTTGATCGGCAATGCCATCAAGTTCACGCCGAATGGATCGGTCTCCGTCTTTGTTGACAGAGCAGATTGTGTTGGCGATCAGATTCGACTGCACTTTGCCGTCAAGGATACGGGGATTGGAATTTCGGAAGACAAGCTGCCGTATTTGTTCGAACCGTTTTATCAAGCCGATCATTTTATGGTTAGACAAGCCGGGGGTACCGGCCTAGGTCTCGCTATTACGCGCAAGCTTATACAGTTAATGGACGGCGAGATTTATTGCGAGCCGAATCCGGGGGGCGGAACGGTCTTTTATTTCCATATACTGATACGAGCGGAGTCGCTCCCTGCCGTTGCGGCTTCCGACAATCCTATGGATAAGCTGCCAGAGCCGGCCGATGAGCTGGCCATTCTAATTGCGGAGGACAATGAAATTAACCGGCTGGTACTAATCCGAATGGTGGAGAAGCTTGGTTATCGTCCCGTTGCGGTTGGCAACGGCGTACAGGTGCTGGACGAAGTTCATAAAAGAAAGTATGATATCGTGTTTATGGATATTCAAATGCCGGTGATGAACGGACTGGAAGCGACGAGACTCATGCGCCAGACGCTTACCCCCAAAGACCTGCCGTACATAGTTGCCGTGACGGCGAACGCTCTAGTCGGCGACCGGGAGCGGTACATGAACGAGGGGATGAATGAATATATCAGCAAGCCTTTGCAGAGCTCCTCGGTCCTGGCTGTCATACAGAAATGTCTCGACAGCAAGAGAATAAGGGAAGGGCAGCAAACCAGGCTGCTTAATTAGAATATCTTTATTAACCCGCGCAGGTGCGCGGGTTTTTTAGTGGAAGAATAGGATCTTGATCCATGCAAATATAGCATGAAAACGTTACTAATTTCTGCGGTATTTTGGGAGTAGCGGTTATGCTATAGTTGTCGCATTCGAGTTGAATTCTATAGAGGACGTGATAGCTTGATCGCAGCAATAAACCTGGACGGTATTTGGCAGTTTGAATTGGATGAAGAAAAAAGAGGCTTCCAAGAGCCTTTAAACGATACGATTGCTTTGCCCGGCACGACTTCATTCGCGAGAAAAGGTAAGCGCAATCATGCTGCGCATGCGGATTCGCTTACGGACGAGTATGCCTTTGAAGGATGGGCTTGGTATTCTCGTACGGTCGATATCCCCGCTGAGCTGGCAGGATCGAACATCATGCTGTATTTGGAACGGACACGCGTTACGACGGTCTGGATCGACGGCGAAGAAGTCGGGACGCAAAATAGTCTAAGCGCGCCTCATCTCTATAACGTAACCGGGTATTTGCCGAAAGGCCTCCATACCGTGACGGTCCGCGTAGATAATACCAATTACCCGACCAAGGGCGGACATATGACTTCGCGTGACACGCAGACGAACTGGAATGGCATAACTGGCCGGATGGAGCTGCAATTCTATGGAGCCGTCTATCTGGAGGAGGTACGGACATATCCCAATCTACCGGACAGGTCCGTTACGATTAAGGCTAAGCTGACAGGAGCTTCAGAGGGAATGCTCCGTGTTACTGCCGCAAGTACAAACCGTACGAAGCAGCATGAGGCGGAAACAAGAACGTATTCGGTCAACGGCGGGGAATTTGAGCTTATTTACCCCCTTGGCGATGAAGCGCTTCTGTGGAGTGAATGGGAGCCCAATCTCTATAACCTGCAGCTTGAATTGAAGCAGGAGAACGGCAAAACGGACGTGCATGAGTCCGTATTTGGTCTGCGGAATTTCAAAGCGGAAGGCGACAGCTTCACGATCAATGGGGCAAAGACCTTTCTGCGCGGCAAGCATGACGGGTTGATTTTCCCGCTGACGGGTTTTGCTCCAACAACCGTAGAAGAATGGCAACAGGTACTTGAGACAGCGAAATCTTATGGCATTAACCATTATCGCTTCCACACCTGCTGTCCGCCGGAGGCTGCATTCGAAGCTGCTGATCGGCTCGGTATTTACATGGAGCCGGAGCTGCCGTTCTGGGGCACGGTAACGGATGAAACCTATGACAATCATAACGCCGCCGAGCAGCAATATTTAATTGAAGAAGGCTATCGGATGCTGAAGGCATTTGGCAATCATCCTTCGTTTGTGATGATGTCGCTTGGCAACGAGCTGTGGGGCAGCAAGGAACGTATTGATGAAATTTTGAAGAACTACAAAGCTTTCGACAGTCGTCCGTTATATACGCAAGGTTCCAATAACTTTCAGTTTGTCCCTGTTATTATGGAACACGAAGACTTCTTTAGCGGCGTTCGGTTCTCGCGGGACCGCCTGATCCGCGGTTCGTACGCGATGTGCGATGCCCCGCAAGGCCATATTCAGCTTGGACCGCAAGGTACTTTGAAGGATTATGATGAGGCAATCGTACCGCGGGTTAACGAGGGAGCAGCCACAGAGGACTTGGGCGAAGGCGGCACGATCCAGATTCAATACGGCACCGAGGCCAAGACAATCAAGGCGGACGCAGCCGAAGGCGAATTAGTGCCGCATATCCCGGTAGTCTCGCATGAGATTGGACAGTTTCAGACGTATCCCGACTTTAACGAAATTGCCAAATATTCGGGTCCTCTAAAAGCACGCAACTTTGAGTTGTTCAAGCAGCGGCTAGCGGAGAAAGGGCTCGACCACCTGGCGGAGAAATACCATGTCAGCTCCGGTCATTTGGCGGTCGAAAGCTATAAAGAAGAGCTTGAAGCCGCGTTCCGTTCCAAGCGGCTTGCCGGGTTCCAACTGCTTGACCTCCAGGATTTCAGCGGACAGGGGACAGCGCTGGTTGGCGTGCTTGATGCCTTCATGGAATCCAAAGGGCTAATCTCGCCGGAGGAATGGCGTACATTTTGTTCGGATGCCGTGCTGCTGGCACGGTTTGAGAAGTTCAATTACAAGGCGGATGAGCCATTTGAAGCGGCCGTCCAGCTTCGTTATCTGCGTCCCGATCCGCTGGACGGATTTAAGCTGCAGTGGAAGTTGACTGCAGGAGAAGTGCGGCTGGCTGGGGGAGAAGCTGTTGCTTCCGTTAATGGGTCGGGTGATTTTGTGGACATCTGCCAGATTGCTTTCGCTATGCCTGATGTCCCTGTGATGACGAAGACAACCTTGCAATTGCTTATCGCGGGAACGGATATCCGGAAGTCCTATGATTTGTGGATTTATCCGCACCGGGTTGAAGCCGATAGAAGCGGCATTCACGTATTCGAGGAGTTAAACGCCGAGGCTGCTGCATGGCTCGAGCGTGGCGAGCGTGTCGTTCTTCTGCCTAAGCTGGACAGGCTCGGGAACTCCATCGAGGGGACTTATTGTGTCGACTTCTGGTGTTATCCCATGTTCCGATCCATCTCGGAGAGCATGAATAAGCCCGTGCCGGTTGGTACAATGGGACTCTTGATTGAAGAAGAGCATCCGCTGTTTAAGCATTTCCCATCCGAGATGTATTCTACTGAGCCATGGCGGCAGATCGTCGAGAATTCCCGCTCGATTATTCTCGACGGTACCGACCGGGCTCTGCAGCCAATCGTGCAGACTATCGATAATTTTGAACGCAACCATAAGCTGGGCATGGTATTCGAATGCCAGGTGGGAGCAGGCAAGCTGCTTGTCTGCGCCGTGGATGCCGAGCAAGCAGGAGAGTCGTTGGAAGGAAGGCAATTCCTGCACAGCTTGTTCAGCTATGCTGGATCGGAAGATTTCAGACCGCAAGCGAGCCTCGAGTTGTCCAGACTTCAAGAGCTGCTTCAATAATAGCATTTAAGCAATGTAATACGCCTGCTTTCGGTAAAGCCGAAAGCAGGCGTATTTGCGCTTTCCTCTCGTAGGGGTACTACAAAAGTTAGAACTCAATAGGAACGTATTGAAGGTATATCATTTGGTAGAAGAAGGAGGAATGCGTTCATGTTAAGTCGAAAATGGATAGCGTTATTATTCTGTATAACAGCGATGTTTTGGATAGTTGGATGGGTCATTTGCAATCCTTGATAAGGATGCGAATACCTTTCGGCAAGGGAGTCATATTTTCACATACAGGCTTATGATGTGATTCGTTTGTATTGGGAATAAAGTCCAGTTTTTATTAATCTCTTCTTATTTATGATTCATGTTCCAATTTATCGAGTATGATTTGGAATGAGGATCTGCCGGTTTTCATGGGGAAAGCCGGGTAAGGAGGGATCGATACGGATAAGATATGGCGAATCCGGAGCATGGTTAGAGACTACGCGGAGGCGGCGTACCAATTCGTCCGGGTAAAGCGTTATCCTTGGTTAACGACTATTTACGCGATCTGGTGCTGGGTTTCGCTGCTGCTCTTCATTGCGGGGTTGTTCATGTATCGCGATTCCCGTACCATGCTGGTCCAGTATCTATGGTCGTTTTACGTCATGCTGCAGTTCTGGCTGTTATGCCGGAGCAAGACCTTTACATGGAAAAAAACAGCCCTGTTTATGCTGCTTGGCATTGTACTCGTGATCCCGATTACGGCATGGACCCTTATGGGGGCGCATGGCTTGATTGGCGGAAGGACTTCGGACACCTGGTCGATAGCCGTGATCACTCCCATTGTGGAAGAGGTATGGAAGCTGCTTCCTCTTGGCCTCTATCTATTCTTCTCGCGCCGGGCATCGTCGATGAGCCTTGGCGATTACACCCTGGCGGGAGCGGCAGCCGGGGTAGGCTTTCAATTGATGGAAGAGCTGAGCCGAAGGTGGCTCAATTCCGGTATCATCGGCCGAACCTATGGTTACAGTACCACGATGCTTGGAGGAGAGACCATCCATTGGGACTTCTGGACGCTGTTTCCGGGCCGGTTCGAAGAAAGCTTCTTCCCGACGATCATGACAGTCAGCCATCCCGTGCACACAGCGATGGTCACTCTCGGAATAGGGCTCGCTGTACGATTCCGCAAGCGGCTGACGAATTGGATATATGCTCTACCGGTGGTGCTGCTCGCCTGGTCAATTCTCGAGCATGCCGCTTACAACGGGCAAAACGCTTTGCCCGATTGGGTTATGCGAATGAACGAGTGGACCGGCAGCGGCTATCATACGAAAAATATTTTTCTGCTCATGCTGCTCTTGGGGTTAGTATTGGATTATACGGCTTTAAATCGGGTTAAAAGCAAACTCTCCATGCTGCCAAGCGACCGGTACATAGACCCGCTAAGTGAGCTCATTCATCTGTGGGGATCATTTTTCGGCAGGAGAGAAGGCTTCTCCAGCATGATGGCATGGATACGGGAACGCCGGGAAATGGGATTTATTCTGCTGTATGGGAACGCCGAGGCCCTATCTGTCCAGGAAGAATTACGAGGCCGCATGCAGAAGCATTTACGAACAGTCATGGGCATAACCTTACTGCTGATTGGGGCTGGACTGCTCGCAGGGTTTGCAGCCTATTGGCAAGGGCATGCGCAGCTCGATTCATCGGCCTGCTTCTCCTGCATGTTCGATTCGCTGCAAAATTGGTGGGATCGTCTCAGCTTCAGGGAGAAAGGAGCGATCCTGCTTGGAGCATTTGCTCTAGCCCTGTTGTTTGTAGGATTCTGGCCGGCATTAGGCTTCGCCTTGACAGCAATTAGCATCCCCGGCAGCGGCCATGAGATCGCAAAGAATATCCGTGATCCGAAGAGGCTGCTCACGCCCGAGAATGCGATAGCTGCTCTGATTGCTCTTGCGCTTAGCCGCGTACCGTTGGGACGATTGGCCAAGAAGGGCGGGGAGCGTCTCAAGAATTGGCTGGAGAAGCTTATCAAACGGCGGCATAAGCCCGAACCGGACATCCCGCGCAAGCCTGACGTTGACGGACCAAAGGAGAAACCGGATCCAGATAAACCGGAGGAACAGGCTCCTCCGAAAGACTCGGAAGATTATGTGCACTGGAGCAAAGCCAAGTATAAAGGCGTGGAGTTATACGACAGCAAGAACGGAGCACTAGGCGAGTTTGATGGCATCGACGTCGAGAATGGCATTTTTTACGAAGCCAAGTCGGCGGAGGGTCTGAATCGCATACATCCCAAAACCGGCAAGCCGCAGCAGACGCCACAGCAATTCACGGATAAACAGCTATATCAGAAAACAAAGACTCGAATCAATAACTTGATGCAAAAAGCGGTCGGCACGCGTACCACACCTGACGGTACATCCGAGATTCCGGCCCTGGAAGATATTAAGAACATCCGCAATTTCCAGTTCCAGCTTGATGGAGATACGCCGGAGCTGCGGGCTGCAGCAGAGAACAGCTTGAACCGTCTACGGCAGGAATTCCCGGATTACACATTTACGATAAGATTTGGAGTGAAGTAGACATGTCGATTAGTGCATTTATTGTGGATCCCGAAGACGAATTCGAGCGTTCGTTTATGCTGCCGGTTGCAACGGAGTCATTTTATAAACAGTACTGGGAACCGGCAGCCGAAGAGCTGGGACTCGAGTGGACTGCTTTATTTCAAGGCGGCACGGACGTCGAGCAAGAGGATGTGCCGAAGATACTGGAGGAAATCGCTCAATTGAAGGAATGGGTAAGCTCCAAGATGAGCGGCGAAGCTCAAGAGCATATGCTGCGCAGGTTAAATCTGCTCGAGATCGGACTGCCAAGCGCATTCCGGCGAGACGGAACGGTTGTTTATATTGGATAGTGAATTTATCGGTAGAGCAGGTGCCAATGGCATCTAGGAAGGAAGGACAGTGCCCATACTCCGACCCGGCTACCGAAGCAAGAATTAGCATCGCAACGCAATGGATGGAGTGGGCTAAAACATCATGTTATACTTGACACATTATCCCATGGAAGCGGAGGTTATGCAGCATGTTGGATGACAAAGAGAGTAAGCTCTATGCAAAGTCTTCATTATAAGCAACGGCGGTTGTTTGTATAGAGCTAAAGCGTGAAACCGCCTGATCAGGTGAAATAAATTTATAATGAGACTTTGCTGCCTTAAAATAAATTCTTTTAAGGAGTAGAGTGATCATGAAATATATAAATGCAGATGTATTGCCTGAGGAGCTGCTGAAGGAAGTACAGAAATATGTGAATGGCGCGTTGATTTATGTGCCTAAAGCTGAAGGGGCGCGTCAGGGCTGGGGCGTAATTTCGGGCAGCAGACAAGTGATCCGCCAAAGAAACGAAGAAATTCGTCAACTGTTCTCTCAAGGCGCTGCCATTGATCAGCTTACGGAGCAATTTTTTCTAGCCCGGGATACGATCAAGAGAATTGTGTATACGAAAGTAAAATAGAATGTTTAGAGAAAGCCATATCAGAAGAGATTCTGATGTGGCTTTTTGTGTATAAAACAGGTTAAAACCGTTTCTTACCTATCACAGTTCGCTAGGTGCTGTTAGAATAATCATCAAGTTCGGCTTCCATATTTTCCTTGGTAAGGAGGGTATTATGCAAAGAGATGACAGAGAACGCCGGAATGGACATCATGGCGGAATTGTTTGGCTTACCGGCTTATCGGGAGCGGGAAAATCCACCTTGAGTCAATGCGTCGAGCATGAATTGTTCAAAATGGAATTTAATTGCGTGGTTATAGATGGGGATCAGCTAAGAGCAGGCTTGAATCAAGACCTCGGATTTTCGGAAGACGAGCGCAAAGAGAACCTACGCCGTGCAGCCGAGGTGGCATCCATGTTCCTGAATGCTGGATTTATCGTCCTGCTCGCGATGATAGCACCAACAAGATCTGTAAGAGATGCAATTAGGAAGCGGTTTGATTCGGCCGACTTTGCGGAGGTTTATGTAAAATGCTCGCTTGAGACCTGTGAACGACGCGATCCCAAAGGGCTTTACTTGAAAGCTAGAAGGGGAGAATTACGTCACTTTACAGGGATTGATGCCCGCTATGAGCCGCCAATTGACCCAGAGCTTATCGTAGACACGGAGTATCGCTCTATAGAGGCCTGTTCGCAAGAACTTGCGGCGTTTATTTCTCATAAGTACAAATACCAATTAGAAAGCGAGGAAGCATGATGACAGCTCCTGCATTAAGTTACACGATTTGGTTCTCTCAGAGGACGGGAAGTACACTGCTTAATACTGCGCTTGCCTCCACGGGAGTAGCGGGCGACCCTAGCGAATGGCTGCATTTTGAGCATAGAGATCCCGCAACCTTCCGAATGGAGGATCTTGAACAGATAAGGGAACACGGAACGACGCCTAACGGTGTATTCGGGATAAAAATCCAATTTGAACAAAGATGGGTGGATGCTTTCCGGACGCTGCTCCATGTCCCGAATCACGCTGCCCGGGCCGAAGTGTGGAGCACGGCCTTCCCTAATTGCTCCAAGCATATCTATATGACTCGCCGCAATAAAGTCAGATTGGCCGTCTCTTGGTGGCGGGCCATTGTATCCGGCGAATGGCATCGCACATTCGGAGAGACGCCGCAGGAGCATGATATTGCCGATCAGTACAATTTCGATGCCATTAATCATCTCCTGCTCGAGAGTACGATGTGTGAAGCGGCATTAGAGGATTTCTTCTCGGAGACGAAGATTATTCCGCTTACCATTGTGTACGAAGATTTTATCGAAGATTACGAGGGAACGGTTCTGAAAGTGCTGGAGTATCTGGGCATCCCCGCAGACGGCGTTACTGTTGCTCCGCCCGCACTCGATAAATTGGCAGATGAGGTGGCCGAGGAATGGGTGCAGCGGTATCGCGAAGAAAGGCAGAAAGATTGGGAGATTAAACGCTGGTAGTTCTCTAACGCGATCGCATTGGAAGTAACTACCACGAACTGATGTATGAGTTCGGTAAGGGCGGAATCGGGGACTTGCAAGAAGAGACAGTCAGCTAATGCTGATTGTCTCTTCTTGTTTGCATTCATTAGAGATTTAATCGAGCTCTTAATTGCTCTTTCCAGCTGTTATGGAATTCATGAGACGAACAAGCGAAAGCATCTTCGAAATCATTAGGTTTTCGGATGATTTTATTCAGAGTTTCTATGCCATATTTATTTAGGACGAACTCACATAAAAGATAGGAGAACTGAAATCCCTTCCTCGTTTCGAAATCCCAAGAGTTATCCTCCAGCTCAGTTAGAGCAGGCAGTTCCCCTTGCTCGACTAACTCTCTTACGGAATCGTTTATATAAGCTTCGGTCATTAAGCCCGCTTCATACCCGCCTAATCCCTGGTAAAGCCATTTTGGCGCATACGGATTGATATCTTTCACCAGCCACATGGTAAAGAGATGCACCGTTGATTTGAGAATAGACTCGTAGGTGTGCTCAGGTCCGGGATTTAAAGGGGATGTTATCCTAATGGTATTTCCCTCTATCATTCCCATAAACCAGTCAGGTGCGTCAGGCTCATGAACGGCCAAGTGGAAGGTATGAAGATCGGGATAAATCTCAATCGTCATTTTGCTTGATGGTTTGTGATGAAGTTTACTGCAAATGCGGTCAACATTGGCTTTAAGCTTCGCAAGGACGTCCCGATAGATTTTATCATCTGTAGGGATGGACATAGACTCACTATCTTTGCTAACAACCGCAATATGAAGGGCTTCCATTATTCTTTGAACCTCCTCGGTCTGAAAATCATTTCTTAATTTGGTTAAAGCCCTGTATAAACGGTTTTTCACAGCGCTGGTCTTCATCCCGACAAGCTCGGATACTTCTCTTAACGTGCATCCAACATCATAATGCAGAGAGATGATCTCTCGATCGAGCGGGTTCAACTTAACGAGAGCCATGGAGATATCGATTCTTAACTCCACATTTTTCGTGAATTCGACTGCAATGAAACGTCTGTCCGTATCCAGCAGATCTACAGCATCTTCTTTGATGCGATGCTGTTTTCTTAGTTCATTTTTTAGAGAGTTGCCAGCAATACTGCTTAACCAAGTGAACTCACTTGAGTCTCCGCGGAACGTGTGAAGATTCTCCATTGCTTTGACAAAAGTTAATTGCGCGATGTCTTCCGCTGTTTGCGTATCGGTCTTTAGAGAGAGGAAGCGTCGAATTTTATGATGATATTGCTCGTATAGTTTTTCAATTTTGTCATTAGGCCCAGACATCAAGTGAACCTCCTTTGCTTTCACATATCATTAGACACCTCGGAACAGAAAAAGGCCACAAAGCCAATTTTTTTACGAGTAGAATAGCTGTAAAAATGCAAAAAACCGACACATGAATGTGCCGGTAAAGTTTGAGAATGGACTCCCTAAAAATGCCATGGATAAATAATACTATACAAAAATTTTCACCATAAGTCTATACCTTTTTTGGCATTAATTGTATGGTTAATAGGCGGCCGCAATACGCTTGAAAGGGAGAAATTCTGGATGATTACACTTCGAAAGACCCGCTCAATACTGTTGGATTCCTTATAAAGACGATAATGCGGTTGCCGGAAAGCTATACGAGAGCTTTGGCTTCCGTAACAGCGGTGAAATCATACATGACGAGCTGATCTCCGTGTTAAGACTATAACGATACCGGAGATGCGAGGAGGGAATAAAGGTGGATTTTACAGAATGCATGAAGGATGCTTTGGCGAAGTATCCTTTCAGAAAGCCCGTCGGTGAACTCATTCGTCATAATGAAAATGTTACTTATAAGGTGATTGAAGAAGCATCGGGCGAGACTTACTTGCTGCGATTGCATAAGCCGATTGCCTCCAGCATGGCAGGAGTTCAGAATTCGATTAAGGCTGTCCAATCGGAACTGGATTTTCTGATGGCTTGGTCTGCTCATTCCGCATTGCCTGTGCAGACGCCCGTTCCAAATCGCCAAGGAAGCTTGGTGACAACGGTGGATTGTCAGCATGAAGAAGTAGCCTGCTCCATTTTACGGTGGATTGACGGAGAGATCGTCTCTAAGCAAGACTTTAATAACGAAGAGTCAGCACGAACCTTAGGAATTCTTATCGCTGATCTTCATCGGTTTTCGCAGCGTTATAAGCCTGAATCCGATATGGTTAGGCAAAGCTATGGGATGGAATGGACAAATAGCCTGTTAACCAAAATGCGTGATGGTCATGAGAGGGGCATTCTCACTGCTGAAGAGTTTCGAAGCATAGAATTAACCCTGTTCATGATTATGGACCGGATGAATGGCTGGGAGAAAAAGCAGGATAGCTGGGGATTCATCCACGCTGATCTGAATTACAGCAACTTGATATCCTCCTCAAAAGGAATTTCATTCATTGATTTCGGCTTATCGGGACATGGCTATTACGCGATGGACGTTGCGATGGGCGCTTTGCTGGTCCCTGGTGCCTATCGTGATGCTCTGCTGTCCGGCTATACCTCTCTCCATGGCAAGAGTATCGATCATATCCAACTGGAAGCCTTTATGTTTCTGGCCATAATGGGCTATTACGCTTTTGTGCTGGATCAACCGGATAAGCATTCCTGGATACGTAGTCATATTACAGGACACATTGAACATTTCTGCAAGCCTATGCTGAATCATGACAGAGTTTTCAATACGATTTGATTGGCTTGTACCCGAATTGCTAATCCAAGCTGCCGAACGATAATCGGCAGCTTGTCTTTTAGCGTGTGTTCAGTATAGATATACCTGTTTGTTACCAACCCGCAGTTGATTCTAAAAGGTAAAATGAAGAGGACTATGTTATGAAAAGGTAAGCGATAAGGAGGAGTTATCTATGAATCAAACCTTAAACGATCAATTATTGGAAGCCGATATCGCATCGTTGCAAACGGCCATGGAAGCGGGAGAGTTAACGTCGGAGGAGTGCGTACGCTGGTATTTGGAACGGATCGAACGGTTTAATCCAAAGCTAAGAGCAGTACTGGAACTTAACCCTGAGGCAATTGCGATCGCGCGTACGCTGGATGCCGAACGGCGTCAGCATGGTGCCCGAGGACGACTGCACGGCATTCCGATCTTGCTTAAGGACAATATCGATACAGGAGACGGCATGCATACCAGTGCCGGCTCCGTTGCTCTTGCTGAGCATTTTGCTCCTCAAGATTCAGCCGTGGCCGAGCAATTGAGGGCAGCAGGAGCCGTGCTGCTGGGCAAGGCCAATATGACGGAATGGGCGAATTTCATGTCCGGTACGATGTGGTCGGGCTATAGCTCGAGAGGAGGGTTGACCCTTAATCCATATGGACCAGGAGAGTTATTCGTGGGTGGTTCGAGTTCCGGCTCCGGTTCTGCGGTTGCTGCAAATCTATGTACGGCTGCAATTGGAACCGAAACATCGGGATCAATCATTAGTCCTTCCTCGCAAAATGGTATTGTTGGGATAAAGCCGACAATCGGGCTTGTTAGCAGAAGAGGAATTATCCCGATAACGCATAGTCAGGATTCAGCCGGCCCAATGACTCGAACGGTCCGAGATGCCGCTATTTTGCTCGGAGCAATGACCGCTTCTGATCCGGAGGATTCCGCAATGAAAAACGATCAGCGCATAGCCTATGCCGATTATACGATTTTCCTCGACGCAAGCGGTCTGAAAGGCGCGAGAATCGGCATTCCACGCCATTACTATCAAGGGCTCGATGCCGCGAGAGCTGAGATTATAGAAAGGGCCATTACTTTATGCGCGGAACAAGGAGCCATTATAATCGATCCGGTGTCGCTGCCTTGCGAGAACGCCAAGTGGGATTGGGATGTGATGCGGTTCGAGTTCAAAAAAGGGCTTAACGATTATTTAGCCAAAGCTGGAAACGGCGCTTATGTCCGGACATTAGACGAGCTTATCGCTTATAACGAAGCGAATCGAGATATAGCCTTGAAGTACGGTCAAAGCACGCTGATCTGGTCTAACGAAACCAGCGGCACGCTAACTGAACCCGAGTATGTCGAGAGCTTAAGGCTTAATCGTGAGGTGGCGCGCGAGCAAGGGATTGATCACGCCATGCGCGAATATAAACTGGATGCTCTGCTGTTCCTGGGCAACGAGGACGGACTGGATATTTCCGCCCGCGCCGGATACCCGGCCATTACGGTACCGGGCGGTTATGCGGAAACAGGCATAATAGCCGAAGGAGGCTATACCACTAAAGGCCCGCAAGGAATTACATTCGTGGGAACCGCGTACAGTGAGCCTACACTGTTTCGCTTAGCGTACGCATATGAACAAGCGAGTAAATGCCGTCGCGCGCCGATTGATCCGGTGTAAAATCTAGCAGCGATTCAGGAACAAGGTTCCTTCGAATCATGGAATAAGATTAAAACGGAAATCTTTTAATGACATTAACAAACGATATTTTAGGGGGTTAAATAAATGCAGAAATTATTCGAATACAACTGGCAGGTTCGACAGGACTGGTTCAATTGGTGCCAGGACGTGCCGCTTGAAGAACTGCTAAAGAAGCGGACAGGCGGTGTTGGCGGGATTCTCCACACGTTGTTTCATATCGTGGTAGTGGAGTATAGCTGGATCTGTGATATGAAAGGGAAACCGGATTTCAGGGAACCGTTCGATTCCTATGCCAGCCTGCAGCAAGTCATGGAATTATCCCATAGATTCCACGAAGATATTCGTGCATTTGTCGCCTCGTGGACCGATGAGCTGGAGTGGAACGTATTCTCGGAGACAACTCCTAAAGGGGAAACCGTCAGCTTCAAATATGGGGAGATTATGCGGCATGTTATTGCCCATGAAATCCATCATGTCGGCCAGTTGTCCGTATGGTCAAGGGAACTTAATAAAGTTCCGGTAACCGCTAATTTGATTCGCCGGGGATTGTATTAATCAATTCTCCTTAATCTTATACTGCACCTTCACCTGGAATTCCAGTTCGGGATAGATCGCTGACCACGACTTAACCTCGTTCGAATGATCCCAATGTCTGGAGCGGTAACGGAGGCCAAAGCCCAGCGGGTCGAGGCCTTCCTCTTTAAGCTTAATCAAGAGCTGAAGAACGTTCTTCTGGAGCTGTTCCTCTGCCTTCTGCTCAAGAGTCTTCTTGATGTCTTCCGTAATAACGCCGGAATCATCCATTCTTTCGATTAAGGCGCCTTTCATCTTGATCGAAAAGAAGGCTTTTGCCTTCCCTTGTCCTATAGCGAGTTTATAGTCGGACTCACCATCCTCGGTTGTGACGGAGAATACTCCATCCTTCGTTTTTAACGTTAACGTATCATTATGCACGCCGGCTATAAGCAGCTTTAAAAGCTTTGACTCATCCGAAGCGAGCTCTACCTTTAGCTTCTTCTTATCAAATAAGGCGATCTGGTTAATTTGAAGATCATCATGTACATACGCCATAACGGGAATGGTTAAATCCAGCCCTGGAGTCGTGATTCTTCTGCTGGCATCATAGAGAGGGACGGCATACACGAAAGGGGACTGCATGCGGCTGCGCTCAAACGCATAGAAGAAGTAGCTGCCGGCAACGGCTTCTTCCTTTGGTTTGAATCTAAGCAATTCATAAGCGTTGGGCTTGCCCACTCCCAAGTATGCGATTTTCTGAATATCCGGTCTTCTCATGAAATAGTCAACCGCAAGAGAGATGTCTTTCCTCGCAACCTCCTCGCCAAACAGCAGCACTTTCACATGCCCGTACTCCAGCTTCTTATCACTCATGGCTCTAAGGAGGTCAAGCCCTTCCGAGATGGAGTTGCAGTTAACTTGAAGCATCAAGAAATCACTGCCGATCACTTTAGGATCACCTTTGGACATGGAGATTTTCAGAATAACCGAATACTTCTTGTCCTTTACCTCGGATGAATCTATGCCGATAGACGTCACGAAGGCGCGCCTGTCTATATCCTCGAAGGCGCAGCCGGACAGAGGCATGAGCATGAAGATGACACATGCAGCTACTAAGCCGGCTTTATTCGTCGCGCGCAACAAAGGACTGCAAGCACCATCAGGATGTCGAACACCAGCTTCACGTTTAGGAACCAGCTGAAGAAGCTGTTTCGAATAGCGGATTCGCCCATATACGGCCATAGCGCACAGGATAGAACAAGTAACAGCGAGACCCAGATCCATTTGATTTTTCCTCCGTTGAGCAGGTTCGCTTGCTTCAGAAATTGCAGGGAAGAATGACAGCAGACAATGACAAACATGAGTGATACGCCAAGCTGGATCATTAGGAAGACAACCAGATATCGTTCAATGAAAAAATGCGGTAGACGCATGCTGTTTGTTGCTGTGAACCACACATCGTTGTCGCTATCGATTCCGGCCAGTCCCAAGTAACCGATCGGAATGAAATAATAGGCGAGCAAGAGCAGGAGCCCGATTATAAAAACAACCGGCAGCTGCTTCTTAGGCTTGCTGCTTACGAGATGCTCATTAAAAACCAATCGGCTCATATAGCCGTTGAAGAGAAAAGCACCAGCCGCGATCATCTGGTAGGCCGGCCAATGGCGGATATAGGTAGCGGCTTCCAGCAAGAAGTCAACCTGGATATTGGAGTCCAATAAGAAGAGCAGAATCATGATCATCATGAACGGGATTTGAAATATCACAATGATCTCCAGCATGAACAATATGCTCTTCGATGCAAGGAGAGAGGCGAAGAGTACGAGAACCAGGAAAACGGCAAAAAGCAGCCCGGATGACATATCTGGACAGATAAACCTATGGATGATCTGCGTATAGGAGATTAGAAAGATCAGTCCGGCACCATACGTCAGAACAAAATAGCAGAGGAACAGGCTTTTTTGAACAAAGCGGGCTAATGTGCCGGACATGATCTGGGCAATCGATTGTCCGGAGAACCGGTTCATCTGTCTTTCAAACAAAATAATCATCAAGCAGGTAACGAATAACGCAAGCATTAAGCTGCTAAGGCTGCCGGTATACCGCCCCGAATAGATGAGCTTGGGAGTAAACTCAATCATGCAGACGATGAAATTCAGATAGAGAAGAAAGTAGTAGTATCGGATTTGAAGCATGTCATCACCTGCATTTCATGTGGTCTCACAGCAATTTCATGTAAGGCTTACCCAAGCTCCTCAAATTGCAAAGATAGGCGATAAGCGCCAACAAACCAAGGACAACGCCAATCGTTCCAAGAAAGCTGGCTAGAATGATTAAGGGGTACCGGATGACCCGAATCGCCTGATGCATGGAATTGACAGGAATGACGAAGTTCGAGATCGCCACAGCCGAGATGACGATAATCATGACCTCGGCTACCAATCCCGCTTCGGTTGCTGCTTGTCCTAAGATAAGACCTCCGACTGTCGTGGCCGTTGGGCTGATGGTCTTGGGCAGGCGTATACTCGCTTCAATCAGAAATTCGGTCATGATGAGCATAAACATAATCTCCACATAAGAGGGAAACGGAACGGACATCCGGCTGCCGGCAACAAGGAGAGCAAACTGAACCTTCAACAGATCGGGGGAGTACGAAATAATCGCGATATATAAAGCTGGCAGCACAAGCGTAATCACTAGGGCAACATAGCGAATGAACAGCATGAATTGTCCAATGACGGGCATTTGAACTGGGTCATCCATCGATTTGAAAAAATCGAAAAAAGCAGCAGGTCCTATCAGAGCCCAGGATGAGCCTTCGATTAGAATGACAATTTTGCCTTCCGCCAAGTTCTTGACGACCCGGTCGGGACGTTCGGTAGTCAGGAAGAGCGGGAATAGATTAAACCGGCTTTTGATGAGGTTTTTCTGCAATTGCCCGGCTGATTGAATGAGATCGACATGAATATGGGAGAGCTTCTCTTTAAGCTCGCTAAGGGCATGGGCATCGGCCAGCTGTTCATCAAATAACAGCATCAGTTTAATTTTTGACTTGCTGCCTGCAGAGTGGCTTTCCATGCGCAGCGATTCGCTTTTGTAACGGTTGCGGATCAGGTTCATAGAGGTATGAATGTCCTCGTTCAGGCCGTCCTTAGGACCCTGAAGCACGTTTTCTTCGGTTGATTCGCTGACAGAGCGGGACTTGAAATCCTTCATTCTGACAGACAGCATGCTCCCGTTAAGGGCAACCATAACGAAACCGTCGAGCAGCCGTTCGGTTCCTTCATCATCCCCCGTATGCAGCGAGCAATTCGGGAAAGACCGCAGGTACTTTACGTAATCATCAGACGAGCTGGACAGATAGAAGGGGGATATCAGCTTATCGAAAATATCATCCTCGTTACACACCGTAGATAAGTAATAAAGACAAATGGAAAAATACCGGTTGTCAAACTCACGTTTCAAGAAGTCTTCGTTTTTAGTTAAGCCTTCAAACCGCACAGGGGAATCACCTCTGAGGGATATATTTTCCTTTTTCTCCCCGTTTCATTCTCAAATAAAGAAAGCGCCGTTATTAATCGGCGCTTCTTTCATTCAGCTTACGGTATGCAGTAGGGGACATTCCCGCTTTCTGCTTGAACAAATTCGAGAAATATTGCGGATCGTCGTAGCCGAGATGGAAGGCGATATCGCCGACAGGCATTTCGGTGTCCTGCAGCATCATTTTGGCGATGTCCATTTTACGGGTGAGAACGTATTGGTAAATGGTAATTCCCGTATGCTGTTTGAAAATCCGGTTTAACTGTCTGAAAGAAAGGCCCATATGAAGGGCGAACTCTTCTGATCGAAAGGTCTCGCCGACAAGCTGATCCAGAAAGAGCTTCATCCGGCTCATGACAGGGGAGTAATAGTCTGCTGCCTGCTTAATCGCCTGCTGAAGGGCCATCATAATTTCCGTGCAAGTCAAGATAGAGAACGACTGAAGATCCGTTCCTTCAGCTCGATGCTTTGCTGCATCTAAGCCTTTCAAGAATAAATGGCCAATGCCAGCGTCGGGGATATACGAGGTGTGAAGCAAGTGGAAGGTTTCCAGCAGCGGCAGGCTATTGCCATGCAGATTGTACCAATAATAGGTCCAAGGCTCGCTTGAATCGGACAAGGCCGTCACCTCATGCCTGCTGTCCTTTCTCAGAATAAAGACATCGCCTCTTCCAAGGCGGTGCTTCTCCGAATTAACCTGAATTTCCCCATGTCCGTTTATCACAAACCCAAGTACAGTTATATCGGCTTTTTCCCGAATATTCTTGTAAGTTGGCGCGCAATAGTTGATGCCAATCATCGGGATATAGATCGATAGATCTGGAGAATGCGGCAAGGCGTGTATGTCGCCATACTTATGCTGTTCCGGATTGAGAATTGCTTCATTCTGAGAAATGTCCATTTTCCTCACGTAACCTTCCTTATAATCTATGTTCATCCGCTCACGAAAACACTATCATGGATATGAAATCTAGTCTAGATCACTACTGAAGCGGGTGTAGCAAATAAGAGGACTTACGCGAAGTAATCCTTATAGCAGAGGAGAAAATACATATGAATCAGAGAGCAATGATTACCGTTCATACGGAAGAACCGTCCGAACATCGGCTGAACCCTTTTATCTTCGGGCATTTCGTCGAGGATATCCGGGATCATATGGATGCCATGCTGGCTTTTGCCCTGAAGGACATGGACTTTGAAGACGAGGCCGATACCCGAGGCGTGTCTTCCGGCTGGTATGCCGTCACCAACGGCAAAAATACCGAGTATGCCCTGGAGCCGGCCGCCCCTCGGCATTCCGGCCATAGTCAGCGTATCCGCATCTTGAGCGCCGACCGGTGTTATGGGGGGATTGGGCAGAGGGTCAGCGTGGAAGGGGGCACGTACCGGGTAAAGATTGTAGCGCGTGCCGCCGTGGATCTTCGGTCGGCCGCATGCGAGCTGGCTGACCGCGGAACCGGTGAACTTCTTAGCCGGGCCGAGCTTAAGCTGCGCGGACATAAGTGGAATGAATATGAGATCGAGCTTACTCCCGAGCGTTCTTGCGAGCATGGGGAATTCCGGATTCTGTTATCTTCGCAGGATGAGACGTGGCGAGACGGAATGGGCTCCGGCATGCTCTGGCTCGATCATGTATCGATGCTGCCGGCCGACAGCGCGGGTTATGCAAAACGCGAGGTCGTAGAGCTGACGCGGCAGCTGAAGCCTGGCATGATGCGCCTCGCGGGTAATTATATCAGCGCTTATCATTTCGAGGATGCCATCGGTCCCGTTCTGGAACGTCCTAATATGGTTAATGAAGCATGGGGCGGCTGGACGAACAAATATTTCGGTACGGATGAATTTCTGGCATTCTGCCGGGATACGGACACAGAGCCGCTCATATGCGTAAATGCCGGAACAGGCACGCCCGAGGAAGCGGCGTCATGGCTGGAATATTGCAACGGTTCTGTCGATACGGAATACGGCGCGCTGCGGGCGCGCAACGGTCATCCGGAACCTTACGGGGTTAGTTATTGGGAGATCGGCAATGAAATTTATGGCTCTTGGCAGCATGGGCACTGCTCGGCGGAGGAATTCGCACATCGGTATAACCGGTTTGCCGACGCCATGAAGGCCGTGGATCCGAATATCGTACTGCTTGCATGCGGAGACTGCGACCCAGCATGGAACCGCACGGTGCTTGACATCTCTGCCGGAAAGATGGACATGCTGACGCTGCATATCTATCACGGGTTTGGCACGGTTGGCATCACGCCAAGCACGCCGAAGGAGGAGCGGTATCCAGCGGTTGTAGCATTCCCCGAAGTAACTCGCGCTGCCATACGCAAGACCCAGGAGATTATTGCGGGTAATCCGGCATATTCGCATGTGAAGCTGGCTATTACGGAGTACAACACGATGTATTATCCGAACACAATCCGCGAAGGTCGTCCAATGGAGCATACGCTGGAGGCAGCCGTTGCCAATGCCGCTAACTTGAACGAATTCATCAGGCAGTCTCATCTGATTGAGATCGGCAGCTTCTCCGACCTTGTTAATGGCTGGCTGGGCGGATGTATTCGCGTTGGCGACTGCTATGCGGATCAATATCGGGGCAAGGAGACCGGTTGGAGCGGACGCAGCCGAGTCGTATACGGAACGCCAACGTTCCATATCATGCAGACCTATGCGAATCGCGACATATCCCGCATTTTGCCGACTCAAACGGAATGTCCGACGTTCGACTGGCCGTCGGGGTCAAAGCGGTTTGATCTTGCTCCGGGACCGCTGCCCGTACTCGATGTGGCGGCGGCACTGGATGAATCCGGCAGCGTCCTGACGCTGTTTGTTGTGAACCGGGGCCTCGCATCGGTTGAAGCGGAGCTCGCAATAGGTTCATTTTCGAATACCGGAACGGCTAAGGCATGGGAGCTTGCCGGCGACAGCTACGAGACGATAAATTCGGTCTT
Organism: Paenibacillus glycanilyticus; assembly: GCF_023715145.1. GTDB lineage: Bacteria > Bacillota > Bacilli > Paenibacillales > Paenibacillaceae > Pristimantibacillus > Pristimantibacillus glycanilyticus_A. Next base: position 226,689 of record NZ_JAMBNP010000004.1, on the reverse strand, counting down.
CGAGCCGGAGGCTGTCACCACGATAGAGCGTCAACTGGACTTCGACAGCCGCAAGCCGATTCTGGCTATGAAGCCTCATTCGGTAGCCGTTGTAGAGGTGCGCAGATCGAAATAGGCTGGACACATAGAAGCGGAACCTCTGATTCATCAGGGGTTCCGTTTCTATTTAGCTCCATTAATCATGGCCGTCATGCTACAATATTTGGTAAAGACAGAATAGGTTGAGGAGGCAGTTGGGAGCATGGAGGTTGCAGTTGCAGAGCATAGAATTGCAGAATGGGCGTTGGTGAACGCCAAAGCGCTTGGCATTGACCCGGATCACATCGAAGCCTCGTACATTTATAACCCCGGGGGCTTTAGCAACTTGTCTATTCGTTTGACGGATGGCCGCACGCGTCTTCACGTCAAGCTGGCTCCGCCTCATAAGGCTGAACGTTTGCGGCAATGGGCGAGTATTGGCGAGTATCTGTCTGTGCATTACACCGCGCCTAAGCTTGTTCACGAGATTAACCAGGAGATAGTGCCCGGCTATCCGTATGGCCTTGTATTTGAATATATCGAAGAGGCGGCTCCGCTTGCGGAGGTTCGGTATTCCGAAGCTTTGCTCTCCGGCGTGATAGACATGATCGCCAAGCTTCATCGCGACGATCATCTTCGTACTTTGCTGCCTCTTGCAGAAAAGCGAACCTATGCGGAGGCTTTTGAGGATGAGTACATCACCAGGTTTACAGAAGATCTGGACGGCATTCGCGCATCGCGAGAGCTGCTTAGGGATTTTGTTTCGGACGAGACGATATCCTGGTTCGGAGAGGAAATCCAAAGGCTGAAGACAACGGTTCGACAAACTCCCGCATTTCAACAATCGGCAGAAGAGCTTGTACATAACGATCTGAACGGCAATAACGTTCTGACCACTGGCGGTAACGCTTTTCGAATCATTGATTGGGATGATCTCACCGGGCAGGGCGATGCTGCAATGGATTACTCCGTGCTGCTCTGGCCGCTGGCCAATGATCCGTCATGGCCAATATGGAGAGAAAAGGTGCGGATAACTGCTGGTGCTGAGGTCGTCGAGCGGTTGGAGCTGTATTTCCGCGCGAAGCTGCTCGACGATGTCATCGATGTTCTGGCCGATTATGTGGAGTCCGAGCAAGTCCCGGAATACCGGGAGGAAACAAAGCGCAGGTCTAAGGCTGTTCATCTCGCTTCCTATCCGAAGTACCTCGCTAAATATAGAGAATAATAAAAAAGGAAAAGTCGCATAGCTGCGGCTTTTTTTGATTGCATTCGAATGTTGTTATGATTCTCAAGATTTCCACTTCAAATACACACGATGGACACAGGAACCTCCTATACTTCAATTTGTAGAGCAAATGGAGGTGCTGGCCGATGTTAAGAATGCCGCATTTCGGGTAATCCTGTGATAGCATAAGGTTAAAACAATCAGGTCCGGATGGGTACGGGCCATTGCCGGAAAGAGGCGGAGTGTACCGGATGAAACGAAGCATTTTATTAGTCGAAGACGATATGCTGATGCGGGAATTTATAACGGATTATTTCAAAAAAGAGCAGTGGGACGTTCATGAAGCAGAGAACGGAAGGGTTGCGCTCGAGCTGTTCGAGCAAGTCTCTGTTGATCTGATCGTCCTGGACATCATGATGCCGGAGATGGATGGATGGTCGGTGTGCAGGCGCATCCGCGAGAAGTCCGACGTTCCGATTATCATGATTACGGCGAGATCGGAAGATGAGGATCAACTGATGGGCTTCGAGCTGGGTGCTGACGAATACGTAACGAAGCCGCTAAGCCCAAGGGTGCTGGTCGCTCGGGCAACCGCACTGATGAAGCGAACAGAGAGAACAGTCGGGCGGGAAGCGGAAATGCTTCAATACGGTGAAATGTCGGTGAACCGGGAAGCACATACGGTAACCGTGTCCGGGCAGCTGATTAATCTGTCTCCGAAGGAATATGATCTGCTGTTGTTCCTGATCAAGCATGAAGGCAAAGTATTGGCCCGCGAATTCATTCTCAACGCGGTTTGGGGATACGAATATTTGGGAGATCTTCGCACCGTGGACACTCATGTCAAAAAATTAAGAGCCAAGCTTGGGGACGCCGGCAAGCATATCGCAACCGTCATCCGTACCGGCTATAGGTTCGAGTCTGAAGCATGAGAAAACATGGCGTAGTCCTTAAGCTGTTCGTCATCACGTCCGCATTGATTTTGTTTATATTCAGCCTGGTGATGCTTGCGGAAGGTCTGTTCTTCGAACGGTTCTATCGGATGTCCAGGGTTGATGAATTGGAATCGGCCATGAGCCGCTTCGCTGAGCAGTACAACGAAGTGTCAGGGAATGAACGGGAGCTGTCGAGTCTTCTCGGGTCGTTCATGAACAAGAACGATACCAGCACCGCGGTGCTGAATAAAAGCTTCACCCGTGCCAATATTAATCCCTATTATGTGAAGCTGCAATCGGCCGACAAGCTCATCACGGTACCCATTCCGACAGCCGGCGCGACAGTCAACACCATTCCGCGGGGGATATCGCAGGGAGAGCGTATGGTCATAGACGGTATGTTCATGGATGAGAAGGATACCATCCTTCATCCGGTTGCTTTTTGGCCGGACGATACCGCTCCTCTTGAAGACGGGTTAGTAAGGGTAGAGGGTAACGTAACGGAGTACATGCTGCCGGAGCAGCGATCGTTCAACCCCCTTTATCAAGATGCGCTTCTTGATGAAGCCCTTCGGGAATGGACGACCGGAGCGGAGGCATACCTGTCGCGCTTGCATGAAGGGAAGACCGTAAGGAGCGAATGGAAGGATCCATGGAGCGGCGTCGAGTATGCCGTATTGGTGCAATCGCTCACGGATGAGCCGGAAGGCAGCGAGCATTACATGTTCGTTATGGCCTCGCTTCAGCCGGTAGGCGAAGCCGTTGAGACGTTAAAGAAATATGTCATTTATCTGGCACCTGTAATCCTTGCGCTTGTTCTCGCGCTATCGCTGATCTATTCGAGAATAGTCTCGCGACCGCTGCTCACTCTTAACCGTTCAGCAGCACGGCTCGCGAAGCTCGATTTCGCCGATCACCCCGAGATACGATCTAAAGATGAATTCGGGGAGTTATCCCGGAACATGAACGAGTTATCTCGAAACCTGGATTCGGCGCTGAAGGAATTGAGGCTTGCTAATGAACAGCTTCAGGAGGATGTCAGAGAGAAGCAGCGCTCCGAGCAGCTGCGCAAGGAACTGGTGGCGAACATTTCTCATGAGCTGAAGACCCCGCTTGGCATCGTGAAAGGCTTTGCGGAGGGATTGCAGGACGGGGTAGCGGATGATAAGAGAGAGCGTTACCTTGGCTTAATCGTCAACGAAACAGACCGAATGAACGCACTCATCATGGATATGCTGGAGTTGTCCAAATTCGAGGTGAAGGCGGTCCGGCTGCAGGTTGAGCGATTCTCCATGACCGACCTCGTTCGGCAAGTTGCGAATTCGTTCATGCAGCAGCTCGAGAGCAAGCATTTGCGTCTAAGAGTTCGGCAGGATGGAGAGGAAGACTTGTACGTCCAAGCGGATCGCAGGCGGATCGAGCAGGTTCTTCTCAATCTGTTCAGCAATGCCATTCGGCATGCGACGGAAGACAGCGTCTTGACCATAGACATGGAGAGGACCGAAGGTTCCGCTATCCGGACCGTCATCGAGAACGCCGGACCTCCCATTGCGAAGGAAGATCTCGACCGGATATGGGATCAGTTCTATCGGGCTGAGCGTTCGCGAGACCGCAAATCCGGAGGGACCGGGCTGGGGCTTGCTATCGTGAAGCATATACTGGAGCTGCATGGAAGCAACTATGGCGCGGCGAATACAGAGCAAGGCGTCGCATTTTCATTCACTTTACAAGAGAACAAAGGAGAGAATTTATCATGAATAAGAAATCTTTAAGTTTGCTGTTTGCATCGCTGCTCGTTCTGGTAGTTATCAGCGCTTGCGGAAATAAGGCAGACAGTGGCAACACAAACGCAGCAAATGAGGGAACTGCCACGGAGCAGCCATCAAATAGCCCGGCAAGCAATAACGCGGGTAACGCGGAAGAGTCCAGCACTCCGGGTAACAGCCCGTCGGCCGATCCGGACAAGACGCCGGATGCATCGGGATCAACGGATGCTTCAAGCGATGAAATTCTGATTATTATCGACCAGACGGAGAAACCAATCGAAGGTAACAGCTTTGATTTTGTCGTCAACAAACGTCCGGAAGGCTATATGTTGTCGAAGATGGAATGGATCTCCGATAATAACCATATTACGAACACTTTGCAGGAAGCGATCGAGCATGGCGGAAGCGGCGGAGACGGATTCTACATCAGCGGAAACGGACAGTTCATGGGCTTCTTCTATCCGGATGACTTGAAAGGCGCAAAAGGCGAGGTTAAAATCACGTTTGCTAATGATCAAGGAAAAGAGCTTAGCTGGAAAAAAACCATTACGTTGAAATAAGAAGCTTAGGAAATGAACCAAAAGCCGCGAAGACTCTTCGCGGCTTTTGGCTTTGGTATAACGCCTTTCTGGGAAGGCAATTCTATTGTAATTGTACGCGAGTTGACATGACACCTTAGGGTGTCTTATAATCCAAATAGACACCATACAGTGTCATTTAATTGAATCATTATTGAAACATTCATTTTTCCTGCACTCTATATTGTAATGAATGGAATGGAGCAGTTGCAACTTATGTTTCCCGAACACCGAATGAATGCGGTTAAGAAGATTTCTAGGAGGGGGTGCTGTGAGCGATAATAATCCGTCACGGGATGTTTTTGACGCGATAGCGGATCCAACGAGGCGCCGGCTGATTCAGCTGTTGTCCGAAGTTGACGAAATCCCGCTTCATGAGCTAACGGTACAGTTCGACATGGGCCGCACAGCTGTGTCCAAACATCTGACTATCCTGAAAGAAGCCGGGCTGGTAACGGACAGGAAGGTCGGCAGGGAAACGCGTTTCAGACTAAATGCCAATCCGCTTAAAGAGATTCAGGATTGGGTTTCTTACTACAGAAAATTCTGGATGACAAATATGTTTCGCTTACAACAGCTTTTGGAGGAGGAAGAAGAATGAGTTTGAAGTTAGAATTGGATTTCCAGTACAACACTTCGATTGAAAAAGCTTGGTCCGCCTTAACGGATTCAGCGATGCTTGCCAAATGGGTATTGCCCAATGACTTTAAGCCGGAGGTTGGACACCAATTTCAGTTCCGGGCTGAGCCGAACCAGTATTGGGATGGCGTTATTAACGGTGAAGTGCTGGTTGTAGATGAAGCGAACCGGTTGTTATCCTACTCTTGGGCAGTTGGGGAAGAGAAGCATACGGTTAACTGGACCGTGCAGGATCTGGGCAATGGGAAGGTGAACCTTCACCTTGAACAAACCGGCTTCTCGAATGTACCAGGACTTGAAGGGGCTAGATACGGCTGGACGAACTGGCATGGCGAGCTGGCAAAATTGCTGGCCCAATAATCGCATATTGGATCCTAATAGGGATTCGAACTCACATAAACCGGTTGCATCTTGTTTGCAACCGGTTTATGTCTGGTTCGTACAATGGAAAGGACATAATCTACGATCGGAAGGATGTAATAAATGAGCGAATCTAATCAGGAGTATATCGTCATCTCGAATGCCAGGGAGAACAATCTCAAGAACGTATCCCTGCATATCCCCAAGCGAAAGATCACGATTTTCACGGGGGTTTCCGGCTCCGGCAAATCATCAATCGTCTTCGATACGATTGCAGCAGAATCCACGCGATTGTTGAATGAGAACTTCAGTACCTTCGTGCGCACTTTCTTGCCCAGCTTTCCGCAGCCGGATACGGACGGGATTGAGAACCTCAGCATGGCGGTTGTCGTCGATCAGAAGAGGCTTGGCGGCGGCTCCCATTCTACAATGGGCACAATTACCGATATCTCTCCCATTCTCCGGGTTTTATTCTCCAGGGTGGGGCAGCCGCAGGTAGGTCCGGCGAATATGTTCTCCTTTAACGATCCGCAAGGGATGTGCCCGGAGTGTAACGGAATAGGGCGCAAGCTTGGCGTTGATATGAGCAAGGCCCTGGACATGTCCAAGTCGTTAAACGAGGGAGCAATCATGCTGCCGGATTATGCGGTGAACGCTTGGGATTGGAATTTGCTCGTACAAGCAGGGTCCTTTGATCCGGATAAGAAGCTAAGCGATTATTCGAGCGAGGAACTGGAAGAGCTGCTCTACGCCAAAGCGAGGAAAGTACAGATGGACTTCGCGGGCAAAGCAACGAATATCACGGTGGAAGGCGTCATTGAGAAATTCACCAACAAATACATCAAGCAAGATGTGAAGCTGAAATCCGAGCGTACACAAAAATCGGTAGCGCCGTTTATCACCGAAGGTCCGTGCCCAAGCTGCCACGGTGCAAGGCTTAGTCAGGCAGCGCTTGGCTGTAAAATTAACGGACGGAACATTGCCGAGCTGTCCTCCATGGAGGTTGGACATCTTATCCGCGTCATCAAAGAGATTGATAATCCGGTTGCAGCGCCGATTGCCAAGTCCCTGACAGAGCGTCTTCAGCATTTGGTGGATATCGGTCTTGACTATTTGACCTTGAACCGCGAGACGGATACCTTGTCCGGCGGCGAATCACAGCGCGTCAAGATGGTGAAGCACCTTAGCGGCAGCCTGGTCGATGTCACTTACATTTTCGACGAGCCTAGCGTTGGCCTGCATCCCCGTGACGTACACCGGTTAAATGACCTGCTTGTGAAACTGCGCGACAAGGGAAATACGGTCATTGTCGTTGAGCATGATCCCGATGTCATCAAAGTGGCGGATCATATTGTCGACGTTGGTCCTCATGCCGGAAGCCGCGGCGGCAACATTGTATTCGAAGGAAGCTTTGAAGGCTTGCTGGAGTCGGGAACGCTGACAGGAACACACATGAAGCGTCCGCTTCAGCTGAAGCAGGATTGCAGACAAGCCTCCGGCCAGCTGTCGATTAAGAATGCCAGCCTGCATAACCTGCAGAACGTCAGCGTTGATGTTCCTACAGGCGTGCTGACGGTTGTTACGGGAGTGGCCGGCTCGGGAAAAAGCACGCTGATTAATGATATCTTCCTTACCCAGCATCCGGATGCGGTCGTTATAGACCAGTCGGCAATAGGCGTATCCACTCGATCGAATCCTGCAACCTATACGGGAATTATGGATGATGTGCGCAAGGCGTTCGCTGCCGCAAATAAAGTCAATCAGGGCTTGTTCAGCTTTAATTCCAAGGGGGCCTGCGAGAACTGTCAAGGTCTTGGCGTCGTGTATACCGACCTGTCCTTCTTTGATAGCGTGAAGATGCCTTGCGAAGTGTGTGAGGGCAAGAGGTTCAAGGAAGAGGTTCTTGAATACAAGCTGAACGGCAAAAACATCGCGGAAGTGCTGGAGATGACAGTGGAGCAGGCACTGGACTTTTTCGACCTGAAAGAGGTTAAGAAAAAGCTTCAAGCGATGAGTGATGTGGGGCTTAACTATATTACACTCGGTCAGCCGCTCAGCACGCTATCCGGCGGAGAATGTCAACGGATCAAGCTGGCAAGCGAGCTGCATAAGAACGGAAGCATCTACGTGATGGACGAGCCAACCACCGGTCTTCATATGTCCGATATCGGTCATCTTCTCGGGATCATGAACCGTCTGGTAGATGCCGGCAATACGGTAATCGTGATTGAGCATAACCTCGAAGTGATCAGCCAAGCGGATTGGATCGTCGATATGGGGCCGGATGGAGGCAGCAGAGGCGGCCAGGTTGTATTCGAAGGCACACCTCCGCAGATCATTCACGAGGAACATTCGATTACGGGAAGGTATTTGAAGTAATTCGAATTTAGCAAGAGCAAAGAAGCTGCCGATTCTGCAATCGGCAGCTTCTTGTCGTTCAGGAATAACTCTTGTCAAAACGAGCGACCAGCTGGTTGATAAAAGCCGTTGCGGCTTTTCCCATAAACCGGTCCTTCAAATAAACAATTCCTACTTCTCTATGAAGGGCGGGATGTTTGATCGGGATCATGCTGATATGAGGCCTTGGATTCATTTCAAGAAGCGTTTTCGATAAGATGGATACCCCGGATCCAGCCTGCACGAGAGTAAGAATGGAGCCAATAGACGAGGTTTCAATCACGGGTCCCAATGTATCGCCATGCATGGTACACATCGTATCTACCAATTGCCTGCAGCGGTAGGTCTGCGGAAACATAATAATCGGTTCCTGCATCATTTCCTCATAAGTGATGCTCGCTTTATGAGAGAGCGGAGAATCCGCATGGACGACGAAATAGAACTCTTCTTTGTATAAGGAAATCTTAGTGAATCTGTCGTCATCAAACGGGAAGATGGTCAAGGCGAAATCCAACTCGTCCTGCAATAGAGAATTCGTAATATCCTCTAAGGCTAACAGCCGAATATTGATCGCCGGAAACTCTTTATGAAAGTTAACCAATAAGCCTGAGACCATATCGTTAATTTCGCCAATTAAAGTTCCAATGGTTAAAGTGCCTCTCTCCATGAGATGAAGTTCGGAGATCTCCTCGCGGGCACCCGCAATCGAGCGGAATATGCTCCGGCTATGGCCAAGAAGGATAGCCCCGGCTTCGGTCAAAGCTATTCTCTTCCCAATACGATTAAATAATCTTACTTCGAGTTCGTCTTCCAGCTGCTTGATTTGATAGCTCAAGGTTGGCTGCGAGATGCCCAGCTTATCGGCAGCACGGGTAAAATGAAGCTCATCGCAAATCGCTTGAAAATACTCCAATTGTCTAATTTCCATTGTCAGTCACCTCAACCATTCATGCTGTTATCCCTTTTTTTAAGTATAAAAGCTAGCGATTGATTAATCAATTACAACCGAAATTAGATAATCATAGAAGAGTTCTATCAAGCTTTTGATCTGCCCTTTATGATATGCTATGCTTTGCTTTGCGCCGCTTTTTGACGGAGCCGATCACCCATAGAATCGCGGGGAGCACAAGATACACAAAAGGATAATAAACGCCTTCGAGGATCACGCTCTTGAGGGTGAAAGAAAGGCGAATATTATAGTTGCTGTAGATGTAAAATACCAGCCAAATACCCGTTACGATACAAGCAATCAGCCTCCAATTCCGGAAGCCGGTCCATTCGGACAACCCGTAGCTTAGCATAAACAAGCATAGGGATAATTTAATAAACGCCGCAAGCAGCCATAAAGGAATATAGAAGGCATCGATATTCTGTATAAAGTTCAGAATGGAGATATACTTCGTCAGCGAATAGATTGGGACAACCAATTCGGAAGCAATTTGAGGTCCGGTAACGAACATGAGAACGATCGTTGCCATGACGCCCCATATTACGGTAGTTGCCGTTCCCCATAATATGGCCCGCGAGGCGGTTTGCTTGTTTTCGGCAAAATAAAACAGCATCAACGCGATAGAGGGATCAACGATATAACAATAAGAGTTAAACGTACCCGTCAGGATGGGCAGCCATCCGGTATCCGCATAGACCGGCAGGATTCTCTTGTAATTCATGTCCTGTGGATTAAGAAACAACTGAAAAAATAACATCACGATAAGAATAGGGCCGATAATCTCCGCACATCGGCTTATTGCCGTTAACCCGCCTTTGCAGACGCAATACGCGACAAGAAACAACAGGCAGCAGAGAATAAGGATCATTGGCGTGTTGTGAAGCATCACCAAATTCTGAAAGTCAACCGTGCCCCTTGAAATCGTGGTCAAATGCCTGAACCATAACAGGAAGTACATCAGGACGAGTATTTTGCCTAGCACGGTGCCAAGGAGTTCCCTCATAAAGGTGATCAAGGTTTTATTCTCGTTCTGTTTGCATACCTTCAGGATGAGCCAGGTAAAAAAGAGCATCGCGAGTCCACCAAGCAGCATCGATATCCAGCCGTCCTGGCGTGCTTTCTCAACCGCCAAATGGATGGGAAGGTAAGAGGTCGTGACGATGGATGAGATCATCACGATCCAGTACATTTGGTAGCTGCTCAGTTTCATGGCTGAAATCTCCTTTGGGTTAATCGTTCAGTTGGCCGCCGCTTGTCCCGGTTGACCTTAATAAAATGTTTGCTTTGATCGAGACATTGATTTTCTTGAAGTTCTCATCCCAATCGTCTCTTTGCGATTTCCACCAGTACGGATGCTTGCGATGATAGTACTCGCCGATGCCGAAGATATCCGGTCCCCATTGCTGGATACTATTGAAGGTAACCTGCATGTCTTTTTGAATCCGCTCATCCAGGTATTTCTTCACCATAACCATATTGTTTACATTAGACATGTCAAGTTCAGTGGTATTGTCAAGAAGATAGGCCTGCGCTTTGACTGTCATTTGGATATTCCCGTGATTTTTTCCATTTGCCAGATGAATCTGTCGCTCGAGGTGTGTTAACCGAAAGGACAGTCTGCCGTTGCCTTCCTTCCATGGAATCGTTAACGGTTGAAACGTTCCTCTCCCCGCCATCCATACGGCTCGATCACCTTCGGAATCATTTAGAATCCCTTTAATCTTGAGCTGCTTGTTGAGGACCGCGTAACCGGACAGCAAGACTAAATGTACTTTATCTTTTTCTTCACGATTGTTATCGATCTGAAGAAAAGGGAGGACAGCCCTTGTTCCCTCCGCAGCGTAATCGATCATAAATTGCCTAATGGAGTAATGGTTCCAACCATTAATAAGCAACTCTTTATTGGTCGCAATACTGGAGAGCTGCTCCAAGGGGTGCTTGATTTTCATAAATTCCTTGGCACTGCCTTTAATCATGATTAAGAGATCCCTTTGATTGTTTGCGGGATCTCTATTTAACTTATCGAACATCTTGTTGAGATCCATTTTTTCAGCCAACTCGTCGCTAATTACCACAAGGGTACGATGACTTGTCATCAACCTGCGGGATATTTTTCTTTGCACTTTTTCATTGGCTTCGAACACATTCCTGCCCTTGGCGGAAACGACGATAAAACTCTCCGAGTCGCTTGGTCCTCCACCTTGGGAAGAACCGCTTAGTTTGGAAGGAATCGCGATCTGATGGCTGATTTCAATCATCCCGTCTCCGGCATAATCAATTCCGCTGCCGATGACAAATGCGAGTTGGTTCGGTTCTACGAAATCCGTGCAACCTGCGCTTGTGATTAGCAAGATAAAGGATAGACCAGCCATACGAAGAAAACGTCTCATTTCTTTTGTCCTTTCTTGTTACGGCCATTCTGAATCCAGATGGGATAACGAATAAGGATGTCTTTGATACGTTTACCGTCGAATGGTGCAATGGGATACATAAAAGGTCTCCCAAAGGATTCCAGCATGACCATGTGAATCATCAAGAAGATGATGCCAAACGCAAACCCAACAAAACCTAACAGTCCGGTAATGAATAGTAAGAGGTAACGAATGATCCGGAAGGGGAGGCTGGAGCTGTATCTCGGAATGGAATATGCCGCTACTCCCGTTAAAGAAACCACGATAATGATCGGCGTTGAGATGATGCCGGCTTCTACGGCGGCTTGGCCGATAACCAGCGCACCGAGAATGCTAACGACTGGTCCGAGCTGGTTGGGAAGATGAACGCCGGCTTCCTGCAGGGCATCAAACACAAACAGCATGAGGAATACCTCGATTACGGTTGGAAATGGAGAGCTTTCTCTGGCTGTTGAAATCCCGATCATGAGGTAACTGGGCACCATCTCCGGATGAAAGGTTGACAGCGCGACATAAATGGCGGGCAAGGCGAACGAAATAAAGGTCATCATGTATCGGATCGAGCGGGTGAGTATGACATAGATAAACCTCTCGAAATAATCATCCGCGGATTGAAGTCCCGACCAGAACGTAATGGGGAGAATCAGAGCAAATGGAGAACCGTTTGTTAAAATTGCAACTTTTCCTTCCAATAAACTTGCCGCAACGATATCTGGACGTTCCGTGTTTTGCACCTGTGAGAAGAGGGAGAAGGAGTTTCCTTCTATCCATTCTTCGATATAAGCGGAATCGATAATAGCTTCAGTTTCAATGTTATTGATCTTTTCTCTAACCTGCGTCATCACGGTTTCTTCCGCAAGGCCTTGCACATAGACAAGCGCAACATCGGTTTGCGTATATTTGCCTACCGTGAAGGATTCCAGCTTAAGATCCTTGTGAATGATCCGGCGTCTGATCATCGTTGTATTCGTGCGCAGACTTTCGACAAAGCTTTCTTTGGAGCCGCGTAGTGCCGCTTCCTTCTTAGGCTCCTGTATGCTTCGGGTCTCAAAGTCCTGTACCTGGGCAATAAGCGCAGATGCTTCGCCCTCTACAAATACAGCCAGGCTGCCTTGCAGGATATGCTGCAGCAGCTTCTCCGTATTGTCATCGGTTTGCACGTTCGTTAACGGCAGCCAATTGCTTCTGATCATTTCCGTAAGAGACTGTAGCCGATCCAATCCATCGGGCAGCTCGCCCATAATTAGAGGCTTCAGAATATTCTCTTCCACGCTCTGTACCCGAATCATGCCGTCTAAATAAGCGATGAAGAGCAAAGTGTCATCCTTGAGCTTGAAGGAGCGGATGATGAAGTCCGAGCAATGATGAAATTGTTCTCTTAAGTAGGCTTCGTTCTCCCCAATGCTAGCACTCAAAATCATGATGATCACCTCGATTTCATAAGCGGTCCGATGCACATGGATATTATGACCAATTCGCGAATAGGGTATGCAAATCAAGGATTTCAAAGGGGATTTGATGCTATAGAAAGAATAGTTATACCATAAGTGAGGCAAACCAATATCATTCATCTTTTTAGGGGGACAAAATGGAAGTTTTTGCAGCATTCATAGCGGGGATTGATAATCCGACACACCGGGAACGAACAGAAGAAGTGTTGACTTGGGTGACAAATACGTTTCCCCAATTAGAACAGAAGATCGGATGGAATCAGCCGATGTTCACCGATCACGACACTTATATTATCGGGTTTAGCGTAGCCAAACCGCATTTGGCTGTTGCTCCGGAGAGGGCAGGGATGATTCGATTCGCTGAAGAGATCAAGGAAGCGGGTTACGATCAAACCAATTTATTGCTTCGCATCCGTTGGGACAAACCCGTGGATTACCGCTTACTTGAGCGGATAATAACTTTTAATGTCGAGGACAAGGCGGATTGTACAACGTTTTGGCGAAAATAGCATGCGTTTAATGGCATTAATCAAACCAAGGCGGAGTAATCCGCCTTGGTTTTTATTTATAATAGAGAGATACTCAGTTCCTTGATTTTGCCGTCCGATAGCTGGAAGGAATGCTTCATTAACAACGGAGCGGGTAAATTCGTTTTGTCAAAATCACCATCGACGGAAGCAATCACATGATAGGTTCCATCCTTCTTCGCGATATCGATAATCTTGAATTGAACATGAACATCAAACACTTCCGCTTTGATCCATCCCGCAATGGCCTTTATGCCGCTAATAGCGCGTCCATTGTCTTGAACATAGGCATTGTCGTCAAACGCTGCAAGAAATGCCTCGGGCTTCGCTTCATTAGATGCCGCGAAATAAGCATGAACCGATTCAGGCAATCGAATCATTTCCTAACCCCCTCTATAATCATGCCACGATAAACTCCGCCGTTAAGCCGGTGCACAAGAGCTTCCTGGTAAGCCGGACTATAATACCAGGCCTTGGCTTCCTCAAAGCTCGGAAATTCAAGCAAAGCAGCTCCTTCGACTTCAGGTCCTTCAATCACTTCATACGTTTCATACATGGACAGCGGTTTTACCGGATGACCTGTCAAGCCAGCAGGGGCTTTTGAAGAGTATCTCTTTAATGCTTCCGTGTCGTTTGTTTGCTCTCTTATAAAAATAACGTAAGCAGGCATTATGTTTGCAACTCCCATACATGAATTTCTTACGGACAAGTTCATCATAACCCTTACCTTTTCAATCGTAAAATTCATTATTTTCATAAAATCAATTACTTTCATTCATGAGTAACCTTGTATCAATCATTAGCAAAATGTATGATAACATCAATAATCATGAATCAAGCTTATGTAGGAGGAAAGCCTGTGGAATTAACGCAGTTGGAATATTTTCTGGAAGTAGCCCGCATGGAGCATCTGACAAAAGCGGCAGAAGCCTTGTCCATTACTCAGCCTGCGCTGAGTCATTCCATCTCCAAGCTGGAAGCCGAGCTTGGCGTGCCGCTATTTGAACGGAAGGGCAGGAACCTTCAAATTAACCGGTATGGGATCATGTTCTCCAAGCATGTGGAGAGAATACTGTATGAGGTCGCGCGCGGGAAACAGGAGATTGTGGAATACTCCAGTCCGGATACGGGCATTATCCATCTTTCTTACTTAAATATCTTGGGCGTGGACTTGATTCCCCGTTTGATTCGCGCTTACCAGCTGGCTTATCCCAAAGTTAGATTTGAACTGGCGCAAGGGGATAAAGGAGCCGTCAAGGAGCATGTCGAGAGCGGCCAGTCGGATTTGATGATTACATCGGAAAGACCTGATTCTGACTTATACGAATGGGTTCCGATGATGGCCATGCCATTATATCTTGTTGTCTCCACCGACCATCCGTTAGCGGAACGGGAATCCGTCCATTTGGCAGAGATCACCGGCGAACCCTTTGTTGGCCTGAAGCATAATTGCTCTTTAAAGGATTCCCTGCTGGCTCGCGTTCACCATTTGAACTTTACGCTAGCCTCAAGTTACGACGCCGACGATCTTCAGACCGTAGCAGGCTTTGTAGCCGCCGGGCTTGGCGTATCCGTGCTGCCCAAGACAGCCGGTCTGAACCTGGATGGATTGAGATGGATACCGATTAAGGAACAAGGCTGGATGTGGGAGGTCGGTCTTCATTTGAAGAAGGACCGTTTCTTGTCGCCTGCAACGGAGCGGTTTGTGGCTTACCTGAAAGAGAAGGGGCCGTTTTAATGGAATCCATTCCATAAACAAGCAGGAGAGTGCTATACCCGAGTGGAATTATAGCGATATCCCTTATTGCAGGAGGCTGCGGCATGCTGAAGCTATTCGAATATAACTGGCAGGTTCGTAAAGATTGGTTTGATTGGTGCGGCAAGGTGGATAAAGAAGAATTACTGAAAAAACGCACCGGCGGAATCGGATATATTCTTCCTACTCTATATCATATTGTTGCTGTCGAATACGGCTGGATTTGCGGCGGAATTCAAGAAAAGGCAATAGAAATTCCGTCGTTCCAGGATGTGGCCAGCTTGCAGCAAGTGATTGAATTCTCCTCTTCCTGCCACACGGAAATCGCGCCTTTCGTTATCGCATGGAATGACAGCCTGGAAGACCGCATTATGATTGATATTACGGATGAAGGGGAACGGGAAGCGCATCGGTACGGCGAAGTCATGCGGCATCTGATCGCTCATGAAATCCACCATGTCGGTCAATTGTCCGTTTGGGCAAGAGAGATTGGCAAGGAACCGGTTTCCGCAAATTTCGTTGGCAGAGGGTTGTTCGCGTAAGTACAAATCGATGACGAAGGAGTTTGGTCTAGCATGGAGCTTGGATTGAAGGGCAAAAGGGCCATCATCACGGGTGGCAGCAAAGGGATCGGATTGGAAACCGCCTTGCTGCTTGCAAAGGAAGGTGCACAAGTAGCCATTGTTGCTAGGAACAAGGAATCCCTGCAAGAAGCGGCGGCGAAAATCGCGGCCAAGACGGGAACGGAGCCGCTTGTCATCTCGGCTGATGCATCCGCGGAAGCCGATGCGGAACGCGCGGTAGCAGCGGCTGCCGAGCACTTCGGGGGGATCGATATTCTGGTTAACAACGCGGGCACCTCAGCGGCGAAACCGTTCGAAGCGGTGGATGCTGCTGCTTGGTCGGCGGATTTGGATTTAAAGCTGTTTGGCTCGATCCATTTCACTCGTGCAGCACTGCCGTATTTGAAGCAAGGCGGCAATGGCGCAATCGTGAATGTTACCGCAATAGGTGGTAAAACGCCTTCGGGCTCGTCGCTTCCGACTTCCGTTAGCCGTGCAGCGGGCCTTGCGCTAACAAAAGCAATGAGCAAGGATCTGGCCGCTGACGGCATCCGCGTGAACGCGGTCTGCATCGGTTTGATTCGCAGCGATCAGATCGAACGGATGTGGCAGGCATCCGCACCGCATCTGACATGGGATGAATTCGCGGCGGATCCAAGGCACGATATTCCGCTTAGACGGATTGGCCGTACGGAGGAAGCCGCTAATGTCATTGCCTTCCTCGTATCTGACGCTGCGTCATACGTAACCGGGACATCGGTTAATATTGACGGAGGCAAAGCGGCGGTTCTTTAGTTGGGTATAATATAAGCAGGAATAACAAAGTCGCGTAAATCGCGGCTTTTTATTTTTCTTCAACAAGGCGGCAAATGGAACATATTCATTCTTTACTGATCGTTCTTAAACGGATATGATGGAGGAAAGGGAGGTATGGAATATGGCTAGACCAAGAGAATTTGATCAGGATGCTGTTCTTCAGAAAGCAATGGAGCTGTTCTGGCAGAAAGGCTATGAACGTACTTCGATTCAGGATTTAGTCGAGCATACCGGAGTTCACAGAGGCAGCTTGTACGATACATTCGGGGATAAAAATCAGCTTTTTCTAACTTGCCTGGATCGGTTCAGGGACACGACGAGGAACCGGGCATACACCATTCTTGAAGAAGACGGATCCGCCAAAGAATTATTAGGACGGTATTTCGAACGACTGATCGATATCGCGATGAGTGATGACAACGGACGGCGAGGCTGTCTGATTGCGAATACGGCCATGGAGATGGGGAAGGTGGACCCCGTTGTTTCATTCCGCATTGAGGCCTATACATTGGATATGGAGATGAATTTTCATAAATTTTTGATGCGCGCTCAGCAGCAAGGGGAGCTCAAAACAAAGCATACGGTACAAGAAGCGGCCAGATTTCTTTTAAATACGAGAAACGGACTCTATGTGCTCGCGAAAATCGCTACAGACCGCAAAGTACTGGAAGATGCTGCGAAGGTAGCGATGTCAATTCTTGTCTAATGCGCATAAAATTATAATTGACTAATCGTTCTTAAATTCATATACTAAGACTTGTGGAAATCAAGTCTGTATGAGTGTTTAAGAACAACTATTCTTTAAACTAAATTGTTCATTAGCTGTCTCAGGATGATTTTGTCGACAAGCTAATGACAATTTTTTTGGACTATTAAAGAATGATTGTTCTTTAATATGATTTTTGAATCTGGTCACAATATAAACAATGGAGAGAGAGGCTAAACCATGAAAACCATATCTTCAAAAACATCCTTTTGGATAGTCGCTTGGGTGCTTACGGTCAGCTTGTGGTCAAGTACGGCACCATCAATTGAATTTCCGGTTTATGCTCTGCAGTGGCATCTTTCCAAAGCAGTTACGACTGGCATATTCTCGATTTACCCGATCGTCCTTATCCTGGTCCTTTTCTTGTTAGGGAACATCTCGGACTACATTGGACGCAGGAACACCTTAATTACCGGACTTCTTTTTCTCTTGATCGGCGCATTGGTGTTCGCAACGGCCCAAAACGTATTCTGGCTGTTTGCCGGACGTGTATTCCAAGGCTTGGGCGTGGGGTTAACGGCTGGTTCGGGGGCTGCCGCGCTTGTTGAATTTAACCCTTCGCCCAACAAAAAGCTGCCAGGGTCCATTAACACGATAACGCAAGCGGTTGGTCTGTTTCTTGCAACCATTGTTGGAGCCGCACTTATTAAATATGCTCCTTCGCCGTTATATTTCAGCTATTGGGTACTTGCCGTTCTTGTGCTTGCCAGCATCATCCTGTGCTTGTTCCTTCCGAAAGGAACAACAACGCAAGCCGCAGTAAAACCTGCTTTCAAATTGCAGGGTGTAAAAGTACCGAAAGGGCTATGGGGCGTTTATCTTTTGGCTGGCTTGGCAATAGGCACCGGATTTGCAAACGGAGCATTATTGTTATCGCTTGGAGCACAAATTGCCCGTGACGTTATTGGTACGCAAGATATCCTTGTTATCGGAACCGTATTGTCCATCTCGTATTTGCTCGCATCGGTAAGCGCAACGATTGCCGGAAGATTAAAACCCGTCATTTCGATTCGTATAGGCATGGCTTCCATTGCGGTTGCAACCGTTCTGCTTATTTCCGCGGCGGTTAACCATTCCTTCCTGCTGTTTATGAGCTCGTCCGTCCTTGGCGGACTTGCGTATGGGTTCTCGGCTTCCGGAGCAATTGGGCTTGCCGCAATCAATTCGCCTGTCCAGAACCGCGTTCAGTTCTTGTCAGCGGTATTAGTTGCCGCTTATTTGTTCCAAGGCACCAGCGCTTATGGCGGAGGCGTTGCCTCCAGCACGCTTGGCTTCAGCTCGGCGATCTGGCTGATGGCCATTATTATTGGGATTCTTGCTCTTGTCACACTGTTATTTACCGCAAGAAAAGGCAAAGAGGCGGAAGCTATTCCGGCTAAACCTGCTAAAGCCTAATAGGAATAACAAAGGGATGTCCAATTCGGACATCCCTTTGTTTGAATAAGCAATAGTTGTGCTGGTACGGGAAAATCATGACAATAAATTGTCATGGTAAGTACAGCATGGATGATGGCCATTTAAACCGTTGGCACTGTTCCACCGTCTATCACATATTCGCTGCCCGTAATGGAAGCTGCACGGTCAGACACCAAGAAGGCGGCAAGCTCTGCCACTTCTTCTGGCAGCCCTGGACGGCCGATTGGTATGCCGCCGAGCGAATTCATCAACTCTTGCAGTGCAGCTTCGCGGCTGCCTGCGACTGTTGCAATCCTGTCGATCATGCGGTCCGCCGCTTCCGTCTGAATGAAGCCCGGCGCGATTGTATTCACACGAATCCCTTGCGGCGAGAACTC
Organism: Paenibacillus glycanilyticus; assembly: GCF_023715145.1. Taxonomy (GTDB): domain Bacteria; phylum Bacillota; class Bacilli; order Paenibacillales; family Paenibacillaceae; genus Pristimantibacillus; species Pristimantibacillus glycanilyticus_A. Next base: position 207,739 of record NZ_JAMBNP010000004.1, on the reverse strand, counting down.
CTTGGATAAACCTTTGCTGTAGTTGGTCAATGCCGCTTTAGCCGCGGCGTATGCCAAAGTTGTCTCATACAGCGGCATTTTCCTCTGAATCGAGCTTACATGGATTATGACGCCTTTGCCTTGCGCAACCATCATTGGCAGCAGATTTCTGTCCAATCGAACGGAGCCAAACAGATTCAGATTAAACGCAGTCAGCCAATCGTCCTCGGTTAACGCAAGGGCACCGCCGGGAGGCGTTGAAGAACCTCCAACCGTATTGATAAGAATATCGATGCCGCCAAGCTTTTCTTGCACGGCATCCACGAGCAGGGCAGTTCCTTCAGGTTTTGTAATATCGGCTTGAGAGAAGTGGACGCCCGGAATATCGTAATCGGCTGGAATCGTACGCGCCGTAGTAAGCACCGTGGCACCGGCTCCCGCCAGCCGCTTCACGATCGCGTAACCCATTCCTTTTGTTCCGCCTGTAATAAGTGCTCGTTTGCCTTTGAATTCATTCTCATAAGCTGCATAAGTTGTCGTCATTCATAAAGCCTCCCAGATGTTTTTTTTGAGTAATCTCTCTCACATCTGTAAGCTTACGCCTGTTCGAATCATTAGTCTAATTTATAATAATAATTAAATTAATGAATTTTGCTCATGATAATTTGGGTTTTGGTCTTAAAAAAATAATAGTGATTAGAAACAGTAACGGGATGTAGGCAAAGTTAAACCATAATCCCATTACATTCGCGAATTTCTCCAATGCGCTGATCTCGGTTCGTTCTTTAAACATAAGCGCGATGATGAACAGGACTATCAGAACGATCGGTAAGGACAATCGAGGCTTAAGCGTAGTCACTCGTTTGATAATTCTTGTACAGCACCAAATGGGGATGCAAACCGTAGGTATGATCACCAGAACCCACATAAAGATATAAAGGAATTCAAACCGGGCAATAAAGGATAACTCAATGATCTTGGTCATTGCCAAGGTTGGCCATAGGGTATGCTGCAGTAATCCCTGGCTGAAGTACATAACGGTTACAAGGATGATTACCACATATTTAATGGTGGTATAGAGTAAAGCAAAATGCGCCCATTTTCTGTTTTTATCAGGTTGTTTCAAAAATGGAAAGTAAATAAGCAAACACTCAATCCCAAAAAAAATGTAACTGGAGATTCCGGCCCCTTTAAGCAAATCCAGCAGAGAATGGTTAAGTACCGGCATGATACGATGAAAATCGCCTTGTTGAAACGGAATGTAGAACAGAAATAGCAAAGGAATCGTGAGCATGAAGAAAAAGCTGACTCCCGCAACAACTCTAAATCCGCCGGATACGAAATAATAAATCATCAGTATCATTAGCCCGGCAATAGCCCATGTTTTTAGAGCTGGAAATACCCACACATGAATGATTTCAATGTAAGCCCGCAGGAAGAATAGTGCCATTATAAAGTAATAGCCGACTAACAGCAGAGAAATGACGTTACCCAGCCATGTTCCGAAAATGCTCCGATTTACATCAATCACGTCTTTTGCCGGATGACCAAGCATCTTGTAGATCATCCAGACGATAAGATGCAGGCTTAATCCCATTAGGAGAATGGATATCCATGCATCATGCCCGGCTTCTCCAGCCACAAGACATTGAAAATTAAAAATCGCCGCGGCGGTTTGCGAAACGCTGATTAGAAAGAACACAAAATATCCGGAAATGGTATGGTTTTCTTTTACTGCCTTCTGCACGTATTACCCAACCCCTGAGTGTAAGATGATAATCTTCGTCTGAACTTCAAAATTCAAATGAGGATAGATTCTCTCGTAAAAATCTTTCTCATTAAAGTTTCTATGATGCCAGCTATATTGCTCTCCGAAGCCGACAGGATCGACCTTGTTTTTTTGCAGACGGATAAGCATTGCCTTCATTTCCGAGGATAATTTTTCTCCGATGAGCTTCTTTAACTCATACAAATCTTGACTGTTCTGAATATTTATTCTCTCCGGAATTTCTCTAAGAGCAATGTATATTTCTAAGCTTATCGACGTATTCCCGTTTTGTGCGATGCTTAGCTTTTTATTGCCATGCATGATGACGAAGGAATACATATCCTTAGAGCTTGTCTTGAAATCATATTCGCCGGTTAGCGATTTGTCCCTGAGAATTTTCAAATACAATCCTTCTTGTTGCGTTAACCATAGCTTTAATTCGTTCCCTCCATAGATGGCGACGCCATCCATATGCAATTTGCCATGATCAATATTGATAACGGGTAAATAAACATCCTGGCCTGCTCCGTAATACTGATTAACAAAGGAATGGTAATTGGCAACAGGGATGTTTCCATGATACATGTTGTTGTCGATTAGCTCTGATAAGTAAAAGGGTGGTGTCTTTACCGTTTCGGATATGATTTGGCTGGCCTTTTGTCTTGTTATAACAATGTGAGCATTGCTGCTTTTAATTGATTCTCGATTAATGATGTTCGCAAGCTCGGAAATAGTTTCTCTAGCGAATTTTTCGCTAATGACCAAGGTGCGCATTTGACCGCTTTCGATAGGTTGAGAAGACTGTGAAGTCAGAGTCGTAAAAATCCCGTACGTAACTTTAGACTCGGCGGTCATAGGCGAGACATCTTGCTCCCGGGTAGCTTTAATATAGTTAGGAAAAGAAGCGCTTATCTTATAAGTATCGCCTTCGAGATCAACGCCCATGCTTTGAATAATATTAATCCGATTAACGATTCTCTCTTGTGAGCATCCGCCTAATAAGAGACAACAGAAAAGAGCCAGTATACAGCTTTTCATGAATTTCTTACTCCAATCTGCGCAACATTATTCGTTATTATAATCATCTTCAATATCCTTGTTTTTTTGTAAGGTGTATCTTTTCTTAGAGATCGGACGATTAAATAAAGTTCGATCTGAACTAAAGGAATAGGAAAGGCGGATAATGTTATCCCTTAAGCTTTTGAATCGAAAAGGGAATAGAGGAACGAGATACGGCGCACCTAGCGATTTCAAACGCAGCAGATGCCCCAGAATAAACATGATCCCGATCATGATCCCTAAACCACCCCAACAGGAGGCCAAAACGATTAGAGGAAAACGCAAAAACCTTATCGTATTCGACAGTTTAAAAGTTGGCGTGGTAAAAGAGGCTAGAGCCGACAGCGAGACGATAATAAGCAGAATATTACTTGTTAACCCCGCTTGCACCGCTGCTTGTCCAAGAATAATACCACCTACAATGCCTAAGGTTTGACTGACCTTTGATGGCAATCGAGCCCCGGCTTCACGCAATAGTTCCACTACGATTTCGAGGAACAGAACTTCCAGCAAAGGAGGGAAGGGAACATTTACTCTCGATTCAATGATCGGACCTAATAGATCTCTGGGGATGATGGTGTAATGAAAAGTGAGAATAGCTACATAATAGGAAGTAGCTAAGGTGGAGAACACTATCCCAAAGTAACGAATCAGGCGAAAAAACGAGCCCAATATCCATGGAAGATAGTAATCCTCCGGAGAAATAATAAAGTTAAATATATTGGCAGGTCCTGTTATTACAACAGGTGAACCGTCGCACAGAATAGCCACTTCCCCGTTCAACAGGGAATACATAATCCGGTCCAAGCGTTCGCTATGTAGAAATAACGGGAACGGTGAATTCGAATGATCCGTAATCAGCTGCTCCAATAGGGAGCTTTCAAAAACGACATCAAAATCTAAATCCACGAGCCTTTGTCTGACCGTATTTACATATTGAGGATTAGTAATCCCATCCATGTAGGCTATTACGATTTTGGTTTTTGAGACTGAGCCAATAATATGCTCTTCAAAAATAAGCTTAGGAGTTCCAAGTCCTCTTCGAAGTATAGTTAAATTTGTATTTAAATTTTCTACAAAACCAACCTTTGGACCGATAACAGAGAATTCATTCTCAGTATCGTTATACCCGCGATGGCCAAGTTTTAATTCCGCTATATCTATAAGAAGTCCTTCGTTTAGATGCGGCTCAAGCTGGATAAAGACGGAGCCTTGTGCTAAGCTTTGCGATATTTCTTCTATAGTAGAAGACACTTTGATGGCCTCATTGGGAATCAATGCTTTTAAATCATTTATGCTGTTGATCTCGCATTCCGAAATATGAATGTAAGAGAGCAGATCATGGTGAAATTGCTCATGGCTAATAAGAGAATTAAAGTAAGAAAAGTGGATACAGGTATTGTTTACTTTTATGGTTGTTTGCAGATAATCCACCGATTTGGAGATTTCACTTAAAGCTTTATGTAAGTTAGGAGTCATTCCGTTCACACCACCTGTCTACAAGAAAATAACTCGTCTTATTATGAGGTGCTGCTCTGGAAGTTATACCCTTAATTTAACAAATGAGCGAGTTGATGAAGGATAAGGAAGCGTTCACAACGAAGTTGTCAATTAAAGGGGGAAGCAAGGTTGAAATCGAAATTAATCGTTATTGACGGTATGCCGGGTTCGGGTAAAACGACAAGCGCAATTATGGTATCCGAGCAGCTGACTAAGCTAGGCGTAGCCAATCACTGCCTCCTGGAGGGAGAACCCAATCATCCGCTGTTAATACTCGACCGCCAATTTGATTCATTGGAGAACGAGGAAGAAGCGGACGAATTTATTGCCCTGATTCAATCCCGGTACAAGTCTTTTGCAGAAGATAAGCGGAAGAGAGAAGAGGTCACCATCATTGAAAGCGTCATGCTCCAGGATACGATCAATACCTCCTTCCACATGGGAATGAATCGAGAGAAGCTGCGTCAGTTATCAGCTTCCATGCAGGAGATATTGTCGCCTTTGACACCGGCCTTGATCTACTATTATCAATTAAATCCTGAAGCTCAGTGGCGATATATTTGCGGTATCCGCGGTAATGAATGGGGACCTGTATCCTTCACGTCGGATGATGATTTTCGTGAAGCGGGGGAGCTGTGGAGTGGAAGTCAGGCATTTGTACGCGCGATCATAGACTCATGGCAAGTTCCGAAGCTCATCATCGAGAACTCGGAGTACAAGTGGGATGAATACAGGGAGAGAATAGAGGATTTCATCAGTAAACAGTAAGAAGGAGGGCATATAATGCGAACGGATTACAACAACTGGAAGCCATTATCTATAATGGAGATCAATGAAATTTTCAGCAGGATCCCGGTAAAGTGGTGTATAGCCGGTGGCTGGGCATTGGATCTCCATTATGGAAGTCAGACAAGAGAGCACAGCGACATTGACGTGATCATCACCCGCAAGGATCAATTAGTGGTGTTTGATTGTTTAAGTCCAAGCTGGATATTGTACCGAGCGGAGAATGGCAAGCTTTCTCTTTGGAAGGGAGAATACTTGGACAAGACAAATGATATATGGGTAAGTAAAAGTGAAGAGAGCTCATTTATGTACCAAATGATGATCATGAACACGGAAGAAGATAATTGGATATATAAAAGAGAAAGAACCGTTCAAAGGTCAATCCATGAACTTTTTCTTACGACAAAAGATGGAATTCCCTATTTGAGACCAGAGGTTCAGCTTCTCCATAAAGGGGGTTCTTCAGTTCTTAGGGAAAAGGATCATAATGATTTGAAAACGATGCTCCCCGTACTTTTACCGCACGAGAAAGAGTGGCTAAAGGCCAGTTTAACTCGGCAGTTCCCTCAAGGTCATGCTTGGATAAAGCTTATTTAAGCCTTAATTCATTACAAAGACGCACTCCGGAGGATGAACATGAATAATTCGCAAATTTCATCTCATAAGGCTAAGATTTTAGTATTGGGCACCTTTCATATGGGTTCTACGCCGGATTTATTCAGTGTGGAGATTGAGAATCATCTAACGGATAAAAGGCAAGAGGAAATACTGGAGGTTATTGAACGGATCAATGCGTTTAAACCGACCAGGATCGCCGTAGAAATGGAACAACGGAACACGGATTCTATCAACGAAAAGTACAGGCGTTTTTTATCCGGAGAATACGAGCTCGAAAGTAGCGAAGTTTACCAGCTTGGCTTTCGAATAGCTGCTTCCAATCAGCTTGAAGAAATCAATTGTGTAGATTGGATGGGGCAGGGCGGTGAAAAAGGCGTCGGAGAGGTTTACGAGTGGGCTAGCGAGAACCAACCAGAACTTTTTAATTCTCTATTTGGCTGGCTGCAGCAAAATCCTTTGAGCAATAAACCAAACGAATATAGAAGCATTCTGGATATGTACCGTAACTGTAACGACCTTGATTTCCTGGAGAGAAACCATATGATGAATATTAATATTTCTCGTATTAAATCAACAGAAGAGTACATAGGGATGGATTGGTTATCGTGGTGGTATAAAAGAAATCTGATCATGTATGCAAACCTGGCCGAGTTAGCGGCTTCCTCAGATGAACGCATATTGTTTATTGTCGGAGGAGCCCATGTTCAAATCTTGTCTAATTTCTTAGCGGAAGGCGGGCTATTTGAGTTAGAAAAGACTCAACCCTATTTATGAAGTAGCCCGATTTCGATAAACGAGGTGGGCTAACATGAATTTAGCGAATAAAATTACGATCGCAAGAATAGGGTTAATCTCTGTTTTTATGTTACTCTTTCCCTTATATCCAGAATGGCTTATTTACAAATCAGCTCTTATTCAACATATTAATATCTACGGGATTTATTATGCTTCTGCTGTTTTTATACTCGCATCTGCGACTGACAAATTAGACGGACATATCGCAAGAAAATACAATCTAATAACCAATATGGGAAAGCTATTAGATCCGTTAGCGGATAAATTACTCATATCAGCAGCGTTGATCCTGATGGTTAGTCAACAGCTCATTTATGCCTGGATCGCATTTGTCATCATTGCAAGGGAAATCATTATTACGGGTATTCGAATTGTTGCCTCATCTCAACAAATTGCATTACAAGCAGATCAATTCAATTTCCATTCGATCAGCTTTTGATGTACGCAGCGCTAATCTTAACGATCTATTCAGGCTACAATTACATCAAAAATAATTATCGCTCACTCCAGCTCAATACCTGAAGCATACATGATAGCCACGCCTTGACTCTGGATTAAATATCCAGTACAATTCCAGTAAATTGAATATTCAGATAAAAGCTAAGACGAGAAGAGTACCAGGATGATGTCTTTCTACAGAGAGCCCCGACTGCTGAAAAGGGGTAAAGAATAGTCTTGGGAACATGGCCTCTGAGCAGCGCATCGAAACCATTTATGGTTGTAGGCTGCGCCGGAACCCGCATCCGTTAGCGTGCTAGGGTATACACGCTTCTTGCGTCGTACCTGAAGAGGTTAGTGCCGCAAGGCATTAATAAAATTGGGTGGTAACACGTGAGCGCAACTCTCGTCCCTTCGGGATGAGGGTTTTTTGTGTTTATCAAATAAAGGAGGAGTGTGCATGAAGAACATTTTTATTGGCGGTGCCTGGCCTTACGCGAATGGTTCCTTGCATCTAGGAAGGCTCGCAAGCTTGCTGCCCGGAGATGTGTTGGCACGCTATTATCGCTCAAAGGGTTTAAACGTATTGTATGTTTCGGGAAGTGATTGTCACGGCACTCCTGTTGCCGTTCAGGCTATCAAGGAAGGCGTAACACCGGGCGATATTGCAGATCGCTTTCACCGAGAGTTTAGCGAATGCTTCAAGCAGCTAGGCTTTACTTATGATCTGTACACGCGAACGGACCAGCAATTTCATCATCATGTCGTTCAGGATCTGTTTCTCCGTTTGTTGAACAACGGATATTTGTATAAGAAGGAGATCCTCCAGACGTATTGCGAGACGGATCAACGATTCCTGCCGGACCGATATGTGGAGGGAGTATGCCCGGTCTGCGGAAACCGTGCCAGAGGTGATCAGTGTGATTATTGTTCAACCTTATTAGATCCTGCAGACCTGACAGACAAGACCTGCAAGCTATGCGGCAATCCGCCCATTGAGCGTCCAACCGAGCATTATTACCTCGAGCTCTCTCGACTCCAGGAGGAAATAACAGAGTACGTGAATCATGCCGAGGGCTGGAAAGACAATGCCGTGCAGCTAACCGAAAGATACCTGAAGGAAGGACTTCAGGATCGTGCGGTCACAAGGGATTTAACCTGGGGCGTAGATGTTCCGGTTGAAGGCTTCGAGGATAAGAAAATCTACGTCTGGATTGAAGCCGTCAGCGGCTACTTATCTGCAAGCAAGCAGTGGGCGGCTGAGACAGGCGGGAGCTGGGAGCCGTTTTGGCTCGAGGGAAAGGAGACAATTACGGCATATTATGTGCATGGGAAGGATAATATCCCTTTCCACACGGTCGTTTGGCCGGCCTTGCTTATAGGAGCAGGGAATCTGCATTTGCCGGACCGGATTGTCTCGTGCGAGTACATGACCTTGGAAGGGAAAAAGTTCTCGACAAGCAATAACTGGGCTGTATGGGTTCCCGACATTTTGAGGCGTTATCAGCCAGATTCCATTCGTTATTTTCTGATTGCGAACGGTCCTGAGAACCGGGATACCGACTTTTCATGGAGGGAGTTCATTCATAGCCATAACGGAGAATTGCTTGGTGCATTCGGGAACTTTGTTAATCGGACGTTAGCCTTCATCGACAAATCGTTTGAAGGATATATTCCTGAAGGGAATATCAGTGAAGAGTGGACCAGAGCTTTGGAGGAATGTTATCTCAAATCCGGTGCTCTGATTGAAGAAGGAAATCTGAAGGAAGCTATTGAGCTGACTTTCATATATGTTCGCCGAGCAAACAAGTTCTTTGACGAGCAAAAACCATGGCTCCAATATAAAGAAAACAAAGCAGCCTGCGGGCAAACGCTTAATACTTCCGTGCAGATCATAGGGAATCTGGCTAACTTGCTCAATCCGTTTATTCCTTTCTCCTGCGAAGAGATTAGAAAATTCCTAACCATGGATGAACCGGAGTGGAGGCTGATTACCGTTCCCTCCAACCGAAAAATCCAAAACCTGAAAATTTTGTTCGAGCGTTTCGACATCAGCCGGATTGAAGAAGAAACAAGCTTATTGGAGGCGCAGAAAGGGGGTATTTAAACATACCTCCTCCTTACAACTTCAATGAATCGGAATACCGTAATACCAGATGTACAAAGACACTCCGATTAGTTCCACTACTTATCCTCCAAAAAGCAATTTCCAGTTATTGTTACCTGTTTCAATGCGAAGTATTACCTTCAAACTTGAACGTTATGATGTCATTTATTGGAGCAGCTTCTTGCATTTTCTGAAACCTCACCGTGCATTTTACAGTATGTATGGCTAAAGAGAATTGAAAGGTGAGGGGTCCAATACATGATGACAAATACAGAAGACATATCGTATCTTAGGCAGGAATTAGTCCAGATTGAACAATGGGAGAAAGAACAGAAGGATTTGTTTTTCTGGGAGAAGCTTGGCAGATTGCCATTTGCACTCTTGGATCGAATTACTCCGAAGTTCATCCAGGATAAAATAGGCATGGCGCTTGATGAGCTTGGAGGCTATGTGCAGAACGGCGGACGTTATTTGATCAGCAAGGAGCAAATGTACCGCAAATTTTTCCCGAACGGCCTTATAGATGCAGAAACGGCATTGGATCAAATCGCGCAGCTTCCACTCGGCAGAATGGATCAAGTCGCAGGAAACATAAGCAAAACAATCAGTAATACCGCCACGGTACAGGGAGCAAGTACTGGAATTGGAGGTATTTTCACACTAGCCATCGATATTCCTCTCCTGCTGGGCATGTCCATTAAAGCGCTGCAAGAGATTGCAATCAGCTACGGCTATGACCCGAATGAGAAAACGGAACGGATCTTTATCGTGAAATGCCTGCAATTCTCCTCCTCCGATATCGTTGGCAAAAAAGCTATTCTTGAAGATCTCGCTGCCTTCCATACGGGTGAGCAAAGCAGGCAGGTATTATCCCAGCTGCAAGGCTGGCGAGAGGTTATGCTTACTTACAGGGATAATTTTGGCTGGAAAAAGATGTTTCAGCTGATTCCGATCGCGGGTGTCCTGTTTGGTGCTTACCTGAACCGCTCAACTCTTCAGGATGTCACGGAAGCAGGGAGAGTCATGTACCGGAAACGCAGAATTATCGAGAAATTGAGAGCTGCCGAAGTAAAAGGACAAGAGAATCTTTCTAATTAACCTATGAACAACATATTACAGCTGCCTGGTATGGCAGCTGTATTTATTAATGAGGGTATCCTTAGAACTTACACCGAATACAGTCGTTCACAAATAAAGATCATTTTTGACATGATAATCGGTAATCGCAACTATGATAAAGAATGAATCCGAAGTTATAGTTCTAGGTAAGGGGAGAGGGGATGTATAAATGGAGACGTTCGGTAGGGGCTGCCTCTGGCTTATTATTGGCGCCGTAGGATTGTTGATCCTCGCCTTCATCACGCAAAGCACGATTCACATTCCTTGGTTCATATTCATCCCAATCGTGATACTCGTGTTCTGGATTGCTTCTAAGAAGAGCAAGAAATAGACGATATTTGTCATCAATATTATTGAAGGATACTATATTCGACAAACAGCAGAATCCTTGTCATATATAATGTTTATAAGTGCGAATAAGAAGAAATGAGGGGTTATTTCATTGAAATTGGCGTAGGGGCCTGGAATGCTGCAGATACGGAGAGTTTGTCTGCATTTGCTTTTGGAGGTGTAATTGCGTTACTGACTGTTGTAATTAACGCTATTCGAATACAGCAGTATGCTACGTGGCAAACCGTCGAATCATATCCAAAGAGATCTGGAGGCATGAGCATTGAGACTAAGACTTGAACAACGGGACAGGAAAAGTTACAGCTTACTTCACGAAGATGTAGAACTGGAGTTATATGCAATAGAACGATCAGGGTTCTTTAATATAGAGATCCCGGGACTGATGAAAGCTACACCGGGTATATTGGGCGGCAAACAGAATCGCTATAAGCTAGAGAACGGAGAGATCTACAATCGCAAAGAAGGATTCTTTATCTTTGGATACATGATGTCCCATCTAAGTACAAATTTTGAAGGGTATGAAGTAGGTAAAGGAAGAAAGGGACATTTCTTCTGCATTTATGAAGGCGAGCAGCAAGTAGCCTTAATTGAAAAGGACCGAAAAGTCATTAATAGTAAGGACACCTACACGCTATTTGTTCAGGAACCCGAACTTATTGACATCGTTAAAATCTTCGCTATTCATTGGGATTGTACAAGCTACGGTAATCGAACAGGCGGCAATCTGTATTCCAAAGAGGTTTCGTTTGCATGTACGATTAACAAATTCGTCAACAGCAAATATGACCCGACATTTAAGTCGCGTTGTATCTAAGGGCAGCCGGCATCGGTTGCCTTTATTAATTTGCCCATTGCTGAACTGATCTAGATATCTGGTTATCAGATATGCAGCATCTTTATTTCGTATTATGCACGATACACCGAGTATTGTATTATGAATGAGCGGACAACATGAACAACAACAACGCGAGCAAATGAAGAATCAACAAGCAGTATGGTGAGTAACGTTTCGTTAGCTACTTTAACTATCTATTAATAGGTAAGAAGATGCGGAACCCATGAGCCACTAAAAGAAGGAGGTGAAGCGATGTTATACGAGTTGCGAATCTATGATATCCATCCTGGCAAGATGCAGGCCATTAAAGACAGGTTCAAGGATCATGTCATTGCGTTATTTGAGAAGCATGATATGAAGGTGAAGCTGTTCTGGGAAGATTCCGAGGAGGCAAACAACCGGCTTTATTATGTGGTTGAACATGCCGATATGCAGCAACGCAACCTTAATTATGGTCGTTTCCGCGACGATCCTGAATGGATGGAATTAAGACGAGTGACTGAGCTGAATGGAGCTTTAGTGTTGAAGCAAGAGAGTATTTACATGAAAGACGTAACGTTTTTCGAAAACAAAATCAACTAAACATACAAAAAGGAGCAACTAACAATGAAAACACTAGTAATTGTAACTCACCCGAACATGGAAGCATCCCGCGTAAACAAAGCATGGGTAGAAGAATTGAAAAAACAAGGCGATATCACGATTCACGAATTGTACAAGGCTTACCCGGACGAAAATATCGACGTGGCGAAAGAACAACAACTGGTTGAAGCTCATGACCGTGTCATCTTCCAATTCCCGCTCTTCTGGTACAGCCCGCCTGCATTGCTCAAAAAATGGTTTGATTCGGTATTGCAATACGGATGGGCGTTTGGACCTGAAGGTGATAAAACAGCCGGCAAACAGCTCGGTGTAGCGGTTTCGACTTACGGATCCGAAGAGTCGTATCAATCAACAGGCTTTAACCAATTCACCATTCAAGAAATTTTGCGTCCAATTGAAGCTACGGCTAAATTCATCAGTGCATCTTATCTGCCTCACTTTACGCTGAACGATGTTTCTAACCTTACTGACGAACGTTTGGCACAAAACAGCGCCGACTACATTCGTCATTTGAATAGCGTAAAACCAGTAGTAAATGTTTAATACGCGCTAAAGTTAAAATTGATTTTAATAAAGCCTATCTATTAATAGGTACAAAAAAGGAGAATGCAGACATGTCTATCCAAGGTAAAGTTGTTGTCATTACAGGCGGAAGCAGCGGCATGGGACTAGCCGTTGCAGTTGAATTGGTAAAGCAAGGAGCTAATGTTGTCATTAATGGCCGCCGCGAACAAGCGCTGGCTGATGCGGCCAAGCAAATTGATCCGACAGGTGAGCATGTCGCTTATATCGCTGGCGATATCTCCAACCCCCAAACCGCTGAACGTTTAATCAACGTGGGAATTTCGCGCTTTGGCCGTGTTGATACGCTAGTGAACAATGCAGGCATTTTTCTGGGCAAGCCATTCGAGGACTATACGGAAGAGGAATTCAATTCCGTGCTGACCACCAATGTGGTAGGCTTCTTCCATATCACTCAACGTGCGGTAACTCATATGCTGGAAGCGGGTTCCGGACACATTGTCAACATCACGGCAAGCGGTGTTTCAGAGCAGCCTATCAAAGAAGTACCGGCGGTACTTGCTGCATTAACCAAAGGCGGGTTGACAACCGCAACAAAATCGCTCGCTATCGAATATGCGGACAGAGGCATTCGCGTAAATGCTGTTGCACCTGGAGTTATTAAGACACCTATGCATGCGGTAGAGACGCATGATTTCTTGGCCAAAGTGCATCCAATGGGCCGAATGGGCGAGGCTGAGGATATTGTTAATGCTATTCTTTATCTGGAAGCAGCAACATTCGTAACCGGCGAGATTCTTCATGTGGATGGCGGTCAAAGCGCCGGCAAATGGTAAGACCAAGCGCCTATATTCTCCAATCAGGTTTAACTTGAATGAATCAGGTGAAACTTATTCGAAAGGCACAAAATTCACTCGGAGGAGATGAGGTTCATGTTGTATGAACTACGGATCTATGATGTCGTTCCCGGTCAAATGCAGGCGCTGCTCGATCGGTTCCAGTACCACACAATAAGACTCTTCGCTGAGCATGACATGAAGATAACGGACTTTTGGGTGGATGCCGACGAGTCAGCCAACCGCCTGTATTACATTGTGGAGCATAGAGACTTGGCTTCGCGCGAAAGTAACTTCAAACATTTCATGGAGGATCCCGAGTGGCTGGCCCTAGTGGAGAAAACCGAAGCAAACGGCCCTCTGCATGAGAAGATTGAGGTTATCTATCTGAATAAAGCCCCTTTTATGAAGTAATCGATATGCTATCTGATATCTCCATTCGAGATACCAGATAGCATTTTTATATATTATTCATGAACGCTGCTTGAAGGTATACTTGAGGAAGGAAGCCATACACCTTAAGCTGCGAATCGAATCCTAAAGGAGTGAACGCTCATGCAAATCACGCTGCAAACCAAACTATGCGAACAATTTGGAATCCAATATCCGCTCTTCCTCGCGGGGATGGCAGGCGGACCTTCTACGCCGGAGTTGACGGCTTCCGTATCCGAGGCAGGTGGACTTGGCACTCTTGGGGCGGCCTATATGGAACCGGAGGATATACGAGCCGCTGTAAGACGTATAAGAGAACTAACGGCTGCGCCTTTTGGAGTTAATTTGTTTGTATACCAAGCCGGCGATGATCATACGCGAATGCAAGAGGTTCAAAGCGAGCTGAACAAGATGCGTCAACAACTCGGCATTCCAGCCTCGGCGGGCAACGATGTTCGTTCAGCCAACTGGTTTGAAAAGCAGTTTGAAGTGCTCATCGAGGAGAAAGTTCCTGTCATCAGTACGGCATTTGGCATATTGCCGGCTGCATATATGCAAACGGTAAAAGCGGCAGGTCTTAAGGTAATCGCAATGGTAACGACTGTGCGCGAGGCAATGCTAGCAGAAGAGAGCGGCTATGATGCCATCGTTGCCCAGGGCAGCGAGGCGGGAGGGCATCGCGGTACGTTTACCATTGATGATCACCCGATGGGAGCAAATATCGGTACGATGGCGCTTATCCCTCAGATAGCGGATCGCGTATCCATTCCCGTTATTGCGGCGGGAGGCATTATGGATGGCCGCGGTCTTGCGGCTGCGTTGATCCTTGGCGCGCAAGGCGCGCAACTGGGTACCCGCTTCCTGACCGCAGTTGAAGCCGGGACCAATCAGTCATACCGAAAGGCATTGCTGGCTAGCGACGAAGAAAGCACGGTGCTTACCAAGGCATTTTCGGGAAGGCCGGCTCGCGGGATCAAAAACGCGTTTATTCAGCAATGGGAAGAAAGCGGCATAGCCCCGCTGGCATTTCCCACTCAGAATACGGTCACTCGCGATATCCGAAATGCGGCAAGCAAGCAGCAGAACTCGGAGTATCTATCCTTATGGGCGGGGCAGGGAACAAGGATGCTGACGGAGGATCAGACAGCCAAGCAAATTGTAGAGGATATCATGCATCAAGCCCAGGCAATCCTTCAATAAAAAAAGCCCATTATTCAAAATGGGCTCGCATCTCCGATAAGAAGGTGGATAAGGCGGGGGTAATCAATGCGTCATTGCGTCTGATAAATACGGTTGTAACGATGGTATGCATCCCTGGAATCGTGTGAATGCGGATTTGGCCTTGCTGTTCCTGCTCGGTTACGATGGAGCGCGGCAGTAGAGAAATGCCAAGGCCGGCGCCAACGCAACCAAGGATCGTTTCAAGCGATCCGAATTCCATCAGTTTGACCGGTATGATGCCTTCGTCATGAAGCATCTGATTTAACCTTGCCCGGTAGGAGCAGCCGCTGTGGAACACGAGCAGCGTTCGCGATTGTATATCATGAATGGACTCGATAGCCGGATGAGCGGTTGAGGTGACAAGGACCAGCTCCTCATCTACCACTTTCTCCTGAACCAACTCGGGATGATCGACAGGACCCGCCACGAACGCTCCATTCAGCTCATAATGAAGAACGGCATGTATATGCCTGTCGGTAGGTCCCGTCATTAGATTGAAATCGACAGCCGGATAATCGGCATGATATTTAGCAAGCAGAACAGGCAATCGAACAGCGGCGGTCGTTTCCATCGAACCGATATACAGCGGACCTGTTGGAACGGAAGAGTCTCCAACGGCCGATCGGGCTTCCTGGATGACATGCAAGATTTTCTCCGCGTAAGAAACCAGGATTTGCCCGGAAGGGGTAAGCGTAATGCCGCGATTATGACGGTAAAAAAGCTGGGTTTGCAGATCAGCCTCCAGCTGTTGAATTTTATGAGTAACATTGGATTGGGCGAAATTTAATCTTTGGGCCGCTTTCGAGATGCTTCCTTCTTTTGCGGTGGTGGAAAACACTTTGAGTAACTGTATGTCCATAAAGACCTCCGGTTGATTTAAGTTTGACCTTGATATCTAAAAAAAAGATATCTAAATAACATTATTGCATTAATATATGATAACAAAATTACGAAGGAATGAACAGAGTCTCCAAAGAAACGAGGAAGCATATGAGAAAAAACACCTTAATTGTTCTCCTTGGCGGCATAGCGGCCATGATGGTCGCGATGGGGATAGGGAGGTTCGCTTTCACTCCGATTCTGCCCATTATGATGGAACATCATTTGTTCTCCGCGGCAGGAGCGGGTTATCTGGCTTCAAGCAATTATTTGGGCTATTTAATCGGCGCGTTTATTCTTACGCTAGTCCAAGTGAATAACCGTTCCATTCTGCTGTTCGCGGGGTTAATCATAAATATTGCGACGACCTGGGGAATGGGGGAATTCCATGGTCTCGAAGCATGGTTATTGCTGCGGTTTTTATCCGGTCTGGCAAGCGCGGCCGTGTTTGTTATCGCCTCCAGCATGATCATGGACCGATTATCGGCGAAACAGGCAGGACTATTCTACGGAGGGGTAGGCGGCGGCATTCTTCTGACCGGCGTTTCGGTACCGCTTCTCGCACAAAATGGTGGATGGAGCGACATTTGGAAAGGACTTGGTCTGATCAGTCTGATCTTGGGCCTGGCAGCCTGGTACTCGTTAGGCGGCAGACATTCCGGCGCGAAGACGGCTATAACTTCTCCTCACCAAACATCTCCTGCCGTACGACGAATTCTAATCTGTTTGACGATTGCCTATGGCCTTGAGGGCTTGGGCTACATCGTGACGGGAACTTATCTCGTAGCGTACGCCAAGACGGTGTCGAGCATACCGAATATGGCGTCGCTCAGCTGGATGCTGGTTGGGATCGCTGCTGCGCCGTCTTGTATCATTTGGTCGATGCTTGCCTCCCGGTGGGGAAAGAAATGGACTTTGACCGTTGCGATGCTTTTGCAATCCATCGGTATTGGGATTCCCGTACTCTTTCATTCAGAAGCCTCGATTTTCGCAGGCGCTATACTATTTGGAGCAACCTTTATGGGAATCACCATGCTGTTTGTTGCTTATGCCAAGGATTTGTATCCGACGAACAACCGCAGAATAATCGGTTTATTGACTACGTTCTTTGGTCTTGGTCAAATAATCGGTCCGCTAATTGCGGGCCATCTGATCTCGGGCAACGGCGGTTACCTGACCGCGTTGATTGGCGCAGCCTTCATCGTCTTCTTAGGCGCCGTAAGTCTGCCGCTTGGTATCGGCCGAACTGACCGACAGCGGCTGGAGCTTGCGAGATCATGAATAACATTCTACTAAAAGGCAGATTAACGATATGACAAAATCGAAAAATACGTCAGAAACGATACTGGATATTGCTCAGTCCTTAGTTCAGGAATTCGGCTTTAACGGATTCAGCTATGCGCATATTGCAGATAAAGTAGGGGTAAAAACGGCAAGCATTCATTATCATTTCCCCAATAAGGAGGATTTGGGTGAAGCGCTGATTGTGCGTTATCTCCAACGTTTTGTTGCAGCAACGGCTCATCTTGATTCCGTAACGAAGAATTCGAAGGAAAAGCTGCGCAAGTATACCTTGCTATATAGCGAACCTGTTCAAGATTTTTGTACCTGTCTAAGCGTTATGCTCGCCAGCGACGTGGCTACTTTGCCCGAGAAAATGAGGGAAGGGTTAGCTCGGTTTTTCGAAGCTAATCTTACCTGGCTGGAACGCGTGCTTGATGAAGGGCGCCGTGAAGGGGATTTGCATTTTGAGGGGGCTTCCCATTTACGCGCGCATCAAATCCTTGCCTCATTCCAAGGCGGGCAATTGCTCGCCAGAAGCTTTCGGGATCCGGGCAAGTTTCATAGGATTGCGGAAGAAGCACTTTTCGCCTTGTCTTAACCAAAGAGCCTGGGGTTGACTCAGTACAACAGTCAATCTCCGGGCTTTTCGTGCTTTTTGGCGAGCGCGGCTGGCCGTATAATTTGAAACTCGCTATCCATACTATGGGAATGGGATTCTACAGCCTTAATCGGCCGATCAGGAGGAGATTTGATGAGGAGGTTCAGGAAAGGAATAACGAATCACAAATTTAATCACATTCTTAAATCGAAAAGCACGCTGCTGCAGGAAGACAAAGACTTGTTATTCACGGCGGATATCGAGCAAAACGAAGCCTATTTCAAAGAGGCGTTTGTGGATTGCTATGATGTGGTATACCGCAGGATAGACATCCACTCTAACTTGCAGTGGCTCGTTGTTTACATAGATAGCCTGATCGATAAAAAGACGCTTGAGGAATATATATTGAAGCCGCTGCAAAAGAGTGAAGGCGGAGAAGCTGCCAATGAACTGGTCTCCATTGGTACAATGACCAGCTCCGACAATGTATCCGAAACCATCGCAAAATTATTTCAAGGACATGCGGTCATTCTTACGGAGGGATGCAGCGAAGTAATGACCGTATGCATTCCCGGCCTATCCAAAAGAAGCATTGAAGAACCGTCCTCCGAGCCCGTTATACGCGGTCCCAAGGAAGGCTTTATCGAGCAGCTGTCAACCAATCTGGGTCTGATACGCGCCAGACTCAAAACCTCCAAATTCAAGACAGAATGCATGGTTATCGGTGAATACTCCCAGACTCAAGTCGTTATTACCTACCTGAAGGGTATCGTTGACGATAAGGTCGTTGACCAGGTCAGAGCAAGATTGCAGTCGATTCAGGTCGACGGGATACTCGACTCCGGATATATCGAGGAGTTTATAGAAGATCAGCCTTATTCTCCATTTCCCCAAGTCCATAGCACCGAACGTCCGGATGTAGTAGCAGCTGAATTGCTTGAAGGAAAAGTAGCCATTCTGGTTGATACGAGCCCTTATGTCCTTATTGTTCCGATGACCTTCTGGTCAGGCATGCAGTCAAGCGAAGATTTCTATATTCGTTGGCCAATTGCTACGTTTGTCCGGTGGATTCGATTCCTCTTCGTCCATTTTGCCATCTTTGCGCCTGCGCTTTATGTAGCGATTACGACCTTCCATCAAGAGATGATTCCAACTAATCTGGTGCTGAGCATTGCCGGTTCAAGGGAAGCGGTTCCTTTTCCCGCGATGGTTGAAGCTTTATTAATGGAGGTTATCTTTGAGGCACTGGTGGAAGCCGGGATTCGCATACCCAAACAGATCGGCCCGACGATCGGGATCGTTGGAGGCCTTGTCATCGGGCAGGCAGCGGTGCAAGCCGGTTTGATCTCCGCTCCGGTCGTCATAATCGTATCGATCACCGGGATTTCTACGTTTACGACACCGAGATACAGCTTAAGAAACGGGATCCGCCTGCTTCGTTTTCCCGTGTTGTTCTTGGCGGGAACTCTAGGCTTGTATGGCATTGTTCTAGGCTTCCTGGGCATCATGCTGCATGTCACTTCGCTTCGTTCCTTCGGGACACTTTATTTTTCGCCGGTATCGCCGCTTAAGATGTCTGCCTTTAAGGATGTTTTCATCAGAGTCCCGATCAGATTGAAACTCCTTTTTAAGACAACGCCTGATCAGGAGGGGGGGAATAGATGAGAACGTTAAAATGCGTGCTGCTGCTTCTTGTTGTCATCACCATGAGCGGCTGTTGGGATCGCATGGAGATTAATGATCTTGCGTTTGTGACGGGTACCGCAATAGATCTAACAGACGATGGGAAATTATATTGTACGCTGCAACTAGCCGTTCCAGGATCGAAAGAAGGAGGAAGCAGCGGAGGGGGAGGCGGGCATAAAGGAACCTTTTATGTGATATCCGCAACGGGGACAAGCGGGACGGAGCTTCATCAAGCTCTGCAGAAAAAAAGCTCGCGCAAATTATTCTTCTCTCATCGCAGCGTTGTGTTTATAAGTGAACGTCTGGCTAGGCAAGGCATTCAGGAAGCACTGCTCGATGTCTTTACCCATGATCCGAGAAACCGCTTAAAGACCTATCTCGTGCTGGTAAAAGGAGGAGATGCCAAGGATATTCTGGAATTAAAATATCCGTTAAAGCAAGTGCCAATCGAAGTGGTGAACGAAATGCAAAAGTCGGGAGATGATGTAACCGTCACCTTGCGCGATTTCTACATTATTAATCAAAGCGAAGGGAAACATGCGGCACTAGGAGCAGTGGAACTCGGAGATCGGCTAAAAGAATCGCAAGAGCAATTATTCCAGTCTGCGGGCACCGGTGTTTTTGATGGAGATCTTAAGCTGACCGGGATGCTGGACGAGAAAGAAACTTTGCGGCTGGTGTGGCTCATGAATAAGCTGAGGTTCGGTCGAGTTACGGCGAATATGCCCAAGGATTACGGTGAAATCGGATTGATATTGAATCAAGCAAGCAGCACGATAAAGACAATAATCGACGATGATACTGTGCGCTTCAAGATTCTGCTGGAGGGGAAAGGGATGATAGAAGAGAATAACACTACTCTCGATATCAATAATCCAAACCAATTGAAAATTATAAAGCAAGGAATGGAAGATACCATTAAACAGCAAGTAGAGCAGCTATTGCTAAAGCTTCAGAAGAAATACAAGTCGGATTGCGTAGGCTTTGGCCAAGAAATCTATAAGAATAACCCGGCGATGTGGAATAGGATAAAAGGTCAATGGGATACCCAATATCAGGAGGTAACGACATCGGTTCAAGTGAATCTAACGATAAATGGAGCCGGTATGGTGCACTCTACTCTCGAAATACGAAAATAGGAGATGCAATAATGATCGTTCTACAATTAATAGGCTTCATAGCCGTGATGCTCGGCTGGTCTATTTATCAAGTGCAGAAATTTTCATCTCCCAATCAGCGTTCTGCAGCTGTTACATACAGCTGTTTAATGGGAATAACAATGATCGCCGGCTCGTTATTCATCGCGCATATTCCATTGCCAAGCTCAACTACTCTGCTAAGAATCGTATTTGAGCCTGTCGGGAAAATGATTTTGCGGCAATAAAGCTAATGCACCGATTTCTTCCAGCCCCTCTTGACCGAATCAAGGAGGAGAAGGACAAGGGGGAGGGCGAAGTGCGTAAAAAAGGCATAGCTTGGATAGGTATAGTTCAGATAACTCCCCAAGTCCGTCGAGTAATTTTTAAATACCGTTACGGATCCAATAACCGACAAAATCGTTATGGGAATAACCAAATCCTTATAGTTCTTTATGTTGAACAATTGTCCGATACTCAGGCAAATAATAAAGATCGTAATCGATATTTTGATAAAGCAGCCCATCACCCATATCGCTACCGCAAAAGCTTCCAGCCTCTCAAAACTTCCTTTTATGCCAATGTACTGAATGACGCTTAACACGGGAAATACCAGCTTCTCCGTTAACGGACCAAAGACCATGATAAGAGGCAAGAGCGTAATAAAGAGAAGACCCGAGATAATCAACAAAGATGTGTATGAGGCCCTTGCCGCTTTCTTGGGTTGATTCAAAAAGGGAAGAAGCCATCCCAATACAAAAAATTGCGTGATATAAGCAACAGGGAACACGGTTGCCTGCAGGACAGGAAAAAGGCCATTGCCCATTACCGGACGGAGTCTCTCCGGGTCCGATTCTGCAAGCATGAGAATCAGAAGAGGGATGAGGAGAATGAAATTAAGGATGGCAAGGTACTGATTGCACCTGGCAATCGCTTCAATTCCCATATAGACGGCAACGCAACACAAGATCGCAAGCGTTAGACTAATCATGATAGAAGGAGTATTCATAAGGAAAACCGTATTAATAAACTGGATATGCTGATTCAAGATAATGA
Source organism: Paenibacillus glycanilyticus (assembly GCF_023715145.1). Classification (GTDB taxonomy): domain Bacteria; phylum Bacillota; class Bacilli; order Paenibacillales; family Paenibacillaceae; genus Pristimantibacillus; species Pristimantibacillus glycanilyticus_A. The sequence continues at coordinate 186,131 of NZ_JAMBNP010000004.1, read as the reverse complement.
AATCGAAATTCAACCATACATAAATCAGATAAAAGCCTAATATTTTCCCCAGCCATTTGCCTAAGATCTCGGAGCCGTACTGGATAATCGTCATTCCCGGGTAACGCTTCGACAACTGAATCATCATCCAAATATTTATTGCTCCAATTAGCGTAGAGGGAAATATCGTAATCCACGCATCCTGCTTGGAGATGTTTGACATTAACCCCGGAATGACTAGAATGACGGTAGGAGCGATAAAGGAAAAAACCAATAAGCATAATTGCATTCCCGATATTTTTTCTGCGGACTCCATTCGTGGTCTCCTTCTGTAAAAATCGAATATCACCAAGTATTCCCAAGTTAACATCTATCATACGGATTGAGGGGAGACGGAACCATGATTCACACGACGAAACGGGCGCTTCGGCGCTTCTTATTGGAAACGCAGCTGCTGCTGCAACCGCGCATCAACGCTGAGGCAGGCAAGGAGCAAGTGCTCGATGTCATACGCCTGCTGGAATGCTTGCAAATCGATCCGGTGGCTGCCGTTCGGGCCAATCAGCATTTGGTGATGTCCGCCCGCATGGCAAGCTACGAACCAAGCATGCTGAATGATTTGCTCAGCGATCATCGCGTGTTCGAGTATTTCGCTAATGCCGCGTGCATCATTCCGATGGAGCATTATCCGATCTTTGAGCCAACCCGGCTGCGAATCCGCGAACATGTCTCATCTGCACTTGAAGCGTTGCAGCCGGTACCGGAGCAGGTTATGGACAAGCTGAGGGATGAAGGACCCCTGCCGGCAAGAGCTTTCGAATCGGAGGCGAGGGTACACGGCTATTGGGAAAATACAAATGCGAAAGCGAAAACAAAAGCGACTTCACACGCAATTAATCTATTGACCGATGCCGCCCATATTCGAATTGTTGGGAGAGAGGGCAATCAGAGGCTGTTTGATTTAACCAGCCGCAGCGTACCGGCAGAGCTGCTCGAGACAGCGGGTGAATTGGATAGGGAAGAAGCGGAGCGGCTCATGCTGCTTAAATATTTCCGCGCGTACCGCGTCTTCGAACCATCGGACTCCCGGTTTGGCTGGCTGCGTCTGAGTGCCGCACAGCGACGGGATGCGATCCAGCAGTTCATTCAATGCGGCATTGTCACTGAGGTTAAAGTCGAAGGCCTTAAGCATTCTTATTATGTGTTAGCCTCGGACGCGGAACGAGTATTGGCGCATCATCATGCGGCTGACGAATGGCAAGATAGCCGTATAGAGGCTGAACCCGACGAGATTACTTTCTTGCCGCCGCTGGATAATTTGCTATGGAGCCGTAAACGGCTTGAAGATTTATTCGATTTCGAATATCGCTGGGAAATCTACACACCTGCGGATAAGAGGAAGTACGGCTATTACGCGATGCCCATTCTGGCTGGAGACCGTTTGATCGGCAGAATGGATCCGAGGCTTGACCGGAAAGAGAATGTATTAAAGGTAGAACTGCTGCAATTTGAACCGGAAATGAAAGTATCCGCCCAGCTGCGCAAAAATGTGAAGAAGGCCGTTAAGTCATTTGCTAAAGCGAATGGGGCAGTTAACGTGATTTATAGTTAACGTCATTAAATGATGGGTTTGGAGACAATTTGTTGACATCTTCTCGACAATTCGTACACATCTTCTAGACATCCTCGCAACAACTGAGCGTTAAGCTTGAAAGGCACAAACGCAAATAGATTGGAGCTTCATAATGGACAAGACAAAAATACTTATCATCGAGGATGAGGAGGCTATCGCTGATCTGCTGGCTTATGGTCTGGGACGCGAAGGCTTTGAGACACGGACGGCGGCTAACGGGGCGGACGGACTTCGGGAGGTGCGGCAGTTCCAGCCTGATCTGCTGGTGCTGGACTGGATGCTGCCGGACCGAAGCGGACTCGATATCTGCAAGCAGGTGACTGCCCAATACAATCTGCCTATTCTCATGCTTACGGCAAGATCGGATATTACGGACAAAATCCTCGGGCTCGAGGTCGGAGCGGATGATTATATTACAAAGCCATTTGATCTTAGGGAGGTCGTGGTTCGGATTCGCACCATTCTGAGACGGCTGGCACAAGCCCAAGCTCTGCCAGTTGCAGAGGATGCTGGACCTTCGGTAATCAGCTTCCGCAACATCGTCATCTCCCCGGAGGAGCGCCTTGTAACGAAAGATGGCGCGACGGTTGAGCTGACGCCGAAAGAATTCGATCTGCTAATGGCGCTGCTTGGCGCTCGTGGCAAAATTTTCACGCGCGCCGAGCTGCTCCAGTCCGTCTGGGGCTACGATTTCCCCGGCGACATGCGGACAGTGGATACGCACATTCAGCGACTGCGCAAGAAGCTTGATGCGGCTGAATGGATAACAACCGTATTCGGTATCGGATACAAGATTGAGAAAAGGACGGACTGACCTATGCTTCGCACGTTACGGGCAAAATTCGTTATCGGCTTTTTCCTGATTTTTTGCCTTTCTTTCCTTGTGCTGAATATCACGTTGAAAGAATATATCCGAAGCAGCAACCGGAGTATTATTACCTCTGACCTCGTGGAGCTTAAAAATAACAGCAACGTCTATGTCCATCAAGCCTTTCTTATTAATCATTTTACAAATAACGACCTGTATTTCGGTCAAATGGCCGAGGAAATGGTCAGCGATCTTCACCGCGCCACTTCAAGCGACGTCAGTGCCTATACCGTTGACGGCATTTTGCTGTATTCATCCGACGAGTCAAAGTTTGCTGGACGTTCGACGGAGGATCTGAAGCTATCGCTAGGAGGAAAAACGGCCTATACCATTACCTATGAAGGCAGCACCGGCTCCGTGCTCTATTCCTATCCCGTGGTTATTGACGGGGTAAAGGTCGGCATCCTTCGGTTCGCCAAAGATTTCTCGGCCCTCTATGAACAGACCGGGAGAATTCTCAACATCATTTTCTATATCGCGCTCGCGATATTCTTGGCTGCGTTTCTGTTCTCGTACATGCTGTCCCGACATATCACGATCCCGCTCGTTAAGCTCACGCATGCCTCCACGGAGGTCATTCGGGGGAATTTGGATGTGCGCCTGAAGTTCCACCGCAAGGACGAAATCGGGCGGCTCGCAGAGAACTTTAACGATATGATTGGCCGGATCGACAGTCAGATCGCCACGATTGGCCGCGACCGTGACAGACTTAAAGACGTAATCGAGCAGGAGAAAAGGTTCTTCGACAACGTGACGCATGAGCTGAAGACGCCGCTCACGTCCATTCTTGGTTATGCCGAGATCATTAGGGAGAGCGGAGAAGCCGACCGCGTTTTCTTCGACAAAGGAATGACGCATATCGTTGAGGAAAGCCGCCGTCTACACGGCATGGTGCTGAACTTGCTTGAAGTGTCGCGCCGAACAGCCATATTGGACGAAGCCGTCCCAGTAGATGCTGGCGCGCTCCTGCGGGACGTATGCGATGCGATGGAGATCCGCGCCAAGCGTTACAAGAAACGAATCGACTTGGAGGCAGACGACGGACTTGTTGTTTTCGGCCAATCGGACAGGCTGCGTCAGTTGTTTATTAATCTGCTGGACAATGCAATCAAATACAGTGCACCAATGGCGAAAATTCAGGTTGCCGCAAGCTTGAAGGAAGAGAAGATAAGCTTCACATTCGGCAATCCGGGTCAGACGTTGTCCCCAGACCAGGTAGCAAGCGTGTTCGAACCTTTCTATTCCGGAGACAGAACGTTTAAGGAAGAAGGCAGCGTTGGGCTTGGTCTGAGCATCGTCAAATCGATCGTTGACGACCATAACGGCACAATCCGAATGGTTAGCGACGAGGGTCGGACAATCGTGTACGTTGAGCTTCCCGCAGCCGGAAAGGAGGGGAGCGTTTAATCATGCATACCAGAGTGAAACCAATAAAGCTGCTCACCTTCACCATGATGTCGGTCCTGCTTCTATCCATAACGGCTGGCTGCATGGGCGATTCTCATTCCGAAACCTTCGTGATTCCGGAGACGGAGGGACAACAGCCTGCAAGCGAAGCGAGCGTTGGACAAGCGTTTGAGGTGAAAACGATTTATCCATTGCCGGTATCGTCAGCCGAAGAGATGCAGGTGCTTGGCTGGACAAACGGGGAGGCGGTCGTCGGCCATTTCAAGGCTAATGTGACGGCAACTGCAGCTCCTAACGGCCTGCAGTTGCTTGCACCGCCGTATGAGAAGCCCAAGCTAATTGCAAGCACAGCAAATATCGATATAAGGCTGCTTGGCTTGTCCCCCGACGGGAAGAGGATTGCCGGACTATCCGAATCCGGGGATGGTATATCTATGACCCTGGTTCCAGTGCAGGGGAATCAAATCAAACAAATTGCAGCTCCTGCAGATATACAGCGAAAGATGCTTTCGCGCACCATACAATGGTCAAACAATAGCCGGTATATCTCCTATCTCGTCGCAGGCGACGGCCGTGGGCAGCTAGACATTGTCATCTACGATACGGTAGATGGGAAGGCTAAGCTGCATCCTCTTATTAATTATTCTACCGATAACAACAGTGCCACCGTTGTATTGTCAGACGACGGGAACCGCATACTGGTCGATGACGGGAAGCTGGTCACGATGGCCAAGCGCAACGAGGACGGCAGCTTCTCCGTTCAATATGACCATCCGTCGGGGATGGCCATCAGTAACTGGGTGGATGCCTCCAGGTTCATGTTCCTTGGTGCCGACGGTACATTGTTCCAGTATGACGCTCGTAACGGCGAATTGTCCGTTCTGCTGGAGAAGGTGGGCAGCTTCAGCTTATCCCCAGACCGGAAAGTGATCGCGTATACGCAAACAAATACGCAGGCGATCCATGTCGGCAAGCTGCAGGGCAACAACGTGTTATATCAGACGGTCGTGTACCAGGGAATTGTCCCGTCTCAAATGAAGTGGAGTCTGAAGGGCGGCTCGCTTCTGGTCGACAAAAGCAATCCATCTGCCGCGGTGGCACAGGAAATTTCTCCGGCACCGGTGGCTGGCCAGGATAGGTTACAGACCTTTGTCATACAGTTTAGATCATAGAGCACTACACGAACGATAGCATGAACGTCATGCAAAGCGGCAGGTTGGACGAAGTTTCGTCTAATCTGCCGCTTTTTTTTCGAAATTCGGAGACATTTTGTACACAAGACGATGTAGGTTTGGAGATATCTCTTTTTTATAATGTGGGCAGAGCTCGTTACAAGAGGGCAAAGAATTAGCACTCGATAACAAAGGAGAATATGTCTATGAAAAAATACAGCAAAGGTCTTATAGCGGGCTGCCTGCTTGCTTTGGCATTAACCGCATGCACTGGGGGAGGGTTGACAAACGGAAACGCGGGGAGCTCCGGGAGCGAGACTGGTGAAGGTACGGGAGCTTCTCCCGCTGCTTCAAGCGACGGGAATGCATCGCATGACGGCAGCAAGAAGACAATCGTCTTCTCAACCTTCTGGCAAGATCCCAAATATGAGGAAGCTAAAAAAGAATACGAGGCGCTCCATCCGGACGTTGAGATCAAGCTGGAAAACGTAGATTACACGGATGCCACGCTGGAGGCGGATATGGAAAAGTACGTAACGACCACAAACGCGGCGATGCTGGCGGGCAAAGGCCCCGACCTGCTCGAGATGGATATGCTCCCGGTTGACAGCTACATGAAGCATGGCCTCTTGACTGATCTGAGTCCAATGATGGCCCAAGACAATAGCTTCAAGAAGGCTGATTACTTCATGAATGTCATCGATAACGTCCGCGCTGGCGATTCTCTTTATTCCATGCCGCTCTCCTTCTTCCTGATGGGCTTTGCCGGGGATGAGGGCGCTATTGGCAAGACGGGAGTGAAGGTTGATGACCAATCGTGGTCATGGGCTGATTTCACCAAGACGGCGAAGTCAATGACAGCAACCGGCGGCTTGCCGTCCGTATTGTCTTATGAAGGCCCCGAATACTTACTAGGGGAGATGGTTAGCGATAACTATTCCCTGTTTGTCGAGCCGGACGGCCGCAAGGCGCATTTCGATTCCGCATCCTTTACGGGCCTCATGAAGCAAGTGAAAGGAATGTTTGATGAAGGACTCGTCTCCAAGATAGGCAGGGGCGCTAACGCTTACTTCCAGAGCGTTCAGATTAATTCGCCGAAGGATTATTTGGAATCGATGCAGGTTGCCGGTCTGCAGATGAAGATGTTCGCCAAGGAAGACGGCGATCACATGAAGCTGTACGCGAAGCCGCATGCGCAAGACACGGCGGCAGGCGGGTACTTCAAGACTTATAGAAGTGTCGCAATTAGCGAGAATTCCAAAGTAAAGCCGGAAGCATGGGATTTCATCAAGTTTATGCTCTCTCAAGACATTCAGTCTGCGGCAACAACGACGGGCTTCCCGGTTAACAAAGCGGCTTACGCCATTCAAATCGGAGAGCTGAAGAAGCAAGGCGCATTTAAATCCGCAGAAGAAGGACCGCTTCATGGTTCGATGATTCAAGCGGACGGCGGGATGCTAAGCGGACTCGACACCTATGTTAACGGAGCCGTACATCCTGCCCAGGATAACAAATCCGACAAGATGCGCGAATTGATCATCACAGAGTCGAAAGCGTACTTCGCAGGTCAGAAGACGGCGGAAGCTGTTGCCAACCTGGTACAGAACAAAGCCATGACTTATCTCAACGAATAACAACGAAACGAGATGAAAGAGATGAAAAAAATGGGATTAATTTTGCTCTCCGTTGCACTTGTCGTATTAACTCTTGCCGCTTGCAGCAGTAATAAAGGCGCAAGCGAAAGCGATACCGCAATTAAGAATTTGGGGAACCCAACCGATGGAGACGAAGCTTCGGCAACCACAAATGCCGCTGCGGATTCCGGTGGCCACAAGACGATAGTCTTCTCGGTCTTCTGGCCGGATGAGCAGTACGAACAAGCTGCAAAAGCTTATGAGGCGGCACACCCGGACGTTACGATCAAGCTTGAATACGGGCTGAGCGAGCCGTACAACAACGATAGCAGCAGAGAGCAGACGGATGCCGATATCGAGAAGTTTACGACATCCACGAACGCGGCTATGCTTTCCGGCAAAGGGCCTGACCTCCTTGACCTACGATATTTGGCCGCTGACGATTACGAAAGGCATCATCTGCTGGAGAATTTAGGGACAAGAATGGACGGAGATAAATCCTTCCGGAGGACAGACTACTTCGCTAATGTGCTTGGCGGCGAAGGGTCTGCTAATGGCCCCTTCAGCCTTCCGCTTTCCTTCAGCTTGGGCGGCATGGTTGGCGACGAAGCTGCAATAGCAGCAACAGGCGTTACATTCGACGATCGGACATGGACCTGGGATGATTTCATGAAGGCGGGAAGGGAGCTTGTGGCGGCAAAGGGGAAATATAACGCGGCTATCGTCAGCGGGGAAGGCATGCTAGTAGGCGGTTCCGATTATTTCGTCCGCAGCGTCGTTGCCGACAATTACAGCAGATTTGTCGACGAAACCAATCGGAAGGCGAGCTTCGATTCAGCAGACTTTACGGGCTTGCTTAAGCAAATAAAGGGGATGTACGACGATGGCATTGTTGGATCTACTGAACGGGGTTATTTTACAAACGTATCCATTTTGTCTCCCGAGGATTATTTAACTACGTTAAACGTGTTTGGCGACGACACTACTTTTTATGTGAAGCCGCACGCGGATGAAGAAGCAGCGGGCACTTCTTTCGAGACGCGTTCGGATATCGGAATTAACGCCAATTCCAAAGTGAAAGACGCGGCTTGGGATTTCTTGAAATATATGATGGATCACACAACGATCGGCCTTCCCATCAACAAGGAACGCTTCGCGAATGCCATCCAGCAATTGAAGGAGAAAGGCTCCATTACGCCGCCAACCATCGGCTCGCAGCACAGTACGCCTTTCAAAGTGGACAACGCCAAGCTGGACTTGCTCGAAGGCTTTGCGGAGGCTGCTTCCCGCAAGAAGAATCGTTCCGGCAAAGTGCTTGATATTATTTCAGCTAATACCGCAGCTTTCTTCGCCGGTCAGAAATCTGCGGAAGACGTCGGAAAGCTGATTCAAAACAAAGCGATGACGGTCTTAAATGAATAGCAGACGGTTACGGCGGATGAGCCGCGACGGGGCTGTGGCCGGGCTGTTCCTTGCGCCTAGCCTTATCGGCTTCTCCGTGTTTTATCTCATCCCTTTTGTTCTTGGCTTCTACCAATCGTTTACAGACGGTGCGATCGGCGGACAATTAGTCGGCTTCCGCAATTATGCGGATTTGTTGCATAGCGCTTCGTTCCGCAAGGCGGCTGGCAATACGATGCTGTTCACGGCGGTCGGCGTGCCGCTGCTAATCATCCTGTCGATGACGCTTGCGATCCTGCTCAACCGCTCGCTCTATCTGCGAAGCTGGCTGCGGACCTCATTTATGCTGCCGCTCGTCGTCCCTGTCGCTTCCGTTGTGACGGTCTGGCAAGTTTTCTTCGACTGGAACGGGACCTTAAACGCATGGCTGCATGAATTAGGAATGGCCCGCGTGGATTGGATGCAATCCAATTGGTCCATGAGTATCGTTGTTGTCATGTATGTATGGAAGAATATTGGTTATGACATGATCCTGCTGCTGGCCGGTCTTCAATCGATTCCGAAGGATTATTATGAGACGGCATCTCTTGAGGGAGCTGGCCGATTCCGCCAGTTTCGTCATATTACCGTTATCTATTTGACGCCAACCCTGTTCTTTGTGCTGCTCATATCGATTATCAATTCGTTTAAGGTGTTCAGGGAAACGTACCTGCTGGCCGGGGATTATCCGTATGACCGGCTGTATATGCTGCAGCATTACATGAACAACATGTTCTTCGAGCTGGACGTGCAGAAGCTGACGGCCGCCGCTACCCTTATGGTCGGCTGCATCGTGATGCTAACCTCAGGACTGCTCCGAGCTGAACGCCGGTTCAGGGAAAATTCGGAGTAGAGAAAGGAGGAATAGACGATGAATAACCGCCCAAGCCTGACTGGGCTGGCGCTGTCGATGTTGTTTGCCATATTTGCTGCTGCCATGCTGTTTCCGATCGGGCTCACTCTTGTAAGCTCTCTAATGTCGGAAGCAGAGATCAGCCAAAACTACGACCTGATTGGGAAAATGGTAGACACGGCAGACGGCGGCAAGGATGCGTTCGTTAACCTCAAGCTTCTGCCGGACTGGCTGACCATTCAACAATATGCGCAGGTGTTGATTCTGAGCCCTAAGTTTCTGAGCATGTTCTGGAACTCCGTCGGCCTTGTAGGACCTATTGTTGTGGGTCAGATCGTTGTCGGCTCCCTAGCCGCCTATGCTTTTGCAAAGCTTCGTTTTCCCGGACGGGATAAGCTGTTTTTTGTTTATCTGATGACGATGCTCATGCCATTTCAGGTTACGCTGGTTCCAAACTACCTGGTCATCGATAAGCTTGGTCTTATGAACCACTCGTCGGCCATAATACTCCCCGGCATATTCGGGGCCTTCGGCGTGTTTATGATGCGCCAGTTCATGGCCCATATTCCGTACGCGCTCACCGAGGCCGCCAAAATCGACGGGGCGGGCCAATTGACTATATTCTGGCGCGTCGTCCTGCCGCTGGCCAAGCCAGGACTCGCAGCGCTGGCAGTATTGCTGTTCGTCGATTACTGGAACATGATCGAGCAGCCGCTTATATTCTTGCAGGATTCGGTCAAGCAGCCTCTGTCGCTCTATTTGGCGCAAATCAATCAGTCGGCAAGGGGAGTCGGCTTTGCCGCCTCCTCGCTGTATATGGCTCCCATGGTGCTGCTCTTCCTATATGCGGAGTCTTACTTCGTGGAAGGTATACAGCATTCGGGGATTAAAGGATAAACTCAGGAGTGATGATGGTAATGGAAGAACAGAAGTCGGGGTTCAGTAAACGGAAGCTGCGCATATTTGCTGGACTGTTTCTGGCTCTGCTTGTCATATGCACGCTGGCTGGCAATACGCTTCGGAGCATGTCGCTGCCGAAAGTCTACACGCAGCCTGCGTCAAAGGGCTCCGTTGCGCATGAGTACGAAGGCAGTGCGACGGTGCAGCCGGGTCAAACATTGGATATCGCAAACCCGGCGGGCTGGAAGGTGAAAAAGGTGCTCGTTAAGCAGGGAGACAAGGTCTCCGCCGGCCAGAAACTGATCGAATATGACGATAGCGAATGGAAGCTGCAGCTCGATGATATGCAGACGAATCTGAAGAAGCAGCAGCTATCCATGGACCAGCTGCAGGCAAATTATATTGCGGCCGTAACGGAAGGCAGCGAGAGTGCATTAGCGGAAGCGAAGATTGCGATAGAATCGGCCAAGCTTGATATAGCATCGCAGAAGCAGCATATTCTAAGCCTCCAGAAGAGCATGACTGAAGGACAATCGGTCTCGGCGCCTTTCACTGGCGTCGTGATCCAGGTTAATGCTTCAGCTGGCACAGCTCCGGGCTTAGGGCCGGAGCTTGTGTTAGCCAATTCTGCGAAAGGCAACGAAATTCGGCTGCAAGTACCGGGAGACGTCGCAGGCTTGCTTGAGATTGGTGAAGTCTTGGATCAAATTACGCTTTCCGATAAGTCCAATCGGCAGCTATCCGGGACGATTGTATCCATAGATGACGGGGAATCCGGAGGCGAGGGAATTATGCCTGCAAACGCTGGTGACGATTCGAACAATACATCTTCGCTGCCAAGCAGCGTGACTATTTCTCTTAAAGACGATAACTTAAAGGGAGGAGATCGTGTGGAAGTGAAGATCGCAAAAACCAGCGAGGAGCAGACCGTGACGGTTCCAAATGAAGCCGTTCATCACGACGAGCGTGGCGCTTTTGTGTTTACGCTGGAGGGCAGGGAAGGACCGCTCGGAAACGCCTACTATGCCGTAGAGACACCGGTTAAGATCGCGGATTCGAACGCATATGTGACATCCATTGCCGAAGGGCTGTTCGAGCAGCAGGAAGTAATCGTGAACAGCACCGGTTTCCTGTTGGATGGGACGCGCGTAAGAAGATAACCGGCTAATCTATGCGAATAAACGGCAGCAGCCAATGGCTCGCCGTTTTTTTGCTGTTATGGCAGGAACGATTAACGAGATATCGAATTACATATATTCGCGTGTTTCAATCATCTGAGAAGCTTCGCAAAGTTAAGTGATAGAAGGATAGGCAAGAGGAGAGGGCAATGGATCAACAACAGCAAATAACAGAACTAATAAGTGCGTGGTATAACGCTGCTTATACAATATTGGATGTTCGTCACGTAAGCATGGGCCCGCAGAAGCCGCTTCAAAATTATCGTCTTCCGGCGAACAGCTTTCTGTTAGCTTACCGCGGCAATGCCTTCATAGAGCTTGACGGCAAGCCTTATATTACAAAGTCGTTTCAGCTGCTCCACGGCGTAAAGGGCAGTACGCTGGACATTGTCGCGGCGGAGGAGCTATTCGCTTATTATATGATTTTGTACAAGGCATCGGAATCATTGCCGGAGAAGGCGCTGGCGGATTACGATCAAAAGGCGAAGGAAGCCAAGGAGATGCTTCAGCAATCGGTGGGTACGAAGTCTGCGGCCGCTCTATGGGTAACGGCAAAGAGCGTATACGTCGTCAATCAGAATCTCTCGAGCGGCGACGTGTTATATAAAGACCTCGGGTTCACGGTGCCGGCGGTAGTACAGGAATTGTCCGCTGCTTCCAAGTCGAACTGGAGCACGCTCTCTTTGGAGAAGCTGGCAGAGCTTGATGCCGACTATTTGTTTATCGTGAACACAAAAGGCGTATCGAAGGAAGAGTTGTTAAAGGATCCGATCTGGGCAGGTATTCCTGCGGTTAAAGCCGGACAAGTGTATGATTTCGACAACAGCAGCAGCTGGTTGTATACCGGAGCGATTGCAAACGGTCAAATCATCGATGACGTATTGGCGAATGTTCTGAAATAAGGCTTCAAATCAAACAGCCTCAAAGCGCGGTCTCCGCACTATGAGGCTATTTGCATGAAGCGGCGGGATTCATGAAACCCTTTTACGTTAATACCGTACAACATACAAACCAACAATTAAATAGGAAGGAAGAGGAAATAAGATGAGGAAATTGATGATACTCTTAGTCGTTCTTTCAACCATGATGTTAAGCGCGTGTTCATTCTTGGATAGCGCTAATCAGTCATTACAATATGCGGACCAGGCTACCGATCACATCAACAAATTGTCCGACTTTGCGGAGCAAGCCCCTCAAATGATCCAAGATGCCGCAACCAATCCGGAAATCAAGCAGCAGCTTGAGGATCGATTGATTGCTTTGAAAGAGGATATTGTCCAGTTCAATATCATCGATGCCCCTGCACTGGCGAAGGATCTGCATCAACAAATCGTCGAGAAAAATCAGGTGCTGCTGCAGGAGATCGATCAAGCATTGGCAAGTGGCCACCTGGTACTGGACCAGCTTCAGAATTCCCAAATTATACAAACGATTAACGATATAACAAGCTTCCTTAACCGGATCGAAAATTTAGGATTGTAATTGTAAAAGCCGCGTAAACGCGGCTTTTTTGTTTGACTATACATGATTCTTTTCAAATAAATTTCGAACCTGGTCTGCCATAAATTGTATAGAGTGAGGCATTTGGCGGCGGATCCACCATTCCACAACGCCGATGAAGGCCGAAGCCAGGAACTGGGCTTTTAACTCTTTGTCGATATTCTCATCCGTGCTCTCCATTTTGGCCATCATATTGACGGAGAAGAAATTAATCATCCGGTCCCGGAACAGCAAGACTCTTTCATTGGAGAACATCGCGGAGAAAAACGGGTAATGATCGCGAAAATAATGAAATACGGGCTCAGAGCTGATCGTGGCAGACTCACGTTTCTCGCATAAGGAAATTAGTTCATTGATGTGATCCTCAATGCATTTATCCAATAAATCGTACTTATCCGTGTAATGCAGATAAATAGTGCCGCGGTTAACATTTGCGCGATCTGCTATTTCGTTTATCGTTATTTGTTCAAAATGCTTTTCCGAGAAAAGCTCCAGAAACGACTTTTTAATGGATTGCTTGGTTCGGAGAATGCGACGATCCGTCTTAACTAGCGTGTCCAACTCGTTCTTACCTCCTTCAGATATTCAACAATTCGGAGGATGATGTTGTATATCTAACAAATACGCATCAATCAACCATTGAGTAATCAGGGCTCCTGTCTATAATGTTAATCAACGGCCGTTAAATATTCAACACGCGTTCATTCACAACAATTAGACTACTTGGAAAAAATGATCTTACAAAGGGGCCATGAGCAATGGAAAATATAAAAAATAAAGTTGTCGTCATTACGGGAGCATCCAGCGGAATAGGGGAGGCTGCAGCGAAGCTGCTCGCCCAACATGGTGCGAAGGTTGTATTGGCTGCAAGAAGAGAGGAACGTCTTCACGCGATTGTTAATGACATTAAACAAAGCGGCGGCGAAGCCGTGTCCGTGAAAGCAGACGTCGTTTCTCCCGAGGACATGAAAAGATTGGCCGAGTTCGCGTTAAGCGCGTACGGCCGCATCGATGTATTAGTAAATAATGCGGGAGTTATGCCAAGCTCCAGACTTAACGAGTTAAGAGTCGAAGAGTGGAATCAAATGATTGACGTGAACATCAAAGGTGTTCTGCACGGGATCGCGGCGGTATTACCCGTCATGCGCGAGCAAAAGTCGGGTCATATCATTAACTTGTCCTCCACGTCCGGCTATCAAGTATCCGCAACGTCAGCCGTCTATGCGGCCACCAAGTTCGCGGTGAGAGCCATTTCGGAAGGACTGCGACTCGAAGAGTCAGCGGCATCAGGCATTCGATCCACCGTCATTGCGCCAGGTCTGACGAAGACGGAGCTCTTCGACAGTATTACCAGTCCGGAAGTAAAGGCGCTTGCCAGCCAAATCGGGGATCTGGGAATTTCGCCTTACAGCATTGCCAGAGCTATAGCGTTTGCGATTAATGAACCTGATGATACCTTGATCAGTGAGATTATGGTTAGACCAACCGCTCTATAAAAACTAAACTTAAAAATAAGGGAGTCCCGTTTAACGGGGCTCCTTTTTAATGTCAGCCGTTTAATCCGAGGCTTCTCCCGGGTCGTATAATTTTGGGCAAAATTTGGGAAAATATGACCATCGAGCTGGAGGGAGGGTATTCTTGTGAAGCGGTTTAGGAAATGGTTGCGAGCAGAACCCCGGCATACTTCTTTACCTGAAAAGCTGCATTCAGAGGATGACGAGAATGTGGAGTTAACCATGGATCTGAACCAGAACGAGAGGACTTTCCGGGACATCTTCAAAAACTGCTTCGATATCAATTTCCGTAAAATCAGTCTTGCCGGACAAGAGCGGCAGCTGGTTATTTTTATTGCTAGTCTCGTTAATGAAGAGATAATCGACGATCATATTCTGCATCCGATGCTTGTTAATGGAATCGACAAAGAGGCGGAGAATGAACAATACGATGCGGAAGCGCTGGACAATTCCGTTATCTCCGCAGGCTCGACGAAACGTTCATCCAACGTCAATGAGATCGTTCGTCAGCTGTTGGATGGCCATGCTGCCATTCTAACGGGCTCAGATAACAAAGCTGTATTGGTTAAGGCAAACGGCATCAAACAGCGCAGCCTTGAAGAGCCCTCCTCTGAACCTGTCATTCGCGGCCCCAGGGACGGATTCATCGAAAGTCTCTCAACGAACGTAGGCCTGCTGCGCGGCAGACTCAAAACATCGCGTCTCAAGACGGAAGCCGTTACGATTGGCAGTTTGTCTCAAACCCAAGTTGTGCTGACTTATATTACCGGAATTGCATCCGAAGCTCTAATCGATGAAGTCCGTGAAAGAGTAAAACGAATTCGTATAGACGCTATCCTGGACTCTGGCTACATCGAGGAATTCATCGAGGATTTGCCTTATTCTCCATTTCCGCAAGTGCATAACACGGAGCGGCCGGATGTCGTAACCGGAGAGCTGTTAGAAGGAAAAATCGCCATACTTGTTGATAATAGCCCTATTGCATTAATTGTTCCCATGACGTTCTGGACAGGACTTCAAGCGAGCGAAGATTATTATGTTCGCTGGCCCATCGCAACATTCGTGCGCTGGATCAGATTCTTGTTCCTCTTTATCGCTATTTTCGCGCCTTCCTTATACGTGGCGGTGACGACTTTCCATCAGGAGATGATTCCGACAAATCTGGTCCTGAGTATTGCGTCTTCCAGGGAAGCCGTTCCTTTCCCTGCTTTGTTCGAAGCGCTGTCGATGGAAATTGTCTTTGAAGCGCTTCGCGAGGCGGGAATACGACTGCCGAAGCAAATCGGTCAAGCGATCAGTATCGTAGGGGCTTTGGTCATCGGGCAGGCAGCCGTACAGGCTGGAATTATATCCGCCCCGGTCGTCATTATCGTGTCGATAACCGGTATTGCCACGTTTGCGATTCCGCGGTACAGCTTTGCAAGCGGCGTTAGGCTGCTGCGTTTTCCCATTTTATTTTTGGCGGGTACACTAGGTCTTTACGGCATCGTGCTTGGATTTCTGTGCATCGTGCTGCACGTTGCCTCTTTGCGGTCATTTGGGGTCCCCTATCTAACGCCGCTTGGCCCCGTTACGGTTACAAGTCTGAAGGATGTCCTGATACGCGTGCCCGTCTGGGCTAGAGGTAAACGTCCCGGGGCAGCGGGAACTTCCGATTCGGTCAGGGTACCGGCAGGGCAGAAACCGAGTCCTTTCCGGGAGGACAGAGAAAGGAACTGACATGAAACCATTCCTGCGCATCTGCTTAATCCTCTCCATCCTCTTGACCAGCGGTTGTTGGGACCGTACGGAAATCAACGATCTTGCGTTCATCACGGGTACGGCGTTTGATTTGACGGAGAAAGGCGAATATCTGTTGTCCCTGCAATTTGCCGTTCCAACCTCTTCGGATGGTGGAGGAACGGGAGAACCGCAGCAAAAGTTTTTCGTCTTGTCCGCTACGGGGAAGAATGCAAACGAAGCATTTGAAAAGATTCAGAAGAAGAACTCCCGCAAGCTGTTTACCGCCCATCGCAGCGTCATCCTTATCGGCGAATCGCTGGGCCGGCACGGGATAAACGATGTGCTGGACGTATTCTCGCATGATCCTCGTCAACGATTAAAGACATATATCATGGTTGTAAAAGGAGGAGAAGCCCAAGAGGTTTTGCAGACGCGCTATCCCTTTGACCAGGTACCGATGGAAGCCGTTAAAGAAATGGAAATTCAACGGGCCGAAATCGCTACTTCCTTGCGGGATTTTTTCCTCGCCGCTTCAAGCCCGGGCGTCTATCCGATGATGGGGGTGATTGAGGCAGTATCGGAAGGAAGCAATCCAAGCAACAAGACCAATATGTTCAAATTGTCGGGGGCTGCCGTATTTAAGGATTTAAAATTAGTTGGTCTATTGGATGGTTTTGAGGCGGATGGACTGAATTGGGCAAACAGTCACATGAAGGATGGAAGAATCAATGCCGAATTGCCGGAAGGCATAGGCAACGTCGGAATGGTTGTCGTTCGCGCTAGCCGCATGATCAAGTCAGATCTACGCGGGGATCGAATTCACTTTAAGATCATCTTGCATGGGAAAGGGACACTTATAGAAAACAATACCGACCTGGATGTAAGCGTGCCGAAGAATCTGACTCTGGTACAGCATGCCTTGGAGAAGTCTGCCGAGAAGCAAATACATAATGCTATACTCAAGCTTCAAAAGCAATTCAAAGCGGATGCGATCGGTTTAGGGCGAGAGCTATACAGAAATAAGCCGACTGAATGGAAGGCCGTACAAAAAGAGTGGGACCAGAAATTTGCCGAGGCGGAGGTTACCGTAGACGTGAAGCTGACAATCGGAGGCGCGGGGATGGCAGGCCCTCCATTACAGTTAAATGCAGAGGAGATTTTGAAATGATCGCGTACATCATGGGCTATGTGCTCATTGTGGTCCTTTGGATTACTTTTCGAATACGATCCTTGCTAGGTAATCAAAAAAATAAAGAAGCGATGGTGATCAGCGGGATTTTGGTTATCTCCTTGCTGATCGGTTCTTTGTTGATTGGGCGGGTTCGACTGCCTAGCTTTGTTCTTGTCATGCAAATCCTTCTCGAACCCGTTGGGAAATATTTGTTAAAGCAATGAGCGTTTGGTTTTTCTCTTTATCGAATCTATCACCAAAAGCAAAAAGGGGATAAAAGTGTGATTAAAAAATGCCAATAGCGGAAACGTAAAGGCAAGATAATGGAGCAGCTCCGCGCTATTCTTGAAAATCCATACCGATCCAACAAGGGATAGCAGAGTGAGCGGCGGTACAAGATCCCGATAGTTCCGAATTCCGAAAAGCTGGCTTACGCACAGACTCAGAATAAACACGGACACCGCAACTTTTACGAAGCAGCCGATTACCCACGTAGAAACGGCTATGGCCTCCAATCGCTCTAAAGACCCCTCGATCCCGATATATTGGACAACGCTTAAGAAGGAGTAGGTTAATTTGCTCGTCAACGGTCCAAAAATCATTATCGTAAGCATCACAATGCTGACCGTTAGAAAAGTGATGCCAATAAGCGCAATCATCGAAGCTTTGCGGGCTTTGCCAGGCTGGTTCAGGTAGGGCAAGAGCCAGCCCAAAATAAAGAGCTGATTCATAAATCCGCCCGCTGGGCTGAGAGCTCCTTGCAAAACCGGATATATTCCATCATCTAGAATGGGCTTGATTTGATTGGCATTAGCTTCCATAATCGACAGAATTAATAGAGGAACAAAACAAACGAGCAGGAGGAGCGTAAGAAACTCGCTGCTTCTGGCAATGACCTCAATTCCGAGACTGGCAGCTATTCCGCATAGGATCAAGAAGGTCAGACTCGTCACGATGGTAGGGCTTTTGGGCAGCAGAAGCGTATTAATAAACCCCGTATGCTGCATCGTAATCGTCGATATCGAAATAAGCCAATAATAAATGTAATTGACCGCAACTAAACTCCCTAACCATTTCCCGAGAATTGCTGAGCTGTACTCAATAATCGTCTGCCCGGGATAACGATTCGCAAGCGTAATCATGGTCCAGATACTAACAAGTCCCGTGACAGCGGCAAGCAGGGCGGATATCCATGCATCTTGCTTAGCGAACATGACCATAAAGGAGGGAACCGTCAATAAGTTCGTTGAAATAATAAAAGTAAATAATAACAAGCTCAATTGCTTACCGGTGATCTTTTCAATTGCTGCCTGCATTCCGAGTTCTCCATTTCCTAGCAAAGGTGTTCCAAGTATTGACGTCACGTTATCTATTTATACGATTCTCGGCTAGAACGAATAGCATTTACGGAGGGAGGAGTTCAGAATGGATCTGTCAGCTTGACTTTTTGTTTATAACGCAGTATTGTTAATTCGCAAACAGTTAATCAGTTAATCATTAAGGAGGTTATACGTATAGAGAAATGGGATCCGTTCAAACAAGCGATTCTTCCGATTGATGTGTTTCTCACGATTTACAAAACCAGTCACCATTTGGTTCAGAAGCTGGAGGAGAAGCTGGGGGGATTCGATTTAACGCTTGGCCGTTGGTGCTTATTGGTGGCCCTTAAGCAAGGCGGCAGGCCCATGCTCCCGTCCGAGCTCAGCGATGACCTCTCCGTGACAAGGGCAAACATAAGCAATTTATTAAATGCCTTGGAGAAGGCGGGAAGGATCCAAAGAGATTTCGACCCCGCTAACAGAAGAAGAATTCTTGTTCGTTTAACCGCGGAAGGCGATGAGCTGATTACCGCAGTATGGCCTGTATACGAACAAACCATTGCCGAGCATATCGGCGGTAAGCTTACACCTGAGAATCAAACGTTATTGAAACAATTGCTGAATCAATTATTCTAAATACTTCTTGGCCGCCTGGAAACAGGGCGGTTTCTGCCTAATAGTTAATCAATTAATTATTAGTAATTAAACAAACGAGACGGGAGACTAAACTCATGTTAAACAATAAGGTTGTCATTATTACAGGCGGGGGTTCCGGTATCGGACTCGCCGCCGCAAGGATGTTTGCGGCAAAAGGGGCTAACGTGCTCATTACGGGACGTCGGATGGAGGTTCTGGAAGAAATAACGGCAAATCATCCGTCCATTAAGGGCTTTGTCGCTGATGCAGGTAATCCGGAATCGGCAGCTCTTACCGTTGAAGCCGCAATGAAGCAATGGGGTCGAATCGATATCATCGTTAACAATGCGGGTGCCGGCGCCATCATGCCTCTCGAAGATGTGAATGCCCAGTCCATCTTGGATATCTTCACAGTAAATGTCACTGGCCCAACGCTGCTTGCCGCTGCTGCAATCCCTCATCTTGAGAAGACGAAGGGACTTATCATCAATATGTCGAGCACCTATGGCAGCAAGGCGGGGGCCAACCTCTCGCTCTATGGGTCGAGTAAAGCGGCAATCGAGTATATGACGCGCAGCTGGGCATTGGAGCTCGCTCCAAAAGGGATCCGCGTGAACGCCATTGCTTCCGGACCGGTTGAGACTGCCTTCCTTCGCGATCGCATGGGTCTAACTCCCGAGCAAATCGATGCCGTCAAGGAACATGAACGTCAAAGCATTCCGCTTGGCCGCCGCGGCGAACCAAACGATGTGGCGGCTTGGATGGTGAGCCTTGCTAACCCGGAGATGAGCTGGGTTACCGGCCAAGTGATTGGGGTCGATGGCGGGTTAATGGTTACCTAAAAATTTTTTCTGTAATCTATGTCACAAATAAAGATCGTCGATTGTCTTTATAGTGTCAAACAAAAACGAGGAGGAATTACAAATGACACAACGTTTAAATTATATGCAGCAATCGCCAGAGCTTTTCAAGAAAATGATGGAATTCAGCAACGCCGAGAAAGGCAGCTCCATTGAAGAGAAGATCCTTGATCTTGTTCATATCAGAGCTTCGCAAATGAATGGCTGCGGCTTCTGTCTGGATATGCATGTGAAGCAGGCAAAGATCAATGGAGAAACCGAGCTTCGTCTCTATCATACTTCGATTTGGAGAGAATCCACCCTGTTTGAACCGCGTGAACGCGCTGCGCTGGCTTGGACGGAGATTCTGACCAACCTGCCCGCGCATGGTGTGCCGGACGACGTTTATAACCGCGTTCGCGAATACTTCACGGAGAAAGAAATTTCCGACCTGACTTTCTCGGTTATGGCGATTAATGCTTGGAACCGAATCAATGTAGCCTTCAAACAGGTACCGGGCTCCGCTGATGCTGCTTTTGGATTGTCCAAAGCCGGTTTGAACTAATTCATACACCTTAGAAAATTCATTGAATCCTCCACCCGCAATCTCCTTGCTGCCGAAGAAGCGCGGGAGTGAAGCATCACGTTGCATTGTCGGTTGTCGGGACAGACGGTATGCTGGAGAGCGGATACTTTCGCGGATATTGCGGGGCCAGATAAATTGGGTCTCGATGAATTTGTTCGTCAATACCTTAGAGCAACTCAAGATACCCGTCAGGTAGTAACGGACGAGGCAGCTCCTTACTTCGGTGTTCATGTGAAGGAATCGTCCCTTGTCCCAATTGACGGCTCGGCACGCATCAGCGCGGCACGTTATGAGGACTGGCTCAAAAAAGTCGCCGTTCGAGTATAAGAATATCAAGGAGTCCCGATTTCTGTCGGGCTCCTTTTTTTATGCCAGAATATTAGTCATGGCGCTAGGGAATCCTCTGGAAAAAAGGGGGGAGTTCCGGATGGAGCAGCAAAACCAAAATATATCGCCACTCATTCGAAATAGACTGCACGATTCGCCTGATCTTGTCGTAAAGTCCTATATCGTTCAAGACCATGTCGAGCTAACCTGCATTTATTTGTGCACGATTACGGATCAGAAGCTCGTGGATGAATTGATCATATCCGGCATCATAACGCCACATACCCCTCTGGTGGACGGCATGAATCCCCTTCATTGGTTGATGTCGGCTTTTAAACAAGCGGAAGTCAAAGAAGTGATAGGGGTAGATTCATGCATTAAGGAGATATTAGAAGGGCAATGCCTTATTGTCCCTCCCGGTCAAAGCGCCGTATCCATTAATGTCCGCAAACAAGAGCAGCGCAACATAGCGGAGCCTGAAACAGAATCCGTCGTCCGAGGTCCGCGCGAAGGCTTTGTGGAGGACTGCCAACGTAATATTTCGCTTATCCGCAAACGCTTAAAGAGTGAGAAATTGGTCATTGAAGAAATGATTATCGGAACGGAGAGCAATACGTCCGTTAGCTTGTTGTTCATGAAGGGAATCGCGGATCCGGATTTGATAAACGAATTCCGCAATAGATTAAAAGCCATTGACACCGACAGCATTCTCGAGAGCGCGTATATTGAAGAATTTATCCAAGACAAGACTTTAACGCCTTTTCCCCAGTTCATGTCTTCGGAAAGACCGGATGCTATCGTTGCCAAATTGCTTGAAGGTCAAGCAGCTGTCATTACGGACGGTACGCCTAACGTATTGGCGGGTCCAATTACGTTTTTTCAATCGTTTTCTACGTCCGAGGACTATTACCAACGATCTGATATTGCTACGTTATTGCGCTGGCTTCGCATGCTGGCATTCTTGATTTCCGTATTTACTCCTTCCTTATACATATCCATTGCCAGCTATCATCAGGAGATGCTGCCGTCTTCCATGCTTGCAAACCTCGCTTCGCAGCGAGAAGGAGTACCCTTCCCGGGGGTAGTAGAAGCTTTCGGCATGATGGTTATTTTTGAGGTCCTTCGGGAAGCCGGACTGCGAATGCCGCGGATATCCGGTCAAGCCATATCCATTGTTGGAGCCTTGGTGCTGGGCCAAGCAGCGGTAGAAGCAGGGATTGTGTCGGCGGCCATGGTTATCGTCGTATCGTTGACCGCGATCGCTAATTTTGTCGCTCCGAATTACGGATTTGGCATTGCGCAACGTCTCATTCAATTTGTATTTATGTTATTAGCGGGCATATTAGGTTTTTTTGGCGTCATGTGCGGTGTGTTCGTGTTATTGATTCATTTGGTTTCGCTTCGCTCCATGGGTGTTCCTTTCTTCGCTCCGCTTGCGCCGCTAAGGCTTGCGAATTGGAGGGACACCTTTATCCGCATTAACCGGCCATTGATGAACCGGCAGCGAAATAAGGGTTAGGAGATTCGATATGATAAAGAAACTAACTTTTATTTTACTCATGTTGACGCTTTGCTCCGGGTGCTGGGACATGAAGGAAATTAACCAGCTGGCTATCGTCGACATGATCGCTGTAGATCGGGACGATAACGGGATGTTCCATGCCTATTATCAGGTTCTTAATCCGCCCAGCATTGAAGCCCGAAGGTCTGGCCCAACCAAAGCCGCGGTATATACGTTTGAGGTTAAATCGCCTTCCATGGGGCGCATGTTCGAACATACGGGCGCTGTTATGTCCAGAAATTTGTATACATCCCATCTGCAATGTTATGTCATATCGGAGCGCACGGCCAAAGCTGGCTTATTAAAAATGATCAATTATCTGGAAAATTATAAAGAGCGCCGAACGAATGTATATGCCGTTGTATCGGAGGATCCCGTTTCCCAGATCATCAATACTTTCACCTTAATAGACAGGGTTCCCGGCAGAAACATCCGCTTGTTGATGGATTGGCACGCTAGAAGATTCGGCATAAACAAACTGCCGACAAGAATTAAGGACATTGTAGAAGGAGTTCCATTCAGCAGACCAACCATTATACCCATGGTTCAATATATTGGCGAGGGTTCCGCATCCGTTTCGGATCGATTGGAAGATATAAATGCGACGAAGCAAAACCTGAAATTAACTGGGGGAGCCGTATTTATTCAAGCTAAGATGGTTGGGAAAGTAAACGATGAGATTAAAAACGGTTATTACGTCTTGAATGGATATGCCACGCGCAAGCAAGAATCGTTCAAGGTAAACGGCGAAACGGTTGATGTGGGAGTAAACGATATTAAAATCAAGCGGACTTGGGAAACAAAAGATACGCTGCGAATTCGAATGGACTCGAAATTGGGCATAATAAACAATGAGCAAAGCCGAAAATTAACGGTACAGAATATTGGAGAAATGGAACAAGCCTTCAACAGCACCTACAAAGAGAAGTGCGATGAATTGGTTAAATTCTCTTTGGAGAAGAACTGGGATTTGCTTGGAATCGGAGACATGAAGCAAGGCCGGAACAGATGGAAAGACATTAAGGTGAAATTTGAGATTCATTCAACGCTTAACCATATTGGAAACACGATTACGCCGTACGAATAGGAGAATTACGTTGGAACAAACTTCATTAAGCCCCTTCCAAATGTTTTGTGTCGTTACTTGTTTTATCGTGGGGACTACTTTTATCATGCTGCCAAATGCCACGATCTCAGATGCGAAGCAATATGGGTGGATTGTTCATCTTTGGAGTGCGTTTTTTGGAGTTCTCATTGGGTTGGTATGGATTTACATATCGAGGAAGCATCCGGGTCTGTCGCTTGTACAAATATTGGGCAAAGTATTTGGCAAATACGTAGGCGGAATCATTTCTGTCTGCTATATCGTCTTTTTTCTCCAAATAGCTGCTTGGGTGACGAGAAATATAAGCGATTATATGCACATTACGATGATGCCGAGAACGCCTCCGACTATTTTTCACCTTATGGCCCTTATGGTCTGCTCCTATGCGGCGGTGAAGGGGATCCGGTCGATAGCACTGGTCAGCATATTTATCGTACCTTATATCTTCATGTCCTTCTGGATTCCGTATACGGTCATGCTAAACGAATGGGATTGGAGAAACTTCCGTATTCCCGGCGATTTTCATGTTTGGCAGGCGATTGCGGATACCAAATACGCGCTTGGCTTTCCTTTCTTGGAGACGGTAGCCTGCATGATGATATTCCCATTAGTGCAAGCAAGGCTGAAGACAGCCGTTCTTAGCGGAACGGCGTTCGCGGGCATTCAAATTGCGCTGTCGGTTTTTTTTGCGATTGGAATTCTGGGGGTGTACAGATCGTCCCATCTCCTATATCCGGAGTATACGATTTTCCGTGAAATGGAGTTTTCAAGCTTTATAGAACATCTGGAATCCATTATTTCCATCAACATGCTGCTTGTTGTATTTGTCAAATTAAGCGCCATCTATTATTTTGCGGTAACGGCTATTTGCCAAGTATTCTCCATTCGAAGCCGTGCCGTTGTGGCTATCCCCCTGATATGGGTGATCTCCGCTTATTCCTTGCTGTTCTCCAATATCACGGAGAACGCGGAGTGGATCCATGATTATTTGTTTATTTATTACGTCCCCTTCGGGGTTGGTTTCCCTGTTCTACTACTTCTGTTCACTTGGTTTCGTAAAGAGAGGAGCGAAAGCGCCGCATGATTGCGCTCGTGGGCTTATTCATTGTCTTCCTGGCTGTTGGCTTCATAGTCATGCGACGTTTGCAAATGCACCGCAGAGAGGTATGGGCCTTTGCCGTTATCTCTTGTATGGGCTTCGTGTTATGGGCAAGTATCGTGATCGATCATCCGCTTGATCTAAACACTGCAATCAGCTGGATGATCGACAGCTTATTTTAGCTGGGTGATCTCACCGCTTGCAATTAAGGGCATATAAGACTAAAATGATTTTATTAACTTTGAGTATACATCCCAGTGGTATAAGTATGGAGGTAAAATAATGGCTATAGATATAAATATCCCTGCCGTATGCAATTGTACGAAGCTGAGACGCGCTCAACGCCATATTACTCGTCTGTATGATACCTGCCTGGCTGAATCAGGAGCGGGGCTGCGGGCAACTCAATTCTCCATCTTGGGGTATCTAAAAACCGAAGGTCCCAAAACGATGATGGAGCTTGCCGAATTAATGACCATGGACCGTGCTACAATTGGTCATAATCTGCGGCCGTTAGAGCGCGATAGTCTGGTTCGCATTGCGGTTAGCGAGACTGATCGGCGCGCCCGCATTGTTTCGATAACGGATGAAGGTCTTAGCAGGCTCGAGATCGGAAAACCCGGCTGGGCTAAGGCGCAGGCAGAGTTCGAAAGGCAATTCGGCGCCGAGAATGCGAAGTTAATGAGAGATATGATGGACGACGTGGCTGGTATATCTTTTTCTTTCCATTAACCCGGTTGGTAGGTTGAATGATCGATGGATGAAGATATGACATCATCGATTGTTTTGGTCAATACGGGCATATAAGACTATTTAGTCTGTTTGTTCTTTTAGCGGGGGATATACTAAGACAAAATAATGGTTAAAGGAGACAAATATGCGAAGAATGCTTCTGGTTGTGCTCATCATGTCTTGCGGTGCTACTTACGTTTCTTCCTTGTTCCCTATTTATGGGGAGCATTATAAACTCAGCAATCTGGAAATTACGATTTTATTTGCCGTGTATGCCGTATTTCTGCTGCCAACCTTATTAGTCGTGGGGGCGAGAGGGAGCAGCTGGGGATTAAAGAAAGTCCTTCGTTACAGTATTTGGATCTCTATCGCGTCAACGCTGTTATTCATCGTCAGCAGCAACGTTTGGATGCTTTATGCATCAAGGATATTGGAAGGTATTGCGTATGGCGCGTTCACAGGGACAGCAAGCGCCTTTCTGCTGAAACAAACGGCGAAAGATAAAGCGGGGAAGGCGCTTAAGTTATCCAGGGTAACCGTGAACATGGGTTTTGGCTTGGGACCGGCCATTTCCGGATTGATTGTACAGTACCTGCATGTGCAGCCGCTTCGCTTGCCGTTCTGGATGCTGCTTATCATGTTATTGATTTCCTTGATATTCTTGGAATGGCTGCCCAAGCAAGAAGAGCGGAATACCCCGAAGCATAAGATATCGCTTGGCATTCCAGAGCATATGAAGTCTCCTTTCTGGTCATTTATCGGCCTGCCGATCTTCACCGTGTTTACGTTAGGCGGAGTTGTGTTCTCGCTTATTCCATCCTTCGTTAAAAATGTCCTTCATTCCGGTAATCTGTCGATATCCGGACTATTGATTCTGCTGCTTCTGGGCGGCGGGGCGGTGCTGCAGTTTTTCCCATGGCCGCGTCATCCCGTTACCCGAATGCGTATTAGCATCCTAGCGCTTACCGCAGGATCCTGGTTCATCGTTATTTCCGGGGAAACATCGAGCTTGCTTCTGCTTTGGGCAGGCATATTCATTCAAGGCCTCGGAGCAGGATGGACGTTTCAAGCGGCTCTGACATTTGCAAGCCAGCTGCCGAAGCCGGAAGAAAGACCTCGTGTCATCTCCGCTTTTTATTTGTGCGCGTATTCCGGATTTATCGTACCTCCGGTTGCCGTAGGCTTGCTGACACAGTTTTTTGACTTGAATGTGTCGTTGGTCATTATCAATTTGTTTGCGGCATTAATAGTCATTTACATGTTGATCTATTCCGTTTCGTTCCAGCGCTTTTATGCGAAAAGAAATCAAAGGGGCTAATCAAACTATTTAATAGCATTAAACGACAAAAGGACATCTCAATAGGTGTCCTTTTGTCTTGCTTTCTTCCATCTTCTTCCGGATAATTTAAGTAGTAGGTTAGCCGGCAACGCGATCAGATCGTCATCCAGTTAAGGAGTAAGGGGGCATTATGATGGCAGAAACCATGAAGAGCTTGAGCAAATTGCTTCTAATCCTTACGATGGTCCTTATTTTCACTTTAGCCTGCAAGAAGGATAACCAGAACGTACACACAATTGCATATTCCGCATCAGGGGACATGTGGGAAGTATCATTAGCCAATAACTTAACCGAAAAAAATGGAGCTAGCTTTTATCATCTTACATTTATCTATAAGGGAGCCGTTAATGATCTCCATGAGATCGCTCATATTACCTTTGCACAAGGCAATGCCTTGGATACGCAAGTCGTGAATGTGTTCGATATATCCTATAAAGAAAAAAGGATCAGAGAGGGCAAATACAACGAAGAAGAGGCCACGCGTCTTGGTACTCTTTATTTGGATTTAAAGAAGAAAAACGATAAGGAGTTTAATATTGAATATAGAGCCAGCGTGGTAAACAATGAGGAACAAAATATCCTCAAAGCAATAGATACCGACCGGCTCTTTATCATTGTGCAGTGGAAGAATCCGCAAGGTGAACACAAGGAGATTTTAACGATAATCGATCGGAAAAAAGTTTAATACCGGCTTGTATAATATGGTTCCAGTTGGAGAAATTAATCCCAGCAACACATTTCACAACACATCAGGAGGGTTTACTAATGGCAAAGAATAGTACTTTACTGGTCCCACAGGCATCCCAGGCTTTAGATCAAATGAAATTCGAAGTTGCCTCACAACTGGGTATTCAGTTATCTCATGATGGATACAACGGTGATATCACAACTTATAATGCAGGCAAGATTGGTGGTTCCATCACTCGTCGTTTAGTTGAAATCGCTGAGCAAAGCCTCGGTGGCGGCAGCCAAAATTTCCGCCGTTAATTGAACATAAATACTTAACGAGTAAGCTGCCGTTCTTGAACGGCAGCTTTTTTATTTTTTACGGTCCTTCTTGCTATAAACAAAAAAGTCGTGGAGTCCACGACTTTTTTGTTTTGTTATGCAGTTGTGAATGGAGGTCATTGGAAAGACATTGACTTGGCAAGATCGGCTATGGTCTGACTTCTCAGATGGTCTTCCATTTTTTGCTCTGCCGAAAGGACCACCTGTTGAATCGGACAATCTGATCCGTGATTCAAGCTGCAATGAAACAAAGAAGCGGTTCCTTCTATGGCATGTATGATGTCTAAGAACGAAATCTTTTCCCAATTTCTCATTAATCTATATCCGCCATTTGCGCCTGACGCAGACTCAATCATTCCCGCTTTGGCCAGCTTCGTTAATATTTTGGATAGATAAGTAGGGGAGACGTCTTGCTTCTCCGCCAATACTTGCACTCCTACAGGCTTGTCCGGCGCAGCTGCTGCAAGAAAGAGCATGGTATGAAGAGCATAATTAGTGGCTTTCGAATACTTCATACAAATACTCACCTCATCGATTTTATTTATCCATAATAACTATGATCATTTATCCTTGTCAATAATGCGCGGCGCTGCTGATTAATCAGCATATTCTCCTGCAGTTGTTTCAGACGACGTATCCACATCTCCGCAAATTCCGAGCTCGCCTCTCCCAAATCTTCAACGATCAAGCTCACGCAAGGATTCTCCATCCGGCGGGCATATGCGGTTCGGAATGAAGCCGCCAGCTTAGCCGCCGATGACTCCCAGTCCACGAATCTGTCCCGCACTTGCGGATCGGTAAATCGCAGCCAAAACATATCTTCTGCTAAAGATCGGAGCATTCGGTCTGATCCCATTTGTTTACGAAGAGAAATGAAAATCGTAAGGTGAAATTGTCTATTCCCTCTGGTTGCGGGAGCTTGTTAATCGGGACACAATGAGGGGGAGATCAAGCGATGTATTCGTGATTATTCTGAGGGGGAATGGACGGTAATGACAAGCAGGAAACGCGGGAAGATTTCATTATGGCTATTTGCAGTTTGTTTAACGGTGACCATGATCGGCGGCGGAATTGGAAATGCCTTTGTTGCAAGCGCTTACGCTGGAAACACTTCAACTGCTATTACAAACGTGAGACTAAACACCGACAAACCGGCGCAGTTTGCAAAGCTCGAGGCAACCTTCAACTTGGGAACAACGTACTCGAATCCTTTTGATCCGGAAGAAGTGGATGCCGTAGCGGAAATCACGACGCCTTCGGGAATCATCGAGACTGTTCCGGCCTTCTACGCATCGCCTTCGTCACCAAGCTGGACGGTCCGTTATTCTCCCCGCCAGCAGGGCAAGCATGAGCTTATCATCGCGGTGAAAGACAAGAACGGCATTTCAAGGTCGGGGACAATCAAATTTAATGCGAAGAAGCCGGATGCCGGCCGCGGATTCATGAACGTGTCGGGCGACCGCTTCGTCGACAGCTACGGGAAGCAAATTACGCTGCTTGGCACGAATTACGCTTGGGGCAATCCGCCGGAAACATTAGCTGCCATGCCTGAATATAGGAATGCCGGCATGAATCTCATGCGGGTGTGGCTAACCGCTTGGTGGGCGAATTATTCGCCAGAATACGGACCGGTTACAACAACACAAAACGGAATCACGATGACGTATGACGGAATCGGCAAATACAATTTGGATAATATGACTCGTATGGATACGTTGATCGAAACGGCGAAGGATAATGATCTGTACATAATGCTCACCTTAAACAGCTTCGGGGATTTCTGGTACGACTGGGCCTATCATGCCTACAATCGCGATAATGGAGGCACCTCGCAGTGGAAAGAGAATCAGACGGACTTTTGGTATAACCCCGAGGCCATCGACTATCAGAAAAAATTGCTTCGTTACGTGTTCGCGCGTTGGGGCTACAGCACATCTCTTGGCATGCTCGAATACTGGAACGAATCGGATAACCGGGTAGACACAACGGCGGAAATCCGTGACAGCTGGCATGCAACGCTCGACGAGTATTGGAAGAGCTGGGATTTCTACAAGCATCCAACGACAACCAGCTTTGCATGGAAGGATCATGTTGAACAGCATGCGACCCAAGATTCTTGGGACGGACTTGAGAGCCTGGATGCCGTCAACATGCACTTGTATGCCGCGGACTCGGACATTACAGGCTTATGGGAGGCGAGTCTCAATGCGCTTAGGACGTTTGGCAATCGTCCAGTGTTTATAGGCGAAGCTGGAAAAACGGGCAATGACATCAGTACCGACGACAGCTTGCTAAACTATGTTCATGACGGCGTTTGGGGGCCGGTATTCCGGTCGGGTGCAGCCGGGGCAAATGTCTGGTGGATTTTCGAGAATGGATTCAATATGCCACCGGCTTACAAGGAGCAATACGCGAATTTGGCGCGCTTCATTCAGCCGGAAGAAGAAAATTTGGTT
This sequence comes from Paenibacillus glycanilyticus, assembly GCF_023715145.1. Classification (GTDB taxonomy): domain Bacteria; phylum Bacillota; class Bacilli; order Paenibacillales; family Paenibacillaceae; genus Pristimantibacillus; species Pristimantibacillus glycanilyticus_A. The sequence continues at coordinate 156,153 of NZ_JAMBNP010000004.1, read as the reverse complement.
AACATGGGCTTTAAGGATTATGGCACTCAAAGCAATGGCACCAAGGTTGGCGCTTTCCAAGACCAAACGGGAGCAATCGGCTGGATTAATGATCCGGCATATACTTACGATGCGGAGAACGGAAGAGCCGTTTCGGGGATGCTATTTAGCGTAACAGGGCTGCAGGCGGGCAAATATCAGGTGTCCTTTTACAACACATATACGGGAACAACAATATCTACGACCTCGATAACGTCTGGCAGTCAAGGATTAACCATGGCCATTCCGTCGTTTTCCCGGGATATCGCTTTCAAAGCAGTATTGACCGAAAAATCCAAAAAGGATAAAACGGATCCATCGGCGCCTTCTCAGCTGGCAAGCACTGTAATAACCGAACATACGATCAAATTGACCTGGAATGCTTCTTCAGATAATGTAGCCGTCACCGGATACGATATTTATCGGAACGGGAAGAGAATTAGCGTTGTCAGCGGGTTAGCGAACTCGTATCGGGACGTCGCGCTGCAGCCGGGTACCCCTTATCAATATATGATTAAGGCGCATGACGCGGGAGGCAACGAATCTGGCGGAAGCACGATTGTGGCAGCTACGAATCCATCGGATACGTTCCAGCCGACTTCACCGCTAGATCTTGCGGTAACCGATACCGGGATCAATACGATTGATTTAGGCTGGTCTTCATCCTACGATAACACAGGCGTAACCGGCTATCTAATCTATAGAGACTCCGTACTGATCGGCAGGAGCACAGAAACAACCTTCCAGGATCGGGACCTGCGTCCGGGCACTGCCTATACGTATACAATAAAGGCTACGGACAAGGCGTTAAACGCATCTGCGGCTAGCGATGCGGTCATAGTGACGACGGAGAGCCCTACGATGACCGACAACCTGGTGCTTAACCCGGGCTTCGAGACCATTGCAAACGGCATGCCAATGGGCTGGACCTGCGAACAATCGCAGTACTGCGCAAGCGATACAACGGAGAAAAAATCCGGTGAAGCCTCGCTTAGAATCAGCGGGACTACGGGCGCTTGGTTTGGTGTTGTATCCGCTGCCGTTCCGGCCAGTGCGGGCAATACGTACCTGATGGACAGCTTCGCCAATATCTCGGTTAATAACGGTTCGACCGTTAAAGTCAGAATGCAGTTTATGAACGCGGCAGACAGCATTCTGGATGACAAAACGGTGAAAGTCTACAATGGCACAACAAGCGGATACGATAATATCTATGGATCCTTCACAGCTCCGTCAGGCACGGCAAAAGTTAGAGTTTATCTGTACATCGAAGGGTTAAACACAGTCATTAACTTGGATGACTTCTCAATTAAGGGCTATGGGGACGGAGTGGTGACCCCGGAAGAGCCATCGGCCAATCTGCTTCTCAATCCCGGCTTTGACGATCACAACGATTCTTGGAAAACGGCGATCTGGACATGCGAGAAAGAATGGCTCTGCCAATGGACCGATCAGGTAAAACGATCGGGAATGGCAGCGATGAGAGTAAATCCTTCTAATCCGGATTGGTTCAGCGTCTATCAGGATGCGCTTGTAACGCCCGGCCAATCGTATACACTCGATGGATTCGTCCAACTGAGCAAGCAAGGGACCGGCGGCAAGCTGCAGGTGAAATTGATCTTTTACAATGCGGCGGGCGAACAGCTTACGGAAGAGTGGCTGAAGGATTATGACGGGACTACAAGCGGATTTGAGAACGTTCATGGAACTAAAGCGGCTCCAGCTAACGCAGCCAAAGCGAGGGTGCAGCTGTACGTGAACGGTTTGGCAGGCGAGATGTACTTCGATGATTTTTCGTTAAGCGAAAGCTAAGCCGGTCTTGAGTGCAGGAAAGGGATGTTCCCTACAAGGAACATCCCCTTTTTGCATGAAAACGATGAATTAGTCCACCCTAATGATGAGTGTAAAATGATCTGCGCAGGAGGGGATCTGCTTTGTCAAACTCATCGGGATTATTGACTCCACCAGCACGCGATACCAAAGTATTCGTTCCCGAGCTCGTCTATTTCGAACCGGACGCGTTGAACTATCCGAAAGGCCAAAGAATACACGAATGGGCGAAAGAGCAGGGGCTTCCGATTCGGATGACGACCTCTCATAACCGAATAACGAACCTGCCGGGAGAGAGTGACCTCGAGAAATACAGGATTGCCAAAAGGACGCTTGTTGTTGGGATCCGCAAAACGTTAAAATTCGACCAATCCAAGCCGTCAGCGGAATATGCCATTCCCATCGCTACCGGTTGCATGGGGCATTGCCATTATTGTTATCTCCAGACGACGCTTGGAGCCAAGCCCTATATCCGCGTCTACGTGAACACCGGGGATATTTTGGAACAAGCCGAGAAGTATATCCAGGAACGCGCCCCGGAGATTACCCGCTTCGAAGCGGCCTGTACCTCTGATCCGGTAGGTCTTGAGCATATCTCCGGCTCGCTGAAGGAATATATTGAATTTATGGGGCGGCAGCCTCTGGGGCGGCTTCGGTTTGTGACGAAATACCATCATGTTGAACCGCTGCTGGATGCAAAGCATAACAAGCATACTCGGTTTCGCTTCAGCATTAACGCTGAGTACGTTATTAAGAACTTTGAACCGGGCACTTCGAGCTTCTACGAACGAATTACGGCTGCCGGCAAGGTTGCTCATGCAGGATATCCGCTTGGATTTATTATTGCTCCTATTATTTGGCATGAAGGCTGGGAAGACGGTTATTCCGAACTCATAAGTCAGTTGAAAAAAGCGTTGCCGCCAGAATCAAGATCCGATTTAACGTTCGAGTTGATTCAGCATCGATATACCAAGACGGCTAAAAACATTATCCAGCAGCGATATCCAAAGTCCAAGCTGGAAATGGATGAAGAGAAACGAAAATACAAATGGGGACGCTGGGGGCAAGGGAAATACGTCTATCCGGATGATCAGGCGAGCGCGCTTAAAGAATTTATTTACCAACAAATTCACGATCATTTCCCGGAAGCAAAGATTGAATATTTCACATGATAAAAACGCAACGGCAGTTGTACAACCAGTCAGCTGCCGTTTGTGTTGGGCAAATTCGCGACATCCGATTGCTAATAGGGAAACTTTAGGATAAATTGAAGCTAAAGCTTGCCTTATCGGATGCGGGAAGGAGTCGCTCATAGTGAAAGTAATTGATTTATCGTTACCTATTGCCGATGGAATGCCGGTATATCCCGGCGATCCGGTGGTCAAAGTCAAGATCGCGCATACATACGAGACCCATACCTGGGAATTACGGCAGCTTTCGATGGGCAGCCATACCGGAACCCATGTAGACGCGCCATCTCATATGCATTCCGGAGCCGCGACTTTGGATGATCTTCCATTGGAGCGTTTCTTCGGAAAATCGCGAGTCGTACGGATGAATGATTCTGCTTGGCCGGAAGGCCGCGGACTGTTCTTCGTCGAATCGGTTGGATTGGAAGCGTTAGACCGTCTCGCTTCGCTCCAGCCACCGTTCGTTGGCGGTGAGTTGTCAGATGATCTTGAGCGGGCGCTGCTCTCTATGGATATCGTGACGTATACGAAGCTGCAGGGATTGGAACGGCTTCCCGCCGGTACGGACTTTATGTTTTACGGATTTCCATTGCGGATCGCCTGCGGCGACGGATCACCGGTTCGGGCTGTAGCAGTGGTTGAGGCTGATTCGGCCGAATAAAGCTCCAAACATCGTGAAGGCATCCGGTCAATTGACCGGATGCCTCTTATTATATGTTCCATTTTATGGATTTGACTTGGAGTTTACTCCAACGGGTATGCTGATCGTGTAATAGAAAAACAAGCCAAGAATAAAGGAGGAAGCCGATTGTACGGTGTGGATAAAGACAGGACCTATAACATTGCCGACATTGCCGAGCAGACCGGTCTATCGCCGGATACCCTCCGGTATTATGAGAAAATCGGGCTCATAAAGCCGCCGGAACGCGGGTACAGCGGGCAGCGTAAGTACAGCAGCGCAGATTTGGGCAAGATCGTGTTTGTAACCCATTTGAGGAACACGCGCATGCCCCTGAAGAAGGTACAGGATTATATTGATGCTTACAACGAACAGGACGAAGAACAATGTTACTCCTTGCTGGACGAGCATCGGCAGTCGGTAGAAGCCGAAATCGCGGAATGGTCGGCCACACTGGATTTGATTAAATATAAGCTGGAGCATTTTCAAGAAGTGAAAGACGGCAAGTTATCGAAGGGAGAAGATCAATATGAACACGAATAATTACGTTATCACCCCGCAGGAGCTGCTCAACAGCGGCTTTGGTCCTCGGACTACCGCGGTTGAAGCACTCGGAGACGTCAATCTGGAAGGGAAAGTTGTAATCGTAACCGGCGGCTACTCCGGTCTTGGCCTTGAAACCACTCGGGTATTAGCCGGTGCCGGTGCACAGGTTATCGTACCCGCTCGCACGCCGGAGAAAGCAAAGGCCGCGCTAGCCTCCATCCCGGGGGTCGAGCTGGAAACGCTGGATTTGATGGATCCGGCATCGATTGACGCCTTTGCCGAGCGGTTTATCCGCTCCGGACGGCCGCTCCATATTCTTATCAACAGCGCAGGAGTCATGGCTTCGGGAGAAGCGTATGATCATAGAGGATACGAGCAGCAATTTGCCGTCAATCATCTGGGGCATTTCCAATTAATGGCCCGGCTGTGGCCGGCATTAAAAGCTGCCCAAGGCGCGCGGGTTGTATCTTTATCCTCCAAAGGCCATCGATTTAGCGGTATCGACTTTGACGATTTGTTCTTCAATAGCAAGCCTTACAGCAAGTGGCTGGCTTACGGGCAGGCCAAAACCGCAAACGCCTTGTTTGCCGTAGAATTGGACCGGAGAGGATATAGCGATGGCGTACGAGCTTTTTCCGTTCATCCCGGCAGTATCTTAACGGATTTGGCAAGGCATTTATCCGAGGAAGAACTTCAGGCGGCGGGTGCCATTGATGAGCAGGGTCAGCGCGGTTATACCACCTATAATGATGAGCAAAAGACCATTCCGGAGGGTGCTGCAACCATCGTCTGGTGCGCGGTAAGCCCCATGCTTAACGGCAAAGGCGGCGTTTATTGCGAAAATGTTGATATTGCCCGTCCGGTTGAGCCAGGCAATGAAGGCCAGCCGAATCAACCTGGAGTCTCGCCTTGGGCGTTTGATCCGGAAGCTGCCGCCAAGCTTTGGACCGTCAGCGAACAATTGACCGGAGTAGATTTTGATATCTAAGGAATTATCAATCGGATTTTGACTATTCATCCCACGGGAGCCGCGATATTCGCGGCTCTTATTCAATTAGAGTTGTACATAAATCTTCACGATTCATTCAAACAATATCCACATGGCAATCCCGGCTCAAGAGCGATTTGAGTGTATAATCAAAATTACCGTACAACGGGGATGGCGATGGAGGGGAAACGATGACAACTGTATTTAAGTCAAGCACAACATGGATGATTGCGGGAATTTTATTGATTTGCGGATTATTCTTTGCGTTCTTCTACAACCCGAATCATAATGAAGCGAAAGCGGAAAGCTCCGTAATCACGCAGCAAGACGGCTATCAAATCATTCATATAGAAATAACCAATGATGGCTTCCAGCCTTCCAATATTGAGCTTCGGGCAGGAGTTCCGACCAAGCTTAACTTTATTAAGCGAAATAGCTTTAACTGCATAACAAGCGTTGAATCTAAAGACCTGGACTTTAATCAATATTTGAACAAAGGGGATAACCTCATCACCTTAGAGGAATTAGCGCCCGGAACCTACAAATACAGCTGCGGCATGTTAATGTACCATGGGACGATTGCCGTGAAATAACTCGGCTGCAACGGCTTCGAATGAAAGTACGGCTAACCAATACCGAAAAACGCAAGTCTGCAGGGTGAACCTGCGGGCTTTTCGTTTTTGTACAGTCGTTTTGTATAGTCTATACAAAACGATTAATACAGTAATTAACGCGAATTACAGCCTCGTAGTGCTGCTATTCGAAAAATGAACAGTTTCTCCGGAACGCGGGATTGTGCACGATGTAAGAGCGGAGACGGGAAGGATCAATCCGCTCCCATTCCAAGCGCGAAGGAGAGATAACGGTGATGAAATCCAAACGGAAGGTGACCGGCTTATTCCTATCGCTCGTTTTGCTGTGCGCGGCATACCCAATGCCGGGAGCAGCGGCCGCGGCGCCGCCTGCCGGAGGAAATATGATCTCGGCGGCAGATTACGGCGCGAACGGTCAAGACGGGCTGGATGACAGAGCGGCGATTCAAGCGGCAGTTGATGCGGCTTCGGCAGGCGATACCGTTCTAATTCCAAAAGGCACGTATCAGTTGTCGGGCACGGTAACGGGCAAATCGGATGTTTCCATTAGAGGCGAGAAACGGGATAAGACGATCGTTCAGTTCACTTCCGCAGCGGATACATACATGTTTTACTTGCATAATGTAACGAACGCCTCGGTATCGGACTTAACCCTGGATGCAAGCGGAAGCCAGATCGCGATGTCGGCCGTGGTCTCCGAGGGCGGAAGCAAAAACAAAATGAGAAATCTCAGAGTGCAGAATTTTATAGCGACGGAAGGCTTCGGCCCGCATGCTTTGTACGTCGTAGGTTCAACTCACGTCAGCATTTCGGATAACATTGTCGCCAATATTGGAATCGCTTCCATTTGGGGTGCGGCCGTTCGGGCAGGCTGGGGATCGTCCGATGTGCTTGTCGAGAACAACGTAATCTCGAATACGGGCCGCGGCGGCATTCTTATCAACGACGACAGTCCAGGCGCCATCGTTCGCTCCAACAAAATTACAGGCTCGGGGCTGAAGGAGCATGGCTTGTCCATCGAGCTGCACACGAACGTGGATAATTCCATTATCGAAGACAACGTAGTGGATTTCTGGATCAGCGCGGTTCGCTCCGATACGGTAGCGGTTCGTAACAATATCGTGAAGCCGGCCGACGGCAGGGTTGGCAGCATCGGCCTTGAGGTGATGGCGGACAACGCGGTAACGACAGACAATATTGTGGACGGCGGACAACAGGTCGGCATCCAGCAATCGCCGGGCACGGGCTATCAGCTATGGGGTTACAACGTAGTCAAAAACATGGTCATGTGGGGAATGCAGCTGCAAGGAGAGGGCACGGGGCAAATCGAGCAGTTCCAATATTTCTACAGGAACAGCTTCATTAATACGCAGGAGGGCAATCCCGCCGCGGCTTATCCGGGTTATGACGGGAACGGCGTGCGCATTCACGGCAGCTCTCAAAACCTGACGTTCGACAGCAACTTAATCGCCGGCAACGGGCGTAAAGGCATCGAATTCACGGGAGCGGCGGGCGTCGACCGGCTGAGCTTCACAAATAACATCATTACGGGCAACAAAGGCGTCGCCGTCGATCCTTACCCTGCTTCGGCCGGACACCTGGAGTGGAAAGGGAATACCGTGCTCCGAAACGGCAGCAACGCGCAGCCGTCATCGCGCGGCTTCTCCAATCCGAAGCCAACGGCGGATTTCGAAGCGCCTGCCATTGTGCGCGTTGGAGAGCCGGTCACATTCGTGAACAAATCTAAGGACAACGGCTCGATCTCGCATCAGCTATGGGACTTTGGCGCCGGATTGCCGAGCGCAAGCGTAAAACCAACCTACGTGTACGACAGGCTAGGCGCTTATCGGGTGACGCTGGTCGTCTGGGATAACGAGGGACGATCCAGCCTCAAGGAACGACTTGTACTCGTGCGCCCAGGGAAACCGGATACGCAAGCACCATCGGCTCCAAGCGGTCTCGTCTCGCCACTGCAAACCGATGAATCAATCGCGCTGAGCTGGAATCCAGCAGAGGATAACGTAGGGGTGGTCAGCTACGATGTGTTCGTGGACGGAACGCTTGCCGGCTCTACCGCTCCGGGTGAAACGTCGTACCTCGTGACAGGACTGTCGCCGCTGACGACTTACGGCATTACGCTTCGCGCGAAAGATGCCGCGGGCAACGTTTCTGCACCAAGCGCGTCTCTTCGTGTTGCGACCGAAGCACCGGATGCTGAGCCTCCAGGCAAGCCAGCCGGTATGACCGCTGCAGTAAGCGGCGCTACTACTGCCAGCCTGACCTGGTCGGCATCGACGGACAATAAAGGAGTTACGGGCTATGAAGTATTTCGCGGCGGCATTCTGATCGGCACAACATCCGGAACGGCATATGAAGCAACGGGCTTGCTGCCGGGAACGCCGAATACGTTCACGGTGAAGGCAAAGGATGCCGCCGGCAACCGTTCAGAAGCCAGTGATCCGGCAACGGCCGTTCAATCCGCGCCTGAAGCCGACGTCTATTTGAGCGATTATGCATGGGACAGCGGATCGGCGGGCTGGGGCAGCATCATGCGCGACAAATCCTCCGATGGCAGGCCGATCACGCTTAACGGCGTTGAGTACGCCAAAGGACTGGGGACGCACGCAGCCTCGGAAATCGTCTATACGGTTGGCGGAGCTTACAGCCGTTTCCTCGCCGTGGTTGGGGTAGATGACGAAACATACGGCAATGGCGCGGTCAGCTTCGAGGTATGGCTGGACGGCGTGCTTGCTTACGACAGCGGCGTCATGACCGCGGATTCCGAGACAGCATCGATTGATCTGGATATCGGCGGCGCGCAGGTGCTGAAGCTGGTCGTGACTAACGGCGGCAACGGCACCGATTGGGATCATGCGGATTGGGGAAATGCCCGCATCGTATACGGAAGCGGAGAATAAAGACGTGTCGAACTAAAGACTCTTCGAACGATTTCAACGATATGGCTGGTCAAGGCGGCCGTGTCCTACCGGGGCGGCCCTTGATTCCTTGTTCATTTTTGAAAGGAGGTGAGGCATGGTCCATACCGGCAAGTGCCATGGAAAGGAACTTCTATGCGGGTAAGCCAGAATAGCAAGTCATCCATTATTCCAAGGAAGAAAGCGAGAGTGAACTCATGAAACTAGTGAAGTCATTAAGGACTTCCAAGACTAACAAAAAAATCGTAAGCATCTTATGCGCTACAGCCCTGCTGCTGCCCGTCATTCCTGCGATGCCTGCTTATGCGGCATCCTTGAACGTAACCTCGTACGGCGCGAACGGCACCGACACGGGCGATGACAGCGCAGCTTTCCAAGCGGCGGTTAATGCGGCGGCCAGCGGCGACACGGTATTTATTCCAAACGGTACGTATTATCTGGGAAGCGCGGTTAGCGGTAAGTCCGGCGTCAAAATTACGGGCCAAAGCCGGGACAACACGATTATCGAATACAATTCTTCAACAGCCAATACATTCTTCTCGCTCTATAACTTATCCGGCGCGGAAGTTTCCTCGATGACCCTTGACGCAAATAACAGCACGGTTCCGCAATCCGCGGTTGTCTCGGAGAACGGCAGCGGCAACAAAATGCTGAATCTCAAGGTCAAAGATTTCGGCATGTCCTCCGGCTTCGGCCCGTTCGCGTTATACGGGATTAACACGGATAATCTGACGATCAAAGACAACGTGGTTACGAACATTGGCGTCAATTCGGATTGGGGCGGCGGCGTGCGCGTAGGCTGGGGTTCGGATCATTCCCTGATCGAAAATAACTACGTCGCGGACACGGGACGCGGCGGCATCTTCGTCAATGACGACAGCCCTTACGCAATCGTCCGGGGCAACACGGTAACCGGCACCGGCCAGCAGATGGAGGGACTTGGCATCGAGCTACATACCAACGTGGACTATTCCCTGGTCGAGAACAATACGGTTGACCACTGGATCAGCACGGTGCGTTCCGCTTATATCGCAGTCCGCAACAACTATGTAGGTTCGAGCACAACCGTAGGCAATATGGGCCTCGAAGTGATGGTCGACCACGGCGTCACATCCGGAAATATGGTCGACGGCGGCCAGCAGGTCGGCATGCAGCAATCGCCGGGTACCGGATACCAGCTCTGGAACTATAACACCGTCCAGAACATGGTCATGTGGGGCATGCAGCTGCAAGGCGAGGGTACGGGACAGACGGAGCAGTTCCAATATTTCTACAAAAACACCATCAAAAACGGAGCCTCCGGCCATCCGGCTGCAGCCTATCCGGGCTATGACGGCAACGCGATCCGCATTCACGGCAATACGCAAAATATTACGTTCGACAGCAACACGATTACAAACAACGGACGCAAAGCGATCGAAATTACGACTGCCGGCGGAACCGATCGCCTCAGCTTCATCAATAACACGATCACAAATAACGGCGGTCCGTCAATCGACCAGTATCCGTCCTCCGCATCGCATCTGGAGTGGAGCAACAATACGGTCAGCGGCAACGGTACAAACACGCAGCTTACAAGCAGAGGCTTCAGCGATCCGAAGCCGGTCGCGAACTTCACGGCTCCGCTGACTGTACAACTGGGCCAATCCGTGACGTTTACGAACACATCGACGGATAACGGTACGATTGTCGAGAATCTGTGGGATCTCGGCGAAGGCTTGCCGGTTACGACAGCCAGCCCGACGTATACGTACCAGAAGCCGGGTACGTACCAGGTCATTCTCGGCGTATGGGATAACGGCGGCCGTGCCAGCGTGAAGGAGCAGACGATTACGGTTATCGCTGGCCCGCCGGATACGACGGCTCCGACGACACCAACGAATTTGACATCCCCATCGAAGACCGATACAAGCGTTACGCTGACTTGGTCTGCTTCTACGGACAATATCGGCATTGCCGGTTATGACGTCTACAAAGACGGCGTGCTTGCCGGTTCGACAGTAGGTTCGACGACAACTTCGTTTACGGTGAGCGGCTTGACCTCGAATACAGCTTACAGCTTCACCGTGAGAGCAAAGGACGCATCCGGCAACACATCGGCTCAGAGCAGCGCAATCAGCGTCACGACAAGCTCGATCCCAACGCCTGTATGGGTCCCTTGCGCTGGCGAGAACAACCAGTGCAGCTTCACGGGCACAAAGGAAGTTCGTTACGGCGCAGCTGGCCTTTACAATTATGGCACGTACACGAACGGAGTTATGTGCAGCAACAACACTTTTGGCGATCCGGCGCCGGGTCAATATAAAACTTGCGACGTGAACATGGCGGTTGGCGGCGGTGGTGGAGATACGCAAGCACCGACTGCTCCGGCAGGACTTACTTCGCCATCGAAAACGTCGACCAGCGTCAACCTGTCCTGGAGCCCTTCGACGGATAACGTCGGCGTGACGGGTTACGAGATTTACAATGGCGGTACGCTTGCCGGTTCGACTACAGGAGCGACTTCGTTCAACGTAACGGGGCTTTCCCCAAGCACGGCGTACAGCTTTACGGTGAAGGCGAAGGACGCGGCGGGCAACGCTTCGGCGGCCAGCTCCGCGCTGAGCGTAACGACTAATGCGGCAGCAGGGGATACACAGGCACCTACGGCTCCTACCGGACTTTCTTCGCCATCGAAGACATCGACCAGCGTTAACCTGTCCTGGACAGCTTCGACCGACAATGTTGGCGTAACCGGATATGAGGTGTATAACGGTTCAACTCTTGCCGGCACGACTACAGGAGCAACTACGCTAAACGTAACGGGTCTGTCTCCGAGCACGGCATATAGCTTTACGGTGAAGGCGAAGGATGCGGCGGGCAATGTTTCGGCGGCTAGTTCCGCGCTAAGCGTAACGACTAACGCGTCGAGCGGTCCAACGCCTACAGGATCTATTACGCGCGAGTATTGGACGAATATAACGGGCAGTACAATTGCCAGCATTCCGACAGGCACAGCTCCGACGGGCACCAGCTCGCTGACGAGCTTCCAGGCACCTTCGAACTGGGGCGACAATTACGGCACGCGGATCCGCGGCTATATCGTGCCTACAGTGTCGGGCACGTACCAATTCTCAATAGCGGGAGATAACAACAGCGTGCTGTACCTCAGCACGAACGATAATCCGGCGAACAAAGCACAAATCGGAGAAGTCGTCGATTGGGTGAACGAACTGAGCTGGACGCAAAATTCGGGCCAACAGTCCGGTCAAATCACGCTGACAGCCGGCCAGCGTTACTACGTCGAGGTGCTTCATAAGGAAGAGGGCGGCGGCGACCATGTCGCGGTTGGCTGGAAAACGCCTGGCAGCTCCTCCTATTCCGTGATCGGCGGGGCTAATCTGGCGCCGATTCAGTAAATAGATGTTTGTTTGGACCGCAAGCGGCGAGAGCCGCTTGCGGTTTTCTTTTTGTGCCGGCCCCGCAAGAAACATCGTTTAAGAAGTACGAACGGACAAAGCCTTGAGCGTTTGTGGGTAACGCTTCCTCTATGCATACAATAATATCCATATAACAGAAGCCGCATATATACGGCGGCTTCTTTATTTTTCTTATAATTTACATTTTTATGAAAATAAACAAAGCGAATTCGGTAGTTCCAGAGACTTATTTCATATGTTCATGGCATTGACTATAATGAGCATGCGGGTAGCTGGATAACGTTACCAGCAAAGCTAATATCGAAAGGGGTAATTTATGTTACTGAGAGAGCCGACAGTCAGAAATCTCAATGTGCATTATGATCTGCGATTTCTGGGTGAAACGGGACAGGATGAGCCTCTAATTCTAAGAGCAGGCGGCACATCGTATCCACTGGTAAGACATAATTTCGATTCTTTGAGCGAGAGCGGCTTTTTGTCCGAGCCGAAAGACTCTCATCCCACGCATTATTGCGTCTCCGTACCACACGACAGTTCCAAGGTTCAGTTCATTCGAGTCTTTGGTCCACCTGACCATCAAGGCATCCCCACGCTTAAGGCAGCCGCCATCTCCACATCCACCAGCGGGAAGGTGTTTTCTGCGGCCGATACGGCAAAATCCATCTTGTTTCTCAACCCAAGCATTACCGTGCTAACGCCAGATCACTCGGATACCGTATTGAAGCATATGGATAATTCCGACGAGCTTAGCCAAATGGTGTTCATTATCGAGCAGCTGAAGGACGGCTGGAATACGCCAACGGTCATAACGGATGACAATGGTCAGCCGGTTCTGGATAAGGAAGGAAAGCCATTCTACGCCTATGAGCTTCACCCCTTCTTGTTGAATCTTACCGCAGGTGCTTCGGCTAGCATCAAAAGCAAGATTTACAGCGATGCTACCTTGCGCGGCGTCCGTTGGAATGTGCAGCCGGGAATCAGCCACATTGCAACGAATCAGGGGAATACGGCTGTCTCGGCAGTTAGTCAGAGCGGATATCATTATAATCTGAAGGATGGCGGTCCTCAATACGGCGTTTCAGTAGCGGTTGAGAAGCTGACCGATTCATTCGAGCTTGATCTGAAGGTTACCAATTCATTCATCCGGCACATGTCTGTCTACGCGACTTTCTATAAGGGGGATGGCGTCACTCCCATTGAGATGAATGACGATGCTTTACTTGCGTTGCTGCGCGGAGAAAACCTTCTCGAAGTGAAGGAATGGATGGATGCATTAGGCGAGGCGGAGCAGCTTCTGCTTGGAACCAAGTCGCTCAAGTTCATAGGCAATGTCAGCGCAGAGGGGACTTTTCTCGGCATTCCTGTCACGGAAGCTTCTTCTTTGTTCTCATTCCAGCTGCCAACCGCTGATCCGATCGGCAAACTCCGTCTATCCATCGGAAGTCTCGGCAACGGCAACTCGCATTCCGATGCGGATCCGAACGCGGCTTGGATCGGTATTGGGGCGACTTCGCTGATGGAATTGGTCATCCCGACCGTGTCCTTGATTTTGACGGTTGGCACCGAGAGCAGCAAGATGTTCGACACGCTCTTCAAGAAAGTCAAATTTATCGCTCCTACGGTTTATTCCATCTATACAATCGTCAAGGATATCATCAACGACTCTAGCAATACCGGCAACGATGTAAAAAACATGATCGCCTCGCTTGCGGACAGGATTGTCTCCACGCTTCTCACAGGGTCCGAATTTGCAGCAGAGCTCGCTGCGATTTTGTCGGCAGAGGAAGTCGAAGAAGCTATTCCCGTCGTAGGCTGGGGACTGAAAGCTTTGGCGCTTGAAGGAACTGTCGCTCAATTAGCTCAAACCGTTGGCGAAGTTATAGCTTCTCCGCGAGTGGTTGATTTTGAATTGACCGTGACGATGGATGCAACAATCTCTCTGCTAGCGGCAGCAGACGACGGAGCGCAGCCCGAATTCGCGGCTACCGCGGCCTATTATATCGTAACGGCGCAATATAGCGACAATACAACTCGTACATACAGAGGCGATATTCAAGACTCGAAGGTAGCCAGTATCTCGTTCGAGCTTAAGGATGTTCCCGTCGGAGGAAAAGTTACTTTTCTGGCTGCCGTATACTCCAAGGAAGGATGGCTTGTCGGCGGGGGGAAAACGGAACAATTGGATAATTTGCTTACGCCAGGCAAAGGACAATTGCTTGCTTCCGTGAACGTAAAACAGATGCTGTATCCGCTTAATGAACAGATGACCTACCAGCATAGCCAGCTGCTGGTCCAGCAGAATGGCCAATATTCGTGGCAGCATACAGCCGAACCTCCATCAGAAACCGCCGAAAACCTCGGAACAGGAGGGAGCGGACATGTGCTTGAGAATCTTGCCGGGTTGACGCTAAATTCTAATATGGGGCTGCTAGGCTATGCTTGGCAAGCTTCCGGCATGAATATCCCGCCGGTCGACGGTGACAACGGAGACAATCTGCAGCTGTACGCTTTCAAGAATATCTCCTATGGCCCGAATCCGAACGCAGGCGTGATGAATACGCCCAAAGGCTATAATAAAGCCCCGCTGCTCGCTTATCCGCAGTTGGGAACGGAAAGCGGATCTGCCGAATATTTTTACTTGGACCCAACCGGAGATTCCGAGAATGGGTACCATCTCCGGCGAATTAAGCCGGTCAATGACCCTTCGGTTCCGCAGAATAGTCCGAGTCGGGAATTCAACTTAACCGAGAAAGAGAGCTGGGGACGTTTCAATCTGAACCCGGCATCGATGGCCTACCATTCGAATGGATACGTTATTGCTGTCAATCCCGCATATCCCGTCATGCAGATTTTGCAGATCCCTTCGAGCAGCCAATCGGAAGACCAAGCGCCATGGGCAATGATTACGCTAGGACCAGGCACGCGGGAGGGACTTCTTCTGCAGCCGGAACTCGTTGCCATCGCTCCGAATCAGACGGTATATGTCTTAGAGAAGGGCAACCAGCGTATCCAGGCATTCAGCCGCGGGGGCCATCCGGTAGCCGCTTTTGTCGATCCCGCGTATCCGTATTGGATCAATCTGGTGAATCACGACGCAACGCAGGATGTGAATTATCTCGCCATGAGCGTAGAAATTCAAGGACACATCTATGTATTAAGCCAGTATGGAAACGGTTATGAAGCAGATCAGTACTACCTGGATATTTACACGCCTGCCGGAAGCCATTTAGTTACACAGAAGGGATTGGTCGCTGCGTCGATGGCCGTTGATCTCTGGCGCAATCTGTATACCTTGAATTTCCAACAAATCAGCTCTCCAGAAGGGCGCACGGAGCCTTCGGTCAGCGAATGGACCCCGAGCACGCCAAGAAAGGACGGAATCCAATGAATCCTATTACAAAGTGGACCTTCAACACAGACACGCTCGGGTATGTAGGGTGCTATTATCATGAATTAGGTTATGCGGGCGGATTAGCCATCGTTGGCATCGGTGGTGGAAGTAGTCATGAATTTAATATTTATAACTTGGGCGGCAGCTTGATCGCTCTTCAGGATCCGGAAACGAACTGGTATTGGAACAGTCATTATAATGACGCGATGATGTTGTGGAATAATATCGACCATAATTTTACGTCCGACCATATAGGGGATGAACAAAAGTTTCGGCTTATTAATCGAGGCCATGGACAGGTATCTTTCCAATGTGCAGCAGGGCCTTTCGCCGGGAAATATATTCAATCCGTCCAGGGAGGCTGGTATCCCGTCAATTGGGGATATGGGAATGGCACTTTAGAGATGAAGGAAGAGTCGTTATTCAAGGTAGGCGGCAATCTGTTGCCTATCTTGATTATTACGAACTCCGCGCGGGACTTGGATCTGTCCGGCGCAGATTTATCCGGTCTGAACCTAGATAATGCAGATCTTACGAATGCTATCTTTAGAGGAGCAACCTTCACCAAGGTGCAATCCTTTCATAACGCACAGTTCGTCAATGCCGATCTACAGCAAGCCAATTTTGACGGTCTATCCCTGAACGGTGCCAATTTCGCGTATGCCGATTTCAGCGGAACCGATCTAACAAAGATCCTGCCTTCACCGTCTCAGCTATCCCATGCCAAGCTGATTAAAGCCAATCTGAGGGGTGTCGATTTGTCCAAGTCTAATCTGACGAACGCGAACCTGAGCGGCGCGATATTGGACGGAGCAAACCTAAGCGGAGCGGACTTGTCTGGAGCGGACTTCACCGGCGCATCCCTTGTGAACACGAAGCTTGACGGTGCGATTATGCACAATACCCGGTTTGACCATTGTAACCTGACGCAAGTATCCTTCCAGTATCCGCCGGACTTCACCAGAGCCGAGAAGGATCGTACTTCCTTTATCCAGGCGGTCGTACCCTTTAAGCTGCTTGGCAGCGACTGGTCATATCTCGATCTGTCCGAAGCAGCGATTACGGATATTCCGGAAGCCTTTGCCGCCTTGAATGCGAATTATGCATTGCTGCCGGATGGATTGGATCTTAGCAAAAAAGATCTTCGAGGCGCTTCCTTTATCGGAAGCCGAATGTATGAGATTCAGCTCCAGGAGGCCAACCTGGAGAAAGCGAAGCTTGCGCATGCCCGGCTGAAAGGGGCCAAATTGACCGGTGCCAATCTCTCAATGGCTAACCTTGACAGCGCCTATCTGATATCCGAGAATGCCCCGTCTCCAAGTGATCCGGTCAAGCATGAAGCGGCGGTCGTAGATGATGCGTTCCTCTTCAACACGAATCTTACAGGTTCATTTTGCGATGGGGTGGACTTCTCAGGCTCATTGTTCATGACCTATGCCGGTCTTGATCCGGACGGTATCGCCAGCGCAAAAGGCGCCACGATGAATCTGGCCAAATTCAATAAAGCCATATTGATTCAAGCCGACTTCGACGACGCTCAACTGGCAGGCAGCGATTTCAGCGACGCCGTATTGGTCGGCGCAAGCTTTAAGCAAGCGCAGCTGACTCCGGCTACGCAGCCGCCTAACCCTGACGCCAGCTTCTATGAAGCGGATTTGCGCGGCGCGGACTGTACCGGCGCCAATATGGATGGGCTTGATATGCGATCCGCGCAAGTATCGACCGAGCAGGGTGAGTTTACTCAGATCTACAAGGATTACTACGGGAATCAAATTCCCGTAATGCTGTCATATCCCGCTACAGCATTAGGGAACACAACTGCCGGAACGACTTGCCCGGATGGCTCCAAGGGACCTTGCCATCTGAAGCTGCTTACTGCCTCCTGGTCCGGCGATGAGAATTAATTAACTATACGAAGATTGAATAATATCTAGGGTAAAGCGCCTATCATTTCGCAGAGTAATCCGGAGAGACTGGAGTTATTGGGTTCTCTCCGGATTACTCTGCTTTGATCAGTCTTCTTTTCGCGGAAGTGATGATCCACAAAGCTGCCGGAATAGCTAATGCGCAGACGGGAATTACGATAAATTCCCACAATCTCTGCAGCGTCATGATTGCGGATTCATTAGGGATAATCATGCCAATGATATAGATGACCGGAGCGCTGAACCAGATCAGGGGTTTCCATCTCTTGGTCCGAAGCACCTGAGACAATTCATAACTCGTTATGAACAGATACAGCGATATTTTCGCAAACACGCCAAATATCCAAATAAAGATGACGAGAATATCCAGATTCTGAATGAAATTCAAAATGTTAATGGACCGAACAAGCATGAAATAGGGGAATCTGAGCTCCTGAGCTAACGTAGGACCAAACACCAGCAGCACCATAACCGTTGAAACGGCAAGCAAGATTCCGGTTAACCAGACGCTTGCCAGCGACTTCTTCATAATATTCTTGGGATTGGACACAAACGACAGCAGGACCAGCACCATAAACGATTCTGCCAGAAATGAGGTTGGTGCAAACGAGGCTTTCACGATCTCCGTCACGCTTGCGTCGCCAAAAACCGGCACCAGGTCAATCCATCTCGCGTTGGTTGCATTAAGCAGAAAGCTGACCAGCAGGGTAATGATGGTAAGAGGTCCGACGATTTCGCAAAAACGGCCGATCCCCGTAATTCCGCATGTACCCGATAAATAAATCGCGGCTCCCAATATCATGGCCATTAGCACCCAAACCGGTGTTTTGTCCAGCAGGACTAGATGAATAAAGTCTGCAAAGGAACGGAGAACATCCCCGGATAAAATAAACCAGGCGGTAAAATAGGGGATAGGGACTATTTTGCCAAGCCATGACCCAAGAAGCTCTTGGCTGAATTGGGCCAGACTCTGACCGGGATGCTGCATCCCGACTTTGACGACCAGATAAGTGATGGCTCCGCCAAGCAGGCATGCGATAAGCATGGACAGCCATGCATCTTGCTTGGCTATCTCCACGGCAGGCGAGATACGAAGCCAGACAGCCATAACCACTTCCGCAGTTGTAACGATCCAGAATAATTGCCACCCCGTTATTTTCATGTCCTCCGTCCTTTCCTGCATGCCTACTGACCGTCATATTGAAGAATTGGTTTGCCCCGGATCCTGGTACCGAAGATGTACCTCGACCGTAATGGGAAGCTTGCTGAACGTCTCGTTCCAGTCCTTCTGCAAAGATTTCCATTCCCGAGGATATTTGTTGTGAACATGCCTCGCGATTCCGAAAAATTCGGCTTTGTATTGCTTCTGTGCTTTTTGGATCAGCTTAACGACAGCCTGTTCGGCTTCCTTGCTCATGTTCTTTTCAATAGTTCGAAGATCCTTCGCAAGGGAAGGATCAAGCGAGGAATTGTTCTCTACGATGTCTCCGGTTCCGCTTAATTGGATATGCAAGCGCATGCCGTTCGAGTCCTTGACCACTTTGATATGACTCTTGAGACCTTGCGCTCTTAGGCTGATGCTGCCATTGTTTTGTTTTCCCGAGGTTGATACGATAAGCGCTCTTTGTCTTCCCTTAATCCAATTCGCATAATAGGATTCCTCGGGCTTTAAAAATCCGACAAGCTTAAGGGCATTCTCCTTGTTCAATACGGCTGCCCCAGCATAATTGAACCTTTTGGCAGATGCTTGGATGCTGATGGCAGGCAGGAGGACGGATCCGCCTTTTGGACGCGATTCGCAAAGAAATTCCCTATAGTAAAAGGGCTTCATGCCTAAGGCCATCTGAACGCTGCCCAAAGCCGTGCTTATTAAGGGATCAAAGACGGGCTCCGTTTCAAGGATATCCTTCGCGGTACCGTCCTTAACCACAAAAATGACGGATCTCATTTCCGATTTCGGATTGCGCACGACCATATCCAAATATTTATTCATGCCTTGCTCCGCCATGCGCTGGCCGATCAAGATCGTTTGGCGATGCGCATAGAACAAGGTACGTGAGAGCTGCGTCTGAATGTTTTGACCCGCATCCATGAAATCCTTGCCGGTTGCGCTGACGACCACAAAGCTTCGTTTCTTGTTCGGACCGGTATCCGGACCTCCCAAGCCTGCAGGAATCGCAATCTGGGAGCTTACTTCCAGCCGTCCATCCTGGTTAATGTCAAGTCCGCCGCCAATTACAATCGCAAGCTGGTTGGTCTCCTTCAGGTTCCAGCAGCCGCTAGTCACGGCAGACAGGAGCAACAAACAAACGGTTATTAGTGATTTATTCATCAACAATTAATCCCGCCTTACTATTCAGGTGTAATTGTCAGCTTGTACGTCTTCTGGGCCTTCTCAGAAAAACATTCTTCAGCTTGTTTTGTTTCGTCGGTGCGATAGGCTCCAGATATGGCGTTCCAAGCGGATTTAATTGAATCAGGTGAGTCAGGATCATAATCAACCCAAGAGCCACGCCAAACAGACCAAACAATCCGGACAAAACCAGCAATGGGAAACGCAGCATTCTTAAGGGGTAACCGAACCGGTAACGCGGAATAACGAAAGACGAAATACCTGCTGCCGACACGACGATTACGATAGGCGCCGAAATAATTCCCGCTTGTACGGCGGCTTGTCCGATTACCAAGGCTCCCACAATACTGACGAGCGGACCGATTTGCTGAGGAAGGCGAATCCCGGCTTCCCTTAAGCCTTCGAACATGAATTCCATCAGAAACACCTCGATTACCGTCGGAAAAGGGGATTGTTCCCTAAGGCCCGTGATGCTCATCATGAGTTTCGGGGGCATCATTTCGGGATGATACGTGGTCAGCGCAATATAAACGGAAGGAAAGAGAATGGAAAAAAGAGCGAACAAATAACGGATCCACCGGTTCATGGTTACGTATAAGAAACGTTCATAGTAATCATCCGGTGCTTGAAGACCGTCCCAGAACGTCATGGGCACGACAAGTACGATTGGAGTTCCGTTAACAAAAACGGCTATTCTCCCTTCCAGCAGTCCCGCGGCCACAACATCTGCCCGCTCGGTACTCTGCATTTGCGGAAACGGCGAATAACTGCTGTCTTCGATATATTCCTCGATATAGCCGGATTCCAGAACGCTTTGTATATCGATTCCCGCGATTCTTGTCCTTACTTCATTAATCAGATCAGGAGTTGCAATCCCTTTGATATAAGCGAGAACAACCTCGGTTTTCGTAAATTTGCCGATTTCAAAGGGTTCCATCTTAAGATCCGTCGTCACGATAATCCGCCGTAGCAGTGTCGTATTCGTCCGCAGCAGCTCGGTAAAGCTTTCGCGGGTTCCGCGAAGGGCTGCTTCGGTTGAAGGCTCTTCAATGGACCTTGTTTCGTACTGAGAGACATCAGCCAGAAGGACGGAAGCTTCACCATCCGCCAGGAACGCAACATTTCCTTTTAGAATAAGGTCTGCGGCTTCTTCGAATGTGGATACCTTCTGGGTCTGCAATGCTGCAACAAGTTCCATTTCGCACATTTGGGCCAGGCTGCTAAGTACCCCGAGTCCTTGGGGTACTCCTTCATATAGCAAAGGTTTAAGGATTGTGTTCTGGACAAGATCTTTATCGATCATGCCGTCGACATACAGCAATAGAAGCTTGGCGTCATCGCGCAGGGTTACACGGCGGAAGACGATATCAGAGCAGTGCTCAAATATGGATATCAGCGTTTGTTCGTTGTCTTTCAGGGAAGAACTGACCGTCCGAGCAGGATTCACTTGCGAAGTGACGCCTTCATTCGATGGCTTTGGCAATCTTGTCACCTACCACTGGAAATGTTTTGGGTTTCTTGATACTATACCCAAACGCCGAAGAAGCATACTTTGGAAGGAAAGTATGCTTCAAGTCGCTTCGCATTCTAATTCATGTGGCAGGAACCTTACGATTGTTGTCTAATTGAATTTAAGGGGACTGAATGCACGATATAGAAACAGGGGGGATTCCGTTGAATGAGCTTCATATCACGAAGGCTGCGCCTCTAATCGTTGAGAATTTAAAGCGTCTGGTGGATGAAAGTACGGGCGAAGGATTTCGTCACGTGCTACGGCTGGCGAACGATTACGAAGCCGGTACCAATAGATTCGACAAAGAAGGAGAAGCACTCTTCATCGCAATCCAACACGGCGAAATTGTAGGGATTTGCGGATTGAATCAAGACCCTTACTCAAGTGATAGCAGAGTTGGTCGCGTTCGTCGGCTTTACGTTCTGCCCAGTGTTCGGCGATTCGGAATAGGACGCATGCTGATGGAATCCGTTATTGCGGAAGCCAAAGATAGCTTTCAGATTCTAGTATTAAGAACGGATAATCCGGATGCGGATTTATTTTATCAATCTATCGGATTTTCCGTTTCGGTTGGTGCAAAGCAGGATACGCACTTTGTGAAGTTATCTCATGGAGACATGGCTGCAGAAGGGAGGGAATGAATTGCCTTCGTTTTTCACCCGGCATGCGGAAGAAAGTTTCATGCCATACTCTGCTTCACATCTAGCGATGATTGCCGGCTTGGTCTTATTGGCGCTCCTGCTGTATTTCTTTCGATCTGGAATTCGCAGCCATACTCCCGTAAAAGCAATTATCCGGTACAGTCTACTCTTAGGACTACTCATACCTCAGATTGTCCTGTATTACTGGTATGCGGTCCAAGAATTATGGGATGTTCAATACACGCTTCCGCTTGAGCTCTGCAGTATATCGCAGCTGCTTGCCATCATCATGCTGCTTACGCGAAGCCGCCTGCTGTATCAGATCGTGTTTTTCGCGGGTATCGGCGGCGCGATGCAAGCGATGTTAACGCCGGATTTAGATTATCCGTTTCCGCATTTCCGGTTTTTTCACTTCTTCATCGTTCATATCGCGATTATTCTTGCCCCTCTCTACATGACATGGATCGAACGTTTCCGTCCGACTTGGAAGTCCGTCTGGATGACGATGATATTTCTGAACATACTTCTAGTCGTTGTAGGTGGCACGAATTATTGGCTGGATGCCAACTACATGTTCCTTAGGTTTAAGCCGGAAGGCGCGTCCCTATTAGATTGGTTGGGGCCGTACCCGTATTATTTGGCAGTGGAAGAAATCATTGCTCTTATCCTATTTACGTTGATGTACATGCCTTTTATCCAGTGGAGGAAACGATCCACTTAACACCGAAAGCCGATAATTAACGATTATGAAGTCATAAATATAAGTTCAAACAACCGTGCCGGGGCACGGTTGTTTTCATTAATAAGCTAATCGTAAGCTTATGGGAGGATAAAGCCATTACCGCATAGAACATGGTAATGAGGACAACGAAGAATAACTACGTATAAGCTCGCTTCCGGAAGGTACATAATACTCTCATGTTTGCCTAAATCCCGTGACACAATCCATTACTATGATAGGAGGTTAATATGAGATTCCTTCAACTCTATATCGCATGCACAACGGCACTTTTACTCTTCGTACTTGGCGGCTGCAGCATTAAGCAGTCAGAGCCGGCTGCTCCAACAACAACAAAAAGCCCTTCATCAAGCGCTCCGCAGCAGATTGACCACGAGTCGCCTGCAGAAGATCCGACAGCCGACCTCGTTGCATCCATGAGCTTGACCGAGAAGATTGGCCAAATGGTGTTGGTAGGAATGGACGGCACAGAAGTACAGCCGGACATCAGCTCGCTTATCAAGGAAAGCCGGGTAGGCGGAATTATTTTGTACGGCGATAATATCAAGACCGCGTCCCAGACAAGCAAGCTTGTTAATAGTCTTAAGCGGATCAATCGCGACGCGGGCGGAAAGCTGCCGCTTCTCTTAAGCACGGACCAGGAGGGAGGACGGGTTTCTCGTCTGCCGAAGGAAATAACGGCGTTTCCGGCCAGTAAGTCCGTCGGTCATACAAACGATCCCAAATATGCTTACAATGTAGGCGCTGCATTAGGCGAAGCGATAAAAGCAATTGGACTAAATACCGATTTCGCGCCGGTGCTTGATATCAATACGAACCCCAAAAATCCGGTCATAGGAGACCGGTCCTTCGGTACCACAGCCAAATTAGTAAGCAGCATGGGCGTGCAGGAGATGCTTGGGATCAAGTCGCAGGGGATTATACCCGTCGTAAAACATTTTCCCGGACATGGCGATACATCCGTTGATTCTCATCTCGGGCTGCCCATAGTAAACCATGATCTCAAACGGCTTCGAGCCATTGAATTTGTGCCGTTTCAATCGGCGATAAAAGAAGGCGCGCCCGTGGTAATGGTCGCTCACATCCTAATGACTAAGCTTGATCCGAATACGCCGGCTTCGATGTCCCGCACTGTCATCCAGAAGCTTCTTAGAGGGGAGCTGAAATTCAACGGGGTTGTCATCACGGACGACATGACGATGGGAGCCGTAGGAAAGGTTAAAGCAATAGGTCCCGCATCGGTACAATCGGTATTGGCCGGTGCGGATATCATTCTTGTCGGGCATGATTTGAAGCAGCAGCAATCCGTGGTTCAAGCTCTAACAACCGCGGCGAAAAGCGGCAAAATTCCGCAGTCCGTTATAGATGCCAGCGTATATCGCATAGCGAAGCTGAAACAAAGCTTCAGCTTGTCGGACCAACCCGCATCACTTGCCGATGTGTCAACGCTGAATCAACATATTAAAGCCGCTCTCAAATAAGAGGGCGGAAAATGAATCGCTAGTCGCCAGCCTTATGAAACTGCGATTACCGTTATTTTTAGGGGGAAAAGTCGAAGATAGGAGTTTGGGAGATGCCGAGTGGAGCGAAGAGATTTTTTAAGTTGTTTGCCAAAAACCTGAAAGAAGCAAAAGGACCGGGTCAGTACAGCACCAATGGAATTGCTATTACCTGCGTTCATTGTTATCACAATCAATTCAAGCACGGTTACGCACTATTAAATACATCGCTGATGAGCTTCCTTAACCTTGATTTTGCTAATCGTTCCGCGAATACATTGACTTGTGACCGTTGCGGCTATATTCATTGGTTTAATAAAGAAATTGATCGCATATAGTTCCAATCATGAAGATTAGGAAAGGGAGCAGACCGCCGCGCGGTTTTTGCTCTCTTTTATTTTTATAAGCATGGCTTGACGGGGTGCTACAATTGTTAGGACTGCAATTTCCAAAGGGGAAGGCGTAAGCTCAGATGTTATCCGATTTGCTGTGCAGCCTTATTCGCCTTGCCCACAATGTTCATCATAAGTTCAGCTGGAGACGGCAGCCTTTTCTCTCCCGAAGCTCAGCTATTCAACTCGTTTTTTGTTTCTTCGGGGTTCTTATACGGTGTTGGCTATGGACTAATCTCACACAAATTTGATAAAAAGAGGTAGCTTGTTCATGGGGAATTGCCTGTCCAGACTTCTGCCTTTACCGGATTAATCGTCAAATTTATGGATGTATATCCAAATACGAATATCTATTTCCAATGTTATGATATTCACAAGAAAAGCGAGCTTGGAGCAATAGAAAGACGATAAGCGACTGGGGGAATCCATCCTTCGGTTGCTTTTCCTTTGTCCGTTATACGAAATAAAGTGCGGAGAAAGGGATTTTATACGATAATAGAAACAGAGAGATTGAAAGCGTTGCCATCATTAAAGAGAGGGGAGGGAGCGAATGAAAAAGTATTCCAGCGTATTCAGAAGCTTCCTGGTGTCGTACATCATTATTTTAATCATTCCCAGCATAGCCGGATTCATCTCTTATCGTACCTCCATTTCGGTCACGCAGAAGCTGTCCATCGAGAATAGCGTGATGCAGCTGCAGAAGAGCAAGGAGCTGCTTGAGAGACGGATGGCGGAGGTCGAGGGCTTCACGAGGCAGCTGGCAATTAATCCGGATTTGAACGTTCTGATGAACGAGAAGAATAACGGGGAACAAACGAATGTGTACGGCATATGGAAAATGCTGCGAAGCGTATTGACGTTCGGACAGACCAACGATTTTCTTCAGCAGTTTTATATTTATCTGGGCAATTACAACGTTATCCTTACGCCGGGCTCCGCTTATGTCAGGCCCGAGCATTTCTACGACAATTTCCGTTACGAGGATCAATCCCTAGCTGAATGGAAGCAGTCTATTCTCGGCAAGACGCATCGCAGCGAAATCATGCCTTTGCGTAAATTCTACAACAAGGGAACAACGACCTCGGTCGTGACGTATATGCAATCCTTCCCTTTGGACAGCTTCAGCGGTTCGTCTCCGGCTGTCGCCGTTGTTATGATTGACGAGAATACGATTACGAATCTCTTAACGGGGATCACGGACAAATACGGCGGCTGGACGCAGATCAGCGACGCAAGCGGCAGGCCGATCGCATCGCTTGGCAGCGGCGTACCTGACATGAAGGCGCTGGCCAAGGATACAAGCTTCGACGAGAGCAAAACAAGCCAGTTCTACAATGACGATCTCGTCATTACCATTCACTCGGATACGAACGGCTGGGTGTACCGTTCCGGGATTCCGAGGCATGCCTTGCTCGAATATGCGAACCAGATCAAGTTCATGACCTGGACGTTCACCGGCATTGCCATTGCCGTTGGTCTGCTCGTCGGGTTGCTGCTTGCTTACCGCAACAGCGTTCCGATTCATAAGCTCGTGTCCGTCGTCAAGGAACAATTCGGCAAGGACGAGACGACGGGAAGGAATGAGTATGACTTCCTGCACGGTAATATTGCGGAGATGATCCGAAGCAGCAATCAGCTGGAATCCGAGCTGCGCCGGCAGCTTCCGCTCATCCGTGACGCTTTCCTTAAACGGCTTCTCTCCGGAGAACTGCAATCCCGCGAAGAGATTTTTGCGGCAGCATCTCAGGCGAACACGGGGATTTACGGTCACTCCGGCTACGTATGCATTTTGCATATCCAGGGCTATACGGGTATGGACAGCGTAGAGGTGTTAAACGAGCTGCATGCCGCAAGGCTGCTTCTGAAGCAAGCGCTGCTCGACATTGCCGGCTTTACGTTAACCACCGATTGGGGCTCTGATCGGATTGTCATCGTGTTTGCGGCCAAGGAAGCGGAGACCGGCAACGCGCTGGAACGCGAAGATATCGCAAGCCTGCTCGATCAGCTGCTGCGGCATGCGTTTGACGAATACCGCATATCCTTCACAGCCGCTCTCGGCGGTTCGTTTGAATCGGAAACAGAGGTCAACGTCTCCTACGAACAGGCGAAGCAGACAATGGATCACGCCTTGCACGCCGACCGCAAAGGGGTCGTCTGGTTTGATGAAATCCGGCTCGAGACCGCTACCTATTATTATCCGCTCGACATGGAGCTGCGCTTGATCGGCACGATCCGCGCGGGCGAATCGGAAGAGGCCAGACGCTTGGTCCGTTCCGTGCTGTCGCTTAATACCGAGCAGCGCGAGCTGTCGGTAGAGATGTGGCAGCAGCTCGTCGGCGAGCTGAAGGGAACGCTGCTGAAGCTGCTGGATCAGAAGCTATTTATGGAATCCGGCATGTTCGAGCAGCTCAAGGACCAGATCATTGCGATTCAAGCCGCCGACAAGCGGTCGTTCCAGAATGAGATTGAGGAAATCGCACAATCGATGTGCTCCGTCGTCGTGAGCCGCAAGAATGACGGCCATACGCGGATTATCGAGGCAATTAAAGCTTATATCTCCCAGCATTTCTCGGACTCCGATCTAACGCTGTACCGGGTAGCGGAAGAGGTGGAGCGGCCGGAAAAATACATCTCTCAGCTATTCAAGGAAGTGACAGGCTCGAATTTGTCCGATTACTTGGAGCAGGTACGGATGGAGCACGCCATTGCGCTGCTGCGCGAGAACCGTTACACAGTTGATGAAATTTCATCCCGCGCCGGCTATAACAGCTCGCACTCGTTCCGCAGAGCATTCAAACGCGTAACGGGAGTATCGCCGAGCTCCTATAGGCAGATCGCGGAGTAGTGAAGGAGGAATTACGTTGAACAAGCTTACTCGGCTTGGCTGGGTTGCCTTATTGCTTTGCTTTGTCCTTCTGGCTCTGCCTGCTTGTGATACGTTGGACCGCAAAGGCGATGAAGCGGACAAACCGCTTCGCATCAGCATCTTCGCGCAGCAAGACGTTGGCCAGAACTTGAAAACCAACGAGTTCTCGCGTCTGCTGGAGCAGAAGTTTAACGTCTCCTTTGACTGGAAGACGATTCCGTACGAAGGGGCCAAGGAGAAGCGGCAAATCTCTCTTGCGAACGGCCATTATCCCAATGCTTATATATTAACAAGCTATATTGATCAATTCTCGCAGGCGGACGTCATTCGTTACGGCAAGGAAGGCATATTTTATCCGCTTAATGATCTGATTGACCAGTATGCACCGCATATTAAGGAGGCCTTCGAGCGTGAGCCCGAGCTGCGCGCGCTCAATACCGCGCCGGATGGCAATATATACGGACTTGGAGCCTACAGCGACTGCTTTCACTGTTCGTATCCGTATAAGCTCTGGATGAACGACAAATGGGTGAAGAAGCTTGGACTTGATCTACCGCAAACAACCGAGCAATTGCGCGAGGTGCTTCGGGCGTTCAAGAACGGCGACCCGAATGGCAACGGGCTGCAGGATGAGGTTCCGCTAAGCGGCTCAACCGAGGAATTTGGCGTGCGCGTCCTGCCGTACTTAATGAACGGGTTTGTCTACGACGACGACCGGACGTATTTGAACGTGGCGGAGGGCAATATCAGCCTGGCGGCAGCCAAACCCGAATGGCGGGAGGGGCTGAAGTACGTCAAATCCTTATATGACGAGGGACTTATCGATATAGGCGCCTTTACCCAGAACGCAGATGCTTTCTTGAAACTTGGAGAGAATGAAGAGGCGCAAATTTTAGGCGCTGGAACGGCCATGCATCCCGCGATATTCGTGAATACCGGATCTGGCAATAAGCGGGGAAGTGATTACGTGCCGGTCCCGCCTCTTCAGGGGCCGCATGCATCGTACGCGGTATTCTATCCATCCGGCATCATGCCGGGCGCCAAATTTGTCATTACGGACAAAGCAAGTCCGGAAGCGCGCATTGCGCTCATCCGCATCGCGGATTATCTCTACACCCCGGAAGGTCAAGCAAATGCGGAGGTCGGCAAGGAAGGCATCGATTGGAGAAAGCCGGAGCAGGGGGAGAAGGCTCTGGATCCCCATATTCCTGCCCAATTCGCCAGCATCCCGCAGAAAGAAGGGGAAGCGCCGCGTAATACGAGATGGAGCGGCATGGGCCATTTCTACATGCCGAAGTCCTATCGGAACAGCTGGGTGCAGGATCTGGACATTTATTCGACGAACGGATACGAACGAAGACTATTCCAAGCAACCAAACTGTATGAAGGGAAAGAACCGAAGGAATATTTTCCGATGTGGTCGGTCTGGATTGATGCCGACAATGCGGATGAAGCAAGTATCCTGCAGTCCAACATCAAAAACGAGATCGATCAGAGCGCGATGCAGTTCATCACGGGTCAGCTTGACCTGGACAAGGACTGGACGTCCTATGTAGAAAGATTAAAGACGCTTGGATCGGACCGTTATGTCGGCATTATGCAGCAGGCGTACGATAGTTGGATAGAGGAAAAAATACAGAAATAGAATGGGAGCCGGCCGCGGCGAACGCGGCCGGCTTTTTTTTTGTCTTCATTGTACGGCGCTGCTAGGAACAAATGGCCGTACCATGCGGAAATGTCCCTCTATTTTCGGGAGATTTGTACGCAAAAAGACGCAATTGTACCTACCGGGGTACCTATAAAATCCCCTATGATCGTCCTGTAGAAAGCGCTCTCATTCAACATGGCAGGGTTTACTCGATTCAATAGGAGGGGATTGTTTTGGAAGCCGCTGGAAAACGTCTCAGCGCACGAAAAAGTTTCGCCAGACACTGGCAGTTGTATCTCGTAGTTGCACCACCGCTTTTGTTCTTTATCATTTTCAAATACTATCCGATGCTGAACGCGGTGCTTGCCTTCAAAGACTATTACGTCACGAAAGGCATATGGGGAAGCCCGTGGGTCGGATTTAAAAACTTCACAATGTTCTTTGAGAATCCGATGTTCGGATCACTTGTGAAGAATACGCTTAAGCTCAGCTTCTATCTGCTGCTTGCCGGATTCCCTATTCCGATCCTTCTAGCATTGATGCTAAACGAAGTGCGGGCACAGAAGTTCAAACGCTTCGTGCAGCTCGTCACTTTCGCGCCGTACTTTATCTCTACGGTCGTTATGGTGTCGATCATCATGCTTTTTCTGGCGCCAAGGCTTGGATTCGCAAACGTGTTTCTTAATCATTTGGGATTCGAGTCCATTAATTTCCTCGGCAATCCGGGCATGTTCTCGTCGATTTACGTCTGGTCCGATATTTGGCAGACGGCCGGCTATTCCGCCGTTATCTATTTGGCGGCTCTGTCGGGCATCGACCCAACCTTGTATGAAGCTGCTAAGGTAGACGGCGCCTCGCGCTTCCAGAAGATCTGGAATGTCGACCTCCCGGGTATTCTGCCGACGATCTCCATTATTCTGATTCTGAATGTGGGGAACGTGATGGCGATCGGCTTCGAGAAGGTGTACCTGCTCCAAAATCAACTGAATATCGCAAACTCCGAAATCATTGCGACATACGTGTACAAGATCGGCTTGCTGAATGCAAATTACAGCTTCGCAACAGCTGTTGGTTTGTTCAATTCGGTCATCAACCTTGTTCTGCTGTTCACGGTCAACGCAATGGCAAGACGGTTTTTGAAATCCAGCATCTGGTAATGAAGAGGTGTTCTCATGGCTAATATGGCGAAGACAAGAAATAAAATCAGAGAATCTGCAGGCGATAAAGTATTTTTGACCGTCATTTACATCATTCTTGCGCTCTTGCTGATCGCAGTGCTTTACCCGCTGATCTACATCTTCAGCAGCTCGTTTAGCAGTCCGACAGCCGTCTCGGCGGGGCGGGTCTGGCTGTGGCCGGTCGATATCTCGCTGAAGGGCTACGAATCGTTGTTCAAAAATCCGCAAGTGCTGACGGGATATGGCAATTCGCTGCTCTACACGGCGGCAGGCACGCTGATCAGCGTCTCCTTGACGATTATGCTGGCTTATCCGCTGTCGCGGTCGACCTTCTACGGACGAAACGTAATCATGATGATCATTACGTTCACGATGCTGTTCAGCGGCGGGTTAATCCCGACTTACATGGTCGTGAAGAGCATGGGCTTGATCGACACGAGATGGGCGCTGATCATCCCAAACGCGGTTTGGGTCTGGCAGGTCATTATCGCGCGGTCATTCTTCCAGCAATCCATACCGTCTGAGCTCGTGGAAGCAAGCGAAATCGACGGCTGCACCGATCTGCGCTTTATCCGCAGCGTTGTGCTGTCGTTATCCAAGCCGATCATCGCGGTTCTCGTCATTATGTATGCGGTAGGGCAATGGAATGCCTATTTCGATGCGTTGATTTACTTGAAGTCGGCCGATAAATTCCCGCTGCAGCTCATTCTCCGAAGTATCATCATTCAAAATAACAGCGGCAGCTCCAACATGGACGCGTTAAAACAGGTGGAACGACAACAGCTGGCGGAGCTCTTGAAGTACTCGCTGATCGTTGTGGCAACGCTGCCCGTGCTCATCATCTATCCGTTTGTACAGCGTTATTTCGTCCAGGGGATGCTGGTCGGCTCCGTCAAGGGCTGATCGATCCGCCGCATGGAAAGGGGTGATGCCGCTCGAAGCGCATCAGGAAAGTCCAATGCACCAACACATTGAATTGATAAAAGGGAGCGATTGCACGTGTTAAAACAGAGAATGGTCATTCTGCTCGTGACAGTCATGATGGTCAGCTTAGTCATGTCGGCTTGCTCGAAGAATAACGCAGGCAACAATACGGCGGCTACGAACAAGCCAGCCAATTCGGCTGCAACCAATGACGCCAAGCCAGCTGCGCCGCTAGACATCAAGCTGTTCGCGGTCCAAGAACCAAATATCGACCTGGCTACGAACAAATTCACGAAGCTCGTAGAAGAGAAATTCAACATCAAGTTCAATTTCGAAGCGATTCCGTCGGACGGCGCGAAAGAGAAACGCCAAATTTCCTTGGCGAGCGGCGACTTCCCGGATGCTTACATGCTGACAGCGTACATCGATCAATTCTCGCAAGCGGACCTGATCAAGTACGGCAAGCAAGGGGTACTTATTCCGCTGAATGAACTGATCGATCAATATGCGCCAAACATCAAGCAAGCGCTTGACAGCAACGCGGATTTGAAAGCGTTCAGCGTGGCGCCGGACGGCAACATTTACGGTCTGCCGGCGTACTCGCAATGCTTCCATTGTTCCTATCCGAACAAATTGTGGCTCAACACGAGCTGGCTGGAAAAGCTGAACTTGGAAATGCCGAAAACAACGGATGAATTCAAAAAGGTACTGGAAGCATTCAAAAACCAGGATCCAAACGGCAACGGCAAAAAAGACGAAGTGCCGCTCAGCGGCTCGACAGAGGACTTCGGCGTACGCGTCGTTCCTTACCTCATGAATGCGTTTGTGTATGACGACGACCGCAACCACTTGATGATGCAAGACGGCAAGGTTAGCTCCTCCGCCGTTACAGAGGAATGGAAACAAGGCTTAACGTACATTAAATCGTTGTTTGACGAAGGCTTGATCGATCCGGGCGCGTTCACCCAGAATGCCGAGGCTTTCAAAAAAATCGGCGAGAACGGCGATGCGCAAATTCTCGGCGCAGGGGCAGGCATGCATCCGGCGATCTTCCTGAACATTGACCAAGGCAACAAAAACTCGAAGGATTACAACCCGCTTCCGCCGCTTACCGGTCCGAGCAACGTCTCGCTCGCTACGCATGACGGCGGCGGCGTATCTCCAGGCGCGAAGTTTGCAATCACGAGCAAAGCCAGCAAAGAGAAGCAAATCGCACTGATTAAGCTGGTCGACTACATGTTTACGCCGGAAGGTCAAACAAACGGCGCATCCGGCATGAAAGACATCGACTGGAGAGATCCAAAAGAAGGCGAGCTTGCGCTCGGCGAAGGCGTCAAGCCGATGGTAGCTCCAATCCCGATGACGGAAGGCGAAGCGCCGCGTAACGCAGGCTGGAGCGGCATGGCCCACTTCTACATGCCGAAAGAATACCGCGACAGCTGGGTACAAGGCACTGATATTTACGATTCCGCAAATTACGAGCGTCGTCTGTATCAAGCTACGCTGCTTTACCAAGGCCATGAACCAAAAGAATTGTTCCCGCTGTGGGCGATTTGGCTGGACTCGGCAGATGTCGATGAAGCAACCATGCTCCAAACTAACATCAAAACGTACATTGACGAGAACGCGCTGCAGTTCATCACGGGCAACAAGAGCCTCGATAAGGATTGGGACAGCTATTTGAAAGGTCTTCAGGATCTGAAGCTGGACCGTTACCTGGAGATCCTGCAAAAAGCGTACGATGCCTCCACATTCAAGAAATAAGGCACTTGGCATAATTCCTTATTAATCCATCAAGGACACCTTTCTTTAAAGAAAGGTGTCCTTTTTACGTTGCAAATCTATGAAAATTTTCAAGTCAGCTGGTGTAATGCCCCAATCGTTCTTCCTATTAACTGTATACGCTAGTAAGTATGGAGATTAGAAGTTTCCAGATGGAATAGGAGGATAGAGAAGCAATGAAGATTGTTGGAAACGAGAGAGAGCTGAAGGAATATTTTGATGGACTTGCTCGTCTGCTTCAGCCAAGCGCAGCACGGCAGGCGGCATCGGACACGCTGGATGTATCGGCGCTTATAGCGGAGCTGCGTCAAACCATTCGAGAGGAATTGGCTTTGATTGGCGCTGAGGGACAGCGCAATATCGGCAGTTACAGCTTAAATAAGCTCAAGCAAGTCTTTGAGCCTTACGCAGGCAAGCCGGCTGAGCTATTAACCCCGGCCGGCACGGTAGAAGGGACGATTTTGAAGGTAGGCAGCGATTACTTGATTGTTCGCGAGCATGGTGGGACGAGCGTAATGGTGCCGCTGGAGCAGCTGGTCTCCTTCCAGCTGACAGGAAAGCAGGTGGAACGATGATTGAAGAGCTGCAATCGCTCGTGAACAAGGAAGTTCAGATCGCGAGCGCTCTGGAAACGATATGCGGGACGCTTGTGTCGGTGGACGGCACGGCGGTGACGCTTCGCACTTCAGAGGTTTTTGGCTATGAGAGCGGAAGCTACGCCATTATACAGCTGCGTTTTATATCATATATTCGGATGCTGTAATCATGATGGAAATGAAGGGAGGAGAGGCAATTGTCATTTCAACGCGTGCCGGGGCTAGTTAGTATCGTCATCACGGTCTATAACAAGCTCCCGTATTTGAACGATTGCTTGACAAGCCTGCTCAATCAGACCTATCCGAGCTGGGAGCTCATCCTCATTGACGATGCATCCACGGACGGGTCATACGAGTATATGTTGAATTGGGTTAACAACAATGAGCTTTTCTTCAGGGAAGGCAAAGGGATATATATGCTTCGGCTCCCTCGCAATGCCGGCTACGCCGGCGCAATAACGGCCGGAATGTATTTGGCCAAAGGCGAGTATATCGCCATCCAGGATGCCGATGACCTATCCCATCCGGAGCGGCTGGAGAAGCAGGTCCGCTATCTGAACCATAATCCGCAGATCGACCTGCTCGGCACGAACTACGAGGTGTTTGAAGAGGAGCATCTGGACCGCCGGACGCCCGTGTACTGGCTTAAATACGGCGAGCAAATCGGAAAGGTCTATGCAAAAGGCGGACATTGCATCTGCCACGGCACAGCGATGTTCCGAGGATCGGTGTTCGATCATATCGGCGGACATACAAGACGCATTGAAGGCGCGGAGGATTATGAATTTATATCGAAAGTGATTAAGCCGGGAGCAAGGAATGTGGAAAATTTGCGGGAGGTGCTGTATTACTACCGCAAGCATCCAAAGCAGCGCTCGCGCTATTATTTCGGGAAGTCGAAGAAGGAGCAGGATTATGACACGTAATCGGATTCGGCTGCTGATGGTGATGGACAGCTTGGCTGTCGGCGGTACGGAAACCTACGTGCTTAGTCTTGTTAAAGCCTTCCCGTCATTAGGCGTCATGCCCGTCTATGCGGGCGGAACCGGCGTGATGTATGAAGCTTACGCCCGCGCAGGCTGTCCGATTCATCGCGTGGGGTTGACGGCGGAGCAGCTGATGGATCCCGCTTGGCAGAAGCAGGCGGAGAGCGCGCTTATGCAGATTATGCGGAGCCGGAGAATTGACTTGGTGCATATTCACCAAACGCCATCGGGTCTATACGCAGCGGAAGCGGCGAGAAAGCTGGGAATTCCGGTCGTCTTTACCGTTCACGGCGCTTACTACCCGCAAGACCAGCTTCAGTTGATGAAGACGGCCGGATGCACCTTTGTTAGCGTAAGTCCTCCCGTGCAAGCGTACTTGGACCAGCAGGGCATTCCCTCTCATCTTATTGCGAACGGCATAGACTTCGAGCAGTATCGTTCCGAACCTTCTTCCTATTTGCGCACCAAACTTCGAATTCCGGAAGGGGAAAAGGTGGTGGTCTACGCCTCCCGTCTGGCATGGGATAAGGCGGCTGTCTGCGCGATGCTCATTCGGGCGGCACGAGCGATTCGCTTGAACGAAGGCATTCCGCTCCATGTGGTTATCGCGGGCTCCGGCAACCAGGCTGCCGCAATTGCCGAGCTGGCAGAGGCGGCGAACCTCGAATGCCGTACCTCCTTCGTGCATCTGGTAGGCAATCAAATGCAGCTTCGGGATTATTACAATCTGGGCGATCTTGTCGTCGGGACGGGACGAGTTGCCCTTGAGGCCATGGCTTGCGGAAAGCCTGTGCTGGCCATCGGCAATCACGGCTATTTTGGCTTTGTGAACCAGCCCGTATATGACGAGGCCTGGCAGTATTATTTCGGCGACCACGACTCCAAGGAGCGACCTTCGGAGCAGCGGATCGGGGAAGCGATCAGCGAGGCGCTCGCATTCCCGGGCAAGCTGGAGGAGATGGGCAGGCAGGGACAAGCGTGGGCTCGGGAGCATTTTCTTATCCGTGACAAAGCGCTTCAGATGAGGCAGCTATATGACTCTTTATTGTAAGAAGAATGGTAAGAAATGGAGTGATAGCTACAAATGCGAAAGGTGTTGTATTTAGGTTGGATTGGCTTTAACAACCTGGGCGATGAATGGATGTGGGAGATGTTCGAGGCTATGGCGAATGCTCATTTGAAGGCGGATCAGCATCAAGTCATCCCTTCGCTTCCGCAGGTGGAATGGAAGAAAGTAAGCCAGTACGATACGATTGTTCTGGGCGGAGGTTCCTTAATTGTGCCGGGGTACGTCGATCTGGTGCATGAGGCATTGGAACTTGGGAAGAACATCGTAATCTGGGGAAGCGGCCATGATCGTCTCCATCACTGGGCGCCGTCATTGGACGGACAGCTTAAGCCGGAATCAGCCGTTGAAAGCGCATCTTATCGGCTTAAGCTGAAGGAGATCATGGAAAATAGCGCCTATAACGGAATCAGAGGGCCGTGGACGAAGGGCTATCTGGAGACGCTAGGAGCTTTACCCAAGACTATCGAAATCAGCGGAGATTCCGCGATGCTGATGAATGCCTTGAAGCCAATGCCGGCACCGCGGCAAACGGCAAGCGTTCAAGGACGGCATCGAACCATTGGCATCAATTGGGGCACCTCCTATAACCGGATTTACGGGGGCAGCGAGGAACGGGTAGAGGACGCATTGGCAACAACGAGCCGCTCCTTGCTGGCCCTTGGGTACAGGCTTCATCTGTATTCGGTCTGGGGGCCAGACAAAGAGGCGCTGGCAAGGCTATATCGCAAGCTTGGCCAGGACGAACGCATTACGTTTGATCCTAAAGTGTATCCGGCAGAGGATTATGTACAACTGCTGGCTGGGTTTGATGCGACAATCAACTTCAAGCTGCATGCCAATCTGTTGTCCGCGGCGGCGAACGTTCCGTTTGTCTGTGTCGGTTACCGGTTCAAGAGCTTCGATCTGATGCACGGCCTAGACTTAGCCGATTGGATTGTACCCTCGGATGATTCGCAATTGGCCGAGAAACTGACGGAGAAAGCGCAAGCTGCCGAAGCCTGGAGGGATGGATATATCGGCAAGCTGGAAGAGGGGCGCCAGGCAACTTATCAATCGCTCATTAAGCCGTTTCGCGAGGGATTATTTTAGAGCTGTTCAGAAGAGATTGTCCGGAGCAAAAGAGACAATCTCTTTTTTCATGCTTGCGGGTTTAGAGATTTGTTGGTTTAATAAATGTCATTGATCTAATGATGATCGAAATGGTAAAATATGGATGGTCAAGAAATGGAGGGGATCTTGTGTCTGTTCCGATTATTTTTATCATCATAGCGGCTTTCTTCGTAATTGCTGTTCTTGTTTCGAGTTTATCCAAACCATCGAATGGCGCGAATAGAGATACCTCTTCAGAATCGAGCATGCATTCGGATATGCTGCACGGCAATACGGCTGAAGATATCCATCGCCAGCATCATCGACATGACGCTCAAGAGCATCATGATCATCATGATCATGGGGGCCACCATTCTCACGGAACCGATTCCTCCTCGGGGTCGGATTCGGGCAGCGGAAGCTCTGACAGCGGAGGTTCGAGCAGCGATTAGGCGGCGGTATCAGCGGTCAATAGACGGTTTTAAGATGGATGGAGGTTATCTAATTTATGTTATTGGAAGTCATTGCAACCTGCATGGACGATGCTTTGACGGCGGAGGCAAATGGAGCGGACCGTCTTGAGCTGATTACGGCCATCACGGAAGGCGGTTTAACGCCCGGAATTGGTCTAGTTGAACAGGTGGTCCGTGCCGTCCGCATTCCGGTTTTTGTGATGGTGCGTCCACATAGCCGTTCCTTCGTATACGCAGAACATGATATTGATACTATGGCTTTGGAGATTAAAGCGATTGTAAAAGCCGGAGCCGCCGGCATTGTGATGGGCGCTTTAACGCCTGAGGGTAAAATTGACGAGAGGCTGCTGGAGAGGCTGCTTCCGCTGACCGGCGGGCTGCAAGTGACATTCCACCGTGCCTTCGACGAGCTGAAAGACCAATATGAAGGAATGCGGACGCTGCTCAAGCATCCTCAAATTACGCGCGTGCTTACTTCTGCCGGGCCTCGGCCGGCGATCGAGTCGGTTAAGGAGATGGCGGGGCTAGTTGCCGCAGCGGGCGAAAGCCGCCTGACGATTCTAGCGGGCAGCGGCCTTAGAGCGGAAGGAATAACCGATTTTATTCAGGAGACGGGAGTAGAGGAGGTTCATTTCGGATCAGCTGTTCGTTATGACAAATCCAATCTGTCTCCGATTGATCCGTCAGCGCTTCGGATGCTTGCCGACAACGTGCACCGGATGAGGTAAGAGAAGCGAAAGGGTGAGGGCTCTGGATAGTTCAGCTATCGTTATCAATCTGCTATTAAGGAAATACAAGTCGGATCAAAATGGGATTCGCATAGCCCTGGCGCAGCTATCCGAGGAAGATATCGTGTGGTCTCCCACGCCTGAGAGCAACAGCATTGCCAATCTAATCGCGCACATTTCCGGAGCTGTTCGCCAATGGTTTGAAACCGTTTATTTTGATGCTTCCTATGAAGATATAGACAGGAGCAAAGAATTCGAGCGCGGCCTACATATGACGAAAGAGCAAGCAGGGGAGCTTTTTCAAATTGCCTACGACCGCATCATTGAAGTTCTGGAGATGATGAAGGCAAATCCCGAAAGGCTGCTAGAACAGCCGTATCTGGATTTCCCGCCGTTCGAAGGCGCCTTGGACAATCAAGCCACGATCTTGGAAATGCTTCTGCATCAGTTCAGACATTTGCCCGGTCATGTTGCACAAATCGTCTACATTGCGAAAATGAGGAAGGGCCAGCTTCAGTGGCCGTAAGCACGCGATTCGGCAGGCGGAGCTGGCGACCTGTCGGAAAACGAATCAGAAAGAAGCTGCCGATCTGTCGGCAGCTTCTTTCATTAACTGGATAGCAGCTTATTTACCATTAAACGCGCTCAGCATCCAGATATGTTTTTCGAGCGATGTATGAATGGTAAGCAGCATGTCCGCGGTTGTTTCGTCGCCGGCTTTTTCCGCGGCTTCCATGCCTTCTTTCAACTCTTCGGTAATAGAGGAGAAGTCCTTTATTAGTTGATCAACCATTTGTTCGGCCGTTTCCTTACCGCTTGCTTCCTTAATCGTGGATTCCTTCAGGTAGTCGCTCATGCTCGCAATTGGCTGGCCTTTCACCGCGAGCAGACGCTCCGCGATTTCATCAACGTGCATCGCGGCTTCCTCGTATAACTCTTGGAATTTGACGTGAAGCGTGAAGAATTGCGAACCTTTCACATACCAGTGATAGTTGTGCAGCTTAATATAAAGGACGCTCCAGTTGGCGACCTGTCTGTTCAGATGTTGTTGGATGGTACTAGTTGTTTTGGTAGTCATTGTTCATGCATCCCTTTCCATGCGAAAATTTGAATTCATAGCTACTATTAAACCTGATAGCGTCAGTCGAAACAGGAATGTTAAACCAATTCGTATTAGACGAAGGCCGGAAGCCTTTACTCCCGAACATCCGTTTGGTATAGTCGAGAGGATACGGATAGATGAACGGTTAGGGGCGAGGAAAACGGGATGACGAATACGGTGCATTTATCCGTGCGGGCGCTGGTCGAATACGCCTATCGAAGCGGGGATATCGAAGCAGGCTTCAGATCGGCTGTTTCACTGGTGGAAGGGACGCGGACGCATCAGCAGATCCAGAAGCAATATGGCGATCAGGATGCCAAAGAAGTCTACGTATCGGCGGAGATTCCTTATGAGGATCTGCTGTTTGTCATTGACGGTCGCTGCGACGGGCTGCTTCAATCGGATAACGGGCTTACCGTCGACGAAATCAAGTCCTTTTCCGGGCAGCCTCCGGTTCTTATGGAGGAGACGTACCCCGTGCATTGGGCGCAGGCGCAGTGCTATGCCTATGTGGTAGCGAAGGATCGGGAGCTCGAATCGATGCGGGTCCAGCTGACTTACGTGCAGATAGACAGCGGAGAGAGCCGCCAATTCGTTCGCACGATGACATTTACGGAGCTTGAACAATTCATACATGATATGGTAGCCCGCTATTATCCATACGCTTCGATGAAAAGCCGGCATGCCGCTAAGCGCGATGCCAGCATCAAGGAGCTAAGCTTCCCTTTCCCGTCGTACAGGGCAGGACAACGGCAGCTTGCGGCTTCCGTTTACCAGACGATAACGGATGGGCGCAAGCTGTTTGCGAAGGCGCCGACGGGAATAGGCAAGACAATATCGACTTTATTCCCGGCCGTGAAAGCGATCGGGGAGGGGCTGCTGCAACGGCTCTTTTATTTGACGGCACGAACGACGACTCGTACGGCTGCGGAAGAGGCGATGGTGATGCTGCGCGAAGGCGGTCTGCATCTGCATACCCTCACGCTCACGGCAAAAGATAAGGTTTGCTTCAAAGACGAGGTGCGCTGCACGGCGGAATATTGCGAATATGCACAAGGGTATTACGACCGCGTTGGCGGTGCACTCCTTGACATCCTGGATAACGAGACGGGAATGACGCGGGAAGTCATTGAACGTTATGCCCGCAAGCACCGGGTCTGTCCGTTTGAATTCTCGCTGGATGCCGCCTATGCGGCGGATGCGGTTATCTGCGACTACAATTATATTTTTGATCCCCGCGTCAACCTGAAGCGGCTGTTCGAGGAGCAGAAGCGGCATACGGCATTATTGGTTGACGAAGCCCACAACCTTGTCGACAGGGCGCGCGAGATGTATTCCGCGGAGCTCCGCAAGGCTGATTTCCTCGAGCTGCAACGCGCTAGCAAAAACGTCCGTCCACTCGTGTACCAATCGGCGAAGGCGGTGAACAATTACTTCATCGCGCTGCGCAAATCGATGGAAGAGAGTGGCGGTGAAGACGTGAGGCGCGATCTTCCGGAGCAGCTGCTTGATCTGCTGGAGACATTAACAGATGCGGCGGAACAACGGCTGGTAACCGGGGATTCCGATCCGCTGCTGGCGGATGTCTATTTCGGCTGCCAGCATTTTTTGCGCATTGGCAAGCTGTACGACGAGCGGTATGTCACCTTCGCCGAGAAGGAGAGAAGCGACGTGAGGCTCAAGCTGTTCTGCCTCGATCCGTCGCATCTTCTGAAGCAATATGCCAAAGGCTACCGGGCGCAGATCCTTTTCTCCGCAACGCTGTCGCCGCTCCATTATTTCCGAGACATGCTGGGCGGGGATGAGGAGAAGGATTATTCGGTCTCAATCCCTTCGCCATTCTCGGCGGAGCAGCTTGATGTCCGGATTGAACGGCTGTCGACGCGCTATCAGGACCGCGAGCGAACGATGGATCCGGTTGCCGGTCTGCTAAACGATATGGCCGGACGGCACCAGGGCAATATTCTCGTGTTTTTCCCGTCTTACGCATACATGAACGGC
This sequence comes from Paenibacillus glycanilyticus, assembly GCF_023715145.1. Lineage (GTDB taxonomy): Bacteria > Bacillota > Bacilli > Paenibacillales > Paenibacillaceae > Pristimantibacillus > Pristimantibacillus glycanilyticus_A. The sequence continues at coordinate 115,059 of NZ_JAMBNP010000004.1, read as the reverse complement.
GTGTATGAACGGTTTATGGCTCTATGGCCTGAAGAAGTGGCTGAACAGACGGACAATGGGATGAAGATTCGCACGATCGTTCAAAGGCCGGGCATGTCGGAGGAGGATCGGGATTCGTTTCTGGCCGCTTTCGCAACGGGAAATAAAGGTACGCTTGTCGGGTTCGCCGTTATGGGCGGCATCTTCTCGGAGGGCATCGATTTGGTCGGAGACCGGCTGACCGGTGTCGCCATCGTTGGCGTAGGTCTGCCGCAGGTCGGGCCGGAACGGAATATTATCAAAAATTATTTCGACGATCAAGGAAAAAACGGTTTCGAATATGCCTACGTTTTCCCCGGCATGAACAAGGTGCTGCAAGCCGGAGGACGGCTCATCCGCTCGGAGCAGGACCGCGGAACGCTATTGCTCATTGACGATAGGTATACGCAGCCGCAGTACGCCAGGCTCCTGCCTCCCGACTGGAGGCAATCGCATTTCATGTGATGGGCAAGAAAACAAAACTCGTCTCTAATCAAAACCGAAAAACCCGATTCTCTTGGAGAATCGGGGATTTTTGTTTCCTCTGAATAAGGTTTTTGTTTTACTCAGCGGATGGAGCAGGAGCCGCATCGATATAGGCAAGTGCATTGTAGATGAGCACAGCTGCATCCGCGCGCGTAATTTCATCCGTAGGATTGAAGTTGCCGGCTTCATCAAGCTCAGCGATTTTCAGAACCAAAGCCCGTTGAACGGATCCTTGATAAGCGTCGGTAAGTTCTGCTTCGTCGTTAAACTCAACCGGAATGATCTTGATCAACGGCAGATTGCTGTGCTTCTCGATCGCAAGGATCAGCTGATGAGTGAACTCCTCTTTTGTCCAAACTTTGTTAGGGTCCAGATCGTTAGGCAAGCCAATGTCATTGTTCGCCGCGATGATCAGCGCATCTGCATACCAAGCATCATTGTCTGCTTTCGGGAAGTAATCCGTAGCATGCGGCTCTTTAATGAAGCGAAGCGTATCGATGTTCAGATCAAGCGCGTTTACGATCAGCTGGATGCCTTGAGCTGCAGTCAGCGTAGCGTCAGGCAAGTAGCGGTCTTGGCTAACCCCTTGCACCAAACCTTTATTCTGCAAAGAAATAATTTTATCCTTAGCACTTACATTCGCGATATCCGTGAATGTAGTTGATGTTGCCGCAAAGCTTTGACCGGCAATGGATAGGGTAAGTACTGCTGTAGCCGCTAGTGTAACGAGTTTGAATTTGCTTGTCATGGTATCACCTCATCATGTATTTGGAACGTTCCATTCTCATAGACGGGCTTTGCAAAAAAAGGTTGCAACAATACTTACATTTTTTTATAAACTTAACATTTCGTTAATATATTTAAGATTTCTTGTACCAATTGCTTGAGACATGCCGTGATTCAAATGCCATTCAGCTGTCTAAAAGAGGGTAGAAAAAGCAGAGGAGGAGTGAATATGCCCTGGAATAAAGAAAACTATCCCGATTCTCTCAAATACTTCATGGCGCCGGTCCGCAATAAGGCGATCGACATTGCCAATGAGCTGCTGAAGGACGGTTATTCCGAAAGCCGCGCTATCTCCATCGCAACCGCCAAGGCCAAAGAATGGGGAGAACACCACGACAAACGGATCCGAAAGAAAGGTCACTGATGCGCTTGAAGTCCCGCACCCAGCCGCGTTATCAGCGGCTTTTTGTTTTGAAAAGGAGTATTTTGCCCGGTGGCCGGAGCACCCATCATATAATGCAAACTATCGTGGGATTGTTTCTGTAAATAGCTATGGTTATTTAGTATATTTAACGCGACAACACCAGCGAGGATGATCGCGGTGTATGATTTTATGACCAAAGAGGGAAACGACGATGAAGCAAAAGCTGAAATATGCACCGCCGGCAAACGGCTATCCGGAGTGGAACAATAATCCGGAAATCTTTGAACTTAATCGAATGAAAGCACATGCAACGCTGATTCCTTACGATTCAGTGGAAGAAGCAATCGTAAATAACCGCCAAACTTCCCGAAGTTATATGTCGCTTAACGGCGTGTGGAAGTTTGCTTTTGCGGAGTCGCCGTCGAAACGTATATGGAATTTCTATGAGGATAGCTTTGATCACGCAGCCTGGAATGACATTACGGTGCCTGGCCACTGGCAGCTGCAGGGTTATGATTATCCCCAGTACACAAACGTCCGCTATCCGTGGGAGACGTCAGAGCCGGAGCTGGCGCCGCCGTTCGCTCCTACTTTGTACAATCCCGTGGGCTCGTATTTCCGTACGTTCACCGTGCCGGAGAATTGGCAAGAACAGCCTGTCTTCATCAGCTTTCAAGGCGTGGAATCCGCTTTCTATGTATGGGTTAACGGTGAGCTTGCGGGCTACAGCGAGGATACCTTTACGCCGGCGGAATTTGATCTTACGCCTTATTTGAGAGAAGGGGAGAATAAGTTTGCCGTCGAGGTGTATCGCTGGTGCGACGCAAGTTGGCTGGAGGATCAGGATTTCTGGCGGCTGAGCGGAATTTTCCGCGATGTGTATTTGTATACCGTGCCTAAGGCGCATGTATATGATTTCTTCGTAACAACCGAGCTGGATGAGATGTACAAAGATGCCGAGCTTAAAGTTCATGCGACGCTGATGAATTACCGGGAAGCCGATTTGGGCGCCGTTACTCTTGAAGCACAATTATATGATGCCAATGAGCGCGCTGTATTTGAAGAGCCAATGTCGGTAACTGCAACGCTTGCCAGCGATAATGCGGAAGCTCAAGTTGCGATTTCGGCCCTTGTCGAGAGTCCGCTGAAATGGAGTGCGGAGGAGCCGCATCTCTATATGCTCGTGATTAGCCTGAAGGATGAGAATGGAGAGCTTCTTGAAACCATCAGCACGCAGACGGGATTCCGCAAATTTGAGATTAAAGATGGATTCATGCTTATTAACGGGCAGCGAATTGTCTTCAAGGGCGTCAATCGCCATGAGTTTTGCAGCGACGGCGGCCGCGTGATGAAGATGGAGGATATGATAACCGACATCAAGCTCATGAAGGCGCACAATATCAATGCCGTGCGTACCGCCCATTATCCGAACAATCCGTTGTGGTATGAGCTTTGTAACGTATATGGCCTGTACGTGATTGATGAGACCAATCTGGAATCGCACGGCACCTGGAGCGGCGGGCAGACCGAGCTGCTTCCGAAAACGGTGCCCGGCAGCCATCCGGAATGGACGAACAACGTGATTGACCGCGCGAATTCTATGATGCAGAGGGATAAGAATCATCCTTCGATTCTCATATGGTCGCTTGGCAATGAAGCGTTCGGCGGGGAAAATTTCGTCAAGATGCATGATTTCCTGCGCGAAGCAGATCCGACTCGGATTGTCCACTATGAGGGCGTAGTGAATTGGAAGGAATCCGCCGCCGCGACGGATGTTGAAAGTTACATGTATATAAGACCAGACGGTTTAGTGGAGTATGCAAAAGCAGCCGGCCCCAAAAAGCCTTATATTTTATGCGAGTACAGCCATGCGATGGGGAATTCACTTGGCGGCTTGCATCTGTACACCGAGCTGTTTGATCAATATCCGGTTCTGCAAGGCGGCTTTATTTGGGATTGGGTGGACCAAAGTCTATGGAACACAGACGCGGACGGCAATAAATATATGGCGTATGGCGGAGATTTCGGCGAAACGCCTCATTCGGGCAATTTCTGCGGCAATGGTCTTTTGCTAGCCGATCGTTCCGCTTCACCCAAGCTGATTGAAGCCAAGAAATGCTATGAAAATATAACCGTTACCGAAGTAAATGGCACGCAAGGCATCTATCGCATTACAAATAAAAACTTATTCACGAATTTGGATGCTTATTTGCTCCAGTGGACAATTGCCATAGACGGAGCCGTAGTTGCGCAAGGAAATGATTCTGTATCGGTCGCGCCTCTTGAGAGCAAAGAGATTCAGCTGGCGCTGCCGAAGCTTGATCAAAGCGGGGAAGCCGTGCTGACGATCAGCTTTGTAACGAAGAAGGAGGAGAAATGGGCAGAAGAAGGTCACGAAGTGGCCTTCGAGCAATTCCTGCTTCCTGTCGTTAAGACGGCAAAAGCTGTTGTTGAGCCGGTGAACAGCCATCATAGTCCGGTTCAGGTATCGGTTCAACAGGAGTTACTATCTGTAAGCGGCGAGAACTTCACTGCCGGGATTGATACTTCAAATGGCAGCCTGGTATCGTATCGCGTTGGAGGAAGTGAACTGCTCAAAGATGCTCTTGCGCCAAACTTCTGGCGCGCCTATACGGATAACGACCGCGGCAATAAACAGCATGATCGCTGCGCGACATGGAGAAGCGCTGGAGAAGAGCGAATGCTCCGCTCGCTGCGCTCGGAGCAGCTTGCCGATCGTCTCCTCGTACATGCCGCGTACGTGCTGCCGACAACATCGGAATCAGCTTGCTCGATGACGTATACCATCTTTGGCAACGGTACTATCAACGTAGAAATGCAGCTGGTTCCAGGAAGCCAACTTCCGGAGATTCCGGAAATCGGCATCATGTTTAGTATGGACGGAGCGTTTACGGACCTGGAATGGTATGGCAAAGGTCCGCATGAATCCTATTGGGATCGGCAGTTGAGCGCCAAGATTGGACTGCATCAAGGCAAGGTTGCTGAACAATTTGTGCCGTATCTAAGACCGCAGGAGTGCGGCAACAAAACAGGGGTGCGGCATGCCTCGATTTCCAATCCTGAAGGCGTAGCGCTGCACATTGCGGGCGAACCAACCTTCGAGCTGAACGCGCTGCCTTATACGCCATTTGAGCTTGAAGCAAATGATCATGTCCATAAGCTGCCGGCGAGCGACAAGACGGTCGTCCGAATCAATTATCGTCAGATGGGCATAGGCGGCGATGATAGCTGGGGTTCAAAGCCGCATCCGCAATTTCTGCTGCTGGCCGATAGGAACTATTCATTCCGCTTTACGATGCAGGGTAAAGCTAATTTATAATGCTTAATCTTTAAAACACGATGGCAGCCAGTTGACTGGCAGCCATTTTTTTTCGGATTATTTTTCATCTTGCACTAAGAACGTGTGTTCGGTGTATAATAAGAAAAAGTCCTTAATGAGGTGAAGCGAATGGAGAAGTATATTGGCAAGATTGTGCAGCTAATTTACATTAATCGCAAACGTGATGTGAGTATTCGGGATGTGCGCGTCATTTCGGTGAAAGCGGGCCGGCTGAAGGCGTATTGCTTCCAGGCACAAGCCATTCGCGTATTTAATCTTGATGGGATCGTTGACGTTGAAATAACCCAAAAGAAAGTAGGCGCTTAATATGTTGAACGATACGGAGCGTAAGCTGCTGCGAATTCTATATAACAGGAACGGTCATCAGAACGCTCGTATACTTATTCCCGAGTTGGCGCGGTTAGCCGGGAGGGAAGCGGGCCAGATCCGGAAGGCGCTGGAACGCTTGCAAGAGGAGCGGTTCATTGAATGGGAAGAGACGCTAAACGTGGTTAAGGTGGTTCCGGGTTGGCAGCTTCACGCAAAATGAAACAGGCTGCCAAAGCTTTTATTTTATGACACGCATAAATTTCCAACAACTCCGCAAAATAACCTCACATCCAAGAAGGAGTTGACTATTATGGCTAAACAATCCAACAATCTTGTTGTACCGCAAGCACAAGCAGCAATCTCGCGCATGAAATACGAGGTGGCAACCGAGCATGGCATCCAGCTGTCAGAAGGCTACAACGGCAATCTGACGACTCGTGAAGCGGGTACGATTGGCGGTAACATTACGAAACGTTTGGTTCAAATGGCAGAGCAATCGCTTAGCGGCGGAGCAGCAAGAAAATTCTAATCACCCTATTAATTCCCCTCCATTCCATACACTTACCATCGAGAACGCGTTAATAACGATGGTATAATCGTGGGATGAGAGGGGATGTTTTTTATGTTCATCTCGCCGATGCTATTGAATAAAGCAGAGGAACCTTTTGACTCCAATGACTATTTATTTGAACCTAAATTTGATGGTCAACGCCTTATTGTTTCTTTTATTAAAGGGCAAGTTAATATGTACACCAGACACAACAACGACGTCACGAGACAGTATCCGGAATTGTTCAATGTTCCGGTAGACAGTCATATGGACGTTGTGCTTGACGGCGAGGTTGTACGCGTTCGGGAAGATGGCACAAATGACTTCGAAGGACTAATCCAAAGATTTCAATTAGGCAAGCAGACGAAGATCAGAGAAGCTTCAAGAACACATCCCGTTCAATATTTCGCGTTCGATATATTGTACCTAAACGGCAAAAGTTTAATCCATTTGCCGCTACTTAAGCGTAAAGAGATCCTTGCGCAAGTACTTATCCCTAACCATTATTACCATTTAACCTTGTCTATCGAGCAGCAGGGCATAGCGCTTTATAAAGCGATCAAGCATAAGGGATTAGATGGGATCGTGGCAAAAAGAAAGAACTCCAAATACGTTGGCAAACGATCCGAGAGCTGGCTTAAAGTCATGAATTATCAATACGCTGAAGTTGCCATAAGCGGCTATAGTCGGAACGAATTTGGCTGGCTGGTGGAATATGAGGGTCAGCACGCAGGCATTATTGATTTATCCGTACCCGTTGAGGCAAGGAAAGCATTCTTCAAAGCGGCTTCATCGATTATTACAGGTCAGGATAAGCACTACGTATATGTAAAGCCCATACTTAAGGTGAAGGTAAGGTTCCGTAACTGGACCTCGAACAATAGGCTCAGGTCTCCCGAATATGTGGGATTTGCCGGAGAAATAAATGGCCCCCAAGCTATCCTTAGCGGATAGAATGAGGGCTTTATTAATCTAAGCGCGTTGTCTTAGCCCCGTTTAATTCCAATACCTGCGTTATCTTCAGGCGTGCCGAGCCAATAGCCGTAGGCGATAGATTTTTCCACGAAATTCTGCAGAACGGCAAGATCTGGAGGACCAGGCTGCACGGACTCTGCCGGACGACCGATTTCAATGAAAAATTCGCCTAAGTTCACGGTTGTGGCGATTAAGAGCGTTACGGGTTCATTGGTGGCGTACAAAGAAAACCATGCCAATAATTTACGGAAATGAATGATTGGTCTGAATGTTTGATCCTTACATCGCGCAATATAAATGCAGAACTTATTCTATCCAAGAACGGGTAACAGCCTATGCAATCACCATTCAAATTATCGTCATTTAAGCTTTTCTTGTCTCTTCCAGCCGAGATATTGAAGGAGCTTGACCAAATCGCTTCGGAAAAGGACTTTTCTTTTCCAGCTAAAAAAACGGTCATTCAAACCCCCGGAGCCGAAAGCTCGGGTTTGTCTTTTGTTATTACGGGAAAGCTGCGCCTTTATAAGACGAATACGGCAGGAAAGCAATATACTGTCGGCATACTAAGCCCAGGGAGCATGTTTGGAGAAAGCGACTCCTTCTCTTTGGGGACGCATGGCAATTATATTGAAGTTATTGAAGACGCGTGTATTTGCTCCGTACAAAAACAACCCTTTGAGGATTTGTTAATTAGATTTCCGGAATTGACGCTACGGATTCTGAAGGAATTAAGCACGCGGTTGAAAGAGCGAGACGAAATGCTGGAAAAGCTCACATTAAAGGATCTTCGAGGCAAAGTACATTTCCTGCTCGCAAAATTATCGAATAAGTTCGGCAAGGATAATGACGGGTATCAGAAAATCGATTTGCCCCTTACCCATCAAGAGCTGGCCAATATGATCGGTGCTTCCAGAGAAGCCGTTTCCATTGTTCTGCAGGAGCTTTCCAACGAAGGAATAATCGTAACGGGACGGAAATCGATTAAAGTTAACGCGGAGAAAATTCTGAACGAATCGGAGCATGGACATGACTTATGGCATAGAGCATAAAATGTATCATGTTCCGCGACAGAAAATTTTTGTTTTTTTATAGACAAACACATGACTTTCCACAGATTTTCCGCTGTTCCTCTTCTTGCTAAAATCCAAGTGAAAGAAGAGAGGCAGGGGAGAAACAGCATGTCAAAGGTACAAAAAACAACGGATGAGCGCCATTCCGTTTTCCATAGGAACGAAGAAATCGTATGGAACCAAGTCGATCATGTCCCGGGAGAGAGCATCTGTATTCGGGTAAAGGGCGAGGATACGAATGGCGCATATGCCATCTTGGATCTAAGGAAGAATCCTTCGAACGGACCGTCATATGGACCGCCAATTCACATTCATCAAAGAACGGATGAGATATTCCGCGTCGTTGAAGGGAAGGCCCGTTTCCATGTTGACGGGAAAGAGTTCGATGCAGAAGCGGGAGATATCGTGGTTGTTCCAAAAGGGATTCGCCATACGTTCGCTAATTTTGGCGATACTCCATTACATCTGCAGATTACGTTTACGCCAGCCGGAGACGAGCTTGCCTTTCAGGATTCGGTCGGGAAGTCCATTGATGAAATTATAGAAATGTCCCGAACCAAATATCAGGTCATCTTCACAGGTCCGCCTCTTGCAAAATAAAAAGCAAAAAAGCCTCCCGGTCCGTTTCATCATGGCCCGGGAGGCTTTTTTGCGTATACTTTATGCCCACGCCTTGCCGGCGCATATAATGTGGTGGAGGTGGAATCGATGGAGAAGAAGCTCAAATCGATTGCCGAAGTCGTGTTAGAGCGTCATATCGAGCGAAGAATGCGCCGCTGTGAGTTCGAACGGGAAATGCTGAATCTAATCGATAAAATGCAGCCTAGCGAATTTGTGGAAGGTTTGCGGTTTAAGCATACGGAAAAGCTTCTAAAACATTCAGCGGCGCTTGCGCAGCTGCAGCAGGAATTGCGGGAGAAATTCGGACACGTCTAGGAAAGCAGCTAAGCTGCTGCTGATAAACAAAAGAACCTTCAAATTCATCGATTTGAAGGTTCTTTTTGCTTCCTCCTTGCTCAGCAAGGGTTGCCAAGATGTCGCATACCTACCTTTACATCTACGTTCCGATCTTACTTATATAAAGATAGGAAGGATTAACGCAATTACTCCTAGACCAATCGACCACCACGCCAGTCCTTTTTTGGGGGTTACTAAACCAACGATTCCAAGCACTACCGCAATGCAGCCCATCCACACGGGAGCATAGAAAAACCCGATAACTGCTAATACGATACCGATCCAGCCAAGCCATTTTCCTGTCATTTCATTCACGTTCATCTTCAACATCTCCATCAAATTTGATTTGTATATCAAGTAATTGCTTTTGAGAAGCAAAGCAAGGTAGGTATGTGACAACGCGGCAACCGGACAGTATATTGCTATTGTTAACGAACAGGAGTTTGACCGGTAGCCATGCAGATAAGTCCCAGGGTTACGGCAATGCTTCCCATCCATACAGGGGCATAAAACATTCCGATAATAGCTAACACGATGCCAATCCAACTAAGCCATTTTCTTGTCGACTCCCTCATGTTCAACATCTCCCTCTAACGTTATCGGACGTTGATGGCGGCGATCTCATCTAGGATCCTCCTATTTAATCGACTTCATGTTGATTAGTCGTCACACAGTTAATTATAATGAGAAGGAGGTTAAATTCAATGATCAAGATGCCCTTAAAAGTCTACTACCCGACACACCGCATAGAGATGTCCATTAGTTCAAAAAAAAGTTTATGGAGAGAGGAAAAAGCATGCAGGAAAAGACGGATCCCCGAATCTACAGAACGAAGCTGATGCTTCGAAATGCGCTAATCGAGTTATTGGAGGAGAAAGGTTTAGAAGCCATCACCATTCGAGATTTGATGCAGCAGGCCGGCTTAAATCGAAGCACCTTTTATTTGCACTACCGCGATAAATACGATTTGCTGGAACGGAGCAAGGAGGATATGCTCAAAGACATTCTGGAAATCGTAAGCGACATAGACCCTGTTCATATCATGAATTTTGCCGCGCGTAACGAACCTCATCCGGTTTTCCTGGAATTGTTCGATTTCTTTACCCAGCATGCGGTATTTTTCAAAGTTCTGCTGGGACCCAAAGGCGATCCGGCTTATCCCGTCCAAGTGAAACAGATTATGCTGCAGCATATCTTCAATAAGCTGTCTTTGCTTCAGTCCGATCAAATCGCGATGCCGCGAGAGTTCATTATCGCTTATTTGGCATCCGCGAATTTAGGAGTCATACAGCACTGGCTGGAGCACGGCATGCAGATTTCTCCGCGAGAGATGGCTTTATTGATAACCCGGATGGCCACCTTTGGTCCGTTGCAAACCTACGGACTAAAGGGAGAATAGTTTGTCCTTCGCGGAGACGAAGCGGGGCTGAATTAGGATTAATCCCGCAAGCTTGTATTCTAATTGCAAATGAGCCGGAATATCCTTATACAGAACAGAATACACCTCATGGGAGAGGGAGGTCCGGATGAAGAGTCATCTTAATCAGGATCGGAGGAGATGGCATGAGCTTTCTGGAAATCCTCGCATTGCTCACGCTCCTAATAAAGATCATTGAGTTGACTCAGAAAAAGGACTAATTATTTTGTTCGGGAAATGGAGGGGCTTAAATAAGCTGCCCTCCATTTTACTTTTCATAACGAAAACCAATAGGTAGGATAGCAGCCGGGGATCAAGCAATCCATCGGCTGCTCTTTTTTTGTTGCAGTGTTTAAACGGACAAAGGAGCGTTGATTAATAATAAATAGGGCTGAGCTCATTGTGACGTTTGTACGGGATAGAATCGAAATCCTCAAACGGGAAGGAGCGTGGGTTCATCAGTTTGAAGACGGATGCACCTGGATGCCGCCAAACCGAAAGGTTCTTCGCATGGCGAGTAATCGAACGGGCATAGGGGAAAGTTATCAAGCAAAGCGGTTAATTCCAATCTCATCGTTTCACACACAGGAGGACCTTAATGATGAAACATGCTTCCAAGATGGTACTAATAATGACGCTCTCCGGCCTTCTCCTTGCACCGGGAATTACGGCTCATGCCGAAGCTCACATCGCAAAGAAAAGCATACGGCAAATGAACACGGAAGACGCGGCGCAGGCTTTGAGAACGTTGAACAGCTTTTATAAGCCTGCCTTGACTGGACAATTCCCGGGCTCGGTAAATGGACTGAAGGTTGGGGTCAGCACCCGCAAGGACGTCATTAACAAGATTGGGCAGCCAGACAAGACCAGAACGAACGCGGATGGTTTTGATCTGTATCATGCGGAGATGGGACATCCCGGTTATGCTGTCGCGTATAAGTTGAACAAGGTAAGGGAGATTCGCTACTTCGGAACAAACATTGAAAGACAGACGAATATTGGCGGGATCACGAAGCGAATGCTCCTCACGCGATGGGGGAAGCCTTCCAAATCAGTCGTGATTCGGAACGGATCGTTGGTGCAGCAAAAGATTGTCTATAAACGCGGGAAATACAACCTCGCGTTTATCTTCAACTCCAGCACAAATCTCGATCATATCAACTTGCTTAAGCGTTGAGCCTGTATAAAGCATAACGCAGCAGTTAAATGATCAGCTGTTATTCCCAAGTATACGAATGAACACAAAGGATATCCTTATAGTTGTGTTCGCAATTGGACTAAGACTATAGGGATCATGAACAGGAGAGCATGCGAAAATGGATAAGATTGAAAAGCAATTGTACACGGCTACTGTAAATGTAGAGGGCGGAAGAGACGGCAAAGCGGTTTCCAGCGATAACAAGCTGAATGTGGATTTGCGATACCCGAAGGAATTAGGCGGTAACGGAGAGGGGACAAATCCCGAGCAATTATTCGCCGCTGGATTCGCGGCTTGCTTTGAAGGCGCAATGGGTACCGTGCTTCGTATGAAAAAAATCAAAGCGGACGGTATTTCAATCGTATCTAACGTTACGCTCGGCAAGGATACGAACGACGGTTTCGTGTTGGCTGTAAAGCTGGACATCACGTTAAAAGGCTTAGAGCGGAGCGTCGCTCAAGAAATCGTCGATGAAGCGCATAAGGTTTGTCCTTACGCAAAAGCGACTCGCGGTAATATTGAGGTTATTTCGAACGTCGTTGGTTAATTGTTGATTTACAAGAACATGAATTGATTAAGAGACAAGAAAGGACGGCCGTTCATGGATACAGAAACCATGAACGGCCGTCCTTTTCGCATGGGCATTACTCGTGCTCGACCGGACCCGCGTCCAAGATATCCTGCAGGCGATCCTGCAAGTTATCCGTGCATTCGCCGCCATGATAGGCAATTATCTTGGAGAGATCCAGCGTTTGAAATTTAGCGATGGATTCTAACGCCGTGACTTGATCGGCTGTATAGATTGGGCTGTACGACTGCAGGATGCCGTCTTGTGCCCTTAAGGCATCGCCTGCGATTAATGTCTTGCTCGGAATATGGTAGAAGGACGTATGATCCGGCGTATGACCGGGCGAAAATACCGCGCGGATTCCTCCAGCGAAAGGCAGGATATCGCCATCTTGCAGGGCGACATCGACTTTGACTGGCGTTCTGACGAGCTTCTTGCTCTTATCGAGGGGAATTTCCCCGGCGAGGTAAGGGACGGCGACTTCATGGGCCAACACTTGAACCTGGTCTCCGAAGGCTTGTACTAAATCGGGCAAGCTGCCGATATGATCCGAATCCTGATGGGTAATGAGGATTTTGGTCAGCTTCTCGAACGGAATACCCGCTTCTTGGAACGCAGCGCGAATCAGCTCCAATTGGCCGGGAAGGCCGGCATCGACAAGAACGATGTCTTGCGTGTCCCATAGGACGGTCAGGAAGAAAGGATTATTGCGATTTTCCATGATAAGTTGAATGGTCTGGATGCCTACGTCCGATTGAGCCAAGTTGAACACCGCCTTATTCATATTGTATACGATCTAATTATTCCTCTATGTATCAAGTAAAGCAATCTCTTTCTTGCCTTGTTGATTAAAAAGAAGCCTGCAGCCTGCTTGTCAAAGCGGGGCCGCAGGCTTCTTTTCGCGATGCTTGGGTCAAGCGCGTTCCGCGCTGCCCGGTATATGGGAATGGGATGTGCTTATGCGCTAATATTCTCCGCGGTGGCTTCCTTATTTGCTGCTCGGGAGCCTGAACCGATGCGGAAATAGCCAAAGGCCAAGGCTGACATGAGCGCAGCGACGGCAACGCCGGCGGCGCCGATCCAGGTAATTGCGGTCAGCGATGCGCCTTCTACGACGACACCTCCGATACCCGCGCCTGCAGCCATGGCCAGCTGCACAACGGAGCTGTTCAAGCTAAGCATGATGCTGGTCGCTTCAGGCGCTAGCGAGATGAGATGGTACTGCTGCGTCGGGCCGGATGACCAGGCGGAGAAGGACCAGAGCATGAGCAGCGGGAACATTAACCCCGGCGAATGGGCAGCGAACGAAATCACGATAAGCCAGGCTGCGTGGAAGAGCATGCCCGTCACCAGCGTGCGCTTGTATCCCCAACGGTCGGTGCCAAAGCCGCCCAGCTTGGAGCCGATTAGGCTGGCGACGCCAAACGCGAGAAGCGCGATGCTGACGAATTTCTCGCTCATCCCCGTAATATCGAGAAGAAACGGGGAAATATACGTGTAAGTGATGGAATAACCGCCGAGCCAGAAGAATGTAATGCCAAGCGCGACAACGATTTTCCGATTCTTAAGCAGCTTCAGCTGATCGCGCAGCGGTACCGGCTGTTCGCCGTCCGTCTTCGGAATCGCGAAAGCGATGAGCAGCAGCGCCAGCAGGCCGAGCAGACCAATGCCACCGAAAACAACCTGCCAGTCATAGGCGGAAGCGACTATACGTCCGAGCGGTACGCCAACGATCAGCGCCGTACTGAAGCCCATGACGAGCGTGGCGATGGCGCTGCCCTGCTTCTCCGCTGGCGCGAGCTTCGCGGCAACCGTTAGCGCCGTGACGACGAATACGCCGCTGCTGAGCGCTACGATCACGCGGGAGACGATAAGTGCCCCAAAGCCGGAGAAGAAGTAGGCTGCGACGTTGCCGACGATAAATACCGCAAGCGCGTATAGCATCAGCTTTTTGCGGTCGACTTTGGCAGCGGCCGCCATCAGGAAGGGTGTCCCGAATCCGTAAGCAAGGGAGAACACGGTGATCAATTGGCCTGCCGCTGCGACTGAAACACCGATATCGTTGGATACTTTATCCAGAATGCCGGCAATGATGAATTCGGACGTACCAACGAGAAAGCTGACTAAAGCCAGCATGTAGATTTTCAAATTATAAGACAAACGTTCCAGCTCCTTATCCATATATCTCTCTGTAATATAATTTTATATTTCTAAATCCATCGAAATATACCGCAAAAAAAAAGCGGCTACCCCAGCAGATACGGGGCATATTTCCGCGCTACTTCTTTATTGACGCTGTAATAAATGTACGTGCCGTCTTTGCGCAGCGTGAGCAGGCCGCATTCCGTAAGCTGCTTCAAGTGATGCGACAGCGTGGAACCGGCAACGGACTCGAGCTTGCTGCCGATGTCGGAGCAGCAGAGATTCATCTCTTCCGTAAGAAGCATCGCTATTTTGATCCGGGTCGGCTCACCGAGTGCTTTGTAGACTTTCACTGCCTGTTTAACTTCCTCGTTGTCCTCGACCATGGGTTCTCACCGCCTTTTTCATATATTTCGAAAACTATAGAAACAACAATAACACAACGCGGCAGCCGTTGTAAATGGGGGATAGTAATGGTTATTACAAGAACAAGTAAAAATCATTTATGTTTATAACTGAAATTGCTGTTATAATGCTTAATTGAGGTTAGTCAAATTTACTAGTAGGTTCATGCAACTGCTTTGACGGAGGATCAGATGTTTTCAAATTCCAATGACAATAGTCTATTTTTACATGCATTTGAGAAATCTCCAATCGGAATGGCGTTGTTATCCTTTGACGGTCGTTTGTTAAAGGCTAATCCGTCTTTATGCAGGATGTTAGGCTATAACGAAAGTGAATTAATCAATCTCGGCGTCGCATCAAGCACATATCCCGAAGATTTGGAAGCAGATCTGGAATTGTGGCGCAAGCTGGTACAGGGCGAGATGGCTGATTATCAAATAGAAAAAAGGTATGTTCATAAATCCGGCACCCTTATGTGGGGCCTTCTTAACGTTACGTCTGAAAGGAACCATGAGGGTATCAGCGGTAACGACATTTTTATTTCTCAGATTGTAGATATAACGGAACAAAAGAAGAAGGAAGAAGAGTACAAGAAGATTGAAGAACTGCACAAGCTCATTTCGGATCATTCACAAGACGTTATTTTGCGTTTAACGCCGGACGGCATTATCTCCTATGTCTCACCGGCTGCCCGTAATCAGATCGGGTACGAACCAGAGGAGCTTATCGGCAAGCATGCCTATGATTATTGGCATCCGGAGGATTTGAACGGCGGCTGGTTAAGACGAGGCAATTCTGATAATTCGGATAGCCGAATATTCATTTATCGTCTTCGGCATAAGAGCGGTCATTATATATGGCAGGAAGCACACTCTAAAAAAATAAGAAATGCGGCAGGAGAGATTCAACACGTTATCAGCATGGGACGCGACGTAACGGAACGGGTGCATTCCGAGGAATTAATCCGCAGATCAGAGAAGCTTTCCTTAATTGGCGAGCTTGCGGCGGGAATTGCCCATGAAATTAGAAATCCGTTGACAAGCCTTCGAGGATTTATGCAAATGTATTTGAAAGAGGATAAGGACGGTTCGAAGAAGCTACGCAATGAAGTCATGATCTCGGAAATCGATCGAATCAATGAAATCGTAAGTGAGCTGCTGGTATTGGCGAAGCCTTCGAATGAGGTATTTGAGTCAAGGGACGTGGTACATATCTTAACTCACGTCACAAGATTATTTGAAGGACAAGCAAATCTGTATAACGTTCAGATAAAGAGCGAGTATGATGCCGATTTACCGTTCATTCTGTGCCAAAGCAGCATTAATCAAGTTTTTATCAATGTGTTGAAGAATGCCATTGAATCTATGCCCAAAGGCGGAGAAGTAACCATACAAGCCAAACGAATGAACGATAAAGCATATATCCAAATTAAAGACTCGGGGTGCGGCATTCCTCAAGACGAAATAACCAAGATTGGCAATCCCTTTTTTACAACAAAAGAGACGGGAACAGGATTAGGGTTAATGGTTTCCGTGAGGATCATCCAAAATCATAAAGGGACAATGAGAATCGAAAGCGAAGTTGGGAAAGGGACGATGGTGGAGGTTGTTTTGCCGCTCGTTGAATAACAGGAGCTTGAACCTGGGTAGAGGCCAATGTATGCTTTCGCATATCTTAGGCCTTTTTTATTTGTCAATTATAGCCGGACAACAGGATAGTTTGGTTATAAGCATACTTGCCCTTCAGTTGAATGGTAAGATAAGCCAAACAGAGGAGGGGCAATATGAATATTGAATTAGTTCTGGTTCCGTATGAAGACAAAACGGTTCTATCCCAACTTATTCAGCTGTATCGCTATGACAGCAGCGAGTTTGACGGACATGTCCTGAACAAACACGGATTGTACTTATACAAATACTTCGACCATCAGTGGTCAGACGAGTACCGTCGTCCCTTCATAATTGAGGTTGATGGAGAGATCGCGGGGTTTGTATTAATTAGTCTGGATGTGCCTAAGGAGCATCTGAAATGGAGTACAGCCGAAAAATCGCATGTCGTAAGCGAATTTTTCATCATGAGGAAGTACCGGCGCAAAGGGGTAGGCAGGAAGGTCGCGCACTTACTCTTCGAACGGTTCACCGGAACCTGGGAAGTAAGGCAGACAGCCGCTAACCAGCCTGCCTATACGTTTTGGAAGCAGGTCATTTCTCAGTATACAAACCATGCTTATCAAGAGAATCGTCTGCAAAATGAGAATTGGAACGGTCCCGTATTTGTTTTTGAGTCGGGAAATTAACCGGGAAATATAGCTCCATAATAAAAGTAAGCAGCCGGCGCATGATGCTCAGCTGCTTGTTTGTTATGTTAATTAGGCTTCTGCCGCTGCGTTACCTATTATCGTATGGAAGTACTTGATCCTTGCTTCCAAATGAAGTATATTGTTTTTACATTGACATTACGGCAGGTCAAAAAAAGGAGGAGCCATGTCACCACGTACGAAGGAACAGAATGAAGTGATCCGGGAGATGCGGATGACCCAAATTATGCGGGCGGCAGCGGAAGTCTATTTGGAGAAGGGCATTCAATTGGAAATTCGCGATGTTGCGGTCCAGGCAGAGCTTGGCTACGGAACCGTGTATCATTATTACAAAAACAAACACATGCTTTTGGAAGATATGCTATGGGATGCCTTAAATCGAACGGAATCTGCATTATTCCCGGATGTGACGGGGGACGGCGGCAGCCTGCGTAAAGCCGAGTCATTCTCGAGGCTGCTCCTGCGGGAGTGCGTCCAGGATCCTTCCGTATTTATTTTGCTTAAAACGGTTGCGGATAATTTCCATCAATTCCCGGGAAATCGATTTATCAAACTATATACCGAGTTTCAGGAACGAATCTATTTGCCGTTTGTGGGCATGATTCGTGAAGGTATGGGTTCCAGCTCACCGGAGAAAACGGCTAATCTGGTATTTGGCTCGCTGGTTGGCTACGCCGCTTTGAATATCCACCACAATATGCAAAGCGAGATTGACGCGGAAGGGATCGTCAATATGATTTTTTCAGGCATACGACCAAGGGAGAGCGGAACGGAATGATCATATTGAAATCGAGAGCAGAAATCGAAGCAATGAGAAAAGCCGGCCGAATTGTCGCCGCTTTCCATAAAGCTATCGCGGGCATGATCCGACCAGGCGTCACGACGCTTGATATCGAGACGTTCGCGGTGAAGTTCCTGAAGGAGAATGACGCCAAGGCTTATACGATAGGTTACAACGGCTATCCGTTTGCGACATGTGCGTCTGTCAACGACGTCATTGCGCATGGTTTTCCAAACCGGAACCCGCTTAAGGAAGGCGACATCGTCACAATCGATATCGTCGCGGAGGCGGATGGCTGGATCGGAGATTCAGCTTGGTGTTATGAGGTCGGCGAGGTGTCTGAAGACGCTCGCAAGTTAATGAGGGTAACCAAGGAGTGCTTATTTCTAGGCATCGAAAAAGCCGTCGTCGGAAATCGGATCGGCGATGTGATGCATGCGGTTCAAGCCCATGCCGAAGGAAACGGATTCTCGGTGGTGCGCGATCTGCTCGGCCATGGCGTGGGGCGAGAGATGCACGAAGAACCTAATTATCCCCATTTTGGGAAACCGGGCAAAGGGTTCCGCTTGAAGGAAGGAATGGTCTTGACGATCGAGCCGATGCTAAATGCCGGAAAAGCATTAATGACGATTGATGCAGACGGATGGACCGCCAGAACCGCTGACGGCTCGCTTTCCGCTCAGTACGAGCATACGATCGCCATTACGGCGGATGGCCCGATTATTTTGACCGCGCAATAGTACTCCATTCGTCTTTTCATAACAGAGGAATTCACATGCGCTATGCGACATGTCTAATTAAAAGCTGATTGGGCGAAAATAAACCCAAGCCGACGTTCGGCTTGGGTTTTAACATTGATCCATTGTTTTTCATCCGTTTTTCGCGGTTATCCTCTTTTAACTCCAAGTGCCTCGGCTTTGCGCAACCATCCTTCCAGAACTTCTTTTTTCTTAAACTTAACCATATTAAATTCAATGATTTTTACAGGTTTGATGCCGATGTAATACAAAACATTACGCTTCATGATAAGGTGGTTGGCCTTATTTAGAAATAGATGGTAGTACCAGCGCGGAGTATCCATCGTCACGATGAGGCGAGCGGT
The DNA here is from genome assembly GCF_023715145.1 of Paenibacillus glycanilyticus. Taxonomy (GTDB): domain Bacteria; phylum Bacillota; class Bacilli; order Paenibacillales; family Paenibacillaceae; genus Pristimantibacillus; species Pristimantibacillus glycanilyticus_A. Next base: position 96,253 of record NZ_JAMBNP010000004.1, on the reverse strand, counting down.
TTTCCCCTTAAGCAGCTTCGTGGTCAATAAAGAATTGGGTTTGGATTTAAAGGCGAAGCCTGGCAGCAGCACCCGGTCGAAGAAGCCCTTCAAAATCGCCGGCATCGAGCCCCACCAATTTGGATAGACGAATACAAGATGATCCGCCCACTTGATCGTCTCCTGCGCAGCCACTAAATCTGGCTCTAACTCCGTCCGCTTATGGTAGCCGTATTTTAAATTCGGATCGAAATGAATCTTACCGAGATCAATGACGCGAATTTCCGCTCCGCTGCTTCTTGCACCTTTCGTATAGGCTTGTGCCAGCGCATTGCAAAAGCTATCAGGATTGGGGTGTCCGATGATTACTGCAATGTTATTTTTCATTTCAAACCTCCATGGTATGATTGTTATATTTCAATGATACGTCCTCAGGGGATTACAAAAAATGATAAAAAACGCAAACGAGTTGATCATTCGCGCAACGGAAGGAAGAGTATGTATGAATAGGGACGACGTATCCGCGTCTCTCGTATTTCCAATAATGAAATCGATGGCGCTTGGCGGGTACGATTGGGATTCCTTTTGTACTTTCGCGGGGGTGGATCCCGGCTTGTTCCGAAGCCCGGATGCTCGAATCGTCCAAGGCGATTTTGATAGAATTATCATGGCAGCTGCCCGGTATACGGGTGACGACATGTTCGGGCTGCATCAGGGCCAGCGGATGAGCCTTTCCGATCTAGGGGTTCTTGGCTACGTCATGCTGCATTCCAAGACATTGGGAAAAGCGTTATCGGCCTATCAGAAATATAACTTCATCGATTGCAGCGGCTTAAACGTTGGCATCGAGGTTCACGGCACGGATGTTGTCATATCCTTGTTTCTCGGCAACTCGCCGGGAGCTCCGAGCCGGCACTTCATAGAGGGGACGATGGCCTCCATCTATCAGGCTCTGCTTGCGTTAAGCTGTCGAGCTCTCCCTCTTAGAGAGGTTCGATTCATGCACGCTCCGCCTTCGCAGACTGAAGAGTATGAGGCTGTATTCGGGATCATGCCGAAATTCCATCAACAGGCCAATTCGCTGCAATTCAGTAAAGAGATGCTTGACTATTCGATTGCCGGCTCGGATACGCGGTTATTGGATGTCTTTCAAGCCATGGCCGAGGAGGTTAGAGCAAAGCTTTCCTCCAATCACTCCGAGCTGACGAGCGATCTTAACAAGTGGATTATCGAATGCATGCCGACTCATTTTCCGAATCTCCAGGAAGCGGCCAAGGCGTTCTTGATGAGCCCCAGAACTTTGCAATCACGGCTGAAAGCGGAGAATACTTCGTACAACCGATTGGCCAATGAGGTTCGCAAGGAGCTCGCAATCCGTTATTTGGCACAGCCGGAGTATACCATCGGAGAGATTGCCTATTTGCTGCATTTCTCCGAGCCTAGCGCGTTTCAAACGGCTTTCCGCAAATGGACTAATTCGACTCCCGGAGAATACCGTCAGCGCGAGAGGAAGGAACTAAGCATACATAAATAACGCGAACTGGGTAATAATACCTCAAAAAAGAGAAAACACAGCTCGTGGATTTTCCGTAGATGAGAGTTCTCCAATTTACGTTATTTCTGAATCTGGCAAGGAGGATTGTCCAATACAGCTATGAAGATAAACCATTTAAACCATGCGTTGTCTGTTAGTATTTGTTTGGGGCTGCTCCTCCTGCTGACCGGCTGCTGGGATCGCCGCGAAATTAATGACGTTGCGTTTGTGTTAGCCGGCGGAGCGGACAAAGAAGGGGACAATATTCGTATCAGCGTGCTTATACCTCTTACGGGCAATATGGGGAGTATGGGTGGTGGCGGCGGATCCGGTGGACAGAAACCATTCACCGTAAAAACGGAGTTAGGCAAAACCGTTAGCGAAGCCGTTTCGAAACTTCAAAATCGTCTCCCCAGGCATCTGTTTTTTGGGCATCGACGCGTAATCATCATTGGCGAGGAACTGGCAAGAACGGAAGGCATTGAAACCATATTAGATGCAATCACCCGTACGCCAGAGAAGAGATTGTCCACTTTTATAGCTATTTCCGAAGGTAAAGCCCATGATTTGCTGAACGCCGATATACGCCTTGAACGTTTTTCCGCAGAATCTTTGAGGGAAGAATTACAATCGGAGACAAGTGCGGATATCAATCTAATGGAAATTATCGGTAAGCTCATTACAGTAGGCGAGGATGCCTATTTCCCGTATGTACAGAAGGTAAAAACCGCAATCAAGGGCCAGGAATCGGAAGATATTCGCAGTGAAAGTTTTGCCCTTTTTCATAATGGGAGAATGACCGGGAAGCTAGAAGGGAAAACGGCAGTTGGCTTTCGGCTTCTGAATCAGTACATTCGCAATTATGACGAGACGATTAAGCTAGATGGGAAGTATTCAACCGTAACGATCAATCAAGTGAAAACAAGCATTAAACCGATTATGAAGAATGATGAATTGTCCTACCGCATTCACTTCATGGTGAAGGTGAGTATGGATGAAGATCTTAATCTGGAAAGAAATTACGACTATTCGGAGCAACGAAAACAGATAGAGCAGATCATTGCGCAGCAAATGGCTGATAATATTAATCTTGCTATAAATAAAATGCAGCAAAACAATAGCGATGCCATCGGATTTGGATTGCAAGCGTATCGTGCTTATCCGCATATTTGGAACACAAAATACCGAAAAGAGTGGGACGCTCTGTTTCCCAAAATAAAATTTGAAGTAACGGGAGATGCGAACTTGTTCCGACTGGGCATGATTAGAGAGAGTCTGGGGAGAAAAGATCAATAGATCTTAATTTGAAACAGCCGAAAAACCTTCAGCTGTTTTTTTCTTTGACTCGTGTCTATCTCAAAGAAAACGGTTGCAATAAAAGGAAATTATCGCTAGTATAAATCGTGTACGATATATGAATGAACAAGGCGATGATGTGATGAAAAAAAGCTTGAATCGTTACGTATTAACGGAAGAAATCTACGCGCTCCTGAAGGGCCATATTTTGAACCACGATATCGCGCCAGGCGAGAAGGTCAATATCGATCAATTGGCACGCGATCTCGAGGTCAGCAATATTCCGATTCGCGAAGCGCTCTCTCGATTGGCGGCCGAAGGCTTGGTGGATACGGTGCCCTTCAAAGGCATGTTCGTGGCAAAAATGTCGCTGCAAGAGCTGGATGAAATGTTTGAAATCCGAATGGAGCTGGAGTGCCTCTCCATCCGCAAAGCTGCTCGCTTGATTCCAGCATCCGAGCTCGAACAATTGAAGAAGGCGATGGAGGAATACCCGCGCTCCGATATGGAGTCCGGTGAGCAACGCATCCAGGTTATAGCCGAGATGAACCAGGGTTTGCACGGATTGATTCTGAATCATTGCGGCAACCATTCGTTGAGAAATTTAATCGAGACGTATATCGAGAAAATTCAAAGATACTTGGCTTTGTACCAGAAGGATTTGAAGCCGCAGTTGATTCAGGTTGAATGGGAAGAACATATGCGGATCGTTCAGTTCTTGGTAGCCAGGGATGAGCAGTCTGCGGAGCAAGCATTGAAGCAACATCTGGAAAACTCGTACAAACGGACGCGCGCGTTCTTTGTATAAGTTTTTTATCATAAATCATGTACGATATATGAAAAGGGGGCATGAAGATGAAGTTATTAGGTAAAACGGCTATTGTCACCGGAGGTTCTTCCGGCATCGGGGAGGCCATTGTACGGTTATTTGCCGCAGAAGGAGCTAACGTGGTTATTGCTAACCGGAATGTGAGTGATGCAGCCCGGCTAACCGAACAATTAGGCGGAAGCGCCATTGCCGTTCAAACCGACGTGTCCAAGGAAGAAGATGTTCGGCAGCTCATGGAAGAGGCGGTGCGACGATTCGGACGGATCGATGTCGTGGTTAACAACGCGGCAACGATCATGCCGAAATATCTGGAAGAATTTGAAGAGGAAGAATGGGATCGGATCTTCAACGTGAATTTGAAGAGCGTATTTCTGATGATTAAGCATTCGATCGCGGAGCTCAAAAAAACGAGGGGATCCATCGTCAATATGTCGTCGCTGAATGGGCTGATTGGACAAAAAATGAATCCGGTCTATGCCGCAACCAAAGGCGGAATGAACGCTTTGACTAAAGCGTTGGCACTGGATTACGCCCCATACGGCGTACGCGTTAACTGCATCTGTCCCGCTGGTGTAACAACGCCATTGCTCGAGCAATGGATTAGCCAACAGGATGATCCGGTTCAAACCGTTCAGGATTTGAACGCGATGCATCCGCTAGGCCGACCTGCAACATCGGACGAAGTGGCGCAGACAGCTCTTTTTTTGGCCAGTGATTCATCCGGTTTCGTGACGGGCGTTGCGCTTCCCGTCGACGGGGGCGCTTCGCTTGGGTATTAATAGATGACCATCTTGCATATGAGGGAGCCAAGAAGATGAAAATCACAAAAGTAGAAAGCTTTGTTCTGCACGTCCCGATCACACCCCCGATTACCGATGCCATTAACGCAGCCACGCACTGGGGATTAGCGGGCGTTCGCATCTATACGGATGAAGGATTTATTGGCTACGGTTACACCGGCACTTGCGCGCATGGCGACGATATGATCGTGGATACGATCGACAAATACTACGCTCCGCTTCTCGTGGGCAAAGATCCGTTCATGGTGAAAGAGTTGTGGAACGACATGAGATTCGGAAAAATGCATTGGATCGGCCGTTCCGGCGTTACCCATATGGCTCTGGCAGCGGTGGATATCGCGCTGTGGGATATCATGGCGAAGGCCTCGAACAAACCGCTGTGGCAGTACCTCGGCGGAGCAAAATCCAAACCTATCAAAGCCTACAATACGAACGGCGGCTGGCTCAACTGGTCAAAGGAACGTTTGCTGCAAGACGTAACGGAGATCGTCGAATCGGGATTTACGGGCGTTAAAATCAAAGTCGGCAAGCCTGATCCCCGCGAAGATTATGATCGCTGCAAGGCAGTGCGCAAAGCAATCGGCGACGAAGTTATCTTCATGATCGACGTCAATCAGCAGTGGAACATCAACACGGCCATGACGTGGGGCAAAAAGCTGGAGGAATTTGATCTATTCTGGCTGGAGGAACCGCTTAACCCGGATGATATTATGGGACATAAAAAGCTTGCGGACGAACTAAACGTACCGATTGCTTTAGGCGAACACGTGTATAACAAATACGCATTCCGAGATTATATTCAGAGTGGCGCGGTCGAGTATTGCCAAGTTGACGTAACTCGCGTTGCCGGCATTACCGAATGGCTTCAAGTGGCTGGTTTGGCGGCATCCTACGATGTGCCGATTTGCCCTCACGTAGGCGATATGGGCCAAATCCATCAACATCTCGTCGCATCGACGCCAAACGCCATCATGCTCGAGTACATTCCATGGATTCGGCATATTTTCGAAGAGCCGGCAACGGTGAAGAACGGGCATTACGTTCTTCCGGAAATGCCAGGGGCTTCGACCACGATATTACCGCAATCCTTTGATAATTATCGCATTCGATAAATCGGGGAGGGGACGATCCGGTGATGCCGAGAATTGATGCGCATCAACACTATTGGCTGCTTTCCCGTGGCGACTACGGGTGGCTGACGCCTGAGCTTTCGATCCTTTATCAAGATTATTTGCCTGTCGATTTGGAACCGATTTTGCAAGAAAACGGGATTGATAAGACAATCGTCGTTCAAGCAGCAGCAACTGAGGAAGAACACGGCGATTTCGAGGACTATATTCATTGCGTCGCGCAAACATTTGGAACCCGTCGTCTCCTATTCGGCAGCGACTGGCCCGTTTGTTTACTGGCTGCTTCTTATTCGCAAGTCGTGGATATCGTGAACAAGGCTTTGCCGAACTTGACGGATGCGGAGCGTGACGACCTCTTTGGCGGCAATGCGATCCGGTTCTATAAGCTCAATAATAAAATTGGAGGCATCACATGAGGTTAATCGATAAGGTAACATTGATTACGGGATCGGGATCGGGGATTGGCCGAAGCACCGCGCTGCGCTTCGGCGAGGAAGGCGCCTCGGTCATCGTAAACGACCTTGATGCCGTTAAGGGAGAAGATACCGCACAGCAGATCCGCGACAAAGGCGGCAAGGCGGCGTTCATTCAGGCGAACGTCGCCGATCCTCTTTCCGTGCAAGAGCTTGTAAGACAATCGCATGAAAAGTACGGCTATATCGACGTGCTATTTAATAATGCGGGCATAAGCGGTGTCGGCGCTATCCATGAGACGGACCCGGAGCAATGGGACCGGGTGATCGAGGTTAATGTACGCGGCGTTTTTCTGATGAGCAAATACGTTCTTCCCGGCATGATGGAGCGCAAGTCCGGGAACATCATCAACATGTCTTCCTGCATCGCGGAGATCGGGCTTGCGCGCCGCGCTTCTTATTCGGCATCCAAGGGCGCCGTGCTGGCCCTAACGAAATCGATGCAGGTCGATTACGCACCTTATAATATTCGCGTGAACGCTTTGCTGCCTGGAACGATACTGACGCCGTTTGTGGAAGATTTTCTTGCGAAATCCTATGACGATCCGAATCAAGCTTACGAATCATTGCGCAAACGTCAACTGAGCGGAGATTTGGGCAGGCCGGAGGACGTGGCGCAAGCGGCCATATTCCTTGCGTCGGATGAATCTAAATTCATGATGGGCTCCCCGTTATATATCGACGGCGGTGTCGTGTTCGGTAAAAACGCCTAGGAGGTAATGATGAAACTTATTACATTTATAAAGAACGGCGAAAATAAACTCGGAATCAAAACGGATCACGGCGTGCTGGACGTCGCAGCCTCCGCGCGGGAGCTCGGTCTGGTTGGCGAGGTGCCAACTGATGTTCATAACGTCATCGCAGAAGGATGGCCGGCTGTCGAAGCTTTAGGCGCACTTGCGGAAAAAGCAGCTTCCGCCGATCACCCGAGCTCTTATTGGTTGGACGAAAAATCACTCGACTTCGGTCCTTGCGTCACAAATCCGCAAAAGATCATCTGCATTGGGCTCAACTACAGACGGCATGCCGAGGAGACAAACGCGCCGATTCCGGAATACCCGATTTTGTTCAATAAATTCAACAACACGCTGACGGGTCACGGACAGGATGTCCCGCTACCGCGCGTGTCGAGCAAAGTGGATTACGAGGCAGAGCTTGTCATCGTTATTGGTAAGGAAGCCAAGTATCTTTCCGAAGACAACGCACTGAACCACGTATTTGGTTATTGCTGCGTCAACGATATTTCCGCGCGCGACCTGCAGATGAGGACCCCGCAATGGCTGCTCGGCAAATCATGCGACGGCTTCTCGCCGCTTGGTCCTTACTTGGTCACGGCGGATGAAGTAGGCGACCCAAACAACCTTGCGATCCAAACGACCGTAAATGGGGAGCTTCGCCAAAACTCCAACACGTCCGATATGGTCTTCAATTGCAAGGAGATCGTCAGCTATGTGTCTCAGCATATGACGCTCTTGCCGGGCGATATCATCCTTACCGGAACGCCGGAAGGGGTCGTGCTTGGTTACCCGCCCGAGAAGCAGGTCTATCTGAAGGACGGGGATATCGTCACAATCACCATCGAGAAGCTTGGCAGCATAACAAACCGTCTTGTGAACGAATGAAAAGGGAACGCAGCCGATGCACGATCGGCTGCGTTCCCTTTTTGTCTTGCCTATTTTCTTGCTAGAGAAAGATCAGAACTCCTGCACGGTAGGACGCAGAACAATCTCGTTAATATCGACCTCAACCGGCTGTTCGATGACAAAGGCGATGGACCGCGCCACCGCGCTGGCCGGAATGGCCGATTTGTAGAACTCCATCACCGTGGACTGCGCTGTTCCCGTGGTGCTGTACTTGAGATCGCTTTCCACGGCTCCGGGCTCGATAGAGCTTACCCGAACCTTGTCTCCGACTTCATGACGCAAGCCTTCGGAAATCGCGCGCACCGCGAATTTCGTACCCGAATAGACCGTACCGCCAGGCGAGAAGACCTTGACCCCGGCAACTGAGCTGATGTTGATGATGTGACCGCTGCTTTGAGCAAGGAATATAGGAAGTACCGCGGCTATGCCATACAGAACCCCCTTGATGTTGATGTCGATCATCGCGTCCCACTCGTCGGTATTCACCTCGGCCATCGGACGGATTGGCATAAGTCCCGCGTTATTTACGAGCACGTCCAATTTGCCGAAATCGGCAATGACCGAATCGACGACAGACTTGAACTGCACCTTGTCGACCACATCAAGCGGATAGGCGCCGGCCTTGCCGCCAGCCTCCTTAATCTGCGCAACCACCTCGTCGAGCTTGTCCTTCCGGCGCGCGGCCACCGCCACAATCGCTCCTTTGGATGCGAGGAGTCGAGCGGTTTCCGCTCCAAGTCCGGTGCCGCCCCCCGTGATCAGCACGACCTTGTTTTCAATGCCTTCGCTCATGATATATCTCCTCTATGAAAGTATTGGGGCTAACGCCACATCGAAGCTTTAGGAGCCAAGATTTAAAATCATCAAAGCTGTGATCCTAATGGCTTGCGTAATAAGACCACCAAATTTAGGTGTCCGATAGAGATAAGTTACTCAAGGCGAGTTGGGATTATTAGTGCAGGATGATTAACAATTTCTGCATAATCAGATGCCAATCATAACTCGAGGGCAGGGAGTGGAGATTTCCTGGAAAAGACTTTTGACAGCTTAGTTCCAGTAACTTGCCGCCAGCCATGGGGCTTTTCATATCCCGGAATTAATGCATGGTGGAAAGAACGTCCTCAGCGTCAGGCGGATCGGTGGAGAATCGCTTTGGAAAACCAAAGTAAACATTCCTTTGTTGTAATCGACATCGATTTATTTCAACCCTCTTGGTATAACTGGGCCTATGATTTCACTTTATCCCTGTACCAACAGCTGACCTCGATGGCGATGGCCTGGTCAATTGGAAGGATAAAAGCCGGGCATTTTGGAACCGGCGTAAACGCAATCCTTCACGCAGAAATCGCGGGTAGATTACATTTAATAGCAGCAACAAATAGAGCTATCCTCGAAGCATCTGCTTCTTGGATAGCTCTTTTCTAAGATCATTTTCCGGACTCCCGTTAATGTTCCGATTCGCGGAACATTTGAGGCGACTTGCCGGCATACTTGCGGAACGTTCTGGAGAAGTAATGCACGGAGCTAAAATGATATTTGTCCGCGATTTGCATAATGCTGAGGTTGGAGGAGCGCAAATCCTCTTTTGCCCGGCTAATCCGGAACTGATTCATGTATTGGATCGGCGATAAGCCGGTTGTTCGCTTAAACAGCTCGAAGAAGTAACCCCTGCTGACGCCGATCTCATCGGAGTAACGCTCCAGCTCGATATCGTCGCCGTTCAGCAGCTCGGCTTCCATTCGCTCGAGCAGCTTGCTGATTCGAGGATCCGGGATATAGGAGGAGTCTTGAAGCGAGAACGCAAGGAATTGATGGATGAATTCGCTAAAATGGCTCTGAGCGGACATGCTGCGCAAAAAAGTCCGTTCATTTGTGTGCTCGTTTGAGATAAAGCACCGCTGCAGCAGATCGGTCCAGCTTAGCAGCGAAGCACCTACGTATGATATTTCGGGCAGAGGGTACGGAAATGACTCGCCGAGCAGATCCTCACGCAGCAAATCCCGTTCATAGCAGATTGGGGCAGCCTCATCCCTGAACGCTTCCGTGCGATCAACGTAATACCAATCAAAATAGCAGCACACATGCGTCATAGGCTCGTCCGCGTCCGCGATCCAATCATGCGCTTGACCGGGTTCCATATAGACCATCATGCCGGGAGAAGCCGCATATTCGGCATCCCGCAGACGAAGGAAACCTTTTCCTTCCGTAATGAAGGTAATGGAACTAGAGTAAACGTATCGATTAAGGCTGCTCTGTCCCCGGTAGAACGGATACTTCGTGGCGTAATAAACATACGGGTGGAATTTGGAAAAATCCATCGCGAAGCTTCTCCCTCTCAACATTAATCCTATTATTCTAAATTCACCTGACTATTGTGCAACGATCTGACTGAAGTCTAAATACAAATTAGACGGCCCCAGGTACATTTAATATATCACAAATACCTGTTAACGAAGGGGCTGTACAGAATGTCAAATGAGATGAATTTGCTTAATGACGAACAAATGATTCAGTTTATTACGAACGGATATCTGGTGCTTCATAATGATTTACCGGATGAACTGCATCGAAGCGTAATGAACCAGATTGATTTCGTCCTTCAAAATGAGGGGAATCCCGGCAACAATATTTTGCCACGCGTGCCGGACATCCAGAAATTCTTTGAGACGCCGGTAACGAAAGGCGCGTTAACTAGCGTCCTGGGACCTGACTATTATATGCATCCGCATCGCCATATGCATTTCAATCAGCCGGGTAACGGAAAGCCGGGGGGCGGGGATTGGCATAAAGACGGCTTTTGGTCATCCATGCGCAGTCATCGTCCATGGTGGGTCATGATGTTCTACTATACGCAGGATATTACGGAAGACATGGGCCCGACCGCCATTATGCCCGGCTCCCAATATAACGAGACATTCCCGAACCAATCAACGCTGCTGCCGACGGGAAAAGCAGGCACGATCGCGCTCGTTCACTTCGATCTGTGGCATAAGGCTTCGCTGAACACGTCCATCATTGACCGTTACATGCTTAAGTTCCAATTTGTCCGTCTATCCGAACCGAAATCTCCAAGCTGGAATCATACAAAGGCTGAAGCGGACTTCCCGCCCGATGCATCTGATGCGCATTTGAATTTATGGAATGATGTTTGGAGCTGGCTTAAGGGAGAGGGAGGCAAGGAGAAGACCCCTGGCGGCGAGCTTGCAGAGGTGCCTGCTTTGATCGAGGCATTGTCGAGAGAGAATGAGGTCATCCGCAGTCAAGCGGCCGACAAGCTTGGCCTCATTGGCAAGGCCGCAGCGGCAGCCGTTCCGAAGCTGGCGGAGCTGATAGGCGATTCGTCTGAGAATGCAGCTCTAAATGCCGTATATGCCCTTGGACATATAGGGGATTCAGGCACAAAGGCTTTGTTGAAGGAAGTGGCTGAAGGATCCAGGTTAACAGCACAGCGAGCAGCTTATGGACTCCAAGCTTCCGGCAAGGATGCCATTCCCGGACTAATTCAGCTGTTAGCGCATCAAGATGAGAACAGACGAGCTCTGGCCGCATTCATGCTCGGGATGCTTGGATCGGCAGCCTCTTCCGCTGTTCCTTCTTTAATCGTCGCGTTGAATGACGCAAGCGAATGGGTACGACGGAATGGCGTCGAAGCGTTAGGAATGATCGCCGAGCCAGCAGATGAGACGGTACCGGCATTGGTCCGGACGCTCGAAGAAGCGGTTGCTAGAGAGTCTGCGGGCAAAGAGAACGTCAGCACGGACTCTTATGTAGACAATCAAGAATATATAACGAACAAAATTGCCTATACAGCGGCATTGTCCTTACTTAGAATCGGGAAACACGGCGACGCGGATCTCGTCATCGACGGGCTTGTTTCGGGCTTGCAAAGCCAGGACCGGTATGCCAGAGCCTACGCTTTCGAAGCGTTGACGGCTATCCGCTCAGCTAGGGCGGTAGACGTGCTGATTAAGCAATATCGGGCAGCGCGCTGGTGCCCGGACACTCATAAATCAAGTACCTTTTAATTCGGGAGTATTAGACAGAACGCTGCCATATTTCCTTGGCAGCTTTTTTTAGATTGGTTATTTAACACTTCGGGGATAAAAGATAACAATATCATGCAGTCAACTTCGAATTTCGCGGCCTTTTTAGTTGATATTTTCCCATAGAAAAGAAAAGGGCAAGGAGCACAAATCTACGGACAACATCAAGCAGCCTGAATATGATCACGCACGACTTCAAACAGAACGGGCTTACATTAAAAGCCAAAATAACGATAGGCGACAGCATAAAGGTAGATGCATCGATTACCAATAACAGCGGGAACACGATTATTTACAACAAGCGGTGCGGGATTCCTTTTATGATTTATGTGCAAAAGGAAGATGCATACACTCACCTAATTGCAAGTGGTGAAAAAGCAGTTGTATGTGAGGATATATTCGATCCCAATGACTTAAAGGAAATGAAGCCAAACGAAACATTTAATAAGAAAATCACATTTAAACGGGAGGTTAGATTAACGAATGAGAGCTCGGTGCATGCATTAAGCGGCATGTATGATGTGTATTTTTCTTTCCAAATGCAAGACAAGGAGAGGTTTCTTTCCAAAGTCCCCATCGAATTGAAAATGGATAAAGAACCCGAGATCATGACTGTGGATCAAGCAAAAGCAAAGGCAAAAGAAAATAAGGAAGTCAGAGAATGGTTTGACGAACATGAAAAAGAAAATTTGATCATCAAATCGGAGGATGCCATTTTGAGCGACGGGATGTGGACCGTTATGTTTCATACCTTAGGTAATGACACAGCCGGAATCTCCGACCGCATGATCATTAACATGGATGCTAAATCCGGAGATATCAAGGGAATTCACTATGAAGAGTTTGACAAGGAAGCATTGGAATTTTTGGATAAATAATGAGTTGACAGGATCTTACCTGGCATGTAATATATGAAACGTTGTCACTAATGCGGAAACGCATGATTCATATTCTTTTCGTATAACCTCGCAGGCGAATGCGTTCGCACAGGGCGAGGGTTTCTACAGGGAGCCTTTACTTCCTAACTACGAAGCCGCAAATGAGCTTAATGCTCGTTTCAGGCGACGGAGTTAGGATTTTTTGCGTCTTCACTTCCGTCAGAAGACCCCAATCCGGGACAACGCACATGACATGCTGACCTATTTTTTTTGGAAGCAGGAGGTTATTCAAGCAATGAAGTATTATTTGGCCGTTCTCGCGGGAGCAATGAGCTATGGTATATTATCAACGATCGTGGTTTTGGCATACGGACAGGGCTATCAGCTAGGCGAGGTTGTGGGAAGCCAACTTATGACGGGATTTATCCTATCGTGGTTACTTGCGATATACACCAAATTCAGACAGAACCGAGGGGCGCGCAAGGCAGGCCAGCGGCAAGATTCAGTTGCGTCGGGACAGGTTTTTCAGCGGCTAACGTGGAAGCAATGTCTCCTTCTCATGGCTGCGGGTACGCCAACTGTCATTACCGGTCTCGTCTATTATGAATCGCTGCGTTATATTCCGGCATCACTCGCCATCATTTTATTATTCCAATTTACGTGGATCAGCGTACTCATCCAGGCGGCGATAAAACGCAAACGGCCTGAAAAACTAACGCTGCTAACGTTGGTGATCCTCCTCGGGGGCACGCTAATCGCTGCCGGTTTCCTGGAGAATGGTCATAGCGGAATTCATATTCGCGGCATTGCGCTAGGTCTAATGTCCGCGGTTAGTTATTCTCTATTCGTTCTGTTTAACGGCAAGGCCGTATCGAATGCGCACCCTGCCTACCGCAGTGCCTGGATGGTAACTGGCGGCTTAATCCTGCTTTGCATTTTGTTCCCGCCAACGTTCCTCTTCAATGGATTGATCTGGAGCCAACTGCTTGTGTTCGGCTTGCTGCTAGGCGTCTTTGGAGCGTTCATTCCATCTGTACTGTTCGCAACCGGCGTACCCCATATCGGCGGGGATATGGCAGGCATCATCGGGGCAGCGGAACTGCCGGTGGCGGTGCTTATGTCTGCGATCGTGCTTCACGAGCAAGTAAGCGGATTGCAGTGGTTAGGCGTGATTATCGTGCTTATCGGAGTGGCGCTGCCCGAACTGTACAAATACTGGCTGTCAAGGTCAGGATCGAAAACCATTTTTTCTTAACAAGAGATAATGAAGGGGACAGAGTCCTTTTCATTATCTTTTTTTATTAACGTGATTAATCAAAAAGAGAAACCCAGGCGTCTTGTTGAAGACCTGGGTTTCTCATCAAATTGGCTTTACGGCTATGTTCAGCTTTTTATCGCGCCGGCCGCAATGTCGGAAATAAACTGCCTGCTGACGAACAGGAACAGTACGATGAGCGGAATAACCGCCAGCAGCGTGCCTGCTACGATCATGGCATAATCGGTCACGTAGATACCGTTCAAGGAGGAGAGAGCCACCTGCAGCGTAAATTTACTCTCGTCGTTCAGGATGATCAGCGGCCAGAGATAATCGTTCCAGGAACCGATGAAGGTAAATGCTCCCAGGAAGGACAACGCCGGTCGAAGGATGGGGATAGCGACGTTCCAATAGAGCCGGAAGAAGCCGCAGCCGTCGATACGCCCCGCATCGAGCAGCTCGGAAGGAACGGCTTCCTGCGTATATTGGCGAATCCAGAAAATGCCGAATGCATTGGCCATGCCGGGAATGATCAACGCCTTGAAGGAGCCAACCCACCCGAACTTCGCCATGATGACGAAGGAAGGAACGAGCGAGAGCTGCGAAGGCGCCATCATCGTGGCAAGCAGCAGGACAAACAGCCATTTTTTGCCCGGAAAATTGAATTTAGCGAACGTAAATCCAGCCAAGGAATCAAAGAACAGGACCAGCAGGGTGCTGCAAGAGGCCACGAACAGCGTGTTGAGAAACGCGCCGATGAAATCGACATTATCGAACACCCGCGTCACATTGCTTATCAAATGCGTCCCGAACCAGAACTTTGGCGGGAAGCTGTAAATTTCCGCCGTTGTACGCGTGGCCATGACGGCAAGCCAGTAAAATGGAAAGACGGAAACGACAAGACCGAGTATCAGCCCGAAATAGAGCAGGATGGCAGACTTTCTTTTAACCATGCGTATCACCCCGTTTATTCATCTTTGGCACCGCCGCCCTGAATTACCCGCCAGTTGAAGATCGAGAAGAGGGCAATCAATATGAACATGCCCCAGCCGACGGCGGAGCCGTAGCCGAAGTAATTGTTCACGAAGGCCTCCCTGTACAGGTAGAGAACGATGGTCAGCCCCCCGCCGCTAACGCCGCCGTCGTTGCCGACGAGCACCTGCGATTCGGTAAAGATCTGCATGCCTCCGATGGTAGAGGTAATGACGGTAAAAAGAATAATCGGCCGCAAATTCGGGATCGTAATGCGGAAGAAGGACTGGATGCCGGTAGCACCGTCAATTTTGGCGGCCTCATAGAGGACGGTAGGAATGCTTTGGAGTCCCGCCAAATAAATGATCGCATTGTATCCGACCCAGCGCCAGATGACCATGATGGACACGGCCAGCTGAATGCCCCACGTCTTGTTCAGCCATTCCACGGGGGAAAGGCCGAAGAGGGACAGGATATAGTTCAGCAGTCCGTAATTGTTGGAGAATATCGTGCTGAATACAATGGCAACCGCAACAAGTGAAGTGACGTTCGGCAAGAAGTAACCGATCCGGAAGAAGGTACGGAACCTCACAAACGATGCATTCAGCAAAAACGCGATGATGAGCGCGAAGAATAACATCGGAATGGTCGAATAAACCCAGATCAGGAGCGTATTGCCTACCGCTTTCCAAAATTCGGGATCGGTGACCATAAATTGATAATTGTTAAGGCCGTTAAAGGTCATCACGCCAATGCCGTCCCATCGCTGGAAAGAAAGATACATCGAGAACAGAATCGGGAATAAGCCGAAGACGGCAAACAGGATATAAAAGGGAGAAATGGCCAGGTATTCTTTGCGGTGCTTCCATATTTCAGACGCTAATCCTTGCTTCCGCTCCAAGAGCTGCACGGAGCTTCCGGGATCGAATTGCGTTCGGTTCTGTAATGGTTGTCCCATCAGATTCTACCTCCATTGCCGGGATGGTATGATTCTTTAACGCAGCAGCTCCTTTTTCACTCTAGATAGCGCATCTTTCCAAGCCTTATCCGGGTTTTTGCCTTGAAGGGCAACCGATGACAATTCACGGTTCACGATTCCATTCAGGTTGGAGTATTTCGTCCCGAAATAGGAGGGCTTCACGTTGCGCGCGGACTCCGTAAAAATCTCACCGGTTGCTTGCCCGCCGAAAAACTCCTCTTGCAGCTTCATGACATCCGAATCGAGCGCCTTGGAGGCGGAAGGGAACAGGTTGAGTTCCTTAAAGCTGGTCACCTGATTCTCGGAATTCAGGATCCACTTCATCACCTCGAAGGACTCCTTCGGGTATTTGCTCGTTTTCATAATGGCGAGGAAAGAACCGCCGTTATTGCCGTCTCCGCCGGGAGCTCTCGCGACGCGCCACTTGCCCGCCGTATCCGGAGCCGCGTCCATCAGGATTTGCTTACTCCAAACGGCGCCCACATAGGATGCGATCTTGCCGTTGTTCATAGCCGCGTTCCATTCG
Organism: Paenibacillus glycanilyticus; assembly: GCF_023715145.1. GTDB lineage: Bacteria > Bacillota > Bacilli > Paenibacillales > Paenibacillaceae > Pristimantibacillus > Pristimantibacillus glycanilyticus_A. Next base: position 79,916 of record NZ_JAMBNP010000004.1, on the reverse strand, counting down.
GTGGAGAATGTGCCTGCATTGGCGAGCAGATCCAATTGCGTGGCTTTTACCGCCAGGTCCCATGCCTTCTTCATGGAAGAGGAGGGATCCTCGCCAATGAAATTTTCGTTTTTATCAAAATAAACTTTATCAGACTGCGCGTTCACCTGGTTATACACTTGTCCGATATTGTCAAGCAGCTTCACCTTGCCGCCTAACGCTTTCTGAAGCTTCTCGCCTGCGGCGAAGTAGTCTTCCCAAGTCCCCATCACCCGATGAACCTCTTCCGGGTCGGTTGGGAGCCCCGCTTGTTTGAACAAGTCCTCACGGTAAAATAAGGCGGTTGGACCTGTGTCGATCGGCATGGCGATCATTTCGCCCTTCGGCGTAACTCCAAGCTGCCATTTCCAGTCGAGGTAGTCACCTTCAATGTCCTTCGCTCCAAGGTCGTAAAGATTGTAGAAACGGTCGGCGCTCGGGAACAGCTCGGTAACCCAGTCGTTAAAGGCTACGATATCAGGTCCGCCGCTGCCGGCAGCGAGCGTTGTTTTCAGCTTGGATTTGAAATCCCCGCCGATTTTTTGCGCGTTGATGCGAATACCCGGAAACTGCTTCTGGACCCCGCTTATCAAGTTATCGTCCAGACTCCGGTTCCAGTACCAAAGGGTAAGCGTTTTCATCTCGTTGTTGGATGAAGACCCGCCAGAACACCCGCTAACCATGAAAACTAGAAGCAACAGACACAATAATAATGCACGGTATTTTGCCATTGTTTTAGGCCTCCCATCGCGGCATTTTGGTACTGCAGCCAGCATCACCACCTCTAGAAATTCTTGTTATGCGTTTATTAATTGAACATTATAGACCCAACCTATTGAATTTGGAACTCTCTTGCTCGAAATAGAGGCGATGGTAGGACATCGCCCGGAAGCTATTCAATTGCGACTGGGTTTATGGTCTTAAGTGAGGATGGCGGGGGGAGTTGCTCGACAAGTACAATAGTAACTTTCCCGACAAAAACCGCTCTTCGAGGGTCCTCCAAGAATGAGCTGCTCGATCGAATCCCGGTCAAGGCATATTTATTGTTGAAGATATAGAAAGGCGTTCCCGAAATCCCAAGGCTTGAGCCATATTGGCGTTCTTGCTTAACCGTGTCTATATAATGGCTCCCGGTTCTCTTTGTGTGTCGGAATGAAAAGTAAAGAATAAATAATGAGTTTGTTGTCGGATTCGTTAGGATTGCGTAGGGTTTCATTATAGTTGTCTACATAGCATGTGATCTTACATAACATAACCTGTCCATCGGAAAGTGCATAAGCAACGGAAAGGGGGATTGCGGTGATTGAATTTCAGCAAGTGGAGAAGCATTATGGCGATTTTCATGTGCTTAAAGGCATCGATCTTCGAATTGCGCAAGGGGAAGTCGTCGTTGTGGTCGGACCATCCGGCTCGGGGAAAAGCACCCTCCTCCGCTGCATCAACCGGCTTGAAGCGATTTCAAGCGGCAGTCTGACCGTTAACGAAGTTGACGTCACCGAGAAGAAAGCTGACATTAACAAGCTGCGGCGGGAAATCGGCATGGTCTTCCAGCACTTCAATCTCTATCCGCATCTGAAAGTGATCGACAATATTACGCTCGCACCAATAAAGGCGCTTGGCGTGCCGAAGCCGGAAGCGGCGGATATAGCCAGGATGTATTTGGAGAAAGTCGGCATCGCCGACAAAGCCGACGCGTTTCCTTCGCAGCTGTCCGGAGGACAGCTGCAGCGCGTGGCAATCGCCAGGGCGCTTGCCATGAAGCCCAAGATCATGCTCTTCGACGAGCCGACCTCCGCGCTTGACCCGGAAATGGTCGGTGAAGTACTGGACGTCATGAAGACCTTAACGCATGAAGGGATGACGATGGTCGTCGTTACGCACGAGATGGGCTTCGCGCGGGAAGCGGCGGACCGCGTTGTCTTTATGGACAAAGGGCAAATCGTCGAAATCTCTCCGCCGGAGGAATTCTTCGAGCAGCCTCGGGAAGAAAGGGCGCGGGTGTTTCTCCATCGCGTATTGCGTCATTAAAGCGCGACCGCACCCTATGATCAAACCTTGCAATTCCATAGAGGACGGAGAGGGGAATTAAGCTATGAAGAAAAGAAGTTGGATGACGTTTGGCATTGCAATGACTTTACTCGCCACGATCTTATTGAGCGGATGCGGCAGCAACGAAGGAGGCAACAACAACGGAGCGAACGGGTCTGAAGAGGCGTCGGTGCTCGGCGACATTAAGAAGCGAGGGAAGCTCGTTGTTGGCGTCAAGTACGACACGAAGCTGTTTGGCCTGAAGGATCCTGCAAGCGGCAACGTCGAAGGCTTTGACGTCGACATCGCCAAAGCGCTCGCCAAGGAGATTCTCGGCGACGAGACCAAAATCGAGCTTAAGGAAGTTACTTCCAAAACGCGCATTCCGATGCTGAACAACAACGACATCGATATGATCATCGCCACGATGACGATTACGGAAGAACGCAAGAAGGAAGTCGATTTCTCCGACGTATACTTCAAGGCGGGCCAGTCCCTTCTCGTGAAGAAAGGCAGTCCAATCAAGAGCATAGACGACATCAAGAAAGGCACGAAAGTATTGGCCGTGAAAGGCTCGACATCGGTTGACAACATTAAAGCAAAGGTTCCGGACGCCGCCATCCTGGAGTTCGACAACTACCAGGACGCGTTCAGCGCGCTCAAAGCCGGTCAGGGCGATACACTGACAACCGATAACGCCATTCTCTACGGCATGGCCGTTCAGGACCCGGGCTACGAGGTTGTAGGGGAACCGTTCACCGACGAGCCGTACGGCATCGCGATCAAGAAGGGTGCAGCCGATCTGCTTAATAGCGTAAACGAAGGATTGAAGAAGCTGCACGACAGCGGCGAATACGACAAGATTTACGAGAAATGGATAGGCGAAGCCCCGTCCGGGGAATAGAGGAATGCGTACGACGGGATGGGTGGCCAAGTGCCACCCATCTTCTGTATATCGGGAATAGCGGGAGGAGATTGCATGCCGGACATATCGATTTTTATGGACCACTTCGGAATCTATATGAAAGGATTTGGCAACACGATTTGGGCGAGCGTCATCGCATTGCTTGGCAGCTTCGCTGTTGGGACGATTATCGCCGTATTCCGAATTTCGTCCGTCAAGCCGCTCAGGTGGATCGGGACGGCTTACGTCGAGTTCATTCGGAATATACCGCTGCTGCTTGTCGTGTTTGTGTTTTATTACGGCCTGCCTTCGCTTGGCTTGACGTTAAGCGGATTTATATGCGGCACGGTCGGACTAATGGTATATACGGCTTCCTTCGTCGCGGAAGCCATCCGGGCAGGGATCATGAGCGTTCCGTCGGGACAAACGGAGGCAGCCAGAGCGTCGGGATTGACGTATATGCAGACAATGCGGCATGTCGTGCTTCCGCAGGCGATTCGAATCGTCATTCCGCCGCTTAGCAACCAATTCATCAACCTTGTGAAAAACTCGTCCATACTCGGTGTCTTCGCCGGATTCGACCTGATGTATTACGGCGATCAGGTGGCCAGCAAGACGTACGCGACCTTCGACACCTATATCTTCGTGGCGGCGCTGTATCTTGTTCTGACCATCCCTTTAAGCTTCGCGGCGCTGCAGCTCGAACGAAAATTGGCCAAGAACGGATAGTGAAACGCAAAATTCGATAATCACTTTTAGGAGGATCGGCGGATGGACATTGCTGGCGCTTTTTCTTACCATAATCTCATCTTCATCATGAAAGGCTTCGGCATTACGCTTTGGGTTGCTTTCGTCGCGATCGTGCTGAGCTTCGTGCTTGGCAGCATCACCGGAACGCTGCGTTATATGAGAATTCCGGTCGTATCCCGCATACTTGGGGTACTAGTCGAGTTTATCCGCAATTTGCCGCTGCTGTTGATCTTGTTTTTCACCTATTTCGCAATGCCGGACGTTGGCCTAAAGCTGGGAGTCATGAGCTCGGCCATCGTGGGTCTAACGGTATTTGAAGCCGCCATGATCTCGGAAATCGTGCGCAGCGGATTAAGCTCTATCCCGAAAGGCCAGGTCGAAGCCGCCCGTTCGTCGGGCCTCACTTATATGCAGACGGTTTGGCATATTGTGCTTCCGCAGGGACTGAGGCGCATGGTGCCGCCAATCGTAAGCCAGTTCATCTCCTTGCTCAAGGACACATCGCTTGCCATCGTCATTTCGCTGCCCGAGCTGATGCATCATTCAAAGATCGTCATCGCGCAAAATTACAATTATACCCTTCCGATTCTCGCGCTTGTGGCCGTCTTGTATTTCGCGGTCAATTACGCGCTGTCGCTTGCGGCTAGGCGCCTGGAAAATAAATGGGGTTAAGCAATCGCGGACATTAGAATCCCGATGGGAGTTATTCCTATAGCCATACAAAATTGGTCCAAATCCGAAAGCATGCAAATGACCATTGTCGCCATCGTTGTAGCGGTTGCCGGGGAGTTCAAGATCAACCCGTTCATCGGGGAGGTCTTTCGCATCGGTCTAGGCAGCAGCGCCTTTCTGTTCCTGCTTCTGTTGATGAGCCATCTGCCATATTGGCGGACGGGGATCGCCGCGGGCGCGACGGTGCTGCTGTTTCGGGTATCGCTGGACGGAGCAGCCTCGGCCGATGCGTTCCATATTCTCGACAGCCTGAAAACGCACTTCTCCGCCATGCTCTATTACGTCGTCTTCGGGGCCGGAATGGCCCTCATTCAACGCAGATTGCATCAGCTTAATCCGCTTATTCTGGGCGCGTGCGTGTCGCTGATCGACGTTGTCTCCAATGAAGCGGAGCTGCTGATGCGCAGTGCCGCTTTTGGACTGCCTTATTTTCAACCCAATCAGTGGCTGCTGATATCGGTCATCGCCGTGGTGCGCAGCTATTTCACGACGGGTATCTACAGCAGCATCGCCGTACACCAAATGCGTAGCGTTCACGCCGAACAGCAGAAACGGATCGAGCAAATGATCAATGTCGGCAGCGGGCTCTATGGCGAGGTCTTCTATTTGCGCAAGTCGATGGATGTCATCGAACAGATTACCGCGAAGAGCCACGCTCTTTACGGTCAGCTGAACAAGGAAGGATTAAACGACTACGGCCGGTCCGTTCTCGGGATTACCCAGCAGATCCACGAGGTGAAGAAGGATTCACAGCGCATCCTGGCCGGACTGATGAAGCTGGTCGACCTTGAGAGCGCACCGGAAATGACCTTGGCGGAGATCATCGAGCTTGTGGGCAAGTCGAACGGCGAATACAGCAGGATGCTTAAGAAAGAGGTCCAGATCGAGAAGGATGTCGGCATCGATTACCTGACCGCCCACTATATCCCGCTTCTCACCGTGCTTAACAATTTGGCGGCCAACTCGGTCGAAGCGATCGAGCGTCATGGGACGATCCGCATCCGCGTACGCGAACGCGAAGGAGAAACCTTGTTTATCGTCAGCGATACGGGGACGGGGATTGCCGAACAGGATAAGGATATGGTGTTCGAGCCCGGGTTTACGACCAAATTCAATCAGGAAGGCGTCGCTGCGACCGGCATCGGTCTCTCGCATGTCCGAGATATCGTCGGCTCGTTTGCGGGCAGACTCCTCTTGTCGGAACCGGGAAGGGACACTGAAACCACGTTCTCCGTGGCTTTACCAACCGTTAAGCTGAAGAAGGGAGTGTAGGCGCTATGCTATCATTCTGTATTGTCGACGATGATGCGGTCAGCAGACGGATGCTGCAGACGATTATCGAGAAAGGCGGCGTCGGCGAGGTTATTGGAATGGCGGCAGGCGGCGTTGAAGGAAAACGACTAATCCTAGGCGAAAACCCCGATGTCGTGCTCATTGATCTATTGATGCCGGATCAGGACGGAATCGAAACGATCGTCCGGCTGAAACAGGAAGGGTACGAAGGGAAATATGTCATGATCTCCCAGATCGAGAACAAAGAAATGATCAGCAAAGCGTATCAAGCCGGCATTGAATTTTATATCCAGAAGCCGATAAACCGGGTTGAAGTCAAAGCCGTGCTTGGCAAAGTATGCGAGCAATGGCGAATGGCCCGTTATCTGAAGGAAATCAAACAGTCGATCGCAAAGCTGGATGACTTGAATTCGGAGCCTTCGGGCGTTCGGAAAAAGCACGATGCCAAAGAGATCATGCGCATGATCTTAATGGACATGGGCATCATCGGGGAGAACGGAAGCAAAGATATCATCGAGATGATGTCTTGGCTGATTCCAAGACATCAAGGCGGAGGCTTTCCGCCTCTCAAAGCGTTGTACGAAGTTGGAGCCCGGGGGAGCAAGCCGGAATGCGGCGATATCGAGAAGGAAGGGAAGGCGGTGGAGCAGCGCGTTCGCCGGACCGTCATCGCCGCTTTATCCAATTTGGCGAGCATCGGGCTCACGGACTACAGCCACCCGAAGTTCGAGCATTACGCGCCGCTTTATTTCGACTTCGAGGACGTTCGTCTCAAGATGCGGGAAATCGACGAGAAATGCCCGCAGGAGAAGCGCAAGGTCAATATTAAGAAATTTCTTCAAGTGCTGTACCTGGAAACCCTGGATAAAATGAAAAATCAGTAACAACGAAGAGAATTTACATACAAGGAAAGCCGCATAAAGTGCGGCTTTCTTATTTTTTGCCTAAAGAAATAATGATGTTTCTCTAGCACCAAAAAGTTGGAGCAGCATTATTTATCGACAATACCATCCAAGATAACCAGGATATAATTGAGGTTGCATGGATTCCCTTAAGCGAACTCGACAAATTTAATTTCATAACCTTACCGACGCTTGAACTAGCGAAAGAGCAGGCAATGTTCTGAACTTCGACCTGATGATCAGATCAACTGACGTTGGCATTTGCATCCAAGAAACTGGGATAAATTCAAACACCTTCAAGGGAAAGCCTCCATGTCGCAGGACATGTGGGCAGCTTTGGAGGTGTTTTTGCGTTTGGAACCCGTAATGAAGTGCTTTAATAAATCTTTAAGGTTTTCACTCACTTTATTTTAACTTTGTTTCTCTAACCTAGAAAAGAGAGAAAGAGGAGGAACAAATGATGAGAAAGTGGCTTTTATTGCTTATAGTATTTTTGTTGATGGGAGTGATCTATAATCGGCTATCGGGGAGTGGACCGCAGAAAGACGAGCTTGTGATCCGGGTCGAGAAGAATCAGGTGCACGAGGGAAATTTGCTTCTCGTCAACGAGGAGCTTGCCGTACCGCCTAATCATGCGGATGCCGAAGCGGTGAACTTGTATAAGCACAAAGAATTGCTAAACGGCTTCGGCTTGCTGGACAGCACAGTTAGGCTCTCTCCGGATTTGACAAAGAAATTCGCTTCCATGATCGCAGACGCCGCCAATGACGGAGTAGATCATTTTCTTATCAACAGCGGTTATCGAAACAACAAGGAGCAGGAAGCGCTATACGAAGAGCTGGGACCGGAAATCGCGGCCGTTCCCGGACATAGCGAGCATAACTTGGGGCTGGCATTAGACATCGGTTCGACGACGGCGCAGATGAAAGACGCACCGGAAGGCAAATGGTTGAAGGAAAACTCTTGGAAGTACGGGTTTATCGTCCGGTATCCGGAGGATAAAACAAATATTACCGACGTCGTGCACGAGCCTTGGCACTTTCGGTATGTCGGTCTTCCGCATAGCGTAATCATGCATGAAAATCATTTTGCGTTCGAGGAATACTTGGATTACTTAAAGGAGAGCAAATCAATAACGATGGTTGTCGCGGGCAATACGTACGTTATTTACTATTATCCGATATCTTCTAATACGACGCTCCACGTGCCCACTAAAGGAAGTTACGAAATATCGGGCAACAATTCGGATGGCGTTATCGTGACCGTAATGAAATCACAAGACTAACCGGAAACGGTTTACACGAGAAAAACAAGCTAGTTCCATTGTCTGCAATGACATAGAACTAGCTTGTAACGTGGTTATGGAGCCAATTCGGAACCGTTCCGTACGCAGACTTCATTTCACGGAGCTGGCAAATAGTGATTCAAACTTCGTTATCGTGGTTATATTTTAGAAAGGAAGCAGCATTCAACGTATCTCTTATTGTCTATTTTGCATGTTGTGAATCGAGGTCTTGTTGAACACTTGCTCCTATTTGTTGGTCCATGGAGCAAGTGTTTATTTTGTTTGGGATACGGTATTAATCATATGGGGGAATTTTCGATGAACAAACAATCGTTGGATTTCATTAAACAAACGCTTGAGGAGTTAAAGCAAAGGACAGCCTCTGTACTGGAGGAGGGACTGATTGATCACGTTATTCTGATGCTGGACAGGAGGTACCCGGCGCATCTATTAGAAGAAGCCAGTCTTGATATCTCTGCTCAAGAAGGTGCTATGCAGAGGTTCTTAGATCAACAAGCATAAACCCGAATAATCTTATAAGTATTTATGTCGAAAAAGGAGTGCTTGGTATGTCTTCTAAAAAAACAATATACGTTTCCGTATCCAACAAAAGTCTTGATACGGAAGCTTCAATGAATGAACAGCTTGAGGTCCGCGGGACAGAGGAGGAGCTTGAAAAGCTCCATCGTATGCTTGAACGGCTGCAGCGGGACGATGAAGTGACCCAATTCCGAGCTCCAATCCCCTATAAATCCGCCGATCACGATCAAGCAACGGATAAGTTTAACGATGATCTAATCAAACTCTATCAAGTCATCTACCTTTTGGGAACGGACAAGACGAAGGCTCATATTCATGATATGAACATCCTTAACAAGCTTGAAGATACCGATTACGAATATCCCGGCTACGAGCGTTAATGGAATCAAACACCAAAACAAGCCTTCCGTCGAAACGGAAGGCTTGTTAGCTTGTATGAAAGGGCAGAGTAGAACGTCAATAAATCAATCACTTGCTATCAAGCTTCTGCCGAATCGCTTGCTCAATCGAATCCATCGGATCGCTGCCCGGTTTCGGAATATAGTAAGCAGGTACGTTTGGCTTAACATATAGTCCGCTTGCTGTAGCTAACTCAACGCTAATGGAGCCTTTTTCTTCAACGAGCGATTGGAGCAGCGTTGAGGTCTTGCCGGCTTGCTTTGTCTGCAAAGCTGCGTAGACGACTTCGACCATATCACCGCGCAGGAAAGGCTTGGCATTGGCAAGCCGCGTAGCGGCATCCACAGTCAGCAATCCATTGTTACGTGACAATTCTGCCGCATTGGAAGTCGTTGCGTTGGGATAGCCAAGCAACCGGTTGATTAAGGTCAGAAATTCTTTGCCCGTCATCAAACGATCCGGAGCAAATTGACCATTCCCGATGCCTTTGACATAACCCTTGCTGACCGCATACGCAATGGATTGAACAGCCCAGTGCGAGCTTTTTACATCGGTGAAGCTTGACTTCAATTGTGCCCTCGCAGCGTCGTCCGCCTCGCCGGAAAGTCGAAGCAGCATAACAGCTCCTTGCGCGCGAGTGATGGGATCTCCCAATTGATACCCGTAATTGGTTCCCATAAAGAGGCCGAGCTGCTTCAACGTATCTGCTTGAATGGTACGCTGGCCGGCATTTGCGGGATCGGATGAGGAGAGGATAGAGACTTCTTCTAGCGGTTGATCCGATTGAACCTCCGGTTCAGATTCGACTTTCGCGCCGTTTAATTCTCCGGTGTGGACTAGACTAGAGGGATCGGAGACATACGAGCTGACGTAATAGTCTGGGGCAGGAGGGTTATCCTTCCGGAAGAGCGGAGCGGCGTTTAATTGATACCCCGTCAATAGGCCTTGTTGGTCGAAGGATTGGACAAGGGTAACTGACTTTATCGGCTGAGTATAATCCTTTACGACCGTGCTTTCATCCAGCTTTTTGCCAGACCAGAACTGGATGGAAGTTTGTTTCTTCAGCATGCTTAATTCATCAAACTCATTGCTCATGGAGTTGCTTAAGAAGCGCTCCGAGCCGCCTTCCCCGGACATGCTTATAAACTGCTCTTCGATAAATTGTTCGCCTGTGAATAAATGAACGATACCGTACAGGATATGAACGGGCTTGTCCGTTCCGCCTGCGAGAGTAGTCAGCCAATGTTCGGCTGCGGCATAGCGGGGAGATACGGCAAATTCAGCTGCATATACGACTTCAATTCGATCAAAGTCATATTTGATTTCTCCCTCCGCAGCTGAGGCTTGCGTGCATTGGAAAAGCATAATGACGGACAGCAAGAGTGCAAGCATAACCTTACGAGAATTCTTTTTCATATAGATACACATCCTCACCAAATAATTCCATCACAATCATACAGAGAGAAAGGGAATTTGTCACTACATTTGCGGTTGGAGCAGCTATATGCTGAATGAATATCGCGGTTTTTATTTATGAAGATCAAGTTCTTGCCCAAACCAAAATATATATAAGAATCCTGAAAAGGTGCAGATGATGAGGAGGTCCATAATGCTTGAGGAATATCTTAAAGATTGGTCATATTTCGCGGTTTTCATCTTGTCGGCTCTGCCCTGGATTGAGTCTGCGACGGTTGTCGTGTTGGCCATTGCGCTTGGTTTACACCCGATCTGGTCAACCATTCTTGCATTTACGGGCAATTGGCTGACCGTAATGCTGATTGTCTTCCTTTTCCATAGGTGGCAGGAGTGGAGAAACAAAAAACGCAATGTCGACGAGAGGCAGCTGCAGGAGAGCAAAAAAAGCAAACGCGCGCATAAATTGTTCGTAAAGTATGGACTGCCCGGCCTGTCCCTACTCGGTCCGCTGCTTATCGGAACGGAAGTCGCAGTCGTATTCGCCATGCTTTTTAAAGCACCGCGTAAAAACGTCATCGCGTGGATGACGACGAGCCTTGCTTTCTGGACCGTACTATTCGCGGCAGCTGCGTATTACGGTTTAGAATTCATTTAAGGCAACGGTCAGGTTTGTTCCAGGAGAGGGTGTTCACTCACATGGATATCATATTAGAAGCGCTTCTCAGAGGATTTCAGAAGCAATATTCGAAATCAAAAGCCATTCTTCCGGCTAAAGTATATGAAGTGTCCATTGAAAACAAGAGAGAAATATTCGACTTGAATTTTCCCGGCCTTTATATTTTTTATGGCCAGACGAGTTATTGCTCTCAGAAAAAGATCCTTTATATAGGCATATCCGGGGCAAATGGTGGGGTTGGGAAATCCATTCAATCTCAAATCAGCAAACGTCATTTGGATCCCGATTTCCAAAAAAACATGAAGGAATTGGGGTATGATGGAGTTATTCACTATGACACGGCTAGTTTTCTGGACAGTGTGAAAGCGACGGTCCTATTAGAAGAGGTACATATCGTTGAGTTTGAGGGGGAAGAAAACCTAAAGCTTGTTGAGATGTTCCTTTGTATCGAGGAAGAGCCTCTTTTTCGTAAAGAGCATGTTGCAGAACCGATGAAAGACCGGCATAAACGTTATATAAAAGAGTGCGAGGACGAAGTGCTCCAGACCGATTAAGTTAAAGTGACATACGTGCATTCTGTTCTAAATGGCCGGGAAATTCCTGCGTGGAGGATGCCCGGCCATTCTTTTTATCGTAATAATTTCTCATGGTTATATGCTATTCCGCAGGAGCAGCGTCGAGTGCCAAACATGGCGTCATAGGAGGGAGGGAATTCCGAATAAACACGGATAACTTGCTCGGCTAGCTCTTCGGCATCCTTAGGTACAGAACCAAGCGAATCGGCCTTGGCCTGGGTGTCAATATGCGCGCCTGGAGGGACAAACCGATTGGGTGCTAATCGCACACCGTTGGTCAAAAGCGCATCATTGGAGATGTAGGAGCCTTGCCCGATATGCGCATTAAAGACAATAGCCTTGAAGCCGACGAATACATCATCTTCAATCAGGCAGGGACCGTGAATGATGGCCCCGTGAGCAATAGAGGCTCTATTGCCAATGTAGATCGAGTACGACTTGTTGGACACCTGTACATGTTGATTTGCTAATCCGTGCAAAATCACGCCATCCTGAATATTTGAGCTTGAGCCGATAAAGAATGGCGTTCCTTCATCCGCACGTAGCGTTGCGGTAGGCGCAACGAACACTTGATCAGAGATATGCACATCGCCTATTACACTGGTGAAAGGACCTAGAAAAGCCGTTGGATGGATGGAAGGAAACCGCTGAACGGAATTTGCCGAAGTTATAGGATTGGGGCTAATAAACCTTGCGAATAAATTAACAGGACCTCTCGGAAAATAATCGAGACCTTGCTGCCAGGCGCTGCCCCGGCTAAAGGGATGGTAGTATGCCATGATAAATTCTCCTTGCAACCGTCTTGGCGATGCTCTCGGTACTAAGATATTCCGTATATAGGTCAATGTCACAAGGGCAGAGCGCCCATTTATAAAAGCCTAAAGCTGCAGCTGCAGCTCTACGATATGAGAAAACAATATTTCTACCGCCATTCACGGGCAGATGGGCTATAAGGAGAAGAGCCCCACCATAAACAGGGGGCTCTTTCCTTGAATTTGGATTTATCTTTGGTTCTTTTAAGAAGGATGTTAGAATGACAAACTTCATCTTTTCCCTTGTCCTTAATCCTTACTTAATCCAATCGTTTATGCTCAAATACGTATGCCAGAATATCTGCGGGATTTTTGCCCGACATAAATTGATCGACGATTCCCTTAGTTGCTGCCGCTTCAGTCCATTGGTTCGATTCCGCCAGAACTTGAATGGCCTGGTCGAAGCTCTGAAAGAACGCAACTTGCATCTCCTGTGCCGCTTTCAGTTCTTCTTCGCTTGCACGGACGCCAGACGATTCCGGCTTCCGCTCCCGGGTCGCTTGGGATAGAGCTTTACGAAGATCTTCTGCGCCAAGATCCGTGCAATAGGCCGGCGATCCCGGCTGTTGACGCCATGATTCGTCCAGACTGCCGGCATCTACGGGAATAAAACCTGCCTCGGCTACCAACTCGGATACGATCGCCTTAGCTGCAGCGTCATCGCCGGACACGGGCAAAGCCAATCGACTCGGAAGTTTCGACTGAATTTCTTCCGTCAAGTTATACCAGTTCGTGGCATTAAACGCTTTGATGACCGGATGCTTGATTTGCTGCTCAACCCAGCGGCTTTCGGGCAAACCGTTCTCGATCGGCTCAATTGCGCCATCGCGGTGCAACGGATAGTAATTGCCGGCATCAACGACGACCGCTCCCGGAGCAGTTCGATCGAGGAATCCAGCGGGCAGATTAGGAATTGCTTTTGTAGGAATGGCGATAATAACGACATCGGCTGCAATAGCGACGTCCTGGACCGTTGCCGCCGTTGCTCCCGTCTCCTTGGCTAATTCATGAAGCGCGGGGGAATTACTCGAATTGGCGATCGTTACAGTATGTCCTTTTTGAGCGAAAGTCCGAGCTAGACTACCTCCAACGTTGCCTGTTCCGACGATAGCGATTTTCATATTGCATAACCTTCTTTCTTCGTGTTTGTATTGTGTCAGCCATATGTGACCGCGGTCATATGACTACAGTCATAATACTGCGGTCATATTTGTTTGTCAATTCCCCAAGCATGCGTTATAGTTTAATCGTGGAGGGGATATGGGATGTTGGAAAAAGAAACAAGTCGCCATCTGAAAGGGAAAGCGACGAAGAAAAAAATATTCGCCATTGCCAAGGAGCTTATCCTGTCCAAGGGATATAACAAAGTGACGGTCGATGAAATTTGCGAAAAGTGCGAGATATCCAAAGGGACTTTTTATATATACTATAAATCCAAAGAAGACATCGTTAGGAAGCTGTACCGGGACGATATGTCCGAATACATGGACGAGCATTTCGGGAAGTACGTGCAAGAGAATAAAGACGCGAATCCGGCAGACAAACTTAAAACCTTTATGATGGTTGCGCTGGGTTTTCCTTCAACCGTCGGCGAAGAGCTCACTAAGCTCACTTTCGTTGTCTACCTTTCCCTTAACTCAACCGAAACCTCGTTTTTCAGTGACTGCATAAAACAGGAACTGTTATACGAAGCTATTGAAGAGGGGAGAACGCAGTCCCTATTCAGCAAAGACTTGTCCACGGAAGAAATCGTTAATTATGTTTACTCTTTCTTGACTGGAGCCTGTATCACTTGGTGTCTATCCGAAGCCGGCTATGACATGGGGAAAGAGAGCGAAAAGTACGTGGATGCCCTAATAAAGGGTCTCCAATGATGTTCCAGCCCATTTTTTTTGTACAATACAACAGCCTCCCTTGATGGACAAGGGAGGCTGTTCGTGTCATGCAATAAATTGAATACTCCGCCCTTTTGCCAAACCTAGCAAAAGGGCTATTCTCTTTACATCGAAGTATCGATCTGCTAGTATTGCTAATTGTTAACCTGTAAACGCGAACTTAGGTTAACAATTAAAATGTGGATGGTGAACATGATGCTAACAGACTACGAACGGCTTGCTAACCTAAATAAGGATTACTTGTGGAATCCTTTCACTCAGATGAAAGACTACATATCCTCTGATCCGCTTATCATTGATCGCGGTGAGGGAATCAAACTCTATGACGTGCAGGGACGCGCTTATTACGACGGCTTCTCCTCTGTCTGGCTTAATGTACATGGCCATAATGTGCCGGAATTAAATCAGGCGATCACGGATCAGTTAAGCAAAGTTGCTCATTCAACCTTACTCGGAATGGCTAATCGACCCGCAATTGTACTGGCGGAGAAGCTGGCGGGTATTGCGCCGAGGGGTCTAAATAAAGTTTTCTACTCTGATTCAGGAGCAACCGGCGTTGAGATCGCAATCAAAATGGCGTTTCAGTACTGGAAAAATAAAGGAGTAAATAACAAAAAGACTTTCATCACAATGAATCAAGCGTACCACGGGGATACGATCGGAGCCGTGAGCGTCGGCGCGATTCCGCTCTATCACGAAGTTTTCCGTCCCATGTTATTTCCTTCGCACGTCATTCCCTATCCTAACGCATACCGCCATGAAGGCGGCGAGGAGATGGCATTGGAGGCAACGTTAACCGCACTTCGCAATCTGCTCGAGACACGCGCAGAGGAGATTGCAGCGCTGATCGTGGAGCCGATTGTTCAAGGTGCAAGCGGCATCATTACGATGCCGCCAAGCTGTTTGCGCGAGATGGCCGTCTTATGCCGACAGCATGATGTGCTCCTGATAGCCGACGAGGTTGCAACGGGTTTTGGCCGGACGGGTGCTATGTTTGCCTGCGATCTCGAGGATGTAAGTCCGGATTTGATGGTTGTCGGAAAAGGTCTTACCGGTGGCTATTTGCCCGTGGCAGCGACGCTGACAACGGATGAAGTATACCAAGCCTTTTACGCTGATTATGAGGAACAAAAGACCTTTTTCCATGGACATTCCTTTACGGGCAACCCGCTTGGCTGCGCAGTCGCTTTGGCAAGCTTAAAGCTCATGGAAGAACGCAGGATGATAGAAGGGGTAGGGGCAAAGGCAGCATTCGTCGAGCAAAAGCTCTCAAAGCTAAAGGACCGGCCGCATGTCGGCGATATTCGGCAAAAGGGACTCATGGTAGGCATTGAACTCGTTTTGGATAAGGCTTCGCGCAAGCCCTACGAGTGGGCTGAACGGATAGGCGTTCGCGCAACTCAGCGAGCCAAGGAACTCGGGATGCTGACAAGGCCGCTGGGCAACGTGATGGTCTTCATACCTCCGCTCGCCAGTACGGAAGCCGAGCTAGATGTTATGACGGATATTTTGGCGAAATCCATAATTGACGTCACCGAAGGCGGATAAGCGGAATGAACCAGGCCATTGCGAAAACAAACCTATCCGGGCTATTCGTGACAGGCACGGATACAGGGGTCGGAAAAACAATAGTGGCGGCAGCCATTGCCGCTTCGCTTCGTGCCGAAGGGTTGAACATTGGCGTATGGAAGCCCGTCCAATCTGGTGAAAAGATCGGAAGCGGATTAACCGATGCCGAAAGACTTTTGCATCTTGCGGGCATAGAGGACCGGCCTGAGGTCGTTGCTCCTTTTACATTCGAAGCCCCGGTAACTCCGATGCTAGCTGCCAAACAGTCCGGCGTAACGCTAACGTTAAAAGGGCTTATCAACGCGGGAGCACCGCTTATTGATCGATACCAGGCTTTAATCGTCGAAGGCGCCGGCGGCGTCGCCGTACCGTTGACCGAAGACGCCCTTGTGGCGGATTTCATTTCCGAACTCCGGATGCCCGCGTTGATCGTTGCCAGATCCGGACTAGGTACGATTAATCACACGCTATTAACCGCTTCCTATCTTAAGCAATTGGGAATTGACATCATTGGCGTCATTATGAACGACATCGAAAGTGCGGAGGCGATTGACGATCCGAGTATCGCAACGAACGCAGAGCTTATCGAACAATACGGCGGACTTAAGGTCTTGGGCAGATTAACGCATGTTCATAACGAAATGGATTCGGAGACGTTGATACCTATATTTCGAGAAAGAATAGAGCTCGCACCAATCAGGGACGCATTAGCAGTTCAAATCATGGGAGGATGATAGAGGTGGATAGCAATATGACAGCTACAAAATGGCAATTCCTTGCCGCGAAAGCACTAAACGGTGAACGCTTGACGTTAGAGGAGGGGCTCTCCGTACTCGAAGCCGACAATGATGAAGTGCTTCTGATCATGAATGCCGCATTTACGGTGAGAAGGCATTTCTACGGCAAAAAAGTGAAGCTGAACATGATTATTAACGCAAAAAGCGGCCTTTGCCCCGAGGACTGCGGGTATTGCTCGCAATCGATCGTTTCGACGGCGCCGGTCCCCAAATATACGATGCTTGATAAAGAAACGCTGCTTGCCGGTGCACGTGAGGCAATGGCTCGCAAGGCCGGGACCTATTGCATCGTAGCAGCCGGGAAAGGCCCTACGGATAAAGAGCTTAATCAAGTCGTTGATGCCGTTATAGAAATTCGGGAGACGATGCCGTTGAAAATTTGCGCGTGCCTGGGCATTCTGAAGGATGAACAAGCGAAACGTCTTGCCGAGGCGGGGGTACATCGTTACAACCACAATCTGAATACGAGTAAGGCGAATTACCCTTCCATCACTACGACCCATACTTATGATCAGCGTGTTGAAACGGTAGAGAAGGTTAAGATGCACGGCATGTCTCCTTGCTCCGGCCTTATTATCGGCATGGGCGAGACGCATCAAGAAATCGTTGAAATGGCTTTTGCGCTCCGTGAACTCGACGCGGATTCGATCCCGATTAATTTCTTGAACGCGATTCCGGGGACTCCTCTGGAGCATGCGGGCCGCACCCCATCGATGAAAGCTTTGAAGGTACTGGCCTTATTCCGACTGGTTTGTCCTTCTAAAGAAATCCGCGTAGCCGGCGGCCGCGAAGTAAATCTCCGAACCTTGCAGCCTTTGTCTCTATATGCCGCAAACTCTTTGTTTGTTGGCGACTACTTAACGACGGCCGGCCAAGAAGTGTCTGCCGATCATCAGATCATTGAAGATTTGGGATTCGAAATCGAGTTGAACGCTCTGTAAGGCGCTGACACCATGCAATGGATGGATCAGGAACTCAAATTATTGTCAGCCGCTTCGCTAGAGCGTTCTTTGCAGGATAGCCGCATCGACCTCGAATTTCCCGGATACACGGTGCGGAGCGAACGCACATTGCTTAATCTTTCTTCCAATAATTATCTTGGGCTCGCGGACCATCCTGCTATCATCGAAGCGATGAGGGAAGCCCTGTTAACCGAAGGTGTCGGATCAGGGGCTTCACGTCTAGTAACTGGCAACCGGACGCCTTACTACCGCCTGGAGCAAGCTCTGGCAGAATGGCAGGGCTGTGAAGCTGCACTCGTAATCGGGAACGGTTATATGGCTAACTCTGGCGTCATTGGAGCGCTAGTTGGCCGCGGAGATGTCGTTTTTAGCGATCGCTTGAACCACGCAAGCATCGTAGACGGCGTTGTGCTCAGTCGCGCGGAGCATGTTCGGTACCGTCATAATGACATGGAGCATTTGCGGACATTATTGAGCAAATACCGCGATCGCCGTCGGAAGCTGATTGTAACGGATGCGGTCTTTTCCATGGATGGCGATAAAGCCTGCCTTGGCGAACTCGCTCTACTCAAACAAGAGTTTGGCGCGATGCTTATGGTGGACGAGGCGCATAGCGGGGGGATTTACGGAAGGCGGGGCGAGGGATTGTGCCATGAGCTTGGAATACAGGAGCAGGTCGATATTCATATGGGGACGTTTAGCAAGTCATTTGGTATTTATGGTGCTTATATTTGCGGCAGCCATACATTGATTCGGTGGCTTATTAATCATGCTAGACCGCTCATCTATTCGACGGCGTTGCCGCCTTCTCTCGTGTCCGGTATTTCCAAGGCGTTAGAGTTGGTCATTTCGGATCACTGGCGCCGGGAAAGATTGTTTGAAGCAACCCGAATATTTCGGTCTTCGCTTCGGCATTCCGGTTTCATAATCGGCGACGGCGACTCGCCAATCGTCCCGTTGATCGTAGGCAATAATGAAGCTGCTATGCGTTACAGCCGCGAGCTTGAGACACAAGGGATTGCGGCGGTTGCCATACGTCCTCCGACGGTTCCCGACGGCACAGCCCGCATTCGATTTTCATTATCTGCCTTGCATTCGGACAAAGAACTGTCAGCTGCAGCCGATTGCATCCGCACCATCGGACAACAATTGGAGGTGCTGTGATGACTGTAGTGGATGGAAGCGGTACGATCCTGTGGTTAAGCGGATGGAGCATATCGGATTCCATATTCGACAGGCTTCGCGAAGCGTTGCCGGAGTATCATCATGCAGCCGTTGACTATAGCGAAGCAGATACGCAAGAGGAAATGATACATCTAACGGAGTTAACAGCAACATACATACAACCCCCTTTATTAATCGGGGGTTGGTCCCTCGGTGCATTGTTGGCTTTAAGACTCGCCGTCAAGGGTATAGCCGACGGTCTTTTGTTATTTGCCGCGACTGCACAGTTTACTCGTCCCAGTGGGGAGCTCGATCGCGGTTGGGCAGATGTCTATGTGAGGAAGATGTGTGCCGGACTTGAGAAAGATCGAGAAGCTGTCGAAACAAAATTTCGACGACTGCTTTTTACAGAGAAAGAGCTAGAGATGAAAATAGATCAGAATTTGCCCCCTCAAGGGATGTGGTCCGTCCAGGCCTTAATCGGTGGGTTACAAGTTTTACTCGAAGAGGAAGTCTTGTCGCGATTGAGCCAAATTTGCTGCCCCGTTTATTTGGTTCACGGTACGGAAGATGTAGTATGCCCTTACGGAGCAGCACTGGAGCTTGCTACATTGATTCCTCATGCCAGACTGGATTCCATACCTGTCAGCGGTCATGTACCGTTTCTCGGAAGGGAAGAGGAAATTGCAAAACGATTCAGGAGTTGGTGGCATGAACAATCGAAAGACGGCAATTCAGCGTCAATTTAACCGAAGTGCCGAGAGCTCCTATAACATTCATGCCGAAGTACAGCGTATGATGGCAGCTCAGCTTGCAAAGTCGCTCATAGAGCGGAATGGCAGAGGAAAGGCTGCGGAATCAAAAGTGCTGGAAATCGGCTGCGGTACAGGTCATTTGACAGAGATTTTACTGAACCAGTGGCCGCATGTCTCGATTACCGCGCTAGATCTGGCACCGGCAATGATCAAAGCTGCGGAACAACGCTTTAAATCGAGACAATCGGCGGATATGCGTTTTCTCCAAGCCGATGTGGAAATATGGGCAGCCGAGGCCCCATCGGATTCCTTCGACCTCATTGTTTCCAGCGCTTGCTTTCAATGGCTAAGTCAGCCGAGGCAAACGTTAGGCCACCTGAAGAGGATCCTTCGAGAGGGGGGTTACTTGGTATTTGCGACATTTGGGCCGAGAACGTTTTATGAACTGCATGAAGCTTTTACCGAAGTTTACCATGCAAATGGAATGGAGCCGCAGCGGCACGGATTAGCCTTTCTGTCACCAAAGCAATGGGAAGAAATTCTTATCGAGACTGGGTTTTCTACTATCTATTGTCACCAAGAGACTCAAGTGGAAACCTATCCTTCACCAAGAGATTTCCTTCAATCTATAAAAGAGATTGGCGCAAGTACCTCAGAAGCTATCCAAATAGGCGGGTTAAGTCCGAGGAAGCTGTTCACTGAAATGTATAAGGCGTATGAGGAGAAGTTCAGCATAAAGGACGGTATCGTTGCCACATATGAATGCCTCTTGTTTGAAGCAAGATAAACTAATCATGCGGATTTCTTGTGCGACAAGTAAGCAAAGAAGAATCGGTACATCCTATGTAAAGAAACTGTTCCAATTTGGACATGGCTTTCATCCTTATAGCTCTATGTTCTCGAATGTCCCCGTGCTAAACTGTTTTCAAGCACTAGAAGTGAGGGGTTAACTTGAATGAATCACGCAAAAATGATGGCCGACGGTGTATAGGATGATGAAAAACAAAAAGCTTTACGCAGCAGCTGCAATTCTCGCTATGTTGATCATCCTGCTCGCAGGTTGCAGTCTTGGATCAAAAATGTCGTCAAGTCCGTTCCTAGATGATCTGAGTATCTCGATGGAGGATACGCCAAACAAGGGCGACAAAACCGCCCATGCATACAAAATGGAAATTAAAAATTCGGCCGGCGAACTGGTTGATGTCGACCGTGTTCGAATTCATCTTTCCATGTCCATGACAGGCATGAACCATAAACTGAAAGCAGAGATGGAGAGGAGAGGCTTAGGAGAATACTATTCCAAGGTTTATCTTCCCATGAACGGAGATTGGAAGGCGATTATTTCGCTGAAGAAAGACAATCATGAAAGAGAGATCAGCCTGCAGCTCTAACTAGTCAAACAGAACATCAAAAAAATAAAAAGGATAAAAACCATCGTCTTTATTAGACGATGGTTTTTCATATGAGTAGGCAGTAATAACAGCCAGGTGTCAAATAATGACGCGGAAATTAAGAAGGAGTATATGAAAGACTAGCACTAAAGGAGAGTTGAGTAATATCAGCTGCCGAGGGATCCGTAGACGCCAGTGTTCTTACACGAATACCAATACGATCACCTGCAGCAACGGTTAATGATCCGCCAATATTAATATTCGTCGCGGTTCGGAAAGTCCCCGCTGTAATGATATTATTAGGAAATCCGAATCGAACCGAACTCGTAAGCGGAGTTGTTACGTATGCGGAAGAAGCATGATCAATCCCATTATTAGGAACTGACGGTGCGAGAAAGACTGTAAAATCATATTGCAGACCTAGAGTATTTATTGAGACCACAGAAGCAACCAAAAGATCTGCACTTATTTGCAAATTTTGAATGGTACCTGCAAAAGGAATCGGGAAAGCAAAACCGCCTGCTTCTGGCGGCATAGTTGATTCACCGGCACCATTAATAACTTCGACCGTGTGATTACCAAAACCCATTAGAATGGGAGCTGCCGATACGACTGCAGCACCACTTAAGATGATTCCGGTTGAGAATGGAATTAGTCCTCCTGCAAGTCCTGCCGGGCCGGTTGCACCGGTTGCTCCAGTTGCACCTGTCGCTCCCGCAGGTCCTGCGGGTCCAACTGGACCTGCGGGTCCTGCCAAACCAGCGGCTCCAAGTGCACCTGCAAGCCCCGCTAGTCCGGCGGGTCCAGCTGCTCCAATTGCTCCTGCAAGTCCTGCAAGTCCAGCTGGCCCAAGTGCACCTGCAAGCCCTGCTGGTCCAGCTGCTCCAATTGCTCCCGCAAGTGCTTGCAGTAATTGCGGTCCTTCTGCCGGAGGCCCTGGAGGCCCTTGCGGTCCTGGAGGTCCAGGTGGACAATTACATCTACCCATAACTTCATCTCCTTATTTTAGTTGCCTATGAATATCCCAACACTAAGCTGCCACAAACGACCATATTTTTAGAATAATAAGTACAAATATATACCCATAGACGATGTTAATGTTAGCCACTTACATACCCTTACATATAACATCTACATAGTGAGTACTCTTTAAATTATGTAGCGGTACAATATAATGCTTGGATATTTGTCAGGGAGACAAGTGACACACGTCAATTATCATGGGGGAAAACCTGCCCAGCGAGTCATGCCAGCCCGGCATTCGCCTAAAAATCTGTTCAGCTATGTTATTGTCCAATACCATGATGGTTAGGACAGCATTAGATAGTTGAGAGATCTAATGCGGGGAAGTGACAGGATTGGAGCAACATCCATTAATTGGCATCCTTGTACCTACAAGAAAGAGTAGAAAAGGGATGCTTAAGCTTTTTCAACGTTATCATAATCTAAAACTGAAGCTTTACGCCTTTACTCCGGCGGATATTCTTTGGAAAAAAAAACGTATTATTGGACTTAGCCTGAAAAAGGGCGTATGGAAACAAAGTTCGTTTCCTTTTCCCCATGTCGTGTATAACCGGTGCTATAACAATCAATTAACAACCATTCAACGACTAGAGGAGAAGATAGGCGGGAACAAATGTTTCAATCATATCAATCAATTTGATAAATGGGATCTCTATACCCAATTAAAACAATCCAGTCTTAAAAACTATATTCCAGTCACTTTCATGTATCATGAAGCGAATATACCAGAGCTATTAAATAAATATAAAATAGTATACATTAAGCCTCCTACCGGATCTAAGGGGGCGTCCGTGTATCGGGTTGAACGAATGGATAACGGAGAGGTACACATCTTTTTGCACAGCTTGGCTCCAAGATTTATTTGCAGAAAAAATGAAATCATTCAGGAAAAATTAAATGAAATCCTCGGACAAAAGAAATACATGGTGCAGCAAGGGATTCGTATGACCCAATTAGAGAATCAGAATTTTGATATCAGGGTCCTTGTTCAAAAAGGTATTCTTGGAGAATGGATCGTTTCCGTCAAAACATGCAGGGTCGCTTATGAACATTACTATAATACGAGTATGTGTGAAACGGTTTATGCTGCTGAAGAAATTCTTTCTCGGTTTTTTTCACCGGAGAAATGGATTAGAATCCTACAATCTCTGGATGAGATAAGTGTAAACGCTGCAATAGAAGCAGAATCTAAGATAGGTTCATTGGGAGAATTAAGCGTGGATTTTGTATTAGACGAACATAGAAAGCTATGGATTATTGAACTTAACGGAAAACCCGAAAAAAATATGTACCATGACCTTAAGAGTTATAAACTAAATAGCCTGATTTATAGCAGACCATTGGAATATGCTTATTATCTTTCTCAATGTTGAGAACGCAAGATCACAGTGGGCATACGGCGGTTCTTACAGTTGACCAGTAGAAAAATATGGACCTTAAAAATGAACCGCAGAATCGCGGTTCATTTTTTTTTGAATATATCAGCCTTTAGATTGATTCAGTTGAAGTTCGTTAATTTAGTTTTTTGATTAGGATTGATGCATTTACGTTTGGTTGAGTACCTCCGACCAAAGTCCGAAGAGTTACCGCTGCCACCGAACTATGGTTACGTAACGTAAGGACATCACCAGCTGACAGGGCGATTATAGCCTGCCCGTTATTTTGTTGCGTACCGGCACCGGAGCCGTATATGGTACCTGGAACCAGAATGCCGTTTAAGAATAATGCAAATTGACTTGGTCCCTCACCTGAAGCAGAAACAGTAAGTTCGTAATGGCCAGGACTCATAACTGTAATCTCGGCGGTACCCGGTGCATGAATAATCCCAGGTGTGAGTGTACCATTTGTATCAAAAATTACATCTTCTTCTTTGGCTACAACTTGCCCGGCTAAATTGTAAATATAACCGAATTCGGATACGAATGAGGGAGCCACGGCTCCGGCTGTACCTATGGCGCTTTGAGGAATGTTTACCTGTACAATTTGTTTTTTGACGATAATTTTTTTACAGCAACAACTTTTCTTAGACTGATGCCTTTTCTTGGCAGGGCATATAGCGTCAGTTTTCTTTTTGCAGCTCTTTTTTGGTTTTACCGCAGGACAACCCAATCACAGCACCTCCATTAGAATTGCTGTATACTATGACTTTTATCTTTTTATAGCATGGATAGATGTCTTTTAATTATTAGAGATAGTCATCTATTTCTTTTAAATATGGGCTATGGTGATGTCCTTTTACTGTCAGCTTCGCAATTACTAGGGCGGATATATCAGGGCAATCAACCTATTTTTTTATTAAGTAGACCGATGTCTATTAAATGCCCATTCATCCAATAGATGAACGCCATACAATGGTAGGTGTCTATAAGGAGGTGTATGGATGAGTCGTCCAATCCATCGGCGTAAACATGGGACGAAAAAGAAGAACGTTCAAAAAAACCTCTGTAATAGGAAAAAACGAGCTTCGAAAAAAGGTTTCTTTTGTAAAAAAATCGTTGCCAGAAAACAAATCATTCATGTAACGATTCCTCAAGGAGCTTTAGGCTCCGTAGGTCCCGCTGGTACGGTTGGTCAAGCAGGAAGCGTCGGCGCTGCGGGTACGGTCGGTTCGGCAGGCAGCGTGGGCTTTGCGGGGATGGTAGGTGCTGCAGGAGCAGTAGGTAACGCAGGGGCAGTAGGTGCTGCAGGAGCAGTAGGTGCTGCAGGAGCAGTAGGTAGCGCAGGTGAAGTAGGTGCCGCAGGAGCGGTAGGTACCGCGGGGGCAGTAGGTGCTGCAGGCATGGTTGGGTCTGCCGGAGCCGAAGGACCAGCCGGTATGGTAGGTCTTACAGGAGCAACAGGAGCTACAGGAGCAACGGGTGCTACGGGACCAGCCGGTACCTTATCGGTTAATCGTATTTATGTGGCAAACTTCAATAGCAACAATGTGTCCGTAATAGACGGGCTAACGAACGCGGTCATCGCTACCATTCCGGTTGGGGTTAATCCTGCTGGGATAGACGTTAACCCGTTAACCAATCGAATCTATGTTGCGAATGTAAACAGCAATGAAGTATCCGTCATTGATGGATCGACCAATACTGTAATCGCCACCTTACTCGCAGGGGATGGATCCGGGGATGTCACTGTCAACTCGGCAACGAACGCGATTTATACGGCGAATTTCAATAGTAATGACATCACGGAAATTGAAGGATTAACCAATACCGTGGTGACTACCTTCACTCCTGTCGGAGGCAACCCTTTTCCGACGGGGATAGCTGTTAATCCGTTGACCAATCGAATATATATCGCGAATTTTAATTCCGATATCGTAACTGTGGTCGATGGCACGACGAATACGACAATTACCAGCATTCCAGTTGGGGTTAATCCGTTCCGCGTAGGAGTCGATCCGGCTACTAATCTAATCTATGTTTCGAATTTTACCAGCAACTTTGTTTCCGTCATTAATGGCGCTACCAATGTCGTAGTGGCAAATATTCCGGTCGGGATTACTCCAGGTGAAGTAGGAGTTAATTCTTCGACGAATGCAATCTACGTACCCAATCGGAATACGGATAACGTATCGGTCATAAGCGGACTAACGAATACGGTTATTGCCACGATTTCGGTTGGGATTAATCCGAATGGAGTAGGAGTAAATCCAATAACGAATCGGATCTATGTTACTAATCAAGATGATAATAATGTGTCGGTCATCGATGGCGAAACCCAAACGGTCATTACTACGATCCCGACGGGGGCGCGTCCATTCGCGGTAGGCGTAAATCCTTAGGACTAACGATGGGACGGTGATTTGTATGAGGGAAGTTCGAACGACAAATGAATTACTGGAACGGTTGTCTAAATTGACAAAAGAAGATTCGGTATGTCAAATCTTGATCCCCGGAATTGGAACCTTCGTGGTCGTCTTGCAAGAGGTAAACGATCACTACCATTCAGAAATGCTTGATGATGAGAAGCAACGTTCTACCATGTCAGCATCCGAACTTTCGAGAAATCCATATCTCTTAGATTAGAGAGCTCATGCTATAAGCCGATCTTTGCCAATAAAGATCGGCTTATTTGTCGACTGCATGGGGCGTAACCGCGCATGAAATTACCCCATGTTTGGTCTGCAGATTGTGCTCTGAAAGGTTGAGGTCATCTTTCCTATAAATGGGCATAATTTGCAAATCAACTTAGAAAGCATTACTTTAAAAAGACGAAGTATAAGTGAAAGCCATTGCTTTCAAACAATCGAGGAGAGACCACCAAGATGAGACCGCTATCCTCCGGAAATTTATGGAGAATTATCGGCATTTTCGCCGTTTTGTCGACCCTGCTGCTGGTTGCGGGGTTTGGATTCGCCGTCAAGGATTTGCTTTATCCGAAAGGGGGAGCGTTCACGGGGAAATCGAACGTGCCGGCGCTGCCGGCCGAAGGCAAGCTAAGCGAAGGCAAGGACATCGTAATCACGGCCATCGGCGACTCGCTGACAAAAGGAACCGGAGACGCGTCGGGCGAAGGTTACGTCAAGCAGCTCGTCGCGCTGCTGAAGCAGAAATACCCGGACACGTCCGTCCGACTCAACAACAATTTGGCCGTCAACGGCTTGAAGGCCGATTGGCTGGAGCAGCTGCTGGAATCCGATAAGGGCTACAGCTTCGCACTGAGGCAGGCTAACGTAATCGTATTCACCATCGGCGGGAACGATTTGTTCCAGATCGCCTCGGGCACGAGTCCAGGCAAAGCGGCGGACGGGTTGAACCTGGATAAGCTGAAGGCCGACTTGCCTCAGGCCTTGAACCGGCTGGCGAAGGTGGTGAAGCGGCTGCATGCGATCAATCCCCATGCGCAGGTCGTATACGTCGGCATGTATAATCCGTTCTACAATATTCCGGAATATCGGGGCGGCTCGCTCCAGATCCAGCAGTGGAACGAACGGGCGTACGCTCTGCTTCACCAATACTCCAACATGACGATGGTCCCGACGTTTGATCTGTTCGAGAACGCGATCGGCCGGTACTTGTCGTCGGATCATTTTCATCCCAATCACGACGGGTACGCGCAAATCGCCGCCCGCATCGTGCAGTCATTGGAATAGGAGGGAACGCGCATGCAACACGCGAGACAGGAGGCCGTACTTTCGGCCCATCAGGACGTCGTGCTGTCCGTCCGCGACATCAAGAAACAAATTGGCGGCAAGCCGATCATCAAGGACGTCACGTTCGAGGTCCGCGCCGGCGAAATCTTTGGGTTTCTCGGGCCGAACGGCGCCGGAAAAACGACGACGATCCGCATGCTCGTCGATCTGATCAAGCCTTCTTCGGGCGAGATTCGAATCTGCGGCGAAGACATCGCCCGTCATCCCGAAGCCGCGCTGCGTCACGTCGGCTGCATCGTCGAAAATCCCGAAGCCTATTCCTACCTGACAGGCTGGGAAAATCTCGAGCATTTCGCGCGCATGCAGCGCGGCATCGATAACGCACGCATTCGCGAAGTCGCAGCCATTGTCGGGCTCGATGCGCGCATTCACGATAAAGTAAAAACGTACTCGCTCGGCATGCGGCAGCGCCTTGGCATTGCGCAGGCGCTGCTCGGCCGGCCAAAGCTGCTCATTCTGGACGAGCCTACGAACGGGCTTGATCCGAAGGGCATCAAGGAGCTGCGGGAATTCGTCCGCATGCTGGCGGATCAGGGCATGAGCCTGTTCATCTCGAGCCACCTCTTGAGCGAGATCCAGCTGATGTGCGACCGCGTCGCCATCATCAGCCGCGGCGAGGTGCTGGCCGTCGGCACGGTGGACGAGCTGATCCACGGCGCGGACAATTACGTCGTCTGGCAATTCGAGCAGCCGGAGGCGGGGCGCCGTCTGCTGGCAAGCGAAAGCGACGTCGAACTCGTGGCGGAGCACGAGCACCGGATCGACGAGAGCTTGCTCGGGATGAGGGAGGCAATCATCACGGCGATGAGCCCGGACCGAATCCCGTCCCTAGTGGAGAAGGCCGTTCGCGCCGGCATCGGCATCGTATCGGTGCACAGCATCGCGCCGACGCTGGAGCAGTTATTTTTACGGATGACGGAAGGTGAAAGCATTGGATAGACTGCTCCCGCTCATACAAAACGAGACGCTCAAGATTTGGAAGAAGAAGCGGTTCTTCGTCATCTTGCTCGTGCTGCTGATTCTCATTCCGATCTTTACGTACGCGCAACATCGCATCGACGAGACAAACAAGAAGAATTTCAAGGATTGGCGCAATCAGCTCGTTCAGCAAATCAGCGAATACCAAAACACGCTCGCAAGCGACAGGATCCCGGAAGAATGGAAGCTTTCGCGGCGTATCGCCGTACAGCAGCTCCAGTATTATCTGGATCACGACGTTAATCCGAACTCGCCGGACGGCGTCACGTTCACAAGAACCTTCCTATCGAACGCGGTCACGCTGTTCTTCCCGCTGCTCGTGCTGGCCCTCGCTTCCGACCTCGTATCGGGCGAAAGCGCGGCGGGAACGATTAAGATGCTGCTGACGCGGCCCGTGCGCCGATGGAAGATCCTATTCAGCAAACTTGTCGCGCTCAGCCTCTACGTGTCATTGACCGTTGTGATGACCGCCGTTCTCTGTTATCTAATATCAGGCGCTGTATTCGGCTACAAAGGGTGGGAAATGCCTGTATTTACAGGTTTTGTGATAAACGGTTCTTCAATCGACAGCGGCTTCGCGCACGCGATTCCGCAAGGGCTTTATCTGCTGATGGAAGCCGGGCTGATCTGGGTGTCAGCCATGACGGTAGCCCTGCTCGCGCTGATGGTGTCCGTGCTCGTGCGCAGCACGGCCGCGAGTATCGTGACAATGATGGCAGCCGTCATTTCCGGAACGATATTATCGAACATGGCATCCTCCTGGCACAGCGCGAAGTTCATCTTCTCCGTCAATCTGCAGCTGACGGATTATTTGGCGGGCTCGCCGCCACCGATCACGGGCATGACGCTTGGCTTCTCGCTTGTTACTTTAGCTTGCTGGGGGATTGCTTCCCTGATCGTATCGTTCTCCGTCTTTACGAAACAGGACATCTTGAATTAAAGCGGTAGTTGAAAAATAACAAGAGCGATATGAACCTATTGACCTTAATAGATGGGCCAGCGAAAGTCGCATATACTGCGGCTTTTATTCTTTATCTCATCTTCACATCATCTGTTTATCATCTTAATGTGCTTTCCTTAATATAGAAATGAACGAAAAGTGGATACACTGAAGCTAGAACATCGCGAAACGGGAGCCGCATAATGAAAACAATCTTGATCGTCGAGGATGAGGAAATATTACGTGAGATTAGTAAGGACTACTTCTTAAATGAAGGCTATAAGGTGTTGGAGGCGGCGGATGGGAAGTTAGCTCTGGCGTTGTTTCAAGATCATGAAGTAGATCTGATCGTGCTGGACATCATGCTGCCGGAACTCGACGGTTGGTCAGTATGCCGCCGGATTCGCAAATCCTCGAACGTCCCTATCATCATGCTAACGGCCCGCGTCGATGAGGATGATACGCTGCTTGGATTTGAGCTTGGCGCGGACGACTACGTGACGAAACCGTATAGTCCGCCAGTTCTGCTCGCAAGAGCGAAACGACTGCTTGAAAGCCGCAGCAAGAGCAGCAAGCCGTCGCAACCCAAGGATTCCTTATTCATAAATGACATTAATGTCCACTTCCCATCGCGGACCGTTACGATAAACGGGGCAAGAGTAAATTTTACGCATACCGAATTCGAGATCCTCACGTATCTTATGGAAAATCAGGGAATCGTCATTACGCGAGAGCAGTTGATTACAAAAGTATGGGGCTATGCGTATATCGGAGACGAACGCACGGTGAACACGCATATTCGCAACTTGCGTACGAAGCTTGGTGACAAGGCCACCATGATCGTCACGATCGTTCGGACAGGCTACAAATTCGAGGCACAAGCATGAGAAGCTCCGTCGTACTTAAATTGTTCTTCCTGACGACAACGTTGTGCATACTCATCCTAGCAGTCATCTATGTGGGGCAAACCATATTTTTCAAAGAATATTACGCGAACCGGAAAGTAAACGACTTGCAGACAAAGATTGACGCGTTCAAGTCGGCTTACATGAATACCGCCGGCAATTCAATCGCGATCCAGACGCTTGAGCAAGACTTCTATCGATCCAACAATGCTTCGATTACGGTTCTAGATCATGATGGAAACCTAAAGGATGTCAACGATTTCTATTTAGAGATTAAATTGCTCAAGACTTTGACGAAAGAAGAAGAGAAGATGCGCATTAAAGTCCCTCTCTATCAGCTTATGAGCATAGAGGAGGCTGCTTCAGGCCAATTGTTGATTGCTCGCGGAGACCAAGTGTTCATTAACGGGATAAAAAGTAACTCCATGTTCATTCCCATTGTGGTGCAGCATCCTTCCGGGGAATTGCTGTATGAAAACGAGACTTTCAAGCGTAAAGTTTATAAAGGCAATGTGAGGTTCGAAGAAAGCAAGGATTGGAAGGACTCGAGTCCTTCCTCTTACATGAGTCTTTTTGGAGCCGTCTCAGACATTCAGCTTCCGAGCAGCGGAGGAGCATCGGACTTCATCTATTCCAATAAGCTCTTCTTGGACCAGATCAATGCCTATCAAGCAAAGCTGTTATTTGAGGGCAACCAGCTGACAGATTCGATTCAAATACAGGATTATGAACAGAATAACGTGAAATATAAGCTATTCATCCAGCCCGTACATTACGACAATGGTACAACAAACTACATCTTCGTTATGGCATCGCTGCAGCCGGTGGACGAAGCCGTACAAATGATGAAAGACTATTATGTCTATATCGTCCTATTTGTACTGGTGCTGATATTGATCGCGTCGTTATACTTCTCATTGAAAATCGCTAAACCGCTCTTGCGCATTAATCAAACGACTAAAAAAATTGCAAATCTTGATTTCTCGGAGACGATTCCGATACGTTCCAAGGATGAGATAGGCGATCTGTCCCGCAATATCAATCAATTGTCTGGGACGCTGCACTCCTACATCGGGAAACTGCGGGAAGATATAGAGCGAGAGAAACAGCTGGAGAATACGAGAAAAGAGTTCATCTCCGGCGTGTCCCACGAGCTCAAGACACCGCTAAGCGTGATGAAGAGCTGCATATCGATCCTAAAGGACGGCGTAGCCGCACACAAGAAGGACCATTACTTTGAAGCAATGGAGAAAGAAGTCGACAAGATGGACCATCTTATTGTCGACATGCTTGAGCTTGCGAAATACGAGTCGGGGACGTACAAGATGAAGATGGACACCTTCTGCATCGATAAGCTGATCGACTCCGTATGCGAGAAGCTGGCGCATGAGTTGGCAGCCAAAACGCTGCGTTTGAGTATGCAGCTTATTCCTGCCCTTGTCGTTGCCAATCAACACCGGATTGAACAAGTCATCATCAATTTCATGACAAATGCAATACGCTATACGCCGAAAAATCTGGAGATCATTGTTTCGGTAATCGAGGAGACGAATCACATTGTCGTCCGAGTCGAGAACAAAGGCGCTCAAATCCCGGAGGAGCAGCTCGGTAAAGTGTGGGATCGCTTCTATCGGGGCGATACGGCGAGGAAACGTTCCAATGGCGGAACGGGACTTGGGCTTGCCATCTCCAGAAAGATATTGGAGCTGCACGACGTTCATTATGGCGCGGCCAATACAACGGATGGCGTTGTGTTCTTCTTCAGCTTGAATAAGAAATGTGAGTAACCGTTTTTTTTCTGTTGCCGCATGCCAAACAGGTGAAATCCACCTGCTTGGCATGCGTTTTTTTTGCGCGTTGCGAATCTTTATTTCATCTTGATTTTGGCTCCATTTCGTCTTAACCGGCCGTGATTATGATGAATCTATGAAAACCACTACTAAACTTATAGCTATAGCAGTTGTCGGAGTCGTATTGTCAGCCGGATCATTTCAGCTTCAAACGGAAGGAGCAATAAAAGCGAAGCCACGCGTTGGCCAATCCATGAACTTAGAGGCGAATACGGGAGCGAGTATGCCCTTGAAAGGAAAAACGATCGTGCTTGATCCCGGGCACGGCGGCAAGGATGTCGGTTCCATCGGAGGTACTGGAACCTATGAGAAGGACGTGACGCTGCCTACAGCGCTACAAGTGAGAGACAAATTACTTGAGCTGGGTGCAACGGTCGTAATGACGCGCGATGCCGATACGGCGATTTCGCTGGATGCAAGAACGGAGATCGCGCAAGAAGAGAATGCGGACTTGTTCATCAGCATCCATTTCGATGCGTTTCAAACGGGCGATGTGTACGGAATGACGACATACTACTACAACCCGCAGAATCAGGAGATCGCTCAGAAAATTCATGAAAAATTCCATAAGGCGGATCTGCTGACGAAGGATCGGGGAGTGAGATTCGGCGACTACCATGTGATTCGTGAGAACACAAAGCCGGCCGTGCTGCTGGAGCTCGGATACATTTCCAATAAAGACGAAGAAATACGGATGCAGTCACCATCCTTTCAAGACGAGATATCGACGGCCATTGCCAGCGGCGTTGTTGACTGCCTTCATTAACCGCGGGAGAAATAGAAAATGGTATTGTTTCGTAAAATCATTCGGCAACACTGCGTCGTTGCAATCGGATTTCTGGCCCCCAGCGTAATCGGCTTCTCGATCTTCTACTTGATCCCTTTCGCGATGGGCGTGCGGTACTCCCTTATGAATCGATCGAACGGGGGCTCATTCGTCGGACTGGCCAATTACAAGGAGCTGCTGGCGAGTGATTCTTTCCTGAAGGCCGCAAAGAATACGTTCCTGTTCACATCCGTCAGCGTACCGATCACGATCGCCTTATCGTTATTGCTTGCCTTGTTGTTAAACCAAAGCATTTACTTCCGCAATTGGCTGCGAACCGCATACGTATTGCCGCTTGTCTTGCCAGTGACATCCGTTGTCTTGATTTGGCAGGTACTGTTCGACTGGAACGGAGCGGTGAATAGTTGGCTTCACGAGCTTGGCGTATCGCGGATCGATTGGATGAAGTCGGAATGGGCAAGAGGCGTGCTCTCAATCGTGTATGCCTGGAAGAACATCGGGTACAACATCATCCTGTTCTTAGCCGGCCTGCAGAATATCCCGAAGGATTATTATGAGACGGCTGAGCTTGAAGGCGCGGGCGCCATTCGTAAGTTTACACGCATTACGCTCGTCTATTTGACGCCGAAGATGTTCTTCGTTGTCTTGATGGGATTGATCAGCTCGTTTCGGATCTTCAGGGAAACGTACCTGATCGCAGGCGATTATCCGCATGACAGCATCTATATGCTGCAGCACTACATGAATAACATGTTCTTGTCGCTCGATATTCAGAAGCTCACCTCTGCCGCGGTAATCATGGTGATATGCCTGATCGTGCTGGTGACCGGAATGTTTACTTTGGAGCGGCGTTTTACGAGTGACTTAGACTGACGGGAGGAGCCTTGAATTTGAAAGTTGTCATGAAGAAAGGCGCGATCACGCTGCTTCTATGCTTGCTTGCGATCTTGCTGCTTCTGCCGATTCTCATTTCCTTCACCAATTCGCTAATGACGGAGCAGGAGATTGGATCGAACTATGATTTGATTGGGGCAATGACGGATGCGGCAAATGGCGGAGAGGATGCATTCGTCAATCTGAAGCTCATCCCTGATTGGGTATCGTTCGAGCAGTACTATAATGTGCTGATCGAGACGCCAACCTATTTGAACTTGTTTTGGAATTCCGTTTACATGGTTGCGTTCATTATCGCGGGGCAGGTTATCGTCGGCGCACTAGCGGCTTATGCCTTTGCGAAGCTTCGCTTTCGGGGGCGAGATCAAATGTTCTTCGTTTACTTGATCACGATGCTAATGCCGTTTCAAGTGACGCTCGTGCCGAATTATATCATGGCGGGCAAGCTTGGACTTCTGAACAGCGCAAATGCCATCATTTTGCCCGGTATCTTCGGCGCTTTCGGCGTGTTTATGCTAAGGCAGTTCCTGCTTTCGATTCCAAACGCTTACGTTGAGGCAGCTCATATGGACGGAGCCGGTCATAGCCGCATTTTTATGCAAATCATTCTTCCGCAGATCAAGCCAGCGTTGGCGGCGCTTATCGTGCTGTTGTTCGTCGATTATTGGAACATGGTGGAGCAGCCGCTTATTTTTCTCGACGACGACTTCAAGCAGCCGTTGTCCGTGTACCTGTCCGTTATCCAGCAAGAGGCAAGAGGAGTAGGTTTTGCCGCGTCCGTCTTCTACATGCTGCCGATGGTCCTGTTGTTTTTGTATGCGGAATCTTATTTTATCGAGGGCGTTCAAACGTCCGGTATTAAAGGCTAGGAGGATCGTCTAGTGGAAAGGCAGCATAACCGGGATGAAACGAAGTCTAGGAAGAATAAGCTCCGATTGGTTTTCATCTTATTTGTGAGCGGATTACTTGTGCTTACTTTGTATAGCAATACGTTGTTAACGATGAATCTCACGAAAGTATGGACGATCGTAGGGCGCCAGGAGGAACTCGTTCAGAGTTTTAACGGCAGCGGCATGTTAGAGCCAGTCAGCGAAGTTTCTTTATCGAACAAAGCAGGGTGGACTATAAAAGCCGTCAAGGTCCGGGCAGGAGGTCTCGTTAAGAAGGGGCAGACGTTAGTCGTTTACGAAAGCACAGAAGCCGAGAATCAATATATGGATGCCAAGGTGCAGGTTGAGCAGCAGCAATTGGCGATAGAAGGCTTACAAGACCGATATATTGAAGCGGCCTCAAGCGGTGATGACACCCAGTTGCGCAGTGCAAATCGGGATCTCGAGAGCGCACGTCTTACGCTAGACATGCAAAGGCGGAATCTCGATACCATGAAGGCAAATCTAGTCAGCAACCGTGAGCTGAAAGCACCGTTCGACGGGATTGCGATGAAAGTGAATGCTGTGGAAGGGCTAAGTTCTGCAAGTGCCGGCCCTGATGTACTAGTCGCTTCCTCCATTCAGGGTTATCAATTTCATGTTCAAGTCCCGGCTACAATTAGCGGGCATTTCAAGATTGGCCGGAAGCTGGACGTCCATATCGGTCAAGAAGACAAGGCGACAACGGTAGAAGGGATCGTGTCGGGGATGGAAAACAAGGAATCCCAAGTGAATATCGCGGTGACCGTAAAGAATGAACAAATCCGAGGAGGCGAACAAGCGCTACTTGATCTCAAGTTTGTTTCCGATAAGACTAGCGGAATTCTGGTTCCAAGCAGCGCTATTCACAAGGAAGGCAGTGAAACGTTTGTTTACATTATTGAGGAGCGTAAAGGCCCGCTTGGCAATACGAGCCATGTTCGTAAGATGCCGGTAAAAACCGGCGATTCTAACGAATCCGAAACGGTCGTTCAACAGGGGATCTTCCCGGATTCGCCAATCATCCTGCAAAGCAGTGAACCGGTAGTTACGGATGGTGAACGTGTTCGGGTCATGCCATAATCACAAACAACCAAATAGAAAGAGGGAACGGAAAATGAAGAATATGTTAATCCTGATGATGAGCTGTATCATGTTGGTGTATTTATCTGCCTGTAATGGAAACGCCAATAATAACACTGGCGGGAAATTAACACAATCGGGCGCACAACTCCCCCAAAAAAACGCAAACGATGATCCAAGTGCTTCTGCGAATAAGGAAGCTGACGCCACTCCACAGGGATTGAAGCCTCTAGACGATACACCGAAGACGATCGTTGTATCGATTCTTGGCATTACTCCGTTCTATAAGCTTGCAAAAGAGAAATACGAAGCGCTTCATCCGAATACGACGATTCAATTCAAAGAGTTTACTTCAGGCAGCATGATGAGTGCCTCTGAGGTCGAGAGGTATATCAAATCGACAACGACAGAGGTCTTATCTGGCAAAGGCGCGGATTTATTCGCGTTTACGACTGTTGAATTGCCCATCGATAAATACGTCAGTAAAGGAGCGTTCGAGAACATAGACGTTTGGATGCAAAGCGATACCGGTTTCGATCAAAAGCAATACCAGATGAACATTATAACAGGCTCCAAAATGAACGACGGCCTTTACATTATGCCTGTCGAGTACTGCTTGGAAGCTCTGTATGGTGATGCAGATGGACTTAAGGATGCGGGCATCACGATTGACGATAAGGACTGGACGTGGAGCCGGTTCGCCGAAATCAGCATGCAGTTGGCAAGCAAGAACGGAAATTCCTACACCATGAACTATTTACCGCCTGAGGCGATGATCAATAATCTCGTGTCTGACAACTATAACCAATTAATAATTGGAGAGAGAGGCAAGTTAACATTCGACTCTACCGTCTTCACCAAATTACTATCGGAAGTGAAGCAGGTATACGATAAGAAGGAGTTAAGCGGTGAAGCATCGAAAAAAAGTCTCCTTACCTATTCACTAATGAATTCTCCAAGCGATTACCTTGTAAGACTAGCCTCTTACTATAAGAATGGCAAGGTTTATCAGAAGCCGCATGCTGCGGATCAACAATCGGGTGTCTCTTTCCTCGCGACGAATCAAATCGCTATGAATGCGAATTCGGAGATCAAGAGGGATGCATGGGAATTTATGAAGTTTCTGCTGTCGGAGGAGGTGCAATCCTATCCTCATCAAGCGGGTTTCTCGATGAACAAATCAGTGAATGAAAACGCAATCCAAGATGTATGGAAGAATGGTATCGATAAGGATGTTGGCGCCAAAGGCGGAGGTTCCGTGGTCGAAGTAACGGAGGAGAAACTTGATGTTCTTCGGGACATGCTCTCCGAAGCCAGCTTAAGAAATATAGGCTATGAAACGACAATCCAAAAAATGGTCTCCGAGGAAGTAAAAGCATTCTTCACCGGGCAGAAATCCGCCGATGCCGTCGCTCAATTAGTACAGAATCGAGTTACTACGTATTTGAATGAATGATTTTTTCCTCCATATTGATATTATAATTGCTATCATTCCATTTTTCGCTTGATCCTTACGTAACGTAATGATTTATAGTGAACCTAAGAGCAGGACGAAACACGAGCCTACTTCCAAAAAACGATTAACCAAATTCGAAATCGGAGGAGAAGCAGACATGAGAAAACTCGTATTGTTCATGCATGTGTCGCTGGACGGTTATGCGTCGGATTCAAACGGAGGACTAGCTTGGATTCCGTACAACGAGGAATTAGAGAAATACGCCGAGGAGGTCGTAGCCGAAGTCGGCTCTCCCGTATATGGGAGAACGACGTATCGGATGATGGAAAGCTACTGGCCTACGATGCTGGACAATCCAAATGCGTCGCGGCACAGTATGGAGCATGCCAAATGGCTGCAGGATGTTAAGAAGATCGTCATCTCCGGCTCGATGGACATTGCGGAATGGAATAATACGATGCTGATCAAGGACAATATCGCAGAGGAAATCAAGGCGCTCAAGGAGCAGCCTGGCAAAAATCTCGTTATCTTCGGCAGTCCGGGGGCGGCGAAGTCGTTGCTCGAGCTCGGCCTAATTGACGAATTCCTGTTGACGATTTGTCCGGTCATCTTAGGCGGGGGAAAATCGGCATTCCACGTAGGCGGCGAGAAACTCAAGCTCAAGCTGCTGTCCAGCCGAACGCTCAAGTCGGGCATTATCGCGACCCGCTATGAGCTGGAGAAATAATCAGTACGGCAACTCACATGAGTTGCCGTTTGTTATGTACCGGGAGGATAGCTTATACGACGGAGAAAAGCCGCAATTGTTAATACAGCAAAAGCCAGAATAGTTATAACTAAAGTCGTCCCAAAATAAGGGATTGCATTTGATATAATCATCTAAGCAGCTGGTTAACGGTTGTCGTCTCTTACTCGAAACGAAAATGGAGGAATACATGAATATTGAACATGAAAAGCTGATAGATGCTTTAAACCAACGGTTCGAGACGGATATCATCTCCGCCGACTACCAAACTCTATCATTACAGGGCGGAACTGTGGGCAAGGTGTACCTGGTAACGGGGATCGCTGAAACCGTCGACGGCAAAAAATTGCCGTATCGTATCGTGCTGAAAATCCAAAAAAAATGGGAGCGTTACGGCGATCCGGGCTCATGGCGTCGGGAATATGATCTCTATTCATCTGACCTGGGAGCGACGTTCTCTCAAGCCCTCCGCTGGCCGATATGTTATCACGCCGAGCTCAATGCCGAAGAAAATGAATACCAGCTGTGGCTGGAATATATGGATGGCGTATCCGGTTTAGATTTGACCGGAGACATGTATGAAAAGGCCGCGCTGGAGTTAGGACGCTTTCAAGGCAGGCTCTATGCGGAGCAGCCCGCCGTGCTGAATTGCCTGACCAACCTGAGCCATGCGGATCTCATGAAGCAGACGTACCTGCATTATCGGTCATGGCCGGTCGTCTACGATTATATACGCTCGGAGGATTGCGAATTTCAGCTGCATGTGCGCCAAATGCTCATCGACATCGATGAGCATGCAGACGAGATATTCGCCCGTATCGAAAATTTGCCCCTCGTGCTATGCCACCGGGACTTCTGGGTAACCAACCTGATCTATGCTGACGGGAATATCACGTTAATCGACTGGGATACCAGCGGATGGGGTTACCTGGGCGAGGATCTCGCAAGCCTGACCGCGGATGAACCGGATATTGATCATATGGCCGAATACTACCGGCGATGCGTCCCCGCGTATTACAAAGGCTTTTCGGAGTATGCGCATGAATCCCACCAAATCACCGATCATTGCGTCTATGAGATGATTCTTCTCGTATTCGGGTACAGGCTTGTAGAGGGGTATCTCCATGCAGAGACTGATGACGAGAAGACGAAGCATATCCATACTCTCCAAAAAATCTATGAAATGAAGTAAGGAGGGACTAAGCGTAAAAATGCGACAGCAACTGGCGTGCAACGTTCGATTGCTTTTTTTATCCCAAAGAGGAGGACAAAAGTCAATCGATATATTTGGGAAGTCAATCCAAGAACAAAGTTACCGTACGTTGAAGGTTATCAATCGATTCGACCTATGCTGGTCCTTATTTTAAGGAAATCGGTGGGTTATTGAATAGAGCCGACAAAGGAGAACGAAGCCATGAAGAAGTACATACTCTTTGATCATGATGGTGTTCTGGTAGATACTGAATTCTGGTATTACAAGGCGGGAGAACGCGCTCTGGCCGACATTGGATTTACCTTGGATAAAGATCAATACCTCCGCGACATGACCCAGTCATTTGGCACTTGGTCCCAAGCTAGGGCGGCAGGAATTGATGAACGGATCATCCGCAAGCAGCGCGAGGTCCGAAACGTCTATTATCAGGAATATCTAAGAACAGAGGCTATAGAGATCGAAGGCGTAGTTGAAACTTTAGGCGAACTGTCAAAATACGTCCGTATGGCCATCGTGACGACTGCAAAACGTGATGATTTTCAACTCATTCATGAAAAGCGCCAAATTAGACGATTCATGGAATTCGTCCTTGTTCGCGAAGACTATCAGCGCACCAAGCCGCACCCGGAACCCTATTTGACCGGCTTAAAGCGTTTCGGAGCTGCCAAAGAAGAGACCCTGGTTGTAGAGGATTCAAACAGAGGGTTGAACTCAGCCGTGGCGGCGGGTATCGACTGTGCTGTTGTCCATAACGACTTCACAAATACACATGACTTCTCACAGGCCAGCTATCGGATCAAGACTTTGATTGAACTAAAGGATATAATCCTAAATGTAACCTGAGCGAGCATTCGCCACGATAACAGTGGCGTATAGCTGCACTTCATCCTCTTGTTCGTCGCGATCTCATTTTTTTTCTGTCCTTATGTAATACTGTATCCTATTTGATATATATGATATATTCTAGTTGCACGTGACGCGTTGGGGGTGATCCTGCTGCACCAAGAAAGGTGCTGCATTTCAAGTCCTCGCTGACTCAGACTCAACTGTTCCCGAGACCTGAACCATCCGGTCGGCGTTGATGCCTATTACCTATCATCCGATACATGAAGTCGGATGGTTGTCGCATGACTGCTGAATAGTACCAAGAACTTAGCAAGACACTGCAATTAACCGCATGATGGCGAATACGACCGTTATACCATGCCTTACATATACAGCCCGCCCTAGGGTACACTTCTCCGACCTCGGACGGCCGTCCGCCAATTCAATGCCTAATATCCGGACTATGTCTTCTTTGAAGACGATTAACTGCCTCTGCCGCTGATTAACAGCTCACTGTCTGATTGCCTTCACTCACCTGACTGCTCCCATTCATTGAACACTTCCAATGTGACTGCTCGCATGATCAACCTTTGCAATACCCATGCAACTAAAGTCGAATAAGCAACGAGCCGCCTTTTTATAACATGGACTTGGAGGGATTCTCGAATGCTAAATGTCGCCATGCTCAGCAAGTGGCATGTTCATGCCGACGGGTACGCCAAACACCTGCAATCGCTTGAGAACGCTAACATTACGGCCGTATGGGATGAAAACAAGGAAAGGGGCAGCGCCTGGGCGAAAGAGCTCGGAGCCGGCTTTGAATCCGACCTTGATGCGCTGCTCCGAAGGGAAGACGTGGACGCCGTAGTCGTCGACGCTCCAACGAGCATGCATGCCGATGTGATGATCGCCGCAGCGAACGCGGGCAAGCATATTTTCACCGAGAAAGCGATGGCGCTTACCGTCGCGGAATGCGACCTGATCTCGGAGGCCGTCCGGCAGGCGGGCGTCAAATTCTGCATTTCGTTCCCCGCCCGGACTAGACCCCATCATCTGCTTGCCAAGCAGCTGGTGGACGAGGGCCATCTCGGCGATATCACGCTATTGCGCATTCGAAACGGCCATGACGGCGCGCTTCGCAATTGGCTGCCCGACTATTGGTACGACGAGCAACTAGCGGGCGGAGGAGCCATGATGGATCTCGGCTGCCACCCGATGTACCTGGCCAGCTGGCTGCTCGGCCAGCCGAAGCGCATCACGTCGATGTTCAGCCATTTCACGGGCCGAGCAGTCGAAGACAACGCGCAATGCTCGATCGAGTTCGCAAGCCATGCGGTCGCGCTGCTGGAAACCAGCCTGGTTACTTACCGGACGCCGCCGGCGTTCGAGCTGTACGGAACGGAAGGAACGCTTATCATCTCCGGAGACAGCGTGCAAGTCACATCCAAGTACGCCGATTCTCCGCTGCAGGGCTGGATTTCTCCTTACCGGCTGCCCGAAGCGCAGCCGCTGCCGTTGACTCAATGGGTAAACGGCGTCCTGAACGACGGGCCGATGCCTTTCGGGCTGGAGGATGGCACGAAGCTAACGGAGCTGCTAGAAACGGCCTATATTGCGCATCGCGAGCGAAGAACGGTCGAATTCAAGCAGCCGGGAGGATCCAAGTAATGCGTACAGTCAAGATAGGAATCATCGGATGCGGCATGATTGCGAACGGCAAGCATATGCCGAGCCTGGCCATAGTAGAACAGGCAGAGATGGTTGCATTCTGCGATCTGATCGAGGAACGCGCGCGCGAAGCCGCGGAGAAGTACGGCGCGCCGGGCGCCCGGGTATTCACGGATTACAATCAACTTCTCGCCATGGAAGAAATCGAAGTCATTCATGTTCTGACGCCAAATATTTCGCATGCCGAGATTTCGATTGCGGCACTGGAGGCCGGGAAGCATGTCATGTGCGAGAAGCCGATGGCAAAGACCGGAGCCGAAGCGAAAGCCATGTATGACGCTCATGTCCGGACCGGGAAGAAGCTGACGGTCGGCTACCAAAACCGGAGCAAGGCGCAGTCTCAGCTGCTGAAGAAAATGATCGAGAACGACGAGCTTGGCGATATCTATTATGCCAAAGCGGTCGCGACCAGACGGAGGGGCGTTCCCACATGGGGCGTGTTTCTGGACAAAGAGAAGCAGGGAGGAGGTCCGATGATCGATATCGGCACCCACTCTCTGGATCTCATCCTCTGGCTGATGAACAATTACGAGCCGGAAAGCGTCGTGGGAAGCGTCTTCCACAAGCTAAAGCATACCGAGAACGCGGCGAACGAGTGGGGTTCCTGGAATCCGAAGGAATTCGAAGTGGAGGATTCGGCCTTCGGCTACGTGAAATTCAAAAACGGCGCCGTCGTTTCGATCGAAACCAGCTGGGCACTCAATGTTGCCAAGACTGAAGGATCGTATTTGTGCGGCACGAAAGGTGGAGCGGACTTCAACGGCGGCTTGCGAATCAACGGCGAGCGGGACGGCAGCCTGTTCCTGAACGTCATCGACGTGGATCCGAAGGCAAGGGAACGCTTCAGAGGCGAGACTTTAACCGATTTCGAGTATGAAGCCAAGCAGTGGATCGACTGCATCGTGAACGATACGCAGCCGCTCGTGAAGCCTGAAGAGGCAATGGTGGTTTCGGCGATTCTGGAGGCGGTCTATATCTCCGCCGAAACCGGGAAACCGGTCTACTTCGACTGACCACGGATGGGTAAAGGGAGGACGGGGGACCGCCTCCCTTTCTTTCGTTTCTCGGACTACGCAGCGGGCTGCATCCCTGTCAAAGCAAATAAAAGACCTATCAAGAGTTCATTGAACTTTTGATAGGTCTCTTTTTGACGTAATCGTATTAATTCGACGAAGTACTCGGCGTTAAATCTAAATGTTTGGGTTCCGGTAGGGATGCTTCAAGCTGATCTAAAACAGCATTCACTAAACGACGAACTTCATCCGTTGATTTGGTTTCCATTAATTGAATTCTTAGTTCGTTTGCGCCTCTAAATCCGCGAACGTAGATTTTGAAAAAGCGAAGAAGCGGTTTAAAGGAGCGCGGAACGACTTCTGCTGAATATTTATCGTGAAGATCCAACTGTAAAAGAAGTAATTGGAGAAATTCCTTCGCGCTATGTTCTTTAGGTTCTTTTTCAAAAGCAAATGGATTGGTGAAGATACCGCGGCCGATCATGACGCCATCAACGCCGTATTGTTCCACTAATTTCATTCCTGTTGCGCGGTCGGGAATATCCCCATTAATCGTTAATAGCGTGTTTGGAGCAATTTCATCGCGCAGCTTTTTTATTTCGGGGATGAGTTCCCAGTGAGCGTCTACTTTGCTCATTTCTTTTTTTGTACGAAGATGAATCGACAGATTTGCAATATCTTGTTTCAGTATATGCATTAACCAGTCGCGCCACTCATCAACCTCAGAGTAACCCAATCTTGTTTTAACGCTAACCGGCAATCCGCCTGCTTTGGCTGCCTGAATAATTTCTGCCGCCACTTCAGGATGTCGTATTAATCCGGCACCTTTTCCATTGGATGCGACGTTTTGTACTGGACATCCCATGTTTAAATCGATACCGCGAAAACCGAGCTTTTTCATATCGATACTCATCTGCGCAAACAATTCCGGCTTATTGCCCCAAAGATGCGCGACGATCGGCTGCTCATCTTCCGTGAACGTTAACCGACCACGAGTGCTTTCTATCCCCGCAGGGTTGCAGTAGCTGTCCGTGCTTGTGAACTCCGTGAAAAACACGTCGGGTTTTGCAGCTGTACTAACAACGTGACGAAATACAACATCTGTGACATCTTCCATTGGTGCTAATATAAAAAATGGCTTCGGCAAATCAAGCCAAAAATTTTCGTTACTCATATAATCTCCTTCTTTTGCAGCATTTAAAATGATTAGGCTATTGTAAAGTCATTTACCCATCATACATAGTATCATTTTTTTTCGTTTCATGCACAGTATCAACTGTGATTGTTTTTCAACGATGATTTCTTTACAGGACATGTCGGTTGATTTGCATTCTGTCCGTAGTCGAACTGCGCGGTCAACACGAATAATTAACCTTTTTCGACATCGGCCGCGGTAGACATTCCACGCTTCGTGCCGGTAGTATGAAAGTTAAAGAACGAATCCGGAATCTCTATCCAAGTATAAGGAGGGTTTATGCAAAATTCAGGAAATGACATTACGAATCCCCGCAGCGGGCAGCGCATGATATTCCTCAAGACCGGGAAGGACACGAACGGGACAATGGCGGAGATCGAAAGCTTCAACCCGCCGTCGCAAGAAAGAGAGCCCGAGCATGTGCATCCCAAACAAAAAAGCTCGTGCGAAGTGATTTCTGG
Source organism: Paenibacillus glycanilyticus (assembly GCF_023715145.1). GTDB lineage: Bacteria > Bacillota > Bacilli > Paenibacillales > Paenibacillaceae > Pristimantibacillus > Pristimantibacillus glycanilyticus_A. The sequence continues at coordinate 35,900 of NZ_JAMBNP010000004.1, read as the reverse complement.
CATTATTCATTTTCATTTGGACGGCAAGACCCATATTTTAAAGCCCGGCGACAGCCTGGAGATTCCAGCCGGCGTACCGCATTACTTCTGGAATGAAGGCGCCGAGGAAGCGCATACGATTCAGCGGTTTTATCCGGCGCTCGAGATTGACGGCTTTTTCAAATGCTATTTCGCGTTTGCCAGAAACGGCATGCTGGGCAAGAAAGGACTGCCCAGTCTGCTTCGCATGTCGCGTCCGATGCTCAAATACCAAAACGAAATACGCACGGTAAATCCGCCGTGGGCGGTTCAAAAAGCCGTGTTCACGGCGCTCGCTCCGGTTGCCGGAATGCTGGGCTACAAGAAGACCTATGAATAAGCGCGCGGCTTGCGTTCGTTGCTCGATGCATGCCATGGTTCTTCCGCTGGACAATAGAATAAGAGATAGAAACCAAATGAAAAAAGAGCCGGAGAGGGCTCTTTTTTGTTTGGAATGCGATTATCCCTGCGGAGAAACATGGTGCGGCGACGGGTCGGTTCCCGCTTCCGCGAGGGCCGTCTTTCTCTGCTTAGCCGAATACTCGTACTACGTATCGATAGGAACGGACATAGCATCGTTTCTTTCCTTTTTCATGAACTGGATAAAATTTTGTGCCGTCTTGGATAAAAGGTGATTCTTCAGCCATATTAATCCGACCGGGGCCGTCATTAGAGGCGCGCCGGTAATTTTGTGCGCGTGAATGGCATATCCTTTGTTCGCTTGGAAAGCGGTTACCGCTATGAAGGAAGATGCCATCGTCGGAACCGATACGGACATCTGTCATATCCGGGTGGAGGATGGTCAAAACGCGGCGATCATAGCTTCCGGCAATCAGCCAAGCGACGGGCTTCCACAGCTTAATGCGGCAGGGCTCCTCATGCTGCCTGCTTTCAAGGAAATGCACATCCATATCGATAAAACCTATTACAGCGGACCGTGGAAAGCGGTACGGCCCGTATCCAGCATTCGAATCTCCCCATGTCCGGACCCACTGCAACATAGACCCGGTCGTCGGCATGAAAAACTTGGAGGCAACGATGCGGGCGTTTGAGACGTTCGCGGGAAAAATGACGCATGAGATCGTTGCGTTTCCTCAGCATGGACTACTTCGCTCCCACGCTGTCGAGCTGGTGAGGGAAGCGATGAAGCAAGGCGCCACCCATGTCGGTGGAGTCGATCCGGCGACCGTCGACGAGAATATCGAGAAATCGCTTCAGACGATCATAGACATCGCCGTTCAAACGAATGCGGGCGTCGACATCCTGGCGATAAGGCCGAGGCCGTCTTCGTGCAGGCCAGCTGCTCATCGGAAGCGGTAGCGCGGCGGGCAAAGCGCGAGGCGGTATTATTCGGAGGCGCCGTCGTTTCCGGCTCGTTGAAGCGTCTGATTGAACAGTAAACACCAGTATTCCTTGGGGATACTGGCCGTGCATTTTGCCGCCGTCACCTTGAACACAAACACCGAACGAACAAGGAGACGCTCCTTGCCGTTCGGTGCTTTTTTTTCTCTCCCAAGCGATAAAATTCGGGGTATAACCATTACTAACGAGCTTTTAATTAGCGAGGTGTCATGTTTCATTTCTTCACTATTTAGTAAATAATTGAGGGTACATCGTGTGCACGCCACCAGACAAATCTCGAAGCACTTTTTGGCTTGTTTCGTCTGCCACAATTTCATAGCCGTCATTCTCAATACCATCGATTGCAAGCTTGGCAACTTCAGTGGGGTTAACTTTTGGCGCTTGAACTTTTGCAGTCATATCCGTATCCATAAATCCTACATGCAATCCGGCAACACGAATATTTTTAGGAGCCAAGGTCAGTCGAAGTGAATTCGTCAAGCTCCATTCTGCTGATTTAGCTGCAGAGTACGCACTAGCACCGCCCAAGCTGAACCAAGACAGAACAGAAAGTATATTCAGAATTGCTCCGCCGCCGTTTTTCTCAATAATCGGAGCAAAGGCGCGTATCATCGAGAGCGTGCCAAAGAAATGAGTATCCATCTCCAAATGAATACGACTCATATCACCGTCCAAAAGCTCGGCACCAGTACTCGAGCCTGCATTATTTATTAATAAAGTTACATCGCCAGCAACCCCGATTGCCGAGGTAATTGAATTATCATTCGTAATGTCCAGTTGCAATGGGATGGCTCCTGGAAGATTCACTGACTCAGGATCTCTGGCACCTGCATAAACCTTAGCTCCTCTTGAGAGAAGTTCTTTTGCAAGATGAAGACCTAGGCCGCGATTACTTCCTGTTACTAATGCTACTTGTTTTGAAATGTCCAACGTATTATCTCCCAACATTTTATTTGTATTGACCTTTTTAAACAAAAAAGTCCCTTATATAGGTTTCACACACCTTTAAGATTTATTCTTAACCTGAAGACAACCGTAGCGAACCTTGCTCATTTCCTACGAAATAACAGATTATGTACGGTGTGGCGAATCCACTGCACCTTAAAAAAAGCAAAGAAACCCGACGACAATTCGCTAATGAAGAGTGTCCTGTACGTTCAAAATTACTAACCGGAAGAATTTATGAAATGTTAAGTTTGAGCTGGATTCATTGACAAAAGCGGATGGAATTTCTACTATGAGAATGATCGATCTCAATACTGCGCAGGTAAAAACATCGACAAAGTATCCAAAAAAGTAATATTACGAATCCGGGCCTTTAATTTTACCTTAAATACTAGCGAATCTTTTTCTCCTTTTATATCCATGCCAAAACTTATTTGGAGGAATTGTTGACGAAAAGAATGAACAAGCGTGCTGCATCGCTGCTGCTGGTAGCGGCGGTCGCCGTAGCTGTGCCAGCAGTAGTGGCCGCAAACGGAACGAATCATGCTGACAAGGTTAACGGAACGGCGGCGATTACTCACTCGCATGCCGCTGAGATGATTATTAACGCGCTCCAATATGTCCACCTTGCACCGCATCACCATACTGTGCCTTTATCCAATGACACTCCAAGGGATGGAAGCAGTCAACCGATGAGCCCAGTCGGCGGACAAACAGGTCAAGTAAGCCAAACCTTCTATGACAATACCCAATATGGCTACCGTTTCAATCTGCCGGATAGTTGGAAAGGGTACACGATCGTAACGGACAAGTGGGAGGGTCGTTCCACAGACAATAAGCAAGACGGTAAGGTCGTAGAAAGCGGTACGACACTCAGCATCCGCCATCCCAAATGGACCGCTGAACAGCCTAGACAGGATATCCCTATTCTTGTCTTTACTGTGCACCAATGGAACGAGCTTCAACAGGAGAAATTCTTCATCGGCGCAGCGCCTACCGGTCCAAAGGAACTGACGCGCAATCAAAAATACGTGTTTGCATTACCGGCGCGCTATAACTTTGCCTACCCTGAAGGCTACCAAGAAGTAGAAGACATTTTGAACAGCAATCCGATCCAACCGATGATGTAATCAAATTGTAAAATAAAGGTTACCTTTAGCGTATACGGCTAAGAGTAACCTTTATTTCTCTATCCGATGATGTCAAAAATTAAAAACTAAAAGGAGGAAAAATGAAAATGATTAATAGAAAGAAAGCAATTTTAGAGAACATGATCCAAACGTTTGAACGTTTGAGTAGTAACAGTCCTTACGCAAGATTTTTTCGTGATGACAACTGCGCAAGAATCGAAACGGAGTTGCCTTTAACGATTTTCAATCGCGTATTCGATTATAAAGCACCTCATGACGATAAGATTGATGCGACCAGACAGGTGAAATCCATCATCGATGCGTATCGGGAACGCGGCGTAAAATGCGTCTGGCATACATATTCCCATACGCAGGACGAAATCGTTACCGAGACACTGAGAGCTAACGGATTCATACTGGGCAGTACCATGTCCGGTATGGCGGCTGACCTGAAAGTAAAAGTGATTAACCAGTCTAATGTGCCGGGACTGAGAATCGTAATCGTAAATACGGATGATGAGCTTGAGATGTTCAAACGGGTGTTCGTCGCAGAATACGGTCTCCCGGACGAATTGGCCCATTCCTTTACCGAAGCATTTGCTTATGATCCGGAAGGACGGATGAAGTATTTTCTGGCCTATCTGAATGACTTACCGGTAGGAACGGCCATGACGTTCAGCACAGGCGAAGTGACAGGCTTATATACGGTTGCGACATTGAAGGAATTCCGTGCAAGAGGTATCGGCGGCGCGCTTGTAGGTCATGCTTTGCACGACATGCAAGTTGCGGGAGCAACGTTAGCCATTTTACAGGCTAGTTCCATGGGACAGACCATTTACCGTAAACATGGATTTGAGGAAGAGATGACGATTAATTTATATAATGCATAAGCCCGCGAAGCTGCAGGACTATGGATGACGGAAAGGGCCAGGCTTGCCGATCAAATTGGGAGCTATGTTCCTCTTACAAAAAAAGATGTAAGAAAGATATTAAGAGTTTCTTTATAATGTACTACAAATGGGTTGTCTCAAATAGAGACAGCCCATTTGTGCTCATATGATCAATCTAGAAGGCGATCAAGTCATGTATGTGCATACATCAACTTGGGCTTATAGAGCAATAAAGCTATAAAAGACATTAGTTAATAAGCCTTTGTCCTGTCTTAATTGTTACCGTTTGGTGACTATATAACGAAAAAGTGGGTACTTCTATTCTCGTTATTCTTCATTCATACTAACGTTCATAGGATGTCCGAACGCTTATAGGAATTCTATAACGATCAGCTGGACATCCGATTAACAAATAACAATATCCTAAAGGGAGTGTCATAAGATGGGGAAGTTTGAAGGGAAAGTAGCAGTTGTAACCGGAGGTACAAGCGGTATTGGTCTCGCAGCGGCACAGCAGTTTGCCAAAGAAGGGGCGCATGTTTTTATTACTGGCCGCAGACAAACCGAACTGGACGCAGCAGTGAAATTGATTGGGGAAAATGTCACTGACGTTCAAGGGGATATATCAAAACTGGAAGATTTGGATAACCTGTTTGATACCGTAAAACGAACGAAAGGACATCTTGACATCCTCTTTGCAAACGCCGGATTAGGTTCCTTGCTTCCACTTGGCGAAATTACCGAAGCGCATTACTACAAGACATTCGACGTGAATGTGAAAGGGACTATTTTTACCGTGCAAAAGGCCTTACCCTTATTCCCAAATAACAAAGGCTCGATTATATTAACGGGCTCCACGGCCGGCACCTCTGGAATGCCTGCGTTCAGCATCTACGGCGCTTCTAAGGCTGCGCTCCGGCAACTAATCCGAAGCTGGATTCTTGATCTGAAAGGAACCGAAATTCGTGTCAATGTTCTTAGTCCGGGAACAATAGTAACGCCGGCATATGATGAATTGTTCGGTACTAATCTGGAAAGCTTCTTGGAGCAGGCTAAAAATGAAATCCCGCTCGGCAGGGTAGGTAAGGCCGAAGAGATCGCCAATGCGGTTTTGTACCTGGCTTCAGATGAAAGCAGCTATGTGAATGGTGTTGAAATGTTTGTAGACGGTGGAGTAGCGCAAATATAACAGGGGCATAATAGCTCGTAAAACGCTATGGATTTCAACGGATCCGAATACGCTGGTATTATCCCCTTCATGCAACAAAGGGGAGGGATATACTCGGGAGCTGGTGCATCATATGAAAACTTTTTATTGCGAGCTGGAATTGACGTTGGAAGTTATCGGAGGGAAATGGAAAGGACTCGTGCTCTACTATCTAATTAAAGGGCCGAAGCGGACAAGCGAACTTAAGCGGCTCGTGCATAATATTACACAAAAGATGCTGATTCAAACGCTTCGCGAATTGGAATCGGACGGACTTATTCGCAGAAAATTGTACCCCCAAGTACCACCCAAGGTGGAGTATTCCACGACGGATCTGGGACAGTCGCTTGAACCCATTTTGAGATCGCTATGCAGCTGGGGGGAAGATTATGCGGAACAATCTTTTGCTCCTGGCGAGGTTGAGATCTTGTATTTGGATTAAATTTCTTTGAATCGCAGCCACATTAAAAAACCATCGCTCTTATGGGACTGATCCCATAAGAGCGATGGTTTTTTCTATCCGAAACGCAGATACGGCGCGGAATCTTTTCGCGTCATAAACTTCTATCAGCCATCTGCAATCGTTTAGCCTCAAGCTGCGCCAAGGCGATTTATTAAGCTATTAAACGGGAGGATGGTTCCAATATTGAAGGCATGGATCATATTCATTTAAGTGTTACAAAAAAGTTACATCTTGTATACACTTTTGAGATATGTTTTTTGCATGATTAGTTAAGTGCGATTAACTGAACTAAAGTGAAATGACATAAAGCTCTAAGAGCTCGTTAATGGCCAGGCAAATGAATTTTTACAAGGTGATATGGATAAAGACATTACCGGAATAACCAGTTAGGGAATTGGAACCATGAGGGGGTATTGGTAAAAACAACCAGCAATAAAAACACTACTCCTCATTACAACGGGACGCCTCATTCTTGAGTTTGGCGTTTATGCAGATGACAGTGAAGAGGGGAAAGCAAAGCGAATAGGGATGGCGAAACAGCCGAAAATCTTACTGTTCCTTATCAAAATCATAATAGAATATTACTGCATATGCAGCTAAGTTGGTGAACGAAGATGGAACATGGGAGCTTAGGCATTATTGGGGGTATGGGTCCCAAAGCTACCTCGGTTTTTTTTGAAAGAATAATAAACAAAACGAATGCGGATATTGATCAGAATCACATTAATATCATTATTCTCAATCATACAAGTCTTCCTGACCGGACCGATGTTCTACGAAAGAAGGAAGAAGATCTATTCTTAGATAAAATATCCAAAGATATGGCTCTCCTTCATAATGCCGGTGTGTCCAATATTGCAATACCATGTAATACAGCACATTGCTTTTATAATGAGATGCAGGAAATGACCACAATTCCGATTATAAATATGGTTAACGAGACACTTAAGCTTGTGGCACATAAGTTTGGATCAGGCAGTAGAGTTGGAATTTTGGCGACTGACGGAACCTTGCATAACGGGATATACAGCAAAGAATGTGAAAATTTCAATCTTGAACTATACAAGCCGAATGAAGAAATACAAAAACGTATCATGAGTATCATTTATAAGAAACTGAAGCAAAATCAACATGTTAAGCCAGCAGAAATCGAGGAGATCATAGAGCAGCTGCTCTATGATTTCGGTTGTGACTGTGTTGTCATTGCTTGCACGGAATTATCAAGTATACCATTGCGGAAAAATATTAAAAGATATTGCATTGATGCTATGGATGTACTCGTAGAGCAATCCATTCTTCGTTCAGGTAAAAGAGTTAAAGATTCTGATTTTGCATAATACACGCATTACGGCAAGATATAACTTCTTCAATCATTTATTGGAGCCAAGAGCTTTGTTCAAAAGGTGTTTATTATGATGAATGTACTTGTGTAAAAAAGCCAATTATTTTCTCGCTATATGCGTCTTTATTATTAGGCGTGTGATCGGTATACATGATTTTTCTATAAACAGCCGTTCGACGAGCGCGGGCTTGATCCTTCCGCCGGACAACGTAATGGACCGATGCACGAGCACGTCCAAAGCGTCGACAAAGTAAGGCCGCACGGATTCGCCTAATTTTATGCACGATAATTCCGTGCACGCGAGAACGACGCCGTCGCATTTCTCCCGCTGGATCATTTCCGTAATAACACCTTCGAGCACGCGATCATCCGAATGTCCGGTTTTTTTGATATCTTCATAGATAATGCTCATAATGCGTTGTTGCATGCTCGGGCTTGGGATGAACGGCTCTAGGCCGTATTGCTGCAGGACATCCGAATAGATACCGGTTTGGAGGGTGGCGTCGGTCGCGAGAATGCCGATTTTACGATTCTCTTTATGTTTCGCGAGCAGTTCTTCGGCCGTTTCTCTTACCATGTTGACGATCGGAATAGCCGACATGGCTTGAATTTCATTGAAGAAACGGTGCGCCGTATTGCAAGGCATCACGATGGTCGATACTTCCGCATGTTCGAGCAGCGCGATGTCCGCTTGGATGAGCCGCAGGAATTGCTGATCTTTCCGCTCAAGGATCGAGCTCGTTCGGTCCGGCAATGACGCATGATTCAAAATAATCATGTCGATATGGTCTTGATCCGCTTCCGCTTCCGTGAATTCAATAACTCTGTCGAAAAAAACGGATGTCGCCTTCGGTCCCATCCCGCCGATCACGCCTAATTTTGATTTTTTCATTATTATCTACCTTATTTTGTGTTTTCATCTTTTTCGTGTACTTATACTATGAGAATTCGGGAAACATTTCCGATTAAATGGAAATTTGTGAATCCCGAAATCCGGATTTGGCCATAGTATAGTGAAAATGAATTGAATTTATTCGTAAAGTTTCCACAGGAATGGGGTTGCCGCATGCGTACCAGACGAACTAGACGCACCATACGTAGCAAGGTCATCTTAGGAGTTGCCTTCGTTCTTATTGCCGCGTTGGTTATTTGGACTTCGATCGACAGCATATCGGCGGATACGAAGACGGAAACCAAGCCCGCAGACACGCCGACTGCCACGTCTGCTGCCACGCCGGACACCAAGGCTGATACCGAGCTGCCCAAAATCACGGGAGTCAAAAATTTAACGGTCTTTATCGGAGATCGCGTTTCCTACAAGACAGGCGTAACCGTTAAGGATAATCACGATACGAATGTCGCTTTGGTTGTAGACACGAGCGGCGTCAACCTAAAGAAAGTCGGCGTCTACAACATTACGTATATGGCCAAGGACGCCGCAGGCAACGTTGCCCAAGCAGAGGCTAAAGTAACGGTCAAGGTAAAGCCTGCTAGCCCTCTCAACGAAGACGAACTGAATAAACTGGCGGATACCGTACTCGCCAAGATCGTGACGGAGGACATGACGGAAGTCGACAAATTATGGGCAATCTTTAAATGGACGAAGTACAACATCGGCTATGTCGACAGCTCCAGCCATACCGATTGGCGAAAAGGCGCGCTTCAAGGGTTTAAACAAGGCACGGGCGACTGCTTCGTCTACTATGCCACAGCAAAGATGCTAATGGAGAGAAGCGGCTTCGAAACGCAAACCGTGATCCGGGACAAAGGCAGAAAAACGAAACATTTCTGGAGCTTAGTTAAAGTCGGAGACGCCTGGTATCACTTCGATACGACTCCCACGATCAAAAAGAATACGACTTTCCTGCTTACGGACGCAGAGCTGGCGTTATTCAATAAGCAATTTAAGAACTACTACTTATTCGATAAGACCAAACATCCGGCAACGCCGACCAAACCGCTCAATGAAAGAAGCAAGTATCTTAAATAAGAAAGGCAAGGTTGGCCAATGCAGTTCAACGTCATGGAGTATTTAGAGCATACGGTACGAAGAGTACCGGACAAAATAGCTTACGCGAACGACGAATTCGGCCTTACGTTCCAAGAAGTGTACGGGCAGTCCAGAGCGATCGGTACGTTTCTGAACAGGCACCATTTGCAAAAGCAACCGATCGTCGTATTCATGAACAGGAGTCCGAAAGTGGTCGCGGCTTATTACGGCGTCATCTACAGCGGCAATTTCTACGTACCGCTCGACGACGAGATGCCCCGCGCCCGCATCGAGGCGATTGTTCGGAAGATAAATCCCAGCGCGATTATCTGCGATGAGTCGACGAAGGAAACCGCCGATGCCATCGATTTTCAAGGGAACGTTCATCTGTTCGACGACCTGATTCAAGGTCCTGTCGACGATGAGGCATTAACTCGAATCCGCTTTTCCGCCTTGGACACGGATCCTTTATACGTCGTCTTCACGTCCGGCTCAACGGGCGTTCCGAAGGGCGTCATCGCCAACCATAGATCGGTCATCGATTATATCGAAAACTTATCTGACGTGCTCTCGCTGAGCGAAGATACGGTATTCGGGAACCAGACGCCGCTGTATCTCGATGCTTGCTTTAAAGAACTATTCCCGACCCTGAAGTTCGGAGCGACGACGTATATCATCCCGAAGAGCCTGTTTATGTTTCCGCTCAAATTGGTGGAGTTCCTGAACGAGTATCGGATAAACACCGTATGCTGGGTCGTATCGGCGTTAACGATGATCTCTTCCTTCAAAGTGCTGGACAAGCTGGTTCCGCAATTTCTGCATACCGTCGCGTTCGGCAGCGAAGTATTCCCGGTGAAACAATTCAATCTGTGGAGAAGTGCGTTGCCTAACGCGAAGTTCGTTAACTTATACGGCCCTACCGAAGCGACCGGCATGTCTTGTTACTACAAGGTGGAACGGGCGTTCGAGGAACACGAGATTTTACCGATCGGCAGGCCGTTTCGGAATACCGAAATCCTATTGCTCGGTGCAGGCGATCGCGTAGCCGCTCCCGGGGAAGCCGGAGAAATTTGCATTCGGGGCACTTGCCTGACGCTAGGTTATTACGGGGATTTCGCCAAGACGAACGAAGTCTTCGTACAAAATCCGTTGAACGTTTTGTATCCCGAACTGATCTACCGGACGGGGGATTTGGGCAAATACAACGAGCACGGTGAGCTGATGTTCGTCTCGCGCAAAGATTACCAGATCAAGCATATGGGGTATCGCCTCGAGCTCGGAGAGATCGAGGCGAACGTCAATCGGCTGGAAGGCATTAAGAGCGCTTGCTGCGTTTACGACAAAACCACGGAGAAGATCGTTTTATATTTCGTAGGCGAAACGGATGCCAGATCAATCGTCAAGGAACTGAAGCTGCTGCTGCCGAAGTATATGATTCCTAATCGAATTGAGCGGCTAGACGCTATGCCTCTCACGACGAACGGAAAAATCGATCGCGTTTACCTTAAAGAAGCTTGCGTCAAGAAGGGGAGTTAAGCACATGGATGAGTTATTAAAAATATTGGAAGATATGCACCCTGACGTCGATTTTCGTCAATGCGATACGTTAATCAAGGATAAAGTGTTGGATTCGTTCGACATCGTCACGCTGCTTGCGGAAATCGACGGCGAATTTGGGGTGACGATTCCCGTGGAGGAAATCACGCCGGATAACTTCAATTCCGCCCAGGCGTTGTACGCGTTAATCATCAGACTATCCGACGATTTATAGGGGGAGACCATGCTTTTCACCTCATACGGTTTCATTCTATTTCTCATTGTCCTGTTCGTCATTTATTACGTAATACCTAGAAAATACCAGTGGGTATTGCTTCTGGTCGCCAGCTATTTGTTCTATGCGCTGTCCGGGCTTCAATTTCTTGCTTACATCGTGGCGACGACGGTTTGCGTTTATTATGCCGGACGCCGAATCGGCAACTTGGTGCAGACCGAGTCCGCGTATTTGCGGGAACATAAGCATGAATTGGCCAAGCCCCAGATCAACGAATACAAATCCAAGATGAAAGCAAGAAAACGGATCCCGATGCTGCTCGCCTTGTTCGTGGCCTTGGGCATTCTTGCTTTCGTCAAATACACCGATTTCGCGATCGCGAACATCAATCTCATCGCCCGGGCTTTCGGAAGCGAAGGCGGCATTTCCTTCTGGACAATCGCGGTTCCGCTCGGCATTTCCTTTTATACGTTCAAAAGCGCGGCTTATCTGATCGATGTCTATAGGGGTAAATTTCCGCCGGAGCGCAGTCTGTTTAAGTTCGCGTTGTTCGTTTCCTTTTTCCCCGAAGTCATACAAGGACCAATTAGCCGATTCGATCAATTGGGTAAGACGCTGTACGGCCCTCACGCCTTCGACGGCCGCAACGTAAAGTTCGGCTTGCAGCGAATCGCATGGGGATTTTTCAAAAAGCTGGTCATCGCCGATCAACTGCTGGTCGGCGTTCGGACGATTATCGACGATCCCGATCACTATAACGGCGCATACGTGTTGGTTGGCATGTTGTTATACGCGTTTCAACTGTTGGCCGACTTTTCCGGTGGTATCGACATTACGATCGGGATTGCCCAGGTGCTCGGCGTCACGGTTCAGGAAAATTTCCGCAGACCGTATTTCGCCAAGTCAATCACGGATTACTGGCGCAGATGGCATATTTCGATGGGCGCTTGGTTCCGGGATTATGTCTTCTTCCCGATGTCGGTCTCGAAGCCGATGCTTGCCCTGTCGAAGCTCTCCCGCCGGTGGTTCGGCAACGCGATCGGCAAACGCGTGCCCGTGTATCTCGCGACCTTAACGACCTGGTTCGCCACCGGCATCTGGCACGGCTCCAGTTGGAACTTCATCGCCTGGGGACTGGCCAACGGCGTCATCATCCTTATCTCGCAAGAACTGGAACCGTTCTACGATTGGTTCCATGGGAAGTTCAAAGTGAAGCATACGTTCGGATTCCGCTCCTTCCAAGTCGTGCGAACGCTGCTGCTGATGAGCTCAATCCGGCTGTTCGACTGTTACATGGACGTGCCCCTTACGTTCAAGATGTTCGGGTCCATGTTCACAACCTTCAATTATCAAGTCTTATTCGACGGTTCGTTGCTTCATCTGGGCATCTCTTTTAGTCACTACGTCTTGATCCTGTCGAGCCTAACGGTCGTCGGAATCGTCAGCTTGCTTCAAAGAAGCGGTAGCGTGAGGGAGAAGATAGCGGCGCAGCCGATCGGCGTAAGGTATTCGCTTTACGGCATGCTAATCCTCTCGATCCTCGTCTTCGGCGCTTACGGCGTCGGCTATGACGCTAAGCAATTCATCTATAATCAGTTCTGATTTCTAAGGAGGGATGATGGGACATTGGTACGAAAAAAGCTAATAATCGGAGCGGTCGCGATCGTTCTGCTGCTGGGCTCGCTCTATGTGCTGCAACGCCTGCTGATGCCCAAATACGTATCCGGCATCGTCGAGGGTTCGCTCATCGGCGAATATTACAAAGAGGACCGCAAGGATTTCGACGTCGTATTCCTCGGAGACTGCGAAGTGTACGAGAATTTCTCGCCGGTTACGCTGTGGGAGAAATACGGGATTACGAGCTATATCCGCGGCAGCGCGCAGCAGTTGATCTGGCAGTCGTACTATTTGCTGGAAGAGACGCTGAAATACGAGAAGCCGAAAGTCGTCGTCTTTAACGTTCTCGCCATGCAGTATAACCAGCCGCAAAAAGAAGAGTATAACCGTATGACGCTGGATGGGATGGAACTCTCGGCAATCAAGCTGAAGAGCATTCAAGCGTCCATGATGAAGAGCGAGCATCTCGTCGATTACCTTGCGCCCTTATTGCGTTTTCATTCCAGATGGGATCAATTAAACGAGGACGACTTCACGAACTTGTTCAGCAAGGAGAAGTTGTTCCACAATGGGTATTATATGCGTGTAGACGTGAAGCCGGCGGGGAGAGTTCCCAGAGCTCCGAGGCTGCCCGATTACCGATTCGGTTCCAACGCCTATAGTTACTTGGATCGATTGAGGGAATTGTGCAAGGAAAACGGAATCCAACTCGTATTGGTTAAAGCGCCGACGATCTACCCGCATTGGTACGACGAGTGGGATACCCAGATGGAGCAGTACGCCGCAACACACGATTTAACCTACATCAATTTTCTGAGGCACATGGACGATGCCGGAATCGACCTGAAGACGGATACCTATGACGCGGGCCTGCACTTGAACGTATACGGAGCGGAAAAGCTGGCTACGTACTTCGGAGCATTCCTCACGGATACGTACCGTCTGCAAGATCATCGTACCGACGAAACGTGGAGTGGGATCTGGCAAAAGAAAATCGACTTTTACGATCGGATGAAGCAGGATCAATTGGACGAGCTCGCCAAATACGGATACCTGAAACGTTATAAAGCGGAAACGTGATAACGAATGGATGAAGGAGTGTTTACGTTGATAAAAGCAAGTATAGGGCTGATTGCCCTCCTATTGGTGCTATCCGGTTGCGCGAACAAACCGACGGAGCAGGGATCCGCGTCGCCTAGCGCGTTGACGCAGACGGAAGGAGCCGCTACTTCGCCGGCTGCTTCGACCCCGGCTTCCGAGACGCCTGAACAAGCAAGCAGCGCCGGCTTCGTGTTCGAGGCGAACGGCATTTCGATTCCGATGCATGCCGAAGCGGCGCCGATCTTGAAGCAACTGGGAAAACCGCAAAGCTATTTCGAATCGCAAGCCTGCGCTTTCCCGGGACTCAATAAAATTTACCAATACAGCAGCTTCGACGTGTATGCCTACGAGAAGGACGGCGTCGATTATATCGCGTCCGTCATTCTGTTCGACGATACGGTGGCCACCAAGGAAGGCGTCACCATGTTCAACAAGAAAAGCGACGTGATCAAAGCCTACGGCGACAAGTTCACCAACAACTTGAATTTGTACGTCTATGACCAAGGCAAGTCCCAATTGCGGTTCGTCATCGAGAACGATCAAGTAACCTCAATCGAGTATTTGGCCAAAATTTGATCAGAATCGTATCCATAAGTAAAGACGCCATCGTGGTGGGATTTCTTCCCCCGGGTGGCGTCTTTTGTTTAAGGCGTGCCCAGAGGCACGCCTCTTCTAGCCGGTGAATGTCCCCGTAATACTGCCGCTAAAATTTTGTGCAGAGCTACTATTTCGAAAAGGTATTGGAAGAAAGCCATCGAAGATAGTATTGACTATTTAATATAGTATTTTTATAGCAAGCCTCGAGCTAGCATTCCAGGAGGAATAATCGAATTATGACCGATAAGAAGAACCATTTGTTGACTTCAGATGATGAGCTAGATAGGAGTATCATTGAACAATTTAAACAAGGTGTTAGTGGTAACGACCCGGAAGCTGTAGAGCGATTACTGCAACTGCATCCGTTGCTGGCCGTAAAAATCGACGAACCTTGGTTTGCTTTTGATGCGCCTGCGATTGTAAGCGCCGCAAATAGGGGAGACCGTAAGATGGTTGACGTATTGCTGGAGTATGGGGCGGATATCAATACCAAGAGCAGCTGGTGGGCGGGAGGCTTCGGCGTTCTGCATCATGATCATTATGACTTATCCCGGTATCTTATCGATAGGGGAGCCATTGTGGATCCGCATGCTGCGGCTTCACTAGGAATGCTGGATGCTCTTCGGAAGATGGTGGAAGAAGAGCCGGACATCGTCAATCTGCGTGGGCCGGATGGGCAGGTTCCTTTGCATTATGCCCGTTCGAAGGAGATTATCGATTTCCTTCTGGATAACGGTGCTGATATGGATAGGCGAGATTTGGACCACAACGGTACTCCTGCTCAATATGCTGTGAACAACCTGGAGCGGTGCAGGCATCTCGTGCAACGTGGTGCGCAAACGGATATTTTTATGGCTTGTAAGCTAGGGGACATCGAACTTGTCCGCCGTATGTTGAAGGAAGATCCGAACTCGTTACAGGTACAGGTTGGGAAAGGGGACTTCACCGCTCCAGGAGGTCATATTTATGAATACAATATCGGCGGAGCTATGACACCACTCTTTTTCGCGGAGCGGCTAGGTCATGAAGAAATCACAGAACTTATGTTGTCCTATAGTACAGTTGAGCAGAGATTGCTGCTTGCCTGTATGCGGGCAGATCGAAGAGCCGTCGATAGCCTATTAAAGGAATATCCGGGCATTGTCCAATCTCTTCAGCCGGAAGAGCAGAGCGTCATTGCGGATGCGGCATGGAATAATCAAACAGATGCTGTTCAACTCATGCTCGAAGTTGGTTTTCATGTCGATGCTCGCCGAAGTGAACGTTCTGCGACCGCCCTTCATCATGCCGCGGGACAAGGTAATGATAAGATCGTCCAGCTGCTCATAGACCATGGTGCCTCTGTGGATGTCCTAAATGAATTCGGGGGAACTCCATTGAACAGTTGTATCTGGGGATCGCTTCATATTCTAAATCCTGACGGGAATTATGCCGAGGTTGCGGAAAGCCTCGTCCAAGCAGGAGCTAAACTTCCAAATCAAGCAGCAGGTAGCGAGCATGTGAAACAGGTACTTTTCCGGCATGGAGCATCGCATTAAAGCAAAGTGGTAAATATAGAATTGAAAAACAACCTTAGAGGTTCGCCGGACTAAGGTCATTCATAAATCTGTTATTTTAACAACAGGAGGATTCCGTTTGCAAATAAGAACTAAACGACTAATTATCACAGCTTTTACCCAAGACAATGTCAATCAGGTTTTAGAATCGTACGCACTAGGAAAACACATCTTAAAATATTTGGATAATCTCAAGAAAGATCCAGAATTATTGGGATGGGGCGTATGGTATGTATCGTTGGCTGAAAATAACCAAGTGATTGGCGACATTGGATTTAAAGGGAAGCCTGATAACCAAGGAATGGTTGAAGTAGGATATGGTATCATTCCAGAGATGCGTAATAAGGGCATTGCTACAGAATCAGTCGGCGCTATTATTGAGTGGGTGTTTTCATCAGACAGAGTAAAAAAAGTTGTAGCGGAATGTCTTGAGGATAATGTTCCATCTATTAAAGTGCTGGAGAAATTAGGAATGAGAAGGACCGGTTCCGATAATGGAATGATTATCTGGGAATTAATTAAAGAACGTTAAACTCCCACAGTACGATTTAGTTTTCTCACGAATGCTCGCTTATTCGCAGGAACGTTCCCGCTTTTAAGGCGTAAAAGGGGTAAAGGAGCTGAACTGAATAAAGTGATCGAGATAAAGGAATTAATGGTAGCCGATCTAGAGCCGGCATACGAGGTCTTCAGACGAACCATCCCCGATGCTTTTGAGCAGGAAGGATTGGGCGCGCTCACAGATGAGATATGTCAAGAAATCGAAAGTAAGAGACTCATGTTAAACGAGGCTTTGTTTACATCGGGGTCATCAGTACATTTCCTTGTCGCGCGGAAAGACGGGGACATTGTCGGCACCATATCGATAGGTCCTTGCAATGGTGATATTATTCAATGTACTGGCGGTCGATTGAAAAATGTTTTTGAACTTGGCAGTTTATATGTGCTGCGCGAGTATCAGGGACAGGGAATCGGCTCCGCTTTAATAAAAGGGATGGCTAACAGTCTGGCCGAGCGTGGAATTGAAAATTTCTGTCTTGATAGCGGATATCGACATGCCCAAATTAAATGGTTACATAAATTCGGTAGACCTTATGCAACGGTTCATGATTACTGGGGCTTGGGTTTGGACCATATGGTCTGGTACTGTAAAGTTTCCGATTATGTAGGTTAATCACTAAGGGGGCACATAATGAATCTAAGTCTGGGATTGGAGCCGCGGGAGTTTGTGTTCTTCGCCGAGGATGCCGCCGTTGCGGGCGCTTGGAAGGAGAATGTACATGAGTAAATGGATGCTCGGCTTGAATTTCGTCTCCGCGCTCGGATCCGGTTTGATCGCGGGCGTTTTCTTCGCCTTTTCGGCATTCGTTATGGTCTCGCTGGCCCGCATCCCATCGGAGAAGGGCATCACCGCAATGCAATCGATCAATGCCACCATTTTGAATACGCTCTTCAGCATCGTATTTATGGGGACGGCCCTGTTCACGGTGCTACTCGGTATTGGTTCTTTCTTAAAGCTTGGCGCACCTGGTACGTACTATGTTCTGACAGGCAGCCTGCTTTATTTTGCCGGCTCATTCCTCGTGACGATCTTCTTTAATGTTCCGCTCAATGACGCGTTGGCAGCTGTAACTCCCTCAAGCTCCGAAGGTGCGAGGGTCTGGCAGAATTATTTATCCCGCTGGACAGCCTGGAATCATGTGCGGACGATTGCCTCATTGGCGTCCATGGCTTGCTTTATACTCGCGGTTTGCAATTAGCGCCAATAATAAATCCGTTATTAAACAACAATAATCAAGATAAACAGCAGTAGAGTTGGCGATTGTCGACTCTGCCGCTGTTTTTTTGGATAAGCCCGAACCCTATTCTATCATTCACATACTAATAGATTAGAAGATGGGAAAGGGGGGATCATCATGGCGGTTGTTATTCCATTTCCAAATGAGTTTCGAACTTTACTTGATGAAGTTAAAGCGAAAGGCATAGTTGTCGTCATCAAGACGGTTTCAGGTGAAGAGATCATAGGCAAGGTTGTTAAAGTGAAAAAAGGCGTCGTTGTGCTTAAATTATTTAAAGCTACGATCTACGTTGCGCTTAACAAAATTACTGCAGTTATCGTACGATAACAGACAGCGAAAAAACCGCGTAGACCGCGGTTTTTTTGTTGGAGCTGAATCGGATCGCATATTGAAGGCATAGAGCAGCAAGAATCTTATAATGAAAACAACTAAAAATTACAATTCCCTTACATATGGTCCTAGTAAAAGACCATATTTACATAGAACAATCTACATCTACCAGCCTATGGAAATGTAAATCAGTATATGAAATTATAGTAGCAGATTCACCTATCTTATTGAAAACTTCGAGAGGATGTTGTGCATGCTTAAAAAGTCAGTTATTGTCTCTTCTGTTTTATTGATGTCTATGATTCCTATGTTTTCGTTAAGTAGTGAATCTTATGCTTCAGACTTTAAAAAAGGAAAAGAGACTACCATTAAAGTGATGGAGTATAATATTCATCATGCCGAAGGCATGGATGACATTCTAAATTTGAACAGAATTGGTGACGTTATTAAATCATCGGATGCTGATATCATTGGTCTGCAAGAAGTCGATAATCATTTCTCCACGCGTAGTAATTTCGAGGATCAGGCGAGATGGTTAGCCAATTACTTAGGCATGCATTACCAATTTGCTGCAAATCTTGACAATGATCCCTTAAATGCGGGGGAACCTCGTCGTCAATATGGAACAGTTATATTAAGTAAATATCCTATTCTTTCTAGCGAAAATCATTTACTTGATAATACGCACTATCCTGCAGAGCAGCGCGGTCTTGCGAAAACGGTAATTAATGTGAAGGGCAATCATATTAATTTCTACAATACTCATCTTGACAATAAAACACCTGAAGAAAGAGATATACAAGTCAACGAGATCCTGAGCATTGTAAATCAAGATAATGGAACAAGTATCTTAGTGGGAGACTTCAATGCCACACCAGATAGTCCTGAAATTATAAAAATGTCTGCGCAGTACCATGACACATTTGCGGAACTTGGTCTAAATGATGCCTATACGTCCTATTATTATTCAGACAAGCCTAATCGTCGAATCGACTACATCTATACGTCTGACGATGTAAAAATAAAAGCAGGGAAGGTTATAGACACAATCGCAGCGGATCACTTGCCCATTACGGCGGAGCTTGTTATTAATAAGAAAGACCATCCATCTCATGGTGACAACGGTCATAACCACCAGAAGTAATAAAGCAAATCGATTTTAAGCGCAACCCCTTCATTAGCCGACAAAGGAAAACAAATTGGCTTAAAAGAAAACTATCTTAAATGTGTTGCCACTTGAGGGAGAATATAGAATAATCAATAAAGCTGCAGCAGATCCTCCGATCTTTTGCAGCTTTTGTTGAAGTAACGGGCAGTAGAGTTTGTTAATCTAACGGTTACACTGCGTCTGCGTCAATCCAGCCTTACAGTTTTTAACTTCCAATGCGTAAGTATAGGTGCTAATATTTATAAAACAATTAACTTCTCGCTTTATTGTAAATTTATGGAGGTTGAAATGAAGAAAACAGTATTACTATGTGTAAGTGTAATGATTGGCGCTTTAATGATTGGTCCAATGAGTTCTTATGCCGCAAATAATGATTATGATGCATATGGCGGAGTAAACGGTTTGCTTTCTGAGGGTAGATTATATGCCCCTCTCCGTAGTATGGCGACGAATAATTTATTCAGATACGATGAACAACTTGATAAATATCTTGAAGTGAAAATAAATTGGAATCAGAAGACAAAAACTGCTTCACTAACTAAAGGCGGGAAGACTTTTAATGCTACTGTTGGTAATGGAGTATTGTTGAGAAATGGTGCGGTGTATGTACAATTTAAAGCTTTAAGTAACTTCTTCTATCCGGACGATTATATTAAATGGGATACATCTACTTTGACAGGAAATTCTGAGCACATTACGGTTTATGCTCGTCCATTGACAGATAATCAAGCATTGACTCTTGCAACAAATGCGATGTCCAAGAAGAAACACTGGATTCAATTTCATAAAAATAACGCAGAAATAGGTCTTCCTGAGTCAGAGTATATTCAATGGAATAAAAGTCTTACTAAATTTAAAGCGGTCTTTCATTCAGATGGGATTGTTGGCGATTATAACTATAGCTATGGAATTGAAACTGAGATGACTAAGAAGGTTAATGAATGGACTATTACTTCATTTCATTATTTCGATAGTACAAGGATATATTATCCTTAATCTAGCCTGGTCAAATTTTTGGCTTTTAGTTCAATCAATAAAGCTGCAGCAGATCGGAGGATCCGCTGCAGCTTTTGTTTGTTTAATTGAAGTAAAGGGCAGGTTTTAGAGGCAAAGCGTTTTAAAGTTTAACGCTTCATGCAGTTCCAACGATTCTTGCTGCGCTAGCGTTGGCGTATTACGTTTTTCGGTTAGAAAAAGTTAAGTGCCAGTCATGTTAAAAAATTTTACACATATATAGGTAATATCCAGTATGTTGGGGAGGATATCAAAAACCATATGTTACCTACTGAAAAATATTTCGGTAAGTTAGAACTCGTTTATACCTTTTATGGCGCTATGCCTACAGGCGTTAGCGTATCAGAAACCGGACGTATTTTCATTTGCTTTCCGAAATGGGGAGATGACGTTAGATTTACGGTAGCGGAAATTGTCGAGGGCAAATTGCAGCCGTATCCTAATTTAGAAACGAATGTGATAAACCCTTTGAATATTACTAAGTCCTTCATCAGTGTCCAAAGTGTAATTGCTGACGGAAGAGGAACCCTGTGGGTACTGGATACGGCAGCACCAAATTTTTCTGAGCCTATTAAAGGAGGGGCAAAATTAGTAGCCGTAGATTTAAAAACAAATACTATAAGAAAAGTATATTCGTTTGAAGAAGATGTAGTCTTGCCAACAACGTATCTAAATGACGTCCGATTTGATTTTCGTGTTGGTAAATCAGGTTACGCCTATATAACGGATTCTTCTTCAAAAGGTCCAGGCGCTATAATAGTCGTGAATTTAGAAAATGGACATGCGTTTAGACGGTTAAATGGAGCAAATTCAACATCCCCTGATCCGTATTTTGTACCAAAAGTGGAAGGTCAAATTTTGATGAATCGAAACGCAGACGGTTCGACATCTCCCTTTCGATTGGCCTCTGATGGTCTAGCGATTTCCCCTGACGGTAAAATTATATTTTTTTGTCCATTAACCAGTCGTCATCTATACTCGATCTCGGCAGAAGCCCTAAGAGACAGAACGATACCGGATTACAAATTAAGTAATCACGTGAAGTATTGGGGAGAGAAAGGTGCGTCCGATGGAATGATAACCGATGCAAAAGGAAACGTATATGCTGGAGACTATGAAAACGATAGTATTAGAAAGATATGGCCGAATGGAATAATGGAAACCATCGCACATGATCCGATAATCTTATGGCCGGATACTTTTTCTATTGGTCCGGATCAACATTTATATGTTATTGTGAACCAACTACATCGGCAGGCAAGATTTCATTATGGAAAAGACCTGCGACAAAAGCCTTATAGTTTGCTCCGTATTAAAATTGATGAATTACCTGCTCCTACATTTTGATATTCATTATACAAAAGTTGATTTTACGGGAGACTATAGTTCAACAATCCAGGAGCAGTTTGCCGCCGCGGCAGCTGCTCTTTTTGTCGTTAAGCTATTGGGCAGTTTCTATACACACGAGAATTAGTATCAATTCTCTATAATAAACTCACCTAACCAATTTTATAATATGACACACTGTTGTCTAATTATAATGGTTATTATAACAATGTGATTGCTAATAGACGCAGTACACCGTTGAAAAATGGAGGAGAGAGAGAATGGAGAATATTCAATCGAAAGTTGTAATTATAACAGGAGCATCTAGCGGTATCGGGCAAGCGACTGCGAAACTTCTGGCTAAATACGGAGCAAAAGTTGTACTGGCAGCAAGACGAGAAGAACGGCTGGTGGCAATTGCTGAGCAAATAAAGCAGAGCGGGGGCAGCGCTATCTATGCCAAAACGAACGTTGCTTCGGCAGAAGATATGCGCAAGCTGGCTGAATATGCCGTGCAGCAATACGGACAAATCGATGTGTTGATTAACAATGCCGGAATAATGCCACTTTCGTTTCTTCGCGAATTAAAGATTGAGGAATGGGACAATATGGTGGACATAAATATCAAGGGCGTTTTGTATGGTATCGCGGCTGTCTTGCCTAAGATGAGAGAGCGAAAGTCGGGACATATCATTACCGTTTCATCGGTCTCCGGTTATCAGGTAGATCCTACGGCCGCTGTATACAGCGCAACTAAATTTGCTGTTAGAGCGATCTCTGAAGGGGTACGCCAGGAAGAAGGGCCAGCCTCCAACATTCGCACGACGATTGTGTCTCCAGGCGTTACTTCTACGGAATTAACGGAGTCCATCAGCAATGATGAAATTAAAGGCTGGGTGGATCAAATGAACCACTTCGCCATTTCGCCTGACAGCATCGCCAGAGCGATCGCATTTGCCATTAATGAACCTGGCGATACCAGCGTCAACGAAATGATTGTTCGACCTACCGTTCAACCATCCTAACGTCTAATTCTTTAAGAGGTGAAGTGCTATGGCCGTTGGCCGGCTATTTGAAATTCTGTATATCCTTTTGAAAAAGAATACGGTAACGGCTGGCGAACTGGCTGAGCATTTCGAGGTATCCACTCGTACCATTTACCGCGATATCGATACGCTAAGTGCCTCCGGCATTCCGGTATATGCGAGTAAAGGCAAAGGCGGAGGGATTTCACTGTTAGAAGGCTACTCTTTTCATGCTTCTATGTTGACGGATAGGGAGCAAGAAGATATTATGGCCGCGCTGCAGAGTCTAGCCGCAGCGAATTATCCTGACATTCAAGCCGTGCTGCATAAGATGGGACTGTTGTTTAAAAAAGACGGCAGTCACTGGCTTGAAGTAGACTTCTCGCCATGGGGAAGCGGAGATCAGCTGCGCCAGCTCTTTCCGCAGCTACGCCTCGCCATTACTGATTGCCGTCTCATTCAATTCCGCTATTACAGCAGCACAGGCCGCGAGAGCTTGCGACAAGCAGAGCCCGTCCAGCTTCTGTTCAAAAGCAAATCTTGGTATCTCGCTGCTTACTGTTTGACAAGCGATGGACACCGAGTTTTTAAAATTAACCGGATGAAGGATGTTGTCGTCACGGATAAAGTCTTTGAGCCTAGAACGGCTGTTGCAGCAATTGAATTAGCCGAGGAACATGCGGTTAACGAAACGGTGCAAGTAACGATTACGTTATCAGCCAAAAGCGCTTACAGGGTGTATGATGAATTTGACGATGCCTCCATTACTGTAAATGAAGACGGATCCTACACTATCTCAGCCGAGCTCCCGGAGGGAGCGTGGCTGAACGGTTATTTGCTCTCCTTTGGGAACTTGCTTGAACAGGTAGAACCTCAGCGTGTTAGGCGCAACTTGATGGCACAGCTGGATACGATTAGATATAGATTAGATTCGGCTCAACAGGGCAACAGCCCTGTTTGTGCTGATAACAAGGAGGAATAGCGATGAAAGAATTGGACTTACCTGCAGCTGTAATCGAATACTTGGAAGCTTCAAATCGGCATGATATTGAGAGCTATGTTCGATCTTTCTCCGACAACGCCCAAATTGAAGAAGTTTCTCTGGGCCATACCCTTGTAGGCAAGGAGATTGAAAACTACTTTGTAACTTACTTTGTGAGAACGAATACACATACGGATATTATTGAATATACCATTAACGAAGAAGTCGTAAATATGCGTGTATGGTTCAAAGGCGATTTTGCCGGTAATGAAGTCGTTGGGCTGTATACCTTCTTTCTAAATAATGGTCGGATTGAAAAATTGAAATGCGATCTGGCTTATTAGCAAAGGGCATTAGTCTAGATGTGTAGACATGGGAATCAGAGGGGAACTATTGGAGCAAATGCGGCGATGAGAGGTAGAACCACTAAACTGATTGGAGACGAGCTCAAAGAGACGAGCAGACGAGAGGTTCTTGTCGTCAGCTTTTGACAAGAACTCCAACGGGCATCTTTGTTTTTGGTTAATTGGAACCAGAAGGAAAAGTAGACTAAAAAGCGCATCGTATTCTCCACTTAATCAGGCGAATATACTCATAGCTCTTTATAAACCTCCTGTGATACATTATGGGCGTCATATAACGTTGCGGCGATCTGTCGCACAGGAGGGTAAACTTTTATGAAATTATGGCGAAACAAGGCGTGGCTTTCCCTATGTCTCACGGCAAATTTAATGCTTCCAACGATGACTTACGCGGATGCGGGTGCTCCTCCAGCCAACCTGATTGAGGTCTATCAGACCGACGGGCAACTGCTCGATTTCAACGCGGAGAAGGCACTGGTCTACAAAGAGCAAAGTCAGAAGGTGCTGATTGAACAATTGGATGGGAGCGCATCATTAGAGATTGCAACAGGTATTACAACGAAGCCGGATAAGGCAGCGCTTACGGAGGAGGGGGCTATTTTTCACCTGCCGGGAGTGAATGGGGAATCGAAGGAATATCGAAACGGTACGCTTCAGAGCCTACAA
This sequence comes from Paenibacillus glycanilyticus, assembly GCF_023715145.1. Lineage (GTDB taxonomy): Bacteria > Bacillota > Bacilli > Paenibacillales > Paenibacillaceae > Pristimantibacillus > Pristimantibacillus glycanilyticus_A. The sequence goes on along the minus strand of NZ_JAMBNP010000004.1, from coordinate 11,239 downwards.
GCTTATTATTGGACGGTCAACGGTCCTTATGTAGCCTATTATGACAGCTCTGGAACAGACGGTTCTCTGGAAGAGCCAGGGACGAACGGACTGCGCTTGCGCCATGGCAATACGGTGGAGACGATTGTTAACCCGGTCAATCATTATTCACCGCTTGGTGAGGCAGAGATTCTGGATGATGGTACTGTTCTATATTCCTATGTGGAGCAATTGTTCAGTTACAAGGATGGTATAAGCACCGCCTTGACGGAAGCACCGGAATATCCAAGCGAGATGGAGATAGATAACAATAACATAGAGGCGGAAGGCCATACCATTCTCTATCTTAACTACAATCCTGAACCTGTCATTTCTCTAATAACCGATACGGAATCCATTCCGTTATCCGGCCCTTATTTAGATATCGTAGGTTCCTATGCAAATGTTCTTAAGCAGCAGAATCTTGCTACCGTAGGGGGATGGGCCGCATTTCCGCGATTAGATGAAGAACAGCAAGTCACGCTGTGGCTGCGCTCGCCAGCAGGGGAAGTGGAGAAGATTGGTTCGGGCAGAGCTGGGTATAAACTTCAAGCGCTGTCCCCTGCGGGAGATGTGGTCTATAGTCTAACGGAGGCAGGTTCGACCCATTACTACCTTAACCGCGCTGACGCGGCGGGAGGAACACGGGCCGAAGTGGAAGTTCCATCAGGCGGGGCGAGATGGCTGAATAACAGCTGGTGGTTCTGGTCGGATACAAGCGTGTCCAAGCTGTCCGAGGGAGAACCTTCGTTAGTATCATTGACTGCCGCACCTGAAGAGCTGAACCTGCTGGTTGGCGAGGAGCAGCAGCTTGTTATAACTGCTGACTATGCCGGTGGTCAGACGAAAGAGGTAACGGAAGACAGCGGGTATGTATCATCAGATCCAGCGGTTGCAACGGTAATTCCTGGCGGATTCGTAAAGGGCATTGCAGCAGGGAGCGCCCAGATTACCGCGTCCTTTGGAGGGAAGCAAGTGACGGTAGCTGTAATGGTAGCGAATGCTGCTCCTACAGTAGAGCTGTTGTACTTCACCCCAAGTGAGCTTCATACCGAGATCGGCGTGAGTAAGACTTTCCAGCTGTATGCAGAATACAGTGACGGAACGGAGAAGAATGTCACTGCCGAAGCTATTTTAACCTCTTCCAACTCTTCTGTTGCAGCCCTGACTTCGGCATTGAATGGGGTTATAGGAATTTCAATGGGCTCGGCGGTCATCAACGCTTCCTTCGAGGGAGCAACAGCTGCGCTGGCGGTGAACGTAGCGGCTCCTGCCGGTTATGTGAAGAAGCTATACACCCTCGGCAATAAGTGGAAGCTGTCGGTAGGGGATTCGCGAGACATGCTGGTATATGCAGAATACAGCAACGGAGACTGGGACGATGTCTCGAATTGGGCTGCCTATAGCTCCTCTAACCCTGCAGTTGCAAGCGTAGATACTGATGGCAAAGTACGGGCGTTATCCCCAGGAGTTGCCTACGTAACGATTACGTTTAATGGTGTTCAGAAGCTCGTTAAGATTAAAGTGTTAGTCTAGTTAGAATGTATACTTAGCCTAAATCGATTATGGAGGGACTCTTAGTTTAAGATAGAAACAAACAACAAGCAAACAAACCATCATTCTTATTCGAATGATGGTTTGTTTGCTTCCTTGGCGAGTTGTCGGGTGACTAGAACATCCCTTTAAAGGCTGCGGGACGCAAAACTCAACTTTCGAAAACGTAATTAGATAAGGGCGCGCATATCGGGAGTGGACGTGCTTATGTATCTAATTCCGCTCAAGCCACACTTGACAAAAACCGAGTATATAGCATAGGAGATTGTTCATTCGGTTTACGAGCATAATTATAAAGATTTTATTGTAGAACTTAATCAGTTATTAGGGGATACTTTTTTAGGTTTATCTTATGAAGAAGAGCGTAAGATTAGCTTTTGGCTAAGATTATTCGGATTAAACGAAGGTTGTGTATTTTAGAGAACATCCTCAGCTATTCGGAAACTTTGGTTTAGCGGTAAAATTGAGCCTAGCGTATTAGCTGCATTACTTAGAAATGACCTGATACCAGATGATCAACAGGAAGAAGCAATAGTGAGTTTTGTTATTTCCAATCAGCGTGTATTTCCAGAATTCATTTAGGAAGAAGAAATGAATATAAATGTTTGGGGAATAGTAATTCATTATGAACAGTAATGGAGCGTAGAGGAATGAAAGTATTATCCATGATTCAACCATGGGCGACTCTGCTTGTCCAAGGCGAGACTCTCTATGAAACAAGATCCTGGAAGACCCGGCATCGCGGACCGTTGGCCATTCATGCAAGCCAGAAAGTCGATAAGCAGGCCTGCAAATATGAACCCATACGTTCTTTACTCGCCAAGAATGGCTACACGGAACAAAACCTCCCTACGGGGGTTATCCTTGCAACTTGCGAGCTTACAAATTGTTATCAAGTCATCGACATTAATCATACGTCAGCCATTCTCGATTGCGGGAAGGTTGTGACGGGTGAGGACTTCCTGTTAGGCGATTACAGTCCAGGTTATTTTGCGTGGGAAATAGCGGGTTTCCGTCTGCTGAAGCCCTATATTCCAGTGAAGGGAAAACTGGGACTATGGGAATATCCGATAGACGAAGACAAAGACAGTAGTCGGGTGACAAAAACATTATCTCATTAAAGGCCGCGAAAAATTCGCGGCTTTTTATAGTTGTGGGATCAAGTTCTTGTCAAAACCAAATGACAAGAACTTGATCCCATTTCCGAAATTGACAAGAACTTAATCTCATTCCCGACGGTTTGCAGGGATGATTCCGCGATCCAAGGCAGCACAAACGCACCGGCCGCAATGATGAATGTCCAAAATGAAATATTTGATTTTATATGTTGCTTCTCCTCGAGAACGCGCTCTCCCACGGCATGGAGTTGAGTCTCCGTCCGTCGGAGAACCGGATCGAGGGCAAATGAGAAGACGGTCGGATGCTGCTGAGATCCGCGACAACGGCTTGTAAATCCAGATGACGAAATCTTGTTAGATGGTTAAAATTACGTATCTTTGCTAAAAATAAATTCTAGAGCTGTTCTGTTTATATTTAGCTGAAGAGGTGGATTTGTTCATGCGCGACATTCATTTGGTTCCAGTTTCCTATTTCCCATCAGAAAATCTTGAATTCCCCATGGTTGCTAACCTCCAAACCATTACACCGAATCAATTATTTTACGTAAGAAATCATTTTGAATACCCGACAATCGATATGAACACCTGGTACCTTTCAATTGAAGAATTAGTGGATCAACCAATTAAATTTACGTATGCTGATTTGAAAAACATGCATAAGGTCACGCTGTCAGCTACCCTAGAGTGTGCAGGAAACAAACGTTCGTTATTTGAAAGGAAAGCACAAGGTAACCAATTCAAGCTCGGTGCGATAAGCAACGCGATTTGGGGAGGCGTTCGACTGAAGGATGTATTAGACCAAGCAGGAGTATCCCCAAGTGCGACTGAGATTGTTTTTGAAGGATTGGATTACGGCCACCGAAATGACATGGATGGACAGGTATTTTTCAAAAGAAGTCTTCCTGTTGCCAAGGCACTTCACCCAGATACTTTATTGGCTTACGAAATGAATGGTGAACCGCTCTCCGATAAACATGGTTTTCCAATAAGACTAATTGTGCCTGGATGGTATGCAGTTGCATCTGTTAAATGGCTGCATAGGATCAGAGTTGTAGATCAGCCATTCAAGGGACCGTTCCAAAGTATAGATTATGTCATTCTAAAAAAAGCAAACGACTACAAACATGCACAACCGTTATCACCAGTTTTAATCAATTCAACGATAGCCTCTCCTACAGAAGAGGAAGAGTTGGCTGTTGGCACCAACGTGGTACAAGGCTATGCTTGGGCTGGTGAGCATTCCGTAACGAAAGTAGAGATTAGCACAGATGGCGGGACGCTCTGGACTGAAGCAAACATACTTGATCCTGATGTTCCCTATTCATGGAGGAGATGGTCTTTTGCGTGGGATGCGCAAAAACCAGGGCAATACACGATTATGAGCAAGGCAACGAACGATCATGGAGAAGTTCAACCGCTAAAGGCTGAGTGGAATGTAAAAGGTTACCAAAATAACGCCATCCACGCCGTAAATGTTCATGTGACAGCCCCTAACTTGGTAAATTCATCAAATAATATTCTGCAGGAAACAAAACAACAAGGAGTGTTTGAGTTGCTTACATTGGAGATTGCGAAACAATTGCTCGAGGTTGCGGAACAGAAAGCTCGTCAAATGGGACTCGCCTTCGATATCGCAATCGTCGACGCCGGGGCGAACTTGGTCGCCTTCCACCGGATGGACTATGCCCGGATCGCCGGGATCGAAATCTCCAAGGGGAAGGCCTGGACGAGTGTAGCCATGCAAATGCCCACGGCTAACTTAGCCCAGTCGGCGCTTCCCGGCGGTCAACACTATGGGGTCAACACGACAAACCAAGGGAGAGTCACCATCTTGGGAGGCGGTATACCACTCGTTCACGAAGGCATGACCGTCGGCGGTATCGGCGTCGCCGGAGGCACCATGGAGCAAGACATGGAAGTGGCCAATGCCGCCGTTCAAGCGTTCGCCGCTGTAGTAGGAATGAAATAGCAGTACAACAGAGACAATTTTACCGCCTTGAAAGAATTGAGATGCCGCGGCAATACATTGATTGTCGGACGACAAGAACATCTATTCAACGGAAGCCGCATACACTGTGGCTTTTTTGTTTTAAGTATAGAAGTTCTTGTCGTGAGCTCAAGACAAGAACTTCTATACATAACCGTATTAGGACAAGAACTTCTATACAAAGCCGGTGGCCAATAAGGTAGCACGTATAAGTTTTTTACATGAGCAATTAATTTTGACTGCACGTTCTCTCACTCTCTAAATATTCGAGGTAATTAAGAGGGGATACTCGGCAAATTAGACCGGTATTTCGCTTTGAATTGCGACTGGATAACGGGGTATCTGTTTTCCAAAATCACCATTTTTTATGGTCTATTTTATTTCCCGTTTAACCTTTACTAAATCATATTTTTTCACTGAAATTTTAAGTGCGAAGAACATGAAAGTCAGGAGAATACTAGAAAATCGTGCCGGTAAGTGATAACACTGAGTTAAATTGAAAACGCAATATTTGTAATATTATGACGAAAATGTTAATCCGAGTTCATGCGTGGAACAAACCAATGAACTTCGACCTGATAAGATAACGAAATAGAACCAGCAATTTAATAAGAAGAGCCATCTGAATATGATGGCTCTTCTTATTAAATGTTTTCAACATTCGTATTCGTTAGGATCAAATGTTCATCTGAGATACTGTGTGATGAAGAACGCAGCACGGTCCAGGGCTTGATCAGCTTCATCGAGAATACCAGTGAACGCCTGGAAAACATGCGGGACGTCGGCAGTAACGTCAAGGATTACATCCACACCGGCTGCCCGTGCACGGTCAGCTAACTGCGTGGAATCGTCAAGAAGTAGCTCGTTCGTCCCGACCTGTAGTAGGAGTGGTGGGAATCCGGTAAGATCGGCGAACCTGGCGGGGCTCACGAGTTCATGATTCGGATCCTGTCCGGCTAGGTACATCGTATCCGTTAATGTAAAGCCCTCACGAGTGAAGAATGGGTCGATCCCCATTTTGCTATCCATACTTGTTCCGGAGCGCGTCTTATCCACCCCCGGCGAGAAAGCCACTACTGCTGCTGGCATCGGCAGACCTGCGTCCCGTGCCATCAGGCAAGCCGAGACAGCAATACCGCCGCCGGCAGAGTCTCCAGCAAACGCAATAGACGCCGCCTCAACTCCGTTGTCCAGAAGCTCACGATAGGCGGCGAGAGCATCGTCAAGAGCTGCAGGAAACGGATGTTCCGGAGCAAGTCGATAATCGAGAGAGACGGACCGGATACGGGTTTTGTTCACCAGATTTGCGGTAACGGACATGGCAGTGTAGGGGGAACCCGCAATATACGAGCCGCCATGGAAATAGAGGATGATTCCTGGGCGGGCATCCTGTTCAGGGTCAACGGTCACACTGGGCCGATTACCCAGGGTCGTCGGCGTGGTTCGAATGCCGTCAGGTACCTTCATCGTTGCCATCAAGGCAGCGAAGTTCGCGCGCATCTCCTCGACGCTTTTCGGCTTGGTGGGCTTGGGACTCCGCAGTATTTCATCCAGATTCTTACGCTGTTCTCTACTCATATGTTGTTCTCCTTCTCCTTATTTAATCGTTTTCTACCGTAATCACTCCCGGCGATCCGGCTTATTCATAGTGTATAATATAATTGTGACAAAGCCTGTCACTATATTTTTGGGGGAGGTGAATATAATGGGAAAGTCGAGACGCCTGATTGAATTGATGATGGCAGTAAATCGGAAGCGGAAATTCACCGTCAAAGAGCTTGCTGAAGAATTTGGTGTGTCTACCCGAACCATGCTGCGTGATTTGCAGGAGCTGAGTGGAATGGGAGTGCCATTATACTCTCAGGTTGGTGCAGGAGGTGGATATCAAGTTCTTGCAGAGCGAAGCCTTCCACCGATTTCATTTACGGAGAATGAGGCATTCTCAATATTTTTTGCTTCCCATGCTCTTCGACACTTTAGTTCACTGCCCTTCAAGGCATCTGCAGAATCCGCACTTCGGAAGTTTTACAGGTATTTATCGGAAGATGTGAAACGTCAGATAGATGAGATGCGACATCGTGTTGACTTCTTTACGCAAACCCGCCAAGAACGAGCCGACTACCTTGAGATATTGCTCCAAGCATCCATTAGAAGGTTGCCCGTGACAATTAATTATGGAATTCGGGAGAATGAGATCAATCAAAGAACGATTCAACCCATCGGTATATATGCCCATGAGGGATATTGGTTTTGCCCAGCCTACTGCTATCTACGAAAAGCCTACCGATTGTTTCGGGCAGATCGGATACGGTCAGCCGTTTTGGCGGATGCGGAAGCGTTAACGACTACAGTGGATGTTTCAGAGGTGGATTTAACGAACTGGGGTCTTCATTTCTACACCAAAGAAGAAAGCGTAGATGTCAAAGTGAAATTAACAGCAAAAGGGATTGAGTTATTCCGAGATAAGTGCTGGATTTTCCCTTGGGGAGAAGTACATAGTTCCGATAACGGCACAGGCATACTAGAGATGGGTATTTCCCCCTCAGAAATACTATTCTTTGCTGAATATTTCTTTTCGTTCGGCGCTGAAGCGGTCGTGCTCCAACCAGAAGAATTAAGAGAAGCTATCAGAAGGAAGTTGGTCCGTACTCTCGAAAAGTATAATGTCCCAAAATAAAAAGATTTTCGTCTTCAAGAGAAAGATTCGACCGAGCTGAGATTGCAGGATATGCTATTGAATTTTTTTATGTCGGACGACAAGAACATCTATACAACGGAAGCCGCATAAACTGTGGCTTTTTTGTTTTAAGTATAGAAGTTCTTGTCGTGAGCTCAAGACAAGAACTTCTATACAAAGCCGTATTAGGACAAGAACTTCTATACAGCCCCGTGATCCCTTTAAAAGCACGATTTTATTAAGGGCAGGATAGCTTAATAACTTAACGAATACTTCAGTGAGTGTTAATATTCATAAAATCCTTAAATACGTTCTAAGAGATATTGGTATTAAGGAGGAATATGGTTGTGAAACCCAATTATCATGATATGGGCATGTCTATTAGTATGGGAAAGCAATTGCGAAGTTTCGTTGAAGAACAACTAATTAATGACTTATTGTATTATCACAAATTTATAGGTGAACTACGTTTTGATTGGTCTGACAGTTGTGTTGAAGGCGAAGATCTAACATATTTAGATGGAACATTAGACAGGTTTTCAGGCATTATGATCTTTAGTTCTAACGATGAACCAGTTGCTGATGGTTGGATGAATTTTGTATTTCTAAGCGAAACTAATCAATTAATAGTTTACTGGAAATATCTAAACATTTATGTTGGTGATAAAGAGATCGATGCAATAAATAGTCAAGAGTTAGAGAATCATGTCCAAGTAATAATAGATCAAATAAAAGGCAAGACACCATTTTAAGACATCGGTGCATCCTGCAAAGTTCATTCAACTAACGAGGAACTTTAGTTGAATAATGATGACACAGCGGCAGCCTGCAGCTGATCTTGTTCAAAAAGATGGGGGAAAGTAATTGGTGGGGTCATTATGGGAAGGCTGGGATGCCTTTTACATTATACTGTTATATTTTGTAGCTCCTATTCTTGTTCCGATACTTATAATTATTATTATTGTACTCTGCCTTAAATATTTTAGAAAATGAGGCAAATCCAATATCAGTATATCCGTAGGTAATTAAACAAACGAAGAACTTTAATTCAAATCACAAGAGCTGCAGCGGATCGGAGGATCCACTGCAGCTCTTGTTGAAGTAAAGGGCAGTTTACTTCCAAACCGTGGTAGAATAATGGTGGACTTTAACAAGTATATAGGGGGCTAGCACTTGAATTATAAGTGTTGCATATGTAAGCAAAAGATAACATCGGAAGATAGACAACTAGATAACCTTAACCCGTGCTCTTTGAGGATAACTACAAATTTCGATGGAACTAGCTTGGAGCAAAAAGAACAAACCTTCTTTTGTCATTTTCAATGTTTCAAGGAACTCTACGGTGATGACTCCACTTTTTATCTGGAACATATACCAACAGCATTAGAATCTATTCTTGAGAATGATCGGTTGTTAAATCAAGTAGAGGAATTAAGCCAGTATTTATCTCAAATGGGTGAAGAATCGGACTTATGGAATGTCCTTTTCGATAAACCATCAGGAACTTGGTTGCAATTACTTGATTTGTACAGGGGTAATTCAGATATAGAGCTTAAGCTTATTGAGGTACAAGATGAGTTGTCCGCTAAGTTGCTTATTATGTGGAATGAAGATTACTCAAGCCACCAGAGAAGTGCCAATTGCATATGGCGAGTGGTCTTGATTACAACTGAGCATTATGAATTTCCGTGCTCATTACTAATTGGAAGGCCTAAAGGTAACCAATCAAATCATTCGATTTATTAAACTAAAGGAGAACGTTAGTTCCATAAAACCAGGTACAGCTGTCGGCAAGCATCGGCAGCTGTTTTTCTTGTGGTTATAGGGCGAATAAAAGGGAATATTAGTACAAAAATCGGACGATCTTCAAATGTGTAGGGCGTGATCACATTATTTATTGATCATAACGAAGCAAAAACAGTGTGGTATTCAACTTGAAGTGCCGCCATATTTTCAGTAATAACAACGGAGGAGTAGAGCAATGTGTTTAAAAAGATAATAATTGCGCTATCACTAGTGTTACTTCTAAATTCGAGTGTTGTCTATGCCGGAGATCCCTATCCAAACCATTCAAAGCTTAGAAACGATATTACAATGTTTGAGCAGAAAGTAAGTCAGCATGTACTTATTCCAACCTGGTTACCACCTAAGTACAAACCGATTTTCGCCCGCATAACACGCAAGACGCATCTCACAATTACATATTCTCAGGGGTGGGAAATACACGACGGAGAAATCGAACTACAAGTGAATAGTAAATCCGAAATAAAGGAAACTCACTTATCCAAAATCAAGCTTGAGAACGGCACAACAGCTTATTTCAAAGAAGAACGCCTGGAAGGTCCATTCGATAATGTCCCTTTTGATGGCGACTATGTGAGATTGTATTTTTACGACAACAATCTTTTGTACACGCTTGGTATGGGGTCGAAAGCAATAAATACGGCTAAAATGAAACGGATTCTTATCAAAATAGCAAATTCAATGACTTGAGCTAACTGGGAACTTTAGTTGAATAATGATGACACGGCTGAAGCCTGCAGCTGATCTTGCTCAAAAAAGATGGGGAGGATAGTAATTGGTAGGGTCATTATGGGAAGGCTGGGATGCCTTTTACATCATATTGTTATATTTATAGCTCCTATTCTTGTACCGATACTTATAATAATTATTATTGCATTCTGCCTTAAATATTTTAGAAAATAAGGCATTTCCGATATCAGTGTTATCCGTAGGTAATTAAACAAACGGGGAACTTTAGTTAAATAAAGATAGCACAGCAGCTCAAACATGATGAGCCTAACCGCAACATAAAGTTCAGTAAACACGTCAAAAAAGTTTGAGGTGGTTATCAATGAGATGGATGAAATATCTGGGGAAAATTTCGTATCTACTTCTTTTTATAATGTTGGTTGCCAACTGTGGTACGACGGACAAAGAAGAAGGGACACCAAAATCTCAGGCTGCTGGTACTGAACCAGTCCCGAAGAAAGCAGTGGAACCGTGCATGGCAGAAATCGATTGGGTAGATTTCCTAATGATCAACAACATTAAATATTATCAAAACTACGACGGAACCAAGGCTGTAACAGAGGAACAACTCGGTGATAAGTTAGGCGAGGTCTCTTATATGTTAAACGATCATGCCTGTACTGATCATGTGGAGAAGAACGGGGATGCGGCATTTCTTCCGATTGGTACCGTTGTCTACGCTCTGAAGGGATACAAGTCAGAATTTCGTGTCGTTGCCAATAACAAGATTTATGAAGTAAAAGATAATTTGAAAGCTGCGACTATGGGAGAACTATTAGACATAGAAGGAAAAGTAGAAAAAATTAGCCTAGAAAGCAGCGAAGACGGCAGTCCGATCGGTGACTTCGGCAAGGAGGCATCCACAGAATTCGTTCACGAGCTTTTGAATCTGGAGAATGTTGGATTCAATGCGGTTTATGAAAAAACAAAACATGAAGCTGGTATTTTCCTGCGTGTACACCTTCATGATGGTACATCCTTTCGGATGGTCTACTATCCAAAAGCAAACGGTTTTACGGCAGGCGCTTTCGGGTCGGAAAAACTGAGAATGTTAATCATGTCCCAACGAGAACAAATTAAATCAGCAGCGGGATTATAAGGTGGAGTGAGACTTATACTGTCGAATGATTTTTGAAGACAACCATTGTTGAACTAACGGGGAACTATAGTTCAATCAACAAAGCTGCAGCGGATCGGAGGATCTACTGCAGCTTTGTTGAAGTAAAGGGCAGCATTCCTATAATGAAGAAATACGAGGTTTGAGAAACAAAAAGACTCCTTGGTATGATGTATGAGGGTCCCAGATGCTCGCCAGCGACCGGATCCAAATACAAACCAAGGAGACTACAAAAT
>NZ_JAMBNP010000049.1 GCF_023715145.1 Paenibacillus glycanilyticus | reverse complement strand
ACTTAAAGAGCTAGGAGAGATATTGAAGTGCGTCCGACGGAACAGCATAAATCCATCGCTAAAACGATTGCAAAGGTATTCGGTGGAACACCAAAAGTAATTCGATACTACGACGATAACAAAGAAAGTTCTGTTGAGGTTTTATCTTGTACGGATAGACCTTGGAATGATGTGGATTCATATTCAACCATACGGTTGTCGGACCATTCTATTGATTTGACAGTAGGTGATGTGTCTTTACGTGTAGAACTTATCGGAGCGTGTAGCAAGGAATTCGATATGTTTCCCAACATCCTTGCAAGCTGTGCCTTTAATGTGATCAACACTAATTTCCCTTGTCATCCTGGAACAATTTATCCCAATGTCGTTCGTTTTTACTTACCTGAAAGTCCATTACGGGACATCATGCTGGTTTCACCGTTTCTATGGGAAGAGAAGCTAACAAGCATCCAGTTC
>NZ_JAMBNP010000048.1 GCF_023715145.1 Paenibacillus glycanilyticus | reverse complement strand
GATCTAAGGTATTTTTGCCGGGTAACGCTACGCTTACCCGGCCTACGTTTGTGTAGGCCCGGCCAACCCATTCCCGCCGGGCAATACAGTTCAACAGGACTCACTTCAATGGCATACACCACTTTTTCACAGACGAAAAACGATCAGCTGCTGGAACCCATGTTTTTTGGCCAGCCGGTTAACGTGGCCCGCTACGATCAGCAAAAATACGACATCTTTGAAAAGCTGATTGAAAAGCAGCTCTCCTTCTTCTGGCGCCCGGAAGAGGTTGACGTTTCCCGCGATCGCATCGACTACCAGGCGCTACCGGAACACGAAAAACATATTTTCATCAGCAACCTGAAGTACCAGACGCTGCTCGACTCCATCCAGGGCCGTAGCCCGAATGTGGCGCTGCTGCCGCTGATCTCCATCCCGGAGCTGGAGACCTGGGTAGAAACCTGGGCCTTCTCCGAGAC
>NZ_JAMBNP010000047.1 GCF_023715145.1 Paenibacillus glycanilyticus | reverse complement strand
ATCACCTTGAGCACATGTTCTGCCTCCTTCGACAGCTTCTCGTTTTTGGCCTCCATTTCGCGCGCACGCTCGGTGATCTCCTTCGGCTCAGCCTCACCAGGGTATGCCTCTTTATAAAGCTGCAGCGCATAGTCGGTCATATTGGTCTTCTTGCTCACTTCATACTGCGCTTTGACAACGTCCTTGGCATCAAAGAGATCCAAAGTGCGCAAGTGCGAGAGGAGAGGAAGAACCAGATGCGGATCTAGGTGCGCAACGAGCGTCTGCGTCAGATCATACTCTGCCATGTTCACCGAGCAGCCGACGTGCAGAGCAAGAAAAGGCCAGCAAAAATATCGGCCCCTCTTTCTTCCTCCGACCTACTAGGTCTGCATAACACGTGGCATCATGGCCTCGCCTGCCGACCCTCCCGTCACACTGCCACCCCTTGATGCCTCGAACCTGCGCAGCCGCCCAGGGC
>NZ_JAMBNP010000046.1 GCF_023715145.1 Paenibacillus glycanilyticus | reverse complement strand
ATGGCGGAGGGGAACCACGCGTTCCCATACCGAACACGACCGTTAAGCCCTCCAGCGCCGATGGTACTTGGACCGCAGGGTCCTGGGAGAGTAGGACGTCGCCAAGCAGGTGTTTAATACACCTATAACTTTTGCTTTATGCAAAAGTATTGCACCTTGAAAACTGGATATGAGATAACAAAACATCTTTTAGCTGGAATGAATGACACTGAGTAATCAGTGATTAGGTTAAGCTAATAAGAGCGCACGGAGGATGCCTAGGCACTAGGAGCCGAAGAAGGACGTGGCGAACAACGAAACTGCCTCGGGGAGCGGTAAGCACGCATTGATCCGAGGGTGTCCGAATGGGGAAACCCGGCTGTCGTAATGGACAGTCACTGTTAACTGAATACATAGGTTAACAAGAGGCATACCAGGGGAACTGAAACATCTAAGTACCCTGAGGAAGAGAAAACAAAAGT
>NZ_JAMBNP010000045.1 GCF_023715145.1 Paenibacillus glycanilyticus | reverse complement strand
CCCCAATACATACCGCAATGGTGGATGTTTTTTCCACGTTCGGATTTTGTGTATCGAATTCGCTCCGCGATTTGTATCAGGTGGTCGGTGTATTTCGTTCGGTCCACGAAAGGCGCTGAACCACCGGTTTCGAAGAATCGTTTCGATATTGGCCGAGAAAATCGCGCGTCCGGAACCCGAATGGAACCGTTTCGCACCCGGCAGCCAATCGTTTTTTCAATCCGGAAGGCCATCGCGCGCGCGGTGCGCGGCCGGCTGGCCCGGTCCGGCGACCGGGCCAGCGTCGCGCTGTCCGCACGTGCGTGCCTCTTGCGCGAGGCGGCGGAACGCGGAATGATCGATCAGTTCGCTGCGCGGTGCCACGGGCGCGGTGCTGCGGGCGCAGTGCCGCGGCGCGTCCGGGCACTTCCTTTCCTCATCTTTTTCCAGCCATGTCCATCGATTACTCGCCGATTCCCTGTCCCGTCG
>NZ_JAMBNP010000044.1 GCF_023715145.1 Paenibacillus glycanilyticus | reverse complement strand
GGGTAGAGGGACTCGTGGTCAGCGGATTGATCGCCGGCGTCGGCATGCTGCTCACCTTCGTGCCGCTGATGACGTTGATGTTCATCCTTCTTGCCGTACTCGAGGACTCCGGTTACCTCGCGAGGGCTGCTGTGGTGACCGACCGGCTGATGCGCTCCATCGGCCTGCCGGGACGGGCGTTCCTGCCGCTGATCGTCGGGTTCGGCTGCAACGTGCCGGCCATCTCGGCCACCCGCATCCTGCCGAGCGCACGGCAACGGATCCTGACTGCGCTGCTCGTCCCGTTCACGTCCTGCACCGCGCGGCTCACGGTGTTCGTCATGCTGGGCTCCGTGTTCTTCGGGCCCTACGCCGGCACCGCCGTCTTCGCGATGTATGTGATCTCGATCCATCTGGTCGTACTCTCCGGACTGCTGCTCAAGGCCACGCTGTGGCGCACGATGGGCGCGGAACCGCTGATCATCGACC
>NZ_JAMBNP010000043.1 GCF_023715145.1 Paenibacillus glycanilyticus | reverse complement strand
CGAGCAACGCGAGTCCGGCCGCGTAGCCGAGTTGCGGCAGCATCGCGACGAGGCCGGCGAGACCGGGCGGCAGGTGCAGGTCCGCGCTGATCGGGCCGGTCAGCGGTTGCGCGGCGAACAGGTCCATCACGATCACGCCGACCGTCGCGGCGAAGAACAGCGTCATGCCGATGCTCAGCGCGGGCGGCGCGGCGACGGACGGGGAAACGGGGGCGGGGCAACGGTGGGCAGGGCAGTTCATCGGAAGCCTGGGAGGAAGATCGAAGGAACTCCCATCGTAGGGGCCCGATGTTTATGCGACAATTGAAATATGTCTAACATGATTATGCGAGTTTGTTTTGAATACGCGTGATCTCCAGGCGTTCGTCGCGGTTGTCGACAGCGGGTCGATGGTCGCCGCGGCCGCGAAGCTCCACCTGACGCAGCCGGGCCTGACGCGGCGCGTGCAGAACCTTGAAACGCTGCTCGGCG
>NZ_JAMBNP010000042.1 GCF_023715145.1 Paenibacillus glycanilyticus | reverse complement strand
CGGACAATGTCCGCGCCTACGCGCTCTAACGCTTTGATTTGATTTACGGTCGCCGCCACATCGGTGGTGCGCGTATTGGTCATTGACTGAACGGCGATGGGAGCCCCATCGCCAATTGGCACATTACCAACGTAAATACGTTTAGATTTTCTACGTTGAATCGGAGCCTGGTTATGCATGAAAAATCTCCCGCGTTACCCGTCTGTTACTGCGCCGGTGATGATTCGGCATTGAGGGTCAGACGCGCAACCTGGTTAGTTCTGATAAAACGACTTAAATCGACAGGCTTGCCCAGATACTGGATCTGTACCGCGGCCGGGGCGCCAATTTTCAGCTTATACGGCGCCTGACCGCTCAGGTTCAGGTTACCGCCTTTACGCTGCAGGCCGCTGAACAGTTTTTTACCGGTGGCATCGCTCACTTCCAGCCAGCAGTCGGCGGAAAAGTTCATCACCAGATCCTGCGCCGACGC
>NZ_JAMBNP010000041.1 GCF_023715145.1 Paenibacillus glycanilyticus | reverse complement strand
GCTTTCGACCGATTGAAGAAGCAATTAGCTGTGGCGGCGGGGTAAAACGTACAGCATTAACCGAGGATTTTGCGCTAAAATCCAATCCTTATGTATTTTGCTGTGGCGAGATGCTTGATTGGGATGCGCCAACGGGTGGCTATCTACTGACAGCTTGTTTTGCCACAGGTCGAGCCGTCGGACAAGGCGTGGCGCAGTTTTTAGCGTTATCCAAAAAATTGACGCAATGCACTTGATATAAGGCACTTGACATAAGGTACTTATCGACTGTGTAGATAGCGACTGTAAAAGTAGGCAAGCAGGAGGACAAGCGCACAAATCGGTAAGCAGACAGGCAAAAACAGCGGATTTTGCATGCCGCCGAACACTACCATCAATGAGCCCAATGCCGCCAAAATCGGCGATATCACACCCAATAACATACTTTTGATATGACCTTGTTGCCATAAGCGAAACACCGCAAAGTAAAATAC
>NZ_JAMBNP010000040.1 GCF_023715145.1 Paenibacillus glycanilyticus | reverse complement strand
GATCTGCGGCGCCGGACACGACGCGCAGATCGATACGCAGGGGATCCGCGAACTGACGACTACTTCGACGCCTTACAAGGAGTAGCCTCGCTGCGGACGGGGAAGAGATATTTCCCCAGCGTCACCAGCACTACGGCGAAAATAATCACCGCCAGCGCCAGCCACTCAATGAGCGACAGGCTCTCGCCGCCGAACCCAGTACCGAGGAGCACCGCGACCACCGGATTAACATAGGCGTAGCTGGTGGCGACCGCCGGGGTGACATTGCGGATTAAAAACATGTAGGCGTTAATGGCGATCAGCGAGCCAAAGATGGCCAGATAGGCCAGGGCGGCGATCCCGGACCAGGAAGGGACGCGGGTTAAGGTTTCACCGCTCAGCCATGAGGCCGCCAGCAGGACGATCCCGGCGGCGAGCATCTCGATTGCCCCCGCCATCATGCCGGTCGGCAGTACGATTCGCGAACCGTAAACC
>NZ_JAMBNP010000003.1 GCF_023715145.1 Paenibacillus glycanilyticus | reverse complement strand
TGCTCCGCCTTTCCCGATTCGGCCATGCGACCAATTCGCGTATCCGGTATTAGCATTCGTTTCCGAATGTTATCCCAGTCTTATGGGCAGGTTACCCACGTGTTACTCACCCGTCCGCCGCTAACCTCATCCCGAAGGACAAGATCCGCTCGACTTGCATGTATTAGGCACGCCGCCAGCGTTCGTCCTGAGCCAGGATCAAACTCTCCATGAAATGGTGTTTTCCTTGATCGATGGATACCGATCCTCGAAAACTCCTTGGTTTTGTTTGACTTGCTCAAACTTTACTAGCTATTTAAAACTTGTTTGAATCGACGTGATTCATTTGTTCAGTTTTCAAGGAACTTGTTTGTCACAATTTGTCGTGGTGACAAGATGTTATGTTATCAGCTTCTCAACTCTTTGTCAACAGCTTGTTTCACATTATTTCAAAAGCCTCAATGTGTTTCGGTTGTTGATGCCGTGTCTTCCGAAGCGACAAGAGATAATATATCATGTCTAAATTTGAAATACAACTTGTAATAAATGACATTAATCTTCTCTGACATAAATAAAAAGCCGCAGGCCCTGTTTCACGACCTGCGGATCGGCAATAACCTATACTTCTCCTAACAAACGAAGCAACTCGTCTTCATCCTCAATGACGGTAATTCCGAGATCACGCGCTTTGGTCAGCTTGCTTCCCGCGCTCTCGCCAGCAATAACGAAGTCCGTTTTCTTCGAGACGCTGCCCGAAACTTTAGCTCCGAACGCTTCGAGCTTCTTGGCCGCTTCATCCCGCGACATTTTCGACAGTGTACCCGTTAATACAACCGTCTTGCCGCTGAAGATGCTGTCCTGCCGAACGACTGCCGGCTGCTCCGCCTCCGCTTTCACGCCAAGCTCGCGCATACGAGCAATACTTGCGGCAATGATCGGATCGGCAAAATAGTTTACGATGCTGTCCGCAACGATAGCACCTACATCTTGAAGTCCTACAAGCTCATCTGCAGTGGCAGACATAACGCCATCCAGGCTGCCGTAGTGATCGGCTAGCATTTTGGTCGTAGCTTTGCCCGTATTCGGGATGCCCAGAGCGAAGAGGAAGGCCGCCAAATCACGGTCTTTGGATTTCTCGATAGCATCAAGAAGCTTGCGGGCTTTTTTGTCGCCGAATCGATCAAGCTTAATCAAGTCATCATAGCCGAGTGCATAGAGATCGGCCGGATCATGGACATCGCAGTCCGCATACAGCTGCTCAGCCGTCATTATGCTGAAAGCTTCAATATCCATCGCATCGCGGGATGCGAAATGGGTGATCCGTCCTATAATTTGCGGACGGCACCCAAGCTTGTTATTACAGAATAGATGGGCGCCGCGCTGCTCGAGCTCCGTTCCGCATGCCGGACATACCGCTGGATAAACGATCTCCTGGCCCGGCTCCTCATCCACTTTCCCTAGTATTTCGGGAATAACATCATTCGAACGTCGGATCGAAACAAGCGTGCCCAGGGCAAACTTCAGGTTCTTCCGCTCAATATCACCGATATTGTTGAGCGTGCAGTTCTGAACCGTAACGCCAGCCAGCTCGACGGCTTCAACCCGCGCTACCGGCGTGATTTTGCCTGTACGGCCAACCTCCCAAGAAACAGACTCCAGCACGGTTGCCGCCTCTTCGGCTTCAAACTTGAAAGCTACCGCCCAGCGCGGGAATTTATCGGTATAGCCCAGAGCTTCCCGTGTGCGTATGTCCGTAAGCTTCACAACAGCGCCATCAATCAGGAAGTCAAGGTCCAGCCGCTTCTCAACTATCCGGAGCAATTCCTCCTGCACTTCTTCAATGGTTTCGAAGTAAGATGCGTAGGGGTTAACTTTAAACAAGTTATCCTTCAAGAATTGCTGCATTTCGGAATGGGTCGTAAATGAGATGCCTTCCGCAAATCCAACGTTGTAAAAGAAGGCATTCAGCTTTCTTTCCGCGGTTACTTTCGGATTAAGGTTACGGAGCGCCCCGGCAGCTGCATTACGCGCATTCTTGAGCGGCTCTGCCGCTGTCTGGTTATAACGCTCCAGAACGGACAGGTTCATGATCCCTTCGCCCTGTACTTCAATGATTCCGTCCTTGAACGGTATGGTAAGCGGTACGGAACGGATAGTGCGCACCTGCGCCAGAATGCCCTCGCCTACTGTACCGTTACCGCGTGTAGAAGCTTGAATAAGCTGACCGTTCTCATAAGTCAGATTGAGCGTCAAACCGTCAAACTTCAGCTCAATCACATAACTCGGCTGCGGAAGAGGCTCCTCTTCCGGATGCTTTGCATTATAGTCATTAATCCCTTTGAGGACGCGTTGATTCCATGCCAGCAGATCTTCGGTATCCTGCGCCTTGTCGAGACTCCATAAGCGAGCCCGATGGCGATGGGGCTCAAAGCCCTTAAGGAGCTCCCCGCCTACGCGCTGCGTAGGGGAATCCGGCAGCACAACGCCGGTGGCCGCCTCCAGCGCCACCAGTTCATCGTACAGCTTGTCGTAATCCGCGTCATTAATAGAAGGCTGGTCAAGCGTGTAATACGAATAATTATGGGCGGAAATTTCCGCCGCCAGCTCCTGCATGCGGGTCAATTGCTCAGGCGTAGCCGTCTGATTCTCCATGGGAGGGTCCCATCCTTCCATTCCATTTAGACTTTCGTAATTGGTGCAAATCCGGCCAGAAGCCGTTTGACGCCAACCGGCGCAGGGAAAGCAATTTGCAGTTCCATATCGTTTCCCGTCCCCTTAACGGAAACGATCACGCCTTCACCCCACTTGCCATGCGCGACTCTGTCGCCGGCAACGAAGTTCCGATCCGCGGCATTACCCGCTGCGGATCCGGCTTGCGTTGCCGCTTTCGCCGCTGCGTCAAGCGGCGTGCTCACCCGCACTCCCGCCCCCGAAGGGCCAGAGGTGCGCGCTCCAGCGCTTGGTGCGCCGAATGATGGCGCACGCCCTGCGCCAAAGCCAGCGTTGCCGCTGCTGCTGCCAAAGCTTGCGCGGCTTCCGCCGCCAAAGCTGCCGGAGCGGCCGATTGCTCCGCCCGGCGAAGCCAGTGCCTTCACGTTGTCCGGCACTTCCTGCAGGAAGCGAGAAGGCTGGTTGGCGCTGATGCGGCCGAAGAGAGTCCGGCTGCGCGCACAAGTCAGGTAGAGCTGCTTCTCAGCGCGGGTAATCCCTACGTAAGCAAGACGGCGTTCTTCTTCCAGCTCTTCATTGTCGTTAAGCGCACGGCTGTGCGGGAAGATGCTCTCCTCCATCCCGATAATAAAGACTACAGGGAACTCCAAACCTTTAGCACTATGCATGGTCATAAGAACAACCGCGTTATTGTCGGCCGGCTTGCCGTCATCGTCTTTGTCCATGGAATCAATATCCGCAATAAGCGCAAGATCCGTCAGGAAAGCGACCAGGGTCTTGTCTTCGTTACGCTTCTCGAAGTCCATCGTAACGGACAAGAACTCATCGATGTTCTCGAGGCGGGCCGTTGATTCAAGCGTCTTCTCGCGTTGCAATTCAATGCGATATTGCGACATTTCCAACACTTTCTCCGTCAGCTCGGTTACGGACAGATAATCGACCATCTGCGTCAAATTATCGATCATATCCCGGAATTCGTGCAGCAGACCTTGCGCGCGGGCGTTCAGATCAATGCCCTGTAAGTTACCAAGCACATTAAAGATGGATGTCCCCTGACGGACGGCTTCTTCCGCAAGCTTCGCTACCGTTGTATCGCCAATCCCCCGCTTCGGCACGTTGATGATCCGCTGCAAGCTGATATCATCGTCCGGGTTCGAAACGAGTCTCAAATAAGCGAGAAGATCCTTAATCTCTTTGCGGTCATAGAACTTGATGCCGCCGACGATCTGATAAGGAATATCCGACTTGATCAGAATTTCCTCGATTACCCGGGACTGGGCGTTGGTCCGGTACAGTATCGCATGGTCATCGTATCTGCTGCCGTTTTTCACATTTTTCCCGATCGTGCCGGTTACGAAATACCCTTCATCATGCTCGGAATCCGCCTGATACAGAGTGATCGGGTCGCCTTCTCCCTGGTCCGTCCACAGCTTCTTCGGCTTGCGGCCCGTGTTCAGCTTGATCACGGCATTCGCCGCTTCCAGAATGTTCGCGCTGGAACGGTAGTTCTGCTCGAGCATGATGGTCCGGGCTTCCGGATAGTCATCTTCAAAGTTCAGGATGTTCGTAATGTCCGCTCCACGCCAGCGGTAGATCGATTGGTCGCTGTCGCCCACTACGCAAATATTATGATGCTTATCGGCCAGCATGCGGCAAAGCATATATTGCGCGCGGTTCGTATCCTGATACTCATCTACATGGATAAAGCGGAACTTGTTCTGGTAGAACTCCAGCACTTCCGGCATTTCCTTAAACAGCTCGATCGTTGTCATGATCAGGTCGTCGAAGTCCAGCGAGTTATTGCTTTTCAACCGCTTCTGATACATCTTAAATACTTTCGCCACAATATCGGTAAAATAGTCGCCGGTCTTCTGTTCATAACGCTCGGGAGTAATCAGCTCATTTTTCGCTCCGCTGATTTCAGCCTGGACAGCCTTCGGCTCAAACTTTTTCACATCGATATTGAGTTCCTTCATGCAGTTACGGATAACCGACAGCTGGTCGGCGGAATCGAGGATCGAGAAATTGGACGTAAAGCCGATCCGGTCAATGTCTCTGCGGAGAATCCGCACGCACATGGAGTGGAAGGTAGAAACCCAAATGTCCTGTCCGGAAGGTCCAATCAGCGCCGCAACCCTCGCCTGCATCTCGCGGGCTGCTTTGTTGGTAAACGTAATGGCCAGAATGCTCCAGGGGGCAACCCGCTTCTTCTCGATTAAATAAGCAATACGATGGGTCAGTACCCGGGTCTTGCCGCTTCCCGCTCCCGCCATGATAAGCAAAGGTCCATCCGTTGCCTGAACGGCCTCCTGCTGCGGAGGATTCAGCTTCTGTACGGCTTGATCAATATTTATCGGATTAAACATACATGTACTCCTTAATTATAAGTTCTGTTCGCATTAGTGTTCGCTTCTTACTGATAGTGTAGACAACGGCCCGTATTGTGTCAATTTGCAAATAAAAAGCTATTCCTAAAGCTCGTTATTACGCTCTCGGAATAGCTCTCTCGCTGACTGACTTCTTAGTGAAAACCTTTGGCTTCGGCCTGCTCCCGCAAGCTTTGCCCATTCATCCCCGAACAGCGGCGCGGACCGCCTTAACCGTGGACAAAGCTGCTTCCAGGTCGTTGTAAATGACATTCCCCACCACAATGGTATCGGCATACTCGGCAGCCTGCGCCGCGGTATCCGCGTTATGAATGCCTCCGCCGTAAAAGAGCTGCGCTCCCTGAGCCGCTTCCTTCGCTGCCTTGACCAGCAGCATATCGCCAAATCGTCCGCTGTACTCGATATAAATAACCGGGAGATGCATCAGCCTCGCCCCCATTCGCACATGGGCCACCAAAGCCGTCTCGTCCAGCTCTGTATCGGCACCCGTGACTACGGCAGCAGTAGCTTCGCTGTTGAGAATAATGTAGCCCTGCGAAGCGGTCTCCTCCCATGGCACAAACGATCCGTATTCCTTCAGTCCTTCAATCTGACGGCCAATAATCCATTCGGCTTTGTCCGTGTTCAGGACAATCGGGACGAAATAGCCGTCAAATCCGGGTACCGCTCCGTCCAGGGTAGAAACCTCTAGGGCACAGTCAACCTCATAGCGGCGAATGCGCGCCATGAGATCAACCGTATTTTCAAACGTAACGCCGCTGGAGCCGCCAACAATGATCGCATCGGTTCCGGACATACAGATGGCATCTAACGCATCATCCGAGATTTCCTTCTCCGGATCTAATTTGAACACATGTCTCCAACCGCTGTACCATGCTCCACTCATGCGATGGCTCTCCTTATTTCACGAGCTGCCCGCGTGTTACGCCGAGCTGGTTCGTTGCTTTTAACGTTTTCCATACTTTCGTGCCTGTAATTCGGCCATCCAGCGCGTCCCGGTACAAACCAAGCACTTCACGTACTTTATCCGGTGTTTCTTCCAGAAACTCAACGCGGTAAGAAGGCACGCCCAGCTCCATGAAGTTGCGGATGTACTCGGCGCCCGACTGCTCGATCGCGTTATACACCGTATTGCGGCAGCCTTCGTCTACGCGAACCGGATGGGACATGCCGATACGGTCCTGCAGCGATGCGCGGTGATCCTCGCAAGGGCGTCCGCAGTTCGTAAAGTCCGTTCCTTCGCTCATGAAGGTACAGTACACGCAATGCTCCGTATGGAACATCGGCAGATGCTGCTGAATAACAACCTCCAGGCGGGAAGTGTCGGATTGCTCGAGCATATCCACCATTTGCTGAATGTTCAGGTCATAGGACGGGGTAATGAGATCAAGACCTGTATCCGCAAATACTTCAACGGCTTTATGATTAGCCACGTTAAGCGAGAAGTCCCCGATCAGTTTCGGGAACGGCTTGCCCGGATTCTCCGCGCGTGCACGCAGGTAATAGTACAAAGCACCGGTATTGCGGACAAGCACGGCATCCGGCTGAAGCTTCAATATATTCGCATGGTAGCCGTTCTCTCCCGGCATATGAATACGCGGCGTAGCCAGCGCAATCGGCTTGCCCGCGCGGCGCGCTACTTCAATAGCGGCAGGGAACTGCTTAATAAATTCAAAATCGGCATAGATCATCTCAACATCCATTTGAACAGCTGCTTCAACTTGCTCCAGGTTACGGCAAAGAGCCGTCAGCCTCGGATTAGATACCTGCTGCTTGGATGTTTTGGCTGCAGCAGCGTTTGGCGCATCAGCCAAAGGATCAATCATATGCTTCACATAAATAGGCGGTTTCGGACGCTCGCCGCTCAATTTCTCCACGGCTTCGCGGCGCATCCGGTTCAATTCGCGCACGGGCACAATAAGGTCGCCTTCAAGCGCAACCTCAAGGTGGTCAAGCTGGTATAGCGAGCCGCCAAGACGGCCAAGCTGGTCTTCAAGCAGCGCAGCGTCCATCGGACGTTTGTTAGCCTGCTCCAGCATAAGCTCGGATTCAACCGCAACGGTGACTCCTTTTTGGACATCGGTCCACCAGGTACGAAGCGGTTCGCCAACAACACCCGTTACTTTCAGATGCAGCGGGAATACGCGGTATGGCTTCTCGGTCTCGAACGTAGCGCGAAGACGCTTGTCGAGTGCAGGGTCATTGGTCTTCCAGATCTTATCTCCGACATGGACTTTGCGTAGGTCTACGTCATTGCGTCCGGCAACCAGCTCAAGAAGGGTACCCTCTTGCGCTTCGCCTTCGATCTTCTGGCCATGACGGCGCAGGTCGTAGACACGACCGCCTTCTTCCTTCTTCGTTGGATCCCCGGCATCAAACACGATACCGTCGCCGCGTTTCAGCGGAGCTTCCAGGCGGATCGTTACCGCATCGCGCAGAATACGTTCTACACGTCCAAGATAGACGCCGCGGCTTTTCGGAAACGTTCCGTCAACCAGCTGTTTGTTGTTCGTTCCTGTCAGGAAGCCATGCGTAAAGCCGCGGGAGAAGCTTTGCTGCAGCTCGCGGACTTCTTCCTTCGAAGGACCGGTCAAATCACCGGCAAAATAGCTGTCAATCGCGCGGCGGTATTTGCTAACAACGTTAGCGACATACTCAGGGCTTTTCAGGCGGCCTTCAATCTTGAAGGAAGTGACGCCAGCTTGAATTAATTCCGGAATCAGATCGATTGCTGCCAGATCTTTCGGAGATAATAAGTAAGTCACGTCGCCCATCGGCTGATGCTCGCCATCTACCATCAGATCATAAGGAAGACGGCATGCCTGCGCGCACTCGCCGCGATTCGCGGAGCGGCCTCCCCACATTTCCGAGGTCAAGCATTGGCCGGAATAAGAGACACAAAGCGCGCCATGAACGAATACTTCCATCGGAAGCTTCGCCTGCTCGCCAATCTTCTGAATTTGCTTCAGATTATTTTCACGGCCAAGCACGACGCGTTCCATGCCAAAAGGCTTCGTGAACTCTACCGCTTCCGGCGATGTAATCGTCATTTGAGTGGAGCCGTGAATCGGGAAGTCGGGGGATAGTTCGCGGATCATTTTCACAAGACCCAAGTCCTGCACGATTACCGCATCCACGCCTGCATTGATGCACATCTCTATTAATTGCTTCGCGTCGCGAAGCTCGTCTTCGAATACGAGAATGTTGAAGGTCAGAAAACCTTTCACTCCGTAAGTATGAAGAAACGCCATAATCTCCGGCAGCTCTTCGCTCCGGAAGTTGTTCGCGCGGGCACGGGCATTAAACTTCTCTACGCCAAAAAAAATGGCATCCGCGCCGTTGGCCACTGCTGCGCGCATGCAATCCCAGTCGCCGGCAGGAGCCAGCAGCTCGATATCCTCTCGCTTTATATTAATCGTCATTCGACATTCATTCCTCCATTTGTAAACCTGCTATTGCTAGTTTAACAAACCGCGGCATCAGATGCCACCACCCAATACTGGCAGGGAAGAGAAAAGAAGCCGATTCTCTTGGGCGAGAACCGGCTCTTGTATTAACTTTGCGTTGCTATTATTGGATCTTGATGGATTGAACGATCTTGTCAAAGCCGTTCAAAGCGCTGGTTGTTGCGTTGGAATCATTAATGGTGAAGACGAACAACAGCGTATTGCCTTTGCTTTGAACAAAATATAAAACTTGTGTAATCGGCACTCCGGAATCCGCTACATCATGAATGGTAATTTTGCCAACTGTCGAGTTGCCCACCGTGATGGAGGAAGTATCGGAGACCGTTATTCCTTCTTTTTGCAGTCCTTGCTGAACGGCTCTGTTTGCAGTAGCAGCATCAACATCTTCATAAGCTTGAATAATCAAGCTGCCATAGTCGCCAACATAGGTCACTTGCTCTTGGTTGAAGTCGGTGTCGACACCTAGCCAGTGAGACGGAAGATCGACGGAATAGCCATATTTGCTGCTGGTTTTCGTTTTAACTTGCGTACGGTCGATGTTATCGTACTGATCTTCGATTTGACCGTAATTTTTTTCAATATAAGCCGTGTCGATGTCTACCGTGCCCATCGTAGACTTAAACAACGCATCGCCTTTGGCGCCAAGGCTCGTATCATAAGTGAAGTGAATAGAATAACGGTAGTTGCCTACAACCAGGTAAACTTCATTAACGGTTACCCAATTTTTCATATCGTAGCTGTAATCATAGGTCAAAACTTGCGCATTGCCGTCTTTCAAAGCAATGGAAGAGACTTTTTCATTTTTAATATAATTAGGCAGGAAATCGTCGTGGAGCTGCTGTTGCATGCGAGTAAGCCATTGATCCACTGTATCTCCCGATTGCAGGGAAGAGATTGTAAAGGAGAAAATGCCGTCTTCGCTTACATACAGAGGGGTTGTGCTGTCTTTAACGCCATACCAGCCTGCAGGCAGCTTAAGGGAAAGGCCAAACTCTTTATTATTGATAGACATAAGGCCGTCTTTTACTTTTGTAATATCTTTAATCGTGTTATCCGCTTTATTGAAGGAAGTAACAAAACTGTCGAGCAAGGATTGGTACGGATCAAGAGCCGACTTCTCTGTTCCAACCACGCCAACCATAACCAAATAGAAGGTTTCACCTTGTTGTGTTGCGCGGTATTCGAACAGCAGTCCTTGTTTTGTGGATCTTGTCACCATTTTCTCAAAGCTCTGGCCGTTAACTGTAATTGCGCGTTTGTCGACAACTACTTCATCGCTGAGGATCCAATCCACGGAAATTTTATCGCGGATCTCATTGCTTGTCAGGACATCAGATACATGTTCAGTCGATACGATTACGCTTGATTTGCTAGTTGTGCTGCCCCACTCCGCATAGGTACCGTCATCGCTCTGAGCAACCAACGCAAGCCCTGGCGGATAGTTCATGGTCCAGCCCAGATAGCTGTCGCCAAACTTGGTTTTGCCATAGTCAGGATCCAGACCATTCGAACCACCGCCCGAATTACTGCTGCCCGATTGAGCAAGAGTACCGGTGATTACGATTTCGTTTGTCTTTTTATCTTTACCGATTTTTGCGCCAAAGGTCTCTACAATGACACGTACCGGAACCATCGTAGTGCCTTTAACAACAACCGGCGCAACAGCAACGGTTTGAGCTTTACCGTTTACTTTTACGGTTTTGCTGCCAATCGTTACGACTACGGTCTTATCGTTATAAGTAAGGGTAATAATTTTGTTGTCTTGCAGCTTCAGCTTTGCGCCAAAAGCTTTCGTAATTACGCTGAGCGGTACCATGGTTGTTCCGCTTTTTTCGAAAGGAGCCTGTACCGTCGATGGTTTGCCGTTAATCTTAACCGTCGAGCTGTTCGTCTTGAGTCGGATTTCTACTGCTCCACTCGTCGAATCTGCCGCAAAAGCCGCAGCCGGCACAATGGTTGCAACCAGCAGTACCGCTAACAGCATGAGCATAAATTGTTTCATCTTCATTCTCTCTACTCTCCCTATTATAAATGAATAATCTTATTAAGCCGTAGTCAGCGTTAGTTTACGGGTAACCAAATCGCCGTCAATCATCATCGTGATCTCAATCTGCTGGCCAGGTAAATACGATTTCAAAAGCTCGTTCAATTCAACAATAGAAGAAATCTGTTTTCCCGCAACGGAATACAGGACATCCCCTACCTGAATACCCAGCTTCTTGGCAGATTCCGATTTTACAGAGGTCACTGTTAAACCGTCGTCTGTCGGCAGACCAACAATCGCCGCGTAGCTCTCTTCCAGGCCAATGCCAAGGGAGGAACGCTTCACAGTACCGTATTTGAAGAAATGACCCGTCACGTAAGAAACGGTATCAATCGGAATGGAAAAGCCAATATTATCGATGCCTTCATCCACAAACTTCATGGAATTAATGCCGATAACTTCACCTTTCATATTCACAAGAGGGCCGCCGCTGTTTCCGGGGTTAATCGCTGCATCTGTCTGCAACAGTCGGTAGAAGGAGGATACCGAGCGGTTCATCCCGCTAAGCACGCCCGTTGTAGCTGTGTTACGAAGCGAGAAGGACACTGGCGTCCCGATTGCGATAACCGTCTCGCCAACTTTGGCTTGCAGCGGTGACGCGGCAAATTTGGCAACCGGCAGCTTGGTTGCGTTGATTTTCACAAGGGCAAGATCGCTTACTTCGTCGACGTTGCTTCTTTTCCCGCTGTACTGCTTACCGTCTGCCGTTACGACAGTAATGTTGGTCATGTCCTTCACGACATGGGCATTGGTTAAAATCCAACCATCGGCCTTCATAATAACGCCTGTCCCATGAGCTAAAACATAACGCTGGTCGCCCCCATCCGCTGGCTTGCCTATAATTCCTACAACGGAAGGCGATACTTTGCTAACAACGGATGGTACATCTGCTGGCGGAGTATAAGAGTAGGTCTTGGATGATGCGTCATACGTCCCCGTACCTCCCAAAGTACTGGTCAGCGATGATGCCTTTACATAAACTTCTCCGTTAATCTTGGTCGCGTTCATTTTCATTGTTCCGGGACTTGCTGCCGTTCCCGCCGCAAACGCTGAACCGGTTACCAACAGTCCTCCCGCCAGGACGATGGCTCCTGCGCGAAGCATATTACGTTTCACTCTATCACTCTCCCAGATCCAATCAAAAACGAGAATCCCATTTATAGGAAACACGTTCTAAATGTATCATGCCAAAGTACTATACAACAAGAAGAATCTACATAATTTAATCCTAAATATTAGGTAAAGGTTCAAGCGGAATTAACCTCTTTGTTTTTTATTAAGATGAATCCAATAAAACGACAATTAGAAAGACGGGCTGCAATTACAAATGACGTTATTATAGTTTGATAGATCTGTTTATAGTAGCGAATTTAGACGATTTTCAAGCTCTTTTGTCATTAAAATGTATAATCTTGTCGCATGAGTAGAGTGCTTTCATTTGAATTGTTTTGTTTATATGCGATTTTGGTTTTTCTTTCGTAATTATTAGATATCCGCTTAACTAGAATGCTATAATAGGGACAACCAAACCCTAGGAGGTCAAATTAATGAAATTAGGCGTATTTGCCGTACTTTTCTCGCAAAAACCTTTTGAAGAAGCACTCGACTATATCGCTGCCAAAGGTCTGGAAGCGGTAGAGCTTGGAACTGGCGGTTATCCGGGCAACGCACATTGCGACCCTGACACCTTGCTTGCTGACGCAGGCAAATTGAAAGCGTTTAAACATGCGGTAGAATCGCGCGGATTGATTATCAGCGCACTTAGCTGCCACGCCAATCCGCTTCACCCGCAAAAAGCAATCTCCAGCGCAGATGACGCTACAATCCGTAAAACAATCGAGCTGGCTAACCGCCTTGAGGTTCCAGTTGTAAATACATTCTCCGGCTGCCCTGGCGATCATGAGGATGCTAAATATCCGAACTGGCCGGTTGCTCCTTGGCCAAACGATTTCCAAGAAATCCTGGCATGGCAATGGGAGAAAAAAGTTATCCCATATTGGTCTGAGATCGGCGGTATCGCTGAACAAAGCGGCGTAAAAATCGGTCTTGAGCTGCATGGCGGCTTCTCCGTTCACACGCCTGCTACCCTGCTTCGCCTTCGTGAAGCTGCTGGTAATGCGATTGGCGCTAACCTTGATCCATCCCATATGTGGTGGCAAGGAATCGATCCTGTTGAAGCAATCAAAATCCTGGGCCGCGAAAATGCGATCCATCACTTCCATGCGAAAGATACATCCATTGACTTCAATAACGTGAATAAACACGGCGTGACTGACATGCAGTCCTACACTCTGATGCTGGACCGCGCTTGGCAGTTCCGTTCCGTTGGCTTTGGCCACGACCTGAAAACTTGGGCCGACATCATCAGCACGCTTCGTCTTGTTGGCTACGACTATGTTGTCAGCATCGAGCATGAAGACGGCCTGATGTCCGTTGAAGAAGGCTTCTCCAAAGCTGTTCAAAACCTCCAGCAAGTTCTGATTAAAGAGCCTGTTGGCGATATGTGGTGGGTATAATTCGATGGGTTGGTTGATGCGGTAAAAGCAATCGCTGCGCAAAAGTATGTTTCTTCCGATCGCTGTTGGCCGATGATTTCTTTGAATTAGCCGCTCAGCGGTTGAAATCTTCAGCCAAAGGCGAACACTCCGTTTCTCCAGAAACATACTTTCGCTCCGCTCATTTACCACAAAGACCAAACAAATGAATTAATGATAGAGGAATAAAAACAGCCTGCCCGGCTTATTCCGGGCAGGCTGTTTTTACATGCGATAAAGATAAAGGCAAAGATTAGGACAATGTCTCCCATTTCGCCCACATCTCCTGAGGGTTAAGCTCGTAGATTTCGTTTTCGCGGAACATAAATTGATGCATGATAAATTCACGCCGGATCGTCGCGAAATCCTGATGGAAGCCTTTAATGAACTCGTTTAGTTCCTTTTCCGTGTATTTACGGCCCTTCTCCAGCTTGGAGACCATATACTCAAGTACGATAAGCTTCTTCTTGAGTTGTGCCGGTATTGACTTCAGTTCACCTGACGCGGTAAAGAAATTCTTAATCACGGACTGCTTCATACGCTCTAATTCCTCGCTCACTTGCTCTTCCTCTCCTTTCTGGTTAGTTTGCCTGTAGATCAGGTTTGCGGCTGCATTAGCCCCGCCTTTGATGAAGTAATCATTCAGCGAGAAATAAATGGTGTTCTTCTCTCTCCGCTCATTAATCAAGCTCGCTTCACGAAGCTTTGCCGCATGATGAGTCACCGTGGCCGGAGTGACTCCAAGCTTCTCTGCCAATACCTGACCGTTCATCTCTCCGTCCGCCAGCAAGATAAGAAGCCGTATACGCGTCGGGTCAGCCAAAGCCTTATGGTAGTTTACAACCTTATCTAATTGCATAAAGCTTCTCTCTCCTTCGACAAACTAATTTAATGAATATCTAATTAGATGACTGTTAAATAAGACAATAAAGGAAGCATTATTGAATGTCAATCGGCAAACAAAAAACGCCTGCCCATTTCATCTTTTCAGACGAACAGACCGGCGTTTTGTCTATTAATAAAGCCTGCCGCAGAGCCGGCAGGCTTTTATGTATTTATGCCATCCAAACTTTAAAGATCATAATGAAATCAATGTAAAGAAACAAAAGCAACGATACGGCGGTGAATCCGATCGCAAACACGTTTTTCTTAGGACGAGCTTTTAATAAACGTACAAAGCCAATCAAGATCAAAATGGTAAATGCAAGCATAAACCAGTCAAAAGTATTGATGTTGCTGGTCGATTGTGCTGCTTCTTCTGCTGCCAAAAACATCGAGTGACCCCCTTTTATTCGCACGTAGCCTATATTACCTCTATGTTATCTTCAAGTGGCAAATGATGCAAGTCCGATTCAGATTTCGTAACAACTTTGTCACCTTTTCCCACATTTGCACTTAAAATCATTGTCATTTTATATACTCTGCAAGTTAATTTGTCCATCTCTTCCCACATTTATAACTAAACATGCAAAAAGAGACTCTCCTCATTAACGCTAAGGAGAGTCTCCGCCTTCTTATTTAATCCACAGCTCCCGCAGCGACACTTTCCTCTGCTGTACGTTGCTTAGCCACCGTGCGTTCACGGTCGCGCTCCATAATCGGCTTCAGATACTTGCCGGTATAAGAGCCAGAAACCTTCACGACATCTTCCGGTGCTCCTGATGCCACGATGGTACCCCCGCCATTGCCGCCTTCCGGCCCAAGATCGATCAAATAATCGGCAGTCTTGATCACATCCAGATTATGCTCGATAACAAGTACCGATTCTCCGGAATCAACTAAACGGTGCAGTACGGTAAGCAGACGGTCAATATCGTCAACATGAAGCCCCGTAGTCGGCTCATCGAGGATATACAGCGTCTTGCCCGTGCTTCGGCGATACAACTCGGAAGCCAGCTTCACCCGCTGTGCTTCACCGCCCGACAGGGTCGTAGCAGGCTGACCTAAAGTCATATAACCAAGACCTACATCGAGCAGCGTCTGCAGCTTCCTGTGAATACGCGGAATATTCTCGAAGAATTTGGTTCCATCCTCGATTGTCATTTCCAGTACTTCGGAAATGTTCTTGCCTTTATATTTCACTTCCAATGTCTCGCGGTTGTAACGCTTGCCTTTGCAAATCTCGCATGGCACATAAACATCCGGCAGGAAGTGCATCTCGATCTTAATAATTCCGTCGCCCCTGCATGCCTCGCAGCGGCCGCCCTTCACGTTAAAGCTGAAGCGGCCCTTCTTGTAGCCTCGAACCTTAGCTTCATTAGTCGTAGAGTATAGATCGCGTACATCGTCAAATACTCCCGTATAAGTAGCCGGGTTCGAACGAGGCGTACGGCCAATAGGAGACTGGTCAATATCAATAACCTTCTCCAGATGCTCCAGTCCGCGCAGTTCCTTGTATTCGCCTGGGCGTACCTTTGCCTTATTCAGATCGCGGGCAAGCGTCTTGTACAAGATCTCGTTGACCAGCGTAGATTTGCCGGAGCCGGAGACGCCGGTAACCGCAGTAAAGATGCCAAGCGGAATCTTCACGTTAACGCCGCGCAGGTTATTTTCCTTGGCGCCGCGGATTTCGAGCCACTTATCACCGGTTTTGCGGCGATCCAGCGGAACTTCAATAAACTTCTTCCCGCTCAGGTATTGGCCGGTGAGCGAGTTGTCGTCCTTCATAATTTCTTCCGGAGTTCCCTCGGCTGTTACATTCCCGCCATGGATACCTGCACCCGGACCAATATCAATAATATAGTCCGCGGCCAGCATCGTATCTTCATCATGCTCCACGACAATAAGCGTATTGCCGAGGTTGCGCATATGCTCCAGCGTTTGAATAAGACGGTCATTATCGCGCTGATGAAGTCCGATACTCGGCTCGTCCAATATATACAGGACGCCCATCAGGCTGGAGCCAATCTGCGTAGCCAGACGGATCCGCTGCGCTTCCCCGCCGGATAACGTGCCTGCGGCACGGCTCATCGACAAATATTCGAGGCCGACGTTAACCAGGAAGCCCAGGCGGCTGTTGATCTCTTTCAGGATCAGATGGCCAATCGTACGCTCCTTCTCGTTCAAATCAAGAGAGTCAAAGAAACGTTGAGCCTCGCCAATCGATAAAGATGTAACAAATGAGATATTCTTCGCATTAATCGTTACGGCCAGGCTTTCTTTCTTCAGACGGTGTCCTTTGCAGGTACCGCAAGGCTTTGCACTCATATAAGCTTCGATATATTCCCGAATGCCTTCCGAAGCGGTCTCCCGATAGCGGCGCTCCAGGTTATGCACAATACCCTCGAAGGGAACAAAAGCTTCCTTCCGGTGGCCAAAATCGTTCTCGTAGAGGAACCGTACCCGCTCCCCGCCTGTTCCGTACATTAGCTTCTTGATTTGATCCGCCGTCAGTTCCGAAACCGGTACATCCTGCGGAATATGATAGTGCTGACACACCGCGCTAAGGAATTGCGGATAATAGTTCGATGTGCTTCCCGCCCATGCTTCAAATGCCCCTTCGTTAATGGCTTTGCTTGCATCCGGGACAAGCAGATCCGGGTCCACAATCATCTTCACGCCAAGACCGTCGCATTCCGGACAAGCACCGTACGGGCTGTTGAAAGAAAACATGCGAGGAGCCAGCTCCTCAATGCTAAAGCCGCATTCCGGACAAGCCAGATTGGAGCTGAAGAGCAGCTCCTCCTGATCGATAATATCAACGAGAACACGGCCATCGGCCAGCTTCAGCGCGGTCTCGAGCGAATCTGCCAAACGGCCCTGAATATCCGCCTTAACGACAATCCGGTCGATCACAACCTCGATGTTATGCTTCTTGTTCTTCTCCAGCTCAATCTTCTCGCTCAGCTCGCGCAGCTCGCCGTTTACCCGAACCCGGACGTAGCCCTGCTTCTGGATATCCGCCAGCAGCTTTGTATGCTCGCCTTTGCGCCCGGAGACTAGAGGTGCCAAGATTTGCAGCTTGGTCCGCTCCGGGTATTCCATAATCCGGTCGACCATTTGTTCAACCGTCTGCGAAGTAATTTCGATGCCGTGATCGGGGCAGTGAGGTCTCCCGATCCGGGCATATAATAGACGCAAATAATCGTAAATCTCCGTTACCGTGCCAACCGTCGAACGCGGGTTGCGGCTTGTTGTCTTCTGGTCAATCGAGATAGCCGGAGACAAGCCGTCAATGGAATCAACATCCGGCTTCTCCATCTGCCCGAGAAACTGCCGGGCATAAGCGGATAACGACTCCACATATCTGCGCTGGCCTTCGGCATAAATCGTGTCGAAGGCAAGCGAAGATTTGCCGGAGCCGCTTAGCCCCGTCAGCACGACAAATTTGTCACGGGGTATGGTAACGTCGATATTTTTCAAATTGTGGGCTCTTGCCCCTTTGATTACAATCTTGTCACTAGCCACTTCTTACGTTCCTCCCATTCCTTGTCTCTAGCCCAGCTCCGCGCGCAGCTCAAGCACAGCATCACGCAGCTCTGCAGCTCTCTCGAACTGTAGATTCTTCGCCGCGTTCTTCATCTCCGCTTCCAGCCTTTGCAGCAATGCCTGACGATCCTTCTTCGACATCTTCTCGGTGCCAACGCCAGTCAAATAATCCGATTTCTCCTCCGCTACTTTCGTTGCCTTAATATCATCATGTACTTTCTTGCGGATTGTCTGAGGCGTAACGCCATGCTGTTCATTATAGGCGATCTGGATGGTCCGGCGGCGCTCCGTTTCCTTAAGTGCCTTATCCATGGAGTCGGTGATTTTATCCCCGTACATGATTACTCGGCCATCGCTATTACGCGCGGCCCTGCCAATCGTCTGGATCAGCGAGCGTTCGGAGCGAAGGAAGCCTTCTTTATCGGCATCCAGTATCGCAACCAGCGACACCTCTGGTAAATCGAGACCTTCCCTCAGCAGGTTAATACCCACCAGCACATCGAACGTACCAAGCCGCAAATCCCGAAGAATCGCAATCCGTTCCAGGGTCTTGATATCGGAGTGCAAATAACGCACTTTAATGCCAATCTCTTTGAAATAATCCGTCAGATCCTCGGCCATCTTCTTCGTGAGCGTGGTGACAAGGACACGTTCATCCTTGGCAATCCGGTCGCGAATCTCAACTAACAGGTCATCAATCTGGCCTTTGGTCGGACGTACGTCAATAATCGGATCAAGCAGGCCTGTTGGACGGATAATTTGCTCAACCATAGTTGGGCAGTGTTCCAGCTCATATGGTCCCGGTGTAGCCGATACATAAATCTGCTGTTTGGATTTCTCCTCGAATTCCTCGAAGCGGAGCGGACGGTTATCCAGCGCGGACGGCAGACGGAAGCCGTGATTAACGAGCATTTCCTTCCGCGCGCGGTCGCCATTGTACATAGCCCTAATCTGCGGCAGGGTGACATGGGATTCGTCTATGACGATCAGCATATCCTCCGGAAAATAATCCATAAGCGTATAAGGCGTAGCTCCGCGTTCCCGGAAAGTCAGAGGTCCTGAGTAGTTCTCGATCCCGGAGCAGAAGCCCATCTCCGCCATCATCTCGAGATCATAACGGGTACGTTGCTCCAGACGCTGCGCTTCCAGAAGCTTGCCTTCTTCCCGCAATTCCGCAAGGCGTTCCTCCAGCTCGCGCTCAATATTGCCAAGCGCAACCTTCATCGTTTCTTCATGGGTAACGAAGTGAGACGCCGGAAATATAGCCACATGATCGCGTTCGCTTACGATCTCGCCAGTCAGCACGTCGATCTCCGTAATCCGTTCAATCTCATCGCCAAACAGCTCGACCCGGATCGCCCGTTCATTATTGGCAACCGGGAAAATCTCCACGATATCACCGCGGACGCGGAACGTACCGCGGATAAAGTTAATGTCGTTGCGCTGGTACTGAATATCAACAAGCTTATGAAGAATCGTATCCCTGGATTTCTCCATGCCTACCCGGAGCGACAGTACCAGACTGCCGTACTCGGAAGGCGAACCGAGACCGTAAATGCAGGATACACTCGCTACAATAATAACGTCCCGGCGTTCAAACAAAGAACTGGTCGCGGAGTGGCGCAGCTTGTCGATCTCATCATTAATGCTGGAATCCTTTTCAATATAGGTGTCTGTAGACGGAATATAAGCCTCAGGCTGAAAATAATCATAATAGCTGACAAAATAACTGACTGCATTGTCCGGGAAAAATTCCTTAAACTCGCTGCACAGCTGTGCCGCGAGCGTCTTGTTATGAGCAATAACCAGCGTCGGCCGGTTAAGCTGCGCTATTGTATTGGCAATCGTGTACGTCTTGCCCGTCCCTGTCGCACCAAGCAGGGTCTGCTTGGCTTCGCCATTCCTCACGCCTTCAACAAGCTTTCTGATGGCTCCCGGCTGATCGCCCTGCGGCGTGTAATCGGACTTTAATTGAAATAATTGCTCTGAAATCTCGTTCATTTGCGTCATCCACCCCGTTTCCCTTACTCATCAATCATTATACTCAATATATACAAGCGTAAACGGCTGCGCCTTCCTTAGGAGGAGCAAACGTTTCGCAGTGAAATACGAAGAAAACAGCCTATCCGAATGTGTGTTCCCCTCTATATTATAGACGTCTATAACGGCTGTTGCAAACATAAAATCGAAAGGCTTTCC
The DNA here is from genome assembly GCF_023715145.1 of Paenibacillus glycanilyticus. Taxonomy (GTDB): domain Bacteria; phylum Bacillota; class Bacilli; order Paenibacillales; family Paenibacillaceae; genus Pristimantibacillus; species Pristimantibacillus glycanilyticus_A. Next base: position 578,930 of record NZ_JAMBNP010000003.1, on the reverse strand, counting down.
CTAAGCATCCGCTTAAGAAAAGCCCTAACCTCATTTAAACATTTAAGGAACCCGAACGGTCTTCATCTTCGACATAAACTCCGCCGCGTCGCTTGGCCGTCCGTGCCCGGCGCAAGAGATCCAGAAGCGTTGCCGGCTCCGACGAGGCGTAATAGGTCGCCTGCTCATCCGGCGAGAGAATCACGCCTAGCTGATGATGCTCGCCTTCATAACGCGCCCGCTGGACGAACTTGATTTCCCCGTCTCTATTCAGCACTTCCAGCTTATACATTGCCGAGCTGCTCTGCAGCGCCTCGTGAAGATCCTCTTTCGAATAGACCCGCGTTCCGTTTACTTTGGAAATAATCTCACCGGAACGAAGCTTCATCTCGTCCGCCGGCGTCCCCGGTACGATGCCAAGGATGCGCAGACCGCGCTGGTCATTCACATACAGCGGGCTTTGCGTCGCTTCCACCGCGCGGCTGCGCCAGATGATCGCTTCATGCATAAGCAGCGAGCATAGAGCTGCAATCGGCAGCAGCGCGGGCTGCCACCAAGCGAGCAGTGCCGCTCCGGTCAGCAGCAGGCTGTACCACAACAGCCCTTTCGAGGCATGACGGGCTTTGGCCTCCGGCAGCATGGTGCGCGTCATTTCGCTGAAGCCGATAATCATCGGCAGCGCCACAACCGTCCATCCTTGCGTCCAATCGCCCCCAAACAGCGGCGTCCAGGGCAAATCAACGACGGATGCTCCTCCGGTCGCCGGCACGAGCAGCAGCATCGGAACCGGCCAGAAGCCTTGCAGCATGTAGCCGCCAACAAGCTTGCCGCGCTTGCCTTCCAGGAACAGCGGTGTCGCGAGCTTATCCCCCTGCCTGCGGACAAGAAAGGCTTCTACCAAATGCAGCAGCGCTACCAGAACGAGAATCCCCGGCATATCAAGACCGGCAAGCGAACTGGCAAGATCTCCGAGCCATCCGCTGCTATTCTCAAGGGCGGTAAAGCCAACGATCCACTGCAAAAGCGCCAGTATTCCCGCGCCGTAAGCGAAGCACAGATAACGGATCCGGAACAGGAGCAATACAACCGCCGAGCCCCACAACCATAATACGGCGTCGCCGCTTAAGCTAATTCCGATAAAAGCTCCGGCAACCGAAGCGAGTAATCCCGCTGCAAGTCCGGCCAACACGGCTTTTGCCACCAGACGCGGCCATATATGTAACCGCATGGCGAACATCCGTCTTTCCAGACTAATCTGCCGCATGTACTGCAAGATAATAAATAAGACCGCAATATAATAAAAAGGCTGCGCCAGCAAATGTACAAACGCTTTGCCAAACTGATCTAGTAATGCATTGGCTGCATCCAATCGCCACACTCCCATCCTGATCAAAATAAAAGGCTGACTCCAGCATTCAGAGCCAACCTTTTATAAATTCGACAGTTCCGCTTTATTTCCTGCTCACTGCCTGGATTGCTTCCAGCAGCTGTTTATCGTTCTTCTCGTCCCTGATCCATTTCACAACTGCCTGCTCCAAGGCGGCTGCCGTCTTCGTATCAATCTCGCCGCTAACCGGCAAGCCGGCACTGCTTTGGAAGTCCTTCACGGACTGCTCGGTGGAAGCGCTGAAATAGCCGTCCTCCCGTTTTGGAGCAAATCCAAGGCCAGTCAGCATCACCTGCGCATTCCGCACTTGTTCTCCAAGCATATCCTTGCGCAGGGTCTCCTTCAACGTCAGCCTGGCCACGGTGTACAGCTTAGGCGGCAATACTTCGACGGTTGGCTTAATGCCCTTCTGGTGAATCCAGTTGCCGTCCGGCGTTAACCATTTCGCAATCGTCATCTTCACCAGACTCCCGTCTCCAAGCGTCTTATTGTAACTGACCTGAACGGTTCCTTTGCCGTAAGAGGTCTCCCCGACAAGAACCGCTTTAGCCCGCTCCTGCAGCGCACCAGCCAGAATCTCGGATGCGCTTGCGCTGCCTTTGTTCATGAGGACAGCAATCGGATAAGTCTTGCCTCCGCCCTGCGAAGTTGTTTTGTCGCGGTCGCCGTCACGGTCCTCTACCTGTACAATCGTCTCGCCCTTCGGTATAAACTGCTGGGCGATTTCGACCACAACCGGCAGCACGCCGCCCGGATCGTTCCGCACATCAATGACAAGCCCCTTCATCCCTTGCTTCTCCAGCTTGGCGAGCTCTTCCTTGAACCGGTCAGCCGTGTTAAGGGAGAACTGGCGGATCTCGATGACGCCAACGCCATCCTCGCGGAGCTTGGCATACACCGTCTCCACATCAATATCATCACGAACGAGGATCAGATCAATCGGCTGGGTATTTCCCGCACGCTCGATCCGAAGCTTCGCTTTGGTCCCCTTAGGGCCGCGGATTTTGGCTACCGCATCATTTAACGTAAGACCATCTAGCTTATCTCCGTTGACGGATAGGACGATATCCTTGGCAAGCAGACCCGCGCGTTCAGCAGGCGAGCCTTTGATAGGAGCGACGACAACAACCTTGCCCTTCTCAAGGGTAACCTCTGCCCCGATCCCGGAGAACGATCCTTCTATCGACTCGGAAAACTGCTTGGCCACGTCCTTCTCCATATAAACGGAATAAGGATCATCCAGCGACTCCATCATGCCCCGGACCGCTCCGTCTACCAGCTCATCCCGGTCAATGTCCTTAAAATATTTGGTTTCAATCAAACCCAGAACCGCATTGATTTTGGACTCTTCCTTCTTGCTCAGCCCGCTGCCTTCGCTGGCGGCAGCGGATACGGAAGCCTGCTTCCCGTCGGCCGTCCAAAAGACTTGATCTCCTATGGTCAGCGTTACGAGCACTGAAGCCACCATCGTCATCAGCAGAAGGACAAATACGGTTCTTCCTTTAAAATACACGTTCCACACCACCTTATCATTTGACCCATTCCAGTTTTTAAGTGAACCTCATTAGTATATGATAAGCTGTCCATATTTATTTGCAGCTCTTCCTAATGCAGGAGAAGGCATACGCGTGAAATAACGGAACAATTCCGCATCCCTCGGTATGCCTTCCAATGCTGTTATTTCAAATAGCCCGCCGGATTAACGGTTACTTCGTTTTTCCGGACTTCGAAGTGAAGATGCGGACCTGTCGAGTTCCCCGTACTGCCGACCTCCGCTATTTTTTGGCCTTTCTTCACGCTTTGACCCTTCTCTACTTTAATGCCGCCGTTGCGGATATGACCGTACAACGTCCATAAGCCGTTGCCATGGTCGATAATGACCGCGTTGCCGTAACCGCTCCATGCCTGGGCTACAATGACAACGCCAGACTCGGCCGCGTAAATAGCCGTCCCTTGCTTCGCCGCAAAGTCAATGCCGGTATGTAGCTTCTTCACATGAGTAATCGGATGAATCCGGTAGCCATAGTTCGAGCTGATTCGGAATGTACCTCGGATCGGCATGCCGAGCTTGCCGCCGGAGTACGGATTCTTGATTGCATTTTTCTTCTTGTTCAGATCGGCTACCGTCTTCGCCAGCGCAATCAGCTGATCCTCCTGCTCCTGGCTGATGTCCTCTAGTTCTTCAATCTCTTTGTTGTAGTTTGCGATCAATACTTCTTTTTCTTGCTCTTTATCATTCAGCTCCGATTTATACTTCTGGAGCTTCGTATACATCGTCTTTACTTCTCCTAGCGCGGTTTCGACATTCGCTTTTTTCTCGGCGACCATTACTTTATCCTTCTTATGCTGTTCAAGAATGGAACGGTCTTGACTAAGAATAGACTGCAGCGAATCGAATCGGTCAATAAAATCGGAGAAGCTTGTCGCGCTGAACAGAACATCCAGATAAGAGACAACGCCATTCTCGTACATAAGCTTCAGACGGGACTGGAGCAGCTCATCCCGCTCCTTCACTTGCTCTTCCGCCTTGTCCAGCTCTTTACCGGCCTTCTGGAGGTCTACTTCCTTGGCATCCACCTGGCCTTGCACGTAGTTCATGTTATCTACAACCTGATTCAACTGGTTGTTTAATTTGAGGATTGCCTGCTGAGCGTCTTCCTTTTTCCCTGTAATATCTTCTTTCTTCGCATCGGCATTTCTGGCAATTTGCTGTGCCTGTTCAATCTGCTTCTTCGCCGCAGCTAAGTCTTTATTGATTTTATCTAAGGAAGAGGCGGCATTTCCGCCAACAGGCTGCAACATAAATACGGTCAACATCGTTATGACGATAACTAGTTTTTTTACCTTCACCTGCGCGGTCACCTACACTTTCAAATATTTGCGTACGGAAATCGTGCTTCCCCAAACCCCAATCAAGGTGCCCAGGCCAATCAACAGCGCTGCAATCTTCCATCCCAAATCCGCAACTGGGATCAGCTTAATCATGAGCAGTCCCAATTCAACTTCATTTAGACGCACAAGCTCCGAGTAAGCCATCAGAACGACTACCGTTGTAATGCCCGAAGCCACGATTCCGATTAGCGCACCCTCAACGAAGAATGGCCAGCGGATAAAGGAATTCGTTGCCCCTACCAGCTTCATAATGCCAATCTCGCGGCGTCTTGCCAGGATCGTCATCTTGATTGTGGTCGAGATCAGGAACATCGCCGTTACTCCAAGACCAATGACGACAATCAGACCTATATTGCGGATGGCATTCGTAATCTTGAACATTTTCTCGACCGTGCCTTGTCCGTATTTGACGCTCGTAATCGGCTTGGTCTCATCAGCGTTGTTCAGCGCGGTAATTTGGTTTGCCGTTACGCCGATATTCTGCGGATCAAACACCTCAACGGTGAACGAATCCGGCAGCGGGTTGCTGTCCTTGTCATAACCGTCTAGCAGCGCATCGCCGTCTTTGCCGAGATTTTTGCGGAGAAGCTCAAGTCCTTCTTCCTTGGACACAAACTCGACTTTGCTGACATCGGAGAGCTTGCGGATCTGATTCTCGATCTGATTCGCTTTCTGCTGATCAATATCCGTCTGCAAGTAAACGCGGATTTGAACCTGGCTTTCAATGTTGGACGCCATGCTGTCAATGTTCAGCGCCAGAAGCACGAATACGCCGAGCAGGAATAGCGAGAAAAAGATCGAGCTGATCGAAGCGAAGGACATCCATCCGTTGCGGATGATGTTCTTGAAGCCTTCGCGCAGATGGCGGAGCAGCGTACTAAGCTTCATACCCGTACTCCCCTCTTGCTTCATCGCGGGCAATGTTGCCGTTCTCGATGGCGATGACGCGTTTGCGCATCGTGTTGACGATCTCTTTGTTGTGCGTAGCCATTACGATCGTTGCGCCGCGGAAATTAATCTCCTCGAGCAGATTCATAATGCCCCATGAAGTCTCGGGATCCAGGTTACCGGTCGGCTCATCCGCAACGATAACGGTTGGATTGTTCACAATGGCGCGCGCAATGGCGACACGCTGCTGCTCGCCGCCCGACAACTGGGCAGGCAGGCTGGAATGCTTATGTTTAAGTCCGACCAGATCGAGCACTTCCATCGTCCGCTTCTTAATCAGGCGGCGGGGAGCTTCGATAACTTCCATGGCGAAGGCTACATTTTCGTAAACCGTCAGCTTCGGGAGGAGCCGGAAATCTTGGAATATAACGCCGATGTTGCGTCTTACGTACGGGATTTTGCGTGGTTTTAGCTTGCCGATATTAAATCCGTTGACGGAGATTTGGCCTTTCGTTGGCACTTCCTCACGGTAGATCAGTTTCATGAAGGTGGATTTGCCGGCGCCGGATGGGCCGACGAGGTATACGAATTCGTTGCGATCTATGCGGACAGATACGCCTCGCAGGGCGTGAGTACCGTCGGTGTAAGTCTTCCATATGTCTTGCATCTCTATCAACATTATCACATCCTGTTTTTTATCAAATTCCAAGTCATTCATAAGAGAGGCTGTCTTATAAACAGGGCTTGGAATTCTCCGGAATGAAACGCTCCCCGCCACCACAAAACGGCGGAAGCCACTTCACCTCGGCCTTACTATTTCGACAGGGATATACGAAATCCTTCACATTGGGTCTTATTTCCTCATTTTTCACAATTCTCATAAACGTTTGAAGGGTGGATTTTCCTCGAGTTTTCGCCTTATTTTCGACAAAACGCTTATGTCGTTTGACGACGAAACGAAGGAAAAAAGTGTAAATGACAAGTACCCCTTATCTCCTGCATATACATGAAACACTGTCATTTTTGAACGGAAAGGGTGGTCTATACCATGTGGAAAAAACTGCACCTGTCGATCATTATTATTTTTGCGCTGCTCTTGGTCGCATCTGTCGGCTACGGCGCCCTGTCCTATTACTCCGGGCAGGACACGGTTCCCGAGCAAGTCACGGCCGGAGGGGTAGAGCTCGGGGGCCTGCCCATTGATGATGCGCTGAAAAAGCTGGATCAATATGAGCAGATGCTGGAGAACCGGACCATCACCGTCGAAGGTAATGCCGAGGCGAAGGCAGAGGGCAGCAAGCAGTGGAAGGCTTCCGAGGTTGGCTATAACGCGGAGTTTATTGGAGTACGGGAAGAGATCAAGAAGCTGCGCACGGGCAATGTGTGGACCCGCTCGAAGTTCCGTTATCATTTTCAGACTACCTATGGACTGAAGCAAAGCTACGATCCCGCAATCTTCGATAAGCTGGTCCGCGCGGAATGGGATTGGATCGACTCGAATGAGCCCGTGAATGCCACGCGCAAAATCACAAGCAATGACGAGGTTGTCTATACGCCACACACCGATGCTTACCGCATGGATGTCGAGCCCGTGAAAGAAAAAGTAGCCTCGTGGATCATCGTGCCAGACAGCCAGCTGGGCGGGCAGCCCGAGCAAGCTCTGACTGCTCAGATCGCCGTCAAGACCGTCCATCCGGAAATTACGCTCGAGAAGCTGAAGGATGAAGGCATTGACCGTAAAATCATGGAGTTCACGACCAGCTTCACTACGAGTGCCGAAGGCCGCGCTTATAACGTGACCACAACGGCAAGGGTGCTCAATGACTGGGTGCTTGATCCTGGAGAAGTGTTCTCGTACGGGGATGTTGTCAAGAAAACGGAAGAGGAGTACGGCTACAAGGAAGCGCCCGTTATCTCAAACGGCAAGCTTGTACCGGGTATCGGGGGCGGCATTTGCCAAGTGTCCAGCACCTTGTATAACGCCATTCTGCGCACGGCGGGCATTGATATCGTAGAGCGGCGCAATCACTCTCTTCCGGTCGCTTATCTGCCAAAAGGAACCGATGCGACCTTTGCTTCCGGCGCAATCGACTTCCGCTTCCGCAACTCGACCGGCAAGAAGCTTATTATTCGCACCGTTGTGGAGGACCGTCAGCTGACGGTGAAGCTGTTTGGCACGATGCCGGAAAATATCCGATACGAGATTGAGTCCAACGTCGTGAGGACCGTTCAGCCCGCCGTGCAGAAGGTAACGGATAAATCACTGGACGCCGGCCAACAGGTGGTTGTGCAAAACGGTTCCCTTGGCTACGTTGTTGATACGTACCGCACTCTCATCAAAGACGGCAAAGAGGTCTCCCGCGAGAAAATAACGCATGATACGTACAGAGCGCAGCCAACTATCGTCCACGTTGCGCCAGGCTCCGGCGGCTCGGCCGGCGCGCAAAACTCCGGCGGCGTGGTGGAGGACGGAATTTGACCCATAGTAGAAATTCTTACCTTACGCCTTATGCGCTTAGCGCCATTCCACCTCCCTTTAACCTGGTTTTCCTGGAGCAAATCCAAGGTACGCGTAAAACAGTAGACTGTCTGTATTTGCTGGAAATGATATGGTAAACTATCAGCAGACGAAGAACGTCCTTAGCCTTTTGGCTGAGGACGTTTTTTTATGCTCTAAGGAGGGGTAACATGGTTGAATTCGAAAAAGCTCACCAACAATTTCTAACACGGCATTTGGAATTAAGAAGCGGTGAAAGAAAGGGACGCTTGCTAGAGGGCATAATTATGCGGAAAAGCTTGTCCTGCAAAATATTTGGTGGCCGCTGTTTGGCAGTTTCGAGCATCTGCATCCAGAATATGAAGTTTATGATTGGAACCGCAAGTCGCGGTTTTTGGACTTTGCTTTTTTGCCGCCATACGGTAAATTCGGCATTGAATGTGACGGTTATCAAAGCCATATCAAGGATATGGACCGCGAGAAATTCAGCTATTCGTTGAATAGAGATACCTTCTTAACCGGGCTGGGCTGGACGACGATTCATTTTTCCTTTGATGATGTACAGAATCGACCCGAGGTCTGCAGGATGCTGCTTCTGCATGTCATTAGTCCGCGTCTCATCCGCAGTACCCCTTTTCCTGATCCGGCTTTATTGCTTGAGAAAGAAATATTACGATATGCCTATCAACTTAGCAGGTCAATTCGTCCCAAAGACGTATGCGATCACCTGCAAATTGATTTTCGGACAGCCCGTAAGAAGCTGCAATCCCTCTCTTTCAAAGGAATGCTTAAACCTATCGAGCGAGGCACCCAAATTCGGCGTTACGATCTAACTGAGAAAGCCATGGAGTCATTGTTATAACTCTCCATTTTTACATTGGATTTTATACAGCATAATTAGGCACTTTCGGCTAGTTACTTGATCTACATTGGAATTCATACAGTAAAATCAACTGCTTGAACGATAAAAAGCTCGCTTTAGGTAATTTTTACTGGATTGAATACAACGTAGCACTATGCTGCCAATCTTTTGGCTCAATTTTAGTGGAGAAAATCCATTGTAGCTGTCTTTTGAGAAGCATTCACGCATGGAGGGACATATAAAAAGGCTATCAGCACCGCCATGAGACGGAGTTGATAGCCTTTCAAGAAAAATGTAAGGAATGGAATTACCGGCTCTTCTCGGCGTATTCCGTAACCCATGCAGCGGTTTGCTCCAGTACCTGCTCGGCGCGGTCGATTGCCGCCTCTACCTGCACTTTTGCCGTACCGCCGAAAACGTTGCGGGCATTCACAACCTGCTCCGGCTGAAGCACGTTGTAGATGCGGTCGTCGAACAGCGGCGAGAACTGCTTGAACTCTTCCAAAGTCAGATCAAGCAGGTATTTGTTCTGCTCGATGCAGTACAATACCGTCTTGCCAATGACTTCATGCGCTTGGCGGAACGGCAGGCCTTTGCCGACGAGGAAGTCGGCGATGTCGGTTGCGTTCGAGAAATCCTGGTTAACGGCTTGGCGCATCTGCTCTTTGTTCACCTTCATCGTAGCGATCATCGGAGCGAACAGCTGAAGCGCGCCTTGCATAGTTTTCACCGTATCAAACATGCCTTCCTTGTCTTCCTGCATGTCCTTGTTGTAAGCAAGCGGCAGAGATTTGAGTACCGTCAGGAGACCAACAAGATTGCCGTAGACTCGGCCCGTTTTACCGCGCACAAGCTCCGGAACGTCCGGGTTCTTCTTCTGCGGCATAATACTGCTGCCTGTGCAGAAGGCGTCATCCAGCTCAACAAAACGGAACTCCGTGCTCGACCACAGGATCAGCTCTTCGCTCAGACGCGACAAGTGCATCATGATGATCGAAGCATGGGACAAGAATTCGAGGATGAAGTCGCGGTCGCTTACCGCATCCAGACTGTTCTCGTACACGCGGTCGAACTTGAGCTGGCTTGCGACGAAATGACGGTCGATCGGGAAGGTTGTTCCCGCCAAAGCGCCGGCGCCAAGCGGTAGCATATTGATCCGTTTGTAGCTGTCCTGCAGACGCTCCAGGTCGCGGCCAAACATCGACACGTAAGCCATCAGATGATGAGCGAACAGAATCGGCTGCGCACGCTGCAAATGCGTGTAGCCCGGCACGATCGTGTCGATGTTCGCTTTCGCCTGTTGGATCAGCGCGGTTTGCAGCTTGTGCAGCATGTCCACGAACTCGACTACGCGCTTGCGCAGGTACAAGTGCATGTCCGTTGCCACCTGGTCGTTACGGCTGCGGCCCGTATGCAGCTTGCCGCCTACCGGACCAACATCGTCGATCAGCGTTTTTTCGATATTCATATGAATGTCTTCATCGGAGATGGAGAACTCGATATCATTGCGTTTGATACGCTGCAGCACGCGGTGCAGGCCGTCCTTGATCGCCTCAACGTCGTCCGCGGGCAGAATGCCTTGCTTGCCAAGCATCGTGACATGCGCCAGGCTGCCCTGGATGTCCTCTTCGGCCAGCTCTTTATCGAACATAATGGATGCTGTATATTCCTCTACCAATTGGTCGGTCTTCTTCGTGAACCGTCCGCCCCACAATTTGCTCACTTGATACACTCCCTCCCGAATTGTCATAAAGGCCGCTAGATGTTAATGACATTTAACGGCCTGAATGATTATTCGGTTATATTATTTCTTGCTTTGTTCTACGCCGGAAGATACTTTCAGACGAAGTGCGTTCAGACGGATGAAGCCAGTTGCATCGCCTTGGTCGTACGCTTGGGAAGGATCCGCTTCCATTGTAGCGATATCCGGGTTGTACAAGCTCACCGGGCTCTTCACGCCGGCACCGATCACATTGCCTTTATACAGCTTCAGGCGGACAACGCCCGTTACGTTCTTTTGCGATTCGGATACAAGTGCTTGAAGCGCGATACGCTCAGGCGCGAACCAGAAGCCGTTGTATACGAGTTGTGCATATTTCGAAATCAGGGAGTCGCGAAGGTTCATGACTTCGCGGTCCATGGTCAGGGATTCCATTTTGCGGTGCGCCGTGAACAGGATTGTACCGCCCGGCGTCTCGTACACGCCGCGGCTCTTCATGCCAACGAAGCGGTTTTCCACCATGTCCACGCGGCCTACGCCATGCTTGCCGCCCAGCTCGTTCAATTTATCCATCACTTGCAGCGGGCTCAGCTGTTCGCCGTTTACAGCGATGCAGTCGCCTGCTTCAAAAGTAAGCTCTACGTATTCCGCTTGATCCGGCGCTCTCTCCGGGGATACGCTCAGCACGTACATTTCTTCATTCGACTCTGCGCTTGGATCAAACCAAGGATCCTCGAGCATGCCGGACTCAAAGCTGATATGCAGCAGGTTGCGGTCCGTCGAGTAAGGCTTGGAAGCCGATGCCGTTACCGGAATGCCATGCTTCTCGGCAAAAGCGATCATTTCCGCGCGGCCCGGGAACTCTTCCCGGAAGCGCTCTTCACGCCAAGGAGCGATGACTTTAATGTCAGGAGCAAGAGCCGCTACGCCTAGCTCGAAACGAACCTGGTCGTTGCCTTTGCCCGTTGCGCCGTGAGCGATCATAGTAGCGCCTTCTGCGCGGGCGATCTCAACCATGCGTTTTGCAATCAGAGGACGAGCGATCGACGTGCCAAGCAGGTATTGGCCTTCATACAGCGCTGCCGCTTGGAACATCGGGAAGATAAAGTCGCTTGCGAACTCAGCGCGCAGATCGTCGATGTAGACCTTGGATGCACCGGTTGCCAGAGCTTTCGCCTCGAGGCCGTCAAGCTCTTCTTTTTGACCGATATCCGCCGTAAAAGCAATGATCTCCGCGTCGTAAGTTTCTTTCAACCATTTCAAGATGATGGACGTATCCAGACCGCCGGAATAGGCCAGTACAATTTTTTCCTTCGCCATAATTTCTCCTAGCACCCCTTTGATTTATTGAGAATGAGACCAAGATCTCATGCTACATGATTGCTGCCATAATCGCTTTTTGAGCGTGAAGACGGTTCTCCGCCTGGTCAAAAATAATCGAGTTCGCGCCGTCGATAACCCCTTCGCTTACTTCCTCGCCGCGGTGAGCAGGCAGGCAGTGCATGAACAGGTAATCCTTCTTCGCATACTTCGCCAGCTCTTCGTTTACTTGATAGTTCGCAAATGCAAGCTCGCGTTCCTTCTGCTCCGCTTCCTGCCCCATGCTCGCCCATACGTCGGAGTAGATTACGTCAGCATTAGCGACCGCTTCCTTAGGATCACGGCAGAGCTCAATGCGAGCGCCCGTTTCCTTCGCGTGTTCGATCGATTGCTTCACGAGATCCGGATCCGGCTCATAGCCTTCCGGTGTCGCGATGGAAATATCTACGCCCAGCTTCGCTGCGCCCATCATGAGCGAGTGAACCACGTTGTTTCCGTCGCCGATGTAAGCCAGCTTCAGCCCTTCCAGACGTCCTTTATGCTCAAGGATCGTTTGGTAATCGGCTAGCGCCTGGCATGGATGGGACAGATCTGTAAGGCCGTTAATTACCGGAACCGTCGCTCCGCGCGCCAGCTCTACAACGGTACGGTGCGCAAAGGTACGGATCATGATTCCGTCGAGGTAACGCGACAGGACTTGCGCCGTATCCAGAATCGGCTCGCCGCGGCCGATCTGCAGATCGTTGCCGCTCAGGAACAGCCCTTGGCCGCCGAGCTGATAGATCCCCACTTCAAAGGATACACGCGTACGGGTGGACGATTTTTCGAAAATCATGCCAAGCGTCTTGCCCTTCAGCGGCTGGTACACTTCACCGGCTTTTTGCTTTTTCTTCAAATCGATTGCAAGGTCGATCAGATACCGGATCTCCTCCGGCGTGTAATCAACCAGCATGAGAAAGTCCCGGCCTTTTAAGCTGGCCGCCAAATCTTCCTTAACTGTATCTACCATTGTAAAACCTCCTAAAATGAATGATCACCAGAATAGCCGTTGTCGGCTATCGTGATGATTCATACTTCGAAAGCATAAACCTAATGAATCCAAGTTCTTATTTCAAGCCGTTAAGCATTAACCGCATTAGATAACAATTGCTTCAAAATCGCTACAGCCTGGTCGACCTCTTCCTTCGTCACCAGAAGGTTAGGCAGAAGGCGCACAACATTAGGTCCTGCGGAAATAACGAGCAGACCTTGCTCCTGTGCTGCCGCCAGTACTTGGGCAACCGGCTCCACGCATTCAATGCCAACGATCAGACCTTGACCGCGCACTTCCTTCACGAACGGATTGCCTGCCAGCTGCTTCTTCAACTCATCCATCAGGTATTCGCCAATCTCCGCCGCGCGCTCCGGCAAACGTTCGCCAACAATCGTCTCGATTGTCGCCTTCACCGCTGCCGTTGCAATTGGCGTACCGCCGAAGGTAGAGCCGTGGCTGCCTGGCCCAAACGCTTCGCGAAGCTTATCCTTCGCAACCGCCGCTCCAACCGGGAACCCGCTTCCGAGACCTTTTGCCAGCGTGAAAATATCCGGCTCAATTCCGTAATGCTCATAAGCGAACAGTTTGCCCGTACGGCCCATGCCCGTCTGGATCTCATCAACGATGACAAGAATGCCGTTCTCTTCGCACAACTTCACCAGATCCTGTACAAACGCCTGATCCGCCGGGAAAATACCGCCTTCCGCCTGAATCATCTCAAGCATCACAGCCGCTGTTTTATCGGAGACAGCCGCCTTCAAAGCTTCAATATCGTTGTAAGGGATATATTTGAACCCTTCCGGCAAAGGCGCAAAGCCTTCCTTCACCTTCTCCTGTCCGGTTGCTGTCAAGGTTGCCAGCGTACGGCCGTGGAAAGAGGATTCAAACGTAATAATTTCGTAACGTCCGTTGTTCAGCACTTTCTGCTGATAACGGCGCGCCATCTTGATGGCCGCCTCGTTTGCCTCCGCACCGGAGTTGCAGAAGAAGACCGCATCGCCGCTGCTGTTCGACGTAATGAGCTGCGCCGCTTCCTCCTGATTCGGAATCCGGAACAGGTTCGAGACATGCCACAGCTCATCAAGCTGCTTGATCAGAGCTTCTTTCACTTGCTTTGGCGCATGACCAAGGTTCGTGACGGCAATTCCGCTCATGAAATCAAGGTATTTCTTGCCTTTATCATCCCACAGCCAGCTTCCTTCGCCCTTCACTAGCGCAATCGGATATCTCGCATACGTTGGCAGCAAGGACTGCTCAGGTGCTGCCGTTACTTTCGTCTCGCTCATCGACTATAACCGCCTTTCTCTACTCCTGTACGATCCTTGTTCCTACGCCGCCTTCACGCACCGCCCGGCTAAGTACGCCAGGCTCTTCGCCGCTCACAATAACAACCTCGCGCACGCGCCCTTGAATACACTGTACGGCTGCGCGTACCTTCGGGATCATGCCGCCGTAAATCTCGCCGCTCGCAATCATCTCTTCAATCTCCGCTACCGTCACGGAAGGAAGCACCCGCTTCTCGCCGTCCATCGTGCGCATAATGCCTGGAACATCCGTTACCACGATCATTTGCTCCACGCCAAGATGGGAAGCAACGGCACCGGCTGCCGTATCCGCATTAATGTTGTAGCGCTGACCGCCAGCATCAATCCCGATAGGCGCGATTACCGGCATATAGCCCATCGCCATAACGCCTTCGATTACTTCCGCATTCACGTCGGTAACATCGCCAACAAATCCGATTTCCGCGCTGTTTGCGACCGGCTTTGCCTGAATCAGCAGACCGTCCACGCCGGACAAGCCAAGTGATTTCGCGCCGTTTGTCTGGATTTTGCGAACAATTTCTTTATTAATACGGCCCGCAAGCACCATCTCGACTACATCGAGCACGGCGTCATTTGTCTTGCGGAGTCCGTTTACGAATTCGGTCTCAATTCCAAGCTTCGTCAAGGTCTCGGAGATCGCAGGCCCGCCGCCATGGACAATAACCGGATGAACGCCGGACTGCTGCAGCTCGCGCAGCTCGCCGAAGAAGGAATCGGGAAGCGCCGCCAGCGTGCTGCCGCCGCATTTCATTACAAAACGTTGTGCCATGTGATTACGTTCTCCTCTGCCCTAGCGTTACGTACGATAGGCCGCGTTAATGCGGACATAATCGTAAGTGAGGTCACAGCCCCATGCGGTTGCCGTGCCATTGTCCATATGCAGGTCGACGCGGATCACAACCGTATCGCCCTTCAGGTACTCAAGCGCTGCGTCTTCGTCAAAAGCAACGGGACGGGACTGTTCCAGCGTCACGATATCGCCGATTCGAACGTCTACGGTATCCGGGTTAACCGGCTGGCCAGCGCGGCCTACTGCCGCAATGATCCGGCCCCAGTTCGCATCCGCGCCAAATACCGCCGATTTCACAAGGGAAGAACCAATAACGGTCTTCGCGATTGCGTTAGCCGCCTCGTCGCTTACTGCACCGTGAACTTGCACTTCAACCAGTTTTGTTGCGCCTTCGCCGTCACGGGCGATCGCTTTCGCCAGCACTTCGCATACATGGCGAAGTCCTGCCGAGAAGGCTGCCCAGCCTTCATGCCCCGGAGTCAGCTCGCTGTTGCCCGCAAGGCCGCTTGCCATGGCAACGAGCATGTCGTTCGTGCTTGTGTCACCGTCAACCGTAATCATATTAAACGTATAGTTAGTTGCCTCGCGAAGCACCGTCTGCAGCGCATCGCTGCCGATTGCCGCATCTGTTGTTACAAAACCAAGCATGGTAGCCATGTTCGGATGAATCATGCCGGAGCCTTTGGCTGCACCGGCAATATGTACGGTTTGGCCGTCAATCTCAACCGAAACGCATGCCATCTTTTGCACAAGGTCGGTTGTCAGGATCGCCTGGCAGAAGCCGTCCGCCGCATCGCGGTCCGTCTCCAGCTTCGCTGGAAGCGCATCGATACCCGCACGCACCTTATCCATCTTCAGATTCTCGCCGATGACGCCAGTCGAAGCGACCGCAACCTGATCCGCGGACACGCCAATCGACTCGGCAAAACGCGAACGCATCTCATAAGCATCCTCTTCGCCTTGCTTGCCCGTTACGGCATTGGCATTACCGCTGTTTACGATTACCGCACGAAGCAAGCCGTCCGATTCAATGCTTTCGCGTGTTACCTTGATCGGTGCCGCCTGGAACACGTTAGTTGTGTAAACACCGGCAGCAGCAGCCGGCACCTCGCATACGATTGCGCCAAGATCATGGCGGGTTGTCTTCTTCAAGCCGCAGTGGAGACCACCGGCTCTAAATCCTTTAGGAGTCGTAATCGATCCGTCCGAGACGACCGAATACAGCGCTCTAGCTTGCACCTGTCCCATTTCTCCTCGTATCTCCTTCACCCTGTACGTATAATGGCTGATTGCTCCATATGAAAATGAATAAGTATTTCCTATATCAATATTACGGATATACCGGCACGAACTGCAGACCAAGACCCTCATTCCAGCCCATCATCAGGTTTAAGTTCTGAATCGCTTGCCCCGACGCGCCTTTGACCAGGTTATCGATGACCGAAATAATCGTAATGCGGCCCGTTCTTGTATCATAATTAAAAGCAATATCGCAATAGTTGGAGCCCCATACTTCCTTCGTCTGCGGCAGAACGCCTTCCTTGCGGATGCGGACGAATTGGCGGCCTTCATAGAATTGCTTATAGAGTTCAATAAAATCAGCCGCGTTATGCTCGCCTTTTACCGTGGCGTACATCGTAGACAGAATGCCTCTTGTCATCGGCACTAGATGCGGCGTGAACGTTGTCACAACCTCCTGGCCTGCTGCTTCCGAGAGCACCATCTCGATCTCCGGAACATGCTGATGCTGATTTACCTTGTAGGCTTTGAAGTTCTCGTTCAGTTCGGAGTAGTGAGTTCCGAGGCTGGCGCCGCGGCCAGCGCCGGATACGCCCGATTTCGAGTCAATAATAATCGTCGACGGATCAATCCAGCCCGCTTTCACGGCAGGAACAAGTCCCAGCAGCGCGGACGTGACGAAACAGCCCGGGTTCGAAATAAACGAAGCGTCCTGTACCTTGTCACCGTTAATCTCGGGAAGAGCGTATAGAGCCTGCTTCAGGTACTGCTCATCCGCCGGCGTTTTTTTATACCACTTCTCGTATAAAGCCGTATCCTGCAGACGGAAGTCGCCGGACAAGTCGATGACCTTCAGACCCGCATCCAGCAGCTGCGGAGCGAGCTTTGCCGCTACTCCGGCCGGAGTTGCCGTGAAGACCACGTCGGCCTTCGCTTTAATCGTCTGCGGATCCACATCATCAAGCAAAGCCGTCTGAATATCCGTCAAATGCGGGAACCATTCCGCAATCGGCATTCCCGCGCTGGATGAGGAAATAACCGACGAAATCTCCACCAGCGGGTGGCTGGCCAACAAACGAATAAGCTCAATACCGCCGTAGCCGGTAGAGCCGATTATTGCTACCTTAAGTTTCTCGCTCATACACGTTCTCTCCCTTAGATAAGTTGAAGCCATCTACTCGTCCAACCTATGCCCATCATCTAATCCTATATTTTACATGAATCATGTTCACATGGAAATATTACGTTGTTCCGTATTATTATACAGTCGTATTCATATTAATACAACGGAAAAATGATGTCTTTTTACGTACAAATTATTCCGATTTGAACCCCTGTCCGACAACCTCCGCCGTATTGCTGATAATGACAAAAGCCCCGGGATCAACGGATCTCACCAGCTGCTTCAGCTTGGCCACCTCCATCTGTCCGACGACCACCATCAGCACCTGACGCTTCTCGTTCGTGTAGCCGCCATGCGCATCGAGGCGAGTGACTCCCCGGTCCAGATCATGCAGGATCGCATTAACGAGAAGCTCGGCATGATCGCTGATAATAAAAGCAACCTTGGACAGCGGAATGCCGCTCTGAATAATATCAATCGTCTTGCTTGTCACGAATAACCCGATTAATGCATACAAGGCTGCCTCCGGCGAAATAAAGATACCCGAAGCCGCAATGACGCAGCCGTCAAAGCAGGCGACCGCAAGTCCAAGAGGAATGCCGGTATAACGGTGCAAAATCTGCGCCGCCAGATCAAGACCCCCTGTAGAGCCGCGGCCGCGGAACACGATCCCAAGTCCGATACCAACGCCAATGCCGCCGTATATGGCCGCAAGCAGCATATTGTCGGTTGGAGGCGACCAGCCCGCCGTAAGCAGAACAAAAAAAGGAAGCACGATCGTGCCCAAGAGTGTTTTTAGAGCAAAACGTTTGCCCAGCATGAACAGCCCCGCCAGAAACAGCGGAATATTAAGCGCCCACTGCGTATAGGCAGGCGTAATGCCTAATGTCTTATGAACAAGGATCGATATGCCCGACACGCCGCCTGAAGCGATTGCATTCGGAGCGAGAAAAAGGTTAAAGCTGAGTGCTACAACAAATGAACCGATGATAACCTGCACAAAGCTCCACACGACTTGTGCTTGAGTTGCTTTCCCGCCTGCCGGACGCCTGCTGCGTTTTGTGTTTTTCTTGCCGTTAGTCTTGCTGACCATGGATCACCATGCCGCCTCTCTGTATGTCTGCCCGTAATATTTTATTCATGCCCATGCATAACCTTCCATTATATGTAAACCCGTACGCATAAAAAAGAAGAGTTCCAACCTTTATAAGTGTTGGAGCCCTTCCCCAAAGCTATGCATATAATCTTGCCGAACCTTAGTCGTGGCGAATCTGATTGCGCAAATAGCCGTCGATAAAGGTATCCAGGTCGCCGTCCATCACAGCGCCAACGTTCCCCGTCTCCACCGAAGTCCGGTGATCCTTCACCATGCTGTATGGATGGAACACGTACGAACGGATCTGGCTGCCCCAAGCGATATCGGACTGCTCGCCGCGAATCTCGGCCAGATGCTTCTGCTGCTCTTCGATCTTCCGCTCATAGAGCTTCGAACGAAGCATATTCATCGCGCGCTCGCGGTTCTGAATCTGCGAACGCTCCTGCTGGCAGGCTACGACAATTCCCGTCGGAATATGCGTAATCCGGATCGCCGACTCCGTCTTGTTGACGTGCTGGCCGCCGGCGCCGCTCGCGCGGTACGTATCGACCTTCAGATCCTCGGTACGGATCTCGACTTCAATATCTTCCGTAATCTCCGGCACTACATCGCAGGATACGAAGGAGGTATGTCTGCGGCCGGACGAATCAAACGGCGAAATGCGGACCAGACGGTGAACGCCTTTTTCCGCTTTCAGATAGCCGTAGGCGTTATAGCCTTTAACCGCAATCGTTACGCTCTTGATGCCCGCTTCATCACCATCCAGATAATCAAGCACCTCAACCTTGAAGCCCCGCTTCTCAGCCCAGCGCGTATACATCCGGTACAGCATTTGTGCCCAGTCCTGCGACTCGGTACCGCCTGCACCCGGGTGCAGCTCCAGAATGGCATTCAGCTTATCGTAAGGCTGATTCAGCAGCAGCTGCAGCTCGAAGCCGTTAACCTTTTCGGTCAAAGATGCAATTCCGCCGATGACTTCAGCTTCCAGCGAATCATCGCTTTCTTCATCAGCCAGCTCAATCAATGTCTGCAGATCTTCGCATTCCGCATTCAGCCGTTCGTATTGCTCAACGACCGATTTGATCGCATTCAATTCCGAGATAATGCCCTGCGCCTTCGTATTATCATCCCAGAAATCGGGTGCAGTCATTTTCTCCTCAAAGTTCGCGATATGCTCAAGCTTCAGATCTAAGTCAAAGAGACCCCCTGAGTTCTTGGAGCCGCTTCGCCACTTCACGCAAATCCTGTTTCACGTTTGTTTCTATCATCGCGTAGCTTCACCTCAATATTAAGTATGCGCGGCCGTGTCACCGTAAATCCGTGCAGACCGCATAAAACGCGCCGTCCTGCCGCAAGGGCAGTCCGGCGCGTTCAAACCGTTATGTTACATTATGCGCATGACAAGGCCAATGTCACTTACCCATGCCATGGCACATTTTATACTTCTTGCCGCTGCCGCATGGGCAGAGGTCGTTGCGTCCGGTACGCTCTTCGCGCTTCGCAGGGCGTTTCTCCGCTTCCGCGGGGCTGTTGGTCGTCGTTTGGCCTTGCGCGACCTCTTGACGCTCCAGATTGCTCTCTACGCGCGCCTTCATGATGTACTTCGCTACTTCTTCCTGGATGCTGTAGATCATTTCCTTAAACATCTCGAAGCCTTCGAATTGGTACTCGCGAAGCGGATCCGTACCGCCGTACGCACGAAGGTGGATACCTTGACGGAGCTGATCCATGGCATCGATGTGATCCATCCATTTGCTGTCTACCGCGCGCAGTACGACAACCTTCTCGAATTCGCGCATCGTTTCGGCGCCAAGCTCTGCCTCGCGCTCATCATAATAAGCGACAACCTTGTCCTTGATAAGCTCGATAATATCTTCCTTCTCTTTGCCCCACAGATCATCCTTCGTGAAGGTCTCATCAGGGAGAAGGTTGGAGTTCGCGTAATCCGCAATTTCCTGCAGATCCCACTCTTCCGGAATATCGCCTTCCGTATGAGCATCAACCACATGCTCGATAACCGGTACGATCATCTCCATCACGATTTCGCGAATGTTGTCGGAGAACAGTACGTCACGGCGCTGCTTGTAAATAACCTCACGCTGCTGGTTCATTACGTCGTCATACTGCAGGACGACTTTACGAGTATCAAAGTTGCTGCCCTCTACGCGCTTCTGAGCGGACTCAACGGCACGCGTAATGAGGCGGCTCTCGATCGGCTGGTCTTCTTCAAGGCCCAGACGGTCCATCATGCCCATAATGTTCTCCGCGCCAAAGCGGCGCATCAGCTCATCCTCGAGGGAGAGGTAGAACTGCGAGGAGCCCGGATCGCCTTGACGGCCGGCACGACCGCGCAGCTGGTTGTCGATACGACGGCTCTCGTGACGCTCTGTACCGATAATATGCAGGCCGCCTACCTCATGAACGCCTTCGCCAAGCAAAATGTCCGTACCGCGGCCCGCCATGTTCGTTGCGATCGTAACCGCACCCGATTGGCCTGCGCGGGAGATAATTTCCGCTTCCTCCGCGTGGAACTTCGCGTTCAACACTTTATGCTGGACGCCGCGTTTTTTCAGCATTTCGGACAATCGCTCCGA
The DNA here is from genome assembly GCF_023715145.1 of Paenibacillus glycanilyticus. GTDB lineage: Bacteria > Bacillota > Bacilli > Paenibacillales > Paenibacillaceae > Pristimantibacillus > Pristimantibacillus glycanilyticus_A. The sequence goes on along the minus strand of NZ_JAMBNP010000003.1, from coordinate 558,185 downwards.
GTTCTCGATAGAGATAGTCCCTACGAGTACCGGCTGATTATTTTTATGCTTCTCTACAATCTCTTCAACAACGGCTTTAAACTTGCCGTTCTCGGATTTGTAGACCACGTCCTGCATATCTTTACGGATAAGCGAACGGTTCGTGGGAATTTGAATAACCTCAAGTCCATAGATCCGTTTGAACTCTTCCTCCTCCGTCTTCGCCGTACCGGTCATGCCGGACAGCTTGCGGTACATACGGAAGTAGTTCTGGAACGTAATCGTTGCAAGCGTCATGCTCTCGTTCTGAACCTTCAGCTGCTCTTTCGCTTCGATCGCTTGATGCAATCCGTCGCTGTAACGGCGGCCCGCCATCAAACGGCCGGTGAATTCATCAACGATAACGACTTCTTCTTCATTAACAACGTAATCCACGTCGCGCTTCATGATGACATGCGCTTTGAGCGCCTGCTGTACGTGGTGGTTAAGGGTTACGTTCGCATGATCGAATAAGTTCTCGATGCCGAATGCTTTCTCCGCTTTCTCAACGCCTGCTTCCGTAAGCGTTACGTTGCGAAGCTTGATATCGATCGTGTAATCCTCTTCCTGCTTCAAACGGCTGACGAAACGGTCGGCTGCATAATAGAGCTCCGTCGACTTCTGTGCTTGTCCGGAGATGATCAGCGGCGTACGCGCTTCGTCGACCAGGATGGAGTCCACTTCGTCTATAATGGCATAATAAAGCGGGCGTTGAACCATCTGCTCTTTGTAAAGCACCATGTTATCGCGCAGGTAGTCAAAACCGAACTCATTATTGGTTCCGTAAGTAATGTCGCAAGCGTAAGCCTCTTGCTTCTCCTCATGCGTCAAGCCGTGCAGGTTGCAACCGACTGTCAGCCCAAGGAAGTTGTAAAGCTCAGCCATGATCTGGCTGTCGCGCTGTGCAAGGTAATCGTTGACCGTAATGACGTGTACGCCTTTGCCTTGCAGTGCGTTCAAGTAAGTAGGAAGGGTCGCAACGAGTGTCTTACCTTCACCGGTTCTCATCTCTGCGATCTTGCCTTCGTGCAGCACCATACCGCCCATCAGCTGTACGTCAAAATGGCGCATGCCAAGCGTGCGCTTCGACGCTTCGCGCACAACCGCGAAAGCTTCCGGCAGAATCGAGTCAATATCCTCGCCTTTCTCAAGACGCGCCTTGAACTCTTCCGTTTTATTACGCAGCTCATCGTCTGACAGCGGCGTTATCTTGGACTCCAGTCCGTTAATTTCTTCTACCGTACGCGTGAGACGCTTGACCTCGCGCTCGTTTGCATCACCAAATATTTTTTTCACTAGTCCGAGCATGGTCTTCCCCTTTCGTATTACGCCTGTTTGCCTTAAATTGTAACAGTTTGTAGAGACGCTCGCAACGCATCGCGTTTATTTCCAGCAATAAGCATGTATAGGATCATATAAAAGGCCTCTTCCCCATCGGAGAAAAGGCCGTAGTTGGCAATGTTATTAGAATAATGGCTGGTTTCAGATTTTATACTTGCTCAATAAGTCCATACTTCCCGTCGCTGCGTTTATAAACAACGTTCACTTCCTTATTGTCAATATTGGAAAATACGAAGAAGTTATGTCCAACCATGTTCATTTGCAAGATCGCTTCCTCAACGTCCATCGGCTTCAGCATGAAGCGCTTCGTGCGGACGAGCTCAAGCTCATCTTCCTCATCCATAACGGATACGGAGGTTTGGCCGGCGCCTTCCTTAAACAATGCCTTGACGCCGCTCTCATGCCTGAACTTACGGTTCATCTTAGTCTTATGTTTGCGAATTTGACGTTCCAGTTTGTCCACCACAACGTCAATGGAGGAATACATATCCTCGCTCTTGTCTTCCGCCCTCAGCATGACGCCAACCAGCGGGATGGTTACTTCCACCGCGTGTTTGCCTTTGGTTACTGACAACGTTACGGTTGTTTCGGAGGCAGGTGCTTCAAAATACTTTTCCAGTCGACTAATCTTCTTCACAGCATACTCTCGTAAAGCTTCCGTCACTTGAATACGATGACCTCGAATGATGTATTTCATGGGGCATTCCTCCTTTACGTATTCTTATTATAACATATGTAAGCGCCTAATTCAAAATAGTTTTTTATTTATTGTGAATTTTCAGACAATATTACCAAGAATCTTTTTGATTTCTGTTTCTTCATTAATATGGAGATAAGCTGTATATCATGACTACTAAAAATGATCCGTTAAAAAATGAAAAGCCCCGGTTTCCCGGAGCTTAGAATAGGCACTTGTCAATCGAACCATATAATGTGGCTGATGAGTCAGCCTAGATGATTACAGTTTGACTACGTTTGCAGCTTGTGGACCGCGAGCGCCTTCTACGATGTCGAATTCAACCGCTTGGCCTTCTTCGAGCGTTTTGAAGCCTTCAGCTTGGATTGCGGAGAAATGAACGAATACGTCGCCGCCTTGTTCAGTCTCGATAAATCCATAACCTTTCTCTGCGTTAAACCATTTAACTTTACCTTGCATACATAAACAGTCCCTTCATCTTCAAATACTGTGAGGCGTCTAAGTTATGTTATGGCCCACAAGTCGAATATACCATCACTGACACACTATTGTCAATATTTCCATGTAAGCGAATTCATAATTTTTTGATTGCCTCAAAATCTACCTTTTTGCATCAAAAAATAGACTGTCTCCCCCGCCGTAAGCCGAATCGTATCTCGCCTGGGAACGGCGTCCCTGCTGGATTTTCTCCCACTGCTGCCTCGCCTCGTCACGCAGGGTTACCATTCTCGCAACGATGACGGACTCCATGGAAATTAATCGATCCGCTTCCAGGCGGAGAACGGTCATTTGCTCCATAGGAAGTTCCATTTGTTCCAGTTCCTTGAACAGCTCTTCTCGCTGCCGCATATACTCGTCGAACTGTTCAAGATCCGCATTGTCCAACCGCTCAACCAAATTAGACGACAGTTGAATGAGTCGCTGCAAAAGAGCTTCCATTAGCTTGTCCCGTCATTTGATTCACTTGTTTGGCCGCTTCCACCCATGTCGCCTTCAGGTCGAGCAAGTGCCCAAGCACTTCCTCGGCCGGCTCGGCATCTTTACGGGTATTCGCTTCAATCAGCCGTTGTTTGAAGTAATCGTATAGCAGCAGCAAGCTTTCCGATACCGGATTCGAGCGGTCCAGCGTAATAATAAACTCACTAATAATATCCTGCGTCTTCATGAGATTCGCGTGAGCATCCGCATTTCTCTGCTCTTTGATGGCCTCGATGCCCTGACGACAGAAACGAATGGCTCCGTCGTACAGCATAATAAGCAAAGCAGCCGGATTAGCCGTTTGAACCGAGGTCTGCATGTAAGGGTTGCGCGGTTGGTATTGCATGGGTTAGCCTCCTAACAATGATGCTAAACTGCCGCTTCGAGCGTTCATCTGACTGATGTATTTCTCCATTGCGGTAAATTTATCGTAGTACCTTTCTTCCATGTCAGCCAGCTTGGTTGTAAGTGTCGAGATCCGCTTATCTAGGTCAAGCGACTCTTTACCCAGAACATACGTATTTCTAACGGATGTGCTCGCCCCCGCCTTATCCATGATCTGGCTGAAAATAGCACTTGCCTGATCGTACAAGCGTGTAGCAACTCCGTCCGTATCGGAAGTCTTAGCGTTTTTATCGTCAGTCGTAAATAGCGCCATTACTTGATCCGAGTTCTCGGAGAGTGCTTGTTTGAGCTTATTCTCATCGATGTAGAGCTTGCCTTTATCCATATAGCTGCCGCTAACCGCTGTACCGCTGACCAATGAGCTGGAAATCCCGATATCGGACAAGCTGCTAAGCTGCCCGGAAGCAAGGCCGTTTACGGTAGAAGACAAGGCTTGTCTCATTTTATACAAGCTGCTGGTAAGAATGGAATCATTAGCAAGCATACCACTTTTTGCTTTGTCTTCCCATTGCTTAATCTGGTCATCGGTCATCTCTTTCTTCTGAGCGTCTGTCAGCGGAGCAAACTTGCGATATTGCTCCTCCGACAACTCCGAATTGATGGCGCTGATCAGGTCGTTGTACTTGTCGACAAAGGTTTTGATCTTGTTAAACACAGTCTCCGTATCCTGTGTAACATTAATATTCGTTACGTCCGGCCCTTCCGCTTTAGCCGTAATACTTAGACCGGCAATCGTAAAGGAATTTGAATCATATTCACCAGCTACGCCATTAAACAGAACTTTAGCGTTCTGACCTTGTTTGTAAATGGATGGTACGGTGGGAGCAGGTGTTGCACCAGTCAATCCCAAGGCACTTACTACGCCTGCATCGGAACTCGCATTGATGCTAACCGGTTTGCTATTATCCGGGTTATCAATGGTAAGGTAGCCATCTTTATTCAATGATACCGATACTCCCGTATTCTTAAGCGAATCATTCATCTTCGCAACCAGGTCTCCAGCTTTTGTTGTGGAGGTAATGTCAAACTTATAGTCTTGACCGCTAATGGAAAGAGTAATAGATTTTCCAGCTAAAGAAGCTAATGAAGTATCCGCTGCCAGCTTAACATTGCCTGTTGTCGCTGCTGCTGTTGTCGATGGAGTAAGATTTAAAATCTGCCCTACATCCGTTCCTCTCAGATCAATATCCGCGCTTGCGCCCGTTTTGGTCGAAGAGAAGAACATGGACTTCAAAGTAGAGTCATAGGCTACCTTTACTCCGGTTTTGACAGACTCCGCATTGATTTTGTTGGCGAGGTCCTGGTAAGTATCGGCACTCTTAAGCTCGATATTTACGCCGTTAACGGAAATCGTTGTATCCTTGCCAATTGTTGTTCCAGCCAAAGTCCCCGATTTCATCGTTGCTGCCTTTGCCAATTGCTGAACCTGCAGGGTATACGAACCCTCTATCGCATTTGCTGAACCTGTTACCGTTGCTACGTTCGTATTCGAGGAAGAAGCACCTTTCGTCAAATAACCGGATTGCAGCTTCATATCAAAAGCAGCGTTCTTAAAGTCCAGTATCTTGTTGTTGATCGCCCGATAATCGTCCTGCTTCCACTGGTTAATCTGTTTCTTCTGGTTAAGCTTATCGAGCGGTACCCGCTGTGCGTCCATCATCTGTTTAATCATGCTTTCATAGTCCATACCCGATGCCAAACCAGTTACACGTAACGTGCTCATCTTTTCCCCTCCAAATCGTTACCTTTTTTCGTCAACAATTAATCCTGCCATTTCCCATAGTTTCGCGATAAAATCCAGGGACTTCTCCGGAGGAATTTCTCTTAATACTTCCCCCGTTTCCTTGTCCTTGACCTTCACGGCAACAAGATGGGTTTGCTTATGAACATCAAACTGCAGTTCTGTTGGTCTTCCCCGCATAGCTTTAACGGCCTGCTCAATGTTTTTGAATAACTGCTGCTCGCCAATGCTTATCTTCTCGCCTTGTATCTCCGCCGTTTTTACTTCTTCGTAGTTAGCATAGTTCCGTGGTGCCTGCACACTTACTTCCATCTGTGACGAAGCATCCGCATACGATTCTTTACTTGGAATATTCGTTGTTGTGTCCGATGCTGAGATTCGCTCTGATGGGAAATTCGATCCAGAAATCGACATTGAGCTCATCCGAATTTTCCCCCTGCAAGTTTAATGGTTATCTATTATATCGGTATATGGAAAAGGGATTATTATAGCTCTCTCCCCATTCGAAATATATAAAAAAGAGACCTTAGGAAGCCTAAGGTCTCTTTTAATTCCATTAAGAATTAACGGAGAAGTTGAAGTACGCCTTGCGGCTGTTGGTTCGCTTGAGCAAGCATAGCTTGAGCAGCTTGCGAAAGGATCGAATTCTTCGTTTGCTCCATCATTTCTTTCGCCATATCAACGTCACGGATACGGGATTCAGCAGCTGTCAGGTTCTCGGAAGCAGTACCCAAGTTGTTGATTGTGTGCTCCAGACGGTTTTGAACAGCACCCAGTTTGGAACGAGCGCCCGATACGGATTGAGTAGCCTTGTCCAGAACTGCGATTGCGCTGGAAGCATCTTCTTTAGTGGAGATGTTCAGCGCCGCTTCGTTTTTCAGGTCGTTAGTGCCGTCAGTTACGGAATTATCAGTAGTGAAGCCTTTGTCGCCTGCTTTACCAGTAATACCAAGGGCGTTGGAACGCATGTCAGCGATTTCCAGGCTCATGGATTGACCAGTGTTAGCGCCGATCTGGAAGGAAGTTTTGAAGTCTTTTTGAACGCCGCCGTCAGCAACTTCTACTTTACTGGAAAGGCCTGTTGCATTTGAAGTTACTACCAAATTATCAGTAGCACCATCTTTCGACAAAGTTACGCCATCGATTTTAGCTTGTTTAACAATAGCGTCTACAAAAGACGCTTCGTCTGTAACATCGCTAATGTCTACGCCAGTTGCATTACCTTTGTAAGCACCGTTGTCTGCATTATAGAATTCGATTTGCTTGCCGCCGATAGTAAGACCTTTACCTGCCAATTTTGTCAGGTCAGTGAAATCCAAACCAGCCAGGTCAATCGATTTGCTTGCAGCAGTTGCGTTAGTGTTTGTACCTTGAACGGAAGTACCTGAAGCATAGCCACCGCCAAAGGTTACGTTCGCAGCTGCTGTAACGCTCATAGTACCTTTGGAACCGGACATTGCGCCTTCTTTTACTGCTTCAATGCTGATGTCGCCAGCAGCATTTTGGGAAACTTTGTAGTTTCCTTTCAATGTATCGTTATTGTCAATAAACTTTTGCAGAGCATCTGCTGCGGATTTAGTAACCGCTGCATCGTCACCGGCTGCCAGAGTTGCGCCGCCGATATCGATAGTAGCTGCTGTAGCTGTAGCTGTAGTGTCACCAGCAGTACCGCCGCCGTTTGCAAAAGTGAGTGTGAATGCTTGACCGTTAAGGTTAATTGCTGCAGTATTACCTGCTGCCAGTGCACCCAGATTGAAAGTAACTTTAGCTTCTGTCGAAGTAGCATCTGTACCAGCTGTATCAGTGGAAACAGCGCCGATATCTACGCCCAGCTTAGCCAGGTTTTGCGATCCGTCGCCTTTCAGCAATTTTTGAGTATTGAACTCAGTTGTATTGCCGATACGGTTGATTTCGGAAGTCAATTGGTTCATTTCGTCTTGCAGAGCGGAACGGTCAGTATCTGTGTTCGTACCGTTTGCGGATTGGTTAGCCAGCTCGCGCATACGTTGCAGAATGCTGTGAGTTTCGTTCAAAGCGCCCTCAGCCGTTTGAATCAAAGAAATGCCGTCTTGAGCATTTTTGGAAGCCATGTCCAGACCGCGGATTTGGCCGCGCATTTTTTCGGAAATTGCCAGACCAGCTGCATCGTCACCTGCACGGTTGATACGAAGACCGGAAGACAGTTTTTCCATCGATTTGCTTTGAGCGCTAGAAGCGTTGTTCAGCTGGCTCAAAGTGTTAAGAGCTGCAATGTTGTGATTAATACGCATTGTTATTTCCTCCCTGAATGTCTGTTAGTTCCGCATCCTTGCGGAAGCTTACGGTGAAAGGGTCGGCCGCCCCTCCCCCGCGCTTACTATTTATATCGACAGCATTCGAGATTTTTTATAGAGGAAAAACAAAAATTTCTATTTTTTTATTTGTCTGGTCGGTTTTGCTTCAATAGCTGGATTACATCATTCAATGCAAGCATACTGCTTGCCGCTTCACGGTTCGAAGACTGAATATTGACGTACAGTTCTTTACGCAAAATCTCAACGTCCTTAGGGGCGCGAATACCCAGCTTCACCGTCTCTCCCTCGACACCTAGCACGACAACTTCAATATTGCCGGCGATCATTATAGATTCATCCGTCTTACGAGATAATACGAGCATAACGCTCCTCCTTAGGCTTGATATAAAGGCGCTCTTGAGCTGTACACCTGATCATGAATAATATGTTGTTTGCCACGCCTTGTCGCCGTATTCAAAACAATCGGCGCAAGCAGATTAATCGTTGATTTACTGGAATCCTGACTCAGTGTAACGACCGACCAGATCTCAATATCTTTCTCATCTGTCAGATTCAATTCTTGTACGACCGATTCGGGGAGATCCCATTCATAGTCTTTATAAAAGAAAAAAGGGCTGGCGATCAGGAAGGCGATATTCTCATCTTCCGCAGACTGCATCAGCCTGACCGGCAATTCCCCCTCTACCTCGCTCAACACAAACTGCCGTAAATGCTCGAAGCCCGGTATTCCGTTTTCGAATTGATAGGTAATCAAGCTAATCCCCTCTTCATCTCAAGTATATAAAAAGAAAACTACAGGCCTGAAGAGACCTATAGTTATTAAACCTAATTCTATGCAGCTTGTAAAATCCGATTAGAGCATGGTATCTATGCTAGGCGGCGTAATCTGCACGGAAGCATATTGCCTCATGTAAATTTCCGCTTTGCCCGGCGTATAGTCATGAATTGGACGATTAGGCGTAACGCGCAGATCAACGCCGCCTTCTTCAACCTCGATTTGCACCTTGCCCGGCGTAAAGCTGACATCTACATTATCGATAGAGGCAGGCCCCGCGACAGGAAGCTCCGGGCCTTCTTTCCGCCAGTTCTTCGCAATCTCCGGAATCGGATTACTCTTCACGTGCGCAAGATCGGCAAGCTGTCTGCCTTCCTGCATGCGCCTTGCAACCCCTTGTAAAGCAAGCTCCTTGGCTTGCGAATAGATCCTGCTCGAAACTTCCAGGTTGTTCGCTAGTCCAAGACCATCCCAAGCTCTTTCCTGATTAACCTCCAGGACCCCCATTGGCTGCTCAATTGAAAGCTTGGCTGGGATTTGGCGCATATCCATCGTAGCTTGAGGCTGTTCAATTCGCTGCTCTGCCGGTCTTACTTGAATACCGATGAGAGCAGGCTGCTGATGTATCTGAATATGTCCTATCGTCATCTAATCCGTCCTATCTCAGGAAATCAACGAGACTTGGTTGAATGATTTTGGCTCCGGAGGCTAGAGAAGCCTGATATACGTTTTCCAAGGTTGTCATATTCGTAATCGCTTCGGCCATATCTACGTCTTCTACGTTCCTTTGCATGGTCTGAAGATTGATATCCACATCGGACAATCTGCCCTGTACGATTTCTACTCGATTGACTCTTGCACCTATCTGGGCTCTCGCCGTAAGCATCGTATTCATCCGCGTATCAATCTGGCCAAGGAGATTGCTGAGGCCTGTCTGATCTCCCGATTCCAGCATGCCATAAGCGCGGTTCATAAGCTGGAACAGATTATCGCTGTTCTCTTCATTAGGATCCGCGACGGGCTGGCCAAACACATCGTTGCCGGTCATATTCACTTCCATGGTCATTCCCGGCGACAGCTCGTAAGTGATGTTCCCCGTGTCCGTTTGGTTACTGAATGCTTTCATTTGGGGAGGATCAGCCGCAGGATCAAGGGCTTGATCGAGACCAATTGTCGAGTACGGCTTAATTCCGGTCTGCTCGCCATTAAACATTTGCTTCCCGTTGAATTGGCTGTTGCCAATCTCAACCATCTGGTTATAAAGCTGAGAAACCTCTGTCTGAATAGCTTTGAGGCTTGTTTCTTCAAGCGTGCCATTCGAGGACTTGACAATCAGCTCGCGAAACCGTTGAACAATATCGGTTGCCTGACCAATTGTCGTATCCATATACTCAAGGGAAGACATGGCTGCATCCGCATTATCCGTATACTGGTCATTGGATGCGATCTCTCCGCGATAACGCAGAGCGAAAGTGATGCCAACGGGATCATCCGAAGGCCGGCTTATTTTATTGCCCGTAGAAATCTGATTTTGCAGCTTGCTCATACTATTCAGGTTATGTGTAATATTGCTAAGCATCTGGGAAGACATCATTGTTTGCGTTACGCGCAATGCCATGTGGCTGCACCTCCGGCTTTATCTATTGGATTACAGGCCGACGCGGCCCATGCTGTTGATAATACGATCAAGCGTTTCGTCGATAACCGTCATCACCCGTGCCGATGCGTTATAGGCATGCTGAAACTTCACGAGATCTGACATTTCTTCGTCAAGCGATACGCCGCTGACAGACATTCGGCGTGAATCCACCTGTTCAACAATCGCTTTCTGATTGGACTGCAGGCGCTGCATTTCCTGAGATTGAACGCCTAATTGGCCAACCACCGAACGGAAAAAGCCGTTAATCGTATTCTTGTCCGTAGCATCAAAGCTGAACTTCGTATCGCGTGCCTGCGACATAAGAACAGCCATCGAGTTGTTGCCCGCCACGATCGTCTCTGTTCCGTCTGCATTAATCGTTACCTTCATCGATGTGGCAAGCAGAGTTGGATCCGCTGCAATCTTCGGATTGAGTTGAATGTTAGCAGCTGTTAAGTTATCCGTATTGCCGTTAGCATCTGTAAACAGAGGCTCCCCTTGCTCTCCGTTCATCGTATAACCAAGCTGATGCAAACCGTTCAGACCTTGAACCGTAACGGTTAAATCCTCTGTTAGAGTACGGTTAGCCCCCGTATAGGTAACCCCGTTAAGAACCGTTCCTTCGGGAAGCACCGAGCCTTTCGGAATCGTGACTTCCATCTCGCCATTTGCGATCGTATTCGCCATTTGGTCGAGCTGCTCCATGTACCCCTGTACATATTTGTCGCGGGATTGGATCGTACCGTATATTGCCCCATTATCCAGATCACCGCTCTCGATGGCGGTTGTCATATCATCTAACGTTAATCCTTGCGACCCCTCCGCAGAATCACCCGCAACCAGGGTCATATTGCCCATTGTAATCGTATAACCGTCAGATAAATCAGACACCTTGACGTTGGCCAGACCGGACAGTTCGTCAACAAGCGCATCCCGTTGATCCCGAAGGTCATTCGCATCATCGCCGATGCCTTCAATACGCTGGATTTGTCCGTTAAGGCTAGCGATCGTACTTGAAATAGACTTAAGGTTATCCAGATTGATTTGAGCATTTTCCGATAAATCCGACTTCAAATCGGTTAGTTGTTTGTATGTATAGTTAAAAGCGTCCATCATAGCCTTCGTTTGTTCTACGAGCACGGCGCGACCATCCGAGCTTTCCGGCGTTTTGCTTATGTCCGACCAGCTGTTCCAGAAATTCGAAATAACCGTCTGCAGGCCGGTATCGCTTGGCTCATTCACAATCGCTTCCAGCTTCTCGAGCGTATCCCCTTGGACGGTATAGTTGCCAAGCCACTTATACTCGCTGTAAAACTGGCTGTCCAAGAATTTATCCCGTACACGTGTAATGGACGATGCCTCAACGCCGGTACCCAGCTGGCCTGCAGCTGTGGAGTGCGAATAGCCATAAGCCTCTATAGGACGGGCTGCCGTAAAATTAACCCGTTGGCGGGAGTAGCCGACTGTATTTGCATTCGAGATATTATGACCCGTCGTGTTCAGCGCCGTCTGTGTTGTGAAGATGCTTCGTTTCGCGGTCTCCAAACCATGAAATGTAGATGCCATCGTATCTTGTCCCTCTTTTCCTAAGTCTTGAGATTATAGCGACTAGCACGCTGCACGTTCATTCCTTGCACGGCGCGATGATAGGTGACCTCGTCCTCCGGGGCACCAAGGAGCAGGTCCTGCGTAAATTGCAGGTACTCCAGATTCATGCGGATCAGCTGCTGATTAAATGTATTCACGTCCTGAAGCTCCTTAATCGCAGCGGACAGCTCCCGCCACTTCTGCTGAAGCTCCAGCTTTTGCTCCGCGTGATAGACCATTTGAATAAGCTTCTCCATCTTCAGGGAGCGCATGTTGCGCAGACCTTGCTCAACGGTAAACCGCCCAACCTGAAGCAGGCGGGTTTGTTCCAAATCGACAATGCGCTGCACGCTTTTTTTCTCGCGGCTTGTAATGAGCGATACGGCTTCGACATTTTCCGTGCGGATGGCTTCCGTCTTCTCGTTGGCATGCTGGACAAGCTCCCGGTGAGCTTCCAGCAGCTCCTGCAAGGTTAGTAAAATCTGACGGATATGCTCGTTCATCTACTCATCACCCTTCAAATAAGGAAGCAGCTTATCTGCCAGCTTGCCCGCATCAACCTTATACGTTCCCTCAGATACGGATTGCTTGAGTTCTTCAATGCGTTTTTGCCGCTCCGGACTGTTCGTTTGACTGGTGGAGAGCATCTCCTTCGCCTCCGCGGATATCTCTACGATATCCTTCTGTTTCTTCTTATTTGCACCATCCACCCGCTGTTCCATTTGCTTCTGGTAGTAGTTATATGCGCCGATCCGATTCGTTTCATTTATCTTCATGGATAATCACCTCTTTAGTTACGCAATAAAAAAAAACCGATAACCTTTAACAGTATTATCGGTTCGGCTAGTTTGAAAATGAATAGGCCAAGTTATGGGTCAAAATATTAATTTTGCCTGTTTTTATACTTATCTATACCTTTGTACGAGACTCTCTCTTCCGCACGGTGAGCCGCATTTCTGGCTTCGTCCTCATGCATGTGCTGGGTATCTTTCAAGAGACGCGCGCGACAATTGCCGCAGATGTTATTCTCCCGAATGAGCGTACCGCATACTTCGCACGGATACATCAGATTCGGGGCATTTAAGAGCGAAATCCGGCCTTCTTTAATAAACTTCGTAATTTGTTTGATCGAAACGCCCGTTGCTTCGTGCAGCTCCGTTATGACCGCACCTTTTTGCTCGCGCAAGTAAGTGGAGCATAATTCGTATTCTTTATCAATTTCCCGGATACATGCAGGACAGACCTCGCGAAAGTTTTTCGCGAATATCTTACCGCACCGAGGACAATTATCTACATTCATCATCGATTCCCCATTCCAGCAATCAAAAGGTTGATAGGGTTTATTTTAACGGATTAAGGAAATTATTTCACTAGTAATCTTGCAAAAGATATTTGCCGCTAGGATCGCGCCCATGTAAGGGCATAAATGTCGAGCGGTTTAGACGCCTGCTTATGAAGCGCTGCTGCGCAGGCCTGAATGGTACTGCCCGTCGTGTAGATGTCGTCGATGAGCAGAAGACGGATGGGACGAGATGGATTCACGTTCGCTTGCAAAAGGTTCATCGTCTCCTGCTTCGCCTGGAATAGTCTTCTTGTGTCCTTCATGCGCTCCGCGCGGGTCTTAAAGCTTTGCTTCTCGGTATGCCGCTCCCGGATCAGCAGATCATACAGGGGGATATGATGGGGTCTGGACAAAATGGAGGCAAACCGCTCTGCCTGATTGAAGCCCCGCTCCTCTGCACGCTCCGCACTGACCGGTACAAAGGTAAGGGCATCCCAGAAAATAGCGGGGGTAATGCTAGTGTTAGATAACGGCGGAGAGGAGTCTCGGGATACAGCCTCCTTCGTGATGGCTGCAAGGGCAGGAAACATCATCTGGGCAAGCAGAAGCTCCAGCTTCTCATTCCCCCTGTACTTATATTGAGCCAGCCACTCTCTCATCTCGCTGCTGTACTGGACAGCACTGCGATTGGCAATAAAGCTGGCATCCTGCAGGCGGATGCAATCCGGGCAGGTGATGCCTCTGCCGCAAATGCGGCATTTGATTGGCGTCAGCCATGGAATGGCCGCCTGGCATGAGGAGCAAAGCGATTGCGTGAACGAAGCAGGAAGATAGGACAGATAAGCTTGGAGCCCTCCTGCGCTGTGAGATGCCCGGGATAGGAAAGTTTTGCTTGATTCTTTTCCGCAGAAGAGGCATACGGATGAGCTTGTGCTCAGCCACTGCAAAGCATGATGGATGTCATGCGTCGAGCGCTGAAAGAACTGCCGGAGCAGACTTCGCATGGTATTCCTCCTTAAGGTTTTGTATGGCTGGTTTGAAGTACGTGCGTTAGGCGGATTACCTCACCGGTTCAACCAGCGTCTCCAAAAGGAACGAACGTTAGGCCCTTCTTGAAGCAAATATCCCTGCTTGCCGGCAATCCGGTTCATTCCGCGAATTTGGCTGACGGCCGAGAGCTGAGACCGGGTACGCTCCCTGCCGCAAAAATAAACAAAGCCATTCGGATCGTCACCCGAACGACCGGCCCTGCCTGCCATCTGGACCAATGATGCCTCGTCAAACAATCGCCCGTCCGCATCAAGGATGTAGACGTCGCTGCGCGGGATAGTCACTCCCCGCTCCAATATGGTTGTGGTGACCAATACGCGGATTTCGCTTTTGCGAAACCGACTTACTTTATCCGCTCGAAGCGGATCCTGGGACGAAGTGCCTTCGACCGCGGGCTGCTTGAGCAACAGGCTCAGCAGCTTGGCCATCGGCTCAACCTGGGAGATTCTTTGGACAAATACGAATAACTGAGCCCCTCGTGTGAGGGATCGGTTTAGGGCAGCAAGCAGCGCTCTAGGCAGTTTCCCCGCTTGAAGGAGCTTTGCGGCGGATGGCGTACGAAGCAACGCCGGTACCGGCAGCGGGTGTCGATGATAACGGACCGGAACTCTCGCATGCGGCAGCTGGCCGCTTCTTGCTCTGCGCTGAAGCTCGGCTGGCGGTGTAGCGGATAGCAGCAGCTTGGGCGCATGAGGCGCCCGGCTCTTTTCTGCCGCATAGTGCAGCATCGGGTCGCCGTGGTATGGGAAGGCATCTAGCTCATCAATAATGACGAGATCAAAAGCTTGATGGAATCGCATCAGCTGATGCGTGGTTGCCAGCGTAATCTCTCCCTCTTCCCAGCGCTGCTCGCTGCCGCCATATAGAGTCACCACTCGCGCCTTTGGAAATGCCCGGCGAATACGAGGATCCAGCTCGATGACTACATCCCGGCGCGGCGTTGCGATTAAGGCTCTGCCGCCCCGGAGCAGGACCGATTCGACAAGCGGAAAGATCATTTCCGTCTTGCCGGCGCCGGTGACGGCCCAGAGGAGGAACTCTCTCTGGGATTGGGGTTGGTAGGGCGCTTCGATGAACCGAAGCGCCGATTCTGTGGCGGCAGCTTGCGCGGGGCTGAGCTGCCATTTATGCAAGTCGGCCGAGGTGGAGCCGGCCGGCAACGACGGTGCTGGCATGCCAAGCACCAGCAGCTCGCATTCGCGGCTGCGCCCCATGGCGAGGCATGCCGAGCAATAGGCGCACATGCGCCCGCACGCTGCGCAAGCCGTGCGGTGCATGCGTGCTTCGCCGCTGCCGCATCGCCGGCAGCGGCACTCGCGCCGCCGCCGGCCGTGCTCGGCGGCGACAGCGCCCGCAAGGCGCAGCCAGCCTAGCAGCTGCGCCAACTGCAGTGCGCCGCCAGTATCGGCGGCGGCGCTGCCCAGCAGGGCGTGCGCTTCGCTGCGAAGCAGCGCACGGCCCTGCAAGGCCGCGGCGGCCCGCAGCGCAGCGGCCGCCATGGCCTCCCGCGCGCGAGTTGCAGCGCGCGCGGCGCCCGGGCTAGAGCCGCCAGCGTCAGCGGCGGCTCGCGCCCATGGCCGGGCAGACTGCTTGCCCGGCCCCCTGGGCGCGCCAGCTTCGCGGCGCGCCTGCTCCACGCAGGCCGCAAGCGAAGCCAGCGGCCCAACCGCGCTGCCGGCCACACTGCCGGCAGCCAAATCCCAAAGCTCCACACATCGAACCGCATCCCCTAATGGCAGCGGTTCATCCCATATCCATCCTTCCTCCGCCCGCTCCCCGTTCAGCCTTTTCTCGACCGCATCACGCTGCCCTCTCTCTTTATTACCGATCCTACCTAACCTCACATCCAATACCACAGCGGCCTCAGCCAGCCCCTCCTCCATCCAAAACAGCCGATCCACCTCCGGCGCAATCGTCATTTGAGCAGACCACGTCCCGCCAACACAAACCAAATACACATATGCCTTCACCCGCACGCCTCCCGCACACGCAAAAAAGCACACCTCAATGACGCGAATCGCGTCACCGGGGTGTACTTCACTCCGTGCTTCCAATTAACTCCCATTATAGCTCAAAACGGCATTTTCGACAAATCCGAAGGATTCTGCAGATCAACCAGAATAGCCTGATCCGGCTTGCTTACAATTCCTTCGTTTTGGAGCATCCAGATGAGTCCCGCTGCATGATCCTTTGATTGTGAGCGCTTTCGTTCCTTCAAACTTTCATCCGCAAAAACCGTAATATTCCCGTTCTCGCGCCGGAGCCGATCTACAATTTGAGCGGTTTCGTCGGCTGACTGACTATCTACCACCGTAAGCTGAACATCCGTCCCCATTCTGCGCGAATACGAAGAAAACTGTCGAAGAAGCATCTCCATCTTCATATGCTGATCATGGGCGACCAGAACATAATGCTTGCTTTTGCGCTTCTTCTCCCGCCTGAGCCTGTAAGCCACATGCACCAATGCGGCGGCCAAAGCATAACAGCCAATCACAAGAAGTAAAATCGCAATCAGGTCGGCCACCTCCTCTTTGTGACAATATATGCCGTTATGCGCCCAGTGGTTACGGACACAAGGACAAGGGTGACAAAATGTGCGATCGACATGCCACCCTGCCTGATGTAGAATAAATACAAATAATTGATGCGTGTGAAGCACACCGCTCTATTTCCGTTTCATTACGGAGAGGGCTGTGTGCTTTTTATTTTGCAAAGGAGGGAACTTTTTGTGTTTGAGGCTCACTACGAACCATGGTTACAATCTCAACTCGCCTCCAGCGGCGGGGAACGCAAACGGAGGCTTACAGAGGTAAGGCATGCTGAAAACTTATTTCTCGAAAAAGTTTGGTGCCCGGCAGTAGGTCACTTGGAGCATTTGCATGCAGAATATGAAGTTAACGATTACAAGGACGGACAGCGTTTCCTAGATTATGCTTATTTACGCGATCCATATAAGATCTGTTTTGAGATCGATGGCTACGGTCCGCATCATCGTGATGCTGACCGCAGACAATTTGCCGATAATCTCATGCGCCAAAACCATCTTATCTTGGACGACTGGATCGTTATCCGCTTCTCCTATGATGATGTGAAGAGCAAGCCACGCCAATGTCAGCAATTCATTCAGCAGCTATTCGGCAAACTTTACAGCCTAACGACCGACACAAATCTATCTCTGCAGCACAAGGAGATTCTGCGTTACATCACTATAAAACAGAGCCATATTTCTCCACAAGAGGTTAAGGAACTGCTAAAGGTCGGTAATAAAGCAGCACGTTCGCGTCTACACGAATTAGTTGAAAAAAAGTTCCTTATCTCAGCATCTAGCGGCAGCTCCCGTGTTCGTTACTACGCTCTGTCCTCTCAACATCGACACCAATAGCTAGTTATTGCCGGAGATAAGATCCCTCAAGGACCTTATCTCCCGCGACACGCCCGTTTCAGCACTCAAACCTGCCACTTCGCCATCCTTAAGGTCCCTAAGGGACCTTAACCCCCAAACTAACTGCTTCTTTTGCCGTCTTAAGGTCCCTCAAGGACCTTATCTCCCGCGACACTGCCCGTTTCAGCACTCAAACCTGCCACTTTGACATCCTTAAGGTCCCTAAGGGACCTTAACCCTCAAACTAACTGCTTCTTTTGCCGTCTTAAGGTCCCTCAAGGACCTTATCTCCCGCGACACTGCCCGTTTCAGCACTCAAACCTGCCGCTTCGCTAACCTTAAGGTCCCTAAGGGACCTTAACCCCCAAACTAACTGCTTCTTTTGCAGTCTTAAGGTCCCTCAAGGACCTTATCTCCCGCGACACTGCCCGTTTCAGCATTCAAATCTGCCGCCTCGCCAACTTTAAGATCCCTCAGGGACCTTTAAGTCCCCATCAAACACAAAAAAATCCCGCGTCTACGACACGGGACTCACTATGTACCTGTAACCAGACCTGCTCTGACTTGGGTCGCCTGATGGCGGGCCGCTCTTCACCGGGTTCCTGCCTCTCGCATGCAGCTTTGGTCTGCCTTCGATCGAGCCCCTCGCCTCTTGCGCGCTATACGAGCGCACTTCGCGTGTGAAAACAAGCTTGCCCGGCTACAGTGTTACCCAGCCATATTTGATGGATTGAATAACCGCTTGCGTACGGTCGTCAACCTCCATCTTCTGCAAAATGCTGCTTACATGGTTTTTAACGGTTTTTTCGCTAATAAACAAATACTCGCCAATCATCTTATTGCTCTTGCCTTCCGCCATCAAACGCAAGACTTCTGCCTCGCGGCGAGTAAGCGGATTGTCCTCGCCAGCAACAAACTTAACTCCTGGCTCCATGCCAGCCGCAGCGCCCGAGATTACGCCCATCTCATCGAGGTAAGTCATGCGGCGCAGCTGGTTGATCAGCTTGCCCGTTACCTTCGGATGAATATAAGCATGACCGTTCACGACGGAACGAATCGCGTTGATCAGAGATTCAGCCTCCATGTCCTTCAGCAGGTAACCGGTAGCTCCTTTGCGAAGCGTCTCGAATACGTAGCTCTCATCATCATGAATGGAGAGAATAATAACTTTGACGTCAGGGAAAATCGTTTTTAGCCGCTCGGTTGTTACAACACCGTTCTCGATTGGCATGTTAATATCCATTAACACGATCTCCGGGATCGTGTGGTTGCAAAATTCAAGCACTTGTATGCCGTCTCCACATTCCCCAATAACTTCGAGATCGTCTTCCATGTTCAAAATCCGTTTAAGCCCTTCGCGGAAAAGTTGGTGATCATCAGCTAGTAATACTTTAATCTTGCGCTTACTTGTCGGCGCAGCCTGGTTCATCGTCATCTTACTCCTTTCTACTCTCTACTGAAATTGGGATGTTGATTATAATCTTCGTCCCGTGTCCGATTTTTGAGTCGATTTCCATCCTCCCTTCAAGAAGATCTACACGCTCGCGCATGCCAATCAAGCCAAAATGGGAGTTACTCTGAACATGTGCTTCCGCCTGCTCGCTCTGGAATCCAATGCCGTTATCCACGATCACAATCGTGACCGTCTCTGCCGAAAAAGCAACCTCAAGCGTTACAAAGGATGCTCTTGCATGCTTCTGTGCATTGGTGAACGCTTCCTGAACAAGACGGAACACCCCAGCTTCCATGGCTGACGGCATTCTGACTTCTTTACCGTTAAGCTCGAAGATCGTGCGGATCTTCGTCTTATCTTCAAAGTCATGAGCGAACTTGCGAAGTGCGGGCACAAGACCCAGATCATCCAAGGCCATCGGACGCAGGTTGAAAATAATTTTGCGTATTTCCTCCAGTCCGGATCGAACCTGACCTTTCAAATCTATTAATTCGTCCTGCACCAGCTGAAATTCCTTCTTTAGAAGCATTCTTTCCACAATTTCTGTACGAAGGACAATATTGGCAAGAGATTGAGCCGGTCCGTCGTGAATTTCGCGGGAGATTCGCTTCCGTTCCTCTTCTTGCGCCACAATGATCTTGAGTCCAATCATCTGTCTCGTCTTCGCCGACTCCAATATGCGCGATACCTGATTCAGGTCGCCGGACAAATACTGGAGCACCACATTAATTTGAGAGGCAATCGTCTCCGCCCGCTCGATAGACTTCTCCACATTGCGAACCCGCTTCTGCAGATCATCCCGGCGAGTCTTCAGATAAGCCTCTTTCTCGCGGTATACCATCAGATCGAGCTGAATTTGAGTGGCCTTCTCGTAGGCGGTTTTGATGTCCTCTTCTTTATATCGAACAAAGTCGCGGCTAACTTCAGTCAGCCGAATGCGTGCGCGCCGATAGTCCTGCTCCAGCTGGTCAACTCGTTCGATAGTCGTTAGCGTCTCCGCCAATACAATCTCGAGCTCCTGGCCGAGCGATTCCATCTCCTGGCGCGCCGATTCGCATATTTCGTAAATTTGCAGTTTGCTGTCCTCCATGACGGAGATCGCATTCGTAATGACATTATTAATATCAACTATGTGCTGGTCCAAAACAATCGGCAACCTTTCATAAATTCTAAGAATATATAAGTTTCACCTTATAAATAGCGCTTAGAATTCTCCGGAATGAAACGTCCCCCGCTGCCCAAGGACAGCGAGGCCGTTTCACCTTGTTTAAAGGCTATTCCCCTTTATCATAACACAGATTGGCGGCCGTTCGTCCACATCTAATCGATGGCAATCTTTTTCGTTTTGTTGTCGTAGGTGACCTTTAGACCCAGTTTTTCGGAAAATAACCTAATCGGAATTAACGTTCTTCCGTTCTTGATAATTGGAGCAACTTCCGTCTCGGAAAGCGCGCCGTTGATATTTATTTCCTTTTTGCCAATGACCATTTCAAGCATTTTGGAGCCATTCAGCACCGTAACGCGATTGAGCTTATTGTCCCATTTTAACGTCACGCCCATCGCATCGGTAACGAACCGAATCGGTACATAAGTC
Organism: Paenibacillus glycanilyticus; assembly: GCF_023715145.1. Lineage (GTDB taxonomy): Bacteria > Bacillota > Bacilli > Paenibacillales > Paenibacillaceae > Pristimantibacillus > Pristimantibacillus glycanilyticus_A. Next base: position 537,949 of record NZ_JAMBNP010000003.1, on the reverse strand, counting down.
GTACCGCCCGTCTCGAACGGAGCAACCTCCATTGCGATTGTTTTCCCGTTGGACACGGCCGATTTCTTGCCGATTGTCATTTCGATATGGCCTTTAGTCGGAGTTCCGGCAGATGCCGCATACTGCATCTTGATGTTATCAAGGCCTACCGCTCCGGTTGCTGCCCGTTCGTCCTGACCGTCAGGCGTTGTGACCACATAGACGCGTTTGAGCTTGACCGGATAAGCCATTCCTTTGCCGGACAGATCGGCCTTGACCGATTTCCAGCCTGTCCAATCCAGCTGCTTCGCCAGATCAACCAGATGGACAGCGCCGTTCGCATCGATAAATTCGGCACGCAGCCAGTTCAGGCTCTTATCGCTGTATACATCCATGGTCATCGATACCGGTGATCCATCCACCGATTTGCCGGAGGTGCCATTGAACTGGGCATATACCGCTTTAGTACCGGTTCCGGCACTAAAGTCATAGGAAATTTGCAGTGCTTTTCCCGACGTTTGGCTTGGTAAATCCGTCACCAGCTTAACGCTACCCGTTGTTGTAGCGGCTGGCGTCACCTGCGGACTAATCGCATAGTTAACACTTTCGAAATTCTCCAGGGTCTTCTCGGAACCGCCCTGCGTGAACGGAAGCATGGTCGCATATCCGTCGTAACGGCCCACCGCGTATCCTGTTGTTGTCCCTTGGTTTACGGAATTAACCGTCAGCGTATCGCCGCTTGTTGTTGCGGTAAAGCCAGTAAACTCCCATTTCAGCGAGTCTCCCGTCAGCTTGTAGGTTTTGCCGTTTTTCAGCGTGACTTTTACGGGAATGGAGACCGTCGCGCCAGCCGACAAAGCACCTGCCGCCGTGTCGAGCTTCAGCTCGGCGATCTGATCCTTGCCGATGACTTCAACCGGGTAAGTTGCCGTAACCGATCCGGATTTGACTGTAATCTTCGTGGATCCAGGCTTGGCAGCCGTGAACGTATTGCCGTTAAACGAGCCGATGCCGGCTGCCGAGCTGCTCCAGGAAGCATTAGAGCCGTCTACCGTAGCCGGATTGTAGTAAGTATCATAACCTTTTACCGAGAAGCTGGTCTTTTGTCCCACAAAAAGAATGTTAGAGCCGCTAATGGCAATGCCCTTCAGATTGCCTTTTGGCGCTGTCGTGAAGACGCCGATGCCATTGGCAACACTGCGCTGCGTCGTCTCGTATTGCGTGGAATGGGCAAGACGCACGGCCGTTTCGCCAAGCGGTCTGTCGATCATCGTGGTTGAACCGCCGCCGTCAAGGTTAATGCCTTTGTAGACGCCAAGCTTCACCATGACCTGCTGCAATTCCTTCAAGTTCAGACCCGTGCTGTCGCCGTAGTCCTCGCTTGTAATCAGATAAACCTTTGTGCCGTCCTTGGAGTAGCCCACCGCCGAACGGGATACGTAGGAGGAGCCGCTAACTCCGGTAATATCGCGGGAGAAGGACGCAGCCGCACCGTTATTCACGAGGATCGTATGGCCGCCTACCAGCATCTCAAAGGACGCAGGATCGACCTTTTGGCCTGTTGTTGCCGACACGAGCGCGTAATCGGAGGTTACCGCCTGGCCTACCTGCAGATGTTCTACAATGAATTTGGCCGCAGTGCCGTGACCGCGCAGAATATAACCGTCTGCCGGAATAGCCCCCGTCAGCGGCTTGCCTTCAGAAATTTGCTCAACGACGCCATTTACGACCAATGCTTCCGTTGGCGTTGCGGAAGAGTTCTTAGGACGCTCCGCGCCGCCCCAGGCGCTATTGTAGATATAAAGACTATTAACATGGCTGTAATTCGACGAACCGCCTTCTGGCACGTAAGCAGACTGGTTGAGGCCTGCCAGAACAAAGCTCGAGCCGTCCGCAGACGTCACCTTGCCGTCAAACGTATAGCTGTCTACGACCGGCTTGCGGTCTTTTGTCACGGCAAAAGCGTACATGCCCTTGATTTGCATCGGGCTGGTCATCAATGTGCCGTTTGTTACCTGCGCTCCCATTGGCGAGCCTTCGGTTGTTGTGACGAATACATCGGCGTTAATGCCCGCGACAGCGCCGTTTTCCTTCGTCATGTTCATTACCGTATTCAGCTTGCCGATCGTATCGTTCTTGCCGCTCATGACGTCCAAGCTGACATACGGATTTGATAAGTCTACTTCAATGACATGAATATTGGCTTTAGCAGCTTTGCCGCTGCGTGTTGTTGTCCACAAATAATCCATTCTTTGCGCGCCAGCCGTAATATACGACTGCTGGAGAAGCTTCAGGCCCGGCTCTGCCGTAGCAGCTGCCGCAGTACCAACTTGGAGGGGATTCCAATCAAAAGAAATAGCGGACGAGACTGGCTGTGCTAGCAATGTACCACCGATTACGACAACCGCGATTTTCTTGCCAAGACTACCCGTCTGCCGAACTTTGCTGTTATGTAACTTACTCATCGTAATAGCAACTCTCCTAATCCTAATCTATTAATCTAACTATTATAGACTACTAGAGGGTAGGAAAAGTTACGACTATAAGAAAATCTTAATGTTTTAAGGTAGGGAATGGCTGGGCGGATAGTCGCAAAAAGCCCCGTCGCTTAGACGGGGCTTTCGGTAGAGTAAGTTAGTTTAAGAGATCTACGTACTCGAGCAAACGTTTGATCATCACGATCGCTTCGGCGCGCGTTGCGTTTTTGGTTGGACCGAAGGTGGTTTCGGTTTGGCCGGTAATTACGCCGATGTATACGGCTTTGGCCAGGTCACTCTTTGCCCAGGATGCAACCTTTGTCCGGTCGCTGAATTTCGACAAGTAACTCGATTCGGACTGCGGCAGTGAGATTGTCACCGCGGCAGCCTTCGCTGCGCGGGACATCATGACGGCCATTTCCTGACGAGTAATCGGGCTATTCGGCTTGAAGGTGCCGTCCGTATTGCCCATTACGATACCCGCCTTGGAAGCAGCGCCGATATAAGCGGCTGCGGCTGTTCCGGATGCCACATCCTTATACTTGGCAGCCTCGCTCCGGTTACCGGAAAGTCCGAGACCACGCACGATATACGATGCGAATTCCGCCCGGGTAATCGAGCTTTGCGGATCAAACTTCGTTGTCGAGCCAGAACGTCCTTCGATAATAAATTTATTTGCCATCATCTTGATCGTCGAACCCGCCCAATGCGAGCCGATATCCGTAAACTTCGATGAGCCGCTCACAAGCGCGTAGGCACTGTTGCCTTTCCGTTTGAAAGATACCATGTTCGAGCCATTCTCCGTTGAGAATGTAGTCGGTACATACGACAGCTTGCCGGTTTGCGGATCCAGCCACACTACCGCACTGTTGGTAGCATTCACGGAAGTAAGAGATTCGAAGCTCCGTTTTACATAACCGCCAAATTCCGAAAGCGTCTTTTCGGTCGTCCCATTTACAACCGAGGTCTCGAACGTGATTGGCGTTGACAAGAGGGATGCCCCCGCTTTGCTGATTGCCGAAGTTAAAGCACTGGTTTTTGAGTTATTGCCTTTTTCAATCTTGATCAGAAGATTGCCTGTTGTGGAGCTTGATCCGATAAGAGACGCCATACTCTTGAAAGCTAGAGCGCTGAGCGGGATCTCGTACGAGCTTGTTCCGTACTGTACAGCAAAGGATGCGCCATTGCTTGAACGGTAAGCCGACTCTAATGCCGTTAACGGAACGGCTACAACCGCTGCCCGCTCCGAGCTTGGCACTTCAAAGACTACGCGCGCATTATTAATTCCCGCGCTTCTAGCAGAAGTATAAGCTGTCAACAGCTTATCGGACTGAATGGTGTAGCGAGTGGTCGTATAACCCGCTGGCGAGACATCCGATGTCTGCGTCGCCATCGACGGCGTCAATCCAATGCCTCCGCCATTAGCCTCCTCATATCCGCCAGGAAGTGAATCGATCAATGTCGTCTGATTGGCAACCGTCACATTCGTGAAGCTGCTAATAAGGGTTCCGTCAGACGTACGCAAGCTGTTCGTAGATGTCGCATAATACGTAATCGTAACCGAATCGCCAACGCCAGGCGCTTTGGCAAGGGTCAACACAACCGTATTGCCGCTAACCGTCACATTGGTTGCAGGATCTGCCGAGTTATCCACCTTCACGGAGAAGTAGGCTGATGAAGGCACATAGGACGAGCTAAGCGTTTTCCAGAAAGACAAAGTTAGCTTCGTTCCTTTCACAACCGCTCCGTATAGACCATTATCCGAAGACGACCCATTACCTACGGATGCCGTTACATTGCTAAAGGCCGCCGCCTCATTTCCTGCCAAATCCACTAAAGCCGTATACGACTTCGAGTAGGACACCTTTACCGTCGAGCCGGATGGGATATCCGGACTAACCGACAAGAGCACCTGAGAACCGGATACCGTCACCTGTGACACGCTGCGCACCGAATTGTTGACGATAACCGTATACTGGCTAGTTGACGGCCTTCTGGAGGAATCCAGCGTTTTATTATATGAGATCAGGATGGAAGAACCTGATGCTTCAATCGACTGTAAAGCTGGGGCCGATGTATCTCCCGTTCCTGTCAGCGCATAGCTGCTGAAGTCATTCACTTTATTGCCTGCCGCATCCTGCAGCGGATAAGAACCAGCGCTATAAGAGACTCTAACGCTTGCGCTTGAGTCTATCGACGCGTTAATCGCCAGAATAACTTTGTTCCCTGTGCTGTATACGGAGGTAGGCGTGTAGTAATTGCTTCCGACGTAGACACTGAATTGATAATAAGCATAGCTGCTGACCGAAGCCAAATTTTCCGAAAAGATCAAAGTCACGATACCGCCTGCTGCCGTCCCGCCAGTCAGTTGAGGTTTTGTTGTATCCACGGCGGTTGTAACCGTCTGGGAAGCAAGGCTTAACGCCTGGTTGCCCGAGAGATCGCGAATGCCGGACGTTGCAACGGATGGCTTGGTATAAGAAAGCTTTACCTGCTGGCCGTCTACAATAGTGCTGGACAAGTTCAGCGTAACCTTTGGTCCCGATACGGACACGCCGGTAACCGACCGGTAAGCCCCGTCAACGGTAATATAGAAGCTGCCAGCCGTCGGGATCGAATTCTCCATCAAATCTTCATTGTAGGTCATTATAATCGTTGATCCGTTAGCTTCAAGCTTCGCTATCGCCGGAGCCGTCGTATCGCCGCCAAGCGTCTTGAATGTCCATTGATATTCATTCTGAATGCCGTAATAAGCATTGCCCGCAAGATCGGTTACCGCATCAGGTTCAATAACGACATAATACACGGCACCCGCTTGAAGAGCTTGAACGGGCGTGATAATCAGCTTCTTGTTGTTTAACGGATCTACACTTACCGATGTTCCAACTCGCGGAGTAACGCATGTACTGCTTGTGTTGCTGACGCATTGAATCCAGATCTGACCGTCCCCTGATTGAACAGCCTCGCTGAACGTTGCAGACAAGGCGGCATTAGGGTCAGCCGAGACGGAATTATTAGCTGGCGAAGTTGCTGCCAAGGTCGGCTTCACATTATCTTGCGTTACGGTATATCTCCAGCTCGACGAGCTTGTTAATCCGTCAAAATACAATCCTACTCCGTCTTTAAAAGCACGGCTTCCGACGGTTACGTAGTAAGAGGTATTGTTGACAAAAGCTTTTGCAACCTCGCCTCCGTAAGCGCTGGTTGCATCAATCGTAATCGTATCTGTTCCGCCGCCGGATACACGGCCCGAGGTCACCGGAATGGAACGGAACAAGGTGCCGCCCGTTACCGTGCGGATCTCGATCGTGCCGCTATCCTGGAATACAGGCTCCGTAAACGTCAAAACAAGCTTGCCCGTAGTAGCGGTTAGTATTCCGCCAGCTTGAGGCGAAAGGGTTTTTAAGGCCGGCTTTGTCGTATCATTGCCATACCCGGTAGTAAAGCTCCACGCGGAAGCATTGGAAATCCCCGGGAAAGGATAATTGGATCCGGAATCCGTCTCAATAAATGCCCCATTATCAACAAGTACATAATAAGACGAGTTCGCGCTAAATCTAGGACTTGCCGGCAGTGTAATGCTTGCCGTTGCTCCGTTGATTGCGACCTGCGCGGAGCTTGTCTTGATTCGCGCAAAAGTATTATTGTTCTTCACGTCTTTAATTTCGATATATTTCTCTGTTCCCGCCGCCACGTTGTGATCAAATTTAATTGTGAGCATATCCGTCAATACGGACACAGAAGTCGCATTTTTGGCCGGCGTAACAGAAACAATATTAAGCGGAGCGAGATCGGTGTGGAAGCTCCAGCTTACATAGGATGCTCCTCCGGTCTCTATCGCGTTCCCGGCGCCATCCTGAAAGGCCGTTCTGGGAATTGTAACTGTATAATCTGCATTGGAATCCAGCGGTTCGCTTGGCGTGATTCGAATGGTATTCGTGCCGCTGCCCTGCACCATGCTTGAGGTTACGGGAATATTTTTGGTATCCGTCACGCTGCTGAGCGTCACATAACCGCTAGCCGCGTATAAGGGTTCATTGAATTGGATGATCACCTTACTATCCACAGGCACTTGTGTGGCGCCAGTATCCGGAGATTTTAACGTAATGGATGGTCCTGTTGTATCCACAACAGAAGTGGTTCTGAAATTCCAAGCTGCTGCGCTGGATATTCCGGCATAATAAGCACCATTGGATACATTGGCAAAAGCGCCATAGTCGATCAACACATAATAGTCCGTATTCACGTTCAGTACGGCGTCGGGATTAATCGTAGCTACCCGTCCTGTTGCATCAAGTCTAATTTTGTAGGATGCCATCGGAATGCTTTCGACAATGTCACTGGTGTTGTAGTTATAGATGGTTATAACCGCTGAATCCGAGCCCTTTGTAACAGCCTCATCAAAAGTCAGCGTAAGATCACTCTGTGGCGTAATCCCCGTTGCATTGTCCGCTGGACTCATGCCTACAACGATAGGTCCGCTTGATGCGGCATGAACCACATTCGTCGTATTCGTTGCCCACCCCGAGAGAAATAATTGGAGCACTAATAAGACAGCTATCATAGAACTTAATCGGCTTCGCACTAACATTTCCCGCAATCACTCCCCAGCTAAATACACTTGTACCCTATTTGTCGGCAAATCTGTTAGAAAAATTTAGGCTGACACGGTATTAGTCGAGGCGAGAAATAAAAAGGTTGCACTTTCCAGTCAAAAATGACAGCAAAAAAGCCCCGAATCCGAAGATTCAGGGCTTAATTTCAAGCGTAGGCGAGCTTACTTTGCAGCAAGCGCGTCAGCTTTAAGCTTCTCGGCTTTGTCCACGCTCTCCCAAGGGAGATCCACGTCTGTACGGCCGAAGTGACCGTAAGCAGCGGTTTGAGCGTAGATTGGACGGCGAAGGTCGAGCATCTTGATGATGCCGGCTGGACGAAGATCGAAGTTGTTCTTGATAACTTCAACCAGAACATCCTCTGCTACTTTGCCAGTGCCGTAAGTGTCAACGTTGATGGATACCGGTTGTGCTACGCCAATCGCGTAAGCCAATTGGATTTCGCATTTGTCAGCCAGACCTGCGGCAACGATGTTCTTAGCTACATAGCGAGCTGCATAAGCTGCGGAACGGTCAACCTTCGTTGGATCCTTACCGGAGAACGCGCCGCCACCATGACGAGCGTAACCGCCGTAAGTATCAACGATGATTTTGCGGCCTGTCAGACCAGCATCGCCTTGAGGACCGCCGATTACGAAACGGCCTGTAGGGTTAATAAAGTATTTCGTTTGCTCATCCAGCCATTCAACAGGAACAACCGGTTTAATAACATGCTCAAGGATATCCTTTTGGATTTGCTCCAGCGAGATTTCTTCAGCGTGTTGAGTCGATACCACGATTGTGTCTACGCGAACAGGTTTACCGTCCACGTACTCGATCGTAACTTGCGTTTTGCCGTCCGGACGCAGGTAGCCCAGCGTATCGTTCTTACGAACTTCAGACAGGCGGCGAGCAATGCGATGCGACAATGCGATTGGCAAAGGCATCAGCTCAGGCGTTTCGTTCGTTGCAAAACCAAACATCAGGCCTTGGTCACCGGCACCGATATCTTCGTTTTCCTTTTGAACGTCCTTACCATCGCGGCTCTCAAGCGCAGCGTTAACCCCTTGAGCGATATCCGCGGATTGTTCATTAAGCGATGTGAGCACCGCACAAGTGCTGGAGTCAAAACCGTATTTTGCGCGCGTATAACCAATTTCTTTAATTGTACGGCGAGCAATAGCGGAAATATCGACATAATCAGCACGGGAGCTGATTTCTCCAATAACAAGTACAAGACCAGTTGCAACCGAAACTTCGCAAGCTACGCGAGCGTAAGGGTCCGCTTCCAGAAACGCGTCAAGAACAGCATCCGAGATTTGGTCACAAATCTTATCCGGGTGGCCTTCTGTAACTGATTCTGATGTAAACAAATGACGACCTTTTACAGACATCCGTATCAACCTCCTACAGCTAGTATGAAATAAGTGCAGACATTCTACACAAAAAATGAACCTTTTCCCGTAGGAAAAGGTTGTTAGACAACTCTCTAAAACAGTATAATACCGAAAATGTCGCTTGGTGTCAACGGATACCAGTTTTTGTTAAGATTTAAGAATAACCGTTTAATACTTTTTCCGCTTGGGCAACAAGACGTTGCGTAATACTGCCGCCAATGGAACCAACGTCACGGCTCGTCACTTCTCTCCATTGAATATGAGTGCCGCCGCTTACTCCTCCAAGCTCGCCTGCAAACTCCGTGTCAGCGCCCGTGTTGACGCCATGAGAAGCAAATAAGCCAAGCTCGGCAGCAATCTCATACTTCATTTGGTTCAGGGCAGCTTTGCAATCTGGAACGACAACTTTGTTGGAACGACTCATAATAAGAACACCTCCATTTGAATTAGGAACGTGGCTTTATTGTGTGTCCTTCCGGCAAGTTTGAAGCGTATAACCTATTGCCTGTTCGGGTAAAATGTTCTATAACATCCAAGCTTATTGAATAACGTAGCTGCCGCGAACAAGCAGTGTTAACGATTTGGTATAAGAAGGGTCCGTTGTCACGCCGCGTCCAGCGCGAGGGAACAAGATATGATGGTTGGCCGGAATGGATTTACCGTTAGTTAAATCTTTGCCATCGGTCAAGTCCGCAATACCGTTAGAATCTGTCGTATATACGATCGCTTTGCCCGCGCGTACAACGACCTCTGTGCCTTCATTTGCAATGAGGGTTTTTCCATTAGGAACGGATACAACCTCCAGCTTTGCGCTGCCGCCGCCCGTTTCAGGCTGCGTTGTTCCACCGCCAGATCCGCCTGCTTTTGCAATTTGTTCATCTACATAGCTTTTGGTTACAACCGGATCATCGGCAGAACCTGGTACAGCCGCATTTGATTCCGCTTCAAGGGTTGTCGGCCAGTTCACCCCGGCAATAATGCCTGCTCCTACAAGAACAACTGTCAATACAATCCGTAGTGCATACTTCTTCACTTCGACAAGCTCCTTTCTTACGCTATTACGCAACCAAATCTAGTATCTCTTAATAAGATACTAGATTTGAATGGGATTAACCAGTTATTTCTTGCTTTAAAATTCCCTCATAAACTAGATCAGTTGTTTGTTTCATCTAACCAGTTATATGAAGGAGCAAATTTCACATCTTTGGAGAATAGCTTCTTCTTGTTCCCATTAAACACTTCATAGACGTTTAATGTATAACTGCTCCAATATTTATTCTCTGTTTGCTTTTGAGTAATCTCATTCATGTTATTGCCGACTTTCCATTGCAAGCTGTTATCCGCTTTGCTCTCAAGACTCACATTTTGCGTCCACAGCACATCACCTGTAGGTTCGTATTCCAACTCAAATTGCAGCTTCGGTTGTGTAAATCCTTCATAATTGTAATCGCGTTTAACTGTACTAGCCATATTGATAACGACATTTAATTCATTTTGAACAAAAATACTAAATTGATTGAGATCTACCGTGTAAGGTCCAACTTTTATTCCTTTACTTTTCATAGATGTATTCTCAGCTGGCAGACCAAACAATACACCTCTGATATAACCCGTTGGAGAACCTGTAGTTCCTTTCAACAAACCATTAGCATCAATTGCCTCACCCATTAATAATTGCAGACCTTCACGACTTACATTAGAAGGAAGCTGTGTATAAACGATGACCTGCTCTTTATTGCCTGGGGTGATTGTCGTAGCCGTTTTTACAAAAGTAGCATCGTAATAGTTACCGTTTGCTGATTTAAAGTATCCTGTCCATTGTGGCATTGTTTTACTTCTAGACTGGTTGTTCGTAACATCGAGATAAACAGCATACAGATCATTTGTATCACCACTGTACGTACGAACATCCATTATTTTAACGCCCATTTCCGAACCAATTGATTTTTGTGTGTATACATTACCCGCTGATACCGAGTAAATAGGGGTAACATCAGATTTTGTTACTTCTGCTACTTCTACCGTATCTTTATCGGATTTTTCATTCAGTTGTAGCTTAAACTTTTTCCAGTTATAACTGGTTTGTAGCTTACCGATAAAAGTTATTGTCGTTGTAGCACCTGGTGCGATACTGATATCACCAGCATTTTTAACCGTCTGGCTAGTCAATGTTATAGAGTCATCAAGAACCATTGTTCCAATAAGTTCAGGTAATGGCAGATATGTCGAGCTACTGTTCTTCACAGCTAGCTTAGCTACTACGTTATCTTCATTATTCCAAGGCATGAGTTGCACGGATTGAAGCTCTACATTATAAGTACCATTGGCATCCGTAAAGCTTTGTTTTGCAGTACCTGTACTTGTATTGCCAACAGATACTGGTGTTACGAATGAAACTACCGGTAGTTCTATTTGCGTATTTTCTGCAGCAGTTACCTTTTGGGTTACAATGAATTTCCAGTTCGATGTTGAGACAGTATTGGGAATAGTACCCGTCAATTCAATCGTATTAAGTACTGATGGTGCCAGAAGCAAATTTTGATCTGTTGTGTCTTTCAAGGATAGTTTATATAAGCCTACTGCTGTCTTGATATAGTAATTATACTCTGGGAGATTAACTCCAAACTGACTTGTATTCCGAGCAACATAAGTCAAGTTAACTGTATAATTATCCACAGTCTTACCCACTGTTGTCTTATTGACACGCATGTTCACGCTGGAACCGCCTATTTTCACAGCACGATAGCCGCCAGCCTTTACATCATTTGAATAACCAACAGGGAATGTGAATTGTCCAATTGTTTTCTCATAGCCAGAAACAGAGAAATCAAATTTCACAAAGTTAAGAATGAGTTGATCCATCGTTACTTTCGAGCCTACTGCACTGTAGAAAGTAAGCGTTGTACTAGACTTTGGACTAACTGTTTTCTTGCTTGCTTTATCTAACAGCGTAAGTGTATACTTCGTACCGCTTTTTGTTTTCAGTCTTGCCCAGTAATCAACAAGATTAATTGGAGTACTGCTTCCATTATAAAATTCAAAAGTAAAGCTGGCCGTAGCACCGTTAACACTTGGGATTAGGCTGGCATCCGTCAGCCGTACATAAGAGTTACCCGATATGTACACCTTCTTATTAACCGATGATGCCGTTGTCGCAGCCGCGAAAGATACCGGAATGGCACTTAGTAGCATTACAAAAGCGACGAAGAGAGATACGAGCATTGTCGATCTTTTAAAGCTTTTCCGCATTGTCACATTCACTCCGTATAATTAGATTTACTTAAATAGACGAGAATGGAATCCTATAAGTTTCGGCACTTTCAAAAATGTTTCGCCCTCTTCACCCAGAATCCGCCTATATAAGTAACTATAACGTGTTTATATGAACTATGTATGAACGATTCCACAGAAAATAAAAAGAAAGCTGAGAGCAAGCTCTCAGCTTTCAAGTTGGTTCCGAATAAGCTATTAGTGAGCAGTGATCAGGATCACGCCAGCTTCGTCGTTGCCGTTGTAAGAAGTACCGCTACCTACTACAGTAACTTCGTATTTACCAGGAGCTGTGCCATAGTTGTCAGCAGCAACAAGTACGTCTGTGAAGTTCGAAACTTCAATAGTACCGTCTGTTTTCTTAATGAAGATTTGAGTAGCAGCTGTAGCTACAAACGGTTTAGCAGCTCCAACAGCTGTGAATTTCTTACCGCTGATGTCAGTCACAGTCACGCCAGTAGCTTTAGCATTTACGATAGCCGCAGCATCGTATTTACCGTCGCCCGCGCCTGGTTGAGTAGCAGGAGCGTCAGTCAATGTAACAACATCGTTATCAGCGTAAGTTCTACCATAAGTTGTAGCATCTACGTTGAACGATTTAGTTTCACCATTAACATTCAGTTTAATAGTGTAAACATTGTCTGCAGCATTAGTAGATGTAGAAGTCATGGATTTGCTGATGAACAGACCTTGAGCTTGAGCCAATTGGTCTACAGAGCCGCTACCCAGAACGATTACGTATTGAGCAACGCCAGTGTCGCTAGAGCGAACAGCAATCGAAGCACCTTTAGTTACGTCAGCAGCAGTACCTGCAGCTACAGTTGAGTCAGCTGGAGTACCAGTGTTAACTCCCAATTTCAGGTAAACAGTGTTGCTGTCCAAACGGTAAGTTGTACCAGCAGTTACTTTGGACGAATCAACAGCAGTTACAGCAGTACCAGTCAAATCAGTTGCAACATCTACCACTTTGATGTCATCAGTTGGACTAGCATCAACATCAGCCTGGCTAACCAGAGTTAAGCGACCGTTGCTGTCAGTCTTCAGTGGTACCAAAGTATTCTTAGCATAGTCACCATCTTTAGTGTATGCAGTTACTTTAGTGTTGTCTTTAAGCGAGTAGTAAACTACTTTGTAGTATTCTTTTTCAGATACCATACCGTTATCGATGATCGAATATTTAGTAGTATGGTCTGCATCAAGGATTACTGCAAAGTTAGAAGATGCAACAGCTGTAGTACTAGCATAGAATACTACTTTGCCGTCTTTGTTCAGGTTGAATGCATACTCAGTACCAATGTTGGATGCAGTCAGAGCTGAAACTTGAGTGCCAGCTTGAGTGTAAGTTGTGCCATTAACTGTGTAAGTTGCGTTACCTTTACCGTCATTACCAACAGCTTGCAGTTTGCCAGTTACAACGTTGCGAGTCGCAACTACTTGCAGAGCAGTGTCACCATTAACAACGTAGTTAACAATGTCGTTTTCTTTCAGGTCAGACAGTTTAGCCGCTTTGCCGTCCAAAGTGATTGCTGTGTTAGCATCCACTTTAACGGAATAGCCGTCTTTGCCGATGATTCTGCTGTATGTGGAGTAGGAAACTACTTCCTTGAATACATTGTCGGATTTCCAAGTGCTTACAAGAATAGCTTGAACATCGCCTTTGCTATTCAGCAGCAGTTGTACATCTTGGTCATTAGTAAATGTATAAGGCAAAGATTGCTCAACAGAGTTCACATAAACTTTCACACCCGCAGTAGCTGTGTAAGAAGTAGCGCCATTGTTAACTTTGAATGTAAGATCAACAGGAACTGCAGGAGTTGTAGAGCCAAGCGTAATTGTATCTACATCAGTAGAAGCATTAACGATTTTTGCAGCATCTTGAACATCAGTTACTGCAATAACTTCACCATTTTTATTTTTCAGAACGCTAACTGTATGACCCAACAGTTCAGACAGTTTTTTGCCGCCAGTAACGAAGAAGTCCTTAGCAGTTGCAACGCTTTTACCACCAAGGCTAATTTGACCACTGGAGTTCAGCGCGCCCGAAGTCAATACGTTAGATGGTTCAAAAGCACCGAGTTTGCTGATGAACAGTTTAGCAGCGTCGCCTTTGCCGTCACCATCAGTATCAACCAACAGGTAACCCAGGTCGCCGTCAGCATTGTAAGAAACCAGTTGTTTATCCAAAGTGTTGGATGTCAGTTCAGCAACTACGCCACGAGTAGCGTTTGTGCCGTTAGCTGCGTCAACACCGTCGAAGAGACCAACTTCGTCAGCTTGCAGCAATACGTTGTATGGCCACGAACCGGACAAGTATTTGTCTTGGTATCCAAGAGCACGAACCAGGATCGCTACAACTTCCTCAAACTTGATAGTGTCGTTAGGACGGAATTTACCGTTGTAACCTTGAATGAAGCCTTTAGCAGCTGCTGCATTGATATAACCAGTATACCAAACGCCTTTTTTAACGTCTTTGAACGCAGGAGCTGTGTTAGCCATCAGGTTTGCAGAGCTCTCGTTGCCAGTAGCAACGATAACGATTTTAGCCAGTTCAGCACGAGTGATCGTGTTATCCGGTTTGTAAGTACCATCTGCATAGCCATTAACGATACCCAGTGCAGTAAGTTGCTCAACTGCGGATTGTACAGGTTTGCCCACTACATCAGATGGTGTAGCTGCAAATGCAGGAACTGCCAAAGCGGAAAGCATGGAGCCAGCGAGTGCCAGCGAAAGTAAACTTTTTTTCATAACCTTTTTTTCTCCTCCTCTAAATACCTTCGGTTGTTGAGAGTTTTGTGTAGATAATGAATTGCTCGTTTTTCTCATAGCCGATTCACCCCCTTCCCCGAGTTAAGAGCATAAATTAGTAAAATAAAATATAAATGATGTCTGCTGCCATGCTTCAACCCTATGTAAGAACATGTCGCAGAAACTCGTAAACTAACGAAAAAACCATATAAATATATTACTAGAGAAGACCTACCACTTTAACATTATACAATGGGCTAACCATAGCGTAAAGAGGAAGTTGAGAAATCATTCCACTTCGAGAAATAATAGTAGTCCCAAGGCACTACATGCTCCGCATTTTGCAATGTCATGTAATTAAACGCACAGTAGCTCAAAAAGTTGCGCTCAGTTCAAAAAAAGTTCTGAGAATTTTTCGATTCGGTTGTTTATGTATTGCTACCCTTCCCTAGGTATGTACTTAGTATAGCTTGGCCTATCAATCTCGTCATTGCAAAACATTTTCCATGGATAAACTTACTTTGGATAAACTTACATTAGAAATTAATAGAAGGAAAAGCAGAGCAGCTCGGCAAAGAGCCCAGCTGCTCTATCCATTAATTCGCGTATATTGCAGGCAAAGTTTTGTTGCTCGCCATGACTTTGGCCATGATAATTGCTGCGTCACTCCGCAGCAGTCTTGCTCTTGGCTCAAATACATAGCCTGCCTTCTTATCCTTCGGATCAATCATTGACCCTTGGATAAAGCCCTTCTTCTGTATTGCTAGAATAGAAGGAATAGCATAGTAATCTGCATTTCCAGAGTCCTTGAAGGCCTTATCCAGAGCCGCTTTCGCTTTAGACGCATTCGTCTCCAGCTTCAGGTTAAGCGCCTTAGCCAGAATAACCGTAGCATCTTGACGTGTCAAGCTAGATTCAGGCTGGAAGCTCTTTGGCTGCGTGCCTCTGACGATCCCGGCTCTTGCCGCCGTTTCGATAAAGCGATAGTCATACAGTGCCTTTGGATTAATGTTCGTGTCCACCAAGACATCGCTGAAATGCTGCGTTCCCGCATAATTAAGCGGAATGTTGAGCGCCCTAACGATCATTCGCGCAAATTCGCCGCGGGTTACATATTGATCAGCACCAAAAATACCGGTTGGATCAAAGGCATTCATAATCCCTTTAGAGAAGATCGCTTCCATGGCCTCTCGTGCGTATGGATGATCATTAATATCGTTATAGCCGTAAGTAAGCTTGCTTACCACATAGTAACCGAACTTGCTGAATGGAACTTTGATCGTATGCTTCTTTTCATCCACCGTACCACCGATATTTTCCCACAAATCTTCAACCGGATCGTAACGGAATACAGTAACTACTGTACCTGAACCTTGCGAAATACTAGGATCATAAGATAAAGTAAGCGAGCCAACCTGTGAAGGGATTACTTCTTTGTTATTATTCCGTCTTAAAAAGAATTGCTTGTCCGGATCTCCCTGTACCATCTGATACGGGTATGGATCTAATCCCGACGTAATGGGGTCATAAACAGGCGTACTATTGTCATCTGCCTGTCCTCCGTCTATCCAGAAGAGTGGACTAACCTTAATAAACCGTTCTGAGAAATATTTCCCCATAATGTAGCTGCCCGTTTGATTTTCCAGCCAAAAATCTGCAGGCTGCTTTCGATATTCGTAACGATTGACAATACCGTCTGTAGGATTGGCAATACCGAACAGCAGTTGGTTGCCGCTATAGATTTGACTGGAATTCCCGGATGTCGAATTGTAAGACGGACGGATCAGTTTTGTGTTTTTCGGGAAAGTAAGCGCCAGGCTTCCGTTAAAGGCTTTGTGAGAGCTTGCCATCGTTTCTGTGTACTGCGCCCCCGGAATATTCGCCGGCTGATAATTTACTTTAAGCGTATCTGTAATTTTGTCTTTACCTCTCGTAATCACAATCGGTATAGCCGTTTCTTTGTTCTCCTTTATGCCCGTTACGCGCACCTTGAATGCTTCGATAGGGGTCGGATTAACCGGATCATCGGAATAATCCAGATAATTAACTTTCTTGGCGGCGAGCTTGTTAATGGTCATTGTCTCCGCACCGGGAGATGTAATGATGACATCTACGTAATTCTGGTTCAAATTCCGTTCTTCAAGCACTGGCGAGAGTACCGTATACGGAATAGCGATCGGATCCACCTGCAAACGATAAGTTGCACGAGGGCCTGTCTTTCCGGAATTAAATACGGTTAATAAATAGATTTGCGAGCTACCGTCATCCGGAATTTCCTGCTTGTCTAGGATAAAGTAGAAATACTTTCCGTCCACATTATAGAACACGTCTAGATTTGGTATTTTGGTGTCTTTGCCAGGCCCACTTTGATTAACTATTGTCCCTGCGCCGTTAGACACAACGGTGAATTCCTTGGATAAATCCCATTCTATATCGCTCTTAAAATTAGGGGAGCTAATTTGCAAAATGTAATTGAACCTCGACCCTGACAGAGCATCGACTTTATTCTGGATAAGATCCGGTCTTTCGCCTAGGTCAATAAAAGCAAATGTACCATATACCTTCATCTGAGCTTCCTTTGTGGAGAAGAAGCTAGATACCTTTGTGAAGTTTGGATCGTTGGCTAAAGGTGCAGTCCTGCTCATACTGTACGGATAAACCCCATCTGTATTCGGAGCCGGAATTAACGGTAAATTAGTCGGTACGATATTAAACTTGATCGTATTCTCGTAATTGTTTTTCGCCGTGGTATATACAATACGAATCGTGTTCTCGCCCGTCTTGTTCAAGATGTTAAACGCAAGTTCCTCGTCATCGGAATCTATCTTGAATGCAGACGGGGACGAATTCTTAGCCAAACCGATTGCAACATTGTTCAAATAGAAAAATACGGTTTGCGGTTTGGTAGGAGTCGCTTCATTCGAAAATACGATCTCGCTTTCATTAGCAATGTTGGAGAACTGGCCGGCGAATTTACCAAGTTGACCCAACAAATATGCTTCCCCCGCATCATCGCCCAAAGTTGTATCATACTTAATAATTAAACCATCATAAATGCTGTCGTACTTTGCAAAAGGACCATACAGCAGCTTTACCGTCGCATGCTTTATGCCATCCTTATCGTTCTGCAACATAAAATACAGATCCTGCGTGCCGGCAGCGGGTAGTTTAGATATTTCCATAAATACGCGAAGGAATGGGCGCGATACTCCGTTAACATTCCGGTAAACTACCTGTTCGAATCCGAGCTGTTGAAAACCGTCCGTTAGCTTAACCCCTGAGGAACTGGCTAGGCTCATAATTCCGGTATACGGGCTCGTTAAAGACGAATAGTTGCCAATCAGAACTTCGACACCCATCGGAAGCGCGAAGATATTAGCGTTCTCAATATCTGTGCCTACGAGCGACTGAAGCTGCGGTCCCTTCGTGCTCATATCGGAGGTATAGCCATTCAAATAATTCACATCGTAAATGTAGGGCTTGGTACTGTTATGAAGCTTGAACGTCATCGTATCGGACTGCTCGGTCTGCTTCTTTACGACGTTATAACCTTTTAGATTAAAGGAATAGTTTTTTTCAGGTGTAAAAGATTTAATCGGTCCAAGGTTTGCAGAAAACTCCACGGTTATAAATTTGTCCGTTGGTTTATAGGTTCCCGCATCCGGCGTAGTTCGGCTTACCGTAATTGTTGGAGTAGTGGTAAATTGAGCGTCTGGCGCGAATATAAATCTCGACGTAATATCGGCGATATCCGAAACCTGCTGCACAGGAACAATCGCCTTGCCCGTTACCGTAAGATCGCCTGTGCTTGTTGTATCGATGGAAAGATCCGGACCTTGTGCGAGGTCAACCGTGCTTGTTCCATCAGTCAGATTCACATCGTAGAAGGTAACACTACCGTTATAAAACGCGAGTTCCCTTGTCGTTTCAATGGTCTGATTGTCATTGGAGACGCGTATCGTGACAATGTTCTTGCCCGCCTTAATATTGAGCGGTGATGCTATAAACTTGTAATCTCCCGAATCGGAAACCCGATATTCGTAGCTCTTGCCATTCATGACAACAACAACTTTCGTTGCGTTTGGCGCTACACCACTAATGGAAATATCTTCACTGTCTTTGCCTTCCGACATAGGGGATTGAAGAACCGTTGTTGCGTCCTCCAGAATGCTATATTGAACGCCGCGGATATTGGCAGTCAAATCATACAGCAGCGGATTATCGCGATACTCGATGTAGATAGATTCGGTGACAGTAGAGGTACCATAGATCCCTTTGAACGTAATTTTGTTTAGACCCGGATACAACTCCAAGTTGCTAACGGTAATATTGTTACCCGATAACCTGATGTTTGCCGTTTGGTTCTCAATGCTTTTAACGGGAGTCTCGCTCGCGTCATTCCTCTTAATATTGTAGACACTGTAGCTGATGGAGTTGCCTACAACATTATTAATCGTACCTGTAAGTGTTACTAACTTATCGGTAGTCATGCGTGCATCTAGAACTGTATACATCTCGTTGTTGAACAAGAAATACGTTCCCGCTGCAGAAGCTTTGTGGGGTGTACTAAACGGCGGCAGCAGCGTAATTAGAAGCGCCAGAGACAGCACAAGCGATAATAGCTTTTTCAAAACGATGTTCCTCCTTTATGTAATGGCTGTTAGCGTAATGACGAAGAAAATGGCCGACGATTCCAACTGGTTGACATTGCAATTAGAGGTCGATTGTACGTACATCCGTATGATTCCGATCTACTTCCTCCCTTGTATCTTCGGTTGAAGAATAGTTCTGTACTGTTGTTATCGGTCCATTAGCCCCAAAATGTTAGTCCATTCGGCAGATTGGAATTATAAAGAAATTTTAATGTAGGAACCTATATAAAATAGAAACAGAAAAAGGGTTGTCCTCATCGGACAACCCTTTGGTCTTGCCTTTTATAAAATAATAGCCTATTATTTCGAGCTTCTTGCATCGACCTTCGAGCGAAGCATACGGTTCAAGAAGTTAATAACCGGACGGCGCGATTTGTCTACGATACCGATAAGCTCCGCACCAATCTGGAGGCTGAAGATCACGAGGCAGATCACGATAAACGTAATCCAGTTCGCCGCGGCAGACTGGACGACGGTCGATTGCAGAATCGCAAAGCCGCCAAACACTGCTGCTACGCTCCAGATGATAAGAACCGTCTTGCGGTGGCTGAAGCCCAGCTCTTGCAAGCAGTGATGCAGATGTCCCTTATCCGGCGCAAAGATCGGACGCTTATTCACAAGGCGACGGATAATCGCGAAGAACGTGTCGGACAGCGGTACGCCAATGATAAGCAGCGGAGTTACGAACGATACGATCGTAATCTGCTTGAAGCTCGTCATCGACAGCATCGCCAGACAGAAGCCCAGGAACAGCGAACCGGAGTCGCCCATAAAGATTTTGGCCGGGTGGAAGTTGAAGTACAGGAATCCAACAATACCTCCAAGCAGCAAAACGCTGAGCAAGATAATCGGTACATTCCCCATGATGATCGCCATCACAAGGATGGTGCCAATCGCAATGGCGGATACGCCGCCTGCCAGTCCGTCAAGACCATCGATCAGGTTGATTGCGTTCGTCACGCCAACAATCCAGAAGATCGTAAGCGGGATGGATACCCAAGCTTCAATCGGCTGCATCGTAGCGCCAAACGGTACGTTCAGCAGGTCGATCTTGACGCCAAAACCGAATACGACTACGCATGCCGCGGCGATTTGGGCCACCAGCTTCACCTTGGCCGACAGCTCGAAGCGGTCATCGAAGGCACCGATCAAAATAATAATCGTACCGCCAACAAGAACGGCGCGGATTAGGTTAGTTCCTTCTTGGTTCAGCAACCCGTCCGGAATGAACGGCATAAGAATCAAGAATCCAATGGCAAAAGCGAGATAGATCCCGAGACCACCCATACGAGGCATAATGCGCGTATGTACTTTACGGTGATTCGGTTTATCAATCGCTCCGACCTTGAAAGCGAATTTTTTAACAAGCGGTGTCATAACTAAGGCTATTATTAAAGATAAGATAAATCCTAATGTGTACAGTAAGCCTGCTGGCATATTGTGCAGCTCCCCTTTTTCTATCTACCGAAGTGAATTATACTCCGACAGAAGAAGAAACTCCAAATCCCGTTTTCACTTATTTTCAACGGTTTTGGGAGGTTATTACGTAGTAGGACGCGGTTTCTTGACGTTTTCTTTATCGCGAACCACTTTCACGACGAATTTCGGCAAAACCAACATTCTCGGCAGCCTTTTCGGCTCCTGTAATAACCGGTAAAACCACTCCAAACGCAGCTTCTGGAACAGGATTGGCGCTCTTTTCAGCTTTCCTGCAACAATATCGAAGCTTCCTCCAACTCCCATAATAAAGGGTACGCCGAGTTGCTTCTTATATTTGGCAATCCAAGGCTCCTGTGTGTCCGCGCCTCGTGCCACAAACAGTAAATCCGGTGCTGCCTGCCGAATCGCTTCGACTACCTCAGCGTCCTGATCGGCGCCAAAATATCCGTTGCGAACTCCTACGATGCGAACCTGCGGATATTGCAGCTGCAGCTTTTCGGCCGCTGCTTCAATCACTTCCTGCGAAGTGCCCAGCAAATAAGCTGTCCATTTGCGTTTTTCGCCCTCTTGCATAAGACGATGCAACAGGTCAAAGCCCGTTACGCGTTCTGTCACCGGTGTGCCCACATAGTTGGCCGCCCATACGACTCCCGCACCGTCCGGTACGATAAGCTCGGCTTTTCTCATCATCTTGTAGTAATCCTGGCTTTCAACCGCCGACATTACCATAATCGGATTAGCCGTAATGACATGCGTTTGGCGCTTCTGTTCAATTGCTTCTGTTAGGTACTTGACCGTCTCGTCCATGCTCATCTTAGAGAATGGAATTCCGTAAATCGGCACCGTTGGGACTTGTTTCGACAAGTGAAAATCACCTCGATATGGTATGACGCAATAACTGCGCAATTTGTTGCGCCGGTTGCTGCGATTGTTGCCTTAATCGTTCGATCGCTTCGCGATGCTTCTCTTTCCAGCCGCTAGCGTTATCCAGCAGCTGCTCCGCGCTGTCCGCGAAAGCGGCTGCGTCGAGCTGCTCGGTCGTACCAACCGCCGCAAGACCAAGCCGGTGAAGGAACTGGTCGATCTTCGGATCGTACGATAAGCCAAGCATCGGAACCATCTGGTTCGCCGCGTAGATAAGCGCGTGCAGGCGCATGCCCAGCAGCGCATCGCAGCGGCTTACCTCCAGCAGCATTTGCTGGGGGTCATCGCCAGGGGCGGCCAGCTCGGCCGAGCTTCCGCCCGCCAGCCTGCCGCTGAGCCGTTCCATGACCAGCTTCGATGCTTCCGCATCGTCTGGCGTATGGAACGGAAGGAACCGCAGCCGCACCGGGCGGCGGCTGGCAAGCTCGGCCAGCGCGTCTGCCGCGCGGCCAAGATCTTCGCCGTCCTTGCGCCAATGCCGCAAGGACACGCCCAGCACGGGCACAGCCGCCGAATCCTCGGCGGCGGCTTGCGCCCGCCCCGCTGCCGCGCCAGCCGGCAGTGGCAGCCCCATCACCGGATCGGGCACGACCTCGATCCGGCCTTGCGGCACGCCAATCCGCTTAAGAAGCTCAGCGGATTCGGCGTCCCGCACCGACACATACGCGCTCTTCCGCATGCTAGAGCGGATGAGCGGATCCATCCAGCGCCGGTTCACCGGCCCGATCCCCTGCGAATAAATAAACGTCGGCTTGCCAAGCCACTGGGCAAGCTTGATGATTCCGGTGTAATACGGAATCGTCTTGGCGCTTGTGGCATCCTGCAGCAGGCTTCCGCCGCCGCTGATCAGCCCGTCGCTCGCGCGGAGCACGCTCAGCAGGTCCTTCGGATGCATCCTCCGGACCGCTTCCACGCCGTACATGCGGCTTGTCCAGTCCGGGTCGGCAGACAGCACGACCGGCTGAATCCGAATGCCGGCGGCTTCGCCCTGCTCGGCTAACGCCAGCAGAATCGAGCGAAGCACCGCTTCGTCGCCGCTGTTGCGGAACCCGTAGTAGCCGGAGACAACTATTCGGAAAGTTTTCTTATCAGTCCCGGTGACCATTTGCGCCATACCCCTTCCAGCACTTGCCACACGCCAATCAGGATCAGACCGATGATCGCGCCAAGGCCAAGACCCAGGAATACGCGGATAATCGAAATGTACAGCGGCGTATGAATATGGGCGAACGTATCAACCATCGACAGCTGCCCGATCGAACCAACGATAATGAATACCCACGCCAGGCGGTAACGAAGCGCGAGGAACAATCCAATTAATAACAGCGGATGCGCCAGGAGGAATTCCTTGCTCCGCGGGCGAACGCCAAACGTCTGCTCCAGCCAATTGCGGAACGTCAGCTCCAGCGAGGAAGCCGAGCCTTCGTTGCCGGTACGCGACAGGTAATACATGCCTACTACGGCAATGACCACAAACGCAACAACCATAAACACCGTAATCGGCAGATTGGCAAACTTGCGTATGCGGCGAATCGGCGAATTGCCGGTATACAGCAGCACGTAAATCGCCGTAAGGCCAATCGGCGCCAAATGGAGAAGGCTTACGCCGCGGAATTGCTGCAGTACCATGCTGTACGTAATATTGTTCAGAAGGCCGAATACGAATGGCACAGCCATCAGAGAGATCAGCGCGGTTACGATAAACCAAGTAACCGCGAGCCCTAGGCGGCGTCCTACCGTCAGACCCTCGAAGATCCATTTGCCTTCGCCCGGACCATCAGCTCGTCCATTCCACGAGGCTCCGCCCACCGTGCGCAGGCTGCCTTCCGTTCGGGCATATACCCGGTTCATCACCCACACGAGAGCGAGTGTAGGAGCGCTGATACCTGCTCCCAGCGCCAGCGCCTGCTCGGCAAGCGCGCTGTTGATCTGGAACAGACCAGCTGCGCCAATCAATCCGATCAAATAGAGCGGAATGAGCGTACCCGGAATAAATACATTAACAAGCAGTGCAATCAGAGCAACCGCGCCTGCGGCAACAACCATCTTAAGCGGTTTAATGTACGATGGATGCTTCACGTCAAATGGCTGCGCCAAATTCGGAGAGAAGCCGGCATCGGTCATTTTTTGAACCAGGCCGTCTTTGCCCTTCATGGTGATATACAGATTGTCGAGGCCGCTTACTACCTTCGACTTCTCCGTGCTGGTCTGCACGCTTGCATTCAGGAAGAACATCCGGATGTTACGATCCTTCGCCGCAAGCAGGAACCGGTCGGTCAACACTTCCGGCGATTTGGCGATCGCGTCTTCTGCCGACAGGGAGTACAAGCGCACGATATTATAATTTGTAATATATGCTAATTTATTTATGCCGCCTTGAGGTTTTTTCAAATTCTCGATCGTTGCGATTCCCATGCCATACTTGTTGAGGAGCTCGGCGAACGAATTCAGGCTTCGCAGCTCGGCTTGATCCTTAAAGCCCTTCACCGTTGCTCCGTCAAATAATACGCGCGTAACGCCAACTTCCTTCAGGCGGGCCAGCTGCGCGTCGGTTGCCGTCTCGTCATAAGGCAGTACGCGGTCGGAGAAGCGCGCCAGAATGTGAAAGCCCTTGTCATGCAGAGACTGCAGGGTCATCGGATCGAAATCCATCGGCTGCAGCAGGACTTCCTGCAGCGGCAGTTCAACTACCAGACCATTGCGGCCGTCAAAGGTCCAAGGACGGTATATCGCACCCGCACGGTCCATTGCCTCGCGAATGATTGGACCAATCTTCTCTTCCTCTTCCGTACCGCTAAACAGAATGTAGGTGAAGTTCTGTCCAACAGGCTCCAGCTTGCTTTGCAGCAAGGCTACATCCTTCGAATTGTAATATTTCAGGCGGCCGGACTGGGAGAGCTCCTTCAGGGAGCTCTCATACAGCGACATCGTCGTAATGCCGACGTCCTTCATCTTGCCTAGCTGCTCGTCGATAAACTGCTGAGGGCGGGCCTGATAGTCCGAGATCTCGACCAGGTCACGATAATCAAATACATATTCCACGGACTTCGAGGATGATTCCATATCCATACGGTTCATCCCGATAGGCAGTGCGGCGATTACGCCGATGATTGCAATAACCCATAGCCAGAGTATCGCTTTGCGGTTCCATTGCTGCCAACGTTGAAGCACAATAATCCTCCGTTCAACTCTTTACGAATGTAATCCTTAACTACGGTCCGACCGGCGGATTACGCCTTGCTGTCAACCCGCTCCATAACTGCTCCGCGCAGCTCGGCCAGCACTTCTGCCGCATGCTCCGTAGATTGTCCGCGAACTGCAAAGTAAACCTTGATCTTAGGCTCCGTGCCCGACGGACGAAGGCAGAACCACGATCCGTCAGCGAGCATATATTTGAGTACATTCTCCGGACGCAGTCCGTCCAGTCCGCCGAGATAGTCAAGAACGCGTTCTACCTTCACGCCATTAATCTCCGTTGGCGGGTTATTGCGCCAGTCGTTCATAATGCCGGCAATCTGCTGCACGCCGTCCAGGCCTTTCAACGTACGCGACTCGAGGCCTTCCAGATAGAAGCCATGCTTCGCATACAGCTCAAGCAGTACGTCATACAACGTTTTTCCTTGACTGCTATAGTATGCCGCTGCTTCGCAAATCAATAACGAAGCTACAACGGCATCCTTGTCACGCGCATAATCGCCGGTCAAGTAACCGTAGCTTTCTTCATAGCCAAACAAGAAAGTATGCTCGCCCGTTTGCTCGTAAGCCGTCATTTTCTCGCCAATATATTTGAAGCCAGTCAACGTATTCTCAACGGCAGCCCCGTAGGAACGAGCGATATCGGCCCCCATCTCGCTGGTAACGATCGTCTTGATGACAACGCCGTTAGCCGGCAGCTGGCCGCGCTCCTTCAATTGACTAAGCACATATTCAATCATCAACGCGCCTGACTGGTTGCCCGTCAGAACGACATATTCGCCATTATTATTTTTCACAACCGCACCCATGCGGTCCGCATCGGGGTCGGTACCCATGATAATGTCAGCGTCAATCTCTTGCGCAAGCTTAATAGCCAGGGTGAAAGCTTCGCGTTCTTCCGGATTTGGCGATTTGACCGTGCTGAAATAACCGTCAGGCGCCTCCTGCTCGGCTACGATATGAACATTGCTGAAGCCCGCTTTGCGCAGCACTTCGCGGACGGGCAGATTGCCGGAGCCGTGAAGCGGCGTAAAGACAACTTTAAATTTCTCGCCAAGGCCGCTTTGCAGCAGCTCTTTGTTCAAGCTTTGCGCGACAACCGTATCCGTGAACTGCTCGTCCGCTTCGGCGTCAAGCCATACAAGAAGGCCTTGCGCTTCCGCTTCCTCGCGGCTGATTCTCTTCACTTGGCCGAAACCAGTCACCTGGCCGATGGAGGCAATCACTTGCTCCGCGTCTTCCGGAATCAGTTGGCAGCCATCCGCGCCGTATGCTTTATAGCCGTTGTACTCGGGAGGATTATGGCTTGCCGTAATCACGATGCCCGTGGAGCAGCCCAGTGCGCGTACCGCGTAGGAAAGCTGCGGAGTTGGGCGAAGCGACGGGAACAGGTATGTCTTTACTCCGTTTGCAGCCAGTACGAGCGCGGAATCAAGCGCAAACTCCGGCGAGTTGTTACGGGAGTCATGCGCGATAACAGCAGACGACTGTCCTTCAACCCGGGACAGCAGCCAGTTCGCCAGGCCTTGTGTAGCTTTGCCGACCGTATAGGCATTCAGACGGTTCGTACCCGCGCCCATAACGCCGCGAAGGCCGCCTGTTCCAAATTCGAGATCGCGGTAGAAGCGGTCCGTAATTTCCTTCTCTTGTCCTTCAATGCTGCGGAGCTCTTCCTTCGTAGCCTCATCGATCAGCGAGTCATTCAACCAAGCATTATAACGTTCAATTGCTTTTTCATTTTGATTCAAGCAGCTTCACTCCTTTTTTTATGGACAATTTCTCTATTGTTACATTGAAACATTAAAACAGGATTAACGGGTAAGCAAAAAAGTCTTATCTTTCGGACAAAGCAAACATAAGCTCGCCTTCCGCCACAACTTGCCCATCAACCGTAGCCGTTGCTTTGCCTTTGCCGATTGGCCCTTTAAGACGCGTAATTTCCACTTCCAGCGTCAGCGTATCGCCCGGTTTCACCTGGCCGCGGAAACGGAAGCCGTCAATGCCGGCGAAGAAGCCAAGCTTGCCGCGGTTTGCTTCAACCATCAGCATCGCTACGGAGCCTACTTGCGCAAGCGCCTCAACAATAAGTACGCCGGGCATAACCGGGTACCCTGGGAAATGCCCTACAAAATAGGGTTCGTTCATCGTTACGTTTTTAATTCCCACCGCGCGAACGCCCGGCTCTACCTCCGTAATGCGGTCAACGAGCAGAAATGGCGGGCGATGCGGAATGATTTCTTGAATTTGGTTAATATCGAGCATGAATATTCGCTCCTTTCGAGGGTTAACAGGTATAAAATACGTCTACATTACAAAAACTAATACTATCCTTCATCAAACTGCAGATTGTGAAGGTTAAGATAAGGGGGCTTGGCTGGCGGATATCGATAATCCACGGGCCAAGCCTCTTTGTGTGCCTGCTGCCCTATTGCCCAGGGCCAATCGTGGGGTTCTCTCCGGAACCCGGCTTGTTGAGCGCCTGGAACAAAATGATGTACACGATCGCCGTCACGAACGAGAAGGCAATAACCGCCCACAAGTACGATGAGGCGAATGGTGCTTCAAGAAAAACAAACATGATGCCGATGTAGAACAACACTGTCGTCAGTTTGCCCATCCAATTCGCCGGCACGGTCTTTTTCCCTTTGAAGTGAAAAATCATGCCTCCGGCTATCATTCCCAAATCGCGCAAAAAGATCGCTGCCGCGGCAGCCCATGAGATATGGCCGGCCAATAGAAGCGATAATATGACGGAAATGAACATCAGCTTGTCAGCGAGCGGATCGAGCATTTGACCAACTGTCGTTACCTGCCCGGTGCGCCGGGCAATATACCCGTCGAGTATATCTGTGAGGCCTGCTGCCACGACAACCAGAAAGGCGTAAATCATATGTCCCTGGGCGAAAATCGCAACATAAACAGGGATCATCGCAAAACGCAGCGAGGTCAAAAAATTCGGCAGATTCAAACGCGCACGCCCCTCTACCTTTATCCGTTTCTTCTACCAAGGTTCCCAATCATTATACAACTACCATATGAAAATGAAAACAGCACCAAAGGCTTCGGAGATGCCAAAAGGGCTGCTTCCCAGTCATTATAACGTCATGACTTCCGGAAACAGCCCTTGATTATTTACTCTACGTATCGGAGAACACCAGATCATACATGTGCTGCCAGGTCGACCATTGGAACACTTCGCCCCCCGGCTGCTTGCCAACAACCGCGTACCCGACATATAAACCGGTGATGAGCATAATGACCATAATGACCGGTACAATACTTTTGCGCAAAATCCAGAACGTAATCCGCGCACCCTTGGAACGCTGCTTCTTCTCGGATTGACCGCCGCTTTCGGCTTTGCTTCTTTCCTCAACTGGCGGTTTTTCCTGACTTTTCGGCGCGCTCCGCGATAGAACCGCCCGTTCATCCGTCATACTCTCACCCTATCTATTTGCGCAGGCCGTTGGCTAACCCCATCATCGTATCGCTGGACGTTAAAGCTCTGGATGCCAGCTGGTAAGCACGCTGCACATTAATCAGCTCCGTCATCTCATCGCCCAGATTCACATTTGACTGCTCAAGGGCGCCTTGACGAAGCGCAATGCCATTATCACCGTCAGGCGTTACGTTCTGCAGGACATCTGCAACGTTAATGCCGTCGGCTATTTCATATAAGTTGTCGGCAACCAGCGTTAAGGCTGCAGGACGCGTCGCCTGAACCAGCTTAATCGAGCCAAGTTCAATGGTGCCGCCGTCACTTGCTACCCCTTGCGCGCTGCCGTCCGGATTGACCCGAAGCTTATAACCCTGCGGGACTACAAGCGGCCCTTCGCCTGCCGGCGTATTCGCGATAACCGGATAACCTTCCGGCGTTGCCAAAATCGTATCACCGTTTGCGGTAACCGTCAACTGCAGCGCCCCGTTGCGGGTGTAGGCGCGGTCTCCTTCGCCGCTTACGACTACCTCCAAGAGAGCATTGCCTTCAATGGCTAGATCGGTGTCCTTTTCGGTTGTCTTAATCGTGCCCTGCTGCAAATTCGGCTGAATCATCGCAAGTCTCGAGCCCCAGCCCTGATTGAAGTTCAGGGAAGTCAGCCTTCCCGGCTGACTGAACTCTTCCGGCTGCTTCCTTGTATTGTTCAGCAGATCCTCGAAGGTTGCTTCCTTACGTTTATAGCCTACCGTATTCACGTTCGCAATATTATCGGCCATCATGTCCAATTTCTGCTGAAGCGCGTTCATGGATACGCTGGCGTTGATCATCGAGCTGTTCATCTAGACGCCTCCCAAAAAGAATTGCCGCACAAACGGCTTAACCGCGGCCTTATACACGGCCTACCTGGTTAACCGCTTTATCCAAGCTTTCATCATAA
The DNA here is from genome assembly GCF_023715145.1 of Paenibacillus glycanilyticus. Taxonomy (GTDB): domain Bacteria; phylum Bacillota; class Bacilli; order Paenibacillales; family Paenibacillaceae; genus Pristimantibacillus; species Pristimantibacillus glycanilyticus_A. Next base: position 508,905 of record NZ_JAMBNP010000003.1, on the reverse strand, counting down.
AATTGAATAACCTTCTGATTCGCTTCATAAGCGCGCAGAGCGGCCATCAAGTCTACCGATGATTGCGCGGCATCCACATTGGAGCGTTCTACATAGCCTTGGCGTACCTCGACGCGTTCACCTGCCGCAACCGGCCTTGTATCTGCGGCATCGCCGATCAGCCGGAATTTACCGTCCCCTTCGCGGGCGAGCTCGTTCGGATTATCAATCCGCGTCAGCAGCAGCTGTCTTCCCGAGTCTGCTCCGGTCTTCGCGTCAACAAAACGCTGATCCGCAGTCAGCGTCAGGCCATCCAGGCTAACGCCCGGCGGGAATCGAATCGGATTGCCGTCTGTTCCGAGCACATTCGACCCGTCGCCGGATACAAGGAAGCCATCCGATGTCAGCGTAAAGGAACCGCCGCGCGTGTATCGGATTTCGCCGTTGTCATCCTGCAGCGTAAAGAAAGCCTGCGGCTGAAACGTCACGTCGCCGTCCGGCGAAACGTATTTACCGGAGGCATCAAAGGCCATCCCCGGTACATCGATATTGGAGACAAGAGCAAAGTCCGACGACTTGCCCGTCTGCATCAAATCACCCTGCAGGTGAATGGCAAGGCTCTCTTCCGCAAATACGCCGGTACTGATCTTGCCGATCTGCTTCTCCTGCTTCTCGTCAACGCCCGTCAGCGACAGCAGCATCTCGGGAAAAGAACGGGTAACCGCATAAGTCTGCTTGTAACCCGGCGTATTAATATTAGTAATGTTATTCGTTACCGTATCGTGTCTGCGCTGCTGCGCGGTCATACCCGCCGCAGCTGTATAAAGACCTCTTAACATGTGGCGCCTCCTCGGCCGGTCCGCTTGCGAAGCCGTGCTCTCGAAAATCGTATCTCTTCTTATTATAATATCGGCTTCGCAGACAACCGCCGTTATAGATACCCTCTGCGACCTTCGACTCATTTATGCCTCAGCACGCCCCCCACAGCGTCTTACCCGCACAAATCAGGCCCGGCTTTTTTTGCCGAGCTTGTCCAAGTTGTCAAGCAGAATGCCCGTCCCCTTCACGACGCAGTGCATCGGGTCCTCTGCAATTAGCACAGGGACCTTAAGCTCGTCCGCCAGCAGGGCATCCAGCCCGTCCAGCAGCGCGCCGCCGCCGGTCAGAATAACGCCACGGTCGATAATATCGGCGGACAATTCGGGCGGTGTCCGCTCCAGCACCATCTTGGCAGCTGCAACGATAGACATCACCGGATCCCACAGTGCCTCGCGCACTTCTTCGGAACGGATTGTAAGGGTCAGCGGCAGGCCCGACACCATATCACGGCCCCGGATGTCGATCTCGTCATGGCGTCCATCCGCATAGACGGTGCCGATCTTGATCTTGATCTCCTCGCTTGTCCGCTCACCGATCAGAAGACGGTACTTGTCCTTGATGTATTTCATAATCGCCGCATCGAACTTGTCCCCCGCAACCTTAATAGAGGACGAAGTCACGACATCGCCCATTGACAAGACAGCCACATCGGTCGTACCACCGCCGATATCCACGACCATGTTGCCGCTAGGCTGGAAAATGTCCATTCCAGCCCCTATAGCGGCAGCCTTTGGTTCTTCCTCCAGAAATACTTCTTTCGCGCCGCTCCGTTCAGCCGCTTCGCGAATCGCTTTCTGCTCTACCGACGTAATATTGGTAGGTGCGCAGATCAGAATACGCGGACGGCTGAACCATTTGCGGCCTTCAACACGGTCAATAAAAGCCTTGAGCATAATTTCCGTAATCTCGAAATCGGCAATAACGCCGTCGCGAAGCGGACGGATGGCAATAATGTTGCCGGGTGTACGCCCGACCATGCGGTGCGCTTCCTCGCCTACGGCAAGCACCCGTTTCGAATCGCTTTCAATCGCAACTACCGAAGGCTCGTCAAGAACAACGCCCTTCCCTTTCACATGAATGGATACATTGGCAGTACCCAGATCGACTCCGATATCCTTGCTTAGCATAAGGCTATAGTCCTCCAACGAATAATGTAATCATCCCGTCCACAAATAGTTCCCATGACATAGGACATACTGATGTACATTATTCGCCAAAAACCACAAAATTCCTCTAACTTATGTGCGGAAAAACTCGAAAAATGTTTATGATTTCCCAGCTGCGAGAACCTCGCGCTTCTTCGTGCTCGTCTTCTTGTATTTGATCTTTGTTGCTTCTCCTCCCCTCAAGTGCCGGATCGATTTGTGGTACTCGAGAATGTGCTTCACCTGGTCTGCCAGGTCAGGGTTAATTTCCGGCAATCGTTCGGTTAAATCCTTGTGAACCGTACTCTTGGAAACGCCGAACTCTTTAGCGATCGTACGCACCGTATGTTTCGTTTCCACGATACAACGACCTATTTTAATGGTTCGTTCTTTGATGTAATCATGCACGTTCCCGCCTCCCTACTCGAGATAGTTTGGTACAGTATATGAGTGGTCCGGGTATATATTCTTTATGGTCAAGCCTTAAAGACGTGTTTGGCCTAAAATTTTCGTGAAAAAACGAAACAGGCAGGGGTTTCCACCCCTGCCTGCGAGACTTTCGTCCTATTTTTCTTCGCTAAGCGATTGGCCTACGATGGAAGCCGGGTTAACCGACTTGCCGTCTTCCTTCACGCTGAAGTGAAGGTGGACACCGAGATCGCGCTCGAGGTCGTTCCGGCCGGCTACTGCGATTTTGGTTCCTTGCTTCACGTCATCGCCAACGGCTACCTGAATATCGCTAAGGCTTTGGTATACCGTAACGAGTCCGTTGCCATGGCTGATCTCCACTACATTACCGTTTGTTGGATGCTTCTCAACGCGGGTTACTTTACCGGAGAGGGCTGCCATTACGTCAAACGGCTGGTCGCTTGGATCCGCAAAGTCTACGCCAGTGTGCGGTACAAATGTGTTGTCGTTCGTTTGAACAACCGCATTTGCTTTTTGGTCAGCTGTAGCGTTTGCGTCAAAGTACGGAAGCACTTCATCCAGTACATCTTTGTTTGCTACCGGCCATTGCAGCTTCTCGCCTTTTCTTCCTTCTTCAAGCGCTTGGTCATCCGGCTTAACGACATCGCTACCTACAGCGGTCTCTGTTTGCTCGGTAGTCGTAGCTGAAGTTTCTTTGGTGTCGTCCGAACCCTGATAGATCCACATTAAGGCTACGATAATTGCTGCCGCTACCATGAACGCTGCCGGGGTTACCCATTTCCTCGACAACAGTCTTTTAAAGCCGTTGCTAGACTTAGCGGCAGATACTTCTCCTAGTACGTTTTTAGGAGATTCTTGCTTAGGTTTGTTTTGGTTTTCATTCATTTGATATCACCTCACTAGCCATTGTTGCCAGAACGTCTAGCTTTATACGTGAGGCGTTACTATTTTTTGAGAAGAACTTTTTTTGCTAGCTATATCAAGATTTAATTGCAAGCTTCGAAGCTTGCTCCACCTTCGTATCGGTATAATAGTAGGTCACAATCTGCTCCGCGCTTTTGCCTTCCTCCGCCATTCCGTTCGCTCCCCACTGGCTCATGCCTACCCCATGCCCGTAACCGAAGGTTGTAAAGGATATCGAATTCCCGTCCAGCTTCCACAGGAATTGAGAGGAGGCAAGGCCTAGCTTCTCTCTTACTTCCCTGCCGGTGAACGTCTTGCCGTCTATCAGAATATCCGCGATCCGTTTGCCCTCTGTCTTGTCCAGCACGCGGATATCCGGCTTCTTCTTGCCGCCAAGCCCCAGTCTAGCATAGAAATCGGAGAACGAAAGCTTCACGGTCTCTTGATAGCGGGGTGAAATCAATTTGTCCCAAGGGCTCGCCACACTGCGAAGATAGGGAAGCTGCTCTTGAAAATATTGCTCCGAGTTTTCCGTATACCCGTTGCTGGTAGAGAAAAATACCGCCTGTATCGGTTCGCCGCCATACGTGATAATCTCACCGCGCGTCTCGCTTACCGCTTTGTTCAGCTTGGCCAGGTTCGCCTCCTGCTTATCCTTCGGCCAAAGTCCCTTAAGCTTGTCGAGCGGGATATATACCTGATGATCAACCGTATCGGTGACATCCGCCCGGGAAGCTGCGGCCGAAGAGGGCATGCCGCTGTGATCGTCCAGCTCCAGCCTTCTTACTATATAAGTACGGGCAGCGATTGCTTGGGCCTTCAAAGCCTCCAGTTCAAATTCCGCCGGCATTTCCCCTGCGACCACGCCCCTAACATAAGTCTCCATGGAGACCCGCTCCGTACGCTGTTCCTTCGTCAAATAAACCGTTATATACGTTTCCTTTTCCTTGCTGCCGGCTGCTGCGGGCTTCCCGGCAGGAGACGGCAAAGGCGCCTGCCCGAACCCGTCGGCAGACGCCCCATTACTTGACGCTACGCCGCCGCTTCCCTCCTGGAATGGATAGGTTTCGCTTGATTCGGCGTTCCGATATGCCGAAGTCGCAAGCATCACGGAGATGCTCATAACGATTCCGATTCCGAAGGCTGTCCAGCAAACAGCGGCTAACCACCTGCTGCCGGCACGCCTGGCCGCCCGATTCGGTCTGCCTATTACGTATCTCATAGTTCTCCTTTCCATCTATCGGCCCCTTTTAAGAGAATGAACTCTCTTAAAGCCGGCCTTGATGGATTTATTCTATGAGGCCGATTAATAGGATAGAACCGGGGCTCTAGTTAAAGCGCGACGCATATCCTATTGTTTCTAGTCATGACGCAAAGCATCGACCGGGCGCAGACTTGCTGCTTTATTTGCCGGCAGGTAACCAAAAACAACGCCAACAAAGGCAGAGAAGCCAAAGGAAAGCAGCATGGTATTCATTGGCACTTCGGTTGGGGTTTTCATAACCTCGCCTATGATATAGGAAGCTATATTGCCGATAACGATACCTAGCATTCCGCCGAGACCGCTTATAACTACTGCCTCTACGAGAAACTGAAATAAGATGTCTCTCTTCTTCGCCCCCAGAGATTTGCGTATGCCAATCTCCCGGGTACGCTCCGTTACCGAGACGAGCATAATATTCATGATCCCGATACCGCCAACCACCAGCGAGATTGCCGCTACGTAGATCAGCTGCCTGTTCATCGTTTCGTTCACGGAATTGAGCGTCTTCATCGCTTCTTCCTGGTTCAATACACGGTAAGCATTCTCGTTGCCGCGGAACTTCTCATAGAGCTGAGCTTCCACGCTGCTGACGACCGAGCTCATCTGCTTCGTGTCCGTCACTTTCATATTAATGGTCGTAACGCCGCTTACTTGGAAGACTTTCTGCGCGGTCGAGATGGGAATGAGGATTTTCTCGTCATTAGAGCCTGTTAGAGAATCCCCTTTGGACTCCAGCAAACCAACAATGGTGAAGATATACCCGTTTATCGTAATCTTGCGGCCTACCGCATCTTCCGGATCCACTCTCTCGTCCTCGAACAGGTCCTGTGCGGTCTGCGTGCCGATCAGCGCTACCTTGGTCTTGTTGTTAATGTCAGGGGCCGCAATATAGCGGCCATCCTGAACGCTGAAATCTTTCACTTCCTCGTATTCGGGCGTAATGCCCTCGACGGTAACCGATACTTGAGTCCGGCCGTATTTGGCATAGCCGTTCGTGCTCGTAATCGGAGCAACTCCGCTCACATTATTCAATTCGCCAAGCTTTAGCGCCTCATCTACGGACAAGGAAGTAACCGTCCCCCGTCCCGTGATCGTAACCGAGAGCGAATCCGGACTGCCGAGCGTCGAGACCTGGCTCGCCACTTCATTGGATGACGCTTTGCCCATCGCAACAAGCGCGATAACGGTCGCAACCCCGATCAGAATGCCGAGCATCGAAAGGATGGTTCTAAGCTTGTTCGATAAGACGCTCTTGACCGCCATTATGAGGCCCTGCGTAATCTTCATGGCTGTCCCTCCCTTTCTGCTCCGTTAACACCCCATCCCGGATAATGACCGTACGTCTCGCACGTTGGGCAACTTCCATATCATGCGTAATCAGCACAATGGTCTGTCCCGCGCGGTTCAGCTCCTCCATCATGCCAAGCACTTCCATGCCGGTCTTCGAATCAAGTGCTCCCGTTGGCTCATCCGCCAGCAAGAGCGGGGGATTCGTGGCGAGAGCCCGCGCAATCGCAACGCGCTGCTGCTGGCCGCCCGACAATTCGTTCTGACGATGGCCTACCCTCTCGCCAAGCCCGACGCGTTCAAGCGCCTCCATGGCGCGCGCACGCCGCTCCTTGGCCGACAAGCCGCGGTAAATAAGCGGAAGCTCGCAATTCTCCAGTGCTGTCAATCTCGGAAGAAGATGATACCCCTGAAAAATAAAGCCGATTTTCTTATTCCGCATTTCCGTCAGCCGATTATCGCTTTGCCCGCGGATCTCCATGCCGTCCAGCTTATAGCTGCCTTCATTCGGTACGTCCAGGCAGCCTATGATATTCATTAAAGTAGACTTGCCGGAGCCGGACGGGCCAACTATGGCAAGAAAATCGCCATGGTTGACCTTCAGCGATATATTGTGCAGAACCGTCATTTTCTCTCCGGCCATCTTGTAATACTTGACGATATCGTTCATTTCGATTAGAGCGGACTGTCCGTTCATCGTGTACCACCGCCGCCGCCAGCTCCCCGGGTCGACGTTCTTACGTTTCCGCCTCCGCCGCCCTGGAAGCCGCCTGCTGGGAATTGTCCGCCAAATCCGCCTCCGCCAAATCCGCCGAACTGCTGGGTTTGCTGCTGCTGGGTGGCGGACGAGCCCATGCCTTGCGCACCCGTTGCTACGGGGATCAGAACCGAATCGCCTTCCGCGAGACCCGATTTGATCTCAACATACGTCTCATTGCTGATGCCGACCGTTACTTCCTTCAGCTGGCCGCCAAGCGTAATGCTTTCGCGCATTTGAGCACCCGCGCCGCCTCTTCCGCCTTGACCGCCAAAGGAATTACCGCCCTGAGCGTTTCCGCCTGGCGAAGTTCCAGGTCTTGTGCCTTGGCCTGTACCACCCGCAGCTCCGCCTGGAGCTGCACCGCCTTGCGTGCCTAGAGGTGCCGTGCCTTGACCTGTACCGCCTCCATTGGGCGTAGTACCGCCTTCAGTGCCGCTGTCTGCAGCGGCAACATTTCGTCCTCTTCCTTGTCCTTCTGCCGTTGTTGCTCCGCCTTGGAAACGACCGCCTCCGCCTTGCCAGCCGCCGCCAGCCGCTGCTTCATTCCCGGTCGCGCCTTGCGTTCCTTGACCGCGTTGACCTTGGCCGCCGGTTGCTCCGCTTGGAGCTGCGCCATTCCCATTCCCATTCCCCGTTCCGCTGCCCGTACCAGGAACGCGAACATATGACTTGCCTCCAAATTCAACAACCGCATTAACCGGCACAAGCACGGCATCCGTACTTTGCTTCGTGGTAATATCCGCCTGACCGGACATGCCGACCATGACGCCGTCTATATCATTAAGGAGCAAGCTTACGCTGTAAGATGCCGAACCATTGGAAGAGGTCCCTTCCTTTGCAATCTCGGATACCGTTGCTTCAATGGTCCGGTCCGTAATCGCGCTAAGCGTAATTTGCGCGGCTTGCTTCTCTTTCACGCTAGGAATATCCAGCTCATCAATGCTCGTAACAAACTCAAGATGCGAATAGTCAACAATCTCCGCGATGGTTGTGTTGGACTGAACCTCATCGCCCACGCTCACATCGCTTGTCGTCACTTCGCCGTCGATTGAAGCGATAACCTGCTTCACTTCTTTCGCCTGATCTTCATAGATGTCCTGAAGCTGATCGTTGTAGTCATCAATGGTTGACTGCAGATCATCAATGGCATCCTTGATCGATTTGGTCGTCTGCTCCTCGTTCTCGGTGCCAATCGCTTCTTTATATTCCTCTTGCTTGTCAGCGATCTGCTCTTTTGTTTTGGTGATATTTTTGTTGATCGACTCGATCTGATCATCATAATTATCGTTGTCTTCAAAAGTAGCCAGCACTTGCCCTTTCTTCACCTTGTCTCCTTCTTTGAAGGATAAGGTTGCAATGGTGCCGCTTTTACCCGCGGTTACCGTCTCTCTGGAATTCGCCTCTACCGAGCCTGTCCCGCTTATCGACGTCTTAATGTCGCCTTTGACAGCTCTGGCCGTAACCGCAAGAGGCGTCTCCGCCGTTGCCTTCTCATCGCGCATGAAATAGTAGTAATACGCGCCCCCGCCGGCGGCAGCAAGAATAATGATGATACCAAGCCATAATGTCCACTTCTTCATTGACTGTACTCCACCCTCCATCGGTCATATCTACCGAGGAATATATCACGGGAAAATGAACACAGCATGAACAAGCCAAGGGGCTCCGGAACGACCTCTTTAAGCCAAATGATCAGATTAAACTTGCACACTCTTAGAAGTGCACAAAAAAAGCCGCTTCCTCATGAAGGAAACAGCTTCTTTACCAAACCTATACGTTACGCCCAGGTAGGCTGTACTTTCAATACTGCGGCTTCGCGCTTGAAGCTGCCAACCGGTTCAAGCTCAGCAGCAGGTGCTGGAGCAGCGGCTACAGCGGCAACCTGAGCTTCCGGCTCAATCCGTCTGATATCCGCACCAAGAGCGGCAAGCTTGCCTGTAATATCCACATAACCGCGGTCTACGTGATAAATGCCGGATACCTCCGTCTCGCCGTCTGCACGAAGTCCCGCACAGATCAACGCAGCGCCTGCGCGAAGATCGGTTGCGCATACTTTTGCGCCAACAAGCGGCACGCTGCCGGTTACGAATGCCGAACGGCCTTCGACCTTAATCTGCGCATTCATCTTCTGGAATTCTTCAACATGCATGAAGCGATTCTCGAATACCGTCTCCGTTACGACCGAGGTTCCTTCCGATACGAGCAGCAGCGCCATCATCTGGGACTGCATATCGGTCGGGAAGCCAGGATGCGGCAATGTCTTCACATCTACCGACTTTAGCGCTTTAGGGGCACGAACACGAATGCCGTTGTCTGATTCCGATACTTCAACGCCCATTTCCTGCAACTTCGAAATAACCGGTGTCAAATGATCCCCAATCGCATTTTCCACAAATACGTCTCCGCCCGTGATCGCTGCAGCAATCATGTACGTGCCTGCTTCCACACGGTCCGGAATAACATTATGGTTCACGCCATGCATGCGCTCAACGCCTTCAATACGGATCTCGCCCGTACCCGCGCCGCGCACCTTGGCACCCATAGCATTCAAATAGTTGGCCAAGTCAACGATTTCCGGCTCTTTCGCAGCGTTCTCGATCGTTGTTGTGCCCTCCGCCAAAGCGGCGGCCATCATAATATTTTCCGTTGCCCCGACGCTAGCTACATCCAGATAGATCTTCGCACCTTTAAGACGCGATTTAGTACTTGCTTCAATGAAGCCGTGTCCAAGGGTAATCTCCGCCCCCATTGCTTCAAAGCCCTTCAGATGCTGGTCAATTGGTCTTGTACCAATCGCGCACCCGCCCGGCAGCGAAATCCGAACCTTGCCGATCCTGGCCAATAAAGGTCCCATGACAAGGAAAGAAGCACGCATCTTGCGGACGAACTCGTAAGGAGCCTCAAAGGAGGAAATCATCCCCGCAGAAATCTTCATCGTTTCATTGTTGTAAGTAATTTTTGCGCCCAACGAAGCTAATACTTTCTGAATGGTCATTACATCGTCGAGGAGGGGAACGTCACAGATGACGCTGTCTCCTTCCGCCGCTAATAACGAGGCCGCCAAAATGGGAAGTACTGCATTTTTTGCACCGCTGACACGGACCGTTCCCGATAGACGCTGGCCTCCGCGGACGATAATTTTGGTCATCTTATAGTTCCCTCCGCGAACTGAATTTCTCCAAACATTAGTTCCAATTTTTGTATAAGAAAATGACAAATTTAAGCTTTATCCAACCTTCATCTTATCATTCATTTACACAAATCGACAAGCGGTAAATTATTACCAGAAAGATCGTCATAAAGCACTAAATAAACCGCTGAACCGAGCCGAAAGAACTGTCCGAATATTGCCTGGCGGGCAGCGTTTTCATTTCATATCCGGGGCTTTATATACAGTTGTTCGTAGTCCCGTGTCATTTTCATACCGTCCTGTAGTATCCATTGTTGTCTTTTTTGAAGTTTGTTATTCGACAAAATACTGCAGGAGCTTCGTCCAGTTCCAGTAATCCAGTATAAAACCGGCGAAGCCGTGACCCAAGACAACGGCAAGCACTACCTGGAACATTCTAGCCTTCGGACTGCGCGGGAATTTGAAGAAAACGTCCAGCTTGATCTCCTGCAGGATATACCAGACGAATACGATGCTGAACAAATTCACGACGATTGAAAATAACGCGATGGTGCCGGATGCATGCTGCGCATCGTTCACCATTTGATCGATACCCATCTGTCTTACTTTCCCTTCTACATCAATATGTCTGTTCGATGGTTAATGTCTATATACCCGATATAAAATCGTTGTAAACTCCGCACGGCTGGCTTTTTTGCCAGGCTCGAAGCGGTCGTCTCCCGTGCCGCTGATTACCCCCTTCAGCTTCAGTACATTCAGCATTGGAGCCGCCCAATGGGCGCGCCCGACGTCTTTGAACGGATTTCCGGCCGGCGGCACAGGCAGCACTTGATCGGCATAACCGATGATAAGCGCCATCTCCGCTCTTGTCACCGGCTGTTCCGGACGGAAGGTTCCATCCGGGAATCCTTTGATCCACCCCTTCTGTACCGCTTTGGCAATTGCGCCGTAAGCCCAATGATCATCGTCCAGATCCTTGAACCGGACTTCTCTTGGCATTCCGGCAATGATCGGCTTATACGCCTTGATCGTCATCGCCACCGCTTCCGCGCGGGTAATCGGCCGGTTCGGCTCAAACGTATAAGGCCCGGTACCGCTCACGATGCCCAGCTTGCTCATCTCGGCAACCGCGTCCCGCGACCAGTGGCTGCCAATATCGCGGAACCCGGCTACAAGCGGATCGGATTTCACCTTGAAGCGGTAATACTGCTTGTCAAAAGCGCCGTTCGCCGTAAGCTTTATGTAATACACCCCCGGCTGGAGAACCTTATTCACCGCCTGAAGCGCCCCGCTGCGACCGGTCATTTGAGTAAAGACCAGCTTCTGCTTCTTATCGTATGCTTCCAGCTTCATCATTTTGCCTGACGGAACGTTAAACAAATTCATGTCCACAACGCTCGCCTGGGAGAGACGGAGCTGGAACCAGTCCGCATCGCTCGCGCTGCCGATTACCCCGACATACTCCGTGCCGGAAGTGGTCATCAGCGCTTCGTAATACTTATCGTTTGGTTCGTTTGGATCCACGTATTTCGGAACGTAGTCCATCTTCAGCGTGTAGGTTCCCAAGGTAGGGCTGGCCTCGGACGATATCGCATTGTGGATACGGATATAATATTTGCCCGGCGAGACGGTTAGTACTGGAGACTGCTCCGACGCACCCTCCCGCTCCTCGTCATACGACATTAACGCCTGGCCCGCCTGCTGAACCGCAAGCTCGGGATCGATCCGAACCGTATCCGTCGTTACCCGAAGGCTTAGCGTTCCGCCTTGCGTGAACGTCACCGCATACCAATCCCGGTCTGCCAGCTGATGAAAGGAGCCGGTAATGCTCTGGCTTCGCGGCTGAAGCGTGTAGGCTTCATACGTCTTGTCGTTTTGCTCATAGCTGTCCGGAGCCATGGCAAAGCTTGCCGTCAGCAGGTAAGGCAGCTTCAGGTCATTTTCAGCATTCATATATTGAATCAGGAAGGCTTGCTTGCCCTTTTTTACTTTGAATTCAACCGTCCTGCTTCCGAGCTTGGACTCCGTCGCCGCTTGCAGCTTGTCGCCCGAATAATGGGATAACCGCACGGGCTGCGTGGTGCTGCCCTCGGCAATCCATTCCTCGAAATTCAGCGTGACGGTCCCGTCGTACGGGGCGTCAATCGTATACCAGTCGAGGTCGCCGCCTCCGGAAAGCATAGCGGTAACCTGCTTTCCAGCAGGAAGCGGCCTCGCGCTTGCACGGTTGCCGTTAGGCTCGAAACGGTCGGATTTCGCCGTCATCGTAACCGCCTTGTTCACCTGAAGCAGGCCGTACCCGGACTTGTTATCAAAGCCGGCCGGGCCGATGTCCTTGGCCGTCTGGCGCAGCAGCTCCCTTACCTGATAAGGCTTTAGCGCCGGATATCTGGCCCAGACTAACGCAGCCGCGGCCGCAACCTGAGGAGCCGCCATCGACGTTCCTTCCTCCTGCTTGTATCGTCCTCCCATTGCGGTTGTATACACATGCCAGGACGCCGCCAGATCAACCTCGGGACCCGGGTTCGAGCGGGAATCCGGCGTATTGTCCGTCTTCGCTCCGCCAACTCCAAGCACAGTGGGATAAGCAGCCGGATATTTTACCGCGGCCTTATTCCCTTGCATGAGACCGTCGTTGCCCGCCGCAGCAATGAGCAGAACGCCCTTGCTTTCGGCGTAGTTCACGATGTCCAGCATATAAGGCGAATACCTGTTTAATCCGACGGACAGCACGACAATACGCGCGCCGTTCCGGACGGCGTACAGGATCGCCTCCCCCAAGTCGCGTTCTGTTCCATCCCCTTGAGAATCCAATGCTTTGATTGGCATCAGCTTGGCTTCCCAGAGGATGCCGCTTACGCCGATGCCGTTATTGCCGGCGGCAGCGATAACCCCGGCCACGCTGGTGCCGTGGCCGTTATCATCATCAGGCGGCTTATTGGGCTGAACAAGGTTGGTACCGGGCACAAGATTGCGCTTCAGATCCGGATGATCAAGATCAACCCCCGTATCTACGATCGCAATGGTCAGATCGGTCTGCTTCCGCACGGTCTTCCAGGCTTCAAGCGCGCCAATCTGCTTCAAGTAAGACTGCTTGGCGAGCTCCGGATCGTCTGCCGCGTATGAATCTGCGGAGGCCGATGCGAGAATGTGCACCTGTTCGTTCGGGTGCACATATTCAACGCCCGGCTCGCTATGCAGCCGGGCTGCCCAAGCGGCAGCGTCCGCCCCGCTGTCGGCGGGCTGGACGAGCCAGACCTCCGCCGCCTCGCTGCTCTGGCGGCGGATGACGCGAGTTCCGCGCAGCTCATGCGCCTGCGCGGGCTCGCGCCATTTGAGGAGCCAGCTTAGCGGCTCCTCTTGCGCCCCGGCGGGGGCGCCGGCGGCGGCGGTGCTCGCCGCTGCGGCCCCTGCCGGGGCCATGCCTGCCGGGGCGGGGACAACCGCCCCGGTGGCGAGAATCCCCGCGAGGAGAAGCGCGGGGAGAGTTCTTTGCAACAGGCTGCCGAGAGCTTCTTTTCTCATCTGTTTCTGCCTTTATCGATATATTTGTCTCCGTCTCAAATTATACGCATGCTATTGCCATGCGTTTCTCTATCGACCGTTTAATAGTCTCTCTTTATCTCTTATTACCATTCGATTTCCAGACCCCATTCTCCTGTCTCTAGCAAAAGATAATTGCCTGTAAAGCCGCATAAAAAAGGCATCCTCTTAAAGCAAAAGACGCTATCAAGCAGCAGCTATCCATGTCCCTCTGTTTCTCCTATTCTCTCCTCCCTTTCAACTCGGCAAAAAGAGACCCGGCCGTATAGCGGCCAGGTCTCTACTCTCTTCCGAATCTATCTCACGAACAAATCCGCTTGAATCGAAAACACCGTATCGATCCCTTTCATCAGCGGCCCCGGCAATACGCCAAGGGCAACCGTTGCCGCCGCGCAAATCCAGATAACGACGCCCGTCACGGCCGGCACGCGAACCTCGTCTTCTTCATCGCTGTTAGACCGCATGAACATCTGGCGGATGATGCCGAAGTAGAAGTAGTAAGAGATAACCGTGCTTACCGCCATGATCGCTACCAGCCAATAAGCCTTTACGCTGGCCGCGCCAAGCAGGATAAACAGCTTGCCGAAGAAGCCGGCCGTAACCGGCAATCCCGACAGCGACAGGATAAAGATCAGCATCGCTGCGGCCGTCCACGGCGCCCGGTAGTAAAGACCCGAGAAGCCTTTCAGCTCTTCATGCCCCGCCGCGCGCGCGATCACCGTTACGACGGCGAACGCTCCCACATTCATGAGCAGATAAGCTACGAGATAGTAAGCAAATTCCGAGAAGTTATTGCTATGGATAATCGTCACCGAAATCGCAATGGGTACAAGCAGGTATCCCGCGTTAGCTACGCCGGATAACGCGAGCAGACGCTTTGCCTGCTTTTGCCTGAGCGCGGAGATCGTGCCGACCAGCATTGCCGCGGCGGCGATCACGAGCAGGGCGAAGAAGACATCGTCACCGGCCTGCTTCCCGGGACCTCCCGAGAGGAAGAAGGCGCTGCTGTACAAGAATCGGAATACCGCCGCAAGCGCCGCCCCCTTTGCGATGACTGCGAGAAAAGCAGAGATGGGCGTTGGCGCTCCCTGATACACATCCGGTGCCCAGGCGTGGAACGGAGCAGCGGCGATTTTGATCCCGAAGCCCGCAATCAGGAAGAAGAAACCGACATACACCAGCGCTTTATAATCGGTGAAGGCCTGCGGCAGCGCCGCCGGGAAATCCGCCAGACTAACCGAGCCCGTTACTCCGTACAGGTATGACATGCCAAACAGGACAAACGCAGAGGCTATGCCGCCCGTCACGACATACTTGAAGGCTGCCTCGGCGGACAGCGATGATCGCTTCCGCAAGCCTACAAGCACATAGGTCGTTATGCTAAGCAGCTCAAGCCCGATATACAAGGTAACGAGATTGCCGGAGGAAGCCATGATCATGGCGCCTGCCGCAGCCGGAAGCAGCAAATAATAGAATTCGGCTTTGTCCGCAACCGCGTCATCCTTCTGCGTCGAGCCTAGGCCTAACAACACAATTAACGAAGTACCGATTAGGAAAATAATTTTCAACAGATTGCCGAAATCATCTACCCGGTAACTGGCGCCAAGGAGCGAGATGGCCTGACCGGCCTTCGCCGCCTCTTCCGCGGACGCGCCGGAGGGATTCATGTCGATCATCCGCCAGACGACGAACCCAAGCGATAACAGCAGGCCGCCAAGCGAGAGCCAGCCGATTAATGCGCGGTTCGTCCGCAGAGGGAGAATAAGATCCGTTACGATCAGAATAAGGAACATGGCGGCAAGAATAAGCTCAGGGGCGAGATACAGCGTATCATTCCAAGTCAGCGGCATAAATTCGTTCATCGCTTATCCCCCCATCCTTAACGAAAATAACGGTTTAAACACGCCGTCAACGCTGTAGTGGAACGTATCCGTCAGCACGGACGGGTAGCAGCCGAGGAGCAGGATGAACGCCAGCAGCACAATCATCGGCAGAGCTTCGATCAGCCTTGCATCCTTAACCGCCAGATACCGTTCATCGACCGGACCAAATGTCGTCTTGAGGACCGCCCGCAGCAGATAGACGGCTGTCAGGATTACGCCAATAACCGCAAAGCCGGCAAGCCAAGGCTGGCTATCGAATAGGCCAAGCAGCGACAGGAATTCCCCAACAAAGCCCGATAGGCCCGGCAGACCCAAGGAGGCCAGACCCCCGGCAAGCAGAATACCCGAGATAAAAGGCATCGGCCGCGCGAGTCCTCCGAGCTCGGACAGCGTAGTTGTTTTTGTTCTCTCATATAGGCTTCCGACAATCAGGAACAATAGCGCCGAGATGAGGCCATGGGATACAAGCTGGAATACGGCGCCTTGCAGCCCAATCTCGTTAAAGGCAGCAAGCCCGAGCAGTACGATTCCCATATGGCTGATCGACGAGTAGGCAAGCACCAGCTTAAGCTCGGTCTGCCGGAAAGCTACCAGCGCTCCGTACAGCAGACTCGCTAGCCCAAGCGATGCCAGCACGACCGCCCAGTCCTTCGCCTGCTCGGGGAATAAGACGATTCCGAAGCGGATAAGGCCATAAGCTCCCATTTTCAGCAGAACGCCGGAATGAATCATGACAATAGCCGGATGCGCTTCGTTATGCACCTTCAGCATCCACGTATGGAAGGGCAGAATCGGAAGCTTAATCCCAAACGCGACAACCAGCAAGAGGAAAATAACCGTATGCATCGCATCCGACATATGGAACGGGTTCAGCCCGCCCGTCTGGTCGGGCGCAACATTCACCCAGGCCGTTGGATCGGACAGATTGCGGAGGATATCCGCGTAGCTGCCGCTGTAAATAAAGGACGACGTTCCCTGATCAATATGAAACCCTGCCGTATTAACAAGAAGAATAAAGGCAATCAGCATAATAGCCGATCCCAGGCCGTTGTAAATAACGAACTGGTTAGCGGCACGCTCCCGGTTGAAATAACCCCAGATCCCAATCAGGAAATACATCGCAATCAGCGTGACTTCGAAGAAAATAAAGAACAAGAAAAGATCCCGCGCCATAAATACGCCCAGCACACCCACTTCAAGCAGAAGGAACCAGGCGTAGAACGCCTTCCAGCGCTTTTTCACGTGAATGGAAGCAAAGGCCGCCATTGCCGTAATCAGCGTCGTTAGAATAATAAGCGGAAGGGACAAGCCGTCAATGCCAAGCTCGTATTGGAACGACAGCGTATAGCTCGTTACCCCGTTGGAAGCCTGCGTCTCCTTGTTAAGCGGGACCTCCACCCAAGTGGCCGTTTCTTCGTAGGAGCTTCCTCCCTGATGCTTGTCATAATCGGCGTACAGCCAGAATGACAGGACGAGAGGGATAAGCGTGGCAATAATAGCCGCCGTCTGCAGCCATCGGTTACGATGCTTCGGCAGCAGCAGAATAACCAGCAGCCCGATAAGCGGCGTAACCAGAATAATCGATAGAATCGGAAGCTCGGTCAGGTCCGTCATTACCAAAACCTCCTTCCAACAATGACAGCGATTATGACGAGAAGGCCGATTACGGCGGTCAAGCCGAAGACTTGCGTCTGGCCGTTATTCATCCTCGTAAGCATCCGTCCACCTGTGACAGTCGCAAAGCCGAAGAACCTCACCGCGCCGCCGATCACGTATTCATCAAACGCAGCAAGGCTTTTCCCTATGCCGCGAACCGATCTGACGATCACCAGATCATAGAACTCATTAATGTAGTACTGCCGCTCCAGCAGATTAGCCAGCCAAGGCGCTTTCGCGGCCGCAGCGCCGCGCTCGATGCTGCCTTTGCCGTACATAAGCCAGCCGACATAAATGCCAAGCACGCCAACCGCTATGGAAGCGATAATGGCAGCGGCGCTTGCATGAACCTCTTCTCCGCCGCCCGTCAGCCAGCTGCCCAGCCATCCGTTCCAAGGCGTCTCGACAAAGCCTGCGCCAACTGACAATACGGCTAGCACCAGCAGCGGAATGGTCATCGACTTAGAGGATTCACGAACCTCGCGGGGCTGCCGGACGCTGGATTTGCCCATAAACACGATAAAAAACAATCTCGACATATAGAGCGCCGTACAGAAGGCCGCCGCAAGGCCAACCACGAACAAGAACGGGTTCTCGTCTAATGCGGAAGCGAGAATCGCATCCTTAGACCAGAAGCCGGAGAACGGCGGAATACCCGATAAGGACAATGCTCCAATCCCAAACGTCCAGGCCGTAATACGCATCTTGGAGCCAAGGCCGCCCATCTCGTGAATGTTCTGTGTATGTACCGCATGAATCACGCTGCCGGCCGCAAGGAACAGCAGCGCTTTGAAGAAGGCATGGGTGAACAAGTGGAAGATGCCGCCCGTCATCGAGCCCAGCCCCATTGCCATCACCATGTAACCCAGCTGGCTGATGGTGGAATAAGCCAGAATGCGTTTTATATCATTTTGCGCCAAAGCTACCATTGCCGCGAAGATCGCCGTAAAGCCTCCGAAATAGGCTACTGTGTGCATCGCCGCCGCGGAAGCTTCGAAGATATCAAAGGTTCTTGCCAATAGGAACACGCCGGCCGCTACCATCGTTGCCGCATGGATCAGGGCGCTGATTGGCGTTGGGCCCTCCATCGCGTCCGGCAGCCACACATGCAGCGGGAACTGGCCGGACTTGCCGATAACCCCCATGAACAGTAGCAGGGCAATCGAGGTCGTAATGCTCATGGTGATTGCGCCGGACTGCCCTTCGCTAAACACATTATGTATGCTGCTGAAATCAAGCGCATGGCCCGGCATATACCAGAACAGCACGATGATGCCGAGCAGCAGTCCCGCGTCGCCGATTCTGGTTACGATAAATGCCTTTTTCGCCGCTGCGCGCGCAGCCGGTTTGGCATACCAGAAGCCGACCAGCAGGAAGGAGCAGACGCCTACAAGCTCCCAGAAAATATAGAAGACCAGCATGTTATCGGATAGAACCAATCCCAGCATGGCAAAAGTAAAGAGAGCGACATAGCCGTAAAAGACGGTAATCCGCTCGTCCTTTTTCATATAACCGGCCGAATATACGTTCACCAGAAAACTGACAAGCGTTACGATAATAAGCATAAGCGAATTCAAGTTCGTCACTTCGAACCCGATCTTAAGCGTATAGTCGCCAAGAGTAATCCAGTTGAAGCCTTCGCTGTAATCCACCGCATCCGGGTCCAGCCTCTCGAAGAAGACGAGAAGGGACATGACCAGCGCGGCCAGCGCGCCGACCGAACCGATCATGACGCCCGCGCGCCGGTAGCTTCGGCCAAGGGCCGTAAGCAGAAGAAAGGCCGCGAACGGAAAGAGCGGAATGAGCCAGGCTGTTTGAGTAAATTGATCCACGGGTCACGTCACCTCCTCATCTCGTCGAATTCGTCCACGTTCACCGTACCTCTGGCGCGGAACAGGGCAATCAGCACGGCCACCCCAACGGCCGCTTCCGCAGCGGCCACCGTAATCGTGAACAAGGCGAATATTTGGCCGGTGAGCGACGGAACAACGCCGTATTTGGAGAACGCGACCAAATTGAGGTTCACCGCATTCAACATAAGCTCAATGGATAACAAGACAATAACGGCATTCCGTTTCACCAGGGCTCCGTACAGCCCGATACAAAACAGGATGGCCGCCATCGTCAGATAGGATGGAAGCATGTTACTCCTCCCCCTTCTTTGCAATTGCAATCGCACCGATAAACGCAACCGTCAGCAGCACAGACAGCAGCTCGAACGGGACTACATAACCGGTATACAGCAGTTCTCCGATGCTGGACGTGTTATCCTCTACCGCCTGAAGCGGCTGGGCATCCGGGAAATCCGTCGTCCGGATCGCATAGAACAGAATGCCGAACAGGCAAAGCGCCGCAATGGCTGCAAGCGTCTCATGGAGAGGCTTTACCGGATCGGCCTTTGCCCCCCGGTGGTTCGTCATCATAATGCCGAATATCATCAGAATAGACACGGCCCCCGCATAGATCAGCACCTGGACAAAAGCGACAAACTCCGCATCCAGCAGGACAAACATCCCGGCAAGGCCAAGAAACACACCGGCCATCGAGATCACCATGTGCACGACCTTCTGCAGGCTGACCATCAGGACAGCCCCGATGATCATAATGGCCGAGAAAATGAAGAAAGCGGCAAACTCGCCATTAAAATCAATATTGAACAACTTATTTGGCGCCTCCTTTCGCAGGAGCCCCGATGTTGTTGTTATCCTGACGGACAAGCGTGTCATTGTCGGTCAGCCATTGCACATCCTTGAACAGATCATCCCGGCTGTACGCGGACAGCTCGAAATGATTGGTCATGACAATCGCTTCCGTCGGGCAAACCTCGGTGCATAAATCGCATAAGATGCATATTTCGAAATTAATATCAAAGGTGTCGATCACTTTGCCTTTCTTGGCCGGATCGGGATTTGGCTTGCCGGTCAGCGTAATGCAGTCGGTCGGACAGATTCTTGCGCACTGGTTGCAGACGATGCAGAGGTCCGGAATAAAATGCTGAATGCCCCGGAACCGGTCCGGCATAAGAATTGGCTCGTCGGGATAAGAAGTCGTCACTTTTTTCGATACCATTGATTTGAGCGTCACGCCAAGCCCTTGCACAAGTCCATTCATGGCCGATTCCTCCTAAAAAGAATTGCGAAGCAATTCTTGCTTCGAAAGCGTAGACTTAAAGAATGCGAAGCAATTCTTGCTTCGAAAGCGTAGATTTAAAGAATTGCGAAGCATTCTTTTATTTTACGAACAGCTCCAGGTAGCCCGCCGTCAAGAACACGTTCAGCAGCGATACCGGCAGCAGCACCTTCCAGCCCAGCCCCATCAGCTGATCTACCCGGATACGCGGGAAGGTCGCTCTGATCCAGAACAAGAAAAAGACGATAAACGCGAATTTGAGCAGGAACCAGACAATCCCCGGCACAAAATCCAGGAACGGCGCCGGCGCATGCCAGCCGCCAAGGAACAATACGGTCGTTAGAGCCGCAATCGCGTACACATAGACGTACTCCGACAGCATGAAGAACGCAAAACGAAAGCCGCTGTACTCGACATGATAGCCGGCCACCAGCTCCGACTCGGCCTCCGGCAGGTCAAACGGCGTACGATTCAGCTCAGATACGGCCGCAATGATAAAGACGACAAAGCCGATAATCTGCGGCAGGAAGTTCCAATCCCAGAACCAGCCGCCAGCCTGCGCATCCACGATGTCCCTCAGGTTAAGACTGCCGCTGAGCAGAATAACGCCCACCACCGAAATAACAAGCGGCACCTCGTAGCTGATCATCTGCGCTGCCGAGCGCATGCCGCCAAGAAGCGCGTATTTGTTGTTGGACGCCCAGCCGCCAAGCACAATCGCCAGCGTCGAGATGCCGGATAATGCCGCGTAATAGAGCAGACCGACATTCAGATCGGCGAAATAAAGCTTTTCCGTATAAGGAATGACCGCAAGCACCGTAAATGCCGGCACGTAGCAGAGTATGGGGGCAAGAACGAATAAAAGGCGGTCGGCCTTGCGCGGAATCGTGTCTTCCTTAATGAGGAGCTTGAAGATGTCGGCTACCGTCTGCAGAAGACCGAGAGGACCAACCCGGTTAGGGCCGATCCGAAGCTGCATCCACCCAATGACCTTCCGTTCGAAATAGATCGCATAGGTAACGAAGCCAAGCACCACAAACAGGAACACGGCGCCCCATAAAAAAATAATAACAGCATCGCTCCAGGTGAGCGGATCATGCAGCCAAGCTCCCATCAGCAATCAACCTCCCCGACTACAATGTCGACGCCGCCGAGAATCGTAATCAGGTTGGTCATCGTCTCCCCGACGAGAAGCTTAGGCAAAATCTGCAGATTCACAAAGGACGGCCGGCGGAATTTCAGGCGGTAAGGCTCTGCTTTTCCTTTCGAGACGATATGGCAGCCGATCTCACCGCGGGGCGATTCAATTCGGACATAGACTTCTCCTGCCGGAGGACGGATAACGCGCGGCACCTTGCCCATCGTTTCGCCGCCTGACGGCATTTGCTCCAATGCCTGTTCAAGAATGCGAAGACTCTGCTTGATCTCCTCGAGCCGGATGACATAACGGTCGTAACAATCGCCGTTTTGCCCAAGCGGCACATCAAATTCGAAACGGTTATATAAGCTGTACGGCTCCGCCTTGCGCAGATCCCAGTCCACGCCGGTGCAGCGCAGGTTAGCGCCAGACAGTCCGTAATCAATTGCCGTTGCCGCATCGTACCGGCCAATGCCTTTGATCCGGGCGAGGAAAATCTCGTTGCCGCTCACCAGCTTGTCGTATTCCTGCAGCTTGCCCTTCATATACGGGATGAAATCCCGGACTTTATCCAGCCAGCCAGGCGGCGCATCCCATTTGACTCCGCCAACCCTCATATAATTGTAAGTCAATCTTGCTCCGCAGAGCTCATTAAATAAATTAATAATAATTTCGCGGTCACGGAAGGCATAGAGGAACGGGCTCATCGCCCCGATGTCGAGCAGGTAGGTCCCCCACCAGACAAGGTGGCTGGCAACCCGCTGCAGCTCCATCACAATAAGGCGCATAAATTCCGCGCGCTCCGGGATCTCCAGATTCATCATCGTTTCGACCGCGTGAACGAGCACATAGTTATTGGTCATCGCCGAGACATAATCCATCCGGTCGGTATAAGGTATGATCTGCGTATAATTCAATTGCTCGGCAAGCTTCTCGGTTCCGCGGTGCAAATATCCCATGACCGGGGTCGCTTCCGTTATCACTTCGCCGTCGAGCTTGACGACGATGCGGAATACGCCATGCGTGCTGGGATGCTGGGGACCGACATTCAACAGCAGTTCTTCGGTACGAATCACGCTTTCGCTACACCTCCGAATCGAGCGGCTCATAATCCTTGCGCAGCGGGTGTCCGACCCAATCGTCCGACATCATGATGCGGCGCAGATCGGGATGTCCCGTGAATGTTACTCCTAACAGATCATAGATTTCGCGTTCATTCCAATTGGCGGTAGCCCAGACAGGCGTCACCGACGCGATGACAGGATCGCCGCGATCCGCTTTTACCTTCACGGCCAGCTCGCGTCCGCTCTCCAAGTGAACCAAATGATAGGCAACCTCCAGATGCGTCTCATAATCCACACCGGAGACATTGCGCAGGTAAGTAAAATAAAGCTCTTTCTTTACCTTGAGCAGTTCAGCCGTTGCAAGCCAATGCTCATTCTTCACGATTATCGTTGGCATATGCCGGCTCATCTCGTTGATATAAGCATCCTCCAGCGCCTCTTCATGGACGAGGCTGCGGATAAGCTGCGCGACCGCATCCACCTGCGGCTGCTTTGGCGACGGCTCGGGCGGTGGCGGCGGCTCAGCCGCTTCCGGCGCTGCTGCTCCGCCCGCGTTCGCGGTCTCTTTCGCCGCGGCCCTTGCCGCGCGCGCTTCCGCCGCCGCCTTCAGCTTCGCTTCCCGCTCCGGATCGGCCGCCGCTTCCGGCGCTGCTACTCCGCCCGCGTTCGCGGCTTCCTTCGCCGCGGCCCTTGCCGCGCGCGCTTCCGCCGCCGCCTTCAGCTTCGCCTCCCGCTCCGGATCGACCGCCGCTTCCGGCGCTGCCGCCGGCGGCTCAATCCCGCCAGCTGCTTCCGGCTCCTTCTCCAGCGTTGCGCCGCCCGCCGACACTACCGTCTCCTCCTCTGGAGCCGGCACTGCTTCTCCCGGTGCTCCCGGGGATTCGGATGAGGCTTTTGCTTCTTCGTCAGGCTTTTGCCCTCCGTCCTTCTCCTCGCTCATCGCTCCGTCACCCGCTTCCCTGTCTTCGCTTCGTAACGGATTTTTTCTTGCAGCTTGTTAATGCCGTAGATCAGCGCCGCCGGATTCGGCGGGCAGCCCGGTATGTACACGTCAACGGGAACAATCTGGTCGACGCCCTTCATAACGGCGTAAGACTTGATGTATGGCCCCCCTGCCGTTGCGCAGGATCCCATCGCGATAACCCATTTTGGCTCAGGCATTTGATCATACAGTCGGCGCAGCAGCGGCCCCATCTTTTTCGTCACCGTGCCCGCGACAATCATCACGTCCGACTGGCGCGGAGAGGTGCGGAACATGACTCCGAACCGGTCAAGATCATAATGGGACGCGCCGGTTCCCATCATTTCAATCGCGCAGCACGCCAGACCAAAGGTCAGCGGCCAGAGCGAATTGCTCCGCGCCCAAGCCTTAAGCTGCTCCAGCGTTCCCATAAATACGTTTCGTTCAAGCTCCTTGCGTTCTTCCAGCGATATCGACTCTAAACTGAATTCCATTTCAGCACCTTCTTTTTCCAGGCATATAGAAGTCCGATAAACAGCATTGCCGCAAAAATGAACATCTCAACCAGCACAAAAAGGCCGAGCTTATTGTACGCGACGGCCCAAGGATATAAGAAAACGGTTTCCACATCAAAGATGACAAACATTAACGCAAAGATGTAATACCGGATGTTGAAGCGTACCTGACCCTCGCCGACCGGCTCATTGCCGCTCTCGTAGGTGGTTTGCTTCGGATCATTCGGTTTATGCGGTCTGAGCAGTCTTCCGACGGTCAGTGCCGCAGCCGGGAGTAAGATGCCCAGCAAAATAAAAATAGCCACGACGACATACTGGTTGACGTAATTGTCCACACCATCGCCTCCGTCAAAGCGGACCAGCCGCTTGGTCATTTTTCCTCACAATTATAACAAAAGCTTCCACAGCCGTCTATGACGGAGTTGTTCGACTCCGACCCTCCCAGGTACCGGACAAGCCCGTAACGGCGCGGCTTCCCGGGAACCGGGAGGCACAGGAGGTTATTCGGTCGGCACGATACCCGCCTGTCACACTATTAGCCTATGCTTGCCACCCCTGACGATATCCCAAAGTTATACATTTCCCATCCTGCACTCTATTGCCGATTTTGGCACAACGAATCTCTTAGCGATGCCCGGCATCGTTAAGACTCCCAATATCACCGCTTTCAACAGGCTTAGCGATGTCCCGTATCACTAGGCAACTAAAAATTCACTCACCATAGCCGCTTTTGCCACTTCAAACCCTCCCTTAACGATATCCCCTATCGTTAAGACTCCCAATATCGCCGCTTTCAACAGGCTTAGCGATGTCCCGCATCGCTAGGCAGCCCCATATCCGCACTGCTTATCTTCTTGCGCCTCTTCAACAACTCCCTTAACAATGTCCCGCATCGTTGAGCCCCTCCTGCAACGAAAAAAAAAAGAGCAGGAAGGTTGCCTATAGGCATCCCCTGCTCTCACGCTTATCTCAAACGGGATTCCGTCAGCTTGAACTGACCAACCAGCTGCTGCAGGAATTTTGTGATGGACTCTACACTTTCCGAGGTTTGACGGACGCTGTCCATCTCGCCAATAAGCTCATGAACCTTGCCTTCCACATCGGAGGAAACTTTGCGGTTCTGCATGCTGACGAGTGCGATCCGCTCCATCAGCTTCACGACCTCATCCACCACCTGCGACTTCCGGCTGTCCTCGCTTTGTGCCGTTTGCAAAGTGCTGGCTGCGGCTGCAACGAGCTGCGTCCCTTCCTCTACCACCTGCGTGCCTTCATCCATGGATGTATAAGCCTGCTTCGCCTCTTCATAGATTTGCTGAGTAATTTGATGAACCTCTTCCGTGGAACGGCGGGTCATATCCGCCAGCTTGCGGATCTCCGATGCGACTACGGCAAAGCCCCGTCCCTGTTCGCCTACGCGCGCCGCCTCAATAGATGCGTTCAGGGCAAGCAGATTCGTCTGCGCGGAAATTTCCTCGATGACCTGCAATACGCCGCGAATCTCATCCACCGTATGCATAAACTTCCGGATCGTGTCATTGGTATCGCCAACCTTGGCGGAGATATGCTGCATTTTATCGCCGATCCGGTCAACTTCTGACTGCGCAACGGCTATCTGCTCGGCAGCCTGCAGCTCCAACAGCCGCAGGGTATCGCGCATCTCGTCCGCCGAATGCTTCGCCATGTCAATATCCTCCAGCTGGGTGCGGATACTGCCGATCATATCGCCAACCTTGCGGCTTACCCGCTCCGTCGACTTCGCCGTTACGGCCGCCGACTCATTCATGACATTCTGGCTTGCGAGCACATCCGATGCCGCCAGCTTTACCTGCAGCATGATGCCTTCCAGCGAGTCAATCATATTGTTAATCCACTTGGCAAGCTCTCTTGTCTCGTCATTATCGAACTTGGCCGGCTCAAGCCGCTGCGTCAAATCCCCTTTGCCCTCCGCGTTAATGCGGATGAACCGGTTAATGCGACGCAAATTCCGGACTACGCGCCGGGATTCCTTCCGCTGCAGCGCGCCCGCGATGAACTGCCCGAATACCAGCGTCCATACACCCGCTGCCGCGGCCGTTACCCATGCCGGAGCCTGTCCTGCAAGCACCGCCACCAGCACGGTTGTTAATACGGCCTGAATCAGCGTTTGCAACAACTGGAGCTTGCTGAAGCGCCAGCGGATGCTGCGGATGCGGTATACCTCTTCAAGGTCTCCCTCGCACATCATGCCCCAGACGTCCGGGCAATGCGGAAGCTGCAGCGTTACGCCCTTCCCGATAACCGGGATGTGGCGATAATCCGAATAGCCGGGGAATTCAACAAACAGATTGCTGCCTTTATCAATCGTATTGCGGACGCCGGGATGCAGCGCGTCCGTAGCCGGGTCTGTGAAAATAATCTCCAGCTCCGTATGCTCCTTAATCGATACGGTCCCCCAGTCGGTTGTCACTCCGTCCTTCAAATTCTCGCCATGCGTGAAGGTCCGATCCTCGAAACGGCTTCGCGACAATGCCGTCCCAAGCGCTATCTGCTGGTTCAAATGCGGCTTCGCCATAAAGATGTAATTATCGCCCGAGTCCGGATACACATGTCCGGATTCCCGTTGAATCAGGTCGCCCAGGACATCGTTAGGGACACGTCCGCACAAGGCGCCTGCATATTCTCCATTTGCTACTAGAGGATAAATGAACAGGAGTGTCATTTTATCATGGAAGGAAGAGGATCTGGGACCAAGCTTCAGCGTCACCGGATCTCCGTAAGGCCCAAACAGGCAAGGCTGCGGCTTGCTTCCCGACCGCACATAACCAAGACCCGGTGCAAGAAGGCTGTCACCGCCATAGCTTGTCCCTCTATGTTTCTCGTATGTCGATACCAGAACCCGTCCTTCCCGATCCAGCAGGAACAGCTCCGTCCAGTCATGTCCTCTTGCATATGTACGCTCAAGCAGGCGTCCGATTATTTGTCTCTGCTCCTCCTGCTCTACAACCTGCCCCGGTACAGCAGCGGACGTCACCTGCTCGGCCAGCCGCTCGATATATCCCCAATATTCATGAGCCCAGGATGCCAGAAGCTCCTTGCGCGTTTCCGCAATGCCTTCAAAGATTTGTTCAACGTCTTTCTTCATCCCGTGATTCAATTGCCATGAGACCCAAAGCGGCAGCCCTTTTTTCGTACCAAGCCAGTCGAACATGCGCATCCCCCATATCTTGGTCATCTAGTATTTATGTCATATATACTAACATAACAATTGATAAAATTTGATAGATATGTCAGGTATTTTTCGCTACTTTGTCTAATTTTTTTAAGAAATTTGTTACAAAAGCACTAAATAGCTCGAAAAAAGGCCGCCCTTTGGCTCATGAACTGCAGCCTAGGACAGCCTTCCTATCATATACTTCTATTTTTTGCCAGAACGGTACATGAGCCACATGAAATACGGAGCTCCAACAACGGCCGCAACAAGACCCGAAGGCAGCTCTTTGGGCGCGAGCAGCGACCTGCCGATGGTATCGGCTAATACGAGCAGCAAGGCTCCGAGGAGAGCCGTTAACGGAACAAGCTTGCGGTACTTCGGTCCAACAAGCATTCTTGTCATGTGCGGGGCAATTAGCCCAATAAAACCGATCGAACCCACGGTGGCAACGGCAGCCGCCGCCATGGCTACGCCAACCCCTCCGATCACCAGACGTGTCCGGTCAACGCGAAGACCGAGATTCGTTACCGTTGCATCGGAGAACTGGAGAACATCCACTTTGCGCGCCAGGTACCAGGCAACGGGAAGCAGCACGATCGGCCAGAAGACCAGCTGCCAGAAATCACCCCAGTTACGCGCATAAGTGGTTCCCGACAGCCATACCAAGGCAGATGCCAGCGTCAGCTTCATTCGAATGACGAGCACCTGTACTATGGCGCTGGCCATGGAGGACACGGCAAGACCAATTAATGCAACAACTGCGGGATTAAAGGAACTCTTCCGTCCCAAGACAAACACGATAACCGCTGCGGCAACCGCGCCAATAAAGGCGCCGGCAGGCAGCCACTGCACCGATACCTGCGTAAATACCGCAAGCATCAGCATAGCGCCAACGCTTGCTCCGCCGGTTACGCCTATAATGGACGGATCCGCGAGCGGATTGCGGACAACGCCCTGCAGCAGCAGACCGCTGACGGCAAGCGTCGCTCCGGCAAGCGCAGCAACCAGCGTCCGCGGAATTCGCATCTCCACGATACGCTGCGTACTGTCTGCCCCATGCCCAAACAACGCATGAATAACATCCGCCACCGGAATACGCAGGCTTCCGAAGGCAAGGCTGACGATAAGGCTTCCCGCAAGCAGCAGCGAGAAAATCGGCAACCACCAGCCAAACGACACCTTGGAAGCCGCGCGTCCCGGCGAGCTGCCGGTCTGCGGCGTGCCTTCCTTGCGAGTCTTCACCGTACGCAAGACAAGATAGGCAAGCCATGGGCCGCCTATCAGAGCGGTTACGGCACCGGCCGGCAGCGGGCCAAGGGAATGCTTGAAATGCATGGCAATCGCATCGGAGCCTATCACGATAATCGCTCCCCATAAGAACGACAACGGGAGCAGCGCAACATGCCGCTTGGCCCCAAGCATCCTCATCAGATGCGGAGCAATCAAGCCAACAAAGCCGATCGGGCCAACCACGCTGACCGCAGCCGCTGCAAGTAGGACGCCAATCGCAAGGCCGGTGAGGCGGATCCGCCCTACCTTTTGCCCGAGGGACGTGACCGTGTCCTCATCAAGCTCCATCAGATCCCATTTGCCTGCAAGCAGAAAAGCTAGCAGGAAGCAGCCGATAATCCACGGCCACGCATGCTGGACGCCATTCCAGTCGTTTTGCACAAGCGAGCCTGATCCCCACATGAACAAGCCTTGCGTTTTTTGCTCGTTAAATAATTGAAGCACGCCGGTAAAGGCTGCGGCCGTCATTGTTACGATCATCCCGGACAAAGCGAGTCTAACCGGCGAAGCTTTGGTACCGCCCGCCATAACAAAAGCTGCACCGGCTGCAGCAATTGCGCCAATGAAAGTCAGCAGCAGAGGAAAGCCCATCGCAAGCCCCGGGAACATGATGGTACCCGCCGTCAGCGCCAGAAACGCTCCCGCGTTAATGCCGAGCGTTCCCGCTGATGCCAGCGGGTTGCGCGTCACATTCTGGAACAAAGCGCCGGCTACAGCGAGCGCTCCCCCTGTCAGTATGCCGATGACGGTACGGGGCAGCCTGACCGTCCACAAAATCTGATGCTCCAGAACTGGAGTTGCTTCAAAGATCGCGCGCCATACCGTCTCAACCGGCATGGTCGCTTCGCCAAGGGTCAAGTGATAAGAAGCTAAAGCAACGAGCAGCAGAAGACCCGCCGCTGATAACAGCAGCGGGCTCCAGTTGCCCTTACTCGTTTCTTTTGTTGTTTGAAGGTTTGTATTCATTAGCCGAGAACTTCAAGCGTGCGCTCAACAAGCAGCTTGGCAGACAGCGGACCGCCAAACGGCCAGATGCCCTGCATGTCATAAACGCGGTTTTCTTTTGCGAAATTCAGGTTCTTGTAGACTTCGTTGTTAGGAAGCAGCTCGCTGAAGACCGTGTCCGTCGCGCTTGTTGTGTACAATACGCTTGCATTTGGAGTCTTGGTCAAGCCTTCGATATCCGTCTCCGAGTAGCCGTATTGTTGGAATGCGCTGTCCTGATGCGCGTTCTTCAGACCTACTTTAGCCAAGATCGCCATAGCCATCGAGTTGTCAGTGAACAGACGGAACGTTGCTACGCCTTCATTGGTCCATGCTTGCGTAAACACAATCTCTTGGCCTTCCTTGCCTGCGCTCGCCAGCTTCGCTTTCGAGTCGTCATAGAAGGTGTGCAGATCAGCCAGTACTTTCTCGCCTTCCGCTTTCTTGCCAAGAGCATCGGCAATGGCTGAGAAGGTTTGTTCCATCTCGCTGTATTGATCAGGTCCGCCCTCTTCTGGATACGGGTTGAAAATCAAGGTTGGAGCAATCGCCGACAGTTGATCGTAGATCGCTTCGTGACGGAAGCCTACGCCAATGATCAGATCCGGAGCAAGGCTTGTGATCGTCTCGATGCTTGGCTCTTGGCGAGTACCCACATCAACTACCGCGGCATCCAGCTTAGGATTGATGGCACCATACCATTCACCGTATCCTTTTACGTCCGCCACACCGGCCGGCTGTACGCCAAGCGCGATCAAATCCTCCGCATATGTCCATTCCAGAACAACTACCTTTTTAGGTGTTCCGCTAATTTTCGTTTCGCCAAGCGCATGCTTAATGGTACGTTCTGCTGTATCTTCAGAAGCTGTATTTGTGCTTGCATTTGCATTCGTGCTTGCTTGCTCAGAAGCTTCCTTGTTATTGCCCGCATTGTTGGAGTTGTTGCCGCCTCCACAAGCAGCCAGGAATACCATCATCGCAGCAAGAATCAAACCCGTCCATTTCATCTGTTTCATCGTAAAACCCCCACAAAATGATTATCATTCTCAATAACTTCGTTCTCAATGATAAGGATTATCACTGCTCAAGTCAATAGCATAGGGGGAAGTTTTCGCGCAAAAAAATAACCTGTCACAACATGATCATAATTTCGCCATGTCTGACAGGTCACTCTTTTACCGCTAAATTTATTATTTGCCGAACAACGATTTAATCTTGCCCCAGCCTCCTGCTTTCGCTGTCTGCTGAACAAGAGTTGGCTGATCGTTCAGCTCTCTCCCGTTCCAGATTGCTTGGGCGTTACGCTCGAAATAGCGTCTCCATACCGGTCCAAGCTCCTCCTCCACGCGGTCGTAGGCGTCCTTCATGCGGAAGCTCCGCCATTCCAGGTGATGGGCATCCGATGCAACAATATGTATAAGTCCACGCCGGCATAGCGTCCAGGACGCCTTCTCAATGCCTCTGCCGAAGCCCCCCAGCAAGGAGTGGGTTGTAACCTGCGCGTAAGCTCCCAGCTCTACCAGCTCAGCCAAACGGTCCGGATTCTGCACAACCTCTGCATTACGCTCCGGATGCGCAATAACGGCACGAACGCCTAACAAGCGCAGCTCGTACACGATCTGCTCCATCGACTTCGGAATTTGCGAGGAGGGCATCTCTATGAGCACATAAGAGGATTCACCCATCGGCAGAAGCTTTCCGCTCTGCCAGTTAGCCAGAAATTCGGAATGAGCGCGAATCTCCTGCCCCGTCTGAATCGTCAGCGGTATATTCTGCTCGATTAATCTACGGTTCAGCTCAGCGGTCAGCTCTCTGACCGTGCCTGCATCATTCGTATATTTGCCGTCATAATGATGCGGTGTCGCTACAATCCCGGTTATCCCCTCTGCCGCCGCTGCGCGGGCCAGCTTGATAGAATAATCCCAATCGGCTGCACCATCGTCTATACCGGGCAAGATATGCGTATGGACATCAATCATGCCGTAGGCCCCCTTCTCTACCGTTCATCTCAATACCTCCATTGTGAGAGATTGTTATATTGAAGTCAATGAGACACAAGTCGGCATTATGACAATATCGTGAGATCGTCGCAAATAAAAGAGCCGTTCAAATCTCTATAACGAGATTCGAACGGCCCTATTGCTCTTAACGTTCTGTAACGTTGATCCGGTTCGACGCACGTTGCAGAGCAAGCTCTGCACGTTTGAAGTCGATCTCGTCGCGTTTAGCTGCCAGGCGCTCTTCAGCGCGCTGTTTCGCAGCTTGTGCGCGGTTTACATCGATTTCGGAAGCCAGCTCAGCGCTTTCGGCAAGGATAACCACTTTGTCCTTACGGACTTCAATGAAGCCACCGCCTACAGCAAGAACATCAACTTTACCGTCACGCTTAATGCTGATTGGCGCAATGCGCAGCGGTGTTACCAGCGGAATGTGATTCGGCAAAATACCGAGCTCGCCCGCGATCCCTTTAACGCTGACCATATTAGCCGTCTCCGCATATACCTTGCGCTCCGGAGTTACGATTTCAACCAGAAAAGTACTCATGTGGATTCCTCCCGCCTTTCGCTATTACAGCGTTTTGGCTTTCTCCACGGCCTCTTCAATCACACCTACATATCGGAAAGCTTCTTCCGGAAGGTCGTCATGTTTGCCCTCGAGAATTTCTTTAAAGCTGCGAACGATTTCTTTAACAGGTACGTATTTACCTTTGATACCTGTGAACGGTTCAGCAACGTGGAATGGTTGGGACAGGAACAATTGAATGCGGCGCGCGCGCGCTACAGTCAGCTTGTCTTCCTCTGTCAATTCGTCCATACCAAGGATTGCGATGATATCTTGAAGCTCTTTATAGCGCTGAAGAATTCTCTTAACGCCTTGAGCTACGTTGTAATGCTCTTCGCCCAGAATCTCTGGGTTAAGGAGACGGGACGACGAAGCAAGTGGATCTACCGCTGGGAAGATACCCATCTCGGAAATTTTACGCTCAAGGTTAGTTGTAGCGTCCAAGTGAGCAAACGTCGTTGCAGGAGCCGGATCCGTGTAGTCATCGGCAGGTACGTAGATCGCTTGGATCGAAGTAACCGAGCCTTTTTTCGTCGACGTGATACGCTCTTGCAATTGACCCATTTCAGTTGCCAGCGTTGGCTGGTAACCTACCGCGGAAGGCATACGGCCAAGAAGGGCCGATACTTCGGAACCTGCTTGCGTGAAGCGGAAGATGTTGTCGACGAACAGAAGTACGTCTTTGCCTTCAGCATCACGGAAGTATTCAGCCATTGTCAGACCCGTCAAAGCTACACGTTGGCGTGCGCCTGGCGGTTCGTTCATTTGTCCGAATACCATCGCTGTTTTAGGAAGTACGCCGGAATCCTTCATCTCGTGGTAAAGGTCATTACCTTCACGAGTACGCTCGCCTACGCCGGCGAATACGGAGATACCGCCGTGCTCTTGAGCGATGTTGTTGATAAGCTCTTGGATCGTTACCGTTTTACCTACGCCCGCGCCGCCGAACAGGCCGATTTTACCGCCTTTAGCGTATGGAGCGAGCAAGTCGATAACTTTGATGCCTGTTTCGAGAATTTCCGATTGCGTGGACAATTCGTCGAATGCAGGAGCTTGACGGTGAATCGGAAGATTCGTTTCCGATACTGCGTCTCCTGCTTGGTCGATAGGTTCGCCAAGTACGTTAAATACGCGGCCAAGTGTTGCTGCACCAACCGGAATTGTGATTGGCGCGCCTGTGTCTACAGCTTCCATGCCGCGGACCAGACCGTCAGTTGTGCTCATCGCAACGGCACGAACCAGGTTATCACCCAGATGAACTGCTACTTCAAGCGTCAGATTAATATCGATGCCGCCTGCTGGGGCCTGTTGAACGATTTTGACGGCGTTCAAAATTTCCGGCAGGTTACCGCGTTCGAACTCCAAGTCAACGACTGGACCCATGACGGATACAACGCGTCCTTTTTTCATGGTTTTCCCTCCTGGTACTTTCTTTTACTTCTATATTCCTTAAGCCTGTGCGTTTGCACCCGCTACGATCTCCGAGATCTCTTGCGTGATCGCCGCTTGACGTGCCCGGTTGTAGGTCAGCGTCAATTGGTTGATCATTTTGTTAGCATTCTTCGTCGCGCTGCCCATGGCAGTCATACGAGCGCCCTGCTCACTGGCTTTCCCGTCAAGCACCGCGCTGTAAATAAGCGTCTCCGCATATTTCGGCAGCAGCACCTCCAGAACACCTTCCGGGGACGGCTCGTACTCGTACGAGGTTACCGGACCGTTGCCGCTTACTTCCTGCAGCGGAAGCAAACGAGTTTCTGTCGGGATCTGAGTAATGGCATTTACGAATTGGTTGTAGCAGATATACAACTCGTCGTATTTGCCCTCAGAGAACATTTTGACCGCGTTGTAAGCGACCGATTTGATGTCAGCGAATGTCGGGGAATCGGACAGACCGATTACCTCGTCGATGATCGGCATATTGCGGCGGCGGAAGTAATCCCGGCCTTTGCGTCCGATGACGAACAACACGTACTCATCATTCGATTTATGCTTCTCGCGAATCGTTTGCGTAACTTTACGAAGGACGTTCGCATTGTAGCCGCCTGCAAGACCACGGTCGGACGTGATAACGAGGTAACCCGTTTTTTGTACCGGGCGCGTCTCGAGCATCGGGTGCTTCACGCCTTTTGTGCCTGCTGCGATGCTTGCTACTACTTCCTTCAGCTTATCCGAATAAGGACGGGCTTTCGTCGATGCCTCTTGCGCTCTTCTGAGCTTGGAAGCCGCAACCATCTCCATCGCTTTCGTGATTTGCTTCATGTTTTGTTTACTTTTGATTTCGCGTTTAATATCGCGCATGCCTTTTGCCATTGCATTTTCACCCGCCTTTGTTGCTTTGCTGATGCACACAAAGCCTGTTGTTGGTAGGAGTAAGCGCCTGCACCCGTACGAGGACGGGTGCGGGACATTTATTCGGAGGCCTAGCGTAAACGGCTGCACCGTCCTTAGGAGGAGCAGCGTACGTTTAACAAATTAAGCCGTTACAGAAAAGCCTTTTTTGAACTTCGTGATCGCGTCAACAAGAGCTTTCTCGTTGTCGGCAACGAGGTCTTTTGTTGTACGGATGGATTCGCCGATTTCCGGATGGTTGGAATCCAGGAACGCGAGGAATTCTTTCTCGAAGCGTTGAATATCAACAACCGGAATTTCGTCCAGGTGGCCTTTAACCGCGGAGTAGATCGAGATAACTTGCTGCTCAACCGGCATCGGCTGGTTAACGCCTTGCTTCAGAATTTCCATTGTACGAGCACCGCGGTTCAGACGGGCGAGCGTCCCTTTATCAAGATCGGAGCCGAACTGCGAGAACGCTTGAAGCTCACGATAAGCTGCAAGGTCCAGACGGAGTGTACCGGCTACCTTTTTCATTGCTTTGATTTGAGCGGAACCGCCTACGCGGGATACCGAGATACCTACGTTTACTGCCGGACGTTGGCCGGAGTAGAACAGGTCCGCTTCCAGGAAGATCTGGCCGTCCGTGATCGAGATTACGTTCGTAGGAATGTAAGCCGATACGTCAGACGCTTGAGTCTCGATGAACGGCAGTGCCGTCAGCGAGCCGCCGCCAAGCGCGTCGCTAAGTTTAGCAGCGCGCTCGAGCAAACGGGAGTGCAGGTAGAATACGTCACCTGGGTATGCTTCCCGACCCGGCGGACGGCGGAGCAACAGGGACAATTCGCGGTATGCAGCCGCTTGTTTCGACAAGTCGTCATAGATAACGAGAACGTGCTCGCCTTTGTACATGAAGTACTCGCCCATCGAGCAGCCTGCATAAGGAGCCAGGAAGAGCAATGGAGCCGGTTCGGATGCGCCAGCTGTAACGATG
This sequence comes from Paenibacillus glycanilyticus, assembly GCF_023715145.1. Lineage (GTDB taxonomy): Bacteria > Bacillota > Bacilli > Paenibacillales > Paenibacillaceae > Pristimantibacillus > Pristimantibacillus glycanilyticus_A. The sequence continues at coordinate 473,892 of NZ_JAMBNP010000003.1, read as the reverse complement.
ATAGTGTAATCAAGAGCACCGTGCTTGCGAAGTGTTTCAACAACGCCTGCAACAGTGGATTGTTTTTGACCTACAGCAACATAGATACATTTCACGCCGTTGCCTTTTTGGTTGATGATTGCATCGATAGCAATCGCCGTTTTACCTGTTTGACGGTCGCCGATGATGAGCTCACGTTGACCGCGGCCAACCGGTACCATCGCGTCAATCGCTTTAATGCCAGTTTGCATTGGCTCATGTACCGATTTACGATCGATAACGCCCGGAGCCGGGGATTCAATCGCGCGGAATTGAGTTGTGTTGATTGGGCCTTTGCCGTCAAGCGGCTGACCGAGCGGGTTAACAACGCGGCCGAGAAGCTCTTCGCCTACTGGCACTTCCATGATACGGCCGGTGCGTTTTACTTGGTCGCCTTCACGGATATCCGTGTAAGGACCGAGGATAACGACACCAACGTTGCTTTCTTCCAAGTTGAGCGCCATGCCAACAACGCCGTTGGAGAATTCGAGCAGTTCGCCCTGCATCGCATTTTCCAAACCGTGTACGCGGGCAATACCGTCACCGACATTGATTACGGTGCCGACGTCAACGACTTGAATTTCGGATTTATATTGTTCGATCTGTTGTTTAATCAGCGTGCTGATTTCATCAGGTCTGATACTCAATTCGTTCACCCCTATCTACCTGCATTAGATTTTAAACGATTTTTGTAAACGTTCCAGCTTGCCGGACAGGCTGCCGTCATACAGACGATCGCCGATGCGCACTTGTACGCCGCCAAGCAATTCTGGTTTAACGATTTGTTCCGCAACAATTTTCTTGCCGCTCAGCTTGCCAAAGCTTGCTTCGACCTCAGCCAGTTCCGAATCCGACAAGCTGTGGGCCGTGTACACAACCGCATAAGCTTGACCGAGCGATTCGCCGGCGATTTTCGTATACGCGCTGTACACATCCGAGATCAGCTCTTGGCGTCCGCGAACAAGAATAAGTTCAAGCGTATGAAGGACAAGCGCGGATACATGATCGCCAAATGCGCTTTTCAGCACGGCGATTTTCTTTTCCGGCTCGATGCTTGGAAGCTCCAGGAATTTGCGCGCTTCCGGATTAGTATTCAGTCCCTGAACGATCAGCTTCAGCTGATCTTCCGTTTCCGATACGATGCCTTGCTCCTGAGCAAGCTCGAACAATGCTTTAGCGTAGCGCTTCGCTACGACCGTATCCCGGCTCATTTGCTTCCAACCTCTTTAAGGTATTGGTTAACCAATTGCTCCTGGGATTTCTCGTCCACTTGCTTCTCGATAATTTTCGAAGCGATTTTGACGGAAATGCCGCCAACCTCTTCGCGAAGTGCAGCAACCGCTTTGTTTTTCTCGCTCTCGATATCTTTAACCGCATCGTCTTTCAGACGAGTGGATTCAGATTTCGCAACTTGAATAATGTCTTCGGCTTGCTTCGTGCTTGTAGCCTTAGCCAGCTCAATAATGTCATAAGCTTCTTTACGAGCTTCCTGAAGTGCTTGTTTCTGTTGCTCCAGTTGCTGCTCAGCTTCTTTCTTGCTTGCTTCTGCAGTAGCGATTTGCTCTGCAACGTATTGTCTGCGCTGTTCCATAATTCCGAACAATGGACCGAATGCATAACGTTTAAGCAACCACAGAAGGATTAGAAAAGCGACCAGCTGGATGAAAAAATTCGACCATACGATATCCAAAAAACGTCACTCCTTTCCATAGCTTAACCCAATTTCATACTGTCCGATAAACGAACGGCCCCGCAGGGCCAAACAAAAAGGAAGGCGCGGAGGCAAAGCCACACTCCCCGCCATGTTTAAATATTTGTTTATTAAGCTTCGCCGTAGAAGATAAACGCGAGTACCAGCGTGATAACTGGAAGTGCTTCGACGAGTGCGACACCGATAAACATTGTAGTTTGAAGAGTACCGCGAAGTTCTGGTTGACGGGAAATACCCTCAACTGTGCGACCTACGATCAGACCGTTACCAATACCTGCGCCAAGCGCGCCCAAACCGAATACAATTGCTGCTGCAACTAATGCCAATGCTCCCATTAGAAAAATCCTCCTCAATTTTCGTAAAAATTTATTTTATATTGACCACCGGCAATACCAGCGGCTTGAAGCCGTTAATGCTCTTCGTGCTCTTCATGCACAATTGCTTGCGACATGTATACCATCGTCAGCATACAGAATACGAAGGCCTGGATAGCACCTACGAATACGCTGAAGCCTTGCCATACGACGAGTGCCGGAATACCAATCCAGCCCATGCCCAAGATTACGCCAATCATAACCTCGCCCGCGAAAATGTTACCGTAAAGACGCAAAGCAAGCGACAGCGGCTTCGCAACCTCTTTGATCAACGCCAGAGGCAGGAAAGCCCAATGCGGCTCAACATAGTGCTTCAGGTAATGCTTCGCGTTGAGGCGCAGACCTTCGAAGTGAGTCAGGAGAATGACGATAATCGTCAAGGCGCCTGTCACGCCAACGTCAGCCGTAGGCGATTTCCACCAAGCGACATGGCCGTGCTCTTCACCCTTCAGATCCAGTTCAAAGCCAAAAGCCGTAGCTCCGTGATGCACATCCGTCACGATACCGAATGGCAGACCAAGCATATTACCGACGAAAATGTACATGATCAGGGAAAGACCAAGAACGAGATACGGCCGTCCTTGTTTCATGCTCATGGACGTTCCGATAATGTTCTCAACGAATTCAATAACCCACTCCAGGAAATTCTGAAGCTTCGTTGGGTTCGTTACCGACAAATTTCTCACTGCCAGCCTTGCCAGTACGAATACGATAATACTAGTCAATAGCATCATGCTCAGTGTAGCCAAATCGAATCGGATCCCAGCCACGTGAATAATCGGGAAAATATGATCCATTAGTTATTTTCACCCCTTTCATCGGTAGGATTCGACGCCATCAACTTCCGTCTGGACAAAAATCCCAGTATGAGTGTTGCCAATTGAGCGACAAATAATCCGGCAACAACCGCGGAAAGTTGGAACGTGTATGTTTTTGTCGCAATTACAACTGCTAATAACGCGACGCATGCACGGGTGAAAAATCCGAGGTTGACCCTCTTCTTGATTTGTGCAACGGCAATCGCTCCGGCCCTCTTGACCTTCCAGCTTAGATGATAGGCATTAATAAGGCTGGCGGCCCCGCCAATCATCAATCCTCCCCACCAGTTTTCATAAGCGGGCAGTAACGCCCAGCCTATGCAGCATAGGGACATGAATAAGAAAACAACTCTTGTAACGGCTTTCAAGTGGGCCGACAAATCGTCCATTATTTCGCTTTGCCTCCCGCAAACGTCCGAATCAGTAATATAACCGTAACGATGCCTACTGCCAGTCCCGCTACCAATCCAATAATGGAATAGTATTCGGTACCGTTTGCAAGATCGGCTTTATGACCGAGCCAGTAGCCAAGCCCCAGACATGCGGCTAGATCGGCCCCAATAGTGCCGACCAATCCCATTGCTCTCCAAGGGTCGTCTCCGAAACTGCCATGATTCGACTTATCCTGATTCTCTTTAGACGGTTGTTCTTTGGATGGATCCATGCGGAATCACTCCAAAACTCTCATTTATTTTATCGAAGCTGTTAAACTTTTGTCAATTCATTTAAATTCAAACATTTAGTGAACAGCGGCCCGAAAATCCTTATAAACAAAGGATTTTCCGAGCTCCAAACCGTACAGTACCACTGTATGCTGTACATTGCTTCTCTAGCAGCTGTCCGCTTCGAAAACTATGAACGTTGTGTGAACGGTTCAGGCCGCTCGCTTGTTCTGCCAAAATGATGCAAAATCGCTTGAACGATACGTGCCGAAGCTTGTCCGTCGCCGTAAGGATTGGCAGATTTGCTCATTTTTTCGTATAAGGCTGCATCGTTCAGCAAAGCCCGCGCACGGCTGTATACGGTCTCTTCATCCGTTCCAACCAGCTCAAGGGTTCCTGCCGCGATGCCTTCCGGGCGTTCTGTCGTGTCGCGCAGAACGAGGGTAGGCACGCCGAAGGACGGCGCTTCTTCCTGCAAGCCGCCGGAATCCGTCAGAATCATATACGCATGAGGGTAGAAATTATGGAATTCAAATACATCAAGAGGCTCGATTAATTGAATGCGCGGATGATTGCCAAGAATTTCATTAGCCGGTTCTCTTACTGCCGGGTTCGGATGCACGGCATAGACAATCGCTACATCTTCATGCTCGTCGGCAATCCGTTTAACCGCGCGGAAGATGTTGCGGTGAGGCTCGCCCAGCGCTTCGCGGCGATGAGCCGTCATCAGAATCATGCGTTTGCCCTTCGCCCACTCGATAACGGGATGGGAGAACGACGGATCAACCGTATATTGGAAGACATCCGTTGCGGTATTGCCCGTCACGTAAATAGAAGCCTCCGATTTGTTTTCCTTGCGCAGGTTATCGGCCGACCATTCCGTTGGAGCAAAGTGCACGTCCGACAGCACGCCTGCCAGCTGGCGGTTCATCTCTTCCGGGTAAGGCGACAGCTTGTTCCATGTGCGAAGTCCGGCTTCGACATGGCCCACTTGAATCTGCTTCAGGAAGGACGCATAGCTCGCGAGGAAGGTCGTCTGCGTATCGCCGTGCACAAGCACGATATCCGGCTTCGCTTCCACCAGCACAGGGTCCAGGCCCTCCAGAACGCGTACAGTCGTCTCTGTCAGCGTCTGGCGGTCCTTCATCACATTCAGGTCATAGTTAGGCTGGATCTCGAAGAAATCAAGCACCTGGTCCAGCATTTGGCGGTGCTGCGCCGTTACGCAGACGATCGATTCGATCTGATCGGCATGCTTGTTCAATTCCAGCACGAGCGGAGCCATCTTCACAGCTTCCGGACGCGTGCCAAAAATCGTCATTACTTTCAGTTTGGACAAATAGATTCACTCCTAAAATGAATGGTTACTTAAAGAGCTCGTTTAGAGCGAATTGTGACATTCATGCTTCGTAAGCATACGCTTTAAAATGAATGGTTACTTAAAGAGCTCGTTAAGAGCGAATTGTGACATTCATGCTTCGTAAGCATACTTAGTTCGTTCCGAATAGACGGTCGCCGGCATCGCCAAGACCCGGTACGATATAGCCCTTCTCATTCAAAGCATCGTCGAGTGCCGCAAGATAAATGTCGATCTCCGGATGCGCGTCCTGTACCGCTTTGACTCCCTCAGGAGCAGCAATCAGACACATCAGCTTGATCTGGTCGCAGCCGCGTTTCTTCAGCGAGTTAATCGCTGCGATTGCCGAACCCCCCGTAGCCAGCATCGGATCAATCACGATCAGCTGGCGGTTAGCCGCGTCCGTAGGCAGATTAATGTAGTATTCGTTTGGCTGGAGTGTTTCGTGGTCGCGGACAAGTCCGATATGACCGACTTTAGCAGCCGGGATCAGCTTCAGCATCCCTTCGACCATACCAAGGCCCGCACGCAGTATCGGAATCAGCCCCAGCATGCGTCCGGAGACCACTTTCGATTCCGTCGTTGCGACAGGCGTCTCCACCGTAATGGTATCAAGAGGAACATCTCTTGTAATTTCGTAAGCCATCAGGGTGGCTACCTCGTCAACCAGTTCACGAAAGTCCTTCGTATTGGTATCTTTGTTTCTAATAAAGGTCAGCTTATGCTGAATCAATGGATGGTCGCATATAACCACTTTGCTCATGGAGCGTAATTCCTCCTGTGTGAATAAGTTATTCCTATAGTCTTGGACACAATCCCGTTTATTATATCACTCTGCCCCCTCCGATGCATCCAGAGTTTTATGGCTAAATGTAGGCAGGCTGCCCATGAAAAAAAAAAGGACGAAACAGATGTAATCTCTGCTTCGTCCTGTCTTATTATACCGATGCGTAGTGGCAGGAAGCGTAATGTCCCTTTTTCACCTCTACAAGCTTAGGTTCAACTGTTTTGCATTTATCCGTTGCCATTGGGCAGCGGGTATGGAATTGACAGCCTGCAGGCGGATTAATCGGGCTCGGCAGATCGCCGGCCAGAACAATACGCTCACGGGTTGCTTCGATTTCCGGATCCGGAATCGGATTCGCCGACAGAAGCGCGCGCGTATACGGATGCGCAGGGCTTCCGTACAGCTCGCTGCTTTCCGCAAGCTCAACGATTTTGCCAAGGTACATAACGGCAACGCGGTCACTGATATGCTTGACCATCGACAGGTCATGGGCAATGAACAGATAAGTCAGACCCATTTTTCGCTGCAAATCCTTCATCAGGTTGACGACCTGAGCCTGGATCGACACGTCAAGGGCTGAGATCGGCTCGTCCGCGATAATGAACTTCGGATCAACCGCAAGCGCGCGGGCAATCCCGATACGCTGACGCTGACCGCCGGAGAACTCATGCGGATAACGGGTTGCATGCTCAGGGTTAAGATTAACCAGATCCAGCAGATCCTCAACCTTTTTCTTGCGTTCCGCCTTGCTGCCAGCGAGATTATGAATATCCAGCGCTTCGCCAATGATGTCGGTTACCGTCATTCTTGGGTTAAGCGATGCATATGGATCCTGGAAAATCATTTGCATATTACGGCGCAGCGCTTTTAATTCCCCACCGCGCAGCTTGTAGATATTCTTTCCTTCAAAGTTAACGCCACCGCTAGACGGTTCGTACAAGCGGAGAATCGTACGGCCCGCAGTTGATTTACCGCAGCCGGATTCCCCAACGACGCCAACCGTCTCGCCACGGGCAATAGAAAACGAAATGTCATTAACAGCTTTCAAGATATTGCCTTTGCCAAGGTTGAAAAACTTGCGTAAGTCGTTCACCTCAACAAGCGGAGTGCTCTTACTCATACCGGCACCTCCCGATCTGCGTATTCATGCAGCATCCAGCAAGCCGCCGCATGGGATGTGCTTCCCTTGATCGGATGCAGGTTGGGATCGTTATCCACGCACACCTTCATTGCTTCGTCACAACGAGCGCAGAAGCTGCAGCCTACAGGCGGCTTGATCAGATCCGGCGGTGTACCCGGAATCGGGATAAGCGGTTCATCCTTACTCTGATCCAGACGCGGCAGCGAGCGCAGAAGCCCTCTCGTATACGGATGCTGCGGGTTTTTGAAGATTTCCCACTTAGTGCCTTGCTCTACAATACGTCCCGCATACATAACGATTACGCGATCGCACACGTCGGCAACTACGCCAAGGTCATGGGTAATAAGAATGATAGAAGTGCCCATTTTTTTCTGCAGATCCTTCATGACCCGCATTATTTGCGCTTGGATCGTTACGTCTAGAGCGGTTGTCGGCTCGTCCGCGATAAGCAGCTTAGGGTTGCAGGCAAGCGCAATGGCAATCATAACGCGCTGACGCATGCCACCCGAGAATTGATGCGGGTATTGTTTAACGCGCTGCTCCGGATTTGGAATGCCAACGAGCTGCAGCATTTCAATGGCGCGAGCCGTAGCTTGCGCTTTGTTTACGTTCTGATGCTTGATAAGACCTTCGGTAATCTGAGCTCCGACCGTCAGCGTCGGATTAAGGGACGTCATCGGATCTTGGAAGATCATCCCGATTTTATCGCCCCGCACCGCTTGCATTTCCTTCTCCGACAGAGTCAAAAGCTCTTGTCCGTCGAATTTCACCGAGCCATTCTTAATACGGCTGGGCGGAGAAGGATTCAACCGCATAATCGTTTGAGCCGTCACGGACTTGCCCGATCCCGATTCGCCTACAATAGCGACGGATTCCCCTTCTTTTACTTCGAAGGTAATATCACGGATCGCTTGCACTTCACCTGCGTATACGTCGAAGGATACGCTTAGATTGTTTACTTCCAGCAAGGTCTTCATGGATAGATTGACCTCCTCTCGGCTTGCTTGATGTTATTTTTTAAGCTTCGGATCGAATGCGTCGCGCAGACCGTCTCCGAAGACGTTAAAGGCAAAAATAGTAATGCTGAGGAAGATGGCCGGGAAGAACAGGCGCCAAGGATAATTGAAGATTGCGCCTACGCCGTCATCGATCATCGTACCCCAAGAAGCAGCAGGCGATTGTACGCCAAGACCCAAGAAGCTTAGGAATGCTTCAGTGAAGATAGCTCCCGGAATAGTCAGTGTCAATGTAACGAGAATCGGCCCCATAGCGTTAGGTACCAAATGACGGAAAATAATTCGCATTGCGCCAGCGCCAAGTGACTTGGAAGCTAGTGCATATTCTTGATTCTTGAGCTGCATGATTTGACCGCGCACAATCCAGGCCATGTTAATCCAGCCCGTAATCGACATCGCGACAATAATTGTCGTAAGACTCGGCTCCATGACAACAAGTAGCAAGATAACGACAAGCAAATACGGAATAGCATACAGTATTTCCGCGAAACGGTTCATGACTTCGTCGACTTTACCTCCAAAGTAGCCCATGATACCGCCATAGATAACGCCGATTAAAAGGTCAATCAGCGCCGCTATGACACCAACAAACAGAGAGATCTGCGCGCCTTTCCAGACGCGTTCAAATATATCCCGGCCAAGATCGTCCGTACCAAACCAATGCTTCGCGTTAGGAGCTTGGTTGGTATTGGCCAGATCGTTCGTAAAGTGATCGTAGGGCCAGATAAAAGGTACTACGATACAGCATACAATCATAAAAACAATTATCCAGAAGCCCAGCATCGCCAGCTTGTTGCTTGTGAGGCGCATCCGGATATCCTGCCAAGCGGTTAAGCTGGCCCGTCCTACCTCATCTACGCGAACCTCATCGCGTTTCAGCTTTTGGAACATATCGGGAGTCAGCTCGTCGGAGCGTTCTTTTCCGATTGTATTGGAATTCGCATCAGACATTGATTATTTGCCCACCTTTCCACCGGCGCGCATACGCGGATCCACCAGCACATAAGCGATATCCGACAGGAAACGGCACACCATGAGAATAACCGCATAGAAGATGGTAATGCCCATAATAAGCGGATAATCACGATCTATAACACTCGTAACAAAGTGCTTGCCAATGCCAGGAATCGCAAAGATTTTCTCTACGACGACGGAGCCGGTAATAATGCCTGCGGTCAATACACCTAAATAAGTGACAACCGGAAGCAAGGAGTTCCGAAGCGCATGCTTTACGACAATGACATAGCCTGCAAGCCCCTTGGATTTGGCGGTTTTAATAAAATCAGCATTCAGTATTTCAATCATGGTCGATCTCAAAAGACGAGCGATAAAAGCGATCGGGCCGGCGGCCAATGCGATCGTTGGTAGTACGTAATCCATAGGTCCATTAAGACCCGCAACTTCAAACCATCCTAACTTTGTAGCCAAAAAGTACTGCATGACTGGCGCCAGTACGATGCTTGGTATGGCAAGTCCTATTACGGCAATGATCATGGCTAAATTATCGATAAATCTGCGGTGATACATAGCCGCCAATATGCCGAGGATACATCCTACGACAACGGAAGTAATAACAGCGGCGATACCTAGTCTAAGGGATGGACCAAAAGACTGACCAATCATTTTGTCAACGGACTGGAACTTCTTTTTCATCGAGATGCCCATATCTCCATGAGCAAGGTTTTTAAGGTATGTGCCATATTGCACATATAGAGGCTTGTCTAAGCCATAGTAGGCTTCCAAGTTTTTTTGTACGGCTTCGCTAGTCGCTTTTTCGGATTGCAGCGGACTGCCGGGAATGGCATTCATTAACATGAACGTTGCCGTAATCAGAATAAACATCGAAATAACCATAAATACAAACTTGCCGGCTATGAAGCGGAGCATACGATCACCCACTCTCTTCCAATCTTATGATAAATTTGAAAAGGGTATATATAGGAAGACTATATATACCCTTCTATACACAGAAGTTGCTAAGTCAATTGCAGGCGAACTTATTTTTTGTCACCGTTTACCCAGTCAATGTTACCCGAGTAATCGGACACGACGTTTTCAAAACCAGGTTTGATCATCGTAACAGTGGTGTAGTAATACAGCGGAAGAACGGCCATATCGTCTTGAATTGCGATTTTTTCCGCTTGAGCCATCATATCCAGCGATTTTGCCGGCGTATCAGCGACAAGGGAATTATCAAGCAGTTCCCCAACTTTAGGGTTGTTGTACTTACCGTCGTTGTTGCCGGATTTCGGATGAATCAGATCGTACGTGAAGTTGATTGGATGGTTGATGTCCGCACCCCAACCGGCACGCGCGATATCGAATTGACCAGCTTTACGAGTTTCAAGGAAAGTACCCCATTCTTGGTTAGCCAGTTTAACTTCTACGCCAAGATTTTTGCGCCACATGTCGACAGCGGCTTCAGCCAGCTTCTTGTGACCTTCGCTTGTGTTGTAGAGAAGAGTAATTTCAGGAAGCTTAGTCAGGCCTTCTTCAGCCAAACCTTCTGCAAGCAATTTCTTAGCTTCGTCATTGTTCTCAGTGAAGAAATCACCAGGATACATTTCACGGAATGTTTTACCATCCGCACCAGCAATACTTGGCGGTACGAGAGCGAATGCAGGCGTTTGATTTGCGCGCGCAACATTGTCAATCAAATTCTGACGGTCAACCGCCATCGAGAACGCTTTACGAATCTTAACGTTGTTGAAAGGTTTTTTCTGCGTGTTGAACAGGTAGTAATAGGTCGAAGCTACAGGAGTAACCGTCGCATCGCCGCTTTTGATCAGAGGCTGGGTTTGGTCGGTTGGTACCGAACCTGCTTGAGCACCGATCCAGTCAATTTTGTCCGTTTCGAACAATTGATAAACCGTGTTCTCATCTTCAACCAGGGAAATCGTTACTTTGGTAAAGTTGATTTTGTCTTTGTCATAGTAATCAGGATTTTTCTCAAGAACGAGCTTGTCCGCGTGTGCCCATTGTTTCAGCAAGAACGGACCGTTAGTTACGATTGATTTTTGTTCAGACGCCCAAGCCGGGTCACCTTCAACCGTTTTTTCGTTAACCGGCAGGTAGGTGTAGTGAGCAAGAAGGCTTGGGAAATAAGGAGCAGGCGTATACAGCTTTACTTCAAGCGTGTAGTCGTCAGTTGCTTTAACCCCAACTTCGTCAGCAGTTCCTTTGCCGGAGTTGTATTTCTCGCCGTTCTCAAGGTAGAACAGCATGTATGCATATTCAGAAGCTGTTTCTGGGTTCAGAGCGCGCTTCCAAGCGTATTCAAAGTCATGAGCAGTTACCGGGTCGCCATTGCTCCATTTCGCATCTTGGCGAATCTTGATGGTGTATGTTTTGCCATCTTCGGACGCCTTGATATCTTCGGCTAAAGCATTTTCAGGCTGACCTTCCGTATTCAGACGGGTCAAACCTTCGTACAGTCCTGAAGCTACGATACTTGACTGAGCATCTTTCATCAGAGCAGGATCCAAGCTTGGCGGCTCGCTGGCAAGGGTAAAGCGGAACTCTTTTGGCGTTCCCGACGCATCGCCGCTGTTGCCACCATTGTTAGCCGTGTCGGTGCCTTTGTTGTTGTTGTTGCTGCAAGCAGCTAACAGCATCGTAAGGGCAACTACAAGGACTAGCATGATTTGTGTTGGCTTTTTGAAACTCCCTTTCACATACATCAACTCCCATGTCTATATAAATTTTTTTAAACCCGATCATTACGGTGAATTAATGTAATTTCACATTCACGTTATGTTTCCTAACATGGATTTTATATTAATTCAACGTAAAACAATATACATCTTAAAATTCATAATTGTCAATAAGTTAATTGTCTCCAGCGCTTATTTTATTGTGTCCAGTTTGTGATTTACTTATGTTTTACGCGGAAAACAAGCGTCATTTTAGCGCAATGACGCAATTCCGTATTAATGCGAACTAGCATTAATGCTTTTATGCTAAAATGCTTGTAAACACTAATGTTTTACCGCTTTCACCCGTCTCAAGAGCGAGAGGACTTTCCGATTTTGAAGTCGACTTCATATTGGTTCGCCTACACAAATTATCCTCGCGCACTAGGGTTTTATCACGCGAATAAGATGAACAAAATTTCAAATGATCGAGGAACATTTGTAAAATTTCGATGGCATTACTGTTATTTTTTTACATTATTTTTAACCATTACTAATATTTATTTGTAAATTTGAGCTCAACGGAATACCAATCCTCTGCCTCCAAAGCAGCTTTCGCCTCTTTCAAGAACGAAAAAAAGCGCATCGTTGTAGCATTTTACCACAACGATGCGCTTTTCATGCGCCTTAAATAATTATTAGTATTTCATATTTGGGTAAAGCGGATATTGAGCTGTCAAATCGCGAACCATGCCGGTAGCTTTTGCAAGCACCGCTTCATCCTTCGGATTTTTCAGTGTCATGGCGATAATCTCGCCGATTGTCTTCATTGCTTTCTCGTCCATGCCGCGGGAAGTAGCAGCCGGCGTACCCAGACGAATGCCGCTGGTTACGAACGGGCTTGTCGGGTCGAATGGAATCGCGTTTTTGTTCGCCGTGATGCCAATCGAGTCAAGGACATGCTCAGCGTCTTTACCCGTGATGTTCAGGCTGCGCGTATCAACCAGCATCAGATGATTGTCAGTGCCGCCGGAAACGATGTTGATGCCTTCTGCAATCAAGGTCTCGGACAATACTTTTGCGTTGTCCACGACTTTTTGCGCGTATTCCTTGAAGGAAGGTTGAAGAGCTTCGCCGAATGCAACGGCTTTAGCTGCAATAATGTGCATCAAAGGACCACCTTGCGAACCTGGGAATACGGCTTTATCAATCGCTGCAGCCCAAGGCTGACGACACAGAATCATACCGCCGCGAGGACCGCGAAGCGTTTTGTGAGTAGTCGTTGTAACAAAGTGTGCGTGCGGCACCGGGTTCGGATGCAGACCTGCCGCAACAAGACCCGCGATATGCGCCATGTCCACCATGAACAATGCGCCTACGTCTTGAGCGATTTGGCCAAGCTTCTCGAAATCGATTGTGCGCGGGTATGCGCTCGCGCCGGCAACGATCAGACGAGGACGGTGCTTGAACGCAGCTTTGCGAACTTCGTCATAGTTGATGGTAAATGTATCTTCGTCTACGCCGTAAGCAACGAAGTTGTACAGGAGACCGGAAGCATTAACCGGGCTGCCGTGCGTCAAGTGACCGCCGTGTGCCAGGTTCATGCCAAGAACCGTATCGCCTGGTTTGAGGACAGCGAGGTATACCGCCATGTTCGCTTGCGCGCCGGAGTGAGGCTGAACGTTTGCGTGCTCCGCGCCGAAAATTTCTTTCGCGCGTTCGCGTGCGATGTCTTCCACAATGTCTACATGCTCGCAGCCGCCATAGAAGCGTTTGCCAGGATAGCCTTCTGCATATTTATTCGTCAGAACCGAACCCATTGCTTCAAGAACGGCTTCGCTGACGATGTTCTCGGATGCAATCAGCTCGATGTTGTCTCGTTGGCGCTGCAGCTCAAGGCCCATTGCCTTCAATACTTCAGGATCTTGGTTACGTAAGTTTTCCATTGTGAAAAAGCCTCCTAATAATTTATTCGCATGTTCCTGACGTCTGCTCTGACGCCAGGCCGCTGTCTTCCAAGGTGTACACGGCACGAGTGCCGCCAATCAGCTTCGGTCTTGAAAAAGCCATCGTGACGTGGGCTGCGCCAATCGATCGGACCGAAGGTCTCACCGGCACGGCAACCCGGCGGAGATGCATCCCGATAAAGGTATCGCCGATATCTACTCCTGCGTGAGCCTGCACGGTTTCAACCAGACAGGCATCCGGCATATGCCGGTAAGCATAAGCAGCCATCGAGCCGCCCGCCTTCGGAACCGGCACGGCCGCAACCTCATCCAGCCCATACTTGTCCGCTGCCTCGCGGGGGAGGACAAGCGCCCGGTTCAAATGCTCGCAGCATTGATAGACCGGGAAAAAACCGATGTCTTTACGGACCGCTTCAACACCCGCATAAATCTGCTCGGCAGTCTCGATCGTCCCCGAGGTGCCAATCCGGTGACCCAGTACTTCGCTTGTGCTCGTACCGATAACCAGAAGCTGGCCGGCCTTCAGCCCTCCGGCAGCAGCAAGCTCCCTTACAATCGTCTCTACATCAGCTGCAATTGTAGTCAATTCCTCTTGATTTCTCATGCTAAACCCTCCTACAAAGAATGGTTACACTAAACGCCCGGAATGGGGTTAGTGATGATTCTTGCATCGAAAGCATTCGCTTTAAAGAATTGTCACAATAAGCGCAGATGTCCGCGATAACCCTTAAGAAGGATCAAAACTTAAGGATGCAGCGTATATTGCTGTTCGATTTGCGTTACTTTCTGAACGCGCCCTACATGGCGTTCACCATTGGAGAATGGCGTTTCAAGCCAGATGCGGACAATCTCTTGTGCAAGACCAGGGCCGATAATGCGCTCGCCCAAAGCAAGCACGTTTGTATCGTTATGTTCGCGAGTCGCCTGTGCCGAGAACATGTCGTGCACAAGCGCGCATCGGATCCCAGGCACTTTGTTTGCTGCTATCGACATTCCGATTCCCGTGCCGCAAATCAGAATACCGCGGTCTGCCTGGCCGCTTACCACTCTGTCCGCTACAGGCAAAGCGTAATCGGGGTAATCCACCGACTGGCTGCAATCGCAGCCCAAATCTTCAATTTCATGACCAAGCGATAAAAGGAACGGAACAATTTCATCTTTCAAACGGTATCCCGCATGATCTGCGCCAATTGCAATTTTCAACTTAATACCCTCCTGCTTGGTTGTCGAATCATACGGACTTATTATACCTAAATTCCGTTAAAAAGACGAAAAAAGAGCATGACATGCTATGATAGCATGCTGCTCTTTGCCCAGGCGACCGGCCGTATGTTCCGATGCTCCACCGTGGTTACCCACTTCCGTCGCCAGTTACATCGGAAACCGTCTTTGTTACCTTCATGATAGCTTATTCAATCGTGAAAATCAATGGGTCAAAGCGTAAACGACGGAGCCATCTTCTAGGAGATGCTGCTTACGTTTTGCCGGTAAAATCCTGACCTATCATCTCTTTTGGAGCATATTAAGAAGCGAATTCAGGCTCTCTTCGATTTCCTTGGCGCAGCTTTCATACATGCCAAGCGTCCCGCCGAACGGATCCGCAATATCAAAGCTCGGAATTCGGCGTTCCAGCTCCAGAAGGCGCGTACGTTCCGCCGTTGTCAGCTGCTGGCCCAACACCTGCTTCATATGCATCTCGGTGTACAAGCGCTCGAGCTCTTCAATATCGGCTTGCACAGCCGTATCCTGATTGACGAACTCCTTAAGCGTATAGGCTTTATCCACCGCTTCGGGGAACCCGTTAAGCAAGCCGCGTTTGTGTGCTGCTGTCATCGTCAGAATCAGATCCGCCCAGGCAACGGCTTCTCCGCTCAAGGCGCGGGATGAGGCTCTATGCTCCACGTTTTTGCCTCGGAGCGTAGTGGCCGCATGCGTTGAGATCGGCAGCCCGTCAATCGTGGACACGCCTGCGGAACGGACTTCAAGAGAAATCCCCTTCTGTCTTGCCATCGTCCTCAACATGGCCTCAGCCATCGGCGAACGGCATGTATTGCCGGTACAAACAAACAAGATGCGCGTCATGCTGCATTCCCCTTTCTGATACGGCTGAATAAGGTCTTTGTTTTAAAATATAAATAATAGTCCAAAAATGAGCAAGATCGCCCCGCCCAGCATTTCCCCGTAACCGCCAAGGTTCTCGCTCACCCGGCGCCCGAGCAGCAGCCCAAGCACGGACATCAGGCCGCCAAAAAAACCAAACAACAGGACGGTCAGCAAAACATCAACCTGGAACATGCCCAGCGTAACCCCGACGGAAAAGGAGTCGATGCTGACGCTAAACGCAAATAAGAACGTTCCGACCGAGGAACGGTAATCGATCGATTGAACTGCCTCTCCCTTTAGAGAGCTGTAGATCATGTGCCCGCCAAGCAGAAGCAGCAGCACTCCCGCAGCCATCGTCGCGACATGGCCAAGCAGTCCGCTGACGAAATGACCGGCGTATATGCCGCCCAGCGGCATAACGACATGGAATACCGCGATGATCGTGCTTAACCGCAGCACTTCACGCAGGCGAATGCCCTTCAACCCGATTCCGATCCCTAACGAAAAAGCATCCATACCAAGCGCAACCGCCATAATGAGCAGTGTCGCGAATTGTCCGGCATGCAAAGTTGCATCAGTCACGCTATCGCCCCCATGTCCACATCCATTCTTAACCAAGATATGCGGACAAGGGGACAAACATACTACTCTAAACCCGGATGATTTGATGCCCCGCAGCTTTAGCCAGACGGTTCATCAAGGCATGGCCGATCCCTTCTTCGGAGCAGCCCTCCGCCCATATGCGCTGCACGCCTTCGGCGTCAAACCGGCGCAATGCGGCATACAGACTATGTGCTGCCTGCTCTAGATTCAGCTCGCTTCCGAGGGTTAGAACAAGATCTCCGTCGTAAGCGGCCCGTCTTTCGTCAAAAGCCAGAACCCCCGTCTTCAGATGCGCGGCTTTTGCTGCATGAACCTGCTCCCGGATGTACAGTACCATCTTGGACGTATTGCCTTGCACGATCTCAAGATCGCCTTGAGGCGCATAATGCGTATATTTCATTCCCGGTGAACGCGGCGCTTCCGTTACTTCGGATTTCGCTGCCGGTGCGTCGATAACCGCTTCCGGCGCTGCGCTTTGCAGCTGCTCCGCGGTGATGCCGCCGGGACGGAGTATGCGGATCGCAGCCGAATCCGGCAGCTCAATTACCGTTGACTCCAGTCCGACGCCGGTAGCGCCGCCGTCCACAATGCCGCTGATTTTCCCGCCCAGATCCTCCAGCACATGCTCTGCGAGCGTAGGGCTTGGCCGGCCTGAACGATTCGCGCTTGGAGCGGCTACCGGACAGCCGGATTGCCGGATGAGGGCAAGCGCGGCCGGATGATCCGGCATTCGGACACCAACAGTGGAGAGCCCCGCCGTAACCAGCGGCGACACCGCATCAGGGCGTACGGGCAGCACGATGGTAAGCGGGCCGGGCCACAGCTCTTTCATCAGCCGGGCGGCAAGCTCCGGATAAGGGAGCACAAGCTCAGCCAGCTGCCGTTCATCCGCGATATGCACGATAAGCGGATTATCCGACGGACGGCCTTTTGCCCGAAAAATACCTTCCACTGCTTTCGTATTGCGGGCATCGGCGCCTAATCCGTATACCGTCTCTGTCGGAAAAGCGATCAGCTCGCCATCGCGCAGCAGCCCTGCCGCTTCCTCCAATTGTCCGGCCAGCGCAGCGGCATCGCCTCCCTCGGCAGCCCGCCAAACCTTCGTTGTTGTCATCTCTATCCTTCAATCCCTGCTATTATAAGTTCATCTAACTGCCCTCATTATAGCATATGCGGTCTGAATTGCAGAGCGGCGGTCCTCCGCGCCTTAAGCGCAGCCAGAACCGCCGCTTTTACTTAGAACAGGCTTTTCAGCCAATTAATGAACTTCTGAATCATTTCCCACAGGAAGAACTTCGCTTCAGGCGCTTCGCCTTGTTTGTCGTCCTGCGCTTTTTGCACCGATGCTTCGGATTTGCTGTCATCCGCTTTTTCAACCTTTGTAACGTCTTTGCCTTCAGCGGAAGCTGTTTGTACGGTTTCAGCTTTGGCAGCGTCAGCGTCCGGGTCTGCCGCTGCGGCTTCGCCGGTTGCAGCGTCGATGAAGCAGAGCGGCGGGAACAGTACGCACCACCAGTTTTGGCCTTTGCCCTCGCCAAGCGTAATCAGAAGCGCCTCGTAATCGCCTGCGGGATATACTTCGCTGCTGTACATTTTCGTCGGAAACGGAACCAAGCCAAGCTCAGCCTTGTACGCGTAATCAAACCCGCGGCTTGCCAGCACATCGGCAACAATCTCCTCGATTTCACCCATATGATCATGCACCGTTTGGCGCGCTTCTTCAATCGTTTGCGGACCAGTTACCCAACCGTCCATGGCTTTCACAACGGCATCGCGGACCACGCGTTTTACGGCCTGATCGGCAGGCGCGTCCGAATTAGCCAGAATACGAAGACGAATCGAATCTTGCGGAATAAGAGTTTCAACCATTGCAGCGTCCGTGCGCTGCTGCTCCCAGCTCATCACCAAAACGAATAATACGATAATCAACAAGCCATAAGATTTGCGGAAATAAAAAAGGGAATTAGTGCGGTTCATACACAAGCTCCTCTCGATCGCACCCGTCGGTGCGTCAGCTTGCGTTCCGGAACGTATCTATCCGTCATTATGTCCGCGTTCCCGTCTCTATAAACCTAGCAGGAAAAATGAAAATGATAGAGTTGTTTTCATAAAAAAACCACGCTGCCGGCGTCGATGAGACGCTCCAGCAGCGTGGTCGGAAATGCTTAGTTTTTCGTTCGGACAGCGATAACATGGCGCTCAATGCCGCCATAGTCGGTAATGATGCGGATGTCGTCCCATTCGCCGACATCCCGCAGCAGCGCGGCTACGTCTTGAGCTTGGCCCATGCCAAGCTCGAAGGCGACTATCCGCGGCAGCTGCGCAAGCTCCGGCAGCTGCCGCGCCATGCGGCGGTACGGATCCAGCCCGTCCGCCCCGCCGTCCAGCGCGAGGCGCGGCTCGTAATCGCGCACCTCGGGCTGGAGGCCCGCAAGATCATCCGCCGGAATATACGGCGGATTGGACACCAGCACATCGATGCGGATATCCTCCGCATCGGGTGCACCTGCGGCGCCGCGCTTCGCAAACGGCGCCAGCAGGTCGCCCTGCACGAATGCCATGCGCCCCGCCGCCTCATGGCGGGCCGCATTCGTGCGGGCGACTGCAAGCGCGTCCGGCGACAGATCGGACGCGCTTACGCGCCAGCGCGGACGCTGCGAAGCCAGCGTCACGCCGATGGCGCCGGTGCCCGTGCCGACGTCAACCACCGTCGGCACAACAGCCCCGTCAGGCGGCCACAGCCGATCGGCCGCCTCAAGCACGGCCTCGACGAGCAGCTCCGTCTCCGGCCGCGGAATAAGCGTGGCCGGCGTTACCGTAAACGGCCGGCCGTAAAACCATTCCTCGCCGATGATATACTGCACCGGCTCGCCCGCCGCCTTGCGGCGGATCAGCTCCACCCATTCCCCGGCATGCTCCGCCGGGAAGGGCTCGCCGAAATCGCGCAGCATCGTTGACCGCTCGATGCCAAGCAGATGCATCAGCAGCCGTTCTACATTGGAGCGCGGCTCCATTACGCCAAGCCCCTCCAAAAACGAAGAAGCCTGCAAGCAGGCTTCTCTAATTGAAAACGACGGCGCAAAAAATACCCGTTCGTTCCTTGTATCAGTCATCTCTATAGCGTCCCTTCTTCGAAGGAATTTAGACTTGTTAATTCAGTTCTCTCTCCATCAGTTCAGCCTGCTCGGCAATCGTCAGCGACGATACGATCTCTTCCATATCACCGTTCATGACCGAGTCCAGCTTATGCAGCGTAAGACCGATGCGATGGTCCGTTACGCGGCTTTGCGGGAAGTTATACGTACGGATACGCTCGCTTCGGTCACCGGTACCCACCTTCAGCTTGCGCTCGCCCGCATATTTCGCTTCCTCTTCTTGACGGCGGATATCCGAGATCCGGGCGCGCAGAACTTGAAGGGCCTTCGCCTTGTTCTCGTTCTGCGATTTGCCGTCTTGGCAAGTCGCCATAATGCCGGTAGGCACGTGAAGGACGCGAACCGCCGACTTGGTCGTATTAACGGACTGACCGCCTGCACCGCTGGAGCAGAACGTATCGATCCGGATATCCTTATCGAGGATTTCAACTTCAACCTCTTCAACCTCGGGCATAACCGATACCGTCGAAGTAGAGGTATGAATACGGCCGCCGGATTCCGTTACCGGAATACGCTGCACGCGGTGTGCGCCGCTCTCATACTTCATCTTGCTGTATGCGCCTTTGCCCGTGATCATGAAGATAACCTCTTTGAAGCCGCCGAGATCATTCTCGTTCAGATCCATCAGCTCGCAGCGCCAGCCTTGCGCGTCCGCAAACTTCGTGTACATCCGGTACAGCTCGTAGGCGAACAAAGCGGCTTCGTCGCCGCCGGCTGCGCCGCGGATCTCCACGATAACGTTCTTGTCATCGTTAGGGTCCTTCGGCAGCAGGACGATACGGATTTTTTCGTCCAGCGCGGTCTTGCGCTCGGTCAATTCGTCAATCTCCATCTTGACCATCTCGCGCATTTCGTCATCAAGCTTCTCGCCTTGCATAAGCTTGGCATCATCGAGCTGCTCCGACACTTGCTTATATTCTGTGAAGGCTTCATAAGCCTCTTGTAAATCCGATTGCTCCTTGGAATATTCCCGCAGGCGCTTCGGATCGCTAGCTACATCCGGATCGCACAACAGTTCACTTAACTTCTCGTAACGGTCTGCGAGCGCTTGTAAACGGTCCAACACAATGATTCACCTCTATGAATTCCTTTTTGACTTGTATCATTCATTATAGCACAAGAGACCCGCTTTTTCGACTGGTGTATTTGCCTAAGTCGCCTAAAAAAGGCTCCGCGGTTTCCCTAAGGAAAACGGAGCCCCTTCATGATCTTATTTCTTGTTTTTTCTGGCCGCCAAAACGACCGCCGCAGCGCCCAATGCAACCGCGATAATCGACAGCGTCAGCGGAAGCGCCGAATCGGAGCCCGAATCCTTCGAGTCGCTTGCTTCTGCTGCGGCGCCGGTGTCATGTCCGTGTCCGTCGCCTTCGGCAACGGCTGCCGTTACCGTCGTTACGGAAGCCGGTTTATCGGAACCGTCTGCCCCAACCCACTCAACAACCTTGTTGTCGCTGTACGTCTGGTAAGCTTTCCATACCAGCTCGGAAGCATCTTCGTTCACTTTGCCGCTCATGCGGAATTCCGTGAATTCCGTTTCACTAAGACCGCCGCCTTCCGCAGCCGTCCAGGCAATACCGGTTACAACGCCGTTTGCGTCCTTCTCCAGCTCGCTGGTCCAGCCCGGCTTTGGCTCCACGCGGGAAATGACGGCACCGTCCGCGACCTTAACCTGAACCTTAACGGTATTGACGCCCTTTTCTTCGCTAGGCACGCGAACCGCGAAGACCTGATACGAATTAGCCGGCACGGACGGCGGCTGAACGGTTACATGCGCGCTCGCTACGCCGGCGAACATCATCAAGCATGCCGCCATGGTTGCTGCAACGGCCCATTTTTTTATCTGTTTCATGTAAACATCTCCCTTTCCAGTCATAAGCGTTTCATCGCTAATCCTTCATCAGTATAAAGCTGCGCATCACGCCTGACATGACTCGAAAGGGCTACCCGGATATGACTATTATGTGTCCGGCCTTATTAATAATTCCGGAACACGGTCTCTCGTACAAGCTCGTTATCGTCCTGATCCATCACCCGGATCTCGGCCGTCCACTTCGCCGCATACGGCAGGAACGGCCCCGTTGCCTCGTAAGAAGCGCTGAGGTAACCCGGGAAGGAATCGTTTGGCTTATCGTTATTCTGAACAAGCGGAATGTCAATCGGCGCATCCTCCCTGCTGTCCGAGCGCAGGCGCAGAATAACCGATTTAGGCGCTCCGGCAGCTTCCGGCAGCCATACGTGAAGGGAAATGTCATTATCCCCGCCCGGCACATTAGGCGTTACGTTAAACGTCACATGCATATCCTCGCCCATCTGATGGAAGTTATACGGCTCGTTGGCGGGCAGCGGGCTCATATAGGTAAAAACCGCCGCAATCGCAACGATACATGCCATCAGGATGGCGTCCACCTTCAGCAGAGTCCCGGCAGGAAAACCGTTCTTCTTCATTCGGAGGCGGAGCAGGGTACCCGTCACCAGTACCGCAACGACAAGAACAACCTTGACCGTCAGCAGGCCGCCCCAAGTCGTCAGCCACAAATACGACAGCTTGGGCAGGAACAGCATCGTCATCAGCACTCCGCTGATGACCAGCGCGACGAGGGAAATCAAAGCCCCTTGCGAGAAGCTTGCGCCAAACCGCCCCGCTTCCTTCCGGTCGGCATACCAGACATACAGCAATACGGCAAGACCGCCTGCCCAGACCGCCGACGCGAACAAATGGATAAAGTCAAAAACAATCGTAAGCACCTTCAGGTCATTTGCTGCCGGATGGCCGATCAGGCTTTCCACCCCAAGCAGGAGAACAACCCACAGAAGGCTGACAAATTTCTCGTTAAAGCGCTGGGCAACAAAGCCAAGCAGCACGAGAACGATAAGCTCCAGCCATGCACGTCCGGTCGTGGTATCCGTGAACAGGCTGCCCCACGCGGAGAGCGGCTGTCCCTTCATCAAATCGTTGACCTGCAGGAAAATGTGAAGCAGTACCGTCAACAGAAGCGCGCGCATCCCGATCACGGACAAGCGTTTAAAGGCCGACTGCAGCGACTCGCTTCGCTTCCGGATAAAGACCGACCATAAAGCTATGCCCGTTGCCATCAGCAGCGCAGCATAATAGAGAACCCGTACGACATACAGCAAATTTTGCTGCATCCCTTTGGAGCTGTTCCCCTCCGAAGCAAACATCTCCGCATCCTTCCAGTTCGGCGGGTTGCCTACAACGAATACATAAGAGCCGCTGACCGGATGACCGTCCTCCGAAATGACATGGTAAGAAACCGAATAAACGCCGTCGCCAAGCTTCGGGAGAGGCAGCTTGACCGTTGTTCCCCCGTTCTCAACCACGGGATCCTCCGTTTTGATCTTATTGGACTGGGAGTCGACCACCTCAAGGGAACCCCCTCCCGGTTCAACCGCTTCGTTGAAATTCAGCTCCACATAAGGAGGCGACTGATCCAGCTTTGCGTTGGCTGACGGTACCGTCTTCTCCAGCGTTGCATGCGCAAAAGCCTGCGGCGCCAGCGCAAGCACCAATATAACAAGCAGAATGGCCGCTGCCAGGATTCGTTTGGGTAATGTATGTAGGTTTACTGTCATAACACCATACTCCTATTCTTTAGCTTCCCTCCATTGTACGCCTTGGAGCCGCTTCACGCATGACTCGTTCGAGCTAGTTAAGGGAAGAGGACAGCATCCGTCCGGACAGAGCAAAACGGTATTGCTCTCTGGCAAGAGAACAATACCGTTTTGCTCCGCTGCTATTAGACATTGAAACGGAAGTGCATCACGTCGCCGTCCTGCACTACGTATTCTTTGCCTTCGAGGCGCAGCTGGCCTCTTTCTTTTGCCACGTTCATCGTGCCGGCAGCAGCCAGGTCCTCGAACGATACAACCTCGGCGCGAATGAAGCCGCGCTCGAAGTCCGTATGGATAACGCCGGCAGCCTGAGGCGCCTTCATGCCTTTGCGGATTGTCCAGGCACGAACCTCCTGCACGCCAGCCGTGAAATACGTATACAGGCCAAGCAGCTTGTACGCCGCGTTGATCAGACGGTTAAGACCGGATTCCTGAAGACCCAGCTCCTCGAGGAACATCGCTTTGTCTTCCCCTTCCAGCTCGGCGATCTCTTCTTCCACCTTCGCGCTGATTGGCACCACTTGCGCGCCCTCGGCTGCTGCGAATTCACGCACCGCTTGCACGAACTTGTTGTTGTCCGTATCGGCAACTTCCGACTCAGCTACGTTAGCCGCATACAGCACCGGCTTCATCGTAAGCAGGTGAAGATCGCGGATAATCTGCTTCTCGTCATCCGACAGCTCGACGCTGCGCGCAGGCTGGTCGTTGTAGAGCGCTTCTTTGACGCGTTCCAGCACTTCAACCTCAAGCGCGATTTTTTTGTCGCCGCCTTTCAGGTTTTTGCGGGAACGGTCGATTTTTTTCTCAACGGACTCAATGTCCGCCAGAATCAGCTCAAGGTTGATCGTTTGGATATCGCCCAGCGGATCAACTTTGCCGTTTACGTGCGTAATGTTCTCGTCCTCGAAGCAGCGTACCACGTGAACGATCGCGTCTACCTCGCGGATATGAGCCAGGAACTTGTTGCCAAGGCCTTCGCCTTTGCTTGCGCCTGCCACGAGACCGGCAATATCCACGAATTCAAAGGCAGTCGGAACCGTCTTGTTCGGCTGAACGAGCTCCGTCAGTTTGTCCAGACGGTAATCAGGCACCTCTACAACCCCAACGTTTGGATCAATCGTACAGAACGGATAGTTTGCGGACTCCGCTCCCGCTTGCGTTATTGCATTAAATAAAGTCGACTTGCCCACGTTCGGCAATCCAACGACACCAGCTTTCAAAGCCATGAAATAAGACACCCCATTTTCCGAAGTAACAATCTCACGTCATTATACCCGATGGCCGCTTACAATAAAAGCCCTAGTACAAGGTAGACAGTTCTTCCAAAAATGGGGCGTTGCCACTTTATGCAGCTTCTTTAAACCGGCTTTTTCCGGCAGACGGCAATCACGTACATCGGATCGCAGCTCTTGAACCTCGACAGCGGAAGCGGCTCATGCCCTTCTGCCTTCAGCAGGTGCTCCGCGGTTCTTCCAAGCGGCAGCCCCACCTTTTCCCGCAGCCAGTTCATGGACAAAAGCCTGGAGTCGTCGATCGGATTCTGCCCGAACATGGCTTCAATATCGTAGCAGGCGAGAAGCTCGCCGACGAGCTCCGAGGTCCGGTATTCAAATCGGTGGTACTCGTTAAAAGGCTGCTCTTCGAAATATAGCGGAGGATTGGTTATGGAGCGATTAGGCGTCGACACGATAAATAATCCGCCTGGCTTAAGCACGCGGGCCGATTCCCGGATCCATGCCGCCCCATCGTCTACATGTTCGATCGTCTCGAAAGAGACCACCGCATCATAAGACTCGTCGGCAAAAGGAAGCTTCAGCACGTCACCCTTCTCAAAGCGTATGCCCTCTCCGCCATAATCCCGTTCCGCCAGATTTACCGATTCGGCATCGACATCCACGCCTATAACCTCCGCGGCACCGGCACGCTTCAAAAGCGATGAACCGTAACCCGCCCCGCAGGCGGCATCGAGAACCTTCAGCCCTCTGACATACCGGCTGGCCAGCTCGTAACGGAACAGATGCTCTTCATAAACATCCGTATACTGCTCTTTCACCTGCCGGTTAATGACGAGCCGTTCACCGCTGAATACAACATCATTCTGCTCCTTCAGAAGCTGATCAGGCACGGCGGGCACGACCGTCTCCGGCATCGTCTCCGGCACTGGCGGGGGCAGCTCCTCCGTGATGGCAGCCACAGCGGTAAGCTCTTCCGTCTCGGCCTTCGCGGGCGCCGTCAGCTCGAGACCGGCGCTCAAGCCAAGCGTAATAATGCTGCTCGACGTAAGCCGTCCCTTTACCGGATGATTGCCGTTTGCCATTCTCTCCAGGAAGCCGAAATCCTCGGCGCTGATATCCTTGCCGGGACTGCCGTTCTTGCCGTCATCAATCAGGAGGGTGGATACCGAAGCAAAACCGCTGTCCGCGTAAAGCTCCCTTACCTGCTCGATGGAATAGAGATAGGCGGACTGATGCTGGGCGTGCCCGTTATCCGGCTGCAAATACCGCAGCATAAACGGATAGTAATGGCGGTTCAGGAAGGTGCCGATAAGCCAACCGCCGGGCTTCAGCAGCCCCTTCAGCCGCTTCATCATCTCGGGCGTCCCGCAAACATGGGCATCGCCGACAAGAATCCCGTCCAGCGATCCGGCTTCAAAGCCCCAATGCTCAGGCTCCTCGGAGGCAAACACCCGAATGCCCACCGCCCTGGCTATTCTGGCGGCCTGCTCATTCTTCTCTACCCCGTACAACGCCGCATCTGGAAATCTGTGCTTTAAGCTGAGCAGCGTCGCTCCGCAGCCACAGCCGATATTCAGGAACCTTAGCCCGCCTGTCCCGCTGCCTGCCGCAACTAAGGAGGCTTCCCGGTCCAGCAGCCCAAGCATATCCATATGAATGGTGAGCGCCTCGGAGGAAGCAAATCCCCACTTCTCGCGGAACAGCTGGTTGTTGCGGACGAACAGCTGCAAGTACATCGCCGAATCCGCCTTGAAGCTAACGCTGCCGTAGTGATGAATAAACGTATCCCGGCACAACATCAGCTTATAGCCAAGAAGCCGAAGGCGCAGCGACAGATCATCATCCTCATAATTGCCGATGCCAAACCGTTCATCCATTCCGCCGGCAGCTTCATAAGCTTCCCGGCGCAGCAGCATGCAGAAGCCGATCAGCTTCAGCCGCTCCTCCATCGGATGGTTTGCGGCCGACATCCGCACCGATTCCGAGAACCGGTCCATTTCCTCAACGGTCGTATAATGGCTTGGAATCTGCGTCCAGTAATAAGCGGAATTGGTTACCGGCCCTACCGCCGCGATTAAGGGATCGCTGAGCAGATTGCGCTGCAGGCCTTCCAGCCAGCCCGGCGTCACGAGCGTATCGTTGTTCAGCAAGAGAAGCAGCTCGCCGGACGCAGCCGCAGCCCCTTGATTGCAACCCTTCGGAAATCCGGCATTATAGCCATTCTCGATCAGGGCAATATCCGGCTCCGCTTTCACCCAATCGATTGTCCCGTCCTCCGAACCGTTGTCGACCAGGATCAGCTCATAGCTGCCCGCGGCTGTATGCCGCCTTATGCTTTCAATACATGACTTTGTATAATCAAGCCTATCCTTGGTTACCAGGATAATGCTCGTCAGTCCCATCTCTTCACCGCCCGGCACATAGGTTCATGCCATCAGCATATGTAGAAGGAGCCCGGATGCAAAGGCTGTTCGCCTACTGCGCCGCAGCGTTATTTTTTGTAAAAGGATAATCCGAATAAATAACCCGCAAGAACATTAATAATAGCCTGATTGTTATCCGTGAGAATAATCCGGATGAACGTCTCGATCGTACCGTCCGCGCTCGTATACAGCTTGCCGTAATTGACGGCCGCCACATAATTCAGAACCACGATAACAATGGACAGCATCAGCGTAAATTGCGTTTCCTTCACGCGGAAGCCGAACTCGCCTTTTCCGATCAGATGAAGGCTTGCTCCAAAAGCAAAGGTAATGCCAAATAAAACAAACAGGAACTTGGTTGTTCGATCCGGATCTCCGTCCCGGATCAGCACTTCGTTACACGCATAAACGACAAGCATGGTGAACAAGAGAAACAGGATGAACACCAGATACTTGTATACTGCCGCTTTCTTAACCATTTTCTGCACCCCTTATGTTGTATAACGCGATTGCATGCCAATCCCTCCTCGGGCCCATACTAACAAGGCGCAAGGAGGTGAAACTTACACAATGGAAAATCAAAGCCATAAAGGCAATTATAAAGGGACAACCGCCATGAAGGCAAAGAACCAAGATATGGCATTCGTGAACGACACGATTGAGGATGCCAAATCGATTACGAATTTCTCCTCCAAGAACAAAAAAACGGACTAATACAAGGCAAAGCGAAACATAAAGCCCCCGACAGGAGGCTGCCACGGCAGCGAACCTAACGGGGGCTTCTTGAATGCCTTGCCTTAATTGCGAAGCGGTGCCTCTTGAAGCTCGGCTCTTGTCTGCAGGAAACGGAAGAACGCCACGGAAGCATCCGCTCTCGACACTTGCTTATCCGGCTGGAAGCTGCCGCCGGACAAGGTCATAATCTTCAGACCCACAACGATAGCCGCCTGGCCCTTCTTCTCCATCTTGCCCGCATCCTTGAAGTTGATGTTGAACAGGTTCTCGTAATTGGCGAGGGAGTTATAGCCCAAGGCGCGTACGATCAGCTCCGCCATCTCTTCGCGGTCAACCTTGCCGTCCGGATTAAAGGAACCGTCTCCGATATCGATCAGGTTTTGCTGAAGCGCGCTTTCGACGTACACGTAATATTGGTTTTTCGCGCCGACATCTCTAAACGATGTAGATGCGGCCGCATCCTCGGACGCACCGTACAGGATCGGCGAACGGCCGCTGTTCATGGCGAGCACAAGCATCTTGATCAGCTCGCCGCGGGTCACGATCTGGTTCGGGCGCACCTTGCCGTCCTTCACGTCAAGCGCCTTGTAGGCCACCATCAGCTCCAACTGGCGCTCAGCCCAGTGGCCGTCGATATCAACGGCTTTCGGCTTCTCAAGCTGGGTAACGTCACCGGTCTCGCGGTTCTTCCAGCCCCCCGACTGCGCATCGAGGAAGATGGATTCATCCAGCTGGCGAGGCACAAGGCGGTAGATCAGCTGGGCATCGGTATTGGATTGCACATCGGAAGGCTGAATTTCTCCGGCAGCCAGCAGAACTTTATATTTTTCCGCCGGGATCGGCTGTCCTTGGTACACGAAATTTTGCGTCAAATAGTAGGTCAGCTCTGTCCGGTAGTACGTCATCCATTTCTCAATCGCCTGGGCAGGCGTAATAACCTTCGGAGCCGTCTCCGGATATTTGTACGGGTTGATGCTGGCATCATAACTGCGCACCACGCCCGTATTCGCATCAATCGTAACGCTCACGTTGTCGTAATCAGCCGTTGCCCCGTTAATCTTGTGAACGAAATTGAAGTAATAGGAATCGATATACTGTACTTTGTCCGGATCATACTGCGATTGATCGCGCTTCACGACGTACAGCTCATCGGCTACCCAAGGAAGCTGCTTCTTCACGGAATCAATCGCTTTCGCTTCTGCCTGATCGTACGAAAGAGCGGGCCTTGCGCTGATGTTCGGATTATTTTGATAAGAGTAGAAGCTGCTTATCATCCCCGTCCGGCTGTTTATCGTGGCCGAAGCAGAGCCCGCTGTTTCTTTCCCGTTCTTCAGTTCCCAGTCCAATCTCCAGTTCGCAACCGCGCTGCCGGTGGACTCATCGGTATTCTCATAGTAGCTGGAGCCGCTGAATACAGCATTGGACGGAAGCGGGAACGCTGCCAGAACGGCTTGTTTCGCCTGCTCTTCCGTCAAGTTTACCGCCGCCGGAGCATCCCCAAGAGGTTTATCGGAGACAGGCTTATCGGAGACCAGATTCGGATTGATATATCCGCTTTGCACCTCTTTGCCCGTTACCGCATCGATCGCGAAAGCACCCATATCATAGCTCAGTATCGGCTTGGCCGGACCTTGCGCGTTATACGGGATAAGGTAGCGGAGCTCGGGCTTCGCCTGCTCAATCAGCTTCTTCTTCGCCTCATCGGCCGTCAGCTTCGCATCCACCTTCGGAAATTTAATCGTATCGTCCCATTGCAGGGAATACCGGAGCACATGGCCCTCGCTGTCGACATCAAGCTCTATATAGTTGTCTACGTAAGGGATATCGTTCACAATCCGATCGAAACGCAGCGTGTGGCGCACCTCTCCGGTCAGCGGAGGCAGCTGCTGCGCGCCGTATTCGGGGTTGAATTTCACTTGATCCTTGTAGGTTGGCGCAACGCCCGACAAGAAGGAATAAGCAATCTTCTGAGCTTCCTCCCGCTCGACCTTAAGCGGGTAAGTAGGCTTGGCGCTTGGATTATCGAGGTAGGTGCTGTAATCAAGAAGCTGGCCGTTGTCGGCATTCAGCCGTACATAGATGCTGCCTTTGGTTTTGCCGTTTACTTTGTACACAAAATCAAGGCCCCAAACACTGCGTTTGCCGCCTGCCAGGGTATCTGCCGAGAGTGACGCGCCTTGCAGCGCATACTCTTTCGGTATACTTACGACTTGCCGGGCGAGCGATTCCGCTTTCTCCTTCGATACCTTCACATCAACAGGAATAACCGCGCTTCCATCCGACGCGGCCGCATCTCCCGATGCGGCAGAAGCAGCCGGTTTGTCAGCGCTTTCGGCAAATGCCGCGCCAGGCAGGCTGCTCGTCAGCATAACCGCTGCCGCAAGCGCAACCAGCTTCTTGCGATGATTCATCACCATAATTAACCTCCCATGCTTTTCCATTCTCGTCATTCAGCTAAATAGACGCGGCATGCATGCCAGAAGTTGCGTCCTGTCCCATTATTTATGTTATTTATGTAAAGAAAAAAGACCGCCCGCAAAGTCCAATGACTTTGCGGGCAGCCTTTACTGAAATCCCTTGCCAAATCTTACAGTTGGCCGGAGATTTTTGCTTTCAGAGCGTCTTTGCTTTGAACGCCGACCATTTTGTCAACCGGTTGGCCGTCTTTGAACAGAATCAGCGTAGGAATGCTCATTACGCCGAATTGCGAAGCCAATTCCGGCTCTTCGTCAACGTTGATTTTCGCGATTGTAGCTTGGCCTTCCAGTTCAGTTGCCAGCTCCTCTACGATAGGAAGCTGCATTTTGCAAGGTCCGCACCAAGGTGCCCAGAAGTCTACCAGAGAAACGCCGTTTTGTACGCTAGTTGTAAAGTTGTCTTTAGTCAATGCTACTGCCATTGTCAATCATCCTCTCCAATTGGTTTATGATAAGGGAATTCCGCCACGTACCGTTTAAATAAGCCTAATCGCCGCAAGCGTGAATCTGCTTCAGTACATCGGAAATCGTAATACCGCTAAAGTAGCCTTCCAGCTGCTTCTCGGCTGTACAGAAGATCCCGAACATCACTTGGTTCATATTCGAGCCAACGACGCAATCCATGCCCGGATCACCCGAGCACCAGCTCGGGATAAAAGAGCCCTGCGCCATGACGCGGTATACATCGCCAAGCGTAACGACATCTGGATCAATTGTAAGCCTGTAGCCGCCTCCTGCGCCTTCTCTTGTATCGACAAAGCCGCTTTTGCGTAATCCGCTCATTACTTTGCGGACCCGCGCGGAGTGCGTGCCTACGTTGTCGGCGATCATCTCACTGCTTGCCATCCGCTCGGGCAGATAGGCTAAATAAACGAGACTGTGTACGGCAATCGTAAATTCGCTGTTCAATGTGAACGGCCTCCCTGCTTAGTACTGTAATAATATCAATTACAGTTAACAATGTCAATAGCAAGGCCGCCCGATTTCCGCCACAGTGATAGGGTGCGACGGCGGAACCCCCCTTATTCGCCCTGCATCTTGTTAGAAATTGAAATTCATGGGGTCGGAGCCAAAGCGACGGCCTTCATTCAGGCCGTTGATGGACGCCATCTCTTCATTGGTTAATTCAAAGTCGAAGATATCCGCATTCTCGATAATCCGGCTTTTCGTAACCGACTTCGGAATCGTGACGATGCCATTCTGCAAATCCCAGCGCAAAATAACTTGAGCGGCCGATTTGCCATGAGCTTGACCAATCTCCTGCAGCAGCGGCACGTCCAGATTGCCCTGGAGCAGCGGGCTCCATGCTTCCAGCTGAATACCGCGGTCCTTGCAGTAGGCTTGCAGGTCCGGCTGAGTCAGGAAGGGCTGGAATTCCACCTGATTGACGGCAGGCGTAACTTCACAGCTGCCAAGCAGATCGTCCAGATGAGGAATCAGGAAGTTGCTGACGCCAATCGCCCGCACATAACCTTCCTTGTACAGCTTCTCCAAAGCGCGGTATGTATCCTTGTACTTCCCGGCCACCGGCCAGTGAACGAGATACAAATCAATCACTTCAAGCTTCAGCTTGCGGCGGCTTTCCTCGAAGGCCTTCAGCGTGCTCTCGAAGCCCTGGTTGCTGTTCCAGACCTTTGTCGTAATAAACAGGTCCTCGCGCTTCAAACCGCTTTCTGCCACCGCTCTGCCTACGCCCTCTTCATTGCCGTAGATGGCCGCCGTATCGATGCTGCGGTAGCCCGCCTCCAGCGCATCCGCAACCGCCTGCTCCACCTGGGTGCCTTCCTTCGTCTTGAATACGCCAAAGCCCAGCCAAGGCATCTTGATCCCATTGTTCAATTCCGTGTTTTGCGTAATCGATGTAAATTTGCTCACAACTTTTCTCCTCCCTCATTCTACAATGCTGCCTCTCAGCTACACCATTTTACCATTGATTGTCTCCCCTGAACAATGAAAGCCGCTTTAGAATTATTAGCGGGCCGTTCTTCACAAACCTGTCATGATGACGGGAGAGGCGCGAATACATATGTACGGAATGGCGAATCAGCAGGCGAGGAGGTGTGTTGGAAATGGCGTGGTGGAACCGGTGGGTCCCCTTCCGAACCGAAGGCGGCTCCAGGGCAGATGAAATCGACAGGCTTCAGGCACATTTCAAAGAAAACGGGTTGAAATCAAAGATCACCCTGGAAGGCAGCTCCTTGAAACGTCTTCATGTACGCAGTAAGGATGAGGAACGCGCCAAGGAGCTTGCGGCTGCATTCGACGCCGAGCACTCCTGATTAGCTTTGATTCAGCCGCAATCCGCAGTTTCTTGTTGGGCGCAGTCTGGACGCGAGGGCAATCCCGCCTTCTGTCCGGATGCGCCATTTTTTGTTCCTGTCTAAAGCCTTGATCTTCGGGGGGATATGTGTATAATACAGGTTAGTGGTTTTCTAGGGTTCCGCCAGGCATTCGTGCTTGGGACTGGTCCGAGGGAAAACTCACAGCGATAGCTGTGATCACGGAAGGATAAAAACCTGGGAGTCGCCTGCGCCAGCAGTGTACTCCCGGGTTTTATTTTGTCTATTTTTAATCTGACATCTCATGTAAGGGGGAATATATTTCATGAAAAAGCAATGGCTTCAAGTTTATGTTGCCGCGGTATTCGAAGTACTGTGGGTCACGGGCCTCAAGCACGCGGACGATGTCTGGAGCTGGGCGGGCACTTTTATGGCCATCCTGCTCAGCTTTGCCCTGCTTATTAAAGCAAGCGGCGAGCTTCCCGTCGGCACCGTATATGCCGTATTTGTAGGTCTCGGCACAACCGGCACCGTGATTTCGGAATCTGTCTTTTTCGGGCATCCGCTTCATATGGCTAAGCTGTTATTTATCGTTCTCCTCTTAATCGGCATTATTGGCCTTAAACTCATTACTCCGGAGCACGCGAGCGCCGGAGAGAAGAAAGGAGCATCCTCCAAATGAGCTGGTTATCTCTGATCTGCGCGGGCTTATTCGAAATGCTGGGCGTCGTGATGATGAACAAGGTGAATGAGAAGCGGAGCGCGAAGAACGTCTCCCTCCTGCTGATCGGGTTTGGCATGAGCTTCGTCTGCCTCTCCTACGCGATGCAAACTCTAGAAATGAGTATCGCGTACGCGATCTGGACGGGCATCGGCGCTACTGGCGGAGCCGTCCTTGGCATGGCGCTGTATGGCGAGCCGAAAAACATGCTGCGGATATTCTTCATTACTCTCATCATCGGAGCTGTCGTTGGTCTTAAGCTTGTTGCTTAAACGCAAACGTCTGCCCCACAGAGGAGCAGACGTATACGCCAAAGAACGCAACAAGGGGCTGTCCCTTAGCTGCTTAAGCTAATGGGACAGCCCCTTTGTGTATATATCGGCTCACTAAACAAAAAGAAGTGGACTGGTTAGGCGCCGATTACACTTCCATGATGATAGGAAGGATCATCGGCTTTCTTTTCGTTTGTTCATATAAGAATCGTCCGAGCGCGTCTTTCACGTTTGATTTTAGTGTTGTCCATTGGTTTACGTTATCGCTGATGGATTTCGTAATCGTTCTTGTCACAATTCTGCCTGCTTCCTCAAGCAATCCTTCCGACTCGCGTACATAGACGAAACCGCGGGAGATAATATCCGGTCCCGATTTGATCGTCTTGTCCTGCTTGCTGATCGTTACAACAACGACCAGAATGCCATCCTGAGATAAATGCTTGCGGTCCCGAAGCACGATATTGCCGACATCGCCGATGCCAAGACCGTCGATATACGTATTGCCTGCCGGCACCTTGCCGGATTTGCGTGCATCGCCGTTTACGATTTCTACAATCTCGCCGTTGTCGACGATAAAGGTATGACCTTGCTGTACGCCAACTGCTTCCGCCAGCTTCTTGTGATGGAGCTGCATACGGTATTCCCCGTGAATCGGGATGAAATACTTCGGTGCCATCAATTGAAGCATTAACTTCAGCTCTTCCTGGCTGCCGTGGCCAGATACGTGCATGCCCGTCTGTGTGCCGGAGCCATAGATGACATTCGCTCCGAGACGGAACAGCTCGTCTACCGTACGTCCGATGCTGCGTTCATTACCCGGAATCGGTGTTGCCGAGATAATAACCGTATCGCCTTCCAGAATCTCTACCTGGCGGTGATTCGAGCGGGCCATCCGCGTAAGCGCGGACATCGGCTCGCCCTGGCTGCCTGTACAAAGAATAACGACTTGATTATCCGCATAACGGTTCACTTCGTTTGTCTCAATCAGCATACCGTCCGGAATATCAAGATACCCAAGCTCCGAAGCAATGGTAATCATGTTGACCATGCTGCGTCCGATTATCGCCAGCTTCCGTCCCGATGCTGCCGCTGCGTCAACTACCTGCTGCAGACGGTGCACGTTCGAGGCGAAGGTGGAGACGATAACACGGCGCTCAGCCTTGCGGAAAGCATCGATAAAGTTCGCTCCAACGATCCGTTCCGATGGCGTAAAGCCTGGACGTTCAGCGTTCGTGCTCTCCGACAGCAAAGCGAGTACGCCCTTCTTCCCAATCTCGGCCATCCGGTGAATATCCGCATGATAGTCGCCTACCGGTGTTTGGTCGAACTTGAAGTCACCCGTATGGACAACAACGCCTTCCGGTGTATCCAGCACGACGCCGAGGGAATCCGGAATACTGTGGTTCGTCTTGAAGAACGACGCCTTCATCGTACCCAGCTTGATCTCGGAATCCGAATGAATTAGATGACGCTCCGTCGATCCGAGCAGTCCCGCTTCCTTCAGCTTCCCTTCGATCAATCCCATCGTGAGCCGGCTTGCATAGACCGGCATGCTCAGCTGCTTCAGAATATACGGCAGGCCGCCAATGTGGTCTTCATGGCCGTGCGTGATGAGCAATGCTCTAACCTTGTCCTTATTCTCGATGAGGTACGTAATGTCCGGCACGATAATGTCGATGCCAAGAAGCTCCTCGTCCGGGAATTTGGAACCGCAATCAATTACAATAATATCGTTCGCGTATTGTACCGCGTACATATTTTTGCCAATTTCGCCTACGCCGCCCAAGGCAAAAATGGTTAGTTTCTTATCTGTTTTATGGTTATTCAAAAATAATCCTCCTATTTTATAAGACTGACGACGATTGTTATACTTCAAACTCAAAAAAATCCGAACCAGTCACTTGCCACCATTATAGCACGAAAAAATAACAAAATGGAAATAGGCTGTTCAGCCTTTTTATAACCGCAATAGAATTTATTAACTTCGCGTTGCGGAGCCTAAATTCTATTGGGCGAAAAATGCTCTAGGTCAGCCGTTTTAGCTACTCCCTGCTGAATTTCCTCCAAGCCGCAAACGCCGCGTTCACGGTTAATCCAAGCGCTATGCCAATAATTACCGCTGCCAAATTCAAACCGTGTATGAACAAGAGCAGCATGCCAGCGCCATAATCATCCTTCGGAAGCGGAAAAACAATCCCCATCAGATAACCGGTAATCAGCAGCATTGGCACCCAAATAACAGGGATAAACAAAGCAAAATACCAATATTTTCGTCGGAACCACAACATAACGGGCAACGCGTATACTGCCGATGTTATTGCAAAAACGATGTACGCCTCATCTATAGCGGCACTATAGCGATAGGCCAGTTGAAAAAAAGTATTCCCGATTACCGCGTAAATAACGCTTGCGAGCACAACGAAAAATGCAGCCCGGCTGTAGCCTGGTCTTGCGGACGGCTTCATTATCGCTTAATGATCTCCTTCAGAGCCCGGGTTAACGCGGCCATTTCTTCATCCGTGCCGACGGTCACGCGCAAATATTGATCAATGCGCGGCTGCTTGAAGTACCGGACGAGCACCCCGCTGTCGCGAAGCTGCTGGAATAACTGCTCTGCGGCATGCTCCGGATGGGAGATGAACACAAAGTTGGCTGCGGAATCCGTTACGATAAAGCCCAGCTCTTGCAATTCCTTCGTCACGGCTTCGCGGGTCGCGATGACCTTTGCGGTTGTTTCCAGGAAATACGCCTCGTCCTCAAACGCGGCAACCGCACCCGCCAGGGCGAGACGGTCAAGCGTGTAGGAATTGAAGGAGTTTTTGACGCGGTTAAGCCCGTCGATCAGCTCTTCGCTGCCAAGCGCCCAGCCAACCCGCAGTCCCGCCAGAGAGCGCGACTTCGAGAGCGTCTGCACGACAAGCAGATTTGGATATTCCTTCACCAGCTTCGCGGCCGATTCGCCGTCAAAATCAATATACGCCTCATCGATCAGGACAACCTTATCCGGGTTTTGAACGAGCAAGGTCCGGATATCGTCCAGGGAGATCAGCATCGCCGTAGGCGCGTTTGGATTCGGAATAACAATGCCTCCGGAATCGCGGCGGCTGAATTCGCCGAGCGGCAGCTTGAACTGCTCGTCCAGCGGAATAATGTCCGCCTTCAGCTGGTAGAATTCCGCATACACTTTATAGAAGCTGTATGTAATGTCTGCGAAGGCTACCGGTTTGGCCGGATTGAAGAACGCCGCAAAAGCGAAAGCAAGCACTTCGTCAGAGCCGTTCCCTACAAACACTTGATTCGGAGCAACGTCGAAATAACCGGCGATCTTCCGTACAAGCGCATCACAGGTAGGATCGGGATAAAGCCTCAAATCATCATTGGTTACCGACCGGATCGCCTCCAGCACCTTCGGGGAAGGCGGGTACGGATTTTCGTTGGTGTTCAGCTTAATATATTTTTTGTCCTTCGGCTGCTCCCCAGGTACATAAGGAACTAAAGAAGCCGTAAGCGGACTCCAAAACTTACTCAATGCTCATTCTCCCCTGTCTGTATCATCCTATTGTTTCCAGAATAAATCATTTTAGAGCATAGCACCACCGGCGGGACTCTATACCTTGCGGCCCACAATAATCAAATCCCGTTCCACGCCGTCAAGCTCGGCAACCTTCGGCAGATTCGCCCATTCTTCAAAGCCGAACTTCCGGAGCAGTCCAAGGCTTGGTCCATTATGGCCAAACACAAATCCGAGCAGCGTACGAAGGCCAAGCCCAGGGCTTGCCTCCAGCGCCTTCTGGATCAGGAACGAACCGATTCCGCGCGCGCGGCGTTCTTGATCGATATAAATACTGATCTCAGCAGTCGCATTATACGCCGGGCGTCCATAAAACGACTGGAAGCTCAGCCAGGCAATGATCGTCCCCTTATCCTCAAGCACCCACAACGGGCGAAAATCCGGCGAATGCTCGTTATACCAACGCACTCTGCTCTCCACCGATACGGGCTCCAGATCAGCCGTTACCTCGCGGGAAGCGATAGTCGAATTGTATATTTCAACGATGCGGGGCAGATCATCAAGTCCGGCATCCCGGATCGTAAAATCATTGTTCATAAATAGTTCTCTCCTTAGCCTTTGTATCCTTTTATTTGATTGTACAGCGAGCATTAAATTTGCGCACGCGTAAATAATTTTACCATGCCGAAATAAAAACAAGCCAAGCCCCCGAGAGGAGGCTTGGCTTGTGCCGTTCACCCTTTTCGTTATTGACTGTCGTCATGCTCGACAAACGTTCCCGCGATAAAATCGTGAATGGCCCGTTTGTCTTCTCTCAAACCAACCATAAACGCGCTGACGATCAGCGCTATGCCGAAGGAAAATCCATAGATTAAGCCGCCTACTAATTGGCGAAGCAGCATGGTGCCGATGCCAATTGGCATGCCGTCGACCCGTTTGATCCTGATTCCGCATATCTTCTTCCCTATCGTATAACCGTTCCACACGATCGGAATGAGCAAGGAATACAGGAAGGAGACGATGTTCGTAAACAGGCTGTCTCCTTTGCCGAACAAAATCAAAGAAATGATGGCAAGCGGAATGCCTATAATAAGTCCATCCAATATCGCGGCGCCAAAACGCCTCCAGAATCCCGCACGATAATGCGTATCCATGTTATTCCTCCCTATATTATCTATTGGCTGCTTCTTCGCTCCATTTAGCCTATTACAGGCCGTTTTTGCTTATGACTTCCCCTATGGCAGCCTGAAAGCTGGTTAACATAGAATTTCGAGATCATTCTACAATTCCCTTCTTTTTTCCATGTCCTATAAGATGCATAAAAAACCGGACCATCCTCTAGGGACAGCCCGGTTGCGTCAGTGTATCTATTATGCTTTCGAAGGATCAAACGAGCTTTTCAGAGAGACGATCCGGTTGAACACCAGCTTCTCTTCCGACGAATCCTTCGGATCCACGTTGAAGTAGCCGTGACGGAAGAACTGGAACTTGTCATGGCCCTTCGCGCCCTTCATGTTTGGCTCCACGAAGCCTTTCAGAATTTGTTCATTGTTCGGATTGATGCATTCGAGGAACGGCTTGCCTTCCTCTTCGGCTTCATTCGTAATAAGCGGCTCATACAGACGGAAGTCTGCGGGCACGGCTTGCGAAGCGTCCACCCAGTGGATCGTGCCTTTTACCTTGCGGGCGTTAAAGCCCGAACCGCTTTTCGTTGCCGGATCATACGTGCAGCGCAGCTCGATCACATTGCCGTCCGCATCCTTGATCACTTCCTGGCATGTAATGAAGTAAGCATGCTTCAGGCGCACTTCGTTGCCGGGGAACAGGCGGAAATATTTCGCCGGAGGGTTCTCCATGAAATCGTCTTGCTCAATATAGATCTCGCGGGAGAACGGAATTTGGCGCGTGCCCATTTCCTCGTTCTCGGCGTTGTTCTCCGCTTCGAGCATCTCGGATTGGCCTTCCGGATAGTTCGTAATCACAACCTTCAGCGGCTGCAGAACGGCCATCGTGCGAAGCGCCTTCAGCTTCAGGTCTTCCCGTATAAAATGCTCCAGCATCCGCTCGTCGACCGTGCTGTTTGCTTTCGCTACGCCAATCTCGCGGCAGAACGCGCGGATCGCTTCTGCCGTATAGCCTTTGCGGCGAAGTCCGCTGATGGTTGGCATGCGAGGATCGTCCCATGCCGTAACGACACCTTCGTCAACAAGCAGCTTCAGCTTTCTCTTGCTCATCACGGTATTGGTCACGTTCAGACGGGCAAATTCGTATTGCTTCGGTACGTCAACCATCTCGCATTCGGCGATTGTCCAGTCGTAGAGCGGACGGTGGTCGGCGAATTCGAGCGTGCAGATCGAATGCGTAATGCCTTCAATCGCGTCGCTGATCGGATGCGCATAGTCGTACATCGGGTAGATGCACCAAGCATCGCCGGTACGGTGATGATGGGCATGAGCAATCCGGTACAGCACAGGGTCGCGGAAGTTGATATTGGGCGAAGCCATGTCAATCTTCGCGCGCAGCACCTTCTCGCCGTCCTTGAACTCGCCTGCGCGCATTCTCGCGAACAGATCCAGATTCTCTTCGACGCTGCGATTGCGGTACGGGCTGTCTTGACCCGGTTGCGTCAGCGTGCCGCGAGTCTCGCGGATTTGTTCGGCAGTCAGGTCGCACACGTAGGCTTTTCCTTTGCGGATCAGCAGAACGGCGCGGTTATATAACTCTTCGAAATAGTCGGATGCAAAGCGAAGATCATCCCAGTCAAATCCGAGCCAGCGTACATCCTCTTTGATCGACTCCACGTATTCCGTATCTTCCTTCACCGGATTCGTATCATCGAAACGCAGATTTGTCCGTCCCTTGAATTCATCGGCAAGCTCGAAGTTCAGACAGATCGACTTGGCGTGTCCGATGTGCAAATATCCGTTAGGCTCCGGCGGAAAGCGGGTCACGATTTCCTGCACGTGGCCTTCTTTCAAATCTTCGACGACGATGTTCTTAATAAAGTTAGAGGATGATACCTTATTCTCCACTGTGTTTTCCACGGCGACCAACCTTTCCCGTAAATAATTATCTTCCTATCATACACAAATTTACGAGAAAATACACTGTCAACTGCCGTGCCGGGCTGCCCTCTAGAATAAAAAGTCCAATGCGCCGGCCGAGTAGAGCAGTACCAATACGACAAGGATTGGCGCAATATAACGGACCATAAAGATCCAAATCCGGAACCACCCCGAGGTAAGGCCCGCTTCGTCCGCCGCATGCTTCCATACCCAGCCGACGAAGACCGTTACGATCAGGCCGCCAAGCGGCAGCAAAATGTTGGAGCAGATGAAATCCATCCAGTCGAAGAAGGTTTTCTCCCCGAACTGCCATCCATCAACCGCACCTCCTACCGATATCGCAGAAGGTATACCAAGTAT
This sequence comes from Paenibacillus glycanilyticus, assembly GCF_023715145.1. GTDB lineage: Bacteria > Bacillota > Bacilli > Paenibacillales > Paenibacillaceae > Pristimantibacillus > Pristimantibacillus glycanilyticus_A. The sequence goes on along the minus strand of NZ_JAMBNP010000003.1, from coordinate 433,840 downwards.
AAAGAGAAGCACCGTGATTGCGGTAACCGAGAGACCTCGGCTCCAGCCAAAGCGCTCGCAGGCGAAGGCAACCGGCACCTCGAGCAGGCCAACGGTCGAAGTTAATGCGGCAAACGCCAGAAGAATAAAGAATAACCCGCCGAACAGACTGCCGAGCGGCATCGCCGCAAATGCAGCCGGCAAAGCGACAAATACAAGGCCCGGTCCTTCACCCGGCTCAATGCCAAAAGCAAAGGATGTCGGGAATATAATGAGCCCCGCGAGGAAGGCATACAGCAGGTCGCCAAGACCAATTGCCATCGTTCCGGCGCCGAGCGACTGTCTCTTGTCCACATAAGCGCCGTACGTAATCATGGTCCCCATCCCAAGCGACAAGGAGAAGAAAGCATGTCCAAGCGCAACAAGCGCCGACTCTGCAGACAGCTTGCCGAAATCGGGACTAAGGAAGAAGGATACGCCTTCCGCCGCCCCATCGAGAGTTAACGAACGCACAACCAGAACCAGAAGCAATATAACAAGGCCCGGAATCAGAATTTTATTGAATTTCTCGATTCCCGCCGATACGCCTTTAATAATAACGGCTGCCGTTAAAACCAGCGCAAGCAGCATCCACCATACCGGCTGCCAGCTTCCGATAAAGGAGCTGAACTGTCCGGAATAATCCGAATTCGAAAACAGCTGACCGGAAAATGACCGTGCCGCATAATACATCGTCCAGCCTGCGACCACCGAATAGAACGACAGGATGAGAAACGGCGCCAGAATCATGAGGAACCCAAGCGCTCCCCAGCCTTTCCGCTTGGTCAGCCGATTGAACGACGTGGACACGCTGCCCCGGCCAGCCCGGCCGAGCGTGAGCTCCGCCATTAGGACGGGCAAACCTACTGCCAGCAAACAAACGGTAAACATAAGGAAGAAAGCCGCTCCGCCGTATTTGCCCGTGATATAAGGGAATTTCCACATATTCCCCAGCCCCACCGCGCTGCCGATCGCAGCGAAAATAAAGCCGGATTTCGAGAACCGCTCCCCGCTATCGGCCGGAGCTGGAGCTGACGTGCTCTTGTTGTGATCAACCATCTAAACCTACCTCTTTCTTTGTGTCTTCGCCTGATGTTGTTGAGCCTATTATTTACTTCCAGCTCGAGAAAAAACCGGAATCGTTATCGTACTATTTTTCATACGTTCATACAATAACAAAAAAGATGAAACGGAAGGTGAGCGCGCCATGGCAGCACAACCGATTGTCCTCTTCCCCTGCGGCGGCTGGCGCGGTATTCCGCCCGGTCAGCGGAGCTGGCTGGAGGAGTTCGCACGGAAAAGAAAGCTTCTGGCGCTGGCCGATGACGCCCCAAGCTCCGTTGAGCAGATCTCCTTGGAGCAGCTCGGCAACGTGGAATGGAGCAGCGCCTCCGTTATCGTCATGCATCCCGCGTGGGTGCATATTGCGGTACCGCTGAAGCCTCGCTGCCTTATCGTCATGCTGCCGGGGCCGGAGCAGGCCGAAGAAGAGCTGTGGGCCAAATGCCGATCGTGGCTATGCGCTTATGCCACGCTGGTCGTCGCCGGCTCGGAGGCCTTTTATCTGGAGCAGTCCTTCCGCCGCGGCAGCGTTTTTCTGATGGACGGATTAGACGAGACCTCCGATCTGTTCGCAAGACAGGCGGTGGAGTGGCATATCGACGGCTTCGAATCGGATACGCTTATCCGGCTGCAGCAGCGGCACCGGGCGAACTGGCGGCAGGAGCTGCTGCAGAAGCAGGAACAAGCAGCCGATTCTTCCTCAAGCGGGTATGCCGACGGTCTCTTCTACCATTCGGTCTATCGGTATTTGACCGGTGAAGCCGAGCTTGCGCGCAAGCTGCTGCTGGCTTCCTTCGAGCAGATGCTGCTGGAGGGCCGCGAGAATACGCTTCAGAACGTTTACCGCTTCTTGTCGGCTGTCGAGCTGGAGCAGGGACGCCTTCAGGAGGCTGTAAGGACCTACGGGTATACCGCCCAGGGACAGATGGAATGGGGTTACGCCGAGCAATTAACGGAATGGCTTGCCTGCGGGAAGCGGGAGCTTGTCAAAGCTCAGCTGTATGCCCTAAATGACGATTACCGCAAAGCGGCAGCTCTTCTGGAGCCCCTTGCGGATGAACCCGAAGCCAGGTCGCTGCTCATCTCTACCTATATCCAAATGGGCAGGTTGGGAAGCGCGTTCTCTCTTGGGGAGGCCGGGCATCTGAAGACGGCGGGCGACCGCCGGCAATGGCAGCATCTGCAAGGAACGGCGCTATTGCTGGAAGGCAAGCGGCATGAAGCAATCCACTGCTTCCTGTCGGCCGGAGAGAACAGGCAGGAGGAATTACACGGAATGATCGAGCTCGCGGTTATGGATGGCGTTGCGCGGGAACTCACTCAGGGAAATAAGGAGGCCAACTGAGGATGGCTAACGGTCTCGGGAAGGGCGGCAGGAAAAAGACAGCCAACAAGCTGACCGCCATCATGCAGGTTCGGAATGAAGCCGGACGTTATCTGGAAGCAGCGCTTGCGGATTTGTCCGGGTTCGTGGACGAGATTGTAATCGTGGATGACGCAAGCACCGACGATACGCCGGAGCTTGCCGGGTCCTTCGAAAAGGTCGTGAAGCTTGTACGGAATAAGGAATCGCTGTTCCATAAGGAGTGGCTGCTGCGCGAGCTCCTGTGGCGGGCGGCCGAAGAAACCTCGCCGGATTGGATACTGGCGGTTGATGCGGACGAATTTTACGAGGATTATGCCAAGGGGGCCCTGCGTGAGCTCATCAATCAGGATGAGTACGATACGGTCTCTTTCCGCATGTATGATTTCTGGGACTCCGTCACCCATTACCGCGAGGATGAGTGGTGGAATCTTCATCAGCGGCCAATGATGACGCTTGTCCGGTATTTGCCCGGTTATCATTATGCTTATCCGAAGCGGGCGCATCATGCTCCCCGTCTTCCCTTCACTTATAACGCATTGCCGGGTCTGGATACCGAGCTTCGGATCAAGCACTTCGGCTGGGCGGGAAGCGCCGAGGAGCGACAGGCCAAATACGACCGTTATATGAAGCTTGATCCTCAGGGACAATGGGGAAATCTCGGCCATTATGCGTCCATCCTGGAGCCAAATCCCAGGCTGATCCGCTGGCAGGAGAGGGATCGGAATGATGAATAACGGGACGATGCGGAAGGCAGAGGCAAAAAGCGCCGGAACGGTGACCCTATTAACCCATAGTTATTTGAACGGTTACGGCCGGGATTACTCCCGGCTGTTCGGAGGAGGGCTGGAGCGCTACGTCGATTTGTTATGCCGAGCGGTAAAGGAGCTTGGGCTGACTCCGGTTGTCTATCAGCTTACTTATTACGAGCCTTTTGATACCGTTTACGAAGGTGTCCGGGTTCGGGGCTGGCCGTTTGATGCACACCGGATTACGGAGGCATTCGAGCTCATGGCCGAGTCGGCGGAAGGCCTTCTTATCTATGCCAGCTGTATCTGGCATCCGATTCGTTACCGTCCGGGAAGCATCGGAATCTGCCACGGCATTAATTGGGACACTCCCTCCCTTGCGGCGGAGACAAAGGCGGCGATCGGCCAGCATATACATCAGGCGCTGCGGCAGCTGGACCGACTCGTTTCGGTAGACTCGCATTTTCAAACCTATTGCCGGGCCGTAGGCGAGTTTGAAGATCCCGCTTCTATTACCCTGCTTCCTAATCCGGTAGATACATCATGGTTTGTTCCGCGAAAGGATCGTCCTTCGCCTGACGGCGAAATACGGGTGCTCTATCCAAGACGGCTGAGCTATGAACGCGGCCTCGTAACGATGATGCTGTCAGCCGACGAGCTGCTCAGCCGTTATCCGTCTGTGACCGTCGAGTTCGCCGGGGAGCTGATCGACGGGTCGATGATGGCGGCCGTGTTCGGCTTATGGCATGAGGCGCATCCCCACCGGGACCGCATCATTCACCGGACCTACACATTCGAGACGATCCGTGAAGCCTATCATCAGGCCGATATTGCGGTTATTCCAACCTTGTTCTCGGAAGGAACCTCGCTCTCTTGCCTGGAGGCGATGAGCTGCGGCCTTCCTGTCGTCGCGACCAATGTTGGAGGCTTGAATGACCTCGTCGTCAACGGTATGACCGGCCGCTTGACCCCGCCTTCGGCAGAGGCGATCACTCCTGCCATCAGCGAGCTGATCGAGCAGCCCCGGCTGCGGCGCAGGCTGGGCGCAGCCGCACGGCGGGCGGCGCTCACATTCGATCAGGCGCGCTGGCTCGCCGAGTGGAAGGCGATTATTGCCGCGCAATTGGAGAAGCGGGATGGGTGCAGGAGATGATGTCTCCCCCTGCACCCCATTGCAGGTTGTGCTGGATATTCGGCTGCATAGGCCGATTTCAGGAAAACCATTGCACGTTATACAGGATATTCTCCAAATTCTGGATTATCGGGGAGGTTCGACGATAATATCCTGTACAACGTGCAGGATATATCGGGAAAAAGAGCGGAGAGACCGCATAATGCTGTATTTCGTGCAGGATAGAAGGCACGTACAGCAGTAATAGATCCTTGAACGTGCAGAATTCCAGGCTTACATGCCGTACAGCGCGGAGGTGACGCGCAGCATCAGCTCCCGCTCGCAGAGCAGCGGCGCTGCGAGCGCTGCCTCCGGCGCGGCGCGGCGGGCTCGCGCCGCAAGCGCTGCCGCGAGCCCCGAAGCAGCGGCTCGCGCGACCCATGGCTGCGCCGCCGCTTCGCGCGCAGCCGCAAACTGCACCGCCGCGGCGGGCCAATCGCCCGCGGCGCCCAGCAAAGCGCCCGCGGCGAGCCGCGCGGGCGTACCCGGCTGCGCTGCCGCGCACAGCCACTGTGCCGCGGCCAGCGCGGGCACAGGCGGCGCTGCGCCTAGCAGCGCGCACCACTGCAGCGGCGCGGGTACCGGCGCCGCCATAGACGCTGCCGCGGCTGGGCGAAGCCCCAGCCACGCGGGCCAAGCCCGCACGCGGATGAGCGCGTGCGCAAGCCCGGCGGGCGGCGGCTCAGCTCGCCCGCCCTCCACCCGGGCAAGGGCGGCGAGATACTCGCCCTTGCCCGGGTACTCCTCCGGCAGCCGCGCCCAGCGCTGCCGGGCAGCTGCCGGGTCGCCCTGCTGCACGGCGAGCAGGCCGCTCCACAATTCCCCGCCGACCGACAGACCCGCGATAAGCCTGCTGCTTACAGCCGGCTCAAGCTGCAGGCCGGCGTCTGCCAGCAGCTCCAGCATGGAGCGGCAAAGCCTATGATTGCCGCCAGAGGCCGCATGGTCGGCGGCAGCCGCCCAGAATCCCCTGAGGCTGGCATCAAGCGCGCCCAGCATCAGCAGCCTTTCCCACGCAGGCCGATAAGCCGGATTCAGAGCAAGCGCCGCCGCATAAGCCTCCGCTGCATACGCCCAATCATAGCTGCGTTCCGCCGCATATCCCGCGGCATATAACGTCCGGAAGCCTCCCGAGCCGGAGGCTGACGAATAATGTACAGGTGCAGGTCCCGCAAGGAGAGCCGTCTTGAGCGACTGTGCCGCATCAACAGGCCGGTCCATCTCCAGCTGCACAACCGCGCAAGCTTCATGCAGATCGGGAAAATCCCCGTACCGCATTAGACCGCTTCTGGCATAATGCTCCGCTTCCTCCAGTCTGCCTAGTGCCCGCAGCGCATGAACCAGCTTCAGCCATACATCGGATAAATACCCGGCTTCTTCGCCTCCGCCTGCGACTTCGAGCTGACCGCGGAGGACCGGTTCCAGCCAACGGACTGCCTGCTCCCAGCTGCCATAAGTAAAATATTCCGTTCCCATTGCATACTGCAGCATCGGATTATCCGGATCGCGGCGCAAGGCGGCGAGCAGAATCCGCTCATTCCGCTCGTTTTTTCTGCGCTTCAGCATCACCGCATTCCGGTAGCCCTCATGAAGCACCTCAACTGGAGCTTCACGCAGCGCTCCCGCTCCGCAGGCCGCAACAGCCGCCGCCGTTTCCTCATGAATAGCTCCGGCGAATCGGATACGAGGATCGCTCCTGAATAACCGGCAGACCGCATCCGTAATTTCTTCGTCCCCATTGCGTCCGTCTAACCGGCTTCTGACCGTAATCAAATAACCATGGCAGTCCTTTGCCGCGAGCAGCCGCCTCCACTCCTCCATAGGAAGCGGGAGAAGCCTTTCATCCGCATCAAGCACCAGAATCCAGGGCTGGGAGGCTCGTTCAATCGATGCATTGCGCGCCTCCGCAAAATCATCCCGCCAGCCGATCCGCAGCACCTTGGCTCCGTAGGCTTCGGCAATAGCGGTCGTCCGGTCTGTCGAACCGGTGTCTGCCACTATGATTTCGGAGCAATAAGGAGCCGCGGATGCCAGACAAGAGGGCAGGAACAGCTCCTCGTCGCGGACAATCATGCACAGCGACAAGGGGAGCTTTTCCTCAGACAGGGCTTCCCGCTGCCCGTCTGCCGTGTCATCCATCCGGCCTGAACCTTCTTCCTCCATCCGGCACGCCTCCTTACCAGCCTTCAAAACCGGGCATTAACAAGCGGATGCTTTGAATAGCTTGTTTTTCCGCAGTCTGTTTTCTCTGCTGCTGGACCCGCTCCAAATAATACTCCGCGCGCTCCCGCCAATGCGCCGCCGGAGACAGCAGCTCCTCCACTTCCTCCTTGCCGCGGTAGCCCGAAAACGGCAGCCTGCTGAAATCCCCTTCGCTCAAAGCAACGGCATGCGAAGAAAGAGAACTCCTCAATGCCGGTTCTTTGTACAATTCAGCCTGCCATTCCAAATAGGAGACGGCGCTGTCCGGGCAGCCGCTCGCAACCATCACGCCAGCCAGCTTGAGCATTGCCGCTTCGTCCGGACAAGCAATCCGTCTTGCCATCAATGCGGCAAGCTGACCTTCCCGCCCGGCGGTGCGCATAAATTTGCAAAGACGGAACAACGGCGGGAGAAGACTGGGCTTAAACCGCAATGCCGTAATGTACGCCTGAACGACGCCTTGCTCGTCAAGCAGCGCTTCATATATACGCCCCTGCAAATAAGCGGTCCGGAAGGTTCCCATTCCGTCCTCCGTATGGTACCGGGCAGGCGCGGCTCCCATCTCCAGGGCCTTCTCGGCGGCTTCCATAGCCGCCTTGTAGCGTCCGGTACTCGCTCCGCACAACGCGATATAATGCCACAAATCCGTGTAGTCGGGAAACATTGCCGTCCCTTCCCTTGCCACGGCCGCCGCTTCCTCCCATCGGCCAAGCAGTTGAAGGCTGAGCGATTCGTATTTGAGCACCAGATGGGCATAGGACAGCTGTTCGAACCCGTCTGACCTCCGTGCGGTCCGGAACGCTTCGAGCGCATCCGCCGCCCGGTTATTCCTCAAGTATTCAACCCCGATATTATAGCGGTGGAACGTATTGCCCGGCTCTTCGGCAAGCGCCAGCTCAAGCAGCTCCATATTGCGCTTCAGCTTGTTTTTCTCCGCCACCACCTGAGTCCGGTAGCCATAATGATGAATGACGACATCCGTCAGATGGAAACGGGCCGAGGGGTTTTTCCGCAAAATCGAGAACGAAATCTGCTCATGAATACGTCCCTCGAACCGGTGGGCGGGGTCATTCCTGAACATCCGCAGCACCGGATGAATCGTCGAGCCCTGATCATGATCAGGTCCGATCTGATTTCGGATTTGAAGAAGCAGGGCGGACAGCTCGGCATGGCCGGCAAAGGCAAGCAGCTGCGGCTTAGTTGTCTCATCCAGCTGCTCATCGGCATCAAGGAACAGAATCCACTCGCCCGAAGCCCGCTCCACCCCCTTGTTACGGGCTTTGGCAAAATCATGCTCCCACCCGCTCCGGATCACAACTGCCCCGTATCGCTCGGCAATGGCAACGGTCTCATCCGTCGAGCCGGTATCCACGATAATGATTTCGTCGGCAATCCCCTGCACGCTGTCCAGACAGCCGGGCAAATGCTTCTCCTCGTTCTTAACGATCATGCATAAGGAAATCCGCTTCCGCTGATCCGCCATTGACGCGCCTCCTTTGCCGTCCGTTCCAGTTGGTCTGCCAATCCATCCATTCCACCCGTTGCAGCGCTTCCTGCAGCTTCATCCGGTCGGGCTCTGACCAGCTCCCGTCCCAATTGCGTGTTCCGCTGTATTCATCCGGCTGCAGGGCATCAATTGCCAGCTGCAGACAGGCCGCGGAAGCGCCAAGCCTTGCTTTCTCCGCATAAACGCCGCTTTTATCCTCGTCTGCCGCACTCTCGAATAGCGACAGTGCCTCGCTGCGCAGCTCTTTCAAATACAGCAGCTCGCCCAACCGGAACGATTGCTCCCCCGTCAGAGCGCCTTCCTTCTCGAAACGGTCCAGCATCTGCTCTGCCGCTGCATCCACATACCCGTGATCATAGAGGAGGGTTTCAAAATGCGGCTTCAATCCGTACAACCCGCCTGCCAGCTTAAAAGCGAGACGCAGCATCCCATGGCCGACGGCGGCATCCAGCCAGCGGACAGCGGAAGCAAGCTCCTGCTCTCTTGCGAGTTTGTTCCTGGCTTCTTGCGTCATCGGCAGCCAGACATTCAATTGCTCCGTTTCTTCAGCCAGTTGGCTGCAACCGCCAAGGACATCAGCCAGCTCCTCCGGGCTTATTCGCTGTCCTTCATTCCAGCGGCATAATGCCCAGTCCATCCCTAGCTTAATCATCTCTTGTGACGGTTCGGCGTCTGCATACGGGACTGCCCCCTGCAGCCAGTTCCGGATGTGAGAAGCAGCCTCCGCATATTGACCGGTACCTATCAAGCAATCCGCGAACCCTCGCATATCGGAAAAAGAGAGCTGTATGGCGCCAGCTTCATGAACAGCGGACTGGAGCGCCTCCCTCCACAGCGGCAAAGCCGTGCTGTATGCCCCTATTTTGCTTAGTACGCGGGCTATCCGCTTGCTCTGCTCTGCTTCCTCTCCCTCCGCAAAAGCGCTTAGCTTCTGGCGGATATCCGTATCAGGCGTCCCTTGCTGTTGAAGATAGTCCGCCCAGGCAAACATTGCCTCCTCCCAGCGCGGCTTGGCACGAAGAAGAGCCTCATACTTGGTCTGAACCGCTTCGTCTTCTCCCGTTCTCTGCAGGACGGCTGCCAGACGAAGCTCTGCCAGAAAGCTGCCCGCGCCATTTTCAGATATATAGGAATGGGGTCTTGCACCCGCTTCTATAGCTGCCTCATAAGCGGCTTTGGCCTCTATCAGCAAGCCGATGGAGGTCAGGCTGTTGCCATGCAGCATAAACAGATCCGGATAATCCGGATAGCGGAGCGTCTCTCCCCGAAGCAGCTCTGCAGCTTCCGCATGCCGGGACAGCGCAAGCAGGGCTGTGGCATGGTCTCTGACCAGCGTTGGCCGGTACGGAGCGGTTAACGGCGTATAACCGAGCGCTTTGTCGAAAGCTTCCGCGGCTTCTTCGGCTTTTCCAAGCTGGCATAACGTCACGCCATAATTGTAAAGACAAAAAGGGTCATTCGGCCGCCTGGTCAGCTGCCTAGAAATGACCCTTAAATTCCGTTCCGCCTTGGATTTGCGCTGAAGCACATCCGGCATATAGCCGACATGAACAATATGCTGGTCTCCTGCACTCAGCGGTCCGTCGATATCCTTCATTATGGTTCCGTTCTCCGTTTCCCGGATGCGGACGAGCTGCTCATGAATTTCTCCATAATAACAGTAGCCGCGGTCCGCCCGGAACAGACGCACGGCTTCACTGCTCGTGCTGGAGCTCGCATCAGAGGCATCCAGCAGATGCTCCATTCGCAGCCGGTAAGCGGAAGAAGCGGCTTTGCGCAGCTCGCGTCTCAGCGACTGCGCATCACCCTTCAGGCGTTCATCGGCATCCAGAACCAGAACCCAGATTGTGCGCGCATGCTCTAATGCCAGATTGCGGGCGGAGGAGAAGTCATCCTTCCACTCCGCCTTAATCACTCTTGCTCCATACCGCAGGGCAATGTCTTCCGTTTCGTCGGTCGAACCCGTGTCGACGACGATGAGCTCATCGGCTATGCCGCGGATGCTGTCCAGGCATTCCGCGAGCATATCCTCTTCATTGCGTACGATAATGTGAACACCGAGCAGCATTTTATAACCCTCCTAAAAAGAATTAGCGCGTTCTTTGCGATAATTCTTTACTTCGTAAGCATCCGCTTAGAATTAGCGCGTTCTTTGCGATAATTCTTTACTTCGTAAGCATCCGCTTAGAATTAGCGCGTTCTTTGCGATAATTCTTTACTTCGTAAACATGCCGCTTACGTGCCTTGGCCATTGAAGTATACGTCAACGGTGGTCGGGCTGCCTGTCGTCGTAGAACGGTAAGCCAGTCTCGTATATTTCAGGAAACGCTGAGGCACTAGTACATCAACCGAACCTACCGCGATTCCCGTAACGCTCTCCACGTCGGTATACCAGTTCGTTCCGTTGGCGCTGATCTCAACACGTGCAGTCGCTGCATTCGTTCCCGGACCCTTGTTGTAGACGAAGTAAGAATAAGTGCCAAATACGCTGGTTGTAATCGTCGGCACTGCCGTATACGCATCTGCTGTTAGGTTATTCAGGTTAGCCACTTCTTGGAAGCTCTTTTGCGAAATCGAGGTAACGCTGCTTAAAGTACCTGCCGTAATTGTTGCGCCAAGAACGGACGTGATGGTTCCGGCTGTAATTGTTGCTCCAAGCACGGCATCCAGCGTACCAGCTGTAATCGTTGCCCCGGACACCGCAACTGTACCACCAGACAGCGCTATGGTCCCTCCCGAAATCGCCACTGTACCGGCTGTAATGGTCGTTCCAAGCACGGCTGTAATGGTTCCGGCTGTGATTGTTGCTCCTAACAACGCATCCAATGTTCCTGCTGTAATCGTTGCTCCTGCTACCGCAACTGTACCGCCAGACAGTGCTACGGTTCCTCCCGAAATCGCTACTGTACCGGCTGTAATGGTCGTTCCAAGCACGGCAGTAATCGTTCCCGCTGTAATTGTTGCTCCCAGTAAAGCATCCAACGTTCCGGCTGTGATTGTTGCTCCCAGCAACGCATCCAACGTTCCGGCTGTGATCGTTGCTCCTAGCACAGCATCCAGCGTTCCGGCTGTAATTGTTGCGCCGGATACTGCCACTGTGCCACCTGACAGTGCTACGGTTCCTCCCGAAATCGCTACCGTACCTGCTGTAATTGTTGTTCCAAGCACTGCTGTAATTGTTCCGGCTGTGATTGTCGCTCCCAGCAATGCATCCAATGTTCCCGCGGTGATCGTTGCTCCTAGCACGGCATCCAGCGTTCCCGCTGTAATCGTTGCTCCTGATACCGCAACCGTTCCACCCGACAGCGCCACGGTTCCTCCCGAGATCGCTACCGTACCGGCTGTAATTGTTGTGCCAAGTACAGCTGTAATCGTTCCTGCGGTAATTGTTGCTCCTAGCAATGCATCCAATGTTCCCGCTGTAATCGTTGCTCCCAGCACCGCATCTAGCGTCCCTGCCGTGATTGTCGCTCCTAGCAATGCATCCAATGTTCCCGCTGTAATCGTTGCTCCTGATACCGCAACTGTGCCACCCGACAGCGCCACGGTTCCTCCCGAGATCGCTACCGTACCGGCTGTGATTGTTGTTCCAAGCACCGCAGTAATTGTTCCCGCCGTTATCGTCGCTCCCAGCACCGCATCCAATGTCCCCGCCGTGATCGTCGCCCCAAGCACTGCATCCAAAGTTCCTGCGGTGATCGTCGCCCCAAGCACTGCATCCAACGTTCCCGCCGTGATCGTTGCGCCGGACACCGCCACGGTTCCTCCGGTTATTTCGAATGTGCCTCCAGATACGGCTACCGTGCCACCCGAGATCGCTACTGTACCTGCCGTAATCGTTGTGCCTAGTACCGCATTAATCGTTCCGCCCGTGATCGTTGCTCCCAGCACCGCATCCAATGTCCCCGCCGTGATCGTCGCTCCCAGCACAGCATCCAATGTCCCCGCCGTGATCGTCGCCCCAAGCACTGCATCCAGCGTACCTCCTGTAACCGTCGCGCCTGAGACGGCAACCGTTCCCCCAGATACCGCAACCGTTCCACCCGACAGCGCCACGGTTCCTTCCGATATCGCTACCGTACCGGCTGTAATCGTCGTACCAAGCACGGCGCTTATCGTTCCGCCTGTTATCGTTGCTCCCAGCAGCGCGCTTATCGTTCCGCCTGCCAGGATGGCATCCACCGTACCGCCGGACACGGCCACCGTTCCGGTCACGCCTACCGTGCCGCCCGAGATGGCTACTGTACCTGCCGTAATCGTAACACCCAAAATGCTGCTGATCGTACCGTCAAGCATAACGGTAACCAGATTGCCTGCAGAGTCCGTTGCAAGCGGTCTTGCCGTATCCGTACTGTCCTTACCAAAGATTAAAGTGCGTAAGTTATCCGGATTCGGATTAAAAGTCGAAAAGTTTGGCATTCCTTCCCATCACCTATTTTCTTTTAGAAAATGAAATTCATGAACAGGAGTCATCTGGGCGCGCTGCGCCTGGAAATACATTTGTATCCTTGTGGGGCTGTCCGGCTGCAGCGAGCGTACCGAGATTCTGGTGTAGTGCATAAATCTCGACGGAGTCATGATTTCAATCCCGCCCGGCTGAATGACCACTTCATGGTCATGAGCGAAATCGACACCGTTAGGCCCAACCTCCAAACGCACAACGGCAGCATTTTTCCCCCGATTAAGAACGGCATAGGAGAATACCAGGTCCGATGCCGTATCCTGTGTTGGCATCGGGACAAACTCATCCGAGGTAATGGCTTCTTCATATTCGATAGAGCGAAACACTTGAGAAGAGCCGCTGTCTCTGCATCTGCAGCAAACACGTCTTCTCGGGATGCGGTGTCTTTTGTGCCTCAAGCGCTTTTTCCGGCAATGACACGGTCTTCTATGTTTGCATCGTGCTGCTTTTCCCATTTCTCCTCTTCTCCTCAAAGTCCATGCTTCCAATACTTTATGTGTAAACGAAAATGTACGCGGCGGCGATTGGCGGCGGTAGTTTCACCTAACTTCTTTCTCATTCGTATATCCCCATACGAACTCGGCGTTTCCGCCATATAATGAGGCAAGCATTTCGAGACAAGAGGCGGACATATTGACGGATTACTCCGTTTTTAACAGCGAGAACAGTCCCCTATATAACCTGCCGAACAACCGCTACAGCAGTCCTGCCATCGTAGCTCCTCCAGAGGAAGACGCAGCAGCGAGCGGACGATTCTTCATGGTCACTTCGGCTAGTACAGCCGTAGGCGAGGGCTCTAACTATTGATTCAAATCACTAATCCGAACGGCAGCGGAAGATCACTATATATTTCAAAAGTTAGCGGAGGAGTAAGTGCCGCGGCCACGGTGAACCTGGAGGCACCGTATCCGGCGGCATCACGCCAACTCCATTTAACATGCAGCTTGGCAACGCGACTGCCAGCGTAGCTACCGCGCACAGCCACCGGCAGCGTGACGGGCACGCGCCAACCTTGTTCTATACCTCACTGCTGGCAGCGGGAATGTTCGAAGTCTTGGCGGAGGCGTTGCCATCCCCCAGGGGCAGACCTTATCGCTTAACGTAGTAGGCGCCTTAACCGTGCTCGGATTGTTGGGCGTTGGCCTCGAGATCCTCTGGTAGGAGATATAAATAAACAGCAAAAAAGCCCATGCTGCCTTATTCAGGCTTGCATGAGCTCTTCTCTTTCGGCTGTTATTACAGCAGCTTCTCGATATCCTCTACCATATTCAGCGGCTCGTCCGTCGACTCGAACCGTTTGACCACATTGCCTTCGCGGTCAATGAGGAACTTCGTGAAATTCCATTTAATATCGTTGCCTTCCAGGTAATGAGGCAGCTTCTCCGAGAGGAAAGCATGCAGCATTTTGCCGCTTGGCTCAGTGGTATCGAAGCCGTGGAATGGCGCTGTCTCGCTCAGATAAGCGAACAATGGATGCGCTGTTTCGTCCCGGACATCCGTTTTCGCAAACAGCGGGAACGTTACGCCGTAATTAATCTGGCAGAAATCCTGTACATCCGAGTTCGTGCCCGGCTCCTGCTCGCCAAATTGATTGCTCGGGAAGCCCAGAATCTCAAGTCCTTGCTCCTTGTACTGCTCATAAACCTTCTGCAGATCGGAGTATTGCGGGGTGAACCCGCACTTGCTTGCCGTATTTACGATGACGAGGACCTTACCCTTGTAATCCTCCAGGCTCACATGCTCTCCTCTGATTGTATCTGCCTCAAATGAATAGACGGTCATAATAACATCCTCCTCAAGTTGAATGATTTGATTAAAATTAAATTGTATACAACTTATATCATAGCAAGCAGCCCTATGTCAAATACATAGTTGGTTAAAAGGGTTCCAGTCAGGCCATGCTAGCAGCCCTTAAATGACAACAAGGCGCGCCGTCGGCACGCCTTGTTGTCGTCTACATTTCAGCTTTTTGCAGGCGCATGTAATCCCCAACCATGGCAAAACGCCATGGAAGAATCATCCCGAAGGCCAGCAGATAGAACAATGCGCCCGTCTGCGGAATGGACATGTACTGCTCAACCACGCTATGCAGGGCCAGCCGGATAGCCAGCAAGGTCAGCATGATGAAGATAAACGCCTTCGAGCGGCGAACGAATATATCCGATTCGATTCTCTCAAGGCGCGTAGTGACGATAAGCGGAAAAGAGAAAATCAGCAGGCCCGTCCCAAAAGCCGATACGCCCCATAACCAGTGGATATGCGTAATCGGGAACGCAAACATGATAAAGCCCGTCGACATGCCGAGCGGCGGCGCGATGATTTTGCGCAGATTGGTCGGCTGCTTGCCTGCCCGCATGCGGAGAACAATAAGCGTCAGTCCGGCACAAACCGAAAAAACGATGGACGCTATTTGGATGAGAGATGTATTTGCAGATAGCATCGTTACCTATCCTCATTTCAACTAGTGTTGGCTACCCCATCGTACTGCAAAATATTAAACAGTGCAAACCGCGCCGAAACGGCAAAACTAGTACGAACCGCGGATAAACGGATGAACCTGCTCCTGATAGAAAGCAGCAAGACGCTCCCGCTCGGGCTCCGTGAACGACGGCACGTCAAGCGCCGCAAGATTGTCTTCGACCTGACGAACATTGCGGAAGCCCGGAATAACGCAGGTTACCGCTTCGTGATCCAGCAGCCAGCGCAGCGAAGCGCGCGTCATATTGCCGCGGCCGTCCGCGATCCAGCGCAGCTGGTCAGCCAGCTCAACGCCTTTGGCAAAGCCAAGTCCCGCGAACGTCTCGCCTACGTTAAACGATTCCCCGTTCTCGTTAAAGCGCCGGTGATCATCCGCCTCGAACGTTGAAGCAGCCGTGAACTTGCCTGTTAGCAGGCCGCTCGCGAGCGGCAGGCGAACCAGAATGCCAACGCCGCGGCGATGCGCTTCGTTCAGCAGCTCAAGCGGCTTTTGGCGGAAAATATTATAGATCACCTGCAGAGCACGGACATTCGGCTGCTCCAGACAGAAGAGACCTTCCTCCACCGACTCCACGCTAACGCCGTAGTGGCGGATTTTCCCCTCTTGCTGCAGCTTGTCCAGCACGCCAAATACGCTGCCATCCTTCAGGATCGACATCGGCGGGCAATGAATCTGGTACAGATCAATCCGCTCGCGCTCGAGGCGCTTCAGGCTTGCTTCGCAATAAGCGCGCACGGATGCTTCCGAATAAGTAGCCGGATCATGAATATCTCCCGCGCGGCAAAACTTCGTCGCAACATAAATCTCATCCTCGCGGCCTTTGGTTGCCTGCGCCAGCAGGCGCTCGCTGTGGCCGTCTCCGTACACGTCAGCCGTATCAAAGAAATTAACGCCTTTATCGATGGCCGCTTCAAGCGCCAGCAGCGATTCCTTATCGTTCACGTTGCCCCAGGCACCGCCAATCGCCCATGTTCCAAAGCTGATCTCGCTTACTTTCAATTCCGAAGAGCCTAACCCGCGATAATCCATCTTCTCACCTCGTTATGTAATCGTATTCATTTTTTCAAGAAGAGCAGCATATGTTTCGCCAGCAAATACAGGTACAGTATAACAAAAATTTAGGCTTTCTTAAATTTCAAAAAAACGACCGAAGCCCAATCGTTAATCGAGTGGCTTCGGCCGTTGGTACCGGCTAATCCTTTACTTATGCTGCATATACGCGCTGATATCTACGCCCAGACCCTTGGATAGACGGATACCGAACTCCACGTTGGCGCGGAAAAAGTTGCAGACTGCGCGCAGCTGAATGGTCTCATTCGTCTGCTTGAGGTCACTCACCAGATTGCTGACCAGATTATCCCGCTGCTCCGGCGACAGCGACATATAGCGCTCCCCTGCCTGCGTGAAATCATCCGTCTTGTCGATCCGCTGGCGTCCGGCAGAGCCAGCAAGCGGTGCATGGCTGTCTTTGTATTCCGGAGCTTCCTGCGGGCTGTCCGAGGAGCTGTTGGGCTCATAGTTGACCGCCCGGGGATCCGCCTTCATCGTCATGGCTCCGTCACGCTGATGGTTGCGGACCGGCGCATACGGACAGTTAACCGGAATATGCAGGTAGTTGGCGCCAAGACGGTAGCGCTGTGCGTCCGGATAGGAGAACAGGCGGCCCTGCAGAAGCTTATCCTCCGACGGCTCTATTCCGGGCACCAGAGCGCTTGGGGCAAAAGCAGACTGCTCCACCTCGGCGAAATAGTTGTCCGGATTGCGGTTCAGCTGCATCGTCCCGACAAGCTGCAGCGGATACATATCCTCCGGCCATATCTTGGTTGGATCCAGCGGGTCAAAAGCATAACGGTCAAGATGCTCGGCCGGCATCAGCTGCACATGCAGATCCCACTCCGGATAATGGCCGTGCTCGATCGAATCGTACAAATCGCGGGTCGCGTGATTGAAATCCCGTCCTTGCATCTCCGAAGCTCCCGCAGCCGTAAAATTACGGACGCCTTGCTTCGACTTCCAATGATATTTCACATAAGTCGCTTTCCCCTGCTCGCTTATCCACTTGAAGGCATGAACGCCAAAACCGTCCATTTCCCGGTAGGAAGCAGGAGTCCCGTCATCGGAGAACAGCCAGGTAAGCATATGGGTTGATTCCGGCGACAGCGTCATGAAATCCCAATAACGTTCAGGCTCCTGAATATTCGTGCGCGGAGATGGCTTAAGGGAATGCACCATATCGGGGAATTTAATCGCATCGCGGATGAAGAAGACCGGCAGATGGTTGCCCACAATATCGAGGTTTCCTTCCTCGGTATAAAATTTGACGGCAAAACCCCGGGGATCCCGGGCCGTCTCCGGTGAGCCTGTGCCATGAATAACGGTGGAGAAACGGACGAATACATCCGTCTCCTTCCCCGCCTCCGAGAGGAACGCGGCCTTCGTATGCTCCTTCATGCTGCCCGCAGCCCGGAATACGCCATGCGCGCCTGCGCCGCGTGCGTGTACGACGCGCTCGGGAATACGCTCGCGGTCGAAATGGGCGATTTTCTCGATTAGATGATAGTCTTCCAACAAAGCGGGGCCGCACCCGCCTGCCGTTCTTGAATTTTGATTATCGCCAACCGGCGTTCCTTGGTTCGTTGTTAAACGGTTGATCATATCTTTACCTCCGGATTAATTTATATTTAGACTTGATCTAAATCTTATAATCCTATTGTAAGGTTATGTCTCAACCGTGTCATGAACGTTAGATGAAGGGTTGATGAAGATCCGATGAACAAGCAGCTCCCCGGCGTTATTCCACCAGGCGGTAGCCGACTCCGCGCACCGTTGCGATGTAATGCGGCGCTACTGCGCTGTCCTTCAGCTTGCGGCGCAATGTCTTGATATGCACGTCTACGACGTTGCTCCCGCCAAAATACTGGCTTCCCCATACCGCGTCAAACATCGCCTCGCGGGTAAGCACCGCACCGCCCGAGGTCAGAAACATGAGCAGAAGATCATATTCGGTCTTCGTCAGCTCAATCCGTTCGCTGCTGCGGTACACCGCCATTTTCTTCAGATCAACGGTCAGATCCTTGAAGCGGTAGCTCGATTGATCAGGCGCCTTCCATTCCCCAAGCATCCGGGTTACCTGGGTAAGCGCATCCTGCGGATTGGACGGCCAGACGAGCAGCTCGGCATGCGGGGGAATGGCCGCGGCCATCATCCGGGCATCCTCATGGACCAGGAACAACAGGGAGGCACCGTTAATAGGGGCGGTCTGCGTCATCGCGGCGTGAAGGGCATCAACGGCATCGGGAATAAGCGGATGCGGCGTAGCATCGTAGATGATCAGCTCCGGCTGCAGACTGCTGACGAACGCTTTGTTCAGATCGTGCAGCGTGAACAGATCGAAGCATTCGGCCGTAAGCAAATGCAGCAGGCTGTTCATCCGTTCGGGAAAAGGACTAACCGTCATAATCCGCTTCGTCAGGGAGCATGCCTTCCCCTCCAGGAACAAATCGCCGGCTTGTCTGCTTCCCTGCTGTACGGCTCTTTCGGATTCCGTCCGGCCCTCCGTTCGATTATCTTCTACTGGCTGGCGCATAACTCGCATACCCCCTCTAATACAACATGTGCATCCTGAACAGCAAATTTGGTCTCCGCCGCAATCCTTCTGAGCCATTCCTCCGGCAATTCGGTCAACACTTCCTCTACGCGGCCGCATTTCTTGCACATAATATGATGATGGTCGTCCATTCTTGCGTCATAACGGCTGACTGCTTCTCCAAGCTTTAACTCCCGGATAAGGCCGGCATCCGTCAAATACCGCAGGGAATTGTACACCGTTCCGTAAGCAAAGCTGATGCCTTTGTCGCGCAGGCGCTCAATCACATCGGCCGCCGTCGGATGATCATGGGAGTCCTGGATCGCCTCGAGAATCGCTTTCCGCTGTGTAGTTAGATTTATTTTAGTCATGGTATATTCAGTCCTTCAAACAAATTAATTTAGACTAAGTATAAATCTAAATAATAACGAGATCAACCCAGAATTCTCTTCCCGTATGCCTCTAATCTATGATTTAGACCAGGTGGTCAGCCTTTACAAAAAATAATTATCAGAATATTTACAAAATTGAAATAATAGTTTATGATAGACCTACACCAAACGAGAGGGGATAGACCATTGAAGTAGGTTAGCGAAGCATGTCCTACTAATGCCGGGAAGGAGCCTTAAAAGGTTAACCGGACATGCGGGAATCCAACGTGACGCGAAGATGACTAGTCTGAACCAATCAATACTTATTGGAGATTATGGCAACGCAAGTTGTAGAATGGAGCGTTAGTAAATTGAATAATTGCGATTCAGAAAGGTAAAGGGATTCCGGTTATCATAGATAAGCGGAATCCCTTTTTGCGTGCGGATTACAGGATTGGCGAGAGCAGCCGGGCGATGGATTCCTTGAACTTGTTCATCAGCGGCCGCTTCAAATAGTTGTGAAGAGTCAGCTCGTAACAGTCCTCCAGATCATGCTCGAATATTCTCTCGAGCTCGCCAGCGGTCGCGCTGTCGTAGATAAAAGCGTTCATTTCGAAATTAAGCTTAAAGCTGCGGTTATCGATATTGGCGGTGCCTACGGAAGCAAGCTGACCGTCAATCACGAGCGTCTTCGCATGAAGGAAGCCCTTCTCGTAGATGTAGCATTTGCCGCCAGCCGCTAGAAGCTCGTTCAAATACGAATGGGTTGCCCAGTATACGAAGAAGTGATCCGGCTTGCTTGGCAGCATCACCTTCACCTCGATGCCGGACATTGCGGCGATCTTCAGAGCCGTCATCAGACTCTCGTCCGGAACAAAATACGGGGTCTGCAGACAGATGCTTTTCTTTGCAAAATAAATCATTTTGATATAGGCATCCTTAATCTGCTGATAATCCGAGTCCGGTCCGCTTGCCACAAGCTGCATGCCGATCGTCCCCACGGCTTGGAAGTGACGCGGGAAGTACTGATGGTCAAGCTCCACCATCCCCGAGGAGGCCAGATTCCAGTCCATCAGGAACTGCGCCTGCATTTGCAGAACCGCCCTTCCCTCAAGACGCAGATGAGTATCCCGCCATTCTCCGAAATATTTATCGCGGCCCAAATACTCGTCTCCGATATTAAAGCCTCCGATATAGCCGATCCGTCCGTCCACAATAACAAGCTTGCGATGATTCCGGAAGTTGATCTTCAGGTTCAAGTATGGAATCCGCGACGGGAAGAAGGCCGCTGCCTGTCCGCCCGCATCCCTCAGCTCCCTGAAGAACTTCCTCGGAAGCCCCTTGCTGCCAATATGGTCATACAGAAACCGAACCTGTATCCCCTGCTTTGCCTTGTCAACCAACGCCTGAATAAGCCGATTGCCAAGCTTATCATTACGCACAATGTAATAGACAAGATGAATATGATGTTGTGCGGACTCGATATCTCGCAGCAGCGCATCAAATTTGCTCTTCCCGGTCGTGAAGATTTGTGCAGCGTTGTTCTGCGTATACAGAGAATAGCTGCCCACCAGATTCATGTGAATCATGCTCTGATAGTTAATAGTAGCGGGATCATTAAAGATAATGTGCCGCTCCTCTAATTGAAGCTTCTGCGCTTCAATTGAATCCTCAATAATACGCTGGCTTTCCACAAGCATCTTATTCAGCTTCCGCTTGCGCAGCCGCTGCCCGAGAATGAGATACAGAACAAACCCGACCCCCGGCAGAAAATAAAGCACCATCAGCCAAGCCCAGGTCGATCTTGCGTCTCTTCTCTCGAGGAAAATAACCGCTAGCGCCAGCAATATATTCAGGACGATAAATACCGCTGAAATATCCTGTAGAACATTCATAGCTAGACCAGCACCTCAATATATGGATAAAAACGTTAACTAGAGCATACCTCAAGGACGAAAGATGTTCAAACCTTACACAAACATTCTTATTGAGAATGAAATATGCTACAATTTTCAGAAAAAATGAAAACGTGCGAGCGGCATAGGAGGAAGGACCATGGATTTACGCAAATTTCGATTAGATGAACCAGCGCTCGGCACATTCAGCGAAGAACGCGATGAATATGAACGGGATTATGCAAGGCTGATTCAATCCCCTGCCTTCCGGCGGCTGCAGGGCAAATCGCAAGTATTTGGCGCCGGTTCGGGCGATTACTACCGGACAAGACTCACGCATTCGCTCGAGGTATCGCAGATTGCCCGCGAAGTGGCAAGACGCCTCGGGAAACAGTACCCTTTTCTGAATAAAAAAGAGCATCCCGGTCTCATTCTGGACCCGTCCGTCGTAGAGATCGCAGCGCTTGCCCATGATCTGGGGCATCCGCCGTTTGGCCATAAGGGCGAAGAAGTACTGAACCGCCTCTTGATGAAGGAGCACGGCCTTGCTTACGAAGGCAACGCCCAGAACTTCCGCATCCTCATGTTTCTGGAGAAACGCGCCGGCAGCGGCAGCGGCCTGGATCTGACGGCAGCCGTCCTGCTTGCGACGAACAAATATCCTTATTCCCTGGATGATCCCGGCAGGCTGAAGGGGCTATACAGCTCCGAGTGGCATGCTATTAACCATATCCGCCAGCAGTGGCAAATGCCGCAGGGCTGCTCCACGCTGGAAGCCCAACTGATGGATCTATCCGATGACATCGCTTATTCCACCCATGATATTGAAGACGGCATCCGTGCAGGCAAAATTCAGATGAATCGCACCTTCTTTGAAGATCAGCGGCTGATTGACAATCTGGTACAGGAAATCGTCGAGGATCAAGGCAATATGGACGTAGGCTGGGATCAGGTAGATATTCCGGCGATGGTCAAACGCGTACTTGCCGCTTATCTGCAGCAGTGGGAGGAGCTCTACGCCCTGTATGATCATGAATCGTCCAGAACCCGCAGAGAGATGAAAGCGCGGTGGGTCAGCGTATTTGCCGGACGCGTCGGAATTATCGAAGATCCGGCAAAAGGCTGGAAGAAGGTTACCTTTGTGCTTGAAGGACAACAGGATATCGATCTGCTGCGCACGATGGAAATATTGAAGAAGCTTGCCTGGGTAACGCTCATTAAGGATTTCCGCGTACAACGGCTGCAGATGCGCAGCGAAATTATGATCCGCCGCCTGTGGGACAGCTTCAAGGTACCAGAGCAAGGACGCCTTATTCTGCCGCCTGACTGGGTGGCAAGCTTCGAGCAGCACAAGCATAACTGGAGCTGGGCGCGCTTTATTGCGGATTATATCTCCGGCATGACCGATGCTTATGCAGAGAAGGTCTATGCCGAGCTGTACGCAAGCAAATCCGGTTCGATCTATGAAATGGACTAATCTCCCGGCTTAAGCCGGGTTCAGTTCAGCGTTCTGCGATAACGCTGTAATATAATCGAAGAACCGCTCCGGCTCTACGTCATACACAAGGCTCACCGGCCGCCCTTCTGCCGTTTCGATGGTGCGGCCTTGGCTTGGGCCGTCCGCGACAACCGTGCTGTTAACGGTCTTCATCCGTACCAGGCTTGGATCGCCTACGACCGCCGTCGTCAGAACATCCCATAGATAATAGGTCGAATTGGTTTCCATGAAGACAAGCGGCGGACAAGCCGCGTAACATTGTCCCACGAAGTCCAGTCCGGCATGCTTGCGAAGAGACGCCCAGCGGTTGCGCACCGGAACGGTAAGAGGTACTTTGTTCGTGCTCTCCAGCGCGACGAGCTCAATCTTGATTCCGCTGTTCCATACGCGATCGACAGCTTCGGGGTCCCAGAATGCATTCCATTCCGCGGTTCCGTCATGCTCCGGCTCCTGCACGTTCCCCTTCTCGTTAAAGGTCCCGCCCATCCAGACAAGCTTGTCGATCTTCTCTTCAATCTCCGGCGCTTCATCCAGCGCTCTCGCCAGGTCCGTCAGCGGACCGGTGAACAGCAGGGTCACCGGCTCATCAGAAGCTAGAAGCTGCTGAATCATATGCTTATGGGCAGGCGCTTCTGCTTCGCGAGCGTGAATAACGTTTGGTTCGTTCAGGATCGGCAGCGCATCCACAAAGAAGGTGTGCATCCGCCATTCCGCCGGAAACGGATTACGTCCTCTGGAATTCGAACGGGCAACCTCCACCTTGCTGCTTGAACCCGGGGATCCAAAGCGGTCAATGATCTTGCGGCTCGCCGCCATTCCCGGCTCCAAGTAACCGTCTGCGGGAATCACGGAAACCCCAATCAGTTCAACATCCTTCATTTGCAGAACGAGAAACAGCGATACAAGGTCGTCTACCCCCGCGTCATGATTAAAATACAGCTTTTTTCCCATTGTTGTTCCATCCCTTCATAAGTATAAAACCGGCTTGCGTTTGTCCATCCTATAAGTTGTGGACGCCAAATCGGCCTCCCTCATGTCTTAAGCTTGCTTACGACGCAAGAATCATCACGAACAGCTTTACGCTGTTTGTGTGATCATTCTTTTAAGGAGGTGACCATCCATGGCTAAGGATGTACTATGCGAAGTTAACTCCTGCAAATATTGGGCTGCAGGCAATCATTGCGCCGCTACTTCGATTTATGTAGTCAATAACCGTTCGAAACAAGCAAGCAATTCCGACGAAACAGATTGCAAAACGTTTGAGCCAAAGATCTAACAGAATGGGCAACGGCGCGCAGCCCAATGCCATGTATGACCTACACGCATCGGAAGCTGAGCGCCGTCCCGTTCGACTCTATTATTTTGTAACCGGAACTGCGTTATAATACTCCTCCAGAGTCAATCCTTTATCTTCTAGCTCCTTCGCCAAGTCCTTGCCTACATAGCGGAGATGCCAAGGCTCGTATTTGTAGCCCGTAATCGAGTCCTTGCCTTCCGGATAGCGGATAATGAACCCGTATTCCGGAGCATGATCCGCGAGCCATTCCGCTTCCGGCGTACCGCCGAAGCAATCCTCAGCCGCACATTTGCCGTCACTGCCCGATACGTCAATCGCAAGACCAGTCTGATGCTCACTTGTACCAGGGAATGCGCTGTAAGTCAATGCTTTTTCCAAGCCGTCTTTCTTCACATAGCGGTTAAACAGCGACGTTTGCGTGGCTTGCGAGCGGTAAGCCGATACGCCGGCCAGGTAAATACCGTCCTTCTCCGCGCCGTCAAACAGCTTCTCCAAGGCGCCTGCTGCAACTTTGCGCATTTTGCGCTTGTCGATTTTCTCGCTGAACGTAAAGCGTACATCCGGATAGACCAGATCGGAAGGCTCATAATCGTCAGGCAGCTTGTACTGCTTGTCCACCAGCACGGCTACGCTCTCCGGCTGGGCAACAACGGCATAACCGTCCTCTTCACCGGCAGTCGCAACCGCTGGCTTCGATGGCGCTTCCGTAGACGACGGCTTATCCGACGGCGCGTTGGACGGCTCATCGGAAGGTTCGTCAGACGGCTCGTCAGATGGCGTATCGGTTGGCGTGTCCGACGGTGTATCCGAAGGCTCGTCCGATACTGCAGGCGAA
The DNA here is from genome assembly GCF_023715145.1 of Paenibacillus glycanilyticus. Lineage (GTDB taxonomy): Bacteria > Bacillota > Bacilli > Paenibacillales > Paenibacillaceae > Pristimantibacillus > Pristimantibacillus glycanilyticus_A. Next base: position 409,345 of record NZ_JAMBNP010000003.1, on the reverse strand, counting down.
TCGGATGCAGGCGGATCCGTTTGCTCTGAATTCTGGCTATTAGCCGCAGTCTCCTCGGGAGCCTGGGCCGTTAAATTTTCGTAGCGGATAAATAATATGACTGCAATGGCAACCACGCATACCGCCAGAAAAGCTAGTCCTCGTCTTTTTCTTCTTTGTACGTTTCTTCTCATGCTGCTCTCCTTAATTACGCTTATTTTATATTCGAACGTTCCGTCCTCTCTACTATAAACGAATAGACTTGATAAAGTCTTAAAAAGTTGCAACATTTCTTGATGACATTTTCCCAAGACTGGCATGCTTGTTTTGCCTTTGACAATCCTCTTCCAGCCAAGCATAATGAAGTAAATAACTTCGTAAATATAAAGACACCACATGACAGGCTGCTTGGATAGAAGCCTGTCTTTATTGTGAAAGGCGGCGAAAACGTGTCTAATCTAGCACCAAAACGGCTGTTCAGCAAGCGACCCATTCTCGCATTCTCGCTGATTGTGCTGCTTAAGAGCTTCTTGACCTGGATGGTCGTCTTTGGCGGTCCAAGCTGGACAACCCTGCTTAAGGAAGTTCCGTTTGCTCTCATCGTATTTTGTTTAATTGAATGGTTCGCTACTAAACGAAAGCTGGTCTACTATTTAAGCGCCAACCTACTAATGACCGCCATCCTGTTCGCGGTTCTCATGTACTACAAATATTATGGCGTAATTGTCACCTATGTAGCCCTGAATCAAGTGAATCAGGTTACGGCGGTCAGCAACAGCGTCTTCTCTCTGATGGACCCTTACTATTTGCTTGTCTTCATTGATATTATCGTCATGGGCTATTATTTGATTCGCCGCAAGAAAGGGCAGTATTGGAAAGCGGCCAGCCAGAAAAGAGTCAGCCGGCGCGTGCTCGCTACCTTGTTTGGCATCTCGCTGGCGCTATGCCTGTTCAACATCGTGCCGAATCGTGCCAGCATGAACGAGATTGTAAAAGCGGAGCAGATGGGTATTCTCAACTACGAGGCTTATACGATCTTCTCCAATAAAGACCCGGAGCTTGTGGAGCCTTCCGAGATCACGCAAGCCAAGATTGACGAACTCAAACAGATCGATAAGCCGGCATCGCCCAAGCTGTGGAACACGGCTTCCGGCAAGAATCTGATCATTATTCAGATGGAATCCTTCCAAAACTTCCTTATCGATCTGAAGATCGACGGTCAGGAAATTACGCCTAACATGAACAAGCTGGCGAAGGAGAATTACTACTTCAACAACTTCTATCAAGGCGTTGGCCAAGGCAATACTTCGGATGCGGAGTTTATCGTAAACACATCTTATTATATACCGCCAAACGGAGCGGCTACGCAGGTCTATCCGAAGAAGGAGCTGCCAAGTCTTCCGAGACTGATGGCACAGCATGGCTATGACACCGCAACCTTCCATACGAATGTTGTCGAGTTCTGGAACCGCAGCGAGCTGTACAAGGCGCTTGGCTTTAACCGTTATTATGATAAGGCGTTCTTTGGCAACGAAGATTCCGTCTTCTTCGCAGCCTCCGACGAGGTGCTCTACGCGAAGACCGCGGCCGAGCTTGCGAAGATGGACCAGAGCGACAAGCCGTTCTATGCTCAGGTCATTTCGATGACGGCCCATCATCCGTTTACGATACCGGATCGCAAATATAAGATGGAGCTTCCCGAACGGTACGAGGATACCTTCGTTGGCGATTACGTACGCGCCCAGAATTATGCCGACTACGCTCTTGGCCTGTTCATTGACGATCTGAAGCAGCGCGGCATCTGGGATAACAGCGTGGTTGTTCTGTACGGCGATCATCTTGGCCTGCCGATCTACTCGCTGGACCATGATGACAAAGAGCTGATGCAGGAGATTTACGGACGCGAATACGGCTCGGCCGACATGATCAACATTCCGCTTATTATTACCGCGCCTGGCATCACGCAGCCTGAAGTATTCACTCATCTGGGCGGTCAGGTGGATATCCTCCCAACCGTAGCTAATCTGTTCGGATTCTCGCTGGACCAGCAGATTCACTTCGGCCAGGATATCTTGAACAACACGACGGTCAACCTGCTGCCGCAGCGTTATTACCTGCCAACCGGTTCATTCGTCAGCAGCGACGAGCTGTTCCTGTCCGGCAGCGGCTATGAGGACGGCACGCATCTTCCGCTCTCCGGAGCAAGCACCGTTTCCCTGGATTCGCAAGGCGAATATAACCGCGCGCTGGAGCTGCTCAAGTTATCCGACAGCTATGTGAGCCAGTTGCCGGAATGGAAATAGAGAGGAACCGCCCGCCTGACGGAATTCGTTAGGCGGGCTTTTTCTCGTTAATCCCATATAGTTCCAAGGATTTATTTTAGCTAATATCGCCCTAAATCCACTAATTTTCTCTAGTACGGAGACCTCTCATCTGCTAGTATCATATAGGGTCTATTTACAAAATCCTTACATAAGAGAGGAATATGAAATGAAAACTTTTCAACGTAGTCTGATTGTTTTTCTGGCAGCATTCGTCCTGCTTGCACTCCCGTTCCAAACTTCTAAAGCAAGCGCGGCATCCTCGGAAGACGTGCTGAACACTTACTACCCGATTGATATCAACGAGCATTGGGCATTTGACTCGCTTGATAACTTCGTTACCGCCGATCTGCTCAAAGGCTCCCTCGACTCTGAAGGAAATACTTTGATCAAACCGGACTTGTCGATCAGCCGTGCGGAATTCGTATCGATTCTGGTACGCGCACTAGGTCTGACAACGGATCAGGCAAGCAAGACCTTTGCTGACGTTCCAGCTGGCAAATGGTACTCCGAGCCAGTCCGGATCGCAAGCTCCCTCGGTATCGTAAACGGTCTGACGGAAACAAAGTTTGGTCCTGACGAACTGATCAAACGCGGAGAGATCGCAACCATCATCGTTCGCGCGTTTGAGTCTTCCGTCAAATTCGAAGGCGAAGCAAAGACCTTCTCCGACGTTCCGGAATACTTTGCAACTCCGTTTATTGCAAAAGCAAGCCAAGCGGGCATTGTCCGCGGCGCTACAGCAACAACATTCAAACCTTACGCTAACGCAACTCGCGCCGAAGCGGTTGTGATGATCCAGCGCGCGCTTGATCTGCAAAAGGGCAGCCTGCCTGAAGACGCTGCTCTTACGGCACTCATCGATGAGTACGAAGCAAAAGAAGCAGAAGTGATTAACGCGCAAGAATTCGCTAAGCTCGGCGAAGTTCTGCCTAAATACATGACTGGCTACGCTTTGGCTGAGACCATCTTTGGTTATGAAGATTACGCAGATTTGGCCAAAGAAGGCTATACGCTCAAATTGGAGAAGCTGACGCCTCAAAAATATGAAATTGTTTCAAAAACCGACCGTTTCGCTGCTATTCACGCAACAGGCAGCACTTACAATGTAACGGTTGAAGGCAAGGACGAGAAAGATACGCAAACCGTTCCAAGAGACGGCGTTTACCTGTTGAAGAAAATGGAGGACAACAGCTGGAAAATCTACCTGTTCTCTTCGGATGAAGCGGAAGACGCATCCGGCGAAGCAGCAACGGCCGCTGAATAACGCCCTGGACTTCGCTAACCTCCGCGAGGTTCATGCCAAGTACTATACCGGATTTTATTTGGCCTTAAGCCACTTTATCTACGATGACATTGAATCCTATCTTGGCGAAGGATATTCGACCAAGATTGAGGTGCTTACCCCTCAACACCTGGAAATCGTTTCGAAATCGGATCGGTTCGCCGCTGTTCATTCCACGGGAGGCAGCTATAACGTAACTGAGGTAATAGACGGGGAAACGTCTACCGATACGACGTCTTTCGATGGTGTCTATTATCTGAAGAAAATGCCGGATAACAGCTGGAAAATCTACCTATACTACGAGGATGAAGAAGATCCCGCCGATGAAGAAGAGATTGGCGATGAGAGCGAACAAATGAAGAAAGGCCTGCGGACACCCGCAAGCCTTTCTTTTCTTTATATGACGTAGGAAGAGTCCGGTTCGAACAAGCGGCTGATCTGCTCATAATCTTCGCGGGCCAGCTTCCAGCGGGCGGCAGCAGCATTCTCCTGCAACTGGGCGACGGTCTTCGCGCCTGCAATAACCGTTGTGACGGCCTTGTTATAGAGCAGCCAATTTATCGCCAGTCTGATCTCCTTCTCCTCTACAGGGCCCCATCCGTTGCGCCCCGCGGCCCATGCCCCGAAACCAATCACCGATGGATACAGCTCACTTGAGCCAAGCCTTCTTGTCTCCATTCCTCCCGCCTCCTTTTATCTTATAATACCCATTATATTACTTGAAATTGTTTATCGTTATACTCTCCCCCACCTTGCTTGACAATCAAAGATTGAATGCCTATGATGGGGTCAAACTAGAGGAGAAGGAGCAATGGACATGGCACGCAAACGCGTCGATCACGTGGGGATAATGGTAAGAGATATGGAAGCGACTATCCGCTTCTATGAGGAATTTGTAGGACTTACATTGAAAGGCCGCCTGACTCATACAAATGGCGTTATTGAACTTGCATTTCTGGGGTTTGGGGATTCCGATGAGACAGAGATTGAATTGGTCCAGCATTATAACGGCGAGCTGCCCGTTGAAGGCCGCGTTCATCACTTCGCGATTTACGTGGACGACGTGGATGCCGAATTCGCACGTTTGAAGCAGACCAGCGTTACCTTCATTGACGAAGATATTACGACGCTGCCAAACGGCTACCGCTACTTCTTCATCAGCGGTCCGGAAGGCGAGCGAATCGAGTTCTTCCAGCGTTAATTCCGCGCAAGAAGAAAAGCCTCCAATCCACCTGTGAGTGGAATTGGAGGCTTTTTAAAATTATTTATTTTACCGCTTCGAGGACTTCAAGAACGTGACCGTCCACAGACACGCTGCGCCATTCGCGAGCCAGCACGCCGTTCTCGTCGATCAGGAAAGTCGAGCGCTCGATTCCCATAAACGTCTCGCCATTCCAGGTGCGCTCCTTCCACACGCCAAACAGCTCGGATACTGTATGCTCCGTATCTGCCAGCAGCGGGAACGGAAGCTGGAAGTCCGAGATGAAGGTATCATGCGATGCTAGATCATCCGGGCTAATCCCTATAACTTCGGTGTTATAAGATTTGAACTGGCCGTTATAATCGCGGAAGTCGCAAGATTCTACCGTACAGCCCGGCGTATTATCCTTCGGGTAAAAGTAAATCACCAGCTTTTTGCCTTTGTAGTCAGAAAGCGAGATATTGCCGCCGGTTGAAGCCGGCAGCGTGAAATCCGGCACGGCTTGTCCTGCTTGCACTTGCGTCATATATGAGCACCTCTTCTCCAAATTAATCGCCAATCGTCACACGCTCATTTTACCATGATTAGCCACAAATTCGTAGAACAGCGGCTGCTCCATAATGAAAGCGCGGATCTCCTCTGTGCCAAGCGGCAGCGAATAAGCAAGAGTCAGCTTCATGAGAGCGGCCTCGACCGACATGTTCTCGATAAAGACCGCTCCCGCCTCGAGGAGACGGATAGACGAGGCATACATCGCCTCACTGCTGTCCTTGAGCGGACATAGATACAGGTCAACGCCGTGCTCCGCGCAATACCGCGCGAATTGCAGGAGCGAATGGGAGTCCAATCCGCTTGCATTTGCCGTCCCGGAATGGAACAGGTCATGCAAGACCGCCTTGGGCTTATGCCGAGAGAAATCATAATACGTGTAATTCAGCCCGGGAAAAGGACGGATATAAAGCATGACGGACTGGATGCCTTCTCCACCCTCCAGCCAAGGGCTGCTCACCGGCTGGCGAGCGCGAAGCTCCTCGTGCGCGGGGTTAAACGGATGGTCATGACGCACCAGCCTTCCGCCGCTCATGATACCGTAGGGTACGCTGTAAGGGCTGTCGAATTGATCAGTAAATGACTCGCATTGCTTAATGCGGCTGCCGAGATAAACAATCGTCTCACCTTTGTTATTGCGGTAAGTAACAAATACGCCCGGTGCGGCATCCTCCGAAATGAAGTCCACCGCTGCCGCAAAATTGCTCAGTCCGTTCGCCCGTTCGTCACCAAGCGGATAATTGCTTGCTACCAGAACAAGCGGTATCGTCAGATCGCATAGCGCAAAGCTCAGGAGCGCGGCCGAATAAGCAAGCGTATCCGAGCCATGCGTCACAATAATACCGTCATAGCTGGATTGATCAACGGCTCTGATAGCCGCAATCAAGGTATTCCAGTCTGACGGCACGATATTCTCGCTCAATATATTCATCGGTTGAACCGTTTCAAGGTCCGCTTCCCGCTTCAGCGGGCTCGCCATATAAGCATCTATCAAATGGTAAGAGCCGGCCTCATTCACCGAAATCGCGCCGTTGTTATTCTTGCTGCCGATCGTTCCTCCGGTGAACATCACAAGTATTTGGCTCATTCGTAACTCCCTCTCCGTCTCAGCAATTAGCCTATGGTACATTCGTCCCCATATGCACCATAAATCATACTAAACCAGACTTGAAGCATGCAAGCTTCAGCTGCTAACGCACTCCGCTTCGCAGCGGCGACAGACCGCTCACCCGGCACTCGACCACATCGCCGTTTCGGATGACGGCCGCACCAGGCGTACCGGTCAGGATGACATCCCCCGGCAAAAGCGTCATCACCTCGGAATGAAAGGCTATCAGAAAGGCTGGCTGAAAAATCATATGAGTCAGCTTGCCCGCATGTGCCAGCCCGCCGTTATGCCAGGTCTCGACTTGCAGCTCCGTCAGCTCGCCCGCCTCATCCGGCGTCATCAGCTCGGAGCCAAAGGTAAAGAACGTATCAAAACTCTTCGCTCTGGTCAAAAACCGCATGTGCCGGGCATGAATGTCCGAAGCCGTTGTATCAATGGCAGCCGCAAAACCCGCAATGGACCGAAGCGCCTCTTCCTCCGTGACATTCCTGCATGTCCGGCCAATGATAATGGCCAGCTCCGCTTCGGCAGTTACCCGCTCCGATTGGGCAGGAAGCACAATGGATTCGCCTTCGCCAATAATCGACGTATCCGGCTTCATGAAGCTGACCGGCTCCTCCTTCTCCCGCAGCTCCGCAAGCTCAACTTCATCGGCCGTGTAATTCATGCCAATACCCCATATTTTGCGAGGATGGCGGTATAGAGGCGCGAGACTCGCTTCCGATGAGGGAATAACCGTCAGCTCCGTCAGCTTCTCTTGACCTCCTCCGTTATACCAATGGGTCAGAGTCTCAAGGCCACCGCTCGTTATTAACCCAAACACATCCGTCTGCCACTCCGAACCTGTGACGCGGTTAAGCTCCGCCAGCGTCACATAACCTTCAGGCACAATTATACTTCCCTGCTCCACGCCGTTATGCACGATCGTTGCCAGCCTCATCTTCCCGCCTCCTTCTCGAATTGCTCCACCCAGCTCAGCAGCTTCAAATCCTGCTTCGCGCCAGCAATAATCGACAACCCGATTGGCGCGCCATCAACTTCACCGGCCGGTATCGTTACCTGCGGCAGCCCCGATAACCCTGCTATGCAGGACAGCTGCATCGTCCAGAACCGGCGCTCCTCATTCGCAGTCCCGTTAATGGCACGGCTTGGAGCGGCACCCGGTATCGTCGGGATCACAAGCAATCCGTCATCCCCCAGCAGCTCATGCAGCCGCTTGCGGATGACATGGCGCAAGGCCCCGTCCCTCTCCGCTTCCTCATCGGTTATCGCGCTTGCCGAAGCAAATCTCGCCCCAATGCTCTCGCCAAAAACCGGCTTCTCCCGAACGATCCATTCGCTATGCGTCCGCCAGATTTCCCGCCCCTGTGTCGTCCGGAACGCGTGGCTCCAGGCTTCCAGTCCTTCCGGCGCGATGGATCGCCATTCCCGCTTCGTACCTTCCGTCTGGACGAGCCGTACGCAGATGCTTTCCAGAGCGCTCCGGCAAGCGTCCTCCGCTTTATCCCAGGCCTCCTCTGCAAAGATCAGCCGCTTGAAGCTTCGCGCCGATATCTCTTCATCGCCAGAGTCCGCTAACAGGACTTCGCCTATCGTCCGCAGCAAGGCGATATTTCCCGCCATCCAGCCAACCGTATCATAGCCGGGTGCCAGCGGAATAACGCCGTCAATCGGCACAAAACGATGCGTTGGCCGGAACCCGTATATCCCGCAGTAGGCCGAGGGCACGCGAACGGAGCCGCCCGTATCCGTACCAAGCGCAAAATCGACCGCCCCGGCCGCTACCGCAACCGCCGAGCCGCTGGATGAGCCGCCGGGAAGCCGGTCGGGCGCTTTCGGGTTAATCGGTGTGCCGTAGTGATCGTTCTGTCCGTTAATGCTGTACATCAATTCATCGGTATGGGTCGTGCCGGTCAGGCGGGCGCCTGCTGCCAGCAGCTTGCTTATGGAGGAGGCTGTCTGCTCCCAAGGCGAATGCGTACGCAGCCAGTCGGGATTACCGGCACCGCTCGTATACCCTTTTATCGCGAACACATCCTTCACTGCAAATGTCAGGCCGCTGAGCGGGCCCTCTCCGACCGGCGGCAGCTCCAGCTCCGGCTGCACAAACGCGTTGTACGTATCGATCATGGGATAATCCCTCCCTCTCTTGTCTCCATCCAATTATCTATATCAACAAATCTACCAGCCGATCGCCGAGCCGTCGCAGCGCGGATCCGATCCGCCGCTTAACAGACCATCCTTGCTAATCGCAATGGCATGCGCATGACCCATCACGCCGTCGAAATCCGGCAGTCTCCGGACAAGATGTCCGGCTTCCGCCAGCTTATCGGCCGTCTCTTCCGAGATTCGGCCTTCCAGCTTCAGCTCTTGCGTCGGAGCCCCCCATGTGCGGCCCCATACAAAGCGCGGCTCGCTGACCGCCTGCTGCGGATTCATGCCAAAATCAATCATCCGTGTAAGGATAAGCGTCTGTGTCTGCGGCTGCCCTTCCCCGCCCTGCGTGCCGTAGAGAAAGCTTGGCTTCCCGTTCAGGCAGGCCATCGCCGGCATCAACGTATGGAAGGTCCGCTTGCGCGGCTCCAGCCGGTTAATATGATTCGGGTCAAGCGAGAAGAACGAGCCGCGGTTTTGCAGCAGCACGCCCGTATTGCCCGCCACGACGCCTGAGCCAAATTCGAAATACAAGCTTTGGATGAACGATACCGCATTGCCGTCCTCATCTATAACTGCCGCATAAGCCGTATCGCTGCCGACGGGCTGGCTGTTGATATCGACCGCGCTATCTTTATTAATAAGTGACGCCAGCTCTGCCGCATACTCCCGGCTTAGCAGCCGTTCAAGCGGAACGGCGGAGAAAGCGGGATCCGTCAAATACCGGTTGCGGTCCCGGAAGCTCAGCTTCAGCGCTTCCGTCAGCACATGATAATATTCGAAGGAATCATGCCCCATGGAGGCCAGATCGAACCGTTCCAGGATCTGCAGCGCCATAATGCCGGTGAAGCCCTGCGAATTGGGCGGCACCTGATAAAGGTCATAGCCCCGGTAGGAGCCGCGGATCGGCTCTGCCCATTCGCCGCTATGCGCCGCGAAATCCTCCTCCGTCAGCACGCCGCCCTCCGCCTTCAAGAAGCGGACAATCTCAGCGGCCACTTCGCCCCGGTAAAAGCCATCTCTTCCTTCCATGGCCAGCTTGCTCAAGGTTGCCGCTAGCCGCGTCTGGATAAAACGCTCTCCGGTTGGCACTATGCGCCCGCCCGGCGTATAGATATCGGCCGTAGTCTGCTGCTCCCCCAGCATGGCCGCATGCTGCCTCGTATGCTCATATTGATCGGGGGACATCGGGAAGCCTTCTTCCGCGTACGATATCGCGGACTCCAGCACCTCCGCGAACGTCAGGCGCCCGTACCGGTTCTGTACCGCATACCACCCGTCTGCCATGCCAGGCACCGTAATTGCGCTTCTGGGTCCTCTAGTCGGAATAGCCTCCACATCGGCGAAGGCTTCTATTGTAGCCCCGCTGCCGGAACGGCCGCTTGCGTTATACGCCCGCACTTCCCGATCCGAAGCATGATAGGTAAGGAAGAACGAATCTCCTCCCACCCCCGTCATATGCGGATAAACAACCGCAAGTGAGGCGCTGACCGCAATGGCCGCATCAAAAGCATTGCCTCCCCGCTCCAACACGCGCGCTCCTGCTGCCGTTGCCAAATGATGCGGGCTTACCACCATCGCCTTCGTTCCCGTTACCGGCTTCTTCATCCCCATGCCACCTCATAAGTCAGGTTTATTAACATCGTATATTACTTCTAAAAATAACACGGCTTTCCCTGCCCGGCAACGGGAACGAAAGCTGTTCCGACGATTTTTGTTGATGATGAACAAAAATGATTATATATTTATGCATATAGTAATGAATCTTTGCCTTTTACATACCTTTTGCATATACGCGATAACGGAAAGGAGCTACACTAAACATGCAGCATCGAACATCCAGTCCCATCGAAAACGTTCAGATCGATGAAATCGATCGTAAAATCATCTCTGCTCTGCATCAGAATGGCAGAATCTCTTACACCGATCTGGCCAAGGATATCGGCCTATCCCGCGTTGCCGTGCAGGCGCGCATTAACACGCTGATGGAAGAAGGCGTCATTGAGCGGTTTACCGCCGTTATTAACCCGGAGAAGATCGGCATTACGGTTAGCGCTTTTTTTAACGTGGAGGTCGAACCGAAATATCTTCACGAAGCAGCCGACCGATTGGCCGACGAGCCGGTTGTCACAAGCCTGTATCACATGACCGGCCCAAGCAAGCTGCATATGCATGGCTTATTCACGAGCAATCAAGAGATGGAAACCTTTATGCGGGAGAAGCTGTATCCGCTGCCCGGCATTATGGGCGTCGATTGTCAGGTGCTTATTAACCGATACAAAAGTCGGATGGGAATGAGGCTGTAACGAATGGAAACAACAACGACGAGGCTGGAACCGGGCGCTCCGCCGCCGCAGACCGGACGGCCATCCGGGTTGAATGATTACGGGCAGATTGCATGGGCGATGCTCAAAACCGGTGTATTAGGCTATGGCGGCGGACCGTCCGTTATTCCGCTTATCCGCTATGAAGCCGTCACCCGTTACCACTGGATCGAAGATGACGAGTTTGCCGAAATTCTCGCCTTGGCCAATGCCCTTCCGGGACCGATCGCAACAAAAATGGCCGCCTACCTTGGCTACCGCCGCAAGGGCTGGCTTGGGGCTGTCGTCTCCGTCCTCTCGCACGTTATGCCTTCGGCTATCGCGATGATTGCCCTTCTGTCGGTCGTGCAATATTTGAGCGGTTCGGCCGTCATTCAGGGGATGATCGCGGCCGTTATTCCGGTCATTGCCGTTATGCTTGGCGTTATGGCTTACGAGTTTGCCAACCGCGCGGTCAAAGGGCTTGGCAAATGGATGGGGATCGGTATGTTTGCCGTCGCTTTTCTCCTCCTGCAAATTATTAATATTCAGGATGCGATCGTCATTGTCGCTTTTCTTGCCTACGGCGCCGTTCATTTCAAAGCAGCCGGCTGGGTCGCCAAACGGAAAAGCAAAAAGCGCGTACGCTCTGAAGGAGGCGGAGAGTAATGGACTGGCTGGACCTTATTATCGGCTTCTTTGTCGCGAACGTTCTTGGCTACGGCGGCGGACCCGCTTCCATACCGCTGATGTACAATCAGATCGTCACCCATTACGGCTGGACGAACGACGCCGAATTCTCCAATATACTTGCGCTTGGCAACGCGTTGCCCGGACCTATCGCGACCAAAATCGCCGCCTTCGTCGGCTACGACCAATTCGGCTGGCTGGGCTTGGTCCTAGCGCTTGCAGCCACTATAGTGCCGTCGGCCGTAGCGCTGATCTTCCTGCTCAAGCTGCTGCAGAAGCATCGCCAATCCCCGATCGTGAAGGGAATGACCCTGCTTGTTCAGCCGGTTGTGGCCATCATGATGGTTCTGCTTACCTGGCAGATGGTCGATACCTCCATCCATTCCACCAACCTGTGGCAGACGCTTGGCATCGCCGCCGCCGCTTACTGGCTGATGGAGCGGAAGAAGGTCCATCCCGCCATTGTTATCTGCATCGCTTTCGTTTACGGCGGCACGGTTCTGGCGCATATATAGAAGAAACCTCCTGTTCCAATGCGGAACGGGAGGTTTTATTTTGCAGGAAAACTATAGATCTCTGGAATGCGTGTGAACCTCTTGCCCTCGGGTCAGAGGAACCTTCAGCTCGCCGTCCTCTCTCATAAACGGCCAATAATTCGCTTTGCCGAACATCCGCACCATCACCGGGATGAACAGCGGCAGCATCACAAGCGCGTAAAGGAACAAGCCGCAGAGTACGATGGTTGCGATCTGCAAGAGCGACATGACGCCCGAAGGGAGCATCGCCGCGAATGTACCGCCTAGAATGAGAGCTGCCGACATAATGACCGTCCCCATGTTTTTCATCGCCGCGAGAATCGCTTCGGCAGGAGACATTTGATCGCGGTACTCCTTGAAGCGGTCCATGAGGAAGATGCTGTAGTCGATGCCAAGCGCCACGAGCATGACGAAGCCGAAGAACGGAACAGCCCAGCTGATGCCGGTATGGCCAAGCATTTTCACGAAAATCACCTCGGTAATCGCCATCGACGTATAGAACGTCACGAGAAGCGAAGCGATCATATAGAGCGGCATGATAATCGAACGGAACAGAATAATGAGAATAATCGAAATCCCGATAATCATGAGCATCACCGTACGGGAATAATCCGCATTCGAAATATGGCTCAAATCGTTATTCATGCTGGAGACGCCGCCAACGGCATAAGTTACGCGACCGTCATAGGCGGTCCCTTGCACGCCGCGTCCTACCGCAGCCTCCAGATCGTCAATCTGCGACATGGTTTCTTCCTCGTAAGGATTGCCGCTGAAGACAACGTCAAACTTCGCCGACCTTCGGTCCTCGGACATATACACGTTTAGCGCCTGCTGGAACTCGCCATTCTTGATCGCCTCGTCCGGAATAAACCAGCCCGTCATCTGTTTGTTTGACGAAGCGGAAAGCTCGCTTAAATAACCTTTTGCGGACGACAAGCCGTCCGTCACTTGCGTTAGGCCACTAACGCTTTGGTCAAGTCCGTCCGTCAGCTGTCCCAGCTGGCTGTTCAGCTCCGCGAAGCCGGACTGCAGCTCCTTTTGCCCGCTCGAGAGCTGATCCAGACCTTGCGTTACGCCAGGCAGCTTCAATACGATCCGGCCTTGGCCGTCAGCCGCTTGCTCAATGCCCTGCTGCAGTTCGGAAATACCGTCGGCCAGCTTGGCAAGACCCGCCGCCAGTGCAGCTTGCCCGCCAGCCGCCTGCTCGTAGCCGGCATTCGCTTGCTCCAGCCCTCCGCTCACGCCCGCCAGCTGCTTATTCAGCTGGGACAGCTGGCCGCTGATGCCCGTCGCATCCTGGCCCAGCTGCTTCACCGAGCTTAACGCCTGCTGATAAGCCGCGTCGTCAGCCAGCTCCGGATGTGTTGCGGCAAGGCCGGAGATGCCCTGCTCAAGACTCGACAGGCCGTCCGCAAGCTTCGCTTGTTCAGAGGCAGCCGATTGATACGCCTGCGATAACTGCGTCAATCCGGTCCCCGCCTGCTGGTAGCCACCGAGCAAATCCCGGCTTGCCGCCGCAAGCTGATCGGCGCTTGCTTTCGCCTGCTTCAATCCGCTCGTTAATTCTTTCGCGCCGGAGGATCCGTCTCGCAGACCGCGTTCAATCTGCTTCAGTCCGTCACCCAGCTGGTTGATGCCATTCTTCAGCGCGTTGGTGCCGTCCACCAGCTTGCCCGCGCCGTCGGCGGCATCATTCAGCTTCGGACCGTTCTTGCTTAGCTCGGAGCTGGCATCGGATAAGCCGGAGCCAATCTTGCCCAGTCCGTCGCCACTCTGACCAAGGCCATCCTCCAGTGTTCCAACCTGATCGGATACGAGGAAATCATCCATCGCATCGCCCGTAGGGCGCGTTGCGCTGCGGACAACCTTTACGCCTTCAACCTTGCCAAGCTCGCGGCTGATCTGCTCGAGTGCCGCCAGCCCATCCGATGTATCCAGCGGTTCTTCCGATTTCACAACAACCGTGGTCGGGAGGGATTCACCCGGGCCAAAGCCGTCCGCGATGATGTTAAACGCTTTGACCGAATCGTATTTGTCGCCAATCTCGTCGAGCGAGTTGAAGGACAAGGAGCCTTTGTAAGCGGTTAGGAAGGGCACAATCAGCACCGCCAAAATAACCAGCGCCCAAAGCGGGCGTTTCAGCGAGAAGCTGCCCACTGCTCCCCACAAGCCGCTTGGCTTATGCTCAAGCGAGCCTTTGGACGGCCAGAACAGCTTGGGTCCAAGCACGGCCATGAAGAACGGCACGATCGTGAACAAAGCGAGCAGCAGCACCGCGATTCCGACAGCTACCGCTACCGCCGAGCGGTACAGGATAAAGGTTGAGAAGCCAATCGAGGCGAAGCCGACCAGTACGGCAAGACCGGAGAACAAGACGGTTCTGCCTGCCGTTTTGTAAGTAGCCACAATTGACTCCGGGATATTGCCGCCGCGGTGCGACAGCTCTTCCTTGAAGCGGCTGATCAGAAGAATGCAATAATCCGTCCCGATCCCGAACAATACGGCAACGAGGAAGATTTGCGTAAAGTTGGATAAAGGGAAATCCAAATATTTGACGAGAAATGCGACAATCGACTGTGTCACCATGTAAGTAAAACCAACGGTCAGAAGTGGTACGATAGGCGCCACCGCCGAGCGGAACACAACAAACAAGATAATAAGAATGAAGCCTACCGTAATAAATTCGGTTTTCTTCAGCCCTTCCTGGGAGCTCGTTACAACGTCCTCCGAGATGAGCCAGTTGCCTGTGTAATAATGCTCGACCTTCACGTCTTTGAGCGCGTCGTACAGATGATCGCGGACCTGCGCCAGCTCCGCTCCGTCCAGATTCACGTTAACGAGCGCGAGCACCGTCGAGCCATCCTCCGAGACCATCTGCTTCGCCAGATCCGGCGTATCGAAATACGTCGTCAGCGAAATGATCCGCAGCTCGTCTTTGTCCTCCTTCAGCTTGTTAATGCCGCCTTGCACGCTGGCCAGATCGCCCTCGGACAAGCCGCCGTCTTTATGGAATACCAATACGGTAGAAGCGCCGCCGCCCCCGGAATCCTTGGTCCCAATCTCCTTCTCCATGTCCGAGGCGATTGTTGAGGAATAACCGCCCGGCACGTTCACCTGCCCCTTCTCGCGGACAAGCTCCTGCATGTTGGGCGCGCTCAGCATCAAGCCCGCCATCACCGCAATCCAAACAACAAGGAGAATCCATCTTGCTTTGATGACCGTCTTCATTTTTTCTCTGACTCCTCTCCATCTCCCGGCGGTTGTGACATAACCATGGCCAGCTTTTCATAAGTCTCAATAAACGCCAGAGCTTCCTGCTCGTCAAAATGCTGCAGGTACTTCGCGATGAGCTCCTGGATCTTGCGCTCAACCGCATCGGCCATCCGCTCTCCTTCTTCGGTCAGCCGTAGCAGCGTAACCCGGCGGTCCTTCTCATCGGGCAGTCTCTCCAGCAGCTGTTTATCGAATAACCGCGTAATGATGGCGGTAATCGAGCTTTTGCCCACGCAGAACGTATCCGCTAGCTCGGTAGAGGTGCACACCCCCACCGTTCGCAAATAACGCAGCGTCGAGGACTGGTCAAACGTCAGCTCCTCCGGCATCAAATCGCGGAGCATCGCGGTAAGCCTGCGCTCCACGGTGAAATGAGCCCCTTCGTATCGCCGAATGAGCTGCCCCAGCATTTCGTTGTCTATAACCATATCTGTATCCCTCTCGTTTTTCGAATCATTTAGTTTTACTGTAGAACTATTCGACAGTAGAACTATAACAAAAGGATAAGTTGCGAGTCAACCAATAAACAGGAAATAATTTGAAAATTTTATGAAAAGACCGGCTCGATTGCTTGTCCCCCGCGGCAGGCTTATACTATGGTTGAACTTACCATTATCTTCGTAGGAGGCTGGAATTATGTACGATATCATCGTAATCGGCGCCGGTCCTGCCGGTGCAAGCGCAGCAATCTTTACGGCGAAAGCAGGCAAGAAAACCCTGTTGTTTGAGAACAACAAAGGGATGACGAAGCGGGCATGGTTCGAGAATTATTACGGCATCGCCGAAATCGGCGGGCCTGATCTGGTGGATACAGGCAAGAAGCAAGCGGTCAAGCTTGGCGCGGAGTTAAAAGAAGAGACCGTTACCGGAGTAACGCCAATCGAAGGCGGCTTGTCCGTCGTAACGGATCAGGGTGCATACGAAGCAAAGCATGTCCTGCTCGCGACAGGCGCTCTGGTTGATCTGGCGGAGCACATTGGCGTTGCAACGAAGCCGGGCACGGAGCCGCGGATCAAAACCGTGGTGGACGTCGATGCGGCTGGCCGCACAAGCCTGGCCGGCGTATGGGCCGCGGGTACGGTTGCGGGCGTAAGCGTGCATGCGGTCATTACCGCAGGCGACGGCGCCAAAGCAGCCATCAACATCATCAGCGAGCTGAACGGCGAGCGTTACGTCGACCACGACGTGATGAAGGCGTAGATAGGCGCAAAAAAAGGACGGGGCAGATTTCTGCTCCGTCCTTTTTTTTGCGGCGCTGCATGCGGCGGTCGGCGCGCACCGCGTCTTTTTATAAAGCCGTGATTGAACTTTAAGCCAATCATGCTGGCTGCCGCCCGGCTCCGCCAACCCGTTACCGGTCTGTTCCGCTAGTCCCTTTCCCACCCGCAAAGCTCTTTGAATCAAGGGGCTTGTCCGCAATCGCCGAGCTATCCGGCTGCATGCCCGAATCTTCGGACGAGGATGCCGATACGGACGGGTCCGAGCCTATGGCATTAGCCAGGATACCTCCGCCAAGCGCGAGGGTAAGTGCCATGAGGCTGGCAGCGAACGCTTTACTTCTTCTCCGCATAATGGTTCCGCCTTTCAACCCAGGATGATCATTCACCCTCCCATTGTAGTCCCCTTGCATGAACGGACTTTGAACATCGCGGGCTTTTTGGCTTTTGTCAAAAATTAGAATAGTCTCAGAACTAAACTCCGGACCTGAATAGGCCGAAAAAAAGAAGGAAGGTACGCTGCCAAATACTTTTCTAACCTAGGCTCGCGAACTTATCTAACATTTGGCTACTATAGTTGGTTGTAGACTACAACAACTTTGTTCAAGCAGCCGAGCAACTACATACAGAACGAGGGATATCGAATGTTTACGAAGAGAAAAACCAGTTTAGCGCTCGTCAGCTCCGTTGTGCTTGCCCTTCTATTTCTGGCTACAATCGGGGCAATGGTCTCCATTACGACAAGCAATCAGAAGGATGCCTATTTCGACGAAATGTCCCGCACGGTCAAAACTCTCGGCAATATTACCTATGCCAGAATCGACCTCGTCACTTCTGCGCAGGAACAGCTGAAAACAGGAAAAACGCAAGGCTCTTACGCCTTTCACAATTTATCGTTATTCCTTGAAGCAATGAATTCCAATGATCAGATATCCAATGTCTATATTTTGCAGCCGGATAAGGTCGAGAAGGAAGGAAAAGCCTATCTCACCACGCTTCAGGGCACGGAGGCCCTTACGCAGGCGGGAATCATGCCGGGAACCCCGTACGAGCTATCCCCCCAGTTCGGAGAAGGCTACGACAAGGTCATGAAAGACGGCTTTGCCAAGCTGGACACATACGAAGACGAGATGGGGACATGGGTTACCTATCTGTTAGCGCTTAAAGACAACAACAACAAAACGATTGCGGTGTTTGGCGCGGACTTCGATTACGACAGCGTGCAAGCCGAGCTTAACCGCCGGATGTGGCAGGTTATCAACATCGGGATTATCTGCGATGTAATTGCCGTGATTCTCATCGTGCTTTTCGTGCGGTACGCCATTAAGCCCCTGAAGCGTCTCAGCCAAGTGGCGGCACTGGCCGCAAAAGGAGATCTAACCGTCACCGTACCGGTCACGACGGGCAACGAGATAGGCCAAGCCTCCAGCGCTTTTAACGAAATGATTGTCAGCCTCCGCCAGCTGGCCGGCCAGATTCGCGCCACATCGGGAGAGGTTTCCGGCTCCTCCTCCATCATGCAAGAAAGCGCCGAGCAGACCTCGCGCGCCACAGAGGAAGTCGCCCATGCGATTCAGGAGGTTGCGGCAGGGGCAGATACGCAGCTCCAGAGCTTCCAGGAATGCCAGCGCGCCATGAATGAGATGACCGTTGGCATCCAGCGGATTGCGGAGTCCTCCTCATCCGTTTCCGAGCTTGCCGCAGACGCCTCCGAGCTTGCCAATGCCGGGGATACCGTTATTAACCGGACGGTCAGCCAAATGCAGGTCATTGAGCAGAACGTGAATGAAACGGTCACTGTCATGCAGGAGCTTCAGCAAATGAACAGCCAGATCGGGTCGATTCTCGAAATGATCGGGGACGTGTCCAAACAAACCAACCTGCTTGCCCTTAACGCTTCTATCGAAGCCGCGCGGGCCGGCGAGCATGGCAAAGGCTTTAGCGTTGTCGCCCATGAAATCCGCAAGCTGGCTGAACGCTCGAAGGAATCCTCGGACCAGATCAGCGATATCCTAAGCGGCATCAGCAGCCGCACCAGCGAAGCCGTAATCGTAATGGAAAAAGCAGCCGAAGGCGCCCGCGAAGGATCGACCGTTACCCATCAGGCAGGCGAATCGTTCCGTTCCATCCGCGAAGCCATCCGCCAGGTCTCTTCCCAAATCCAGGAGGTCTCCGCCGCATCCGAGCAAATGTCGGCAGGCAGCGAAGAGATTGCTGCCTCGCTTGATCAGCTGGAGCATATCGCCGAAGCCTCCTCCGTTCAGTCCCAGCGGGTTGCTGCCGCCTCCGAAGAGCAGCTGGCCTCCATGCAGGAGGTTGCAAGCTCCTCCGCGCAGCTCCGCAGCCTCGCCTCCGAGCTGAACAAGGCTATCGATACGTTTAAGACCGAATAAGACTAAGCAAAAAGCACCTCCAGCACGCCAAACGGCTGCCGGGAGGTGCTTTTTCTTGGCTGGAACAGGGGAGAACCCTTCCCCTGTCCCGCTTTATCATCAGGAAGCCGTTACGGCGCCGCTGCCCTGCTGCAGCTGGTACATCGCGTAATATTTGCCGCGATGCTCCATCAGCTCGTCATGGTCGCCGCGCTCCACGATGCGGCCGCGGTCTAGCACCAGAATCTGATCCGCCTGGCGGATCGTCGACAAGCGGTGCGCAATCACAAACGTCGTACGGCCCTTCTTCAGTACATCAAGCGCTTCTTGAATAATGGCCTCTGTCTCTGTATCAATGCTGGCCGTTGCTTCATCAAGAATCAGAATCGCCGGATCATAAGCAAGAGCCCTTGCGAACGAGATCAGCTGACGCTGTCCCGCAGATAGCGTGCTGCCCTTCTCGATGACCTCGGCATCAATGCCGCCGGGAAGCTGCGCGAACATCTCGTAAGCTCCCACGTCGCGGAGCGCCTGCTCCACCCGCTCCCGGCTGATCGCCGGATTGTTCAAGCTTATATTCGACGCGATCGTACCGGTGAACAGGAACGGATCCTGCAGCACAATGCCCATATGCTGACGCAGATGCTGCTTCGGAATATCCAGCACATCCATGCCGTCAATGATAATGCTGCCTTCGTTCGAGTCATAGAACCGGAACAGCAGGTTCATAATGGAGCTTTTGCCGGAGCCTGTATGGCCAACAAGTGCAACCGTCTGGCCTTGACGGGCGGTGAAGGAGATGTTTTTCAGCACATACTCATCCTTCTTGTAAGCAAAAGAAACGTCCTCGAATTTCACTTCGCCTTTATAACGCTCCATCGTGCCCTGCTTCACTTCTACGCCCGGCTGATCCATCAGCGTAAACACCCGCTCCGCGGACACCCTTGCCGTCTCTAGATTGGACAGCTGGTTCACGACGCCAACGATCGGCTGGAACATCCGGTTCATCAGGTCGACAAACGCATATAGTACGCCAACCCCGATCGCAGCGCCAAACCAATCACCCCAGAAGAACCAGATTACGACGAGGAAAATGATATTCCGCACGACGTTCACCAGGTTATGCGACGTAATCGAGTTCAAGCTCAGCAGCTTGTTCTGATACGTAAAATAATGCTCGTTCAGCTCGTCGAATTCTTTAAACGTCTCTTTCTGACGGCGGAACGCCTGAATGATAGCCATCCCTTGAATCGATTCGTTGATCATCGCGTTGATCTCGCTCAGCTTCGTCCGGATAATCCGGTTGTAGCGGGCGGCAAACCGCCGGTACAGCTTAATCCAGACAAGAAGAATCGGCACAAGCGGCAGCGCGAAGAGCGCTAAACGCGGATCAAGCAGGAACAAGGCCCCGTAGATCGCCGTCATATACACGATCGCGGAGAAGAAATTCGCCAGAACCGCCACGTACAGCTCGCGGATGGCCTCCGTATCATTCGTAATCCGCGATACGACCTGCCCCGCGGCCAGCGTATCGAAGTAGTTAACCGGAAGCCGCTGCGTATGAGCAAATACGTCATTGCGCATCCGCCGGACAATGCGGTTCGCGGAGGTCTGCAGCAGAAGCCGCTGGCCATACGTGAATACCGCGCCAAGCAGGAGCAGCCCGACATACAAGCCCGCCAGCTTCATTAGGCTCGGAATTTCCGGCTTATAGAACTGATACAGCTCCTTAGCGGAAATTAACGTTACCGCGAACGCCGCTGTTTCCCCGGTTGTTTTGTCGGTGACGGTCATTTGATTGTCCGTCACCCTGCGCACGCCTTCCACGGCCGGAAGGGCGCCTTCATACCAATAAAATTTTCTGCCCGCCTGCAGCAAATGCACCTCCGTGCCTTTTGCCTCGCCGGCTGCGAAGTGGTCTTCGCGTTTATACCATTTATCTTTATAAGAGACCGCATAAGGCTCATCCCCGGGCGTCTCGTACCAGCTTTTCTCGATGCCGAGAATATTCTGATCGATCATCCGCTTGGCGATAAACGGCCCCGCCAGCTCCGCGCACACGGCCAGCAGGAGCAGAATAAGCGCTCCAATGATCGGTTTTTTATAAAGCATGGCGTATTGAAACAATCGTTTACCTGTTTGACCCATTGTTCGTAAACGCCTCTCTTTCCTATGATTCAATAAGCGACTCCAGCTGCTGCCGCTCATACTGCTCCTTGTACCAGCCATCCTGCTTCACAAGATGATCATGGGTGCCCTGCTGCACGATTCGTCCTTCATCCAGCACGACGATATGGTCGGCATGCTGTACGGCAGACAGACGGTGAGTCGTAATCAGCGTTGTTTTGCCGGCGCGCTCGGTACGGATGCCTTCGATAATTTCGGCTTCCGTCCGGCCGTCTACCGCAGACAGCGCGTCATCCAGCATCAAAATGTCCGGATCGGCAATCAGCGCGCGCGCAATGCTTACCCGCTGCTTCTGGCCGCCGGAGAGCGCAACGCCCTTCTCGCCAACCATGGTTTCAAGACCGTCAGGCAGGAATTGAATATCCTTGGCGAAGGATGCCCTTGCAAGCGCGCGCTGCAGATCCTCCTCCGTCGCCTCGCCTTTCTTGCCGAACATAATATTCTCGCGAATGGTCTTCGAGAACAGAATAGGCTGCTGCGGCACGTAGCCGATCCAGCCAAGAAGCCGTTCCATCGGCAGCTTCTCGAGCGGCTGGCCCGTAATGTTGATCTCTCCGGCGCCAACCGGATATTCCCGAAGCAGCTGCTTGAGCAGCGTTGTTTTGCCGCTGCCCGTGCGGCCAACGATACCCAGCGTTTGGCCTTGGCGCAGACTGATGGTCACATCGCTCAAGTTGTCTACGACGGACGAAGGATAACGGAACGTCACGTCCTCGAAGGCAATCGTTGCCGGAGCTGTCACGTCAATCGTGTTCTCCGCATCCTGCACATCCGGTTTATACCCAAGCGTTTCCTCTACCCGGTCAAGCGATGCATTACCGCGCTGCATGATGTTAATCAGCTCGCCGATCGCGAACATCGGCCAGATCAGCATCCCGAGATACACGTTAAAGGAAACCAGCTCGCCAAGCGTAATCTCGCTGTGGAATACCAGATAACCGCCGTAGCATAAGCCAATCAGATAACTAAGGCCGACCAGCACTTTGATTGTTGGCTCGAAGAGCGCATCAATCTTGGCCACCTCGATATTTTTCTGAAACACTTCATCCGTTTTCTTGCGGAATTGATCCTGGCTTGCTTCCTCCTGCACGAAAGCGCGGATAACCCGTACCCCCGATACCGATTCGAGCACCTGGTCATTCAGCTCGCCGAACGCGTCCTGCGACTGCATGAAGCGCTCATGGATCTTCCCGCCGAAATGCTTCATCGCAAGCGCGATGAACGGCAGCGGCAGCAGCGCGGCCAGCGTCAGCTTCACGCTGATCATCGCCGCCATAATGCCGAGAATCGTCAGCATGAAGAAGGTCGAGTCAATCAGCGTCAGAATGCCGAAGCCCGCTGTTGTGGCAACCGCGTTCAGGTCATTCGTCGAGCGGGCCATCAGGTCGCCCGTCCGGTTCCGTTCGTAGAAGGTTGGCGTCATCTTGAGGAAATGGCGCATGAGCCTCGAGCGCAGCAGCCGCTCCAGCACGAAGGCGCCGCCGAATAATTTATAATGCCACACATAAGTTATCGCGTAGCCAACGATGGTTACCGCGATCCAGCCCGCAACCACCTGCATGAACCCCGTGCCGTCCAATCTTCCCTGATGGATTCCGTCAATCGTATGGCCAATCAGCCACGGCGGAATGACATCGAGAAAGCCCGTGATGATGAGCAGCACGCAGGCAATCGTATATCTTTTCCAATTCATCGCAAAAAACCATCGAAGCTTCTTAAGTACAATAAACATAGCTCTAGCTAGACACCTCCCGTTTCCATCCATGCCTCAGTCCCACAAAAAAAGAAGCGCACCGTAAGTGTACGATACGCTTCTTTCAGACGACAGGCAGGCACAAGAAGGCCCGCTGTGATCAAAAAAGGCGCACGGTTACGGTTACGTAACCATGCGCCTTTGATTTAATGGGATACCCCTAAAGATCAAAGAGATTAGACGCGCGGATGGATTACGTTCATAAATTTAGTATGCACATTGTTAAATCCTACATGTTGAGAAACGCCTACAATTGGGTTCATGCCGTAATCCTCCTTTCGATTTGTGAAATATATTTGTCACTTTACCATCCGATGAAATAACTGTCAATCCGTAATTTTGTAAAACTCCGCCTATTTTTGCCGCAATAGACTTTATCGGTGCCGGAGCATTCGATAACCGAGTTGCTATTTGGGCGATTGGCCCGATAGGAATGCCTCACATGACCCAGGCCTCTGCCTGCCGCTCCGCCAGCAGAAGCTGCTCCCTCACCCTAACAACTTCACCGACAATGATAAGCGCAGGGTTAATCACCTTAAACGAGGTAGCGAGCTTATGAATATCGGCAAGCGTACCGGTAATGACGCGCTGCCGGCTAGTGGTGCCCCGCTCGATGATAGCAACCGGCGTAGAGGCCGCCTTGCCATGCTTCAGCAGCTCCTCGCGGATCGCCGCAAGCTGGCTGACGCCCATATAAATCGCCAGCGTATCCACGCTATGGGCGAGCAAATCCCAGCGCACCGGCTCCTGATCGCCGTGACAGCGGTTGCCCGTCACGCAAGCGAAGGATGCCGCTTTCCCGCGGTGCGTCAGCGGAATTGCCGCCGATGCCGCCGCGCCAATCGCCGAAGTAATGCCAGGCACAATCTCCCATTCGATGCCGTGCTCCGCCAGCTCCAGCGCTTCCTCGCCGCCGCGCCCGAAGACGAAGGGGTCGCCCCCCTTCAGGCGGACGACCGTCTTCCCTTCCTTCGCATAAGCCACCAGCGCCGCGTTGATTCTCTCCTGCGGCATCGCATGCGCATTTGGCGCTTTACCGCAATAGACAAGCTCAACGCCGGGCCGCGCATAAGCAAGCAGCTCCTCATTCACAAGGCGGTCGTACAGGATCACATCCGCCAGCCCGATGCGGCGCATCGCTTTCACCGAGATCAGCTCCGGATCTCCCGGACCCGCTCCGACTATATAGACCTTGCCTGCCGCCGCCCGCATTACAGACCGCTTTTCTCGGCAGCCAGTGCCGGTTTGGTTGGTAGGCCCGCTTGCCGCTTCGAGCTCTCGGAATCCTTCGCCTTCTTGTTATGCGACCAGTAGAACATAAAGCCGGTAAACAGCGCACCGCCTACAAAGTTGCCCAGCAGCACCGGGATCTGATTCCACAGCCACCAGTCGGCTATGGTTACATCCGCCCCAAGCATCATCCCCGCCGGAATGACGAACATATTTACGACGGCGTGCTCGAAGCCTTGTTCAAAGAACATCAGGATCGGCAGCCACATCGCCACGATTTTGCCCAAAGTAGATTTAGAGGTCATCGCCATGACTACGCCGAGCGTCACCATCCAGTTGCACAGAATCGCCTTGATAAAGACGAGAATGATGCCGTCAAAGCCTAATTTATGATAGCCCAGCGTCTTGGTCTCGCTCACTTGAATGAGCATTTGGGCGAGCGGATTCGCCATATCCGTGCCCATCTTCGTGACGGCCATGCCGTATAAAGCCGCATACGCCGCGCAGCCGATCAAATGGCCGATAATCACCAGCCCGTAATTGGCCAGCATGCGGGACAGGGTTGTTTTCCGTTCAAATACCGAAAGAGGAATGAGAGCGAAGCTGCCGGTCACAAGCTCAAGTCCAAGAAGGACGATGATGACGAAGCCAATCGGGAAAATGATCGCTCCGGCAAGGCCGATTGAGGTCTGAGTTGTGGCCGTATAGGCAAGCGTTGTTGCAAAGGCCAGTATCCCTCCGCCGAGAAATCCCCTGAGCAGCATTTGCGAGGCGCTCATCTCCGCCTTGGCCGTGCCCGCTTCTACCATCGATTCCAGTACTTCAGCCGGTTTCACATAGTCCATTTTCATTCCTCCTAAAATGAATGATCACCATTATAGCCCGGGTACGGGCTATCGTGATGATTCATGCTTCGAAAGCGTCCGCTTTGGCGTCCCTATTTTTCTCTATAAGGTGATATAGATGTTGCCGCTGCCAGGGTCAATCTCCGTCTCGAATGTCTTGATACAACCGTCATCCGGCTCATGCACCCGTCCGCTCTTCAGATCGATCCTCCAGTCATGCAGCGGGCAGTGCACGGCCGTGCCGCACACCATCCCCTCCGACAGCCTGCCGCCCTTATGCGGGCATTTGTTCTCGACTGCTTTCACGCTGCCGTCCGTCAGTCGGAAAATGGCTATGTCCGTGTTGTCGATCTGCACCGTACGAGAGCCCAATACGTCGATATCCGATATTTTTGCTACAAGCACCTTTGTCACCATATAGAAGTCCCCCTATCCTTGCACTGGCTGCGGAGTGGATAATTGCTCGAAGTTTTTGCGCAGCTCTTTGTTCTCTACGATTTCTTTCCATGGGTCCGTTGTATAGCTGAGCGTATTCTCAAGACGCTCCACCAAAGCGAGACGATCCTCGCGCTTCTCGAGAGCCTTCTTGACATGATCCAGACCAACGCGTTCAATCCATTGGGCGGTACGCTCGTTCCATACCGCATTCTCGCGGTAATATTGCAGGTAGGCCGAAGACCATTCCATTACTTCATCTTCCGTCTTCACAACGCAGAGCAGCTCGGTGGCGCGTACGTGTATACCGCCGTTGCCGCCTACATGAAGCTCCCATGCGCCATCGATTGCCACGATGCCAAGATCCTTGATCGTGGCTTCCGCGCAGTTGCGCGGACAGCCGGATACGGCAAGCTTTACTTTCGCCGGTGCTGTCATGCGCTCGTAAGCCTTCTCCATCCGAATCCCCATGCCAATGGAGTCCTGGGTGCCAAATCGGCAGAAGGTGTTGCCCACGCAGGTTTTGACGGTACGGAGCGTCTTGCCGTAAGCATGACCGGAAGGCATATCAAGCTCCTCCCAAATCTTCGGCAGATCCTCTTTCTTCACGCCCAGCAGGTCAAGCCGTTGACCGCCCGTGAATTTCACCATCGGAACCTCGTATTTCTCTGCAACGGTAGCGATTTTGATCAGGTCGGCCGGCGTGGTTACGCCGCCGTAGACACGAGGAACGACCGAATACGTGCCATCCTTCTGAATGTTGGCGTGGTAACGCTCGTTCGTGAAGCGCGATTCCTTCTGATCCTCGTACTCCGCCGGCCACAGCATGCCGAGATAGTAGTTCAGGGACGGGCGGCATTTCGTGCAGCCCTCTTCGTTCTTCCACTGCATCACGTTCATGACTTCCTTAACCGTCATGAGACGCATTTCTTTAATGGCCGCGACAATCTCGTCGCGTGAATGCTCGGTACAGCCGCAGATGCCTTCCTTCACCGGCACGCCTGCCGCGTCGCCGGCGTACAGCTTCAGCAAGCCTTCAACTTGAGGCTTGCAGCCGCCGCAGGAAGCGGAAGCCTTCGTGCAGGCTTTAATGCCCGCCAAGGTGTTGCAGCCTTTATTCAATACGGCATCGGCGATATCGCCTTTCGATACACCGTTACAGCCGCAGACTATTTCATCATCCGCCATGGATGCCAGCCGGTCTGACGCAGAAGAAGCTCCGCCTCCTGACGCAGGCGAGAAGCCGATCAGCAGCTCCTTCTCTCTGCCCTCAACCGATTCGCCCTTCTTCATCAGAGCGAACAGCTCCGGTCCGTCCGACGTATCGCCAAACAGCACGGCCCCTACCAGCTTGCCATTCTTGATGACAATTTTCTTATACGTGCCGGCCACATCATCCTGAATGCGCAAAGCTCTAGTGCCCGGCCCTTCGTTAAACTGGCCTGCCGAGAATACGTCTACGCCGGATACCTTCAGCTTGGTGGAAGTAACCGACCCTTCATAGCCCGCTGTTTCAACGCCGGCCAGAAGCTTCGCCAGCACCGCGCCTTGCTCGTACAGCGGAGCAACCAGACCGTATGCAATTCCCCGGTGCTCGGCGCATTCGCCCACCGCGTAAACATCCGGAATATTCGTCCGCATGAAGTCATCCACGATGATTCCGCGGTTGACCTCAATGCCGGAAGCCTTCGCTAATTCAATGTTCGGGCGGATCCCCACCGCCATAACAACAAGATCTGCTTCAACCTCGCTGCCGTCCGCGAATTGCAAAGCTTTCACGCGGCGTCTGCCCGTGATGGAAGCCGACTGCTTCTTCAGCAGGAACTTCATCCCCTGCGCTTCAAGCTCGCGCTGCAGCATATGCGCGGCCGGTTCATCCAGCTCGCGGTTCATCAGAATGCCGTTAATGTGAACAACGGATACGTCCATCCCCAAATTAAGCAAGCCACGCGCTGCCTCAAGTCCAAGCAGGCCTCCACCGATTACGGCCGCTTTCTTATACTTCTGGGAGGTTTCCTGCATGATCTCCGTGTCGCGGATATCCCGGAAGCCGATAACTCCCTCTTTATTCGCGCCAGGCAGAGGCAGCATAAACGGATTTGAGCCCGTCGCAATGACCAGCACATCGTAATCCACTTCAATCCCTTGCTGGGAGTACACTTTCTTCTTTTTCGTATCGACCTTCGTTACCGTATGTCCGGCATGCAGCTGGATATGATTGTCCGCATACCAGTCCCAGTCGTTAATGATGATATCGTTAATGTCGGTTCCGCCCGCAAGCACCGAGGACAACATAATCCGGTTATAGTTCGGATGCGGCTCCGCCCCAAATATGGTAATGCTGTATGCATCCGGAGCAAGCTTGATCAGATGCTCGATTGCGCGCACCCCCGCCATTCCGTTACCAACCAGCACCAATTTCTTCCGATCCGCCATTGTCATTCTCCTCTCCACTCTCTCTAGCTCTTAATCCTTATGAAAATAGAAAAAGCCTGCTCCGTCTGCGAGGACGCACGGGTGCGCTCTCGCATAAGACGAAGACAGGCTTCATTGCCGCTTCAGGTGAATACGCCATTGTATTCATGAATGAGTTTTAAAGTTGTAACGTAACTATACAATGGCATGAACATCATGTCAACATACTTAACATTAAAAATGAACATTTGTGCGTATCGACAGTTTTACACTTTCTATGTTATATATAATGACAAATGATATTTCGTTCGTAGGGGAAGAGGAGGATGTCATGCGCTCTCTGTTAGTTATCGACAATCCCGGTGGGAAAGCCGAAGCGCAGCCGCTCGAGCAAATGCTGGAGACATACGGATACTCCGTATTGTATGCAAGCTCGGAAGAAACCGCCAAGAATCATCTGCCAAAAGCCGATGCCGCAGTGCTCCACCTGGCGCTTGGCGATGTGAAGGCTTGGGGGAACCGGCTGCTTCAGCGCAAGAGGCTGCCGATGCTTTGGTGGTGCAGTAGCGACACGGCAACGATGTCAGCCGCCTTTTGCGAGGATGATCTGCCGATAGACGGCATTTTGACGCCCTCGATGAGCGAGCAGGAGCTGCATTGGGCCCTTCATTTCAGTTCGAAGGCCTGCTTCGAGCGGCAGCAGTGGCTGAATGAGCGCAAGCAGCTGGAAGCGCGTCTTGAGGAGCGGAAGTGGATTGACATGGCGAAGGGTATCTTATGTAAAATAAAGCAGGTGTCCGAGGCCGAAGCTTATGACTTGCTGCGCAAGCAGGCGATGAACGAGCGTAAGCGGATCGTGGATGTGGCTACATCCATCGTGAAAGTCTATCAGCTGCTGCAAGAGCAGAAATAAAGGGGTGCTGACAATGTTTACTAACCTATTAAAAGAAGTCGGCCGCGGAAAAAGAGGCGCTAGAGATCTCACCTCTGAAGAGGCGCTGGTAGCGGCCGACTGGATCATGAACCGGAAAGCAACCCCTGCCCAGATTGGCGCATTTTTTATTGCCGAACGCATTAAGATGGAAAGCGTGGAGGAGCTGGAAGCATTCGTGAACGTCTGCCGCGATTCTGCTTACCGCGCTCCCATCCAGGAAGGACTGGACTGTGCGGGACCTTACGACGGACGCGTCAAAACGTTCTTCGCTTCGTTCGCCACAGCCTTTGTGCTCGCGTCAGCGGGACTTCCCGTTACGCTGCACGGCGCAAAAGCGCTGCCGCCGAAATGGGGCGTTACGCTGATTGATATGCTCGCCGAGCTTGGAATCGGCAAGGAGCAGCTGCAGCGCGACCGTGTTGTGCAGGCGGCCAAAGCTGCCGGCGTGCTGTTCGTTGACACGGAGGAATGGTGCCCGCCGCTCAAAGAGCTTCGCGGCATCCGGGAAGAGCTTGGCATGCGCACGGTGCTCAACACGGCGGAGAAGCTGATTGATTTCTCCCATTCGCCGTATCTTGTCTTTGGCGTCTTCCACAATACCGTATTCGACCGGATGAGCAAGCTGCTCACCGATTTGAAATATCACCGCGCTCTTATCGTGCAAGGGGCGGAGGGCTCCGAGGATCTATTCATCGAACGCCCTACCCGCACCTATATCGTGGAGAACGGCGAAGCACGGCTGCATGTCATTAATCCGGAAGAATTCGGCATGGAGGCTACGCTCCCGGAGAAAACCGAATGGAGCGCCGAAGAACAGATCGAGACTGTTGAAGCCGTCCTGCAAGGCAAAGCCCACATCGGCTACGTGAACCAGGTGCTGCTGAATGCCGCCGTCCGGCTCCGTCTGGCAGACCGCGCAGAGTCCGTCGAAGAAGCGTTATACCAGTGCAAAGCGCTGCTCGACAGCGGCGCTGCTTGGGAGCGTTATGCGCTTTGGCGCAGCAGCCTGCTTGGCGAAGGGACGCCTGCCCCAATTGGCGGCGTTAAGTAACGTGACAAAGGCGCGATCACCTCGTGTCCCGACCGCCATGGCATGCCTTATCGTAATCGCATAAAAGCCTCGTTCCGGCTTGCCCAACGTTGTAAGCTGTACGGCAACTAAGATGCATCCCCCTCTGCTTCGACTCCTGCGTTGTACGTTTATGCAATAGAAAGAGCTTCTGAAGGCTTATTTAGCCGGCAGAAGCTCTTTTTTAATGTATTTCATACAGGATCTTAACGCATGCGCGCCCGACGCACGAGAATAACGTAGCTGAGTACAGCCGCCGTCTCTGCAGCAGCAATAACTATCCCCATCGGCATGGCCGCTTCGCTGCCGCCAAGACCCACAAGCGGCGCCATGCAGGCGCCAAATACGAAGGACAGCAGACCAAGCAAGGCCGATGCGCTGCCTGCCGCCTGCTGCTGGTTCTGCATCGCCAGCGAGAAGCTTGCCGTCTGTACGATCCCGACGCTCGCCACCACAAAGAATAGAGGCACGAGCACGGCAAACAGCCCCCAGCCTGCCGTGACCGAGATCAGCAGCATAATGCCCCCGGCAAAAGCAAGGCTCAAGCCAGCAACGAGCAATGAAAGCGCACTTACCTTACCGGCCAGTCGGCCGGCAATTTGGCTTGCCGCGATGATGCCCAGGCCGTTAATGGCAAAGCATAGACTATAGCCCTGAGGCGACACGCCAAACAGATTTTGAATAACAAAGGGCGAACCGGATATATAAGCAAACATCGCGGCAACAACAAAGCCCTGCGTAAGCGCATAGCCCATAAAGACCCGGTCCGTCAGCAAACCGCGAAATTTTCGCAGCATATTGCCTATTCCGCCCTGCGAGCGGTTCTTTTCCTGCAGTGATTCCTTCAACCCGAACCATATCGCCGCAAACATCACAACCCCAATCGCGGCAAGCACGATAAACACCCCGCGCCATTCGGTCCATTTCAGAATTTGCCCTCCGGCAATCGGAGCGGCAATAGGCGCAACGCCGTTCACCAGCATCAGCATCGAGAAGAACTTCGTCATCCCCGCTCCCTCGAACAAATCCCTGACGACCGCGCGCGAGATCACAATACCCGCCGCTCCGCCAAAGCCTTGCACGAATCGCAGCAGGACGAAGGTTTCAATCGACGGGGCAGCCACGCAAAGAATAGAAGCCGCAATATAAACAATAAGTCCGACTAATAAAGGCTTCCGCCGCCCCCCGACATCGCTGATCGGGCCGATAAACAGCTGACCCAGGGAAATGCCAAGCAGGCAGGCCGTTAAGCTGAGCTGGGACATGGACGTTCCCGCATGGAAATCATCCGCCAGCTCCGGCAGTGCCGGCAAATACATATCAATCGAGAGAGGCGCAAACGCCGACAGCGACCCTAGCAGCAAAGCCATCCACAAGACAGCTTTAGGCGCGGCGGCAGCCGGTGAAGAATCCTTACCGTTCGTCATAACCTGCTCACTCCAAGTACTGTTTTATCGCAATCATTCTAATAACGATCCCCTCCCCTGTCAACAATGCCAAGCTTATAAATAAAAAGAGGATGCCCTCTAGGCATCCTCTGCACCTGCATCCGTCAACTACTCAGCCGTAGTGACGACAGCGCTCAGCTTCACTTGATCGTTCAAATTCACGAGCAACGGGAGCATGCGCTCCCCGCTAATCATTGGAGATTGGCACAACACGCAGGTTGGCGTCTGATCAAAAGAGAAGTTGGCGCGCATCCAGCCATGGCAATCCTCGCTTACGCATGACCACACTTTCGTAATCACTTCCGGGATGTCTTCTTGAATTTTTTTGCGATTGTACATGGGTACACCCCCTTCTCCAAGGTGATTTGGTACGGACTTCATAAACCCCGTGACCTTAGCGTGTCTTTATCGGCGAATTTCATACATCGGATTTCAGACAAAAAAGCTCATTTGCTTCCATCAGGAGGCAAATGAGCTTAATAGTTATCATCGGCTTATTACTTACAGCTTATATCCGAATTCATTAGGAATATATTCGATGGAGGATACTGCGGTGAACGTCAGCTTTTCTCCCGTTTCATCATATTGCACGCTATCCGCGTCAAGCGAATACCAGATCTTCAGGGTTGGGCGACCGTCGTCAAAGGTCCGGAAGATGAATACGTTGAGCTCCTGTTTCCACTGCAGGATCTCGTCGATTCCGGCGTGCTTATCCGTATGTACGGTGAAGCGCCACTGTCCCGCTTCCTGCTCGACCTGAAAGGACACGGATTGTTTGGACGAATCCACGAAGGTCCTGCCGCCCACGGCATGCTTGATCAGTAATGTTTCGTTCATTAGTCTTCCTTCCTCCCAAAAAGAATTGCCGATATTAATGGCTAGCATTAGCCGTTTCCGGCAATTCTTACCTCGTAAGCATCTACTTAAGAATTGCCGATATTATTCTCATCTCCTATGGCAGATCAATCAGCAACACAAATGCGGCTTCCTCCGCGGACAGCACAAAATCCGGCTCGAACTCTGCGCGGATCGAATCTTTTGGCCCCATGGCAATGCCGTTCAGGCTCAGCTTGCCTTCAATCACCATAATAAAGGCGCGGCGCCCCGTTTTTTGATTGAAGAAGACCCTTCTGCCCGGCTGCAGACGCCCTAAATAGATCGTCATATCCTGATTGATGCTGGCCGTATCGCCTACCCCATCCGGCGTCACAACCGGCAGCAGGGTATTCTGCAGCTTCTCTTCATCGTAGCTGGACATCTCGTAGGAAGGCGCGATGCCCCGCTCCTTCGGCATAAACCACATCTGCAGGAAGCTGCCTTCTTCCGTATCGGAATCGTTGTACTCGGCATGAATGATGCCCGTACCGGCCGACATGCGCTGAACCTCGCCAGCAGATGTTATTTCCTCGTTGCCAAGGTTATCTTCATGCTTCAGCCTTCCTGTGAGAGGGATCGTCACGATCTCCATCTCGCTGTGCGGATGAGCGCCAAAGCCGCGTCCTGGTGCAATTATGTCATCGTTTAATACGCGCATGACGCCAAAGCTCGAGTTATCGGGATCGAAATACTCCCCGAAGGAGAAGCTCAGCGAACTACGCAGCCACCCCAAATCGACGGAATGGCGTGCGCTTGCAGGGTAAAGTTTCATCATCGAAAAAAACGCCTCCTTTTTCATTCAAATAATCCGAGCCAGATACCTCCTTCTATTGTAACCCCGTGCGGGCAGGTATACCAAACAGGCTCATGTAATCCTTATGTAATCGAAAGAGAAGATAAAGGGTAATCTAACGGCAAAGCAATAAAAGGGAGTGTGAATGGGCGATGGACAACAAGGATGATCTCGTTACGGAGAGAGATATCGATCCGGAATTCGGCTTATTTACGGAGGAGATGCCACATATCGTCTTGCCGGATGTGACAAGCAAGCTGATCGATAGATATCCGAAAAAGGGCAAAGCAGCGCCGCCTCCCAGTGGACCGGCTGACGGCTCGCGGTAAGGAGCTAACTCAAGTATAGCATCTGCGAAGGACTGTAAACACCCCTTGTGATGAAATATGGCCAATTAAAAAAGGACGCATCGCCTGTTCGGAGCAGGCCATGCGTCCTTCTATTATTTTGCCGGAACAGCCTTTGTGTCCGCCCCTGCCGTTACCGGCAAAGCCGGGTACAGCTTCTTCGACACGAAAGTCTGCGCGATCATGAACAATCCGCCAACGACCCAGTACAATGGCACGGCAGCGGGCGCACTGAAGGAGAAGATCCCCATCATTACCGGGGACAGGAGCCCGATCATCCCCATCTGCTTCTGCTGCGCGGGGTCTGCGCCAATCTGCGACACGCGGAACTGCACGTAATATATCGCGGCCGCAAGGAACGGCAGGATATGATCAGGGGTACCGAGCTGGAACCACAGGAACGAGTGCGACGCAAGCTCCGGCGTCATCTTGATTGCGTAATAAAGACCGGTCAGAATCGGCATCTGGATCAGCATCGGCAGGCAGCCAATCGCCATCGGATTGAACTGGTGCTTGCTGTATAGCTCCATGGTTTCTTTTTGCAGCTTGGCTTGATTCTCGGGCGTTTTCTCCTTGTACTTCTCTTTGAGCTTGTTAATCTCAGGCTGGATAACGCTCATCTTCTGGCGCATGCCCTGCTGGTTCTTATATTGACGCAGCATCAGCGGCAGAAGGACGATCCGCACGAGCAGGGTCATGACGATCACGGCCATGCCGTAGCTGTCTCCAAAGAAGGAAGCAATGTGTTGGATCAGATACGAGAACGGATAAACCACATAATGGTTGAAAAAGCCCGGCGTGCTCGAATCAATCGTTCCTTGCGCGCCGCAGCCGCTGACGATCACCAGGATCGCGATTGCTGCGAGAATTCTGTATTTTTTAGAAAAAGCGGTGAATGCATTGGTTTTGCTCATAATAGCCTCCTCGTTTGTGTTCGTGCTGGGTAATCTTCACAAACGAGGAGTGACAATCCGCTGATTCACCATCGGGTGCTTCTTTGCGTTTGATCCTTCGGGCGAGCCAGTGCTGGATCTTATCCAATCGGCTGACGACCACAACAAGCGGAACAAGCGGCTCCCATATGAACCGTTTCAGAACGGGGCTGAACTCCGCGTCAACGGTCTGATGGGCAAAATACGCGAGATAAGCCATCGAGCATAAAATGCTGATCGAGAAAAAATAAGGGATTAAATCCTGCAGCTCTAACAATGCATTCACCTCCTTAAAAGAATTGTATATTCAGTTGGCTGTTCTGCAGCCAGGTTGGACAATTCTTACTTCGTAAGCTTTAGCTTAAAAGAATTGTGTATTCAGTTGGCTGTTCTGCAGCCAGGTTGGACAATTCTTACTTCGTAAGCATTAGCTTAAAGAATTGTATATTCAGTTGGCTGTTCTGCAGCCAGGTTGGACAATTCTTACTTCGTAAGCATGAGCTTAAAAGAATTGGCTATTCAGTCTGATCACTTATACGGCTTTCAACCGGCAAACGTTTCTTCTCCCGGCCCAAAGTCTAGTTCCAGTCCCTTCCCGGGACGGTTAAGGCGGGTGTCGACCCGCGCTACAATGAACTATGACTATATTATCACATCGTGGACAGGATAGCTTCCTTGGCTTCTTGGAATCGGATGTACTATTTTCCGCGGCAACGACCGGGACGGAGGAATCGATTGTATGTATTTTGCAGCTATTAGCGTGATAAGGGGCTTCCTGTTCCTTACTCTGCTGCTCGCCTGGATTGCCGGCAACAAGGCATCCCACCTGCTGTTTAGCGGGACCGAAGCAACCCTGAACCGAAAGGCGCGCAAATTAATAACCTGGGCCGTTTTTCTGTCCATCTCTACCGCCGGTATTCTTGCCGGCATGATCTGGCTTATGTCGGCAACGGAATTTGTCTTCTGGCAGGACCGGCTGCTCATTCCGCCTCTCCTGATCATCCCGACGCTCATGCTGTGGCTGACTTCCTTCCCCCGTTTACGGGGTATTCGGCAGGCAACGGGACGAAAGACAAACAATCCGCTTGATGTCAGGCTGCTGAGCCGCGCTTCGCAGCCCGCGGTGGTTGCACCTTATCAATTCGTTGCGCTTGGCTCCTTAACCGGACTATATTGGACGTTCACTACAACCGTTCCATTCGACATGCTAAACGGAATGATTCCGCTTGTGCTGCTCCTGATCGCGGGTATGGCGCTCTGGCTGACGCATCTTAACCGCAGCTCAAGAGTCAGCCTGACCGGAACAAAGCCGGTCAACCGTCCTTTGATGAGGTTGCTGCGCCGGATGGCCGTACTCGTAATCGCGTTGGCCTTGGGAAGCATCCCGTTCTACAGCGGCCTTCAGGCCAGCCGCCTGCCAGAGACCATCTCCATGGCGGAAGGTCCGATGGATAACGGAACGGGCGCAAAGCTCGATCATCACCATCGCAACGGCGCGGTTACCGCCTCGGCCGAACCCGTAAAGGAGGTTTCCGTAGACAGCCTGACAGGATCTATCGAGGGAAAACCCGATGTATCCTTTACGCTGACCGCCGAGAAGAAGACCGTCAAGCTTGCATCCGGACGAACCGTAGAAGCTTGGACCTATAACGGCCAGATACCCGGTCCGGAGCTGAGGTTCCGGAAAGGTCAGCTGGTCGAGGTAAAGCTGATCAACAAAGACATTACTGAAGGGGTTACCCTTCATTGGCATGGCCTTGATGTTCCAAATGCGCAGGATGGCGTTGCAGGCGCCACGCAAAATGCCGTCCTGCCGGGAGAAGCCTATACCTACCGGTTCATCGCCGAGCAGGTCGGCTCCTTCTGGTACCACTCCCATCAGGATTCGCAGGAAGCCGTACAAAAGGGGCTGTTCGGATCGCTTGTTGTGGAGCCCGAGGAAGGAATGCCCAAGGATGTGAAGGATATCACGGTGATGACTCATATCTGGGAAGCCGGCGGTGTTGCCATAGGTGATCATGACGGCATTCAGCATATTCGGATCGCGCCGGGTACGCCGGTCCGTCTTCGCCTGACGAACACGGATGACTGGGTCCGCCAGTCCTTCAAGCTGCTCGGAACGAAGTTCCAGGTAGCCGCCATCGACGGCACGGATCTGCATGAGCCCGGCGACCTTGCGAACGTAAGCCTCGATCTTATTACGGGCGGCCGTTATGACGTGACCTTCACGATGCCGGATTCGCCGGTGACGTTAAATGTCGATCTTGGCGGCAAGCTTGGCATCGTCATGAGTCCGGACGGGCAAGGCGAACTGCCGAGGCATGTGCCGGATATGCCGGTCTTTGATCCGACGCACTACGGCACCCCGACCTCTACGGCATTTGATGCTAACAGCCATTTCGACCGGGAGTTTACGATGGTGCTGGATAACCAGCTTGGCTTCTTTAACGGCAAGCTGGCGCTGAACTATACGATTAACGGGAAGGTATTCCCCGATACGCCAATGTACATGGTACGCGAAGGCGAGCTTGTGAAAACAACGATCGTCAACCGCGGTGCCGTAGAGCATCCGATGCATCTTCACGGGCATCATATGCTGGTCCTGTCGCGGAACGGCGAAGCCGTTGACGGCAGCCCTTGGTGGACCGATACGCTGGATACAGCTCCGGGAGAGGTCTATGAAGTCGCTTTTGTGGCCGACAATCCGGGATTGTGGATGGACCACTGCCATAATCTCGCCCATGCGGCGGCCGGCATGACGATGCATTTGATGTACGAAGGAATAACCTCCCCTTATACGGTAGGCACGGCAACGCATAACCATCCGGAATAACAGAAAGACGCTCATGACTCCCTTCCCTTAAGAGAGCGCATGCGCGTCTTTGTTGTTTATTGCTCCTGCTCGCTGCCCAGCAGCTGAATAAACGTCTGAAGCGGCTTGGACATCCACTTGCGGGGATGAATCATATACTGCAGGTCGAAGCGGATAGCCGGATGGGCAAACGGGAGTGCTGCCACTCTTCCCTGCCGGATGTCCTCCGCGACGACCATCTGAGGAAGCAGCGCAAGACCAAGACCGTTCACCACGCATTGCTTCACGGCCTCCGGGTTACCAAGCTCGAAAAGGGAAGTAAAGGCGATGCCGCTCTCCCGCAGCACCTTCTCGAACATCCCTCTGTAAACGCAGCTTTCTTCCGACATGATCAGCTCCACGCCGTTCAGATCCTGAAGCTCGATCCCGGGCTGATTCGCAAGCGGATGCGCAGCCGGGGCAACCAGCACCAGAGGCTCTTCCCGAAGCGGTCTGCAGGCAAGCAGCGCATCGGCGCGCTTGGCATCCAGCAGCAGTCCGATATCGTATTCCCCATCCTTCACTTTGCTAATGATCTGCGACTCCCGGTCCGGCTGTAGCTGAATCGTCAGCTCGGGGAACATCTGCCGCAGCTTCTGCAAATACGGCGGCAGAAAATAAGCGGCCAGCGAATCTATGGCGCCAATCACCAGCGTGCCGCCCGCATAACCCGCAACGGTTTCCTTCGATTGCTCGTAAAGCTCCAGCATTTGAACCGCCAAGGCAAACAGCTTCTCGCCTGGGGGTGTGAGCCGCATCTGCCTGCCGTACCGCTCCAGGAGCGGTGCCCCGTATTCTTTTTCCAGCTTCTGAATCTGAATCGTCACGCTAGACTGCGCATAACCCAGCTCTTCCGCTGCCCGCGTAATGCTCCGTCTTCTTGCCACCTCGCAAAAGGTCTGCAGATAGACCAGCTCCATGCTTCCACCTCTGTCCGCTTAATTATTGAAGATATTGATGATATTCATGAATCATTATAGATAACTGTAATGCTTCAGGCATGCTACAGTAAAGACAGAGATTTCAAGTCCAAGTGGGAGGCGCTTAGATATGCTGAGGGAACAAGAATTGAGAGGGATTTACGTACCTGTGGTAACGCCCATGGGTGCTCATGGAGAGGTGGATCTGGAGTCATTAACGCTCTATGTAAGGAAGCTGCTTGAAGATGGCGCAAACGGTATTGTGGTGAACGGCACGACCGGCGAATCGCCAACCGTCACTTTGGAGGAAATGGCGGCCCTTACTGCCGCGGCACGAGCTGTCTGTGAGCTCGCGAACAAACCGGTTATCGTTGGAACGGGAACAAACGACACGGCTTCCACTGTACGGAAAACAGCCTACGCCGGAGAGCTTGGCGCAGATGCCGCTCTTGTTGTCGTGCCTTATTACAGCCGCCCTTCTCAGGAAGGCATTATTGAACATTATAGACAGGCAGCCAGCACCGGCCTTCCGATTATCGCATATGAAATTCCTTCGCGGACCGGCGTACGTCTAAAACCGGACACGGTCAAAGCTATTCTGGATCTGGATGGCGTTATCGGCATCAAAGACAGCTCCGGCGGCATCGAGCTTATGATCGAGCTTGCGCGTAGCGGAAGCCATAAGCCGGTATTGTGCGGAGAAGATTTCTACTTCCATGCCATGCTGTGCTGCGGTGCAGCCGGCGGCATGGTCGCTTCCGCGAGTGTCCGGACAGCGGCGTTTGTAGAGATGTATGAACAGCTCCTGCAAGGTCAGCTTACCGCAAGCAGGCAGTCCTTCGGCGCATTATTGCCCTTAATCCGCCTTTTGTTCCAGGAGCCTAATCCCGCCCCGCTCAAATGGCTGCTTGCCCGGCAGGGCATCATCGCCTCGGATCATATCCGTCTGCCGCTAACTCCCGTCTCGGAGGAGCTCCGGCAGCAGCTCGCCGCATGGCTGTAGCAGTCAGCCAGCCGGCACGGAATCCCAGAGCGGGGAATGCGTAAAGCCCTCCATCATGCGAATGGCATAGCTTTTATGAGGGTTTGACAGCTCGGCCATATCCGCTTTGCGATCTATCGGCTTCACTTCCATAACGGCGATTCCCGAGCCTACCGCATGGTCAATGCCTGCCGCGATAGCGGCGGCATGGCTTGCGCGGGCAGATAAATAGATAACCCTGACCCGGATATCCGCGGCGCAGAAGACGCGCAGCATTTCAGCCGAACGGTCTGTGCTGTGATTATCCACAAATATGAATTCATAACTTATGGCGGCAGGCTTC
Source organism: Paenibacillus glycanilyticus (assembly GCF_023715145.1). Taxonomy (GTDB): domain Bacteria; phylum Bacillota; class Bacilli; order Paenibacillales; family Paenibacillaceae; genus Pristimantibacillus; species Pristimantibacillus glycanilyticus_A. Next base: position 369,997 of record NZ_JAMBNP010000003.1, on the reverse strand, counting down.
ATGATGTGCTTCAGGCGCTTATAGGCGCCAAACAGCGCTTCCTCGTCATTGCAGACCGGTACGATAATCGAGCAGGTAACTGGCAGACGCGTCATTTTCCCCCATCCCCTTCGGACAAAATGTTGCTCTATACTGCTACTATAATCGATACAGCTTAAATCTCCCTTAATTTAGTATAAGTAAGCGCTTTACTTTTATGTCAAATATAACGTACGAGCTTACTAAAAATATAGCATCCATTCCGTACGTTTTGCTATACTATCTGCAACGAATTTATCCAAAAACCATAAATGGAGGGATCACGATGTTATACAAACGGCTGGGAGGAAGCGGACTGAAGGTGTCTGCGCTGGGACTTGGCACGAACTCTTTTGGCTCGCGCGCGGACGAAGCCGCTTCGGCACGCATTCTGCATACCGCGATTGACCGCGGCATCAACTTTATCGATACGGCTAATATTTACTCGGCAACCGCATCGGAATCCATCATCGGGAACGCTCTGGAAGGCAGGCGCCATGATGTCGTGCTTGCAACAAAAGCAGGCCTTGCAAGAGGAGACGGCCCGAATGCCAGAGGCTCTTCCCGCTATCATCTGATGCTGGAGCTGGAGGACAGCCTGAAGAGGCTGAAGACCGACTACGTTGATCTCTATCAAATCCATACCTTTGATCCGGAGGCGCCGCTCGAGGAAACGCTGCGCGCGCTTGACGATATGGTCCGCTCCGGCAAAGTCCGTTATATCGGCGCTTCCAATTATGCCGCGTGGGAGCTGATGAAAGCTCTTGGGATCAGCGACCGTCTCGGTCTGAACCGGTTCGTCTCCACGCAGACAAGCTATTCGCTGGCGGACCGTACGCCGGAGCGCGAGCTCGCTGCGGCATGCCTGGATCAAGGCGTTGGCATTATTTCGTACTTCCCGCTGGCAGGCGGAATCCTGACGGGCAAATACCGTTCCGGAGAAGCAGCCCCGGCCGGTTCGCGCGCAGCGACTAACCCCGGCTTCACCCGTTTCTTCGACGAGAATAACCTTGCGCTCGGACGTCAGGTCAGCGGTCTGGCGGACAAGCTGGGCTGCTCTGCCAGCGTCCTGTCGCTGGCTTGGCTGATGAAGCAGCCGGCTGTTTCCACCGTTATCGTAGGAGCAACAAGCACCGAACAGCTGGAGCATAACTTAGGCAGCGTTGAACTGCCGCTTGATGCTGCCGCATTAGAAGAACTGGATACGTTAAGCCGTCCGTTCCGGAACGGGGAGCCGTTTGCGCTGTACCGTTTATCGTAAAGCAGATTCCTCCGGCATTGTAGAACAAGGGACCTTTCCTGTCAGCCATCGGCTTGCGAGGAAGGGTCCCTTGTTCGTTGAACGGTTAAGGCTGTTCCGGCCAGCCCTTCCGCTCCCGCAAAATATCGATAAACAACTCGGCTGCCTTTGTATGCTGCTGATGAAGTCCGGTGAGCAGCGTGAAGTCCCGTTCAACCGCTCTTCCGCCTACCGTCAGCTTGCTGATCGTGCCAAGCGCAATTTCCTTGCGGACCGCCCAATGGGATAATAACGAGATGCCAAGACCAGCCTCGACCGATTCTTTAATAATCTGCGTACTGCCAAATACCATGCGGTTCTCGGGATTCACCCCCTGCTCCATAAACATTCGCTCCGTTACTTCCCTTGTCCCCGAGCCCTCTTCCCGGACAATCCAGGTCTCCTGCTGCAAGCTAGCGGCATTCGTATCGTGAACCCGGCCAAGAGAATGCGACGATGCCGCCACTACGTACATCCGATCCTTCGCAAAAGACTCGGCATGCAGTCGCTCATGCTCCAGCTCGCCTTCCACAATGCCGATATCAAGCTGACCGCCGGCTACCAGCGAACTGATCTCCTTCGTATTGCCTATAGTAATCGTCGGCTTAATCATCGGATAATGCGCCTGCAAATAGGCGATCGCATGCGGCAGCACATATTCGCCAAAGGTGTAGCTTGCCCCAATGGTCAACGTTCCGCTTGCGGTATGCATCAGATCGTCAACAAGACGCTGCATGCGGGTATACAGTCCCTCGATCTCCTTGCCATGTCTGTAAACAATCTCCCCCGCCTTATTCAAACGGACGTGTTTATTGCTGCGATCGAGCAGCTTGGCGCCGATACTGCTCTCCAAGGCCTGAATATGCTGGCTAACCGCCGGCTGAGTCATATGAAGCGCCTCCGCGGCACGCGTGAAATTATTCTTCTCCGCAACAGTCATAAAGACGAGTAACGATTGATCCATAACCCTCCACGCCTCCATCATAAGTATTTCATTATTATGATAATAATAACTATTTATTTTTCTTATCGTAAAGAGTCGGGTAAGCTTAAGCCATCAACCACCAACAACATCGAGGTGATACGGATGAACACGCTAATCCCCTACGCTCTTGTTCCTAAAAATAAACGCTTCCTCCCGCTGCTCGAACGGATTGCCGGCCTTATGCTGACGGCAGCCATTGCTGCCGCCGCATATGGGCTGGCCCGCCTGCCGGGACTAGATCATATCGGACAAATGGCTCTGGCATTGACCGGAACCATCATTGCCCGTCAGTTTATCGGTTACCCGGAGAGGCTTCGGGCAGGCATTCAATTCGCTTCCAAGCATTTGCTTAAGCTAGCTATTATATTATGCGGTCTTCGGCTCAACATCGGCACATTGCTCCATCAAGGACCGGCGCTTCTGCTTCAAGGAGCGGTCACCGTGGCCTTCGCCATCGGCTGCATGCTGCTTATTGCCCGCAAGCTGAAGGCCGATACCCCGCTGTCGCTCCTGCTTGGCATCGGCACCGGCATTTGCGGCGCAGCCGCAATTGCAGCCGTCTCGCCCATCTTGAAAGCACGGGACGATGATACCGCCGCCGGAGCCGGATTAATTGCCTTGATTGGCACGATTGCCGCAATCGGCTATACGGCGCTGCTTCCCGTGCTTCCTCTGACGGAGATCCAATACGGCGTCTGGAGCGGCCTTACCCTGCACGAGATCGCGCATGTGCCGCTTGCGGCAAGCGCTGCCGGTCAGGAAGCTGTTGAAGCCGGTCTGCTGGCAAAGCTTAGCCGCGTGCTGCTCCTTGTCCCCGTCAGCTTCATTCTCGTGCTGATCATGAAACGCCGCGGCACTTTGTCGCCTGGAACAACCGTTGCCTTCCCATGGTTTCTTATCGGTTTTGTCCTCATGAGCGTATATGGCAGCCTGACGCCAGGTACCGCAATGGAAATCCCGGTACCTGCCATGGCTTTCCTTCAGCAGGCTCCGGGTTTCCTGCTTGCGATGGCCATGGTAGGTCTTGGCCTTAACGTAGATCTCCGCGCCCTGCGAACCAAGGCGATAAGACCGCTAGCTGCCATGGCGGCAACAACCGTTCTGCTGTCGGCCGTCACTCTGCTGCTAATTCGCTTCGTCTACTAACGAACTAGCCTTGCAGCGCCTTGCGCACGCTTAATATATATTTCGACTGGTCAAGCGGATTGACGCCGCGGCGGGTCCGCTCCGCCGTCACATCCGGCGGGCATTCCTCATACCCGGAGAAGAAGGTTGCGATCGTGCCCCTTCCTTTCGTGAGCGAGTTCAGCTCCATCGGATACTCGAGCGAGGTTGCCGCCGGTACGCGTCCCTCGATAATAAGCCTGTCGCCATGCAGCGTTGGCGCGTCAAACGAGCCGCGCATCAGGCTCAGGTCGTTCATGACGCGGCCGCCGTTCTCCTCCGGGACAACGATGCGGAACTGAAGCACCGGCTCCAGCAGCGTTGTGCCGACCGAGGCAAGTCCGTTCATAATGCCCATCGGCGTCGCCACGGCGAAATCCAGCGGATGCGTATGCCACACATGATGCTGGCCTTCGATCAACGTGATCTTGAGGTCAACGACCTCCCAGCCCTTCAGCCCTTGCTGCAGGGCCTCCGGCACGCGTCTTGCCACTTCATTCTGATATTGGGGAAGCAAATCCTCCGAGCGGACGAATGCCTCATAGCGCAAGCCGCTTCCGCGCTCGCCAGGCTCGATGCGGAACCGCAGAATCGCCCAGCAAGGCTTCGGCATCAGATAAGCAATATAGCCCTCGCCCGGCTGACTTGGCGTCTCCTTGTAAATAACCGAAGGCTGTCCGAATCTCACCTGCAGACCGTAACGGTTCTCGAGCACGCTGGCCAGAATCTCCAGCTGAATCGGGCCCATCACCTTCACATGCAGCTCCCGTTCCTCCTGCAGCCACTGCACATCGAGCAGCGGATCCTCGTCCGACAGCTCCTGCAAAGCCTGCACCATGGCCGGATACTGCTGCTGATCCGCCCAATGAGCCTGCACCGTCAAGAGCGGTACCGCAAGCCGAACTTCCTCGGGCACCGCATCGGGAACCCCGATAATGTCGCCAATCCGAACATGCGACATCCCGCATACCGCCGCGATATCGCCGGCTTCCAGCATGCCCAGATCCTCGGAACGGCTGCCTTCCACCTTGCGGATCTGCGTCACCTTTTCATCGATATTTTGCGTATAATTCCGGATCACGTCACGGTTGCGCATCGTTCCCTCATAGAGCCGCACGAATGCCATTCGCCCCATCGTCTTATCGCGTTCGATCTTGAACACAATACCCGACAGCGACCCCTCCCGATCTCCGCCAGGCTCCGGCAAGTAATCGATAATGGCATCCATCAGCTCCGTTACGCCAATACCCTTGCCCGATGCCCCATATACTACGGGAAAAAGCTCCGCCCGCTTCGTCATACCGGCCGCATGGTTCTTCCAATCTTCCGTTTCACCGCTTATATAGCGCTGAAGCAGCTCCTCATCCCGCTCGGCAACGGCTTCCACTAACGCGGTAAAAGCCGCTTCATCCGCACCTTGCTTCCAAAGATCCTCGGAGCCCGCGAACTGCTGCTCGCTTCCGAGCGGACGTTGCACCTCTATTATATCCGGCGACAAGTAACTGCGAATATCGCGCAGTACGGCCTCCCGGTCTGCTCCGACACGATCCATTTTATTAATATAAACAATGGTTGGAATACGAAGCTTGCGCAGCGCGTTCCAGATCATCTCCGTCTGCGCCTGCACGCCTTCAACAGCCGACAGAATCAGCACGGCGCCGTCCATCACCCGCAGGGAGCGCTCGACCTCCGATAAGAAATCGACATGCCCCGGCGTATCCACAAGGTTAATATTCGTATTCTGCCATACAAATGACGTTGTTGCCGCCCGTACGGAGATCCCCCGTTCCTTCTCCACGTCCAACCAATCCGTAAGCGCCGTTCCCGCATCTACGCTGCCAAGCGCGCGCGTTCGTCCGCTGACGAACAGCATATGCTCTGTCGTTGTTGTTTTCCCGGCATCAACATGCGCAAAGATGCCTACATTACGCCGTTTGGCGCTGTCCCTGCCTGTCATCGCTTTTGGTTCTCCCATTCCTGCCGCGGCCAGCGGCATGTTGTCCTTACGCCTAGCGTAAACCTGCCGAGCCAATTCATCAACAAAAAAAACAGCCCGGAGGCTGTTTTTTTCGGCAATTCGTATTTAAACCTTGGACCGGATATCCGCCGCGTTCATCTTCCAGATGTCCAATCTGGAGACAAGCAGCCCGCCGCTGCCGCCGAGCGCAGTGCCATCGCTGTCTTCCAAGGATGGGTAAGCTCTTGCGGTCAGGCATGTTTCGTCATCCGCGAATACCTCGACAATCGACTGGTCCGCAAAAATCCGGAGATTCACCGCGCCTTCACCTGAAGGCAGTTCCCCAAAATTAGAATGTCCGGTAGAAGCGTCTTGCGCTTTCCTTCTCGGCAAGCGGCAGGCGAAGCTCCACGGGCAGCATCTCGGAGAAAGCTTTATGCGGTTCACGCTGATACCAATAAGCCACCGAAGAATAGTCGTTAGACTGCGCGTTCCCGTGCCCATGCTCAATGCTGAAGCGAATCGATTTTCGGAAGATGATCGGATCGGTGATGTGATAGCGGTACTGCGTCATTTTGCCGGAATAATCGTTGAATGAGATCGTGTTGCTCTCCTTCCAGGCATCGCCGTTCTCGCGGATTGGCGCGTACAGCGATAAGCCGTGGTAAGGCGCATAATAGTGGCCGGACGGATAACCCCAAGCGGCGCAGAAGTAATCCTCCGTTCCCGTGCCGTGCAGGCGCGGCGGCCAAGGCTCTCCGTCAATGAAGAACATGTCGTCGCCTTCGCCCGGCCAGCTGAAGCCCGGAACGGGGTTAATGTGATCGATGCTGAGGTTGCAGCCTACGTAATGGCCCTCGCCTTCGGCATCCAGCAGAACGTAGTTGTCATCGCCGGTTAAATTCTTGATCTCGCTTACCTTTTCGTCATGCGCGTAGTGGGGCTTGCTCTGCCGGTCATGCTCCGCCTTAAGCCGGTCCAGATCGGCCGCCCCCTTGGTCGGATTCTCTCTTCTCCACGAGGCGTGGAAATAGAAACTGTCGTCGGATACCGGCTGCTTCACGTAGTCCACATAGAAGTATAGCACTATATCGTTCTCGCATTCGTTTACGATTTCGATCCGCGCGCTTTGGCGAAAAGGCATTTCGAAGAAGCAGTTCATGGCCGCTTTATTCTCCACTACGCCTTGGGTCGTAATCATGTTAAGCGGCATCGAGACGTAATGGCTGGCCACGCCGTGCCCAACCCCGAAGAAATCTCCAACCGGCGAATCCACGCTAGGCTCGGCCTCTCCGTCCCAATACATGCGGATCAGCACTTTGCGGAATGCATACTTGTCGCGGGCACCTATAGTCATCCAGATATGCTTGATAATGCCCGGTCCTCGAATGTCCGAGATAACTGCGGTAGTCCCTGCTTTGATCTCCATGAAATCCCGATTGCCGCCGGTTTTGTCCCAGCTGGATTCCCGGTGGGAAGTTCCCTCTTTGCGCAAATACAGTTCCTGCATTCTGATCGCTCCATTTCGTTATTTATCCTTTAATGCCCGTTAAAGTAATGCCTTCCACAAAATACCTCTGTCTTGTAAAGAATACGATAATCGCCGGAGCCAGCACAACCGTTGCCGCCGCAATCATCAGATGCCATTCCGTCGCATACATGCCTTTAAACTGCTGAAGTCCCAATGCAAGCGTATATTTGGACTCGCTGTTCAAATATACAAGCGGTCCAAGGAAATCATTCCAGGAGCCCAAAAAGGTAACCAGGCCAACGACGATCTGCGATCAGGAAGATATTTAAGGCTCCTCCTCCGAACTAAGCCGGCGCGATCAGAGGAACAAACGTATTCGTCAGCCCACTCTTGCTCCAGCCGATAAACGAAGGAATAAGCGTAACCGCGTAAGGCAGCATCATGCTCGACAGCAGAAGCGCGAACATCAGATCGCGGTCCCGCCATTTCATGCGCGCGAAGCTGTAGGCGCTGATCGAACACGTGATAACCACGCCCGCCATGGTCAGGATGACAATAATAAACGTGTTGATAAAAACTTCCCGAACGGCAGCGTCTTTAGCGCGTCCGAAAAATTCGAGATGCGGATGGGATTCGGAATCCACACCGGCGGCATCTCGAAGATCTGCCCCATATCCATAAACGCGCTGCGCAATAACCAGATTAACGGGAGCAGGCTGAACGCGCTTCCGGCCAGAAGCACGGCATATACAAGCGATCGGGTCAACAAAAAAGATGACTCCCCAACTTAATCGGGAGTCATCTTGTGTTCATACCGCCTTATTTGCCCGCCGGGATAAGAATCTTTTGGCCGACGTAGATCCGATTCGGATTCTTCAGCTTGTTGTGCTTCGCAAGCTTCTGCCAGGTTGTGCCGTATTTATTGGCAATCGCCCATAACGTATCGCCCTTCTTCACGATATAGACGATATCGGCCGGAGTCTCCGGCTTTGGATCGGGTTTTGGCTCAGGCTTTGGATCCGGCTTCGCCGGAGGCTCGGGCACTGTCGTTGCCGGCGCGGCAAAGCTCAGCTTGAATTCCGCATAACCGTCCTCGGTAGCGCCAACGTAGGAAAGCGACTTGATCGCTCCCGCTGCGGCTTTTGCGTCGGGCGATGTCTTAAAGGCCACGTTCACCTTATCGTTGATTGGAGCAAGCGACCAGTTGCCGTCCGCGGACGGATTAATCGTCTTGAACGAACGGATGTAATCAATGATAACCTGACGGTTCTCGTCCGGCGAAGCAAGGATGATCCTCTTTCCGTCCGGGTTCGCGAATTTGCTCGACGATGCACGGTAATTGTTCGAGGCAACAACGAACTTTTTCGCCGGATCAATCGGCTTTCCGTCGTATTTGAGGTTCACAATCCGGCTGGAATCCGCGTTTAACAAGGTGCCTGTCGCTGTATACTTCGCAGGCTTTGATACGTCGATCTGGTACGTCACTCCGTCAATAACGTCAAAGTTATACGTCGGGAAGTCGAAGTTAATCAGCTCCTGCTTCTCCGTTGATGCCGGGTTAACCGTATTGAACTGGCCCGCCGACCACTCCAGCCATTCCTTCAGCTCTGCGCCCGTTACAAGCACGGCATTCACCGTATTGGAATACAGATACAGATCGGCTACGTTCTTAATGGCGATGCTGCCAGTCGGAATATTGGTGTAATAAGCAGGGCCTTGGCGTCCGCCCGCCTTGAACGGCGCGCCTGCCGACAGCACCGGAATACCTTCATAGTCGGTACCTTGAAGCTGCTTTTCCACATACCATTTCTGCGCATTCGTCACGATCTGGATGGACGGATCGTCCTGCACCAGGGCGAAGAAGCTGTTGATCGGCGCCGTGGTTGTCCCTACCGGTCCGCGCACATAATCAAGCGTATGCTGATGATCCTCCGCTACCGCGTCCAGCACCTCCTGATCCGCATCTACCAGCGGCTTCTTGTTCACCGCATCGTAGATGGGCTTCACGGCTGTCTTCGAATCCGCAACCGTCCATTTGCCGTCGTTCAGTTGCAGCGTCAGGTCGATAATGCCAAGATTATTTCCCCAGAAGCCCGGCTCTACAGCCGGCACGCCATTAATCGTTCCCTTAGTCAGGTCAACCCCCGCTTTGCCCTCAAACGACTTGTCCGGGAACACTTTATGCGCATGGCCGAACAAAATGGCGTTAATATCCTTCACTTTGCTCAGATAGAGCACCGAGTTCTCCATCAAATTTGTCTGCGGAATATCCTCAAACCCGGAATGCGGGATGGCGACGATAACATCGGCGCCCTTCGCTTTCATCTCAGGCACGAACTTCTCCGCTGTCTTTACGATGTCTTTGGTGATAACCTTGCCTTCCAGCTTCGCTTTATCCCATTGCAGAATCTGCGGAGGCACAAAGCCGATCACGCCAACCTTCAGCTTATGAACGGCGCCGCTCTCATCCTTTACTTCCTTGTCGAGAATAAGATAAGGGGTGAAATAGTTCTTGTCGTTTGTCTCGTCTTTATCGCCGTCATCGATATACACATTCGCATTCACATAAGGAAAATCCGCTCCGCCAAGCGAAGTCTTCAGAAAATCGAGGCCGTAATTGAATTCATGGTTCCCAATGTTCCCCGCATCATAATCCAGCAGATTAAGCGCCTTGTACACGGGATGGGTCTCCCCCTGCTGCAGCGGATCCACCGTCGCCACATAATCGCCCAGGGGGTTGCCCTGAATCAAGTCCCCGTTATCGAACAGGAGGCTGTTCGGCGCTTCCTCCCGCGCCTGCTTGATCAGCGTCGCCGTCTTGGCGAATCCGTACTCATCCGTCGGCTTGTCCGCAAAATAATCATAGTTCACCATGTTCACGTGCAGGTCGGTCGTCTCCAGTATCCGCAGTTGAACGGTTGCCCCGCTGCCTCCCGCCGCAGACGCCAATGCGGCAAACGGCATAACCGTTAAACCAACCGTCACTGCTGTTGCGATAGCTCGTCTCCATGCCCGGTTTCTTGACTTCACCAAACGAAATCCTCCCTGTTTAGCCCTATTTGTTGATGTTCACCTGACATAATGTTGGAATGATTGGATGCAGGCGGCATCATTTTCCTCATTTTAGGATAATAAATCTGAATTGTCACGCAATTATTTTGTAATTTTATTACTAATTATGTAAGGTTTTCTTTCGTTCAGGAGGAGGGGTGAACAGATGTTAAAAAAACAAAAAGGAGACATCGCCTTAGGCGGTGTGCACCGCCGGGACGAATATCCCCTTATTCGCAGCTTTGCGATTTATTGCTCAGTCAGAATGATGGGACCGTCCGCTGTAATGGCAATCGTATGCTCATACTGCGCGGACAGCTTGCCGTCTCTTGTACGCGCCGTCCAGCCGTCCTGGTCAATCTTCATTTGGTAGGTACCCACATTAAGCATCGGCTCAATCGTGAAGACCATGCCCTCCTTAATGCGCGGACCTTTGTTTGGCGGCCCGTAATGCGGAACCTGCGGATCCTCATGCATCTCTTGGCCAATGCCATGACCGATAAAGTCACGGACGACCGAGAAGCCCTCGGCCTCGGCGTAAACCTGGATCGCATGGGACACATCGCCAATCCGGTTGCCTGCAATGGCCTGCTCGATGCCTTTGTACAGCGACTCTTTGGTTACGCGCAGCAGGCGGTCCGCTTCCTCGGAGACATTGCCCACCGCATACGACCATGCGGAGTCCGCCAGCCAGCCGTTTAAGTTAACGACCATATCGATCGTTACAATGTCGCCTTCCTTCAGCTTCTCCTTCTTCGGAAAGCCATGGCAGATCACATCGTTGATGGATGCGCAGGTAGCGTATTGATAGCCTTTATAGCCCTTCTGCTCAGGCGTTGCGCCGTGTTGCTTCATCAGCTTCTCGGCAAATTGGTCAATCTCATGGGTCGTAATGCCCGGGGCGATCAGCTTGGCAATTTGTCTATGGATTTCGGCCAAAATTTTGCCGGCTTCATGCATGCGGTTAATTTCCGCTCCAGTTTTAATCGTAATCATCTGTGCTTCTCCCTTATGTGGTGATTAATAAAGAGCATACCAAAGCGACAAGCTTACATGCAAATACTATAAGGGTCTAGAACGAAAATAATCCCCTTCGGACCCGAAGGGGATTATTGATTAGTTTATTTGTAAAATGACCGTAATCATTGTTCTTCTGCTTCGTCATCGGATGCTTCTTCAGCATCTGCCTCTGCTTCTTCAGAAACTGCAGCCTCTTCTTCAGCTACTGCCGCTTCTTCTTCAGCTGCTTCAACCGCCTCTTCTTCGGCAGCCGCTACAACCTCTTCAGCAATTTCCTCAGCAGCTTCTTCAGCCGCTGCCACTTCTTCTACGGATTCCTCCGCTGCTTGAACGATTTCTTCTTCATGGCTCATCGTGCTCACCTCCTACTCATTTATATCTTAATTGTAGCGCTTTCATAGAATCCTACAAGAGGTGTAAAATGTCGTAATCTGTGAGATTATGACTAATACGACGAATTTTTTACAGGACTGGACTTTAGTCGGGTTCCAGTTGTGACCTAAAGAATGAGGACTTCTAAAAAACAGCATGATATGCTGTACCTAAAGGAGATGAGCGCAATGAATAAAAGGTCCATTCTTGGCCCTGTTTTTATTCTTCTTGGTGCATACTTACTGTTGAATAAAGGAACGAACTTTGGCCCGGGCAATCTATTCGGTTACTTCTGGCCAAGCTTATTCGTCATCCCGCTGGGATTGTTTTTCCACTGGCTATATTTCTCGATGACCGGCCGCAAAGGCATTGGCGTCCTGATCCCCGGCGGTATCCTGCTGGTGTCCGGCGTGACGTCGCAGATCGCCATGCTGTTCGATAATTGGGTCTACATGTGGCCCGGCTTTATTATCGCGGTCGCTGCAGGCCTCTTCGAGTTCTACTGGTTCGGCAACCGGAACAAGTGGCTGCTGATTCCGATCAATATTCTAGTCGTGCTTGGACTCTTGTTCTTCGCGGTATTCTCGCTTGGTTCATTCCTCAATCAAGTGGAGGTCGTACGTCCGTTCCTCGCCATTGCCCTCATCATTGTAGGGGCTGCCGCGCTGGTGATGCGCCGCAAGGAACAATAAACGCGTAAGGAGCTGCCTTTAGGACGAAGGCTGCTCCTTTTTCATTCTCCACTTCCCCTATTAAACCTACCGCTCCTCTTCCAATTATTGAGAATAAGGACTTTCGACATAATCTGCTATGTTCGCGCCTTCCCAACTGCGATATACTAGATTTCATATGTAAAATAATCCTATTGCTGTGCAAAACCTTCAGGAGGAATACCGTTTGTCGATCAAGACCAAGCTGGCCTGGTTTATATCTTTGACTGTTATTGTCATACTAAGTCTGAATCTTTCGATTTACTACTTCTCGACTTCTTCCCAACTGAAAAAGGACGCAGAGCGTCAAATGATCGGCGTGGCCAAGCAGATCGGCGAGACGCTGGACGCCGCACAGAAATCCAAACAGCTTATCGAGGACTCCGTTGGCGAGAAGCTCCGGCTTGCCGCCATTTCCGCGCAAACAAAGCTTGACCCCGATATTGCCAATGTCAGCAATGAGCAGCTGGACAGGCTGAGCCGGGATCTTGGCGTTGATTACATTACGTTGTGGGCGAAGGACGGAGACGATATTACCGCTCAGAAATCATCGAATCCGAAGGCCATCGGAGCAAGCTCCAAAGCTTTAGGCTATTGGTATACCGCCTTTAGTCAGCTGTTTGAGCTGCGCCAGGTCATCATTCCCCAGGGACAGAAGCTGAATCACTTCTGGTCGCCTCCGATTACGATCATCCCTTCAGACCTCAACGACGTCAACAAACTCGGCTTTTATTATAATGACAAATACAATTACCTGATTAATCCGATTGTTCATGCCGGCGCTTTCTTTAATCTGGAGAACCTGAAGAGCAGCGATGCCATTGCACAGCAGCTGATTGAGGATAATCCGTCCATTCTTGAGGTATCGGGTTTTAACCCCGCCTTTTATAAAGATCCTCAGGTCCTGGCTCTCAATGAAACCGTAACTCCGTACAAGCTGGATAATCAAAGCATGATATTCGGACAGTACAACTACATAGACGTGCATGATTACAACAACCTGATGAAAGCCGATCAGACCGGCGGCATTGTGACAACCAAAGCCATGATTGAAGGCGAAAAAGTCATGAAGAGCTTTATCCCGATGTCCGGAACAAGCAAGTCCGTTATCGTGGTCAATTTCGATTATGCCGCGATAAAAGAACCTCTGTACCGCCAGCTTCTGATACAGGTTCTGATCTCCTTGGGCTTAATGGCGGCCGCCGTTGCATCCAGCTCCTTCATTGCCGGAATTATGATCCGAACGCTTGAGATGATTATGCATCGGGTTCACCACATCTCGCGCGGCAACTTTGGCGAGCAGATCGTGCTCGACAGCAACAACGAGTTCGGGGCGCTGGCCTCGCAGGTGAACGCCATGAGCACGAATTTGCACAGCTACCAGGCGCAGCTTACCGCGGCAGCCAAGGAGCTCCTGCATACGCAGCAATATTTGGAGTCCTTCGTCAATAATACCTCCGATTCCATCCATGTGGTTGACCTTGAAGGCAGGACCATTCAAACAAACAAAGCATTTGAAGCGATGTTCGGCTGGACGCTGGCGGAAGCCGTGGGTCAGAAGCTGCCGATGTTTACGCCGGAGATTCTAACCGAGCTTCATGAGAAGGGTATAATCGTCTTGAACGGAGGACAGGTGACGGATTACGAAACCATTCTGTACGGCAAGGACGGCATGCCGATCGAGGTCAGCATTACCTTGTCGGGAATCAAGGATGATCAAGGCCGCATCGTCGCTTATGCATCCATTACCCGGGATATCGCGGAGCGCAAGCGGACCGAGGAGATTCTGCGGCGCTCGGAGAAGCTCTCCGTGGTTGGACAGCTTGCGGCGGGCGTAGCCCATGAAGTCCGCAATCCGCTCACTACTCTGCGCGGCTTCGTTCAGCTGCTTCAGAAGGATGGCAAGCTCGACCGATCGTACCTGAACATTATGCTCTCCGAGCTGGACCGGATTAACCTGATTGTCAGCGAGTTTCTGGTGTTCGCGAAGCCGCAGGCTGATCGGTACCAGGAGGCCGATCTGTATGGCATTATGAATGATATCGTTGTCCTGCTGGATTCCGAGGCCAACATCCACAATGTCCAAATCATCACCCGCCTCGAGCCTGGCATTCCGCCGCTTCGATGCGAGTCCAACCAGCTGAAGCAAGTGCTTGTTAATGTGATGAAGAACGGCATGGAGGCCATGCCGGATGGCGGGGAGCTGACGCTGGAGCTTGTTCGCGAGTCGGAGCAGGACATTCTGATTCGGATCAAGGATCAGGGAATCGGCATCCCCGAAGAGGATTTGGCTAGGCTTGGCGAGCCTTTCTTCACGCGAAAGGCCGAGGGCAACGGCCTCGGCCTTATGATCAGTCAACAAATTATCCAGCATCATAAAGGAAATATCCTGTACAGCAGCAAGACGGGCGTTGGAACCAGCGTCGAAATCCGTCTCCCCCTTAGCCCTCCTCTGGCGGGGACAGCATAATTCTGCCGTTCTCCAGCTGTACTCTTGCTTTGCGATGATCCTTGAAGCCGGCCGCTTCCAGATAGCCATGTGGCACTTGGAGGCGGCCGGCTTTGTCGAGTACCGCATACTCGACATGGGATTCCTCCGCCTCGTCCTCTTCCAGCTCGGCAAGCTCCTCGATATACGATTTGCGGCGAAGCATCTCGGAAGAGATTTTGCCGTCGCGGATCGCTACCACGCGGTCAACCTTGCGCGCAAGCTCCGGATCATGCGTAACGATAACAACCGTAAGACCAAGCTCCTGGTTTAATTTGCGGAACAGCTCGAGAATTTGCGCTGCCATCTTGGTATCCACCGATCCGGTTGGCTCATCGGCCAGCAGCAGCCGGGGATGGTTCGCCAGCGCGATGGCGATTGCCACCCGCTGCTGCTCCCCGCCGGACAGCTGCTGCAGCTTATGATGGGCGCGGTGGGACAATCCCACCGCCTCGAGCAGCTCGCGCGCCCGTTGCTGCTTGCGGCGGCCGTTCAGCAGGATCGGCAGCTCGACATTTTGCTGAGCCGTCAGATAGGGAATAAGGTTTCTGGCGTTATTTTGCCAGACGAAGCCAACGCTTTCCCTTTTGTACTTTACGAAATCCCGTTCCTTGAACTTCATCAAATCCTTGCCGTCCACCGTCAGACTGCCTGCTGTCGGGCGGTCGAGACCGCCCAGCATATTCAGAAGCGTGGATTTGCCGCTGCCGCTGTTGCCGATAATCGCCATCAGCTCGCCGGCCTCCACATGGAGGTCAAGGCCTTGCAGCGCGAACACTTCCAGCTCGTTTGCCTTGTAGATTTTGACCAAACCTTCGCAGTGTATCAACGCTTAATCCTCCCCCAGCTTAATAGCCTGATGAATTTTGAGGCGCGAGAGCATGTAGCCCAGAATAACAAGCCCGATTAATATCGTTGACCCAACGAAGATATAGATTCGGATAGAGTCGATCGGATCTACCATCACCCGGAACGGCGGCACCAGCTTCTGCGCATCAAAGGCATTCTGGAACAGAGGGACAAACAGCCGGCTTGTCGTTAATCCCGTCGCCAGACCAATGACAATCGCCGCTCCGGACGTCAGCAGCTGCTCGACGGTCAGCATGCCGATCAATTGGCGCAGCGACAAGCCCATCGCCCGCATAATGCCGTTTTGCAGCATCCGTCCGCGCAGAATTAAGGTCCAATAGAGCAGGAAGCCCGCAAAGCTGATAACAAGCGAGATGATAAAGCCAAGCGTTAACGTACCGTTCACCGCCATCAGGAATGGATCGGATTTGGCTGTATTCAGCTTGCTTCTCATGTCGGCAATATCGACGATAGCCAAATTCTTGTCCTCAATATCCCGGTAAAGGTCATTTATGCTTGCGTCCGGCTTCATCTTCAGCCATACCTGATAAGGCTCAAGCGACAAATAGGTCTGAATCTGCTGGCGGCTGCCAACAATCAATTTCGGCGCAGGGGTCTCCGCGTCGCGCGGATTCGGATTAAAGGTCGGGAAATAATCGACCACCGCATAGATGACAAACGGCTGCATATCTATGCCTTCCCAGCCTACCCAGACCGTATCTCCGGTCTTCAGCTCCTCTTCATCGGCCAATGTCTTGGAGATCAGCACCGCATTAGGCGCCGCAGCCATCAGGTTCAAATACTCATAAAACGGATAATCGAGCAGGCCGTCACGGAACCAGGCCGTCTGACCGAATTCATCCGTATCAATGCCGATCAGCTTGGCTGAGCCGGAGCCTTTTTCGGTACTGTAGGACGCATTGTCATGTATCAATACTTTTGCCGTGGCGTCGACGCCCGCCAGCTTCGTATAAGGCTCAAATGGCGGCTCCGTATAATGGATAACCGGTTTGGTGAGCGTTACGGCCGCTTCCTGCTGCGGCCCTCCACCCGGCGTCTCCGGCGGCTTGTCATTTGGCCAATTCGCCTGCAGCACGACGTCCGCGCCGCTTGAATACCGGATCCGGTCCTCCGAGTTATGATTGATGGTGCGGGCGGCGCTCGCGCTAAACATCCCGGTTGCGATCGTCATCATCAGGAACACCATCAGGAACTGGTAGCCTGCGCTCGAACGGCCCACCTGAATGAGGGTCGCATACATGGAGGGCGGCCACCACCTGCGCCCGATCCAGTAGATCAGTCTCAGGAAATAAGGATATACCCTAAGAAGCAGCATGCCTCCGCCAAGAATAAATAACGCCGGCACGGCAAATTGCAGCGGATCGATATGGAGCGCCTCATTATCCAGCCCCAAGGTTTGCAGCGTCTTCATCCGCTCATGGAACACCTTAAGACCGTACAAGGAAACGGCAAGGGCAATCACATCAAGGAACAGCTTATGCCAGAACGGCGTCTGCTGCATGCGCGCCATCTGCTGCTTGTGGCCGACAATCGTCGTTTTGGTCGCGAAGATAACCGGTACAAGCATAACAATCAGGGCAGTGACCGCCGCCGCCGCGGCATACATATACACTTCACTGTTCAGATGGACGCGGATGCCGGAACGCTGGACGAAGGACATGAAGCCGTTCGAGGAGCCCAGCACCTTGGTCAGGAACAGTCCAAGCGGCGGTCCCGCGGCAACGGCTATAGCGCCAAGCAGCGTATATTCCGCCAAATAGGACAGCATAATCTGCCAGCGGGCAGCGCCGCGGCTGCGCAGAACGGCGATCTCGTTCTTCTGCCGGTTCGTAATCAGGTTCGACACCATAAAGACATACAGGCCAAGCATGGCCAAGACCGGTACGTTCAGCGACCACATCAGAATCCGCAGGTTTTCGGAGCTCTTGAAGTAACGATCGATGACATCGACGTACTGCGCTTCGAGCGTGTAGTGATAGTTAGACTTCACCTGTGCCCTCATCAGCTCTGCCGCCTGCAAATAACGGTCAATATTGCGAAGCTCCAGATCCTCGTACTTCGGTACGATATGCCAGGAATTCGCATTCACGAGCAGCCGGTGCGTCTGAATAAATTCCTTATCCAGCACATCGCTGTTCATGACTAGCGAGTTCGTGAATCCCCCCAAATCCGGCGACAGGAAGAAGAGATCGTCATCCTCTTTCTTTGTCATGATGCCAACCGGCTTCACCTTGACCTTGGTTTTGTTCACGTCCTCGAAGACAAACACCGAGCCCAGTACGGTATGCAGCGTATTTAAGCCTTTCTCCGTCACGAGAACTTCATACACCCCGTCCACCGGCTTATCCGCCGGCATCCGTCCGTCGACCAGCTTAATATGCTGCTCGAGACCCTTAACGCTGGCCAAGCTCGTGCGGTATACCTTGTTCTTTTCCCCCGGAGGAGGCGGCAGCTCGGCACTAAGGTCGAAAGCGGATGTGATCAGATCGGAAGTCCGCTCAATCAGATTAACGGGAATAAGCGGGAGCACTTTTTCCTGCATAAATTTCTCGTTATTGTGCATCTGCTTGATGCGCTGCTCTGCGTTGTTCACCCCGATATAGGTAAACCGCATATTCATGGTGCCCGGGTAAGAGCTCAGCTGCGAGGCCTCCAGCTCCTTCACCAGCATGCGGGACAGAATGGCCTCCGTATACGTCGGAATGCTCGAGACTAAGCCGACTGTAATAACAAGCCCGATCAGCAAGCTGAGCTCCAGCCATTTGTTTTGCGTCATTTTACGCACAATCATGGACAATAAAGCCACAGGTAAGCCTCCACTTCGCAAAAATGTGGTATATAACGAATTAGTTCAGAACGATCGTCTGGCCTTCCTTCAGCCCGCGTGCAATTTCAACCTCTGTTGACGATTGGATGCCTACCTCAACATCCACTTCCCGCAAAGCCTTCCCGTCCAGCACGCGCACGAACGTACGGCCCAGATAGGAACGCAGCCCGCTCTTCGGAATTAGAACCACATTCTTGTGCTCGACGAGAACAATGGATACGTTCGCGCTTGAGCCGATCTCCGCATCCTCCGGAAGCTTGTCTATGTTCACGTACAACGTGCTACTGTATTTCGCCTTCAAATCCGCATCCGTTGTGAGCGGCGCCGAAGACGGGGTCTGCACAACCTTGCCGATGGCTTCGTAATTGTTGCCGGCCGTAACGACGGCGCTCATGCCGACCTGAACCTCGCCGATGCTGCCGGCATCCGAGGAACGGTAAGAAAAGCGCAGCTTCGAAGGATCCGCCACCCGCACCAGCGTCTGATACGGCTGCACGAAATCCCCTTCCGCAATATCCTCGACAAACACGACCTGGCCGTTCATCGTTGCGCGCAGCTTGCTCTGCTCCGCCGTCTGCTCCAGCTTGTCCAGCTTCAACTGCTCAATCTCCAGCTGCAGCTGCGCAATATGGATCTCCTGCTCATTGCCGCCCTTCTTCGCCTGCTTGAGCGCAAAGTCTGCCCGCTCCAGCCCCAGCTTCTGCTCCAGCGTCTGCACATCCAGACCGTCTACCGCAAGCTCGGCAAGCACGTCACCCTTCTTCACCGTGTCGCCGGAGGATACGTACAGCTTCTTCAGCCGGCCGCCCTGCGCTTTGAATTGGGCCAGCTCGCTTGCCGTTGATTCGAACACGCCCGAGCCCTTCACCTCGCGGCGGATATCGCCCATCTTGACCTGCTCGGTCGAATAATTCTGCTCCGCCGGCTTTACGAGCGGCGGCTTCAGCGGCTCTTCCTCAGCCGGAATAAGGGAACAGCCTGCAAGCAGGGACATACTAACGATTAGTGACATCGCCAAACTAGAGTTTCGAAGCTTCAACAATGGTTCCATCCTCCAATTCATAGACTTCATCCACGATTTCCATAATGGCCGGATCATGCGTTGTCATCACGACCGTCATGCCCTCTTCGCGCACCAGATCGCGCAGCACGCTTAGAATATGCAGACCGGTCCGGCTGTCTAGCTCCGCAGTAGGCTCATCCGCGAGGAGAAGCTTAGGTTTATGGGCAATTGCCCGGGCAATCGCGGTTCGCTGCTGCTCGCCGCCGGACATCTCGAACGGACGGTGATGCATGCGCGGCTTAAGACCGACGTAATCCAGTGCCTGCAGTGCCGCTTCCTTCCTGGCCGAGGCCGGAACGCCCGCAATCCGCATCGCAAACTCAACATTCTCGTAGGCGGACATCAGCGGAAATAACGCAAACGATTGGAAAATCAGCCCCATCTGCGTTCGCCGAATGTCCCCCCGCGCCTTGTCGGACAGACCGCTTAACACAACGCCGTCAAAATCTACGGTTCCCTCCGTTGGCTGGTCCAGTGCTCCCAGCAGGTTTAATAGCGTGGTTTTCCCGGAGCCGGAACGTCCCTTCAGCGCTACTAGGCGCCCCCTCGCAATCGATAGATTAACGCCCTGCAAGACAACTGCAGCGCCGGAGCCTCGGCCAAACGTTCGCTTCAAGCCTTCCACCCGGAGCAGGGTCTGACCCGCCGTTTGCGGCTCATAGTCCCTTGCTTCATGAGCAGAATCCGTCATTCTCCTCAACCCCTTTGTTCCCTCTCAGGTATAATCAAGCTTTTCTATTATGTAACCGCTGTCAAATTTCGTCGTTGCTTTGGATTTTACAGGAACTTACAAAGGGTGTAAATCCCATTTTTATAAGCTTAGTAGCAATCCGCATAAAGGCAGCAAAAAAACCTTTGTCGAGGCATGACGAACAGAAGCGGCCACGCGCCATGGGGTATTTATGCCGGCCCCGTAAAAAAGAGCACGCCGCAAGGCATGCTCTTTGACCATTCGCTTATTTTCCAAGCCTCGCGCAATAACGGAAGAAAGGCTTCAGATTCTCCTGCTGCAGCAGCGGAACGGCTGCTTCAATCTGCGGAATTTCCCAATCCCACCACTTCACCTGCATCAGTCTCTCGATGACGTCGGGCGGGAAGCGGTATTTAATAACGCGGGCAGGATTGCCGCCGACAATCGCGTAAGGAGGAACATCCTTTGTCACCAGCGCATGCGTGCCTACAATAGCTCCATGGCCAATCGTTACCCCGGACAAAATCGTAGCGTAATGACCGATCCAGACATCATTGCCGATCGTCACATTGCCGTTAGTCTTGGCACCCTCCGTAAAGTACTGCGTCATAAAAGCGGTAAAAGGAAACGTGCTGACCCACTCATAATGATGGTTGCCGCCCAAAAATATCGTCGCGGTGTTCGACACCGAACAAAACCTGCCGATTGTGGCAATCGTATTTTCCGTCCACGACAATACGATTGGCGTGCCCATCGTATAAGGACCAATAAACAGTTTATTGTTGACCTGGCGTGGAGGCAGCGCCTCCAAAATCGTCTTCATATTACTCACCGGCAAATCATCCTCCGACCTATCAGCTTGCATCGCTTAGGAGCAGTATATTCATAGAGCTCTCCCCGCGTACAGGCTGTACCCGGCAGGCAGCAGCGGATATATGACAACGGCCGGCATGCCTTGTCATCCTCGCAAGGGATCAGTATGATGGGAATATTGGAATTGGAATGGATTTAGGCAGAGGGGAAAGTGAACGGTATGAAATGGAGCGCAATAGAGCAGCTGGGAGAACGCGGACTCGTTCTGCTTGATCGGATGAACGACTTCTCGGAGGAAAATCCGTTGTATGCCTTTGCCTTGGACGAGCTGCTGTGCAGAAGCACGGGCCGCGGCGGACCGGCGGTATGCCATCTCTGGCGCCATCCGCGCGCCTTCATCATGGGTCTGCGCGACAGCCGCCTGCCGGGTGCCGGAACGGCCCGGGACCTGCTGGAGACTGCCGGCTGGGCAACCGCCGTCCGCAATTCGGGCGGGGCTGCGGTTCCGCTGGATACAGGAGTCGTGAACCTGTCATTAATATTGCCAAAGAGCGATGTGCTCGATTTCCACTTTCAGGACAACTTCGAGCAAATGTACGAGCTTATCCGCCTGGCCCTGCAGGGAACTGGCCGGCAGGTCGACAAGGGCGAGATCGGCGGAGCTTATTGCCCCGGCGATTTCGACCTGAGCATCGGCGGCTACAAGTTCTGCGGCATCGCCCAGCGCCGTCAGGCTCATGCGATTATCATTCAAGCCTTTATCGTAGCGGAGGGCTCCGGGGCGGAGCGCGCCCGGCTTGTCCGCTCGTTCTATGATATTGCGGCTCCCGGGGCGGCTGCCGCAGACTTTCCGATAGTGACTGACGGCAGCACGGCCAGCCTGGAGGAATTGGCAGGCCTTGGCCAAGAGGCATCGCATGCTTTCGCGGCTGCCGTGAAGCAGGTGATCAAGGCAGCGCAGGCGGGGCAGCCTCCTGTAGGCAGCCTGATCCTGCCGACGGCGGAACAGGTCCGCGAAATGGCGGAGACTTTGCATAATCGCTATGCGATATAACGCTTGAACGAAAAACAAACAAGACCTGCGAGGGGTCTTGTTTGTTTTTCGTTTATATGATCTCTTTATGTGAAGGTTAACGATGTGCGACATCGCTAAGGTCAACCACGCACGCTCCTCAATCGACAATCTCCAAATCGTCTCCCAGCAGCTCCATAAGCCGCGGTATTACTGCAGCTTTGAAATGCTGCGGGTCGGAAGCGGATATATGCAGCACCATACCGTCATGCTCTTCCGAATGATCGAGGAAATATCGATAGTCCCCCACCTGCTTGTCGCGATCGACAACGGCACAAGTAAACAACCAGTCGGTCAGCTCGAAGGACTGCAAGACCTCCTCTTGCGAGTTAACCCGGTACCACAGGATGTTCTTCAGATATACGGGACGGTCATAAGGCAGCAGCCAAGTCGAATTGGTGTCCGCCAGCCGGCTGTTCACGAACACTTGCGCAGCAGGGTCAGCATCTTCGAGCGTGTATTTGCCTTGCAGCTTGTACACGGCGGAGCCGATTTTTTGCAGCAGCTCTTCATTTATTTCCTCTAACGGGACCTCTTTAAAATAAGCGAGCAATTGATCCATGACGGTCCCGCTCGCCTTCGGATCACGCTCCGGCGCATAGTGATGAAGCAAAATCTCCTTCACCTGCGCGCTAATTGCCTGGTCCGGATCATGAACGGCACCCGCATGAAACGTCTCCGCGGCATCCTTGATTAACTCCTCTTTGTGCGGATCCTTATCCCTGTCCCAATTCGTATAGGAAAAAAGAATATCCGTTTGCGGCTCCCGAAAAGCGAGAATGACCTTTGCCATCTTTTCATAAGCATCCGGTCCAAAGCCCTCTTCATATCCCTGCTCCAGGCGAAAAGGATACGTATTTGCGATCAGCTTCAAGCTGCTTCCTCCTTACATAAACAAGAGTGCCGATAAGCATGTTATCGACACTCCCATACCTGCTAATTGTCCGATTTGTCCCCGATCATCTCCAGCAGCGCAATCGGAATGTTAAACTGCTGATTGTCGATCTGCAGAAGCTTGAGCTGTTCCTCGGCATCGATCACGTTATCCGCCTTGATCTCGCCCATCTCCCTATGCAGACGCTCCATCTGCCGGTCAAGCGCCGTTACCGATTCCGCGGCGGCCTTCAGCTCCTGAACAAGACTATCCGGCACCGCCGCATTGTATTTGTAGAAAATTTTATGCTCCAGGCTTGCCCAGAAATCCATTGCGATCGTCCGGATCTGCACCTCGATGCAGACGCGCTCCACGCGGTCGGACAAGAAGACCGGCACCTCAATGAGCATATGCAGGCTCTGATAACCGTTAGGCTTCGGCTGCTTGATATAATCCTTGACCTCAAGCACCTTAAGATCGGACTGCCTTTGCAGCATATCGGAGATCAGGTAGATATCCTTAATAAAAGAGCAAGTAATGCGAAGACCGGCGATGTCCCTGATATTCTCCTTAATGCTTGGCAGAGAAATATCGAGGTTTTTGCGAACCAGCTTATTCATTATGCTTTCCGGCGACTTCAGCCGGGATTTCGTATGCTCGATCGGATTATAGTCATGGAGCATCTGAAATTCTTCCTTCAGAATTTCAATCTTGGTCTCCATTTCGTCCAGCGCAAACTTATACGTCATCATAAACCGCGTAATCAACTGTTTTAGTTGTTGGAATTGCGACACACTGCTAAGAAGATTCATGCTTCTTGCCTCCTGGCTCCGGCCTCCTCCTAATAAGTGACCGGTAGTATTCCTATTCAGTATAACGCCCGCAGGACAGCAATCGCAATTTTACTGCCTATAGCCACTCTCCCTTGGCAACCAAGAACACCTTGCCGCCGATTTTAATATCAAACTCTCCGCCGTTCTTCGAGGCATCCATAAGCAGCAAGGAGTCCCGCCCAATCGAATAGCCCTGCTCTACCCGCAGCTTGATATGATTCGCGCCCAAGACCTGGTGCTCCAGCAAATATCCCGCCAGATTGCCGTTGGCGCTTCCCGTCGCGGGATCCTCATAATAGCCGGTGTCGTTAACGAAGACCCGGACATGCAGATCGTTCCCCTCTTGAAGCGTTTCTTGCGTAAATACGAGAATATTGGCATCCGCCGTCTCCTTCAGGAAGCGCTCGAACCTCCCATGATGAATAGAGCAGCGCCGGGCAGCCTCCAATGTCTTTACAGAAACGATAACCGCGGGCAGACCGGTTGATGCTACTCGGACCGGGAAGCGCGCATCGATATCCTCCGCATCGATTTGAAGGACTTCCGCAATAACAGCGGGCTCAATAGCATCGCCAAATACGGGCTGCTTCTGGGTCATCCATAATACGGGCTCGCCGCCTTCAGAGAAGGTAACCGGAATTTGTCCGACTCCAAGGTTCAAAACAACAG
Source organism: Paenibacillus glycanilyticus (assembly GCF_023715145.1). Lineage (GTDB taxonomy): Bacteria > Bacillota > Bacilli > Paenibacillales > Paenibacillaceae > Pristimantibacillus > Pristimantibacillus glycanilyticus_A. The sequence goes on along the minus strand of NZ_JAMBNP010000003.1, from coordinate 345,770 downwards.
GCCCGTCGTTATCCCGCTCGAATAGATGCCGGATAACGGAAGCCGTGCCGAGCGACGGATGTCCCGCAAACGGAATTTCAACGTCAGGGGTGAAGATGCGCACGTCATATCCCCCATCCGATTGCTTGCCCGACATAATAAAGGTAATCTCGGAGAAATTGAATTCCTTCGCGATCCGCTGCATTTCAGAGGTATCCATCTCCCCCTCAGGCAGCAGCACCGCGAGCTGATTCCCCTGGTATTTCTTCTCCGCAAACACATCCACCATATAAAATCGCATCATGATCCTCCTCCCGAAAATACAAAAAGAACGCCCCCGTTTCTTCCACGAATACGCCCTTCTATGTAAAACCCTATAAACGCTCTATCCGGCGAATCACCTGGTTCACAACCTCCGAGAGAACTAGGCCAATGGCGATTGTGCCGGAGATCATAAAGGCTTTAACGCCAAGCTGAACCGCGATATCGTACTCGTTCTCCACAACCTTGCGCATCGCATCATAAGCAATGCCGCCCGGCACAAGCGGGATAATGCCCGCAACGCTAAACACGATGATCGGAGTCTTATACAGCTTGGCAAACAGCTGGCTAATAATCGCGACGATGATGACGGCTACCAGCGTTGCCGGAATCGCCTCCAGCCCCATCTCCGTGCAGGACATATAGAGCAGCCACCCGACCATTCCGACAATGCCGCACTGGGGAAGCGTCTGTCTGGGCGCATTAAAAATCAGACCAAAGGCTACTGCTGTTATAAAGCTCAAGACGGCATGCTCGACCCAGGACATGCTTGTCCCCTCCTCACCTTAATAAAATGACAATGCGGCCGCGATACCCGCTCCAATCGCAAAAGCGGTCAGGAATGCCTCTACTCCCTTGGACAATCCGGATACCAGATGCCCTGCCATCAAGTCCCGCACGGCATTGGTAATATGCAGCCCCGGCACAAGCGGCATCACGGAAGCAATAATGACCGAGTCCATATTTGTGGCTGCCCCGCTCTTCACAAGCAATATAGCCGCTCCGCCGAGGATCAGGGATGCCACAAACTCGGCAAACAGCTTGACCGGTACCAGCCGGTGCAGCAGCACCACGCTCGTAAAGCCTAATCCTCCGGCTACGACAGCTGCCATAAAATCATGCCACCTTCCGCCGAACATCACAAGGAAGCAGCCGCTTGCAAACGCGGCAACCAGCACCTGAAGCCAGACCGGATAAGCGTTGGGCTGCTGATCAATCTCCGTCAGCAGCCGGTGGGCTTCGCTCACCTCCAGCTTCCCTTGGCTGATCCGCCGCGAAATATCATTCACGAGCGTCACCTTGCGCAGATTTGTCGAGCGCTCCGAGATTCGAATCAGCCTCGTCGTTGGCACAGAGGCATCCATTGCAAACAAGATGCCCGTTGGCGTCACGTAGCTCTGCGCATCCGCAATACCGTAAGCGGCGGCGATCCGCACCATGGTATCTTCTACCCGGTACGTTTCGCCGCCGTTTTGCAGGATGATTTTGCCCGCGAGCAAACAGGTCTGCGCAATCAAATGATACGAACTAAGAGGCTGCTCCATCACTGTTGTTGTCATGGTCAAACTCTCCCTTTGCCAATGTTACGTCGCAGTCGTCACCGAAGGCTCCGCGTGATCCCGTTTCACCAGTGCATGCCTCTCCCAAGCCCTGCTCCGCCAGCGGAAGAACATCGCAAAGGCACGAAGCCATTCATCGGCGGCAATAGCAAGCCAGATACCCGGAAGACCCATGTCAAGCTGGAATACAAAGAAATAACCAAGCGGCAGGCTCATGCCCACCATCGATACCGTCCCCGCCAATAGCGGGAACTTTGCGTCTCCCGAAGCGCGAAGCGAGTTCACGAGAATAATGTTGATCGTGCGTCCAGTCTCCAGAATAACGCTGTACAGCAGCACGTTGGCGCCAAGGCGAATAATCTCCGGGTCGTTTGTGAACATCGTCATCAGCTGCTCGCGGAAGATCATCACCACCGCAATCATCACCGCGGTCGATGCGGAAGCCCAGCCCGTGCTGTACCATACCCGGTAGTAAGCATCCGTCTGGCGGCCAGCGCCAATCATCCGTCCAACAATAATGGATGTGCCTAATCCGATCGAGAAGGCCATTAAATAAATGAACTGCGAAACATTCGCCGCATACTGACGGGCAGCAAGCGACTCTTCGCCAAGGAAGGTAGCATAATACAGGAATACCATCTGGCATCCCTGATACATAACCTGCTCAAGCGCGGACGGAATGCCGATTCTTAATATTTTGCCAATATAAGCTTTGGATAATGTGAAATAATAACGCATCTTCATGCGAACTTCCATAATGCGGTACAGCATCCAGAAGAAGACGACAAGCGCCAGCGCACGGCTGATCACCGTCGAAATCGCTGCACCGTGAACTCCCATCTGAGGGAACCCAAAATGGCCAAAGATCAAGGCGTAATTGCCGATCAGATGGATGATGTTCATTCCGACGGATACGAACATCGCTTCCTTCGTAAAGCCATGCACCCGGATAATGGCGGATACCGAATTAATGAGCGCCTGAAGGAAAATAAATCCGCCAACGAAGGACAAGTACGTCTTCGCGTGTTCCAGCACTTCCCCGTGCAGATTCAGACTCTGAAGAATCATGCCGTTAAACGCCACAAACGCAATGCTAAGTACGAGGCCAACCGCCAGGTTAAGCGTGACGCTAAGCGCCGAGATTTTGGCGGCTTCTTTCATTTTCCTCGATCCGATGTACTGCGCAACCACAATGGATGCCCCGTTACCGATGACCTCAAGCACGAGCAGTGCAATAAACAGATATTGATTGGACGCGCCAACGCCCGATACCGCGTTATCCGAGATCGAACTCAGCATAAACGTATCGGCCACTCCCATTAGCATAAATAACAATAATTCCAGAAATATCGGCCATGTGAGGAAAAATAAATTAAACTCCTTCGATGGCTTTTCCGCTTGTGCGGCCGTCATGATGACACCTCTTCTTAAGTCAAATTCTTCTGCGGCAGCTCCTTCAGCACCATTACAGCCGCACCGGCTGCAACAGCTTCTTCCTTAAGCAAACCCTTTGAAAACAACGGCTTATACTGCGGATAATAATAGGTATGATTTCTAGCTACCTCGACGGCCTTCTCGAACACACTTTCATGCGCATTAATAAGCGCTCCGCCGAGGATCACCTTCTCCGGGTGCAGCACATTAATCAAATTAGCCAAACCTATACCCAGATAAGCGGCTGCTTGCTCAAACTTCTCCTGCACCATTATATCACCGGCCGACAGAGCGTGGAGCAGCTTCTCAAAACTCCAAATTTCGCCTCTGCCGCTCTGCAGCGGCAGCGATCCCGCCGCCGCAAGCTCACGGACCTCGCTCTCGATCGCGTGGACGGATACGAATGACTCCAGCGCCCCGCCAATAGAGCTGCCCGGCTGCAAAGGATTGCCCGCCTGAATGATCATCCGGCCAATGGCCCCTTCCATATCCGTCGCTCCGTAGACGAGCTGGCCGTTCGACATCACGGCCGAACGGAGGCCGGCGCCCACATGCACATACAGCATATGCTGGTAGTGCTCGCTCCTCAGCGCCCAATGCTCCCCGACCAGCGCGGTATTTGCGCCGTTATCGAGCAGCACCGGGAATCCAAGCCGTTCCTCCAGCAGCTCGCAGATCGGCAGGTTATGCCAGCCCTGGGCAGGGAAATAAACGGGGTCCAGAATTAGACCCCGTTCCCGGTCAAGCGGACCTACCGCCCCAACGCCCATTCCGACAATGCTAGACTCCGCGAGGCCATGCTCCTGCATAAACCTGCTGACGGCGGACTGCACCCGCTCCACGAACACATCCGGCGTCATGCTCTCATCCATGGTCCAGCGTATGGCCGACAGCCGGTTCATATGCATGTCGTAGAGACCCATGGACGAGTAAATCCGCGAGATTTCGAGTCCAAACAAATAGCCGTACGTTGGATTCGTCTCGTATAAGATGGGTCTTCTGCCGCCGGTAGAGCTGCCCCGCCCGCTCTCCTGCAGCTTGTTATCTTCAATCATCTCTTCGAGCAAGCGCGTCATGCTGCTGCTCGTCATCGAGAATTCCTTCATCAGCTCGGCCCGCGATACGACGCCCCGCTGAGCGATATAGGTATAGACCCGATTGGTCGGCGTCTTGTTCATGGACATAGTCATCTATCCGATCCTGTTAAGATTACAGCTGCTTCTCCGCACCGTCCATCCGGTTGTTTTGCCGGAACTCGGAAGGGGTCTCCCCGTACTTCTTGCGGAACAGCTGCGAGAAGTGGCGCATGTCCTGATAGCCGATCCGCTCGGCCACATCAGCGAGCTTCAGCTTCGGATTAAGCAGCATCTGCTTCGCTTGCTCGAGCCTTAGGCCAATGACGTATTCCTTAAAGCCGGCCCCCGTCTTCTGCTTGAACAGCTGGCTGAAGTATACCGGATTCAGGTACACGACAGCGGCAACCTTCTCAAGCGACAGATCGGCATGATAATGCGTGCGAATGTATTGAAGCGCAACCTCAATCGATTGGTCGCTGCCGCTTGCATAATGCTCATATACCTGCGTGGAGGAAGCTTGGCGCATCCGCTGCACTTCGCCCGGCACCGCATTGATATCCTTAATCACGTCGGTATGCATGATCTGGAACGGTACGCGCAAATATTTGATCAAGTGCGTGCGCAGCTCTTCCAGGAGGCCCGTTATCGCTGCTCCCTCGGGAAGCGTAACTAGGCCAAGCAGACTCTTATTATCATAGATGGTCACAAAGCCTTGGCCATGCTTTTCGATCAGCTCGCCAAGCACGTTCTCAATCATGAAATGCTCCAGCTGCACAACCTTGTCGCTCTCCATCTTGACCATAATGAGATTGAAGTGCGGATGGCTGTCCATAAAAGGCTTCATATCGATGCGCCCGATATCAAGACCTTGTGCCCAGCGCTGGAACACCGCTTCCCGCAAGTAATTGCGGTTTGTCTTCAGAAGCTCCGCTTCCTCCATCAGCTCCCGCTCCTGCTCGATCTCTTTGCTTATCTTCTCGATCATCTCCGCCAGCACTTCCTTGCCGATTGGCTTGAGCAGATAGTCCTTCGCCCCAAGCCGAACCGCCTCCTGCGCATAGCTGAACTCCGAGTAAGCGGATATGACGACCCACTTCACGCTCGGATAAATGCCGCGGGTCAAATTCATGAGCTCAAGTCCGGTCATGCCCGGCATCAGAATATCGGTCAGCACAATATCAATCCGGTGCTTGCGCAGCTGGGCAACCGCCTCTTCCGCGTTGACGGCGAGATAGGTGCTGTATGCCGGAAACCGGTTGTTTAATGCCCGCTGGATGCCTTCCCGTATAACGTTCTCGTCATCTACGATTAATATGTTCATCGCCCGTTTTACCTCCTATAGCAGGCAGTGGTATTGCGATAATAATCGTCGTTCCTTTTCCTGATTCGCTTGAAATTCGCAAGCCATACGGCTCGCCGTACATCAGCACAATGCGGCGGTGCACATTCGGCAGGCCGATTCCTCTTCTTCCTCGCCCTTGCTGCGCGGCATTGTAGTTGCGTCCGGGACTGGAGTCTTCAAGCATGGCCTGCAGCTTCTTCAGTTCCTCTTCATGGATGCCAACGCCGTTATCTTCAATAACGATACGCAGTTCATTGGCTTCCTCATCGGCTATTGTCGATACCCTTAGCAGTCCCGGGCGGTCGAGAGGCTCAAGGCCGCTCTTCACCGCATTTTCGATGACGGGCTGAATCGTCATCTTCGGAACGATAGCATCAAGCCAAATGTTGTCCACCTGGATTTCGGTGCTTACGCGCCCGACCAGACGGTTCTCGATAATCGTCATGTAATGCCTCATTTGCTCCAGCTCCTGGCGGAGTGTCGTCTTCGATGCTTCCTCCCAGTCACTGCTGTAACGGAACATATGGGACAGCGACAAAATAACGCGTCCCAGACGGTCATTCTCCCGCTCGTCCAGCATCCAATAAATCATGTCCAGCGTGTTATACAAAAAATGCGGGTTCACCTGCGACTGAAGCGCCTGCAGCTCCGCGTTTTTCTCGCTTATGGAGGAGAGAGTGATCCGTTCAATCAACTCGTCGATCCGATGAACCATTCGGTTAAAGGAAGAGACAAGGCTGTTAATTTCCTCGAAGGATTTGACGTTCACCGCACCTCTGAAATTACCCAGCTCCACCTGCTTCATCTCCCGGATCAGCAGCTTTAGCGGCGAGGAGATGTTGCGCGAGATTAATGTCGCCAGCATCGTCGAGAGCAATATGACGGCAATAATGACGGCAAGCAGATACAGTCTTGTCTGAACCAGCTCTTCGCTGATGTCCGACTTAGGCGTCAGCCCGAATACCGTCCATTCCGCAACGGCTGTTTTGGCAGCAACAATTAAGTGATTGGTCTTATTATCAACAACGATCTCATTACCCTTAGGTCTAGGCAACCCATTAAAAGAGGGTACCGCCTGCGGCTCGCCAGTTGGTTCCATCGACAAATCATCCTGATTTTTATCCGTCGATGCGATTACGCCATTGTTCTTATCAACAATAAAGACCCGGCTGTTTGGGCTGATCGACGCGTTAGATAAGGCCGATAGAATCGGATTTGGATCCGCCTCGATCAAGACAATACCAACAGGCTTATAATTATTAAGATCAAACAGCTGACGTCCAAATACAAATACAGGCTCCGGCAGCATGCTGTTAATAACCGAGCCTTTCATCAAGCCAAGCCATACCATTTCGCCTTTAGAATTTTTAAGTTTGCTGTACCAATCAGCAGACGTGTAATCCTGATTGACTAGGCCGGCGAACCGCCGCTCATAGTTGTACAGCTTTCCGCCATTGGTCATGACATGGATGCCTACAATATCATCTCGCGAAAAGTATGCGGCTCCAATAATATTCGTAATCGCCCGTTCATTCATGACACTGACGTTTATATTCTTCTCATTGTCTGCTTCCTTAAGCAGTCTGGTCAATTCATAGTTACTGTTAAGTGATTTGGTCACGCTGTCATATCCCTCTAGAAGCAGATCAAATAACCCTACCGTTTGGGAAACGTTCTTCTCCGCAAGATCGCTGATCTTTGAATGAATAATCTGGGTTGTCTTCTGATAATAGAGGAAGCTAACCAAGATGAGCAGCGTCATCATCGATGAAAACAGCAATAAAAACAAACGATTCTGTATAGAGTGCATTCCATGATAGCGCGCCAACTTTGGATCCTCCTAAAAGAATTATCACGCTTTTTGTGATAATTCTACATCGTAAGCATAAAAAAATTGCACTAATACTCATTCCCTCATTGTAACACATGGCGAAACGGTTGCGCTGACATTTGGCAGCTCAACCGTTCCATAGAAAAAGATTTACACTGCTTAAAATTCAAAAAAGCGGAGAAGGGGATTAACCCTTCACCGCGCCTGCTACCATACCTTTAGTAATCTTATCTGCGAGCAAGAAGTAAATAATGATAACCGGCAATGCCCCAAGCACGAGGAATGCGCCGATCGCTCCGTAGTTAACCGAATACTGGCTGACGAAGCTGTATACCCCGAAAGGCAAAGTCTTCAGTCGTTCACTCGAGATAAATGTTGCTGCCAGGATGTACTCATTCCAAATGTTAATGAAGGTCAGAATACATACCGTCATCATTGGCGGAACCGATACCGGCAGGATAATGTTCCAGAATATCCGGAAGACGCCTGCTCCGTCCACGATTGCCGATTCTTCAATCTCATTAGGAATCGACTTCATAAATCCGCTTAGAATAAATACGGCAATTGGTGTCTGGAATGCAATGTAAGGCAGAATGAGCGACCAATGCGTATTCAGAATATGCATGTTCTTGAAGATAATCATCAGCGGCAGCAGTGTCGCCTGCATCGGAATCATCATCCCAATCAGGAACATAACCATAACTGCCTGACCGTATTTCCACTTAAAGCGGCTGATGGCAAACGATACAAGCGAGCTGAGGAACAAAACGCCAACCATTGTTATCAATGTAACTTTCAAGCTGTTAAGCAGATATTTAACGTAATTGCCCGACTCCATCGCAGCACTATAGTTGCCCCACTGTAGAGCATGCGGCAGAGCAAAGAATTGGCCGGACAAAATTTCTTCGTTAGTCTTTAACGAGTAGATAGCCAGCCACAAGAGCGGATACAATTGGGTGACTATCAGAGCTGACAGAAGAACCCACATCAATATTTTCCCGATCGAAAATTTTCTTTGCGGCTTTATTCTTGGCAGCGCTGCTGTAGTTGTACTTTGGCTCATAGTCGTATCCCTCCTTCGTTACGTGTATTTCCGTTCCAGACGGTTGAATCCATAGTTGATAACCACCGTTGCTACAAGACAGACTACAACCAGAATGGCTGCAATGGCACTTCCGTATCCGTATTTCATCGACAAGATCGACATTCTGTACATATGAGTCGCGATAACGTCCGTTGCGTTACCAGGACCGCCGCCTGTCATAACCATAATCATGTCGAACGATTGAAGCGAGCCGATAAAGGCAAGGACAATCGAAATTTTGAAGATCGGAACGTTCATTGGCAGTGTAATATACCAGTCAGCCTTCAAGCCTTCAGCGCCATCAATCTTGGCGGCTTCGTAAATATCCGACGGAATGTTCTGAATACCCGTGAACTGAATGAGAGTGTGGTAACCAAGGTATTGCCACAAAGCAACGAAGTACAAGCTGTACATCGCGATATCTGGATCCGTCAACCACTGTTGGGACCAGCTGTGCAGGCCTACCCAGTCAAGCACCTGGTTTAGCATCCCGCCCATGGACGCAGGGTTGTAGATTGTTTTCCAAAGTTGTCCGATAATAACAACCGACAAAATTACCGGCATAAAATAGCTGGATACAAGGAAATTCGGCTTCTTTACGAAGCGGCTAAGCAAGATTGCGACAAACAAAGCGATTGGAATTTCAAGCATGGAAAATACGGCAAACATTAAAGTATGGCGTACAGCCGGCCAAAATACGGCATCATGGAATAACAATTTGTTGAAGTTGTCCAGGCCAATAAATTTTGATGAGCCGATCCCGTTCCATTCAAGCGTGCTGGTATACAAGGAAACGATGATTGGAACAAAAACCAGACAGACATAGAGTATCAAACACGGCAGCACGAACAGCGCTATCGTTAACTTCGAAACCTTCAGTACGTTCATCTCGTGTGCCCTCCTATCTTTTAGCTATTTTTTAACATCCGTACAAAAGGGGTTCCTGGGAGAGAACCCCTTTCGCACAGTATGCAGCTTTTTATATCTCTATCTTTTGTTTAATGCTTATTTATTGCTTTCGTAAGCGGTTTGGTGCTCTTTTGCAACTTCAGCCGAATCTTTCTTCTGAACGAAGATGTTTTGGATGGAAGTCAAGTGGCCTTGGGAAGTACCAGGGTTCATTGTGTTATCGAACGACAGGTCGCCGCCTTTAACATCTTTGAACAGGTCCAGTACACTGATCGCCATGTCGGAATAGCCGGCAGCTTTGAAGTCGCCGTCCACTTTTTGAGCAAGACCTACCGCGCCTTTAACCGCGAATGCTTCTTTAGGGAAGTTCAGCATGAAGTAGTTCAGGAAATCTTTTGTTTCTTGCAGGTGTTTGCTGTCTGCAGAGATCGCGAATGCGGAACCCGGAGCTAGCATGAATTGGTTAGGGTCGCCTTTGCCGTTAACCGTAGGGAATTTGAATACGCCTACTTTATCCTTCAGAGCTTCAGATGTTTCGATACCGCCAGTTGCCCACGAGCCCATGTAGTACATTGCAGCTTTACCCGTTTTGAAAATGTTCTCGCCGGCGTTATAGTCGAACGATGTAACGCCTTCTTGGAACGCTCCTGCTTGAATCAGGTTTTGCATAGCGTCTACAGCTTCAACGAATGCTGGATCTTCGAATGTTTTCTTGCCAGCTGCAACATCAGACAGGAAGCCAGGGCCGCCGTTTGTGCGAAGCAGGATGTTCATGAACAGGAACGAACCCGTCCAAGTATCTTTTTCGCCGATTGCCATTGGCTGAATGCCTTTAGCTTTCAGGGTTTTAACGTCCGCGATCATTTCTTCGAATGTTGTCGGCGGGTTAGCGATGCCAGCTTGCTGGAACAGATCTTTGTTGTAGTAAACAACGCCGATGTTGTTGCCGTCAGGCAATGCGTACAAGTTATTGTCGAATGTATAGAAGTCAAGAACGCCGTCTTGGAATGTATCTTTCAGGCCGTTTTGCTCAACCATGTCGTTCAGCGGCGCAAACAGTTTTGCGTCAACGTAAGGCTGCATTTGAGCTGCCGGGTTAACGATTGTGATGTCCGGCACTTCATGCGAAGCTGCTTGCGTTTTCAGCTTTTGCTTTTGTTGGTCGGTATTCAAGGAGTCCAGCTCGATCTTCACGTTTGGATGATCAGTTTCGTATTGTTTTACGATCTTTTTCATCATGCCGTTTTTCGGATCCGTTGGATCTGGATAAATGTTTTGGAAAGTGATTGTTACTTTTTCTCCGCTTGCAGGTTTCTCTGTAGCAGCGTTAGTAGCGCCGCCTGCATTGTCGGAAGCTGGAGCATTGTTGCCGCCGTTGTTGTTCGAGCCGCAAGCTGTCAGGCTGAGTGCCAAGGAACCCGCAAGTACAAGACCAAGAACACCCTTGATATTCATTTTAGCCATTTGTTTATCCCCTTTGTTTGTGATGTCCTTATTATCTTTAATTCTGCAAACCCTTACAATGTGTGAACTTAGGATATGAGGTAGGTTTTCTTTAGGTCTTGAGATTCCCCCCCTAAATATCCCCCACTCGAATGATGTCGAACTTTAATTGCCTGTGCGGTTATTATTTGTTCTTTTCAGAATCGAATATCCCCCGGAAACCGGATTGCCAGCGAATACCGGATACGGTTTCGGATACGCCGGAAAGCACAAAAAAGAGCTGCACCCCCTGGTCCTAGCATGACCAAGGAATGCAGCTCTTGTATTTATAACTCTTATGAGTTCATTATGCCGTGATTTTATATTGCTTCTTCCATTTGCTGAAGTGAAGCTTCATGCCTTTCATCTTGCAGTATTCCTTAAGCGGAATCATAACGCCGTTTGGCCCTTTGTACGGCTGCTCCTTGAAGGCTGCTTCCCGACCGTCCAATTGCACCGTAACCGCCGCATCATTCATGTCCAGTGCCTTGAGCTTCTCCATCAGCTGCCTTGCGGACTCGCCTTCCCTCGCCCCGTTCACGCGGAAGCCGTTCGTCTGCCCGCGGACGTTAATGCCTTCTTTGACCGTGAAGGAGATCGAGATTCCCGCTTCCTTCAGAATATCCAGCACCTCGGCATTATAAGCCCCGTAAGGGAAAGCGATAATTCCCCTTGTGTTGCCCAGCTCCTCTTTCAGCCGCTGTTCGGCTTTCTCCAGGTCCGTCTTCACGCGGGCGTGGTATTCCTCGTCCGTCTCGACCCGCTGCTCTTTCTTCAAATATTGATGGCGGGTCAGCACCGGCTTCGTTAAGCCATCGGCGCGCATCACGCCGTATTTGTGGCTGTCGTATGTATGATTATAGAAGGACATGCCCGACTTCTGCATTTCCCTCATCTGGCTCCAAGTCATCTTCGGACGGCCCTTTTGCTTGGGTTTGTCCGCATGATCCGCTCCCGAGACGATAACGAAGTTTACCGCAGAATAGCCATGCTCCTTCAATACAGGATAGGCTTCGGTGTAAAAGCTTTCGTAACCGTCATCGAACGTAAGCAGCACCGCGTTGTCCGGAACATTGCCTTTGTTTTCGATAAAATCGGCGTATTGATCAATCGAGATTACATGGAATCCGTCTGCCTTAAGCAGCTCCATCTGTTCCTTGAACACATCCGTCGGAATGGCCGATTCCGCCTCCGCGCCTTTTGTTTTCATCGCCGCCGTTTTCGTAAAATCATGATACATCAGTACTGCTACCTTATCCTTATAATAAAGGCCGCTGCCGCCGGCATCCTTCAGCGTCCATTCCAGCTTGGATTGAAAAGTTGTTTCCAGGAATGAGGCCGGCACCATCGGCTCGCCATCGACCATATCCACCGCCGGCGTTTGCTTGACCTTCTCCCCGTTGACGTAAAAGCTGACCGACTTATTCCTTGCCGGTGCCGAACAAGATACGGCTAGGAGCCCCAAACATAGGAGTATTAGAATACCATTTGTCCAAAGAGCTGCTCGGGCACGAGTCATTCACTTATTTCCCCCTAAATATCAATCGATTACATAGTTTTACAAAAAATGGGCAACGTAAGGCAAAAAAAATATGCATGCAAGCATACCTACTAGACGCAGCACATTGCTGGAATGTTGCTCCATTATGATAAAATTTTAATATAGAATCTATTATATATGGAGGGCGAAAAAATGAACATTGCTATTTTTGGTGCGTCAGGACGGGTTGGTTCCTTGATTTGTGCCCATGCCCTGGAGGATGGACATGCGGTTACAGCTCTCGCCAGAACGCCGGATAAATTAATAAAGTTAATAGATAATGAGGCTGGGCTGAAGATTGTGGAAGGGAATTCCACGGATGCGAACTCCGTTCGCGAAACGTTGCGAGGAGCAGATGCCGTCCTCAGCGCGTTAAATACAGACGGCGGATCCGTCTTGTCAGGCAGCTTCCCTCTTATTCTGGACAGCATGAAACAAATGGGGATCAAGCGGCTTGTGGCTATTGGCACGGCAGGAGTGCTGGACAGCCGCTCTGAACCCGGACTGCTCCGTTATCAGTCAAGCGAATCAAGGAGATCACTTACGCGGGCTGCCGAGGAGCATCATGCGGTATTACGCCTCTTGGAGAATTCGGATCTCGACTGGACGCTGATCTGCCCGACTTATTTGCCGGACGGTCCGGCTGAGGGTGGTTACCGGGAGGAACGCGGCTATTTGCCGGAGAACGGATCGAGAATCACAACGGGCGATACCGCTGCTTTTGCCTATGCCCAGCTGTTCAGCGGGCAATATAACCGTGCCCGGGTGGGCATTGCGTATTAACTTTCAATTCCCTTTGGAGGTCAAGACACAGAAAAGCCGGGGCTGACGCATGATGCGTCGGCCCCGGCTTTATTCGTGTATTAAGAACCAAGCAGCGATTGGATTTCTTCGTTGATTTTCTCCGGCGTTACATTTGGACCAAACCGCTTCACGACTTTGCCTTCTTTATTGACCAGGAACTTCGTGAAGTTCCACTTGATCCGTTGCGAACCAAGAAGCCCGCGCGCGTCTTTGGTGAGCTTCTGGAACAGAGGATGGGCCGTGCTGCCGTTCACATCAACCTTCTCGTACAACGGGAAGTTTACGCCGAAGTTCAGCTCGCAGGACTGGGCAATCTCCGCATTGTCTTCCAGCTCCTGATTCATGAACTGGCCGCTTGGGAAGCCTAACACGGCAAATCCATCCTCCTTATACGTGTCATGGAGCTTCTGCAGGCCTTTGAATTGCGGGGCAAACCCGCATTTCGTTGCCGTATTCACAATGAGCAGCACTTGACCTTTGTAGGGAGCCAGCGTTTGTTTCTCGCCTCGAATGGTTTTTACCTCGATATCGTACAGGGACATTTGAAAGCATCTCCTTTTAGTTAAATTGTTATTGATTAAATTGTATAAAATTTATTGTCCGTTGTCAAAGCCTGTTTGTTCCTTTGACACGTTATGGAGGCAGTGCTACAATACAATCACCCAATTAATTGCATACAATTTATATAGAGATGGATTTCTAAAAAGGGGGTTGCGACAGCTATGAACAGCGAGGAATTAATGAAGCTGGATAACCAGCTATGTTTTGCCTTCTATGCATGCTCGAGAGAAATTACGAAGCTGTACCGTCCACTTCTGGCCGAGCTTGGCCTTACCTATACCCAATACATTACGCTGCTTTCCCTGTGGGAGCAGGATAATGTATCGGTGAAGGAGCTTGGCGCCAAGCTTCTTCTGGATTCGGGCACACTTACTCCGCTGCTCAAGAAATTGGAGTCCATGGGACTTCTGACAAGAGCACGGGATAAATCCGATGAACGGCATTTGGTCGTACGCTTGACCGAGCAAGGACAGCAGCTCCGGGAGAAGGCTTCCTGCGTGCCTCTCCGGTTATTTGAAGGCACCGCGGTTGAGCCGGAGGAGCTATTCGCCTTACGCAAGCAAGTGCAGTCTTTAATGAGCAAGATTAACGAAGCGACCTAAGATCGATCCTATTAAGGAGCGGACTTCCTGTAATAAACAGGAAGTCCGCTCCTTTTTTTGTAAAAAGCCTATTGACTCTTTAAAACACCTCCTGTATAGTTGGTTACATGAGTAATCAACCACTTAGCTAACCAAGAGGTGATAAAAACATATGACACTAATCATCGACGACAGCCGTCCCATCTTCGTGCAGATCGCAGAACGGATCGAAGACGACATCATCCAAGGACGGCTGCCGGAGGAATCACAGGTTCCTTCAAAGAACGAATTCGCCTCCTTTTATCAGATCAACCCCGCAACAGCCGCGAAGGGTGTCAACCTGCTGGTGGACGAAGGAATCTTGTATAAGAAAAGAGGGATTGGGATGTTCGTAGCTACTGGAGCGCGAGCCGTGCTGGTGGAGAAGCGCAAGGAGCAGTTTTTCGAGCAATATGTCGTGACCATGCTGATGGAAGCGGAGAAGCTGGGCATTTCGGCTGATCAATTAACGGATATGATCCGGAGAGGGGATGCAAAATGACAGGCAATGCAGTGGAAGTGAAGCAGTTAACGAAATCCTACGGGAAAGTGACCGCCGTCAATGAAGTATCGTTCACGCTGGAGCCGGATAAAATCTACGGGCTGCTCGGAAGAAACGGCGCCGGCAAAACAACGATCATGCACATGATTACCGCTCAGCTGTTTGCGACCAGCGGAGAGCTGAAGGTATTTGGCGAAGAGCCTTACGAGAATTCCCGCGTGCTCAGTCAGATTTGTTTTATTAAAGAAAGCCAGAAGTATCCGGATAATTATTCGGTGCAGGATGTGCTGGAGCTGTCCTCCTCCCTGTTCCCGAACTGGGACAGAGCGTTTGCAAACGAGCTGCTCAAGGACTTCCAGCTGCCGCTGAAACGCAAAATGAAAAAGCTGTCCCGCGGGATGCACTCCTCCGTCGGAATCATTGTCGGGCTGGCCAGCCGCGCGCCGCTTACGATCTTTGACGAGCCTTATTTGGGCCTCGACGCCGTGGCAAGAGCCTTGTTCTATGACCGGCTGATCGAGGACTATTCCGAGAACCCGCGGACGATCGTCCTTTCTACTCACTTGATCGATGAGGTAAGCCGCCTATTGGAGCATGTAATCGTCATCGACGGAGGCAAGGTCCTCATTAATGAGGACGCGGAGGAGCTGCGCGGCACCGCTTATTCGGTCGCAGGCACGGCAACCGCGGTTGAAAGCTTCATCGCAGACAAAAAAGTCATTTCTCGCGAGCCGTTTGGCGCCCTTCTGACCGCTGGGGTGACCGGCAGGTTGTCCGAGGCGGAGCGGAAGAAGGCCGACGCCCTCGGCCTTCAGATCGCCGCGATATCTCTGCAGCAGCTGATCGTTCAATTAACGAGCAAAAAAACAGATGTCAAAGGAGGCACACGTTCATGAATCGAATCGGCAATGTACTGAAATTGCATCAACGCGACAAATCCGCCTGGCTTGTCATCCCGGGCATGATTCTAGGCTCCAGCTTTTTGGTCAATCTGATTGTCGGGTTTCTGAGCGGCGTTGAAATATACACCGGGGGACTCATGTCCATCTTCATCTATATGCTCGTGCTTGGCATCATCGTTCTTCCGCAGACGTTTTCGTTCGCCATCAGCTTCAGCATCCGGAGGACCGATTATTTCGTGGGCACGGCGCTGAACGCCGTTATCATCGGCTTCTTCACTGCTATCGGTCTGCTCTTGCTCAGCGCTATCGAAAAGGCGACGAATTACTGGGGTACCGGTCTTCACTTCTTCCATCTTCCCTATCTAACAGACGGCAATCTCGTTCAACAGTTCAGCGTGTACTTTCTTGCCCTGGTTATGCTGTTCTTCTGGGGATTCGCGATCGGTAGCGTGTTCCGGAAATTCCGGGGAATCGGCATGCTCGTCCTGACGCTGGCCTCCCTCCTCAGCACAACTCTATTGACGGTTTTGATTATCTCCTACGACTGGTTGGATAACATCATTAATTGGTTCGCCGATCTGACCGCCTTTGATCTGTCGCTGTGGCTCCTGCCTTTTATCCTTTGTTACGCCATCGTCTCGTTTGTGCTGATCCGCCGCTCAACCGTTTAAGTTAAAATTATCGTCCCCCTTATCAGACATCCCAGTAGCATCGGCTATTGCTGTTGAATACAACGGTAATACCAACGCTGCTGGATTGCCAGACAAGGGGGATTTTTATATGGATTTGCGGAGCTTGATAAACCTTGATGACTTTGAACGGCTGGAAGTTATTCAGGATGTGCAGAGTGGACTAACCGCTGTTATCGCAATCCATAATACGAAGCTTGGCCCTGCTCTTGGGGGCTGCAGAATGTGGAACTACCCGTCCGTCGAGGATGCCGTGATAGATGCGGTAAGGCTCGCCCGCGGGATGACTTATAAATCGGCCATGGCGGAGCTGCCCTTCGGCGGCGGCAAAGCCGTCGTTATCGGGGACCCCCTCAAGGATAAGAATGAACCGTTATTTCGTGCTCTCGGACGGTTTATCAACCGGCTGCAGGGCGAATATATAACCGGAATGGATGTGGGAACAACCTCGGCGGATATGGACTGGGTGTACAAGGAGACCAGGTATGTCACCGACATCTCCGGATCGCTGGGCGCTTCGGGAACTTTCACGGCAGATATGACCGCGTACGGCGTCTATTTAGGAATGAGAGCTTCCCTCAAAAAGCTGGACGGCTTGGAGAGCTTGTCCGGCAAAGTCGTTGCCGTTCAAGGACTCGGCAAGGTCGGGATGTTCCTATGCCGCTACTTGGCGCACGCAGGAGCAAAGCTTGTCGTCAGCGACTTGAATGACGAGCTGGTCCAGAAGGCCGTGCAGCATTACGGGGCTAAAGCTGTTGGAGTGAATGACATCGCGCAGGAGCTATGCGATATCTACTCCCCTTGCGCGCTTGGAGGCATCATCAACGATAAGTCCATCCCGCAGCTGCAGTGCCGGATTATTGCAGGGGCCGCGAATAATCAGCTGGCGGAAGAGCGGCATGGCGATATCCTGCATCAGCGGGGCATTCTGTATTCGCCCGACTATGTGCTGAACGCCGGCGGAATCATTGTGACCGCTGCCGAGCTGAATGACAATTCTCCCTCCTACGCCCGAAACTGCGTTGAGCGGATCTATGGCACGCTCATGAACGTATTCGAACGCTCCGACAAGCTTGGCATATCCGCCGCCAAAGCCGCCAACCAGCTGACCGAGCAGCTGCTGAGCGGATGAGGATTGGCCAGCACGGCAAAAGGGCTGCAGCTGACGGTCATCATGACCATCAATTGCAGCCCTTTTCGCACTCGATCCGGTTATTCGATTTCTGCCCTCCACTCCTTTATAATGAGGACATATGCAAGTTACCCATGAAAGGAGCCGGATCTGATGAAAGAAGAAATTATTAAACGACTGACCTCTTACGTCATCGTAGATACCCAATCGAATGAGGAGAGCGAGACATGCCCCTCGACGCCTGGCCAGCTTACCCTTGCGAACCAGCTTGTCGAAGAGCTGAAAGCCATCGGGATGGAAGAGGTGACCGTCGACCAGAACGGTTACGTAATGGCAACTCTGCCAGCTAACTCAGATAAACAGGTACCCACGATCGGTTTCCTGGCACACGTAGATACAGCGACCGATTTCACCGGCAAAAACGTAAAGCCGCAGCTTGTTGAATACGAAGGCGGCGACATTACGCTAAACGAAGCGCTGGGCGTCGTGCTGTCGGTAAAGGACTTTCCCGAGCTGAGCCAGTACAAAGGCCATACGCTCATGACAACAGACGGCACAACGCTCCTTGGCGCCGACAATAAAGCCGGCATCGCCGAGATTATGACGGCCATGGCTTATCTGATTGCGAATCCGGACATCAAGCATGGCCGCATCCGCGTCGCTTTTACGCCCGATGAAGAGATCGGCCGCGGTCCGCACCGCTTTGACGTAGCTGCCTTTGGCGCTAAATACGCTTATACCGTCGACGGCGGTCCGCTTGGCGAGCTGGAATACGAGAGCTTCAACGCAGCGGCGGCTAAGATCACCGTTAACGGCACCAACGTTCATCCCGGCACGGCCAAAGGCAAGATGATTAACTCCATGAAAATCGCGATGGACCTTAACAGCCGTCTTCCGGTGAACGAAGCGCCCGAGCACACCGAAGGCTATGAAGGCTTCTATCATCTGAACACGCTGCAAGGCGATGTAGAGCAGACAAAGATGTCCTACATCATTCGCGACCATAACCGCGAGAAGTTTGATGCCAGAAAAGCGACGATAACTCGAATCGTAGACGAGCTGAAGGCCATTTATGGTCCAAACAGCATCGTGCTTGAGCTGAAAGACCAGTACTATAATATGCGCGACAAAATCGAGCCGGTCTTCCATATCGTCGAAATCGCCCGCGAAGCGATGGAGAGCCTCGATATCAAACCGATTATCAAAGCGATCCGCGGCGGCACGGACGGTTCGCAGCTGTCCTATATGGGACTGCCGACACCGAACATTTTCACCGGCGGCGAGAATTATCACGGCAAATACGAGTATGTGTCCATTAACAACATGGTCAAATCCGTACAGGTTATCGTCGAGATCATTAAACGGTTCGAAGCACGCGGCGAAGAGTAACTACGAGGGACGTTCCACTTCGAACAACTCGCCAAGCTTCGAATAGGATGCGCCCGCCAGCCGGCTGACCGGTTGAAGGGCCGCCGCATCGATATGGTACCGTTCATCAGCTATGGCATCATCCAGATGATAGCGGACTACGCGGCCGATAAGCATATCGACAGTAGGCGCTTCAGCCGTTCCGCCTAGCGGGATCGCTTGCTCCAGCACGCATTCCAGACGCACTTTGGCTTCGGCAATGCCGGGAACGGAGATGCGCTCGCTCGGAACGGCAGTCAGTCCGGCCAAGGCAACCTCGCTTTCCTCCGGTGGCAGACTGGCAGCCGTTGCGTTAAGCTGCCCTACATAACCTTCATCCGCAATGTGGACGACAAACTCTCCCCTTGCGATGGCATTGCGAGAGGTATCCTTCCGGATACCCTTTTTGCGTTGTATGGACACAGAGATCAGCGGCGGATCAGCCGTTACGATATTGAAATAACTGAACGGTGCCGCATTCAGCACACCCTCCTCTGACAGGGTCGTTACCAAAGCAATCGGCCTCGGAATAACGGTGCCCGTCAGCAGCTTGTAATTCTCGCGTTCGCTTATTTCCTCCGGATTAATGCGAATCATGCTCCCGCCGCCTCCTCTTTATTGATACTGACCTTTGTACCAGGTAACAGCCGCCGCAACCTCCGAGCGGGTAAGCTGATGGCCGAACCGTTCCCAGTGCACGTCAACCGATGCCCCGGCTCCGCTGAGCAGCTCTTCCAGTTCCTTTGTCTCCTCGGGCGAGCAGATCGGATCATTCTCGCCAGCTCCGATAAACACCGGCACTCCGGACAAGTCCGGCAGCTCAAGTCCGCGGATCGGCACCATCGGATGATGCAGGACAGCTCCGCGAAGCGAGTCCTTGTAGTGGAACAGCAGGCTGCCGGCAATATTAGCCCCGTTGGAGTAGCCGACAGCGACCAGATTGCGGCGGTCAAAGCCATACTCTTCGGCTGCTTGATCAAGGAAAGCATTTACTTCCTTTGTCCGGAACACCAAGTCCTCCAGGTCAAAGACGCCTTCTGCAATGCGGCGGAAGTAACGCGCCATTCCGTTCTCGGATACATTCCCTCGGATGCTCAGCACCGAGGACTCCGGCGATAGGGCTTCCGCAAGCGGCAGCAAGTCATGCTCCGTCCCGCCTGTGCCGTGGAAGAGGACGAGGACCGGCGCAGCCGGATTCGTCCCTTGTTTGAATAGATGTTTCATGGTTAGTTCCTCCTAAAATGAATTTTAAACTCTATGGCCGGTTTTTTACGGCCATTATGATAAATTCATGCTTCGAAAGCACGGTCGATGTCGATTAACGATCCAGTTCCATTACCCGTACATCAAACGGCGTGAGCATTTGCTCGATGGTTGCACGATGCTGCTCATACCATTCCGGCAGCATCAGTTTCTCGCCCAGATGCGCTTGTTCTTCGTCGCGAGCAAAGCCTGGAGGATCCGTAGCGATCTCGAACAGGATGCCGCCTTGTTCACGGAAGTAAAGGGCATTGAAATACTGGCGGTCTACAATCGGCGTTGGCTGGAAGCCGTTAGCTGCCACATGCTGCTGCCAAGTGAGATGCTCGGCATCGTCTTTCGCTCTCCAAGCAATATGGTGGACGGTTCCGTGTCCGCCATGACCTGCCGCCATTGGTTCTGTGTTCACGTCGATGATGTTGCCAAGTTCGCCAAACGATTGGTAACGAGCCAGACCGTTCTCCTCATCGACTTTCGACAGACCCATCACATGCTCCAGCAATTGCGCGGTAGCCGCAGGATTTGTGCTGTACAGAATCGCACCGCCAAAGCCTTTGATCGCATTGTCAGCCGATACGCCGCCGAACGACCATGTGCTTCGCGGACCTTCCTCGCGGGCCACAAGCTCTACGAGCAAGCCGTCAGGATCAGCGAATTGCAGATACTGCTCGCCAAAGCGGGTAGTCTCTTGGAACTCGATCGAGAATTTCGCCAGACGCTCTCTCCAGAATCCAAGCGTGCCTTCCGGTACAACATAAGTGGTGTAACCAACTTGACCGCCGCCTACAACGCCTTTACGGGAGTTTTCCCAAGGGAAGAAAGTGATGATTGTGCCCGGGCTGCCTGCCTCATCGCCGAAATAGAGATGGTATACTTCCGGTGCATCAAAGTTGATTGTTTTTTTCACGAGCCGCAGTCCAAGCACCCCTGCGTAGAAGTCTGTTGTTACCTGAGGATTTTTCACGAATGCCGTAATATGGTGAATACCTGCTGTACGTTGGTTGGTTGTCATAATGGCCACTCTCCTAATAAGGTTATTTTGTAAATTTTTAAGATTCTTTAAATTAAGATATAGGGTATGTCTTGATGTTGTCCTATTGTACGACCATTCCTATTTGAAGGTCGTCTGTGCGTACTTTCCTAATTTCTTGAGCAGCGTGCTTGCCGCCTGCTTCTCTTCTGTCGTCAGACCTGCTACAGCACCATCAATAATGAGGGTATGCTGCGGGAACACTCCTTCAATAAACTGAGTGCCTTTTTCCGTAACCTCGGCGTAAATTAATCTCCGGTCCTCCGTTGAAGCTCTGCGGCACACAAAGCCTTTCTTCTCCAGCTTATCAATCACGTAAGTGATATTCCCGCTGCTCATCAGCACCTTCTCGCCGATCTGCTGCAGCGGCTGGGGACCTTTGTGATACAGAAGCTCGAGTACCCCGAATTCGGTCCGGTTAAGGCCATGCTTTCGAATATCCCGGTCGGCATGAGCGTTCACCCATTGGCTTGCTCTGGCAAGCGCGATGTAAAGATCAAGTGATTCATCTTTTTCGTTTTTCATTTGCCCGCCTCCCTTTCATTTATCTTGATTTTAAGATACTTTATTTCAAGGTAAATGTAAAGGGGTTTTTGAAAAAAAGTTTGCGGAGGTTGTCAGCAACTGGACAACCTCCTTGTTTATTGTATGCTTTTGCCGACTCTTAACGCACGTTAGGCGCGGAATTCTCGCTTGGCGCTTTATTTGGCGCCGGGTTTGGTGCTGCGTTTGGCGCTTGGTTATTTGGCGCAATGTTATTGCCTCCGCCTGTACCGCCGCCAGTGCCGCCACCGCCGATGCCTTTGCCGCCTTCTTGCATTTGGCCGCCTCCGCCGCCAAAGCCTTTACCGCCTTTGCCGCCTTCCTGGATTTGACCGCCGCCGAAGCCTTTGCCGCCGCCTGCTCCGCCGCCGATTCCTGCGCCGCCACCGCCGCCTGCTCCACCGCCACCGCCTGCTCCGCCTCCGAAGCCTGCACCGCCGCCACCGCCTGCTCCTGCGCCGCCGCCTGCTCCGCCGCCACCGCCTGCTCCTGCGCCGCCACCAGCTCCGCCGCCACCGCCTGCTCCTGCGCCGCCGCCTGCTCCGCCGCCACCGCCTGCTCCTGCGCCGCCGCCAGCTCCGCCGCCACCGCCTGCTCCTGCGCCGCCGCCTGCTCCGCCGCTACCGCCTGCGCCAAGACCTCTCGCTTTGCCTACGCCTTTAGCACTTACCTTCTTACCGTATTTCGCCGTGTTGTACGAGTAAGAAATCGACTGGAATGTCTTCGCATCTACCGAGCCGGTCACCTTGAGACCATGCGTTTTTTGATAGTGCTTAACGCCTCTTACCGTTGTATTGTCATAGTAGCCGTTGATTTTGCCGGAGTAGCTGCCAATACCCTTCAGCATCCCTTGAATAACATAGATGTCAGGGCCTTTCGCTCCTTTGCCGACAGCAAGAGTCGTACCAGCCCCGCCAAACATAAGCGCAGCAGACAGAACAACCGCACCAAGGATTTTCCCGGCTTTTTTAGACTTCCCTTTGTTCTCGTTCTCGCGGGAAGCCAAGATCCAGTCCCATTTCATTTCCTACAACACCTTCCTGTTCTTTGTTAAAATTATTTCTTCCATGCCTTACTATTCCCCATTTCGGAATTTCATACGGCTCCCATTTCGATTAAAAAATTAAAGGGTTTATCTAGAAAATTAAACATGTTGCGTTCAACCCGATTTTTCGCCGTAAACCGTGTTATATAATAATCCCGCTTTCATTACATTTAATGAACGGGGGTCTTGGCATGCTGAACGACAAGTACATCGCATTCCGTTATCACGAAGGCCATTTTCCGCTTTCCCATAACGGGCAGGCGGCCGATATTTACGTTTCACAGCAGGACTATGCAGGGGTGATCCGTGCAGTATCCGATTTGAAGCAGGATATTTATAACGTTTCTCAGACCGATCCGCAGATCCTTCATCTGGCGGAGGAGCTTAAGAGCAGCACGATTATCATAGGAACGATCGGGAAATGCGAGCTTGTCGATTCGCTTGTTAAGGAAGGGAAGCTGGAAGCGTGCGAGCTGACGGGCAAATGGGAGTCCTTTGTGCTTCAGACCGTGGCAAGCCCGCTGCCGGGCGTGGCCGAAGCACTCGTCATCGCCGGGAGCGACAAACGCGGCACGATCTACGGCATCTACGACCTATGCGAGCAGATTGGCGTCTCGCCCTGGCACTACTGGGCCGATGTGCCGATCCTTAAACGCACGGCGCTCATGTTCCGCAACGGCCTCTATAAGCAAGGAGAACCGTCGGTTAAATATAGAGGCATTTTCCTCAACGACGAAGGCCCTTCTCTTATGGCCTGGGTCAGAGAAAACTTCGGGGATTTCAAACACAACTTTTATGAAAACGTATTCGAGCTTCTGCTCCGCCTGAAGGCGAACTATCTGTGGCCGGCTATGTGGGATAATACCTTCTATGAGGATGATGAATTAAACCCAGCCGTAGCCGACATGTACGGCATCGTTATCAGCACGTCCCATCACGAGCCCATGCAGCGTCCGCACGGCGACTGGAAGAAGCATAAACAAGGCCCGTGGGATTACTCCGTAAATGAAGAAGTGTTGTACAAGTTCTGGGAGGAGGGCATTCGCAGAAGCGCCGGCTACGAGAATGTGATCTCGCTTGGGATGCGGGGAGACGGCGATGAGGCAATGGGAGGACAATTGTCGTTCCGGGAAAAAATCGAGCTGCTCCAGCGGATCGTACAGGACCAGCGGCAGATCATCGGCGAGCAGATGGAGACCAATCCTGCCGAAGTACCTCAGCTGTGGGCATTATATAAGGAAGTTCAGGATTATTACGAGAACGGCATGCGGGTGCCGGAGGATATTACGCTCTTGTGGTCCGATGACAATCATGGCAACCTGCGGCGGGTTCCCACGACGGATGAGCGGAATCGCTCCGGAGGCGCAGGCATCTACTACCACCTCGATTATGTCGGCGGTCCCCGCTCCTACAAGTGGGTGAACACCGTGCCGCTCGAGAAAATCTGGGAGCAGATGCACAAGGCATACGAATACGGCGCAGACCGGATCTGGATACTGAATGTCGGCGACCTGAAGCCGATGGAATGCCAGCTGGAATTTTTCCTGAGGATGGCTTGGAATATGGACGACTTCCATAAAGACAACATCGGAGAGTACAGCGTAAGGTGGGCGGAGCAGCAATTTGGTTCCCGTTATGCAAGCGATGCCGCACTCATTATTAACCGTTACTCCAAATGGAACGGCCGTCTGAAGCCGGAGCTGCTAAATGCCGTGCCGCTTTATAGCTCTGTTCATTATAAAGAAGCGGATAACCTGCTTAACGAGCTGCATGAGACCGTTGCGCTTGCCGAGAAGGTTCATTATGAACTGCATCAAGAGGCAAAGGATGCCTTCTTCCAGACGGTGCTCTATCCGGCAAAAGCTTCCGCCCAGGTACTGGAGATGTACATCCGTGTAGCCAGAAGCAAGCTGTATGCAGCGCAAGGACGAGCTTCTGCTAATGTAGAGGCAATGCTAGCCAATCGGCTGTTCGAGGCAGATGCCGCCCTCACTTATATGTACAATCATGAGCTGGCAGGCGGCAAATGGAACCATATGATGGATCAGCTCCATATCGGCTATACCTATTGGAATCAGCCGGAGGAGCATATAATGCCGGAGACCGGATCCGTCAAGCTGACCAGCGGCAATACCGGAATGGGCGTCGCGATTGAGGGCTCGGAGCTGGCATGGCCGCGCGACCCGCAGCTTCCTTCGCTGCCATTCGATAATTACACGAGGGAGAAGCGTTATATCGACTTGTTCAACCGGGGAACCGATCCATTCACCTTCTGCGCAAGCGCGGATCAGCCGTGGATTAAGCTAAGCCTGACAACAGGCAGCGTAGAGGTGGAAACACGCATCTGGGTAGATATGGATTGGAACGAGCTGCCGCAAGGCGATATGCTTAGCGGCAGCATTACGCTGATCGACATGCTGACCAGCAAGGCCTTCACCGTAATGATCAAGGCAACCAACCCTGCCTCGCCTGCTCCCGAATCGCTGACCGGCTTTATGGAGACAAACGGGTATATCGCAATCGAAGCGGAGCATTATAGCGCGAATAAGGAGGCTGCCGGAGCAAGCTGGCAGGTCATCCCCAATTACGGCAGAACATTGTCGTCCATGGCTGTATTTCCAGTAACCGCCGCCTCCATTCCCGAGCCCGCTCCGGGCGAGTCCCCTTGTCTGGAGTATCGGATTTATCTGGTGACGCCGGGTAACCTGACCGTATCCGCCTTGATCGCTCCAACCATCGACTTTATCCCGGGACAGGGCCTGCGGCTTGGGGTATCCTTCGATGACGGCCCTATTCAGGTTGTCAGCGCGATTGGTTTGGCCACAGACGGCAGCTACTCGGAGCCTAATTGGGAGCAAAGCGTTATTCTGAACATACGCACGGCGGTCACGAAGCATAGTTTACCGGAAGCAGGCTATCATACGTTAAAAATATGGATGGTTGATCCGATCGTTGTCCTGCAAAAGATCATCGTTGATACCGGCGGCCTGAAGCCCAGCTATCTTGGTCCGCCGGAAAGCTACCGCGGTACCCGATAGCAATAGAAAACCCTCTCCCAAGCTGGAGAGGGTTCTTTTGTTCGTCCATTAAGGCACAAACTTCACATCGGCAACCTTGCCGCTCTCCACGAATCCGATGTTCCGATATACCTTATTGGAATCCGGATTGGTCAGATCGGCATACAGCATGGGTACCCGGTTCTCTTGTACGATTAGACCGCAGCAGGCCGCCACCGTTGCGCTTGCATAGCCCTGCTTGCGCAAGGCCAGTGGAGTATAGACATAATTGATCCGCGCGTGACGCGGTGAGCGATGCGCGATATGCGCCATCGATACCGGAATTTCGTCAGCCATCCACAGATATAGGTTACCCGATGCAATCGTATTTTCCGCAGCGGGGATTTGACTGGCCGGATGGACTTTGTAGCCGTATGCACTCTCGGCGAAGCCTGCCATAAAATCCGCAATGAGCGGAACATCCGCGGAAACGGTCGGCCGGAGCAACCCTTTCACGGCTGCCGGGTACACAATCTCCGGACAATAATAAGCTTCCATCCCCATTTTGTACTCGGGACGCATTCGGTACCGAGCGGCGTACAGCTCCGCGAACAGCTTGGCATGCCTTGGCTCTGCCGTAATTCCGCGCAGGGTATGACCGGCAAGTCTCACCAGTCCCTTCATAATCGGCAGCCTTTCCTCATCTCGCAGCCTATCATCCAGCCATAACCAGGCATTGTGTCCCTGAGAGCCTGCAAATATCGCTGAGCCGCTTTTGTGCCGGTAAACGACCGACTGGCTCATCTCGCAAATCCGGTGCAGCAGGTTCATCTTCACTTCATCTGCTATAAATAAAGGCGATTGTAGAGCTCCTATAGCCTGATCGCCGGGCTGCAATCTCTCCCACATCGCAATCCCCCTTCCATCAACGGCATGCGGGCAAAAGAAAGTTCTCCCAGTCTATATGTATCTGAAATATTCGTCAATCCTACAAAAAGCCCTGCTCCGGGAGCAGGGCTTTCCATGAATTTATGCTTTTACAGGCTCCGGACGTTTCAGTTGGAGCGGAGGAGGGACCAACCAGCCTTTATCTTTGAGCATCTCCAGAATACGAAGGCCAAGGGCTGCTTTCGCCACATGATATTTTCCGAATAACGCGCCGATATCCTCCCGGATAGACTGGCCCATAGCCTGGCTGCAAGCCACCAAGCCCGCTGACACATCAACCCCTATGCCGGCAGCAATCTCACTATCCGCGAATCTTGCCCCGGCAGGAATATCTTCAAGCTTGACCGGCGGTCTTTCCGGCGGTGTGGGTGCTGGGGTAATCCCGTTATCCGTGAGCAATACGTCCAGTTCTTTGATCTCTAGTTTTGCTTGATCAATAAGGGCATCCAGAGCCTTTTTCAGGTCTTTGTCGCCCGCATGGTTCAAGTATGCCTGATAACAGGAAACCGCGCTTTTGGCTGCCATAGACGCTTGCCACACGGCATAAACCTCCCCATAATGCATCGGTTCATCTTTCGGATTACCGCTCAGAATGCCCATTTATTATTGCTCCTTCTCAAGAGGTTTTTATATGCTGCAACTCCATAAAATGGCCCCCTGTACCGAACAGGGGGCGCTTCCTCGTTAGCCCGTTTTTTAGGTGCGCTCACGGTCACGGCTTCTGAGGCCAAACAAACCAGCGAGACCAAGCAGACCAAGCCAGCCCCAATCGAAATCATCGTCGGCCGTATTGTTGGCTAAAGAACGGTAGTTGCCATTCATTGTTGTGCCTGTACCATTTGTGCTATAGCTGCTCATTTGATTCGTAACGCCGTAGTTTCCTGTACCTCTTGTACCCGTTGTACCAAAGGTATTGGAATTCATTCGGCTTGTACCGTTTGTTGTTGCATTGTAGTCGTTTGTGCGGTTTATTGTGCTGCCGCCATCAGTACCATAAGTGCCATAAGTGGTTGCACCATAATGCGTCGAGCGGTAGTTGTCTGCTGCTACTTCATCTTTGGCATTTGCGGCAAAGGTTGGAGCGGAAGCGGCGGACAGCAGAATAGTCGCGGCACAAAGCGTTGAGAATATTGTCTTTTTCATTGGCGAAGACCTCCCTCGGTTATTTGGTACACCTTTAAGTGTGCTAAGCGAGGGGTCCGGATATTCTGCCACATTTTTTATCGAGGATGAATGCCGCCTATAGCCAATCCTTATCGTCCGAATATATTATCTCAGACAAAAAATTGCCGCGAACGACTGGGAATGCGCCAGGATAATGGCAATTCTTATTAGGAGGGCGCGCGAGATGACAAAAGCGGTTGTAGTTGAAATCGAGTTTAATAACCGTTCGAACAGGGGCGGCGTCTATAGAATCGGGTTAACTCCCCAGTGGATCAAATACCGGATGGCCATCTTCATGAAATATACCCTTCAGAGCCTGCTCAAACAAACCAACCAGAATTTCCATGTCTTCATCCGCTACACGGAAAGGACAGAAGGAATCGTCCGGGCGCAATTGGCGAAATATCCAAAGCTGCCAGTCAACATCCGGTTCGTAGCAGACAAGAAATATGAAGAAAAGCTGCGCAAAACCGTTGGCAGCAATGCATACCTCTATCTGGTCCGGTTGGATTGCGACGACACCTACCACCATACCTTCATCGATCAGCTTCATAAATACAAGCCGAAATCGAGTACGCGGGCCCTCATTAACCAGGCCGGCTATATATATGACAGCATCAGGCACAGGATCGCTACTGTAAGTAAATCCTCTCCGCCGTTTTATACATGGATTTACAAGTCGGAGCAGTATTTCGGCGGACTGCGTTATAAAACAGTGGACGGGCACAGCGGCGTCATTAAACATAAGCATGAGGTCCTGACCACTGCCGGCAAACGCAATTACATGGTCGTCGTGCATGACCGCAATACGCTGAACCAGCGGCTGCTCAAGCGGCATACCTTTATAGCCAAAAAGACGAAGGTAGACGCCATTCTCAGCCAATATATTTAGCTCCCGGCTCTTCATAATTGGAGGGCTTGCGGGGAAAAGTAAGACCGTCAAATTTCGATGAGGCGGTGAGGCGAAATGGCAAGACGCAGCAGAAGATTATTGGTTCCTGAAGCAGGGGCGGCGATGCAGACCTTAAAGGCGAATGTCATGCGGCAGGAAGGATTTGCGGTGGACGAGAACAGGCCAGATGACGTGAAATATGAAGTAGCAAGCGAGCTGGGGATTCGAATGAACCGCGGGGGCGGCAACGGAGACATGAAGACCGAGGATGCCGGCCATGTAGGCGGGAAAATCGGCGGAGCGATGATTCGCGAGATGATCCGGATGGCTCAGGAGAAGCTTGCAAAGCGGCAGCCTTAGGCTGCCGCTTTATTCTTGCTGGGACAATTCAAGGCAGTGCCCGCAGAGCTTTCGCCTCCCGGATATGGGCCACTCCTTCCTGACAAAGACCATAAGGCTCCCAAGGGCAATCATAACAAAGACGATGAATATCGCTTGGATGAATGGCGTCGGCCACAAGGCCGCATAGCTGCTCCCAGCTGAGGCGGCTGCCGACCGCCAGCCCAAGCTCGCTCAGTATTTCATTGTCTTTTCGATAAACGCTTGGATTATGGCAGTGGTTGGGCTGGTCCGAAGGGAAGGCCTCGCAGATCATATCGGGACCTTCCGTTATCTCAATTATGGATTGCGGCTGCCCGCGCAAGGTTTCGTATATCGCGGTCATATTCGTGCAGAAGCCTTCCGAATATCCCTTGCCCCGATAGCCGAGCAGACAAAATAAATGATGCCCTCTTAACGTTATCGATTGCATCCGGGTTGCTCCTTCCCATGTATATGTTAACCCTATTTTAACATAAAGGTTAACATATGAGGAGCTTTATCTGTCCGGAGGGATGTCCGGTTCATAACGAAATTCATCAAGCGCAATCCGTCCATGAATTCCCACATAAACCCCTTCAGCCTCGAGCAGGTGCTGCTGTATCATCCGGGACTCATCATCCTGGATGGCAATTTCCCCTTTAGCATTAACAACCCGGTGCCAAGGCAGCTGGTGGATGCCGCTTAAGGAATGCAGGATGCGCACGACCTGCCTTGCCCCTCTGCTGCTTCCGGCCATCCCCGCGATTTGCCCATAGGTCATTACTTTCCCTTCTGGAATTTTCTTGATGATATCGACTACTCTCTGCGTATACGGCTGTAACATAAATACATTCCTTTCCCCGCCTCCCTGCGGGCGTTCGTTGTCCCTTTATCATACAATGAAATGATAAAAGTTACCTCTTAGCGAACCAGCTGGCCGCTTAACGATGCGCCGCATCGTTAAGCTCAAAAAGCCCCCGGTCCACAGATATTCAATCTGCCGACCGGGGGCTTTTTCAAATAATATTATTCGACTATTCCGCTCAGTACATCCTTCCACTGCTCCGATGTCGCGTTGCGATGAACTAGCCAGGTCTCGCCCTTGCTGCTCTTATACCTGCGAATCATAACGCTGCTCTCGGCAAGCACGTCGCCTGCGAAGTTGTTCTCCTGCCAATCCAGCAGCTCAGCGAATAGACGCGGCACGACGCGTTGATACACATTGTCCTCATTCTTGCGGAACAGATCGGAGGTGATAATGAGCCTGCCGCCCTCTTGCACGAACGCAATAAGTCGCTCCTCCAGCGCCGCATCGTAAATCTGATGAAGAGGAATAATTAACGTCTTGAGTCCGGCCAGCTGGTCTGCCGTATACACGACCTCCGTGCGGATACCCGCTTCATAGAGATGGCGGTAGATGTTATGAACGAGGTAATCCGGATAAGCGATTTTATCGGACACCGACAGTTGATAGCTCCAGGAGCTGTCAAAATGATAATACAAGCCTACTCCTGCGCGCTCCGTCTCGGTTAATTCCGCCTCATGACCATGCTTCACGGTATACGATTGAACGACGCCGTAATTCCGGGATGGCTCCCCGGTCAGCGTGACCAGCTCCGGCTGTCCGCCGCTCTGCTCCTGCCCCCACGGGAACGGCTTCATCTTGAACAGATAGAACCGGCTGCAGCCTCGGCCCCGGACCAGCTGCATATCCCGCTCCAGCTCCGTTGTTCCCGTTCCATACTCCATCATCCAGAATGGTTTGCCCAGCACCCCACGGCACGCATCGGCATAAAAAGCAATTTCGTGCGGCTTGTTGCTGTAGATATCCATGCCCACAACGTCCAGATCCGCAAATAGATCCGTCCAGTTCAGATTATCTCCCCAACAGAACATGAAGGCATTGGTTGTAATCGGCCGGCTTCCTACATAAGGACGAAGAGCAGCCGCCTGAAGACCCGCGAAGCGAACCATGCTGTCCGAGGAGAATCGGGCAAAATCCAGCTCCAGGCTTGGATGCTGCCACATATGCACGTCGGCCCCGATCGGAGCAGGCAGCGGAACCTGATCGAACCGTTCATAACGCTGGGACCAGAAGGTGGTTCCCCATCTCTCATTAAGCGCCTCAATCGTGCCGTATCGCTTGCCGAGCCATTCATGGAAAGCGCGCCTTGCCCCGTCGCTGAAATCGTATTTGGTTTCTCCGCCAAACTCATTATCCAGCTGCCAGGCGATAACGTTAGGATGATCGCCGTAACGTTCCACCATTCTGTTCACAATCCGCAGAGCGTGCAGCACATAATGATCCGAAGAATAAGAACGGTGCTGGCGGGCGCCAAAGCCGATGACTCTTCCCTGCTTGTTAACGGGAAGCACATCCGGATACTTTTCCACAAGCCAGACCGGCGGACATGCCGTTGGCGTGCATAACACAACATTGATTCCGTGCGATGCCGCACGCTCGATGGCCGCATCCAGCCAGCCCCATTCAAACTGCCCGTCGCGCGGCTCCAGCACCGCCCAGGCGAATTCGGCGATCCGGACGGAACGGATACCCGCCGCTACCAGCTTGCTATAATCGATATCCCATTGCTCCGGCTGCTCGTGCTCCGGATAATAGGCTATTCCCAGCTTCATGGCATAAGCTCCTCTTCAGGTTCAATAGTAGAAACGTCGCATTCGCATACAAGCGGTCCCGCCCCGGTACCATAGCGCAATTCTCCGTTGGGCAGCGTAATCTGAACGGGAACCGTTCCGGGCCGGTCTACCTGCAGGCGGAATCGTCCTTCCTGAATGCGCCAGTGGATATGAACGGCCCCATGCGGCGTTATAACGGTACCGGAGGCCTCCCGAAGATCTCCGATTCTTGGCGCAACGGCAATGGTCGCAAAGCCCGGCGTTAACGGCTGCACGCCGAGCAGCTCGGCCGGGAATTCATGCAGCGGCAATGCGCCCCAAGCATGGCAGTCGCTTCGAACCGATACCGGGTCCTCCACCCAGGAGGTCAAATGTTGATCCAATTGCGCCTTCCAATCGTCCCATAAAGGCAAGGTTCTGGCATACAGGCCGGTCTTCGCGAGCACGCGGAACAAATAATAAGCCATCGCGCACGAAACCTTGGCAAGGCCTTTTGTCTCCAGCGTCCGCAAAGTTAGCTGCTTCGCCTCCTCGCCAGTGACCGTATCCGTCAATACCGCCCAGATCTGGGCATGCTGGCTGAGCGCGTCGGGCGAGTCGGGACTATCCATGAACAAGCCTTGTTCTTCCGACCAGCAATGCCGACGTATGGCTTGCTGCAAAGCTTCCGCGCGGCGGCGGTATTCCAGTCCCGTATCCTGCCGTCCGGTTGCTTCATTCAGCTCGGCCGCCTTCAGCAGCGCATCCACAACCATCAGATTATAAATCGTGTTCGGACGCGTTCTGCCCGATGGCGGCGCGCCTGCGTTATGGCGCCATTCCTCCGTCCAATCCACAAAGGACCAATACGCCTCCGGCATAATGCCAACCAGCCCGGAATCCGGCTCTACCCGAGCTTCAAACCAGGCAAGTACAGCATCCATCGTTGGCCTGTACCGTGCCGCGTGGTTCGCATCGCCCGTGTACCAATAATGATCATGAACCATCATAATCCAGAACAAGGCAAAGCCCGGGATAATCTGACGGTTAACGGACGGATACCGGCTCTGAAGCATGCCGGTTGGCAGCAGCGAGCTGTGAAAGTCATAGATGGCCTTGCGCCCCAGCCGGTCATCCCCGCTGACATAGTATGTGAACAGCGCCTGCAGTCGGCTATCCAATTCATATTGCATCTGCTCGTAATAAGGCGTATC
The DNA here is from genome assembly GCF_023715145.1 of Paenibacillus glycanilyticus. Taxonomy (GTDB): domain Bacteria; phylum Bacillota; class Bacilli; order Paenibacillales; family Paenibacillaceae; genus Pristimantibacillus; species Pristimantibacillus glycanilyticus_A. The sequence continues at coordinate 312,807 of NZ_JAMBNP010000003.1, read as the reverse complement.
TTCGTAGGTTTCATGCATGCAGTTGCGAAGCGTATTCAAGCTAATCGTCCAAAGAGGCGACAACGACGGATCCGAGCTGACGAAGCTTGCCTTTACATCCAGCGGATAGCCTGTTCGAAGGTAAGCCATCGACTCCACTACAACGGGCTCGTCAGCCGCCTCCACCGTAAGACGGATAAACCGGAACGCTCTCCGGTGAAACGGCTCATACCTTTCGTGCTCACCCTTATCCCGTCCGAAGCCCGCGATCCGATACGTATCCTCAAATCCGTACAAATCTTTGCCCTCCGGGTCATCCCGTACACCTTTATTGCGCTGCCCATTCGGCAGACGCTCATATTCATAGCACTCGGAGTACAGAATGGATGCGGTACCGCCTGCTCCGCCGCTGAGAGCCAGCTGCGGAAAGCCAGCCACAAGCTCGCCTGCGTTAAGCTCCAGCACCAGCCGGCTGCGAGCCGGCACCTCAATGCCCAGCCGCCCGCGAGGCTCCATTGGCTCGCGGGCCCATACCCGCTCCCCGCATTCTCCGCGGACGATCGCCGTAAACTCGCGGGTCTCTTCTCTCATGAAAGGAATGGGACGCGGAGTAAGCAGCCAGCTGCTGAGCCCCCCGTACATGTTGTCATGCGTCTCCGCCGCAACCGCCGCTCCCCGCCAGCTCGCATCATGAAAGGCCGGATCCCGCCAGCCATGAGGCCAGCCGGCCCCATCCACAATTTCTCCGCCCCCTATAAAGAGCGTAGCCGTCTCCGGCGCCAGCTTCGCCGACTCTCCAGAAACCGGTTCGCATAACCATCCTTCAAGACCGGTGTCCAGTCTCTCCAGCTCCCGGCTCTCCCTGTCCAGCAGGCTGCCTTCGAGCAAAAACACCCCCCGGTCCTTGCGCCAGACGGAAGCCGGGCCCTTTTCGCCATGATAATGAACGACTTGCGCCGCCAGCACGTTTGTACCCGGACGCAGATACGGCGTTACGTCCACGGAATCGTAATAGTGAACATTAAGATCCCCTTTGCACGGTCCGTAAGCAACGGACTGTCCGTTCATATACAGCCGGAACCGGCTGTCGGCGGAGACAACGATTTTAAGCTGCCTGCCGCTGTCGTCAGGAAGAATGTGAAAGCTCCTTCGAAAAAGCACCGTCTCCATGCTTCCATTGGTGACTTGACCGTTCTGATCCGGCTCTGCCCAGATCCATTTCGCCATCCACGCTCTATTCTCGTCCATCTTCTCCTCCTTCTCACCCGTCAGCGGGCATTCCGGTAATCGCCTGTACTTAAACCCGTGTACGCTTTAAATCGTTTATAGAACCAATCAAGCTCGCTGAAGCCAACCTCTTGGGCAATCTCGTATACTTTTTTATCCGTGTGAAGAAGCAGCTCCTTCGCCTTCTCCATCCGCACCTGCAGGACATAATCGTTAAAAGACTGATCGGTGTTCGCCTTGAACAGCTTCCCAAGATAGTTCGGATTCATATAGATCGTAGCCGCCACATCCCGCAGACTGACCGGGCCGCCGTATTGCTCCAGCACGATCCGCTTCACTTCCGCAACGATTTTATTCGGACGAACCTCCTTCGTCCGAAGCATGGCATCCACAACATCCCCGCACTTGCTTTCCGTAAACCGCAGCAGCTCATCCATCGTCTTGATCCTCATGATTCGCTCATAATCCCCCAAGGAAGAATCAAACAGGCGGTCATGGCTTGCGCCCTGCTCCTTCATCAGCCGGAACAGCTGAATGAGCAGCTCCAATACCGACATCTTGGCGCGGCTTTCCGGCAACTGCTCCAGCCTATAGCACTCCCACAGCCGGGCCAATGCCCGCATCGTATCCGCTCGCCGGCAGCCTCGCACCATCTCCAGCACTTCAGCTTCCAGGCTCCGGAGCGTATCCGGCTCCCCATCTCCTGCTCCTGCTTTCCCGCGCGGCATCAGAACGGTTCCCGCCCCGGACAAAAACTTCCCGTCCAGCGCTTCTTCCGCCTCGCTCCAGGACTGCTTGATTTCCGTTACCCCGCTAATGCTGCCGCCAACGCCAATCGTAACTGATGCCTTGGCATACTTGACCGCCGACGACAGCAATTTCTCCGCCCATTGCCGGCATTCATCCACGCCCATCACGCTGGCAGCCCCGCCTAACAGGATGCCGATCCTCTCCTCGGACTCCTCAAATACATACCCGCGGCCATTCGTTAATTCCTCCGCGATATTGCGGATGGCAAAACGCATCAGATCGGTATCCCGTTCCCGCATCTCTCCGTCCGCAATGAAATCGAGCTCCAGCAGGAGGCAGGCATACTTTTCTTCATTGGCATGAAGTCCAAGCAGACGAAGCTGCTCTTCCAGCTCCCGGGCTGCAATCTGCCCATGCACCCAGCGGCGCAGAAGCTGATCCCGTCCGGCCGACAGGCCAAGGCGCTGCCTTTTCTCGAGAAGCTGCTGCTCGCGCATGCCGGCGGCCAGCTTTTTCAATAGAGCAATCAGATCCTCTTCATCAACGGGCTTAAGCAGATATTCCTTCACGCCAAGCCTGAGACCCTCGCGCGCATAGGCGAAATCATCGTAGCCGCTCAAGATCACAACCGGAGTATCCGTAAATTCCTGCATCTCCGCAGCCATCTCCAGACCGTTCAAGACTGGCATCCGAATATCGGTAAGAACCAGGGCATAATGTTGGCTTCGCAGCATATCAAGCGCCTGACGTCCATCCTGCGCTTCCCCTTTAACGGTAAAGCCCAGCTCCTCCCAATCAATCAGATAACGCAGCGACTGCCGCGCAACCGGTTCGTCATCCACGATTAATACGTCGTACATCCGGCGCCTCCTCCTGTTCGTTCCTCGGTATGCTCATCGTTACGTTCGTCCATGCCCCGGCCTCGCTCGAGATTTCAAGCCCGAACCGTTCCCCGAACAGATGACGCAGCCGGTGCTGCACATTTTGCAGACCGATATGCGCATCGCCGGCCAAACTGTCATCGCTGCTTAACCGCTTCTGAATTTCCGCCAGTCGTTCCGCGAAAATGCCAAGCCCGTTGTCCGTGACGATCAGAAGCAGCTCATCCCCTCGCCGCTGTCCGCTTATCCGGATATGGGAAGGGTTTGGACTCAGCTCAATCCCATGGGAGATGGCATTCTCGACAATCGGCTGGATGCACAGCTTGGGAACCAGCGCATCCATCTCCTCTTCAGGAACGTCAATCTCGTAAGTAAATTTGTCGCCGAACCGGTACTGCTGAATCTGCAGATAGCTGGATATGAAATCAAGCTCCTCCGACAGCCGGATCGTTGGCCCGCCCTTCTTCAGCATCATGCGGAAAGACTTGGCGAGCAGGCCGATAACCTTGGCATTCTCCCGGTCGCCGGCAATAAGCAGCTTGCCGCGGATCATATTAAGCGTATTAAACAGAAAATGCGGGTTAATCTGGGTCTGCAGCGCATACAGCTCCACTTCCTTCGTCCGAAGCGCATTTTCCCTCCGGTCAATCTCCGACTGATAGACCTCGCCGATCAGCTCTCGCAGCCTGCGGACCATCAAGTTAAACATTTCACCGAGCTGCGCCACCTCGTCACTGCCTTTGACCTCGACAAAGCTGTCGAATTTATCCCGGTTCAGCCGCTTCATCTTCATCGCAAGCTCGGTTAACCGCCCGGTCAAACTGACAGACATGATGGAGATCAGCAGAACGGATGCGGCAAGCGCCACGGCAAAGAGCAGGACGGCAAGCGAACGGAGCTGCAGCAGCTTCGCGGATAATTCCTGCGTAGGAATAAAGGCGATTACCTTCATGCCTTTGACAATATTCCGGGAATCAAGCGTCTGGTACAGGATTTGATAGGAATCCTTATTCATCATCTGATCAAAGCTTCCGTCCGTTCCCCTCATCACCTCGCCGCCAAACGGCAGCTGGCTGATATTCTGGACCGCGTTGTCCTTATCGCTGTCGATCAGCACGGTCCCGTCGGACAAGGCGAAAATGACGCGCTTGTTCTTGCTCTCCAGATCAACGAGCTGCGCGAGATTCTTGAGCCGGATCTCCAGTGACACCACGCTTGGCGAATCCCGGTTCACGTTGTTCAGCCGTTTGCGGAAGCTGATGACCGGTTCTTTTTTCGGAAAAGTCAGATAAGGATGCGTCCAGTAGCCTCCCGTGTTATTGGACATAACCTCCTTGTACCAGTCGGAGGACAGAATCTCGTTGTCGAGCAGCTGCACATTGGAAAAGAAGAAGGATGGATTATCCGTGTACACATCTACCTTCATGACGTCTCGGGTTGATTGGATCGCCGAAAGAAACGGCTGGAATTGCTCCGAGTACACTTCGTAGGCTTCCAGCTGATCCGCATAACGCTGATCAAGAATCAGGTTGAGCGAAGGATTCAGGAACAACGTGTTCGCGACATCTTCGTAAGAGGCCAGCCGGTTGTCGAGGTTCTGTCCGATCTGCGACAGCGACAAGGTTGCGTTCTGTACGATGTGCTCATGCACAAGCTTGCTGCTGCGCTGGGTCAGCACATAAGTGACCGAGCCGAGCAGGAATAAGACGATGAACAAGTTGGCTAGAATGAGCTTGGTCCGGATCTTCATGCGTCTTATCCCTCATCTCCTGAATTTCGTATATCGCGCAAGGAAGCAAAAGAACGTACGCCTTGCACAAGTGTTCAAGGCGTACGCGATATTAAAGCAGCTTACTGCCTGCGCTTATTCTCCGATGGTGGCTTTAAATTTGCTGTTAAAGTCTGCCCACAGCTGCGTATAGGCATCATTTACTTCTTGCAGCCCCGCTTTGTCCATGGTCGACTTCATGCCGTCCCAGCTGCCGTCAAAGTCGGTCTGGCTCTTCGCCATAATAAGCTTCGGCAAATATTTCTTCCAGGCTTCCTCGATCTTCTTCGCTTGCAGGCTGATATTCTCAGGCGGCGACAGCTGCCATAAGTAACCCGGTACCACTTCAGCCGGCGGCAGGAAGTCCGCCCAGGTTTGCTTGCCGTATTTGGCGAGAACTTCTTTGGTCGTATCGTCATAGAGGCTGAGCTGATAGTCTTTGGTCAACGGAGTCGCGTAATCGCCGTCGCTCAGCTTCGCTCCGTCGCCAACGTTGAACCAGGAGCCGCTGCCCGTGCCGTTGCTCGTAAAGCCTTCTTTGGTGCCGTGGTCAGGATCATTCTTGCGTGCTTCCAGCTCCGCCGGCAGCAGGGTGCGCTTGCCGTCCTTCACTTCGTAATGCGTTCCTTCAATACCCCATTGCGATAAAATCTGGCCTTCATCCGAGAACAAGTAATCGATGAATTGGATAAAGCGCTCCGGATTTTTCGCGGACGTTGTTACCGCCCATTGCAAGCTGCCGGCGAAGGTCGGAACAACCGTATTCGATTGATCTACCGTATCCTCCGAGAAGAACAGCGGCAGGTACGCGTATTGACGCTCCGCATGCCCGTCAAGACGGAATTGCGTTTCTACGTTGCCGACCATCCATTTTGGTGCGTAAGCTGCTAGTACGCGGCCTTGCGCCAGCTTCTTCTGCAGATCGTCCTGCGAGAAGGCTTCTTTGTCATAAAGCCCGTTCTGATAAAGCTTGTTCAGGAAGGAATAATATTTCTTCGCGTCTTCGGAGACCGGGTTATACTCTACCTTGCCATTCGCGTCAATCCGGAAGTTGCCGTGGTCAGGCAATCCCGATGCGCTGATAATCGGATTGTTGTATTCGATGTTGACCTGCCAGCCAGCCATAGCGCCGGAGAAGCCGATCGTGTCTTTGCCGTCAATCTGCGGGTGTTTTTCTTTGTAGGCTTTGAGGATTTCGTAAAGCTGGTCGAGCGTCTTAATCTGCGGATAACCCGCTTCCTTAAGCACGTCGTATTGGACAATAAAGCTTGCGGCGGCGTCGGCTTTGGCTTCACGGCTTTTGTTCACGCCGTAGATGGACCAGATCTTGCCGTCCGCATCCTTGAGGAGGTTAAAGTATTCGCCGAACTTCTCTTTAATGTTCGGGCCGTATTGATCGATCAGATCATTCAGCGGAACAAGGGCGCCGCCGTCTTTATATTTCTGGATTTCCTGCGGGCCCATGGCCATAATGTCCGGATAGTCGCCGGAAGCGAGCCACAGATCCTGCTTTTGCGTTTCTTCGCCTACGATCAGATCGTATTTGAAGGAAACGCCTGTTTTCTCGGTAAAAATCTTCTGAATCGGCGTATCCCAGGTCAGCTTCTCGTCCGCTGTATTCATGGTGTAAGTAATCGGCTCAACCGGCGCCTTCGTCGGCTCCGTGGAAGCGCCTTCATTTGTGGCATTGGTTGCCTGCGCGTTACCGCCGTTGTTCGAAGCTTCCGTATTGCCGCCCCCGTTGTTATTGGAGGAGCAGCCGGCCATTACACCCGTAAGCATAACCGAAGCCGCCATCAGTGTTAACCCTTTTTTCCATGTCTTTGACATATGGACACCCTCTCATCTTGTCATGATAATATCACCGGATTCATGGATCCGACAACACTAATCTTGGCTGCCTATTCCTTCATGGCAGCGAAGGTCATGCCTTTAACAAAATACTTTTGCAGGAACGGGTAAACCAGCAGAATCGGCAGGGTGACGATGATTGTCATAGCCGCCCGGATCGTCTCCGGATTGGTCCTTCTGGCATCCGTTGCATCGATGTGGGTATTGGCGCTCATGACCTGGTTGACGGAGCTGATCAGAATCTTTTGCAGCTCATATTGCAGCAGGTTGAGGTTCTCGTTCCTGCTCGCGTATAGATAATTGTCGAACCAGGAGTTCCAATGCTGAACAGCGATGTACAGCGTAATCGTCGATAACACGGGCAAGCTGATCTGAAGCACGATGCGGAACAGAATCTGAAAATCCGATGCGCCATCGATCTTGGCCGACTCGACAATTCCTTCCGGCAGCTGCTCGAAATAACTTCGCATAATGATGACGTTAAACACTCCGATCAGCATCGGCAGGATATAGACGGCTGCATGATTCATGAGTCCGATATTTTTGACCAGCAGATAAAACGGGATTAGACCGCCATTGACGTACATCGTAATAATCAGAATGATGTTGAACGGCTTGCGGAGGAAGAACTCCCTCCTGCTCAGCGCGTAAGCGAGCATGGCCGTACATAGAACGCCAAGCGCCGTGCCTACGACCGTCCGGATGACCGAACGGACCGCCGCTGCCGCCAGACCGTCATTGGCGAAAATCGTGCTGTAGTTCTCCAGGGTGAAGACGCGGGGCCAGACATAGATGGTGCCCTTCAGCGTATCGCCCGCATCGTTCAAGGAGATGGCAGCCAGATTGAGGAACGGGAACAACGTTCCGATTCCAAGCACCAGCAGCAGGATGTAGTTGAGTGCACTAAAGATGACATCTCCTATAGACCGCCTGACTAACATGTTCTCTCACCTCCTTGGCACGCCGGCATGGCTTAGAATAAACGGCTGCCGGATGTTTTCTTCGCTGCGTAATTGACCAGCAGGACAAGCACAAGACTGACGATTGATTTGAACATACTGACCGCTACCCCGTATGAATAATCGCCTATGCTGGTCGAGTAATTCAGTGCATAGAGATCCAGCACCTCGGAGCGGTTTATAACTACCGGATTTCCAAGCAGGAATTGCGATTCATACCCGCTTTGCACGATCCAGCCAACGCTCAGAATAAGAAGCAGGACGGCTGTTGGCATAATGCCCGGAATGGAGATATAGCGCATCTTGTGCCACCTCGTTGCCCCGTCGACTTCCGCGGCTTCATAGTGCTCCGGATTAAGGCCTACAAGCACCGCAAGGTAGATAATCGTATTCCAGCCAAGCTCCTTCCAGAAGTTCGCCGCCGTGTGAATCCACCAGAACCATTTTTCCTCCCCGAGAAAATAGAGCGGTTCCTGGATAAATCCCAGCTTCATCAGAATCGCGTTCACAACGCCGGCATCCGGGGACAAGAGCGTTGCGAAGATGTTCGCGATAACAACCCAGGACACGAAATGCGGGATGTACGTCAATGTCTGAATGACCCGCTTGAAGAATACGAATCGCACTTCGTTCAAGAGCAGCGCGAGCCCGATCGCGCCCACAAAGCCCGTCACCAGATTCAGTACCCCCATGACGACGGTATTGCGCAGCGCGTTAAAGAACTGCGGATCCCGGAAGAGCAGCTCGAAGTTATCAAAGCCTGCCCACGGCGATTGCCAAAGGCCCAAGGCTACTTTGTAATGCTGAAAGGCCATGATCCAGCCCCATAGCGGACCGAAGGAAAACAGCATAACGAGAAGCACGAAAGGCGTTGACATGAGCAGCAGCTGATACTGTCTACGTATGACGAGGCTTTTGCCCGCCTTCTTCCCGGCCGGTTGAACAATCTCTTGATTCGTTAGTGTTTTGGCGGGTTTGGCCATGTTAGTCTCCTTTCTTGACAGCAGGTTTGTCTTTCGTTGGTTCATCTAGGCAAATACATACACGCCATAGGCAGGAATAACGACTGTACCTTCCAGCACGCGATCCGAGATCAACTCCCGCATCGGGACGGCAAGCTGAATGCTTAGTTCCTCTCCGGCATGATTAATCGCAAAGATAAACCGCTGCGTGCTGTCAGCCCTTCTCGCCAGCTCCACCTCCTCTGGCGCGGATATGCCGGCAATCGGGACGATGTTCGCCGATTCGCATACCTGCCCCATAAGGCTGCGCATGCAGTCAGGATCGGCTCCAATGCCAAAATAATAAGCGTTGCCTGCGCCCACAGCGTTGCGCGTGGCCGCCGGTGTGCCGGCCATGTAATCGTCGGCATACCATGCGATGGCTTCCGCCTTCTCGCAAGCGATGACATCATACCAGACCGTTCCATGTCCGACAGTCTCGCCGCTAGCGGCTGCAATCCGGCGCGTTTCGCCCTTCCGAAGCGTGCCGTAATCGGAAATTCGAATCCCGAGCAGCTCCCTGAATGCTCCCGGCAGCGTTGCATCGTCCATCCGGTTGTTCCACAGCTTTGTTCCGGCGCGAATATCTAGCACCACCGTGCCTCCAGCGGCCGTGTAACGCTCCAGCCTCTCGGCAACACCCGGCTTCGCCATCATGTAATGCGGCAGGACAATCAGCTTATAGCTTTCGAAGGAACTGTCGTCCGAGATGATGTCAACCGGAACCCGGCTATTGTAGAAGTGGCGGTAGTAGGCCGTCAGCTGCCGGTCGTAACGGTGCTCGAAGGTCTGCGGCTGCACCTCCATCGTCCATTCATTCTCGTAGGAGCGGATTATCGCAACCTCCGCGCCGCTGCCGATTCCCTCCATGAGAGGCAGCAGCCTCTGCAGCTCTTCTCCCGTACGGGCCGCTTCATCGTAGCGTCTGCCGGGGATGCCGTCATGCGGCAGAAGACCGTGCCAGAACTGCTCGGCCCCGAATAAACAAGTTCTCCACCGGAAGTACAGGATGGCATCCGCTCCATGGGCAATCGATTGATAGGTCCATTTGCGGAGCTCGCCCGGCCTTGGGGTCGGGAAGAGAAGGTTCCCGCCGGGCGGGCCGCTCTGATGCTCCATCACCCAGAAGTTCGACTGCTTGAAGCCTCGCGTTGCGTCAAGGGCCAGTGCCGCGTTACGAGGGTCGGGCTTGTCGGTGAACATCAGGTTCGGGTAGCTGTCCAGTGACGTGAAATCCAGCTCTATCGACAAGTCAAAATCATTGATTTCGTTAAACATGCCCATCATGTTATGGGTGATAGGCTGGTTTGGAGCAATGGAACGGATAAGCTCCAGCTGTATCTTCTGGAACCGAACTGCCGAATCCGAAGAGAAACGCCGGAAGTCCAGCTCCATTCCGGGATTATGAAGCGGAAACACCGTGTAGCCAGGCAGTTCAATTTCGCTAAACGCATTGTAAATCTGGCTCCAGAACACCGTTCCCCACTGCTCATTCAGGTTATCAATGTCCTTATACTTGTCCTCCAGCCATTGCTGGAAGGCGGTACGGCAATTCTGGCAGTAACACCGCGTTGTATCCGTGCAGCCAAACTCGTTGTCAATCTGCCAGGCGATAACGCTCCGGTGGCCGCCGTACCTCTCCGCCATCTTGGTCACGATAGAGCGGACATGCGCATGGTAGTCTGGATTGTTGTAGCAATAATGCCTCCTGTGGCCAAAGCCCCGGACAATCCCTTTGTTATCGCGCATGTATATATCAGGATGACGGTCCATGATCCATTTGGGCGGGGTAGCGGTTGGCGTGCCCAATACGACCTGAATACCTTCGGAAGCGAGGATGGACAAGCTCTTGTCCAGCCACTCGAAGCTGTACTCGCCCTCTCTTCGTTCGAGCTTGGACCAGGAGAACTCACCGATACGCACGACATTAATGCCGGCCAGCCGCATCAGCTTCGCGTCCAGCGGCCAGCGCTCTTCCGGCCAATGCTCCGGATAATAACAAACGCCAAATTTCATATCTCGCCACATCTCCGTTTCTGTTACTCCTGCTATGACTCTATTATCTAATGAGACAGGCAGCGGCAAAACCGGAGAAGTGAGAGATGAACACCCGACAAATAAGTCTGTTTAATCGAAAAAAAGACTGTCCCGGGCTAACGGGACAGTCTATCTTGTCTATGCTGTTAACGATTGGTCCGACTCTTATGGATTAGCCCGGGGAACCAGGCTTCCCGCTGCCGGAACGCCAAACTTCCCGGGGAACTGCTTGACGATACCGGCGGCAAGCGCATCGGAGAGCATCATCAGATGCTTCTGCCCTTCGTCGTAAGCGGCAATATCCTTCTCCCAATCCTTCGCCAGCCTTGCCGTGAGATTGGCCGCCAGCAGATCCAGATGCTTATCGAGCATCTGCTTCAGATCGGCGTAAGCCCAGTTCGGATTGGCGCCGCTCAGAAATTTCGCGATATCGTCGGCGTTCCGATACCACTCCTTGTTGTATTTCTCGAAATCCCTCTTGTTGCCGTCCTTCGCCGCCGTAATCACTTTGCCGGCCAGTTCGATATGCTCCTTAAGCAGCACGGCCAGCTTATTGCCGGCTTCTTCGCCGTAATAAGGCTTAATCGCATTGCCGATATCCTGCTGATTCCTCAGCAGCCGCTGGAGCACCGGGTTAGCATCCTCGATCCCCGCCAGCATGCTGATCATCGTATTGCGCGTCCATACGGCATGGTCGATCCACAGAAGCCGGAGATCATCCTTCAGCTTCTCGGCTGCCGGGTTAACGCAAACCTGCTGCGGCGCCCGATCGCTCGCCTGGTTAGCCGCCCAGCCCTGGGCTGGCGCAAGGCTTAAGCCAAGCGCCAGCGAAGCCGCGAGGACGGTCATTTTCAAACGTTTATTGCGCTTCATCATGTTGAATCTTTGCTCCTTCAGGGATTAATTGGTGTAGGCAGAACTCGTTATATTGTGATCGTTTCCAACCATTTCATACCTGTTCGAAGCGAAAAAAAGCGCCCGGCTAAGGTCAGCCGAGCGCTCAACGATTATCCCATATGAAGCCCTTCAAGCGCCGCTTCCGGCTTATCCGCCTGCGTGTTCTCGCCCGGGCTCTTCTTGCCTCTGCGGAGCAGCAGGCCTAATACGGCGCCGGTTATGGCCACAAACAGCATGATGCCAAACGTATAATCGAAGGCATCCACGGCAAGCGCGAGAAGCTGCTGCATCTGCTCCGGATCCGCCTGCGCGGCATTGCCCGAAGCTTGATTCGCCAGCACCTCGGGCGGAACATTCGCTTCTGTCATCAGCCTGGCAATCCGCTTCGTCAGAATCGTTACAAGCAGCGCTACCGCAAGGGAACTGATAACCTGCTGCATGGCGCTGGTAAGCGAAGTCACCCGGCTGACCAGCTCGCGCGGCGTCTTGTTAATCAGATGGGAGTTAAGCGGCATCATCATTAATCCCATACCTGAGCCCGCCATAATAAGCGGGAGCAGCAGATCTTCCCTGCCGGTATGGATATCGAGATGCGAATATTGGAAGATCGCGCCCGATACCAGGCTAAGTCCAATAACGACCAGCCAGCGAACTCCGATCCGGTCGAATAAATAACCGCCGATCGGCATCATGCAGGCCGAAGCCAGCGCTTGCGGGAACAAGGTAAGCCCGGTATCGAAGGCACCGTATCCCCGGCCCTGCTGCAGGAACTGCGGCAAGAGGAAGATCGCGCCAAACAGCGAGAATTGAACAATCCACTGCACGACGATGCCAAACGAGAAATCGACCGAGCGGAATACCCGCAGATCCAGCAGCGGATGCTTCGCGCGCAGCTCTACGAAGATAAAGACGATCAGCGCGACGCCGCCGACGATCAGACCGCCCAGCGTCTTATCCGACGTCCAGCTTTCCGCGCCCTGGTTGACGCCATAGGACAACGCGGCGAAGGCGAGCGGACCCAGAATCATGCCCGGAATATCAAATCCGGCAAGCTTCTTGGTCGCCAGCTTCGGCAGACTCCACAGACCAAACAATACGCTGATAATTCCGACCGGCAAATTAATCAGGAAGATCCAGCGCCAGGAATGATATTCGACCAGCCAGCCGGAGAGGATCGGACCAATAGCCGGAGCCAGCAGAATCGGTACGCCGAGCATACCCATGACCTGCCCGACCTTATTGGGCGGGCTCAGCCGGTAGACATAAGCCATCGCAACCGGCAGCACAAAGCCGCCTCCGAGTCCTTGAATGACGCGGAACATAATAAGCGTATGCGGGTCATTCGGCAGCGCGCATAACAGCGAGCCGATCGTAAAGAGAACGACCGAGGTCAGGAAGACCGTCTTGGCGCCGAACCGGTCGGACAGCCAGCCCGCGAGCGGGATAACGGCAGCCTGCGCAAGCATATAGCCCGTTACCGTCCACTGCAGGATGGGAAGCTGCGTATGGAAATCCTCTACGAGCTTCGATAAGGCAACGTTCATGGCGGTAGTGTCGAGAATGACCATAAAGCAGCCGAGAATAATCGCGACAAGCGGAAGCAGAATGCTTTTCAGACTGAATTCCTGCTCCTGCGGATTATCGGTTAACCGTTGTTCCATCTGCTTGACCTCCTACATGGAATACACCATTACGCCAGGGATGCGATGGACAACGGCTGTCAAGTAATGGTTGTGCTCCCCCATGTTACTGAGCAAACCGGACAGAAGTCAAATAAATTTTTTCCAAAAAATAGATAAAACGTTTTCACTCTCCACCTGCTATTTCATCAGCCTCCGAATGATCGACAGACCACCCTTGGCAGACGGGTAACGGAACGCAAAGTCAAACTTGGTCGTTTGCTTTAATACGCTCTTCATGTGGGAGAAGGTCTTGAAGCTGTACTCGCCGTGATAAGCCCCGGTGCCGCTCTCGCCCACCCCTCCAAACGGCAGATAAGGCGTCGCCAGATGCATAAGCGTATCGTTAATGCACCCACCTCCAAAAGGCACCGCCTCCGTCACCCGCTTCTGAATAGCCGGATTCTCGCTGAACAAATAGAGGGCAAGCGGCTTTGGCCGCGCATTAATCAGATCAATCGCCTCCTGCAGCTCGTCATAGACAAGCACCGGCAGAATCGGGCCGAATATCTCCTCTTGCATGATCGGCATGCTCCAATCCACCACGGTAAGAACGGTCGGCTCAATGCGGAGCGCCAGCTCATCGGCACGGCCGCCTATTACGGCTTCTCCATCCCGAAGGAAGCCGGCGAGCCGGCTGAAATGCCGCTCCGAAATGATTCTGCCGTAATCCGGATGGGTGAGCGGCTCCGCACCGTAAAACTTCGCAACCGCCTTGCGCATCTGCTCCACAAACTCCCCTTCTGCGCTGCGGTGCACAAGCACGTAGTCCGGAGCGATGCAGGTCTGTCCCGCATTGATGAACTTGCCAAAGGCAAGGCGTCTCGCAGCCAGCTTGAGATTGGCATCATGGTGAACGATCGCCGGGCTTTTGCCGCCAAGCTCCAGCGTAACGGGCGTGAGATGCTTCGCAGCCGCAGCCATGACCTGCTTGCCGACATTGACGCTGCCCGTGAAGAAGATTTTATCGAACGGCAGGTTCAGCAGCTCTCTGCTGACTTCAACCCCGCCTTCCATGACGGCAATGTACGAGGGATCGAAGGTATCCTGAATAAGCGAGGATAGGATGCTAGATACCGCCGGAGAAAGCTCCGATGGCTTCAATACAGCCGTATTGCCGGCTGCAATTGCACCAACGAGCGGAGCGGCCGCCAGCTGGAACGGGTAGTTCCACGGTGCGATAATAAGCGCCGTTCCAAGCGGCTCGGGCACAATATACCCTTTGCTGCCGGCATGGGTGAGCGCGGTCTTCACCTTGGCGGGCTTCATCCACCGCTTCAGGCGCTTCCGAACAAACGAGATTTCCTTGAGCACGAGCCCAATCTCCAGCATAAAAGCTTCCTGCTCGCTTCGGTTCAAGTCCTCGCGAAGCGCCAGCATGATCGCATCCTCCCGCTCCACGATAGCCTGGCGCAGCTTCGCCAGCTGTGCCAGGCGGAATTCGAGACTACGGGTTGCGCCGGTGCGGTAATAAACCTGCTGTTTCTCGAGCAATAAAGATCCGTTCATTATGTACCCCGCCTTTACGATAGAAGTCTATTTATTTCTGCCTAATCCAAGGTAAAATCTATGCTATAGTACTGTGTAAAAGGAGCGATGTTGATTGTATAAAATCATGCCTGCACTCATCCTGCTTACGGGTTTGCTGTACATTTTTATCATTCCTGCTGAACCGCATGCCGTCAAGCTAATTTTCAAAGCTATCCCGATGATTCTCATCATCGCCTATGCTTACTTGCAATCTGCCGGAAACGGTAAGCGGTTCCAACGCATTCTGCTTGCCGGTCTTGTCTTCTGCATCATCGGAGATGTTACCCTCGACCATTTCATCGTAGGACTGTCCGCCTTTTTGATCGGGCATCTGTTTTATTTAAGCGGATTTTTCAGTCAATGGAAGTTCTCCGTTTGGCGGGCTGCAACGATCCTTCCCATTGGAGTATATGCCGTCTATATGGGCAATGAACTGCTGGATGCGCTCGCGAAATCGGGAGACGGCAGCTTGAAGGGACCGGTGCTTGTGTATGTAACCGCGATATCGCTGATGGGATGGTCGGCCATGATGTCCGGCAACGTCTGGGCGGTTGCCGGCGCCTTGCTGTTCATGGCATCGGACTCCGTTCTGGCCTGGAATAAGTTCGTCTCGGAGGTTGCGGGCTCGGATATTCTGATCATGACCACCTATTATGCCGCGCAGTTCTGCATCGCCGCCTGCATCGGTCATCAATCCCGTAACGCTCCTAAGCAAAAAGCCATGATCCTCTGATCATGGCTTTCTTGTATGGTTATCCCGCTTTTTCCTTGTTCATCTGCTTGCTTCGCAGCTGGCCGCAAGCCGCGTCGATGTCGGCGCCGTGCTCGAGGCGGACGCTGACGCTGACGCCTTGTTTTTTGAGCGTGTCGTAGAAGCCCTTGATGGAATCATTCTCGCTGCGCTGATATTGGCTGTGCTCGTCAACCGGATTATACGGAATCAGGTTCACGTTGACGAGCGAACGGCGGCGGTCGCCCACCAGCTCGGCAAGCTCAAGAGCATGCTCATGCTGGTCGTTCACATCCTTCAGAAGGATATATTCCAGCGTAATCCGGCGGTTCGTCTGCTCCAGGTAATAATCGATGGCGTCCATCAGCTTCTCGATCGGGATGGCGCGGTTGATCTTCATAATCCGCGTCCGCAGCTCATTGTTAGGCGCATGCAGCGATACGGCGAGGTTAACCCCCTGGTCCTTATCGGCAAATTCCCGAATCTTGTCCGCGAGACCGCTCGTCGAAACGGTAATATGGCGCGGTCCGATCGCAAGGCCCTTGTGATCCTTCACGGTTGTCAGGAAGTCATTGAGATGGATGAAGTTATCGAACGGTTCGCCGATGCCCATGACGACGATGTGGCTGACCTTCTCGCTTTGACCCGCTTCATCCAGATGAAGCTGAATCTTCATAATCTGCTCGACAATCTCGCCGCTCGTCAGATCCCTGCTCTTCTTCAGCAGGCCGCTCGCGCAGAAGCTGCAGCCGATATTGCAGCCTACCTGCGTTGTCACGCAGACCGATAAACCGAATTTATGCCGCATCATGACCGTCTCGATCAGGTTGCCGTCATCAAGCTTCAGCAGTAGCTTAACCGTGCCGTCCTTGGACACCTGCTTCGTATGCTCGGCCAGCGTCTGAATCGCGAAATTCTCCTCCAGCAGCTTCACGCAGTCCGCGTGTACCTCGCTCATGTCCGCAAAGCTCGTCACGCGCTTCCGGTACAAATAATCCCATACCTGCGTCGCCCGGAACTTTTTATGTCCGCGCTCGCCCAGCCATGCCGTTAATTGATCTAAAGTAAATCCATATATGGATGGTGTACTCATCATTTATCCTCTTTTCACAAACGCGGCCTAAACCGCATACTGACTACTATTGTCCCAAAATTGGCGGACGAAAACAAGGGGAGATTCCCCCCATTTCCATCATAGCCTCTCCCATCGCCAGATAGACCGCCATTAACATGCCAACAATGCTCTAGCACGGTTTTTACGTCTTATTCAGCTGCTTCTGCCCCATTCCAGTACACCGACCCTGCTGTAACACGGTTTTTACGTCTTATTTGACTGTTTCTGCCCCGCTTCATTACGCCAACCCTGCTGTAGCACGGTTTTTCCCTGTTATTTGGTTGTTCAATCGAGTAACAAGCCGTAAATGGGCCTCTCCAAAGTAGTCGTTTTGTGCATTATTGCCGCATTCGAGAGATATACAGCTTCAGAAAGAGCATCATAGAGATCGCTGTAAATGTAAACGCTCTAACCAATTGCAATGTCATAATTAGACAATATGCCGCCTCTATCGTTCATTTACATCTGCTGTAGTCAGGCGTAATATACGATTCATCCAAAAGAAATGTAGTGTTCAATCGCTGAGTTTCCGTAATGGAAAACGGGGGAACCAAATGATAAGCAGAAGTCGCAGACGGTGTGAGAGCCGGCTGCGTCCTGTTTGTCCGGGGTGAATCCGGAAAAGGCTGCATGCAGCCGGACCCGGTAGGGCGACTCTCACCGTCCGAATCCGTCAGCTAACCTCGTAAGCGATGAAAATGCCGGCTGCAGCATAGCTACTGAGCTGCGGCGCATTTTCCAGGTAGAGAGGATGATGTTATCTTGTGACCCAAACGGGCCGCGGGGACTTTCCTCTGCGGCTTTTTTCTATTATTCAAGTGTCTTTATCGCTTAATCCCTTTCACCAAGGGAACGGGGGAACCAATCGGATGAACGGCGACAACAGCCGTACGTCCACGGGGTGAATCGCCGCAGCGGCCGTAATATGGCCGTTATGGCGTAGGGCGACTCTTACGCCCGAATCCGTCAGCTAACCTCGTCAGCGTACCAAGAGAGGCAACGATGATCGTGAGTATAGGCGCGGTTTGTTTTCTGCTGCGCTTATAAGCCGCGTGAAGAGTCCCTCTTCCGCGGCTTTTTTTGTTTGTCGTTGATTCCTCTAACAACAGAGGAGCGAAATACATGAACGATTATATTCTCGTCTCGGCACCCAATGTGCAGGGTGAGGACTTTATTAAACAGCTGCAGCGCAGACATATCCCGTTTGCGGCAATTGTAAACAACAAAAATGAATATGAGCGAATGCTTATGCTGCAAGTGAGCACAATAATTGTCATCAACACCATGGATGAAGCTACCTGGCGTATACCGGAGCTGCCGGTTGGCCGGATCTTTTTATTCGAGAGAAGCTTGAATCTGTGCTGCCGATATATTCAGATCTGCCGCAGCTGGACGTCGAAATCGATCTATGTCATTACAGACAGCTCGAATCCGAGACTGATCTATAAGGGAATGGGCGCTAACTTCGTGATTTATTCCGGCAGCGCGGAAACGTCTTTTCTCATTACAAACGAGTTAAACGGGTAAGCAAGAATGACCACAAACAGCCTACACCAGGCTGTTTATGTAGCAATTCTTTAGGTCCACGCTTTCGAAGCAAGAATTACCACAAACAGCCTACACTAGGCTGTTTATGTAGCAATTCTTTAGGTCCACGCTTTCGAAGCAAGAATTACCACAAACAGCCTACACTAGGCTGTTTATGTAGCAATTCTTTTAAGGAGGAACAAAATATGCAAGATATCTACATGGTACTGCTTCTGGCAGCCGTATTTGTACTCTTCGCCGGCTTTATGCATTGGTGCGACGCTGTCATCCATGAGGAGGAGAAACGATGATTGTCACGCTGCTGCTTGCCTTGTTTATCTTTCTTTACCTGATCTACGCATTAATTAAGCCGGAGAAATTCTAACCCTTTCGGGAGGTCACAATGGATATTTTACAGATGATAATCGTGATTGGCGTGCTTGTTCTGCTCGTCAAACCACTTGGAACCTACGTGTATCACGTATACTCCGATGAACCTAACCGGACCGACCGCATCTTTGGCGGAACCGAACGGTTTATTTATAGGATAATCGGCCTGAAATCACGTGATGGCATGACCTGGAAAAAGTATGCGCTAAGTTTTCTTCTGACCAATATCGCGCTTGTCGCGATCAGCTATCTGCTCCTTCGCCTGCAAGGCGCGCTGCCGGGTAATCCCAATAAAATTGGCGCCATGGAAGAAACCTTATCCTTTAATACGGTCATCAGCTTTATCACCAATACGAATCTGCAGCATTACAGCGGCGAGACCGGGCTGTCGTACTTCTCGCAGATGGCCGTCATTATGATGATGATGTTTACGTCGGCGGCTACCGGCTTCTCGGTTGCGATAGCTTTTATCCGCGGGATCACAAGCAGAGGCTCAACGATCGGCAACTTCTTCTCCGATTTCGTGAAGTCCCATACGCGGATCTTCCTTCCGCTGGCCCTGCTCATCACGCTGGTGCTGGTCGGCCTGCATGTGCCGCAAACCCTGCAGCCAACGGTAACGGCAACAACGCTCGAGGGAGCAACGCAAAGCATCGCGATCGGTCCGGTTGCTTCGCTTGAATCGATTAAGCATTTGGGCACCAACGGCGGCGGTTTCTTCGGAGTCAACTCGGCGCATCCGTTCGAGAATCCGAATCCGCTGACGAACGTGATCGAGATCCTGTCGATGTGGGCGTTGCCTGCTTCCCTGCCTTATGTCTACGGGCGCTTTGCAGGCAACCGCAAGCAGGGCTGGGTCGTATTCAGCGCAATGATGACGCTGTTCCTTGTCTTCCTGGCAACGGTTTATACCGCCGAAGTGAATGGCAACCCGGTACTGAATAACCTGGGTGTCGATGCTTCGCAGGGCAGTATGGAGGGCAAGGAAGTCCGATTCGGCATGGCGCAATCCGCCCTGTTCACAGCGGTTACGACGGCGGCAACAACAGGTACCGTTAATAACATGCATGACACGCTGACCCCGTTAGGCGGGATGGTCCCGCTGGCGGAAATGATGCTGAACGTGGTATTCGGCGGTAAGGGTGTCGGACTCGTCAATATGCTCATGTATGCCATTCTCGGCGTATTTATCGCAGGCCTGATGGTTGGACGGACACCTGAGTTTCTTGGTCGCAAAATCGAGCCGCGGGAGATGAAGCTGATCGCCATCGCGATTCTGGTTCACCCCTTCATTATTCTGGCTCCGACGGCAATCGCCTTCCTGACCGACCTGGGACAAGGCGCTATTACGAATCCGGGCTTCCACGGCATCTCGCAGGTGCTTTATGAATATACCTCGTCGGCTGCTAATAACGGCTCCGGCTTTGAGGGTCTCGCCGACAATACGCCATTCTGGAACATTACGACCGGACTGGTCATGTTGTTTGGGCGGTATATTTCGATGATCGCCATGCTCGCGGTAGCCGGCTCGCTTGTTCGCAAACAGCCTGTCCCCGAGACGATGGGTACCTTCCGGACAGACAACGTGCTGTTTGCCGGCATTCTTGTAGGGACCGTAGTGATTGTTGGCGCGCTGACGTTCCTGCCTGCCGTAGTGCTTGGCCCTATTGCAGAGCATTTGACGATTCGCTAACGGATAAGGATGAGGTGAATAACCGTGACCACACAACGTAAATCCATGCTGACTTCCGCTATCGTAAACCGTGCGGTGAAGGACAGCTTTCTGAAATTAAATCCACTGACCATGATGAGAAATCCCGTCATGTTTGTCGTTGAAGTCGGCACCCTGGTTGTCTTGCTGATGACCATCTTCCCCGGCTACTTTGGTACCGAGGGCCGCGTCGGATTCAATCTGACCGTTTTTCTAATCCTGCTGTTTACCGTCCTGTTCGCCAACTTCGCCGAAGCATTGGCTGAAGGACGCGGCAAGGCTCAGGCGGATTCACTCAAGAAAAGCAAGCAGGACATCACGGCAAATAAAGTAACAGGCACCGCTATAAAGCAAGTATCGTCATCCGAGCTTCGCAAAGGAGATATTGTTCTCGTCTCCGAAGGAGAGATGATTCCCGGTGACGGCGAAATCATTGAAGGTCTTGCCTCCGTTGATGAATCGGCGATTACGGGGGAATCAGCACCGGTCATCAAGGAAGCCGGAGGCGACTTCAGCTCCGTGACGGGCGGCACCCGCGTTGTCAGCGACCAGATCAAGGTCCGAATTATGAGTGATCCCGGCGAGTCGTTTATTGACCGGATGATTTCCCTGGTCGAAGGCGCGAAGCGTCAAAAAACGCCTAACGAGCTGGCGCTTAACACGCTGCTGACCAGTCTGACGCTGATCTTCCTGATTGTTGTTGTGACGCTTGCCCCTATCGCCAAATATGTAGGGGTTGAGCTCGATATTCCGGTCCTTATTGCCCTGCTCGTCTGTCTCATTCCGACAACAATCGGCGGTCTGCTGTCAGCTATCGGCATCGCGGGCATGGACCGCGTCACGCAGTTCAACGTGCTGGCTATGTCGGGTAAAGCCGTAGAAGCAGCCGGAGATATTAATACCATGATTTTGGATAAAACAGGCACCGTCACTTACGGTAACCGGATGGCGAGCGACTTCCTTCCTGTCAAAGGAACCAGTATTGAGGAGCTTGGACAGTGGGCGGCACTCAGCTCGGCCAAAGACGAGACGCCGGAAGGCCGCTCCGTGCTTGAGCTGATGAAGACCAGACAGCTGAGCTTTCCGTCTCAGCTTGCAGAGAATGCAGCCGTCATTCCATTTACGGCCGAGACCCGGATGAGCGGTCTTGATCTTCCGGATGGACGGAAGGTCCGCAAAGGCGCCGTGGATGCCGTGAAGAAATGGGTAGCATCGCAAGGAGGTACCGTTCCTTCCGATCTTGACTCTACCGGCGAAGGAGTTGCCGTTCTCGGGGGTACGCCGCTTGCCGTAGCGGTGGATAACCGCATCTATGGCATTATTTATTTGAAGGATACGGTGAAGCCCGGCATGCAGGAGAGATTTGAGCAGCTCCGCCGCATGGGGATCAAGACCATTATGTGTACGGGTGATAACCCTCTCACCGCAGCAACCATCGCCCGCGAAGCCGGCGTGGATGACTTTGTGGCCGAGAGCAAGCCGGAGGATAAAATCGCGCTCATTCGCCGCGAACAAGCAGCGGGCAGCCTTGTTGCGATGACCGGCGACGGAACGAATGATGCTCCTGCTCTTGCTCAAGCTGACGTTGGCCTTGCCATGAACAGCGGAACGGTGGCGGCGAAGGAAGCCGCCAATATGATTGATCTTGATTCCGACCCGTCGAAGATTATCGAGGTTGTCGCCATCGGCAAACAGCTCTTGATGACGCGCGGCGCGTTAACGACCTTCAGTATCGCCAATGATATCGCCAAATATTTCGCCATCATTCCGGCGATGTTCATGCTTGCGATTCCGCAGATGGATACTCTGAACATTATGAAGCTGGGTTCGCCTTCATCGGCGATTCTATCCGCGCTTATCTTCAACGCGGTAATTATCCCGCTCCTTATTCCGCTGGCGATGCGAGGGGTCGCTTATAAGCCGATGAGCGCATCGAAGCTGTTAAGCAAAAACCTTCTTATCTACGGGCTTGGCGGCGTAATTGCCCCATTCATCGGGATCAAGCTGATTGACCTGCTCGTTCATGTATGGATCTAGAACGTCCTGAAAGGAAGAGATTGTTATGACAAACTCGAATTCGAACTCCGGTTCAATATCAAATAGCTCTATTCTTGCCATAGCCATACGAGCCGGTATAGCTTTTATTGTCCTTTGCGGAATTATATACCCGCTTGTATCCACTGGCCTCGCCCAGCTGATCTTTCCGCATCAGGCCAACGGCAGCATGATCAAGGATGCAAGCGGACGGATTATCGGCTCCTCCCTAATCGGGCAAAGCTTCACCGACCCGGCTTATTTCCAGGGACGAGTATCCAGCATTGACTATAAAGCGGAAGCTTCCGGCTCCAACAACTATGCACCGTCGAATCCCGACATGTTGAAACGGACGCAAGACTCGATTACTGCCTGGCAGGCAGCGAACCCGGATGTCCCGATAAGCAAGCTTCCAATTGCCCTTATCACCAACTCCGGTTCGGGTCTGGATCCGCATATTACGCCGGCATCTGCCGAAGTCCAAATCCCGCGAATCAGCAAGCTGACCGGCCTGCCGGCGGATACGCTGAAGCAGCTAGTAGAGAAGCATACGGACGGACGGGATCTTGGCCTGTTTGGCGATCCCCGCGTGAATGTGCTTGAACTGAATATCGAATTAAGCCAGCTTCGCAAATAACATCAGCCCCGCCTGACCCTTCAATAGGAGCATGCGGGGCTTTCCTAAGCCAACCGGGAAGGAGGAATATCCTATGAACGACAGTTTTCGTCGCAAAACCCCTGAAGAGCTGCTTCAGGCCATCACAAAGCTTCATCATGGACGGCTCAAAATCTATATCGGCGCCGTCAGCGGAACCGGCAAAACGTATCATATGCTGCGCGAAGGCCAGCAGCTTAAGCAGCAGGGTCTTCATGTAGTCGCCAGCGCCGTCTCCACGATGCGGAGGCCGGATACCATGGAGCAGCTTGCCGAGCTCGACCGGATTCCAAGCATTCACTGGCGGCAGGATGGCGTCGAACGCAAGGACCTCGATCTTGCGGCCATCAAGAAACGCAATCCCGAAGTTCTGCTGGTGGACGGACTTGCACACCGCAACCGGCCGGGCAGCGAATTTCCCACCCGTCTGGATGATATCAAGCATTTGCTGGATCACGGGATCAGTGTCATCACAACCCTTAATGTTTACGAGCTGGAGGATATCTCGGATCATGCTTACCAGTTGACCGGGATCGAAGCCGAGCATACGGTACCGGACGATACGCTGGAGCTTGCGGATGAAGTTCGTCTCATCGACGTTACGCCGGAAACCATTCTGACGCGTCTGGATGAAGGAAATCTGTGCAATACCAGCTCCCCTCATCTGCTCCGCAGAGGTAATCTAGGCAAGCTGCGGGAGCTCGCTCTGCGTCTGATGGCGGAGGATGTGAACGAATCGCTGGAGAGCCATCGGAGACAGCAGGGATTGGTTGGGCCATCGGGTGCGGCGGAGAAGATTCTGGTTGCGGCCCAATATTACTGGAACGGTTCCATCCATATTCGGCGCGGCCAACAAGTCGCCAGAAGGCTGAGCGGCGAGCTGTTGGTAGTCTCGTTCGTCCCCGCTGACCTTGCTTTGTCGAAGGAAGCAGCCGCGTTCAAGCGGTCCATCATCAAACTGACGGAGAAAATCGGAGCCAGCTTCGAGGAGCTTGCCATCCCTCGCCTTCGCCGGCGCCAGCTGCCGGAGCATATGGCCAACTACGCGATGGCTCATGGCGTGACCCGGATCGTGCTGGGCCACTCCAAGCACACCCCGCTGCAGGAGCTTCTTCGGGGCTCCGTGGTGGACGGCATATTGCGCTACGCCCGCCATATCGATGTCTTCTTCGTCGCGGACCGGACAGAAACGGAAGGAGAACGCATCCTGCCAGTCAAGCACCGGAACGCCGCTGCCAATTCCTTCTATAAAAGACTCAGTCCGGCGGAGCAGGAGAAATCCACCAACCGCCTCAAACGCGGCACCTTCAAGGTATACATCGGCGCGGCACCCGGGGTTGGCAAAACCTATACCATGCTCAGGGAAGGAAATGTTCTCCGCCGCAAAGGAATCGATGTCGTTATTGGTCTGCTCGAGACGCATGGCCGCAAGGATACGATGGAGCAAATCGGCGAGCTCGAGATGATTCCCAAAGCTTCAATTCCTTATAAAACAACCACCCTTCAGGAGATGGATGTCCCTGCTATTCTGGAGCGTTTTCCGGAGGTGGTGCTGATCGACGAATTGGCTCATACGAATGTGCCGGGAAGCAGCTTTAAAAAACGTTATGAAGATGTCCTTACGATTCTTGATGCCGGAATTTCCGTCATTTCGACCGTTAACGTCCAGCATCTCGAAAGCTTAAACGATGCCGTGGAGCAAATTACCGGCGTGCGCGTCCGAGAGACCATTCCGGACCGCCTGCTCCGTCTCGCTGATGAGGTAGAGCTGATTGACGTATCGCCTAAAGCGCTGCAGGAGCGAATGCGGCAGGGGAAGATCTATCCGGTTCATAAAATAGAGGAGTCGCTTGGCGCTTTCTTTCAGCTTGGCAATCTGATTGCGCTTAGGGAACTAGCCTTAAGAGAGATTGCCGACGACGTGGATGAACGGCTGGAATCCTGGGAGCGGACCGACGCCCTGCGCGGACCGTGGCGGAGACGGGAGGTCATATTCGTTGCCATTACCAACCTTGCCCAAGGGGAGCGGCTTATCCGCAGAGGGTTCCGCATCGCCTACCGGCTGAAAGCGGAGTGGCATGTCATGGCCGTGCAGAGCGGCAAAAAAGAAGATGCGGCCATAGAACGCCGCATAAAGGATCTCCTTCAATTAACGGAGCAGCTGGGAGGCACGTTTATTGCGAAGCCGATGAAGCAGTCGCCCTATCTGCCGGCTTTTCTGCTTACGCATGCCAATGCCGTAAGGAGCACGCAGCTTATCATCGGTCAGGAGAAAAGAGGCTGGCTCGCGAGAATATTCCGGCCGTCCTTGGTGAAGAAGATCTTGCAGAGCGGCCGAAACATGGATGTGATGGTCGTCAGCTGCCTTCCTTTGCAAGAGCAATAATATCCTTTGGATCGAGAATGCGTCGCTCATACGAGGTATAGGACGTTCGAATCATGGCGAGGCCAACTTGCCGAAGCGTAATGAGATGGTTTGGGAAAATCGGCCGGAGGATGGGGTACAGCCAAGTCAATGCTCTAGCCCATTTCGGCACTCTCACCTGCCCCTTCGTCGGATGCATATAGCCGGGTCGGAACATAAACGCCCGCCGGAATGGCAGCTGCAGCAGATGATTCTCCGTTCTGCCCTTCACCCGGGCCCACATGACGCGTCCCTTCTCGGAGCTATCGGTTCCCCCTCCGGTCACATAACAGAAGACCATGTCCGGGTTCAGGCTGGAGAGCAGGCGTGCCGCATGCATGGTCAGGTCGTAGGTGACGCGGGTATAGTCGGCCTCCGGCATGCCGACCGACGAGACGCCAAGGCAGAAGTAACAAGCATTATAGCTTATCAGCTCATCCTTAATGGGAGTCAAATCGTAGAAATCCTTATGGATGATTTCCTTCAGCTTCGGGTGCGTAACGCCGGAGGGCCTGCGGGTAATGACCAGCACCTGCTCGACATCCGGATGAAGCAGGCATTCCATCAGGACGCCTTCTCCCACCATCCCCGTCGCTCCGGTAACAATCGCTTTAATTTTCTGTCTCTGCGGATTAGCAGCCATTCTCGCATCTCTCCCTTTTTCAAAAGGCACTATAGTCATTATGGCATAGGCTTCCGACCTCACTCAACCGCATGCGCAAGGACATAAAAAAGGACGAATCGGATTTACTTCCGCTTCGTCCTTGTCTTCTATTTAAGCCATCAACTGCTTCACCAGTTCACGGTTCCGTTCCTTGAATAATTCATTATGGGATGAGACCATCCCATACTTGTTGGCATCCGGTTGAATAAAGGACTTCGCGCTGTTAACCGCATTGGCCGCATCCTGGAAGCAGCCTGCAATCAAATGCAGCTTGCCGTCATGCATCAGAATATCGCCTGCGGCGTAAAGGCCCGGCACGGAGGATTCGCCGCTAGGGGTTCCTTTCACATACCAATCCTCGACCATCTCAATGTTAAGCTTGCTGTTCTCTAGCAGAGAGGAATCACGATCGTATCCGTGATTGATAACCACTTCATCAATAGCCAGCTGAGATACTTCGCCCGTTTGGGCGTTCGTCAGTTCGACGCGTTCAACAAGCTCATCGCCGGAGCTCGCAAGCAGCTTCGTGATTTCGGTATGGAACAAGCACTCGACCTTCGTGCTGTTCAACAGGGTGGATACATTCGCTTCATGCCCGGACAAGGCATCTTTGCGATAAGTAATGTAGATCTTCTTCACGAATGGCAGAAGCTCCATCGCCCAGTCCACGGCCGAGTTGCCGCCGCCGGAGATAATTACGTTCTTATCCTTGAAT
Source organism: Paenibacillus glycanilyticus (assembly GCF_023715145.1). Lineage (GTDB taxonomy): Bacteria > Bacillota > Bacilli > Paenibacillales > Paenibacillaceae > Pristimantibacillus > Pristimantibacillus glycanilyticus_A. Next base: position 286,304 of record NZ_JAMBNP010000003.1, on the reverse strand, counting down.
CGCTTCAAGGACTTCACCGTATAATGAAGATTTGTTACTTCGAACTTCTCCGCCCCTTCGATCGCCAGCTTCGTTGGATTCAGAATGCCGCCGCCAACGGCGATGATGACGGTCTTCGAATAATGGATGCGGCCCGAGGAGCCCTGCAGCTCGAAGATATGGTCTTCATTGCGCGTAATGGATTCGATTTTCTCATTCAGGACAACTTCCGGATCGAAGGTAAGGCCTTGTTTGACCAGCTGCTCAATCAACTGCTCTCCCGGAGTAGGCGTCAAGCCGCCGATGTCCCAGATCATTTTCTCCGGATACACGTGGACCTTTCCGCCTAGAAATGGCTGGAATTCAATCAGCTTTGTCTTCATTTCTCTAAGCCCGCTATAGAAAGTCGAGTACAGCCCGGCAGGACCGCCCCCAATTACCGTTACGTCAAACAAATCTTCTTGCAGCATGAAGTTTCCTCCTCGGAAAAGCACTGTCATTGATTATCATTATCAATAGTATACGGCCTTTGAGAACTTTTTTCAATAAGCATTGACAATCCGGCTAAATCACTATAATTTAGTAAATGGCACTAGTAGTGATAATCATTATCATCTCTTGTTGACTATATGATCATCAGCTTGCAAATATTTCATTATAAAAAAAGGAGATACACCACCATGAAAAAAACACTTGTCTCCCTCTCGATGCTCTTCGTTCTTATTCTGAGCGCATGCGGAAACAACAACTCGGGCAATAACGCCGGAGCGGAGAACACAACGGCTTCAAACAACGCGGGGACGGCAAATGCATCTCCATCCGCAGACGCGGCTGCCGAAGCAACAGGCACCATCACGTTCCAATCGGAAAGCGGACCTATGGAAGTGCCTGCCAATCCGAAGCGCATTGTTGACCTTTCTTCTTATACCGGCAGCTTGATATCCCTTGGCCTTACTCCTATTGGCGTCACCTCCTGGGCGAAGGACAATCCTAACTTCACGGAGCAGCTGAAGGATGTAACCGAAGTATCCGAAGAGGATGTCGAAAAAATTCTCGAGCTGGAGCCGGATCTGATCATTGGCACCGAAACAACCAAAAACGTAGATAAACTGAAAGAAATCGCTCCGACTGTTATATTCACTTACAATAAAGTCGATTATCTGCAGCAGCATATCGAAGTCGGCAAAGCCGTTAACAAGGAAAAAGAAGCAACGGCTTGGGTGGAAGACTTCAAAGCACGCGCTGATCAAATCGGCAAAGACATTAAAGCGAAAATCGGTGAGGATTCTACGGTTACCGTCATTGAGAACTACGACAAGGAACTTTATATGTTCGGTGATGCTTGGGGCCGCGGCACCGAAATTCTGTACCAGGCGATGGGCCTGAAGATGCCGGAGAAAGTCAAAGAAATGACCACGAAAGACGGCTGGTATGCTTTATCCCTGGAGGTTCTTCCTGAATACGCGGGCGACTACATCGTCTTCAGCCAAAGCAAAGATACGGCAGGCTCCATTACGGAAACCGAGACTTACAAAAACATTCCGGCCGTAAAAAATAATCATGTCATCACGGCAGATGCCAGAGGCTTCTACTTCAACGATGCCTTTACGCTCGATTATCAATTGAACTTCTTCAAAGAGCAGTTCCTGGGTAAATAAGTCGATGACACAAGATACGAGACGACCTATCCCTTTTGTAATTAAATTGTTCGCGGGGATCGTGCTCTTTATCGCAATCTTCTTCCTGGCCATGGTGTTCGGCGCTGCCGACACCACGGTCCACGAAACATGGCTCGCGCTGACGTCACCTCACGACACGAGTGAGAAGGTGACGCTTTTGCGCGAAATCAGGCTGCCGCGAGAGCTCGCGGCAATCTTTGTTGGTGCGGCGCTAGCCGTATCCGGCGCCATTATGCAAGGGGTAACCCGGAATGCGCTGGCCGATCCGGGGCTTCTCGGCTTATCGGCCGGAGCGAACGCCTCCCTTGCCGCAACGGTTGCACTTTTCCCCGAAATCAATTATTTCGGCATTATGATCGCATGCTTCATTGGTGCCGCCCTTGGCTCCATTCTTGTTATCGGCATTGGCGCGGCAAGACGCGGCGGCTTCTCCCCTATTCGCATCGTATTGGCGGGAGCGGCTGTTTCTACGTTTTTGTACGCTGTTGCGGAAAGCATCGGCCTAACCTTCAAGGTATCAAAGGACGTCAATATGTGGACGGCCGGCGGCCTTATCGGCACATCCTGGGAGCAGCTCCAAACCATCGTTCCCGTTATTGTGGTCGGCATTCTCATTGCCATCGTGATGTCGAAGCAGCTGACCGTACTTAGCCTTAGCGAGGATGTGGCGACAAGCCTCGGGCAAAAGACCGGCCTGATCAAAGGCATCCTGTTTACCGTCACGATTCTGCTCGCCGGCGCCTCTGTTGCGCTGGTCGGCAATCTGGCTTTCCTTGGCCTCATGATCCCGCATATCGTGCGGGCTATTGTCGGCCAAGACTATCGTTATTCCATTCCAATGTCCGTTATTGCGGGTGCTTCCTTTATGCTTCTTGCGGATTTGATCGGCCGGACCGTCAATTCGCCTTACGAGACTCCCGTAGCGGCCGTTATTGCGGTTGTGGGCCTGCCTTTCTTCCTCATTATCGTTAGAAGAGGAGGCAAAGCACTGAAATGATGTTATCGCATAAGGTTCGAAAACAACGCATTATCTTGGGCATGCTGTTCCTGCTTATTATCGCGACGATCATTACTAGCCTCAGTCTAGGTTATTCAACACTGACCTTTAAGCGGTTAATACCCGTTCTGTTCGGTGAAGGCACGAAAAAAGAAAACTTCATCTTGTTCGATATCCGGATGCCGCGCGTCATCATCACCCTGCTGGCTGGCATGGCGCTTGCCTTATCCGGCTCGATCCTGCAGGGCGTGTCCCGCAACGATCTGGCGGATCCCGGCATTATCGGCATCAACTCGGGGGCGGGCGTTGCCATTACGGTCTTCTTCCTGTTCTTCCCGACGGAAGCAGGTCCGTTCGTCTATGCCTTGCCGGTTGTCGCCTTTATCGGCGCCTTGATAACCGCATGCTTGATCGCCCTGTTCTCTTGGAAAAAACATGTCGGCATTCAGCCGGTCAGCATGGTGCTGACGGGCATCGGCTTCCAAATGGCGCTTAGCGGCGTTATGATCGTGCTGATATCCTCGGCTGACCGGCAGAAGGTTGATTTTATCGCCAAGTGGATTGCCGGCGGCATATGGGGAACGGATTGGGTATTTATTCATGCCATGTGGCCATGGCTTGCCATCTTCATTCCGTTCACGCTGTACAAGGCTAACCGCCTCAACATTCTCTCGTTGAACGAGCATGTAGCGGTTGGCGTCGGCGTCTCTCTTACGAGGGAGCGCATTGTGCTGCTCTTCTCGGCGGTTGCCCTCGCTGCGACTGCGGTATCGGTGACGGGCGGCATTGCCTTCATCGGGCTGCTCGCACCGCATATTGCGAAGGCTCTGGTAGGTCCGCGCAATCAATTGTTTATCCCGATCTCGATCTTGTTTGGCGGATGGCTGCTCATGCTCGCCGATACGATCGGCCGCCAGATCGACATCGCCGGCGGCCTGCCAGCCGGGATTGTCGTGTCCCTTATCGGCGCACCGTACTTCTTGTACCTGCTGCTGAAGAAATAAACGAAGAAAGCCCCGCAGCAGATGATCTGCTATGGGGCTTTCTTCGTTTATTGGGCACCTTGCTCCCTTGCAATCGCGCGGCCGGCGGTCCGGCCCGCAAAGAGGCAACCGCCAAGGAAGGTCCCTTCGAGCGCGCGGCAGCCGTGCAGACCGCCGCCGCCAAAGCCGGCGCTGCTCCGGCGAATCCAACAGAAACAAGCCGCCAAATGACCACCAGGCCTGCCCGCCAAACGATGACTCCGGCTCTTGGTCGAGCAGCAGCACCCTTTTTCCCGCATCCGCAATCTCTGCCGCTCCCGCAAGCCCTGCTCCTACTACGATGGCATCAAACTTCATCGGCCCTTCTCCCCCCGCCGCGCGCTTCAGCAACATTCTTGCTTTAATTTATTAATCACCGGCAATAGAAGTCAAGACAAGAAAAGGGCCTCCCTTCATAAAGGGAAGCCCTGATTGAAATGCTATTTATGAGGAAGCTGCTGAACGTAGCTGTCGGACAAATGCAGAAGCTCAAGGGCTCTGTTGTATTCGTCTTCGGTTACGCCGCCTTCCTTCGTTTCTTTTCCGTCGGACACTTTATGGTTTGTGCCGTCTTGATATTCGATACCCGGGATATACAGGTTCGTATTGTCGATAACCGATCCGCTAGGCAGGAAGTGGCGCATTGGAATCAGCTCCGAGCTTTGGTTCAGCAGGTCTTCCCCGAAGTGGATCTGGTTCTGCAGCGATGCGCCAACCAGGTTCGCAACGGTAGGCAGAATGTCAATTTGACCGCCAACCTGATCAATCACGGACGCATGCGTAACGCCGGGAACGTGCATAATAAGCGGGATATTGAACATTTCCGTATGACCGTAATCCGTACCAAGCATTTCTTTCATCAATGCTTTCTCGTCATCATCCAGCGAGTACAGCGGCAGACCCTGATGATCGCCGTACATGAGGACGATGCTGTCATCCCACAGACCGCTCGATTTCAGACCGTCAATGAATTCGCCCAGCGCATAGTCCGCGTAGTTCTGTGCTTTCAAATAACGGGTAACCAGACTGTCATCCTTGAACTCCGCGGGAAGCTCAATCCGGTATTTCGACGTTGGAATGTTATAAGGATGATGCGCGCTCATCGAGATGACTTGCGCGTAGAACGGCTTATCTGCCTGATCCATCTTCACAAGCTCAGGAAGAGTCTTCTTGTACAGCACTTCATCGGAAGCGCCAAAGGCTACATGATCTTCATCGCCATAGAATGCTTGATCATAGTATTTATCCCAGCCGATTGCCGAATACAGCTCTTTGCGGTTCCAGAAATCAACGGAATTCGTATGGAAGGTTGCCGTTGCATAACCGCTCTCTTTCATCAGCTTCGGCAAGCTTGGCAGTGCTTTGTCAACGTTAACGTCGGTCGCTGCTTTATGCTTTGGAACGTACAGCGATGTATTTACCACATACTCCGCGTCGGAGGTTGTGCCTTGGCCGACCATCGTATAGAAGTTTTTGTAATGAGCCGTTTCTTGGACCAGCTTGTTCATGTTTGGCGTAATTTCGACGCCGCCGACTTTAAGGCCAATCAGGAAGTCCTGGTAGGACTCCATTTGCAGAATAATAACGTTCTTGCCTTTGCCCGCGCCAAAGTATTTCGGCGCCGCAGGCTCTGTAATGCCTTTGAGTTCATTAATCTTCGCCTGCGTGATTTGATTCATAGGCGTAAGGGCTTCGTCTTCCATCATCTTGTCAACGATATTGTAGACCTCGTAATCGAGCAAGCCCATCTCTTCGGCCTGCTTGTTCTCGTTCATGCTGGCGCGGTTTGGCCAAACGTTCACGAGACATACCGTAATCGACAATGCGAATGCAGCCATCCACAGCTTGCTTTTTCTTGGACGCATATCAGCGGATTGGCGGGCTTTCTTGTATCTTGGCAGCAGCAGCACGACGGCAATCACGATGATATCCAGGAAAATAAGCAGATAATACGGATCCATCAGGGAGTAGGTGCTTTCTCCTACCTGCGTAACTTTATCGGCTTGCGTTAAAGCATCGGCCGTAACGATAATTCCGTAATACTTGTAATACATGAGTATGGAGAAATATAAGACCGTGAACAGCAGATTGACGATAAGATAATAGAGCATCTTGCGTTTGCCGGCGAAAAATTCAATCAGGCAGAATACAGCAACGATGAACGGAATCTCCGTCAGCAGCGTCAGCCACGAGAAGCCATTGCCAAAGACCACGTCACGGGCAACGATGCTTTTGATCAACAGAATAATGAGGAAATAATAAAATCGTCTATTTAAGAATCTTGTTATAAAAGACACCCTTGTCATCACCTTTCTTTATAAATCAGTCAGGCCAAAAAACCTTAAGCCTTCTCTGTTGTAGCTCAAGGAGTTTTCCATAGATCTATTGTAAAATCCACATTCTCTTCCATGTATTTATAAACATCCGGTTCATTGAGAAGCTGAATCCCAACCGATTTGCTCATAATCGCATGCAAGCTCGTGGACAAGAATTGTCTTGAGGCTATCCGGAAATCGAGATCGCGAATTTCGCCCTTCTCGTGCCGGACCTTCAGAAACTCTTCGAAGATGGCGCTCTGCTCGCGGAGCAGCGCCGTTAATTGCTCGGCTTCTTCCAAGCCCAAGAGGTCATTCTCCCGGAACAGAATCCGGGTCAAATCCATGTCAGCCGTAAACAGCTCATACAAACGGCGTTTTATCGTTATCATGGCGTCCCTGAGATCAAGGTCTTCAATGACGCGGCTCAGCTGCTGTATTCCTTTTCTACGGTGCTCGAAGCTCTCACGTAGCAGCACCGTCATAATTTCGCGCTTGCCGCCGGGAAAATAATGATAAAGGATACCGTCGCCCATTCCGATCTTCCTCGTAATTTCTCGAACGGGGGTTCCATGGTATCCTTTTTCCGCAAACAATGATTTTGCTGCCTCTAATATTCTCTCACGCGTCTCAGCCGCCTGCTCTTTACGGATGTTGCGAGTCATATCGCCACCTCCTCAAAAGAATTGTTGCTTTTGGCGACAATTCTTACTCCGTAAGCACAAATTTCACTGAACGATCGCACAGCGAAATTTTAGCGCAAGGCCAAGGTGATGTCAATCCATCTGCCAAAACATCACAAAATCGCCTAAACTTTTCGGTTGTCCCTTACGACGGCGTCTCTTTTTTTCTCAAAATGTTCCTTATATTCGACAAGTCCAATCTCGCAGCCCGGCCCGATCACAACCTTGTTCCCTCTTACTATATCAGCAATCGTATTTTCCAAATAGATATGATCTCCTTCCATAACTGAGACTGTTAGCCTAGCGCTGGAAGAAGGTTTAAAAAACAAACTAAGCGGATGCAGCAGACTCGCTTTCCTGATATTGATCTTGCCGCCGCCGATCTCATGGGCTTTGCAATCGCGATAAAGCTTAATATCAAGCTGTCCGGCATTCAGCAGGCCTCCGATCTCAAAGATCCCTTTGGCCGTAAATACCTCCGCCTCGCAGTCACCAAGCGTTTGAAGCATGCCTCTAAGTTTGATCTGCTCGCCGTATACATGATCCTTCGACTCCATGGAGCCCGCCAGGTTCAGCTCCCGAAGACGCGAGATCCCGCCGACGGTCACGGTGCCGGAGGTCTTAAGCAAACCTCCCTGCAATCCGCCTTTAATGTCGCAGGTGCCTACAATGCTCATCCGTTCTGCGGCTACAGAGCCGTTAACCTCCAGTGTCCCGACGCATTTCAGCTTGCTGCAGGACGTATCCCCTTCAATTGTGCCTTCCCCGACAATTTTGACGCTATTATAGCTGCCGCCCATCACGCTTGAGCTGCCCGTAATCGTTAAGCTTCTGTTCATCTTTTCGCTTGTAAGCTGATTCATGGGATCGCCTCCGTCCTTGGTTATCTCTTTGCGCTCTTGATAATTTTTGAGCTGCCGTGAACATCAAGACTCTGCTTATACTCGACGCTGCCAATCGTACAGCCCGGGCCAATCTTGACGTCCCCGCCCCGCACGACATCTGCTATTGTATGCTCGAGATAAATATTGTCGCCCTCGATTATTCCGGCATTCAGTTTGTTGCCAAACGGTCCCGGTACCGACTTCAGCCATTTCTCCAGAATGGAGCCGGGCTGCTTGCGGATCTGGATTTCTTCGCCGCCAATCTCGTTGATATGACTGCTTCCCTGCAAAGTCAGCTTGATCTGACCCGCATTTAACATCCCGATGTCCATCCGGCCGTTGGCTTCGAAGGTTTCGGTCTCGCAGTTCCCCTTCACCGTAACCATGCCGTTCATCCGGAGCTGCTCGCCGGTTAAGTTGCCGTCAATCGTCAGCTTTCCTTCCAGGTTGAATTTGTTTGCCCGCACGTCGCCGCGAATATTGCCCATCCCGTTAACGGAGGCGGTTGCGGCCCTCAGACTGCCTTGCACTTCGCCTCTGCCATTGATCTGAAATTCATAGCAATGAATATCGCCTTCGATTTTTCCAAGACCCTCAATCTTTGCGGTATGAACATCTCCGCCGTAAGATTTGCCGATTCCGGTAATGATCAGTTTGCGTGTCGTTTCCATTGATTTTGCCCCCCTTTATATCGCCATTAATTTCAATTTTAATTGCTCGATCATACCGGGCACATCCACTCGGAGGATGATCTTTACTCCGCTTTCGAAATGAATTTCACCGCCGGCAGGGACAAGAAGGAACACCGATACGCCCATCTTGCGAAGCAGGATCAGCTCGCATTGCTGTTCTTTGAATTTCTTGTAATGCTCAAGAAAGGTGGGAATAAGCGTCTTGCCTTCGTCGAGGCTGATCTCGCCCCTTTGCAGACAATAATCGAGAATGTAGACACATAATGTCTGTTCAAACGTATATAACTCCGACTGCCCGATAAAAGCTTCCGCTGCTTTTGCCGCATTTAATGAAACAATGTTTCGTTCTATTAGCTGCTTCATTGGAATCGAAATCGCCTGCGATGCCGGCGAGAACATATCTGCCAGCTCATCCAAGGAAAGATCGTCCTTCATATGCACAATTTTATCGATTCTGTCTAATATCTTCTGCTTTGGAAAAAAAGTCTCTTGCCCGGTAAATGCCGATTTGCGGATAAACCACTCCTCCGGCAGCAGGTTTTTACGCTTCCAGCGGTACAGCTGCCCATACGATATGCCGGTTAACTCCAGTAAATCCTTTTTGGATATCAGTTCTTCCTCCATTACACGGCCTCCTTTTCTCTCTTAGTATAACATAACATTGTTACGTTATTGACGCAAGAAGGCAGGTGCATGTGTTTCGAAGCGAACTATAATTTCTTATTCTTCTAAAAAGGAAGCCGCTCACAGAATGGGGCTTCTGCAAGCGGCTTATTCTTAGTCTATGCCTTGTCTCCACGGCTCATACAAGCTGGACTTAAAATCTGTATGTACCGGCTGGATTCCTCTCAAGCGCCAATCGCAATACTCAAGCAGATGGTCGACATCCTCCTGTGTCCGATTATGGCCGCCTCGCCGATAAGCCATGCCTATATGATCTTCGGCGCCAAGAAACCGGTAAACCTCCTCCGCCTCCGCATAAGAAACATACATCCCTTCGGGATTAATCCAATCATCCTCGTAACCGCAGGTTAAGAGCAGGGCTCTTGGCGCGATAAGCGCGGCCAGCTCATGCTGGTCGAACGGCAGAGCCGCCGGATCCTTGAACTGGAGGAATACCGAGTTGAACCAATGCGCCAGGCTTTCGCTGTGCAGGGCTTCCAGCGGCTCGCTCCTTCCGGCCGTTCCCCAAGGGTACTCCCTCCCTTCGAACGAAGCATGAGGGTTGACAAGGGCAGACCGTTTATCCATCATCCCGATGACCAGAGTTCTTCCGAGCGTTCTTCCCAATCCGATGTCGTCACCACGCGGCGGCCATCCTGAAAAACTAACGGATCCGGCAGCTCCCGCGTAAGCGGCAATTCAGCCGGGCTGACGTAGGTTCCCTTGCGAATAGACAAGACCAGCACATCCTTCCCATGGATAAATAGAAGTCCCGAGTATCACATTTGCCGCGGGCAAAGCAAATCCATTCCTTCATTAAATAAAGAAAGAGCTGTCCCGCCGGGCCCAATGTTCGTTCCGGAAGGACAGCTCTCTGTATTTAAGAAGGATGGATTAATGGCCGGCGGCAAGGTCGACATGCTTCACGTGCTTATGATTCGTTAGGATAAACAGAACGGACAAGATCACAAAGCCCGCTCCCACATAGAAAGGCACATGCGGGTTATACCATTCCGCAAGCTTGCCCGCGAAGTAAGGAGCAATCGCGCCGCCGATAAACCGCAGGAAGCTATATGCCGCGGATGCGGTGGAGCGCTCAACAGGGGCGGCATTCATGACGCCGGTCGTAATCAAGGTGTTATTGTTGCCAAGCAGGGCGCCGGCGAAGATGACGCTGGCGATAATGACCCATTCGGTATCCGTCCAAATCGCCATTGCCAGCAGCGTAAGACCAAACAACGTCAGCATAACGGCCATCGATTTGACGGTACCGAATTTGCGCTGCAGCCACGGAGCCATAAAGACCGACGTCACGGCCAGCAGAATACCCCAGCCGAGGAATACATAACCCAGTCCATGGATGCCAAGGCCCATCACGAAAGGCGCATAAGCCATCAGAGTGAAGAAGCCAAAGTTATAGAAGCACGCTGTCAGCCCAAAGACAACAAGCGGACGATGCCTCAAAGCCCGAAACGGATCGAGCAGCGAGGTTTTCTTGGCCGGGACAGCGGATGCTCTTGGCGTCCCTGCTGCTTTTGGCATCATCAAGATAATGGCCAGAAAAGCAATAACCATAAGCCCGGCAACGCCGATAAACGGCCCTCTCCAGGAGATGGAGCCCAGCTCGCCGCCAAGCAGCGGACCTACCGAAATCCCGATTCCAATCGCAGCTTCATATAAAATGATGGCTTTAGTCACACCGCTCTTGGACAAGGATACGATAGCCGTTAACGCCGTTGCTACAAAGAAGGCATTGCCAAGGCCCCAGCCGGCCCGATAGCCGACCAGTGCCCAAATATCATTCGACAACCCGCCAAGCAGCGAGAAGATCGCAATTATGACGACGCCAAGCAGAAGCGTCCATTTGATGCCGAGCCTCGAGGTAACAACGCCGGTAATCAGCATCGCTACCGCCATAACGGCGTTGTAGCTGGTGAACAATAAGCTTACTTCGCTTGCGGAAGCATGCATCTCCTCCGCAATAGCTTTCAGTATGGGGTCAACCAGACCAATCCCCATAAAGGCGATAATTCCCGCGAAGAATACGGCCCAGACCGCACGGGGCTGATTCAGGAATCCGCCCTTTTCATCCGATAAGGTTGTTGATTGAGATGAATTTGCCACGCTCATTCTCACTCCCGTTTATATTTCTTTTTGGCCTCGTTAATCCGATCCTTGAGCTGATGGATCTCCGAACGCATGTTTTTCATCTTCTCCAGCTTGAGATCAATCATCTCCAGCTGCTTATCCACCGTCTGCTCAAGCTCGTCAATCTTCCTCAGACGCAGCTCCACGTCCTCCGTCTGCCTTATCTCATCGCGCTGATTAATGAATTCCTCGCTCATCGCCACGTATTGCTGCAGCTCCTGAAGCGAGAAGCCAAGCACGTCGCGTGCGTTAATGAGCTTCTTCAGCCTCTCAACATGATCGTCCGTATACAGACGGAAGCCGCCTTCGCTGCGCTCCGGAGGTATCAGCAGACCAAGCTCCTCATAATAACGAAGCGTGCGCTTCGTTAAACCAACCATCTTTGCAACATCCTCAATCTTGTAAAAAATGACCATCGCCTCTTTTCTCTTGCTCTCTGTTATCTACGATACCACCAAGTTAATGTTAACGTCAACGTTAATCTTGAAAGAATAACATCTCTGGTGCCATCTTCCTCTTTCATTAAGATGTCCTTCCCCAGACGATATCATTCCGCAGAAAAGCCGGGAAACGTCCCTGTAAAAAGGTTCGCTCCCGGCCAGCCGTTACGTTTATGGAAGTAGAATAATCTTGCCCGTACTCCTGCGGCTTTCGAGCAGCCGATGCGCCTCTGCGCCTTCCGCCAGAGAAAAAGCTCGCGGTGTCTCCAGCTTAAGGCTGCCGTCCCGAAGCCAGCCGAACAATTCATCGGCCCGGCGAATACGGTCTTCGCGGGACGTCACATGATTCCACAGATCTCCGCCGGTTAACGTCTTCGACGTATCCATCAGCATCCGGGGATCTACAAAAGCGGGGTCTCCTCCCGCCATTCCGTAGAAGACGACCGTTCCCTTCGTCCGCACGGCGGCAAAGCTGTCCATCAGCGTGGAGCCAACCGAATCATAGGCGACCGATACGCCTTCACCGCCAGCTGACCAGCTCTTGGCCGCTTCTGCCCAACTTCCGCTGTAGAGCAGCACTTCATCTGCACCGGCGGCCCGTGCGGCATCCCGCTTCGCCTCCGACGAGACAAGCCCCAGCACGCGTGCTCCCTGCCGCTTCGCAAGCTGTACCAATAGCTGCCCGACTCCTCCGGCAGCAGCATGGACAAGCACCTCGTCGCCTTCTTGCACCTTATAGCTGTCCTGCGTCAAATAATGCGCGGTCATGCCTTGCAGCAGCACCGCCGCCGCTGTCTCGAAGCTGATGTCCGCCGGAAGCGGAATCACCTTCTCGACCGGCACCCGGACCAGTTCCGCATTGGCATGCGGCACATCGCAAAAGGCGATCCGGTCGCCCGGCGCAAGTCCTGCCGCATCGGCGCCGGCTTCCTCCACGATGCCCGCTCCCTCATAACCCAGTATATAAGGCGGATTCCCCGCCAGATGATAATTGCCGCGCCTCCGGTAAATATCGGCGTAGTTCAGGCCGGCCGCCTTCAGCCGCACCAATACCGTTCCCGGCTTAAGCTCCGGCGCGGGAATCTCCTTGTACGCCAATACCTCCGGCCCGCCAAACTGTTCAAACACTAATGCCTTCATGCTGTTCATCCCGCTGCCCCCGCATCATTCATTTCGAACTTCATTCTATTTCAAATATGCCTCTCGGGACAAGCCTTCATTCGCCTTTGTTAGCGAGATACCAGAATGCTTCCGGAATCAAACGCATCCTGAAACGTTTTGCTGGCTACGACAGCGCGTTGATCGTTAAGCGCCTCAATCTTGTACGGAGCACCGGACGAGGAAGGCAATTCGACATACCAGAGCTGCTCCACGCCTGCTTCTTTTATGATCTTAGCAGGATAAGCTTCGCCTCCGGCGGTAACCTCGATATGGGTAACGGAATGATCCGCGATTTGACCAAACACAATCGGGAAGGGACCTTTTATGCCCTTAGTCTTTGGCATGCTCATATAGTTAACGGCCTCATCCGCAATTGGCGACAAGCCGTATGCGCCGCCATAAACCCACTTCCAGCCCAGCCATGTTTGACGAACATATTCTATGCCAAGATCCGTGCCGTCCTTCTGATCGTTTCGTTTCGTAAACACCAGGGCACCTCCATCGATTGCTTCCCGGTGAATGATTTGATACGCGGGCATGTTCCTGAACTTCATTACCGCCTGCTCCGGGGTATCCCCGACAGGAATCCGTATCGTCCCCGGGTAACCCGCCGCGCGCGAATATCGCCAGTCCGCGATTCCGCCGGGCCGGTCATAGACGTAAACCATACCAACAAATAAGACCAAGCAAGCTAGTATTATGCAACCCCATTTGACCCACAACGGACTTGATCGTTTTTGCTTATCCATGGAATAGGTACTCCTTATTTTCTGAAGGTTCTTTCGTAGTCCTCGAAACGAATCTTTCTGATCTGCTTCCGGTCGGCAGAACGGACAATAATCCCTTCCGATTTGCCAGCTGCGTCAATTCCAACCTTGGTTTGCTCGAAGCTTTTCAAATAACGGAACGTATCCTCTAGAGAAATCGGGAATTCCGAACCACTGATCTCGTTTAACAAAGGCGCATAGTCAAGCTCATTCGCCTCTATAAATTTAATCTTCTCCGTTTCGTTATAGAACGGCTGATTGCCATGCTCCCGCCATTCCGCTATCTTCTCATTGGGCAGGGCGAGGAGATGATCCAGCTCGCTCTTGGTTAGGGAGAAGACATCAAACACTCGGTAGGCCTGTGTCTTATTTTCGGTATAATTCTTAGCGGCTTTTGTTTTCCCGCCATAGGACTCCTGATAGACAACCGTTAAAGCCCTATCCTCCCGAGGAAAATTATTTTCAATGTATTTTTCAGCTAAAGGCTTGAGAAATTCGGCGATATTCCCGTACGGATTCCCAATACGGTCTCCCTTTGCATAGAGCAGCTCTTCTCTGGATCCGATCAAATAGTCTAATTCGCCGGATTCATGATGCAAGAAGATCATTCTTGCGTTCTCTCCGTCTACTTTCTCGTGCGCATAGATGCGATCCGTGGCATTCAGATATCCCCGTTCTTCGGTTAACTCCTCCGTTAGCTTGCCCCGCTCGCCTAGCTTATGGTAGGTAAGAATGCTTGGATACTTGGTTAAAGAGTTGATTTTTCTTAAATCCATATTTCTCTCCCTCCTTATAAAAACAAGGTTTCTTATCTCACTATCTCACTATTCCACTAACCCCGCGCCGCGAAACTCCTTCAGGAAGTCATTCAGCCAGTCTTCGCCAAAATCAAGCGCGCCGAATTGAGTCGGGACAAAGAGGACGTCCAGGCTCATGATCCAAAATCTCCGGACCAGCACAAACAGCTCGACGGCTTGTTCATCTTGCTCCGAGAACGGCCGCACGGAGCGGTATCCCGCCAGCAGCGCCTGCCACAGCTCTTCCTTCCTCTCTCCGGACTGCCGTTTCCTGTTTCGGACTTGGGCAAGATCGTATGCGCGCCAGCCCGGTGCAGACCATTCAAAATCAAAATGCGTGAACCGCAGATCCGTCTCAACCGCGTTATTGTTGCCGTGCATATCGCCGTGGCAAAGGCCCCAGTCGAGTCCCGCGGCCGCTGCGGAAGCAACTCTGTTCCTCAGAGCGGCTGCATACTGACGGAGGAACTCCGCAGCCGGATTGTCTTCGCCGATATAGCGGATAATTCGCTTCAGGGGTTCGCCGATCAACAACTCCGCGTCCAGATCCCGGCGCGGCAGTTCGAGCTTTATCCGGTCCATCGCAAGGTGCAGCTGTGCGGCCGATTGTCCAAACGCGTAACAGCTGTCCTCCTCCTGAAGCAGGTTCTCCACGCCTTCCACGTATTCGAAAAGAACGGCAATCCGCTCCCCTTCCGGCGCCGCAATAATGGAATAGCGGGTGCCGTCCGCCTTCCCGACCGGAGACGCCGCGGAAGTCCCCGTCCCGGCCAGCCGCTCTTCCAATTGACAGAGCAGCGCCAGCTCATAAGCCGCATCGCCTTCCCCAATTTCCTGCCGATAGATCCGCAATATATAAGTTCCCGCATCCGTGCGGACACGGTAAGTATCATTCAGCCCTCGAAGCCAGTACAAGCACGCTGTCCAGCGGCCAAGCGCATAT
This sequence comes from Paenibacillus glycanilyticus, assembly GCF_023715145.1. Classification (GTDB taxonomy): domain Bacteria; phylum Bacillota; class Bacilli; order Paenibacillales; family Paenibacillaceae; genus Pristimantibacillus; species Pristimantibacillus glycanilyticus_A. The sequence goes on along the minus strand of NZ_JAMBNP010000003.1, from coordinate 271,134 downwards.
TGACTACTTAGGCAGCCTATCAAATATTCAGGCGCCAGCACGGAGCTGACGGCCATTGACTGATTGCTCATACTCTATCCATTCCCTTCATCCAACCTCTCTCTATCATAATCGAGCAGAACTTCCACATAAAGGGATTTAATTGTTTTATCCATTTCTCTCAAGAACCGGTTCCGTTAAGATAGAGAGATAGACCCTGCAAGGAGGGAATAGAATGATTCCTGACCGCACTCGCTTAAGAGGAGATTGTGATAACTGCTTTGGTTTATGCTGCGTTGCTCTTCCATTTGCCGCATCCGCGGATTTCGCCATAGATAAACACAGCGGCCAGCCCTGCCATAACCTGCAGGAGGATTTCCGGTGCGGCATCCATAATAGACTGCGGCAGCAAGGCTTCCGCGGCTGTACCGTGTATGATTGCTTTGGAGCCGGGCAAAAGCTGTCGCAGCTCACCTTCGGCGGCCGAGACTGGCAGCGGGAACCTCGTCTCGCGAAGCAAATGTTCGAGGTATTCCCCGCCATGTGGCATCTTCAAGAGCTGCTCTGGTATTTGAACGATGCCATTGAGCAGCAAGCCGCACAGCCAATCCGGCAGGAGCTGTCTGCCGCGCTCGAGGAGACCGAGCGTCTTACCCTGCTGCCCGCAGGCGCCTTGCTGGAGCTGGATGTGGCCGCCCACCGCGCCGACGTGAACGGCCTGCTGCTCAAGACGAGCGAGCTTGTACGTGCTGGAGCACCTCCAATCAAGATGGATCGGCGCGGGAAGAAGGCCATCGGTCGCGGTGCCGATCTGATGGGAGCCCGGCTGCAAGGCGCCGACCTTCGGGGAGCCAATCTGCGCGGCGCTTATCTCATTGCAGCGGATCTTAGAGGAGCCGACCTGCGTCATGCCGATCTGATCGGAGCGGATATGCGGGATACCGACCTGAGCGGCGCCGACTTAAGCGAAAGTCTGTTTCTTACCCAGGTCCAGCTTCATGCGGCAAAAGGCAGCGCGGCTACCAAGCTTCCGCCGTCCCTTGCCCGCCCTGATCATTGGAGCAGCAAAAAGCCGGCCACGTCCTGAGACGGTGGCCGGCTTTCCATGCATGGTCTTATTTGTACTGCGCTGCGATCCGTTCCAGATACTCCTCAATCGGCAGCGATTTTCTCATTTCGGTTAATTGGTGAGCGGCTTCGCCCACCAGCGTGCGGAACTGCTTGCTCTCTCCCAGCGCCAGCCCGGCAATTGCATCTACGATCGTTTGCGGATCATCAAGCACGCCATCTGCCCTTTGGCCCATCATCGCTTTCACCTTAGCCGTAATCGCATCATAATCGGTAATTTCCTCGCTTTGGCCCCAGACGATTTTGTCCACGAAGTTATTGCCGGATGAACCGCCTTGCTCCACGAGTCTCAGTTCAATGCCAAGCGGCTTCAGCTCGTAATACAAGCCTTCAATTAATCCCTCCAAGGCAAACTTGGACATATTATATAAGGAACCCGTCGGAACCGCTGTCGTCACGCCCATAAACGAGCTGACCGTAATAAACATGCCGGAATTATTCGCCCGAAAATGCGGCAGCATTGCGCGAATCACGTTAATTGGACCGCGTACATTCACGCCGAACTGCCAGTCGATCGTCTCCTCCTTGGCCAGCTCCAGCGCTCCATAAGCTCCAACACCGGCATTGTTCACAATGACATCGATGCGACCGAAGGCTTCAATTGCAGCCGCAACGGCTTCCCGGACCTGCTCAACGTCCGTTACGTCCAGCTTAAACAGCTTAATATTGCTGTACTGCGTCAGCTCCGTCTCATTCTCCGGCGTCCGCATGGTTGCCGCCACATTCCAGCCGAGCTTTGCAAAATGGATAGCTGTCAGCTTGCCCAGCCCGCTGCTTGTTCCTGTAATCAAGACTGTTTTATTCATTATGAGTCTCTCCTCTATTTTAGTATTTAGATCGAACGTTCATTCTAATAGGCTCGTATGCCGGCCCTTACGGACCGCGGTTGTTGGAGCAAGCTCGGTCCTAACGTAAGCCTACTCCTTAATCGCTCCCTGCCAGCATACCTCTATCGCCTGCCGAATCCCCTCATCGGTTAAATCCGAATGGCCATGCAGATAACTCTTCACCATATAGACCATGGAGCCATAATGCATCTGAACAAGCAGCTTTGGATCCATCTCCCTGAACAGCTTCTGCTCCATCGCCTCCGCATAAAGCCTGTTCATCGGCGCGCACCAGCCCCCGTTATAAGCCTTTGCCTTCACTTCCTCGTAAATGTAAGGCGAGAAGGAGTATTGCTCAATAAACTGGAAGCCCTCCGGATATTGCCGGCTGTTCTCAATCACTCGTTCCCAGCCCCATGCGAATCGTTCCCGGATCGTGCCTTCACGGTTCAGGCCTTCCTGCACGAATTGTCCGTTATACGCGACGATGGCCGTGTACAGCTCATTGATAATCTCTTCTTTGCTGCTGAAATAATGATAAATACTGCCCGTCGACACCTTGGACTCCTTGGCAATCAGCGCCATGGAAGTCGCCTGGAGCTCTTTGCGGATAATGATCTGAAGCGTTGTTTCCAGCACGGCCTTCTGTACTTTGTTGTATGATTCGAACACGGCATGCATCCTCCAGCAAGTTAAAGTCCATTAGATAGAACGTTCATTCTAGTGCCTATTATGTTCCTTGTTGCCGCCGATGTCAACTGGAAAGGAGTAGGATGCCCGCAGCCTTCCGGAATATGCGCAAACAAAGAATCCCCAAACGAGGGGATAACCATGACTAGGCGGATACCGTTACGACAACCCCGTCGTAATTGTTGCCGGAGATCTCATAATGCGTGCCCTTCGGTACTCGAACGGTTGCGCCGTCTCCGACCATCGGGTAATAAGCAACGGTATATTTCTGATTATCCAAGGTGACGGACATCGCCTTCGTCTCCTTCAGCTTGTCCAGATACTGCTCAAGCGTCAGGTCCTTCTCGTACATGATGGCGCTATGCGCCTTTCCGACATAACGGAAATGCCATGGCTCATATTGAATGCCGGTAATGTCTTCTTTTCCCTTCGGGTAGCGTAAAATAAACCCATATTCCCAAGCATGCTTCTTCAGCCATTTGCCTTCCTCGGCATCGTCCATCTTAGCGGTGCTTGAACCGATATCCAGCGATACGCCAAGATTATGCTCGCTATGATTCGCAGGAAGCGCATAGTCATGTCCCATATCGCGGTATAGCTGATCCTGCTTCTCCGCATTGCGATAGCCGCTGCTGATCAGAAAATGCTCCACGCCGTCTCTTTTCGCTCCTTCCACCATTTCGCCAAACGATCTCGCTACCGATTGGGAGAGCTGAATGGACGGATCAAGCAAGCCGTAACCCTTCACCAGATCCATTCGGCTAGACAACGAGACGATATCTTTGCGTACCCCTGCGGGATGCAGCGCATAGTTGGTATTCACAAGGAGCAGATCCCCCTGATACATCTGCTCCTTGCTCACCGTAATCATCTGGCTGTCCTCGCTCGGCAGCGACCCGTTTTCTATATCAACCTTGTCTTCCCCGGCGCTTTTTACATTAAGCTGCGAGATCCCGTAACTGAGCAGGATAACAAGGATAAACGCAAAAACCCACTTCTTCACGCTCGACTCCCCCTTTGCTTGTTCATGCAACTAAGGATACGAAACACTCTTTAAGAAGAAGTGGGGAAAAAGTTAAAGTTTTTCTTAAATCGGCAGCTTCACGGTAAAAACGGTACGGATTGTGCTGCTCTCCGCCGTAATGGTGCCTTGATGCTGCTCAACGATATTTTTGACGATAAAGAGCCCTAGTCCGGTGCTTCCTTCCGGAGACCGGGCACGGTCGCCCGTATAGAACATATCGAATAGATGCGGCAAATCCTCCGGCTTGATCGAATCGCCGTAATTGATAACCTCCAGAACGGCTTCCCCGTTCTCGATCCTACCGTTGATATCGACGTAGTGTCCATCCTGCCCGTAACGGGCGGCGTTTGTCAGCAGATTCTCGAATACCCTTGCCAGCAGCTCGCCGTCCGCCTCCATGATCAGATGAGGAGGGAGATCCAGCCTTGCCGTCAAGCGGCTCTTCACAAACAGCGGATACAGCTCTTCGCTCATCTGCAGCAGCAGCTCGGACAGGTCAATCTCCCGCTTCTCGAGCGTCAGCATGCCGTAGTTCATCCGCGTAACCTCAAACAGCTCGTCTACAAGCCGCTCTAGACGCTGCGACTTATTAAACGCAATCGCCGCAAAATGCTTCACCTGATCAAGCGTCAGCTGATCATCCCGCAAAATAAAATCCAAGTAGCCAAGTACCGAGGTAAGAGGCGTCCGCAGATCATGCGCCAGATTGAGAACGAGCTGATCCTTGCTGGTCTCGGCGAAATCTCCCCGCTCCACCGCTTTCTGCAGCATCTCGCCCGCCAGGTTAAGGTCGCTTGCGATAACGCCGAATTCGTCATCCGAGGAGACCAGAACCCGCCCGTTGAAGTCGCCGCTTGCCAGCCGGTGAATGCCGTTCGAAATTTCCTTGAAGTAGGTAACGTACGGCTTGGTGAACATATAAAAGAAGATAAACGATAACGGCATAAAGAAGATCAGAAAGAAGTTCAAATCGCCAATGTCGTTGATCCAGCTTCGTGCCTGGGCGATCGGATCATCCGCATAGCGGACTCGCAGGTTATAATACGACTGAAGCAGCCGGTAGAGCAGATAGGTGACCGCTCCGGATACGAGCAGGCTCATGACGAACAGTTCAATCATCCGGGTACGGAAGCTGCGCAATTTTTTACCCTTGAAAAGCATATCCGACCCCCCATACGGTCTTGATCCACTGCTGTTGCTGCTTGTCCTCGCCAAGCTTCTTGCGCAGCATCCGAATATGGACCATTACCGTATTGCCGCCGCTCTCGTAATAAGCCTCTCCCCACACCTGTTGGAAAATGTTCTCCGCGCTGAACACCTTCTTCGGATGGCTTGCAAGCAGGTACAAGATATCGAATTCCTTCGGCGTCAGCTCAATCCGTTCATTATACAACGTGACCATCCGCTGCTCCTGATCGATCGTTAATCCTCCCGCGATCAGAGCCGGCTGCGCCGCGGAGGATATCGGCTGATTAAGCTGCTTAAAGCGCCGCAGCTGGGCATTGACTCTCGCGAGCAGCTCCATCGGATTAAACGGCTTGGTCATATAATCGTCGGCTCCCATAACGAGGCCGGTTATTTTATCAAAGTCGGACGTCTTGGCGCTCAGGAAAATGATCGGCATTCTGTGCTGCTCCCGAATGACGCGAATAACCTCGTAACCGTCCATGTTCGGCATCATGATGTCGAGAATAATCAGATCGATCTCGCTTGTCTGAGCGAGGCGGACGGCTTCTCGTCCATCAACGGCCTTTAATACCTGGTAGCCCTCCTTGCCCAAATGGAGCGCGATCAGCTCGGCAATATCCGGGTCATCCTCCGCAATCAAGATTGTTGTTCGTTGCATCCCCATCCCAAATCATTCCTTGTCATTTTCTTGTATAATCCAACTCTTATTGTAACCTCTGGACGGGGCCATAATCAAAGGTAAGACCGTCCCGGGCGGGACGGTCTTACCTTTGATTACGCTGCGGAAGAGTATTGCGACGCTTCTTTCCGTTTCTTCACGCCCGCGGCAAGCAGCAGAATGAGGCAGCCGCCCGCGATGCTCCACAGCACGGCCGCGTTTGTGCCTACGGCGTCCATGCCGCCGAAGTACATAATCTCGCGCAAGCCGCCGGTTACGAAACGGAGCGGCGTCCATGAGTACAGCAGGTCATGCGTGGTCCCCGACAGGAACTCCACCGGCATGTTCAGAATCGGCATGGAGAAGAACATGAGCAGAATGAGAATCGCCATCGCCGGCAAGCCGATCCAGTTCAGCAGCATCGACTGCAGCAAGTAGAACATGGAGCCGCCAAGCCAGAGGAACAGCCACGTATCAACCGCGGCCGTCATCTCCATGCCGTACCAGGCATTTGCCATCCAGACCAGGAAGCCGGATGCGCCGCCAACCAGAGCAATTCCCACAATCGGCTGCAGGAGTTGAACTCCCCATTTGCGGCCGGTCGTTTTCTTCGCATTATTACTTGCCAGGAACAGCATCATAGCAGTAACGAGACTGCCCATCCACATGATTTGCGTCATAAGCCCAGGAGCATTGCCGCTCGCGTTATTGGCGCCAACCGGGTGAACCGTCTCTTCCGTCACTTGAAGCGGAGCGAGCAGCGCCGCTGCCGTTGCGGCCGGAATCTGATCCGAACGCTGGGACAGCTGCCCGAGCGTTGATTTGGACAGCTCCAGAGACACCATCTTCATCACTTGGCCAAGGCCTTGCTTCACAACCGTTGCCGCCTGCGTGTTCATACCTTCGTTGCTTATAATCTGCACGGTTGCGGGTGCTGGCGTTGGACTCGTCAACGACGCTACTCCGGCGCTCAGATCCTTCGGCAGCACAAGCGCCCCGTAATAGTCGCGCGAATTCATCCCCTCGCGGGCTTCTGCTTCCGAGCTGACGAGCTTCCAGCTGATCGGCAGCTGTGTATTCGAGGTTAATTGCTGCTTGATCATCTCGCCTACGGCGAGCTTATCGCCGGTCGGCAGGTCAACAGGCTCATCGAGCACGACCAGTGCCACCGGAACATTATGCGGTTTCGTGCCCAGTACGGAGCCCATCATCGCAAGACCAAACACAGTGAGTACGAGCGTAATGACGAGAACGCCTATCCATAATATTTTTTGTTTAAAAATAGCCACTTCAATCCTCATCTCCCATCTATATAAATGAACAACTTGTTGATTAGTGATCACGTTGTTAATTATAATGAGAGAGAATGGAAATACAATAATCAGTCCTCACCGGCCTGTTCATTACTCATCACATCGGCGGTGAGTGTTCATAAACGCAGAAAATGACGGGGGAAAAGCAGCCATGTCAGAGAAGATCGACCGCAGAAAAGCAAAAACCAAACAGCAGATTTACGAGTCGCTTATGACTCTGATCGCCGAAAAAGGCATTGAGCATGTAACGGTTACCGATATTACGAACCATGCTAACCTGAACCGAGGAACCTTCTATCTCCATTACCGGGATGTTCCCGACATGCTGCAGCAGCTGAAGGACCATGTGTTTAAGAGTATCGAGCAGCTGGTCATGAAGCTCGACTTCCGCATGGCGATGGAGTACGGGGACCGGCAGGAGACATACCCGCTTGGTCTGCAGATCTTCGAGGAATTTGCGAAGCATGCCGATTTCCTGAAGGTAATGTTTGGTCCAAAAGGCGATCTCTCCTACGCCATACAGTTCCGCAAGCTGATGACCAGGCATATTTACGAGAAGATTAACATTCCCGAGGCTGCCGATTTGAAGATAAGAAGGGATTACGTGGTGGCGTATATGACCTCGGCGCATTTCGGCATGCTGATGCATTGGATCGAATGCGATCTGGATCAAACCCCGGCGCAGATGGCCCACATTATGATGGATATCGTGAATTATGGCCCTTTGGTTTCTTTCGGGTTAAAAGAAAGGCCGCCTGCCAAGTTGTCGAATTAAAAGCAAGGAGCCCTCGCTCGCGTGAGGGCTCCCTTCCTTTATCTCTTATATTCGGAATACCATTTCGGCACAAGGCGTTCAAAGCCGTCATGGTCCTCCCATACCCTGTTTATTCTAACCAGCATATCATCCAGCTCCTCCGGACGCACTCGAAGTATCCAGACCACCGAAGACAAAATCGTCATCGCAATATAAAGGGAGTATAAGGCCCAGAAGGAAGCATCCGGCTCCCCGGCCCCGTAATAGCCGTCGATCTGCCCTACCGCAAACGGAATACTAACCTCCGCGCTGAAGAAGCCTGCCTTCAGAAACTCATGCACGGGATCTCCCCAGTCAAACCGGTTGACGTCAATAACGCCGGACAACCGTCCATCCTTCACAATCAAATTTCCCGTATGAAAGTCATCATGCTGCAGGATATTCGGGCGGCCTTTCAACAGGCCAAGATTCGCCTCGATAAAAGAAAACAGCCGGTCCTCATAAGCGATTGCGGCCCCGCCTTGTTCATAGCCCTCCCGGTATCGTCTATACTTCGCAACGACGCGGGATTCCCACGACTCCATGCCCTCCGGCGCATGGATCTGATGGATTTTTCGCAGCTCGGCCCCTGCCCGGAGCCCAATCCCATACTGCTCGCTTCCGGTTAAACGCGGCAGCTCGTCAGCCGCATCCCCGCCCTCGATATAGGATAACAGCATATAGCCCAATGACGGCTCCTCCAGGGTTCCAATCGCAATCGGCCTCGAGCACAGCACATCCTGCTCCCGCAGCTGCTCAAGCACCCGGAACTCCTCCCGCTTCCTCGCATCCTCTTCGGGTGCATAGGTCCGCAGCAGATAAAGCGGCTCGCCATCCCGGCCATAGGCTGTATATTTGCTGTCGCTGGAGTAGCCTTTATCAATTAGCTCCAGCTTCACGCAGTCTTGAAGCTCGGGTATACCCGTCAGTAATACGTTCATATCTATCCTCCTTCCGGTAAAAAGGTTACAAACTGCTCCGCATGAGCTGCTCCCTGCTCATCGTAATAAACAAAGAAACACCCCTTTTCCATACAAAAGGTACGCCAAAATGGAAGAATTGTTGCATGGAATCAAAAAACGGATCCTTTTGCCCGATGCTGCTTTCCTTGTATGTTTGCCGCCATATCTTCCTATCCTAAAAATACTTTCCGGATAATCTGCTTACTATAATTGAGAAACTGTTAAAAAATTAGTACACTAGAAGAAATGAAGGAGGCGGACTTATATGACCGAATCGGCGTCGCATTTTGAACTTGGCATTAGTACCTTTCTGGAAGCAAAACCTTATCCGGGCATGGGCGGGGCATACAGCCATGCGGAGCGGATCCGCAATAGCGTAGAAGAGATGATTCTGGCCGATCAGGTCGGCCTTGATGTATACGGCATCGGCGAGCATCACCGCGCGGATTATGCGGCGAGCGCGCCTCATGTCATTCTGGCTGCGGCTGCGGCCCAAACGAAGCATCTTCGCCTGACAAGCGCCGTAACCGTATTATCATCGGATGATCCGGTCCGTGTCTACCAGGGCTTCTCGACGGTAGATGCGATCTCAAGCGGCCGTGCCGAGATTATGGCGGGCAGAGGCTCGTTTATTGAATCGTTCCCGCTCTTTGGCTACAGCCTCGAGGATTATGATGAGCTGTTCGATGAGAAGCTGGAGCTGCTGCTCCAAATTACGAAGGAGGAAAAGGTGACCTGGAAGGGCAGCCACCGCGCGGCAATGAATAATCTGGCGGTCTATCCGCGCGCGGTTCAAGATCCGCTTCCTGTCTGGATTGCGACCGGCGGCAACCCGGAATCGGCCATTCGCGCGGGCGTGCTTGGCCTTCCCGTATGCTTCGCCATCATTGGCGGCATGCCGGAGCGGTTTGCTCCTCTTGTCGAGCTCTACAAGGAAGCTTATACCCGCGCGGGTCATGATCCGAAGAAAATGCAGATCGGCACGCACTCGCATGGCTTCATCAGCGACACGGACACAAGAGCTACCGAGCTCTTCTTCCCTGCCCAGCAGGCAATGATGAATGTAATCGGCCGCGAACGGGGATGGCCTCCGTACACCTTCGAAGCCTATGATGCTGCGCGCAGCCTGCGCGGGGCGCTTTATGTCGGGGAGGCTGAATATGTAGCGGAAAAAATCATTTTGCTTCATAAGAATCTTGGTTTAACCCGCTTCTTCCTGCATGTCGACACCAGCTCGATTCCGCATAAGGATATGCTGCGTGCGATTGAGCTCCTTGGCACCAAGGTGGCGCCGATTGTCCGCAAGGAAATCGCGGCTGCTTCAAAATAATCGTCGTATAGCAAAAAGTGCGGGCTGTCTAACGGCTCGCACTTTTTATGTTAATAAGGAAAAAGGCGGCCATTGGCCGCCCTTCCTTAACGTTCTTATTCGGACAACAGGTTATACAGCACTTGCGCCGCTTCCGCTCTTGTCGACACGCCTTCCGGATTCAGCTTATTGCCGCTTCCTTTAATAACGCCTGTCTCAACAAGGGCTGTAAAGGCCGTTTGCGCATAGCTTGCGATATCCGCGGCATCCGTATAAGAAGCTACGGTCGCGCCTGTTTTCACCGTTGGCAGCTCGCCTAATTGCTCAAGCGAACGGTACAGCAAAGTGAACAGCTCTTGACGCGTAATCTTGTTGTTCGGATTAAACTTGTTATCGCCCGAACCCGTTGCGATGCCAAGACGTTTGGCAGCAGCCAGATAGTTCGTGTAATACGTCTTGCCCGCGTCGGCGAAGTTCGCCGCGCCGTCTGCTTCAGGCGCAATGCCGTAAGCATTCAGCAAGAGAACAATGAATTGACCTCTTGTCAGCTCCGCATTCGGGCTGAAGTGAGCGGCATCCGTACCGCCGGTAATATCGCGCGCAGCCAGGAAGCTGACGGCATGATGGAACCAGGCGTTTGTTGGTACGTCAACAAAGCTTACTTTATTGAAGCCGATAATGTATTGCGAGAAGTGAGTGGTTGTGAAGTTAACCGTTCCCGCAGCTGCGTTGTATTGGCCGCGAATCGTTTGCAGATCCCCGGAGTCCGCTACATAGTACACAATAATGGATTCAGGATCTTCTCCGGCCTTCAGCGTGTACGGAATGCTCACTTGCGCCTTGCCGCCGCCAAAGCTCGAAATTTGTTTATCGCCCGCAAAGACAGACAGATCATAAACCGGACGATCGCCAAGCACTTCCTTGCCTTCAGCCGTCAGCTCGAATTGGGAGACAATGACGCTAATGTCGCCGGAAGCGGCATTCGCGCTGATCGTTTCTACCGACTTCGAATCAAACGTTACGGTTCCGACCGACAGATTTGCCTTCACCGCCGCATTTGTACCCGAAGCAATCGAGTTGAAGGAGTTTCTTGGAATCGTCAGCTGCGTAGAGGTAGTATCCGCCGTTCCAGGCACCTCGAAGCCGATAACCGCCGCTTTGCCTGCCGCTTCCGCTTTGGAAGCCTTCGTAATCAGGCTTGTAACGTCGCTCGCCGATACAACGGCTACGGTCTCGCCCGTTGCCGAATCGGTTGTACCTTTTACCGTCACCGAATTTACCGCATTTACTTCTTCAACCGGTGTAGTTGGATTCGAAGGCGTTGTTGGAGTAGTTGGCGTCGATGGACCGTCATAAGCCGGTACCACAACGTCTACCGCCTGGCCTGCTGCATAAGGAACGGCTGTTGGTCCGTTCTGAGCATTGGTTGGACCGTTATAACCGTTTTTCGCTGCATATCTCACCGAATACGTACCGGATGCAAGACCCGTAATGGCATTGCCGGATACGGCTGTGTAAGCCGAATCAGCTGCGCTTTTCAGCTTGTATTCCAATGCTTTGTCTTTTGTGCCCGTAATTTGACCGTTGTTGTTCGAGCTCGATGTTGGCGCTACGCCAGTCAAGCCAGTTGGCGTAACTTCCAGACGAGTGAGCAATTTGTTCAGCGCGTTCGTGTAGTTCGTATGGTTGCGGATAACACCATCAGCTACGACAAGATCCGGCTGAATGTTTTTCCACGTGTACATCAATTCTACGTGGCCAAGAATCGGCGCTTTGCCGCCGTCAGCGTTCACGTTGTCTTTGTTGTAAGCAAACAGGTAAGGAACCTGAAGCTTGTTAGCAACGACATTTGTGCCATTTTCCGTATAGTTTACGTTGTTCGAAGCCGGCAGGTATTGCGTCTTAATGTTCGTCAGGTACTTGTTCGTCAGATCCACATACAGCTTCGCGAGCGGGTGGTTCGTATCGCGCACCTGCAGGAAGGTGCTGTTATGCGGATCCGCGCTTGGATCAAGGAGGGAGATGCCCGCGTCCAGCTTCGTATCCCAGAAGTAAACCTTGTCTACGTTATATTTCTTCGCATACTCATCAATGAAACGGATCGCGGCTTGCGTATTCGGGCACCAGGAGCCGCCGAACAGGATGACATAGTTGCCTTGGCTGTCTAGCAAATGAGTCAACTCGTCATAAGTAACATGCTCATAGACAAGCTCGCCGTCAACTCCGACAACTTCGCCATTCTCCTCGCGTGTCGGGAAAATGTCGCGTCCTACCGTTTGGTCTTCATGCTTGTTAAACGCCGGAGCGATGAAATCCCAATTCGTCAGGCTGTCGTAATCGGCAGCAGGCACTTTATTAAATACGTTCAGAACTTGTTCCTTGTAGCCGTCGACCTTCGCCGCATCCAATGCGTTGCCGTCATTCGGATCAGCCGTCAGGAAATCGTTCCAGGTGTAATCCGCGGAAGAACCATGCTTCTCGAGCGAAGCGATAATTGGCGCGGCATTGCCTTCGCCGTCCTTGTGATCCTTGTCATAGATAAACAGAAACGGAGACTCGATCTTCTTCGCTTCACCGCTGGCAAGAACAGTCGAAGGCACCGTAACCGTACCGCCGCTTTCTTTTTGCGGCGACTTTTTGCTGTATGTAATAGTAGCTTCCGTATTCGCATTGAGGTTCGTCAAATACTTCTCTACCAGCTCCACGTACAGCTCGTTGAAATCATAGTAGTTCGTGGTATTTGTTGCAACGCCCTGCGAAGTGGAGGTTACTACTTTGGAGTAAGGAGCTGCTTGCTGCTCGGCAATATCAACCGATTCGCCATCCAGCTTCGTATCGAAGTTGTAGATGGTATCTACGCCGTACTGCTTGGCCACCTGATTGATGAAGCCGATATCCGCTTGCGTCTCGTCGCTCCACTGTCCGCCGAACAAGACGGCATATGTACCTTTGCTGTCCAGCAGCGTAACCAAATCCTCGTAGGTTACGGTCTTCAGGACATGGTTCGCATCATTCAAATGCGGGTATACATCGCTAAAGTAATCATAATGGCTGACTGCGCTATTGAAGCTGCTTACTTCCGCTGCGCGTGCCGTGCCGGTCTGGAAGACCGGCAGCACCAGCGCGGATGCAAGCAGAAGAGATAATGTACGATTGAAACGTTTCATGTGTATATACTCCTCTCCCTATTTGAACCAAGTACGTGTGCGTCTAATTAGCAGATTTCTTCTTCTCCACCTGTGGATCCGCCGGAATCCGAAGGAGATGTAGAAGGAGCCGTCGAGGATCCGCCGGAAGAAGGCGTGCTCGAGGAGCCCGAAGAGGACGAGCTGCTGGACGGAGCTGTCACAGCCGGCGCTTTAGGCTGCGATTCATCTTTCTTAATGAAAGTTACTTTTTTGCCCGAATCCTCGGATTTGTTATCGGCAGGCGCGGATGCGGCAGGTTTGCTTGCTTCCGGAGTCGATTGTGCCGGTTTTGCAGCAGGTGCTGGTGTTGCGGCAGGTGCTGCCGGTTTCGTTGTTGCTGCCGGCTCGGACGCTTTTACAACAGGCTTCGTTGTTGTTGTCGTTGCACTTGTATTTGCAGCAGGCGCAGAGCTTGATGGGTTCTGAACGGATTCTTTAACTGCTTTTACTTCCGATTGCTTCCCTTGGGCAGGAGCCGCAGCGGACTCTTGCGTTTGAACTTCGGCAGCTTCCGCAGCCGGCTCTTGTTCCTCGGTTTGAACGACAGCCGTATCAGCTGCTGTTGTCGTTGCTTCCGTTGTTGCTTGCGGCTCAGCTACTACAGCCGTGTTTGTTGTGCCCGCTTGCGGCTGTTGTTCTGTTGTTACGGCAGGCTCTTGAGCTTGTGCTTGAGCTTGTGCTTGAGCTTCAGCTGGCTCAGCGCCGGCAACCTCCTTATTAGCGTAAACGGCAGCATATGTCAGCGATGAGAAGACGACGGCTGCGGCAACGAAAGTGACTGTTAATTTGGAGCTAAACCATTTTTTCATGATGAAACTCATCCTTTCCCCTTAGGTTTGTTAGCGGCTCACTTTGTAATTAGGCATAAAAAAAGATTCAATGCACGCATCTGTTGATGCTTGAACATTGAATCTCTGGCGGTCCAGTCGATTAATTTCTTATCCAATTACGTTATGATTCTCCGGTTTCTAACACCTATCTTAGGATGTAAGACATTGGATGTCAATAACTATTTTGCTATTTCCCATAGTTTTAGTCGGATTTGTTTTTGGCTCAGTAATTGAAATTATTTTACTACCAAAAAATAGATTGACATTTGCTTCAGACGTTTGTAAATTATTGAAAGAGTAATTCCTATCATACAACTTGGATTAAGGGGGAATTGTTAGATGGATAAAATAGATAACAACTTGTTGCTAGCTATCCAAACGAACTGGTACAGCTTTGTTACCGCAATCTTTGTATTCGCCTTGCTTTATTTCTTGGCACGCAAACGTGTCGGCTTCGGTACGAGGGTACTGATCGGCCTAGGTCTCGGCCTTGTGGTCGGCATCCTGTTCCAGAGCCTGGATTCCTTGGAGATCAAGGGGATCACCACATTCGGCAGCATCTATATCAGCTTGATCCGGATGCTCGTTATTCCGCTCGTCTTTATTCTCGTATTAAATAGTATTGCTTCACTCACAAGCCTGGATTACCTGCGCAAGATCGGCTTCAAAACCTTTGCCTGGTTCCTTGGCACAACAGGTATTGCTTCTATTATTGGTCTCTTGACTGCTCTTGTGTTCAGCCCTGGTCATGGCATTCAACAACCGGCCGCAAGCGATGCGGAGCCGCGCGAGATCCCGACCTTCTCCGAGGTTATTCTTAGTCTCGTTCCTTCCAACCCCGTAAGCGAAGCCGCGGACGGCAAGGTTGTTCCTATCCTGATTTTCGCCATCTTCCTCGCTGTTGCGATCATTAAGGTTGGTTCGAAGAACGAAGAGGCCGTTAAGCCTGTACGCGACCTCATCCAATCGGCTACGCAAGTATTGCACCAGGTCGTTAAATTCGTTATCCGCCTTACGCCTTACGGCGTATTCGCCCTGATTGCCGGCGTTGCGGCCAAATACGGCTGGGATACCCTGCAAGAGCTCGGAAGCGTCATCATCACATCGTATGTTGCTCTTATCATTCATTTTGTTCTTGTATTTGGCGGCCTTGTGCTCCTCGTAGCCAAAGTGAATCCTATTAAATTTTTCAAGAAGGCTTATCCTACCATTGCGGTTGCCTTCACCACGCGAAGCAGCTATGCAACTCTGCCTATTAACCTCGAGGTGATTACAAAGCGTCTGCATGTTTCGCCGCGAATCGCAAGCTTCGTAGCACCGCTTGGTGCATCCGTTAACTTTAACGGCTGCGGCGGCGTATGGCCGGCTATCGTTGTCGTCTTTACTTCGCAGGCGTTTGGCATTGAGCTTGGCTTAACGGATTACGTCGTACTCGTGCTTGTAAGCATCATCTCTTCGATTGGCGTTGCGGGCGTCCCTGGACCGGCCGTTATCTCGACAACGGTTGTTCTGACCGCGCTTGGCCTGCCTCTTGAAGCACTTGCAATCGTTGCAGGCGTAGAGGCCCTGATTGACATGGCTCGTACGGCCGTTAACGCAACGGGCACAACCGTTACCGCTCTGCTTGTGGCGAATTCCGAAGGTGAATTTGACCGCGAAGCCTTCAACAAAGATGAGGACGAAGAGCTTGCGTTAAACGCCGTGTAATAGATTCGGCACGAAGCCTCCCTTTCCAGCACCATGCGGAAAGGGAGGCTTTTTTCATTTGCGTGCTTCCAGCTGGCTGTCGATATAGGCGAGCAGCCATTCCTGCTCGCCGGGTATCCTCTCACGAAGCCGCGCCGCCGCGACCGGCAGACGCCAGCGGTCGATGCCCGCCGCGGTTGCCCCCGTCAGCCTGCTGTACTCCGTCAAATAAGCATCGTTCAGTTGTTTGCCGATCAACGGACTAATCGAAAGCGGAGGCATCGACACAAACGGCGAAAGAAACATCATGGAGGTTCTTGCCACATCGCATAACGGATCTCCCGTATTGGCATCCATCCAGTCAATGGCCTTCAGGCTGCGTTCCGACTGAAGAACATTGTCCGGATGCAGATCGCCATGACAGACGGAGCTGCCCTCCGGCAGACGCTCCAGCTCCTCCAGTACCGGCTGAAGCCGATCTCCCAGGTACGGGGCAGACTGCCTGACGAACATCGCAAGCCGGTCCTTCTGCCTCGGCAGACCGAATGCCCTGCAGCGATGAATATCCGCGTGCAGCCGCGCAAGAACCGTACAGTATGCTTCGCCTGATCCAGATCTCTCATCATCATGCCCAGCAAGGAATGTCCGGCGACTCTCTCATAGAGAAGCCCGCTTCTCCCCTCCACCTCTATCTGGCCGCATACTTCGGGTGCGGGTACACCCGCCTGATGCACCGCTCTGCCGATCTCCGACTCGTAATGAATCCAATCCTTTGGAATTTCCTCGTAATAGAGCTTCAGCACCTGGCTGCCGCCCCATTCATACACCTCAGCGGTCATGCCTTTGCCGATTAACGGCCCTTTTGCCATGGGAACACCTCTCGCATCTGCTTCGTCAGAGCCTCAGGAAGACAGCGTCTGTCCGCGTTTCTCCAGATTTTTCACCGTTTCGCTTGTCGGTACATCCTTCTCATCCTTCAGCGTTCCGAAGATGACGTCCACAAGCGGGGTCGATACGCCGTACCAGTAGTTCTCGTTCTTGAAATGATGCAGCAGATGCATCCGTTTATTCCATTTCCAGAATTTCGTCTTTGGCTGAATGGGCCGATGCGCGACATAATGCTTCCACTCATAGACGAGCAGCATCGTGACCAAGCCAGCGGCGAAAGCAAGGGTAACGCCAAGCGAGCCCGATACCAGATAGAACAACAGCGCAAATGCGCCAAGGTTCGGCAGGCTGTACCAGACCGGCAGGAAGAGCAGCTTCAGATCATGCGGATCGGTATGATGATCGTAGTGCAGACGCTTCAGCAATTTGAGAAAGAAGGGATTGCTTGGCGCCTTCAAATGGAAGAAGAACCGATGCGTCAAATATTCGCTGAACATAAAGCCGGCAAGCCCGATAACGAAAAACAGCAGACTGTAAAACGTAAGACTCTCCATGACAGCCAAGGCCCCCAAACCGATCAAAACGACCGTCATAATGAGAATGTCGGCATGCAAAAAATAATCGCGATAAAGCCCTCTTTTGCCCACGTTTAACCCCTTCCTCTTCGCTTATTTTCATGTAAGCCCTTACTTCTTATCTTACCAGTAATTTAACAAAAAATGTTCTTGCTTATATGCCCGCGAAGCGAAATAATAGGGTTTATTATTCAGCTAGATGTATGCGCATCAGAAAGGTTGGCTTTACCATATGGAAGTTTCGCAGCAATTAAACAGCAATCAAGTCATGAAAGGCAAAGCCGGGAAGGAGCCTTTCCCGATCTCGGTCCTTTCTCTTACCGTCGGCGCCTTCGCCATTGGCATGACGGAATTCGTTATTATGGGCATTCTCCCGAATGTCGCAAGCGATCTGAACGTCAGCATCTCGGCAGCGGGGCAGCTGATTACGATGTACGCTCTTGGCGTTGCGGTTGGCGCTCCGATCATGACCATCCTGACGGGAAGTATTCCGCAGAAAAAGCTGCTCTGCATTCTTATGCTGCTCTTTATCCTCGGCAACGGTCTGTCGGTTGTTGCGCCAAACTATGCCGTTCTGATGATCGCCCGGATGATTACGGCCTTGACACATGGCACTTTCTTTGGCGTTGGCGCTGTTATCGCCTCCAAGCTGGTAAGGGCCGATAAGCAGGCAGGAGCCGTATCGATAATGATGGCCGGGCTGACCATCGCCAATATTATCGGAGTTCCGATCGGCACGTATATTGGGCAGAACTGGGGCTGGCGCGCATCCTTTGGCGCAATTGCCGTTATGGGCATACTCGCTCTCATTGGCATTATCATCTTTATTCCAAGGCTTAAGCTCAGCAAGCAGGTCAGCGTCATTCAGCAATTATCCGCGCTGGCAAGACCTAAGCTGCTCGTTTATCTGCTCATCGCGGCGCTGGGCAATGCGGGCCTGTTCGCGGTATTTACGTATATTACGCCGCTCCTGACCGATATTACCGGCTTTGCGGAGCATAACGTAACCTGGATTCTGATCCTGTTCGGGATTGGGGTAACGGTGGGCAATATCGTCGGCGGCAAGCTGGCGGATTGGAAGCTGATGCCTTCCATTCTGGGCCTCTACCTGACGATTGCGGTCGTCCTGACGATCCTCACCTTTACCGTGCATAACGAGATCGCTGCCGTCATCACGATTTTCCTGTGGGGCGCGGCATCCTTCGCGGTATTCCCGGGGCTTCAGGTCCGCATTATGAGCCTGGCGCAGGCTGCTCCAGCGCTGGCGTCGACATCCAGCCATTCGGCGGGCAACCTGGGCAATGCAACCGGCGCTTTCATCGGCGGCTGGGTCATTACCCATCTCTCCCTTGGCGCGCTGCCTTGGGTGGGCGCGATTCTGGTTGGCCTCGCCTTAATGCTTGGTCTGCTCAGCTATCGCACGGATCATAAAGCGGGGTAACACGCATTCAGCTCCGCATTTAGACGGCAAAAAAATCCCCCGGTTCATCATTGGCACTCCAATGAACTCCGGGGGATTTGTTCGCTCGGCCGTCTATGCCGGCAGTCTGATGGTCGCCGTCGTTCCGACGTTTGGTTCGCTGCTGATGGATAAGGAGCCGCCATGGGCTTGGATAATCTTGAAGCAGACGGTAAGCCCGAGGCCGGTTCCGGTATCCTTCGTTGTATAGAAGGGCTCGCCTAGCCGGTCGATCACATGCTGGGGGATGCCGATTCCCTGGTCGATAATGTCGATGACAATATGACCTTTATGGTCCTTCTTCATATGGACATGAAGCTCGCCTCCGCCCGGCATCGCTTCAATCGCATTTTTCATCAGGTTAACGAGGACCTGCTTGATCTGATTGGCATCGCATAGGACGATAGGCAGATCCGGGCTTTTCTCCGCCGAGATGCTGACATTCGTAATAATCGCCTGCGACTCCATAATCGGTACAATATCATCCAGCAGCGAGGCCATGTTGCAGTGGTTCATCTGCTGCCATTGATGCGGCTTGGAGAGCAGCATAAATTCGCCAACAATATAGTTAATCCTCTCCAGTTCGGTCAGCATCATAGCGAAGTATTGGCGGTTCTGATCCGCCGTTCTCCGGTGAAGCAGCTGAGTGAATCCTTTCAGCGCGGTCAGCGGATTGCGGATCTCGTGGGCAACTCCCGCCGCCAGCTGCCCGATGACGGACAGCTTCTCGGACCGGATCAAATGCTGCTCCGACAGCTTGCTCTCCGTCACATCCAGCAGCAGGCCGGATATCGCCGGTTTACCCTTGAAGAACGCCGGGGCAGCCTGCATCTCGAGGAATAGATCGGTCTGATTGGCCTTCCGTGCCGCAACGGCAAGCCTTGAGGTTTGGTTCAACCGGCAGATGGCGCTAAATTCCTGCTTTAATCGGTCTCTGTCCTCTTCCAGCAGGAAGCTCGCGAGCGGCTGTCCCAGCATCAGCCCAGGCTGGCTGCCGAACATGCTTTCCCCGTGCGGGTTCATATAGACCAGACGGCCATTTTGCTCGATAAACACGCCAAACAACGAGCTTTCTGCAAAATTATCGTAATTCACCCTCGATTGCATCAAGGCCGCCCCTGCCGATTCCAGCTCGTAGATTCCCACGGACAGCCGGATTCCAAGCAGCACGACGGCAAGAATAGCGCCCGCGCTGATGATGGAGAATTCGCCAAGCCGGCAGATGACGGCGATTAACGCCGCGCAGACAAAGATAATCAGAGCATAACGCCTCATGAAGGTCTGTTTGGATTCGTTGCCCGGCCGGAGATAAGCGTCCTGCAGCTCCCTGTCCGGCAAAGCCGCAAAGCCGATAAACATCAGGCCGAGGAACCAGCAGAGATCGGAGATCCAGAGCAAGTACTCGCCAGCCGCTTCGTATGACAACAGATACACAAAGGCGGTATTGCCGAGCAGCTTGAATACAAAGCCGCTAAGCAGGAACAGGTTTGCCCGGGTGGAGGCGGTTTTTTTGCCATACCAGCTGAAGAAGAGCAGCAGGAACACGATTACGGCGCTGAAAGACGAATTAAACATATTGTAGCCAACCACATCGCCGTCGATATAATGATCAGACAGGATGGGCTTGAGCTGAAAGTTCCAATATAGGGTGGAAGCCATCGTCCCGTACAATAAAATATCCAGAATAAAGCGGAACGCCAGATTGGAATGGCGCTGCTGATACTGCTTATAGAGCGCGATGAGATAGAATATAAACTGAAGTCTCCACAACATCTCCGGGATTCCCATATAATCCGGCTCAGAGCCTCTCATGAGCGTAACGATCGTCCAGATCAGCTGAGCGACAAAATAAACGAGCAGCCCGAGGCCATAAAAAAACCAGTATTTCTCTTCTTTGCTTGAAGCCCTTAGCACCAGAACCGCCGCGTATACAGCAGCCAGCGTCTGAAGGACGTTGCTTACGGCTGCTCCGGAGAATGATTCCTTGCGCAGTAACAGAAGCCAAACGGCGCAAAGCAGCAATAGAATCATCCCTACGTGAAACGAAAAACTCCTGCCGCGAAACAATCATGGCCCCCCCTTCAACTTATTGCAACCGCGTTATTTTCCCTTTATTTTCTATAATAACATCTCTTCTACTAAAATCATCCTTATTCCTCCAATTAAGATAGGACTTCTATAAATGCGCTATTTTTCCACACATCAAAATGCAAACAAGCACCTCTCCTTATCGGAGAAGTGCTTGTTTGGTTGGCTCCATATCCGCCAGGCGAACCGTATTCCGTCCGCTGTTCTTCGCTTCGTACAGGGCATTGTCCGCCGCCTTCAGCAGCTGGTTAATGCCCCCTCCCGCTTCCTTGCAGGACATTCCCGCCATCGCAACGCCAAAGCTCGCTGTCACGGACAGCGGTGGCCCCGAGCCAGCAGCCGCCATCGACTGCGCGGCAATCTCGCTTCGGATCCGCTGTGCCGCAGCCATTGCTTCCTCTCGTGACAAGCCCGGCATCGCGACAACAAATTCCTCGCCGCCATAGCGGCCAAAAACATCCTCCGGACGAAGCAGCTGCCGGCAGACGTCTACCACATGAAGCAAGGCCCGGTCCCCCATATCATGGCCATAAGCATCATTAATCTGCTTGAAATGATCAATATCGAACAGCATCAGGGCAAGAGGTTCTTCCTGTTCAGCCGCTTGATGCAGAAGCGCTTCGCTCAGGTGGATAAAATGAAGCCGGTTGAAGATCCCGGTCAAGCCGTCATGATACGCCAGCACCCGAAGCTGCTCCTGAAGCCTTACCCGCTCCGTTATGTCAATCATAACAATGAGCTTGCTTGTCTCCGGGCCGCCTTTCTTCCTAATAAAAGACGAACGGATCTGATAATAGTAGGATTGTTCATTAACCGTCCAATGAACTTCGTCATAAATGCGGGGGATATCCTCGCCCGCTTCGGTATCAAAGTCAAGCGCCGACAGATCCGTATGCAGCCCGAGAAGCGGCTCGATAGCCTGTCCAAGCGCAGAGGTGGTAAGCTCGGGGAGAATCTCCGCGGCTGCGGGGTTAAAGTCGACCAGCCGGTTGCTTCGGTCCAGCACCAATACCGCGTCGTTCATGCTTTCAAACAGCGTATCCCTGGCGACGGGCGCGACATTCAGCATCCCCTTGGATACAAGCCCCCACATATACAATGCGGCGGTAATCGCCATAACGACGGGAATCGGATCAATCCCGGCCGGCGTCAGATTGCCCAGATAGAGAAAGTCGCCGATGATCGGCAGCAAAAGTCCGATAAACATCGTGATATGCTGAAGACGGTAAGAGGACCGCATTCGGTTCCAATACAGCGACAGCAGCACCACTCCGCCAATCATGCAGCCAAACGTATAGCCGCCTTGGATGATATACCAAGGTCCCGCGTTTAATTCGACCTTGTGCATGTCGGCAGAGGTCTGCAGTTCAATAGAGCGGTAATAGAAATGATGCAGGTCGTTCGTGATGACGAGCAGCAGCGTAATAAGCGGCATCAGGTACATCAAATAGCGCATGCGCCATGTCAAAAACCGCTCCAGCCCAAGAAAATGCATAATCAGCATCAGACTGACAGGCGGCAAAAAAGGCATGCCGAAGTATTCTACCGTTATCCAGAATTTCACTTCTTTTAACGTGCCGGCCGACAGCTCCAGGGCGGAACCAAATACGTAAATCGCCGATAGAAAGCACATCGCGATAAACGTCCGGGCCATCGCCTGCTTGGAACGGTTCGATAAGACATAAATGCCCATGATGATATTAATAACTCCGGCTGTAACCATGAGAGTAAGGATAGCAGAATAAGGTGTTCCCATATTTGTTGCACTCCGTTATGAAAAATTAGCTCTTGCCACTGATCGTAACACATCTAACAACAAATGTGGGAGGTTCCTTTAATTTCTATTTAATTGCAGCCAGCAGCAGGAAAATCGGGCGTCTGTTCTCGTCTTTCATCTCCGGGTATTGCGCCAATGCCTCTTGGGACGGCCCCGGCTCGGCAACTTCCGTGATGCGGAAGCCGGCATGGATGAGAGCATTCATAATCGTTGCCACCGTACGATGATATTTCACGACATCGGCATCAAGGAACCGGGCTACGCGCGAGCCTTCGTCCTGGTAGTTGTCGACCGGCCAGTGCAGCCTCTCTCCATCCGGACTGTAATGCCAGTCCTGTGCCGCAATCGCCGTAAAGACCGGATGCTCCATCGACAGCAAAAGAGATCCTCCTGGCGTCAGGCTGTCATAGATTTTCCGGCAGGCGCCTTCGAAATCCTCTACGTAGTGAAGCGCCAGGGAGCTGATCGCTACATCGAACTGCTCCGGCTCGAAAGCTATATCCTCAATAGCAGCCTCGCGGTATGTAATGGCTGCATCTTCATTAAAAGATTTCGCGCGCGTAATCATTTTCTCCGAAATATCAATACCCAGCACGGAACGAGCCCCCTGCTCCCGCGCGTAACGGCAATGCCAGCCGTAGCCGCAGCCGAGATCGAGCACGTTCTTATCCTTCAGGCTTGGGAGCATGGTGCGCAGGACATGCCACTCCCCCGCCGCATCCAGACCGCCAATTGAACGAGCCATCTGGCTGTATTTGTCGAAGAAATCGGGATCATCGTATTTGTTTTGCTTCATGGTTAACGCCTCCTGTTCGATAGAACGTTCATATGTATGATAGCTGATCGATTCTCTCCTGCACAAATAGATTAATTCATCTTGCCCTGACGCAAGTCTTGTAAAGGGGGCTTTTGCCGCCCGGAAATGATATAATTTACCTGTTATTTGCTATAGCTTGTTATCTGGCAGGAGGTTATTCTGTTGTTTCGGATTATGATCATTGAAGACGACGAGAAGATCCGCAGAATCGTCGCCGACGCTTTGCGCAAATGGCAGTATGAGGTGATCGAGTTAACCTCCTTCGAGAATGTGCTTGGCGAGTTTGAGGCGGCACAGCCCCATCTGGTGCTGCTCGACGTCAATTTGCCGGTATTCGACGGGTTTTATTGGTGCCAGCAAATCCGCTCGGTCTCGAAGGTGCCGATTATCTTCATCTCCTCCCGCAATCAGAATATGGACGTCATTATGGCGATTAATATGGGTGCCGACGACTTCGTGCAGAAGCCGTTTGACTTGGGCGTACTCGTTGCCAAGGTCAGCGCGCTGCTCCGCCGCAATTATACGTATCAGGATGACAGCCTGCAGCTGTCGCACCGGCAGCTGGTCTTCCACCTGTCGAACTCCTCCGTGCAATACGGAGACCAGACCGCTGAATTGTCGCGCAACGAATTTATTGTTTTGCAAACGATGATGCGCAATATTGGGAAGATCGTTTCGCGGGACGATCTGATGCAGGTGCTGTGGAATGATGAGCAGTTCATCGACGACAACACCTTAACGGTTAACGTCAACCGGCTGCGGCGCAAAATCGCGGTGCTGGGACTGGAGGACTTTATCGTCACGCGCAAAGGAATGGGGTATATCATCGAATGAGCTTCTGGCGATTCCTGAGATACGAACGGCCTTATTTCCTGCTCTACGGCGTTGCCTTTCTGCTCACCATCGCTGTCTTTGCAACCGATCCTTTGTCCTCCTGGCATTGGCCAACCTTCTTCTATGCCCTGGCGCTTGTATCGCTCTGGCTTGCGGCCTTCGCCGCTTACCGCTATACGCGCAATCTGCAGGCAATTCGCCGGATGCAGAGCGAGGACGCGGAGCCCCTGTCGCTGGAGTCCGAGGCTTACCGGGACACGCTGGAGGAAACGGGCATCGCCCATATTCGTTCCTTAAACGAAGTGCAGGCGCGGCAAAAGGAATATTATGATTTCATCATCTCCTGGTTCCATGAGATCAAGACGCCTATCTCGGTTCTGCGCTTGATGCAGCAGACGGAGGTAGATCCGCATAGCCTGAACGAGGAGCTGGCGCGTATCGAGCATTATGTCGACCAGGCTCTGTACTATGCGAAGCTCGACAGCTTCAATCAGGATTACGAGATCGTGAACTGCGATCTGGAGCCGCTGGTGAAGGATGTGATTAAAGCCCATTCCAAAGCTTTTATCTCAAAAAGAATCCGGGTTCAGCTCGAGCTTCCGCCTACCATCGTGCAAAGCGATTCCAAATGGCTGCTGTTCATCATCAACCAGATCATTACGAACAGCCTGCAATATACCGGGGAGCAAGGAGAAATTCGCGTGCAGGCAGCCTCCACTCCTGAGGAGAAGCTGCTGATTCTCCGCGATAATGGCATCGGCATTGAAGCGAAGGATCTGCCGCGGATCTTCAACCGGGGCTTTACCGGGATGAACGGACGCACGCACGCGAAGTCGACCGGGATGGGCTTATATCTGGCCCAGGAGCTGTCCAAGAAGCTTGGGCATTATATCACCTGCGAGTCTGCGCCTGGCAGCGGAACAACGTTCACGATTCATTTCCCCAAGCATCATGATCCTTATCTGGATACGCTCCAGCGGAAGGAATAAACAACAAAAAGGACTGTCCCAAAAGTCGTTGGGATAGTCCTTTTTGTCATTTGCATTCGTTTAAGGATTCTGGTTAATAATCCGGTAATACAGATTTGCCGACGAGGCGTAGAACACCAGATAGATGAGGAAGTAGATCCCCATGATGCTCCATACGATACCCGGAAGCTCCGGGAAATCCTTAACCGAATCAAGAATGTAATACTTGATAATGGTCCAGCTGTACAGCAAACCGAGTACAATCGGCGGAAGGAAAACAAACAGCAGCTGCTTGCGGATTACGCTCCGGAACTGGCGGTTCTCCACGCCCATTTTACGCAGGATTGAATATTGCTGCCTCTCATCGGTTGCCTCGCGGAGCTGCTTGAAGTAAATCACGCTCGCCAGCGCGAAGGTGGCAATAAGCGCAAGGAAGCCGGCAGCAAACAACATCAGCGAGGAGCTCTCGATCTGCTTGGAGTACACGTCTGCAAACGATGAGTAGTATGCCCTCTCTTTTTTCGATACAATGGCATTCACCTGCTTCGACAGCTCTTCCGCATTCTTCGCGTCCGTCAGCCCGTAAATTTCAAAGCTCTTCTTCTCCGTATATCCGCTTAATTCTGCATAAGCCTCATCGGAGACGACAAACACCGGTGGTTTCTTATCCATTGCAAGTACCGGGTCGGTAGCCCAGCCCAAGTAGGCATAGTCCTTTTTCTCGAAGAGCTTAAAGGTCTTCTCTCCCTCCGCTGCCTTTACTGTAAAGTCAGGCTTCTCGCCTTCTGCAAAATGCTTCGGAAAGTCCGAGCCTTGGGAGAGGGCAACGGCCTCCATCCCTTGCAGCTCTACCTGCTCTTTGTCGCCCCGCAGCTTAATTAATTCGTTATATTCCGTCTCCGAGACCAGCCAAAGGCCGGGAATATAATATTCCGGATTATCAAAAGCTACACCCCGGTCGGTAACCGCTTCTACAACCAACGCTTCCGGTTTCAGATGATAGCGGATGTCATGCCCGGAGCTCTTGATTACCTGGTCAATCTGCTGATTGGTTGCCGGATCTAGCGACTCATAAGCGATAGAATTCGGTACATTCCGGCCTACCGCTTCAAACTGCACTTTATAGTTAATCGTAACAAAGCAGAGCAGCATCATGATAACCGCGCTGAACAGGGAGATAAACGTCAGATTCAGCGTATTTCCCCGAATTTGAAAACGCAGCGATGACGTCCACAGCACCGTATTGCCTTCATGGTATTTCTTCCTGCGGCTGATTAGCTGCAGCAACCATCCCGCGAACTGGCGGAAGAACAGATAAGTTCCCCCGATAATGCCGATCGCCGTCGCAATAAGGCTATACGTCCCGTAATCCTGCCAGACGGCCGAATATTGACCGCTGCAGATGAGATAGAATGCTACGCCAATCAGGAAAACGGCCAGAATCGCCATTCCGGCAGACACGCGGACAGGCTTCTCCGCCTTTTGCTTGGCATGGAACAGCTCCGTCAGCTGTACCCGGTTGACCAGAATGTAGCTTTGTACGCTTACGATAAGCGCGATCAGAAGGATGACGGCAGCTGCCGTTGCCATCGCTCCAATCGGGAAGGACAAGGAGATGACCTGATCGTACTGCATCAGATTCATCAGCAGCATGCCGAACAGCTTGGACAGCAGTCCCCCGAGCAGAATCCCGATAACAAGCGAGATTGCTCCCATGACAAGCGTCTCATAGAAGACCATCCGTACGATTTGCCGCTCCTTCAGACCGTAAAGGAGATACATACCAAACTCTTTTTTCCGCTGCCGCATGAAGAACGAATTCGCATATAAGATGAAGAAAATAATGAACAGAAAAATAACGACGGACGCAATGGCTATCCCCGTCTGGAACAGCTCGCGGTTCTGCAGCGCGTCGATAATGTCCTGGTTGTACATCAGCGACGAGAACGTATATTGAATAATGACGCCAATAATCATGGACAGCAAGTAGATCGAATACAGGCGAAAGTTGCGTTTTACATTCCGGATCGTCAGGTCGAACAGGCTCATCGCAGCTTGCCTCCTATGAGGCTTTGCGTCTCCAGAATACGCTCATAGAAGGCCTTCTGGCTCTGCTCGCCGGCATAAATCTCGCTAACAATCGCACCGTCCCGCAGAAAAACAACCCGTTTGCAGTAGCTGGCCGCATAGCTGTCATGCGTAACCATCATTATGGTCGTATTAAACGCCGTGTTTAGCGACACGAGCTGCTCCAGCAGCTGGGTGGCAGAACGGGAATCCAGCGCGCCCGTTGGTTCATCGGCAAAAACGATTGCCGGTTCCGTGATGATCGCCCGCGCCGACGCTACCCGCTGCTTTTGCCCGCCGGAAATTTCATTCGGGTACTTGGCCAGCAGGCCTTCAATGTGGAGCGCTTCGATAATGGGCTGCAGCCGCGCCTCCATCTCCGTCGCTTTGAACTGGCGCAGCGACAGCGGCAGCAGGATATTCTCCTTCACCGTCAGCGTGTCGAGCAGATTATAATCCTGGAAAATGAACCCCATCCGCTCCTGCCGGAATTGCCGAAGCGACTTCTTCTTCATGTCGAGCAGCGATTTCCCCTCAATCCATACCTCGCCGCCGCTCAGCTGATCAATGGTCGATAAGACGTTCATCAGCGTTGATTTCCCCGAGCCCGATGGCCCCATTACAGCCGTAAGCTCGCCGGACTGAATCGAAAGATCGATGTTTTTCAATACGGGCGTTGCCCCGTAGCTCTTTGATAAGTTTTTCGTCTGGATAACCGTCTCCATGGTATGCCCCTCTCCGCTTTATACCCTTAATATAGACATATTGAAGGCGGGCATCCATCGAACTACGATGCTCCAAAGTGACGTTTTTGTCACGATGGCGGTCGGGAGGCTGAATATGCAAAGAAAAAGACCATTCTCCTTAACGGATTATGTTTATTAAACTCTCGCTACTTCCAGCCACTGCCGCACAATCACCGCGCAATCAGCTCATGTCCGGCCGCGGTAATTAGACCTTCAACAAGAAAAAAAGACCGGACAGCTGCGGGACGCAGTTGTTCGGTCTTTTGGCTAATGGCTAAATTACGCTTTGTTCGAGGAACCGAACTCGCGGATTTTACCCATAACGGTTTGTTTGATCGCTTCGCGGCCTGGAGCCAGGAATTTACGCGGATCGTATACATCGGAGTCTTTCGTCAAGATCTCGCGAGCAACTTTCGTGAACGCGATTTGGTTCTCTGTGTTCACGTTGATTTTTGCAGTACCCAGGGATACGGCACGTTTGATGTGCTCAGTAGGGATACCAGTACCGCCATGCAATACGAGTGGAAGCTTGATAGTTTGGCAGATCTCTTCCATTTCTTTGAAGCCCAGTTTAGGCTCGCCTTTGTAAGGGCCATGAACGGAACCGAGGGCTGGAGCCAGGCAGTCGATACCTGTACGTTGTACCAGCTCTTGGCACTCTTTAGGATCAGCGTAGATTACGCCTTCAGCAACAACGTCGTCTTCTTGGCCGCCAACTGTACCCAGTTCAGCCTCAACGGAAACGCCGCGCTCGTGAGCGTAAGCAACAACTTCGCTAGTGATGCGAACGTTGTCTTCGAACGGATCATGGGAAGCGTCAATCATAACGGAAGTGAAGCCAGCGTCGATCGCTGCTTTACATTTTTCAAAGCTGGAGCCATGGTCCAGGTGGATGGCAACCGGAACCGTGATTTTCATTTCTTCGATCAAAGCCGTTACGATGTTCGTAACCACTTTGAAGCCGCCCATATAACGAGCTGCGCCTTCAGATACGCCCAAGATTACCGGGGATTGCTCTGTTTGAGCAGCGTCAAGGATTGCTTGCGTCCATTCCAGGTTATTGATGTTGAATTGACCAACAGCGTAACCGCCTTGCAAAGCTTTGTTCAGCATGTCTTTCATTGATTCCAATGCCATTGTTAAATCCTCCTCAGATAAATGACTAGACCTTTCAATCATACCCAATTCAACTGCTGTTATGCGGTTCCAACCGGCAGATCTATCGGCCCGAACGGAATGGGCGTATGTACTCGTTCACGTTCTCTTTAAGTCAATATGTTATCACAAAATTCGGCATAAGACTACCTATTGGAGGTCAAGCCCCTTTTGCGAAAGGCAAACCAAATTAATTTAAAGATTGTAAGCGCTATAATAGAAGCGATAAAAATGAGCAGCAGCCAGCACGACGCCGCAAGCCAAGGAGAGCCTTGGAAAGGGCCGTGGCAAACGACAAAATGCGTGTCCTCATAGCCAAAATCTTCGGAATGGCGATCCGTACGAAGCAGCCCCCGCACAACATTAATGTTCGTTAAAATGAAGAGCACCGAAACAAAAGACAAGCTCATGAAAACAAGCTGCCGTTCCCACGCCACCGGCAGCTTGTCTATTAGATCTTCACCGGAATAAGCTGCTCTTCCTTCGACTTCTTCCTCGTCGCGACAAAGTACAGCCCTGTCAGGATGATGAAGATCACGACGTAGATAACGAGATGCCCGATCTGCGCCCACATATGGCCGAAGTCGCCGCTCGAGATGACATCCCTGTAGCCGCGAATGCTATAAGTCATCGGAAGCCACGGATTCATCGCCTGCGCCCAGCCCGGAAGAAGCTCATACGGGAACGTGCCGGCGCTCGATACAAGCTGGAAGATCATGAGCAGCAGCACGACAAACCGGCCGGGATTATCAAGCCAGGTGACAAAGGCCTGGACGACAAACATAAACGCAAAGCCGGTCATCATGGTATACAGATAGAACAGCGGCACATTTTGCACCTTTAGCCCGAGCACATACAGAACCACCGTGCTAAGAATAAGGGACTGAGCCAGACTCATAAGCCCGAAGGTGAGCAGCTTGCTCAGGAACAAAGGCAGCCCGTCCGCTCCTTGCGCCGACGACGATTGCCTTGCCGAGAACATCGTCGTGAAGACGAGAGAACCGGCGAATAAGGCCATCGACAGAAAATAGGGCGCGATTCCGTTCGCATACAGCCGTACCTTCCGGTCGTCGTTGGCCACTATGGTTACCGGTTCGGCGATCATCTGGATCGTCTTCTCATCGGCCTTAAGACTAGCCGTCTGCTCGGCGGCATCCGCCAGGCTGTCAGCTAGCTGCTGGGAGCCGGATGCCAGCTTGCCAGCCCCCTCTCTAAGCTCCCCTGCCCCGGCGGCCAGCTGGGAAGCACCACTTGCGAGGGCTGCGCCGCCCGATTCGAACTGGGCGATACCGCCCTTCAGCTTCCCGGCGCCTTGCGCCAGCTGCGAAGCGCCTTCCCCAAGCTGCTTGCTGCCCGATACCAAAGCCGGGAACTTCGAGAACACCTGAGTGATGCCGTCATGGAGCTGATTCTGCGCCGTTGCCAGCTGCGAGGCGCTCTGCAGCAGCTTGCTCTGACCGGCGCTAAGCTGCTTGCCGCCGGCCAGCAGCTTCTGCTGCCCGGCATTTAAGGTGCGGCTGCCCGCGAGCAGCTGCTGCTGGCCTTTGCTCAGCTCCTTCGCACCGCTTGCCACTGCCTGGCTTGCCGCAAGCAGCTTCTGCACAGCCGGATCGGAGGCCAGCTCGGCATTGCCGTCCGCCAGCTGCTGCAAGCCCGCGGCTACCTGGGCACTCCCGTCAGCCAGCGTGTCGCTGGCTGACGAAGAGGCTGTCAGCCCCGTCTCCAGCTGCTTGCTGCCCGCCGCCGTCTGCTGCATGCCTGCATACAGCTCATCCGCGCCGTTCTTGGCGGACTGGATGCCCGTCTTCAGCTGCGTTGAACCGTCCGCCAGCTTGTCTGCCCCTTCCTGCAGCTGCGTCGAAGCTGCGCCTAACTGCGAAGCGCCGCTAGATAAGGTGCCTGCGCTGCTGCTCAGCTTCGTCAGCCCCGCATTCAGCTGCGCCGCGCCTTCCTCCAGCTGGCCGATACTGGAGTGAAGCTTGGCCGCGCCGCTGGACAATTCCTGAAGCTTGGTGTTCAGTGTCCCTGCCCCATCCTCCAGCTGCACCGCGCCGCTATGCAGATCGGACGCCCCTGCAGCCAGCCGGGAAAGACCGCTCGATAGGGTAGAGAATTGAGACAGCATGCTGCGCGAATACGCCTCCGTCAGATTTTGCGACAGCTTGTTTCGCAGCTCCTTTGTCGCATTTTCGCTGATCTGCCCGGAAATAAAGTTATAAAAGCTGTTCGATTCAAAGATAATATCCGCCTTCTGCGGTGTTTCGCTCGTTAAAGATGCCGCATGCTCGGAGAACTCCTCCGGAATGGTAATCGTAGCGTAATACCGGTTGCTGACCATCCCCTCTTTGGCTGCATTCTCATTCACGAATTGCCAATCGAAGGTCTCGTTTTCCTTCAACTCATTCACGAAATCCTCGCCCACGTTCATGGATTTCCCTTGATACTCCGCGCCTTTATCCAGATTGACGACGGCAACGGGCAGGTCCTGAAGCTGGCCGTACGGATCCCAATTCCCCTTGATCAGGAATCCGCCGTACAGCATGGGTACAAGGGAAACGCCAAGAAACGTAATGATAAGCATCCTATTTTTCAGAAAATAGCCTACGTCCTTCTTAAACACGCGAAACGGATTAGCCACCTATGATCCATCCTTTATCTGTCATTCATCGTCCCCCTATTGTTTCCTTGGCCTCCCACTTCCATTCGACAGCTATTGCATTTGGGATCTCGTACAATTTCATAGAGGACCCACATTTTGAAGGGATGTGATGCGGATGAGCCGATGGAAACCTTTGTTACCGCTGTTAATCGGATGTTCTCTTCTGACCTTTGCGGTTACAGGCTATGCGGCTACCAGAGCGGCATATGAAGAAGCAGACCAGTCCTGGGCCGCCCCGGCGTTAAAGGAATGGCTCGATCTCGGATGGCTGCAGGGCTATCTCGATGGCACGATTAAACCGGAACAATCCGTAACGCGGGCAGAGATGATATCCCTGCTTAACAGAGCTTTCGTCCTGACGGATACCGCCCCTCTCTCCTTTCAAGATGTAACGGCGGCAGACTGGTTCTATACCGACATCTCCAAAGCCGTAAAAGCAGGCTACATAGCCGGCGGGGAAGGCAGCATCAAGCCCGGGCAGATCCTAACCCGGGAGGAAGCCGCACTCCTCCTTGCATCCGTTGTTCATCTGGAGCTTCCGAGAGAGAAGAAGCCTCCGTTCAAGGATAAGGAATCCATTCTCGAAGCAAACAGGGGAGCCATCGCGACTTTAGCGGAAAAAGGGATTATTAAGGGCTACCCGGACGGCACTTTCCGTCCCAACGAGCCGGTTACTCGTGCAAGCGCTGTCGTAATGATCGATACGCTGCTGAAGTCGGGGATCGTGAACCGCAGCTACGCGGCACCTGGCACCTATGGCCTGGAATCCGCCGTGGAAACGGTATACGGAAGCGTCACGTTAACAGCCCCCGATATAACCTTGCGGGATATGCATATCAAAGGGAATCTGGTTATCGAAGGCGGAAGCGGAGACTATCGTCTTCTCCATGTCGTTGTGGAGGGACATACCATCATTCGGGGCAAAGGCTCGCCAGCGCTTCATTTGACCGATGCCTCGCTGCATGAGGTGGTTGCTCAGCCGGAGGAACATACCTTCGTGACGACGGAAGGCGATACTGCGATTACGCAGCTGACGGCAGACACCCCGCTAACCTTGAGCTTAAGCGATGATACAGCCGTAGAGCTGTTGGTGCTGAATGCGCGGGCGGATGTAAACGGCGGAGGCACAATTGGGCATGCCACGCTTAATGAGGGTGCGGAGTGGTCGACTTTTGAGGAGCAGCCTGATGTCATCGACGGTCCTTACAAAAGCGCTTGGATTCGAACGTAACCCGTCAAAAGTAAAGCCATGACCTCCCGGCGGAGAGTCATGGCTTTCTCATTATCTTATTTTTCTTCTCCTGCGGTGGTACACAAACCACCCCATAGCCACAAGTCCAAGCGCCAGCAGCACGCCAAGCAGAATAATATATAACAGATGGACCATATCTTCACTCATTTGGGCAACCTCCTTACTCCAGCTCTTACCCAAATAGGATGAATCTACGGCGCCAAATTATGCAGACGCATTTCTGCTTTGGTCGTGCCATCCTTACTTTTTCAGCTCGGCCTTAAAAGCTTTCACCAAATCATCCGCGCTTTCCGAGATGACAAAGAGGACGTAATTGCCCTCTACAGAGAACGCCGCGTGACGATGGAAATGTTCGCCGAAGGTGTAAAGCGCTTTATTATCGGGCTGGCCAAGAAGGTGCTGCTGGCCAATAATATCGGGCTGCTCTGGCATTCGATATAAGATAAGGTTCTTCCCTCTGCGCGGCGACAGCCAGTAAAGCAGGAATACGACAGGCAGAAAAACAAAAACAGGAATAACAGGCTGCTAAATACCATAACCGGTTACTTTGCCTCGTACATGCCGCTCCGGGCTGTTCAGAATCAGCGGTTTTTTCACAAGCAGCACACTCCTTGATGTCAGGTAATAAGTTCGATTTTACTGACGTTAAATATGACAAGAAGGTTACATGGACCCTTAAATTAACAAAAAAAGAGCATCCTCCAATTCCAATTGAGGATGCTCTTTCTCGAAACTCATTCTATTGTCTAATCGTTTTAAGTGCTCCGCTCCAAGCGAGAACCTGATCGAGCATGCCGTTTACATTGGTCAGATGCAGATCAGCCGGCTTGAATACCGAGCCGTTCTCAAAGTCAGTGAAGAGCGACAGCGCCGGATGAACGCGTACGTCCGCCACCGACAGCTCGCCCAAGATACCGCGAAGATGCTCTGCTGCGCGGGCGCCGCCCACCGAGCCGTAGCTCACGATGCCGGCTGCTTTGTTGTTCCATGCATCACGCGCGAAATCGAGCGCATTCTTCAAGGAAGCCGTGATGCTGTGGTTGTATTCCGCTACGATAAACACAAAACCGTCCAGGCTCGCCAGCTTCGAATTCCAAGCTCCTGCTTGCTCCGATGCATCCACTTCGCCAAACATCGGCAGCTTGTAGTCTGCAACATCTACAATCTCGTAGTTCGCATCGCCGCGTTTATCGGCAACGCCTTTAACCCACTCGCCTACTTGCGGACATACGCGGCCTTGGCGCGTGCTTCCCAGAATGATGCCAATATTCAAGTTCGACATGAATTTTCCCTCTTTCTTGGTTTGAAGTTTAACGATTGAACACTCAATCACTTGCTCTATCGTTTCCATATCATTCCTTCTCTATGCAGGGGCTGAAATCCTTTCCAGACTCTGCCTTAAATTCTCGTAAAGTTTGGCCGAAGCCGGAGAAAGCGGCCCCGTGCGGCTAAGCAGTCCCATCAGCATATCGATGGATACGCCTTGAAGCTCCTTTGTTATCGTGCCGGCAGGCATGGGATCCAGGACCGTCTGCGGCACAAGGGCGATGCCAAAACCGCTCGCCACATAATGCCTTAGCGCCGTCATGCTGCCAATCTCCATCGCCTGGATCGAGACTGTTCCGTTATCCTTCAGGACCCTCTCCAGCTTCTTGCGGTAAGGACAAGCGGATGCCGTAATAAGCAGTCTGTGCCCTTCCAGCTCCGCAAGACCGATTCCCCCGTCTCCCGCCGCGAGCGGATGATCCTCTGGCAGCAGCATGACAAACTTCTCTTGGAACAAG
Organism: Paenibacillus glycanilyticus; assembly: GCF_023715145.1. Classification (GTDB taxonomy): domain Bacteria; phylum Bacillota; class Bacilli; order Paenibacillales; family Paenibacillaceae; genus Pristimantibacillus; species Pristimantibacillus glycanilyticus_A. The sequence goes on along the minus strand of NZ_JAMBNP010000003.1, from coordinate 236,490 downwards.
GGCTGAAAATAGAGTTCTTCTCCGGCTTCCGGCGCGGAGCATAAGGCAAAGTCCAGCTCCCCCTGTTTCAGGCTGCTCGCCAGAGCAGGCGTACTGGCGATATCAAGGGACACCTCTATTTGGGGATATTTCTTCATAAAAGCCATCAGCAGCCGCGGCAGCCGCGAGCTTGCGGACGGCTCGGTTACGCCAAGCCGCACCTTTCCGGCTTCACCGTTTTTCATCTCCAGCAAATGACTCTGCAGCCGCTCCATCCGGTTCACGAGATCCAGACTCTGCTCGTAGAACAGCCGTCCCGCTTCCGTCAGCCGTACCTTCTTCCCCCGCTCGAGCAGCTGTACCCCCAGATCCGCCTCCAGCCTCTGAATCTGCATCGTCACCGTCGACTGCGCATAGCTGAGCTCTTCCGCCGCCTGATTAAAGCTGCCATGCCGCACGATTGCTTGCAGCGTCTTCAATGTCTTCAGATCCATCCGTTATCTTCTCCCTATCGATTATGAGTTCAATATAATTGAATAATTCATTCATTTTATTCAATTATACAAATAGATATACGGCCTCTACAATGGATGTAAAGCGGCATCAAAAGGAGGAAAACAGATGGATCTTCAGCATAAAATAGCGCTGGTAACCGGAGGCGGAACAGGAATTGGCCGGGCAGTCTGCCTGGCATTAGCCGGCAAAGGAGCTTCCGTTGCCGTCAACTACTCCCGCTCCAGACAGGAAGCCGAGGAGACGGTCCGGCTCATTCAGGGCCTTGGCGGACAAGCGATCGCGGTGCAGGCGGATGTCTCGAAGGATCAGGAGGTTAGAGAAATGGCGGACCGGATTGCCAATCATTTCGGCACAATAGATCTGCTCGTGAATAATGCCAGCATCACCCGCCATATTCCGTTCCCTGACCTGGAAGCGGCTACGGAAGAGGTATGGGATGACTTATTCAATGTCAATGTAAAGGGCATGTTCTACTGTGCCCGTGCTGCAGCTCCGTATATGAACAAGCAGGGACAAGGAGCCATCGTCAACGTCGGCAGCATTGCCGGCACAACCGGCTTAGGCTCGTCCCTGCCCTATGCCGTATCCAAAGCCGCTGTCCATGGCCTCACAAAGTCACTTGCCCGCGCTTTGGCTCCCGTTATCCGAGTGAACTGCGTCGTGCCAGGAGCCGTGGCGACCAGATGGTGGGCTGGCCGAGAAGAGCAGATGAAGCAGCTTGCCCCTCATCTGCTCCTCCAGCAGCTATCCACGCCCGAAGATATTGCGCAGCTCATCTGCGCCGCGCTCGAGCAAGAAGCGATGACCGGCCAAATCATTACCGTCGACAGCGGCCAAACGCTGTAAGCCTACTTCACGATCTCCTTGTACTTCCCCGTGCTAGTGATTTTCACATTGACCTGCACACGGCCAAGGGACTGCTTAGTCAAGAAGAAGAAGCCTCCCTTGGTCAGCTTGTGAAAGGTATCGGGATGCTTCCGGTATAACGCTTCTTCGAGCTGAAAGGGATCGCAATGCTTCACCAGACCAACCAGGAAAGTTTCTCTAATCTCCTGTTCGATAGCCTGCTCCGCCTTCTTCTCCATATTCGGAATATGGGTATTAAAGGACTCTCTGACCGTTCCTTTTGCCGTGACCTTAAGGTCAAACACGGCATCTCCGTTACTCTGCACCTTGGGGATTACCCTCATTGTAGGATGAGAGAACTGGATAGCTCCCTTATTCCCGTCCTCCAAAGGTACCTGAAGCAGCGTCTTAACGATTTTTTCCGTAGCCCACCGAAGCCCCTTCAGCTCCTCTACGGACATCCAGTTCACTAACTTGCCTTTATCGAAAAAGAAAGCCCCGTCCATTTGGAACATCCCTCGCTTGGCCTTATCCTCCAGCCAGGTCTCCTTATTAATCGTAATGGACGGCATATAGAAGGAATTGCCCGGTTCATTCATGTTCGCAATGAGCCGGTTGCCGTAGGAGGAGATAACATAGGGACTTTGGCTGCGATTCTGTACGCTCGTATACATAATGGTATCCAGAGGAGACAGGTTGAATATAGATCTTTGGGTCAAAATATCCTCCAGTTTTTCCTTGGTCCCGAATACAAGCACGTTATACCGTACTTCATAATGGCGGTTTAACGTTCCATAAGTTTCTTTACCGCCCCGCCTCAACATATTTTCGCTAAGTACAACGGTCTTCAGATGTCCCCAGAATAGGGGGAACTGTGAGGTTGCATTCGTATCCCCAAGCGCGAGAGCAAGCGTATCCCCGTGTCCCGTACCGATCCAGATCGGTACCTTCTTGCCCAGCTGCGTGTTTTCGGATCTTGCGATATTCGAGAAATTAAGCACTTGAACATAGGTCTTGTATTCGCCATTCTCGTAATCAATGCCAAGCGCCGTTACATAGGCCAGATTTTGAATATCCCTGGAATTCGCGCAGCTTGCAAGAAATCCTAGAGAGAGCAAGCAAACAAGCATTTTCCCAATAAGCAGACGCATTACACCGAGCTCCTTTACCGATCATCATCCTGCCCCTGAAGACTGGCCGGACGCCGTTTCATCAAGAACCAAGGAAGCCTGAGAAACGAGGACACTACATCCCTTAGCTTAAGCGGCGACAACGGAGAGAGATAATTCACCCCGAAGGACTGCTGGTTGCCCATAAGCGCAATAAAAATAATAACCCCGAGAATAACCCCGTACATGCCGAGGAAGGAAGACAGCACGAAGAAAAACAGCCGGATAATGCTGACGACCGTGCTTAACGATTGATTAACCAGCGTTACGCCCGAGACCGCCGTAATCGCGCCGATTACGACAACTGATGGCGACACCAACCCTGCCCGGATTGCGGCATCGCCGATAATAAGACCGCCAATCGAAGTTAAGGTCTGGCCGATAGACGTCGGCAGCCGGACACCCGCCTCCCGGAAAATCTCCATCAGCATGAGCAGAATAAACATCTCCATCTGAGCGGAGAACGGAAGCCCCAGACGGGAAACCGATATCGTCGCCATAATTCGAAACGGCAGCTGATCCTGATGGAAGGCCATGAATGCCACCCAAATACCGGGCAGGAATACGGTAATAAACAAACTAAACAGCCGGATCAACCTCGCAAAGGTGATATAGGTGTAGTTAAAGTGGATGTCCTCCGGCGATTTCAACAGCAGGCTTAACCCGGCTGGCCCTACAATGACTAGCGGATTGCCGTCTATTACAATCAGGAATCTGCCGGAGAGCAGGGAGTTTACACAATAATCGGGTCTGCCCGTATAATCCAGCAGCGGGAGAATCTTATATCTGGAGCCGGTTAAGCATTCCTCCAGCTGGTTAATGCTGTAGATTCCGTCGGTATCTATCGAGCTTAGGCTCTTCTGTACCGCGCTTAATATTTTGGGACTGATGATATCTTCGAAATATAGCAGCGACAGCTTCGTCCTCGTGCGCCTGCCAAGCGTATACTCCTGCACATGAAGCGAGTGGCTGCGGAGCCGCTTGCGGATAAGCGCCACGCTGGTGGCCATATCCTCGTTAAAGCCGTCCTTTGGCCCCTTGATGGAAATTTCCGTGCTCGATTCCGTCGGCATCCGTTGCGGGCGGTTACTGATCTCCATTCGGTAATAACGCTTCTCCTGCACGAAAAGGAGGAACAGCCCGCCCTCAAAGATCGTCTCGTCGATTTCCTCGGCGGTCGGAGCTGCCTTGTAAGAGAACAGCGACAGTCTGGACGCCAGCAGATTCAACTCTTCGCTCGTTACTCTACCGGCTCTCTCGTAATATTCGGCAAGGACGGGAAGAGCAAACTCGTGAATTTGTCCCGTATCGCAAAGGGCGCTGGCATATACCAGTACGACGGAAGCTATGCCTCTTGTTCCGAACCGGCAGGGCTTGACGCATACATCAGCCGATCCCTGATAGAGCTGCTTCAGACTTTCTTCGGTCCAGCTTATGCTGACTGCGGGTGCTGTCATTGATGCTCATCCTTCCGGTATGGTTTGGCAAACAGAGTAATGACCATCCATATCAATGTCACGATTAGCAGGATGCCAAGCGAGGCGGGTATAAACACGCTAGACATCCACTGGTAATAGGAATAATCGTTCGTGCGCATGATGCCAATAAAGATGTAGCTTGCCATAATAACGGCTGTTGCCCATTTGCGGGCACGCCCGCTTAGCTTCAGAACGTCGGTCAAGAGATACACCGCAATGCAAATCCGGATACAAGCGCCAGACATCCATTGAAAGATCGAGAAAAAGTCGACATGCTCGATATATTCCCCCACCTTCACCAGGCGCCACTGCTCATAAGGAGAAGTCATCTGATTGGCTGCCTCCCTTGGCCCGAATTCGGTGATGGCCCCGATAATTGGCCCCAGCATAATGCCGATAATGAACAGGCTGAAGCCGAAAATCTGCCACAACTTAATCTTTTGGCTGAGCCTGTGCTGCAGAAGCAGGAGAAAGACAATCTCGATATAGCCGCCAGATGTATATAGGATGCCGTGAGTAACAGGCGACCACCCGTGCTCTAGAATCGGAGTCAGCAGCTTGTAGTCCTTTTCCGAATGGTTAAAAACGCTGACAAACACGCCCAGCACGCAGACAATGGGAAACAGGATTCCCGAAGTAACGGCAATGACGCGGAGCCCCCATACCGTAATTAACACACAGATAATGACCAACGTCAGAACAAGCACCAGCGCCGGGGAAGCCGGCAAATAATTGGTTGTGTTCCATTTCACCGTATGGAGGACGGTTGTAGCCCCGATCAGATATAAAATGACGCACACAGGCACGATCAGAATCCACGACACAAAGGGATGGGTCTTATCCGAAATCCACTTCTGCCATTTCTGCTGGCCGGACTTCTTCATCATCCATGCAAGCAGCAAGCACCAAACAACGAATACAGGTCCCGTTACCAGAACGGTCAACCAGGCATCACGCCCGGAGGCACCCAGCAGCATCGGATTGATAATGACATGATCGATAAGACCGTTCGTCAAAGCAAATATCATAAGCAATTGGACGATATTGATTTTACTTGCCGTTCCGCTCATAAGCTGATCATCCCGTTCCGACATTCCCTTTTTAAGGGAAAAAGATATGTTATACATTCCCTCCTGGCCTTCCAAATTATTCATGGGAGCGGCAAATAGCCCCCTCTGCGGAGGGGGCTGAACATTGGTTTATTAGCTAAATTTCAATTAAAGGCTTAAGCCGGTGCTCCCATATCCAGTGAGGGTTATATTGCTGGCGGGTGATGGTTTTAGCCTGAATAACCGGGTTTTGATTCATCCTGCCTGCGATTATCTCCGCGTGCTCGCGCAAGTACGCCTCCTCGGAAGGATGGTAGGATTCCCTGGTATCGACGCCAAAGCCCCGGGCATGCCATCTCATAAAATAGGCCTGCAGCCGATGGCCCAGCTCCTCGAGGGCAGGCACCGCCTGATTAAGGACAAGCATGTTGCCCCGGCTTGCCGCCTCCAGCACAATAAGCCCAAACGATTCGGAATAGGATGTGCAAATAAACAGATTGCTCAAAGTGAACAAATCCATAACGCCGCGATGCGGAAATCCGTCTGGCCAGCCCAAGTCGGAGGTAAAAACAAGCGCATCAAGGCCAAGACCGTACCGCTCCCCTTCGTCTCGTATGCTGCGCTTGTAAGCGGCAGGTTCAATATCAAGAGACGGAAAGTCGCAAAAAACGAGCTTTACCCGCTTCCCGGACACCGCGCTGATAACCGCAAGCAACGTGGCCGCTTTTTCCATCTGCTTGCCTGGCGTCAGCCGGCCGGGATAGACGGCCAAAATATCCGGCGTGAGCAGATCGGTCAGACCTCCGAGCCTCTGAATGTCTTCCCCCATTCCGCCATACAGGTTCAGACTGTTGGGAATCGCCCTGCACTGCTCGAGCAGCACCATGTATTGCTCTGCCAAGGCCGTCAATCCCGACTCTGCCGGGTACAAATACGTCGTATTGGGCAGCGGCATAAATCTGGCCGACAGAGGCCAGTCCATCCGCTTTGGTCTCACGGCCGGGTAGGAATGATTCATGGCGAGGAACCGCAGCCGCGGAAGCCGGACCTGCACCTGACGAACGGCAACATTATGTACGAGATGCCAGCCTTGATACAGAATATCGTGAAGAAATACAACGTCCACATCCTGCAGCGCTTCGTATAGGCTGTCCGTAATAACGTCAGCCTCCTGAAAGAAAGTCGGATGCACCCTGCCGGTTGGCTGGGTATAATCAAGCCAGTGAATCTGCTCTCCATGCAGCCGGTTCGTTATTTTCACCCATTCAATCCGCTCATCGCTATAGATCCCATAGCGCTCGGAGTCCGGGCAGTCCTGGCTGACGAGCACCTTAACCTTCATTCCCCCGCCGAGCAGCATATGCAAATGCTCCTCCACGACACTAACCAGGGAATAGGTCTTCGACAGCCCGTTAAACATCGTGAGAATGGCTACTTTCAACGCCCGCCCCCCTTTTTTTCGTACAAATACTGTCTTTTATGCCTGAATAAAAGGGAATATGCATAGGTATCTAAGGTGTGCCTAATAGGGCTGAATACTATGCTAATGGAGGGGATAACCGGATGGCCTGTGTCAATCTCGGGATAGCAAATAGCTTTAACGTATTTCTGTTTGGCGATCACACCCAATCTTTCGTAGATTCGGAGGGAAGGGTAGCCGTTGGAGGCAATGCCACTTATACGAGCTACGGGATAGGCAATACGCTGCCCGTATCGACGACAAGAGCGGATCTTATCGTTCGAGGCAATGTGAATATCTCTCAAGGAACCAATTTCGCGGGCAATACCGTGATATTCCCAGGCAGCACGGTCATTAATTATACGATGACCAATAATAACGGAGTACCCGGCCAGCCCCTGGTAGGAACGCCAATCGACTTTGACGGGGCCGAGCAAGATCTGGCACAGTTGTCCCTTAACCTGGCCGCATTGCCGGTCAACGGGACAGTATCCAATAACTTTGGCCAAATCGTACTTACGGGAACAGATCCCGCCATTAACATATTTATGTTCAACGGCAATAATGTAGACGGCAACGGACTGCGGCTGGATACCGCAAACGGCATTAATATCATTGCTCCGGCAGGCTCAACGATTCTCATTAATGTTGGAGATGCCAATGTCGGATTTGGAAGTTATCAGATCTTTCGCAACGGAATTTCCACTACCCCTAGCGACGGGGGACTCATTCTGTGGAACTTGTACCAGGCGATCACCGCCTTTAATCAGAACTTATCCATTACCGGTTCCGTTCTGGCTCCTTACGCGAACTGGGAGGCAATTGGTTTCGGCAATATAGACGGAACGCTAATCGCCCAGTCACTCACCAATGTAGGCGGTACATTGGAGGCGCATAATATCCCGTTTGTGGGTTGCCTTCCCGGTTCAGTTGTGCCGACATCTTCAACAACGACGACATCTACAACGTCAACGACATCTACTACCTCTACATCAACAACATCTACAACATCCACCACAAGCACCACATCAACATCAAGCACGTCTTCAACCTCGAGTACATCCAGTACAACAACGGCTGTCCCTACCACTTCAACAACGACTACAACGTCTGTTCCTACCACTTCAACAACCACTACAACGACAACAACGCCTGTGCCAACGACCACAACCACTACCACAACTTCAACTACGACACCGGCTGTTGTCACGGGACCTATTTTGACAGCAATCAAAACCGCAAATGTAACAACCGCACAGATCGGAGATACGATTACTTATACCATTACGGTGACGAATGTAGGGACCGCTCCAGGGGAAGCCTTGATCGTAGAGATCCTTCCGCCGGGCGTGCAATTCGTTCCGTCCAGCTTACTTATTAATGGAGGAAGATTCAGCGGTGTAGACATTACCGAGCAGGTTGCCATTGGTCTCATCAACGTAGGCCAGGTCGTGACGCTCCAATTCGAGGCCTTTGTTTCCGGGTATCCCGCAAGTGGACAAATCACGAATTCCGGCTTTATCATTGCCGTACCACCGGGTACTGTACCGGCGACCTGTACGCCGGGTGATTTATCCCTTACAACCATGCCGGGCGTAACTCCTGTGCCCGGACTTATGCTCCCTGTTCTTCCAATCTTTAAGCCTGGTGTAACGCCAGCGCCGGGGCAGGTTCCTAATCTGGGGCCGATTACGGGGCCGGATGGAACTGTTCTGCTGCCTCAGCAGGTAACCGTTCCGGGCATTACCCTTACACCGCTTGTTGGCGTGACCATACCGGCCTTGGCAGGAACGATTCAGCCAATCGTCTCGACAAGCTTTGTCTCTGTCCCATGGACAACGGTCATGAATGCGCCTAACCTGCTCGTCTCCAAAGCCTTCCTTGACGTTACCCTATTTGTCGGACAGCGGATCACCTATACGATCTTTGTCGTCAACAATGGCAACGCGGTATCCGGCCGAACGGTTCTAACAGACGTCCTCCCGGCTAATGCTTTGTTCATTCCAGGAACCATTCGCGTGAATAACGTGCTTAGGCTCGATGATACTCCGAGTGAAGGCATTAGTCTTGGACCTATTGCTCAAAATCAAAGCGTTTTGGTCCGGTTTGACGTACTGGTAAGAGGAAGCGGCGCACTGACGAATACGGCCCAGGTAAAAGCCGACTTCCTGCTGCCAAATCAACAGATCCAGTCGCAGATCTATTCGACCAATACGATATCGAACCCGGTATCCACGATTCGGACATCGGACTATGCCTCCTTCCTCAAAACTACCGACGCCCAAATCGTCAGGGTTGGAGACAGCTATCATTACAATATTACGCTCACGAACCTGTCGCCGGATATTACCGCGGCCAACGTCATCTTCTACGATCCGCTCGATAACCAGCTTCAGTTTGCATCGGGAAGCCTCACTGTGGATGGTATTCCTCAGCCTGATCCTCAAGCGGGCATCCCGCTTGGTACGATTGGACCGGGGATTACGCGAAGACTGACCTTCATGGTGAACGTGCTGGCCGAGCCGATGGGCGGCTTAATTGTTAACCAGGCGGCCGTACTCTTCGAATTCCGCTTCGGAACCTCCTGCTTCCGGGCAGGACTGCTCACCAATACGGTGCGAATCATCGTCGAAGACGACGAGGAATAGGACGAAAAAAAAAGCCCAAGACCCTTGCTGATCAAAGGTCTTGGGCTTTCCCGTTCCTGCCTTCCGCTTATCCTTATGCAAACTCCCAGCAGCTAAGGCTTAAATTACCGTATTGATAGCTGCGGTGCAGCAGCTTCGCCTGGCGGGTGCCGTCCGCCGCGCCCATCGCCAGCAGCAGCGGAATGAAATGCTCGCTTGTCGGGACCGCCTGCGCCGCATATGGAGCCAGCGTCTCATACCGGAACAGCGACTCGGTATCCCACGCTTCCAGCTTCTCCTGCAGCCAGTTATCGAAGGATTCGGCCCAGTCGTCAACGCCAGCCGAACGCCAGTTCAGAGCCCGCAAATTATGAACGGTGCCCCCGCTCCCGATAATGAGCACATCCTGCTCCCGAAGCTCCGCCAAGGCTTTGCCGATCTGATATTGCTGTTCATTCGTCAAGTAACGGTTAACCGATAAAGCGATAACCGGAATATCTGCCTCCGGGTAGAGCAGCTTAAGCACGGCCCATGCCCCGTGATCAAGTCCGCGCTCCTTATCCTGCACCGTCCGAACGCCACTCGACTCAAAGAGCGATACGATGCGGTCCGTTAAGGCTTGATCGCCTCTGGCCGGATAGGTCATCTGATACAGCTCCTCCTGGAAGCCGCCAAAATCATAAATCGTGCTGTACGTGTCCGCACCGCTGACGGCTTGCGCAACCTCCTCCCAGTGGGCGGAAAAAAGAACGATAGCCTTAGGCTTCGGATGATTTGCAGCAAAGGACTTCAAAAGCTCCGTATAGCTGTTCTCCTCAAGGACAATTGATGGCGCGCCATGCGCGAAAAAGTAAGATGGAAGCATTACCGGTCACTCCTCTGATTGAATTATCTTACTGCGTCTTCCTTGAACCATTGCAGGAGATCCCGCTGGTTCTCCTCCGTTACGCCGTGATCGGACTTATAAGTCTTGAACGCGAGGCCGGAAGTCCGCGTCTTGAAGTATGCCTCATTCTCATACCCGATGCTGACCGGGAAGATCGAATCAAATTCTCCGTGCGAGATATAAACGGATACCCGCTCCACGCTTTGCAGCGGATATTCCTCCTTCACAAAGCCCGGCACATAACCGTTTAACGCCGCAATGCCCTTTAACTGGTCCCCCATCTTAAGCGCCAGGGTCATGGACAGGATCGCCCCTTGGCTGAAGCCAAGCAAATACCGGCGCTTCGGATCGACCGGAAATTCGGCTGGCGCTTCCTTAATGAAAGCTTCAAGCCGCGTCACTGCCTGGTCAAACAGATCGCGAACGGGATTGCCAAGGCTTTTGAGCTCATAATATTGATAGCCCGCTCCGAGCGGAAGATTGCCGCGGATCCCGATAATAATAAAATCATCGGCCAGCGATTCAATCAGACCGTACATATTCCGCTCGTTAGAGCCTTTCCCGTGAAGGGTAAAAATCGTGGGGTACGTTCTGCCGGGCTCGAGCCGTGACGGCAGCCTGACATCATATTCATAAACCGAGTTCATCAGATAACCCTCCATCCTCGCCGTAATATATTAGTAATGTGAATATTTATTTTATATAAGAAATATAGTACGCAAAGGTCTAGCCTGTCAATCAAAAAATTGCTAATATGTATATAAGTTGTGTATCACTAATATTTTAAGGAGTGAGCTGTAGCATGGATATCGGCTCTACCATTCGGGCCATCCGGAAACGGAAGAACATTACGATCGCCCAAATCTGCGAAGAAACCGGCTTGTCTCAGGGCTTTATGAGCCAGGTCGAAACGAATAAAACCTCACCCTCTATCGCCACCTTGGAAAATATCGCAAATGCGCTGCAGGTTCCGTTAGCTTATTTGCTGTTAAGCAAAAAGGAAAAGATGCAGATTATCCGCAAGGAGGATCGCCGCGTAACAACAAGCGGACCGGACAAGCTGAAGGTATTCCATCTCAGCTCCACAAAAAATGTCCACATGATGCTTGTAGAGCTTCCGCCAGGCGCGTCAACGGGCGAGAACCACGCCCATGAAGGCGAGGAAGTGCATGTTGTCGTCCAGGGATCGGTCTATGTTGAGCAAGGGGAGGATGCGGCTGAATTACGCGCCGGCGACTCCTTCAGCTGGAATGCCTGTACCCCGCATACGGTAAAAAACATCGGAGAGGATACGGCCATCGTGATGATCTCGATCTATACGGAGTCCGATCCTTCGAAGGCTCTGATCTAAACGCAAATAAAGGGCACCCGCGGCGGGTGCCCTTTATTTCCTGCTGTTTTATTTAAATCGAGAAACCTTCGTCCTTGGCGCCTGCCGGAGCTTTTCCCAATACGCGGTTCAGAATGCTGTTCTCGTAATGGGTAAATCCGTTATCCCTCTCGCGGGGACGAGCCAAGGCAATCGGAATATCCTGCGAGATGGTGCCGTTCTCCACCAGAACCACGCGGTCGGCAAGCGCCACCGCTTCGCTCACGTCATGAGTGACCAGTACCGCCGTGAACCTTCTCTCCCGCCATAAGCGTTCGATTAGCTGCTGCATCTCAATGCGGGTAAGCGCATCAAGCGCCCCCAGCGGCTCGTCAAACAGCAGGATGCTTGGATTGCTGACAAGCGCCCGGGCAAGAGAAACTCTCTGCCGCTGCCCGCCGGACAAGACGGATGGCCATTCCTTCGCGCGGTCTGCCAGACCCACAAGCTCCAGCGCCTCCAGCGCTTTGGCGCGGTCGCCTCCTTCTACGCCGATCCGGACATTATCCAGCACGTTCTTCCAAGGGAGAAGCCGGGCATCCTGGAACATTACCCGCACATCCGATCTCAAGCCTGAGGACGGCTTGCCTCCGAAGGATACCGAGCCTTGAGCGGACCGTTCGAGTCCGGCGAGAAGGCGGAGCAGCGTGCTTTTGCCGCAACCGCTCCGGCCAACGACGGCAAGGAACTGTCCGGATGGAATCGTCAAGTCGAGATCCCGGAGTACGGTAAGATCGCCAAACCGGACAACCGCATCCCTGACTTCAACCTGCAAACCGCGGGATGATGCCTGCGCGGGCGATCCCGCCCCAGGCTGATTGATTACTTCTGACGCCGAAAGTGCGGATGCCATTGCAGCCAACTCCTCTCCATAAGCTTCGCCAGCCAATCGGACAATTTGCCGAGCAAAGCATAAATCACAATACTAAGCACAACTACGTCCATCCGGAAAAACTCGCGCGCATTCATCGCCATAAACCCGATTCCGCTGTTGGAGGAGATCGTCTCCGAGACAATCAGCGTAATCCACATAATGCCGAGCGCGAACCGCAGGCCAACCAAGATGGACGGGAGCGCGCCGGGAAAAATAATCGTACGAAACAGCGCGAAGCCTCGGAGCCCGTAAGTACGGCCCATCTCAATCAAGCCCGGTTCAACGGACCGGATGCCATGCAGGGTGTTCAAGTAAATCGGGAAGGCTACACCAAGCGCAACAAGAAAAATTTTACCCTGCTCGCCGATGCCGAACCATGCAATGATAAGCGGAATAAGGGATAAGTGCGGGATCGTCCGAATCATCTGAATGCTTGAATCCGTCAGTTTTTCTATAAAAGGCAGCAAGCCGTTTAAGATAGCCAGAATGAAGCCGATGCCTCCTCCTATCACAAAGCCCACTAGCGCACGCCTTGTACTGTCGCCGATATACACGAACAAATCCCCGTTGCGAATAAGCTTTGCGCCGGCCTCCACCACGGATACCGGGGTGGGCAGGATGCGCTGGGAGATCCATCCGGCACTGCCTAACCATTGCCAGACCGCTACAACAAGGATCGGTATCAACCATTCGAGTCCTATAGATAACGTTCCAGTTTTCCAGTTACGAGCTGCTGGACTCTTCATATTGCCGCCTCCTATTTAACTGATGCCCGCTCCGCCGGCTTCACCGAATTGGCGATCAACTCTCCGAACGGACTAGTAGATGATGGACCGTTGGCCGACTGCACTCCTTTAAGAGGAAGCAGAGGGAATACAAGATCGGCGAATTGATAAGCTTCTTCCAAGTGCGGATAACCGGACAATATAAACGTCTCTATACCAAGGGCCGCATATTCCTTCATTAGATTGGCAACTTCAGTCGGGTTGCCTACAAGCGCAGTGCCCGCTCCGCCTCGAACCAGACCAACGCCTGCCCACAGGTTCGGATAAATCTCAAGCTGGCTCCGGTCTCCGCCATGCAGATCCGACATGCGCTTCTGCCCTTCCGAATCATAACGGGCAAATACTTTGCGCGCCGCTGCAATCGCATCTCCATCCACTTTGCTTATGAGGCGGTCCGCTTCTCTCCATGCCTCTTCCGATGTTTCGCGGACAATGACATGAAGCCGGATGCCAAATCGAATTTCTCTTCCGCGCTCAGCGGCAAGCTGACGCACCTGATCGATCTTCTTCGCCACTTCCTGCGGCGGTTCTCCCCAAGTCAGGTAAACATCGACATGATCTGCCGCCACCTGTTGCCCCGCGGGGGAAGATCCTCCGAAGTAAAGCGGCGGATACGGCGCCTGTACCGGCGGATACAGCACTTTCCCGCCTTCTACCTTCAGATGCGAGCCTTCAAAATCAACAACCTCGCCCTTCAGCTCTCTGCGCCATATTTCAAGGAACTCGCTTGTCAGGTCGTATCGCTCGTCATGTCCGAGGAATACCCCTTCGCCTGCTAGCTCTACCGGATCCCCGCCGGTTACGACGTTGATCAAGAGGCGTCCGTTTGAAATCCGGTCAAACGTTGATGCCATTCTCGCCGACAACGTTGGCGACATCAAGCCGGGCCGGAGCGCTACGAGGAATTTAAGCTTTTCGGTTACGGGAATTAGGGAAGACGCAACCACCCAGGCATCCTCGCAGGAGGTTCCGGTCGGCAGCAGCACGCCGCCGTAGCCTAGACGGTCAGCTGCCTGCGCAACCTGCTGCATATACTTCGCATCAACGGTGCGTGCTCCTTCAGCGCTGCCAAGATAACGTCCATCACCATGCGTCGGAATAAACCAGAATACTTCCATTGTTATAACCCCTCTCCATTGTCGGCTTTCTTATTTCTTATTTCAAAGTAGCGTCCTTCACTTGAATTTCTTTCGGGATAAGCTTCAGGCCAAAGAAGGTATCGGCGATTTTTTGCTGCGCTTCAATAATGGAGTCGTCAATTGGATTAAGACCGTAGCCTCTGCGCGAAGCCGCCAGTTCAAGAGACGGAACGTCGATGCCAAGCTGCGGGGACAACAGCTCTGCCACATCCTTCTGATTAGCAGCCGCCCACTCGTCGATCTTGTTCAGTTCTTCCTTAAAGACATCAATGACGGATGCGTTCTCTTCGGCAAACTTGCGGGATGCGAGGTAGAACTCGATGTTCGAGACCAGATCCTTGCCGTCCGTCAGAAGCTTGCCGCCGGTTGCGGTCTGAGCTGCCGCGAGGAACGGATCCCAGATAACCCAAGCATCTACGCTGCCGTTCTCGAAGGCTACCCGCGCGTCGCCGGGAGGCAGGAAAACGGTAGTAATGTCGTTATAATCAACGCCAGCTTTCTCAAGCGCCTTAACAAGCAGATAGTGAACGTTCGAGCCTTTATTCAATGCGACTTTCTTACCCTTCAAATCCGCGAGAGAGGCGATTGCCGAATCCTTCGGCACGATGATCCCTTCGCTGGTTGGGCTTGCCGGCTCATGAGCCAGATAAACAAGCGGCGCGTCGGCAGCCTGAGCAAAGATCGGGGGAGCTTCGCCCGTATGGCCGATATCGATACTGCCTACGTTAAGAGCTTCGAGCAATTGAGGGCCGCCGGGAAACTCCGTCCACGTAATTTTGTAGCCTTCCGCTTCAAGACGCTCGTCAAGGGTACCTTTTGCTTTCAAAATGTTTACCGTACCGTATTTCTGGTAGCCGATTCGAATCACTTTATCTTTGGAACTTCCGGATGTGTTATTGGAGGCAGAAGTGTCAGCCGGGCTGTTTGTATTGTTGGAACCGCATGCGGCTGTCACCATCATCAAGCTGATCAATGTAAGGATGAAGAAGGATAATTTCCGATACTTTTTCATTATTAACACCCCTGTTTTCTGATTTTGGACACAACAAAAACCGGAAGTTTCCACAAGCCAAGCTCCCTCGAGGGAGTGTCAGTCGGGGAAACTTCCGGTGGTCCGGTAAGTTTTATCGATCTAATGCCTTTAATATAACCACATAATTCCTATAAGTCAACTATGAATTAACAAAAATTATAATCATTTGTTATCACCGCCAGCTCTTTTCTCTGCCTAGCCCCCTGTGATAAAGTGGAAATTGGGCTTGAATAAAGATCCGTGGAGGGGAAAACAAGGACATTACGCGGCTGCTTACTGTCCAGAGAGCCTAAACAAAATAAGGTACATACCTCTTCGTGCCCAAACGAAGGAAAGGAAGGCAATTATCCATGAATGCTTCTCAAGCTGGCGGATCCAGCTCGGCACCCGACTTAAGCAACATTAAGCGCGGGCCCATTATTGCTACTATTATTATTGGCGCTTTTATTGCCATACTGAATGAAACGCTGCTCGGCAACGCGCTTCCGGAGTTAATGAAGGCCTTTGAAGTTGGCCCTTCAACTATCCAATGGCTGACTACGGCCTATATGCTCGTGGTTGGCGTGCTTGTACCGGTAACGGCCTTACTCCAACAATGGTTTACGACCAGACAAATGTTTATTGGCGCCATGACGCTATTTTTTGCCGGCACCGTCATTTCGGCCGTTGCGCCCGAATTTGGCGTTCTGCTTGTAGGACGTATCGTGCAGGCGATCGGAACCGGTCTGATGCTTCCCGTATTGATGAATACGATTATGGCGATCTTCCCGCCGGAGAAGCGCGGAGGCGCAATGGGTCTGATCGGTCTCGTTATTATGGCCGCCCCCGCTATTGGACCAACGCTGTCCGGCGTCATCATGGACTCGCTGAACTGGCGCTGGCTGTTTATTCTGGTTATCCCTCTGGCAGCCTTGTCGATCATCTTCTCCTTCATGTTCCTGAAGAACGTATCCGATATTACAAAGCCTAAGGTGGATATCCTCTCCATTCTTCTCTCCACTATCGGCTTTGGCGGACTCGTATACGGCTTCAGCTCGACAGGCGAGAAGGGCTGGTCGGATCCCGAAGTAATCTGGACGATTGCCGTTGGCGCCGTCGCCTTGCTTATCTTTATCTGGCGCCAGCTGAAGCTCGAGGCTCCGATTCTGGACCTGCGGGCATTCAAATCGCCAATGTTCTCTATTGTAACCATTCTGCTCTTTGTGCTTATGATGACGTTGTTCTCCACCATGACGCTGCTGCCCATGTTCTTGCAGGGAGCACTTCTCATGACGGCCTTCACTTCAGGTCTCATCATGCTTCCGGGCAGTATCGTTAACGGAATTATGGCCCCTGTGTCGGGTGTATTGTTCGACAAGTTTGGTCCGCGCATTCTCGTAACGCCAGGCCTTATTCTTGTAGCGGTCTCGCTGTGGATGTTCACCGGCATCGATGCAACGGCAAGCAACGGTCATATTGTCCTGATCCATATCATTATGATGGTCGGTATTTCCCTTGTTATGATGCCAGCCCAAACCTCCGGTCTGAACCAGCTGCCGCGCAGCCTGTACCCGCATGGCACCGCGATTCTGAATACACTTCAGCAAGTATCGGGCGCCATTGGTACAGCGCTGTTCATCAGTATTATGAGTAACGGCACCAAGGACTACCTGAAGACATCGACAGATCCGACCGCACCTGCCGAGGCTGCGAAGGGGATGGTATCCGGCATTCACGATGCGTTCTGGATTGGCCTTGTGGTTGCTATCGCCGCTATCATCATCGGCTTGTTCGTGAAACGCACTACGCCGCCGGAAAGCGATAAGCCCGAGAGCGAGAAGCAAGAACGCGTAAGCATGAGCCACTAAATTGAAAAAGCGCCTTCCAAGCTATTCTGGAAGGCGCTTTTTATAAAGCATCAATTACTTAAGGAAGCCGTCTTTGAAGATGGCCAGCAGGCTCTCCAAGGTTGTCGGGTCGCTGTAAGTCGAAGCCTCTGTGTCAATCTCGATGACATGGCCGTTCTTAACAGCCGGGATATTCTTCCACGTGTCCGTGTTCATGAAGGCATTGTCATTTGCTGTGCTTCTGCTCAGTACGATGTAATCGCCCGAGTATTCAGGAAGCAGCTCCTGCGACAAGGTGTAGTAGCCTGGTCCTTGCGCATCCTTCGTTACTTTCTCCGGCATTTTCAGGCCCATTGCTTGGTACAATACTTCTGTACCGCGTGCCCAGTGGTCGCCGAATACGTAGAAGCTCTTCGAGTCTGTCTCGATAACGGATACGGTGGCGTTCTCGCCGACCTTCGCTTTAATCTCGTCGCCAAGTGCCGCCGCACGGGATTTGAAGTCGTCAACCCAAGTTTGCGCTTCCTTCTCTTTGCCAAGAATCTTGCCGATTTCGACTTGCTGATTCAGGTAGTCCAGCTTGCCCCAAGTGAAAGCAACCGTAGGAGCGATCTCGCTCAGCTTCTCAACGTTCTTGCTCTCCGTGCCAACGACGATCAGGTCTGGATCCAGCTCGATGATCTTCTCCAGATCTTCATCGGATACAACCTCTACGCCTTTCAGCTTCTCGGTGAACAGCGGGCTCATGTTGGTCCATTGGTCTACGCCAACGATATTGGCTCCAAGGGAGATCATGTTAGGCGCATAAGCCAGGGCTACGATGCGCTGCGGGTTAGCAGGAATCTCGACAGGGCCGCTCTCCGCTTGATAGGTAACCGTACCGGTTGCCGGCTGTTCCGCTGCTGCGGATTCCGACGGTGCAGGCGTTGCCGTAGCTTCTGCAGCTCCGTTGTTAGCGTTGTTCGTCTTGTTGCTGCCGCATGCACTAAGCACAACAACGAGCACAAGCATCATAATGGCAGGGATAAACTTTTTCATGGTCTAGCTCCTTTTTATTTTGAATGGCATTAACTACGATAATGATTCTCAATATCACATTGATTAACTATAATTGGTTATTGGAAGTCTGTCAATGAACACATTTCAAATTTATTTGTTGGGAAATAATATGGAGGGGGTTATATGACAATGGACAATTTGCGATATCCGATCGGCCCTTTTGAAGAGATTTGCGAGTCGACTGCCGAACAGCGCGGCAATTGGATCATGGAGATTACCGAGATGCCGTCGAGACTTCGGCAAGCCGTGGAGAATCTGACCGACGAACAGCTGTCCACGCCTTACCGTCCCGGGGGCTGGACCATCCGGCAGGTTATTCATCATCTTGCGGATAACGATATGAATTCTTATATCCGATTCAAGAAAGCTTTAACCGAGGAGAATCCAACCGCCTCATCGTTCCGGCAGAACATGTGGGCCGAGCTTAACGACTATGAAGCGCCGATCGAGAGCTCTCTAGTACTCCTAGAAGCGCTGCGCAGCCGGTTTACGATGCTGCTCCACGGGCTGCAGTCCTACGACTTCCTGAGAACCTTTAATAGCCCAACACACGGGTTAATGTCTCTCGATACGGCAATACAGCGATTTGACTGGCATGGCCGGCATCACCTCGCGCAGATCACATCACTAAAAAAGCGTATGGGCTGGTAGCCCATACGCTTTTAACTTTAATGCCAATGCCGCTACCTTGCCACGCTCTCCAGCACCTGCTTCACGAGGCGCTTCGGGGCAGCCAGCAAATAGGCTTCCTGAATAAGGCTGGCAAGCTCCTCCCAGTTCGGGCCTATCTCCATTTCAACGGACACCCAGCCATGATGACCGATATACGGCGTCTTCACATAACCGCCTTGCTCCAGCAGAAGGTACTGCTGCTCCTTCGTGGCTTTGATGGACAGGCTTGGCAGGGCGCTGTTATGCCCTTCTCCCATCATAATAAAGGTTTTCCCCCGTACCTTCATCACATCGTGGCCAAAGCCGTCAACGATTTGTTCGACCTCGGGCAGCTCCGAGCAAATGCTCTGCACCTGCTCCAGCATCTCGATTCCTAATGGCGTTTTCATCCCTTATCCCTCTCTTCTCCGATATAAATCGATACTTTTATAGCCTTCGGCAAGAATCGTCTTCATCTCGTCTTTCCGCTTGGTTCGGGTCTCTTCCTGCACCGCGCTGTAAACATAGCGGGCCCAGTCCTTGCGGTAGCCCGGGGTAAGGGACCGGTAGAATGCCAGAACCTCCGGGTTGTCCTTCAGATCCGCCTCAATATCCGCCACCAAAGCCTCATAATCGGCTACGCTTTGGCTCGGCTTCTTCGAAGAGGAAGCCTTGGCCTTGCGCGCCTCGGATTTAAAGCCCACGACCGTAAAGACATCATCAAGTCCAACCATGCGGGCAAACTTGATGGGACTTGTCCCGATATAGCCTTCTTCCTCGTCCGCGCCAAGCCCTTCAAACAAGCTGTCCCGGTGAATATAGGTCGGGTATGCTTTATTCCCTTTCTTCGGATAAGCGGCGAACAGGTACCCGCCCTCCTCCAGGTAATTCTCCTCTATCACTTCGGCCGTCAGCTTCTGCAAAGACGTCATATCAAGGACAAAAGCAAAGATAAGATCATAACGGCTGCCCGCCTGCAGCTTTGTCTCATAATGCTCAAGCCCGGCCAATGATTCATGGCCTTCCGGCAGATGCAGGACAGCGGCTTTTTTATACTTATGTAAATTCAACTTCTCCACTATCGTCTTGCTCATCGGTGACCTCCGATTCCCGTACATGGGCATAAGGCGCTTTGTCATGCACCAGATTCAGCTGAATGCCATGCTCCAGATAAGCCTTCGCTCCGCACAGGACAATTGTAAAGCCCTCCGTGGAACCAATTGCCCGCTGAACGACCTCCTCCTCTTCCCCTTGAAAGCCGGAATCGGTAATCGTAACAAAGGTTTCCGTCTCGGACTGCGCGGTAAACGTCCATTCCGCCCGGGTGCCCCAGTCGATCACAATCCGTTTATTCTCCTCAAGCTCCAATACGCTGATCGGCGCCGAAGCCCCGTACATCTCCCAAGTCCACTCAACCTGCCTGCCCGCTTCCAATTTCCCGCTGCCTTTGGTGAACCAGAATTTTGTCGTAATCGCCGGATCGATAAAAGCCTCGTATACCTCACTTACCGGTCTTCTGATCAGCATTTCAGCTTTTGCCACTGGATTTGTCACCATCATTCACCCTCCCCATGCTCTTACTTCTTCCTTACTTCTATATTGACCGGCTGTCAACCTGCTAAACCCGATGCAAGCGGCTATTTATCCAATATCCGATAGACTGCCTTGATAAACCCGCCAAACACCTCGTGGCTGTAGGTGAAACCGTGCTTCAGGTAGAAGTCCAGCGCCTCCTCATTGCCGTTCGAGACATAAATAATGAGCAGGTCAACATCCGGAAAGCTTTCCAGCCAATCGATCGACTGCTCGAACAGCTTCTTGCCAAGTCCCATGCTCCGGTAGCCGTCACGCAAATACAGGTTACTCAAGAATCCGATCTTCTTCGGAAACTCCACCCAGTCCGGGTAAAAGCCTTTAATAGCGGCCAGGTTCTGGTTCGGCGCCCATGCGGGAAGCCTGTCATCTCCGGGCTCAATCTCATCTATGGTGGAGAAGGCATAACCAACCGGCACGCCTCCATCCCTCGCGATAAGCACCTGCTTGTGAAGCGCACTGTCATAGCTTCTGCGCATGCGCGTATCAAAGTTCATCCAGTCAAACACCTCGGGCGCCATAACGGCCCGGGACTGCTGAAAGGCCATCAGTTCATTGCACAGCTCCCGGCAAGGCTCAATATTACCGTCCGTTACAATCTCAATCGTTATATTCGTCATGTCTGCCTCCTGCACGCCTTCGCTTCTTGTGTAACTAAAATACCTTGAATGGGCGGCTGAACGCAATCGGCTTTTCTATATATAAAAAAAGAGCCTCTGCCCAGAGACTCTTCCCTTCACTGCCTTATTCAAACAGCTTGCCCAGCGCGCTAAGCATCTCGCCGGTCCCATGTTCACGGATTTCCGGCGTGTCATGCCCGTCGAAAAATGCTCCCTGCTCGGTGAACACCAGCTTCGTGCCGCCGTCTACCGCGAACAATTCTATGGTTGTCGTGGAGACGGACATCCGCGTTCCGTTCATATCAAGCGTATAGGTATACACGATACGCTCATCCTGGATAATTTCTTGATAGACCGCATCAAACGTAAAGACCGGCCCTTCCGGCGGTCCGCCGCTGCTGTATTCGCGTCCGCCTACCCGGAATTCGAATTGATCCGGCTTCGAGAACCACTTGCCTTTTACCTCCGGGTCCGCCCAGGCTTCAAATACCCGCTCGGCCCCAGCCTTATAAGTACGTTCAACAACAAAAGTCGCATGTTTAACAAATCTTTCGTTCATGAGTTATCCTCCTCAAATGAATTGTGCAACCACGTAAGCATAAACCTACCGAATTGCGAAGCAGTTACGGCTCCTCTTCACCACGTTCAAGCATCTCGCCAAGCCTGTCCAAATGCTGTTCCCAGCTGGCGCGCCGCTCTAATACGGGCTTTTCGAATTCCATCTTCATCGCCTGCAGAAGACTCGTGAAATCATCCACCGTCAAGCCTCTCTTGCCGACAAGCAGCTTGGAGGCATGCTCCAGCTGTTCAAGCAGCTTCTGCTGCCTTACGATCTGCTCCTTGATCCGCTGCTTCTGCAGCGTTACCATCTCGAGCGGGCTGATCTGCTTGGCGGATAACGTCTCCTTAATCTCCTCCAGCGACAAGCCCAGCTCCTTCAGCGTCAGAATCTGATGCAGCCGCGACAGATCGGATTCATCGTACAGCCGGTGCCCCGAATCGGTTTGCCCGGACGGCGAGAATAGGCCAATCTGATCGTAAAATCGCAAGGTCCTGACCGTCAGCCCCGTTAATTTGGCGAGGTCTCCTACTTTCCAAAGATTGTTCATGCTCAGCCCTTTCGTTCGCGCTAGCTTTATACCGGTAGCTCCATTGTAAAACATAACGTTACGTAAGGTGCAAGCCCCAAGCCGATTTTACGTTCGAAATATATTTGGTACGGATAAAGAGGAAGTAAACCAGCTGGATGAGGACGAAGGAACCAAGCACCGTCAGCGATGGCCGCATGAGGTTGTACATGAACATATTCTGCAGCGCCGCTAGCGCAATGGCCCCATGAATGACCGCCACTACAATCGGAGCAAAGAACAGAATCATCAGCTGCTTCGTCAGAATGGACGACAATTCCCGGTCCGTAAGCCCGATTTTGTGAATCGCCTGGAACTTCCGTTTATCCTCGCCGAGGTCCATATACAGACGGAAGTACAAGAAGCTGCCCGCCCCGACAAAAAACACGATGCCGATAAAGAATCCGACAAACAATACGACGCCAAAAATCTGGTCCTGCTTATACAGCTCATAGTCTACGCTCATGAACCGGTTTTTCGAGGAGCTAAGCTTACTGTCAAGCTCCTGCCCGACCTTCTTTAGCGCTGCATGCGAAGCGGATACGTCAAAGGCATATTTGTAGGTGATATTGGCGTATTGCTTGATCTGATTAAAATGCTCATCCGTCACCACATAATAGTCCTCACCCGCCTGAATGGCCGGCGTGTCAATCGTCTGAACAGGCTTCAGCGTCAATGCCGGCTCCTTCAAGGTGACGGGCGTCAGCTCCGGCTGCCGCGCAGCCATCATGGCGCTCGCGTAATGGACAATTGCCGCTTCATCGCCCTCGAGATCCGCCTTATTCCCTTTCGCCGCACCAACCAGTTTGTTGAAGGCGGATTCCGCGATGACGGGAACCTGCTTGCCGCCTGAAGTTTCAACCGATTTCACCGTCAGCTCATGGGCGCGATAGGACAATCCCGCTTCCTTCAAGGCTTGTTCAATCATCCGGGCATCCTCCTTGTACGGCTCATCATAAGCGATGTAATTGAGCGGGAACGGATTCTCGTCGCGAATCACATCCGTGTACATGAATTTGAAGCCAAATAATGAGCCGATGGCCGAGAAGGCAACGGTCGACAGAATCGCAACCATAAAGAACGTTCTGGCGTTATCCTTCATCCGGTAGGCGAGGTCCGAGAAGAGGACGATATTGGTTTTCCGCCAGAAGATCGAGCGGCTTTGGCGGCTTTTATGAACGGCGTAGACGCTCAGCTGCGTAAACAGGAAGTACGTACCAATAATAACGGCAACCGTCACCGGTATCATCGCATAAAAGACGGCCATGCCTTTGGCCAGCAGGGCAGCCGTATAGCCGCCCAAGATAAGCAGCAGCGCAAACCAGGACAGCACGGTGGACGCTTTGGGCTCCGGCTTCGGCTTATTTGAACCCTTCAGCAGATCAATCAGCGAATTGTTGCGAAGGACGGTAACCGTAAATAAGGAAATAAGAATGAACAGCACCATAAACGCGGCTCCGGTCAAGAGAATCGCTTTGGCCGGAAAATAAAACGGCAGCGCCGCATCGAGGCTAAGCAGCTTGTGAGCCGACATCAGCAGGATTTGGGCAAAGCCTAATCCAATTGCGATACCCGCGATTGTAGCACCAAACCCGATCACGATATTTTCCATAAAAACAAGGCGCCGAAGCTGCATGCTCGTCATCCCGTGCATGACCAGAATGCCAAACTCCTTCTTGCGCGTCTTCAGGAACGAGCCCATCGAATACAGCACGAAGAAGAATGAGAACACATAAATAACCGACTCGGCAAAATGCATCGCCACCGATACCGTCGCATGAATCTGGCCGTCTGCAAGACCCGGGTGAAAAGCGAACATCGAATACACGAAGAATACCATCACCGAAAAAGCACTGCTTAAAAAGTACCCCGCGTAAATCCTTCGATTCCGTATGACATTATTGAAAGCAAACCGCCGCAAGCTCATAATTAAGCCCTCCCTGTTGATTTGTCTTCATCGTAACAGAGGAGGGAAATTCGCATCTATCGATTAACCTTACGCTTTCTTACATTATTGAAAGGTTCACCTCTTCTTCCGGTATGCGCCCGGCGACATGCCATACCGCTCGCGGAATAACCGGTGGAAATAAGCGTAGCTGCCAAGCCCGGTCTCAGCCGCAATCTGCTCAAGCGACAAAGCGCTGTGGTTCAGCAGATTAATCGCGCGGCTCAGCCGCAGCTGCTGCGCATACCCGATGATGGATACGCCAAATGCGCTTTGAACAGATGCACCGCGCGCGAGACGCTAAGGCCCGTATGCTGCGCCACCTGCTGAAGCGTAAGAGCCTCCGTCACATGCTCCTCAATATACTGCCTCATGCGCAGGGCATGGTAAGCAAGCGGTGACTGATTCTCCGGCACCTCTTCAATCGCGCGGTCGATCAGCAGAAGCAGCGACCAGACGAGAGACGTCATGATATCGGGGCTGCCCCCGTCGAGCCTTCTTTTCTCCAGCACGATCTGATGCCAGAACGCCTTCATTCTCTTGTCCGATGCGATCCTTGCAAGAGCGGGCCGCTTCTTCCTCGCCCACCATTCCTGCAAGCCGGGACCATCGCCAATAATGTAATAATCGAGAGACAGACTTGAATCCTCGTCAAATCCAATGCGCAGATCGTACAGATCGCCCGGCTTGAACAGCAGCAGATCGCCAGGGCGAATATCCCGCACGCTTCCGTCCACCAAAGCCTGGCATACGCCTTCCACCTGGAGGCGAATAATATAGTTGTCTAATCCGTTGCCATAATAATCATGGAAGGGCTCCTCATGCTTCGAATACTCGCTCCAATGAACATCTATCGCCTTCATAACCTAATTGCGCATCCTTTCCGGCTCTTTCCCTATATTCAACCAGATCGTTGATGTTTTGACCATATTGTTTTCTATTTCTATGCCCCGTAGTAAAATCCGCAAAAACCGGATCGTCAAAAAAAGGTCGGTTTTTGTCGTATTACACCCTAACTATTTAATTAGAAATCCCTCGGATTACGAGCAATATTCATCTATACATCCTCAATATGATAAACTCCGCCAACACTTGAAGCTCCACGATTCTTGCATATATGCCCCCCGCTTGTTGTGGCATCCGTATGGCTAAACACGTCAGTGTACCGATGCATCTATCCACTGGAATCCCTGGGTCGTGCCCTCGTAGAAATAGTAAATTCCTGGTTGATTATGTCGATAATGGGTGAAAAGTGCCTGAGATGGCCGTAAAAACGAAAAAGAGGGTGAGGGAGCAATTGCCGTATAGCAGTCCATACATCTAACCCAGGGCATCCATCTGATGAACCTGGTTATGTATTCACTTTAAGTGCGTTTACATTACAGTGTAATTTTACTATAATCTACTTGCCTGAATTGAAATTATACTTAAATGAAAATAACCGACTAACAGAAAGGCAGACGTGATTATGAAGAAGAAGCCAAATGTAATTGTTTTCTTCACGGACCAGCAGCGCTGGGATACCGCGGGAGTTCACGGAAATCCGCTTGGTCTTACGCCTAACTTCGATCGCTTGGCGATGGAAGGGACGCATGTAAACAACTCCTTCACTTGCCAGCCGGTATGCGGTCCCGCAAGGTCATCGCTGCAAACCGGGAAATACGCGACGGCCACGGGCTGTCACGTGAACGGAATCCCTCTGCCCGATGATGCCAAGACGCTGGCGCATTATTTTAACGAGGCAGGTTACCAAACCGGGTATATCGGCAAATGGCATTTGGCCAGCGGAATCGGCGCCGTGCCCGAGAACATGAGAGGCGGCTATCAATACTGGCTGGCCGCGAATTGCATTGAGCTTACTTCGGATGCTTACGATACGGTCGTGTACAATAATGACAATGAAGCCGTAAAGCTGCCTGGATACCGCGTAGACGCGTTGACCGACGCGGCCATCCGCTATATGGATCAGAAGAAGGACGATCCATTCTTCCTGTTCCTGTCCTATTTGGAGCCGCATCATCAAAATTCGTGGGACAATTACCCTGCTCCTAAGGGTTATGATGCTCGTTATGGAGGCGGACAATATGTACCGTCCGATCTGGCCGCACTCGGAGGCACCACTCACGCCCATCTTGCCGGTTACTACGGAATGGTCAAACGGCTGGATGAAGCATTAGGACGAATACACGATGCCTTGATCAGCCTGGATCTGGACGAGGACACCATTATCATGTTTACGTCCGATCACGGCTGCCACTTCAAAACCAGAAACTCGGAATATAAACGCTCCTGCCACGAGAGCTCCATCCGCGTTCCAACCGCTTTCTCCGGCGGACGCTTCAAATCCGGCGGTCGCATTCAGGAGCTGGTGTCGCTCGTTGACCTGCCTCCAACCTTGCTCGATGCCGCGGGTATCCCAGTGCCGGAGGAGATGCAAGGACGCTCCATTCTTCCACTGCTGCGGGGAGAGAAGGAAGAGTGGCCGCAGGAGGTATTCGTCCAGATCAGCGAATCGCAAGTCGGCCGGGCCATCCGGACGAAGCGCTGGAAGTACAGCGTAACTTCTCCAGCCTCGAATGAGGCTAATGCCGAACGGTATGTTGAGGACTTTTTATACGATTTGCAAGCCGATCCTTATGAATTAAACAACCTGGTCACCTCTAAATCCCATGCCGGCATTCGGGAGGAGCTGCGGGAAACGTTGATCCGCCGAATGCAGGAAGCAGGAGAAGAAGCGCCCGTGATCTTGCCTGCAGCACAATAATTAGAAAAAAAGAAGGGGCGTCCGCCGGGACGCCCCTTCTCCTTCTTGCTTATTGAGCTTATTGTGCTGCTGCGGTAGCTGCCGGCGCATCCGGAGGCGCGGCCCCGTCTGGTGCTGCTCCATCCGGCGGCGTTTGACCGCCCTTGAACCGGTCTCCGCCTCCGCCGCCCATGCCGCGGCCGCCTCCACCGCCCATACCGCGACCGCCGCCGCCAAATCCGCTTTGGGCTTCCGTTACGCCAGACTCGTTCACCCAAGTGATAAGCGATTCCGCGGTGAAGGATACCACTTTTGTACCGCCGCTGTATTCCCCGTCTTCATAAAGCCCGTTTGTTGCCGTTCCGGTTGATGTACCACCGGAATAGAGCGTGTAGGAAGAGTCTTTCGCGATATCCGGCGTGCTGATATAGACCGCTTGATAAGCCCTGGAAGGAGCGAAGGTCATGATCGATTTACCCGAATCGTCTTCCAGATGCACCAGTGTTCCGGCCTGCCGGGACTGCGGGAACATCATCAGAATTCCTGCCTGCGTCGAGCTGTCCGATGCGGCCTATACCATGCCGGAGCTTCCCGCTGGGACAAGCGTGCCGCCTGTCATATTGAAGGTACCGTCGTAATCCAGCGCGCCGTTGCCGTTCATCGTTGGTCCGTTAACCATGACATTGCCGCCAGTCATGGCAATCGAACCATTCGCATCAAGACCGTCACCTTCTGCGTCCACATAAAGATTGCCGCCGCTGATGGTAAGCAGGCCTTCCGAGGCACCGCTTGCCGGTTGTCCGCCTCCGCCCGGAGCAGCACCGTCTACGCCGGAGCCGTCAGCGAACGATGCGGCATTGATCCTGCAGTAAATCCAATGTAGCTCTGGATACCGGACACAACGCCTCATTATGCTGCACGAAATCCAATGTAATACGCCGAGGCTTGCCTACGAACAGCAAATCTCGTTCATTTCGGAAGCTCCGCCCATTTGTTCGCCTGTTCCGGAGCCGAGTATGCGGCCATGCGGTCCAGCAGAACGGATGGATTCTCTTCGAAGAGCATCAGTCCCAGATTCGTGTCCCTCATGAAGCCTGCCGAAACGGCTTGCGTCAGCATCTCTGCAATCGGCTGATAGAAGCCCTTCACGTTCAGGATGCCAACCGGCTTCTTGTGTATGCCAAGCTGCGCCCAGCTCGCAACCTCAAATAACTCCTCGAAGGTGCCCAGTCCGCCAGGCAGTGCGATATAGCCGTCCGACAGCTCCGACATCAGAGCCTTCCGCTCATGCATATTTCCGACTTCAATGAACTCCGTCAGACCTTTATGCGCCATCTCGCCAATGAACAGACCACGCGGCATAACTCCGGTAACCCGGCCGCCGTTAGCCAGCACCGCATCGGCAACAAGCCCCATTAATCCAATTCGGGAGCCGCCATATACTAATTCGATCCCTTGAGCTGCCATCAGCTGTCCAAGCTGGGTTGCCGCTTGTCCGTACTCCGGACTTACTCCGGCATTGGAGCCTGCAAATACGCAAATTTTATTCATCATAATCCCCCTGCTATTCTTTGCTGTATCGCTTGCTCAGCTTGTCTTTATGCGCGTTCAGAACTTCCTCTATGGAAAGATCGTATATCCCCGCGAGGATATAGACGTTGGCCAATATGTCCCCAAGCTCCTCGATCAATTCCTGCTTCAGCACTTCGGCCGGCTGGGCAGCCTCATCCGGGCGATCCCGCCCAATCTCAATCGTTCTGACCACCCTGGCCGTCTCGCCGACTTCCTCCGTAAGAAAGGCCATTCGTTCAAACGGACCGTATCCGGACCAGCCGCGCTCTTTGTAAAAGTCTTGAATCCACTGTTGAAATTCCTTTTCCCTCATGTCGCCTATTCTCCCCTGCTCCCGTTGTTCACCTCATTATAAACAAAAACAGGACTCCCCTTAAAGTAAGGGTGTCCTGTTATTTCCACTCCTTATGGAGTGGTTTTGCACTTCGAAATATTGGCGTCGGCATCACCCATCACGTACAGGTAAGTGCTGAGCGCATGATAGCACGGAATAGAGTGCTTAATCGGGAACAGCACCGAGTTGATCTCGAGGCCCGGCTCCAGATGACGGTAACCGGCGATTTCAACGGGCACCTGCGGCACAATATCCGGATGATTAAATACGCGGGTATTCGGAATGTTCATCCGCTGGAACGCTTCAACAAAGCTCTTGTCTCCAACCCGGGGCGAAGCGAAGGTTACCAGCTCAACATCGACATTCTTGCTTCCGGCGAGGAAAGCATGCAGCGTCGCAAGCGAGCTGCCCAGGCTATGACCGGTGACCAAAAGCTTCGCGCCTTGCGGCAGCGTATCGATCGAATCCATCAGCGATTGGGCAGGAACGCTGGTATCCGCGTATTCCACCATCATGCTTCGGTACAGATTCGTAAATCCGCTCTCCGTCTTGCCGCCATTCGGAACCTCATGGAAGGTCTCCAGCACGAACTCGAAATCCGACAGCCAGTCCAGAGGGCTCTCCGTTCCGCGAATCGCCACAACCTGCTGCAGCGGATTGTCGATGGATCTGGCAATAAAGCCCCCGAACTCCCGCTCCTTCATTTTCTCCAGGCGAGGCGTCATCGTCAGATTCGCCACAAGTTCCCAGCCTGTCGGGAAGTCTGCCGGCTTCACCGGCGACAGATGATCCTGCGCATACATCTCATAAGCTACCTTAACAAAATGTCCCCAGTCTATCAGCTTCTCCATACTTATCGTATTACTCATCCGTATAACTCCCCCTGCACATGCCAAAATGGTCATTCCTACCTTTATTTCGACAAATAAAGGAAAATTCTTTAGCGGCGCGCACAGCCGGTTAACAACAACAAAGGGGCCGTCCTTCCGGACAGCCCCTTTCTATTAAGCAATGAGCACCCTACTCCGGCTTTGCCCGGAATCTCGCCTTTGGTCCACCATTTCGCTTTGTACGTATGTCCTTCATAAATGACTTGATCGCCGCCGTTGTAAGCCTTCGCGCTGCTCCAGGCTTGCACGGCCGAAGCCGATACCGGCTTCCATACATCGGAGTTGTCCGGCTGATCGCCTTGTGTCCACCAGCCTGCTTTATACTCTATGCCGTTATACGTCACGATATCGCCAGCCACGTAAATTTTGGCGCTGTCCCATGTGCCTGTTCCCGTTGGCGGCGTAACTACGGCTGCCTTGGTCGGTTACCGTAAGGGCAACGCTTGCCGATGAGCGGTTGCCTGCAGCATCAAGGGCAATAACCGTATACGCATAAGCCCCGCTGCCCATGCCAAGGCTCCCTCTTGCCGACCGGCAGAGGGAGCTTATTCTATTCCTATTTCGCTCAGCTATAACGGCCAATCAGCCCGGTTAATCGGTCCCGGACCGCTTCCCTGAGCTCCTCCGGCCCCTTAAGCGCCGCTTCATGTCCCAGTCCGATCAGAAAATCCGTGTAAAAGGACAGGTCGCCCCGGGATACCTCCGCATCAAGAATGCCGCTCCCGTCCTCCTGCACCCGAAGCATCGGGGCCAGCCATAGCTCTGCCTCGCAGCGCTGCACCCCTACCCGGGTCAGCTCTACTTGAAGCCGGATGGGATCTTCCGGCCGAACAACCTCCTTGCGGCTTAGGCGGATCTCGCCAAGGTCGCGCTTTTCCATGCCTGACATATCCTCCGATGCCGAGCGAATCCGGTCGCAGCGGAAGACGCGAAAGCCCTCGCGGAGGAAGCAATACGCCGTGCAGTACCAATGCCCGTTATGCGCATAGATGCATACCGGCTGGATTTTGCGGCAGCCCGCTTCGCTGTCCTTCGTCTCATATTCAATATCCAATATCCTCTGATGCACCGCTCGCTGCGTCAAGCAGCACCGACAGACAAGGAGCATCTCCCCGTCTTGTTGGCGTTATGAAGTCAACACGGTGCTTCATGCTGTCGATGCGGTCCCGCACGTCGCTTGGCATATGAAGGTAAAACTTATTCAATGCCGAAGCCGATTCCGCTTCGAACGGCAGCGAGGTGTAGTGACGCAGAGCATGTACCGCGAAGAACATCGCCACCGCTTCCTCTTCCGTGAAGGCAATTGGCGGCAGCACCCGCTCCCGCAGCACCTGATAACCCCCATGCGGTCCAACCTCTGAATATAGAGGCACTCCAAGCTCGCTCAGCTCCTGCAGATCCCTCAGAATCGTCCGCTTCGAGACGCCAAATTCATCCGCCAGCTCCTGTACTTTGAACCGCCGCTTGCGGTTGACGGTCATCATCAGCTCCATTAACCGTTTGGATTTGGGCATCCCGCTTCCCTCCTAATTTTATATCCATGACAGAATGTGTCACTATTATCCGCTACGATGAGGGTAAGAAGCAACACCAATTCAAAGGAGTGACTACCCGTGTCCAAATATTCCATCCTGTTCTTTCTAGTCATGTTCATGATCGGAACCGATACGTTCCTGATCTCTCCCCTGCTCCCGACCTTGCAGGCGGAATACGGGGTATCCACCGGCAATGCCGGCTGGATGATTGGCGCCTATACGTTAGGCTCGGCCCTGTTCGCATTAATCTCCGGTCCTCTGTCGGATGGCTGGAACCGCAGAACCGTTATGATCTGCGGACTGATCGGATTCTCGGTCTCAACCGCTTTATGCGGCTTCGCGGACAGCTTCTGGATGATGCTGCTGTTCCGCTTCCTCGCCGGAGTTAGCGCAGCCTTCACCGCTCCCCAGGTATGGGCTTCCATTCCTGCCGTCATGCCGCCGCAGCGGATTGCGAAAACGATGGGCATCGCCTTTGGCGGACTTGCTGCCGCTCAAGCGCTTGGCGTGCCGATCGGCAGCTGGCTTGCAGCGGCCGATTGGCCCGTCCCGTTCTGGAGCATTGGAGCAGCGGCTCTGCTCCTTGCCGTTGGAGCTTTCCTGCTGCTTCCCGACATGAAGCCAAGCAGGCAGACTCCCGCATCGATTATCAGCCGATACACGCCCTTAATAAAGAGCGGGAAAGCAAGAAGCGGCTATCTCGCTTACCTGCTGCTTCATCTGGGAAGCGGTACGGCAATTGCGTTTATGGGCAAATGGCTGGCTGACCATTTCGAGCTGTCGATTGGCGGCATCGGCAACGTGATGATGGCTCTTGGCTTTGGCACGCTGCTCGGGAGCGTAATCAGCTCTGCCGTGGTCCGCAAGCTTGGCAATACCAAGACCGTGACAGCGGGAATGCTGCTGCTTGTTTTGCTCTATATGATTGGCCCCCACATCGCCCGGCTTCCCGCTGCGGCAACGGTATACTTCATGATCTTCGCCGTTCTTGGCGTAATCTTCCCTCTTGTCATGGGACTGCTTACCGCCCTGAACGCCTCCATCCGGGGAACGATCTCCAGTCTCGCGAACTCGACCATGAACGGCGCCAATACGCTTGGAGCATGGCTTGCCGGACTGCTGTACGTACACCTTAACGGCTACGTATCGATTGGCATTTTCTCGGCCGTCTGTATCGCGCTCTCGCTTGGAACGTTCCGGCTGGGCGGACTGCTTGGAAGCAAGGAGGCGCAGGCCAGACAGACATCCGAGTCGGCATAAAAGCTGACAAAAAGGAGAGTCAACCCCTTGGTTGACTCCCCTATTTATTAATCCGTTAATGGAGTAATCCCGTACAAAGAATAGCTTCCATCCTCTTGTTTGGCATAATGCACGGTGTATTTATGATGGACTTGAATCGTTTTCCAGCGCTTCTCATCAACCGTGATCGTGACTACGCTTTTCATCTTCTTCCGGTCGGGATACGCAGCCATGATCCAGTACTGCCCATCCGCTTCGCCTTTATCCGCTATCGTAACATTGGAGACGATGGCTTCTCCATTATTCTTGGCAGGAGTTCCGTCGTTTAAGGAGCAGGCGTCAAGCAGCAAGCAAATAGAAAGGAACAAGGCCATTTTCAATAAATAGATCCTCACTATCCCACCTCCTATTTACCATATCCTTTCAAAGCCCTCCATATGTGCGATTCATAGGAGCTTTATCGTTTTTTTAGAAAGTTTTTAGAGTCCATAAACATCCCCCCGCTATACTGGAGGCATCCATTATGAAGGAGCGTTTCTATGAAAAAAAGCTGGTGGGTCATGTTATTCTTATCCGTTGCCATAATGCTGCCGTTTGTGATTCCCTATCTTACGCTCAATCCGGCGAGCAGCCGCATTGCTATTTCCTCTCTTACAATGCAGTATCCTGCTATAGTCGGCCATATCGCACTGGCGTTCATCGCTTTAATCGCGGGGTTCTTCCAGTTCCACAAGGCCATACGCAAGAACAAACCCTCCTTGCATGCCCGGCTGGGAAAAGCGTACGTTTACTCCGTGTTCGCGAGCGGCGGACTTGCCCTTGTCGTCACCTGTTACGAACCCGATTACGGCCGGGCTCTGTCTTTTCTTTTCCTTGATCTGCTATGGCTGATCACAACGGCTATGGGATACCGCTCAGCGGTAAACAAGAATTGGCAGGCGCATAAACAATGGATGATCCGCAGCTTTGCCATGACTTTAACAGCGGTCAGCGCAAGAGCGATGGTCCCTCTGCTCTTCCTCGTTTACCTGCTGCTGCACCGCTTCACCCTGCCGGAGGGCCGCACGGGAATGATCGAAGAGGTATTGGACAATAACATTTGGGCGGCTCTGCTCGTGAACTTCATTATCGTGGAGTGGATCATGCGGCGGCGGGGGCATGAGTAAGTTTCGTTATAACTGAAATCTTCCAACCGCTGGAATAAAAGGTATGCCATACTAGGAATATCTAAATGACGGTGGTGGTCCATATGAGCTTTATTATCCGCAAGTTGAAGCAGCCCGAGGACTTTCAGGCTGTAGCGCCTCTCGTAAATCTGGTTTGGTCCGAGCCAACGACAGCCGAACGGCTGCAGGAGGACGAGGACAAGATCCCGCCGGGACAGCTTCATTATAATGATGAAGGCGAGCTTATGGGCTGGGATCGTCCTAAATGGGTGGCCGAAGAAGAGGACGGGCAAGTCATTGCTTACGCCATAGTCTGGCGGGCGCCTTGGACCGAACCGGGGACGCTTATTTATACGTTAATTGTCCATCCGGAATTCCGCGGGAAAGGCGTGGGCACGGCCTTGTACGCCACCCTCCATGCATGGGCCCTTGAAGTAAAAGCATCGCGTCTGATTAACTTCAACATGAAGGAGACGGACGAGAGATCGCTTGCTTTTGCCGAAAAGCATGGCTACATCCGGGAACGGCTGTCCTTCGAATCCGTGCTTGATCTGCGCGAGTACACCGCTTCCGAGCAGCTGCTCGGATCCATTCCCCATGCCGAGTCTGCCGGAATACGGTTCGTTACGCTGGCGGAGGAGCCGGGCGAGGAGAACGAGCGAAAGCTGCATGAGCTGTACAAGATCACGCATCTCGATATTCCCGGCTATTCGGGTGACTTCCCCTGGTTCGAAGAGTGGAAGAAATGGAATCTTGGCCTGCCCGGCGTACGCCCGGAATGGATTCATATCGCCAAGGAGGGCGACCGCTACATCGGCGTCGTAACCCTGCAGCATAACGAGCAGACCGGGGCGATGTACCATGAGTACACCGGGGTATTGCCGGAATACCGCGGGCGCCGCATTGCGCTTGCCTTGAAGCTGCTTGGCCTTAAGTCCGCCAAGGCAGCCGGAGCGCCTTATCTGCGGACGCACAACGATTCCGCCAATATTCCGATGCTTCGCGTGAACCGGGATCTGATGGGCTTCCGCGCAGAGCCGGGAAGCTACAGAATAGTCCGCGCGCTGTGACCAAGCCCTAGCATAACGAAAGGCCATCCTTAAGCAGGATGGCCTTTCGTTTATATCCGATTTTTGAATATCTGCGCCTTCTCTTCGAGCTCGGAGGCCGACTGTCCGATCCGGGTGAACTCTTCGACCGCTTTCCTTGCGCGCTGCTGGCTTTCCGAGACCATCGTCTGCGAACGGTGCATGCCCGTCCGTGCTTAATTCAACATGGCCAGTGACTTCTCCATAGCCGCCAGAACGGAGTGTACACCCAATACTTGAGATCTGGATTGTTGATTATGAGATGCCGACAGCATCGGATCACCCTCTAAAATGTATAATTTTTATTTTCGTTACTGTTCTATTTGCGTTCGCTACAGCAGATGCATCTTCGCTTCCGCCTCATCCCATGGAACCGTATAGCCGGCTCCTTTCGCGCAGAAGATCGATGATGACGTATACAGCGGATCGGCATCCTTCCGGTAACCCTTCCGCTCGATAACCTCCTGCTCGTTATGGCAGCGGCCGTACCCCGCAAAGACGAGTTGAATACTGCCTCTGCCATGCGTGAATGCCGCAAGCTCCGTGCTGTAATCCATAAAGGTAGCAACCGGCACCCTGCCCGTAACCACCGCATGCGATGCCGTTGTTTGCGGCGGGTCGAACTGACCGGACGCGCGCTGCAGATCCGATAATACCTTGCCCAAATGATCCAGCTCCACCTTGATTTTATACTCGTAGAACGGCTCGAGCAGCACATTGTCCGCTTTCTCCAGCCCCTGCCTTAACGCACGAAACGTCGCTTCCCGGAAGTCGCCGCCATGGGTATGTTCATTATGGCCGGCACCTGTGAGCAGCGTGATCCGTACATCCGTCAGCGGGCTGCCCGTCAGCAATCCGTGATGCTCGCGCTCAAACAGATGCGTCTCGATCAAATTCCGATTGCCTATACTTAGATCATGCACGTGGGCGGCATTGTTGAACGTGATGCCGCTCCCCCGCGCTCCGGGCTCGAGCAGCAGATGCACCTCGGCATAATGCCGGAGCGGCTCGAAATGTCCGTAACCCTTCACGGGACTCGCGATCGTTTCTTTGTACAAGATCTCCGGGCTTCCGAAGACCACCTCGAATCCGAACCTGTCCTTCACAAGCTGCTGCAGCACCTCGAGCTGGATAATTCCCATCACATGAATATGGATTTCCTGCAGGCTTTCCTCCCAGATGACATTAAGCGAAGGATCCTCCGCATTTAGTATGCGGAATGCCTTCAGCACATCCTTCACGGGTAGCGCTTCGGGGAAAATCACCTTGGACGTCAGCGCCGGCACCAGATCGTACGACAGCTTGTCCGAATATACGCCTACGCCCTGCCCCGCCTCGGCGCCGGACAATCCGACAACCGCGAACAAATCGCCGGCTGTCACCTGCTCTACCGCCTGCATCTTGCTGCCGTTCACAAGAAGCAGCCTTGTCGCCTTCTCGCATACCTGCTCCTCCCCGCTCCCGTAACGAAGCTCCTCCCGGACCTTGAGCGTACCGCTTGTTGCTTTGATGTACGTCAGCCTTGTGCCGTTGCTGTCATGACGGATTTTATAGACGCGTCCTCCAAAGGCCGCATGCTCGTTATAGTCAACGGTCGTCAGCAGCTGAAGCTGCTCCAAAAACTCCCGAACACCGGCATCCTGCAAGGCCGAGCCGCTTACGCAAGGGAATAACCGGCAGCCCCTCACCATCTCCTGCAGCGCTTGCAGCCAGAAGGCCTGATCGCCCTCACCAGAGAGGAAGGCATCAAGAAGCTGCTCGTCCCGCTCCGCGAGACTCTCAATTAACGGCTCGCCAATAGCGCCGCCCGCAAAGCTATCTGTAATCAGGCAGGCATCAGGCGTCAGATGAAGCTGGATTTCCTGCAGCACGCGGTCTATATCCGCCCCGGTGCGGTCTATCTTGT
Organism: Paenibacillus glycanilyticus; assembly: GCF_023715145.1. Classification (GTDB taxonomy): domain Bacteria; phylum Bacillota; class Bacilli; order Paenibacillales; family Paenibacillaceae; genus Pristimantibacillus; species Pristimantibacillus glycanilyticus_A. The sequence continues at coordinate 199,987 of NZ_JAMBNP010000003.1, read as the reverse complement.
TTATGAAAAAGAACGTCGGAACCCGGTGCTTCGACAGCAGCTGCCAGACCGTTTCGGTATGCCCCTGCACGCCTTCCACCGCACTTACAACCAATACGGCGTAGTCCATCACCTGGACGGCCCGCTCCATCTCGGGCGAGAAGTCGACGTGTCCAGGCGTATCAATTAAATAATAGGTAGAATCTTTATAAGTCATAACCGCCTGATCCGCGAATACCGTAATGCCTCTCGCCCGTTCGATATCGTGGCTGTCGAGGTAAGCATCCTTGTGATCTACCCGGCCCCGCTCCCGGATGCTGTTCGTATGATAGAGCAGCTGCTCCGCCAGCGTGGTCTTGCCCGCATCCACATGCGCGAACATGCCAATCGTTACCTGCTTCATGCGAATCCCCTTGGTTTGATTTTGCCATTATCATATCATACCGGACGTTTGGATTGACCCGGCTCCTCTAAATTCTTCATGAATAGGGAGATGACAAACGATACCGCCAGCAAAATAAGGGGCACTACGCAGATCAGCACTCGAAAGACCGTCTCCGGCTGGGGACCCGGATTATCGCCGCTCTGGTAACCGTAGATCAGGCCAACAATCCAGAAGGCTACCGCGGCAATCAGGCCGCTCGATCTTGTAATAAATCCGGCAACCGCCGTGTAGATTCCCTCTCTCCGTCTGCCCGTCCGTTCGGCATCCAGGTCAATGATCCGGCTGCTAAGCATAGCGGGTGTAACAAGAAATCCGGCCATCCCGAAGCCTACCAGTATGCCTGCGAGAATGCCGCTTCCGAGGCTGCCAGCGAACCAGAGCGGAATGACCGACAAGCCGTAAACGGCGAGCGCCAGCCGCCAGCTGCGCAGGCCGCCAAGCTTGCGGGAGATGAGATACCATACAATAACAAGCGGAATGATGGAGACAAAGACGGCGCCCATCAGAATGGACACCTCCCCCTCCGAGATATTCAGGACGTATTTCGCATAGAACGGAAGCAGCGCCGCAAGAAGGCCGTTTACCGTTTGGGCGAAGGAGCCCGCTATGTTAAAGATCCAGAACGGCTTATTGGTCAACGTCTCGCGGAATGCCGCAATAAGCGGGAGCGGCGCTTCCTGATGCGTACTGTCCTTCTCCCGGACGGATAGGGCAAACCAGGTCATAAACACGCCAAATACGATCGCGTAGGTCACCGACATCCATCCAAAGCCAATGCTCTCATACAGAATGGGAGTAAGCGCCGTTCCGATCAGAATCGCCGCAATCTGAAACCCTTGCTGAACAGCCGATGCTTTCGCGCGAAGCCGGTCTCCGACGAACAGCTCGGGAAAGAGCGCCCCGTAGTTCACCCACAGCAGCGTTGCGAGCCCCTCGAACAGAATCAGCGAAGTGAGCAGCCAGACAAACAGCTCCGTATTGCCAAGTCCGCCCGGAACGGAGAACACCATAATGAAGGCGAGCATAAAGGCCGGCGTGGAGAAAAAGATCCACGGCCTGCGCCTGCCGTAACGCGTGCGGGTCCTGTCGGACAAATAGCCGGCCATCGGATTATTGACCGCGTCCCAGATCAGGTAGATGGTGCGCGCAATGGTGGCAAGCCCTAGGCTGAGGCCCAGCTTTTCTACATAGTAATAGTTGAAAAACGAGGCAAACGCCTGGCTTGGCACCATCATCGCAAACATGCCAAGCGCGTAGGCAGTTGGAGAATTGAGAAATTTTCTGCTCATCGCTTATTCCCCCTTCATAGGCGAAGCGAAGCTTCCTTACGTCATATGCGGCGTGTCCCGCAGATATGCAGATAGGAAGAACCTATCAGCCGTGAAGAACGGCAAAGCGTTTGTCGTAGACAGCAAACAGGGCTGCTCCCGAAGCTAATCGCTTCACGGAGGCAGCCCTGTTTTTATAGAATCGGCTTAAAAGATGCTGTCTGCTACATAGTACACCTTCTGCGTGTCTTTCTTATTGTCCGGGTCTGTCACGATGGTGAAATACACGTTGCCGTTTTTCGTTTGCACGCCCTCGATCTCATGGGTTCCCACATTCGTAATGTTCACAAGGGTTTTATAAGCGCCCGTGTTAGACATCGAAGCGACTTTTGGCGTCTCGCCTTCCGCTCCGCCCGACGTATAGATCTCCGTATTCGAGAGCATATCGAAGCCTTGGAAGGATCCGTTTGGCCGAACAATATCGCCGCCCGATTGGGTAAAGCTGGTCACGCAGGCGCTTATCGCTGCCGCGCTGTCCATCCGCACCTGCTCATTGCTATCCAGCAGCTTATTCAAGGCCGCCGTGTCATAAATGGACCATGTCACGGTGCCTTCGACCGTTTGCACGCGGAAAATCGTATAGTCGCTGTTGCCGCCGGCATCCACGCGGTAAGTCTCGCCTAATCTCGCACCGGTCTTATCGGCGTAGTTCAGATAGGTGAACCGGTGAAGATCCGTATAATCATAGGTCGCGCCTGCCGAATATTGGAGTCTTGCCACTTGCAGCGACCAATTGTAGTCGGTTGACGGATCCGCTTTCGAACTGAAATAGAAATAATCAATGTCGTTGTACGTGTACATATCCAGCGTCTGGCCATGACCCGCATTGGTAATCGTCATTTCGTCCACATAGGTGGCGTTGCTTCCGCTCATGAGCAATCTGGACAGATAGACGGTTCCCCCGGAACGCTGGGTGACGTACAGATACTTGGATGCGATATAAGCCTTCTGAACGGCCAGGTTGTGGTTAAGTCCTTTGAGATTGTAAGCGAGCGTAGCCGAAGCGTTGACGGTCTTCCCTGGACTTGCTGCAAATACGGGCAATACGGCTGTGCCAAACAGAAGCATGGCGAGCATGACAGAAGCGATAACTCTTAAAGACCCGGTTCTAACATGTACGGCGTGAAGCGGCAACATTCCTATCCCTCCATCATCTTGTGCGTTCTATCTATCACCCAAGATTATCAAGGAGAAGGATGCGGTTTAGAATAGTCTGGTTGTACCAATAAATGTTAAATAATTATTGCGTCTTTAAAACTTGCTTTCCGGCACATAGTAGACCTTCTGCGTATCTTTCTTGTTTTTCGGGTTGGTCACGATCGTGAAGTATACCTTGCCGTTCTTCGTCTGTACGCCTTCGATCTCATGATTTCCGACATTCGTAATTTTGACCAGCGATTTGTAAGAGCCTGTGTTCGACATCAAGGCGATGCGCGGCGTTTGCCCTTCCGCTCCGCCCGACGTATAGATTTTTGTGCTCGAGAGCATATCCATGCCCTGGAAAGAGCCGTTTGGTCTAACGATGCGGCTGCCCGTTTGGGTGAAGCTGGCCACGCATGCCTTTTTGGCTGCCGCGCTGTCCATCCGCACTTGTTCGCTGCCGTCCAAAAGCTTGTTTAAGGCCGCCGTGTTGTAGATGGACCACGTAACAGTGCCCTGGGCGGTTTGTACGCGGAAAAGGGTATAGCCGCTGTTGCCGCCGCCGTCCACGCGATAGGTATCGCCCAATCTCTTGCCGGTCTTATTCGCATAGTTCATGTAGGTGAACCGGCGAAGATCCGCATAATCATACTTCTTGCCCGCCGAGTATTTCAGCCGGGCCACCTGAAGCGACCAGTCATACGACGTGGACGGGTCCGCTTTTGAACTGAAATAGAAATAATCGATATCCTTGTAGGTGTACATATCCAGCGTCTGGCCATGACCGGAATGGGTCACCGTCATTTCGTCCACGTAGGTGGCGGTGCTTCCCTTCATGAGCAGTCTCGACAGATAGACGGTTCCTCCCGAGCGCTGGGTGACGTACAGATACTTGGATGCGATATAGGCCTTCTGAACAGCCAGATTATGCTTAAGCCCTTTAAGACTATAAGCGAAGGTAGCCGAAGCGTTGACGGACTTCCCCGGGGATGCCGCAAACGCCGGCAGGACGGCCGAGCCGAACAAAAGCATGGCAAGAACGGCGGAAGCAAAAATCTTTAGCGGCCTGTTTTTAAGGCTCACCGCGTAATTCCGAAGCATTCAAATCCCTCCTTGATATGGAATACCCCTGATTATCAAGGAGAGGGAAGGCGTTTTGAATAGTCGGGATGACCTAAAATTTGGTTAAAAAATGTTAATCTAATTCCTGTTTCAACATTAGAATATGGCCATTTTGTCGCCCGCCAGGTGCAGCAGCTTCGTAACGGCGGGCGCTGTTTCCGCGGCCAGCCGGCCCTTATGGAACACGTAACGCGGGGCGGATCGGGTCCGGATCAGCTCGGCGGGGTCTGCGGCGTCAAACAGCAGGAACGAGGCCGGATCTCCGACCTTTGGCTTTCCTTGTTCAAAGCCGTAGCCGTTTATCTGCATGGCTTTCGCTCCGCCATGCGTAATCATGCCCCATATATCGTGCAGATCCTGACGGCCGCACATATGGGCAAGATGAGCCGCCATATGCGCGGCATCCAGCGGATTTCCCGTTCCAAGCGGATAAAAGGGAGTACGGATATCGTCATGCGCCAAAGCGACGTTAACGCCCGCCCGGTGGAAATCCTGAATCCGCGTAATGCCCCGCCCCTTCGGAGAAGCATCGTAACGTCCCTGCATAACGCTGTTAATCAGCGGACAAGCCACAATGGAGAGGCCGGATTGCTTCACCAGTCCAAGCAGCTTTTGAAAATACGGTTCATTGTAATAAGCCGCGGCATTGGCATGGGCGGCCGTTACCTTGGAGCCCAGACCGGTCGCAAGCGCAAGCGCGGCGCATACTTCAAGGTACCGTGAGGCTTCATCGTCGGTCTCGTCGCAAAAGACATGAATAAAGGCGCCGTATCGCTCCGCAAGAGCAAACGCTTTGCGCAGGCTTAATACTCCGTCCTCGCGGGTCCGCTCCAGATGGGGCACCGCCGATACTCCGTCAGCACCAAGCCGCAGCGCCTCCTCCAGTCTCGCTTCGTTATCCGGGCAAGCCACAAGGCCGTCCTGCGGAAAAGCGATTACCTGCATATGCATGCGTTCGCGGTATTTGTCCTTCAGCTCCAGCACCGCGCGCAGCGCAGTAAGCTTCGGGTCTCCGATGTCCACCATCGCGCGCAGATGAAGCACGCCATAGCCGATGAACATCTCTAGCGTTCGCTCCGCCCTTGCCAGAACGTCCTCGCGCGTCAGCTGTTTTTTGCGGGAGGCCCATACCGATATGCCTTCCGCGAGCGTTCCGCTCTCGTTCCAGATCGGATCGCCCGCCGTTAATGTCGTGTCCAAATGCACGTGAGGCTCGACAAAAGGGGGCAGAAGCAGTCTGCCCTGCGCCTGAAAGGTTGTTAAGGCGGCAGCTCCGGCCAACTTGCCGATCGCCGTTATCTTTCCGCCTTTTATGCCCAAATCCGTTAATCCGCTGCCTGGCAGCCTAACCTCGGTAACAAGCAAATCAAATGGTATCGTCATCATATCCCCGCCATTCATTTTATGCCTTTGGTTGCTTCGGCAAATCTCGCCACCCTCGCTCCAAGTCTGCCGGCCATCCGAAGCTCGCGCTCATCCGGCGTTCTTCCGCTGTCCGGACCTGCCAATGTAGACGGCCCGTAAGGGGAACCGCCAATGGCGTCCGCGGTCAAATATTCCGGGTTTTGCGAATACGGCAAGCCGACATACACCATTCCGAAATGAAGCAGCGGTATGATCGACGTCAGGATGGTCGCTTCATGACCCGTATGAATGGACCCGGCGCTTGTCATCACGCCGGTCGGCTTCCCTTCCAGCTCCCCGCTTGCGCATAGGCTGCCCGACAGGTCAAGGAAGGACTTAACCTGCGCCGGCATCGAGCCGTAATAGGTCGGAAATCCCCATACGATCCCGTCCGCCCAGCGGAGATCATCGGCCGTTGCTTCCGGCATGTTCTGCTGCTCAGCCTGCGCGGCTTCATATTTCTCCCACCGCGCTCCAACCCGGAAGGTTCCTGACAGCTGGCTGTCCTCCGCGCTCCGCCTGCGGCTTGGATGATCCAGCATCGCGGTGATGTTATCGGAATGGCGAAACTCCGGAATGCGTACAAGCCTAGCGGTATGCCCTTCTTGCTCCGCTCCTTGCGCGGCGGCCTCTGCCATCTTGTGAATATGTCCGTATGCGCTGAAGTAAATAACGAGCACATTGGCCATTGCCATCTCTCCTCAAGCGTATTGCCGCCTTGATAGAAACCGGAGCCGCGCATGCCCGCATGCGGCGGCTCCGTCATCTGTTCTCGTTATTTGCCCGGCAAATACTCGTTCGTAAATACATCTTCAATCGGCTCGGCCTCTTTCAGAAGCCCCATATCCACCAGCTGCGCCTGCAGGCCGGACCAGATATCCTTGCTCATGTAACCGACGCCGTTGGTTTCCGCATCTCCGCCGTAGACGAGCGGCTCCTGCGCCCTCGCGCCATACGCCATCGCTTCCAGCTTGAGATCCGGGTTTTTCTCCTGCATCACTTTATTAATCTCTTCGGAATGATCTTTATAGTAGTCCCAGCCTTTAACGGATGCTTCCACATAGGCTTTTACCGTATCCGGATGCTTCTTCAGGAAGTCTTCGGTTGTATAAAGCACGTTGCCGTATTGCTTGTAGCCAAGGTCATAGTTCAGGAAGTAATCGACGTCAACGCCCTCCTGCTGCATGGAGAAAGGCTCGGAGGTAATGTAGATCTGCGTGGCGGCCTTCGGATCCGCTACAAAGTTAGCCAGCGAGCCGGTATATTTCATCTCCGTCACTTTATCGAGACTATAGGCTTTCTTTAAGTACTCCCAGAACACCACGCCGCTGCCGACAAAAATTTTGTTGCCGTTCAGCTCCGTAATGTCCTTGTATTGCCCCTTGTGGAACATGATGCCCTGCGGATTCTTCTGGAAGGTCGCCGCAATCGCCACCAGCGGAATGCCGTTCTGGCGCGCCAGCAGGATTTCGTCGGCCTGCCCCATGCCAAACTCCGCTTTGCCGCCGGCTACGATCTGGGTGGAAGAGATGCCCGGACCACCCGATTGAATCGTCATGTCGAGACCCGCATCCTTGTAGAAGCCTTTGTCCAGCGCGGCATATTGCCCGCCATGCTCAGGCTCCGCGAACCAGTTGGTTACCTGGCTGACCTTGGTCAGCTCCTTCGAGTCTCCGGATGATTTGCTGTCGCCGCAAGCGGACAGCGTAAGCGCCGCGGCAAGAATTACCGTCATTCCACCTAATGTTTTCTTTGATCCCAGCATGCTTCTCTTCCCCCTTAAAAAAATGGTCACACAATTGGTCTAATCAAGGCCGACTGTGATCATTTTCACTTCATAAGCATGTGCTTAACGAATTTTCACCCAAACAGGCGGATGGCTGTTCGCGATGATTCTTACATCGAAAGCATAAGATTTTTCTCTTCTCCTCTATATGCGCATCCCTATTGAAGCGGACAAACATCAACCTTTAAGTCATCTTTGAGCTATGCGGGCGAGCCCGAGAGACTAGGCTCCAGCCCGAAACGGCTAAGCTTGGAGGCAAACGTCCACTTCGACTTGTTATAGACCCATCTGGAGGAAGGCAGCTCCTGGAACAGCTCCTCCTCCAAGCGTGCATCCAGAACAACAAAGCTGGCCGGATTCCCCGCCGCAATTCCGTATTGCTTGACGCCCGTGATCGTCGCCGGATTGGAGGTCAGCATGCGCAGCACCGTTACGATATCCTCTTCCTTCGCCAGGTGGGCTGCATAAGCGGTCATCAGTCCAATCTGCAGCAGATCCCCTCTGCCAAACGGATGAAACGGATCCTGGATATTGTCCGAGGCCGCGGCAATCGGCACTCCTCCCTCCGTCAGCTCGCGGACGCGGGTGACGCCGCGCCGCACATTGCCCCGGTCGCCGCGCCCCTGCAAATAGAGATTAACCGCCGGCAGGGTAACCGCCGCTACGCCCGCATCCGCCATTTTCGCAATTAAGCGCTCCGCTTCGCCATGCTCCATGGCCGACAAGGAGCAGAGATGGCCCGCCGTTGCCCGGCCGCCGTATCCGCCCGCCTTCACATAATCGCAGTAAATATCGATCGTCTTGGTGTCCGGATTATCCGATTCATCCGAATGAAGGTCAATCGGTTTGTCGAATCTCTGCGCCAGCCTGAACGCCCAACCGATATTCGTCTCCGGATTGGGCGACAGATGCGGCGCGCCTCCTACCCCGTCGATGCCCATGAGAAGCGTCTCGAAAGCGAATTCCGTGAGCTCGCGTTCATAAGCGGGATCGTAGAAGAACATCGGGAAATATTGAATATCAACCATTCCGCCAACCATCTCCCGCGCTTCAAGCGCCGCCTCGATTGTCCGCATCGCGATATCGCGGCCGAGATGAACCGGGACATCGAGATGGCTTCGCAGGACAGCCGACCCGAAGGAGGCTGAGCTCAGCGCCGCCTTCACGATACGGTCCCGGATGATTTCTTTAGTAAAGGCCGGCGACACGGCGCGGTAATTCTCGATCGCTTCAAGCAGCGTTCCGGACTTGTTGCGTACAAAGGGCAGCGAATAAGCTTTGTCGAGATGCATATGGGCGTCTACAAAACCCGGCAGCATAACCTTCCCTTCCAGGTTCAGCAATACCGTTGTCTTCAGCTCGTCGAAGGATAGAGCCTGGATGGGGAGATGCTCCGAGGAGAAGATAACCCCCTCCTGGCGGTCGACGGCCGTCCAGCGTCCTCCCCGTGCTTTTACCGTGAAGAGATCACTGCATTGTTCAAGCGGAAGCTTGACGTTAATCATTTCGAGCATTTCGGTCTGCAAGCTCATCCCTCCTAAAACACCATTGGTTATGGCGGTATTTGTTAGCCCTCGGAAGATTTCATCTCGGATTCATGCCAGGAGCTGAGCAGCCACTTGGAGAAGGCATTAACGAGCAGGAAGAAGGCAATGCCAAGCAACGAGGCGGATAAGCCGCAAGCAAACAGATAGGCGGTTTGCAGGCGGGAAGATGCCACGGTAATGGCATAACCAAGTCCGCCATTGCCTCCGCCGATGCCCGCGATATACTCGCCAACGATGGCGCCGATTACGGCGAGCGTACAAGAAATTTTGAGGCCTGCCACGATATAAGGCAGCGCGGCCGGAATACGGAGCCGGAGCATGGTCTGCAATGGAGAAGCGTTGTAAAGATAGAAGAGGTTCTTCATGTTGTGGTCGGTCGAGTTCAGGCCGATTAGGGTGTTGGACAGCATCGGGAAAAATCCGATGAGGAAAGCGATAATGATGATGGCGTTCATGCCCGCGCCAAACCAGATCACAATAATGGGCGCAATGGCGACAATCGGAATGGTCTGCATAATGATGGCATAAGGGTAAATGCTTCGTTCAATGAGCTTGGAGCTGGCAAGCAGGACGGCAAAGCCGACGCCCAGAATAATGCTGAGCAGGAATCCAAGCACAGCCTCCGTGATCGTGGTGTAGACCGATACCCACAGATTCGAAGCATTCTCCGATGCGGCCATCACGATATCCGAAGGCTTAGGCAGCAAATAAGGCTTCAGGCCGGATATCCGGCAGAACAGCTCCCAGCCGCCGATGAACAGAATGAAGGCGACGGACGGCGGACCAAATCTTTTCCAACCTTTTCTCAGCAATGAATGGCTTAGCTTTGCGGCTTTGTTCTCCCCTGCCGACGTCCCAAACGATAAATCCGGGCTAGTCATAGTCTCCTCTCGCATCGCTTATCCCTCCTGATTCGAAATGCTCTCAACCGGCGTCTGCAGCTTGCCTGGATTCAGAAGTCCCCGGGGATCATTGGCACGCTTGGCCTTCACCATTGCATCCCATTCTCCCCGTCCTCCCATCTCCAGTATCCAGGTGTGAGGATCATTAATCCGGACGCCAATGGACCGGAAGTAGGCAATAATCTCGTACAGACGTTCATGCGTGGTGTAACGGACAACGGGCAGGGCAGCGGGAACAACAACGCCCGCGCTGCGGATAAATTCGAGATGCATCAGCACCTCTTCGCCAAACTGCTCTTTAATAAGCGCAATCTGATCCAGGTATCGGTCTTTGTCAAAGCCAGCCTGCAAGTAGGTCAGCGTCGGGTCGGTCTTAAGCGCCCATAACGTCGTATGGTTCCATGTAAAATCGGACAAACCGATCACCTTGCGGTACTGCTCCGGCGGGATCGTATAGCCGATACGGCCGCCGAGCTCGCCGGCATGCGCCGCAAGCCGTTCTTCGCTGCCATGCGCGGTCTCCAGCAGACAGGCGCTGCAGCCGGCTTCGAGCTTCGAGGCGATTGGCTTGAAGAAGGTCGGAATCGGCCATTCAACGGGCGCAACAAGCCGCTTGCGGATAGCCTCGTCAAGCGCTACCGCATGGGAGAACCGTGCTGCGGATTCGAAATCATCGAACTGGACAACGGTTTGCGTCCATTCTACTTTTGCCGCAATCGGTATGACCACTTCCACGAGCACGCCGGTCGTTCCGTAATTATGAATGTAAGCAATCAGGTCGTCGCCTTTGACAGTCAGCCTGCGCGGCGTTTCCTCCACCGTTAGAATGACCGCCTCCAGCACGTTGCCGTCCCACAGGTTACCCCAGGTGATGGAACCAATTCCGCCCGAGCCGCCGCTCACGAAGCCGCCAACCGTTGCTTTTACGTAGGTGCTCGGATAAATCCGCAGCTCCTTCCCTTCGGAACGGAGGAGCTTCTCCAATCCGCCAAGCCGTACTCCAGCCTGCACGCGCGCATACGTATCGGTTACTTCTATTACCTTGTCGAGCTTGCTCAGATCAAGAACAATGCCGCCTTCGAGCGGAACGGCCTGACCGTAGTTGCCGGTACCGGCGCCACGCGTTGTTACCGGAACCCGGTGCTTCCATGCGTAAGCGAGCACCTGCGCCGCTTCCTCCACGGAGTGGGGAACGGCAATCGCTTCTGCCCGTTTATCCTGAAGCAGCGGGACCAACACCGGAGAATACCAGTAGTAGTCCTTGGATAATTTCTCTACCTGTCCGGGGTCTGACAACAGCTTCTCTTCCCCGACTGCTGCCTGCATCTCAACCATCCAATCCTTCATCATTGTTTCTCCTCCTCTCTAATGCTTAAGGGCTTCCGACACGGAACGGACAATTTGCCCGAATTCCGGGGTCGTACGGAATGACTCGTCGCGCGGGAAAGGCACCGGCACATGAATGAGATCGGAAACCTTGCCCGGACGCGGCGTCATGACGGCGATACGGGTCGACAGAAATACGGCTTCGAATACGTTATGGGTGACGAACAGCACCGTCATCTCCGGATCCTGCCGCCATAATTCAAGAAGCTCGATCTGAAGCGTCTGGCGCGTAATCTCGTCAAGCGCGCCAAACGGTTCATCCATGAGCAGCAGCTTAGGTCTTGCAACCAGAGCGCGGGCAATGGATGCACGCATCTTCATTCCCCCGGACAGCTCTCGCGGCATGGAGCGCATGTAATCCTTCAGGCCAACCATCTCGAGCACGCGTTCCGCTTCCCGCTGGCGCTCCTTGCGCGGCACCCCGCGAAGCGCCAGCGGCAGCGTCACATTGTCGATGACCGAGTTCCACGGCAGCAGCGTATGATCCTGAAAGACAAATGCCGTATCGGATTGCTTGCGGGCTTCGCTCGCCGCACCTCCCATAACCTCCAAAGTGCCGCTGCTTGGATTAGACAAGCCGGTAATCATCTTGAATATCGTTGATTTCCCGCAGCCGGAAGGACCAACAAAACAAAGAAATTCTCCTTCGTGGATGGTAAGGTCAACCTCCTTGACCGCTACGGTTCCGTTCGGATAAACCTTGGACAACCGCTCCATCCTTACCCATTCCTTGGCTCCCGTCATCGTTGTCACGGTGATCATCCCCCTATCCGTTTTTCAGTGAGTCCATATGAAACGCCGCAATATGCACAAGAGCTTCCGCCAGGAGCGGCCCCGCCGTCTTCAGCATCGCGTCCCCTCTGTCCGCCGTTGCTTTGGTCGCATCTCCCGCTACTCCGCTGCTTGAAATATCGTTCATTACCCATGCAAACGAACGCGACCGGAAAGAGAAGGAACGGGAATCCGGGAACCTTGGCATCTCCCGAGGCGCAAGCTCCGCGTTTACCCAGCCCGGACACATCGCCATCACAAGGGAGGTCTCCACGTCTCCGGCATGAATGCCGCAGGCCTTTTCCGCTTCATCCGTGAAGGAATCGCTGTAGCCAACCGAACCCGGATCAAGCCGGTACACCTCAAGCCCCGTTGCTATCCGGATTTCCCTCGCCATCATGCCAAGCAGATCCGCGTTGCCCCCATGCGTGTTGAATAGCAGCAGCTTGCGGAAACCGCTTCTCGCAAGGGAAGACGAAATATCCTCCAGCACCGCCATCAGCGTTGTGGCCGATAGCGTAATGGTACCCGGATGGCCGGCATGCTCGGTGCTCTTGCCATAGTTCACGGAGGGCAGCAGCCAGACCGGCGCGTCCTCCGGCAAATGCTCAAAAGCCGCTGCCAGCATCGCTTCGCCAATAAGCGTATCCGTGAAGACGGGCATATGGGGACCATGCTGCTCCACCGCGCCTACCGGCAGCACGAGCAATACCTCCTCCTTGCTCATGGCCGCAATCTCCTTGGTCGTTAACCGCGGCAAGAACCGGCGGTCATAAGCTTCCCCCTGATAACGAAAGAACATCAGACGCTCACCTCTTCAAATAGAATATGATGTTAATTTAACTGACACATATTTAACTAAAAACAAGGAAGTTTGCGAGGGACTAGAAAATTTTCTGAATATTAAGTAAACTAAAGTCACACCTAAGTAACACAAAACAACCTCTTATTTACCTTATATCACACAAATGAAAGGTTGTATACAGAATTTTCACATAATTGAACAAATACATAACATGTAATGGAATGTAAAAGTGAGCTATTGGGAGAGGATAAATATGCTAATCGGAACACGCCGCCACGAAATTATGATGCTGCTCGATTCAAAACCACAGTTAACGATCCTCGAGCTTGCCGAGCAGTTTAACGTCTCCAAGATGACGATCCGCCGCGATCTTGATCTCCTACAGTCGGAGGGCAAGATTCAACGTTTCCACGGCGGAGCCGTGAAAGTAAAACGGTTCATGGGCGCCAAATACGAGCAGCGCGCAAACGAGCATAAAACGGAGAAGACGGCGATTGCCAGGGAAGCCGTCAAGCATATTCAGGACGGAATGAGCATTATTCTGGATGCCGGCACGACCGTGGCCTCTATGGTGGATGAATTGGAGCGGTTCAAGGGGCTCAAGATCATTACCCGCGATCTGCACACCGCCCTCATGCTGTCTAACGAAGAGCGGTTTGGCAGCTTTGATGTGTATTGCTCAGGCGGAAGAATCAGTAAGTGGGCCTATAGTCTGGACGGGATTTACGCGGAGAAAATGCTGAAAGCCATGACCGTTGACGCCGCATTCCTTACTTGCGAGGCAGTCTCATTGACCAAAGGGGCCATGGCTTGGTCGCCAAATCTCGTAGGGGTTCGGCAGACCACGATGGAAGCTGCGGGGAAAACCATTCTGCTGGCCGATTCCACCAAGTTCAGCTATAACTCGCTTGCCATTTTTGCGGGGATTGATGAATTCGACGAGATTATTACGGACAGCCGGCTTGATGCTTATGAGGTCTTATCCTACCGCAAAGCCGGCATGCCGTTAACGGTAGTGACGGGGGCCATGTAACAATAAGGAGCCTCGGGCAGACAGGCTCTGCGGAGGCTCCTTGACCAAGCTTTATGCTTTTTCTTGTTCAATCGGTATCATAATGGTAAACTCCGGATCACTGGTTTATTCTTTTTTATATTTCTCCTTCACAATGCCGGAGCCAATCCCCGCGCCAACCATGAGAACAAGAGGACCAAAATTCCAGACCCATGAATCGCCGAGGGAAAGATCCATGCCTGCCAATTTGTTCAGTCCAAGCACGGCAAGCTTAATAATAAGCAAAGTTACACCGAGCAGGAAAAGCAAGTCAAATAACACCTTTAGTCCCGGATAAGCCAGCTGCTTGCTGTCGTCGATCACCTTCTTTGTCAACTCCTCATCGCTCCTTAACAGTTCATCAATGGTAACTTCGAACAGATCGCTAATTTTAATAATAATTTCGATACTCGGATAGTTCTGATTGTTTTCCCACTTCGATACGGACTGCCGGCTTACGAACAGCTTCTCCGCCAGCTCATCCTGCGACCAGCCACGCTGCTGCCTCATGCTCTTGAGCTTCTCTCCAAACACCATATCGGCTATCACCTTTCCGCGAGCAATTTCATATCCACATCATGCTGAATTCTATGTACGAAGTAAAGCGAGCTTTCGTTGCGAAGCCCCGCAACCGCAGGTTGCGCCAGTAAATCCGCGGGTTTCCGCCTGTTATGGCAGCAAAAAAAGCCGTCCCGAAATACGGGACAGCCCTCTTTGCCGCGATGCTCTAATCAGCCATTTCGCCTATGTAATAAGCATAAATCCCCTCAATTGGCTTGAAATACAGATGCCCGTCTTCCCACGGTTGAAAATGCAGATCCATTCTGGAGTCGTTCCAGTTCTCCGGCGTCCCCTTTGTGCGAAGACGTCCCGGCACCACGGGCTCTTCCGTTACATTCGGGAACTCCTGATAACCAAACAGAAGATTCTCGTGAATCCCGATTATTTCATATTTGGGTCCGAAGAAAGCCCGCTCCTCCTGAAGCTGATAATGATAATACACATAGCTGCCGATCATCTCCGGCTTCAGATGCGCAACCCGCCCCACTCTTTTCTCTACCGGAAGCTTACGGAGCCAATGCTCCGTATCGGCAGGCTCGTTGAAGTGAAATACGTCCATCATCCGAATCCACTTGCGCGGCTCCGTCTGTCCCGGCCAATCCTTCAGATACGGCTCCGCCGCACCGGCAACTTCCTCGGGAGCGAGCCTGCCGTCCATGCATTCATAATAGAGAAAAGCCTGTTGATTCCAGTAGAACGCCGCCGCCGTCATCAATCGGCCTTGCTTTACCAGACCGATTACATACTCGTCTTGCTGCAATGCGGCAATTCCATCCTCTTGCCGTCCATCCTTCCATGCCGCTCTATACATGAACCGCTCGATCATATTGCCCGCTCCGTTTTCCCTTTAGGATAAGTTCCGATGCCTGCCCAGCCACTTGCTTGCCGCATCCACCGCCTCCTTCATGGGAAGCAGCATGCAATCAGCCTGGCCTATTTTGCCCCGCCGGACCCGAATCTGTCCTTCGATCTGCGCTCCAATCCGGTCAAAGTCACCCGAGTCATACGCATAATCCGTGAACCACTGCCAGGAACGCTCTCCATTCATCAGCATGGCGGTGCCCATCTTTTTGGTCGGCATGTCGTCCAATCTCGTCTCGGCAAGGTGCAAGCTTGTACAGGAATCAAAGCCAACCCCGAGGAGCAGGATCTTTGCACCAGCCGCATACAGCTTGCCAAGCGGCGACGCTTCCCCGAACTGAGGAGTTAACGGATGACCGGTTATCATGTATTCCGCATATTTGCCGTTCGCGCAGAAGGATACCTGCGGATGCTCCGACCGCAGCGTCCCCGGATAAGTCCGGAACAGCTCGGCAATGCGCCCCATTCCCCGCGTTGGCGTTACTGCCGGATCAAACGCCGGCATTTCGTTATAGATGATATCGATCCATTCCTGCGGCACCGGAGGATTCCCCCATTCGGCAGGATCACTCCAATCTCCGCTTTGCGCCGGCATCACAAGCGTCCCTTCGGCTCCGACGGATTGGAGCAGCGCCTGCACCACGGCTTGCGCACCGCCGCACACCCACCCGATGCTGGACAAGGAAGAATGAACGATCAGATAATCCCCCTCTTGTATGCCCAGCTGCCGCAGGTCATGCAGCATTCCGCTTGCCGTCACCGGCAGCCGCGTCTGCTTGATAATGTCTTGTTCACTCATTGATTGTCACTCCCCGAATAGTTTGTCTTTGTACAAGTTCACCTGCATAATCATATGTCCTATATTCCCCTTGCCTGCGTATAAACTCACAAGTATGCAGCATCCAATCCTGCCTCGCCGGGCTCGATTTTTCCGCCGACCAAATTACTTAATCCTTTGTATGGATCCTTGAGACGTTTGCACACATCAGGAGCATGCTCAAGTCCCGGCTGTAGACCACTAGAACGTTGTATCCTTGCATGGATGATGCGCACCCCTTCAAAATTGAACATTGTGGTAAAATAAAACTATTAATCATAATCTAGCAGAATAGGCGGCGGCATGTCATGTCCATTACCTATAAGATGTATACGATGTGTATGGTACAAGATAAGGATAAGGTACTTTTAATGAATAGGCCAGATAAAAAAGGGGTTCCCGGGCTATATTGCTCCCGGCGGCAAAGTTGATTTCCCCGAGAGTCTGGTGAATGGGGCGATTCGGGAAGTCCGGGAAGAGACAGGGTTGATCGTCAAGGATATCATCTATAAAGGACTGGAAGAATTCTGCGACCCTTACACGCAGCTCAGATACATGGTCTTCAACTACCTGGCGACTTCGTTTGAAGGGACTCTGCTCGAGAATCCGCCGGAAGGCGAGCTGCTCTGGGTGAACAAGGATGACGCCCTCAAGCTTCCCATGCAAAGCTGGTTTGCGCGCCGATTCCCGCTCTTCTTCCAGGAAGGAACGTTTGAACTGAGCTATGTGTGGGATGAGAAAATAAGAGAAACGCTGGATAAAACCGAGCGCTACTACTCGCTCGCCCCTGCCCAGCAGCGCTAAACCTAATATCCATAAAAACTAACACTTGTATAAAAAGAGCGGCATAAGCTATACTAGTAAAAATTCAAACGAAATTATGCCGATGAAGAGAATCCAACTCGGAGGCGTTCTCGTCAAGGGAGTATCCCCTAAGTTAACCGGACCCGCCCGTTACCGCGGAACTAAGTGGATTAAACAGTGGTCAGTACTGTTTAATCAATTTGGGTGGCACCGCGAGAATACAAGCGCTCTTCGTCCCAATCGGACGATTAGAGCGCTTTTTTGTATTCCATTATAGAGGAGCGAGTTGCCATGTTAGACATCAAGTGGATCAGGAACAACCAGGAACGTATTCAAACCGTAGCGGACCAGAAAGGGATGACGATCTCCGTCTCGCAGCTTGTGGAACGGGATGATCAAAGAAGGATGCTGCTGCAGCAAATCGAGGAGCTTCGCCAAGAGCGGAATCAGACGATTCAGGAGATCAATCTGTCGATCAACAGCGATGAGCATCAGCATCTTCAGCAGAAGAAGCAGCACATGAGGGAAATTAACCACCGTCTAGCCGCCTTGGAACAGGAGCACAAAGCCGTTCACGAGCAATACGCGAACCTGATGCTTTATGTCCCGAACATCGTATCGCCGGATACGCCGGTCGGCCTCTCGGATCAAGATAATGTTGAGCTTAGACAGGTCGGCGAGCCAACCGGCTTTACCTTTGAACCCAAGGATCACGTGAGACTTGGCGAGCTTCACCGTATGATCGACATCCCCCGCGGAGTCAAAACAGCCGGTAGCCGTCATTATTATTTAACCGGCGCAGGCGCCGCCTTGCATCGTGCCGTTCAGCAGCTTGCCCTGGATCTTCTTCTAGCCAGAGGCTTTACCCTGCTCGAGGTTCCGCTCATGGTACGGAGGGAAGCCTTGTACAATACCGGCTTCTTCCCGCTTGGTCAGGACCAGACTTATCAGATAGCCGGCGATGACAACTACCTGGTCGGTACGTCGGAGGTTCCCCTGATATCGTACTACGATAACGAAATCGTGGATGTCCGCGAGCCCATAAGACTGGCAGCCGCCTCGACCTGCTTCAGAAGTGAGGTCGGTTCGGCAGGCAAGGACGTCCACGGCTTGTATCGGGTACATCAATTCTCGAAGGTGGAGCAGGTTATCATTTGCGAGGGCAGCCCGGAGGCTTCGGAGCAGATGCTTCAGGAAATCACGCAAAACGCGGAGGACCTCTTGCGGCAGCTGGAGCTTCCCTATCGCGTCATGGCGGTGTGTACGGGAGATATGTCGCAAAAAACCTATAAACAATTCGACATCGAGACATGGATGCCAAGCCGGCAGGCTTACGGCGAAACCCATTCGTCGTCGAATCTTCTGGATTTCCAGGCACGCCGCTCGAATATCCGATACCGGGACGCCGAGGGGAAAACGCGGTTCTGCCATACGCTCAATAACACGGCCGTAGCTTCGCCGCGGATCCTTATTCCCCTGCTTGAGAATCACCAGGAGGAAGACGGTTCGATCCGCATTCCGGAAGCCTTGCGCAAATATATGAACGGATTGGAGCGCCTGCAGTCGTAAGGTGCTTACGCTCGAAACAGAACAGACCTCTCTGCCAAGCAGGAGGTCTGTTGTTTTACCACTATTCGCTACAAGTTAAAATGCACAAAAAACGTCGTGCCCTGCTCGCTTGTCTGCACCTTGATGACGGCGTCATGACGTGCGGCAATACCATAGCTGACGGATAGGCCAAGACCGGTTCCGCTCGCCTTGGTGCTGAAGAACGGAGTTCCCAGCTTCTCCAGGAATTCTTCCTTAATACCGCTCCCCTGATCTCTTACCTCCATTACCACCTGCTTACTGTCCGCATAAGTCCTGATTTTCAAATGGCCGCCGGAAGGCATGGCATCCAGTCCGTTCAGCACGAGATTAAGCACCAGCTGGCGAATCTCCTTCTCATCCAATTGCATCGGCGGGCATTCGCCCAGGTCAAGGGCAATATCATGATTACCGGTCAAAGCCTTCGACTGGATCAGCGGGAATAGCGTTTCAATGATGGTATTAATCCGCTTCAGTTTGCGGCTGGTTGGAGCCTGTGCGCCAACAGACAAGAACTCGGTCACGATATTATGTACCCGGTCCAGCTCTTCAATCATGATGTCCGTATATTCCTTCGACGGATTGTTCCTCGACAGCTGAAGGAACCCCCGTACCGTTGTCATCGGATTACGGATTTCATGAACGATGCCGGCTGCCATCTCCCCGGTAATATTAAGCCGGTCGAGACGGGTAATTTCTTTCTCCAGAAACACGCGCTCTGAAATATCCGTCACTACGCTAAGCAGACATTCCTCTCCGTGAACCCGCATCACTTCATTGGAGAGAAGTCCGTCCTTCAGATCTCCGGTCTTGGTCATATATCGAATCCGAACATTACGGGCAGGCAGCCAAGGATTATGGCGCTCATTCCCCTTGCCTTCCGTTTCCACAATATATTGCAGCAGATCCGACGTCTGATTGATTCCCCCTTGCCCTTCATAGCCCATCGCTTGCAGCAAGCTTTCATTGACATTGATATAACGCTTATCCTTCATAGATCTCAGAGCAATGAGGCAAGGTGTTGCGTCAAAAATTTTGCGGAACCTCTCCTCCTCCATCATCTTGCGGTCGGTCACATCTCGAATCGAGCAAACGTAAAGCTGCTGCTGGGCAATGCTTGCTCTTCCAATCTGAACATCTACGGGGAACGGGATGGTGTCTTTGCGCATAGCCGTTGTTTCGATAAGCTTTGCACCCGGACTCTTCCCGGCATGAAGAAAGGAAGATAGAGCCGGTACAATATCGTCAACGGGACGGCCGGCCAGCCTGTCCGGAGAATAGCCAAACATCCTTGCTGCCGTGGGATTGAGGGTTTGCATAATACCCGCTTCATCAACGGTTACGATAGTATCATTAGAGGTCTCGCCAATGACCTTTAATAATTCATTCTGCAGCTTGATCTGCTCCTGATATTGATACAGCTGAACGAATGCTTCGATTTTCATTTTTAACGTTTCGGCATGGAACGGCTTGAAAATATAGTCGATGGCGCCTACCGAGTAGCCATGCTTTACATGCTCTGCCGCCTGACTAATCGCCGTAATAAAGATAATCGGAACATGCTTCAAGCGATCTCTCATCTTGATAAGGCTTGCTGTTTCAAACCCGTTCATGCCCGGCATCTGCACATCAAGCAAAATAACGGCAAAATCGGTTGTCAGCACATGACGCAGCGCCTCCTCGCCGGAATGGGCGGAGTACAGCCGGTAATTCGGCGAAGCCAGAATCGCTTCAAGGGCAATCAAATTTTCCGGACGGTCATCGACCATCAGAATATTCACTTTGGATACCGCGCTATTTAACTTTTCGGTAAATCTTCTCATTTGGTTCCATCTCCTTGTAACAGTCTGTAAAGCTGGTAAATGTCATGCTCTCCTTTTGCCCCAGACCAAGAAAGCCGGAAGGGGACAAGCTCTGATAGAACAATTCATGAACGCGGTTCTGCAAATAGGAATTAAAGTAAATCATGACGTTGCGGCAGATGATCACGTGAAACTCATTAAAGGACTCATCCACCGCCAGATTATGCTGGGCGAACGTAATTTTCTCTCCCAGAAAAGGACGGAATTCCGCGCGGTCGCTCATGACCGACACATATTCTTTAATTGACTTTTTCCCGCCTGACTGCATGTAATTACGGGCATAAGGGACCAAACGGTCGAGAGGAAAGGATTCCAGCTTGGCTTCTTCAATTACCGCTTCATTCATATCGGTCGCATAAATTCTTGTCTTCTCCAGCATCCCTTCTTCATGCAGCAGGATGGCCATGGAGTAAGCCTCTTCGCCCGTGGAACAGCCGGCATGCCAAATGCGGATGCGGGGATAATCCTTCATCTGGGGCACAACTTTGTCCCTGAAAGCCTTGAAGAAGCTGGGGTCGCGGAACAGCTCCGTGACATTGATCGAGAAATCATCAGCAAGCCGTTTGAACGCCTGCCGGTCATGCAGGACCTTCTCCTGCAGACCGGAAATCGTCTTAAGGCGTTCCGCCCGAATCCGGTTCCACACTCTGCGGCGTATTGTTGGCAGTACATAGTTTCTGAAATCTACGCCGTAATACCGGTACAACGCCTCCAGCAGCAGCTCAATCTCCAGTTGCTCCCGTTCGTCCATCGATTCCTTTTCATTCATGCACATGCTGACTTACCACCTATCTGCTCAGCCAAGAATGGATGCGCGCGAACAACTGCTCCAGCTTGACAGGCTTGCTCATATAATCGGATGCACCTGCTTCGATGCATTTAACTTTATCGTCTTTCATTGCTTTGGCCGTCAAAGCAATGATCGGCAAAGCGCTAAATCCGGGCATTTGCCGCAGGGTTCGCATGGTCTCATAGCCGTCCATTTCAGGCAGCATAATATCCATCAGGATAAGATCGACATCGGGATGTTCCTTCAGCACTTTCAAGCACGAAAGTCCATTCTCGGCAAAAAGCACATTTACTTTTTTACTCTCAAGTGCAATGGTTGTCGCATAAATATTTCGCATATCGTCGTCGACGATTAATATTTTTTTGTTTGTCCAGACCACATCATCCAGATCCGCGTCATCAGCCGGCAGGTCTCCCAGAACCTGAACCTCGGGTTCTGTCGCAGCTGCAGCGGATTGCTGCAGCACAACGGAAGGACTGCCCTCTTCATAGTCCTCTTCACAAGGAAGAACAAGAGTGAACACGCTTCCTTTGCCTGGCACGCTGGCTACGTTAATCGTTCCGCCCAGCAGATGCGCCATGTTAATACTAATCGATAGGCCTAGTCCCGTACCGCCATACTTCCGGTTTGTCGTTCCGTCAGCCTGTTGGAAGGCTTGGAAGATCAGGTCCTGCTTCTCCTTTGGAATGCCAATACCGGTATCTATAATAGAGAAGGCGATCCCCCCCTCCATCTGCGATTCTTTCTGCGCACGGTGAATATGCAGCTTCACTTCGCCGCGTTCGGTGAATTTGAAGGCGTTGGACAGCAGATTCTTGATAATTTGCAATAATCGCTGTTCATCTGTAAAGAGCGCCTGCGGCAGATCAGAATCCACAATCGTTGTAAACCGGAGACCACTCTGACGCGCAACCGGAAGGAATTGCTGCTCGGCATAATCGCTAATTTCATGCAGACAGACTTTGCCGTGTACAAGATCGATTTTGCCCGCTTCCACCTTTGCCAGATCGAGAATATCGTTAATCAGCTGCAGCAAATCATTACCTGACTGATGGATCGTATGGGCATACTTCACTTGATGATTGTTCAGGTTCCCTTCGGTATTGCTTGCCAGAATGTTCGACAGGATCAACAGACTGTTCAGCGGTGTTCGAAGCTCATGCGACATATTGGCCAGAAATTCGGATTTGTACTGGGAGCTTAGCGACAGCTGCCTTGCCTTCTCCTCCAGCTGGGTCTTCGTCTTCTCCAGCTCTCTTGTCTTCTGCTCGGAGTTCTTGTGCTGCTCTTCCAGCTTCTCGTTAATGCCTCTCAACTCTTCTGACTGGGTTTGCAGCTCCTCCGTCAATACCTGTGACTCCGCCAGCAGCTGCTCGACCTGCATGCGACCCGCAAGACTACTTAATACGCTTCCGAGGTGAGTAGATACTTGTTGCAGCAGCGATTGCTGAATCGGGGTAAAGGTCCCAAACGACGCCAACTCCATCACGGCAACAACCTGACCTTCGAAATGGATCGGCATGATGAGCAGACTGGCAGGCGAGGCTTTCCCTAACCCGGATGAAATCTGAATATAGTTGTCCGGTACATTGGTCAGCAGAATGGTGCGGCTCTCGAGCGCCGCTTGTCCGACTAGTCCTTCCCCATTCTTAAAGGAATCTACTCCGATCGCCGACTGCTGATACGCATACGACGCCAGCTTATTCAGCTGATGACGCCGGCCCGTGCCGTCTTTCAAATAAAATACGCCATAGCTGGCATCCACTAGCGGAGTGATGGCCGTAATGAACAGCTGAGCCAAAGCCTCAAGATTATTGACGCCCTGGAATCTGGTCGCCATGTCGGCAACATTAGTCTCAAGCCAGCGCTGCTCCTGCTCCAGAATGGAATACTTGTTCAGCGTAATGGCCATTTCATTAAATGACCGGGCAATGTCTCCGATCTCGTCTTGGGATCGAACTTCAATATGCGGAATGTTCGAAGCTGTCTTGGAATTATGGATAAAGCCGGTAATGACGCTTGTTATTTTGAAGAGATTGCTCGTGATGCGGTGTGATAACAGGAGTCCAATAAGAAGGGTCAGAAGAAAAGTAATAACGGTAAGGATAGCGGTCAAGGTGTTAACGAAGTTGACCATCGAAGAGTTTTCTATCCGGTCCTCTTCCAGCAGCTGCTGCTGGTATTCCACAAACTTCCGGGAGAGTGGACCTAACTGTTCGCCTAATGGGAGTACGGTTGTTTTGAAATCAGCTAATGCGTCCGCCTGATTATGATCCTTCTCGAGGTTTGCCAGCAATTGCTCGGAGCTTCTAATAAAGGAGGTATCGGTATTGGCCAACTCCTGAAAAGATTCCTTCGCCTCCGGCCGGATAATTAGGTCTTCCACTTCGCCGACAAGTACGGACATTGCGGTATTCGACGTTCGCAGCTCCTCCATAAATCCAGGATCCTGCGTCAGCAAATAACCTCTTAAGCTGTTCGTTTGCTGTACGGCCAAATATTGAATCTCCGTCGCCTTATTTAGCACAGCTACCCGCTGGTCTATTAGATCATTGAAGGAATGATTCAATTTGTCGTTGTAGACGTACGCGGTAATGTTCACCGCAGCCACAAAGAAAGCAACGGATAAGAAGCTGATAAGCAGCTTGCTTCGGATCGTAAACCTCATGCATGCACCTCACCTTTTATTTCCTATATCTTACTATCCTTACAAACAAGTGAATATAGCAAAAAATAGAAGTAAACATGCAAAATCGAATTGTCACAAAATAGACACATTTGAGCAAGCGGTTTCGACATACAATCATGGAACCTCTGATCTATACTTGCTCTGTTATCCAAATGTTAGTTAAATTCACACTCTAATAGATGGAACAAGGAATAAGAACAATGGAGGGATATCCGTCATGGCCATGCTAATGATGAAGGATAACATGAACCAGCTCTTCGCTGATTATGAGCATCCGGCTTTTTACGATGAAATGTTCGAGGGACGCGGAAAAGGCAGAGTTCACTATGGGGCAATGCTGCAACGGTTGACCAAAATGGGACTGGAAGACTTAAAGACACGCGACGCTATGATGCAGGCGGAAATGGTTACACAAGGTGTTACCTTTACCTTATATAGCAATAATCCCGAGGAATCCTCCCGGGAAAGGACGATTCCTTTCGATTTGCTGCCAAGAATGATCACTTCCGAGGAGTGGGCTCATCTGAGCCAGGGTTTGAAGCAGCGAGCCAAAGCGTTGAATCGTTTTATATGGGATATCTATCATGAGCAGAACATACTGAAAGACGGACTGATCCCGGGAGACATGGTTCTGAACAATCCTTACTATGTGCCGGAGATGGCAGGAGTGGATGTTCCAAACGGCATTTATATACCATTATCCGGCATTGATATTATCCGCGGCCAATCGGGCGAGTATTATGTGCTCGAAGATAATCTGAGAACTCCTTCAGGTCTGTCTTATGTGTATAAGAACCGTGATTTAATGACGAGCTTATTCCCGGAATTATGCTTCGATTATCGGATCCGCAGTTTGGATCAAGGCATGAACGCCCTTCTCAGCAGCCTTCGCAGCTTGGCTCCTCATTCCAATCCCGACCCTCATGTTGTCCTGCTGACGCCGGGCATTTACAACTCCGCCTATTATGATCATTGCTTCCTGGCGCAAGAAATGGGCATAGAGCTGGTCGAAGGAAACGACCTCGTCGTGAAGGACCGGACCGTGTACTTAAAGAGCCGTCAAGGACTGCGGCGGGTGGATGTCATCTACCGGCGTATTGACGATGAGTTTCTCGATCCGAAGGTTTTCCGCAAAGATTCCTTACTTGGTGTGCCGGGACTAATGGACGCGTACCTTGCCGGCCATGTCGCTCTTGCTAATGCTCCTGGAACAGGAGTTGCGGACGACAAAGCGGTATATGCCTTTGTGCCAGATATGATCCGCTACTATTTGAAGGAAGAGCCGATTCTAAGCAACGTTCCGACCTATATTCTGACGAGACCGCATGAAAGAGAATATGTCCTGTCGCGCCTCTCCGATATGGTTGTCAAAGAACGCTCCTTGTCGGGCGGGTACGGCATGCTGATTGGCCCTTCGGCTACGGAAGAAGAAATCAAAGCTTTTGCTGAAAAAATCGTCCGGCATCCGGAGCGTTATATCGCCCAGCCGACGATGAAGCTATCCTGCTGCCCTTCGCTGACAGCCGGCCGTGTCGCTCCGAGGCATATTGATTTGCGCGCCTTTACCTTTATGGGCTCCGACACCTATGTTGTGCCTGGCGGGCTGACCCGCGTCGCTCTGCAGGAAGGCTCCCTTGTCGTCAATTCCTCGCAGGGCGGCGGAACGAAAGATACATGGGTGCTTGCGTAATAACACCATCTACTTACGAGGTGATCTGAGATGATAAACCGCTATGCGGAATTACTGCTCCTGATCGGGCGCTGCGTGGAACGGGCAGATCATTATGCCCGCATCATCAATATCAATTACAGTATGCGCCATGAATTAATGGAAGATGAACAGGGTTATGCCTGGCAACGGCTTAAAGCAGCTGTAGACTATAACAATGAACCTCATCTTCCCGCTAATGAATGGACTGTCCTGCATGATCTGACCTTTGACCGGACAAATCCGGAAAGCATATTTTCCAGCATTCAGCAGGTTCGAAATCATATCCGCACTCTCCGCCCTATGCTTCCTGGCGAGCTCTGGGATATTATGAACACCCTCTACTTATGGCTGAAGGATCAGGATGTCAGCAAGCTGATGCTGCAATCTCCTTATCTGTTCTACAAGCGCATCAGCGAATCGCTGGCTCTGTTTAACGGCGCTGCAGATGCCACGATGGTCCGCGGGCAGAATTGGAATTTCATTCAAACCGGCAAATTCGTGGAGCGATTGAACGGTACGGTACGCCTCATTCACGCCACCTATCGGAATATGCAGCAGGATGTAAAGCTGCTGGATGATGAGCTCCGCTATAACCGGTTTCTTATTCTGCTCAAGTCCTGCGGCGGCTACGAAGCCTTCCGCAAATATCATGCCCATCATGTACGGCTGACCGAGGTGACCGAGTTTCTGCTTCTGAATGCGGAGTTCCCGCGTTCGGTCCGATTCGGAATCAACTCGCTCGCCAGCTATATCGAGACGAATCCTCTTCTGCATCATTCGATTAAGACCATATCCATCCAGACCAGTGATGTGCTGTCGAGCATCCGGGCGGGTAAGCAGCGCTTCGGCGAAAATATAACAGAAGAAGTGCTTCTTCTATTGCAGCAATTGCAGCAGACCGCAAATGATTTAGGCTTATTATTTGCCGAGATCTGCTTTCGGGAGGAAACGCCGATTACGGTGGAAGTCTGAAAGGACAGCCAATAATGCTGTAGAATAAATGCCCCGCGTTCCTGTAACGCGGGGCATTTAACCTTTATTCTTCGATTAGCGTAAGCTCAACAACGGTATCCCGCCCATCCGGGAGCGGATAAGTAGAATGCTCCGGTCTTGCGAAGTTGAAGTAGGCATCCTTCTGGTACAGCTGGGCATTCCATGGTCGTGTTACAAATACCTCGGATCCGTCCGACAGCAGCCTTGCTTGCTTTATTCGCCCCGCCAGACCAACCAGGCTGACCGGCCCAATGCTTTCTTCGAACAAATGGGCATACAGCTTGTTGCCCTTGCGCGTATAGCGGCCCCACTCCGGCTTAGGCAGCTCTGCTTCACCGCAGCCGTAGATGCTGTCGCCGTTTCTGCTTATCCATTGCCCGACTTCCTCCAGGATCTCCAGCGACTCCCTCGGAATCTCGCCTTTCGCGTCCGGCCCCACATTAAGGAGCAGATTGCCGTTCTTGCTGACGCATTCAACCAGCTTGCGAATGACGGTCTTCGCCGACTTGTAAGTAAGATCGGCCGCGCTATAGCCCCAATTATTATTCAGGGTGATGCACGCTTCCCACGGAATGGAATTGCCCTCTTCATCGGTAACTCCGCTTGGCGGAATAATCTGCTCCGGAGAAGCAAAATCCCCCGAATATAAGCTCGGATTGCCGGTATAGATGGATCCGCCTTCCTCGCCGCTGGCCTCTAGGCGATTGTCCACGATAATTTGCGGCTGAATGGAGCGGATCATCTCCATCAGCTCCGTTGCCCGCCATGCTTCGCCTTTCAGATCGCCATAGGAGAAATCGAACCACATAATATCCAGCTTGCCGTAGCCGGTAAGCAGCTCGCGGACCTGGCCATGCATATAGTCGAGGTAATTTACGAACCGCTCCGGGTCACGTTTGTAAGCCTCATTATCCCTCATCGGATGAATGCTGTCGCCATAGGCCGGATAATCCGGATGATGCCAGTCAAGCAGCGAATAATAGAGCCCAACCTTCAAGCCTTCTTCGCGGAAAGCGTCCAGAAACTCTCTCACCAGATCTCTTCCGCATGGCGTATTGGTGGACTTGTATTCGGTCAGCTTGCTGTCAAACAGGCAGAAGCCGTCATGATGCTTCGCGGTAAGCACCGCATATTTCATCCCCGCCGCTTTGGCCGCCTTCGCCCATTGCTTCGGTTCATATCGTTCCGGGTTAAATTGATCGAAATAAACCTGATAATCCTCTACGCTTATCCGCTCCGCGTTTCTTACCCATTCCCCGCGTGCGGGTATAGCGTAAAGCCCCCAGTGAATAAACATGCCAAACCGGTCTTGCAGGAACCACTTGGTCCGCTCCGTACGCTGCTCAATATAAGATTGACTCATTGGAAAGGATCGCCTCCAAAGCTAAGGTATACCCTTAGTCTAGCGGTCATTTGTGATATGATATAGGCAGCAAATTAGCTTGTATGGGGATTTGATTAACCTAATTCGAGGTGTCGCCACATGCCGTTCAACCGTAATCACGAGTTCCTGAACGAGATGATTCAGCATCTGCAGGTTCATCTGGAGGAAGCCTTTTATACCGAATGCACGCCGCAGTGGCGCGAGCTGGATTATGTCCCTTCTTATAATAAATTTTATCTGATCTGCGAAGGCGAAGGCTGGCTTAAGATCGACGGAGAGGAATACCGCCCCGTCCCCGGACAGCTTGTCCATATGCCCGCTCATGTCCTGCAATCTTACTCCGCCGTAAGCAATAGCCCTTATACGAAATATTGGTGCCATTTCACAGCGACGATGGGCGAGATGGATCTGTTCCAGTGGCTCGAGGTCCCGCATATTCTCGACGTAACGCCTGCCCATATGGACACCTTGATAAGTCTGTTCCGGGAGCTGGGAGTGCTGTATCAGGACCGCTCTTACCTGGCGAGGATCCGCGAAAAATCCATTCTGCTCGAAATCATCGCCTTGTTCCTCTCCCAATCAGATACTCATCTTAGATTCGTTCCGGGCCGGCTTGGCGAGATTGAACGTTTAAAGCGGATCGAGGCGTTTATCGAAGCCAATCTGGCCGAAGCCTTGACCCTTGAACAGCTGGCCAAGCATGTCCATCTTCATCCGAACTATCTCGTCCGTTATTTTAACAAGCATTTCGCCGTTTCTCCGCTCAAATATTTGAACCGCAGGCGCATGCAGAAGGCAAAGTCGCTGCTTGGCACAACCGATCTGGCGATTAAGGAAATTGCAGAGCTCGTCGGCTTTCCGGACACGAACCATTTCGGCAAGGCCTTCCGCAAGGAAGCAAGCTGCTCCCCTACGGAATACCGCCTTCGCGCGGGGCGGAGCTGACTTGAATCGCGGGCAGGCACTAAGGTATATTCGTTTTTGAACGGAAGATAACCTCATGATAGGGGAATACATATGGTCTCTACCCGCATTCTAATTATTGAAGACGATCAGGAAATCAACCAGCTGGTTGCCCGGTACCTAAAGAAAGAAGATTACGAAGTTCAGTCTGCCTATAACGGCAAAGAAGCTCTCGCCCTCATAGCCAAGGAAGAGTATCAGCTTATTATTCTCGATCTCATGCTGCCGATTGTAGACGGCCAAGAGGTTTTGCGGAAGATCCGCGAGACCAGAACCACGCCGGTTATTGTCTTATCGGCCAAAGACAGAGAGATGGACAAGATCAGCCTGCTGGAGCTTGGAGCCGATGACTACATAACGAAGCCCTTTACGATTGGCGAGCTTGTCGCAAGGGTGAAAGCCCAGCTTCGCCGTTATATCGGTTTTCAACCCGATCATGCAGCGGCGGCACCTAAAATTCTTAAGCATGGCGATTTGGAGCTGGATACCGGATCCTGCGAGCTGACGGTGCGGGGACAGAAAAAACCGATTACCGCCAAGGAATATGCCATACTAAAGCTGTTCCTCTCCAGTCCTACCCGGGTATTTGCCAAATCCCATATCTTTCAAGCCGTGTGGCAGGAAGAAAGCATGGCCGACGACAACACCGTCATGGTGCATATTAACCGGATTCGGACGAAAATCGAGAAGGATCCTTCGAGCCCGCAGTATATCCAGACGGTCTGGGGCTTCGGCTACAAGCTGGGCGAGGGGTAACCGAATGGCCTACCCTATCGTTATTGCTGTACTGCTGCTGTTTGGCCTTGTTATCTTCTACCGCTATATACAACTGCAGAAGGAAATCCGGAAGCTCGTTCGGACCACATCCGACATCCGAACCGGCAATCTCAATATGCGCTATCGTCTCCATACGGCCAATAAGCCTCTGAACGAATTAGGGGAAGAGTTAAACCGGCTGGTCGATTATGTTCAAAAGTCCTTTGAGCGGACAACCTTTCTGGAGGACGAACGCAAACGGATGATCGCCAATATTTCGCATGATCTGCGTACTCCGCTCACCTCGTTGCTTGGCTACATGGAAGCCCTTCAGCAGGATGCGACCTTGTCCGCCGAGGAGAAAGAAGCTTTTCTCCGCATAGCCGTGAGCAAAGGCGATGATCTGCTGACTCTTCTACAGGATTTCTTCGAGTTGGCCCGCCTGGAGACCGATGATGCCGCACCTGATCTGCACCCGGTTAACCTGTCTGAACTGATACCCGAGGTGCTGGTTGATTTCTACCCCGCTCTAATGAAAACCAATGTAACGCCTGTGATTGATCTCCCGGAAGATCCGCTCCTTGTCAGAGGAGATTCGGCATTTCTAAGACGCGTCCTCAACAATCTTCTGTCCAATAGCCTGCGCTACGGCGCCGACGGCGGCGAGATTGGGATCACCGCAAGAGAACATACCGGCAAGGTCTGGGTAGAGGTTTGGGATCGGGGCAAAGGAATTGCCCGACAGGATTTACCCCATATTTTCGAACGGCTTTATACCGGAGAGGCTTCCAGAAATGCCTCGCTTCGAGGCACCGGACTAGGACTGACCATCGCGAAAAATCTGGTCGAAAGGATGGGCGGTCATATAACGGCAGCCAGTACTCCGAATGAGAAAACCGTATTTTCCTTCAACCTTATGAAAAGTTAAACCGGCGGCCGGTTTGGCTTTTTCTTTTTATTATTCGATTTAAGGTTTTTGTAAGGTATTTATTAATAGCCTGTGAAATCTCTGCTGTACACTAAGGTTCGAAAGGAGTTGATCAACGTGGACTATGTTCTGCGAACCAATCACTTAACGAAACGTTATGGCGGGAAAACAGTCGTCAATAACCTCCATATGAATATCCGGCAAGGCGATATTTACGGCTTTCTCGGCCAAAACGGCGCCGGCAAAACAACAACCCTGCGGATGATTATGGGCTTGATCCAGCCTACCGCGGGAGAGATCGAGTTGTTTGGCGAGAGCTTGTTCGGCAGGAGAGCGAGAGCTATGGAGCGGATTGGAGCTATTATCGAGTACCCCGGATTTTATCTGAACCTAAGCGCCGCGGACAATTTGGAAATCCATCGCCGCCTTATGGGAATGGGCAATAAAGAATATATCGAGGAGGTCCTCTCGATCGTTGGCCTGCTGGATGCCCGGAATCAGAAGGTGAAGCATTACTCGCTTGGCATGAAGCAGAGACTCGGCATTGCCCGTGCCCTGCTCCATCATCCCGAGCTGCTTGTCCTCGACGAGCCGACGAATGGCCTCGATCCGGCGGGCATTAAGGAAATTCGGCAGCTGTTTCTCGATTTGGCCAGACAACGCGGCATTACCTTTATCATCTCCAGCCATCTGCTGAGCGAAGTCGAACAGCTGGCCACCCGGGTTGGAATCATTCATCACGGCACTCTGATGGAGGAGATTAACTATGATGACTTGCAGCGGAAGACCCGGCATTATCTTGAGATCAAGGTGGACGATGACAAGAAGGCCGCCTATCTGCTGGAGCAAAAGCTTGGCTTATCCGATTACCGGATAGCAGGGCCGGGTATCCTGCATCTTTACGGCTCTCTTGATCAATCTGCGAGCGTCAATCTCGCACTGACAAGTCATGGAGTTGGCGTAAAAGAGATCCGGCTGTCAGGAGATAGCCTGGATTATTTTCTAAAAGTAACGGGGGGTGTTCCTCTTGGTTAACGTGATCTATACAGAGCTGCTAAAGCTTAAATCCACCAAAATCCCTTGGCTTGTGCTGCTTGGTGCCATCCCTGCCAATCTGGTTGCGCTGTTTGCCTTCCTGCCGAAAATAGCGCCCGATGGAACACCCGCCGGAATAGACATTCAAGACATGTTTTATCGGCAAGGCATGGTGCTTGTTATGATCGCACCCTCCATATTCGCTTTGTTCACGGCCTATATCATCTCCAGGGAATATCAAGAGCGTACCATTAACCAGCTATTCTCTTATCCGGTATCACGCGCAAGAATATTGTCAGCCAAGCTCGCTGTCGTGTTCATCCTTATTGTCATGACCACGGTCTTGTCCTGTATAGCCGTGCTTGCCGCGAGCCTTGTGAAGCTGCTGCAGGGCAGCATTAACTTCGATATCATCTGGCTTGGCCTGAAGATGAATGTATGGGTATGTCTCCTTTCATTTGGCACGGTTCCAGTTGCAGCAGCCGTCACCCTTATCGCCAAAAATGTCATTCCCGCTGCCGTTCTTGGCGTATTCGCAACCATAGTCACGGTTATTGGCGAGATTGGCCATGGCCAGGGCGGCATTCTATTCCCTTGGCTTACGCCATATTGGCCGGTCCGACATCTCGCCCAGGATATTGCGGATCTCGCCGACCCAAATCCTTATGCGGTTCCCGCGCTTATTATTTTGTCCGCAACCTTTGTCCTCTCGATGGCCTTCAGCCTCATCTATTACGTAAGATCTGATGTCCATAGCGGATCATGAGGCGGAACATAACATGAGAATATTAGAAATGGCATTAATATTAGTCAACGTCATGTCGCTGCTTCTGTGCTTTAGCAAGCTGCCCAGAAAAGTTTGGATTAGTACCGCATCCGTTAATCTGGCTGTTCTTCTCCTTCACGGTCTTGTTGAAGGTTTTCGGTACCAAATGTTTCTCGCCTATGCTTTCGTGCTGCTGCTGATCATCTATACCGTATTCAAGACCACAACCAGGTTGCCCAAAGTGCTGAAGGGGCTTGTGATGTGCCTATCCGCAGGAAGTCTTGCCTTAACCTCTTTCCTCTCTTATGCCCTTCCCGTATTCACCCTTCCAAAGCTTACCGGTGACTACAAGATAGGCGTAGAGGAGCTGCGCTTGGTGGATAACAACCGTGATGATCCGTTCCTTGACAAGTCACCTCAACCACGCGAGCTTATGATTAAGCTTTATTACCCGGCAGAGAAAAATAATTCAAAGCCAAATGAGCCCTATTTGCAGCCGGAACTCATAACCTTATTTGCTTTATTCTTTCATGTACCTGAATTTGCGCTTGAATATCTGCGCCTTGTAAAAACAGCTGCGAAGGCCGATCTTCCGATTTCCAGCCGGCTGTCGCAATATCCTGTCGTACTGTTCTCCCATGGAGCAGGTACATCCATGGCCGTTCATACTTCGCAATACGAGGATTTGGCCAGTCACGGGTATATCGTTGCCGCTATTGATCACACGTACGTATCCGCGGGCACCGTATTTCCGGACCACGCCGTTTCAGCCATGGAGGCGACAACGGACTTCCATATCGCCGAGCCCGCAGAGATCATTACTCAAATTATGGCCGATGACGCTTCCTTCGTTATGGACAAGCTTAGCGAGCTGAACGAAGGCAAGGAAATGCAGGACGTAGACTTTAAAGGGAAATTGGATCTCGACCATATTGGCGTTATGGGGCATTCAGTCGGGGGAGCCGCCGCGTATAATCTGGCTATGCATGACAGCCGCGTGAAGGCTGCCGTTAATTTGGATGGAGCGGTATATGTCACGCCGGAGAACGATAAGGCTATGGCGCCATTCCTTATGCTCGCCAATGACAAGAACCACATTCAGCAGATCAAAGACCGCAAACCGCTGATTCAAGATCTGAATGAAGTAGCGGCCGAAGAACAAGAGCAGCTGATTTCGGAGTCGGTCTATGGCACGAGGGAAGCTTATGAGGCGGCCTATAATAAGGCGAGGCAAAATATAACCGGACTTACAGACATGCTGGAAGCATCCGGCAGCCTCTATACGATAAAAGGCAGCGATCATATGAAATTTACGGATTTCGGCCTGCTTATCGGCTCTAATTGGCTCCGCAACAAGATTGGTATAGGCGGTAAGACAGATCCGGCAAGATGCCTTATCATTACCGAAGCTTTAACGCGGGCATTCTTCGATCAACATTTGAAAGGCGCGACATCAGATCCATCAAACGCCTTGCTTCAAGAGTATCCGGAGCTGGAGAAAGTAACGCTCTAATCCGCCCAAGGTCTGAGGCAGCTTCCTTCCAATGGTTGATCATCTCCTCCTATCATTATTTTATAATGGTAAACAAAGAGATATTGCAGGAAGGAGGCAAGCCGATGCCGGATAATCAAGAGGATATTCAGGCCATACACCATGTATTTCGCGCTCTATACCGAGCGTGGGACCAGGGTGACGGCAAGGCCTATAGCGAGTTCTTCACCGCCGATGCGGATTACGTCACCTTCTTCGGGGAGCATTTGAAGGGCCGCCATGCTATCGACAGCGCCCATCAGGCGTTATGGGACGGCCCGCTGCGCGGGTCCAAGCTCATCGCCGATCTGAGGGAAATGCAGCTGCGCTTCATCACCCCGGATATAGCGCTGGCCCATGCCACCGGAGCCGTTCTGATGCGATGGCAGAAGAAAGCGCCCGCCAGCCGGGATTCGATCAATACAAACGTGCTTGTGAAGCAAAATGGCGAATGGAAAATTGCCGCTTTCCACAACTGCCGCATCAAAAAATTCAATTGGCTCACACGTCTTTTGTTTCAGCCAAAGAGCAAGCCGTCTGCCAGCGTATAAATCACAAAGGCCATCCGCAATGGATGGCCTTTGTGTATGAAGGACATAAATAGACATAAAAAAAGAGTCCTGAATTTTTCCAAGACCTTATTCAACATCATAGCAGAGCGGAAAACATAAGTCTATATCTTTTTCCCTGAATATGTAAAAATAGGTCTCGTTAAATACATGCTTCGGGAGGAACTATTATGATTCCAACACGCATCTCTGCCTATCAAGCCGCGATCCCCATGCTCCATAACGTTACGGAATGGACGCTGCTGCGGCAATGGGCACTATCCGAGGTCTACAGAGTAACGCTAGCAACAGGGGAATCGCGCATTATTAAGTGGGGCGGGAACGAAATGGCCGGCGAAGCGAATATTTACGATCAGCTCGTTTATCCCCTGCAAATTAAAGCACCCGCGATCTTTCATTATGTTGAGCTGCAAGACAGCGGAGTCATGGTGATGGAGGATGCCGGTGACAGCAATCTGGAGGAGCAGCCGATGCCTGCTTATTTTCTGGAGGCAGCAAGAGAATTAGCAAGATTCAGGCTTGCGGCAACCGCCAACCTAGAATCGCTGCCGAAAGAGGTCATAAACGCACACACCGTCTCAAGCGAGGACTTTCTTTGTCTGTTAGAGGATCTATTGCGTTCTGACAGGTTAGCCGGGTCAATAAGCTTATTAAGATTACGGGAGCTTCTGCCTCCTCACTTGGCAAAGCTTGAACATTCCGTACCCCTCTCCATCGTCCATCATGATTACCATGCCAAGAATCTGCTGATTCAACATAACGGCGGTATTATGCCGATTGATTGGTCAAACGGTTATTTAAGCCCGCATCTTGGAGATCTGTACCGCTTGATATTAGAAGCGCAAGCCTTTGGCGGTCTATCCAAAGAGGAAGTAATCGCAGCCTACCGGGAAGACGCGGATATCACTATCGAACAGCTGAACTGGCAGATATCCGTCGGCGGATTATGCTGGCTCATCAAGACGTTACGATGGCTCGCATACGGCGGAACGGAGATTATTCCGGGCTCCGATGCCTGGGTGCCGGATCTGATGAATGATGTAGAGATATTAGCGAAAGAGCTTCGCTCCTAATGAAAAAGCCTTCAATTGCAATGGCAGCAATTGAAGGCTTTCCTATACGATCAGACAGGCGTTAGGCCAACGCCGAGCTTGTTGCTTGTTTTTTGCCGGTGCTTGCAAGACCAAGAGCTTCATTAGCTGTTTCATTGATCTGTTTGATCAGCTCGGGATGCTGCAGCAGCTTGGTTCCGTAGGACGGAATCATTTCTTTCAGCTTTGGTTCCCATTCTTTGATATGCTGCGGGAAGCATTTGCCGATCACTTCGAGCATAACCGATACAGCCGTCGAAGCACCTGGCGAAGCGCCAAGCAGGGCAGCGATCGAGCCGTCTGCGGCGCTGATTACTTCCGTGCCGAACTGAAGGGTGCCTTTGCCTGCCGCAGTCTCCTTGATGATCTGCACGCGCTGGCCGGCTACGAGCAGCTCCCAATCTTCGCTCTTCGCGTTCGGAATGAACTGGCGCAAAGCATCCATGCGCTGCTCTTTCGAGAGCATAAGCTCCTTGATCAGGTAAGTGGTCAGGGACATGTTTTTCGCCCCTGCCGCCAGCATGTTCGTCAGGTTATGCGGTTTGACGGAAGTAATCAGATCGAGATTAGAACCGTATTTCAGGAACTTCGGCGTAAAGCCCGCAAACGGACCAAAGAACAACGATTCCTTGTTGTCGATTACGCGAGTATCCAAGTGAGGTACGGACATTGGCGGAGCGCCAACCGGAGCTTGGCCATAAACCTTGGCACGATGCTGGGAAACAACCTCCGGCTTCTTGCAGACCATGAACAGACCGCTTACCGGGAAGCCGCCGATGCCTTTCCCCTCTTCAATGCCGGATTTCTGCAGCAGATGCAGACTTCCGCCGCCGCCGCCGATAAAGACGAACTTCGCGTTGATGCGTTCCGTGCTGCCGCCCTCCAGATTGCGGACTTTCAATTCCCAGGAGCCGTCGCTTGCACGTTTAATATCATCTACATTATGGTTGTAGTTTATGTCGACGTTTTGCTTCTTCAATTGATTGAACAATATACGCGTTAAAGAACCAAAGTTGACGTCCGTCCCGGACTCAATTCTGGTCGCTGCGATAGGCGTATTGACTTTCCGGTCTTTCATCATAAGCGGAATCCATTCCGTCAGCTTAGCCGGATCTGCCGAGTATTCCATCCCTTCGAACAATGGATTAGTCGACAAAGCTTCGAAACGCTTCTTCAGGAACGTTACGTCTTTTTCCCCTTGCACAAAGCTCATATGAGGAACGGGTACAACAAAATCCCGCGGATTACGGATCAAATTGCTGTTAACAAGGTAAGACCAGAACTGCTTCGAAACTTGAAACTCTTCGTTTACTTTGATGGCTTTGCTGATGTCCATCGTGCCGTCCGGCTTCTCCGATGTGTAGTTCAGTTCGCATAGCGACGAGTGCCCCGTACCCGCATTGTTCCACTCGTTAGAGCTTTCCTCACCGGCCGTAGCGCGACGCTCGAACACTGTAATTTCCCAGTCCGGCTTTAATTCTTTCAGCAATGAGCCCAAGGTAGCACTCATAATGCCGGCACCAATTAAGATTACGTCTGTTTTCGTTTGTTTGCTCATTTTAACCGTCCTTATGCCCTTCGATTTGCAGAAAGGATGTTCACGCTCCTGTTTCACACATCTTTTCTGTATCTAAAAATAATTTGTATCACGATAGATGAAAATGTCTATATCTATTATACGACAGTTTCAAGCTATAATCGACGCTATTTCCACATGATTTTTTAACCATTCCCTGAACTATTCTCCACATATTCGGCTCCGAACGCTCCGAAAAACAACAAAACCACTCCAAAGTTTGGAGTGGTTTCTTATTAATTCAGCTTACCACTTCATTTGGAATATCCCAGAGATAGTAATGCTTCGTATATAGCCTTGTCTCTATGACAATAGATTCTCCATTCCGTTCAAAAACCAGACCCGAGCCCATCTGCTCTTTGTAATCCCAGTCGCGCTGCTTCATGTAACGCTTCACAATAAAAATCAGCATGCCTATCCCCCTTTCCGCTTCGCATCTGACTACTTAGACGGATGATGGAGTAAAAAGGTGCTTGTTCATCGTATATTTCCTTCCCCACTCCCCCATGCTTTCGAGAATCGGGAGGAATTGCCGTCCCGCTTCCGTCAGCGAGTACTCGACCTTTGGAGGCACCTCCTGATAGACCTCTCTGTGGATCATTTGATCCTTCTCAAGCTCTCTGAGCTGGCTGGTTAATATGGCCTTGGAAATACCGGGCACCAGTCGTTGAAGCTCCCCAAATCGCTTTGTCTCCCGCAAATGCCATAAAATAATAATCTTCCACTTGCCTGCAATCACGTTCTGCGTCTCCGTTATGGGACAAACCGCGATCTGCTCCACCGGAATTTCTCCTTCGAATGAGCTGCGAGCCATCCTCAATCCCCCGTTTCATCCATGGTTCTGTTTTTATGACTAGGTTATATTATTATGACTACTTTAAAAAAAGGAACTAAGGAAATAATATAAGACTATGCTTAATTGCACAACCTAACCATAGCGAAAATGGAGGAATAGATGATGAAAATTGCGATTATCGGCGCAAACGGCAAAGCCGGGAGCCTCATTCTGAAGGAAGCGGTAGAGCGGGGCCATGAAGTGACCGCTATTGTAAGAAAGGCCTCTACCATTGCGGACGCAAACGTTGGCGTTCTCGAGAAGGATATTTTCAGCCTGACGGGTTCGGATCTGAAAGCCTTTGACGTGGTGGTCAGCACTTACAAAGCCGCGGAGGGTGAAGAGCATCTCTATATCGAATCCGGAAGAGCTCTCGTTCAAGCGCTTAAGGACGCTCCCCGCACGAAGCTGATCGTAGTTGGCGGCGCGGGCAGTCTGTATGTCGACGAGCAAAACACAACCAAGCTGATGGATACGCCGGAATTCCCGGCTTTTGTATACCCGACTGCTTCCAATGCCGGCAAACAGCTGGATGAGCTGAAAGGCTCCGACTCCGTTACATGGACCTATATCAGCCCTGCAGCCTTCTTTGACCCTAACGGCAAACGGACAGGTGCCTATACGAAGGGCCTCGACCATGTCATCGTCAACAGCCAAGGCCAAAGCTATGTCAGCTACGCCGATTATGCCATCGCCGTGCTGGATGAAATCGAGAACCCGCAGCATGTGAATCAACGATTCACGCTTGTTGGCGAAGCAGAATAAATGACGAGTGCCTCCCGGATCATCGGGAGGCGCTTTTTTCTCCCGCAGCATCTCCGCCAATAAAGAGGAGCAGCCTGACCCCGCTATTCTATTCCAGGAATCATGAATTATCCTTCTGTTCTGTAGATTTAGACTTTGACGCTGTGGATACTTCGATATTTAACAGCCGTGTCTTGGTCACCATGCCGGCGCTCTCCAAGGTGCGTTTGGATGCTTCGTTGTAATACCAGCAGCCGCAGATTGCGGTGATGCCATGCTCTTTGCACCATCTGCGCAGATGGACGATTAATGCTTTTCCGTTGCCCTGCTTCCTGAAGGCCTCATTCGTGAACATCCCGATGCTGGCATGCCCGTCAAACATCCTGGACGTCTCCATGATGCCAATGCCCAACAGATCCGCAGCCCGGTAGAAAACGAACAGCCTTTCTGCGGCAATCCAGTGCTTATAATCGCTTAGGAAGTCTCCGCATACCCGCTGTATGGCTTGCAGTTCATCTTCTCTCGCAAGGCGGAATACCTCCCCTTCCGAGGGGCTTGCCACCATAGCGGACTGGCTGTCCTGGAAGAAGTAGGCCTGCTTGTTGATCTTGAAGTCCTGATCGATAGCCAAGCTTAGGAACAGCTCGTCGCAGGTCGGCACGAACAGATTTTTCACGGCATGCCGCTCGAGCGCTTCAAGAAACAATGGCTGCGCATGCTTTAGATAAGGCTTTCGGATATAAAACTGCGTCAGGAGCTCCTGTTTGTGTATCGCGTAATAGCCGGCATCCTCCGGGCCGTCCTGAATCCGGTAAAAGACCGAGGTCAGAATATGATCCTCCAGAAAGGAATCAAAAGGCGAGGACAAGCCCTCCAGATACTCTGCAGCAAGCTGCTTAATCTCGGCGAATGTGCATTCTTTGACGACCATTTTCGCTTAATCCTCTCCCTTGAAATAATGAATGGGACGAATCTCGAGCCCCCATTCAAACGTCTCTCCTGCCCCCACTTGCACGGCAGGATGCAGAGAGGCAATCCGAACCGCTTCCTCCAAATTCTCCGCTTCAATGATAAACGCGCTGCCGATCATCTCTTTTGTCTCAATAAAAGGACCGTCCAGCACCTTCACCTTCCCGTTAACCCGCCTCAGGCTTGTCGCTTCCTTGGCAAGACCGGCATCCACGATAACCTGGCCGCTCTTATAGAACTCCTCCAAATGGGGAGGACATTGACTCATTACCGCATTAATCTCCTCTTTTGGAAGAGCATCCATTATACCCGCGTTTAAATAACCCAAACAAAGGAATTTCATCGTTATATTCTCCTTTACCCTTAGATTATGGTTAGGCGTCTATGCATCATCAACGAACGAAATCCGGCAAAATCGACCGATGCTCATGATTAAATTTTTCTCCAATCGAAACCCGAAACCTGCTGCCCTAATTGTTTCGAAATTTTTTTCTCAAAGAAGGACAAAAAAGCACCCAAACGGGTGCTTCGCTGCGAATGATATAAGTAAATCGATGATTACTTGAAAGCAACAAACGTTAAGTCCTTGCCTTTTAAATATTTAATGATAGATGGAAGCGCCTCTAGCGTGTTCTTGTCTTCATGCAGGACATAGATGCCGCCGGCTGCTTCAACATGATGGAAGTAGCGGACGATATCGTCCGGATTCTTTGCATTCCAGTCTTCCGGGTCCCGGTTCCACAGCAAGGTCTTCATCTCCTGCTTATCGGCTGCGGAGACAAGATCGTCGTTAACCGCGCCATAAGGCGGACGGAACAAGGTAACCGGTGTATGGGTCAGCGCTTCGATGGCCTTGCTCGCCTTGGACAGATTCTCGCTCTGTTCTTGCAGGGTAAACTTCGTCATTACGCTATGATCCCAGGAATGATTGCCGATCGACATGCCATGGTTGGACGCGTAAGTTACGGCCTCTTTATGATGCGATACGTTTTGCCCGACAAACAGGAAGGTTGCCGGTACGTCCTGCTTCGTCAGGATATCAACGATTTCCTTCGTCAGCTTGGACGGCCCGTCATCAAAGGTTAAAGCCACGTAGTTCTTCGGCAGCCCGAAAAACTTCTTCTCTTCATCTACGTCGATGATGGTGAAGCCGGACTGCTCCTCGCGGGCTTCAGACTGCACCTGGTCTTGTGCCATAACGGCTTGATCCGCCGTAACCACCTCGGCAGCCTGAGAAGCCTCCGTCATGCTCTTGTTACCCGTTGTTGAAGACGCCGCATGCGCGATAGGGATACTCTTCGAATCGTCATGGCTTACCGTAGCCTTGGCAACTTGTCCGCCCAGAATACGCGCGGAATCCACCTTGCCCCCGGTTGCGATAGAGAGAATGGCCAAGAGGCCAAACACGATTAGAATGGCAACGGCAATTTTCGGCAGGCGCGCAGAGAATCTGCTTCGCAGCTTTGGATGATTCGAAGTCTTCTGATCATCAGCTTCATCCATCCGTCCTTTCTCGTCCGGAGAATAGGGCGGAAGCTCTCCTTGCCGCAGCTGCTTGATCCTATGAACATAAGCTTCGCTGCATGCAAAATATAACGGAACACGGATGCTGCCCGTGGATCGGATTATGGAACTATAGTACGAATTGCGGTAAGGATCCCACTTGGAGTAGGGAGAGATGCGAATCCTGTCTCCATGTAGTGGCCCCAGTGCTTCAAGTTCAAGGAACGTAAACTCATCAATTTCGATCACGTATGTTGCATACTTGTCGTCTTGGGTGACGGCGATCTTAATCTGGCTAACACCACTTGAGGTCCTCCCAAGAGACAGCAGCTCCATCACCTGCGTGCTGTATGTCTCCATCCCCACATCGTCCTTCTCTTCGCATTCCCGGCATGACCTTAATCGGATGAACCACCATCAATAGAGCCTGTGTTTGGTGCAAACGGAGACGTCAGCCGGTTCGTAAAGTCATTTACAATGTTAAGAAGATGCGTCTTCTCCTGGCGGAGGGCATCAAACTTCTGTTTCATTTGGGAGAGCTCGGCTTCCAGCCGCGTATTCTTCTCCTCAAGCTCATTCATTTTCTTATTCTTTTCGGCCGTTGTCTCATTGTGCTTCTGCAGGAGTCCTGCATAGTTCTGACGCTCGAGCTCAATAACGCTCTTAAGTTCTTCAATCTCGCCGGATAAGGTGGAATGAAGCTCGCGGTAGTCATCCATCATCTGGTCAACCTTCAGATTCTTGTCGCTAAGTCTCTTCTCCAGATCCAGAATGCTCTTCTCGCGCTCCTCAATGACCTTGCCGAGGTTCTTCAAATCTCTGTTCAATCGGTCAATCTGACCATTCGCATGTCCCAGCCGGTCCTGCAGATCGTTATGGCTCATCTCCACATGCTGCTTGGCTTTAATCATCTGCTCAACGGCGAATACGAGATCAAGCGACCGTTTGTCCATATGGCCCTTATTGATCAGAATCGAGCCTGAAGACTCATCGCTCTGCTCAACCTTGACCGAATGGACCGACACTTCCTCCTGAGGTTCATCCAAGTCCCTCCTTGTCCCAAGATCCTCTCGCGATTGCTGCTGCTCTTTCTTCTTTTGGAAAGGAGAAAACATAGATCAACTCACCTTTTCTGAGAAAATATGTCGATTAATATCGAAAAATGTTTCCTTCATTATAGATTAATTTTCCAAGTTTATATGCGGGGCTAAAGTACCTAATTACGCTAGTGTAACTAGGCTAAAAGGAGTGGTAATGCAGGAGGATGTGCGTGATTATGCTGATCGGCAGCCACAAAAAAACCACCCTTGGTCAGGGCGGTTAGAGGTGTTGCCGTTAATCCTTATTTCTTGAGCCCCAAATTTCTTTATAGTGCGGACTGTGGATCAGGCCGATGATATTGCCGAACGGATCTGCGACGGATGCCGTGAACCAGTTCACCCCGCGCTCGATAAGAGGCTCGTACTCCATTGCGCCAAGCTCCCATCAGGCGCACAGCATCCTCCAGCACAATGAAAAAAGACACCTGCGAGCAGGTGCCTTTTCCCGGTACAGCTATTATTTTTGCGGAGCAAAGTTGTTGTAGATGCGCGTAGCATTTACTTTGCCGCTGCTCAGATCTTCCGTTGTGAAGCCGGATACCGCGTTGCCTACTTTGAATTCTTTTTGCAGCAGCTCGTCGGATTGCTCGCCTGCAGTTGGTTCCGTAATGCCCATGATAGTGTCAGGAGTTACCGTTACCCATACATCGTTAACTTTGAAGCTTTTGCCGTCTTCGCTTACTTCAGAGATGAAGCCGTCAATGTTAACAGCCATTTTGCCAGTCGTAGCAGGCTTGCCTGCATCCTCTTTCTCAGGCGCGATCAGGTTGTAGATCACGTCAGCCGTTACTTTGCCAGTGCTTACGTCTTGGGAAGTAAAGCCCGATACGATGTCGCCTACTTTAAATTCTTTATTGAGCAGCTCTTGGGATGGCGCTGCCGCTGTTGGCTCGCTGCTTCCCAGCTGCGTTTTATCCGTTACTTCTACCCACAGGTCGCCTACTTTGAAGCTTTTGCCGTCTTCGCTTACTTCGGAGATCACGCCGTCGATGTTAACCGCAACTTTGCCCATGATAGGAGGCTTGGATGTTGCTTCAGCCGTTTGCTCCTGATTTGTTGGGGCAGACGCCGGGTTATTTTGATTTTGGTTTACGCTGATTACGCCAACCGCCAAGATTGCTGCTGCTGCAATGCCTACTGTCCAACCAGTCAATTTCTTTTTGCTTGCTTTTTCCATTTTAATTCTCTCCTCTTTAATTGTAGTTGTATGTGATGTCTTTTCTGATTCCAGCATTAACTTCTGATAGGTTGCCTCTTTGAAGTCCTCGCTGGTTCGAACACGGGACATCGCGGATTTATAAACAGATTTCTTCATCCTCCAGGCCTCCAATCTTGTCTTTTAAGAGCGAACGTCCTCTGGCAAGCCAAGTGCCCACCGTTGCGGACTTGGCCTGCATAATTTCCGCTATCTCCTGGATCGAGTATCCTTCGTAATAATGCAGATGAATCGGAATCCGATACTTCTTGTCCAAGGAGAGTACGGCCTGCAGGACCTCGCTTTCTTCCTTGGGGAGGTAGCTCAGGTCTTCGGGAACAGGGTTTCTGCTTTTGAACCATCCGGTTTTCAGCATGTTTTTGCTTTTATTAATGGTTGTTCGAATCAACCATGCTTTTTCATGTTCGCTGTTCTCAAAGACAGGGCGCTTTTGCAGATACGTCAGGAAAACCTCCTGCGCTACTTCTTCCGCGTCAGCTATATTTTTTAAATAAGCGAAAGCAATCTTGATCATGCTTTGCGAATATAGATCCAAGGCCCGTCGCACAGATTCATTGAGCTCATATGAATTGTACACCTCAGCACCTCCTTTCACTTGTAATACAACTGAGTGCCCAGTTATTTTTCAT
Source organism: Paenibacillus glycanilyticus (assembly GCF_023715145.1). GTDB lineage: Bacteria > Bacillota > Bacilli > Paenibacillales > Paenibacillaceae > Pristimantibacillus > Pristimantibacillus glycanilyticus_A. The sequence goes on along the minus strand of NZ_JAMBNP010000003.1, from coordinate 156,051 downwards.
TTCATGCAAATTATTTTTTTAGACGTAAAAAAGCGCGCGAATGCATGCAATTTCCCAACATGTAAATTAGCCCAGTAATCAAAAAGGCACATCCGCCGCACCTGCTGAGCAGGATTGGGGATGTGCCTTTTTGAATGATGGAGTCATGAAATATCTATTTTCTCGCGGCCAACCGGCCTTCCCTAACGAATCGTGCCGCTTCAGCCATTTGCGACTCGGTTACCGCTTCCAGCGTGGCAAAGCCATATGGCTTGTGCTGCTCCAGCAGCTCAAAGAATAGCGGGTAGTTCAGCTCGCCTTGGCCTGCCGCCGTCTCCGTCAAAGTGCCGTCCGCTGCGCGGCGCAGGTCCTTCACATGGGCGCTGACGATCCGCGGGCCAAGCAGACGGAAAGCTTCGCGGACCGTTTGGTCCTGATTCTCAAACCGTGCCGCATTCATCAAATTGCAAGGGTCCATGACAACGCCTACGCAGGAGGATGGGAACCGGTCAATCGTCTCGGCCAGCGTTTCGGTTGTGTCGATCATATGTCCCTGAGCCGCTTCCAGTCCAATCGTTACGCCCCATCGCTCCGCTTCTTCAACCAGCTCCTCAAGCGCCCGGTTTAACCTTTCGATATGCAAGCCGCGGCGTTCCGGATCCGTTATGCCGCCAACCTCCGTTGCTACAATTGGCGCGCCGAAATGCCGAGCATTCCGCAAATGCTCTTTGAAGCGGTCCACATTATGACGGTATGCCTCATCGTCCAGATCGACGAGGCTCGCGTAGCAGCCAAGCACCGCTATCCGGACACCTTGCTCCGCAAATGCTCCGCCTACCTCCTGAGCAAGTCCCGGGCTTAGCCTGCCAAGCCTCGAATCCACATCCGAGAACGCCTTTGCAAGCGCCAGTTGAACATAAGGAAATCCTTGCGCGGCTATTTTTTCCGCCAATTCCTTATAAGGCAGCGTTCCAAGCAAATGAGCTAAAATTCCGACTGACATGATTACCATCCTCTCACGTTCATCTGAAATCTACTTTGTCTCTCATTATACTTTGAATTTCTTGGAAGGTAAAAAAGAAAAACCCGGTCATTTAGCCGGGTTTTTCTTTTTTACCTTATTCTAATAGATGACAGATGACGCAGCTTCATTTACAAGCAGAATTTTTCTATTCCGTCTCGAAATTACTGATCAACGCCAAAGCTTCCTCATTGTCGGGCTCAACCCGCAATAATTCGCGCAAGTAATGCAGAGCCTGCTCCTCCAGCTCCAGCTCGAAGCAGCAAATGGCCAGACAATAGAAGACGGTCGAGACAATCTCCTCTTCGTCTTCCTCTATGGATATTTCCAGGAACCGTTGGGATTCCTCATACATCTCCATCTCGAATAGCAGCAGCCCCGCCTCAAGCGCAAGATCATACTTTTGCTGCATCACGTAGTAGGACGACCACATAATGTGTATCCCAAGCAAAATATCCTGCTTCTCTTCATCAAGGGCATCCGGCAGCAGACTGGAGATCTGCTTCGTGCTCTGAATGAAGAACTCCGCGTCATGACCGCCCAGGCGCCAGAAGCTCAAGATATGCCGCAGCTCCATGGTGTCCAGCTTACTGTCTACCCAGATCTTCAAGCTATAGAAATCATCCGGACCATACCGCTCTACAAATCGGCGGTAAGCTAGCCGAGTCTGGAGACAGCTCTCGGGCGCATCCACATGAATCATGCAGCCGACGTTAATATTCTCATAGTGATGATGGGGGAATAAAACCAAGGCACCTTGTTGCTCCAATACCTTCTGAATGGCATGGTAATTGGCCGTTAGAGAGAAGCTCCCGTGCAGGACGAGCTCCGGCGGATCCGCGAATTTCCAATTATCCAGCAAATGATCCCCTTTATCCGCAGTCAGTAACAGATATCCCGCATGCGACAGCTCGTTCAACCGATCCAGACAGGTTAAGCCGGCCACCGGGAATACAATATGCGAGTCCTCAAGCTCTTCCTGATAGGTAGCGATGATATCCCGGTAAGGATACGTTGCTTCCTCGTACTTCGGTGCCCGCCGGTGCTCATAGCTTAGAGCAATTTGACTCAACAGCTCTGAAGGCTTAAGGGATTCTCGATTCTCCGGATACTCCACCATCACGTCGGTCTCGTAAATCTGACCTTCTCCCACGTAGAGCAGCTCTTGCGGAATACCGTCAAAGAAGTAGTTCGCCACGATAACCAGAGGCTGCTCCAAATCTCCCTTGCTGATGGTCTCGCCGGAAACGGCCAGCTTCAGCTCGGTATCGTGAACCGCGTCAAACGGCGCAAAATCGAGCATTCCCCGTGCGACAAAGGATTGCAGCGCAGGATGCTTCTGCCAGGCAATAACATTGCTCATGGCGAGGTCTGTCATGATATAACGGAAAGCAGGCAAGGAAATGCCCGCATAGTCTATCAACCGGCACAGCTCATGAAGCACGTGGAAAGCAAATCGGCCTGCTCCCGCTCCAAGCTCCACGATTTGAACAGACCCTGCGTGATCGGCCCGGTCTTGCAGAAAACCGAATATCATCTCGGCATAAGCCGTTGCGATCATCGGATTGCTCGTAATATATTGAGGCACCTGGTCGTTGTTCCAGGCCCTCAATCCTTCTTTTTCATAATACTCCCGCTGGATGTTCCAGATCGGCGCTTCACTGAAGCGGTAACGCTGTTTGTTTGAAGTAGTCATTTAAGGGTAACCTGCTTTCTGAACTTTGCACATTACCTCTATCTTACCTCAATACGGGCCTAATTACGAAACACAAAGCAAAAATCCGTTAAGACGCTTCGACCTTCTGATGCTTTTTGCCTGGCGCAAACCAGCCGATAAGCGCAATGGCAACCAATACCCCGTAAAAGACAACTGTCCAGCCGGTGCTGTGAGGGAAGTGGTGATCCAGCAGCCCAATATCCTCATGAGCCAGCGTAATGACGGCCAGCTTCACGCCAACCCATGCTACGATGGCGTAAGCCGTTGTCTCAAGAGCAGGACGTTCTCCAAGCAGCTTAACAAACCAGCCTGCCGCAAATTTGATCAAGATAAGCCCTGCAATTCCGCCAAGGAGCACGACTGCGAATTGGCCCCCGTCCATACCACCGAAATCGCGGAGCGGTGAATCCGGAAGTCCAAGCGCAAGAGCTACCGCAGCAAGAATGGAGTCGATTGCAAACGCGAGATCCGCGATTGCGATCTTGCTGACTGTTGGCCAGAAGCCCGAACCCGCTTTTTGTTTCTCATCCTTATGAACATCCTCGTTCTTCTTGCCAAAACGCGCCTGAATGATGTGCTTCAATCCCAGGTATAGGAGATAGGCTGCGCCAATCGCCTGTATCTGCCAAACATTCGCAATGAAGGATATCGCAAAAAGAGCGCCAAAGCGAAAAACAAAAGCCATAATGATTCCGTAGTTGATCGCTCTTTTCTTCTGATCGTCCGGTAAATGCTTCGCAATAACCGCCAATACTAGTGCATTGTCTGCCGATAATAATCCTTCCAATCCAATCAGGATTAGTAAAGCCCACGCATACTCCAGCCAGATTGATTCCAACGTGGATTCCCCTCTCTTCGTACATAATCGGTATAAGTAATTTTCTCTTGTCCGTTAATGCATATACGTAAGATATCGTCAAAGGAGTTCATTTTTTTCACAGAAAAAAAGGAACTGGAAACCGGCTGGAAGAAAATCGTGGATCAGGAGGAAGAATGACTATCCAACAAAGGCCAACGTTGGCCTGGAATACCCGCTGTCTATGAAGCAATCATCATCGGTTGCCTAAACCCCTTTATGTAGGCACATGCATAAGATAAAGCGATGAGATAACGTTGCCCGAGAGGAGAACTTGGATGTACAGCTACCCTTACCGCTATTATCAATGGCCGATTACAATGCCGAGCAATTGGGGTTATTATTGGGATCCCCGTTATTACAATTGGAGCTATAATTATCCCGGCCCGCCATACAGGGATATTGCGCTGCAGGATTACGGAACACAACCGTTTGTGGTGAACTTAGACGAGGCAACCGAGCAGAACAACAATTACCGCACCGCGCTGTGGACAGGTCACTATATGCAATTAGCCTTAATGAGCATTAATGTCGGCGAAGACATCGGCCTTGAGGTTCATCCGACAACCGATCAATTCTTGCGGGTCGAGGAAGGCCAAGGGCTTGTGCAAATGGGCGACAGCAAAGAACATCTGGACTATCAAGCGATGGCCTACGAGGACTATGGCATTATGATCCCCGCCGGAAAATGGCATAATGTCATTAATACCGGGAACAAGCCGCTAAAGCTCTATTCCATCTATGCCCCGCCGCAGCATCCCTTTGGAACGGTACAACAAACGAGACCGGCGGGCGATTAATTCCGGTATGCTCCCATGAGCAAATGAAAGCCCCCGTTCCTTCCATGGAATGGGGGCTTTCTCATTATCAATCCTTACGGCTTAGCACCTTACATATTTGCGTTTGAAGCCAACCTGCCCTCGAGCCAGAAACTTTTCAATATTAACGGAAGCGTTGATCAGCTTGCTTTTTTTGGTGCCCTGGCCGACTTCAACCGGCCCGACTTCACTGGCAATCTCTACCGCTTTATCATGAAGCGGCTTGAAGGATACCGCCACCGTGTAAAGGAAATTGTTCATCGCGTATTTTGCCCGCTCGGGAGCATCGCGGATCGTATTCTTCACCAGCTCCAGCATGCCGGCGATTTTCTCTTCGGAGAACTCGTTGTCCTTGCGGTTGCCAAGCAGCCAGCAGTAACAGCTCCAGCCCGCCGACATCTTCAGCTCTTCGCCGCTTGCAATCCATTTATCCGACACCTCTTGCGCTATATCCGTTTCCGCCAATGTAACGGCCACCACAAAGTCCGAGATCATATAGAAATAAGCGCCGCCGATCCACCGCTCGAAATCGGCCTCCGTCATCGCTTTGGGCTCCGCAATGATTCCCGCAAAGTACATGGCATCGTAGTTGCCCGTTGCGTAAAGCTGCTCGGCTAACGGCTGATTATGCTTGATCCTCCGGAAGATAGGCTTCATCTCGCCCGTAGCCACGCCAAACAGCGGTTCGTGCGCACCATTGGATTGGTAGATCTTTTTGGTTCGTTCCTTGCCGAGCCCTTCAAGCTCTTGCATAACCTCTTCTAGAATCATTGTTCGCACTTCCTTTGGAATGGTTTGTTATCGAACTTCCGGCAATTAGGGCGACGTGGTTTCCGTAGCCCTTCTGTCCCCTTCGCAGAATTTCGCTTATAATCTCGTTTTTGGACTTAAAATAATGATACATGTTGCCTATGCTCGTGCCCGCTGCCGCAGCAATATCGTTAATACTCACCGAAACCGATGCCTTTCATGGCGATGGTCTTGAGGGCAGAGTCAAGAATGTGATTGATTCTTTTCTCTCTTTGAAGAAGATCCTTCTCTGCGTTTCTAGGCGACATATCTTAACGCAGCCCCTTTCTTGACCTCCATTATAGCAGAGGGTCTTGAACAGGGCGATAAAAGGTCGAGCGATAGCCGGTACCTTTCATTTGTTACCTTAAAGTGCGTATAGGAGTTGAAAGTGCGTACTTCACAGCTCCTCCGTTCTGTCTCACAATGTGATCAGAAGCAGAGGAGGAATGGATAATGGGAACAACGAAAACCGCTCTTGTTGTTGGAGCAAACGGGGTAATTGGAAGGAATCTTATTGATTATCTTGGGACATTGCCCGAATGGGATATTATCGGACTATCGAGGCGCGGCGGAGAGGCTTCCGAACGGATGCGGTATATTGCGGTCGATCTTCTGGACAAGGAAAATACCCGCGAGAAGTTAAGCGGCCTGACCGCCGTTACGCATATCTTTTATGCCGCGTATCAAGATCGATCGACCTGGGCTGAACTCGTGCACCCCAACCTTTCCATGCTCGTGAACGTAGTTAATGCTATTGAACCCGTCGCCCGGAACCTGCAGCACATCAGCTTAATGCAAGGCTATAAAGTGTACGGCGCGCATCTTGGTCCCTTCAAGACACCGGCACGGGAGACGGACGCTTATCATATGCCGCCCGAATTTAATGTCGATCAACAGCGATTTCTTGAGCAGCGGCAGCCGGGAAGCAGCTGGACCTGGTCGGCCCTACGCCCTTCGGTTGTTGCCGGCTTTGCATTGGGGAATCCTATGAATCTGGCAATGGTCATCGCCGTCTACGCTTCCATGTCCAAGGAGCTTGGTCTGCCGCTTCGTTTCCCGGGAAAGCCCGGCGCTTACCACAGCCTGCTGGAGATGACCGACGCGAATCTGCTTGCCCGCGCGACAGTATGGGCGGCCACCGATGAACGATGCGCGAATCAGGCTTTCAACATTACGAACGGCGACCTCTTTCGGTGGAATGAGCTCTGGCCGAAGATCGCCGCCTATTTCGGCCTTGAGACAGCCCCTCCCTTACCGATGTCGCTCGATATCGTCATGGCTGATAAGGAGCCTCTCTGGAATGCCATGGTCGATAAATACGATTTGCAGAAAATCGGCTATAAGGACGTGTCCTCCTGGCGTTTCGGGGATTTCGTGTTTTCCTGGGATTACGATTTCTTCGCGGACGGCTCGAAGGCCCGGCGCTTCGGCTTCCATGACTTTATCGATACGGAACAGATGTTCATGGACATATTCGAGGACTTCCGGAAGCGCAAGATCATTCCGTAATCACTTCGTCAGGTACGGAGGCTGGAACAGAACCTTTCCTTTCTCGCCGTACTTCCTATCGATATAGCCATCGCCCCATCGGCACATGCCGTGGAGAATTTCTTTCAAGCTCCAGCCATAGTCCGTTAACTCATATTCGACCTTCGGAGGCACCTGATTGTAAGAAATGCGGGTTATGATCCCATCCCTCACTAGTTCTGACAGCTGTTGCGTCAGCACTTTCTGCGATATGGCGGGGATCAAATGCATGAACTCGCCATTACGCTTCTTGCCAAACGTGAGATGGAACAAAATAACCGGCTTCCACTTGCCTCCGATGACTTCAAGAGTGGCTTCAACAGCGGTATTGAAAACTTTCTCCTCATCCTGCATAAGCTCAGATCGCCTCCTATGTTCAACTTTACCATTTTACCTCTCATAGGAGTACCGCGGTGAGGCGGAAGCAAAGAAAGGACGTCCATAGGTTGGACGCCCTTTGGCATGTTAGAACCGCTCATAGCTGACGAACTCTCCGACCGGCTTGCGGTAACCGCGTACTCTGCGTTTGGATGTATCCTCTTGCCCGATTCCAATAAGCAGCGCAGGGACATAACGATCCGGAACATTCAGCACCTTCATAATGGCTTCCGGGTCAAAGCCGATCATCGGGCTGCTGTCCCACCCTTTCTCTTTGGCTGCAAGCATAAACAGCATAGCGGATAAGTTCGCGTTACGAATCGCCTCATCCCGCTTGAAGGCTTCGCCGCGCTCTTCGTAAAATTGATGGACGGCCGATACGGTGAAATCGTACTCCTGTTTATTAATGACGCCCAGGTTCAGCAATCCCTCGTTAATCTCCTCCACATTCTGATGAGCATCCATATGACCCAGAACAAGAATAACGGCGGAGGCTGTCTGCACCTTATACTGCTTATTGGCAGCTTCGTACACCTGCTGCTTCATGGCCTCATCCCTCACAACAATGTAATGGGCATGCTGCAGATTAAAGGACGATGGCGCGTACTTTACAAGATCGAAAATCTCATGAAGCTCCTTATCCTCTATAGGTACGCCGGTATTAAATTTATTTGCGGATCTTCTCTCCGTAACTACGGACACGAAATCTTTCATTTCGCCCGCCTCCTCGATGTTATATTTCTTCCTATTAACTGCGTTTATTGTCTTAGTTTTAAGATATGTAGGCTAAAAAAAGGATCCTCCTGTTGCTATGCGGACTCACGGTTGCCCATGGCCTCGCACATATATTCTCAAATTAGCTATCTTAATTTTAAGATATATAAAAGGAAAATGCAACCTTTTTTATTTGCGGAAGATGAATATTGATGCGCGATGTACGGAGCAAGGGAGAAGCGTACAGTCTAAGAAACCATGCTAGCGCAAACTTGCCCGCCGCTTGCCGAAAGCATGGTTTCTGTGCTTTTTGCCTGCTTAGATCGCACTTTATGGCTTACTTTTCCGAACGATCTGCTCCGTATCGTCCAGCCAAATGCTCTAGGTGAGACTCTCCCCAGTCATTCAAGGCCATTTCCGCGTGTCTTGTTTCATGTTTTCTCCTCCAGGCGGTACCTCAAGGAAAAAGCATTCATGTAAATTATGCTTCGCCCGAGGCCCCTTGTTTTATGAAATGGGTTCGCTCTGGCGAGAAGATGATGAGCTGGTGCATAGACCGGGTCACTTCTTTTCATGACACAGTATAAAGAGCAGAGCAGCCATTTATAAGTCCAGCGAAACGGGGAAGTAAATTATAACTGTTTTACCCTTTGATATGGCTAAGTCGGGTTGTTATGATGGGTATACCCTTATGATGCATCGACTTTGAAAAAAAGAGAGGCGAAAACCATGATTGAAATAACAACCGACCTGGTACGTCGATTAGTTCATAATCAATTTCCCGAGTGGAAGGACCTAGCGATCAAGCCGGTGGACAAAAGCGGGCATGATAACCGCACTTACCGGCTGGGAGACGATATGACCGTTCGTCTGCCGAGTCATGAACACTACGCATCGGCTGTCGAGAAGGAAGTCACGTGGCTTCCCGTGTTCAAGCCTCTTCTGTCCCTGCCTATTCCGGCTCCCATTGCGCAAGGCAAGCCAACGGACGACTATCCCCTTCCCTGGTCCGTGAACCGATGGATCGAAGGAGATACCGTGACATATGCCAACATACGTGATCTTAACGAGTTTGCTGAGGATCTCGCGGGATTTCTGAAGGAGTTACAGGCTATTGATGCTGCAAACGGCATACCCGCAGGCATCCAAAACTTTCACCGCGGAGGAAATCTGGCGGTTTACGATCAGGATACACGAGCCATCCTCGAGAAGCTTGACGGTCCATATGACCGGACGCTCCTAACGGAAATCTGGGAGCTTGCCCTTGCGACAAGGTATGAAGCAACGCCGCAATGGCTGCATGGCGATGTGGCCGTAGGCAATCTGCTTGCGCGGAATGGCCGGCTCTGCGGCGTCATTGATTTCGGAACCATGGGCGTTGGCGATCCTTCAAGCGATCTTGTCATGGCATGGAACTTTTTCGATGACGAGAGCCGCGAAGTATTCCTGAACCGCATGGAGGTTGACCAGGATATGATTAATCGAGCACGCGGCTGGGCCTTATGGAAAGCGCTTATCACCTATGCCTGGAATGAGCCGGGCTCGGAAGCCGCCGACTGGGGTAAACGCGTTATAGAAGTCATTATTCAAGACTACAAATAATTAAATCGGCTATAGCAAAGGGAGGGCTCTCGCCCTCCCTTCGCTATTATTCCTTGCCCGACAATCTCGCGGCCGTGTCCGTCACTTCGCCCTGCAAACGCTTCGCAAACGTCTTTCTCCAGCTGGCGGACAACGAAGGAAGAGCAAGAATCCGCTCCATTCCTTCAATATTCTTCTTATCCTGGTGCATAATCGTATTCGCGTACGAGATCGTGACGGCATCCTGCTGTCTTTCTTCCAAGACAAGCCCCGCTTCCGCATGGACGAAGCCCTCTTGCAGCACCCTGAAATAATAGCCGGTATATCCCGTGGTCTGCACCAGAAGCGGAAGCGCGGGCAGGTTGTATTTCACGGACAGCTTGAAGCATGGCTGCCTGGGCTGGCTCACCTGTACATAACTTTCCCCTAGCCGAAAGACGTCCCCGATACAAATCTGGCTTTCAAGAATCCCTTTTGTAGTTACATTTTCGCCAAACGCCCCTGGATTAAGCTGTACGCCAAGCACCTGCTCCCAGTGAGCAAAATGCTCGGAGGGATAGACGCAGACTGCCTTGTCCTTGCCGCCGTGATGCTCCAAATCAGCCTGACCGTCCCCTTCAAAATTCAAGCTTGAAAGATAAACGCCGTCTGCAATGGGCATCTTATAAATTCCGGTTCGGACCTCTTTGTTTCGATGCTCCACCACAATTGGCTGGCCGACATTAAGGGATACGACCTCGGCGCTTTTGATAGGCGAATCACTTCTATTATTCATAGGGTTCCTCCTCTTCTCACCGTTTCAACTGCTTAGGACAACTTGTATAATAAGGACTAAAAAGGAGCTGACCCGCAGCATGGAACTGAGACAACTCGAATATTTTGTAGCCGTATGCGAGGAGCTGCATTTCACGCGGGCAGCCGAGAAGCTTCGCATCTCCCAGCCTTCATTAAGCCAGCAAATTCGTCTTATCGAGCATGAGGCCGGCATGCCCTTGTTTGATCGCATAGGCAAAAAAATCTCCATTACGGAAGCAGGCAGCATCCTGCTTAAGCATTGCTACAATGTCTTTCATGAATTAGAACAAGCGCAGGCTGCCCTAAATGAACTGCAAGGACTGAAAAGAGGCACGCTCAAAATAGGCGCCTTGCATTCCGTCATGAATCAGCTCCTGCCTTCGGCCATCAAGAATTTTCATGCCCATTACCCTCAAATCGAATTAGCTTTATCCGGGCTGCGGCACGGAGAGATAATTGAGAAGCTGCTGCACAATGAACTTGATATCGGAATTGTATATTTACCGGTTGAACACGAGGAATTGCACGTGGCCCATCTCTACGATGAGGCTCTTGCCTTAGCCGTACATAAGGATAACGAATTAGCCGGGCTTTCGGAGATCAAGCTGGCTTCCCTTCAGGATGTACCCATGGTCATGCTCCAGAATCCTTATCGCCTTCGACAGTTTTTGGACGGCCTTTTCCGTGAGCATCGCATCTGTCCGAAAACGGTCATGGAGCTTAATGCGCTGGACGCCATGATAAGCATGGTGGATGCAGGGGCCGGTGCCGCCATCTTGCCCTTATCGTATTTGCAGCGATTGAAGCAGCCTGCCATTCGAATCATCCCGATCGCAGATCCGGTTTTGAGCGTTCAGATTGGAATCGCTTATCGCCGCAACAAGTATTTGTGTGCGGCCAGCAAGGTGTTCATCGAGCATATTAGCGCCTCGGTTACCCCGCAACTATAACGCCTCCGTATGCTCCGGGCATTCCTGCAGGGAAGCTTCATGCGTCAAATATTTTTGGATCAGGCGGCAAAAGTGGGGCGATGGCCCCTCGGCTGCATGGGGACGAAAATGCACGCAGCCTAAACAGGGCTCCGCTACAACAAGCCGTCCTTGCCGATTCAGGCTGGAAATAATGGCGCCGAGGCCTGTCTCCAATTGCTCGAGCTGGGCTTCCTCCAAGGTCTCAACGATTTGTCCAAGCGTATTTCCCCATTGATCAAGCTTGCTTGCGGCCAGCTCTCCGTTATTCGTGAGCGTCAGCCTCGTAACTCTGCGGTCCGCTGGATTCGGAATTTTACGGATCAGCCCTTTGGATGCAAGACCATTCAGCACTTTGACTGCCGTTACATGCGAGGAACCGATCATCTTCGTAAAGTTTCCTACGGTCGCCATGTCTTCCCGTGTATGTTGAACAAACAGCAAGGCTTGAATTTGAACGGGCGACAATTCAAACTCCGCGCTTTCTTCCTGATTGATGGTCTTGATAGCTTGCGCCAATCGCAACAAGGCCATACTGACTCGTGCAGCCCTGTCCTTATTGCGATGCTGCGGATTATAGATCATATTGCCTTTCACCTCACCCCTTATCATACCTTCCGTGAGCAAAGTTAAGCTATAAGGGAAGCACGAAAGGACCTGCGGAAATTAAAAAGCGGCAAGGCGCCGTGCACCTTGCCGCCCGTTAACATGCAAGTTAAGAACGGTTAGCCTTTCTTAACTTCCTCCATGCTCGCGCCGAAGTTGATGTGGTATACGGTGCCGTCGATAACAACCGCCGGAACGGACTTCAGTCCTGCTTGCTCGGCTTCCGCGACGCGGTCCGGCTGCTGGCCAAGGTGTACGACCTCGACGGTTACTTTTTTCTCGTCCAGGAAGCTCAAGAATACTTGCTCCGCCTCTACGCAAACCGGACAACCTGCATGATAGAATACTGCTTTCGACATATCGAATCTCTCCCTTTTCTTTATTCATTTTGTGTAGCCTTGCTACATTTATGATTGTATAATGGCGCGGCGCCTGCGACAATTTATGATTTCGTATGATGATGATAGGCTGTGCCTATGATCTTTGAAGAGCCGAAACTTTTTTTAGAAACGCCTTTCTTCCCTGACAGACTGTTGTCAACAAGGGTAGCTTATGATGATCTCAGATGATTGTTAAGCAACCACTTAATTAGAGGAAGGAATGAAGCATATGACAAACAAGTTAGCTGCTATCGTTGGAGGACTGCTGCTTGCCATTCTGATGGCATCCATGGACAACACCATTGTCTCAACAGCCATCGGCACGATTGTCGGCGAGATGGGGGGACTCGATAAATTCGTCTGGGTCACCACCGCATATATGGTCGCGGAGATGGCCTGCATGCCAATCTTCGGCAAGCTGTCCGATATGTACGGGCGCAAACGGTTCTTTATCTTCGGGATCATCGTGTTTATGATCGGCTCCGCGTTATGCGGAATGGCGCAGTCAATCGTGGAGTTAAGCATCTACCGCGCGGTGCAGGGAGTAGGCGCCGGAGCAATGGTCTCCATCGCGTTTACGATTTTGTTCGACGTCGTATCGCCTAAGGACCGCGGTAAAATGATGGGCGCATTCGGAGCGGTATTCGGCTTGTCGAGCGTGGTTGGTCCCTTGCTTGGCGGATACATCACCGATCATCTGAACTGGTCGTGGAACTTCTACATCAATCTGCCGCTTGGCCTCATTGCCTTGGTGCTGATTGCCCTGTTCTACAAGGAATCGGCAGCGCATTCGCTTCAAAAGATCGACTGGGCAGGCTCTGTTCTTCTCGTTGGGGCTGTCGTCTGCTTTATATTCGCGCTGGAGCTCGGCGGTAAAACGTATGCCTGGGATTCCGCGCAAATTATCGGATTGTTCGCCGGATTTGCCGTCCTTGCCTTCTTGCTTGTCGTCGTTGAGAAAAAAGCGGCGGAACCCATCATCTCCTTCCGCTTGTTCCGCAGCAGACTGTACACGACGAGCAATCTGGTCGCCATGCTTAGCGGCGCAGCCTACATGACGGCGGCGATTTTTATTCCGATCTACGTGCAAGGCGTCATTGGCGGCTCTGCCTCCAATTCCGGGCTGACTTTATTGCCGATGATGCTGGGTTCGGTTGTTACCGCGACGCTGGGCGGATTTCTAATGACAAAGCTGCAATACCGGACCATTATGATCGGGACGCTCGCGATCCTGCTGACGGGCCTTGCCCTTCTCTCCCAAATTACGGTAGAATCTTCTCGACTTTCCATCACGGGAATTATGATTCTGATTGGACTTGGGATTGGCGCATCCTTCTCGGTATTAAGCACCTCGGTGCTGCATTCCTTCCCTGCCGCGCAGCGCGGGGCGGCAAGCTCGACGTTAAATTTCAATCGCTCGCTTGGCATGTCGCTTGGCATTACGATCTTCGGAATCATCCAAAGCCATAGCATGCTCACGAAGCTCACGGGCACGCTGGGCAACGGCGACGTGGCGGTTCCGGCGGATTTGAATCTAAGCGATCCCCATGCCTTGCTGAATCCGGCGTTTCGCGAAACCGTCGATCCTCAGCTGCTGGATACCATTACGGCCGGGCTGTCGAGCTCCATTGGAGCAACCTTTGCCTGGAGCCTGATTCCCGCCGTACTTGCGCTAGCCGCGGCATGCCTGATGACGAAGGATAAAATGGAGCCCGCAGCCGAAGACGAAGAGCTCGCGGCGGTTGCCCACTAATTCACATATAATGGCGGGCGGAAGCACGCCGGTCTGGGAGAGATGACCATGAAGCTTGAACGGTTAATGACCATTACGATATTGCTGCTTAATCGAAAGCGGGTACAGGCGCAGGAATTGGCGGACCAGCTTGAGGTGTCTCTGCGCACGATCTATCGCGATCTCGATTCGCTCGGTCAGGCCGGCATTCCCATCGTCTCCTATACCGGCATGGAAGGCGGTTATGAGATCATGGACAGCTTCCGGCTGGACCGGCAGCTGCTGTCCTTCGATGAGCTGACCGCCCTCTCCACCGCTCTTCGCGGTCTTGAGTCTACGAAGGCTTATGACCGCTCGAATATGGATCTTCTGCTCGGCAAGGTTGGCGCGATGGTAGCACAGGCCGAGCAAGGCCGGGCAGGCGAAGGAGACCGCATTCATATTGACTTCACTCCTTGGAAAAACAGCGAGGAAGACCAAAGCCGCTACAACTTGCTTCGCCAGGCCGTGAATGACCGGAAGCTTATCCGCTTCAGCTATACGGGCAGAACAAGCGAAGAACAAGAGCGCGAGGTAGAGCCGATGGCGCTTGTGCTCAAGAATTACTCCTGGTACCTTCATGGCTATTGCCGCCTGCGCGACGATTACCGCATCTTCAAGCTGACGCGTATCCGTGAATTACAAATACTAGATGGCACCTTCATCCGCCGGGCGGAATCGCTTGCTCAGCTGAACGACAGGTGGAAGAAGCCGGAGAGGAACGAGGCCGCTGAGGGATTTACGGCTGTCCTTCAGTTTAAAGCCTCAGCTGCCGTATCCGTCATGGACCATTTTGACGAGAAAAATATCGAGCGGCTCCCGGACGGACGGCTTATGGTGCGAATGACCTGCTTGAGCGAGCACTGGCTGATCCGCATGGTGCTGCAATATATGACCGATGTTGTTGTGATTGAGCCTGCTTCCGTTGCCTCTAAAGTCAGGCAGACTGCTATGGATATTGCAAGACAATATGGTGCGCTGGACAAGGAATGAGTCAGGAACGGGGGGTTGTTCATCATGAACTTGCAAGGAAAAATAGCAATGGTGACCGAGGGCGTCCAGGGGGTTGGAAGAGCAACATCAATAGCGCTCGCCAAACATGGAGCGAAGGTTGTTGTTGTGAGCGGGAGAGGAAACGAGATGGCCGCTGAAGCCGTCGTATCCGAGATTGCCGCAAGCGGCGGCGAAGCCATGTCGATGCCGGCGGATGCCCGCAGCAAGGAGCAAATGGAACGGCTTGTGGAAGCCGTGAAGCAAAAGCTTGGGCGGATTGATATTCTGGTGTGCAATGCGGGCCATGATGCCGAAGCGGCGGTTTTTGCCGAGCTGTCCTGGGCGTCCTTCGAACGGCAGCTGACCGGTGAATTACAGGCGGCGTTTGAACCAACAAAGGCTGTCATTCCCGGCATGATAGAACAGCATTCGGGCCGGATCATCTATCTGTCCGGCACGGAGGGCAAAGACCCTACTCCCGAATATATCGCCTTTGGCACGGCGAAGGGCGGACTAGATACGTTTGCCCGGTATATCGCTCAAGAATTCGGCCCTCACGGGATTACGGCCAATGTGGTCGCCCCTGGCTTCGTGAGGAGCGGCGAGCCCTTTATGATTTCCGATGACGAGAGCCGCGTCATCGGCAGCTTCACGCCGCTTGGCCGGATCGCCGAGCCGGAAGATGTGGCGGATGTAATCGTTTTTCTCGCCGGAGACGGCGCGCGGTTCCTGACGGGAACCTACACACCCGTAACCGGCGGGCTTGTCATGGAGTAGCTGCTCCACCCTGTTAACTATCTGCTCTCCCGCACTTTGGGGATGATCCCTACCGTACAGCGGGACACGCAGATCAGACGGTCTTCCTCGTCGGTGATCTTGATATCCCAGACCATCGTTGTCCGTCCTTTGTGCAGAGGAGTCGCAACGGCGGTAACCATGCCATCCCGCTTCGAGCGGATATGATTCGCATTGATCTCCATCCCTACGGCAAGCTGGTTCTCCTTATCGATCAGATTGTACGTGCCCACGCTCGCTACCGTCTCGGCAAGAGCAACCGATGCGCCTCCGTGCAGGACGCCAAAGTACTGCCAAGTAGAAGGGCCCACGGGCATTGTACCTACAACGCGCTCCCCCGTACATTCGATAATGCGCATCCCGAGTGCTCCAAACATCGTTTTTTCATAAGCCGCGTCATCGCTTAACATGAAATGGTTGTCATTGTTGTCCATACTGAATCTCCTTTGTCTCTTTGTCTCTAATAGGTTCACTATATCAGCATTAGAATAAAATCAAAAGGCACCCGGCAGGGTGCCCTTAGATAACCGCAGGTTCATGCAACAACCCCGCAGTCTTACTCCTCGTAAATCTTGGTCAACATGGCGCCCAGCGTCTGAAGCGCTTCTTCCTCGCGCTCGCCGTCCACCTCGAGCGTAACTTCGTCGCCGTTTGCCAACCCTAGAGTCAGCAAGCCCAGCGAGCTTTTGCCGTTCACTTTTTTGGTCCCTTTGATCAGCTTCACGCTGCAAGGGAATTCCGTTGCCGCCTGAACGAACAGCTTGGACGGACGGGCATGGAACCCGGATGGGTGAATAACGGTATAGGTTTGCGATAGCATTATAGGGGTCTCCTTTGCTTAACAAATTGTTGTACTTCTTCCTGCGTGCTCATTCCAAGAGCCTCTTCCGACAGAGACGCCCATTCCTGCTTGGATAACTTGCCAATCAGCTCGCGTGCTGGCAGCACGGAACCGGCGCTCATGCTGAACTCGTTTAATCCCATCCCGAGCAGAAGCGGAATCGCCGTCTGATCGCCGGCCATCTCGCCGCACATGCCGCTCCAAATCCCCGCGCGTTCGGCTGCTTTGATAACCATGCGAACAAGCCGCAGGATGGAAGGATGATAAGGCTGATACAGATAGGCTACCGACTCGTTCATGCGGTCTGCCGCCATCGTGTATTGGATCAGATCATTCGTGCCGATGCTGAAGAAATCCACTTCCTTCGCAAAATAATCGGCGCCAATCGCAGCGGCAGGAATCTCGATCATCATGCCCACCTCGATCAAGTCGGACACCGGAATCCCTTCCTGCTGCAGCTTCACGCGCTCTTCCTCCAATATTCGCTTCGCCTCGCGAAGCTCGCTTAATACCGCGATCATCGGGAACATAATGTTCAGCTTGCCGAACACGCTTGCCCGGAGCAGTGCCCGGAGCTGGGTACGGAACAAGTCTTCCCTCGTGAGGCATAGACGCAAGGCGCGAAGGCCAAGGAACGGATTGCTCTCCTTCGCAAGCTCCAGGTAAGGAAGCTCTTTGTCTCCGCCGATATCCAGCGTGCGAATCACGACGCGTTTGCCGCCTAGCTTCTCGAGCACATGCTTGTAGATTTGGAACTGCTCTTCCTCCGTCGGAAGCGAGCTTCGTCCCATATAAAGAAACTCCGTGCGGAACAATCCGACGCCGTCGGCGCCGTTCTCCAGCACTTTGTTCAAGTCCTCGACGCTGCCAATGTTGGCCGCAAGCTCCAGGTGCTCGCCATCCGCCGTTACCGACGGCTGCCGGGCCAGTCGCTTCAGCTGCACCTTGCGCTCATCGTATTGCTTCTTTTTCTCCCGATACTCGGCCAGTACTTCCTCCGAAGGATCAACGATCACTTTGCCCTCTGTTGCGTCCATGATGACCAGGGCTCCATCCGCAACGGCTGCGGATGCCGCGCCCGCGCCAACAATGGCGGGAATCTCAAGCGAGCGTGCCATAATGGCGGAATGCGACGTGCGGCTACCGATTTCCGTTACAAAGCCGAGGATAACATTCAGATCCAGCTGCGCGGTATCCGAAGGGGTCAAATCCTCTGCGAGGATGATCGTCTCCTCGGAAATGCCGGACAGCGAGGCATACGGCTTGCCGAGCAGGTGGCTCATGAGCCGCCCGGATACGTCCTTCACGTCGGCCGCGCGCTCGCGAACCATCTCGTTGTCGAGCTCTAGCAGCATCTCCACGACGGCTGCCGTCACTTCGTACAAAGCGTATTCCGCGCTGGCTTGTTCGTCTTTCACTTTATCAAGCACCGAATCAATAAGGTCGGGGTCTTCCAGCAGAAACAGATGCGCTTCAAAAATTTCCGCCTTTTGCGCGCCAAGTCTTTGCTCGGTCTTTAAGCGGATCTCTTCAATCTCGATTTTGGATTGCTCGATCGCCTGCCGGAAACGGCCGGCTTCCGCAATAGCATCCGTAATGGTCTTCTGCTGAGGAATATAGGGTGTATTGATATACCGGAATGCTTTCGCAATAGCGATTCCGGGAGATGCGGCAACACCGCTAATGATATTGGCCATATTGCGAACCTCCCTTAAACTGTGTTTTTCTTGCGCGGATCCGAAATAGCCTCATAGCTGTCCATGATCAGCTCGAATACCGGGTGTCCCGCCGGAATGGACGTGTACTCAGCAGCCGTTTGCCGAACGCCTTTATCCTTAATCGATTGCTGCAGCAAGACAGCCTCCGGATCATCCGCATTCACGAAGCTTAGGGCCGCCGCCATGACCTTAGCCAGCTGCACGGGCTTTATGCCCCGTTCGTGAGCCTGCATAGCCGGCTTCGCCAGCCGGTCATTGGGCGACAGCTTGCGAATTGGCGAACGCCCGACGCGAGTTACCTCGTCGGTCAGCTGATCATTGCGGAACCGCCCGATAATTTTCTCGATATAGCGGTCATGCTCCGTTTGGTCAAATCCATATTGGGCAACCAGAACGGCTCCCGTCTCCTTGAGCGTCGCCTTCACGTCGCGAACGATTGTCTCATCGGCCATCGCCTGCTGGATCGTCTCATAGCCCTCAAGGCTTCCCAGGTAAGCTGCGGCACAGTGACCCGTGTTCACCGTAAACAATTTGCGCTCGATATAGGGCATAAGATTTTGGACATAATGGACGCCTCCAACCGGCTTGTACCCTTCGAACATCGCGGATTCGTCGACAACCCACTCGTAGAACGGCTCCACCGTTACCGCGAGAGGATCCTCATGATGCTGAATCGGAACGATCCGGTCTACGGCCGCATCGGGAAAAGCAATGATTTCAGACGCTTTTGCCTTTGTCTCTTCATCCAGATGTCCATATACATGCTCTTTCAGCTGGGTGCTGCCGCCGATCGCATTCTCGCAGGCGATAATAGCCAGACGCCCCTTGCCGCTGTCGATCCGCTTCTGGATGCCGCGGGCGATGCCCGCCGCGATATGCTTCAAGATGTTGACGCCTACGGCCGTGGTCACCAGATCGGCTTCCGCCACCGCGGCGGCAACATCGTCTATTTTCGTTCCGTCAATGGCCGTTACGCCCGTAACCTGCAGCTGATCCTTGGCGGCATTCGCAAGCGTTACGGTATAGGCTCCGCGCTTCCGAAGCTCGGAGACAAGCACCTGATTCACGTCGGAGAAAATCACCTCATACCCCGATTGCGACAGAAGAAGTCCTATAAATCCGCGCCCAATGTTGCCCGCTCCAAAATGTAAGGCCTTCATGATTCCATCCCGCTTTCGAAGATCTCAATCATTTCTTCGGCAGTGGAAGCTTTCAGAATTCGCTCCAGGTTGTCATCATCGGAGCAGACCATCGCGACATTCGTCAAGATCTCCAGATGATCGTCGCCAACCGCCGCAATCCCGATGACCAGATGCGCGATATTGCCTTCGCCAAAATCCACGCCCGCCGGAATTTGAACGATGGACAGGCCCGTCGACTTGATGGAGCCCTTCGATTCGTTTGTTCCGTGAGGAATAGCAAGGCCGCCGCCCATATAGGTGGAAAGAGAATTTTCACGTTCAATCATGCTTTCCACATAGCTTGGGTCCGCATGCCCCGCGTCTACCAGCAGCTGGCCAGCCAGTCGAACGGCTTCGTATTTATCTTTCACCGCCGCATTCAATTTCACTTTATTCGTAGACAGAATACTCATTGTACGTCACTCGCTTCCGCTTTTATATTGAAAAACATTCTAAGATGCACGGTTATATAGTCTCGAATGTCGGCTTCCTCGCCGGCTTCGAGCAAATCAATCATAAAGGTATCGAGCAGCATGGCGCTTATTTCGCTTAATACTTCCAGCGCTTCCTTGGATAAGGTGCGCGGCGCCAGCATTAATAAGAAATGACTTAACCGCGAAGGAGAGCCGGCTTCAACCGTCAGCGGCTTTTCCAATCGGTATAACGACAGGGACGGCCGCATAATCTCTTCCCCCCGGGTATGAAACAAAGCAACCGAGGTTCCCGGTATCATCTGGCTGCCGCTTTGTTCGCGCTGCATAAGCCGCTGCGCGACGAGTCCGGCATCGGCAAGCACGCCTTTGGCTTCTTCATGCATGCAGGCTTCTTGCAGAATAACCGGCAAATCCCCGCTCTGCCCCTTGACCCTTACAACCTCAAAGCGCTTGATCAGGCTCACCATCTCATCCAGCGTCGTCTGAAGACTGACCAGCTGCTCGAAGGTGGTTGCTTCTGCACCCGCCTTCTCTTCCTTGACCAGCCCGCCCTCGCTCCTGTGACCCAGTCCCGTTTGGACAAACGTCCTTAGCCGGTCCGCCTCGGCCTGCGTCAGGAGCGGAGTAACCTTCATATATTGCTCGCTGTTAAGAGGCAGGTCTACCGTTGAAATAATAAGATCGTATTTGTCTTTCCCCGTACGAGTTGCCTCGTACCAGGATACGCGGTCAACGATTTGAATCTCCGGCAGCTCCTTCTGCAAACGAATCTGCAGCAGCTTGGAGGAGCCGATTCCGCTCGAGCAGACCAGAATGGCACGGACATTGTGCCGCAGCTGCTTCAGCCGCTCCAGCGAAGCTCCGAAATGCATGACGAGGAATCCGATCTCCTCATCCGGCACAACAACATCGGAGAAGACTTGATCCGCCGCTTTGCGAACGATCCTGTACAAGGAGGCATAATCCTTCTTGATCTGATCGAGCAGCGGATTGCGGATATTCGTCCCCTCTTTCAGCCGCTGCAAGGCATCCTTCAAGTGAAGGAACAACCCGTCGCGCAGAGAGCGGTCCTTGTCGTAATCCGCCCCCATAGCGCTCTGCACGCGGTCGATCAGGGAACGAACCGTTTCGGTTAACGCCAGATCGTCTGCAGGCAATACGGAGAGATCATTTGTCTGCGCCGATCGCAGCAGCCTGCCGATATAAGCCGTCTCGGCCGGCGTCATGTCTTGCCCCGTAAGCTCTGCCAGCCGGTCCGCAAGGTACACGGCGTCGGCTTCGAAATGCGTTGTGGCGTTTCCGCCTTGCTGCAGCCCGGAGTATCCCGCCCGGATTCGCCGCAGCGCAATCGACAGCCGGATTAACAGCTCGGTATAGGAGTCCTCGCTCAACCGGCTGCCCCCATGCTCTTCCCAGCCCCATAAGATGCGCTCGACGGCCGCCATCTCCGACTGTCCCGCCAGAGTGAACAAGCGCCGGTCGAGCGGATGAAGCGGAGGCTCAACCCGGCTGGCAATCAGCTCCGTATCGTCAAGCCGCAGCGTAATAAGCTGACGGATCATCTCCCGAAGCTGCTCTTCCTCGCCGGTCAGCTCTACGCCATAACCTCTTCTCCGAATCAATAAAGCTCCATATTTGCTTATCCAGCCGTCAAGCTCATCCAGATCGTGAGCTACGGTAGGAATGGTTACCTTGAATTCATGCGCGAGCGTAAATAACTTGACCGGCTCGGCACTCTCCAGAAGCAGGCATAACAGATAAATCTGTCTTTCCTCCGGCGAAAACTCGAAATCCTCGGGCACGGAGACAAGCGCGGCTATTCGCTTAAGCTTCGCCTCATCGCCCTTCAGGCGTATGCCCGAGCCCGATTTTTTAAGCAGTTCCGCACCTTCGGCCCTTAGTATCTCCTCTACCGCAGCTAACTCGCGATGTACCGTTCTTGAGCTAACCTGAATCTCTGCCGCGATCTGAGCCGCCGTCAGGTCTTGATCGCTTCGGAGCAATAATTCAAGAATCCGGCGGGATCGGCTGGATATACGCATTTCGCAAAACCCTTCCTATAACGATAGAATGGCCCCGGGCGCCGGAAAAACATTTCCGACGCCAGCAGCCTTGAGGAGAAAGGATCCCTTACGAGAGCCGGTCGACGAGCTTGTCATACTCCGGACTTTTCAGGAAATTATCAATGGAGATATGCTCTGCGTTAGGGGCCTGAATTCTAGCCCGCTCCGTGAGCGTTTTGTGCGTGATGACAATGTCCGCATCGCCCGGAATATCGCTGATTGCCGTATTGGTTACGGTAATCTCCGAACCGGCGGCTTTCATTTTCTTCCGCAGAATCGATGCGCCCATTGCGCTTGAACCCATGCCTGCATCGCAGGAGAAGACGATTTTATGAACATCCTCTTTGGCTTTGAGCGTCTGGTCCGCCGCGTCGGCCGGCTGCGAGACTTGTGCGCCCGCTTCCATCGCCGCCCCTGCCGCAACCGCGTTTGCCGCAGCTGCCGTCGTGCCCGCCGCCTTCATTTGCTTCATTTTCTCCGCGGCTTGCTCCAGGTCTTCCCCGTCCTCGGCTTCTTTCTTGGAGGTCTTGAGCAGCAGCGCCGCCACAACAAACGAGACGATTGCCGCTGTTACAACCCCGCTGAGAGCTGCGAGCAGACCGCCCTTAGGCGCCATTGCAACATAAGCGAAGATACTGCCCGGCGAAGGAGGAGCAACAAGACCGGCCCCAAACATCGAGAAGGTCAGCGTACCGGTTACGCCGCCGGCAATGACAGCCAGAATCAAACGCGGATTCATCAGAATGTAAGGGAAATAAATCTCGTGAATCCCGCCGAAGAAATGTATGATGGCTGCGCCGGAAGCGGATTGCTTGGCTGTACCGCGGCCGGCAATCATATACGCCAGCAGAATGCCAAGGCCAGGGCCCGGGTTCGATTCAAGCATGAAGAGAATCGATTGTCCTGTCCGGGATGCTTCCTCCAAGGCGATTGGGCTCAGCACGCCATGGTTGATGGCATTGTTGAGGAACAGGATTTTGGCCGGTTCAATAATAAGGTTGGCCAGCGGGATCAGGTTGTGGTTAACCAGGAACTCCACGCCGTTCGATAAAACTTTGGTCAGCTGTTCGATAACCGGACCAACGCCGGTATAAGAAATTAAAGTAAGAATGGCACCGATAATACCAAGCGAGAAATTGTTCACCAGCATCTCAAAGCCGGATTTGATTTTGCCCTCGATCGATTTGTCGAACTGCTTCAGCACCCATGCGGCCAACGGTCCGCAAATCATGGCCCCGAGGAACATCGGGATTTCCGTGCCGACGATAATGCCCATCGTCATCAGTGCGCCAATAACGCCGCCGCGCTGCTTATGAATCATCGTGCCGCCGGTATAACCGATCAGCAACGGAAGCAGGTATTTGATAATCGGATCAACGAGCTTTGCAAGGGTTTCGTTTGGCAGCCATCCCGTAGGAATGAACAACGCCGTTATGATCCCCCATGCTATAAAAGCACCAATATTGGGCATAACCATACCGCTGAGAAAACGTCCAAACTTCTGGACTCCCACACGAATTCCCCCGGTTGGAGAACTGTTTTGCACTTGCTGCATATTTGGGTTCCTCCTCTATAAAATCGCTTTCTTTTATCGATCCGGCAAAGCCGTCCGATTACTATCATCGTAAGTCATGCCTGCCGCCAGAACAACAAAAGGAAAACGAGGTTTTGTCAATCATACTGTTGACAAGATTTAAGAAGTTTATGATGCCATTCGGCGCATGAGACGGCAAAAAGGCCACTCCTTCTATAAAAGGAATGGCCTTGCTCCTGTATTTACAACGTATTAGTATTCGCCTTTGATGACAAAATACGAGCCCCGGATCGTCCCCGCCAGCTTGGACTTCTGTCTAGCAAACTTGAATTTCCCTTCCAGCTCCTGCGGCACTTCCATTCCCTCGGAGAGCTTGAAGCCAACCGCCCGCTTCTTGGGATCATCCACCGTGTACATGACATTAAGCGAAAGCCCGTCCTCGTAAAAAACGTAAGTAAACTTGATGTTTTCCACCTGGAACTGCGATGTTTCCAATGGCTTGGCCGCGAACGCAAGTCCACGCTCTTCCTTCAGAATCCGGTTCACATAATCCAGGCTCTCCTGGCTCTCGCTCGCCGGCACAACCGTAAATTCATGCTTGTACTTGGTCATAAAATACCTGGCTTCATTCGCCCGCAGACCGGCAAGCGTTTCTACGACAGGGGAAGACTCCAAACCAACCGTGGACACATTCTTAAAATCAACGACGTAGGACATTTCCATTCCTCTTTTCTCTCGTTATTCCTATTAACAGGATTCCACGTTTCCGTAAAACCAATCCATAAATCTACCAAATATTATATCAAAAAAAAGTTTTACTGGTAAATCTATTGGCCGGTTAATGGTGAGGTTCCCCATGCTTTTGCGTAAAAGGGCAGGTTATTTCTGTGCATCAAGAATAAACATCGATGCATCTTGTCCCATAAATATTACACTTGCTTGATAGAAGGTTTTGGATTGTATATTCCCGTATCCTATTTTAGTCATCATTTCCGTTAGTTCCGCTTGGTCAAAGCCGTTATGAACGAGATCCGACACGACCTTTTCGTTTTTATTAAAATCCACGATCAGCAAATGTCCTCCGTCGTTGAGAACATCGAATAAACGGGTTAGAACGAGCTCGGCATCAGGGATATGGAGCAGCACCTGCGCCATGAATATATAGTCGGTACGCAAATCCGTTAACCCTTCCCGTTCAAAATCAAAGCATAACGTATCTGCATTCTGAAGGCGCAAATCCGTGATTTTCTGCCGTATTTGATTAATCATGTTGGGTGAGGTATCGAGAAAAAGCACCGAGTTAAACTCATTCAACAGGTTCATTCCGACAAGACCCGTTCCGCATCCGAAATCAATAGCGTTCTTGCTCTTGGCGTCAACCAAATAACCGCGAATGGCATCGGAGGATACCTGTGCAATATGGATTCTTTCGGGAGTGTCGTAACTATTGGCGATCATTTCAAACTTATCCGTATTTCCCACTATTACTCCTCCATTCTGCCTTTTATCATACCACGATCATGCAGTCCTCATGGCCTCAGCCGTTTCGTTCAGCAGGAATCCAGCCCGAGAGAATCGCGCCTCCCGCCGGGTGGTTGGCTGCAGCCAACTCTCCTCCATGCTGCCTAATGATTCGCCTGGATATGGTTAACCCTAATCCGGCGCCTCCTGTCGCGCGGTTTCTGGATTTCTCCCCCCGATATAGAGGTTCAAATACCTGTTCCTGCTCTTCAAGCGTAAAGCCCAACCCTGAATCGTGGATAGTGAAGGATACCCGGTCTTGCTCCCTCCAATATTGAAGGAGAATACGTCCGTCCTCCGGCGTGTGCCGTACGGCATTGTCCAATAAATTGCTTATGGCGCGCTCCAGCAAATGCGAATCCGCCCGAATGACATAATCATTCGGCACGGACTGAGCGAGGATCGAGATTTGCTTGACATCCGCTTGCGGTTCCAGGCTTTCGATCGACTTTTGAATGATGTCCCCAAAGTTGGCCGCATTCTTGCTTAATTCCGCCTCCTGATACTCCATCTTCGCAAAGGTGAAGAGATCCTCGACCAGCCGGTCCAATTGCGCGGACTTCTGCTTGCATACGGCCACATATTTCGAGATTTGCTCCGGTGTTTGCGCTATGCCCTGCTCTAGCCCGTCCAAATAGCCACGCAAGGCAAACAACGGCGTCCGCAAGTCATGCGCTACGGCGGCGATAATGAATCGCCGTTCCTCCTCCAGCTTTGCTTGCTTCCCTTGCGAGTCTTGAAGCCCGCTCACCATTCGTTCGAACCCGTCCCGAACATCGGCGATCTCGCGAATGGCCGATTGAGGCAGCTCAACGTCCCACTTGCCTCCCGCAACCTTCCGGGCTGCCAAGCCCAGTCCTTCAAGCGGCTTCAGGAGCAGCCCCCTCATTCGCAAGCCGATGATAACAAAGGCGACCAGCAGACCCCCAAAGGCAGCAGCCATGGGAACCGCATAAGAATCCGGCCGGTCCTCTCTAATATGCAGCGATTGCGTCATGATGAAAAAGGCAGCAACGAAGAAAAGCCATGGCAGCAGCAAAAGAAGCCCCAAGCCGAGCAAGGAATAAGTGCGAAGACGAAGCTTATGCATATTACCCACCACCCTCGAAGCGATAGCCGATTCCCCATATATTGATAAGATGCTGCGGCTGATCGGGATTTAGCTCAATCTTCTCGCGCAGACGGCTCAAATGAACGCGAATCGTATGTTTATCTCCGATGCCGTCCCAGAATTTCTGCAGCAGCTGATCATAAGTAAATACCTGCTTCGGATGCTCCATGAACAATCGCAGCAGCTCATATTCCTTCGGCGTTAATGCGACGCTTGCTTGATCTGCCCATACTTCTCTCGTAGCCATATCCAGCTTAATACGGCCATAATCAAGCACTTGGCCCTTACTGGATTGCGGTGCTCCCGTGCGGCGAAGAACAGCCTTTACCCGCGCAACGATCTCGCCGGGCGAAGCGGTTTTGACGATATAATCATCTCCCCCGAGGGTTAGTCCGCGAATCTTGTCCACGTCTTCGCTTCGCGCGCTCAAGAACAGAATGGGAACGCTGCTCTCCGCCCGAATGCGCCGGCAGAGATCAAATCCGTTCTGTCCCGGCATCATGATGTCCAGGATAATGCCGTGAATGGCATTTTGCCGGAACATCGTCCATGCTTCATCCGCATCGCTCGCCGTCACGACCCGGAAGCGGTCATTCTCCAGAAAGTCCCTCAATAATTCAACGATGCTCTGGTCGTCGTCCACGACCAAGATTACCGATTCTTCAATCATGCCGATCCCGCCTTCGCTCCAAGTCAATCCCTAATCAAAGTGTATCATCTTCGTCCCAAAAAAATCCGGGCTCCGCGCATATTGTGACGGTTTGTTTATTGTTTTGTGATCTTTTGTGCGCTTCATTCGAGAGACTCTCCTGTTATTCTACGGATTATACAAGGGGGTCATGGAGAACTCATGGGTAAGCATTTATCCTTCTATAAGCTGATTTCGTGCGTTTGCGTCATTTATATCCTGTATGCGGGGATCAACAATTACATTATTGATCCTGGTGCCGAGACCTTTCTTCGTCACAAGACAGATCTGTCGCGTGAGTTAAACACGCCAAGCTGGTTAATGGTCATGTACTTTCATGTCGCGTTCGCCTGCGTGGCCATGGCATCGGGTCTCCTCAACTTCTGGGCGCGCAGCTATGAGAAGCACCGCCGGCTGCATCGCTTGAACGGCTATGTTTATGTATCGTCCGTGCTGCTGGTCGTGCTGACCTCCGGATACATGGCTCCTTATGCAACGGGAGGGAAAATAAGCAGCATGGGCTTCAATCTGCTAAATCTGATCTGGCTGGCCATAACGACAACGGCGATGGTCCAGATCTGGAAGAAACGGGTTGCCCAGCACCGCCGGTGGATGATCCGCAGCTACGCCTTTTGCTTTACGAACATGCTGATTCATCTGCTCACCTTCGTGCTGCACGAAGTACTCGGCATCGCCTATGTAACCAGCTATATGATTGGGCTTTACGGGGCGATCGTGCTGCTCCTCGCTGCTCCGGAAGTGATTCTCAGAATGGAGCGAGAACGCAAGCCGTTTGTGTAATGGGATTTTCAAAGGAGGAAGCAGGATGGGAACCGTGACGGATTTAACCTTTCAACAATTACAAGCAAAGCTAAATAAAAAAGGCGGCTTAAAAATAATTGATGTTCGAACGCCTAGAAGCTTCGAACGCGGCCATATAAAAGGAGCAATCAATATCCCTTATCCCTCCTGGTCGAGAACGCCCAAGGTTGCGGAGGAGGAAGAAGTGGTGATCGTTTGTTATGTCGGCCGAAGGGCATCAGAGCAGTTAGCCAAATCCCATGACAAGGTATTTAACTTCAAAGGCGGTATGGCGCAGTGGCAAGGAGAAATCGAGACGGAGACGATCGGCAGCAAATGGAGCGCGGAGAGGATCTACAATTTGGTCTTGGGATTCCTGCTGCTGTTGTCATTGCCCCTCTCCTTCCTCGGTCCTTGGTGGGGAACGGGCTTCTCTTCGTTTATTGCGATAGGAGCAATTCTCTTTGGCGTCACGAACAATAATCCGATTACGAGAATCATCCGCTCCTACGGGTTTAAATAATGCACTATTCCGAAAAGAGGCTTATTATGAGACAATTCCTTGCCAAACGGACGCAATCCAGACAGCAAAACAAGCTGAGAGACTTGATCGTTGGAGTGGACGAAAAAATTCCCTTAGAAGATGGACGTTTCATCAAGGGGATTAATTTCGACAATGCCGCTACTACTCCCCCATTTAAGAGCGTTCTAACGGCTATTGAACAATTCGCGCCTTGGTATTCGTCCGTTGGCCGGGGAAAAGGCTACAAGTCTACGCGTTCAGCGGAAATCATCGAGCGAACGCGCATAAATGTATTGAGCTTTGTAGGCGGCAAAGAAAATCAACACGAGGTTGTGTTCACGAAGAACTGCACGGAGTCCATCCATTTGCTCTCGCATATTAGGCATCAAACCACGGATAAACGAATAATTTTGGTATCCGAAATGGAGCATATTTCGAATGATCTGCCTTGGAGGACCCACTTTGAGGTGGAATACATTGCGGTTAATGAAGACGGCCAAGTCAGCTTGCAGAATCTGCAAGCAAAGCTTGCGGCCTTGCAGGGACAAGTCGCATTAGTCTCTATAACGGGGGCATCGAATGTAACAGGCAGCATCAATCCGATTTATGAAGCGGCGGAACTAACCCATCGATATGGGGCAAAAATACATATCGATGCCGCTCAATTTGTTCCACATGAAACAATTGAAATGATACGGCTTAACCCGGCGGAAAATATCGACTTCCTGTCATTCACGGGACATAAATTGTATGCCCCGTTTGGAACGGCTGTATTAATTGGAGGAAAAGATGACTTCCGGGAAGCGGAACCGATGCTTAAAGGCGGCGGAACGGTCCAAATTGCTTTGAAGTCTTTTGTTCAATGGAACGTGGCGCCCGAAAGGTTCGAGGGCGGAACGCCTAACGTGATGGGAATTGTAGCTTTAAACACGGCCATTCGCACCCTGCAGCAGCTTAATCTGGAGACGATTAAGGAATATGAGCAGCAAATCATGAGTTATACGCTGGATAAGCTGCGCACCATTGACGGCTTGCGCCTATTTCATGCTCTGGACGATAACCTGCCGCAAGTGAGCGTATTGTCGTTTGCCATGAATGGGCTGCATCACCAGGATATCGCGCACATCTTGGCAGGCGAGTTTGGCATATCCGTTAGAGCCGGCTTTTTCTGCGCGTATTCCTGCGTACAGAAGCTCTTGCAGCTGAGCGATGAACGGATGGATCAGATAAGGAACGATCCCGGCATCCCTTCTCCGGGCTTAGTCCGGATTAGCTTAAGCTTCTACAACACCTTTGCGGAAGTGGATCAATTGGCAGGAGCTTTGCAACAGATAACTTCCAGGAAGGAATACTATGCGAAGAAGTATGAAGATGTGCCAAAGGGCATTTGCGGAAGACCGAGAACAGATGAATAAATACCGTACAGCCAACAAACCACTCCCTTGCCGGGAGTGGTTTGTTTCGTTTGACCTCCCTCCCCTTTTCGCGCATAGAAAAAGTCTATTGGCCAAATTTGATGGACTCTCCAACACTGCCCGTTTAGGGTCAAAAACGACACATTGTCCGCTTGTCACCCGCACTTGTCAAATGTCCGCGGAGCCTATGGTTGCGCGCTTTTGGGGTTCGCCCAAAACGACATATTTACGCTGGCTCGGATACTCCGCTATCGTAATGGTGTAAGCGTTGTCACCTCTTGCTTGTCGCAGAGTCGACGGCCTGAGGACGGATAACCAAATCGGGAAGAATGGCGAAAGGAGCGGTCCTATGCAGGATACAAGAACGGCTGTGGCCGGTAGTCCGGCGTTGACTACAAAACAGACAACAAAAGGCGCGAAGACGTGGAAAGGGATCGTCCGAAACTGGGAGCTGTACCTCTTTATTACCCCGGCACTGCTCTACTTCCTTATTTTCTGTTACGGACCGATGTACGGCATTCAAATCGCATTTAAAAACTTCATTCCCACTAAAGGAATTACGGGGAGTCCGTGGATCGGCTTCGACCATTTCGTGCGCTTCTTTCATTCCTATTACTTCTGGGACCTGTTATGGAACACGCTTAGCATCAGTTTATATTCCTTAGCCGTCGGCTTTCCGATTCCGATCATTTTGGCCCTTGCCTTTAATGAAATCCGGAACGGCTACTTCAAGAAAATAGCGCAAACGGTCACTTACGCCCCTCACTTTATATCGATGGTCGTCATGGCGGGCATGATCATTACCTTCCTGTCGCCATCTACGGGCATCGTAACGAACATTATAGAAGGACTCGGCTTCAAATCGCCGGACTTCCTTACCGATCCGCGATGGTTCAAAACCATGTATGTCCTCTCGGATGTATGGCAGAGCGCGGGCTGGGGCACCATTATTTATTTGGCTGCGCTGTCGGGCGTTGATCCCGGGCTTCACGAGGCTGCCATTATTGACGGCGCTACGCGGTTCCAGCGCGTCCGTCATATCAACATCCCGACTCTGATGCCTACCATGACCATTCTGCTTATCTTGAGCATGGGCAGCCTGCTTGGCGTCGGCTTCGAGAAAATCTTATTGCTGCAAAACCCGCTCAACATGACCGCGTCGGACGTAATCTCGACATTTGTCTACCGCTCGGGACTTGTGAGCGCCCAGTACAGCTTCTCGACGGCCATCGGATTGTTTAACTCCGTCATTAACTTGGTGCTGCTAATTACGGTCAATCAGGTCGTTCGGCGCATGAGCAATAACAGCTTGTGGTAGAGAGGGGAGCATTTAAGCATGATAGCAAGCGTAAAGGAAAGCGGCAGGGATAAAGTATTTCTGGTCATGAACTACATTTTCGTGTTTCTGGCATTTATTATCGTGTTTTATCCGCTCATCTATATGATCAGCGCTTCCATCAGCAATCCAAAGCTTGTCGGCTCGGGCGAAATGTGGTTATGGCCGAAGGGAATCACGTTCGACGGCTACAAAAGGGTATTTGAGAATTCGAACATTTGGATCGGTTACGGCAACACGATTCTCTATACCGTCGTCGGCACGGCGATTAACCTTGCGGTGACGCTGCCCGCGGCGTATGCGCTCAGCCGCAAGGATTTTACCGGCAGGAATATCTTCATGGGACTGTTTATGGTCACGATGTTCTTCGGCGGCGGACTTGTTCCGACATACCTGCTCATTAAGAAGCTGCACATGATCAACACGATCTGGGCGATCGTCCTTCCGTCGGCCGCCTCCATCTGGAATATAATCGTTGCCCGCACCTTCTTCCAGAGCACCCTTCCCAGGGAGCTGCAGGAGGCGGCGCAGATTGACGGCTGCACCAACCTGCGGCTGTTCATGAAAATTGTCCTGCCGTTATCGATGCCGATTATTGCGGTTATGGCTCTCTTCTACGGGGTTGGCAACTGGAACAGCTACTTCTCGGCTCTCATTTATTTGAACGACGCGGCGAAATATCCGCTGCAGCTGGTGCTGCGTCAAATTCTCGTTCTGCAGGAGACGGCTGCTCAAGGGAGCGGAGCAATGGACTCCTCCACCGCTTCCGCGCTCAACAGCAAGGCGGAGATTGCCGCCCTCGTTAAGTACGCCGTCATCATCGTGGCGACGGTGCCCGTCATCGCAATTTATCCGTTTCTACAGCGTTATTTCGTTCAGGGTGTTATGATCGGTTCAGTCAAAGGCTGATTCGGTCTGGCCATATGCAAACCAATATGATATAGGGAGTTGTTGTCATGACAAAGTTTCGCAAGACATCATTGATCCTCCTAAGCCTCACAACATCCGCAACACTGCTTCAAGCCTGCAGCTCGGATTCTAACGGCGGTAACAACGGTGCCGCGAACTCCGGCTCAAGCGCCAACGTCTCGGACGGAGGCATAAAAAAAGACGGCTTCCCGATCGTAGACAAGCCTCTGACGCTTAAGATGATGTCTCAGGACGTCGGCGTTGCCGATTGGAACAAGATGTCGGTCCTGCAAGAGATGGAGAAGTTGACGGGCATTCATATGGAATACCAGAATTCGCCGGTCGACAGCTTCGCAACGAAGAAGAACCTCGTATTCGCGAGCGGCGATCTGCCGGACGTGTTCTATGCGGCGGAACTGACGTCTGCCGAGCAAGTTACGTACGGAACGCAAGGCGTTCTCGTGCCGCTCGAGAAGTACATCGATGAAGGTTACGCGCCAAACCTCAAGAAAATATTCGATGAGCATCCGGATATCCGCAAGTCCTATACAACGCCGGACGGTCACATCTATTCCCTGCCGAATATTGACCTGTCGGCAGTATGGTATCGCGGCCCGATGTGGTACAACGGCAAGTTCCTGAAAGCGTTGAACGCGGCAGAGCCGAAGACAACCGAAGAGCTGTACACCTATTTGAAACGAGTCAAAGAAGAAGATCCGAACGGCAACGGCAAGAAGGACGAAATTCCGCTTACTTCCGTTAAGCTCGACGATCTGCGCATGTACTTCCTCGGCTTCTGGGGCATCTACAACGAGGTGTATTACGCCGATAAGGACGGCAAAGTCCACTATACGCCGCAAGAAGAAGGCTATAAAGGCTACTTGACGTTCTTGAACCGTCTGTGGAAGGAAGAACTGCTGGACCACGAGACGTTCTCGCAAACGGGCGATCAGAAGAAAGCAAAAGGCACAAACAACCAAGTCGCTTTGTTTAACGACTGGTTCCCGTACTTCACGCTGGGCGGAGAGCCTAGCGGCGACAATCCGCTGATGACGCCGGTGAAGAGCGAAGTGGAAGGATCTCCTGTATACGGCAAGCATCCGGGCCTTTCCACGAACGGCACCTTTGCCATCACAAGCTCGAATCCGTCGCCTGAAGCGTCGATTCGCTGGGTTGACTATCTGTACGGCTACGAAGGAGCGACGTTATTCTCGCAAGGTCCGGAGAACACGCTGTGGAAATATAAGAACAAAGAAACGCACGAGAAAGAATGGCTGCCTGTCGAGGGCGGCAAAGACCGCGAGGAAGTTCGCGGCACCATGACGCCAAACTACGGCATTCCGGCACCGGGCATGAGCTCCTCCGAGCTGACGAAAGGCCTGAAGAGCGAATTCGACCTCTGGCTTGATGAGCAGAACGCGGAGAAGCTGGTGCCAATCGCCAAAGCACCGTTCCCGTACGTCTACTTGACGAACGAGCAGCAGACGGAAGCAACGGCGCTGCTGGCTGACCTGGGCACGTACGTGACGCAGATGGAAGCGAAGTTCGTAACCGGACAAGAGCCGCTTTCCAATTGGGACAAGTATGTAGCGCAGCTTAAAAAAATGGGCAGCGACCGAATTGTCGAGCTTTACCAAAGCGCCTACGACAGCTGGAACAAATAAAACATTGTAACAAGGTAACAAGCAAATAGCCAACCGTTGCCGGCCACTTGGCCGGGGGTTGGCTATTGCATTATTCCTCTTCAAATTCGGACATTCGGCGCGCTTGTTCGTTCTCCGAGAACAGCTTGCGGTATTGTCCGGGCGTATAGCCGGTTTCCTTCTTGAACTTGCGGGTGAAGTTGGGCGTATCCTGGTAGCCGACGCGAAGAATGATGTCCTTCAGCGGATCGCTGGTCGTCTTGAGCTGCTGAATCACCACATTAAGCCGCTTCTGCCAGATATACTGGATGAAATTCGTCCCGATCTTCTCCTTGAAGGAACGGCTGACATGAGATGGCGAGACGCTGAACGCGAAGGCGACCGATTCGAGGCTCAGCGAATAATCCGTATATCTCTCGTCGATATAGGCGGCAATGCGGTCCATCAGGGAATGCTCTTCCTTCCGGTTATTCTGCTCCACTTGAGCGCAGATGCGCGAAGCCAGGTTCAGGAAGGTGCGTTCAATCTCGTCCAGGGAATTGCCGTAGATCGCGGCCGGAGCCATATCCAGGGCAACGCTGTGGATGCCGAGCTCGGTAGCCGTCTTAAGCATCGTATTCAACAGGTCAAAGCATATGCAGCGCGTAAGCAAAGCGGACACTTGCGGCGTCGTCTGCAGGTTCTGGAACGCCGAGCCGATAATGGGCACCGCGACGTCGTAGCTGCCCTGCTTCAAGCTTTGGGCAAGCTTCATCAGCGTATTATTCGGTATCCAGTCCGCGTGCTGCGGCGCATCGGACAGCTTCTCGAAATACGTAATGGCGCCCGGCTCGGCTGAAGAGCGGAGCTCGTAGGCCGAGCAGGCTTCGATGAAGGATTGGTTCAGCTGGTCCGGGCTGTCGTAGCAGGTACCGACCCCAATCATCGGGATATCGTCCGAGATGGCATGGAGCCTGCTTCGCATGGCCTCAACGATCTCGCGTACGCGGTTGAACGCTTCGGCCTCCTCCCCGTCCAGATCGAAGCTGAAGATTATCCCTAACTGGTCCAGCTGCGGCAGCTCAACTCCGTACCCGACCGCTAGCAGCTCCGGGAACTCGATCTGGTTGAGCAGCTTGACCCTCTCTTGCCTCTCGGTTGGAGAGCCTCCGTTGTCGCCCGATCCGATGACCGCCACGAAATGATTCGAGCGGTCGAAACGGAGATCAAACGCATGCTGCAATTCGGGATGGACATTGCCGTATTTCAGCAGCATCGACAATAAGTGATTGCGGGCAAACGGTTCCTGAAGATCAATGCGCGAGCTGTATTCCTGCAGCGCCGATCTGATCCGGTCCAGCTCGTTGCCGCGATCCGGGACATCGCCTCTCGCACGGTTGTCTTTCCTCTTGGAGGCAGCGAATTCGACCAGCGTGGAGATCGGCTGGTACTGCATTCTGGCGAGCACAAGCGCGATGGCCGCCCCGACAAGGACAACGATGCAGAACAGCATAATGATGAAGCTTCGCACATGCAGCACGCTGCTGAAGAATTGCGCGCTTGGCATTGCCGTAACGTACGTCCAGCCGTTTTTTTGCGATTTGACGGACACGACGGAATGCGCTTTGCCGTTAATCGTCTGCTCGTGAATGCCTGGTTCCAGGTTAATCAGCGATTTGGCCGCCGAACTGGTCATGGCCTCCCCTTGACGGTTGTCGACCAGAATATGTCCTTCATTATCGAGAATATAGGTGAGGCCCTGATAGTTTCCTAGGATGGAATCGATCAGGCTGGTGAGTTCGGATTCCCGAATCAGATACATGACCGTGCCATGCGGCGTGGGACTGTTCGGCGTGATCGGGATCAGATAGGCCAGCATGCTTTCCGCGATATTCGAAGATTTGACAACCGTGTCGGCCGGCCGCATCGTCGGATATTTGACCGAATTCAAATCGTGGTACAGCTTGTCCGCCGGCCAGCTTTCAAAGCTGAAGGAAGTGGCGAACACGCCAAAATCGTAGAGACCTTTGCTGGAATAAATCTTCTCGTCTTTGTGGAAATAGAGCAGCAATTCGCCGATCATCGAGCTGGTTGATTTGTATTGATCCAGGCCTTGAATGGCTTCGCCGCTGTAGATCGGGTCATGGACGCGATAGGGCGTAAGCCGGGTGTCATAGGAGATGCGGGACGCAATCTCGCTCAGTTCCTTAATCCGGCCGTCCACGATGACCATGGCCTGCGTCAGCTGGTTTAGCCGGGATTGTTCGATTTCGGAACGAAGGCTGCTGACGGCATTTTCGTAAATAAAAATAGTCATGAGTACGAGGGGAATTAGCAAGATGAACATGTAGGACCAGATGTATTTCAGGAAAAGCTTTGATTTAAAGTAGTTTTTCTTCAAACTTCCTGCCTCCTGTACGTCCTGCGTTAATATTTTTTTTACAATCATATCAACTTTTTATTTTTTTGCCCATAGCGCGATTGAACGTAAAACAGATACGGAGGATGAATGATGAACAAAAGCGGAGTGCCGGAGCCGAATATCGCTTACTCGCCAGAACACTATCTATGCCGACGCGCGTCGGGTCCCCTTAAGCTGGACGGCCGCGTTGACAAGCCGTTTTGGGAGGCTGCCGAGTGGACCGGCGATTTTGTCGATATCGAGGGAGATCTCCGGCCCAAGCCCGCCAAGCAGACGCGGGTCAAAATGCTGTGGGATGACGAGTATTTCTACTTTGCGGCGGAATTAATCGAGGATCAGATCTGGGCGACGCTGACGGAGCGCGATTCGGTCATTTTTTACGACAATGATTTCGAGATTTTCATCGATCCCGACGGCGACAGCCATAACTACTACGAATTTGAGATTAATGCGCTGAATACGGTTTGGGATTTGCTTCTGATTAAGCCCTACCGGGACGGGGGCCCGCCGGTTAACGGCTGGGATATTGCGGGTCTGAAGACCGCCGTGCATATCGACGGGGAGCTTAATAACCCTAACGCGGACAACCGCAAATGGAGCGTCGAAGTCGCGATGCCATGGACCAGCCTTCGCGAATGCGCGGCAGAAGGAAGACCGCCGGCCGCCGGCGAGTTCTGGCGCGTTAATTTCTCGCGCGTGGAGTGGCAGGCCGAGGTGCGCGAAGGCGAGTACCGCAAAACGGTGAATCCGGAGACGGGCAAGCCCTATCCCGAAGATAATTGGGTGTGGTCGCCAATGGGAATTATCAATATGCATTATCCGGAGCTGTGGGGATACGTCGTATTCACGGATGGGGACGGCGAACCTTCGGTCTTTGAGCTTCCGGCCGACGAGGGGATCAAATGGGAGCTGCGCCGGCTCTATTACCGGCAGCGCAACTATTTCGAGGCGCATGGTGAATTTATAAGCGACGCGAAGCTTCTAACGGGCGAGGATTCTTGGAGCATTGTGCCCGTTATCGAAACGACAAGCAGTCTATTTCAGATTAAAGCGCCTTCCGCGGACCGGCAATCGGTGTTCTGCATCCGCGAAGACGGAAAGCTATGGAAGGAGTAATCCCAATGACAGTTGGATCAACGATATTCTCTCTGGATCAAGAGGCTTTGGAGCAAATTGAACGGAAATTCCGTTTGAAGCAGGAGCTTGGCACGGCTCGGCTGCAAGAGCTGTTTGGGATATTCCAAGAGGCACTGACGGAGGAAGAAAGATGGGCTTTAAAGTACCTGTTCGCGTACATGCCGGTTAACGACATGGCGGATTACGACGGCTCCTTATTCTTAAGCCATGTGCGCCAGACGCTGAATATACGCAGCAAGGTGCCTTGGGGCGCAAGCGTTCCGGATGAGCTCTTCCTGCATTTTGTGCTGCCCTACCGGGTTAATACGGAAAACATCGAGGATTCGCGCGGCATCCTATACCGCGAATTAGCGGAGCGTACAGCGCATCTATCCATGGCTGAGGCCATATTGGAGACGAATTACTGGTGCCAGGAGAAAGCAACCTATATCGGCAGCGATCTGCGCACGCTGTCGCCGCTCTCCATGATTCGGAACGCGCGCGGACGCTGCGGCGAAGAATCAACGCTTGCCGTAGCCGCGCTGCGCAGCATCGGCATTCCCGCCCGCCAGGTGTATACGCCGCGCTGGGCCCACTGCGACGATAACCACGCCTGGGTGGAAGCATGGGCCGACGGGCAGTGGCACTATATCGGAGCCTGCGAGCCGGAAGCCCGGCTCGACCAGGGCTGGTTCACGCCGCCCGCTCGCCGGGCTATGCTGGTCAACACGCGAATTTTCGCCAATTATTCGGGACCTGAGGACATTACCCTTGCCCACGAATGGTTCACGGAGATCAACCTGCTTGATAACTATGCACAGACCCAAACGGTTCAGGCCGTGGTGAAAAATACGCAAGGCGCCCCCGTTGCGGGTGCGGAGGTTCGCTTCGAGCTGTACAACATGGCCGAATTGTTTCCGATTGCCATCGTGCCAACGGATAACGAGGGCAAGGTTTCCTTCAAGACGGGTCTTGGGGATCTCGTCATCCGTGCGGCGAAAGACGGCCTATGGGCTGAGACAAAAATCTCGGTTGCGGATGATGAATTGAACTTAGCGGAGCTTGTCTTAACGGCATCCAAGCAGCCGACAGGCCTTATAAATTTCGATATGGTTCCGCCTCCGGAGCGCGAGGGAGAGCCTGCCCAAGCACTGACGGAAGCTAAGACTCAACAGCATAACAGCCGCCTGGAGGAAGGAACGCAGTGCCGGACCAAGTACGAAGGAACATTCCTCTCCGAGTCGGAAGCGACCTCGCTTGCGGAGGAGGCGGGACTGCCTTCGGATCGCGTATGGGGCGTCATTCAGAAAGCGCGGGGCAACAGCCGGGAGATTGCGGCCTTTTTGCGCGAGCAGTCCGGCGCTTACGGCGAATGGCCGCTGCGCTTGCTGGAAACGCTGCGGGGCAAGGATTTGATTGATACGTTCCGCCCCGTGCTTGAGGACCATTTGATTGGTGCGCTCGCAAGCCGCGGGACGCTGGCCGAGGACGATTTCGTCCGTTATGTGCTTTGTCCGCGGGTACAGCACGAGATGCTGGTTCCATACCGGAAGCTGTTCCAGGCTGCATTCACGGCGGAGGAAGCCGCTTCATTCCAAGCCGATCCTTCACTGCTTGCCCGCAGCCTGCAGGAGAACTTCGGCGTCTGGACGGATCTGCCGAATCTCGAGGGACGGGGAAATCCGGCGGGAACTTATAAGCTTAAGCAAGGAGATCCGCACTCGCTCGATATTATGTTTGTAGCCATCTGCCGAAGCCTTGGGATTCCGGCGCGCCTGCATCCGAGCGAGCAAAGAGCGCAATATTGGCAGCAGGCCAGCTGGTTTGACGCCGTAATCGCGGATCAAACAGCTTCCGGCGGCGAGCAGGAACCTACCGATCGGGGGCTATTGCGATTAATGAAGGACGCCGATTCGGCGGACGAGGGGCCGGTCGCTTCCTATGCGGAGAACTTCACCTTTGCCCGTCTGGAGAACGATGTCTACCATACGTTAGCGTATCCTCACGGCAAGAAAGACGTCTACGACAAGCCGTTTGAAGTGCTGCCTGGCCAATACCGGTTGACGTCGGGCATCCGCCTGAAGGACGGCACAGTGCGCGTACGCCTCTCGTATTTCGAAGTGCGGGCCGGCGAAACAACGGAAGTCCCCCTGACATTCCGGGACGCGACGACCGAAATACCGGTACTCGGCGCATTCGACCGCAACAGAGCTATTGAGCTGCCAGGCGGCTCGCCCGCCGTGCTGGAGCAGCTACTCGGAACAGACGGCGCTATTGTGGCCTGGATTGAACCGGAACGGGAGCCAACCAAGCATTTGTTCCGTGAGCTAACGGAGCTGGCCGAACCGCTTAATAAGCTTGGAACGCCAATTATCCTGCTTACCGGCGAATTGGAGCGGACCGCATCCTTTAACCCGGCCGATTATCCGAAGCTGCCTTCGCGTACCGTATTCGTCTGGGATATAAGCCATGCTGCCTTGCCGGCGACATCCAACCAAGCATTGGCAAGCGAGGCGGGCTTCCCGCATTTGTTCGCCCTGGACCGCCAAGATCAAATTCGTTATGCCGCCTCCGGGTACAGAATCGGAAACGTCAAGGAAGCCATGCAAACCATAACGGACCTCATTCCTCACAAATAAAAAGAACGGAGCTAACCAACCATGGGAAACCACTACTATAAAGTAGGTTATGTAAGCGACTCTGCGCTCCCCGAGATGACACGCGAGGACCTGCGGAAGCTGACGCATATCAACGTGGCCTTTGGCCATGTCCGGCAGGATGAGATCGTCACGGAGCATTTGAAGCAAGTTCAAGCCGTCCGCGCCATCAAAAGAGAGCATCCGGAGCTGAAGATCCTCCTGTCCGTCGGCGGCTGGAGCGCTGGCGGCTTCTCCGAAGCGGCTTCGACCGAAACGGGCAGGCAAAAGATGGCGGCTTCGGCCGTCCGGGTTATTCGCACGCTTCCTTTCGACGGAATTGACCTGGATTGGGAGTATCCTTGTTACGGCGAAGCGGATATTGCCTCAAGTCCGGCGGATAAAGAGAACTTCACGCTGCTGCTCCGGGCAATCCGGGAGGCGCTTGATGCCCAAGGCTCCGAAGACGGCCGTCATTATATGCTCACGATTGCAGCCGGTGCAGATCAGTACTACGTCGATGGCACGGAGATGGACAAGGTGCAGCAGTATTTGGACTACGTGCAGCTGATGACCTACGATATGCGCGGCGGCTTCCAAGTGCTCACCGGCCATCACACCAATCTGCATACGCCAACCGGGGATTTGTTCCGCATCAGCGTGGATGCCTCCGTTCGCATATTCGCTAACGCCGGGGTGCCTAGGAACAAAATCGTCATAGGCGCTGCCTTTTACTCCCGCAAGTGGAGCGGCGTGCCGGGCCGCAATAACGGCCTTCACCAAATGGCCGGCACCTCAGGGGGATACGGTCCTTCCTTCACCGAATTAGACGCTGACTACATAAACAAGCAAGGCTTCATCCGGTACTGGGACAACGAGGCTTGCGCGCCGTATTTG
The DNA here is from genome assembly GCF_023715145.1 of Paenibacillus glycanilyticus. GTDB lineage: Bacteria > Bacillota > Bacilli > Paenibacillales > Paenibacillaceae > Pristimantibacillus > Pristimantibacillus glycanilyticus_A. The sequence continues at coordinate 115,592 of NZ_JAMBNP010000003.1, read as the reverse complement.
TTCGACGGGTCAACCTTTATCTCCTATGAAGACGAGCAATCGCTTCGCTGCAAATGCGAGTATGTGATAAGCCAAGGGCTCGCGGGCATCATGTTCTGGGAGTATAGCTGCGATAAGACGCATCGCCTGCTGGACGCGATCAATCTGGGTTTCCAGAGGGATCAGGAATAACGAAGCAGCAGGCTTACAAGAAGGCCATCCCGCTTTAGCCGGGTGGTCTTCTTTTTCTTCAACCAGATGATTAAATCCTGGCCAACAGGGTATTTGAACGTAAGGCTCTGCATGCGAACAAATACGGCTAGGAGGGTTTCTATGGATAATAAGAAAACGGAGCAATTAAAGAAGTACACCGTTAACAATGAAGAGAAACATGGCTTGACGACAAACCAGGGGTTGAAAATAGCCGAGGACGAGTTTTCATTAAAGGCGGGACACCGCGGACCTACACTTATGGAAGATTTCCACTTCCGCGAGAAGATGACTCACTTCGATCATGAACGCATTCCCGAACGAATCGTGCATGCGCGCGGCACTGGGGCTCACGGATTTTTTCAACTGTATGAATCCTTAGAAGACTATACGAAGGCGGATTTCCTTACGGACCCGTCCAAAATCACGCCCGTATTCGTGCGCTTCTCCACGGTTCAAGGCTCACGGGGATCAAATGATACCGTTCGGGACGTGCGCGGATTCGCTACGAAGTTTTACACGGATGAGGGCAACTTTGACTTGGTGGGCAATAACATGCCGGTTTTCTTTATCCAGGATGCCATCAAGTTCCCGGATTTCGTCCACGCCGTGAAACCCGAGCCGCATAATGAAATCCCGCAAGGGGCCAGCGCGCATGATACCTTCTGGGATTTTATCGGGCAGAATCCGGAGACGGCCCACATGGTCATGTGGGTTATGAGCGACCGTGCCATTCCGCGCAGCTTGCGCATGATGGAAGGCTTCGGCGTGCATACCTTCCGTTTGGTGAACGCGGCGGGACGATCGCATTTCGTAAAATTTCATTGGAAGCCCGTCTTGGGAATACATTCCCTCGTCTGGGATGAAGCTCAGCAAATCGCGGGCAAAAATCCCGACTTTCATAGAGAGGATCTATATGAAGCCATCGAGCGGGGGCAATATCCGGAGTGGGAGCTTGGTTTGCAGCTAATTCGGGAAGAGGATGAGCATAAGTTCGACTTTGATCTGCTAGATCCGACCAAGTTGTGGCCGGAAGAGGACGTCCCCGTGAAACGGGTCGGTAAAATGACCTTGAACAAAAATGTGAGCAATTTTTTTGCGGAGACGGAACAGGTGGCTTTCCACCCCGGTCATGTCATTCCCGGCATCGATTTCTCGAACGACCCGCTCCTGCAAGGGCGGTTATTTTCCTATACCGACACTCAGCTGTCCCGGTTGGGCGGCCCTAACTTCCACCAAATTCCGATTAACCGGCCGGTGTGCCCGTTCCATAACAATCAACGCGACGGCATGCACCAGATGACCATTCATGAGGGGCAAACAAGCTATCATCGGAACGGCCTCAATGCCAACCAGCCTGAGCCGGTTCCAGCTCGGCAAGGCGGTTATGAGCATTATCAAGAGCGGATTGACGGGCACAAAATAAGAGGTCGCAGCGAGAGCTTTCTCGACTTCTACTCGCAGGCTAAGCTTTTCTACAACAGCCTCGCTCCTTACGAACAGGAGCATGTGAAGAAGGCTTTCCGCTTCGAGCTCGGAAAATGCAAATCGAGTTCCGTAAAAGCAAACGCAGTCGCCTTGCTGAATCATATCGACCGCGGCTTGGCGGAAGCGGTTGCCCATCACATCGGAGCTCCACTACCCGAAGAGAATATGGAAGTGAAATCCGACAAAAAATCTCCCGCGCTCAGCATGGCCGATACGGTCCTCGTACCGGATACGAAGCATGTCGCTATTGTGCGAATCGGCGATCCCGATGTGGAACGGTTTGCCGAATGGACGACGGCTCTAACCGAGCATAAGGTTCATTATACGATTGTAGGACATAAGCTCCATGACTTGCCTAACCCATTAAGAGTAACGGCCACCTATGAGACAACGGATCCTACTCTCTTTGACGCCGTCTTACTGGTCAGCAGCGAAGCCGTCATTCCGGCGCCCGCCCTGGCCTTCATCGAGACGACATTTAAGCATTATAAGCCGTTGGCGCTGGCTCTTGGCGATCAACAAGCTTTAGCGGCAGCAAGGGTGAAGGTCGACGAGGCCGGAGTATACGATTTAACGAATTCCACGATTCAGGCGTTTATTAACGGAATCGCACAAGGCCGCTTCTGGAAACGGCAATTATAATTCTATAATAAAAAAACCCGGGTCGTATTATCCAATACGACCCGGAGCCAATTTATGATCTAATTGGCGCCTTTAGGTGCCGCCCAATTTTTCTCAACGGAATCGATTTCCCCGGTCTCCGCGTTAACGAATGCGGTGTAAATATCATTTTGCCCGATGCCGATGTCTTTGCCATCCTTTAAGTCCTTCTTCGCTTTGAGGAGCTCCTCGTCGGAATACTCGTATTTTTGTTCGACAAAGGTTACGAAGTAGAATTGGCCTTCCTTGTCTACCCGCGTGCCCAAATCATAGGAAATTTTGAAGCCGCTTAAGGATACTTGGAATTTCTCTTGAACCGCTTCCTCCGCAGTTACAACGGCTACTTTCTCGCTTACCGGCAAATCTTTGTTGATGATCCCCTGCTCTGAGCCTGGACCCGCAATATCGGGCTGCTCCTGCTTAGCGATAACCTTCACTTCTTGAGCATCCGTATTGGAAGACGCGTAGGCCGACATCACGCCGTTTCCTGCAATCAAAGCGGTTGCTACTCCCAAAGTAGCCAGTACTCTTGCCGTCATTTTTTTTCTCATCCTTCATTACCTCCAACATTTTATGGTGTTTCGTAGCTACAAACCCATTATGATGGAGACGAGTTATGAACTAATTTTCAAGTTGTTGCGGAGTTGTAAAAAAAACCGAGACTCGCGTAAATTTATTTTCTTCGGACTCAATTCGCAGGCTTGCATGATGGAGCTGGGCGATCTGATTGCAGATGGACAACCCAAGACCAATCCCGCCCAATTCTTTGGAACGGGACCGATCCACGACATAAAACGCTTCCGTGATTTTGGCGATATCCTTCTCGGGTATGCCTCTTCCCTGATCCAGCACCTCAAGCACGACGCCTTCGCCAGAAGCGTAGCTCCTAAGCTCGATCTCCCCTCCAAGCGGGGAGGCCTTTATGCTGTTTTCCACTAAATTAATGAACATCGATTGCAATAATTCCTGATCTCCATGCACGACGTCAGCCAAGCATTCCGTTCTGATCGTCATTTGCTTCGCCTCCAGATGATGCCGCTCCATGCTTGCCACATAGGCAAACAGATTATGAATGGGGATAGGCTCTAAAGCAACCTCTCCGCTCTTCAAATATAACAATTGCATCATTTTACCCGAGAGGACGTCCAGCCGCGTTATATGCTCATGAATATATCGGACCGCCATCTTCCTCTCTTCCTCATTATGATTGGCGTGATTTAAAAACTCGCTGTATCCCTTGATCGCCGTAATGGGCGTTTTTAGTTCATGAGTAAGGTTATTGATGAACATTTCCTTGTCTTCGCTTGCCTTTTTGATCGTCTCAACATGATTGGAGACCGCATCCGCCATCCTGTTGAAATCCTGGGCCAACTCCCCGAATTCATCATTCCCTCTTGCCGTTACCCTTCGATCATACGCTCCCGAGGCAATTGCCTTTACGCCTTTGTTTAGCCTGCGGATCGGCGCGGTTAATTGAAATAACAGAAAAATAAGCGCTGCCGATAAAAGGACCGAGATTACGACGCTAAGCGTAATGAAATACTGGCGTAACGTAACATAATAGTCCTGCAAGTAATCCGAATTTCTGGACATCACAAGCCTGAAATCCCGGAATTCCATCTTCCCGCCGATAAACAGCCATAGCTCGCCATTCATCTTTCTATATACGGACTGATAGGGATGTTCGGCCTGGAGCTCTGCCCGGTTCCCCGCAAATTGATAGGCATTGGAGAAAATTAATCGATCCGCTTGATAAACCTCGAGAAGGATATCCTCTTTATAATAATTTTCCGCAAAGCTGGCAATGATCGATTCGTAACGGGTACTGCCCGTGCGTTCAGCATATACGCGAAGGATATAGCTTAATGAATTCTCGATGCTCCCGTATACGCTCATGCCTCTTGAGACATCCAGCTGCTCGTTTAGCTCGTAGCTCTTTTTTAACAGTCCATAGGCTCCAAGGTCGAAGGCGATCAGGAATACAATCAGCACGCTCAGATACGTTTTCTGCCAGAATTTCACCTCTACACCTCTAGCCTGTATCCGTATTTATATATCGTTTTGATCCGGTTCTCCCAATTCAGCTTCTTCCTCAGCTTCTGAATATGCACGTCCACGGTTCTTGTATCGCCATAAAAATCGAAGCCCCATGTCTGCTCAATAATTTTCTCGCGGGACAACGCGATATTTTTATTTTGCACGAGAAGATCCAATAATTGAAACTCCCTGTTGGTGATCTCGATTTCTTGCCCATGAACAGTCACCATATGCTTGTCCAAATCGACGATGGTGTCATCCAGCTTAAATTCGTTCGCGGCCTTCTGGTTCCTTCTTAGAACGACATGGATGCGGGCGATAAGCTCCACAGCTTCAAAAGGCTTGACGATATAATCCTCCGCTCCGATCTCGAGGCCATGCACTTTATCGGAAACCGAATTTTTGGCCGTTAAGAAAATAACCGGCACGCCGCGCTTCACAATGTCCTGCACAATTTCAAAGCCGTCTCTCCCGGGCAGCATCACGTCCAGGATGACCAAATCAATTCGCGTCTCATTTAATGTCTTCACGACTTGATCTCCGCTGTACAATTGGACATACTCATGCCCGACCATCTTTAGATTGACGGCAATCAAATCGTTAATGGCCTTCTCGTCATCTACAATCAGTATTTTCGCCATAAGAATACACCTCTAGGCCATGATAGCAATTCTCCGATTGAAAGTTATCATAGAGTTGTAAAATTCGTTATCCTACAGTCTTACCCCGTGGAAATTGATCCATTCAAAGGGATAGCGTATCATCTGCTACCGAAATTGAAAAATGGCGCCGATTTTCATATCGGCACCATCATATTGCTCTATTATTTGGAATTGGCAAGCTTGCTTAATTCCTTCATTGTATTCTCAATCGCATCCATTGATTGGAATTCCTTAGACAATCGCATAACATTACTCTTAAATTGAGGTTGGTTCAGCACCTGCTTCACCGCATGCAAAATCTTTTCTTTCGACGGACGGTCAGTCTTCAAGTTAATCCCTACGCCTGACCATTCAACACGTGCGCTTACTTCCGGTTTATCTTCGGTTTTACCCGCTGTAACGATAGGAACCCCATAATAGATAGCCTGCTGTACGCCGCCGTATCCTCCGTTAGTCACAATTGCAGCCACATGAGGCAACAGTTCATGATGAGGAATGAAGCTTTCCAATCGAACATTGTCCGGCAATGGAATATTAACGTTCGTTAGAGGCTTGCCCCCTGTCGTAGCCACAACCAGGACATCTTCGCCCGCTAATGCTTGAATAGTGGGAATAAGCAATTGATGAAAATCTTCGTTTGCGATCGTTCCTTGCGTAACATATACAACCGTACGGTTCTTCATGTCATCCCACCAAGAGGGCGGCGTGAATTCGGTTGGTTTGGCCGGCAAGTACGGTCCGACAAATCGAACGGTGCCCGGCAAATCACTGCGAGGATATTCAAAGGAAGTACTCGTGCCCTGCAGGAACAAATCACTTGCCAGCGCAGGGGCAGTCAATGCAAAGTGCGGAAGTTTAGGCGCGTTCATGCTGGATAATAATTTGTTCGCATGCTTCTGCACATCCGCAAACATGATATTTTCAACCAATCCGTTCAACAATTTATTGCGAATTCGACCGATTGCGCTTGTGCTCGGCAGAATTCCAAGCCCAAAGGGCGCAGTATCGCGGCTGCTCAGAGTCATAGGAAATACTCCATAAGCCGCTATCTTCGGAGCCTTGCCTGTCAGCTTCAACGGCAGCATTCCTGTGAATGCAGCGTCCATAACCACCACATCCGCGGGAAACTCCTTTAATAGCTCAATGAGATCTGCAGCATATGCAGGCATTTCCCCAAAGAAAATATTTTTTAAATCAAATTTCATTTGATTGACACCCTGAAACTGACTTCTTTCGGGAAACCAAACTTCATACCGACTATCATCTAAATCCTTAGCTGACTGCACCTTGACAAAACGTGCACCCGTTGCTTCGATTTTATCTCGATATTTAGAAGTGCTGTACCACATGACCTCATGGCCCGTCTCTACCAGTCGCTTGGCAATCGGAAGACCCGGGCTGATATGTCCTTGAATAGGCATAACCGCGAATAAAAATTTAGACATTGTTCCACTCCTAGCATTCATCTATATCTATTTCAGCTCTAAATATATCACCCCTAAATTAACTGACTGTAAAGTTAACGATTTTGTCCTAGTTAAATTTTAACCAAATATATAAAATTATGGATATTACGAGAGTGGCAGAAATTGCTGCTTAACGGCACCTCGGGGGCTGTCAATAAATCCGGCGGCTCCCTTTTCAAAATGGAAAGCTCGCTTGACATTGATCGCTATGCGCGATATGCTTTCATCATGGAAAGCCAGCTTTCCATTAGGGGGTGAACGCATTGAACAACCGTTTAGAAGAAATCCGCAAGCAACGCGGTATTAAGCAGGAAGAATTAGCGGCGGCTCTTGAAGTGTCCAGGCAAACGATCGGTTCATTAGAAAACGGGCGTTATAATCCCTCGATCCTCTTAGCGTTCAAGATTGCTCGTTTTTTCGGTATGAGTATCGAAGAGATCTTTATTTACGAGGAGGATGAGAAGGCATGAACAAAACAAATGCGTCTTATTTGATTGCCGCTGCAGGCGTAGCCCTGCTAATAATCGGCGTGTTCTTCATCAAAACAATGGAGGATCCGCAAGGCTTGCTTCGGGCTTTGCCTTGCATCTGCGTTGGACTTGGCTCCGGCATGTTTGGTCACGGCATGGGTGAAATCATGACCCGTTTCGCGATGAAGCATGATCCCGCCGCGGCAAAGCAGCTGGAGATTGAACAAAAAGATGAGCGCAATCTGGCAATCATTAACCGGTCAAAAGCAAAAGCATATGACATGATGGTTTTTGTGTTTGGCGCCTTAATTACGGCAATAGCCTTGATGAAAATCGATTTAACCCTGGTTCTGCTGTTCGTTATTGTCTATATGCTCATCCTTGGATACGGAACTTATTATCGGGTGAAGTACTCGAAAGAGATGTAATAAAATAGTAACCGCGAGGCGTGATATCGATGACAAAGAGTCCCTCCATCAGATTGGTGGAAGGGGCTTTATCTTTGCTCGGGCATCCGTCCCCTGCCCCGTCAAAAGAAGCTGCCGAGGTAAGAGAGTAGGCGGATAGCGCTTTGGAAATATTAGAAAATACAAACCATCCGGTTAGAATTAATTGAGGAAGGGCGGTTGCGCGCGCATGTGGACGGACTACGCGAAGGATTCATTGCTGATTGCGGGAAGGATCGCGACGATCTACCCTCTAATGTTAGTGATAGGGTTAATCATGGGGAAGCGCTCTCTGGGTGAATTGCCCGTATTCGATTTTCTAGTCATTCTTTCCTTGGGATCTGTTATCGGAGCCGATATTGCCGAACCAAGCGTTAACCATATCCATATTGCAATAGCAATCCTATTGATTGGTCTTCTGCAGCGAGTTGTTTCCTCCCTATCGATCAAATACAGAAGATTCGGGAAGCTCATTTCCTTCGAGCCCACCGTCGTCGTACATCAAGGAAACCTTTTGGTTCATAACCTCAAGAAAGCGCGGTATTCCATCGATAACATTCTTCAGATGCTGCGCGAGAAGGATGTTTTTCATCTTGCCGACGTCGAATTTGCCGTACTGGAGGCTAACGGAAAATTGACCGTGTACAAAAAAAGCCCTAAATCGGCACCTACCCTAGAAGAGCTAGGGCTAATCAGAATGCAGAGCGACTTGTCCTACCCCCTAATCGTAGAAGGGACGGTATACCAAGATACGCTTTCTTATATCAAAAAAGATACAGCCTGGCTGGATTCCCAGCTGCAAGCGAAAGGCGTTGGCCAAGACGATATCTTCTTCGCTTCCGTCGATAACAAGGGGAACATTTACATTTCTGATCCGACGCTCGTGGATCCTCCGCCTATTCGGCATTAGTCGCCGGCCGCTCCGCCTCGGTTAATGCTTAGATTTGCAATGGGTCTGGAAATTTGCCCTGCCCTCTAACAAATCCCCCAGGAATGTTTTTGACGCTTCCAACTTCGCTTCTAACTCCTGCATATAGTTGATTTTCTCCATCACCAATGCCTTCTTCTCTATATGGGAGCTTTCACTTATAAGCAAAATTAATTCCTGAATCGTAAAGCCTAACGAGAGCAGCATTCTCACATCCTGCAAATATTCAACCACTTCCCTATCGTACACGCGATAATTATTGTCATCCCTCGATAGAAATGGCTCCGGAATCAACTGTTTGCGTTCATAGAAACGCAAAGTGGATATCGGCAGCCCCGTCAGCTTGGAGACTTCATTTGCTTTCATAACCTGTTCCCTTCTGGACTTATAATGATTTGCGTTTGCTATAAACCAAGGTTCATAGTTCATACTTACAACATGATAACCAGTGACATCATTGCTGTCAAAACAACTGGCCTCATCAAAAGGAGAGATTACATGCTGAAACCTAACCGGAACAACGATTTTGCCAATATTATCACGGGCCGGCGTTCCGTAAAACTTTACGACGAGGACGTCAAAATTTCAAAGGAAGAATTACAGGCAATCCTACAAGAAGCAAGCCTAGCGCCTTCATCTGCGAATATGCAGCCATGGCGTGTTATCGTCGTTCATTCCCCTGAAGGGAAAAACAAACTCCGGCCTCTTGTACAGTTTAATGCGCGTCAAAACGATACGTCTGCGGCGATGCTCATTATTTTGGGCGATACTCGGAGTGAATTATATGTAGAAGACATTTATAATACGGCTGTGGAGCTGGGGAAAATGCCCAGCGATGTACGTGACAAGCAGGTCGCGCAGATAATGAGCATGTTTCCGCAGTTGCCGAGAGAATTGAAGATCGAAATTGCCAAAGTCGATGCGAGTTTATTTGCCATGCAGCTCATGCTGGTAGCCCGTGCGCATGGATATGACACCAATCCTATGGGCGGCTTTGAACGCGATAAGATTGTCAGCGCATTTGATCTGGACGACGAACGGTATGTACCTGTCATGATCCTCTCCATTGGGAAAGCAAAAGAAGCAGGCCATGAATCCGTTCGCCTGCCTAGCGAGGAAATTACCTTTTGGCGCTAATACGAAATACTATTCCCCCTTACAAAGAAAGTCGGACCGGCAACCGGTCCGACTTTCCTCAATTACTTCCTCGGACTCTTCCGAGTTTCAGATGGGCGGCTCGCCAAGCGTCAAGCTGCTTCTGCACTTCGGATCGCACCTCGTCGATACCCGCCTGCCGAAGCTCCTGATTAAACATCGGCAGCACCGAAGCGACGTCCACGCTGCCCGTCATCAGGCTGGGAAAGTATTTCTCCCAGACCATCTGGATGTTCTGCATCTGAATGGGCATCCGGGACAAGTCCGGGGTAAAGCCCAGCGTACTTGATACAACCGCTTCCCTGTTGCTTGCGCGGAATTGATTCCATTTGTCCAAGGGATCCGGGTATTCACCGCCCATGGTCTTCAAGATGAACCAATTGCCCTGGGTGTATTGCACGCCTCCATAGCTTGGCTGCGCGTCCGGGATCGGATTGCCGTTCTTGTCCTTGGGCGGAATGGGCACTACCTGGCCGTTGCGATCCAAGGTGTAGTGCACCCCCTCGATTCCGAAATTGAACAAATTGCGAACCTCGGGATCCGTGTTCAGCAGATTGAGGAACTTGACAGACTCGACGGGGTGCTTCGTATCCGCGCTGACGGCCATAACCCCTCCCCGAAATCGGCGAATGTTACGCTAGTCTTACCGGAAAGAAGCAGCTGCTCGTTTTGTACATCGCGCTCGAGTCGAACTTTACTTCCTTGAACGATGGATACGCCGACATCCTTGTAGTCGACAACGGCTCCGGCATCCCCCGCTCCGAACAAAGCCTCGTGTTTGAGCGTTTCTTTCGCGGGGAGCACAAGAAACAGAGCCTGCGCGGGCTTGGTCTGGGCTTAGCATTCAGCAAGCTGCTCGCGCAAACGCAAAAAGGCAATCTAGTATTGAGCGAAAGTTCCGAAGAAGGAACCTCGTTCTTGCTGATCCTGGCGAGAGGAGAGGTTTCCTCTTCGTGGAGGACAGCGCTCGCGGCTTCTGCCGGATGCTCGGCTTCCGCCGCCGTACACGCAGATCAAGTCAATTTCGTTACGCTTTGGTCAACTGCTTCTTGACATGCTGAACGATCTGTTTGACCTGACTGTCCAGCGGTCTCCGAAGCGTCTTGAGCGACCTTGCATGGTACTTATGCTTCGGATTCTTGAGCATATCGCTGAAGAACTGCCTCGGACTGTCCGGCAGATGGATCAAACGGTTGAACCGTTCATTAAATTTAATATTTAGGATAAAAATACTTTAATAAAACCTTAGCAAGAACATTTTTTGAATGTTCTTGCTAAGGTTTTATTTTTTTTATGAAGTAAGTGCAAGTAAATGTATGTATAGGATTCATTTTATTTATATAAATCTTACATAAATTACGTCAAGTAATCTGACATAATAATTACATATCGCCAATACTGATACAATTAGTAACTAACAAATGTATTGACGCTATTAAATTTACAGATGTATACTAATGATATATATACTATAAATATTTTAGTTAATAGATTTTTGTTAGTCCTTGTCAGGTTAGTTGACATGAATTGCATTCATAGTTAAGTTTTTACAGATTGCATCGTTCTGCAGCTCTAACCACTTAAGGATACATACTTGCGAAAGGAGATTATGTGCTAATTAGAAGATTGTTCTATTAAAAAATTTCAGAACATTAATAATAATTTTAATAATCAGAATAATAATTCATCTAAATTTTTACAAAGGAAGTGACGACTCTTGTTCAAGAAAAACAAGAAAATGACGGCAACATTAATCTCTGCTGCATTGGCATTTGGATTAGTGACGCCAGCTTTAGCCATGCATTATCAAAACCATCCGCAAAACGAGCTCCTAAGAAAGAGCCAAATGAAAGAGATACAACCGTTATCTGATTCTGCGAAATCTGTTGGCTCTGATGTAAGTGATGAGACACAAGCACCACTAAATGCGGATGGCAAGCCTGAATATGTAAGCTTATTACCTGAGATACCAGAGTATGCTTCGGATGAAGTCATCGTTAGGTATAAGTCGGATGCTGCTTCCTCACGCATGAGTGCAGTATCTGCACAAATTACGGGATCGTCTTCGTTATTGATTCCAAACACAGAACTGCTTCAGCTCGCTGATGGTACAGACATACATAACGTGATTAATGAGTTGCTGAAGAATCCAGATGTACTCTATGCAGAGCCCAACTATATGGTGCCTAATGCAATTAATGCCCAAAGTTTCAGTAAGGGTGAAGAAGCTGTACAAGCTTTGGAGCAGGCTGCAGGCACTGCTGAAACAACCGCTCAAACAGATAGTGCGGCAATAGAGTTACCAAATGATCCGCTATTTAACGATCAGTGGGGCCTTCATAATACAGGTCAATGGGTAAAAGATGGTACGGTTCCCGGTGGTACTCCAGATGCAGATATGGATTTGCCAGAAGCCTGGGAAATTACCAAGGGCAATGAAGATGTAACGATTGCCATTATTGGTAGTGGTGCAAAGATTGACATCCCTGACCTGGAAGGTCAGATTTGGGAGAATAAAGGCGAGACACCAAACAACGGAAAAGATGATGATAAAAACGGTTTCGACGATGACTTCAATGGTTGGGACTTTGCTAATCGTGATAATTCATTATTTGATAGAAGTGATAGTTACTCGGACGCATTCGGAACGGTAGCCGCAGGTCAAATTGCTGCAAAGTGGGGGAACAATGAAGGCATTGCCGGTGTAGCGCCGAACGTTAAAGTTATGCCGCTCAAAGTTTTGACCAAAAAGGGCGGACGCTATACGGATATTGTTGAAGCCATTGATTACGCAGAGCAAAACGGTGTTAAGATTGCGATGTTCGGAATGGTCTACGAGTACAGAAGCAGATACATTGAAGATGCGATCAATGCTTCTAGCATGTTATTTGTAGCACCATCAGGAGATCGCGCGAACCGAGATATTCTAAATTTGGAAATAAAGCCTATTTATCCCGCTTCCTATCCAAGTCCCAATATATTAGCTGTCAACGGAATTAGTATATCTGGCGTGTTGTCAGACCTTTCAGCAATAGGCAAAGAATCCATAGATGTCTCGGCACCTTCAGAATTGATTGCTTCAACTGATTTGAATATTGATTTCGGATATGCCGCTCAAATTAATAACCCAGGAAAGTATAAAGCCTATTTCAGTAGTATAGGATTCGAAGAGATTCCGATTCCGGATGATCAAGCAGTAATTAACACGCAACGTCAGGACGTATTCAATCGCGTGATGAATTACTTGAAAGATGGGATGAAAGATACTGACGGTAATGCAGTGCCAAAAGCGTTGCTTGTAGATGACAGTGTACGAGGTAATGCTGGGGGCATTAGTCGAGATCCTGGAATTGGCATACCAGGTGGACCTGCAATCTTCCCCGTTTATGAAGAGCTGCTCAATAATGCGAGCTATGACTTCGACACGGTTACAACAGAAAATATAGCAGCCGATGGGCCTTCCCTGACTACATTGGAGGACTACGATATTGTAATCTGGTTTACAGGAAATGCAGGTGACGCTGACACCGAATTATTAATTAATGCAAAAGATCAAAAAAACTTGACTGACTATCTGAATAATGGAGGACATTTGCTGCTTGCAGGGCAGAATGCACTCGATTCCATTCAAGATTCTAATTTCGCTTTAGATGTTTTAGGTGTTCAGCATGCTGCTGAAGGTGGTTGGATAACCAAAGCTTGGGGTGCGAAAGACTCCATTTTCGATGGACAAACGTATTTGCTGCCGGACTTTTCGTTGTTTATCAATACCATAACAAGTAGTAAGCCTGAAATGACTACCATTAATATGAAAAATACCTCAGGAGCGTATACGTACGCAACAGGGACAATATTTGCTGCTGCTTATGCTGCTGGCGTGGCAGGACTTATTCAAAGTGAGTATCCGGATATGAGCAATACGGAAATCAAACAGCGCATCATGACAAGTGGTAAATCTGAGAAAGAGCTTAAGCGCTATACGGCAAGCGGAAAATACATTAGTGCTTACCGTGCCCTTTGGAACAAGGATATCCCGGGTATGTCACTGATTGATCCTTCCATTTCCAACAAGCTTGATAACGAGAAAGATCCAAACCATGTATATTCCATTGAACTATATGCGGGAGAAGAGGCGACGATCTCTCTTACAGGGGTTAAGGGAACTGATTTCGATCTCATCTTATACGATTCATCCGCAACGACAGTAGCGAGCAAAGACGGTGCGATTGCCTATTCCGAGACGCCGGGCACATCGAATGAGTCGATTACGTTCCGAGCAACCAATTCCGGAAAATATTATATCAATGTCTTTGCCGTTGCAGGAGCAGGGCAATATTCACTTCGTGTTGACTATAGCAATACGACTGCCGTGATCGAGGACAATGATCCATCGCTGAGATATGAAGGTGATTGGCAGACAGTTTCAGGATCAGGTTACTCGAATGGTTCAATGAAGCAGCTCACTGGACGCGGTTCTGTAAAATTTGGTTTTCGAGGCAATGCATTTGAGATGATAGCAACGACAAATGATCTGCAGGGTCATGCGAAAGTTTTCATCGATGGTTTGCAGGTATCTGGGTTAAATTTATTTAGCGCAACTCCAAAAACGCAACAGGTATTATATAAAACAGTGCTGGCTAATGGTCATCATGAAGTCGAGATTAGTAATGTAGAACCTGAGTTTGGTGAAGAAAACATTGGATTCAATGTGGATGCATTCAAGATCTCCAACTTGATATCGCCAATAGCCAGATCTTCTACCCAAGTCGGTCCATGGGTAGTTCGATATGACGCGAAGTTCGCAGACGGTTCTCAGCTCTATACAACGACGCCGGGTAGTTCCTCGGAATATACGTTCAATGGAACAAAAGTTACACTATGGTCCTCGCTGGGCAACAATCGTGGCAAGGTGAATGTATTTATCGATGGTGTATCTGTGACGTCTAGACCAATCGATTTGTATAGCAATAAGCGTCAAGATCAGGTTGCGGTCTTCACCTCTGAGGAACTAAAAGCGGGCGAGCATAAGATTAAGATCGTACACGCAGGGGATACCAATCCGAGGTCAAGCAACCATATTGTAACAATCGAAGGATTAGAGGTCGAGAACTTGAAATAGTAGCAGCAGATTATCATATTGATCCGAAATGGGGTAGCTGAACGTGAAACGATCACGATTAATGAAATCACTTACGATAGCGACGGTTACGTTGTTGGCTGGAAGTCTCGCAATTCCGAATCTTCCAGCTGCAGGTGCAAATAAACCTGACAGACCATATATTACGAAAGAGAGATTACAAGAAATTAGTCGCTCTTTAGAAGAGGTTGATCCTGAGTTAAGTAGTGCTGATTCAGCTTTGGGTGAAGCGTATGTAGCGAAGAGCATTAATACCGCTTCACAAGATGAAATTAAGGTCATCGTACAGCTGAGAGGAGAACCAACTGCTGTTGGAAAGTATGCAGCTCAGCAAGGCTTCAAGGCATTAGCAGCAGAAGCTACGGAGGTTGCCGTTCAAACTGAACAAGACCAATTTGTGCGTAACGCTCAGTCTAGTCGGATTCCGTTGCAAGTTGAACGAAAGTTCAACACCGTGCTGAATGGTATGGAGGTCACTGTTCGTGCAGATCAAATTCCGATGCTAGCAGAGCTGCCGGAGGTTAAATCTATTTATCCAAATGCGATCTATTACCCGGCAGAAGTTTCTGACAGCCAGCAGGCTGCGGTAGAAACGTCGGCCATTGATACCGTGCCGCTGGAGCAAATCGGCGTTCTGGAGGCATGGAATCGGGGGTTGACAGGAAAAGACTTAAAGATTGGCGTTCTAGATACAGGTATTGACTACAATCACCCTGACCTCGAAGGAAATTATGTCGAGGGTGGCTATGATGCAATCAACCTGGATGATGATCCATACGAAGATATGCCGGAAATATATCCTGGTTATGAAGGTTCCTATCACGGTACTCACGTTTCTGGTACGATAGCCGGTACAGCTTCTAATACTAGTTCCAATTTGCAGCAAAAAGGTGTCGCTTATGAAGCCAGCTTATATGCATACAAGGTGCTAGGACCAGAGGGGGGTACCTCTGCTCAAATCATAGACGGAATTGAGCATGCTGTAGAGGATAACATGGACGTTATTAATCTATCATTAGGAAATGATTCCGAGAAAGACCCTAATTCACCAGATGCAATAGCACTGAATAACGCCGTTCTTGCGGGTGTGGTTGCCGTCGTTGCAAATGGAAACGCAGGCAGTGGTCCGCACTATTACTATTCAATGGGCTCGCCAGCGTCCTCTCAATTAGCGATTGCTGTAGGCGCAGCTACTAGTGATGGGATTCGTGTATCGGGAAGCGTACTCAGCGAAGTCGGCTCGCTTACCCAAGATTTACGGATGGACTTGATGGCGTGGACAACAGAACAAGAGAATTTCAATGAGTTGTTTGGCACTGGCCCGATTCAAGGTGTCTATGCTGGCCTTGGTGATAAGTATAGCTATGAAGATTTAGGGTTGAATCGAGAATCGGTAGAGGGTAAAGTAGTGTTCGTTTCCCGCGGTATATTCCCTTTCGAGGAAAAAGTGAAAGAAGCAGCCAAACTCGGTGCGAAAGCTTTGATCATATTCAACGGTAATGCCACTGAGAATGCACAACATCTACCAGTACCAGATCTTAAAGAAGATATCCCTGGTCGTAACGGTCCAATTGGGCCGGTTGCTTTCCTAGGTGATAACTATGAGTATGTGCCAACCTTCGATATGCCAGGGCAGATTGGACGCGCACTGGCTCGTGAATTGCGTGACAATCCAGGCCAAACCTTTCAATTCACTATGAAGAGCGACTTCGAGAAAACGGATTTGGCTGGCGATCGAATGGCAGACTTCAGTTCCCGAGGTCCGAATTCTGATGGCAATTACGGAATAAAACCAGATCTAGCAGCTCCAGGCGTTCAAATTCTCTCGACGATGCCTGCATACGGCGGTAACTATGATAAAGCTTACGCTAAGCTGAGCGGTACGAGCATGGCCACTCCTCACGTGGCAGGTCTTGCGCTGCTAATGAAACAAGCGCATCCAGACTGGACACCGACTGACATTCGTTCGGCTCTTGCTAATACAGCAGAGACACTCTCGAATGAAATAGGCACGTCATACGATGTCTACTCGCAAGGCGCAGGCCGGGTTGATGTTATTAGAGCGATTGAAACACCTGCTATTATTGAATCATTGGATAATATAACAATCTATGATAATAAGATGAATCCGACTGTCATTCCGAGTGAAGCAAGCAGTGTGAGCTTTGGTATGCTTCAGCCAGGGTCCGCAGCGGTGAAGCAGCCGCTTCAAGTGAAAAATCTGTCCGATGCATCTGTTGCATATCAAGTAAAGGTTGTCATGCATTCTTCTGTAACTTCTGATCCTAACGATCCCATTCCGACGCCTGATACGAGTAAAGTCGCTGTGCAGTTAGAGGGCCTTCATGGCGATATGATCCAAGTTGGAGCAGCAGCTAGCTATGAGTTTAATCTTAGCGCAGCAGCTAGCTCACAAGCTAAAGTTGGCGTGTACGAGGGTGAGGTTGTATTAGAAAGTGCTGACCATCCTACTCTGCATTTACCATTTGTCATTCATATTGGCAAAGAATCAGAAGATAATGATTATTTAATTCATGATTTCGCAATCAGCAGTCCAACAGTGACCAAGGCTGAACCAATTGATATGACGGCATCTTTTCCTTCCGGGGACGTCAATTATCTAGCGGTGGCTATTCTCGATATGAAAAACAACGTTTTAGGTTTACTGGCAGAGGGCTTTGATATTGACGAAAAGACAGATCATTTAAATCCACTTCCAACAGACTTTATTCTTACAGAATTTTCAGGTTCATATACCGAAGGTCGATATTTGATTGATGGTAATAATTCGATCAAGCAGCTTCCCAAGGGACGATATAAGCTCATATTAGTTGCAGATGTTCTAGACGAGAACTATGCCCTTATTGATGAGAATATTGCCTTTAAGACATTCTACGTGAACGATGAGCCAGAACCAACTAATCCAGGAAATCCAGGCACGGGCAGCCCGTCTCCAAGCTTGCCAGGACCGGTCAAACCAGCGTATAACCAAGAAGTTGCAGCATCTGTCTTCGAGAAAGGACAGACAAGTGTTGAGCTTGCAGGACAAACAAGCTTGGAAGGTTCGCAATTGTCAGTAACTGTGAAGGATGAGGATCTGCAGGCTGCATTGAAAGAGGTGAAGACGCCCGCAGCTTTGACAGTTGGAGCGGCATCTACCGATGCTTCAGCTGCTAAGCTGACGCTGAGTGCAGCGCAGGTTGGGAAGTTGAAGGAAGCGGGTGTGAAAGGAACTGTTGTCTTTGCATGGAATGATTCGACAGTTGCCTTGCCACTGACGTCACTGGAACAAGTCGCAACTGGTGCGGAGCTCATCCTGACGATCAAGAAAGATGAGGCGAGCAAAGCAAAGTTCACGAAGCAAGTGAAGAATGCAACGATTCTTGGCACGCCGTATGTGTTCGAAGCAGGCACAGTAAGCAATGGTACAACAACGCCGTTGCAGTTGAAAGCTGGCGAAGCAGCGGCAAGATCATTCCTTGTACACAAAGGAATTGACACCAGCCATGCCGGAGCGCTTTATCTAGAGAATGGCAAAGTAAACCCGGTTGCAGCAGTGATTACGAAAACGGCTGATGGTGCATCCATCGTGACGATTCGTCGCCCAGGATTCTCTACATACGCGGCAGCTACGAGACAAGTGGTATTCACGGATATCGACAAGTCATGGGCGAGCGAACAGATTCAATCGCTTGCGGATAAATTCTTGTTGAATGGTACATCCGCAAGTACGTTCTCGCCAAAATCGAACGTCACGCGTGCACAATTCACGTCGATGCTCGTACGTGCACTTGGCTTGCAGACGCAAGCGACACAAGCAACATTCGGAGATGTGAAGATCAATGACTGGTTCGCTTCCGATGTGGCAACCGCATATGCAGCTGGATTGGTGACAGGTGAGAACGGTCAATTCCATCCGAATGCAACGATTACACGTCAAGATCTGACGGTAATGCTGGGAAGAGCGATCAAGCTTATCGGCTTGGAAGTATCGACTTCAGGCAACGGACATTCTTATGCTGATGCCGATAAGTTCGGCGCGTATGCAAAGGACAGCATCCAGGCAGTTACGGATGCGGGTCTGATGCAAGGGGTTGAAGTGAAGGGAAGCTACTTCTTCCAACCTTTCGCTGCTACCACACGCGAAGCAGCAGCGAAAGTCATTCATGATTTGCTTCAAGCTTCGAATCGAATAAATTAACCTTTCAACAAAGCGGCTGCCTGAGACAATGTCTGGGCAGCCCTTTTTTTTGACGATTTGAATGGCGAGAATAATACCCAGAACTTTAAGCATGAAGCAGGACCTCCGATGAGAATTCGATTGGTTATTATTTTACATAAATACCCTCTGTATACGAGTTAATAACCATGGCTATTACTTAATAACGAATTCCCGCCGTCATGCTTAGCGAGGAAATTACCTTTTGGCGTTAATTTAAATTTCCATTCCCCATTACTGAGAAAGCCGGACCGGTTACCGGTCCGACTTTCCTCCATCACTTCCTGGGGCTCATCCGAGTGACGAATGGGCGGCTCGCCAAGCGTCAAGCTGCTTCTGCACTTCGGATCGCACCTCGTCGATACCCGCCTGCCGAAGCTCCTGATTAAACATCGGCAGCACCGAAGCGACGTCCACGCTGCCCGTCATCAGGCTGGGAAAGTATTTCTCCCAGACCATCTGGATGTTCTGCATCTGAATGGGCATCCGGGACAAGTCCGGGGTAAAGCCCAGCGTACTTGATACAACCGCTTCCCTGTTGCTTGCGCGGAATTGATTCCATTTGTCCAAGGGATCCGGGTATTCACCGCCCATGGTCTTCAAGATGAACCAATTGCCCTGGGTGTATTGCACGCCTCCATAGCTTGGCTGCGCGTCCGGGATCGGATTGCCGTTCTTGTCCTTGGGCGGAATGGGCACTACCTGGCCGTTGCGATCCAAGGTGTAGTGCACCCCCTCGATTCCGAAATTGAACAAATTGCGAACCTCGGGATCCGTGTTCAGCAGATTGAGGAACTTGACAGACTCGACGGGGTGCTTCGTATCCGCGCTGACGGCCATAACCCCTCCCCGAATGGATTCCGTCGTAATGAGCGCAGGGGTTACCGGGTAAGCCACCAGCTTGTATCCGCGATCCTTGCTCCAGCTGTTTTCCGCCAGCGGGCCTCCCCCAGCGGCTTTCCAGAATACCAGCCCGCCCCGCTTCAGTCCTTCGGTTTCCCGCATGGCCGCGTCCTCGTTGATATAGCCCTTCACATAATAGTCCCGAAGAAGATCCAGTACCTTCCGGGCTTCGTCGGTTTCGAATATATTCACAACCGGGGAATCGGGATCCAGCACATTCCGCATTAACGGAAGCGTTTTTTCCGATACGTATTCGTAGCCGTCCAAGGCGAAGAAGTTCTGAGATTCCTTATCGAGCTCCATCGGCAGATAAGCGGGCTCCTTCTGCTTGATCATCCGTAACAGCGGCTCGAGGGAAGAAAGCGTTGTATACTTCGAGATATCAATATGGTACTTCTTCACCAGCGTATCCGGGTACATCCATTGGTCGCGAACGGCTAATTCCTTATTGGTCGGCACGCCGTAGATGCCGCCGTCATCCATCCGTACGCCTTGCCAGAAAGTAGGGTCGATTGCGTCATACATATCCTTCCCCTCGTTCGACAGGTAGTCGTTCAGCCTCAGCCACGCGCCGCGCTGCGCGTAGGTTGCGTACTCCGGCGCAAAGGCGATGTCAAAGGGAGTTCCCGCCGACACGAGAGTATTTAGACGGTCCTCGTACTCTTGCCAGCCCACTTTGATATACGTGATGGTAATACCGATTTTCTTGGCCAGAATCTCGTTGATCTTGTCGTTAACCATCTTAAGATCCTTGTCCGGATCCCCGATCGTGTAATAGATCAAATTTACCGTATCGCCCGCCAACGCGGCCTTCTCGTCATTGCCGGATGCAGAGAAACAGCCGGACATAGGCAGTGTCAGCATCATGACAAGCAGAAAGGCTGCAGCGAGACGACTCCATTTCCGTTGTTCCCGCATGGCGTCGTTATTCCTTTCTCCGCAAGTCCGAGGGCGATTTGCCGAAATAAGCGTGGAAATGAGAATAAAAATAGTTCAGGTTGGGATATCCGACGGAAAGCGCGATGCTGATAATCTTCTCGTCCGTGGACTGTATGCGTTCCTGGGCCCGAAGCATCCGGTAGGCCATTAAATATTCCGAAAACTTCTTTTTCGTTTCCTTGAGGAACAACTGTCCGAGATACGTTCCGTTCATGCGAAAACGTTCCGCAACCGACTTCAAGCTGAGGTTCTGGGCATACTCCGCCTTGACGATGAGCAGAATGCGATTGGTCAGCTTGGACAGGCTGTCATAGCGCACGCCGAGTACCGGGTCCATATCCAGGTCGCTGCGATCCGCGTCTGCCAGCTTACCGTTTAGATCTTCTACGATAATCTTCTCGACAAGCTGCTGCAGCTTCGAACGATCGACGGGCTTGAGCAGATAGTCCTTGGCCCCGCAGCGAATCGCCTCCAAGGCATACTGGAACTCGCCATAGCCGCTCATGATAATATATTTCGAGGGAAGACGCAGTTCGTTGAGCTTATGGATGGCATCATAACCGCGCTGCTTGCCGATGCATACATCGAAAATCGCCAAATCCGGCAAAATCTCCACCGCCTTCGAGATCGCGCCCTCATACGTTTCGCTCGTCTCGATGCGGCCAAAGCCGTATTTCTCCCAGTCCAGCGTGCGCTTCATTCCTTCCAAAATCTGTGGCTCGTCATCCACGATCAGCAGCTTGTACATCGTTCGTCGCCTCCTTGGATAGGATTACAGTTATTTTAACGCCCGCTTCCTCGTTATTGTCGATCGTCATGGAGAAGCCCTTCCCATAGAAAAAGCGCAGCCGGGTATACACGTTGCGCAGACCAATGCTGTCTACCGGGTCGTCGCCTCTGGAGAGCTTTTTCCTGATTTCGTCCAGACGCTCTTCGGAAATCCGGTTGCCGTTGTCCACGATCTCCAGCACGAAGCATGTCTCTTCCTCCCAGCCGTTCACAAGGAGCAGATTGAACTCGCTCTCCGGGTGAAAGCCGTGAATAAAAAAGTTTTCCGCGAGCGGCTGCAGCCAGAATTTGACGGTGGGCAAGGCGAGTAACGCCGTTTCCACGTTAAACTGATAATAAAATCGTTCCGGATATTTGAATTCCATAATTTTCAGGTATTTTTGAAGCAAGTTTAACTCGCTTCCGAGTGAAATAATATTCTCGTTTTTCACGATATCGCGGTAGAGGGCACCCAAGGTGGCGATGGCGTCGGAGGTATGGTCGGCGCTGTTCATCAGCGCAGAGGAACGAATCACCTCGAGCGTATTGTACAGAAAGTGAGGATTGATTTGATGCTGAAGCGCTTTCATTTCGGTTTCTTGCTGCTTGAGCTTTAGCAGATAATTGGTGCGGATATGCCGATCGAGCTGACGGATCATATCGTCCAGTTCCCGGGCGATCATGCCGTATTCGTTCCTTCGGTAGCGGGCCGGGTTCACCGGCGTAAAATCCGCCGTTTTCACGCGCCCGATGGAAACAATAATCCGCCGCAGGAAGTTTGCGTCCTCGCGCAGATTGTAAACGATGAGCAGCAGAACACAGATCATCGCGGCCAGTACGATGAGAAATACGATGAGCAGCACGTTCGCTTTTTGACGGATCAATGAGGCTAAATCCACGATGCTGACGAACCGATAATCGAACTCGCTCGAGTGGAACGTCACGAAATACGCACGGTCCATGAATCCCGTTGATA
Organism: Paenibacillus glycanilyticus; assembly: GCF_023715145.1. Classification (GTDB taxonomy): domain Bacteria; phylum Bacillota; class Bacilli; order Paenibacillales; family Paenibacillaceae; genus Pristimantibacillus; species Pristimantibacillus glycanilyticus_A. The sequence continues at coordinate 93,149 of NZ_JAMBNP010000003.1, read as the reverse complement.
GAAAGCCATGCGTGCGGCCATCCGCCACAATCCGGCGAATTAGCTCCTCCGTGCCGCGGCCGTTACCCGCTATCAGGTACACGTCTCCCGAGTCGCTGACTGCAGCAGCTTCGTCCAAATGGTCGTTTTGCACCGTCTTAAAAATCCGGTCGCTGCTGACCAGGAAGCGGAATTCGCCGAGCTGACGCGAGATTTGGTTCGGATCCGATAGCTTTTTGTGGTAGACGAATCCCTTTTGAATCGTCTCGCGGAACGTTTCATCGGAGCTCGGCAGACGGAATAGGTAACTCGTATTGCCGTTATTGTCAAAGCTCACCACGTTGCCCTCTTGCTCGGTATGCAGGCTGATTTGCGTGATGTCTCCCTTGCCCCCGTTGCTTAAGAAGGATTTCATATCGTCGGGAAAGGAGACAAGCGGCCGGTTATAGTGGCTGTCTTGCAGCCTGCTCGTCAGATAGCCCTCCGCGTTATTACCCAAAAAACTGCGAATGTCGGACACCAGCCCGCTGTTGGAATACACTCGCTGCATGAACGCTTCGATACGGTCGGCATCGTACTGAAGGCTGTTTTCCACCCGGGAGAACGCGCCGGCGGCTTCATTCCTGGAATTTCCTACCCATTGGTCCAGCAGTACTGCGCAGGTAAGCGCGCCGAGCGCCAGGCCGATGAACACCACAAATACCGCATATGCAATGAACTTGCCGCGATAGATCTTAATTTGCATAAATGAACGCATGCGGCATCTCCTTTGCAATAGGCTTTTTCGCCCCCACTGCTCAAACATATAACGTTGTTATCGATAAAAGCAATCCTAAAATTTTGTGCCAGAAAACCCGAACGGCGATCCGTTCGGGTTTTCTGGATGTTGATAACAGACAAGATTTATTTGAAGTACGTATCGACTTGCTCCTGGGCAGCCTTCGTAATCGCATCCATGCCGGCGGCCTTCAATTCCGCAACGATCTTCGGTACCATCTTCTCCGGATCGGAAGCGCCCGTTAGCAGTTCATACCGATATTTGTCCCATACCGCTTTCGTATTGGCCACTTCGGTGCTCAGCTTGCTGATGTCCAGCGCAAAGCCCAAGTTCGTGGAGGAAGTCGCTTGATCGTTCAGCTTGCGAACTTGATCCCACTGATCTACCGGAGCGCCTTTCGTTACAGCCAGGTCGAAGAACGTCCCTTGCGTATAAGCGGCAAGCGGCCATGTATCCGATTTGCGCTCAATGACTTTCTCTCCATCCACGTTGTCGTAGTCAACGCCCAGCTCGCCGAAGGCCAGCATATTGCGCAGCTTCGGATCCGTATTGACCAGCTGCAAATATTTCAACGCCTCATTCTTATATTTCGAGTTGGCCGAGATGGCGTTCAGGGAGCCTTGGATCGTGCTCGTCGTGTAAATCGGGCCAAAGATTTGGAACATGGTGTACTTCTCTACACCCTCCGTAATCTGCCAGCTTGCTTCCGCACCCGGGAATGCCTGTGCCGCGAAGAACGGGCGGGCTTTGTCCGCTTCCGTTTTCGTCGGCGCGTCCGGATTGATGATGCCGTCTTGGTACCATTGGTGCAGCTGCTTGAGCCCGTCCATGATGTCCGGCTGCTCTAGCACGGAGACGACCTTGCGGGAAGCGTCGTCGACCTTCACGCCGATTGGCGGCAGACCAAGCGTCATATCGTCGTAGCCGTTGAAGAATCCGTTAAATCCGTCGCCTTGGGTGAGCGACAGCGGATAGAAGCTTTTTCCTTCGCCTGCCTTCATATCGTGGAACGGCTTGTCGAGGTCTTTCAACGACTTGATCGCAGCCGTGTCGATGCCGTACTTCTGTACGTACTTATCGTCAAACACCCAGTACTGGGTCAAGGAGGAGTCTTTGTAAGTCGGCACGGAGTAGATTTTCCCTCCGATTTTTGTTCCATCCCAAACCTTTTGAGGAATCAGTTTGTAGAGATCGGGCGATTCGCTTTGCACCAAGTCGGTCAGGTCGGCAAAAGCGCCCATCGTTACTTGCTGGCTATACTTGGAGTTATTCGTAAACATGATGTCGAACGGTTCGCCTGTATTTACGATGGTATTGATCTTTGTATCCCAGTCGCCCCAGCTTGCTACCTTGATGTCGATTTTCACGCCGATCTTCTCGGCCGTGTAGTCGTTCATCGCGGCAATCGCTTTGTCGAAGTTGGCGGGCGTCTGGCCGCCGATGGTCCACCATACCAGCGTAGGCACCTCGCCCGAATCAGCGGGCTTGCTTGTTTCCGTCTGCGTGCTTGCCGCCTTGTTGTCATTCGAAGGCGTGCTGCTGCTTGATTCGGAATTGGAATTCGAGTTGCCGCAGCCTGCAAGAGCGGTTGTCAGAAGCGCTACGGCACTAATTGTGAGCCATTTTTTCTTCGTCCTTTTCATGTACATTTCCTCCCTTTAATAGCTTTCTTTATTCCCGCCGTCAACCATGCCCGGCGGATATCATAAACCGGACGAATCCGAGTTTATTTCGGGTTAACCTTTCACGGCGCCTACCGTCAGACCGGAAATAAAATATTTCTGGAAGAACGGGTAAGCAACGGCCACGGGAACCACGATGACAATGGCCACGGCCATGCGCGCGGATTCCTTGGGCATGGTTGCGACAAGCTCCGCGTAACTGATGCCCATGCTGGAAGCATTCTTCGCCAGGGCGTCCACGTTGGTCATCAAGCTGTTCAAGAGCGCCTGCAGCGAGTACAGGCTCTGGTTGTCGATGTAGAGCATGGATTGGAACCAATCGTTCCAATAGGCGAAGCAGAGGAACAATCCAATGGTCGCCAGGACCGGCAGCGAGATCGGCAGCACGATCGAGAAGTAGATGCGCAATTGGCTGGAGCCGTCGATCTCGGCGGATTCGATCAGCGCGTCCGGAATCGTGCTTCGGAAGAAGGTTTTGCAAATAATGACGTTGAAGGAGGAAACGGCCAGCGGCAGAATGAGCGCCCACACCGAATCCTTCAAGCCCAGCATATTCGAATTGATATAGTAGCTGGACACCAAGCCTCCGTTGAACACCATCGGAATGAACACGATCCACGTCAGAAGCCCTTTCAGCTTGTAATTTGGCCGGGATAGAACGTATCCCATGGATGTTGTAAGGAGCACGCCCAGCACGGTACCAAGCCCGGTAACGAGCACGGAGATGCCAAGCGCCTTCGTGATCATCGTCCCCTGCTGCACGATATAGTGATAAGCGTCACCGGAGAACGCCGTCGGGAAGAGATGGTACCCGCTCTCCCGTATTGAATCCTCGCTGGTCAGCGATATGGACAGCACCACAAGGACAGGTATTAGGCAAAGCAGCGCCAATACGATAAAAATCAGATGGAAAACCACGTTCGTGCCGGTTCGGATCCGGTTGAACTTGTCCAAACCTGTCTCAAAATTCCCTTTTGATGACATTTCCGCTTCCTCCTTTACATCATTGCACTCTCTCGGTCTACGAGACGAACGACCCAGTTGGCAATCAGAATGGTTACGCAGCCCATCACGGATTGTAGGAATGCGGAAGCCGATGCCATGCCGAGCGTTGCGGACTTGAGCTGCTTATACACAAGAACGTCAATTGTGGTCGCTACATTGAACAATGAGTTGGAATCCCGCGGTACTTGGAAAAACAGGCCGAAATCGGTGTAGAAGATGCGGCCAACGGCCAAGATGAACATCATCACGATGACGAGCTTCATAAGCGGCAGCGTAAGGTATCGCGCTTGCTGCCATTTGGACGCGCCGTCAATCACGGCAGCCTCGTAGTAGGTGCTGTCGATGCTGGTAATGGTCGCCAAGTAGATCACCATGCCGTAGCCTAGACCCTTCCATACGTTCATGAAAACCAGGAAGTACGGCCAATATTTCGGCTCCATATACCAGTTCACCGGATCATTGCCAAGAACGGCCAGGAATTGATTGGCGATCCCTTTATCGAAGCTTAGAAACGCCCAAACAATAGCGGAAACCACGACCCAGGAGAGGAAGTACGGCAAGAACATCAGCGTTTGATAGATTTTGCCGGCCTTGCCGCTATGCAGTTGACCAATCATCAGTGCTAAGGTGACGGGGACCACAATGCTCAGCACGATAAAAATCAGATTGTAGCCGAGCGTATTGCGGATTACGACCCAAGCGTCGTTCGACTTGAACAGGAATTCGAAGTTCTTGAAGCCGGTCCAATCGCTGTGGATGACGTTGCTCAGAAAACCCCCGTGGATCTTGAAATCTTTAAAGGCGATAATAAGGCCAAACATTGGCAAGAAACAAAACAAGATATACCAGAGGGTCGTTGGTAAGGCCAGAAGCGTCAGTTCGGTATCCTGCGTGCGCCAGCGTATTCGCAAGCGTTTTGGCCCGCTCTTCATGTCCATGTTCGCCACTCCTTGCGTTTTTTTTGCGATCAGCATGTACGCGCTTTCAGTCTCCGTAAGCCCCTTCAAGAAACATGCTGATCCATCTAATTGATGTCATTTTATAGAAAATCGCCTGCTCAGTTCCAGACTAAAAACATGAGACCGCAGTCAACAAACGTTAGATTTTTGCTAAATTCCAACTCCCCCCCTTATATTCGAGCCTTCAACGAAGAGACAGCATAACAAAAGGGGCCTTCTCTTTTGCAGAGAAAGCCCCTAAATCAAGAAATATCTTTAGCTTGCTAATCCACTTATCTGATATAAAGCGAATGGTCCAAAGGTTCGTTATCCGAGAACAAATCAGGATTGCTCCTGAGCATTTCCGTGATGACTTTCTCCACCGCTTCCGCATCGCACACGCGTACAACGGCATCACCAAGCTGCCCCCTATGCATGGCGCTTTTACTTTCGAGTACCTCGTCTACTTTCCAAAAATGCTGCGACCACGACAGCCCGCAATGTCTGCGGGAAGGTACGGGAATTTCCGTGCCATCGGGTAATACCGTGCACAGCATCTCATGCCCATCCGTTAACCGGCCTTGTATATCCACCCATTCTTCGACTCCATGAATAAAGGTGTTGCGCTTCAAATCGACCCCCACTAACAATATGGTCGCTCTACGATCGAGCAGCTTCCCCCAGGCGGAGCCTCTAGCGCATGGAGTATCGAATAGATGATCGTCTTTTGTAAACGCTGCGGCATCCGAGCCTAATGCCGCCACGGAATGAGTGGGATGCCACGAACGCACTACACCAGGCCTTTTGCGAAATAGCTCGGGTAAGATGCCCACGCAGACAGGAGAATGTTCCACGTGAAATATCGGATTGTCGGCATTAATATAGGACCACGTATGAGTGGGCAAGACCAATAGCCCATCCTTCATATACTCCGAAAGCGCATCTAAGACAGTGTCCGCTCCGCCTTCGACCTTCCCTATGCTCTTCATCGAGGAATGGACTAATAGAGTTCCTTTTCTGTCGATGCCCATCTCCTCAAATTGCTGTATTAAGCTCTCTTTCGTGTGCATGTTTTTACCTCCTGGTGACCTCGCGGTATGAATGATAAATTGCCTTTTGCCGGGCTGACAAACCTATTTAAACATGCTAGCATGTTATCTAATATGTTCGGGCAGGAATACTATATAAGCTTGGAGGGGAACAGGGACGATGATTGAGAACCATCGCCTGAAAGTCATCATGGAAGTCCAGCAGCAGATGCTGTTATCCAACTTTGATTTAAAGCTGTTTATGCAGACGATTTGTGATCGGATGTGCCTATTAACCGATGCCGACGGCTCTACTATCGAGATGCTGGCGGGCGATGAAATGGTGTATGCCGCCGTAAGCGGCACTTTACAGCCTCATCATGGAATCCGAATCCATAAGGACGGCAGTTTGTCGGGCTTGTGCGTGACGGAGAAGAATATTTTATATTCGCCGGACACGCAGCAGGATGATCGCGTCAACAAGCAAGCCACTATGAAGGTCGGCGCGAGAAGCATGGTCTGCGTTCCCCTGTTCGAGACCAGCAATGCCGTAGGCGTCTTGAAGGTCATCTCCGGCCGTCCCGATGCCTTCTCTAACCGCGATATCGAGACGTTGCAGTTGTTGTCTCTCGCTCTTGGGTCGGAGCTAAGCAAGCAAATCAATTACGACGAAAAAATTCGGATCCTGAACGATTACGAGCAATTATTGATTCAATTAAGATCCGAAATAGAAAGACGCGAGAAACTAGAGCGCGAGCTTATTCAATTGACAGAGCGCGACATTCTGACGGGATTGCTGAATCGCAGAGGCTTTAGCGTACGAATCCAGGACTGGATTAAACGCGCCGGACGAGAAAAATGCTTATTCGGGCTATTCTACCTCGATTTGAACAAATTCAAGCAGTGCAATGATACCTTTGGACATGAAATCGGTGATCTCGTGCTTGTCGAATTCGCGAATCGAATCAAGAATGCCATTCGCGAATCCGACCTGGTCGCGCGCGTAGGCGGCGATGAGTTCGTGGTGGCTGCATGGCTGCAGAACGACTACGACGGCTTGGTGCAGGTTGCCCTTCAGTTAATCAAGCAATTGGAATCGGCGATGCTGATTAAGGAGTTTCGTCTTCCGATGACCACAAGCGTCGGCTGTACGCAATGGGCAACGGGCATGACAGAGCTCGATCTCATACGAGTGGCTGACCAATCGATGTATATCGCCAAAGCGAACGGCACCAATCGGATTGCGATTAATGGAGAGCTCGCAAGATAATAGCTTGGGGCCATTCTGTTCACGATATGGCCCTTCCTATAAGCATTGACGCCTCTAAGAACCAACTATTCCAGCTTACTAGTTCAACTTCCTTTTCTTCCGTATACGCTTCTAATTCTGCTTCGATTTCAGTGCCTCCCTGTATTATAAAACCTTCCCATATCCCACCAAGCCCTTCCAATCCTGCTGCGAGGTTTTAATCAATTTTTGAATTCCGTAGGCGTCAGCCCGGTCTCCTCTTTAAAGTTTCGGGAGAAATAATGAACGCTGGCGTAGCCAAGCCGCTCTGCGATCACTTCCATCTTCTCGCCGCTCAGCAGGTAGTATTTCGCTTTGCGGATACGTTCGTTGATAAGATATTGCTTCGGACTATCGCCGGTACATTTGCGAAATAGCGAAGAGAAATAGATGACGTGATAGCCGCACAGCGCTGCGAGCTCGTTGACGGTCCAGTTCTTCTCCGGCTGGTTGTTGATCGCCTGGAGGGCAGGATCAATCTTGCCTTGTTCCGGCGACCTCGGCCGCTTCGTCAGCTGATTGCGAACAATGGCGGTGACCAGCTCTGTCATTAATGAACGCAGCACAATGCGGTAGCCCGGCTGCTCGTCCATGTATTCTTTTACAATACGCATCAGGGTCGGCTTGAGGTCAGGCTTGGTAAAGAAAGGCGGCAACTCCAGCAGCTCTTTGTTGTGGAGCTCAAGCTTGTACCTGGGACGAATGCTGGACTTAAGCTCCTCCTCGCTGCAGCTTTCAATCGAGAATGCGGGATGGACAGGCTCCGGCGACGGATGCCGGTATGCAAAATGGATGCCGATGAAGACGGCACCGGTTCGCGTAATGATTCGGTGCGGACAATGGGGTCCGTACAGCGCGCTGTCTCCTGCTGCCAGCGTATATTGTTCCTGGCCAATTGTTAGTTCGGCTTCGCCCGATAGCAGGCAGAATAGCTGATAGTCCGGGATAATGCGCGGCCCCCATTGCTCGGCGGCAGGCACTTCGGCCCGGCTCGCGAAGTTAACCGTTGGCCGCAGGTCATCTATCGCGCCAAGAACAATGTCCGGATGTGAATGCGGCGGGTCTTGGAGCATACGTCGAAATCACCTCATCGCGGGAAGGATATAGGATATTTGAAAAGTGCAAAGACCTGTTTCGTATCTGTAAATACACCGCTTACAAACTCCGTTATGCTTAACACATCAAGTCATAAAGCTTTCGATGTATGAATCATCACGATAGCCCGTACACGGTCTATTGAGGTGATAATTCATTTAAGCTCATGCTTTCGATGTATGAATCATCACGAACAGCCATACGGCTGCTTGGGTGACAATTCATTTGAGCTCATGCTTTCGATGTATGAATCATCACGAACAGCCATACGGCTGTTTGGGTGACAATTCATTTGAGGAGGAATGGATCCTATGTTAAGTCAAGCACAAATCGCGGAGTTTGAAAACAACGGTTTTCTAAAAGGTGGGGTCGTGCTGAGCGAGGACGAGGTAGAGGAGCTTCGCGAGGAGCTGGGCAAGGTGATGAACGGCGAGACCGTCAATAAACCCGTCTTAAATCGCGACATGCTAAATTCGGATTCCCCGTATGACAATATGAAAATGATCACGAGCGAGAGTGTCGTCCAGATCGTTAATATCTGGCTCGCCAGCGATCGCTTCCTCCAGCATGCCGCGCATCCGGTCATCTGCGAAGAAATTGCCCAGCTTTGCCATTCCAATTCGCTTCGCATCTGGCACGACCAAGTGCAATATAAGCCGCCGATTACGGGCGGACCCACGCAATGGCACCAAGATCACCCGCTATGGCCGATCATCCAGCCCGCCGACCTCGTCAGTGCTTGGGTCGCCCTTGACGACGCCGTCATCGAGAACGGCTGCATGTGGATGGTGCCGGGCAGCCACAAGTGGGGCAATCACCAGCGTTACCTGGATAGCACGCCGGACTTCATGCCGTACCATAAACAGCCGGAGATGCTGCCAAACAACGCGGTAGTAAATGCCGTGCCGTTCGAGATCAAGAAAGGCCAAGTGGGCTACCACCACTGCCTGACTTGGCACGGCAGCCCGAACAACCGCTCGGAGATGAAGCGCCGCGCCATCGCCGTGCACTACATGCCGGGCCACACCCGCTACGAGCCTGTAGGCGAGCACGTCATGCTCTCCTACGTCAACGTACAGCCGGGCGAGCTGCTCGTGGGCGATCATTTTCCGGAGGTGTACCGGAAGCAGGGGGTACAGGTTTAATAGTTTTCAGGCGGGAGCCGCGCAGACTGCGCGGCTTTTTGTTTTGTGGCGCATGTCCGGCTCGTATAGAAAGGCAAAACCACTCCCGACAAGGAGTGATTTCTTGGATAAAAGGCTGCAGCATTTTAAACGGAATCCGTTCTTATTCATCTGCCGTAATCGCAAAGCCGTATAGATGGACTGCCCGACCTTGATCATTGTACCTTGTGCGGGTTTTCTAAATGTATGTAGATACGCAAAAAAGGATCTGGAAGCTTACTTTCAGATCCTTTGTCCATATTGAATTTTCCAGGGGTAACTAACTATTATTTCGTTTGTTAACTTCAATCGCAATGAACTCCGGCAAATAATTGGGAGTACAGCCCTTTGATACCATTTGATCTTTATAAAGACCTGTTTTCTCGCCAAGTTGAATACAACGTGCTCGATTCTTTTGATCATACACGCCTATCCAGCCCGCGGTGAAATTCATAGCCCATTGAACCTCCGGTTCCTCCTGCGTAATAGCAGCTTCAATTGCAGCTAGTAAGTCTTCGTTGTTATCGGGCGGTGTTTGTCCGGTCCATCTTAATCGCCCTTTGTAATACCAGAAGGCTCGCCTTTGAAGAGCAGAAGGACTATTTTCCCATGACTCCATCCATGCAATGGTCTTCTTGTCTTTGGTGAGCTGATTAGCCATTAACCAATCCATTAAGTTATTTCGCTCATCAAAGGTGTGAATCTTCATGTCCTTATCAAGCTTATTTAACACATCTTCTGAAAGAAGTTTTTTGTCCATAATCAAGGTTGCCAATAGTCTGGGCAAAAACTCTTCGGTTGACCAAAGTTCCATAGCTAGTTCGTGATCTTTTTTAATGTCCTTCGCGATGATTCGCAAGTCGCCTAGCTTAGTTTTGCTATTGACCTGGGCTAGAATGTTTTCTGCTTTTGAAGAGCGTTTCATTTCCGTACTTTTATTCTTATTCATTTGACACAACTCCTTTATTAAAGGACTGCTTCATATGTTTCCTTCGCGCGATACATCAATTTCGTTATTAGTTTTATTGCATATAATTATACTATAACTATTGAAAAAAGAGTGATTCATTTCGCCCTACTTATGGTACGGTTCAGCTTAACGAGTCTATCGGCGTAATTCATTTAGCTGTTGTTTCATGATTTCCACCATGCTCTTGCCTGTCGCCGCAATGGCTTCTTCTGCCGAACGCGGGTTCCATCCCAGTAACTGTTTGGCTTTATGATTGCTCGTTGACATATCCAGTCCCAAGAGGGATGCAATCATTCTTAATTGGGGTTTAAACAGTGCCATAGTGCGAACGACTATATTTGGGATTTGTCGCTTTGGAGCGTTTTTTGCATCTTCTCCCATATGTTTTCTTAAGATATTGGCAACGTCCAACATCGAAAGATTCTCTGCCGTAGAGGCAATAAACCGCTCGCCGTTGGCTTCGGGACGCACCATTGCCAGAACATGCAGTTCCGCAACGTCTCGAACGTCTACGTAATCGGAATATATTTTAGGGACGGCCTTCATTTTTCCTTCCAACATCTGTCGAACGCTGCTATTCGAATGCGAATAATCACTGCCTAGGATCGGCCCCATCACGCCGACGGGATTTACCGTTGCCAGTTCTAATCCATTGCCCTCTTGGCGAATGAATGCCCAAGCGCTTTCTCGGCGATCGTTTTCGATTTTTGATAAGGATGAATGTTCGCGTCCGTATTCGACCAATCTTTTTCCGTGAATGGTCCTTTGTGATTCGTATGTCCCACGCCAATCGCTCCGAAAGCCGAAGTGAGAACAGCGCGCTTGACTCCTGCATCACGCGCCGCTCTCAGAACGCGCAGTACTCCGTCCCGGGCGGGTCGAATCATTTCGTTTTCGTCTCTATAGACTTTATTGGGCGTAGGAGATGCAACATGGATAACATGCGTCAGTCGCATGGCATTCTATAGAAATTTCGATAGTCTTGAACAAGTATTGGAGGAATATTTCGAGCCTATCTATGCGGATATCTTTAATAAAACTACATTGCAAACGAACCACGAGCAGAAAATAACGGATTTGACGAAGTTTTTTCACGAGCATTCCGGCGATTTTCAAATGGCCATTGAGAGCGAGTATATACAGGTGCTGTACAAAATATTCAAGAGCCATATCGCCAGGCTTTATGATAAGATCGTTCCCTTCCCGGACTGGACGGGCGCAAAACGCAGCTATTGGATCGACTTCATGAGCGCGGGCGTGTTTGAGGTGTGGGTGATGTGGATCAAAAACGGTCAAAAAGAATCCTTAGAGGAAATCTCGGCTCTGCTTAGATTGTTTCATAAGTGACATAGCTGTTATTACTTGTGATAAAAAAACAAGGTGAATTTTCCTTTGATGACGTAACCAGAATAAAAAAGAAGCAGATGCTTTGGCACTCTGCTTCTTAACAATGGTCAACTCGGACTAATTATTTCAATTAGAGGTTTGTCATTTAAAGCAATTTAATCAGCTCTTCGAGCTCATCAACCAATACTTTTGCAAGTTCAAAATTCTTATCTTTTAAAGCCAATTCTATTTTCATTTCAACTGATTTTTTATTTTGTTCCGTTGCCAGATAGTCTTTATCAAAATGGCTAGCATAAATCATCTGCCTAAATTTTCGCATGCTCATTTTTCTAAACGTCTTATCTTCAATGATCAGAACATAATCCATACCATTTACAACAGAATAAAAATCATGAGAAATCATGAGAATGGCACCTTTATAGTCCTCAATCGCTTTCTCCAGCGCGATTTGCGAATAGATGTCTAAATGGCTTGTCGGTTCATCAAGAAGCAGTACGTTTGCTTTACTGGCAGAAACCTTAGCTAATTGAAGCATGTTTTTTTCTCCGCCGGATAAAGATGCTATCTTTTGATTAACGATTTCTCCTTCAAAGCCATAGCTCGAAATATACGATCTAACCTCATCATACGTGTTAAATCCGGCATCAATGAATTCTTCTAGGATTGTATTCGAATCCTTAAGCACTTCGCCTTGATTCTGAGATAAATAAGCCACTTTAGCATCCGCGTTTATTTCAATTGAAGCATGATTATTTCTAAAGATATCTCGGAGCAAAGTCGTTTTGCCAGTACCGTTTGGACCAATAATGGCTACTTTGTCCGTAGCATTTATCTCAAAGCTAACATGGTCTAAAAGCAGCTCATCAAAGGCAACGCTATAATTATCGACTTTTACAACAACAGTGTCTTCCAATTCATTTTCAATGCCAAAACGAATATTCGGCTGCTTAATCTCAACAAATGGCGCTTTAATTCTACGCGCTTCCAATCTTTCTTGGAACCTAACTCTAGCTTTTAATGCTCTCCCTCTAGATGCTTCCGAATTATAAGTCGCGATAGCTCTAAGGTTATCGATTATCTTATCGTTTCTCTCCATTTCTTCAGCCTCAGCGATTGCGAGCTCTTGCAACTCGATCTTAGTCTGAAGCAATGAGAAGTTATAATCCATATATCGCCCGTCAAACTCTTGGATCTCCATGTTTTCAAGGTGTATGATTTTGTTGAAGCAATGATTCAATAGATATCGATTGTGCGTAACAACTAGCAGCATCCCTTTGTGAGAATTAATAAGATTTTTTAGCGCATTTAGGTTTTCGAAGTCTAAAAATACATCGGGCTCGTCCATAATCAGTAAGTCCGGACGACTAAGCATTTCCTTCATCACTTGAATAAGCTTGAATTCCCCGCCACTGAGGTCGGATACCCTAAGATCTTTTAGCTTTGTAAGGTTGGCTAGATTTAGCTTCTTATTAATGCTGCTTTCAAAATCAGCCCCGCCGATTGAATCAAATGCGTCTAGAGCGAATTGATACTTTTCTAATAAGGCATCCATATCCGATGATGTTTCCATCTCCGTACAAATAGCTGTTATTTCATCTTGTAATTTAATAAATTCTTCCCCTATATATTCAAAAACGGTTGTTTCTTTCGTTTTGTCGAATTGCGGGAACTGACTTACATGCCTAATTTTGCAAGCCGGATCTATTTCTAGCTTGCCCTCGAACAAATATCTTTCCGGATCCATCAAGATATCGATCAATGTACTTTTCCCACTGCCGCTTGTTCCTATAAAAGCGCAATGCTGCGCCTCTTCAAGCGTAAATGAAATGTTTTTATATAGTTCCTTTTGCGGAAATGAGAACGATAATTTATCAACTTTTATCATAGTGTTACCTTTCTTTAACCAGAATAGTGACTATTACTAGATGTATTGCAAAACTTAGATTTCAAGTTTACCGTTGCTAGAGTAACACTGTTTACAACCAACTTCAATTCCATTGTATCCCATCATCGGGATCAGCAGCTGCAGCAGTCTCGCGCGCAAGCGCCTTTAAGTTTGCGGCAGCCATATGATAAAGGCTGTCCCTTTTCCATTCTCGCTTCCTGCTTTTATTCTTCCTTTATGCAATTCAATCATACTATAGCTCATCGATAATCCTAGACCCCATCCGTATTTTTTCGTTGAATAAAAAGGAGTAGACAGCTTTTCTAAAGTATCTTTATCCATGCCAAATCCATCATCTCCGATTATAATTTCATCCAATACCCTCTTCTTTTGCTCCAACACACTTTTCGGCAATTTTACTTGAGGAGCTGGCAGATCATTGGGATTCAATTTATGATCAAAACATTTTTGGTGAGAGTTATAAATATATGTATTTCTTGACTCTATCGTCATTCCACCCGAAAAAGTAATATGCGTTTCAACTCCTCTATTATAGATCAAAGACCTACCCCTCAGGGATAGGTCTTCTTCTCTTTAGATGGTCGCCCACTTGATTCTTGTTGAAGTACCGGAGCTGCTTACTCGTCTGATGGAGAATGATTGGAGGACTTTGGCCAGATTGGCCCTCGTTTGCGTATTTCATTCCGACTTAATTCTGACGCTGTCGCCCCCTCACACCCCCCTTTTATACGCCCTTATCGCAAAGATATAGGCCACGAGCATAATGCCGACGCACCACGCAAGCGCGGTCCATATTTCATTGCCCACCGGCTGATCTGCCAGCAGCGCGCGAATCGCTTCCACGATCGAGGTCACCGGCTGGTTCTCGGCAAAGACGCGAACGACGGTCGGCATCGAATCGGTCGGCACAAACGCCGAGCTGATAAACGGCAGGAAGATAAGCGGATAGGAAAACGCGCTAGCGCCTTCCACGGTTTTGGCAGATAGTCCGGCAATTGCCGCAACCCAAGTTAATGCCAGCGTAAACAGCGCGAGTATGCCGACTACCGCTAACCATGGCAGCAGTCCCGCTGATGAACGAAAGCCCATCAGCAATGCGACGAGAATGATTACGACAAGCGATAGCGCATTGGATACCAACGAGGTCAGCACATGCCCCCACAACACGGAGGAACGCGCAATCGGCATCGAGTGGAACCGCTCAATAATGCCCCTTTGCTTATCCAGAAACAGCCGGTAAGACGTGTAGGCAACTCCGCTGGCAATTGCAATCAGCAGAATACCCGGCAACAGGTAGTTCACATAGTTATCCATACCGGTTTGAATGGCACCGCCAAACACGTAGACGAACAGCAGCATCATCGCAATCGGAGTGACGCAGACCGTGACGATGGTGTCCATGCTGCGGAACACATGGCGCATAGAACGCCCCAGCATAACACCCATATCGCTGAAAAAGTGATTTTTTACCGTTTCCATTTACACTGCCTCCTTGTTACCGATAATGGCGAGGAAAATTTCCTCTAATGTCGACTGTTTTTCGACATATTCCTTTTTGGCTTGCGGAAACAGCTTTTTCAGTTCCTGGAGCGTGCCATTGGCAATAATTCTGCCTTCGTGCAGAATGGCAATTCGATCAGCAAGCTGCTCGGCTTCTTCCAGATACTGTGTGGTGAGAAATATTGTTGTACCTCCGTCCGCAAGCTCCTTGACGATCTTCCAAACCTCGATGCGCGCCTCAGGGTCAAGCCCGGTGGTCGGCTCGTCGAGGAAAATGATCTGCGGTTTTCCCACGATACTCAAGGCGATGTCGAGCCTTCGGCGCATACCGCCTGAATACGTTGACGCCCTGCGATCGGCAGCGTCTGTCAGGCCAAAGCGCTTAAGCATGTCATCTGCAACCTGACGCGGATTTTTGAGGTGTCTTAGCTTTGCAATCATCACCAGATTTTCCCGTCCGGTCAGAATTTCATCCACAGCGGCAAATTGCCCGGTCAGACTGATCGCTTGCCGTACATGGTCGGGCCTCGTTGCAACGTCGAATCCGTTTACGGTAACGCTTCCGCTGTCTGGTTTGAGCAGCGTGGTGAGGATCTTGACAGCGGTTGTCTTGCCCGCGCCATTGGAGCCGAGCAGGGCAAAGATGCTGCCCTGCTCCACCTCGAAATCGACCCCCTTAAGGACTTGATGCTGCTTGTAGGATTTTTGCAGCCCCTTCACTTGAATGGAGTTGTTTGTCATTTTTTCTCCTCCTTTATCTCACTGTAACCTTGGATAAGTCGGCTTCCATGCCTTTAAGCGCTGCATAGGTCAGTTTATCCATGACCGCGCCGTCGAAGCAGATGGTTTTGATTGCGCGGTAATACTTTTTGGACAACACATGCCCTTGGAAAGATACGTTCTTGAGTGTCGCGCCTCTGAACGAAACCTCGCTCAGACCCGCCTTGTCGAACTTGACGCCGTTAATGGTCTGCCCGTCAAAGCAATGTCCCGTCAGATCGGAAGAGGTGAAGTCTACGCCGTCAAATATACAGTTTTCAAAGCTTGTTTTTCTGAGGTCGATCATGGTCAGCTTGACGTCGGTCAGCTTTACACCAGTGAATTTAGCTCCGGCTAGCCATGACTTGCTAAAGTTGGTTCTCACAAGGATGGACTGATGGAAGCTCGCATTCGCAAGGTCGAGGGTGGACAGGTTGCAATCCGTCAGGTTTGCGCCATCGAAACGGGCATCTCGCACATCGCTGTTGGCGAATGAGCTGCAGGTCAAGTCCGCGTTCGTGAAGTCGGAGCCGCGTAGCGTGCTCGCTGTAAATTTTCCTTTATGTGCGGTAACGCCAGCAAAGTCGCTCTTCGATAGGTTGCTTCCGTTAAAGTTTGTCACTAATTGCCGTTCCAGCGAGCTGGAGGTCATTGTTTGATTCATAACATTCACATCTCCTAATAGTAGGTTTTTTATCAACGCTTTGAACCTGGATCGTCTATTACATACCAACCGTTGGTATGTATAGGTTTAAAAATAAGCTGCCTCTCGGCAGTTTAGTTTTCTTTGCTGACTTCTCTAGCTGACAAACGAAGCAGTTCCTCGTATCGTTGAAACATTTGCTCATCGAACAGGTCAAGCCCCAGGCCTTTCATAATCTCATCGAAGAACCTTAACTTTCGCAGCATCATCTCGGGCGAAGCCGGGATGACCGCCGGATTTAGCCAAAGATTGGTGAGAACCATCAACACTTCGCTTAGCTCCCTTGGATAGTCGGTTCGGATCGAGCCGTCTCGCATACCCTGCTCGATGATAGGCTGGATATACACCGGTATGGCTACTTCGATAATGTTCTCAATCTGTGCGGCCAGCAGCTTCGGATTACGCAAGAGGTTCGGTGCCACCGATGCGATTTCGTTCTGGGCGGGATTGTCGAGAGAGACGCGGGAAATCTTGCGGAGCTTCTCCCGGCCGTTCAGACCATTGTCGTCCCTGACGGGGGCTAGCAGCTCGTCAACGCCTTTGAACATATGGTCGGTAACGGCCTGCATGATCTCTTCTTTCGACTTGAAGTGATGGTATATCGCCCCTTTTGTCAGCCCTCCCAGTTCATTAATAATATCCTGAATGGAGGTCTGCTCGTATCCCTTTTGGATGAAGAGGTTAAGAGCCACGGTTAAAATTTGGTTGATTGTTTCTTCCGGATATTTATTTCTAGCCATTCGCTCTCCCCTTTCATACATTCGGTTGGTATGTAAACAATATACCCGATTGACTTTTTAATGTCAACCCCTTCCAAAAAAATAAAACATCGGTTTGGAGGCAGCCCCTTAAACAAGATTTTGCGTTTGCCTGACCAAAGTTCCACCTCGTCTAAAAAACTTGCCGTTACTTATGGTACGGTTCACCGCGCCGTCTGTAACGGCAAGATTTAAGGCCATCCTTCAGCGGATGGCCTTAAATTACAGCGCCTTTTCTGCTCCTTCGCCGCTTTCGTTCCTATTCTTCCGGAGCAGGGTCCCATGCTCCTGAGTCCACGTCCACATCGCGGCAAAAATCGGCTGCAAAGCCTTCCCGCTCTCTGTAAGTTCATATTCGACATGCAGCGGTACGCCAGGATAAAGCGTACGAATGACGAGTCCCTTCTCCTCTAACAGCCGCAAACGGTCTGTCAGCGTTTTCGGACTTATGGGTTGTAGCTTACGACGTAGTTCCCCAAACCGTCGGGTCCCGTTAATTAGCTCGAACAAGAGAAGAAGCGTCCATTTTCCATCCAGAATCTCAAGGATGGGCTCAACGACGCCTGGACAGGATCGATCCATCATTGGCTTTCTCTCCTTAGTTCATTTTTTGAAACTATTGCACTTAAATGTAACTACTTTTCAAATGTACCATGGTGCAATTATGATGTAAACCAAGAAGGAGGAAAAATATTCTATTTTTTAGAAGGGAGGACACATCATGAATAGACCCTTTGAATTGGATCCGATGGAGTACCCGTTCACTGATCGCTGGCTGCCTTACCGTGATGGTTATATTCATTACCTCGATGAAGGGCAAGGACCAACGGTTCTTCTCCTCCATGGAAACCCCACATGGTCCTATCTTTATCGGAACGTCATTAAAGAGCTTCGCGAGGATTTCCGACTCGTCGCTCCGGATTACCCCGGATTCGGCATGTCGAAGGCGCCTACGGGTTACCGCTTTACACCGCAAGAGCAATCGGCAGCCATTCAAGATCTGATTAACCATTTGGATCTGAAAGATATGATTGTAGTCGTTCAGGATTGGGGAGGCCCGATTGGGCTGAACTACGCGGTACGGCATCGGAATAACTTGCGCGGCATCGTTGTGATGAATACTTGGGCCTGGCCTGCTGAAATTATGCCGATGAAATTGTTTTCACTCGCTATGGGAGGTTGGCCAATCGGTCGCTGGCTTCAAACACGGCGCAACTTCTTCGCCAAAATCATTGTTCCGCACGGAATACACCATGCCGAGAAAGTCACGGATAGCTTGAGAAAAGCCTATACCGACCCGTTCCCGACTCCGAAGTCCAGGATACCGACATGGGTATTTCCAAGACAGATCCGCAAGTCACGAAAGTGGCTTACCGACATTGAATCGAAGTTGTCGAATTTATCCGATTTGCCTGCTCAAATATTGTGGGGAACGAAAGACAGCGCAGGCTTCCCGATCGATCAGATGGCCAAATGGCAAAGATACTTGCCGTTAAACGAAACCGAGATTCTGGAAGACGCATCGCACTACGTGCAAGAGGATCGTCCGGACCGGGTAGTTGCAGCAATTCGAAGAATACGGAAGAGAATAAGAGGAGGAGTTTTACTATGAAAACAATTTTATGGGCAACCTTAACAGCCAATGGCAATTATGCGCAATCCGGTCCAGATAACCCACCGAAGAAAGAAGCGTTGCACGATTTCGCGACACACGCTAAAGCTGCAGGCAATTTTATTGTAGGGCGCCGCACTTTCGAAGGTATGCGCGGCAACGGTGGTCCAGGTCCCTTTGGCGAAGTCGACATCGTCATCGTTTCTAAGAACGCCTCGGATATCCCGGGCGTAACGGTTGTAAGATCGCCAGAGGAAGCCTTGAACCACCTGCGGCAAAAAGGCCATCAAACCGCTCTCATTAGCGGTGGCGCGGATATCCACAATTCATTCCTCAGTCAAGATCTGGTAGACGAAGTTATTTTCAATGTGGCGCCGGTGATGGAAGGCAAGGGCTTGAATCTTCTAATCGACAAAGATAACTACTCATATAAGCATGTGGAGCTGCTGAACTGCCAGCCCCTCGGCGGTGGCATCGTCCAACTGCGCTATGCGATTCAACGATAAAATGATTACTCGGCACGAAGACCCTTTTTCAAGGGTCTTTTAATTTTAAAAGAGCTGCAGATCGTCATCTCGTGCACTCCGAAATCCTTTTATCATTGCCGCTTTTCGATCTCGGTAGCTTGGAGATTTAAAAATTGTCGAACCGAAACATCAATACTTAGTCCTATAGCACGGCTATAGGCTGAAAGAGCATTTTCTTTTCGATTCATCCGCTTGTACAAGTGACCGGCTAACGCCCAATAAGGTTGATAGTTTGCCACTTTCGCAAAAGGAAAATCTTCCAGCAAGGCAATGCCTTTTTCCGCTCCATAGGCCTCTGCGATGGCGGCGGTTCGACCAATCAATGCTCCCAGTGTTGGATGCATACCAATGAGTCCCTCATATAACTGTGCAATCGCCTCCCACTCGATACGCCTAGTGCTTAAACGTTGCGCATGTACGGATTGAATGGCAGCCATGAGTTGAAAGCGGCCGATTCTGCCAGCTTGCGAGGCAGTATGCAGATACCGCTCCGCCTCGATGATCATATCCCGATCCCACCGCGTTCATTCTTGCTCAGAGAGGGGAACATAGTTCCCCTCGTCATCATGTCGTGCCTCGCGGCGCGCCTCACAGTGCAGCATGAGTGCCAACAGACCGTAAACTTCCGGCTCGTGGGGAGCAAATGGTAGAAGCAGCCTTCCTAGGTAGATCGCCTCTTCCGCCAATTTCCTGCGAGGCGAGTCGGCAATGGCTGCCTCATCCCACCCGGTCCCGTAAGCAGCATAAATGGCCTCCAGAACGGAATCGATACGATCCGGAATTTCTTCTGCATCAGGCATTTCAAAAGTGAGACGTTCTGCACGAATTTTGGTTTTTACCCGAGTAAGACGCTGGCTCATTGTGGAGGGCTTGATGATGAATGAAGACGCAATTCGAGAGGCATCGATTCCAAGAACCGTCTGCAACATAAGCGGTGTACGCATAATTGGATCAATGGCCGGATGAGTACACAGAAACATCATCCTCAGTCGTTCGTCCGGAGAGGCAGCGCGCTTGAAGAGGTCAGAAGCTGCGCATCCTCTGACATGGCAAGAAGTGTCGGCAGCGCACTTTCTGAAATACGTGTACGGCGGGCACGGTCGATAAGTCGCCTACGGACGACTGTAATCAGCCATGATTCAGGCTTATCCGGAACGCCGACCTTGGGCCAAGTTTCTAGCGCGGCAAGAAAGGCATCCCCTATGGCATCTTCAACAGCCTGTAGATCTCGCCAATTTACAGCTAAATAGGAGAGCAATCGGCCATAAGCATCACGTGCCGCTTTTTCAATTACCTGCTTAGTTTCCATAGAATGATTACTTCAACGGGGGAATGTTCTGTCTGACCTCAACCGTATCGACAGGCCCTTAGTAATCACTGGGGAACAACAAATGTAAAATGCGTTCGACATAAACCTTCTGCACTTCCCGAGATTCAACTTTGCCGAGGAAGTTTAACTGGAACGCATGCTGGAAGCAGCTTCCTAGCAAGGCCGTTTGTTCAATGACCTAATTAGGTTCCATGAAATTTATTTCAACGAAGGAATGTTCTGTCTGACCTCAACCGTATCGATGGGCCCTCGAGCAGCCCACTCTAGTGCGATGTCTAGGTCTGGAACATCCACCACGAATATCCCGCCGAGCTGCTCCTTCGTCTCGCGAAACGGGCCGTCCTGAACCACCATCTGACCGCAGCGACGCTTCATTGTGGCAGCAGTCTCGGGAGCACAAAGACCCGAACCGAATACTACAATTCCAGCCCCTCGCAAAGCATGCACATAGTGCGTCCAGGCGCTGGATCCTTTCTTGCCGCAAAGTCCTCCTGACTTTTCATATATATTATAATTCTAGAAATTTGTTGATAACTGGAACTTCGTTAAACCCATCACTACCTAAGGCGTGATCCCGTGCAGCGCGTGTTCACTCATCTTCTTTCAACAAATCTCATCAACCAATCTACTTGGGGAGTCGCATAGCCATTGCCCAAAACCATCACGCCATCTCCCCTTTTCCGATGCAATCCCGGATATGTTACATATATTGTATCAACCGAAATATAGATACTCAATAAAGAATTGAACTCCTTGAAGCGCTTCGGTAATAGTGCTCGCACATTAATTTTAATTCGCCGTCACTTGTGATACGGTTCAGCTTAACGGGGCTAACAAAATTTCCCTTAATTTGGTTGACGAATAACTAACCATAGGTTATGTTGTAACCAGTGGTTAGTTATCTTTTCGACATGGAGGTTACGGGAATGGCACCACGCCAGAAGCTCCGCTCAGAGGAGACAAAACAAGCGATTTTGACTGCCGCAGGAATGCTATTCGCGAATCGAGGCTATAATGGCGTGTCGATGAGGGAAATTGCGAAAGAGGCCAATTGTTCGCACACGACGATCTACATTTACTTCAAGGATAAAGAAGAACTCTTGCACGCGATGTCTATGCCCCCACTGCTCGAGGCACAAAGAAACATTGATGTAATTGCGAATCGGACCAGCCTCTCGCCAGAAGCTAAGCTCAAGGCAATCAGCATGGAATTCCTCCGTTTCTGTTTGCAGCATAAATCCATATATCAAGTTGTATTTATGGTCAAAGGGGTGCGGGTGGACGAAGAGGAACCGGTATTGGAGATTAACCGGCTTCGCATCAACCTATTCAAGGCGATTGGGCAGGCCCTTCAAGACGTATTTCCGATACAACCAAGTTCGGATCGTTTGCTGAGGTTCAATCGAATCTATTTCTTTATGTTGAACGGTATCATTAACACATACCTGCTGACAGACGAATCCCTTTCAGACCTGATGAACCGCTTGAGCCCGGCTTTCGATGAAGCTTTCGACACGCTTCTCACCGGCTTTAAATTAAAAATAACGAGCGAGGGATGATGAAATGAAAGCTACACAAATTTCAGAACATATTTGGAGCTTACGGACATGGATGATAATCCCGATTACCGTGTGGGTGGTCATTGAAGAAGACGGGGTCACTCTGGTCGATACAGGAATGTCCATGATGGCCAAGGGAATTCTGAAATTCATCAAAAGGCTAAACGCCGGCCCGTTAAAACAAATCGTGCTGACCCATGGGCATCCCGATCATGTCGGAGCGCTTAAATCAATATTGAATCATGATACGGTTACTGTCTTCGCTCACAGTAAAGAAGTCCCCTACCTGCTAGGCGAACGCTCTTATCGAGAAGGTAAAAAGCCGGTCGCCGCTTTAATTAATGGAGGGGTTCAAGCTTTCGCCGAAGATGATGGCGGAGAAATACACGCTATTGGTAGCCTAAAGCCTTACTTTACACCAGGTCATTCGCCAGGACACGTCGTCTTCTATCACGTAAAAGATCGGGTTATGCTCGCAGGCGATCTTTTCTCGTCTAAGAACGGCAAACTTCGCAAACCACTCTTCACACCGAACATGAAGGAAGTACTGGACAGCAGTTTAGTCGTAGGCAAACTGCTCCCTAAACGAATGGAAGTATGCCATGGTCATTCCGTGTTCAACCCGGCAGATCAGTTATCAGACTATATCTCTGAGGAATCGAAGAAGCACCGTACATCCGTTGTCTCTGCTGGCGGCTCTGACAAGATTCAAAGAAGAGATTAACCATTCAATGGCTAACCTCACACATCTGCAAAAAATAATTCATGCTGCTTCATCGACTTCTGTCGAACCCGAGTCAGCGGAAACGAGCGTCATAACCATGGTATAAGTCTTACTCTATTCCTGTCGACATTGAAATGCGAAATTCGGAGGCCTCCAAATTTTGCGACCAAGGACCGGATTGCATCCGCAAGGAGAACCGTTGGACCGGTTCAGCCAAGAAATTGGATATGGTGCCTCCCTAGCCTGCTTGCGCATGTCTCGAGACTCGGATTTTCGTTCGAGCCGAACGTCATCGCTGTCCCGCCAGCCTTGTTTTTAGTCCATAATCGAAAATGATATACTAGTAAGGAAAGGAGTCGTTGATGATGAATACCATGAAAGCAATAGGACTAACACAATACCTCCCCATTGACAACCCGGCAAGTCTGGTTGATATCGTTATCGACAAGCCCCAAGCAACAGGCCGTGACATCTTAGTTAAAGTTGTCGCCATATCGGTTAACCCGGTTGACGTCAAGGTGCGGGCACCTAAAGACAGGGTTGAAGCTGCCCCTAAAATTCTAGGTTGGGATGTAGCAGGAATTATTGATGAGGTGGGCCCGGATTGCTCGTTGTTCCGTCCCGGGGATGAAGTTTTTTATGCGGGAAGCCTTGCAAGGCAAGGCGGAAACAGCGAATACCATCTAGTCGATGAACGAATCGTTGGGCGTAAGCCGACTTCATTGAACTTCGCGGAAGCGGCCGCTCTTCCTTTGACTTCTATTACCGCTTGGGAGGCCTTTTTTGACCGTATGTTAATTTCCCAAGATCCAAGCGTAAACGATGGAAAGTCTATTCTTATAATCGGGGCTGCCGGAGGCGTAGGATCCATTGCCGTCCAGCTTGCGAAACAAGCAGGGCTTACGGTCATCGGGACGGCATCCCGACCGGAGACTGTGGATTGGGTTAAATCCATGGGGGCAGACTATACGATCAATCACCATGAGTCTCTTCTTCCGCAGCTTGAGGCCATTGGGTTTCCAAGCGTTCCGTACATTTTTTGCCTGAATGCTTTGGAAAAGCACTGGGAGGGCATCTGTGAAGCCGTCGCGCCACAAGGAATCGTATGTGCGATTGATGATCCGATTTCTCCTCTCAAGCTAACCCTGCTCAAACGCAAAAGCGCTACCTTCGTGTGGGAGTTTATGTTCACGCGCTCGATTTACGAAACCGTTGATATGATCGAGCAGCATCGGCTACTCAATCGGGTCGCGGATGCCATAGACCAGCAAAAAGTGAAAACAACGCTTTCCCAAATACTTGGACCGATCTCGGCAGAGAACCTTCGTCAAGCTCACAAGCTATTGGAGAGCAATAAGACGATCGGTAAGGTTGTTCTTGAAGGTTTTGTTTAAATATCCGCTCGCATTGAAAAATACAAGAAGCCGACTGCTAATTACAGTCGGCTTCGGACATTTCCGTCCCTCCTCTGGCGATTTTCTTCTTGGACGCTCCGTCTCGAGCGTCCCCCATTGATGGGTGATAATCTCTGGGGATTTAGGTAAAGAGTCCGCCTAGACGATCATCTGCAGGAGGCGGGTAACCCAAGTGTCTTGCCATCGTTACGATTTGACCTCTGTGATGAAATTCGTGTGATTCCGTATGAGTTAACAGCAGCAATGGAGTGGGTTCCTTCAGGTAACCCTGCCAGCTCTGGTCTTGCTCAATCGGTTCAGACCAGCGATCATCAAACTCGTACAAGAACCGTTGCACGAGTTCATCCACTTCCGCAAATCTCTTATGGACAAACTTCACGTCAGCAGTTTCATGTACGGAAACATCCCAATGATCATTCAATCTCCTAAATGCAAAAGATTCCAGCCAATACCTATAACAATCAACGACATGAAGATGGGTTCGAATGATCGTTCCACGCCCAAATTGGGGAACCGGTTGATGCAAGATTTGAAGAGGAAGCTCCTCCAAAAACGCAAGCATATCTTGTCTAGCGGATCTGATCCAATTGTATTGTTGCTGCAACAGTTTCAACAACTGCAATCACTCCTCAAACTTCGAATGATACCGTCCATCTTGCAATGGCAACCTCCCGGTTAACATTAATACATTGCCGTCCGGGTCTATAATCGTAAAATAAAGCGTGTTTCCGCGCAATTCGATCCGATCCACCAGAGCTCCTTCATCAATCATCGTCTGGTTTGCATTGCCTCCTACGCGACGATTGTCTCCCAAAGTGACACAACCCCAACCTTTCCCACAGGGGCGACTTTCCGCGCCCCGTGCGCGGGTAAGGCCTAAAATTTCGCCGTCACTTATGATAAGGTTCACCTTAACGGGGGCATCGGCGAAAAAGAATGGCGGCCCTGTGGCCGCCAGCTTATAAATATCCATGGATCAATGTGACGACAAGAACTCAATCGATTTCCTGCACCGTCTCTTCCCGCAGCCTTTTGATGTCACTGATCGGCGGGAGACCAAACAGCCTAGCGTATTCGCGGCTGAATTGTGTGGCGCTCTCGTAGCCGACACGATAGGCTGCGTCAGCTGCATCGAGGGA
The DNA here is from genome assembly GCF_023715145.1 of Paenibacillus glycanilyticus. Taxonomy (GTDB): domain Bacteria; phylum Bacillota; class Bacilli; order Paenibacillales; family Paenibacillaceae; genus Pristimantibacillus; species Pristimantibacillus glycanilyticus_A. Next base: position 67,944 of record NZ_JAMBNP010000003.1, on the reverse strand, counting down.
TTCGGCTAATAGCAGACGGCGCGCCTCCTGAAGGCGAATCCGTTTCAGGTACTGCAGCGGGCTCAGGGCAGTCACTTCCTTGAAGTGACGATGGAGCGACGAGGGACCCATATGGGCAATTCTTGCGAGTTCGTCGATATGAAGCGGCTGGGCATAATCAAGCTTGATGCGGGCGATGACTCTGGCGATCCGGCTAGTACCGCTGCCAGCTAGGGCAAGCTGCTTAAAGGTTCCACCTTGGCTTCCCTTCATTATCCGGTAATAGATCTCGCGGACGACCAGCGGCGCCAGATGAGGAATGTCGCCAGGCGTATCCAGCAGCCGAACGAGCCGAACTGCTGCGTCCAGAAGCTCGGGACTCGTCCAGTCGACGAAGGCGCCCCGTTTCGCCTCTCTGCCATCCTCCGCATCCGCGCCTTGCATCATTTCCAGTACCTGAGCGGGATTCAGTCCAAGCCGCATACACAAATAAGGCGCTTCAGGAGAAGCTTGAATAAGCCGTGACGTGACCGGCAGATCGACCGATACAACAAAGTGCGAGGAGGGACCATAGGTGAAGCTATTTTCTCCCAGCATAACAATCTTCGAGCCACGAGCTACGATGACGATTGCTGGCTCATAAACTGTATTGACCGGCAGTGTGGTTTTTGAGCTGCGAATCAGATGCAGCGATGGCACGGATGTTCCGAACATCCCGTCTCTGCCCGTATGACGCTCGATTAACCTGCCCAACTCAGCAAGCTGGTCAACTGACTTATGTCCACCATCGAACGAATGCCCGTCCTGATTGGCGCCTGACAGCGCCGATGTGAACTGCGGATGCGACATTTTTTCCCTCCATTCTTTATCCCCTTTGGTAAGTTCATTATAGCACCGATCGGGGACGGCGACTGTTCGGTTGAGAGGATTAGGCAATAACTTGATACAACCCGGCTACCCGGTTGGGCGCCCATCGTCGCATAATAAAGGCGTAGATCAAATTAAGGGAATAGAGAGGCGAAACCAATTATGAAAAGAAGAACGTTAGGTAAGAGTGGCCTTGAAGTGTCTGCGCTCGGGCTTGGCTGCATGGGCATGTCCGACTTTTACAGCGGTAGGGACGACGAGGAGTCCCTTCGCACGATCGATCGTGCATTGGAACTGGGCATCAATCTACTGGATACAGCGGATATGTATGGCGTCGGCAAAAATGAAGAGCTGGTCGGCAAAGCAGTCAAGGGACGCCGCGATAAGGTAGTATTGGCGACCAAATTTGGCAACATGCGCAGCGAGGACGGCAAGTACCTAGGTATTAACGGTCGCCCGGAATACGTCAAGGCCGCTTGCGAAGCGAGCCTGCGTCGTCTCGGCGTCGACTATATCGATCTGTACTATCTGCACAGAGTCGATCCGAACACGCCGATCGAAGAGACGGTCGGCGCGATGGCCGAGTTGGTACGCGAAGGGAAGGTACGTTACCTTGGCCTGTCCGAGGCCGCTCCAGCTACCATTCGCCGTGCGGCAGCCGTACATCCGATTGCCGCGCTTCAGACGGAATATTCGCTATGGAGCCGCGACGTCGAGGACGGCATCTTGGCTGTATGTCGGGAGCTCGGCATCGGCTTCGTGCCGTACAGCCCGCTCGGCCGCGGATTTCTGACAGGACAGATTCGCAGATTCGAGGATCTGGCGGAGGATGATTACCGCCGATTCTCCCCACGCTTTCAAGGAGAAAACTTTCAGCGCAATCTGGATCTCGTCGAGCGGGTCTCCGAGCTGGCCGCCGATAAGGGCTGCGAGCCTTCACAGCTGGCGCTTGCATGGTTGCTCGCTCAGGGACAAGATATTGTGCCAATCCCTGGTACAAAGAGGATCAAGTACCTGGAGGAGAACGTAGGCTCGCTTGCAGTCGAGTTGACAACAGCAGACTTGGCGCGCATCGACGAAGTGGCTCCCCGAGGAACAGCCTCTGGCTTGCGTTATCCTGAAGCCGCGATGAGCAGCCTCAACCTTTAAGGATGGAACTCACCGTATAACCAGATACGTTAAAGGCAGCCGACCTCAAAAATCGGCTGCCTTATCCACGCTAACGGGCAAGAAAGCCTAGCTTGATTAAGCATAGTCATATGTACCCAATCGAGATCGCTACTACGGAACAATGCAATATATCAGCGTGTCTTGAAGGCTTCCCTGGGTCGGTATTGAAGTGGGGAAACGCCAATGTGTTTCTTGAATACCTTGCTGAAATAATACGGGTCGTTCAAACCGGATAAATATCCAACCTCTCCTTTGCTCAGGTCCTTCGACTGAAGCAGTTCTTTGGCGTGGTCAATTCGAACATTATTGATGTATTGGATCATCGAATACCCCGTAATTCTTTTGAAATTACTTTAAATAGTCAAAGTTGGACTCACATAAGCGCTCAATGTCATGGCTCGCTATTTTTTCGAAGTAACGACAATGGATGTATTCAAGCAACGCATTGACTTTCATAAACGAATTGGAATTCATTGCGTGTAACGTTTGAAGCAAGGCGGATTTGCCAGTCACAGATGTACAATGAGCTGGGCAAGACGGTCATGCTCAATGCGTACGACAACAAAACCGATATCCTCCTCGGATTTTATTCGGAGCAGGAAATTCCCTACGACTACCGAAATGAAGAACAGCAACGGGATATCATATATAAACAGTTTTCTGAAGTAGGCTGGCGAACTCGGCGTTATTGAACCTCACTACGATTTGCGCTCGGCTCGGAAAGTCTTACCTATGGCGCGTGGCATCTATGCTGACCGTCTAGCAACCTGGGAAGCCTGGGAGACTGTCTCGAATGCAGCGCAAGGCAACCCTATGCAATAAACCGTTGCCATTGGCCTGGAGCGGACGTCAAGATCACTTAGCAGAATATAGATCAGATAACCAACCGGCTTTCTATTTTAGCGAGGAACCTCTCCGACTTTTTCGAAGAGGTTCCTTGTTATAACCACAAATTTGCCCTACTTATGATAAGGTTCACCCCGATTAATCTTCACCGCGCGGTAGATCTGCTCGATCAGCACCAGCCGCATCAGCTGGTGCGGCAGCGTCATGCGCCCGAAGCTGAGCTTCTGCTGGGCGCGCTGCAGCACCGCGGGAGCAAGCCCCGTGCTCCCGCCAATGACAAAAGCCACGTGGCTCCGCCCATACGTGGCCAGCTTATCGAGCTGGTCCGCGAGCTCCTCGCTGGACCAGAGCTCACCGCCGATCGCGAGCGCCACGACATGGGCGTCCGGCTTCAGCTGCGCCAGAAGCCGTTCCCCCTCCCGCTCGCGAACCTGCGCTTCCTCCGCCGGACTCATCGTCTCCGGCGCCTTCTCATCGGGCACTTCCGTGAGCGTCAGCTTCACGTACGGCCCAAGCCGCTTGGCGTACTCCGCTATGCCCTGCACCAAATATTTTTCCTTAAGCTTGCCGACCGAAGCAATCTGTATATGCATGAATGATTCATCCTTTATGTACTTGATTTATGACAGACCTGATTAAGCATAACAAATCTTCCCTTTATTATGAACTAGATTACGTTCAACTACGCCAGCTCTTATTTCCAAACGCAACAAAAAAAGCGCCCAAATTTGAGCGCCATTCTTGCCGAGCGGTTTTTCGAAACTTACATACCCAAAGCCAGCTTGTCCGCGCCAAGCATCGCTTCTCCAATAATCTCGGACAGCGTCGGATGGGGGTGGATCATCCGCCCGACCTGCATGGACGTGGCTTCCAGCAATTGAGCGAGCGCCGCCTCCCCGATAAAATCCGTCACATGCGGTCCAATCATATGCACGCCAAGCACAGCTCCCGTATCGGTATCGGCTACAACCTTGACGAAGCCGTCCGATTCACCGAACACAAGCGCCTTGCCGATCGCCTTAAAAGAAAACTTGCCGACTTTGACATTCCTTCCGCTGTCGATGGCCGCCTGTTCCGAGAGCCCTACACTTGCCAGCTCCGGCCTGCTGTACACGCATTTCGGAACGGATGACGGATCAGCAGCATGCGTCTCCAATCCGCATATCGACTCAACGGCAGCTATCCCTTCGTGACTAGCCACATGAGCAAGCTGCAGGCCGCCGACTACATCCCCAATTGCATATATATGAGAATCGGCCGTCCGCATCGAATGATCGACGGAGATGACGCCACGCTCGACAACAGCACCCGTTCGTTCCAGGCCAAAGCCTTCCACGTTAGCCGCGCGCCCTACGGAGACAAGCATCCGCTCCGCCTCAAGCCGCTCCGTCTTCCCGTTGCGTTCAATCTCCAAGGCAACGCCCGCTTCATCCGCCGTTACACTTTCAGGAAGCAGCTTCGCCCCGATTAATACTTTAATCTTGCGTTTGGCAAACAGTCTTGCCAGCTCCCGCGAAATATCCGCATCCTCCGTAGGCACGATACGCTCCGCAGCTTCAATAATGGTAACCTGAGCGCCAAAGTCGCTCAGCATAGAAGCCCATTCCACTCCAATGACACCGCCGCCAACAATAATAATAGATGCCGGCACCTCTGTCATCGCTAACGCCTCGTCGCTGCTCATGATCCGTTCATGAGCCGGCAGTCCGGCAATTCGGCGCGGACGAGAGCCTGTGGCTACAATCAGATCCCTGTAACCAATCGCCTCTCGTACCGTTTCCCCGTCACCGCTTCTTATCTCAATAATACCGTGCAGACCCGCTTCAGCTGCCTCGATTCCGGCCGCGTCGGCAATAACCCCTTTGCCGGAATATACGTCAATGCCGTTCTTCTTCATCAAGAACTGCACGCCTTTCTCCAGCTGCCCGACTATACCGTCCTTGCGGGCCTGAACACCGCCGAAGTCTACGGAAACACTCCCCGTTCGAATGCCAAAGCTTGTGCTGCGTTTCATCGTCTCGAACAGCTCCGCGCTGCGCAGCAGCGTCTTGCTCGGAATACAGCCCCTGTGCAGACAGGTTCCTCCAAGCTTCTCCTTCTCGACAAGCGCCGTGCGCTTGCCAAGCTGAGCCGCTCGAATCGCGGCCATATAACCGCCGGGACCTCCTCCCAGAATGACGATATCGTATTGCTGCATTGGCCTTCTCTCCCCTTCAAGTGCTTATTTCTTCATCCTCTTCAGCTGCTCCGTCAGCTTCAGTCCCGTTGGCGTTGCGGCTAGACCGCCTAAAGCCGTCTCCCGGTGCTCCATCGGCATCTTTGCGCCTACTTCATACATGACCCCGATGACCTCATCGGACGGAATGACGCTCCGCACCCCGGCAAGCGCCATGTCGGCCGCGGCCAAAGCATTCACTGCCCCTAATCCGTTCCGAATGATACAGGGCACCTCCACCAGCCCGGCAACTGGATCGCAGATCAGGCCAAGCGTGTTTTTGAGCGCGATGCCAACCGCATGCACCGCCTGCGCAGGCGTACCGCCGCGAAGCTCGACAAGCGCACCCGCAGCCATTCCGATCGCGGAGCCCACCTCGGCTTGGCAGCCTCCTTCCGCACCGGATATAAACGAGTTATTCGCGATGACGTAACCGATCGCCCCCGCAGCGAACAAGCCCTGCACAAGCTTCTCGTCACTCCATCCGAAGCGCTCCTGCGAGCTTACGAATACGCCCGGAATGATGCCGCAGGAGCCGGCTGTTGGCGTTGCCACAATGCGGCCCATCGAAGCGTTTACCTCAGACACCGACAGCGCATAGGCAAGCGCCTTGCCCGCCCATTCGCCAACGGATGGCTCCCCGGCAAGGACATACTCGTTCACTCTATGCGCATCTCCTCCCGTTATTCCGCTTCGCGACTGCGTACCGGCCGCAAGCCCTTTGCTCACGGCTTCCTTCATCACCTGATAATAGCCGCTCATCTGTCGGATAACCGCTTCAGCCGGTTCATCCGTCTCCCTTGCCTGCTCTGCTATCATCAGCTCAGCAATCGTGAGCGACTCGTTCCTGCATAGGGATTCAAGCTCGCTTAAGGTGCGGAATCGCATATTGCCCATCTCCTTTTTTCCCCTTAATCCTACCTGACATCAATGATGGACACGTTCTCTATGCTTGTCAGTCTGCGAAGCGCCTCCACCAGCTCCCCGGATGGCACCCGGTCTCCTTCAATAACCGTCATGGCGTCACCGCTGCGTGCCTTACGGGCGACATTCATGAAGCCAATGTTTAGACCGGCCGCACTAACCGTATTCGTTATAGCTGCAACAACTCCGACTTGATCGTGATGAGCAATAACAAGCGTAGGATAATTGCCCGTGCAGCCTGCATCAAACCCGTTAATGGAATGAATCTCAATGTTGCCGCCGCCAATGGAGGCACCCTGAACGGTTGCTTCCCGGCCGCCGCCCTTCACCGTAATCTCCGCAAAATTAGGATGAGGCATGATACCCGTTCCAACACGGATGTCATATTTCATGCCAAGCCTCTCCGCTTCCGCGAACGCCTCCGGAATTCTTGCATCATCCGTGTCAAAGTCGAGCAGACCCCCGATTATCGCGAGATCCGTACCATGACCGGAATACGTCTCGGCAAAGGATCCATAGAGGGTAATAACCGCCTCCTCCGGACTGCACCCGAGCATTTGCCGGGAAACCCTCCCGATTCTTGCGGCACCGGCCGTATGAGAGCTTGAAGGCCCTACCATAACAGGCCCGATTATGGAGAAGACATGCTTGAAACGCATACCGGTACGACCTCCTATGCCCAAAAATCCTGAAACCGTGCTAACAAATCCGCTTGATTACTTTTTGGCGATATATGCCGCGTACGCTTCCGCATCCAGAAGGGCGGCAACCTCGGCCGATGCATCGCCGTCTACTTCAATTTCAACAATCCAGCCCTCTCCGTAAGGATCCTCGTTCACCTTTTGCGGCGCATTCAGCAGCTCCTCGTTCACTTGGACAACACGTCCAGACACCGGACAATAGAGATCGGATACCGTCTTAACCGATTCAATCGTGCCCATTGCATCGTTGGCGTCCAGCTTCATGCCTACCTCGGGCAATTCCACGAATACGATATCGCCAAGCTGGGACTGCGCAAAATCCGTAATGCCAATGCGGACAGTCGTTCCGCGCGCCTCCGCCCATTCATGCTCCTCCGAATATCCAAAGCCTGCATTTACTTCGCTCATTATAAAAAACTCCTCTCTAGAATGGGTTTACTCAAAAAACAGCAGGAAGCCCCTGCGTACAGCAGAACAGCAAAAAAGGACAGAGAACAGGCCTTAAAGCCATGTTCTCTGTCCCGGGTACCTGAGAGTTTAAACGAGTCCGATGCCGGACCGTTGTTACCCCTTTGGTGGCTGTTCGCTCTCTCCAGAGTCGCGTCGGATGCAGGTACTTTTACCTGAGAGATTAATCTTCGGCTGGCGGCCGTCGACTTGCTCCTTCGGTGCCTCTGGAGCGCCTGCTCCTTCGGTCTCTCCCTTGCATCGTCATCCGCATATCGAATTTGGAATTGATTGCCCTTAGAATAAGGCATGGACAAGCTTGTGTCAATATACCTTACATAAAATTTTATTTTTAGGCATATTGTATTGACACCCGCTTACGTGACCATGTAATAATAAAGTGAGACATTGAACATAGCGTATGAAGGCAATGGGAGAGATCGCCCTGCTACACCACGGCGGCGCCGAAGGAGTAACCCTCGCTAAGAGGAGAATCTCTCAGGCAAAAGGACCTTTGCTGGACGCAGCTCTGGAGAGAATCCCGCTGTTGCCGGGGTCGCCCACGGGGAAACTTGCCTTCGAGACGGAAGCCAAGGTAACTCTCAGGTACAAAGGACAGAGTGAAGAGGACACCTGCGATCGGTATAAAGCCGTTCGTGTGCCCTCTTTGCTGCTGTCCTTTTTGGCATACTGAGATATGCCCTATTCCATCAACTTGTGGAGGCGAAAACGCACATGACGCTTGATTTGAAAAGAACGCCGCTTTACCCCTTCTATTCCGATTACACTGGCGTGCGCTGCATTGATTTTGGCGGGTGGGAGCTCCCCGTTCAGTTTTCCGGCATTCAACAGGAGCACGCTGCCGTAAGACAGCAGGCCGGGCTGTTTGATGTCTCGCATATGGGCGAGTTTATGGTGACCGGTACGTTTGCGGAAAGCTTTTTGCAGCGCATGACTACCAACGATGTTTCCAACCTGGCAGACGGCCAGGCGCAGTATACGCTCATGTGTTACCCCGATGGCGGCGTCGTTGATGACCTGCTTGTTTACCGCATCTCTGCGGATCAATTCATGGTTGTGGTCAACGCATCCAATATCGACAAGGATTTCAGCTGGCTCGAGGAGCATCTGATTGGTGATGTCGTGATGGAGAATATGTCCGACCGGACTGCGCTGCTTGCGCTGCAGGGCCCTCTGGCCGTACAGATTTTGAAGGCCGCGGGCGCAGACTCCGAAACGCTTGAGCTTTCTTCCTTCCACTTCCGCACCGATATCGGTTTAACCGGCTCGCCTACCCTCATCTCCAGAACCGGGTATACCGGCGAGGACGGTTTTGAAATTTATGTTCCTGCGGAGCAAGCCGGCAACGTCTGGAATAGCCTGCTTGCCGCCGGAGAGCCATTTGGCCTTCTCCCCGCCGGATTGGGCGCACGGGACACACTTCGGTTTGAAGCCCGTCTGCCTCTGTACGGTCAGGAGCTGTCGAGTACCATTTCTCCGCTGGAGGCAGGCTTATCCTTTTTCGTTAAGCTCAGCAAGGAGAATTTCATTGGCAAGGATGCGCTGGTCAAGCAGAAGACCAAAGGGCTTCCCCGCAAGCTTGTTGGCGTTGAAATGATTGACCGGGGCATCCCCCGCTGCCATTATTCCGTCTATGCTGGCGATGCCTTAATAGGCGAAATTACGACGGGCACCCAATCGCCTACGTTAAAACGAAACCTCGGACTGGCTTTAATTGATTCCCGCTATTCCGCCCTTGGCACAGAGCTGGAAGTCGACATCCGCGGCAAAAGGCTGAAGGCAGCTGTTATTCCTACACCATTTTATAAAAGACTTCCGAAGGAGTGATTATTCGTTATGCCTAATCTTCACCGTTACATTCCTATGACCGAGCAAGACCAGGCCGATATGCTTGCCACCATCGGCGTCTCGGATACCGAAGAGCTGTTCCGCGATATTCCGGAGGCCATTCGTTACCGCGGCACACTGCCGATATCATCCGCCCTGGACGAATGGTCCCTGCTGGAGCATATGAAGGAGCTGGCCGGTCGCAACGCCGATACGGACCGATACAAAAGCTTTCTAGGCGCGGGCATCTATGACCATCACCTTCCGGTTGTCATTAACCATATGATTTCACGATCCGAATTCTATACAGCCTATACCCCCTATCAGCCGGAGATCAGCCAAGGCGAGCTGCAGGCGATCTTTGAATTTCAATCGTATATCTGCATGCTAACGGGCATGGCGGTGGCCAATGCAAGCATGTATGACGGCACAACGGCACTTGCCGAAGCCGGAGCTCTCGCCGCTGGCGCAACAAAGCGCAAGCAGCTGGTTATCTCCCGCACCGTTCATCCGGAAGCCCGCGAGATGGTTCTTACGATGGCGCGTGGCTTAAACCTTGAGGTGGTAGAGGTCGGTTATACGAATGGCGTAACGGATCTGGACGCATTAAAGGCAGCAATCTCGACAGAGACGGCTGCCGTGCTGATCCAGTCCCCGAACTTCTTCGGCGCGGTCGAGGATCTCGCCGCAGTTGAGCCTATCATCCATAACGTCAAAGGCCTGTTTGTCGTCAGCACCAACCCGATGTCTCTCGGACTTCTCGAAACTCCTGGCAAGCTTGGTGCCGATATTTGCGTCGGTGATGCGCAGCCACTTGGCATTTCAATGTCGCTGGGCGGTCCGACTTGCGGCTTCTTCGCCGTTGCGGAGCCGCTTACCCGCAGAATGCCGGGACGGATTGTTGGACAAACGACCGACCTGGACGGCAAGCGCGGTTTTGTTCTTACGCTGCAGGCTCGCGAGCAGCATATCCGCCGCGAGAAGGCGACCTCCAACATCTGCTCCAACCAGGCGCTGCTGGCTTTATGCGCTTCGATCTACCTGTCGACCATGGGCCGTCAAGGGCTGGTGGATGTGGCGAATCTGAACCTGCAGAAGGCCCACTTTGCTGCCGAGGAGCTGAAGCAGCATGGCTTCGAGCTTGCGTTCAACGCTCCGTTCTTTAATGAATTTGTCATCAAGCTGCCGGATGGCGTTTCGGTCAAGGAGACCAATCTCAAGCTGCTGGAGGCCGGCTACCTTGGCGGTTATGATCTTGGGCTCGCTTATCCGGAGCTTGCGGGACATATGCTGATCGCCGTAACGGAGAAACGCACGCGCAGTGAAATCGAAAGCTTTGTCAACAGATTGGAGGAATCGGTAGCATGATTACGATGAATACAACATCAGAGAGAGAGAACGGCGCCGGCAAAACGGATAAAGCCTTGATTTTTGAATTGAGCAAGCCTGGGCGCGTCGCTTATTCCCTCCCAGCCTGTGATGTGCCGTCAAAGCCTGCTGACGCCTATATTCCGTCTTCTATGCTGCGCCAGACTCCCGCCGAGCTGCCCGAAGTCTATGAGGTGGATGTTATCCGGCATTATACGGAGCTGTCCCGCCGCAATTTCGGTGTTGACAACGGCTTCTATCCGCTCGGCTCCTGCACGATGAAATACAACCCTAAGATTAACGAAGATACCGCCCGTTTTGCGGGCTTTGCCAAGATTCACCCATACCAGCCGGAGGAAAGCATCCAGGGTGCACTTGAGCTCATGTATACGCTGCAAAACGACCTGGCCGCGTTGACCGGCATGGATCAGGTTACCCTGCAGCCGGCTGCAGGCGCCCATGGGGAATGGACCGGCTTAATGATGATCCGCGCCTACCACGAGAGCCGCGGCGAGCGCCGCACCAAGGTGATCGTTCCGGACTCCTCGCATGGCACGAACCCGGCGAGCGCAACCGTTGCCGGCTTCGAGACCGTAACGATCAAATCCAACGAGCGCGGCATGGTTGATCTCGATGCCCTTCGCGCAGCCGTTGGCAGCGATACAGCAGCACTTATGCTGACGAACCCGAGCACGCTTGGCCTGTTTGAGGAACAAATCGTGGAAATCGCACAAATTATTCACGAGGCCGGCGGTCTGCTCTATTATGACGGAGCAAACTCCAACGCCATTATGGGCATTACCCGCCCAGGAGACATGGGCTTCGACGTAGTCCACCTGAACCTGCACAAGACGATGAGTACGCCTCACGGCGGTGGCGGTCCGGGCGCTGGTCCGGTAGGAGTCAAGAGCAAGCTTATTCCGTTCCTGCCAAAACCGATCGTTGAGCGCTCGGAGGACGGCTCGTATTATTTCGATTACGATCGTCCGCAATCAATAGGCAGGGTCAAAGCCTTTTACGGCAACTTCGGCATCCTCGTCCGCGCCTACACCTATATCCGCACCTACGGCCCGGAAGGACTGAGGCGCGTTTCGGAGTGCGCGGTTCTGAACGCCAACTACATGATGGCACGTCTGGCACCCTATTACGAGATTCCTTACCCTGGCGTGTGCAAGCATGAGTTCGTTATGTCGGGACGTAGCCTGAAAGCCAATTACGGCGTTCGGACGCTGGATGTCGCCAAACGTCTGCTGGACTTTGGCTACCATCCGCCTACAATTTATTTCCCACTAAATGTCGAGGAATGCATCATGATCGAGCCTACCGAAACAGAAAGCAAAGAAACGCTGGACGGCTTTATCGACACGATGATACAAATTGCGGAAGAAGCCCGCACCAATCCGGAGCTCGTTCTGAACGCGCCTTACGGTACCGTTGTCCGTCGCCTCGATGAGGCAACCGCCGCGCGCAAGCCGGTGCTGAACTGCTCGTGTTAATTAAAGGCTTGATAGCGACAGCTGGCAAAAGCCCTCTCGAGCCAACGGACCGCTGATCCTACGTTGGATAGAATCCGATTATTTCACCCTTGCCTGCTGCGCTGAAAGCACCAGGCTGGATTCTATCCAACCTATCAGCACCTTTCTACCCACCATACGGCCAATCGCCCTCACCGGATTGGATGAAATCCACCGTAGGCGCGATAGCCGCATGCAAAATAACACGTACATTGGATGGAATCCAGCGTACGTGTCCAACATCATCGTCCTGTTAAATAAAGCAAGGGCTGCTCCCTCGGCGAACGAGAGAAACTGCCCTTGCTTTTTTCACCCCACCAGTTTAAACCACGAGGAACTCGGCGGCTGCCTCTCCACACAAGTCGCAGCTGCGCGGCGGATCCCAATCCGCAAATTCCGTTTCCTTCAAATCGACAATATCCGGCGCATCCTCATACTCGTCCACAAATTTATCAATCGCGAGCTCTACATGCTGCTTGCACACACAATACATTCGAATATCCGCTTCCTCTACATTGTTGTTATATCGTTAGCATAGCAAACAAGCCCGATAATGTGAAGCTCCCGCCTCAATTCTCCCTTTCATTTCCTCCCCCTGGAGCAACCCGTTATAATGGAAACAAATCCATCCAAAAAAGGAGTCCCCCGCCCCCGTGTTCAACGCTATTGTCCTGTTCCTGCTTGCCGGTCTTGCCGAAATTGGCGGCGGTTATCTTGTCTGGCTGTGGCTGCGTGAAGCAAAGCCTCTCTGGTACGGCATAATCGGCGGCATCATCCTGATCGCCTACGGCATTATTCCCACCCTGCAAACTTTTCCCTCCTTTGGCCGCGTCTATGCTGCCTACGGGGGTGTCTTTATCATTCTTGCCGTCCTATGGGGTTGGCTTATAGACAAAAAAACACCCGACCCCTACGACTGGCTCGGCGCAGCTATCTGCCTGATTGGCATAGCTATCATACTGTACGCCCCAAGAGGAAGCTAGACCTCTTTCACGGCCAGCCGCTGCCTGGTAGAATAAAGCTGTGAGAACGACATGCCCGCTTCCCTAAAAAAGAAACCGCACGAGCTCCCCTTCGCCCGTGCGGTCCCACTTATTGATTGATTCGAATACTGCCGCTGTCCGTGCGAACTTTGATTAGCTCGCCCGACGTACCCACCGGATCCGGGTTATGAATCGAACCCGAGTCGGACTTCAGATCATAGGAGCCGTTGTACGAAGCCGGCACCGTAATTCTTACACTGCCCGAGTCGCTTGATACATTTGCCCCCGTGTCATCTTCCTTTACGATCCGGATCGAACCGGAATCGGATTTCACTTCCGTAACACCGCTCAGATGGTCCACGGTAATGCTGCCGGAGTCGGAGGATGCCTTCAACTTGGCGCGAACCGTACCAGCGTGAATGCTGCCGGAATCGGAAGTCATCGACAGGTTGCTGCCATCATAGCTGTCCAGCTTAATGCTTCCCGAATCCGACTTCAGCGACCATGCTTCCCCTTGGAAGCTGCTCAGCTTGATGCTGCCGGAGTCGGTTTGCACCGATCCATTAACGGCCGCTGCGCCATCCACTCTCACCGATCCCGAATCACTGTTAAGCTTAAATTCTTCAAGCGATTTCTGAGCCTCGTCCGTCAAGGCTACCGTTACGATCTGCTTGTCGTTCCAGCCGGAGAAGTCGAAGAAGCCAATGCGCCATTTTTCCTTCATGCGAAGATCAAGCTTCCCATTATTGACCCTTGCGCTCTTGATCTGGTCGATAACCTCCGGCTTTGCCTTGCCGGCAATGTGGATCGAATTACTGCCGTCAGTGCTTGGCACAAACTCAACTTCAATGCCTAGACTGTCGCTTGTAATCGCAAGCTCCTTCAGCCCGTCAAGCTTCAAGGTATGCTCGTACTCCTTGCTCTTCACTCCGCCGAATTGATACTGAAATAACGCGATGATTCCGATCGCCACAAGGACCACTCCTATCGTATTTCTTGCCCATCGTCTATTCATGGATGAATTCTCTCCCTCTCTGCCCTCTGTTCCCGTTCTCTTGATTATAGTGTACGCCAGCTGACAATTGCCAAAAACCTTCCAGAGGATGGTTCAATGGTTAGACTTTAGTCGGGGTACTATACAAAAAAAGACTGCGCCAACAGTTGCCTGTCAGCACAGCCTCTAATATCTACTCATCCTTTGTCTTCTCCGCCAGCTTGTACGATATGGTCTTCAGCTTGCCGTCGCGGTAGAAGGTTACTTGAATCTCATCGCCAATATGCTTGTGCTCGTACAAATATTGACGAAGCTCCATGGTGCTGCTGATGCTCTTCTCATCAAGCTTCACAATGACATCATTAAGCTTCATGCCCGCATCCTTCGCCGGCCCAACTGCTTCGAGCACGATGACCCCGCCCAGCACTTCATCCGGCAGATTAAGCTCTGGCAGCTCCGACTGTTCGCTGCCCGGAGCTGTGCCCTGCTCGGTCTTTCCATCTCCTGCGGCCGCCTGATCCTCTATCTGCTTCTGGGCGAAGTACTGCTCCAGATCAACCGTATAGACGCCAAGATAAGGGCGGGATACATAACCCTTCTCGAGCAGGCTGTTAATCACCGGCATCGCGTTATCGATCGGGATAGCGAAGCCTAAGCCCTCTACGCCTACCTCGGCAATCTTCATGCTGTTAATGCCAACGACCTTGCCGTCCATATCAATCAGCGGCCCGCCGCTGTTGCCTTCGTTAATCGATACGTTCACTTGAATAACTTCCTGCTGCCAGTCATACACGCCATCCTCGTTCAAGGATACCGGTACGATCCGGTGCGTCTTGCTCACAATCCCCATCGCCAGCGAATCGCCAAGTCCAAGCGGATTGCCGATTGCAAGCACGAACTCGGCCGGCTGCAGCTTCGAGGATTTGCCGATCTCGGCTGCCGTCTTAATATCCTTGCCATCCATCTCAAGCACGGCCAGGTCCGTAATCTGGTCACTGCCGACGATCTTTGCTTCCCGCTTCTCGCCATTGACGAGCATCACTTTTACGGATTCCGCACCCGCGATGACATGATGATTGGTAATAATGTAGGCTTTGCCATCTGCCAGCTTGAAGATAACGCCGGAGCCAACGCCTACCTCCTTCTTCGAGCCTTGATTCTGTCCTTCATCTCCGCCTCCAGCTTCACCCTCGCTGCCTTCCGTCCCCGGAATCAGCCCGTAAGGAACCGTCTGCTCATTAATGACGCTGACGACTGCCGGTCGAACCTTCGCCGAAGCCTGGATTGTTCGCTGCTCAAGAGAGGCGCTTCCCGACGCCGCTACGCTTGCCGAATGCGAGCCCGGACCAAAGCCTCCGCCGCCAAAGACAAGCATGAACAGGAGCACTGCCGCAACCGCGCTCGTAAAGGAAGCAACAAATGCGATGCGGACATTCGACCAGTTACGCATGCCTTTTTTATTCGAGAAGGCAAATTCATCCCTCGAAGAAGTGGAACGAGCACGTCTTGATACCTTTGTCGAATAAAAATCGTCATCAAATAATCCCATCGTTACCGCTCCTTTCGATGCTTATGCTTGCCTTTGAAACTACAACAAAGACTATTTTTCTTATCTAAGAATGTTTTCGGAAGATTAGACTACAATAATAATAGAGTTGCATTCACACTCCTCCATCATAACGAAAAAGGAGCGGACCGTATCTATGAAAACAAAACCATTCTCTCCCTGGGAGCAAGTAGAGCTTGCCGCCAAGCTTGCTGACCTGAAGGAAGACCACTACCGTAACGTTCTTACCCTTAGCGCCATGCTTGAGCTGCTGGTGGACAAGGGTCTGATCACCCGCGAAGAGCTGAACGCCAAAGCTAATGAACTCGACAGCCAGCTGGAGTCGTTTATTTCCGCCTCACTTCATCCCATGCCGTAGGACGGTCATGGTAAGTCGCTCGCAGCGGATTCTCGTTTTGCTTGAAGAAGATCCCGTTATCCTCCATGACATTTCGCACCGTCAGCATGGCCAGCTCCATCAGGTTATGGTCCAGACTGAGATGGGCCAGATAGACCCGCTTCGTCCGATCCGTCAGAAGCTCGCATAACGCCTCCCCTGCGGCAACATTCGACAAGTGTCCGACATCGCTCAGAATGCGGCGCTTAATGTTCCACGGGTAACGTCCCATGCGAAGCATCTCGGTGTCATGATTCGACTCGAGCACCAGCACGTCCGAATCGATAATCGCCTGCTTTACTTTATCGCTCATATAACCAAGGTCGGTCGCAAGGCTCAGCTTCTCTCCGTTGTCGACGAAGGTATAGCCGACCGGCTCCGCCGCGTCATGCGAGATCGGATAAGAGGTGCACTCCATAGAGCCAATCTTCAGCATCTCGCCGGTTTCCATAATGACCCGCTTTTCCGGACTAATCGTGCCGACGTGACGCTCCATGCCGCCCCAGGTTCCCTCATTCGCGAAGATTGGCAGCTCGTACTTGCGGGCGAAGGCGCCCAGCCCTTTAATATGATCGGAATGCTCATGCGTGACGAACAGCGCAGACAGCTGATGACCGGCCACGCCTTGCTCGCGCAAGAGCTCGTCCAATTTTTTCATGCTAAGGCCGGCATCCACCAGCACCATTTTATCCCCGTTGCTTACTATTGTTGCATTTCCCGTAGATCCGCTTCCCAGCACCGTAAACGTAAGTCCCATCGCTCTATTTCTATCCTTTCCCCTGCTCCCATGAACAAAAGCCAATCTATCCGTCTGCCGAAACCGCACTTGCCGCCTAAAAGCTAGCGAACGCGGTCCAGCGGCAATTCTTCCTTCACCTGCGCGACTTCCCCGTTAATCGCATGGATGTAATACTCGTTCCCGTCCTCCAGCAGCACCCGGTAATAAGGCGCCGCTACCTGTGTTTCCGTATCGAACATCTGACCATGATAGCCAAGCTGGATGTCGGTAATGACCGCCCCGTCCGGCAGGTTCCGCTCAATGAACGGCGCCATGGCCTTGGAGGCCGGCAGCACCGTCTGCACCTTGGCTACGCCCGGCCCCGTTAGATCTACCCGAACCTGGCGGAAGCCGGTTATTTTCTGATTGCTGTAATACAGCTCCAGCTTTACGTCGAACATCGGACGGTTATCCGCCATGCGGTACAGAACATACACGCCGTCTCTTGTCATTGCCGGATCAAACTTGTATTTATCGAGGTCGATAATCTGGCTGCCCAGCGTCTTGACGAGATCCTTCTCGGAGAAAATAATGCGGCTGTCGACCGGCGTCGCAAGCTTCGTCTCCGGCAGCTCCTCAAGGTTGCCGCTGCGCAGCATATACGTTAAATCCCGAAGCTTCGGGGTCTCGACCGGCAGATTGGCGGACAGCTCAATCCCCTTCTGCTTCATGAAGGCGTAGGTCTCGCTCGGAAGCTCTGCTGTATTCTTGTTAGCATTCAGCTGCTCTCCGATGTTCGACCATACTTGATAGCCAAGCAACACGTTAAGCAGCAGAAATGAAATAATAAGCACGCTTTTGGCCCTGCCCCAATCCACCTGATCTTTCGCCTCCGTTCCTTAACGCTATTGCTCGCTTTCCTTATCCGGTGCTACCGAATTTTGAAGCGGATCGGAGCCTCCGAACAAGCTGTTGCTGTCCTGGGAAGCCGTCTCCCGCCCGGATTGCCCATCCTTGCCAGAATCCTTATCCGAATCCGTTCCTTCTTGCGAATTATTATGCATAAAGCTCGGCGTATCCTTTATTTCCTTCGGAACAAAGCCCGTCGGATACGCCTCGGTCAGTGCCTCCTGCGTGCCATCCTCAAGCTGTACCGCCCATACCGGAATAAATTTGAGCTCGTTGTTCTCGAGCGGCACGGCCTTCAGTGCCGGGAACAACCTTACAACCTCCGAGCGGCGGTCGTAATGATCCAGTGCGCTGCGCACCTGATCCCCGCCCGGCAGCCATCTAGCTTCCCTCGTCTTCGATTTGTCGGCCAGGGTAATGAGTGAACGGCTGTATTCCGTCACCACGCCTTGCTGCATCGTAAGCCGCATATTGCCGTACTCGAAATCCTTGCTCTCGATCACCGGATAATTATCGACGTACTGCTGGAACTCCACGTATTTGCCCGTTTTGCCGTCCAGATTTAACCCCGGGTTAATGAAACGGTGTATCCCGTCCCATCCGCCATGCTGGTTAATGAACTCGATCGATGCAAATACGTTCTCGCTAAGCAGATTCTCCTCGCTTTGCGAGGCAGCCGGGTTGGTATAGATCATCCACATGCCCTTCTGCTCAATCTGCAGGCCGCGCTTGCCGTCGGTGTATATCTGTGACCCGCTCCGGTCATAAAGCGCCTTTGTTGTCGCCGGATCAATCAGGTTCTGCTGCATCAGCTCGGAAGAGTAGGTCTCATAAGGGAATACCATCTCTACCGATTGAATCGGCTGCTTCGGCAGATAGATGCCGTCCGAGGTCATGTGGTACTTCGGCTGATATTCGCCAAAGCCCACATAATCCTGTACGTCTCGGACCGTCAGATCGGCCTGGGTGGATTCGTACACCTTCTGCCCGTCGGCGCTGAAGAAGAACGTCCGGACTTCCTCCGAATCGGTTGCTTTGAAGATCCAAATCCGGTCAATCATCTCGCCCAGGAACAGCAAATCCCCCTGCACCTTGAGCAGCTTCTTCAG
Source organism: Paenibacillus glycanilyticus (assembly GCF_023715145.1). Lineage (GTDB taxonomy): Bacteria > Bacillota > Bacilli > Paenibacillales > Paenibacillaceae > Pristimantibacillus > Pristimantibacillus glycanilyticus_A. The sequence goes on along the minus strand of NZ_JAMBNP010000003.1, from coordinate 49,409 downwards.
AAGCTCTACCGGAATGCCGTTCTGGAAGCGCAGCTCAACGCCGATATCATTCTTCCGTACTTCATCCCAATTAAGCACATTGGCCGGATTCCGCTGGAAGCCTTTAAATTCACGCCCTTGGATCCGGTCTTTCAAGATCATATTGTAGAACGTTGTTCCCGGATACAGCACCGTATGCTCATTGCCGCCGAAGTGGAGGACAATCTCCTCCGGGAAGATCACGTTCTCCACGCTCGATTCCTTCCCGAGCGGATCGGCATTAATGAAATCCTGCTCCGTCTTGACCGTAGCGCCTAGGCCGGGCATGCTGTACGCGAGGAAATACGATTGAACCAAGCTGAGTGCTACGAGCATAACGAGCAGGAGCGTCTTCCCTTTCTCTATCATGCCGTCTCACCTTCCTCTTGCAGCGCAGGCAGCGTAAAGGTCACGGTTGTGCCCTCGTTCAGCTCCGACTTCAGCGAGATCGTGCCGCCATGCGCCTTAACGATTTCCCGGGCAATCGATAAGCCGAGGCCAGTGCCGCCCATATTGCGGGAACGGGCCTTGTCCACCCGGTAAAACCGGTCAAAAATACGCGATAAATCCTTCTTCGGAATACCGATGCCTGTATCCTTGACGCTAACCGCGATTGTAGCGGCATCCTGCTTATGGGCGCTGAGCTCAATGGATCCGCCCTCAAGCGTATATTTAATGGCGTTCGATATGAGATTATCGAGCACCTGGTCGATCTGGTCACGGTCGAGCCACCCCGACGTTAGGTCGCGGTCGACGACAATCGCCGCCCGGATCGACTTCTGGCGCAGCTGGAAGGAGAAGCGGTCGGTTACTTCATCCAGCATCTCATGGATGTTGGTCTTCCGCCGCCGCAGCGGCGCCTGATTCGAATCGAGGCGCGACAGATGCAGCAGGTCCGTAACGAGCCGGATCATCCGCTCGGTCTCATTGCGGATGACGCCAACGAACCGCTCCGACAGCTCCCGCTCGTCCAGCGCGCCGTCATTGAGCGCTTCCGCGTAGCTCTTGATGGTGGTGAGCGGCGTGCGCAGCTCATGCGAGACATTCGCAACGAACTGGCGGCGCGACTGCTCAAGCTTTTCCTGCTCCGTTACGTCCTGAAGCACGGCGATCGTTCCGGTAATCCCTTTGTCGCGGCGGTGAATCGGCGTAAAGGTGACGCGGAGGATCCCCTCCGCATCATCCATATCCGCTTCTTCGTCGTCCCGCGACAAAACGACGGTCTGCTCCCGCCCTTGCTGCAGCTCCTGATACTTCTGCTCGGGCATGCCAAGCAGCTCGGGCAGTCTGCAGCCCTCGCAGGTGCGCACGTCCAGCATCTCCTGCGAGCGCCGGTTCCAGACAATCACCTTGCCGTTCTCGTCGGCCGCAATCACGCCGTCGCTCATATTCGACAGAATGGAGGCAAGCTTCTCGTTCTCCTCTTCGTTGACCGAGAGCGCCTCCTTCAACCGAATGGTCATATCATTAAAGGCCGAGCTTAGCCGCCCGATCTCGTCATCGCCAAGCACCGGCACCTGCAGGTCGAACTTTCCGTCCGCCACTGCCGCCGCCTGCCTCGTCAGCCCCTGAATCGGGCTCGTAATCGTATGGGCAAGCAGAATGCCGAGAATCCCGGTAAGACCAAGGGCAATAAGCGTTCCGGAGAAAAAGATCTGATTTACCCGGTTCACCGTATCGTACAAGCTGTCCATCGACGCCACCATATAGACCGCACCGACAACCTTGTCGTTATCGTTGTACGTGACGGGAAGGGCGATGATTTTCTTCCGGATGCCGTTCTCGTCAATAACCTCTTCCTCATTATCCGAAATGCCGGTTAACGCGCGGCTCACCGCAAGAGAGGTGTTCTTCTTCCCGATGTACGACTCGGACACCTGCAAGGATGTCGCGACAACCCGTCCATTGCCGTCAAGCACCTGCACCTCCGTCCCGCTGATGCTGAACAGATTGCGGACGACCAGGCTCAGGTTCTCCGTGTTCTCGTTATTTGCTTCGCTGTCGCTGTTAGGCTTAATCGATAGATTAGGCGCCGCCAGCTTCGAGAGGATATCCGCCTGCTCCTTCATATTGGTCGTGAAGTTATCGGTCAGCGACGCCTTCACCGTACTGATGAAGTAGACGCCGATCAACTGCATCGCAACTAGGATGAGCAGAAGATAAATAATAACCAGCTTAACTTGAATGGTGCGAAAAAACCGCCTCCCGTTCATGCGTAGCCGAGCCCTCCCGACTTCGGATTGCGCATCATATAGCCAAGACCGCGGCGGGTCATAATATATTCCGGACGGCTGGGATCATCCTCGATCTTCTCGCGAAGACGTCTGATCGTTACATCCACCGTGCGCACGTCGCCGAAATATTCAAAGCCCCATACGGCTTGCAGCAAATGCTCGCGCGTCATTACTTTGCCGCTATTTCGCGCCATGTAATAGACAAGCTCGTATTCGCGATGCGTCAGATCCAGCGGTTCATTGTCCTTGTACACGACATACATATCGGTATCGATAAACAGGTTGAATAATTTCAGGCCCTGTTTCTCGTCCGCATTCCCTTGCCCCTCGCTGCCAGCGTTTGCGCTGTCTGCGGAAGAAGCTGCTTCGGATGTTTTCTGCTGCCGGCGCAAATGCGCTTTCACCCGGGCAAGCAGCTCGCGAGTGCTGAATGGCTTTGTCACATAATCATCGGCGCCAAGCTCAAGGCCCAGCACCTTGTCAATCTCTGTATCTTTAGCCGTCAGCATAATGATCGGCATATGAAGACGCGTCCGCACCTCGCGGCATACGTCCATACCGTCCTTAACAGGCAGCATTAAATCAAGCAGAATCAAATCCGGCTGCTCTTCGAACGCGAGGCGCACCGCCTCGCCGCCGTCAAACGCGCAAATGACCTGATGCCCTTCCTTCTCCAGGTTGAATTTCAATATATCTGCAATGGGCTGTTCGTCGTCGACCACTAAAATTTTCCCGTGCATCGTTACACCCGCCTGTCGCTCGTCCTATTTTCACTCTTTTATTTTAACATAGTGAGTCGTCAAGTTCCCAATTAAAGTTCGTTCAGGCATATTCCAATAAAACTCAGAAAAGGAGGCTACCCGCTAACGGACAGCCCCCCTGAATAGAAGAATAAATTATAAGTACTTTAACGGATTTTGCAGTACGCCGCTCTTCGTAATTTCAAAATGCAAATGCACGCCTGTCGATTCGCCCGTGCTGCCCATAATGCCCAGCTTGTCTCCTTTTTCGACAATCTGGCCCTTCTTCACGCTAATGGATCTCAGATGACCGTATAACGTTTTGTATCCATTCTTATGGTTGACGATGATGCAATTGCCGTAACCGGTCTTCTGGCCGGCGAATTCGATAACGCCGTTGTCAGCTGCCATAATGGTCTTGCTGCCCGTCATGTCGATGCCTTTGTGCATCCGTCCCCAGCGCTGGCCGAACTTGCTCGACAGCGACCAGCCGGATACCGGCGATGCGAAATGTCCTGTGCCTTCGCCAAGAATAACCTTCGTGCCTCTAATGACAACCTCGGCTACAGGCTTTACAACCACTTGGCTGTCGACGAGCTCTTCCGTAACTACCTTGCCGTTCTGCTTCACAACCCGGTATGTAAGTGTCTTCTTGCCGCTCTTGCCTTCCGTCAGCACCTTCGATTCGCCAAGCTTCATCGAATCGCTCTTGCGAATCTCTACAGGAGCGTCATAAGAAATAGTCTCCGTTGCGCGTTCTTCCGTCTTCACCGTCAGCTCCGGCTGAAGAACGGTCAGATCAAGAACATCGCCCTCTTTGATCATATCCTGCTCAATCCAGCCGTTGTTATCGTAGATCACCTGTTCAGAAATATTAAACTTATCGGCAATACATCCGATGCAGTCGCCTTTCTGAACCGTGTACTTGGTCGGTTTGACGCTGCCTTTCACAAGCTTCAAGTACAGCTCGTTGGCATCCATGATTTTGGCCGGGTCCGTCTCGACCGAATCCGTCTTCACTACCTCCACGAACTTGACGCCTGTCAGCTTCTTGCCATTAGAGGCAGTCTTCTTATCGGCTGCCGCCGTCTTGGAGTAAGACAAGGTTGTGACTCCAGCAGGCTTCTTGCTCGCCGCCAGCTGCGGAGCGTATTTGGTCTGCACGCGGGTTAGAATGGCATCGGCAGTCTCCTGGTCCTTCACAATGCCGGCCACCTTGCCGTCAATGACAAGTTCAACGCCTTCCGCATGCGAAGTCAGAAGTCCCTTCAGCTTGCTTAACGTTTCATCCGTAGCCGGCTCCGCCTTAAATCCGCTCTCGCCGCTGTACGTAATCTCGCCGGAATCGAGCACCATGTTCAGTTCCGGGTTAGCCTTCTTCACTTCTTCGGTCTGTTGCTTGATCAGCTGGTCTACTTCCGCGGGATCCTTAATCGAGCCCACGATTGTGCCATCTTTATATACGTTGTAATAATCGACTGTATTCGCTTGTACGTATCCGGTACCGCCGATACCGGCTGCTGCGAGGACTACCAGCACCCCTGCTGTAAGCATGACAGGTTTTCTCTTCCGCATAGGTGTATGCGGTTTCTCTCCTGTCGAAGGAGGCTGCTTCTTGCCTTTCGAGTCTTGCAGATCAGTAGGCCGAAAGTACTGGTTTACGAGGTTCCAAGTCTTCCGGAAACGATCCTTGGGGCTGAAAACGGTCATGATGGTCTCCTTTTCGCACTTTTCCTGCAATAAAATACGGTTTCCGACATGAAAAAAGACGAATGTCCTGTCGGATCACTCGCCTAATACTTTAACATATGGTTAATAAACGCGGCAACCATTCTTGTCAAGAGTCGAAATTAATATTTTTTCAGAATTGCCAACATTTGTTCATATTGGTCACGGTCCAGATACTGTGCCATCAGCTGCTGGATCTGCGTAAGCTCCTCGTCCGTCAGCCCGTTTTCCATGTAGGCGGAGATGGTCTGCATAGCCTCCTGCGGCAGCTTGCTCATAAGCAACCCGAACAATTGGTCCTTGTCCGCCTCGCTCATCTGGCCCTTCATATCAGTCAGATCCTCGGTAGTAATCGCGGTCTCTGAACCATCAATTGACGGCGCTTCGTCATCATCCGTTTGACCGCTGCCCTCCGCTTGGCCCGTACTTGTGCCGCCTGATTCCTCTGACTGCCCGCTTGTGCCGCCTTCCGCCTTTGTTCCGCCGCCAATGCCGATATCGGTGAGCGGAGGAGTTGACGGCTGTTCGGCAAAGGCGTCTACCGCAACCTTATCGCCGTCTCCGGACTCATCCGTGCCCGTCTTCTCGGTATCATCGGTTTGAGTCGGTTCAACGCCCCACAGCTTGCCCCATACTCCGGACATTGCCATCGGCTGTACCTCCAGCGGCATATTATACTGCTTCAGCAGCGTCTCTACATAACTACTAACGATATAACCGGTTGTCCATATCGAGAGAAAGCTGACAATGAGACCCGCCGCTACGATTTTTGCGATCCATACGGCTGCTTTTAACCACATTTACGCTCATCCCTTTCCTTCTGCTATCTACCATTATGGTCAAAGAATAGGGAGAGCAAACTATGAAAACGACAAAAAAGGATAGCCCCCGCATCTCTGCCCTGGACTATCCTCTGTAAGTTTAGATTCTATTCGTAGATTGCGCGAACCGGATTTGTCTGCTCGCGGTTGCGTCCTACCGAGAAGATTGCAATTGGAATACCGGTCAGCTCGGATACGCGGTTCAGGTAGTTCAGCGTGTTCACCGGAAGATCTTCCAGCTTCTTCGCTCCCGTAATATCTTCGCTCCAGCCCGGCATTTCTTCATATACCGCTTCGCATTCCGCCAGCATCTTGAGGCTTGCAGGATAATGCTCGATCACTTCGCCGCGGTATTTGTAAGCTGTACAGATCTTAACGGTCTCAAGGCCGCTCAGTACGTCAAGCGAGTTAAGGGACAGGCCCGTAATGCCGCTGACGCGGCGAGCATGGCGGACAACAACGCTGTCGAACCAGCCTACGCGGCGCGGACGTCCGGTTACTGTGCCATATTCATGGCCTTTGTCACGGATCAGGTCGCCGATCTCGTTAATTTGCTCTGTCGGGAACGGGCCGTCGCCTACGCGGGTTGTGTATGCTTTTGCTACACCGATAACCTGCTGGATTTTCGACGGACCTACGCCGGAACCGATACATACGCCGCCAGCCGATGGGTTGGAGGAAGTAACGAATGGATAAGTACCTTGGTCAATATCAAGCATAACGCCTTGAGCGCCTTCGAACAGGACCTTTTTGTTCGCGTCGATCGCGTCGTTCAGAACAACCGAAGTATCCGTAACGTACGGACGAAGCGTCTCCGCGTAGCCTAAGTATTCGGCAATAATCGCTTCGGCATCAAGCGGCTCGCCGCCGTATACCTGCTGAATCACTTGGTTCTTCTCTACCACAAGGCGGCGCGTTTTCTCCGTGAACTCTTCCGCATCCAGTAGATCCGCGATGCGGATGCCGTTACGGGCAGCTTTGTCCATGTAGCAAGGGCCGATGCCTTTGCGAGTTGTACCGATTTTGTTATCGCCTTTACGGTCCTCTTCCAGACCGTCAAGCACGAGATGGTAAGGCATGATGACATGGGCGCGGTCACTGATTTTCAGATTGTCGCTAGAGAACCCGTTGTCATGAATATAGTTAATTTCGTCGATCAGCGCTTGCGGGTTAATAACCATCCCGTTGCCAATGACGCAAGTTTTATTTTGATTAAAAATACCCGATGGAATCATCGTCAATTTGTACTTTTTGTTGTCAATGAGAATAGTGTGTCCGGCATTGTTACCACCTTGATAGCGAGCGACGACGTCGGCTCCGTCCGCCAAGTAATCGGTAATTTTGCCTTTCCCTTCGTCTCCCCACTGCGTACCGACAACAACAACCGTAGACATAAACATACCCCCGTCCGGTGATTTTGCACACCGAAAATTACCGTCTTAGCATTAACCGGATCGGCGCTTCTTACTCAGAAATGCTCCTAATCGCGTAAAGACAGCAATAACAGTGTATCAGCCTCGTATGGAGAAGTCAAACAAAAAACGAACAATTGCACAGTCGCCCATGCAATTGTTCGGATATTATACATAACCTTATGATGCCTGCGACGGGTCCTCGTGAGTCCTGTCTAAGCTTACGAATTTATTGAATTGCTTGAGGAAGACCAGCTCGACCGTGCCGACCGGGCCGTTACGCTGTTTGGCAAGAATGATCTCGATGATGTTCTTCTTCTCGGATTCCTTGTCGTAGTAATCGTCGCGGTACAGGAAGCCTACGATGTCGGCATCCTGCTCGATCGAACCCGATTCCCGAAGGTCGGACATCATCGGACGCTTGTCCTGACGCTGCTCGACGCCACGGCTGAGCTGCGACAGGGCAATAACCGGCACTTCCAGCTCACGGGCGATCTGTTTCAGTGTACGCGAAATCTCGGATACTTCCTGCTGGCGGTTCTCGCCCGCTTTGCCGCGGCCTTGAATGAGCTGCAAGTAATCAATAAGAATCATGCCAAGACCCTTTTCCTTTTTCAGGCGACGGCATTTCGCGCGAATATCGGCAACCGTAATGCCTGGCGTATCATCTATAAATACATTGGCTTCCGACAAGGCGCCAATCGCCATCGTCAGCTTCTCCCAATCGTCGCCCTCGAGCTGACCGGTACGCATCCGGGTCGCGTCTACGTTCGACTCGGCGCAGACCATACGCTGAACGAGCTGCGCCGCGGACATCTCGAGCGAGAAGATGGCGACGGTCTCGCGGGCGCGGACGCCGACGTTCTGGGCTATGTTCAGGGCGAACGCCGTTTTGCCTACGGAAGGACGGGCCGCAATAATGATCAAGTCACTGCGCTGGAAGCCGGCCGTCATTTTGTCCAAGTCGACGAATCCGGAAGGAATGCCCGTTGTTCCTGCACCCTTCTGATTGTAGAGCGTCTCGACCTTCTCGAATACTTCCATCAGAACGTCGCGGATGGAGATAAAGCCGCTGCTTGAACGGCGGTTCGAGATCTCCAGAATCTTGCGCTCCGCATCGCTCAGAAGAATACCTACTTCATCCGTGCTTGCGTAACCGTCCGAGACGATATTGGTTGCCGTCCGGATCAGACGGCGAAGCATCGACTTCTCTTCTACGATCTGCGCGTAGTAATCGACGTTGGCTGCCGTCGGAACCGCACTGGCCAGCCTGGCCAAATACGATACGCCGCCAATCTCCTCGATCAGCTGCCTGTCCTGCAAATAAGCCGTCAACGTAATCAGATCGACCGGCTGCCCGCTCTCCCCAAGCTCAACCATCGCTTCATAGATATGCTGATGAGGAACGCTATAAAAGTCTTCGCTGCGCAGCCGCTCCATCGCGGTGATCAGCGCCTCCGACTGAAGCAGAATTGCGCCAATAACGGCTTGCTCCGCCTCCAGGTTCTGCGGCGGCACCCGATCAAACATCAGCTCCGTGCTACTCATGCTCATGTTTGTATGCTCCCTCCCGAGCGTAAACGGCTGCCCTTCCCAAGGAGGCGCAGCATTCGTTCCGCCTAAATACATCCGATTCCAATCAAAGCTACAACGAACAGTGTAGCAGTTATAAGCGTCTGAAAGCTATGCAAAGAAAGTTCCAGCAATATGATCATACAACAATAGCGATGCTCTCACATCGCCATTGCCGCTTGCTATAACTGTTAATGAGGACTCTTCTTTATTCTTCCGTTACTTGAACGTTAAGCTTCGATTTCACGTCCACATGCAGCTTCACCGGTACTTGAGTCACGCCAAGCGTACGGATGGCATCTTCGAGCTCGATTTTGCGTTTGTCGATTTTAACGCCGGCTTGCGCCGCGAGAGCTTCCGCAATTTGCTTGCTTGTGATTGCGCCGAACAACCGGCCGCCTTCGCCCGCTTTTGCCTTAATGACGATCTTCAGCTCTTCCAGCTTCTTGCCAAGCTCAACCGCATCCGCTTTTTCCTTCGCTTTGCGTTTCTCTTCCGAAGCGTTCTGTACTTCCAGCGTCTTCAGGTTGCCGTCGGACGCCAGCTTAGCCAGCCCTTGCGGCAGCAGGAAGTTACGTACGTAACCTTCCGACAGCTCCTTCACATCGCCCTTTTTACCTTGGCCTTTAACATCCTTCAAGAAAATAACCTTCATTCGAATAACCCCTCTTCCGCTTCAATTTGTGCAAGCACCGTCTTTAATTTTACCGCCACTTCCTGGACGGTTCCCTCCAGCTGAGCCGCGGCATTCGTCAAGTGGCCGCCGCCGCCCATTCTTTCCATGACAACCTGTACATTCATATGCCCAAGCGAGCGGGCGCTTATGCCGATCAGCCCGTCGGGCCTCTCCCCGATAACAAAGGAGGCGTAAATATCCGTCATGTTAAGCAGCGTGTCGGCTGACTGCGCGATAAGAAGCTGCGCGACCTTTCGGCCAGGCTCCGTTACGGCAATCGCCACATGATCGTAGAACACTTCAGCATGCTTGATAATCTCTGCCTTGCGCACATATTCCTCAAGGTCTTCCTTCAGCATCCGCTGAATCATCGTCGAATCCGCGCCGTTGCGGCGCAGGAAGGATGCCGCATCAAACGTACGGGCGCCCGTTCGAAGCGAGAAGTTCTTCGTATCCACGGTAATGCCCGCAAGGAGCGCCGTAGCTTCACGGACATCCAGAAGCACGCGGTCGTGAATATACTGCAGCAGCTCGGTAACGAGCTCGCAGGTGGAGGAAGCGTAAGGCTCCATATAGACCAGAATCGCGTTCGAGATAAATTCCTCGCCCCGGCGGTGGTGGTCAACCACTACGATTTTATTCGTCTGCGTTAAGAGCCGCGGCTCCTTCACCATGGAAGCTTTATGCGTATCCACAACAACGGCCAGCGTGCGGTTATCCGTTATGCCAAGCGCCTGCTCCGGCGTAAGGAACCGCTTCGAGAACTTCTCGTCCTCCCGCAGCAGCTCCATCATCTTCTGGATTGCGGGATTGATGCCTTCCAGTACAATATAAGCTTCCTTGCCAAACAGCAGCGCCGCCTTCATGATGCCAATCGCTGCGCCAACCGCATCCATGTCGGGCATTTTATGGCCCATGATGACCACATTGCCGCTCTCGCGAATCAGATCGCGAAGCGCATGCGCCACGACGCGTGCGCGGACGCGGGTCCGCTTCTCTACCGCGTTGGTCTTGCCACCGTAGAAGGACTGGCGGCCGCCAACCTTTACGGAAGCCTGGTCTCCGCCGCGCCCCAATGCAATATCCAGGCTGGACTGTGCCCATTGGCCAAGCTCGACGATGCTTTCCGCTCCGGCTGCGAAGCCGATGCTGAGCGTAATCGGGATTTTCTGGTCGCCCGTCATCTCGCGCACTTCATCCAGAATAACGAATCGGGACTGCTCCAGCTGCCGCAGCGTCTTCTGATCGGTAATCAGGAGGAAGCGGTCCGAGGTAACCCGCTTCAGATACAGCTGGTACCGCTGTGCCCACTCGGTAATTTCCGTCGTTACTTTCGACTGGAGCGAGCTGCGCTGATGGTCGTCCATCCCTTGCGTAACTTCCTCCAGGCTGTCAATCATAACGACGCCCATCGCAAGCTTCTCGTCATCATACCGTTTGCTGAGCTGCCAGAGCAGCGTAATGTCCTGGACATACAGAATCCGTTCCTTTTGCTTGAAGATCAGCTGGTAGACGTGCCCGTCCACCATCGCTTCAACGGTCCCTTCCTTGTCCTTCACCTGCTGCAGAGCCGGGAAGAGCTCGGTAAGCGGCATGCCGATCACCGACTCCTCCCCTGCGATTTGCGCAATATAGGGATTATGCCATTCCACCGTCCGCTCTTCGTTATACAAAATAACGCCGAACGGAAGCTCGAGGGTGACGTCATTGCCGACCTTTTTAACCCGATATGACAACGTCCCAAGATAGGACTTCAGGTCTTTGCGGAAAGCCCGCTCCGCGAGCACCGTGTACACGGCCGCGGCTATGGTAAGAAGAAGCGCAATCAGCCCAAGCACCCACCAATACCAAGTGAGCACGACGGTCATAAGAACCATTAATGCGATAGACCAGACCTGATGCATGCCATGCCATCGCGTGACAAGAAACTTCGGCATTTCCTATTCGCTCCTATTGCTTATGATGATTTCGAAAACGACTTTCGGATCGGAAAAGCGGCATCAAGCACGCCGATCAGGCTAAGCGGCGGGAAGAGCAGAAGCGGAATGGCGATAATAACCGGAACCGCCTTGTTCCATTTCCGCTGATGCGCGATAAAGAAGAAAAATCCGATCGCCTGAATCGTGAACGCATACTTCATGAGCGGCACCAAATTCATCAGCGCTACGGAATAGAAGGAGCTGCTGCTGTCTGCAAACATATTCAGGATATAAACCACCAGGTAGAAGAAGACCATGATGCGCGGAAGCATCCAGTCCTTCGCTTTTGGCATGGTAGGAATATCCTCGATCGAAGATGCCAGAACCTTGCGTGCGAAATATTGCGTAATGACCGCGTACACGAAAGAAATCAGAATAATCGCCTGCGGGATCGATTGGATCATAATCCGGATTACGGAGTCCGTATAGTCGCTGTCCCACTCCTTCGGAAGCACGTGCTCCGATTCGAGGTCAGTTACCAAGGCACGGACAAACTCGCCAATTTGATCAATAAACGATTGGTTCAGAACCCCTTCGAATATAAGCAGCTCCGCCAGCAGACAGAACAGGATCGTCAGCGTTGTACGCCTTAATATATACGGCGCCGGCGCCTTCTTCCTGTACATCTGCCCCATCACCATAGCGGGAATCAGGAAAAATAACGCGATAATAAGAACCGACGGCCCCAGTATAACAGCCGCGATGATCCATACCGGTACAAGATGCAGTAAAAAGGACTTCGTAGACAGCGTCGTGTACAAAATCACGTAAGGCACCATCAGCAGCATTATCGTCAGAATGTTCAACACGGGGACTGCCAATGACAAAATTAGAAGCAGAGACGCGCCGCTCCATAGAACTGCTTTCATACCGGGCTTACCTTTCAAGCCGTTCACCTCTTGCATACATAATCAGTTAACAAACATTCACACTCCATTATATCATAAAAGCAAAATAGATCACGTACATCCTTTAGCGCTTGCCGCCCGCCTATCGAAAGCGGACGCCTGCCGCTTCGCTTGCCGTCCATAAAGCGATACCCGCCGCAGTCACTTCATGTCCCAGCTTGCCGAGCATCGATAAAGGCATAAACATCCGGCTGCCGATCGAGAGCAGGTCAGTCGCCAAGCCTCCCGCTTCCAGCCGGTAGCCCCGCTCCAGCATAAGCAGCCCTTCTTCAGGCGCAAGCTCGGCTCCGCTAATGCCGGATACCTTGCTGCGGGTTCGCTTCGCCGTCACCTTAAGGGCCGCTTTATTCCACGTCAGCTTGTAACCGTGCTGCTCGAGCGACCGGACATCCACGTACGGCTGCCCTTTGTAATCCGCCACCGCGTATTGACGGTTCCCCCAGCTAAGCTGCCCCGTTCCGCTCTTCACCCGCACAAACTCGCTGCGGATCGGCTTGCCCGCCGGGATATGCTTGCTCAGCTTTCCGTTCTCCAGCGCCAATTGACCGCCAACAAGCACATAGCGGATGCCGCCGGACATCTGCTCCGGATGCTCCACGGTTGAGCGGTCCGTTATCGTCTTGAAATCGAAGATAACAAGATCCGCATCCATTCCTTTCGCTAGTCTGCCCTTCTTCCTGAGAGAAGGCGCCTGCTTCTCCAGCCGTTGTGCCGGCAGGAGGGTCATCTTCGCCAGCGCCTCCATCAAAGTCAGGGTTTTCTTCTCCCTGACGTATAATCCGATGGTTCTCGCGAAGGTGCCCGAGGCGCGCGGATGATTATTATTGCCCGGCTCCAGAATCGCATCGCTGCCGATCATGACATAGGGCGCTTTAAGGGCATCCACCACATCCTGCTCCGGGATCGCGTATGCGACCGCCAGCTTGCCTTCCTCCCGGAAGCGGCCGAATGTCTCCTCCGTCAGTCGCTCCCCGGTCCCCGCAACCTGGAGATCGTGGAACGTAATTCTGAACCTTGACTGCCAACCCTCATCGAATCTTGCCGAGTTAAGAAAGGTCCCCCAATAATCGTAAGGATAGACGCAGGAGGTAATGTCCATTCCTTTCTTGCGGGCAGCACTTATCATCGCCAGCGACTTCTTCATGGAGAAGGTTCCTCCTGTGCTGTTAATGTGATCGATATGAACCGCGGCTCCTGTCTTCCTGGCATAACGGATTATCTCGCTAACGGCATCCAGGTTTGTGCCCGGCTCCTCCATATCCGAATAACGGGCATGAAAGTAGACAGGCACATTGTAATCATACGCGAGCTCCATTAATGGCAGAATCTCGGCAGCCGTAATGCCGGGCACGTACTCGAGACTGAGGGAGATCCCAAGGGCGCCTTCATTTAAGGCCTGCTCCGCCTGGCGGACAAGCTGGCCGATCTGACCCGGCAAGGCGCTGTCGTAACGGCCGAGCCGATAACGGTTGCGGCTCTCTGTATAGAAGAACGAAGCACCGAAGTTAACCGGTATCCTGCTCTGCGCATAATAGTTATACCATTCTTCCGGCGCTGAGGTTCCGCCATGCATCGCAATATTGGTCGTTACCCCGTCGGCTATCTTGTTCCACACACCCAGCGGGTTCGGGTTATAGGAGAGGTTGTCGACAAAACCGGGGGCGACAATAAGTCCTGTCGCATCTATGACATGCTTACCCTTTAGCGGCCTTGGCGTAACAACCGCAACCTGCCCGCCGCTTATGCCGACGTTCCAGCCCAGCTTGTCGAGCTTCGTTTCCGGATTCATGACCCGCCCCCCGGCAATCACCGTATCGTAGACCTGTTCCTCTCCACCCGCTTCTTCTGCAACGGCCTCCTTATCGGCACCGCCTTTGTACCACCACGGTAAGCAGACCATAAAGACCATAACGGTAACCATGACGAAAACAAAAAGACGGTACCGTTTTCGGCCTCCGTCTTTTTGGTGCTCATTCCTATTCATGAAGCCCCTCCCGAAGTCAATCCGCGTATGGAAATATATTCTCCTAGAACATATGGCCATATACGAAAAGAAACGGGAGGCGCTGAGTTGTCAATTCTGAAGTTGCGGCTGATCAAGCTTCCAGGACAATGGTTGGCGTTCCCGGAATAAAGGATTGGCAATAATCAATAATTTCGCTTCTGCGGACAATGCCGATGAAATGCCCGCGGTCGTCTACCACCGGAACAAAGTTCTGAACCTTTGACAGATCGATCAAATCCTTCATATCCGCATCAATTCGAACCGAACGGTTCGTCATGCGAAGCGGCACATCGTGCAGGGCCACCTTGTGGGCATTCTCGAAGCTCACGCCCGGCGTATTTTTCATGTACCAGAGCAAATCGCCCTCCGTCACCGTTCCGGCATATCCGCCTTCTTCATTAATAATCGGAACCGCCGAGTAGCGGTGATGCTCCATTTTCTCTAGGGTTTGCCTGAGCGTTGCATCTTGCGTTACCGTCACGACCTCCTGCTTAGGCAGCAGAAAAAACGCAATATTCATCCGTCATTCAACTCCAATCTTTCCTTTTGATTTCACTATAATATTCGTATTGACATATAACATTTCGGACATGAATACAATCTACTCCAGAGAGTCGATTATAGAAAGGATGAGATTTGTTCATGTCCAGCGCTTCCTTCGAACCCGATCGTTCCTCAACAGGCATAGACCCTAAAGTAGCGGGGCTGCTTGCTTATTTCCTTGGCTTCATTACCGGTATTATATTCTTAATCGTAGAAAAACAGAGCCGGTTTGTAAAATTCCATGCTCTTCAGTCGATTGCTATCTCGGTCGTTTTTATTGTCCTGAATATCGTCCTTGGTTTTATCCCCGTCATCGGCTGGCTCCTTGGCCTGGTCCTGACACCCCTTGGCTTTATTCTATGGATTGCCCTGATGCTGCTTGCCCTGCAGGGCAAGCGCTTCAAGCTGCCGTATATCGGCGACTGGGCGGAACAGCAATCATATAAGTTCTGATTAGCCGAGGCAGTGCGGACGGTAAACCTCCGTTGCTGCCTTTTTGAAATTCGCTCCGCCAATGATGGCATAGCGTTTCACCTTGGTTACCTATGTTTATGAACCGTCTAAGGATTCAGGAACAGGGTGGCATGACAATACCGTTTGGCCAGCGAATGAAAGTACGAGGTGCGGATCGAGATCACGGCAATAAACAAAATATGACGAAGCGCCTCTGTCTGTTCCTCGCTTAACCGCGGCAGAATTTGCAGGAAAGGCTCGGACGCGCTATGCAGCATTTGTTCCATAATCGCTTCTCTATCGCGCGCATCCTGGTAAGGACGAGCCATATCCAGCAGGCGGTAGCCGCTGGCGGCAAGCTCTTCATACATAGCCGTATAAGCCGCATACAGCTCTAGCGGGCCGATCAAGTCATCCGTCTCATCCTCGGGTTTGTTGAACAGCCGGTCGAACAGCTTCCGGATCGAACCGAAATCCAGGCTGGATTTCAGATCGTCAATAATAAACAACAGGGCCGTCTGATTAAGCGAATATTTCTTGCCGATTTTCGGGCAGTCGAAATAAGGCTTAAAATCTCTTTTTACCCAGTTTTGCATGGATGTAATCGACATTTGAGAAAAATC
The DNA here is from genome assembly GCF_023715145.1 of Paenibacillus glycanilyticus. Taxonomy (GTDB): domain Bacteria; phylum Bacillota; class Bacilli; order Paenibacillales; family Paenibacillaceae; genus Pristimantibacillus; species Pristimantibacillus glycanilyticus_A. The sequence continues at coordinate 33,697 of NZ_JAMBNP010000003.1, read as the reverse complement.
TATTAATCCGCCTAAAGCGGATATTTCCTGCAAAGAGAATCCTTTCACTTCGCGTCCTTTGATCAGCTTCACCAGGACAGACGGAAGCTCTGTCGACAGGAATGCCGGCAGGGACGATCCGGATTCATAAGCATCGCGGTGCGATTGTTTCCATGCCTGCTGCAGCACCTGAAGCGGCTCACAGCATTTTTGGCCATGCAGCGCGAGCAGCAAATCCGCCATCTCTTTGCGGGTAAGCGTAAAGGCTTCCATCTCGCTTACCTCCTTACTTAAACGGATTGGCTTGATTACAAGCTCATCTGAACTTATCATACGCCCCTATACAGAGCCTTGTAAAGACGAGGTATTTGCCAAAATTGTAATGATACCTGCGTATATTTCGTCAATACGGGGGGTATTGACCCCGTAAAGTAAAATAGCAAGTTTGCATCTGCTAGCTGAAGTTCGTTATAGTAGATCATAGGAACTTATAATATTTCATAAAGGATTGTGAAGAACCGAAATGGACAGTAGTATAGGATTTAATTTGTTTATGATTGCTGTATTAATTGTATTGACCGCCTTCTTCGTTGCTACGGAGTTCGCGATTATCCGCCTTCGTGCGAGCCGCGTGGATCAGCTGGTGCTCGAAGGCAAGAAGAACGCGCTTGCCGTACAACGCGTGACAAGCAACCTGGATGCTTATCTGTCGGCTTGTCAGCTCGGTATTACGATTACCGCCCTCGGACTTGGTTGGTTAGGCGAACCAACCGTTGAACGAATTATTCATCCGTTATTCGAGAAATTGGGCGTACACAGCGATTTAAATCATATTATTTCCTTTGTTATAGCATTCGTTGCCGTTACATTCCTGCATGTAGTCATAGGTGAACTTGCTCCGAAGACATGGGCAATCCAGAAAGCCGAATTTATCAGCTTTGCCGTTGCCAAACCGATTATCTACTTCCACAGGATTATGTACCCGTTCATTTGGGTGCTGAATGGCTCTGCCACTTTCCTAATCCGGTTGTTCGGACTGAAGGCAGTGAACGAGCATGAAGAAGCGCATAGTGAAGAAGAAATTCAGATTATCCTGAATGACAGCTTCCAAAGCGGCAAAATCAATAACACCGAATACGGTTACGTGAGCCGGATCTTCGCCTTTGATGAAATGCTGGCCAAAGAAATCATGGTTCCGCGTACCGATATGATTTGCTTATATACGAATAATTCATTAATTGACAATATGGGTATTATCCGCAAAGAACAATATACCCGCTTCCCTGTTGCAACCGGCAGCAAGGATAACATTGTGGGCATGATCAATACCAAGCAGCTGTTCCTGGAATTCCAGGAGAACAAAGAGTTCAACTTCCAGTCGCTTGTTCATCCGGTTCTGGCTGTATCCGAGGTTCTGCCGGTGAAGACATTGCTTAAGCGTATGCAGCAGGAGCGCGTTCATATCGCCATTCTGATGGATGAGTACGGCGGTACTTCCGGTATGATTACAATCGAAGATATTCTGGAAGAGATCGTTGGCGAGATCCGTGACGAATTCGATGAGGACGAACGGAAGGAAATCGAGAAGCTTGCTGATAATTGCTACCTGCTTGATGGTAAAGTATCGCTTGATCACGTAGCCGAATTAACGGGAGTAACGATCGATCAAGAAGATGTCGACACCGTTGGCGGTTGGTTGTTCACTGAATTTACGGAGCCGAAGCCGGGCAAAGAACTCCAATACGAGAATCTGCGCTTTATTGTCCGCGAGGTTGGCAAGCACCGCATCAAGAAGGTTGAGCTTATCATCCAAGACGAAGTTAATGACAGCAATCATGAAGCTGAAGTTGAAACGGCTTAATTCCTATAATAAAAAAAGGCAGCCTTCGCGGGCTGCCTTTTTTTGCCTATTGCGCCGGTTGGGGTTCTTTGAATACCTGCTTCAGCAGGGGCGGCGTTATCAAGGTAGTCAGAATGATGACGAGCACGACGGACGTGAAATATTTCTCCGGCAATAACCCCGACTCAAGCCCAGAGGCCGCAATAATTAAAGCTACCTCGCCCCTGGATACCATCCCTGCTCCTATCGCTATCGAGGAGCGATTGTTAAAGCCGGTTAATTTGGCTCCCAGTCCGCCTCCTATTTGCTTCGTCAGCACGGCAACCAGTGTCACCAAGGCGATAAAGAGCAGCTGCTTTCCTACTCCCTCGAACGTAATATGCAATCCGATACTCACGAAGAAGACCGGGACAAAGAGCGTATAAGCGATGGGCTCTATCTTGGACTCCACCTGATGCTTATACCGGGTCTGCGACACGGCAATACCGGCGGCAAATGCCCCGATAATACCTGCAATGCCCATCTCGTCCGCAAAGTAGGAAAAGGCGAAGCAGACAATGAGTCCGGCGCTCATAACGCTCTCCGTCACCCGGAGCGGAGCAAACCATTTCAGGAAGCGTGGTACAAGCAGCCAGCCCACCAGACCAACAACAAGGAAGAACAACAGCTTTTTGCCGATTATAAGTCCAATCGAAACCTCACTTGCCGGCATCAGGAAGCTCATCATAACGGCCAGCATAATCACGACTAGCACGTCATCCACCACTGCCGCCCCCAGAATGGTCGTCCCTTCCCTTGATTGGAGCTTATCCATCTCCTTCAACGTCTGCACCGAAATACTTACGGATGTGGCGCATAACAGCAATCCGAGGAACAATGCCTCGTTATTGGACAAGCCAAATGCAGCGGCTATCCCGTATCCTCCGATAAAAGGCAGAAAAATTCCTCCTATCGCTACCGCAAACGAGGGCTTCCAGTTCTTACGCAGCTGCTCCAGGTCCGTCTCCAGCCCCGCTATAAACATCAGCAGCAGAACGCCAATCTCGGAGAAGTGGCCGATAAACTCATCCGGCTTCACCCATCCTAGTACCGCCGGTCCAATGACAATGCCCGCGAGCAGCTTGCCAAGCACGGCCGGCTGTCCCAGTCTTACGGACAACGCGCCAGCCGCTTTAGTGGCTGCCACAATAATTGCCAAATAAAAAATAAACTCCATAATCGTTCCTTCCTCCTTCATTTCAGCATAACAAAGGGAGCCTGCTCCTATGCAGACTCCCTGAAATAGACAGAAGGAGCCCGCGGTGGCAGGCTCCTCCTGGTTCATGCTTATTTATTTGTCGTACCGTTTGGTCCTATTTCAAGAACGAGAAGAGACCGTTGACGTGAGTCAGGTAACGAACGTTACTTGCCTCTTTCATCAGCGTAGCCGCAGTGCCTTTCAGCTTCAGCTGGCTTGCGCCAATTGTACCGATTGCATCTTTGCGGCCAAGGCTCGCAAGAACGCCGGAGTTAACGAACTCGAACGATTTCATCGGAAGACCTTTCGCTTGCGCGAACAGGTTGTAACCGATGCACTCGCCCATTTGCCATGCGATTTGCGCGCTTGGCGGGTAAGGACGGCCTTCTGGACCCATAACAAACGCGTTGTCGCCAGCAAGGAAGATATCCGAGTGGGAAGTCGATTGCAGGAATTCCGTTACCGATGCGCGGCCGCGGTTTACTTCGATGCCGCAGTTAGCTACTACAGGGTTGCCCGTAACGCCGCCTGTCCATACGAAAGTATTCGTTTCGATGGAGCTGCCGTCTTTGAGCATAACTTTGTTGCCTTGAACTTCCGTTACCGCTACACCCATAATCAGGTTAACGCCACGGTTGATCAAGCTGGATTTGGCACGCTCAAGCAGGTCAGCCGGGAAGCCCATAAGAATCGTAGGACCAGCTTCGATGTTGTACAGGGAGATTTCGCTCTTGTCAACGCCGTACTGCTCACACCATTTTGGAAGCATGTCAACGATCTCGCCGATCAGCTCGATGCCTGTCAGGCCGCCGCCGCCAACAACGATTGTTGCGTCTGCTTTGTTTTTGGATTGCGAGTAAGCCGCAATGCGGTTTTGGATATGAGCGCTAACGGCTTTCGCTTCTTCAACCGATTTCAGCGTCAGGCTGTTTTCTTCCAGACCTGGAATACCGAAGAATGCTGTTTCGCCGCCAAGAGCGACAACCAGTTGGTCGTATCTTACTGTGCCGTTGCCAGCAAGTTTGACTTGTTTTTTCTCCGGATCAATGTTATCAACCGTGTCGATAACCAGGTTAATCGATTTGCCTTTCAGCAGTTTATCCAAAGGAAGTGCTACGTTTCCTTCGTTTACGCCGCTAACAGCCAGACGGTGAAGCTCGGTAATGATTTGGTGGTATGGAGTTTTATTGATCAGCGTAATTTCCGCTTCTTCAGCAGAAATATATTTGCGAGCTGTCAGTGCGCTAAGAAGACCGCCATAACCGCCGCCAAGAATTAAAATTTGCTTAGCCATGTTTACCCTCCGCTCTTGTATGATTAACCGTTTTTACGCTCAGCCAATACGTTCAGGAACGATTGGGCAAAACGAAGCGTTGATTGAACTTGCGGATCCTTCAGCATTTTCAGAATGCCAAAGAGACCAATTGTCGACGTGTCGGCTTGTGCGCGGTCGCCAGCTTCAACAGCTGCGTTAGCGATGCCTTTAGTTGTGTCAACGATTGGTTTAACGAATTCGCCAAAGCCATGAACCATGTCGCTCACAAGAACCTTGTCGTTAGCTACAGTCGTAGCTACATCATAAGCTTTAGTAAGCAGAGTCACCAATTCTGCCAGTTTAGGCAGCTGCTCCACCAATTGTGTCAGCGATTGCTGAATTTCCGGTTTCAGCAATTGCTCAAGCACGTCCAGTTCTCGTACAGAGCCGGATTCTTCAGGTAATTTCGTTACGGTTTCAGACATACGAATGCATCCCTCTTTCCATCTGTAATCGATCAATTGATTTACTTGCATAAGCCGATATTCCACAACTGTCATTAAAGTGAAATTATTCACAATGAAGATCTAACATCATCGCCGACTTAAATGCACGAACTATATCTTATTGTATTCCTCTTCCGCCAAATGATCAATTCCTATTTTTTGAACTGGCAGGTAAAAATAAAAAAAGCCCATCGGTTTCCCGACAGGCTTTTTCCTAATGACTACTCCGTAGTGTACGGCAGCAAAGCTACAGTACGAGCACGCTTGATAGCAACCGTCAGCAGACGTTGGTATTTCGCGCTAGTTCCAGTCACACGACGTGGCAAGATTTTGCCGCGCTCGCTGATGAACTTTTTGAGCAGGTCAGTATCTTTATAGTCAATGTGAGTGATCTTGTTCACAGTGAAGAAACATACTTTACGGCGTTTGTTGCGTCCGCCTTTGCGGCCGCCGAATTTGCGTTCTGGACGCTCTCCGTCTCCGCCTTCTCTTTGCTTGAAGCTCATTCGAACCCATCCTTTCAATTAAAATGGCAAGTCATCTTCTGATATATCGATCGGTCGACCGTCATCCGAGAACGGATCACGGCTGTTGTTGTTGCGTGGAGTACTAGGCTTTCCGCCGCCGCCGTTACCGCCGCCATAAGGAGCGTTACCGCCACCGCCGCCAAAAGATCCTCCGCCGCTGTTGTTGCCTCCGGCATAACCGCCACTTTCTTGCGGAGCACCGCCTTCACGGTTAGATTCCAAGAAGCGAACGTTATCGGCAATAACTTCCGTCACATAGACGCGTTTACCTTCGTTGTTCTCGTAGTTACGCACCTGAATGCGCCCTTCTACCGCGGTTAAGCGACCTTTACGCAAGTAATTAGCGCATGTCTCAGCCAACTGCCGCCAAGTTACGACCGGAATAAAATCCGCTTCGCGCTCGCCCTGGCCGCTCGTAAACGGCCGGTCTACTGCTATCGTAAATTGCGTAACTGCTACACCCGCAGGTGTATAACGCAATTCGGGGTCTCTTGTTAATCTGCCAATCAGTATTACACGATTCAACATCGCCTCTGGACCTCCCAATCGAACATCTAGCGTGGATTAAGCAACGTCTCTGACGATCAAGAAACGGATAACTTCATCCGTAATTTTCATGATGCGGTCAAGCTCATTAACAACTTCGTTGTTCGCGTTGAAATGAACCAGAACGTAGTAACCATCACGAATCTTATTGATCTCATACGCAAGACGGCGTTTACCGATCACATCTTGCTTCGTGACTTCCCCGCCATTGTTAATGATGCCACTGAATTTGTCGACGATGGCTTGAACGTTTTCTTGTTCAACGTCCGGACGAATGATGTACATCACTTCATATTTGCGCATTGTGTTTCACCTCCTTTTGGACTAAGCGGCCCCCGAGAGGGCAAGGAGCGAGATTATTACTCGCATCTACACAGTATAGCAAAACGCCTATCCATTGACAAGTCATCTATCCCTCCCGATTTCTGCCTTTCATGTACCCGCCCTCTCCGGTCAATACTAATAATCGGACAAGGAGGTGAGCAAGTATGGGTGAATGGACTTTGTTTTCCCCCGGCGACCATGCGCCAAACGACGGCACCTATATTGAGACAGGCGTTAACTCCTACCATATGGGCGTTAACAATCCCCAAAAGGTGGAGCTGAAGCGCGGACAAAGATTTCCCGATACATCAAACCATGAACGCAAATGGAAGCGAATGGGGCATAACTAATTTTTTTCTCCGCTCTGAATAAGACTTTCAGATCTCGGACATCATAATTATCGACGGTGAAGAGAGGTGTGGTTCCATTGGACCTGAATAGGGGCAAGGACTACTAGAGAATTTAACAACTCATCACTTAAGAAGCGAGGCGTTGTGCTAAATACACATTGCTGTAACACAATAGCAGTCACGATCGGATAAGCGATGAAGCCTTAGTGGAATTGTGTACCGATCTGTGAGGATTGCACCTGGTTTTCTGTCGTATGACCCTGTAAAATTCATCGAAACTTACAACACCGTCGGAAGAGGGACTCGCAAGAGTCCCTCTTTTAATTGCCTGCTAATAGATGGCCGGCTAACAGCCTTCCGACATAGACTCCGCTTGCTGCTGCCTGCGATAAAGAATGGGTAGTGCCCGAGCAATCGCCAATAACAAACAAACCGCTTACTTTCGTCTCGAATTCCTGGCTTGTCTCAATAGCCGGAGAATACAGCTTCCCGTCAATGGCATAGACAATGGTATCCTCATCAATGGATTCCCCCAGGAGCTTTTCCAGCGCCTCCAGAAAGGCCAAGGTTGCCTCCAGGTAACGTTCCGGTACTTCTTCCCTCAGATCAGTAAATTCGGCCTCCAGCGTCGGCAGAACGCTTCTCATTCGTGAACCGCTTTCTTCGCTGCCGGTTTCCTCCTTCATTCCTTGACGAAGAGAACCTAGCCTTTGTGCAGCGATTCTATTCCGATTCCGATTGATCCGGCTAACAATATCCCGGAAGTAGGCATCCGCCTCCTCCAGCGTTGGAAAACGGTTTGGAACAAATAAGGTAAAGTTTAGGTTTGAGCTCCCCTCTTCCTTCTCCCGGTAATTTTGCCCGTCCGGCATCGCAAGACCTTCCTGGAGCTTCAGCACTACCCTGCCGCGCGGATTCATGCAATAGGTCGTAGCGGTATAACCCTTGCCTGCAAAACTAAGCTTGGTCTCGAAGGCATTCTTTAATATCGAATTCAGCTGATTGCCCCTCATCTCAACCCGGAGGCCCAGATCTACTCTCGCTTCGCCTCTTCCAATCCCAAGCTCGTCGCATTGCCTGCTAAACCATTCGTTCCCGCTTCTGCCGGTTGCGATAATAATCCGGTTCGTATCAATAACCGTTCCATCAGGAAGCTCTATCTCGAATCTGCCGTTATCCGTCTTTTCTATTCGTTCAGGTTCTGCTTCGAATTTCATCGTCATGCAAGTTTCTAAATAGTCGTACATCTTCTGCAGGACGGCTTTGGACAATCGGGTTCCCAAATGCCGGGTTCGGGTCGTCAGCACGCCAAATCCGGCTTCCTGCGCCTTGGCTGACAGCTCCGGATCATAAGTATGATACATCCCCGCTTCGCTTCCGCCATATCTGCACAAGATCGCATCGACATCGTCCATAAGCTGCAGCGCAGCGTCATAACCGGTTTTCCGTTCCAGCTCTCCGCCGAAATCGTTCGTGTAGTTATATTTGCCCTCCGACATGCCAAGCCCGCCAAAGCCTATATAGCTGTCGCTTCGTTCATTGAGCTTCTTGCCCTTATCGAGCATGATGACGCTCTTCCCGCTCGCGGCTAATTCATGTGCGGCGAAAATCCCGCTGACACCTGCTCCGATAATCGTAATCTCATACCGATTCATTCGATTCACCTGCTTTTCGGGAGATAAAAAAAGCTCCTACGTTAGTCCGTAGGAGCTTTGTTCTTATGTAACCGCCTAAGCGTTATTTACTAGAGATGGCGGAGAGGGTGGGATTCGAACCCACGCACGCTTTGACACGCCTAGCTGATTTCGAGTCAGCCCCCTTGGGCCTCTTGGGTACCTCTCCGTTTGTGTCAAGCAAAAACTATATTATCACAGGCCTTGTCCTAATGCAACAGTTTTTTAATTTTTTTTTAAGCCTTTTCGCTTTGCCCGGAATCAGCAGCGGAGCGCAGTACTTTCTTCATGTTTTTCTCAAACTTTGCTCTCGGAATCAGAACGCTGTGCTTGCAGCCCACACATTTGATACGGATATCCATCCCCATCCGGATAATCTCCATCTCATTGGAGCCGCAGGGATGCTGCTTCTTCATTTGAACGATATCGCCCAATTCGAACTGTTTACGCTCCATTCGGATCGCCGCTCCTTTCATTGCGATGATACGTTACCATTCTCGGATACGGAATGTCAATTCCGTGACCATCCATCACTTTTTTGATATATGCATTAAGCGATCTTGCTACTATTGCATTCGTATTGGGCAGACATTCAGCCGTCACGCGCACCTTCAATTCGGTTGAAGCGATGGTCTGGATGCCCAGCACCTCCGGGCGATTAACCAGGTTGTCATCCTCGAATTTTTCCAGCTCCTTGCGAATTAATGTAATCGCGCGCTCGGCATCCTCTTCATAGCCAATCGATACATCAATGAAAGCAACGGAGTTGTGCATCGAAAAGTTCGTGACCTCATTGATCATGCCGTTCGGGATAATATGAACCTCTCCCGTCCAGCTGTGGATCCGGGTTGCCCGAAGACCGATTACTTCGACCGTTCCTTTAAAGGTCCCCGTCTGTATGACATCACCTACCGCAAACTGATCCTCAAATATAATAAAGAAGCCCGTAATGATGTCTTTTACTAGACTTTGAGCACCAAATCCGATTGCTAGTCCGATTACCCCCGCCCCGGCAAGCAATGGCGCAAGCTGAACGCCAAATTCACTCAGCACCAGCATGCCGATAATGAAATAGCCGGCGTAGGAAATAATGTTTTTGACCAGCTTGCCTACCGTTGTCATTCTTCTGGTCTGAAGAACAAGCCGATTAGAGGTTTGATTAATAACGACACGGTCAATGGTTTTGCTGGTTATCCATATGACAACCTGTCCAATGATAATAATGAGCGCAATGCGCAAGACTGATTCTCCAAAACCTTCCCACGTCGTCTGGTTTGTAATCCATGCTGCGAAATTTTTATAGTAGGCTTGAATATGCATTCCATCGCACCATCCTTATTCCACTTACAGGTTCACTTGTTCGTACCCGACCTCGATCGGTTTGAAAATTCCTCTGATTTCCACGTTTTCCGTGTCGATAACATGCTTTACCGTCCCCAGGTCTTCTTCCGGAAAATGAATCGATAGCGCACAGCCCGCCGTGATCTCCTTCGGGGTTGGGCATATATCGATTTCCACCTCTGCATATTCCAACAGCATCTCTGCCCGCAGCGCCTGCTGCGTTGAGTCAAAGGCGATTAACATCGCGAAATCCTCCTCTCCCTCACCTCATTGAGCGAAACTATTGGCCTCGCGACGTATAAAATGGTTGTCCTATCCATATACTAGTATCATATTGGCATTTACGGAGGGGATTCTATGAAACTATCCTTTATGAAGGATGTACCGTTAAAGGTTCCATACACGGAAGCAAATGCAGTTGGTCAAATCGTCAGCCGGCTTTCTCTTATGATTGACGAGTTGTCTGCAGGACGGCCAATTGTCATTGTCTGCGTTGGAACCGACCGTTCAACCGGCGATTCCCTTGGTCCATTGATCGGCACGACACTCTCCAAATACCAGAGCCCCCACTTCTCCTTGTACGGCACGCTGGAAGAACCCGTTCATGCCATGAACCTCGAAGATACGCTTCATCAGATTAATTGCACTTATCATAAGCCCTTTGTCATCGGCATTGACGCCTGCCTTGGACAAGTGGCTAGCATCGGCTCCATCCAAGTTGGCGCAGGTCCCGTAAGACCCGGTGCAGGAGTGAATAAGGAGCTCCCTCCCGTTGGAGACATCCATATTACCGGTATCGTAAACGTAGGCGGCTTTATGGAATATTTCGTCCTTCAGAACACCCGCCTGCACCTGGTTATGAAGATGGCCGACATTATTGCTTCCAGCGTATTCTCCTCCATCATGAACAGCATCCATGTATCTGCCCGTTCCAGAGAACAGGCAGCCGCCCTGGAACATCCTAATTCCAATTAATCTATTTGGCTTCGGCAATCGCCTTCCGCTCTTCTGGAGTAAGCGTATAGTTGGATTCGCCTTTGCTTACCGGCTTGGCGTAGACATAAGTATTCTCCCGGCTGTGCAGCCCTGAGATCACCACTCCATCCTGCGATGCATTCACTACCGCTATTGAGAAGCTTAGATCACTCCCCTGATCAGCGAATGCATTATAACGCAGAACACCAACACGTCCTTTTTCCTGCTGCTGCACTTCCTTCATCTGTTCCATCTGTTTCTGCAGCTTTTCGCTTTGCAGCTCTTGTGCCGTTATCGACTGCTTCAGATCAATAATGACCTCTTCCAGATTTGTGATGCCGGTGTTGCCCATCACTTCCACATACTGCTTTCTAAGCTTCTTCAGTCTTCTGCCAACAATTGAAATTCTGATTAATAACACGATGACCAACAATACCAGTACAACCGTAACCCCATTCATCGGGTTATTCGTCCACTCATCCATTTTCGAACTTCCGCCCCCAGAAAATTATGCTAAGAATATTGCTTCCGTATTTCTTTCACTGCTGCAACAAGGGCATCCGCTTCTTGCTCCGTTGTAAAACAACCTACGCTTGCTCGTACTGCGCCTGTCGCGATCGTCCCTGCACAGGCATGGGCCAGAGGCGTGCAGTGGAAGCCTGCTCTGACCGCTATTTGATAATGCTGATCTAGAATAAAGGACATTTCGGACGGGTCGATTCCTTCCGCTACAAATGCGACGATCCCCGTTCTTTCTTCGCCAAGCTTTGGTCCAAGCACCCGTATTCCATCCGTTGACAATAGCCCGTCCATGATCCGCTGGGTTAATGCCCATTCCTTAGTATGGATGTTATGAACCGTCTCATGCAGGACATATTCAACACCCGCCTTCAGCCCTGCCAGGCCGGGTGTATTTTGCGTTCCAGCTTCATATCGGTCAGGGCGTACGCTCGGCTGCTCAGGAGCCTCAGATTGGCTTCCTGTCCCTCCATGCAGTTGAGGCACAAGATCGACGTCAGGATGGATGTACAAACCTCCTGTGCCCTGTGGACCAAGCAGACCTTTATGCCCCGGGAATGCCATCATATCTATCCCCATCGCCTCTACGTTGATGTCCAGAATCCCTGCGCTCTGGGCCGCATCAACAAGGAGCTTAATCCCTTTGCTTCTGGCTAACTCGCCGATTTGAGCGACTGGTGCAATCGTACCGAGAAGATTAGAGCTATGGTTAACAATTATCAAGGAAGTTTGTGCCGTTATCGCAGACGCAATTTGATCTACCTGTATACGGCCGGCTTCATCCGCTTCTACATACGTAACCTGAATACCCAGCGCATGCTTCAAGTATTCTAAAGGCCTTCTCACCGAATTATGTTCAACCGATGTTGCGATGACATGATCACCGCTTTTTACCCAGCCTTTAATCGCCATGTTTAACGCAGCCGTCGTATTGGATGCAAATGCTATATCATTCGGATTTTTAATCCGAAACAACTTGCTTAATTGCTTTCTCGTATCGAACAAAACACGGCTAGCTTTCACTGCCATTCGATGGCTGCCTCGTCCCGGATTCGCCGCTTCATGCAGCATTGCATGCTGCATCGCTTCGAATACGGCCGGCGGTTTGGGCCACGATGTTGCAGCATGATCCAAATAGATAATTTTCTCCACCGTTCCATCCTTCCTCCTTTCTCTTCTACCCTAGCAAATTAACCTCATATAGACATAAGAATAGCATACCTTAGTTTAATCTTTCAGTTCAAAGATTACAACTTTGGTATGCTAGATATTCAGATAAATCACGCCATATTCTGGAGCATCTCGAGCAGCCGCTCCAAATCCTGTTTATTGTAATATTGCAGCTCGATCTTGCCCTTTTCTTTTTGTTGCTTGATCTTAACCGTTGTCTTGAACCGATCTCTTAACGACTCTTCCAAGCTCTCTATATACGGATCCCGTTTCTTCGACTTCGCTTTCGCCTTAGCCGCTTCTGCCGTCTCCTTCACTTCAAGCTTCTGAATCGCTTCCTCCAGATCGCGAACACTCCAGCCGAGACTCACCGTGCGGTTAGCCATGTCCTTTTGAACTACTGCGTCCTTAATCCCTACTAATGCTCTTGCATGACCCATCGAGATTGTTCCACGTGAAACATTATCCTTGATCTCTGAAGGCAATGCCAGTAGACGAAGGAAGTTTGCGATATGCGATCGGGACTTGCCAACCTTCATCGACAGCTCTTCTTGCGTCAGCTTGAATTTATCCATCAGCCCTTGATAAGCCATCGCTGTCTCAATCGCATTTAGATCCTCACGCTGCAGATTCTCAATAAGGGCAATTTCCATAACCTGCTGATCAGAAAATGCTCGAACAACTGCAGGTACCGTTGAGTTGCCGCAAAGCTGCGAGGCGCGGAAACGTCTCTCCCCCGCAATAATCTCGTAACCCTTAAGTACGGTGCGTACGATAATCGGTTGGATAACACCATGCTGTTTGATCGATTCTGCCAATTCTTTAATGGATTCGTCATCAAATGTTTTGCGTGGTTGATACGGGTTCGGACGCAGTTGCGTTAATTGAATTTCAATGACTTTATCGTCTTCGCTTACCGAAAGCGATGGAATAAGCGCATCAAGTCCTCTACCTAGCCGCTTGCTCATACATAATCACTTCCTTAGCAAGTTCAAGATATACTTCAGCACCTTTGGATCTTGGATCATACGTAATAATAGCCTCGCCATGGGATGGCGCTTCGCTCAAACGAACATTCCGCGGAATAATCGTTTGATACACTTTCTGTTGGAAATACTTCTTCACTTCTTCGATCACCTGGATACCCAGGTTAGTCCGCGCATCAAGCATCGTCAACAATACCCCTTCAATTTGAAGGGTTGTGTTCAAGTGCTTTTGAACGAGTCTTACTGTATTTAAGAGCTGGCTTAATCCTTCCAGCGCGTAATATTCACATTGAATCGGAATGATAACCGAGTCAGCCGCTGTCAGAGAGTTAATCGTCAGCAAACCAAGCGAAGGCGGGCAATCAATCAGAATATAGTCGAATTGATCCTTCACGAGATGCAGCGCTTTCTTCAGGCGAAGCTCACGAGAGATCGTTGGCACCATTTCAATCTCGGCACCGGCGAGTTGGATCGTCGCAGGGATGATTTTAAGTCCATCGATTTTTGTTTCGAACATCGCATCCTTTGGATGCACGTCATTAATAAGTACATCATAAATGCAGTTGTTCACGTCTGCTTTATTGATACCAATTCCGCTTGTCGTGTTACCTTGCGGGTCAATGTCAACCAGCAGCACCCGTTTACCGAGTGTTGCCAGGCATGCCCCTAAGTTAACAGACGTTGTCGTTTTACCAACACCGCCCTTTTGATTGGCTATTGCAATGATTTTAGACAAACTTGTTCACCTCTGTGTCCCAAACTTTTAATCCCATGATGATCTAACGGTGAAACGTACCGCTATAAACGGTTTTGCCGCCCTCATAGAGGACGGCCCGGATTAGTACTATTACGTGCATCTTTTCCGATTTACGCAAAGCTAACTTTTCGGTATATGAATAGTAATCTCATAAAAATCGCCAAGATCTTTTTCGTCAGCCTTAATTTCCATCCCCGTGCTGGACACCATCTGTACAGCTTGACGAATGGTATTAAACGCTAGACGAGTATTCTTCGGCATAGCAAAACGCTTCGTTTGCTTTGCTTTTGGCTCTTCCTTCAATGAAGCAATACGGTTCTCCGTTTGCTTAACGTTTAATTCTCTTGTAATGATTTCTTCAAGCACCTGGTTTTGAAGCTCTTCCGTATCAAGAGAAAGCAACGCTCTAGCATGTCTCTCTGATATTTTACGACTGGCAAGCGCTTCTTTAACAGTGTCATTTAATCCCAGCAAGCGCAATTTGTTTGCTATCGTGGATTGGCTCTTGCCTAATCGTTGAGCTAGGCTCTCCTGCGTCAACTCATGAAGCTCAATTAGCTTCTGATAGGCAACCGCTTCCTCAATAGCTGTCAAGTTCTCGCGCTGCAGGTTTTCGATTAATGCAATAGATGCTGTTTGTGAATCGTTAAACTCGCGAATAATAGCCGGTATAGTCTCGTATCCAAGCTTAGTAACCGCACGCCAACGACGCTCGCCAGCAATGATTTCATATCTGCCATTGCGTGCACGAACAACAATCGGCTGAATAACGCCATGCGTTTTGATCGTTTGGCACAACTCATCGATACGTTCATCATCGAAGATTGTCCGAGGCTGGAACGGACTCGTATCAATATCTTGGATAGGAATTTGCCGGACCTCTTCTTGACCGCTCCGCTGATCACTTAGACCGAATAAACGGGAAAATGATTCCTTCATATTATCTACTCTACCACCCGACCAAGAAACCATTACCGTTGTTATGGGCTGGTTTCCAAGATGTGCTGCTATGCATTAACGGCATAATTCCCGTTACTACCATTTTATCTATATTACAGTGTACAAACAACCTCATTTAAGAGACTATCGAATCTCATTTCGACCGGGTCGTCTTATCTACTCTAGTATTTCGACTTCATGCTGGGTTTTTCCTGCTTGATCTTCGTAATATTTCAGATAGACACAAATAAACCTCCGTATGTTTCACGTGGAACATACGGAGGTTTATTTGGCGTTTATACAAGCGGCTGCTTAAGCGGAGTGCCTGCTTTGCGCGGATATTTTTTTGGAGTAACATCCGTCTTCTCAATCAACACGATGTATCGTTCCGACTGCTCAAACGGCAGCTTGAAAGCTTGCTCCGCACGAACTTTTCCTTTTAACTCGCGCAGACTCACACCAGCCTCCTTCACTTCTTCTACGCTTTGGGAGCCCTTCATTGCTGCAAAGGTTCCACGCTTGCGAGTGAAAGGTAGGCAAAATTCATTTAACACATTAAGACGAGCAACTGCTCTTGCAGTCACAAGGTCGAAGGAATCTCTGTACTCCGGTAGTCTCGCAATATCCTCGGCACGACCATGCACGCAGCTCACATGGTCAAGGCCAAGCTCTTGAGCTAGATGATTCAGAAATTGAATCCGTTTGTTAAGCGAATCAACAATGACCACTTTCAAATGCGGGAAACAAATTTTCAGAGGAATGCTTGGGAACCCCGCACCCGAACCAATATCTGCAATGCTGCCTACTTCCTTCATATCCACGAAAAACGATAGCGATACCGAGTCGTAGAAATGCTTCTCGAATACCGCATCGCGTTCGGTAATGCCCGTCAAATTCATTCGTTCATTCCACTCCACCAGCAAGCGGTGATAGGAATCAAATTGCTCGAGCTGCTTCGGGGTTAACGATATCCCGTTCTCCCCCAGCAGCTTTTCAAACCATACATGCGTCTCTGTCATCATTGTCCTCTCGCTGCCGTCACCCGGTTATAGTGTTCCAAATAAACCAGCAGAATGGAGATGTCTGCAGGAGTAACGCCTGCGATCCGGGAAGCCTGGCCAATCGACAAAGGTCGGATGTCGGCTAACTTTTGTTTAGCTTCCGATGCAAGACCATGCACTTCGCTGTACACAATATCATCCGGAATCTTCTTCTTCTCCATCTTGTTCAATCGTTCAACCTGATGCAGCTGCTTTTCAATATAACCGGCATATTTAATTTGAATTTCGACCTGCTCTTTCATTTCTTCCGTCAACGGAAGCTCCGATGGCGCAAAAGGCTCAATCAGCGCATAAGTCAGTTCCGGACGGCGAAGCAATGATAAGGCATCCATTGTAAAAGCAATTGGCGCGGAATTCGCTGCATCCAGCATAGGCTGGGCAACCTCCGGACGGATTTTCACGGTGCCAAGGCGTTCAATTTCTTGCGCTACAAGCTCTTTCTTATTAAGGAACTCCTGATAACGCTCCTCCGAAATAAGACCGATCTCATAACCTGTAGGAGTCAACCGAAGATCCGCATTATCATGACGAAGCAGCAGGCGGTATTCCGCGCGGGATGTCAGCAAACGGTAAGGATCGTTGGTCCCCTTCGTCACCAGGTCATCGATCATCACGCCGATATACCCTTGCGAACGCTCAATGATAACCGGTTCTCTACCCTGCACCTTGCGTGCCGCATTAATGCCGGCGATGATTCCTTGACCAGCGGCTTCTTCATAACCGGATGTTCCGTTAATTTGTCCGGCTGTGAATAAACCGTCAACCAGCTTTGTCTCCAGGGACGGCCAAAGTTGCGTCGGAACAACGGCGTCATACTCAATCGCATAGCCGTTACGCATCATCTCAACATTTTCCAAACCTGGGATTGATCGTAAAATACCAAGCTGTACGTCCTCGGGCATGCTTGTCGAGAGACCTTGCACATAATACTCCGACGTATGCTTGCCTTCCGGCTCCAGGAAGATTTGATGCTTTGGCTTATCCGCGAAGCGGACGATTTTATCTTCGATAGACGGACAATAACGCGGACCCGTACCTTCAATCGCTCCGGAGAACATAGGGGCACGGTGCAAATTGTCGTTAATGATTTTGTGAGTCGCTTCGGACGTGTATGTCAGCCAGCATGGCAGCTGCTCATTGTCGGAGGACTTGGTTTCATACGAGAAAAACTTCGGATTGTCATCACCCGGCTGAATTTCCGTTTTGCTGAAATCAATGGTATCCTTATGCACGCGCGGAGGTGTTCCCGTCTTGAAGCGAGCGAGCTTAAAGCCCAGCTCCTTCAGGCTTGCAGACAGCTTAACCGATGGCTGCTGGTTATTCGGGCCACTCTCGTACATCAGCTCGCCCATGATAATTTTGCCGCGAAGGTAGGTACCCGTTGTAATAACGACAGCTTTCGCGCGGTAGATTGCGCCTGTTTTGGTCACAATGCCGATTACTTTGCCGTCCTCGACGATTAAATCCTCTGCCATCCCTTGACGAAGAGTCAGATGATCCGTTTCCTCGATTGTCTTCTTCATTGTATGCTGATAGGAGAATTTATCGGCCTGTGCACGAAGTGCGTGAACGGCTGGTCCTTTCCCCGTATTCAGCATCCGCATTTGAATAAATGTTTTATCAATATTGCGGCCCATTTCCCCGCCTAATGCATCAATTTCACGGACGACATGCCCTTTGGCTGGTCCCCCGATCGACGGGTTACAAGGCATAAAAGCCACCATGTCCAGGTTGATTGTGAGCAAAAGCGTCTCACAGCCCATCCGTGCGGAAGCAAGCGCCGATTCACAGCCGGCATGACCCGCTCCTATAACGATTACGTCATATTGCCCAGCTTCGTACGTCATTTGTTTATCCCTCCAATTCATCGAACCGCGCAGGCATGGTTCTCCCTGCCTGCCGGTCGCCATCTATCTTTCGAGCTAAATTATTTGCCTAAGCAGAACTGCGAGAAAATTTGGTCGATCAACGAATCGCCAACCTCATCGCCTAATATTTCGCCAAGCGACTCCCATGCGGAGCGTACGTCGATCTGGATCAGGTCGATTGGAATGCCGGCATTCGACGCTTCAATGGCATCAAGGAGCGACTGCTGCGCCCGCTTCAGCAAAGAAATATGCCGAACGTTGCTGACATATGTCAAATCTCCGGAATCCAGCTGCCCTTCGAAAAACAGCTTGCTGATGGCCTTCTCCAGCAGATCAAGCCCTTCTTCTTCTCTTACCGACATGCGAACGATCCGCTCTTCATCGATCAACGAGTTAATCTCAGCCATGTCCAGCTTCGATTCCAAATCCGATTTATTGATAATAAGAATAAGCTGGCGATCCTTCACCTTCTCAAGGAGCACACGGTCATCCTCATGCATAGGCTCATTATTGTTAAGAACGAACAAGATCAAATCGGCTTCTTCCAACGCGTTATGCGAGCGCTCGACGCCGATTTTCTCCACCACGTCGTTTGTTTCGCGAATGCCCGCCGTATCCAGCAGTCTGAGCGGAATATGATTAAGCGTAACATACTCTTCAATAACATCTCTTGTTGTACCGGGAATATCCGTTACAATCGCTTTGTTCTCCTGCGCCAGCATATTAAGAAGCGAGGACTTGCCCACATTGGGACGGCCCACGATTGCTGTCATTATGCCCTCTCGCAATATTTTACCTTCATTCGCCGTTTTTAACAGCTTGCCGATCTCCTCCAGGGCAGATCCGCTTTGTTCGCGGATATAAGCGCTTGTCAGATCTTCGACATCATGCTCGGGATAATCGATATTCACTTCAATATGCGCGAGCAGCTCAATGACGGTCTGCC
Organism: Paenibacillus glycanilyticus; assembly: GCF_023715145.1. Classification (GTDB taxonomy): domain Bacteria; phylum Bacillota; class Bacilli; order Paenibacillales; family Paenibacillaceae; genus Pristimantibacillus; species Pristimantibacillus glycanilyticus_A. Next base: position 14,898 of record NZ_JAMBNP010000003.1, on the reverse strand, counting down.
GCAGCGCCTTGATCCGCTTCGACAGCGTTCCCTCCGCCTGCTTGCGCGCAACCGAGAAAGCACGGTCCGATTTCGAACGGATAAGGTCGATTACCGCTTCCGCCTGCATCAGATCGATCCGTCCATTAAGGAAGGCTCTCTTCGTGAACTCGCCTGGCTCCGCAAGTCTCATCCCATCCTGCAGAAGAACCTGATCAAGCACCTTCTTCACCGCAACAACGCCGCCATGGGCATTGATTTCAACGACATCCTCTGCCGTGAAGGAACGGGGACCGCGCATAACGGTCACAATAACCTCTTCAACTTCTTCCCCGCTCTTCGGATCTATAATATGACCGTATTGAACGGTATGCGTTGCCGCATCCCGAAGATCGGTCCTTGAACGAAAAATTCGGGCAGTCCCTTCGATCGCATCGGGACCGCTGACGCGAATAATCGCTATGCCGCCTTCTCCGATCGCAGTCGAAATCGCCGCAATAGTATCGTGCACCATCAGCTTTCAGCACCTCTCAAATGGAAAAACAGCAATGACCACGAGAGCCATTGCTGCGAATTGGATTACGTATGGATTTAACTTTACATCTGCTTTTCCTTCAAAGCAATAACAACTCGCCGATTTGGCTCGTCGCCCTTGCTGTAAGTTTTTACCCTTGGGTGATTTTGAAGCTGGGAATGAATCACTTTGCGTTCATGCGACGACATCGGTTCGAGCACGACTTCTTTCTTCGTGCGAATAACTCTGCCTGCAAGGCGTTCCGATAATTCTTCCAGCGTTTTGCGGCGACGCTCGCGAAAATCTTCTGCATCAAGTACGATCCGAAGATGGCTGTCTGAATATCGATTTGCCACAATGTTAACCAAATACTGCAGCGCGTCAAGCGTTTGACCGCGCCGGCCTATCAGCATGCCAATATCCCCTCCGCCCGAAACGGACAGATAAGTTGCTTCTTTCGTTTGTTTCCGTTCGATAGCGATCGTAAGTCCCATCGCCTCTGCCACATCACGAAGAAATTGCTCTGCTTCAATTGTTGGATCCGGTATAAGCTCCAGCTCAACCTTTGCTTCTTTAACGCCAATGAGTCCGAACAATCCTTTGGAAGGCTGTTCCGTCACGAGCACTTTCACGCGATCCATGGTTACATTTAATTGTGTCAAACCGCTCCGTACAGCATCATCAATCGTTTTTCCTGATGCTACGATTTTCTTCATTTCGCGAGGGCCTCCTTACCCTTGTTTGATGAACGAACGTACAGGAAGTAGTTTTGAATAATGGTGTAAATGTTACTGAAAATCCAGTACAGCGGCAGCGCCGACGGGAAGTTAAGCGCCATAACGAAGATCAGGACTGGGAAAATCATAAGCATAGCGCCCATGCCCGGCATCGTTTGCGTCTGTTGTTTTTGCATCATTTTCGACTGAACGAACGTCGTAGCCGCTGCAATGATCGGAAGGAAATACCAAGGTCCCGGTTCGCCAAGCTGCAAGCCCAGGAATTCATGGGTACGAACCTCGGGGTTCCAATAGATCGAGTTATAAAGCGCCATAAACACAGGCATTTGCACGAGAAGCGGCAGACAGCCGGCCATTGGGTTGACCTTGTTCGCCTGGAACAGCTTCATCGTTTCTTCCTGCTGTTTCTGCGGATTGTCTTTATGCTTCTTCTTAATCTCGGCCATTTGCGGCTGAATCGCCTGCATCGCCTTCGAGCTTCGGTACTGTTTGAGTGTTAATGGCAAAATTGCCGTCCGAACAATAATCGTGATGAGCAGGATAGCTAGTCCATACGAACCATGGAACCAGTCTGCGAACTTATCAAGCGTAAGGGCAAAGTAATAAACAACATTCTTCTCCCAGAAGTTGCCGTGCTGTAAATCGGCCGTACTCGTGGTTGAATTATGCGGTGCGCATCCTGATAGCAAAACAACCATCAGCACCATACCCAGTACGAGCAGCCACTTGCGGTTTCCTTTTAAAACCAACACCAAATCTCCTCTCTGAACACTCCATACTAAGCATTATTTTATTGACTAAACTATACCATAAATAATAGGACAAAGAAACAACTTGGCAACGCTGGCCGATTCTGCTAAAAACGCGCTTCCTTCTTCAGCAGTCCGGCCTTTCTTAGTACGTGCAACACGCTTTTCTCCAGCTGCTTCGTCTCCATCTCAACCGCGGGTTTTCTTACTATTAATATAAAATCGGTATTCGGCACGATTTTGGCTCCGTTTAAACGAACAATCTCCTTGATCACTCGCCTCATCCGGTTGCGCACAACCGCGTTGCCGATTTTTTTGCTGGCGGAGACGCCTAACCGGAATGGTTCCGCTACCGGCTGCCTCGACCAATACACAACAAACTGTCCATTAGCAAAGGATTTGCCGTAACGATAGATCCGATTGAAATCAGCGCGGTTACGCAGACGCAATTTTCTTTGCACGACCAGGTTCACCGTTCTTTCTTCATATTAATAAGCATGCTATGTATGATTGCCCGCGGATCCTACTTATCAGTATCGCCCGCAGGGCAAAAAAAAAGACCACCCGACGTGGTCTTTTGCTTATGCGCTAAGAACTTTTCTGCCTTTTTGACGACGCGCTGCCAAAACTTTACGTCCGTTTTTCGAGCTCATCCGTTTGCGGAAGCCATGTACTTTGCTGCGTTTGCTTACATTCGGTTTAAATGTAGGTCTCATCTGAACTGCACCTCCCGTATATCAGTACTTAAACAGTACGGCTTAACACCGATCTGCTTTATGTTTTGTAAACAGCTGATTTTTGAAACACGCTTTTTTTATTAAAACACGCCAGGCCCAAAAAGTCAATTAAAACAGTCGTCATCCAAATATTGTGGATAAATGCATGGAATAAACCCGTTTGTCGGAAAACTAATAACATGTGCATAAAATTTTGGGACTTTAGACGAACTTTGTCGAAATGGTAACAAGATATTAACAATATGTAGTGGTGTAGATAACTTTTATGCACAAGCTATTGAATTTGTGGATAAAATCTCACAATTCGTTGAAATACAAGGGATCTTTTGCTATGATTATTATGTTTTCCGTGTGAATACCTCATCAAATCAGCAACTCTTATCAACAACCTGTGGATAACAATGTGAACAAACTCATCCCCTATTCATAACTCATGTTCCAATTATTCTTCATATTGTGGGTATTTCGTAATAATCACCATTCATTCGACATGATTTGGCTTAATTGCGCCGTTTCGGCGATTTTTGATAAGGAGTGACGTCTGTGGACAGCCATACCTATGATTTATGGCAGCAAGTGTTGTCAATCATTCAGACGAAACTAAGCAAACCCAGTTTCGATACCTGGTTTAAAGCGACCAAAGCTTCCTTCGTGAATGATTCTTTGCTGGAAGTGACGGCGCCGACAACATTTGCGGCTGAATGGCTGGAAGGCCGATATACCAAATTAATTCGCAACACCTTGTTTGAGTTTCTCGGCAGGCAGGTCGATGTCCGATTTTCAATTGAAGAAGCCAAAACAGCCGAGCTTGTGCCCGCTGTGATGCCCAAATCAGTCGAAGCGCCAATCGTTCATGAAGAGACATTCAATCATATGCTTAACCCGAAGTATACGTTTGATACGTTTGTCATCGGGGCCAATAACCGTTTCGCGCATGCCGCATCTCTTGCAGTGGCGGAAGCACCGGCAAAAGCCTATAATCCGCTCTTTTTATACGGCGGCGTAGGACTTGGCAAAACTCACTTGATGCATGCCATCGGCCATTACATCATGGATCACAATCCAAGCACGAAGATCATGTACATCTCATCCGAGAAGTTTACTAATGAATTCATTAACGCGATCCGGGATAACCGCGGGGAAAGCTTCCGCAACAAATATCGCAATATTGACGTGCTATTGATTGACGATATTCAATTTTTGGCCGGAAAAGACGGTACGCAGGAGGAATTCTTCCATACCTTTAATGCGCTGCATGAAGAGCGGAAGCAGATCGTTATTTCCAGCGACCGAACGCCGAAGGAAATTCCGACTTTGGAGGAAAGGCTGCGTTCGCGGTTTGAGTGGGGACTGATAACGGATATTCAGGCGCCGGATTTGGAGACAAGGATCGCGATTTTGCGCAAGAAGGCAAAAGCCGAGAACCTTGATATTCCAAACGAAGCCATGGTCTACATCGCCAATCAGATTGATACGAATATTCGTGAGCTGGAAGGCGCCCTCATACGCGTAGTCGCTTATTCTTCGCTAATTAATCAGGATATTACATCCCATCTGGCTGCCGAAGCGTTAAAGGATATTATTCCTTCCAGCCGTCCGAAGATGATTACCATAAACGATATTCAGCAAAAGGTTGGCGAATTCTACGGTCTGCGACTTGAAGAGTTCAAAGCGCGGAAACGGACCAAAGCAGTCGCCTATCCGAGGCAAATCGCCATGTATCTTTCGCGTGAGCTCACCGATTATTCGCTTCCGAAGATCGGAGAGGCATTTGGCGGGCGCGACCATACAACGGTCATCCATGCGCACGAGAAAATAACGCAGCAGCTCAAGCAAGACCAGGACTTGTTCAAGATTTTGCAGAACCTGACCGAAAAGATCAAAAATCACACGTAAAAGTTATACACTTCTATAAGAACAACCAAGCAAGCCTATGCACAAGCTATACACATGTGGATAGGCTTGCTTTATCCGTGTTTTAGACGGTTATCCACATATTAACGCCGCCTACTACTACGACTACTATATTTTTTTAAAAAAACATCATCAAAAAAGGGCGAAAACGCCCATTACGGCTCCGCCTATTTTTAAAATCCAAAAAACAACCAACCATCGATCCAAAACGGACTTAGGAGTGAAACCATGAAACTTTCGATTTCCAAACATGAACTGAACGAAGCCATCCAGCAAGTTGCCAAAGCGGCTTCTTCCCGTCCGACTATCCCGATTCTCGGCGGCATCAAGATTGAAGTTACCCATCAAGGGGTTACCTTAACGGCAAGTGATACCGATATATCTATTCAGAGCTTTATCCCCGTAGAACGAGATAATCTCGTTATTGCACATGTGGATAAACCGGGTAATGTTGTTCTTCCCGCTAAATTCTTTGTCGAGATCGTTAAGAAGCTTCCGTCTGACAATGTAGAAATTGAAGTAGGTGCTCATTTCCAAACCCTGATCCGTTCCGGTTCGACGGATATTCAGATGGTTGGCCTGGATCCGGAGGAATTCCCGGTTCTACCGTCCATTGAGCATAATGAGCTGTTCCAGATGCCCGGCGATCTTCTGAAAGCGATGATCCGCCAGACCGTTCTAGCTGCATCCGTCAATGAGCAGACGCCAATTCTGACCGGCGTTCTTTGGAGTCTTCAAGATAAGCAGCTGAAATTTGTGGCGACTGACCGCCACCGTCTGGCAAGCCGCATCGCTCAAGCGGAGACTGACGTAGATTACCGGTTTAATAATGTCGTTATCGCTGCCAAAACATTGGTCGAGCTGTCCAAGCTGGTTCCGGATCAGCATGGGCTCGTTGATATTGTCGTAGCGGATAACCAGGTGCTATTCAAAATCGGCAATGTTTTGTTCTACACCCGCGTGCTCGACGGGACCTATCCGGATACTTCTAAAATTATTCCAAGCATGTTCAAAACAGAACTCGTGCTTGATACAAAAAATTTGACGGATGCAATCGACCGTGCGTATTTGATGTCGAGAGAAGAGAAGACCAACATCGTTCGCCTGACGACGCTTGACGACGGCGCGATCGAAATCTCCTCCAGCTCGACGGAGCTCGGACGCGTAACCGAGCAGCTTGAAGCAAAGCAATTTGACGGCGAGCCGCTTAAGATTGCCTTCAACTCCAAATATATGCTGGACGTGCTCAAGGTCATCGACAGCGAGCAGATCTTTATCGGCTTTACCGGCGCGATGAGCCCAATTGTTATTCGTCCGACAGATCATAATTACAACACCTACGTTATCCTGCCTTATCGGACAACTAACTAGGGCTATTTAGGCATTGAAGCAAGCTGAAAGGCAGGTGAGCAAGTGATGAAAGAAATCGCTATTCGGACGGAATACATTACGCTTGGCCAGTTTTTAAAGCTGGCGGATTGTATATCCACAGGTGGACACGCGAAATTTTTCTTGCAGGAAAACGAGGTTCATATAAACGGGGTTGTGGATAACCGCCGCGGCAGAAAGCTGTACGCCGGTGACCGCGTCGAAGTAGAAGGCTGCGGCGTCTTTACGGTGATTAGTGCTTAAGAAACGGCCAGGCCGGGAGGACAAGCGAACGTGTTTTTAAATAGCATTCAATTGCACAACTATCGTAACTACAAAGAGCTTGAGCTGAAGACGGACAACCAGGTTAATTTGTTTGTCGGACCTAATGCGCAGGGCAAGACGAATCTGCTTGAGGCGATCTTTGCCCTTGCCCTCACCAAATCGCACCGTACCTCCAAGGATAAGGAGCTGATCGGCTGGGAAGCCGATTCAGCCCGCATCCACGGCGAGGTGGAGAAGCGCTACGGCACGGTCAAGCTGGATCTGATGTATTCGACGCAAGGCAAAAAAGCGAAGATCAACGGACTTGAACAGCGGAAGCTCAGCGATTTCATCGGATCGCTGAACGTCGTTATGTTTGCTCCGGAGGATCTGGAGATTGTAAAAGGAACGCCGGGCATACGAAGACGGTTTCTCGATATGGAAATCGGACAAGTACAGCCCGGTTATTTGCATACGCTGACGCAGTACACCAAGGTGCTTGCGCAACGGAACAATTTTCTGAAGACGGCATCGCCGGGGAGCTCCCAGCTGGCCATGCTGGACATCTGGAATATGCAGCTTGCTGAACACGGTGTTAAAATTATGAAAAAAAGGAAACACTTTATTCATAAATTACAGCGGTGGGCGGAGCACATTCATTCCGGCATTACGGCGGGCGGCGAGCACCTCACCATAGAGTACCGTCCGTCCTTTGACGGCGGCGCCTCCGAAGATGAAACTGTTTTATTTGAGCAATTTATGTTAAAGTTATCACAGGTGAAAGATCAGGAGATTCGCAGAGGAATGTCGCTTGTGGGACCGCATCGCGACGACATGGCTTTCTTTATTAACGGCAAGGAAGCGGCCGTATACGGGTCGCAGGGGCAGCAGCGTACAACTGCGTTGTCTCTCAAGCTGGCCGAGATAGAGCTGATCTGCGAGGAAATTGGGGAATACCCGCTGCTATTGCTTGATGATGTGCTGTCCGAGCTGGATCAGAACCGGCAGACACAGCTCATCGAGACGTTTCAGAGCAAAGTTCAGACGTTTATTACAACGACCGGACTCGAGAGCGTGAATGTGAGCAAGCTCCGTGACGCCGGTATCTACGATGTGCGGGAAGGCCAAGTGACGCGTTGATAACGGGCGTATATACGGGAGGCGGAGGACATGTATATCCATTTGGGCGGCGAGAAAATTATCCGGGCTGCCGAGCTGGTAGCCATTTTTGATATATCGATAGAGCAATCCTCCAAACTTTCCAAGCAATTTGTAGCAGGAGCCCGCAAACGCAAGGATGTCGAGACGATTGGTGAGGAAGAACCGAAATCGATTGTTGTGACCAAGCAGAAAATCTATTATTCGCCGATATCATCCTCTACTTTGAAGAAACGGGCCCATCATTTTGCGGCGAATGGCTAGAAGCAGCCTAGGCGAACAGGTATGAGAGGAGTAGTGAGCAGTTGAGTCAGCAGAATACGTATGATGAAAGTCAGATACAGGTCCTTGAAGGCTTAGAAGCGGTACGGAAACGTCCGGGGATGTACATCGGCTCTACCAGCGGGAAAGGCCTGCATCATCTCGTTTGGGAGGTTGTCGATAATAGTATCGACGAAGCGCTGGCCGGGTACTGTACGAAGATCCAGGTTCGCGTTCACGAAGACAATAGTATTACGGTTATCGATAATGGCCGTGGTATCCCGGTCGGGGAGAACGCCAAACTGAAGAAATCAACTCTTGAAGTTGTTATGACTGTCTTGCATGCAGGCGGTAAGTTCGGCGGCGAGGGCTATAAAGTATCGGGCGGATTGCACGGAGTAGGTGTATCCGTCGTTAATGCGTTGTCCGAGCATGTAACGGTTACCGTTAAGCTTCACGGAAATGTATATCAGCAAGAATATCGCCGCGGTGTGCCGCAGTATGATGTTAAGATTATTGGCGAATCGGATGAGACGGGTACGACTGTCAAGTTCAAGCCGGACCCTGAGATTTTTACGGATACGACCGTTTACGAATATGAGACGCTCCAATCGCGGATCCGCGAGCTGGCGTTCCTGAACAAAGGACTTGAGATTGAACTGACCGATGAGCGCACCGGCGCTTCGAATTCGTTTAAATACGAAGGCGGCATTATCGAGTTTGTGAAGCACTTGAATCGCAACAAGGAAGTCATGCATGAAGAACCGATTTATGTGGAAGGCTCGAAGGATCATATTCAGGTTGAAGTATCGTTGCAGTATAACGACGGCTACACCGAGAATATCCATTCGTTTGCCAATAACATCAACACCCATGAGGGCGGCACGCATGAATCGGGCTTTAAGAGCGCGTTAACGCGAATTATTAACGACTACGCCCGTAAGACGAACTTAATCAAGGATAACGATTCCAACTTCTCCGGCGATGATGTCCGTGAAGGCCTGACGGCGATTATTTCGGTGAAAATTCCGGAGCCGCAGTTCGAAGGACAGACGAAGACGAAGCTTGGCAACAGCGAGGTTCGCGGTATTGTCGAGTCGTTCTTCGCCGAGAAGCTGCAGGAGTTCCTGGAAGAGAATCCTTCGGTTTCCCGCAAAATCGTTGAAAAAGGCTTGCAAGCGGCAAGAGCCCGCGAAGCAGCACGCAAAGCGCGTGAGTTAACGCGTCGTAAGAGTGCGCTCGAGGTCAGCTCCCTGCCAGGCAAGCTGGCTGACTGCTCCTCCAAGGACGCGGCGATCAGTGAGCTGTATATCGTCGAAGGTGACTCCGCCGGCGGTTCGGCGAAGCAAGGCCGAGATCGTCATTTCCAGGCGATCTTGCCGCTTCGAGGTAAAATCCTGAACGTTGAACGCGCTAGGCTTGATCGCATTCTCGGTAATGCCGAGATTCGCGCGATTATTACGGCGCTTGGAACGGGGATCGGAGATGACTTCGATCTAGGGAAAGCGCGTTACCACAAAGTCATAATTATGACCGATGCCGATGTCGACGGCGCGCATATTCGGACTTTGATGCTGACCTTCTTCTTCCGTTACATGCGGAAGATTATCGAGGCTGGTTTTATCTATATCGCACAGCCGCCGCTGTTCAAGATTGAACGGAACAAGGTTATCCGTTATGCGCAGTCCGAGAGAGAACGCGATGAAATTATCGCCGAATTCGGAGAAGGCGCAAAAGTAAACGTTCAGCGTTATAAAGGTCTAGGCGAGATGAATGCCACTCAGCTGTGGGAGACAACGATGGATCCGGAGAGCCGGACCATGCTTCAGGTATCGATTGAAGACGCCATTGAAGCAGACGTAATCTTCGATACGCTGATGGGCGATAACGTTGAGCCACGCCGTGATTTCATCCAGCAATTTGCGAAAGACGTAAAGAACCTGGATATCTAGAACAACACAATAATAGCCGTCCTCATGGACGGCTATTTCTTTTTGTAACGGCCATAGGAGACGGCATACTGATAGATTTTGCGGAAGATGGTCTTGTCTTCAAGCTTCTTGAAGATAAAAGCATCGGGCTTCGTATTTACCTCAAGAATCCAAGGACGCTGTTGTTGGTCAATGGCAATATCGATGCCCAGCTCTTTGATACCCGGATAATGCTTCTCTAGCTCTCTTGCGATATCCAGGCTGATTTGCTTGAGCCGCATGGCATAAATCATTTTTTGGGTAGGCGATTGATGGGTAGACATTAGGCGCTCGAAGGACATCGGAGTTCCGCCGTTATGATAGTTAGTGACCACTTTAGCGGGATGGGCAAGACGGCCGATGATGCCGGTAGCTTCCCAGTGATGGCTTTCATTGCGCTGCACCATCACTCGTATATCAAAACGCCGATCTTTATGACGAAGCAGATCGATTCCTCTTTGGACCAGATAACGTCTGCCGCTGATTCTTTTAACCAGGCTTTGATGAAGCAGCTCGAGTGTAGGAAAAGTCCGGATCGTGGTGTTTAACTGATATTTATAGCCTTTTGCAGCAGGCTTAAGTCTTTCTACTCGCATAACCCCTTTGCCGAAGGTGCCGTTTATTGGCTTTACGTAGACCATCCCGTATTCCGTCAACATCAGCATTAGGTTTTCTTTGCTGAAAAGCTTGGTAGCAGGTATATATTCACGGAGAGCTGGCGAATGTAGAAGGACGTTGGTTTTCTCCCATTTGCTGTATACCAATTGGATAGACAATGTTGTTGCTCCTTTCCGATTGGACCGGTGTTGCGCGATGTTAAGAATAAGAATCAAGAAGAAGACAGACTTTGGAATGAGTGGTATAATGTAATTTGGATCTGTTTATTTTATGGCAGATCGGAAGCGAAAGAATACGGATATTCGCCTATTTTTTCGTTATTTTGAAGGCAATTTGTCGGTTTCATAGATGAAACGGATGCAGGGCGTTTAGCCGTGCCTTTTTTGTGAAAGTAATATAATGGTTATCATGTTTAATAAGGTTTGCAGATTGATGACGTCAGGGAGGTAAAACATGGCGGAAGAACAACAGCATTCGCAAATTAAAGACCGTGACATCGGTACGGAAATGCGCGATTCATTTATGGACTATGCGATGAGTATTATCGTAAGCCGCGCATTGCCGGACGTAAGGGATGGTCTTAAGCCGGTGCATCGTCGTATTTTGTACGCAATGTCGGAGCTGGGCATGTCTTCGGACAAGCCATATAAGAAGTCTGCGAGGATCGTAGGGGAAGTAATCGGTAAGTACCATCCGCACGGCGATTCGTCGGTTTATGAAGCGATGGTACGGATGGCTCAGGATTTCTCCATGCGGTACATGCTCGTAGACGGGCATGGCAACTTCGGCTCGATTGACGGAGATATGGCGGCGGCGATGCGGTATACCGAGGCGCGTCTGTCAAAAATCGCCATGGAGATGCTCCGCGATTTAAATAAAGAAACCGTTGATTTTGTACCGAACTATGACGGCGAGGAGAAAGAGCCGGCGGTTCTGCCGTCGCGTTTCCCGAACCTGCTCGTAAACGGGGTAACAGGGATCGCGGTAGGCATGGCAACCAATATTCCACCGCATAACCTGACTGAGGTTATTGACGGTATTCAGGCGCTGATCCGTAATCCGGAGATTACGCCTGTTGAGCTGATCGATTATGTAAAGGGTCCGGACTTCCCTACAGCCGGTATCGTTATGGGACTAAGCGGTATTCGCCAGGCTTATCTGACAGGCCGCGGAACCGTAACGATGCGAGCACGCGCGACGATCGAAGAGAACGGCAATAAAGCGCGGATTATTGTTTACGAGCTGCCATATCAAGTGAACAAGGCACGTCTTGTAGAGAAAATCGCAGAGCTCGTCCGTGAGAAAAAGATCGAGGGAATTACCGATCTTCGCGATGAGTCCGACCGTAACGGCATGCGGGTCGTTATCGAGCTTCGCCGCGATGTAACGCCAAGCGTTGTACTGAACAATCTCTACAAACAGACTCAAATGCAGTCGAACTTCGGCATTAACATGCTTGCGCTTGTTAATGGCGAACCAAAGACTTTGAATATCCGCGAAATGCTGTATTACTATTTGCAGCATCAGATCGAAGTTATTCGCCGCCGTACCGAATATGACCTGAAGAAGGCAGAAGCCAGAGCTCATATTCTCGAAGGCTTGCGTATCGCGCTTGATCATCTGGATGAAGTCATCGCGCTTATCCGGGCTTCGCAAACGGCTGACATCGCCCGTGAAGGCTTGATCGAGCGGTTTGCGCTCAGCTACGAACAGGCACAAGCCATTCTTGATATGCGTCTCCAAAGGCTGACAGGCCTGGAACGCGATAAGATTGAAGCCGAGTATGCGGAGCTGATGAAGAAGATTGCCGAATACAAAGCGATTCTGGCTGATGAGCAGCTCGTATTGAACATCATCAGCGAAGAGCTTAACGAGATCAAAGAGCGCTTCGGAGACGAGCGCCGCACCGAAATTACCGTTAGCGATGAAGAGATTCTGGACGAGGACCTGATTCCTCGCGAAGATGTTATCATCTCGATTACGCATACCGGTTATATCAAGCGCCTGCCGGTTACGACTTACCGCAGCCAGAAGCGCGGTGGTAAAGGTGTCGTTGGTATGGATACGAAGGAGCATGACTTTGTTGAGCATCTGTTCGTATCGAATACCCACCACTTCCTCCTGTTCTTCACGAACAAGGGCAAGGTATACCGCTTGAAAGCATATGAGATTCCGGATCTGAGCCGTACGGCCCGCGGAACACCGATCATCAATCTGATTCAGATTGAGCAAGGCGAGACGATCAATGCCGTTATTCCGGTAGAGAGCTTTGATTCGGACAGCTATCTGTTCTTTGCTACCCGCCAGGGTATCGTTAAGAAGACGCCTCTCGACGATTATATGAATATCCGCAAGGTCGGTCTGATCGCGATTTCGATTCGTGAGGATGACGAACTAATCGGCGTTAAGCTGACAGACGGCAACCAGGAGATCGTAATGGGTACGGCGCAAGGGATGTCGATTCGCTTCTCTGAGCAGGATGTCCGTTCAATGGGACGTTCCGCTACAGGCGTAAAAGGCATTCAACTGGATGATGACGATACCGTTATTGACATGGATGTTGTTAATCCGGAAAATGACGTGCTTATCGTAACGGCCAAAGGCTACGGCAAACGTACGCCGATGAGCGAATATCGGATCCAGAACCGCGGCGGTAAAGGGATTAAGACCCTTAACGTTACCGACAAGAACGGACCGATCGTCAGTCTGAAGGTTGTGCTGAATGACGAGGACTTGATGATTATGACCGCGCTTGGCACGTTGATTCGGACGAGTATGGAAGGCATTTCGACGATGGGCCGCAATACACAAGGCGTGAAGCTGATTAATACGCGTGATGATGACACGGTATCTACGGTAACCCGCGTAGCGCGCAGCGAAGAAGCTGACGAAGCTCTCGAAGAAGGCGAAGAGGGCCAAGAAACAGCATTGGATCCGGGCTCAGGGCCGGCTGATGAGTAAGAAATAAGCAATTTGGATTGGCATACATCGGGAGGGGACCGTTGTGGCAACAGTGGCTTTATCACAGGTGAAGTTAGGCGACAAAATCAGCGAAGATGTCCTCACCCCGCTTGGCGGAGTGCTTTTTCAGAAGGGGCGCATCGTCACACCGAGAGAATTGGAGATTATGCAGGCTTTTCTGGTCCCGAAGGTTCAGATCGAACAACCTGCAAATCAGGCAGATAAGACGCAGGAAAATGTGAAGCAGGAGTTGCAGGCAGCAACTCCCGTTATATCGGCCACCCCGCTGCACGATGAATACGATCAGATGATTCTTGTTCTGAAGCGGGTAATTAACGAAATCCGATCTGGCCTGCCGATTCCGGTTATGGATATCCGGAACCAGCTCGAGAAGATGATGCAATACGAGGACAGCTACCAGGTGCTTACGTTTATGCCGAGACATTTCGCGGAACGGGACTACTTGCTGCATAACAGTATCCTGGTTGCCTTAACCTCTTATCGCATTGCCCAATGGTGCAGTCTTCCTCGGAAGGATTGGATGCCGGTAGCGCTCGCAGGTTTGCTTCATGATATCGGAAACGTCAAGGTTGATCCGGCTATCTTTGCTAAGCCGACGGCTTTGACGGCTGAAGAGAATGAAGAGATGAAGAGGCATACCGTGTTTGGTTATCAGCTGCTTAAAAATATCGCCTCTCTAAACGAGGGGGTTAAGCTGACTGCTTTACAGCATCATGAGCGTGTTGACGGCAGCGGTTATCCGCTTGCGATCGATTCAACAAAGATACACCCTTATGCCAAGATCGTAGCCATTGCGGATATTTATCATGCAATGACGCTAAATCGGTTCTACCGCAAGGCAGCTTCGCCCTATTTCGTTCTGGAGCAAATTCAGAGCGATTCCTTTGGGAAGCTGGATCCCGCCTATGTCAGAATGTTTGTAGAGAAAGTAACGCAATTCCATAACGGGAATATCGTCAAGCTGAGCGATGATCGAGTCGGGGAGATCGTGTTTTCAGATGGCATACATCCGACAAGACCCTGGGTTTCTGTTGGAGGCTCGATTATTAACCTGACAATCGAAAGACATCTGCATATTAAAGAAGTATTGGGATAACCATAAAGATCTCGCCTATTATTAGGGCGGGATCTTTATGGTTTAATTGTTTAATAAGGAATTCGAGTGCAATTATGAGATGTAAAAGAGAAAAATCATGTTTTAGCAAAAAACTTTAAAAAAGTACTTGCAATCTATTAGGCGTACGTGGTATATTATCTAAGTCGCCGCTGAAACACACGGTTGGCAACGAGAAAAGAAATTGTTCTTTGAAAACTGAACAACGAGCAAAACTGCCCCGTTAGAAATAACGGAAAAGCGATAAAACAAGTTTGAGCAAGTCAAACAACCAAGGGGTTTTCGTCGATCGGTTTCGGTCGAACGATGAAAACGCCATTTCATGGAGAGTTTGATCCTGGCTCAGGACGAACGCTGGCGGCGTGCCTAATACATGCAAGTCGAGCGGATCTTGTCCTTCGGGATAAGGTTAGCGGCGGACGGGTGAGTAACACGTGGGTAACCTGCCCATAAGACTGGGATAACATTCGGAAACGAATGCTAATACCGGATACGCGAATTGGTCGCATGGCCGAATCGGGAAAGGCGGAGCA
>NZ_JAMBNP010000039.1 GCF_023715145.1 Paenibacillus glycanilyticus | reverse complement strand
AATCTATGCTCATAGTATTTTTACACTGTGGAGTATCAAAGAAACCGGTACAACCTAAAAAGTGCTGTCCAGTTTTTTTATTACGCATAACACGCATTAACTTTCCACAATCACCACAAACATGCATATCTTCGCTAATGCTAACAGTTTTAGCCAATGCTATTGATAGCACCCTCTCTGGATTCATTGTATCCAGTAGAGATTGAGCTCCCTTTAAAGTTGCTCCAGTAGTTATCACATCATCAATTATTAATATCTTTGATGCCTGAATTTTATTTTCATACTTTGGATTAAAGTGCAGATTATTTTGTATTTCAGTCGCCCTTTCATCACGACCCATTGTTTTTAAACTTTTAGCATCTTCCGAAAAATAAAACAAGTCCGAAATATATTGAGTGTGATTATTTTTTGAATTTCGACTCATTCGATTCAGGAGATTTTCCAATCGTCTATTTTTACCTTTCTTCGCTGGTA
>NZ_JAMBNP010000038.1 GCF_023715145.1 Paenibacillus glycanilyticus | reverse complement strand
GTCACAGCGCCCACACCACGGTCGATGATGTTGAGCTCGACTTCGTCCTCGGTCTTGATATCCAGCAAGGCGTCTTCCAGTGCCTCGACGGAACCGGCATTGTCGCCCTTGAGGATGAGGTTGAGGGTCGAAGTCTCCTGCAATACCTTGTCCAGATCCTCCAAGGAGACGCGCTTGCGCTGCTTGGCCTGCAGGGCAGAGCGCTTGCGGGCGTCACGCTGATTGGCAATCTGGCGGGCAACGCGGTCGTCTTCCACCACGAGCAGGTTATCGCCAGCGCCAGGCACACCAGACAGGCCTTGGACCTGAACCGGGCGGGATGGACCGGCCTCTTCGACGTCGCCGCCGAATTCATCGAGCATGCGGCGCACACGGCCGTGTGCATCGCCCACGACGATGGAATCGCCCACGTGCAAGGTACCGCGCTGGACAATGACGGTAGCAACCGGACCACGGCCGCGGTCGAGGTGTGCCTCAA
>NZ_JAMBNP010000037.1 GCF_023715145.1 Paenibacillus glycanilyticus | reverse complement strand
CGTTCTTGGTTGGTGAATTGTCATCCAATTCTTTGCTTTTCTTCACGTGGAGCGGATTAACCACAGCGCACGTAACATGCTGTTCTCTTAAAAAATGGGCCAGGTTCAGCCAGTAGTGACCGGTCGGTTCCATGCCAACGATGACGTCTTGGAACCCTTTCTCCGTCGCAAGCTTTCTGAACCAGCTAACGAACATTTCGAAGCCTTCACGGTCGTTCTCAAACGTAATTGACTTCCCGAACTCGACTCCTCGGTAGTCTTGTGCTCGAGCGACATGTTTGAATTTAGCGATGTCTACACCGACAATTAAGGTAGAAGAAGTAATTTGATTAATACGTTCATTTTGAGTAGAATTCATTTTGTAGTCTCCTTGGTTTGTATTTGGATCCGGTCGCTGGCGAGCATCTGGGACCCTCATACATCATACCAAGGAGTCTTTTTGTTTCTCAAACCTCGTATTTCTTCATTATAGGAATGCTGCCC
>NZ_JAMBNP010000036.1 GCF_023715145.1 Paenibacillus glycanilyticus | reverse complement strand
GCCACGTCCTTCTTCGGCTCCTAGTGCCTAGGCATCCTCCGTGCGCTCTTATTAGCTTAACCTAATAAAAACATGTTTCTTGCTTAAGGATGTTTCATTCTTTCGCTATCCAGTTTTCAAAGAGCAAATCTTTTGCGTTGTCCATGCTTCAGAATAGCTCTTTAGCAATAAGAAAACAGCAAAAATAGATGGTTTATTTGGTGGAGCCAAGGAGGATCGAACTCCTGACCTCCTGCTTGCAAGGCAGGCGCTCTCCCAGCTGAGCTATGGCCCCATACAAATTCCATCAAAGCTGAACAAATGATATCACGTCTAACGCACTGCGTCGTTATCCAAACTTTTATCTTGCATGGAAGCTAAGCTTCCTATCTGATCATCATCGTGATCAGGTATTTCCTTAGAAAGGAGGTGATCCAGCCGCACCTTCCGATACGGCTACCTTGTTACGACTTCACCCCAATCATCTACCCCACCTTCGACGGCTGGC
>NZ_JAMBNP010000035.1 GCF_023715145.1 Paenibacillus glycanilyticus | reverse complement strand
TCGGAAGGTGCGGCTGGATCACCTCCTTTCTAAGGAATACAACGTTTCTGCAGGAAACGTACATCGGAAGCATACTTCCGTGAATAGGCAGTAGTCGCAGCTCGTTGTCAGTTTTGAAAGAGCAATTGGGTTATACCAAATGCCTTTCAAAAACTTTTGTTTGTTGTCTACTTGCTAAAGATTTACTCCGAAGCAGATGCAACGCAAAAGACTTGCACCTTGAAAACTGGATAGCGAAAGAATGAAACATCCTTAAGCAATTATTGAATGTTTGCGAAGGTTGTTTCGAGTCGAGCGTGACTTTAGCGCGTTTATTTCAACCATCATTTAATTGATCAAGAAACAAACCGCTAGGAACGCTCGATCGAAACAACCGGAGCATTAGGTTAAGCTAATAAGAGCGCACGGAGGATGCCTAGGCACTAGGAGCCGAAGAAGGACGTGGCGAACAACGAAACTGCCTCGGGGAGCGGTAAGCACGCATTGATCCGG
>NZ_JAMBNP010000034.1 GCF_023715145.1 Paenibacillus glycanilyticus | reverse complement strand
TACAAGAAAAGGTGAAGACCTTGTTCGCTGCCATTGAAGAGGCAGAGAAACAGGAAGATCAGGCGCTGAATAACTTGGACCTTCCTGAGCTCGGAGAGGCTTCTGCCATCACGAGCGAAAAGCTCGAACAGGCTGTTCAACGGCTTGAAAACAAGCTTCAAGAAAAGCCGAAGAACAAACCGTTAAAGAAAGCTGTGCGCCTTGTTCGGAAAGATCTTCTTCCTCGCCTGCACAAATATGAAGAGCAGCAGGAAACGCTCGGCAGCCGAAACAGCTTCAGCAAAACCGACACGGATGCGACGTTCATGCGCATGAAGGAAGACCACATGCGCAATGGTCAGCTAAAGCCGGGATATAACGTGCAGATTGGAACGGAAGATCAATTTATTCTCAGTTACAGTATTCATCAACGTCCAACGGATACCCGTTGTCTCAAGCCACACCTGGATAAAGTGAAAGCTTCATTGGTGAATTACCGGGAACCATCATCACAGATGCAGGTTATGGGAGCGAAGAAAATTATGCTTACCTAGAGTCTGAAGAACAACGAGCACTTGTAAAATACAATACTTATCATAAAGAAAACACCAAAG
>NZ_JAMBNP010000033.1 GCF_023715145.1 Paenibacillus glycanilyticus | reverse complement strand
TTCGCTGCCATTGAAGAGGCAGAGAAACAGGAAGATCAGGCGCTGAATAACTTGGACCTTCCTGAGCTCGGAGAGGCTTCTGCCATCACGAGCGAAAAGCTCGAGCAGGCTGTTCAACGGCTTGAAAGCAAGCTTCAAGAAAAGCCGAAGAACAAACCGTTAAAGAAAGCTGTGCGCCTTGTTCGGAAAGATCTTTCTCGCCTGCACAAATATGAAGAGCAGCAGGAAACGCTCGGCAGCCGAAACAGCTTCAGCAAAACCGACACGGATGCGACGTTCATGCGCATGAAGGAAGACCACATGCGCAATGGTCAGCTGAAGCCGGGGTATAACGTGCAGATTGGAACCGAAGATCAATTCATTCTCAGCTACAGCATCCATCAGCGTCCAACAGATACACGTTGTCTCAAGCCGCACCTGGACAAAGTGAAAGCCTCACTTGGTCAATTGCCGGGAACCGTCATCGCTGATGCAGGATATGGCAGCGAAGAAAACTATGCTTATTTAGAGTCTGAAGAACAACGAGCACTTGTAAAATACAATACTTATCATAAAGAAAACACCAAAGCATGGAAGCAAGATATAAGCAAGTTCGAGAACTGGTTGTATGACGAGAATGAAGATTCGTGGAC
>NZ_JAMBNP010000032.1 GCF_023715145.1 Paenibacillus glycanilyticus | reverse complement strand
TTATCGTCGTAGTATCGAATTACTTTTGGTGTTCCACCGAATACCTTTGCAATCGTTTTAGCGATGGATTTATGCTGTTCCGTCGGACGCACTTCAATATCTCTCCTAGCTCTTTAAGTTGTGTTACCCCGCCCATTAGTTGAGAAAACGGCAACTCATAATTTGTGAGCTGCCGTCCTGTCTTTATTGAGCTAATGTTTCCTCGTTAACTTAATGATTCGTCTTGACTATTTGACGTTATGTTCTCATTCCTTTTCTTCACGATAAGCTTTATTAACTTCACGATATCATCTTCAAAGCAGCCCCAAAGTAATAAAATGATTCCGCAAACTATCATAATTATTGAATTATGGAACGCGGTCGTTCCACCCATTTCATTCAAAGCTGTTCCCAGTCGTCCCGGAGGAGTAGTCCAACTTCCTAAAGTGGATGAATGACGTGCTGCCAGAATATATACTCCTAAAAATAAGATTATTCCAGTAAATAATAGAATTCCACCGACAATTATCTTCTTCAAATACGAATTCAACTCCCTTAAACTAAATTTGTCTTATATAAAATTATATTACCACATATTGGAACTAAACTGCCCGTTACTTCAACGAGCAACGGCAACCGTTCATGTGGTCGGCTGCCGTCATTTCGTGGTGCTATCGTTCCCCTTTACTTCAATGAATCCATATGTACTAATTTTTCTCAAGTATAGCAAGTGA
>NZ_JAMBNP010000031.1 GCF_023715145.1 Paenibacillus glycanilyticus | reverse complement strand
CCCCTCAAGATGAGATTTCCCAACTAGTAAGACCCCTTGAAGACGACGAGGTTGATAGGTTCGGGGTGGAAGCACAGCAATGTGTGGAGCTGACGAATACTAATCGGTCGAGGGCTTATCCTACAACGTTTCTGAAGTGAGCATACGCTTTGACTTCGGAAGCATTTAAGTAAAACCAGCTGATTGTTTTGTATATATCATGTTCAGTTTTTATGGTGTCATCTTTATATTGGATGAAGACTGACCCACCATGTAGTGGGTTTTTTATTGGACTCTATCATTTCTTGTTATTCCCTGATAGCTCAGTTGGTAGAGCACTCGACTGTTAATCGAGTTGTCACAGGTTCGAGTCCTGTTCGGGGAGCCATTTATAGAGAGGTGTCCGAGTGGTCGAAGGAGCACGATTGGAAATCGTGTAGGCTCTAACCGGGTCTCGAGGGTTCGAATCCCTTCCTCTCTGCCATATTTGCTTTGTTTAATTAGGCCCGTTGGTCAAGGGGTTAAGACACCTCCCTTTCACGGAGGTAACAGGGGTTCGAATCCCCTACGGGTCACCAATTTACCCTAAAAGCGATATAACACCTTGTAGGTTAATCCGGTTATTTTACGGGGACCTCGGGTATAATTATGGAGGCTTAGCTCAGCTGGGAGAGCATCTGCCTTACAAGCAGAGGGTCGGGGGTTCGATCCCCTCAGCCTCCACCATATATGTTTTGCTTATATTGACGCGGGGTGGAGCAGCTCGGTAGCTCGTCGGGCTCATAACCCGAAGGCCGCAGGTTCAAATCCTGCCCCCGCAACCAAAACTTTATCTCTGGTGAAATACCGAGAATTCGATGTGGAGCTGTGG
>NZ_JAMBNP010000030.1 GCF_023715145.1 Paenibacillus glycanilyticus | reverse complement strand
CTTATTCGCAGGATTTCGCCCTTGCCAGAAAAGAGGAATAAAAGTAAGAGAGCCATTGTAGTAGACCAGAACAACATGAAGGCGTGATGAAATACAGGGAAGGTTATTTCCCCATATTATTCCATATACTGCACGCATTCTCCACGCCGCCCTTGGAGGTTTTCACTCCCATGTCTCAACGGGTCTTTGCCCTCTCATTCCTTCGTTACGCCTGTCCAAGGGGTGGAGGCCGGTCTTGCTATCGTTACGGGTCCGTGCCCTTTGGTTCAAAACATCCGGTACTCCGTGCTTTCTTTTGAAGTCCTGCGAATAGGCCAACATTCGTACAACGAAACGGTAAAATATTGCTTAAGCTGCTAGTTGAATTGGCATTGTCTTATGAGGATTATAGGCTTCATTGCTGCGTGCCATTCCAACGAGTATTCGGGCCAATTTACCACACAGTTTCATAAGCGACCTCATTTTCTTCATCTTTTTCACCTGCACATTGTACGCATGTATCGCTTTGAATTCTGGGTTATTCCCAACCATACTCAAGGTCATCATGTAAATAAATCGACGGAGGCGGGATCGTCCACGTTTGCTAATCTTCATTTGTCCTGTCCATTTGCCTGAGCTTGCTTCTGCAAGGTTGAGGCCAGCGTGCCGAAGCAGTGCATTGCCGTGAACAAAGCCACTTAAATCCCCGGCTTCACCCAGAATACCAGCTAGGGAAATGGCGCTAATTCCTTTAACAGCAAGCATAGATTTAGCAAAAGGAATACGATCTAAAACAGCAATAATCTCTGCTTCTACTACTTGCAACTGTTGGCAAGCAAGGTCATATTCAGCAAGTAGCTGCTTTAAATGGAGCTTGTACGCGTGCGTAGCCTGTTTGGAACCAACAGAATGACTAGCAAG
>NZ_JAMBNP010000002.1 GCF_023715145.1 Paenibacillus glycanilyticus | reverse complement strand
AGCAGCAAGAGCAAAAATATCGCTGCAAGGGTAACCCTCTGCAGCGATATTTTCATGAAAAAACGTTTATATTTACCTATGCGAGCCGTCTTTATAGTGAGCGATCACCTTTTGAGACGGCCTCTTTACTCTCTTATCTTAGTACAGCGTCAGATACTGATCGCGTTCCCATTGATGAACTTGGGTTTTGTACATATCCCATTCGATCTCTTTGAGCTCGTAGAAGTGAGCAAGTGCGTGTTCGCCAAGCGCGTCGCAGACAACATCGCTGCGGAGCATCTCGTCGAGCGCTTCCTTCAGGTCAGACGGAAGGCTTGGCACGCCGGATTCCAGGCGCTCTTCTTCTGTCATGATGTAGATGTTGCGGTCTACCGGAGCCGGCAGCGGCGTTTTGTTCTTGATGCCGTCGAGGCCTGCTTTCAGCATAACCGCAAGAGCCAGGTACGGGTTAGCCGCAGGATCCGGGTTACGAACCTCGATACGCGTGCTGAGACCGCGGGATGCCGGGATACGGATCATTGGCGAACGGTTGCTCGCCGACCAAGCTACATAACAAGGCGCTTCATAGCCTGGCACCATCCGTTTGTACGAGTTGATCGTAGGATTCGTAATAGCGGCCATCGCACGGGCATGCTCCAGAATACCGGCCATGTAATAACGTGCTGTTTGGCTAAGACCAAGACGATCCTTCTCGTCGTAGAATACGTTCGTGCTGCCTTGGAAGAGCGATTGGTGACAGTGCATGCCGGAACCGTTCACGCCAAACAGCGGCTTAGGCATAAAGGTTGCATGCAGGCCATGCTGTCTTGCAATTGTTTTTACAACAAGCTTGAAGGTTTGGATCTGGTCTGCAGCTTTGATTGCATCTGCATATTTGAAGTCGATTTCGTGCTGGCCAGGAGCTACCTCATGGTGGGAAGCTTCAATCTCGAAGCCCATTTCTTCCAGCGTAAGTACGATTTCACGACGGCAGTTCTCGCCCATATCCATTGGAGCAAGGTCGAAATAACCGCCTTGGTCGTTCAGTTCAGTAGTTGGCTCGCCGCGATCATCGGTTTTGAACAGGAAGAATTCCGGCTCCGGACCAACGTTCATTGCGCTATAGCCCATTTCTTCCGCTTCTTGCAGCGCACGCTTCAGAATGCCGCGCGGATCGCCCGCAAACGGAGTTCCGTCAGGCATATAAATATCGCAGATCAGACGGGCAACACGATCTTGCGCAACCCATGGGAAGACTACCCAAGTATCCAGATCAGGGTATAAGTACATGTCAGATTCTTCGATACGAACATAACCTTCGATGGAAGATCCATCGAACATCATCTTGTTATCCAATGCTTTGTCCAATTGGCTTACCGGAATTTCAACGTTCTTGATCGTTCCAAGCAAATCGGTAAATTGAAGACGGATAAATCGAACATTTTGTTCCTCCGCAATGCGTTTAATATCCTCTTTTGTGTAGCTCACACCATTCATCTCCTTTAAAAGAATTTCTTGCTTCTTAAGCATCTGTTTGTGCTTGTTCGTTAATTATTAGGAATGACTAGCGCTTGTTCAAGAAACGCGAGAGCTGGCCTTGAATAAGCGAAGCCTGGCCAGGACGTTTCTCAAGCAATTGCTGCTTCAGAAGGCGGTGCAGCTGCGCATCGGAGAGCTCCTTGCGCTTCACTTCGGATTGCTCGCTTACAATCGTCGCGTCGTCCGATTCTTTTGAAACCGGATTCATGACTTGCTTAATGCCGGCGATGTTTACGCCTTTTTCAATCAATGCCTTAATTTCTAATAGCCGTTCTACATCATTAAAAGAGAACAGTCGCTGGTTACCTGCCGTTCTTGCAGGAACAATCAATTCATGCTGCTCATAATAACGAATTTGACGCGCCGTTAGATCCGTCAGCTTCATTACGATACCGATCGGAAATAAGGCCATGTTTCTACGAATATCGTCACCCATGTCGCATCAACCTTCCAGTCGCTCATTTATACGTATATAATAACTCCCTACCAAAAACGTGTCAAGTCGTGTTAGGTTTAATTACGTTTAATTGTGACTAGACCGTTCTTGATGAGTCGACGTAACGCTGTGAGTACACCAAACTTCGCATGGGCAAACGTTAAACCGCCTTGCATGTAAGCGATATAGGGTTCGCGGATCGGAGCATCCGCGGATAATTCCAGGCTTCCGCCTTGAATAAAGGTTCCGGCCGCCATAATGACGGGATGCTCGTATCCCGGCATGTCCCAAGGCTCAGGCACAACATGGGCATCTACCGCTGCTGCCTGCTGAATGCCCTGCACGAATGCGATCAGCTGCTCGGCTCCTCCGAATCTGACCGCTTGAATAAGATCCGTGCGAGGCTCCGACCAATGGGGCTTCGTCTCAAAACCAAGCTGCTCGAACAGAGCGGAAGCAAACACGCTTCCTTTTACTGCTTGTCCAACCAAATGAGGAGCTAAGAATAACCCTTGGTAAATTCCACGGAGCGTGTCCAGCATAGCGCCAACCTCGCCTCCGATACCAGGGGCAGTCAGACGAAAAGCTGCCTGCTCCACGGCAGCGGCAGTTCCGACAATGTATCCTCCGGTCGAAGCCAGTCCGCCGCCCGGATTCTTGATAAGGGAGCCTGCCATCAGATCTACGCCTACTTGTGTTGGCTCGATCAGCTCGGTAAATTCGCCGTAGCAGTTATCGACGAAAAAAAGAACATCCGGCTTAATCTGTTTTACCCGCTGAACCATATCTCCAATCTCGGAAACGGTAAACGACGCTCTCCAGCTGTAGCCCCTTGATCGCTGAATGCCAATGACCTTCGTACGTTCGTTAATGCTGGCTTCGATGCCAGCCCAATCCAGGCTTCCGTCCTCCTGCAGATCCACTTCATTGTAGCGGATGCCCCAGTCCTGCAAGGAGCCTGTCCCGTCCCCCGGCTTGCCAATCACTTTGTACAAAGTGTCGTAGGGCTTGCCCGTAATATAGAGCAATTCGTCACCGGGCCGGAGCACGCCAAATAACGCGCACCCGATGGTGTGCGTACCTGATACGAAATGCGGGCGAACAAGCGCCGCCTCTGCTCCGAATACATCTGCGTAAACAAGATCAAGCACTTCCCGGCCCCGGTCATTATAGCCATAACCCGTTGAACCGGTAAAGTGAAAATCGCTCACCTGATGCCGCTGAAACGCACGGATGACTTTCCATTGGTTCTTCTCCGCAATCCGGTCAATGGAACGGAGCTGCCCGGCAGCCAGCTCCTCCGCTTCATCCGCTAATTTCTCGAGGTCGTTCCAAATCGTTTGATTATCTTCTTGTTGATTGTAGCTCATTCCAGCCTGTCTCTCCCTTTAGTAGCGTAACCCAATTTCACTATTCTATATAAGATTCGAGCTTATGCCCATGTAATTCATATGCCTGACGGCTTACTTGAACGGTCAGACGCAAAGACTCGCCGTCCTCGCTGACTTCATTGTCCACCACTTCGCCGCTGCGATAGACAAGTGCGATTAAATCACCGCGGTCAGCCGGCAGAGCAAACGTCACGGTATCTCCGGTCAGTTTATCCTGAATTTTATTCCGAACCAACGTCAAGTCATCGTCTTCGTAAGCACTGATTACCAGAGTATCCGGACCCGCTGTCGGCAAATCAACCTGATTCGCTTCGCATAGGTCTTTTTTGTTGTAAATCGTTAAGCTTGGTGTTCCCGCTGCTCCCAGATCGCCAAGTATTTGCTCTACGACAGCCATCTGTTCTTCGCGCATCGGAGAACTTCCGTCAACCACATGAAGCACCAGATCAGCCTCCAGAACTTCCTCTAGCGTCGCGCGAAATGCCGCGACAAGATCATGCGGCAGGTTTTGAATGAATCCAACCGTGTCCGTCAGAACAACCTCGCGGCCATTGGGCAGCTCAAG
This sequence comes from Paenibacillus glycanilyticus, assembly GCF_023715145.1. Lineage (GTDB taxonomy): Bacteria > Bacillota > Bacilli > Paenibacillales > Paenibacillaceae > Pristimantibacillus > Pristimantibacillus glycanilyticus_A. The sequence continues at coordinate 901,529 of NZ_JAMBNP010000002.1, read as the reverse complement.
CGTGCGGGAAGTCGGATCCAAGGTGGCGAACAGCTGATTCTCGACATAGACGTCAGCGCTGGTCAGCTCCCTCAGCAGCGTAGATTTTCCGGCATTCGTATAACCAACCAGAGCGACTTGAATAACACCGGATTTCTTGCGTCTTTCCCTGTGAAGCTTCCGGTGGCGGACCACTTCGTCAAGCTGTGCTTTAAGGTCGGAGATCCGTCCTCTAATATGCCGGCGGTCTGTTTCGAGCTTGGACTCGCCCGGACCTCTTGTGCCTATACCGCCGCCAAGCCGCGACAGGTTCTTGCCATGCCCGGACAGCCGCGGCAGCAAATAGCTGAGCTGGGCCAGTTCAACCTGGATAATCCCTTCGCGGGTCTTCGCACGTTGTGCAAAGATATCCAGAATAAGCTGCGTACGGTCAACAATTTTCAAATCCAGCGTTTCTTCCAGATTCCGTACCTGCGCCCCGGAAAGCTCCTGATCAAAAATTGCGGTAGTAGCTCCAAGCTCCTCGGCTACAGCACGAAGCTCCTCCACTTTGCCCTTGCCGATGAACCATCTGGTGTCCGGCGCTTCCTTGTTTTGAGTGATCGTAGTCAATACTTCCGTCCCCGCGGTCTCCGCAAGGGCAACCAGCTCCTCCAGCGAATGCTCCGGATCGCTAATGCCCCGCTTCACGCTGGGAGTAACCAGACTGACCAGCACGGCGCGTTCTTGCATGGCGGTTGTCGTATTAAATGTTTTATTTTGCATGGGTTCTCCTTCTAGAGTGTGGTTATTTCGGTATTATTTCATTTATTTCATTTCCCATTTGAAATCCTCCGGCTTGATCGCCATCAGTTCCTGCTTCGGAGGAATGCTGTTCGCATATTGATTAAGCAGCCTGACAGCCTGGTAGCGGATCGCCTTCTCAATCATATTCCGAACATACCTCGCATTGCTGAACGAGAAAATGTCGCTCATCTTCTCTTGAATTAAATGCTGCCTTAACTTAAATATGGACTGCGGCATTAAATTATAATCCCGGTCCTTCGCCATCAGCTCGGAAATTTGAATTAATTGATCAATCGAATAGTCCGGAAAATCAATCTGGATGGGAAAGCGGGAAGGCAGTCCCGGATTGGTAAGCAGGAAATGATCGATCTCGGCTGGATATCCGGCCAGAATCAGCACAAACTGATTGCGGTGATCCTCCATCGCTTTGACTAGGGTGTCGATCGCCTCTTTGCCGAAATCCTTCTCTCCGCCACGCGCAAGGCTGTACGCTTCGTCCACGAACAGGACGCCGCCAATCGCCTTGCGCACCATATCCCGTGTTTTCTGAGCCGTATGCCCGATGTATTCCCCAACAAGATCAGCCCGTTCCACTTCGATCAGATGCCCCTTCGCAAGCACCCCCATCTTCTGAAACAGCTTCGCCACAATTCTGGCAATGGTGGTCTTGCCGGTCCCCGGATTTCCCTTGAAAATCATATGATAGACATGGGAACCGCCGGACAAGCCCGCTTCCGAACGCATCCTGGTTATATATAAAAGCGCATAGACCTCATAGATAAGGGCCTTTACAGTATCCATGCCCACCATGGGCTCCAGCTCTTTTTGTATATCGGCAAAATGATCACCGGGCGGGAGCGGCTTTACGGCCGGCAGCGGCTCATTATCGACCACGGGCGCGGAAGCCGTCATTTGAACCGGCTCCTGGCTTCTTAGCACTACGTTAATTTGACGGGACGGCCTCGCTCCATTATTCGATCCCGATATGACATGTCCGCTCATCTATCGCATCACCTATCCTTCGCACCGTCACTAGCGCGCACATGCCGATAAGATAAGCCCGGCATATCCCGCTTCTAACAAGTGTATTCTAGCGGAATCGGTCATATTAACAGATTTTATTTAAGGATAGTCGGGAGAACGGTATCCGAAATGCAGGAGAACGGCATCCGCCTTCCATTTCCCATAAGCCAGTACTTCGCGAGACTGATTCTTGAACGGGCTCAATACCTCGGAATGAAAAGCGGCAGCCTGCGCGTTCTTGTAGCCTAGATAACGGGCCATCTCCATCGCCCTTGGCGCATGGTAGTCGTGGGTTAGGATCAGAAGCTTCTTCAGATGATGTTCTTCAGCAATCACTTTGCTGTTCAACAGATTCTCGTATGTACTTCTTGCTGCATTGTCCAGGAGCATCTTCTCGCCAGGAATCCCCTTCGCAAGCAGATAGACGCGCATCCCTTCCGCTTCCGTCAGCTTCGAACCGTTATGATCAAGACCGCCGCTTAGGATCAGCATGTTTATCTTGCCGTCTTTATACAGCTTATCCGCAAAGTCGAGCCGTTCCTTAAGCGCAGGGCTAGGCTTGTCCGACCAAAGGGAGGCGCCAAGCACGATCGCGGCATCGGCTTGCTCAATAGGGGCAGAGTCGTCATAGCTGTTAACAAGCCAAAGCAAATAACCGCAATACAACACACCTATGAGACATAAACCAATAAAGATACGAAACAGGAGCAGCCCGCGGCGTTTGCGTGACTTGCTCCTCGTTTGAACAATACTTTTCATGATTCTCTAAGCTCTCTCTCCGTCAAGCTTTTGCGATGCTTCAAGCTGAGCGTGAAATACCGGAACCGACCGTTCCGGATGCTGGACAGCAGTCTCCCCGCCGTCTTGCGGGCTAATGCCGCTTCTTTCCCGGTTACCTCTCCATCACGAAGAGCATCCTCTAGCTCATCCTCATCGAGCAGGAAAACTTCCCCGCTTGGCAGAACAACCACGTCCAGATACAAATCGTCAAACCAAGGCACATGTTGATCTGTCAGCCCTTGCGTTTTGCAAATATCGATGTACCACTGCACTACGCGGCCCTTATCGTCAAACATTGTTGTCACGACAAAATGCTCACCCCGGGGAAAATGCTGCATCCATAAATACCCGCGGTCCGCCAGACATAAACGCCGCCCGTTATATTCCTTCCAAAGCGGCTCACGCAACTCATGAATCCGGTAAAACGTAACGAGACCTTTGAACTCATCACTGTCGAGCGCCAGACAATTATAGCTTTTGCGTATAATGCGACGCCAGTTTGCCCGGTCCGAAAATTTTCGTTTCATACGGAACGTACCTTTCCGTTGAGATAAGCCTTTGATGCTTGGCTTTCGATGATGATGGATAGCGTTGTAAAAAGCTTACCATAACTTAACGCTCTTCTCCAGCACGCATGAAAAATAAACCAAGCTTCCGGCATGAAATGGCTCTTGCGGAGAAGCTGTAGAACCCTTTTTAAGCGTGAAACAAAGAACGGGACAAAGCGGACGAACCGCCTTCTCCCGTAGCTTCTGCTATTCAAGCCAAATTATGTTTCCAGAATGGTCACGGTATTAATAATGACCTTTTCCTTCGGTACATGCTTATCGTTCACCGGTGACTTGGCGATCGCCAGAACCGTATCCATCCCTCTGTCCACTTTACCGAAGATTGAATAAGTAGGTGTCTGATTCAAATTCACGGAGTCGGGGCCCGTACAAATAAAGAACTGGCTGCCGCCGGAATTCGGCTTACCGCTGTTCATCATAGCCACAACGCCGGGCTCGAATTTGATGCTTGTATCAAATTCATCCGGGATCGAATACCCCGGATTGCCCGTGCCGTTGCCTTTCGGATCGCCGCCCTGAATCATGAACGCTTCAATAATGCTGTTAAACGTAAGACCGTCATAATAGCCGTTACGTGCAAGAAAAACAAAATTGTTAACCGTTACCGGCGACTCCGCCGCATAAAGCTTTACGGTGAAGTCGCCTTTACTCGTCGTAAATTTCGCGGAATACTGCTTGTTCAGATCTATCGCCATTTCCGGCATCTTATCCCATTTCTGCTGGGAGGAATCCCCGGATTTACCGCAGCCGCTTAATAACACAGCCACGGCTGTTAAGATAATGATCGTGCTCCAGCCTAACCTCTTGAGCTTGCCCATGTGTTACGTCCAGCTCCTTACGCTATGCGCCTGCAATTCCGGCTTCGTTTTTATCAATAGTCCCCTCTACCGATTACAGAGGGCCTCCCGTACCGGGATCGGTCGATTCGACCGGACCGTCGACGCCTTGGCCAGGATCCGCGCTGCCATTGCCATTCCCGTTGTTGCCGTTGCCGTTCCCGTTTCCGTTGCCATTACCCGGTCCCGGAGAAACGGTACCTCCGTCACCGGGAGGTGTCTCCGACTCTACCGGCTGATTCGGATCTACGGATGGCGGAGGCGATACTTCTCCGTTATTTCCGTCTCCCGGCTGTCCGGGAAGTTCGCCGTCACTTGGCTGATCCGGCTCCATCGGCTGTTCGGGAATGTCGACCTCTGTCTCCGGCACTTCTATCGTGATCGTATCGGAAGGCTTGCTTTCCTTATCCTCTTCCGCGTTGTAAGCCACCACGTAGTATTGATACGTCATGCCCGGGAATACGCTCATATCGTCCGTTGTAGGGTTAACGGCATCCGCAAATACGGAGAACTCCGACTCGGACGAGTCCTTGCGGTACACTCGGTACGTTACGCCTTCGCTGTTCTCCGGCGCTGTCCAGGTTAACTGAACCTTCGCCTGATCGGCCAGGAACACCGCATTAAAGTTAGTAACCGGTGCTTGTTCCTTCACTTCCTGCTTAATGCCGCTTGGCTGCTTGAAGGAGGATTTCGGCACATTCTTCATCGCTTGCTTCATTACCTTGCCAAACATGGCTGCAGCCTGCGAGCTGCTTTTCTTGATGACATGCTCTTTGTCGGTAATATCGTAGCCCATCCAGACGGCTGCGGTCCACTCCGGTGAATAACCGACGAACCAGGCATCCCTGTTCGCACTGGAATTAAAGTTAGGGATACCATGCTGTGACGTCCCCGTCTTGCCTGCAACAGGACGGTCGATGCGGGCTCCCGTGCCCGTGCCGCCTTTCTCAAGGACGGTTTGCATCATTTGCGTCATATACCAGGCAGTTTCCGGCTTCATCAGCTGCTTGGACTGCGGAGCATGGTACGTGAATACCTTCTTGTTGGCCGCCGTCTCGATCTTCGTGATCGTATGCGGGTCAACCGACTTGCCTCCGCTCGCAAACACGCTGTATGCTTCCGCCATTTGCAGCGGAGTTACCCCGTCCGTCAGACCGCCCAGTGCAATCGCAAGGTTGCGGTCATCCGGCGACAGCTCAATGCCAAGCTTCTTGGCAAAAGCTATACCGTTGCTGATTCCAACCTGGTTAAGCGTCCATACGGCAGCCAGGTTGCGGGATTCCTTGATTGCCTCCTGCATGGTTACCGGTCCTGCGCCATGAGGATCCCTTGGGCAATAGTTGCCGAAGCATTTTTGCGAATCCTGATTAAGTACCGTCCAAGGCAAGAAATCCCCTGACTCTAGAGCTGGACCGTAAGACACGATTGGCTTAAACGCCGAACCGGGCTGACGTTTCACCTCTACGCGGTTCAAGCCCTTGCGGACATAATCGCGTCCGCCGGACATCGCCTGGATCGTGCCGTCGCGGTGGTCCATAATGATCATGGCGCCTTGCGCCTTCTGCTCATCCGGACTCTTCTCGAAGTTGCTGTCATCGGCAAATTCTTTCTCTACAGCTTGCTGCGCCGTCGTATTAAGCGATGTATAAATCCGGTAGCCGCCAACGCGAAGCTCTTCCTCGGTAATACCCGGCATTACCTTCAAAGCTTCTTCGATAACATAATCAACATAAGCTTTATAAGGGTCGGTTTGTTTATCTTCCAGATCCGCAGGCGGCTCATAGACAACCGCTTTCGCCTCGTCCATTTCCTGCTGGGTAATATAGTGCTGGTCAAACATCAGCTTCAGCACCACGCTGCGGCGGGACATGGAGGATTCCGGATCATTAATCGGATTATACCGGTTTGGCGCCTTAGGCATACCCGCAAGCGTCGCCATCTGCCAAAGCTTCAGGTCCTTCAAATCTGTATCAAAATAATATTCCGCAGCAGCCTTGATTCCGTGAATACCTTTGCCGAAATAAATCCGGTTCAAGTACATCGTCAGAATTTCCTGCTTGGAATACTTATTTTCCAATGCTATCGCTATCGAAGCTTCCGTTGCTTTACGGAAGAACGTTTTGTCTGCGGTTAGAAATATATTTTTCGCAAGCTGCTGGGTTAGAGTACTGGCCCCTTCCACCTTGCTTCTTGCGATAACGTCCTTGACAACAGCGCGTCCGATAGAGAAGAAATCAATCCCGGAATGCTCGTAGAACCGCTGGTCCTCCGTTGCGACGAATGCGTCGAGCAGCTGTTTCGGGAATTCGTCATACTCGGCATTCTCCCTGTTCGCGCTTGCGTCGTACAGCTTCGTAACCTCATTGCCGTTCCCATCATATATAATCGACGCTTCGCCAAGTACAAGCATATCTGCTTTTTCCGTTAAAATCCGTTCGCCGTTTAGTGTAATAAACAAATATCCGATGATTCCGCAGACTACGGCAAACACGACGGTAAAGAAGAATGCAAAAAACCATTTGCGCGGCGTCATTCTTTTTTTCTTTTTCTTTACCGGCCCGCGCGACTGCTCCTTTGGTTTGCTTCGTCTTGGTTGTTCAGCCATATGGCTCCCTCCTGTAATTCCAATATCTGTTTCTCTATCCTTCAATATACCCCGGAATGAAAAGAACAACCCTGCTGGAGCGGGTTGTTCTTGCCTTCCGCTATCAAGTTAAACGTTACCTGCGAGTAGAAGGTTTCACAAATAACGTTACGTTCTATGCTTCCGAAGCACTGTTGTCCTGCATCAATGATACGTTACGTTGTGGAGTAAACGTCGAGATCGCGTGCTTGTACACCATTTGCTGACGACCTTCACTGTCGATAATGATCGTAAAGTTATCGAACGCTTTAATAACGCCTCTGATTTGAAAGCCGTTCATTAAGAAAACCGTAACCGGAATGTTGTCTTTACGCAGTTGGTTCAAGAAAGTATCTTGAATATTGATCGATTTGTTCATTGGACGTTACCCCCGTCTAAAAAAGATTGATTAGAAGTATATTCAAGATTGACTTGAAACTTTCCTGCTATTATATCATGAATCCGCCGTAAATTGTTGTGAAAATTTTCCCCCATGTCGATCCACTCGATATCCTTCATGTGACGAAACCAGGAAAGCTGGCGTTTGGCGAACCGTCTTGTATCCCGTTTCAGCAGTTCTACAGCCGCTTCGAGCGTGCATTCGCCGCGCAGGTACATCACAATCTCCTTATAGCCAAGCCCCTGCATGGCAATGCAGTCGGATGTCACGCCACGATCAAGCAGCCCTCTTACTTCCTCGACCAGACCATCCTCCAGCATGAGATCGATCCGTTGCTCGATACGAGAGTAGAGCACTTTCCTGTCCATGGTAAGGCCTAATATACACAATTCGTACGGCGATTCTTTTTTCTGTCTTTCCAGCTGGGCTGACATCATCTCGCCGGAAAGATGGTAGATCTCGAGGGCCCGGATAATTCTGCGCTGGTCATTCGGATGCAGCCGCTCGGCGGACTTCGGATCTACCTCCGCAAGCCTGGCATGGAGCGCTTCCGCCCCGTTCTCCTCCGCGTAACGCTGCTGCTCGTCCCGGAAAACCGGATCCGAGCCGTTCTCGTTAAATTCGAAGCCATAACAGACGGATTCAATATACAGCCCAGTTCCTCCTACTATAAAAGGAAGCTTGCCCCTTGCCGCAATATCCATAATCGAATCTCTGCAATGCTGCTGAAAATCCGCGACCGAATAGGCCTCCTCGGGTTCGCATATATCAATCAGATGATGGACAACTCCCTGACGCTCGGCAAGCGGCAGCTTTGCCGTGCCAATGTCCATCTCCTTGTACACCTGCATGGAATCTCCGGATATGATCTCCGCATTCCATGCCTTGGCGAGATCGAGGCTGAGCTGCGTCTTGCCTACAGCCGTCGGCCCCACCAGCACAAGCAGCGGCTGCTTGCGTTCCTTACTTGCTGCTTCCTGCAACCTCTATCACTCCATAAGCTATTTTCGACGTATTCACATGCCGCCGTTCAAATCCAAGCCTTTCAAACTCTCCGCTCTCGCGATGCTCCTTCATAACGACCGTTTTGCGCGCGACCCGTATCGCTTCATTAACCGCTTCCGAAGTCAGCGCACTGTCGTTAGCCAGCTTGCGCAGCGGCTCCAAGGCATTCGATTCATGAATCGGCTGGCGGAACATCGGATCGAAGTATACGATATCGACACTATTGTCCGGCAGTGCGGCCAGATAATCCGCGTGATTGACGTTAATCATGTCGATGCGGCGCATTGCCGCGTCAACATCCGGCAAACCGGACTGATAACCCGCCAGCCCTTCGCGAACGACGGCGCACAGGATCGGCTCGCTTTCGATTGCCGTGACTGCCCCCGACTCTCCCGCCGCATAGGAGAAAACGAGCGAATCCGAGGCAAGACCCGCGGTACAGTCAATCACGCGGTCCCCCGGCTCGCAGCCCGTCAATTCAACCAGCGGATCGCTTTCCCCGCGGCGAAGCCTTTTCACTCTTACAAACGCCATGCTGGGATGAAAATAGAGAGGAGACTCCGTCTGCCCGTCGTAAAATCGCACTTCCTTTTCTGTGACGACGACGAGCCGTATGATCTCCATCCTCTCTCCCATCTGCCGAAGCGTCTGCCTGCCCCGCGCAACGTACGGAGCAGATAGTTCTCCCGCAAGCCGTTTGGCAGTAGCCAATGCCTTCTGCGACGGCTTGTCGGAGGTTGTTACAATCATGACATCACCCGTTTAAACATTTTCTCAAGCTGATAGGTCGAAATATGAACGACGATCGGACGGCCGTGCGGACAAGTGTAAGGCTGGTTGCACGCCGCAAGACGGGCCAGCAGCACTTCGCCTTCCTCCCGGGTCTTCCGGTCATTGGCTTTAATCGAAGCTTTGCAGGAGCACATGATCGCCGCTTTTTCCCTCAGCTTTGCAATATGAATAGACTTGCGCTCGCTGAGCAGCAGTTCAGCCATCTCCTCGATAATCGCCTGTTCCTCTCCCTGCGGGAACCATTCGGGATAAGCACGGACTAGAAAAGTCTGCGGTCCAAATGATTCAAGCTCTACCCCGGCCTCCCGGAATAAATCAAGCATTCCGCGGAGCTGCTCCGCTTCCCCGGATGTAAATTCCAGTGTCAGCGGAACAAGAAGCTGCTGGCTGGCCGCCTGGGGATTGCCAAACTTCTGATAGTAATACTCGTAATTAATCCGTTCGTGGGCCGCATGCTGGTCTATCAGATATAAACCTTCTTCAGCCTGCGCAACAATATACGTCCCATGAAGCTGACCGATCCAGTACAGCTCCGGAAAAGCGGTCGTTCCTTCCGGAAGCCGCTCCCCCTGCTCCTGCTGGCTTACGGACGCGTCTGCATCCTCAAGCTGCGGCGGCGGAGCACTCTCTTCCGCCCGCTGTAGCGCAGGAGCAGCCTGCTCCCATGGCGCTGCCGCCTCTCTTACGGATATCTCCCGCTGTTCGGCAGGCTTATACAGTCTTTCCGTCGCGTCCTTTGGCACATAATCACGCTTTGGCGGCTGCGGAAACGACGAATACGAGCTATAGGCGGAGCTTGTATGGGCAGCCGGTGAGCCCGTTGGCTTGCTTGCAGCAAAGCTGCTGCCAGACGAAGCCGTTCCGGTGCCGGAAACGCCGGCTCCGTTAGGGTCTGCCGAAGAGCCGCGATCCTGTCCCCAAGGCATAGTCATCGGATCCGGCCGATGGAAGGAGATGGCATCCTGAACGAATAACGGCTTCTCCCGTTCCTTTTTTTCTGCCGGTCCGGGAATATGGCGTACCTGCCCAAGCGCTTCCTTAACGGCCTGCTCCACCAGCGTGCGCAGCTCGTTCTCCTTGCTGAACCGGACCTCCATCTTGGACGGATGGACGTTCACGTCCAGAAGGCTTGGATGCATGCCAATCTCGAGCACCACAATCGGGAAGCGGTTGATGGGCAGCAGGGTGTGGTAGGCCTGAAGTATCGCCTGATTTACCGCATGGCTGCGGATATACCGGCCATTCACGATAACCGTCATGCCGTTGCGGTTCGCCCTCGTCAGCTCCGGCTTCGAGATATAACCTCGCAAATCATAATCCGAAGTCTCGCCTTCCACCTTCAGCATCGCCTTAGCCGTATTCGTTCCATACACGGCCGCAATAACTTGCAGCCGGTCTCCCGTTCCAAGCGTGCGGAGAAGAACCGAACCGTTATGCTTCAGCGTAATGGCTATACCCGGATGCGCCAGGGCAATGCGGTACACATAATCGGTAATATGGCCAAGCTCGGTCTGGATGGCTTTCATATATTTCAGCCTTGCCGGCGTGTTATAAAATAAATCCCGCACCGACATGTCCGTGCCTTGCGGAGCATTCGCCGGTTCATTTGCCATGACGGTCCCGCCTTCAATGGAAAGGCGTTGCGCCAAGCCCGTCGAATCCATGGAAGACACGCATTCCAGCCGGGACACGGCCGCGATACTCGGCAGCGCCTCGCCCCGGAAGCCAAGACTTGCGATCTTGAACAAATCGCTGCTTGACGAAATTTTGCTTGTCGCATGCCTTTGGAACGCGGTTTCCATATCCCCGGGCTCGATGCCCGAGCCGTTGTCCGTGACCCGTATAAACGATAACCCGCCTTCTTCAATGGTAATATCGATAACGGAGCTTCCGGCGTCTATGGCATTCTCGACCAGTTCCTTGATGACGGAAGCCGGCCGCTCTACAACCTCGCCGGCTGCGATCTGGTTGGCAAGCTGCTCGTCCAGCACTTGGATTTTACCCATGCCCAGCCCTCCTTTTCTTACATAAGACTACTAATCGTTCAGCTTCTGCTTCATCTCGTTCAGCCATTGCATGGCCTGCATCGGCGTCATGTTGAACAAATCCAGCTTCTTCAGCTGATCCGCAAGCTGCTCGGCCTTCGGCGACGCTTTGCGGCGTCCCGACTCCGGCTGATGCACAACCGGCGCCCCCGGCTCGTCAAAGATCGAGAGCTGAACGGCGGCAGCCGTTTCCTTGAATACGAGCTCCGGTTCCGGAACTGCCATATAAGACGGAGATATCCGAGCTTCTGCTGCTGTTGCTGCAGGAATGACCGCCGAAGAATTCTGATTGTCGGAAGCATCGGCTTCCAGATGCTCAAGCAGCACGTACGCACGGTCAATAATGGAATTCGGCAAGCCCGCAAGCCTCGCACAATAAATCCCGTAGCTTGTGCTTGCCGCCCCCGGGATCAGCTTGCGCAGGAAGGTAACATGATCTCCGCTTTCCTGAACCGCCATACAGGCGTTCGCAAGCGAAGGCAGCGAAGCTTCCAGATGCGACAGCTCGTGAAAATGCGTGGAGACAAGCGCTTTGCAGCCGATATGATGATGAACAAATTCAATAACCGCCTGCGCAATCGCCATTCCTTCGCTGGTTGACGTTCCGCGTCCGAGCTCGTCAATGATAACGAGGCTGCTTGCTGTCGCCTTTTCCGTCATTAGCTGAATGTCTTTCATCTCGACCATAAACGTACTTTGGCCGCCAATCAGATCATCCGCGGCGCCAATTCGGGTAAAGATGCGGTCAATCATCGGAATTTCCGCCGTCTTCGCCGGTACAAAGCAGCCGATCTGCGCCATGATGCAGATCAAGGCGACCTGCCGCATATACGTGCTTTTACCCGCCATATTCGGTCCGGTAATAAGCAGCATCGACTGCTCCTCGCGGCGAAGATTTGTTGCGTTGGAGATAAACGGCACGCCTTCCATGACGGCCTCAACAACCGGATGACGGCCATCGTCAATGACGAGATCATATTGATCCGTAATGACCGGGCGGACGAATCTTCTTTCCGCGCTTACCGTCGCCAGCGATTGATAGACATCCAGCTCGGATACGACTTCGGCAAGTCGCTGCAATCGGTGAAGCTGCAGGGCTAGATGATCACGGAGCTCGATGAAGCGCGCGTACTCCAAATCGACCATTTTGTCCTCGGCCTCAAGAATAAGCCGTTCTTTCTCCTTCAGCTCCGGTGTTACAAACCTCTCGGCATTGGCCAGCGTCTGCTTCCGTTCATAACGGCCCTCCGGCAGCTGCGACAAGCTGCCCTTGGATACCTCGAGATAATAGCCGAATACTTTGTTGAAACCAATCTTGATGGTCTTGATCCCCGTAGCTTCCCGCTCCTGCCGTTCCAGCTCGGCAAGCCATTTCTTGCCGTTCGTGCTGGCTTCGCGCAGCTGATCCAGATAATCATCGTAACCGGCACGGATAAGTCCGCCTTCCCGAATGGATACGGGCGGCTCGTCCACAATAACCGTCTCGATCATATCTGCAAGATCGGAGCAGTCGTCAAGCCCGTCAACAAGTTGACGAAGCCGTTCTGAGCCTGCTTGACGCGCTAGATCAACGAGCTGCGGGGTACGGCGGATGGAGCTTCTCAGCGCATTCATGTCCCTGCCGTTCGCGCTTCCGAAGGCTAATCGGCCAACCAGACGCTCCAGGTCATAAATATGATTCAATTCCGTGCGGATATCGTCGCGCGCAATCAAATTGCGGTAAAGAGCATCCACGGCCTCGTAACGCTCTTCAATCTTCGAGCGGTTCAGCAGCGGCTTATCAATCCAGCGGCGCAGAAGCCTTGCTCCCATCGAGGTCTGAGTACGGTCCAGCAGCCATAGAAGCGAGCCTTTCTTGCTTCTGTCACGAACGGTCTCCGTCAATTCGAGATTGCGGCGGGTATAGTGATCCAAAATCATGTATTGGTTCGGCTCATATGTACGGATCGTGCGCACATGGCCAAGCGAGCGTTTTTGCGTCTCCTCGAGATAACCTGTCAAAAGGCTGACCGCGCGGTGGCGCGCCTCATTCAGTCCCTCCAGCTGAGCCGCTTCGAACTGCTGACGGAGCTTGTCTTCTTCCATCGGCACGCGGACCGTCAGCAGAACCGGACGGTTCCATACCGCCTGCTCCCGCAGCTGCGCCAGCAGCGCCTCATCGCCAACAATCTCTGCGGGCTGATAGACGTTAATCTCGTCAATTAAGGTATCGATGTTAAACGCAAGCGAGGTTACGTACAGCTCGCCCGTCGACAAATCACAAGCCGCCATTCCGATGGAAGCCGTAGAAACGGATCCGACCGAGACGATAAAATTGTTTGATTTATCGGCAAGCGATTTCGATTCCATCACCGTGCCCGGTGTTATAACGCGGACAATCTCGCGGCGTACAACGCCTTTGGCAACCGACGGGTCTTCGACCTGCTCGCAGACCGCAACCTTGTAGCCTTTTTCTACCAGCCTTGCAATATAGTTCTCGGCAGAATGATAAGGGACGCCGCACATCGGAATTTTCTCGGATATGCCGCCTTCTCTGCCCGTTAATGTAATTTCAAGCTCGCGCGATGCGTTAATGGCATCGTCAAAAAACATCTCGTAAAAATCGCCGAGACGGAAAAACAGGAACGCGTCTTTCGCTTGTTCCTTTATTGCGAGATATTGTTGAATCATCGGGGTATAGCCAGCCACTGTTGCCCCTCCCAGGTACATAGCATTGTAAAACGTCATTATGCTATTATACCAAGCCAAATGCGGCGCGCCAACCTGCACGGACGGCCGACATGCCGGCCACTGCTTGAAAAAGCCCGTGACGGCTGGGATGAAGCCTATACCTTAATCCTTTTAATGAATAGAATGACCAGTATCTAGAGCTGAAATCGAGGGTGAACGATGAGCACAAGCAAGCTTCGCATCCTGTTCCTGGAAAATCATCCGATGTGGATTTACGGTCTTCCAAACGGCTTCCGCAAGCTGGGTCATGCGGTGAAAACCTGCTTGCCGCAATCCATGACCCGTTCAGCCATCGATCGGTTCAAACCCGATCTGATTATCGCAATAGGCTGGACCCCTTCCAATGACAGACCCAAAAAACAAGAGCGGATTGCCGCTCTTGTTCAATACGCGCGAGTACCTTATATCTACTGGTCAACGGAAGATCCAGGTTATACGAGACGGTTATCCCTTCCTTTGATCGCCAGAACAAAGCCTGACTTTGTTTTCTCGATTCACCGGCCAACCGTTGAGCGGTTTCAACAGCTCGGCATTCGCGCAGCCCATTTGGATTTTGGCAGCGATTCTAGCGTGCACAGGCGGTTAAAGCCGCTTCAGAAATATAAAGGAGCGGCAGCTCTTGTGGCAAACGGATATTCCCGGCTGTACCGGAAAAATCCTCGCAATTACAGATTTCAATCGCTGCGCAGGCTGGTTAACCCGTTCCTGTCCTCCGGCATCAAGACCGACCTGTACGGACAGTCCTGGAAGACTATGAAGCGGATTTTCCGCAAACCGATCCCTGCATCCCGCATCCATGACTATCTTCCCTATCAGGATGCAAGCAAGGTGTACAGCTCCGTCGATTATGTGCTGGGCCCGCAAAACGCAACCGACCGGCTGACCCAGCGAACTTACGAGATACTGGCTTCCGGCGGATTACTGATTACCGATGACACGCCCGAGGTTCGCAAGTGGTTTGTTCCCGGCCGCGACCTTCTGGTTACTTCTTCCGAAGAGGAGACCGCCAGATTAATGGCTTATTACAATAAACGGCCCGAACTCCGGGAGCAGATCAGGGCAAATGCCGTCATTGCCGCTGCCGCGCACTCCTATACCGTTCGGGCCGACTATATGCTTCGCAAGCTTAGCGAAGAAAAAATATTGAATTATAAATCAGATCTGGTTGAACCACGTTAGTAATGGAGAGAAGGTGAGCCGCATGAGGATACTTTTTCTGGAACGAGGAGGGATTTGGCGGTACGGTCTTCCGGACGGACTCAGGGATTTGGGACATGAAGTAAGGATATCCGGTCCCGTTATCCGAAGCTCAATCATCAGCCAGATCCAGGATTGGAAGCCCGATCTGCTTCTCTATGTCGGCTGGGGTTATGACCATACGCCCGCCAAGCAATTGCTCATCCGCACTCTGGCGACCGAATACGGGATTCCGCTTATCTATTGGTCGACAGAGGATCCCAATTTTACGGAAGTATTCACCATCCCCTTAATAGAGCGAATGAAGCCGGATTATGTGTTCACCATTTCGGCCAAGACCGTCCAAACCTTCCGAATTATGGGCTATGCGAGCGATTACATGGACTTCGCTTTTCATCCCAATGTCCATCACCGCGTTTCTCCCGTTCAAAAATACAAAGCCGATATCGCGGTTGTCGCCAATGCGTATCCCGACGTGTTGAAGCGTTACCCGCGTCATTATCGCCGCAAAGCGATTGACATTTTGATCAAACCTCTTCTCAAAGCGGGCTACCGGATTCATTTCTACGGTCGTAATTGGCATCTGATGAAGCCTTATCTCGGCCGTTCTCTGCCTGCCCGTTCAATCAAGAAACCGATCGCCTACAAAAATGCCAATCAGGTCTACAGCTCCGCCAAAATAATGCTTGGGCTGCAGAATTACAGGGATATGGCGACACAGCGGACTTATGAAATCGTCGGCTCCGGCGGATTTTTGCTCACCTGCAGCACAAGCGGAGTGAGAAAGCTCCTGAAGTCTGGCAGGGATGCCGCCCTCTCGTCTTCCCCGCAAGAGACATTGCGGCTGGTCCGGCATTACCTGGCTAACCCGAAGGAACGGGAGCAGGCCAGAAAAAACGGACGGCTTGCCATTGAACGGCATTCCTACACCGAGCGGGCGCGCAGCATGCTTGAAGCGTTGAAGAAGCACGGCATTATTAAAGAGCAAGCGTAAACGGCTGCGCCTTCCTAGTGAGGCGCAGCCGTCGTTTGGGGTATGGGAAAGCAGTGAAGCTAACATTAGGAGCTACGAGCGCGGAATGCGCCATTTGACGCGGATGTCAGCCCGCTCATCCCAGGTTGCGCCGCGCCGCGCCGCATCGAGCAAAGGCTCGATATAGGGCGCCAGCGCGGCATAGCTTGCAGTCGCCGACATCGCGGCGGCTATGCGCTCCAGGCAGCCGGCGAGCTCCGCGCGGTCGCCGGCGTAGTAAGCGGCGACATACCGCTCGTCAAGAGCCGGTATGTCATCCAGCGCATCCGCCTCGCGCGCGCAGAGGAGAGCAAGCGCGAAGGCGGCTTTGGTCGCTGCCGGCGACACGAGCCAGCTCGGCAGCGTCCGGTATTCGAAGCCGCCATGCGGCTGCTGGCGGTAATCGCCAAGGACGCCGTAGCGGGGGCGCCGCCCGCGGCCGGCGGGGTCCTCGACAAGCGCCAGCGGGAACGCCGCGTAGCTGTCGAGCAGTCTCAGGAGGCGCGGCGTCAGCCGTACGCCGCTGAGATGGATGTGCCCGCCGAGCGCAAGCCCCGGCACGGGCATGGCACCCGCGGCCCAGCGGAGGCTTGGGTCGCGGACAAGCCCGGCGGCGCGAAGCAACAGCCGCCGGATGTTGGCCGTGAGCCCGGCCGGACCCTCGGCCGGCTCAGGCCTGAGCTCGGCGACGGGATATACCAGCCGCCGCCCAACCAGCATGGCGTCGCTGCCTGCTGCCCCGCCGACGCCTTCCCCCAAATACCGGGAGGCCGGGGCCACCTTGCCGTCCGGCCGGATCAGCACGAACTCCGGATCCGCACCGATAAGCAGCTTCGCATCCTGCTGAAGCACCTCAGCCTCCGGCATTTGCAAAGGAGCTAGCCTTCTCCTCCGTGCCCCTCTCATTGACACGCGTCCGTCGGTGCCAAGAGCAACATCCGCATCGCCTATATCGATGCCAACCGCATACAGCCCGGCGATTGCCCTGCGAATTACCCGGCGGAGCACGGGATCAAGCGGCCAATCTGGCGCAACGCCTCCTGCTGAAGCTGCAATCGGTTCAGCACCGCTTAACGGCCGTCCGTTCCGGTTAATCCGCTTCAGCTCCGCAAACGCAAGATCTGCTGCGCTAACGCGATATAACCGCTCATCCTCCTGCATCTCGCGATAAAGACCAGCGCGTTGCCACCTGGCCCGCATTTCCTGATCGGTCAGTTCTGCTTCTATCTGCTTCTCCGGCCGGTCCAGCCGATTGCCAGCCATACCGCCACCTTCTTCTACATTTTATCTGCCGTCCCTCTCTCGCGAGGCAAATGCCCAAATGTTAGGAATTAAACAAAAAGAGGGCTTTCGCCCTCGAATTTGCCGCCTTAGCGGCATATCTTACAGTACAGAAGCGGATAAGTGCTTCCGGCTTACAGATCGTCGTCCAGTAAGTCGGGATCCAGATCCTCGTAGTCACCGTCGCCGAGACCGAACTCAAGTTCTTTGCCGTCATCGTAGCCGCCCGGGAAGCAGGCTACCCATACTTTTGTCTCGGCGATCATTTCAACCGAAAACTCGCGCTCAACGCGAACGACAACGCCTGAACCGCTTGATGAGATGTTAGCTTCAATGCAATTTGGCTCTTGAATGCAATCGGCAGAAACTTCTTCCGTAGAAGACCGATGCTTCGGATCCAGGTACGCAAGAGGCACATGCTCAACATAATGTACGGTTTCTTTTGCTACGTCGGTTTGCGAGTTTTTGCTATACGAATACCAAATGTTGAGATCGTAAGTACCAATTACCTCAATTCCGTCGCCCGATCGAACCGCTTCATATTGGTGGTTGATAACCCACGCACCCAATATGCTGGTCGGGTGATGAGGCGGTGTTACGGTATGAGAGACAGTGGAAAACTTACGACCTTTCCCGCAGACAGCTTTCGTTATAATCTCTCTACCTTGAAGCTGTTTATCTGCAAATGTCATCGATTTAACCTCCTCCATACAATCATTCATTTAAAGTGTATGCAGGTCATTCGTCTAGGGTGACTGAATCTTTCCCGCGCCGCCACGAATTTTTTCCCTGTTTATTTTATGGCTCCGCTTTGTCTAACATGACATTTCTTTTCTTTAATCGTTTGGCAATGGCCAAATATCTTTCGAGCTCCATCCTCATCTTGAGAATGGCGGCACGAACCTCGAATTCATCCCGCGTACGCGGAAGCTCCATCGACCGGTACATCTCTTTCAGATCGGACAAGCGATGCTCCGTAATGCCGCGGTATACATCGGACTTCACTTCTTCGGTCAACAGCTCCAGGATCTCCGCAAGCGGTTCGTTCTGAGGCAGCTTCTCGTAGACGAGCGCAAGCTCCTCCAGCATAGCCTGCACCGACTCAAGCTGAAGACGCCGCATCTCGAAGTAAGTGGACCAATAATGCTCCTGGCCGAATAAACGGTTTTCTTTATTCAATACCGCCCGCCGCGCGCCTTCGTCTATAATGCTATGAACCTCCAGCAGCTCGCTTCCGTTCCAGATATGGGACGGGTTCCGCAGGGTTAAGGCCATCTCGGTAAAAATCACCCCGAATAACCGTTCCACGGAGGCTTTGGTCGACTCAAGCAGATGCTGATCCTTCGGCATGTAGATGAAGTTGATGATCGTCGCCCAGCCAAAGCCGCAAATCATGAGAAGCACTTCATTTTCCAAGACGTCAACCGTGACTTCGCCATGATTAAACAGCTGGAACACGATAACCGCGCTTGTTACGATTCCGTCCTTTAATTGAAATCTTGCGAGCACCGGGAAAGTCATCAGGATAAATAACGCCACTACCCAAATATGAAAGCCAAAGATTGTAAATACCAATGAGGCAAAAAAAAGTCCCAGCGAAGAAGCAACGAAACGCTGGACAGCGCTCTTCAGCCCTTTCATCCGGCTGACTTCTACACCGAGAATAGCAAGTATACCCGCACCAAGAGGTGGTTCCAAATTTAAATATGCGGCCGAATAAATGGCGATAATGGCTGCTAATGCTGTTTTGATAATGCGAATGCCCACTTATTTCCCTCACGTTCGGATAGTTTCATACGATTATCCTAACGCTCCCGCCAGCCTGACGTCAACTTGCGTTCCAATATTGCCACAAGCTGATACATAATCGTTGCGACGACGGCAATGACGATCAATGTTGACAAGACAAGGGTGAAATTGAACACCTGGAACCCGTATATCATCAAGTAGCCGAGTCCAAGCTTCGCGACCAGGAATTCGCCGACAATTACTCCGATCCAGGCAAGGCCCACATTGACCTTCAGCGCGGAAATAATGACCGGAAACGATGCGGGCAAAATAACAAGCCGGAACAGCTGCGCCCTGCTCGCGCCAAACAGCCGGACAACCTTGATATAACCGGCCTCGATCTCAATGAACCGGTTGTATATATTAATCGTTGTGATAATAACCGTTATGGACAAGGTTACCGCCACAATCGAATTAAAGCCCGGTCCGAGACTCACGATAAAGAGCGGACCAAGCGCCACCTTCGGCATGCTGTTGAGCACAACCAGATAAGGATCCAGCACCCTCGACAAAAAAGGAAACCACCATAATAACGCCGCAAGACCTGTTCCGACCAAGGTACCGAGGATAAAACCGATAATCGTCTCGGACACGGTCATTCCGATATGGGGCCAGATCGAGCCGTCCGCCATCGAATTCCACAGCTGATTGACAATTTTCGTCGGATAACTGAACAGCAGCGGATCAATCCATTTCTGTCTGCCTGCCGCTTCCCAAAGAGCGAGGAACAGCAATAATATCGTGAACTGCGTTGTCCCGACCGCTGCCGTAATCCGTCTGGCCTTCTGCTTGTATTGCGCATGAAGCTCCTTCATTCCGCTCTCGCGGTCTTCCTGCAAGCCGGATAATAAAGCCTTCTTATAGGAATGTTCATTCTTAGGCATGCCCGCCTCCCCCTTCTGCCCGGTTAAGCTCTGCCCACAGCTGATCGAATACATCCTGGAAGCCCGGCAGCTTGCGCGCCTCCATGGGAGTTGCCTTCCGGATCTCATCCGGTATGACCAGCTCCTTCACAATTCTGCCCGGATTAGCGGCAAGCACAATGACACGGTCGCTCATAGCTGCTGCTTCAGCCAGGTCATGCGTCACAAGAACGGCTGTTTTGCCAAGGCGCTTCAGCGTTTCATCAACCAAGTCCTCAAGCTGAAGCTTGATGTGAAGATCCAGCGCGGAAAAAGGTTCATCCAGCAGCATGACTTCCGGATTGGTAGCCAGCATGCGCGCCAATGCCACGCGCTGCCGCATGCCGCCGGAAAGCTCATGCGGATACTTGCTGCCCGAACCCGGCAGGCCCAGCTCCGTCAGCAGGCGGTCAACTTCCTTCAACGCGGCAGCATTCTTCCCGCCATTGATCTCCAGCCCGATTGCCGCGTTATCCCGGATCGTCCGCCACGGAAACAGGAAATCCTGCTGCAGCATATAGCCGACCAGCCTGGAAGGACCAAGAACAGGCGCTCCCGCAAGGAGCACCTGTCCTCCGGTTGGAGGCATTAAACCAGCGAGCATGCTAAGAATCGTTGTTTTGCCGCAGCCGCTCGGACCGACGAGGCTGACGAACTCACCGCGCCGAACCGTCAAATTCAACTTCTCGACGGCCAAGGATGCACCCTTCTCGTTCACGTAGACATGGGAGACGTCCTTTAGCTCCAGCCGATTATCTTCGCCAGCCATCGAAAATCCCTCCTGAAAACAAACGGCCCATATTACAAGGCTCGTTTGTATTAATTCTTGCTCGGTAAGGAATAGCTTATTTTTTTACGTCATCAATTGCTTTTTCTGCAAAGCTGTTATCGACGATAGCGCTGTGCTCCGTACGTTCTTGGAGCTCGCCTGCCGAGGTCATCACGTCAAGCAGGTTATTCCATTCCCCTTCGTCAATAACCGGATCGGTTGCATAAGAGCCTTGCTGCTTATAACGGTCAATGGAGCTGATGAGAATGTCTTTATCCACGTTTTCGAAGTAAGGTGCAACAACATCGGCAATTGCGGCAGCGTCATTTTCCTGTACCCAGATTTGAGCGCGGTGAATGGCATCGGTAAACGATTGGACGACAGCTGTATTTTTCTTGATATAGCTTTGCTTCGCCATAAAGACGGTATAAGGCAAATGCCCGCTCTCTACGCCAAACGATGCTACAACCTTGCCGGTGCCTTGTTTCTCGAACACGGATGCCGTAGGTTCAAACAATTGAACATAGTCGCCTGTACCGGACGCAAAGGCCGGTGCGATATTGGCAAAATCAACGTTCTGAATCAGCTCCAGGTCCGCCTGCGGGTTAATGTCATGCTTCTTCAGCGTGAATTCGCCTGCCATCTGCGGCATGCCGCCTTTCCTTTGACCAAGGAAAGTCGAGCCTTTCAGGTTGTTCCAATCAAAGTTCTCATCATTGCGCGCAACCAGGAACGTGCCGTCGGTTTGCGTGACTTGAGCAAAGTTGATGACCGGATCATCCGAGCCTTGCTGGTACACATAGATCGACGTCTCCGAACCGACAAGCGCCACGTCAATCGTGTTGGACAGCAGTGCGGTCATCGTTTTGTCTCCGCCTGCCGTAGTAGTCAGTGTGACGTCAAGCCCTTCATCGGCGAAGAAGCCCTTCTCCAGAGCCACATATTGCGGAGCATAGAAAACTGACCGCGTTACTTCGCCGATGGTCAGCCTTGTTTTCTCCGAGCCTCCCTTGCCGCAGCCGGCGAGCGCGGCCGTTGTCGTCAGCGCCACAATGAGGAGCAGCGACAGCCATAGCTTTCTCTTCATTTGTAAACCTCCCGTTAATACTTAAGTAAAGTAAGTACAATAGCCTATGCAGGAGCCTAGCATAGGGTGAATTCCGAACTATAATCATGCCGCCAAATGTCCTGTTAAAGCCAAATGTTTATGAACAGGTATTTTCCTTGCTGCAGCTGGCTTGGTTCGAGGTGATTAGAGGTCATCACATGCGCGATTAGCAGGTATTTTCCGTGTTACAACTTACTCCGAGGTACTTGGATGGCTTGTCGTGCATTAATAGCAGGCAATTCCCCTGTTACAGCTTGGTTCGAGGTGATTAGAGGGCATGCCGTGCGCGATTAGCAGTTAATTTCCATGCTGCGGCATAGAAAAAGCGCCGCAGGAACAATCTCCTGCGGCGCCACACTCTTACAACTTACAGCTTATAAATATCTTTATACTTCCGCTCTAAATAGTGGACCAGATGCTGGGGATCCAGCGGCTTGCCGGTTACGCTTTGGATTAACTCCGCCGGAGACTTCAGCTTGCCGTATTTATAGATCCGCTCTGTCAGCCATTCCTTGATCGGAAGAAGCTCGCCCCGTCCAACCAGATTCCAGAACCCGTCCAGCTCCCGCTCCATCGTGTCAGCGATTTGAGCCGCGTACATATTGCCGAGCGAATACGACGGGAAGTAGCCAAACGCTCCGCCGGACCAGTGAACATCCTGCAGCACGCCTTCAGCATTGGAAGGAGGAACGATGCCCAGGTATTCCTTGTACTTGTCATTCCAGATGGCCGGCAGATCCGCTGCTTTAGCTCCTTCATTAAAGATCATCTTCTCGATCTCATAACGAATAATAATGTGCAGGTTGTAAGTCAGTTCATCCGCCTCAATCCGGATCAGGGAAGGCTGAACGACATTAATGCCGCGGTAGAATTGTTCTGCGGATACATCCAGCTGACCAGGGAATTTTTCTTGCAGCTTGCCGAAGTACTGCTCCCAGAACGGCTTGCTGCGGCCGATCACATTTTCCCAGAAGCGGGATTGCGATTCGTGGATGCCCATCGATGTGCCGGTGCATAGCGTAGTGCCGATCAGTTCAGACATAATATTTTGTTCATACAAGGCATGTCCGCCTTCATGAATCGTGCCGAACAAAGCGCTTGTCACATCATCCTCCAAGTAGCGGGTTGTGATGCGGACATCGCCGGGGTTAAGCCCCGTTGCGAATGGATGAACACTCTCATCCAGGCGTCCAGCCTCGAAGTTATAGCCCATCTGGTTCAAAATAAACAAGCTGAACGCTTTCTGCGCCTGCTTGTCATATTTTTGCCCCAGGAAAGAAGTATCCGGCTGATGCGGGGATGCCGCAATCGCGGAAGCGAGCGGTACCAGCTGCTCTCGAAGTCCGCCAAACACGCGGTCCAGCTCGGCAGTTGTCATGCCTGGTTCATACTGGTCAAGCAAGGTATCATAGCGGGTTGCCTTTGGTCCCCACAGATCAATAAATTGCTGCGTGTAATCAATAACCTTCTCGAGCAGCGGCTGGAAGCTGGCATAGTCGTTATTCGCTTTGGCTTCCTCCCACTTGGATTCTGCTTGTGAAGCGAGCACAACGTATTCCTGATAGAGCTTTGGTGGAATTTTGACGCTTCGATCATAGTCCTTGCGAGTTTCGCTGACGAGCTTGCGCTCTATGTCGGAGAGCTTCTCCTGAGCGGCAGGCTGCTCCAGCTCGTTCAAATATTCGCCAAGCTCCCGCGACGTTGACAGCTTGAACATGTCGCCGGACAAGGCGCCGATGACTTCAGAACGGGTGTCCATCCCTTTGCGCGGCGCGCCGGTCCGAAGATCCCAATACAGGACGCCAAGCGCTTCCTCGTAGCTTTTAATTTTACGGATCGTCTCCATGAACTTTGCTGTTGTGGTTTCGTTATGTACCGTCATTGTTCCATCCACCTTCCCTATTCCAATTTGCTCGTTTCTACAGAGCTTAACTTGATCTTACCGATTACAAAACGTATAATCAACTTTAACCTTTTTATCATTAGTAGAGTAAAGAGAAAGAGAGGAACCTACGATGAATATTTCGTTTACTCCTGCGGCTGTTGAGGCTCTGACCCCTTATTTGGAGGACGGTACCAAACAGCTCAAGCTGCTGTATGACACCGAAGGCTGCGGCTGTGTGGTCAGCGGCATTCCGACTCTTCAGCTTATCGGGCAAGACGGTCCGGATGACCGGCTTGCGCAAGGCAATCCTCTGCCTTTTTGGTATGAGCCTCGCCATGAAGTCTTTTTCGAGCCTGAGCTGCGCATTGATTATAATGCCCAAAGCAATGCGTACAGTCTCAAGAGCGACAGCCAAATCTATACGCTCGACCTGCGTTTTTTGAAGAGCTAATTTTTTCGGTATCCGGCTCATGATTTACTTTTTTTTTGCGGCAATTCATTTTTAGGAGGATTTTCGAATGAACAACCTTGAAAAAATTCTTAATCACAACAAAGCCTTCGTTGAAAACAAAGAATACGAGCAGTTTCTAACGGACAAGTTCCCTAACCGCAAGATCGTTGTTGTCACTTGCATGGACACCCGTCTTGTTGAACTTCTTCCTAAAGCACTCAATTTGAAAAATGGCGACGCGAAAATCATTAAAAACGCCGGCGCGATTATTACGCAGCCTTTCGGCAACATCATGCGCAGCGTTCTTGTTGCTCTGTACGAGCTGAAAGCGGACGAAGTATTTATTATCGCCCACCATGGATGCGGCATGACGGGAATCGATCCGGAGACTGTTGTCGGCCACATGCTGGAACGCGGCATTTCCGAGCAAACGATCAATACGCTCCGCCATTCCGGCGTCGACTTGAACCGTTGGCTGACCGGCTTTGACAACCTGCGCGACAGCGTTGAGAAGAGCGTCAGCATCGTGCGCAATCACCCGCTTCTGCCGCCGAACACTCCTGTACACGGCCTTGCCATTCATCCGGACACAGGCGCGCTTGACCTGATTGTTGACGGCTATCAAAAATAAAGAACATAACAAAGGAACCGAATCGGTGGCTATTCCACGGTCCGGTTCTTTTTTTTCTCTTCAATGGCTGCTGCCCGCTCCGCCAGCACATCACTGCGGTCGCGCAATTTATGACGGTGAATCAGGGATTCCAGCTCCATGGGGCTGGAACTTCCCCACTTTGCATTTAGTGCGTTGCATAAATGAATGCACCGCTTCTCAAGCTCAGGATCCGTTACGATAAGCGTCAAATCCCGATAAGGAAGTTCTTTTCCATCCTGTAATGACTGATATCTGGCATTGAGTTCGGCCAAAGCGCTAGAACCATCCAGTCCTAATTCCTCAAGCGACCGCGAATCCAGCTTATCAAGCGCTTTCTCATACATCTTGACCGCGCCTTTCAAGTTGGACCGTCGCTCATGATATTGACCAACCGCCAATTGAATGAGTCCTACCCATATGGCGGCTCTCGGATCACCCGGATGCTCCTTCCAATATTCCTCGAGCAGCTCATGGCATTCGAAGAAATCCCTCGTTCCGTTGAACTCGACCAGATAAGAAATATAAGCGGATGGATACGTCATATGGCATCTCTCCTCTGCATATATATGATTTGGAACATTGTGTACAAAAATATTTTGAAACCTCCGTTTATATTAGCCGTAAATGTGTATCATAGCAACGAAAGCGCTACACATCGAAGCAGGAGGAGACGTACACAATGAAAAAAGGGTTAATGGTCATCATGGCATTTGCATTGTTCCTGACTTTTGGTCTTGGTTCAGCAGATGCGGCAAAACGCGGCGGGGGTTTTAAATCGCCTAAGCAAAGCTTTACGCAAACGCCTAAGAAGCAAGCAAACGTTCAGGAGTCAACAACCGGAACCAAAACCGGTGCAGCAACTACCAAAACAGGCGCAGCTACAACTAACAAGGGCTTTTTCAGCGGCGGCGGCTTTATGAAAGGTATGCTCATCGGCGGTCTCGCAGGCATGCTGTTCGGCGGTCTGCTTGGCAACATGGGCGGGATGGGTCAGTTCTTCGGTCTACTCATCAACCTGATTGCGATCTTTGTACTTGTTAGAATCGTGATTTCCCTGTTCCGCATGTTCAAGAAGAAAAATAATCCCGATACACGGAGACCTTACTAAATGACAAGAATCTACACGGACGAAATTATTAATGCCGTTTGTCTGCATATGGCAGATCGAAGAGGCGTGCAACCTTCGGACGTGGAGGTGCAGCTGGCTTGGGATGAAGAGTACGGCTTCACCGCAGAGGTATGGGTTAAAGGTCGGAGCCAATATATTATCGAAGCAAATCTGCTCGAGGCGATTGAGCAATATATGTACCGTCAGTACAACCTCCGCGTTTTCCGTACCAACATCAAGCTGGATGTGGACGAAGAGGAAATGTGGGCGGATATCGCAGAGTAGGTTAGTTAGAAAAAAAGAAGCCTTCAATCCATGGGATTGGAGGCTTTTTGATATATGCAGCAAGCAGACTATACTCACTCTTGCAGCGCCGTTACTCATTTATTCCTTCTTCATGCCCATAGGCATCATCATGCCGTTATCCATTCCCATCATCGCGACGCTTTCGCCTGCCTCTTCCTCGCTCGTCAAATACACTTCCGTTCCGAAGGCAGGCTCGGCATATGGCTGCGACGTGCTCCCTCTGGCCAAAATCTGGCGATAGTTGCCCGAGTCCCCCTCAAAACCGTCATGGTCCCACGGTACCCAGGAACGCGCGTTGCAGTAATGACAGACGTACGAACGGCGATACCTGTCCGTCGTGCGGTTGGGATACGAGCGATGGAACAAATGGGAGTCGAAGAACAGGACGTCCCCCGCGCTCATTTTCACGGGAATAGGCGGCGGATAGTTTGCAACCACCTTGGAAAGCGTATTCACTTCATCGTCCAAGTGACTGACGTTTTGAACGCCGTGCAGATCGGCGAACGCGTCCAGCGCATGAATATTGCCTCCGCCCATTCCGTCGGGAGGATACACCGGTTCATGATTCGAACCCGGCACGACCCAGAGGCAGCCGTTCTCTTCATCGACCTCCTCCAGAGCAATCCAAGCGCCAAGCAGCGTATCCGGATGCGTCCGGATGTAGCAGGAATCCTGATGCCAGCCCTGGCCGCCTTTGCCGGGAGGATTCAAGAACATCATGGATTGCAAGGCATAGACATCGGGGCCAATAAGAGCCTCCGTCACGTCAAGAAGGCGGGGATTCAGCATTCCGCGCTCAGCGGCTGCATTTACGCGGGATAACATATGAATTCTCGTCGCGGCGGCGAATTCTTCTTTTAACGGATCGCGGTTATTCTCGTCGGCTTTCTTGCTTGGATCAAGCCTGCTCATCCTCGATTCTTCCGCCAGCTCGTACAGCTCCGCAACCTGCTCCGAATCTAGCAAACCCCGTACAATAAGATATCCTTCCTTATGGTATTGCTTATACTGCTCCACGCTTACCAAATATCGATCGTCCCGGTGCTTTGATTTCGGAAAGTAGAATTTCCCCATTAAAAGTGCCTCCTTTATCATATCGCTGCACTTTTATTTTAAAAGAAGGTCTGCCATCTCCTCCATGGGGCAACCCGTATAAATGATGTATTTATTTGATGTACGTTTCTTGAACGATGACTAACCGGTTTGCCGGATAATGAACAGAGGTACCCATCGCAAGAGGTTCAGCCGTATGACGAAATAATGGGGCATTAGAACGCTTGATATATTCAGATGGCGTGATGCCGCGAATTTTCTTGTACATTTTTGAGAAATGATGCTCATCCGAAAAGCCGACCTGGAAAGAGATTTGTTTGATCGTTCCTTTGCCTCTTAACATCCATTCCTCCGCTCTCCGCAGCCTGAGCTCCAGCAGAAACCGCTTCGGCGACATTCCGGTGCAGTCGGTGAACATTCGCGTGAAATGCCCGTGCGACCAGCCCGAGCGGCTGGCGATATCGTCTATGCTGATCGCCTTGGACAGATCCCGGGACATGAATTCAATCGCTTGCTGTACCGGAATCGGAAGCAGCTCCGCCGCTTGAAGGGCATAAGCATCCGGTGAAGCCAGCTCCTCCAATATGGTTTGCATGAACGCCAGCAATTTTCTTTGCCAATGAGGCGGCTGACGGTTTGCGATCCACAGCATTTTTTTCAGTAAGCCGGGAACAAGCGGGAACTGATCAGCCGGATAGACGGAATCGCCTTCGAACAAGCTTTCGTATCCTACCTCCCGGTTCCTTAAGGACATGGATTCGAAATGAATGAACATATGACGAACGTTACTCTCCGAATCAAAGCGGTAGCTATGCTCTTCCCCGGGCCTTGTAACTAGAATGCACGGCTCCGCTAGAGCAGATGGCTTGCCGCGAGCCGTATAAACGGTACCCGTACCCTCAGGAAAAAAGACGAGTTCGAAATCGGAGATCGTTCGCGGACCAAGCGTGTAGCCCGACTGCACCCATAGATCTCCGATGCAATGAATTTGAAGCGAGCGCATATCTGGCAAAGCTGTCATTTTTTTTGCCCTCCATTCTGAAACGGTCCGTTTCCGGCAGTCCCTATGCGAGGCGGAATCGTTCTCCGATCACCAGCGCCTTCCCTTCACATCCGAGGATCTTAGAGTCCCAGTTGCAGGCTGCGCGTATTCTGTATCCCTTTCAAACCTGTTGGGTCATCCGACGTTTTGAAGGCTGTGAACTTGTCTGCACTCTCCGATATGCGCAAGCGGAGGGGCTTCGCTTCCATGTTCACAAGCTCCATCATCACGTCAGCGACAGATTCGGCGGTCTGTGGAACGGAGTTGCGCTTGGCGAAGGTGTCCAGATAAGCCTGCAAAATCGGCTTATACTCATCGTCTAGAAAGCCTCCGGTGTTCTGGATATGGCTTATTGCGCTTGGAACGAAGTTCGTTGCGATCGCCCCCGGTTCAAGTAATGTAATATCGATATTAAATTGCGGCTTGTAGTAGGTAGCGAGGCTCTCCATCAAACCTTCAACGGCGAATTTGCTGGCACAGTAGATCTCGTTGAAGGGTTGTCCTACTTGTAATCGTTTCCGTTATTTTATTACTTGCCGCTAACCTTTTCAATTCCGGAGCAGGCACGCATTCCTGCTAAGCAGAGATGTTGTCGTACCTCGAGAGCTTCCATCAGATGCGCAGGAGTTATGTCTGACTTTGGATAAAAAATGGTTAGGCATTTCCTTATTGATCATAAGGACGAATCTCTTGAACGAGACTGCTCGCATGCTCTTCCCAGCGTTCCAGCAACCGGTCGTAAAAGGGAAGCTCCCCGCTTCTTGCGATCAGCCCCCGTTGATCCAGCTCGCGAATAACAGCCCGGCTGCCGTCTTCCCAGCGGATCGTGTACCGGTAGCCCACCTCCTTGCGGGCTGCCGTATTATCGAAGATCGTCACATTCCTGAAATTCTCGGCGCACCATTCCACCCGCTTTGGCAGCATGGCCTGCAGAAGACCGCGGTCCGCGTGAATGCGGCGGACGCCATCCGGCGAAGGCTTGCTGCCCCGATTCAGATGAACCACTTCGGACATTTCCTGTGCGAGCAGCCGCGTGGTGATCGCTTCGCTGATCATTCCCGTTCCGCCAATGATTAACACTTTTCCCGTGAAGTTAATCCCTCCATTTTTAACCGCTTCTTCTGCCGGCTCGGATCGCCGGAACCGCCAAGCTCAGAGTGATAAGCCTGTGCCAAGCTCTATCTTCAAGCTTTTTTCGGATCAATGGTATTCTCGGCTCAAAAAAGCTGTACAGAAAGAATAACTCCCCGTACAGCTTTTAATGTCAAATAAATTTGCATATTTTCACTCGCTTTTCTCTTCCCGCTGCTTCCTGTCATTCGCCCATGCCCGGTCAATCGCTTCCTGCGTTATATCCCGCTTCGGCAATTTGACGTATTTCCTTTATTTTCTATTACCTAACTACATATTCCTTCTATACTGCCCGCCGATCTCGAATAACGTATTCGTGATTTGCCCGATTGACGCGCTTTTTACAACCTCCATTAATGCTTCAAACAGATTGCCTTCGGATACGGCTGCCAGCTTCAGCTCCTCCAGTGCTCCCGCGCATTCCTGCTGATGCTTTATCTGGAACGCCTGCAGCTGCCTTATTTGCGCCTGCTTCTCTTCTTCCGTAGATCTGGCCAGCTCCGTGTCCGAATGGATTTCCTCAGGCTTGGGATTCAGGAATGTATTTACTCCGATAATCGGGAGCTCGCCCGCATGCTTTTTTTGTTCATAAAATAACGATTCCTCCTGGATTTTACCTCGCTGATACTGCGTTTCCATGGCGCCAAGCACGCCGCCGCGTTCATGAATACGCTGGAATTCCTGCAGGACGGCCTCCTCCATCAAGTCCGTAAGCTCCTCCACGATAAAAGAGCCCTGAAGCGGATTCTCGTTCTTCGCAAGCCCAAATTCCCGGTTAATAATTAGCTGAATCGCCATCGCCCGGCGCACGGAATTTTCCGTAGGCGTCGTCACCGCCTCGTCATAAGCATTCGTGTGCAGGGAGTTGCAGTTATCATATGTCGCCATTAACGCCTGCAGCGTTGTGCGGATATCGTTAAAATCCATCTCCTGCGCATGCAGGGAGCGTCCCGATGTTTGAATATGGTATTTCAACCTCTGGCTCCGCTCGTTAGCCCCGTATTTGTATTTCATGACGGTTGACCAGATCCGGCGCGCCACACGTCCCATCACGCTGTATTCGGGATCAAGGCCATTGCTGAAAAAGAAGGATAGATTAGGCGCGAAATCATCAATATGCATGCCCCTGGCCAAGTAATATTCGACATAAGTAAAGCCGTTCGCGAGCGTGAAGGCAAGCTGTGTAACCGGATTAGCTCCTGCCTCGGCAATATGATAGCCGCTTATGCTGACCGAGTAATAATGACGTACTCCGTGATCAATAAAATATTGCTGGATATCGCCCATCATTTTGAGCGAAAATTCCGTACTGAAAATACACGTATTCTGGCCTTGATCCTCCTTCAGAATATCTGCCTGCACCGTACCCCGAACGGATCGGAGCGTCGCTGCCTTGATCTTCTGACACTCGGCTGGCTCTGGCTGCCGGCCGTATTCGGCTTTGAATTTGTCTACCTGCTGCTCAATAGCCGTATTCATGAACATGGCAAGGAGAATAGGCGCCGGCCCGTTAATCGTCATCGATACGCTGACGGAGGGATGGCAGAGATCAAATCCCTCGTACAGCTTCTTCATGTCCTCAACGGTACAGACATTCACGCCGCTGTTTCCGATTCTCCCGTAAATATCCGGCCTGTCGCTTGGATCCTGCCCATACAAGGTAACGCTGTCGAAGGCGGTGGACAGCCGCTTCGCTTCATCGTTCCGGCACAGATAGTGAAACCTGCGGTTCGTCCGTTCCGGCGTGCCTTCCCCTGCAAATTGACGTTTGGGGTCCTCGTCGGTACGCTTGAACGCAAATACCCCTGCCGTATAAGGGAAGTATCCCGGTAAATTCTCCTTCAGCAGCCAGCGGAGCAATTCGCCCGTCTCATGGAATTTAGGAAGACTGACTCTTGGCACCGCGCTGCCCGAAAGCGATTCCAAGACGATGGGCCGATACGACTGGCGGGTCGCCGGCCAATCCGCCAGCTGCTTCCGGCAGCTCGGATGCAGCTGAGCTTCCCATTCCTCCGCCATGGCATCCAGCTTATCCGCGAAATGGGTCGTTTCCTCTCTCGACAGCAGCCGCCCCTGATTCGCATAAATCAGCTGCCTGGTCCCTTTGAGCTGGGTAATCGTGCGAACGACCGCAACCTGATCCTCAATAAACTTTTTATATTGCCGTACCGTCTGAACGATCTCCCGGAGATACCCGGTTCTCTCCTGCGGAATAATCATGTTCCTCGTCGTCGCTCTAGAGCCGGACTCTTCCCGCCTTACCGGCCAGCTCCCGCCAATCTTCTCTTCGACCGACCTCATTACATGCTGGAAAAGCATCGTCACGCCAGGATCATTAAACTGGCTGGCCATCGTTCCGAACACGGGAACCTGCTCATTGGATACGCTATCCTGCCGCCTGCTTCTTCTATATTGCTTGCGGACGTCTCTTAGGGCATCCTCTGATCCCTGCCGCTCAAACTTGTTAATGACGATGATGTCTGCGTAATCGATCATATCTATTTTCTCCAGCTGGCTGGCTGCGCCGTATTCGCTTGTCATCACGTACATGGCAATATCGCACAGCTCAACGATGGCAGCATCTCCTTGACCGATTCCGCTTGTCTCGACGATCACAAAGTCATACCCCGCGTGCTTCACAACCGCGATAGCATCGCTTGTCGCATCGCTAATCTCTGACTTTGACTTTCTAGTCGCCATACTTCGCATATACGCTTTTGGATCATGTATGGCGTTCATTCGAATACGGTCGCCAAGCAATGCGCCGCCGGACTTCATCTTGGTCGGATCAACCGAAATAACCGCGATCGTACGATTCGGAAAAAAATCCAGATACCTGCGCACCAGCTCGTCAGTCAGCGAGCTTTTGCCAGCGCCTCCCGTTCCCGTAATGCCAAGGACCGGAACGCCGGGTATTTGTTCCCTAAGCTGCACAAGGGCAGTTTCGCTGCAATCATCAATGCAGGCATCGTCTGCCAAATCCTCCGCCGCCGAGATCAGCCTTGCGACGGCTCCCCAATTGCGCTGCTTCAGAAGCTTCAAGTCCAGCTCAGCCTGTCTTGGAGTCGGATAATCACAGGATTCGATCATGTGATTGATCATTCCCTGCAATCCCATCTTGCGCCCATCCTCGGGGGAAAAGACTTTGGCAATGCCGTAACGATGCAAAGCATTAATCTCGGAAGGGATGATAACGCCGCCCCCTCCAGCAAAAATTTTGATATGTCCCGCGCCAGCCTGCTTCAGCACATCGAACATATACGTTAAATATTCGATATGCCCGCCTTGGTAGGAGCTGATCGCAATTCCCTGCACATCCTCTTGTATGGCTGCGCTTGTTACTTCTTGTACCGACCGGTTATGGCCAAGATGAATAACCTCGACTCCCGATGCTTGAAGAATCCGCCTCATAATGTTGATTGATGCATCATGCCCGTCAAATAAAGCGGCTGCCGTAATAAATCTTACATGGTTCTGCGGGCGATAAACGGATATCTCCATGCTGGTCCCCGCCTTTCCAATCAGAATTTACCGCTTCGACTCCATCTTTCCTATTATTACAGTATTCGTTTCCGGGCAAGTGATGACGAGTTGCTTAACGAGAAAAGGTCATCTCCCGTTCATGGGGAGATGACCTTTTCTCGTTAAGCCTTGCGGAATGCCAACACGGCATTAACTCCGCCAAAGCCATATGAATTCGAAACGGCTGCTTCTGCCTTAACCTCTCTTGCTTGCCGGGAGACCAGATCAATCTCCGCCGCAGGATCCGGTTCGTTCAAATTCGTTGTAGGCGGCAGCCATCCGTTATTCAGGGATAAGAGCGTAATGGCGGCTTCGATGGCGCCGGACGCCCCGAGGGGATGCCCATACAGCCCTTTCGTACCGCTGACCGCAACCGGACGGCTGCCAAATACGCTTCGAATCACTTTGGATTCGGTCACATCATTAAGCAGCGTTGAAGATCCGTGCGCATTCACGTATGCCACATCGTCGGGTGACATGTCCGCGCTCGAGAGAGCCAGCTTCAGCGCCCGTGCCGCTTGTTCCCCGGATGGCAGAGGCACGCTCATGTGATGCGCGTCATTCGTTAGTCCAAACCCTGCCAGCTCGCCATAAATTCGGGCTCCGCGGGCACGCGCATGATGCTCGGCTTCTATGACAAGTATGGCCGAGCCTTCTCCCATTACAAAGCCGTCACGGTTCCGGTCGAACGGCCTGCTGGCGCTTGACGGCTCCTCATTCCGGGTCGACATCGCGCGCAGCATATCGAACGCACCGAAGGATAACGGGGCTAATGGGGCTTCCGATCCCCCTGCCATAACCACATCGGCTTCACCCCGCCGGATCGCTTGGAGGGCCCGTCCAATAGCAACCGCACCGGAACCGCAGGACATCGAATTGGTTTCATTGGGTCCGGTAAATCCAAACTCCATCGCCAGATTGCAGGAGGCTGCTCCGCCAAATACGGAGAAGCCAAGCGTTGGAGACACGGAACGGAAGCCGCCTTGCATGAACTGACCGCATTGCTCCTCGGCGAAGGCAATTCCGCCAAGAGCCGATCCCATAAAGACGCCGGCCCGCTCCGTCTCCAGATCTCCCGCGTCCAGTCCGGCATCGCGCAGAGCCATAATGCCTCCGGCTACTGCCAGCTGGGAATAACGGTCCATCCGGTGCGCTCGCTTCTTGTCCAAGAATGCGGTTGCGTCAAAATGCGGAATTTGCGCGGCAATCCGGCTTCGAAGTCCTTCCGGAACAAACCGGTCTATCGGTTTGACGGCGCTTTCCCCGCGCTGCACGCCAGCCCATAATGCTTCGACCCCAATGCCAATGGGGGTTACGCAGCCAATTCCCGTTACTACTGCTCTGATCTCTGCCATTTCAGCCCACCTCTTTCTGTACATCCTGCAGTTCGATCTGCTCTTTCAGCCCTTGCAATGTCCGGTCTGCGATGGCATGGACGAATAAATCGCCAATCATGTCCGACGCAAGCCTTCTGCCAAACGGCGGCTGCAGCCACCGGTGAATAATGATCACCTTCACTTGCCTCTCATGTCCATGCGGTTCGATCTGCCATTCGACTTCCATCCCCGATGTTACGCCTCGGACATGCTTGTAATAAACCGAACATTGCTGATCGTCCACCCTCATTTCGCTAACCCACCAGACCGGCCATT
Source organism: Paenibacillus glycanilyticus (assembly GCF_023715145.1). GTDB lineage: Bacteria > Bacillota > Bacilli > Paenibacillales > Paenibacillaceae > Pristimantibacillus > Pristimantibacillus glycanilyticus_A. The sequence continues at coordinate 867,102 of NZ_JAMBNP010000002.1, read as the reverse complement.
TGAACGGCTTGAACGGTCTTACCGCCCGCATCATGACAAGCCCGCCTTGGTCGCTGCTGCCCTGCTCGAATTGAACGCCTCGGTAATGCGGGAGCAGCGCCGGCCATTGTTCGACCTGCCGCGCATACCGAAAAGCCGTGTTTTTATCGCAATTTATGGTGATTTCATTACGGGTATACATGTTTTCGCCTCCTTCGGACAATCTCCAATCACTATGGCAAGCTTGTTAGTCAGCAGCGAAGAAGCGCCAATCATTCGGAGCGCGGTCCGCCAGAGCAGCGGCTGCCTGCTTATCCGTTCTATGATGTGCTGCAGTCTGGTGCCCGTTGCAAACTCCTCCTGACGAGCGCTTCCATACCGCCGGATCGGATCCGGGCTTCGCGTCCGAAGCGTCTCTACGATGGCAGGTGCCGCAAGCTCCGCGCTTCGAAGCGCACGGTAAATCCCTTGTCCGGTTAAGGGATCGTAATAACCCGCGGCATCCCCAAGCAGCACCATTCCTGCTATATCATGCGGCAATACCGGCCGGTCAAACGGACCACATGCCATGATATCCCCTTCGATCTCAGCCTCCCGCAGCCGTTCCATCAGCTCCGGGACAGCTCTGGCTTCCCTAAGGACATAACCGGAGCGGTCTTTGCCTGCCAGCGCCGCCTCATGAGCATGGCTTAGGGCAACCGTCATATTCGCCTGTCCGCCGCCGATCGGAGCGAGGCCAATCACCTTGCCGCCCCCGGGCGTGAACAGCTCGACTCTTCCGGTTAACCCGCTCACGCCGTTTAAGCGCGTCGTGAATGCGGCTTTGCGAAGGGAGCCGTAACGGTTCACCTTGGCATGTCTAGCGACAACCGACCGCAGCCCGTCGCTGCCTGCAACGATTGAAGCACGAAGGGATATCGGCCTGCCTTCCGGAGAGCGTGCAATCACGCCGGCTACACGTTCCCCTTCCCAGATCAGACGTTCAACGCGGGTACGCTGCTCAAATGCCGCACCCGCTCTGACCGCATGTTCAACCAGCCATTGATCGACTCTTTCCCTTCGGCAGCCAACTCCGTATTGCCCTGCCGGATAAGCGGCTTCCAGAGAAGCTCGCCCGCTAATAACTCTCCAGCCTTCTATGGGACTATGCGGGAAATCAAAGCTTTCCTCCGCATGCGGATGTCCCATAATTCTGCCAAGTGCGGCTACAGCGCCCGGATTTAGAGATTCCCCGCATGGCTTCCGCCGCGGGAATGCTTCTGCATCAAGCATCAATACGCGCACCCCGCTTGCGGCAAGCAGCTTGGCCAGAGCGCTTCCGGACGGTCCCGCTCCCACCACAATGACGTCATACCCGTTCATGACCCACCACGGCAAGACGGAATGGAAAATGCTTATGCACGGCAGCATTTACTCCCGCCCGCGCAACCAGCTGCCTTGCTTCCTGCGGCGTAAAGGAGCGCTGAACCGAGAGCGGTCCGTCATGCCTGGTTACCGGGCTCTTCCATACGAACCTCGCCAGCAGCTTGGCCGACAGATAAGCTAGCCGATGCCGCTCGAGATCGGTTACGACCCAGCCCGTACGGGTCACTCGGGCCATTTCGGACAGCAGCTTCACCGCAGACTCTTCGTCCAGATGATGCAGCGCGAGATTGCAGAAGGCAAGATCAAAGCTTTGGTCTTCGAAAGGCAGCGCCGTGCCGTCCGCAAGCATAACCTCAATCGAAGGATACTTATCCGTCCGCCGGGCGGCCAGCTGTACGATTTGCGGATGGTTGTCCACGGCCACCAGCGAGACGTCCCTGCCTCTTTTTTTGCACCAATCTATAAAAGCAACCGGCAAATCCGCAAGACCGGTCGCTACATCCAATACTCGGATAGGCTCGCTTGGCGCAAGCTTTCGCATCATCCTCTGCAGATGAACAAACAAGGCCGGATTACCGCCTAAATACCGGTTAACGCCCCATACTTCCCGCAGGCTCTTCTCAAGCTCCAAAGGCTCCACGCCATCTCCGTCCAGCCATTCCTTCAGATTCAGCCGCTCGAACAGCTGTGCCATCCCATCACCTCATCCAGCTTTTTCCTGCATGCCCTTATTGTTATTCTTTTCCACCTCTTTTATCCATCTGAATCGGGCCCAATGATTTATTCCCATAATTTACACCTGAAAGCCAGCTGAAAATAATCGCAACCTATCCCTCTCAATTGCGTCTAATTAATAGAATTTGAGAGGAGTGTGATAGAGGAGCATGTTCAAAAAACTATCGGCGGCAATTCTGCTTCTGTTCGTTGCCCAAGTGATTGGTGCATCTGCGATCAGCATGGCAGCTAGCCCGGTTTCCGGCACAATGACCAAGTATCGCGTCTATCAGAACGATCGTGCATTGCGTGAATTTGCTACCGATAAACAGGCGATTGCTTACGCGTCAAGTTTTGAGTACAGTCACGTGGAAGCGATTACGGGCCGTGCGTGGGTTTGGGACAACTTTCCCAAGTACAAGATTTATCAAGGCGGAGCTTCCAGCATGAAATGGGAGTACCGTACGTACAACGAGGCATTGGCCGCAGCCAAGAAGATGAAAGGCGTACATATCCGGGACCTGGAAAGCCCGGGCTGGATTTATCAATCCTATCCGAACTATCAGCTCTATCAAGGCGACAAAACGAACGCAAGCTGGGGCTTTACGACCCTGGATGCAGCTAAGCAGGAAGCAAAGCGCTGGACGAATTCCCACATTATCGAACTCGGCTCAAACAGCTGGATTTGGGACAACATGACGGAAGCAACGGAGAAAAAATTACGCAGCGGCAGCGCTATCTACTCCATTAAGGTAGATAACGTCCAGGTTGAAGGGACAAAAACGTATGCTTTTCTGTACGATGCCATAAAAGCAGCCGCGGCTGTTCCGGGCAGCACCGTCGTCAATAATGCTTCCGGCCTGGTTGTGCACTCGAATGTGCCGACCTATGACGTGCAGCAAAGCGGGAAAACGATTAAATCCTTTGTTGCTCTGCAGCCGGCCTTGCAATACGCCAAATATTTCGGCAATTCCGAGGTCAAGCGTGACGGAGCAACCTGGTGGACCAGCGTTCCCTATCTGTCGGTCTATCAAGGAGACAGCAAGCTGAAATCCTTCTTCACCCGGTCATCGGCCGTCGCTTATGCAAAAGGATTCTCCAACAGCTATGTCATGAACGCAGATGGCCGTAAATTATGGAGCAATTCAAAGAGCCTTGTCTATCTGGCGTGGAACGGTTCGTCCAACAGCCAGACGATACTGAGCCAGACAGCGAACACGCAAGGCTTATCCATTGATTCGCCTTCCTGGTTCGAGCTTAAGGACAGCAGCGGGGCATTAACGGATCTGTCAGATCCGTCTATCGTGACCACTCTGAAGTCGCAAGGCATTCAAGTGATGCCGCTTGTGTCCAACGACTTCGATAAGCAGATGACAACCGCTTTTCTTGCGGATTCGAAAGCGCAGCAGCTGTTCATCTCAAGTCTCGTTGCCAAGCTTGCCGCTCTTGGCGTATACGGAGTTAATATTGACTTTGAAGAAATCGCCGGCACAGACCGGGATGAATATACCGCCTTTGTAACGGCATTCTCGAAAGCAGCGCATGCCAAAGGGTTGAAGGTATCCATTGACCTGCCTCGCGGCGATGTGGCTTGGGATCATCTGACCGCCTACGACCATGCCTCTCTTGCTAAAGCGGTCGATACCATCATCATTATGGCGTATGACGAGCATTGGAGCGGAAGCTCGACCGCGGGCTCCGTGGCCAGCCTGCCGTGGGTGGAAAAAGGCGTTCAGCAATTCCTCGCTTACGGCGTACCGCGCAGCAAGCTTATGCTCGGTATCCCGTTCTATGTACGGGAATGGAAAATAGACGGATCGGGCAATCTCGTCAGCAACCGTGCCGTCCTGATGAGCGCGATTCCTCAACTGATCGCTGATACGAATGCCGTTGGCGTCTCTGACCCGGCCACTCCGGGCCAAACCAAATACAAATACGTGAAGGATGGCTTCACCTACGTATTCTGGGCAGAGAATGCAAACACCGTGCAAGCGCGTATCAACCTTGCGAAAAAATATGACCTCGCCGGCGTTGCCGCTTGGCGGCTCGGCTATGAGACCTCCGATCTCTGGACGATGATGCTTCGTTTGAAGCAGGGTTAACCTCACAATCCCCGGCTATCGCCGATTGCGAGAGCCGGGGATTGCTGCTATAAGCATAGAACGGATGGAGCCTCTCGCCCCATCCGTTCTTCCCTGTTACAGCTATTTCTTATTGCCGGAGCCAAACCCGATGATATAACCGTCCGGATCCTGCACCGAGAACTCCTTCCATACTCCCCATTCATGTTCGGTAACAACAGGCTCTGCGGCAATGTCCGCCCCGTTAGCCTGCAATTCCGCATACAACACATCCAGATCCTGCTGGGTTTGCACGTAAGCGTAAGTATTCCAAGCTCCCTTGTTAGGCCTGACATCCTGTTTATTTTCCGCTTGAATAAGCTTAAATCCCAAGCCAAAATCATCCCGAACGACCCAGTACTCATTCACCTCGCAGCCCAATGCTTCCTCATAATATCTTTGAGATTTAGCTAAATCCGATACCAGCAAGACAGTAAGTGAATTCTCGATCTTTGCCTTATTCATTGCTTGTTCACTCCCTAGATATGGAAATAACACCCAATACCAGATTAGCAAACATATGTTCCCGTGTAAAGAAAAAAGAAGAGGATTGATCCCCTTCTTTTCTCCATGATCTATCCTTTTTGCTTAACAGGTATCCAGATCTCGCTTCGGTACGTCGGTGACGTAATGTCCTTGTGTTCGTTCCACAACATCTCAGGCCCTTCTGCCGCCTCATAATTCGAGGAAGGGAACCATTCCGAATATATACGTCCCCACACGTTTTGCAATGTCGCCGGGAACGGACCTACTGCTTCGAATACAGCCCAGGTTCCCGACGCAACCTTCAATTCGCTTAATTCCTCGGGACAAGCCGCGGTCGTTGCAACACCGATATAATGATCAAGCTCCCCTTTTTCCTCCATGCGCCCTTCCGAGAAGTTAACCGATGCGCTTAACAATCCCTTCGGGGTTACATTGGACAAGGCCTTCAGCTTATTAATCCGTTCTACGTTCAGACTTTGCCACATTGCGGCAATCTCGGGATTCACTCCTTCAAATACAATGGGCACCCGCTTCATCAAGCCAACAACGCTGAAGGCTTCCTTCTCTTCAATCCGGTAATTCATCTCGTCTCCCCCTGTTATCGATAATTGAAAGGACATCCGAGGAAAAGATTTCAAAGGCTGCCCCTGCATCCTCGCCTCGGACGGCGTAATTCCGTGAATACCCTGGAATGCCTTATTGAACGAATCCGCCGAGGAATAACCATATTTGACCGCAACGTCGATCACCCGGGAGGATGAATTCATGAGGTCAAAGGCCGCCAGCGTTAACCGTCTGCGCCTGATATACTCCGATAATGTGACTCCCGCCAGGAAAGAAAACATCCGTGAAAAATGATATTCCGAGCAGTGCGCCCGTTTAGCCGCTTCCTTGAGATCTATCTCCTCGGCCAGATGATCCTCGATATACTTCAGGGCCTTATTCATGCTGTCCAGCGTATTCATCGCTTACCTCCTTTCCTCAGCACTAGATTAACAAAAGCCGATCCTGCCTATCCGACATTTCATGCACAATATTAACGGCTGGCCTGCTTGGGATTGCTTACTTCCTCGATCACGGCGATAGGCACATGAATCAGGATGTTCGTCTCCAGTCGCAGCTGCACATGGTAATCCTCAATCTTCTCAACCTTCCCGCTCCACCATTTCCCGTCGCTTGTGAGCACAGCCACAACCTGCTGGGCAATTTTCGCATGCAATAAGAGCAATCGAATGGAAGTCATATTTCTCATCTCCCCTTCTGTCATCGGAGTTCTTCCAATAGTTATACAAAAATGGGGCTTATTGATTAATTTTAAAGCAACATTAAGTATTATACCATTCTATCATCTGCTTGAAATTTACTTTGAGAATTAAATGACTTCCTTCAAATATATTACTTCTTTTTGTTTTTCATTGCGCTCCAGATCATCGAATGCCACTATCGAATTAGAATCCCAAGACCGAAAGGAGTTCTCCCATGAGCAAGAAACAAAAGCTCAATAATGACTGGTATTTCTCCAAGCATCCGCTTGGTACGGAGCTCGATTCCATTATAGAAGATCCTGTTGATTGGTCGCCCGTAACCCTGCCGCATGATTGGCTAATCTATGATTCCAACAACCTTTATGAGAACAGCGTAGGCTGGTACCGCAAAACGATTAAAGTTGCCGAGCTTAACTCGAACACTCGAATTGCGCTGCGATTTGAAGGCGTTTACATGAACTCGACGATCTACGTGAACGGTCGTGCTGCCGGTGCTTGGAAAAACGGCTACTCCACCTTTGAGATTGATATGACATCCTATCTAGCAGCCGGCGATAATGAAATCCTTGTCCAGGTCATTCATCAATCTCCTAACTCCCGCTGGTACTCTGGCGCGGGCATATACCGTTCTGTATGGCTGCTTACCTCAACGGATACCTATCTGGCATCCGACGGAATTTATATTTCAGCCAACAAGAACAGCGGTGATACCTGGTCGGTTGATATCGATACCGAGGTTGTTTTCTCCCAAGGCGGCCCATCATCGGAATATAAGCTTCGCCATACGATTCTGGATTCCAGCGCAGCTGCCATAGGGCAGACCGAAGCCATTGTGCAGTCGGAACACGGCACAACCGTAACCTTTAATCAGGTTCTTGCCGTTCCTCATCCCCTGCTTTGGGATATTGAACAGCCTAACTGCTATAAGCTCCAAACCGAGCTTATCCGAGGTGGAGAGGTTATCGATCGCGAGCAGCAGACCTTCGGGTTCCGCACCTTTGACTTTGATGCGGAAAAAGGCTTCTTCCTGAACGGCCGCCACGTCAAGCTTCAAGGGGTATGCCAGCATCATGACCTTGGCTCCCTTGGTGCTGCCGTTAATAAAACGGCTCTAAGAAGACAAATTGCCCTCCTCCAGGAGATGGGCGTCAATGCGATTCGCACCGCCCATAATATGCCGGCCGTTGAACTGATGGAGCTGGCCGACGAGATGGGCGTGCTTATTGTCTCCGAAGCGTACGACATGTGGGAGCGGTCGAAGACGCCTTATGATTTCGCCAGATTTTATGAGGACTGGTGGGAAAGAGATATTGCCAGCTGGGTACGCAGAGATCGCAATCATCCAAGCATGCTGATGTGGAGCATCGGCAATGAAATCTATGATACGCATGCTGATGAACGCGGTCAGATCCTGACCGCCCGGCTCAGGGATAAGGTGCATGACCATGATCCGAAGCGCAACGCCGTCGTAACGATCGGCTCCAACTATATGCCTTGGGAGAATGCTCAGAAATGCGCCGAGCTGGTGAAATTCGCGGGCTATAACTATGGAGACAAGTATTATCGGCAGCATCATGAGGAGCATCCGGATTGGTTCATCTATGGCAGCGAGACCTGCTCGACGGTACAAAGCCGCGGCATCTATCACTTCCCCCTCGCCCAATCCGTCCTCGCGGATGACGATGAGCAATGCTCATCGCTTGGCAACAGCTCTACCAGCTGGGGGGCGAGAAGCACGGAAGCCTGCATCATTGCAGACCGCGATTCCGCCTTCTCGCTTGGACAATTTCTGTGGACCGGCTTTGACTATATTGGCGAGCCGACGCCTTATCATACAAAAAACTCTTACTTCGGACAGATCGATACAGCCGGCTTCAAAAAGGATGCCTTCTACATTTACCAAGCGGAGTGGACGGATTATATAGCGCGGCCGATGGTCCATATTTTCCCGTATTGGGATTTTTCCGAAGGACAGCTCATCGATGTTCGCGTTTGCTCGAATGCGCCAAGGATTGAGCTTTTCTTCAATGATAACTCCCTAGGAACGTATGACATTGATCATGCCCATGGCCAGCAGCTGCTTGGCGAATGGCAGATCCCGTATGCCAAAGGCGTGCTTCGGGCCGTTGCATACGATGAATCCGGCAAAGCGATAGCAACGGATATTCAATCCTCCTTTGGAGATGCTGCCGTTGTCCATCTGTCTCCGGATAAAACAACCTTCACGGCAGACGGCTCGGATCTGATCTTTATCGAGATCTCGGCTCTTGACCAAGACGGACTTCGCGTAGCGAACGCGAGCAATCGCATCCATGTCACCGTTGAAGGCCCCGGACGGCTCGTTGGACTCGATAACGGAGACAGCACCGATTACGATTCGTACAAGGGCACGAACCGCCGCCTGTTCAGCGGCAAGCTTTTGGCTGTCATTGCACCAACGCTGGAGAGCGGAGCCATTATTGTCCGCGGCTTATCCAAAGGCTTAACAACAGGCGAAGTAACGCTCACTTCTGTCCCGCCCGCTCCAGCAGCAACAGGCGATGAGTATACTCTTTATTCTTATGCGCCAAGGCAGGCTGCATTTGCGACCGCGGCTGCATCTCCGGTGTCCGATGAAATTCCCGTGCGCAAGCTGGAGATTATTTGTCCCGAGGGTCATGCCTTATCATCGGATAATCGCAGCGTGCCCGTTCAAGTCGTCATTCATCCAAGCAATGCCACTTATCAAGAGGTTGAATGGCGGGTAACGAACGCAGCCGGAGTGGATGCGAATATCGCGAGTCTTCAAGCAGCCGGTCATCAAGCACAAGTATCCGCTTTAAGCGACGGCGATTTCTATATCCGCTGCGCAACCCGAAACGGCTCGGACAACATACAACAGTACTCCTTGATGGAATTTCGGATTGACGGAATTGGTCAAGCCTTTCTTAATCCCTATGAATTTGTGTCTGCGGGCTACCACAGCGAGAACAGCCGCAATCTGACCAACGGCAACGAACGTGGCGTGGCGACAAGCAGAGACGAAGAGAGCTGGATTTGCTTTGAACCTATTGACTTCGGAAGTTACGGGACAGACGAGATCACGTTACCGATCTTCTCACTTGACAGCGAGCGCTTCACTATTGCGGTCTGGGAAGGCGTTCCGGGCGAGCCAACTGCTTCCTTGCTTACGCAATTAACCTATCAAAAGCCAACCAAATGGAATGTCTATCAGGAGGAAACCTACCGCCTGCCTCGGCGTCTCAAAGGAATAACATCGCTGAGCTTTGTCCTGCAGCGGAAAATCCATCTGAAGGGTTTCCAGTTCAAGAAAGCCATCCGGGCATTCGAACATCTGGAGGCACTGGAGAACAATCAGATTTACGGGGATACGTATACTTTGACGGGTACGGCGATTGAGAACATCGGCAACAACGTCTCGCTGGTGTTCCGGGATATGGACTTCGGGGTTACAGGTACCAGCAAGCTTGTTATTTGCGGTCAATCCCCAATCGACAACAATACGATTCATGTCTTGTTCAGCGGACCTGACGGCGATGCGAAGCAGCTTGTAGAGTTTGCATACTCGGAAGACTATTGCGATAGAGAGTACGCATTGGAGCGTATTACCGGTCTCCGGACGGTCACCTTCATCTTCTTGCCGGGCAGTCAATTTAACTTCAAATCATTCCGGTTTTACCCGGAATCCTAACTCATCAAGCAAACGGACCTCAGCGGATAGCTGAGGTCCTCCCTTTTTATCGCAAGCTCACCGCAACCATCCCGTAAAAAATACGTACAATTGTATAAATCAGGAAGATGGGAAGATTATTTCTATGATCACTTGGTTCAAAAGCCAGTAGCCATCCACACGCCGTTTGACATATAAAGTGCTTGCCCTGCTAGTCATTGTGACCGTCTTATCCTGGCCGTACTTTACGAAGCATATATTCGAAGTGAACAACAAAACATACTCCTTCGATAGCAAACAGGGGAATGTCATTACTTATCGCAGTTGGAGCGGACCGCCTATCGAGGTGCAGCTGAACGGTTTGGACCGGATTGTAACCATCCAGGCAGCCGATTATGTGATTACAAGAATTGACGGGGGCGGTATCAAGGAATATAAGCTTAGCTACCCCACCGGTAAAGTGTATACCGTTCAGGATATTGCCGGGGATATTTATCAATTCGATGACAATGGCGAACCTGTCTACGCAAGCGTAATGGCTTACTCGAATGGAGAACGAATACTAGGCAGCAATGAAGAGCTGTATACGCCTGACATGCTGGTAAAGGCGGCTTACTCCAATTACCATCACATAAGGTTGTTCCGTTTATTCCGCTGATGCGGAGCCGAGCGATTTTTATTACTTCACCTGCAAGCTAGGCGGCATCGTCACTATGATCATTTCCTTCTTTATCGCTCTTATGGCCTATTTCGGAGCCGATATTTTGGCTTGACGGGCAGAAGGATTGGACACTTCGGTATATTTCCATACGAGATCATATTTTGGTACACTAAACGTTACAATCGACACAGTCAGCTAAGGAGGATTTATACATTGCGAGTTAAAGAAAATCTCATTGGCGCTGCTATCGCTTTTGTTCTCATTTGCGGAGCTGGTGCCATTGGCGCTAATTATGTTCTTAAAGCCATGGGGGATGGAGACAAGACTGAAGCGTCCGATACAGCAACAGATTCAACCGTAAAGGGTCAGCCTCTTCAGGTTCCGAAGGTGGATTTTGCCGCGGATTCCGCAGAAGGCAAAGCGATAGCCAAAATAAAGGAATATCACGCTGCCTTTGATCTCAAGGTAACTGGCGGCGGCCTGGATAATTTCAAGGCCGAAATGGATACGGCCTGGGATGAGTTCCTGGCGACAGAAGTGTTCGATACGAAAAATTACGAAGAAATCGGAAAAACTCTGACAGGCGTTCAAGGCTTGCAGATCGATATGAACAACTTAACCGCTCTTGCCAATATCGCCCGAGAGAAGCATGATCCGGAAGCGCTTCGCTTCATGCACCGTATTTTGCACGATCTGGACTTATATGCATTCCCTAACAAAGATACGGTCCAGCGGGATTATTGGGGTGTAACGAACACGGTGCCTTCCGATGACAATGAGAACCGCGAAGAGATGGATAAGTTCTTGGCTGCCAATAAGCCGAAGGCATAGAAAAAACCGGGAACACGCATGTGTTACCCGGTTTTTGTTTGCATCAAATGTTGAATCAGCTCAGGAAGCGCTGACAAATCATCGCAGACCATATCCGCATGCTCATGGCCGGTTCCCCTTTGCTTCCATATGGTTCTCATCCCAAGCTCTTTTGCCGGCATGATATCTGCCTTCAGATTGTCTCCAACAAATACAGCCTGGTCTGCAGCCAGCTTCAGATTAGACAAGGATAATTGAAATATGGCGGGATCGGGTTTTCTTAAACCAACCGCTTCCGAAATGACAATATCGTCAAAATAACTCTCGATCCCCAAAGCACGGATTTTGCTCCGTTGATAAAAGGCCCTTCCGTTCGTGATCATTCCCAATTTGAACGAGGCATCTCTTAGCTCGCTCAGCATGGTTACGAGGCCCGGATAGCCGATGGCATAGTCCGAAAAGTTCCGGTTCAGATCCTCGAGCATAACGGCAAGCAGAGAGCTGTCGATGCCGAAAATCTCGATTAGCTCCTTATATACCTCTTCCTTCGGCCGGACGACATGATTCATTTCAGTAAACTTCTGAACAAAATCCTCTCTGTCTATACGGAAAGCTTCCAGCGCATAAGCCTCATACTGATGATTTGCGAAGCGGATTAAGGATTCATGTTTATCCAATAAAGTTTGGTCCAGGTCAAAGATGATGGCAGTAATCTTATTCATTCAAACACTCCTTAATCATGTAGTCCATATAGGCTAAGGCATCCTGTCTGCGCCTGATGGCAGATCGATACAGGGATTTTCGGGTACCGTCACGCAGATTAATGGATTCCCGCAAGATACGGTGCCATCGCTTCGGGACATGCTGCAAAGCATAGTGACCTGCTCCCGTCTTCGAGGTCAGGTCTTGTTCCCTTATCGAATAATAGATACGGGAGACGCCTAGTACTCCCCACTCGATCATCCAGCCTTTAAAGAACATCCCGAAATAAGGCTTGGATGGAAACTTCTCCGCTTTTCTTTTCCAATTCAGCCAATAATGCTCGAGATTGGATTTCATGTTCCTGGTTAATACGCTCCAATCAACCAAATAGCTGTAGGTACGGGGATCGCGGCCAAGAATGGGAATACCGTATTGTTTGATTTGAAAGGCATCCACGGAATCTTTATACAATTGTTCAACGCCAACAAGCTTGCCGCCATTAAAGTAATAATAAGGGCAGGCCATGTCTCCCAGGTTCTCCCAATCTACCGCCCATACATATCTGCCGTCCATGCTGATTTTCGAGAAGCTGATCTCCAGATCATGATGAATCAGCTCCAAAATCCGCACTTCCTGATTCGTAAGCTTCCGACTTGTAACAGCCGCAAAATCCAAATCGCTTAATCCTTCCTGAAAGGCGTCGAGCGATACCGATCCAAACAGATAGAAGGCTGTCAAAATGTCAGGCAATTCTTTCTGGATTCTGGCCAGGTAATGATCCGTAATCTCTTGCGCTATTTCAGGCACCGCCATCTGCTTCATCCTTATCGTGCATGATAACAAGAGAATAGCACAAGCGAGCTAATTATAAAATACTGGAAATCCTTTAAGCTTCTCTAAGCTTGATAACCGTAATAACCGGCTCGAACGCTGCAATGCTGCCGGTTATACTCTCGACGGTTAAAGCTATAGCGGAGTTCCCCGGCAGCGTCAATACATGCGTTCTGCTCACTCCAACCGTAATAATATCGTTATTTTCCCCATTGGCCAGTCGTCCTCTTGTTTTGTCTATGAACTCTCCGTTTACGGCCAGAATAAAAGTCACTTCCGATACCGGCGGCACCGTAACGTTAACGGAGTACGACAGGAGATATAAGCCTGCATCAGGAACAACAAGGGAGCCGTCCTCCAGATCTGCATTCTCCCATTCATACATGACTGTAACCTCAAGCGGTTCACCAGCCACCAGCTTAACCTCCGAGACTCCCGCATCTCCAAAGCTAGTAAAAGGACTCCCAAACGGGCCGGGTATCCCCTGCGGTCCTCTTGGTCCTGTTAATCCGGTTAACCCCGTTGGGCCCGTCGGTCCAGCCGGACCTGTTGCGCCCGTTTTTCCAGTTAAGCCGGTTGGTCCCGGCGGACCTTGAATACCTTGCGGCCCTGGAGGGCCTGTCATCCCCGTAAGTCCCGTATAACCCGTTAATCCATCGCTCATGTCGCTTCACCCTTCTATCATTTACTACTAAATTATATAAATGGGAAAGGCAGCTTGTCTGTACATTAGAAATAGAAAACGCACCCGCCTGGGTGCGCTTTAGGCTATGCTCCATCCTATAGCCTTGGATCCATCTCCTTCTCCTTGGCCACTTCAAACAACAGACTTGCCGCGACTTCTTTGTAGCGTGCGTTTTCCGGCGATATTTCAACATACGGGATTGCGAGCATTTGCCGGCCGATCCGATATTCCTTGGCCGAAGTACGGAGCTTCTGGCTGACATTCTTTTGCTTCATCAGCTTTTTGTATTTATGAGGGAACCGGTAATCATACCCGTAAACGATGGATAAATATTCGGCATTACGAACCTTAATGAACGGAACAACGTTTTCCTGCATGCTTTCAGGCTTGATGACAACCCCTTCCATCTTCTGCTCCACCGTCAGCTTGGAGAAGAAGTTTTCCGCCTGAAGAACTGCCTCCGCATCATTCAAATCAATTAACAAGAACTCGTCATTGGAGAGGAAGCGGTACATCTCGGAGGTTCTTCCGCTGGGGATCTCTTCTTGTCCTGTAGCGTAGATGATTTTCAGCAAAGCGAACGGTTTATAAGCAAGCTCGCCAGCCTCCGCGTAAAGCTCCATCTGCTGTTTATAAGTCTCGTATGCCTGCTGATGAACCTCTAATGGCATGTAAGCGTCGATAACTGAATGCAGATATTTATAGTTCTGATACGTTGATGAGCCGTATTTTTCGCTTAGACCCGCCTTTGGCATGCGATATTGATCCTGTTCGAATCCGCTTTCGCGATACTCATCCGTTAATTGGCGAAAAGCGGCTTCAAATCCGTTCTTCCGTAAAAAAGCCAGCTCGGACTCCAGCGCCTTTTCAATAGGCTTGAACTGCCGCTTAATGAGCCCCTCTCCCATGGCTTCCCACGGGAGAAGCTCGCCGTCAAGCAGAAGCATTTCGATATCGTTTTCTTTCATGTAGCTACCGAATTTGCCAAGCAGATCGGAATAGATTCCGGTTAAATCTACTTTGTTGATTTTGTAGCCGTTACGGCTAATTGCAAAGCATTGTTCCGCATTTGGATAGAGATAAATATTGCATCTTGAACCCATATATTTCGGCTGCAAAACAACTTCCTTCACGCCCCGGTCCGCATAATATTGCAAGCCTTTTCCGATGGATTCCAGCTGGCCAGCCGCATCATCCTTATCTGCCGGGGCCATCGTCCCTGAAATATAGTTGATCTTGTTACGGCTGGCGTAACGGAGGCGGCGCATCTCATCTTCACCCAAATCCTGAATCGCTACTTTTCGCTCCGAAACAAATAATGGCTTGAGTTCCTCTGTCATATAAGCCTGCTCGGAAGCTTGGGATTTGAAGAAAGGTTTAAAGGATAGGCTCACGGAAGTCAGAGCGTTACCGTGAACGCAGCCCGAATCCACATGGACTTTATTTTTTATCCGGAAAGCATTCTTGGCCGCAACATGTCCGAATACGTGGAACGGGTAATTGCTCACCGCGTCTTCCTCCAGGAAGGCTAACTGGGGCTCTAAGTCCAACTCGCGGTCCATTCGGAAATTCCGTTGATGACGGACCGAATTCGCATCCAGCTTGCCGATATATTTGTTACGGCATGGGGCATGAGTAACATAAAAGGAAGCTCCGGTTGTCCCGACAGAACGGTAGAACGGTTTCGAAACGGCTACCAGCTGATGAAATTGCTTAAGCAATTCGGGATCATTTGCCAATACCTGAGTAGAATCAAAGTACGTATGCAGCAGCTCCTCGTCAACGCCATGCACATCCCCTTTCAAATATTTATGGACGAAGTTCTCGTGATTGCCCAGCACAAAATAGAAATGCTCCTGATTCGCATACAGAAACTGTATCGTTTCCCTGGTTTGTTTCCCTTTATCAATCCAGTCTCCAACAAGCACGATTTTCGTATTTTTCACGCGGTCCGTTGGAGTTAGCGTGTTTCCTTCAATCTGATAGCCATGGCTGAGCAGCAGGCTTTTGAACGTATCCAGACACTCGTGAATGTCGCCCACAACAATATACTTGTGCCGGTCAGGCAGCGCGGTTGTTAGATATTCATTCAAATTCTCAATCGTAACTCGGTAATCCTGATTGGCTTTCTTTTCCGCTGCGCAGTAGAAGTCCTTCGCCCTGATCTTATGGACAGCGGAATAGCCTTCTTTGGATAAGGATCGCAGAACCTCTGTTTTGAGACGATTGATATGCGCGGTAATCAGCTTCTTGGATCGCTCGGAGGCGTAGTAATCGGCACGGTTTCTGTAGTCGAATAGAATAACTTCAACATTGTAATTGTTCATATGCGCAATATCCCTTACCTTTGCGCGGAAATCATCGGCCAATCCCGTTGTATCTACAATGACAAACTCCGCATTGACAGGGAATGAGGTCACGAGCTTCAGCTTGGCAAACAACAATTGAAACGCCTGATCGCTTGCCTCCATCATAATCCGGTCATACTTGTCATAGTCAAAGCCCAGTACTTCCTGCCGAATGGCATCGGAAGACAAATATTGAATATTGGATTTAACGCCCCTTTCCTTATCTTGGAACTGCAGGCCGGGTATTAAGATCTCATTGGCAAACGTTGACTTCCCGCATTCCGTCGAACCAACCATCAGAAAGATGGTATGCATTTTTGTTAAGATTTCCATGGTCAGGCTCCCTTTCTCTTCAAAATAACGCCTTGTGTTGTTCGGATGCTGTTCACGCCATCCCCAATCGCGATAAATTCAACATCCCATTTAACCTCTACCATTACATCCGCAAACCATTGCCGAAACTCCTCTTGCCCCATCTCCCATTTATGATCGTCATGTCTCATGTGCTGGAGCTCGTAATAGGAATTAAAGTCGGCATTAGGCGTCGTAATGATAAATTGGTCAAAATCGATATGGGTACAGATCATTTGGATGAATCGCTTCGCTTCTTCCTCGCTCATATGCTCGATTACTTCGGTCAAGATAATGTCGACCCGTTCTCCGTTGTACTCCTCGAGAAAATGGGCAACGGACCGGTAGAGCGCAATATTGTCGATCTCTTTCGCGCCAGCTTTTCTTCCTACAATCTCAAGCAATTCCTCGTTAATATCGATTGCATAATAGCTGCCCTCTGTCTTTTTCGCGAACGGGATAGCATAAAAGCCTTCCCCGCAGCCGATATCCACAACAGACTTATCAAATTTCAGGGAACTGCCGATGTAATTTCTTCTCTGGAACGCCGTTCCGCCAAATTCGAAATCAATAGCATATCGGTCCGTGCTCTCCAGAGCCTTTTTATACTTCCAGAATTTCGTCTTGGATGTCAGGAAGCTTCTTGCGAACATGCTGCGAATGTAGAAGGGAGCATCAATTACTTGAATGCTGGAAATGTATTTGTCCAGGACCTCATCGTTAATATCGGTATACTCGTTGCCGGACATCGCAAGGAATAAGCATAGTACGCTAACCACATGAAGCAGATGATAGAGGCTATTTTCCGTTGTAATCGTTAGCGAATAGCTCTTGCTGGATAAAAGCTGGCGCTCGAATCGGCAATCCCTCATATGCTTCTCGAAAAGATCGATATAACGGATCCATTCCACATGGATCATGTTGATATGGAAGCTATGCTCATATCCCTCCGTATCTTGCTCATGGCGGGTTTTATAGGGAGCAGAGAAAAATTCATTTATCGCATTTAAGGGAAAGAGTTGTGTATTATAACGGGAAACATTCAAATATTCGAATTGCTCCTGCTCATTTTCTTTATAGGAAACCTCGTTATCTGCATCCTTGAAGTAGATGCTGTAAGCCAAGTCTTCGGTATACCAGCCGTAAGCAATTCCTTTTCGAATGGATCGAATTTGCATGCCGGCACCTGGATTTTTCTTTATCAAATAAGAGAATTTCGGATTTGTGGATTTTAACTGCATGATTGCCATTCTGGTTCATCCCCTTTTCATCAACGACTTATAACCGGATTTTCACATATATCCCCATGTACGAACATGGCAAAAGTATTACGATAAAGCTAAACTGGACAAAAAAAGTAGCACTTTGGATGTTAGTCCTGTTGCTGCTTTTTCAAATTTACGTTATGCGGTGCATGCTCCATACAATACCTCCGGAGTTGGCCCCGCCTAATATCAATGAAATGGCTAGACCATCAGCGTTATAAAACAACCCGACCACATCTCCAGCGTTTAAGGTAACATCCCCGGATAAGGTAACGGTTCCGTTGCCCAGGATCGCCCTTAAGTTTAGAAGGGTTACATTGATGTTGAGGAGAGGGAATAATCCGCTGATAAGTATTGTTGCCGTAGGAGAAGTCCGCTGAACGGCAAAGGCCGGATTGACGCCTGCTCCTAGCGATAACGTTATGGCCGCGGTAGTCGAGTAGTTAATCGTAGCCAAAATCTCGTATCTGCCCGTAGCGGGAACCGTATAATTCCCTGTAGCCGCATTAAAGCTCGCGCTTGGAAAATATGGAGCAGCCGTCGACCAATTGGTTAGCTGCTGACTAGCCGCTAAATTGAGCGTACCTATAAATCCCGAGAACCCTTCAGCCAATATATTTGGCCCCGTAGCACCGGTTGCCCCCGTCGCTCCCGTTGCACCAGTCGCTCCCGTGGCACCCGTAGCTCCTGTGGCTCCCGTGGCTCCCGTTGCTCCTGTCTCGCCCGTCGCTCCTGTTACCCCGGTTGCTCCCGTTGCTCCCGTTGCTCCTGTGGCTCCTGTCTCGCCCGTCGCTCCCGTTGCTCCTGTGGCTCCTGTGGCTCCTGTGGCTCCTGTCTCGCCCGTCACTCCTGTTGCACCCGTCGATCCTGTTGCCCCGGTCTCTCCTGTCACTCCTGTGGCTCCCGTCGCTCCCGTCGATCCTGTTGCACCAGTCTCTCCTGTTGCACCCATCGCTCCCGTTGTACCGGTCTCTCCCGTCGCTCCTGTTACCCCGGTTGCTCCCGTTGCTCCCGTCGCTCCTGTTGCTCCCGTTGCTCCCGTTGGTCCTGTTGCACCCGTTGCTCCTGTTACGCCCGTTGCACCCGTTGCTCCTGTTACGCCCGTTGCTCCTGTCGCACCCGTTGCTCCTGTTACGCCCGTTGCTCCTGTTGCACCCGTGGCTCCTGTTGCTCCCGTTGCTCCTGTAGCACCTGTAGCACCTGTAGCTCCCGTTGCTCCTGTAGCACCTGTAGCACCTGTAGCTCCCGTTGCTCCCGTCGATCCTGTTGCCCCGGTCTCTCCTGTCACTCCTGTGGCTCCCGTCGCTCCTGTTGCACCAGTCTCTCCCGTTGCCCCTGTTGCTCCCGTTGCTCCCGTGGCTCCTGTGGCTCCTGTCTCGCCCGTCGCTCCTGTTGCACCCGTTGCTCCTGTTACTCCCGTTGCACCCGTCGCTCCTGTTACCCCGGTCGCTCCTGTTGCACCCGTGGCTCCTGTTGCTCCCGTTGCTCCTGTAGCACCTGTAGCACCTGTAGCTCCCGTTGCTCCTGTAGCACCTGTAGCACCTGTAGCTCCCGTTGCTCCCGTCGCTCCTGTTGCACCTGTTGCTCCCGTTGGTCCTGTTGCACCCGTTGCTCCCGTCTCGCCCGTCGCTCCTGTCGCACCTATGGCTCCAGTTGCCCCTACTCCAGTAACTCCCGTCACACCAGTAGCGCCTGTCGTTCTAATCGGGCTTCGAGCCGGGCTTTATTCGCGTTTTTTATTCTCGAGTCTTCCGATATTTCCAACAGTTTGCCTGTAATCTCACGAAAAAGCGCCATAACCTGCTCAGGTGCACCTTCTTGCAGCACATAAGGAATAATAGCCCTTAGTTCTTGGAGCAACAGCAGAACCGTACCTGTCTCTTCACCAAAGCCTTTTATTTTGTCTTTGTTCGTTCTCGAGGTTCCCGAACCGCCTCTGCTTGTCTTTCGGCGTTTCAAAAAATTCTCACCTCCCCGCACATCTTGAACATATCAAGGCTTAACGTAACGAACGCTCCTGTGTCTACCACCTATATATTTACGTAGTAAAGCTTTTTAACATAACTGTTTGATCGGATTTCCCTATTGCCACTGCAAAATCCGAGGAGATATAATTGGAGCCATATTCCATTTAAGAGTCCAAAGCTTGATCATTCTGATTAGGAGGTCCTCCCAATGATTCCTCAACGAGTTAGCCTGATAACGATTGGAGCTTATGATTTGCCTTCGCTTCGTGCTTTCTACCAGAAGTTAGGGTGGAAAGAAACGGAGACCAGCTCAGATAACTATGCTGCCTTTCTGACGGCAGGCGTCATTTTGTCTTTATTCCCGATTGAGGAATTAGCCAAGGATGCCGGAGTAACTTTCACGCAGGACAAACAAGCCTACCGAGCCGTTTCTTATGCCATTAATGTAGACGAGCCTTCGCAAGTAGACTCTGTCATCGAACAAATCTCTGAGATTGGCGGAACAATCTTCCGCGAGCCAAGCGATGCTTTCTGGGGAGGCCGTACGGCGTATTTCGCGGATCCGGAAAATAATTTGTGGGAAGTCGCGTGGAATCCTACTGCCGTATTTGATGAACGGGGCGGAATGATTTCCTTTTAAAATCATGCCGGAAGAGGTTAACCCTAATGGAAATTACTATTCGAAGCATTCGAGATTCCGAGCTGGAACCTTTTATTCATGTTCTGACCGAAGGAGCAAAATGGATTGCCGCTAACAAAATTCCGATGTGGGATGAATCCGACCTCCAAGCGCATCTTCTGATGGATGGTCTGACCCTTGACAACTTTTACGGGGCTTTTATTGACGGAGAAATCGCTGCCGTCATGATTTTGCAGGAAGAGGACAGCTTCTTCTGGCCGGAGGATCATCTGAACGATGCCCTGTATCTTCACAAGCTGTGCATTAGAAGGGAATATTCCAAAACCGGTTTATCCGGCAACATGCTTGCCTATGCCAAGAATGCCGCACACGCCTTGCATAAACGTTATCTGAAGCTGGATTGTGCAGCAGACCGAACCTCTCTCCGGCAATTTTACGAGCAGCATGGATTCACGCTGGTCCGAGAGAGACTTGCAATGGAGACGTACCCTGCAGCCTTCTACCAATTCGAAATAAAGAGCTATGCCAAGGCCTAAGGCCATAGCATAGCTCTTCTCCTTCTATTCCGAAGCTGCTGCACGCAGGTCAATTGCCGTATTTGCGACTTCCACACCGTTTACCATTAACACGATACGATGCTCTCCCGCATAATGGCGGCGGGTGGATAAATCTGCGAACCGGTGGACTCTGCTGCCCGATAACGACGAGCCACCCGGAACGGTTTTGTCCGATAGCAGGAACAATTTGCGGGACGTCTTGCCTCCGGATTTCACGAAATCTATTCCGTACTCGATCCGAATATGCAGCGGCTCTCCCTCCTGGACCTGAATGGCATATTCCAGTCTGCAGCTATCCCCGATCTCCAGGGCGGACGGCCTGGCCTGAAGATCCGCAGAGATGACAATCGGAGCGGAATCCTCCGACATCGCATAACCAAAAATCGCCAGTGCCTCCGGATTTGCTTGACGGACCAGATTGCGGCAAGCATGGCGGATAATCCAATCCGTATAAGCGTGATGTCCCTGCCAGCGGCGCGCTATTTGTAACACCACATCCGGATGATCCTTGGCAATATCGTTCAGATTATTTGCGACGCTCTTGCGGACGTACAAGGATGGGTCTTCCTTTAACAACTCCAGCACGGGAAGAAGCGGCGAAGGGTCCCGCTTAAATACGGGAAGAGCTTGTCCCCAGGGTAGACGCGGCCTGCAGCCTTCGCTTGCCAATCTTCGCACATGCTCATTCGGATGACTGGCCCATGCCAGCATCTGGCGCATCATCCGCTCGGGATCCCGGATCAGAAACACGCGCACGGCGAACTCGGCCGATGATTTCGTCGTAAATCTCTCCAGCGCCTGCATGGATAACTCCCAATGCTCCTCGGCGCCGCCATACACCTCTACGAAATCGGGGAAGAACAAATACGGGAATCCGCTGCATTGCTCACATATCGCATATAGGACATCAAGGGCTCCCATATAGTCTGACGGCAAATGCCTGCCAAGAACAGTGGAGATTTGCCGGATTCTCCCTTTCAGCTGTAATTGTTCCCATTCATCATTTAATACGTCGGATACAAAAGCTTCTTGATTAAACGCCGGGTATACGGCCAGCACTTTATCCGCGAATTGCCGCAGGAAGGCCTCATCATACATATCTTTTAACGGCTCAGCCAAAGGAGTACCTCTCTTCGATAATCTCTTAGTCGTAGTCATACGATTATTATAGAACATTTGTTCCTGTTTTGCAAAGTGTGATACACTTCATTTGGGTTAACTATTCGCTGTACAGAGGGGGAAAAGCATGTTTCCTGTCTTAGAAACAAACCGGCTGCTCTTGAGAGAATTGACCAGCGATGATGTTCATGACGTCTTTGCTTGTTTCTCGAATGCGCATGTTACGCGTTATTACGGACAAGAACCTTTTGAGCAGGTCGGCCAGGCACAAGCCCTTATTGATTTCTTCTCCGCAAGCTACATAGAAAAACGCGGGATACGTTGGGGAATCGAAAGAAAAGAAACCGGCGGTTTAATCGGAACGATCGGATTTAATCTCCTCTCCCCCAAACACAGACGGGCGGAACTAGGTTATGAAGTCCACCCCGATTATTGGAGAATGGGTTATACGTCTGAAGCCGTACGTAGCACAGGTGATTAAATACGGATTTAATGAGCTCAGGCTTAATCGAATTGGCGCTGTTGTTTTTACGGAGAACAAAGCTTCCGCTCAATTACTGGCGAAGATGGGATTTGAACAAGAAGGAATTCTGCGGGATTATATGGTTCAGAACGATACGCCGCATGATACGTATATCTACTCCCTTCTAAACCACGCTTAACCGATGACAAAAAAGGAACCAGTGTCTGTCCTAACAGACGACTGGTTCCCGCTATTTTTGTTAGATTACTATTAGAATTCGCTCATTCCGAGGTTGAACTGCCATTGAATGCCGAATTTATCGGTCACTTGGCCGTACAATTTGCTCCAGAACGTCTCTTGCAGCTCCATCACGATTGTGCCGCCAACTTTCAGTTGATCAAAGGCGGAACGAATTTGATCTTCGTTATCCACTACGTAAGCCAGCGTAATGTTGTTGCCAACAATAAAAGGCATGCCGGGGAATACGTCGGAGAACATCACGTTGCTCCCGCCAATGTTCAGACGAGTGTGCATAATCAGGTTTTTCGCTTCTTCGGGCAATGGGTAATCCGGATGCGGAGGCACTTCGCCAAAAGTCATCAGCTTTGGCTTGTCCAAACCAAATACTTCTGCATAAAACTCCGCCGCTTCTCGGCAATTTCCATCAAAATTCAAATAAGCATCAACTGACATCTTGATCTCTCCTCGTAGGATTAATATGAAATCGCGGATGGATATCCTTTCATACTGTACCATTTTCGGCCTTAATAATCAAAAGCTTCTAAGTTGTCTTGAATTTCGACAGCACTTCCTGCAAATGCTGCGCCATATGGCTCAGATCCTCGGCCGATGCCGAAATATCCTTCATGGAAGCAAGCTGCTTCTGAGAGCCTTGCGTGATGCTGTGGGAATGGGTATGCGTAGACTGCGTCATCGTTACGATCTCGGTCATGGAGGCCGTAACCTCTTCCGTACCCGCGGACATTTGCTCCGATGCAGCCGATACCTCCTGAATTTGACTCGAGATTTCCTGGAACGTTGCCGTCATGCGCCCAAACACCTCGCCCGCTTCGTTAATGAGCTCGGAACCAATCTCCACATCGCCAACGCCTTGATTCATCGCATGTACTGCACGAAGGGTCGTGCCTTGGACTTCCTTAATCAGCGTTGTAATCTCGGCGGCGGATTGAGCCGACTGCTCGGCAAGCTTCTTCACTTCATTGGCTACAACGGCAAAGCCTCTGCCATGCTCTCCTGCTCTGGCCGCTTCAATGGAGGCATTAAGCGACAACAGCTGCGTCTGATTCGTAATTTCCTGAATGACGGACACGATATTGCCGATCTGGTTCGATTTGAGCTCGAGCTCCCGAACTTCTTCAGCGGATTTGCCTACGGAATGATGGATTAGCTTCATTTGCTCAACGGCATGCGTGACGGCAACCTGGCCAAGCTGAACCTCGTCGAGCGAAGTCTGCGAAGCTTCGGCGACAACGGAGGAAGATTCCGCAATCCGCTGCACGCCCGATGCCATCTCTTCCATGGCGGTCGAGGTCTGCTCGGCAGAGATCATTTGATTCTCTCCGGCCGTCGCAACGTTATGTATCGCATCTCCGATGCGGCTTGAAATATCGACGGAATCGACGGATGCGGCGGTCAGCTCCTCGGAGGAAGCGGCAAGCTGTTCCGCGGCGGAGCTTACTTTGCCAATGGTGCCGGAGAACGAATCCAGCATATCGTTCATGTTGCCTGCAAGCTGGCCAAGCTCGTTTTTCGCCTTCACTTCCAGTCTTGGCCTTAAGTCGCCGCTTGCGAGCACTTTGATGACATTCGAGATATAAACGATCGGCTTCGCCATTTGGTTTGCGGAGAAATAAGTAGCGACAAGCGCCAGCAGGGTTACGATCAGGGCAACGGCAATTGTTTTCCAAAGCATGTTCGCAACGGGCTGCATCGCTTCATCTTCGGAAATGGACAATTGAATCACATAACCGTTACGCGTCGCTTCAGCATACCCGATTTTTTTCACGCCGTTAAAGGTATAAGAATAGCTCGTATCCTTACCTTCCTTTGCCAGCTCAAACGCTTTTACCGTTTCTGGCATGTTCATGTCGTATACCGTTTTCTTCATGACCAGATCCGAGCTGGGATGACTGACGACAAGCCCGTTGCTGTCCAGCAGAATGGCATACCCGGTCTCGCCAACCTTCGTATCCCGAACGATTGCCGCTGCCGCATTTATTTCATAACCAAATATGTAGAATCCGTAAGCCTTGCCGTTTTGCATAAGCGGTGCCGCAATAACGATCGATACCTTGGAAGGGTCTACTTTATTCACGAGAGGATCGCTTACGGTTAACTTACCCTCCGACAAGGATTTGAAGTAAGGCCTCTCCGATACGTCTATTTTGTCGCCCGATGCCGCAACGACAAAGCTTTTGCCCGTCATATCCAAGGAATAACCGGGGGACATTAACTCCGGATTTTCTTTTATAAAATGCTGAATCAACTCCAGATGCTTCTGCGCATCCTGGCCATAATATTGTCCGACGCCCGCAAGAGCGTTGATCTTGGACACTTTCGTCTGCAGCTCTTCATCCATTCTTGCTGTAATGACATCCGCCTGCAGAGCGAGATCCTTCTTGATCTGGCTTTTGAACAAGGAAGAGTTCGATAGAAATAATGCCGCAGACATGGACGCAACAATCGCAATTGCAATAACAAACGTCGTGATCAACACACGATGGGCAATTTTGCGCGTCTGAAAAATCTTGGTGAATTGGAACCTCTTCTTCATTTCTAATTATGCACCCTCTCTTGAATGTCGGCGCGGCAAAAAGACCTCAGCTTAAAGGAAGCAAGTCCGGCGATCTTACCGGATATTGCGCGAGATCATTCCAAGTAAAAATTTTACATGATGCCAGCACGATTTATCCTACACTATAAATTTGAGTTTTCGATTGCTTTTTAGTTAGATATTTGTTAGTTTTAGACTCTTGCTGGGCGCCTTGCCCAAGTTTCTTTTCCCTAATGGATAGTGTAAGATGTAGGAAGCGAATCACATGATATCAACGGTAGGAGTTGTCGAGCTTGGCAAAAAACGAAATTATTTTAACCCCTGAAGGTCTTAAGAAATTAGAGGATGAGCTGGAGGAGCTGAAGACGGTCAAACGGTCCGAATTGGCGCATCGTCTGAAAGTAGCCATCAGCTATGGCGACCTGAAGGAAAACAGCGAATACCATTCGGCCAAGGATGACCAGGCTTTTATGGAAACGCGTATTTCGCAGCTGGAGAAAATGCTGAAGACGGCACGCGTATCCAATTCGGCAGACACAACAAAAGTAGGCGTAGGCTCGATCGTTGTGCTGAACGACATTGAAGTATCGGAGAAAATCGAATACCGCCTGGTTGGACCGGCGGAAGCGGATGTATTCGAGAACAAGATCTCCTACGAGAGCCCGATGGGTCAAGCGCTTATGGGCAAAACCGTCGGAGCTACGATTAGCGTGGATGCGCCGATTGGTGTCATCAAATATGAGCTTCTTGAGATCAAAGCAAGTTCGTAAAGAATAGGATGCAGCATACGATGCTGCATCCTTTTTTTCATTCTTCGAACAAACGGATGAAGTTGCGGGCACTCTTCGACAGATACCTGTCCTTTAGCCAGATTATGCCGACATCCGATTGAAAATCCGCATCCGAGATCGCGAGCATTTTTATGGTCGGAAGCGGAAAGGAAGCCATTACGGACTTCGGAAATACGGTTGCCCCGATGCCGGCTGCCACCAGAGCGACGATAATGGCTACGCTCGAGCATTCGCAGATGACCCTCGGCTCGAAGCCATGCGCTCTCGCCTCAATCATCACGCGGTGATGCATCCCGATCGTTTTGTCCGTCTTGAGGGTCAGGAACGGCATATCCGCAAGCTCGCACATGAGCATCGTGTTTTTATCCGGGTCGCTTACCCAGCCAGTCGGCAGGACAGCAACATAAGGGTCAGAAGGAAGCGGCAGGACGGAGTATGGCTGTGTATGTAGAGTTGATTCAAACGGGAGCCTCGCTACGATCAGCTCAATATCCCTCTTCTCCAGCAGGCTACCGAGGATGAAGTGGTCACCTTCCCATATTTTGAACGTGACATTCGGATACAGCCTGCGGAATTGCTCTATGGGCTTCGGAAGCAGCGAAATACAGGATACAACGGAGCCAATTGCCAGCGTGCCGTGAAGTCCCGCATCAAGCTCCTTCACCTCGTGGATGGTCTCATTAAATTCCTGCAGCAGCTTCTCCGCCTTGTTCCGCAGCAGTTCGCCGGCATGCGTCAGTGTAAGCCCCTTCCCGCTCCGGTCAAACAAGGTGACGCCAAGCTCGTCTTCCATCAGCTTTAGCTGACGGCTAAGCGGAGGCTGCTCCATATTGAGCGCTTTTGCTGCCCGGGTAATTTGTCCTTCCTTGGCAATCGCCAAAAAGTACCTCAACTGTCGAATATCCATTACCAGCCTCCAATATACCTTTTCGGTATGCGTACACGATAAAACAGATACTTTAAATATATCGACTGTCATGGTACGATTCAACTATAACTAGCAACAAGGAGAGATCAAAGACGATGAATCAGACCATCACAATAGAACTTTCTACGAACAAGAAACAAAAACCGAAAGCATCCGAGCTCGGATTTGGCAAGTATTATACGGATCATATGTTCATCATGGACTATGATGCGGCTACTGGCTGGTATAACCCGCGCGTTGTGCCTTATCAGCCGATTTCGCTTGATCCCGCGGCTAAAGTGTTCCATTATGGTCAGACGATCTTTGAAGGCCTGAAAGCTTACTTGACCAGTGATGGCAAAATCCGACTGTTCCGTCCGGAGCAAAATATGGCGCGTCTCAACCGCTCCAACGCGCGTCTAAGCATTCCTCAAGTGGACGAGGAACTGGCGCTTGAAGCACTGAAGCAGCTTATTCTGACTGACCGCGATTGGATCCCGTCCGATGCCGAAACTTCCCTGTATGTGCGTCCGTTCGTTATTGCGACGGAAGCCCAGCTTGGCGTTAATGCGTCCACGCAATACATGTTCATGATCATCATGTCTCCGGTAGGCTCGTATTACGCGGAAGGCATTCATCCTGTAAAAATTCACGTGGAATCACAGTACGTTCGCGCTGTCCGCGGCGGCGTGGGCAATGCGAAAACAGCGGGCAACTACGCGGCAAGCTTGAAAGCGCAGGAAGAGGCTTATGCGCAAGGCGCTTCCCAGGTTCTGTGGCTGGACGGCGTTCACCGCAAATATATTGAGGAAGTTGGCAGCATGAACGTCTTCTTCAACATCGACGGCACTGTGGTAACGCCTGCCCTGAACGGCAGTATCCTGGACGGCATTACGCGTGATTCGATTATCCGTCTTCTCAAGCATATGAACGTGCCTGTTGAAGAAAGACAGCTGTCGATCGACGAGGTCATTACTGCCCATCAGGAAGGCCGCCTTGTTGAAGCGTTTGGTACGGGTACGGCAGCCGTTATTTCTCCGGTCGGGGAATTGACTTGGGAAGGAACTCGGTATGTCATTAACGAAGGAAATACCGGCGAGCTGTCGCAAAAGCTGTACGACACGCTGACCGGTATTCAAAGAGGCACAGTGGAGGATACGTTCGGCTGGTCCGTTGTTCTGGAGCCTTCCGAGCATCTGATCTCGCGTTAATAGTTAATTTCCATAAGTCTTGACCGTCATCTGGTCAAGACTTTTAAATTCATAGCCTTGCTTGCGGGCTTCGTCAATTATTGAGCCGAGCGCGGCAGCATTATCTTTGGATACGGTATGAAGCAGGATAACCGCTCCGGGGTGAAGCTGTGCGACGACTTGATTAAAGGCGAAGCCCGCTCCTTTTTGCGCGTTAACATCCCAATCCTTATAGGCAACGGACCAGAATACATTCGTATATCCCGACTCCTTGCTTACGGCAAGCACATTATCGCTGAAGATGCCTCTTGGCGGTCTCAAATAAGTCATGGCCTGCTGACCGGTCAACGCATTGACCTGCTCCCTTACCTTTTCCAGCTCCGTTTGAATTTGCTGGGAGGAGATTTGAGTCATATCCGGATGACTCCAGGAGTGGTTCCCCACCAGATGACCCTCGCTTGCCATCCGTTTAACCAGCTCCGGCTGATCCTTCACATAATGTCCCGTTACGAAGAAAATCGCGGGCACCTGCTTTTCCTTCAGCACATCGAGTACCTTCGGCGTATACCCATTCTCGTAGCCGTTATCGAAGGTCAGATACAGCTCTTTTTTCGATGTATCCCCAAGAAAAATCGCCCCATGCTTCATGACGATATCCTTGAAGCCTTCTTCGTTAATCGAAGGCAGCTGCCCGCCCACGCTTTTCTTGAACCCAAAATGAAACGGTCCCTGCAATGCCTCAGCCGGATGCTGGGCAATCAATAAAGACAGTACGGCTGCGATCCAGAATGAATGGATCCACGATGATTGTTTTCTCATTCCTCGCTATTCTCCTCTATGTGTAGTCCGTTTATTTTCCCCTGTTCATGTCATTCCAATCCTATATTTTCGGTTTGACAAAAATAGTTGTTAGGCATATAGTTGTTAAGACAACTAATTTGGAGCGTGATGAATAATGCATCAGAAAGGATTGGATCATTCGATCGGTTTCCTGCTCGGAGCGACTTACCGGAAGCTGACGAATTTCTTTGCTGCGCGCATTAAGGAATACGGATTAACCCCGGAGCAATGGGCGGTGCTGTTCCGCGTACGCGAGGAAGACGGCTTGATTCAGAAGGAAATTGCGGACCGTGCCGGCAAGGACAAGCCTACAACGACAAGAATTCTCGACTCGCTTGAGGCGAAAGGCTTCGTTACCAAGCGTGCCAGCGAGCATGACCGGCGTTCGTTCCAGGTATACATTACCGAGCAAGGCCGATTAACGGCGGATGCTATTGAGCCGATTGAATATGGCATGATTGCCGAAATCGCCCAGGTCATGTCCGCTGCGGAGTACGAGCAAATGACAAGCCTGCTGAAGAGATTAAATGATCATACCGCCAGCTTATTGGAGCAAGAAAAGGAGTAATGACCCATCATGAACATACAACCAGACAAACTTTGGAGCCGGACCTTTGTAACGTTGACGGTCAGCTATTTGCTGCTGTTCCTGAGCCTGCAGATGCTGCTCTCTCCATTTCCTACTTATGCGAAAGAACAATTTCATCCGAATAACTTTGCGCTTAGTCTTGTGACCAGCTTGTTTGCCCTTGCGGCAATCGTAACCCGATTCGTTACGGCGGCGCTGCTTCGCAAGGTTCACCGCAATGTCATCCTATTTGTTGGATTGGTATTGGCTGCAATCGCAACTGTTCTCTATCCGTTCGCAGGCTCCATGACATCGTTGCTCGTGTTGCGCGCGATATTCGGCGTTGGCTTCGGGATGACAAGCACGATTATCCCAACCCTGGTATCCCAGATTATTCCCAAGAAAAGAACGGGCGAAGGGATCGGCTACTTCGGTCTCTCTACAAGTATTGCCATGTCTCTTGGTCCAATGATCGGCCTGTCTGTCATTAAGGAATTCGGGTTTACTTCTCTTGCCATGATCGGCACGATTGCTCTCGTTCTTATTATCCCGTTACTGCTTGTTACGCGCAGTATTCCAAAGCAGCCGGATCATGCGGATTCGTCGCAGAAGGCTAATGCTGCAAATGCAAGTGAGCGTTCTTCCGGAACATCCGCCGCTCGGATGATGGTCCCCGCTTTACTTAATGTATTAATGTCCGTTACTTACGGCGGTATTCTTGGCTTTATCGCCCTCTACGGCGCACAGAACCATATTGACCAGATCGGCCTGTTCTTCTTATTTATTGTATTTACGGTATTTGTTATTCGTCCAATCTCCGGCAAGCTGTTCGACCGCCGCGGTCCTATGCCGATTGTTATCCCGGGAGCGCTTGTCGTTATTGCTAGTCTGATCATCCTGTCGTATGCCCACTCGCTTCCTTTAATTATCGTGTCAGCCTTGCTGTACGGATTTGGCTTTGGCGCGATTCAGCCCACCACGCAAGCTTGGATGCTGCGAGAGGCTGCGCCTCATCAAGTCAGCTTCGCAAACAGCTTATATTACAATACGATTGACCTAGGCGTAGCTGCCGGATCGATGCTGCTTGGCATCATCGCTTCAGCTACAAGCTACTCGGTGATGTACCGCTACGCCGCGGTTGCGATGGTGATCTTTATGCTTGTTTATTTGGTCAGCCTGTTTGCAGGCAGGAAGAACAAAGCATCCGTACCGGCAGCAGCCCGTGAGAATACGGCAGTATCCTCCCGATCATGATAAAAAAGCCGGCGCAGCCGGCTTATTCTATTTGATATATAAATACTTGTTCGTGTTAAAGAAGATATAGTACGGCATAATGAACGGTTGTACGAAAAGCTTCCAGCCTATAATCGGGCATCCGCACTCCAATTGGATGATTTCATTCTCCCCAATGGTGAAATCATATCGATTGCTTCCGCACCAGTCTATCTTTACAAATAGCTCATATTCCCCAGGTACCAGCTCATATCTGATCGTTTCGTCATTAGCGATTTTCTCGTACTCGATGCCATTAAAGAACACTCTAAAGTTTCTCAGCCAATTTGAGTATTGGCTTGTCCTCTTTAGTTCAAGTATTGAACTCATCGATTCGCGCTCCAATCACATAAAAATTACTAATTACAGCATTCTATACGTTTGTGCGAATCCCCTTCTTCTCCTGTTCTCTCTTACAATCAAGACTTGTAAGTTGCCTCAAAGAAAGCTACTCTAATTGGAAATAGATTCTTGCCGCGAGGTGCTGACGAATATGGCGTATGAGGCACAAAACATAAGCTCACTTGAGCTTAACCGAGCATTATTAGCCAGGCAAATGCTGCTCTCCCGTTCGGACATGCCGGTTCTGGATACGTTGGAGTGGTTTATCGGCTTGCAGGCACAAGCACCAAATGCTCCTTATTATTCGCTTTGGACAAGGCTAGAGGGATTTGAACAATCTCAATTATCTGCGCTGATTTCCGGTCGCCGGGCGGTAAGGATTGCCCTTATGCGGTCCACTCTCCACTTGGTATCCGCAAGCGACTGCCTGCTCCTTAGGCCTTGGGTGCAGACCTTACATGAACGCGCGCTCAACGGAAGCTTCGGCAAACGTCTTGCCTCCGTTGATCTTGCCTCCCTGACGGCTGAAGGCAGAAGGCTTGTCGAGGAACAGCCTCGCACGTTCAACGAGCTCGGCAAGCTGCTGGCGCAAGCTTGGCCAGATACGGACCAGGAAGCACTTTCTGCTGCTGTACGTACCTTTGTCCCCCTCATTCAAATTCCGCCGCGCGGATTATGGGGGGAAAGCGGTCAAGCGACCCATACCTCCGCTGAGGTATGGCTGGAACAGCCCCTGCATGCACAACCAGATATCGAAAAGCTTGTACGGAGATACCTGGCCGCTTATGGACCGGCAACGGTCAAGGATATGCAAGCTTGGTCCGGTCTTACCCGCCTGAAGGAATATTTCGAACAACTTCGGCCGCAGCTTGTTGTCTTCCGTGATGAACGGGGCAATGAGTTATTTGATCTGCCGGACGCTCCTCGTCCGGAGGCTGATCTTGCTCCGCCTGCCCGTTACCTAGGAGAATTCGATCAAATGCTGCTTGGCATAGCCGATCGCTCCCGGTTCATGGACACTGCATATGGCAAACGGATCCTTACGGCGAACGGCATCCTTCGCTCAACCATTCTCTTGAATGGATATATTGAAGGAATATGGTCAATCGAAAGGAGCAGCCAGAAGGCTGTCCTCATCATCGATCCCTTCCGACCGCTCACCAAGGAAGAACAGGAAGATCTGATCGCAGAAGGCGAGAAGCTGCTTCAATTCGCAGCCGCAGGAATAGATCATGAGATTCTGTTTAACTAATAAAAAAAGGCCACGGTTCCTAAGAACCGTGGCCTTTCATTTTCCTATGCTAGCGGCGACGGCCGTAGCTCTGCTCATTCCAGCGCAGTTCTTGGCGGAACTGGCGGATTGTAGTGTTGCTGTCGATCACGACAACCTCAATGCCAAGCATGTCGGCCCAGTCAACAAGCTGATCGGTCGTGACAACGTACGAAAGCACCGTATGATGCGCGCCGCCTGCGTAGATCCATGCCTCTGCCGAATCGCGAAGCGATGGACGCGGTTTCCACAGAACGCGGGCAACAGGCAAATTAGGCATATCCTTTTCTACCTTAACAGCGTCAACTTCGCTAATAATCAGTCGGAAACGGTTGCCGAGATCAACCAGAGAAGCGTTAACCGCCTCGCCTGCTTTGCCATCGAAAATAATGCGCGCAGGATCAGCTTTGCCGCCGATACCAAGCGGATGTACTTCAATGCGGGGCTTGCTCTCCGCGATCGTTGGACATACCTCAAGCATATGAGCGCCAAGAATCATTTCATTGCCTTTTTCCAAATGATAAGTATAGTCTTCCATGAAGGAAGTGCCGATATTGCCGGCCATCAGCTTCATAATGCGAGTAAGCGCGGAAGTCTTCCAATCTCCTTCGCCGCCGAAGCCGTAACCCTGCTCCATCAGGCGTTGCACAGCCAAACCCGGAAGCTGCTTCATGCCGTGCAGATCTTCGAAGGTTGTTGTAAATGCGGTATAACCGCCTGCTTGCAGGAAACGCTTCATGCCAAGCTCGATTCTGGCCTGCTCTTCAATGGCTGCCCAGGAATCGGCATTATCGCGTACGCTGCTTGCAATCTCATAACGTTCGCTGTACTCGTTGAGCAGATCTTGAACTTCCGCATCGCTAATTTCGTTCATGCTAGCTACCAGATCGCCGATGCCGTATCCATCTATTGTCCAGCCAAGCTGGATTTGAGCCTCCACTTTATCGCCTTCGGTAACGGCTACTTGACGCATATTGTCACCGAATCTTGCGATCTTAAGCGTTTTGCTCTCCATGTACGCCGCAGCGGAATTCATCCAAGCGCCTACGCGGGCTTGGACTTCTCCGTCTTCCCAATGTCCGGTAACCACTTTGCGGTCGATTCCCAGACGGGCAAAAATATGACCGAATTCACGGTCGCCATGAGCAGACTGGTTCGTGTTCATGAAGTCCATGTCGATCGTATCCCATGGAATGTTGCTGTTATATTGTGTATGCAGATGCAGAAGCGGCTTGCGAAGCTCGGAAAGCCCTCTGATCCACATTTTCGCTGGCGAGAAGGTGTGCATCCAGGCAATAACGCCAGCACAGTTTGAATCCGCTTTCGCATCCAGGCACACCTGATAGATTTCTTCCGGCGTTGTTACTACCGGTTTGTATACAATCTCGAATGGAAGATTAGAAGATTCATTTAATCCTGCCGTAATGCTTTGCGAATGGACCGCTACTTCTTCAAGCGTCTCAGGTCCGTACAAATGCTGACTGCCCGTAACAAACCAAAATTGATAAGGTTTAATGGATAACACCATAATTCCTCCTAGCTGGGATGAATTTGTACGTACATCAAGACCATGCTCCATAAAAATAGAGGATAAGTTGTACGTACAACTTATCCTCTATACTACTCCGAACAGGAACGGATTTCAATATCCATTTTGTAATTTACGCTATTTATAACTTATCCAAACGATATGTATATCCGCAGAATTTGCATTTAAACAAAATACCGTCTTCTCCTATGATGTAGGTTAAACGGTCATCGTCTTCAAGCTCGATAAATTCACGGCCGGTTTCGTCGCGGTCTCCCGTTGCAAATACCCCCGTTTTATTGCCGCATTCGCATTCGAAGGTTAAAACCATCGCTAATCAACACCTTTCCTAAATATTTCTATTTTATTAGTAACTTTCTCATATTAAGCTTGACAATGATACGATTTGTATCATAAATTACTAGTAGTGAGTGTAACATACCGCCAAATTGATTACCAATGTGAGGAGCGAATGACCTTGACGATGGGAGATCGACTTAAGGAGTTGCGACAGCAACGAAGCTTATCGCAAGAAATAGTTGCACAATCCATCGGCATAACGCGATCCGCTTACAGCCACTACGAGATTAACAACAGGCAGCCCGTGTATGAGACTCTGATCAAGCTAGCCTCGTTTTTTGAAGTCACCACGGATTATATTATCGATGGTGAATCACGCGGCACGGAGCCTCAAGTTGCAGCAGATACCATTGAGATCATTCGGCTGCTCAACAACATGGACGAAGACAAGCGCAAGGAATCAATCGACAAAATGTTGGACGCGATCCGGGAGTCTTAATTAGCCGCAGTCCACAGGACTAGCGGCTATTAAGCCTCTTGCCCCTTGCAAGCGCCATCAGCAGGCATACGATGACAAATCCGGCAGCGTATCCGCCAATGATGTCCGTGGCATAATGCACGCTGAAATAAAGTCGGGATACTCCCATTAATATAATCAGAAGCACGGCGATAGCAGCCGCAGTCCATCTCACTGCGCGGTGAATGCTTTTGTCCGTCGCAATCCAGATCGCCGCCAGGCTGTACATGACGATCGCCAGCATTGCATTGCCGCTAGGGAAGCTTGCCCCGTCCGCCTCAATTCCCCAAGCCATCGCTGGTCTTGCACGGTCAAATCCGGATTTCACGAGCGTATTTACAAGATAAGCTCCCGCTACCCCCGCAATAAGCAGCACTGTGCGCCTCCACCCCTGCCTCCATCCGAACCAAACAGCAAGTACAAGCGTAATCGCAATAATGCCAACCGTTGACCCAAGCGTCGTCATGACTTTGAATAGATCGGTTAGAGTGCCGTTATGTATGCTTGCAAACCAATCAGCAACCGATTCGTCAAGCCTCGAGGCATTGTTCCGTGCCGCCAGCATTGCTGCAGCGATAAAAATCAGCAGACTCGCCGTCGATCCAATTAACCATCCTTGTTTTCGAATAATAAGCCCCTCCTACTAAGAAATGTCACACGCCTATTGTGGCGATTCTTACTTCACAAGCATGAACCTAATTGCTTCATCTTGTGCGCTTCGTTATAATAGTCGAAGACTTCATTATAATACAACGAAAATTATACACCAAGGAAGGATTACTATAACATGTATGTAGCAGATAAATGGACCGATTACGAGGTTATCGACACTGGAGCCGGAGACAAGCTGGAACGCTGGGGCCAGTACATTCTCCGCCGTCCGGATCCTCAGATTATTTGGCCGATCGCAAATGAAACCGGTGCCTGGAAGCAAGCAGACGGGCATTACCACCGCAGCTCCTCGGGTGGCGGACAATGGCAGTTCAAATCCAGCCTGCCCGAACGGTGGACCATCTCCTATGGCGAGCTCAAATTCCATATCAAACCAACAAACTTCAAGCATACGGGATTGTTCCCGGAGCAAGCGGTTAACTGGAGCTGGATGATGGACAAGATCCGTTCCGCTGGACGTCCTGTCCGCGTACTGAATCTGTTCGCCTACTCCGGCGGCGCTACAGTGGCTGCCGCAGCGGCTGGCGCGGAAGTTGTGCATGTGGACGCGTCAAAAGGCATGGTACAGTGGGCCAAAGAAAATGCGCAGCTGTCAGGCCTTGAAAGCGCTCCTATCCGTTATATCACGGATGACGTATTCAAATTCGTGCAGCGCGAGCAGCGTCGCGGCCGTCAATACGATGCCATCATCATGGACCCGCCATCTTATGGACGGGGCCCTAACGGCGAAACCTGGAAGCTGGAAGAGAATCTGTATCCGTTCCTTGAGTTCTGTACAACGATTCTGTCGGATAACCCGCTCTTCCTGCTGATTAACTCCTATACGACCGGACTTTCTCCAACCGTCCTCCACAATTTGCTTCATAATACAATGAAGAACAAATTTGGCGGAATGATTAATTGCGGCGAAATCGGCTTGCCGATCACCCAGTCTGGCCTGCATCTGCCTTGCGGCATTCTTGGACGCTGGGAGTCCGAATAATGGCTGCCGGTCATGAGCCGAACAGCCCGGTAATTCCGGTGCTGTACGAGGACAATCATATCATTGCCGTAGTCAAGCTCCCCGGTATCCCGTCTCAAGAGGATGAGACCGGGGATCCTGACATGCTAACGTTAATCAAACAGGATCTGAAAATCCGCCATAACAAGCCGGGGAATGTTTTCCTCGGCCTTGTTCACCGGCTTGACCGGCCGGTTGGAGGGGCCATGTTGTTTGCCAAGACCTCCAAGGCCGCATCCCGCTTATCCGAAGCGGTACGGAGCCGCACCTTTGGCAAAACCTATGTATGCGTCGTTCACGGCAAACCTGCGAAGCAGCAGGACCGTCTTCGCCATTACATTTGGAAAGACGCCAAACGCAATCAAGTAACCGTATTCAAAGAACCGTCTCCCGACGCCAAGGAGGCAATTCTGGAATACAAGGTATGCGCAGAGGCGGGAGGTTACTCTCTTATCGCCGTTAAGCTTCATACCGGCAGGCCTCACCAAATTCGAGCCCAAATGGCTTATATCGGCTGTCCGCTTGTCGCAGACCGCAAATACGGTGCTCCTGGCACCACATCCGTATCCGATATTGCGCTTTGGTCGACATCGGTTGAGGCTCCGCATCCGGTAA
The DNA here is from genome assembly GCF_023715145.1 of Paenibacillus glycanilyticus. GTDB lineage: Bacteria > Bacillota > Bacilli > Paenibacillales > Paenibacillaceae > Pristimantibacillus > Pristimantibacillus glycanilyticus_A. Next base: position 830,498 of record NZ_JAMBNP010000002.1, on the reverse strand, counting down.
CGAAGGAACGCCAATGCTTCCGCTCCGTTCCGTATGGCTCGGCAGCTTGGTCTTGGTGGAGAAGCGAACAGCTGGAGGAAGCGTCCAACATATATATTGAATAAGAATTAATTCTTTTTGGGAGGGATTGCCCTTCATGCGCAGAAAGCGAAGCAAGAAGCGCCTGACCGTTCATTTCACTCTACTGCTGATCGCAGCTGCAGGAATTTTTTTGATCATCACAGCAACCTTGAACAAGGATTCCAACAGGACGGATACAGCAAGTCAACCTGAAGCAACGCAGTCCAGTCTGCCTGAGGCAACTCTGTCGCCAACCGTTGCTCCTACAGCAACGCCCGAGCCAACGCCGACTCCGGTTCCAACACCGCAATATGACGAAGCGGTATGGATAGCCGTCGGCGATATCATGATGCATAAGCCGGAGCTTCCGGGCGCGTACGACAGCAAGACGAAAAAGTATAACTTTAATTATTTCTTTGAAGAAGTAAAGCCGATTCTCGAGCAAGGGGACTGGGTAATGGCGAATCTGGAGACGCCCGTAGCCGGCGCCGCGTACGGCTATACCGGTTATCCGAGCTTTAACGCCCCTGTGGAGCTGCTGGACGCGCTGCAGTATGCAGGCTTTAACATTTTGACCAATGCCAATAACCACTCGCTAGACAAGGGTGACAAAGGGCTCATGCTGACCTTGAAGCATTTGAAGGAATACCCTTTCGCGCTCAAGGGGACCGCCGAATCCCAGGAAGAAGCTGACGCTCCGGTCATCATCGAGCATAACGGCATCAAGATGGGGCTGCTCGCTTACACGTATGGAACCAACGGCATCCCGCTCCCTAAAGGCAAGCCTTACGCCGTATCTATGATTGACGAACAAAAGATGATTAAAGATATCCAACATTTAAAAGAGATTGGCGCGGATTTTGTGACGGTAGCTCTTCACTTCGGCATTGAATATCAAACGACGCCTAGTGATGAGCAGAAGCAGCTGGCCCGCAAGCTTGTTGCTGAAGGAGCAGACATTATCGCTGGCGCTCATCCGCATGTGGTTCAGCCTTATGAGGTATTGGAAACGACAGACGACAATGGCCGCGCAAGACAGGGACTAATTATTTATTCTATGGGTAATTTTATTTCTGCTCAACGCGACGAAACGAAGGATTATGGCGTTATCTTCAAAGTAACCGTACGAAAAAATAAATCCGACGGCTCCATTGAGCTATCGGATATTGAGTCAACTCCTACTTATGTGCATCGTTACCAGCCGGACAGCTATTATCGATATCGTATCCTGCCGGTAGAACAGACGATCACGGCTGCCAGTGACAGCTTGTTAACCGAGAACGATTACAGTTCCATGAAGCAAACGCTGAAGGTGCTTCGCAACCGTCTAAGATCCATGTTGAATACAGATCCGCAATAATCATTATTTAAGCATTAGCTACCTTGCCCAGCAGATATACAAGCAGCTGCTGGTTATGGGAAGAGATACGGTCCAGCGATTCGCCAATTAGCTTAGAACGTACTTCCGTTCCGCGCTGGGCCTCATTTCTCCCTTTCTCCGATACAGACACCCACACAATTCTGCGGTCCTGATTGTCTCTTGTACGTACAATTAGCTCGTTGCGCTCCATCCGGTCCAGCAATGTAGTAATCGCGGCCGGCGTTGTTGCAAGATATTGCAGCAGTTCTGAAGGCTTCATCGGCTCATGCTGCAGCAAAATGTCCAGCACGTTCAATTGCCCTTCTGTCAGAGGCGCAAGCCCCTCTTCCAAACTATCCTTCCATTCTCTTGTCATCTTAGTCCATAATCGAGTAAATTCTTCAGAAACCATATGGGCACCCGCTTCCTGTCCAATTTTCTCATTTATACCAATTATAACATTCGCAAATGTCGAATAAAAGGTTAACCCAATTAATAATTTGAGTCATTAATCGCTATAAATTCGAACATTATGACAGGAGTAGACATACAATGGGCATAGGCGCCTCACCTATTCGTCGAAATGATGCGTGAAGGAGTGATCCCCATGGATGACCAGAAAGCAGAAATCATTCGCAAGATAAAAGCCTACGGCATCATAAAAGACCCACAATGGCTCGACCGCCCGGATGAGCTGGTGCCAATGTGGGTCATGTTAGATGCCATCATCCGGTTGATTGAACGGTTTGACCCGCCTAACCGGCCTTATGACTGAGGAGATAAATCTGGTTTAACAAAGATCGTCGTAATCACATCATTCTTCTCAACCGGCAGAAGAATTCTTCCGATCGATTTCCGGTCCTCAATCGGTGCCTTCTCCGTAGACGCCGCCAGCTGCGCGCCTGAGGATGTAAGCGCTATAATGCCTATCTCTTCCTTGCAATATAAAGCCGCGACCAGAGCATTGCCGTTTGGCTTGACGCGCTTGCCTTCCTTGAATTCAAAGGTCTGCAGCCCTTTGCCGCCTCTGCCTTGCAGCGGATAATCCAGAAGCAGCGTTCGTTTGGCATAGCCCAAATCGGACACAACCAGCACTTCGCCTTCATCGTCAGCAACCCACTCGGCTGCAATCAATTCATCATCTTCTCTTAGCTGCATGCCGCGTACGCCTGCTGCAACCCGTCCCATCGGATTTACTTCGTGCTCATTGAAACGGATGCTCATGCCCAGCTTACTTACAAGCAGCAGCTGCTGCGTGCCTTCACTTTGCATAACACGGATAACCTCGTCACCGTCGGCAACCTTCGTAGCTGCGATTGCGGTAGAACGAGTCGTCATATATTCCTTCAGCTCCGTGCGTTTCACCTGCGCTCGCTTCGTCACGAATACAAGAGATACTGCCGGCTGGTTGAAGTCCTTGACCGGAATGACGGCTACGATCGAATCATCCTTCGGAATCGGCACGATATTGACGACAGCCGTCCCCGTATCCTTCCACTTGAACTCCGGAATTTGATGGACGGGAAGCATGTAGTATTGACCCTTACGGGTGAATAAGAGCAAGTTGTCAATGGTGTTCACTTCATAGACGCTGCTGATTACATCGCCTTCTTTTACTCCGGCCGTTTGCAAGTCCCCGCCTGAACGGGTGAACGACATTAGGCTTGTCCGCTTCATGTAGCCTTCTTCGCTGAGGGTAACAATCACGTCTTCCGATTGAACCATAACTTCAAGGTTCACCTTCAGCTCTTCCACTTCGCCGCGAATGGACGAACGGCGGTCAATGCCGTATTTGTCGCGGATTTCAACGAGTTCATCCTTGATTACGCCAATAAGCTTCTTCTCGCTGTCCAGAATGGAACGCAGGTAAGCAATGCGCTTCTGCATTTCCTTAAGCTCTTTCTCAAGCGATGTAATCTCCAAATTCGTCAAACGGTACAATTGAAGCGTCAGAATCGCGTCCGCCTGCCGTTCGGTAAAGCCGTATTTGGCAACCAGGTTGTTCTGCGCGTCCGCACGGTTCTTCGAGGCTTTGATCGTTGCAATGACTTCGTCGAGGATATTCAGAGCCTTCACAAGGCCTTCTACCACGTGCGCACGCTCTTCGGCTTTCTCCAGCTCATATTGCGTGCGGTGAGTGACAACTTCCTTCTGGTGGTCAATATAAGCGCTTAGAATCTGTTTAATGCCCAGCTGTTGAGGCGCTTTGTTTACGATTGCAACCATATTGAAGTTATACGTCACTTGAAGATCGGTCTTTTTCAGCAAATAAGCCAGGATCCCGTTAGCATCCGCTTCCTTCTTCAGTTCCACGACTATACGCAGTCCGTTCCGGCCGCTCTCGTCTCGAACTTCGGAGATGCCTTCTACCTTCTTCTCCAGACGGATGTTTTCCATCGCGCTCACCAGACGTGATTTGACGACCTGATACGGAATTTCCGTAATCGTAATCTGCTGGCGTCCGCCCCGTACGTCCTCAATCTCGACCTTCGAACGAATGTAAATTCTGCCTTTGCCCGTTGAATAAGCCTCCCGGATTCCTTCCTCGCCCATAATAACGCCGCCGGTCGGGAAGTCAGGTCCCTTCACAATTCCCATCAGCTCTTCCACTGGCATATCCGGACGTGCCATCACCGCGATGCAGGCATCAATCGTCTCCCTCAGGTTATGCGGCGGGATTTCCGTTGCGAAGCCTGCCGAAATCCCGCTTGTGCCGTTCACAAGCAGGTTCGGATAACGGGCCGGCAAAACAACCGGCTCTTTCGTCGTGTTATCAAAGTTATCTTTGAATTGGACGGTCCGTTTATCGATATCCCGCAAAATCTCCATGGCGATAGGCGACAAACGCGCCTCTGTATAACGCATTGCCGCTGCCGGGTCATCGTCCATCGATCCCCAGTTGCCGTGTCCGTCTACGAGCACATGTCCCATCTTCCAAGGCTGCGCCATGCGCACCATGCCTTCGTAGATCGAAGAGTCGCCATGCGGATGGTAATTGCCCATTACGTCACCGACGGTTTTCGCCGATTTGCGGTATGGCTTGTCCGGCGTATTGTTCGAATCGTACATCGCATACAGGATGCGGCGTTGAACCGGCTTAAGTCCATCCCGAACGTCGGGAATAGCCCGGTCTTGAATAATATATTTCGAATATCGGCCGAAGCGGTCTCCTACGACCTCTTCCAAATACGCCGGTAAAAACTGTTCCAGCATGCCCATGCCGTTACCTCCTATTCTACATATTCTGTGAAGTCCACATTCTCGATAATCCAGCGCTTCCGCGGGTCAACCTTATCGCCCATAAGCGCGGATACACGGCGCTCAGCCTTAGCCGCATCCTCGATTTGAACCTGCAGCAGCGTGCGGGTCTCCGGATCCATGGTTGTCTCCCACAGCTGATCGGGATTCATCTCGCCAAGTCCTTTGTAGCGCTGCAGCTCAAAGTTCTTGCCGAATTCCTTCAAGTAATTCTGCAGCTGCTCATCGGTCCAAGCGTAACGGATCGTCTCCAGCTTGCCTGATTTGCGTGTAATCTTGTACAAGGGCGGTTGAGCGATATAGACCCGTCCGGTGTCGATCAGCGGCTTCATATACCGGTAGAAGAACGTCAGCAGCAGTACCTGAATGTGCGCCCCGTCCGTATCCGCGTCCGTCATAATGATGATTTTATTGTAATTGCATTCATCCGCATCAAATTCCGGGCCAACTCCCGCTCCAATCGCGGCAATGATGGCTTTATACTCATCGTTCTTGAGAATGTCCAGCAGCTTGGCTTTCTCCGGATTCATGGGTTTGCCTTTCAGCGGCAGAATCGCCTGATGCTTCGAATCGCGACCCTGCTTCGCCGACCCCCCCGCGGAATCGCCCTCGACGATAAACAGCTCGTTCTTCGAAAAGTCCTTCGATTGTGCCGGTGTCAGCTTGCCGTTCAGATTGGAGCTCTCGCTCTTCTTCTTGCCGCTGCGGATCTCTTCCCGCGCTTTGCGCGCCGCTTCTCTTGCTCTGGAGGCTTGAACGGCCTTCTTCAGGAGCATCTGCGCCACTTGAGGATTTTCCTCGAGGAATACCTGCATTTTGTCGGAGACTACAGCGTCCACGGCGCTCCGTGCCGATGCGCTGCCCAGTTGGTCCTTCGTCTGGCCGACGAATTCAACCTCGGACATCTTGATGTTAATAACCGACATCATGCCTTCGCGCAGATCATTGCCTTCAAGATTCTTGTCCTTCTCCTTCAGCATGCCTGCCTTGCGGGCATAATCATTCATAACCCGCGTATACGCGGTCTTGAAACCGGTCTCATGCGTGCCGCCGCCGCGTGTCGGGATCGAGTTCACGAAGGATGCGATCGTCTCGGTATATCCATCGTTGTACTGAAGGGCAACTTCCACTTCAATCTCGTCCTTCTCCCCCATGAAATGAACCACGTCATGGAGAACGGTCTTGTCATCGTTCAAGTATTGCACGAATTGGCGCGCGCCGCCTTCGTAATGGAAGACGTCCTCTTTGCCGCTGCGGTCATCCTTGATGGTCACCTTGAGGCCTGAGTTCAGGAACGCAATTTCCTGCAGACGCTCTGCCAGCGTATCGTAGTTAAGCGATGTCCCGCCTTGGAAAACACGGGCGTCCGGCTTAAATGTCACCTTCGTGCCTGTCCGGTTCGTATTGCCCATAATCTCAAGGCCCGTTACCGGCTCGCCGACATGCTCCTTGCCTTTGTCATCCACCCAATATTCGAAGCGCATCTTATGTATTTTCCCGTCACGGAAAATCTCCACTTCAAGCCATTCGGATAATGCATTGGTTACCGAAGCGCCTACGCCGTGCAGGCCGCCCGATTTCTTATATCCTCCACCGCCGAACTTGCCGCCAGCATGCAGAATCGTATACACGACCTGCGGCGTTGGGATTCCTGTCTTGTGCATCCCTGTCGGAATGCCGCGCCCGTTATCCTGTACGGTAACCGCGCCATTCTTGTGCAGCGTTACATCAATCGCCGTACAAAATTTCGCCAAATGCTCGTCCACGGCATTATCAACGATTTCCCAGACCAGATGATGCAGGCCAGAGCTGCTCGTGCTGCCAATGTACATGCCCGGCCGTTTCCGTACAGCGGTTAAGCCTTCGAGCACCTGTATATCATCAGCCTCGTAATTCCGATCCGGGGCCGCTGTTTTTGCGAAAAGATCTACTTGCTCTGCCATGGGTATGCCTCCTAAATTTTGCGAAGCTTCACGTTTCCATATCTTCAAGCTATTTTAATTCAACTTGTCCCGATTAGTAAAGACACGAGTGGTAACGGATGTTATGAAGTTTGTGCCCTTATCAATATCGGTTAAAGCGCTCGATGGATTAACAGAATAACATAAATTCGCGTCCCACGCTAAATTATTCATGCACGTAATCGTCAAGTTCCATTCATGCGGATCAAAAAAAGGAGCGGCTTCTCCTTGTTTCCGCACAAGGGAAGCCGCCTCTGAAATGACTGATCAATCGTACTGAATATGGAGGGATTCCGCGGCTTGGCGGGCCAGATCCCGCGCCTCGTCCGTGCTGCCGGCCGAGCTTAGCGCAACCGCCATCCGGCGTCCGATCTTAGTCTCCGGTTTGCCGAATACGCGTACTTGCGTGTTCGGAAGCGCAAGCGCTTCTTGAACTCCGCCAATGCGGAAGGAAGACGACTCGCGGTCGGCCTTCAGCGTATGCGTCGCCCCAGGCGTAAGCAGACGAATCGTAGGAATCGGGAAGCCAAGAATAGCGCGGACATGCAGAGCAAACTCCGATAAATCCTGTGTAACCATCGTTACCATGCCCGTATCATGCGGACGAGGCGACACTTCGCTGAACAACACGCCGTCTTGCGTAATGAACAGCTCTACCCCGTACAAGCCGAATCCGCCAAGCTCATCCGTAATGCGCAGAGCGATCTCTTCCGCTTGCTGGATTTGCTCCGGAGTCATGTCATGAGGCTGCCACGACTCGATGTAGTCCCCATCCTTCTGAACATGTCCGATTGGCGCGCAGAAGCTTGTCCCGGATACGGAACGGATCGTCAGAAGCGTAATCTCGGATTCGAACGTAATAAAGCCTTCCACGATAATCCGGGCCTTCTTCGCGCGTCCGCCTTCCATGGCATAATTCCAGCAGTTCTCGATATCAGCTTCCGTCTTGCATACGCTTTGCCCTTTGCCCGACGAGCTCATAATCGGTTTAATTACGCAAGGCAGACCAATCTCTTTGACGGCAGCCTTAAGTTCATCAAGGGAATCCGCGAATAGATACGGCGCAGTCGGCAAGCCAAGCGTCTCGGCAGCCAGACGGCGAATGCCTTCACGATCCATGGTCAGGCGTGCCGCGCGTGCCGTTGGAATGACATTAAAGCCTTCCTTCTCAAGCTCCAGCAGGGTTTCGGTTGCGATCGCTTCAATCTCCGGCACGATAAAGTCCGGCTTCTCATCTTCAATAATTCGTCTGATCGCGGCACCGTCAAGCATATCCGTAACATGGCAACGATGAGCAACCTGCATAGCCGGCGCATTCGCGTAGCGGTCAACCGCAATCGTCTCTACGCCAAGGCGCTGTGCTTCAAGCGCAACCTCCTTGCCAAGCTCTCCGGAGCCAAGCAGAAGAAGCTTGCGTGCATTCGTTGTCAATGGTGATCCATACATAATAAAAAAGAACCTCCCGGAAGAATCCAGCCGCGAGGTAGATGTAAAGAATATATCCCTCGAGGTCTGGTTTATTTTTCTTCCATTGTGGAGGTTCTTTCCCCAAAAATCAATACTAGGCCGACAAGAATCGATATTGAGCCTCGATCAGACCGTTATAAATGCCATTTTTCTTGATCAAAGCTTCATGGTTGCCCTGCTCGACAATCCGCCCATGGTCAAGAACGATAATCTCGTCCGCATTGCGGATCGTGGACAGGCGGTGGGCGATCATAAACGACGTGCGACCTTTCAGCAGCGTCTTGAGCGCCTCCTGAATCTTCAGCTCCGTCTCGGTATCAATGCTCGCCGTTGCTTCATCCAGGATAAGGACGCGCGGATCAGCAAGCAAAGCGCGGGCGAAGGAGAGCAGCTGGCGCTGCCCCATCGACAGAACGTTACCGCGTTCCTCAACTTCCGTATCATAACCGTCTGGCAGCGACATGATGAAATCATGCGCATGCACCGCTTTTGCAGCCTCTACAATCTCATAGTCCGTCGCATCTAATCGGCCGTAACGAATATTGTCACGGATCGTGCCTGCGAAGATAAAGGTATCCTGCATAACCAGACCAACCTGCGAACGAAGACTATCAAGCGTAACGTTGCGAATATCGTGACCGTCGATCCGAACCGCGCCCTGCACCGGATCGTAGAAGCGGCATAGCAGGTTGATAATCGTACTTTTGCCGGAGCCGGTATGGCCAACAAGCGCGATGGACTGACCCGCTTTCACATTGATGCTGATGCCGTGAAGCGCGGGCCGCCCCTTCTCGTACTCGAACACGATATTGTCGAACTGCACGTCGCCCCGGATGCTCGCAAGCGGCTTCGCGTACTCCAGCTCGCCTACCGTAGGCTCCTCGTCAATAAACTCGAAGATGCGCTCCGACGAAGCCATAGCGACAAGAAGCTGGTTGTAGACCTGGCCGAGACGGTTGATCGGATCCCAGAAGTTGCCGACATAGTTGGCAAAGCCGACGAGAAGACCAACGGTAATCTCTTGATGCTCGATTAAATAAGAACCGTACCAGAACAGGATAAAGGTACCGATGGCCGATGTAATCTCAATGACCGGACCAAACGTTTGGTTAAGCGCCGAAGCCTTGTTCCAGGCCTTTACGTTCACCGCGTTCATGTTGTCGAAGAAACGCATGTTTTCTTTTTCCTGCACGTACGCCTGCGTAATCTTCATCCCTTGAATGCTTTCATTCAAGTGGGAGTTGATGCGCGACTGCTTCTTGCGAACATCCTGCCAGGCAAACCGAATTCGTTTGCGAAGCGTGGACGACACAAGGAACATAATCGGAACGGTAATCATGACGGCTAGGCCCAGCTTGAAGTTCCAGATGAGCAGGATAATGACGATGCCCACCAGCTGAACGCAGTCCATCAGGGAGTTGACTACCCCGTTCGTAAACAAGTCCTGCAAGGCGTTAACGTCATTGGTTACCCGTACAAGCACGGAACCCGCGGGACGCTTGTCATAGAAACGGAACGAGAGCTTCTGGATATGCTGGAAGAGATGATGGCGGAGATCGTAAATGACCTTTTGCCCGATTATGTTCGTGTACTTTATCCGGTATTGGTTGGTTGCCCATTGGATAATGAACAAGGCAACCATGATTCCGGCTATTAAATAGAGCTTGCCGTAGCTGGTATCGCCATTTGCCGGTTCTATCGCCTGGTCAATGGCCAGAATGGTCAATGCCGGTATGGTGAGCCTCGTAATCGTACCGATAATCATGGTAATAATAACGGGAATCAATTGACGCGTGTAAGGCTTCATATAATAGAACAAGCGCCGCATCTGCGCCCAGTTAAACGGCTTCTCGATCGCGTCATCATCCTGGTAAATAAACCGTTCTTTCTTGTCGCTGGCGTTCTTGATTCTGTCTTTCAGCTCTTTATTGGAACTGCTCATTGAACAACGCTCCTTTTCCGCTGCGGTACCGAAGGATCCAGGTCGGCAAGCGGCCGATCGGCATATTGAATGTTATAGGTTTCACGGTACGGTCCATGCTGGGCGATCAGCTCATCATGCGTGCCGCGCTGAACGATGTGTCCTTTGTCAAGTACGATAATCTCGTCCGCGTGGCGAAGAGATGATATCCGGTGCGCAATAATAAAGGTTGTGCGCCCTGCCATCAGCTCCTTGAAGCCCGCTTGAATCTCGTGTTCGGTCTCCATGTCAACCGCGCTTGTCGCATCGTCCAATATAAGAATCCGAGGATTGCGGATCAGCGCGCGGGCAATGGCGATCCGTTGTTTCTGTCCGCCGGATAAGCCCATGCCTCTCTCGCCCACAATCGTTTCGTATCCAAGGGGCAGCTCCATAATGAAATCATGCGCTTTCGCAAGCTTGGCTGCGCGGATGATCTGCTCATCCGTCACGTCTCTCACGCCGTAAGCGATATTGGTGCGGATCGAAGCGGAGAACAGGAACGTCTCCTGGAAGACCGGCGCGATCTGGCTGCGCAGGCTTTCCACGTCCAGATTCTGAATATCGATGCCGTCGAGAGTAATCTTGCCCAGCTTTACATTATAGGCTCGCATTAGGAGCTGAATTATCGTCGATTTGCCCGAGCCTGTCGCACCGAGCAGGCCAACGACTTTGCCGGCTGGGGCATCAATGCTGATACTCGTTACGGCAGGAGCCTTATCCGGATAATTAAAGGTCACATTGTCAAAGCGTACATGGCCTCGGACCATTTCTTTTTCTACCTCAACCGCATTTTCTATGCTTTGGACATGAATATGGGTATTAAGCAGCTCCATCACCCGTTCGCCGGATGCTTTGGACTGGGTGTAGTTATTAATATGGAAGCCGATGCCCCACATCGGTCCGATAATGTACCAAATCAAGCTGAAGAACGCTACCAGTTCACCAAGCGATAACGATCCCCGGATAACCATCGTGCCCCCCGCAATCAGGAGTATCACGACGCTGAGGTTGGCCAGAAGCTCCATCGACGGGAAGAACTTCGCCCAGATCGAGGATGCGCCAATCTGATTCGCCTGGTATTGCTCATTGCGCTTGGAGAATTTATCAACCTCATGCGGCTCGCGGGCAAAGGATTTGACCGTTCTTACCCCCGTAATATTCTCCTGAACCGCCGTCGTCAGATTACTCATCGCTTTGCGCATCTCGCGGAAGGCCGGATGGATTCTGCTCTCGAAACGGATCGCCGTAAAAGCAAGAAACGGGATAGTGACAAGCGTGATCAAGGTCAGCTTCCAGTCAATCGACATCATCATGGCTCCGCCGAAAACAATCATCAGCGCCACGTTCAGAATCTGAGCAAAGCCAAAGCCGATAAACTGGCGGATCGCTTCAAGATCTGCCGTCAACCTGGACATCAAATCGCCGGTTTTCGCCTTATCATAGTATTGGAATGAAAGCGTTTGAAGTTTGTCATAGCAGGCGTTGCGCATACGGAAGGTAACCCGGTTGCCGAGCCTTCCGCCAAAAAATCCGTGCAGGAATTGCATGAGCCCTTTTAAGGTCACGACCGCTACGACGGACAGAGCTAGCATAGGCACTTTGTCAAAGTCTTTTGGCTTGATTACATCATCAATCAAGTAACGCAGCAAGTTCGGGTAAACCAGACCAAGCGCAGTCGCAAACATCAGACAAATAATTGATGATAGCAGATATTTTCGCTCAACCCAATAAAACCGTTTCAATTGCCTAAAGACGTCCAAGTAAATCCATCTCCCCGTTCTTTATTTTTAAGTTTTATAAGCATGTGTGAATATTAGCAGTAACGGCGAGAAGCGGCAAACAGTAGATAATCACGTATATTTAGCTGAATCAGCCGATTATGGCGAATTAGAAAAAATTAACGGGGTATCCTCCTAAATAATCAATAATCATCCCAGATGTGTGGCAATTCCTCCATTTTTGCACAGAAACACACAAGTATATGTAAATAGGTCAAACTAAACATTATTAAGTTAATAATAAAGAAGCGTCCATCCGGTCAAATGGACGCTTCTTTATTGGCGAAAACAGGCTGTTTGCGCTGATCCGCACTATTGTGGCTTTTCAGGCCCGAGTATAGTACCCTCAGTAACAGGCAAATATCGTTCTCATGTGGGTATAGTAAGACAAAAACGGGAGGTTTTTGTCTTGTTGAAGCGGTCAATGATTGTTCTGGTTCTCTCGATGCTTTGTATAAATAAGGCGCATGCAGCGGAGTTCATAAACTTGAATCCAAAACCGGAACATGACTCTAGAGAGCTGCAGATTCAAGATATGCTTGTATTGCAGTTATTGCCGAACATGCATGATAAGCTGGCTGATGTGTATAAGGATGTCTTGACCGTTAATCCAGAGATATACCCCTATCTTGTAGACGTTATCAAGACGGATCGAGTTAACGGTTTCCGAGGATTTGATCTTCGGATCACCCTTCAAGCCGTTCCTACCGTTGGTCCTCATATTCCGGTTGGCGAGGATCGGTTCACTTATCAAATATCACCGGTCGCTCACGTGAAGCTGCTGCAATTGGAGCATTTGAAGGGACCAAATAAAGAGGACTTCCCTCCGAATTATCAAGATCTTTTAAGGTAAACAAACGCAACAATTTCCGCCTGGAACACGTTAACCATGCAAGGGGGAATGATATGATCCGGATCCTTGTCGTGATAAGCGTTGCCTTCCTGTTTCTAGCGGGGTGCAGCCAGGAGAAAGAGATTCAGATGCCCGAACGGATGCCGGAGGATTTCAATTTCTCGGTCAGCTTCGGGTACGGGGATATAAACAAAAATGAAATAAACACCTATAATGACACCGTAACGAAGGATCTTATTACGAAGGGAACCGCCACGGCGGATCTGACTTTCAGCGATGATGAACTTCAAACGATTTATAACAAAATGAAAGGCATAAATATCATGGGAGAGAAGCAATTCCCGGTCCAGAAAAGCTGTTCGCAGACTCCCAGCAACATAGACAGCTGGAAGGTTACCGTCAACGGCGAAACGAAATCGTTAGCATGGACAAACGAATATTGCGATATGACGAAGGATGCCGAGCAGTTGAAGGAGTTGAGAGCTTATATCTGGCATCTTGTTGAAAGCAAAGACAACTATAAAGCGCTCCCTGCGGCTGTAGGCGGATATGATTAAACGGCACCTCGTAAGGGATGCCGTTTTTTTTGCGATATTATTTAGACCATTGCGAGAGCAGAAGCTTCGCCTGGGAGGCCAGATTTTTGGCCGCCGCCTCCGATACCTTGTCTTTACCGGAACGCTTCTCCAGCTGGGATAAGAATTTGCCGATAAAATCAGACGCTTTGTCCAGTGAGCCTTTGTCATAATGGTGCTGCGCCTGCTTCAAGGAGTTGGTCAGCTGACTGGCGATTGCACCGCTTACGCTACCATCTTCAATGTAGCCGTCCAGCTTGTTTTGCAGATTGCCCAAGAGCCCCGGGAGCGTGGCATGAGGAACCGGGACATTCTTAAAATTCGTATCCGAAGCAAAATAGAAGCTTGTATACGAAGGCTGATTGTAGGCCGTATTCTGACGGGCAACTTCGGCTCTATACTGCGGATCATGCATGAGCGTATACAGCTTGCGGTCCGTCAGCTCGGTGCTTACGTAGATACGGATTGCGCTGCTGTCAGCTGTACGTACAAGCAGCTCTTCGCGCCAGTCGCCAAAAATGTCCGCCACCAGAGAAGGGTTGCCTTTCGTGTAGTTATTCGTCAGCGTACCCGCTGCCCTCAGAAGATTGCCTCGTTTCCAGTCGTCAATCGTAGGCGTAACATCAACGGCGCCGTTTACGATTTGCGTCGTCATGTCTCCTGCCCATTTGATGCTCATATTCGTGCCGGGCGCCGTATTTCCCAGCTTTTGACCGTCTGCCGACCAGAGGCCAACCGCCCACGTTTCAAGACCAGGATTCGCCGGATCAACATCGCCAACCATCCCCCGCCCCGTATCCTTGCCGGTGTATCCGCCGTACAGAACTTTTCCGGTCTTGGCATCGCGCAAGGAATATCCGTAAGGCGCATAAGTGCCGCCCTCGTGAACCATGAAGATCTCAAGGCCCGGCCGGTTCGGATCAATATCCGTTACGTGCAAGGCATCGCCATGTCCAAGCCTTGCCGTCACGCCAGGAGTTGCGCTTTGAGGAGGCATCACATCCATGGAGCTGTAAAGCAAACTTCCGTCATGATCAATCGTTGCGGAGCCGTATACAATCTCCTGTTTGCCGTCGCCGTCTACATCGGCCGCACTTAACGAATGCGCTCCTTGCGTAGTCAGCGTGCCGAACTGCGGATCCGTACCGTCCCGGCCATGCGGTCCGTCGTTAAACGGATTGGTCATTGGCGTCCAGCCGCTGTCCACATACCAGTTCTCCTTCAGATGGTGGCCATCCCAAGCATAGGAGACAAGAGTAGACCTCGTATAATAACCTCTGGCAAATACGGCGTAAGGATTTTGGCCGTCCAGATAAGCCACACCGGCAAGGAAACGGTCTACCCGGTTAGCAGGCTCGATCCGGCCCATGGCATAGTCGCCCCATAACAGACCGTCATCCTCGCGGGCTGTCTTGAAAGGAATAGTCTCCAGCTCTTTGCCCGTCTCTCCTTCGAATACGGTGAGATATTCGGGCCCGTCCACGATAAAGCCTTCAAACTCGCGCAGCTTGTTATTAACGCTGCGGCTTGGCGCGTACACATCCATGAAATAGTCGGTCAGGCTGCGGGCATCCGCAAGCGACAGCGGGTAGCTGTACTTCGGCACAATCCCGAAAGCTTCTTCCAGCGTCTTCGGCCAGCTTCCGTTCTTCACCTCTTCCCGGTCGCTCCAGCCCATAAACATGTTCACTACATGATCATAATAGCCTTGTGCGCTCAGGCGGTAATCGTCTTCATTGCTGTAACCTGCCTGAATATCCGCTTTGGGCATCGTAATATATTTTTCCGAGAGAACCTTGCCGTCCGCTCCGTATTTCAATATTTTCGTGCCGGGAGCCGTCTTGAACATCATCTCCGATTTGCCGTCTCCGTCAAAATCGTAGACCAGAAACTGCGTATAATGGGCTCCGGAGCGAATATTTACGCCCAGATCGATCCGGTACAGCAGCTTGCCTTCAAACGTGTAGCAGTCGATATAGGTTTTGCCTGTATAGCCCCTTTGTGATACGTCCTTCGAATTGGAGGGCTCCCATTTGACGAAAAACTCATATCGGCCATCTCCGTCTACATCCCCCACGCTCATATCGTTAGCGGAATAAGTATACGCCTCGCCCTTTGGCGTTACCCCGTCGGCAGGCTTGTTCAGCATCAGATCATAGTAAGCTTGTGCCCATGGCTGGACGGCAGCGCTTTGATCCGTCTCCTTCCCTTGCGTTACGGCAGCGACGTAATACTTGGAGGCCGTAGTTCCCGCCGGATCCAAATAGTTCGTGCTGTTCGTGACGGTTGCGATTTTCACCCCGTCTCTATAGACGTTAAACGCCGGCCCAGTGAGACCATTCTCCGTACTCCCCGTAACCTCGTAAGACAACAGCCTCCAGCTGACAAAAACGCCCTGCGACGTCGATGCAGCCACAAGCCCCCGGTCCAAGTATTCCAATTGCACGCTTCCTTTGCTCCCTTCCGTCTGACTGACGGAAGCCTGCTCCGCGGGCGAAGCCCATGCAGATCCCGTCATCGTGAGCGATAAGGCCAGAACGCCAGCCATCATGGTACGAATGGCTTTCCCGTTTTTTGTACGCTTTGTCATTAACTTATTCCTCCCGAATAAATACAAAGGTTTGGATACGCTTACAAAATCGAATGAAACGTAAGCCCTCCTTTCTTCCTATAAAAGATAAAAACTGGAAATCAACATCTTCATTATAGTTAAGAAGGGGACATTTCCCATACAAATAACCGTGCTTTTTCTTCAAAAAACCGACTTCAGGAGGTGACGTCCAAGGTTTGTTCCTCCTTCATTTGGCGGGCATCCCTCTACGGAAGGATTGTTTTCCGAAAAGCATAGTTCCTTCGCAGCAGACGATCGAAAGTCCTTGGAACCAGTTCGCTGTAATAAAAAACCCACAACGGCTTCTTAAAGCCGTTGTGGGCACATACACGATAAATGCAATAAACCTTATGCGGTCGCTGACGATTGAAGCTCCATAATCTGCTCTTGCAGTCTGCTTAGCTGCTCCGTATCCGCTTCGTCGGACAACGATGTCTGCATGCCTACGACATAACGGGATAAATCATCGGCCAGAGCTTTGCCCGTTTCCTTCGCAGATTGTCTCCACAGCCCCGTATACAAGCCCGACCAGCTGTCGATATGCTCATTCATCCAGACCTGCAGAGCCGGCGAGATGGCAGTCTCCAGCTCCTTGCGCAGCGCTGCCTTTCCGTCGCCTTCGAAGAAGTGGCGAGGGGATTTGAAACGGCTCCACAACCATTTGGCATCCACGCCGGACATTCTCCATTCCGATACGGCATCCGGCGTCGGCAGATCCTTGGCGGAGTATGCTGCACTGCTGTATCCGTCAATCAAGGATTCCAGCCGTTCAGTCAGAGCGGTGTACAGCTTCTTCAAGAGGCTGTTCACCTTGCGGTCCATCCGAAGAGTCGTGGCCTGCAGCTCCTGCGACAGCTCAGTCTGTACCTGGCGCTGAAGCTCAAGCCATGCGGTCCAGATCATTTTGCGCAGATCGCGGCCGTCATCCTGCAGCGTTGACGGGTTAAACGCATAATTGTAAAACTCCCCGAAGCGAAGCTGAATCCGCTGTACAACGTAATACAGCAGCTCGTTCAGCTCCTGGAGCATTTGCGCAGGCGGATCATTGTCCTGGAAGGCACCGATGGATGCATTCGCTTCAACCTGAAGCTTGCCAAGACGCTCGCTTTCCGCGAGACGCGACGCGGCATCCCCCGCAGCGCTTTTCAGCCAGCCCGCTACAGTAGACGAAGCTCTTGTAATCTCCTGTTCCGCGGCATCGATAGCCAGCTTGCCAAGATCGTTCTGCACGAAGCCCAGGAAGGACTGCTCAAAGGCCTCGATTCCCGACTGCGCAAGCAGCTCCATGTTGCCGTCTGCCTTCGCATCCAAGCCTTGCAGACTGGATACCGGGAACAAACGGGGATTACGGATGCCATGCTGAAGCAGATTCGTCTCGACATGGCTCAATACGCCCTCGAGTTCCTCATTATCCGCAGCCAGATCGGCCGCGTTGACGAGGAAGAACATTTTATCAAGCTCAAATTGATCCTTCACGCGGCCAAGCTGCATCAAGAACTGACGGTCGGCTTGCGAGAAGGCATGGTTATAATAGGTCACGAACAGGACAGCGTCCGCGTTCTTGATATAGTTGAAGGCTACGCCCGTATGGCGGGCGTTCACAGAATCCGCCCCCGGCGTATCGACAAGCACGATGCCTTGACGCGTCAGAGGGCAATCGTAATGAAGTTCAATCTCGCTGACGAAGCAGGAACGGGATTCCTCGGCTACAAACTTCTCGTATTCATCCTGCGAGACGGAGATTTGCGTGCCAAGCAGCGCTTCATGCGCTTCCCACCCCTTGCGTGCCGCCCGAAGGAAGCTGTAATGCGGGCGTCCGCCCGAATGGATCGCATCCGGCGTTAACATGTCGATGGCAAGCATAATCGCAGACGCATTCGGCAATGCGGACTCGGAAGCGTCTTCGCCAAGCAGCGCGAGCGAATAGCGCAAATCTTCGATAATGGCGTCACGGGATTTCATGACGACAAGGGCTGTGCCATGCTCGTGCTCAGCCGTCGGCGGCACGAGACGGTTGATCGCCGCGGTCGTCGGATTCGGCGACACCGGAAGCACAGGCTCGCCGAGCAAGGCGTTGGCGAGCGAGGATTTGCCCGCGCTGAAGGCTCCGAACAGCGCGATTGTGAAGCGGCTGTCCCGCAGCCGGTTGGCTTTGTCGCGCATAGCGTCCGCGCTGGCGGTCAGCGGCGCGTAAGGCGCGAGCAGCGCGGCAGCGCGCTCAAGCCGCGTGGCAGCGCCATGCTGCTGCGCGAGCGCTGCGCCGCCGGCTAGCGCGGCGCCGGCCTGCGGCGCGGCTGCGCGGGCGCCCGCGGCGCGAGGCTGCGCGGGCGCGCCGGCGCTTGCGGCGCTGCCCCTAGGCGCAGCTGCTGCGCTAGCCGCGGCCGCATGCGCGGCGCGAGGCGCCGGCAGCGCCGGGCGCGGCGCACGCGGCGGCAGCGCAGCGGCCAGCTGGGCCGCGTGCGCCGCAGCTCGCTGTGCCAGCGCCGCGAGCTGGGCCAGAGCGCCGGCTTGCTCGCCCAGCGCGTCCAGCTGCGCCTGCACAGCGTCTGCCGCGGTTTTGCTCGCAGCGGCAGCATGCTCTACAAGCACGTCGATAATCTCGAACGCGTGCTTGCGGTAGATCAACTTCACTTCCGCAGCCAGCTCGCGGCTGTACACCATCGTATATTCATTACCGAAGGTTGCCCCGGTATTTACTTTCTCCACCAGCCACTCAGTCTCTGGCTGCCATGTCAGACCGGCTGTCAGCTCCTGCTCCATCCGGTCAGCCGGATATCCGGCCTGCTCTGCCGCACGGCGCAGCAGATCCTTCACATGCCAATCAATTGCCGCATTGACCTGGGAAGCAAATTCCGTCCGGAATACATCCAGTCTGCGCTCTTGTTCGGCAGCTGTTTTTGCTCCGGAGAACAGAAGCCCCGTCTTGAATCCAGGCTTCCGGCTTTCCAGGAAGACATGCGCTTTGTCACGCAGTGGAGCAGGCGTAATAATCGCATTATCCAGCAGAGACTGAACGCTCCGCCTGAGTTCTACCCGCACTCGCTCCGGTTCCTCGGCAAGCCGGCTTTTCTTCGCATCCAGCTGCGCCATCTCTTCCTTCACCTTGGCCGCGGCTTCTTCGCCGCCGGCCTCCGCGATAAGCCGTTCGCGCTCCGGCTCATCTCGCATATCCCACCACTTCTGATGCTCGGCTACAAGATGCCGCAGCGAGGCATCCACGCTGTAAGCCGCGAGAGGTACTCTTTCTTCGGCAAGCTTGGTCAGCAGAAGCTCCAGCTGATCCCATTCCTGGTTCGGATGATCCGGCTGGCGCAACGACAAATAAACGATTCCCGCCGGCTCCAAATGCCAGGCTTGAAACGCTTCTTCTACGCTCTTCCGGTACTGCTCGAACGATAATTCACGATCACGGTGCTTATCAATCTGATTTACGATAAAGTATAAGGGCTTACCCCAGTCCTTCAATTGCTTCGCAAACGCAAAGTTAATCTCGGATTGGACATGGTTATAATCCATGACATAAAAAACAACATCCGCCAAATGGAGCGCCGACTCGGTCGACATTCGGTGGGCATCATCCGTAGAGTCAATACCGGGAGTATCAAGAAGAACCGTATGATTGCCAAGACGTTCCGTAGGATAATAAATGGAGACAGACTCGATATTATCGCCGTCCTTGCAATACGCATCCAGCTGTTCGAGCGGAATATCCACGCTCATATGCTCTCCGTTATTCATGCTGACAACGCTTGCCTTAGCCGTCTCTCCGCCGCGAATAGCCACTACATTGGCACTTGTAGGAATCGGGCTGGAAGGAAGCAGCTGCGCCCCGCATAGCCGGTTGACCAACGTTGATTTCCCTGCTGAAAAATGCCCGCAAAATGCAACAGTAAGCCGGCCTTCGGCCAGCTTACTGTAGAGCTCCAATACTTGCTTCGCGTGCAGACCGTCACCAGCCGCCTGCATCTCTGCTGCGGCATGGGACAATGCATCCGTCATGCCTCGTACTGTCGTTTCCATCATGTTCTATACAGCTTCCTCTTCGGCAGGCAGGCAAATTTCAAATACGTTACCATGCTGCAAAATCATAATGTTGCGCTCTTTCTCTTTCATCACAACCACTTCGGGCTTTTGGCGCATGCGCTCGATGTATTGGTCAGGCACGTCGCCGGAGCCGCTTACCGTTACGCCTTCTACCAGAATATCCTCGTTTTCTTGCGGAGGTGATTCGAGAACCTGTTCAAAAATATCGGAGAACAGTTCAAAATTGTTTGTATACACGGAAATGCATTTCATTGTCATCATCCTTCATTGGCTTTTTTCGGTTTGGTTGCCTTAATTTTAGTCTTCGTTTGTCCACCCGGCTTCATACGCTGTTTGCCTTCCTTGCATAGATCAAGCAGCGGGCAAATCGGACATTGCGGGTTTTGAGCTTTGCAATGATAGCGGCCGAAAAAAATAAGCCGGTGATGGGTGAGCGTCCATTCCTCACGGGGCACAAGCTTCATCAGCTTCTTTTCAACTTCCAGTACGGTATCATCCAGCTTAGCCACGCCAAGCCGTTTCGATACCCGCTCCACATGCGTATCTACGGCTATAGCAGGAACGCCAAACGCATTCGAAACGACTACATTAGCGGTCTTGCGGCCCACGCCGGGCAGCTCGGTAAGCTGCTCATGCCTCGAAGGAACTTCCCCTTCGTATTTATCGATTAGGATGCGGCATAGCTTTTGAATATTAGATGCCTTGCTGCGGAATAGTCCGATACGGCGAATATCCTGCTCCAGCTCTTCCAGCGGCACAGCCAAGTAGTCCTCCGGCCGTCTATATTTCTGAAACAGATTGACAGTTACTTTGTTCACTGTCTCGTCCGTACATTGTGCCGACAGCAGGACGGCGATGGTCAGTTCGAACGGGTTGCTGTGATGCAATTCACAATGTGCATCCGGGAACATCTCCGCCAACGTATCCAATATATGTCGCATCTTCTGCTTCGCATTCATCGTCTCTCTCCTAATCCCAAACACTATCGTTCAAAGTGTAGCGAAATTTGTCACGAGAAGCAACCTTATTCGGCCGTAAATACAGAAAAAACCGCCCATTTGGGCGGTTTTTTCACAAAATATAAGAAATTAGCCTGTAATCTGCTTAAAATATCCCAAATATTTCACAGCAGTCTTACGATTTTACGATTTTCAGCGCTTTGTTATTGAAGGCATATACAGTGATAGTATCCCCATCCTTCAGGGCGCTGATTTGAATAGAAGCGTTGTTGTACAAGATTTTGGTATCCGAAGTAATATAGGCGAAGTTACCGTTATCCTCCGAAGTATTCTTATACGTCCACAAGGTTGCGTTTGGTGCGTCATACTTCCAGTACGTGCGCTTATCGCCTACCGCAACGGTTACAATCGTCTGTTCGTTCTCGTCCTTATAGACCTGGACAATATCGCCTGAAGCAATCGCCGAGGACGAATAAGTCGTCTGGGTACCTTTGATCACCTTAACGCCTTTGGAGAGCGATACCGTTGACGTCGTGCCGTTTGGTTCCGTGACGTTAAGACTGCTGGAAGAAACGGCGGAAACCGTGCCATATTTCATGTTAATCGTCTTCACGGAAAGAATGTTGCTGCCGATGTAAGGGACATTAATGATCGTGCCGCTTGTCAAAGCGCTGATCGTAATCGAATTGCCATTCTCGTCCGTGATTGGAACATTCACAAGCGAAATCTCTCTTTGCGAGTTATCCGCCGATTTTACCGTCACAAGCTTGGTCGACGTATTTGCCGAGACAACCTGATACTGCAGCGTTTTGTGCACCTGAATCGTTGCCGCTTTCTCCTGATTCGAATCCAGCAAGACCGTAACGGTATCGCCAGCCTGCAGACTTCCGATCACGGGAGAGGCTACGCCCGGAATCTGAAGAAGCGGAGATACATAAGGAATACTTACCTTCTCGCCGGAGTCCAGCTTAACGGACAGCAGCTTGTCTGATGTGTTTACCGAAACAAGCGTGCCCGTCTGTTTGTAGATAAAGCTCAAAGAAACAATCCGATTGCCCGAATACGTGATTTTAACCTTGCGATTCGCAACCAGATAAGCCCTTGCTTGGCTCACGGTAATGGACGATCCGCTGTAATCGATTTTGGTTGAGTCCGTCAGGAACAATGCATTGGCATTGGAAGTGGCGGGATCAAATACCGTGAGCAGCTTGTTGTCGCCGCTATAGTTAACAACCGTCGCGGATTCGATCGTCGAAACATTGCGGTTAACGACTTCGATACGCGTAACTTTCTGCTCATCATTCAAAGTGAGCTTGATATTATCGACATCCTTCAGGAGATCGCTCACCGTAGGTGCTTCGATACCGTTAATGACAACTGTCACGTTATCAGCCAAGAACTTGGACTGCAGACTGCCGTCAACCATATAGTTAATCAAGCCGCTGCCCGCTGAATAGAATTGTCCGGTAACCGTATTAGCGCCCGTTTGTACCTCTGCTGTAATGGATACCACTTGAGGTGCGCTGCGGAAGGTATCTTGAACAATCGTCAGATTCGCATCACGCTTCAGATCTGAAATCTGCAAGGTCTTGCCGGTGCTGTCTTTTATCGTTACCGCGCTGCCATAGGTGAATTTTACTGGCTCGTCATTCACCCAAGCATAGAAGTAGCGGTCCGTTGCATTCACGCGGTCCAGCTTCGCTGTCGTCGTTTTGACATGCTGCTCGGTACCTTGTGCTTCAACATACTGGGCCTTGCCCGAGCTGCTGATAAGCGCAACATCCGTATAGAGCTTGATATCGCCGGCTGTAATCGCATTGTCGCTGTCTGCCTTATAGAACAACGAATTAGCGTCCAGCGTGTAAGCCGTCTCTTTCCCTCCGCTGTAAAGGGTAATCGACGTAGCAGTTTGAGAGGTAACGATACCGCTTACCTGTCCAGCGTACGGCACTTCGTACTGCTTCTCTGCACGGCTGAACAAGGTTGCAAGGCTTGCCCGGTTAACCGGAGCCTTCGGATCAAACTTTGTTGCGGATACGCCTTTCACCAGTTCGAGGGATACTGCCGCGTTGACGTAACCCAGATATTTAGGCGTAATCTGGCTGCCATCAGCAAAGGTTGAAGGCGTCTTGCCGAGTTCAACCGCTAAATCTTTCTTTTCGATTGCTTTCACAAGCAGCTTTGTTACCCATTCTCTCGTCGCTGGCGTTGTACCCCAAGCCTGTTTCGAGTTTGCAGCCGCGTTTGCGTATTCATCGTTCTGATCAAGGAGACCATTCTTGAAAGCCACAATAATATAAGGCTTCGCGAAATTGCTTACTTTGAAGGATTCCGGGTAAGCGATAATATCATCCGGCTTGACTTCATCGGCCAGTCCGGCAAAACGAAGGGCCATAACAACCGCTTCTTCTTGAGAAACGCTGTTTAGCGGACGAAATTCCGTCTTACCGCTGGAGGTTTTGTAACCATTAATAATTCCTTGCAGAGCCAGCTTTGTAACATGCTTCTGAGCCCATGCCGGGATAGAATCGGCGAACGGACTGTTCGTTACAGCTGCCGCAAAAGCAGACGGGGCTGGAACAACAATAGAGGTGCCACCGGCAAGCAAGGAGAAAGCTAAGGCGCCGGCAAGTAGTTTGGAACGGGATGAGTGCTTTGGCATAGATGAATATCCTCCTCAATTCATTATTTCATTATTTCGATGTAGGGCGAACCGTTGGATGATCAAGATCGAAGTGCCCCATCAGGCTCTCGAGGGCTTGTCCGTCCACCAGAAGATCATAGGACTGCACGAAATCGAACTGGAACAGCGTCTGCCCAAGGGAATCAAGCAGCATCTGCTCTCCCGGTGCGCCAAGACGCGCAGCGTCCGGCAGCTCGATGTCGATAGTCACGGCGTTATCCTTAAGCGTAACGGATTTGATTGGAATAGGCTTCCACAAGGATACCGTTCCGTCTGGTCCGTCCTGCTTCAAGGCGTCCAAAGCCTTCTTGATCAGATCTTCACCGGAATCAAACTCTACCTTAACTTCTTTCGTGATCAGCTTCTCGAGCTCCGTATTCGCATAGTAAATTTTAATGGGATTTACAGGTTCCGCCCCCATAGTTGGTTCGTCTGTTGGGGTTGGAGTCTGCGATGGTTCCTCTGTAGCAACCGTCTCTATCGACGGGCTTGGAGAAGGGGCATTGCCGCTTCCCTCGCTTCCGGACTGACCATCCGGCTTATTCGTGTTTCCGCATGCTGCTGCAGTAAGTAGAATGACAAATAATAGAATGATGAATGCCGGTTTTCTCACGATCGAATTCCTCGCTTTCTTAAGGTGAAACCGCCTTAGCCGTACTTAGACGGCAGAGCGTGTATCATTCCGGTGAATTCTATGCCCTATTTTTAAGACATAAGTTCTGATTCTCTTAGAATTTAAGAAAGTTTCAGGTACTCCTTGATTCCAGCCACGATTTCTGCTGCCATCTTGTTTTGCGCAGCATCGCTGTACAGAACGTCGGAATCGCCTTTGTTGGACAAAAATCCGGTTTCGAGCAGAATGGCAGGCATCGTTGTTTCTCTCGTTACATGCAGGTTTCCGTATTTCACTCCGCGGTCTTTCAGCCCCGTGCCTTTCACCAGATGCTTATGAACGATATTGGCAAGCGCTTTGCTGCTATCGCGGGTGTAATAGGTTTCCGTTCCCGTTACGCTCGAAGTAGGGTTGCTGTTCGCGTGAATGGAAATGAAAATATCCGCTTTATTGTTCTTGGCGAACGTTACGCGGTCTGCAAGCGTTACAAATTTATCTTCCGGTCTGCTGAGCAGCGGCTTGATATACTTTTCCTTGTCCAGCAAAGCTTTTACTTTAAGCGACAGACTAAGATTGACTTCTTTCTCCCAACGTCCGTTAATGCTCTTCGCGCCCGGATCGGTTCCGCCATGTCCGGCATCAATAACAACGTTATAGACCTTAGTCCCCGGATCGGTGGTTACCGGCGGAGGCGTCGGGTCGCCAGGCGGCGTTGTTGCAGGATCAGTGAGCCCAATGGTTAATACCCCTGCTCCATTATCCTGAATCGCCGTGTCTGCATCTGTATCCGTATTCAAATCAAGCACTAGTCTAGCAGTAGCCGGATTCGTAGAAAATACCGAGTAGCGGAACATGGAGATATACGGATTATCCGTTACGGGAATCCGCGTTTCCGCACCCATGAACTGGGAAGACAGCACATCCGAGTAAACCGTGTTCGGGAAGTCAATGACAATACGCTTTGGACTGTCAAGCTTGAACGGCTTAAGGGTTCCCATCTTACCTTCATAATTGATAATTATGCCGAAATTGCTGTCATACTGTATGGACGTAATTGTGCTTGTCTCTACAGGATTTGTTGAAGGATCTTCGGGAGCTGCGTTGTACAAAAATACCGATTGCGAGGTTTGTTCCCATTTCACGGTTAATCCTAGCTGCTCACTTACGAACCGAACGGGAATCATGGTCGTTCTGCCTTTTTGAAGCTTGGCAGACATGTCCATTTGCACTTGCTGGTTATTGACCAGCGCAATGTTGTTGTCGATTGTAAGTATGATTTCGTTCTGCCCGTTATGTATGGTGACTGTCTTCGTTGATGCCGACCAATTGACCTCGTAGCCCATATTCTCCGATACAACCCTAATCGGAACAAGCGTATAGTTGTTCACGATCTGGGGATCATCATACGGCTTAAGCAATTGATCGTTCAGGTAAAGCTTCGGGACGACTGGCGTTGATGCAGCTTGTCCCACTCCGGAGAACAAAGTAAACAGAACCGCCATAAACAACAAAATAGGTACAAACTTCTTCTTCATTTTCCACCTCGATGACTGAAATTGCCTGCATCGAATGTGAGATCATTCGACTTTGCTAGACGAATTATTAGACGCATTTTGTCAGAAAAAGTTGCGTGCAGAGGAAAAAAGAGGGCAACTCTTCTTCTATTGAAGAGCTGCCCTCCTTCCGAATATAAGAAAGTATAAATTTTCTTTATACCGAGGCTTATATTTCTCCTGCGAAACGCATGCTGCTCCCAAGAACGGAGCAGCCGTTTACGCTATCTATTAACCCAAATAGGCAGGACGCTTTTGTTCGTATGCTGTAATCTCGTCTTGATGCTGCAGCGTCAGACCGATATTGTCCAGTCCGAGAAGCAAGAATTGACGGCGGTGCTCATCAAGATCAAACGCAAGATCAAGACCGTATTCGTCAGTCAGTTTTTTGTTTTCCAGATCAACTGTTAACTTGTAGCCGTCATGCTTCGCCGTGCGTTGGAACAGGTCTTCGACTTGCTCTTCGCTCAGCTTAATTGGCAGGATGCCGTTTTGGAAGCAGTTGTTGTAGAAAATGTCTGCATACGACGGAGCGATAACCACTTTGAAGCCATAGTCGAGAATTGCCCAAGGCGCATGCTCACGGGAAGAGCCGCAGCCAAAGTTGGCACGGGAGATCAGGACAGAAGCGCCTTCGTAACGCGGTTTGTTTGGTTCAAACTCCGTGTTTACCTCGCCGTTTCTGTGGAAACGCCATTCATAGAACAAGAATTGGCCAAAGCCGCTGCGCTCAATGCGTTTCAAGAATTGTTTAGGGATGATAGCGTCCGTGTCGACGTTTACGCGGTCGACCGGGGCAACGATGCCCGTCAGTTTTTTAAATGGTTCCATATCGGTAATACCCCTCTCTCACACGTTCAATTAGTTCAACACTTCGGATTTCACATTCCAGTCGCGCACATCGGTGAAGCGGCCTTTGATTGCAGCGGCAGCTGCCATTGCCGGCGATACCAGATGCGTACGTCCGTCGCGGCCTTGACGGCCTTCGAAGTTGCGGTTGGATGTCGACGCGCAGCGTTGACCTGGCTCCAGAACGTCCGGGTTCATTGCAAGACACATCGAGCAGCCCGCTTCGCGCCATTCAAAACCAGCTTCAACGAAGATTTTGTCGAGGCCTTCTTTTTCCGCTTGCAGCTTAACGCGTCCGGAGCCCGGAACAACGATTGCCGTTACTTTCTCGCTTACTTTGTAGCCGCGCGCGATCTCGGCAGCGGCACGAAGGTCTTCGATACGGCCGTTTGTGCAGGAACCGATAAAGACATAGTCGATCTCGATTTCGGACATTGGCGTACCCGGTTTCAGATCCATATATTCAAGCGCTTTTTCCGCAGCTTTGCGCTCGTTTTCAGTTGGAAGGTCTTTAGGGAACGGAACGGAAGAAGTGATGTCTGTACCCATGCCCGGGCTTGTGCCCCAAGTTACTTGCGGAATCAGGGAATCCACATCGAATTCAACAACAACGTCGTATGCCGCGCCTTCGTCCGTTGTAAGCTTTCTCCAGTCTTCCACCGCTTCATCATAGTTAGCAGGCGCATATTCGCGGCCTCTCAGGTAGTTGAACGTTGTTTCGTCCGGTGCGATCAGACCTGCGCGTGCGCCGCCTTCGATCGACATGTTGCAGACGGTCATACGCTCTTCCATTGTCAGAGTGCGGATAGCTTCGCCTGTGTATTCGATAACAAAGCCTGTTGCGAAGTCTGTGCCGTATTTCGCGATAACGCCGAGGATCAAGTCCTTCGCTGTTACGCCTGGTTTACGGGAACCGTTGAAGCGGACTTCCATTGTTTTAGGCTTTGCTTGCTGCAAACACTGCGTAGCCATAACGTGCTCAACCTCGGATGTGCCGATACCGAAAGCAAGTGCGCCAAACGCGCCGTGCGTCGAAGTGTGGCTGTCGCCGCAAACGATCGTTTTGCCCGGGTAAGTGAGGCCAATCTCTGGACCCATAACGTGCACGACGCCTTGGTCGATGTTGTTCAGGTCGAACAATTTAACGCCGAAGTCCGCGCAGTTTTGCGTCAGCGTATCGATCTGTTGTTTGGAGATCGGGTCTTTAATATTGAAACGGTCCTTCGTTGGAACGTTGTGATCCATTGTCGCGAATGTCAGGTCAGGACGGCGAACTTTGCGGTTCGTCATGCGGAGTCCTTCGAATGCTTGCGGCGATGTTACTTCATGCACCAGATGCAGGTCGATATAAATAATGCTTGGCTTGCCCTCTTCCTGATGAATGACGTGATTATCCCAGATTTTCTCAAACAGTGTTCTTTTCGTCATTATATTCACCCCATCGTTCAAGCGAATTCATCGCTTTGCTCTATTAGATGTTAATAGCATAGCATCTCCTTCTTGATTCAACCAAGATATAATATCTATAATGGTTATAGGCAATAACTATAAAATAACGATAACTATTCTCATTTGAACTATAAGGGGAATGCTGGTAATGGAACTTAGACAACTTCAATACGTGATACAAATCGCCATTGAGAAAAATTTTTCGCGCGCTGCCGAGAAGCTGCACATTGCTCAGCCTTCGCTCAGTCAGCAGCTGTCGAAGCTAGAACAGGAGCTTGGCGTTCTGTTGTTCCGCCGCACAACCAATTCCGTCGAGCTGACGCAGGCCGGCCAAGTGTTTGTGGACAAATCCCAGTCGATTCTGGATGCCATTGAACAATTAAAGCAAGAAATGGACGATATGGCGCAGATGAAGCGAGGACGTCTTGTAGTCGGAACCCTGCCTATTACCGGATCGCATATTCTGCCGCTTGTGCTTCCGGTCTTCGGCGAGCTATACCCTCAGATCGAGGTTATCTTGGTAGAAGACACGACCGTCAAGCTGGAGCAGCTTACGGCTAACGGGGGGACGGATATAAGCCTTCTCACTCTTCCGCTCGTCGACCAGACGCTGGAATGGGAGCCTCTAATGGAAGAAGAAATCTGCTTGGCTGTCCCTCCCAGCCATCGCCTTGCCGGACGCGTGGATGAGATTTCGATTGAGGAGCTGCGGGATGAGCCGTTTGTTGGCTTGAAAAAAGGCCAGGGCTTCCGGCAAATTCTCGTGAATTTGTGTCAGCAGGCCGGTTTTACGCCTAATATCGTGTTTGAGAGCAGCAACATTGAGACGGTTCAATCGCTTATTGCGGGCGGCATGGGCGTCACCTTTGTCCCGAAGATGCTGACCCGGGCGGCTGGCGGCGATTTCGTGCCTGTTTATTTATCGCTTAAGGACCGTCCTTCGCGGACCTTGATTATCGCCAGCCGCAAGGGACGATATTTGTCCAAAGCGGCCGTGGCGTTTATCGAAACGATGAATAAGACAATCAGTCAATACAAGTAACTTATTAATATAAGGAAGGTCTGCGATCCTCGAATACCGGGATTCTGCCGCGTACCGTATCTACGAGAGACAAGTCAATCTCGGCATATACGATCGTCTCTTCTTCGCCCGCTTCCGCAATCGTCTCGCCCCAAGGGTCAAGAATCATGGAATGGCCGAAGAAATGAGTATCTCCGCTTACGCCTACGCGGTTGCATGCAATAACGAACATCTGGTTCTCGATTGCCCGTGCAGTCAGAAGCGTCCGCCAGTGATGGAGTCTTGGATGCGGCCATTCAGCCGGAACAAAGAGCAGCTTAGCTCCATCCAAGGCAAGCTTTCTGGCCAGCTCCGGGAACCGGATGTCATAGCAGATCATCATGCCCGCGCCTGCTCCCTCAATTTCCAGCCTGCCAAGCTTATCGCCCGCCGCCAAATACTTCTCTTCGTCCATTAAGCGGAACAAGTGAATTTTCGAGTAATCCCCGGTTTGGTTGCCGTCGCGGTCAAAGGCAAAGATCGTATTGTATACGCCGTCCTCGCGGCCTTCAGCAATAGATCCGGCAATAATATGAACGCCGTGCTTACGGCTGAAGTCCGACAGGTACGCAATCGTGCGCTCGCCTTGAGGATCCGCAAGCTCCGTAATCTCGGTCAAGGCATAGCCTGTATTCCACATTTCAGGAAATACAATGACATCGGGCTTATTGGGCTGGGAAGCCGCCTCCTCCAGCATGCTGGCCAGCTTGGCGAAATTCGCGTCCGGCTGTCCTATCTCTATGTTCATTTGCAATAACGCAATTCGCAATGGTTGTGTCACTTCTGTATTCCTCCTCCAAAAAATGGCTGCACAATAAGGCAAATATGCCGTTTGCAGTCAATCCTGCTTCATTAGTATGAGCTTTTCCCTAATGATACCTTCTCATGGTTCTGTGTCAAGATGGACAGATTAATGGAGAAGAGTTATTCATTCCCGTAAAAGGAGACTAAGATCATGCGCCAGAAACGATTAGCAGCCATGCTGCTCGCCTTGTGCTTCATGTTTGCCTTCGCCTCATCCTCCGCCTTCGCGGCTTCGCCGGAGGATCAGCCTTTTAAGCCTGTGCAGGTATTTGACGTTAAAGCCGGCAAAGTGATCTTTACTACGCCAAACGACAAGGAATATCAGGAGTTTGCGAACAAATGGATTGCATCCGTCACCGGACTTGCCCCGCAGCTTACGAATGACGACAGCTGCAACTATGTCTACCGCGTCCCGCTCGAGAAGCCCGTCACCATTACGGTGAACGGCACGAAGCTGCTGGCCGATGATGTGTTCCTGTTCTATTGCGACGGCAAACCGCCGCTTCTTCTTGTCTTCGACGAACAGCGCAGACCTTTCCTTCTGCTCTTTAAGGAAGACATTAAACCGTTTATTAAGAAAATCGGAATTCCGGCCGAATAATAAAAGCCATCTTGCCCATTCCATGCCGACTAAATAGCTCGACATAAGAGGTTTTGACATGCTACATTTAAATAAATGTCGTACTATCGATTAGAGAGCAATTATGTGTGGAGTGTGAGCAAATGGAGACTCAAGTTAGTGAGCATGTAATCAAACCGGCAGACCGCATGACGGCGCTGCCTACGCAGTTTTTCGCCAAGCTTGTCGGCAAGGCGAATGCCCAGGCGGCTAAAGGCCGTGACGTTATTAATCTGGGGCAAGGCAATCCCGATCAGCCTACCCCTCCCCATATCGTAGCAAAAATGCAGGAAGCATCAGCGAATCCGATGTACCATCGTTATCCGCCATTCAGCGGCTATTCGTTCCTGAAAGAAGCGGTTGCTCACCGTTATAAAGAAGATTATGGCGTTGAGGTCGACCCTGCTACCGAAGTTGCTATCTTGTTTGGCGGCAAAACAGGCCTGGTGGAAATCAGCCAATGCCTTCTTAATCCTGGCGATGTCTGCCTGGTACCTGATCCGGGCTATCCGGACTATTGGTCTGGCGTTGCGCTTTCCGGCGCCGAGATGAGCTTCATGCCGCTGACTGCGGATAACCGCTTCCTTCCGGATTATAACGCCATTGATCAGGAAGCATTGAAGCGCGCCAAGCTGATGTTCATCAATTACCCGAATAACCCGACGGGCGCTGTTGCGGACTCCAAGTTCTATGAAGAAACCGTAGCATTCGCGCGCCGTACGGGCGTAGTTGTTGCGAGCGACTTTGCCTATGGGGCTATCGGCTTTGACGGCAAGAAGCCGGTCAGCTTCCTTCAGACGCCGGGAGCCAAGGAAGTGGGCGTCGAGTTCTATACCCTTTCCAAAACGTACAATATGGCCGGCTGGCGCGTTGGTTTTGCAATTGGCAACGCTCAGATCGTTTCGCTGATCAATCTGATCCAAGACCACTACTACTGCAGCTTGTTCGGCGGTATTCAGGAAGCGGCCGCTCTTGCCCTTACCGGTCCACAGGATTGTGTTGCCGAACTTACCGCCCGTTACGAGAGCCGCCGTGAAGCGGTATTTGGCGCACTGGATCGGATCGGCTGGAAGGCTGACCGTCCAGGCGGTTCCTTCTTCTGCTGGCTTCCTGTTCCGGAAGGCTATACCTCGGAGTCCTTTGCCGATCTTGTCCTCGAGCAGGCTGACGTTGTTGTGGCGCCGGGCAACGGATTCGGCACGCATGGCGAAGGCTACGTCCGACTAGGCCTATTGACCAGCGAAGAACGGCTTATTGAAGCGATCGAGCGGATCGGAAAGCTCGGCATCTTTTAACCTGTGCGGCAGACCGGCTAATCCCCGGTCTGCCGCATGTTTTATGGCGATTGCCTTGCTTTACAGCAAGGATTGATCATGATATGCTAACATTAACTAAAGATGTAACGTGTTGACGGGACTAGTAAGCGAGAGATGGCCGTGTTCAGAGAGCAAATCCATCAGGCTGCAAGATTTGCCTCGGTTCCTTGCTGAATCCAACCCCCGAGCGGCCGGCGAGAGCCGGACAGCGCCTCCTGTTATGAGGCTTGAGATGGACCTGGATGCGCAAGTATGCCGTTCGGTCAACAAAGGTGGTACCGCGGAAGCTATAGACTTTCGTCCTTTATGGACGGAGGTCTTTTTATTTTGTCATGAAATGGGATGAGAAGATGTCGGAGAGAATCGTTGTCAAAATCGGAAGCAGCTCCTTAACCTCGGAAGAAGGCGGCTTAAACCGTGAACGCATCACCTATTTCGCAGCCGAACTCGCAGATTTGCATAAGCGGGGCTGCCCTGTTATTCTTGTCACCTCCGGCGCAGTGGCCGCGGGATTCCGCCAGATCGGCTACGCATCAAGGCCAAAAGCGGTTCATGAGAAACAAGCGGCGGCTGCGGTTGGTCAGGCCCTGCTCATGCAATCTTACCAGGAAGCCTTCGGCGAGTATGGCATTGGCGTTGCGCAAATTCTGCTGACGCGCGCAGACTTCTCCAACCGCAAGCGAATTCAGAACGCGCTGAAGACAATCGAGGAATTGCTTCGTTTGCACATTATACCTATTATTAATGAAAACGATACGGTAGCCACGGATGAGCTTGAGCTGAAGTTTGGCGATAATGATAAGCTGTCCGCCCTTGTTGCAGCTATGACGAAAGCGAGCAAGCTTGTCATGATTACCGATATGGACGGCCTCTATACGGAGGATCCGCGGAAAAATCCGGAGGCTGTCAAGATCGAGCGCGTCGATCAGATATCGGAAGAAATTATGCAGCTTGCTGGCGGCGCAGGCTCTGCGGTAGGTACCGGAGGCATGCGCTCCAAGATCGAGGCTGCGCGTATCTCCATGCGAGGTGGCGTCCGGGCTTTCATCGGCAAGGTTCAGCAGCCGGGCGATTTGCAATTAGCTGTAGACGGAACCGGAAAAGGCACTTATTTCGATACCCAATTACATAGCCTGCCAATGAAGAAGCAATGGCTGGGCTTCCACTCCATGCCTCATGGCCGGATCATTGTGGACGATGGCGCGCAGCATGCCCTGCTCGTTGGCGGGAAGAGCCTGTTGCCAGCCGGCATTCGAGAAATCCAGGGCGATTTTCATTCCGGCGACGTTGTGGAAGTAAATAATCTGACGGGAGAAACGATCGGCCGAGGCGTCGTGAACTATGAAGCCTGGCAGATTCAGGCGGTTGCCGGACTCAGTACGGAAGAGGTCAAGCGCCGGGTTGACGT
Organism: Paenibacillus glycanilyticus; assembly: GCF_023715145.1. Taxonomy (GTDB): domain Bacteria; phylum Bacillota; class Bacilli; order Paenibacillales; family Paenibacillaceae; genus Pristimantibacillus; species Pristimantibacillus glycanilyticus_A. The sequence continues at coordinate 797,255 of NZ_JAMBNP010000002.1, read as the reverse complement.
CAGACAAATCGAAGTCATTCACCGCGACGAATGGGTATCCCTGCGTTAAGCAAGAATCACCACAATAGGCTGTTTTCCAGCCTATTGGGTGGTCATTCTTTAAGTCAATGCTTTCGATGCAAGAATCACCACAATAAGCTGTTTTCCAGCTTATTGGGTGGTCATTCTTTAAGTCAATGCTTTCGATGCAAGAATCACCACAATAGGCTGTTTTCCAGCTTATTGGGTGGTCATTCTTTTTAGGAGGAATCAACAATGACAAGCGAAGTGAGACAAAAAGCAACCTTAGCTCAAGCTGCCGCGAGTATCATGAACAAAATGACGACCGCGCAGAAAGATACCGCGCTTACTGCAATGGCTAATGCCCTAATCGAGAACCAGGCATCTATTATGGATGCAAATGCAAAGGATCTGGAGCGCGGCCGGGAGAACGGCACCAGCCCTTCCCTGCTGGACCGCCTTGCCCTGAATGAAGAGCGCGTTGCCGCCATCGCGGATGGACTGCGTGAAGTCGTGGAGCTTCCTGATCCAGTAGGAGAGCTTCTTGAGCAATTTGACCGCCCTAACGGTCTTCGCGTGGAAAAATCCCGCGTGCCGCTTGGCGTTATCGGCATGATTTACGAAGCCCGTCCGAACGTTACGGTGGATGCTGTTGGCTTGTGCCTCAAAACCGGCAACTGCGTTGTCCTTCGCGGCGGCTCCGCTGCCCTCGAATCGAACCGCCGGATAGTTGAAGTATTGCGCGAAGCACTTGCAAGAACCGACTTGCCGCAGGATGCCATCCAGCTAATTGAAGATTCCGACCGCGCTTCCGTTAATGAAATGCTTAAATTAACCGGGCTTCTGGATGTTGTTATTCCACGCGGCGGCGCAGCCCTGATCCGTAACGTAGTGGAAAATGCGACGGTTCCCGTTATTGAGACTGGCGCCGGCATCTGTCACACGTTCGTGGACGAGAGCGCGGATTATGACATGGCGGAACGCATCGCCTTCAACGCTAAGGTACAGCGCCCTTCCGTCTGCAACTCGATGGAAACGCTGCTGCTGCATGAAGCATTCGCCGAACGCCATCTGCAGCAAATCGCTGACCGTTTCCTCGCTGCGAACGTTGAATTGCGCGGCGACAAGCAAACGGCAGAACGCATCTCGCAGGCGAAGCTTGCAACCGAGCAGGATTTTGCAACGGAATATAACGATTATGTTTTAAATATTCGTATTGTAGCAAACTTAGATGAGGCGCTTGACCATATCCTAAAGTTCAGCACCAAACATTCGGAGTGCATTGTAACGGAAAACGCAGCCAATGCGGAGCGTTTCCTTATCGAGGTAGATGCGGCTGCCGTGTATCATAATGCCTCTACCCGCTTTACAGACGGCTTTGAATTTGGCTTTGGAGCTGAGATCGGCATCAGTACGCAAAAGCTGCATGCGCGCGGGCCAATGGGTCTGCCGGCTCTTACATCAACGAAATTCCGCGTTTACGGCAACGGCCAAATCCGCGGTTAAGATAGAGGAAACGGGTTGGAGGGTGAAAGATATGTTATCCATGGAACAAACAAATGCCAGCGCCAATGTTGAAGCGTTAAAAATCAGCTTCTACGGCGCAGGCTCGATGGCGGAAGCTATCGTGCGCGGACTTATTAATCAAAAGCTGACGAAGCCGGAGCAAATCTCCATGCTGAACCGCCAGAACGCCGACCGGCTCAATGAGTTAACCGAGCGCTACGGCATTCAAACCGTATTAAACGGCTCGACGAACGAACAGTTTATTCAAGATGCGGACATTATCTTCCTCGCGATGAAGCCAAAAGATGCAGTAGCGGCTATCTCTTCTATTAAGCATCTGCTATCGGATAATCAGCTGATCGTATCGGTTATTGCCGGTCTATCGATCTCCTCCATGGAGCGTGTACTCGGCAGACCGGCCGCAATCGTGCGGACGATGCCAAACACCTCGAGCACAATCGGACTTGGCGTTACCGGCATCAGCTATTCCGGAAGCGTAACGGAAGAACAACGCAAGCTTGCCGAAACGATGTTTGCTTCTATCGGCATTCATGCGGTTGTTGAAGAGAATTTGCAGGATTCCATCGTTGGCGTATCCGGCAGCGGTCCGGCTTATGTCTATTTCTTCATGGAAGCGATGATGGAGGCTGCCGAAAAGCTTGGCCTTCCTGCTGAGCAAGCCAAAGAGCTGATCGTACAAACCGTTCTTGGCGCAGCCGAGATGGTGCGGACGACGGGCGAAGAGCCTGCGGAGCTTCGCCGCAAGGTGACTTCTCCCAACGGAACGACTCAAGCGGCTATCGAATCGATGGCGGCAAGCGGATTAACGGAAGCCGTCGTACGCGGCATGCTGCGTTCCGCTGAACGCGCCGGCGAAATCGGAGCAGATATTGAAAGGAGCACGTTGGCCTGATGAACCAGATGTGTGTTGCCACTTACCGCTGCTTTGACGAGAAAGCGGATTTTGATAAAAAAGCATTGTCCATCGCCGTTGGTTTAACGGTCGGCAGCTGGACGGAGCTCCCTGAAGCACGCAAAGCCGAGATGGAGAAGCATCTTGGCAAAGTATTGTCCGTTGAAGTGCATGAACAAGCAGGCAGCGAACGTTATGCGGATATCCGCATCGCCTACCCTGACATTAACTTCAGCCGGGATATTCCCGCCCTTCTGGTTACCATCTTCGGCAAGCTGTCCATGGACGGCAAAATCAAGCTGATCGACCTGGATGTTTCGGAGCAATTCCAATCCGCCTTCCCGGGACCCAAATACGGCCTTGAAGGCGTGCGCCAGCTGTTAGGCGTTCACGACCGCCCGCTTCTGATGAGCATCTTCAAATCCGTTGTTGGCCATGATCTGCCAAACTTGCAGGAGCAGTTCTACAAGCAGGCGCTTGGCGGCGTAGACCTGATCAAGGATGACGAAATTCTGTTCGAGAACCCGCTCACACCGCTCGAGAAGCGTGTTGAAGTCTGCATGGAGGCAGCCCGCAAAGCCCAGCAGGAAACGGGTCAACAGCTGCTGTACGCCGTGAACCTGACCGGTCCTACATCCCAGCTGGCCAGTCAAGCCCGCAAGGCCATTGCAGCAGGCGCAAACGCTCTGCTGTTCAACGTGTTGGCTTACGGCTATGATGTTCTTCATGAGCTGAGCAAGAATCCGGAGATTAATGTGCCTATCGCCGCGCATCCTGCCATGGCAGGCGCTTTTTATCCGTCGCCGCATTACGGCATCGGCGCTTCGGTCCTTCTAGGCAAGCTGATGCGCCTTGCGGGCGCGGATCTGGTTCTCTTCCCTTCCCCGTACGGTTCGGTCGTTATGCCGAAGGAAGAGAACTTGGCAGTAAAAGAGGCGCTGTTAGCACCCTCGGATACACTCCGGACAAGCTTCCCTGTTCCGTCTGCTGGCATTCACCCCGGCCTTGTTCCGCTCATCCTGCGCGACTTCGGAACCGATGTTGTCGTAAACGCGGGCGGCGGCATCCACGGCCATCCTATGGGCACCGCTGCGGGAGGCAAAGCTTTCCGCAGCGCCATTACGGCAGCAATGAACGGCGTGCCGCTTCGCGAAGCGGCGGAGCAGTCTGGCAATGAACCGCTTAAGGCGGCTATCGATGCATGGGGGATTAAGGAATGACAACAGCTAAGAAACGCATTATCTTCTGTGATTTTGACGGAACCATTACCGTCAACGATAATATCATAGCGATTATCAAGCATTTCAACCCGCCGGGCTGGGAAGAGATCGCAACTTCGGTCCTGTCCCAGCAGATCTCGATCCGCGACGGCGTTGGCCAGATGTTCCGCCTCCTCCCAACTTCCATTCAGAAGGAAGTTGTGGAGTATGGCATCAATAATGTTCAAATCCGCGACGGCTTTGCCGATTTGCTTCAATATTGCAAAGACGAACAGATCGAGTTCTATGTAACAAGCGGCGGCATCGACTTCTTTGTATACCCGGTACTTGCCCGATTCGGCATTCCGGAGGATCATATCTACTGTAACGGCAGCGATTTCAGCGGCGAGCAAATCGAAATTACATGGCCTCATCCATGTGACGGACATTGCACGAATGACTGCGGCATGTGCAAAACAACCATTATGCGCCGCTTCCCGGCCGGTGAATATGAGCGGATCATTATCGGCGACAGCGTAACCGACTTCGAAGGGGCCAAGCTCGCCGATACGGTCTTCTCCCGCCATCATCTGACTGATAAATGCAAGGAGCTAGGACTTCCTCATACCGAATTTACAACCTTCCACGATATTGTGGATAAGCTCAAGAAAGAAAGGACGGTCTAATCTAACATGGCCTTCTCCGATATTAAGCTGGAACACAAGCAGCAGGCGCTTGCCGATCTGCGCAGCGTCAAAGAATTATTTGCTTCCCGCGGCTGGTTTGCCGGAACAAGCGGCAACCTCTCCGTTCGCGTAGGCGACTACAAGCCGGATGAATTCTATTTCGCCATTACGGCAAGCGGCAAGGACAAGACGGTACATACACCGGAGGATTATCTGTTCGTAGACAAGGACGGCAAGGCTTGCGAAGCGACAAACCTGAAACCTTCCGCCGAAACGCTGATTCATAACGAGATCTACCGTTTAACGGGCGCAGGCGCTATTTTCCACGTTCATTCCGTTTACAGCGCGGTTATGTCCGAATGGTTCTGGGAACGCAGAGCGGTCCCTGTAGACGGCGTTGAGCTGATCAAGGGCCTGAACATCTGGGAAGAAGAAGCGCATATCGATATTCCGATCGTTTCCAACTTCGCCGAGATTCCGCGTATCGTGCCCGAGGTTACGGAGCGTCTCGACAAGCGTATTCCCGGCATTATTCTCCGCAAGCACGGCATTTACGCATGGGGAGCGAATGCCTTCGAGGCGAAGCGCCATATCGAATCGTTCGAGTTCCTGTTCGAATACGTGTACCGCTGGGAAATGCTGAACGGTCGAAAATAACGAAAAAGCTGGCCAACCCGTTTGTAACGAGTATGACCAGCTTTTTATTTTATACGCTCTCTCCGACTGCGGATAATAACTCTTCCATTTTGAATAAAGAGTGGACTTCAAATTCCGCCTCTTCCAGGTTGGCTCTGCCTGCCTTTTCATTCTCGATGACGCAGAGCACGTCTTTTAACTCGGCATCATGCGAGAGCAAATCCGCTGCGCTTAGCAGCACCTGCCCGCCTGTCGTTATAACATCCTCGATGATGCAGATCTTCTTGCCCGTGATATCCATACCTTCCGCCAGCTTGCTGGTTCCATATTCCTTTGCTCTCTTGCGTACGAAGACAACCGGAATTCCGGTCTTAAGAGATAGTGCCGTAGCGATCGGAATACCGCCCATTTCCAGTCCGGCTAGAACTTCTGTTCCTTCTGGAACAAGGGGTGCAAGCTGTTCGGCAATCGCAGCTAGAAGTACGGGATTGGATTCGAACAAGTACTTATCGAAGTAATGATTCGATGTTTTCCCTGAGCGAAGCCTGAATTCTCCCGTCAGTCTTGACGTTTGGATAATTTCTCTTGCAAGCTCTGTTTTGTCCATATACAGTCCCCTTCTCCCGTGAAAAGTTGGTTACCATAAAAATGCGCCGTCGATCAGTTTAGCAAATCTGAGCGGAATTGTCTATGCGGCGAAAGAGAGTTTTTCTACAAACGGCGTAAAGGATAAATGTCGAATTAAATGGAAGTCGACTTATACTCCTCTTTCAATAATTGCTTTGCGATATAAAAGATCTGGCCCATATGCTCGGAATAATGCGCCGCGCATTGATGCAGCATGTCCAGGTTGGTACGTTCCTTGCCGCGGACCGACTGCGTCCGCTCTAACTGCTCGTCTGATATGCTTCGCAAAGCGCCCGTAATGCCTTCAAGGCAATTCCGGATCGTTAGGACCAACTCCTCTTTCGTCTTGAATACGTGCCTAAACTCTGCATCGCGGTCCCGAGAAATATCTTGGTAAAGAATCCCTTTATTGACGCGCTCCAACGCATTCCCTTCCATATGGCGAATGAGGGTCGATATACTGTGGCTGTTCGTCGACGGACTCCAATTCACCTGCTCGTCATCCAGCTGTTCCAGCGCTTTCAAAATCCGACCTTGAATCTCCTCGAATTTTCTCGTTAACCACTCTCGATTAAAATCATATTTCACGGGAATCACCTCTATGTCAGATTTGCAACTGCGGAAAAAGACTCCATCCCTTCGGGACGGAGTCTTGAAGAGCCTTGCGGCGTTCTAGTCGCCCTTCAGCATATTGAAGATTGAGCCTGCAGCGCTGCCTTCATCCTTGCCGCCGGTGCCAAATCCCCGAGGGGCTGCCGCGAATACCCGGCTTGCCAAACGGCTGAACGGCAATGATTGAATATAGACGGTGCCCGGTCCTTCCAGCGTTGCGAAGAACAGCCCTTCGCCGCCAAAGAGGAAGGTTTTAACCCCTTTTACCATCTCGATGCTGTAATTGACGTTCGGCGTAAAAGCTACGAGACAGCCCGTATCCACGCGGAGCTTCTCTCCCGGATTCAGATCTTTGCGAATAATGGTGCCGCCGGCATGCATGAACGCCAGACCGTCGCCTTCAAGCTTTTGCATAATAAAGCCCTCGCCGCCAAAGAAACCCGTTCCGATCTTCCGCTGGAATTCGATGCCAACCGATACGCCTTTCGCCGCTGCGAGAAAAGCATCTTTCTGACAAATCATTTTGCCGCCGGCGGCATGCAGGTCAACCGGGATAATCTTACCCGGATAAGGAGCTGCAAAGCTGGCTTTTCTCTTCCCCGCGCCTTCATTGGTGAAGGCTGTCATAAACAGGCTTTCGCCCGTCAGAATCCGCTTGCCCGCGTTCATCAGCTTTCCCATGAAGCCGCTGGAGGACTGCCCGCTCCCGTCACCAAATATCGCTTCCATATGTATGCCGTCATCCATCATCATGAGACTTCCCGCTTCCGCGATGACGGTCTCCGAAGGATCCAGCTCAATTTCCACAAACTGCATATCATCGCCATGAATGTAATAGTCGATTTCGTGATTGCTTTTCAATAAAATCCCTCCTGTTTAATTCATTACTTTTCTATCATACCACCACAACCCAATCTTTTCCTTCCCAAAAAAAGAAAGCATACGACAACTCGTATGCTTCCCTCTAACAACGCCGCCTATCAGCTTTATGTCCGAATCCAGACGGTCATTTCGCCTTTTCCGCGATTTCCCCATAAGTAATACGGTACTGCCTTCAGCCGGGCTTGCTTCGATGTCCGGTGCTGCGCATAAGGGCGGTAAGGAGTCTCCTCCAGCCAGGAATCCTGCTCGTCCAATCGTCCCTCTGCTTCAATGATTACCGCTCCGCCAAGGAGCTGCGAATCAAAGGAAGCATGTAATTCCGAGGATGCTGCGATCGAGACGGCTGCCAGCGGACTGCCGTTATCCACTTCTTCCAGACAGTAGACAAGCGGACCGCGCTCAATGGCAACCTTCCCTGCGTTTGCCCGAATCTCCGGATGAGCAGCCGTCAATTGGGCTGTCATATCGAGTTCCCATTCGGCTGTATCTCCTTGCTGCCAATTCCGGTGAACAAGCGCATAGCCGTTCTCAATCTTGTATTCTGCCGCGTTGCCATTAATGCTGAGCACGGCACGGCCTCCGCACCAGGAAGGGATGCGCAAGGCGAGCGTAAACGCTGTTCCCGGAACCTCGGAGAATTCAAAGCGCGCGCTGCCCTTCCACGGAAGCTGCGACTGCTGCTTCATCACAACTGTGCCGGCATCCAGCTCAAACTCGCCAACACTGCCAATAAAGAGATGGGCATACACCGTATTTGATGCTGCCGATACCGTGTAAATATAATCGTTCAAGGAGCTGAGCAAGCGCGCCACGTTTGGCGGGCAGCAGGAGCAGCCGAACCACTTCTGGCGTTCCGCCTTCACATGGTGACGACCCGGATTGCGCTCGGATGCCTCCGGCCATACTTCAAGCGGATTCACATAAAAGTAATGTTTGCCGTCCTGCGACATGCTGCCAACGACATTGTTATACAATGCCCGCTCCAGAACATCGGCGTATTCGCTCTTGGCTTCGAGCTTCAGCATCCGCTGCGCGAAGAAAATCAGGCCAATCGAAGCGCAAGTCTCCGCATAGACCGTATCGTTCGGCAGGTCGTAATCGAAGGAAAAGGCCTCTCCGTGATGCGTTGAGCCAATGCCTCCGGTAATGTACATTTGTTTGCGGGTCATGTTGTTCCATAATCGTTCGCATGCCGCAAGCAGCTGCTTATCCCCGGTTAATCTCGCCAGATCAGCCATCGCCGTATACATATAAACCGCGCGAACGGAATGGCCAACCGCTGCCTCTTGCTCCCGTACCGGCTTGTGCGCCTGATTATAGGCTAGTTGCGCCACGGTCGGAATAGGTCTTTTCCCTCCGGCCCATAAGCTGTACCCGTCCCGCTGCTTGCCTTCTTCTACGAGGAAGTTCGGAGCAGCGCCGCGTTCATCGATAAAGAACTGGCCCAGCTTCAAATAGCGTTCTTCTCCCGTTGCCTGATACAGCTTAACCAAGGCAAGCTCGATCTCCTGATGACCGTCATAACCCCTCAGCTTCCCTTCCTCAGGTCCAAAAACCTCGTCAATATGATCCGCAAACCTGCTCATCACATCCAGCAGCTTGCGTTTTCCGGTCGCCTCGTAATAAGCAACTGCCGCTTCCATCATATGTCCCGCGCAATAAAGCTCATGGGCCTCGTATAAGTTTGTCCACTGCTTGCCCGGATCTTTGATGGTGAAATACGTATTTAAATATCCGTTCTCGTGCTGCGCCATCGCAATAAGATCAATGACGTCGTCCGCCGTGCGCTCCAGCTCGGGATCCGGATGATTCGCCAAGGAATAACCCACAGCCTCCAGCCATTTGGCTACATCGCTGTCCTGGAACACCATGCCGCAGTACGGATGCTCCTCCAGTCCTGCTGCAACACGGAAATTACGTATAGCGTAGCTGGGCTCCGCATCCGCAATCCGGTCGTTCAGCGCCTCCCATTGATAAGGAATAACCGTTTCCCTAACCAGTTCGGTAAAGCGGTTCCAAAAGGCGTCCTCAATATGTACCTCGCTGCGTCCAAGCTGTCCGTTTAATTGCTGTGCCATATATGTTCCTCCCGATCGAAAATAAAAGATTTGATTCTTGCTGATTTCTAGTTTATTCTCGAAAAGACAAGGAAACTACAAGTAAAACGACCTAATTTTTTATAAAATATAACACTATTGAAGGTCGAGGTCTCCATATGCCAAATGATGCTTATATCACCTTAAAACTTCCTCCGATGCCCTATTACATTGCAGCCGGCCTAACCGAATATATACCCGGCGAACAACATCCGAGCCGGCAGAACCTTGGGGTGTTTGATCTCCTGTGGGTCATCAAGGGCACCTTGTACATAGGGGAAGAAGACAAAGAGTGGGAAGTGAATGCCGGTGAGACGCTGCTGCTTATGCCGGATCGCTATCACTATTCGGCGAAGCCTTGCGAGCGTGAAACGGCCTTTTATTGGATTCACTTTGACTTCAAGGGCGAATGGGCGCAGCATGAAGCTGATTCTGCCTCGTTCCCTCTGCCCATGCGTCAGGCCTGGGAAAATCCTTATCTCATCCAACTCCCCCAATATGCCGCCCCGCCCGAATTTAAGTTGGCGGAACGGCATTTAAGCCAGCTTCTAGCCTGCTCCGTCGAGCATCGCCGAAGCGTGTATTGGCAGGAGCAGCAGTTATTTATTGAGCTGCTTGGTTTATTGGAAGAAAGACGGGACCGCTCCAACTCCGATTCACCCGCCATGAAGCTGGCAAGCAGGACAGAGGCTTATATCCGCCAGCATTATCAATCGGAATTAACCAATGCGGCGCTGGCCGAAGCCTTTCATTTTCATCCCAACTATATTGTCAGATGCATGAAGGAGATCTATCATTGCTCCCCGATGGAATATTTGCATCAATACCGGCTGGAGCAAGCCAAGCTGCTGCTGGTGAAGACCGAATGGTCCATTGCGGTTATCGCCGATCAAACAGGCTTCCGGCATGCGCCTTATTTCTCAAACTGCTTCAAGGCCTATACCGGTACTTCCCCGCTCAGGTATCGAAAGCAATTCAAGCCGTAGCTCACATCAAACAGACAGGAGAAAAATATGAATTCCTCCAAACATGAGCCATTTCCCGGCCGGTGGATAGGCGGATTAACCTTAATCCTAGGCCCTCTCCTTCTGCTTGCCGGAGTCCTGCTCAGAAGCAAGTTTCACTTCTTCTTTCCCGATCAGCTGCGGGCCAATCCATCGCGCTCGCCTTTATGTCCGCCCTTCCGTTAGGAGTACTGAAGGGTACAACCACCTTCTCAATCCTTGCCGTTGCCGGACTTTGTATCGCATGGATCCCGCTTGGCATAAAAGTTTTGCGCGACGGCCCACGCCCCGCTGCCCGTAAAGCGATGGTTGCCATCGTACTGACAGCCGTTATCGGGTACGTGTTCTATTTCATTGGCCAGGCTGGCTAACAGAAAAAGCCTTGTACTCCCGTTAAGGGAATACAAGGCTTTGTTTATTTGAATTGTCCGCTATAGTCAAGTTACTTCGCGCATTCGCAAGGATTCATTTAATTCCCTCATCCGCTGGAGCTTGTTGCGGGAGGTATAAATGTTCGTGCTTTTCGTATCGACAAAAAGAACGGCATCCTTCGGCAAATCGGGCAATTTGCTGCCCGTCAGCCCGATCGTAATGCCTTTATTTACAATAACAACCTTGGTATCCGGGGCCAAGCCTTGATGAATGGAAAATTTGGGGCGGATCGTCGTCTGAACGCGTCTCAATTTCTTATTGTTCATGCTCATTTTTGCAGCCCCCTCAAGATTGAATTCATGAATTCGAAAATCATAACATTGGAATGTGCCATAAGTATACCACTTTTTATATCCTCGGAGTAGTCAACATACAAATTTTGGTGCCATTTCGTTTCCTCGGGGAAATGGTACGAGATAACGTATTCTCCGATTTTGAACAAGAGATAAAACATTCGTTTATCTTCCGTATAATAGAGGACGGGGACTCTTGCCGGCTGCGTTCTATAGGTATGGGTCACATATTTGTGTTTATCGACGGGAAAATGAAAGCCCCCGGCCGTATCGCCCACTGAATAGATGCTATCGAGATAATCATTATTGTGCTGGAACAAACAGATGGCCGAACAATTTTTCACCTTGCCGAGTGTAAGGTCCCCATTAGCAAGCTGTTTTATCTCCGCGCCTTTAATAACGGCCTGAAGGCGGGCAAGCATCAGCCGGGGATGCTGAATGGCCGTGATATTCAAATGCTCCTTTGCCAGCTTTTGCACGAATTCGGAGAACTCTCCAACGGCGGCAAGCGCATCGATGCTTTCCAGATATTCCGATTTCCTTGGAAAATAATAAGCGCCTTCCTTAAGAATCGCACTCAGGATAGGCTTCCAATCCAGCCCAATCCCTACTGGCATGTCCAAGAGGTACTTCCCATGCTTCTCAATGATGTCATACAACATCACCCAGACATACACGTCAACTTCATACTTGCTTGGCACTTCGGCCGCATTCGTCTCAGAAGCCAGCTCAAGGTAGTCCATAAGCTCCCGGTTGGAAGGGTCTCTTCCATTGGTTTTTCTAAACTGCTCTATATAGAGGTACATCATTCGGCGGACCGAAGAGAAATATCTCCTGCTAACGGTCGGCTCTGCATAGAGCAAAAGCACTTTATTCGAGTTCAGAGCCGTCAAAAACTCTCTATGCGTAACCGAATAACCGCTTCCCGTCATGGAGCCGCCCTTATTGTGAATGAACAAGCAGAAAATGTCGCTTTCTCTAACCTTGTTTAAACAATGTTCAACGCCGCTTATATCCATTGGCCAAGGTCCGAAGGTCCGTTCATACATTTCCGGCTGGTGGCCAAGCGCAATAAACTCATCAAAAGTCCTGCTCCTTAGCGGAGTAAGAGAATCCTGAGCAACGGAGCTAATAAACAGCTTTGTAAGATTGGACATCAGTTTCCTAGGCTCCTTTATAGACAGTGGAATAATATTCTATTATACCTTATCTTGACTCCTTTTTTAATAGAGCTCCCTCCCTATACGGAAACGCAAAAAAACCTTGTATTCCCGTTAAGAGAATACAAGGCTTAAGTATGAACAGATAAGTGCTTATCCGCGCGGCCCGCGGAACTTCTGGGAATGCGCCCTTGCTTCATCCACATTGGTAACCCGGTTACGGCTCCATTCGATCAGAATCCGGTCGATATATCGGAAATTCAGCTTGCCCGCAAAGACCGCTTCCTTCAAGGCGAAACGGATCAGCTCGTCCGCGTAGCGGTCCTGGTCCAGCCATCCGGTAATCGTCTCGCATTCCATCGGCGACAGCAGCCGGCCAAACTCTTGCTCAAAGATAGAAAACATGTTGCCCGGCTCTGAAGCCCGCTTCACCGTGCGCTGCTCCGTTCTCCGCGTCTCCCGCTTCTCTTCGGCCGCCCATTCGGCAGCCTTGAGCAGCCAGCCGCTCCAATTATATTGCTCCGATTGGATACCGGTCATGGAATCGATCCGCTCGTCAATCGTAAGAAAGCCTTCCTTCATCAATCGGCCGATCGTCTGCTCTATCATTCTTGTTGTAGAATCGGTACGCTCGGCCAGCTGCTCCATCGTCGGGAATTCGATCCCTTCCGACTCCCGGAACAACATCAGCTGCAGCAGCAGCATAGCTTCCGTATCCGATAAATCCAAATGGCGGTAAGAACGGAGTAGCAATGCGGAGACATGCACGCCCCCTTCGTTCATGACGGACGCCATGCCCCGCGAATAGGCTTTCCACATGTCATCGTTACTCATGTTACGATCCCCTCCGCTACTGCTATTCAATTAATTCGAGTCGCCCTTCACAATCGCGTACGTATCGCGCGCGATTAACAGCTCCTCGTTGGTTGGAACAACCAGCACTTTTACCCGGGAAGCATCCGTCGAAATCTCGCGGACTTCCTTGCTGCGTACATTGTTGCGCTCCTCGTCCAGTTCAACGCCAAGGAACGTGATGCCTTCGCATACGGCTTTGCGCAGAACATTCGAGTTCTCGCCCACCCCTGCCGTGAACAAAATCACGTCAACGCCGTTCATCGCCGCGGCATACGCACCGATATATTTGCGCACGCGGTACGTGTACATGTCAAACGCCAGCTTCGCATTGGCATCGCCTTCGCCCATCGCTTCTACAATCTCGCGCATGTCGCTGCTGATCCCGGAGATGGCGAGCATACCGCTATGCTTATTGAGCATCGAATTGACTTCGCTGAGCGTCAGGTCTTCTTTGTTCATCACAAACGGAACGATAGCCGGGTCTAGATCCCCGCTGCGCGTACCCATCATCAGACCTTCAAGCGGGGTCATCCCCATGCTCGTATCAAAGGACTTGCCGTCCAGAATAGCCGTAGCGCTGGCGCCATTGCCGATGTGGCAGGAAATCATCTTCAGCGAATCCAGGGGCTTGCCCAGGAAGTCAGCCGCCTGCTGGCTCACATATTGATGGGAGGTGCCGTGGAAGCCGTAACGGCGCACTTTGTGGCGGCGGTACAGAACCCGGGGAATTGGATACAAGTAAGATGTATTTGGCATCGACTGATGGAAGGCCGTATCGAATACAACGACTTGCGGCACATTCGGCATATTGGCTTCAACCGCGTTGATGCCCATCATATGAGCCGGGTTATGAAGGGGAGCCAGCTCGAACAGCTTGCGGATTTCCTGCTTCACGTCTGCCGTTACGAGCGCTGAGTTCTTGAACACTTCTCCGCCATGGACGATGCGGTGACCAACGGCATCAATCTCTTCCATTGACGATACTACCCCATGCTCGGGATGCGTAAGCATATCGATTACTTTTTTGACGGCGGTAATATGATCAAGAATTTCGCTTACCTCAGTAACATCCGGCTTGCCCGGAGGTTCATGCGTTACGATGGAGGAATCCATGCCGATTCTCTCCACGCGGCCGCTCGCAAGCACAGTCTCGTTCTCCATATTATAAAGCTGATATTTCAGCGAAGAGCTTCCTGCGTTAATGACTAGTACTTTCATTTAGATACGGTCCCCATCCTTGTCATATTTGAAAAATCCGACGCCCGACTTCACGCCGAGATGACCTGCGCGAACCATCTTCTTCAGGACGATGGACGGACGGTACTTCAGCTCGCCGTACTCCCGGAACATCCGGTCAAGGGCCGCAAGGACAGAGTCCAGACCAAACCGGTCAGCCATCTCGAAAGGCCCGTTCTGGAACGAATACCCGATCCGCATTGCACTGTCGATGTCCTCGGCGGAAGCAACACCTTCCTCAAGCACATGAAGAGCCTCGTTAATGAACAGGCAGATCAAGCGTGTCGTTACAAAGCCCGGCGATTCGAATACCATGATGCCTTTTTTCTGGATAACCTCGTCAACGAATTCCTTCGTCGCATCAAAGGTAGCATCCGAGGTTTTCAGACCGCGCACGATTTCGACCAGGTCGATCTTGGATACGGGATATATGAAGTGAAGGCCAATGACACGCTCCGGATGGCTTGTAACACTGGCCAGCTCCGTCAAGCTGAGAGTGGATGTATTGCTTGCGATAATAACCTTCTCGTCGCAAATTTCGTCCAGCTGCTTGAAGACTTGTTTTTTGCTGTCCAGATCCTCCGTTATGGATTCAATAACCAGCTCGCAGCAAGTCAAATCATGATAGCCCTTGCCTTTATGGATACGATTCAAAATCAGTTTCTTCTCGGCCTGCGTCAGAGCCCATTTCTCAATCTGCTTATCCAAATTGAGCTCGATCATCTGCATACCGTATGTTAAGCGTTCCTCCGAGCTTTCGATTAAATACACGTCCAGCCCTTTAGAAGCAAGCATTTCCGCAATTCCTTGACCCATGGTTCCGGCGCCGATGACGCCTACTTTTTTGATTGCCATAATTTTGTAGGTTCTCTCCTCGTAGATATTCTCTTTTTTTAGATGTTATTGAGAACTATTCTCTCTTCCACAAATCCATTATACCTTTTTTCAATCCAAGAATGAAGCTAAGAAGTGAAAGGATCTTGAACACCTCTTGAACAACATTTGAACAGGCTTGAACAGATGTTCTTCGGGATTATGCTATTTTGTTCAATGGTGAAATACACACAAAAAAATGAGCGGCAGGAGCATTCACTGCCGTTCATTTTTAGTATTCCGTCTGTCTATTATGCACTTTTGGACAAGCGGTTAAGAAGTGCGCGGAAATCATCGCCGCTAAGCGTCTCTTCCTTAATCAGCACGTCCAGCGACTGGGTAAATACGTCCCGTCTTGCTTCCAGCATCGCTTTGGTCTCTGCCATCAGCTCATCCAGAATCGAGCGGGTGATATTGGCCCATTTGTCCGGGGTCATCATATTCGCATCGATAATCCCAAGCTCCGTAAGACCTGACTCCACCATCGTCCGGACGATGTTCATCGCCTGGTCGAAGTCGCCACGCGAGCCCGTGCTGCGCCCGCCGTAGAAGATCTCTTCCGCGGCAGCGCCGCCAAGCGCGATCATGATCTGGCTGTCCAGAAACTCCTTCGTATACAAGTAACGGTCCTGCTGCGGATTATGACGGACGTAACCAAGCGCCTGTCCGCGCGGTGACAATGCAACCTGTGACACGCTGCCCGGACGGACAAGCTCGGCAGATATAGCATGGCCAAGTTCATGAAGCGCAACACGCTCGCGCTCTTCAGCCGTAGCTTCGCGGTCCGTTTTCTCGCCCATCATCACTTTATCGATGGCCATGGCCAAATGCTGCTCCAGGATTGTTCCGCTTTGCTCACGCATGGCGTAGATCGCTCCTTCGTTCATCACGCTCTCCAGCTGCGCGCCCGAGAAGCCAAAGGATTCGGATGCGATGCGCTCCAGATCAACGGTTTCGTCTAGCGGCTTATTGGCAGCATGCAGACGCAGAATATGAAGGCGTCCTTTCTTATCCGGCAGATCGACCCCGATATGACGGTCGAATCGGCCAGGACGCAGCAGCGCGCTGTCGAGCATTTCCTTCCGGTTCGTCGCGGCGATAATAAGGATACGCGGCGCTTCGTCGGAATGAATGCCGTCCATCTCCGTCAGCAATTGGTTCAGCGTTTGATCGTATTCCCGATGCTGGCCGCCGTCACGCTTGCCGCCGATAACATCAATCTCATCGATAAAAATAACGGCGCTTCTTTTGCCCGCTTTCTTCGCTTTCTCCCGTGCTTCCTTGAACAAATCGCGGATACGTCCTGCACCTACGCCCACGTACATCTCAACAAATTCGCTGCCGGAAGCAGCCAGATAGATCGAATCCGTATAATGGGCTGCTGCCTTCGCAAGCAACGTTTTACCCGTTCCCGGAGGGCCTGTCAGCAGAATCCCTTTCATCGGACGGATGCCAAGCTTAGCGATCTCATCTTGCTTAACCAAGAAATCGAGAGCCTCTGTAAGCTCTTGCTTGGCTCTCTCCTGGCCGCCGATCTGATCAAAGCTCATTGATACCGTATGAAGCGGCTTGCCGCGCTTAGATCCTGGCAGAGCGGTCATGCGGCCTCTGCCGCCGCGAGTCGAAAACCAGACGCCCGCTCCCAAACCGGCAAGCAGCAATACAGGAACAATGTTAACTCCTCTATAGGCGAGGAATATAACAAACATAAGCACAAAACCTGAGGTAATCTCTATCCAATACTTACGCATAAGCCGACACCTCCATCATTGCGGGAGTGCGTGGAAGTACAACATACTTCGTCGAGTTGCCATCCTTCAGCGTAATATAGACATTGTTCTCATCAAGCTGCGTTTCGTATTTAATAGCTTTATTAGAAGCGGCAGCTTTCTCAAGCGCGTTCGGAATGTCCGAATAATTCTTCTTCTCCATGGCTTCCGCAACGTCAAACAAAACCGAAGACCATACCTTCTCTAGTTGCTCGCTCGGAGCTGCGTTCGTAATATCAAGCGTTAATTCACGGCTGCCAATAGCATCTTTGCCTTCATTTGCAATGGATTCATAGACATCTTTCAAATTCGCGTCCGGCTTAAGCGTTACTTTCACCGAAACGCGCTCTTGATCTATAGTGGGAGCATTCGCCGAAGCGACGCCTTCAATTTGTCCAATAGACTTTTCAAAAGGAGAAACAACGGCAAATTGCTTATATAACATCCATCCGCCAAAGAGCAGCAAGGCCGTCGCCACAGCGGAAAGCACGAACGGGACGATTCGAAGTTTCATTATTTAGTTTCCTCCTCTGTACGCGTTATATATACTATCGTATATCAACTCTGCCATACGAAAGTATATCATAAACAGGCATCAAAGAGGTGGTGTAAAAACAGGAAGCGGAGCCAGCCGCATGGGCTAGCTCGCTGTTTTGGCAGGAAGATGGTACTCCGTTACGTACGTACCGGTGCGGAAATCATAGAAATCGTAGCTGTATTTCTCGGGACTATTGCCTTGCGAATAAAATACTTCCCACACAAGCTTGCCGTTAAAGGTTCCCGGCTGTATACGCTTGATATTCGCATCCGGTTTCGAATTTATCACGGCTTGTTTAATCTCGGCTTTCTCCGCTCCTTCCGAGGCTTTGACCACTTGAACAGTCTTCTCGGGCCCGATCAGCCATACGTAGATCTCTTCATCCGCTTCATTCTCGCCCTTCACGATCCAAGATGTCGTATCCCAGACTTGTTTCGTGATGGATGATACCTCGGTTAAACCGGCTGCTTCCTTGGCTTGCTTCCGAATCGGGTTCTCCGAATTCCAGAACGGCTGCTGGATCGTATTGTAATACATAATCACAATGGCTATCACAGCAATCAAGGCAACAAAGGAAACAGCCAGCCAGCGCTTCGGATTCATGACCGGCTGACGTTTTCTCGTTGTCGCCCTCATTTTGCGTTGAGCAGCCGCTCAAAGCTGGCCTGTGCCTCATAACGGATTTTTTCTTCGTCCATCATCGTGCATTCGCCATTGTGAACAACCTTGCGTCCATCGACCCACACATGCTTAACATCCCGGCCAGAACCGGAATAGACAAGATGGGATACGATATCCGTCAGCGGATAATAGTGCGGCTGTTCCAGATCGATTGCGATAAAGTCTGCTTTTTTGCCCACTGCCAGTTGACCGATGCTGTCTTCCTGCCAAATCGAACGGGCACCGTATACAGTCCCCATGCGCAAGGCTTCAATTGCAGGGATAACCGTCGGATCACCGGAGATTCCTTTGTGCAGCAATGCGGCAAACTTGATTTCTTTAAACAAATCCAGATTGTTGTTGCTTGCAACGCTGTCTGTTCCAAGCGATACCGTTACTCCTGCGCGAAGCAGCTCAGGCACGCGCGCAACTCCGCTTGCCAGCTTAAGATTGCTGACGGGGTTATGCGATACGGCTACGTTGCGTTCAGTAAGCAATGCGATCTCTTCATCGTTCAAATGCACGGCATGCGCAACAAGAGCCGGACGCGTGAAGAAGCCCAGCTTGTCCAGATGCTCAACCGGGCGCGTGCCGTAGTCGCGGACATTTTGCTCCACTTCGGCAAGGGTCTCCGACATATGCGTATGAACAGGCAGATCATAATCGTGGGCCGCCTGAACAAACTTCTCGATATAATCCGGCGGGCAGGTATACGGAGCATGCGGGGAGATCATCGTCGTAATCCGGCCATCGGCTTTTCCGTTCCAATCCCGGGCGAATGCAATGGCTTCCGTCAGCTTCGACTGCTGGATCTCTTCCGAACACAACCCAATGACGCCGCGCGTCAAACAACCTCGGATTCCGGATTGCTCAACCATCTGCGCAACCTGATCCATCCGGTCATACATGTCAACAAAAGCGGTTGTTCCCGTCTTCAGCATCTCGACGATAGCCAGCGCAGTGCCTGCCCGCGTATCCTTATCCACGTATTTGCCTTCCATCGGCCACATCTTCTGCTCCAGCCATACTTGCAGGTTCTGGTCATCCGAGTAACCGCGGAGCAGCGACATCGCAGCATGTCCGTGAGTATTAATAAGGCCCGGAATAAAAGCCAGCTTGCTGCCGTCGAGGCGTTCAGCCTGCTCATCCAGTCCCGTTGGAGCCTCCGCTCCGATATATGTAATTCGATCATCCGTAACGACCATATGGCCGCGGAAAACCGCGTTTGTGCCGTTCATCGTCACAAACAGCCCGTTCTCAATCCATAATTGCGTCATTTTCTTGCTCATTCCTTTCCTTCTCCAAATAATAAGCCAAGCTGAGCAGCTCTCTCGTGAAGTCAGCATGGTGAATGCGAATATGATCCGGTAATCGCAGGATAGCCGGGGCAAAATTCAGAATTCCTTCGATACCGGCTTCCACGAATTGATTCGCAACGTTTTGCGCTTCATGACCTGGGACGGTAATAATTCCGATTCGGATATTGTGCTCCTGAACGGTCTCCTTCAGCTTGTCCATCGGCTGAATCGTCAGGTTGTTGATCATGGTGCCAATCTTCGTCGGATGATCATCAAATACCGCGACGATCTTCATGTTGTCTTTCGAGTATTTATTGTAATTGCATAAAGCATGTCCCAGATTGCCTGCTCCAACAAGCGCAACGTTAATCCGCTGGTCAAGCTTCAGAATCTGTTGAATTTTCTCGATCAGATAGGAGACGTCGTATCCGATGCCCTTGCGGCCGAAATCGCCGAAGTAAGCAAGATCCTTCCGAATTTGGGCGGGATTGAGGTCCAGCTTTATCCCCAGCTCCTGCGACGAAACGGTCTGAACCTCCCGGTTGTACAATTCGTTTAGCACTTGCAGGTAGATGGGAAGCCGTCTGACGACGGCTTCCGATATTTTCGCCTGCTTCACCCGAGTTCCCCCTCTTTAAGTTTGCAGCCATTCCCGCATCCGCGGCACCATCTGGTCCATATGCATCGTTTCGATCTTGGGACCTGGCAGCGAATAGAGGAAATGCTTGCCGTAATACGTATCAATGACGCGCGTGTCGTAGATAATAACAATCCCTTTGTCCTTTGTTGTTCGCACAAGCCTTCCAAAGCCTTGCTTGAACCGGATAACCGCTTGAGGGATCGATAATTTCATGAACGGATTTTGCTTCTGCTTCTGCAGGAGCTCCGACTTCGCTTCGACGAGCGGATGATTCGGCGGCTGGAATGGCAGGCGCACAATCGCAAGGCAAGTTAAAGCTTCGCCCGGAATGTCTACCCCTTCCCAGAAGCTGCTTGTGCCAAGCAGCACCGTCTCCGGCTGCTGCGTGAAGCGTCTTGTCAATTTGGTCCGGTTGCCGCTGTCTATGCCTTGCCCGATGACCTGAATGCCGGAACCGTTCAAGGCTTCCTTCAGCGGTTCATAGACCTGCTTCAGCATCCGGTAAGAGGTGAACAGCACCAGCATCCGTCCTTTTGTTTCTGCGGCTGCATCCGCAAGAGAGCCCACTAACATCGATATAAACTGCGGATCGCCCGCAGATCCCTTTAAGGTCGGGAAATTGCGGGGGATGATAACCAGCGCCTGTTCCCGGTAATTGAAAGGCGACGGCAGCTGCACGGTCTTAAGTCTATTGTTTTCCTCAAAGCCTTCCAGGCCAAGCTGTTCCTCCGCATACTGGAACGATTTGTGAACGGACAAGGTTGCTGAAGTAAGGACAATGCTGTCCTTCACGTCAAAGAAATATTGCTGAAGCTGCTTGCTGACATCAACCGGCACCGCATACAGATGAACGGACCGGTAACGGTAAGTGGTGCTTGCTTCTATCCAATATACTTCCGAGTTCTGCTCCATCTTGAGGAAGGTGCGCAGATCGTCTTTCACTCTCGTCAAATCGCGAACAACGCCGTTCAAATCGGTGATAAGGCCTTGAATGGTCTGGTCATCGAGACGGTCTTTTATATCCGATGCCATTTTATCAACGGTCTTGACAACACGGCTCAGCTCCGTATGCACATTGTTCTCAATGGTCAGAACATCGTCCCAGCCCTTGGGTGGCGTATCGCTGCGCAGACGGCATACCGCCTGCCCGTTATCATTGCCGGCTTCCCCTGACTCTCCAACAAAAGCATAGAGCAGCTCGAACAGCTTATCCCAATGCTCCTTCACATCTTGAAAAATCGGAATAACGGTATCGATGGTTTCCGTCCACGCCTGCACCCGCTCGTCATCCTCCTGCTGAAGCCGAAGCCTCAAAGCAGGCAGCAAGCCGGAACGCGCATCCTTGAACAGTCTTGTCGTTTGATGAGTCAGCGAGAAGTAATTTAATTGCATGCCAAGATGCTTGCCTGCCACTTCCTCCACATGGTGCGCTTCATCAATGACCAAATGGCTGTAGCTTGGCAGCAGTCGGTGATCCGCCTGAACATCGGTGAACAGCATGGAATGATTCGTTATGCAGACATCCGCTATGTTTGCTTCATGCTTCGCCCGATGGTAATAACAGCGTTTGAACCAAGGACATTGCCGGTTCAGACAGGAATCTGCATCGCTTGCCACCGTGGACCAGAAGTCGGCTCCCTTGTTGCCGAAGTTAAGCTCCTCCTGATCGCCGGTTTCCGTTTCGCTTAACCAGACGACCATTTGGGAAGCCGTAATGGCATCATCAATGGGAGCAGCTAGATCTTTCGCATTTATTTTACTTTCAAATTTCCTCAGGCACAAATAATTACCTCTTCCTTTAAAGATCGAGGCACGGAAATCAAAAGGTAAAATCTCGCGAAGAAGCGGTACATCCCGTTGACGAAGCTGCTCCTGCAGATTAATGGTATGAGTGCTGACAACGATTTTGCTTTCTTGCTGCACGCCGTAGTAAAGCGACGGAATCAGGTATCCCAGCGATTTTCCTGTTCCGGTACCCGCTTCAATAAGAAGATGCCGGTCATTGACCAAGGAATCGTAGACCTCGCGGAACATGGTCGTCTGTGCTTCGCGTTCTTCATAATTCGGATACTTTTCCATGAAACGCTGCTTGATGCCGTCCAAATATTGCTCGAAAGAAACATCCTTCAGCGGATCTTCTTCCTGGTCAGCGCGGGCAGGCTGCTCATCGGTCCATTCCCCGGCTTTAAGCGCAAACTGGTTAAAATACTGATAAGCATTCCTATCAATCGATGTATGCAGCTCGGCGTATTTCAACGTTTCGGCCATAAACCAGCTCATATCGCTTCCGTTGTCTATAAGAAAGGATAGCCGCTGCAAAGTGAGCAGCGGCAACTGTCTGAGCTTCTGTACCGATTGTGCGAATAACTGTGCTGTAGCAATCGCATCGCTGTCCGCCCGGTGATGCTGATCATGGGCAATGCCAAACAGCTCCGTGACGGCGCCAAGCTGATACGTGGTAATCGACGGATATAAAATTCTTAACAGCTCAATCGTGTCCAGACGCCTGCCGATAAACGGATGGTATCCGCAGCGGTCAAGCGCCTGGTTCAGGAAGCCGGCGTCAAAGTTGACGTTATGAGCGACCAGTATGGCATCCTCCAGATGAGGGATGAGGTGCATGAGCACCTCATCCAGCTCCGGAGCATCCGCTACCATGTCGGCATCGATACCGGTCAATTGTGTAATAAACGCCGGAATTTCTATTGTAGGACGTACAAAGGAGCTATACGTTTCAACGATCTCGAGATTATCGTTTAGCACGGCTAAACCTACCTGCAAGATATCGTCGCTGACGCCATGCCCTGTCGTTTCCAAATCCAATACTGCGTATTTCATTAATTTCCTATCCCCTCATAAGCAGCAAAGCTCGGTACTGCCGAAAAATAAGGATAATTGCTGCGGCGTTTCTTTACAACATTTCAAATTGTTTAAAGGGTCCTTGAAGCTTGGGCAGGTTTCGTAAGCCTTCAGAAAAAAACGCTCCGCCTGCTCCAAATTCATATAAATCGCTTGAATGCACCCAAGGGCATTATAGCCTAAAGCACGCCACTTCGGATAGTCCGTTAATGAAACCAGCAATTGGAAATGCCGCTGCGCCTCACTCCAGTTTTGCAGATGCATATGCGTCATTGCCAGATAAAGCCGCGCCAGATTACATTCCGGAAGGTACGAGACCGCAGATTGAAAATGAATGGCAGCATCGGAAAACATAAATAATTTATAATATCCCTGCCCCTTCGAAATCATCATGGCGTATTCATACGGGATCTCCATGTCAAGCTCCGCATTGTAAGCTTCCTCGGCTGTCACTGGCTCTTGCTTTTCCGTCTGCTTAACGGCAGGAGGCTCGGATGGCGGTTTAGCCGGTGTTGCTGCTGCAGATGCCGGCGTTGGTGCCGTCTTTGCTTGCGGCTCGCCTAATTCTGCACTGCTCTCCATCGCAAGCAGAGACGGCGGAATCATTTTTGACACTGGGCCTTCCAAGGATCCTCCATGCTGCTCAACAAAATAAGAAAACTTCTCCTCGAAATCAATCCACTGCTCCACAAGGGTATCACTCATTTTCTTGAGCATGGTTAGCTGCTCGTCAAATTGCGCTTTCTGCTCGCCGGTTGCAGTGGGATAGGCCTCGATCAGGTGATCCAGTATTTCATTCATGGCTTCGAACATTTGCTGAAACATTTACGCATCCCGCCTTCACCAAAGAATTGAGGAGTGTTATGCTCATTCTTTGTTTCGGGGGTGCTTTTCATACCCCATGCCATTCGTTACATAGTGCTGGAACTGGAGCGATGAAAAACGCTTTAAAGAACGGTCGCGTGAATTTCCTCGGACAAGCTTTTGAGCGGGCGGTTCTCGCTGTCCAGAATGGTCACAATCGGCTTGTGTGCGCGTGCTTCCTCATTGGACATGGAGGCATAAGAAATAATAATGACCTGATCTCCCGGCTGAACCTGACGGGCTGCCGCGCCGTTCAGGCATATAACGCCGGATCCGCGTTTACCGGTAATGACGTACGTCTCAAAGCGCGCGCCATTGTTGTTATTGACAATCTGCACCTTCTCGTTTTCCCAGATATCCGCAGCATCCATTAGATCCTCGTCTATGGTAATGCTCCCTACGTAGTTCAAGTTTGCTTCCGTTACGGTTGCCCTGTGCAGCTTCGATTTCATCATCGTTCTATACATGATCAATTCACCTCTGTATTTGGTACGAATAAGGCATTATCTATCAGGCGTGTGGAACCGAATTTTACAGCCAGCGCCAATATATACTTTCCTTTGTGATTGGCAATCGGCTCATTGCCGGCAGGAAGCTCTAGAGTTGGGTAAGTCAGCCACTCCACATAATCGATCTCCGCTTGACCGGCTTCACTGATTTTGGCTTTCACCCGCGCAATCAAATCCTCTGAAGTCATTCCCCGCTCTTTAACCCACTCTTTGGCGAGGCTGAGCGACTGGGATAACACAACCGCCTGCTGCCGCTGCTCGGCGGACAAATATACATTGCGAGAGCTGAGCGCAAGACCGTCCGGTTCTCGTACAATTGGGCAAGGGATGATCTCGACCGGAATATTCAGGTCGTCGGTCATCTGCTGAATCACGGCAAGCTGCTGGGCATCCTTCATTCCGAAATAAGCCCGGTCAGGCTGAACCAGATGGAACAGCTTGCTGACGACTAGGCCAACTCCGTCGAAATGCCCTGGCCGGGAAGCGCCGCACAAGCGTTCAGTAAGCTGGCTCACAATAACCGAAGTGCGGGGTTTGGAAGGATACATTTCCTTCACGTCCGGCATAAATACGATATCAATACCGTTCTCCTTCGCAATGGCAAGATCTCTCGCCTCATCGCGCGGATAACGTTCGAAATCTTCATTTGGCCCAAATTGCAGGGGATTAACGAATATAGATAATACCGATGCGGTGTTCTCCTCTGCCGATTGGCGCATTAAGCTTGCATGGCCTTCGTGCAGAAATCCCATCGTTGGCACAAGACCAATCGTGGCTTGGTCATTGGATTGTTTAATTTGGATAAGTTCGTTTTTAAGTTCAGCTATGGTTCGACACAAAATCACGCTTGGGAGACTCCTCTCTGGATGCCTGCTTGCCGTTATTGTGGTTTGCAGCTTCGCCAGCCCCGTACAAATGATTGATAGCCTCGGGCTTCGCGCCAAAGGCATGCTCTTCGGCCGGGAATGCACCTGCCTTCACTTCACTCACGTAGCTGCTGATGGCATTGCGGATCGTGGATCCGATATCCGCATAGGTTTTAACCATTTTTTTCTCGATATAAGGAGATGAATATTGCAAAATGTCATGATATACAAGTACCTGGCCGTCACAACCGCGGCCAGCCCCGATTCCGATGGTCGGAATCGACAATTCCTTGCTGATTGCCGTAGCGATCGGCTCCGTAACAAGCTCCAGCACAATCGCAAAGGCGCCGGCAGCTTCAAGCGCCTTGGCATCCTCCATCAGCTTCTCGGCTTCCTTCTCCAGCTTGCCTTGTACTTTGTAGCCGCCAAGCTGGTGAACGGATTGCGGAGTCAGACCGATATGGCCCATTACGGGAATGCCTGCTTTGACCAGCGCTGCTACTTCGGCCGCAATCTCTTCCCCGCCTTCGAGCTTCAGTGCCTGGGCACCGCCCTCCTGCATCAGCCTTGCGGCATTGCGCAGCGTGGATTCCCGTCCGATTCCATACGTCATGAACGGCATATCTGTCACAATAAAGGTGTTCTTCGCTCCGCGCGCAACCGCGCGTGTATGATAAATCATATCCTCCAGCGTGACCGGTATCGTTGTATCGTAGCCCAGAACGACATTTCCGAGCGAATCGCCGACCAGAATGACATCCAGCCCGGCTTCCTCCGCCAGTACGGCAGATGGATAATCGTATGCGGTCAGCATCGAGATCGGATTTTTGTCCTGCTTCATTTTCTTGAGGTTGGTAATTGTCAGTCGTTTCCTCATTACGCTTCATCCCCTTTTAAGTTTTAGGATAAACACAAAAAAACCTTTTAGCCGCTGCTAAAAAGGTTCCCGAACTAAAAAGGAAACGTATGCTAACTGTTTGCTTCCTTCTGTCTCGGTCCCTACGGCTCAGAGCAGAGTGTGCCTTGCTAATCTACAACATCTATTACCCTTTGCAGTGCAGCTCTTACCAGATACCGCCTGCTTCCTTTATAGTAGCAAAAAAAGGCGTGCCCGTAAACGCCCTTAGCGTACGGGCTCGCCCATTTCGGCAGAGAACACGACAACCGTGCTTCCGTCCTCCTTACGAACGGTTAACGCACCGCTAGCGTCCAAGCCAATCGGGACCCCATCGATAATGCCTTGCGGGGTAATCAGCCTGGCGGGCTGATTGAGGGATACCGATAACGCTTCCCAGAGCGTAATAATCGGACCAAACCCTTTATCCAGATAGAGGAGGTAAAGCTGCTCCCACTCCTGCAAAAAGTCGGAAATAATCGTCGTCCGGTCAAATCCTTCACCGCCATTGGCAATACGAAGAGAAGTCACCTTATCGAGTATCTCCTCCGGATAATCCGACTTCTCCAGGTTCACGCTGATGCCGATCCCCGCAATGACATAACGCAGTCTTTCGTCCTCTGCGGTGGATTCGAGCAAAATTCCGCTAATCTTCTTGCCTTCAATAAGCAGATCATTTGGCCACTTGATGCCAATCGGAAGCGAAGTAACCCTGCGCAAGCTGCGGCATAAAGCTACAGCAGTCAGAAGGGTCAGCTGGGGCGCAAAATGAATCGGAACGGACGGACGAAGCACCATACTCATCCAGATGCCCTTCCCCTGCGGCGATACCCAGCCGCGTCCCATCCGGCCGCGACCGTTATTCTGCTGCTCGGCAATCACCAGCGTTCCTTCAGGAGCGCCTTCTTCCGCCAGTCTCTGCGCCAAATTTTGAGTAGAATCAACGGCTTCATGCCATTCTATGGAGCTGCCGAACACCTTTGATTTCAACTGGCTGACCAGCTGCGGTACCGAGATGATATCCGGCAAAGAGATCAGCTTATAACCCAAACGCCGCGAGGCATCAAATACATAGCCTAGGGATTCCAGCTTCTTAATCTGCTTCCATACGGCCGTACGGCTGACGCCAAGCTCCTGACTGATCATTTCGCCGGACACGTATTCTCCGGGATTTTGTTCAAACAATTCAAGCAATCGGTTTGTTGACATCATTATCGATCCTCGATATTCCATATTTGAGCTTGCTTAAGCAGTGCTTCCTTGTCATTTGGCAGCTTGTCCAGCGCAACTTCCATTAAGAGCCTCTTCAGAAGCAGGCCCGTCCAAGTACCGGGCTCTTTGCTGAAGCCTTCGGCCAATTGCCTGCCGTTCAGCTTCAGCTGCTTCAAATGGACTGCCGCCATTCCGTCTATCCATGCGCGGAGACGATCAGTTGCATAATGCAGAACATGCTGCTTGTTCCATTGCACAAGAGCCAGCCATGTCCGGGCCGCTTCCTCCCCGTACTGGAGAACGGCATTGGTCCATACCGTGCGCAATTCCGCTTCCGGCTCCCGCTTCATAGCCTCCTGCACCTGCAGAACAGCTGTAATGGCATGTAATCGCTGTGTAGGGAAACGTAAAGCCTTCAACGTCTCCTCCGCTTCCGGGATCGTTATGGTTCCTGTCATCAACAAGGCAGCATATCTGGAATCAGGATCCTCTACCTCGCTCAATGTGCTAATCGGGTAAAACGCCTGCGGAGCAGCCGTTGCGGCATACGCTCCTGCCAGCTTGTCTGCGGCAGGCAAAGCTGTTCCGCAATGCCGCAGCAGCCGGCTGGCCGCAAGCAAATGCAAAGCCCGCTCAGGATGAGCTCCGCTAATCATGCGGTCAAGCTCCGATTGTACCCGCTCCATCGCAATATGCTGCAACAGCTCCCTGTGCCTGATTAGTGCTCTCCAGGTCGTATAGGCGATGGAAAAAGCAAACTGCGAAGCAAATCGGATAGAACGCAGCATTCGCAGCGCATCCTCCTGAAATCTCGCATCCGCATCGCCTACACACCGGACTAATTGGTTGTGAAGATCATCCATGCCTTCAAACGGATCGTAAAGCTCTCCGTTTAAGTCCATTGCCATTGCGTTTATCGTTAAATCGCGGCGCAGCAAATCGCCGTCCAGACGATCGATGAACTCGACGTGCAGGGGGCGGCGATGCTTCTCGTATTCCGATTCCGTCCGGTAGGTCGTCACTTCGTAAGGAACATCGTCATGCAGCACGGTAACCGTCCCATGCTGCAGCCCCGTTGGGATACAGCGAGGGAAGATGGACAATACCTGCTCTGGTCTGGCCGAGGTAGCGATGTCCACGTCCTTAATCGGCAATCCCATCGCCGTGTCCCTTACGCAGCCGCCTACAAATACCGCTTCAAAGCCCTGCTGAACAAGCTTCTCGAGTACAGGCAATGCCTGCTCCATCAAAGGAGGCAGAGTGAAGCGTATTCCCATTTGTCCCGGCACTTCCTTTCCATTCAAAGCCTAAGCTTCGCATACCGGAACCGGCATATCGGCTTCCATTCCGAGCACGCGGTAATAAATTTTTTCATATTGCGTCGTAATGACATCATTACAGAATTCATGGTGCGCACGGAACAAGCAGGCTTCTCTAAACGACTGATGAAGCTTCTCGTCCTTCAGCAGCTTGGTCGCATATGCAGCCATTCCTTCAACGTCTCCGATCGGGCACAAATAACCGGTCTCGCCATGCGTAACCAGCTCCGGAATTCCGCCTGCATTAGATCCAATTGTCGGCACCCCGCATGCCATGGCTTCAAGCGCAACCAGACCAAAGCTTTCCTTCTCGGATGGAAGCAGCAGCAGATCGGCCATCGAGATAACCTGCGCGACATCTTCTTGTTTGCCAAGGAAATGAACGCGGTCCTCCAATCCCATCTGCCTGATCTTGCATTGAATCTTGGACAGCTCGGGACCTTCGCCTACCAGCAGCAGCTTTGCTGGAATCTGCGCAGCTACACGCTCGAATATTTCAACGACATCGCTTACGCGCTTGACCGGACGGAAGTTGGAAATGTGCATAAGAATTTTCTCGTGCGGCTCCGCGAAATCCGCTCGAAGCGACGCCGCATCCCGAGGATAATACACGCGTTTGTCCACAAAATTGTAGGTCAGATCGATCGGGCGAGTAATATCCACAAGCTGTCTTGTTTCATTAATCAAATCCTGCGATACCGCAGTAACCGCATCACTTTCGTTAATGGCAAGGCGAATGAGGTCCTTCAGGGACTCATCCTGCGCAAGCACGGTTATATCGGTTCCGTGCAGCGTTGTCACCGTCTTGAAGCCGTCGCCAATCATTTGTTTCGCGAGATGGGCGCAGACCGCATGCGGAACGGCATAATGAACGTGAAGCAGATCAAGCTTCTCCATTTTAGCGACTTGGGCCATTTTGCTTGCCAAGGATAGATCATACGGCGGATAACGGAATACATAATAATCATTGACTTCAACTTCATGGAAAAAGATGTTTTTATTAAATTTCCCGAGACGGAACGGTATGCTATGGGTAATAAAATGAATCTCATGGCCGCGTTCGGCCATTAATTTTCCAAGCTCAGTAGCAACGACGCCGGAACCGCCCAGGGTAGGATAACACGTGATCCCAATTTTTAATTTACGTGCCATAACAGTCGTCCACCCTTTCGTATAACATGCTGATAATCTATATATTCGACAAAGTTCTGGCTTATGAAAGTCACAACTTTTTTCCTTTTGTTAAAACCATTCCACCGCATGGGGGCGTTTAATCGCAAAGCCCTCTGCATATTTCCAGCTGCGGGTCTGGCCAAGCAGACTGTCGCGCGCCTCGACCCGTTCGATATAACGGTCTGTCAGAGGAGTCGCAACGCGGTCTTCGCCAGGCGCCGCCGTCTGAAACTGAGATTGATAAGCCATTAAGGATTGTCTCTTCTGATCATAATAATCGGATACGTCAACCATCAACGAGACGTTATCAACATCATTTATGTAATAATAAATCAGCTGCTCAACCTGTATCGCCGGCAATTCCGGCATATAGCGGCGGAGCTTGGCGTTAAACACTGCCTCTTCTACCAGCTTGCTGCAGGCAATATGATCAGGGTGACGATCCACCCAGTAAGGAGCAAATACAATGCGAGGTCGTGCGCGCCGGATCTCAGCAACAATTGTTTCGATATGGGGCTTGCTGATTTCAAGTCCGCGGTCGGGCAGTCCCAAATTACTGCGGGAATATAAACCAAGCACCGAGGCAGCGTTGGAAGCTTCCTGCTTCCTAAGCTCCACGGTGCCGTTTGAAGACATTTCCGCTTCGGTCAAATCACAAATGCCTACCCGTTTCCCGGCGGCTGTGTACTTTGCAATGGTTCCGCCCATCCCGATCTCTGCATCGTCCGCATGCGCGCCAAAGACGAGAATATCTAATGATTCACTCATCCCACTCATGGCTGATCAACGCCCGGCTTATATTTATGGACGAGCTCGCGCCAAGCGAAGTCACCGCGCGCAAGCGCGCGTACTAGCAATTCTGCCGTTGCTACATTGGTCGCAACCGGAATTCCCTGCACATCGCATAGACGAAGCAAAGCGATAATGTCCGGCTCGTGGGGCTGTGCCATAAGCGGATCGCGAAGGAAGATAATGAGATCCATCTCATTTTGGGCAACCAAGGCACCGATCTGCTGGTCTCCGCCAAGCGGACCCGACATAAAGCGCTGAATTTGCAGATTAGTCTTCTCCATGATGCGGGTACCGGTTGTACCCGTGGAATATAACTCATGGGGTGCAAAGACGCTTTCATAAGCGGTAACGAAATTAACCATTTCTTCTTTTTTGCGGTCATGCGCGATAAAAGAAATTTTCAACATCCTATATTCCCCACTCTCTCTACGCTGTATAAGAAATTAGTCCATGATATGTTCAAAGCCGTAAATCAAGCCGCTGTAGTTCATCACTTTTTTGACGGCAACATTAACGCCGGGCATGTAACCTGCACGGTCATAGGAATCGTGACGGATCTTGAGCGTTTGGCCATAACCGCCGAATACGACTTCTTGCTGCGCGAAAACACCAGGGAGTCTTACACTATGTATGCGGAAGCCGTTGTAATATCCGCCGCGCGCGCCCTCGATTACCTCTTCCTCGTTCGGATTGCCTTGACGAAGCTCTTGGCGAACCTGCGAGATCAGCTCGGCTGTCTTGATCGATGTACCCGACGGGGCATCCAGCTTCTGGTCGCCATGATACTCGATAATCTCGACATGCGGCAAATATTTAGACGCTTCTGCAGCGAATTTCATCATCAGAATGGCACCAATCGAGAAGTTTGGAGCAATCAGACCGCCAATGCCTTTCTCCTGGCAAAGCTTGTCCAGCTCTTCGATTTGTTCCGGAGTAAAGCCCGTCGTGCCCATAATGGGACGAACGCCATGCTCAATAGCAACTTTGGTATGATGATAAGCAAGCGCGGGTATTGTAAAGTCAACCATTACATCCGCCTTTACTTGACTCAATGCTTCCTCGATAGTAGCGCTAACGGTAACTCCAGTTCCTGATTTACCCGCGAATACGCCGGCATCTACAGGACCTGCTGAAGGAGCGACGGCAGCAACGAGCTCGAGCGCCTCGTCCTCCAGCACCATTTTCACAACTTCCCGGCCCATGCGGCCGCTTGCTCCGATTACTGCTACCTTAATAGCCACCAAGATCACCTATTCCTTCTGTTGTTGTTTGCCCATCACCCGATTGCGCAGCATCCTGCGCTTCCGATTCACATCGGCGAATAAGCGGCGCGCCGCGGAATGTCCGGGATCTAATCTAATCGCTTCCCGGGCGTTAATCACCGAATCCTCTATCCTGCCCATCTCCGAGTATGTCAAAGCAAGCAAATAGAATGCCTCGAAGCTAAGAGGATCAAGATCGGCCGCCTGCTGCAGCAGGGGCAGTGCATCCATATACCGCGATGGCTGTTCTGCAAGCTTAAGCTCGGCGGACGCCACCAACAGTCTCGATTCAATCGTTTGCAAATGATATTGATATTCGGGATGATTTCCTTCAAGCTCTACTGCTTGCTTCGCATATTGATGCGCCTTGCTCCATTTGCCGCTCCGGGCGCATGAAACCGCGCATTTATGTTTATAGCTCGCATTTAGAGGTTCTGCCGCTATCGCTTGCTCGAACCAATAAATCGCCTGTTCAAAATCACTGTTAAGGATAAACTCATACGCCTTCTTCACGCAGCTTTCCCCGTCCATCTGCCCATCCTCCTTGTACACAGGTTGATGGTACAGCATATGTTCGAGGTCGTTCTACTGTTCGGCGTTTTTTCTCGTCCAGCGGTCAGCGTCCCGGGTATTGAATTTATTCATGACTTTGTTATGCGCTTCCGTCAGGTCAATATTAAGGGAATTCGCAAAACAGGACAAAATAAATAAGATATCGCCAAGCTCCATTTCGACGGAGTTTTCTTCTTCATTTGGCTTTTTGGGCTTCTCGCCATAATAGTGGTTAACTTCTCTGGCGAGCTCGCCAACCTCTTCACTCATTCGCGCCATCAGGGCTAACGGGCTGAAGTAGCCTTCCTTAAACTGACCGATATAGGCATCCACTTCGCGTTGGATGTCGGCTAAAGATTTTTCTGCCATTTTGTGAGTGACCCTTTCTTCCTTATGTATAACGCTAATATCCCCTATGTTAACGTAAAGAAGCGATGAAAACAATGTTTTTTGAGCCGTCAGTTAAGCTATAATACAGGAATAGCCTGTCCAAGAACTTAAAAGGAGTTTTACCTATGCCGCGGAAATACATGCTTCAGCTTCAAACCGTACTGCCCATTTTAATTGGTACGGCCATCTATGCCTTTGGCCTTCATTACTTCGTTATTCCGAATCAATTAATGGAGGGCGGCGTTACCGGTATTGGCGTTTTGCTCAACTATGCAGCCGGAATTCCCCTGTCCATATCCACATTGATTCTGAACATACCTCTATTCCTGATCGGTTGGAGAAAGCTTGGCCTTGGCGAGATGGCCTACACGCTAGTTGGCGTAGTGTCCTTATCCGGCTTTCTTGCTCTAATGGAATGGTTAATCGAGAAGGGATGGATTGTAACGTTTCATAACTCCCACGATTACCTGCTTGCCGCCCTGTATGCAGGCGTCACTTTAGGCGGCGGATTGGGTATCGTATTCCGTGCCGGCGGCACGACCGGCGGGGTCGACATTATCGCGAGAATTGCTTCACGACGCAAAGCCTTCAGCATGGGACAATTTATTCTGCTGTCGGATGCGGTCATAATCGGGATTTCGTTATTTTATATTCCGATCGAGAAAGTACTGTATACGCTGGTTACCGTTTTTGTCGCTTCCAAGCTGATCGATTTCATCCAGGATGGTGCATACGCAGCCAAGTCCTTCTCCATCATTACCGAGCATGGCAAGGAAATGGCCACTCAAATTACATCTGAACTGGACCGCGGCGTTACCTTGATGCCGGCTAGGGGCGCTTTTTCCGGACAATCAAAAGAGGTCGTCTACTGCGTTGTTCAGCGGCAAGAAATGCGCCGTCTTAAGAACATTATACGCAGTGTCGACCCCAGAGCTTTTACGGTCATCAGCGAAGTTCACGATGTGCTTGGTGAAGGGTTTAAAGAAGAGTAAACGGCTACGAAAGAGGCTTTACCCCATAAGGCTGCTGCTTGTACTTCCGCCAGCCCGAATACGTGAGAACCGCCATTATGATTGCACCAAGGAGCAATATCCAGCTGATCGGATTTGCCTCGCCAATTGGTGCAACTACCGGTTCTTCTTCCTGCGAATGACCATCATCGAATAGCCGGCTTACCGCAAACTCTAAGTCCTGAATGGAGTTATCCGTCCAATCCTGCTTGGTCTGCCCCTTCATCCCTGCTTCAAGGAGCACATTCGTGTAATGCATGCGATCACGCAGCTCGTCAATCCGTCCTGCTGGCCTTTGCATCGATGCAGCAGCTTCAATGCGCGATAAGTGTTGATTGAAGCTGTTCATTGCCGCTCTCGCCGCTATTGCGCCGTCATCCGTCTGCCTGTTCCAGGAGCGGTTCACGCGTTCCAGATCCTCAAGCATCACCTTCTCATACTGCAGCCATAGCGCATGGTCAGGGCGAAGCAGAGCATCTGTTGTCAGGTGGATTCTAGCCGCTGCCGTAAGCCAATCCGAAGCAACTTTTCCGTTCTTTAACGTAGACGTAATGGAAGAGATACTATCCTCCATCAGCTCCCATCCCGCAGCTTGTCCCGCTTGTCTGATATCGTTCTTGCTCATGAGCTTCTCCAGCTGCTGGACATATTTATAGCCGGCTTGGCGATTATTCAAATAAGCAGCCTCATATAAAGCAGCAGCCGTTTCGTCTAAACGAAGCAGCTCGTTTCGCGATTCATTTGCATAGCCTGTCCCGATCAGGTCCGCAGGAAAGGCTTTGGCAGCCGTAACCGAACAGACGGTCATGACGATACATAACACTAATGGCAGTACAAATCGTATCTTCATGGACATCCCTCCCAAAAAGAATTGCTGCTATGACAACTTTATGAAGGGATGTCCTAACTTATGTCTCTTTTCTTGCCTTTAACGCCAGAGCGCCAACAATAAAACTGAAGACCGTCAAGCCGTACGTAAACCATTTTACTGCGGTCAAATCATCCATAAGCCGATCCGAGAGCCACGGAAATACATCGTAGGTGTAGTCCACGGTATCATTGAGGAGAAGCCATAGAGTTCCGATTACGGCAGCCCAGACTCCTGCCTTCATAAATCTGGCATACAGCAATACTTCGACCGCCATGGCCGTATGGGATACCATCAGCATCCAATGCTCCCATTGCAGCGGATCCCCCTGCATACTTCCGGCAACAATCATGGAAACCGCCCAGATACCGTATTTAATGGAAGTAACAACCGCGAGACCTTCAATAATCATTCGTGCACCGTTAACAAACCGGGAATTCCCCCGCGGCGGAAACAGCCAATACAGCAACGTAAGGGTAAAGAACAAACTTGCCGTAGGACTGTCCGGCACGAATACAACCTGCCATAGCGGATGATTGCTTATAGTATCCTCAATCTGATTGCCATACCAGATGTACCCGTAGACCGTCCCCAGGAAATTACAAATAAACATCAACCATAAGAAGAGGCGATTTAATAAAAAAGATCGGCTCCAGAACCAAGATAAAGGCATGCCCACTGGTATGTACGCCTCCCGCTCAATCATATTTATCGTATAAACTTCGA
The DNA here is from genome assembly GCF_023715145.1 of Paenibacillus glycanilyticus. Classification (GTDB taxonomy): domain Bacteria; phylum Bacillota; class Bacilli; order Paenibacillales; family Paenibacillaceae; genus Pristimantibacillus; species Pristimantibacillus glycanilyticus_A. The sequence goes on along the minus strand of NZ_JAMBNP010000002.1, from coordinate 762,043 downwards.
AAAAAACCTGATCGCATAAATACGATCAGGTTTCCATTGTGCTGTTATTCAGCCGGCGCTTTTTGCTTCGCAAGCCAAGTTGTTAATTGATCAATCTCTTCAGCTGACAATTGATCCTTGAAGGCTGGCATGCCACCGCGACCATTCGTAACGGTTTCAACTAGCTCTTCTTTCGATAACCGGTCGCCAACTCCAGTCAAAGCCGGGATTTGCGGCGGGTTGCCTTTCAGATCTGCAGCGTGGCAAGATACGCATTGTGCTTTTTTCGCAATGTCCATCGCTGGATCATTTGCGTCAACAAGTGCAACCGCTTTATTATCATCCGGCTTCGATGCGCTTGGTGCCTCTTGGCCTTTCTCATGTGCTTCCCGAGCTTTCTCCTCGCGGACATGATGCTCTGGGATTGTATTTGTAGCTTCAAGCTCATGCGTGTAGTGGTTCCATGAGATTATCGTCAAATACACACAAGAAATAAGGGAAAGAAACATCAGTGATGAAGCAATCGGACGGCGATAGAAGCGGCGCTCTTTACCCGTATCCAGGAAAGGAGCCAGCAGCAACGCGCCAAACATTACGGCCGGTACGCCCATCGTACCAAGTACGATGTAGTCACCGGAAACCCATGGGTATTTCAAAAACTGATACAGGAACAAGAAGTACCAGTCCGGCATTGGAATAAAGGATGCATTCGTAGGATCCGCCGGGTAACCAAGCGGTGCTCCTTCCGCGATTGTCCAAGTCAGGAATCCGACGAGGACTACGCAGCCAACCATCCATTCCTTAAGCAGAAAGTTCGGTATGAACGCTTCCGATTTACCGGGGTAGGACGTATAATCTGGCGGAATGTTTGGATGATTGTTTTTCTTCACCCGCGAATCGCCAACATAAACGACCTTCTCGTTCGATTTATGACCATGCGCCATAATAAATCCTCCCTTCGCTTAAAGTGGTCCCGAAATGCCTTGCTTCCGAATCATCAGGAAGTGCGCTGCAAGCATTGCAATCAGCGCGCCAGGCAGGAAGAATACGTGAATTGCGAAGAAGCGTGTGAGCGTTTGCGCGCCTACAATGTCGCCGCCGTACAGGAATTCACCGATGTAAGGGCCGATATACGGCACAGATTCTGCGATCTGTACGCCTACCTTCGTCGCGAAATACGCTTTGTTATCCCAAGGCAGCAGGTAACCCGTGAAGCCAAGGCCTAACATAATGAAGAAGATCAGCATCCCCACGACCCAGTTCATTTCACGCGGAGCTTTGTATGAACCCGTGAAGAAGACACGCAAGGTATGTAAGAACATCATTACGATAACCAAACTTGCACCGAAGTGATGCATGCCGCGAACGATGCCGCCAAATGCAACCTTATGGTTCAAGTAGTCAACACTCGCATAAGCGTTGATAATGTCCGGTACATAGTACATGGTAAGGAACATGCCGGACAAAATTTGAATTACGGTGATAAAGAACGTCAATCCGCCGAAGCAGTATACGAAAGCCGAGAAGTGGTGAGCCGGGTTAACGTGCTCCGGAACTTCATGGTCGGCTACATCCCGCCATAGCGGCGTAATATCAAGACGTTCGTCAATCCAGTTGTACATCGATTTAAACATCTGCTATTAGCCTCCTATACACGAGAGTTCGCTTTGATTGGACCTAAGTATACAAAACCGTTTTCAACTTTCACTTCATATTCATCTAATGGATTTGGGGCAACCGAAAGGTTTTTCCCGTCAACGGTATAACGTGCACCATGGCAAGGGCAATCATACTCGTTATGGCCTAAAGTATTCCATCCGATTGTACAACCCAAGTGCTTACATACTGGCGAAAGCGCAAAAATCTGATTATTCGCGCCTTTCGTAATCCAGGCAGAAAGTTCGGGATCGCTTACATACCAGCCATCAACCTGATGAATTTGGAACTTGAACTCTTGAGGCTCATTTGTTATTTTGCTCTCTTCAACTACTTTAACCCATGTTCCCTCAGCTTTTTTTGCCAAGAGAGGATCAACCGCAAAACGCACCATAGGCAAAACCGCGCCACCCATCATAAATGCAGTCGTACCGCCGAGTGTATACGACAAAAATTGACGCCGGGACATCTCTTTGCGTTGAACCGGACGATGCGCGGTTTCTTGATGTTCGTGGTTACTCATCTTCTGTTCTAACCCCCTTTGCCAACCATTTCTCGCGTTCAGCCACACGGCAAAACGCTTGACGAACTAGGACATAAACTATAATAGCCTAGGTGCTTGGGAGCGTCAAGAATATGGCTCGCGATTTGTTTACCTATAAAATGCCATTCATAAATTTGTTGGCAATTTGTCACAATTAACCTTGCCATAACTTTTGTTTCCCCAAATCCCATTTTTTTTATTCAAAAATACCCCTGTTTGCAAGATGAGAGCGCTTAACCGTCACTTACGATTCGCCGCGATTCCACAAAGCCTGCACGGCTTTCGACACAGCTGCTGCCGCAGGGGCTTCTCCCTCTCCATTCGGGCATATAATCAGATCGGCATCCGGGCATTCAAGAGCATCCTGGTTCTTTGCCGAAATGACAATGACAAACCGAAATCCCGTCTCTTTCAATGAACGACAGGTTCTCGATACGAGCTTCCCTTCAGACCCTTCATGAAAGTAATGCATCGCCGGATAGGTCACAATTCTTCCTTTAAACGGAATCTCGATCAGATCCATGACATCCCTTAACTGCTCAAGCGCTATCCGCGCTTCATGAGGCTGCTCAAGCCCCGTCATGCCGGTGACCGGCAGCAAGCACGTATCGAGGTACGGTCTAAGCTCGTCCCATTGTTCCTCTGCAATATCGCTGAATTTCATTTCCTGCTCCCTTTCCTAAGTTGAAATTTATCCGTAACCTCTATGTTACCCATAAAGGACAATCTTGCCAATGACATGCAACAAAAAAACTCCCGCTGCTACAATGGATTTTTAATCGTCTCCATTATAGGGCGGAAGTTTCTATTTGCGTAAATTAGCTTTTTAATTGATTTAATTGAGCGGCTAAACGGTAGAACGTATCCTCGTCCCCAACGGCTAACGCTTGATCAATCGCTTTGTAAATCCGATCCGAGCGAAATTTGTGAACGGCTTCATCCAATACCATCTCCGCAGCTAATCCTAGCATCGCTTCATAAGCAACTTTCATTTTGTCCATAGGATACACCTCCAAACCGGCGTTAAAGAGATCCTATCGTCTTCGACTATCGTCACGCGGTGATTCAAGTGAAAGAGTATAGGTCAACTCGTCATTCTCAGTCACAATCGAACCGGCTCCTACTTTAAGCATATTCACCATTCTGCGCGCCGATAAGTACGATTGCCCCCATTCCAATTAATATGTCATCGCCTAGTTGGTTTCATAGAAAAACTAATAGAGAAACATCCGATCCTGATCCTCGAGACTAACACCCGCGACCAGCGCCCTTCCCATTTTGGTCATCCGCACAACCGTTCCATGCTCCTGATGCTCTCCGATCCGAAGCATTCCGAGATGCACCATCATTCCAATTAACCGGATATCAAGCACCTTATCCGCCGTATCATAGTAGAACGGTTTAATGAAAGGAATGAGCACGCTGCGCAGAGATTCAACCGTAACCCATTGCTCCGCCAGACTGTTCATCCAGTGCACCAGCGCATGCACATTCGGGATTGGCCCTTTGTACAGCTTCAGCCAGAATTTATACAGCTGTTCCATTTCATTGGCCGGTTTGCCGCGCAGCCGCTCTTCACCGTTTGTTGATAACGTCAGCAGCAGATTGTCATCCACGAAATACTTCATGTAGCTGCAGTAGTCATACAAGAGCGACATTCGGTTCGGGTAATAATGAAAATGCCGGCCGTATCCGAATCGCCATTCGCCTTTGGAAGGCAACTCTTCCGCGATGGCCAGCTTTTCTAAAATTTGTCCGCTGAAGCGTTTGTACATCGAACCATCCGCCGACAGCTGCACCTCGGTGTGATAAATATAATGAAGCAGCTGATAAATATCCTCCTGCACGAGAAGCTGCTCATCCCGGTACATATGCGGCTCATCCGTATAATGCAGCTCTGCCGCAAACTTTCTTCGAAGCGTCTCGCGGAACCTCGTTCTAAGATCTTGCGGTACCTGGAACATATAGCGGTTCGTTCCCGTTACTCCGTTAAACAGCCAGCCTTGATGCTTGAACCTGGAGATCATCTCCCGCGGTCCTGTTTCTTTTGGCGCTTCCGCCTCGGCTTGTTTCTTTTTTGTACGTTTTGTTTTCTTCTGCGGCGGTTCTTCCGCTGGCGGTTCAAGCTCGCCAAACTTGCTTTGCTGAACTCTTGCAATAAGCTCTTCCAGGCTGAAAGAATCTCTTGACTCAAATAACAAGGAGTTCAAGAACCGCATTTCGTCCAGTTTCATACTGCTGATCTGCGCCTCAAATACGTCTTTCCGGCTTACGGTTGAGAGAATCGACTGAATCAAATCATTTTTGGAGTGGCCATTGCACTCACATTGATACACGGTAGCAATCCGGCTCAACTGCTGAATATCTGCGTAGCCCAGCATATCCGACAAATTCATGGTATCTCTCCTTTCCGCAACTGCCCGCCGCCTGCGTCTTCCTCGCGAGCTTATTTGATTCGCTAGCAATAATTAGTACCATTATGGGAAGAAATTTGAATTTTAAAACTAGTTGTGTGAAAAAGCTTCACATTATGCGGAATGGAGCCGCTGCGTCAGCAAATGTTCTTCCGATCGCCGTTGATTCCGGTTTCCCACGATTCGAAGTTGTTAGGCCTTGAAAATTCAAAGGCGGGAACAGCAAAAAGGGCTGCCACGTTAGTGGCAGCCCTTGAGCGGACCTATCATCGATTACATCCCCTCATTTCGGAGCTAATTCCTCCAAATGACGAGTACAATTATACAAAAGCGGAGTCCATTGCTCGTCCTTCAACTGAAGAATGGAATACGACAAATTGCCAAGCTGCTGCTTCTCGAGATCGGTACACAGCATTTCAAACATTTGTGCCAGAAAACCGCCATGGGATACGACAAGCAGTCTTCCATCCGGCTTCTGCTTCTGCCAATCCTCCAGGAAGGCTAGTCCGCGTGCGCGGACTTCCTCATCCTTTTCAAGCCCGCCTGCAGCTTCACGCCAGTTTTCTCCCCAACGCTCTATCCTCTCCGGCATGGTTAGCCCTTCTACTTCACCGAAATTACGCTCCCGTAATCTTGGGTCGCCATCCAGCAGCGGAATATCCAGCTTGTCCGCAATAACAGCGGCAGTCTGACGGGCTCTCTGCAGGTCGCTCGAAATGACGGCATCCCACAATTTCTCGTCTTGACTTAACCTCTCGGCCAGCGCGTTTGCCTGTTTTTTGCCAAGCTCATTTAACGGGATATCCGTCTGGCCTTGAACCTTGCCTAAGGCATTCCAATCCGTATTGCCATGCCGTACCATACCTATAATCAATGATGTTCCCTGCCTTTCTCACACTGAAACAAGCGTAGACGGCTGCACTCCAAGGACGAGCGGCATACGTTTCTTTCTTCTATTTTGAGAAAACCTCTATCGAGGTCGTTTGATGAAGCTCGACCGCGGCTAGAGGTTCGTATTATCGTCGTTGGGATATCCGTTTGTGTAAAGCTTGTGCATTAGTTGCGTGTTCTAGACAGCCAATTCAATATTAATAACGACATAACGATACCGAGCATCGAGAGGGCTACCCAATACTGCGGAAAGGTAGGAACGACCTGAAGCACAAAGGGGTCGCTTACGCTTGCCACCGGCACTTCAAATTCTGCGCTCACGACAAAATCGCTTCCGGAAGCATTGGCCGTATCCATCAGACCGGTAATTTGGGCCATCGTTTCTTCCGATGTCCCCTTGTCATTGCCATTAATGAAAAAGATAAAAGAACAAACAAACACTGCCAGGCAAGCCGACAGTACAATAGCCAAGTTTCTGCGGAAAGCAGGCGAGAAATAGTAACTCTTCTGAGATACGGGCATCAGCCACGATTGTTCGGCATAAATGCGATCCATGACGCTGCGATTTACATGCTCCATCTGTGCGCTGACAACCTCATCCTCTTCCGAAAGCTTGCGAATCATCTCTTCGCTTTCTTCCCATAGGCGGTATTGCTCAGAACAATGCTCACAATCGAGCAAATGGGCCTCCATCGCTTCCCGTTCGGTATCTTCCTCCGATAAAGCTCCGAAGATATCGAACTTGTCTTGTACGTCATCGCATTTCATCGTGTGTTCATCCCTTCGTATTCTTCCATCATCGGCGTCTCGCCAAAGTAAGGCTCTAGCTGCGTTTTTACGCTGGCTCTAGCCCGGAATAACAACGATTTTACGGAACTGACCGTCTGGCCCAAAATATTCGCGATCTCCTGATATTCGAGCTGGTCATACTCTCGCAGTATGAGTGCTGAGCGTTGTTTCTCAGGCAAATTATTAATGGCTTCCCGAACCATCGCCATCCGTTCATTGCGCAGTACATGCTGTTCCGGTACCTGGTCAGGCGGCGCAGCCGGCATGATATTGGAATCATCCAAAGGTACATGAGCCGACTTCTGTTTGCGCAGCTCGCTAAGTACGGTATTGCGTGCAATCGTATACAACCACGTCGAAAAAGAAGCATCCACTTCGCGGAAGGAATGGAGGCTGCGGTAAGCTTTATAAAACGTTTCCGAGCATAGGTCCTCAGCTAGGAGCTCCAGCTTGGCACTCTTCAACATATGATAGATAAATGCTAGTATCTTGCGTTGATAACGGCGCATCAGCTCCGAATAGAGCTCAATGTTGCCGTCCTTAATCTCTCGTATTAATTGGGAATCAGTCATGACAGGCGATCCTCCTCACCTGCGAATTCTTCTTCCCAGTTCGATTATGTATCATTGTACCGAACCGGAAGCGAAAAGTTGCGGTCATTATCATAAAATTTTTCAATAAAATACGATGTATGTAATTCGATTCGAACAGGCCAAATTCCTTCTTCTTTCGACAAAAAGGGTTTTCATCCATATTTTAACAAACGAGACTATCCTTACGTATTGTAACATACCTCTTTCCATTAGTCTCAAAAAATAAATAAACTCTAATTTCCAACTTGCAGGAATTTGTCGGAATTCAGAGATATGCCTGTCCACCTCTAAATAAACAAAAAAAAACCACTCCGAAGAGTGGTCAGCATTCATATTGAACGCTATAGTTTTGGATAGGAGTGGAGAGAAACCATACTGTACTTTTATTATATGTATACGCTTCCACAATGTCAACACTTTTTTGAAAACGCTTAAACTTTTTTTGACAAGCCTACATGTCAGGCTGAACAGCATTGGGAGGTAAATTATAAAAACAAAAAAACCTCTTTCGAGGTTTTATTGACGGACCGTATATCCGGTTTTGCCTAGCAGCTCCATCGCCTGATCCAAATCTTCCTGCGAACGGAAGGATAAGCGAAGCACGCCGGGAACATCTTCCCTGCTCTCAATAATATTGATATTGCTAAGGTTAATCTTGGCGCTGCCAAGCTCGCTTGCAATATTGCCGATAATACCGGGATGATCGGGAACGTCCACGTAACAATCGTATAAAGAATGAATCATGCCTTTGCGACGCTCCGGCAGTTTGCTGCGGAACTCTCCTGCTGCCTGGAAGGCTTCCTCAATCGCATCGCCATTCAAGGACTCCAGCATAACCGCGAACTTCTCAACCTCCGCATTCCAATCCTTCAGAAGCTTAAGCAGCACTTCGCGGTTATTGATCAGAATATCACGCCATACGACGGGGTCACTTGCAGCGATTCTCGTAATATCCCGGAAACCTCCGGCTGCCAGCAGCTCGTATAAGCCGTTCTGTTCATTATAGCCCCGTACCTGATTAACAAGCGCTACGGCAATCATATGCGGAAGGTGGCTGATCGCCCCTACAATCTCGTCATGCGAGTTGGCATCTACACTAACGAGATGCGCTCTAGTGTGCACGAGCAGTTCTTTGAGCTTGTCGAGCGCTTCAGGAGGCGTCGTCTCTTCCGGTGTCAGAACATAGAAAGCATTCTCGAACAGGTTCGTCGAGGCAGCCTCTACGCCTGAGCGCTCCGAACCGGCCATTGGGTGTCCGCCAATGAACGATACGCCATTCTGTTCCAGCCTTCTTCCGCACTGGGCCACGGATGCTTTTGTACTGCCTACGTCCGTAATTATGCAGCCGGGCTTTAATTCCAGCTTGCTGAGCTCCGAAACATATTCTTCGAGCATGCCAACAGGCACGCATAGGAAAATAAAATCGGCTCCTTCAGCAGCTTCGCGCAGGGAAGTCGTTGCATAATCAACAACTCCCCGCTTCATGTATTTCTCGACGGAGGATTGACGGTTCGAATAACCAACTACGGTAAGATCCGGCTTGCCTTTGAAGCACAGCGCCAGCGATCCGCCAATCAATCCTACTCCAAATATCGCGATCTTCGTCATAAGGCTATCCGCGCACCGCCGATTCCTGCAGAACTTGCTCAAGGGCAGCGATAAACTTCTCGTTTTGTTCAGGCGTGCCGACAGACACACGGATATGGGTCGGATAATAAGTCCAGCGCGGTCTAACAATATAGCCTCTGCTAAGCAGGGCTTGGAACATCTCACCGGACGGACGTTTCGTATCCACCATCACAAAGTTGCCGTATGCCGGGAAATAGCTTAATCCAAGCCGGTCGAAATGACTGTACAGGTATTCAATACCCGCTCGGTTCTGCTCGCGGCAGAACGCAACGAAATCATCATCGGCAAGAGATGCTTTTGCGGCAACTTGCGCAAGACGGTTCGTATTAAACGGCTCGCGGATTTGGTTCATGTATTGGATAACATCGGCATGTCCGATGCCGTAGCCGATCCGCAGCGACGCCAGACCGTAAATTTTCGAGAATGTGCGAAGAACGATCAAATTCCGGTATTTCTTCAGCAATTGAATTCCGTCAGGGAAACCAGGCTCGTTCACAAATTCACAGTACGCTTCATCCAGCACGACCAGAACATCATTTGGAACCTGATCAAGGAAAGCCGTAAGCTCGTCTTCCTTGACGATAGTGCCCGTCGGGTTATTCGGATTGCATACCCAAACCAGCTTGGTGCGGTCCGTAATTTTGGCCAGCATGGCCGGAAGATCATGTTTGCCATTCTTCAACGGCACTTCAATAATGCGGGCATTTTCGATTTCCGCGTTATGTTTGTATTGGGAGAACGTTTCGTCGGCCATAACCGTCTCGTCGCCTGGAGCAAGGTACGTTCTCGCAAGCATAAGTATAATATCGCTTGAGCCTGTGCCGAAAATAATCTGGTTAGACTCTACCCCGTACTTCTGCGCAACAGCAGCAGTCAATTCAAAGCTCGCGCCGTCCGGATAGGCTGCAATTTGACCTAATTCATTTATGATAGCTGCTTTCGCCTGCTCGGAATATCCGAACGGGTTCTCGTTGGAAGCAAGCTTGATTACTTCCTCTAATCCAAGCTCTCTCTTAACGTCTTCAACCGGCTTCCCCGGCTGATAAACGGGGAGATGCACGATATTGCTTTTTGGCTGCATCGCCATTCACCTCTTTGTATTATTGGCCGTATTGGCTAACTGCATGTTTTCTATTGTCTCACATCTTATCGAGGTTTTAAAGGGTCGTCTTGCAAAATAGGAACATGAGCACAGAAAAAGGACAGAGCCTGCAAGCTCTGTCCTTTCGCATTAGCCTTTCAAACCAGCAACAAAGCTGCGGATTTGCGCAAGTCCCGCTTCCCGCTGCGCTGCATCGTTTAGAAGCGGCAGTGTTTCTTCGATTTTGCGTACAATCGCGCTGCCGACTATAACACCGTCGCTGGTTTTCTCGAAGCGCTCTACCTGCTCGCGGCTCGAGATCCCAAAGCCAACCGCGATAGGCAGCTCCGTTGCTTCGCGCACGGTAGCAAGGAAATCATCGATGCCGCTATGGAACTCGGCGCGCACGCCGGTTACGCCGAGCGAAGACACACAGTAGACAAAGCCGCGTGCTTTCCGGGAGATCCGGACTACTCGGTCTTTCGAGGTTGGCGCCACAAGCGGAATGAGATGAACGCCCTTCGCTTCCGCCAGCTGGCGGACTTCCTCGTCCTCTTCGATCGGAAGATCCGGAATGATGAGTCCGCTGATCCCTTTTTCCACGACAAGGTTCATGAACGCTTCCAGGCCAAACTGCAGCGCCGGATTGAAATAAGTGAACAAGATAAAGGGCATTTTCACGCCGGCTTCACGGGCTTGCGCCGCAGTCTCGATACAATCCAGAATGGAAATCCGGTTCTGAAGAGCGCGTTCCGAAGCCCGTTGAATAACCGGACCATCCGCAAGCGGATCGGAATAAGGGACGCCAAGCTCAACCATATCGGCGCCTGCTTGTTCAAGCTCTTGAATAATTGCGATGGATGTCGGGATATCAGGATCCCCAATCGTTAGGAAAGGGATAAGCGCCGTCTTTCCTTCTTGTTTCAATTTGGCAAAAGCAGCATCTATCAAATTCACGCCTTAAGCACCTCCCAGGTAACCCATAATCGCTTCCACGTCTTTATCGCCGCGGCCGGACAGGTTGACAACCACAATTTTGTCCTTATCGAGTGTTGGAGCCAGCTTGATTGTTTGCGCAATCGCATGGGCCGATTCCAAAGCCGGAATAATGCCTTCCGTCCGGGACAGAAGCTGAAGCGCGTCAAGCGCCTCCGCATCGGTAATCGGGAAGTAATTCGCGCGGCCAGAATCTTTCAGGTAAGCATGCTCAGGTCCAATCCCCGGATAGTCGAGACCGGCGGAGATCGAGTGCGCAGGCTGTACCTGTCCGTATTTATCCTGCAGCAAGTAGCTCATCGAGCCCTGGAATACGCCGTGGCTGCCCATAGTCATCGTTGCCGCGTGCTCTTCCGTATCAATGCCGCGTCCTGCCGCTTCAACACCTACGAGACGCACGGACTCATCGCCAATAAACGGATAGAAAATGCCGATGGCATTGCTGCCGCCGCCAACCGCCGCAACAACATAATCAGGAAGACGCTCTTCCGCTTCTACAATCTGCTTGCGGGATTCATCCCCGATAATACGCTGGAAGTCGCGGACCATCATCGGATATGGATGCGGTCCGGTAGCCGATCCAAGGATATAGAAAGTATCGTCTACATGGCTCACCCAGTAGCGAAGGGTTTCGTTGCAAGCATCCTTAAGCGTACGCGTGCCCGACAATACCGGTACCACTTCCGCTCCAAGCAGCTGCATGCGGAATACGTTCAGCTGCTGACGCTTCATGTCTTCCTCGCCCATGAACACTTTGCATTCCAGTCCAAGCAGAGCAGCAACCGTTGCAGACGCAACGCCATGCTGGCCGGCTCCCGTTTCGGCAATGACTTTTGTTTTGCCCATGCGTTTGGCAAGCACGGCCTGCCCGATTGTATTATTGATCTTGTGTGCGCCGGTATGGTTCAAATCCTCGCGCTTCAGGTAGATTTTTGCGCCGCCAAGATGCTGGCTTAACCTTTCCGCATAATACAGCGGCGTTGGACGCCCCGAATATTTGTGCAGAAGATCATGAACCTCTTGCTTGAAAGATTCATCCTGCGAGTAATGCTTATAAGCCTCTTCCAGCTCCAGCAAAGCGTTCATCAGCGTCTCCGGTACATACCGGCCGCCAAATTTGCCAAAGCGCCCGTTCTCGTCTGGTACTTGGTTCATCGTTCATTCACCTTTCTAACGAATAGTTTTATCTTCTCGATGTCTTTACGGCCATCCGTTTCCACTCCGCTCGATACATCTATTCCGTCAACCGCGTTGCCTGCCAGAAGCTCCTCCACATTGCCGGGATGCAAGCCTCCCGCAACATACAGCGGTACTTGGATGGCTGCCGCCGCTTCCTGATAAGCCGATATGACTTGCCAATCAAACGTTTGGCCCGTACCGCCACCGGCTGTATCGATCAGGATGGCATCTACCGCTCCATCATAAGCGGATACGCTCTCCCGCGCGCTAAGGCCGTCTTTGCCGATGGAGATTACTTTCCATACTTTTTTGTGAAGGCTGCTCTTTACGAGCCGGCAAAATTCCGGTGTCTCTTGACCATGAAGCTGCACGACGTCAAGAGGCGCCTTGGCCAGAATGGCTTCCAGCCCCTCAAAAGCCGGATTAACAAAGACCCCTACCGTCTGCGGTGCTTCGCCACCAGCAGCCTGAAGCTTCTTCGCCGCAGTAATCAAGGAAGCCGCGGTCTCGCCGTCAACCTGACGTTTACTGGCCGCAAATACAAATCCGATCTCATGAAAAGGAAGTCCGTTCATCGCTTCAATAGTAGCTGTATCCTTTAATCCGCAGATCTTGATTCTTGGCGATGGCGTCATGCCCGCGTCACCGGTCCCATAAGATCAATGACAGCCTGTCCGGCATCCGCCTGACGCATGAAGTGTTCACCGATCAGGACGCCATGGGCTCCCACCGTTTGAAGATAATCTATGTCCTTCCGTCCCGCAATCCCGCTCTCGCTAATGACTGTCACGTCTTTTGGCATGAGATCGATAAGTGCTTCCGTTGTATGAAGATCGGTTACAAAGGATTTCAGGTCGCGGTTGTTAACGCCGATAAGGGTTGCTTTATCAAGCTCAAGAACGCGTTCCAGCTCTTCGCGGTCATGAACCTCAACAAGAACGTCCATGCCTAGCGACTTTGCGGTATCATACAATTCGGAGAGCTCGGATGATGTAAGAATTGCTGCAATTAATAGTACCGCATCCGCGCCAATTAGACGAGCCTCGTATACCTGGCGGTAATCAATAATGAAATCCTTGCGGAGCAGCGGATTGCCGACCGTCTCTTTAATAAGGGTTAAGTAATCGTTCGAGCCCTGGAAATAATCACGGTCGGTCAAGACCGAAATGCAATCTGCTCCTGCACGCTCATAAGCAGCAGCCAGCTCGGCCGGATGAAAATCGGGACGGATAAGTCCTTTGGAAGGAGATGCTTTTTTCACTTCGGCGATTAATCCAATATCCCTCTTGCGGCTGGCCGTCAAGGCGCGCTCGAAGCCGCGGCATTCGGGAAGCGATGCGATTTTGCGTTCATAATCCGATAGCTGGAATCCTGAAGCGAGATGAGCAACCTCTTCCCGCTTCGTTACTACGATTTTATCAAGAAACATGAGTCAACTCTCCTGTCGTCTGAATAAGCTTTTGCAATTGCTGGCTTGCTCTGCCCGAATCAATCATTTCGGCTGCAAGCGCCACGCCTTCACGGAGTGAATCCGCATAACCGCCCACATAGATGCAAGCACCCGCATTAGCAAGCACGATATCCCGATAGGCTCCGCGTTGTTCGCCGCTGAAGACCGAACGGATAAGGGAAGCGTTCGTCTGCGGATCTCCACCGATCACTTCGGAGATCGGGTAACGGGACAACCCGAGATCTTCCGGCGTCAGCTCATACGATACGACTTCGCCATTCCGGAGCTCGGAGATTTGGGTTGGCGCCGAGATGCTGATCTCGTCCAGACCGTCAACGCTGCTGACGACCATTGCCCGCTTCACGCCAAGCTCGTTTAGGACTGCTGCAATCGTGGACGTCTTGGCACGGTCGTACAGACCGATCAATTGGCGGTCGGCGCCAGCGGGATTCGTCAATGGACCAAGCATATTAAAGATGGTACGAACGCCAAGCTCACGGCGCGGCGCAGCCGCATGCCGGAGAGAAGGATGGTACAGCTGCGCAAACATGAAGCAAATGCCGATCTGATTCAGACACTCGGAAGCCTGCTCCGGAGTTAGAGTGATCTGTACGCCGAGTGCTTCCAATACATCCGCACTGCCCGCTTTGCCGGACATCGCCCGGTTCCCGTGCTTTGCCACGCGAATCCCTGCCGCCGAGGCTATAATCGCCGATGCCGTCGAAATATTAAACTTATGGATGCCTGAGCCGCCAGTTCCGCAAGTATCGAGCAGTCCCTCCTGCTTGGTCTGAACATGGCTCGAATGCTGGCGCATCACTTCGGCGAACCCCGTAATCTCGTCCTTCGTCTCGCCCTTCATGCGAAGAGCTGTCGCTACGCCCGCAATTTGCGAAGACGTTGCGTTGCCGCTCATAATAATATCCATAACCGCCCGGGCTTCTTCGCGAGTCAGATCGGTGCTGCTCATCAGTTTGTTTAAAGCTCCCTGTATCGTTACCTGTTCTGTTACCAAACTCATTTTACAACACCTCTCCGCTTGTTACATAGTAGTCCGTATTAACCGCTTGCCCGTTCGAACCCTTGCGTTGTCCAAAAATCGCTTCCGCGGCGCGAATGGCCTTAAGGCTTGCCTTCGCTTTATTGACAGTCTCCATATATTCGCTCTCCGGCACGGAATCCCATACGATTCCCGCGCCGCTTTGCACGTAGGCTTTGCCGTTCTTGAATACGATTGTGCGAATCGTAATGCAGGTATCGAGCGAGCCGCCAAAGCCCAGATAGCCGATGGCACCCGCGTATGCGCCGCGCGCTTCGTTCTCGAGCTCCGCGATAATTTCCATCGCCCGAAGCTTAGGAGCGCCGGACACCGTACCGGCTGGCAGGCAAGACAGGAAGGCATCAAAGAAATCTTTGTCCTCGCGAAGCTTGCCGGATACGTTCGATACGATGTGCATGACATGCGAGTAACGTTCAATCTCCATGTAGGAATCGCAGCGGACCGTTCCGAATTCCGATACGCGACCAATATCATTTCGACCGAGGTCAACCAGCATGAGATGCTCTGCCCTTTCCTTCTCATCGGCAAGCAGCTCCACTTCAAGCGCCTTATCTTCCTCCGGCATCTTGCCGCGCGGTCTTGTTCCCGCAATCGGCCGAGTCTCCACTTTTCGGTTGCCGTCGACCTTTACAAGCGCTTCCGGCGACGTTCCCACGATGACCTCATCCCCCATTTTCAAATAATACATATAAGGAGACGGATTCATTGTGCGAAGTACACGGTAAACATGCAGCGGATCAACCTCGGTCTCGATGCTGAAGCGCTGGGACAAGACAACCTGGAAAATATCTCCGGAGCGGATGTACTCTTTCGCCTGCTCCACATTCGAAATAAATTGTTCCTTCGTCAGGTTCGATTGCACATCGCCAAGCTCCGGATCAGTCGGAATCGACGAGCCCGATGTTACCGGAACGGTAATCGGCTGCTGCAAACGCTCGATCGTTGCTTCAATCTTGGCAACCGCACGATTATAAGCCTTTTCAATATCCAGATTAGTCGGCGCATGAGGGATATGAACATTCCCGATGATTTGAAGCTGCTGCTTAAAGTGATCGAAGACGATAACTTGGTCGCAGAACATAAATTGCAGATCATTCATTTGCAGGTCATCAATGCGATGCGACGGCAGGTTCTCGTAGTATTGAAGCAGATCGTAACCGAAGTAGCCAATCGCTCCGCCTGTGAACGGCGGCAGCTCCGGAAGCGATGGACTGCGGTAGCCGCGAAGCTGTGCTTTCAGCAGTTCAATCGGCTTCTCGTCAAAGATTTGTTTTTCTCCGTTATGCTCGAGCACCATCTTGCCGTTCTTGCCGTAAAGCATCATGAACGGATCCGTTCCGATAAAAGAATATCGCGCCCATTTCACTCCGCCCTCCACACTCTCAAGCAGGAAAGCATGCTGTTCTTTCGCAAAATGCTGGAACAGCCGGATAGGCGTTTCTGTATCTGCAAGCATATATCGTACAATCGGAATGATGTTGTAGTTGTCGGCCAGCTTCGTCACTTGCTGCAATTCATTTGTCATTGTATTGCCTCCTCTTAAATTCTAAAATCAAAAAAGCCCCTGCTGGGAGCAGGGGCGTTGAATTTAAAGATGATGACAAATGAGCTTGCAAACAAATAAGGAATAGACTTAAGGCGCATAATAGCATCATGCCATTTCCTGCGCTTAGCTGGGATAACAAGCCTCTATTCTCTACTGTTCTGAACTCATCTCTACTCTGCTCATCTCTACTCAACTAAAAGCCTGCTACCCAAAATGAAACGACAGCACCGTCCTCTGACGGCGATTCAAGTTTCACTCCGGAAAAAATTCCAAGTCCCATACAAACCCTTAGAATCTCAACTAAACTAACTCTAAAACCTGTCTGTTGTCTTGTGTCTCTTCTCTTGCCTAAACTATTGTTAGTACTCAATATACTACCGATCGCAGCTTACGTCAATTAGGATTTTGACAAATCCGGACGCAGCACGCGCGCGCCGCCGAGATAGACATGATTAATTTCAGCTTGCGTTTTGTCTGTATTCAAATGAATCATAAACCGGATGCAGCGCTCCAGGCTGCCCTTAACCGGCACTTCAAGCGCGCACATTAACGGAACAAGATCCCATCCGCCCATTTGACGGATCGCAATAGCCGGGAAGGTTGCGTCCAGATCTTGCGTAACGGTAATAAATACGCTTGCGATATCATCCGGTACGATGGCATTTTGCTTCACGACTTCATTCAACAGCTCAAGGGTTGCCTGTAAAATAGGCTCTTTCTCGTTAACCTCAACGGTAATTGCCCCGCGAATTCCTCTTACGCTCATCTTATTGCGCCTCCAGTTTCAATTGCTCGACGATCTCGCGCACCCAAGCGGACTGAACATCCTTCTTGATCTCCACCTTGCCAATCTCCGTTGGCACAACGAATACCATCGTGCTTTCGCTGAATTTCTTATCGTGCATCATCGCGTCCATAATAGCATCCACGTCAAAATGCTCCGGAAGCTTAACCGGCAATCCTACTTTGGACAGGACGCGTTTTGTCGTTGTATAAACCTCTTCGGGCGCGCCGTAACGCAAGCCAAGTCTTGCTGAGCCAATCATGCCGATGGAGATGGCTTCGCCGTGAAGCAGCTCGCCATAACCGGCAACCGCTTCTAGGGCATGCCCAATCGTATGGCCAAGGTTCAGGATCGCGCGAAGATCGTTCTCGCGTTCATCCTTGGATACGACGGCAGCCTTCACGCTGCAGCCTTTATACAGGGCGTATCCAAGGGCATCCGGCTCAAGGGCTAGCAGACGGTCCGCATTCTCTTCGCACCAGGCCGTAAATTCCGCATCCCAGATCAGACCGTGCTTCACGACCTCCGACAGGCCGGCGCTAACGTCTCTTGGAGGCAGCGACTGCAGCGTATTCAGATCATACAGCACCATCTCGGGCTGATGGAAAGCGCCAATTATATTCTTCGCAAGCGGATGATTAACCGCAACCTTGCCGCCAACACTGGAGTCATGCGCCAATATTGTCGTAGGGATCTGCACAAACTTCACGCCGCGCATATAAGATGCCGCTACGAATCCGGCAAGATCTCCGACTACGCCGCCGCCTAACGCAACAATCGTTGATTTTCGGTCCAGACCTGCTTCAAGCGCCTTCGTAACGAGACTCTCCAGCATCGACAACGACTTGGAGCTTTCGCCCGCAGGAACTACCGTACTCGCAACTGTAAAACCCGCCTCGCGAAGGTTATTCTCAAGCGATCCCAAATAATTAGGGGCTACATGTTCATCCGTAATGATTAGCAGCGGCGATTTCAAGCTGATCTGATGCTTCTTGAAATAAGCGGCCGCCTCCTGCAAAAGTCCTTCACCGATATAAATGGGATAAGAGCGTTCACCAAGCTCAACTTTCAGTTCGCGCATGATTGTACCATCCTAACTGTTCATATTCCGGGCATTTTACTTATGTGTAAACATCTTTGCTCATTATAGTACAGGCTGTAGGCTTTGACAAGAAACGCAAGACAGCCGCGCCATGCAAAAAAAAAGCGGATGTTAAAGCCATATCTGACTTCAACATCCGCCTTATCCGCGGCTATGGAAAGCGTTAGCTGTTCACAAAGCGCTTGCCTGTTTCCCGCTCCGCCTTCACTGCCATCTGACTCATCAGGTTGGGCAGCTGCCGGCTGTCGAGACCAAGTATTTGAGCGCATTCTTGAATGGATATGATCCCGCTTCGGTAAGCATGAATCACTTGTCGCTTGTCCATCTTCATCCTCCAATTAAGTATCGGTTGTACATAGTATTGGAGCGGAAGGAAAACGGTATACATCAACATCCCGGCGGGGCTACCCGATTCTTCTGTAGAAGAAGGTATCTGCCGATTCAAAACCGTATTGCGATGGGGAAAAAATCTGCTCCGTGCTGCCGACGAAGAGCAATCCCCCGGGACGAAGCGCCTTTGCGAATTTTTGATATAATAAGTGCTTGGCTTCTTCCGTGAAATAGATCATGACATTCCGGCAGACAATGAGATCAAAGGACTGGTCAAACGAATCATGGAGCAAATTCTGCTGCTTGAACATAATGGCGTTCTTAAGCTTGTCCGATACCGCATACATCCCGTGATCCGGCTGGAAGTATTTCTGCCGGTAGGCTTGCGGTACATCACGCAGGGAACGTTCCAGATATTGTCCTTCCTTGGCCTTATCCAATACGACGGCATCCAAGTCGGTGGCCAGAAGGGACGCTTTGTTAAGAGCACCAAGCTCCGACAGAATCATGGCGATCGTATAGGGCTCTTCTCCCGTCGAGCACGCGGCACTCCACACCTTGAGCCGTTCGCCCCGCTGAAGCATTTCCGGCAGGAAGCGGCTTTGCAGCACTTCCCACCGGTTGGGGTTACGCCAGAACTCGGATACATTAATCGTCATCCGGTCCAGAAATTCGTTCAGCAGGCTCCGGTTTTGCTCAATGGCCTTCCAGTAAGCTTCAAACGTTTCATAACCGTGCTTCTGGCGGAGCGTTATCAGACGCCTTTTCATCTGGGCTTCCTTATATTGCGATAAATCAATATTGGTCTTAGCCTTCATTCTTTGAATAAAAAGATTGAAATCCAGATCCTCCGACATGGACGCCTCCTGTTGTAGCTACAGCGTAAGTATGGCTTAGATCCAGCGCTGCACAGTATGTTCGTATTCAACCAGCTGCTCGGGAGCGAAGAAATTCGCAATTTCCCTTGCCGCGCTTTCCGGGGAATCCGAACCATGAATTAAATTCAAATTCGTATGTACGGCAAAATCTGAACGAATCGTGCCGGGCAGAGCATCTACCGCATCCGTCTTGCCAATCATCGCGCGCGTTAAGGCGATGACGTTATCTCCCTGCCATACCATCGCAAAGACAGGGCCGGCTGTAATAAAGTTCAGCAGCGGCTCGTAGAAGGGCTTGCCTTCGTGCTCTGCGTAATGGGTCTCGGCAAGTTCTCTGCTTACAACCATAAATTTGGCCGCAACGAGCTTCAGGCCTTTACGCTCAAAGCGGGACACGATCTCACCGATAAGACCGCGTTGTACACCATCTGGTTTAATCATCAAAAATGTTCTTTCCATTAGGTACCCTCCTTAAAAGAAATTTGAAGAAATTCTTGCATCGTAAGCATTTGCTTAAAGAATTGCGAAGAAATTCTTGCATCGTAAGCACCAGCTTAAAAGAATTGCGAAGAAATTCTTGCTGCGTATGCATCAGCTTAAAGAATTGCGAAGAAATTCTTCCTTCGTGGCTCTGCGAATCCGTCGTTTCCCTTAGTAATTGCGCTTTCCTACGAAATGCGCAATGTCGGTCAAATTCTTTTTCGCTCCGATTGCCGGTAATCCCTCTAATGCGGTCAAAGCTTTTTTGGTGTAATCATTCGCCAGCTGATCCGCCAGCTGAATGCCTTTACTGCTCTTAATGAGCGAAATAGCCGGTTTCGTATCCACATTTCCGTTATGCTCCCGAATAATCCGGATTTGCTCAAGCAGCGGCTCGCGCACCTTCTCGTCCTTCAAAGCAAGAATAACCGGCAATGTAATATTGCCTTGGCGGATATCCGAACCCGGAGGCTTGCCAATCTGCTTCTCGGTACCAAACAGATCAAGCATATCATCTCGGATCTGGAAGGTCATTCCTACATTATACCCGTACCGGTACAGCCGATTCACCGTATCCCGGTCCGCCCCTGCCGCCGCAGCGCCAAGCTGGCAGCTGATGGCGATAAGCAGAGCCGTCTTGCGCCGGATCCTCAGCAGATAATCGCGGATGGTTTGCTCCGTATTGAAGAAATACCGGATCTGCTCCATTTCGCCTATGCTCATCTGCACAAGCGATTTCGAGAGCATCTGGT
Organism: Paenibacillus glycanilyticus; assembly: GCF_023715145.1. Classification (GTDB taxonomy): domain Bacteria; phylum Bacillota; class Bacilli; order Paenibacillales; family Paenibacillaceae; genus Pristimantibacillus; species Pristimantibacillus glycanilyticus_A. The sequence continues at coordinate 741,910 of NZ_JAMBNP010000002.1, read as the reverse complement.
GGATAAACGGATTATCCAGCTCGGTTGCAATCGTGAGCGCCCTGCCGAAAATATAATCGCCCGTATACATGGCAATCCGGTTATCCCATTTGGATTTGACGGTAAGCTGGCCGCGCCGCGTCGATGCATCGTCGATAACATCGTCATGCACCAGGGAGGACATATGAATAAGTTCCAGCGGCACGGCCACTTTCGTCAGTTTTTCAAGGTCGTATTGCCCAAACTTGCCCGCAAGCAGCACGAAAACTGGCCGCAGCCGCTTTCCCCCTGCCTTCAGCAGGTGAAGAGACGTCTCGCTAAGCAGCTCATCGCCAAACGATATGCTTCGTTCCAGCTCTTGCTCAATTCGGGACATATCGCCTTTTAACTTTGCAAAAATGTCTAATAGTTTCATTCATTCACCTGTTCGGCAGAGATTCTTCTTTATAAAAATGCAGGCTTACCTCATGGTCAAGCAAGCCTAACTCTTTGGCATAGCGGAAATACAAGGTCAAACCTTCCTGCTGCTTAGGTCCAAAATCATAGTTCAGGCATGTGAAGTACATTTGCCAGTAAGCAGGATCACCGCCAAGCTGTTCGCAGGCTTTGTTAATCAGCGGCGCAAGATTCGCTAAGCTTTGTTCCTTGCTGGTCGTAAACGCCTTGTATAAACGCTCGAAGGCTTCCGGCGAGGTCTCCACCGCTTCCTTGCGTGCCGCAACGACGGCATAAGTCATGGCGAGCCCGGTCCAGGTATTCCATACTTCACCGAGATCAATCACGGTAAGGCCTTTGTTCTTCCATGACTCCCGGATGGCAGGATCTCCAATCAGAAGCGCGCCGTCAGCCCCTTCGAGCATCCGCTCCAGGTCGGGCTCTGCCGGCTCGTACACCGGATCCAGCTCATAATGCTTCTTCATCAGAATTTTGAGCAGGTTAACAGAGGTTGCCGATGTTGTCGTAACCGCAATACGGCCCGGCGGGGATTGTTCAATCGGTTCCTTCAGGAACAGAAGGATTGAATTTACTTTTCCCTCCGACCCTACCGATAAATGCGGCATCAGGATATAATCCTGATCATTCATCCCGTAAGCAAAGGAAGATACAGCCGAAACTTGTATCTCCCCTTCGCGCAGCAGCCGGTTTAATTTCGCCGGCACCTTTAGCACAATATCTATGCCGGCTTGCTCGGTATAGTCCTCCAGGTAATGAAAAAGCGGCCATGCATTCGCATAATCAATCCGGCCTACGCGAAGTGGATTATTCAGTCTGCCCGTCATGATAGATCATCTCCCCATCTTCTGAATAAATGATGCTCGATCGTCATGCTATCGAGCACTTTGCCGACAAGGAAGTTAATCATTTCGTCCATGGATTGCGGTTTATAATAAAAGGCCGGCATAGCCGGAATGATTCTTACGCCGAGGCGCGCCAATGTCAGCATGTTCTCCAGATGAATCGCGTGCAGCGGCGTCTCGCGCGGTACGATAATGAGCTTGCGTCCTTCCTTCAGCATGACATCTGCTGCACGGGTAAGCAAATCGTCCGAGATTCCCCTTGCCATCGAAGCAAGCGACCCCATCGAACAGGGCACAATGGCCATTCCTTCAACCCGGAAAGAACCGCTGGCAATGCTGGCGCCTATATCTGCATTTGGATGGAACACCAGCTTGCCTGACGTTACCGCTTCGCCAAACCGCTGCTCCAGCGCCGCCTGGCGGCGCGTCGTATCCCAGCCCAGCTCTTCTTTGAGCACTCGCCAACCCGCTTCAGTCACAACGACGTGCACAAGATACTCAGCCTGAAGCAATTCTTCAATCAACCGGATGCCGTAAATTGCCCCGCTTGCTCCGGTGATGCCAACGACCCAGCGTTTAGGTCTTCCTCCAGTGCTTGACTCTACCATTGGTGCACCACCAGCAGGTCAAACATCGCAAAGACGAACAACACAACGCTTAGCGTTCCGTTCATTCCAAAGAATGCAATTTGCACGCGGGACAAATCATTGGGGCGTACGAGCCAGTGCTGATAGAACAGCATCAGAATGGATACGATTGTCCCAATCAGATAGACCCAGCTCAGCTCCGTCATCCAGAACAAAGCGAAGAACCCGATTGCCGTAATAACATGGAAGCCTCTTGCAATCCATAAGGCACCGGATAGACCGAAACGCGCAGGGATCGAATGAAGGCCGTTATCACGGTCATACTCGTAGTCCTGCGTCGCGTAGACGATATCGAAACCGGCAATCCATAAGGCTACGGTAAAGTAAAGCACCCATGCCGCTGCATTGAGCGAGCCCGTTACCGCAACCCAGCCGCCGAGCGGCGACAATGCGATCGTGAGGCCAAGGAATACGTGGCAGAGCCAAGTGATTCTTTTCATATAGGAGTATAAAACAAGCATCATAACCGCAATCGGCATTAGCTTCAGCGCGATCGGGTCGAGGTTCGCCGCCGCGACAAACAGCAGAACGAACGAAACAATAATAAACAATAAGACCTCAAACGATTTGAGGAGGCCTGCCGGCAGCGCCCGCTGGGCCGTTCTTGGATTAGCCTTGTCAATTGCCTTATCAATGACTCGGTTAAGGCTCATGGCCGCACTGCGGGCACCAACCATCGCAAGTGCAATCCAGCCAATCTCTCCCCAGGTCGGCAATCTTTTTTCTACCGCTAGCGTGCCGAGTACCGCCCCCATAAAGGCGAACGGAAGCGCGAATACGGAATGTTCAAACTTAATCATTTCAAGAATAATGCGTAGTTTGCGAATCATTGCTGTCATTTCTCCTTTGTACCGATGTGAAGCGCTGCTATTCCGCCTGTCAGCGGATAGGCTTGTACTTCATGCAATCCGGCCTGCCGGAATAGTTCGGATAACTGCTTGGCATCAGGGAACAGCTTCAGGGAATCCGGAAGCCACTTATATTCGTCAAAGCGCTTTGCCACCCATTTGCCGATCATCGGAAGCATCTTCTCGAAGTACAGATAGTACATCCCCTTGAACGGCTGCCACATTGGCTTTGACAGCTCCAGACATACGACCTTGCCGCCGGGCTTCACGACTCGCTGCATTTCCTTCAGAACCTGCAGGTAATCCGGAACGTTCCGCAGACCAAAGCCGATTGTAACAAAGTCGAATGAGTTATCGGCAAACGGAAGCTCCATGGCATTGCCTTGAACGAGCGTGATTTGCTCGTTCAGGCCTTCATTCTTAACCTTGACGGCCCCGACATCCAGCATATTCTGACTGAAGTCCAGTCCCGCGATCTGGCCGCTGCCGCTTGCCTTCGCCAGCGCAATCGTCCAGTCGCAAGTCCCGCAGCACAGATCCAGAGCCGTCTGCCCCGGCTGCACATTCATCTTCCGCATCGTAAACTTCCGCCATGCCTTATGTCTGCGGAAGCTGAGCAGATCGTTCATCATATCGTATTTCGGTGCAATATTCTCGAAGAGCGCGTGCACATGCTCCTTCGAGCTTGAGCTTGAGTTAGAGTTTGCGTTCATCTGTCTATTCCCTCATTTCATTAAGCCCGGGTATGGGCTGCCATCTTCTCCAGGAATGAATCCGCCAGATCCTGAATGACTTTCTTCAGCTGGTCGGATTCCAGCTTGGCTGCTGTATGGCGAAGACTGTCCGCCGCTGCCTTAAGCTTCGAGACCAGCCTGCTCTGCAGTTCATATTTCCCCCGCAGATCATAGATAACAGATGGCTCCGGCTGCTTAGAGAGGCATTGCTGCTCCTCAGGCGTGCCTTCCTGCATGACATGCCAATAAGCCCAGCTTTGATAAAACCGGGATGGTGAATCAAATCGATCCATTTCGTCCAGAACCGTCTCGCAGCGGCTGACATCTTGCAGCATCTCCGGCCAAAGCTTCACGAATGCACCTTCCATCATTCCGGTGAACAGCTGGAACATTTCGCTTTTCAGCTCAGTCAGCTTGTTCAAATACTCTTCCGCCTTTAACTGCGATTGCTGCATCTTTATGTAAAGATCCATTTTCAATCGGTTTACTTCGCACACGGCGGCGCTAATCTTGGATACCATGCTGATCTGCCCGGCTTGCGACAGAAGCTGGTAGAACCGGCTGCTGAAATAATCGCCTGCCAGCACTTTCAGCTGTCTGGCCCTCATTTCGGTCTCTGAGCGCCTTGTCTCCTCCGTATCAATCAGGTCATGCGTATCCATGCCCAGTTGTACCAGAGAGACTACAAGCGAGTACAGCTCGCTCTTTGGCGCTAATGCTCCATGCTCATTCAGCACAGCATGTAACAGCCGCAGCCTCGGATCCGGAAAGGCAGGAAGCTCGGTGTAAGTTTGGATCATGTCATACTCGACATACTTGGATGCGAGTTCTTTGATACGATATGGTTTCATGGGGTAAGCCTCCGAACAGATATTGCCGCTAAATAATCTAAACTATTATAGCACAACTTTAGGTATTGAGCATACGAAACAAGCTGCCGGCAGATAATTGTTCAATAATTTGAAACATGTCTGTCAGGAGGATGGAAGGGGCGCAGTGGAATAAGTATCAATAGGGCCAAGCCGTTCTTCAAGAAATGACGTATAAGCTATCCGCAGACGCTTTCTCCACTGCTCATCATGCAGCGGATCCGCATCGCTCAATTCGTTTAGATTGTCCATCAGCCAGCTGTCCGTCCGGCGGATATCCGCCGCAAACAGCATGCGGCTGTTTTCCTTTGAATCCACGTACCGGATCAGCAGCCGGTTTACGTTCTCCATCTGGGTGAAGGACAGCCGGATAAGCTTCTCCATATCCCTGTACCAGCGCTCCGCCTGCATCTCGGCATCCGCGCGCATCTCGACGGTCAGGACCGCCTGGTTCCACCCTACCTTCCCTACGCTGCCTGTCAACTGAAGGCCAATAACCGCATCAACCAGATTACTGCTTGTCAGCCTCTTCATCTCGGAGGGACGAAAGACAGCCACCTCGCCTCTTCCCTTGCCTGGGCCAATCCCGGAATGTGGCAGCAATCCGATTACCGCCGTTACTGCAAGCGCTGCACCAAGCGCCGTCAAATATGCCTTACGCATAACGGAATCCCCCCGATTGAAATAGATCCATATATTTCATTTTACAACCGAAGAAGCCAAGCTATGCACAAAAAAAACTCCCTGCACGCATGTTCTGCGCAAGGGAGCTTGTCCGCACGTATATTTATTGATCCGTTTCCACGATGCCATGTTTGGTCATAACGGAAGCTTTGCCGCGGATTTTGACCGCTGATGTATGGTCCGTAAATTGAACGATTAAGATTTCATTCTTGTCCAGCTTCTCCGTGTGATGGAACTTGGTATCCTGACCACGCGTGAGGCCAATTACCTGAACGCCTTGATCCTTCGCTTTGATAACGATGTAATCGCCTTGAGTCGGCTCCATCTTAACCCTCCTAAAAAGAATTGTCACACAATTGGCTGCCTTTCGGCCAGTTGTGATAATTCTTACCTCGTAAGCATGCGCTCAATGAATCATCACCTAAATTGCCTAAATAAGGGGCATATTGTGAGGACTTCATTGCTTCGAAAGCATATCCTAAAAAGAATTGTCACACAATTGGCTGCCTTTAAGCCAGTTGTGATAATTCTTACCTCGTAAGCATGCGCTCAATGAATCATCACCCAAATTGCCGTAAGCACTCGCTTAATGAACTGCTCTAGCATCCTATTGCTGGGCTCGATTATACTATAGACCGGAGCCGACATGCAAGACTTGGCAGCAGGCATAACGAAAGCGCCCGAACGCGGCTGCGTTCGGGCGCTAGAATCATGCAATTAATTGGAGACGAGGTCTTTAAGAGATTTACCAGGCTTGAATGCAGGCATTTTGCTTGCAGCGATATCAATCTCTTCGCCTGTTTGCGGATTGCGTCCTTTACGGGCTTGGCGTTCGCGAACTTCAAAGTTACCGAAGCCAACCAGTTGTACTTTGTCTCCGCCTTGAAGGGCATCGGAAATCGCTTCGAAAACTGCGTCAACAGCTTTCGTTGCATCCTTCTTCGACAGATCGGACAATTCAGCCACTTTGTTAATCAGATCGGTTTTGTTCATTTGTTTCACCTCCCCTAAAGGCAAATGAAGAGTCATCTTATCCCTCTTATTTACTGAAAACTTGAAAAATATACCTCAACATCAAACAAACTTATAGTAATACAGCCGTTTTCCAATTTCAAGTAGCCTGTAGAGGTTAGCGACACTTTCATTTATTTTTCTTCTTATCCGCTGCGTCTTCTTGACAAATGAATAAAGGTAACCGCCAGCGCAAGCACGAGCACAATGCCTTTGATGATGTCATTGGCATAGTACTGCACTTTCATCATCGTCATTCCGTTTAGCAGCACCCCGATCAGGATGGCGCCAAAGAAAGTGCCAATTACGTTCGGCCGGCCGGCTCCGAGCACCGAGTACCCGATAAAGACTGCAGCAACCGATTCCATCATCATAGGAGCGCCAGCATCGATCTGACCGGTTCCTACGCGCGCCGCATACAAAATACCGCCGATTGCTGCGAAGATGCCAGAAGCGACGTAGGCAGCCGTACGAATGCGTCGTACTCTTACGCCGGAGAGGCGAGCAGCTTCTTCGTTGCCGCCGGTCGTATACATTTGGCGTCCCCATCTGGTGTATTTGAAGAACAGATGAACGGCAATAACGGCAATAACCATCAGCACGACGGGTACCGGAACCCCAAACAGCTTGCCTTGTCCCAGCCACAAGAACGATTCGCTGAACTTGCCCGGGGCCGTAGAGCCGTCAGGCATAGGCATATTGTTGTAGATCGAATAACCTTTTGTATAAGTCTTGTGAATACCGCCAACGATGTACATAACAGCAAGTGTCGCCAGCATGTCCGGAATGCGGACCTTGACGATCAGAAGCGCATTTAACAAGCCTACCAAAGCACCTATCAGAAGCGCAACTACGATAACGACGACTAACGGCTGCTCATACCAGACCATGAAGGCTGCCGTTACAACCGTCGTTAGCGATACGGTAGAGCCTACGGACAAGTCGAAGCCGTCTACCGTCAGAGAGAAGGTAACGCCAATCGCAACAAACGTCGTGATGGAGATCGACCGCAGAATATCAGATAAGTTCGCGTAAGTAAAGAAATGCTCATCCCACATCGAGAAGAATAGGATGACTAAGGCAATAACAAGTAATGATCCAAATTTAAAAACGAAATCCAATGACTTCTCTCTCATGCCTGCTCCTCCTTGCCGCCGCTCGCATACAGCATCAGCAGCTCCTGCGTGGCTTCACCCCGGCCAAATTCCTTCACGATTGCTCCATCGCACATGACAAGAATCCGGTCGGCTATGCCCATCGCTTCTGCAAATTCACATGTTAAATAAACAATAGCCTTTCCTTGCTCCGCAAGTGTGCCGATAATCCGGAAAATATCGCTTTTTGCCCCGATATCTACGCCTTTAGTCGGCTCGTCGAACAAATAGACTTCCGCACCCGTCGGCAGCCATTTGCCGATGGACACCTTTTGCTGATTACCGCCGCTTAACTGGCCGGTTTTCTGCTGGGAAGAAGAGGTCTTGATTCCCAGCCTGCCGATAATCGCCGCCGCGTTATTTGACTCCTTCTTGCCCGACAGGAAGCCGCTTCTCGTCATCAGCTTCAGGATCGGCAAGCTCAAGTTATTCTGAACGGATTCCCCGACAAGAATGCCCTGCTTCCGGCGTTCCTCCGGCACAAGCACAATCCCGCCCGCGATGGCATCGGCCGGTTCAATATTCTTGATCACTTTTTTGGCAATCGTAACGCTGCCCTTGTCTGCTTTATCCGCACCAAACAGTACTCTCGACAGCTCGGTTTTACCCGCTCCGACAAGACCAACAACCGCCACTACTTCGCCGCTGCGCGCATGAAAGCTGACATTGCGGACATGATGGCCGCGTGTAACGCCCGATACCTCAAGAAGCGGTCCTCCAATCGGAACCTCCGTTTTCGGGAACTCTTCCTCGAATACACGGCCAAGCATAGCCTGTACAACATCATCTATCGATACGGCCGAGGTTGGCTCCGTCATGACTCGTTCGCCGTCACGCATAACGGTTATGCGGTCGCAAAGCTGAAACACTTCCGGAAGGCGGTGGGAGATATACACGATCCCGATCCCCTCTTCCTTCAGCTGTCCAATAACACGGAATAACCGCTCCGCTTCTTCCAGGCTAAGCGGTGCGGTCGGCTCGTCAAAAATAACGTATTTAGCTTTTTCAGTCAGCAGTCTGGCAATCAGAACAAGCTGCTTCTCGGCAAGCGTCAATTCCCCTGCCTTTTTCTTGACCGGGATCGTAGCTCCAAGTCTCGCCAAGGTTTCTACCGCCTGCTTCTCCAGCTTGCGCCAGTTCAGCCATAAGCTGCTGCCCTTGCTTGAAATCCTGTCGAGCATTACATTCTCCGCAACGCTCAGCTGAGGAACAAGAGCCGTATCAACTTCCTGATAAACACAATGGATGCCCATTTGTTTGGCATCCCCGGGTGAACCAATATGAACCTGTCGCCCGTCGATTGTAACGGTACCCTCGTCTTGGCTGTATGCACCCGATAAAATTTTCATCAGCGTGCTCTTGCCGGCGCCATTAGCGCCTAGCAGCGCATGAACCTCGCCGCTAAGCAGGTTGAAATCGACGTCGCGGAGGGCGGGGACGCCGGAAAAAGCTTTCCGGATCCCCTTCATTTGCAATTGCTTTGCAACACTCATCTTGTGCACCTCTCCAGCGTTTCGTTAGAGCTTAAAAGAATTGCGAAGCAATTCTTACTTCGTAAGCATTAGCTTAAAAGAATTGCGAAGCAATTCTTACTTCGTAAGCATTACCTTAAAAGAATTGCGAAGCAATTCTTACTTCGTAAGCATTACCTTAAAAAGAATTGCGAAGCAATTCTTGCTTCGCAAGCCTAAGGATTACTTCCCGTTAGCAGCTTCCAGCTCTTTCATCCAGTCTTCATAGTTTTGCGTGCTGCTTCCCCATCCTTCGATGTACTGGGACAGTTGAGTTGTGCTTACTTGCTCAGCCGGCAGTTTATCGCGGTGTACGTACACAGCATTCAGGACTACAAGCGGATCGTTAGCTTCGCCTTTGAATTCTTTGTACAACGTGCGGACTTGAACGCGGCCGATATCTTTAGGATCTACAGCAGCCGATGCCACCCAAGGGCTGTTCTTGTCTTGAATCATTTGCAGGTCTTCATCGCTCATGTCGATACCGTATACTTTAATTTCTGTACGGCCTGCTTGCTGGATTGCGCGTGCTGCGCCTTTTGCAAACTCATCCCATGCTGCCCATACAGCCGTAATGTCGCCTTTGTTCGGGTATTGCTTAAGAATAGCTTCCATTTGCGCTTGCGTATCGATTGCCGGGTTGTTCGCGTTACCGAATGCTGCGATTTCTTTAATGTCTGGATATTTCTCTTGGAATGCTTTATATGCTACTTGGCGGCGTTCCATTGGAGCAAAGCCCGCTACCCATACTTTAACAATGTTGCCTTTGCCGCCAGCGTCATTTGCCAGCTGCTCAAGCGTCAGTTCAGCCATCGATTGGTCATCCTGTTGAAGAACAGGTACGCCGTCAATTTTCACGTCAGCGTCAAATACAACAACTTTGATGCCTTTTTCTTTTGCTTTCTTGATTCCTTGCTCGAGTGCTCCCGCTTGACCGTGGTCAATCAGAATGCCGTCAAAGCCTTGGTTGATTGCTGCATCTAGGTTAGAGGACATTTTCGCCAGGTCGTTGTCCGAAGCGAATACTTGCGCAGTGCCGCCGAATTTCTCGACTTGCTCTTTCACGCCTTCTACATATTGCGAAGAGAATGTACCTGTATTAAACTGCATAACGAGTGCGACTTTCTTGCCTTTCAATGCGTCAAGCTCGCTGTTGCCAGAAGCTGCCGGTGTCTCTGATGCGTTAGCAGCATTGTTGCTAGGTTCAGAGTTAGCAGAATTGTTGTTCGTTTTGCTGTTTCCGCATGCCGATGCAATAACAAGAACGATCGCAACAAGCAGCGTCAAAGAAAGTTTACCCCATTTTTTCATGTCCTTCTTCTCTCCCTTTTTATCTAACCAAATGATAGATGAATAATCTATTTGTAATCATATCATTTTTACCAAGTATGTCAATCGGAATTTAAGTATTATTTCACGAAAATGGGAATTGTTCGACAAAGACGAATAATATTGTCGAAAAAGATCGAAACGTTCAATAATTGCCATTATAGTAATCGCAACGCATAATTGCAATGAATAAATTGTTACATTGGCGGATTAAAGCCTTTCCACGCAAAAAGAACGGCTGATCCGGCCGCAAAGCCGGTTCAACCGTTCTCTATTCTAGCATTACAGGATGATGGCAATGAGTCCGCCGGAGCCTTCGTTAATAATTCTGCCCAGCGTTTCTTGCAGTTTGTAGCGCGCATTGTCTGGCATCATGGCGATCTTGCCCTGGATGCCTTCACGCACTAAGGAATGAAGCGATCTGCCGAAGATGTCGGACTCCCAGATCTTGATCGGATCTGCCTCGAAATCCTGCATTAAGTAGCGAACCAGCTCTTCGGTCTGTTTCTCCGATCCGATAATCGGCGCGAATTCGGATTCGACATCGACGCGGATCATATGGATCGAAGGTGCGGTAGCCTTCAGCCTTACGCCAAAGCGTGAGCCTTGACGGATAAGCTCCGGCTCATCCAGCGCCATCTCCGCAAGAGTTGGTGCCGCAATGCCGTAGCCGGTTGCTTTGACCATCTCGAGCGCTTCCGCGAACCGATCGTACTCCCGCTTCGCATGCGAGAATTCCTGCATCAGCTGGAGGAGATGATCCTTGCCGCGGATTTCTACGCCTACAACCTCCATCAAGATGCGGTCATAGAGCTCATCCGGCGCGAAGAGATCGATCTCTGCCACGCCTTGCCCCATGTTCATGCCGCTAAGGCCGGCTCTGGCAATGAAATCATAATCGGAGAATTGAGAGACAACGCGGTCGACGTCTCTTAATCTGCGAATATCCTTCACCGTATCGCGAACGGAGTTCTCATAGTTGCTGCGCAGCCAGTGGTTCTCGCTCAGCACCATTACCCAGCTTGGCAGATTGACGTTGACTTCATGAACCGGGAACTCGTAGAGCACTTCGCGCAGGACGGACATTACTTCTTCTTCGCCCATCGTTGCGACGCTCATCGTAATAACCGGAATATCGTATTTGGCCTGCAGCTCCCCGCGAAGCTGAATCGCTTCTTCGCTGCGAGGGCGCGTAGAGTTAATGATAAGCACAAACGGTTTGCCGACTTCCTTCAGCTCGCTGATAACGCGTTCTTCGGCTTCTACATACGATGCACGAGGAATTTCAGCGATTGAGCCATCCGTTGTAACAACAACGCCAAGAGTCGAATGCTCCTGAATGACTTTTCTGGTGCCGATCTCCGCCGCCTCTTGGAACGGGATCGGTTCGTCGAACCAAGGCGTAGTAATCATGCGAGGACCATTCTCATCCTCATAGCCTTTCGCCCCTTCAACGGCGTAACCAACGCAGTCCACAAGCCTGACGTTTACATCCAGTCCTTCACTGACGCGTAATTGCACCGCTTGATTCGGCACAAATTTCGGTTCGGTCGTCATGATCGTTTTACCCGCGGCGCTTTGAGGAAGTTCATCAACGGCTCTGACGCGCTCGGCTTCGCTAGCAATATTCGGAAGCACGACCGTTTCCATAAACCGCTTAATAAACGTTGATTTGCCCGTCCGGACAGCCCCTACTACCCCGAGGTAAATATCCCCGCCGGTACGCTCGGCTATATCCTTGAAAATGTCCACTTTCTCCACTGAATATCCCCTCCCAATTGATTTTCCGGTTCGCCGCCTTCCACCGGACAAGAGGGCAGGCCAGCGACGCAACTCGTACAGCTTTGTTGGACTAGTAATATCATATTGTCCTAGCCTACCGATTATTCCGATCCTTTCACAATTTTTCCCTGAGTCGTCACGTTCTTGCCCTTCCAAGATTGAGTTATATGAAGATGTAAAGATTTCTATACCAAAAAATCCTCATTACCGCTCCGTAATGGACGGTAATGAGGACTTCGAAACAGAAGCGTTCCCGGCTTATTTAGTCTCTGTTGAAACAGCCTGCGGCTCTTTATTAACCCAGTGATAGACCGGGGCTTTTACCGGGACATACATATCCGAATCGACGAGGACGGCGCGAAGGTCGGCATCGGCACCAGGCTCCGCATCGCCTTTCTTCTGGACCGCCTGCATGATGTCTATCCCATAATCCGTATAGACGCGGCCGGTATCGTCCATGATAGCTGCGAGAGTCTGGGAAGAGTACTCGCTGCGCAGATCCGGCGACTTCTTGTTCATTGCCTTATAATCTATGTAAGAATAGCCCGGATACGCCTGCTCGCCTTTGGGCAATTGGCCGTCATGGCTGCCTTTGTAATCATTGACCCAGCTTTGGATATCGTTAATCTGCTGGTAGGTGACCAGGTTCATCAGCTTGATCTGCGGCTTGGTCTCTTCGTTAATAATTAGGAAGTAATAATTGCCGCCATTCTCAAAAGCTGCTGTCGGAATTGAGCTCAAATACCCCTTGTTCTTCAGCTGGGCAAAATCAACAAGGAACTTTTCATAGACGGGCGTATCCTCGTCGCTGTTCTTCATCGGGAGCATGCCGGTCTCGGATTGATACTGCTCGATGGCCGCCTGGACGTTGCGAACCGCTTCCTTGGGCGCAGCCTGGTTTTGTTTCAGTTCACTCTTTGGATACATGCAGCCGCTTAAGGACAGCACGGCCACGGTCAAAATAACAAGCATAACAAAGCGGCCCGCCGCTCCGGTCATTCGCATCCTTTTCTTATCCAACATCGCTTGCTGCTCCTCCTCGTTCTACCATAAATCATCGTTTTCTTCCGCCTGCTTCGCAAGCAGCTTCTGAACGGCTGCGCGAAGCGGATCAAGCGGAACATCCACCTCTACCTGTCCTCTCGCCTTCGCTTGGCAAGCAAGCCTGTAGCCTTCTGCTTCAAGCCCGGCCAGCTTCCGCCGTTCTTCGTCCGCGATCGGCATCAGATCACTGCCAGGACGTACTTTCACTTTACACATAAAGCAAGCCGCATTACCGCCGCAGCGCGTCTGAATCAGTACGCCTGCTTTTCTTGCCGCCGACAGGACGGAAGTCCCCGGCTTCACTTCGATGCCTACTCCAGAGGGCCAGAAGGTTACCTTTGCGCTCATTTGACGGCACCTGCCTGTCGGTAAGCAAGCCGCTGATGCATTTGTTTTCTCGCTTCAACGGTTAATACATTGCGTTTCTCGATAAGTCTTCTTGCTTCCTCATGACGGGTTTCATCCTTCATATAATGGTCAATAATCATCGCTATCCGATCCTCACGGCGGCGAAGCAGGTTGAACCATAGCTCATGCGCAAGCGGAACAACTCGAACATCCCATACCCCTTCTGCATCCTTTACAGCAAAGCTCTCCGAATGCGGATTTAACAGGGTTCTGACCTCCGTTATATAGCGTGAGCCGTCTGCCCGCACGATGAAGCCTCCGACAAGCTCAACCGATATCCCCTCGACGATAAAATGACTCAGCACCGAACGATAATTGCCGCACTCGCTTAGCAGCTTGGCATCCGTAGCAAAGGGCTTCAGTATTTCATAGATCTGATCATAGTCATCGTCATCTACGTACAAATCAATATCATTTGGCATGGCGGGAAGCGGCACTCCACGCAGCAGCAGCCCGCTGCTGCCTCCCAGGACCCACGCAGCCTCCACTCCCGCAAGTGCCCGGACGATGGCAGCAAGAGCGTTCTCTATTGGTGTATGATGGTTCATTACTGCACATCCTTCCCCAGCGTATCGGACTCTAGAAATACGGCTTGTTTATTGCCTTAATCGACATTTCACCGCTCTTGACTATAGCTTGACAAGCAAGACGGTAACCTTCTTCGAATTCCTCCGGCTCCATCCGGTCCCACTCGGCATCCGTTATCCCCTCTAGCGCGGCGCCTCCTTCTTCAATGAAGCAGCGGCATCTGGCACAAGTACCGCGGGTGCAATTCGAAGACCAGTCAACCTTCGCTTTCAGCGCCAGCTTTAGCAGCGTCACGCCAATCTCGGCTTCAACAACCGCTGTTTTGGTTCTCCCCTTCAATTCAATCATGCGATTAGTATTCCTTTCAAGCTGTTCTTATGTATGGTTGTCTTTATTAAATAATGGCTATCAGCCCGCACAGAAAACCAAATACAAGCAGAATAAAGGAAACAAAGGATAACGTAAACTTTATAATGCCTTTGGTCTTTAAGCGGGCAAACGTAATCATAACGGCTGCGATCGCCATCAACCCGATTCCGATTAAAGATACCCACATCTTCGTCATTGGATCCATGAACTAATCTACTCCCTAGTCGATAACCGTAATAAATGCAACACTCATTATAACATCATGCATAAAAAAGGACAAAAAAAGCCAAAAAAATCTGCTGAATCCCAGCAGACTTTTTTGACCAGATCCTTACTTAATCATCATTTTGATCAGAGATTCGATACCGCCTATGCTCATGCCGCTGGCTTTCACGGCTTTAACAATGTCATTCATTGTTTTATCCGATACCGGAACCTTAGCCATATCCGAAACCTGCTTGATCAGCTTGCGGAGCTCATCCTCGTTCTGCATCGTAGATGCCGAAACCCCGTTTGCCAACTTCTTTACCGCATTCTCGGAAATGTTTTTGCCTGTTTTCTTGTTTATTGCGTTAAGAACATCTTTGGAAAGATCTTTAGCCATTACATTCCCCTCCTTCAATATCGCTGCGGACCTTATAAGCATTCGCCTTGCAACATCATATGAGAGGGGGAAATGAATGGTATAGGCGCGTGTCTTAGTCTAGCTGTTCAATTTCATGCGTCTTTAAACGGCCCATCAAATTCTCAACGGCAGACTTCGGTGAATTGTTCGCAAAGAGTACGCTGTACAGCTCAGCCGTAATGGGCATCTGCACGTCATATTGCTTCGCAAGCTCATTGGCTGCCCGGGTTGTTCTCACGCCTTCCACGACCATGCCCATCCGCTCCAGCACTTCCTCAAGCGGCGTGCCGTCGGCCAGCATGGAGCCCGCGCGCCAGTTACGGCTGTGCTTGCTCGTACAGGTAACGACAAGATCGCCTACGCCCGCAAGACCGGCAAAGGTAAGCGGGTTAGCCCCCATAGCCGTACCAAGCCGGCTGATTTCCGCGAGACCGCGGGTTAGCAGAGCCGCTTTGGCATTGTCGCCAAAGCCCAGTCCGTCCGATAGCCCCGCGCCAAGCGCGATAATATTTTTAATGGCGCCCGCAACCTCGACACCAACTACATCCGGATTCGTATAGACGCGGAAATAGGTGCTCATAAAGGCGTCCTGAGCCTGCTCGGCCGCTTTCAATTCCGCAGACGCCACAACTACCGTTGTTGGCTGCTTGCGGATCACCTCTTCGGCATGGCTTGGTCCGGACAGAACAACAATCTTCTCGGCAGTTCGGTTCAGCTCCTCCGACAAGACGGTTGTCATCCGTTTCAATGTATCCGCTTCAAAGCCTTTTGTTGCGTGAACAACCAAAGTGCCTTCAGCCAGATAAGGAGCCGCCTGCTTGGCTACCGCCCTCATCGCTGATGAAGGGGCTACGAACAAAGCCAGCTCCGCGTCCCTAAGCGCTTCCTCGATATCCGTTGTCGCATGAAGCGATGACGGCAGAGTGACGCCCGGCAGATACTTCTCGTTCGTCCCGCTCGTATTCATCTGCTCCGCATGCTCGGCAGACCGTGTCCACAGCCGTACATCATATCCATTGCCGGCCAGTACAGCGGCAAGCGCGGTTCCCCAGCTGCCTGCAACCAGTACCGCCGCGCGCCTTTTATGTTCCGACTTTGCTTGCGACATCCTTCCGATCACGATCCTTTCTTAGCACCAAGCTTGTTCTCTGTTCCTTGCAGCAGCTTTACAATATTCGTACGATGCCGTACGAAGGCAAATACGCACAGAATGAGACTGACCGTTAAGACGGGAGCGGAATAATAGAAAATCGAAATAAGTACGGGGGTCAAAGCCGCGAAAATAAGCGAGCCAAGCGATACATAACGGGTTATGGCAATTACGATAATCGTGACAACTCCGGCGATAATTGCAGGTACAAAGGCAAGCGAGGCGAGCGCGCCAATTGTTGTCGCAATTCCTTTGCCGCCTTTAAAGTTGAAATAGATCGGCCAATTATGTCCTATAATGGCGGCGAGACCGCAAATAGCGGGCGTCCAGTCGACACCTTCATCAAGCCCGAGCCAGCGGCCGATGAAGACCGCGGCAATTCCTTTTCCGAAATCAAGCACGAAGCAAAGCAGGCCCGGTCCTTTTCCCAGGACACGAATTGTATTGGTTGCGCCTGCGTTGCCGCTGCCGTGCTCCCGGATATCAATGCCTTTCACTAGTCTGGCGATCACGATGCTGAACGATACCGAGCCGAGCAAATAACTCAGAACAACCGCGATTACAGCGTATATCAAGCGTCTTCTCCCCTAATCTTCATCCGATTTCTTTCTTGTGAACAAACGGACTGGCGTGCCTTCGAAATCAAAGGCCGCGCGGATCTTATTCTCGAGGTACCGCTCATACGAGAAGTGCATCATCTCCGGATTGTTTACGAAAATAACGATCGTCGGTGGCTTGGTTGCCACTTGCGTCACGTAATTGATTTTGAGGCGTCTGCCTTTATCCGTCGGCGGAGGATTGTAAGCAACCGCATCCGACACCACATCATTAAGAAGATGCGTCTGGATCCGCATCGCATGCTGCTCCGATACATGGTTCACGACTGGAAGCAGCTTATGCAAGCGCTGTTTTGTCTTCGCAGATAAAAAGACGATTGGCGCGTAGGTCATAAACAGGAAATGGTCGCGGATATTTTGCGTGAAATCCTGCATGGTCTTGTCATCTTTCTCGACAACATCCCATTTGTTCACGACAAAGATCGAAGCCTTGCCCGCTTCGTGCGCATAACCGGCAATATGTTTGTCCTGCTCAATAATGCCTTCTTCCCCGTTAATGAGGACCAGCACGACATCGGCACGTTCGATAGCTTTCAGTGCCCGCATTACGCTGTACTTCTCCGTGGACTCGTAAACTTTGCCGCGTTTGCGCATACCCGCCGTATCAATCAACACGTAACGCTGGCCGTCACGCTCGAATGGCGTATCGATGGCATCGCGCGTAGTTCCCGCCACGTTGCTGACGATAACGCGCTCTTCCCCAAGCAGCGCATTAACAAGCGAGGATTTGCCTACGTTCGGACGTCCAATCAAAGCTACGCGGATGACATCCTCATCATAACCGTCGTCCTCAAGCTCAGGGAGCTTCTCAATGGCTGCATCCAGCATGTCGCCGATCCCGAGTCCGTGCGAACCGGATATCGCAATCGGTTCTCCGAAGCCCAGGCCATAAAACTCGTAAATTTCGTCCATGCGGTTCAAGTTGTCCACTTTGTTGACAGCCAGAACAACCGGCTTGCGGGAACGGAACAGCATTTGCGCCACTTCGTCATCCGCATGCGTAACGCCTGATTTCGCGTCGCACATAAAGATAATGACATCCGCCTCTTCAATTGCAAGCTCAGCCTGCATCCGGACGGATTTCATAATTTCGTCTTCACCATCGATTTCAATACCGCCTGTATCTACGATGCTGAATGCTTTACCATTCCATTCTCCTGGGCTATAAAGACGGTCCCGGGTTACGCCCGGTTTATCTTCAACGATTGCCAGCCGATCGCCAACCACCCGGTTAAAAATGGTGGATTTGCCCACATTCGGGCGACCAACTATTGCAATAACGGGTCTTGCCATAGGTCAATGCTCACTCCTTCAGAAATACTCACGACTATCATCATAGCAAAAAACAACGTTCTTGGCTAACTTTTCATCTTTTAATGATGGTTTACAATGACAATCGTTCCGTTTTTCAGGTCATGCGCGCTGGCATCCAATATTTTCTCGAGGAGAAAGGCGGTCTGCTGCATCGCTTTCTCGTCCGGCTCAATAAAAATAGGCGCGCCGCCGCCTACTTTCTCATGTTCTATTGCCACAACCGCTATAATCTTAGCCATTATTGGCAGCCTCCTTATTAACCGAAGCTTCCGTAGGCATGCGAACGGCCGATTCCAGAATCGGCACCTTGTTAATGACCTGGAGCGCTTTCGTCATATCCAGTTCCTGCGGGAGGAAAAAGACAGCCAGCCTGCCGTCCTTCATATCCAGCTTCGCCATCGGAATAAGAGCAGGCTCCCCATCGTCCCTATACACGCCCAGGATAGTCGACAGGTCATATAGAATCGCCTGTCTTTGCCCCAGATTGCTGATGGTTACTTTCCCGTTCGGGTTATATGGCGTCAGAATGAAGCCCATACCCTGTTTCTTGATAATCTCCTGATTGGCCTGCAAGCCAACGTTCATAATGTAAATATCCCCGACGAACAGGTCCGGTCCGTCAACCCGCACCGCGGCACCTTCCGTACGGCAAATATGGGATATCGTTTTGCCTGATTTCAGATAACGGACAAACAACAGAGACAGAATTCCTCCGCCAATGCCTAAATAAATATTCCAGATAATCGCGAACAGACTAGTCACCAGTGCCGACATAATAACGAGATAGTTACGTCCCTCGAATACCATGGCAATGCCTTCTATGTAGGTGGAACCGCGGCTGACAAGCTCCAGACTGTCGATCTTGGTCAACGTCTCTCTCTCCATCTTCCTCACATCCCGGAACTGCTGCGCCGCAAGCGACAAAAAGGTAATCGCCGTGTAGTCTTTATTGTAAAGCGCGGGGACCGCAACGGCCCCGAGCGCCGCAGCAATAACTCCAAGGGAGATGTGGATAATCCGCCCGTGAGGATAAGTCGGGTATTGCCTGTAATCGGTAGTCAGCATAATAAGCCGTGATATGATCCCGAATACAATTCCGAGCAGCACGCCTAATAACATTTTGTGCTCAACTAGATAAGCGTTCATTTGGGTGAGCTTCCTCCTTTATTCCTCCATGGGATAGCTATAAAACGGACAACGCCGGTACGGACGGCCTGAAATAAAAGGCTGATGACTCGTGCAGTAGCAAAAGCGATCCATAAGCTATCCCACCATTGCAGGGAGCCGATAGATGCCTCATACACCCCGCGCTGCAGCAAGGCATGAACCAGCTCTGCTGCAGCACCGGCAAACAGCAGTACGGTAAACTGATGTTGGCCCTTCGTGGAAAAAGCCGATGCCAGCACACCTGCGACAACCGGCCCGTCCAGGAAAGGATCCAGCCAGAAAAACACAGGGTCAACGCTATACATTTTCCTGACGCTTCCCCAGATCATGCCCGCAAGCAGGGCACAAATCAGAAGGTAACCTCTGGAATCCCAGACTAACGGTCCTCGCATCGCAAGCAGGGTGATGAGCATCAGAAGAATAGTGCCCGCAAAGACATGAATTTGAACCTGCCCGATATGGAAGGTCTCCTTGATCGGCTGTAGCGCCGCGCAGACTGCCAGAGCAAGAAACACCCATTTTCTGTTCTTCACGGATAGTCCGACAAGGTTCGACCATCCGGTAGTTATTAATATGAAAGCCATGAGCATAATCCAGATTGAAATATATCCGGCATTCACAAGCAAGATCACCTCTCGTTGACATATTATGCTCCAAATAAAAGGGGCTATTCCCGATTATTGCAAATCGGGAACAGAAAAAGAGGCCATGCCTGATTAATTGCAATCAGGCATGGCCTCTCTCATTCATCAATATTAAATTATTTCAATTTGCTCAGCTTGTCGCCGAAGCGTTCAGCCAGCGAGTAGCTCATGCTGGAGCTGTTCAAGCTGACATTCGGGTTATTGCCCAAATCTTCCGGCTTAACCTGTGGAGTACGCTCACGTTGCGGTTTACCCGATCTTGGAGCTTGCTCGGAAGCAGCAGGCTGTTCAGGAGCTTCTTCTGTTTCTTTGATGCTCAGGCTTACGCGTTTCTCGGCAGCGTTGAAATCAAGCACTTTCGCTTGCACTTCTTGACCCTCTTTCAATACTTCGAAAGGAGTTGCGATGTGACGGTGAGCGATTTGCGAGATGTGTACAAGACCTTCAACACCCGGAGCGATTTCAACGAATGCGCCGAAAGTAACGAGGCGGCGAACCGTACCTGTTACAATGTCGCCAACGTTGAATTGGCCAGCAGCGGATTCCCAAGGACCTGGTTGAGCTGCTTTGATGCTCAGGCTGATTTTGCCTGCTGCAGGATCAACTTTAAGTACTTTAACCGTTACTTGTTGACCTTCGGATACTACATCCTTCGGATGAGCAACATGCTGCCACGACAGCTCGGATACGTGAACCAGACCGTCGATACCGCCGATATCCACGAATGCGCCGAACGGAGTCAGGCGTTGCACGGTACCTTCCAGCTGTTGACCCACTTGCAGGCCGGCAATGACTTGTTGTTTGTTTTGTTCGAACTCAGCATCCAGCACTTCTTTTTGCGACAGGATGACTTTGTTGTTCTCGCGGTCGATTTCTTTCACTTTCACGCGGAGCGTACGGCCTTTGTAATCGCTGAAGTCTTCAACGAAATGACGCTCTACCATGGAAGCCGGGATGAAGCCGCGTACGCCAACGTCAGCGACAAGGCCGCCTTTTACAACATCGGCTACGGCAACTTCGAATACTTCACCGCTCTCGAAACGGCTTTGCAGAACGTCCCAAGCTTTCTCGCCGTCGATAAGACGTTTCGACAGAACGAGTTTTTCCTTCTCGTCGTCGATGCTGACAACTTTCAGTTCAACCTCTTGGCCAACTTGAACGGCATCGCCTGCGTTATCCAGTTGTACCGCGGAAAGTTCACGAACCGGAATCACACCGTCATATTTATATCCAAGGCTTACATAAGCTTGGTTATCATCGATTTTGATGACCGTACCTTTTACTGTATCGCCTTTTTTCAAGGACACAAAGTTGTCCAATGCTGCCTGGTCTTGAACGTTGATTTCTTCTGACATGGAAATAACCTCCTCAATTCATACCCCAACTTTATTTAAATCTGCTTTCTCGAATGGAACGCAGAATTTAAAACAACTTTATTTGTTCTTCTCAATCATCTCATAAATGCGAGACATAATGGCGTCCGTAATACGGTCCAGCTTATCCGGTGAGGATTCATTTATGATTGCGGAAATATCAACCGGTGTGCCGTAGTATACTCTCGTCTTACGGAATAGCTTATAATTGCCCACAACCGCTACAGGTATAATCGCTGCGCCGCTGCGGTAAGCAATCATCGCCGCGCCCTTTTTCGCCGCCGCACCATCGCTGTTTCGCGTGCCTTCCGGGAAGATCCCCATCACTTTCCCTTCGCCAAGAAGGTTAAGCGCGGAACGGATCGCATCCTTGCCAACGCCCCGTTTGACCGGAAAAGCGCCCCAGGCCCGGATAAGAGGACCAAACACCGGGATCTTAAACAGCTCGGATTTGGCCATATAATGAACCTTGCGCGGCACTCTGATGCCGACAGCAGGAGGGTCCAGCAAGCTTATGTGGTTTGAGCAGAGGATAACGGATCCTTCCTTCGGGATATTCCCCAGCCCGTGAACTTCAAGCCGGAACAATAGTCCGTATAGGAAATTAAACACTGCTCTAAAAATGCCATATAACATTAGTTTACTTCGCCTCCGCCAATTTGGTTCGGCTTAATTTCACAATTGAAGCCGCAACTTCATCGATTGACATGGATGTGCTGTCGAGGACAAGAGCATCCTTGGCACAAATAAGCGGAGAAATCTCTCGTTGTTCGTCAAGCCGGTCACGTTCCGCAATTTCCTGTTCAAGCTGCTCCAAAGTAATCGTTTGCGTTCCCGCAATCTCTTTGAAGCGGCGCTGCGCGCGTTCTGAAACGGATGCGGTTAGGAAAATCTTCAGCTCCGCGTTTGGCAGCACATGCGAACCGATATCCCGGCCGTCCATGACCACGCCTTTGCGCTCTGCCAATTGCCGCTGGAGTCTGCCAAGCAATTCTCTTACGGTTTCATTCGCTGCGATATGCGATACGGCTAGCGTGACTTCCCGGGAACGGATCAGATCCGTAATATCCTCGCCGTTCAAGAAAACGGCTTGCCCGCTCTCGCCCGGCGCCAGTCTAATATCCAGCGTCCTGGCATGCTCAGCCAGCTTCTCGCCGTCCCGCGGCTCAATTCCCGCCCTTTGGGCGCTGAGCGTTACGGCCCGATACATCGCACCTGTATCGATATAAATGTAATCTAGCTGTTCGGCAACCTTGCGCGCGACCGTACTCTTGCCTGCACCGGCAGGACCGTCTATCGCAATGTTAATCCGGTCGCTGTCACCGTCTTGCTGCATCACCAACATCCTACCTCCTCAAAAGAATTAACACACAAGCAGCCTGTTTGGGCTGTTCGTGATGATTCTTGCATCGATAGCCTAAGCTTATCGAAAGAATGGCCGAATGCTGATGCACCTCTCAAGCATTTACGGCTTGGCCGGTTCTAATGAACCGCTGCCAACAAAAGATTACCGGAAATATGTATAAATTCCGGAGAATGCTAAGCCTTTTTTTATAAGATATGACTTATA
The DNA here is from genome assembly GCF_023715145.1 of Paenibacillus glycanilyticus. GTDB lineage: Bacteria > Bacillota > Bacilli > Paenibacillales > Paenibacillaceae > Pristimantibacillus > Pristimantibacillus glycanilyticus_A. The sequence continues at coordinate 719,255 of NZ_JAMBNP010000002.1, read as the reverse complement.
AAGCTTAGAATTCAAGAAAAAAGCAGGCACCGCCTGCGATCGTGAAAATTATACCACACAATAAACGCAGATGCAAAAACGACAGATGCCCAAAAACGCTGTCCCTCCGGGCTAAAAGCCTAGCGGTATGCCTCACCTTCCCAGTGCTCAACATCTGTCAGCCAGTGTCTTATGTTGTCGTTTTGGAGCATAAATTGCGCTAGAATCACTCCGATTATAAGAATAAAAGCAACCTTGACCAGCCGTTTCGAGACGGCATCCATCTGCTTCTTCAACTCTTCTTCATCTTCCGTAATCCGCACCGAAATCCCTGCCTTTTCCTGTTTTTTCAGAATAGGATGTGCAGGCAGGTCCAATCTTATGCAATCAAAAACAAGCTTATCTTCCTTTGAATTCCAGCTGTCTCTCGAAGCAGAATCTGATAATCTTCTGCCGTTCGCTGTCGCTGATCGCAATAAACTTACTCATAATCTGCTTGCGACCTGTTACGAGATCAACGACGCGAACAACCTCTGCCTTGAAGGAAGAATGCTCCAGCGTGCCGTTCTTATACGGAACCAGAAGCCAGCAGTCCATCTCCATACCGGCCTTAATCGACCATTTGCCGTCGCAAATAAAGGAAATGCCGCCGCCGCCTACATCGTCGGTCACCGTAACAAAACGAATGTTGCCGGATAAATTCACCGCGATTTCAAGGTCTGCGGCAACCCGCAGGAAATGACGGCGCTGTACCTTTGTAATGCGGGCCGGGTCCGGTCTGCGGATCTTGATCAGCTTGACAACATCATCATCCCGGAAGCCAATGACGTGGGAATCGAAATAATGTTTAATGCCGTCTTCCGATAAATAATAGACCGACAGCTCGTCCCCTAGAAAAAGCCGCTTCATCCGGCCTGTTGCTGTATTGAGCGGATTCTCGATAAGCAAACCATCTTCCAGCTCATCTGCAATTCTGGTTTTGTACTGGGCAGCTGCCTCTTCCTCATCAGCAGAAGCGATCTCGAAAAACAACATTTGGTTTACTCTAGGCAACAATTGGCTCCCCTCCCATATTGGTGTTTATTATAACACGCCTATTTGAGGGGAGCTATATCGTTATTTGCCGGAATTTGTCCGTTTGTCGAGCGGTGACAGCTCCTCGATCGCTTCTTCGACACCCGTCTCCGAGTTGATGTAGATCCGGTAATCGCTGCCGTTCACCCTGCCGGTAAATTCATGGCACAAGGCTTCTTCGCCCATTTCATTCAAGATCAGCGCCATCTGTTCGCCAGCTACTTTGAATTCCGGATTAAGCGCCTTGCGGGCTTCCGCTTTGGCAAGCTTCGCCTTTGGCAGGCTGCGCTTATGATGCTCATATACATAATCGTTGGCTTGGAGGCCAACGGCTTCCCCGTTATCAAGCGCAACCTTAACGGTTAGCTTCTCCGGATAGATAAGCACGCCGTTTTGCGTGCTGACAAAGGTAAATGCCCCTGTATTGTCGTACATATTGTAGCTGACTGCCCTCATGTCTTTAAAACCATGGTCATTCAGGAATTTTTCCGCGGAAGCCTGGGCTTTGCCCTGATCGATCTTTTTCTCCCCGATATCACGGGAATCCATGAACCAGATCAGCTTGCCGCCTCTTTGCGTATAGTCCATCTGCATTTTTTGACCGGATTTCGGTTCCGTTACAGTGGCGGAGAAGGAGGAGTACTCGGTACCCTTGCCGTTCTCCACGACGCGGATTTCAGCCGGTTTCGCGCCTATGAACTCCGATACATGCTTCTTAATATCGTCAGCTGTAACCATTTTGCCGCTCAGCATATTAATGGAACGCTTCTGGTACATGCTTGCTACGGACGGTCCCCAGTTGATTTCAGGATATTCGCTTACTTTCTTGTCGACCGTCTTGAACCCGTCGATTATCGTATTGTCGTTAGGCGAATTCTGTTTTGCCAGCGCAACCTCAACGTCCATCCAGCGCAAATGATCGTTCAGTACCTTCTCCTGCATGCTGAACAGATCTTTGGAGATGTCGTCCGACTTGGCATACAAGGTTTTCAGAGTCTTGAACTCATCCTCGGATAAAGGCTGCTTAGTCAGATCCCGAACCGAAGTCTTGTAGGCGAAGTTAGCGATGCGCGACAAGAAATCTTCGGCTTCGTTAAACGGCAGCATCGTCAGAGGAAGCTGGTTAATCTCGTTTTGCGCCTCGCTGGTCAGACGCCATACATTCACGAGCCCCTTGCGATGATAGCTTTGGGAGGTGGAGTTCACGGCAAGCGTGTTCCCGAGCTGTTGATGCAGCTGCTCCACATGGTAGGTGAGATCGTGGAAAGCACGCTGGTACTGGTTCTCAGCCTTTATAAGAATCGAGTTTTTCTCTTGATGCTCTTGATAGCCCCAATATACTGAGCCGATTAGAAAAAGCGTCATGATCGGGAACAACACCGCGCTTAGTCGTTTATACATAACAAAAAAGCTCCTTTCTTCTGCAAAACCTAGCGTTAGTTTGGTTTGCAGAAGGGAGCTTTATGCATCTGTGTCAAATGCTGTGTTCTTCAATATCGAGGTCATTCATGTTGTTGCAAATGCATTGCTTGAAGCCGGTGTCGATCATTCCTTTATCGCGTCTGCCGCGCAGAACAAACTTCTCGCCGCATACATTGCACCGTATCGTTACCTTAACCCTTGGTTCCATTCCAGCCTCCGTCATTATAATGATTATTACTAACCATTATGGACGGAAGATTTACAGTTTAACCTCATCCTCGCGGCTGATGAAGCGGAAAGGCGAACGGGAATTGGCATTGTTCATTTTGCGGAGACCCCACACCCACAGAGCCACCATAAACGGAACGATTACAAACATCCAGTTAGTCTTGAACGAAATCATAATATAGTCATACGCTCCGTGCAGCAGCAGCGGAAGACATAAAGAGATCGTCAGATAAATATTGCGCTTCGAAGCTGTAGCGAACTTGGCCTTGCCTAAGTAATAGCCCATCATCACTCCAAATAGCGCATGACCGGATACGGGCAGCAGCGCTCGCATGAGCAGCGTTCCAAAGGTCGATGGCGAGTAAATCGCGTACAATACATTCTCAAGAGTAGCGAAGCCAAGCGAGATCGAAGCTGCATACACGATTCCGTCATACGGTTCATCGAACTCCGTATGGTTATAGATCATGTGATACAAGACGAACCACTTCACAAATTCCTCAATTCCGGCCGATTCTACAAAAGAGAACAGAACAGGCTGATTGTCGCCAAACCACAGCTGCAAGCCGCGCTGGATGACAACGATCGGCACGACGATGAGGACACCGAGCAGAAACATACGAACGACCATATGAATCGGCTCTGCATCATAACGGTCCTTTAGATACAAATACGTAAGCAGCGAAACCCCAGGGGCCACCGCGGCAGTCAGCACAGAAAACATTAGCAATTCGATGTTTCACCTCCCAGGCACCCGGCGGAGCGCTCCCGCCGCCGGTTATACCCAGCCGCGATAACGCACCGCCTCCGCCATTTTTCGTACGCCTGCCATATAGGCGGCAAGACGCATGTTGACATTCCTTGATTTATGAATCTCGTATACTTGGTTAAAGCCGCGGATCATCATAACCCGCAGCCGGTCATCCACTTCTTGTTCATCCCAGTAGAAGCCCTGATTGTTCTGAACCCACTCGAAATAAGAGACAATAACCCCTCCGGCACTCGCCAGTACATCCGGTATAAGCAGGATGCCGCGTTCGGATAGTATCCTCGTCGCTTCGAGAGTAGTGGGTCCATTCGCTGCTTCCACAACTATGGTTGCTTTGATGCGCGGAGCGTTATCCTCCGTAATCTGATTCTCGATTGCAGCGGGGACCAGCACATCGCAGTCCAGCTCGAGCAGATCCCTGTTGGATATCGTCTGCGGGAATAGATTCGTTACATTGCCGAAGGAATCGCGCCGATCGAGCAAGTAAGGAATATCTAATCCATCTTCATTATACAACGCTCCGTTCACATCGGATATACCAATTACTCTCGCACCGGCCTCATGCATGAATTTGGCAAGATAACTTCCGGCATTGCCGAAGCCTTGAATGACAATTCTTGCCTTATTCAGCTCAATTCCTTTAAGAGCAAGCGCTTCATGAATCATAATAACAACGCCGCGAGCCGTGGCCGTTTCTCGCCCTCTGGAACCGCCGAGCACAATCGGCTTGCCCGTAATGAAACCGGGAGAATCAAATTCTCTAATGCGGCTGTATTCATCAAGCATCCAAGCCATAATTTGCGAGTTGGTCATCACATCCGGAGCCGGAATATCTTTGGTCGGGCCAACAATCTGACTTACTGCGCGGACATATCCGCGGCTCAGCCGCTCAAGCTCGCCAAACGACATTTTTCTCGGATCGCAGATGACGCCGCCTTTGCCTCCGCCATAGGGCAGATCCGCAATGCCGCATTTCAGGCTCATCCAGATCGATAATGCCTTTACTTCGTTTTCCGTTACGGCCGGATGGAAACGGACACCGCCTTTTGTCGGGCCAACCGCATCATTATGCTGTGCCCGGTAGCCGGTGAACACCTTGGTTACGCCACTATCCATCTTAACAGGAATCCTGACGCTTAGAACTCGCATCGGTTCCTTCAAGAGCTCAATCATATCCTCTTTATAGCCAAGCTTCAATAGGGCTTCTTCAATAACTACCTGTGTGGACTTTAAAACATCGTTATCCGCCATAATTCAAGTTCACCCGCCTTTGTCTACTTGTAATATGAGCGTGTATACATCACGATATTCCAAAAGCACCCCATTACATGCAAGAAGAGCACCTGCAGACAATTATTTGTCTGCCGATGCTCTAATCCCATGTGCTTCTCAATTATAGAAATGAGTGCAAATTTCCCGCACAGCTTGAGACGGCATAATGACCTTGCCGTACTCCTCCAGCATTGCGTAGGTGACAGATGTCGCTTCTCCGTATTCGGCAAGCAAGGCAATTACCGCATTATGGCGTGCCGTCTCGATTAGTGCCGGCTCAAGCGCCAAAATCCACTTCCCGTTGTACGAATACAAGCGTCCATCCTCCGTAAGCGAAGCTGCCTGCAGCTGTTTGCATACATTAATGACATCCTCAAAATCCCTGAATGAATACATTACGATATCGCTCTGCTCCATCGTAACTTCCATTTCGTATATCTCGTCTTCCGTGTCTTCATCATCGGTTGCCCGTTCATCGGATTGACCGTTCATTTTGCCACGGGTGACGATCACCACCATTCCTTGGGCGGGGAGGGCAAACACTTCGACCGCAAGCGGGCCGCTGGCATCGAAACCCAGTTCACTGTATGCTTGTTCCATCATTTCACTGAATAGATCGTGTACTTTAGGGATTTCGCGCCACATGTCTTCCTTCTGGATCCCCCGCTCGAGCAGGTCGTCGAACGTCAGGAAAATCCGTATCTTGTCCTGACTAAGCCGTTCGATTTTCATGACAGGATCCTCCTCTGCAGCATCTGTTGTAAACAGCGTATGAAATTATTGGTAAGATGTGATCAAAATGATCAAATCGTACTATGTATTACTTTATCATGTCTGTCCCCGGATTGCACCTAAATTAGGCAAAAAAAGAATCGTTTATGCAGCGCCGGTAACAAGCGCGTACATCAACGATTCCATATGCAGCTTCATTAATGCGGTTTGAAAGACGATTCCGCCATGATCTGACTCGCCTGCTCCTTAAGTCCGGGATCGCTGTTGATTAACTGCTCAACCTGCTCCCAGCCTCCTCCTTGCTTTCCGGCGGTATCGTCTGAATGCTTTGGGGCAATCGTTGATGCCTCTACTGCTTTGTTAAGCCCTCTTTTCATCATCATGGATGCCGCGCTTTTGCCGATGGACGAACATGCGCTCGCAAGCGAGCTGGATGCCCATGCCGCCATTCCGGGTCTTTTGCGTGATACGTATACGGCTGCCGCCAGACCTGCTGCGGCGCCTAACATGAACCCGCCGATTCTCATGATATGCGTTTCCTCCTTCGGGGATAGTTGCACCATTTATTTTCTCCCCGACAACAAGCATCATCCTGCTCAATTTCAGGAAAACGGGCAACGCCTTTGACCGTATGTTAAAATTGGATAAAGCAGCCAAACTACTGACAACAAGGTGGAGATTTGATGACCAAAGCTAACCTCGGCACTGTCTGTGCCGTTCTTGCCCTTACAGCACTTTTGACCTCTTGCAGTTCTCCGACCAAGGCAACTAACACAGGTACAAGCATTGAGCCGTCAGCAAGCACAGCTGCCGCGCAATCTCCTCCTGCCGCCCAAGCATCCGCCAAGACTACAGCGCCAGCCGAAACGCCAGCGACGCCAAGTCCAACACCCGAGGCAAAAACACCGCTGTACAAAATGACAAGCGCATACCGGTTCGTCCCTCTTGATGAAGCAAAAACATCCAAAAAAGCGGTTCTGCTTACCTTCGACGATGCTCCGCACAATAAGGAAGTTATAAATAGTCTGCTCGATACGCTGGATAAACATAAAGCAAAGGCGATTTTCTTCGTGAACGGCTACAGAGTCAAGCAGCATCCCGAATTATTGAAGCTGATCCATGAACGGGGACAAACGATCGGCAATCATTCCTGGGATCACGTCGATCTTAAGAAAGAAGAGCCTGCTAAGGTCGAATCGCAAATCGCCGATGTTCAAACAGAGGTAAAAGCGCTGATTGGCAAGGAACCCTTGTTCTTCCGCCCTCCGTACGGCTCCGGCGGGGATGCCGTCAAGGAGACGGCAAAAAACCACGGCATGCTGTTCATGACGTGGTCGAATGGTTCACTTGATTGGGAGCAAAAGTCTCCCGGCAATCCGGACAAAGTGGTCAGCAACGTGCTGGAGCAGCTTCATCCCGGGGCCAATATTCTGATGCATGAATTAACATGGACGGCTGCCGCACTCGACGACCTGCTTACAAAGCTCGAGGAGAAGGGGTATACCTTCATCGATCCCGAGACGATTAAGGTCACTCCGTAAACCGCAAGCCGTAATAGAAGAGCCCTGCCACCAGACAAACGAATAACAGAAATAAAAGATTATAATACCATTTGGTTACTTTCTGCACACTGGAAGGGTGTACCTTACGTCTAGGCGGCAGCGCCTCTGCATTCGTGTCGGTCGCGTTGCCAGGCTGAACTGCCGCCTGCACATGTTGTCGTTTCCCTCTTGAGCTACCGAATTTCTCCACTCTGCTCATCACTGCTCTGTCTGCTCCCTCCTGAATCGGATAATTAATCCCATAATCAAATCAACCAAGAAATGCGCAAGGATCGGCGCCCATAAAGTACCGGACTCGATATAAATCCAGCCTAACCCATAACTGATCGAGAAGACAAGACCCGTAGGAATCCAATGCTTCAGGTAACGGACATGAATGGCTGCGAAGATGATGCTCGTCCAATACGGACCAAAGGAATGCTGGACTGCGCCCCGGAACAATACTTCCTCGCAGACGGCAACCACAAACGAAATAACAACAATATGCCATACCGGCCTGTTGCGGAAAATACGATCGTTGATGCCACCGTCATCGGTTGCTTCCTCCGGAACCCATCTGGAAATAAGCAGGTCAACGACAATAACAGCAGCCGCCAGACCAAGCCCCCACCATAAGAAGGAAAGATTATCGGGAAATTGTAACAAATGAAATGGATTGGAACGCTGAAATAATGCCCATACCAAACCGATAATAATAGTAATTGCTTGCGTAACGTAAAGATTTACTAGCAGCATGCGGTCGTCAAGCTCATCGACGGATAATTGGCGCACGTGGATATTACGGAGATCGAATTTTTTCATAGCTTCCCGCCTGTCTAAGTAGGTCATATTTCCTTTTATGATCATTTCACCTATACTGATAGGGCACAAACGACGGCATCATCTAATACCATAGAAGGAGATTTGTGATGGAGAAACGTTTACCTCGTTCCGCAATGATATTTAGTTTGGGGTTTGTCTTTATGCTTGTCTGTGCCGTTGGCGCATTCTTCTACGGCGTAAAGCTCGGAACGTCCAAAACGGAAACCAAATACGAAATGAAAGAGCTGCAGGCTGCGAAGGTTCCGGATAGCAGTCCTTACCAGCAGCAGGATCTTGTCTCTTTTTATCATACCGTATTTTTGCCTTACCGTGAATTTCAATCCGATTGGGATGCTGCGATGAGCGAGTTTGCTCAAGGCAAACCGGGCAGTGCATCCTCTACGCTGAAGGAATTGGCTGAGCTTGCACATTCGAAACGAACAGAAGCCGCATCCTTCGATATGCAGAAATCTCCGCTCCTGGGCGATGCCCAGTCGAATTATATCCGTAGTCTGGAGCAGTTCGAGCAGGCTGCGAGAGCAGCGGCTGCAGGCGCCAGATCAACGGATGTCTCCAAGCTGCAAAGTAAAATTGAACAACTGGACTCTTACCGGCTTGCCGCACGGAAGGCGTTGGACGCGCAACAGGCTTATTACGCCGCCATGATGAAATGGGGAGCAACGGTTGAGCCAAACATCCCTACTGATTATACTATGCCAAAGGTAATCGAAATCAAGAAATGGTCAAACCTTCCGCTAATCGTCAAAAACAAGCTTATGGCTGACCAGCTCGCTTCCCGCGAGCAGCTTACCGTCTTTTATCCGCAGGATCTGACGAGCCGAATCGATGACTTTATCTCTTCTGGCCAGCCGGCGAAGCTGAATCTGAAGTCGGTAACGGCGATCGCCGATCTGCTTATCGATACGGAAGCCGTGCGCAGCGGAGATTTTTCAGAGAACCGTTCGAAGCTCTATAAGCAGGCCCTGCTGCCTCAGCTCCCATTCTTCTCGTAAACGGAATCACACTCAATCATATTGAAATCCTTGTAACGAGGCTATAGCGGCCATTCCGCCGGTAACATTGTGGAGGCTGCCATAGCCTTGTTCTTCTAAATAATTGCAAACGGCCGCACTGCGCACCCCATGCGCGCATACTATATATAACGGTTTGTCATCCGAAATGGTTCCGAGACTATAGGGGATCGTATTCATAGGTATTAATCGGGATGATTCCAGATGATAGAAATCCCATTCAAAACTTTCGCGCACGTCAATAACCTGCTCCGGCTCGATTTGTCCGTCCGCAAGCAGCTGCAGCAGTAATGCAGGCTCCAATTCTTTCCACTTACTCATAACCGTCTCTCTCCCCTGACCTGATCATATCTCTTGTGATGCTTTGAATCATAACGAAAATTTCACATTTGATCAAGTTTATACATTGCAATTGTCCACCACCATGCTATAAAATAGTAACGGTTGTCCATATCGGTTTTATCACGTTTCGACATATAATAAAGCGTGCATTTTTTCACACATCAGGGACAACAACAACAACGATTGCCGTATTACAGACGAACATCTCGTCCGGCTCGCTCTCGTTTCTGTGCCGGGACGAGGTTTTTTGTTTTAGTGACCATCTATTTAGAATACAAATGGACGTGAAGTGCCGACATATCGGGCAGACCGCTTGTTTGCTCCATATGTCGGCACTTCACAAAAATTTTAGGAGGCAATCTACATATGTTTAAAGTGTTAGTATCGGATCCCATCAGTGATCTGGGCATTCAACAGCTTGTAGACGCAGAAGATGTTGCAGTCGACAAAAAGCCTGGACTCAGCGAAGACGAATTGGTAAGCATTATCGGTGAATACGACGCCCTGCTCGTGCGCAGCCAAACGCGCGTAACGCCGCGTATCATGGAAGCCGGCAAGCAGCTCAAAGTTGTAGGCCGCGCCGGTGTAGGCGTGGATAATATCGATCTGGAAGCAGCAACGCAACGCGGTATTATCGTTATCAATGCGCCAGACGGCAACACGATTACAACTTGCGAGCATACGTTTGCCATGATGATGGCGGTTGCCCGTCACATCCCGCAAGCCTACCTGAAAACCGTAGGCGGCGTTTGGGACCGCAAATCGTTCCTCGGCGTTGAGCTTCGCAACAAAACGCTTGGCGTTCTGGGCATGGGACGTATCGGCAGCGAAGTAGCGAAACGCGCAAAAGCATTCGGAATGGAAATTATGGGTTATGACCCGTTCATGACGGAAGAGCGCGCGGAGAAGCTTGGCGTTAAGCTGGCTACCGTAGACGAAATCGTTCGTAACGCAGACTTCATGACCGTTCATACGCCGCTTACTCCCGAGACTCGTCATATGATCGGCAAGAAGCAATTCGAAGTAATGAAGCCTGGCATGCGTATCGTTAACTGCGCACGCGGCGGTATCATCGATGAGCTTGCGCTTGTAGAAGCAGTTGATGCGGGTATCGTTGCCGGTGCTGCATTTGACGTATTCGAAGTAGAACCGCCGGCTGAAGATCATCCGTTCCTGACTCATCCGAAAATCATCGTAACACCGCATCTTGGCGCATCTACAGTAGAAGCGCAAGAGAACGTTGCAATCGACGTATCGGAGCAAGTGCTGCATATCCTGCGCAACGAACCGTTCAGCAACGCGGTTAACATGCCTCCTATCCCTGCTAACCTGCAGAGCAAGCTGCAGCCTTACTACTCGCTGGGCGAAAAACTCGGCAGCTTGGTGGCTCAGATTACCGAAGGCGCTGTGCAAGAAATTACAGTACGCTACTCCGGCGAGCTTGCAGAGGTTGATACCCAGCCGCTGACACGTTACATTGTCAAAGGCGTGTTGTCCCATCACCTTGGCTCCGACCAAGTAAACGTTGTTAACTCGATGCACCTTGCTAAAGTTCGCGACGTGAACATCGTACAGCAAAAGTCCCAGGCTTCCAAAGACTTCACGAACCTGGTAACCGTATCGCTCCGTACGAAAAAAGAAGAACGTATCGTTGCAGGCACACTGCTCACAGGCTATGGAGAACGCGTTGTCCAAATCGACAAGTTCCCTGTAGACGTTACGCCTGAAGGCAACCTGATCCTGATCTCGCATAACGACAAACCGGGCATCATCGGCCGCGTTGGTACGCTCCTGGGCAACAACGACGTGAACATCGCAACGATGCAAGTAGGTCGTCAGCTGGTTGGCGGTTCCGCGATCATGGTTCTGACCGTTGATAAAAACGCAGGCAAAGACATCCTCGAGCAATTGACAAACCTGCCTGACCTGAACACGGCTAAAGAAATTACATTGTTCTAATAGATAAAACGCCGGACATCCTCGATGTCCGGCGTTTTTGTGTAGTAAGACTTGAAGTAGAACTTTTGAGAATATCAATGGATGATTTCCCAAATCAGACTTCAATTACTCCCTCATAAAAGGAAGGATCATTGCTGATATAATCAGCCGATAACCAATCATAATGCGTTAGTCCGATGTAATCCGCGATTTGATGAGCAGGACTTGCTTCGGCATCAAATATTTGATCCAAATCTGTAATGAACAGAAGAGAATCGAGGTCAATTTCCGGTTTTGGTTGTGTAGGCAATCGATGCAGAATAGTTGAATCGAACTGCTCCGGTTGAATGAGAATATCCTCATTCCAGTCACAATTGTATTCAAAGACTATTTCTTGTTTATCAACGACTGAAAGGCTCCATTCATGGTCCTCACAATAAACATAATGAACCAAAAGACCCATGTTCTGCTTCATTACCTCTTCATCCAAATTAAAATTAGCATCTTTGATCGTAAAAGCAACCCATCCGTTAACTGGTTCAAAAACATACCCATGCCGGTCAGCGGCTTTGAGTAAGGTAATAACTTCTTCTTTTTTCTCCGTACGGAGATGGTAGCTTTGACTAAATTCGCTCATTGTTCATTCGCTCCCATGTCTCTTCTAGATCATAAAACACCTACAGAGATATATTCTAGCTTGGAGGACAATTTCCCTTCCTATTTTTTACATAACCCCACCTCACGGTGTAGGTAGGGGTTTGTAATTCCGGTCATTATACCGATCCGAATTATGTTCCTTTGGGCTCGCGAGAGCCCGAAGGGGTAATGGAACGGCTGCCCTTCACGCCTTACGCCAACATGGTGAGGCATTTGTCTTTTGAGCTGGGTGGCTCGCGAGAGGGTAAGGGGGGTAATGTTCTTGAGGAGCGGAGCGTCCGCCTTTGTCTGTCCATTGCCTGCCCAAGACCAATTCCAATCCAAGGCAATGGGCAGACAACAGCGGCCGAAAGAGCATTACCCCGTCCCTCGAGCCATCAAGCCACCAAAGCGAAGCGAAACAAACCGCCGCCCCTCCCTCCCACTTCCGAGCGAAAACAACAAAAACCACCCCATGTTCCACGAACAACAAGATTAATCCTCCCGATTCAACAAAAAAACGCTCCCCGAAGGGAGCGTACTGACAACTATTGATTCGATTCGACAGGCAGCAGCAGCGTAAATGTTGTGCCTTTGCCAAGGACGCTGTCGACCTCGATCCGGCCGTTATGCTGCGTGATAATGTTTTTAACGATTGCAAGGCCAAGACCGGTACCGCCTGAAGCTCCGCGTTTGCGTGCTTTGTCCGCCTTATAGAACCGTTCGAAGATATAAGGAACATCCTCGCTGGGAATACCTTGTCCTTCGTCCGCCACGATCAGCTTCACATAATGCTGATTGGTAATCGTGGCCAGCTGACCGGCAATCTTGATCGATTTGCCTGCCGGCGTATGGCGAAGCGCGTTATCCATCAGATTCGTAAGCACCTGCTCAATTCTGTCTTCATCCGCCTCGCGAACAGCAAGCGGTTCGTTAGGCAGATCAGCGATAAGGCTCACATCACGTTCCTTCGCGTACACCTGGAACTTCCGGTGAACCCGGCGAATGACATTCCTCAGATCGAATTCCTGCAAGCTAAGCTCAACATGACCGGCTTCCATCCGTGCCATATCAAGGAAGTCGTTGACCAGCCTGCCCATCCGAAGGGACTCATCATAGATAACCTGAACGAGCTCCTTCCTCTCCTCCGGCGAAGCCACGATATCGTCCAGAAGCGCTTCGCTATAGCCTTGCAGCATGGAGAGCGGTGTTCTGATTTCATGGGAGACGTTAGCTACAAAGTCCCGGCGCAGCTTCTCGAGCTTATGCTCTTCCGTAACGTTCCGGATAACGGCTACCGCGCCGCGGACAATGCCATCGTTCTGGAGCGGAGCCATGACAACCGACCATGCATTGTTAATGACCTGCACCTTATTGGTGCAGTCTCGGCCGGACTGCATGACGCGCTGGAACGTGTCTCGCAGAGGACCCGGCACGCCATGGAACGGAGGAGCTTCTTCCTCTTCCCAATCGATGTCCATCTCCAGATCGGACCAGCGGCTTACCAGCATATGCCCGGGAGGATTCGTCAGAATGACTTCCCCATCCGCGTCAAACGTAATAACCGCGTCCCCCATGCTCCTCAGAATGCTGGACAGATGCTCTTTCTCATGATTCAAGTCATCAATCAGCGTACCTAACTGCTCGGTCATATGGTTAAACGTTTTGGCCAGATCCCCGATCTCATCCGAGGACCGGATTTGCACCCGCGTCTTATAGTTACCGCCAGCAATGGAATCCGCTGCCCTCTTTAACTGAAGCAAGGGCTGTTGAATCCTTGATGACAGGAAGAAGGCAAAGAAAGTAGAAAGCAAAAAGCCTAGTATCGCAACCACAATAAACAATACTTTAATCTGATGCTGAGAATCTTTAAAGGCAATATCAATATACTGGAGCAGGAACGTCCCGAGAATAACAAGGACAAGGGCGACGAGAAACATAATCGTCCACCATAGCTTCCCGACCACCGTATGCAGGGCAAAATGCCCCCAGCGTTTGATCAGCCGCATTACTTCGGCACCTCAAGCTTGTAGCCGACGCCCCATACCGTCGTAATCATCGAAGCCGCATCTGGCGATACTTTATTCAACTTCTCGCGAAGACGTTTCACATGAGTATCCACGGTACGAAGATCGCCAAAGAACTCATAATTCCAGACATCCTTCAGCAGCTCCTCGCGCGAGAAAACTTTATCCGGCGATACCGCCAAATAATGCAGCAGCTCGTATTCCTTCGGTGTGAGGCTCACCTCCTGACCTCCTGCCGATACGCGGTGCGCATCATGCTCAATGACCAGATGAGGGAATACAATGTTGTTGCTCGAATTCACTTCTTTGGTCAGAAAGGCCGTAGCGGACGAGCGGCGCAAAATCGCCTTCACCCGGTAGATCACCTCGCGCGGACTAAACGGCTTCACGACATAATCGTCAGCGCCAACTTCAAATCCTTGCACGCGGTTCATCTCTTCGCCTTTGGCTGTCAGCATAATGACCGGCGTTGCCTTCACTTGCCGTAAACGGGAGCACACCTCCACGCCGTCAATGCCCGGAAGCATCACGTCGAGCAGAATGAGCGCATAGTCGGTTACGGTTGCCAGCCGAAGCGCCGTCTCGCCGTCTTCCGCTTCATCGATCAAATAGCCTTCCTTCTCCAAATACATTTTCAGCAAACGACGAATCCGTTCCTCGTCATCTACTACCAGAATACGGCTTGCATAGTCGGACATGCGGTGTTGCTCCTTTCAAATCATTTTCATAGGAATTATTATACGCCTGCGTAGGAGTGTAAACCAGCGATGACCAGGTTAACCCCAACCAGCGTGAACAGGATAACGACAAACCCGATTACGGCAAGCCACGAAGAACGTTTGCCCTGCCAGCCGCGGGATAAACGGAAATGCAGATAAGCACTGTAGTAAAGCCAGGAGATAAGCGCCCATACTTCCTTCGGATCCCATCCCCAGAACCTTCCCCAGGCTATATTGGCCCAAATCATGGCGAAGATAAGCGCACCCAGCGTAAAGACCGGGAAGCCTATCGCAATGGCACGGTAGCTGATCTCGTCCAAATCCTCAGGGTCAATGTCCCCCATAAGCGGATGAATAACCGCACCGATCCGTTTGCGGAACAAGAGACGGATAAGCCCATACAGAATCGAGCCGGCAATAATCGACCAAATGACCGTATTTAACTTACGTCCCGCATTCACGCCGTTCAACCAGCTTGGTGCCTCAAGCAGCGGTTTATCCATGCCAAGGAAAGAATCCATATGATCAGCCGTGCTGTTATACGGCTTGACAATTGGCGGCAGCGTATATTCCGCCGTATCGGTCGAGGAATGATCCACGCCCTTGCTGTCAATCGTAACATTCTCTTGGGTGAAGGAAGCCTCATAGCCTGCTCCTCGGAAGATAAATACGACTGCAATGAAGCCAATAACGAGCACGATCGTATATAAAGAGAATTCTACCCAAAATTGATCTCTTCTAGCTTCCTTCGAGGTTTGCTTGAAGTCCACCACGCGAAGCAGGTACATCAGACCCGCTGCAAAGCCTACCGCGAAGAACGCTTCGCCAAGCGCGGCGGTAGTTACATGCACTTTCAGCCAAATCGAGCTGAGTGCCGGAATAAGCGGTTGAACTTCCTGCGGAAATACCGACGCATAAGCAACAACCAATACCACTAGCGGCAGCGCGAACATTCCAAGCAGCGGCTTGCGGTAAATCGCGTATACGATTGTAAACGCGATCATAATGGCCATGCCAAGGAAGGTAATAAATTCGTACATGTTACTGGTCGGAATTTGACCGCTTCCAAACCAGCGGGTGAAGAAAAAGGTCAGATGAGCAATAAGTCCAAGCGTCGAAGTGACAAACGAGATCCGCGACCAGCGTTGCTCATGCTTTTCTGGGTCGCGGTTGCTCCAATTCTTCCCTGCAATCGTGACCACATAGAACAGGAATGCAAAGGAATATAAGAAAAAGGCGGCGATGAAGGCATCGCTGCTGAAATCGACATAACTCACGCGTTATTCCCTCCGTTATCAAGCGACTTGGGTTCTACCGTTATTCCGGATTTCCGGAGTGCGTAGGCCACATCCGCTCTCATGCCATACCAGTTTTTGTTTGTATGGGCGCCAAGCGACAGCTTCCCGTCGTCGATTCGCAGCCAGATCCGCCGGTGCTGCCAGTAAGAGCCAAGCAGCAGGCCCAGCATCGAGATCGCAGCTCCATACCAGACGTAAGTCAGAGCTTTGTCCTTGCGGACGTTTAGATAAGTGGAGGCTTCAGCGAAATGCACATTTTCCATGCCGTCTACTTTAATCTCCAGCTTGCCCGCGATAGAAGCATTAAGCTTGTCCTGATCAAACTTTTCTTTATCCTTTTGCATCGGGAAATAGATATAAGGCTGACCGCTCTCCGGCAAACCGGGACCCGTAATCAGGAAAATAAAGGCCGGAGCATTCGGATCGCGGCTGAGCGTAACCGGCTCTCCGTCCTCGCCAATCCCAAACTCCATGTAATTGGCCGCCAGCTTCATTTTGTAAGGTCCAAGCGTATAATCAAGCGGCGCATCCTTCATCGGCAGCTCAAACGGTCCGTACGATTCGCCGGTCTCTTTGTTGATCAACATAGGATTTACACTCTTCAGCTTAGGCGTAACATCGTAGTCGAATTGATACAGCTTGAGACCGTCGTACTTAAGAGGGTGATTCACCCGAATATCCTGCTTCTTCACTTCCTCCAGCACGGGTTCCCCGGTTGCATTGTCTCCGCAGTTGCTTGTGCATTTGTACAGCACGGCAGCGGTTTCGTAACGTTTCGCGCGAACGGTTCCCTGAAGCTCGGGCGGGAGCTCCTCATCCGCGTAATATTCGACGGTGAACTTCTCGTTCTTCACGTAGTAGTTCGTTCCTTCAATCTGTACCGTGTCCCCATCGGGAATGGTCACGTAGCTGTCCATTTGCCAGCCCGGAAGGCTTCGGCCCAATATGGCCAGCAGGAATAGAATCAGACCGATATGATTAATATAAGGTCCCCAGCGGCTGAACCGATTCTTCTCGGCAAGCATCGCCGTACCGTCTGTATGTATCTTGTAATGCTTTTTCTTCAGATGCGAGGAGAACTCTTTGACCCACTTTTCCGCATCACCGTCAAGCTGACCGTTGTAAACGGTCTTTTGCCTTGTGATAAAACGCATGTGCTTGCGGATCTGCTGCTTGCTGAGCGCTCTGTACAAGGGCAGCACGCGGTCGAGACTGCAGATGACGAGCGAAGTGCCTATCATCACGAGCAGCGTAATGAACCACCATGAATCGTATGTATGAGACAAGCCTAGCTTATAATAAATCTTGCCGGGCAGCCCGTAGGTTTCCTCGTAGTACACAGAAGGCTTGAAATTGTTCAGGAAGGAGCCTTCCTGCGGGTATATCGTACCCAGCATTGCCGTGACCAGCGTAATCACAATCAGGTATACGGCGATTTTGACGGAAGAGAAGAAGTTCCAAATCTTATCAATCGGATTCGGATTACTCTTCTGCGACCGGCGCGCTACGCCGTCGTAGCGCATCTCAAGAGGGGCATCGCTCTCGGCGTCTTCGATCAACGGCTTGCCGCAGCTTTCGCACAGCACCGTGCCTACCGCATTCTGATGCCCGCATTCGCATTTCGTGTTATGTAGCGATAACACCGTGAAACCCCCTAGTATAGCAAGTCCTTCTTACTGAAGCAGTTGATCAACGCGAGAATCAATGTCCTTCTCGCTCATTCCGCCTACAAATACGTCAAGAATGGTCCCGTCCGGCTTAACGAAAAAGGTTGTTGGATAGGATTCCAGCCCGTATTTGCGTTCCGTCTTCCGGTTCACATCGCGCAAAATCGGATAGCTCAGATCGAACCGGTGCACGAAATTGTTCACCGTCAACGTGTCTTCGCTTAGATTTATCGCCAACACCTCAAGACCTGAACCCTTCCACTTCTCGAACTGACGCTCAAACTCCGGCATTTCCTTCACGCACGGCGGGCAAAAGCTCCCCCAGAAGTTAATGACAACGGCCTTGCCTTTATAATCGGAAAGATTGTGCGTATTGCCCTGCAAATCGCTTAGTGCAAAATCGGGCGGCTCTTCCCCGATCTTCGGGATTCCCCCGTCCTTAGCGGCGAATAGGGTATTGCCAATGGCATATCCGCCTACAACAAGCACGGCAAGCAGAATGACAATTTGCACCGTTTTTCGATACTTGCCCATTCCCGTCCCATCACCTACATTTCACCATTGATGTCAGCTTAGAATACATTCATTATAACGAAAAATGGGCGGCAATAACCGCTGCCGCCGTTTACTTTTTATGAACTTTATGTGTCTTGCGGGCCTGGTCTCTAAGCTCTTTCACTTCAACCGGAGTGAGGTGTCTGAACTGCCCTCTCGCCAGTGTCCGCAAGCCCAGCTCGCCGAATTTGACACGTCTTAATTTGATCACCGGATGCTTGATGGCATCGAACATGCGGCGTACCTGGCGGTTACGGCCTTCATAGATCGTGATGCGAATCGTCGACGTATTGTTCTCTTCGTCGATATCCTGGTATTCAACCTCGGCCGGGGCTGTCATTCCATCCTCAAGCATAACGCCTTTCTTCAGCTGATCCAGCAAAGAACCATGCGGAACACCCTTCACGGTTGCATAATAGGTCTTAGGTACGTGATGACTCGGATGAGTCAGCAGGTTGGCAAATTCCCCGTCATTCGTGAGAATCAGCAGCCCTTCCGTATCGTAATCCAAACGTCCGACCGGATAGACGCGCTCTCTAATTCCAGGCAAAAAATCAGCCACCACTTTGCGCCCTTGCGGATCCTTGGCACTTGTGATGACACCCCTTGGTTTATTCAGCATCAAGTAGATCTTTTTCTCGCTGCGGATCGGCCTTCCATTCACCGTAATCTCGTCTGCAGCCGGATCCGCCTTCACTCCAAGCGTTGTTACTTTCTCGCCGTTCACCTCAACGGCACCGGCCAGAATAAGCTCCTCGCATTTTCGACGGGATGCGATGCCCGCTTGCGCTAATATTTTCTGTAAACGTTCCAATGCTTTCACCTCAAACTCCATCATAACGATATGGAAGGCAAAGCACAAGCACCGGCTACTTGAATATGTACATACAGATGATAATTGCCGCCAAAAATCCGACCATATCCGAGAATAAGCCTACTTTCAGGGCATATTTGGTTTTGCGGATGCCAATCGCTCCAAAATAAACGGTCAGCACGTACAGGGTTGTATCCGTACTGCCTTGTATGGTGGAAGCAATACGGCCAATCATGGAATCCGGTCCATGGGTGGCGATAAGATCAGCGGTAAAGGCAAGCGACCCTGCACCGGTAAGAGGCCTGAGAATGCCAAGCGGCAATACCTCGGTCGGTATGCTCAGCCAGTCAAATATAGGCCGCACCGCGCCAAGCATCAAATCCATGGCACCGGAAGCCCGAAACATGCTGATGGCCACCATCATGCCAACCAAAGCGGGAATGATGTTAATCGCCGTGCCAAAGCCGTCTTTGGCGCCTTCGATAAAAGTCTCATACACGGGAACCTTGCGAAACGCTGCGTACAAAGGAATAAATACGATAATGGCAGGAATAAGCCAAGCCGATATTCGGGTAAACAGATCAAACAATGTCCCCACCTCCACTGTTGCGGAGTGAGGCAGATGCAGGCATAGGCGGATCTATCGCTTTATTGACGGGTATTTGTTTGGGATGGAAGGTCGTCTTGCCCGGAGGCGGCGACGACTTCCTGCGGTACCACCGGTCTGCCAGAATGGCGGCGCCCGTTGCAACGAAGGTTGCCGCAAGCGTTGTACCGACGATCTCCGCAGGATTCGCCGAACCGTAATTCATTCGGATTGCAATTAGCGTCGTAGGAACCAAGGTAATGCTTGAAGTATTTAACGCAAGCAGCGTGCACATCGCTGGCGTTGCCGTATGCTGGTCAGGATTTAGCTTCTGCAGCTCCTGCATGGCTTTAATTCCCATTGGCGTGGCAGCATTGCCTAGCCCAAAAAGGTTGGCGCTCAAATTGCTCATAATATAGCCCATCGCAGGGTGATTGGGCGGAACGTCAGGGAACAAGCGTCTGACAACCGGGCTTAGCAGCTTGGCCAGCTTCTTCAGCACGCCGGCATCCTCGGCGATCCTCATCATCCCCAGCCAGAATACCATTATGCTGATCAGTCCGAAGCTGATCGTCACCCCCGATTTGGCACCGTCAAATGCCGCCTGTGTTACCGCGTCAATCCGGCCGTTTATGGCCGCTACAACAACACTGATCACAATAAAAAACAACCATATCCAGTTCACCATAATTGGCTTACCTCCCCCGATTAGCCAAGAGTAAACGGCTGCGCCGTCCTATACTTCATATATTTCAAAATAATGCTCCGATAACGGAAGTAATCGCATGCAAAAAGCTGCCGCGCTCATTGACCGCCTTCTTGTAATCTAGCATAGCGGCATCCGACATCGGCTTTCGCTCGGGCAGACTCATTCTGGCGCTTCCGATATCATACACGGGAATGGAACCAATCTTCTGGTCGTTCAAATACCATTCCAGCGCTCCGCGTTCCCCAAGCTTATAATTCATCGTTGCTATGTCAAGAACGACCAGCCGGGACTGCAGACTGCCCCGCTCCTCTTCGGCTAAAGGATAATAGAACGTATTACCCACCGCATAGGGGTATCCGGCAATCGTCTGACCCTTGCTTGCCACTTCCATCAGCGGATAGTTTTTGAAGCCCCAGTCCAGCATTTGACGGTGATCAATCCAGTCATCGCGATCGTTCAAGGTTACTGCCGCAAGCTGCTGTCCATTCCGGGTAGCCGAGCTGACCAGGCAACGGAGCGCTTTTTTGGTATAACCGGTTTTGACGCCGTCCGCTCCCTCGTACATCGCGAGCATCTTGTTCTTGTTAGCCCAACTGTACTTCCACTTCTCATGCGGATTCGGGACACTCTTGACCTTGGTGCTCACGATCTCGGCAAACACCGGATTTCGAAGCGCATAGGCTGTCAGCTTAGCAAGATCATTGGCAGACGAATAATGTCCTTCCGCATCAAGGCCATGCGGATTTTTGAATTGCGTATGCGTTAGACCAAGCATCTCCGCTTTCTCGTTCATGAGATGAACGAAGCCTTCTTCAGAGCCTCCCACATGTTCCGAAATCGCGGTGGCCGCATCATTGCCGGAACGGAGCATTAATCCGTAAAGCATATTAAGCAGAGTCATTTCCTCGCCAAGCTGCAGATAGATGGATGAGCCTTCTTTGCCAACCGCGCTCTTGCTTGTCTTTACCTTGTCCGACAGCTTACCGTGCTCGATAGCCACAATGGCTGTCATAATCTTAGTCAAACTCGCAATCCGCATGGATTGATCTCCGTTCTCGTTATACAGCAATCTTCCCGACTTCACGTCAATAATCGCGGAAGCATTCGCACTTGTATGATACGGCCTTGGTGCCGCTTGTACGGATGCGGGGAAGCTTGTCCCCCAAATCAAACTTGCTGCCCATAGTACGATTCCTATCCGGCGAGTAACTTTCACGTTTTCGTTGCTCCTTTCCTATCGTCAGCCCTCACCTTGTACAGTATATGCTTCCTGAGAGCAGATTAAGACATGCCTGCCCCCAGAAATGAAAAACTGCCCTTGCGGGCAGTTCCCTAGATGAGGGTGTCGTTTCCTGTTATATAGTCACTTGAACCTGCCGCCGACGTCTTGAACATATGCTGTACCTTGTCGAATACAACAGGGGCGGAATCAATGATGCGTTCCATCAGATGCGTTTGATTATCAAGCGGTACGATCTTCACGCCATGCGTTCCTACAACGAGGAATGCGATTGGCGTAATGGAGACGCCGCCGCCGCTGCCGCCGCCGAATGGTCCAACAGCACTGGATTGATGGTTGTGACCGTCAGAAGGCGATGCATGCTCGTGTGTTGCAGATCCGTCGTACCGAATGTCGCTGCCGCCGGCTACAAAGCCGAAGCCAACCTTGGATATCGGCATAATGATGCTGCCGTCCGGCGTTTGAACGGGATCGCCAACAATCGTATTTACGTCGACCATCTCTTTGATGTTTTCCATTGCGGTCTGCATTAGGCCTTGAATTGGATGTTCTGGCATTGTGACTCCTCCTGAAGTTAAATTGTGTTTGTGCGTTATGGATGAGGACTCGCCTACACTTTTGGTATTGTGCTCATCACGGGGGTGGACTATGTATGGAACCAATCGTCAACTCCATAATTGTGCACGCTAAGACTTAAACAAAAGGCTCCGCCAGGCTTGCACGCCTTCCTTCGCCTTCTTCAACCGAACGAGCAGATGCAGGCCGGACATAATTGCATTGCCAAAGCCGATCTTGGCTCTGCAGGACCATTCCGTCGTAAAACAGGGCTGGGTATAAACAGGCTTCACCTCAACCCGAGGCTCTGCCCTCAGCTTAACGAATTGAGATAAAACGCCAAGGGTTGTCGTTTTGACCGACCACAATAAGCCGGTAGCCATAGCCGTCCACATCGCGTCTCCCGTGCCAACGGAGCTTGACCATTTCCACTCCTCCAGCTTGACCTTGGCCAGCGTTTGCTTAGCCCAATGAGACAAGTTATGGGTTAGGGCCGCAGCGCGCTTATATTTCTCGATTCCAACCATCACTCGATGCGTGTCGATCTCATCATTTTTTTCATTCTTGCTGCTCATGCCGATGCTTGTACCCATTAAATGCTCGTGCAGACGGATAGCCTTGCCGCTGAAATCAAGCGAGCGGATCTTCATCTTATAGCGAAGTAAACCAAAGACCGCTTTAAATTTGATCTCGATGTCGTCATTCTCTCCATCACGTCTCAATTCACCAAGAATTTCAACCGGTGATACCAAGATAATGAGCAGGAAAAGCACAATAATGAGACCGGCTGCAAGTACCCATAAATACGGATAACCGATCATTCCATGCTTCCTCCATACTTCCGAAAATAGATATAAGTAGTATGTCTTGGCAAACGGATTTCATGCAAAAAAGCCCCCGGGATGTAAGAATCCCAGGGGTTACTGCTTGCTAGAGAAACCAAAGAGGCAATCTACGACGCACCTCCGCAAGGCAGCCTGTCCTCATCCTCCGGAATCCATCGTCTTCCATCCACATATACGGCATCAACCTGCTCATTGCAGAAGCAAAGAAGCCGGGCGATTTTAAGAGCCCCGGGAAGAGGCTTGCGGTAGCTACAAACCACGTCCGAATATTTCCGGCCCAGAACATTAGCATGCCAATAGGTTGCAATACCTTTATAAGGGCATCGGGCTATCGTTTCGGAAGGTTTCAATAAATCCATCCTGACATCCTCCACCGGGAAATAGTAACATGGAGCAAGCCCTTTTTCATGCACGATAAGGGGCCGTCTGCTGTCCGCAATGATCTTGCCGTTAATAACAACTTGAATGCGTCTGGAGCTTGGTGTGACATTAATGAGAGAACGCTCCCCATCCCGCGAATTCCATTGCGTATCAAAATGTCCAACCGACATGATGCATTCCTCCTTAAATTTAGCTTCTAATCAGAAAGGGCTCTGAATCCCGAATAGCTGTGATAGCTGTAATAGTTGTAATAGATTCAATAAGGTAGATTACGAGAAGATCATAGCATGTACCAATTTGTTCCACAACACCAATTTTTATTTATCCTATAAGAATAATGGGATTAATTGCAAAAAGAAAAACCGCTCCAATAATCGGAACGGTTTTCCTGCCTTCAATAGCTTATTCAAATGCCGGTACAATCGCACCCGCATAAGTGTCTTCAATAAATTTCTTCACGTCTGGCGTCTGCAAAGCGGCAGCCAATTTCTTAATGGCTTCGGAGTCCTTGTTGTCTGGACGAGTCACCAGGATATTAACGTATGGGGAGTCGCTTCCTTCGATGAAGAGCGCATCCTTTGTTGGCGTAAGATCTGCTTCAAGGGCAAAGTTGGAGTTGATCAAGGCTAGATCTACTTCACCCAGAACGCGAGGAAGAGTAGCAGCTTCTACCTCCGTAATTTTCAGGTTTTTCGGATTCTCCGTAATGTCATGAACGGTAGCGGCCACGCCTACGCCGTCCTTAAGCTTAATCAGGTTGTTTGCAGCAAGCAGCTGAAGCGCACGGCCGCCGTTGGTAGGGTCATTCGGGATAACTACTTTAGCGCCGTCTTTCAATTCATCGGCACTTTTAACTTTTTTCGAATAAGCGCCCATTGGCTCAATGTGAACGCCTGCTACACTTACAAGGTCGTAGCCTTTATCTTTGTTGAACTGATCCAGATAAGGCGTATGCTGGAAGAAGTTTGCGTCCAGCTGCTTCTCGTACAATTGCGTGTTAGGCTGTACATAATCGTTGAATTCGACAACCTCAAGGTTAATGCCTTGTTCTTTTAATGCAGGCTTGATGAAATTAAGAATTTCTGCATGCGGTACCGGAGTGGCACCAACCTTTAAAGTGACTTCTTTCACCGTGTCATTGCCGTTTCCCGCAGATGCGTTGTTTTCTTCTTTCTTTGCGCCGCACGCGGATAATGCGATAACAAGCGTAAGCGCAAGCAGGATGAAACCAAATTTCTTCATTTTCTGTTCCTCCATCTTCTGTATATTGCTTCTATGTTGTCCACCTTACTTCCGGCTGAACCGGCGAACCAAATGATCGCCTACCATCTGCAGGAGTTGAACCAAAATGATGAGCAGCAGGACCGTAACAATCATGACGCTCAGTTGGAACCTTTGGTAACCATATCGAAGGGCAAGGTCACCTAGACCGCCGCCGCCAATTACGCCTGCCATTGCCGTGTAAGACACAAGCGTAACCGCGGTAATGGTAATCCCTGCCACGAGGCCCGGTCTAGCTTCGAGCAGCATGACTCGTCTTACGATATCCCATCTGGAAGCACCCATCGCTTGTGCCGCCTCGATAACGCCCCGGTCAACTTCGCGCAGCGAAGTCTCCACCAATCTGGCGAAGAACGGCGCGGCAGCCACAACAAGCGGCGGGATCGTTCCTTGTACGCCAAGCGTTGTACCTGTGAGCACCTTTGTCATAGGCATGATCAGAATCATAAGGATGACAAACGGAACGGAGCGCAAAATGTTGACGACAATGGACATAAAGAAATAGACAACTGACTGTTCAAGCAGCTGCTTTCTTGAGGTTAGAAACAGGACAACGCCAATGAGCAGTCCGAAAATAACCGTAAAGAAAAGAGAGACGCCAAGCATGGTCAGCGTATCCTTGGTGGCCGGCCAGATATCCTCCCAGCGCACCTGGCTCCAATCAATGGTATTTTTCAGCATCATTTCAAATCACCTGCTTCCAGCCCTTTTGCCCGAAGCTCGTCAAGCACTTTGTCAATCTCTCCGTCTGCTCCGATAAATTCGATTACTAATTGTCCATATGGCGTATTCTTCATGCGGGAAACCGTTCCTTGCAGTATCGTGAACTGAACCTCAGTTGATTTCACTGCGTTAAACAACAGCGGCTCGTACGTAATCTCGCCAACATAATTGATCTTCACAAGCCTGCCGCTCCTTGTGTTGATCAGTTCGCGCGGATCGAAGGAATCGGCGATCTGGCTGACGAAATCCTTCGTAATCGAATGCTGCGGCTTCAGGAAGACATCCAATACATCCCCCATCTCTACAATCTCGCCGCCGTCAATAACGGCAACGCGATCGCAAATGGAACGAATGACATGCATCTCATGCGTAATTAGCAAGATCGTGATGCCAAGCTTCTGATTGATATCAAGCAGCAATGACAAAATCGCGTTTGTCGTTTGCGGGTCAAGCGCCGATGTTGCCTCGTCGCAAAGCAGCACATCCGGATTGTTCGCAAGGGCTCTTGCGATCCCCACGCGCTGCTTCTGTCCGCCCGAGAGCTGTGCGGGATATTTGCTCGCATGCTGCTCCAGTCCAACCAGCTTCAGCAGCTCGTCTACCCTCTGCTTGATCTCCGCTTTGGGCATCTTCGCAAGCTCCAGCGGGAACGCGATATTATCGCGGACAGTCGCCATCGAGAGCAGATTGAAATGCTGAAAAATCATTCCGATTCTGCGGCGTTCCTTCTGCAGCTGATTCGTCGATAACCGGGTAAGCTCCACGTCTCCCACCTTAACCGAACCGGAAGTCGGACGCTCCAGCAAATTTACGCAGCGGAGCAAGGTGCTCTTTCCGGCCCCGGAATGTCCAATAATGCCGAAAATCTCGCCTTTCTGAATAGTCAGGCTTATATTTTTAACAGCTTCTACGCTGCTGCCGTATGTTTTTCTTATGTCTAGAAGCTCAATCAGTGGTATTACCTCCTGCCATCCATCGTATGCCATTACTGCTAGAATCCCCTGTAGGAACAGGTTCATCCTTTGCTTATAAAAAAAGAACAACCGCCATTATAACCAACTTTCAGCGCTATTGTCACTAGATAAAAAAGTAAAAAGGTCCGTTATCCCGCTGTAACGGGAAATAACGGACCAAACGTTCACCATTTTGACCATTCTTTTGAAAAACTTAACAATTCTATGATTCCTTGTTCTCGTGCACAGGGATAAACTCATCAATTGTCGTCTGACGTTCGCCAAGGCGTTCGAACAACATTTGCGTCTGCTCTTCCAGGGCTTCATCAATATCGACTTGTTTAGGCTCCGGCAAGGCTTTTATATTCGGCAAGCCAAAATAATCCAGGAATGATTTCGTTGTTCCGTACAAGATCGGTCTGCCGATGGCTTCGGCCCGTCCCACTTCTTCAATTAAATCCTTGGATACCAGCGATTGAATCGCCCGGTCGCTCTTAACGCCCCGAATCTCTTCAATGTCGATACGGGTAATCGGCTGGCGGTACGCGACGATCGACAGCGTCTCAAGGGCAGCCTGCGACAATTGGGAACGGGTTGGGGTGTACGCCATGCGTTCGAAATATGCCGCATGATCCGGATTGGTTGTCATCCGGTAAGCACCTGCTACCTCCGTTACCTGAACTCCGCGCTCCTCCCGAGCCAGATCGCGATGCAGATCATAGACCAGATCTGCAGCCAAATCAGCCTCAAGCTGTAGAATATCGGCAAGCTGACGTTTGTTCAGCCCTTCGTCTCCTGCCATAAATAACAAGCCTTCAATAATCGATTTCAGTTTCGGATAATCCATTGTCCGCTGCTTCTCCTCTCCAGTGAATGACGATGTCATCGAACAGCTGATGCTGGAAGCAGCGAATATGTTTCATCTTCATAAGCTCCAGAATAGCCAGGAACGTGACCACAATCTCATGCTTGCCCATGTTCTCGCGGATCAGACGGGAGAATCGTACGGTCTCGAACTGCTTCAGAACGTCAACAATATCCCGAATCCGGTCCTTAACCGAGATTTCATCCCGCTGCACGGTTGCTACAATGTTACGGCGTGCCGCTCTGCGCAGCGCCCGCTGAAATGCGGCAATCAGGTCGGAGACATGCAAGCCCTCGAGCGGATTGACGATCTCTTCTTTCATATAAGGCGTCATATCATCCGGCTCGCGGGAATAGATGAGACTGCGCTCCAGTTCCTTCTCCCGAAGCTGCTCTGCAATTTGCTTGAATTTACGATATTCAACCAGCTTCTGAATGAGCTCGTCTCTCGGATCAAGCCCGTCATCTTGCCATTCTTCAAAGAAATCCTCAAATACGGGAGGCTTGGGCAGAAGCTGATTGCTCTTGATGGCCAGCAGGGTTGCCGCCATGACAAGAAACTCGCTCGTAAGCTCCAGCTCGAGCTCCTTCATCGCATTCAAGTACTCCATATATTGATCCGTTATTTCACTAATCGAAACCTCATGGATGTCGATTTCTGACTTATCGATAAGATGAAGCAGTAAATCGAGCGGTCCCTCAAAGGATTCCAACTTGTAGTGCATCGTCACTTCTTACGATCCCCCTGCCATGTGGCGCAAACGGCTGACGTCCTATAACAAGTAACGCAGCATAATTTGAGCTATTACTCTAATTATGCAGTAATTTCGACAAATTTGCCATCTCTATTGCGGAAACAGCAGCTTCATACCCTTTATTTCCTGCTTTTGTACCCGCGCGTTCAATCGCTTGCTCAATCGAATCAACCGTCAATACGCCAAAAATCGTTGGAACGCCTGTTTTTAATGCGATTGCAGCTACGCCTTTTGCCGCTTCGTTGCAGACAAAATCAAAGTGAGGAGTTGATCCCCGGATTACGGCACCAAGGGTAATCACCGCATCGTACTTGCCGCTCTCCGCCATTTTTTGCGCGATAAGCGGAATTTCGAAAGCCCCCGGTACCCAAGCGATATCGACATCCCCTTCATTCGCGCCATGGCGTTTAAAGCCGTCAAGCGCGCCGCTGAGCAGTTTGCCCGAGATAAATTCATTAAAACGTCCAACAACAACTCCAAATCGAAGTCCTTCCGATACTACGCTTGCTTCAAATACGTTTGGCATAATAAATCCTCCTAGTTGGTTATCTCCATTTTGTTGTTTCTATTATCTTGCCTTACTTGTTTACTTCGTCGAACGATTAATCTCAATTGGCACGCGTTCGACAATCTCGATTCCATGGCCTTCCAGCCCTCTGATCTTGCGCGGATTATTGGTCAACAGACGCATTTGGCGGACACCAAGATCACGAAGAATCTGTGCGCCAACCCCATAATCGCGAAGATCCAGCTTAGGCTTGGCATCGGCTTTTTCCACGCCTTGATCCAGCTGCGCGTAAGACTTGAGCTTGTTCACAAGCTCTTGACCATCCTGACGCATATAGAGCAGGACACCGCTGCCTTCCTCATTGATTTGCTTGAGGGCCGACTGCAGCTGAGGACCGCACTGGCAGCGATGCGAATGGAATACGTCCCCCGTCAGACATTCCGAATGAACGCGGACAAGCACCGGCTTCTCCGGATTGATCTGGCCTTTGACCAGAGCAATATGCTCTTTGCCGTCTGCCTGGTTGGAGAAAGCAATCGCCCGGAACTGACCAAAGTCTGTCGGCATCTCTACCTCGACAATGCGGTCAACAAGCTTCTCCTTGGCATTCCGGTAAGCAATCATCCCTTGAATGGTGATCAGCTTCAGGTCGTGCTTTTCTTTAAAAGCAATCAAATCCGGAAGTCGGGCCATTGTACCGTCCTCTTTTATGATCTCGCAAATAACGGCTGCCGGCTCGGAGCCGCACATGCGCGCAAGGTCAATTCCCGCTTCCGTATGACCGGCACGGCGGATAACGCCTCCATCCTTCGCTACTAGCGGGAATATATGTCCCGGTTTGCGGAAGTCCGTTGCTTTGGTCGCCGGGTCAATTAAGGATTTGACGGTCTGGGAGCGTTCAAAGGCGGAGATTCCCGTTGTTGTCGATACGTGATCCACAGACACCGTAAAGGCCGTGCCATGGTAGTCCGTATTATGCTGAACCATCGGAGGCAGATCAAGCTGCTCGGCGCGTTCTTGCGTAATTGGCACGCAGACCAATCCGCGCGCCTCCGTGATCATGAAATTAATGACCTCGGGCGACGCTAATTCCGCCAGGGCAATCAGATCCCCTTCATTCTCGCGGTCTTCGTCATCTACCACAATAATGGGCTTGCCTGCCTTCAAATCCTCAAGCGCGGCTTCCATTGTGTCAAATATATCTTCTTTCAACTCCAGTTCTTGTCTGCTCATCAATTTCCCTCCCTGCTATCCGATTTTCCCTATCTGTTATAGAAAGCCATTTTCGCTTAAAAAAGCGGTACTGAGCTTCGATTCTGTCCGGCTGCCGGAACCTTGTCTGCCAGCTGGCTTGTAATGAAGCAAGTGATCCACATATTTGCCGATCACATCGCATTCGATATTGATCGAATCACCGGCTTTCTTGTTCATCAGCGCGGTTTCGGCAAGCGTATGCGGGATAACCGATACCGAGAAGCCGGTGGCATTGGTGCTGATCACCGTTAAGCTTATCCCGTCGATGGTGATTGAGCCTTTCGGTATGACATACCGCATCATCTCATCGTCAGCAAGCCTTATGGCGAACACGACCGCGTTCGCGTCCGTCTCTCGGCCGGTGATGATCCCAACGCCGTCTACATGCCCCTGGACGATATGGCCGCCGAACCGGCCGCCCGCGAGCATCGCCCGCTCCAGATTCACTTCCTGACCCGGACGAAGCTGATGCAGATTGGACTTCCGGTACGTTTCCGGCATCACATCCGCGTCAAACGAGGTTCGGTCAAAGGCAATAACGGTAAGACAAACTCCGTTTACGGAAATACTGTCGCCAAGCGCGACGCCCTCCGTTACCTTTGAAGCTTCCAGCGTAAGAACCATCGCTTCGCCTTGCTTTTTAACCCGTCTTAATGTGCCAATTTCCTCAACCAGGCCGGTAAACACGGGCACTCCCCCAATCTATTCATTGCCGTATGCGGGATATCCCGATATACAAATATCTTCTCCTGCCATTTCAACCTTTACTTGCTCCAGTTCAATGGCCTGCGACATTTTCTCGAACCCGGCAAACGTGAAGGTACCAGGGGAGTCATAGCCGCCAATGATCTTTGCTGCCATATAAATCATAATCTTATCGATTAGTCCGGCTTCCAGCATAGCGCCGTTCAGCTTGCCGCCGCCCTCCAGCAGAATCGATCCGATCTCAAGCTCACCAAGCTTCCGCATCGCTTCGGCCAGATCCACCTGAGCGCCGCTGCCGCAGCGAATGACTTCAACGCCTGCTTGAACTAATTGCTCCTCGCGGTTTATCTCTGCCTGATCCGAAGTCAGGACGATTGTCCGGGATAAGCCGTCCGTTACCACTCTTGCATCCAGCGGCAGGCGAAGCTGACTGTCCACAATGATGCGAACCGGATGAATGGCGGGTACAGCCGCACGTGTCGTCAGTTGAGGGTCATCTGCCAGCAAAGTACCGATGCCAACCATGATAGCCTCATGCTGATGACGGAGCGTATGTACCTGCTCGCGTGCTGCCGAACCGGTAATCCAGCGGCTGTCTCCCGTATGGGAAGCAATCTTGCCGTCCAGCGTGCTGGCGGTCTTAAGGGTAACGAATGGCAGCCGTGTCGTGATGTATTTGTTGAACTTTTCGTTCATGCTCCGGGATTGCTCCTCGAGAAGTCCAACTTCAACCTCGATGCCTTCCTCCTTCAGGCGGGCAATACCTCTGCCGGCAACCTGCGGATTCGGATCGGTCGTAGCAACTACGACCCGGGCTGCTTTGGCGTTGATAATGCGTTCGCAGCAAGGCGGCGTTTTCCCGAAATGACTGCATGGCTCAAGTGTCACATACACGGTTGCTCCTTCTGCTTCTTCCCCGGCCATCTGAAGCGCGTGTACTTCCGCATGGCCCGTTCCCCGCTTTAAGTGGGTGCCAACGCCAATAATTCGGCCATCCTTCACAACGACGCAGCCCACAACCGGATTGATACCGGTCTGCCCTGAGGCTTTGGCTGCCAGCTCAAGCGCAAGACTCATATAATACGAATCATTTAAAACTTCCATAAATGCAAAAACACCCCCATTAGCCAGCTTAGCCAACGGGGGTGGGAAAAAAACCATTCGATGCTCACAAAAATAAGCTATTCAAGCGCAAACGGCTAAACCATCCTCAAAAGGAACGGAAATAAACGTTTAGCGGATGAAATATAAGTGCCGTATAAATAAAATATACTTTTTTTATATTTCAAACAAACCTATTATCCTTGTGAAAATTAGCACAAGAAAAATAAGCATGAAAGCTCATACGCATATGCGTCGAATGTGTCTCCTTCTCCCATCCAGACTATACTGTCGGTCCCGGATTTTCACCAGGTCCACCGTTCCTTCTCCGGCAATGCGATGATTCGCTCTTGCCGGAGATGGCCCGGGTCACGGACTGACGAGAAAGCGCCGCACGCCGGTAAACCCAGTTGTGCGAACGCTGCTCGATCACCGCCGGTTGGGATTTTCACCCTGCCCCGAAGGTAAGCCACAAACTATAATTTTGTTAGTATCTTAACATTAAACTTCGTAAACTTCAACCTTTTGCATTTTGTCGCGTCCTTTGAACGCGTCGACATGCTCCATGCCTTTAGTTACTTTACCGAAAACAGTATGTTGGCCGTCGAGATGCGGCTGCGGCTGATAGCAGATGTAGAACTGGCTTCCGCCAGTGTTACGGCCTGCGTGAGCCATAGCGAGCGTACCGCGCTCATGCTTGTTCGGGTTGATCTCGCAGTTGATTGTGTAGCCAGGGCCACCAGTGCCCGTGCCGTTAGGGCAGCCGCCTTGTGCAACGAAGCCAGGGATAACGCGGTGGAATACCAGACCGTTATAGAAACCTTCGTTTACAAGCTTTTCGAAGTTTGCTACCGTATTTGGAGCATCTTGGTCGAACAGATCGAGAATAACCTCTGCGCCGTTCTCAAGTGTGATTTTTGCTTGTTTAGCCATTTGTAACATCTACCTTTCTTTTCCGAATAAGACTACGTTACCAAAAATCGCCCTTACTTAGCAAGCGATTTGCGAAGTCTTGCCGGAATAACGTCGTTTCCAACGATGTTTTCAAGCGATTCGCGTTGTACGACAAGGTCGGATTGGCCGTCTTTTACGAATACGACTGCAGGGCGGCGGAAACGGTTGTAGTTGCTCGCCATAGCGTAGTTGTAAGCACCCGTACAGAATACGGCAAGCAGGTCGCCTGTCTCCGCTTTTGGCAGCTCAAGGTCGATAATCAGCTTGTCGCCGCTCTCGCATGCTTTACCTGCAACGGTAACCGTCTCTGTATTCGCTTCGCCTGCACGGTTCGCCAGAACCGCCTCGTAACGGGATTGATACAGAGCCGGACGAGGATTATCCATCATGCCGCCGTCTACAGCGATATATTTGCGCACGCCCGGAATTTCTTTCATTGTGCCAACCGTGTACAGGGTAGTACCCGCGTCGCCCACAATGCTGCGGCCCGGCTCAACCCAGATCTCAGGCAATGGGAAGTTTGCAGCCGTGAAGTTCGAGATAATCGCATCCGTAATTGCGGCAACGTATTGGGATACCGGAAGCGGCGTGTCGCCTTCCACGTAACGGATGCCAAAGCCGCCGCCAAGGTTGATGACCTGGAACGTATGGCCAAGCTCTTCACGGATTTGAACAGCAAACGCCGCTACCTTGTCAACCGCCATGCGGAAGCCGTCTACTTCGAAGATTTGGGAGCCGATATGGGAATGAACGCCAAGAATTTCGATGTTCGAAAGCTCAAGCGCTTCCTTAATCGCTTGCTTCGCTGCGCCGTTGCCAAGGTCAAAGCCAAACTTCGAATCTTGCTGGCCGGTCGAGATGTATTCATGCGTATGTGCTTCAACGCCCGGAGTGATGCGGAACAGAATTTTTACCGTTTTGCCTTTGTCGGCGGCAAGAGCATTCAGCAGATGCAGCTCCACGAAGTTGTCTACAACGAAACAGCCGATGTTAGCGTCCAGCGCCATGTTGATTTCGTCCGGCGTTTTGTTGTTGCCATGGAAGTGAATGCGGCCCGCAGGGAAGCCGGCTTGCAGAGCAGTGTACAGCTCGCCGTCGGATACAACGTCAAGCGACAAACCTTCTTGTTCGGCGATCGCGCACATTGCCATTACGGAAAACGCTTTGCTCGCATAGGCAACCTGGAATTTCAGTCCCGAAGCTTTAAAAGCCGATACGTATTCGTTCGCGCGCTGACGAACAAGCGCCTCGTCTACGATGTACAGCGGCGTGCCGTACTCCTTCGCCAGATCAGCCGTGTCGACGCCGCCAATTTCCAAATGCCCTTGGGCATTAATTTTGCTTGTGCCATGTAAGTACATGAGTCATTTCCCCCTTGGATATCTACTACAAGAACGTAATAGAAGTTAGTTACGATTTACACCAATAGCCACAGTATATCGTAACTTAACCATGAGAGAAATGGATAAATTCACATTTCATTTGTATTTCTTAGCTTCTACTCGGAACGCGGCATTTTATCGCTTTGCTGCGGGCGGAGCAGATTAGGCCGGGTGCGGTTTTTGAGCACCGGCTTCCTTACAATGATATTCCACATGGCCCGGTAATCGAACGGAATAAACGGCCACATATACGGACGGTTAAACGAACGCTGCATGCACAGCAGCATGAGTATCGCGGTTGTTGCGACGATAAAACCGGGCACATGGAATATCGACACCGCGAGAATGAGGATCAGCCGCACGATCCGGTTGGCAAGTCCAAGCTCATAGCTTGGCGTGGCGAACATTCCCACAGCCGCAATGGCCATGTAGAGAATGACTTCATTGATAAACAGCCCGGTCTTGACCGCGATATCGCCAACCATGATGGCTGCAACGAGCGATACAGCTGTGGCCAGCGTAGAAGGCGTATGGACGGAGGCAAGCCTCATGAGATCAACGCCGACTTCTACGATGAGGAACTGTACGATAAGCGGCAGCTTCCCGATCTTCTCCGGTCCAAGAAATCCAAGTGCCTGCGGCTTAAGCTCGGGATGAATGACAAACAGGAGCCACAGCGGCAGCAGGAACAGGGAGGAAAATATCCCGAGAAACCGGACCCAACGCAGATAGGTACCGATAAACGGAGTCTGCCGGTTCTCCTCGGCGTGCTGGATCAGATCAAAGAAGGTGGTGGGCAGGATCATTGCGCTTGGCGACGTATCCACAAAGACAACGACGGAGCCTTCAAGCAAATGGGCTGCCACAACATCCGGGCGCTCTGAATATCGGACCAGAGGGAAAGGATTCCATCCCCGCTGCACAGTCGCTTCCTCCAGCTGCTTGTCAGCCAGCGGCAGGCCGTCAATATGCACAAGCTCGATTTTATCCTTAATCGATTTGACCAGCTCCGGATCGGCCAGATCATTGATGTAGGCAATACAAATATCGGATTGCGTGCGCTCTCCGACCCGGACAAGCTCGTATCTGAGCTGCGGGTCACGCAGACGTCTGCGGACGAGCGAGACGTTCATCATCATCGTCTCTACAAAGCCGTCGCGGCTGCCGCGGACAACCCTCTCGAGTGACGGCTCCTCCGGGTTCCGCGCCGGGAAGGCTTTCGCGTCTATGATAATGACGTTAGGTTCTTTATCTATGAACATTGCCGTTGCGCCCGACAGGACGAAGGTCAGCATCTCGTTCCATTTTTCCTTCTTCTCGACTTGTGCGGCAGGCACGTACAGGTTCATGAACTCGTGAAAGGCATCGCCGGTAACCTCATCGGGCTGCAAGTACGTAAGCCGTTTCAGGACTTCCGTCAGAATCGTATCCTTGGCCAAACCGTTCATATAGAAAAAAGCAACCCGTCTGTCTCCAAACGTCATTTCGCGCACGACGATATCAAAGCTTACTTTATAGCCGACCTCATTCTCTAGCCGTTCGAAGACCTCGTCCAGGCTGTCGGGGATGACATCATCCTTGGCAGACTCTTTCCTGACTTGAGTCTTGCCTGGTTTATCCGTGTTTTTCGTTAACTCAAAAGGAGGAGTCGGAATGGCCATCCCCTGCTCTTCGTTCCTTTGTTCTTCCGGTATGTACATGTACGGGGGCTCTCCATTGGAGTGCTCCCTGTCTTTTTCCCGGTCCGTCATCGTCATCAACCTCCATGCCTGTTATACTTGCTACCACTGGAAAAACAGC
This sequence comes from Paenibacillus glycanilyticus, assembly GCF_023715145.1. GTDB lineage: Bacteria > Bacillota > Bacilli > Paenibacillales > Paenibacillaceae > Pristimantibacillus > Pristimantibacillus glycanilyticus_A. The sequence continues at coordinate 683,793 of NZ_JAMBNP010000002.1, read as the reverse complement.
CAGTCAAACAAAGAGCCCAGCGTCTTGCCGAGCACCATCGCCATGACCAGTCCAACCAGATAATCGGACAGATTCATTCGCTTCGCCAGAATCGGCAATACATTCATGACCTCCGTCAGAGCCCCTGCCAGCATGCCGACAAAGACGCCGGCCATTAATCCGGATACGGTTAACACGGCAACCTTGGGCAGCGACAAGCGCCAGTCCATAAAATCAGCAAACGTCCAATACATGGAGCCGCAAATAACCGCGGACTCGAACCAGATAGACAAGCGGTAAGCATAAGCGATTTGAGCAAGCCTTGGGATCAGATCCAGTACGATCAGGAATGCTACCAGCCCGCTTCCGACAGCTAGGCCTCCCGACAGGCCAAGCAGCATAACAAACAGATGCATTAACCATTCACCCATCGTCCCCGCCCCGCTCGCCGTGCTGATTGTTTTTTTTGCGCATCTCGTCGGCAATGACATACGCGTTCACATTTTCCTGATACGTGTACAGCTCCACCTCCAGCGGGTTAGGCTCTTCATTGAACCTTTTCTTGAAAAGATGGTTAAAGAAAAGGATCATCCCAAGACCAATTCCAAGCGAATAAGGAACCTGAAACCATAGAGGATGATCGGTACGCTCACCGGTCAGCAGCTCGACAATCCGGATATGAACCTCTTTCATGCTGACGTCGGTATGAAAATTCATAATCGCAAGTCCCGCTCCGAAAAAGAGCAGCAGCCAAGCGAATATAAGGACGACAATACGCGGCTTCTGAGGCTTAGGCGATATCATAATCAGCACTTGAGGATCGCCATAAGCTTCCACGGACAGCCCGGGAGCCGCTTCCCTGACGACGCGCACGATCTGAAGCAGATCAATGACAACGCGGTTGCCGTCCCCTTTGTGATGGCGGTACAGCACCAGTTCGTTCAACTGCTCCTCCAGTTCCTCTGTCGGCGCGAGCAGCCTCGACACTTGTCCCAGCGTAACGCTCCGCTCCGGCCGGATGTTTACTTTTCTCTTAAGACGAAGATAGAGGGCGGATGGCTGGATTGCGTCCATCTGTCATCATTCCTTTGTTCCCGCATAGGGTTTAGTTCCCTGTTAGTATGAGAAAAGGAGATACCGGATAGTCATGCTTATAGAGGTAAAATAAAGAAATAAGGCTTTCAAGAACTTTTGCATGCTGACAAGGAATAGCACTCATTGGATGGAATTACTAAAGAACCATTGCATAACTACAGGAGGATACAGATGAAAAAGATAGCAATCATAGGCTCGGGCGGGGCGGGTAAATCCACCTTGGCCAGAAAGCTTGGAAAGCTGCTTGACCAGGAGGTATCTCATCTGGATGCCATGTTCTGGAAGGCTAACTGGGTAAGCGTGCCGAAGGAAGAACAGATAAGGGTCCAAAGCGAGTTGGTCCAACAAGATAAATGGATAATCGACGGTAATTACGGAGGGACCATGGATATCCGGCTGCATGCCGCCGATACGATTGTTTACCTGGATTTCCCCAGACTTTTATGTATGTATCGCGCGGTCAAAAGAGCCATTCAATACCGGAATAGAGCGAGACCGGACATGGGGCCGGACTGCAGGGAAAAAGTCGATCTGCCGTTTCTGAAATGGATTTGGGAATATCCGAAAACAAGAAAACCCGAAATATTAAGTAAGATTCAACAATTGTCCGGCGAAAAGCAGGTTATTATTCTAAAGTCGCCCGGAGAGGCCGATAGGTTTTTGAAGCGCTTAGGCAAGGATAAAGAGATCGGATGAGAAAAATATTTATTGCGGGTATTGTGGCCAGCGGCAAAACCACTCTAGCCAGGCGATTATCCGAGGAGCTTCATATTTCTTGGTGCGAGCTGGATGCCATCGTCCATCACCGGACACCTTCCGGGCGAACAAAGCGAACCGCCGAAGAGCAGCTTGAAGTGATCAAGGAAATCGACAAAGCCGGCTCCTGGATATTCGAAGGGACGGACAGGGATTCGTATCAATGCCTCTACCGGATGGCTGATACAATCATCTATATGGACACCTCTGTATGGGTACGCAAATGGAGGATCCTGTCTCGCTTCGCGAAACAGAAGCTTGGCATGGAGCAATGTCACTATAACCCCGATCTTCGCATGCTCAGAATGATGTTTACATGGACCCGGGATTTCGAGCGGAACAGACCGGCGTTCGAGGACAAGCTGCGGCTGCATGGGGATAAAGTAATTCGATACAGTGAGATGAAAAAGAAAGACCAAATGGCCTCGCAGCATCTAAGCTGACGGGTTCGCCATTTGGTCTTTTTTCTACGAAGAACAAATTGCTGTCTCATTGGGCAATTTGTTCTCGTATAGACTGCAAAATTTTCTTCTCCAACCTCGACACCTGAACCTGGGATATCCCGAGGCGGCTGGCGACTTCGGATTGGGTCTTGTCACGGTAATAACGTAAGTATACGATCAGGCGCTCACGTTCGCTGAGGCCTTCGATCGCCTCGAGTAATGCGAGCTTATCGAACCAACGCTCCTGCGAATCATCCGCGATCTGATCCATCAGCGTAATCGGGTCTCCGTCATTCTCGAATACGGTTTCGTGAATAGATGTAGGCGGCTTGTTAGCCTCCTGCGCGAAGACAACATCCTCCGGCGTAATGCCAAGCCGGTCGGCTACTTCACTGACGGTTGGCAGCCGGCCAAGCGTCTTGGAGAGCTCATCCTTCATTTTCCGAACCTTATTCGCCGTCTCTTTCAGTGAACGACTGACCTTAAGCGTACCGTCATCACGCAAAAAGCGCTGAATCTCGCCGATAATCATCGGCACCGCATAGGTAGAGAACTTCACATCATAGGACAGATCGAACTTGTCGACAGACTTCAGCAACCCGATACACCCGATTTGGAACAGATCCTCCGGCTCGTATCCGCGGTTGATGAACCGCTGGACGACTGACCAAACTAACCTTATGTTACATTGTACAAGCGTATCCCGGGCGAGCGTATCGCCGGATTGACTTAACGCTATCAAGCGTTTGACTTCCGCATCATCCAAATACGGCTGAGCCGTTTGCTTCAAATCGACATCCATGAGGTTCAACCCCTATACGCTAGTTATACAGCGCTTTTTTCGATTCAATACGCTTAAGCATAGCTACGCGCGTACCTTGGCCCAGCTCACTGGTCACTTCAAAACGGTCCATGAAATTTTCCATAATCGTAAAGCCCATACCCGAACGTTCCATTTCCGGCTTGGAGGTAAAGAGCGGCTGGCGAGCCAGCTCCAAATCTTCAATGCCGCGGCCATTGTCATAAATCTCAATGGACACCACGTCGCCGTCAATGGAGGCTTCAATCGTCACTTTGCCAACAGGATCGCTGTCATAGCCATGAATAATAGAATTGGTGACCGCTTCGGACACGGCTGTCTTCAGATCGTTCAGCTCCTCCAGCGTCGGATCCAGCTGCGACACGAACGAGGCCACCGCGATACGCGCAAACGCCTCATTCTCCGACCGGGCGCTAAAGGTTAACGTCATTTCGTTGCGTCCCATTACGAGACCACCTCCAGACTAGAAATCGCCATTCTTTCATTGTCGTAAATGTTCATTATTTTAAACAACCCCGACATTTCAAAGAGGCGGTAGACACTAGGGTTCACATCACATACGACCATTTTGCCGCCTTTGCTGCGAATCTGCTTGTATCTGCCCAAAATGACGCCTAATCCGGAGCTGTCCATAAACTGCAGATCCTTCAGGCTGAGAATAATGTGGTGGCTTTCGCCTCTAATGATCTCCGCTTCCATCTTGTTGCGGACAATGTCCGCTGTATGATGGTCGAGCTCTCCGCGGAGACGCACGATCAATACGTTTCGGTAATGCTCCAGTTCTGCTTGCAAACTCATTGTCGCCGTTCAACTCCTTTAGGCTTCGCTTTTGGATCGAACTACGAATTCTCCATATAGCCCGAGGTTTCCTGCACGGCGACAAAACTAGAAGCAGAGCGCTAGAAGCTGACAAAATACGCTATTAGAAAAGTCCGCTAAACGACCTTTTCAGCAATTTCCACCAGCCTGCTTTATCAATGGACTGCGGCGCATCCACCGGGAATTCCTTCACGATTTGATCGCCTTGATAGACGACCAGCTTACCGATTGACTGACCAATTGCCACCGGCGCTTTCAGCGGCTGATTGATTTGCAGCTCGTAACGAATATCCTGCGTAGCTGCGCCTTTCTTCAGCAGAATGCTGTACGGATGCTTCGCAACAAGCGGCAGTTCCCGCACGGCGCCCTTCTCGATTTTGACCGTTCCCATCGTGTCTCCTTCTTTGAAGATAGGATGGGTCGTATATTGCGCAAACGTATAGTCGAGCATTTGCGATACTTCGGCATTGCGCGTCTTGGTGTTTGGCTCACCCATAACGACAGCGATAACGCGCAGATTGTCACGCTTGGCTGTTGCCGTCAAACAGAATTTCGCTTCATTCGTGAAGCCTGTTTTGAGACCGTCCGCCCCGCTGTAGAATCGAACCAGCTTGTTCGTATTCACGAGCCAGAACGGTTTCTCGGACGATTTGCGCAAATAATCCTGATACATTCCGGTATACTTCGTAATCTCGGAATGCTTGAGCAGCTCGCGGGACATAACCGCAATATCATGCGCGGAGGTGTAGTGATCGGCAGCGGGCAAGCCATTGCAGTTGGCAAAATGCGTGTTCTGCAAACCAAGCTGCTGTGCCTTCTCATTCATCATGGCAACAAATTGCTGCTCCGTTCCAGCAAGCTTCTCGGCCATGGCTACAGAAGCATCATTGCCGGAAGCAAGCGCGATCCCTCTCAGCATTTCGTCAACAGACATTTCTTCACCAGGCTCGAGGAAGATCTGCGAACCGCCCATAGACGCGGCATATTCGCTTGTCGGAACTTTGTCGGTCAGCTTGATTTTCCCGTCGTCCAATGCTTCCATAATCAGCAGCATCGTCATGACTTTCGTAATGCTCGCCGGAGGGAGCTTGACGTTGCTGTCCTTCTCAAAAATAACCGTTCCGCTGTCAGCGTCCATTAAGACCGCCGAGCGTGCAGAAGGCGCTAGATCGAGCGATGAGGCTTGCAGCTGCTGTCCCGGAGCGCCAGGAACGGGCTCCTTTGCATTCGTAACAGCATTAGCGCTAGCAGCAGCCGGCATCGCGGTAAGGGCAAATGCGGCGAATAGAATGAACAGCTTCGTACAAACTTTTTTCATGAGCAGGTCTCCTCCAAAGATGATGCGGTTCTTTGTCGCTTTGAGACTTAACACCGCATTTGGGCTATATTGTCTTCTCCAGTCTTGACCTCTTTCATGAAAAATATTCCACGCGATTGATGTCGAATCTCGCTTGCGCGAAAAAAAACGCCTTACTCCAATCAAGGAGCAAGGCGTTTTGGAATATTAAGATCTAATAACGTTTAGTTCCCTCCGCCGTAACGACGGATAACAGCAACGGACGTTCTTCAGGCTTCTCCGCTGACAGGGTATAGGCTTCGCGGACTTTAACCGTTACCTCTTCTACCGCGGCATCGTTAGCTCGGGTATGCAGCACTGCAAGCGTATCCCCTTCGCTGACCGGATCTCCAACCTTTTTGCGGATCGTGATCCCAACCGAATAATCAATAGCCGCTTCCTTGGTTGCCCGTCCGGCTCCCAGCAGCATCGCGGCAATGCCAAGCTGTTCCGCTTCGATTGCGGACACATAACCTGCAGCAGCAGCCTTAACTTCAACCAGCTCCGCAGCCTGCGGCAATAACGTAACATCATCTGCTACGGCAGCTTCTCCGCCTTGCGCGGCAATAAACTGTTTGAACTTGGCTAATGCCTCGCCGTTATCCAGCTTGCGCTGCAGCAGCTCCTTCGCTTCGGCAACCGTTGCGGCCTTCTTGCCGAGCACGACCATATGCGCGCCAAGCGTCAGGCACAGCTCCGTAAGATCAGCCGGGCCATTGCCCTGCAGCGTCTCGATCGCCTCGCGCACTTCAAGCGCGTTGCCAATCGCAAAGCCAAGCGGCTGGTCCATATCGCTGATAACGGCAGCCGTTTGGCGGCCTACCTGCGTACCGATCTCAACCATAGCCTGCGCCAGCTTCTCGGAATCCTCCACCGTCTTCATGAATGCGCCGCTGCCCGTCTTTACGTCAAGCACAATGGCATCGGCACCGGCTGCGATCTTCTTGCTCATTACGGAGCTTGCGATCAACGGAATGGATTCGACGGTAGCCGTCACATCCCGCAGCGCATACAGTTTTTTGTCAGCAGGCGCCAGATTTCCGCTTTGTCCGATAACGGAAAGGCCAATCTCATTGACCTGTTCGAGGAATTTCTCCCTCGATAGCTCCGTCTGAAAACCTGCAATCGATTCCAATTTGTCGATCGTTCCCCCTGTATGACCAAGGCCTCTTCCCGACATCTTGGCAACCGGTACGCCAACCGAGGCTACAAGCGGGGCGATAATAAGCGTAGTCTTGTCGCCTACACCGCCAGTACTGTGTTTGTCCACCTTCACGCCGGCGATTGGAGCCAGGTCTACCTGATCTCCCGAATTCGCCATTGCCAATGTCAGAGCTGCCGTCTCAGCCGGCGTCATTCCCCGAAAGAGAACCGCCATCGCCCAAGCCGACATCTGGTAATCCGGAATGCCTCCATCGCAATAGCCATCCACCAGAAACGTCAATTCTTTTGCAGTCAGCTCCCCGCTGTCCCGCTTCTTTTGTATAAGATCTACTGCACGCATGTTATCCACTCCGTTTCTGCTGCGCAATCATTTCACTGCACGCGCCCGCAGCACTTGCTCCCGAACGATAAGCTCGTCCAGCATTTGGCTTAGCTGGAGCACTTCACGATGTACAAAGGTTTTCTTTTTCATTGCTTTTTCAACCATTTTCCCTCGCAACTGCTCAATTTCGATGAGTAATTGCTTGTCCATGTCTCTCCACTCCATCATCCCATAATCATGGACATTATACGACGACACCGCCATCAAATACTGTCATATTCCGTCGAGCTAATTATTACAATTTTATTACAATCACCCATTAGAATTGTCGGATTAATTCTTTAACCAGCGCCAGGAATTCGCCTTTTACCCGCTCGGTTGTCTCCATAACCTCTTCATGAGACAATGGCTGGTCAAGCACCCCCGCCGCCATGTTGCTGATACAGGAAATGCCAAGCACTTCAATACCCGAATGACGGGCCGCGATAACTTCCGCAACGGTCGACATGCCGACAGCATCTGCACCCAACACGCGCAGCATGCGAATTTCGGCAGGCGTCTCGTAAGAAGGTCCAAGCAGTCCCGCATAGACGCCTTCCTGGAGCTTCAAGCCTTGTTGGGCTGCTATTTCCCGCGCAATTGCGCGGAGACGCTTGCTGTATGCCTCGGACATATCCGGGAACCTTACGCCAAGCTCATTGTCGTTAGGTCCGATCAGAGGGCTCTTGCCCGTCATATTCAAATGATCCGAGATCAGCATGAGATTGCCGGCTTCATAATTCAGGTTAACGCCGCCCGCTGCGTTTGTTACAAGCAGCGACGCAACGCCTAGCGCCTTCATGACTCGGACGGGGAATGCCGTAAGCTGCGGGCCGTAGCCTTCGTACATATGGAATCTGCCGCGCATAAGAACTACCGCTCTTCCCGACAATGTGCCTACCAACAGCTCGCCTGCATGGCCTTCAACCGTCGATACCGGAAAATGCGGAATGTCGCTGTAATCGATAGTTACCGCATTCTCAATATGATCGCCAAGCACGCCAAGACCGGAGCCCATAATCAGGCCAATCTCCGGCTTCACCTGCACACGGCCGGCAATATAGGAAGCAGCCTCTTTAATTTGTGCTGCCGTCATCGTTGTAGAACTCATCGTAAGTTCCTCCTCTTATCCTTATCTATTCTTTTGCATGAAGAAGCTTCAAGAAGCTGATGCCGTTCGGCGGTGTCGGCACACCGAAATTGTCGGCGATGGTTGCGCCCAGATCCGAGAAGGTTGTTCTCGTCTCCAGCTGCTCCGGCTTGGCAAACGCCGGACTGTACAGCAGGACGGGCACGTATTCGCGGGTATGGTCCGTTCCGGGATGGACCGGATCATTGCCATGGTCGGCGGTAACGATCAGCAGATCTCTTGGCCCAAGCGTGCTCTCCAGTTCTGGAATAGCCCGGTCAAATTCCTCCAGAGCCTTCGCGTAACCTTCCGGATCGCGCCGATGGCCGTACAAGGAATCGAAATCAACAAGATTCGTGAACAGCAGGCCTTTGAATGGCTTCTTCAGCGCCTCAATGGTTTGGGCAATCCCGTCGGCATTGCTTTTTGTCGACGTTGTGGCCGTTATACCTTCTCCGTCAAAGATGTCATTGATTTTGCCGATTGCGATGGTGTCGTATCCGTTATCCTTCAGCAGATCCAGCACCGTTGCTTCAGGCGGCTTGACGGCATAATCATGGCGATTAGGCGTCCGCTTGAATGCTCCGGGCGTACCTTCGTACGGCCTTGCTATCACTCTTCCCACCGCAAAGCGTTCATCCATCGTAAGCTCACGGGCGATCTCGCAGCCGCGGTACAGCTCTTCGAGCGGGATAATCTCTTCGTGGGCGGCAATCTGGAACACGCTGTCCGCAGATGTGTAGACGATCCAGGCACCTGTCTCCATTTGCTCTGCCCCAAGCTCGTCCAGTATTTCGGTTCCGCTTGCCGGCTTATTGCCGATGACTTTGCGGCCGGTACGCTCTTCGAACGCATCAATCAGCTCAGCCGGAAAGCCTTCGGGGAAAGTTTGGAACGGCACGGTAATGTTGAGTCCCATCAGCTCCCAATGCCCGGTCATCGTATCTTTGCCAACCGATACTTCGGCCATTTTGCCATAATAAGCAGCAGCCTCTCCTTCCGGCTTCCAGTCGGACAATGCCGCGATTCGGTCAAGACCCCAGCGGCGCATATTAGGCAGCTCTATCGTAGGCACGCGCTCGATAATATGGCCAAGCGTATGGGATCCGCTGTCTCCGAATGACGGTGCGTCCGGCAGTTCTCCGATTCCTACACTGTCCAGTACGATAACTGCAATACGTTCAAATTTCATGATTATTACCTCCCAAAAGAATTGCGACATGGTTTTTGTTGCAATTCTTACTTCGTAAGCGTAAACCTAAGAATTGCGACATGCTTTTTGTCGCAATTCTTACTTCATGCTCTTGGATGCGAATTCGAGTATACATCCTTCATTCTTACCTTAGACAACCTGGTGTAACGCTGCGTGGTCGAAATATCCGCATGCCCAAGCAGCTCCTGGACCGCGCGTAGATCGGCTCCGTTCTCCAGCAAATGCGCCGCAAAGGAATGGCGCAGCGTATGCGGGGTGATCTCTTCCGCGATTCCCGCTTCCTTCGCATACTTCTTGACCATCTTCCAGAAGCCCTGCCGGGTCATGCGGGTACCCAGCTGATTAAGGAACAAGGCAGGCTCGTCCTCCGATTGTCTCAAAAGCTCCTGTCTGCCATTATGCAAATAATCTTCCAATGCGGCCGCGGCCATCCGTCCAAACGGAATAATCCGTTCCTTCATGCCGCTGCCGACGCACCGGATAATGTTTAATTGCGAATTTACGCTGTCGACATCCAGAGAAATAAGCTCGGACACGCGGATTCCGGTTGCGTACAGCAGCTCCAGCATCGCTTTGTCTCTCTTCCCGGCAGCCGTTACAGGCTGCGGAGTTTCTAGCAAGAGGCCGGCGTTCTCGACCGACAGGACATTGGGTTCTTTCTTTTCCTGCTTAGGCGACTCTATGTAGATGGCGGGATTAAGCTGAATATATCCGTTTACCGCCAAATAATGAAAAAAGGCGCGTATGGATGCAATATGCCGGGAAATGGTAGAGGTCTTGCGCCCGCTCTCTTTTAGACGCAGTAAATAATGCGACAAATGGTGACGCTGAACGTCAGCCACATTCGCAACCGATTGCTGTTCCAGATAGTCGAGCAAGCCTTGCAAGTCGCGGCCGTACGATTCCAGCGTACTGCTCGATAAGGCGCGCTCATTCATTAGATATTGTATAAAGGATTGTACTTGAGCTTTCATGCCGGTTCCTTTCGTTACAGAAAGATGATCAAGGCTATAACATAGGACTTTAGCCATTGTCTGCGAGCAAGTTATCCTGCTATACAACTATTCCACAACCGGCAGAGCAAATCCTGCTTTTTGCACTTTATTTCTTAATGGGTTTAACTATTCTCCGTACCAATAAAACCACCGCAGACGGTCTGTGAGGCTGCCCTTCTCGGCTGCCGCAGGGTCAGCCTGAAAGACTTTCAGCGCTTCGCCCTTAGGCGTCTTATAAGGGTGGACGGGCGCTATTACGTCAACCAGCCAGCGGTAGCTGCCCGTCACGATCAGTAAAAGTAAGGTGAATATTACCACAAACAAAATGCGGCTCAACCATTTGCGCAGCGAGAGGACCATTCTGCCTTCCCCCTTTATTATCATCATTACGGTTGTCCATCCGTAACAATCTATGAGGGAAGCAAGGCGGTTAGACCAGGGCTATCGCCTATGCCGCTAGCTCAAGGCTCCAGCTGATCAAATGCGATGCTGTCCAGCCAGCGCTCCACAGGTGTATAGGGCAGTCCTGAAGCAGCAGCAACCGGCTCATAGGTAACCGTCCCGCGATGGGTATTAACACCTTTTTGCAGAGGTTTACTGCCTTTAACGGCCTCCCAGCCTCGGCTCGCCAGATCAAGGGCATAAGGCATTGTTACATTCGTCAGGGCAAAGGTCGATGTGCGCGGAACCGCCCCCGGAATGTTTGCTACCGCATAATGAATGACCCCATGCTTGATGTAGATCGGATCCTTATGCGTCGTTGGCCGGTCAACCGTGGCAATTGAGCCGCCTTGATCTACGGCTACATCTACGATTACGGAGCCTTTTTTCATGGACTGAACCATCATTTCCGTGACCAGGTGAGGGGCCTTGGCTCCCGGAATCAAGACCGCGCCAATGAGGAGGTCTGCTTTGCCGACCGCCTCCGCAATATTATAAGGACTCGACATAACCGTATGGATACGTCCGCCGAAGACATCATCCAGGTATCTCATTCGATCCGTGCTTTTTTCCAAAATAACGACGTTGGCGCCCATTCCTAGTGCGATCTTGGCAGCATTAGTCCCTACAATTCCTCCACCGATAATAACAACCTCTGCCGGCGGCACGCCAGGAACGCCGCCAAGCAGTACGCCGCGGCCGCCGTGGAACGCTTCAAGAAATTGCGATCCAACCTGTACGGACATACGACCTGCAACTTCGCTCATCGGCGTCAACAACGGCAAGCTGCCGTTCGCAAGCTGTATGGTCTCATACGCAATTCCCGTAACTCCGCTGTCCATTAACGCTTTGGCAAGCTCGGGAGCTGCCGCCAAATGCAAATACGTAAATAGGATCAGCCCTTCACGAAAGTAGGAGAACTCTTCCTTCAACGGCTCCTTGACCTTCATGATCATGTCCGCTTCGCTCCACACCTCCGCTGCCGCGTGCCGAATCTCTGCGCCTTCCCGTTCATAATCCCAATCTTCAAATCCGCTTCCTTCGCCGGCTTTCGTCTCCACAATCACCTTATGGCCTGCCGCCTTCAGCATGGTTACGCCTGCCGGGGTAAGAGCAACACGGTATTCGCTCGCTTTAATTTCCTTCGGAACGCCGATAATCATAAGCTTCCCCCTCCTTGGATGTGGCGCACTATCTACTATGTTGTATGAAACTTGAGGGACAAATGTTAGTCCTTAAGCGTACCTTTTCCAGCTGGAACAAAAAATATGTGCTGTTATTTTGTACGGTTGACCATAACGAACTTAGCGGGGTTCCCATACACTGAACAAGCACATTTTCTTTTACTGGCTACTCTCGATCTTCATATAGAACGAATAGGAGAATGTATATGCCAAAGCTGGAAAAGCTGCTGTTCACAAGCTCCAAGCGGGCCCCATCCAAACATACGGTTCGTAAACTGATTACCTTCAAAACGGGTCTATCTTATAAAAAATGCCTTAGAAAGCTCCGGATAAAAGGTTTAAAGCCCTATAAAAGGATGCCTTCTCTCCGGACGATCGGCTGCCATTTTGACAAACGCCGTTCATGGAAATCCATTTCCAAACACCCTGAAGTGAAACGGGTTGAGAGCGACGTGCGGATCCGGGTTCACCTGTTCAGGAAGCATAAGCAATCGGCCAATCGAAAGAAGGCTCATACTCTGTCGACATGCCCTCCCGATTTGACCTGGAACATTTGTCGGGTAAAAGCCAATGAAGCTTGGCCGCGGACAACCGGCGGCAAGATTAAAGTCGCGATTATTGATACGGGAATTGCAGCGCATCCAAACCTGCAGATTGCCGGAGGAGTCAATACCATGCGGGGCGGCAGCTACGCCGACGATAACGGCCACGGCACCCATGTGGCCGGCATTACCGCTGCCAAAGGACTCGATGGGATAAAAGGGGTAGCTCCGGATGTGGAGCTTTACGCGGTAAAAGCCTTGGACAGTCGCGGAGGCGGATATGTATCCAGCATTATTGCCGGTGTTGACTGGTGTATCCGCAATAAGATGGACGTAATCAACATGAGCTTTGGTCTTGTTGGCACGGCCGTCAGCCGGGCGCTGCGCGAGGTCATTACAAAAGCTTACAATCAAGGCATCGTAATTGTTGCCTCTGCCGGCAATTCGGGTACGGAGGACAATGGCATGATCGACGTTCCAGCGTCTTTTCCGGAGACGATAGCGATTGCCGCCACCAACCTTTCGAATAAAGTGACGGGCTTTAGCAGCCGGGGCACAGGCATTGATCTGGCTGCTCCCGGGGAGCAGATCAAGTCAACGTGGCTTAACGGAGGATATATGACGCTGTCGGGCACCAGCATGTCTGCCCCGCATGCGGCAGGCGGAGTCGCATTGCTCCTGTCGAGGCAATCCGGTCTGACCCCCGCGCAAGTCGCGGAGCAATTGAAAGGCTGGGCGCTTCCTCTTCCGTCCGAGACGGAGGATGAGCAAGGGGCCGGTCTGCTGCAGCTCGACCGCGTATAATAAGGCAATCGGTTATTAAACGCCAAAACGGCTTTGCCGTCCAGTTACGCTGGGCAGCAAAGCCGTTTATTCATTTGATTTGTCGTTATTTGCATTACAGCGGTGACAAACGCCTTGGAAGTCAAGACGATGGTCGATAACGGTAAAGCCATATTCCTGCTCCAGCCGTTCTTCCAGAGGAAGAAGCCAGTCTTCCTTAATCTCGTCCATTGCGCCGCACTGTACGCAAATCAGATGATGATGATGGTGCTTGCTGCTATCCGTACGTAGATCATAGCGGGCAACCCCGTCACCAAAGTTAAGTTTCTCAACCACATGCATCTCGCTCAGCAATTCGAGCGTGCGATATACAGTAGCGAGGCCAATTTCCGGGGCCTTGTCCTTTACGAGCATGAACACATCTTCGGCGCTTAAGTGATCTTCTTCATTCTCAAGCAGTACACGAACCGTTGCTTCACGCTGCGGGGTTAATTTGTAGCCCTGCGACTGCAACTGTTGTTTTATCTTCTCAATCCGGGCTTCCATGATTTCCCCCCTACCACATGTCTGCGCCAACATCAGGAAACGTTTGCTTTCATTATAGGGGTTAACCATTCCTAAAGTCAAACATTTTGCCGTCAGACGCCTGTTCCAGCCCCTGTCGAAATAGGCCTGCTTCGCCATTCTTCGGACTGATAAGCGCGTTTATATCCATAGAATTCCAAGCCGAGTTCATAAGAAAATATCTATATTTGATTAGAATTCAGATATGGTGCAGCCCACTGTATGAAGTAGGGCGACAGATACGCCTCGAGCAGGGACGCCCCTGCGAGAAGCAGCAGCATCAGCAGTGCTGTTGACGTGAAGGTGGCGATTTGTGGCGCCAAAGCACCTTTTTGCTGCAACAGACGGTTCTTGATGACAAATGTCGAGAAGGTAATCGCAGCAACGCTAGTGATCATAATAGCAGGCACTACGATCAGATTCGGCGGCGCGACGGAAGCTAGCGAGAACAGCACGCCCTTCCAGGCATGCTGGGAGATCAGCGAGCCTACCGCGAAGCCGACCAGCGCTCCTTTAAGAAAATCAAGGGCAAGCACAAACGGTATTCCTACTACGGTTATGCCAAGGAACCATAACAGAAACAGCCATTTGCCATGGAAAATAAAGCTGTCCCAGAACGACTGCGCCGCATCGGGCGTCGCGCCGGTGCTTACGAGCCTGATATATTGACTCACGTCCGTGGCCAAATCCTGCTGCTGCTCCAGCGTCAAAGCGTTGACCATCAGCCCGCCGAATATAGCTCCTACAACAAACAACACCGCTACAAAGACATATAAAGTCAGCTGGTTTTTCACCGCGTCTTGAAAAGCTGGCGAACGCATGGCACACTTCCCCCCTTGTCCCGATGATAAAGTGTATGAACCCTTTACTCATCGTATGACGCTTGCAAGGAGCGGCCAGGACAAGTTTTATATCTTGCCCGTTAATTGATACAGCTTCCACGCATATACGGCCAGAATGGTCTTCGCATCGCTTATGCGTCCCTCTGCGATATAGGCTTCCGCCTGCTCCAGAGTAATCGCTTCTACCTGCAGATACTCGTCTTCATCCGTATGCTGCGTGCCCGCCGTAACGTTCTCCGCGAAATACAGGAACAGCTTCTCGTCGGCAAACCCCGGTGAGGTGAAAAAGGCGCTGACCAGCTTTAAATCATCCGCCCGGTAACCCGTTTCTTCCTCCAGCTCCCGTGCTGCGGCTTCCATCGGATCCTCGCCGGCGTCGAGCTTGCCTGCGGGAATTTCGATCTGGAACTTCTCCAGCGGCTTGCGGAACTGCTCAACGACAAGCAGCTTGCCATCCAGAAGCGCCATTACGGCAGACGCACCGGGATGCTTCACAATCTCGCGTGTCGCAGTTCGGCCGTCAGGCATGGCGACCGTATCCACTTGCAGCGTAATCATTTTCCCCTCGAAGATAGGTTCTGTGCCGATTGTTTCTTCGCGCCACAGCTCGTTGTTCTGACTCATCCTAATTCTCCCCTGTCCGGAAATCTCGATTTCTTGAATAACTTGTCCCGTCTTTACATATCCATTGCTTATAAGGATAAACAAAGGAGCGTGTAAAGGATGAAACAATATATGACGAATAATGAGCTGAGACTGGTCGGTAAAGCATGGGAGATTCAAAGCCAGCTGCGCAAGCTATCCGGCATGAATATCCCGCTTCAGAAGCTGCTCTCCCCGCAAAAGTCGAAATAAACGGCACATCCGGCTTGGGACAAGCCGTTTTGGCTTTTGCTTGCTTAACCTTTAGCTGCTTGCTTAATGATCTCAATGACCAGCTCTGTTATCTTTACGAGGTCAACAACCTTGATTTGTTCCTTAGTCGTATGAATATGCTCGTAACCAACCGCCAGGTTTACGGTAGGAACGCCTAATCCATTGAAAATATTGGCGTCACTGCCGCCACCGGAGTGGAAGGCACGCGGCGTAAGTCCAATTGCCGTTGCTGCCGATTTGGCCAGCTGGACAACCGGAGATTGATCGTCATGGACATAAGCCGGATAAATCAACTGGCTCTCGAATTCTGCTCTTGCACCAAATTCCTCTGCAGCACTCTCCAGCGCCTCTCGCATCGCATCCACCTGACGGTCCAGCTTTTCCTGCACGATACTGCGCGCTTCGGCGATCAGCTTCACGAAATCACAGACGACATTGGTAGCACCTCCACCCTCGAAGCTGCCGATATTGGCTGTAGTCTCCTTGTCGATACGTCCTAGCGGCATACGGGAAATCGCCTTCGCGGCAACCTGAATCGCACTGATGCCATCCTCCGGATTCACGCCGGCATGAGCGGATTTGCCATGGAGCTTCATAATGATTTTCGCCTGAGTCGGAGCGGCAACGGCCATATCACCGATCGAGCCGTTGGAATCAATCGCATAACCAAACGAAGCCTTCAGCTTGGAAGCATCCATATTCCGCGCGCCAAGCAGCCCCGATTCCTCTCCTACCGTAATGACGAACTGGATAGGTCCATGAGGAATGTTATTCTCCTTCAACACGCGAATGGCCTCCAGCATGGCAGCCAGCCCTGCCTT
Organism: Paenibacillus glycanilyticus; assembly: GCF_023715145.1. Lineage (GTDB taxonomy): Bacteria > Bacillota > Bacilli > Paenibacillales > Paenibacillaceae > Pristimantibacillus > Pristimantibacillus glycanilyticus_A. Next base: position 667,630 of record NZ_JAMBNP010000002.1, on the reverse strand, counting down.
GTCATCGCTGCCAAGTATCGTTGTACCGTCACTGCGTATGTAACCGTCACTGTCAATTTGCGGCTTGATTCCGTTGCCCGGAGCTACGGTATCCATATGGGAGGTAAAAAGAATGGTAGGCGCATCGCCTTCCTCCGTGCCTTCCAGGTAAGCAAACAAATTGTTCGCTCCATGCCCTGTTTTGGCCTGCGCGTCATCTTCCTCGATTGAAAGACCAAGCCCCGTAAATTTCGCTTTCAGCACTTTGCTGATTTCCTGTTCATGTCTCGTCTCGCTGTCTACCTTTACGAGCTCGATAAACTCGCTGACAATCCGTTCCTGATTCACCATAGCTATTTCCTCCACTCTCGGTTTTCGATTACAATAGACGGGAGCTTGTTTTATTTACTTCCAAAAAACCTCTATCCACGAAGTTTTTTAAAAAGAAAGGAGATTTACCTTTGAAAACGCAAAAGCTTATTCGTCTAGTTGCTATTCTTGTTGTTGCCGCTTTGGTTATTACGACACTCGTTGCTTCACTCAGCTCTTTGCTCTAACAGAGCGGGAGTCTCGAACCCAAATACACGGCAGAAATGCGGCAGCAGCTGCCGCCCTGCCTCTTCCACGGTAAGGTTAAGTCCGGTCAAATCATTAAACGAGGTAACGCCATACTCCTGAATGCCGCATGGAACAATCCCGCTAAAGCCTTGATTGCCTATTCCTTCCTCGATGTTTAAGGCAAAGCCGTGACTTGTTACAAAACCGCCGCGATCGCGGGCCCGATTAAACTTCACACCGATTGCGGCGACTTTCTCGTTGCCTACCCATACCCCTGTATATTCCGGCTTTCTTCCCGCTTCTATACCATATTCCGCCAGCCAATTGATTATGGCCTGCTCGACATTTCGCAGATACGCATGCAGGTCCAGCCCTTCCATGGGCAGGAACAGCAGCGGATAGCCGACCAATTGTCCCGGCCCATGATACGTAATATCTCCTCCGCGATCGATTTCAAAGACCGATATCCCGCGCTCCTTCAGCTCATCCTCGCTCAGCAGCAGATGCTCATGATGGCGATCCGTGCCTAGTGTATAGGTAGGCGGATGCTGAAGAAGGAGAAGCGTCTCCTGACGCTCCTCCTGGCTGATTTGCCGCACGATCGATTTCTGAAGCTCCCAAGCTTCGGCATAACCGATCATCGGTATATATCGGGCCTCCAAATGCCGCTCCACGTTTTGTTTCATTTCCGTGTCAGTCATGTTGGACTACCCCGTTTCTTAATACAATTTCGTCTCTTGGTTAAAGCTTTCCAAATTATCCTTCACGCGCTGCAGGAAGCGGCCGCAGATAACGCCGTCCAGCACGCGGTGATCCAGCGACAAGCACATATTGGCCATCGAACGGATCGCGATCATATCATTGATGACGACTGGGCGTTTCACAATGGATTCGAACGTCAGGATAGCGGCTTGCGGATAGTTAATGATCGGATTCGTAATAATCGAACCAAATGAGCCTGTATTGTTGACCGTAAAAGTACCGCCTTGCATATCGCTTAGAGTCAGCTTTCCTTCGCGTCCGCGGCGAGCCAAATCATCAATCTCGCGGGCAAGGCCCGCAATCGTCTTATGATCGGCATTCTTGATAACCGGAGTAGCGACGGATTCTTCCGTTCCGACAGCAAGCGAGATGTTGATGTCGCGCTTCACGATAATTTTATCGACAGCCCACATCGAGTTCATAATCGGGAAATCCTTCAGCGCGTTAACGACAGCCTTCAAAACAAAGGCCAAGTACGTCAGATTGATGCCTTCGCGCTTCATGAATTCATCCTTCACTTTATTGCGGAGCTGAACGAGATTTGTGACATCCACTTCAATCATCATCCAGCCGTGTGGAATTTCGTTCACGCTAAGCATCGTATTACGGGCAATCGCGCTGCGAATCGGCGATACGTCGATGAAATCCTCTCCGCGGCCCGAAATCGAAGCGCTTTGGCTTGGAACGGTTGGCGTACGAGGCGATTCGGTCAAGTGCAGACCCGACGAACGCACTTCCGATACCGTAGCGCTTGGTGGAGGAGCAACCGGCTTTGCGGCCGGTGCAGGCGCTTGTCCCGCTCCCGAAGCTACATAAGCAAGGATGTCCTTGCGCGTAATCCTTCCGCCAAGTCCGGTTCCCGGCACATCCGCAAGACGGATGCCATGCTCGGCAGCAAGCTGCTGAACCGCAGGAGAGAAGCGATTGCGCATGGACTTGTCTCCATCATCCGCCGCATCCGCATTCACGCTTGTGCTTGGCCCTATCGGCGCGTTGGAGGCTTGCGCAGCTTCGGAGGAAGCCACTTCTGTCTCTACGCGGCATACAGGAGTACCCACCGGTACCGTTTCGCCGTTACCAACCAAAATCTCAACCAAAGTGCCTGCAATCGTTGACGGAAGCTCCGCACTTACTTTATCCGTAATAAGCTCACAGATCGGTTCATACATCTCAATCCGGTCCCCAGGCTGCTTCAGCCATTTATCAATAGTCGCCGAGACCAGTGATTCCGCCAGCTGAGGAATGACGATCTCCTTCACCGATTTCATTAATTATCCATCTCCCTACCTGATTGCCGCTTAGTATAGCGCCAAATTGCGCATAGCATCTTTTACTTTATCTTTATTGAGCATAAAGAACTTCTCGCCCGGCGGGTTGATCGGCATAGCCGGTACATCCGGACCGCAAAGTCTTTGGATAGGAGCATCCAGCTCATATAACAGTTCTTCCGCAATAATAGCCGATACTTCCGCGCCTACGCCGCCCGTCTTATTGTCTTCGTGAATAATCAATACTTTGCCAGTCTTCCGGACAGCGGCAAGAATAGCTTCCTTATCCAGCGGCTGCAGCGTTCTAAGGTCAAGAATATGAGTGCTGATGCCTTCCTGCTCAAGCTCGGCTGCCGCCTGCTCAACAAACATAAGCGGCATGCTGTAGCCGATTACGGTGATATCGTCGCCTTCGCGAAGAACATTCGCTTTGCCGATCTCAACCGTGTAATCGCCCTCTGGCACATCGCCGTTAATAAGCTTATAGCATTTTTTATTTTCGAAATAAATAACCGGATCCGGATCGCGTACAGCCGCTTTTAGCAGACCTTTCGCATCGTAAGCCGTATATGGAGCTACAATCTTGAGGCCCGGCGTTCCGAAGAATACGGATTCCGGACACTGCGAGTGATATAAGCCTCCGAAAATGCCGCCGCCGATTGGCGCGCGGATAACAACCGGACAGCTCCAGTCATTATTGGAACGGTAACGGATTTTCGCCGCTTCGCTGATGATTTGGTTAGTAGCCGGGAACATAAAGTCCGAATATTGCATCTCGGCGATCGGCTTCATGCCGTACATTGCCGCGCCAATCGCAACACCTGCGATAGCGGATTCCGCGAGCGGCGTATCAAGGGCACGCATTTCGCCGAATTGCTCCTGCAGACCCTTTGTTGTTGTGAATACGCCGCCTTTTAAGCCTACGTCTTCACCCAGCACAAATACGTCCTCGTCGCGTTCCATCTCTTCCTTCATTGCCAATCGAATGGCATCGATATAATCCATGTTTGCCATCTTAGCGTCCCTCCTCCGCATACACATGCAACAGTACGGATTCCGGCGCCGGGAACGGAGCGTTGTCGCCGTATTCCGTTGCCTCATCCACCATCTTGCGGATGCGCGCTTGAAGCTCAGCCTCGAGCTCTTCATTCCAAAGGCCGCATTCTTCGAGATACTGTTTATATTTAGGAATACCGTCCTTGGCCTTGTTCTCATCTACTTCTTCCTTCGTGCGGTAAGCAAGATCATTATCAGAGGTAGAGTGAGGCGAAATCCGGTACATCATCGCTTCGATAAGTGTCGGGCCTTCACCCGCAACAGCACGCTCGCGCGCTTCCTTCACGACGCGGAACACTTCAAGCGCATCATTGCCGTCCACCTGATATCCCGGGAAGCCGTAGCCAAGGGCACGGTCTGCGACACGGCCGCCGAGCTGCTTGTGCACCGGCACCGAAATGGCATATTGGTTGTTCTCGCACATCAAAATGACCGGAAGCTTATGAACTCCGGCAAAGTTACAGCCTTCGTGGAAGTCGCCCTGATTGCTCGAGCCTTCTCCAAACGTTACAAAGCTGACAAAGGGTTTGTTCTTCATCTTTGCGGCCAACGCAATGCCAACAGCATGAGGTACTTGCGTAGTAACGGGACTTGAGCCCGTTACAATCCGAAGGCGCTTGCTGCCAAAGTGGCCCGGCATTTGACGGCCGCCGCTGTTTGGATCCTCCGCTTTCGCGAAGACGGACAGCATCAGTTCCTTAACCGTCATGCCAACGGCAAGAACGAATCCATAATCACGATAATAAGGCAGGAAATAATCATTGTCCCGGTCTAATGCGAAAGCAGCGGCAACCTGTGCTACCTCCTGGCCGATCCCGGATACGTGGAAATTAATTTTGCCCGCTCTTTGCAGGAGCATGTTTCGCTCATCGAATTTACGTGCGAGCATCATCGTCGCATACATTTCAAGAGCTTTCTCATTGCTTAAGCCTAATTCATTATGACGAAAGGTTTGTTCGGTTGATTGACTCATGAGGTTGTGCCTCCTTTAACCTGATTTTAAAACCAGGTACTAAGACTTGATATTACCTATTATAACCGCATTCGGGCGAAAAAGAAAATCCCGCAAGCGCAAACGGCTGCACCGCCCTTAGGAGGAGCAGCATTCGTTTCGCGATGAAATAAACGCATCGCAAGCTTGGGGAAGACTCCTTCATGCTCGTATCTCTAGAAAGCCAGCGATTTCCCGTCGATGGCGAGCATCGCTTCACCGAGCGCCTCCGATAAGGTAGGATGCGGATGAATAAGCTGGCCTACTTCCCATGGCGTTGCATTTAACAAGCCGGCAAGCGACGCCTCCGAAATCAGATCGGTCGCATGCGGGCCAATCATATGAACACCAAGAATATCATTCGTTTTACGGTCGGCAATAACCTTCACAAAGCCGTCTGCTTCGCCAAGCACAAGCGCTTTGCCAATCGCTGCGAACGGAATTTTCCCGGTCTTGATATCATGTCCCTTCGTCCGTGCGCTATCTTCCGTAAGCCCGTAAGAGGCAACCTCCGGACGGGAGTAAATACAACGTGGAATAAGATTAGGATCAACCGCCGCTTTCTTATGACCGGCAATATGCTCGGCTGCCGCTACTCCTTCGTGGGAAGCGGCATGGGCGAGCTGCACGCCTCCGATGACGTCTCCGATTGCGTAAATATGAGGCTCCGTCGTTTGACCGAATTCATTGACATAAATGACGCCGTTTTTCGTTTGAATATCCGTGTTCTCAAGACCAATGTTCTCAATGTTCGCCTGACGGCCAACAGACAGCAGCAGCTTGTTTGCTGTAAGCAGAATATTGCCCTCAGAAGTTTCGGCTGTAATTGATACTTCATCCGCATTAATAGACAGCTCTTCGGTTTTGAGCTGAATATTCGTTAATACGCGGACACCGCGGCGGCGAAGCAATCTGGTAAGCTCGGCAGATACTTCTGCATCTTCACCCGGCAGCAGCCTTGCGCCAACCTCAACCAACGTTACTTGTGCGCCAAAATCCTGCAGCATCGATGCCCATTCCACGCCGATCACGCCTCCGCCGACAATAAGCATCGACTCCGGAAGCTTCTCGAGTTGAAGAGCATCGTCGCTGGACAAGATATGCACGCCGTCGGGTTTTAGTCCCGGCAGATGACGAGGGCGTGAGCCCGTTGCGATAATAAGATTCGTCGATACGACGGATTCCATCTCTCCATCAGCCAGTTCTACTGCCAAAGAGCCGCTGCGCGGAGAAAAGATAGACGGACCAATAATCCGGCCTTTACCGTTTATAATTTGAATATCGTATTTTTTCATCAGGCCTTTCAGGCCCCGATGCAATTGTTCAACCGTCTGTTCCTTGCGAGTTTGAACTTTATCGAAATCGAGTGACAAGGCACCCTCTGTTACCGAGATTCCGTATTTGTCCGATTCCAGCAAAATCGCGTATACTTCCGCGCTGCGAAGCAGCGATTTACTTGGTATGCAGCCTCTATGTAAGCAAGTGCCGCCCAGCTTATCAAGCTCGACGATGGCTACGCTTTTCCCCAGCTGGGCAGCTCGAATTGCCGCCGTATATCCGCCAGGGCCTCCGCCAAGCACAGCTACATCCACTTGGATTGTCATTATGTATTCCCTCCTAAAAAGAATTGCGAAGCAATTCTTGCTTCGTAAGCATCAGCTAAAAGAATTGTTCCCTAGTAAGCCTATTATGTGTAGGTGATTTGTGACAATTCTTGCTTCGTAAGCATGATACCACTCGTCCTATTGTACCTTTTTTCAAATCGATTTACATCGTTAAATTTCCGAAATAGACACTGCCACTAGAAAAAGGTATCATAGGAAGGAATGTTTATATCGGTTACAAGGAGATCATTATACATATGAGATTAGTTGCTGCCCGTCTAATTGCCGTACTGCTGCTCGTCATTCCCGGCATTGCTGCCTGTATCGGCTTTCTCAAAATGAAAAATGCCTTATTTAATTTCTTCTCCGATTTTGGCAATGATGCCATTAAACCGGATTTCGCATGGCTCAGCTTTTTATTTGGTCTTGTCCTATTCACTATTGGCGTTGGCTTTATTGGCGGCTGGATCTTCTTCCGCGACCGCAAGCGCAATTACGTAGCTCCCAGATTTCGTCCGAAGCGTCCTAGACCGCCTAAACCGCAAGCTTAAACTCGCAACCGACATAGAACACCCCGCTGCTACTCCAGGAGTACTGCGGGGTGTTTTTTTGCCTTTTTGCCTTGAAAAGAAAAACCGCCTTCATATTGGAGAAACCAATAATAAATAGCGGTTTTCATCTTTAGCTTACTTTGTGTTCGATCCGGAGCTTATCAGCAACCATTGCGATAAATTCGGAGTTTGTAGGCTTCGACTTGCTGATGTTAATGGTGTAGCCGAACAGGTGCGAAATGCTATCAATGTTGCCGCGGGTCCATGCTACTTCAATAGCGTGGCGGATGGCACGTTCAACGCGGGATGGCGTTGTTTTGAACTTCTCAGCGATTGCCGGATACAGCGTTTTTGTAATCGCGCCAAGAATTTCGATATTGTTATATACCATCGTAATCGCTTCGCGCAAGTACTGATACCCTTTAATATGGGCTGGAACACCAATCTCATGGATAATGCTTGTAATGTTTGCATCAAGGTTTTTGCCTTTAGCAAGCGGGACGACGTTTGATTTGACCGTCGTTGTTGTGGCAGAACTAAACGATGCTGAAGAGGCAAACGTATTATTTCCCACCAATTGGCGAATCCGGTTCGCAAGAATCTCCATATCGAACGGTTTCAAAATATAATACGAAGCGCCAAGCTGTACGGCTTTTTGGGTGATGTTCTCTTGACCAAATGCAGTCAGCATGATGATCTTAGGCATTGGAGAAATGTTCATCTCTTTAATTCGCTCGAGCACGCCCAGGCCATCCAAATGCGGCATTATAATATCAAGGATTAGAACATCGGGGATTTTTCTGCCTTCTTCGAAATAAGACAATACCTCTTCACCGTTATAAGCCACTCCGCTTACGTTCATATCATTTTGTTCCGATATGTATTCGGATAATAAATTGGTGAATTCACGATTGTCATCTGCCAACAATACTTCGATCTTGTGCAATGTCTGGTCCTCCCTTAAATGGTATTCACTCGCGATTACCTTCCCTAGTTGTCTTGGAATAAAGTTTTCGACATGGCGGTTTAAATTCCTTCTGTCGAAAATTTTTTTCCTTTGATTTTTTAATCTTTTTCGTTATAATAAATAATTTATTACAATTTTTGATGACGTTCGTAAATTTTCGACAAATCTAACCATTTCTAGACGCTGAAATGAAATAACCGCTGACAGGTCCAATGCTTAGCCCAGTCAGCGGTTTTTGTTATTTTCTTATGCAGCTGTACCTTGTGCGGCTGTACCACGCGTAGATTGCTCTCTCATCAAGATACCGGCATCCTGCAGCATCCATTCGATAAAGCAGCCATAACCGGAAGCCGGATCGTTAACAAACACATGCGTTACCGCTCCAACAAGCTTCCCGTTCTGAATGATCGGTGAGCCCGACATCCCTTGAACGATACCTCCTGTTTTATCAAGAAGGCGTTTATCGGTTATTTTGATAACCATACCCTTTGTAGCAGGGGCAGGCTGCTTCGTTACGTGTGCGATCTCAATATCAAATCGTTCGACCTTCTGCCCGTTAACAACAGTCAAAATTTGAGCCGGACCTTCCTTGACCTCTTCGGCAAATGTTACAGGCATAGATTTTTCGCTGTAACTATGATTCGGATTTTCGTTCATCTTGCCAAAAATTCCGAATGGCGTATTGCGTTCAATATTGCCTAGAATCTTGCCTTCTTTTACGAAATGGGCCCGTTTCTCTCCCGGCTCTCCCGTTTGGCTTTTGTTAATGGACGTCACGCTGGACTGCAAAATCTGCCCTTCGCCAACCTCAATTGGCGTTTGAGTGTCCATATCCGTAATCACATGGCCAAGAGCACCGTAGACACCTTGATCAGGAGCATAGAACGTTAGAGTACCAACACCTGCCGCGGAATCGCGAATGTAAAGACCAAGCTTCCAATTACGCTCTTCTGCATCGCGGATTGGATACAGCTTTGTTTCCCCAATGGTACCGTTGCGCTTATAAGTAATAACGAGTGGACGCTGCTCCTTGCCTGCCAGTTCCACCAAATCAGCGACCTTGCGGACTTCATTAATATTGTGCCCATCGATCCTAATAATAAGATCGCCTAACCGGAGACCCGCTTTTTCGCCCGGGGACTCCTTTGTTCCGTTACTCGCACGGACCTGATGATGACCAACAACAAGTATGCCGGCGGATTTCACCTTCACGCCAATTGTCTGGCCGCCCGGAATTACCCTCAAATCAGGAACGACATTAACCTTGACAGTCTTGAACGGAATTTTACCAAATAATTTCACTTTCATGCTCGTTTGACCGCTTTGATGCGGCTGTAACGAAATCGGGTCGTTCAAATTGACTGATAATGACTGATGGGTTGAGCCATTAATCTGAAGCATTCGTGGATCCACGGTAACTTCTGCATGTACGGGTACTCCATATTGTAATCGTTTCAGTTGGCCGGAGAATAAACGTAGTTCATTCGGGAATGCGGCAAAATGTTGAAACGGCGCGGAGAGTCCGATCATGCAGACGCAGATAACGAGAACTAGGCCAAACCATTTCTTCCTTGGGCTGGAGTTCAATGATTTCACGCTCCCTGTTATTCCATCGCATGACGAGAAAGGTCGTTTCGCCATTGGCGTACCTTTAAGTTACCCTGCACAGATTCTTTTATGACCGCAAAAACATTCCCTGAATGCCTTCCATTAGGCTCCCTTCTGCCGATCCGCCAAAACAAGCATTTCTTGTGCATGATGACGGGTTTTTTCCGTAACTTCCACCCCGCCGAGCATACGGGCAAGCTCCTCAATCCGCGAAAGCTCCGCAAGCTTCGTCACATTCGTTGAAGTGCGCTGCTCGATAATATGCTTGCGGATTTCATAATGATGATCCGCCATACACGCAACCTGAGGAAGATGCGTGATCGAGAAGATTTGGCACTTCGCTGACAGCTGCGACATTTTCTCCGCGATGGCTTGTGCCGCTCTGCCGCTGACACCGGTATCCACCTCGTCAAAAATAAGCACTGGAACCTGGTCGATCTCCGCAAATATCGCCTTCAGCGCAAGCATGATACGCGACATCTCACCGCCTGAGGCGATCTTATTGAGCGGCTTCAACGGCTCGCCCGGGTTGGTCGAGAGCATAAAGATCGCTTCATCAATACCGTTAGCATTTAATGAAGCCATCTCAGAGGCTTCACTTGCTGCCGGATGATCCAGCTGTACGCGGAATATGGTATTGCCCATCTGCAGCTGCTTCAGCTCGAGCTCGATTGCGGCCGCGAGACGTTCCGAAGCATGGGCACGTAGCTCGGACAGCTCCTGTGCCAATTCATGCGCCTGCAAATACAGTCGTAATTCATCCTTGCGCAGCTTATCCAAATACTCATCACGGTTCTCGATCTTGTCGCGTTCTTCGTTAATCCGCTCCAAATATTGAATAATATCCGGAATCGTCTCGCCATATTTGCGTTTCAGACCGTTAATCAAATCCAGCCTGTCCTCAATGATGGACAACTGCTCCGGATCAGAATCAATGCCGTCACGGTAATCGCGAAGCTGGAATACGGCATCCTCGGCTTGATAAAAGGCAGACTGAAGCTGCTCGAGCATCGGTGACAGCACTGTTGGATCATAAGCTTGGATATCCGTAAGCTTGGCGATCGCTTTGCTGATCGCATCAAGGCCTTTGCCGTTATACAATAACGAATAAGCCTCGGACACGCTGTCCATGCGCTTGCCTGCATATTGCAGCTTGCGCTTCTCTTCCGCCAAATGCTCATCTTCGCCTTCCTTCAGATTCGCATTGGTGATCTCTTCGATCTGATACCGGTACAAGTCCAGCATTTGAACGTTATGCCGGGTTGTCTCCTCCAACTCGCGGACAGACGCTCTTGCTTGCTGCAGCTGCTGATACACGGCGCGATAGGCGGTCTTCCGCTCAATTAACAAGTCGCCGGCGAACAAATCCAGCCATTCCAAGTGCTGTTCGGTACGCAGTAGCGATTGATGCTCATGCTGACCATGAATATTAACAAGGCATTCGCCAATTTCCCGCAGCATCGTCATCGTGACAAGCTGTCCGTTAACGCGGCTGCTGCTCTTGCCATGGGAAGTCAGCTCCCGTCTGATGACAAGCATCTCTTCTCTTGAAGCTTGAACGCCAAGCCGTTCCAGTACCGTCCATACCGGATGGGACGAAGGCAAATCAAACATTGCCTCCATCTCGGCCTTATCACAGCCATACCTGACCATATCCGCGGAGCCCCGTCCACCAACAATTAAGCTAAGTGCATCAATAATAATGGATTTCCCCGCACCCGTCTCACCTGTTAATACATGAAATCCATGATGAAACGAAACGTTGACTTCCTCAATAACCGCTAAATTCCGAATGGATAGCTCGCGCAGCATGGCCAATGACCTCCAACAATGTTTAGTTCAGAAGGTCGAGCAGCTTCTCTACAAGCTCGCCGCTCTTCTCCTTCGTCCGGCAAATAATAAGGATCGTATCATCACCGCATATCGTTCCCATAACCTCCGGCCATTCCATGTTATCGATCAGCGCACCAATAGCATTGGCTGTGCCCGGCAAACATTTCATAACAACCAGATTCTCGGTAAAATCGATGTGAGTGAAGTGATCAATAAGCGCCCGCTTCAGCTTATTAACCGGATTCTGACGCTGCTGATCCTGAGGCAGCGAATATTTATAACGTCCATCGCCAGCGGGTACTTTAATGAGCATAAGCTCCTTCATATCTCTGGATACGGTCGCCTGAGTGACCTGAAGACCGGCATCCCTAAGGGCATCTACCAGTTCTTCTTGCGTCTCGATCGTATTCTTTGTAATTAATTCCTTGATTTTATATTGTCTAATGCCTTTCATTACCGTTCCTCCCAAGCATGCTAGTCGCTTATATGAAAAATAATTTGCCGGATGATCTGCTCCTTCACGTCCACGAATAGTACTCCTGTGCATTCCGGCAGGAGGAGGGAATATACGAGCAGTCGGTCTCTAACACCGCTGCCTGTCCAATCCATCGGCATTCGTTCGCGAGCAGTTTTTACAATATACATTTTGCCATCTTGCTCGGCAATATAATCAATGTATAATCGGCTGTTAAGTGATTGTCCGTCCAATTCGATTCCGACCGGAATCCTGTGCTTACCGGAAATAACCTCGTATCCCTTCCTTTCAAGAAACAGGATATTCTCATCGTCTTCAGCAAGCTCACCGCCTTTCCCCAGTGTTAACCGATTAACACTGACAGGCTGATGAAGCCAGCGGTAGACGCCCCGGTATGCCCAGAATAACAAAAATGCGCCAGCGACCAGCATGATAAACCAGTCACCGTACATTCCCATACGCAGCCCTCCATTCCATTAGAACCTATCTTAATTGGTTCGTGATGAAGGGAGCATTTTCCTCTATCAAACAAATGGACGAACGCATGTTTGGTTGCTTTCAGTTTAGCAAATCGAACACATGTTTGTAAAGAGGAAAAACAAAAGGGAACGCTGGCCGCATAAAATGCGGTCGTAGCATTCCCCTCCCATGTTTCGCAGCTGCGCAGTCGATAACGTTTGGTGCGAAACGCTTCTGCATCGGCTAATGTTTTTTGTTAACGGTAAAGGTCTCGCTCGCCTGACGAACGACATCTGCAATTGCCGCTTCTCCGGAAGAAAGCTCATTTGGCTCATTCTCCCAAGTCCAGTAAGCAAGGAACTCGATGTTGCCTTCTCCGCCTGTAATAGGCGAGAATGTCAGGTTTTGCAGTTTATAGCCTAGACCGGCTGCAGCTCCAAGAACGGTCTCAAGCACTTCCTTGTGAACGCTTGGCTCGCGGACAACACCTGATTTACCCACCTTCTCCCGCCCTGCTTCGAATTGCGGCTTGATAAGTGCTACAATTCCCGATCCGACACTTAGCAATCCGCTAAGTGCGGGCAAAATAAGCTTGAGCGATATAAAGGATACGTCAATCGAGGCAAAGGTAGGCGGCGGTCCGTCCAAATCAGCAGGCTGCGTATAACGGAAATTGGTACGCTCCATCACGCGGACTCGTTCATCCTGACGAAGCGACCAGTCCAGCTGGTTGTATCCGACATCAATGGCATATACAAACGATGCTCCGTTCTGCAAAGCACAGTCGGTAAAACCGCCGGTTGAAGCCCCGATATCGAGCATGACCCTTCCGGTCAAATCAATATCAAAGGAACGAATGGCCTTCTCCAGCTTCAGCCCGCCGCGGCTGACATAAGGATGAACGGCGCCTTTCACCTTGATCTCGGCTTCACGGGGCACTTTCATGCCGCCTTTGTCCACGGGCTCGTTATTCACCAAGACTAGGCCCGCCATGACGGCGGCTTTAGCTTTTTCCCTGCTCTCGTAGAACCCGCGTTCTACAAGCAATACGTCTATTCTTTCCTTAGGTGTTGTTGTCATGGTTCTCCTTCATTACTGTCCGGTTGCACGTTTCTGGCGGGCAGGCAGCATATTTTTCAGCTCCATTGCCGCCCGTTCTCCCGTCAAGCCTACTTCCACGCGCTGCTCTTGGATGGAACCATGCTCCACGAAAATGTCCGGAACACCCATAATGCGGACAGGCATGCCGTAAATCCCCCGCAGGGAATAGAACTCCATTACCGCGCTGCCAAAGCCGCCAAGCTCCGAGGTTTCTTCGATGACAAGAATATGCATCCCTTCCGCAGCAAACGAGAGGAGCATTTCTTCATCCAGCGGTTTGATAAATCTCGCGTTCACGATCCGTACGTTAAGTCCGTCCCGTTTCAGAAGGTCTGCAGCATCCTCAGCAACCTGAATCATAGGTCCCATTGCCAAAATCACAGCCGAATCGCCGTCGCGAAGCGTTTCCCATTTGCCGATCGGCAGCGGCAGCAGCTCTTCATCCATCTTCACGCCAAGGCCGTTGATCCGAGGATAACGAACGGCAATCGGACCTTCGTTATAGTCAATCGCCGTCTTCATCATGCGGCGAAGCTCGTTCTCATCCTTGGGCATCATAATAGCAAGGTTCGGAATATGGCGCAGGAAAGCAATGTCATAGACACCTTGATGCGTCTCGCCATCCGGACCTACAAAACCGGCACGGTCTATGGCAAATACCACATTGGCATTATGCCGGCAAATATCATGGACAACCTGATCATACGCGCGCTGCAGGAAGGTTGAATATACCGCATATACCGGCTTCATGCCTTCCATTGCCAGAGCTGCCGACATGGTCGCGGCATGCTGCTCGGCAATGCCGACGTCGATCATTCGGTTCGGGAACCGTTCCGCGAATTTCAAGAGGCCCGATCCGCCAGGCATCGCCGGAGTAACGGCAACAATCCGTTCATCCTTCTCGGCCATTTCAATAAGGGTATTGCCGAATACGTCCGTATACATTGGCGGACCAACCGCTTTCACGACTTGACCAGACTCAATCTTATACGGCGAAATGCCGTGCCACTTGAAGGAATCGGATTCTGCAGGCGAATAACCTTTGCCTTTCACCGTAATGACGTGAACAAGCACCGGCCCGGGAATGGAATCCGCTTGTTTGAACAGTTCAAGCATTTGCTCCATGTCATGCCCGTCTACCGGCCCAAGATAAGTGAAGCCAAATTGCTCAAACAAAATACCGCTGACAAGCAGATATTTCAAGCTGTCCTTGAACCGCTCCGCTGTCTTCGCCAGCTTGCCGCCGATGGCCGGAATTTTATTGAGCAGATGCTGCAATTCATCCTTTGCCTTCTGATAATGGCGGTCTGTGCGGATTTTGCTCAAATAATGGTGCATGGCACCAACATTAGGCGCAATAGACATTTCATTGTCATTAAGAACAACGATCAGGTTCTTCTTCTCGTCCCCGATATGGTTAAGAGCTTCAAGCGCCATACCGCCGGTTAGCGCACCGTCGCCAATGATGGCGACAACTCGATTATTCTCGCCCTTCAGGTCCCGGGCCAGAGCCATGCCCATTGCGGCCGACAGAGAAGTGCTGCTATGCCCGGCTTCCCAGACATCATGCTCGCTTTCCGCACGTTTTACAAAGCCGCACAGCCCTTTATATTTACGCAGTGTATCGAACCGGTCTTTGCGTCCGGTCAGAATTTTGTGAACATACGATTGATGACCTACGTCAAAGAGAAACTTATCCTTCGGACTATCAAACAGATAATGGAGGACAAGGGTCAGCTCCACAACCCCCAGGTTAGGTGCGAGATGACCACCCGTAACGGAAAGCTTCTCAATGAGAAACTGACGAATCTCCTCGGATAACTGCTCCAGCTCTCCCATTGACAAATCTTTCAGATCTTGAGGTCCGTTAATTTGATCAAGCAGCACGTAACTTCCTCGCTTTCTGGAATATGACTTCACTAACTTTCTTGCTTCCCGTCGTATTCCACAATAAACGTCAAAATATTTCAATCATTATAGCATAATCGCCGATCTTTTCCCAATATACCCACTTGCACAATCCTAATTAATAGTCGCGTTGTACGAGGTAATCGGCAATGAGCAGCAATTTATCCGGCGCGGCCAGCTGTGCTTCCAGAACCGCTGCCTTCGCCTCGCGAGTTAACCTTTTGACCTGTGCTTTGCTTTCCTCGATGCCGATCAGATATGGATACGTAACCTTTTGCTGCTCCACATCGCTGTTGGTTTTTTTGCCAAGCTTTTTCTCGTCGCCAATCAGATCCAGAACATCGTCTTGAATCTGGAAGGCCAGACCGATATTGCGTCCGTAATGGCGAAGCGCCTCCAACTGATCTGCTGATGCGCCTCCTACACGGCCGCCGGATGTAACCGAGAAAACAATCAGGTCACTCGTTTTATGAAGATGAATATATTCGAGTTCCTCAATCGAGGTCGTTCCTTGTTCGCCCTGCATGTCAGCCGCCTGACCGCCAACCATGCCTCTTGCCCCTGCGAGCATGGCCAGGTCCTCTACGATATCAAGCGCAACTTCGGCGCTTACCCCGCCATGACGAGCCACTCTAGGAATAAGATGGAAAGCATGTGTGAGCAGGGCATCGCCTGCAAGAATGGCCATCGCTTCTCCGAACACTTTATGATTCGTCAGCTTCCCGCGGCGGTAATCGTCATTATCCATGGCCGGCAGATCGTCATGGATTAATGAATAGGTATGGATATATTCGATAGCGCATGCCACAGGCAGCGCATGGCGGGCAGCCGTTGCTGATCCGTGGATTGCTTCGGCTGCAGCCAAGACGAGAGCCGGACGTAACCGTTTTCCTCCAGCCTGCAGGGAATACAGCATCGACTCTTTAAGCTGCTGAGGGATATTCCAGTCAGCAGGCAGCGCTTCGGGAAGTGACTTCTCAACAAGCGCAGCGCATTCTTGCAAGTAGGTCTTGATATCTGTAATCAACGTTATTCCCCTTTTTCCTCGTTCATTGGAGCGAATGCCTTCTTCTGAAAACCCTGCTCTGTTTCAATCAGCAATTCAATCTTGCGTTCTACCTGCTCAAGCTTGCCGCCGCACAGCTGCGACAGCTTCATGCCTTCCTGGAACAGATCGATCGCCGTTTCCAGCGGAACATCGCCATTTTCCAGACGCTCAACAATTCTCTCAAGCTGCTCCATTGCTTCTTCAAAACTCAATTCACTATTCGCTGCTGCTTTCAACGCCATCTTCTCCTTTCATTGACCACACATGACAGTCTAACTGCCCATCGGCTACCTTAACCCTTACAAGATCACCCGGCTGAACATCTGCAATGGATTTAATCAGTCGCTTCTCCTGTTCGTCGTAGACCAGGCTGTAGCCTCTGGCCATTACTTTGAGAGGACTAAGCGCATCCAGCTGCCTGATTGCACTATGGAGCTGAAGCCTCCGCTCCTTGAGCGTGGATACCATCGCCTGCTCTAACCGCTTCACGTCGCCTTGCAGACGTTTTGCTGCAAATACAGCCTGCTCTCCCGGATGATGCCCGGCTAATTGACTATGAAGCCGATCAAGCTTGGCTTTCCCGCGCTCTGTTAACCGCTGCGTCCGATGCTGCAGACGCTCCTGCAAACGATCCAGACGTTGTGCCTGATCCAGCAAATATTTGCGCGGATGCACGAAGAACGGTGAACGCCGTACGCGCTGAAGCTGCTCTTTCCTGCCCTGAACCATCATCCGGAGCGATTGCTCTAACCGCTGGCGCTGTCTTGCCAGCTGCTGCTGCAGCTCCGCTATATGCGGTACGGCAAGCTCTGCGGCGGCTGTAGGCGTTGCGGCCCGCAGATCGGCTACAAAATCCGCAATCGTAAAATCCGTCTCATGCCCTACCGCGCTAATGACCGGAATTTGCGATGCGGCAATGCTTCTTGCGACAGGCTCCTCGTTAAATGCCCATAGCTCTTCGAGCGAACCGCCGCCCCTGCCTACAATTAATACGTCGACTTCGCCAAATCGGTTCATCGATTCAATCGCTTTCACGATAGAAGGTGCAGCCTGCGTTCCTTGGACAAGTACCGGAAACACATAAATAGGGATGGAAGGATGCCTTCGCTGCAAAGTAGTTATGATATCCCGTACGGCCGCGCCCGTCGGAGAAGTAATGACTCCAATAGCTCGGGGAAAACGCGGAATGGGCCGTTTGCGCGACTCGGCAAACAACCCTTCCGTCCCCAGCTTTGATTTCAGCTGTTCGTAAGCCAAATACAAGCTCCCAATTCCGTCCGGCTGCATGGCCGTCACGTAGAACTGATAATTGCCGTCCCGCTCGTAGACCGACACGTTGCCGCGCGCCATTACCTTTGCGCCTTCGCGCGGGATAAAAGGCAGCCGCTGATTATGGGAGGCAAACATAATGCATTTCAGCCTGCTGTCTTTATCCTTCAGCGTAAAATACATATGGCCGCTGGAGTGATGAGTGAAATTGGAAATCTCGCCTCTCAGCCAGACATCCCCTAGCAAAGCATCCGATTCGAGCTTCATTCGGATGTACCGGTTAATATCTTTTATCGAATAAATACGAGGTTGATCTGCCATAAGACAATCACTCCCCGAATTGATGTGCCCGCTTCGCAGCTGTGATCGTATTGCTCATAAGCATGGTAATGGTCATCGGTCCAACGCCGCCCGGTACCGGAGTAATAAAGCCGGCCGTCTCCAGACAGTCATCGTAATCCACATCACCGCAAAGCTTGCCGTCCGGCAGACGGTTAATGCCTACGTCGATGACAACCGCGCCCGGTTTTACATACTTGCTGTCAATCGCTTTGGCTTTGCCGATTGCCACAACGAGAATATCTGCCTGCTTAGCAAGCTCTTCCATATTGGCTGTACGGGAGTGGCAGATCGTAACCGTAGCATTTTCGCGGAGAAGCAGCATAGCAACCGGCTTCCCGACAATGTTGCTGCGGCCAATTACGACGGCATGCTTGCCTGAAATGTCAACGCCGCTGCGCTTGATCAACTCAATGCAGCCGGCAGGTGTACAAGGCAGCAGACTGTCATCGCCGATTACGAGATTGCCGACGCTTTCAGGATGGAAGCCGTCTACATCCTTATCGACGCGAATCGCATCGATTACCGCTTTTTCATTGATATGTTTAGGTAATGGAAGCTGTACAAGAATACCGTTGATTTTGTCATCGTTATTCAATTGATCGATAAGCGCCAGCAATTGCTCTTCTGAAGTCGATTCTTCCAAACGATGAACCTCGGAATGGAATCCAAGCTGCTGACAGGCTTTCTCTTTCGAGCCGACATATACCTTCGAAGCCGGATCCTCGCCAACAAGAACGACAGCCAGGCCTGGAACGATACCCTTTTCTCTCAGCTCGGCTGCTTCCTTCTGGATTTCTTCCCGGATCATATCAGAAATCTTTTTCCCTGCAATAATTTGTGCGCTCATCATCATCTCTCCCCTATGTACACGGCCGAGAGGCCGTTCAACTAATTTGTCGATTCCGAATTTGCTTGCTCGCCTTCGCGTTCTTTGAGCAATTTGCCCAAAACACCGTTAACGAATTTACCGGATTCTTCTGTGCCGAAATGCTTGGCCAGTTCAATCGCTTCGTTGATCGCAGCTTTTGGCGGAACATCATTGCGGTATGAAATTTCAAAACAGGCTAATCGCAAAATTTGACGGTCAACGCGGGACAAACGATCTACCTGCCAGCCCGTCAAATATTGCTGGAGCATATCGTCAATCGCAGCTTTATTGTCCGCTACGCCATTAACAAGCTCGCGAATATAACTGTCCGTTTGATCATTTTCCACGAATTCGGCTTCAATCTCATTCTCGGAACGCGCTTCCTCCATCAGCATATCAACAGCTTCCATGGGGGTTACTTCGTTCATTTCCAGCTGATATAAGCTGGATACTGCTATCTCGCGTGCTAGTCTACGTTTCATTCGTTCCTCCTCGGCAGCTTCTCTGCCGATTTACTCTTGTATTTTAAAAAAACCTATGATCTCCTCCCTGCCCGGAACTGGCGGCAATCCATCTTCCGGCGTACGGAGGAGACCACAGGATTATCTAAACGGCCGATATCTTTCCATGAGCCATGACCAAAGCCGCTGCCATGGCAAGATTGAACCGTTTTGCAAGTCCTTTTGCTTACCAACCCAATAACCGACCGAGACGAGCAGTATGAAAAACAGCATGTCCCAAAACCCGGCAAACAAATACACAAAACCGAAAAACAGACCAGCGGCAGCGCCGACCGTCCGTTTCCCATAGGATGCCCAGTACTCCCTCCACATCGGCATTCTCCCCTTTACTCGACGCGACTTTTATTCGGTGCGGTTTGAATGACGTTAGCGACATAGACCGCCACGTTCGTCACCGGAATTCCGGCGATCTCTTCAACATGCTCTTTTACGGCCTTCTGGATCTCCTCCGTCAGACTTGGTATCGAGCTTTCCCCATCTACTACCGCGCGCAAAATAATGTTCAGACCCGAGTCGGTCGCCTGGATCCGTGCCTTCAGATCCTTGACGCCGCGCTGCTTGCCAGCAGCCTTAAGCGCCAGGTTCTCAATGGTCTCAATCGAGATGCGGATATCGCCAAAATCCGTGCGCTGGTCAATCGATGGCGCTGAAGAGGAAGAACGTTTCAGGGACACGATAAAGAAACGCAAGCTGAGCACGAGCAGAACCAGCCCAACTACAATTGTTGTAATAAGGAAAGAATCCGTTCCATATAACTCACTGACCATATCATTCAAATCGTCTTCCTGTATCCACTGAAACCCGATACAAGCGATAAAGACGGATATAACGCCGATGGCAATACTGTAAATAAACAAGAAAAGCTTGTCTATAATTCTGATCAACGTAACGCCTCCCCGCATCAGAGCGAATGAAAACCCCCTTGCGCGAAGCGGCATAACCATCACGAGGGGGTTATATTAATTCAATTCATCTGCGTGTATTATTTCACGCGGAAATTTGATTCTTCTTCTTCCGGCTTGCTCTCTGTTTTGAAATGAACGTCATGGATATGTACGTTAACTTCAATAACGTTCAATCCCGTCATCATTTCAATGGAGCGTTTAACATTACGTTGAATTTCCGAGGCGATTTCCGGAATCCGGTTGCCGTACTCCACGATAATCGACACATCGACAGCAGCTTCCCGCTGGCCGACCTCAACTTTTACGCCCTTAGATAAATTTTTGCGGCCTAGAAGCTCGGCAATACCTCCGGCGAATCCGCCGCTCATACCTGCAACGCCATTCACTTCGACAGCAGCTAGTCCTGCAATGACTTCAATGACTTCAGGGGCAATTTGAATTGTGCCAATGTCCGTTCTCTCATAATCTGCAGCAATCGTACTCATGATGGTTGTACACCTCCTTAAAGTTGCGCGCTCCGGTTATTTGATGGCAAATACCGAAGTGTTACCTTCGCATCTTATTTCTATACTATAGCATTCGACGTGAAATATGACAAACCTGGAGCAGATTGTACTATTCGGCCTACTCCGGCTGATTCACGTCATATTCCTCAAGGAACTTGATATCAAAGCTGCCGTTCACGAAGACCGGGTGATTCAGGAGCTTCTGATGGAAAGGAATCGTTGTCTTAATCCCTTCAATCGCAAATTCGGACAGCGCGCGCTTCATCCGCGCGATCGCTTCTTCCCTTGTTCTGCCCCATACAATCAGCTTCGCGATCATCGAATCATAATGCGGGGAGATCGTGTAGCCCGGATATACCGCGCTGTCCACCCGAACGCCCGTACCGCCCGGCGGCAGATAAAACGGTATCGGACCTGGAGACGGCATAAAATTGCGCTCCGAGTCTTCCGCGTTAATCCGGCATTCAATCGCCCAGCCATTGATCTGCAGATCTTCTTGCTTGAACGACAGCGGATTGCCTTCTGCCACGGAGATCATCTCTTTGATCAGGTCAACGTTCGTAATCATTTCCGTTACCGGATGTTCAACCTGAATACGGGTGTTCATCTCCATGAAGTAGAAGTTGCCGTCCGGACCAAGCAGGAATTCGAGCGTACCGGCGCCAGAGTATTGAACTGCAAGCGCCGCGCGCACGGCAGCGCGTCCCATGCGCTCGCGAAGGGCTGGCGACAGGATCGGACATGGCGCTTCTTCAACAAGCTTCTGGCGGCGGCGCTGCACGGAGCAGTCGCGCTCGAACAGATGAACGGCATTGCCGTGCTTGTCAGCCATAATCTGAATCTCGACGTGCTTCATGCCCGTCAAATATTTCTCCAGATACACACCAGCGTTGCCGAAAGCCTTCTGAGCTTCCTGCTGGGCAGTCGTAATCTGCTGAATGAGCGTTTCTTCGTCTTCAGCAATACGGATCCCTTTGCCTCCGCCGCCGGCGGTTGCCTTAATAATAACCGGATAACCAATTTTGCGCGCCACGCGGATCGCTTCGTCCATATTTTCGATCAGGCCGTCAGAGCCCGGAATCACCGGAACATCCGCTTCCTTCATCGTTTGCTTGGCTACCGCCTTGTCACCCATCTTGCTGATCGCTTCAGGCGAAGGACCGATAAAGGTAATGTTGCAGGATTCGCAAATCTCGGCGAAATCGGCATTTTCCGCCAGGAAGCCATAGCCCGGATGCACAGCGTCGCAGCCTGTAATCGTAGCTACGCTCATCAGGTTCGTCAGGTTTAAGTAGCTGTCCTTGGAAGCGGTTGGACCGATGCAATACGCCTCGTCTGCAAGGCGCACATGCAGGGAATCACGGTCAGCTTCCGAATAGACGGCAACAGTCGAAATACCGAGCTCGCGGCAAGCACGAATGATGCGGACCGCAATCTCACCGCGGTTAGCAATTAATACTTTTTGGAATTTCACTTTTGTACTCCTCTCAGGCAACAATTTCTCCAAATTCGGAGCTTGTATTATTCCGGCTTAACAAGGAACAACGGCTGGCCGTATTCAACCAATTGGCCGTTTGATACCAGAACTTCAACGATTTCGCCGCGAACTTCCGCTTCCAGTTCGTTCATCAGCTTCATTGCTTCAAGGATACATACAACGCTCTTCTCGGACACGCGGTCGCCCTCTTTAACAAATGGCGCAGCGTCCGGTGTAGGAGAGCTGTAGAATGTGCCAACCATCGGCGATACAATCTGGTGCAGATTGTCCGTATTCGGACGTGCTGCAGGCGTGCTTGCTTGTACAGCTGCTGCGGGAGCTTCCGCTGCCGGCTGAGGTACAAGAACAGGCGCCTGCGTATATGTATGCGTAATTGGGGCTGCTGCTTGTACATTCACCACTTCGGTTTTGCCAGGCTTGCGAATGAATAAGCGTGCTCCTTCGTTTTCGATCTCCAGCTCATGAACGGAAGTCTGATCAACCAGTTTGATCAATTCCTTAATCTCGCTCAATTTGAACATGAATAGTTTTCACTCCTTAAAAGTTTCCGATGCCTTTTGCTTCATGCGCGTTTTCTCAGATGGAATAGCATTATTAAATTTCATATGGATAATCTTAGTTATCCTTTACATAACGTCTAACATTATATCATAAACGCGGCCGAACACGAATCAATTTTTTAACACGCCTTAATTCTCAACGTTCGTGCTCCTAATAAAAAGAAGCCGGTCAGGGTTTGGAACCCTGCCGGCCTCTCTGTCCTTACTGGATAAACTGTACGGAAACCTGATCGGCGTCCACACCCAACGTTTTCATAACGAGATCGATAATGCTAGCCGCCTGCGTCTTATCCAGCTTTTCGCTTTCCACCAGAACCTTGTAGCCATTGCCTTCTTCATTTACGATGGCCTGCTGGAACGTCTTCATCAGCTCGTTCTCGATGTTTGTTAATTTGGAGTTCTTCTCTTCCAGCTGATCAAGCTGCGTTGCCGCTTCTTTGGCTTCGTCCGGGTTTTCCAGATTTGTCATGTCGGCGAGCAGTTTATCCTGCTGCTCGCTGTTCAGCTCGCTCCGCTTCTCTTCAACCTGGGAGAATACGCTGCTGTCCACTCCGCCCTGCGCTTCAATTTGCTCGAGGACATCCTTATCTGCTTCAGAGAGGCTTTCGTCGCCTGTTGCGTTACCTGTTGCGTTACCCGTTGCGTTACCCGTTGCGTTGCCTGCCGGATCCACTTGATCCACTACGATCTGATCATTGCCGGCCGTTGCTTCCGTTGCTCCCGCTTTCTGTTCGGTCTGCGTGCCGTCCGAGAGCAGGTCAGGTGATTTGGTGTCTTGGGTAAACAGGTAATACGCGGACAATACGACCATCAAACTGAGCATCGATACGAGCCAAATTGTTTGTCTTTTCGTGTTCATAGAACACCCTCCTAATAATGGTTTATTATTATTGCTTGCTTGGCGCAACAGATATGCGGGTGGCGGGCACGTTAACGCCCTTCTCCACCGCGTCTATGATAAGGCGTCTCACGGTAAGGTTCTCGGCGCCTTTGGCGACGATCAGCACACCGCGAATGCTCGGATTAATCGTTTTGGTCACGATAGGCTTCTGATCGCCCGACACTTCGGCAATGACTACCTGGCCATCCTTGTTGATCGCCGTGATATGCCGTTTGCCCCCGTTACGGTCCGTCTCGTCCGTGATGGTCTGCGACTCCTGATTGTGCCTGGCAATTTCAATCTCTTCCGTAGAATCGATCGTCACCAGCACATCCACCGAGCCGACACCAACGATTTTCTCCAATATCTCTTTCAGGCGGTTCTCGAGCGGCCTCTCAATTGCCGCAAACGGCGATGCATCCGATGACCCTATGCCTGCTATTGCTGCAGTTTCTTCCGGAGGCGGGTTCGGCCCCTGGGTCAACGTATCCACCTTGTCAAACTTGAGAAAGGAGTTCAGCAGCATGAGGGCCGCTCCAATACAACCGATAACGAGAAGCAGCCTTAATGTCTTAACCCGCTTCGGACCGCTAGGACCGCCGCCCACCATCGATTCCAGACCACTCAGCCATTTGGCCACCTTTGTAATCTCTCCTTTTCCTTATTCGCTGCTGCCAGCCCGCTGCCGTACCTGTATGCTGCCGGGACTGATCCCCCAGCCTTCCGCCAGCAAATTCCGTATCTCCTTGCTGTTCGCAGGACTTGCCTGCATCCAGCCAGCCTCCGGTTCCTTATTGCCCGGATCCGCCTGACGCTCGCCCGTTCCGCTTGTATCCGTCTTGACCTCAACGTCAATGCCGATGGCGGCAACCTCCTTGACCGCTTCCTCGTCAGGCGCCGCAGAAGCGGCCGGATCCTTCCTCTCGGCTGGCAAGGTGACAAGAACGCCTTTCACGTACGGCGTCATCTTCTGCCCCTGCTTCTCCCAGCCAAGCGTTGCGTCCACCGCCTCAACCGGCTGCTCCGTCTGCTTGACCACCGCATCCTTCATAGCCGACTCGAGCGCCTGCTCCATCAATGCCGCCGCTTCATTGTCTTGCTGCTTACCCAGATCCTCCGCTTTTTTCTGAATGTCACTAAGGGTTGGCATCTTCACCTCATGCTGCGACTCCAGCTGATCCCAGTGCGTGATTCCGTCTTTCAGCTTGGCCGTAAAATCTCCCTGCAGCAGCCGAAGGATCGGCGACATGATGGTTAGCAGAATAAGAAGCCCGATCACAAGCCTTGCGTACCGAAGCATCGCCTTGTTCGGAAGCAGCAGCTCTACGAATGCAGCCAGCATGATGACCGCGATAATATCCTTCAGCCAGTCGCTGAGCCAAGCAATCACGGATGGTAGCCTCCTTTGAATCGCTGCAATGCTGTGAATTCATCGGACCATAAGAGCGGCATTGCCTGCGGTCAGCACGATGGTAACAGCCAGGAAAAACATCAGGCTGACGGCCGCAAGAGCGGCAAAAACGTAGATCATCGTTTTGCCTATCGTTTGCAGACAAGCAACGATCGGCGAGTCGCCAAGCGGCTGCATGGCAGCGGCGGAGACGTTGTAGATCAGCGCCAGCGTCAGGATTTTGATTGCCGGAAACGCGCAGAGGAACAGCAGAATAATGACACCCGCGAGGCCTATTGCGTTCTTCGCAAGCAAGGATGCCGAGATCACCGTGTCTGCCGCATCCGTGAACATGCGTCCCACGACCGGTACAAAGTTGCCGGTGACGAACTTGGCGGTCCTCATCGTAATTCCGTCCGTTACCGCGCCTTTTGCCCCCTGCACCGAAAGTACGCCGAGAAATACGGTGACCAGCACACCCATGATCCCTACCCCGATATTCCGTAGCAGATTCGCAAGCTGGGTCACTTTAAACTTGTCTGTCAGGGCACTTACGATATGAAGCACGGCCGAGAAGAACAGCAGCGGGAAAACGATGGTGTAGATAACCGTTCCTACCGTGTGGATCATAAAGATGATCAGCGGATGCAGAATCGAAACCGTAAGTACATTGCCCATCGCGGCGAGCAGGGTCAGAAGCAGCGGCATCATGGCGAGCATGAACTGGATCATGGTGCCGATTGCGTCCTTTGCGTAACCGATAGCTACGTGAAAGCTGTTGACCGCGATAATGATGAGAACCATGTAGGTGATGGAATATGCAACTTTGCTGACGGCATTCCGCTCGAATGCGTTCTGCAGCGTCTCCAGCACCATGCTGAATACGGTGAGCATCACGATCGTGACCAGGAGCTTGCTGTTGTACAGCACTTCGTGGAAGAAGTAACCGAGCAGTCCCTTGAATACGGTTGACAGCTTGAGGCCTTCGCCGCCCGGCTTCAGCATTTCGAAGAAGCTGGGCATTTTCTGATCGGGAAAATATCCGCCGTACTCTTCTTTCAACTTGCTCCAGTAATTCTCCACCGTCTCCGTATCCAGTCCCTTAAGCTGACTTTCGGTGAGCTGATCGGTCATCACGGATTGACCTGGCTGCGGCTCGGATTCGGTTGCCGGAGCATTCTCTGCTGCGGTAACCGGCGTAACCATAAACATGCTGACGAGCCATGCGATTAGCAGAAAAGCAATCAAACGGACGGTATACTTCGGTAGCTTTTTCATCCGTTCAGCTCCCCGGCAGCAGTCCGATTACGGTCTCGACGATAACGCTTATAATCGGAACGGCCATAACAAGAATGAGCACCTTTCCGGCAAATTCGATTCTTGACGCGATGCTTTCCTGACCGGCATCCCGCACGATCTGCGCTCCAAATTCGACGATGTAGGCGATGCCGATAATTTTCAGAATCGTCTTCAGGTAAATGGAAGGAATGCCCGAGCGGTTCGCCAAATCCTCAAGAACCTTGATGACCGAATCGATTTTACCGATGAGAAAGATGAAGATAAAAAGCCCGGTAAAAGCCGCAAGCAGGAAGGCGAATAACGGCTTCTGCTCCCGGACGACAATGATGAGGATAGTGGCGATCAGCCCGACGCCGACGATCTGAATAATTTCCAACTCTATTCACCTACTTGCGGCTCTCTAGACGTCTCACTGGAACAGGAAGATCGTCTTGATTTCTTGAAACAAATCGTTCAGCAGCCGAATGACCATAAATAGTACAACGACAAAGCCGATTAAGGTTACCCATTGCGCCATATCCTCTTTCCCCATTTGCTTCAGTACCGTATGAATCATGCCAATAATAATTCCGATACCCGCAATTTGGAAAATAGCGCTCACATCCATGTTCATTTGTGCGGCACCCCACTAAACCATCAATATCACGACGAGCACGGCGATCAAGACGCCTAGGCTTTTCCACATTTTCTCATAGCGTGTTTGATCATCTCTTGCTGCATCTTCCTCTGCCTTCAGTTGCAGCAGCGCAAGGTGGATATGCTTCATCTGATCCTCCTTGTCGCTGATGCCAAGGGTTGAACCCAGCCTCAGCATGACGGACTGCTCGGTCTGCCGAAGCGCCGTAGCGCCCCAGCCGCTTGTCATGGCCTGCTCCCAGCTCTCGCGGAAGGTTAACCCCTCCGGCCCTCGTACCCTGTCAGATGCATCCCGGAACAACTCTGCCAAAGGCTCCGGCACCGCTTCGGCGGTTCGATCGAGCGCTTCCGGCAGCGGAGTATGGCCGTAGCCGATCTCCGTCTCCAGCCTCTGCAGAGCGTGCGCCAGCTGGCGCAGCTGCCGCGGTCTGGCCGCCAGTCTGGCTGCCTGCTGAAAGCCGATCATTGTTCCTGCGAAGAGGATGAGTACAGCGCCCAGCAGCTTGATCAAGAGGCATCACCCCTCTGCATCCCGGCAACCTGCTCGCCTTTGGCGGCTGGGGCAGTAGGTTCTCTGGCGGCTGCGGGCAGCTTGTCTTTCATGTCCGCAGCCACCACCCTGTGCATGAACCCTTCCGGAGTTCGCTTCAATTCGACTACGTAAGTAAAGGTGCCGTCCTCGAGCAGCTGTCGTAGCACAGGCCTTCCTCTGGCATCCTGCAGATCATAAGCATGGGCGGTTGCAATGACGCTGACCCCTGCATGACTGGCTTCGCGTATCGCTTCTCCGTCCTCCGGCCTGCCGATCTCATCGGCGATGACCACTTCGGGAGACATCGAGCGGAGCAGCATCATCATGCCTTCTGCCTTCGGGCAAGCGTCCATAATATCCGTCCGCGGTCCAACATCAAAGGTAGGAATCCCACGGACGCAAGCGGCGATCTCCGACCGTTCATCCACGATGCCTACCTTGCGGCCGGACCAGCCTGCCGCATTCTCGAACAGCCCCCAATGTCCGTAGCTGATGGAACGCGCTATATCGCGGACGATGGTTGTTTTTCCTTGCTGCGGCGGAGCGAGTATTAACGTGGAATGAACGGTCTTACGGTTCTTGTCCAGCAGCTTGGGGAGCAGATTTCTGGCCGATCCGACAACTTCCCTGGCGATCCGGATATTAAATCCGCCAATATCGCGAATCCCCCGCACAGAGCCGCCATCCAGTATCGTCCGGCCGGCCAGACCGATCCGATGCCCGCCTGCTACAGTAATAAATCCCCTCTTTAACTCCTCTTCCATAGCGTATAGCGAATGGTTCGTTATTTTCTCCAGCAGCTTCCGGCAAATATCAGCAGTTGGCTTGTACGCTCCGTCACTGCCTGCACGAAGAGTTCCGTCGGATGCGGCAAAACGGGACTGTCCCCGCATTCCAAGCTCCAGCGGCCGGCCTTCGCGGATCCGTATTTCTTCCAGCTGCTCCATTGCCGAATCTGGCAGCCGCTCCAGCACCGCCTTAAGCTCCGGCGGAAGCAAATGCATGACACGGTCCAGCATGAGTCATCACTCCCGGATGATTGTCCTTCGTACTTTAATTTGTATGCTTGGCCAGTCCGAATATGTCCAACTTCTTGAAGATTAATAGATTACTATTTTTTCAGAATGCCTATTAACAAACAGACCACCCCGGCCGTTACCCATGCCATCTTTCCGAAGGACAGCTTGTCTGTCATCCCGATGAGGCCAATCGTCGTGGTAGCAATTAATATAAAGGGCCCTACTAAAGCCAAAGAGGAATTCACAACGAGAGCTTTGTCTATCTGATTCAATCTGAGCATGAGCAGCGCCGCACAGATTTCAATCGTTCCTGATGTCAGGCGCAAAGACGCCATGGTGAGCACGATTTTATTCAACATAACCGTTCACCTCCTTGTCCAATACCAGTTAAACAGGCCGTATTTCAGCAGTTATGATCCAACTTCATCCTTACATTCTATGCAGGCTCGTCTGCGGTTCATGCTTGTCGATCGGGCACACGCCCAGCAGCTTCTGCATATATTGCTCCATGCCCCGCCCTCATGCGGGAATCATTAAATGTTAGGAGTCAACTCCCATGACAAAAGCAGGCTTTTGGCACCGCACTCTGCATGATCCGAGCGGATACCGCGATTACGGCCCTGCAAGCCATAAAGGAAAAACAATGGTGATCGACAAAGGAATCGGACTTCATGGATTTGTCGATCTTCTTCAAGTGGCAGGCCCTTACATGGATGTCATCAAGCTTGGATTCGGAACGGCCGTACTTTACGGACCGGAGCTGCTGCAGCGCAAAATCGAGCTTGCAAGAAACCATGGGCTCATCATCATGCCAGGGGGCACCTTGCTGGAAACGGCCGTTCAGCAGCGTTTAACCGGATCATTCTTCGATACGATCTGCGAGCTCGGATTTAACGGAATCGAAGTATCGGACGGTACAATCGAAATTAGCAGGAAACAGCGGACCGAGTTAATTAAAGAGGGCAAAAAAAGAGGGCTGTTTGTTCTTACCGAATACGGCAAAAAAACAGCAGGTTCACTTATTGATCCGGAGGAATTAGCCGTTACGGCCGATTATGATCTTGCGGCAGGTGCCGCATGGATTACGGTGGAAGCGAGGGAATCCGGTATCGACGTAGGTCTGTTTGACGAGAAAGGCAACTGCCGCGAGCAGACCATTGAACAGATTTTGGCCGAAATGACGAGCCAGGACTGCTTGATGTGGGAAGCACCGCTGAAGCAGCAGCAGGCGTATTTGCTCCAGCAATTTGGTCCAAACGTCCATCTGGGCAACATTCAGCCTAGCGATGCCTTGGCGCTCGAAGCGATGCGCCGCGGTCTCCGCTCCGATACCTTCGAATTCGGAATGCGGGAGGAGCCTGCTCATTATATGATCTAAGCAACAACCAGAAAGGAAGAGCGATTGCTATGCAAGTGCAAGTCATTTCAAGCGTGAATGAAGCCAGCTCCGCGCAATTCGTCCACAAAACGGCTATTATCATCGACGTGCTTAGAGCCACAAGCTCCATTATTACCGCGCTGGCTGCCGGCTCCTCTGGCGTAGTACCTGTGGAGACCGTAATGGAAGCCCGTTCGGCTCAGCAGGAAGGCGATTTGCTGTGCGGAGAACGTTTCTGCAAAAAAATCCCCGGTTTCGATCTTGGAAATTCGCCGGATGAGTTTCTGATGAATGCCATTAAGGACCGCAGGGTCATCTTGACCACAACAAACGGCACAAGAGCCATTCATAAATCAACGAAGGCAGATACCGTACTGGTTGCCGCGTTACTGAATGCCTCCGCTTGCTCCAAGGCTGCCGTTGAGCTTCGCCGCGACGTTGTTATCTTATGCGCGGGAAGCCAAGATGAATTTGCCATTGAGGATGGGATATGCGCCGGACTGCTGCTTTCCAGAATGCAGGCGATCTGTTCTGCCCCGCTCGAGATAGACGACTTCGGACTCGCTATGTTATCACTCTATCATGACCGCGCTACTGATATAAAAGAAGCCATCCGCTCCGGTGCGACCGGCAAACGTTTAATTAAGCTCGGCATGTCCAGAGACATTGATCTATGCTCGGAGATTGATACCTATTCAGGGGTTCCCCGTCTGCACGCAAACGGAGATCAGCTGCTCTGCTTGTGCTGCTGACATATTCATCGGAGGATGTCCATATAATGGAGCAAGCAGTTTATCCGCTTCATGACTGGAGTTCGAACGATGACAGGTGAATTGATATTAGTAGGTTTAATTGTGATAGGTTTAATAGGGCGCTCCCCCATCATAGCGACAGCGGCTTGCGTACTGCTTGCTGTCAAATTGCTTCATCTCAGCCGGTTCCTGCCTTCGATCGAGCGTCGGGGGCTGGAGCTGGGCTTATTATTCCTCACGCTTAGCGTGCTTGTTCCGTTTGCCTCAGGCAAAGTACAAATGAAGGAATTGATTGCAGCCTTTAATACCTGGCCGGGCTGGCTTGCCCTTCTCGGAGGAGCCGCTGCGGCTTATATGAATGCCAAAGGGCTGGATTTGCTCAAGCTTGATCCCCAGATGGTCGTCGGGCTGGTGATTGGTTCGATCTTCGGCATTATTTTTCTGCGGGGCATTCCCGTAGGTCCATTAATGGCAGCCGGTATTACCGCGATTTTGTACAAGCTGTTTAAGCTAATAAGCGGAGGATAGTTTTAAGTTAAGCAGCATACTCCGCATTTGAATGTACCTCCGATCGCCATTGCTCGGGAATTCCTTTGAATATTGTCAAAGTGGTAGGAACTCCCTCACAAAAGCGAGCGCTGACGCTTCTCCGGAATCATTCAAACTGCTTCGCATGGAATTAACTTAAAACTATCTAAATGTGACCGAAAAAAAAGGCCGTGCAGATTAAAACCGCACGGCCTCTTACTATTATTTCCTATTAGCGGCGATCTTGTGGTCCGCCGACAAAGACTTGCTCAGCCGTGTCCAGGTCATATGCCGTATGAAGAGCGCGTACCACTTCTTGCAGCGGCTCTGCGGCAATGATGCAGGAAACTTTGATCTCGGATGTGCTGACCATCTTGATGCTGACGCCAAGGCCCGAAATCGCTGCAAACATCGTAGCCGCAACGCCAGGGTTGCTGACCATGCCCGCGCCAACGATCGATACCTTAACCAGGTTATCTTCCGAAGTTACTTCGTTAAACGGAACTTCGCCGCGGATGCTGTTAATCACGTCAACCGCGCGCGCTTCGTCATCTCCCGAAACCGTGAAGGAGAAATCCGCTTTGCCGCTTTTCACTCCGCTTTGCACAATAACGTCTACGTCGATGCCGTTATTCGCCAATGCGCCAAATACTTTGGCGAGTACACCTGGCTCATCCTCAACGCCGAGAATGCTGATTCTTGCTACATTTTTGTCAAAAGCGATTCCGCGTACGACTACGCCTTGCTCCATGACCGCTTCCTCCTTCACACTTGTACCTTCGTTTTGCGTAAAGCTGGAACGTACAACAAGCTTCACGTTGTTATGCTTGGCGTATTCCACCGCACGCGGGTGAAGAACCGCTGCACCAAGATGGGCAAGCTCCAGCATTTCGTCGTACGAAATTTCATTCAATTTGCGCGCAACCTTAACGACCCGCGGATCCGTCGAATAAACGCCGTCTACGTCGGTGTAGATTTCGCACACGTCCGCTTTAATCGCTGCAGCCAGCGCTACGGCCGTTGTATCCGAACCGCCGCGTCCAAGCGTTGTGATGTCGCCGTCTTCCGTCATGCCTTGGAAGCCCGCAACAATAACAACATGGCCCGCATCCAATTCCTTGAACAAACGATCAGGACGAATATCCGTAATCTTCGCCTTGCTGTGTACTGCTTCCGTCCGAATGCCAGCCTGCCAGCCAGTCAGCGATACTGCCTGATGGCCTAGCTGATGAATCGTCATCGACAATAATGCAACCGATATTTGTTCACCCGTCGTGAGCAGCATATCCATCTCCCGCGCCGGCGGGTTCGGGTTAAGCTGCTTCGACTGATCGATTAAATCATCCGTTGTATCTCCCATTGCGGATACGACAACAACTACGCGGTTACCCGCCAATTGGCTGTCTACAATCCGCTTCGCAACACGCTGCATCCGCTCCGGTGTTCCTACCGAGCTTCCGCCAAACTTCATCACAATCAACGACAAAGCTGATTCACTCCCAACCTTGACATATAACATACAAGTCAATAGTATACCACAACCCTGGCTTGTCTGGGTATATCCGCCCACGCTTTTTGTCGAAAAAGAAAAAGCCGTCGAATCGGCGATTCGAACGGCTTGTCTTTATGCTCTATGCACGGGAGATGTATTTGCCTTCGCGAGTATCGATCAGAAGAACATCGCCTTCGTTGATGAACAGAGGAACTTGAACGTTCAGGCCCGTTTCGACCTTAGCATTCTTAGTCGCGCCTTGCGCCGTATTGCCTTTAACGGCAGCATCCGTCTCAACGACTTTCAAGTCAACGCTGTTCGGCATTTGGATACCGATGATTTCGCCTTGGTAACTCGAAATGTTAACCGTCATGTTCTCTTTCAGGAAGTTCAGTTCCCACTCGAGTTGTTTTTTGTCGAGACCAAATTGGTCGTACGTTTCGTTATCCATGAAAGTGTACTCTTCGCCGGAGTTGTACAGGTATTGTACTGCACGGTTCTCGATGATTGCGCGGCCGATTGTTTCGCCTGCACGGAACGTTTTCTCTACAACGTTGCCGTTGCGGAGGTTTCTCAGCTTGGAGCGAACAAATGCCGCGCCTTTACCTGGTTTTACGTGCTGGAACTCGGTAACCGAGAAAATATCGCCGTCCACTTCGACGGTCAAGCCTGTTTTGAAATCGTTAACTGAAACTGTCACTTCAAATTCCCTCCTGAAATAGCTGCTTTTAATAGTCCTTAGCCCAGAGTAATCAATTGTTTCGGGGATGAGGTTAATATTTTAATACCGGATTCCGTGATGACGATGTCGTCTTCGATCCGCACTCCGCCAAAGCCGGGGAGGTAGATGCCGGGTTCAACCGTCACAGTCATGCCGGGGGTTAAAATCGTATCGCTGTTTCTTGCAAGACGCGGATACTCGTGAATCTCCATGCCGAGTCCATGGCCCGTGCTATGACCAAACTTGTCGCCGTAGCCGTACTTGGTAATGATATCGCGGGTAAGCGCATCGGCCTCATGGCCGGTCATGCCCGGACGAATATGTTCAAGAGCATGAAGCTGTGCTTCGAGCACGATATCGTAAATTTCACGATGCTTATCCGTTGGAGTTCCCACCACAACCGTACGTGTAAGGTCGGAGCAGTATCCTTTGTAGTAAGCGCCAAAATCAAGCTTTACAAATTCATTATTGCCAATTACCCGTTCGCTAGCCACGCCATGCGGCAGAGCAGAGCGTTCTCCCGAAGCTACAATCGTGTCAAAAGAGGAGGAAGTTGCGCCATGGCTTCTCATGTACATTTCCATCTCAAGCGCGATTTCGCTTTCCTTCACGCCGGGCTTGATGAACTGCTGCACATGCCGGAAGGTTGCATCGGCCAAGTCGGCCGCTTCCTGCATAATTTGCAGCTCCGCATCGTCCTTGATCATCCGCAGATCCTCAACAAGACCGGCTACCGGCGTCAGCTTGATATCGCCTAGAGCTTCACTCCAGGCCGCATATTGGCTGTAAACCACCTGATCCTGCTCGAAGGCTGCCGCGCGAATTCCTTTACCCGCAAGCAAGTCGCGGATGTCCGCGATTACTTTCGGCCCGTGTTCGATCACCTGGAAAGAAGCGGCCTGCTGCGGCGCCTGCGTCATATAGCGGAAATCCGTAAACAAAAATTGCTCCTGCAAAGTAATGACGACTGTTCCGGATGATCCCGTGAACCCGCTGAGATAACGCCGATTGTGCTCGCTTCCGATAATGATCGCCTCAAGGCTTTGCTTGGCCATTACTTGTCTAAGCCGATTAACTCTTTCGAGCGTCATGTTTAGTTCCCCTTTCACGCAACACCGTTTTGAAGCTTTGCAACAAGCGCTGCAAGTCCTAGCTCATAGCTCATGCCGCCAAATCCGGCGATTTGACCAATTGCCACCGGCGCTATGACCGATACATGACGGAATGTTTCGCGTTTATGTATATTGGACAGATGCACCTCAACGACCGGCAGAGCTACCGTGCTTAACGCATCTCTCAGCGCGTAGCTGTAATGCGTCAATGCACCCGGATTAATAAGAATGCCATCCGCTTGCCCAAATGCGCTATGTATCCGGTCAATGAGAGCTCCCTCGTGATTGGATTGGAAAAAATCCAGCTCCACGCCGAGCTGCAATGCTTGTTCGAGCAATTTCGCTTCAATCTGGGCCAGCGTCTCTGTGCCGTACACGCCTGGCTCACGTACGCCAAGCATATTTAAGTTAGGCCCGTTTAAAACAACAATTCTAAGCAATTTCGCACCTCCCAATCAGCGAAAGTCAGCATCTAGCCAAAGATCATTAGCCATTTTACCACAAGTGACCGCTTCTTGAGAAGCCGCAACCTGCTTCAATGCGCGCCAAGAGGTTCCCGCGACGCTTCATCCGTAAATTCGAAGGCAATCGAGTACCCGATAAAGATCCCCCATAAGAGGAAGAGACATAATTCAGAGAACAGCGTGTTCCAGCCTGCCGCGGTAATCCTTTGGGACATTCCGGTCACCGGGCCAAGCAGAACAAAGAGAATTACCCACCACGCAAGTCCGTACAGGACACCCGGCCAAGGTCCCTTCAATTTGCTTAACAATGCTTGATAAAGAAGGGCGGCCAGAACAGAAAACACGATATAGCTTGCAATCCCAACGACAATCCCCCAGCCTGTCTTCAAATAGGCAGACTTAAAAAAGGGATCCGCCAGAAATCCCGGAAGCTCCGTAGTAAATTTCATTTCGTAAAACAACCAACGCATAACACCCCAGATCAATCCGGCAAAAAAGCCGATCATGCCGCTGAACAGCCATGGATTCGTGAGGTGGGCTCCTTCATACTGCCTGCTCTTGTGATTGTCCCCTGCCTGCTTATCGCCTTTCGCGTTGCCTTTTACGGTTGAAACTGCCATCATTTTTCCTCCATTCATTATCCGCTTCAAACCTTTTCCTAGTATGCAACGATAGCACCGCGGATAACCAAGATGATGGCGTTGGCAAAAACACAGGCGATCAAGTACAATGGATCTATACCTTTCGTCACCTGATCGGGACGATACTATTAAGGAAGGTGACAAGCTCTTGTCTCAAAACACTACAAGCATTTACGGCGGACAAGCTGTGATCGAAGGCGTCATGTTCGCAGGCAAGCACGTAAATGTAACCGCTGTTCGCAGAAAGAACGATGAGATCGTATTTTACGAGGTGCCCCGCACGACGCAGCGGTGGATACAATCGCTTAAGAGGATTCCTCTCGTCCGTGGTGTTGTCGGGATTATTGATTCCAGCGCCAAGGGCTCGCAGCATTTGAACTTCTCTATGGAAGCCTACGCGGAGGACGAGACTGCGGATATGTCAGAGGCAGAGAAGGTTGCCGCTCAGAAGAAAGAAAAATCCGGCTGGAGCCTCGGGATGATCGTAGGGGTTGCCGCTGCCGGCGTTATCTCATTTATATTCGGCAAGCTGCTCTTGACCGCTGCCCCGGCAGCGCTTGAAAGTTTGCTGTTCGAGAATGTATTCGAGAACAAAATCGGTCATAACCTGTTAGAGGGACTTATTAAATTGATTATCCTGCTTGTTTACTTGTATCTCATGTCGATGACGCCCATAATTAAAAGGCTGTTCCAATACCATGGCGCAGAGCATAAGGTCATCAGCGCTTACGAAGCGGGCGAGGAATTAACCGTATCAAACGTGCAAAAGTACAGCAGGCTGCATTACCGCTGCGGCAGCAGCTTTATCATTTTTACCGTGATCGTAGGGGTTATCATTTATTCCCTTCCCGTCTTTGATTGGGATACGATCTGGGAACGCGTCTATATCCGGATTCTGCTTCTGCCGGTAACCCTCGGCATCTCTTACGAAGTACTCCGCTGGACAAACGCCCTGCGTGACGTACCGGTATTGCGCTATCTGGGCTATCCTGGGCTGTGGCTTCAGCTTCTTACGACTAAAGAGCCTAAGGATGATCAAGTAGCCGTATCGATCGCTTCCTTCAACCGGATGCGCGAGCTCGACAAGCAAATGAGCATCAAAGCTTAATTTATTCCAATATAAAGGACAGGTGATATTATGCCGCGGAGATGGAACGCATCGTCTATTATCGTGCTGACCCTACTGGCAATCGGGATTTTATACGGAATCGGACAGCATCTTGCTTCGTTTCTTATTCCCATCCTTGTACTGGGCGGGATTTTCCTGCTGTATAAATATCCGCCTAACACATGGGGTACCCGTGTCCGGGTCAGACAGCAGCCTCATGTAAGACAGACCAGAACGACTCCGCGGCAGAAACCGAAGTCCCGCCGGGCACCGTTCCGCGTTATTGATGGCGGCAAAGATGACGATGATTTGCCGAAGTATCACTGACGAAATCCTTCAAAGAACTGATTGGCCGCCCGGAAGCCGGACTGAAACAGCTTTTCCGCCATGCCCTCGGGCAGATGAAATTGGGTTGTTCTTATACCCAAGGTGGGAATCTTCACAGTCCGGTCCCGGGCGTATTTTTTAATGTAACGCTCATCATGAGCCTGCATCATTGTCTCGAATATTGCTTCAAGCATAGACAACGGACCGCGTACTTCATGCGGTTCGTTGTCGTTTTTACCGACCATTTGGAAGCCTACCGTCGGAACCGGATTGGTCCTCCCTGCCTGCTCCTTATCGAACAGCCAGAGCGGAAAGTTGCTCAGCAGCCCCCCATCTACAATATAGGCCTGTTGAAGCTGAGGCTTCTCTTTTCCTTTATGGTTTAAGGACGACTGGAGCTTCGAATAGCGGACGATGACCGGGTCGAAAAAATAAGGAATACTGGCGCTCATCCTGACCGCGCGGGCTATGCTCAATTTTTTCGGATCCATGCCGTAGATCCTAATATCTTCCGGTAACACGAGAAGCCGGCCGTTCGTAATGTCGGAAGCAACAATGCGAAGCTTGCAGTCCGGCAAATCCCCAAACGTCCGAACTCCCTTTGCCTCCATCAAGCACGAAATCCAATACTCCAACGCTTCTCCGCTGTACAGCCCCTTTTTAACGAGCAGCCGCAATGCGGGACTTATCACCTTCATATTAAAAATAAAAGACCGTTTCAGAAATGACGAGAACGGAGTAGTCTCTACTATCCTTTTAATATCAAGACCGCTGTAATTGGCCGCTATCAACGCTGCGATAATTGCTCCGCTTGACGTCCCCGCTACCCGCTCAAAGCCAATTCCCTGCATCTCCGCCGCTCTAACTGCTCCAGCCAGGGATATGCCCTTCACCCCTCCGCCTTCAAACACCGCGTTAATCTTCACTTCCGCATCCTCCTCCGGACAACGGAAGCAGCGTGGATTCGGCTTCCATCAGAAGTATATATGCAAGGGAGAATTGTCTACATGTTAGTGTTTGTGAGAAAATAGGTAACGGAATATACGCAATTCTCTCGGCAACGAGGAAAATAGGCAAGCAACGGAGATCAGACAATGAGTTTTTATGACATAAAAGAACAAATTTTGATGTGCCAGGACTGTAAGCAAAAGTTCGGATTCATGCCAAAACCCGTCTTTCATGGGAAAGAGCATTCAAAAATCATGCAGATCGGCCAAGCTCCGTCCAAGCGGGTACATGAAACCGGCCGGCCTTTTAACGACCCTTCCGGAGCTAAATTGAAGTATCAGTGGTACCAAATCACAGATGAGATTTTCTACAATGAAGATAACTTTTATATGTCCGGAATGGCGCATTGTTTCCCGGGCAAGCATCCGAAAGGCGGCGACAATCCTCCTCCTCTTGCTTGTGCGAATAAATGGCTGGCAAAAGAAATCGAAATGGTCGATAACGAGCTCTATATCATAATTGGCGCCCGCGCAGCAAAATACTTGTTCCCGAAAGAGAGCTTCGAAGATTTGGTTTTCAAGAACAACCCGCTTAACGGCAAACCTGCCATCGTTCTTCCCCACCCTTCTCCTCTAAATGTGAGGTGGTTCAAGACCCACCCGTCATTTGAAGAAACAAGGGTACCGGAGATAAGAGAGATGGTTTGGGATGTGCTTGGTATAAAGAACAGCGAAATCTAGAATGCAAGTTTTCGCGGTGGGCTTTTTGCGCTGCCCTCCCACATCAGACAACTAAAAAAGCCCGCCGCAAGCGGCGAGCTTTCATTCCGTATCCAGTTCGGTCCGGATCCCTCTCAGCTCGTCCAAGCGAGATGGCTCACGGTTAAAGAATTCAACCAACGTCTCAATGCAAGTGATTGAATCCCAGCTTAAATGATGCTCGATGCCTTCCACATCGCGGTAAATATTCTCCTCCTGAACGCCGATAATCGTCAGGAACGACTCAAGCAAATGATGTCGGTCAACAAGCCGTTTGCCCATCTTCTTCCCTTTGCTCGTCAGAACAAGCCCGCGGTATTTCTCGTAGATCAAGTAATTGTCTTTGTCCAGCTTCTGAATCATCTTGGTGACAGATGAAGGATGCACCTCAAGCCCTTCGGCTATATCCGATACGCGCGCATAGCCTTTCTCGTCAATAAGCTTATAAATACGTTCCAAGTAGTCTTCCATGCTCGGAGTCGGCAATGAAGAACCCCCTAACCCTGCATTCTACACCTTGTCTCATGGCGTTACTCTTAGTATCATACAACGATTTTTGATGCGTCTGCAAGCCGATTTGCTTACGCCATGTCATTAAAACTTCATAAAAGCAGGTGTCACCTGGTTCAGCCAAATCGTGATTTTGGTCATCTGATCGGTAAACAGAAGAATCCCCATAAGCACCATGACACCTCCGCCAATGCGCATGACAACCGACGAATATTTCAGCAGCCAGCGTGCCGAGCCAAGGAAGAAGGCCAGCAAAAAGAATGGAATCGCAAATCCCAAAGCGTACGCAGTGGTAAGCTGGAACCAAGTTCCCGGCTTCGATGCCGCGAGCGCTAAAATCGCGGTTAATGCAGGACCGATACATGGCGTCCAACCTGCCGAGAAGCCTACGCCAAATATAAAGGAACCGAGATAACCCGTTTTCTTCGACGGATCGAAGTTGAAGCGGCGTTCCTTCATAAGCACTTGAGGCTGGAAGATTCCGGCGAGGAATAATCCCATTAATACGATCAATATGGCGGAGAGTTTACGGATAAGATCTTCGTATTGGCTGAAGAACTCTGCGAACACGTTGGAGCCGTAGCCCAGCGTGTAATAAACGGTACAAAACCCGAGAATGAAAAATAGCGTATGAGACATCGTTCTCATTCTCATATGGGAAGTATGGTTATTTTGCTTCAGATCACTGACGGAAATGCCGGTTATGTAAGATAAGTACGAGGGATATAAAGGCAGGCAGCAAGGCGAGATAAATGAAGCAAAGCCGGCGCCAAACGCCAGCCATACGTTAATGTTATCCAAAGTTAAACACCTCAGTCGAAGTTAACTGCCCATCTTCATACCGCGCTTCAGCAGAAGAAGAACAAGCATAATCGCAATCAATAACAACACGATTGTACCGCCCGGCGCCAGGTTCCACACTCCTGCCAGCATCAGTCCAAGAACAACGGCCAGCTCGCCGATGATAACGACCGTAATGACGCTTTGACGGAAGCTGCGCGCAATAATGAGGCTGCAGGCTGCAGGGATGGTAAGCAGTGCCGAAACAAGCAACGCTCCTACGATTTTAATAGATGCGCTAATGACAAGTGCAGTAAGCACGCTAATCATAACATTATAGAACCGAACGGGCAAGCCGCTTACAGCTGCCGCATCCTCGTCAAACGTGAGCAAAAACAGTTCCTTCTGCTGGGATATGATCGCAACGAGCACGACAATGGTTACGACGGCAATCGTAATCAAATCCACATTGTCAAGGGTAAGAATGCTGCCGAATAAATAGCCATTGACGTTCACGTTGTAGCCTCTGCCCATTGTAAACATAATCGAGGCCAGCGCAACGCCGCCCGACATAATAATGGCTATGGACAATTCGGCATAGGATTTATAGGTCTTCCTCAGCTTCTCGATAAAGAACGAAGCAATAATCGCGAATATTAAGCCAACAGCAACCGGATAGACGCCTATCAGGAACCCGAGAGCTACTCCCGCAATCGAAACATGGGACAAGGTATCCCCAATCATCGATAAACGGCGCAGCACCAGAAAGATGCCCATAAGGGGGGCGGTTATCCCGATCAGTATGCCTCCGATCAATGCCCGCTGAAAAAACTCACTAGCCAAGATCTCCAACCGTAACGACCTCTCTCCTGCTCTCCATTTGTTGACGAAGCTCCTTCAAGCTATGCGTCAAATCATTCTCTACGCAATCCTGCAGATCATGCGAATGCTTCTTATAGAACTTCAGCTTGCCGCTCTCGGCTGCAGGCTGCTGACCCAGATAAGAGCGGATCATCTCCATGTCATGCGATACCATCAAAAACGTAATGTTGTGATGTTGATGCATATGCTTGATCATATGGAAGAAGCCTTCCTGCGTCTCCGAATCAATTCCGACCGTAGGTTCATCCAATATAAGCAGCGAGGGATTATTAATCAGCGCTCTCGCCAAAAACACGCGCTGCTGCTGTCCGCCGGACAGCTCGCCAATCCGCTTCATTGCCAAATCCTCGATGTTCATCGCGTGCAGCGCGTCATCGCATTTCTTCTGGTCAGCCTTCGTGATTTTGCGGAACAGCTTGTTGCGGCTGTACAGGCCAGACAATACAACCTCCCGAACCGTCGCCGGGAACAAGGGATTGAAGGAGTTTTTTTGCGGAACATAACCGATTCGGTCCCAATCCTTGAATTGGGATACCGGCTTGCCAAACAGGCGGATGTTTCCGCTCTCCGGCTTAAGGAGCCCAACGATCATGCGCAGCAAAGTGGTTTTGCCCGCGCCGTTGGAGCCGATCAGGCCAATAAAGTCCCGCTCCTTCACCGAGAAATTAAGCCCTCTGTGAACCGCTTGATTCTGATAGGAAAAGGATACGTTCTCAAGCGTTATTATATCTTGGTGGCAACTGTTATTTTGCATCGTTGCCCTCCTCTCTCTCGCCAATACCAGGTTATTTTTCCTGCAGTCCGGTCAATAAATTTTGCAGATTTTGTTCCATAAGGCTTACGTAATCTTCTCCGGCCTTTTCCTGTTTCGGAGTAAGTCCTTCAATCGGGTTAAGGACCAATAGCTTGGTGTCGGTCTCGCTGGCGATAGTCTTTGCCAGGTCGGGAGAGACAAGCTCTTCGAAGTAAATATACTTAATGCCTTCCGACTTTACCAGCTTCGCTACGTCCAGGAGATCCTGCGCACGAGGCTCCGCGTCGGGAGACAACCCCGTTATGGCGATCTGCTTCAGTCCGTAATCTCTGGCCAAATAACCAAAGGCTTGATGGGATACAACAATCGACTTATGCGGAGCGGCAGCCAGCTTGCTCTCAAACTCATCGTTCAGCGCTTCGAGCTTACCCACCAGTTCCTTATAATTGGCTTCAAATTGATCTTTGTGGGCAGCATCCGCCTGAATCAGGCTGTCTTTTACATTCGCCGCCATAATTATAGCAGACTTTGGACTTACCCAGGTATGAGGATCAACATCGAGATCATTTTCATGATCATGGTCTTCACCGGCATGCTCTTCCTCTTCCTCGGGATTGCCGTGAATCAGCTCGATCCCCTTGCTCATCTCTGCAGCGATAAGCCCGTTGTTCTTCGGCAAGCCTTTAAGGAAATCATCCGTCCAGCCTTCCAGGCCGGCCCCGTTGTATAGAAAAAGCTGCGCTTTCGATGCGATGGTCAGATCCTTGCTCTTGGGCGTCCAGTCATGCGGCTCGACGCCGGCAGGGATGAGGTTAACGACATTGACATTGTCGCCCCCGATCTGCGAAGCCAAATAATAGAGGGGATAAAAGCTGGTCACAACATTGGTCTTGCCCTCAACAAGCGTTTTATTCGTGTTATTCCCGCAGGCCGACAGCAATAAAGTTACCGCCAGCAGCAGCAGGCTGATAGATTTCATATAACGCATTCGTATAATCTCCATTTCCATCACTCTTGTTAGTAATCGTTACTATTACGTTTAAGATTATACGAGTGGTGTTAACCCCTGTCAACTATAAACTATTATCTACTATTAACGCGCTTATATCCGGCCATACGTCCGTACGCAAGAGAACCGCCGCGGATTCCAGATCCGGGCGGTCCCCTAAAGCACACATCCTTACTTCACAATTGCACCGTTTGGCATGTCATCCGGCACTGTTGCAAGCGTCAGCTGATCTCCGTGCGATGCCGCAAGAATCATCCCTTGCGACAGCTCACCGCGCAGCTTGACCGGCTTCAGGTTCGTCACGCAAATAACTTTGCGGCCAACCATTTGCTCCGGCGTGTAAAACTTCGCAATGCCCGACACGACCTGGCGCTGCTCGTAACCAAGATCCAGCTGCAGCTTCAGCAGCTTGTCGGCTTTTTGTACCGGCTCGGCTGCAATTACCTGAGCAACGCGAAGCTCCACCTTGGCGAAATCTTCGATGCCGATTTCTTCTTTCGTTTCGACAACCGGCGCTGCTGCTTGCGCGGCAGTGTCCGCTGCGGGTGCAGCCGGTTCTGGCTTAGCGGCAGCTCCGCCGCCCATTGCGGCAGCAATGTAAGCCACTTCTTCGGCTGCGTCCAGACGAGGGAAGACCGGAGCTCCCTTGCTTACGCGCGTGCCGCCCGGCAGCTGGCCAAAGCCCTTTGTGCTGTTCCAAGTGGTCAATTCGCCTTCCTCGAGACCAAGCTGACGCCACAGCTCGCGAGGAGCATGCGTCAGGAACGGTTGAAGCAGAATCGAGATGATGCGGAGCGATTCAGCCAGATGATACATGACGGAAGCCAGCTCGGCGTTCTTCGCTTCATCCTTTGCAAGTGCCCAAGGAGAAGTCTCATCAATATATTTGTTCGTACGGCTCACGAACTGCCAGATGGCAGCGAGTGCAACCGAGAACTCCATCGTCTCCATTGACGCTTCGACTTGACGGACGGTTTCGGAGGCAAGCACTTGAAGAGACTCATCAAATTCCGTAACATTGCCGCCGTAAGCAGGGATCTCGCCGCCGAAATATTTGTCGATCATCGCAACCGTACGGTTCAGAAGGTTGCCCAGGTCATTGGCCAGATCGAAGTTAA
Source organism: Paenibacillus glycanilyticus (assembly GCF_023715145.1). GTDB lineage: Bacteria > Bacillota > Bacilli > Paenibacillales > Paenibacillaceae > Pristimantibacillus > Pristimantibacillus glycanilyticus_A. The sequence continues at coordinate 623,955 of NZ_JAMBNP010000002.1, read as the reverse complement.
TCCGGTCAACAAAGTTCTCTGGCGTGAAAGTGCCGTCTGATCCAAACGGTACTTCGCGAAGCAGATAATAGCGGACCGCATCCAGGCCATAACGGTCAATCAGGGTTACCGGGTCAACCACGTTCCCCTTCGATTTCGACATTTTGCCGTCCTTCATCAGCAGCCAGCCATGGGCAAATACCTTCTTCGGAAGCGGCAGATCAAGCGCCATCAGCATGATTGGCCAATAGATCGTGTGGAAGCGGACGATTTCCTTGCCGACAAGATGAACATCCGCCGGCCAGAAGCGGTCATACAGATCGCTGCTATTGCCTTCCGCACCATAACCGAGGGCCGTAATATAGTTCGACAGCGCGTCAATCCACACGTAGATGACATGCTTCGGATCTCCCGGAACTTTAACGCCCCAGTCGAATGTCGTGCGCGATACCGCGAGGTCTTCCAGACCCGGCTTAATGAAGTTGTTGATCATCTCGTTCTTGCGCGATTCCGGCTGAATGAATTCCGGATTGTCCTCGTAATGCTTCAGAAGACGGTCTGCATATTTGCTCATCCGGAAGAAGTAGCTCTCTTCCTTCACCAGCTCAACCGGACGGCCGCAATCCGGACAGTTGCCGTTCACAAGCTGACGCTCAAGGAAGAACGATTCGCAAGGCGTACAGTACCACCCTTCGTATTCGCCTTTGTAGATGTCGTCTTGCTTCAGCAATTGGGCAAAAATTTTCTCAACCGCTTCTTTATGACGGGGCTCCGTCGTACGGATGAAATCATTGTTCGAAATCTCAAGCTTTGACCATAGCTCCTTGATGCCAACTACAATATCGTCAACAAACTGCTGCGGCGACTTATTTTTGTCTTTCGCATTGCGCTCAATCTTCTGGCCATGCTCGTCCGTGCCCGTCAAATACCAGACATCATACCCGCGAAGACGTTTGTAGCGGGCCATTGCATCGCCTGCTACCGTTGTATACGCATGCCCGATATGAAGCTTATCGCTCGGATAATAAATCGGTGTCGTAATATAAAAGGTTTTGTTATCTTTACCCATCTCTTATTCCTCCATTTATTTACGTATTTAAGCCTGACAAGCGTAAGCGGCTGCGCCATTCCTAGGAGGAGCAGCCTGCTTTTCGCGGCGAAATATAAGCAAGGTATGGAACAACAACCTATCCTTTCTTATATTTGAACGCAAAAAACTCCCGTCCAACATGGGACGAGAGTACATTCACTCACGCGGTACCACCCAAATTCCCGCTGCGCTAGAGCAAAATAACATCAGCACAGCAGCTTCGTGTGCCGCCTGCGTAGGGCGGCAAAGCTGTTAACGCCAGCCATGCGCCATCTCCTTACCCAACCTTTCAGGCTCGGAAACGGATTCTCCAGGACCATCTTCGGATGCTTATCCATACCGGCTTCCAGCGTGTTGCCCGGCTCTCTGTTATGGCGTCTTCATCGTACTTATCCGTTCATCGAATATACCAAATATGCTTATATGACAAAATATAACCAATTGGGCGCTCTATTGTCAAGGAGCAGCCTTGCTTCCCGCTTCTTCCTCCCGCTCTCCCGCCGCAGGCGGTACCGGGTCATAGCCTCCCGGATGAAAGGGATGGCAGCGTGCAATCCGCTTTGCGGCCAGCCACGAGCCTTTGACCGCGCCATGCTTCTCCAATGCCTCCAAAGCGTATGCGGAGCAGGTAGGATAATACCGGCAGGTCGGCGGAGTGAGAGGCGAAATAACCTTCCGATAGAAGATAACCGGCGCCTTCAGCACTCTTACAGCTGTTCGGCCTCCCGCCATCAGTTTTCTCCCGCCGCCGCGGCTTCTTCTTGAATGCAGTCTTTACAATAACCGAACACTTCAAATTTATGCTTCACCACTCGGAAATCATCCGGCACTGCAGTCTGCTCCATGGGGCAGAATATAATCGGATACGTCCGGCCGCATTGCAGACAGATCATATGGTGGTGATGTTCGTTTTCCCTGCAATGCAGCTTAAACTTTACGCCATCCTCAAAGATGACCTGCTCGATAACGCCAAGCTCCTCCATCACGCGCAGATTGCGGTACACGGTATCAAAGCTTAAGCCCGTGTAGGATTTGCCCATATATTCATAAACTTCCTTAGGTGCCAGGTACCCCGGGGTCTCCGCGAATAATTTGGCCAGCGATTTGCGCTGATCCGTGATGCGAAGTCCTTGTCCGGTCATTCGTTGTATAATTTCTTCTATTGTATGCAAGGTAAGAACCTCCGACAAAAAAGTCTCTTTCTATTCATAATGCCGAAAAAAAAGACTCTCGTCAATGAGAGCCTCTTCTCAGATGCAGCCTGATCAACCGTTCAGGCGCATGTTTATCAGAAAACTTGCACACATAGCCAGAAATAACACCAGACTTAAGATCGATACGACCTTACGTCTCTTCTTTGCCGCTGCCAGGCGCGCTGCGCCTGCGGGATCCTGTACCGCCTCCGTCACGGAGCGGTGCATGAACAGCAGCGTAATGACCGATGCTACGAAGAACATATTAATAACAAACCAGATTGCCGTCCACATCATAACGGGCACCCCCTACTCATCTGCAGATACCCGCTATAAATACCATTTGTTCAAAATAATCATTAAGGCGACAAAGCTGATAACCGCCCCCGCAAAACAAACCCATCCGTAACGGAAGCGCTGCTGGAACATACGAAGAATGCCAAGACTTAATAACCCGAAAATGAGCAATAGAAAGACGACCCCGATAATAAATAATGAAGCAGAGATGTCACTGACATCGACTAAAGTCACTGCATACACTCCCCTATGTATTAATGCAAGTACACACTATTAGCATTATAAGGGATTGTCCATCCGTTCGCCAGCCGCAAACCGTAAGATTCGGTGACAAGTCCTATTAAAAAAACGACAGCCGCAAGGCCCGGAACTAGCGGCCTTTCAACCATCGTATGTCTGCTTCGTGATAAGCGCCGGCCCTGGGCCTTTTACGCAGCTTCACTTGTAAAATGTAGTTTTTCACAACCGCTTGGCATATGGTCGGCTTAACAAGCTTTGGCAGCTTGATGATTTCCTTCTGCTGGTTGGGAAGGCCTTCAATCCGCAACCGATCGTCCCGAACGTAGAGGCGAAGCGTTTCCCGGTTTACTTCACGCGGGAGATGGAACTTCACGAGCAAGAAATGATGGGTCTCGAAAAACGATATCCCCTCATCTCCCTCCGTCTGATCGAGTATGGAATTAGCTGCTGCCGGCAGCGACTTGGTCATCATTTTCCTGACAAATTTCTCTACCCAATCCGGTTCCTTCATGACATCAAAGCCCTTTGGCAAACGCTGGCCGTCCAGCCATCTCTCAAGCTCATCCCATTTATTGTCCACGATCCGTTCACCTCCAGCCATTCCATTACAATATATGCGAAGCTGGGCGGAGCCGCTACTTTTCGAGAACAGAGACACCCGCACACGCGGGCAGCGGAACCTCTGGGCGAATGCCGCATACGATAATATACAAGATGCTTAAAGGGAAAAGGGTGAGTACGCATGCCATCTATCGTTGGATTTGTCAAAGTCGTCAGCGTCGGCTCAAGTGCCGTCGTTCAATTCGGTGACGCCGTTCAAGTATCGCCATCCAGCCAGACCAAAACCTATGCTGGCTCCGGCTCGTTCCTCACGGGAAGTCTGGCAAACTCGAACAACGCCGTCAGTGCCACTAACACGCTTGATCCGGATGTTCAAGACAACTCGCAGAACAATTTGGAAACCGTGGTGTAACGCATGAACTGGACCATTTATCAGACCATCACTATACAGCAGCTCAGAGTAAACAGCGTATCGAACAGCTCTGTCCTGCAAGTCGGAAGTGCGGGATCGATCCGGTCCTTATCGCAAATGTACAATTCGGGAGGGTTCACGGGTCCTGCGCCCCAGCTTGGGGAAGAAAGCCCGCTCTCTCTTGTTCCGCTTCCAGATCCCGCTTAATGAGAGGAGGCTGTCACGATGCAGCAGCAACCGCCCGGCAATGGGCTGTCTCCATGGCAAGCCTGGTCGCTCGAGCTTCAGACGAAGCTAAGAACGCAGCAGTCCCAAATCTTTTCGCTGGAGCAACAGCTCGCGGCCATTAGCGCGCAGCTGAAGCAACTGGAGAGCAAGCCCACTTATCATATCGAGAAGCTGGAATACCATTTTGACCAATTAAAGGTGGAGAAGCTGGAAGGCACGTTAAATATCGGCATGACGCCGCCAGGCGTACCTAACGGAGACGGGGACATCGAACAGCTGTCGGTTCCCCCAAAGCCGCCTAACACTTATCCGGCAGCGCCTTCCGGCTTTATTCCGCCTTCTGAACCTTATGCGGATGTTCGGGCGGAGGTGGACCGGTATTTGAGCCTTCAAGGGATGCAAAAGCTTGTGGCGCTTGAGTCGGAATACGGGGTAGAGCTTGATCCTTATCATCGCAAGATGGTTCTTGAGGATATACGCAAGCAGATGCCAACCCGCATTCATTTCTATATGCAGCTTAAGCCCGGTGAATCAGAATCAGGCCCTAATGGCCATGCGCAGGAGACGCAAACCGAGCAGCAGAAAAAAGAAGTCATTATATCAAAAACGGTGCGAGATGCGGATGCTGCCATGCAAAGATATATTCAGTTATTGAAAAATGGCGGCGGCAGCTGATGGGGGATGTTGGATAATGGTGAATTTCACCGTTCATAATTGCGGTTTAACCGTGGGAAACATTGAAATATTGGGGGTATCGGCAGCCTCCATGCTCCAGATTGGCGACTCTGATTATGTCACCTTATATTCGATGTTTGACACACCGCCTGAATCTATTATTGCTGGTCCGATAGCCCCTCTTCCCGTTCCCGAGGGCGAAGAGGATGCGGTTGGCGAAGCCCCGATGGCCGGTTAGGAGGAGATCTTTCGAAATGCAGCCGTCTTATCCCATACGCCTCTCCCAGATTGGCCTGGTATCGGTTGTAGATGTCTCCCTGGGAGCTATTATTCAATTCGGTGACCGGGCTGAAGCTACACCAAGACTAAACGCTCTCGCCGTACAACGCGCCATTGACCATACCAAGGCAGGGAGCGTGTACTTCGAATCCTATCAAATATTCAACCGTCCTCGTCAGAAGCTTATTGACCCGGTAGCGGAAGCCGGCCAGGATGTCTCTATCCGGCGGATAAACCACTGCCCGCGCATTAATGTGGGCTGCGTATTTGTAACGGCGGTTGGCTCTACCTCCAGCCTGCTTGCCGGCAATGCGATGCGGACAACCGCAGAGTCGCGGATCAAGCATATCAGGCAATATGAGAAATCACTGATAAACGTCACCTAGGCGAATTCACCAAAACCAATCGCACAGGTACAAATGTCCAATTTCCCGGAGTGCCCCCTTCATATATTGGTCTTGTGATTTGGAATCACGACAATAACAATGACTCGGGAGGAATGAACAATGGGATACCCTGTAGCAGGAGCGAATACAGGCTATGGACCGGTTCAAGGAGTCTGGAACAATAGTGCTGCCTACGTCCTTGTTCTATTTGTATTGCTGGTAATCATTATCCGTACCTGCAACTTTTACTAATTATCGCTTGGGGCATAAAACAGCCGCTTAGCTGACGCTAAGCGGCTTTCGTTCCTTCACTAAGACTTTGCGGTCCCATGGAGTTCTTTATACTTCGCGGCATATTTGCTTACGCTATGCACAAAGGTCGCATGCGACCAGGTTAACGGAGCGACAGAGAGCGGTGAACCGTCGAACGGGTTGAGCTGCTCCGGAAGAAGACCGCTCGACAAGGCGTGGTCTACGACCCACTCCAAGGTCTGCAGCGGTCCTTCCAGATCGGCAAGCGTCTCTGCGGAATCAATCTCGTAATTGGCTACCCATAACGTACAAATAATCCACGGATTGCCCGGCACTTGATCAATCTCGCCGGACTGCTGGAAATAATAATCGTTCGTATACCTGGCGATACCGCCGATATGAGTCCGGATTTGCAGGCCTTCCTTAATGGCCTTCATCGTCTTCTGCACCCGCTCGTCATGAACGGACAAGACGCCAAATTCCCATAAGCCAAATACGCTGCTCTCCAGCGTCATATCCTTGACCCAGCGGTTATCCCGCTGAACAAGCCCGCGGGCGAACCGGCCGGATTCCTCATCCCACAGATGGGTTAGTATGCCATTCTTAATCGTGTATGCGGTATTGCGGTAATGATCGCTCCGCTCGTAATCCCCGAATAACTCGGTGAAGAAGGCGCCGGCCATCAGCCCGGCATACACGGATGCAGCCGTGTACGTCCAGATGCCGTAGCGCTCCTCCCAAAGATCATAGCTTGGCTTGGGAAGCGACAGCTCCGGCTCAATGTATTCGCTGAGGAAGGACGCCGCTTTGCGGATCAGATTGCTGTATAGCGACTGCGGCAGCTCGATAACCTGATTGCGCGAGTAATCCTGCCACAAGGCAAACAGGACAAGCGCGGTCTCATCCTCCTGGATGGGAATCCTCCGGCTCCCCTTCACAATGTACGGATGCCAACTGGATCCAACCGTGCCGTCCGGATTGTACTTGTGATACAAATAGCCATCCGGCGACAGAGCGTTTGCGCAAAAATGGAAGAATGGCGCTATAACGCTTTGATAGCCGGCGAGCGACATCGCCTCGGCAATAAGCGCTCCGTCACGCGGCCACATATAGCTGTAATGATCCCGGTTATATTGCAAAATATCGGTATCATTGGCAGCCAATATGGCACCTCGCTCATCGACCTGAGTCCGGACAAGCAGCAAGCTATGCTTGAACATCCGAATAACCTCTTTTGGCAGATCTCCCAGATCGGTCTCGGAGCGCTGAAGCCAGTGCTTCCAATAGATCACGATCCGGCTGAGCAGCTTCTCGGGATGATTATCCATCACGTATTTGTGAAGAGTCTTCACTTCCTCCAGATTTTTGCCGACCGACATCCAGTAATACAGCGTCTTCTCGCCATTCGCCGGAACCGTGGTGCGCAATCCGATCGTACTGTCAACCGAGCCCTGGGCAATGGTATTGCCCATCAGCACGCCGTCTTCCGCATCCCGCCAAGTTCCTTCCGCCGAATGGAATCTTTTGATCCCGGTGGAATATTGCATAATACCGCCTTCATCCGTGCAGCCGCTGAACATGAAGTAGTTCGAGCGCTTGTAATGAAACATCGTATTATTTTCCGGGTAATAAGCAGCAGTGTCCCCTACCTCCGAGCCTTCAATCATTAGATCCTGATGGAAGAACAGCCGGGCTTCCCGGCTTTCGTTCCTCCTGTTGCGCACAACAACCCGTTTGATGTAGATGCATTCGCGCTGATGAATACCGTCATTCATCTGCAATTCGACGCCTAGCCCCTCATGCTTGGCAATAATATTCGTCACGAGGGAATCCTCGATATAATTCAGCTCGAATGTCCACTCCTTCTCGTCCAGCCAAGAAAACGCGCCTCCGATCCAGATCCCGAACCGACAATAGTGACCGCCCACATGGTTTAGCTGTCCGACATACGGAAAGTAAATATCCCGAATAAAACAATGTTGATCCAAATTGAGCAGCAGTTTGCCATTGCCGATTACAAGGTGACGGGCCATCTTTCAGTCCCCTTTCGAGAAACAAGAAGTTGGTCATACAAGGCCATATAAGCTTTTGCCGAGCGGCTCCAGCTGTAATCTTCTTTCCCGGCATTGTCTACAATACTGCGCCATACCGTTTCGTCACGGTAGAAGTGCAGTGCCCGTTTGAGCGTGTGCCAGTAATCGTCCGCATTATAGTTCGCAAAGCTGAAGCCGTTGCCTTCCCCGGTAAATTCATTATAGGACTGCACGGTATCCTTTAGACCCCCTGTTTCCCGAACTAGAGGAATAGACCGGTAACGGAGTGCAAGAAGCTGACTTAAACCGCAAGGCTCAAACCGGGACGGCATGAGAAAAATATCCGAGCCCGCATAGATCCTTCTTGCAAGACGGTCATTATAGCCAAGCCATACGGCAGCTTTATCCGGATAACGGGCAACCAAATGATTCATGACGTTCTCGTAATGCCAGTCTCCCGCTCCAAGCACAACAAGCTGCACATCTTCCTGCATGAGCTCCTCAAGCTTCCAGGCGATCAAATCCATCCCCTTGGATTCCACAAGGCGGCTGACGATGCCAAGCAGCGGAACTTCTTCCGATTCGGGAAGTCCAAGCTCTGCCTGCAAACTCAGCTTGTTTTTCCGCTTGCGGGCAATAGAGGAACGGTAAGGCGTATGTAGGGCATCATCATTCATCGGGTCATATAACTCGGTGTCAATGCCATTAACGATCCCGATCAGATCATGGGAGCGGCTGCGAAGCATGCCGTCGAGCCGTTCGCCGTACTCCCAGCTCTGGATTTCGCTCGCGTAGGTTTCGCTGACCGTCGTGAGTTTGTCCGCGTAGACAAGCCCGCCCTTCAGGCAGCTTGCCGCGCCATGAAACTCCAGCTTGTCGGCCGTGAACATCTCGTCTCCCGAACCCAGCAGCTCCTTCAGCAGTTCAATGCCAAACAAGCCTTGATACATCAGGTTGTGGATGGTAAACACAGACTTAACGCCATCCCAGGCAGGGTCGCTCGAATAACGGGTACGGAGCAGGAATGGAATTAGTCCGGCCTGCCAGTCATGACAATGAACAATATCCGGTTTGAAATCCATGTACCTGACCGCTTCCATGACGGCAACGCTGTAGAAGACAAAACGTTCGGCATCATCGCCATACCCGTACAGCCCTTTTCGCCTGAAGTAAAACTCATTATCGATTAAATAAAAGATAATGCCGTCGATTTCTGCCTTCATAAGGCCGCAATATTGGCTCCGCCATCCGAAATTCACCTGAAACTCCGCAATTCGCTCAAATTGCTGAATATAATAGTCTGGGATCTCTTCATACTTTGGCATAATAATTCTAGCATCGGCTCCCCGCTGCTTAAGCGCCTTGGGAAGAGCACCTGCAACATCAGCCAGCCCGCCCGACTTGGCGAGCGGATTTGCTTCGGATGCGGCCATTAATATATTCACGCCTGATCACCTCATACCCTATCCAAATTTTATTGCTTTTATATAATTTTGCGTTTGCCTGCCAGAAACGGATTATCGGAGGAACCGCGGATATCGCGGTCATACTGCACGCGCACATCCTTATCCAGGATGCAGTGCTGAACCAGACTGTTCTCGCCGATGTCGCCATTTTGCATAATAATGCTGTTGCGCACAACGGCTCCTTTACGGACATGAACACCACGGAACAAAATACTGTTTTCTACCGTGCCTTCTATGCGGCAGCCATTCGCGATAAGCGAATCCGACACCTTGGACGTGCACAAATAACGAGCTGGCGGTTCATCCTTGCCCTTCGTAAACACGGTGCCAGGCTGGAAGAACAGCTCGCGCCATACCTCTGGACGAAGCAGGCTCATATTGCTTTGGTAAAAGCTGGACAACGTATTAACTACGGCCAGGTAGCCTTCGTGGAGATAACCGAAGACCCGAAGCTTATCGATTCTTGAGAAAATCGCGTGCCGGACCAGATGGTCCTGCCCCTGTGCCAACGAAGTCTCCACAAGCTCCATCAAAAGGTCTTTGCGCATGATGTACATCTCCATGGAGGAGACGCTGCTGTGCATTCTGCCATAATGGTCCTGCATAGCCGTGATCCGGCCATCCGCATCCATCTTCATCTTGCGCGCTTTGCCGCCCATCAGATCGGCATCCTCCTTGCACACAACCGTAATATCGGCCTCACGCGCCTTATGGGCCTCAATAATAGGCTCGAAGTCAATATTGCAGACCATATGGCTGCGGGCAATCACGACGTATTCAAGCGTGGAACGGTTGAAATAGTCACGGTGCTGATAGAAATGATATAAGTCTCCGCGGCTGACTTCCTGAATGTCGTCCGTTGCCGGAGGAAGCAGGAACAAGCCGCTTTGACGGTTATTTAAGTCCCAATGGTCGCCTGAACCGACATGATCCATTAGAGAACGAAATTTCGTGTGTGCGAATACGGCCACTTTATTGATTCCGGAGTTCACCATGCTCGACAAGATGAAATCAATAAGCCGGTATCTTGCGCCAAACGGCACGGTAGCGAGGCAGCGGTTCTGGGTCAGCCGCTCCATATCATCTGTTTCGTGAATAAGATTGATAACGCCCATTACTTGATGCTTCATGACGGCTCCACCTCCAGCAATACAGGTTCATTGGTTACAACTTCGCCTACGGCAACAACGGTTATGGCGTCATCATTGGGACTGCCAATGCATACGCCGTCTTCAATTACCGCACCCTCGCCTATAATCGCCCGGTAGATGCGGGCACCTTCGCCGATTTGTACATTCGGCATAATGACCGATTCGTTTACGATACTGTTCTTGCCTGTATTTACGCCGAAAAATAAAACGGAACGTTCAACCTTGCCTTCAACTATGCAGCCTTCCGTCACCATTGATGAGGACACGCTCGCGCCTGAAGCAATATATTGGGCCGGCCGGTTCGGGCTTACCGAATAGATGCGCCAATCCTTGTCGGCCAGATCAAGCGCAGGCTTATCGTCGAGCAGATCCATATTGGCTTCCCACAAGCTGTCGATCGTGCCGACATCCTTCCAATATCCGCGGAACGAATACGCGCTCAGATGAAGACCGTCTCTCATCATTGCAGGGATAATATCCTTGCCGAAGTCATGGCTGGAATTTCGGCTGCCCTCGTCATAAACCAAGTATTTTTGCAGAACGGACCAAGAGAAAATATAAACGCCCATTGACGCGATATTGCTGGTTGGCGCTTTGGGTTTTTCCTCGAATGCTGTAATCCGGTCCTCGTCGTCGACATGCATGACGCCAAAGCGGCTCGCTTCTTTCCATGGAACCTCAATGCCCGCTATCGTTATATCCGCGCCTGTTTTTTTATGATGCTGCAGCATGAGATCGTAATCCATTTTATAAATATGGTCACCCGAGATGACCAGAACGTAGTTAGGGTCGTAGCGTTCAATAAACGCAATATTTTGATAAATCGCATTGGCCGTGCCTTTATACCAAACACCGCCTTTTTGTTTGACGTATGGAGGCAGAATGGCCATGCCGCCATCCTTGCGATCAAGCCCCCATGGGCTTCCGATGCCCAAATACCGGTTCAATTCGAGCGGCTGGTATTGCGTGAGAACGCCAACCGTGTCAATGCCAGAATGCGCGCAATTACTTAAAGTAAAGTCGATAATGCGGTATTTCCCCCCGAAATAAACAGCCGGTTTTGCCAAATCCTTCGTGAGAACGCCAAGTCGTTTGCCTTCTCCTCCAGCAAGCAGCATTGCAATCATTTCCTTTTTTCGACCCATGACACCAACCCCTTCTTAATGTGTGTCCCCGCCCACAAAGCTGAATAACTGGAAGGATAGAGGGGGGAGATAGATGGAAATGCTTTGGTTATAGCCGTGCCAGCCCACTTTCTCGCTGATATGTTTCCTTTTAGACCGTGAATCGGTACCTCCGAACTGTCCCTCATTGCTGCTTAGGATCATGCGATAACAGCCCGGCTGCGGCACGCCTAATCGATAATGGGTATAACCGTTTTTGGAGAAGTTGGCGACCGTAACGGTAAAGCCATGCTTGCCATAACGAATGAAAGATATGATCGATTGTTCAGCATTATTCACATCAATCCATTGGAATGCGGTTGCGTCCTGATCTCTTTCCCACAGCGAGGGTTCTTTGGTATAGACATGATTCAAAGCTTTTACGTAATGCTTCATCTTGCCGTGAAGCTCATAATCTAGCAGCATCCAATCAAGAGGGTCGCGGTCTTTCCATTCGTCGAACTGCCCCCATTCCCCGCCCATGAAGAGCAGCTTCTTGCCGGGGTGCGCAATCCAATAACCATAAAGCAGCCGTAATTGAGCGAATTTCTCCTCATAGGTGCCCGGCATCTTGTTCAGCAGGGAACGCTTGCCGTGTACGACCTCGTCATGCGAGAAAGGTAAAACAAAATTTTCAGAAAAGGCATACAAAAGTGAGAAAGTTAGTAAGTGGTGGTGGTGTGAGCGGTCGGCAGGATCCTTCGACATATAGCGTAATACATCGTTCATCCAGCCCATATTCCATTTAAAATTAAAGCCCAGCCCGCCTAAGTATGTAGGTGAGGTGACTGCAGGCCAAGAGGAAGAATCTTCTGCGATCATAAGTGCGTCTGGGTAGTAGTGAAATACGGTTTCGTTAAGCCGTTTCATAAAGCGGAGAGCGTCTAGATTGTCAGTGCCGCCATACTCGTTCCAGGTGAAGAGTTCCGGCGGCTTATCCATGTGGAGGTTAATCATGCTGGCGACGGCATCGATCCGAAGCCCGTCGAAATGGAACATTTCCATCCAGTAGATGGCATTGGAGATTAGGAAACTGACAACTTCATTTCGCTTGAAGTCAAAGGCCAGTGTTCCCCATAAAGGTTTTTCGGCGATCCGCTCGTCATTTCCCTCATAGATCGGGGTTCCGTCAAAGCGTCTCAGTCCATGATCGTCCTTGCAAAAATGTCCGGGGACCCAATCCAGGATAACGCCGATTCCATGCGCGTGGCAGCGATCAACAAAATGCATAAGCTGCTTTGGTCTGCCGTATCGGCTGGACGGTGCGTAATAGCCGGTAATTTGATAGCCCCAGGATTGGTCAAAAGGATGTTCGTTCAGCGGCAGCAGCTCGATATGGGTATATCCCATCTCGGCGACATAGGGTACCAGCTGCTCGGCAAGCTCATCGTAGGTGAGAAAAATCTCCTTCCCCTTAAGCTTCCAGGAGCCGGCATGAACTTCGTACATCATGAGCGGATTGGAGTATCCCGGCTTTTTGTGCCGTGAGCCCATCCATTTCTTATCCCGCCAAGGGAACCCGTTCAAATCAGACACAACGGAGGCGGTTTGAGGACGTCTTTCGGCGAGGAAAGCGTAAGGATCTGCTTTAAGCAGCCGTTCGCCCGTTGAGGTAATAATCTCGTACTTGTAGACAGCGCCTTCGCCAAGTCCGGGTATAAAGACGACCCAGACGCCGGTCGAACTAACGCGCTCCATCAACGAACCGGAGCCATCCCAGTCGTTATGCTGGCCAACAAGCCGAACCTCCCTGGCATTCGGAGCCCATACTGCAAACCTGACGCCAAATTCACCATCCCAGTCCATAACGTGTGCGCCCATGAACCGGTAACTGTGGTGAGAGCAGCCCTTGTTGAACAAATACAGATCGCTCATCAGAAGGCCATACGGTGCCGTTTGAATCATTTCCGACAATCGCCTCCATTTGGTTGGAATGGTACCATAACGTAAAGGAGTTATTCTCTGGTGAATAGGGAGTTACCTTCATTATACATATTTTCATGAAAATAAACACCCCATTTTCAGAAAATGGATGTTACATTATCTGACATCAACTTGGTCATTTCGCTTCAAGACGCGATTGATGTAATAATGCTTAACACAAAGTCCCTTCGATACGGCATGACTTGTACAGTTGATCCAGCTGCAAGCGACCAATGTCTTGGTTCTGCGAGGCATGACGGTGTTTGGATCGCCATGTCTCATCAGGCGCTGATGATGCATAGAGCACAGGTCTCTTGCCTTTACCGGTTTGGAGCAATTATCGATCTCGCATGTCTTCATGATGTCTAGATCCCCCTCGAAGCTTCAAACCTGCGTTTTCTTATATTACCTGAGATGAAAGGTTTTGATAAAGCCCTCTATCGGCTGAACAAACTATCATTTCTCGGGAGATATGGCATCTTCCGCATGATAGAACCGTTTCATGCCAGCAAGTTTAATTTATTAAACTGGATTTCATTTATTCTTGACGATTTTGTTAAATACAGTAAAACTATTGTATAGTGACAGGCTTAAGGATTATACTCGATTTTATACATTGGCGTGCTTGGAATTAAGGGAGGAAACGTTTATTGCCAGCGTTCTATCATATCTTTCAAATACTGGACCAACCGATGGTGCTAGTTAGAGTCGCAAGAGATGCAACGACCATACACGAAACCAATGAAGCCTTCTGCAGGCTTTCCGGATATAAGCAAGAACAGCTCAAGTCTTCTTCGCTTGACCTGCTGATCAACAGTCATTTGCCTTGTGACTGCGGCCAGCATTTCACGCAGATGACCGTTCTGACTAACGCCAAGCAGCAGGAGATTGCCGTGCACGTGGAATTCAGGACGCTGACGGTGGACGATCATGATGATGCGAGTTATGCCCTTATTATTTTCGAGGATAAGAGCGAATACGCCTTGGAAGAGCCGTATACGGCAATAAACCAAGTTCATGATTCTGCTAAACGGTTAAAAATGTGGATGGCCAAACGGGATATCAGCGCCAATCAGATGGCAACCGCCACCAACATCTCACTGCAAACGATTTCAAAGCTTCGTAATGGACACATAAAAAAGCCCAGCCGCTTAACGGCTGAGCTCATTGCTGCCGAGCTTCAGGTCGCGGTCAGCGATATCTGGCAGGAAGTACGCAACGGCCGGTAATCGCTGACTTATTTTTTGACCAGAGCATGGGATAAGAATGGTGTAGGCTCTCCGGTGTAGTACAAATGCAGCTCGTGCATGGCACGCGTGCATGCGGTATAGAACAGCTTGCGTTCGCTTTCTTTCCCGTATACGCCGCTAGAAGCGTTGTACAGGATCACCGCATCAAACTCCACGCCTTTAGCCAGATAGGAAGGAACAACGACGGTGCCGTTCTCAAAGGTTACCGTCTCCTTCTGGATCAGCCGCATCCCCGGACATTCCGGCGCCAACGCCTCAAAGGCCGTACGGCTTTCTTCTGCCGTCTTGCAGATGACCGCAATGGACTGAGCTCCTTCCTCTTGAAGCCGGCGAATACGCCCCGCGATCATAATACGCAGCTCTTCTTCCCCTGCGGCAGCCGTTAAAGTCGGTTCATCGCCATTGCGATTAAACGGCACGATTCGACTTCCGCCCTCAATCATCTCGCTAGTAAATTCGACAATTTGCTTTGTCGAACGGTAGCTGCGAGTCAGGACAATCGTCTCGGTCTCATCCTTCGTGTACAGCTCCCCAAGCGGGTCAAATCCGTTCCCCAATGCGGCATGCGCAAATATCGACTGGTTCAGGTCGCCCAAGGCTGTCATCTTCGCCATCGGAAAAATTCGCTTCATATAATAGAACTGGAACGGCGAATAATCCTGCGCCTCATCAATAAACAAATACTTAACCGAAGTATTAGTCTGGAAACCCTCAATTAAATCCTTCATATATAAGTACGGCGTAGCGTCTTCATAAGTAAGCACTCCGCGGTTAAGCTGTTCCACCGTCAGCCTGCGGATGGCTTCCCACTCCGCACGGCGGTCTTCGACAATCCATGGAGCCTCTTCCTTCTCGTATAAGCGGAGGTATAAGGTCTGCGTGTCGACAAATCTTAATTTCTTCACCCGGCTCCGCAAACGTTTGAACCGCTCCTGCACAATCATGGCGGACAGGATATCCTTCTCGCGGTCGAAATCATCAAAGGAGTCCGAAGTATATCGTTCCTTGCGACTCAATTCATTAAAGGCGTGGATGTAGGCTTCTTTGTCAAGCAGCTCCATCTCCTCTTCCACCCACGCTTTCTTGCGCTCCTGCTTGCTTAAACGCGTCAGCTCTTTAAGCATCCACTCCGCGGTCATCTTAAGCCGATTCGGAATCGTATTGCTTTTATCCAGGCTGTAGAACTGCTGGGAAATGGCTTCCGCCGAAATAAGCTTGCGGCCTCTGAACTTAATGGCTTTAAACAATAAACCCGCTTCGCCAAGCGTTTCTGCATAACGTTCAATGACATTCATGAAGGAAGCGCCCGATTTATGTCGAATCGACGCGATGCGCGTCTCATAGTCGGGATCATCCATGCCGCCAAGCGCATATTCCATCTGTGCGAACGGATCCTCCAGCGCAAACGATTGCCCGATGCGATGCTCCAGATATTGCTGGTAGGTTGTCTGCTGCATATTCTGCTCGCCAAGCTCGGGAAGAACGGTTGCGACATAGCTGTTGAACATTGGATTCGGCGAGAACAAGACGATTTGATCGGCTTGCAGCGAACCACGGTAACGGTATAACAGGTAAGCCACGCGCTGCAGCGCTGCGGATGTTTTGCCGCTGCCCGCCGCACCTTGCACAATGAGCAGTCTAGCCCGCTCATTGCGGATAATCTGGTTCTGCTCCCGCTGGATCGTTGCGACAATACTCTTCATTTGCGCATCCGACTGCTTGCCCAGCACCTCCTGCAGCAGCTCGTCGCCGATGGTAACCCCCGTGTCGAACATACCGATGATCTGGCCCCGGCGAATGACATATTGGCGTTTCAATATCATATCTCCGGTTATGGAGCCTGTTGGCGTGACATAGCTGGCTGGTCCCGGTGAGTAATCATAATAAAGACTTGAGACAGGGGCCCTCCAGTCATAGATCAAATAGTTTGAACCGCTCTCATCGAGCATGGAGCCGATTCCAAGGTAAATCTGTTCCACCTCGGAGCTGCCCTCTTCTATAAAATCAACGCGCCCGAAGTAAGGGGTTTGCTCCAGCTTTCTCAGCAGCTTTACCTGCTGCACGGCATGGCGGTGGCTATGCTCTCGCTCGGCAAGAACTTCCGCCTGCTGCTTCAAGCTTGCCGCAGACTCCGCGGACTCCGCCGCATCCTCGAAATTCAGCGTGACATCGTCCCAGAAGTTTTTCCGAATATCCACGATATCTTCCCTCATACCGCTTGAGGTTTGCAGCAGCTTGCCCAGCTGTTCACGAATAAGCCGCATGACGCGGTCTACCCGCTTCTGCTCCTCTATGTGCTGTTCGTCCTGCATGATTTATCCTCTCCTTTAAGAAGGTCGTTTTCCCATTGTAGCAAAATCTGCCTGTCAAATGAAAAGAAAAGAACATAAAATCGTATTGATCGCCGGATTGCGAGCGATTATAATGTCAAAGGCAGAAAATCTATCATACACCTTGCGCTCGCGCGCCGCAAGTTCGCGAATCGCATGCTCCGGCAGGAGACTAACAGGAGGCAATATGTTTAATTTGTGGTTTGGCGCGCTATTTATGCTCGTCCATTTTACGTTATTTTTGATCTCCTACCGGCTGTTTGGCCGGGTAGGGGTTTACGCCTGGATCGGCATGGCAACCGTTCTGGCCAATGTACAAGTTGTCAAAACCGTCGAAATGCCCTTTGACATCGTCATTACGCTAGGCAATACGATGTATGGCACCATCTATCTCGCATCCGATCTGCTGAATGAGAAGTACGGGGAACGCGCAGCCAGAAAAGCGGTCTGGTTCGGTTTCTTTACCCTCATCGCTTCAACCGTTATCATGCAGATGGCGCTTGTCTTCCGTCCGGACGGCTCGGAGCTTGCTCATGATACGAATGATGCCTTGCATATGATCTTCGGATTAATGCCTCAAATCGCGCTTGGCAGCTTGTGCGCCTACTTCGTCAGCCAGTTCCTGGACGTGCGGATTTACTCGATTCTCAAACGGATATTCCCTGCACCGGGACAGCTGTGGATCCGCAATAACGGCAGTACGGTTGTAAGCCAGTTTGTTGATACGCTTATATTCTGCACCATTGCTTTCGCCGGCACACTGGAAGGTAGCGTATGGCTTTCCGTGTTCCTCTCGACGTATGTCATCAAGTTTATCGTCTCCATCTGCTCCACACCGTTCCTGTACGCCGCAAGACGGTTTACGTTTAAAGAAGAAGCCTAATAGATACAACAAAAGGGCTCCCGGCAAGGGCAATGTCATTAAGTAAACTCAGAGACAAGATCGTGAATAGAAAATGAATCCGAAACGGCATGGGAAAAAATCCTATGCCGTTTGTGTTTTTACACAAGCAAGAAAAATGGGTACAGCAAACACGCGGATAGACGATCCGCTTAAAAAATGTTCTTCAGAACCGAATTATGCTACTCTGTAGACGAAGCTAACGGCTGATTTATAACGAGTTTTGCGCGTATTCTGCTGACCTGGTCGAAGGGGTCGAATCGGCAAAACGTTTCTTCGAATCAGTGCTTCAACATCAGGCGGGGGTTCATCATCTCTGGAGCGCAGGAAATGTCCACAAACGTGAACGGCAACCGTGAAGTTGACTTGGTATTGGTGCTGTTCAGCTTTTTGGGAAATGACGACGTGCGAGTTCATCAGGCGGAAAATCGTCGCTGGAAAGATTCGCAACTAAATCGATCAAGGCTCATCCGGAAATTCACAAGTTCGTTCCTTCCACATCTACCTTTGATTTTTTGGATTTGAAGGAGCAGTTATTTTTGTTTTTTAGTGAGTACCAGATGAACTTCCCTCCGTGGCTGAACAATGGCATCCACGTAAAGTCTGTTGCAAGGGTCGTAGACTGCGTTCAAATGCAGAAGCTTGTAGCCTCTTGCATCCGGTTGACTTTGAAAATAAGTGTCTGTATCGGCAGGGTCAGTGGCGAAATGCAAATCCGAACCGTCAATGGCAAGTAACCGATACCCTCGGTAGAGCTTGATGTCCGTATGCGATTGCGTAAATTTATGAAACAAGAACTTCCACAGCAGACGGCAGAATCTTATTCCTTTGTTGGACAAAAGCAGATGTGGTTGCGGTGTTTGCGTCATAGCCCTGCGACTCAAGGAGTTCCTTGTATAAGCTGTTGCCACCCATAGAGATCAGGAGCTGCATAACCGCTTCAAAGGGGAGCTTTTTCTTTCGGGTAAAATCTTTTTCATGGTTTTTGACATAAGGTGCTGGTTCCGCTGCCATTTCTCGTATGAGAGATGGCAGCTTTTGTTTTAGTGAATTCGCGTACGCATTCATGGGTGAAAACCTCCTCGTTTTTCCAAGGGGCTTCGCGTCACAAATTCAACTGCTCGTCAAGTTCTATTTTCTTATTTGCACACAAAAAAAGAGCAGGCTATCTTTTCGATAACCAGCTCTTGTTCATGATTTTTGTTCGTGCGCCTTAACTTAATGACATTGTCCCGGCAAGGGTGCCCTTTTTGTTGCATTCAATTGGATAATCCGATATCATCCAGCATAATTTTCCCCGGTCCGCCAATAAAGCGGAAAGTAATCTGGCTGATGGCTAACTCCTTCTTGCTGACCGCCTGGGCAAAATCATGAAGCGGCACCCGGAAGGTCTGGAATACCGGCTCCGTGTCATGCTTGTATTTCCCGCTTTTTATCGTTTTTTCAAGCCACGGGATAATGGTATATGTCGTCCGGTAAGGCTTCTGAACCGACATATATTGATCCAGGGGAAGCACCAGATGGTCT
The DNA here is from genome assembly GCF_023715145.1 of Paenibacillus glycanilyticus. Lineage (GTDB taxonomy): Bacteria > Bacillota > Bacilli > Paenibacillales > Paenibacillaceae > Pristimantibacillus > Pristimantibacillus glycanilyticus_A. Next base: position 604,619 of record NZ_JAMBNP010000002.1, on the reverse strand, counting down.
CCGTCTGTTGTCGTTAATTCGATTTGGATTTGCGGCGATGTCTCTTGATGGCCGGGATCAAGCTTCGACGATAAATTCGCAAGAGAAAAGGCTAACATCCGATTCGCATCTGCCTCTGCTGCCAGGGAGAACGGTTGTCCCAAATTCAACGAATACGAGCTTTCATCCTTCCATTCAATCTGCACGCCAACGGTTCCTTTGTTATTATTGTCGCGGTCTTTCACATCCATCTCTTCCCACGACTTCAGATTGTCCGCTTCAAGCTTCCCGCCTTGCGGCAGCGTCGTCTTGTTACGGTCCTCGTCATAGCGGGCAATCGTATCAAAGGACGAATCCTCATACCGCGTTACATAAGCCGTAGAACCAGGCAGCCAGTCAAGTCCGGCGCGGTAATCCTGCAGCAGCGGAATATAGTCCGTTTGGCGATGCAGCGTCGTTTCAAGGAAGGCCGAGACGTATACTTCAGCAGCTTGCCGCTGATCCGCAGCTGACATCATCCCGCGTTGACTTAGGAACAGTCCTCCCGGAGGGCGTTCATCCATCGTTCCCCATTCGGTGTTAAACCGGCTGTGGTTCGCCTCGGACAAGTAGACGGATGCCTTCCTATAACCGGAATCGGGCGTGAGGCTCGTCCGGATATACTGCCGGTCCCCGTAAAAATCATTCACATCTCCATCCCGAGCTCCCTGCAAAACCAAATAATTGACATCCTTCAGCTTTGCTGTCTTGTTATCGATGGACTTGTCTGTAGGAGCAAGGGCGATGACCGTTTGAATCTTAACCTGATCATTGTTCAAGCTGTCAAGCATACGGTCGCCGGCAAACCAAGCATCACGGTCCGCTGCCATCGCAACCGCCTGTCCGCCTCTGGAATGCCCAATTAACGCGACATTAGAGAAATCCACCCGGTTATAGAAGGCCGTGTCCGGCGTTTGGCTGAAAGCTTGAATCTGCTGAATATGCTTGAGCAGCAGCCATGCTCGAACCTTGAAATCATTATCCGGAATGCCGGACCATGTGGAGTAGTTCAAGAAATTCTCATCCACGGAGATCGCAATATATCCGCGGCTTGCCAGCAGCTTGCCCAAATAATCATAACCGGCATCCGAAAAGTCCTCCATCAAGTGATTGCCATGCACCATTAATACCAACGGGAAAGGTCCGTCGCCTTCGGGCATCCATACCCGCCCGTTTACCGGAAGGCTGACTTCATCAAACCCCCAGAACTTCTCTTTCATCCAATACCAGTGCTTTATATAGTCGGATGCATCCACCGTTTTGGAGATAAGCTCAGCATCCTCCCCATAACCGCTGCGCTGTTTATCTGTACCGCTGCCATAGGTGAAGAAATTGTAGCTGTACTCGCCAGGCTTACCTGGATTATCTGCATCGATTATAGCTGCGGCTCCTGCATCCTCCGCATCCGCGAAAGCGGCTGCCGCTTCTCCTCCGCCAAACGGCTCCATGAGCCAAACGGAAGTACCGGATACCGCCATTGCGGCAAGAATAATGCCTGACAGAATGCGTATGCGGCTTCGGCTGAACCAGCCCGTCAGAACGCCGGCTATCGCCCCTATGACTGTAAATATCGTAGCGCAAATTACGGAATTCAAGATTTCGAAATCGGAATAGTACAGAATATAATAGCACTCAAACCCGACATAAAGCAGAAAGCCGGCAAATAAACGCGGAACAGGAACAAGCATCAGCGACAATAGAACCGCAACAAGCTGAGATGCGAGCAAGAGCGCCAGCGCGTTAGCCAGCACAAATGCGCCAATGTCGACAGCCGTTCCGAATCCGGTTGGCATCCCTAAAGCCGCAGTCGTAATTGCGGCTGAACCAAACAGCAGCAAGCCGGCAGCACCGGCACGCGAGAGCGGTCCATCGTACTCAAGCCGGCTTGCCAATCGGTAACGAATCCATCCAAGAAGCCTTTTACCTCGCGATTCCGGTTCCGGCTGAAGCTGCGGCTGGATTAGTTCGAGATCCATAGCGACTCCGAATCCTTGACGAACAGCCAATTCCGTCCCTCGCGGCGCTCAATCTCAACCGGAACATCGAAGAATCGGCTCATACGGTCCGAGGTTAATACTTCATTGGTTTCTCCTGCAGCAAACACCTCGCCTTGTTTGATAAGAAGAGTGTGGCTGAAGCATGGCAAAATTTCTTCCACGTGATGCGTGACATATATGATAGTAGGTCCATCCGCTGCAACCTTATGAATCATCGATAGCAATTGTTCCCTTGCGAAAATGTCAAGTCCTGTACAAGGCTCGTCCAGTATGAGCAGCTTTGGCTTAGCCATGAGCGCTCTGGCGATCAAAACGCGCTGCCGCTCGCCTTGGGACATCGTATCGTAAGTACGGTTGGCCAGATAAGCACAGCCCAGACTGACAAGCAATTCCAGTGCTTGCTCACGGTCCTCTTCATCGGTATGGTCATAAAGACCAATGGTCGCAAACTTGCCGCTTAACACGATATTAATCGCCGTCTCGCTTCCATACAGCTTCTGTTGAAGCGAAGTGCTGACCCAGCCGATGCTTTTGCGAAGCTCCCGCAGATCGTATTCGCCGAATTTTTTCCCCAGAACCGAAATTTGTCCGCTAGTTGGCCAGATATAGCCATTAATCATATTAAGAAGCGTCGTTTTCCCGGATCCGTTCAAGCCAAGCAAGCACCAGTGCTCATTAGGCTGAACCTGCCAATTGATCTCGTGAAGGACCTGCTTGTCCCCACGTTCCCAGCTCGCCTGCAGAATATCAATAATCATCGGTTGTTCCCCTCCCATACATCTATAAATTATAGGTAAAATCGGGCAGAGCGGCAATCCAAAGTTATTGACATTCCTTTTGTAAGTCTCCATATGTAACAAAAAAAGCCTAGGCAGCAGATTGCCGCCAAGGCTTTGACTTCAGGTGACCGCATAATAAAAAGGTACGATAACTAATGAAAGCAATACCGCGATAAGACCAACTGCCATTGCCCATCCGCCAAGCGCTCTTGCTCCCTGACGATAAGCAATAAAGCCTAGTACGGCTGAGGTGATGCCCAGAACAACCGGCCATAAGAACCAGGATGCAGCGGCGAACACAAGCGCTACCCAGCCTAGTGCGGTACCTCCGGCTTCAACCGCATCTGCGGCTTCTTCAATCTTCTGTTCCCTAGGCACATAAGAGACAGGACTGCCTACAGCGAAATCCGCCGCCATTTCTTCGTGGACGTTGCCAACTTTATTCTCATTCGCCCATTCCTCCACTTTACCGCCATTCAGATCCGGCATGGCGTTTGGAGCCGATACTTCGTATTCTGGGTAATCGTTTTTATGACGATCCGTGACATTTAAGCCTCTTTGATCCATTCCCCGTCACTCCTTCGGTTTAAAAGTGTGGCAGCAGGTAGCGGACGATTCCGTCGCTTGATCTTCATGGTAAAGTCCAAGTTCGTCATTGGCAAACTCTTCGCTAAAGTTCCCATGCTGATCAATATCAACAGTAATGGCATCAGCATTGCAGTTGTTGCCCTCTTTCCAGAAGGTACAGTTTGATACGCTGCAGGTTACGCCTTTCGGCATAAAAAAATCACCTCCGATATCAAGTTTCCCTGATCGAAAGTGATTCATTCCGTCCTATTTTTGCCCCTGCATGCGGCGCTGGGTCATGTAGTCATTCTCATAATAAGCCAGCTCATCGCGCAGCTCTTCATAGATCTTGGATACGCTGAGGACGATGTCACGTGCTTCGCGGACAGGCTTAAAGCGGAAGCGGATAGCGTCTTGTCCGGTGTAAGCATAACGGCCGTCTTCCGAATAACATTCATTCTTCGGATAGAAGAAGGCGTTCACGCACTGATGATATACATCGTACAAGGCGCGTTCAGCAAAATCGTTATCGAAATTTGGCCGTCTGAGAAGTACTCCCAATTTCTCAACCGAGACTTCAGAGAAGACCAACAAATGTCTCAAATCAGACAAAAGGCCTCTGTAAAACGTTTGTGCTTCATCTCCAGTTTCTTCGCCGATTAATTGGTTCAGCGAATACTGGTTAAGAAACGATTCCAATTGATTAATTGCATCTTTTAACTTTGTACGCGATGTTTCACTAAGCGACTTCGCATTGGTCGATGGCATAAGGTAGTTCCCCTTTCTTCTACTACAACAAAAAAAACTAAGGCACCGACAATATGATACCACAAATTACATAGCATTGGTACTGGCGTTTCCGACATTGTTCTGCGCATATTTTCAGCCTAACGATGTGCAACCTATCCATTAGTCTGACAATTACGCTCGCATAGCAATGGAGGGACTTGAGGAACAATGAATGCAAAAAAATGGATTGGTCTTTGTGCCATTATAGCACTGGTAGCCATTGTCGTACCGGGCACACGTTATATCTTCAATGACCGAAAGGCGCCTGATTCCAATGTCAGGAACTTCTCGGCTGAACAGGAAAAAACACTTAAAGTGAAAACCTTAAATAAAGATATGGATGCCACTTCCCTTCTCTGTACAACCGAATGCAGCAAAGAATTCCATAAGCTCATGAACAATGGAGCGAAAGCCGGTACCTTTAAGGCTCAAAGCGATAAGGTTGCCCATATGATGGGTATGCATAAACATATGGCCTACATCAGCTGGATTAATGGGAACCGGAGCGTGGATCGCGGCGCTCTACCGGATAAGACAGCCGCACGCTACGTTGCCGATGCCAAAGCAAAGGTGAAGGCCGGCCAGTCTTATCAATCCAGGCCGTTCATGAGCGAAACCGGCAGCCGGTACGTGGTGCTTGGCGTTCCGAGCGGCAAAAAGAACGGAATTGGTGTTGTTGGCGTCATCAATCAGGATATTGTCATGCAGGTCGAGCGGCATCAGAAGCGGAATCTGCGGCTTGTACCTTACCCGGCGGAAGGCAATTACCGGATTGAATCGGTTGAACCGAATTCCAATCGCGAAACAACCGTGCATGATGGTGAAGACAACGGTAATGCCAGCCATTATCACGTCAAAGATGTGGTTGTACATTTTCAGGATAAACTGACAGCCAACCAATTAGAACAAATCAAGCAAAAAATCAATGCCCAGAACATTCAACGAATCGGCGACACTTACGTCTTCCGTTCCAAGGACATGGATGCCGATAAAATGGTCCATTATTTCCAGAAGTCCTGGAAAACCGAATACGTTGAACCGCATTATCTGTATCTGACGAACGATAAGGCAGATGATGATGCTGACATCATCAAGCCTAACGATGCCCTTTATTCCCAGTACCAATGGAACCTGCCTTCGATTGAAACCGAGAAAGGCTGGGGCTTATCGAAAGGCAACGACAAAGTGATCGTAGCTATTCTGGATACGGGCGTGCAAGCGGATCATCCGGATCTTAAGGGCAAGCTGATGGATGGCACGAATATCGTGGATTCCAATGCCGCTCCTAACGATGATGTTGGTCATGGTACCCATGTCGCCGGCATTATCGGAGCTTCCGTAAATAATGGCGAAGGTGTAGCAGGCATCTCCTGGTACAACAAGCTATTGCCGGTGAAAGTGCTCGATAGCAGCGGTGCAGGTTCCACCTATTCGGTTGCCCAAGGGATCATCTGGGCGACAGATCATGGCGCCAAAGTGATTAATATGAGCCTTGGCAACTACGCGCAGGCGGAATTCCTTCACGATGCTATTAAGTATGCATACGAACATGATGTGGTGTTGGTTGCAGCGAGCGGGAATGATAATACGGACCGCCCGGGCTACCCTGCCGCTTATCCGGAAGTATTCGCTGTTGCGGCAACAGATTCAAGCAATAACAAAGCTTCATTCTCGAACTATGGGGATTATATTGACGTGGCGGCGCCTGGCGACAGTATCGCGAGCACTTACCCTGGCGGCCAATATGCGGCCTTGTCAGGCACTTCAATGGCCAGTCCTCATGTCGCGGCGTTGGCCGGCTTGATCCGCTCGATTAATCCCGACCTCAACAATGAGGAAGTTATGGAGATCATGCGGAAGTCCGCCATTGATCTTGGCAACAAAGGCAAAGACAATTATTTCGGCTATGGCCTTATCGATGTCGACAAAGCTTTGAAGGCAGCATCCAACTACACTAGCGCCCTTCAGAACTTCCCAGGCCAAACCGAGCGCCGTCTGGAAGCTATCAGCCGGAAGTACAACGCAGGTTAAACAATATGCAAGCATCCTCTGGCAATGGCCGGAGGATGCTTTTTCTTTTGAATTTCTAACTTACCATAAAGAAGACTCGTTCCAATCGCCTTTGTCGGCATGATAGCAGCGGCTGGAATGAGATGCTTCAATATCTTGTACTTAGATGTTGTACCGAGCGTCATAGCACGCGCGAGGTTCCTCTCGTTTAGAGGAACATCAAATAAGCATCCTTGGCAGAAGCCAAGGATGCTTATTTGTTGTTGTGCAGGAAAGAAGTTGGCGAGTTAGGAGGAGAGGAAAGGAGGATCACATTCCAGACGCCTTTGTCGGCACGACAACAGCGGCTGGAATGTGATCCTCCGTCCATGACGACCCAATAGCCAACCAACCCGCAACAACCAACAAAAAAGCCTCCCGGCGAATGCCAGGAGGCGTAATTTGTTGTCCGTTGCGGAAAGTTTGCCGTAAGCCGGGTTCTGTACTTCCAAGTGGTAATAGCGGGAACGACCCTCCCACGACGAAGCGACAATCATCTATCTAGGCCATTCATTGCTGAACAGCTCAAGCAACCAACCCGAACGAGCCTCGGGCTAAGGCTGCAGCTCTAGGCTGCTACGTTCTCTCGGTCTTGCTCCAAGTGGGGTTTACCAGGAATATAGTCACCCATACTCCTCGTGGTCTCTTACACCACGGTTCCACCCTTGCCTGTGCACGGCGTTAGCCGGCCATCGGCGGTCCATTTCTGTGGCACTATCCTTCAGCTCGCGCTGACTGGACGTTATCCAGCACCCTGCCCTGTGGAGCCCGGACTTTCCTCTCGCGGCAACAAGGCCGCCAGCGATTGTCTGTCAAACTTTCCGATGCACGAATAAGTATACAGGGTATTTTACAAAACCTCAACCTGTTTTATCGATCCAAATGCTACACGAACAGGAAAGGCTCCGTATTAATGGAGGAATGAACAGCTTTTGTCTCATACTTCCGTTCCGACAGCTGCTGATTCAGCCAATCCGCCACGCGCTGCTTCATGATCTTCTCCACATTATGGCCGGGATCAATGATCGACAAACCATCGGCAAGCGCATCATGAGCCGTATGATAGTCTACATCCCCTGTGATCAGAACATCAGCGCCGGCAAATTGGGCATGTCTTGCGTAACGTCCGCCGGATCCGCCTAATACGGCAGCTTTCTTAATCACCCGGTTCGGATCACCAACGAGACGTACATAAGGCACCTCGAACACTACCTTTACCTTCTCCGCCAACTCGCCAAGCGTAATCGGTGTCTCCAGCTTCCCGCTCCGGCCAAGTCCAAAGGAACGTCCTTTCAGGTCAACCGAATACAGGTCATACGCAACCTCTTCATAGGGATGCGCCTTAAGCATAGCCTGCACTACTTTACGGTGAACGCTATGCGGAACAATCGTTTCGATACGGACCTCTTTCGCTTTTTCCAATTGCCCGGGCTTGCCGATAAAAGGATTCGTTCCTTCCCCTGGCAAGAAAGTACCCGTTCCCTCAATGTTAAAGCTGCAATGGCTGTAATCGCCGATATGGCCGGCGCCTGCCTGAAACATCGCCTGAAGCACCTTCTCGTGATGTTCCTCCGGTACAAAGACAACAAGCTTGTACAGTTTATCGGTATGAACTTCCTCCAGGCATTGCCTTCCGTCAGTCTTGATTCCAACCAGATCGGCCATCCAATCATTAATGCCGCCGTCAGCAACATCCAGATTCGTATGCGATATATAGACCGCAATATCGTTCTTGATCAATTTCTCATACAATTTTCCAGCAGGTGTTGAAGTATCCAGCTTGGACAGAGGACGATAGATGATGGCATGATGCGCAATAATGAGCTCGGCGCCAGCCGCAATCGCTTCATCCACAACTTCATCCGTCACATCCAACGCTACGATGATTTTCCGGATTTCCTTATTTAAAGTGCCAAGCTGCAGTCCGATCTTATCGTTCTCGACTGCATAATGCTTTGGCGCTAGCTGCTCCATTATTTGGATGACGGTCTGCCCGTTTGCAAACATTGAAGCACCTCCTCAATCACATTCATTTCCTTGCGGAATTGCTGTTTCTTATGCTCAGCCTGCTCGAGGTCAGATTGCGACATCTGAGTAACAATCCTGCCAAGCTTCTCAAGCTCTAACCGCCACTTCTTGAAAAAGACTTCTTGCGGAGAACGAAGCAAATGAGGCCCCATTTTCTCCAGAATGGCCGGCCCCTTATCCTGATAGGCAGGCAGTGACAGGAAGGACGAGTCGTATACTTCGGCATTGCGTTTCTTCGCTTCTGCCTCATCATATTTGAAGGCATGCAGCACTTCATATATTTTATCGTCCTCTTCCAGAATGGCTTCTTCCGCGAGGAACCATCCATGCTTCAGCAGCCAGCTGCGCACAAACTCTTCGCCGACATTGGGCTGAAGAACAAGCTCCTTCACCCCATCCAGCTTCCCTGCCGTAAAGCCCTCTTCCAGGATACTGCTCATCAGACTTCCGCCCATTCCGGCAATCGTTACCGTATCGGCTTCCCCAGGCTGCAGGACAGACAAGCCGTCACCCCGGCGGACCTGAAGCTTGCTGGTGAGACCCGCATCCGCTGTCTGTTTGCGCGCCGCCTCGAACGGACCGGGATTTAACTCCCCTGCAATAGCGGACGGTATGCGTCCCGATTGAATCAAATAAACCGGAAGCAGCGCGTGATCGGAGCCAATATCCGCTACGCGCGAGCCCGGTGATACAAAGTCTGCAATTGTCTGCAGGCGATTCGAAAGTTTCAACATTAAGCAACCCACACCATCCATTGTTTTCGCATAAAGAACAACAGTCCGCCGCCGGCAGCAATTTTGAGCAGCAATTGAAGCTGCAGCTGCAGCATGACCGGTTCTTTCCATACAATCATTTCATATAACTCCGGCATAAACCACAATATCGCACAAGCTGCGAATAAGACCATTGCCGCAGGCTTGGACCAACGATGAACAAACCAGCTTCCCCAGCCGAACAATATAGAGAGCGGCATCCAATAAAGCTGCGATTCATACCACTCCGGCACGCTCGTAAATTTGGCCAGCATCCACGCGTATACCATTATTCCCGCAAGCCACCCGCATAGATGCAGCAGCTGGATCCGAGCCGCAATTCCGTATATGACCCAGAATAACGCACATAATCCAAGCATGCCTGCCTTCCAGCCCCAATCCGTCATATCGTGCTGGTCTAATATGTATAAGCCGGAGCCAAGCATAAGCAGCATGCCTGCCCCGGTAACAGCTAGTCCCGCTGCCTCGTGTCGACGCCTCAAACGGGCGCCAAACCATAGCAGACCAATGACGCCAACAACCGAAACCCCAATTTGCAATAGCGGGTGAAAAACGTTAAAATAAAGCACAACAAAGGAAATAAAGGTAAAAAATCCAAATGTAAGGAGCCAATGCTTGCCGGAAGCATGCTGAACGGCCATTACGGCTTTGGCTATCGAATGACTGGATTCACGTTTGGTTTCCTTACTATGATCCATGTACAAGTTAAGCAGAAAATCACAATATTGATCCGGCAGCAGCTTGCTTCTGCTCCAGTGCTCAATCTCCCTGACGATTATCTGACGTCGCTCTTCATTCATATGCCTTATGTTGTCCTCTCGGGTAGAATGACGATTAGGTCAATCGGAAAAAAAGACCTTGCTGCAAGAGCAGAAAGGTCGTTATCGGTTAAGGCTATCTTATTCTAGGAAATCTTTAAGCCGTTTGCTGCGGCTAGGGTGACGAAGCTTCCGCAATGCTTTTGCTTCGATCTGACGAATCCGTTCACGGGTTACGCCGAATACTTTACCAACCTCTTCGAGGGTGCGAGTACGGCCATCGTCGAGTCCAAAGCGCAGGCGGAGAACATTCTCTTCACGTTCGGTCAGCGTATCAAGAACATCCTCAAGCTGTTCCTTGAGCAGCTCGTAAGCCGCTGCATCAGCTGGTGCCAATGCTTCCTGATCTTCAATGAAGTCGCCCAGATGCGAATCGTCTTCTTCACCAATCGGTGTTTCGAGCGATACAGGCTCTTGTGCAATCTTCATGATTTCTCTGACTTTATCCGTGCTAAGTTCCATCTCAGCCGCAATTTCTTCCGGGGTCGGTTCGCGTCCAAGCTCTTGAAGGAGCTGTCTCGATACCCGAATCAGCTTGTTGATCGTTTCGACCATATGAACCGGAATCCGAATGGTACGCGCTTGGTCCGCAATTGCGCGGGTAATCGCTTGGCGAATCCACCATGTTGCATACGTACTGAATTTAAAGCCTTTTTGATGATCAAACTTCTCAACCGCTTTAATCAAGCCCATGTTGCCTTCTTGAATCAAATCAAGGAACAGCATGCCACGGCCGACGTAGCGTTTTGCGATACTGACAACGAGACGAAGGTTCGCTTCAGCAAGTCTCCGCTTTGCTTCCTCATCCCCGTTCTCAATCCGTCTTGCGAGTTCGATTTCATCATCCGCCGACAGGAGCGGAACACGACCAATTTCCTTTAAGTACATCCGTACAGGGTCATTAATCTTGATCCCTGGAGGTAAGGCCAGGTCATCGTCGAAGTTGAAATCATCCTGCTCACGATCAGAATCCTCGCCGCGGTTAAGCGGATCGCGATCCTCATCTCTTTCGTTTAATACCTCAATTCCTAAATCATCAAGCTGTTCGAAAAACTCGTCGATTTGCTCCGGATCTTGATCAAACGGCGATAATTTCTCCATAATCTCTTTATAAGTTAAGGAGGCTCTTTTCTTCCCCTGTTCAATCAATTGTTCCTTCACTAAATCCAATTTTTGTTCGGCATCTAGTTCAGTATGCTGATCATTCGCCATATTCCGACTCCCTCCTCCCTAGAACCGATAGTCAAGTCGTTCCTTTTAGCTGTCTCTCTAGGGTTATAATCTCACTTAACATTTGCGCAGCGAGCAGATGATCTCCGGCGCGTTCCGCCTGCATCATTTCCTCTTTTTTTCGGTCGACTTCCCGGAACCTAGGAACCTTGATAATGTCCTGAATATCGGCTTCCAAAATTGCATCGTCAAAAGGAAAATCTCCGTCCATCATCAGAATGGCTGCAGCCGTTCTCTCCAGACGTTCGTCTTGGAGTGAGGCAATAAACCGCCCGGCATCCGGATCATAGCCCTGCGCATAAAATGCGTATAAATAAGCAGCAAGCGCTGCGTGATCCTCAATATTGAACGCGTCCCCCAGCTTCTCATGTACGGTCAGCGCTACATCTCTGTCGCGCATCATCACATGAAGCAGCCGCCGCTCTACATAGGTATAAGCAGGCAGCAGCGCAGGAGGCCCCGATCTTCGGCGATTTTCATTCCTACCATTATTCCACGAATTGTCGTTATTATCCCTTCCGGGTTTCTTTTTTTGCAATTCTTGATGCTTAATATGACAATCCTGCTTCAATACCTCTAATGGGAAATTAAATTCGCGTGAAAGCTCCTGCAGATAAACCTCGCGTTCGATAGCGGAATCAAGCTCTGCCACAATTCCAGCGGCTTCAAGCAAGTAATTTTTCCGACCTTCTTCTTTTAGCAGTATATGGTTTTTTCTTGAATATATAAGCTTAAATTTTGTAGTTGTGACAGGCTGATCAATCACTTCTCGCAGATAAGTATCCGGACCGTACTCGGTTATATATTCATCCGGATCTTTTCCTTTCGGAAGCATGGATACCATCACTCTAAGCCCTGCTCCTTCTAGCATAGGAATGGATTTCATGGCGGCTGCTTGTCCAGCGTCGTCACCATCGTAACAGACCACAATTTCTTCGGCCTGGCGGGCAAGTATCGTGCAATGCTCCTCCGTCAAAGCCGTTCCCATCGTGGCGATCCCATTCTTCACGCCCGCGCTCCAAGATTTAATAACATCCATATACCCTTCGAATAAGACGACTTGCTTGCTCTTGCGGATGGCAGGTCGCGCATGATGCAGATTGTATAACATACGGCTTTTGGTAAAAATCATGGTTTCCGGAGAGTTCAAATATTTCGGCTGGCCTTCGCCGATTATTCGCCCCGCAAACGCGGTTACCTTGCCGTCCCGATCCCATATCGGAAACATAATTCGTCCCCGAAACCGGTCTACATATCCACTTCCGTCTGACTTCGCAGATAGCAGCCCGCCTTTCTCCATTAAGGAGGGATCGAAATTTCTTGCCGATAAAAACCGGCTTAGCGTATCCCACTGTTCCGGTGCGTAGCCGATCATAAAATGATTGATCAGCTTGTCGCCAAGCCCGCGGTCCCGTAAATAATCCTTGGCTGCCCGGCCATGCTGCGTGTTGTTCAGTAAATAGTTGTACAGCTTCGCAGTCAGCTCATGCGCTTCCAGAATCGAGCTCCGATCCGTATCGGCGGCTGTTGGCTTAGCGCCGTCCGGGTTCGCCCAGGTTACAGGGATGCCTGCTTGTTCGGCAAGCACTCGGACCGCTTCCGGAAAGGTATAGCTTTCAATCTCTTCCACGAACCTTATGACATTGCCTGTCTTGCCGCAGCCGTAACAATGAAAAATCTGCAGTTCCGGTGTGACGGTAAAGGATGGCGTCTTCTCGGAATGGAAGGGACAAAGCCCTTTCATGTACTTGCCGTTCTTCGAGAGATGAACGTATTTGCTCACCGTATCTACGATGTCATGATGACGGCGTACCGCCTCAATAACGTCATCCGGTATTTTACCGTAGGTCATGGTCCATCACCTTCATCCTAATGACACGTAAATAATATTCGCTATATGTCATGTTTCTCCTGCAAGTTTGATAAAACTTTTGTCAACTTTTGTTGAAAACGCTCCCGATCGTCGCTGTTCATTGCTTTTGGGCCCTTCGTCTTGCCGCCCGCACGCCTTCGTTTCGCCGCTTCGTGACGCCGTTCCATCAAATAATCGATGTTCTCGTCCGAATACTCTTCGCCGCGTGTAGACAAGACGACCGCTCCCTTCCCGATCGCAATGCATGCTAGACCAAAATCCTGCGTAATCACGATATCGCCTTTGGATATATGATTTACGATATACAAATCGACCGATTGGCTGCTCCGGTCGACTTGCACAACCGAAACACCTTCTTGAGGCTCAAGCCGATGGTCATAGGAGGATACCATGACTACCGGAACACGGAAGCTGCGCGCGGCCAAAGCAATTTCGGTCTTAACGGGACAAGCGTCGCCGTCAACGACGATCGTCGGTTGTTTATGCTCCAATCACGCATCACCGCTCATTTTTTTGTATATTTCAATTACCGTACTATTATATACGGCAAGTCTTCAAAAAAATCCTGCATTTTGGCTTACACGCCGCGAAAATGCTCCATAATCAGACTTGCCGTTTCTTCTACCGCTCGATGCGACACATCGATCACGACGCAGCCGATTTGTTTCATTATGCCTTCCGCGTATTCAAGCTCCTTAAAGATCCGGTCCTCCGCCGCGTACGACGCATTGTCTGGCAGCCCCAGCGCCTTCAGCCGTTCCTTGCGGATGATGTTCAAATACGGAACGCCAATCGTAAGGCCGATGATCCGTTCAACCGGGACATTGAACAGCTCCTTCGGTGCCTTGATTTCCGGGACGAGCGGGATGTTGGCTACCTTGTATTTCTGATGCGCCAGATACATGGACAGCGGAGTCTTCGACGTCCGCGATACGCCGATCAGGACGATATCGGCTTTTAGTACCCCTGAAGGGTCTTTGGCATCATCATAGCGCACGGCAAACTCGACAGCATCCACCTTGCGGAAATAATCCGCGTCAAGCACATGGTTAAGACCAGGCTCTTGACGGGAATGACGGCCCGTCTGCCGCTCCAGACTTTCAATCAGCGAGCCAAGAAGATCAATCGCTTCGACTTCATGCTCCTTGGCCAGGTTCTTCATCGCCTCCCGCAGATGCGGAATAACAAGCGTATACAGCACGATAGCGCCGGACAGCTTGGCTTGCAGAACAAACCTTTCCAGGGTCGGGACATCCATCACAAACGGTGCGCGGCGGATGTCCGTCTGAACGGGATGAAATTGCGCGACCGCGGCACGGACCACAAGCTCTCCCGTATCCCCTGCAGCATCAGATACAACATAGATAATTACTTCGGCTGAGCCTGCCATAATCATCATCCCTTCCTTCTATGGATTGACGACAATGATGCAATGACGAATGAAGAGTAATTACCAGACCAGCTTCGAGAAGTCGGCTATTGCTGTAATGTCATCCGCAATCAGCGCAAGCGAGGCAAGACGGTTGCTGCGTACAGCGTCATCTTTAGCCATAACCATAACCGAATCGAAATAAGCGTTAATAGCTTGTTTAAGCGATGACAAATTAGCGAGTGCGGAAGCAATATCTCCCTCGGCAATTGCGCTTGCGACTGCCGGGTGGGCTTTTTGCCATTGCTCGTACAGAGCACCTTCCGCCGCTTCTTCAAACAGAGCCGGATCTACCGAACGCGATTCCGCTTTGGAAGCCAAATTGCATACCCGGTTAAAGGCATCAATAGTCAGCTTGAATTCACTGCGTTCGCTGCCGGAAGACAGTTCGTTAATAAGCGCGGCGCGTTCAACGGTAATACGCAGATCATTGAATCCGGTTGCCATTACGGCATCAACGACGTCATACCGGTTAGCTTGCTCCGACAAAACATTCTTCACGCGAAGCGCAAAGAAGTCGTTCAGGTCTTTACGAATCTCGTCGCTTGAGCGTTTCATCCCGCGTGCTGCATGCACTTCCAGAGCGGCGTCAAACAGATCCGTCAGCTTCAGGTCAAGTCCTTGAGCCAGAATGATCTGAACGATACCCGATGCCTGACGGCGCAGGGCATAAGGATCCTGAGAGCCTGTCGGGATAATGCCGATGGAGAAGCACCCCGCGATGGTATCCATTTTGTCAGCAAGGCTGACAATCGCGCCTACAACGGATGCCGGAGCACGGTCGCCTGCAAAGCGAGGCTGGTAATGCTCGTTGATTGCTTTTGCTACCGCTGCGCTTTCACCGGCTTTGCGGGCGTAATCCTCACCCATAATGCCTTGCAGCTCAGGGAATTCGTATACCATCTGGGTAACAAGGTCGAATTTGCAAATATCCGCTGCACGGCTTGCTGCCGCAGCCGTATCGGCTTCCACACCAAGCTTCGCTGCAAGCAGATCCGCCGTTGCGCGAATTCTTCTTACTTTGTCCGCCACCGAACCCAGCTCTTCGTGGTAAACGATATTCTCCAGCTTCGCAAGCGCATCGTTAATAGCAAGCTTCTGATCTTCCTCGTAGAAGAATTTCGCGTCGGACAGACGCGCGCGAAGCACTTTCTCGTTGCCTTTCGCCACATTGTCGATCGAAGTCCGGTCACCGTTGCGCACGGTTACGAAGTACGGCTGGAGCTGGCCTTCCGCATTTAATACCGGGAAGTAGCGCTGATGCTCGCGCATCGACGTAATGAGAACCTCCTGCGGGATACGGAGGAATGCAGGATCAAACGTCCCATATAATACGTTCGGATACTCGACCAGGAATAAGACCTCTTCGAGCAAATCTTCTTTAATGGCGATCTCCCAGCTTTTTTCCTTGGCGAGCTCTTGGATTTGAGCCACGATAATCTGCTCGCGTTCTTCAACGTCAACGATCACGTGCTGCTCGCGCAGACGCTCTTTGTATTCCGCGGGAGAAGCTACAACCGTCTCTTCGCCAAGGAAGCGATGACCGCGGGATACGTTGCCGCTCTTCACATTCGTAATCTCGATAGGAATAATATCTTGACCGAACAATGCAATGATCCATTTAATTGGGCGGACGAACTTCAGCTCATAGCTGCCCCAACGCATGTTTTTCGGGAAGGACATCGACGTAATGAGGTTCGTCAGTCCTTCGGGCAATACGGATGCCGTATCCGTGCCTACGCTGCTTTTGTTTGCATAGACATACTCAACTCCGGCAAGCTCTTGGAAAAAGAATTGATCCGGCTCAACGCCTTGGCTGCGAGCGAAGCCAAGCGCCGCTTTGCTCCAGTTGCCTTGGTCATCCAAGGCGATTTTGCGGGAAGGACCTTTAACCTGCTCGTTTACGTCCTCTTGCTTCTCGACCACGCCTTTAACGTACAACGCAAGACGGCGCGGCGTAGCGAATACTTCTACCGCTTCGTAAGGAATACGCGAGTCGTCAAACCATTTGACCGCCTTCTCCTTCAATTGGTTCATGGCACCGCGCACGAATCGCGCCGGTACTTCCTCAAGTCCAAGCTCCAGCAATAAATCCTTAGCCATTGTTCTCCACTCCTTTCTTCAACAGAGGGAAGCCGAGACGTTCCCGCTCCTCCAGATAAGTCGCTGCGCAGGCACGCGCGAGGTTGCGGACGCGCATAATGTAGCCCGTACGCTCCGTTACGCTGATCGCCCCCCGTGCGTCCAGCAAGTTAAACGTATGGGAGCATTTCAGAACGTAGTCGTAAGCCGGGAACACCAGCTTATGCTCCATCGTTTTCTTCGCTTCTTCCTCGTACATGTTGAACAATTGGAACAACATCGCGGAATCCGATGTCTCAAACGTATATTTCGAGTGCTCGAATTCCGGCTGCAGGAAAACGTCGCCGTAAGTTACGCCGTCTACCCATTCCAGATCAAACACGTTCTCTTTTTCCTGAATGTACGAAGCCAGACGCTCCATACCATACGTAATTTCCACCGCAACCGGGTTAGCGTCGATACCGCCGACCTGCTGGAAGTAAGTGAACTGCGTAATCTCCATGCCGTTCAGCCATACTTCCCATCCAAGTCCCCAAGCACCAAGCGTAGGCGATTCCCAGTTATCTTCAACAAAGCGGATATCATGATGCTTCGGATCGATGCCAAGGCGCTTCAAGCTTTCCAAGTAAAGCTCCTGGATGTTATCCGGGGACGGCTTCAAAATAACCTGGAATTGATGATGCTGGTATAACCGGTTCGGGTTCTCGCCGTAACGGCCGTCAGCAGGACGGCGCGACGGCTCCACATAAGCCACGTTCCATGGCTCCGGGCCAATCGTGCGGAGGAAGGTCATCGGGTTCATCGTGCCCGCGCCCTTCTCTACATCGTACGGCTGTACGAGAATACAGTTTTGCTCTGCCCAGAACTGCTGCAGTGTCAATATCATGCCTTGAAAATTCATGACCATTTCGCTCCTTTATCATTTAGTAAGGCGGATCCGGGGACACAAAAAGCTCCCGTCTCTACGCCTGCTGCCAGACGTAGGGACGAGAGCTGACTCCCGCGGTTCCACCCTACTTGATTTCCGCTTGCGGCTGCATATGCCAAGCAACGCGCGAAAATCCTCTTTTGGTTAACTGACTCCGGAGTGCCCTTTCGCAAGTTTGGCCTGCCCGGGCTTCCACTGTCCCCGAATCGCTATCACAAGGCATCAACTGCTACTTTCTCCATCACTGTCCATATTCGTATTCCAATATATTAAACATTTTTAATGCCGTTGTCAAACCAGTTATTAGGCACTAATGCCCACACTCTTCGTTTCAGCCGGACCGCTTCTTGAAGTTGTTCCCGTAGACATTTTATTCGTTCATTTCCCGCCGGCGTGGGCTTAATCAAAAGAATACTTATCCATCTGATCCAGAAACGTTCTGGACTTCAGCGGAATGCCGATATGAACATCCATAAGTTCTCTCATAATCTTCTTCAGCTCTTTTTTGGTCTCCGGCTTCACTTGGATGGCTCCGAGACGCCTAAGATCCATGCGGCTGAACAATCTGAGCAATTTATAAGCACCCTCGCCCATCGGAACGGCCTGCGCGTCATTCCTTGCGCAGCGCGGACATAACACGCCTCCCGCGTGAGGACTTAACCGGAAGGGTCCTTCCTCGCTTCCGCAGTTTACGCAGTTTTCAAGCTCAGGCGAATAGCCTGCAGCATCCAGTATCCGCATCTCATAGAGATGCGAAATAATTTGGGGATCCTTTCCCTCCTGCATCGCCATCAGGCCGGCCTTAAGCTGTTCAAACAATAAGGCGCCTGACTCGTCCTCTTGAAGCGTTCTGTCCGTCAGCTCCGCCATATAAGAGGCGTAAGCAGCCAGATCCAGCTGTTCACGCAAAAGATGGTGAGATTCAAGAATCTCACCAGCATTAAGTGTGCCTAATCCTTTATTCCGGAAAAAAACGAACTCGCCGTATGTAAATGGCTGCGCGAGAGAAGCATGTCTGCTCTTCACCTTCTTCGCGCCGCGCACCATAACGCCTAGCTTGCCGTTTGTTTTCGTCAGAAGCGTAATAATTTTATTGCCTTCCCCATAATCCATGCTGCGGATGACAATGCCTTCCACACGATACAGCATACACCCTTCTCCCCCATGCTTACTTCAAGGCAGCCTGCAGGATAACTAATTAAAGGGCAGACGAATCCTCGAACTCAGCAGCAAGCTCCTCATTGTCTCCCGGCAAATGTTGAGGATGATTCTCTGGACCAAGCTGATCCATTTCCTTGTAGAGCATGTAAGACTCTACGTCACCGGTCAATGTAAAATACTTCCACGAAAAATTCCGCATTCGTATTCATCCCTTTCCGCCTTGGAAATGAAGCCCTAGACGGTAATTAGGATGCGGTAAAACCACGAATGCTATCCTTAACAAATTTCGTCAATCCGGCTTAATCGTTCCGGAAGCCGAAATCTTTCAAAACGCGCTCCTGGTTGCGCCAATCCTTCTTCACCTTGACCCAAAGCTCCAGGAATGTGCGTGATCCAAGCAGCGCTTCAATATCGCGGCGGGCTTGCTTGCCCACTTCCTTCAGCAAGGCGCCCTTCTTGCCGATAATAATCCCCTTCTGCGAATCCCGCTCGACGAAAATAACGGCGCCAATATAGACTACGCCATTCTCCTGAACGCGCATATCTTCAATACCGACGGCAATGGAATGGGGAATCTCCTCGCGGGTCATATGCAGGATTTTCTCGCGGATAAGCTCGGCGCAGACAAATTGCTCCGGATGGTCCGTAACCTGGTCAGCCGGGTAGTATTGAGGTCCTTCCGGCAAATACTTCTGAATCTGCGTTAGCAGCGTTTCGACGTTATTGCCCTGAAGTGCCGAGATAGGTACGATCTCCGCGAAAGGATACAGATCCTTGTACTGCGTAATGGTCGACAGAAGCTGTTCAGGCTGAACCTTGTCGATCTTGTTCATGACAAGGAATACGGGCGTATCCACTTTCTTAAGCTGCTCGATAATAAAACGGTCGCCGCCGCCCAATCCGTCTGCAACGTCGATTAAGAAGAGTACAGCCTCGACCTCTTTCAAGGCGCCTTCTGCCGTCTTCATCATATAATCGCCAAGCTTGGACTGCGGTTTATGAATACCCGGTGTATCCAGGAATACGATCTGGGTAGTATCCGTCGTATACACGCCATGAATTTTATTGCGCGTCGTTTGGGGCTTATCCGACATAATGGCGATTTTTTGCCCGATTAAATGGTTCATAAGCGTGGATTTGCCGACATTAGGACGGCCGATTATAGCCACAAAGCCGGATCTGAATTTCGTTTGACTCATTTGAATGGTTAACTTCCTTTCTCTAATGAAGACGGTGTAAACGCGCCAGGAAGCAGCTCGGCAACCGTCATGACGTTCCATTTGCCTTCCAGATTGCCCATAACAACCGGCATGTCCGGTTTGCAAAGCTCAACCAATACCTGGCGGCAAACTCCGCATGGCGTAATCGGATCATCCGTATCCCCCATGACGGCGATGACCTGGAATTGTCCAGGCCGCTTGCCATCTGCAATTGCGCGGAATAAAGCGGTTCTCTCGGCGCAATTGCACGGGCTGTATGCGGCGTTCTCGACATTGCAGCCATAATGGATATGGCCGCTGTCGTCCAGAAGCGCTGCACCAACGCGAAAATTGGAGTATGGCACATAAGCCCGCAACATGGCCTCTTTCGCTGCATTTAGCAATTTCGAATATTCTTCCGATAATCCCTCGAATGATGCCATGATCCTCAACTCCTATTATTCCTATTCATTCACGATAAAATGCCATAAGGGCGGCCCAAGAATGAGCAGCCCAATGATGACAGCCATACATGCCGAGACCAGCACAGCGCCGGCAGCCACGTCCTTGGCCGCTTTCGCAAGCGGGTGGATATCCGGGCTGGCCAAGTCAACGGTTTTCTCAATTGCCGTGTTAACCATTTCTAGTGAAATAACAAGCGCCATCGTTAACAGCAGCACCGCCCATTCCAGACGGGTCAGGGGCAGCATAGCCCCGATTATGCATACGATAACAGCAGCTATAGCATGGATCTTCATATGCCGCTGGGACCTAACAGCCAAGACAATTCCTGAACAAGCAAAGGAAAGGCTGCGGATAAACTTCGGCATTAACGCGACAAACCTGCCTTTTGCAATACGGCTTCCTGTTTGGAAGTCATCTCCGCTTCACCTGCATCGTCCATATGGTCATAACCCAGCAAATGAAGGAAACCGTGTACGAACAAGAACCCAATCTCCCGTTCCAGGGAGTGGCCGTAATCCTCGCTTTGCTCCTGCGCCTTCTCAACCGAGATGACGATATCGCCCAGCATGCCGGAGATCGGGTCAACTTCATCCTCGCTCTCCACCTCGAAGATAATGTCGAGCTCTTCCGTTCCATCATCCTGCATCGCGAACGATAATACGTCCGTAGGACGGTCGATATCGCGGTATTCGCGGTTAAGCTGGTGAATCTGCTCGTTGTCGGTAAACGTCAGGGTGACTTCGCCGTCGGCCAGCCCTTCCATCTCGCCGGCAATCTGCAGAAGCTGCTCCAGCCTCTCGATCCATTGCTCCGGAATTTCGATTTTCTCTTGTTCATTGCTCCAGTCTAATTGCAAGCTCATGCTAAGTTAACGCTCCTTTGGTTTTACATCTTCCGGATATTCAATCCGCGAGTGGAATATGCCAATCACGCTTTCCTTGAGCGAGTGAGCAATCTTGTCGAGCTCCTTCATCGTCAGATCGCACTCATTATATTGATTGTCATCTACGCGGCTTTTAATAATCTTCTGAATCATCGCCTCGACCTGCTCGACGGTTGGCCCCCGCAGACTGCGGACCGCCGCTTCTACGCAATCGGCAAGACCAACGATGGCCGCTTCCTTCGATTGCGCTTTTGGCCCCGGATAACGGTAGTCATCTTCGGTGAAATTCACTTGAATGCCCTGCTCCTCGGCTTGTTTAAGAGCTTTGAAGTAGAAGAACTTCAAGGACGTTGTACCGTGATGCTGCTCCGCGATATCCCGGATCGGCTTCGGAATGTTTTGTGCCTTCAGCATGTCTACCCCGTCGCGGGCATGGGCCACAATGATTGATTTACTCAATTTAGGCTCAATCGTATCATGCGGATTTTCCATATTGGTCTGGTTCTCGATAAAATAGCTCGGCCGCTTCGTCTTCCCAATATCGTGGTAATACGAACCTACGCGGCAGAGAAGCCCGTCCGCACCAATGGACTCGGCTGCCGCTTCCGCGAGATTGCCAACCATAACGCTGTGATGATAGGTACCCGGCGTCTCGGTGAGCAGCTTGCGAAGAAGCGGATGATTCGGGTTAGAGAGCTCTACCAGCTTCAAGGCTGATAGTATACCAAATGTGATTTCGAAGAATGGCATAAGCCCGATAACCAGAATCGCCGTCAATAGTCCGCTGGCGAATGCGAAAGCGAGAGAGTACACTAGCGGACCCTGCTCGAGCTGTTCGGTCAGGAACATAAGCGACAATACGGCCAGCGAACCAAACAAGCTGACCATAATGCCCGCTTTCAGAATCGTAGACCGCTGGCTTGCCCTGTGAATCGAGAAAATCGCCGCCAGGGATACAACGATGATAACAAAACCGTACTGGAAATCGAAAATTTGCCCGGTCTGTGTATTTAGTATAATACTTCCGCTAATCGCAAACAAAACGGAGCTGATCAGCGCCAGATGCACGTCGAGCAGCAGCGTAATCAACATCGTTCCGAGCGCGGCCGGCGCCAAATAACCGGCATATGGCGCGGAATCCGTCTGCGTTAGGGAAATAACCTGCATCGTAATAATATTGATCAGATAAATGAGCCAAAGCATCAGCAGATGAGTATTGCTGTAGCTCGGCTTGGTACTGTCCATGCTGCCGTATTGGTGAAGATACGTGTACAAGCCGACCACCATTATGACGGACATGAGCAGCAGTCCCAGTTGAGGCCAATAATTGCGTTTGTCCTGCAGCAGCTCGGACTCTTTCAGGAGTTCGTACATTTCCGGGGTAATGATCTCGCCGCGCTTCACGATAAGATCGCCCTCTTTAATGACAACCTGCGGAGTATTCTGCTTTGCCAGAATCTTGGCTTCGTCAGTAGCCTGTTGATCGAGGAACCGGTTCGGCATTATCGTAAAGCGTGCCAGCTCCTGCACGATCTCGCGGCTTGTGCGGTTGGTCAGCGAGCTGGCATTCACCAGCTCCGCTACCTTCGTGCGCGCCGTCTCCGCATCTCGGAGCTGTTCGCTCATCAGCTTGCGAACGACTTCCTGCCCGACCGTGCGCATCTCTTCCAGCTGGTCCAGCGTCAGATTGGGCAGCTTGTAGAACGTCTCTTCCGGTATCGTATAGACTTGCTCCTTGATAACCTTAGACATCTCGTCCAGCAAGGTATCGCTGTACTTGTCGGAGCCCATGTTCATCTTGACGAAATTATCGACAAAAGCATTGTATTTGCCGGGAATCTCGTTCCGGTAGATTTCCACCTTGTTCTGAACGGTCACCTGGTCATCCAGGTTCAACTGCTCGATCCGGATAAAGATCTGATCGATCAGCTGTTCATTGCGAAAAGCGACATTGGTGTAAATGGAATCGATTTTGTTTGCCGCTTCTTCCTGCGCTTCCAGCGTTGCCTTGCTGTCAAAGATTTGATGCGGTGCCGCAATATCCTTATCGCTCGGGGCATCCACCTGGATGTCATAGGTTTCCGGCACCAGATGAGGCGCCAGGCTGAAATAGAACAGCAGCACAAACATAAATAAGAGCAAGTAGCGCACTGCCGAGCTCTGTTTCCAGCCAGCCGGTTTGGCCTGCTGCAGATTTGTTTGTTTTCCGGCCTGAGTCTGATTCATCGAGCGGACATTCCTCTCTATGCTTTGTTTTCAGCGTCCCAGTTGTATGCCACGATTATTTTTTGAACCAAGGAATGGCGAACGACGTCTTGCTCGGAGAAATGAATAAAACCAATTTCGTCAATATCTCGTAAAATGCGCTGCGCCTCGATGAGCCCGGAGTTTTTGCCCCGCGGCAAATCAATCTGCGTCACGTCGCCTGTAATCACCATTTTCGAACCAAAGCCAAGCCTTGTCAGAAACATCTTCATTTGTTCCGGAGTCGTGTTTTGCGCTTCGTCCAAAATAATAAACGAATCATCCAGCGTACGTCCGCGCATATAAGCAAGCGGAGCGATCTCGATCGTTCCGCGCTCGAACGCCTTCGCCGTTTGATCCGGACCAAGCACATCGTGAAGCGCGTCATAGAGCGGCCTCAAATAAGGGTCTACCTTCTCTTGCAGATCGCCGGGCAGGAAGCCCAGGTTCTCACCCGCTTCTACGGCAGGACGAGTCAGCATTATTTTTTTAACAGAGCCTTCTTTTAGCGCCGCAACTGCTAGAACAACCGCAAGATACGTTTTGCCTGTACCGGCAGGTCCAATCCCGAACACAATATCCTGCTTCTTGATTGTCTTCACATAGTGACGCTGACCGATTGTCTTCACGCGAATCGGCTTGCCTCTGTATGTCGTCGTAATTTCAGCTTTAAGCAAATCGAGCAGTTCTTCCGCTTGCATGCTGCGCGCA
The DNA here is from genome assembly GCF_023715145.1 of Paenibacillus glycanilyticus. Taxonomy (GTDB): domain Bacteria; phylum Bacillota; class Bacilli; order Paenibacillales; family Paenibacillaceae; genus Pristimantibacillus; species Pristimantibacillus glycanilyticus_A. Next base: position 580,596 of record NZ_JAMBNP010000002.1, on the reverse strand, counting down.
AGATCAAGCGCATAAGTGATGTCTCTCTCCGATGGTGTGTAACCGCCGCGGACAAGCTGCAGCAGGACATTATAGAACTGCTCTAGCGATTCCACTTCTTGTGCAGGGCCGGAAATGACAATCTCCGCTTCCCGGGAAGATAGAGTTGCCTCCATCTGCTGCTGCACAATCTTTAGATACTTATCTTGGGGGCCAAACACGGCCAGTCCCTCTACGGCATTCTGGAGCGGAATTTTGACTACTTTTGCTTCACTCTGCAACAACCTCATTCTCCTTGCATCTGGACTAGTGGCATCTCTTCTACGATTGATTGCTCCACTTCAAAAAGAACTTTCATATAAACTTTACCATTGTCCGTCTTTTCATGCAAAACAATTTCCTTTAATATAACAGCGTCATTGCCTGCTTTCAGCATGACGTCGGATTTCGCCTGGAGCATTCCGTTATTTTTCGCTTCTTCGTCCGTAAGCTCCCTTACGTCGGTCCGGACCTCCATTATGGTCTTTTTCAGCCGCCCGAACGGCAGCTTCCAGCTGCGCCACACCGCCTTTTCCTCAACGACGACATCCTCGGAAGAATCAAACGGATTTTTGCCGTACCCGCTAACCTGAAGAGCTCGGCTGCCAAAGACGGCATACCATTTTGTCTTTTTCTCTCCCGTATATACCTTGACCTCCTGCGCAAGAGGGGACACCACATTAAATTCGTACCATACGAGGCCCCGAACACTGCCCTTCGCCACAACGGACTTCGTATAAGCGCCGCCTCCAATGGTTCCCGAGATCAGGGTCTGGCCTTTCTTTACCTTCATATTTTTCTTGACGACCGGTCGGCCCTTCTCTGTGTAGATCTCCGTAATAACCGCATCATTGGAGGCAATCAGATGACGGGGGTTTTGCAGATCCACCTTCTCGGGCTCTGTTGCTTCAACAATCTCAATGACGATCCTTGTCCCTTTTTTCTCCACGCCAACCCAGGTAGCGCCCGGAAGATCCGTCACCAGCTCCTTGGCCAGCTGATCCTTGTCCTTTAATCGGAATGACCATTGCATCGGGAAGATCCCTTCGCTCTTAGCCGCCTTAAGAACCTGCTCCTCCGTCAGCTTGACGTTCCCTTTCACTTCAACGGACCATACAAGCGAGGATAACAGATAAATGCCGATAAAAAACAAACCGATTCCAATCGCGAAAAACTTTCTTTTCTCAATCCGGACAAGCCAAAAAGGCATGCCTTCTCTCTTGGTGACATGCGCCCTGCAGCCTGTCTCCTTCAAGAACGGACGAAGACGGAAAAAATCCCCTACTGACAGCTCGAATTCCAGCAGCTTATCGCTTGTCCACCGGATGGAAGACAGTTCGAGCCCCCCTTCGAGAGCCCGGTTCACGAGCCGTTCAGGTTGTCCGCCCCTGATATGCACCGTAACAACACCGCGAATCCACTGCAGCCATTGACCAGCCATGCTTATCCCTCCTGATCCCTTACTTCGATACTTTTGATTTGACCCTCTATGAAAACCTCTTCCGTCCAGATCGTTCTTATGACAAGCGAGGTACCTGTCACTTCCAGCTCGCCCCTGCTTAATGCCAGTCTCAGCTTCTCGCTGGAGAAATGAAGTACGCCGCGATGGTTCTCGATATAAAGCTGACGGTCTCCGATCATCGTCATGCGGGGCAGATCATAGACTACATCCTGCGGCAAATCCAATATATCGGCAGTCAATTTGCGTAATTTACGATTTAAACGGCCCATAGCTGATCCATTGTCCCCCTCCGCCGCGCGAGTGCACATTATTGTACTGTACCAAAATATGCGGCGACGGAACGATTTATGAGATATATGGATGCTCTTTGGTGATAAAAAAGAACAGCCGGGCAACGATGCGTAGACGCATCGTTACACGGCTGTTCTTTAAATTATTTGCCAAAAGGGCGCTTGGAACGCGGAGGCCCCAATATTTCGGCCCATACGATCGCTTTACGCAGCTCGTCGGCTTTTGGAGTCGTTATCTCGGTTCTGCTCTCAACGGAAGGAACGGCTGCCTGAGGTTTGGGTTTGGCTGCACCCAAACGTGCACGAGGCGGCTCCGAAGGACGGCCGGTAGCGGCCTGAACGGCCCGTTCCAAAGCCTGCGACCCGGTACCCTCGTCAGAGCCCATTCCCTCCCCTTGAGAGGAGGAGCTGGTCATTACGGGCTTCTGAGGCTGATATTCTTCTTCATCCTCCTCTTCCCATGCCGGATCTTGACGGTTTCCGGGCTTATGCGGATCGTTCCCGCCGCCAAAGCTCGGCATTCGGTTCGAACGGCGCTTGGAACCGGAGCGGCCAAACATCGAGAAGAGAACACCGCCAATTACGATGACCCAGTATATATTTTCGAGCAGAAAACTTATTAATTTCACGCCTGCACCTCCCTCACGCGACGCAGCGGGGCGCCTTAGTTGTCTTTATCGGCAGGTGTGTCCGGCTTGCCAATCGTATTGCGCATTTGAGTATCGGCCTCGATATTCTTCAGGTTCATATAATCCATTACGCCGATTTTACCGGATTTCAAGGCATCCGCCATTGCAAGCGGAACCTGGGACTCGGATTCCACGACTTTCGCGCGCATCTCTACGACGCGGGCTTTCATCTCTTGCTCCTGCGCTACCGCCATGGCACGCCGCTCTTCGGCTTTCGCCTGCGCGATCCGTTTGTCGGCCTCGGCTTGCTCGGTTTGCAAGTGAGCACCGATGTTTTTGCCTACGTCAACGTCCGCAATATCAATGGACAGGATTTCGAAGGCAGTACCGGCATCAAGACCTTTGCCAAGCACGGTACGGGAGATCATATCCGGATTCTCGAGCACGTCTTTATGCGAATTCGAGGAACCAACCGTTGTAACAATGCCTTCGCCTACGCGGGCGATAATGGTTTCTTCGCCTGCGCCGCCGACCAGGCGTTCAATGTTGGCGCGTACGGTTACGCGGGCTTTAACTTTTACCTCAATGCCGTCCTTCGCAACCGCAGCTACGATAGGCGTCTCGATGACACGCGGGTTAACGCTCATTTGCACCGCTTGCAGTACATCACGGCCGGCAAGGTCAATCGCTGCCGCGCGCTCGAAGACGAGCGGAATGTTTGCGCGTTGCGCGGCAATCAAGGCGTTAACAACGCGGTCAACGTTACCGCCGGCGAGGAAGTGACTCTCCAGCTGATTAATCGTAAGTCCTAGTCCAGCCTTCGTTGCTTTAATCAACGGGTTAACGATCCGGCTAGGCGTTACGCGGCGGAGACGCATCGCAACCAGTGTAATAATGCCGATTCTTACGCCCGATGCCAGAGCGGAGATCCATAGCATAATCGGGAAGAAGCTTAAGAATACGGATAGTACAATGATCGCTACCACTACAATAATTAATACGGATACAATCGGATCCATTTGGTATAACCCTCCATGTCATTTTTTCTCATTATCTTACAGGACTTCTCTTACGACAACCCATGTTCCTTCGGTTTTTATTACTTTTACGGTTTTTCCGGAGGCAATGAATTCCCCCGATGTGACAACGTCTATCCGATTGTCGCCAATCTGGATTGTTCCTGCCGGGCGAAGCGGCGTAATCGCTACCCCTTCCTGGCCCAGAAGCTCATCCTTTGTTTCCGCGGACAGGTAGCCTTTATCGGTTGTCAGCTTTTCCCGCAAAATAAATTTATTCCAGACGCCTCTGTCCTTGTATTTCTTCACCACGAAGTACAGGATAATCGTTGCAACCGCCAAAGCGATAACAAGCGAGATAAATGCCGTAAGCGGACTGGATGCGGCAGTCAACACCCCGGCAATTAGCGAGGCGCTGCCTAGAATGCCAAGTATCCCCCAGCTGGGCACAAACAGCTCAACAACCAGCAGCGCTATTCCAACAATGAAGAGCACCACTGACTCCATCCCCGCAAATCCCGCAATATAATGACCAAAGAAATACAAGCCAAACGACAGAATCCCGATAATTCCCGGGAAGCCAAAGCCCGGGATAAAGAGTTCAATGGCAATACCGGCAATCCCCAGGACGAACAGCACTGTCATCACTACCGGATTAACAAGCCATGAGGAAATCTTCTCGGAAATTGTAGGCTTGAGACTAATCTGCTCACGGCTCTCGAGCCCAAGCCACTTAATCGCATCCTCCACGGATTCCGCCTTGTACTCTGCATACCCGACTTTAATGGCTTCATCAGCCGTTAACGTCAGAATCTGGCCGGATTGCTTGACCTGCTTCAGATCTGGCAGCGGCACCGTCACGCCGGGATCCACCATGGCAGCAGCGATATCCGGATTGCGGCCGTTTAACTCGGCTGCCTCTCTCATCGTCTTCACCCAGAACGAGATAACCTTTGGATTGTCAATAAGGTCTCCAGAGCCGTTAACTACAGCGGCAGCGCCAATTGTGCTTCCCGGCTCCATTACAATGTTTTGCGCGTTAAGAGCAATATAAGTGCCTGCCGATACGGCCTTTCCCTCTACGTAAGCCGTAGTAGGAATACTGCTCTTGCGGATCAGCTCACCGATTTCCTCGGCGCTTGTTACTTCTCCGCCAAACGTATTGATCACGATCACAACTCTTTCCGCCTTCGCTTCGGCCGCCTCTTTGTAAGCCCTCTCCAAAAACGATTTAAGCCCGGATTCCACCGTTTGCTTGACCGGTACGACGTACACCGCGGGACCGATTTCCGATGCTTCTGCTCCGTGTACGGATTTACTGCCGCCAAGCAGTCCGCCTGTGGCAACCAGCATCATCGAAACCAGCATCAGAAGTGGCAAAATGACAGCAGCAAAGCGCCATCGATTCGTTTGCAAAGTGTCGCTCCTCCTTTTCAATCAGTAACCGTTAATACGCATATATGAACATTATGTTTCAATTTTGTCACATATAAGCGTAAACGGATAAACCCCGTATAGAGAAAGCCTTTATTTTCTTTTGCTAAAAAAGCAAAAACACCCCTCGAAAGGGGTGTCTTCGTCCGAACATATAGTTATTGCAGAAATTGTTGTACATATTGATTTACTAGTTTACCATCAGCGCGCCCTTTTGTTTTTGGCAAAAGCGCACCCATGACTTTTCCCATCTCGGCTTTGGAAGAAGCACCGAGTTCCTGGATGGTCTGCGTTACAATCGCTTTTATCTCTTCTTCGGTCAGCTGTGCGGGAAGGTATTGACTAATAATTTCAATTTCTGCTGAAAGATCTGTGACCAGATCATCTCGGCCGGCTTTGCTAAATTCTTGGAGGGAATCTTTACGTTGTTTGATTTCACGACTAAGTATATCTACCACTTCAGCATCCTCGAGAGGACGCTTCAAATCAATCTCCAAATTTTTAGCAGCCGCACGAATCATGCGAATCGTGGTCAGCTTGAACTTGTCCTGATTCTTCATGGCTTGCTTCATATCGTCGTTCAATCTATCGCTCAGGTTCATTATGGAAGGATCCTCCTAAAACTTTCTCTTACGCGCAGCCTCGGACTTCTTCTTGCGCTTTACACTTGGCTTTTCATAATGCTTGCGTTTTTTCACCTCAGCCAAAACGCCATCTTTAGCGATGGAACGTTTAAAGCGGCGAAGCGCAGCATCAATAGTTTCGTTTTTGCGAACTTTAGTTTCAGACACCAGTTTTCCCTCCCTCCGAAACAGACCGTCCAGAGCATTAAACATTAAACACGGTTTTATCAAACTTCAAACTTCATTATAAGACAAAACAAAATGAAGTGTCAACTTACACTATTTCCTACTAGAGAACCTAACTTCTCTCCACCCAGTAAATGGAAGTGCAGATGGTATACAACCTGACCGCCGTCGCTGTTCACGTTATTAATCAGCCGGTATCCAGACTCGGCAATTCCTTGCTGCTTCGCGATTTCTCGCGCAGCCGCCAACACTTCCGCGATAACCGGTCCATCCTCATCGGATACATCGTTCATCGTTGGAATATGTTTTTTTGGAATAATCAATATATGTACAGGAGCCGCGGGCTGAATATCTTTAAACGCAATAACGTTCTCGGATTCGTATACCTTCGTCGAAGGAATGGAGCCTTCGATGATTTTGCAAAAAATACAGTCCAAATATGCCCCTCCCTTCATCCATACTATGCCAATTATTATAACCGATAAAAGGGATGCTCGTCCAATCGCGGGACGCCGGACAGAACGCTCAAGCATTCATGAACCGGGTTCTTCATCAAATCTTAATAAAATGGCAGCAGCGAAAGCGCCAAGAGGCCTGCAAGCGGCAGGACCTGACGATAGAACCGTCCTCTTGGATAGTACGGATACGGATACAAGCCGGGGTACGGCACAAACGCTCTGTTATCCCAGCCTTGCGACCCTCCGCATGGGACAGCCAGGCATATATATTGGTCGTTCACATACTCCACGATACCGTCAACACACCAGCCGTCATGCGTTTGCGCGAGCACATACCGGTGCATGTGCGAGGAGCAGTGATCCTTCAGCGATTTCATCTGCGGCTCCGCAAGTGACGTCTGCACCTCCAACGTCTGGTTCTCGGCCTGCGCAGGAGCAATCGATGCCGGCTTGGATGCAGCCGGTTTGACTTCCGTTGCCTTTCCTTTTTGCTTCTTGCCTTTCTCCATCCTTGTCAGCCTCCCGTCTGCTACCATCGTATGCAGAACTGGGCATTTGGCTACTGGGCGGGCAATTTCATGCCGGACTGCTCCTGTATGGACGAATCAAGCTGCTTGGCAATATCAAGCCAGCCAATTCCCGCCCCGATCTGAATGGCCCCGCTGCGGGTTTTGCCCGAGTCAAGGTTGAACTCTTTCATGATGGCGAGCTGCTTGGAGTAAATATCCTGAACCGATTCCAAATAAACGGACTCCTGCTCAGTCAGTGTTCCATCTTGTTCTTTTATGTATGCGAGCGAATTATCGACATCGATGACAAAGCTGTATATTTGACCGGGATCAAACGCACTGCTCTCGCCGAAGCTGCTCGCCTGTTGCAAGAACTCTGTCACTCCGGAAGCATCGCGGAGAATGGTGCCGGTCTCCAGCGCTTTGCCTTCCAGGATCGCATTTGTATCGTCCAATACGGTCTGATAATAAGATACGGCCTTTGTTGCTGCTTCAATAATCTCAGAGCCTTTCGCAAACTTATCGTCCTGGTCGCCCTGAAGCGACTGCGAGTATAAGAACACGTTGCCGGTAAGGCTGAATACAAGCAGCAATAAAGTTATGGGCAGCGCGTAAGACCGTTTTTTCGATTGTGGCTCCTTATCCTGTTCCATCCTTGTCCATCCTTCCTATCCTCTACAGAAATAACTTTCTGCGGAATATTCACGAAATATCCGCAGAAAAGTTTAGCAATCCTGCTGTTGTTCTTCCTAAGCTTTATAATTTAACCGCTTGTCCGCCGTCAAAGAAGAAGACATGGCTTTCATCAATTGGACGGCCGATAACCGATTGTATTGCCTCCGCATACAGCTCCAATTGGAATCTGTGCCGCTCAGCGGCCTTCTCCCACTCTTTCATGTATATTCGGTCCGTCTTATAATCCAGCAGGACAATGCCGTCCTCATCTTCAAACAGACAGTCTATTACCCCTTGAATCAATACCGATTCGTCCGTCTCAGATGCCAGGCCCGGATACACCCGCCTAGCCGGAAACATGCAGCTGAACGGCACCTCGCGTCTAACCCACTTGGCGTTAACGAGCCGCTTGCCTATCTCGGTATCAAAGAAAGAAGCGACGGAAGGCAGATCGATTGATTCGGCCTGTCTTGCCGTCAACAGTCTGCGCGAGACCATATCGCCGAGAATGGTCTCAAGGTTAGCAGCATTAACATCGCCAGTAAGCGGAAGATGCTGCATAAGAAGATGGCTCACGGTTCCTTTCTCGGCTGCCGTCAAGGAGGCTTCCTCCATGAACTTCGGCCGTCTTAAGCGGAACGTGTAGCTTCCGCCCATGCTCTTCTTGCTTCCCTCTTGCTCTCTGTCATAGTCAACCGCAGCTAACGGCTGGCTGTCATCCAGCGGTTCTACCGCTTCGGCATGGAGTCGCTTCATCTCGGTCACCGAGGTTTTGGCAGCAACGAGGGTAGAGGCAAGATAGCCATAGCGCCATTCAAGCCTTGTCCGGAGCTCCTCATCCTCCTCCACCAGATCAAGCTGGGCTAACGAGAGGACGCCTTGAAGACGGTCTTCCCTTTCCCGATCTTCCTCCGTCTGCTCCTCCAGGCCTGCAGCAGCTTCAAGTCCAAGCATGGCAGCATCTACAACGCCAGCTCTCCACTGCAAAAGGCGAGAGTCAACGTCTCCAGGCAGAGCTTCTTCCGGCAGCGGGTTGAACGCAGCAGCGGCAAGCGGACCAAGCCAGTCCAGGAACGTAGACGCCGAGCTTAACCGGAAGTCCGGGATAAACCCGTTTGCATCAGCCGCGGACTGCCAGCGACGCTGCTTGGCGGCCGCATCCGACACCGTGCCGATCAGATACATTTTCTCCTTCGGACGGGTTAAGGCCACATAAAGAATGCGCATTTCTTCGGCCAGCATTTCCATGCGCATGCGGCGCCTAATCGAGAGGAACGGCAGACTCGGGTAGCTGACGCGTTTCTCCGGATCAATAAACTTGGGACCAAATCCAAGCTGCTTGTGCTTCAGAAAAGCGCTCCGCAAATCCTGTTGATTGAAGTTCTTGCCTAAGCCTGCCACAAAAACGACAGGAAACTCAAGACCCTTACTCTTATGAATGGACATAATCCGTACGACGTTCTCCTGTTCGCCTAGTGCCCTGGCCGTGCCAAGGTCTCCGCCGCTGTCACGCATCCGCTCAACGAACCGCAGGAAGCGGAACAAGCCGCGGAAGGAGGTCGCCTCGTATTGGCGGGCACGGTCGTGCAGAGCCCTCAGATTGGCTTGCCGCTGAACGCCGCCGGGGAGGCCGCCGGCAAAGTCATAATAGCCGGTCTCCCGGTATACGCTCCAGATCAGGTCGGCCAATGAGCCCTGTCTCGCGTCATTGCGCCAGCGGTCCAGCCTGTCCAGAAATAAGGACAGCTTGCGTCTCAGCTCATCCGGAAGCAGCAGATCGCCTGCTGCCTGAAGAACCGCATCATAGTAGGTGTCGTGCATGGCTCCAATCCGAATAAGGGCCAGTTCTTCGGCATTTAGTCCAAAGATAGGCGAACGGAGCGTGCCGGCAAGCGGAATATCTTGATACGGATTGTCGATAACCCGAAGCAAAGAAAGAATCGTCTCTACTTCCGTGGCGTCAAAATACCCGCTGCTGAGCTCCGCATAAGCAGGTATGCCGGCTGCCTGCAGCTCCTCAATGATTACGGGAGCCCAAGCCTGCGTTGCCCTCAGCAGAATAACGATATCGCGCCATTCCATAGGTCGGCTTTCCCGCTTCTTGCCGTCGTACACGCGGAAGCCTTCATCGAGCAGCGTCCGGATTTGCCGGGCAATAAGCCGGGCTTCCAGCTGCGCGGTTTGCAGCTCCTCCGCTGATTCGGCTGCTGCGCCTGCCCCCCGCTCCGGTTCCTCCTCGGAATCTGTTGCAGCCGAAGCTGCCTCGTCCTCCGAATCCGATGAACCAGCTTTATCAATAACCGCAAGCTCTACCGCAAATAGACCTGCCTGGTCCGGCTCCGGATAGGAGGCCCCGCATACCAGCTCAGCTCGTTTGTCATAATCCATCTCCGCTACCGATTCGCGCATAATCGCGCGGAACACGTCGTTTACTCCGTCTACCACTTCCAGACGGCTTCGGAAATTGCGGGCCAGATCAATCCGCAGACCGTCACCGCCGGGCGCGCCGTAATTTTTATACTTGGACATGAACAAATTCGGCTCGGCAAGACGGAACCGGTAGATACTCTGCTTCACATCGCCGACCATGAACCGGTTGCCCGCCTCCGGATTAGCGATTAAGGACACGATAGCTTCCTGAACCATGTTTGTATCCTGATATTCATCGAGCAAGATTTCGTCAAACTGCCGCTGGTATTCAAGGGCAGCCGATGATGGAGACGTACGCTCCGGCGTCGATTCCGGCGCTCTTAAGATCCGCAAGCAATAATGCTCAAGGTCGCCAAAATCCAGCAGACCTTTTGCCCGTTTTGCCGCTTCATACCGCTCTCCGAATTCCACAACAAGCTCGGCTAGAGCAGCCATTAAAGGAGCAAGCTCGCGCAGCTCCCAAGCGAATTCCTCGGCGGAACGCCCGAACAGCTCATCGGCAAGCGAGCTGATCAGCTTTTTCGCCTGATCGCGAAGCTCCTTCGCCTGCTCCTGCATCGATTTGTCATAATCATCGCCTCGCATGGCCTTCAGCTTGCCGAATTGAACCGCTTGGAAAGATTCGAACCACAGCTCCCAAGGATGCAAACGAACCGTCTCGGTCAAAGCGTTCACAAGCGCGAGATCTTCTTCAAACGTGGCGGCATAAGGCGCTGGACCAGCCGGCTCTTTTGTCAGCTGCATCGCCTGATTGAGCAGGGAAGCCGCTCCCGACAATGCCAGCTCGACGTCGGCCTTCAGGCTTGCCACCCACGGACTGTTGCGAAGTCCCTCCACGCTATCAACCATAAAGCTTGCTGCAGTCTGACGAAGCCAATGTTCCGGCCAAGGATGGCTTTGCGCGAAGTCATAGAGCTGCTGCACGAGCCTGTACAAAGGCTCGTCGCCGCGTTCGCCGCCATAACGGTCGGCCAGACGCAGGAAAGCCCCGTTATCGCCGGCACCTTCATACTTTTCTTCAAACAACTGATCCAGCACGTCAATACGCAACAATTCGCTTTCCGTTTCATTGGCAATCCGGAAGCCAGGATCAAGGCCAATTAATGGATAATACCTGCGAATAACATCCAGACAGAAGGAGTGCAGCGTCGTTATCGAGGCACGGTTCATAAGCGCCAGCTGTCTGCGCAAATGCTCCGAATTCGGCTGCCGCTCCAGCTCTTTCTCCAGCGCAATCCGGATCCGGTCCTTCATTTCGGCTGCCGCTGCTTTAGTAAAGGTTGCGACAAGCAGCCTGTCGACATCGGAGAAAGAGGAGATCTTCCTGATAATCCGTTCAACCAGTACCGCCGTTTTCCCGGAGCCCGCCGCCGCCGCCACAAGGACATCCGAGCCTTCCGTCACAATCGCGCGCCACTGGTCATCCGTCCAGGTGCTGTTCTCAGGCTTTTCCGGCATGTTAGGCGTCTCCATTCGTCGTCTCCTCCTCTCCATTTAGCTGCTCCCAAATCTCATCATCCGAGAGCTTGCTCAGCTTCATATATTCATTGCCGTCAAATAACGGATCGAATTGGCATACCGGCTTATAATCGCAATATTGGCATGGAGATTTCGTTCCGAGGCGGTAAGGCTCGATCGTTATTTTCCCGCAGCCGATTTCCGTGCCTATTTTCCCGATTGTCCGTCTGACCGAGCTGCGAAGCACATCCCATTGATCATTCGTTACAACCGAGGAACTGCTGTAAAAGCTTCCGTCACGCTTCAATGCAACAGGAAGAATCTCCGAATAACCGGATTCCAGCTCGCCGTCCATCAGCTTTGCCGTCTCTGCTTCGGCCGTGATAAGCCCTTTTGTTTTGAACTTCTTAAGCAGTCTCGCATTCACCTCGGCACCGGATAAACCGTTAGCTACCGCAAGCATCGGATTATGCACATGGAAGTACAGCACGCCGGCAGGCGACGCGGGCTTTCCTAGCCATTCGGATGCATGAGTAACGAGCACATCCAGGTAAGTCAACATCTGCAGGGACAGACCAAACGCCACTTCTTCCAGCCTGAGCTGCGTCGCGCTTGATTTGTAGTCCAACACGCGCAGCAGCAATCCGTCCTCCGTCTCCGCCGCGTCCACGCGGTCAATCCGCCCGATAATCTCCATTGTGCTGCCGTTTTCAAGCGGAATGACAAGGGAGGGGAGCGTTCCGTCCGGGCCAAAATCAACCTCCAGCCCTACCGGCTGGAACTGGGCCCTGCGTGAATGCTCGCTTAATATGACGGCCGCTTGCGCGACAATTTCCTTCAGCTTGCGGGCAATGTATTGAAATCTTCCGCTGCTGAGCAGAATTTGCGATTGCAGTCTCGGGGCAAGCTCATCAACTGTCTTTGCTGCCGCTTCCCGGATCTGGCCTTCCGGCATGGAGCCCCAGCGCTGCCCGACACTTCCTGCCAGGCGGCTGAGCGCCGCATGGAACAGCTGTCCGACATCCGGTGCTTCAAGCCTGTACATCTGGCGCTCGCGCAGCTTTAGGCCGTGAATAGCGAAATGCTGGAACGGACAGGACACAAACCTTTCCATTCGCGATACGCTTGCTTTTAGATTGGTGCCATACAGCTGTTGTGCCGTTGTTGTCGTCAGCTCATTCTCCTGATTGGAGTAGCTTAACGAGGCGTTCATAAGCTGCAGCTTATCCTGCCATTCCGGCCGAATCGCGTACCAATTGTAAATATCCCACCAGAAAGAAGCAATGTCTTCCCCCTGCCGCCAGGCACGAAGCTCCGTTATTAAATACCCCAGCGTCCGCTGAGGATGTTCGATATAGGAGCGCTGCTCGCCGGTCTCCATGCTTGGCGTAGGTTCCCCTGCCGCTTGATAGACCGGGATACCCGGGAACAGCTGCTTCACCTGCCGGATGACTTCCGAAGGGAGCAGACTTTTCCCTTCCTCGTCGGCCTGTGCCCAGCTGATCCACAAATGATGGCTGGCCGTCGTCAAAGCGTTATAAATAAGGAATCGCTCGTCCAGCAGTCTGCGCCTTACGCCTGGCGCCATGACAAGACCTTCCTCGGCGAGCCGCTCCCGCTCCTGCTCGGTAAGCACTCCGTCCTCTTGTATGCGCATCGGCATAACGCCGTCGTTGGCGCCAAGCACGTAACAAATCTTCACGTCGCCGGAACGCGTCCGGTCCATGCTTCCGATCAGAGCCTGATCAAGTGCCGGCGGCACAGCCGCAAGCTTCAGGCTCTCAAGCCCCGTCTCCACCATACCGGCGAACAACTCCGGAGGCATATCTTCGTCTCCGACCATCTCCACGAGTTGGTCAAGCATCTGCATAACACCGTCCCAGAGCTGACGATGAGATCTGGCGCGCTGCGTGCTTCCGGCGGCACTGTCTTCACGGCTCCATCGCTCCAGGCGGTCGGCCGCATCCGCATGGTCCAGCAGCTTATACAGAGCTTCACACATTGCCTTCACGTTTGTTGCTTTTTTCAAGGATTGCTCAAACCGTCTGAGCGGAGGCACAATCGCCTCTCGCGCGGCCATTACAGCCTGGAATTCCCGCTTGGCTTTCGCCGATGGCTCCGAAGCGGCCTCCGGACCATCCTCCAGCGATTGCGGCATCAGAGGATGCCATCTGGAACGGTCAAGCCACTTCCAGCCGTCCACTCCCGCCGCCAGCACATAATTTTCCAGCCGGTCGAACAGCTCGCGAGACATACTCCCGTCAATCGGGAACAACAGCTCCGTCTTGATGCAGCGGAATACCGCTTCGTAATGCCACCCATGAAGCACCGTCTCAAGTGCAGAACGGATAAATTCAACAAGCGGATGATGGACCGTATTGTTCTTCTGGTCCAGGAAATAAGGAATTTCATAATCATCAAATATCGTTTGAATATAGTCCGTATAATTGGCTGCATTACGCACCATTACCGCCATGTCACGCCAACGGAGCCCCTCTTCGCGGGCCCGTCTCACCATATCCCTTGCAGCAGCTTCCACTTCAGCTCTTCTGTTCGCGGAGGCATGCAGGGATACCCCGCATGACGGACTGTCCACCGCAAGCATCTTCTTATCCGGCAAGAGCATGGGCGTCCTTCCGCCGTAATGCCTCTCCAGGTGAGCCAGCATCGGACTTCTCTTGAAACGCGAAGCAGCGCCTTCGCCAAGCACGACCGTTTCATGCACAGGCACGCCAGCCTGCGCAGCCAAGGCTGCCAGATTGGCATAGGTTTCAGCTGTAGGATGAAACAGCTCAAGCTCATGCGGCATTTCGCCGTTATCATACGGACGGTCCAGCGTGAGCGCCACCGTTACTTCGGCGGTTGAAGCAATAAGCGCGCCAAGCGCCTCATACTCTTTTGGCGTAAAGCCGTGAAAGCCGTCGATCCACAGCTGGGCTCCGTGCATAGCCGTCGCGGACGCGTATCCGTCTATCAATTGCGTCAAATAATCTTCGGAATCTATATAAAGTCCGCTTAATTCCCGCTCCAATCTGTCATAGACCAGACGCAGATCATGCAGCTTCCGGTTCAGAAGCGAAGCATCCTCGACGGAAGCCGTTTTTTCCTTCAGCAGATTGGCATCAATGCCGTAGCGTTTCCATTCTGTCAGCAGCTCTCCCAGCCGCTCAATGAAGCCTGGCTGCTCCGCTCCGCTCTGAAACAGCTCCAGCTGCTTTCCTAAGCGGTGAATAATCTTAAACAGCATCATATGCTTGCCGTTATCGCTGATCGGAATCAGTGCGGTACCGCCCGTCTCCTGCATCACGCGGAAGGCCAGACGGCGGAAGCTTAACGCTTGCGCGCGAATCGTCCCGTTCAGCGCCGTGCCTTTCAACAGGGCATATTCCGTCTGAAAAGTAGCCTGCTCCGGAACAAGCATGATAAGCGGCGCTCCATCCGGCTCACCTTGCAGCTTGGCGCGGATAGCATCCAGACAGTAGGTCGTTTTCCCCGTTCCCGAACGGCCAAGCACAAATCGAAGCCCCATCTTCTGATCTTCCTTTCCGATTCAATCTCATAATCTACTATACTATCATATCGCAGGTCCTTTTTCACCCGATTAACAAACGTATGTTCTGGAAAAATTACTGTCTTATATCGAAAAACATTGCAATTCCTTGAATTCCAAGTATAATACTAGGTAATAACGCCATTTGGACTGGAGGAACGGCAATGATTTCAGACTATACAATCACTCCGCAATGGATTAATGACTATCTCGACTTACATAACTACGCCAAGCAAATCGGAGATCGCGAGTGGCAGGATGAGATTATCCGTACACTCGCTGATTGGAGAGAACATATAAGTCAGCTGGCCATGTCCGTCAAAGCTGCCGAGCTTTGGAGACAATATGACATGATCAACCAAAAGATGCTTGACCTTTATCAACAGCTTAGGCTCTCGGATGACTCCGCCGAGCTGAAAACGTTACGAGAAGAAGTATGGATGCTGAGACTTGAACGCGTTGAGCTGAGCAGACAATTCAAGGAATCCTTGTAAAAACAAAAAAATCCCGCATGCGGATTTCCGCTCTGCCGGATTATGGGTTGGTCAAACATGCAGATATCTGCTCTGTCTGCTATGGATCCCGCTGCGTGCAGTCGACTGCCTGTCAGCGTTACTATTCTATTATACACATCAATTGAAGGTATGGATATGTCTATTTTTTGAACAGAAGCCGTATGGATTGCAACAATCCACACGGCTTCTTTGATTATTTGCTGCGTACTTCGAAGACGGCAAATTTCAAATAATGACCTTCCGGGACGCCTAGCAGCTGGGGATGATCTTTACCCGCTGCCCGCCACTCGACAAGTCGCAGCAGCTTGCCCGCATCCGAAGCAGCTTCCTGTATCGTCTCGAGGAACAAATCCGGTCTCATGTGATAGGAACAGCTGGCTGTAACCAAATAACCGCCCTCATTCACCAGCTTCAACCCGTGCAGATTAATGTCCTTGTAACCTCGGCATGCTCCGGCTACAGCGCTTTTGGTCTTTGCGAAAGCAGGAGGATCGAGGATGACCACATCCCAGGTGCGTCCGTTGCCGCTGATCGGCTTTGAAGTATCCGTGCCGGCACGGCTGCGCTCTTCTCTTTCTTCAACGCCTTTCACTTGCGTGCGCAAATAATCAAAAGCATCCGCCACAACAAATTCGACGCGGTCCGTAAAGCCATTGCGCTCCACGTTCCGGCGCGCGGTGTCGATGGCATGCTCGGATACATCCAGACAGGTTACTTTTTTCGCGCCGTATTTGCAGGCATGAAGGGTGAAGCTTCCTGTATGGGCAAAGCATTCAAGCACGGTTGCGCCGTCCCAATAGGGGAAGGTCACTTCTTTCCCGTTGGAATTCACCGGAACAAGCGTCGTGTTTTCTGTGTCTGTGTCAGCCGGACGGCGTTCCAGCCGAATACCGCTCCTTGCCCCCCAGCCCTTCATCAAGGGCTCAATGGATGCCCGGTTCTCGCGCTGATCATAGAAATAGCCCGTCTTCTGCCCCTCTACAATGTCAACCTCCAGCTTCAGGCCATTCTCTTCGATCTCGAGAATACGCGGACAGTCCCCGTACAGGACGCCTGTGAGAAGCTCGAGTCCCTCCAGCTGTCTAACGCCAACGTCGCTGCGCTCGTAGATTCCTTTCGGCTGGAATACGTCAACCAGAGCCTCGACAATCTCATCCCGGCGGATATCCATTCCTAAGGTCACAATCTGAACGACCAGAACATCCGCGAAACGGTCTACGACAAGACCCGGAAGAAAATCAGCCTCTCCATACACCAATCTGCAATCCCGGTCCGGTACGAACCGGCTGCGGTGAGCTTCACAGGAACGGAACCGTTCCTTGAAAAATGCTGCATCCATCTTTTCCAGAGGCTGATAGGATACAACGCGTACGGTTATCTGCGATTTGGGATTATAATAGCCGGTTGCCAAATATTTGCCGTTATGGCCAACGACATCAACCAGCTCTCCAGGCTCCGCTTCCCCTTCCAGCTTTTCAATCTCATTTGAATATATCCACGGGTGGCCAGCTTCAAGACGCTTCTTGCGGCCCTTCTGCAGCCAAACTTTCGCTTTGCTCACTTCGTTAATCTCCCTCTCTGGTCCTGGCTTGTCATGCTTGTCTGACGGTACGCATATGTATCAACGATAACGACGATAAAGGAGAACCTTCTATGCTCCATTCCATTCTTCTGCCAATGGCCATCGGCTTCACCATATTTATCTTCGGAATGAAGCTGATGGAGCTTGCGCTTCACCGGCTGGCAGGTCCCTATCTTCAGCATATTTTACACCGTTCAACGGCTACGCCCGTGCATGGTCTCGCCATCGGCACGGCAACAACGGCTTTTCTGCAGAGCAGTACTGCCGTTACGGTAATTGCAATCGGTCTAGTCAACGCCGGTCTTTTGACCTTTCCCCGGACGCTTGGCATTATTCTCGGAAGCAACATCGGGACTTGCCTAACTACGGAGCTGATAGGCTTGAACTTAAATAAACTAGCCGTCCCTTTGCTGCTGTTGTCCCTTGCCGGCTGGCTGATGACCGTTCTGCTGAATGAAATGGGAGCATGGCCGAAGGTCCGCTCCATCAAGCTGCTCGAGACAATCCGCTCCTCTGCCGTGGCCTTGGGAGGCTTCAGTCTTCTGCTCTTCGGAATGGCCATGATGCAGGCGATCGGGCCTGCCGTTCAGGAAAGCTCTTTATTCAACTGGTTCCTGGACAAATCAACAAGCAGCCTCTGGTGGGGACTAGCGGCCGGTGCGGTACTGACGGCTATCGTCCACAGCAGCGCTGCTGTTATTGGCATCATCATGGGCTTTGCGTCCATTGGAGCAATGCCGCTGGAACTTGGCGTCGCCGTTGTGCTGGGAGCTAATATCGGTACTTGTGCCACCGCCTTGCTCGCTTCCTTCAGCGGTTCGAAATCCGGGCAATATGTAGCCTGGTCCCATACCGTGCTAAATGCGGGCGGTGCGCTTCTCTTTATGCCGTTCCTTGGCGAGCTTGCAGCTGCCTCGGGCTGGCTGGCCCATTCCCCTGCCAGCCAAATCGCTCACGCTCAAACCATCTTCAACATACTAAGCTCGCTTATTGCTTTGCCGTTCTGCTATTTACCGGCTTTCCGGAAGACGCCGGTCTAATCGTACTTCACGCCAAGCAAGCTGAGGGCTCCCGCTACAATCCTGTTATTATTCTCATAGCCCGACTGCTTCTGGCGTCTCCAGGCTTCCAGCGGATCAAACCATTCGACCCCTCGGATTTCTTCTACCTGGGCCTGAAGCGAGCCGCCAACCGCTTCGACCAAATAATAATGAACCTCTTTATTGACGGTTCCCTTATTCGCATCATGATATTGATACTTGATCTGATCAATCGGTTTGACAATAACCCCAATCATGCCGGTTTCCTCGGCGATTTCTCTTAGCGCCGTTTGTTCGACCGTTTCCCCGGACTCCATCTTGCCTTTCGGGAGCGACACTTTGCCGTAACGGTCCTGAATCAGCTGGATTTGCAAAAGCCCGGCCTCGTTCCGGCGATAGACTACTCCTCCTGCCGAAATTTCAACCATTTCCGTTTCCCCCTTGCCTGCTTGACATTTGCATGCAACAACGAGGATTTCCCGCTAATTTCGAAACTGCAGAAATGAGCGAGAAATCCTCGTGCGATATATCTATTTCCTAAGCTCTCATTGCCTCTGCCGGTACATCGTCAAGTACGCGCACAAGCTGGGCGCGGCATTCGTTAACGCCTGCTTCCGTAATTTTGACACGGCACAGCTTGCCAACAAGCGCTTCCGTTCCTTCAAATACAATCTGAATATAGTTGTCGGAGTAGCCCATAACTAGACCTGTACCAGGCGCGCCCTTGTAATCACGCTCCGGAATGACGTCCAGCACAGCTCCTACATGCTCCTTCGCATAAGCGAGCTGCATTTTTTCCGACAGGTCAATCAGCTTATGAACGCGTTCGTTCTTCACTTCTTCGTCAATTTGATCTTCCATCCGCGCGGCAGGCGTACCCGTACGTTTCGAATAAGGGAAGACATGCATTTCGGAGAAGCCGACCTCTTCCATAAACTTGTAGCCGTTCTCGAACATTTCTTCGGTTTCGCCAGGGAAGCCAACGATAACGTCAGTCGTAATCGCTACGCCAGGCATGGCTTCGCGGATACGCTTCAGCTTGGCTGCGAATTCTTCCGTCGTATATTTGCGGCGCATCCGCTTTAATACCGAAGTATCGCCCGCTTGCAGCGGAATATGCAGATGGCGGCACATTTTGGACGAACGCTTCAGAACGTCGATCATCGCATCATCAATTTGGCTGGCTTCAATCGAACTGATCCGGATACGCTCAAGACCGTCGATTTTGTCCAGATCCCACAGCAAATCGGTCAAACGGTAATTTTCCATATCGTCGCCGTAGCCGCCTGTATGAATGCCCGTCAGAACCACTTCCTTGTAACCGGAAGCTACCAGCTGTTTAGCCTGCTCCAGCACGCTCTTCGGATCGCGGCTGCGCGACAGCCCCCGGGACCACGGAATTATACAGAAGGTGCAGAAGTTGTTGCAGCCCTCCTGGATCTTCAGAAACGCACGCGTACGCTCGTTGAAATCCGGTACATCAAGCTCTTCGAAGTCGCGTGTCTTCATAATGTTGCGAACCGCGTTAACCGGCTGGCGGTCATCATGAATTTGATTAACAAAGGTCATGATCTTCTCGCGGTCCTGCGTGCCAATGACAAGATCAACGCCCGGAATGGCCATAATCTCCGCGGGAGACGTCTGGGCATAACAGCCCGTTACCGCAATAACCGCATCCGGATTACGGCGAACGGCACGCCGAATAATCTGACGGCTCTTCTTGTCGCCAGTATTCGTAACCGTGCATGTATTAATCAGGTACACGTCAGCGGTCGACTCAAAGTCAACCTGCTCGTATCCTTCGTTTTTGAACAGCTGCCAAATCGCTTCTGTGTCGTAAAAGTTAACTTTGCATCCCAAGGTGTAAAATGCAACCGATGGCATAAATTCCTTACGCTCCTCCCATTTCTCCGGCCTCGTACAGTAAGCAGGTCAATCCAACAATACCCGCCGTTTCCGTCCGCAGAATCCGTCTGCCAAGGCCAACGATAAACGCTCCCGCCGCCTCTGCCTCATCTGCTTCCCGTTCTGTAAAGCCGCCTTCAGGACCAACGATCAGCAGGACTTTCGGCTCGGCGGATTGCTTGCCCGCCCGCTTCCAGTCCAGCACGGCATCTCGGATGCCTCTGCTGTCTGCCGCATCGCCTTCCCGTTCATAACAAAATAACGCCAAATCAAACGTTTGAATCAATTCCTTCAGCTCACGCCAGCTGCGAACGGGCTCAATCGTCGGAACGCGGCAGCGATGTGACTGCTCCGCCGCTTCCTTCGCGATCTTGCTCCAACGCTCCAGACGCTTGGCTTCCTTCTTACCGTCATATTGAACGATCATCCGCTCCGACTGGAACGGCGCAAACGCGTACGCGCCAATCTCCGTCCCCTTCTGAATGACCAACTCCATCTTATCGCCCTTTGGCAGGCTTTGCGCAATGGTAACCGACCAACTGGGCTCGCTGTCCATCGGCAGCTCCTCCACAATGTCAGCCACAACCTCCGATGAGTCCGCTTCCCGCACAGCGGCTAGCACAACTCGGGAAATACCGTCGCTGGCGATAAACTTCTCTTCCGGCTTCATCCGCATAACGCGGACGGCATGAAAAGCATCTTCTCCTATTAAACGCACGCTGGAGCCGTCAAACTGCTCCGCTGCTATAAAATATCGCTGCATTGCGTCAGTCTAACCATCCTTCATCATAGCATGTTTCCGCTTCAAAAATCTATGAAAGCGGCCTAAAACAGCGGTTGGAATAAATTCGCAAAAAAGTGGCTGAGCGGAACCCACCAACCGAGAATCGGGTCCAGCGTTACCCGGCGAAGCGGCGGAATAAACACCAGCAGGAGGAAAATATAAACGCCCCACTGCACATTCTGATCCATCTTGACTCGCGCCTCTAGCGGCAGCAGATCCTGAATAATCCGGTAACCGTCAAGCGGCGGCAGCGGAATCAGGTTAAAGATAAACAAGAGAAAATTAAGATAGATAAAATAGCTTAAGAACCGCTCAATCGCAAGATTCACGCCATTGGAGCCCGCATACATCGCGCCCGTAGAATCCAGTGTTAACAAAATAAGAATACCTAAGACGCCAAGAAGCAAATTGCTTAACGGTCCAACGGCCGAGACGATGATTCCCATCAGGCGCGGGTTCTTAAAGCGGCTGGAATTGACGAGAACAGGCTTCGCCCAACCGAAGCCTGCAATCAGGATGAGAATCGCGCCAAGTATGTCAATATGGACGCGAGGATTCAGTGTAACCCGTCCCATATCCTTTGGCGTGTTGTCGCCAAACTTGTAGGCGCTGTACGCATGCGCGAACTCATGCACCGTAAAGGAAATGATGAGCACAAGCGCAACAAACGGCAAGTCCTCAAGCGGGTAAGCTAAGAAACTGTCCCAGTTCATTCATTCACCTGCGGCTTTCTCGCCACGAATGCAATCCAGTCCTCGTCGCGGCGTTTATCAACGATTACAAAGCCCGAGCGGATCAAACCTTCCTCCACATCGGTTTCTTTGTTCTTGTAAATACCAGAGGCAATATAAATGCCATTCGGCTTCAGGGCCGCGAACACGTCATCAATAAAGAGCAAAATAATCTCTGCCAAAATGTTCGCTACTACCAGGTCAACCGGCAGCGTAACCGACGTTGTGAGCGCATCCCGCTCGTTAGCGGCATGAACAACCTTGCCGCCAAGCACGCCAAGCAGATCGCTTTCCAGTACTTCCACATCATCCTGCAGACCGTTCAGTCTCACATTCTCCGTTGCGCTCGATACCGCCACCGGATCAAGATCCAATGCCAGTACCCGGCGAGCGCCAAGCTTCATAGCGCCAATCGCCAGAATCCCGGAACCCGTGCCAACGTCAATTACTTCCTCATCGCCCGTAATAACCGATTCCAGCGTTTGCAGGCAAAGCGCCGTTGTTGGATGCGTGCCCGTACCAAATGCCATACCAGGATCAAGCTCAATAATATTCTCGCCAACCGCCGGCTCGTATTCTTCCCATGTCGGCTTGATCGTCAGCTTCTCCGATACCCTGATTGGCTTGAAATATTGCTTCCAGGCAGTCGCCCAGTCCTCTTCGTCTACAAGCCTGAACGTGATTTCATAGCTGCCGGGATCAATGCCAAACTCCTTCAGCTCTTCAATGCGCGGCACAAGCTTCGCCTTCAGGTCTTTCATGTCTACGCTTTCCGTGAAATAGCCTTGAATAACCGCCTGGCCTTCCGGAATATCATTAAGCGGCGTCTCGTACCATTGTCCGAGCGATGTATCCCGTTCTTTGTTCAAAGTGCCCGATTCTTCAATGGATACGCCGCCCGCATCCATTTCATGCAGAAAGTTCGAGATCATCTCGATCGCTTGCTCCGTTGTCGAGATCGTAATTTCATGCCATTTCATATGTACTATAACCCTCCAAAAGTGAAAACTACCATCTATTGTACACTATTCATCATTTATGCACAAAAAAGCGGCAAACAAAAGTTTGCCGCCGATCCTTTTCGGTCAGTTAACGGAACCGGTCTCCGAGCTTCCGCCGATTTGTTCGATCATATGGACCGCCCGCTCTACCACGTCTTCATCGATTGTAGCCGTGAGCAAGCCGCTTTCAAATAATCCGTTCACTTCAAAAGCGCGTAGCGCCTGAAGCTTGCGAACCGCCTCCTGAGCAGCACCGGGCTCCCCGAAATTCGCTCTGATCTCAATTTGCGAAGACATTAGAAGCCCTGCTCATTCTCAGCCCGTGCATCCGCTGCGGCTGCACGCTGGGACGCTTGCTTGTCTGCCTCGTCCGCCAGCTCCTCGGAGAACTCGACATCCTCGTTTTTCCCGACGGGCAAATCGCCAAAGTTTACTTTCTCCATGTAGCCTTTTTTCTCATTCGACATTGCTATTCCAGCTCCTTAGGTCATAATGTCAATTACTTAAGTAGCATGTAGCATAGAAAGACGAACTATTCGCTCTCGCAAAAAAAAACGTTCCGGGCTACTCGCCGCGGAACGCTTTCTTCATTTTATCGAAAATCGATTCGTGATGCTCATGGTTCTCTGCCGGGGACTCGCCGCCAATGCCGCCAAACTGGCGAAGCAGATCCTTTTGATCATCCGACAGCTTGGTTGGCGTTACGACCGTCACTTTAACGTGCTGGTCGCCTTGCCCGTAACCGCGCAGCTTCGGAACGCCTTTTCCTTTGAGGCGGAAATACGTGCCCGTCTGCGTGCCTGCAGGAATCTTCAGCTTTACCTTCTCGGTCAGGGTCGGGATCTCGATCTCATCGCCCAAAGCCGCCTGTACGAAGGTCAATGGCACTTCACAGTAAATATCATCGTTCTCGCGCTCGAAGAAGTCATGCGCCTTCACGCGGATCACGATATACAGATCGCCCGGAGGACCTCCGCGCAAGCCGCCTTCTCCTTCGCCGGAGAGACGAATTTGTGCGCCGTCATCCACGCCAGCTGGGATACGGACATTGATTTTACGCTGCTTTTTCACTTTGCCCGCGCCATGACAGGTTCCGCATTTCTCTTTGATCACTTTGCCTGTGCCGCCGCAATGCGAACACGCCCGGCGGTTGACCATACGGCCAAACGGCGTATTTTGTACAACCTCTTGTTGACCGGAGCCATGGCAGACCGAACAGGTTTCCGGTTTGGTACCCGGTTTAGCACCGGAGCCTGCACAAGTATCACAAGATTCCGTACGCGGAATCGTAATTTCCGTCTCTTTGCCAAACACGGCTTCCTTGAATTCGATCGTCATCGAATATTGCAGGTCATTGCCTCGCTGCGGTGCATTTGGATCACGGCGTCCGCCGCCACCTCCGAAGAACATATCGAAAATATCGCCAAAGCCGCCAAAATCACCATTTCCGGAGAATCCGCCAGCTCCGCCCATACCTTGATTCGGATCAACATGACCATACTGGTCGTATCTCGCGCGTTGTCCATCATCGCTCAGGACATCATAAGCTTCCTTTACTTCTTTGAACTTCGTTTCCGCGTCCGCTTCTTTGTTAACGTCAGGATGGTACTTGCGCGCCATCTGACGGTAGGCCTTCTTAATCTCGTCGCCGGAAGCGCTCTTGCCTACGCCAAGCACCTCATAATAATCGCGTTTATCTGCCAACTCATCTCACCTCCACCCATGTTTGCTGCAAATTCAGTCTAAACAGACAAGGTGAAACGGCTTCGCCGCCCTAAGGCAGCGGAGCCGTTTCATTAAAAATTCAGGAAGGCCAAAGACAGGAAGACCCTGTCTTTGACCTCTCCCATTACAAGTTAAGTCTTATTTCTTGTTTTCGTCAACTACTTCGTAGTCGGCGTCAACGACATTGTCTTTGCCGCGAGCCCCGGCATCAGCTGCTTCCGCACCTTCAGGAGCACCGCCCTGAGCCGCTTGAGCCTGCTCATAAAGTTTTACGGAAAGCTGTTGAACGATTTCGGTCAGCTCTTCCGTTGCTTTCGTAATTTGCTCGAGATCATCCGTTGCTACCGCGCTTGTTACTTTCTCTTTCGCGGCGTTAGCTTTCTCGATCTCGGAAGCGTCTACTTTATCGCCAAGATCCTTCAACGTTTTATCAACCGAGTATACGAGTTGGTCTGCGCTGTTTTTCGCTTCAACAAGCTCGCGGCGTTTGCGATCTTCCTCCGCGTTCAGTTCAGCATCCTTCATCATTTGCTCGATTTCAGCCTCGCTCAGACCGCCCGAGGAAGTGATCGTGATCTTTTGGCTTTTGCCAGTTCCTTTATCCAGCGCCGAAACGTTAACGATACCGTTCGCATCGATGTCGAAAGTAACTTCGATTTGCGGTACGCCGCGCGGAGCAAGAGGGATATCGTTCAGCGTAAAGCGGCCCAGCGTTTTGTTGCCGGCAGCCATTTGACGCTCGCCTTGCAGAACGTGGATTTCAACGCCCGGTTGGTTATCCGCGTAAGTGGAGAACACTTGGGATTTGCTAGTCGGGATCGTTGTATTGCGGTCAATCATCTTCGTGAAGACGCCGCCTGCAGTCTCGATGCCAAGGGACAGCGGAGTAACGTCAAGCAATACCACGTCTTTTACATCGCCAGTCAATACGCCGGCTTGAACCGCTGCGCCAAGGGCAACCACTTCATCCGGGTTAACGCCTTTGTGGGGCTCTTTGCCGATCAATTTCTTAACCGCTTCTTGTACGGCAGGGATACGAGTCGAACCGCCAACAAGAACGACTTTATCGATTTGGCTCACGGAGAGACCGGAATCGTTCAGGGCTTGACGCGTAGGAGCAAGGGAACGTTCAACCAGGTGTGCGGACAATTCTTCGAATTTCGCGCGAGTCAGGTTAAGCTCCAAATGCTGTGGAACGCCATCAGCCATCGTAATAAACGGCAAGGAAATCGTTGTCGACATTACGCCGGACAGATCTTTTTTCGCTTTCTCTGCAGCGTCTTTCAAACGTTGAACAGCCGCTTTATCTTTGGAAAGATCAACGCCTTGCTCTTTTTTGAATTCAGCTACGAGGTAGTCGATGATCACTTGGTCAAAGTCGTCGCCGCCCAGCTTGTTGTCGCCGCTAGTTGCTTTTACTTCGAAGAAGCCGTCGCCAAGTTCAAGGATCGAGACGTCGAAGGTACCGCCGCCAAGGTCATAAACGAGGATCGTTTGGTCTTCCGTTTTCTCAAGACCGTATGCCAGTGCCGCAGCTGTTGGCTCGTTCACGATACGAAGAACTTCAAGACCTGCGATTTTACCGGCATCTTTTGTTGCTTGGCGCTGGCTGTCGTTAAAGTAAGCAGGAACCGTGATTACGGCTTGCGTTACGGATTGGCCAAGATATGCTTCAGCGTCGGATTTCAGCTTTTGAAGGATAATAGCCGAAATTTCTTGAGCCGTATATTCTTTTCCGTCAATTACTTCTTTATGGTTTGTACCCATGTGACGTTTGATCGACATTACCGTGCGGTCAGGATTTGTGATCGCTTGGCGTTTCGCTGTTTCGCCAACGATACGCTCTCCGTCTTTTTTGAAGCCTACAACGGACGGCGTAGTGCGGTTGCCTTCCGGATTCGGGATAACGACGGCTTCGCCGCCTTCCATTACCGCAACGCAAGAGTTTGTAGTACCAAGGTCAATACCGATAACTTTACTCATCGTAAGTTTCCTCCTAAAGAAAAATGTGAAGCATTTTTCACTTCGTAAGCATTAACTTGAAAGGTGTGAATCTTATTTTAAATTCCATGTAATGGAATAATTAGCCGCTTACTTTAACCATAGCAGGCCGCAGGACGCGATCCTTCAGGATATAGCCCTTTTGTACTTCCTCTACGATGATGCCTTCTTCATGCTCATCCGATTCCACAGTCATGATCGCTTGGTGGAATTCAGGGTTGAACGGCTCGCCAACAGCTTCCATTGCTTTCAGACCTTCTTGCTGCAAAGTCTGTTCCAGCTGACGGAAAATCATGTCTACGCCTTTGGCAAGAGCATCGAAATCTTGATTCGCGGAAGCAGCGGAAACAGCACGCTCGAAGTTATCGACAACCGGAAGCAGTTGTCCGATCAGCTTCATCGATGCATATTGCGCGAGATCTTCCTTTTCCTTTTGCGTGCGACGGCGGAAGTTATCGAAGTCCGCTTGTGCGCGTAAGTATCGTTGTTGATTCTCTTCAGCCAGCTTTTCAAGCTCGTTGACGCGCGAATCTTCTTGTGCTTCAACTTCTTGCTGCTGTTCCGTTTGCTCTTCTATAACTTCATCGATTGTGTCGTTATGTTGGTCATTACTCACCATATTCACCTCCTTAAAAGAATTGCGAAGCAATTCTTACTTCGTAAGCATCTACTTAGAATTGCGAAGCAATTCTTACTTCGTAAGCATCTACTTAGAATTGCGAAGCAATTCTTACTTCGTAAGCATCTGCTTAGAATTGCTTATTTACATCAGTCTTTTCCAACTGACGGTTCAGCGCCAGTTGTCAAGCGCTCCAGCGCGAATAATAGTTCGCGCTTGCCTTTGCACTGCCCCACGGGGCGGTGCTGTGCGCGCAAAGCGCGGGAGAGCGGGGTGTTGCCTGAAGAGCGCAGCGCTCGCCTTTGAAAACGGGAATATTCCGCGAGGAATCCTAATCCACATTCCCGTTTTCAACAGCGACGGAAGGCAACATACCGCTCGTACGCGCCAAGCCCGCCCCACAGCACCATCCCCTCACAGAGCAACAGCAACCCAAACTATTTATAAAAGCGCCCCATCATCAAAGCCAAATCCTTCGATATCACATCAAGCAGCGTAATGACTTTCCCATATTCCATGCGGGTTGGTCCAAGAATCCCGATTGTTCCGAGCGATTTTCCGTCTAACTGGTACGTAGCCGTAATCAAGCTGCAATTCGCAATTGCTTCATGGTCATTTTCTGTTCCAATCCGCACTTGTATACCCGATGGTGCGGCGGAAATCATTTTCATCACAGCAGGCGTTTCATCCAGCAGATCCAATATCGTCTTCACTTTATCAACGTCTTTGAATTCCGGCTGCGTGAGCATGTTGGTTGTTCCGCTCAGGAAGATCCGCTGCTCCGAATCGCTGGACAGCGCGCTGTCCAGAATACCAAGCACCTCTTCACAATGATCAACGTAACGCTCCAGCTCCTGGCCAACCTCTGCATACAGCTTCGACTTCAGACGTACCAGCGGAATGCCGATCAGCTTCGCATTCAGGATATTTACGATCTTCTCCATCTCATCCATGTTGATGCCCGGAGGAATCGTGATGGTCCGGTTCTCCACATGGCCGGTATTCGTTACAATAATCGCAACAGCCGTCTTCTCGTCCAAAGGCACCAGGTTAAAATGCTTCAGCGAATTGCTGAACATCTCCGGCCCGAGCAGAATGGACGTATAATTGGTCAAATTGGACAATATCATTGCGGCATGCTGGATAACCTGCTCCATCTGAATCATCTTCTCGGAGAAGAAGGAATGGGCCTGCTTCAGATCTGCTTCATTAATTTCGTTAAGCTTTACGAGATGATCTACATAATAGCGATAACCTTTAGTTGATGGAATGCGCCCCGCCGATGTATGAGGCTGCTCGAGGAAACCAAGCTCCTCCAAGTCGGCCATTTCATTACGGATCGTTGCAGGACTGAAAGCGACATCGCCGCGCTTCGATATGCTCCTGGAACCAACAGGCTCAGCCGAACGGATATAATCGTCTACAATTGCGTTCAGTATCATTCTCTGCCGTTCAGTCAACATTCGCATCCCTCCAAAAGTTTATCGGATCTTCTCGTTAGCACTCATTAGACCCGAGTGCTAATCATTAATACAAAAATACCAAACCAGCTTAAGCATTGTCAAGTCGGTTCGGTATTTTCAGGTCTTTATCCCACCGATAAAAATCAAAAAAAAGGCCAGGCAGCCCGCCCGGCAGCCGCCTAGCCTTTATCAGCCTAACATTTTCAATACGGCGATCTCGTCGCATGCGTTTTGCTTCGGACAGTTTATGCAGTCTTTCCATACTTTCTCGGGGAAGATCTCTTTTTCCACCACCGTAAAACCGTTGCGCAAAAAGAAATTAACCGCGTACGTGAGCGCCATAATCTTTGGAATTTGCTGTTCCCTTGCCTGCTCGACCAGAAAATCTACCAATTTATTTCCAATCTTCAGGCCTCTATATTCCTGGTTCATGCCGAGGGAACGAATCTCCACGAGATCCTGTCCAAGCCTCAGCAAGGAGCCGCAGCCAACGACCTTATCCCCGATCTCCGCTACGACAAACGTATCAATCTGGCGCAATAACGTTTCCCGGGTGCGGGGCAGCATGATTCCCTGTTCTGCATAGCCTTTAATGAGTTCATACAAAGTTTCCACATCTTCCGGTGCCGCTTTTCTGCAAACTACCGTTAACTGTTCTGTCGCCTCCACGCTGCAATCGCCTCCACCCGGTGCAAATAAGTTCTATTGAATAAATATACAGCATGTCGTATGTTTTCTCAAGAACTAATTTTCCGAATTTTAGCCAGCCGCTTCTTCCTCTAAACCGATAAACGAACCAAAAACATCATTGCCAAAAAGAACGCCTTTATCGGTTAATTTGTAGACGGTGTCTCCATCTTCCTCAACCATTTCTAGCAGCCC
The DNA here is from genome assembly GCF_023715145.1 of Paenibacillus glycanilyticus. Taxonomy (GTDB): domain Bacteria; phylum Bacillota; class Bacilli; order Paenibacillales; family Paenibacillaceae; genus Pristimantibacillus; species Pristimantibacillus glycanilyticus_A. Next base: position 551,610 of record NZ_JAMBNP010000002.1, on the reverse strand, counting down.
GTCTTTCCGAAGCTTCTCCAGGATTGGACCGAATTTATCCTCCAGCTTGCGCCCCTCGAATTGGGCCGCATAATCGGAAGCGCGGACACCCTTCAGCAAGCGTAGTCCTACCATCATAAAGTCTTCCATGGCTTCGTATTCAGGAACAACGTTCTGCTCCAGACGCGGCAGCTTCGTCTTCGTATAATCAATAAAAGGCTGAACGCCTTTCACGTTCACATGACGCAGACCGCGCGCATAGCCGTGAGCGCCGGCACCAAGGCCGTAATAGGGCTCATTGCGCCAGTACGTCGAGTTATGTCTGCTTTCAAAGCCCGGCTTGGCAAAGTTACTGATCTCATAATGAGCATATCCTGCCTGCTTCAGCCGGTCCATCAGCAGCGTATACATATTAAATTCTTCATCCTCGGGAGGCAAAGGCAGCTCGTCGCGCTGATACAGCTTGTGGAAAAGCGTATTCTCCTCAACCTTTAAGCTATAAAGCGAATAGTGAGGCAAATCAAGTGCCAGCGCCTTGTTCACGCTGTCCTCGAGCAGCTCCACCGTCTGCTTCGGCAGTCCAAACATCAGATCGATCGACAGATTCGTAAAGCCCGCAGCTCGGGCATTCTCGAGACTTTTGTATACATCGTCGACATTATGAATACGTCCGATACGCTCCAGCAAGCCATTGTCAAACGACTGTACGCCAAAGCTGATCCGGTTCACGCCGCCGGCAAACATCGCGGCCAGCTTCTCCGGATCGGTTGTGCCGGGATTGGCTTCCATCGTAAATTCCACATCATCCGCAAGCGGAAAATATTTCTTCACCGACGCAAGGAACCGCTCCATTTGAGGCGGCGTCAATACCGTTGGCGTGCCTCCGCCTACGAATACCGTATCGATTCTCTCCGGCGGCAGCTGAGCCACGGTTAAGGCCATCTCTCTTTCGAGCGCGTCGAGATACTCGTCAACGGGCTGTCCTTTTAATACATACGAAGTGAAATCGCAATAATGACACTTATTCGTACAAAACGGGATATGAATATAAAGCGCTCTAGGCGCGTAATTAATCATTTCATCACTTCCTTCTTTCTTACTCCCCTAATAAAAAATCGACAGGACCAAGGAGAGCAAGCTCCTTAGTCCTGTCTTTCGTTGACCGTAAGTTTCGGCGATGGGGTAAAGGGTATCTCGTGGAGGAGCGAAGCGCCCGCATTTGCTGCATTTTTTCAACTGAATCAAATTGTTCAAGGAAAAAAATCCGCAACAGCGGCCGTAACGATATACCCTGTCCCCTTCCGCCCTACTTACGACTACGCGACAGTGACTAAGGAGCAGCTCGCCCTTAGTCCTCGTCGATTTTCAGCACCGCCATGAAGGCCTCTTGAGGAACCTCTACGCTGCCGACCTGCTTCATCCGCTTCTTGCCTTCCTTCTGCTTGTCGAGGAGCTTCCGTTTACGGCTGATGTCGCCCCCGTAACATTTGGCAAGGACGTTTTTGCGCATCGCTTTTACCGTTTCGCGAGCAATTACTTTCGTGCCGATCGAAGCCTGTACGGGCACCTCGAACATTTGGCGCGGAATAAGCTCTTTCATCTTCTGACAGATAATCCGGCCGCGGTGGTAGGCACGGTCGCGGTGAACGATAACGGACAAGGCGTCAACCTGCTCGCTGTTCAGCATGATATCCATCTTCACAAGGTTCGATCTGCGGTAGCCGGACAGTTCATAATCAAACGACGCGTAACCTTTGGTGCTCGATTTCAGCTGATCGAAGAAGTCATAGACAATCTCGGACAGCGGAATTTCGTACGTCAGCGTAACGCGGTTCGTATCGAGGTACTCCATGTTTACGAACTCGCCGCGCTTGCCTTGGCAAAGCTCCATAATTGCCCCTACAAAATCATTAGGCACGATAATGGACGCTTTTACATAAGGCTCTTCCACGTAATCAAGCTTGCCTGCTTCCGGATAGTTGGACGGGTTATCAATATCGATGACATCGCCATTCGTCAGCGTTACACGGTAAATTACGCTTGGCGCCGTCGTAATGAGCGGAATATTGAACTCGCGCTCGATCCGTTCCTGGATGATCTCCATGTGCAGGAGACCAAGGAAGCCGCAACGGAAGCCAAAGCCCAGCGCCGTGGATGTCTCCGGCTCATATCGCAGGGATGCGTCGTTAAGCTCCAGCTTCTCCAGGGCTTCGCGCAGATCGTTGTAATCCTGCGTTTCAATCGGATACAGACCGCAGAACACCATCGGGTTGATTTTCCGGTAACCAGGCAAAGCTTCCGGAGCTGGACGTTTCGCTTCCGTAACGGTATCGCCGACACGCGTATCTTTTACGTTCTTGATACCTGCAACAACAAACCCAACGTCACCGACGGCAAGCTCGTCCACGATTCCCATCCGCGGCTTGAACGCGCCAACCTCGATAACCTCGAATTCCGCGCCCGTTGCCATAAAGCGGATTTTTTTACCGGCCTGAATGCTTCCGTCAATAACGCGCACGTAAACGATAACCCCTTTGTACGGGTCATAATGCGAGTCGAAAATAAGCGCTTTAAGCGGATCTTCCGGATTGCCTGTCGGAGCCGGCACCTTCTGTACCACCTGCTCCAGAATTTCCTTGATGCCGATGCCTGCTTTTGCCGAAGCCAAAACGGCGTCGCTCGCATCAAGACCGATAACATCTTCGATCTCTTGCTTAACGCGTTCCGGCTCCGCGCTAGGCAGATCGATTTTATTAATAACCGGGAGAATCTCCAGGTTGTTGTCGAGTGCCAGGTAAACGTTCGCAAGCGTCTGCGCTTCAATACCCTGTGCAGCGTCTACGACCAGCAGTGCGCCTTCGCACGCCGCCATACTGCGGGATACCTCGTACGTGAAATCGACATGTCCCGGCGTATCAATCAGGTTAAGCAAATACTCTTCGCCGTCATCGGCTTTGTATGTAAGCCGTACAGCCTGCAGTTTAATGGTGATGCCGCGCTCCCGCTCCAGATCCATCTGGTCGAGCACCTGATCCTGCATTTCGCGCGACGATAACGCTCCTGTAAATTCAAGAATACGGTCAGCGAGCGTCGACTTCCCGTGGTCAATATGTGCAATAATCGAGAAATTCCTAATTTTCTTTTGCCGGTCACGAACGTCTGTCATGCCTAACCCCCACACAATCCAATATAGCTAATCATTCTTTCCATTATATCAGCTATATGGTATACCAGCAATGCAGTAACATCAAGATGCGCTGGCGCCTATCCCGTTACCGAATTGAACAAGGAAGCAATAAAACGGATTCCGCCGCTCGAGACAGACTGCAGGAGGCCCGCTGTTCCATCCGCCACCTTATTGACCGCAGGTTCGCCGGAGTCAGACGATATGCCCGGCAGCCTCTCATGGCGTGCGGATTCCTCCGCGATCTTCCTCACTTCCTTGAGCTCCTTCTCAAGCTCCGCGATCTTCCGTTCCGCGCTGCTGGACAGTCCGGAGCCTTCCAGCTCCGACGAATCGCTCTCTGACGAGGTCAGACTGTATTTATTCTCGTTGGACATGATCGCGGAAGAGCCTTCGCCGTCGATCGGGCCATAGATTCGCTCAATACCTGCCGAGGACATCTCCACTCCATACAAAATAATAAAGACAAGCACGCCTCCAAGCAGTACCCACTTCAATGCGCCCTTCATCTCTCCCCAGCTCCTTCCGTCAGGCAAGGCTGCCGCGGCAGCCTTGCCTGTCATGTTCGATTTTATTTTGAAGCAGACACTCTTTCCGCATCCCAGTAAATATCCGCAATAATTTTGGCCAGTACGTCCGCTGTCCGGTAACTCTCCGTCAATGTGTTGTCAACGCCGCCGATTTCGATCAACACGCTGTCTTGCGCTAGCGACTGGTTGTATTCACCATTGCCCGTTGCGGTCGTCTTGCCCAAAATCCCTCTTGAAAGACCGGGATATTGCTTCTCCAGCGCGTCGTGAATTTGAGTCGCGAACTCGGCGTTCTTTTTCCAATCCGGATTTTTATGGCCGATAATGAAATACACCTGAGCATAGCTTTTACCGTTAATATCCACAGTTGTATATTTGCGTTTCTGGGAGTCGCGATGTATGTCGAAGAAAAATTTCAGTTTCTTGTTGCTTGCGATTGCTTCCTGTACCGTTTTCTTCGAGTACTTGTAAGAGTAGTTCCAATCGTATCCCGGCACCGTTGTCGGGTAATCCTCATCGGAATGCGTTGTGCCAACGCCAAGATCCTCAAGCTTCTCGGCCAGCCGTTCTCCAACGAGCGTAATATTCTTAGATGCCGAATTGGCATCTCCTTTCTTATCCGAAACTTCCGGATACCAGGACTCCCGGCTGTGGGAGTGATAGATGAAAACCACCTTGTCTTTTCCGGTAGTGTGCCCGGCGCCGGAATCATCCGGCGCTGGAGTAGGATCCGGCTTCTCCGTTGGAGTTGGAGTTGACGCCGGCGGTTCGGGAGTGTCAGACGGTTGATTATCTCCTTCCGTCACGCCCGGTCCATGATCATCGCCATTGCTAGAGCCCGCATCCCCAGGGATCGGAATATTATCTTCCGGCCACACATTCGGATCCGTCCCCACACCTCCGGCGATCAGGAAGGATGAGTCTGCGTTCATGCCCGGAATTTCGCCTGCAATCAAGCTTCTCGGATCACTTGGATTCACGTTGGTCATTAACCGGAGAATGAAACTGCTGATCTGGGTTCCGGATAATTCCTCGCCAGATTTGCTGCTATGAAATTGCGGCATTTCCATTTCTAGCATATCCCCAAAAAACCCGCTTGAAACAGAAGCCGCAAAACCCGTCATGGAAGAAACCGGCGCGGAGAGCGAATGCTGATGCGCCATACCGGCAATGCCTATCGCAACAAAAAACAGCATGGAGCTGATCGACAACACCATAAAGGTTTTCCCCGTTACGAGCAGCTGGCGCAGGCGTTTGCTCCCGCGCGTCAGATCAAACAACATAATGGTTCTTTTCATTTCGAGTTCTACCTCCCGCTTCTTCGTTGCTCATCTGCTATTAATCTATGAGACAAGAAGCTTTAATAGAACCGGATTTGAATTAATAGATTTGGAGGGAATTTGCTAGATTAAGAGAGTAGGATACAAAAAAAGTCCTTGAGGCTGTCATGCCCCAAGGACTTTGAAAAGAGCTTAATGCGTATATGCCGCGACGTTATCGGAGTTAACGGCATCGTGGAGAGCAGCATTCAAGCCGCTGGCGATGATATTGGCGATGTCTTCGATAAACTCGTCAATTTCCTTTGGCGTCACAAGCAGATCATGGCCAACCGGGGTCAGGGCTTCCTTTACGAGCTGGAGGCGCTCCGTCTCGCCCATCTGGTTCATCAGACCAAAAATCTGATCGTTGTTGCCGTTATTGGCCGCCATATGGTTTCTCATCAGCTCAATCGTATGGTTAACGATGGTGGATGCATAGACAACGGTTGGCACGCCAATCGCAATTACGGGAATTCCGAGTATCTCCTTCGTGAGCCCTTTGCGCTTATTGCCGATGCCAGAGCCGGGGTGGATGCCGATGTCGGCAATCTGAATCGTTGTATTGACCCGGTCAAGCGATTTGGAAGCCAAGGCGTCAATCGCAATAATAACATCAGGATGGGTTTTCTCCGCGATGCCCTGCACGATCTCGCTTGACTCGATCCCGGTAATGCCCAGCACGCCCGGAGCAACCGCGCTCACCGCCCGATAACCGGGGGCAACCTGATCCGGCATCAACTCGAAGAAGTGGCGCGTCACCATAACATTCTCGACCACGAGTGGCCCCAGCGCATCCGGCGTAACGTTCCAGTTGCCCAGTCCAACAATAAGTACTTTAGCCGTCTTGCCTACGCCAATCCGCTCGAGGAACGATTCGAAATGCTTCGCAAATTGGGTGGCTACTCGGTCCTGCAGCTCCGTATCCTGATTGCGGAGGGCCGGAACTTCTATGGTGACGTAACGTCCGGGAACCTTGCCTATCGCATTCGAGCCTTGCTCGTTCTGCACATGAAGATGAGTAATCGTTATGCCGTTGTCCTCGGATGTCTCCGATTGAATGCCTGGTATCGGGCCGCCCCCGCCAAGCTGCTCCGCCATTTCCTTGGCTTCAAGCGCAAGATCGGTGCGGATGTTATATTGCTGCATATCAAGTTCGGTCATGTATTCCATTCTCCCTTCAAAGCCATGCCATTCTCTCCAGCTTATTGTTTGCAAGGGAGACAATTTCATACTTTGGCCGACATGCGCAAAAATGGCAGGACAGGCTCGCTATTGCTTTTCGGAACAGCACATGGTAATATATTTTAAGTTGTGTTACCTAGACTTATAGCGTAAGCTTTTTGTTTGCTGCGCAATCTTTGTAGGAGGTGAAACTCGATGCCAAACATTAAATCCGCAATCAAACGCGTTAAAACGAGCGAAAAACGCCGCGCTTTGAACGCTTCCCAAAAATCCGCGCTTCGTACGGCTGTTAAATCTGCTGACCAAGCTATCGCTGGCACTGATGTAGATGCAGCTAAAGCTGCTCTGATCGCTGCGACGAAAAAATTGGACAAAGCGGTTACTAAAGGCCTGATTCATAAAAATGCGGCTTCCCGCAAAAAATCTCGTCTTGCTAAAAAGCTGAACGCCCTTTCGGCTCAAGCTTAATAACCGCAAACAAATGAACGGCTTCGCATATGCGAAGCCGTTTTTGATTTATCTCGAATGTCTCATTTGCCGCTTTGACCCCGCTGCACGCCCAGAGACAGAAGGAATAATTCCAGGCCAAGCGTCTTGTCTATGGCACCTGTTTTCATCTTATAATCCAAATCCGCTATATCATTAAGAAGAGCACCAAGCCGGGCAACCTTAAACTTCTGGCTCTTCTCGGCAGCAAGCTTCACCGCGTACGGATGCAGGCCAATTTGTCCGGCCATCTGCTGAGGCGAATACCGATGCTGCTCCAGCTCCTTGATCTGAAGCATAATCCGCAGCTGGCGGGCAATCAACGCGGCAATTTTGATAGGCTCTTCGCGCCTGATCAGCAATGCGCGGTATAGCTTGAGCGAACGGTCAACCTGCAGGCTTGCGATCGCATCGACCAGCGCGAACACATCCTCCTCCACGGTCGAGGCCGTCAGCAGCTCCGTCTCTTCAACTCCAATGACGCCGCCCGCTCCGGCATGCAGGCAAAGCTTGTCCACTTCGAGCGCCAGCTGCTGCATATTCGCTCCGGTCCTCACAAGCAGCAGATCGGCAGCATCGGCCGTCATTGTTCGCTTCTGCTCCTCTGCCCGTTTGACCACCCAACGCCTCAGCTCTGCCGCATCAAGCTCCTGAAAGGCAATAAGCGCATCACGGTCCTTCAGCATCTTCACCAGCTTGCGGCGCTCGTCCAGCTTCTCCGCATGGATAATAAAGAGCATGACGGTTGTCTCCGACGGAATATCCAGATAATGCTGCAGCCGGTCCGTCTTATGGTCCAGCTTGCCGCCTTCCTTCCCTCCGGCAGCAAACACAACCGAGTCGCGGACGATTACAAGCTTTCGCTCAACAAAAAACGGCAGCGTCTCCGCTTCCAATGCCGCCTCCTCAATCAAGGTCTCGGAGGTATCAAATTTAACAACTCCCAGCTCACGCTCGTCCGGCGTGAACATCGCATCGGTCAGCGTATCCGTAAACTGTCCGATGCGATAGCGGTCCTTGCCGTATAACACGTAGGCGGGACGAAATTTCCCCGCTTTAATTTCCTTTAATGCCTCTTTCGCTTCCATGCTGTCCCCTCACCGTCTCTCACCGCAATCGTTTTCGAGCTTCCGCTGAACGGCAACAAAGGGATGGGCTTCTTAGGCCTCATCCCTTTGTCCCTGAACATCTATATAAACATCTGCAGGCAGGTCCATGGTACCGCCCTGTAGATGGTCATACTTTTGATCAAGGCTCACGCTGACTTTCATTTGTATATCTTACGCAAGTGAATGATAAAGTGTGCGAATATCAGCGGTAAAAATGTCTCGACTATTAATGAGCCGCCTTCGACTCCGTTAATGTCGCCATGTCAATGACATAACGTTCCATCCCGCCGGATTCCAGCTGAATTTCGTAAGTCAGCTGTTTGCTGTCATCCGACCAAAGCAGAGTTGAGATTTTGCCGTTTCTCCGCTTAGAGGTGTATACATCGGAATTATCGCCAGCGTTATAAACATGAATAACGTAGCCCGCGGCTTTGGCTATATAGCTGCCGTCGGAGGATACGGCTTGGAGCGGCGCAGGCACAAGCCCCTCATTCGGATCGCTGAAGCTTTCACCGCCGCCTTGGTTAGGCCCGGCAATGGACGGAGCCTCGCCCGGGACAGAGCCGGAATTATCTCCGGAAGCAGGACCATCGCTGCCTCCGGCGGAATTGCCGGATTCCATTCCGGAAATGCCTAAATCCTCCTCCGTAGTGACATGGTCATCATTGCCAGCGGAACGCATTGTTTCGTTAGATCCGTCCTGCTCAATGGATTCCGTCCCTACTTCCGCTTTATTTCCGTCGTTGGAAAATTGCTTGGCTGCAGCAAATGTATCTGACTGTACATCAGCCGCAGCTACGGAATTTGACTTATTGTCGTCTCCGAAGCTGTTCGAGGACGGGAATAACCCGGCATTATACGAGACCAGGAATAACCCTGCCGCCACACTGGCCGCAATAATGCCGGTAATCGCCCGGAAGCGCAGCTGATGCCGTTCTTTGGCGCGTCGAGCCTGCTGCGGCGCAGGTGCCGCCGCCGGCGACATTTCCACACTGGCTGCCTCCGGCTGCCGGAATGGCACCACTTGTTCAAGCTGAGGTAAAATGGCGTCTACCAGACTGTACTTTGGCATGACATGAGGTAAATTCCCAAGCTCCTCGGACAGCTTTTTCAGCCGCTCAAACATTGCTGCACAGTCCGGACAATGTCTCGTATGCTTCATCAAGATCTCATATTCATGCTCACCCAGATCATCGTCTAGCTGCCGATTCATGTATTCGATCACCTCTTGACAAGTCATCCCCGGACACCACCTTTCTGATAATCATGTAGTAAAGTTTGAAGCTGCTGCCTAGCTCGGAATAGGTAGGATTTGACCGTATTTAACGGCAGATCAAGCGAATCGGCGATTTCGTTATACGAGAAATCCTGCAGATACCTCAGTACAACTACTGCCCGGTGATGCTCCGGCAGTTTGTCTATCGCATTACGGATGTCCTGTACGGCATAAGCCGACAAGACCTCGTCTTCGACATTTTGTTTCTCCCGGAAGACCATCTCATGCTCGTCTATCGATACGGTTGGCTTGCTTCTTCTAAACTTATCTATACAAATATTTGTTACAATTCGTTGAATCCACGTTTTGAACTGGGCCTTCTCTTCGTAGGAGCCGATTTTTGTGTAAATGCGGATTAACGCTTCTTGCGCCGCATCCATCGCATCCTGTTCATTATTTAATATATAATAGGCTGTCCGGTAAACATGGGTTTCAATCTCTCGCAACAGAGTAATTAAAGCATCCCGATCTCCTGACTGAGCGGCTCTAATTAGGCCAGGCTCTACCACGAAGGATCCCCCTCTCTTGCAACCTCTCTGACGAGTCGGTTGCATAAAATGTTGCATACCTAAATGAAAATACTCTAATTTTTTAATTGAAAAAGTAGAAAACTCCAACCTAAAGGATAACAAAAAAATGGAACCCCGTATATAGGTAGTTCCTAGTGAGTTAGGCGTAAAGAAGCATTTTGGCAGGATTTGAGAATAGGAACACCGGCACTTCCGGGAGCTATTTCCTAATTCTTCCTGATAATTTGTTCATATATTCCAGTCGGATTCACTTTGTACCGGATCTCGCCGTCCCGGTCGGTCCGGAGCGCAGCCGCCGATGCCGCCTCAAGGCGCTTCAGCACATCCGGATGCGGATGTCCGTAAGTATTCGTTGCTCCAACCGAAATGGCTGCCCGCAAAGGCTGCCAATAACGCAGCCATTCCTCCGAAGTCGAATATTTGCTTCCATGATGCCCGACTTTCAGCACATCAACCGGATGAATGGAAGGAGGATCGGCAGCTTCACCGCTGGACTGCAATCGCGATAGAATGGAAGATTCCGCCACGCTGCTTATATCTCCCGATAAGAGAAACGCAGAATGATATATCTTCATATATAAGACTACACTGTCGTCATTCTGTTCGTCTACATCAGGAATTGCCCTGCCGTCTGCCTCCGGCGGCCACAATACGGTTAGTTCCGTATTTGCGTCCATCCTCCACCGCTTCCCGAATTCTGCGCGGTAAAGCGGTACTCTTTTCTGAACGGCAGCACGGAGTATGGCTTCAGCATCTTCAGCATGCTTCAAGCTTCCATTCCATAAAATGGCTTTTACGGGGATCGAGTCCAGCACCGCCTGCAATCCCCGGATATGGTCGCTGTCCAGATGGGAGATGACCAATAGGTCAAGTTCATGAACGCCGCGCTTCATTAATAAAGGAACAACAACCTTGCCGCCAACCTCAAACGGATCGCTCCGCTCCTTCCATTCGTCGCCCGCTTTCCGGAAGCTGAGCGTTCCCCCGCCATCCACCAATATCCGCTTGCCCTCCGGCGTCCGAATATAGATCGAGTCCCCCTGCCCGACATCAAGCACATCAACTTCCGCCGTACGATTGTACAGATCCGGAAAATAGGCATATAACAACAATCCCGCTCCTGCGGCCAGCATCAGGACCATTCCTGTTGATCTTTTTCTCCAAAGAGGCTTCTTTTGCATTTCCTGCAGCTCCCAGATGGGGGCAGTATCCGGCTCTAACCGGTCTGGCAGCGGCTGTGTATCATCCGCATTCGCATTCGCGCGGACAACGGCAGCAGGAGCTGCCGGAAGCGTCCGGCACAAACCGGCCAAAGCCAAATACCACGCCGCAATCCACCATAGAGGCGGAGTTGCCCAGATCGTGCGCACGGCATCCGCCTCTCCCAGCCAGCTGACCAAGAGGAAGGTCCAGTCATTCGCGTAGACGCTGACAGCCGCAAGCAATTGGCCGCCAAGCGGCCAGAGCAGGCCAAAGAGCAGCGCAACAGCTCCTATCGGCATCACGATAAAGCTGATAAATGGCACGAGTATCAGGTTCGCCGGGATCGACAGCAGATGGAACTGATTAAAGTAGTAGATCGTCAGCGGAAAAGAGACAGCCTGCGCAACAACGGTCACGACAAGCAAATCAAGCAGCGCCTTTCCCTTAGGCCAATCCGGCATCGCCCGCCTTACCGGCGGTACAAACAAGATTAGACCGGCCGTTACGGCAAACGATAATTGGAACCCTACATCCTGAATGAAGTACGGATTCCAGACCAGCATCGCTACCGCAGCCGCGGCAAGCAGGTGCAGACCGTCCTTCAGCTTGTCCATTCTTGAAGCAAGCAGCGCCAGCATCGTCATCAGCCCCGCCCGGACAACCGAAGGCGAGGAACCGGAGAGAAGCACATAAAAAGGCACGGCAGCGATCAGCGTGACGAGCATCCGCTCACGGGTCATTCTCAGCAGCCGCAGGACGGCTCCAAGCGCATAAATAAATACAGCCACGTGCAAGCCGGATATGGCTAGAATATGGGTCAGTCCCAGCCGCGAAAACTGCTGGAACTGATCCGGGTCCAGGTCCTCGCGTATGCCGAGGACCAGCCCCTTCATGTACCCGGACTGATCGGCCGGGTACAATTGATCGACCCGCGCGCCAAGCCAGTCGCGCGCGGCATCAACGCGGCCGAGCATAGCGGCCGCGGTCCAGCCCGGGCCCGGCGCCGCATGGACGGCGCCGATGCCCTTGACCTTGAGCAGCCAGTGGATATGCTGGCTGCTGTAAAGATAGCGGCGGTAATCGAAGCCGCCGCTGTTGGATGCGCCGGCCGGCAGCGTCAGCTCGCCGGCGAGGCGCACCTTGTCGCCGCGATGCCACGCGGCGGCGATCTCCTGGTGCGGCTGCTCAGCAAGCCGCACCTGCACAAGCAGCCGCTCGCGGACCTTGCGCGGCGCTGCTTCACCACCCAAGCGGACGGTATCGGCCGTCACGCGGAACGTCGCGCGGTCGCCGTCGACCAGGGCCGCGGACATGATCGTGCCGGTCACTTCCGCTTCATAAGAAGCGCCATGCAGCTCCAGTGCCGTCACGTTCCGGGCATCCGCCCAGTCCCTCTCTGCGGCAGCCAGCGTGCAGCCAATCAAACAAACCGCTGCAAGCCGCCAGGTCGACTTCCTGAGCAGTACAAGCGCCAGCAGCATAAGAGCCCCGGCACATATCGCAATCGCAACTCCGCCCATGCTGAGCTCGGCCGCCAGGCTGCTGCCGGCAATCCAAAATACGGCAAACCATACTAAAGGCCGTCTATTCACGGCACTCCCTCCCGTTCATCTATCCGCAAACCAAAAAGAACCTCCGGACGCATCAAAACAGATGCATACAGAGGTTCTTCCCCATTCGCTTATTCAATTAGGATGTGACCTTCATGCTCGCTTGAGGAGGCGGCTCATAATCGGAGAGCGAACGGAACACAATGCCCTTTTGTTTCATTAATTGGCTCACTTTGTCGCTGTCCTTCGGATAGCTGCGGTGGAACACAATTTCCTTCACGCCGCTGTTCGCCAGCATATTCGCGCAAGTCCAGCAGGGTTGATCCGTAACATACACGGTAGAGCCTTCCCGGTCGGCACGATCCGTAAACAGCAGCAAGTTTTGCTCCGCATGAATGGTTCGGATACAGCGCTGTTTCTTGACCATCTGCTCCTGCCCATCATCGCCAAGCTTTGTTTCCCACTCTTCCGTAATCATGCAGCCTGCCTCCGAGCAGTCCGGCACGCCCATCGGAGCTCCGTTGTACGCGGTACCAAGCAGCTTCTTGCCCTGTACGAGCACCGATCCGACATGGCGGCGGGAACAACGCGAACGCGTCGACACCATGTAGGCAATATCCATAAAATACGTATCCCAGTCTTTCCGCGAGGCATCCTGTGCTTCAGACATAACTTCCAGCTCCTTTTCCTTTTGCCCGGACAGCTTCCGGCGAACGCCACCGCTCTTGACATTCGCCGGGTCTGCCTCTTTCTAGTTGTATTATAACTTATCTATTAGTTCGATTGGCTGCTGCGCAGCGCTTGGTCCAGATCGGCCAAAATATCTTTAATGCCTTCCGTACCGATCGACAGTCTGATCAGACCGGCCGTAACGCCTGCCGCATCCTGTTCTTCAGCCGACAGCTGCTGATGGGTCGTGCTTGCCGGATGGATAATGAGCGACTTCGAGTCGCCGACATTGGCCAGATGAGAGAACAGCTTCACGGAATTGATCACTTTCTTGCCGGCATCCACTCCGCCTTTAATGCCAAAGGTCAGAATCGCGCCTTGGCCGTCCGGCAAATATTTCTGAGCAAGCTGATAAGAAGGATGGCTTTCTAGACCCGGATAGCTGACCCATTCCACCGCTTCATGCGTCTCGAGAAACTCCGCAACCTTCAGAGCGTTCGAGCTGTGACGCTCCATCCGCAAATGCAAGGTTTCAAGCCCCTGCAGCAGCAGGAAGGAGTTAAACGGCGACAATGCTGCACCCATGTCGCGCAATAATTGTACTCTCGCTTTAATAATATAGGCAATTGGACCAACCGCATCCGTGTAAACCACGCCATGATAGCTTGGATCCGGCGTTGTAAGGCCAGGGAACCTGCCGCTCGCTTTCCAGTCGAAACGGCCTCCGTCTACGATAACGCCGCCAATCGACGTGCCGTGACCGCCGATAAATTTCGTAGCCGAATGAACAACGATATCCGCGCCATGCTCAATCGGACGGAGCAGATAGGGACTTGGGAACGTATTGTCAACGATGAGCGGTATGCCATGCTCATGGGCAATCGCCGCTACCGCTTCAATATCGAGCACATCGCCTTTAGGATTGCCTACCGTTTCCGCATACAAGGCTTTTGTGCGTTCCGTAATTGCCGCTCGGAAGTTCTCGGGATTCGACGGATCAACAAACTTGACTTGAATGCCAAGCTTCGGCAGGGTTGTCGAGAACAGATTGTAAGTACCGCCGTAAAGGCTTGTCGCCGATACAACCTCGTCTCCCGCGCCTGCGATATTCATAATAGAGTATGTAATAGCCGCTTGTCCGGACGCTACCGCAAGCGCCGCCGGCGCTCCTTCCAGCTCGGCTACGCGCTTCTCGAATACATCCGTTGTCGGATTCATCAAACGGGTATAAATATTGCCGAACTCCTGCAGCGAGAACAGATTCGCCGCATGCTCGGTATCGCGGAAACCATAAGAGGTCGTCTGGTAAATCGGCACCGCTCTGGCAAACGTAGTCGGGTCAATCTCCTGGCCCCCATGGACAGCCAGCGTGTCGAGCGAGCGCTTGTTTTGATCTTGATTCGTCATGTGCAACAGCTCCTTGGAATTTGGGATAGACATGATTCAACCATTTAAAAGCAAGTCGCTAGTTGTCAAATTTCAATCGGTCTTATTGCCTGAATATGGTCTATAGGCTGGGAAAACCTCCCTGCTCCTTGTCCCATTTTCTCATAATCAAGGCGTTGCGACAATGCTATCTTTTATTCCAGCCAGCAGCTTGCTGCCTATGCCCTTCACTCTTAAAAGATCGTCTACCGATTGAAACGGTCCGTTCTGTTCACGGTCTGCGATAATTGCCTGCGCCTTAGCCGGCCCGATTCCTTTCAGCGTATCCAGCTGTTCAGCGGAAGCCCGGTTAATGTCCAGCTTCCCTTCTGCTTCCCCCTTCCCTCCGCTACTGGCCGGCGTTATCGGGTTATCGGACGGAGGGACCGCCGATGGGACTTCAGCCTTCGCAGTCCCGCTCTCCACGATCTCTTTGTCTTCCGTTTTCGTCTCCGCCTGCACATGGAGGGCGTTGCCTACCTCCCTGTTCAGCTGCACCCAGTCATCCGGCGCTTTCTCCTTAGGCTGTGCGAGGGCGGCTGCCAGCAAGATTGCTGCAGCGGCAATAAGCAATAAAGGAATAATCAGCCTGTTTCCATTCGTATTTGTTCGACGTCCAGACAGGAGACGAGCCAAATTCAACACTCCTTCCAATCAAAAAAGGGGATTTTTAGCATTTTCATGTCATATGTGGCAAGTCTTGCGGAATAGGTTAAAAGAGCAAATCTGTTGGGAGGGCTGAGCATGAATGTCGGATTCATTGGGACGGGCGCGATGGGAAGCCTGCTGATCGAAGCATTCGTCGCATCGGGAGCACTCGACCCGTGTCATATCGTTATCAGCAACCGAACTTATTCCAAAGCACAGGCGCTTGCTGATCGATATCCCGGAATGAGAGCCGAGCGTTCGAATGCAAGCACCGCTAGCGCCACCGATATATTGTTCTTATGCGTCAAACCGCATGAATATAAGAAAGTGATTGATGAGCTGAAGCCGGTCCTGCGGCCCGAGCAGCTTCTTATATCCATTACAAGTCCGGTTATGATCGAACATCTCGAGGAGCTTGTGCCCTGCAAAATAGCAAAAGTGATTCCAAGCGTGACGAACCTCGTCTGGAGCGGTGCTACTTTATGTATTTACGGCTCCCGGATTACGGAAGAGGATCAGGGCATGATCGAAGGCCTGCTTGCCTATATTAGCGAACCGCTTCGGATCGAAGAGCCGTACACCCGGATCGTATCCGATCTGTCCAGCTGCGGACCTGCTTTCTTTGCTTACTTAATCGAGCAGTTTGTTGACGCTGCCGTATGCGAGACGGGCATCGCGCGCGAGGATGCCGTAAAGGTAGCAAGCACGATGCTGCTCGGGACCGGGCTGCTCTTGACTGAAGGCGGTTTGTCCCCGGAAGATGTCCAGAAGAGAGTTGCCGTTCCAGGAGGGATTACCGCGCAGGCGCTGCAGCTGTTGAACCGCGAGCTTGACGGCACCTTTAATCGGCTCATCCGGACCACGCATAAAAAGTTCGATGATGACGTTGCCAAGATAACTGCCGATTTTTACAGCAAAGAGGTGAACGGACAGTAGCACGACTTGTGCTGCTGGACCGCTCACCTCTTCTTTTTTGACTGCTGTTTAGTTCGCCACGATGTTTACGAGCTTGCCCTTAACAACGACCACTTTACGGATCGTTTTGCCTTCTATCAGTTCTTTCACTTTATCGATGTCTTTGGCGAGGCTTTCCATATCTGCTTCCGCTGTATCAGCCGCAATGGAAACGCGCTCGATAATTTTACCGTTCACTTGCACGACGATCTCAACTTCGTCATCTACCGTCCAAGCTTCTTCATACGTTGGCCAAGCCGCGTAAGTGATCGACCCGGTGCCGCCAAGCTTCTCCCACAGCTCTTCCGTAATATGCGGAGCAAGCGGTGACAGCATTTGCAGGAAGTTTTTCATCGCTTCGAGCGGCAGAACATCCGTCTTGTAAGCTTCGTTGACGAAGATCATCAATTGGCTGATCGCCGTATTAAAGCGCAGGTTCTCGAAATCATCCGTCACCTTCTTAATCGTACGGTGCCAGGTTTGCTTGAACGCTTTTGTTGTTTCGCCGTCCGAGATTTTTGCGGTTACGCTGCCGTCATCGCTGACGAACAGGCGCCATACGCGGCTAAGGAAGCGATACGTGCCTTCTACGCCGTTTGTGTTCCATGGCTTCGTTGCTTCGAGCGGCCCCATGAACATCTCGTACATGCGGAGCGTATCTGCGCCAAACTCATTGACGATATCGTCCGGGTTAATAACGTTGCCGCGCGATTTGGACATTTTCTCGTTGTTCGTGCCCAGAATCATGCCTTGGTTAACGAGCTTGTGGAACGGTTCTTTCGTGTTCACAACGCCGATATCGTACAGTACTTTATGCCAGAAACGGGCGTACAAGAGGTGAAGCACCGCATGCTCCGCGCCACCGATGTACAGGTCAACCGGCAACCATTCCTGTTGCTTCTCCGGCGAGCAGATCTCGTTCTCGTTCTTTGGATCGATAAAGCGCAGGTAGTACCAGCAGCTTCCCGCCCATTGCGGCATTGTATTTGTCTCGCGTCGGGCTTTCATGCCCGTTTCCGGATCAACGGTGTTTACCCAGTCCGTTACGTTTGCGAGCGGTGACTCGCCGGTACCGGATGGCTTGATCGCATCCACGTCAGGCAATACAAGCGGCAGCTGATCTACAGGCACCGGCTTCATGCTGCCGTCCTCCAGGTGAAGAATCGGAATCGGCTCGCCCCAGTAGCGTTGACGGCTGAACAGCCAGTCGCGCAGACGGTAAGTTACCTTCCCGTGTCCTTTGCCCGAACCTTCGAGATGCTCGATCATTGTCTTGATTGCATCTTCATTGCTCAGACCGTTCAAGAAATCGGAATTGACGTGAGGCCCGTCGCCAGCGTAAGCCTCTTTCGCCACATCGCCGCCTTGAACCACTTCAACGATTGGCAGATCGAACTGCTTCGCGAACTCCCAGTCGCGGGTATCATGTCCCGGAACCGCCATAATAGCGCCTGTGCCGTAACCGGCAAGCACATAGTCGGCAATCCAGATTGGCGTTTTCTCGCCGTTAACCGGATTAATGGCGTAAGCGCCTGTAAATACGCCTGATTTGTCCTTGGCAAGGTCCGTACGCTCCAGGTCGCTCTTGCGCGCGGCTGCCTCTTTGTACGCTTCGACCGCAGCGACTTGATCCGCAGTTGTAATTTGGGCAACCAGTTCATGCTCGGGAGCGAGCACGCAATAAGTCGCGCCAAACAGCGTATCCGGACGCGTCGTGAATACAACCAGCGAAGCATCATGGCCGTCGATCGCGAAGGTTACTTCCGCGCCCGTCGATTTGCCGATCCAGTTGCGCTGCATATCTTTAATGCTTTCCGACCAGTCCAGCTCTTCCAGATCTTCAAGCAAACGTTCCGCATATTCCGTAATTTTCAGCATCCATTGACGCATCGGCTTGCGGATAACCGGATGGCCGCCGCGTTCGCTAAGGCCGTCGATAACTTCTTCATTGGCAAGTACCGTACCCAGCGCAGGACACCAGTTCACCGGCACTTCCGCTACATAAGCGAGGCCTTTGTTGTACAATTGGATGAAAATCCATTGGGTCCATTTGTAATAATCCGGATCCGTGGTGCTGAATTCGCGGTCCCAGTCATACGAGAAGCCCAGCGACTTGATCTGGCGGCGGAAGTTGTTGATATTCTCGACCGTAATCTCGCGCGGATGGCGTCCTGTTTGCAGGGCGTATTGCTCCGCAGGCAGACCAAACGCGTCCCAGCCCATGGGATGAAGGACGTTGTAGCCGCGCATCCGTTTGTAGCGGGATACGATGTCCGTAGCCGTATAGCCTTCCGGATGGCCTACATGCAAGCCTGCTCCGGATGGGTAAGGGAACATATCCAGGGCATAAAACTTCTTCTTGCCCGGATCTTCCGTTGTTGCGAACGTCTTGTTCTCATCCCAATACTTCTGCCATTTCGGTTCTACCGCAAGCGGGTTGTAACCGTGAAATTCCTGACTCATGCTCATTTCCTCCTAATAACTTGCTTAGACATAAAAAAACTCCCGCCCCCAGCGTATTATCGCTAGGGACGAGAGATTATTCCCGTGGTACCACCCTAGTTAACGGTTGGCATGCTTTGCCTTCCGCTCACTCATTGCCTTTAACGCAGGCTAAACGTTGCGCGTTAACGCAAGGCTCCAAGGCGAGATTCATATCGCTGCAGGTCCGGCTTGCACCAACCGCCGGCTCTCTAAGCCTTGCCCCGCGACATTACTGTTCCTCTTCAACGCCATACAAGTATATAAAAACATGGTTAGCCCCGATTATAATATTAACTCAGCCGCGTGTCAAGAATGCTATCCGACCAAATCCGGGTCATACGTAAGGCAGCCGGCGATGATCATGCCAACGCTGCAGGAAATAAGCAAAATGAGAATACCTACGGCAATGTTGTTTTGCTCAATCGCCTTGAAGATGGTCACATGCACTTTAAGCGCTCTGCCGAACAAATAGGTGATAAATTCCGTCACGTAGTAGAGAACGACAAGCGCGACAATGCCGATCATTCCCCATAGCAGCATATCGGAGAGCGACACGGAGTTTTCCGCCGCCGCGCGCACCACGATGGCAAGACCCGCAAGCCTGCCGCCCAGAGACAGCGCAGCTGCCGCGTTTCCTTTAAAGATAAGGGCGAACTCTTTGTTCTTGGTCGTCAGTTCAAACAAGAGCAGACCTACAATCATAATCGCAAAGCCTACTAAGGAATAAACAAGAAAATCCACATATAAATTATTGTCCATTACAATTAGCTCCCTACTTCTCGTTTAGTTATGCCAACCGGCAAAAAATAAGATAAATTATCCGTAATCGGATTGCCGATCCTTATGCCGACTGCGCCGGCTTTTCCCCCGATCAAGAAACTCCCGAACATATACGAGCCCTGGCGTTTTCCCTTTACCGACTGAAACGCAGCCGTTGGCAGCTCCACATACTTCTGGTACACCGGAAGGTAATGGGCATAGGAGTTATGGCTGTCTTCTGCCGCAACCGTCCCGTCGCCTTCGAAAATTTTCACCGTATCTCCCTCCCGGCCAAAAGCAGGCTTCATGACATACTTCGTGCGGCTTTCGAGGAAGCGGTCCGGCTCCAGATAAGTCGGGAGGAAATGCTCTTCGATCCATTGATGCTCCTCTTCCGAGAAAAAGGGATTTCCCTCTTCGTGAAGCGCCCAGATAATCGCCTGAACCGCCTTGGACTGAAGAAGAA
The DNA here is from genome assembly GCF_023715145.1 of Paenibacillus glycanilyticus. Taxonomy (GTDB): domain Bacteria; phylum Bacillota; class Bacilli; order Paenibacillales; family Paenibacillaceae; genus Pristimantibacillus; species Pristimantibacillus glycanilyticus_A. Next base: position 531,857 of record NZ_JAMBNP010000002.1, on the reverse strand, counting down.
ACGCCGAAGGCGGATTCACGACCGCGACTTTCTTCTGCTCAACAAGCTCCAGCAGCCATAATCCGATCGGATTCCCTTCCTCATCTTCATCCTCAATGAAATTCTCCACCGGGAAGGTCTGGCGGTAGAGCACGTGAATGGGCTTTCCCTCCCCGTCAAACAAACCAACATGGCGGATGATCTGGAGCTGATCGAGCGGCGCAAAGCTCGACGGGAACGGAAGAAGCCCTCTTAAATACCCGGCCGTATTGGCGTCCTCCACGTTATCTCCATGGGCGGTAAACACGACATGCGGGGCCTCTAAAGCGCCGCCAAGGTATTCCAGACTTTCAATGACCGCTTTCTCGACGGCAAGAGCTAGCTGCTTCTCATAACCCGTATTGGGGTTATGGCGGTCAAATGCTTCGCAGATCAAGCCGTTCACATGATGAAGCTCCTTGATGAAGGTTGGGGTATCCGAATTAATCTCCATGCATTTGTACGTCCGCCCCGTCCCGATTAAATCCAATCTGGCGATGACGCTCTCAACCGATAAGCTGTTGATCCTTATGTAAGCCAAGGTTTCGCGCGGGAAACCAAGGAACAGCAAGGTCTCGTCATTCACGGTCCGAAGAAGAGATGCCGTTTTATAAAAAATATGGCCGATCCGATTCGTCGATTCGCGAATCTTATGAATCTCTTCCTTCGTTATTTCGTAAAGGTCATAGAGCGAATATTCTTCCCCGTACAAATCTGCCCAGTATTCTTCTATCTGAGCGTAGAAGGCTTTTCTGGCCTTGGCGAAATCGTCCACGGTCAGCCTCCGGATATGGAGCTGCCTTTGCCAAAGCCGGAGCTCGTTTTGCTTGTAATGCTGGATTTATAAGCGGAATAAGAACTGCTCTTTTGCAGAGCGGAACGGGTTGAATAATAGCTGTTGCCATAATAATAATTCCGATAGTAAGAAGAGCTGGAATCATCGCAGCGGTACACGCCGTTCTTGCTGTCCCAATCCCAGTCGTTGCACTGAGCGTCCGTAGGCGGCGCTGTACGGGGGTAAGCGGTCGACTGTCCGCAGCCTGTGAGCGCGGTAGCCATCGCAACGGCGGAGACGCCCAGCATTGCTTTTTGAGTTAAATTCATAGACTAGTATCCTCCAAGCTTCATAGTTCCTATAAAGTTATAACACATTTGGGAGAGACGTAGAAAGAAAAGTTATTGTTTCCATAAAATGATGTTATGATAGTGAAATCATTTTGATTACGGAGTGAGAGAGATGAATAAATTAACTTATTTTATCGACCGGGGTTTCAATCAATATGAGCCGCTTATGGAATATCGTTCCTCTAGCATAGGGGTCGATGAAATGTATGCCCGGCAATTATGCACCTATCTGATCGCGGGCGGTATTCAATACGAATTAACCTCTAACGAGATGCAGGAAAATGAAGAAATGCTGATCGTGAAGCGAATCGGACCCAATGAGAATTATGGGGACGAAGCGAATTACCGCGGCTGGGGCATTTATGTTGAGTTTCGAAAGCCTAACGAACGCGGGCGCAAGCTGACCGAGATCGGAAGCGCCAATCATTATGACGTCATCCGCTATTTGCTTAAGGATATTGTCGATGTTCCCGGTCATGGCCCCATGTTCACGACATCAACCGAAATTGATGAGGACCGCGGCTGTTACGTCATTTACGTCCGCGGGTTGGATGAACCCGAATAATAAGAAAAAAAGAAAAAAAGCTGCCATTTTTTCGGCAGCTTTTTCTAATTTAATGGTCATCTGCCGTTACAACTGCTGCTTGTTTTTTTACGGATCTCATGCGGAGGAAGAATAGCAGCAGAACGACAGCCGCCAGGATGAACCCGGCGATTCCAAAGCCGGCTACAACGCTATACGCATGAATAAACTCAAGCCATACGTACAGCCCCGCCAAGGTAATAAGCAAGGTGGGTACAGTCAGCACAAACCCGGCCTTCATATAGGAACCCCAGGAAATCTTCACGTCTTTTTTAGCCAGAACATGCAGCCATAACAAGGTCGCGAGCGAACCGATCGGGGTCATCTTTGGTCCCAGGTTGCATCCAATCACATTCGCGTATACGAGCGATTCACGGATTGCCCCTGCCGTTGCCGTTCCCTTGATCGCCAAAGCATCGATCATCACGGTAGGCATATTATTCATGACGGACGACAGGATGGCGGCCAGGAACCCCATCCCCATGGTTGATGCGAACATGCCTTGATCGGCAATAACCTGAATCACTTTGCCTAAAGCGTCCGTAAGCCCCGCATTCCGGAGACCATAGACAACTACATACATTCCAATCGAAAAAATAACAACGGTCCAAGGCGCTTCCTTCATCACCTTCTTGGTCTGAATCGCCGGACTGCGCCGAGCGTAGAGCAAGAAGACCAAGGACACGGCCCCTGTAATAATGGATACCGGCACATGAATAAATTCGCTGGCCAGATAAGCGATAAGCAGAATCGCAAGCAGGATCCAAGACAACCGGAACAGCTTATGGTCCTTGATGGCTTCCTTGGGCTCTTTCAGCTCGCGTACGTCATAATTCGCTGGAATGCTTTTGCGGTAAAAGAGGTACAAAACGAGAAGACTCGCGCCAAGCGAGAAGAAGTTGGGGACAATCATCCGGCTCGCGTACTCAACAAACCCCGCGCCGAAGTAATCGGCTGAAACGATATTAACGAGATTGCTCACAATAAGCGGCAGCGACGTTGTGTCCGATATAAAGCCGCCAGCCATGATAAACGGCAAAATCATTTTATAATCAAACTTAAGCGCCCTCACCATCGCGAGCACAATTGGCGTCAGGATTAATGCAGCCCCGTCATTGGCGAAAAAGGCCGATACCGCAGCACCAAGCACTATAACGTATATAAACATCCGCTTCCCGTTGCCTTTGGCAAGACGGGCCATATGGAGAGCCGCCCATTCAAAGAAGCCAATCGCGTCAAGAATAAGCGAGTTCAGGATAATTGCGATAAAAGCGATCGTCGCATTCCAGACAATTCCGGTTACCGTACCTACATCGGAAAAGCTGACGACGCCAAAAAGCAGCGCAAGAATGGCGCCTCCGGCAGCCGACCAGCCAATCCCCAGACCTTTGGGCTGCCAAATTACAAAAGCTAATGTCAGTAGAAAAATAATAACTGCTACAAATGCCACATGTGTTTCCCCGCTTTAGTTCATTTCAATAAACATGCCAACCTGTACTATATCAGTTTTTTGTTTGAGATGACATCTGTAAATTTTCCAATATGATATTGTTTCTTCGCAGAAGTGCTATCTTTCCGCGTCCCGTTCATCAACGAAACGAATAATATCCTCAAAAAAGAGTGCCTTGTCCTCGCCTTTCAAGGCATGACCGGATCTTGCGTATTCCTTCACCGCAACAGTCGCGCTCATCCGTTCGTATCTGTCTATTTCTTCATTCGTTATCAACGAATCCTCCAGCATCCCTCTGGCCACCAGAATCGGTATATCAAGCGCGGTGTCTAACGGAATCGGCTTCGATTCCCGCTGAATCCCCCACACGGCTGCCGTTCTAATATTGGAGGTGCGGTTATATGGGATCAGATAGTTGTAAATATAATCTTCCGCCCAGCCATCGGGCATAGCCCTATGCTCCGGAGGATAATCGCCCAAGACTAAAGACCGCACATCCGCCTTGGACTTTAAAGCATACCCGAGTGCATACGAGACCCCGCGCGAATAGGCGAACAAATGGAATTCTTTCAATCCGGCATCGTTTACGACGGCTTCCAGATCCGACAGATGCTCCGCCAGGTCATAACCGGACTCGGGAGTATCGCTTTGCCCTCTGCCGCGGAACGATAACAGAATACATCTTCTTGGCGCCGCCGCTTGCATGAAATCCAGATACTCTTCCGCCGTTTCCGATAATCCCGGGCATACCACAATGGGAACGAGCTTCTCATCCGCTTCTTCTCTTGAATCATAATAGTGAATTCTGACTTCCCCATTTGATGCGTAATGCTCATCCACGGCCATGGTCCGAACCTCCTGCCCAAATTAAAATGGCTTCATTATATCACCTTATCTATGAAGAGGATATATACTTTGTTGGAAGATATTGCTTTTTGTCGAATTAGCAAGTATGGTAAATGATGACAGAAATTTCAACTGTAGGTGACGGCAATGCGATCAACGATCCTTCTAATAGCGGGCATTATTGTGCTAATTATTTGCTCGGTCTATCAGATTCAACATGTCTCATTGGAAGTCGAACCGAAACAAGATGCTATCGTCATGAAGGAATGGGATTATCAATGGCTGTACAAGCCGGGCGAATCCTTCCAGTCCACATGGACCGCGGATGCGGATCCAGACAAGTGGCAGCATGCGGGCGAGAATCAGCCCATGCCAAAGCGCGCCGCTCAAGCGGATGCCCTTCTTCTTCGGATCACGCTTCCCTCCCTGGAATGGAACACTAGCGGCGTATGGCTCAAACGTGTCTACGGCACGGCCGTAAGTGTAACTCTCGAGCAGAACGATAATCCGCTTTACGCCATGGAAAGATCCTATCCCTATGATGTGAACTATATCCTGCTTCCTCTGACGAAGGATGCGAGCGGCAGCCATCTGTTGGTTCTGCTTTATTTGTCCGATGAGAGACAATCGCTTGATCCCGAGATTGTAGTAGGGGATTATGAACGGTTGCTGCCTGAATACGAGCGATTTGGCTTGATTGAACTCGTCTATGGCGGGTCTTTCATGTTTATAGCATTGATTATGATGACTTGTTTATTTTTCTTAAAGCGCGAGCAGATCGTGCTGTGGATGTCCTTATGCCTCTTCATTCTTTGTTTGGGAGAAATTATCCTGGCGTATTCTCCGGCGCTCTATCATCATTTTTACGCGTACGGGAAGCCGTTCCTCGACTTATTTGATTTGGCACTGTTTTTGCTCACGCCGGCACTCGCCGTCTTCTTCGAGCAAACGCTTGGTCCCGGACTGTTCGGCATTATCAGGAAATTCAGAATTGCTCTATTGCCCGTTACCGTCATCGTTATCGTCTTATGGGCGCTTGGCAAAACCATCCTCCCGGCCATCAGCCTCAGCCTTCTTCAAGTCGTGCCGCTCACGGTTATTGCGGCTTTGCAATTTCTCATTCTGACGGTGCATGCCATTGGCTATGCCTGGAGGGGGAATCGTGACGCCATCTTGATTTCGGTGGGATATTCCGTCTTCTGCAGTGTTTTTATCTCGGAAATTATTATCTATTTCAAGGATGAGACCTACCATCTGATCTATTGGAAATGGGGACTGCTGGTCTTCCTTCTATCCCTCATAGCCGTCATGGGAAGGCAGTTCTCTCGCAACCATGACCAGCTGGTCAAATATTCACGCGAGCTGGAGATGTTCAACCGGGAAATTCAACGTTCGGAGAAGATGGAGCTCATCAGCCATCTGGCCGCCTCAATTGCCCATGAGATACGGAATCCTCTGCAGGTGACACGGGGCTTCGTCCAGCTGGTGGGCGAGAAAGCGGAGAACAAGGACAGACAGTTCCTGAATCTGGCCGTACAAGAGCTTGACCGGGCTTCGAGTATTATTACCGAGTTTCTGACCTTCGCCAAGCCTGAGCTGGATGATATCAAGACCTTAAACATCTCAGAGGAGCTGTACCAGATTCAGGACATCATCTCTCCTCTGGCAGCCATGCAGAGTACAAGGCTTGAGGTCGTTGTAGAGCCTAACCTGCACGCGCTTGGAAGCGCCGAGAAATTCAAGCAGGCGATCATCAATATGATCAAGAACAGCCTGGAAGCGATAACGAGCGTTGACGGTGCGGTATCCATCCAGGCGAATAAACAGGATGACCATATTCTGATCCGGGTAACCGATAACGGGGAAGGTATCGATGAAGAAAAGCTGGACAAGCTTGGAGAACCTTACTTCTCGAACAAATCGAAAGGAACCGGACTTGGCCTGATGGTCACCTTCCGGATCATCGAAGCGATGGAAGGAACAATCCGCTTCAGCAGCACAAAAGGAGTTGGGACCGAAGCTGTCATCCGGCTTCCGGCTATTGATCAATAATCATTAAGAGTGCCCGCTTGCTTCAACCAGCGCGGCACTCTTTTCTCTAACCCATCCAATGGACAACAGCGGCCAGACCAAAACTGAGTAAACCAAGCACCAATGACCATGTTGCAATCTTGCTTTTGATTCTTCGGTCAGACGGCTGTTCCGTATTAAAGTTAGCTCTCTGCTGCTGGGCCGTCGTCCAGGCTCCAACTGCAATTCCTGAAATAAAAATAAATCCAATTCCGATATAAATGAGCCAGCTCAATTGTAGGCGACCTCCCGGCATGTCTGTCTTATTTTGTATACGTCCGGGTGCTTATAAAGTTGTGAAATAAAAAAGGAAGAAGCCCCGTTTCTAGGACTTCATCCTGATCCATCTCTGTTCTATATAATCTCCTATCCCTTGCACATCATCGATTCCGAATTGTTTAGCCCCTGCCGGAACGGCATGCCTGTCTAGAATATAACCCGGCCAGACGGCTACTGCCGTTATGCCCTCCAGTTCGCCAAGCAGCCGCTCGTCTTCCGCTCTTCTAACGATTACAAGCTTCGGGAAAGCTTCCGTCTTAAAGCCCTCTACCAGAACAAAAGCATTTGCCGGCGCCTCCGCAATAAGCTCCCGAAGCGTGGAAGATTTCTCCTTCACAATTGCCGTCCGCTCTGCCGAAGTTATGGCTGTCCATACGGCGCCCGAGGAACGGTGGCGTGCCGTGTCGGTGTGCGCCGGCTCCGCTTCAAACTGGTGGCCGTCATGCTTGATCGTGGCAACAACGATATCCCGGGATACCAAATAATCGATCAGCCGGCACATCAGCGTCGTCTTCCCCGTGTTCTTGTAACCCGCAATTTGATACACGGCTGCCGCCAAAGCTACACCCCCTTTCTAATCCGCGCTTCCTGATATTGCTCGGGCGTATTGATATTATCTACAAAGCTGAGGTCAACCCCCAAAGCATCAAACCTGTCCGCCGTAACCCGGACATAGTTAATCCGTTTCAGTAATCCCTTCATGCTGAAATCACCCTCTTGCAGACAGCGCTCTACCTGCTCCAGACATTCCCCGCGGTATATGGCTTGAAGCGGGTGGAGCTGTCCGTTTATCTCAGGTATAGCCGCCATGGAGCTTGATTCCATCTGCCCGAGCAGACAGGCTGCAGCCTCCTCCGAGACAAACGGCATGTCGCAGGCAGACACCCACAGAGCGGAGTCACGGCTGTATTCGAGCGCCGTATGAAGGGCAGCTAACGGCCCTTGCCCGGGGGAAGTATCCAGCATGGACGGCAGCTTCAAACGAGACAGAAGCCTCGCCTGCTCCTCGGAAGCAACTATCGCGGTTACGCTGCCGCATAGCTGTAACATGGCATCGCGGACATGCTCAATCATAAATTGCTCGCCGATCGGCAGAAGCGCCTTCATCATTCCGCCCATCCGCCTGCTTTGCCCTCCGGCCAATATGACGCCGCCAAGCTGATTGGTCTTTGTACGGTGCCCTCCTCTACCCTTCACGGCTGTTCCGTTCATTCCGTCATCAGCTCCTTCTCCCGAAGCTCTTGCAAATATTCGGCCAGCGGCTGGACCTTCACCGCGCTTGTCTTGAAGTCGGGCATCCGGCAATTGGGATCAAGCAAGGCATTTGTAGCCCGATTGACGTTCTGCGCATCTCCCCAATGCATCGGGATGAACAAGGTATCTTCGCGGATACCGGAGTTAAGCTTCGTGCGGACTATAACCGTCCCACGGCTTGACTGCACGCTGGCGAGCACGCCATCCTCCAGCCGGTGCTTTTGCGCCGTCAACGGATGAATTTCCAATATATTTTCTATCTCGCGGGCAGTCAGTACGGGACTTCTCCTCGTTTGCACCCCCGTCAGATAATGGGACAACATACGGCCATTCGTCATATAGAGGGGGTATTCCTCCGTTGGCTGTTCGGCCGGCGACAGACTGTCCACCGTCTGGAATACAGCCAGACCGTCCTGATGGGCAAAGCTCTCGCCAAACAACCGCGGCGTCCCCGGATGATCAAGTGCTGGACAAGGCCAATAGATGCCCTCTTCCTTGCGGAGCCTGTCGTACGTAATGCCGTAATAATCCGCAATGCCGCCGCGGCTTGCAAGCCGAAGCTCATTAAAGATGTCCTCCGGCTGACGGAAGCTGAAATATTTCTCCTTGCCAAGCGAGGAGGCCAGGTCACACAAGATCTGCCAGTCATGGCGAGCTTCTCCCGGAGCAGGTCGTCCTGCCGGACGCAGCAGCACACGTCCCTCCAGATTTGTCATCGTCCCTTCATTCTCCAGATAAGCGCTGACCGGAAGCACGATATCGGCAAGCTTTGCGGTCTCCGAGAGGAACATGTCGGCCACAACGAGAAATTCCGCCCGCTCCAGCGCTTCCTCAACCAACGTTGCATTCGGGTTCGAAACAATCGGATTGGAGCCCATAACGAACAGACCTTTAATGTCGCCGCTATGGACAAGCTCCATCATTTCGTAGGCGGATACGCCCTTGCTCGGCAATTCTTCCGGTTCGATCCCCCAAACACCGGCAATATAAGCACGGTCATCCGGATTCTCGATCAGGCGGTAGCCCGGGAGCTGATCCGCCTTCTGCCCATGCTCGCGTCCGCCTTGACCGTTCCCCTGTCCGGTGACCGCGCCATAGCCGCAGCCCGCCTTGCCGATTTTACCTGTTGCCAGCACCATGTTAAGAAAATTCCTTACGGCCATATGGCCATCCGCATGCTGTTCTACGCCACGCGCCGTAAAGACCATTCCCGTGCGCGCCTTGCCAAAGCTGATAGCCGCCTTGCGGATCAATTCAACGCTTACACCCGTATACCCCGCAATCTCTTCCAAATTCAAGGCATCCACATGCTCTTTCACCGCAGAGAAGCCTTTGGTTCTGGCAGCAATAAAGCTCTCGTCAGTCAGCTTCTCGTCGAGAATAACCTTCAGCATACCGTTAACGAGCGCCGCGTCCATTCCGGGCTTCACCTGCAAATGGATATCGGCAATGGAAGCCGTCGCGGATACTCTTGGATCAATAACAATAATGACGGCTCCATTGTCCTTCGCTCTCGTGAAGTAAGGCATAAGCGTTGGCTGACATTCCGCAATATTGGTACCGGCCAGTATAATGCACTCGGCTAGCGGAATATCCGACATCGTATTGGTCAGCCCCCGGTCAATTCCGAATGTCTTGACGCCTGCGGAAGCCGCCGCGGACATGCAGAACCTGCCGTTATAATCAATATATTTGGTCTGCAGAGCAACCCGCGCAAACTTGCCCAGCAGGTAGGCGGATTCGTTCGTAAGCGATCCGCCGCCATAGAGACCAAGCGTATGGACGCCATGCTCCGCTTGAAGCTGCGCAAAACGGCTGCCGACGGCCTCAAGCGCTTCCTCCCAGCTTACACGCGTCAGGCTGCCATTCTTACGAATCATCGGATGCAGCAGCCTTTCCCTGCTGACCGCATGCTGATAGGCATTCATTCCCTTTACGCACAGCCGCCCTTCGGAAGCTTTGTTCGGGATAGCCGTCACTTGATAAGATGGACGCCGCCCCGAGCGGTCCTCCACAACCTCCATCTTGCATTGGACGCTGCAGAAAGGACATTGCGTAGTCATGACTTGCTTTGCTTGCTCCACCGAAAAAGTTATTGTATCTACTTGACGCTCCATGCCATCTCCGTCCTTTCTGCTGTCTGCCACCGGTATAAAAGCTCTTCCTGATTCTCCCGATCAAGCAGCATCTCCCGGAGAGGCTGCAGTCCGATTCGCTCAAGCCATTTCCACGGACGCTCTTCGTAATAGGCGGTCTCGCGGTACCACTGGATGCAAGCTGCCGCAAGCCGCAAAGCTGTCTCTTCTTCCGCCTCTACAGCAAGCAATTGCGCTTGCTTGACCGGATGCTCGGAATGACCTCCTACATAAACCTCCCAGCCTGCAGGAGCAGCCGCGAGACCAAAATCCCGCACCAGGACATCCGAAGGCGTGAGGTAATTCTCGGACATTACCGTTCGTACGGGAGACGGCAGCTGAAGCTTGTTGGCATTTAAAAGAATATCTTTGACGATTTCTATCGTCCAATGCCTGTTATCATTCGGCAATTCCGAATCCCCGTTATTCCCGTCAACCAATCCCATATAGTAAGGAATTGCCGCGCGGCAGACCACGCAGCCTTCAGCCTTACTCCAGCCAAGCATCTCCCTCACCTGTGACGGATTCGCGTATGCACGCTTCATAACGGCTTCTTTGACTTCCTCATGCCCTAGCGCCGTACAGCCGCAGACCGGCACAGCCTTCTTGGCAGATCCTCCCGCTCCAGCCCGTACGCAAGACAGCACCGATCCAACAAGCTGCTTGCAGCCGCCGCAGGAACCGGAGGCTTTGGTTTTGTCCCGTATCTGTTCAACCGTCTGCAGATTATCCTCTTCGATTGCCTTTGCGATTGCTCCTTTGCTGACGCCGTTGCAGGAGCATACGGTTTCGTGATCAGCCATCGCGAGAACAGCCGCATCAGCTCCGCCAGCTCCAGCTCCATCCGCTTTCTGGAGAAGCACCTCGGCCGATGTTTTCTTTTTCAAATAATCAAGCAGCTTTATTCCTTCCGAGCTGTCGCCGTACAGTACGGCGCCGGCAATCCGGCCATTCCTGACGGTTACTTTCTTGTAGGTTCCCTGAAGCCCGTTGTATTGCTGCAGCGCCACCTCAACATCGCCTTGAATATCCCCTGCCGAAAAGACGTCTACGCCGGATACCTTCAGCATGGAATAAGGAATCGATCCGGCATAAGGAGCCGTATCCGCTCCGGTCAGCACGCGCGCAAGCACTTTTCCTTGCTCATAGAGCGGCGCAACCAGCCCGTACACCGTCCCGTTATGCTCGGCACATTCGCCAACCGCGTAGATATGCGGCACGCTGGTCCGCATATAATCGTCAACAACGATAGCCCGGCTTGTCGCAATTCCGCTGTTTGCGGCTACCGCAATATTCGGACTGATGCCTACGGCGAGCACGATCAGATCGGCAACTAGCTTTGTGCCATCGCTGAACTGGAGCCCCTCGGCCCGTTTGCGGCCGATAATTTTCTCCGTGCGTTTCTCCATCCAAAAGCGCATGCCCTGCTTCATAAGCTCCCTCTTCAGCATATCGGCCGACATGGTATCGAGCTGTCTGTTCATTAAATAAGAAGCGTTATGAACAACATGCACCTCCATGCCGAGGTTGAGCAAACCGCGAGCAGCCTCCAAGCCCAACAGACCGCCGCCGATAACAGCGGCCCTTCTGTACGATTCCGACGCTTCTATCATCGTCTCGCAATCTTTGATATTACGAAAGGCTGTTACGCCGGACTTATGAATACCCGGAATAGACGGAACAAAAGCCGAAGAGCCGGTAGCCAGAATCAGCTCGTCATACGGCACGGTCATCCCCGAATCAAGCACGATCTTTTTGCCGGCCGCGTCAATCCGCACAGCCTTCTCACCCAGCAGAAGCCGGATTCCCCGCTCCTTGTACCAGCTGAATTCATTAATGGTTATATCCGTAATGGAGGTATCTCCCTGAAGGACTTTCGACAGCATGATCCGATTGTAGTTCGGATGAGGTTCATCCCCAATGATCGTGATCTCGAAGGCTTCGGGCGATAACCGGTTTATCTCCTCCACGCAACGTACGCCAGCCATCCCATTCCCGATTACCGCTAGTTTCCTTGTCATCACAACGTTAATCCTCCGTTTGCCATATGCGTTAGTAATAGAAAGGAGATCATCTCGCCCTTCGCCGCGCCTCTTCCGCCTGCGGGAATAACGGCAATCGCGTTCGCCTCGGCAAACGCCGCAATGTTGCCGGATTTATCGTTAGGCAGCGGTGAAATTCGCCATACCCCAAGCTCCATGGAAGCGATTGAACGGATATACCGCGGATAAGGACATGGCTTGCCGACCGAATCCTCCAGCTTTCCCTTCAGCCATTGATTACGGTAATTCTTCATCCCCTTTAACCATTGAACGGTTGGCTTCACCAGCAGCTCAAGACCGGAATAGCAGGCGGAGGGATTGCCCGACAAGCCTAACAGCAGGCAATCTCCTTTTTTGAAGGCCGAGGTCGGTGTTCCGGGTCTCATCAGCACCTTCGTAAACAGCGGCTCGAAGCCGGCATTAGCCGCGGCCATCTCTACATAATCGTGATCGCCAACCGAGATGCCGCCGGTCGTAATAACGACATCCGACAGCTCCGCCGCAAGCTCGATCTCCTTCGTCAAAATAGCGGGATGATCCGGAACCGGCTTCCGGCGGATGACCTCTACGCCAAGCTGCTTCAGGAAGGCATATACAACAAGCCCGTTCGCATCATAGATACGGTTCGCGGACAACGGGAAACCCGGCTCCATAAGCTCATCCCCGACGGGCAATACAGCAACCCGGGGTTTTGCGTAAACAATGGCTTCCGCCTGGCCATAGGAAGCAAGAACCGCCATTTCCTTGGCCCCAATCGTTGTGCCTTTCGACAGAACCAGCTTGCCCGGCGCAAGATCCTCTCCCGCTTCCGCTATATGTTTGCCGCTTGGATGAGGACGGTCTATTGCAATCCACAACGGCTTGCCGTCTTCTCCGTTAATTGGCGTAACCACTTCCTGCATAATAACGGTATCGTAACGATGCGGCACAGGCGCACCCGTAAAAATTCGTACGGCATCACTGTCGTCTATCGGCCGGTGTCCGGTGCAATTCTCTACCCGCTCCCGGGATGAACCCGCCTTGATCTCCGCGATCACTCTGAGCATGACCTCACTGCCTGGACCGGCGCCAATTATGGTATGCGAGCGGACGGCATATCCGTCCATAGCCGCGCGGCGGAACGGAGGCATCGGAAACGGTGTAAAGAAATCTTCCGCCAGTACTCTGCCTACGCATTCCTCCAAGGGCAGCTTCTCCGTTCGATCAGGGGACATTCCCTCACACAAATGACGAATGGCTTCTTCTACGGATACAACAAGCTGCTGCTTTTGCATGGTAGTCATTCAGGCTCTCCCTCCCCCACCGTCCAAAATGAACATAAAAAGCCCGCTCCCTATCGAACAGGGAATCGGGCTTCGTTGCCAAGGTTAACAGCACATCGTTGTGCTGATCAGTTGTTTTGAGCATAATGGAAGATTGCTTACATGTCAATATAAGTAACGCAAAAAATCGCCTTTTGAAATCATTTTACAGAAGTTTTGAAATTTGGTGTTAAGTTTATTGACATGAGATTGACAATACCCCTATAATTCGAATTGGGTTCACAATGATGTGACCGTACGATCCGGTGGGTACAATGCTGTACCGCCTTCGGCAAAGAGGCCGCTATCTGTCCAACAAGGGCAGCTTGCGACCTTTTTTTATTGTACTAGAGATGGCTGAAAGCAGACTCTCGTCCCGGGAACGCATGTCTGCTATGCGGTAATAAATAATTGGAGGGAATTGGATATGAGTAACCCTACGTCTTTTTGGAAGAGCGGCCACAAGCCTTCATTATTTAGTGCGTTTATGTATTTCGATATCAGCTTTATGATCTGGGTGCTTATCGGTCCGCTTAGCGTCGTTATTATGGGAGATTATGAAATGACGGCAATCGAGAAAGCGAACCTTGTCGCCCTGCCGGTGCTCGGCGGCTCCATCCTTCGTCTTGTATTCGGTTTCCTTACCGATTATATCGGGCCAAAGAGAACGGGGCAGCTCGGCATGCTGCTTACGATGATCCCTCTTATCTGGGGTTGGAAATTTGTTGATTCCCTGTCTGATCTTCATATCGTTGCTCTTCTGCTTGGCGTGGCAGGCGCATCCTTTGCCGCTGCACTGCCGCTTGCCAGCCGATGGTACCCGCCGCAATATCAAGGTCTCGCTATGGGAATCGCGGGAGCAGGCAACAGCGGTACCGTCTTCTCTACCTTGTTCGCTAACCGGATTGCCCAGCATTACGGCAGCTGGGAGGTTGTCTTCGGCCTTGCTCTTATTCCGATTTCGATTGCTTTTATCGTCTTTACGATCTTTGCCAAAGACAGCCCGAATCAGCCCGCTCCAAAAAAGCTGTCTCAATATGCAAAAATATTAAAACAACGCGATACCTGGCTGTTCTGCATTATGTACAGCGTTACGTTCGGCGGATTTGTAGGACTCTCCAACTATTTGACGATCTTCTTCAATACCCAGTACGGATTGTCTGCCGTAAAAGCAGCCGACTTCACAACGCTTTGCGTCATCGCGGGAAGCTTCTTCCGTCCGATTGGCGGATACTTATCCGATAAAATTGGCGGCATTAAGGTTCTGATGATCCTATACACCGGCGCTGCTGTTATGCTCGCTTCGATTTCGAGCCTTCCGCCTCTTTATCTGGTCATTACCCTGTTATTCGCAGGGATGATGTGCCTTGGGGCGGGCAACGGCTCGGTATTCCAGCTTGTGCCGCAGCGGTTTGGCGATGAAATAGGCCTGGTAACCGGCATCGTTGGGGCAGCAGGAGGCATCGGCGGTTATGCCCTGCCGCTCATTCTTGGCAACCTCTATCAATCGACGGGTTCCTATACGCCGGGCTTCCTGATTCTATGCGGGATTGCGGTGCTCAGCGTGGTGATGCTGGCCTTTGCCCAAATGGACTGGAAGAAAACCTGGATTGGGGACGGCGGCAAAGCACGCAGCATGTAGGGATTATTTTGTTCCTCTCGCATGAAAAATCTTTCCGTGGGGGTTATAATGTGGGGAGTAACGAAATCTTGCGGAGGAGAATCACACATGCGGTTTATAGACAATAACAACATCACGGATCCGGCGCTCAATCTGGCGCTCGAAGAATATATTTTACGGTCCCTGCCGGAAGATGAATATCTGCTCTTCTACATTAATGAGCCTTCCATCATTATCGGCAAGAACCAGAACACCGTCGAAGAAATCAACGCGGATTACGTAAGGGAAAACGGCATCCATGTTGTACGCAGGCTGTCGGGAGGCGGCGCGGTCTACCATGACCTCGGCAACCTGAGCTTCAGCTTCATCATGAAGGATGACGGCAAGTCGTTCCATAACTTCAAGAAGTTCACTGAGCCGGTGGTACGCGCATTGCGCAAGCTTGGCGTTGACGCGGAGCTGTCGGGACGTAACGACCTGCAAGTTGGTGAACGCAAAATTTCCGGCAACGCCCAGTTTGCGACAAAGGGAAAAATGTTCAGCCACGGCACTCTCTTGTTTAATTCGGAGATTGAGAATGTCGTCTCCGCCCTGAAGGTAAACGCAGAGAAATATGTCTCGAAGGCGACCAAATCGATCCGCAGCCGCGTCGCGAACATAACCGAGTTCCTGCAAGAGCCAATGACGATTCAGGAATTGAAGCAGTATTTGCTGGACTCCATCTTCGAAGGCGAGCCGCAAATTCCCGTCTATGAGCTGACCGAGCAGGATTGGGCGAATGTAAGGAAGCTGGCTGACGATCGTTACCGCAGCTGGGAATGGAATTATGGCCGTTCCCCTGCCTTTAATGTACGCCAGACCAAGCGTATCGAGGGCGCTGGCACGTATGATGTCCGCCTGCAGGTCGAAGAAGGCAAGATCGTGGACGCCGCCGTCTTCGGCGACTTCTTCGGCAGGGGCGAGACCAGCGAGGTTACATCGAAGCTGATCGGTACGCGTTATGATGCGGAATCCCTTGGCGAGCTGCTGGATGAGATCGACGTGAACTTTTACTTCGGTCCTGTCACGAAGGAACAGCTGCTGTCTCTGATGCTGTAATTTCACTATGACGAAAAGGGGCTGTCTCAAAAGGTGGTCGCTCGCTAGAGAAACGGCTCGCATCAGTAAATTAAAGAAGTGAATTTCATAAAAATAGCGTTGCGGAGGGCTATCCCTGCAACGCTATTTTTTGATTTTGGTCCTTTACTGCTTTTTTCATTAAATTGTGGGCAAGCGAAAGCCACCCGACCTCGAGGCTAACTTTCGGCAAGCCTCGAAGCAGGAATCTGCGAAATCCACGGTTATTCTTGATTTGGCCAAACACACTCACCGGTTCGTGCATGCGTCGAACCGACAAGGCATGTCCGTCTTCGCTCTTTAATTGCTCCCGAGCTTGTTGTTTGAGGCGAAGATATTCCATACTGACCTTTATTTCTCGATCTCTTTGCGCTCTTGTACACCTATCCTTCAGCGGGCAGCCCTCGCAAGAGAGACTAAGATACACGCGAGTAGTGATTTCATATCCGCTCTCTGTGTTACTTCTGCTCTCATGACGGAACAGGAGTTTCTGACCTGCTGCACATGTCCAAGCATCCTCATTTTCGTCATACAACCAGTTCTCGAACTTGCTAATATCTTGTTTCCACGCTTTGGTGTTTTCTTTGTGGTAGGTATTGTATTTCACGAGCGCCCGTTGTTCTTCAGACTCCAGATAAGCATCGTTTTCTTCACTCCCATAACCTGCGTCTGCAATGATCGTTCCCGGCAATTGTCCGAAGGAAGCTTTCACTTTGTCCAGGTGTGGTTGGAGACAACGCGTATCCGTTGGACGTTGGTGGATACTATAAGCGAGGATGAATTGATCCTCTGTTCCAATCTGCACGTTATATCCAGGTTTCAGCTGACCATTGAGCATGTGGTCTTCCTTCATGCGCATAAATGTTGCATCCGTGTCGGTTTTGCTAAAGCTATTGCGGCTTCGGAGTGTTTCTTGCTGCCCTTCATATTTTTGTAGGCGAGGCAGAAGATCTCTCCGAACAAGGCGAACCGCTTTCTTTAATAGTTTGTCCTTCGGTTTTCCCTGCAGCTTGTTTTCTAACTGCTGAACAGCCTGCTCAAGCTTTTCACTTGTGATGGCGGAAGCCTCTCCGAACTCCGGGAGGTCCAGGTTATTCAAAGCTTGATCTTCCTGCTTCTCTGCCTCTTCAATGGCAGCGAACAAGGTCTGTACTTTCTCTTGCAACTTTACCTTCTGTTTGACGACAGCCTTGCCCCAGACAAAGGTGTAGCGATTGGCATTCGCTTCGATCTTTGTTCCATCCACGAAGTAATGGTCGAGCTTGACGTAGTTTTCATCGATGAGAAGCTGAAGCACGGAGGTAAAGACAGTCTCCAACACGTCTTTCATCCGTTCCGAGCGGAAACGGTTAATGGTGCGGAAATCTGGGCGCTGCCTAGCGGCAAGCCACATAAACATGATATTTTCGCGAACCGCTTTAGCGATTTGGCGAGAAGAGTAAATGCGCTGCGTGTAGGCATAGATGATACTTTCATGAGCATTTTGGGGTGGTAGCTGTCCCGGCCACCTCCAGGATAAGCTTTCGTGAAGAGATTCATATCTAAACGATTGACCGCGTCGTTGATGACGTGTACGAGATGATTTTCGGGGATATCTTCTTGCAAATCCATTGGCAAGGACAGCTGATCCATGGTATATTCTTTGTACATAAAGAAGCCTCTCTTTATTTAGAATGGTTGGTGGTACTTCTATTCTAACAAGGGTTGGCTTCTTTTTGTTTGAGCATTTCATGAACAGGGTAAGGACAGACGGAGCATTTAAATGATTCTGGAGAAGCGTCAGCGTTCGTTTTTGTGAAGGGATTCCAACCACCTTACCTCGTTGATTCAGAGGAATCCCTGAGCAATGGCGATCGGAAGAACATTTAAATGTGCAGTTTGCTGTTTAGCCCAGACAAAAAAAGGGGGTGTCCCATTGTCAATTTAATGACTTATGGGACACCCCCTTTTTTCGGCTGTGCAGCTATAAATCCAATGCTCTATAAATCTTTTTGATTCTTTTTCGTTGAGCCTCCGTCAGCTGCTCTTCTCTCTTATGCAGCACCTTCAAGAAATCTTCTTTATTCTCGGCCGTTACGGCAAGAAGCGCGCTTTCCGAGTGCTGCGGAATTTCTTTGGAACGGCAATTCTCCAGATGGCGGAGCAAGAAAGGAACAATCATCCGGTTATTTTCCTTGCTGACGGCTGCTAATTTGGAAAGAGTCAGAATACCTTTATCCATTGTGATGACCGATCCCGTTTTCATGGCGTCGATAAGTTGATGATAGTGTTCGATCATCGTTTCCGATGCAACATCCGCAATCGTCGACAAAGCCGTCATTCCGCCCCACACCATACGGTTGTCGCGGCTCTTCAGCAGCTCGATGAAAGTTAATGCATATGGGCCAATCAGCTCTGGTTGGAGCTCGCCAATCTCGTAAGCAACCTTGATGCAATCATGTTGAATCTTTTTATCCTTGCTAGACAGGTTGTCCATAATTTCTTGTATGCTTGCAAAATTCTCTTCGCTTGCTAAC
Organism: Paenibacillus glycanilyticus; assembly: GCF_023715145.1. Taxonomy (GTDB): domain Bacteria; phylum Bacillota; class Bacilli; order Paenibacillales; family Paenibacillaceae; genus Pristimantibacillus; species Pristimantibacillus glycanilyticus_A. The sequence goes on along the minus strand of NZ_JAMBNP010000002.1, from coordinate 513,501 downwards.
TTGCGTGCCAGCTCGATATTGGGCTCTTCATCATTACGGCTTAATTGAGAAGCCAGCAGCTTCACTACGGACATCCTAATCCCTCACATTGCCTGAATTAATGGCCAAGCACAAACTGCAGTCCGGACCAGAATACCCGGATCGCAAAATACACAAACAGCAGCGCGGAGAGCAGCGAGATGATTCTCACGAATTTCGCGCCTAGCGCTTTGCCTGCCCTTCCGCTGAGGAAAGCCATGCCAAACGACCATACTAGGCCCGCTGTAAAAAAGCCCGCGATAAATACAGCGATCGTATAGCGGCTGTCTCCGTGCACCTCGGCTACAATTGGCCCAGCCGAAGCCACGAACCACAGCATAACCGTAGGCGAGGACAACGCCGCTCCAAGTCCAAACAGGAAATCGGAAAGCCCTCGTTTTTGCCGGACCTCCCCGCTCCCCTCTCTCGCGTTCCAATCGATCATCTTCGGGTGAATCGACTCTCTGGCCATTTTATAGGCGAGCAAGAGCAGCACTATCGTTCCCGCAATCCATAGAATCCACCGGACAACCGTAATTTCCAATACGAAGCTAAATCCGATCATGGCGAGCGCGAGATAGGTCAAATCCCCAAAGCACGAACCAAAACCGATCATAAACGAAGGCTTGAAGCCGCGCTCGACCCCGGTTTTAATAATCGCCACGTTCACCATGCCAAGATCCAAACATAGAGATAAAGAAAATAAAAAGCCTTGTACAAATGCAAGCCATAATGCCATGTTGTTCGTTCACTCATCCTGCAATCTAGATTTTACCCGGTACCAATACTCGTATTGCGTCTCAAAACCAAATTTGTCATACAGTCGGTTTGCCGGTATATTGCCTTGTACCACTAACAAATAAGCCTTCTCTGTCCCATTTTGCTTAGCCCACCAAAAAAGCCTAAGCAACAGCTGATAGCCGAGTCCCCTGTTTCGATACCGCTCCGAAGTGACAATATCGTATAACCCGACATAGCCCTGCTCGACAACCCCTATCCCGCAAGCTGCCGGCACCCCATCCGCGTACAGCGTGATGAAGCACTGTCGGAGCGGCGAACCGGCAAGCATCTTGACGGTTGTTTCCCGCTGCTTCTCAGATAATCCGCTTAATGAAGCCAACTCGTCCAGCCAGCGTTCATTCACAAGCTCATCGAGTTGATATGCCGCATCCTCGGAAGGGGCCGGAATGTTTACCAGCGAAGCCGTCTTTACATAGACGGGATCTACGATCTTATAGCCCCGCTCATTTAACAGCGAATCCAGATGGGCTGGCTTTGCGAAAGGCGTAATTTTGAAAATCGTATCCATTCCGCGTTCCGCGTACACCTGCTCGCAGTGACGGATCTTCTCTGCAGCCTCGCTGCCGCTTTCATAAAGAGGCATAACGCAATTCGAACGCTTCGTATAGCCGTCTGCGAACCGAAGCAGCCAGCCGTCATAGACGATGGTCTGAAGCGACGGCCACGCGTTCAAGCTTAACTCTTCTATTTGTTGATTTGCATGCATCCTCGAACAGTCCCCTTCCTTTATAAGAGTTGAAACCTCTCCAGCTGTGACAGCAAATTCTCCTTGAGAAGGATCTCGCGCTGCTTGGGCCCAAGAAGATCAAAGTGAGGATATTCATCCCGCCGATGAATATATCTCGGATTCAGACCGTTATCCATGCACCACTGTGCCAGCTTGCCAAGATCCGAGCAGCCTACCTTGGTCACCGTCTTCATATCAGGAAACCGCCGGTCAACCCAATAATGCGTCAGGAACGCAATCTCCGCGCGGGCGACCGCTTCCTTCCACGCCGTCAATTCAGACCTGGAAATACCGAATGCCATCGTGCTTTCCGCTCCTTGCTCAAGAGTAAATATGTTTGACTCTTCCCACTTGGCCGTCCGTCAGACGCACCTTAATGCCATGCGGGTGAGTTGGTGAATTCGTAAGCAGATCCTTCACGATTCCGCGCGTCAGCTTCCCCGTCCGCTGATCCTGCTTCAGAACAATATCGACTTCCAGCCCGGGCTTGACCGAGGCGCGTTCCGTACCGTTACTCATTGTTGATCATTCCTTTGTTTGCATGTATGCTTAATAGCTTATGAGGCCCAGCATAGCATATGTAGGTGAAAGATGCACTTCTAGGGCACAACTGTTATACTAAACGTTAAACATGACCGATGAAATGAGGAAAATTTACAAATGTCAAATGAATTTATATCCATGGGCATTATCCCTGAGCTAACGGACGTTCTGCAGTCCAATGGCATTACGAGCCCAACTCCCGTGCAAAAGAAAGCGATTCCCGTCCTTCTTGCCGGACAAGACGTTATTGCCCAGGCTCAGACGGGTACAGGCAAGACCATCGCCTTCACCCTGCCGATTCTGCAGCGAATCGATGTCAATAAAGAGCAGGTTCAGGCGCTTATCCTGACTCCAACGCGCGAGCTGGCCATCCAGATTACAAGCGAGCTGAAAAAGCTTGCATCCGCCGTTGGCGCCAAAGTGTTGGCCGCCTACGGCGGACAAGACGTAGACGCGCAAATTCGCAAGCTCAACAACGCACCGCACATTGTGGTAGCAACACCCGGCCGTCTGACTGATCATATGAGACGGGAAACGATCAACCTGGGCAAGCTGAAGATGCTTGTTCTGGACGAAGCGGATCAAATGCTGCACATGGGCTTTCTGCCTGAAGTGCAAAACATCGTTGAACAGACGCCTCGCGCCCGCCAAACGATGCTCTTCTCGGCTACGATGCCGGACCAGATCAAACGCCTTGCCGAAAATTATATGAAGGTACCCGTTGATATTAAAATTCAAAGCGCAAACGTCACTTTGGACAATATCAAACAGCTGGTTATAGAGACGACTGACCGCGGACGCCAAAAAGCGTTAATTTCCATGATCGAATCGCAGCGTCCTTACCTGGCCGTTATTTTCTGCCGGACGAAGGTTCGCGCGAAAAAACTTAACAAGGATCTTCAAGATCACGGCTTTGAATCCGACGAGCTGCATGGCGATCTTACGCAAGCCAAACGCGAGCAGGTTATGAAACGCTTCCGCGACGCAAAGCTGCAAATTCTAGTCGCAACGGACGTAGCTGCGCGCGGTCTCGACGTAGAAGGCGTTACGCATGTATTTAACTACGATGTACCAACCGACTCGGAGATTTATATTCACCGGATCGGCCGTACGGGCCGTGCCGGACAACGCGGCATTGCAATTACAATAGCATCGCCTTACGACCGGGCGGCGGTTGCTCATATCGAACGCAGCATCAACGCTATTCTTGAGCGCCGTACCGTGGAAGCAGACGGAACGATTGTGAAGAGCAACACCCCTCGTGCGGGCAGCGAAAGCAAAAGCTACGACAAAAAGCCGGAACGAGGAGGCAGAGGTCGAGGCAGCCGCGATTCAAAACCGGCGCAAGGCGGACGCGGAGGCAGAGGCGAGCGCAATGAGCGCGGCGCGGGTGCAGGCCGTGCGCAAGCTGGCGGACGCGGCAAGCCGGAACATGCCGCTGTCAGCGGCAACACCGAGGGTAATCCGTGGGAAGCTGCCGGCAACGAACGCGGAGGCAGAGGCGAGCGCGAATACGGTCGCGGAGGCAGAGATTCACGCGGGGCTAACCGTGGCGGACGCGGCGAGCGCTCCCAAGGCCAAGGCCAAGGCGCTTCGCGCGGCAATGCACGCACGGCAGCAAGCGGCGGCAGATGGGAAGGCCGTCCTAACAGCGGCAGCGACTCGCACAGCTCGGGCAGCAATGGCCCGCGCGGCGGCAGAGATTCGCGCGGAAGCGGCAACGCGCCTCGCGGAGGCGGAAACGCACCGCGAGGCGGAGGCCATGCGCCACGCGGAGGTAATGGTCCCCGCGGCGGCGGCGGTTCCCGCGGCCCTAGTCAGGGCGGACGCCGCGGACGGTAACAGATAAGCATAAAGGAGTTGCGGAACATTGAAGAACGTGCAGCTGCCGGAAGCTTACGTCCGGCAAATGCAGGCTCTTCTCGGAAGGGAAGAAGCCGAGCGGTTTCTTGACAGCTACAATGATGCCCGTGCCTACGGGCTGAGATTTAATCCTTTGAAATGTCGACAACCGATCGGGAACCATGCGGCTGCTCTCGAGCAGCCTTTTCATTTGGAGCCCGTACCTTGGTGCAAGACTGGTTACTATTACGATGAAGCAGCAAGACCGGGCAAGCATCCTTATCATGCAGCCGGCCTGTATTATATCCAGGAGCCATCGGCTATGTCGGCCGCCGAGCTGCTGGACGCCCAGCCGGGAGAAACGATCCTTGATTTCGCAGCGGCTCCGGGCGGCAAGACAACCCAAATCGCCGGCGGCATGAATGGCGAGGGCTTGATGATCGCCAACGAGATTCACCCCGCACGGGCAAAAATTCTTAGCGAAAACGTGGAGAGGCTAGGCATCCGCAACGCGGTAGTGACGAATGCGGCTCCACAGGAGCTGTCAAGGCGTTTTCCTGCCTTCTTTGACCGGATCATGCTGGATTCGCCTTGCTCCGGCGAAGGAATGTTCCGCAAGGATGAAGATGCGGTATCGGAATGGTCCGAAGCTCATGTCTCCTATTGCGCCGAACGATCCTCCGAGATTTTGGAGCATGCGGCCATCATGCTCAAGCCCGGAGGCATACTGGTCTATTCCACTTGCACGTTTAACCGCGAAGAGAACGAGAGGACAATCGAGCAATTTGCGGCGAAGCATCCCTCCTTCCAGATCGAACGGATCGAGCGGTTATGGCCCCACCAGGTCCGCGGCGAGGGACATTTTGTCGCGCGGCTCCGCAAAGCCCCGGATGAATCGCGGCTCCCGGCAACGGACAGCAGTGAACCGGATGAGAGGCACCTGCGAAGCGGCAAAGACAAACGCCGAGAACGCGACAAGCGCACAGCAGGGCGCGCCAAGCCGTTGACGGCTGAGCTGGCGTTGTTCAGCAGCTTCGCCGAGCAGGCGCTGCCCGGCTTCACGCTTGGCCTTGGCGAGGCGCTCCGCTTCGGCGACGCCCTCTACTGGCTTCCGCATCAAGCGAGCGGCAGCTTTGGCGCCGCGGATCTTGATGGACTCAAAGTCGCGCGTCCCGGCCTCCATCTGGGGGATATCCGCAAGAACCGGCTGGAGCCGGCACATGCGCTTGCTCTTGCTGTTCGTTCGGATGCTGCCGCATGGGTGCAGAGCTATGCTCCGGATGCGCCCGAAATTGCCGCCTATCTGCGCGGAGAGACGCTCCCGGCAGCAGGCGATGCCAGCGGCTGGGGCCTTGTAGCCGTTGACGGACTTCCGCTCGGCTGGGCCAAAGCAAGCGGCGGTCAACTAAAGAACCACCTGCCGAAAGGTCTTCGCCGATTCACTTAATGGACGCGGCGAGTGTCCGGTATCCTGCCGAACGCCGCCTCCTGCAAGCTTTTCCTTCTGGGTAGCTACCCAAATGTGTTTGTATCGTGACAGGAGTCCATTCGAAACAGGGCGTTTCACAATACAATACTGTATACCGAACAGAGGGCGAATGTACGCGAGTGGCAGCAGCCTTCCAGCGGAATATAATCACAAGGAGGAATTAGCATGTCTGGCGTGTATGGAGGCGGCGTCAATACGGTAGGTTTCATCCTTGTCCTTTTCATTCTTCTGGTAATCATCGTTAGAGGAGTTTGGTTCTAAGGACTAGGCACCAAAACCAATAAAGAAGGGGCAGCCACCCAAGGTCTATGCGACCAAGGGGGCTGCCCCTTCCTACGTTTAACCAATCAGATCCAGGCGAACTCGCGCAAAGCATGCGCAACGCCATCCTCGGCGTTTGAACGTCCTACCACATCCGCCGCTTCTTTCACCCCATCCGGAGCGTTGCCCATCGCAATGCCGCATCCGGCAAACTCCAGCATGGAGATGTCGTTGTAATAATTGCCGATGGCGAGGATCCGGCTGCGGTCAATCCTCTGGCTGCGCGCAAACTGCTGCAGCGCTCTGCCCTTGCTTGCCTCCGGATGATGCACATCAATAAAGAAATCTCCGCTGCGGATGGTAAGGAGGGATGGCGGCCATTTCTCCCAATCCTCCTGCACGCGGTCCATCGTATCCTTGTCGCCAAATACCGTAAACTTCACTAGTCCGTCCGGCAGCTTTACGCCAGGTCCCAAGATCGAAGGGGCTGCATGGAACTTGTTATACATTTCCGTCAGCTCGGGCGTCAGCGATTCAACCATCATCTCAAAAGCTGTATTAACGTCAAAATGAACTTTGTTCTTCCTGCAATATTCAACAAACGGCTCAAGCAGATGCGGTGCAATCTCATATTGATGAATGAGTCTTCTCGTGTCCGAATCCACCGTTGCTCCGCCGTTATGCGTAATGATCGTACCGCTTAGTCCCAGTTCTTCGAGAACCGGAAACACGCTTACCGGCGCACGGCCCGTGCATAATACAATGCCGGCCCCGCGTTCGGCGGCTTCCCGCACGGCTTCGCGCGTTTTGCTTGTTAATTGATGATCATCGGTTAATAACGTGCCGTCTACATCAAGCGCAATCAAATCATACTGCAATGCCATACGATTCTCCCCATCCTGTTCTCTATTTGTTTATTCCGAGTGCCGGTGAGCGCGCAGGAGCGCAACTTCCTCATCGGTTAATTCGCGGTAGGTCCCTTCCTCCAGATCCGCATCCAGTTCAAGCGGTCCCATCGAGACCCTCTTGAGGTACACGACTTTTTTGCCAACCGCCTCGAACATCCGCTTCACTTGATGGAACTTTCCTTCCATTATCGTAAGCGATATAGCCGAAGTTACGCCACCCTCGGATCTGTCTCTTTGCAAAATCTTTAAATCTGCCGGCATCGTCACGTAACCGTCGTCCAGCGTGACGCCCGACTTGAATTGCTCCTGATCCTCTCCGCCGACATCCCCTTGCACAACCGCCTCATAGGTTTTCGGCACATGCTTGCGAGGTGACAGCAGCTCATGCGCAAGCTGACCGTCATTGGTTAACAGCAGGAGCCCAACCGTGTCCTTATCCAATCTGCCGACGGGAAATGGCTCCATTAACTGATCCTCCGGCTCAAGCAAATCAATGACTGTCCGTTCGCGCCGGTCTTCCGTCGCGGAGATGACGCCGGGAGGCTTATTCATCATCAAATAAATCACTTCACGGTACGAGACCCGCTCGCCGTCGAAAGCAACCTCGTCCACCTCAGGATCAACGAGCAGGCCGCTGTCTTTTGCCACTTTGCCGGCTACCGTTACTTTTCCCTGTTTCACCAATTTCTTGATCTCGCTTCGCGTACCGTAACCCGTATGGGAAAGCAGCTTATCCAGCCGCATCTTCTTCCCCATCTTACATCCACCTCCAGCCGGCCGGCAGCTCGTTCTTCAGCATCCCGTCCCCCGAATATTTGCCCCACCCGATCGGATAGCCGTCTGTACATACAAGAACGAATCCTTTCAATGGCTGAGGCGTCTTCACTGCCTCCTGATGAACCGTTATTTGAGCTGGTTCAACGAACAGCGTTTCCCCCTTCAAATAACGAATCACATTTGGATCATCCGAACGGAAGTCCAGCGAGCGCGCAGCTTCCAGCTGCCTGAGTCCCATGGCAAGCGCCTGTGAAGGTTCGAATTTATTCCGCCCCGCTTCGCCTACATACCAGCCCGCGCGCACAACGCGCAAGCCGTCCAAGGAAGGCAAGCCGTCCGGCTGCAGATATACACGCGAACCAAAGCAATGTACGGATCCCAGACCGGCAAACGCCGCCGACAGCTCTCGTTCTGCAAACGCATGCCATAACCCCGCCGGATCAACGGACTCGGCTTGTCCTCTGCCGGAACGCCGGCTCGAATCCGCGGCTGCCCTGTTCAGCCTCCCATTGTCCTTCCCTTCGCGGCTGCTCCGCTTCTCGGCTGCCCGCAGCGCGGCACCTGCATTGCCTTTTACTTTCTTCCGCTTCACGTTCTCCTCATCAGCTTGAACCGCATCATTACTATCCGCGGGAGAAGCTTCAACTGCGGCGGAACCTTTCCGGGACAAGACGGCTGCATAATGGCCTTCTCCTTCAATATGGTGAGGCCATAGCCTTACCGTGCCTTCAAGCGAAGTCAATTGCTCTGCGGTCAGCTCTTGTCCCGCTTCTCCCGCCCATTGCGGTTGTCCTTGCTTCCAGCCATAACGATGATCAACCGGCAATACCTCAAAGTCCGAGTATTCGGCAAGCAGCTCAGCGATTTGGGCTTCATTCTCTTCCGGCGAGAAGGTACAGGTCGAATACACCAGCAGGCCTCCCGGAGCAAGCATGGCTGCCGCATCGCGCAAAATATGCCGCTGCATCACCGAGCAGCGCTCGATCGAATGCTTCTCCCATTCCGCAATCATCGACTCGTCCTTGCGGAACATTCCTTCACCCGAGCAAGGCGCATCCACGAGAATGCGGTCGAACCATCCCCGGAACACCGGCGCAAGCGCCGATGGCTCTTCGTTTAGCACGACCGCGTTGCGGACACCTGCCAGCTCAATGTTTTTGGCAAGCGCCTTCGTCCGTTCTCTGGCATTGTCATTGCTCACCAGTACACCGCTGCCCTGCAGCTTGGCTGCAATCTGAGTCGATTTGCCGCCGGGAGCTGCACATAAATCCAGCACGCGATGTCCCGGGCGGACATCCAGCAGCTCAACCGGTGCCATTGCGCTTGGTTCCTGAATATAGTATAGGCCGGCATGATAATGCGGATGCTTGCCCGGACGCGCGCCTTCTTCATAATAGAAGCCGTCGGGCGCCCATGGAATCGGACGCACCGATTCTCCCATCGGCGATATGTCCTTCCACTCCTTGGCGTCCAGTTTCAGCCGGTTAATCCGGATACCATATACCCGCGGATCCTCGTAGGAGGACATGAACCGGTCGAACTCTTCCCCAAGCAGCGATTTCATCTTTGTCGTAAAAGCAATCGGCAAATAGCCGGACATCTGGTCATCCCCTTGCAAGCAGCTAATATACGTTAGAAATATAACATCGAGTATACTCCAATGCACCTATAATTCAAAGATCCAACCAACATTTCGTCTGCGTCTTTCATTTGTGATCGATATGTGAAATTAATCACAACCCCTTGTCAATTTCAGAAATCTGGCATATGATAAGAGCAACAAGAGATTGTGAATTAATTCACACAACAATTTGCCTGCAACTCCGTTGAGTCAAAAAAGGAAGCCGCCGCCGACTTAAATGCCATTCCCCTATCCAAGGTCCGCTTCCTTTTTTCGCACTAAAGTATGTGAATTATTTCACAGGAAAATCCAAGGAGGAAACTATTATGAAGATCGCTGTTATTGGATGCACGCATGCAGGTACCGCCGCTGTAACTCAGATGGCTAAGCTTTATCCCGAGGCGCAAATTACGGTCTATGAGCGCAATGACAACGTATCGTTCCTCTCGTGCGGCATCGCCCTTCATGTCGGCGGAGTTGTACAGGACGTGAATAAGCTGTTCTACGCATCGCCTCAGCAGCTCATGGACATGGGCGTTCAGATGAAGCTGCGCCATGATGTGCTGGAAGTCCACACCGAAGCAAAAACGATTCTGGCACGCAATCTCGCAACGAACGAAGAACAACTCGACAGCTACGACAAGCTTGTTGTGACAACCGGCTCGTGGCCGATTATTCCGAAGCTGAAAGGCATGGAGCTTGAGAATATCCTGCTGTGCAAGAATTACAATCATGCCCAGACCATAATCGAGAAAGCAAAACACGCTGAACGGATTACCGTTATTGGCGCAGGGTATATCGGCATCGAACTTGTCGAAGCCTTTGAACAGCTTGGCAAGCAAGTGACGCTTATTGATAATATGGACCGGATTCTATACAAATATTTGGACCGCGAATTTACGGATGCTACCGAGCAGGAATTGCAGCAACGCGGCATCGAGCTTAAGCTGGCTCAGACCGTTACCGGCTTCCATGGCGAAGAAGGCCATGTCGCCAAGGTCGTGACAACTGCAGGCGAGTACGAAACGGATCTGGTTGTCTTATGCATTGGCTTCCGCCCGAATACGGATCTGCTCAGAGGACAGATCGACATGCTCCCTAACGGCGCCATTGTCGTAGACGAGTATATGCGCACCAGCCATCCCGATGTTTTCGCTGCCGGCGACAGCTGCGCCGTCTTTTATAATCCGACGCACAAGCATGCATACATTCCGCTCGCAACCAATGCCGTCCGGATGGGCACGCTGGTTGCCCGCAACCTGTTGGGACCCACCGTCCGTTACATGGGCACCCAAGGCACTTCGGGCATCAAGATTTACGAACAAAATATCGCCTCGACCGGATTAACCGAGCTTGCCGCCCTTGATGCCGGGTTAGACGTGAAGACCGTTACCATCGAAGACAATGACCGCCCCGAATTTATGCCAACCTATGAGAAGGTGCTCCTCAAGGTCGTCTACGAAGCCGACACCGGCCGGATCGTTGGCGCCCAGGTGATGTCGAAGGATGATCTGACGCAAGCGATTAATACAATGTCGGTCTGCATCCAGAACGGAATGACAATGAACGAACTGACCTTTGTCGACTTCTTCTTCCAGCCTCATTACAACAAGCCATGGAACCTGCTTAATCAGGCTGGCTTGCAGGCAATGTGATACAAAACGAAAAACTTGCGAATGCAGCCTTTAAGGAGCTTTCGCAAGTTTTTTCTTTTATCTCTATTCCTTTACAAACTGGATGCCGTCAGGAGACAATACAGCGATGCGGGCGAGCGAATCTACCCGGTAGCCTGCTTCCTTCAGCCTGTCAGCCCCAGTCTGGAATGACTTCTCGATCACGATGCCGATCCCGGCCACGCTTGCCCCTGCCCCTTCCACAATTCTCGCCATTCCGAAGGCCGCTTCCCCGTAAGCGAGGAAATCGTCAATAATTAGCACCCGCTCCCCCGCCGACAGGAACTTGCGCGAGATTGCAACCTCGCTCTTCACCTGCTTCGTGAAGGAGTACACCTCCTCGATATACAAGTCGTCGCGAAGGGTAAGGGACTTTTGCTTGCGGGCAAATACGAGAGGCACTTGCAGCGCAAGAGCTGTCATCACGGCCGGCGCAATGCCCGATGATTCCAACGTCAATACCTTCGTTATGCCTTCTCCTTCGTACGCAGCCGCAAAGTAATGCCCAATCTCCAGCATTAACTGCGGATCCACCTGATGATTAAGGAAGGAGTCCACCTTAAGCACCGTTTCACTTAGCACGATTCCTTCGTTTCGAATCTTATCCTGCAATGCTTTCATTTCTTCCGTCAGCCTCCTGCCCATGATCATACTTCTCTTTTATATTGAGACTACCCGGAAACGGGCTTGTTCGCAAGCTTTTCTAATGCGCCGCCGGTGCTCCGGCCGGTGCAATTAACGGAGGAAGCCCCGGCATTGCTTGCCGAGGCACGCGCATCAAGAGAGGCGTTCTTCAAGGAGCTGCTGGCGGATTGGAACGAGGAAGAAGTGCGGAGCTTCGGGAGCCTGCTGCTCAAGTTTAACGAAACGGCCGAACAGAGAATCCGCTCAAGAAACTAAGAGGAGGCTGTCCGCGATGGACAACCTCCTCTTCTCCTCTACAGACCCAGCATGAACTGAATCGTACGGTCGGATACTTCCGGAATATGCTCGTGTCCGAAATCCGGATAGATATCCGCCGATTTGGGTGCCGTAATATTGTTGTACGCGGCAAATTGGGTAGACGGCGGACAAATCGTATCCGCAAGACCTACGGTCATCAGCACTTCCCCTTTAATTCGGCAGGCCAAATGCTGAAGATCGATATAACCCAGCTTCTCGAAGATTTGTTCTTCCTGCTCATGCCGCGGGTCAAAATGCCGGAAGAAGGTTCTCAGCTCGGCATAGGCATCCTTCGCCAAATCCATCTCCCACACCCGTTTATAGTCGCACAGGAACGGGTAGACGGGCGCAAGCCTCGCGATTCGCGGCTCCAGCGATGCGCAGGCCAGCGTCAAAGCCCCGCCTTGCGAGCCGCCAATGGCTCCCACCCGCGCCGCGTCAACCTCCGGCATGTTCATGGCAATCCCCGCAAGCTGAGCGGTATCAAGGAAAATGTGCCGCATAAGCAGATTGTCGGGATGATCATTCAGCCCCCGGATAATATGGCCGTTATGCGTGGTTCCTTTTACTCCGCCCGTATCCTCCGACAGTCCGCCTTGTCCGCGGCAATCCATCGAAAAGACGGAATAACCCAATGCCGCATAGGTCAGCTTGTCGGACCAATCGCCCGAGTTCCCGGTATAACCATGAAATTGAATAATGGCGGGATGCGACTCGGTAGCATGTTTCGGCCGGACGTATTTGGCATGGATGCGTGCCCCCCGTACGCCTGTGAAAAACAGGTCGAAGCAATCGGCAAACGGCACTTGAAAGCTGCTTGGCGATAGTTCAATTTGGGGGTCTACGGCACGCATTTCCTCGAGGGCGCGTTCCCAATAGGCATCCAGATCTTCCGGACGCGGGTTACGTCCTTTATAGCTGTACAACTGCTCCAGGGGCATATCAATTAGCGGCATAGATCTTATCCCTTTCTGTTAGCCCTGCTTCATCAGGACTTATTGTCTTAGAAAGCGGAATTCCGGACGCTCCATCAGCTTCAGATTACTTGCGATCAACTCGTTACGCTGCTGCACGGAGGCATATGAACGAAGAGGATCCGCGGGGGTATGTACGACATAATCGATCAGCTTCTCTACCGTCGTGACCGCTACATGGCAGCGCGTATCCGAGGAAGCGTAATACATGTACACATCGCCGTTATCTCTGGCAATCAATCCGTTGGTGAACACGACATTCGAGACATCGCCAACCCGCTCTTCGCCTTCCGGCGCTATCAAATGACCGCCAGGCGCATAGATCACCTTGCTTGGGTCATTCAAATCCGTCATAAACGCATAGATCACATAACGCAGTCCCGCTGCCGTATTCCGAACGCCGTGGGCAATATGCAGCCACCCTTTATCTGTCTTGATTGGCGCCGCGCCTTGTCCGTTCTTCACTTCCTTGATGGTATGGTATATTTTCTCATCCACAATCGTTTCCAACTCAATAGTCGCATGCTCGATGCTTGTTGACAAGCCCCAACCGATCCCTCCGCCCGATCCGGCATCTATAAAGCCGTCCTGCGGCCTGGTATAGAACGCGTACTTGCCGTCCACGAATTCGGGATGAAGCACGACATTGCGCTGCTGCGGAGAGGGAGTCCGAAGATCATCAAGCCGTTCCCAATTCCTTAGATCCCTTGTTCTGACGATGCCTGCGCTGGCTACCGCGCTGGATGTATCGCCCTTTTTAGCTTCGGGATCCTTCCGTTCGGTGCAAAATACGCCGTAGATCCAGCCGTCCTCATGCTTTGTCAGCCGCATATCGTAGACGTTAACATCCGGATTCTCCGTCTCCGGCAAGACGACGGGGTATTCCCAGAATGCAAAGCCGTCAATGCCATTATCGCTCTCGGCGACAGCAAAGAAGGATTTGCGGTCGTTCCCTTCCACGCGGACGATCAGATAAATCTTCCCGTCCAGTTCAATTGCGCCGGGGTTAAAAGCCGCATTTACTCCGATTCGTTCCATGAGATGCGGATTCGTCTCCGGATTTAGATCATAGCGCCAATAGATCGGTGCATGAGCAGCCGTCAGTACCGGATTCTCATACCGGTCATAGATTCCGTTTCCGCCGGCTTTTATTACATTTGGTCTGGCCAGAAGCTCTTGATGCTCGGCATGCATACGTGTTAATTTATCCATAAAATTCATAATGGGATTAGACCTCCTATTCGTTTACGGGCTCTTTTACAAGCTTCTCGATTCTTTCCAGCGCTTCCAGACCCATTCGGCCGTTATGATAGGGGCATTTCCAAGGATCAACCTTCATCTCTTCCCCGCTTGGCTCTCCGGCCTGATTCACCTTCCAGAACCATTCACCGTTTGTTTTGTCTACCATGCAGCGATCTATGAATACCCATGTCCGATAAGCCGCCTGCAAAAAATGCGCCTGCCCCGACAGCTGATAGGCGTTCAGAAATCCAACAACCGCCTCCGCCTGCGGCCACCAGATCTTATCGGTATCGGTCCAGCCATTTGGATCTGCTTCGTTAACGATCGCTCCGTCCGTATCGACGCCTTCTTCATAGACGGCCTGCGCCATCGCAAGCGCGATTCTCTCCGTACGGCGGATCAGCTCCTGGTGACCAAGCACTTCTGCCGCCTCCGTCAGCAGCCAGCTGCCTTCAATGTCATGCCCGTAAGAGATTTCATGCGACTTCGAATGCCATGCTTCATCAAAGAACAGCTTAAAATGACGGGTCTCTTCGTCCACGATATGATCCAGCATCGTCTCGATCAGTTCCTTCAGCTTGCCCTCCAAGCGCTCAGAAGGCCATACCCGGAACAGATTCGTATACGCCTCAAGCACGTGCAAATGGGTATTCATCGATTTTTTCTCATTCAGATCCGTGTGGCTGAGGCTTAAATCATCCGTTGCTTCCCAATCGCAGCTAAGCGCTTCAATATAACCTTTGTACGATGCATCGTAGCTGTACCGCTCGACGAATTCGAATAAGCGGACAGCCTCCTGCAGAGCCTCTTCATCGGGACGAGCGCGTACATATTCAGCCAACGCGTAGATCATAAAGGCTTGACCGTAAATCTGCTTTTTCGTCTGCACCGGTTCTCCAGCATAATTCAGCAGCCAATAGTACCCTCCGTGCTCATTGTCATGGAAATGCGAGTTCAAATATTCGTAGGCCCGCTCGGCCATCTCCAGATAAGCGGTATCCTTATACTTCCGGTAGGCAGAAGCATACGTCCACAAAATCCGCGTATTCAGCACCAGCGACTTGTCAGCCTCGGCGTTTACCTTCAGCTCATTCGAAATCCCGCCAAGGAAGCCTCCGTTTCTCTCATCCCGCGTATGCTTCATCCAGAAGGAAAGTATATTTTCTTTTAATTCGCTTTCGATCTCCTGCTGCCAGCTTCTCCAATCAGGCTGCTCCACTTTCTCGCTCTCCCGTCATCGTCAGATAGATTAAGTTAACTTCATAAACAAGAATTAAGTTATCGATTAAGTTACAAACTCATTGTAAAAGGATACCGTATTTCCGTCAACAAAAAAACATGAAGCGACCGGGGTCGCTTCATGTTAATAAACATCCGTATTATATTTTCTATATCAGCTTAACAGACTCCCGATAAACCATTTTCCCTCTTACAAGTACTCGGCCGCTGCTGGTCGCATTGGTCCTGATCTTGCTCAAGACCTTGCCGACCGCTGCCCTGGCCATTTCCTTCCTGTCCACTTCAACCGTCGTTAGCCCGGGCTCGGCGAGCGTTGCATAAATATCATTGTCAAACCCAACTACCGAGCAGTCTTCGGGCACCCGAATCCCCTGCTTGCGAAGGGTTTGGATGAGCATATAGGCTACCTGGTCACAGTTGCAGACGAAGACGGTCGGCAATGGATCCGGAATAACGAAATCAATAAACCGGCCCTTCTCATCCCGGTCCTTGATGATGTAATTATCGCGCAGCGGTATGTGATGCTCCAGAAGGGATTTGTAATAGCCGAGGAATCTGTCCTGGATACTGCTTGTAGAATGCACGTTGCCGACAAATGCCAGCTCGCGGTGACCGCTGCTGATCAAATAATTCGTCATCTCGTACATGCCGTAGAAATTATCCGTAATGACGTAGTCCAGCTCCGTCTTGTCCGTATAGAAATCCAGAAACACCAGAGGGACACCCGTTTCGTGAAACGCTGAAATATACGCATTGCTCAATTGACCAAGCACAATGAACCCGTCTGCTTTCCGGTCATGGTAAATTCTAGGCAGAATCAGCTGCTCCTCGTCTTCTTCGCTCAGCATATGAAGAATGCCCGAATACTGCTCCTCCTCCAAAGCCGTGGACAGAAATTGATAGAACTGCAGATAGAACGATTGGGTCATGCTCGCGTAACGGTCGGCAATCACAACGCCTATATTATAGGAATAGCCGTCCTTTATCGCTCTTGCTGCCGTATTGTAACGGTAGCCCATTTCCTGGGCAAGCTCCTTAATCTTCTGCTTCAGCTCGTCGCTTACCCCTTCTTTATCGCTTAAAGCTTTAGACACGGTTACACTGCTCACGCCCAGCTTGTTAGCAATATCCCGCATCGTTATATTATTTTGCATGCCATGTCCTCCGGCTGTTAACTTCTCTTGTTTATCGTTAACCTTACAACGTAAAGATAGGACGGATACAAGCTTTTGTCAAATCCGCCGCAAAAAAATCCCGTGTCCTGCAAAGTGCAGAACGCGGGATTCCCGGTTGCTTTTAAGTAGTCGTGTTATTTTTCTTGGCGCGCAAGATTGCCGATTCAATGTCGACGGAGAGCTGCTTGAGGCCATACAAATCCTCCTGCTCGAACAGCTCATTAAATTTCATTTGGAATTGCGCCGCTTCTCTCACCCGGTGATAGAAGTACAGGTCCTGAATGGTGCTGAGCACCTTGGATACGACATTGGACCGTTCCTCGAAGTCGCGCTGCGCATCCAGAATTTCGTGGCGGATGCTCGACATCTCCGTATCCAGCAGAAACGCGGCTTCGGAAGCCTTCTTCAGCCGCTCCCGCACATCCTCCGGCAGGCTTTCCTTATATTTATAATTAAGCGAATGCTCAATCGTAGCCCAGAAATTCATCGCAAGCGTGCGGATCTGAATTTCGGCAAGCACGAATTTTTGACCAAGCGCCGTCTGTACCGGATATTCCACAATCATATGGTAGCTGCGGTAGCCGCTGTCCTTGAAATTCGTAATGTAGTCCTTCTCGTAGACAAGCGACAAATCCTTCCGCGTCCGGATGAACCCGGCAACGCGGTGAATATCGTCCACGAACTGACACATAATCCGAATGCCGGCGATATCCTCGATGCCTTTTTCCAGCTGATCCGCGGGAACGCTAAGCCGCCTTGCCTTCTCCAGTATGCTTGATACTTTTTTGACACGACCGGTAACGAACTCGATCGGAGCGTACGCCTCGCGCATCTTAAGCTCAACCCGCATCGTCTTTAACTTTACCTTTAACTCTTCTACTGCTTGCTCATAAGGCTGCAAAAAAAGATTCCAATCTCTACCATCCATCCGGCCGCCTCCTGTTCCTATCGATGATCTGCGCCCACTGCCTCCGATATATTACGGTAGCCGTCTTTACGCAAGCGTTCTTTCAAGCCGTTCGTCAGTTCGCGGAGTACTCCCGGACCTTTATAGATCAATGCGGTATAAATTTCTACGAGCGAGGCTCCGGCGCGGATTTTATCATAAGCGTCATCCGCCGTGAATATTCCGCCCGAACCAATGATCGGGAGCTTGCCTTCCGTCATGCGGTACACCGCCCTCACAACCTCCGTTGAGCGCTCGGTTAACGGCGCTCCGCTTAAGCCGCCCGTTTCCTTAGCATTCGGATGCGTAAGTCCTTCTCTTGAAATCGTCGTATTCGAAGCAATAATGCCCGCTACGCCGCTGTCTTTAATTGTCGAGACGGTAAGCTCAAGCTGCTCGTCCGTCATATCAGGAGCAATCTTCACCAGAACCGGCTTTGCTTTGCTACCTAATTTCGACGCCTGAAGTCCGATTTCCTCCAACACCTCGCCAAGAAGCGTACGCAGCTCATCGCCATGCTGCAGCGCGCGCAAATCGGGGGTGTTCGGGGAACTGATGTTTACGACAAAGAAATCGCCATGCGGATATAACACTTGTATGCACGAACGGTAATCTTCGTGAGCCCGTTCATTTGGCGTTGCTTTATTTTTACCGACGTTTACGGCAATCGGAATCCGGTGAATCTTGCGCTGCGACAGCTTGCTTGCCATTGCTTCGGCGCCTTCGTTATTAAAGCCCATCCGGTTGATCAGCGCCTCATCGGACGGAAGGCGGAACAAGCGCGGCAGCTCGTTGCCCGGCTGTCCTTTTGGCGTTACCGTGCCGACTTCGGCAAATCCGAAGCCAATGCTGGAAAAGCCGTCCGCAGCTACGCCGTTCTTGTCCAGGCCGGCTGCAAGACCTACCGGATGCGGGAAATGAATGCCGAACAGATCCACGGCGAGTTCAGGCGCATCAGCTACGCCATACATGGCATGCAGCATGCTGTTCATGCCCGGAAAGCTTCCGGCTGTATGCAGTCCGTCTATGACGAGATGATGGGCCTTTTCAGGATCCATTTTGAAAAATACCGGTTTAAGAATAGAAGAATAAAGCAAGATTACACACTCCGTTTCAAGTTGTCTTTCCTATCTGACAGTTTATCTTTTTTATAAGAAAAAGAAAAGGGCAGCACCCGTGCGCAAGGCCTATCCAAATGTTGCAGCAGCACAAGAAACCGATTACAATGAGGGTATATGGTAACCATTTTTCCCACGGAAAGGTTGATTGATGATGAGCACAGCCAAACGGAAAGCTCCCGCTATGAAAACGAAGCCAAAAGAAGAGGTAAACATTAAGGCGCTGGCATGGATCGGTTCGATCGTCGTTGTCATCATTGCCGCCGTTGCCGTTCTTCTCATCCTCAATCAATAGTAACCAGCGACGCACAAAAAACTCCATGCTCTCAGCGGAAGCTGAAATGGCATGGAGTTTATTATTGCAACTTACATATTGAACGGGTCGTCGGCAATCTTGATCGAATCTGTCGGGCAGCCGTCGCAAGCATCTTGCAAGTCGTCGTACAGATCTTCAGGAATTTCTGTATTACCATGGTTGCCGTCGTTTCCGAAGATGACTTCAGCAATACCTTCATCGTCATAATCATAAATATCTGGTGCTGTAGCGCCGCAAGCTCCGCATGCGATACAGGTGTCTTTCTCTACCCATGTAAATTTAGCCATTGGTATTCCCTCCCACAAAAAAAATAGACATAAAAATGCTTCTGCAAACGTCGTGATGTTCGCTAAAATTTTTGTAAACCTTCACTCATCAATATATAACAAACCGTCCACCTTGGCAACAAGCTATGCCTATACAATTGTTACATATCATCCTTTTGAAGCGAAGTTCCGCGCAATCTTTTATTGCGGATAAGCACCGACGGATCATCCCCCAGCATTCCCGCTGTCAGCACCGCGTTCTCGCCGAATTTGTCCCGCAAAACATCCATCGTTTTCGTCAGGGCTTCCTTGCGCGGCTGCTCCTTGTAATCGAATAAATCGAGCTGGACAGCCGTCTCTTCCTCCGCCGTCAGATTCTGCAGGGTAACGCCAAGCAAGCGGGCAGGCTCATTCCCCGGCCAATGCTCATCAAACAGCCGGCAGGCCTCGTGATAAATGACATCCGTCGAATGAGTGGGTGCCCGAAGCGTGCTGGAACGCGTTATAGTGGCCATATCCGGCTTTCGGATCGTAATCTGGACGGTTAATGCCATCAGCTTCTGCCGGCGCAGTCTGCGGGCTGTCTGGTCTGCCAGATTGAGCAGGATGCGATGGGCATCCTCCCGGACCGTCACATCATACGGCAAGGTGGTCGTGTGCCCAATCGACTTGCTCTGCTCCCGGTCTGCCCGAACCTCGGAGGGATCAATGCCATGAGCCGCCGACTTCATCCAGGTTCCATACGTGCCGAACTGACGGATAAGCAGCTCTTCGTCCGCGGCGGCAAGCTGGCCGATTGTCCGGATACGCAGCCTCTCCAGCTTATCCGCCGTTTTCTTCCCGATCCCGTGCAGCACGTCACATGGTTTATCCCACAATACATGGGGAACATCCCGCAGCCTTAGCACGGTGAGGCCGTTCGGCTTTTTCATGTCGGAAGCCATCTTGGCGAGCAGCTTGTTGGGAGCAACTCCTATCGAGCATGGAAGCGTCCATTCTTCAGCGATCCGCTTCTGCAGCACCTCGGCAATCTCAAGGGGCGAACCGAAGATTTTGGAACCGGTTATATCCATATAACACTCATCGATCGAGATCGGCTCCACCAGCGGCGTATACTCCTTTGCGATGCTCATAAACCCGCGCGAATACTTGCGGTAGAGGTCAAAATCCGGCTGAATGATAATCAATGCGGGGCAAATCCGCATCGCCTGCCTGACGGTCATGCCCGTCTTAATCCCTTTACTTCGAGCAGCATAAGAACAAGTGACAATAATGCCTTTGCGGAGTTCGACGCTTCCGGCAACCGCCGTTGGCTTCCCTTTATATTTCTCTGGTTCCTCCGCTTCGTGCACGGAGCAATAGAAGGCATTCATATCCAAATGAAGAATGACGCGCCCTTTGGCCGGATAATCTTTGTGTACGTCCGCCATAGCCAGTAATCACCTTCCTACACCTCCCAGCATACCGCTCAGCGGGAAGGGCCGTCAAATCAAGCATATGCGGCAAAAAAAATCTGTGCTCCTCTCTACATTCTAATCAACAAGTGTTATAATAGTTAATTATATTTGTAGGCGATCAGTGAAGAAGGAGGCGTCCCGGCTATGACAACATCAATAAAAATATTTGATACTACGCTGCGCGACGGTACGCAAGGCGAAGGGATCAGCCTGTCAGCAGATGATAAGCTCAAAATTGCTCAAAAACTTGACGCTCTCGGCGTTCATTATATTGAAGGCGGGAATCCTGGAAGCAACGGCAAAGATATTGAGTTTTTCCAACGGGTTAAGAGCTTAAATCTGCAATCGAAAATTACGGCATTTGGCAGCACGCGCCGTAAATTCAGCCAGGCTGATCAAGATTCTTCCCTCGTGCGAATCGCGGAATCCGGCGTACCGGCAGCTACGCTTGTAGGCAAATCGTGGGATTTCCACGTGCATACGGCTTTGCAGACAACGCTCGAAGAGAATTTATCCATGGTTTACGATTCCATCGCTTACTTGAAGCATAGAGGAATGGAAGCGCTCTTTGATTCCGAGCATTTCTTCGACGGCTACAAGAACAATCCGGAATACGCGGTAGCGGTACTGCGGAAAGCCCAGGATGCGGGTGCGGACTGGCTTGTTCTTTGCGATACCAATGGCGGCACCCTGCCGGGAGAGATTCACGAAATTGTGAGCCGCATTCGTCAGGAGCTGACCGCGCCCATCGGCATACATACCCACAATGACTGCGAGCTGGCGGTAGCCAATTCCCTGGCAGCCATTCAAGCGGGCGCGCGACAGGTGCAGGGCACAATTAACGGCTATGGCGAGCGCTGCGGCAACGCGAATCTGTGCTCGATCATTCCGAATCTTCAGCTCAAGATGGGATATGACGTTATTCCGGAAGAGAAGCTTCGCACCTTGACGGGAACGGCCCGTTACGTGAGCGAGATTGCCAACGTTAACATGCCGGTCGGCCAAGCCTTCGTAGGCAACGCGGCATTCGCTCATAAAGGCGGCATTCACGTCTCGGCGATCATGAAGGATTCCAAGACTTACGAGCATATCGAGCCGGAGCTTGTCGGCAATAAGCAGCGTATCCTCGTCTCCGAGCTTGCGGGCCAATCGAACATCATTTCGAAAGCCCAATCGCTTGGATTGGATATAAACGCCAATAACGAGCAAACCAAGTCCATTATGGATCACATCAAGGAGCTTGAACATCAGGGCTATCAATTCGAAGCCGCGGATGCATCCCTTGAGCTTCTTCTCCGCAATGCTTTCGGAGAACCAATCGAAGTATTCAAGGTGGATTCGTTCAAAGTACTGATGGAAAGCACAAGCGGGCAAATGAATTCGGAAGCCATTGTGAAGCTGAACGTTGACGGCCAGCAGGTCTATACGGCTGCCGAAGGCAACGGTCCGGTCAATGCCCTGGATAACGCGCTGCGCAAAGCGCTTGTCCAGTTCTATCCGAAGATTGAAGAAATTCATCTTTCCGACTATAAGGTTCGCGTATTCGATGAGAAAGATGCAACCGCCGCTAAGGTACGCGTCCTTGTGGAATCCTCCAATGTAGAGAATACATGGAGCACGGTAGGCGTATCCAGCAACGTTATCGAAGCAAGCTGGGAGGCACTCGTTGACAGTATCCGTTATGCCCTGCTTAATATGGAGAAGTCAAACACAGCACCTTCCGACAATTCCGAGCGTATCGGCGTTGTTAACCATTAATCCACCAACAAAACGCCCGGCAGACCTCTGCCGGGCGTTTCTATTTGAAGAGATTCAGCTGTACTGCTCAATCAGGCGTTCCCACTCGTCTAGGGTTATGACGCCATTGATCCGCTCGCGAATGACGCCGGAGGAATCAATAAGGAAGGTTGTCGGGAAAGTATCCACCTTGTACGTATTCGTCACATCCCCTTTCCGGTCCATCAGGATCGGGAACGTAAACTCATGATCGACCACAAACTGCCTTGCGGCTCTTTCCTTGTCAAACTTCGTAGCATTAACGCCGTAAAAGGCTATCTTATCCCCGTATTTCTCGTACAGCTTTTGCAGATCAGGCGCTTCCAGCTCGCACGGTCCGCACCAGGATGCCCAGAAATTAACGAAGGTGAGCTTGTCCTGCTTGCCGCCTATGGCATAGCTTTTCTCATCCAGACCCGGCAATTCGAAAGTCACGGCCTCGGAGCCGGCTTTTGGTTTAAAGCCTGACGCTGCAGCCGTAACGTTTGCTTCATCCTTTGCGACATATTGATACACCGCCAGCCCTGCCAGTACAAAGGCTGCGATAAACAGCATCGTAGCGCGCTTCATGATGTCCCTTCTTTCATCTTCATTTCTATATTATGCCTATCGTAACACGGCGGAGAATGGAAGCTCAAGACGAGGGGCACATTAGCCATGAAAAAGTCAAAGTCACCTTCAGGATCGGAGGCTATTTCTTCATGGCCGAACACAAATGGCTGCAGTATATCGCATTCGCTTCGGTTCCGCTTGTCCTTGTACTCGGGAATTCCATGCTCGTGCCGATATTACCTGACCTCGCCAAGAAAATGGAGCTGACCGAGCTTCAATCCAGCCTTGTTATCACTTTATTTTCGGTCAGCGCCGCTATTTTCATACCAGCTATTGGTTACTTATCGGACCGGTTCCGCAGAAAGGCTATTATTATTCCTTCTCTGGCCGTATACGGCGCTGCAGGAATCGTGGCGGGCTTTGCCGCCGTCTGGGGCTCCTATTGGCTCCTTATCTCCTCTCGCGCATTGCAGGGCCTTGCCGCGGCGGGAACAGCCCCCATTGCGATGGCTCTTGTCGGAGATATGTATAAGGACGGTCAGGAAAGCGAAGCCCTTGGAATAATTGAAGCCTCGAACGGAGCAGGCAAGGTCGTAAGTCCGATTCTCGGGTCAGCGCTTGCGCTTATCGTGTGGTATGCGCCGTTTTTTGCTTTTCCTTTCTTTTGCGCGGCATCGCTCGCCGCCGTGTGGTTCTTCATTAAAGAACCGGAATCCAAAACCGAGCCTTTAAAGCTCAAGCAATACTTAAAGGATATGAGGCAAATATTCCGCGAGAAAGGCCGATGGCTCATTACCGCTTATTGCACGGGAGCGCTAGGATTGTTCCTGCTGTTTGGCGTCCTCTTTTATTTGTCGGATCTGCTGGAGAAGCCCCCCTATTCGATTGACGGCGTACTGAAGGGCTGCATCCTGGCTATTCCGCTGCTTGGCCTCGTGATTACCGCTTATCTGACTGGCCATTCCATTAAAAAAGACGGCAAAAAAATGCGCCGTTTTATCCTTATCGGCTTATCGCTCATGAGCGCCGCCTTAATCGGCTGCCTGTTCAGCTATTGGCTCATTTATGTCTTTATCGGCTTTATTACAATAAGCAGCGTAGGCACAGGCTTGCTGCTCCCATGCTTGAATACATGGATCACCGGCTCTGTAGACCGGTCTCATCGGGGTATCGTGACTTCGTTTTACAGCAGCCTGAGATTCTTTGGCGTTGCTGCGGGACCACCGCTGTTCAGCTGGCTGGCCGATCGTTCCGTTACGGTGCTGTTTATTCTATTGGCCGTATTGGCAATTGCTGCCCTGCTCTTCGCGATCCGGCTGCTTCATCCGGAGAAAACCGCTAATCCGGCTAGCTAAAGCTTTCATATCCCTTGTATAATGGGCAATAACTGTATCCTGCACCGAAAGGAAGCATTCGCCTAGATGCAAGCAATCGCCATTACCCACCAAGCACACAAGCAATTATTGCGTTTGTGCAGCCTTGCCCTCCCTCGGGAAGCTTGCGGAGTCCTCGCGGGCACAGAGGCCGCTGAAGCCGGCCATGCAACGGTTACCGATATTCGCTCCATTACGAATGTTCACGAGGATCCCCTGCGTTCTTTCCGGTTTCACCCGGGCGAATGGGTATCCGCTTATTACGACATGCAAAAAAACCGACAGTCGCTCGTCGGTTTTTTCCACTCCCATCCAACCTCCTCCGCCTTACCGTCTAAGCGCGATACGCTTGGTCTGCCGGCTTCGGATCGTCAGATCTCCTATTGGATCATCTCTATGGCGGGCAGCGCGGATCCATTCGTCCAGCCTTATCTGCTGGAGAACGGGACCTTCCGCCCTCTTGCGTTAATGCTTGCTTAAATAAGCGTATAAATCCCCTAATGTAGTGATATTCCGGTCTAAAATCCGGATGAGGAACTGCTGCCACAGCTTTGCCGTCATGATCGAATCATGCAGCGCATGGTGACGCTCCGTGATTGGAATCCCAAAGTCCTCGAGCAGATCATCAAGCGCATAGGAAGCCCGCTTCGGCTCCAGCCATTTGGCAACCAGCATCGTGTCGAGCACCCTGTGATTCAAGCTGATCTTGGAGGTTCTCCATAACGCAGCATTCAGAAACTGCTTGTCGTGACCGGCAGCATGCGCAATCAGGAGCCTTCTTCCGATAAACTCCATAAAGTCATGCAGAACCTGAATCAGATCCGGCGCATCCTCCACCATCTCGTTTGTTATTCCCGTTAACTCTATGATTTGCCGCGGAATTCGGCGTTTCGGATTCACGAGACTATAGAACTGTCTAGGCTCGTTAAGCTCAAGCCCTTTCATATGGACAGCTCCAAACGAGATGATCTCATCCCCGTTCGATGGATAGAAACCGGTCGTCTCCAAATCAAAAACGACAATATCCAGTTCCTTCAGCGGCATATCCAGCATGGACTGTTTGCGCTGCTCCTTGTTGATAGAACGTATAAATGCCATCTGCTGAGCATTTTGCGAGCCCAGCATAGAGGCAAGAGCAGGCGTAAAACCTCCCATTTTATACAAGTTCCACATCCGCCCGACGCCTTTTGGTTCCTTCATTTCCCTTCACCACCGCCTTACCTCAGCCTGCCCGTTGTACGTTTGAATACCTTCCGCTGCAGCCTCTTCCCGGTCCTCAGCGAACTTTTCAGTTCCTCGGTCATTTCCCTCGACAAGCTCCGGCTGGAGAGCTTCCCGTTATTGGCGTACAGACCGTCCTCGTTCTGCTCCGTTGTCATCAACCGCAGACGGAGAAACAGCCGGAAAGCCTGTTCATACGACGCCGCTTCTTCCGATAGCAATTGATCATGCATAGCAAGCGCCCGAATCCTCGATAACGTTGACGTATCCCGAATGCCTGCTTGAAGAGCCAATAACCGAATCGCGTTAACAAGCGGGATATACGCGCCGTATTTAATATCAAGACTGCCCGCATCCGATCCATATTGCTCCTTCAGCAAATGGCCGAATAATCCGAGCAGCACCTTATGGCGCATCGTATTATCGAGCATCCGCCTCGTAATATTCGGATATTCGATTACATTATTGAAATAATGATCCTTTAGTTCAAAGGCCAGACGATGATCGCCATATACCGATCGTCCGTCAGCCATAATTAACAAGTACCGAACGGCTTCCCAGGCCGGCTCCGCAAACCAGTCATTCAGCTTGACCTTCCATTCGGTTAACGACATACACCACTCCGGGTTATTGCTCAGCACATTGCCCTCGCATAACGGATAGCCGGACTGTTGCAAAATCGAGACGATGTTTGAGGTTAGTTGCTGAAAATAAGCCCTGGCCTCCTCCGAATCCATAACGGAGTCTTCATAAACAATGCCGCTGTCCTGATCACTCGACAGCGTCTGTTCCTGACGTCCTCCGCTGCCGAACAATAGATACGCGTAAGGCACGGGGGGAGAACCCATCCCCAACCGTGCCATTTCCGCTTCCGCTAGTATGATAGAGCGGCATATCACCGAATCATGCAGCTCATTTAATTGTTCGTTGAATTGTTCGACCGGACTCATTTGGAGAATACCTTTCATATGCTCGTGTACTTGATCCCGCAAACTGCGCAGTACATTCACGTTATCGGCTTTGCCGATTTGCTTCAGAAGCTGCACACGTACCGGATCGCCCATCCGCCGCCTCTCCCCTCAGGTCAGTCCAACAAACCTAACATTAACCTTGGATGCCTTGACCTTTTTTAAGTTGCTCAGGATAACCATAAGCGCCATGCTCACTAAGGTCAAGACCGATAATTTCTTGCTCTTCCGTTACGCGGAAGCCGATTGTTGCTTTGATAATGAACAGTACCAGGAACGATGCAGCCAGAACGAATGCTCCGCACACCAATACCGACAGCGCTTGAACGCCCAGTTGGTGCCAGCTGCCCGTATCAATCAGACCGCCTTGACCTACGCCTACTTTAGAAGCAAGCTCATCCGTTGCGAAGATACCGTTAGCCAGCGTACCCCAGATACCAGCGGCGCCGTGTACGGACATTGCGTAGATCGGATCGTCGACTTTGATTTTTTCGAAGAATTTCGCGCTGTAGAATACGAGCACGCCAGCTACCAGACCAATAACTACCGCAGCCCATGGCTCTACGAATGCACAAGATGCCGTAATGGCAACGAGACCGGCGAGCGTACCGTTCAGCATAGTTGTGATATCCGCTTTGCCGTTAACCGCCCACGAAATCAGAAGGGCCGCAACTGCGCCAGCGCCTGCACCCAGCATGGTAGTAAAGCCTACATAACCAAAGAAGCCGTCGCCGATTGCAAGAGTAGAACCAGCGTTGAAGCCGAACCAGCCAACCCACAGCAGCAATACGGAAAGTGCCGTAAACACTTGGTTGTGACCGGAAATTTCGTTAGCAGAGCCGTCTTTGTTGTATTTGCCAATCCGCGGTTTCAGCAATACCGTTGCCGCGAATGCCGCAATTGCGCCGGACAAGTGAACAACCGTCGAGCCTGCAAAGTCTTGCGCGCCGTCTTTTGCAAGCCAGCCGCCGCCCCAGATCCAGTGAGCCACGATAGGATAGATAACACCAATAAAGACAATCGTAAAGATGAAGTAAGAGGACAATTTAGCGCGTTCTGCGAAGCCGCCCCATGCGATGGACAGGGATACAACCGCGAAAGCCAATTGGAACAGGAAGAACAATGTAGTAGGTAGTCCGTCATCCACACTTATAATAGAAGGATCAAACAGGAAATCGCCAAAGCCGATAAATCCGTTAATCGAGCTGTCAGCTCCAAATGCGAAGCCATAACCAACGGCCCAGTAAATCAATGCTGCAAGGCCTGCTGTAAAGATTGTTTTGCCGGCCACGTGGCCTGCGTTTTTCATTCGTGTGGAACCTGTTTCTAATAGAATAAAGCCGCCTTGCATGAGCAATACGAGCACGAAGGCTACCATTACCCAAAGCGAGTTAATTCCCATGTTAAGTGTTCCTGCCGTCGGGTCATCGGCAAACGCCATTGCCGGAAACACCAAACATAATGCAGCTAAAGTTAACACCATTTTCTTAATCAATACGACCACTCCCTTAATGTGATGTTTACTAACATGTTAGGAAAGACTTAATGTCATTATAGTCAGAAGCACCTAATTTGACAATATATAATCTTCTAAATCAGAAAAAAAATCTAACGTTCGTGTCTAAAAACGAACGGAATGTTAAGTTTTTTCACAAATGAGCTAGGGAATTGGTTCTATTGCCTATATATTCTTCGCATTTTGAGTCTATTACTTTTGAATCAGAATTTACTATCTTTCAATAATGAGGCGAAATTTGTACATTCATGTAACACGTTTGACTGTACGGTTACTTTCCGATTATGATTAAGGAACAGTATTATTGAAAGAAGGTGGAGAGATTGGGGATACGAAGCTTTATCGTATAGGTGAGCTTGCCAAGTTAGCGAATGTCAGCTCCAGGACGATTGATTACTACACTTCCATGGGCCTAATAGAACCATCGGAACGTTCCGCCAAAAACTATCGCTTATATCAAGATGAAACTTTAGTCAGACTCAAACGTATCGAACAAATGAAGCAAGAAAAATATACGCTGGACGAAATCAGGGAAGCTTTGGAGGGCTGGAGCAAGATTACGGCCGAGGAGCAGGTTTCTCAGAAGCTTACGGATCTGCAGCATCATTTAAGCCAGCTGGAGCGCGAAGTAAAAGAGCTGGAGCCCGTGATCAAGCAGCTGAAGCCGAGACAAGCGAATCGCCTGTATACGCGCCTCATGCCCCAAACCGCAGCTTGTATCGAAGCGTTAATGCTTCTTATTAACAAGGGACCCTTCATGTAAGCATTTGTCCCATCGATGCAAACCCTGATTATTCTAATGGAGGTATGATCACATGTTTTTTCACCCTATGGACTTCCTTATCCTGATCGCGTTCGCTCTATCCATATGGGCGCAGTTTCGGGTGAAAGGAACGTTTAACAAATGGGCCGGCGTACCAACAACCTATGGCATGACCGGTTACCAGGCAGCAAGACGAATGCTGGATGCCAATGACTTGCATGACGTGCCTATCGAGCCTGTGCGCGGCACCTTGTCGGACCACTACGATCCGATTCACCGCGTAGTAAGATTGTCCGAGCAGGTCTATTATGAAAGCTCGATCTCCGCGGTTGCGGTTGCTTGTCACGAAGTTGGTCACGCCATTCAGCACAAGGTACATTATCCGATGCTTGTGCTTCGCCACCGGATCTTCCCGGTCGTCAACATCGCATCTGGTATTGCACCGTTTCTGCTCATTGCCGGATTCCTGTTCCACGCAATGAACCTGGTCGGACTCGGCATCATCTTCTTCTCGGTTGCCGTCGCCTTCCAAGTGATCACCTTGCCGGTTGAGTTTAACGCAAGTAACCGCGCACGTGATCTGATGGTTGCCGAAGGCTTTATTACCAACGAAGAAGAACGCGGCGTAGCGAAGGTGCTGAACGCAGCTGCCCTGACTTATGTAGCAGCAGCGCTGATCTCCTTGCTGGAGCTGGTCAAATACATTATGATCTTCACGTCCTCGAACAATGATGATTAAATGAACAAAAGGGATGTCCCATCCGTCACTAAATGACGTTGGTACATCCCTTTTTTATTAGCCGATATTTAGAAACGGCAATTACCTAAGTGATTACCGTTTCCGTTTTTCCCTGCTTATCTTCAAGCTCGTTAAAATATCTTAATAAGAAGCTGTGGAACACTTTAGCCACAAGCGGCATTTTTTCGTTCGAACGATGAATGATGCCGATATTTCTCGTTACCCTTGGTGACCGTATGCGGACCTTTGCCGATTGCAGCACCCCGGTATGATACAAAGCCATCTCCGGCAGCAGACTTACCCCCATGCCGGCCGCAACCAGTCCTCTGATGGTCTCAGTCTCTTCGCCTTCAAAACCGATCTTTGGGGTAAATCCGGCCTCCTGACAGGCTTCCCATACAATTGGCCGCAAGGAGTAGCCTTCGCTGAACATGACAAAAGTATCGTCCTGCAGCTGGTTGAGATCAATCTCCTGTTCACCCGCCAGCGGGTGATTAGGCGGAAGTATCGCGTAGAGCTCCTCCGTTAGCAGCACTTGACCGCATACCTGCTCATGCTCATCCGGAAACGGCGAGATGAAGGCCAGATCAATCTCTCCCTTCACCATGTCTCGAATCAAGGAAGGGTACATGCCCTGACGGAAGCGGAATTTGACATTAGGATGAAGCTTGCGGAAGGATGCCACGACCTGAGGAACGACGGATACGCCGAGGCTATGCGGGAAGCCCAGACGAATCTCCCCTTTTTCCGGATCCATAAACTCGTGGATCTCCACTACGGCCTTCTCCAGATCCTCGAGAATGACTTCCGCACGCTTAAGAAACAATTGTCCAACCGGCGTCAGCTGCAGATTGCGCCCTTTCTGCAAGAACAGTTTAACTCCCAGCTCCTCTTCAAGCTGATGAATTTGACGGCTGACTGCAGATTGCGCAACATGCAGCTCTTCTGCCGCTTGCGTCACGTGTTCTTTTTTGGCAACCTTCACAAAATAATAAAGCTGTCGTAGTTCCATAATGTCTCCTTATCTCTCCCGTACATCCTGATTCTAATACATGCGCCGTTTCTTCGTCATAGCGCGGTCTAATAAACCATACAGCAGGAAACCTGCGACTCCTCCGCCTACATGCCCTAGCAGGCTTACGCTAGGCGTAATCAGCGAGTAGACAAGACCAAAGGCGAGAATGATATATACTGTTTTCCGCGAGCCTGGATCAAGCCACGCTTTGCGGAATAATGCGATGTATAGAAAAGCTCCGAATACTCCGTATATAGCCCCGGAAGCTCCGGTAGATAAATAAATGGTCTGCTCGTTGCCGAACAATCCATGCACGGCTCCGGTAAGCAGATTTGCGATAATACCGCATAGCAGATAAAAAACAGCGTATTTTACCGGCTTGAGCAGCTTCTCCAGGGGTGGTGCAAACACAAGGATCGAGAACATGTTAAAGAAGATATGCTGCATGCTGGAGTGCATAAACATCGAGGTAACAAGCCGCCACGGCTCATCCAATCCATACGGATTATCCGGCATAAAGCTGACAAACGCGCCTGTCTGAACCAAATGATATCCGTCGTTAATATCCCCTGTCACGGCCGTTACGATGAAATAAACGAGATTAAGCGCAATGATGACGGAAGTAACCGGATAGGCGCGCAGATATCCGCGAAAGCTTTCATATCTTAAGAAAATCATTACGAATCTCCCCTTCCAACCATTGGACAATGCCGATTCATAAAGCTTATAATATAACCTGTTACAAACCTTAAACGTGAGAAGGAGGACATATCCATTATGTCACAAGAACGCACTGGCGTTGCCGCATTTAAAGGCAATCCTATTACATTAATCGGACCGGAAGTAAAAGTTGGAGACCAAGCTCCAGATTTCACAATCAACAAATCGCTTGTTGACTCCGTATCCTTAAAAGATTTCGCAGGTAAAGTAAAACTGATCAGCGTTGTTCCTTCCATCGACACTGGCGTGTGCGACGCACAAACCCGCCGTTTCAATGAAGAAGCCGCGTCGCTTGGCGACAATGTTGCCGTGCTGACAGTAAGCGTTGATACACCTTTCGCGCAATCCCGCTGGTGCGGTGCGGCAGGCGTAGACAAAGTTGTTATGCTGTCGGACTTCAAATCGCATGACTTCGGTCAAGCTTACGGTGTATACATAAAGGAATTTGGCCTTGATATGCGCGCTATCTTCGTCATCGATGCAAACGATAAAGTACAATACGTGGAATATCTGTCCGAAATGACCGAACATCCAAATTACGAGCAAGCGATCAACGCGGTTAAAGCGCTCGTATAATTTACGCATGAGAAAACCTCTACCGGGGCCGTTCAAAGTTGTGCGACCGCGTTTAGAGGTTGTCATTATCGCCGAATAAAATTTTTTTTAAAGCGAGTGAAGGATTAACCTTCCTCGCTTTTTTCATTTTTTATGTGATTCCTCATTAAGCCTTGAAAGCGGCGAGCTTCTTGTCCAGAGTCCGGTAAATATCAAGAATAACCCGGTAATTGGAACCAAGATCTCCCAGCGATCCTTTGGAAGCGGAATAAATATCAACTGCCGAGGTAACAGGATTAACGCTGATAACGGTAACCGTAATATCCATTGTACGTCCCGTCATCGTACGTTTCTCCAGGACAATCTCCCCAACTGACTTCACTTCGTGGAGCAGCTTGTAGCCCTGCATTTTCTTCAGGGTGGACACAACTTCTTCCCATGCTTTTTCCTTCGAAAGTTTGTAGATATGTGATTTGAGCAGTGGGTCTTTAGCTTTATCGCCCGTCGCTTCGTGACTGCGAAGCAGTCCGATTAGAGTGCGCTTCAACAACGATGATCTCCCCCTCTAGCATCTATGTACGTCAAAAATAATTGTAGCATGTTTACACCCTTGAAAAAAGACCATAAAACATGTTTTAACATACAAAAGCAGCCCCTTGATCATCGCAACCGGATGACCAAGGAACTGCCGGTCTCTATAATGGCAAGAAAAAAACCCGCCTATGCCGTCCGACTCACATGTTTCTGAACCCGCTCTCGCAGGTGGGTGTCCGCAGAAACGTTTTTGAAATCCCTTTTTGAGGGCTTGTCAGCCGCGTTTCAATGTTGGTCTCCCTAGAAACAGCCATTGGTTCAAAACAACGTAAAGCCGAAACGAACATCGCAGGATGTATTGCTATTATAGACGTTAATCCGGCAAAAGTAAACTTGTGCTTGCTGCTATTTACTGGTTCCGGTCTCTTTCCGAATCCTTAAGATCGGCAAGCTCGTTTTCCTGCGCTTCCTCTGCCTTCTTCTTCTCATTCTCCATCTGATCCTGAAGCTTGCGGTAGATCAAATGGAAATTCCAGAACGACAGATAGGCAATAACGCTGCCCATGAAGAACGGAATAAGGAACGTGTACTGCGTACTGAAGTACATCACCGCAGCGGCCATAACGGCCGTCGAGAACGAACGGATTGGACGTCCGATCGTAATCAGAATCGCGTTTTTCAGTAATTGAAACGTTTTCATATGATAATGCACAAGCATCGAGAAGAAGTTAAATAAGGAAACTACAAGCAACAGGCAGATCGCCAGGTACAAGTAAGAGAACAAATTGAACTGATCCTGATAAACAATAAAATCAATAATCATAATGCCGAGGACTAGCGAATAGAAAATACCGCCGATCATACTTTGCAAATAGTTCTCTTTGTAACCGCGGAAAAACGTTTTGAACATAGGTACATCGACTTCACCCATAACCCATTTGCGCGCAATCGTGAACATGGCCGCCGTAGCTGGGAATAGCGTGAATGGAGCAATTACCGCCATCATGATTAATGTTGCATACACCTGACTCGTAATGGCTGAATCAGTCGTATCCGCCGGGGCTGCAAGCAGTCCGCTCCAAGCGATAAATACAAACGGAATCGAACACACCAGCCATAAGATGTTAATGACCGCCAGACGCATTATCCATTCGGAAATCCGATACAAACCGCCAACAAGGCCTTTTGGTTCCATTTGATTCGCCCCTACCCTCATAGATTAAGATCATGATTATGAAAAAAGGGAAGGCCCGGATGCCCGCTAGGCATCACGGACTTCCCCTGATCTACATAACTTAGTTGTTTACGAAGTCTTCAGACGAATATTTCGGACGGCGCGGCTCGCTGCTGCTGCGGCCTTCGCCGCTGCGTCCGCGTCCGCCACCGTTGTTGTCACGGTTACGGCCTTCGTAGCCGCCACGGGAACCGCCGCTGCTGCGTTTGTCGTCACGGCCGCGGTAGCCTCCGCCGCCGCTTCCGCCTTGACCTCCGCGGTTGCCGCCGCCAAACGATCCGCCGGAGTAACGGCGTCCGTTCGAACGGATATCCGGCTTGCGTTTCTTAGCGCGAAGCGGCTCTTCCGGCGTCAGTTCAACGTTAACGTCTTTCTTCTCGCCAGTGAGCAATTTGAGGGCTGCTGCCATCAGATGCACGGAATCGTATTGCTCGAGCAATTGGATAGCGATGCCTTTGTATTCTGTGAAATCATCATTTTGAACAATTTCAAGAACGCGTTCAGCCGTAAGGCGTTGTTTGCCTTCGATTGCTTCCGCAAGGCTTGGCAATGGTTTCTTGTTGATACGTTGACGCGTAACTTTCTCGATGAAGTGCAGGTGATCCGTTTCACGAGGCGTCACGAACGAGTAAGCCGAGCCTTCTTTGCCTGCGCGGCCAGTACGGCCGATACGGTGAACATAGCTCTCCGGGTCTTGCGGCAGGTCGAAGTTAATAACATGGGTTACGCCGGAAACGTCAAGTCCGCGTGCCGCTACGTCTGTAGCAACAAGGACATCGATGCTGCCGTCACGGAATTTGCGCATTACGTTATCGCGCTGGTTCTGCGACAGGTCACCATGCAGGCCGTCTGCGGAGTAGCCGCGCTTTTGCAAGCCTTCGCTCAGCTCATCAACACGACGTTTCGTACGACCGAAAATAATTGCGAGCTCAGGAGATTCCATATCGAGCAGTCGAGACAGAGCTTCGAACTTTTGACGCTCATGCACTTCAATATAGTTTTGTTCGATAAGCGGTGCCGTTACTTGCTTCGGTATAACCGATACATGCTCCGGGTTTTTCAGGAATTGCTGTGCCAGCTTCTGAATGTTCGGAGGCATAGTTGCCGAGAACAGCAAAGTTTGGCGCTCTTCCGGAACTTGCTTCAGGATGGCTTGGATATCCTCCATGAAGCCCATGTCCAGCATTTCGTCCGCTTCGTCAAGAACAACGGTTTGAACGTCTTCAAGCTTGATAGTCTTGCGGTTAATATGGTCCAGCAAACGGCCCGGTGTACCGATAATGATTTGCGGCTTCTTCTTCAACGCGCGAATCTGGCGACCGATTTCTTGTCCGCCATAAATTGGCAGTGAACGAAGACCTTTGTATTTAGTCAGCTTCCCGATCTCGTCTGCTACTTGGATAGCAAGCTCACGGGTCGGCGTCATAATTAATGCGACGATGCGTTCTTCGCTAGTCGGAATTTTGTTAATCAACGGAATTCCGAATGCAGCCGTTTTGCCTGTACCCGTCTGTGCTTGACCAATCATATCGCTCCCTGACATAGCAATAGGGATCGACTTGTCTTGGATTGGGGTAGATTCCTCAAATCCAAGCTCCGTAATTGCCTGCAACACTTTAGGTTCCAGGCCAAATTCAGCAAATGTTTTCAAACTCTTCTCATACTCCTTTTATCTGCAGCCTACTAAAAAATATCCAAACCATTATAGCACATAACAACTTACGAATACCAGCAATGGTCAAAAAGCCATACTACCATAGATTAACAACCGCTGAAATATACCAAATTCTGTCATGGAGCTAACCTAAAATGAACAAATGGACTTTCAAGCCTGCCGTTACGGCAGCCGTGATGACGATAGGCGCTTTGCTCATAGCGGGCGCATTTAATTTATTCCTTATCCCCCATCAATTGCTTAGCGGCGGTCTGTCCGGCGTAGCCATGATGATCGGCTATATTACGGGCGGAAATATCGGCTGGCTGTATTTGGTGCTAAATGTTCCGGTTCTAGTCTGGGGCTGGTTTATTGTGGGAAGGCGATTTATCATTTGGAGCATGTACACCGTGCTGGCTTCAACGTTGTTTCTCCAGCTCATTCCTGTCGCAGCGATTGCCAAAGATATCGTGCTTGGCTCTGTTTTCGGCGGCATTATACTTGGCATAGGCACCGGCATGACACTTCGGTACGGAGGCTCCTCGGGGGGATTTGACATCATCGCATCCATTATAACACGAAAAAGGGACTTGCCCGTCGGTTCCATTATTTTCACCTTAAACGGCCTTGTTATCGCTGCCCTCGTTCTCTACACGAAGGATTGGAATCTGGCGCTCTACTCCCTGCTGTCCATCTATATTGCGGGAAAAGTGGTCGATATCATCCACGTCCGGCATATTAAAGTAACGGCCTTTATTATTACGACCAAGACCGAGGAAATGCTGGCCAAGCTGCTAAGCCACCCTCGCGGCATTACGATAATAAAAACCAGAGGCGCATTTACTTCCGCCGACCAGGATATGCTGATGACCGTCCGGACTCGATATGAGCTGGCCGAGCTGCGGAAGACGATCGCAACCGTTGATAACCGCGCTTTCGTAAATATCGTTGAGACCGTTGGGGTCATAGGCGACTTCCGTCGGCCAAAGGATTAGTCCAAAGAATAATAGACAAACATGGAATCATATACATATCCCTATGTTTTTACAATTCATCCTGTTATAATGTGGTTATCCCGTTATTTTTGTTTTCTTGCCATATGATTTGCCCTGAACCTATGATGAAAGGGTGATGCTCAGGTGGATATGGAAACAGTCACATTGTCACAGATTGTGGAAAAGCTGGTGCCCGAGCTAAGTTCTTTCCTTACGAAGCGCGAGCTTGCGATTAACATCGTGCTGCGGGATGGATTAGCCGTTCTGGAACCGGAAGATGCAAGAGAAATCGTACAGCACAGCATTTGCGAGCATCAAATAGAAGCTTTACTGCAATGACATATCGGGTGAATAAAGTAGCGTATGAGCCTGCCTGGACGACAAGTCCGGCAGGCTTTTTTGTATGCGACGAACATGAAACAATTGCCTGCTTAGATTTGCCCTGGTTGAAAAAAAATAATGCCACGAACCTTCTTCTGCTTTATAATTTGGAAGAAAACGCTAACGGGGAGAGGGCATAATATGGATATCATTTTTTCGACGCTGATGCTGTTGTATCATCTTGTTACGGGAACCGGCGAAGAAAATGCCGCCTCCAAGCAGCTGGCCGCCTCGCTATTTAATGCAGCTGCAGGTAAAACGATCATTCAAGCAGTGCCCGCAAGCACAACCACGCCGCCAGAAGCGATAGAAGACGGCATGAAGAAGGATCCGCAGCCGGACGCCCCAGCAGTCAAAGGGGTCTATGTAACGGCTCACAGCGCCGGTGGATCGCGTCTGAACTCGCTGCTGAAGCTCATGGATGATACAGAGCTCAACAGCATGGTCATTGACATTAAAGATGATAACGGATACATAACCTATCCGACCAAGACACCCGAGCTTCTGAAGCTGGGTACGACGCAGAAATACATTTCGAATATCCAAGCGCTCATGGGCAAGCTCGAAACGCATAACGTCTACCCGATTGCCCGGATTGTGGTGTTCAAGGATACCGTGCTTGCCAAGAAGCATCCGGAATTCTCCTATCGTCATTCAGACGGCTCCCTGTGGGCGAACGGCAACGGGGACAGCTTTGTTAATCCGTACATGCCCGAAGTATGGGAGTACAATGTCGCGATTGCCAAGGAAGCCGTTAAACTGGGCTTTAAAGAAATCCAATTTGACTATGTTCGATTCCCGGAAGGCTTCGAGAAAAAAGCGGATTCCCTCACCTATACCAAAACGGATCAAAGCCGCGTTGATGCGGTAGCCGGCTTCGTGCAATACGCCAGAGAGCAGCTGGAGCCGCTTGGCGTCCGCGTCTCCGTCGATATATTCGGTTATGCGGCGTCTGTACCGGCCGCAGAGGGCATCGGCCAGGATTTTGTTAAGATCTCCAGCGATGTTCACGTCATCTCGCCCATGATCTATCCAAGCCATTACAGCACGGGCTGGTTCGATCAGCAGGATCCTGACAAAAGCCCGTACGCGACTATTGCCGGGGCAATGAAGGATACGCATAAGAAGCTCGACCCCATCGGTGACAAAAAGCCAATTATCCGGCCATGGATTCAGGATTTTACAGCAAGCTGGCTTGGTAAAGGACATTACATCAAATACGGGGCGCCCGAGGTTGAAGCACAGATCAAAGCGCTCCATGATTCAGGTGTAGACGAGTACTTGTTATGGAATGCCGGCAACAATTATTCAGAGGGTGTTAAGTACTGATGCACGCGCAAAAGTCACGCCCGACTCGAAATAACCACCTCCGCTTACCAGAATAAAAAAAGGCTTCTTCGACCGATTACGGATCGAAGAAGCCTTTTAATTTGACTAACGAGTTACTCAGCAATAGCCTTAGCTTTTTTCTTGCGGTTGAACAGTTCGTAAACCATCGGTACAAAGATCAGCGTGAGCAGCGTCGAGCTGATCAAACCGCCAATAACGGTAATCGCCATACCTTTGGAGATCAGACCGCCTGATTCGAAACCGAGTGCCAACGGCAAGAGCGCGCCTACCGTAGCAATTGCAGTCATCAGAATAGGGCGCAGACGAGTTCCTGCTGCTTCCAGCAAGGCTTCGCGAACCGACAATCCTTCTTTTTGTTTATGAATAACCCGGTCGACGAGAACAATCGCGTTCGTTACGACGATACCAATAAGCATCAGCATACCGATCATAGCGGTAACACTGATCGTTTCTCCTGCGATATACAAGCCAACCAGTGCCCCGATAACGGTGAATGGCAGTGAGAACAGGATCGCAAATGGTGTAAGCGCACCGCCGAATGTGATAACAAGAACGAGGTATACTACGGCGATTGCAGCAAGCATTGCAAGTCCAAGCTGCATAAACGATTCTTGCATATCCTCGGTTACGCCGCCGATTTTGATATCAACGCCAGCAGGCAGTTTCATTTCATCAATCATTTTCTGCAGGTCGCTCGATACGGCAGCAACATTGGACGAGACCACATCCGCTGTTACTTCAGCATTAATACGGTCGTCAAGGCGAGTAATCGTATTCGGCGACTTGCCTTCCTCGATCGTTACAACATCCTTCAGAGGTACCTCGGCACCTGTAACAGGCGACTTAATGGTTACATTCTCAAGATCGGATTTATCTTTGTACGTCTTCGCATCAACCTTAACGTACACATTCACATCTTCATTGTCTTTTTTAATTGTAGTCAGCACCGGATTGTCTCGAACCGGGCTAAGCGCCATAGCTACCTGACCAGCTGACAGTCCGTATTGGCTCAGCTTCGACTGATCCGCTACAAGACGGTATTGATCATAACGTTCTGCAAGGCTGGAATCGACTTTCTCCAAATCCTTATTTTCCTTCAATTTCGCCATCAAATCATTTACGACTGGATCAAGCGAATCCATATCCGGACCATAGACAACCATGGAGATGGTTGAGCCGCCTACACCGCCGCCACCGCCAAAGTCTTGCTCTTTCCATTCCCCTTTGCCGCCGAGCGTTTGAAGGAGAGGAACGACTTTTTCCTTCTCGTCAGCAAAGTTTTTCATGTCTTCATCGTAAGTCAGGTTGAACAAAGCTTGCTTCGAAGCTGCAGGGCTAAACGGATTAGAACCGCCAACCGCGTATTGAACGATATCAATGCCCTCACGCTTCATCAATTCCTCTTCGGCCTTCAGAGCCATCGCTTCAACTTGCTCTTTGGTCTCGCCCGGAGCAGGGTTATAAGTAACAATCATGGATTTCTGCTCATCGCCAGGCAGGAAGCTCATACCAATAAGCGGTGTGAGACAAATACTGCCTACAAGCAGAACAATCGCAATGATCGATGTAATCCACTTATGATTAAGGGACCAGGACAACGCGCCTTTGTACCAGGTAGCCAAACGGCCATGCTTGTCGTGGTCGACAGCTTTGCCGGCTTTGATGCCTTTCTTGAACATCATATGCGCCAGCATCGGCACAACGGTAATGGCAACAAGCAAGGATGCCAGCAAGGCGAATACGACAGTTAAGGCAAACGGCGTAAAGATTTCGCCAACCATGCCGGATACGAATGCCATTGGCAGGAATACCGCAATCGTTACGAGAGTCGAAGACATAATGGGAACGAACATCTCGCTTGTAGCTGCCAGAATGAGCTCTTTCCCCTTCAACTTCTCTTCCTTAAGCGCCATTCGTCGATACACGTTTTCAATGACGACAATCGAGTCATCAATTACCCTGCCAATCGCGATGGTCATTGCGCCGAGCGTCATGATGTTAAGCGTAATATCCATCTGACTGAGCAGAAGCATCGCAATCAGAATCGATAACGGGATCGATACGACGGCTATAATGGTGGAACGGATGTCACGCAAGAAGATCATGATAATAAGAACCGCAAACAAAGCGCCGATAACGGCTTTAGTAATCATCGTTTCTACCGATTTCTCAATCGGCTTGCCTTGGTCCAGAGTATTGACAATCGTCAGACTGTCATTGCTCTCCTCCATTTTCTTGATAACGTCTTTCACATTGTTAACAACGTCTACCGTATTCGCGTCAGCTGATTTTACAATGTTAATCCCGATCGAATCTTTTCCGTTCGTGCGGGAAACGGATTCCGCCTTGCCTTCCACTGTCACTTTCGCCACATCGCTAAGCTTAACGTTTGGCATAAGAACAAGGTTGTTCAAATCTTCTTCCGTCGTGACATTGCCGTCTACAACAAGCGTTTTCTCCGAATCCCCGAATTCAAATATCCCGAGCGGAGCTTTCACGGCAGAAGCCTGAATTATTCCTTTAACCGCATCTTCTGTCAAGCCATACTGAGCAAGCTTCGCCTGATCAAATTCGAGTTGGCCTTCTTTCACGTTCTGACCCGAGACCTGCACATCAGCTACTCCGCTTACGCCTTGCAGCTCCGGCAAAATCGTTCCTTCCACCAACGCGGAGAGCTGTTCCAGGCTTTGACTATCGTCAGAGATGCTGAGCGAGATTACCGGAAAAGCGTTAAGGCTGATCCGGGATACGCTCGGATCTTGCGTCCCTTCAGGCAGAGCGATATCAGCAAGCAGGCTTTTCACTTCGCTCTCTGCCTTTTCCATATTCGTTCCGTATTTATATTGAATAATGATCGATGAAGCATTTTCGTAGGAAGTGGAGCTTACGCTGTCTACTCCCTCCATATTCCGTGTCCGCTGCTCGATTGGCTTGGTTACTTTCTCCATTACCTCTTCAGGCGCAGCGCCCGGAAGAACCGTTGACACGCTCACAATCGGAATTGTGATATCCGGAAGTGTCTCCATCTTCATGTTGAGCCCCGAATACAGGCCCGCGAACAAGACAATAACCGTCATAATCCATAACGCAAATTTGTTGTTCAGCGAGAACTTGATAATGCTCTTCAAACCTTCCCACTCCTTCTCTATTGTCTAAACTTTGAACCGGTATCCGACTCCCCATATCGTCTCGATATATTGCGGGTTCGACGGATCATGTTCGATTTTCTCACGCAGCCTCCGAATGTGAACCGTTACCGTAGCTGCGTCGCCATTCGAATCAAGACCCCAAATTCGCTCGAACAGCTCTTCTTTCTCAAATACCCGGTTGGGATGCGCGGCAAGCAGCAGAAGCAAGTCATATTCCTTGGAGGTCAGCATCGCCTCACGGTCATGAATCGTTACACGTCTGGAGGTCTTATCAATCAAGAGTCCCCGGATGCCGATCTGCTCATGGCTTTCGCCCCGGTCAGCTGTCAGCCGTTCGTATCTCGCCAGATGCGCCTTTACCCTTGCGACGAGCTCGCTTGGACTAAACGGCTTGGTCATATAGTCATCCGCGCCAAGCCCAAGCCCCCTGATCTTATCGATATCTTCCTTCTTGGCCGTGACCATGAGCACCGGAATATTCTTCGCCTGCCTAATCTGCCGGCAAATTTCGAATCCGTCCAGCTTGGGCAGCATGACATCCAGAATAATCAAATCATAGGAACCGCCTAACGCCTTCTGCAGCCCGATATCCCCGCGGCCTTCAATCTCCGCGGAGAAACCATGGCTTTCCAGATAATCCCGCTCCAGTTCGGCAATGGCTTTCTCGTCTTCAATGATTAATATGCTCTTCATGCTCTGTCACCGTTCTAACCGGCAGCGTTCTGGGGAGAAGCAAGCAGAATCTGGCTCCGCCATTCTCTGCATTTTCCGCCCAAACCGCACCGCCATGCCCTTCAATAATTTGTTTGACGATCGCAAGACCAAGTCCGCTTCCGCCGGTCTCGGAATTTCGGGACTGCTCAGCCCGGTAGAACCTGTCGAAGATATAAGGAAGATCTTCCTTCTCGATACCCGGTCCCGTATCTTCGATCATGACCCGTACATGATTGCCTTGCTCTCTAACCGATACCTTCACCCTCTTGTCTGCGGATGCCGGAAGCTGTCCCATATATTTCTCGGAGTTGTTCAGAATATTCGTCAGCACCCGGCCAAGCTTGTCCGGATCGGCTGCAATGAGAAGCGGCTGATTGGAATAAGCCTCGAAGCTTAGCTGCACACCGGATTTCTCCAGATCAAAACGCTGCTCCTCCAAGAAGTGCTCCAGGTACTTAACCATATCAATCGTCTTGAAATCAAAAGCAACCTTGTGCAAATCGAGCTTGGAGAATAAAAACAGCTCATCAATCAGTTGGTCCATATCGTTGGCCTTATGATAGATCGTCTGGATATACCGCTCCCGCTTCTCGTCCGTGTTGGCTATGCCGTCCATGATCCCTTCCACATAACCTTTAATAGCGGAGATTGGCGTCTTCAAATCATGGGAAATATGAGACAACAGCTGCTTTCGGTTATCCTCATACTGCAGGCTCTGGTCAATGGATTGCTTAAGCTGGAGCCTCATGGCATCAAAAGCGGCGGCAAGCTGGGCGACCTCTCCTTTTCCCTTGACGACGACCTGCTGAGATAAATCGCCGTCCTTGATCTGCAGAGCAGCCGACTTCAGCGCATGGATCGGCCGAATAATGCTGCGGGAGACAAAATAGGTAAGGAGCAGGCTCGTGAGTCCAACAACCGCGCTAAAAAACAAAGCGCCCACCGGCCGCCACAAAGGCGGAACCACATCATACCGCCTAAGCAGCAGGATTTGACCGTCGTGGCCATCCGGATATTGGAAGGAGATATCATTGATCTGAAATTTGAAGGCTTTGAAGGAAACCGAATCCGGCGATTCGTTAAACAAACCTTGCCAATCCTCATTTGGAGACAGCTCCTTCAGAAATACCGGGACATCGGAGATGATTCCGTCCTTGGCAATAATGATACCTGCCCACTGTTCAGCCAGCCTTAGCTGAAGATTATCCAAATAGCCGGGCGACGAAAGCTTGTCGGTATCATTCTCAATGACATATTTCAGCTCCCCGTAGATCAAGGATTGATTCGTCTTCTCCTCCTTCTCCACTTGGAAATATTCCCGAAGATCCTGCATCCCGCCGGCATACAGCAGAAAAACAACAAAGCTAAGGATCAATACCATTGGCAGGAATACCATGGCTACATACGACAAATACAACTTCACTCGAATGGACAAACACTACTCACCCTGACTGCAGTTGTTATTGAATCTATGGTTAATCATAACTCCGAATTCTAAACGGACTCGTAACCATTTCTTACAAAGTTCTTACAAATCCGTCGGCAAGGTCACAATAAAGACGGAGCCTTGGCCCAGCTCGCTTTCAACCACGACATTGCCGTGATGCATCTCGACGATCTTCTTCACGAGCGACAGACCAAGCCCGCTTCCGCCGATTTTGCGGCTCCTCGCCTTGTCAGACTTGAAGAAGCGCTGAAAAATCTGCTCCTGCTGCTCAGCGGCAATGCCGATGCCCGTGTCCTTGATCCGGAATTCCGCATGACCATTGGTCTGTCTTAATGTAATATCGATTTG
Source organism: Paenibacillus glycanilyticus (assembly GCF_023715145.1). GTDB lineage: Bacteria > Bacillota > Bacilli > Paenibacillales > Paenibacillaceae > Pristimantibacillus > Pristimantibacillus glycanilyticus_A. The sequence goes on along the minus strand of NZ_JAMBNP010000002.1, from coordinate 470,162 downwards.
ACCGCCCTCCGGCGTAAACTTAATGCTATTGCTGATCAAGTTGATCCAGACCTGGCTGAGCAGATCTTCATCCGCATGCACGTAGACATCATCCAGATCCGCGTTCAGATCAATGGACTTGTTCGTCCATTGCGGCTCACAAGACAGGATTAACGTTCCAAGCTGACGGTCCAGCCTGTAGCGCTTGGGCTCGAAGGGATGCTTCTCCGAATCGAGGGAAGCGAGCCGGAGAAGATTCTCGCTCAGCTTCGAGAGCCTGGAGCTTTCACCTTCGATAATACGCAAATATTTAATTCGGGTGTCGCTTTCAAGCGACTCATTCTGCAGAGCACGGGCAAAACCGCTAATGGAGGTTAACGGTGTCTGAATTTCATGCGATACGTCCGAGATGAACTCCTGCCGAAGCACCTCCAGCTTCTCGAGTCCGTCCGCCATCAGGTTAATCTCGTCAAGGATTTCCGTGTATCTGGGATCCATCTTCTTGCCGAAGTTCAGACGCACCTTGAAGTCGCCTTGCGCAATCCGTCTAAGCGCGTCTCTCATCGAATTCGAGAATTCCTTCTGCCGTTTGTGAAAAAACAAAAAGCCAATCAACTGGATGACTAACCCCATCAAAAAGAAACCGCCCAGCAGATTCAACAGTTGAGCAACATAATGATGGGGAGTCCAATTGATTTTGTTGTATAACCAGTAACTGAAATAATAAGCAACGGTCCAGCAACCCGTGATAAACAGCAGCATGAGGCTGATTTGGCCAAGCTTTATGAGAACCTTCAATACAAGCTTCAGCTTATCTCTCATAATTGCACTTGTACCTCCAGACGGTATCCAAGCCCCCTGATTGTACTAATACGGAACGTGTGCTGCGACTCCGGGAACCTCTCGCGCAGCCGATTGATATGAACATCCAGCGTCCTTTCGTTGCCTTCGAAATCATACCCCCATATCTCTTCAATCAGCTGCCCGCGCGAGAACGATTGCCCCGGATAGCTGGCCAGCTTGAACAGCAGTTCGAACTCCTTGAGGGGAAGCGTCATGCTCTGCCCGTTGACCTTAACGGCATATGTCTTCCGGTCAAGAACAAGATCCCCCGCTTGAACGGTCTGTGAAGACGCGATCCGGTAGCGCTTGAGCAGCGCCTTCACTCTGGCGATTAACTCGAGCGGCTCAAATGGCTTAACCAGATAATCATCGGCGCCAAGGTCGAAGCCTTTCAGCTTCTGGGTCGTTTCCCCCTTCGCCGTCAGCATAAGCCGCGGGAGATCATAATGATCGCGGATCTCCGCACATAACTCCCAGCCATCCATGTTCGGCATCATGACATCCATAATAACAAGATCCGCTTTGGAGGAATCCAGCACCTCCAAAGCCTCTTCGCCGTCGTTTGCTTCCAGGACTTCAAAACCCTCCGTCTTTAAATAATGGGTAACCAGCTCCCTAATATGAGCGTCATCGTCAACGACCAATATGGTTGCCATCCTTAATCCCCCCTCCTCTATTTCACGGTCTCCAGACGCAGCTGCTGATTGGCAAACTCGCGATATAGCCCGTGAGACTGCAGCAGCTCTTCATGCGTGCCTCTTCCCGTAATCGTCCCTTTCTCCACAAATAAAATCTGATCGGCATCCACCACGGTAGAGAGACGATGCGCGATAACGAGCGTGGTACGGCCGACCATCAGATTATCGAGCGCTTGCTGGACTACGATTTCCGATTTGCTGTCGAGGCTTGAGGTCGCTTCATCCAGCATCAAGATTTGAGGGTCGCGCAGAATAGCTCTGGCTATGGCTACCCGCTGCCGCTGTCCGCCGGACAGCTTAATGCCGCGCTCGCCAACCTCGGTCTCATAACCTTCCGGAAGCTCCTCTATAAAGATATCGGCATAAGCCATCTTTGCCGCTTGTTTGATCTCCTCATCCGTAATCGTTCTGCCAGTGCCATAGATCAGATTATCCCGGATCGTCCCGGCAATAATCGGACTTTCCTGCGAGACATAACCAATCTTGCTGCGCCAGGCATGCAGGGAAAAATCAAAGATGGGATCCTGCCCAATCCGGACTGTCCCCTGCTGCGGTTCATAAAATCGTTCAAGCAGTGAGAAGAGGGTTGTTTTGCCGCCTCCGCTTGGACCTACTATAGCAGTGACCGTACCCGGATGGAGCGTGAAATCGATATTCTTAAGAACATCGTCCTGCTCGCCATAAGCAAACGTGACATCTTCGACTACAATGGGCTGTCTGGCGTTAAGCAGCGGACGTCCCTGATGGATGGGCTCTTCATCGGCATCCAGCGTAGCGATAATCCGTTCCGTTGCCCCAATGGCCTTCTGCATTTGAGTGAAAAATTGCGAAATCTGGTTAATCGGAAACACGATCTGAATCAGATAAAGAATAAACGCAACGAGATCGCCAGCCGACAGCTCACCGGACGAGACGCGCATTCCGCCATAGGCAATAATAAGCACCAGCATTCCCATCATAACCAGCCCGACAATGGGGAAAATAACGGCTTGCAGCTTTCCTTCGCGAATTCCGAGACGAAGCAGCTTCATAATGGACTGCTTGCCGTTGTTATATTCATAATCTTCTGCATTTGATGACTTAACTAACCGGATTTCGGACAACGCCTGATCGAGCACCGTCGTGAAGGAGGCCGTCTCATCCTGCAGCTCTCTTGATATCTTCGTCATCTGCCGGCCGACCGGAATAAAGACCAGCATGGTAATGGGTACTGCCGTCAGCATCAGGAGAGTCATTTTCCAATCCAGGAACAAGAGGATTGATACCGCTCCAATAATGGAGATAAGTCCGTTAAAGAAGCCCGTCAAATGCTCCGTTATCAATCCTTTTACGATACCCGTATCATTAATGACCCGGCTAACCGTATCACCCGTCCGATGCTTATCGAAATAGGGCACGGTCAGTATCAACAGCTTCTTCCATAATCTGTCACGCAGGCTCGCGACAACGCTTTGCCCAATCCGGTTCAGCATATAGATCGAAACGCCGGATGCGGCCGCCTGACCAAGGAATGCGATTGCTAACCCGATGATTTGCATGGTGCTTATATCGGTAATGGAGAAGCTGTCTACCACATTTTTCGTTAATAACGGCACTGCAAGCCCAACAACCGTAGACAGTACGCTTAATCCTATAGCAATTCCCAGCATCCATTTGGACGGCTTGGTTTCAAGCATCAGCTTCAGAAAAGGACGCCAATTTCCTCCGCCCTTGCGTTTGGTTTCTTCCTGCTTCATCAGTTTCATTCCACTCCTTGCCATATTCTAGCCATATGTAGAATACAAGGCCAATGTAAACCCAATTTAAACGAAAAGAACGCCAGAGCAACAATTGCTCTGGCGGGTATCAAATCTGTTATTTAGGCTTGTCTTATTGGGAAAGGCGAAGAGCCAGGTTGTACATCTCCATATTAAACGGCTTCTTCGAATGAACAACGGTATCGATGTCCGTAGTAACAAGCTCGCCGCGGATAATGCCGCATGCTTTGCCGGACTCGCCAGCCATCAGTTGATGAACGGCAAAGTCGCCGAGGCGGCTTGCCAGAATCCGGTCGATCGCGGTTGGCGTACCGCCGCGCTGAATATGGCCAAGAACGGTAACGCGAGGCTCGAGACCGCAGCCCTTCGTAATTTCGCGGGCAACATCTTCGCCGCGTCCTGCGCCTTCGGCTACAACAACGATACTATGGCGTTTGCCTTTGGCAAAGTTGCTCTCCATACGCTCGGACACATGTGCCATATCGATAGGCACTTCCGGAACGATAATCGTCTCCGCGCCGCTCGCGAGACCCGCGTACAGAGCGATATCTCCGCAGTGGCGGCCCATTACTTCAACAACGGACGAACGCTCATGCGACGACATCGTGTCGCGGATTTTGTTGATCGCATCAACTACGATGCTGACAGCCGTATCGAAGCCGATCGTAAAGTCGGTAAACGGAATATCGTTGTCGATTGTGCCCGGCAGACCCATTGTCTTGATGCCAAGCTTGCTCAATTTGTTAGCGCCTTGGTAGGAGCCGTCGCCTCCAATAACAACCAGGCCGTCAATTCCGCGTGCGCGCAAAACATCAGCGCCGCGCTGTTGGCCTTCCGGCGTCATAAATTCTTTACAGCGAGCCGTTTGAAGAATAGTGCCTCCGCGTTGAATAATATCGCCTACGCTGCGGAGATCCATTTTGAACAAATCGTCATTAATCAGACCTTGATAGCCGCGCTGAACACCATATACATCGAGACCGTTATACAAAGCACTCCGGACTACGGCGCGTACAGCCGCATTCATGCCTTGCGAGTCTCCTCCGCTCGTTAATACAGCAATAGATTTTACAGATGACATAATCATTCCTCCAAGTATTTTATCTAAACCTGCTGTCTTCGAATCCAAATACTGTTGACCAAAAAAAACAGGCGGGTAAGCGGACTTCTCTTCATCAGTTTGCGGGATGCGGCAAGCACATCCGTCTGCGACCGAACCTTGGGATCGGATAAATACAAGGCTAACAGCCCTTCGATAACAAGCCGGTGGAAGCCGGCTGCCGGAAGCTTCTTCACATCTTCCCTGGCACGATTCACGATCGTCACAATCCGTTCCACAAGCTGATGCTGACTGTCATAGTAATGACAGAAATTCAAATCTCCACCGGCACGATCCTCTTCCTGATCGATGAAATAATCGAGCATGATATGAAGACCGCATACATGTGGAAAATATATATTTTTAATTGCTTCCGCGTCCTCGGGACGCAAAGTCTCATCGCTCGCCGCTGAAAAAAGCATAAACATGCCCAGCGTCGAGCCCGTCGCGGCAGCAAATTCATTCCAATATAATCCGGGATATCTGCCGGCATACTTGTCCCACCAGGCGAGCAGACGCTCTTCCCTTAAGTCCTTGCGGATATGCTTATACACCTGAAGATCGCTGTACAAGCCAACAAGCTCCGTAACGTACGGCTGTGCCGCAGCATACGAAGGAAGCATTGAAACACAGTGTTGACACAATTTTACCAAATGATGCAAATAACCGCCGTCATTCCGCTCCTGGCGCAAGGCGTAGTAATCCTTGACAGGTGCTGACGGGTTAACCGCATCCAGCATCGATTGATGAAGCAGGCGGAAATCATCCGGATCCAGCGACGTGCTCCGGTCGCACAGATTATCCAGATAATCGCTAATCGTCTGCAGAGCCACAATAAGCGGAATAAGTACGTAACGCTCGTCCAGGTTCATCGCGGCATAAATAGCACCGCCCTGGCAATGAAATTTCTTGCTTTCCATGCTTTGAAGGGCTTGTGTCCGCAGTTCCGGATCCGGAATCTGCTCGGCCAACCGGCGCAGCTTGCGAAGCTCGATATTCACTTCAGGCAATATATACTTATAGACGCGGTGCATGAGCTTAAACGAGCTTTCGGGTACCCGATTGCCGGAAAAAGTCATAACTTTCACAATGCACCCCCTTCTAAGACAGCCTTAAGTATGCCGGCGGGATTCCAGCTCCTGATTCGTACGGTACCAGATATGCAAGTCGTTAATCCGGCTGGCGTATTCGGCAATCTCCGCATTCAAACGGCAGGACTCTTCGAAATCTTCCTCGTCATACAATTCACTCTGCATGCGGTTAATGACTCTCTCAAATTCCATAACCCGATCCGGTATTGTTCCCCTAATGAGCTCCCACTGCTCGACAATGTCTAGCTGCTCCGCGGAACTATACTGTTCCCAGTCCGCGTCAAGCACCGGCAATGCGATAAGCAGCCGCTCATTCCATTGAAACCGATACATCAACATTCGTGAACCTCCAGACAATAATGTACCATTTCAACAAGCAATAATCCAGCCTATCATGCTATACTGTTAAACAATGTTGTTCGTAAGTACATTCTTACGAAGTAAGAATTATCGCGAAGAACGCGCGTTAATTCTTTTCAGGAGGGAAACATATGGATCACTCAGACAGCGCGGGGCCCTCCGCGGCGTCAGTCAAACGGGATACGCTTTCACTCAGAGGGTTCAGCTTCGCCATGTATGCCACGCAGGCCCTACTCATCTCTTACATCCCTTTATATTTTATGGATCAAGGATTCTCGGCGCATCAGATTGGCATTATCTATTCGACCGGCCCGTTTATTTCAATCTTTGCCAACCTGCTGCTCGGCATGGCAAGCGACCGGTTCCAGACCATCAAGAAGCTGCTCACGCTGCTCTTATTCGGACAGCTTGCCATGCTCTCTCTGCTCTTCCCGGCTCAGCATTTCGCTCTTATCTGCCTGGTTATGACGGCATTTTATTTCTTCCAGACACCAATGAATCCTCTCAGCGACAGTCTGATCCTGCTAGCCAGCGAGCATATCAAAACCCCGTATGCGCTTATCCGCATATTTGGCTCCCTTGGTTTCGCCATATCGGCATATCTGTTTGGCTTGATTCTGAAGGCGTATGGCTCGGACTGGACCTTGCCGATTGGCATATGCACGATTTCCATTACTATTGTGCTGTCGTTCTTCCTGAAGGATTACCGCGGAAGTACGCGCAAAATCGAATTTTCGGGCTTCTTCAAATTGTTGCGCAAACCGGAAGTTTTATATTTTTTCTTCATTATATTGCTTGTCTCGATCAGCCACCGGATGAACGAAAGCTTCCTCGCGGTTGCCCTGCGGGATATGGGGGCTTCGGATTCCCAGGTCGGACTGGCCTGGCTGTTCTCCGCCATCAGTGAAATTCCGGTATTGTTCCTGATGGGCAAATACGGTCATAAATTCAAAGAGCTGCCGCTGCTCGCATTCGCCTGCCTCATGTATATGCTTCGTTTCTGGCTGGCCTCCGTGCTGGACGATCCGCGTCTTGTGCTCAGCACGCAGCTCATGCACAGCGTAAGCTTTGGCATTTATTTCTCAACCGCCCTTCGTTACTTATCTCAATTGATACCGGATGAATACCGTTCCTCCGGACAAGCCGTCTATGCGGTTGTATGGTCGGGGCTTGCCGGGCTCATCAGCGGTACAGCAGGCGGTTATATCTTCGAGCATTTTGGCCGGAGCAGCTTTTACCAGATCGGAGCGGTACTTGCCCTCCTCTCCGCCGTATTGTTCCTGTGCAAGCATATATTTGGCCAAAAATAAACATAAAAAGAGATCCTCTCGTAACCGAGAAGGATCTCTCTTTGCTCTCTTGCGTGCTTATAAGGGGTTGATCTTATAATTTAATGACGTTAGACGCCTGTGCACCGCGATTGCCTTGTGTAATTTCAAATTCTACGGACTGGCCTTCTTCAAGTGACTTGAATCCGTCGCCTTGAATAGAGGAATAATGGACAAACACGTCTTCGCCATTCTCTACCGAGATAAAACCGTAGCCCTTCTCAGCATTAAACCATTTAACTGTTCCCTTCAACTTTCACTACCTCCTAAAATAACCGCCGCTTGCCGCGGCGAGTAACCCCATTATATCTCCCTAATTTGGAAAAATCAACAAATTGCGATGCGCATGTATGAACTGGAGCCCGGTATAAAAGGAAGTCTTGACGGCAGCAGCTCCGGCTCGCCGCCATGCGCCGTAATGATGGCAAGCAGCTCATCCATCCGCTCAAACGGCTTCCAGCCCAAGGAATGCAGCGGATAAACTCTTACCTCGCCTCCCGGCATGCATACCCGCATCAGCTCGAGGATCGATTGCTTATGAAATTCAAAGCCAAACTGCTCGGCATATAGAAACAAGAAATGACTGCATAATACTAGCGAAAAAGAATGATCCCGAAATGGCAGCTCGGGTAAAGAGCCCGCCAGATAACGGCTTCGCCCTTCTGCGGATTGCAGATGCCCGGAAAATCGCTTCAGCGATTCGATCCGTCCTTCCCTGTGCCGCTCCAGGCTGCCGTAATAAGTCCAGTCGAAATAATCTCTAAGCTTGCTAAGTTTCATAGTTGAGGCTTCGATCTCGGCTGCCGCCTCTTCGACCCACTGGCTTGTATCCCGCACATAACGGGGATCCGCCGCAATCGCGTCATATCCTCTGTCTACAGCGTCTGCCGTAAAAGACGATCCTCCACCGGCAACATCGAGAACCTTGCCTTGGGCCAGCTCCCGCTCCGGTAAATCAAACATTCTCAAGTACTCGTCAAAACCGCGGCATGTCATGGCAACGCCGACCTGCTGATACACGTCCTTGCTCATCTCGAACACTCTCCTCGTCTCAACTCAGCTCTGTTTGGGCAGCAAACGGCTACCCAACAACCCTGCCCTCGGCAGAATAACCTAATACTACCATTAGTTATTATTGATTTCCACCCATGAATTTGGCTATGATGAACAGTATATCTAGGCAAGAAAGGTGGAAGTCAGCTATGTTTAAAAAACATGAAATTTTCAAAACCGATAAATACAATATGCTTACCGTGGAGGTTCAAGGCAAAACCTTGATCGTACGTGAAATTTCCGATCAATGGGGCGAAGAATGCCATACCTTCGTCAGCCGCCCCGAAATGATGCATTGGGCGGAAAACCGCTTCAAGCCCGCACAATTCGTCGGCCGCGAAGAGGAACGGGAAAATATTTTGAAAGCACTCAAAGACGTGTAATCCGGCAGGAAATATTAACCTGTACGGCGAACATATCGTAACATCACGCTGCATAGACATAGCAGATGCTTACGAAGCAGAATTGCTTCGCATTTCTTTCAGGAGGTACAAATGGGCTCCGCAAACGTAATCTTTATTATCTCCGCCTTCGTGCTTGGCGGCCTTATTATTCTCAAGCGCGATTCCATGGCGCCAAAACTGCGCAGGTGGATGGCTATCATCTCCATCGTTTTAATCGCATTCGCCTTTTTCCTGATTGTATACAGCTTCTTTACATTGGGAACGTAGAACATGATTGGAAGCATCGCTGGACATACTAGGACAAACTGTGTGCCAGAGGTGATCTTCCGCGAATGAAATGGCTGCCTGTCTTATTAGCGTTATGTCTTGCACCCGGTTCGGCATCAGCCGATTCCGGCAAGCAGGACGCGCCACAACAACAATCATCTATATCCGTACCGAGGAGGAGTTCGATGAATCACGTACCTAAGCGTTCCGAGACCGCAGTAGAAAACCGTTGGAAGCTGGAGGATCTGTTTGCCGACCAAGCTGCCTGGGATAAAGAATATGCCGAGGCGAAGGCTCTGATCAAGAAGGTTGGAGCATTTGAAGGCAAGCTTAACGATCCGGCGCAGCTCAAAGCCTGCTTCGAGCTGGAAGATGAGCTTTCCCTGCATGTTGAACGGCTTTATGTATATTCCAATATGAAGCATCATGAGGATACGGCAGAGCCGACTTATCAGGCGTTGTCCGACAAGGCTAAGAAGATCAGCGTAGAGACGGGCGAAGCGCTTTCCTACATCACACCGGAAGTGCTGTCGCTTTCGGATGCTGAGCTTGATGCTCTTATTGAGAATAAAGATCTCGCCCTATTCAAGCATACGCTGGAAGAAATGCGCCGTCAGAAAGCACATGTTCTGTCTAAAGCGGAGGAAGCGCTTATGGCGCAAGTCGGCAACGTGAGTTCCGCTCCGGGCTCGATCTACAGCATCCTGAACAACGCGGATCTGAAATTCCCCAAGGTGAAAAACGAAGCCGGCGAGGAAGTAGAATTAACCCAAGGCCGCTATATTCAGTTCCTGGAGAGCAAAAACCGTGAAGTACGCGCGAATGCTTTCCATACGATGTACGATACATACGGTAAATTAAAAAATACGCTCGCTACAACGCTAAATGCGAATGTAACGAAAAATATTTTTTACGCCCGGGCACGCAAATACCCTTCCGCGCTTGGCATGTCGCTGTATGGCGATAACATTCCGGACAGCGTATATACGAACCTGATCGATACGATCCATAAGCATCTTCCGCTTATGTACCGTTACATGAACCTCCGCAAGAAGCTGCTTGGCGTTGACGAGCTTCACATGTACGATCTGTTCGCTCCGCTGGTCGATGAATTCGATATGGAAATCTCTTACGAAGACGCGAAAAAGACCGTAAAAGAAAGCTTGAAGCCGCTTGGCGAGGATTACTTGACCGTGCTGCAGGACGGCTTTGATAACGGCTGGATCGACGTCTACGAGAACGAAGGCAAACGCAGCGGCGCTTACAGCTGGGGAGCTTTCGGCACGCATCCGTATGTGCTGCTGAACCATAAAGACAACCTGAACAGCATGTTCACCCTGACCCACGAAATGGGCCATGCGCTGCATTCGTACTACTCGGATACGAATCAGAACTACCGTGACGCGCAGTACACGATCTTCCTTGCGGAAGTAGCGTCCACGCTGAACGAAGCGCTCCTGATGGATTATCTGCTCGGCAAGTCAACGGATGCGAAGGAAAAAATGTACCTGCTGACGTACTATGCAGACCAGTTCCGCACGACAGTCTTCCGTCAAACGATGTTCGGCGAGTTCGAGAAAATCATTCATGAAAAAACCGAACAAGGCGAGTCGCTGACTCCGCAGGATTTGAGCAAAATCTACTATGACCTGAACGTGCTCTACTATGGCAAAGACATGGTCGTAGACAAGGATATCGAGATGGAATGGGCGCGTATTCCCCATTTCTACAACAGCTTCTACGTGTATAAATACGCGACGGGCTTCTCCGCCGCTACAAGCTTCTCGAAGCAAATTCTCGAAGAAGGCGCTCCGGCTGTTGACCGTTACCTCGGCTTCCTGAAGAGCGGCGGTAGCGATTTCTCGATCAACATCCTGAAGAAGGCCGGCGTCGACATGTCTTCTCCGGAGCCAATCGAGCAGGCCATGAGCGTGTTCGAGAGCTTGATTGAGCAAATGGAAGAGTTGACGAAGTAAACGGCTCGATTGGTGCTTTACTTGGATCGTAAGACAGACTCGATTGATTTCGAGTCTGTCTTTTTTGTTGATACCTTCGCGTAACTTCCCAGTTATTCCCTGCGTCTATTTTAGAAGAGTTAGAAAGGGTGATAAGATGCTTGAAAGCTGGAGAAAAGGATATCTAATTATGCTTATTATAATGATACTGCTTGTTGGACTAGCCGGCTGCAAACCGGAGCCTGATCCTACTGCTCCAGACGCTATCAAGAATGCCGGTCTTTCGTATAAAGAAACTCCGTTAAACGAGGAGGATATCGTTACAGCCTTAAAGACAAACGAAATCGAGTTGAAGGTCGACCCTTCGGCCTCTTATTTTAAGCTAAACAAAGTAAAGGCTTCTATCTACGCGCTCCCTGGCAACGAGAGAATCATGCTGTACGTATATGACAATGCCAAAGCTACGAAAAAGGCAAGACTCGATTTTGCGGAGCAAACAAAGCTAATGGACATGAATTCGCCTCTATTTTATAACGTCAAAAACGCATTAATCCTGTACCAGCACCATGTAGGCGGTGTTCGTCCCGAAGAAAGAACCGCCTATAATACCGCTATCGAAAACTCTATTGAACAACTTTTAGGCGATGAAATCTATGTCCAGCACACTAAATTCTATAATATCGCTAAATTAAAGAGCTTCATAAACAGCTTCAACAATCATCAAGCGGATCAATTGAAAGTAACATCGTTAACGATCGAAGGGGATCCGATCTATACTTATTTGCTGACGGACGGCAACAAGCTGCGGTACGCGAGTGATAACAGCGAGGATGCTTTTGCCGGAGGCGACAAAGGCGTTTCCCAAACGGAATGCTTGAACATCGTGCAGCAGACCGAGGAAGGAAGAAATGCATTCTATGCAACGGGATGTCAAAGCGGTGGCCAAAGATATGTTCTGGCTGCCCCGGACAACGCAATAAACTAAAAAAACGGCAGCAGGTTTATATCTACCATGCTGCCGTTTGCCTATTAATCTTCAATGATTGCGACCGGACGCGACCAGCCTCCGCTGGCTTTTTCGACTTTGATCGGGAAACAGCTCACTTTGAAGCCATATGGCTTCGGAATTTGATCCAGATTAGCGAGCTTCTCGATCTGGCAATATTCACGGTCCTTGCCGACAAAATGCGCCGCCCACAGGACGCCGTCCCTTGGCTGCCGCTTATATGCTTCAGCCTGCAGATTAAGCGGGATATCCCAGCCCCATCCGTCCGTACCAACTACCTTGATGCCTTGATCGAGCAGCCACACGGTTGCTTCGGCAGATACACCGGCATGCAGGAACGCGTAATGCTCATGGTACAACCGTTTGTCGGCATCGTTCCGAATAAGAACAATATCGTACGGCTTCAACGTATATTCGATCCGATTTAACTCGGCTTTCAAATCATCGGTCGTAATCTCGTATCCAGGCGGCTTGTTGCTGAAATCCAGCAATACGCCATCGGAGTAAAACCATTCGAGCGGAAGCTCGTCAATCGTTCTAGCCGGTTTCCCTTCCGAAGTCGGCCAATAGTGCCATGGCGCGTCGATATGAGTGCCTGCATGCGTATTCAAGGTTACGGTTTCCGTCGCCCACGCTTTGCCTTCCGGAAAATCCTCCTGTTTAAGCCCCAGTATGGCCGCTGCTTGCTGTGCTCCAGCCTCATGGCTAGAATATTCAATCTTCGCCGGTAATGGTTCCCGGATGCTTGGACTAATTGGTACGCTTAAATCGATCAGTTTCATCACGTATGTCTCCCTTGTATCCCGATTCAAGCCCATTATACCACAATCCTTAAATTCACTAGCCAGGGACTAATTTAACAATCCTTTGATTAAACGGAACAGAATTCGCAATAAATCCGGGATAGCCTGCAGAATCGTTGGGGTTATGCTCTCGATGGTTTTAGGTTTCATGGTCAGGACTCTCCTTTTTAAAGAGTTTGTAAAGGAGCTTTATATGGAATATTCGTCTTAACGATAAGGTACATCGTTAAGGCGGCCGCTATGCCAGGTATTAATAATCTTTACGATGCAAGACATCGTTTAGTTGCGGAAACAGCGGGATTTATAAATTTTTTGAGTCAAATGAAGATGAAGTTAAACTTCGCCCCAATAGATCTCGGTCTCGTAATCGAAGGAGACAATCCCATTTTGCTCGGTGGCATTAAACAGCTGCTGAAGCTCCTCCATTAAAGGCTCGTAATTAGGATGGCCAGGCAGCGGCATATAAGAGGAAGATGACATTCGTCCGCTTAATTGCTCGAAGTTAAGCGGCTGTAACAGCGGGAAGGATGCTTTATGCAGTCCTCCATCCTCGAAGAATGGGGTAAGCGCATCCTGGGTAATGTTCTTGTGGCCTACCTTTTCATAGTCGATACCGTAGGTCCGTAACAGCCGGTCGTAGCCCTCGAGGAATGGTGTGCCGGTCGTTAAACGGGAGTTCCAGATCAGCACTGCTTTGCCGCCGGGCTTCAGAATCCGGTTGAATTCCGTCTTGGCCGCCGTACGGTCAAACCAATGAAAGGACTGTGCGCAGACAATAAAATCAACGGAGCCGTCGGCAAGACCGGTCTCTTCTGCCGAGCCTGATACAGCTAGGAAGCCCGGATGTCCGCTTAATTGATCTACGGCCGCTTTTCGCATATCGGGATTAGGCTCAACCGCGATGACGGCACTTCCTTGTTCGAGCAGCAGCCTGGTGAAAATTCCCGTTCCTGCTCCCACATCGGCAATGACGGATTCCGGCCGAAACCCGATAGTCTCGTATAAATAGTGGATAACCTCTTCCGAATAGCTCGGACGGTATTTCACGTATTGATCTACCCGATCGGAGAAACGTTCTTTGCTGTTCATGCTTTCATCTCCTTATATAATTAATAACTAAAGCCATTCCAAAAATTCAAGTCGATTTCCAAACGGGTCGGTTAGAAAAAAACGTTTTACGCCTTCATTAGGGCGGGTATCGTCCTCTATCACTGGGATGCCCTTCTGGAGTATATACTCTTTTAAGGCATCAATGTTCCGCACATGAAATGCAGGATGAGCTTTCTTCGCGGGAATAAAGTCCTTCTGAACTCCAATGTGTATTTGATGCATTCCGCATTGAAACCATACGCCGCCACGCTTCATCAGACTTGCAGGCTTCGGCACCTCCATCCATCCCAATAAGCCGGTAAAAAAGCTTCTTGCTTCCGGTTCGCAGCCTTCAGGGGCGGCCAATTGAACGTGATCAATACCAGTGAAATGGAAAGACATTGTACCTACCACCCTTTAATGTTTCACAGTATGAAACACAGTTTCAATATATAATCCCATTTTATAGGAAATACAATTAGGATTCCACTGTTTTTTTACTGTTAACGAAAACGGCGCAAGCGAATACAGCAGTCGCATGTCGTAACGAAAAAATATGAAAAAGACCCCTGCAGGATGCAGCTTTCCGTCAAGCTGCATCTTGCAGGGGTTTGGTTTTTAGAAAAGGGCGCCGATGGCCCAGCCGAGCAGGCCGGCGAAGACCGACGACAGGAGGTTTACCCTGTCGTTGTTCAGCGCGGCCAAGCCGCGCACCCGCTCCGCCGCCTGCCCGCAATGGGCGGCGCGCTCGGTCTCGCTGCCGCAGACCCGGCAGCGGTACATGGCCTGGCCGGTGGCGCCGAGCAGAGAATCGGCGAAGCATCCGGCCAGGCCGGCGGCAGCGGCGGCGATGACTACCGCCGCCGCGCCGCCAGAGGCGCTGATCGCAGCGGCGTCTGCCTGCTGCGGGAGCGCCAGCAGCGCTGCCGCGACGCCGCCGATGAAGGCGGCGCCAGCCAGCGCTGCAAGCGTGCCGAGCGGCGTTATCGCGCCGCTCGTGCCCGGCTTCACCCGCTTGCCGGTCGTGATCGACCGCGGCGCGGTACGGCTCAGGGCCCCGATCTCGGTGGCCCATGTATCCGCGTTTACGGCGGCCATCACGCCGATATAAGCAAATAACCAGGCAATGTCCGGCTGAAGCGCATGGCCGGCGCAAAGGACCAGGCCAATGCCCCCATTCGCCCATACTTGCCCCGCATCGCGTCTGCCGGTTTTCTCGTAGTTCGCTTCCGCGGCTGCTTTGGCCCGGTGGCGTTTCTTCCACTTTGACCAGATGGTCGAAGATACGAAGAAAGCAATTAAACAGCCAAACCACACCGGTTCCCCGAGCGTAACGAAGCCTGTCCCCATAATTAAGGCCGACCAGGCTCCCGAGCCGGATAACGAACGCGTACGGTAAGCCGCTACGGCAATAAGTCCGCTGCCGACAAGACCTGCAAGCAGCCGCAGCCACCACTCATCTATCCATCCAACCATAATCTACGCTCCTCAATACTCCACGCTACTCTCAAACTTCAATCTTTGTCTCAACACCGGCGCCTGTGAGGCGGTTCTCTACCTGGCAAAGCACCAGTTGGCCAGATCGGCATCTGCTAAGCCCATAACAGACTAACAGCGCCTCCCTAGCCTAACTCGCAACACTATCTACAACACGCCAGCCGTTAGCATAGCCTTATGCCAGCGGTCGGGATAATTCGTGCAGATCATCAGATCCGGGTCCAGGTTAATCAGCTTGCGAATTGACCGCTCGTCGTTCGCTGTCCACGCCATGACCTGAATGCCCGATTTCTTCAACAGCTCCATCCGGACAGCGTTAAGCCTGCCATGTTCAATCGACAAGAATTCCGCGCCTAGCTGCTCCAGCTCCACCGGCAGCGAATTGCGCCAGCCGTCCAGAATTAAACCTGTTCGAATGCTTCCCCCCGTCAGCTTGTGGGCATTATGCAGCGTTCCGGCATGGAACGAAGTGAGCACAACGCTGTCTTCCATGCCATAGTCTTTAACAAGCTGAACGACATGGTCCTCCAGCTTCGGATAGCGGATGCCATCCGTCTTCAGCTCGATGTTAAGCCGGATACGCCCGCGGGATATATCCAGCACCTGACTAAGCGAGGGAACCCCTTCGCCCCTGTACAGCGGCGAGAACCAGCTTCCCGCATCAAGGGCCCACAGTTCTGCCGCGGTAAAATTTTTCACTTCGCCGCGGCCGTTAGTCGTCCGCTTCAGCTTGTAGTCGTGGATAACAACGGGTACCTTGTCTTTTGACAGCTGCACATCAAGCTCCACCCATTCTACATCCGGCTCGTTAATGGCCAATTTAATAGCTGCAATTGTGTTCTCCGGTGCGCGTCCGGACCAGCCCCGATGCGCTACACATGAATTTCTCATAGGCGCCGACCATCCTTTCGCATTCCTTACTTCGGTAGAACGGTACCGTTCTCACGCACTTTTACGCCAAACGAGATCGCACTCAGATGTTGCAGCAGCGTCTTCGCTTGTTCGCCTTCAACCGGCTTCGGTTGCGCGAGGTTATTGTTCATCGGATCAAACGTCAGATCACAATCGCCGGATTTGGCGCACACCGCGTTCAAAACGCCCGTGTCCGCCGTAGCCCCTTTTGGATATGCGCTAAAAATAAAATTACCGAGGCTGTAAGCAATCCACTTGCCTTTGTACTGTTCAAAGCCCTGCAGGACATGGGGATGGCTGCCAATGATCAGATCGGCACCCGAATCAATATATTCCCGGGCAAAATCACGCTGATACTGCTCCGGCGTCTCCGACTTCTCGATCCCCCAATGAACCATTACGACAACCAAGTCCGCTTGCTTCTTCGCTTTCTTGATCGCCGCTTTTGTTCTCGTTGTATCATAAGTCTCGGCAACGCCAGCGCGGTTCTTATCCGCTTTCCATTCACCGGTTGGCACCACCCGGCTGACGCCTATGTAAGCAACCTTAATGCCATTTGCTTCTTTAATAACCGGGGCAAAAGCTTCCGTGTCGTTGTTGCCGGCACCCATATGGTTAATGCCTGCCTTATCAAGATGAGTCATCGTATCAAGCAATCCCTCAACGCCTTGGTCCAGCGTATGGTTATTGGCAAGCGACACAATATCAATGCCCGAATCCTTTAATGCCGGCAAAGCACCAGCATCGCCTTTGAATACAAATTGTTTGTCCTCGGCGGGAATGCCCCGTTTTGTAACCGGATATTCCAGATTGGCAGCCGTCAAATCCGGCTCGCTTAGATGGAATAAAGCTTCCTTGTATGGATATGCGTCTCCATACTGCTTCATCATATCGCCAACGCTTTCAGCCAGCAAAATATCTCCAACGAAGGCCAGACTAACCGTATCGCTTGTCCCTGCCCCGGCGGAGACGCTGTCATCCGGAGATGGGCTTGGATCGTTCTGCCCGCTCGGGCTGTCTTCTTCCTTTGTTCCTTCGCTTGCCGTTCCGTCGGTATTCTCTTCACCCGGAGCAGCAGATTCATCGGGAGCCGCGCTTATCTCGGGTTCGTCTTCGGCTGCGGCATTATTAGCGGCAGGCCCGCCCGCATTGGCTGATTCTTCCGTTTGCGGCTTGCTGTCCTTATGAAAAATGCCACCGTCCTGCAAAGAGGCCCATACTGCGATTGCTACGACAATTAGGCCAACAATCATCAAATTCACAGTTAACAGAAGGCGAAATCTCTTCTTACGTCTTCGTTTTTCATGTTGATGTGCTTCAGAACGGGATGCGTACATGAATCGGCTCCTTTTCAGCTTCGCAATTCTTTTAAAGCTAATGCTTACGATGCAAGAATTGCTTCGCAATTCTTTTAGGCTATCTCTTCCATTATAACAAGGTTGTCTGTATATTGCGAAAGATTCATAGAGTTGCTAGGATTTCAAGCGCCGCTTCTTTCCCCGACCGAATGCAGTCCGGCAGACCTACGCCGCCAAAGGCTGCACCCGTCACATGCACGCCAGGCAGCTCCTCCGATAGACGCTTGCGGAATCTTGCCGTATTGTCTAGATGCCCTACAGGATATTGCGGCATCGAACGCGGCATGCGTGTTATTTGCGTAAAAATAGGCACGGCATCTATACCGAGCACCTTCTGAATATCTTCCAATACCGCTTTCTTGAGCTCTTCGTCCGGCAGCATAGCCACCTCCTCGTCGCCCGCGCGGCCAACATAACATCTTAGCAGTACCTTATCATCCGGGCTGGTATGCAGCCATTTGTTCGATGTCCAGGTGCACGCTGTAATCCGAAGCCCTTCCGAACGGGGAACCAGGAAGCCGGAGCCGTCAAAGGTCTTGTCAAACGTTGATTTCTCGAAAGCCATTACCACGTTTGCGACAGACACATAATTGATCGCACGAAGCTCTGTCACGTCAACCAATGGTTCGAGCAGATCCGCCGCGTTAAAGGCTTGTACGGTTACAAGCACTTGATCCGCAAGCAGGACTTCTCCCGACTCCAGGACAACCTCGTATTTGGCATCAGCATCGTCGCCGAGCGGCTTAATTGCCGCCACGGCATCGCCCATGCGCCGTTCCGCGCTTTGCAGGGCTTGATCAAGAGCGCGAACCATCGTAGACAGCCCTTGCTTGAAGCTTAAGAACACGCTGTTCCTTAGCTCCTCCGGCAAATAGTCCGGCGCCTGATGAGGCGCTTTATTCTGCTGCTGGCTTTGCGTTCCGCGAATCAAGCCTCCATGCTCGCGCTCAGCCTCCGCGAATTGCGGGAAGGTCGCTTGGATGCTCAGCTTGCTCAGATCACCCGCGTAGATGCCTGCCAATAGCGGCTCCGAGATATGCTTAACGATCTCGGGTCCAATTCTGCGCGACAGGAAATCACCCAGCGACTCATCCCCTTCCGGTGCCGCGCTTGCCATCTCCAGATCCTGAAGAGACCGCCTTTTGCCCTCCTCGGACAAAAGGGTCGTCTGCATAAACGTATCCAGATTCGTCGGAATGCCGAGTACCATACCTTTCGGCATCGGGTGCAGCTTTCCGTCCCGCATAATATACGAGGTTTTGCCATTTTCGTTCTGTGCGGTCAATTCATGCTCGATTCCCAGATCCTTTGCAAGCTCAAGTATTGGCAGCTTGCGCGCCAGAAACGAATCCGGTCCTCTCTCGATGACGAAGCCGTCACGCTGCAGCGTATTAATTTTCCCGCCAAGGTCAGGCGCGCCGTCCACGATGGTCAACCGCACTCTTTTCCCTTGCCGCTCCGCTTCCCGCTGCAAATAAAAAGCGGAGCTCAGTCCGCTGATCCCTCCGCCGATAACGACAATTCGATCAATCATTCCGATTCTCCGCATGTTCTTCATCCTTTCGCTATTCCAAAGAACCGGCAGTCCGTACCGATTCAGCTAACGTTTCCATATATAGGGGATCTTTATTCAACATCGTAATGCGTTCCAGCGTAATTCCCAACTCGCTTGCAGCTTGCTTGGCTTCAAGATCGAGGTCGTACAGCACTTCCAGATGATCGGATACAAATCCGACTGGCGCTACCAGCACGGCTTTAACCCCATCATCCGCAAGAGTCTTCAGCGTATCCAGAATGTCCGGCCCAAGCCAAGGCTCTCTTGTGCGTCCCGCGCTTTGCCAAGTGAACTGCCAAGTCGACTCGTCGACGTTAGCCAGCTTTGCAACCGCCTCCGATGTGGCAAGCAGCTGCTGCTCGTACGGATCGCCCATCTCGCGGATTTTCTCCGGAAGGCTATGGGCGCTGAATAACACTTTAACCGGCTTAGCGTTACCGGACGATGCGGCCAGACGCTGTAAACCGTCCGTTACGCGCTCGCTAAGAGCCTGAAGCAGCTTCGGATGAAGATGATATTCCTTGACGAACGACATCTTGATGCCAAGCTCGGCTGCTTTTTCCTGCGCGCGTTTGATATAAGAGCCTACGCTCATGACCGAATAATGCGGCGCAAGCACGATTCCCACCGCTTCTTTGATGCCGTCTTGCGCCATTTGCTCCACACCGTCTTCAATATAGGGAACGGCATGCTTCAAGCCTTGGTAGCAGACATAACGGCCGGGCGCAAGCTGCTCGAGCTTATCCTGCAGTCCTGCCACTTGTCCGTTGGTATTCTCGCGCAGCGGGAATACCCCGCCAACAATCGCTTCATAACGGTCCGTCAGCTCTTTGAGCTGCTCCGGCGTTGGCGCATGGCCGCGGCGGATATGGGTGTAATAGGTTTCGACATCATCCAGGCTTTGTGGTGTCCCATAGGACATGACAAGGACACCAATCTTGTTATGGATCTCAGACATGACTCGTTTCCTTCCCCTCTCGCGCTGCAATAGCTTTCTCCGAATAGGAGTGAATGAATGCCGTTAACTCTGTCAGTTTCTCAAGTGAAGCTTCCGGGAACAAGCCATGACCCAGATTAAATATAAAGCCCGGCTGCTCAAGCCCCTGGTCAATAATTTCTGCCGCATACGATTCAATGACGCTCATAGGCGCGGTCAGAATAACCGGATCCAGATTGCCCTGAACCGCGAACTTGCCGTTTAGGCGGCGGCGGCCTTCCGGAATCGTTACGCGCCAATCGAGACCAATCACATCAGCTTGCAAATTGTGCAGCTCCGGCAGAAGCTCGCCTGAGCTTACGCCCGGGAAGTAGATTTTAGGCTGCGGCAGATCCGACAGCTCTGCGAAAATTCTTTCAATCGTCGGCAGCACGAATTTGCTGAAGTCAGCCGGCGTGAGTGCCCCAACCCAGCTGTCGAACAGCTGGAACGCTTTGCCGCCATTAGCCATATGGGCGCGCAAATACGCGATAACCATGTCGCCAAGCTTGTCCATGAGGCTGAACCATACTTTGGGCTCGCTGTACATGAGCGCTTTGGTGCGCAAATAATTTTTCGAAGGCTTGCCTTCAATCAGATAGCTGGCAATCGTAAAAGGAGCTCCCGCGAAAGTAATAAGCGGAACCTCAAGCTCCCGGTCCAATATACGGATAGTCTCCAGTACATGGCCCAGATCGCCTTCCACGTCAATCGGCTTTAACCGCTCAACGTCGGCTGCCGTGCGAATCGGGTTCGCAATCACAGGCCCGACATTGGCGACAATGTCGAAATCAATCCCGATCGAAGCGACCGGGTTCATAATATCCGAATATAAAATAGCCGCATCCACGCCCAGCTTGCGTACCGGCATCATCGTTACTTCTGCCGCAAGCTCAGGCTGACTGCAAATTTCAAGAAGAGAATATTTCTCTTTGATTTTACGGTATTCAGGATCATATCGTCCTGCTTGACGCATGTACCACACCGGTACGCGGTCTACAAGTTCCTTCCGGCATGCCCGAATGAAACGGTCGTTATAACTCATGTTGCCGTTCCTCATTTCTGTATTTTTTCACTAATTTCCATTATGCCCGTTTTCGTTACCCCTAACAACCGTTCTCGCCTGACTTCCTATGACAATAGTATGACAATCAAACCATCCCTGCATGAAGAACCGATGAATAATCCCCGTCATAAAAAAAGACAACAGCACGGATCTCCCTGCGAGCAAAGAGCGCCGTTACTGCTGTCTATCTTCTCTTAATCTGCCTTTGCCGGCAGGATTGGATCCTTCAGCATCTGTTCATAGGATGGGTCAAAATAAGCGGTAAAGGACAGCTCCGCCGTATTTATCCCGCTGTCCGTTTGCTGCAGGGTAAAGGCATTCACAACAATGAGACGCTGCTGCTGCTGAAGCTGGCTCATCCATCCCTTCACTTGCGCATAAGTGCCAAGCAGGGAGACGTGGACATTGACTTCCTTGACGGTAGGATATAACGGGTCGCTGACGCCGGTGAAGGCATTCAGCTTATTGTCGCCGGGCAGATCCATGGTTGCGCTGTTGACTTTCGCCCCTGTCCGCTGACTTAAGCTTTTGATCGTGACCACTAGCTGCTCCGAATTATCCCATAGCGGCAGAGCGGCTTGAATGTCCCGCTCCGGCAGGCTGCTCCCGTCATTTTGTTTGTTTACGCTGGCTTGCAGCGCGTTTAATTGCATTTCGGTCTGATTGGCAAGCTCCTTCTGATCCGACAGCTTGCTGCTGGACGGCTGAAGCAAGGCGACATACAGGAGCAGCAGGACAAGGAAGAGCAGCATCATAATGATTAAGCCTAGCGAGCGGTTTTTCGTGTTATCCATTATTATCCGTCCCTCCCGTCGCTTCTTGGGTATCCGGAGGCGCCGTCTTCCAGGTAATCTCGTAGCTTCCAAACCATTGTCCGTTATTATCGGCAAAAGACTGCAGCTCTACGCTGCCTGCGAATGTCATCGCGCGAAGGCTTGTCAAATAGGTCGACAACGCGGTTAAATCCGCGCTTTTGAATGTGAGCGCAAGCCTGCCGGGGTTGTTGTATTCCAACGCCGTAATCCTGGAGCCGTACGGAAGATGATTCGTTAATTCGTCCAACACGGCAGCGGCATCCTGCCTATGCTCATTAATAAATTGCACAACGGCTTGCGGATCGCTGTCGGCTTCCGCCTCCGTATTTTGCGAGGAAAGCTGCTGCTGAAGCAAAGAGGTTTTATCCCTTAACACCTGTACCGTATGCTCATAATCCGAGATTTGAAGCCTGTTGTTCGTGTTCAGAGCCAGAATAGCTCCAAGACAAAGCAGCCACACAATACCCGCTATTAACAGCTTGGCCGGAATCTGCTTCGTCTTCCTGACCTTCTCCGGCATCAGGTTAATGCCCGGGCTGGTCTTCTCGCGAATGGCAAGGCCAAACGGAATCATATACTCGTCAAGCTTTCTGCGTACCCTCTTGCGAAGAGGCGATTCCAGCTCGACGGTCTCGACTCTCATGTCCGGCTGCGCCTGCTGCAGCTCGGCTGCCAGCTGGGTGCGCCCTGCCAGCTCTCCGGCAATGATAGCCTGAACAATGCGTGCCTGACCGTCATGAATACTGTATTGATAAAAGCTGAGCAAGCGGGAAATCTCCGCGTTAATGCTGGAGATCAGCTCCGGGGTGAACATTCCGTCCTCAGAGCCGCTGTAGTCATATTCGTTAATAACCCGCATAAAGACCGGATGTCCCTGATGGAACATATAGACTTCAACATTTGCTTTATCCAGATGAATGAGCATGGTATTCTCGAGCGAATCTTTATACCGGGCTTGAATCGCTCTGGCAAAAGCCGTTGATGCCAGCTCGGCAATTTTTACTTTCAGCCCTGCGCTTTCAAGCAGTTCGATGCATTGCTTGATCCATTTTTGCGGAGAAGCGTACACCAGCACATCCGTAGACTGCTCGGCCGAGCCGGCCGCAATATAATCATAGACGGGATCTTCAAACGGCAGATGAAGCGCTGTCTCCACTTCCAGATTAATAAGCTGGTTAAGCTCTTTCGGATGGACGGTTCCGACCTGAAGCTTCCGGATAATAATTTGCGAGGTTGGTATGGCTAGCGTAATCGATGTGCCGTTCAGTCTTTCTTTCTTAACCCAGTCCTTGAGACTGGTTCGCAGTTCTTCGATGGAAGTGAACTGGTCGTCAAGAATAACTCCGTCGGCAAATGGCAGAAAGCCGGTTTTTTCGATTTCCCAGCCCTTTTTTCTCTTTCTTACTCTCGCATAACGCACACCGCCATGGTCGATCGTAAGACCAACTCGCTTATTGCTGTCGAGCATTCTTCATCACATCCCACTACATCAGAATTGAACGGTAGAAATCGATTAGGGTATCCCCATAGGCAAAGGACAATAACGCGCCTAGCAGCAAAAACGGTCCAAAAGGAATAGGCTGCTTTCTTTTCACAATCTTGAACAACATCAGCAGGCCGCCAATCAAGCTGCCGAAGAAGCAGGCCAGTATAAACGCCGGGATCAGGTTAGGCAGGCCAAGTATCCAGCCAAGCAAGAAGATCAGCTTAACGTCGCCTAGTCCCATGCCACCTTTTGTAATGATGACAACCAACAGCAGAACGCCGCCTCCTGCGAGTGCTCCCCCGATATGAAGCCAGATCGAGCCCGCTGGGAATAAGCATCTTAGCACAAGAAAGAAGGGTGCAAAAACGAGCAAAATACGATTGGGCAAAAGCATATATTTCAAATCGGACACGGTAAGGATCACCGACATGCTGACAAGCAGCAGTCCGATTACCGTATCCCAGCTGTTTCCGAAGGTAAGATAAATCCATACAAACAATAATCCGGTTACAAGCTCCCCCATCGGGTACAAGGGAGAGATCCGCTTGCCGCACTGACGACATTGGCCCCGGGACAAAATGTAGCTGACAACGGGCATCAAATCGCGCGGCTTCAGGCGCATGCCGCATTTTGGACATTGCGACGGCGGCGATACAACCGATAGCCTGATCGGTACGCGCAGTCCCACAACGTTATAAAAGGAGCCTACTACTAAGCCTAAAAAGAATAGATAGATCGTGAGAAATAGAGTCATAGGCGGGTTCGCTTTCGATGTGATGGTATAACTCACCAGAAATCGGATTGGATTTCTGGTGAGTTTAGATATACTTAAGTAAAATTAGGTCGCGGTAGGTGTTGCTGTAGTTGCCGGAGCTTTCCCATCTTTTATTTGAGCAGCAGTGTATGACTTTCCATTTAGTGCAACGCTTTGAAGTTCACCAGTAGCATTAAATGTTACTACAGATGAAGTATCATTCAGTTGAGCTTTTGTACTAGGCAATGAAGTATTAGAAGCAATATATCCAGCATCCACTAAATTTTTGAAAGTAACGGACTTGCCGTTAAAGTCTCCATCTAGTTCACCTGTAACATACAGTCTTGCTGCATCATACAATTGTTGCGCTGTCGCAACATCCGCATCTTTTTTCGTATTATCAATGATCTTACCAATCAACGGAACCGCAATCACCGCGATAACAGCCAGGATAACGATTACGGCCAGGAGCTCGATCAGAGTAAAGCCTTTCTCTTCTTTTTTGAGACGTTTCATCACTTTTTTCAACATAATGGTTTCCTCCTAAATATTAATTGTTTGTCTCTTCTATGTTGTAATGCTCTTAAAGCCCATTGAATTAATGAACATTTGAATACAAAGTGAACATCGGCAAAATAATCGCCATAACGATTAGGCCAACAACTCCCGCCAAAAATACGATGAGCAACGGTTCGATCAGCGACTTCAGACGGTCAACCGTGTTATCGACGTCCATCTCGTAAAAGTCCGCGATCTTGGCCAGCATCTGATCGAGCGAGCCCGTCTCTTCCCCTACTGCGATCATCTGCGTCACTAGCGGAGGGAATACCCAAGCTTTCTTGAACGGCTCCGACAAGGAATTGCCTTGCCGCAATGACTCCCCTGACTTCCGTATGTATCCGCCAATTACTTTGTTTCCTACCACCTCCTCCACAATCGTCAAGGATTGGAGCACCGGTACGGAGCTTGCGTAAAGCGAGGACAATGTCCTCGACATTTGCGCGATTGCGCCTTTCTGCGCCAGCTTGCCGAAGATAGGCATTTTCAGCTTGGCATAATCGAGTACATACCTGCCTCGCTCCGTTCGCTTGTACAGCTGATAAGCCACTATGAGGAGAACTAGTCCTATTGCCCAGAAATACCATTGATGGGACAAGCTTTTGCTTAATGCCAGAACGATCTTCGTAATAGCCGGGAGCTCCGTATCGAAGGATTCGAACATGGTCACGAATTGCGGCACAACGCCCTGCAGCAAATAAATAACCGCAGCGATAGACATCAGCCCAACAACCGTTGGATAAGTCATCGCGGACTTGATCTTTTCCTTGGTCGTATGAGCTTTTTCAAAGAACAAAGCCAGCCTATCCAAGGTTCCTTCCAGATCACCCGTCTCTTCTCCGGCACGGATCATGCTGACGAACAGCGGCGGAAAAATCCGCTTATGCTCCTGAACCGCCTGCGAGAAGGGAATCCCTCTCAGCAGTGCTGAGCTTACTTCCATTAGCGCTTTCTTGAGCGGCTTGCTCTCCGTCTGCTCGGCAAGGATGTTGGTTGCTTCTACAATCGTTACCCCTGCGCGGATAAGCGTAGAGAATTGGCGGCAAAAAATAATAAAATGAATGCTCTTAACCGGATTGCCTATGTAAATTTCAGTGGACAATACGCTTTTGCGGATTTCTTCAACGGACAACACCGTCAGTCCCCGCCTGCGCAGCTCCTCGACCGCCGAGGACTTATCCATGGAGTTCAGCTTTCCTTGCAGCTGCTTTCCCCCGCCCGTCTTGACATGATAAGCAAATTGCGGCATTAGAAGCCTCCTTCCGCCATATACGGCTTAGCCGCAGATGGATGGATAACGCCGGATTGAAGCAGCTCCTTCACGGACATTTCCAACGTGTGCATGCCTAAGGCACGGCTTGTCTGCATAATGCTTTTGATCTGATGTACCTTCTCCGTCCGGATCAGATTGGATACGGCCGGCGTATTTACCAGAATCTCTGTCGCACAAGCTCTGCCGGCTCCGCCCCGCTTCGGAAGCAGACGCTGCGAGACGATGGTAACGAGCACTGCCGCAAGCTGGCTTCTTATCTGTCCTTGCTGATGCGCAGGGAATGCGTCAATAATCCGGTCAATCGTCTGCGGCGCATCGGTTGTATGCAAGGTTGCCAGTACAAGATGGCCCGTCTCGGCTGCGGTAATGGCAGCGGATATCGTCTCCAGATCACGCATTTCGCCTACCAGAATGACATCGGGATCTTGTCTGAGCGCAGCCCGAAGGCCACTAGAGAAGCTGCCTGTATCCTGGCCAACCTCTCTTTGATCAATTACCGATGACTGGCTTTTATGTACAAATTCAATGGGATCCTCAAGAGTGACAATATGCTTGGCTTGCGTCTGGTTGATATGATCGATAAGCGCTGCCAGCGTAGAAGACTTCCCGCTTCCCGTTGGGCCTGTCACCAGAATCAGCCCTTGAGGCTTCTCTGACAGCGAGGCTAGCGATGGCGGCAGCTGAAGCTGCTCGAAGGACGGGATTTGCGTTGAAATCGTTCTGGCAGCAAGGCTTACGAAGCCCCTCTGCTTATACACATTAATCCGAAAACGGCAGTACCCCGGCAGAGCTAGCGAAAAATCCACCTCTCCATTCAAACGGAGCTTCTCTGCCTGATCACTTGTCATCAGACTGGCCGCCATCGCCTCTGCGGCTTGCGCGGTAAGGATATTGTCGCCTAACTTTCGAAGCTCTCCGTTAATCCGGAATGCCGGCACATTGCCAACGGATAGATGAAGGTCCGAAGCCCGGAGCTCATATGTCTGCTTCAGCCAATTTAAGATGAGTTCGTTATGCATGTTGTTCTCCCCCTTAATTGGCCACTGTCTCGCGGAGGACTTCCTGCAGCGTCGTAATTCCTTTGGTGACTTTTTCCAATCCGTCATCCATCAGCTGAATCATGCCCTGCTTCGCAGCAGCCTCGCGGAGCTCGCCCAGCGAACCGGATAAGGTAATTAACTCGCGAATCTCATTATTGATATGTAACACTTCATGTATAGCCACCCTGCCGCGATATCCCATACTGCCGCAGTTCCCGCAGCCTCTGCCTCGGTACAGCTTATCAACGTGGATGCCTCGGCTCTTGAAGAACAGCCTTTCCTGATCGGTAGGCTCATGCGCGTCCTTACAGTCGTTGCATATCCGGCGAACGAGACGCTGGGCAACAACCCCAATGAGGGAGGAAGCAATCAAATAAGGTTCAACCCCCATATCCCTGAAACGCGTAATGGAGCTGACGGAATCATTCGTATGAAGCGTCGATAATACCAGGTGACCGGTCAGGGAAGCGCGGATCGCTATCTCCGCCGTTTCCGTATCCCGGATCTCTCCGACCATGACGACGTTAGGATCTTGCCGCAAAATAGATCGCAAACCCGTTGCGAACGTTAATCCGATCGTTGGACTTACTTGCACCTGATTGATGCCGTCTAGCTGATACTCCACCGGGTCCTCGACGGTAATAATATTGGTGTCTTCCTCGTTCAGATGGCTGAGGGCGGAATACAGAGTCGTTGTTTTTCCGCTGCCTGTTGGACCAGTAATAAGCAAAATGCCATAAGGCCGCTCAATCATTTCCTTGAAGACCTGGACATTATGGTTATTAAAGCCAAGCTGATCGATTGCCTTAACGCCGGTACTCAGATCAAGAAGCCGGAGTACGATTTTCTCCCCGTAAATGGTAGGCAAGGAAGAGACGCGGATATCAACGGTCTTGAATTCAAACTGCATCTTCATCCGGCCATCCTGCGGCAGCCGGCGCTCGGCAATGTTCAATTTGGACATGATTTTGAGTCTGGCTGTAATAAACCCCTGCATCTGCTTCGGGATTGCCCGTTCCGTTCGAAGGACGCCGTCAATCCTGTAACGGATGGTCACGCTTGTCTCGCCCGGGTCAACGTGAATGTCCGAGGCTCTCAGCTGTACGGCCTGCTGTATCATCTGATTCACGAGACGGACCACCGGTGAATCTTCATCGGTGATCTCGGTCTCTCGGATCTCTTCCTGCGTAGGAAGATCAATCATCATCTGACTCATCGAGTCCTGCAGACCATAATGCCTTGCAATTGCCCGCTGCAGCTCGTCTTTGCTTGAAATAGCCGGTTCGATTCGGAAGCCCGTGCTCATGCGCAGCTCTTCAATCGCGAAGTAATCTAGAGGATCTGCCATTGCAACCATCAGCTTGCCGCCGTCCTTGTGGAGCGGAATCGCCTGATAACGCTTGGCCATGCTTTCGGGGATGATCTGGGTGATTTCCGGATCGATTTGATATTTATACAAGCTTACATGGGGAATTCCAAGCTGGAACTCCAATACTTCAATGAGCTGCTGCTCGGTTATGTATCCTTGCGCAATAAGCAAGTCGCCTAGCTTTTGCTTCGATTTACTCTGTTCCTGCAGCGCCTTCTGCAGCTGTTCCTCGGATATTATGGCACTCTCGACCAATAGATCCCCTAGTCTCTTCTTGATAGCCACCATCTCTTAACAGCCCCAATCTCTTATCTCATCACAATAGACTTGCAGGTATCAGTATCAAAATTCGTCGAATTATGTGTCAATATGTCAGAGAACATCGAACTGTGCAACCATTTTTTACAAAATTTATAATATTATATATTGCATCCATTGACCTGCTGACTTACACTGATTATAGCTCATTATTACTAGATTTCAAGATTTATTTTAGGTATATTGTACTATGTAAACCAGATGTAAAAACAGGAGGTTGGGACTATGAAAATCGTAAAATTTAAGAAAAGAATTTCCATCACCCTAGTCATTACACTCCTTGCAACGTTATTCGCTTTTATTGGTTTCCCCGTGAAACAAGCTGAAGCAGCGGATACGTTTGACCTGGGTCTTGTGGCACTGAAATCGGTCGAAAAAGGGAACTACGTGAGAGTAACGTCGGACAGCACCTCGGCTTCTGCCAGTTCGGATGACGTTTGGACAGAGGAACTATTTGTCCTTGAAAAGTCCGGCAGCTATTACACTTTAAAGTCCATCAATACGAGAAAATATCTGACAGCGAGCAGCGACAGCAGCAGTTCACTGACTGCAAGCAGCGATACCAATACGAACAATAACCAGAAATTTTCGGTCACATCCAATTCGGACGGAACGGTTTCTTTCTACTCTTTAAGCAAGAACCGATATATGAGTACCACCTCATCAAGCAGCAGTCTGCGTCTTAGCAGCGGTTCCACCATTCAGAGCTCCCAGAAATTCAAGCTTACCTCCTACCGCGATTCTATTCGTATTCTCGAGGTAACCGAATCCGGAACATCGGATCTTTCCTCCATTCTCGGCAGCAGTTCCCCTGTTCCGTTCACCATTCATACATACAGCATGAAGGAATTTGTAGCATCCCGCGATGATTTGGACGGGAAATACGATGCGGTATACATAGGAAAAGGTACATTGGTTGATAAGGACAACAAGACGAAGACACCGTACAATATGTCCTTGTTAGGCACGCAATCTCAAGGCACGACGCAAAGCAACAACCATAATACAAGCAGCATTCAAAAC
Organism: Paenibacillus glycanilyticus; assembly: GCF_023715145.1. GTDB lineage: Bacteria > Bacillota > Bacilli > Paenibacillales > Paenibacillaceae > Pristimantibacillus > Pristimantibacillus glycanilyticus_A. The sequence continues at coordinate 440,430 of NZ_JAMBNP010000002.1, read as the reverse complement.
GACATTACGCAGCTTAAAGCCGATGAGATAACGAAAGATTTTATTGGCAAAGGGCTGCCGGTTATCTTTTACAATGATTCTTCCACCAAGAACGGCATTGAATATCAGGCGGATTTAAGCTCAAGCTCGAAAGCCTTGTTGAAGCAAAACTTCCTTCCTTACAAAGATAAACAAAGCACGACAAGCGCTATTTTTGTTGATTCATCCCATATCTCTTCGGCAGCAAACTTTATGAGCAAGACAAATCTGCTCGAGAAAGCCAATATTCGTCCGCAATTGACGGTGACAAGCAAACCAACCGACTATACGGCCAATCAGGCCAGTCAGTACAAGGCGGGAGACAAAATCACCTTTAATTACACGATTGATAACGTAGGGGATATCAGCCAGAAAAATATCGAGGTCAACCTGTACATCAGTACGGACAGTGCCTTGCCCTTTGGTGCCGAGCAGGTCGTAGCTACCAAGCAGGCTGACAGCGCGACGGGAACGATCTCTTACACGCTGCCCAAGGGTTATTCCGGCATTCAATATTGGCGGCTTGAGGCGGTTGATTTCAATACCAAGCTGAAGGATTATGCTTCGGGGGTTTACCGCTTCCAGGATCAAAAGATCAATATCAAGGTTCTTCAGGTTATGCCTACGGACAGCAATGCCAGTACGCTGAAGGATACAAATAATATGAAGGCTTCCTACCTCTCGCCTGCCTCCGGCAATACGAAAGATGCGTATAACATTGCGATTGATGTCATGAATATGACGACCTTTAACAACACGGGTTACACCACTCTGAACGGCAAATACGATATGCTGATATTTGGATTTGGCGACATCTATAACAATAACGCTCCGATCAGCAATAATGCCGCCGCGGCCGTTATTCAATTCATCAACACCGGACAAAGCGTCATGTTTACTCATGATACGATTTATAACAGCAGCAACTCGAACAGCAGCAACTGGCTGAATAAATTCCAGACGATAACCGGTCAGATCGCTCCTAGAACGGATCTTGGCCTTGGCGCTCCGGAATCTTCAACAACAACGGAAAAAGTGAATGACGGTTTGTTAACCCAATTCCCATTCCTGCTAAGCGGCACTACAAATGTCGCCAGCACCCATAACCAGTATTACACGCTTAACCTGGAAGACCGGAGCGTTATCCCTTGGTATAACATGAGCGGCGGCAAACGGACATCCGGCGACAGCTGGAACTCCTACTACACTTATTCGAAGGGGAACGTCACCTACTCGGGCTCCGGACATACAAACAGCCGCTTCCCGGATTGGGAGCAGCAGTTGTTTGTTAACACGATGTACCGGGCATATATCGGCTCCAACCATGCACCTCAGCTGACGGTTAATTCGCCAGTCGAGTACAATTCAACAAGCAATAACTTTATTCCGTCCTACCAGAATATTTTGCTTAACTATCAAGTAGATGACTTTGATCTTGCGGACCGCGAGCTTAAGACATCGGTCAATTTCACTTATAACGGCAAGACTGTCCCGGTTCTGTCAGACAAGACCTTGCTTTCGGGCGGCACTATTAACGAACAAGTTGCCAACCCGCTTCCTAACGGTGGAGATCTCAAGGTCGAAATTACCGCCAAGGATAAAAGCGGAGCCGTAGTCAGCCAGACCATTAATGTCAAAATTGTAAAAGTAGAATCCAATATTGATCTCAGCCGGACGGTCTCGAGCAATGTGACGGATAACCGGGTGCAGACCAATACAACCGCTACATTCACCTATACCGTTACTCCAAAAGCTATTGAGTCGAGCAATGCTTTGCCCGCAGACAAAATGAAGATCACAAATCTATCGTTCAGCGAAACGCTGCCTGCGAAGCTGGAAGTCACAAGTCTTCCGTCCGGCTGGACAAAAAGCGGTACAGCAGCGACCGGCTACACCGTCTCCGGAACGCTTAACCAAATCACGTATACGCTAAGCGGAAGCAGCTATATTGCATCGCCTGTATCCTTCCAGATTGGAGTTAAGCCAACCGCTGACGGCTTGTACCCGCTTCAGAACGCAGTATTATCGTTTAACGATATCGGTCAGCAAACTGCAAGATCGTTGACATTCCCAAGTTATGTTCTGGAGGCTGTAACCAGACTGACGTCGCTTAGTTTAACGAACACAACGCTGCTAGTCGGAGACAGCCGGAGAATGATTCCGACTTATGCACCGGACAATGCAACCTACAGCTCCCGCTTTATTTGGGAATCTGACCGTCCGGACCTTGTTACGGTAGACAGCTCCGGCATCTTGAAAGGCGTAGCAGCCGGGACGGCCAAAATCACCGTAAGAGCAACGGATGGCAGTGGATTAACGGCCACAGCAGCCGTTAACGCCATTGTTCCCGGACTTAATATCGTTGGACAAGACCGTGTCGCTTCAGGAGACACTATTAATCTAACGGGCAATCTGTATACTGCGGACTATGAGAAAATCACTAGCTACCAGTGGAGCATTGTATCCGGAAGCAGCAATATCAGCTTAAGCTCATCGACTAATAATGTTGTTGGCGTCACAGGCAGAAGCGTTGGAACTGCCGCGGTCCGCCTTTCCGTTGGAACCGATCAGAACCGGACCTATACGAAAGATATGACCCTGACGGTATATAAAAAAGTAACTTCAATTGCATTGACCGGCACAACCATGATTGTAGGCTCCACCTATCAGCTTAATCCTGTTGTAAATCCATCAGACGCAACGGATAAATCTATTGCATGGCTGCCGAGCAGCAATTCGAGTGCAGCAACCGTGAACAGCTCCGGACTTGTCACTGCTGTTGGCGTCGGAGAAGCTACCATTACCGTTCAAGCGCAGGACGGAAGCGGAGTGACGGGCAGTGCGGTCATTAAGGTTATTGATCCTGTTCCGCAAATTTCCGGACCAAGCACAATAGACCTTGGAACAAATGGCACTCTCTCCGTCGAATTGAACACGGCAACCGCTGACGAGATCGTTTCTTATGAATGGGCAATTACAGTAGGTACCGATCAAGCAGCCATGAAAGGTTCAACGACCGGCAAATCGTTGACCTTTACCGGTACCAAACCGGGAATTACCAAGATTAAAGTAACGATTCATACGAAGAACGGAAAAACCTATGTTACCGAAAAGGAGATCACCGTCAAAACGGTTACTCTTCGACTCGAGAGCAGTTACCGGATCCAGATAGGCAAAAACAAAGATTTGTTTGCTGCCCTTGCCTCCAGTCCAGCTGCAGGCAAAACCAATATTAAAAGCGATCTTCAGTGGTCGTCGAGCAATACATCGATCGCAACCGTAGACAGTAATGGCCGGGTGACGGGCGTGAAAGCCGGGACCGTAAAGATCACGGTCACCCACAAAAATGATCCGTCTATCAAAGCCGAAACGACCATTATAGTGGAGCGCAGCACTACCAACGGCGAGAAATATTAATTCATTAACGAAAAAGAAGCTGCCCCTAGCCTGAGGCTAACGGGACAGCTTCTTTTTTCTAAGGAAACACTGTTTCAAAAGTCGTATACAATGACTTCTGAAATTATTTCACGCAGTGCTTCATGTTCCTGATGAGGTTAACAGCTGCTTTTTCCCTACGATAACGCTTAGCTTCTTGACGCGGGGCAAGCCTTCGTATTGATTCTCGAAGAAATCATAGTCGTAGTTGATGATGAATCGCGAGTCTTCCTTGGCAAGAGTGCTCTGTTGCTCAAACATAATATCCGAGCCTCCATCAGTGGCCTTGCCCAGAACGGCATTTATCGTTAAATCACCTTTGGAGAAGAAGCCTCCCCTCAGCCAGAAGATCGAACCTACTCCATACAGCTCAGCGTCTTCATCCGTGTAGAAGAAGGCATCAAGTATCTTGGGATTATCTTGTTTATACTCGCCGAAATCCCCAAACGAATCAACCTTGTTAACCAGCACCGGTCCTTTTGAAATCAGGATTAGCTTTTGGCGCTCTCCATCTTTCTGAATACCTTGTATTTGCGCGTCTTCAATGGTTGTACTTCCCAGAGAAAAAATCGTGGAGTCCACCTTAATCGTATCGCTGATAAATACATTGCCAGTAACCAGAATATTCGCCTTTACCACCAGCGGATCGTTGGAATAGTTGGAAATCGTCAAATCTCCGTTTACGATCAGCCACTTATGATAATCCTTCTTGGCAGACTCGGTATAGACCAAGCTTGTGTAATCCAAGCCGTCCAATGTCAAATTGCCGTTATACAGGACAGTACTGGAAAGCGAGTTAAACTGTACGAAATAGGCTTCATACTCCGCAAGAGCTTTATTATAGGCCTCCATGGCTGCGGTATCATCCAAATCCGTAGGCAAGCTTGGCTTAACCGGAGGACCCGAGGTGGTTACCACGCCGCTTCCTGCCCTCAGGACAGCGGAAAGATTGTTGAACCTGCCCGATTCTCCGCTATGCGTCAGGCCGTAATCCACTGCGGCCTTAATGTTGCTCCGATCTACGTTCGTTGCTTCTTCTGCCTTATCGATAAACGACTCCGCTACGTTAATCGAAATGAATTTTGTCTGGTCGCGAAGCTGAATCTTGCTATTGTCCACCCCAAGAATCTGCTGTAAAGTCAGATTCGTTCTGGCGTAGGGCTGATATTTGCCGCTGAGCTTGTCCATTACCCTAATGGAGTCCATGTTCTGAATATAGATGTTGCCCTTTTCAAAATACGGATACTTCGTTTCTTTTGTTTTATTCGGGTCATTGTTATAAACGTATTTCGCGGTGTTATCGATCAGAAACTCGTGACCGGCATAAATATTGCCAAGACCATAGGCAGCACCGTTTATTATGACGTCATTCTCCGAACCAAAAGCATAATTCAGAAAATCCGGATACGCCCCTATCGTAATCTGCTGGGTAAGCTGCCTTTTTACATGGTTGACCACTGCCTCTGCTGTCAGGTTCAGCTTGTAGCTGGTCTGGTCGCCAACGCTTACCTGCTCCGTTGTGATGGCTGTAATTCTTCCGCTGGCTCCCGGCAGATCGGTATGGGTCGTCATATCTTCCAATTCGTCCACACCGGTCTGTATCAGATGCGAGAGCTCCTCGGGAGCGATATCTTCCCTGCCGTCGTACTTCGTGACGAGATAGGAGGCTGCTTCACTTAACGTTTTCTCGGCCAAATGAAGGCTCTGCACGTCATTTTCCCGCGTCTCTGCCCGTGTTGCCCCGCCCAGCGTAGAACTGACAACCGCCGTGCCCAGAATCGTCAGCATCAAGATCATAAACAAGACCATAACCAGCGCGTAACCGCGCTCCTTCACGTTTGGCATGCACCCTTCCCCCTAAAAACCAAATTTGCTTTCCAGAGTCAGCTGCTGATCACGCCCGATGCGATTCTGCTCCAGCACCAGCCGGATCTCGATAAGACCGCTGCTGCATTCGTCGGCGCTTGTCCTGCATGTCAGCTGAATGGCTGAAGCGGATGCCGCGGGTACGGCCTGATCCGGCAGCTCAACAGCCGATCTAGTGTCAACTATCCGGTCCCCGATATGCAGCTGCCTATCTTCGAAAAAAATCCGCAGCTCTTCCTTTGTGCCGTTATCGCGTACCAATATGATTCCATCGTCATCACGCGCTATCGAATCCGGACCATAAGAATACAGCTCCGTAATAATGGAGGACATCAGCAGATCCGCGTCATCGCGCAAGGCATTCTCCGTCTCGATGCGGCTATAGGTCTTGATGCCATATGTAACAACCGAAAAAATAATGCCGGCTACAATCGATAACAAGGTCATTGCCGCAATAAGCTCGACCAAGGTCAAGCCCTTCTCATCCTTACGCCATCTCTTAACGAACTCTCTCACTGGCGATATATCCCTCCACTTCCGCCCGGTTGCGCGCGCTGGCTGTTCCGCCCGCCCTATCTACCCTCACCATGACGGGCAGAAGCTCCTCCGCCATATTCTTCTGATCGGGATCATGAAGCATATCGTTATGCATTTCCCGTTGGTAAATGACGGATATCGTGTACTGCACACCGTTAATATTGGGATTAAGGATCTGCTGCAAGATGGAGGCATCTTCAGCCAATGGGCTGACTAGAGCATCGCAGCCGGAAATCCGGCAGCTGATTGCGGTGTGCGAGGAGTCCGCAAAATAAGCCTGAATCGGTTCAAAGGACTGTTTCTCCATATAAAACAACGCATTGCGAGCCAGATTGACCATCACGGTCTTGCTCTGATTGCCTTTCGCATAAGTAAGTGCATTCGTGAAAAAGGATGTGAGCACCAGACTTACAACCGACAACACAACGAGCGCAGCCAGTACCTCCAACAGGCTGAAGCCCGATTCCTCTGTTCCATTTCGGCTTCTAATCAACATCAGCACCTACGATCCGCAAGCTTTTTTAATAGAGTTGAAACTACTTCCATCTTACTATAATCTAGCTTTATTTTCCATGAAATGTAGTTCTATTTTCATAGATACCAAACAAATAAAATAAGTCGCAAGAACTAAAATTCAAAAATACTCCTTGGCAAGGACAGCACAAAAAAAGGGCAAGCGATACTCCCGCATCGCTTGCCCTTCCGCATCCCCATATGATTATTTCACAATCGCAATCGCCAGACCGTCGTAGCCCGGGAGAACGGTACTCATTAGACGTTCATCGCTCGCAATCTGCTGATTGAAATGACGCACGGCTTTGACCGATGGACCTTCTTTGGCCGGATCCGTTGTACGTCCCCTCAGCAGGATGTTGTCACCGATAATCACTGCGCCCGGATTGGCAAGCGCAATCGCGTGCTCCAGGTAAACCGGGTAGCCTTCCTTATCCGCATCAATAAAGAAGAAATCGAATGTTCTTCCCTCTTCCCGCAGCCTCGCGAGGCTTTCGCGCGCATCTCCAACGATGTATTCGACGGCGTCGCCAAGTCCTGCTTCCGTCATATGCGTGTTGGCTATTTCCGCATATTCCGCTTTAAGCTCTAATGAAGTAAGGAGTCCTCCAGCGGCAAGCCCGCGCGCAATACAGATCCCGCTGTAGCCGCCAAGCGCGCCAATCTCAAGGGCGGTCTTGGCCCCTGACATTGCGGCCAGCATCGTCAGCAGCCTTCCATAACCGTCAGCAATCGATATATCGGGCATGCCGCGCTCGGCAATTCCTTTTTTTGTGCGGACCAGATCCTCATCCTCGCCAAATAGCCCGTCAACATATTGTTCGTCCGTCAATTTACTCTCAACCTCTCTATTTTTACAATTTGTAAAAGCTACCCTGTTTGTCCTATACTTGATTGTATGATTTTGACCGTGTGGATACAACTCATGTTTTCACAGGTAAGGGGAGAATGCAGATAATGACGACGATTAACCTGATCGCTACCGCACCGATGGGACTGGAAGCGGTCGTTGCGCGCGAGCTGAAAAATCTCGGCTACACAGACCTCCAGGTGGAGAACGGACGCGTCCGTTTCACCGGGCAGCCGATTGATATTTGCCGCACGAACTTGTGGCTCCGTACCGCGGGACGGATTCTCGTGAATATGGGCGAATTCAAAGCAACAACCTTCGAGGAGCTGTTCGAAGGAACAAAGGCATTGGAATGGCCGGAATGGATTCCCGAGGACGGAGAATTCCCGGTAAACGGCCGCTCGCAGAAATCGCAGCTTACAAGCGTTCCAGCTTGCCAAAGCATCGTAAAGAAAGCCGTTGTTGAGAAAATGAAGGACCGCTACGGTACCGAATGGTTCCATGAAGACGGCGGACGTTATGTCATTGAGGTTACCCTTATGAATGACATGGCGATGCTTACGCTCGACACAACCGGAGCAGGCCTTCATCAGCGCGGCTACCGTAAAGTATCCACAGAGGCGCCAATCCGCGAAACGATGGCGGCCGCTCTTGTTGATCTCAGCCGCTGGACGCCGGAACGCCCGCTGTATGATCCGTTCTGCGGCTCCGGCACCATTCTGGTCGAAGCTGCGATGATCGCATGGAATATTGCCCCTGGCCTTCGCCGTTCATTTAACGCCGAAGGATGGCCGCTTGTCCCTCACGAGCTGTGGGATGAAGCGCGCGAGGAAGCCTTTGATGCGGTCAAGGATGATATCCCGTTGCAAATTGCAGGCTCCGATATTGACCCTTATGCGATAGAAATTGCGGAAGCCGCGGTTAAAAAAGCCGGATTTGGCAAAGAAATTAAGTTAAAGGTGATGCCGGTTGCAAAGATCAAGCCGGAGGGCGATTACGGGGTTATCATTACGAACCCGCCTTATGGCGAGCGGTTAGGCGATGACAAGGATGCGGAGATGGCCCTGATGCAATTCGGCCGGTCCGCGCTTTATTTGCCGACATGGTCGTTCTTTGCGATCAGTCCTTCTGCAAGCGTGGAGCATTATTTCGGCAAGCCTGCAGACAAGAAGCGGAAGCTGTTTAACGGCCGCATCCAGTGTAACTATTATCAGTTCTTTGGCCCGCTGCCTCCCCGGAAATAACTGAAAGGATTATTAATATTTATGCTAAGTTATACCGAACGACCTAACGCCGCACGCCGCTTGGCGCGTTTCACGCTGGACTGGCTGAACCGCCTGAAGGGCGTCGACGTTTTACTCTTTTTTATTGTCATGCTGCTCAAGCAGCTCTTGTTCAACCGGTTAATTCATGTTCCGAATATGGACATGGACGGTTATGATACCGTTGTTGCGATTGGAACGCTTGGACTTGTCACCTTCTGGACGTTTTGGCTGCCGACACGCGGCCGAATTATAGCTCTCATCGTGCTTGACTTACTGCTATCGTTCATCATGTATGCCGATCTGATCTATTACCGTTACTTCCAGGATTTCATCTCGGTACCCGTGCTTATGCAGGCAAGCCAAGTGGATTCGCTTGGCGAAAGCATCGGGACGCTGTTGCATGCGAAGGATTTTCTGCTGGCAGCCGATTGGCTGCTCATCATTCCGTTCGCCGTTTACGTAATCTGGAAAGGCCGCTCAGATCTTCGCAAAGATTCCTATGAGTATGGCTATTCCTCTCAACGGCGGCCGTCGCTATGGCGCAAAGTCATCATTCGGGTGGCGGTCAGTGCCGCGATCTTTGCGATCGGGATTTCAATGTCGGTTGGAAACGTGAACGAAGCGAAGAAAACATGGGCGCTTGGTCTCTTCGACGGCAACTGGTGGAATGTCTCGCTCTATAACGTAACCGGCATTGTCGGCTTCCATGGCTATGATATGTACCGCTACGCGAAGCTGCATTGGATCGACTCCGAGCAGGCCTCAGCCGAGGAAACGGCGGAGGCGCTGGCCTGGAAGGAAGCACGCGGCGATAACCGCCAAGCGCTGGAGTCCGATCCCACGTTTGGCGAATACAAAGGCAGCAATGTCATTCTCATTCAGATGGAAGCGTTCCAGAACTTCATGATCGGCAAGTCGATCGGAGGCCAGGAAATTACGCCAAATCTGAATAAGCTGGTGAAGGAAAGCGCGTATTTCAGCCAGTTCTATCACCAGACGGCGCAAGGCCGCACCTCGGACGCGGATTTCCTGAGCAACTGCTCGCTGCAGCCGATGATGAGCGGCTCCGTATTTATCCAGTACGCGAATCATCAGTATAACTGCATGAGCAGCACCCTCAAGGACAACGGCTATTCGACAGCCGCTTACCATGCCTATGAGGGCGGGTTCTGGAACCGGAATACGATGTATGCGAATATGGACTATGACACGTTCTATAGCAAAAAGAACTATCAAATCGACGAGCCGGTTGGCTGGTCGCTTGGCGATACTTCTTTCTTCCGCCAGTCGGCCGATATTATCGCCATGCAGCAACAGCCGTTCTATTCATTCATGATTACGCTCTCGAGCCATTATCCGTTTACGATGCCGGAGTCGGAGCAAAAGTTGAATGTCGGCGAACTGGACGGCACTTTAATGGGTGATTATTTGCAGGCTGTCCATTACGTGGATGCTTCCATCGGCACCTTCATCGAACGTTTGAAGGCCGAAGGACTCTGGGACAAAACGATTGTTGCCATGTACGGCGATCATGACAATTCCATTCGGGATTGGAGCTTGTTCGAGACGTTCCTCGGACAGCCGCTTAATGACCTGCAGCGCGAACTGATTCTGAAGCAGGTGCCGTTTATCGTCCATCTGCCGGACGGCAAATATGCCGGCACGCATACAAACGTAGGCGGCCAGCTGGATGTGACGCCAACGATTCTGCATCTGCTTGGCATCTCGACAGCTGACAAGACGCTGCTTGGTCAGCCGCTTATTACGAGCCAGCCGCATAGCAAGCTGGTCGTACAGCGTAACGGTGCCTTCACCGACGGCACCGTCTACTACATGCCTTCCAGCGATAACGTCGCAGGCAATGGGAAGTGCTGGAACATCGCCGCGAATGCGCTGGGCGATGTGCAGAACTGCCTCGGCGCGGTGGAAGACGCGCGCACCGAGCTGTCCATGTCTGATCAAATCGTACAGCACGATTTGATTGCGTCCTTCCGCGCAGCCGCCGTAGAGGCAAGCGCGGACGGCGGCAAGGAAACCGCCGCCGATACAGGCGGCGCGGGCAAGTAGCGCCGCGCCGCAGCAAGAAGGGCTGTCCCCTCCGGTCGTCATGACCTCAGGGGACAGCCCTTTTTTATGCTCGCGGATGAGCCTTCAGCCAATCCAGCACCTCATCAATTGTCTTTACCGGCACGATGTTTAGACCGGGAGCAGCGGCCTTTGCTTCCTCAAGAGAAGCCACCGGCACGAAAAACACATCGGCATCGGTTCGGCTGACGGCGTATGCCTTCTGCGGTATGCCGCCAACAAGGCCAATCGAGCCATCCGGCTCGATCGTACCGGTGCCGGCAACACGCACGCCGTGGGTTACTCCGCCCGGCGTTAACTGGTCAATCAGCGCCAGCGTAAGCATGGCGCCATGGGATGGGCCGCCAATATGCGCGATATAGTGGCGGTACTCAATCTGGCGCGGAATATCCGCATGCCAATCATTCTGTGCCCCGATGCCAAATGCCGCGCGCTTCGGCAGGTCTCCCGCCGCTTCAGCCTCGCCTGTCGGCACCTGAACCTTAACCGTCTCCTGGCCGCGCCGGAGCGTAACCTCAACCCGATCTCCGGGCTTGACCTGATTCACCATATAATCCGTCAGCTCGGTCATATTGCTGATTGACTTGCCGTTTAGTGCAATAATGACATCGCCTGCTTTGATCAGGGATTTGGCCGGAGCATTGTCGGCAATGGCAAGCACTCTGGCTCCGGTCAGTTCAATGCCTTTTCCAATGCCAGCCTTGCCCATCGCGATAGCCCCTGCCACGTCGTCAGCGCCCTGCTTCATCTGCACGACTTCCGAGTAGGATTCCGTTAAAGGAGGCTCATCCTTGCTTCTCTTCTCGAAGCTGTACTTCGGCAGCAGCTTGGCGTAGAGCCAATCCGCCGGAACGGCAATCCGCTCGAACACAAGCACCCCGCTGATGCTGCCCTCCGGCTTCCCTCCGTCCACATGCGCATACCGGTTCATCGCCATCGTAAGACCTGGATAAGTGACATTATAGTTCGTCGGATAAGCCAGGCAGCCAAATAGAGCAGCCGTCACCAGCAGCCATGCCAAGCTTCGCCAAGGCCATCGGAGTCCTCCGCCTGTACCAACAAGCCGGCGATAAACCGTGTCGCTCCAGATCAGATCGGCAAACAGCAGAAGGAGAGCAACCCCAAGCACGCCAAGCCCGATGATGAGCTCATCCGGCTTCATGAGCAGGAACAAGAGTCCAGCTGCGCTTACCGCTAACAGCAGCCCGCGAATGAGCAGCAGCATCCAGCTTCGTCTTGGCCTGCCGTAAGAACCGCGATCACTCCATAACCGCCTGATCCCAGTCAGGGCTCCGAATCCCCAGAACAACGGTATAATCGCAAGCCCGTACAGCAGTTCGTCGATCATATCAATCCAGAGCATCCCGGAGGAAGTCCGCAGCGGTGCAGGGAGCCAGATCAGCTCCGCTGCCAGGACAAATAATAAGACAATAATCATCCCGAAGAGATAATAACGAGCATGGCGAATCATCCGCAAACACCAACTTCCCTGACTGATAACATTCAAAAAAAAGACCCAACATCTGATGTTGAGTCTTTCCATTCCGAGCCTATCTATTCCTGCTCTTAATGATCGCCGCTGTTGCCTTTGGACGGATTCGTTACCGCAAAGCCTTCTTCCGGCACGTAGAAGTAATCGATGCGTACGCCGTCGAGGAATTCGTTGTCCTTCTCGAGAATTACATCGATTTCTTTGTCGGTCGATACAACGACATCCTTCTCGTTAGGCTCGTCAATCGCCATCCCGTAATGGGCATGATCGCCATGCGAATGCGTCACGTATACGCGAAGCTTCTTGCCTTCGTTCTCAGGCTTGTCCAATTCCAATTTCAGTACTTTTGCTGCGTTACGCGTAATTTTGACATTCATGTCCTGTCCACTCCTTATAAAATTAGCTTAAATATACGGTCGTTTGGTTAACATTACCTGATCCTATTATACTTCTTCTCCATTCTCCGGGCAAACCATTCGGCAAGCAGCATCGTTACCGCGATATCGTCAACCGGAACAAAAGGGAGCGCGTCCGGCAGTACCCAATATAGAATAACCGGAACAAGAAATAATAATTTGTCAGTAATAGCAACATCTCGTGAGATGATCAGCTTATAGATCCGGACAAATGTGCTCTTCCAATGCCGAAGCGATAACCATTTACGCATGAGGCACACCACCTTCAATAGCTTTTGCCGAACATTATAGCATAGGTGTGCCTTGGAAGCATCTTTTCAGCCGATCAGCGGTGCAGCCGCAAAAACTCGGTTAGCAATGGTCCAATCTTGGAATAAATGGAATCGAACTCTTCGGAAGGCAGAGGATTCACGCCGTATCCCGCTTCAACGGTGAAGCCCGGCCGCCGGAACCGCTGAATGAACCAATCCTTATACCCGGCATCGCTTCCGGTCAGCTTCACCGGCTTGTAGCCGCTGGCCCGGCCAAGCCGGTCTGCAAGTTCTTCAGCCTGCTCCGGCTCATACTCCCGGTAGTTCCAGTAAATCTCCTCGCCTTGCGTATGCAGAGCAAGAACGGAGTCGAATTGCAGCGTCTGCGTCAGGCGGGCAAGCGCCTGCGCTTCAGGCTCGCTTAATGGAAAGGGACCGGGAAAATCGCGGGGACCCGGCCCCTCCATCCCTCTGCGAAGCCGCTCCTCCTCCCAATGGGCAGGAAATTGATCATTTAAGTCCACTCCGCGTATATTGGCTTTCCATTGGTCAAACCGCCCGGAGCCTTTGTTCCATGCAAGCAGCTGCTGCCGGAACGGATTATCCGCGTCGATGCCTTCCAGCGCAAGCTGAACCCCGTCCGGGTTCACCATTGGAACGATCCATAATTCAGCCTCCCGGTATAGCTGGCATGCCCGTTCCCCGAACAGAACGCCATCCCTTGCGCATGCTTCGCCCCATTCCTCTACAAATCTCATCAGCAGTGGAGTTGTAATCCATTCATTCGCATGGAAGGAACCGTTCATATGAATACGCTTGGCGCCTTCCCCGCATTTGAGCGCTACAATCGGCCTGCCAAGCACGCTATGTCCTATCACATATCCCCGGACAAAAGGATAAGCCCGCATCAGCCTGTCGCAATCCGCCACCATTTCCCTGTACCCGTATTGCCCGTTCACCAACTCTGTCATGCCCGCGTTCCTCCTTGATATCCCGTACATTGGATGTAACCTTTTATCATGCTATTCAAGGGAAGAGCACCGCATTCCAGGACCAAGGCTTGCAAAGCGCGTAAAACGAGAAAAGCTGCCCCTCTCGCCTCGAAAGGCGATTCAGGACAGCCATTATTTCATTTGTTACCCGATCTGCGGCACTTGCCATACGACCGGTGTCAGTTCAATTTGTTCTCCAAGCCATTGCTGGGCAATCGACTTGAATATAAGAGGATCGCCGCTGCAGAAGAATTGATGGACCGGCAATACTTCACCGCGAGACAGCCTCTCTTGGTCTTGAAGAATCGTGCTGACTTCTCGGGCTGTCTCATCAGCTGAGCTGATCAGGTTAATGCTGGGACCAATAACCTCCTGAATGACTTCGGAGAGGAACGGATAATGGGTACAGCCCAGAATCAAGCTGTCCATCGGAAATTTGCGAAGATGTCCAATCGATCTGCGGATCGCCTCATAGGTCTCGAAGGAACGGAAATTCCCTTTCTCCACCAGCGGAACAAATAGAGGGCAAGCTTCGCTAATGACATGCACATGCGGGGAAATTTCCCGCAAAGCATCCTCGTAAGCGCCGCTGTTGATCGTTCCTTCCGTGCCGATGACGCCAATGCAGCCAGTAAGCGAACGGCCAATCGCCGCTCTTGCACCTGGCTTAATCACACCCACAACCGGTATGTTGACCATTTCGCGAATATCCTCTAAAGCAAATGCGGTAGCGGTATTACAAGCTATAACTATCATTTTAGGACGAAATTGAATGAGATAATCTACGATTTCACGCGTAAAACGAGTCACTTCCTCCGGATCGCGGGGACCGTAAGGAGCTCTGGCTGTGTCGCCAAAATAAACGATTCTCTCACGCGGCAGCTGGCGCATGACCTCTCTGGCGACGGTGAGGCCGCCTACGCCTGAGTCTAGTATCGCAATCGGTTGCTGCACAAACACACCGCTTTCTTGAACTTTGTTGTAAAGGGGACCTTAAAGCTTCAATACTATATGAAACCAGGTACAAAAACGTACCTACAACATCTTATCTCAATTGCGGACAAGGTTCAAGGAAATCGCTGGCTTCTGTCGATGATGCAGCAACCGACTTCGATACGTTACGTAAACCTTGATTAGTTGATTGTTTGAAGCTCTTTCGCGTCCTCGAATACCTCTTCGACCTTATCTTCGAAAGCCTCCGTCACTTCATCCGTTACTTCGTCAACTGCACCGGCCAGTTCAGCGCGGCGCTGCTTCACGCTTGATACAGCCGCTCCGGCTGCAGCTTTGGCCGTATCGGCAAGCTCAGTTGCCTGATTGCCGATTTGTTTCGCGATTCTTACCGTTGTATCCGATACTTGCCCAGCCGCTCTTGCCGTTTGCTCCTGCACTCTTCTCGCTCCGTCCGAAATATCCTGGCGCAGCTCCTTGCCCGCTTTAGGCGCAAACAACAACGCCGTTACCGAACCAATGATGCCACCTGCTATTGCGCCAAACAGAAACCCTTTTGTTTGTTTACCTCTTGCCATGTCAAAATCGCTCCCTTCAAATTAGAACTATTCGCCCTGCCCGTTGTTGGAGGGTTCATAACGTTTACGGTTAGTCTGCCATTGCTGCCAGAAAGCCATACCAAGCTCCATCCATTCCAGCATGGAGCTCGCTTGCCGCTCGGCCGCCGCGCTTTCCGCATGTTTCACTGCGGACTGCGAAATGACGCTGGACACTCGATGGATTGCGGTCGTTGTATGCCCGATCGTATCCCCGATCTCGCCGACCGCTTCAAACAGCCGGTTCGCCTGCTGCAGCTGATGATGAGCGGTCTGGACGGTTTGCTGGGCCGAATCCGCGAATGCTCCCATTTTACCCGAAGTTTGCTTCAGATCCGCCTGCATCGCCTCCGCCGAGAGCTGCAGCTTTGCCAGCCTGACAAGAGCGGTACGAACGCCAATCAAGAGGCCAGCAGCAAGAATAACAAAGGTGATTGCCGCAATCAGCGCACTCCATTCCATAACCGTCATGAACATTCCCTCCTTTTGTCAAAGCGGGCGAATGCCCATTTCGTATTGCCATTATAAGCAGCATGGGCTTGACCTGACACAACAGGCACAAATAAAAAAAGCTAACGGTCCGTTAAGAACCGTTAGCTTAATGACTCGTTCCAATGAGATAGCTGCATCTTCCCCCGCCCTTGGCGAGGCATTCCGTCCGCTCCACCTTCGTTTGCAGCAAGGATTCGAACAAGGACAGCTCGCAGCTGCATGCCTGCTCGTATTTACCCGCTACTTGCGCAATCGGGCAATTATATTCATGGAGAACGTATTGACCGTTATCCTTGTCTTCCACCTTCGCCATATAACCGCCGGCATTCTGAATGACTTCAAGCTCCATGACCTTCTGTGCCAGATTCTTGCCGGTCATTCGCGGTTCATACCGGTCTAGCAGCTTCTTCTGACGGCCCTCGAACATCCGGGTAATCAGTCCCGCCGTCTCCGGGTCCTCCGCAAGCTCTTCAAGAAGATCAAGCGCAAGCAAATTGTAATTCTTGGGAAACCGGTCATCGGCAAGCCTCGTCAGCTCATAAGCATGAACGGGCCGCCCCATGGCCTGCTTAACGGAGACTACGCTGATGCTGCCCTCACGCTCCAGCGCATACATATGCCGCCTAACCGCCATTTCGGTTAAACCAAGCTCGCCGGACAGCTGCCCTGCACTTAACCGTCCGTTTGTCTTCAACAAAAGCAGGATTCGGCCCCGTGTCGTCCCTTCCACGCTGCGGGATTCCGTCTCCATCACACGCTGTTTCTCCAGCATCAACCCATCACCACCTTCGCAGGCATTGTTAGGGTCATTGTATCGTATTTCAATCTTTTCGTAAATCGGATTCGTTCGGCAGCTCGTGCTCCAAATACTTCTGGACAGACTCGCCAAACAGACGCAGCTGCCCCGGGAGATCGCGCGTCATCGGATGAAGCTCTTCCCTTGGCCAGCTGTAATAATCCTGGACCAGCGGTTTGCGGAGCTTGACCAGCTCAATCAAGAATGGCAGCATCTCCTCGGGGAATGCCCCGGCTTCACCCGTTATTTCAACAATATCCTCATAGCTGCTCGCGTCCCTCAGAATAAATCCGTCAATCAGGTAACTGCCAACATCCGTAACGGTCTCAATCGCGAGATGTATAGCTCTCTCCTGCGCCAAGCCTTCGAGCAAAGTGCCCTTCCAGTTTGAACCCAGCTCTTCGAGTGCCGCCGCAACATCCGGGATGCTGTTAAGTCTGACCGCTATTTGCTCTTGATTTACATAATACATACCTTATTCGCCCGCTTTCAGCCTTGCTTTCTTCTTTTTCCCTTTTCGTTTGAGCCATGCCACCATCACAACGCTGCTGATGAGGATGATGATCAGATAAGTCATAATTTCAAAGACGTCTCCCATGAACGGTCCGCGCTCCCTTGCCGAATTAGCTTACGAAGTCAACAGCGACAGAAGCCTCGCGAACTTCGTTCATATGGTCAATTACCTTTTTATGTACAGGGTGAACCTGATACGCTTCGAGCGCCTCAAGCGACTCGAACTTCGTAATAAGCGCGATATCATAAGAGCGTGCCGAATGGATAACGTCAAGTCCAACCTCGATCGATTTCAGTTCATCAATCTTGCCTTCCATATCACGCAATACTTGTGCCGTGCGCTCCACGCTATCCGCGCTTCCGTCTTTCAGCTTGAACAATACGATATGCGTAACCATAAATGAACAATGCTCCCTTCAACTTGTCGAATGACAAATATCCTTTTGTCACATAATAACCCAAGCAGTCGCATTACGGCAACATTAGCCTGAGAAAGGATCGGTACGTTATGCGCTTTCCCGTTATGTTTGTAGCTACCCTCATAGGACTTGCACTATGTGTCTATAATTCAACCGGTTACGACCCGCATAATTTCGTGTTTTTTATGTTCAGCCCTCCGGCATGGCTCGTGGATTTGTTTGTTGACATCCACGATGTCAACGTACTTCTGATGTATATTCTAACGGTGGCCGCCTGGGCATTCCTCGGATTCATAGCCGACAAATTGATTGAGCGCGGAAGAAGCAATGACCGCGATCGCAGCAGAGCCTGATACAAATCGAAAGAGGAGCCCCTGGGCTCCTCTTCTCTTGTTATTATGCTGCTTCAACGATCAGCTTCGTTTTCATTTCGGCATGGCCAACACCGCATGGTACGGAGCAATGGATCTCATATTCACCCGGCTTGTCAAACTCCAGGTTTGTTTCAAGGTTGTCACCTTCCAGATCAACGTTCAGCGCGTCGATCTTCAAACCGTGGATACCGCTTTTATTTTGCAGCTTCAGGATAACTTTATCGCCGACTTTAACTTTGTACTCTGCTTCGCTGAAAGTAAAGTCGCTGTTCGCCTCAACCTTAACCAATACAGTGCCTTCAGGAAGTGAAGCGGATTCGTCTACCGGCTTGGCTGGGAGGCCGAAAGTCAGCAAATATACTCCCAGAAGAGAGGCCGCTGATAATAGTACGAACATGATCCATTTGTGCATTGCTACGTGCTCCCCTTTGCGATCTTAAGTGTTTAATTTAATTCTTATATTACATAAGATCGTCCGAAGTTCTCAACCTTAAACTGCAGAATCAGGAAAAGTTTTTTCCCGAATATGACAAAACAATGAACTTTTTGTGACTTATCCTTTAAAAAATTGCTTGATCACCTGCTCGGATTCCGCCTTCAAATAAGTCCATAGCAGGAAACAGCGGTGATGGGTGCCGCGGCATATGTAGACCGTCTCAAGTCCGTCCTTCAATCGTCGTTCTTCCATTAGCTTGATGCCCGTCTTCCTGAACTGCAGGCGCAGTGAAGCCTGCTCCAGCAGCACCCTGTCCTGTATGCCCCGCAGCAGCGATTCATACAGCCTAGGCAGCTTTATTGAGCCCGTCCCCATCACCCCTATATCATGATCCAATATGAGCATCACAATTCCAAGGAGGATATAGCGCTGCACCAGCGCTGTATCCTCATCCGTCAAATAGGCCGGAGCCCCATGCTCCCTCACCTGCACATCAGCATACCGGATAGCCATTGCTATCGCCTCCTATAAATCGAACACTTGTTCTCATTATAGCGAAGACACCGTGTTCGGCGCAACCCTATTCTTACTTCCCTTTTTCCTTCAGCACTTCAATGATTTTGCGTAATCGGTCAGGAAGCGGAAGACCTATCCGGCCATAGTTCTCTATAATGGAAATGATCTCATTTGCGATATAGAAATAAATAGCCGCTCCCATAGTTACATTACCCAATTCAAGCAAAATATCAACACGATGTGCAAGAAGAATGACGAGAAGCATCATCCCTTTGCGCGCAAGCCCCCAGGCTCCAAAAAAGCTGTTCAATCCTCTCCCTTCTTTAATTGACGCGGTTATGCCAGAAACATAGTCTATTCCCATCGCTACAACCAATAATGTCAAAGATTCCATCCATCCGCCGAATGCAAACGTAATCACGGAGCCGATAATTCCGCTGACCGAGCAAACCATGACTAACTGCAACTCTCGCCACCCCTTTCTGCCTTAAATCTCTCTATCTTATGCACATAAGGGGCGCGATGCTTGTTTACTTGTATACATTCTATCAAATGGGCTAATCCGCGTTATAGCGGTCAACTGCGGCCTTCTGGATCGCAATCGCCCGGTCGATGTTCAGCGCTTTGAACTTGGCCACGTAATCCTCGAAGGAATCAAGAGGATCAATTCCAAGAATGATCCTCAATGACATTTCATCGACAAGCGTTGTGACATCCTGCATAATAGCCGAGAACTCCGCGCTTTCCCTCTCCGTCTTCTGAACCGGCGGCAGCATGTAGGTCTCCGCATCGGTATCGGACCAGATGTCCACCGCGTCCTTCTGCTCCTGCAGCATATAATATTGCTCCATGTAAGCTACATCCTGGACGAACGGTCCAAAATAGCTTGCTCTGCTGTACATCGCAATCGCCTGCGACGGGGCAAGCTTATCGGGATTGTGCAGAATCAGATCGGTATAGGTCGGCTTGCCGTCCTTCATGGTATAACTCACGCCTTCCATGCCAAAGTTGAACAGAAGATGGCCCTCTTCTCCATAGCCGTAATCCAGCATGCGCACGGCTTCTACGGCATGACTGCTCTTCGCGGAGATCGCGACACCCCCGCTGCTCATATAAGGATTTACCCGCTGGCCGAACATCGGCCTTTCCCCCGCATGGAGCACCGGATATGGCGCGGCTATAAACTCGGCCTTCGGATCCTTCTCCTTGAGCAGCGGCAGCCAGGTGCCGATCCCGGAGCCCGCATTCCAAATGCTTGCGCCGCTTCTTCCCGACATCATGCTGGAATCAATCGTCCGGGTATCCACCGTTGCGATGTTGCGGTCTATCAACCCTTCCGCATACCATTCCTGGAACAAGGAAAGAAACTGTTTATAACCTGGCTCGATTGGTCCGAACTTAACCTGTCCGTTTTTCAAATAGAAGCCCTTTTTCACGCCAAACGCCCCGACGAAGGCACCATTCTCGACCCCAAACAAGGGGCTGGGCGTACTGAGGAACGTTAAAGGCGCTTTTACTCCTTTTTTCTCCTTGAATGTCTTAAGCACCGTATACCAGTCGCCGATCGTCACCGGGACTGGCAGTTCAAGCTCCTCCAGCCAATCCTTGCGGATGATTGGACCTTGATACGTGCGCAACTTGGCATCCCCTTGAATGAAGGGGAACACATAGTAACTGCCATCCGCTGTCTTGATCTGCTTATCGATATCCGGATGCTCGCTCAAGTACCGCTTCAGATTAGGCGCATACTGATCAATCAGATCATTTAGCCTTAGAATGTAACCGTCTTTTATCGCTTTCTCCGGACCCCCGGGGAAGGTTGCCCATTCATATTCGATCATATCCGGCAGCTCGCCCGACGCCAGCATCACATTTAAAGCCTGCTTCGCCTGATTGGAGGGCGGCTGAATGAACCGCAGGTTGACGCCGGTGCGCTTCTGCCATTCCTGGAAGAATGGAACGTCCTGGAAGCGCGGTTTCACGCTAGCCGCATTGCCGTTCAGCTCTGCCCAATAGGTGAGCGTATCGCCTGATGCTGTTGGAGACTTCCCGGCTTGGCCGGCATGATTATCCGACTTGCAGCCTGCCAGGCAGCCAATCGTTAAAGCGGCGATCAGGAGGATCGTAATTATGCGATAGTTCTTCATTAAGCCCGTTCCCCCTAATTCATTTCCTTGTATTTGCCAGGCGTAATGCCTTCATATTTCTTGAATACCCGGATGAATGTTGCCGCATCGTTATAGCCTACTGCCTTCGATGCTTCATTCACGGATTCCTGGCGCTCCGTCATTCGCTGCTTGGCTTGAAGGATCCGGTATTTATGCAGATAGTCGAGCAGCCCTTCTCCCGTCTGCGTCTTAAACAGCTTGGACAGATAGCTGCCCTTCAGATCAAAGTGCTCGCCAATTGTATTCACGTTCATGTTGGAATCGCCGTAATTCGCCTCGATATAGCCGGCAACACGGGCTGACAGATCGCGGATCGACTCCGCTCGTTCATGCGTCATATTGGTTTCCAGCCTTGTAGAGGCGAAAGCGCATACATCCTTCAGCAAAGAATGGAGCTCCTGCCGCATCTCCTGAACGGTATCGCAAGCCATAATCCTGTCCATCCAATTCGGATTATCGTTCAGAACGCTGCCTTTGCCGTCGCCTAGTTCATTAATCGCCTTCACCATGGTGCCAGCCATATTAAACATGAAGCATTTGGCCAGCGTTAAGTTCATCATCGGCTGCCGGAAGTTCCGCTCCGTTATCTCCTGCATAAAAGCAGAGGCTTGATCGAAATCGCCGATCTTAATCAGGTTGATCAGCTGCTGCTCGGCCTGCAGGGGATAATAATAGCCGAACTGCACCGCATCCGACGGTGCCTTGCGGATATCGTCATACGTAATGATGCCTTTTTTGCCGAGCACCATTTTGTACTCCATGGCATCCACCGCTTCGCTATAGGCAGCTGCAATACCTGGAAGCGTACTATGCCTGCCGCTGATCGCCACCGTCAAATCCAGATCATAACGCTTCAGGAAGCGCTGCGCCTCTGTCGCGATCCCATGCAGCTCTTTCTTGTAATCCTCCTCCGTAACGCTCTCACAGGTCAAATTCACAAGGCAGGCCATCATGTCATCCACCTCGGACACGTATCCCGCATGACCGTAACGTCCGGCAAGCTCCTCCACGACATTGCTGATAATGAATTGCAGGAATCTTCTCCGTTCGTTACCGTCGATGCCCGGCAGCTTCTCGTAAAGGCTTTCATCATTCTCGATTACAAATAAGATAACGGCGTAATCATCCGAAATCTGTTCCATGCGATACGTCTTGAACGCTTCCTCGTACGGGATAGGCGAATCCAGACGTCCCTTCAGCAGCCTGCTCAGCATATTCGACCGCAGCACATGATGATGCATCTGAAGCTGCATCGCAATATTATCCTTCTCGTTCCTCGCCTTGCTGACCGCCCGCTGAATGAAGTTCAGCTCATTCCATTCCGTATGCTCCTCGGTGCTATTCTTGTCCGTCAGCGACTGGACAAGCTGCTGAATCGGCGAATAGTTGCGGCGCATAAAGAACCAGGTGAGCACGCCCGCTCCCATGACGCTGATCAATATGCTGACTAACGTAAGCTTGCGTACATATTCCGCCTTCTGCCAGTAGATGCTGCTTGGAATAACAAGCGCATACTTGAGATCCGATACGGACGATTGCAGGTAAAAGATTTCCGAGTCTCCATACTTCATCGAAGTCGGCATCTCCTCGCCGCCGCTTCGCACCTTTTGCAGCACAACCTCTTCGCCTTGCTTCTTCGGCAGATTGGACAGCAGCACTTCATTGCTGCGGTTCAGGATCAATACATATCCGCCGCTAAAGCCCGAAATGCTCTTGATCGCATTCTGGAATCTGGCCAAATCCGTCATCACGACAACCGTTCCGGCTTGCCTGCCGTTCAAATCCTTCGGCAAATGAGTAATATAGGCAATCGAGGATTGAGTAGCTCCGGCTTCCGTAAGTGGCATCAGGGTAAATTGATTATGCTCCGAATTCTCGACGGCATTCTGCCAGTCGTTATATTTCATCCGCCCCGTATCGTGAAGGGTCTCAAAAGCCGTCTTCATATCCCGGACATTGCCGGAGCGCAATACCGCATGCTCCCGCTCCCATGTCACATAGAATTCATCGATAGATGCATAAGAGGTCTGATAGGTTTGAAATTCCTTCACAAGCTGATAAGCGTCAAATTGCGCATCCGCCTCCGACCTGCTCGAATACATCAGGGTCTGAAGCCGCGCATTCCAGGTCAGCTCCATCGTCAGCCTTTTCATCTGATCTACCTGATTGTCGATTGTATATCCGACCTGCTTAAGCAGCGAGTCGTTGGCGCGGTGAATCTCGCTCCGAAGCGCCGCACCCGACTGCGAATATACAATTAAGCTAATTAGAATCGGTACGAATAATACCGCGCAATAGGAGATGAGCCATGTCACGATAATGCTCTTCCGTTTCTGCCATATGGATCGAATATTCAAGCCAAGATCTCCTCGCCTGTACTTAAGAGTTTATAGAACCCTATTATAAGCATAGAAAAGAGGCCAGAGGAAGTTGCAATATGTGCAAAACGATTGACGATAGCTCAACTTGCCGCCGAAAACAGCACAAATAGCCCGATGGAATCATCCAATCGGGCTATTAGGGGATAAAGCCGTAAAGCGATTAGAACATGCGCTGCTTCCAGCCGTTCAGCTTGGCAATGGCCTCAACAAAGAAGTAATCTCCGTAGATAAGTGACACGTCGACATTTTGCCCGGCCGGTTTATGACCTGTGCCATGCTTCAGAATCGCTTCATGCGAAGGCTCGTTCCATGTACCGTAGTTCGCGTAGAGGGAACCGAGAATCCGCTGCGCCGCTTCACGGTAGACGCGGCCTTCCTTTTCCGTCAAGAGAGCAGCCAGTTCAATCAGACCGGAAGCCGCAATGGCACCTGCCGATGTATCTCGCGGCTCTTCGTCCATCTGCTCGGATGCCCGGAAATCCCAGTGGGGAACATGATCCTCCGGCAGATTGGCAATAAAGTAATGAGCGACGCGCTGCGCTGCCCGCAAATAATCAATATTGCCGGTATAGCGGTAAGTGTTCGCCATGCCGTACAAGGCCCATGATGCACCGCGGCTCCAGCCGGAATTAGGCGCTGCTCCTTGTCCGCCGCGCACCTGGTCGAAATCGCCGGTCTCCGGATCAAAGCAGACAATATGGTTCACCGAGCCGTCCTCGCGAATGAAGCAGCGTAATACGGTATCCGCATGCGCGCTTGCGATTTGAGCAAACCGCGGATCGCCGCTCTCCGCCGAAGCCCAATATAAAAGGGACAGATTCATGCAGGTATCGATAATCGACCAGCCATGCATGTCGCTGTTCCAGGCGCGGATGAACCGGCCGTTCAGATTAAAGCGCCCGGCCATAAAGTTTGCGGCGTACAAGCCGCGGCGCCGTGCTTCTTTATCTCCTGTGATCCGGTACTTCGCGACCGCTGTCGGCAGGAAGTGGAAGCCTACATCATGGTCGAAGGAGTTCGGGACAAGCATCTGCCTCTCCAGCTTCTCGTCCCATTCCCACGCTGCCGACTTATATTTCTCCTCGCCGGTCATTTCGTTCATCAGCCACAGAATGCCCGGCCAGAAGCCCGAAGTCCACCAGTCGACTCGTTGATCATCATAGATTCCGTCAGCCTTTGCGACATGCGGAGACTTATTCCCGATTTGAACGATCATCCGGTCTACTTTCTCTTCAAGCTGTTTCCAAATAAGCGATAGATCTAATTTGCTTTGCGTTGAGCTTACCTGCATGGTCCTGCCTCCCGGATTTGATTTGAACAAGCTAGCCTTTTACCGAGCCTACCATAACGCCCTTCACGAAGAAGCGCTGCACGAACGGATAGACGCATAGAATCGGAACCGTCGCTACCATAATGGTCGCGTATTTAATCGTTTCGCCGATCTGGAACCGGTCTCCTGCGGATGCGCCTGACGACATGCTGTCGGTCGAGTTGGCGATCAGAATCTCGCGCAATACGAGCTGCAGCGGGAACAGCTCGCGGCTCCGGATGAAGATGGACGCGTAAAACCAGCCGTTCCATTTGTCTACCGCGTAATACAGAATCATAACCGCGATAACGGGCATCGAGAGAGGGATAATGATCCGGAACAAGATTGTAAAATGATTCGCCCCGTCGATCTTCGCCGACTCCTCAAGCGCCTCCGGAATGCCCTTAAAGGCTGTACGCATAATGATTAGATTAAAGGTGCTGATCGCAAACGGGATAATTGTTGCCCATAACGTATTGAGAAGGCCAACGCCTTTTACAACCAGGTACAGCGGAATTAATCCGCCCCCGAAAAACATCGTGACCAGAATCAGTCCCATAAACAGATTGTTCCATAACACGTCTCTGCGGGATAACACGTAAGCGCCCAGAGCGGTCATAATCAGGTTAAGCACGGTGCCGAATACCAGAATAAACAGCGTATTTTTATAGCCGGTCGTAATCCCCGGGTTCTTGAATACGCTTGTGTACGCATCCAGGCTTAATCCGAGCGGATGCCATAGAATGCCTTTATTAGCTACAAGCCGTCCCGCATCGCTGAAAGAAGCGAATAAGACATATAACAGCGGATATAACGTCGACACGATCAATAGTGTAAGAACGGCATATACAATGACGTCAAACACTCTCTCGGAAAAAGTCGCTTTTATCTGCATCAACTCTCACCTCACCATAAGCTGCTTTTATTCACCTTGCGGCTGATATAATTGGCGGTTACGAGCAAGGCAAGGTTAACCACGGAGTTGAATAGTCCGACCGCCGAGCTGTAGCTCCATCCAAATTCCAATAAACCTTTCCGGTAGACGAAGGACGAGATGACATCCGCCGTATTGTACGTCACCGGATTGTATAACAGAATGATTTTCTCGAAACCAACGTTAAGCATATTGCCCATCCGCAGGATAAACATGATCGTAATCGTGGGCAGGATGCCGGGAAGCGTAATGTAGAAAATCTGCTTCAGCCGGCTTGCGCCGTCCATCCTTGCCGCTTCGTACTGCTCCTGATCGATACTCATCAGCGCAGCGATATAAATAATCGACTCCCAGCCGATCCGCTGCCAGATCTCCGACAAAATATAAATCGGACGGAACAGCTCCGGCTTCTGCAGCATGGCCTGGCCGTCATACCCAAATAGCATAAACAATCTATTAATAATGCCGTCAGCGTTCGTAAAATCGGTAATGATCCCGCAAATAACGACCAAAGAGATAAAATAAGGCATATACGTTATCGTCTGGGCTACCCGTTTGAATGTCCTGTTGCGAACTTCGTTGATGAGCAGCGCCAGCAGAATAGGTGCGGGGAACTCAAAGATTAACGAGTACAAGCTGATGACAAGCGTATTCTTAAGGATCCGAGTAAAGTAATAGCTGCTGAAGAAATCGTGGAAATGCTTGAGGCCAACCCAATCGCTGCCCAGAATGCCCTTCATTGGCGAATAGTCTTTAAATGCAATTAACGCCCCGTACATCGGAATGTAGTGAAAAATAATATAATACGCGAGAACAGGAAGCATCATCAGATACAGCAGTTTGTTCAGCTTGAAATCGCGGATATAGCGGTTTTTCGTGCCCACGTCGGTATTCACCTCGCTCCATATTGAGGGAGAGGGAGAAGGCTGGGCCCTCTCCTCCTCTAACTTCTATCTATTAACGGCTGTTATAACGGTCAAGAGCCGCTTGCTGAATCTCAATCGCGCGATCCAAATTCAGCGATTTCATCTTTTCCACATACTTATCAAACGCGTCAACCGGCTCTGTTCCCAGAATGATCTTGAGGGACATTTCGTCGATCAGCGTATTCACGTCGTTCATGATGGCCGCATACTCGGAGGATTCCTCCGGCGATGGCGTAATGGGCGGCAGCTGGTATTTCGCTGCGTCCGTTTTCTGCCATGTCGATACAGCGTCGCGCTGCGTTTGAAGAGCGAAGAACTGCTCCGCATAACGTTTATCTTGAACGAATGGACCATTGTAGCTGCCCCGCGCATACAGCGAGATCGCTTGTGCAGGAGCCAGCTTGTCCGGATTCTTCAACAGCAGATCCGTATAAGTCGGATAGCCGTCCTTCATGTTGTAGCTGACGCCCTCGGTACCGAAGTTGAAGAACAAGCCGCCTTCTACGCTGTAGCCGAAGTCGAGCATTTTGACAGCGAGCTCGGGATCTTTCGCTTGCGTTGTAATCGCTACCGTGCCTTCGGAAGCGTAAGCCGTGTTATGCTGACCGAATTTTGGCGTGTCGCCTTTCTTCAGAACCGGGTAAGGCGCGCCGACGAGAACGGCCTTCGGATCCTTCGCTTCCACAAGCGGCTGCCATTTGCCAATCCCGCCGCCGGCATTGCCGATCGATGCGCCTGTTGCGCCGGATGCGATGTTGCCGTCCACTGATTTGGTATCCGCCGTTGCGATGTTCTTGTCAATCAGGCCTTTCGAATACCAGTCGCGGAATAACGCCAGATACTCTTTGTAGCCTGCTTGCTCCGGACCGAACACAACCTTGCCATCCTCTTGGTAGAAGCCGCGGGTTACGCCAAACGCGCCCATGAAGGCACCGTTGCCGCCATCGTTGAAGAAGCGCGGTTTGCTGTTGAAGGTAAGCGGCGCCGCTGCACCTTTCTTCTCTTTGAATGCGGTGAGCGCTGCTGTCCAATCGTCGATCGTTTCCGGTACCGGCAGGCCAAGCTCATCAAGCCAGTCCTTGCGAATAATGGGACCTTGGAAGACCCTAAGGTACTCGTCGCCGCGAATGAACGGGAATGCGTAATAGCTGCCGCTGTCCGTCTTCACCATTTTGTCGATGTCCGGATTATCCTGCAGGTATTTCTTCAGGTTAGGCGCGTATTTGTCGATCAGATCGTTCAGCTTCACGATATAGCCGTCCTGAATCGCTTTCTCGGGACCGCCCGGGAAGTCGCCGATGAAGTTGTATTCCACCATATCGGGCAGCTTGCCCGAAGCAAGCATGACGTTAAAGGCTTCCTTCACTTGGCCGGTTGGCGGCTCCGTAAATTCCAGCGGTACGCCGGTTACCTTCTGCCATTCCTGGAAGAACGGGATATCCTTATGAGACTCCTTCACCCCGATAAGCTGACCGTTAATCTCGCCCCAGTACGAGAGCGTCTTATCCGTCTTAATCGGATAGGTTGTTGCTTCCGCCGGTTGTTCCGAAGCATTGCTGCCGTTATTTCCCGTATTGCTGCTCCCGCTGTTCTTATCATTATTAGAAGAACACGCTGCGAGCATGGTTCCCAGCAACGCGATGCTGAGCGAACCTGCTACCCATCTTTTCATGACCCTACCTCCGTTTATTGTGTAGTGAAAATGGCTACATCCACAATGTAATGGAGAGAGCTTTGGCTCGATATGGGCAAAACGTGCAATCGGATGGGCAATTGGGAAGGGGCAATTGAGGATATCGCCATTTATATGGATGGAGAGAGTGATGATTTGTACAAATCAATGGGAGATTTCGAGAATGGAGGATAGAGGGAATGACATTTTGAAGAAATATTGCCGGAATGCAGAAAATGGATAGAGATTCGGCAAGTATCCGAAGTCCCTATCCATCTTTTAAATTGATTAATACCAAGCAAGGTACGAATCCGCAATCGGTATAGTTTGTTTGGTGTCATAGGTCAATTCATCAACAGCATACAAACGAGATCAGTTCCTCCAAATCCTGAATGACACCGTCTGCCTCAACTTCCGGAGAAAAGAAAGGATTATGCTTCCATACGGCTTTCATGCCAACCGCACGGCTTGCTCTAATATCGCTGTCGGGATGGTCGCCTACGAATAGGGAGTCCTCCGCTTTGACCCCAAGTCTGGCTAATGCACGATGGAAAATAGCCGGATCCGGCTTACGCAGTCCTTCCCATTCCGAGATAAGTACCTCGTCGAAGTATTCGCTTATGCCTAAAGCTTTGAAATTATCATATTGAAATTGGCCGTACCCATTTGAGATTAAAGCGAGCTTGATACCCTGATTCTTTAAGGACGACAACATAGAGATCAGATTCGGGAACCCAACGCAATGCTTTTGAAAAGACCTCAAATAATCCTCCAACAACTCATCCCCGTGCACATGCTGAATCCGGAATTCGGCGAGCAGCTGCCGATACACCTGATCCTTCCACACATACCCATGCTGATCAAGCTCAATGAACCGCTTTGTCCAAGCTTCCTTCTCAACGCTATGAAATGCCGGGTATCGTTCATATTGATCTCGAATAAAGCAAGCAAGCGAAGTGTCCCGATCGAGCAAGGTGCCGTCCAGATCAAAAATCGCCGCTTTAATCGTCATTCTTCGTTGACTCCTTTACGAGACCAAATCTGATTTTCCTTGGCAGATTCTTGTTATGCATCGCTGCATAAGCTTGTTTAATATCGGGTACATTCTTCTTCGTTAATACATATCCGCGAATAATATCCCGCATGGGCATTAATTGTTCCAACGGTGAAGCAGCCAATGCTTCTGGTGTTAGCGATATTTCCGTCCGGAATGCTTGCGTAAGCAGACGAATTAGTTCATCTTGTTCTGCCGCCTTTAGACTATTAAACAGCTCTAGGATTTGATTCTCTTCGAACCTCATAGGTTCCCCCTTGGCAATTGAGATTAGCAACAACCTTATTAACTGCCTGATCCCTCCTTCCGGCGAAACTCCAAATCGCCTTTAATTCACATCGCCTAGATACCGCATGTCACGGTCCATGCTTTTTATTGGCTGCACTATTGCTTTGGGATATACTCTGAACTCATCCAGCTTGTCGATCTCGATCCATTCAATGCCTACTTGGTTAGAATCAGGAATCGTTACATTCTCGAAGGTTGGCTGCTCCGCCATAAGAGCACATTCAAAATAAAACTCAACCTGATGCATTTCCGAATCCCATTCCGCATACTCGTGGTTTCTCCCTATATATTCGCGGGTGTACATTAGATCCCCAACCGTTACTCCCTCACCAAGCTCTTCCAAACACTCCCTCTTTACGGCATCATGCAGGTTTTCTCCCGCTTCCTGCCCTCCTCCTGGAAAAATATAAAACAATCCCTCATCATCTTTGTTAACCGTCAACAAAATCTTCTGATCTCGTATAATAATGGCTTTAGCCGAGTTTCGTATTGGCTTCATTATATTACCTCCGATAGTCGAGTTGTTCTTAATTTCTGATTTTAATCCCGCCCCCACTAAATACTTACATATCTTGGAACTAACAATTATACTATGCCATGCTTAATTAGAGAAGGAGGTCTCCGTTGATATCTATGGAAAAAAATAATGAGATAATCATACTGCCTTCATTGACAGACAGCGACCATGAATGGCTAAGAGAACTATGGGTGCGTGAGTGGGGCGGTGAAACCGTCATATCCAAAGGTAAAGAGCATCATTTTAAAGATTTGAATATCGTTATTGCCTGGATAGACGGTAAACGGGTCGGAGCTGCCACGTATCGAATAGAGGCAAATGAAAGTGAACTAACGAGTATTAACTCAACAGCCGGAGACTTAGGCATTGAGAGTAAGTTAATAACGGCCGTGGAGCAGACTGTAAAAAAATCCGGAGTTAATCGATTTTGGCTGATAACAACAAACGATAATATAGACGCGCTGAGGTTTTACCAAAAGCGCGGGTATCGCGTGATCGCCATCTATCCTAATGCCGTTATTGAATCAAGAAAGCTGAAGCCGGCCATCCCGCTTCTTGGCAATTACAACATTCCTATACAAGATGAAATCGAACTTGAAAAATACATATAAGAAACAAAAAAGAGAAAGCGCAATAAATCGCGCTTTCTCTTTTTCACTTGGCCTCCCACATCGATGCAGGGGGAGGCTTTGCTAGGTTTACTAGGTTCTAAAGACAACTGCTCGATTACACCGCCTCGATTGCCTTCCCCGTAAACTGGCTATTATACAAATCCGCATAGAAGCCGCCTTGCTCGAGGAGCTCTTCGTGTGTACCCTGCTCGATAATCGAGCCTTGGTTCATGACGAGAATCAGATCGGCGTCGCGGATCGTCGATAGACGGTGCGCGATAACGAAGCTTGTTCGGCCTTCCATCAGATGGCCCATTGCCTTCTGAATGTAAACCTCTGTCCTCGTATCAACGCTGGAGGTTGCCTCGTCAAGAATCAGAATAGACGGATCAGCCAATATTGCCCGGGCAATCGTAAGCAGCTGCTTTTGCCCTTGCGATATATTGGAAGCTTCTTCGTTCAGAATCGTATCGTAACCATCCGGCAGCGTCCGGATAAAGTGGTCGGCATGGGCAGCTTTAGCAGCGTTCACGACATCCTCTTCCGTTGCGCCTTCACGTCCATAAGCGATGTTGTCGCGTATTGAGCCGTTAAAGAGCCAGGTATCCTGCAGCACCATTCCGAACATGCCCCGCAAATTGCTGCGTCTCAGGTCGGTAATGTTAACGCCATCGATTGTGATTTTACCGTCGTTCAGCTCATAGAACCTCATGAGCAGGTTAACGAGGGTTGTTTTGCCGGCACCGGTTGGACCAACAATCGCAACCGTCTGACCGGGCAGCACGTCGATGTTCATGTTGTCGATCAAGGTCTTGTCAGCCGTATAGCCGAACTTCACATGATCGAACTTCACGGAGCCGCTCGGACGCGAGACCGTCTTCGCTTGGTTAGCCTCCAGTACTTCCTCTTCCTCATCGAGAAGCTCAAAGACGCGTTCCGCAGATGCGATAGTCGATTGGATTACGTTCGAGATCGTAGCCAGCTGCGTGATTGGCCATGTAAATTGACGGGTATATTGAATGAAGGCCAGGATATCCCCCACTTGAATGGCCCGATTCGTAACAAGAATACCGCCAACGATGCTGACAAACACGTAACCGATATTTCCGATAAAGCTCATGATCGGCATAATAATGCCGGAGATAAATTGAGCACGCCAGCCGGCATCATACAGCTGATCGTTCATTTCATTAAACTTCTCCATCGATTCGCGCTCGCGGCCAAAGGCTTTAACAATTTTATGCCCCGTATACATTTCTTCCACGTGACCGTTTAATTTGCCGAGCTCCGCTTGCTGCTTGACGAAATATTTCTGCGAGCGCTTTGCAATAACAGCCGTTGCGACCAAGCTCACCGGAATGGTTAAGAACACGATTAACGTCATAAGCGGACTGATCGTAAGCATCATGATGATAATACCGATCAGAGTAATGACCGACGTGATCAGCTGGGTCAAGCTTTGCTGCAGCGTGTTGGCGATATTGTCGACGTCATTAACGACGCGGCTCAATATTTCACCATTGGATTTTGAGTCAAAATATTTAAGAGGCAGCCGGTTAAACTTCGCATTCACCTGCTTGCGCAAATCATAAACCGTATTCTGGGCTACGCCCGCCATCAGATACTGCTGGATATAGCTGAACACGGAGCTGATGAGATACAGGACGACGAGAATAACCAGAATTTTATTAATCGCGTCAAAATCAATGTTTTTTGTAAAAAACCCTTCCGCCAGCTCCGTCATCGCATGACCCATGATTTTTGGACTGACAATGCTAAATACGGTACTTAGTATCGCCGTAAGCAGCACCATTAACAGCTTGGTTTGATGCGGCTTCAAATAAGCCATTAAGCGAAACAGCGTACCTTTGAAATTTTTCGCTTTCTGCACGGGCATCCCGAATCCGCCGGGACCACCCATGCCAGGGCCTTTGCCTGGCCCGCCGGGTCCGCCGGGCGGACGGCCGTTTCCTTTTGTCTGGCTCATGCGATCTCCTCCTCAGACAGCTGCGACGATACAATTTCCTTGTAGACATCGCAAGTTTGCATAAGCTCTTTATGGTTGCCGATTCCGGCTATGCGTCCTTCATCCAGAACGACAATCCGGTCGGCATCCATAACGGTGCTTACGCGTTGCGCAACCAGCATAACCGTCGCATTGCCGACTTCAGACTTCAGAGCCGCGCGCAGCTTCGCATCCGTCTTGAAGTCCAGCGCCGAGAAGCTGTCGTCAAACACGTACACTTCCGGTCTTCTGACCAAAGCGCGGGCAATGGACAAGCGCTGCTTCTGACCGCCGGATACGTTATTTCCGCCCTGCGCAATCATCGAATCGTAGCCTTGCTCCATCTTGCCGATAAACTCGGAAGCCTGCGCAATCGCCGCGGCATGAGTCACTTCCTCATCCGTCGCTTCCTCCCGGCCGTAACGGATATTTTCCGCCACCGTTCCCGTGAACAATACGGCCTTCTGAGGAACAAAGCCGATCTTATGACGGAGATCCTCTTGGGACATGTCTCTTACGTCCATGCCGTCAATAAAGATCTGACCGGAATCCACATCATAGAAACGGGGAATCAAGCTCACCAGCGTAGATTTGCCCGCTCCGGTACCGCCAATAATGGCTGTAATCTCACCAGGTCCCGCCTGGAACGAAATATCTGATAATGCAGGCTGCTCGGCACCGGGATAGCTGAACGTAACGCCTTTAAACTCCACATAACCTTCTTTGCCGCTGTTTTTCTTCGTCGAATCTTTGTCCGTCAGCGTAGGGATCATCTCAAGCACTTCATTAATCCGTACGGCCGATGCCTGGGCGCGCGGAATCATAATAAGCATCATCGACATCATCAAGAGCGAGAACATAATTTGCATGCCGTATTGGATAAAAGCCATCAGAGAACCAATCTCCATGTTGCCATGATCCATTCGCATGCCGCCGATTGCGATGATCACGATGGTCGAAATGTTCATAATGAGCATCATAAGCGGCATAAGAACCGCCATAATTTTATTGACGCGTACCGCTGTATCCGTCAGATCCGTGTTTGCCGCATCAAACTTCTTGTTCTCATGGCTGATCCGGTCAAAAGAACGAATAACGCGAATACCCGTCAACCCTTCGCGCAGAACCAGGTTCAGCTTATCAATCTTCACTTGCATCGCCTTAAACAGCGGAATCCCTTTGCGGACTACCAGGAAGATGGCTCCCGCGAGCACCGGGATCACGACAACGAAGACAAGAGACAGCTTCGCATCCTTGGAAATCGCCATAATAATACCGCCGATGCACATCATTGGCGCGGTAATCATCATGCGCAAGATCATAATCAGCACTTGCTGAACTTGCGTAATATCATTGGTAGTCCGGGTAATTAGCGAAGCCGTGCCGATCTTATCGAACTCCTGCAGGGAGAAATCCTCCACATGTCCGAACACTTTGGTGCGGACATCCCGTCCAAACCCCATTGCCGATTTAGCCGAGAAATAACTCGCCAGCACGGAGCAAATTCCGCCCCCTGCCGCAACAAGCAGCATGAAGCCGCCAATTTTCCAAATGTAAGATTTATCGCCTACCGAAACGCCCTTGTCTACGATATCCGCCATCAAAGTCGGCAAATATAAGTCCGACAACGTCTGCAGGAAGACGAATACTAATACCCCAACTACTAAGAGCCGAAATGGCTTCAAATAGCGGAACAATTTCAACATGAATTAATCATCTCCACCTGAATCGTTCAGATTCATTTGTTCGAAATACGTCGTGGTCTTCTTGAGCAGGCGGATCAATTGCTCCGTGTCATCCTCGCCCAAGTAATCAATCAAACCGTTCATCCGATCTAGAAAACCCTTTAATGCCTTTTTGGCGGTTAAGTCGCCTTCTTCGGTTAGAAATACGCGGACCGCTCTTCTATCTTTCGGGTCCTCCTTGCGAACAACAAGCCCCATCTCTTCCAGCCGGTTAAGCAGCTGCGTGACGGTTGGTGAGGTTACGCGCAGAAACTTGCTTAAATCCGATACCTTGATTCCTTCTTCTTCCCCTTTGCCCATACGTTTGATTACAACAAGCAGCCGAAGCTCGCTATGCTTCTGTTTGAGATCCAGCGGCTGATGGTTCCAGTTCATCTTGTTGAACAGCATAAACACTTCAATCAGTTTCCGCGCTGCGGTCTCTTCTTCACCGCCGGCCATTTGATCACCTCATCCTTTAAATATGTAAGCAACCAATTATTTTAGGACTAATAATAATAGGCTACCTAATTATATGGCACTGATCCATCAGCCGTCAATATGATGAGACTGTCATGAGAAGGTTTCTAAACAGATTCTCATTTAATTCTCATAAAGGTGTCTTTCTTTACAATTCATTGATCTTTCTCTCTAATTGGCAAAATTTATGCTGTTTCGGATGTGGTATAGTAATCCCAGTCAAGATGGAATCTATATTCGGATGAATTTTAGAAGCGAAAGGAACCATACAACCATGAAAACACTTAAATCCCTTAAGAAAATGATGACCATGAGTTTGCTTGCTACGATCGCCGCTTCGGCGTTCACTCTTGCAACAGCAGCCAATCACGCAAATGCTGCAACTGAAAAAACGCTGGCCTTGATCAGCGAAGGCAAAAACTACTTAGGCGTACCTTACAAATACGGTGCTCCAGTCGGCATTACATATGCTTTTGACTGCTCGTCCTTCACGAAATTCATGTTTGCCGGTCTCGACGTTAACCTTCCTCGCACAGCAGCTGAGCAAGCAAAAGTAGGTAAAAAAGTTCCAAAGACGGAGCTGAGCACAGGCGATCTTGTCTTCTTCAAGACAAACGGCATCAGCATCAGCCACGTGGCGATTTACGCCGGCTCGAAAAAGATCCTTCATAGCTCCACAAGCCAAGGCATTACGGTAACTGACATGAACAACTCCTACTGGGCAAATAAATATGTTACTGCGCGCCGCGTAGTAAACTAAATTTTCTATTATAAAATGGTTGAGCGATGTAAGCTCATCCATTTTTTTATTGGAACACAGGATTACCTGCTCCCCGTATGGAATCATTCATGATTAGCTATAATTATTGGAGGGGTTCCCTTGGAAATCAGAGTCTTGAACGAAAATGATGCGGAAACATGCCATGAGCTGCGGCTGCAATCCTTACTCGACAGTCCCGAAGCTTATCTCACCACTTATGAGATCCAAGCAGCAAGACCTATCGAAGAAATCCGGGAACAGCTCAGGCCGGAGGATGGACGATTTACATTAGGCGCTTTTTACAATAACAAGCTTGCAGGAATGGTTACTTTCGTCAGAGAATATAAGCCGAAGATTTTTCACAAAGGGAATATCTATGCGATGTACGTTGCGCCAGAGGCACGCGGCCTTGGAATAGGCAAACAGCTCATTAAGGAGCTGGTAAGAAAGGCTTCCCGGCTAGAGGGGCTCGAGCAGATTAATCTGACCGTCATTTCGGATAATACGGCCGCCAAAGCCCTCTACGCCGGCTGCGGGTTCGAAGTATTCGGCATTGAGCGGAATGCTATGAAATCCGGGGATCAATACTGGGATGAAGAGGATATGGTGCTTCGGTTGAAATAAGCGGATGATGGGAAGAAAAAAGAGGTTGTCCACCGGGGGCAACCTCTTTCTTCTATTATATAGCGTATTACTTACTCCGCGTTTCGGTTAGAACCAGAAACCTTTCGCTATGTTATTTGCTCAATGTTTCGGTTTAACCAGAAACCTTTCGCTATGCTACTTGCTCAAAGTTTCGGTTTAACCAGAAACCTTTCGCTATGTTACTTGCTCAATGTTTCGGTTTAACCAGAAACCTTTCGCTATGTTACTTGCTCAATGTTTCGGTTAGAACCGGAACGATCTGCGATTTACGCGATACTACGCCTTTGAGAAGCGCTTTATTGTTCTCCAACGTTACATTGTAAGCTTGCTCAACAGCGTTAGCTTTAGCACCGAGCGAGAGCGCGATCGAGTCGCTGTTCAGGATGTCCGTTACAACAAGCACGAACAGGTCCAGACCTTTTTTCGCGATCGTTTCGTTGATAGCTGCTTCCAAATCAGCTTGGCGAACGAGAACATCGTTTGTATCAACCGCATTGACTTGAGCGATTTCCACTTTTGCGCTGCCCATCGCGAATTCTTTCGCGTCAAGGGACAGGAGCTGCTCGATTGTTTTGTCGCGAAGATCCGCGCCGGCTTTCAGCATTTCCAGACCGTAAACGTCTGCGTCCACGCCAGCGATCTCAGCCAGCTCGCGAGCTGCTGCCACGTCTTGCTCCGTGCAAGTCGGCGATTTGAACAGAAGGGAGTCAGAGATAATGGCGGAGAGCATAAGGCCGGCGATTTCCTTGCGGATCGCTACGCCGTTTTCCTTGTACAGCTTGTTCAAGATTGTCGTCGTGCAGCCTACAGGCTCAGCGCGGAAGTACAAAGGACCTGCTGTCTCAAAGTTAGCGATGCGGTGGTGATCGATAACTTCAACAACTCGTACTTGATCAATATCGGAAACGCTCTGCTGGCGCTCGTTATGGTCGACCAGGATGACGTTGTTTACTTCGCCAGCGACCGACTCGACAAAACGAGGAGCTTCCGTCTTGAAGTAGTCCAGTGCATATTGCGTTTCGCCGTTAACGTCGCCAAGGCGTACCGCTTCAACGTCAAAACCAAGTTTTGCTTTCAATTCCGCGTAGGCAATCGCAGAGCAGATTGTGTCTGTATCCGGATTTTTGTGCCCGAAGATCAATGTTTTTTCCATTATGTGCATTCTCCTTATTTCCCAATTATAGAAAACCCAACATTGATTATATCGCAAAATGGGTTTAACTCCTACTTCTTTACACCGATTTATGCAAATGTTCACATCCCAAATGTTGCATCTTCCAGCCTTTGAAGCTTGCCTAATGACGGAATTCGATGGTATAGTACGTCCATATATAGATGATACGTAAACAGGAGAATGGGAGAGGTCAGCTATGCCTTATAAAATTGCTTTCTTTGACATCGACGGCACGTTATTGGATGAAGAAAAACAAATCCCTCAAGATACGATTGATGCCATCCGGGACCTGCAAGCAAGCGGTATCCCTGCTGTTATCGCTACGGGCAGAGCGCCGTATTTCTTCGCTCCGATTGCCGAGCAGCTTGGAATTGATTCTTATGTCAGCCTGAACGGCGCGTATGTCGTGTACAAGGGTGAGGCCATTTATCGGCGCCCTATACCTCGCGAAGACGTGGAAGCCTTGGTTAACCACGCCGCAACGAACAAGCATACCTTGGTATTCGAAGGACATGATTCCTTCTACCGCAATACCGAATCGCATCCGCATGTGTTTAATTCCGTAGCCTCGCTTCGCGTGGCACAGCCGGGCTTTGATCCGGACTTCTGGCAGAAGGAAGATGTCTACCAGATCTTCCTGCATTGTACAGCGGACGAAGAGCATCTATACGGAACGGCGAATCCGGGTCTGCGGTTTATCCGCTGGCATGATACGGCGATGGACGTTCTTACAAACGACGGCTCCAAAGCGCAAGGCATCAAAGCTTTGCTCAAGCTGCTCAACATCGCGCCGGAAGAAGCCATTGCATTCGGCGACGGTCTGAACGATAAAGAAATGCTGGAGGTCGTAGGCCTTGGCATCGCCATGGGCAACTCCCACGAAGAGCTGAAGCCCTTCGCGAATTACATCACGACGCATGTGAGCGACGGCGGAATCCGCAACGGTCTTGTCCATGCAGGTTTAATTAAATAATTGATATGAGCCCGCGGACTTCGCGGGCTTTATTTTTTTGCCCGGCTCTATCGCCAAATCTCGTTATCGTGTATCGTAATCGCTTTATTATTCCAAACTAACAAAGGTACATAATCTTCGTCTTTTCGGCTGCAAGCACCTCCGCCCTGCCCCCGACTTCACAAACCCATAACTTGACAACACTAAGTATATTATCTATATTAATTTACGAAAAGTAACCAAGAGAAGGAGGGCTTCATCATGTCCATAAGCATCCATCCAGATACCGTCCTAGGCGCTGTAAAACTCAAAATCAGCAGCCTTGCACAATCTCTCCGCTTCTACACCGAGGTCGTTGGCCTCAGGATTCTGGAGCAGACCGACCTGACTGCCGCATTGACTGCCGATGGCAAGACAGCTCTCGTTCTGCTTGAGCAAATACCGGATGCCATTGCGGCACCCGAGCGGAGAAGGACAACCGGGCTGTACCATTACGCCCTGCTGCTTCCGAACCGCAAAGAGCTGGGTCTAGCCCTGAAACGGCTTATCGCCCACCGCATTCCGCTCGGACAAGCCGATCACCTGGTCAGCGAAGCGCTGTATATCTCCGATCCGGATAATAACGGAATCGAGATTTATGCCGACAGACCACGCTCCGAATGGAAGCGCGATCCAAACGGCGATTATGTGATGGCCACGGATCCGATCGATTGGGAAGGACTACTGCAGGAGGCCGGCGAAGAAGATATAACGAAAGGTTTGCCGCCCGAGACCATCATGGGTCATGTTCATCTGCATACGGTAGGCCTTCCGGAATCAAAAGCCTTTTACAACGGCTTGCTTGGCTTCGATATTGTCGGGGATTACGCCCAAATGCGCGCTCTGTTCGTATCGGCCGGAGCTTATCATCACCATATCGGGCTTAACGTTTGGGCCGGCATCGGAGCTCCCGCTCCTTCCCCTCAATCTACGGGACTTGATTACTTCACGATTGTCTATCCTGATTCCGGAGCGCTATCCTCGGCCCTTGAGCGGCTTCTTGCCTCGGGCATTTCCGTAGAACAGCAGGACGGTACCGCATTCGTCACCGATCCATCCGGCGTACGCATTAAACTTACCACGAGACTTGTCCACCAAAACAGTTAAGGAGCTGCTGCAATGACTGATATTATTTTTCACGGGCATTCCTGTGTCCAAATTACTTCGGGCGATAACTCGCTTGTCATCGACCCTTTCCTCCGCGGGAATGAACTGGCTGTAACGAAGCCGGAAGACATTAAAGTGAACTCGGTTCTCCTGACGCATGCCCACATGGATCATATTCTGGATGCGGAGCCTATCGCGCGCGCGAACAACGCGCCTGTTGTCGCTATCGTTGAGCTGGCAACTTACATGTCCTGGAAAGGACTTGAAACGATTGGCATGAACATCGGCGGTACGGTTGATCTTGGCTTTGCCAAAGCGAAGATGATCCAGGCCTTCCACAGCTCGGGCATTACCATTGCGGAAGAGCAGCGCATTATCTACGGCGGCATGCCAGCCGGCTACATTATTACCGTGGATGGCAAAACCATTCTCCATGCCGGCGATACCGCTTTGTTCGGGGATATGAAAATGATCGGCGACCGTCATAACATCGACGTTGCGCTTATCCCGATTGGCGACCATTTCACAATGGGTCCCGAAGATGCCCTGCAGGCGGCTGAATGGTTTAACGCCAAGCTGACAATCCCCGTTCACTACAACTCGTTCCCGGTTATCCGTCAGGACGCAGAAGCCTTCGTTCAGGCTTTGGAGGCAAAAGGCTTAAAAGGCCAGCTCCTCGAGCCCGGCCAGAAGCTGTCTATCTAACACGTCAAGCTGTCTTCCCATGCGGGAGGACAGCTTTTTTATTTGCTATTAATGAAATGGCTTCAAAAAACGACGACATTCAAATAAATCTATCGGCTCCGAATAATCGCGACGATCAACCACACAAAAAGAATAGCCGCAATCCCAAACCCGATCTCAATCGCCGGTATATTCCACAGCACCGTATTCTGATGACCCATCGATGAGCCGATGATGAGGCCGACCATAATAATGCTGAACGACAGCAGCACAATGCTGAGGCTTAGCCGGTTGCTGATCTGGTCCATTTTTTTCAGAACGGCATTTAACTCCGGGATCGCCAGATCCAGCCCCAGCCTGCCCTTTCGCATCGTATTCAGAACGCTCCGCAGACTAAGCGGAACCTCCGACAGCAGCTCCAGATAATCCGGAATATCATCCGCCCATTTGCGCGCAATCCGGCGCGGATCCAGCTTCTCTATGACCAGCTTCCGGCCAAACGGTTCAGCTACGTCAAAGACGCTAAATGCGGGATCAAGCGCCGTTACTACGCCCTCCATGGTAAGGAACGTCTTGCCGAGCAGCGTCAGTTCGGACGGAATTCGTATCCCGTGACGAAACGCCAGTGCGAACAGCTCGTTCACCGACTGTCCTATTTTCACCTGGCTGAGCGGAACCTTGTAATATTTGTCCCTCATCTCATCGACATCCGCCCGGAGCGCCTTCCTGTCCGTATCATCCGGAATAAAGCCCATTCCGTTAATCGCCCGGATAATGGTACTTGTGCTCTGATTGCGCAAACCAATCACGAAGGTGGCAAAATGCTTTTTCATATCCGGAGACAACCGCCCGACCATCCCGAAATCAAGAAAAGCCAGGTTCCCGTCAGGCAGAGCCAGCACATTGCCCGGATGCGGGTCCCCATGGAAAAAGCCGTCGACCAGCACCTGGTTAAAAATCGCCTTCGCGTAGCGTTCGGCGAGCTTTTTAATGTCATAGCCCTCTTGCTCGAGGCGACCGCTATCCGACAGCTTGATGCCTTCCATGTAATCCATCGTCAGAACCAGCTTGCTCGTATATTCCCAATAAACAGCCGGAATGATCACTCCGTCAAGCCTGCTGCTCTGAGCGGCAAACCGTTCGGCGCTTCTGGCTTCCAATCCGTAATCAAGCTCCGCCCGGAGCGCCCTTGCAATCTCGTCAATCATATCCCGAAGCCGGTAGTTGCGCGCCCATTCCAGACGGTGCTCTGCCACGCGGGCAAGCTCCGACAAAATATCCAGATCGGTCTCGATAACCTTCTGGATATTGGGGCGCTGCACTTTGACTGCCACCAATGTGCCGTCCAGCAGCTTGGCCCGGTACACCTGCCCGATCGAAGCGGATGCCAGAGGCTCTTCGCTAAATTCCGCAAACAAACGCTCAAGCGGCGAGCCTAGTTCATCTTCAATAATATGTACGGCCTCCGAATAGGAGAAAGGCTGGACATGATCCTGCAGCCGCTCCAGCTCCGCGATAATGCCGGCCGGAATCAAGTCGGGCCGGATGCTTGCCATTTGGCCAAGCTTAACGAAGGTGGGCCCAAGCTCCTCCAGAAACATGCGAAGCCGCTCGCCGACTCCGCGTTTGCGAATGCCTTGTCTCTCGCCGCCATGCAGCAGCATTCCCGTTTCCGGCAGTCCCAAATCCTTGGCGATATACCCAAAGCCGTTGCGGACAAATGCGATCCCAATCTCCCGATAACGCTGCAAATGCCGGAATTTTGATCTTACGCTCATACATCCGCCTCAGTTCAATCCACGGGAGTTTCTTTATGCTCCAGCGCAGCCACCCGCTGCTCCAGCTGCTCGTATTGCTCTCTTGTTACATACTTCTCCCCGATGATGGATTGCACGCGGTCACGGATCATTTCTTCTATTTTGTTGCGCGTTTCTTCGCCTTTCTTAAGCAGCTCATCCACGTATACGGAAGATTCGGCTTTCGTTATCTCCCCTTTTCGCACCCATTCCTCCGCCAGCTTCTCGACCTGTTCCTTGCTTGTCACCGCAAATCCAAGTCCAAACGATACGGCTCTTCCGAACAAATCCTTCATCTGTATCACGTCTCCTACAGTATGGAATATATCCAGTTTATGCAACTTGGCCCGATTACAGTCATGACCCCAATATTCAAACCGTACATCATCGGTAAAATAAGGAGAAAATGACGTATAATCCTTTTCCCG
Source organism: Paenibacillus glycanilyticus (assembly GCF_023715145.1). Taxonomy (GTDB): domain Bacteria; phylum Bacillota; class Bacilli; order Paenibacillales; family Paenibacillaceae; genus Pristimantibacillus; species Pristimantibacillus glycanilyticus_A. The sequence goes on along the minus strand of NZ_JAMBNP010000002.1, from coordinate 397,963 downwards.
GCATCGCATAATAACTTCACCAACCGTCTAATCACGACCACGCAAGAATCATCACGAATGGTCGAGTCCGACCATTTGTGTGATCATTCTTTAAGCTCATGCTTACGATGCAAGAATCATCACGAATGGTCGAGTCCGACCATTTGTGTGATCATTCTTTAAACTCATGCTTACGATGCAAGAATCATCATGAATGGTCGAGTCCGACCATTTGTGTGATCATTCTTTTTAGGAGGCCAAAACAATGGCGAACCGAAATAATTTGTTAGTACCCGGAGCTCGCGCCGCGCTTGAACAATTAAAGTTCGAGATCGCGCAAGAGCTGGGCATTCAGCTTCCCGCTGACGGCTACTACGGCAATATGACCACGCGCGACATGGGCTCCATAGGCGGATCGATTACCAAACGTCTCGTCCAGCTTGCCGAACAGCAAATCGCCGGCCGCTTCTAGAAAGCCGTGTTTTAAACCTGAACAATACTTACTCGACTAGGGCTAACCCGGCAGCATCGGCTGCGAATATGGGCTTGGCCCTAGTTTTTGTGATTTCATTTGTGCGTGAACTTCCCTTTGGAGCTAAAAATCGGTAAAATGAGAAATGGCTTGTTATATTGATAGAACCTATACTTATGATTTTAATGAAGAAAGGATTTTACCATATGATCATTAAACCGAAATCTCGCGGCTTTATTTGCACAACCGCCCATCCCGTTGGATGCGCAGAGCAAGTACAGCGTCAAGTCGAATATGTGCAGTCTCAGCCCAAAATCTCCGGCCCTCGCAATGTGCTGGTCATCGGCGCATCCACAGGTTATGGTCTGGCATCCCGCATCGTAGCTTCGTTTGGTGCCGGCGCCAGCACGGTAGGCGTATTCACCAGCAAAGGAGCTGAAGGCTCCCGTACGGCGAAGCCAGGCTGGTATAACTCCGCGGCGTTCGAGAAAGCTGCTGCAGAAGCCGGCTTGAAATCGTTCAGCCTCTCCGGCGATGCTTTCTCCGATGAGACCAAAGCAAGAACGATTGACCTAATCCGCACGGAGCTTGGCTCTGTTGACCTGGTTGTGTACAGTGTTGCAGCACCGCGCCGTGTTCATCCGACAACGGGCGAAGTGTTTAACTCCGTTATCAAGCCAATCGGCCAAACCTATTCGAACAAAACGGTTAACTTCCACAACGGCGTTGTTACGGAAGCAACGATCGAACCGGCTACGGAAGATGAAATCAGCCAAACGATTACCGTTATGGGCGGCGAGGACTGGCAAATGTGGATGGACGCGCTGGAGGCGGCAGGTGTTCTGTCTGAAGGCGCAACAACGATTGCTTACTCTTACGTTGGTCCGGAAATTACGCATGCGGTATACCGTGACGGCACAATCGGCCGCGCGAAAAACGATCTCGAAGTAACGGCTCAACGCCTGACCGAGCAGCTGTCGCCAATTGGCGGACGCGCTTACGTCGCCGTCGCCAAAGCATTGGTTACCCAATCAAGCTCTGCGATTCCAGTCGTTCCTTTGTACATCTCGGCCCTCTTCAAAGTCATGAAGGAAAAAGGCATCCACGAAGGCTGCATCGAGCAAATGTACCGCATGTTCGCAACCCGCCTGTATATCGACGGCCCTACGCCGGTTGACGAAAAAGGTCTCATCCGCATGGATGACTGGGAAATGCGCGAAGACGTGCAGGCAGAAGTAGACAAGCTGTGGAGCGAGATTACGACGGAGAACGTATACGAATTGTCCGATCTCGAGGGCTATCGCCGCGAGTTCTTCCAGCTGTTCGGCTTCGAAACCGACGGTGTCGATTATGAAGCGGATACGAGCCCGGAAGTAGACGTTCCGAACCTCCGCTAATATAAAAATGCAAAAAGACGAAGCAGGTATCCCTGCCTCGTCTTTTTTTCTGCTCAAGCGGCTGATTCCAGCACCTTGGCGATGCCGGACATCGTTAAGCCTTCGGCAAACTCCAAAAGAGCAGCCCTAAGGCTGCTCTCCCGCTTATCCCTTGCTGCCGATTAATCCGAGCTGCGCAATCAGCTCGTAGGATTTCAGGCGCTCTTGATGATCATAGATCGCCGTGTTAATGATCACTTCATCGGCTTGCGTCTGTTCAATAAAAGCGTTCAGCTTAGCTTCGACCGTCTGCGGACTTCCCTTGATTGCCGTACGAAGCTGATTGCGAACAGCCGACAGCTCGTACGGATTCGCGAAGCCTTCCAGATCAGCCGGCGGCTGAATCTTTCTTGGCACGCCTCCGCGGATCAGATTCAGGAACTGCTGCTCCAGCGTTGTTCCGAGCCATTCCGCATGCTCATCCGTTTCCGTTGCGATCGCGTTCACGCCTACCATGGCATACGGCTGATCCAAATATACCGAAGGCTTGAAGCTGCTGCGGTAAATATCCAATGCCGGCAGCGTAAAGTCCGGCGAGAAATGGCTGGCGAAGCCAAACGGCAAGCCAAGCTGCCCTGCCAACCTTGCGCTGAAATCGCTCGAACCAAGGAGCCAGATCGGCACATCCAAGCCTTCGCCCGGTACGGCACGAACCGCTTTCTCCGACTCCGGACCTTTGAAGAAGGCGCGCAGCTCCTCCAGCATTTCCGGGAAATTCTCTCCGCCGTACAAGTCACGGCGCAGCGCCATCATCGTCTGCCGGTCACTGCCCGGCGCACGGCCAAGACCCAGATCAATTCGTCCGGGATAGAGCGATTCCAGCGTGCCGAACTGCTCCGCAATAACCAGCGGTGCATGATTCGGAAGCATGATCCCGCCGGATCCTACCCGAATCGTTGAAGTGCCGCCCGCGATATGCCCAATTACTAATGAAGTTGCCGAGCTTGCAATACCCGGCATACTATGATGCTCGGCTACCCAATAGCGGGTATAGCCCCATTTCTCGGCGTGCTGAGCAAGATCCAAACTGTTGCGCAAGGCGTCCGAGGCGGTGGAGCCCTCTACAATTGGCGCAAGATCTAATATAGACAGCTTGACGTTGCCAAGCTTTTTCGTTGTAGTCATGTTTCACTCTCTCCTTTTCACAATGACATCATGTCCATTATACCGAAGTTCTATCGCATCTTCTATAGAATAGGAAGTGACTGCTCAAAAGTAACTGCTCCTTCATCCCATTCCCTATACGAAAAACCGTGAATTTCCGCCAATGTCTGTCTGAATCCGCTTTACGAACCTCACATCACAAGCTATAATAAAGACATAACGATTTTTGAAATAGAGTTTCACAGAATGAAACAACAAAATCGTCAACACCATTCAAGGAGGAATACCCGAACATGGCAAATCAAGACCACTACTCCGTACGGTCCAGCCTGGAAGTCGGCGGTAAGTCGTATGCTTACTACAGCCTACAAGGACTTGAAAACCAAGGACTAGGTGACATTTCCAAACTTCCATTTTCGATCAAAGTATTGCTCGAAGGCGCTGTTCGTCAATTCGACGGCCGTGCCATTACAAAAGAGCATGTTAAACAACTCGCTGACTGGGCGGCTAACCGCGATGACAAAGAAATTCCTTTCATCCCATCCCGTATCGTTCTGCAGGACTTGACCGGCGTACCGGTTGTCGTTGACCTTGCGGCAATGCGCGAAACGGTTAAAAAAGCCGGCGGCGACCCTAAAAAAATCAACCCGCTTGTACCTGTCGATCTCGTAATCGACCACTCGGTCATGGTTGACGCATTCGGTTCCCCGGACGCGCTTGAAATCAACCAACGTATCGAATTCGAACGGAACGCAGAGCGCTACCGCTTCTTCCGTTGGGCACAAACGGCATTCGATAATTTCCGTGCTGTACCGCCGGATACGGGTATCGTTCACCAAGTTAACCTTGAGTACCTGGCATCCGTTGCCGCTACAAAAACAGTTGACGGCGAAACCTTCGTATTCCCGGATTCCCTCGTAGGTACCGACTCCCATACGACGATGATCAACGGTCTTGGTATCGTTGGCTGGGGCGTTGGCGGTATCGAGGCGGAAGCTGGCATGCTTGGCCAACCGCTTTACTTCGTAACTCCGGAAGTTATCGGTTTCAAACTGACTGGCAGTCTGGCAGAAGGCGCAACGGCGACTGACCTTGCCCTGACTATCACTCAAATGCTTCGCAAAAAAGGCGTTGTCGGCAAATTCGTCGAGTTCTTCGGCTCCGGCTTGTCCAACATCAGCCTTCCTGACCGTGCAACGGTTGCCAACATGGCTCCTGAGTACGGCGCAACAATCGGCTTCTTCCCGGTTGACGCTACTACACTCGACTTCTTGCGCGCAACTGGCCGTACGGAAGAGCAAATCGAGCTGGTTGAAGCTTACTACAAAGCCCAAGACATGTTCCGTACGGACGCAACTCCGGACCCTGTCTTCACTGAAGTGGTTGAACTCGACCTGTCGACGGTTGTTCCTTCCCTTGCCGGTCCTAAACGTCCGCAAGACCGTATCGAGCTGACTTCGATGAAGGATGCTTGGAACGAAATCGTTCGCAAGCCGGTCGACAAAGGCGGCTATGGCCTGACTGACGAGAAAACGGACGAAGTTGTTACAATCAACCACGCTAACGGTAAAGTAAGCGAAATGAAAGCTGGCGCAGTCGTTCTGGCCGCTATCACTTCCTGTACGAATACTTCCAACCCTAGCGTAATGGTAGGCGCGGGCCTTGTTGCGAAAAAAGCTGTCGCTCGCGGTCTCGTTAAGCCTGAATACGTGAAGAGCTCCCTGACTCCAGGCTCCCTGGTTGTTACCGACTACCTCGTAAAAGCTGGCCTGCTCGAGTCCCTCGAAGCACTTGGCTTCCACGTTGCCGGTTACGGCTGCGCAACCTGTATCGGTAACTCCGGTCCATTGCCTGAAGACGTAAGCCAAGCAATCGCCGACAACGACATGACGGTTGCTGCCGTATTGTCCGGTAACCGTAACTTTGAAGGCCGTATCCACGCGCAAATCAAAGCGAACTACCTGGCATCGCCGCCGCTTGTTGTTGCTTACGCGCTGGCTGGTACGGTTAACATCGACTTTGCTAGCGAGCCAATCGGCTTCGATCCGCAAGGCGAGCCTGTCTTCCTGAAAGACATCTGGCCAACGAACCAAGAAATCGCCGACGCGATGAGCGCTTCGCTGTCCCCGGAAATGTTCCGTGCAAAATACGAGAATGTATACACGCAAAACGAGCGTTGGAACGCGATTCCGGTACCGGAAGGCGAACTGTACGAGTGGGATCCAAAATCCACTTACATCGCTAACCCGCCGTTCTTCGACAGCCTTGCTGACGGCATCCGCGACGTTGAAGACATCAAAGCAGCGAAAACTCTGCTTGCTCTCGGCGACTCGGTTACAACGGACCATATCTCGCCTGCAGGCAGCATCCGTCCAGATGCTCCAGGCGGTAAATATCTGATCGCTAACGGCGTTGAGAAGAAAGACTTCAACTCCTACGGCTCCCGCCGCGGTCATCACGAAGTTATGGTTCGCGGTACATTCGCGAACATCCGTATCCGCAACCACATGGCACCAGGCACAGAAGGCGGCTTCTCGACTTACCAGCCTACCGGCGAAGTGACTTCCGTATACGATGCTTCGATGAAATACCAAGCGGACAAAACGAACCTGGTTGTACTCGGCGGTAAAGAGTACGGTACGGGCAGCTCCCGTGACTGGGCAGCTAAAGGTACGTTCCTCCTCGGCGTTAAAGCCGTTATTACAGAGAGCTTCGAGCGTATCCACCGTTCCAACCTGGTTGGCATGGGCGTTCTTCCGCTCCAATTCCAAGCTGGCCAAGGCTGGCAGGCGCTTGGTCTGACAGGCTTCGAGACCTTCGATATCGTTGGTCTGACGAACGATGTTCAGCCTGGCGACCTGGTTTCGGTTATTGCGACAAAAGAAGACGGCTCGCAGCTTGAGTTCAAAGTTATCGTACGCCTCGACTCCCTCGTGGACGTTGACTACTACCGTAACGGCGGCATCCTGCAAACCGTTCTGCGTCAAATGATCAAGAACTAATTCATTCCTTATAAGAAAAAGGTGAGTCCTTAGCGGCTCACCTTTTTTTCTTTCGATATATTTTTCTTTACCCGTTCACCTTCGTAAACAGGTTATATATGAGCTGAGCAGCCTCCGCTCTAGTTGCATCCCCCTGAGGTTTAAAGCTGCCATCACCCATTCCTTGAATCAGTCCGGCTTTATAGATCGACTGTACGGCTTCCGAAGCATAGCTGCTGATTTTACTTTGGTCAAGGAATGGCTTCACCGCAGAATCGCCGGCCAGATCAAGCTTAACCAGCTGAGCCGCACGGTAAATCATCACCGCCATCTCTTCGCGGGTAATATCATCGTTCACGCCAAAGCTGCCATCAGGCTTGCCGTTTACAATCCCCAGCTTCTGTGCGCTAAATACCGACTCCGCATACCAAGCGCCGCTTGACACATCCGTAAACGTTCCTGTTGCTGCCGGATCGTTCAGCTCTAATGCACCCATCAGCATTTTCAGGAATGCCGCGCGCGTCACATGGCTGTTAGGCTCAAACTTCCCTGCTCCAACCCCTTGAATAACTTCTCTCGCGGCGAGGAATAGAACGCTGTCTTTTGCCCAGGCTGCTTTAGCAAGATCGGAGAAGGAGAGACCCGCATTAGCCGCACTGTACTTGCTCAGGTGAGCTGGCGTAAACTCCGCCATACCCGTCGCTTTGTTGTATCTGGCGTTCTTAACGACTTCAAGCTGACCGTTTGCATTCACGTAATAGACGACCACTTGATTCGGATCCTCTTTGTCTCCTAATACATAGGGAATAGCCAATTGAATGCTTCCCGGCTTCAGATCCGTCAGCTTAACACCGTCCAGACTGACTTCGATATCGTACACCGCATGACCGCCCAGCTGTTTTTTCGCCTCGGCGGACAGCTGGTTGTCCTCGACCTTCGATACCTTCACTTGAAGTTTGGAGGCCGACTTCTCCGTGAGCAGCTCTCCGCTTACCGTAAAGGTCGCAAGTCCGGAAGCAATCCGAATATGATGCGCGCCGCGAACAGGAGTATCTACCGTAACGGATTTTGTTCCCGCACCCGGTTTTACCCTTATATCGAGCAGCTGATCATTGTCTTGCGCCAATGCCTTTTGAATATCCTGGTCTTTAATCGAAACGGCAACGTTGCCGGATGCATCCGCGCTAGACTCGACCGTTATCTGACCGTCTTGAACCGTCACGGAACCCGTTGTTCCCGTTGAAGGCGTATCCGGCTGTGTCGTACCGCCGCCGGCTGTTGTTACGGTCACGACAGCCGTGGCGATGCGATGACCGTCTTCCGTAGTTGCCGTAACATTAGCCGTACCTGCACCGACGGCCGTCACAACCCCGGAAGCATTCACCGTAGCAACAGCTGTATTGCTGGATGACCACGTTACCTGTTTATTAGCGGCATCCTCCGGATTTACCGTCGCCGTTAAGGTTTCTGTCCCGCCAACCTTGTAGCTGAGGGCATATTTGTTAAGCGATACGCCGTTAACGGAAGTAACGGGCGCTTGTACGAGATACATGTTTGGCGCATCCGGCGCTTCCATTCCGTTGCCCAGATAGAAGCTTGTATGCGGAGGCTGATTATAGCCGGTGTTCTGCCAGGCGATGCTTAACCGGTATACCGGATCATGCATTAACGTGCGGATCTTCTGATCCGTAACGTCTGTTGTTGAATAGATACGAAGCGCGCTGCTGTCTTCCGTTCTTACAACAACCTCTTCCCTCCAGTCACCGAGCAGATCGGCCTGCAGAGACGGATTGCCCTTAGTCCCGTTGTTGGAATACGTGCCGGTAAACGTTTCAAGGCGATCAAGCGAGTTATTCTCGTAATCCCATTTATCGATCTTCGGAACGCCGTTGCCCGTTGAAGCATTCCAGTCATGATCAAGCAGCTCGCGGCTTAAGTCTCCATCCCACCAGATCGCAAAGTTTGAGGTTGGGATTTGAGTCGAGATCTTTGTGCCTTCCGAGTTAAACATAAAGCCATTCATGTTGCTTTCCGTTGCACCCGACTTTGTGGCATCAATCGCCCAGGATTCTTCGCCTTTGTATCTTGGATCTACGTCAGCCGACAAGCCCCTGCCCGTATCCGCGCCAACCTGAGGCTGTCCATACAAAGCCTGTCCCGTCCGGGCATCAATCATCGTTGCCGAGTACGGAGCGCCGGTCTCCTCATGCACGGTCCATAGCTCGAGTCCCAGATGGGAAGGATTCAGATCGCCAAGATGCATCGCATCTCCATGGCCATAGTTGGTACTCCAAAGCAATGTCCCGTCTTCATTAATGGCCGAATTGCCGGTCACAATCTCATCCTTGCCATCCGCGTCCACATCCGCCACGCTGAGCTGATGATTGCCTTGTCCGTACGATTGGGCCGGGGAATCATATTTCCACAGCTTGCTCAGTTCGCCGTCTCTCCAGTTGTACGCAACCAGCACCATTCGGGTATAGTAACCGCGTTGTAAAATAAGGCTAGGACGCACGCCGTCCAAATAGGCAATCGCTGCGCCAAATCGGTCGATCCGGTTGCCGTACGTATCTCCCCAGTCTCCGATATTGCCTCTTGGCGGATCATAATCTTCCGTAGCTAACGCCTTACCTGTTGCTCCTTCAAAGATCGTGAAAAACTCCGGCCCTTCCAATACGTAACCGCCGGAATTGCGATAGTCTGCTGCCGCGTCGCCAATAACCGTACCTGTGCCGTCAATCGTGCCGTCAGCCGTACGTGCAGCGATCTCCGCTTTACCGTCTCCATCCAGGTCATAGACCATCGGGTGCAAATAATGCGCTCCTGAACGGATGTTTGGACCCATGTCGATTCTCCACAGGCGCGTACCGTCCATTTGGTAAGCATCTAGATACGTATTGCCGGTAATACCCGATTGGGAATTGTCTTTCGAATTGCTTGGATCCCATTTCAGCACGATTTCGTAGTCGCCGTCTCCATCCAAATCACCTACGGAAGCGTCATTTGCGCGGTAGCTGTAAGCTTCGGCCGCACTCGTCACGCCATCTGCTGGTTTATCTAGCGGCACGTTCAAGTAACTGGCATTCCATGGCTGAACCGTTTCGGATGGCTCCTGCTCCGTACCGTTCAGAACAGCTCGAACATAATAGGAGGAATCTGCCCTTCCCTCTTCATCCACATAGTTGGTGCTCGATTGAACGGGAGCGGAGTTGATTTTCACCCGGTCACGATACACGTTAAAGCCGATATTATCCGGTTCCGTACCTAGCAGACGCCAGGAGAGGAAGACATGATCATCTTGTCCAATCGCGACAAGACCACGTCCCAAGTCCTCCATTTGCCGGGCTGGCAGCAGCTGCGGCTTTGCCTTAATCGTTACGGGAGCTGACTCGGTGATCTCTTCACCCTCGTATTCGTACACGGCCTTTAAGTTAAACGAATATTCCGTCCCGTTCTCAAGTCCGTTAACGGCGGCAATGTACGTTCCTTTTGGCACGGAAGCTGCAAGTGTCTCCGATCCGTCTCCATTTACCTTGTAAATATTGGCCTCTTTGTAAGCCGGATCAATCGGGGCCTTCCAGCCGATAAGCACCTTGCCGTCTTGTCCTTCCGCAGCCAGGTCCGTCACGACGGGAGCCTTGTCCAGCTTATGGACAGCAATCGTATACGTGCGGGCTACATCCGGATAATCCTTGGAAGCAACCGTGATCTCAACCGATGACGAGGCTCCGCTTAACGGAACTTCGGCCGCGGAACCGCTTTCAACATCGGAATCACCGACCTTCAGACGAACGCCTGCCGCATGGCTCGCGGTTGGCGTAACCGTCAGACTGTTCGATGAGTATGGCACATCGATATTGTAATTGTTGTTTGTAGGGTCAAAGGAGAAGTTTGGCGCATATTCTCCCGCGCTAAGCTGTACATTCGAAAGTGCGAGATCAAGCGCGGTTACTTGGATATTGGCCAGATTATAGCGGCCGCCGCCGGCGTTGGTGAAAAAGCCAAAGCTGCTGATCCGCTCTCTGGCGCTGTAGAAGTTTTCGTTCGAGGTTACGGTATCGCCCGTATTCAAATCTTGAATGGATAATGCGTATTTCTTCTGCGGGATATTATAGATCATCGTGAAGCGATACCAGTGCGTGGTGTCATATGTGACAAGGGTGGGTCCATTTTGCAGTTTGAACACGCCGCCGTCCATCACCATGCGCGTAACCGCCGCGTTTGTGGCGTTAACCTTTCCTTCCATCACCCAAAAGGTGCCGCCTTTGCTTGTTGGCATGTTAAGATCGAATTGCAGAATCATGCCTCCGGTCTGGGGAGCGAAGCGTTGACCGAAGTAGGAGGAGCCCGTTAAATCATGACTTATTGCGGCATATTGTTTACTCGTATCCGCATTGTTAACAACCTCGACAGCCGGAGCGGTTCCTTCCTTCGTCCAATTGTTACCGCTTCCAATTGTAAGAGCACCAACGGGATAGGCGGAGAAATCCTCCTTAACAACAGCCGAATCAGCTGCAAATGCGGGAGTCATGTTGAGCGGTATTAGAAAAGTAGAAAGCATACATATAATAAGAAGCTTTGTCCAAGCTGTTGAGTAGTTTTTGCGAGCGGCTAGCATCCATTTCAACCTCCATTCATAGTAACCATCATAGGCAAAGACGGGAATGCGCGGTTCGGGCTCCTCCTTTCTTATCCTTGTGACTTGTACCTGTTACATGAATTTCAATGTGCGCTTCTTCTTGTTGAAAGGCTTGACCATGCCCATTGTAAGGGGATAATTGGAAAACCTCTATACAAATACCAGACATAAAGGTACAAAAATCAGTGTTTGACGCTAAAAAATAGATAAAACAAAACCGCCCTCCAAGCAAATTTGCTTGAAGGGCGGTTTATCGTCAGCTACTCGTGAGCAGCTTCCGGATGCTTCTTCTTCCATTCATTCGTCCACAATCCGGCGCCAAGCACCGCTACGACCGCAATAGCAATCACAAGCCATTTGACGACCTGATTAGCCTCGAACCAATCCTGCCAGGCCGGTTCATGCGTAATCATCTTGGAAGCCGTATAAGCCAATACGGCAGAACCGGCGTAGATAATCCAGGGGAACTTGCTAAGCAGCTTGATGAACAAGGTGCTTCCCCATACAACAATAGGAATGCTGATGAGCAGACCAATGACGACCAGCAGCGTATGACCATGAGCGGCGCCTGCTACGGCGATAACGTTATCCAGTCCCATTGCCGCATCCGCAATAACAATGGTCCATACGGAGGCCCACAGCGTATTGCCCGCTTTAATGTTGCCATGATCCTCTTCCTGTACCAGAAGCTTGTACGCGATCCAGAGAAGCATAAGCCCCCCTGCTACAAGCAGCCAAGGAATCTCCAGCAGATACACAACCAGCACCGTGGCAATTATCCGCAGCAACACGGCTCCGAAGGTACCGTACAGAATCGCTTTCTTCTGCTGTTCCTTCGGAAGCCGTTTTGCCGCCATACCGATTACAATCGCATTATCTCCAGCCAGGATAAGATCAATAAATACAATGGACAGCAAAGTAGTTAGAAATTCAAACGGCGTCAAGTCCAATTCCCCTTCTTTCTTGCATGATAAACCATAACACCAATCATTATAGTTTATTTTCTACGAGGGATGTAATATTTATTGATAAAATAAAATTAATCATGAAGAGCAGCGTGGCGTTTGTACAAATCTTCAAGCACCATGCAAGCCATCGCTTCTACAACCGGCACAACGCGAGGGCAGATGCACGGATCATGGCGGCCAATCGTTTGAATGGTGTGCTCCGTACCATCCTCATCAACCGTTTGCTGAGGAAGCGAGATCGACGAGGTTGGTTTTACCGCGATACGGAAAACAATATCCTGACCCGTGCTGATGCCGCCAACAATGCCGCCGGCATTGTTCGTCAGGAAGCCGTTGGCGTCCATTCCGTCATTATGCTCGCTGCCCAGCATCGTTGTAGCCGAGAAGCCTGCGCCAAACTCAACGCCTTTTACCGCGCCGATCGACAGCATGGCCTTCGCCAGCTCCGCATCCAGCTTATCAAACGCCGGCTCGCCAATCCCCGGCTTCACGCCGCGGATGATGCATTCCACGACACCGCCGCAGCTGTTGCCTGCCGCCGCGAGCTCCTCCACGAGTTTTACCATTCTGTCCGCCGCGTTCAGATCAGCAGCGCGCATCGGATTTTTCTCAATAACGGTCTCGTCAAACGTCTCGCATTTAATTCCGCCTGCTTCTTTCGTGTACGCCACGATGGAGACGCCGCGGCGCTCCAGCAGCTTGCGGGCAATAGCGCCAGCGGCTACGCGGCCAGCCGTTTCGCGGCCCGAAGCACGTCCGCTTCCGCGGTGATCGCGGTGACCGTATTTCTGCACGTATGTGAAATCGGCATGACCCGGGCGGAACAATCGGCGGTTCGCTTCATAATCCTTCGATTTCATGTCCGTATTGTTCAACATAACGGCCAGCGGCGCGCCTGTCGTTTTGCCCTCGAAGACACCGGACAGAATGCGGATAATATCATATTCTTTACGCGGAGTCGTAACCGAGGATTGACCCGGCTTGCGGCGGTCCATCTGCACCTGAATATCCGCTTCCGTAAGCTCAACTCCCGGTGTAACGCCGTCAATAATTACTCCAACTGCCTCGCCGTGCGATTCGCCAAACGTTGTCATTTTGAAATGAGTGCCAAAGCTGCTTCCTGACATATAAACAACCAACCTTTCTCTTTTGACTATCTTGTTTAAATTCATTATAATTTCAAATGTGCGATAAATGAAATCACAATACAATAGCCTTGCAATAGAGAGGGTTTATGCCAAACAAATCGAATAACCTGGAAAGCTACCGGATTTTCTTATACACGGCAAGAACGGGCAACTTTACAAAAGCTGCCGAAATTCTACACGTAACCCAGCCATCGGTCAGCTACGCGATCAAGCAGCTGGAGGATTCGTTCGGGGTCAAATTATTCGACCGCGGCTCCAAGGGCGTAAAGCTTACTATAGAAGGAAAAGCACTGCTGGACTATATCGAGCAGTCGTTCCACCTTATTGAGCGCGGAGAACGCAAATTGCTGGAGCTTGCGAACCTGCATGGAGGCGACCTTCGGATCGGAGCAAGCGGCCCGATTATCAAGCATATTCTGCTGCCTCATATCGAGCATTTTCACGCGGAGCATCCGCAGGTTCGGATCCGTCTACAGCAAAGCAAGACCAACGAGATCTCGAAGCAGCTTAAAGAAGAGAATATCGATCTTGGCTTTGTGCATTTGCCCTTTGACGATCAGGAGCTGGCGATTCAGCCGCTGATGTCCATACAGGACTGTTTCCTTGTTGGCGAAGCCTATAAGGAACTGGCAGCGGAGCCAGTATCCGTTCAGGAGCTTCTTAAGCTTCCTTTATTATTGCCTACTACGGGCAGCAGTACCCGGCTCTTCGTCGAGCAATGGCTCGCCGGCCATGGTATCTACAAGGAACCGGATATTGAACTGACGAGCACGGAGATGATTATCGAATTCGCGCAGAGGGGCTACGGAACGGCTTTCCTCACCCGCCGGTTCGCCCAGCAGGAGCTGAATAACGGAACGTTATTCGAGGCGAAATTGACAGAGGTTCTCCCCACCCGCGCCATCGGCGTGGTCACCCGGAAAGACGCCACTTTGCCTGTCTGCTCGTCCATTTTCCTCAAAGAGGTAATGAATCCATGAAGACCTGTACTTTAAGTCATTTTTATCGCAGAATATTTTCCATTGCTTTGAAAACACATAAATTCTATTGTGGTAATAGGCATGATTTGTTCAACAGAATGCCTTCGAATCGTTGTTGACTAAGTCATTTAAGAGTTTTAACATATAGTGATAATCTTATATAATGGAGCGTTAGACATGAGCGAAAACAAACCTTACCGTATTCTTTTGTACTATAAATATGTTCACATCGACAACCCTGAGGAGCTTACTGCAGAGCATCTTCAATTCTGTAAGGATCTTGGCGTTAAAGGCCGCATTCTGATCTCCGAGCAAGGCATCAACGGCACATGCTCGGGTACCGTCGAGCAGACGGATGCTTATATCGCGCATATGCGCAGCAATCCTCTGTTTGCCGATATGGTCTATAAAATTGACGAGTCCGAAGGCCATGTATTCAAGAAGATCTTCGTCCGTCACAAGAAAGAGCTTGTTACCCTGCGTTACGACAAGAAGCTTGATCCTAACGTCCGCACGGGCAAACACCTGTCGCCGAAGGAATTCCATGAGCAATTACAGCAAGATGACGTTATTATTATCGACGGCCGCAACGATTATGAATATGATATCGGACACTTCCGCGGCGCGATCCGTCCAACGGTCGAATCCTTCCGCGAATTCCCGGAATGGATCCGCAAGAACTTGCCGGAAGACGCGAAGAACAAAAAGATTCTAACGTATTGCACGGGCGGCATCCGCTGCGAGACCCTGACCGGCGTCCTTCTGGAAGAAGGCTTTTCGGACGTGAATCAGCTGGAGGGCGGCATCGTCACCTACGGTAAAGATGAAGAAGTAAAAGGTCATCTGTGGGACGGCAAATGTTATGTATTTGATGAGCGCATTTCCGTGCCGATCAACCGGACGGACGAAGATATTGTCGTTGGCAAGTGCTACCACTGCGGCAAAGCGGAAGACCGCTACATCAACTGCGCGGACGATCTCTGCCATCGCAAGCATATTTGCTGCCCTGAATGCGAGGCTGAACATGAGAGCTACTGCTCGCCGGAATGTAAAGTAAATGACGAGCCGAAACGTCAATTAAAAGTTTTGTCTGGTCGGTGATTAGTGATGGGACTAGGGCTGGTTGTTGTCGAGGTATGCACCCGCAACGAAATGGCGCTGCTGCCTCTTGAGGAGCTTGAGGAGAAATTCCCGGAATCCGCGGTCATGCGCACCGATTGCCTGAATATGTGCAATTTGTGCCGGGCAAGACCTTATGCGATGGTGAACGAGACCCGGATTTACGCGGACACCAAGGAAGAATGCCTCAAACAGGTGGAAGAAGCCGTGCAAGAGGAAATCAAACAGTTTTTTGGAGAGTAAGCCAATGACCGAAAATAAACCTTACCGCATTCTGCTTTATTATAAATACGTGCATGTGGAGAACCCCGAGCAAGTCACTGCCGAGCATCTGCGCTTCTGCAAGCAGCTTGGCGTGAAGGGACGTATCCTCATCTCCGATCAAGGGATTAACGGCACCTGCTCCGGCACGATTGAACAGACGGATGCCTATATGGCTTATATGAACGAACATCCCCTATTCAAGGACATCGTCTACAAGATTGACGAATCCGAAGGTCATGTGTTCAAGAAGCTATTCGTCCGCCACAAGAACGAACTTGTAACCTTGCGCTACAAGAAGAAGATGGATCCAAACGTTCTGACGGGCAAGCGGCTGTCTCCGAAGGAGTTTTACGAGCAGCTTCAGCAGGATGACGTCATTATCATTGACGGCCGGAACGATTATGAATATGATATCGGACACTTCCGCGGCGCAATCCGACCTACGGTCGAGTCGTTCCGCGAATTCCCGGAATGGCTCCGCAAGAACCTGCCCGAGGATGCGAAGAACAAGCCGATCCTTACCTACTGCACGGGCGGAATTCGCTGCGAGACGCTGACGGGAGTGCTTCTGGAAGAAGGCTTCACGGATGTTGCCCAGCTCGAGGGCGGCATTGTCACTTACGGCAAAGACGAGGAAGTAAAGGGCCGTTTATGGGATGGCAAATGTTATGTGTTTGACGACAGGATCTCCGTGCCGATCAACCGGACGGAAGAAGATGTCGTAATCGGTGCCTGCCATCATTGCGGCAAGCCGGAAGACCGTTACGTGAACTGCGCGAACGTGACCTGCGACAAGCGGCATATCTGCTGCGAGGAATGCGAAGCGGAGCATGAGCGCCACTGCTCGGAAGCGTGCAAACCGCAATAATTTTTATATAAAAAAACGCCACAAGGGAAAATCCTTGCGGCGTTTTTTGGTTAGGTGGCAATATCCTGCGGAAAAGCCGCACAGCCTTCCAAGAAGCTTGAACGTTCCACTTGATACAAATCGTAAATAGGCTGCGCATGATTGATCATTTGGTACATAAGCGGCTTGATCTCGTTGGCCAACTGGGCATATGGCAGTTTTTCCACCGCCTTTTTCGACCGGATATTTTGTTTTCGGATTTTCAGATAGACGGTTTCTATCCCATGCTCAAAGAACAGCTCCGCAAAAAATGATTCCTTTGCCCGCTGGTTATAACCCTTTCCGAAATAAGGAATGCCAATCCAGGTGGCCAAGAAGCCTGTTTTGTTCACAATATCATATAAATCGATGGTGCCGATGGGATGTCCCAGCTCATCAAGGATGGTTCTGGAGATGGCCGTCTTCTGCTCTTCTTCAACAATCAGCTGCTTGGTAGCGAATAGATACTCTTCGTAGGATTGAGATTTATAACGAACGTAAGGAAACACCGCAGGGTCGATCATCAAGCTGTATAAGGAATGACATTCATGCAGGTCGCGTTTTTTCAACATTTGCTCTACCACCCTAGTCCATGGAATCCGTCGAAATAAGTATATAAAAGGACATGTTGCGGTATATAAAATCTGCATGATGTTTGTGTAAAATTTTCATCTCATCATTCCGCTTGACTTAAACCAAGGTTTAAGTCGTATGATAATTTCGTCGACATCATATTGGAGGACTCCAGATGAAATATTATTCAATTGGCGAGGCTGCGGCTAGATTAAAAATACCGGAATCAACCTTGCGTTTTTATGAAAAAAAAGGCCTGCTGCCCTTAATCGAGCGCGATAGCGCAGGGAGGCGGTTATTTTCGGAAGATCAAATCTCGCTTCTTGTAACGGTTGGCTGTTTGAAGAACACAAACATGTCCATAAGCGATATCAAGCAATATATCGATTGGGTAGTTGCGGGGGACAGCACGATTGAACAACGGCTTGATATGCTGAACAACCATAAACAGGTTGTACTAGCTGAAATATCGTCAATGACAGAGTCCCTGGAAGGAATCCAGGAGAAAATCACGCGTTATATTAAACGCACTCAGGAGGCGCTACGATGAAACTTTCAGGAAATACGATTCTTATTACAGGCGGAAGCTCCGGAATCGGACTCGCTTTTGCAGAGCGCTTTATCCAAGCAGGAAATACCGTTATTGTGACTGGACGACGCGAGAATGTTCTGCAAGAAGCACAAGAGAAGCTCCCGGGCCTTATAACTCGTGTCAGTGATTTAGAAAATGAAGCCGAGCGGATCGCCTTGTTTGATTGGGTAACAGCCAATTATCCGGAAGTTAATGTGCTCGTTAACAATGCCGGAATCCAGCAAAGGTTCAGCGTGTTAAAAGCCGATGCGAAATTGGATTGGGCCTATTTCAACAAAGAAATCACAACAAACATTGAGGCTCCCTTCCATCTTTCGATGCTGTTCGCTCCAGTGTTTGCAGCTAAGGAAAATGCCGCAATCCTTAACGTCACATCGGGTCTTGCCTTTACTCCGTTTGCAATTGCACCGATCTATTCTGCTACGAAAGCGGCACTTCATTCCTTCACGATGAGTCTGAGACATCAGCTCTCGGAGACATCCGTTGAGGTCATTGAGATAGCCCCTCCGGCAGTAAATACCAACCTGGGCGGAGCTGGCCTGCACGTGCACGGAGAACCGCTCGACGCCTTCGCTGAAGGCATCTTCCAGGGCCTTGCGGAAGGCAAGCCGGAGATCGGCTACGGCACCTCCGTAGACCGCCTCCGCATGTCGCGCGATGAAATCGACAAATACGCGGAGAGCATGTACCACGCCACAAAAAGCATGATCGAATAACAAACCAATCCTGCTATCCATCAAAAAAGGAGCTGCCTCATGGCCAGCTCCTTTACATATCGCTTTTTTCCTTTATGAGCGCACTTTTTAAGAAGGTTAAACGGTAACGAAGAAGCTCGAATGATTCTGGAGAAACGCAGTGCCCGCCTTTGCTTGGGGATTCCAACCTTAAAAATAATCTAATCAAGGAATCCCCGAGCAACAGCGGTCGGAAGAACATTCGAATTCGTAGTTACGCCTGAACCTTACTTGAATCTTGCGCGCATCACAATTTCCTGTACTGGTTGGGCGACTGCCCCTCAAACTTCTTGAACACCTTGCTGAAATATTTATCGTCGTCATACCCGACCATCTCGGCGATCTGGGCGATCTTCAGGTTCGGATTTTGCAGCAGCAGCTTCGCTTTCTCGACCCTTATGCGGCCAAGATAATCGAATACATTCTCTCCCATCTCCTGCTTGAAGCGACGTGAGATATACTCCCGGCTTAGATAGAACCTGTCGGATATGTCCTGAAGCGTCACCTCTCGGTTATAATGCTGCTCCATGTATTTCGCAATATCCCGCATGATGCTATGCTCTTTGTTGCCTCCGGCGCCGGCAATAGCCGCAAACGCGGTTAATCCGTTCATAAGCTCGCGCCTGCATAATTCCAAAGACAATCTCCCCCGCTCGTCCAAGAGCAGGAATAACGGCCGGCCGGAAGGCGGTTCAGCGCTTGCCTGCATGTCCTGTTTCGCCGCAAGATCCTGTCTCCAGCGGCTTAGCATCGACTCATATTCAAAGCGCCATAACTCCATCTGCTCTTGCGTAATGACCGGCAGCTGCCGAGCCGTCTCCAGGAAGCTGTCTACCGCCGTCCCCATATCCTTCTCCTTGCCGCTCCACGCCGCAAGCCTGAAGCGCTCTTCATAAGAGGCGATGCTCAGGGAATATACTCCAGCCTTAAAGGCTTGCTCGCTTTTATGAATAAAGCTGCTCTCCTCCAGCAAATTACGCTGTTTAAGCGCCAATCGGGCCGCTTGATACGATAAAGATAATCCGCTAGGAAAAGGCTGCGGCTGCCCCACCCCGTAATGAAACCGTCCATGAATCGACTTCAAGATTCCTTCCGTTATGAGGCTCAGCAGCGTTTCCCAGTCCGCAAGCCGGTCCCACAGCAAAATAATAATCTCGTTGTCGCTGTTCCAATAACGGAATGCGAAGCCGCCATTCCTCTGCTTCAATATTTCGTTGCACACGTTAATCAGGCAAAAGGTAAGCAGGTCCCGGTTGCCGTCAAACTTCCGGGAGATCTGCGGCTCCAGCATTCCCGTGCTCAGAATGATCACTTGGCATTGCTCAACGCCGTCAAGCCCGAACTCCTCCCTCAGCACGGCGGGAACCGCCACTTGACCGCCCGCGCCGGCTTCGCTGATCATCGACGAGAAGAGCTTGTCCCGATAAACGGGCTTGATCTGATTCATCTCTATGCTTCGCTGCTGATCCCGTTTACGCGCTTCTTCCTCTTGCTCCCAGCTATGCTTTGCTTTCTGGAGCGCCTCCATCAGCTGCTCGGGATCAATCGGCTTTAGCAAATAGTCTTGACCGCCGTATTTCATCGAGCTGCGCACCAGATGGAAATCATCATAACCGCTGATGACGATTGCTTTGCTCCTGCGCCCATGCTCCTTCATCCAGGCCAGCAGCTCCACGCCATCCTTGCTTGGCATCCGCATATCCGTAATGACGATCTCCGGCTGAATCTTCCCCAGCAGCTCAATGGCTGTATCGCCGTTATCGGCTTCATAGATCTCTTTGATCCCAAGCAGCTCCCAATCAATCAGCAGCTTGATCGCTTCGCGCACATGTTGTTCATCGTCTACAATCAGTATTTTCATGCTCGTTCCTCCAGCTCTTGCACGGGTATTCGCAGGGTAACGGTAAATCCTCCCGCAGGCGATGAGTCCATGCTCATCTCCGCTTCCTCGCTATAATAAAGCTTCAGCCGCATCCACACATTGCTGATGCCAATACTCTTCTGCTCCTCCAGCAATGCTCCCGTCGAACGGAACAACAGCTGTCTCAACTCGCGCAGCTTTTCTTGATCCATTCCGCTGCCATTATCCTCGAGTCGAATCGTGAGCCAGCCTCCATCATCCGTGACCTCCGAGAATAGCCGAAGAATTCCGTTCCGTCCTGATGTTTCGTAGCCATGCTTGAAATAGTTCTCTATCAGCGGCTGCAGCAGCATCTTCGGCACTTGCACCTGCAGGGACGCCGGATCAATAGCGTAATGCACGGTCAGCTGCTCGTTAAATCTCTGCTGCTGAAGCTCCAGATAGGCCTTGGCATGATTTAATTCCATCACAAATGGAACAATCGACTCGCTCGTGTTCATGTTGTAACGCATCATTTTCGCAATGGACGTAATAAGCGTATACACCTTGGGAGCTCCGGCATGCAGGGCAAGCGTCCCGATCGACTGCAGGGCATTGTACAGAAAATGCGGATTGATCTGTGCCTGCATCGCTCTCAGCTGATTGGTCTTATTGGCGATTTCAAGCCGGTATTCACTGTTAATCAGGTCCCGGATCGTCTGAATCATCGTGTTGAAACGCCTTGCCAATATGCCGATCTCATCCTTCCGGTCCACGGGAACGGCGACATTGAAATTCCCGGATTGAACCTGGTTAATATGGCCGATGAGCCGTTTGATCGGCTTCGTGAATTGATAGCTGACCAGGAAGCTTGCGATAACCGCAAGCACCATAAAGATGGCGATGACAGACGTATTGATCGTCCGGATCGCCGTTGCGCTCTCGTACAGATACGAGTAAGGAAGCTGCTTCACAACGACCCAATCCATATAATTGGTACTCAGTGTATCATAGATCACAATGCCGGAAAAAGACTGATCCTTCCATTTGATGACGCCGTTTCCCTGCTCGGAAGCAAGTACCTGATCCGTCCATTTCAGCTGGGACTGATCTTCCCGGCCATTCACCGAGCATACGAAATTACGGCTCCGGTCGAGAATATAGAGCTGCTCCTCGGTCGACATCGTGAGCTGCCGGCAGATTTGATTCAGTTCTTCGGATTTGACATCCATGGACAAATAACCGATCACTTCATCGCTAGGTGTACGGATAATCGGCCGGCGGAGGGTGAAAACGCTTTCCTCTTTGACGGCAGAGCTCCAATCCAGATTGTAATGCGCGCTTGTATGCGTCGCCTCAACGAAAGGCTTCGGACTCGTGCCTTGTCCAACCGGCCATTCCAGCGGCTGATTGATCCCTCTGCGGAAAAACCCCCGTGCCATCAGGTACGTCAGCTTCCCTTCCCCGATCTGCAGCTGAATTTGATGAATGCCGTTCGTAGACTGATAAATGTTCAGCATATGGGCGTAAATCTGCAGATTATTTTTCTCGTCGAACAGCGGAACGTTCACATTAGGCGACTCTCCCCGTTCAATCAAGGCATACAGCGAGTTGGACTTGTTGATATTCAAATACACGTCAAGCGAGTTTTCGTTGATCTTGTCCATATAGCCCAGTATGTTATTTTTGCCGAGCGCAAGCAGGTTCTGATTCTCGTGAATCGACTGCGCCGTGACCTTATCCTTGATGTAATAATTCGAGATAATCATTGATACGGTGATCGGAATAATCGTGACGGCAAGCAAGAGCGCCATCAGTTTTCGGTTGATGCTTGTTGCGAACGCAAACATGACGTCCTACCTCCAAGGTCAATATTTTACACCTAACCCATCATATCTATCGGTGGTTCAAATTTCAATAACTGTTTATAGTCTAGCTATACACCAACTAGGAAGCCGCATTACGAAGGAGGACTCACATTGAATTTACGAAAAAGATCAAACGAATGGATGCAGCAGCTCGTATTTGTCGGACCGGGAATGATCGTCTTCACGATTATTGTGCTTATCCCGTTCCTGCTTGGCTTCTACTTTTCCTTCACGGAATGGAACGGGCTGGACCTCGACAAAGCCAAATGGATCGGCATGGACAATATCCACCGCATCTTCACCAACGATGACAAGTTTTGGGCAGCCTTTAAGTTTACGCTCAAATTTACTGTCGTTACGGTAGTCGTTACGAATATTCTCGCTCTTCTTCTGGGGCTCCTGCTGACCCGCCCGATGCGGGGACGCAATACGCTCCGTACGATTTTCTTCCTGCCTAACATGATTGGCGGTATCCTGCTCGGCTACATCTGGCAGTTTATTTTTACCAAAGGCTTCAAAACCATCGGCGAAATGACGGGCTGGCACTTCTTCGAGCTTCCATGGCTCGGCACGCCGGAGACCGGCTTTTGGGGACTCGTTATCGTCTTCGTCTGGCAGACAACCGGCTACATGATGGTTATTTACATCGCGGCTATCGTTGGAGTACCGAAGGACTTGATGGAAGCCGCAACGATCGACGGAGCGACCTATTTCCAGACCGTACGCAAGGTCATTATGCCGCTTGTGATGCCGGCCATTACGGTTTGCTTGTTCTTGACCACTTCCGGCGCGTTCAAAATGTTCGACCTGAACTTATCCCTTACCAAAGGCGGTCCCGGTACTTCCACCCAATCGCTTGCTTATAACATTTATGCCGAGGCGCTTGTCAACAACCGTTACGGTCTTGGAACCGCCAAAGCGATGCTGTTCTTCTTTGCCGTCTCCATCATTGCCGTCACGCAAGTGTGGCTGACCAAACGTAAGGAGGTTGAAGCGTAAATGACGGCTTCCCGTTCCCGGCTTTGGGCCATTGCAGCTGCAGCCATATTGCTTGCTCTGCTTTTCATAGCTCCTTTTTACTTCGTGCTAGTCAATTCGGTTAAAGCGCTTGGCGAGATTATGGTGGATGCCGCTTCTCTCCCGGACAAGTACCTGTTCTCGAATTACTCGAAGGTATGGGATATTATTAAATTCCCGAAAGCCTTATGGAATTCCGTTCTCATTACCGGCATCAGCGTGGCCGGAATTGTCGTAATCAGCGCCATGACCGGCTACCGGCTTGTCCGCAAGCCAACGGTGTTCAATAAAATTCTGTTCACCTGCTTCATCTCGGCGATGATCATCCCGTTCCAGTCGGTTATGCTGCAGCTTGTTCGCGTAACCAGCTTCCTGGAGCTTCGCGCGAATCTGTTTGGCATCGTCATCTGTTATCTCGGCTTTGGATTATCGCTGTCCGTCTTCCTGTTCCACGGCTTTATCAAGAGCGTCCCGCTTGAGATTGAAGAAGCCGCTGTCGTTGACGGATGCTCGCCTTACGGCGTATTCTGGCGGATCGTGTTCCCGCTGCTTCGCCCGATTATTGTAACCGTCATTATTTTGAACGGCTTATGGATTTGGAACGACTACCTGCTGCCGGTGCTTATTATCGGCTCGAACAAAGACCTGACGACGATTCCGCTTGCGATTACCCGCTTCTTTGGGCAATATACCAAGCAATGGGATCTAGCTCTCGCCGGTCTGACGATGGGCATTACGCCTATTATTATCATGTTCCTGATGCTGCAAAAACATATTATCGAGGGAATCTCTTCAGGGTCGCTCAAAGGGTAAAATCAATATTTTGCACTTTTCACGACAAAAACGTCTGTGTTTCTTGGCTTTAAGCTTCCATATAATCAAACTTGTAAAGAGAACAACCTTTTGACAAAAATGGGGAGGTTAACAAAAATGAAAAAGCTTTCTATTCTTCTGGCTGCGGCAATCCTGACTTTGACGGCCGCCGGCTGCGGCAACAACGGCAATAACTCGGGTTCCGAAGCCACCAATAAACCTGCCGAGTCGGCGAACGCAACAACTGAAGCAACTACAACTCCTAAAAAGAACGTAACGATCAAGGTATTCCAATTCAAAGTGGAAATCGCCGATGCGCTTAACCGCATGGCTGAAGAATATGAGAAAGAAACCGGCGTTAAGGTTGAAGTTGAAACGCATGGCGGCGGCGAAGACTATAATGCCCTGCTGAAGGCTGAAATCGCTTCCGGCTCCGAACCGGAAATTTTCAACTCCGAAGGTTACGCCGCGCTTGAAGCTTACTATGACCGTGCAACAGACTTGTCCGGCGAAGCTTGGGCGAAGGACGTAATCCCGGCAGCGGCAGGTCCCGCGCAAGTAGACGGCAAGCTGCTCGGCATGCCGATGAACATCGAGGGCTACGGCATTTTCTATAACAAGGACTTGTTTGAGAAAGCCGGCATTACTACTCTTCCTAAAACATTGACGGAGCTAGAGGCAGCAGCTAAGCAACTCCAAGCAGCGGGCATCACGCCGTTCTCGACAACAAACGAATGGTGGTCGATTGGTCACCACACAATCAACGTTGGTCTTGCTGAGCAGCCGGACCCTATCGCTTTCATCAACGGAACAAAAGACGGCAGCACAAACTTCAAAGACAACGATGTATTCAAGAAATGGATTAACTATGTTGACGTGGTATTCAAATACAGCCAAAAAGACAAGCTGACAACGGATTATGCCACGCAAGTTGCGAACTTCGCATCCGGTAAAGCCGCGATGATCCAGCAAGGTAACTGGATCCAAGGCGATGTCGACAAAGTAGCGAAGCTGAACGTTGGCCTTCTCCCTATTCCGATTGACGACAGCGGCAACGCTCACATCTACACAGGTCCCGCGAACTTCTGGATCGTAAACAGCAAATCCAAAAACGCGGAAGAAGCAAAAGCATTCCTGAACTGGATGGTCACTTCCGAGACGGGCAAAACGTACCTGACAAAAGAATTCAAATTCATTCCGGCTCTTACTTCGATCAAGCCTACAGCTGACGAAATCGGTCAAATGGGCGTAGCGGTATCTGAGCAAGCGGCAACAGCGGGCGGCTGGCATTGGGGCCGTTACCCGGACGGCGTACCGCAAGGCTGGGGTGCTGCCATGCAAGAGTACCAAGGCGGATCGATTGATAAAGACCAGCTCTTTGACAAGCTGGAGAAAGCTATTCAGGAAATCGTGAGCAAATAAGCGGTGATCGGGCAGTCTTGAAGAGTCTGAAACAGACTTTTCAAGACTGCTTTTCTTCATTTCATTTGGATAGCCGTTTCACCTTGGGTATTAGGTCATTTTGAATTTGTAGCCGGAAAGGCTATAATGGGACTATCTGTATAATGAACGTAAGGAGAAAATCGGATGCAAAATGTAAAAATCTTTTCCGGCTCGTCGAACCGGCCGCTCGCGGAAGAGCTATGCCGGAAGCTTAATGTTCCGCTTGGAGATATTGAAATTTCTAGACAGGCAAGCGGTGAAATCAGCTTACGCTACATAGAATCAATCCGCTCGGCTCACGTCTATATCGTACAATCGTTGTCTCATCCAGTGAATGAAAATCTCGTCGAGCTTATGATTATGATTGATGCAGCGAAACGGGCTTCCGCCAAAACCATCAATATTATCATGCCTTATTACGGTTATGCCCGTCAGGAACGGAAATCCGCTCCGCGCGAGCCGATATCGGCCAAGCTTGTTGCCGACGTGCTGACGACCGTTGGAGCTGACCGGCTTATTACGGTGGATCTTCATGCCGATCCGATTCAAGGCTTTTTCGAAATCCCGGTCGATCATATTACCGCTCTTGATCTCATTACGGATTATCTGAAGAGCAAGAACATCAAAAATCCAGTCGTTGTCTCCCCGGATGCCGGACGTGCTACAACGGCGGAAAAGCTCGCGAACTATATGGACTGTCCGTTTGCGATTATGATCAAGAACCGTCCTGCCCATAACACTTCCAAAATCACGCATATTATCGGTGAAGTCGAAGGCCGGACTCCAATTATCATCGAAGACTTAATTGATACTGGCGGTACCATTATCAAGGTTGTTGAAGCATTGAAGAAACGCGGTGCCCATGATGCCTACATTTGCGCGACACATGGCCTGTTCTCGGAGAATGCCCTGGAGAAGCTGTCGCATCCTTATATTAAAGAGGTAGTCATCACGGATACGATCGCGATTGATCCGAACCGTTCGGATAAGTTCGTTGTTCTGCCGATGGCGGATCTTTTGGCTACGGCGTTGAAGATCATTAATAATGGCGGATCGATAAACACGCTGTTTAAGACGAAGCAGCAGATGTGAGGATGGAAAATAGGTGATCCAGGGACTGCGGAAAAGGAATGTCTTTCGGTTGCTGTTGTACTCATGAGATTTGAATTTAACTGGTCAAAGGGTATCTCACGAGCACAAAGGCAAGCGCTTCGCTCCTTCAGACATTACCTTTCCCTCCGCCCACTCCACCTGTTTTGTGGAGAGCCATAAGTATGCCATAAGTGTATTTTATGGCTGGTTTATACAATAGAGAGAGCCCCGGATTTGATTCCGGGGCTCTCTTTATGAACGGCGTTAATCCAGAAGACTGGATGTTCCTGATACGACTGACGCAGTTACTTGGTCCGGTATAGCCCGTACTTCGCAAGGCTCTCGCGGATTGGTTTTTTATCCTCCAGGAGGCCGCCGTCGCCGCCGTTTAAGGCGATATCAACCTGCCAGACAGTCAAGTCGGCGACGTTCATCGTCTCCATTTCTTCGAGGCTGAAGAAGCCCGCGCCGTCTACCTCCACCCCGTCCGGACGAGGCACGCCGTCTATGTATTCCATTTCGAAGGTGATGTAGACATCATGTACGGTATGAGGCCGGTCGCGCAAGCCGATAATTTGGGTCACGATCGCGCGGACGCCCGTCTCTTCCCATACTTCGCGGGCAATCGAGCCCCTAATCTGCTCGAACTGCTCAATATATCCGCCTGGCGTTGTCCAATACCCTTTGCCCGGCTCCTGGGCACGCCGAACGAGCAGGACTTTATTGTCTTTAACGACGCACGCGCCCACTCCAATACTGTAATTCCCCCAATGAACAAAGCTGCAGCTAGGGCAGGCCTTGCGATTTTCCCCGCCGATCTCGCGTACTTCCAGCTTATCTCCGCATGCCAGGCAAAAATTCACATTCTCCATATGTAATCACCCTTATCGCTATTAATAGCAAACAATTTATTTGAACATTATACCGTAGCTTTGCTGGCATTTGTCTTTATTTTTTTATGTGAAACTAATGAAGTTTTCAGCTTTGTTTAATCTTGGCAGAACATAATAAACCATACTCCCTATTTGATATAGCTTGTCTCTTGGGCCCGTACCCCGAATACGGGCCGCTTTTTTTTATTCTAATAACAAAAGGACCGGTACAGAACCGGTCCTTTTCTATCTTTAGGATTCAAATGGATAACGCAGTCCCCATTGCTGGCGGATACCGTCCATCAAGCGCATCAGGTGCAGGGTTTCGTCAAGCGGGATAATCTCGCTCTCGAGCTTGCCCTCGCGGAGATATTGTCCTGCCGCCTCCGCCTCATAAACATACCCAAGCGTTGTACGGTCATCGGCAAACGTCTCTTCCGTACCGTCCGCTGCCACAAGAGTTGCGGATTTGGCATTAAAGAAGGAAGGAATACGGATCGAGCCTTCAGTCCCGACTATGTAAGCATCGCTGCCTGAATTCAGGCGGATTGCCGCGCTCAGCATGGCTGTTTGGCCAGCGTCATAGGAGAGCAAAATGCTGCATTCCTCATCCACGCCGGTATCGCCCAGTTGAGCCGTAGTGAGCACCTGCTTAGGCGTGGCGCCTAATAGCATAGTAGCGAAAGAGAGCGGATAAATGCCCACATCCAGCAATGCGCCGCCGGCAAGCGCCGGGTTAAACAAACGCCCTTCCGGATTAACTCCGGTACGGAAGCCAAAGTCGGCTTTCAGAAGACGAACCTCGCCAATCCGGCCTTCCGCGATCCATTCGCGAACTTTGCGGATGACCGGCAAGAACCGTGTCCACATGGCTTCCATCAAGAAGACTTTATTATCTCTTGCGAACTGCACGACTTCTTCCGCTTCCTTCGCGTTTACGGTAAACGGCTTCTCGCATAATACCGCCTTGCCCGCACGCAGACATTGCAGGACGTTTTCCTTATGGGACGGATGAGGAGTCGCTACATATATAATGTCGACCTCGGCATCATTCACCAGCTCCTCATAGCTTCCATAGGCACGCTTGGCGCCGAATTTACCGGCAAAGTCTTCCGCTTTGTCTAATGAGCGGGAGCCAACAGCCGTAAATTCAGCATTCTTGGCATGCGCCAAATCGCGCGCGAATTGGGATGCAATCCAGCCGGCTCCAAGAATGCCCCATTTGATCGTTCTATTCTCCATTATTCCTACACCTCCAACCGCAGTATATCAGCATTTCAGCAGATGTGAAAGCGGTTAAAGGCGCAAGAGCCGCTCTTAATTTTGTTGTCTTGAAATCATAAATAGCGTAAACCATATAAAGACAAAGCCAACCAGCTGCGCGCTCGTGATCACCTGTCCGAACACCGTCCAGTTCAGGAGAACGCCAACCATGGGGAAGCTGAGTTCCGCAATTGTCGCATAGGAAGCCTTGATCTTGCTTAACCCCTTATAATAGAAAAGCAAGCTGACAAGTCCCGGCAAAAGCGCCTGCAGCAGCAGATTGACGATAACCGCGCCAATATCCGTCCCTTCGGACAGCTTCCATGCCGCCCCTTCGGACAAGGTAACAACTACCAACAAAGGTAAAGCCAAGATGAATCGTAATGAAGTAACGGACTCGTATTTCATGCTGCCAAGCAGGTAACGCCCCATTACCGTGGAACCGCCCCATAACGCGGCAGCGCCAAGCGAGAGCAGGCTGCCTACCTGGACAAACTCATTCATATGGCCGAATGGAAGCGTAAAGCCAAACGTCAGCAGATACGTTCCGACCATCGCGACAACAAGCAGCGGGCCGATTTTTTTCGGCAGAAGCTCCTTCAGAAGAATCCTCGCCAGCACGATAGCGAAGAGCGGCTGAAGCTTTTGCAGCAGCAGAACCGCATTGGCATTGCCATGCACCAGCCCTTGCGTGAACAAGATCGTCGCAAGCGCCGAGCCGCCCCAGGATACAAACAGCAAGGCTCCAAGCTGACGGAGACGGACTCCTCGAAGATCATCCCTGTACTTCCACAAGACCGGCGCTGCTGCCAGGAACAAGATGACATGCTCGAGCAGTACAATTTGCGTGGACGTCATCGTTCTCAGCAAAATAATCCGGAATACGGGGTCCACGCCCCATAGCGCGGCTCCCAGGACGACCAGCCAAAACTCCGGTCTCACAGGTGATTTGGTACGAACCATTGATGATGCTGTCATATTGCTCATAACGATTACCCTTTCTGAATACAGGACGGAGCAAGCGTACGCGGCTGCAGCCGTTTATGTTGGAGCAGCAGCGTCCCGCATTGAAAAAGCCCCGATCCGCCTGGTTGCTAGCGAATCGGGGCCGTCTCAAATAAACATGCATACCGGCGGTTTCCCGCCTTCTGCAGGCTTATTTAAGTGATCTTCTATCATCCGGACTATACCGTCGGCCTTGGATTTGCACCAAGTCAGTCCCCTTGCCGCTTGTCAGCTCAGGGAGTCGCGGGCTTTGCTTTAGCCTCTGCAAGCAGAAGCGGCATTTACCGCCGGTCAGGAATTTCACCCTGCCCCGAAGATCCTTATTCCATTAGATTGTTTTAATGATTGGATTGAGTATAACGCTGTTTTTCCGAGTTGTCTAGTATGAATAGTAAGATTTGGGAAGGATTAGGCATCAGCTTGACTACACCTTTACTTGCAGGGCTTCCCGGACAAGCGGCGCAACCTCCTTCGCAAGCAGCCTGATCGAGGCTTCCACTTGCCCTGACGGCATGCCGCCAATGTCCATTTGAGCCATAAACCGGGAATGCCCAAACAGCTTATGCTGTTCAACAATCTTCTCCGCAATCAGCTGCGGGCTGCCAATGGCGAGCGAGTCCGCCAGCTTCCCGAAATCCTCGCGAGAAATCCCGTTCTCCTTGCCGCCCATGAACTGGGAATAATACGCCGAATAACCGGCATAAAATTCCTCCAGTGCCTGCTCTGTCGTCTCGGCCACGTAACAGTGGCCGGTTATAGCTACTCTTAGCTCATCTTCACGGTAGCCGGCAGCGGTGCCGGCCTCTCTATAACAATCAACCAAATGCTTGTATTTGGAAGCTTCACCTCCGAGCAAGGCAAGTGCCATCCCCGCCCCATGACGGCCGGCGAGAGCGGCGCTCTCCGCCGTACTGCCGACGCCTACCCATACGGGGATTCCCGGTTGTTCCGGACGCGGCGCAATCTCCGCATTCTCCAGAGGCGTGCGAAGACGGCCGTTCCATGTAATGCGGTCGGAGAGATTCAGCTGTTTCATTAACTCCAGCTTTTCAGCGAACAATTCTTTATAATCATTCAGCTCGAAGCCAAACAAAGGGAAGGATTCAATATAAGCGCCGCGTCCCGCAATAATCTCTGCTCGCCCTCCCGAGATAAGGTCCAGCGTTGCAAAGTCCTCGAATACGCGAACAGGGTCTGCCGTCCCAAGCACGGTTGTTGCGCTTGTGAGGCGTATGCGGGAGGTCGCCTGCGCGATCGCCGCGAGCAGAACCGGAGGCGAGGATAAGGCAAAATCGAGGCGGTGATGCTCCCCTACGCCAAACACATCGATTCCCGCTTCGTCCGCGGCTTTAGCCGCCTGAATAATTTCCTTGATCCGCTCTCCTGCGTTTTTGAGCCCGCCCGTCCGAGGATCAAGCGCAAGATCGCCTAGGGTATAAACGCCAAACTCGAACTTCCCGTCATTCTTTGATGAATCCATCCTTTATTTCCTCCTCGGCAAAGCCAACCGTGATTCGATAATCTAATGATTAGCTTTGCTTCCATTCCTATTCATGTACGTAAAGTAAGTAGTATACGTATAGTAAGTATAATTCTCTAGTAAGTAATTGTGCCTAATTCTGCTCCTCTCGTCAAGCAATACCCGCAAAAAAGAAGCGTCCATATCAGAGTGGACCGGCGCAGAAGTCAGGTTACTTGGCCTGGTCTGCATACCATCTGATTGTCCGCTCCAGCCCTTCAGCTAGCGAATAGGAAGATTTCCATTTCACTTCATTAGCAAGTCTTGATATATCCACCCCTACAAATACCGGTTCATTCGGCCTTTCAACTCCAAACCGGATATTCTCTTCCTGTCCCATCATGCTGCCAATCTGCCTTACAAGCTGCTGCAGTTGAACGGGATGACCGGATGCGATATTAACGGTTCCTTCGCAGCAGCTTTCCAATAAAGCAACCAGCGCATCCGCCGCGTCCTCAATGTATAAATAGTCCCGGTGAAGACTGCCGTATTTGCAATACGCCTCCTGCTTGTTCAACAAAGACGTAATCATGGAAGCCACAAGCCGATTGCCGGGATCATAAGGGCCATACATATGAAACAATCTTCCCCACGCCGCGCTGAAGCCGGCTACTCCGGCATAGGACTCAAGCCAGATCCGCAGGCTGTTTTTGCTGGCCGCATAAGCGTGCGCATAAGAATCGGGCGATGCCGATTCCGTCAGCAGCACCCCTTCATCCCATGCATATTCCGCACCGGTCCCCGATACAACTATCCGCTTCCCGCCGCAAAGGACAAACTGCTGAATAAGGGCCATGCTGTTCCTTGTCCATTCATAATTGACCAGAGACCGGTAGCATGCCGGAGGAACCGCCTCCCAGGCAAGGTGAACGAGGGAATCCGGCCTTACTTCCTCAATAAAACGGGCTGCGTTATCCGCGCTCAGCAGATCCACCTGATGCCAGTGTCCCCCTGCCGCAAGAGGCGCTTTTCGATAAGTGGCATGAACCTCGTAGCCTTTGCGGAGAAGGAGGGCGACAACATAACGGCCAATCCAGCCGGTTGCTCCGGTCACCGCTACTTTATGCATCGTCTACCACACCTTCCGTCGTTATATCCTTTCAAAGCCTTATCGCCCGGAATTCCGGGATATGGCGCATGTCTTCTGCAATAACCGCACTCGCCATATAAAGGGCCTCAAGCTCCTGACTATTATAGAGATGATGTCCCCCCATGTTGCTGCGCAAAGCGTCTTGCGGAATGGTCGGAGCAATCTGCAGCTTTCTTGCGCGCATTGGGCCATTCCAGGGACTAAACGAAAATTTCATAATAAAGGCCGGATGCCGCAGCACCTCGTAAGGCTTGGTCGTCCAATGCCTGCCCGCCGTATAGTCGCCACTTCTGTGCTTGTGGATAAATCTCCCGTTGTACAAAGCATTAGGATCAGCCGGGAACAAGCCATGATATCGCTGCTTGACGAGCGGCAAGGCATAAACAGGATCATGATAGTAGCCGGGAGGATCAATCATTGTGATCGTCCGAATCGAATACATGTCCCCTCCTAGAGAATCCAGGACCGCGAACAGCTGATTGCGGTAACGGCTGACAAGAAACTCGGTCGTATTCAGCACCATTTTCCAGCCGGATACCTGCTTCTCGATATTCATCACTTCCCGGTCCACCTTCACGGCATGGAAATCCGGCACTTTCGAATCCCTTATCTCCCAATGCGGGGCAAGCTTCCGTATGATCCCAACCGAGCTGTCCGTCGATCCGCGGTTAATCAAAATGCCATGATCAAATAAGGGGACATGGTGCATCAGCCACCAAGGCAATAAATATTGCTCATTATAGAAATGGGAAATAAGCGTCGCCATTTTGTCCCCCCCAACTCGTAATCTACCAAATGCATCTTATCTATTATTATATGAAAGCCGATTAAGAGAGGTGCTCCGCCATACGCGCGTATTAGGTCTCGAGAATCACGGCAATGGAAACGAAGCCATGAATATTTTTCAATTGACGTAAACGGTTCCATGTTTTATAGTGATAACGAGCCAAATATATAACAAGCCTTACGGCATGTTACTAGTTCGACTAGGCATTAGCCAAGGAAGTATCCGCCCGGAATAACGGCGGTGTCTTTCCTTGGTTTTTTTGTGCTCAAAATGGGGAATTTACTACTGAGAGGAGGGATTGACGTGGGACTTACGGGACCACTTCGGATCGATCGGATCGTTGGCAACAATGTCATTCTTACGATGGAGCCGAATTCATCGAGAGAATATGTATTGTTTGGCAAAGGCATTGGATTCTCGTGCAAGGGCCAGAAATACATCGATGCGGAAGACCCACGAATTGAAAAGCGTTACCGGCTCGACGACCGGGATAAAGCGGTGCAATACCATTCCCTGCTTGAAGAATTGGACCCTGAAGTGGTGCAGATCTCCGAGCAGATCATTGATGAAATTCGGGAGCAGCTGGGAACCCCGGTTGATCCGAAAGTGTATTTCGCCTTGCCGAGCCATATTCAATTTGTCGTCTACCGGTTAAGAAACGGCATGGAAATCGTCAATCCTTTCCTGTACGAAACGAAGATGTGTTATCCCCAGGAGTACAAGATTGCAGCCAAAGCCGCCAGAATGATCAGCGAGAAATTCGATCTCTCCATCCCTGAAGATGAGGTTGGATTTCTGACGTATCACGTATATTCGGCAGCAGGGTCCGTTACCGCAGGACAGCTGGTTCAGTTAACGGAGCTG
The DNA here is from genome assembly GCF_023715145.1 of Paenibacillus glycanilyticus. Classification (GTDB taxonomy): domain Bacteria; phylum Bacillota; class Bacilli; order Paenibacillales; family Paenibacillaceae; genus Pristimantibacillus; species Pristimantibacillus glycanilyticus_A. The sequence goes on along the minus strand of NZ_JAMBNP010000002.1, from coordinate 364,615 downwards.
ATGAACGAGATCGTAGAGCGGATCGAAGGCTGGCGTGGAGCGCCTCTTCCCAAGAAGAGCTCTGATTACGCAAGGCTGATCATGCATTTGCGTTATATGATGGAGCGGATCCTGCAGAACAAGGAATCCGAGAATCCGTTTGCCGCAGAGATCAGAGTAAAGCTGCCCTCGGAACATAAGCATGCCGAAATTATCGCGCAAATGATTGGAGAAAGACTAAGCGTTAAGGTCTCCTCCGATGAAATCGGTTATCTCGCCATGCACCTGTACCGATTATTCCGGTCCGTGGATGAAGATTAAAACATAGAAAACAACAACATGGATAGCAAGGAGAAGATCATATGAAATGGTTTGGCAAAAAAACGAATTCCGTTAGTGTAGCTGCACCGCTGAGCGGCAAGCTTGTTCCGCTCAGCGAGGTGCCGGATGAAGCCTTCGCACAAGGCTTAATGGGAGACGGCGTTGCGATCGAGCCTTCGGAAGGACGCGTTATCGCACCGTTCGACGGTGTAGTCAGCCATCTGATCGATACGCATCACGCGCTGATCATCGAGCATTCCTCCGGACTGCAGCTGCTCATTCACGTTGGAATCAATACCGTAGCCCTGAATGGCGATGGCTTCAAGGCACTCGTGAGCACGGGCGATTCCTTCAAAGCGGGTCAAACCCTGCTTGAATGCGATCTGGACAAAATCCGGAGCGCCGGTTACCCGGTTGTAACTCCGATTATCGTAGCGAACGAGGACGGCGCTGAGAAAGTGGAATGCGAATTCAAGACCGTCACGGCCGGGGATCCGGATACGATCAAGGTTGTTCTGAAAACCTAAACTATTGACATGGAGTGAGATAAGATGCTCGCATTTTTGCAAAAAATCGGTAAATCTCTAATGCTTCCCGTCGCAGCCTTGCCTGCGGCAGCCCTATTGCTTCGTTTCGGTAATATCGATTATGTAAAAGATTTCGGGTTCGGCAGCTTCGGCGAGTTCCTGAACCATTACATTGCTCCATTCCTCGCCGCCGGCGGTTCCGCGATCTTTGACAACCTGCCCCTTATCTTCGCGATTGGCGTTGCGATCGGGATGGCCGGCGACGCGGTAGCTACGCTGGCTGCCGTAATTGCGTATCTCGTGCTTACCAACGTACTCAGCAAGATCCCCACGGTATTCACGGGTCTTGTCGATAAAGACACTACGCTTAACATGGGTGTACTGGGCGGTATTATTGCGGGTCTTGTCGCTTCCTACTTCTATAACAAGTATCATGACATCAAGCTGCCGGATTGGCTCGGCTTCTTTGGCGGCAAACGTTTTGTACCTATTATTACCTCGTTTGCAATGGTTATCGTTGGTCTGATCTTTGGTCTCATCTGGGGCCCCGTCCAATCGTGGCTTGATACGTTCGGCCGCTGGATCGTGGACCTTGGCGGTCTCGGCGCCTTTATCTTCATGACGGCCAACCGCTTGCTCATTCCGTTTGGTCTGCACCATGTCATCAATGCTATTGCCTGGTTCCAAATCGGTGATTACACCGATGCTGCCGGCAATGTGGTTCACGGCGACCTGCACCGCTTCTTCGCGGGCGACCCAACTGCGGGCATGTTCATGACCGGCTTCTTCCCGATCATGATGTTCGCTCTTCCGGCTGCTGCCTTTGCGATTATTCACACGGCCAAACCGGAAAAACGCAAGCTTGTTTCCTCGATCTTTATCGGTTCTGCTCTGGCTTCGTTCCTGACAGGTATTACAGAACCGCTTGAATTTGCGTTTATGTTCGTAGCTCCTGTGCTGTACGTCATCCATGCCGTATTAACCGGTATCTCTGCATGGCTCGTTGTTGAGCTTGGCATTCACCATGGCTTTGGCTTCTCAGCAGGCTTCCTTGACTACGCAATCAACTATCCGCTCTCTACGAAGGGCTGGCTGATTATTCCGATTGGTCTCGTATACGCTGTTGTGTACTACGTCCTGTTCCGCGTCGTTATCGTGAAGCTGAACCTGAAGACGCCGGGCCGCGAAGATGATGAATTGGTTGAAGATGGCGGCAAGGATAGTGCCCCGGCAGGCGCAGCCGACGATAAGGCAAGTCAAGTTCTCGCAGCGCTCGGCGGATCCGGCAACATCGAAAGCATCGATGCCTGCATTACCCGTCTTCGCCTGATTGTCAAAGACGAGAAAGCCGTAAACGACGCCGAACTGAAACGTCTTGGCGCGGCTGGCGTTATGCGTCTTGGCAAAGGCGCCGTGCAGGCGATCTTCGGAACCCAGTCGGAGCGTTTGAAGGAACAGATTAAAAAACGCATGTAACCAAATATAAAAAACTTACGAAGTACGAATAATCACTGCACATGCAGCATGAACCCGGTCCGTTTTGTGATTATTCCTTTTAGGAGGCATTATGGTGGAGAAAGCATACGTAGTAATGAACCCGACGGGCATCCACGCCCGTCCTGCCAAAAAAATCGTTGAAGCCGCAAAAATTTGTGAGGGTACGGTTTATCTGGAGAAAGGCGGACGGAAAGTCAGCGCGAAAAGCCTGGTTAACGTCTTGTCGATCGGAGCTAAGCACAACGATACCGTAACCGTAAGTGCCGAAGGAGAGAAAGCCGAAGCCGCGGTTGACGCTATTGGCGCTGTACTGGCTACTGCGGAAGCAGAGTAAGGAGGCCCGTTATGATGGCAACCGAGATTAAAGGAATCGCCGCGTCGGAAGGCTACGCAATCGGCCGTGCGGTTATTCTTCGCGAAGATGCTGTCCCAGAAGGGATTACCTATGTGGAATCCGGTGATGAAGCAGCCGAGTTGAACAGGTTTGATTCGGCTGTTGCAGCCGCGCGCGTCGAGCTTGAAGCGCTGCTTGAACGGATGAAGTCAGACGGCCGCGAGAAGGAAGCGGAAATATTCGAAGCCCATCTGATGCTCCTTGAAGATGAAGAGCTGATTGGTGCGGCGCAGGAACGGATACGCGGGCAACGCTACAAGGCGGAGTCTGCCATGAATGAATCCGGCGAAGAGGTTGCGGAGATGCTCGCCTCACTGGATGACGAGTATTTGCGGGAACGCGCGGCTGATGTACGCGATGTCAGCCGCCGCGTCATCCGCAAGCTGGGCAACGCATCGGATTCCGAGGCAGCCAAAGCGCCCGTTGCTAACAAGAATGAGAAATCGATTCTATTCGCCTTCGATTTGACACCATCGGATACCGCTCAGCTTGATCCGTCGGTTATTGGCGGCTTTGTAACGGCAGCGGGTGGACGTACCTCCCACTCTGCCATCATTGCGCGATCGGTTGGCATTCCGGCAATCGTTGGCGCCGGCGAAGGCGCCCTTCATATTGAAGAGGGCCAATTGGTCATCGTTGACGGCGCTGCTGGGCTTGTTCTCATTGAGCCGGAGGACAAAGAGTTAGCTCATTATCAGGCGCTGCAGGAGCAGGCTGCAGGTAAACGCGCGCTCCTCGATCAATACCGCGGCAAGCCTTCCATAAGCGCGGACGGTCATCAGGTCGAGCTTGTTGCCAACATTGGCTCCGTGCAGGATGCCCGTCAGGCACGGGAACACGGTGCCGAAGGCGTTGGCCTGTTCCGTACCGAGTTTCTGTACATGGGCCGTCCCGATCTGCCGACAGAGGAGGAGCAGTTCACGGCTTACAAAGAAGCAGCCGAAGCCTTTGGACCTGATGCTCCTATCGTTATCCGAACGATGGATATTGGCGGAGACAAGGAGCTTCCAGGCCTTCAGCTGGAGAAGGAAGACAATCCGTTCCTCGGCTACCGCGCGATCCGGATCTGTCTGGACCGGCCGGACCTGTTCAAGACCCAGCTGCGAGCGGTGCTGCGCGCAAGTGCCTTTGGCAATTTGAAGATCATGTACCCGATGATTGCTGCGCTTGCCGAATGGCGTGCAGCGAAGGCTTTGCTCGAAGAAGCCAAGCAGGAGCTTAGAAGCGAGAATATCGCCTTTAACGAACAAATCGAAGCCGGTATTATGATCGAGATTCCGGCTGCCGCCCAAATGGCGGACCGTTTCGCCCGCGAGGTGGACTTCTTCAGCATCGGAACCAATGATCTTGTGCAATATACGATGGCCGCAGACCGGATGAATCCGAAGCTTGGCTATTTATCCGATCCGCTCCATCCTCCTGTCCTCCGGCTGATCGATCAGGTTATTCGGGCGGCTCATCAAGAGAATAAATGGGTTGGCATGTGCGGCGAAATGGCCGGAACGCCTGTTGCGCTTCCGATCCTGCTGGGCATGGGACTGGATGAGTTCAGCATGAGCGCTTCCGCCGTCCTTCCTGCCCGCGCACTCCTCTCGCGCCTTGACCGTTCGAAGCTTGCTTCCCTTGCGGAAGCGGTGCTTGATCTGGACGATGCGGAGGAAGTCCGCTCTTACGTGGAACAGCATGTTCCCGAGCTTAACCGTTAATTTCAACAAAGACAGCCTCATCTACAGCTTTTGCTCTGCTGCTGATGAGGAGTGTCTGACGTCAGAATTATTGAGAATATAGCACCGTAAAAGCTTGATGTGCTAAGAGTCACTTTCAAAATTATTGAGAAAGTAATTTCTGAAAACGGCTCATTGTAGCCTGGTTTTCATAATTACTGAGAACTTAAATGTATAGAAGATAGAAAAACAAAATTTCAACAAAAAAATCCCGACCGGCACGCTGATCGGGATTTTTTATAAACGAAATTACTACGAAATCAAATTACCCCAAAAAATCGCTATTTCTTACAATTTCTGCCGTTAAGCTCGCCGATATACTATCACTTACGCAAACAAACCTAACTAATGTCTGTATTAATGTTCAGATATCTCAAAACTTCAAATATCTCAACCCTATTTTTGATAGTTTTTAATTCCTGAATATTTTCAAGTACAAAGTGCGAAATTTTCTTGTTGAGTAGTTCAGAACACAACAAGTGTATCAAGTATTCATTTTGATATTGTTTTACAAAAGGTACATCTATTGAATGCAGCATATGTAGTATTAACGATATCTTTGCAGTACCTCTTACGTGTAAAGACTCACCCGCTAAATGTTTAGCTTCTATAAAACAATATACCTTATCGTTACTTTCATTCATAAATTTTGATATTAAATGATGAGTATCATCGTAACTCATAGCTTTTTCACCTCTAAATATACCTGATAAGTTGTCGGATGTTCATTAATACATGCTATAAGAACAAACACAAACAAAAAAAGTGCTGTCGTACACACGTCACGAACAGCACTTTTTAATAGATAGTTTACCTGTAACGATAGCCTACCGCTATGACTTTCGTATTCCTTTACTCGATACTCACTACAATTTTTCCGACTTGCTTTTCACCCATAGCGCGATGAGCATCCTCGATTTGATCAAAAGTAAATAACCGCTCGTTCAAAATCGGTTTTAACAAGCCTTGGTCATAACATGCCGCGATTTCGCGGAGAATCTCGCCATGATGCGCTCGCCCATTGCCAGTAAGTAAAGGCATTAGTGTAAATACACCAGAATACGTTCCCGCACGGAAAGAGAGAGGCGCGAGGCTATGCGTTCCCCAGCCCAGTATACTTACCACGTGACCCGTATACCTTTTAACCGCATGGAACGAATTATCCAACGTTGTGCCCCCTACGGTATCCAGCACGACGTCGAAGCCTTCTCCTCCAGTGTGCGCCAGCACATAGTCTTCAACCGATGCGACCGTATAGTTGATTGGCGTGGCACCTAGGCCTTTTATGACAGTTTGACTCGCTTCAGATCCGGTCGCGAACACTTCAGCACCTCGCATCTTGGCAAGCTGGATACCAATATGACCGACGCCTCCCGCACCACCGTGAATGAGCACTTTTTGTCCCGACTGGACCTTTGCTTGATCAATGAGAGCTTCCCATGCGGTAATGGCGATCAACGGCAATGCAGCTGCTTCTCGCATCGACATTGTTAACGGCATTTTAGCCAGTAAAGCTGCATCCACCGCGGCAAATTCCGCCAAGGAGCCTTGAATACCGCCAACTCCGCCAGTCATGCCGAAAACAGCATCTCCAGGTTTAAATCCAGAAACACCTTCGCCAACTTCTTCGACGATCCCTGCCATATCAAGCCCCAAAATTGCAGGAGTCGTTGTACGGGTATGTGCGGCTGCGCCATCGCGTATTTTTAAATCAAGTGGATTCACGCCGCTCGCTTTGATATTAACAAGCACTTCTCCTTTTCGTGCAACAGGCCGCGGAGTCTCTCTGATTGTAAACGGTTCTTTGAATTGCTCCAAAATCGCGGCTTTCATTGTAGATATCGACATGCATGAATCTCCTTTCGGCTCGTTTGGGTTAATTTTATATTGAAATATATAGACTGAACTGCGATTATGACTCGGTGAAGTCACCCATTTCTCATCAATCTTTGAACGGATGAGAGTTGTCTACTTTCTGCGCTGTACCTGTCTCATTCGCTTTCGTAATCGCATCCGCCAAACGGTGGCGCTTAACAGCATGCGCGAAATCAGGTGTTACATGCGTGCCTTCGCGAAGATCTTTGGCGAAGCTTGCATAGACATATCCAACATTGCCAAGCTTGCTCGGTCCGTCTGGAATGTCTTTGACGATATCAAAATATTTGCTTGGAACTTCCATTTCGGTTAGATCCGTTTGTTCCCCGACGCCTCCAAATAGTTTCAGCGCGGTATTTTGAATATTTCCGTTATTTTCCGCAATGATTACCAGTTGTCCTTTGCTTCCGTTGATTTCCCAACGCATATCTACATCTCGCGAAGTCTCGCCGCGGTAAACGACGGTTGAAAGAACTCCGCTCATCAGCGTACCCGTAATAGCCAAGTGAGTCGGCGCCGTTACTTTTACCGTCGATTCATCTTCCAATACTTTCACTTCCGGGAAACGGATAGCGAACTTAGCCGTCACGTTTTCATAATCGCCAAGCACATAATTCAGGCCGTCGATTGCGTGCAATGTCGGAGATGTTAGCAAAGTCGCGCCTTTGGTCACATCGTACGTATAAGCAAATTTCTTCGGCGTAACAGGACCCCAGATAAGCGATGTCCCATTCATCGTTGTAGAAAGCACCTCTCCGATGTAACCTTCTTTGACCAGATCATGCGCATATTGAATTGCCGGCGAAAATCTGGCCTGCGTTCCGACCATCGTCCGAACGCCTGCCGCTTTCGCTCGAGAAGCTAGATCGTAAGCCTCTTCTGTAGTCACGCCCAACGGAAATTCACTGAACACCATTTTACCCGCCTCAATCGCGGCTTTAGCGATACTGTAGTGAGTATCCACATTCGTAGCTATAACGATCAGATCCACGTTCGGATCATTAATCATATCCTGATAATTATCGTAACCAGCCACACCATACTCCTTTGCCGATGCTTCGGCGGAATCGCGCCTGCTAGTGCTTACGGCGCGCAATTCGTAATCAGGCAGGTTTTGAATTGCAGGAAGGTGAGCGAATACCGCCCATCCTGGATTTGTCGCGCTTGCTCCAACAACACCTACACCGATTTTTCTGTTGTTTCCTTGGAATTGATTTGACATTGTTCTTCCTCCTTCAATTAATAAAAATATTGGAATAAAGCCAAAGACTAAGGTTCTCGTTCGTCCCTGGTTATTGACCTGCAATCTTCCTAGAAGTAAAATGCAATTAACCGGACCGCGATCCGTTTTACATCAATTAATATAACCGGACTGTGGTCCGATTGTCAAGCAGAACTGAAAAAAAGTGAGGTCAATGCTGGAACGTGAGCTGCGCAAGAACAAAGACAAACAATACTCGAGAAGGCTGCTCGCCATATACAGGGGGAAGACATCAGTATGCGGCAACTCCGCAAGAGAAGCAGGCGTTGATAAGGATCCTATATCGAAGTTATAAAAAAGTCGAATTGTTCTGTGGCCTGATCGAGGAGAACTGTATCCAAAATAAGTATAAAATGATTCATCATTATTTGAGCAATTTGCTTTGACACACATTCTGAAGGCTGTTTTGATTCTGGCTTTTTAAAGCAAGGTGTTGTCCAGACTGCCGCAAACTGTGCTTGTATCCAGCGTATTTAGAATGTGTGTAATACTATGATTTAATGCAATAAATTACACTTTAACTGCTTCCACAATAAGCCGTTTTAATTCGGCTCGATAAGCTTATGTCTTACCATGTACCGGCCCGGAACGCGCGAATACGGCTTCGACTAAACTGAGTGAGTTTTTACATAACTAACTCAAAAAACAAAATGAAAAACAGATGACTCCTGATGAATTCAGGAGTCATCTGCTTTTTAGCTGAGAGAATACAAGAAAAACAGCCTCCGTGTCCGGACGATAAAAAGATCTTTATTCCATCCGGAAAGCCGACTCCTCATCTATTGTTCCATTCTGGATCTCTCTGTAACGCTCGAGCTTCCGATTAACGGCTTCAAAAGCAAGGTCCAGTTCCCGCTGACGCTTGTTTAATTCTTCTTTATGCTGTTCTAGTATTTGCTTTCTGGATTCCAGTGTAGACTCTCCCTGAAGTGCCAAATCTACAATTCTCTTAAGCTGATTTATCGGCATGCCGGTTACGCGGAAGCAGGTCATGAGCCTGATCCATTCTACATCCTCAGGCTTAAACATACGATTTCCATGTTCGTCGCGCCCCAAGAACGGTATTAGGCCTTCTTTCTCGTAATGCCTAATCGTATGAGCGGGGATTCCTAATTGCTCGGAAGCCTCTTTTATTGACATTCCCATTCATTCAATCCCCTTCCTTATATTAGGTTCAGGCATGGGCAAGTTCCTTTTTGTTGACGATCATTCTAATAACGGAGACTACGAATAAACCTGTTACTAATCCCCCTACTAGGAGTAGGACGCCCCGAATGGAATTAAAATACAAAGCTGATCGTATCCCGTTGGTTATAAGCGGCGAAATAAACTGACCTACATTGGCAAAAGCGGTCATTAGCATGATTGCCAACGTTCGATGAGCGGCAGTCGCAACAATCGCCATTTTATTTAACAAAATCGGGTATGCAAATCCAAATCCAAATCCGACGATACCTACCGCAGCAGCAACCATCCATAGGTTATGCGCCTCGCCTAACATCAAAAACGCTGCACCAAATAAGAATAAAATAAAGGCAACAGAGCCTTTTCTCAATACATGCTGAAGTTTGGTACCGACGATCCCGGCAAGAAAGACGAATACGAACGAAACAGCTGTTAAATAACCCGATGTTGCAGAGTTGCCAAGATGATTATCTACGACAAAAGAAGCAAGGTTTGTCGGGATGACATAGTACAGCACCATAAGACCTGTCGTTAACAAACCAACTGCATAAACACCTACCGGCAATGACAATTTTTCGTTGCTAGCGGTCTCACCTACACCTATAGTAGTAACCGATTTGCCGCTAGGAACAAAAGCCAATACCATAATGAGCAATACGATGCCGAATGAATAAGTCCAAAACACGCCTCTCCATCCCAATGCCGTAATCGCTCCGCCAATAATGAGGAAGAAGGCGCCTCCCAAACCGTTTACCCCGACAGTGAGACCGTTCATTTTGGAGCGTTCCTCGCCTTCGAAATACTCGGCTACGATTGCATTCATCAGAGGTGTAATGAAGCCGATACCTAGACCCAGTACCGCTCGCAGGGTTAGAATTCCACCAATTGAATTCATGAATGCGGGGCCAACTCCGCCAATGACATATAATAGCAGGCCGATGACAAGTAGCGTTTTCTTCGAAAGCCATCTGGATAATAGGTTTCCAATCAGCAAACTCGGCAAAATAAAGAACGACGCGAACGTGACGACGAGTTGAATAAGCACCGTATTCACCTCTGTGAAGTCGAGCATAAGAAGCTTGACTGCCGGTGCCGCTAGCATGGGTGCCAAAGTTGAAGTAACCGCCAATGCGAGCAAAGTGATTTTAAAGCCATTTTTCATGAGAGCCTGCTCCTTTCAGCCACTAAAAACAACGGTGGCTAAGCTTGGTGTACAACCAGGCTGCAGTCGCTGTCATAAGTACATGACTTAATCAAACCGCGCCTGGCGTTCCATCATGGCCTGGTCCGGTTAGTGAACTTCATATCCAAGTATGGCTTTCGGTTCGACATGCTCTTCCAAACCATATACGCCGGAATCTCGGCCCAAACCGGACTGCTTAAATCCGCCGAACGGGGCAAAGGGATCGTCTTGCACGGCCTTGTTGATCAAAATACGCCCAGCGATTATTTGCGAAGCTACTCGCCGAGCTCTTTCCATGTCCGAGGAGCTGACATATGCGGCCAAACCAAATACCGTATCATTTGCAATGTTAATTGCTTCTTCTTCTGTTCTGTAAGAAATGACCGAAAGTACCGGACCGAAAATTTCCTCTTTGGCGATTTTCATATCATTGGTTACATGGGCAAATACGGTTGGCTTGGCATAGAACCCTTCATCCAATCCCTCCGGGTGACCTAACCCTCCAACGATTAATTCTGCCCCCTCGTCAATTCCTGCTTGGATGTAGCGCTGCACGGTATCGTATTGTTTTTGGCTTACAAGCGGGCCTAATATGGAGTCTTCATCCATGGGATTACCAATTTTGGTTGAAGCAACAGCTTGTTTTATTAATTTCTTGACTTCGTCCAATCGGTTCTCAGGCACCAACAGTCTCGTTCCCGCATGACAGGCTTGCCCTGTATTGCTGAAACCGATGGCAATAGCCATTGGGATGGCTTTGGAGAAGTCGGCATCATCCAGAATGATGTTGGGGTTTTTCCCACCTAACTCTAAGGCCAGTCTTTTGAGAGTGTCGGATGCATCTTTGCTGATAATTTTCCCTACAGGAGTCGAACCGGTAAACGATATTTTAGCAATATCCGGATGCCTGACAAGCTCTGCCCCTACGACTTGGCCTGTACCATTGACAATATTTACAACACCTGCCGGCAATTTCGCATCGGCTATGCATTCCATTAATAGATGAGTCTGAAGTCCGCTGAGTTCACTAGGTTTCACGACAATCGTGCATCCCGTAGCTATGGCCGGGGCTATTTTATTGCAAATATGCGTATAATTGGCGTTCCATGGCGTTATCGCGCCTATGACGCCTAATGGTTCAAGAATGACTTTGGTTGTACCTTGCATCTTCTCGAAGGAAAACTGTTTCAATGCTTCCTTGGCGTAAAGGCAGGTCAGCGCAGCAAAGGTGGTACGGCCTTTAGATGGCTTTAACGGAGAACCATATTCCTCCGCTGCGGCTCTTGTTAATTCCTCTTCTCTTGCCATAATAGAATCGTGGAGTCTCTGAAGCATCTGACTTCGTTCATCTACCGTTGTTTTGGCAAACGATTTAAATGCTTCTTTAGCAGCTGCGATGGCCAATTGCACGTCTTGCTCGTTTCCTAGAACGAGTCTACCGATCGTTTTTTTATTAGAAGGGTTTACCAATTCCTGCATTTCTTTTCCGATTGAGTGTACGAATTGACCATTTATAAAATGCTGATTAAATGTACGCACCTTTAACTATCTCCTCTTTCCTTAGATTAGAGGATAGTATATCCGATGAAAATGGACTTATTCTAGGTGAATGGGGACAGGCAAGAAGGAGGCCCCTCTGTGGGGACCCCAAACTGCTGCCAGTGTAACTTATTGCAATATTACATCGTGTCCCAAGATCGTTTTTGGTTCAACATAAGATTCAAGACCATAAGCGCCAAATTCTCTTCCGATACCGGACTGTTTAAATCCTCCGAAGGGGGCCTTCGGCTCGTCATATAAACCATTAATGAGTACTCGTCCCGACACAATCCGGGATGCAACATCATTCGCTCTTTCCAGATTGCTTGAGCTAACATAAGCAGACAAGCCATAAATCGTATCGTTGGCAATCGCTATCGCTTCTTCTTCTGTTGTGTAGGTCAGAATCGATAGCACAGGTCCGAAAATTTCTTCCTTAGCAATTGACATGTCCATGGTAACATTGGCAAATACGGTAGGCTTAACATAATAACCGTTATCCAAACCTTCCGGATGACCCGGGCCACCGATGATCAATTCAGCGCCTTGTTCTACGCCTAGATGGATATAGCGTTGGACGGTATCATACTGCTTTTGGCTGACCATGGGACCGATAAACGTTCCCTCTTCCCAAGGGTTCCCGACTTTAATGCCTTTCACCGTTTTGATCACCAACTGCTTTACTTCCTCCAAGCGATGCTGGGGAACGATTAATCGCGATCCGACATGGCAAGCTTGTCCGCTGTTGCTGAAAGCGGTCATGACGGCCAGTGGAATAGCTTTATGATAATCAGCATCGTCCAGAATGACATTTGGCGACTTCCCTCCAAGCTCTAGCACGAGTCGCTTCATCGTTGCGGCTCCGTCCCTGGCAATGATTCTGCCGACATTCGTGGAGCCAGTGAACGATATCATCGCCACATCCGAATGACGCGTCAATTCCGCGCCAACCACGTCGCCTCTGCCGTTAACGAAGTTGATAACACCGGCAGGAATACCGGCTTCGTGAAAACATTCGGCGATTACCTGCGTTTGAATAGCGCTTAGCTCACTGGCTTTGATAACCACTGTGCATCCGGCCGCAATGGCAGGAGCAAGCTTTGTTGAGATATGCGTGTAATTCGCATTCCATGGTGTAATTAAACCAATAACGCCGAGCGGTTCAAGAGCGACCTTTGCTTGACCGATTCGCTTCTCGAATTGGAATTCTTTCATGACATCCAGATTATGAAGGAAGTTTTTGGCCGCATACATGGTGCGTCCGGCTGTCGCAGCGGCTGGAGCTCCGTATTCTTCGACCGCCACCTCATTCAATAAGTCAAACTTCTCCATCATTACATCATGCAGACGCTGCAGCATCTGCGCGCGTTCTTCTATCGACGTCTTGGAGAAAGTTATAAAGGCTGCCTTCGCTGCCGCAATCGCATCGCGAGTATCCTGCTCATCCCCGAGCGTCACTCGGCCGATTACTTCCTTATTCGCAGGATTAATAATATCCATCACCTCAGTGCCATGCGGCTTTACGAATTTCCCGTTAATATAAATTTGATCGATCGTTCTCATGATGCAACTCTCCTTTGAGCTTATATTTGTACTTTCCTAATTGGATTGTGCCGGCTACAAAAACCACTTTAACCCTTAAAGCCGACTTTAAGGCAAGCGATAATTTTTAACTTTTTTTCTTAGGCGAAAATGTAAATCAACATATTCGCAACATTAACTTTGACAAGTGGACCAAAGTCCGTTTATAGTGAAAAAAAGTGGACCGCAGTCCATTTCAATTGTCCTACATTTTGAAGGCATTAATGATGGATAACACAGTAAAAAAAGCAGAATTGTGTGAGAAACGCTTCAAATTCACCAGAAGGAGAGAACATAATGAGAGAAGACAACAAGATGATCTTCGAACCACTTCGACTCCGCAGCGGCAAGGAATTAAAAAATAGGATCGTTATGTCCCCAATGGGTCATTTGGGCTCATTCCCGGCGGATTTATTTCCGAGGAGGAATTGGCGTACTATAACATACGTGTCAAAGACGTTGGGATGGTTATTACGTCGGCAACGACGTTTAAAGAAGGAAAGCACTATCCGGGATTACCGGCAGCGGAGACCGATGAACATATTCCGGGGCTGCGCAAACTCAGCAAAGTCTTAAAATCCCATGGAGCTCTTGCCATTCTGCAATTATTTCATGAGGGGGCAAGTGGAATAGAGGATAATGAAGCACCGAGCGCCGTAGTGGCAGATAATTCCGCTTCTCCTCTACCTCGCGAATTGAGCGATGCCGAGATACAGGATCTAATCAAGAAATTTGGCGATGCGGACGCCATTCGAAACATAGATACTCTCGCGGACCAGGGACTGGATTATATTCACGTATCCCTTCATGATTTCTGGTCTACACCTCGTCGTGGCGTGAACGATAAACGTGCCCGGATGGAAATCTTTAAGGATGTTATCGGTAACCGTACAGCCCTTATCGGTGTAGGCGGAATAAAAACACCGGAAGATGCTTCAAAAGCACTTTCAACCGGCGTCGAGCTTGTCGCAATCGCAAGGGGATTGCTGTTGGAACCTAGATGGGTTAAAAAGGTACAGGAAGGCAAAGAAGATCTAATAAAGACGAAGTTATTCCGTGGGGATCAATCAAAACTGCTGCTGCCTGATGGGGTATGGTCGATGATTGAACTGTATCTTCCGTTCGAGGATTGACCTATATGCAGTTTTAAAGAGGGTGTCCCAAAAATCATGAAAATGTCGATGGGACACCCCCTTCGTATTCGGGTTTAAACAGCAACCTGCGCATTTTAATGTTCTTCCAATCGCCATTGCTCAGGGATTCCTTGAATCAACGAGGTAAGGTTGGAATCCCTTCACAAAAGCGACCGCTAACGCTTCTCCAGAATCATTAAAATGCTCCGGTTTGCCATTAACCTGTCAATGAAAAGCTTTAAGGACTAAACAAAAAGAAGCCGATCCTTGTTAGAATGGAAGTGCGACCAACCATCAAAAAAGGAGAGGCTTCTTTTGTACAAAGAATATACCATGGATCAACTGTCCTTGCCAATGGACTTGCAGGAAGATATCCCCGAAAATCATCTCGTTCGCGTCATCAACGATGCGGTCAATCGTTTAGATATGAGACTCTTCACCAAAGCTTATCCCGGAGGTGGCCGAGATAGCTACCACCCCAAAATGCTGATGAAGGTTATTATCTATGCCTACACACAGCGCATTTACTCTTCTCGCCAAATCGCGAAAGCGGTACGCGAAAACATCATGTTCATGTGGCTAGCCGCTAGACAGCTCCCAGATTTCCGCACCATTAACCGCTTCCGCTCTGAACGCATGAAAGACGTGCTGGAGACCATCTTTACAGCTGTTCTTCAGTTTCTCGTTGAAGAAAACTACGTCAAGCTCGACCACTACTTCGTCGATGGAACAAAGATTGAGGCAAATGCCAATCGCTACACGTTTGTTTGGGGCAAGGCTGTCGTTAAACAGAAACTGAAATTGCAAGAGAAAGTGCAGACCTTGTTCGCTGCCATTGAAGAGGCAGAGAAGCAGGAAGATCAAGCTCTAAATAACTCCGACCTTCCTGAACTCGGAGAGGCTTCCGCCATCACGAGTGAAAAACTGGAGCAGGCTGTTCAGCAGCTTGAAAACAAGCTTCAAGAAAAGCCGAAAGACAAGCCACTGAAGAAAGCTGTTCGCCTAGTGCGAAAAGACCTCCTCCCACGGCTGCAGAAATATGAATCAACAAGAGACGCTCGGAAGACGCAACAGCTTTAGTAAAACCGACACCGATGCCACGTTTATGCGCATGAAGGAAGATCATATGCGCAATGGCCAGTTGAAGCCTGGATATAACGTGCAGATTGGAACAGAAGATCAGTTCATCCTTAGTTACAGCCTTCACCAACGCCCAACAGACACGCGTTGTCTCATGCCACACCTGGACAAAGCGAAAGCCTCGCTTGGTCAATTGCCGGGGACCATCATTGCAGATGCTGGTTATGGGAGCGAAGAAAACTATGCTTATCTGGAATCAGAGGGGCAACGGGCACTTGTAAAATATAATACCTATCACAAAGAAAACACGAAAGCGTGGAAGCAAGACATTAGTAAATTCGAGCATTGGTTATATGACGAGAAAGAGGACACGTGGACATGTGCAGCAGGACAAAAGCTCCTGTTCCGTTACGAAAGCCAAAGCACCACGGAAAGTGGCTATGAAATTACCACTCGCCATTATCGCAGTCTCTCATGTGAAGGCTGTCCGCTGAAGGAGAGATGCACGAAGGCACAAGGCGATCGTGAAATAAAGGTCAGCATGGAATATCTTCGCCTCAAACAACAAGCTCGGGAGCAATTAAAGAGCGAAGATGGATATGCCTTGTCGGTTCGGCGAATGCACGAACCGGAGAGTGTGTTTGGCCAAATTAAGAATAACCGGGGATTCCGGCGGTTCCTGCTTCGAGGCTTGTCGAAAGTCAGCCTAGAGGTCGGGTGGCTTTCGCTTGCCCACAATTTGCTAAAGAAAGCTGCAAAGGATCAAAATCGAAAAATAGCGTTGCAGGGATAGCCCTCTGCAACACTATTTTTGTGAGAATTAATTCTTATTTTACTGATGCGAGCCGTTTCTCCAGCGAGCGACCACCTTTTGAGACGGCCCCTTTGCTTTTCAACAGCCATCAAACATTGAGTTGTCGTTGTTTTATCTATTTTATTATTTATTTGAAATAAGCATTGGAGGACCTACAATCCAAGTATCGTAGTTTTCGCATAGCTCCTGCCAGCCCTCTGGCGGCGTAAGACCAATCTTAGCGAAAACATCATCAATTCCGCCAGGGGCGAATGTGAAGAGAATACGTCCCGACTCAGTGCCCACATTAGTCCAAGCATGCGGAACGCCGCGCGGGACGACGACACTTGTCCCTGGGGTAACTTCGAAATCATCTTCGCCGCACTGGAAACGAAACGTGCCTTCTAGTACTTCGAAGATTTCCTCCCGTTCCTTGTGGAAGTGCTTCGGAGGGCCGCTAAGAAACGGTACGCGCGCTTCCATAATCGTGACCGCCCCGCCAACCTGACTGCTGTGAATTCGAATTGCCATTTGCTCGCCCGGCATCGTTGTAAACCATTCCAAATCCTTGCTATGCGTAAAGACTGCACGTTGTAAACCGTTATGCTGATTCATGATTATTATCTCCTTATTGTAGTCATTTGCAATTACATTTCGCCCATCAAATGGACTGTGATCCGCTTGTGGTATAATATAACTGGACTGCAGTCCGATTGTCAAGTGAAGTATACTCTAAATAGGGAAATATTTTGCTTCGCAGCGCATCATGATGCACCGATTTTCCTATACCACAGCGGATAATAGGGGAATACTGGTATCTTTCATCCACTGTTACGAAGAGCCCTTGAAATACATTGATTTTATGTATACGCATGGGAATCAGAGGAAAGCTATTAGAATCAGATGTGGCAATGACGAGGTGAATCACGTTGGACACGCTTCTTTTCAAAGATCCGACAATAAAATCAACAATAGCGGAGAATGAGCAAATGCTTCGACAATTGTTCGATGCATGCTTCGATATCACGTTCCGCTCGTTTAAAACCCCCGAGGGTTTAGCCACTCTTATTGTCTATATCACCGGTATAACTGACGCAAACAAAATAAACAACGATCTATTTCGGCCTGACACCCATGAATGGAAAGATCTGTTTACGGATATTCATTTATCTTCCGTTGCTACTAGCAGCGTGACCCATTCCATTCTTGAGACTGCTGATCGGCTTCTTCAAGGACACGCAGCCGTATTTGTGGAGGGCCATTCTCGGTGCGTATTACTGGATTTAAAAGCAAAGGAAGGCCGTAGTATTGAGGAACCTGCGTTTGAACAAACGATTCGTGGTCCACGTGACAGCTTTACTGAACAAGTTGAAGTGAATGCATCATTAATTCGGAAAAGATTACAATCAACGAGACTTAAACTGGAGGCCTTCACTGTCGGGTCGTTATCTCGCACAAAAACTATCGTCGTTTATTTGGATGGCCTTGTTGATGAAAAGGTTTTATGTCAAGTAAAGGAACGAATCGGGCAGATTTCCACAGATGCTATTTTAGACTCAGGTTATATGGAAGAAATGATCGAGGACGTCTCGTTTACTCCATTTCCACAAATCCAAAATACAGAGCGCCCGGATATTGTTGCAGCCAATCTTCTGGAGGGCAAAGTTGTCTTGCTTATAGACGGTACGCCAGACGCGTTAATCGTCCCAATGACGTTTTGGGCTACGTTTCAGTCAGCCGAAGATTATTATGAACGGTTTATCTTTTCAACGCTTATTAGATGGACAAGACTGTTTCTTTTTATTGTATCGCTATATCTACCTTCGCTCTTTGTGGCAATTACGACGTTTCATTCACAACTAATGCCGACAAATTTTTTATTTAGTCTTACCTCGGCTCGGGAAGGCGTACCATTTCCCAGCGTGATCGAGGCATTGTTAATGGAATTCATGTTCGAGGGACTGCGGGAGGCGGGTATTCGCCTGCCAAAGGCGACAGGATCAGCTGTTAGCATTGTAGGCGCGCTCGTCATTGGTCAGGCAGCCGTACAAGCCGGCATTGTATCCGCGCCTATGGTAATCGTAGTATCCATGACCGGTATAGCGTCTTTTGCCATTCCCCGTTATAACATGAGCGTTGCTTTTCGGATTTTAAGATTCCCAATGCTTCTGTTGTCCGGCATGTTTGGATTATACGGGGTAGCGATAGGAACGATTTCGCTATTAATTCATTTATGTCGATTGGAGTCATTTGGCGTTCCTTACCTCTCCCCTGTTTCGCCTTTGAGATTCCGACAACTTAACGATGTTTTTGTAAGGTCACCACGATCGAAAAATAGCCGAATCCGAAATAGCCTTTCCTTGATTAGGAGGAGAACGGGGAATGATTAATAGAAGCAAAGCGTGCTTAACTTTGCTAGTATTTGTTTGTCTAATGTGCGGTTGTTGGGATCGGAAGGAACTAAACGATCAGCTTTTTGATCTTGCCGGCGGCATCGATTTGGACGAAAGTAACGGCAACCGTTATCTTATTACCGGACAGCTGTTTGTTCCTAAATCAGGAGAAGGACAAGATCCTCCTCGATCGGCCTCTTTTCTAGAGTCAAGCCGCGGCAAAAACATTGCCGATGCAATTGATAACATGCAGCAATATCTTTCTCGTTCAATGACCCGAGGACATAGGCGCAACTTATTCATTGGAGAGAAGCTTGCGCGTAGTGGAATTTCTGAACTATTGGATTCCTATACTCGTGATCCGAATAGCCGACTAAGGACAGATATATGGGTAGTCAAAGAAGGCACCGCACAGGATATAATGAAAATCAATTACCCGCTTGAGAAACTATCGGCCATGGCCCCTATCAAGATCCATCAAGCTGCAGGAGGTGAAGTGGGGACTTCGCTGGTCCATTATTTGATGGCTTCCAAAGGGGAAGGCAGTTCACCGACGCTGCCGGTTGTAAAGAAATTTTCCAGTCCCGGCCTTGATAAACCAACTATAATGTTCTACGGACGAGCGATATTTAATCATAAACATAAACTGCTAGGATACCTCAATTATGATGAAGCGCACAACAGAGGCTGGATAATGGGGACAATTAAGAATGCCTTAATCACGACTGACTATCAAGGAACGGTTACTGGATTCGTGTCGCAGCCGAAAAGCAGGATTTACAGCGCTGTATCGAATTCCGGGTATGTAAAAGTGGAAATTACCATAAAAGGGAAAATCGTTTTGAAAGAGAATAACTCTTCCCTTGTATTGTCGGAAGGTACGGACCTTATGAAACTTCAGCAGTCATTCAACAATGAAATTAAAACGCAAATGCTTAACCTCATCCATAAAGTGCAGAAAGAATATAAGGCAGATGTGCTTGGCATTGGAGAAGCGGTATATAGACAACACCCTTCGTATTGGAAAAACCACAGGGGAAAATGGGACAATATATTTGTTCACTCCGAGATCATAATCCGACCAAAGTTAGAAATCAAACAAATCGGACAGCAAAACTCGCCACTCCACGTCAAATGAAAGCGGGATTTAGATGAAACTTTCGCTCAATCAATTGTTTTGGCTTCTTACAACGATGGAAATCGGTATGACTGCATTGTTGACAATCGGCGAGTCCTTCAAGGAAAGCAGACAAGCAGCATGGCTCTCTATCCTTCTAGCACTCCTGTCGAGTCTAGTCGTCACTTATATTTCATCTAAATTATGTCTGTTGTTTCCTGGAAAAACCTTCGTTGACTTTGTACCCGAATTAATTGGAAAGTGGCTTGGCAAGCTGCTTTCTATTTTGTATCTTGCTATATGGTATGCCGTTGGAGGGGTGATTCTAAGAGAGTATTCGGACTTCGTTCATATGGCATTATTTTTGAATACACCCATTTGGGTCATCATGGTTTTGATGATACTCATGATGATTTATACAGTAACTGGCGGTGTCCAAACCTTGGGTCGTTGTAGCGAGATTATTGGTCCGTTCATTACAATTTCCATCGTGTTGATCACCTTGCTATTAGCTAAAGATTTCCGGCCCGTCATGCTACTTCCAGTACTTCCATTGCAAGGCTTGGGTGCGCTGGTGAAAGGAAGTCTAGGGGCGTTTTCGTTCCTAGGTGAGTCGATTGCAATTCTTATGCTAATAGGCTTTTTACAACCACATCGAAAAATCACAGCTGCTGCAACAGGTGGCGTAGCTTTGGCTGGAATATTACTCATCCTTATAACAGTCAGTACCTGCATGGTCTTAGGTCCAGTGCTGCCCACCTATTTTATTTATCCCGTTTATTCAGTAGTTCAATATGTATCGGTAATGGAGTTCATTCAAAATATTGACGTTTTGGCGGTCATCGTCGTGATCTTCAGCATCTTTATCAAGTTATCTCTATACTTGTTCATAACCAGTTATGGGACTGCTAAGGTATTAGGTATCACAAAGTGGAGAAATATTACAGGAGCATCAGCTATCCTATTTCTTATAATAGCGCTATATCCCAAAAACATCATAGAATCGCAAGTTTATTTTCCGGATTTCTGGAAATATATTGTGCTTCCCATTTTTATTATTTCAATTCCGTTATTACTGCTTGTTATTGGAATGCTACGAAGAAGAGCAGGAAAACTTACCGGACAATAGGTTGAATAAAGAATAAAATTGATTGGTGTACTTTTTTGCATTAAAACACAAGGACCCGAAAGATAGGTTTTTTCTATCTTTCGGGTTCAAGCTTTCCAATCAGATCGTGCCTTTGTAAGTCAGTCACCGTTTACGCGCGCATCTTGAGGAATTATACCCGCTTTCTTACTCTTGCCGCTGCTCATGAAAGAAAGGATACAAGCAATGATCGCGAAAAATCCGCTTACGATTAATGCCGTGTGGAAACCGGATAATAAAGCCGTACTTGCGGAAACATCATGCGCCGAGGCTGTCACCGTAGCGGCGATTGTCGCCAGGATGGATAAACCCAAGCTCCCCCCCAATTGCAGGAACGTATTCACGATTCCTCCAGCAATGCCGTGTTCCTCGGGTTTAACATCCTGAACGGAACCTACGATGACGGCCGTATAGGACGCGCCTATCGACAATCCGAGTACGACAAATGCGGGAAGGATAAAGGATGCATAGTTTTTATCCATATTCATTTGACTCAACCAGAACATTCCGAGAGCATTGATCGCCTGGGTGACGATCAGCACTCTTTTCGCTCCAAATTTGCGCATAAAGAACGGAGTAATTTGCGTGACCACGATCGAGGTTAAACCAAGCGGCAAGAAAGCCAACCCGACGGTTAGAGATGAATAGCCAAGCTCGTGAAAGTACAAAGTAGAAAAGAAGTTAAAGCCGGTCATATAAGAAAACATTAAAAATCCAATAATATTAGATGTAACGAGCGAACGAAATTTGAATAAACGAAGCGGCATCAACGGATTTTCAGCAAATTTTTCTACAAAAATAAATACGCCTAACACCAATACGCCGATAATCAACATCGTGATCTTTGCCGTCGGCCAGTTGCCATCGACATTCGGCATTGAGATGCCGTAGACCAGTACGAAAATGCCGGCCAATACGGAAATCAAACCGAGCCAATCGATGGATTGTTTTTGCTGAATGACTGACGGACTTACTTTAACGAACAACAAACCAAGGATGAGCAGGATTCCCAGCGGAACGTTCAGATAGAACAACGATCTCCAGCCCGCGGAATCCGTAAGCAAACCACCGACGATTGATCCGGCAGCAGCTCCCCCGGACCCCAAGGCGCCGAATATACCGAACGCTTTGTTACGTTGTGGCCCAGCTGGGAAATTGTTGCTGATGAGCGACATTGCCGCCGGAATGGAAAGTGCAGCCCCGATTCCTTGTATCGCCCTGCTGGCAATAAGCCAAATCGGATCCGTTGCCAGGGCTCCTGTCAACGAAGAGAGACTGAAGATTGCCAAACCTATCATTAATACCCGTTTTCTTCCGAGCAGATCGCTGGCTCGCCCGCCGATCATCAGAAAACAAGCAAAGGTAAGGACATACGATGTCACGATCCATTGCAAGTCGTTCGCCTGCATGTGTAGTGCCGTTTGGATGGAAGGCAGTGCTACGACGACCGTCGTACTGTTCATAACCTCGATAAACTGAGTAAAACAGACAATAATAAGCAAAATCATATTTGCTCTCGAAATTCTTTCTTTCACTTTATTTCCTCTCCCATCTATATATAAATGACATTACCGAATCTGGCTAGATCGTGCGCATATGGAGTCACCGGAGAATATCTGGCTTGCACGGCCTGGATTCGTAGAGCTTGCTCCGACGACGCCTACCCCGTATTTTTTGTTTTGTTGTTGATTGGACATTTCCTCCTCAGGAACTTTTGATTTATTACTTGTTATGCCTTCCCGCTTGGCTCCGCTTTATTGACCCTATTTCGCTAAAGGGGTAACATGTAGTAAACTAGCTTTACATGAATATCGCGAAACCGGAACGCGGTCCAGATGTATCTCAATATAAGCGGAACGCAGTCCGTTCGTCAATGGCGTTTTTTGAAAGGAGGGAATTTGTCATGCTAGAACGCACGCTGCGCAAGGATGCGCAAGAACGCAGGGAAATTATTCTGGCAAAGGCTGCTCAACTTTTCGCTCAGTACGGTGTCGAAAATGTCAGCATGCGGCAAATCGCCAGAGAAGCTGGATTTGGACAAGGAACCTTGTATCGTAGCTATACGAACAAAGGCGATTTGTGCTGGGACTTGATCAGCGAAAGCTGTATTCAAAATAGGGATAAAATGGAGCTATACCTCATGGATAATTCATCCAGATCGCTTAAGGAACGGTTAGAAACCGTAATAGCGTATCATTTAGAATCACTGGAAACTCACTCCCCTCTCCTGGCTACCATGCAAAAAAACTACAATCCTGAAGAAGAACAAAGTGATTCCTTCAAGGAACATTATGAATCCATTCATTCCATCCTTGTGAGATTGCTCAAGGAATACAAGGTTACGAATGAAGCTTCGATGGTAGATCCGGTCTTTAGAGCGGATGCCATCATGTCTACGATGGCACCGGAAATGTTTTTATTCCTGAAAGAACATCGCCAATACACTTGCGATGGAATAAAAGAAAGACTTTTCAACACTTACGTTGAACCGCTTTTTCAGTAAAAAGCCGTAAAAAAGGGACGGTACAGAATTAAATTCTGAACCGTAATAAGGGAAAAAGGCGCCAAAAAGGTCAGGTATTGACCATTTTGGCGCCTCTTTATTTGCTTTATTGTTTTATGACCACACCTTACTACTCAACCGCTTGACAAATGGACTGCAGTCCATTTATTATGGGCATATAAAACGGACAGCGTTCCGTTTATGATCTCGTAGAGAAATAAATTTGAATCGAGGGGTAAAAATAACCGATGGATATAGAGATGAAAAAGGTGGATTTGTTATCCACGTTTTATTTCAGGCATGCTACTAAAGAATTCGATCCAACGAAAAAAATTTCCGAAGACGATTTTCGATTCATTCTCGAGACCGGCCGCCTATCTCCAAGCTCAGGAGGCAATGAACCTTGGAAATTCGTGGTCGCGCAAAGTGAGGAGTTCAGAAGAGAACTCGCGCCTCACGTATACGGCGCGGTGAGGTCGCTTCCGACGTCGAGCCACTTCGTCATCTTCTTGGCCAGAAAAGGACTCACTTATGATGCCCCGTATCTCGTGGAACAACAAACTCAAGTCAAAGGTCTGCCTATAGAAATTTATAGGAGCATGAAGCAAGCATACTCCCAATTTTATGATGATCTTCATCTGGATACCGAGCGGGCTCTGTTTGACTGGTCTTCGAAGCAAACTTACTTGGCAATGGGTAATATGATGACAGCCGCAGCGCATATTGGTATTGATTCGTGCCCAATCGAGGGGTTCGATATGGATGCCGTCAATGCTCTGCTCGACAATAAAGGACTACTTGGATCCGATGAGTTCGGGTTGAGCGTGATGACAGCGTTCGGCTATCGGTCTAAATTACCTTCACGTCCCAAATCGAGACGGCCTATGGATGACATCGTTCAGTTCGTATAATAAAATGGGATTTGCTGCATGAGAAAAATCCACTAAGGGATTATGAGCCCGGGCCTTCCTCCGGGCTCTTCGGCGTCGATGGTGATGTCCTGATCGTGACTAACCCCGTTCGATCAAGGAGTTTCCATCACATCCGGTTTGGCGTCGGCAAGGCCAGCCCGTGAACCTTTTTTTCGAAATAACGAAACGACTAGAAGAAGCAAAGGCACGACAATGAGAAACGGGATGGAATACCAAGGCCATATTTTTTTTACGTATTCAACGAGGTCCAACTGATTGGGGTGAAGGAAAGTGGAGAGCAGCAATATCAACAAGCCTACGGGCAGCACGTATATTCGGTAGTCGCCGCTACGTATCGTCTGAGCGAAGGCCAGCGACGTGGATAGGAGGCACACGCTTAGCTTCACGAATTCGTTGAAGATCCAAACCGTAAATACGAGCGGCTCGATTCTCTCGAAAAAATCGCCTACCGCGATATACATAAAAGAAGTATAGCTTGGAAACAATTGCTGGCTCGCGATTTCCCCCAACACAAAGATATTGACGACACACGTAACGAGAAGCAGGCCACCGCAAACTCCGATAGCGCCGAATACGGTCCGTCTCACGGCGGAGATCCGATTCACGTACGGAATCAGCATGGCAAAAACGATCGTTTCTCCAAGCGGTACGGTCGCAATTCCTCCGGCACCCCGCAAGACAGAACGCCATCCGTTATCGAGGACCGGCAACATATTAGCGGGCTCCATATCCGGGATCAATAAGACGCTGCCTATAAACGTGGAAAAGATAATGAACACGAGTATAATTAGCGAGCATCTGCTTAGGACCTCGATCCCCTTCGCTGCGGTCCATACCGTAAGCGCGATCATGACGATCCCTAATACAACAATAGGCGTTCGCGGCAATAGCACGGCAGCGGTCATATCCGTGAAATTCCGAAGCACATAGCCGCCAAGGTAGAACCCGTACCAGGCATATAACAAGCCGACGAGCTTGCCGATCCAGGAGCCTAAGAGACAATGGGCGATTTCCACCAACGATTTATGTGGATAGCGATGGCATAGAAAAACGTATAGCCCATTGATCGCTAGTCCCGCAAGCGTACCGATCAGGACGGATATCCACGCATCGTGCCCGGCCTCGTAACCGACAGGAAGCGTCAGTACGCTGCCCACGACGAACACGAACATGAGGGCGAATAACTCCAAATTGGAAATACGGTTGTTATACCCGTAGCTTTTCATGACCGCTCTCCTTCCTTTCGTTTACTTCTCCGCGAACATGAGCCATTTTCTAATGAAAAACGATGGGCTGGGAACCCAGACTTTCAAGATCAATAGAAATCCGATGGTGGCAATCACCGCATACATCATCGTAAGGAATAAATAATCTTGTAGATTCGCCTTCGTCTTTATTTGGTGTAATTGCATCCACGCGATGACGATGATGCCCAGTATATACAACAACCCTAAGAACATCATTTCGCCTCGGTTCTTTCGTTCGTCAGAGAATCCGTAATAATCCCCGCCCTGTGGAGCTTGATGTTCGCCTTTACGGAAACCTCGGCGCCAGCAAACGTCTCATCCCAATTCCCTCGCACCTTTTTCCATGCGTTTGGTTGAAACCGGTGAAGCTGCAATCCGATTCCGAATACGTCCGCTTTCCATTCAGTCTGAGCTTTTTTCACCGTACGAAGAGCTTGCCCCGCAATCGCTTCCCCAAGCTCCCTTTCAATGTCGGAAATGTTCTTCGGATTGCTCATGTCCATATCTACGTTCGCTTCGTTGAGTACGCCGGTCCCATTAAGAACGATATGTATAAGGACTTTGTCGCCGTTAAACGTCGTTACGATTCTGCTACTGGTGCTGTTTAATACGGCGCCAACATTCCCTCCTGCCCGGAGCAATTTTTCCGCTACGATCGTTTGATCGAGCTTGTTTTTGATCCAATTCATGCTTCTCGTTTCGATGTCGTTCAGGTAGCCTACAAGCCGATAGTTTTTAAAGACGGCCGTCGAAGACAGGGAATTCAAACGAAAATGCTCCTCGTTCCCGGAATCGACCGTCGGGGAGAATAACTCAACCGCTCCCATGACAGGTACGATTCCTTCGTTCGCTTGAGTCATGAGAAAATCCCTAAAAGTAACCGATGTGCCTGTGCCGGAAGTTTCAAGTTCGCGAACGTCTTCAGCCGGTATGCGTTCGATAGGATGGTCGTTCAGAAGTAGTTTCGATGCTTCGCCCCCCTTTGCGACGACGATGTAAGTTCTTAACCGGCTGCCTGGATCTCTGGAATAATAATCGAGAACGTCTTTAATTCCGCGTCTCGCAAACTTCTCTCCGACAAAGACCACTCTGCGATGCCCCTTGAAAAATTGCCTGGACATCTTGTTTTGGATTTTTCTTTCTGCATCGTGAATGTTGATTCCCGTCGAGGTTACGACAAAATACGTTTTGCCAAGACTGCCTCCCGCCGATGCCTTACCGCCTTCCCCGCTGCCGGCACCAACCGGTATCGGCACTTGGATTGAAACTTTCATCTCGCCTTTATCCGTCATATCCAATGCCGATGCCATAAAAAACGATACGTCATTCATTTCGACCCGGTCCCAGCATCCGCTGAGCAGCGGGACGATCAAAAGAAGCCAAAGCGATCTCATCGCTGTTTCAATCCTTCCCGTTTCTTTTCGATCGATGACCGACTGCTTGCGGCCGAAGATAAAGCGTCCATACGGGAGCACGGAATAACGCATCTTTTAGACCTTTTAGGTTAACAGGCGCCATCGGAAACAAATAAGGCACGCCAAACGATTTTAGCTCGCTTAGATGAACCAATATGGCAAGCAAACCAACGGATATCCCGTAGAGTCCGAATATGCCGGCAAGAAGAATTAATGGGAAACGCAAAATACGGAAAGCGAGGGAGAAATTATAGCGGGGAATCGTAAAGGAAGCGATTCCGGTCAAGGATACGACGATGACCATCGGAGCCGAGACGATGCCTGCTTGAACGGCCGCTTGACCTACAACCAAGCCCCCGACGATACTGACTGCTTGGCCGACCTGTTTAGGCAATCTCACTCCCGCTTCCCTTAATCCTTCAAACGTGATTTCCATAATCAATGCTTCCACCAGCGCCGGAAAAGGGACTCCTTCTCGCGCCGCCGCGATGCTTAGCAACAGATTAGTCGGTATCATTTGTTGATGGAAGGTCGTGAGAGCGACATAAAGTGACGGCAGCAGCAATGCGATCATGGAAAATAAAAAGCGGATCATCCGAATCAAATTCGCGTAAACGACCCGTTCGTAATAATCTTCTCCCGCCTGAAGGAATCCCCAGAAGGTCATCGGTGCGCTAATAACAAACGGGGAGCCGTCTGTAAGAATCGCAACCTGGCCTTGCAATAAAGCAGACACCACGTAATCCGGTCTTTCCGTTGCCAGAAACTGGGGAAACGGCGAGAAAGGTTTTTCCTCGATGAATTGTTCGATGTTTCCCGATTCCAGCAGTTCTTCCGTATGCATGCTTTGAATTCTGGCTTTGATTTCCCGCAGAGCGCTTTCGTTGGCTATGCCATGAATATATGCAATAGCAATGCTTGTCCGAGTGATGTCTCCAACCGTTATTGTGTCGATTTTCAAACGGGATGACCGGATTTTCCTGCGGATCAAGCTTGTATTTGTATTTAATAATTCCGTGAAAGAGTCGCGCGGACCGCGGACCGTATTTTCGGTGGAAGGCTGCTCTACCGATCGTACGTTTCCTCCCGGCACGCTTGCCACGATCGATTCCGATTGTCCTTCGACGCACAAAATGACCGAGCCCTTTAAGATTTCCTGCTCGATCTGATAAAGACTCGACGAACGTTTCATTTGTCCGATCGCGATCAATCTCTTCTCGAGGAACGTAATGAATTCCTCTTTTATTAGTTTCGATGATATGTAATAATCGCTTGTCATTAACGGCTTCAAAATGGTTTCTTCCAATTGCTTCTCGTCGACAAGTCCTTCGATGTAGACAAGCAGGCCGTCGACTACACCGCTAATGCTGAACGAGCGAAAAACGACGTCCGAGCAGCCGTTAAATATTTCCTTGAGTTTTGCCGTCATCTCATCTAAGGAAGTGGTTGGTTTATCTTCTTCTACAGGAATCTGCTTTGGTGTCTCCACGTACATATTCATCGGTTTTATTTTTCCGAACAGCTTTCTGAGCATCCCATCCCTCCTCTCGCAATAGGTTTCGCATTTTAATAATATTTATGTATCGGTAGCGAGACGAGAATAAAACGAAAACCTGCCAAGGTTGATGAGCTAGCGGATAAACCAGGTATGGCATCAAAATTTTTAATACTATAAACCCATCCAGTCAAACTAGTTTCTCAGTCTACAACTTCAATTGCATATATTTCTGACCGGATATCAATTGCTTCTGACTGACAAATAGAAAAAACTACCTGGTCAAAAATCTTGATCTTTTATCAGTTGAGTAGTAAAGTGAGATTATCGAAAGACAGAGGGAGGTTCTGAATGAGCGATTACCACACATTGGGTTCCTTAATCTGGCTCCGTCTTGTTCGCTTCACGAACCGCAGCCATCACATGACGAACGAATTTCTGAAGCGATTCGGCTTAACGACCGCACAGTTCGATGTTCTCGTGCAAATTAGAACCTTTCAGCCGCTGAACCAGTTGGAATTGGCTAGCAAGCTAACTGTGACAGAAGGCGGAATCTCTAGAATGCTGGTTAGATTGGAAAAGGACGGTTACATCGAGCGCAAACAAGGCTGGAAGACCAAGATGATCAGTCTTACGCCTCAGGCGGAAGCAGTTTTGGCGGAAGCTTTCCCTGCGCAACTGGCGTTCCAGACTTCCTTCTTCGATGAAACGTTGACGGAAGAAGAACAGAAAACCTTGTATGAGCTAGTCACGCGGCTACAAAAGCATAGCTTAAATAAAAGCTTGCCTCGTGAGTAATTTTTTTTGCTCTATCACTTGACTAGTCAACTGATAATTCGAAACCTAAATAAAAGGAGAGAACAAAATGGAACAATATCGAATTAACCCTAATAATGGCATGGAAATTGGACTTTATTCTGTCGGCGAACATTTTGGCAATCCACATACGGGTTATAAGATCACCGCTGGCGAGCGTTTGCACGAATTGATTGAGGCCGCCAAGTTGTCGGATCAGGCAGGACTCGACGTATTTGCCGTAGGCGAAAGCCATCAAGAACACTTCGCCACTCAGGCACACTCGGTCGTCCTGGGCGCGATCGCGAATGCCACAAATAAAATTAAGATCGCAAGTTCGTCAACGGTACTTAGTGTAAACGATCCGGTACGCGTCTATGAGGACTTCGCCACGATCGACTTAATCTCTGGTGGTCGCGCTGAAATCGTCGCCGGAAGAGGATCTCGACTAGGCGCATACGATTTGCTGGGATTCGACACAAGTGATTATGAAGCACTATTTGAAGAGAAGATGGACCTCTTGATTCGTCTTAACAACGAGGAGACGATCACTTGGCGAGGGAATTTCCGGGCCCCGCTCGATCAGGCCACCGTACTACCGCGTCCTTTAAGCGGTCGATTGCCTATCTGGAGGGCAGTCGGTGGCGCACCGGCGAGCGCAATTAAAGCCGGAATTGCCGGCGTTCCCTTGATGCTCGCCGCGCTTGGCGGTCCATCGGTCAACTTCAAGATTTCCGTTGATGCCTATCGTCAAGCCGCGGAACAAAGCGGTTACGATTCGGCGGCGCTTCCAGTGGCTACAACCGCGATGCTGTATGTGTCGGAACGGTCGCAAGATGCTGTTAACGAATTTTATCCTCATCTAAATACGGCTTTCCGCGCGCTGCGTGGGGGCACTTATCCTAAAGAAGCTTTCGCACAATCGTCAGATTACAAAGATGCGCTCTTGGTTGGTAGCCCGCAATTAATCATCGAGAAAATTCTTCATCAATATGAATTATTCGGTCATCAACGCCTTCTTCTGCAGATGGACGTCGGAGGAGTGCCGTTCGAAAAGCTGGCTCGTAATATCGAGATTGTCGCCCAACAAATCGTGCCTGCCATTCGTAAATATACCGCTAAATAATTAAATAAGGAGACGATTTCCATGAAACTGTTAGGATTATCCGGATCTAACATAGGATCCAAAACAAGAGTTGCCATGAATAATGCCATTCGCATGGCGGGTGAAATTGATGCGGACGTGAATGTTTCCATGATCGATCTCGCTGATTACGACATCCCGTACGGCGACGGTAGAAATTATCTCGATTATAAGGGAGACGCGCTGCACGTTGCCAAGTTGGTCATGGATGCAGACGCGATTCTGATCGGAACACCGATCTTTCAAGCCTCCATCCCTGCCATACTCAAAAATGTGTTTGACCTGCTTCCTCCAGATGCCCTCCGGGGAAAGACGATCGGCATTATCGTAACGGCTGGGACGTCTAAGCACTTCCTGATGGCGGAACATCAGCTAAAACCGATTCTGGCATTTATGAAGGCTAATATCATCTCTTCTTATGTGTTCATCGAGAACAAAGATTACAATCCCGATAAAGAGCTTGTAAATCCCGATATCTTAGATCGGTTAAATCGACTGGCCAAAGAAACAATCGACACGCATAAGGCTTTATATCCAACAACATAAAAAGAAATGAGGACATCATTATGACCATTCAAAATAAACAAACGGACGTAACCACAAGAAAAGATAAACCCGTATTCGAATTCGGATTGTATACGTTCGGCGATACGGTTCCTAACCTACATGGCGTTCAGGTCAGCCATAAGCAACGGCTGAAAGAAATCGTGGACGCCGCCAAGTTGGCTGACCAAGCAGGCCTAGACATCTTTGGAATCGGGGAGCATCATACACTGGACTTCGCTGTCTCATCAAATGCCGTCGTGCTTGCGGCAATCGCCCAGGCTACGGAACGAATCCGCTTGACCAGCGCCACAACCGTGCTTAGTACCGTCGATCCCGTTCGCCTATTCGAAGATTTTGCAACCCTCGATCTGCTGTCCGAAGGACGAGCCGAGATCATCGCGGGAAGAGGTGCATTCGTAGACTCTTTCCCTCTATTCGGTTATAAATTGGATGACTACAGCCAACTGTTCTCGGAGAAACTAGACCTATTAATGAAGCTTCGCGAAAGTGACCGAATCACTTGGAGTGGCCAATACCGCAGTGCAATAAACGATTTGGAAATCGCCCCACGCCCAGATCAGCGAGACTTACCTTTGTGGGTCGGAGTCGGTGGGACGCCACAAAGCGCCGTCAATGCGGGAAGACTCGGCTTAGGGATGGCCCTTGCAATTTTGGGAGGTTCTCCTGAACGGGCTAAACCTCTTGTCGACTTGTACCGCCAATCGGGCCTAGAAGCAGGACACGATTCGTCGAAGCTACAAGTAGCCGTCACCAGCCATGGTTATGTAGCTGAGACTTCTCAACAGGCCAAGGATGAATTTTATCCTCATTACAGCAACTATATGGGCCACTTCCTAGGGAAAAGAGCGGGAGGCACGGCAGCTATATCTCGTTCAGATTTTGAGATGATGGTCGGACCTGGTATGGCCATCCCTGTCGGCAGTCCTCAAGAAGTCGCTGAAAAGATCTTGCGCCAATACGAATTATTCGGTCATAGCCGCTATATTCTCCAATTGGACATCGGGAACATGCCTTACGCCAAAGTAGCGAAAGCGATTGAGTTGTTGGCAGATAAGGTCGCTCCTATCGTTCGGCGCGAAATCTCAAAACAAAAGCAAGGTTAAACGAACGGCACAGCATCTCACTAAAAATAAAATAGACTGTGTTTTTATTACAGCTCTGCTTACTTAGCAGAGCCTTTTTTTGCTTATTAGTTTGTTTTAATACTGACATTTTTATTTACTCAAGAACAGCAGCATCTGGATGTTGCTGATTCTCAACACATGACGCAACCTCCAGTCTTTGCGCATCGAACAGCACAATATGATCCGGTTTCTCTGGAAAATAACCTACCGGACATTGCCACTCTCCAAACTTCTCAGCATGTTCAAACCACTAGTGTTTGATCATAGCCGGATTCGAATATACCTTACTATTATGAATAAGTCCCTTTGGTGTAATTGTCGCCATACCTAATTGAACGATATCGTTTGTTTGATAAAATTCCAATGCAATGGTTCTTATACACTTTGGCTGATTTATCACCAATTATGAATTTTATTTCTCATTAATTTTGATTTTCTTCTCAACAATTATGACGTCACACATCTTGAGATGAGAGGCTGTCTTTTCATTTTATAATCCCCCTTTACATACTTACTTTTTTATAGTATCTTAAATTTAAGATAATTATTGCTCACTAATAATAAAGGGGTGCTTCCATCATGACAACCACATTCCGCTCGATAGAAGGCGTATATCAAGGGCCTCCGTTTCATATGGTCGGCAACGGCTTCCGGGTCTCGAACTATTTTCCGGGAGGCACGAACTTCGGACAACGCTTTAGTCCCTTTATTTTGATGGATTATAATGCACCGTACGTATTCCCGCCAAGCGCAGAAGTGAAAGGCATCGGCGCGCATCCGCACCGCGGATTCGAGACCGTCACGATCGCTTATGACGGTTACGTTGAGCATCACGACAACAAAGGCAATCACGGGATTATCGGCCCCGGCGATGTTCAGTGGATGACGGCAGGCTCCGGACTGCTGCACAAGGAATACCATGAGAAAAGCTTCTCCGAGCGAGGCGGTTTGTTCCACGTCATTCAGCTGTGGGTCAATCTGCCCCGCGCGAATAAAATGCATGAGCCAAAATACCAGGAGCTGCAAAAAGCGGACATGGGATATGCGGAGCTCCCGGACGACGGCGGTACGGTACGCATTATCGCCGGCAGCTTTCATGGCGTTACCGGCCCTGCCCGCACGTTTACTCCCATCAACCTGTTTGACATTTCGTTCAAGGCAAACGGCAAAGCCAGCTTCGAGCTTCCTTCCTCCTACAACACGGCCGCTATGGTACTGACCGGAAGCGCCGTTATTAACGGAGACAAAGCAGCAGCGGCAGGCGACTTTATCCTCTTCACGAATACGGAAGGAACCATCCGCATCGAGGGGCAAACGGATGATACCGTCGTTATCGTATTAAGCGGCGAGCCCATCGATGAGCCCGTCTTCCAGCAAGGACCGTTCGTCATGAACAGCCGCGCGGAGGTATTCCAAGCCTTTGTCGACTTCCAGGACGGCAAAATGGGATCCGCGGATTTCTAACAGAATGACAGCCGGGCAGACTGCCCGGCTTTTTTTCGTATATAATAGCCAACCCTTCCGTCATATGTATGTTTGAAGAGCTTATTTAGGAGGGAATGGCATGAACGAATCGAATTCGGGCAATAACCCCCATGCTGCAAATGATCTTCTTGCTGCCTTGAACATATCTCCTGACGATCTGCATGGAAAAAGCGAACCTTTTACGGTGCCTCAGCCTTATCGGCCAAGCGATGATGCAGGAGGTCCGGACCTAGGCCCGCGGGATATAATGAGAGATTTGGAGAATCCCGATATGCTGCGACCTCCGGTGACGGATTACGGACTGGTGCCGAACCTGAAATTCGCGTATTCCGATACCCATATGCAGCTCAACCAAGGGGGCTGGTCAAGGGAGATTACCGTGCGCGAGCTGCCTATCGCTACCACGCTCGCCGGCGTAAACATGTATCTGACGCCGGGCGGCGTACGGGAGCTGCATTGGCATCAGCAGTCAGAATGGGCCTACATGATTTGGGGCAGCGCCCGCATTACGTCGGTTGACCAGGACGGACGCAATTTCATCGCGGATGTTGGCGCGGGCGACTTGTGGTTTTTCCCGGCGGGACTGCCGCATTCCATTCAGGGACTGGAGCATGGCTGCGAGTTCCTGCTCGTATTTGACGACGGCAAATTCTCCGATCTGAACACGTTGTCGATTTCCGACTGGTTCGCGCATACGCCCAAGGATGTGTTATGCGCCAACTTTGGCGTGCCCGAGTCTGCCTTCGACTCCATTCCTTCGGATCAGGTATATATTTTCCAGGATCATGTACCCGGATCTATTGAAAGCCAGCAGGTTCACTCCCCTTACGGCACTGTCCCGCAGAGCTTTAAATACCGGCTTCTCGCGCAAACTCCCATCGTGACACCAGGCGGTACGGTAAGGATCGTAGATTCTACCAATTTCCACGCCTCCAAAACGATCGCCGCCGCACTTGTCGAGATTAAGCCGGGCGGCATGCGGGAGCTGCACTGGCATCCCAATAATGATGAATGGCAGTATTACTTGACCGGACAAGGGCGTATGACCGTCTTTGCGGGGAACGGAGCGGCCAGAACCTTTAATTACCGCGCCGGCGATGTTGGCTACGTGCCTTTTGCATTCGGGCATTATATTCAGAACACCGGCGATGATTCCTTATGGTTCCTCGAGATGTTCAAGAGCGACAGGTTTATGGATGTCTCCCTCAACCAATGGATGGCCCTCACCCCTAGAGATCTCGTAGCGGATAATCTCCATGTCGGGCCCGAGCTGCTAAACCATCTCCGCAAGGAGAAATGGCCGGTCGTAAAATACCCGGGCAAGTCTTATTTGAAATAGGCGAACGTCTTAATAGGCGGAAGCATAGGATATCCCATTAGTCTTCAATCCTCATGTCCGACAGAAAGGCGGAAAGCTAGTGGCGGTATCCTATATGGATTTTACTTCTCCAAATGTACAGTTCTGGTATGACGTGAATAAAAATACGACCTTCAAAAAAGACAATCGCAACTTCATTAATACGTTGTCGATTGAACAATTAAATACCCTTGGCAACGTGTCTTTGCTGGATATTTACCTCAGCCGTTCGAATGTCGTAGAGCCGCATACCCATCAGAATGCATCCGAGCTTGTATATTGTATTTCCGGCGCGGCAGTTGTCTCGATCATCAATCCGTTCACGAAGCAGCTGCTCAACTTCCCGATACAGCCCGGCCAGGTTGCCAATGTCCCGCAGGGCTGGCCGCATTACGAGATCGCTACGGTCGATAACACCCACCTGCTTGCAATCTTCGACGCTCCGGTGCCGGAGTTCATCGGCATGTCCGATATGCTGCGTTTGACGCCTCCTGGCGTACTGGCCCATACCTATTGCCTAAACGAGCAGATGGTGAAAGAAACATTGGCGCCGATTACCGATACAACCGTTATTGGCCCGCCGGCCAACTGCCAGCCGGCCCGCGAGGCGGAAGCCCCGCAGCCCTACTCCCAATATCCCTATGCACAAGGCCCCTTTGGACATCAGCCCTATCCGCAGCAGCAATACCAGCAGCAGCCGTTTGGTTACCTCCAGCAGCCTAACTCGCCCTACTTCTTCTAATCCTCATTTATGGTGCTAGACAAAATAAAGAGAGACATCTCTTAGAGCTGTCTCTCTTTTGCCGTGTATCATATCGTTATGCCGATTGCTGAGGGAATACAAAGGCGTCGGAAGCACTGATATGCAGGCTTCCTTCAAGCCCGGCATCCAGGTACTCGTCATGAAGGAAGGAGATCGGCTGGCCGTCGCCGGTCTTCGCGAGCACCCGCCACCGCTTGCCTTCGAATACGCTGTGAAGCACATGGACAGGCAGCTGGTTAGCCGCCGCCGTCGGCATCGTCTGCCATAGCGCGGAGTCCGGACGGAACAACAGGTCTACCGCTTCGGTGCGGAGTTTATTCGAATTACCCGGCGAGGTTCCCACAATCTCTTGTCCGGCAATCCGGACGGTCGCATGCTCGCCTTCCCTGACAAGCTTGCTCTTTAATCGGTTTCCTGCGCCAAGCAGCATGGCGGCAGACAAGGTAGCCGGACGGTCGTAACAGATTTGCGGACGATCAATCTGATCAACGGCGCCCGCCCGCATAATCATCAAACGGTCTGCCATCGCAAAGGCTTCATCCGGATCATGGGTCACATGGAATACGGTTGTGCCAAGCTGACGGAACAAATACGCCATCTCGGAACGCATCTCGATGCGCAGACGCATGTCGAGATTGGAGAGCGGCTCATCGAGCAGCAGCAGATCCGGCTTGGTCGCAAGCGCGCGCGCAATCGCTACCCGCTGCTGCTGACCGCCGGATAATTGCGGCGGAAGGCGGTCCTCCAGCCCTTCCAGATGCAGCAAGGCCACAAGCTCCGCAAGCTTCTCGCGGATAGCGGCTGCAGGAACCTTTTGCCTCCGGAGTCCATAAGCCATGTTGTCGTAGATCGTCATGTGCGGCCACAAGGCGTAATCCTGGAACACCATGTTGATGCCGCGCTTCTCCGGCGGTACAAGACGCGATACGGTTGCAACCGTTGTTCCGCGCAGCCGGATCTCTCCCTCATCCGGCTGCTGAAGACCGGCGATCAGCTGGAGCAAGGTTGATTTGCCGCAGCCCGACGGTCCAAGCACGCTGATAATCTCCCCTTGATTGACGGAGAAATTAATATCTCGCAGGGCGGTATGAGAGCCGAAGGATTTACCCAGCCGCTCGACTTCCAATATCGTATTTGTCATGATTTTACCCGCTTTCTTGAAGGTTTAATAAGCAGCTCCATAACCGCAATGATGAGGATAACGAGTCCTCCGCCGGTCAACGTGGCAGCAGCCGCGTATCCGAATTGCAGATCTTCAAAGGCTTTATTAATAACAACCGGAAGAGTCATGAAATTAGGCGGATACAAGATGGACGAGATCGCCAGATCAAATACGCTGGCTCCAAACGCTGCTAGTCCCGCATACAG
Source organism: Paenibacillus glycanilyticus (assembly GCF_023715145.1). GTDB lineage: Bacteria > Bacillota > Bacilli > Paenibacillales > Paenibacillaceae > Pristimantibacillus > Pristimantibacillus glycanilyticus_A. The sequence goes on along the minus strand of NZ_JAMBNP010000002.1, from coordinate 327,691 downwards.
CAATGCCCCTTTAATCAATGGCATCAGAATCGTCGTAACTCGGTGGCTGAAGGATGCGCCCTGCATCTGTGCCGCGGAGAGCAGCTGTCTTGGCACCTTCGCCATTGCGCCGACGACCACTCTGGTAATAACGGGAATAACCCCGGCTACGCTTGCCAGAATCAGAATCCAAGGCGTTCCGTAGAGCAGCAGCCCGATTTTCTCAAGCCAAGCTTGGTTCCAGATGAAGATGTAGCCGATCCCAAGCACGATTCCCGGCACGGCCAGCGAGACAAGCGAGATGACATCGATTGTCTTGCGCAGCTTGAACTCCGAATAAGTGAGGACATAAGCGACAAGGAAGCCTACCAACAGTCCGATAACAGCGGCTACGGCAGCAATCTCCAGCGAATGGGTCAGCCCTTTAAGCAGCATATCGTTATTACCGGCAAACAAAGCTTTATAATGTTCGAACGTCAGCTCACGCCCCTTGCCGGATGAGCTGCCCGAAATAGACATAAGCAGATTAGAGCCAAATGGAATTCCGATTACAACGGCTAGAAACACAATATTGCCGAACACAAGATAAATGCCGTTCTTGCGCGGCTTCTTTGGTTCTGAACGGGTTGCCCGCGAGGACAAGAAATCGTACCGTGACTTGCGCATGGCGTACAGCTGGACACTCATTGCCAGAGCAATGAGCAGCACCAGATAAAAGGATAACGCCCCGGCCATATCGAACCGGATCGGCGATGTATACAGAGCTGAATAAATCGAATAGGGCAGAGTCGGGAATCGGAAGATCGTCGCGATGGACGCCGGAAGCCCAAAGTCGCCTACCGTATCCATAAAGACCAGCATGGCTCCCGAGCAAATAGCCGGCAGCAAGAGCGGTGCCTGAATCGTCCGCCACACCGTCCAGCTAGAGCCGCCGGACAAACGCGCAGCTTCGCTCAGCCGGTCAACCTTCCACTCGAGCGCCGAATAGACCGTTAAGTAAGCCAGCGGGAACTTGCTGAGCGTCATAACCACAATAAGCCCGACCGGTTGGAAAATAAAAGAATGCAGGCCATGCCATCCGAGCCATTGCGCGGCTAGACCGTCAGCGGAGGCAAACATAACCCAGCCCTGCGCCAAGATGAAGGATGGGGTAATAATCAGAATCCAAACGGCGAAGTCAAGCAGCTTAGCGCCGCGGAACGCCCAATTGGACCTGGCCATCGCGATTGCCGTACCAACAATCGTCGCCAGCACCGTTGTTCCAATGCCCAGGATAACGGAGTTTTTCAGCGAGACATACCAGAGCGGCCGTCGGAATACGTCCAGCAGCAGCGATAAATTACCCAGCTCAAAATGACCAAAAAATACTCCCGGCAGGAGTACTTGGATAACGACGGCAACAAGCGGCAGAAGTATAAGAAGAAACAGGACGGCCAGCACGAGCCAGCCAGTCCGGTTTCCTTGCGTCCCGATTCGCAGCATTATTTCACCGCTTTATCCGCGAACCATTGTTTAATTTCGCCCTCATGCTCGCCTGCCCAGCCCGCTTCTGCGACAACCAGCTTCGCATCCGCCGCGCGGTCAGCCTTCGCGTTAACGCCTTTTACCGATGGCTCGAAGTAGCTTTCGTCGCCTTTATCAATCAGTGCCTGCTGGGTTGCCGGATCAAGCAGGAATTCTACGAATGCTTTTGCCGCTTCCTGGTGCTTGGATTCCTTTTGGATCGCCGCTACGCGTACCGAAGCCGGAGCGCCTTCAGCCGGCCAAATAATATCTACTGGCTCGCCAGCATTTTTAAGCGTATAAGCATTGCTTTCTTGAAGAGCTGCAGCCTTGATCTCGCCGTCTGTCAAAGCTTTCGCTACGTTAGGGTTCTTCGGATAGACATGCACGCCGTTCTTAAGCAGCGCATCGAAGTAGCTTTTGCCTTGGTCCATGCCTTCCGATTGGAAGAACCAGGCTACGAACGGATAAGCCGGTGCTGCAACAGCCGGATCGGCCATGCCGATTGCGCCTTTGAATTTGGCGTCAAGCAGGTCATCCCAAGTTTTTGGGGCGCTGTTTGCGTCGAATGCTTTCGTGTTATAGACGATAACGGATGCAGCGTGCTCACCCGTAGGGAAGTAAGTATTATTGGCGGGTACAAGGCCTTTCGCGAAATCTGTCAGTCCGCCGAGATTGCTTGGCGCCCAGCTGTCGAGAAGCTGTCCGTTCTTGCCCATTTGGTCAATGGTTGGCATCGAATCCATCCATACAACGTCCCAATGCGGATTGCCTTTCTCCGCTTCGATACGGGAGGCGATCTCTGCGCCGTTGCCGGAGACAATCTCCAGCTTGTAGCCCGTCTTCTCCTCGAACATCGGCTTCACGATATCGTCGAAGTCATTCAGATACACAACAAGCGGCTCATCTTTGCTGGCGTCTGCCGCAGGGCTTTCCGCAGCGGCTTCCTTCGTTGGCTCCGTGCTTGCTTCTGTCGTTGCTGCCGCATTAGTGCCGTTTGTTGCTGCAGTATTTGCTTCGTTATTGCCGTTACTTCCGCATGCCGACAGTGCCGCTGTTGCCATCAATACGCTGACAAGCATAAGACCCTTCATTTTATACCCGTTTGCCATTTCTCTTACCCCTCCAATATCTTCTTCTTTCTATCTCAGATTAACGAGAATTTGTAAATGGAAGATTAAGCGAATGATAAGATTACATTAAATAACATCTATCCTTATTGATAGGTTCATCGAAATTATCTATAGTATGGCAAGAGAGATAAGGAGATGAGCCCAGATGAACATTCAACAGCTTCGCGTATTTGCCCATGCAGCCCGCTTGTCTACCTTAACAGAGGTCGCAGCCGAGCTTCAGCTCAAACAGCCCACCGTCAGCTTTCACCTGAAAAAACTCGAGGAGGCCATCGGCGTAGAGCTGTTCTATAAGCATCCCCGGCAGCTCAGGCTAACCGATGCGGGACAGTCTCTGCTACCTTACGCCAAACGGATATGCGCGTTACTGGATGAAGCCGGCCAGTTAATGAAGGAGCATAGAGAGCAAGGCCGCGGACAATTAAAAATCGGCGCAAGCTATACGCCCGCTACTTATTTCCTGCCGCCGTACCTGGCTGCCTTCCAGGCCAGCTATGATAAAGTGATTCCGCAGCTTACGGTGAAGCAAGCCGGAACCGTAATGAAGCTGTTAAGAGAATTCGATATTGATGTTGCCGTTGTTTCCTTAATCGTCCGCCCGATGGATGACGTGGAAATTATCCCGCTGGCCGATGATGATCTGAAACTGGTGCTGCCCTACAGCCACCCTCTCGCCCACCAAGAAAACATTACGGTTGATGATCTGCGTGGTCAGTCGTTCCTCCTCCATGAGCATGGCTCAACCTCGAGGGAATTGTCGGATCTGTGGGCAAGAGATAACGGATTGGATTGGACAGTGGGCATGGAGCTTGGCGCTATCGAGACGATTAAGGAATCGGTCAAGCATGGGATTGGCATTGGCATTCTGCCATGGCGGAGCGTAAAGAGAGAAGTGGAAGCCAAGGAGCTTGTTCTGCGCGAATTGCCGGGGAAGGTGCAGCAGCGCCATATTTGTCTGGCCTACCGGAAGGATGAGTTGATTGCCTACCAGGTTCGAACCTTTATCCAGCATATGAAGCATGCCTGCACGTAAGCCGCGCGCAAGAAAAAGCCGCTCTTCCGTTCCACCCGTAAGGAGTGGACGATAGAGCGGCTTTTTCTTAAAAATTACGAGTGCAATTGATAGCTTACAAAAGCAAGCTGCCTGCTGTCAGGGGACCAGGAATTAACGTTAATCGTTCCTTGTCCGCCAAACAGCTGGACTAGCGTCCGATACTCGCCGCCCTTGCTTGACATAAGCCGAAGCTCTACTTGCTTGTTAGGGGGATGATCGCCCGGAGCAACATCGCCCTTCCGGTAAGTAATATAGGCAACCTGCTTGCCGTCCGGCGATACATGAGGGAACCAGCTGTTGCTCTCGTCAAACGTGATCTGCGTCTGCTCGCTGCCATCCGTCTTCATGCGCCACACCTGCATTAGGCCGGTCCGCACGGAGTTGAACCAAATATATTCCCCGTCAGGCGAATATTCGGGACCGTCGTCAAGCCCCGGCGTATTCGTCAGCTGGGTCTCCTCTCCGCCATTAGCCGGAATCGCATAGATGTCGTATTGCCCATTTCTCTCCGCGCAATAAGCAAGCGTGCTGCCATCCGGCGACCAGCCGTGAAGGTAGCTTGGCCCCATCGGAGTAACGAGGACGGGATCTCCGCCTTCCAGCGGGAATATATAAATACGCGATTGGCCGTCTTCTTTCGTATGATGGCTGACAGCAAGGCGGGTATTGTCCGGCGATAAGACATGATCGTTATTGCATTGTACGGCAAAGGAGGAAGGAATTTCTTTGCTGGTGCCTGCTGCGATATCGTAGCTGTAAATCCGGCCCTTGCTGTTATAAATAAGGGTCTTGCCATCGCTTGTCCAGTTCGGCGCCTCGATCAAATAATCAAACTGCGCAAGAACGCGGCGCTCGCCGGACTCGACGTCAACCGTCTCCAGAAAGCTTGTAACACGTGCGGCTTCTGACATTTTAGCCCTCTCCTTATGTAGGATGAATTAGAAGAATACCACTATCGTAACAGATTTCAGACCGTCTTTCACTCTACCTTCGCCCCGAGTGACCGGAGCAGGCTTATCGCTTGGGCCGTATCCATTCGCGCACCCTTCACATTCACGGTCATCCAAGGCACGCCTTCCAGCTCGGCCCCGCGCAAGTCAGCTCCGCTTAGATTCGTTTGAGACAAATTCGCCCGCGACAAATCGCATTTCCGAAGGTCCGATTTTTCAAGCGATGCCCCCATCAGATCTGCCTCTACGAATCGGACATCTCTCAAGTTCTGCTTATCCAGCTTCGCGTGTCTGAGATTGGTATACGACCAATCCCCTTTAACAATCGTGATCCCGTTCAGCTCAGAGCCGGCGAAATCGGATCCGGTCATTTTACATTGCGCGAACTTGGCTACGAACAGATTGGCCGATTCAAAACGGCAGTTCGTAAAAGCCGTCTCGGTATGAACGGACGCATTCAGCGATGCGCCGTGAAAGTCGCATTCCTCGAATCTGCAGCCTGTTGTGGCAGCCTCCTCCAAGCGCGTATGACTAAACCTGCATTTTATAAACGTACAGCGGATCAGCTCGGCTTCCCTGAGATCTTCCCCGCTGAAATCCACCTCTTCAAACAGCTGATCCGTATATGACGGCATCGGTCCGCTCCCCCATTCCATAGTGCCTGCAAAAGTTCTTGAAACCGATTGTAGGTTAACGGGAGAATGGAGTCAATCTCCCTGTGATGCAACAACAACCCGCAGCCTCCGTCAGGAAGCAGCGGGTTGCCGTTTAATTCGCACGCGGCCGGCGGTTATAGCCTGCCTCATCATAAGGCTGCAGCTTCTCGAGCCATAGCTCAAGAAGCGCATCTACTTCCGCCTGATATTTTTTCAGCTCGGAACGGTCATTCAGATGCTCCTCGCGGGGCTTGATTGTATCCAGTTCTTCATACGCGAAGCTGCTTCCCCCGTATTTGTTCCAATCCTGCTGTAATTCAAACACGGTATTCATATTCGTCTGCTGCATAAAGGCCAGCCGATTCTTCGCGCCCTCCAAATCCATCGTGCCAAGCACCAATATCTTGCCGTTCTCCACATTCTTGATCTGATAAATGCCCATTCTGCGGAAGGACTGTGCGTAGGCTGTCCCAAGCTCTCTCTTGCGCTGCTTTTCCACTTTTGTCTTCATCCCCTTCATACTTATTTACTAATTTACTAAATAAGTAACGTAGTCAACGATAGCATATGGCTGAGCTCCGCGTCAACTCCACCGGAATTTTTAAAGCGGCATTGGCTGGGTCGGATCCATCAAACGAAAAGCACCGGAATGAAGGTCCATTCCGGTGCTTTGGCGTGCTTAATTATGCCGTTAATTTGATGATTCGAAGCGATGCGCTGGCAATTGGCTGGTCGGCTACCCCGCCAAACGGCGGATACTAGATGACACCGCTTATATTGATGATAGCCGGTGCGCTGGTAGCTGCCGGTATAAGAGCACGCAACTCCACCACATCATTAGCCGCTAAACGCAAAATCGCCGTAGCTCCTACATCATTGACCTGCTGGCCATCGGTCACGGCCAGCCCGGAGGTTGGTGCGGGATTCAGCACGCCGTTAATAAATATCCCGAACGCGCAATGGGTTGGAGGCGGCAGGAAGGACACACTCCAATCCGCAGTGTAATCACCGGCAGTTGGAACCGTCAACGATGTTGCCGTTGCCAGGATTCCACCGGCCATAATCGATGTCGGCTGATCAAATTGGTTAAACCGAACAGCCTGATTGTCGATTAACGTTTGCGCTGCGTTGTCATACACGTTGGCGTAAGCAGGCGAGAACGCTCCCGGAATGCCTTGCTCCCCTTGTGGACCCGCCGGTCCTTGAATTCCCTGCGGCCCTTGCTGTCCGGCCGGACCTTACGCTTGCCATGCCTATGCTTTCTGGATTTCCGGACTGCGGATTTCAAACAAGCACCTCCAAGGTTGTTGTCCCGTTAATGTGTGTGGGACAAGAGCCGCATGGCGTATGCGCTTGTCATGCTTGCCTTGAAAAAGGCTAATCTCACAAAAAAACCTGCATATATGATAGAAATGTATTCTAATTACAGAGCAATCCTTCCCGCCAGGTCGGGTATTGGGGCTTCCAGCCGTATTGCCGTCTGGCCTTCTCGTTAGAGGCTCCCCGCTCGCCGCGGTTCATGGCGCCTTGAATGGCTGGCTCCGGCGCACCAAGAGCACTCGCGTATAACGGCAGCCAGATCTTGCCGGCCGCCGGCTCGTCATCCACGATATTGACGGAGCCAGCCGGCCAATCAAGGGCATGTAGAGCAGCCAACGCGGCATCCTCCACATGCAGGAACGAGGTTCTGCCATCCGTTGCCGGCACCTTTCCCGCTTTGACCTGATTAGCAAACATGCCGTTGTTATATTCATAGAACGTGCCCGGACCATACAAAGCGCCATACCGCAAAATAACGGCATGGGGCATTTCCGCGGCTGCCCGCTCCATCGCAATAACGCCGTCTACCGAGATTTTTCTCGGCAACGGTGCCTCTTCATCCAAACGATCGGCTTCCGTTGCAATCTCTTCTCCGGGTTCATAAGCCCAGGAGATGCTTTGCACGATCATCCGCGGTACGCCTGCTGCCATAGCCGCATCAACCAGATTGCGGGTGCCCTCGATCCGAATCCTCGCATTATCCGCTAGACTCCATTCGCTCAGAGCAGTCAGCTGATGAATAACAACATCAGGGCGATAGTCTGCAAGCAGCTCAAAGAGCCTGTCCCGGTCAAAAACATCGGCAACCGCTGCTTTTGCTCCCGACTGCTTCACTTGGGCAATCTTCGATAGGCTTCTCGTCATACCCATCACCTCATGACCGGCTTCTGCCAGCTTGGGCAGCAGCAATCGGCCAACAACGCCGGCAGCGCCGGCAACAAATATTTTCATAACGATTCCTCCCGTTTACAGGATTAATGCGGCTGCTCGGCACGCGAGCCTTTCGGACTTATTCGGAATAGGAGACGCAGCAGCGGCGGTACCGCAAAGAAGATAAAGAAGGTCCGGAATAATTGATAACCCGATACCATTGACAGATCGGCATTAATCTCATGCGCCAGTATGCCCATCTGATCCATTCCTCCCGGAGCAAGACTAAGCAAAGCGGTAGGCCTGGACACCGGGTGCAAGAGCGTCATTAGCTCGCAAAGTCCCCATGCGCATAACATAAGCACCAGACCGCTACCTATGGCAAAAGCAAAGGTTCTAGCTTTCCGCTGAAGCTTGCCCGGCTTAAGCAGCAGGCCAACGTAGGTGCCAATCATCAGCTGCGCCGCGCTGATTAATCCCGCTGGAAGCGATGGACCATGCAGCCCGATTCCTTGCAGAATAGCCGTCGCAAGCGCGGGGCCAAGCAGGAACGCCGTCGGGAAGTTGATCCGGTTGCCGGCTATCGCGCATAAGGCGCATACTGGAGCGAATACAAGGATATTCGGGAATAAGCCTGCCCAATCATTATGCTTGGCCGTTACGGCTACGGCTGCTGCCGCAGCATCATGCACCTGTCCAAAGACCGGGCTAAAGACGAGTAACGGAATGCCAATGACAATGATCATCAGCCGGACCACCTGCGTAACCGTTACAACCGTCAGATTAACGCCCTTGGTTTCCTCTGCCAGCGCCAGCACTTGCGATAAGCCCCCCGGAATGCTGCCCAATAAAGCCGTCTTGAAATCCGTATCGGACAGCTTGGAAACCGCATAAGCAATCCCTCCGCATAAGAGCAGCAGGATAACCGTCATCAGGCACATCGTCGGAAGCTGCTCCCCCATTTCTCTGAGGGCGGACCCCGTCATGGACAGTCCAATCGTATAGCCGACAATAATCATGCCGGTATTGCGGATTTGACCTGGCCATCTGTATTTGCCTTTCCATACGTTCGTACCAATCAACACCGCAATCATTGGCCCAAGCAGCCATGGAATCGGTGTATTCAACAGATGAAAGATGATTCCTCCGCCTAAGGCGGTTGCAAGAGTAATTAAAAAAGCAAATCCGTTTGTTTCCGTTATCGCTTGCCTGCCCATCGCTTCTAACCTTCCTTTCCTTACCACATTATCATACAGGAAAGTGATGAAGCATGCATACTCGCCTCCGCGTGATCTTTTCTAAGAGTTCATTAAGTTTAGGTTGATATAATACGAGACACAGCCATAATGACGAACCGGAAAGGTGAGACGAATGACTAGCGAGATTCAATACGGAGAGCTCTCCGTCAATCCCCGCACGAAAGAAGCCTTTGCTTGCGGCGAACCGTTATATCTATCGGCGAAGGAATTCGAACTGCTCGAATATTTGTTGTTAAACCGGGAACAGGTTTTATCGAAGGAGCAGCTGCTCAGCCAGGTTCGGGGCTGCCATGCGGAGGTCGGCATAAGCTCCATTGAGGTCTACATTCATTATTTGCGCAAAAAGCTCGCCCCTTCCGGCTGTCAGCGGTATATTCGCAACGTCCGAGGCGTCGGCTTTATGTTCAGGATGAACGGCTTGGAGTGAAAGCCTGACAAGCCTACCCAAACCAAGAAGCCCGGCGGTTGCAGACGCAGCCGACGGGCTTTTTGAACATGCCTTATTTTCCGGAGACCGCATTCGCAATCCTGCTGTGCTGCTCGAAAATATAACCGCCAACCGATTCATCCGCAAGCACAGGAGCAGCCACATGGTCAAAGGTGTTGCGGATCACATAGACTTCATCCCCATCCAAGCAATGGACTCCAATCTCCGAATTCCGCATGACGTTGTTCACGATCATGATATTCTTGTTGTACTTCCCGCTGAATCCTGCGGACTTGATGCCGATGCAGCCTGCTGCCCCGTAACGGGGGAAGAACCCGCAATTATCGAACTCGCAATCCTTGATCATAATATCCGTCGCATGGCCGCCCTCGGAATGGACCGGCAGCTCGGCGCCTAGCAGAACACCGGGATTCATCGTGTTTTTGTACAAGTTGTTAAGCAAATACAGATGATCGTAACGGACAAGATGTCCGGCTCCCGCAATATTGATAAAAGAAGAATCTTTGCACACATAGCGGTCCGGCTCCCAGCACGCTGCTGCCGCCAGCATCCCGTTTGCCGTCCCAACAGGCAAATCCTCATGGAATTGAATACGATACAGATGTCCCAATCCGCGCTTCGCTTCATGCTTCCAGTCTGCGACGGTTAATGGAAAGGTATCCTCGCCGATATGGCACTCCACCGTGCTTCCGGTTATCAACGGGGCAAAGGTATACTTGCAGTAAAATACCGCTTCGCGCTTATGGACGATTTGCTCCAGCTCCAGCCAATTGCTGTGCATATTCTGGCCATCCATCCTAACGCCTTCTATATGCATGCCTGAGATATGGATTTCCCCGCTGCACTTGAACAGCTTCCAGGCATCGCGCGGAGCGGTGAACAATTTGTTCCCGTCAGGCCGGAAGACAACACGCTCAGCGGAGATGCCTCGGCAGCTTTCCGCCAGCATCGCAAATCCGTTTGCGTTTAATGTCCGGATATTGGAGAGCTGCAGATCGTTGCATCTGGCAAAATAGGTCTGAAAATCCGTTCTCGCTCCCTGATGCCAGGACAAAAACTCTCCGACCCGTACCTTGGAGGCTACATCGGCATCCTCGAGCGTCAGCTGCCGTTCTCCGGTGCGTACCCAAGGCTTCTCCGTCCCATAGCCATAGGTGACGCTTTCTCCGGTAAGCGCGCCCGTGCCCGGATCGAATCGGTTCATGCAGTACGCCCCCATCGTCTCCTCGCAGCGGTTCCCTTCGAACACTTCAACAACCGTATGCCGGTCGTCTTTGTGAATAATGACGCCTGCCGAAGCGAAATTCGGCTCCCGGGTAAAGGCCAAGCTGTTCAGCGTCAGCTCCTCGCAATCCTCGCACCACAATATAGAAGGCAGATAGCCGTGAATACGTCCATCATTATATCCAACCAATACGGTAGCTGGTTCGCCTTGCTCATCAACCGCGCCTTGGAGCGTCAGACCTCTAGCGCCCTGCACAACGATATGGCAGTCTTTAAAGCCGGCTTCCGTACTGCTGGCATCATGCTCAAAGCCTTCCGTTTCAAAGATAACCGTACTTTGCAGGATATAACGGCCCGGTTCAAATACAACCTTCGCTGCGCCTGCAGCAATCGCCCGTTCGATGGCCGCCCTTATCCGGCTGGCATCGTCCCCGTCTGTGAAATCTTTTACGTAAATGGACCGTTCCATTGCCTAGTCGCCTCCCCGATGATATAGCGTTAAATGTACTAAATAACCTCGGCGTTTAACAGCAACAATCCCACGAAAAATTGAACTATTCATCGGCATCGCAGGATTATGCTTTTCCGTTGAATCGTGTTAGTTTCCGTGGAATTGCTCACTGTTTTACCGGTCATGCCGGCCTTATGATGGATGTACTTATACTCCTATTGCATGGAGGTTCAGCATGAAAACACTAATCCTTGTAGATGACGAGGCTATCAATCACGGACAACTCCCTTGGAACAAACGGAACTGCAAAATTATCGGAAAAGCGTCAAATGGCGAGGAGGCACTCGAGCTTGTCAGAAGGCTGCTGCCGGATATTTCGCTAATTGAGATCAAATTGCCGGTCGTTGATGAACAATCCCTGCTTCATAAGCTTGGCGATTCGGCTAATAATCTCATCGTGACCGCCCACCGGGATTTGGTGGATGTCGGGACGGCAGGCGCTGTTCAATATCCGCTTCGCAAATACTTCCTGAAGCAGCTGCTGTCCCGTGTATACGAAGAGGATAACGAAATCACAACCCAAGCCAAAGCGCTTGGCATTCATCTGGAATCGGACGCTTTCGTTATGATTCTTGGTCAGATTGATGGGCTTGGTCCCTTTCTCGACGCCTATTCGGAGAAGGATCATCATCTGGTGGAAAACAGCATGCTGGATGTTATCCGGGACTCCCTCCAGCTCTTATTTCCCGAACAGTTCGAGCTCTTCCCGCTGGAATTCGGCAAATTCTCCATATTGCTGCTGCAAGAACCGGCTCAGAGCCAGGAAGAGTCAAGAAACAAATGTCTGCAGCTTGAACGGGCTATCGCGGCTCCGCTTCGTTCCTATTTGAATCTGTCCGTCACCTTAGCCGTGAGCAGCCGCCTGTCTTCCCCTTCCATGATCAGGGAAGGCTACAAGCAGGCCGAGCGATTATTTATTCACCGCTTCTACAAGGAGAGCTCCCACTCCATCTTTGCGGACCAGGTTCCCGAATTTCATCCGCTTACCGAAGCTCTGCAGCTGGAATTGAATGTACTGGCCGTCTCCTTGCGTTACGAGGCGGAATCGGCTCCAGCCCAGAAAAGCTTGAATAGCATATTTGCGCTGCTTCTTCTCTATCGACCGGAGCCGGAGGAGGTTTATGCCTGGCTGCAGTCTCTTGAGTCATTCCTGCGCCAGGATTCCTCCTTACCGGAGTGGCCTGCCTTTGGTCAGGCGGAACGCCTGGCGGAAGCTATCGAGCTGTTGCGCGTTTGGCTGCGTGAGCGGGATGCCGCAACCGCGGGTACGGCAACCGTTCGCGCAGAGATTGCCCGCGCCTTGGATTACATTCATCGGCATATCGCGGACAAGCTTACGATTAACGATATTGCGCTGGAGGCTGGATTAAGTCCTTCCCACTTCAGCCTTCTGTTCAAGAAGGAGCTTGGCAAATCGGCGATAGATTATGTATTGGAGCGGCGAATTGAACTTGCGAAGCATTATTTAAGCGAAGGAAGATTCCGCAACTACGAGCTGGCCGAGAAAGTAGGATTTTCCCATTATTCGTATTTCTCGAATACGTTCAAGAATTACACGGGCATGAGGCCCAACGAATATAAGCGCTCGCTGCGCACGAAAGTCACTTTATAGAAAACCTAAGGACACTCCGTCTTTTCGGGCAGAGTGCTCTTATTTGCTGTATTATGTTAATCTAGATTAATCAGCAACTGCTCGGAAAGGTGAGTACCATGTGGAAACCGGATAGAAACAGCAAGCAGCCGCTGTATCAACAAATCGCGGCGTATTTGGAGCAGAGGATTACACTAGGAGAACTGCCTCCCGGAAGTCTCCTGCCTTCGGAACGCAAACTGGCCGATCAATTAGGCGTTAATCGAAGCACGATTGTACAAGCCTATGAGAATATTCGCTCGCTCGGAATGATCGAGAGCTTAACGGGAAGCGGCACCCGCGTCTGCGGACATAAATGGGGAATGGATCCTTCCCCCAATTGGAACCATTATGTCGAAGGGGGCACCCTTCTTCCCAATCTGCCCTTTATGCGGAGAATAAGGGAAGCGGATCAAAGCAGAGAACCGTTTATTAATTTCGCTAACGGAGAGCTGGCTCCCGAGCTTTCGCCTAATGAAGAAATCAGAAGCCTGATGCAAAGCCTGCCGTTTCGCGAGACGCTTGGATACGGGGATCCGCAGGGTTATGTCCCGCTCCGCAAGGCAATAACTTCATTCCTTCATGAACAGCGGGGAATTCAGGCAACCGATGAATCGATTCTGGTGACATCCGGCTCGCAGCAGTCCTTATATCTCATCACGCAATGTCTGCTCAGTCCCGGTGATGCCATTGCTATTGAGAATCCATCCTATTGCTACTCTTTACCCATGTTTCAGTCCGCGGGAATCCGCTTGTTTGGTTTATCCGTAGATGAGCATGGGGTTAAGCCGGATGATATCCGAGCATTATATAAGCAGCACCGGATCCGGATGGTATTTCTTAATCCGAATTATCAGAATCCGACAGGTGCCGTAATGAGTCCTGTACGAAAAGCAGAGGTTCTAAGCTGCTGTGAACAGCTAGGAATTCCAATCGTTGAGGATGATCCGTTCAGCATGACCTCTTTCGATGAAGCAGCCCCTTCTCCCATCAAGGCTTTAGACCGGAGCGGCAGTGTCTTATACATCGGTTCGTTGTCCAAAGTGGCTGCTTCCGGACTGCGGATCGGCTGGATGGCTGCCCCTGAAGCCGTCATCCGGCGCTTGTCGGACGCACGGCAGCAGATGGATTTCGGCCTGAGCATTTTCCCGCAATGGATAGCCGCGCATCTGCTTGAATCCAATGCGCTAGCCCCTCATCTGGAGCGTCTGAGAGACTCTTTGCGTCTTCGCCGGGATGTGATGGCCGAAGCCCTGTACCGCAAGCTTGGAAGCAAGGTTTCTTTCGAATTGCCCCAAGGCGGGTTAAGTCTCTGGTGTAAAATCAACGAGGAAGTCAAGGACTACGGGCTGCTGAACAACGGAATCAAGAATGGCGTTCTTTTTATTCCGGGCACTGTGTTTGGCACCGAACCGGGTTATGTCAGATTATCCTACGCCCGGGCTTCAATAGAGGAAATCGAGACGGGTATCGATAAATTCGCTTTAGCCTTGAGAGAGACCTTGGCGAAATAAAAATGACGTATGCGCTGTCCACAATTCGGACAATAAGCATACGTCATTTTACTTTGCGCGCAGCGAGATTAATGATGCTGTCCCTCGGCCTCCAGAAGCTCCTCGCCGCTAATAGCCTGACGCCCGAACCATACGATCAGAAATGGACCAGAGATAAACGCTAATGTCAGAAAAATAAAAGAGATTAATTCCTTCATTTGTAACCACCCTTTACATGATGATGTTCTTGAACTCATCATAAATTTCAACCCGGCTTCTGTAACCATCCAATTGGACGGAACTTAGACCATCCAATCTTTCTGATTCCGGAGGGCAAAAGAAAGCCCCGAGCAATGGATACAGATGCTCGGGGCTTCTCCCTGATCGATTACGCGCGGCTTCCCCGCAATTCCATAATATCCTGCTCTTTGCTGGTCAGCTCCAGCTGCAGGCGCTTGATGGTTGCCTCCAGCTTCTGAATCGCTTCCGCATCATTGCCGGATACGGCAACGGCTAGCGCGGCAGCAACAGCCGGAGCATTCGCTTTCGATTCGGCTTTGCGGCTTTCTTCCGCATACGAAGGATCGTAAATGAGCGGCAGGGCAGGCTTCACGGAACGAATGACGATCTGATCGGATGCAAGACCGTTGCAGAATGCTTTTACGGCAATCTCGCCGGACTCCGTCGTTGCCCGAACGAATGCCGTTGCCGTCCCGAACTGCGTACGCATCGGATTAGCGCCCGGGACTGGACCGTCAACAATCTCGCCCGGTCCCTCAACCACAAAGTGAATGTATTCATTGCCAAGCACCTTCGGAACGCCTTTATGATCGACGAGCACGGCACGAACCGGAATAAAATCGGAGCCGTCGGCGGCCAGGCCGATATGTACGTCGTCCACCTCGAGCTTCACGCCGGCCAGCCATTCCGAATAGACTTTTACTTCACGGCAGACTACCTCACCGTTAATTAAGCCTTCTGCCACCATTTCAATCTCGCCCGTCCGGTGACGCCAGTTCGACGAGATTTCATGGAAGTCGAATACATCCTTGAACACAACGGGCGGATGCGGCATCGCCGTGTAATTCGGCTCCGGCTTTTGTGTGCCAATCACTTGGCCAAGCCAGGTCAACCGGACTTCTTCGCAGTTCGTGAACAGGATCACATCGCTGCCGGATACCTGTGTCAGCTCGTGGGTAATGTAGACCATTGGGCCCGTTTCAATCCCCTTCAGCTTAAAGTCGGGAGCGTATTGGCTCTTGAACAAATAATAGGAGTAACGAGGCACGCGGTACAGGTCAAGCACCCCGCCAAGGAACGGATCCGGATGGTAGCCCCGTTGATGGTCAATTCCGCACCATACCGTTGCTCCTACGCGCTTCGGAGGCGTTGAGTAGACATCATCGAGATCTCTGGCCCGGATCATCGCCTGATTGAGCATCGCAAGCTCCCCCCATTCGCGCTTCACGCGGGTCATCGCATTCTGGGAACCAAAGTTATCGACTTCGCCGCCATCGCCGTATTCCCTGGTGAGCGAGCATTTCTCGTCTTGCATGCTGCCATGATAGTAGAAGTCGAAGCCGGCTTCTTTGGCGCTGTCCACGTCCGCGCAGGTGAACGCGCCCGGGAACGGGAATTCTTTATGGACAATCCGGTGCATTTCCTTCAGCATGGAGACCGGCTGATCATCCGTCTCGTTAAGCGCCGTTTCCCATAGAAGGACAGCCGGACGGTTCCGATCGCGCCTTACCATCGCGCGCGTATCCTCGAATACGCGCTGTTCGAATACGGGATCCTCGTTATTGTAGAATTGCCAGCCCGGATTCGCTACCGTAACGAGCAATCCGAGTTCGTCGCAAGCGTCCATAAACGCGGATGCCAGCGGATAATGGGCGGCGCGCACAACGTTGGAGCCGCCTTCGCGGAGCAGCACCGCATCGCGCCATTGGCCGGAATTCGGCAAGGCATTGCCGACGTATACGTAATCCTGATGGCGGTTGACGCCGCTCAGTTTTTCCCCGATATAGGATTTGTTAACGAAGAAGCCTTCGTCGCCGCGCATCTCGAACAAGCGGATGCCAAACCTCGTTTTGAAGCTGTCGACGATATTCCCGTTCTCCAGCACTTCCGTCCGGATGAAATGGAGATATGGATCATTCGGATGCCACAGTCTTACGTCCCGCGCGTCCATCTTCTGGACGAATGTTCCCTTCTCGCCGGATTTCAGCTCTGCCATCTCTTCGAAGACGAGCAATTCCTTGCCGTCCTCATTCTCAAGCACGGTGCGCAGCGTGAAGCAGCGGTTAGCCCCGTCCTCATTCTCCACTTCCGTCCTCACTTCAATATCCGCCTGTCTTTCGGAGACATCGCGAATGCCAATAAATACACCCCCGCCGGCAACCGTTGAACTTAGCAGGTTATGCGTCACATGCAGCTGCTCCGTTGCGATCAGGTACACATCGCGGTAAATCCCCCCGAGGTAGCTGAAATCCAGATAGTCCTGCGGCTTGCCCGGCGGATAGGTCGGATCATTGGAATTGTCTGCCCGCACGGCAATGATGTTCTCCCGGCCATCAGAATAAACAAGGTGGCTGATATCCGCCGCGAAAGGAAGATAACCGCCCAAATGCCGCACGGCTGGCTGTCCGTTCACCCAAACATCGGCAATTCCCATGACCGCTTCGAAATGAATAACGGTCCGCTTGCCTTTTAACTCCTCAGGAAGAATAAACTGCTTCCGGTACCAAGCCGTACCTTGGTAATTGCGCATCCCGCTCGCGTTCTCGCCGAGAATCTCGAGGCCGTGAGGCAGCGCTGCTGCCTCCCAGTCTCTGTCATCGAACTGCGCCTCATGAGCGCCCGGTGCATCCCCTTTAAGGAAACGCCAGCCCGGATTGAAGTTAAATACTTGTCTCGGACTTCCTTCAATTCCGTAAAAGCCTGCCGTGGAATATTGCGGTACCCTCTTCTTGCCTTGTTTCATTGCCGAATCTCTCCTTCGTATCTTAATCCAGGCCCAGCTCTTTGCGCAGACCCAGGGTATACTCGTTGAAATGCTCCGCTTTTTCGAAAATCGGCTTGTTCAGATCTTCGCCTTCTTTGAATGCATGCTGTACTTCGTCGCTCCACCATTGCACGTATTCCGAAGCGCCAACGATTTTGCCAACCGGCTCGGCTCTCATTTCAACGCCAATTGTGGCAAGGATATTCGTGCCTTTCCAGATCGGAGTTTCGATCAGCGCATCCTTCAGCTCTTGGTCTTCCGTAAGCGGGAAGTCGCCGTTCTGCAGCATGATCTGCTGTGCTTCAACGGTATTCATGAACGAGAGGTACTTCACTGCCGCATCCTGATGCTTGGAAGCGCTAAGCACGCCGATGCCCGTACCTACCGTATAGCCGACTTGCTTCGCTTTGCCGGCTGGAAGCGGCAATACATCCCAGTTAAACTTGGCATTTTCGCGTTTGTTTTTGCCTTCCCAAACTCCGTGAATTTCGAACGCGACATTGCCCTTCATCCAATCCGTACCGGATTTTTCAAGATCAGCCCATACCCCGATGGAGTGGTCAACGTCCTGCAGGTTCTTAATCCATTCGATGTCGCTTTTTGCTTCAGGCGTTGTCATCAGGCTTTGCTTCCAATCCTGATCCATAAAGTACAGGTTAGGAGACGTGCCGTTAGCTACGCCAAGCACCCCGGCTGTAATGATGGAGTTGAAATGGCCGTACGCAATGCCGTACTCGCCAACGCTTGGATCCGTCACTTTCTTCGCGATTTCGCGGTAGTCCTCCCAGGTCCAGTTGTTTGCCGGCATATCGATACCGTGCTTAGCGAGCAGATCCTTGTTCACATAAACGATAATCGGATTTTCCGCGCGCGGAATGGCGAGCTGCTGCCCTTTGAATTGCAGCGCTTCAAGCGAGCTTGCCGGAATTTTGGCCGTGCTGAGCACCGAATCCGACTTCATATAAGGCGACAAATCAACCAGAAGATTATCCTTCGCAAACGGAATGGTATCCTGGACCCAAATAATGTCCGCCGGAGTACCAGCAGCCTGAAGCGCCGTAGCTTTCTCCAGCATGTCGTTTACGCCGCCGCCATCGGCAAGGGCGATATTAACGGAAATGTTCGGGTATTTCTCATGGAACATATCCAGAACCTTTTGTTCATTCGGGGACACGGCGGAACCGCGAATGTAAGTCAGCGTGACCGGCTCTTCGGACGGTTTCTCCGATGCCTCTGCACTTGCCGCAGGAGATTCGGACGGCATGTTGGACGGCTTGTTATTATTGCTTGTGCAAGCGCTCAGAATAAGCGTGAACAGCATCATTACGGAAAATAGCATCATCGATAATCTTTTCTTTGTCATGGACTAATCCTCCCGTTTTATGAATCGATTATTAAGACCTAAGAATTGCCGTTAGCTCCCCTTGATTCGTTTCCAATGCTGCAGACCCCTGATATCCCCCGTCTTCTGCTTCCCGCATCACCCCTTTCAAGCCATCCAGCGCCGGTCAATCCACTAAACCCGTACGTTCGATTCCTTCGACAAACCAGCGCTGGGCAATCATATAGAGAACAAGCGGCGGGAACACGATCAGGAATGCGCCGGCCATCTTGGTTCCTTCCGTCACCGGATTTTGCGTCATCGTCGCCATGCTTGGATTGTCGCCGAAGATAGCCGCCTCAAGCCCCGACAATTTGTTGGACAGCGGGATGAAATCACCCGAGAGGAACATGGAGGTCAGATAACCTTCGTTCCAATACCAGATGAAAGAGAACAAGAAAACAACCAGGCATGCCGATGAAGCAAGCGGCATGATAATCCGGAGGAACAGCCGGAACATGGAAGCTCCGTCGATCATCGCTGCCTCCTCGAGCGCCTTCGGAAGAGAGAGGAAAAACTGCCGGAAAATAATGATGAACAGCGCGCTCTTAATTCCTTGCCCAAGCAGCGCCGGAATAAGAAAGACAAACGGCGTACCGAGCCAGCCCAGCTTGCTGAAGGTTACATACAGCGGAATCATGATCACTTGCGGCGGGATCAGGAAAGTCAGGAAGACTAGCGCGAAGAACAGCTTCTTCCCGGGAAATTGCAGCCGCGCAAGCGCATAACCGGTTATGGCGCATACAAATACCTGAAGCAGCGAACCGCCCGCCGCGAGCAGCATGGAATTCATGAAGGCACGCGGATAACTGAGTCCTTTAAACGCGCGGGAGAGATTATCCCAATCGATCGTCCGCGGGATCCATTTCACCGTAGGGTCCAGCAGATCGGAGAGCCCCTTCAGCATGGTGCTGATCATGTAAAAAAACGGCTGAAGGTACAAATACGCAATAATCGATAACATGAAGTAAATAAACAGCTTGGCGAGCAGCCCGTCATTCATGTGCTGACCAAGCACCGCCAGCTTGATCCGCTGAGCCTTGCGGCTGTTAACATAGGAACGGACCTGGCGCGTGTACCGCCGGACGACAGCTTCGGTCTTCATCTCTAGGCCCTCCTCGCCTTATTGGAGCTGTTAAGGAACAGCATAATGAGTGCAATCAGAATCATAATGAAGATAAAGTAGAGCCAAGCAATGGCGCTTGCGTAACCGTAACCGGTTGAAATGTTGAACATGTTCGATTTGATCTGTTCCATAATGGGATTAAACGGAAAAGTGAACAGATCGACCATCGTATAGAGCAGGTTCAAGGCGATGAACGGCTTGACGCCAGGCAGCGTGATTTTCCAGAAGCTGGTCCACGGCGATGCCCCGTCGATGCGAACGGCTTCGTAGATCGATTTGGAAATCGTCTGGAAGCCCGCGATAAAGATAAGGATCTGCACCCCCGACGACCATAGGATCAGGATCATCATGCCAAGAATGTTCAGCAGCGGATCCGCGAGCGATTTGCTGAAATTCTCGGTGACGTAAGTATCGATTCCGTACTGCGCGATAAAAGGTACGTCTCCCGCTCCCTGCTGAAACAGTTCCGTCAGCACTTGGCCGGTAGAGAAGATAACCGGCAAGAAGAAGATGGCCCGGAAGAGAAAGCGTCCGGGAAACTGCTGATTAAGCAGAAGGGAGACGCACAGCGAGAAAATGATGATGATCGGAATCATAAAAATCATCTGCTGCATAAAGACAAGAAGCTGGATCGTAAATTCGTTATCCTTGAATAACGCATCCTTGAAGTTCTGCATGCCGATGTAGGAATACTTGAATCCGGTGCCGGACAAGCTGACTTTCTGAAAGGCCAGATACAGCGACCAGCCAATCGGAAAGGCCATAAACACGGCGAATCCGATCATCCAGGGCAGCATAAACAAATAGCCCGCTCCGTAACTTCTCCACTTATAGGCTAACTTGGCCATTCCCTTCGCCCGGGCGTTCATCGGCTCACCTCCCCTTCCACGTCGAATCGTCCGTTATTGTAGTCGACCGTCACGCGGACGCCATTGCCGTACTCCGTCACGTAAACGCCGGCCTCGCTCTCATAATGATCCGTAATCGGCTGATTATCGAAGGAAGCCATTCTTTTCATGTCCGCATATTCCCCAAGCGCCTGCTTCTTCCACTGCTCGTACCGGCTGCTGAAAATACCGTACGTGGTCGTATCGAGTAACGTACGGCTTGACTCCGCCGTCAGCATGAAGGTTGGCACGGCACCGTACTCAATCCCCTTCAGCCTTTCCGCCTCCGTGGAGTTGCGCAGGTTGCCCGGCGCCATGGTATAGCTAATACTGCCGTGCAGGGCAATCGGCATGAATGGAACCATCTCGTCAACCATGTAGAAATGGTTCGTATCCCCGGGTATCCCATTGATGTGGTCGATATGGCCAAAGGAATAGGAATTGCCGAGATATACGCCGCCAAACCCCAGTTCCTTGCGTGTCATATCCAGGATCGAGTTATAAATAAGAGCCGTATCGTCACGCGTATACTTGTAATTCGGATTGTAGTCGCGGGTAACAAAGCTCCCCAGCTCCTCGTACAGCACGCCGTCGACGCCGACAGCTTTCGCTTCATGTACCAGCTTCTTCGCCAAATGGTAGGTCACATTAGGGGTTAGAATAAAATCGCTGTCAAAGAGCAGAACGTCGCCTTCGGCCGAACGAACGCCAAAGTTCTTTGGAGACAAGTCGTCGGTCTCGGAATCGGCCTCAACAAAATCAACATTCAGCACGATCTCATAGCCGAGCTCATGCGCCTTGTTCACAAGCGCCCTCAAACCGGCCTTGCCGCCAAGCTTTTTCTCGACATCAAAAGGATCCGTATTATGAAGCCTGCCGTGGCTTTGCCAGCCATCGAGCGTGATGCGCGCATGCTCTACGCCGGACTGCTTCAAATCCTTCATGATTTCCTCGGCCTGAACGAAAGTAGTAGCTGCTTCGTAGTCGTTATTGTATCGGTTCGAGTTGCCGCAAATAATCATCAGCTCAAAGGGCACATGGCCATCAGCTTTCTGAAGCGGCTGAAGCTTGCCCTCCGATGTCAATTCTTCGCGATACCGCTTGGCCATCCCCACATAATCCGCTTCTTTGCCTGTCAGGAAGGAATACTCAATCTCCCCGTCGAGCGGTGTCCGCTCCTCCTCGAAGACTCTTGTGGCTTTACCGCCCAGGCTAAGACGGCGGTCATACTCCTCGCGGTAAACGAATTTGGCGTTAATGGAATTAAACGAGCTGGCCACCCCAGAAGGCAATGCGCGTATCGCCGCCTTTGTTGCTCCTGCCTTGATCACGGCCAGGAAGGCTTCTTCTCCTTTTTTCATGCCAAATACCGGAAGGGAAGGATACACGGCCGTCGAGTCAAAATTCGATGATTTAGTCGTAATCTCGGGCCCGTAAACGGGCTGATTATAACCTTTGCCGATAAGCTGGCGGCTGCGCGGGAAATGCATAAGCGCACCCGGGCCGTCCGGAACAAAGAGATAACCCGTTTCATCCGTTCCGGCCGCCCCGAAGAACGGCAGCACTTCGATAGACACGATGCGGTTATTTCCGCTTTCTTCAAATTCGCTGTCCGGAATCGCAACTTGCAATCCATTTTCGGTTAGCGTGTAGATCAAGCTGAACTTGATTTGAAGCTGGGCCAGATCATATTGGACGGCTATGCCGTCCTTCTGCTTCGTGACCGTCCATTTCGTACCCGAACCAAGAGCGTTCGCTACCTTCCGCTGGATGGAAGCCTGCTCGTAATATTCCAGGATAAACGGCGATTGCAGGTTCGTGCGCAGATCGCCCGCTACCGTTTCCTTGGCCAGCGCGGATGGACTCGGATTGCTGCTCCATTCCTGACCGCTTTGGAGATTCTTCACTCTTATTTGCCCCGTCGACTGCTGGAACTCAAGAGCGTAACCGGCATTGCGCGCCGCTTCGGCAAAGCCCCCTCCATTCACGCCATCCGCCTGCCACACCTTACCCGCAAGCACGGCTGCAGCTTGAGGCTTTCGCATATCGATACCGGTCTTATCCGTCAAGGAGCTATCCAGCTGGCTTCTTGCATAAAGCACGATCCCTGCTGCAGCGACGAGAATGACGGCTGTGAGAAGGACTTTCCGTCGTGGTCTGAAGTTAATTAAGCTACCCAAGGAAAGCGACCTCCTTATACAGCTGATAAATGAAATCCGACAGGTTAAACGTCAAGCCTGCGCTGATGACGACAAACAGCCAGATGATCCCGATTGTGCCGACCGTGATGGCCGAGTTTTTGAAATTTTCAATAAAATCGAAGTTGTGAATGACCTGCGAGCTGACAAAGAACAGCAGCACCACCCACAGCCACATGATGCTCGTTATGGAGGAGACAAGAATGCCTTCTTCCAGAACGAGGATATTGGTAAGCAAGATAACCGGAACGGAGAGCAGCGCATAGGGCAGCAAGGCAAACACGCTGGCTTGCAGCACTTCCCGGAAACGCCCTTCCCCATCCTTGACCGTGCTGACCAAATAGTTGGCAATCACCCAGGTGAACACGGGAACAAAGAAAATGAGAAGCTCTGTCCAAGGCTGAATTCGCCGCAGATCAACCGGATTGAAAATATACCCGCTCCCGTACATGGATGCTAGCTTCACACCCGTGACAAGCAGCAAGATAATCAGCAGGCTCCAGTAGGAAACGTTCCTTCCTTTGATCCGGTAAAATCCTTCATAAGGATGCAGCATCGTATATCCGCAATCCCGCAAATCCCGCGTAATTCCCTTCAAGGCCTCGGGAGTGCGGACGAGATAATAATGAATCAATCTCCTGATCCCGAAGCGGTAGGCGAGCCAGAGGCCGGCCATTGCCGCAACCAGGTAACCAAAATTCCGCTCGAGCCAATCCATCCGGTAGGTCCAGAACGCCTCGGAGTAGCCTTCTACGTCATAAGAGATTTTGAAATCCCGCATAGCTTCAACGACGCGTCCTTCCTTCTGGGCGGCTTCGCCCAGCCCTAGATACGTCAGGTTGATCGTCTCGTTGAGCATGCTCACCTTGCGCCAGTTGTCCGCGCCTTTCTCGTAGTCACCCATGTAATAGTCGGACGCCGCATCGAGAATGGCTTTGCCAAACGCGGTCCGGTCGTAAGCCTGGAGCATGTTCAAATCCGAATCGAGCACCCAGAGCCGGTCCTTCGAATCGATCCCGATACTGGCGGGATAAGAGAGCACCCCGCGCCGTTCCGATTGCTTCCGGACACTCCCGAATGTAAACAGCTCCAAGCCCTGCGGGCTGAATACGGAGATCATGCTGTCAATGTCCTCATCTCCCGTTACTTTGCGGTCCAGGACATAATAGAAGTCCCGCGTGTCGGCAGCAATATCAACGATCTGGTCGGATCCCGTAATGACCCCCGAGTCGCTCAGCCGGTTTTGCCCTCCGGCGGTCAGCTTCTTCACCTGGTCGGCAGTGACGCCAAGCGTCGCCGTAAACAAGAAGCCTGAATGGTCGAGCGTGATATTGCTGAGTTCCTGAGGCAGCTTCCTGCTCTCTTGCGCCATCTGCTCCTCCGTGAAGATTGCTTTCTTGATTCGGTCCAGCAGCGTCACGCTAGCTTTATTTCCGCCCAGAAACCCCGTGAATTCCCCGTACTTGTCGATTCGGACAAGGCCCTGATAGGAGCCCTTCGAGACGATATACATCATGCCCCGGGCATCAACAACGATCTTGACCGGAACGAAATAGAAGGATTTGGGCACCAGCGAATTAACCGGCTTCTGGAACTCCTTCACGAATTTCCCCTGAGCGTCAAACACCGCAATCCGGCGGTTGCCCGTATCGGCGACATACATCTCGCCTTCCGACGTGACGAACACGCCTTCCGGCGCGTTAAGGGCGCTTTTGCCTTCCTGCCCTCCTATTTCGCGAAGAAAATGACCCTCTCTGTCAAACACGACAATGCGATTATTTCCCGTATCCGCTACGAAGAGCTGATCGTTCCCGTCGATATACAGATCGCTGGGACCGCTTAGAGAAAACTTGCCCTCATTTGCAACGCTCATCCCCGTCGCGTAGATATCCTGCATATAGTACAATCTGTTGCTTGCGCCGCCGGTACCGTGATCAAGATAGAACGTATAATAAGGCTCCCTTGCGGAGGCGCTATTCGGAAACAACAACGCCAGCAAGAGCATAAGCCCTAATAACGGCATGTATTTACGCATATGAAACCCTCTTCTCTGGCTTTATTTCACGCCGGAATGGACCATCGTCTCCATAATCCGCTTTTGCGCGAACAGGAAGATCATGAGATTCGGCAGAAACATGAGCAGTCCCGCCGCGGCAGCCATGCCTTGGCCGGCCACCGTATTATTGGCGCCGCTCGTGAGCGTCGTAATATAGTAAGGCAGCGTCTTCATCGTCTCGTCCTGCATGAAGAGAGTCGAAGCCTGCCCGTCGCTCCATACGCTCTGAAACGTAATGATGGCGATTGTCGCCAGCGCAGGCATCGCAAGCGGCATAACGATCTGCAGGAAGATGCGGACCTCCGATGCTCCGTCCACCTTGGCCGCCTCCACGAGCTCATTAGGAATCTGGTCAACGAACTGCTTCATTAGAAACACGGCAACGGGCGATGCAATAAACGGCAGGATATGCCCGAAGTAGGTGTTATTAATCTGCAGCCAGCTGATGATCAGATACCGGGGAATGGCCACAGTCTCCGGCGCGAACATGAGAGACAGCATGATCATGGCCATAACCGCTTTCTTGAGGCCAAACCGGTATTTGGACAATACGTAAGCTGCCATGGAACAAGAAACGATAACGGCAAAGAGCGAGATGGAAGTAACGATGATGCTGTTAAACAAATAACGCGAGAAAGGTACTATGCTTGCCGAGGAGCGCAGGAAGAGATCATAGAAGTTGGATAACGTCGGCTCCTTGACCAGAAAGGTCGGAGGAAACTGGAACAGCTCGTTATAAGGCTTGAATGCGTGATTGATAATGAACACGATTGGCAGCGCGAGGAACGCTGCCAGCAGCAGCAGGCTGGCGAGCAGCGCAACTTCGAACAGCGTCAACCGACGGATCTGATTGAACAGCGCTTGCATGTCTACTCACCATCCTTCGGGTTAAATAGCTTGTAGCTGATCTTAAGGGCCGCATAAGACATCAGGAGCAGAACCACCGATACCATGGACGCGTAACCAAGCTCGAAGCGGATAAACGCATAATCATCGATATGATTAAGAATCAGATGGCCGGAGTATTGCGGCGTAATCGGCAGCCCGGTCAGCTGCACCGAGATAGCGCCGGCCTTCAAAGTGCCTACGATGGCCATCACGGCACTAAACAGCATTTGCGGCTTCATCGACGGAATGGTGATGTAATACACCTCTTGCAGCCTGCTGGAGATGCCGTCGATTTTGCCCGCCTCATACAACTCCTTGTTCACGGTGTCCAGCCCGGCGAGCAAGGACAGGAATCCGACGCCAAAGCTCATCCAGATCGTGACGATAATCATGATCGTCAGCAGATATTTCGGATCCTGAAGCCACAGAACGGGCTTGGAGATCATGCCGAATTTCATCATAAAGTTATTGATATAACCAACATAGTCACCGCTGAACGCCGCCTGCCAGACAACGGTAAGCGCCACGCCGCCCGCTAGGGACGGTGCATAAACGGCAAGCGTCACGATGTCGCGGATCGACTTCGGCAGCTGATAAATCAGCCAAGCGATGAAGAAGCTCAGCGCATAGCCGCAAGGCCCTACAAAAAAGGCGAATTTAAGCGTGTTCGGCAAGGCGTATTTCATAAAGACCGTATCTTGCGTAAGTAGGGCAATAAAATTGTCAAAGCCTATGAATTTGGGAGCGTTAAAGGCGTCGTAGGAGGTGAGACTCATGAGCAGCGCCAGGGCAACCGGCACGAGAATGAAAGCAATGAAGCTGATCAGGAAAGGCGCAAGAAACAGATAGGCCAGCCTTTCCTTCCAGGCTCTCACGAGCATTCCCTTGATATCCGGCGCAAAACGCATCCTGCTCTTCTTCGTTTGCTTCGCTTCCGTGCCCGGAACCGCCCGAACGATTGTCACATCTTTCATGGCTCTACCGTCCTCCAATCGTAGGGCTTATCAATAACAGGGATGCTGAGATCATAATTGTCGTCCAGATTTAGATTTTGCTGCTTGCGGGCCATTTCGCGTTCCAGGTCAAGGAACGATTTGTCCAGCGACTCCTTCGGCGGAACCTTCTCGACAACGGTCCGGTTCCAGGCAAAATCCATTTCCCTGCCCAGGTAATAGCCGCCGGGAAGCATCGGAATATTAAGGGTCCAGCGGTTCTGTTCCTCGATTGCGGATATGTCCGCCGAAGGCCAGGGCATCTCCGCCAGCGATTGCATGTTCGCCGTGTTCCAGCGGTATTCGGGACCGTTGAAGGATTCAATGTTCCTGCCGTATTCCAGCTGAACTTCCTTCGACGTCCACCATTTGAGGAACGTCCACGCTTCATCCTTCTTCACGCTCTTGACTAGAATCATGGCCGCCTGCATGTTGTTTGGCGCCCATCGCGCAACCTGGCCATCCGACTGCCGGATGCCCGGCATCGCCGCGACTCCCCAGTCGCCTCTAATCTCCGGCGCGGAGACGAGCAGCTGAATGTACGTATTGAAATCGGCTACGCCAATTGGCATATCTCCGCGTTTGAAGTGATTAAAGAAGGATGGCACTTCACGAGGCAGATCATATTTGCTGAATAAATCCGTCCACATGGCAAAGGCCTTGTAAGCCTCTTCCGTATCAAAGCCCGGCTTCAGGCCGTCTTTCGAATAAAGCTCGGCGCCATTCTGAAGGAAGAAAGGAGCATAGTCCTTCGATGGGTAATAGAACGACATCGCATTCTCTTGAAGCGAAGGCAGCAGCTTGCGGACATCCTCCCAAGTCTGCGGCACCTCCGCGCCTAGTCCTTTCAGAACGCTTTTCCGATAATACATCAGATAATAAGATTGCGTTTCCGGCAAAGCGTAGACGCCTTGGTTAAAGGTGAAGGACCGCATGGCGCCGGGATTGAATCGGGATACGGTTTCCTCGTAATCCGGGAATTTGCTTAAATCGGCCGCAGCTTTGCGGATCGCGTAATCCATCGGCATATCCATCGGCACGCCCATGGCCACATCCGGCTGATCATCCCCCGCGTTGCTGAGGAGCAAGGCATTGGGATCCGGCATCAGATTAATGCTTACGTTAATGCCCGTTTGCGGCGTAAAGGACTGGTTCACCATTTCTTGCAGCAGATTCGCGTAATCGCGTCCTCTTGCCACCCAGATCTGCAGGGTTTTTACGTCTTTCTCGCTGCGGGTATCATATTTCAGCTGAAACGTCCGCGCAAAGTTAACCGCCGTATACGGGATCTTGGAAGCCCAGTTCGATTCCTTCAGCTCCGGCTTAGCACCAGGCGCTTTAACAACGAGATAGTCCATGGTCATTCCCTGCTGCGAGAACGAATCCAGCCATGTGCCCAGCCGGGTCTGCAGATCGGTCAGCTTGCCCATCTTCTGCGGGATTTTATCGATATCCGCGACCAGATCGTCCAGCACCTCAATGCCGATGTTAATGGAGCTGGTTGCATCCGTCGTATTCTGATTAAGACCGTTCATATACGTCTCCACCGTCTGCAGCTGGTCTCTGACTCCTGCAAGGCGGGACTCGAGATCCGGAATGTACGAAGCCAAATCCCATGTCCGGTTCGCATCCCCGCCCGCGGCTCCGTAATCGCCAGTCACCTTGCGGATCATCTGCTCCAGCTCGAACATCTCGGAGATCGCGCTTCGAAGCGTTAGAATAGCAGGATCCAGCAGCGAAGCGTCCGCAACAAATCGGATGCTGTGCTTGCCCTTCTCCAGGTAGAACTCGTATGGCTTGCCTTCCTTATCCTGAATCGGGTAAACCGTCAGCTTGCCGTTATAAGGGAATGCGTAATGCAGCATTTCCTTATACGGGGTTTCTCCGTCAATCTGGATCGTACGGTAGATGTTTGATTTGCCTTGAAACCGCTGCGTATATTTCACGTCAAGCTCATACCAGCCCGACTCCGGCACGTCCACTTCCCACTCCGCCCATTGTCCTGCCTTCTGCCACCGGTTGCCGTCGATCGTATTGTAGATGACGCGCCCCTTCGGATCCGGCGATACGTGAGGCTCATTAAAGCTGCCGACCTGAACGGACGGATGGGACTTGCTGGCGTAATGCTCCGCTTCGATAACGGCATACCAGGAGGAGGAGGCCGCCTTGGCATCAGCGTCTTTCTCGTTGTATGCAGGCAGCACCTCGGGAGCAACCAGCCGGATCGCGCCCCATTTCATCGGTTCGTTTAATGCCCGGAAGCGCAGCGTATGCTGTCCCTTCTTCAGGCTGAAACGCAGCGGCTCGGAGGAAATACTGTAATTGCGCAGTCTCTCGGTCTCCCAGCCCTCGATAACCATCTGTGCCGAGCGGATCTCGTTGCCTAGTCCGTCCTTCGCATAGGGACGAGTCTGGTCTTTCCAATGCTTGACCAGCTCGATCGACTTCGCTTCGGCGAAGGGATACTTGCCGTCAACCTGCAGGCCGTAGAAGATGGAGCTTGTGCTATTCTCCTGAAGCGGCTCATATTCCAGCTCCATTTCATACAGATTATCGGCCGGCACATCAACCTTCCATTCGATCCAGCCTTCTCCGTTATCCCAAGATAACGATTGCGAGCCTGCCGTGGAACCGCTTGCAACAGAATGCTTGGCATTGTCGCCGCTCCCCGAATATTCCTTCGGATCTACGTTTACCGGCTGCCCTTCATAATTGCCGGTCCTTGCGGAGGTATAGCCTTTAAGCACTTCATAATAATAAGGACTGCCTTCGCCGTCATTGAAGCCTTCAAGCTTAATGCTCTCCGCGGCGAGAACCGGGAAAACCTTGCTTCCTTCATCAAGCGAACGATAGACATAGAAGAGAACAATCAGAGCCATCAGACTTAAGTACACATATCTCTTCCGGACCTTCATAGCTGCCCCCGCCGGCTGTCCGTACGGAGATTCGCTCCGGTCTCCGCATCGAAGAAATGAGCCTTCTCCATCTGGAATCCGATCTCGACGTTGGATTTTAACTGGAAGTTATCCTCCGAATTGTCGATTCGGGCCACCACGCTTGTTTCTCCGAAGTTCAGATACAAATACGTGTCTGCGCCCATATGCTCCTTAATATCGATTAAAGCGCTTACTTTATTGTCATTCGCCTGCAGCCATGCCGAGTCGCTGACGAGATGCTCGGGACGAATGCCAAGTATGACATTGCGCATCGAAGGAGCTTCGCGAAGCTCCGCGTAGAAGCTCTCTGGAATGCGGAGCCTCACCCGCCTGTTATCGAAATAAAGGCGCCCCTCGCTTTCTTTAATGCTGCCCGCCATAAAATTCATGGCCGGCGATCCAATAAAGCCTGCTACGAATTGATTGGCCGGATGCTGATAGATTCGCTGAGGCGTGTCTGCCTGCTGGATCACGCCGTCCTTCATGACGACAATTCGCGTTCCCATCGTCATCGCTTCCGTCTGGTCATGCGTTACGTAGACGGTCGTTGTTCCAAGCTCCTGGTGCAGCCGGATCAGCTCCGCCCGGGTCTGCGCGCGCAGCTTGGCATCCAGATTGGACAGCGGTTCATCCATCAGGAACACCTTAGGCTCCCGCACGATGGCCCTGCCAAGCGCTACCCGCTGCTTCTGCCCGCCCGACAATTGATTAGGCTTCTTGTCCAGGTAGTTCGTAATTTCGAGAATCCGGGCCGCCTTCTTCACCCGCATGTCGATCTCATGCTTGGCCGTCTTCCTTAGCTTTAGCCCAAGGGCCATATTCTCGTAGATGGTAAGGTTAGGATAAAGCGCGTAGTTCTGGAACACCATCGCAATATCCCGGTCCTTCGGGGAGACGTAGTTGATGAAACGGTCTCCGATATAAATCTCTCCGTCCGATATATCCTCAAGACCCGAGAGCATTCGTAAAGTTGTCGTTTTCCCGCAGCCTGACGGTCCGACAAGGACAAGGAACTCGCCGTCCTCGATATCCAAGTTAAAGTCATTAACGGAAGGTTTCTTCTCTGAACGATAGGTTTTGAACACATGACGGAATGATACGCTAGCCATAAGATCCCACCTTCAACCCGAAACTGTTTACAAAAATATACTATAATTTTCAGGTAAAATTGTCAATAAGTTTTAGTTAAATTAAATCTATATTTATACTTTAATAAACCGCTTACATTTTTATAAGGACTCTCGAACGACAAAATCCGTTTGGAAGATATGGTGAAGCGTGTATTCATGCTCCCCCTTTGTCTTCGACAGTGCCGCCTTAACCGAATGAACGCCGATCTGAAACGCCGGCACGCTGATTGTGGTCAGTCCCGGCGATACATAACTGGCCACCTCGATATTGTCGAATCCGACGATCTTGACATGATCCGGCACGGAGACGCCCATCATCTGAAAGGCGCTAAGAGCGCCAATGGCAATCGCGTCACTAGCGGCGAAGAACACCTCCGGCAGCCTGTAGCCCTTATTGATCCATTTCACTACGGCTGCCCTTGCCTTCTCCATGTCGTACTCATCCAGCTCCACGATTGATTCCGGATCATAATTCCTCCCCATCAACAGATGAAGATCCTTGTAAGCCTCGAAGCGCGCCTGCGAGCTGGGGCCGATGAAGCCGATTTGGTCAAACCGGTTAAAAATCGCGGTTCTCAGCCAATAAAGCGTGTCTGCGTAGAAATTAACGCCAACGTAATCAATATCATCGGGCAGCAGCTCCTGCTCGATGCCGGCCACAACCACATGAATGTTGTTTTGTCTCAGCAGCGAGAAATATTCATCGTCCGAGCTCGCGACCCAGATGACCGCCGTCACTTCCATTTCGAGCAGCTTGTCGCTTAGAGACCTTGGCGTATACAGGCTCAGATTAAGACAGGAGAACGCCATCGTCACGCCAAGCCGGAACGCTTCCTTCTCAATCCCTTGAATAATCTGATGCGTATACGTTCCGGATAACGCGTAATTCGGCATCCCGATAACATAAGCCAGCTTATACGCGGGTAACCCGCCAGACGAACCGTTCTTATCCATTCGCCTCGCCTTGTACCCCATTTCTTCCACCAGTGACCAGATGAGTGCCTGGGTTTCCTCGCTGCATACGCTCGTATCGTTGTAATTGACCACTTTGGAAATGGTCGTAACCGATACGTTCGCCTTCTTTGCTATGTCTTTTAGTCTAACCATCGTTCCACCCCAAGCCTTCAAAATTACTCCTTCCCGGCAGCAAGCGGCTGCTGTATCTCCTTGCCGTTAATCCGGCTGACCAGTACGCCGCCCTCGCAGCGGTTGCCTGAGACCTCTACATCGCTGCAAGCCTTCAAATCAATCACATAAGGAAGATTATCCGTTTGCGGATACCTGCGGCTGAGCTCAACCTGATTGTCCGCAAAGCGCAAACCAGCAACGGATTGACCCGATACGAGCACCGGATGAAAGGTTCTGAACAGATTGCGTTCGATCACGATTTCTTCGTGGTAGCGCCCAACAAATAACTCCGGTTGTTCGATCTCGGGGTCGATATCAATCATTCCTTTTCCCCAGAACGGGTAACAATAATTGCAATCCTCGAATACATTCTCCCTGATCGTG
The DNA here is from genome assembly GCF_023715145.1 of Paenibacillus glycanilyticus. GTDB lineage: Bacteria > Bacillota > Bacilli > Paenibacillales > Paenibacillaceae > Pristimantibacillus > Pristimantibacillus glycanilyticus_A. The sequence continues at coordinate 295,551 of NZ_JAMBNP010000002.1, read as the reverse complement.
ACGCTTCGGACCGCTCCTGATTCGAACCAATAGTTCGCGTCGCCCGATATTTTGATTGCAGCGCCCGGCGTGCTTACGATATTGCCTTCAAACAGCACATGACCCGGCGTTGTAATAAGAAAGCCTCTGGCGCGGTTTGCCTTGGCCACGCACCCTCGCACGTGAAGATCGGGAATCCGCGTCAGATTCTCGAGCCCGTCACCTCCGTTGATCGTTGAAGGAAGCGGCGTTTCCAGTTCAAGGAGCATATATTCGGCGTTAATCGCACGTACAGCCTTCACCTGCGATTCGAAATAAGGCAGCAGGGAGTCGTTTCTCACTAGACGAACCTGATCGCCTTGACTAAATATTCGAATTCCTCTCTGCTGAGGATGTACAAGCCTGCACAGCAGCTCTTCGCCCTGGCGTTCGGCAATCTGAGCGTAAATGCTATGAACGTTGCAAGGATCATCCATTTGGTTCTCGAACAAGCAGTTTTCGAGCTTGATCTTCCCTTCACAATTGACGAAATGCGTGGCGTCTGCCGAAGCGCTGAATAAGCGGTCTGAATGAGGACGAGGCGTAACATTAAAAGCGCGAAGATGCAGATCTTTCGAATTTTGCGCGATAAAGCCCATGCCGATGCAGGCATGAAGGTCGACATCGGAGACAAGGATGTTACGGCTGTCATTGACGAAGATGCCCGGACAGTCCCGATAACCGGATTGAAGCAGGACAACGTCCCCGCTATCAGGCGAGTAATGAGTAAATCCGCTGTAACGAACGCGGCGGTCACCGCTCTCTTCCACGCGGCCTTTATCGTAATAACCCCACATCAGAATATCCCCTGATCCTTGCTTTGGAGCTTTGGTCTTCGGATCCATCACGATAATCCCTTTCACCGGCTCCTTCCAGCCCTCGCCTACCGCAATCAGCTTGCCTCCGCTGACTTCATACGGGTATTCTTCCGGTATGCAGACCTCGAAGCCCGATTCATCCGAATGCACGACCGTACCTTGCGAAATGGTAGACCGCGCATAATCGATCGTAAAGCGCGTAAGCGTGATATCCGAGCTATGATCGATGGCAAACGGCGTCGTAAATCCATGCATCATAAAGGTGGAGCCTTGCCCGTCAATCGTAAAGCCGTTCATCTGAAGCAGGGGAAAAGCAATTCTTCTTGTTTTCTCCTGATCGTGGTTGGAAATATAATACTGGCGTTCGAACGCCAGATCAGGCCAGAAGTGATACGTCCCTTCCGGGAATACCAGCGTGGCGCCAGGAATGTCCCTGCAATAATCAATGGCCCGAAGAACGGCCAGCGTTGCATCTCCTCCCCCGTCAGGCTGCAAACCAAACGCTTCCACAGACACTAACAAATACATCTCCCCGTTTCTAATAAATCTAGCAAGTCAAAATAATCATCCATCTACAACCGAACAGGAAATTGTAGTTTATCGCCCCACATTTATACTATCATTTAAACTTTAACACTTCAATATTTGATCTAAAATTTTAGTTTAAATTAAACCACCTATTAAAGCAGAAAAAGGCCTTCAGATAAATGACTAATCTGAAGGCCTTTTTGGATTATACTTTAATTAAACGAGAAACCGCCGCTTCCGGGTCGAAGCGGCGGTTTCTTCTGCTCCAATCATTCTATAACGATTGACGTTCGATATACTGCGTCGGGAATAAATAACGAACGGCGAAATCGCGCTCGCCGCGAAGTCTCGACAACGCGGCTTGCACCGCCATTACTCCAATCTTGTACGTCGGCACCTCGATTGTGGTCAGCTCGGGCACGAAGTAGCTGGCCATCTCGATATTATCGAATCCGAGGACGCGAACCTGGTCGGGAATCTGAATCCCTTGACTCTTGAGAACGGTCATTGCGCCAAGCGCGATGGAATCGCAGGCTGCAAAGATGGCTTCAGGCAGCTTGCCTTCCCGGGTCATATAGTCCTGCATAACCGTCTTCGCCTCTTCGATCGTCCATCCTTCAAGTTCAAGGATATACTCCTCTTGAACCGGCTTGTCCAATATCCCGTGCGCATCAACAAAAGCCTGGTAGCGCGATAATTCCTTCGGTCCGATATAGCCGACACGTTCAAATTGGTTAACGAAACGCGTCTTCATCCAGCGGAGCGTCTCCGCGTAGAAATCAATCCCTACATAATCAACGTCTTCGGGATAATAGCCCGGCTCAATACCCGCGATCGTAATCTTGATACCAAGCCGCTCCATGACCTCGAAGTACGCTTCGCTTGTGCCGGCCACCCAGATCACCGCCTCAACGCTCGCAGCAACAAGCTTCTCGCCCAGCATTTCGGGCGTATACAGATCCAGGTTCAGACAAGTAAACGTAATGTCCGCCCCTCTGCGGATAGCTTCTGATTCAATTCCTTTAATAATCGCATAGCTGTATGATTGCTGCATCACATAGGAAGCGGTTCCAAGAACATAAGCAATCGTAAACGTACGATCGGGCTTTTTCTGTTCTTGTTTATTGTTGACCCGCTTCTTGACTTTGTATCCCATAGAATCCACGAGCGACCAGATCAACTTCTGCATCTCTTCGCTGCACACGCTCGTATCATTATAGTTCACGACTCTTGATACCGTCGTTACGGATACATTTGCTTTTTTGGCTATTTCGCTTAGCGTGACCATAGCAAACCTCCGGATTTTTATCGTTTAATCTAATCTTTTAAGTATAATCGTATTATGCATTTTTAACAATCGTTGCCCATGGAATAGCGAATATCATGTAAAATCCTCGTACCGAGAAGATAAAAAAACCGCGAGACCTTCACTTTTTCAAGTGTAAGTCTTGCGGTTTATATCCTATATCATGCAGCCGACCTATGCGGAGATTCAGACATTCGGCATGGAAAGCTGATAGTAAGGCAAAGAGCCTGCCCATTGGAAAAGCGAAACAGCTGGATTGGCGCGCACGATGAGGAAAGCATGATAGGGTTCATCGCTGAACATGCCGTCATCCGATAAAATATTCAGCCCTTGCTGCTCTCCCGACCGGATCGAGACCTGCATCTTCAGCCTGCAGTTAAGCGGCCGGCAATAAGCCTTGCAGCCAATATCCCACAGCTCGACCGTCAAATTTGTTGCGGCGTCGGCAGAGACGAGCAGTCTTAATGGACCAACAGGTCCCTCATCCGGAAATAGAATGCCCACATCCGTTGTAAGCGGGTAGGCAGCGGAAGGCCGATCAAACCTAATGCTTCGCATCATATAGGATTGACGGACGGTGATAGCGGAATTGACCGTTGCGTTACTCATTGTGACCCCTCCGTTTATGTGACAGGCAAGGCAAGCGCGGTTAAGTCGCCCGTTTGCGCTTACAGCCGCAATTCTTTTCATAATGATTAAGCAGCATGTCCAGCTCGCGGGACTTTTGCAAGACCATCAAGGAGGATAGACCATACCTGTCACTCGCTTGATGCATTTCCTCACGTTTCAATTCAATGGCCTGGTTCATCTGATCTTGTATGTTCACGAAATAGCCCCCACAACGTATTTCGGTGTTACCATGAGAATTCAGATTGCTATAGGTCACATGCGGCGCATACTATGTCTATTAACTTATCACCTCCTGCATCCCGGAGGGATGAACGAATTTTGGATCATGATAGAACGATTTTTGTTTTGTTGCGACAATTCTCTTAATTAACCAATAAATAGCAAAAATAAATACCTCCCCGATTCAGGGAGGCATGATTCAACTCTTTGCTATTGCCGTCGATTGACGGATAGTGATTTCCGGGCGCAGCACGATCCGTTTCTTAACCGGCTCAGCCTCGTCCAGATTGGCGATCAGCAGCTGGAACGCCTGCTTCGCCATGCTAGTGATCGGCTGTGCGACCGTGGTAAGCGGAGGGTCTACGACGGCTGCGAGTATCGTATCGTCAAACCCAACTATCGAGAGCTCTTCGGGAACCTTAATCCCAAGGCTTCTCGCTTCCTGCATAGCCCCGATGGCGAGTACGTCATTGCAGCAGAACAGCGCGGTTGGCCGATCCTCGCGGCTCAGCAGCCCGCCGGCGGCGCGCCGGCCTTCCTCAATCATATAATTACAGATAACAATGTGATCGTCATCAAATGGAATTTGCCGGTCCTGCAGGCCTTGCTTGAAGCCTCGGATCCGTTCGCGGGCGCTGCTCACCTTCAATTGCTCGGATAGTATCGCGATGCGGCGATGTCCCATCTCCGCCAAATGCTGCGCAGCCATTAAGCCGCCCACAAAGTCGTCGGCCACAACCGTATCCACCTCTAATGCCGCGGTTTCACGGGAAATCATAACAATCGGGATATGCTTCGCCTGCAGATTAGTCAGAATATCCAGATTATCGACCCCGGTTCCGATCAGGATGCCGTCGACATTCTTTTGTTCTAACAAACCAATATATCGTTCTACCCTCTCATCCTTGTTGTCCGTGCTGCACATGATGACACTGTAGCCCAATTGATGGGCCTGATCTTCGATGGCCCGAGCAATCTCAGAGAAGAAGGGGTTCGAAATATCCGGTATTAGCAATCCTAGCGTATAGGTCTTCTTCCCCATCAAGGCGGAAGCATTCACATTCGGCTGGTAGTTCATCTGCTCCATTATTTTGAGAATCTGTTCCCGTCTCTTCTTGCTGACGTTGCCTTTTCCATTGATGGCATTGGAAACAGTGGCAATGGAGACCCCTGCTTCTTTGGCCACATCGTATATCGTTGCTTTCATGCCGAATCCCTCTGAACATTAAGATGGGGGATAGATGACCTATCCCCATGATGTCTTATTATGAGTGTTTCTATCAGCAGTTGCAACCGTGAAGAGGCCAATTAAAAGGCTCTACTTAATCGTTGTATTCATAATCCATTGATGATCGGGATCATTATAGAACTTCCAGATGCGGCGCGGACCTGCCATGACATTCAGATAGTACACTTCATAACCGGGAGGCGCAGCGACCGGATGGTAGCCTCTTGGAACCAGCACGGCTTCGCCGTTCTTCACGACCAGCGTCTCATCCAGCTCTCGGTCATCCGTATACACCCGTTGAATCGCATAACCTTGCTCCGGCTCCGTCCGGAAATAATAGGTCTCCTCGAGCAGCGATTCATCCGGCAGATTATCCCGGTCATGCTTGTGGGGCGGATAGCTGGACCAATGGCCGCTTGGCGTGAACACTTCGACAACCAGCAGACTGTCGGCAGGCTCCTGCTCCGGCAGGATATTCTGAACCAGGCGCTCCATGCTTCCGGATCCGCGAACCTCCGTCCCTACCTGGTCGGGAGTGATCAGCCGCGCTTCATGGTTCCCCAGTCCAGGAGCGGAACAGACGGCAACCTCAAGCTCTGTCAGCGCTTCGATCCCATACGGCTGGCCATTTGGAACATAGACCGAATACGGCGGTATCTTCTCGAACACGCTCATGCGGCGGCCGATCTCGCGCCATTCTTGGCCTGCTGCGCTTACATTCGCCAATCCGCTTAACAGAACCAGACACACTTCCTTGTCTTCTGTTTCTCTATGAACGGTCTGGCCCTTTTGCAGCTTCAGAACTTCAAAGCCGACGTATTCCCAGCCTGCCGATTCGGGCGTAATCGATAAGACCGAGCCGTCAGAACCCGGGGTTTGCTCTGGAGTGACGATAAGCTTCGACATATTTGTTTACCTCCGTTATGATCTGGCGGATTGCAGAATTAACTCGTCGAGCTCCGCCAGCTTGATGGAACGATTCAGCTTGCAGGACAGCTTGGCGGCCAAAGCGATCCGCTCTGCCTGCAGGCCGTCTTCCCCCGTTACCGGGAGCGCTGTTCCGAGCACAAGACTATCGATAAATTGCTTGGATTCGTCCGCATAAGCCGCCATGTAACGCTCCAGGAAGAAATGCAGCGGCTTGTCGGAGACGATTCCTTGAGCCGTACTTACAACGGCCGTATTCGGATGGTCATTGGCAATCGCTACGCTGCCCTTTGAACCAAAGACCTCCACTCGCTGATCGTAGCCGTATACAGCCTGACGGCTGTTGTCGATGACGCCAAGCGCACCGTTTGCGAACTTCAAGGTTACGATGGCGGTATCTATATCGCCGCATTCCTCGAATACGGGATCGATCAGGACGCTGCCCTGGGCGAACACTTCTACAACCTCGCTGCCGGATACGAACCGCGCGATATCGAAATCGTGAATCGCCATATCCATAAACAAACCGCCGGATACTTGAATGTATTCCTTCGACGGCGGGTTAGGGTCGCGGGAGGTGATCTTCACAATATGCAGATCCCCGATTGTCCCCGACTCCACATGCTCTCTCACGCGCTTGAAGTTATGGTCAAAGCGGCGGTTGAATCCGATTTGCAGCTTCACCCCCGCCGTCTTGACCGCCGCAATCGCTTCGGCCGTTTCCGCAACCGACATGCTGACGGGCTTCTCGCAGAAAATATGCTTGCCGGCTTGCGCGGCCTGCTTGATCAGCGGCACATGCGTATCCGTGGACGAGCAAATAAAGACGGCGTCGATATCCGGATGCTGAATAATATCGTTTGAATCCTTGGACAAGAGGCCAATGCCTCTCTCTGTTGCCCAAGCCTCAAGCTCGGGTCCGGCGAACAGGTCGCTGACTCCAACAATCTCAACCTGAGGGTGCTTAAGCAGATTTTCCGCATGTATCTTGCCAATTCGGCCAGCGCCGATGATGCCGATTTTCACTTTTGACATCGAATAGACCTCCCGTATTATCTGTTACCAGCGAGTTGTGACCATTTTCTTGCGGGTGAAGAACTCGACGCCATCCGTGCCGTTTGCATGCAAATCGCCATAGAACGATTTCTTCCATCCGGAGAACGGGAAGAAGGCCATCGGAGCCGGAACCCCGAGGTTAACGCCAAGCATGCCCGCATCGATCGTTTCGCGGAATTGGCGCATCGAAGCACCGCTTTGCGTGAACAAGCATGCCCCATTCGCAAACTCGGAACGGTTAGCCAGCTCAATGGCTTCTTCCAGCGTGTCAACCCGTACGATCGACAGGACCGGAGCGAAAATCTCGTCCTCCCAAATTTTCATTTCGCATTGCACCTGGTCAAAGATCGTTGGCCCTACAAAGTAGCCTTGGCCATCCGAAGCAGCGTCCTTGCGTCCGTCGCGGATAAGCAGCGCGCCTTCCTTTTCGCCGATGTCGATATATTTCAGCGTCCGCTCCTTGTGATGTCCGCGGATAACCGGACCAAGGAAAATCCCTTCATCCATTCCGTTGCCGATCGTGAGGTTATCCGCCGCTTCAACCAGCTTGCTCACAAGCGTATCGCCCACCTCGCCTACCGCAACAACAACCGAGCATGCCATGCAGCGTTCGCCTGCGGAGCCGAAAGCGGCGTTGACGATTTCTTTCACGGTCAGATTCAGATCCGCGTCCGGCATAACGATCGAGTGGTTCTTCGCGCCGGCCAGCGCCTGAACGCGCTTGCCATGCGCCGAAGCTGTTTTGTATACGTATTCCGCAACAGGCTGCGAGCCTACGAACGAAATAGCCTGAATCGACGGATGCTCCAGCATGCCGTTAACGACATCATGAGCGCCATGGACAATATTGAACACGCCGTCCGGAAGCCCCGCTTCCTGGAGAAGCTCGGCTAGTCGGTTAGCCAGAAGCGGCGTCCGCTCCGAAGGCTTCAGGATGAAGGCATTGCCGCAGGCAATCGCAAGCGGGAACATCCAGCAAGGCACCATCATCGGGAAGTTAAACGGAGTAATGCCTCCAACAACGCCAATTGGATAACGGTACATGCCGGATTCCAGGTTCGTAGCGATATCAGGCAGCTGTTTGCCCATCATCAGATTCGGAGCGCCCGCGGCAAACTCCACGCATTCAATCCCCCGCTGCACTTCGCCATAAGCCTCTGCATAGCTCTTGCCGTTCTCAAGCGTAACCAGCTTGGCAAGCGCTTCCCAGTTCTCCACCAGGAGCTGCTGGTATTTGAAAAGCGTACGCGCTCTCTTTGGCACCGGCGTGCGGCTCCATGTTTTGAATGCTTCTGCCGCCGTACGAACAGCCAGATCGACGTCTTCTTTCGTAGACAAGGGAACGTTTGCGAGAATTTCTTCCGTAGCCGGATTGTAGACGGGATCGCTTTGTTTCGATACCGCGTCTACCCATTGTCCGCCAATCCAGTTTTTTAATAGTTGTGTCATAGGAGCACCTCTTCCTCGTATTTGCGAATCAGACTACGATTTCACCGCGTTCGCAAGCGGCAATATATTCATGAACCTGCTCGGCTCTTGGCATCGCGTCGGAGCAGCTGTGGCTGGAAATGACGATACACGCGGAAGCGCTGCCGAACTCCATGCTTTTCTCCAGGGTCCAGCCCTGCATCACGCCGTACAGGAAGCCTGCCGCATAGGAGTCGCCGGCGCCAAAGGTCTTGATGACCTTGGCCGGGAACGACTTGGCCCGGTGACTTACCCCGTCCTTCGTGTAAGCGATGGAGCCATCCTTGCCATGCTTGATAATAACGATTTTGGCGGAATGATTGAACCATCTGGATGCCGTGTTCTGGTCGCTATGCTCCTGCTCGAAGCATTCCATCATGTCGAACTCTTCCCGCGTGCCCAGAATGATGTCGCATTTCTCGGCCGCGAGATTATAATAAACAGCCGTTTCCTCTTGGGATTTCCATGTATAAGGGCGGTAATCCAGATCAAAGGCAATAACCGTGCCATGCTTCTTCGCGTATTGCAGCGCCTGGAATACCGCTTCGCGAGACGGGCTTTGCGCAAGCGCGGTACCGGAGATCAGCAGAAGCTTGGATTTCGCGATCAGCTCCTCATTCACTTCGCCGGGAGTAAGCAGCAGATCGGCGACGTTGTCGCGGTACATTAAGATGCTGCAATCGGTTGGACTCTTAATCTCGGTAAAAGCAAGTCCGGTAACCGCGCCCGTGTAGTCATTTACGACATTGCTTGTATCAATCCGGTTTTGCTCCAGGTAACTGCGGATGAAGCGTCCCATTTGATCGTTGGCGATTTTGCCGATAAAAGCCGTCTTCAGGTCAAACCGCGACATTCCGATCGTAATGTTGGCCGGAGATCCGCCCACGTATTTCGTAAACGTACTGGTCTGCTCCATCGGACGGTTGATTTCATTGGCGTTTAGATCTATGCATAAGCGGCCGATGGCCGTAAAATCGAGTGTCCGGTCCAGCGGAAACTTGATGTCGTTCATTGGGATTCCCCCGCTTTCGTAGGAAGTAGCGACTCCAGGTAAGCTATCGCCTTGGCTGCGAATTCATATGCCGGATACTTTGCAGGATCCTGCTCTCCTTCCAGCATCGCCCAGCCGCTATAACCGAGGGCCAGAAGCTCCTCGACTATCGGCTTGAAATCAAGATCGCCTGTCCCCGGAACCGTAAATACGCCTTTGCGAATGCAGGTAATGAAATCCGCATTCTCCGCACGCGCTTCATCCAGCACATGCTGTCTGACATCCTTCAGATGGATATAGGCGATCCGGCTGTAATGCTTGGTTAGGACTTCAAGCGGAGCTGCGCCTCCGTAATAGGCATGACCCGTATCAAACAGCAGGTAGACCAGGCCCGGATCCGTGAGCTCCATCAGGCGGTCGATTTCCTCCGGGCTCTCTACGGCCGTACCCCCATGATGATGATAGGTAAGCTTGAGGCCATGCGCCTTGGCTATCGCACCGGCTGCATTTAATCCTTCAGCGAGGCTCTGCCAGCCCGCTTCGTCGAGCGGAATAACTTCCGTCTCATTAGGCGTGCGGCGGGGATCGAAATGAAGCGAACCGCCTACCTCGCAGGTACTGATGACGGTGCTGCCCATTTCTTTCAGAAACTTGACATGCTCCTCGTAGGCTGCAAGCTCCTCCTCGCGATAGGAAGGATCCGAGAACAGCACGGACTTCCATTGAGATACAAGCTGCAAGTTTCTTTTCCCAAGCTCCTGCTTCAGAATCTCGGGGTCGTCCGGATATTTGCGTCCCATCTCGGTTCCGGAGAGACCTAACCGCTGCATCTCATCCATAATCTGCTCGTAAGTCGTATCCGCTCCGTGTTCCTTCACGTCTTCCCCGACCCAATTGATCGGATGGGCACCAATCTTAAACGGCAATGACTTCATCAGCTTCAGCTCCCTTAGCCTCTTATATCATTCTTGCGGCGCGAATCCGCTGCTTCATATCCTCATGCGCATCAAGCACTTTATCGCTGACCGATACTTCCGGCACGCCAACATTCCACCAGGACTCGTAACCGGATGTATTGGTACCCGGCACGACCGGAATCTCAATCAAGGTAGATACCGTTTCTTGCTTCGCTTGCTCGAGCGCCGCCTTAAGCTCCTCCGAGGAAGATACCTTATAAGATTTCGCCCCGAGACTGCGGGCATGGGCCGCAAAGTCGATCGGCATATAGCTGCCGGTAAGCTTGCCCGTCGAAGCTTCGCGGTAACGGAACTCGTTGCCGAAGCCCTCGCTGCCGTGGCCGCGCTGCAGGTTATGGATACATTGGAAGCCATGGTTATCGAATAATAAGATCGTGATTTTCACGCCTTCCTGCAGGCTTGTGATCAGCTCGGAATGCAGCATGAAGTAGCTTCCGTCACCCACAACGGCGTATACCTCCCGGTCTTCCCCGGCTGTTGCCAGCGCCGCGCCGAATGCGCCGCTCACCTCATAGCCCATACAGGAAAAACCGTATTCCATATGGTACGTCTTCGGCTGCTCCGGTCTCCACAGACGGTGCAGATCGCCCGGCAGGCTGCCTGCCGCGCAAACAATAACAGAGCTTGGATCAATCGTGTTTTGAATAACGCCTAGCGCATGGGTTTGGGCAAGTCCTTGTTCATGCTCCAAGGCATAAAGCCGGTCTACCTCGGCATCCCAGGTCTTCTTCAAATCCGCAATTTCATTGTCCGCGTAAGTGCTTTTGTAGCCGGTTGCCGCAAGAGCATCGGCCAGAAGCGTCAGTCCAAGCTTCGCATCCCCCGTCAAGGCAGCTCCGCCCCACTTGGCGGCATCAAGAGTGCTGACATTTAGATTGATAAATTGAACCTCTTCATTTGTGAAGGCCGACTTGGAAGAAGTCGTGAAATCCGAATATCTGGTTCCAACCCCAATAACAACATCCGCTTCCCTAGCCAGAAGATTAGCCGCAAGCGTGCCCGTAACCCCAACGGCTCCTACATTCAAAGGGTGATTCCAAGGCAGTACGCTTTTGCCCGCCTGCGTTTCCGCAACAGGAATATGAAAGGCTTCAGCGAAAGCACGGAGCTCGTTAGTGGCCGAAGCGTACAATGCGCCTCCGCCAGCGATAATAAGCGGTCTTTTCTTTCCTCTTAGAAGCTCTGCCGCACGTTGTACCGCGTCTTGGGCAGGCGGCCGGCGGTCAATATAATGAATGCGCTTACTAAAAAACGCTTCCGGATAGTCGTAAGCTTCCGTCTGAACATCCTGCGGGAGAGCTAATGTGACAGCTCCCGTCTCTGCCGGATCCGTCAATACCCGCATGGCCTGAAACGCTGCCGCCATCAGCTGCTCGGGACGAACGATGCGATCCCAATACTTGCTGACCGACTTGAAAGCATCCGTCGCCGAAACCGTGTAGTCAGATGCAACCTCCAGCTGCTGAAGCACCGGATCCGGCTGGCGGGACGCAAAGTTATCTCCCGGTAGTAACAATACCGGTATGCGGTTTACGGTAGCGGTTGCGGCGGCGGTTACCATATTCAGCGCGCCTGGTCCAATAGAAGAGGTGCAAGCGTAAATTTGCAGGCGGTTCTTCTGCTTGGCAAAGGCTGCAGCCGCATGCACCATGCCCTGCTCGTTTTTCCCCTGAATCAAGGTCAGGCTGCCCGGACTGTACTCTAATGCCTCGCCAATCCCCGTTACATTGCCGTGACCGAATATCCCCATGACACCTTGAACGAATTTCGTTTCCTCGCCATCAACCGAAACATACTGGGCATCGAGAAACCTTACTAAAGCCTGCGCCATTGTCAATCGAATCGTTGTCATAGTACCTCCTATTAAGTTAATCGCTTAATGTAAGTAAACTAAGTAAATTTAAAGACTTCATTCGACAATATTATACATAAATTAAGTAAAATTAGTTAAGCGCTTAACTCCATTATACACGCCGCCCTGCATTTTTCAATTCCTCTTGCGAAAAAAATTACCCCCGGTTGTTGGCTGTCGATTGCTTGGAAAGGATATGGTATTCTAGAGAGCAAGAGATTTCGGGATTTATTGTCATACACGACTCCCGAATCTCAATAAATAGAATTCCGAATATGTCGTATCACTCCAAAAAGATTGAGGTTTAATTATGAATACGTCTTCCGCCAATACCCGCGTCCATATCATGGATACCTTTTTGCATATCTATGAGAGCTTGCCGCTCGAACGAATTCACATCAAGATGTTAACCGAGGCAGCAGACATTAACCGGGGAACCTTTTATCTTCATTTCTTCAACCTCGAGGATCTGATCACGAGTATTGAGAATGAGCATTTGGAAGCGATCAAAGAACGGGGAAATAAAGCCCGCCACTTATACCTGTCCGAGAAAAACGGGGAATTCATGCAATATTTCATCCCGATCTTCCAATACATGGAGCAGCATCATAAGGTACTGCGAATTCTTACCGGTCCTCATAGCCGGCCCCATTTCCGGGAAGGCCTGCTTAAGGTCATCCGGCAAAATGCTTTAGCCCGGTTTGAATCCATATTATCAAGCTGTAACGGGGCTGATCTAATCAAACGGGATCTCTTGATGGAGAGCGTCATTAACGGAAATCTGGGCATTCTTGTCCGCTGGATTCAATCGGATATGAATCTTCCTCCGGAAGAGCTGGCTTCGTTAATGAGTCAAACCGTATTTAAGAGTCCGATGGAAAACATGCTTACCCTATGATGCAAATAAAACAGGCTGGAATCCGCGGATTCCAGCCTGTTTTTCATATCAATATCGTTATTCGTAAATACGGATCTCAACCACTTCAGCACGTTCGCCGCCGTTTGTTTCCTTTACGACAGTCCGAATCCGGTCTGTTCTTACCGGATGTTCCAGAGTAAACACGACTTTGCGCGTCCGGTTCTCATTGTCATAGGCGACTGTCTGCCATTCACCGTTCACCCACGCCTGAACCTCGTACGATTTCACAACTTCCGGAATGATCAGGAACGGGGTTTCGTGGTGATGCAGATTAATAAGGTCCTCATTGACATCATCGTTAAACGTCAGATGAATTTCCCTTACATCCGCTTGCCGGGCAAGGGCGACCTCCACCCATTCTTCACGTCCTTCCGCCAGCGGCTGGGATACCCATAGATGTGGTCCGCCGTACGGACGAGCATAACCGTCAATCACTTTTTCCGGCGCAAAAGCGCTAGTGGCGACGGCAAAGCAGAAAGGCTTGCGGACAAGACGCTTCATCGACCATTCAATAACGGGCTGATCCGGCTGATGATCTTCCAGGTCGGAGCTGACGATCGGTTTGACTCCCCTCTCGAACGCGAGCACGCCGGTAACCGGAACAGCTGACGTATAGAGGCTTGCTGCCTCATTCGCCCGGACAATGACAAACACGTTGCAAGGCTCGCTGCCAAATAACGCGCCGTCCGCGGGCAAATCAAGCCATTGCTTCTCACCGGCTCTTACCTCTATGGTCAACGCTTGCTTGAAGTTTGCCGGCACATAATTCTCGGGACGGCCCGTATCCCATAGCTCGACGGTCAAACTTGTCGCTTCGGAAGCGGAAGCAAGAAGAGTTAAGCCTTCAAAGCCGCCCTCCGCCGGGAATAACCAGCCAACATCAGACGCAAGAGGATATGCTTTGGAAGGTTCATCAAGCAAAATGCCCGTCATTGCGCTGGATGCCGTGACGGTTCCCGTTCTGGCCAAGTCAGCTGAATCTTCGTTCCGCAGACCAATAATGGAGGCATCCATGCGCAGCATCGTTTGCTGCAGCTCGGTCAAATGACGTCCACGCAGCTCGCGCGGCGTAATCCCTTTGATAGCCGACAAGGCGGCGCCAACGCCTGCCGCTTCTCCCATTACCGCACAGGTCGCCATGACGCGGGTTGTTCCGAACGCGACATGCGATGCGCTGACATTGCGTCCCGCAAACAGCAGGTTGCCGACATTTCTGGAGTAGAGGGAGCCAAACGGGATATGGTAAATACCGTCCGCATGCAAATGCTTGGAGCCGCTTTCGGTCGCGTACATGCCTTGCGGCGGATGCAGATCGATCGACCAGCCGCCAAAGGCGACCCGGTCCTCGAACGGACGCTGCGAGATTACGTCGTTTTGCGTGAGAATCGTATCCCCAAGGAAGCGGCGGTATTCGCGTTTGCCCGGAATCGAGCCTACCCACTCCAGCGTCATGTTTTCCGCTTCAAATTGACCGGAATTCTTAATGTAATCCCAAATCCCATAAATGACAGACCATAATTCATCCCGGATTTGCTCATTCTCATGAACCGTATCCAGCTCGCCGCCCCATTCAATCCACCAATAATGGCAGCCGGAGTCGCCGCTTCGGATCACGCGCTTAATCGGAATGGAGGTTGTTGTAATATCTTTTGCAAAAGACGGAGCAACAAACCGTACCGGCTTGCCCGTGTCTTTCGTATAGAACAGCAAAGTGCTGCCCAGCGTGATATCGTCGGCAACCTCCGGAGCCCAATCTTCTCCGAACTCGTCGCGGGCTTCGCGTCCAATCCGGTAGGCCGCTCCCGCCAGGAATCCAACTAGCCCGTCACCGGTACAATCGAGGAACACTTCGCTCTCAAACGTGATCTCCCGCTCCGAGCCCATCATCCAGCCCGTCACGCTGCGGATAACCCGGGCATCCAATGCTCCGTGCGCTTCCACTTCCCTGACATCGGTATTCATGTACAGCGTCAGATTAGGCTCCGCTCTTACCGCCTCCAGCAGCGTGACATCCCAGAGATACGGATTGCCTTCCGGATTGCGGAACTGGTTCTGAATAAACAGCTCGCCCATAATGCCGGTCTCGCGGGCATACCGGTTCACGCCATGGCCCGTAGCGCCGCATACCCAGACACGAACCTCGGAGCTGGAGTTGCCGCCAAGCACCGGGCGGTTATGGACCAGCGCCACCTTTTGCCCCAACCTTGCTGCCGCAATGGCCGCGCTGATGCCTGCCAGACCTCCGCCAATTACCGTTACATTGGATCTTACAATCTCCTGTCTCATGAAAATAAAGCCTCCTTTGAATTAGCCTTTAACTGCCGAGCTGGATACGCCTTGAATGATGTATTTCTGACCAAGCAGGAATATGAGAATCATAGGAATGATTGCTGCCGACGAAGCTGCCATCATACCGTTATAGTCAACGTTATTTTCCAGAACGAAGTTCTGGAGGCCAAGAGGGATCGTATAAAGCTTCGGGCTTTGCAGGAAGACAAGCGCATTCTCGTAATCGTTCCATTGCCAGGAGAAGTCGATAATAGCAAACGTCGCCAGCGCCGGCTTGGCTAACGGCAATACCAGGTTGAAGAAGATCCGGAAATGACCGGCCCCGTCAAGAAACGCGGATTCTGTAATTTCCTTCGGAATCCCCAGGAAAAACTGGCGGAGCATAAATACGCCAAAGATCGAGAACATGGCCGGCAGAATCAATGCCCAATGCGTGTTGTAGATATGAAGCCAGTTAAACAGGATAAACTTCGGAACAAAAACGACCTGGGGAGGAATCATCATCATGGATAAGTACACGATAAAAAGCGTATCCCGTCCTTTAAACTCCGTGCGCGCGAAGCCGTAACCCGCTAGGGCCGACATAAAGACCGCACCGGCTGTGCCAATCACGGAAATCTTAAGCGAGTTCAGATAGTATGGCAGGAAATTATAGCTTCCCGTCCATATCCGCTTATGGTTGCTCCAGTCCAGACTCGAAGGAAGCCACTGGCGGAATACTTCGCTTGGGGTCTGGAAGGAGGTGCTGAGCATCCATAAGAAAGGGACGATCATAAACAACCCTGCGATCAGCATAAGGATCGTGACACTAAGCTTAACCGAGAGGTTCTTATTGGTTTCAATCATAGAGCATGCTCCTCTCTAGTAATGGACCCAGCGTTTTTGGCCGACCCATTGGATGATGGTAATGACGAGAATAACCGCGAACAGGAACCAGGAAATCGTTGAAGCATAGCCCATCTCATAGTAGCTAAAGGCTGTTTTGTAGACGAACAACGACAGAATCGTGGTGCTTCCGCTCGGGCCGCCGCCCGTAATCGCCTGTATGAGAGAGAAGGATTTGACCGTCATAATCAGCCCTGTAATAAGCAGCATAAAAGTTGTTGGACTAACGAGCGGCCATACAATTTTCCAAGTGATCGTCATGGAACTCGCACCGTCAATACGCGCCGCTTCAAGCTGTTCCGTCGAAATCTCCTGCAAGGCCGCCAAATAGATGATCATGTTGTAGCCAAGCATAAACCAGATCTGAACAATGTCGATGGCATACATCGCCGAGTCGGAATCCGCGAACCAGCCCGGAGGCGATACAATGCCGATAAAACGAAGGACTTCATTAATCGGCCCTTGGGATGGCTGGAACAGCAGCATCCAGACAAAGGCAACGGCAACGCCGCTCGAAATGTAAGGCAGGAAGAACATCCCTCTAAGCAGACCCTTTAAATACACGTTGCGGTTCAGCACAAGCGCAACGATGAAGGCCAGGGCCAGAGAGACCGGAACGGACAACAGGAAAATGACCGTATATTTGATGGAGGAGTAGAACTGATCGTCGCCGAACATGCGAGTTATATTATCTAATCCGGTGAACTTCCAGTTGGGATTGCCGAACTGATAATCCGTAAACATCATGCCGAAGGAGAACAGGGCCGGCAAAATAAAGAATGCCAGGATGCCCAGCATATTAGGCAGAATAAAAGCATAACCAATCCAGCCTTGTTTCTGAATCCAGCTTTTCCTTTTCACAGAAACCGCCGCCTTTCTTAATCGTATGGAGCTTCCTGAATATAACAAAGAGAGAAGAAGGAAGCGGGGGATCCTTCTTCTCTCTTGGGGGCTTGTTCATATTCGGCTTAGGTTACTTGATATATTCCTGATGGCGTTTGGCCATATTTTTAAGCGTTGCATCAATATCCTGCTCGTTCAGGAAGTATTTCTCGTACTCTTCCTTCCGTGCATCAAGCGCTTGCTGCGGAACGCTCAGCTGGAACGACGGGAACTGGCCAAACACAACTTTGTTCATCGATTCCGTGTCGTATTTATCTTCTACGCCTTTGAGCAGCAGATCCATCGCTTGCTTGCTGTCTACGCTCTTCGAGGATGGAATGCGTCCGCCGCTAGCCATCGGCAGCATGCCGCCGTCCGCATACCATGTTGCAAACTTCCATGCGGCATCCTGGTGTTTGGATTTCGCATTAACGGACAGTACGTCGCCAACGCCGCCCGGGTACTTGTAATCCTGTTGGTCTGCTGATACTTTCGGAATGGTTGCGAAGGCGATCTTGAAGTCATGCGGGAAATTAGTCAGGTCGTTTGCATTGCGGAAAATAAACTCCCCTGCGGACAGCATCGCTGCTTCGCCTTTCAGGAACATGGTATCAACCGGCATTTTGCTCGTCACTTGTTCGCCGTACTCCGGCGTCGACTTGTCTACGAACATCATGTCATGAAGCGTTTGCAATTGCTTCTTCCACAGATCATTGTCGAAGTTCGAAGTTCCGTCCGGCTTCGTAATGCCAAGACCGGCAATCGTTCCGTCCATGGTTGCCGTAAAGGAAGCATCATGCTGCACCAGGCCGTATACTTTGTCTTTCTTCAATTTGTTCGAATACTCTCTGAGATCATCCCATGTCCAATCCACCGGTGGAACCGGGAGTCCCGCTGCGTCCAGCATGTCTTTGTTCAGCCAGATAAACGCCATGTTCTTCTTTGTAGGAATCCCGTAATATTTGTCTCCGATTTTCCACTGCGCGGCATCCGGACCCATTTGATCATCGATGTTATAATCGGATTTGCTGCTAAGATCCAAGGCTACGCCAGCGTCAACGCGCTTCTGCAAGCGGGTGAGCGTGTAGTTGATGTAAAGATCTGCATCCTGTCCGGTCATAAGCGCGGTGTCCAGCTTCAGGTTGCCCGGATCATCATTGACGTAGCGGACATATTCAACCTGAATGTCCGGATTTTCCTTGTTCCAGTTGTCAACGACAGCTTGCGGGCCTGCCTCGGCGGGAACCGCTCCCCAAAGCGTGAGCTTTACCTTCTCGCCCGACCCGCCTGCCGGCGATTCGCTTGCCGTGCCCGGGCTTGACCCGGCATTACCGTTGTTGCCGTTGCTTCCGCATGCTCCAAGAATCGAAGCGGCCAAAGTCGTAATCAGCGCAACCTTTAACAAACCTTTTCTTTTCATTTGTCTTCCCCCTTCTGAAGATGACCAGCATGTTTGCTACGTCTTTAACTTTATCACCGGCCCGGCGATCGGGGGATGAACAGCGTTTGGACATTCATAGAACGTTTTTTTGTTCTTTACGGTACTCGTTTGGCGTAACTTCGCACCA
Source organism: Paenibacillus glycanilyticus (assembly GCF_023715145.1). Classification (GTDB taxonomy): domain Bacteria; phylum Bacillota; class Bacilli; order Paenibacillales; family Paenibacillaceae; genus Pristimantibacillus; species Pristimantibacillus glycanilyticus_A. The sequence continues at coordinate 276,991 of NZ_JAMBNP010000002.1, read as the reverse complement.
CCGCTTAAAAATCTTGATGAAGTAGTTGTCGTTCTCGAAGCCGACCGTTCTGCCGATGTCGCTGACGGTACGATCCGTCTCGGTCAGCAGCATCTTCGCAGCCCGAATGCGCCGGTTCTGGATATAATGCGTCAGCGTGGTACCGGTCTTCTTCTTGAACAGGTCACTGACATAGCTCGCATCCATGCGGATAAAATCTGCCAGGCTCTTGAGCGTAATATCCTCGGCGAAATGCTCCTCGATATAAGCAATAATTCGGTTCATCTCCGGATGATCCGTCGGCTCCTGCGCCGACTTCTCCGGGAACCACTTGTCCGCCCGGCGAAGCTTCTCCATCTTGGCAAGCTCGGCAGCCACCTTCTCCATCGCTTGCCTCAGCCCCGTCAAATCAAGAGACAGCTTCATCAAATATCCAGAAGCGCCGTATTCCAACGCCTGTCGCGCATACTCGAACTCACTGACAGCCGTCAGCATGACGAAACGGCTTTCGATGCCTTCCTCCCTGGCCAGCTGAAGCAGCCGCACGCCGTCCATCACGGGCATGAAAATATCCGAAACCACAACATCCGGCCGAAGCTCCCGGATCATCTTCAATCCTTCTTCGCCGTCAGCAGCCTCGCCTATAATCTCAAATGGAATGCCGGCCTTCGCAAACAGCTTGCGCAGGCTTGCTCTTGCATGCTGCTCATCTTCAACAATTAGTGTCCGCCACATGGTCATGCCCCTCCTTCACATAGGGTTTGGATAATAGAAGCGGGCAATGCATCATAACCCGCGTCCCTTCATCCGATGATTCCAGCATCAGGCCTGAAGGCTGATTTTTGAACATCAGCTCGAGACTCTCCCGCAGATTCTGAATGCCAATGCTCTTCCGTTTCCGGGCCGTCTGCGTTTCCTTCGCTTTCTCAATCCCTATTCCGTTGTCGATGACTTCAAGAATCAAGAGCTTGTTGCGGCTTGAGGCGCGTATAACGATACGCCCTTCCCGCTGCGACTGTCCGAAGCCATGAAGAAGCGAATTCTCCACCAAAGGCTGCAGACAAAACTTCGGAATAAGCGCGTATTCCAGCTCGCTCTCCAGCTCGTATTGCAGCTCGATGCCATGCCCGAACCGCTTCCGCTGGATATCCATATAGGACTCGATGAGGACGATCTCCTCCTTCAGCAGGATTAGATCAGCCTCCGTATTAAGCGTCGTTTCCAATATTTTGCCCAGCGCGATGCATATTTCGTAAATATCGTCCTCGTCTTTATCCAGCGCAATGCTCTTGATCGTGTTAAGCGTATTAAGCAGAAAATGCGGGTTCATCTGCCCGAGCAGCACCTGGAACCGGACAAATTGCTTCTGCCGCTCCTCCAGCTTTAGCCTCTCCAGCAGGCCATTAATATCGGAGATCATCGAGTTGAAGCTTCGGGTCAAAGCTAATATTTCGCCCCTGCCCTGTTCGGGCAGCTTCGCCTTCAGGTTGGATTTGACCGTCGTTTCCATCTTGCGCTGAAGCAGCTTCAGCGGTCCGGTTACCGTTGACGAAATGAAATAAATCATAAGGACAAACAAGATGAGAATCGCGGAGTAGACGGCAAATGAACGCTTCTTCTGCTTGTCCACCTCGTTAAAGAGCAAAGACAGCGGAACCTTCTTGACAAGATAACCGTCAAGCTCCTCGATTTTGCTGTACGTATACATCATCTGATTATCCGTGATCGACTTGGAAGAAGCATCGTCCTGCTCGCTTTGTCCCGCTGTCGAGATCAATGCAGCTACGTCTGATGGCACTTTATCCCCGGCCGCGGACTGAAGAATCGTATTACCGCCGGAATCCAGCAGGAAATAAGCCCCTTCCCCGCCGCTGCCTTGCGTCTTGTCCGTAAACCATTGCTCGTAATCAATACTGAACCGTCCATAAGCAAAAGGCTTCAGCCCGTCATCTCGCATCACTTCATAAAGGCTGAGCATGCGATTGCCTTTCGTCTCGCGTATTTCCATGGACTGGTCATTCGTCTGCCAGATATAGCGTTGTCCGCCTTCCTTCTTCAGCTCCTGAACCCAGGCCTCCGCGCTTATCTTGCCGTAATTCAGGGACTCTGCCGGCGTATAGGAGGTGTAAGCGTTTCCCTTTAAATCTATAACCGTGTAATAAACGGTTGTTCCCGTAAGAAAGAAGCTGTTCTCGATGCCCGCGAATTTATTCTCGACAATTTTCTTGCGGTTAATGGCGTCATATTGCTCCGGCTTCTGCATGACCTGGCGAAGCACGGAATCCTGCTCCAGCAGCATTCCCGTCTTCATCACAAGACCCATCAGATCAACCAGATCGGTCTTGATCGCTTCAAGCTGCTCGATGTTCTTGTCCGAGGCATTGCGTTGAAGCAGCTCTTCCGTTTCCCGGAAGTTATACAGGAATAACAGGGCAATCGGGACAAGAATAAAAATCAGCAGTGAAAGCAATATCCGGTTTTTAAACGTATCCGGCGTTATTTTGCGGAACCATCGGGTCAGCATAAGAGCTCAGTCCTTCACATGAATGTATAACAATCAATTTACTTGACAAGTGTACCCGTTCGCAAGAGGCAGATTCGAAACGCAAAAAAAGCCTGCCTTCTCATTCGAAGACAGGCTTTCTCCTTATTTTCTCTTTTTGCTGCTCTTCTTATCGGTGGAAAACTGAATCGGGACGCCGTTAATGTCATTTCGCAGCACATTCCGGAAGACAAATGCCGCGACATTATTATAGTTGCCGTAGAAATCGGAAAGATCGTCATTAAAGAACTGGACAACCTTGATTTTGAACACCGGATACACAAAGGTATTTCCGAATATGACTCTGAGGGCGACAAAATGAAAGAAGCGGTTGGTACGGAACGCAGCCCGGTACAGACCGGCGATTTCTTTTGGCGTCAGCGTACGCGTAATCGGGCTTATCGCTTTGCCGCCGCTGATGACTTGTACATGAATGTTGATTTCGCCAATCCCTTTATCGGCGACAAGCAGGGTAGCCAATGCTTTGGCTTTCTTCAGTCCCTTAACATGCAGCGAGATGACAAACTGTCCGTCTCCGTGATCCTGCAGCGGGCCGACCCTGACTAGCGGATCTTTGCCAATCGAATACTTGATCTCATTGAAATACGTAAATTCAGGCGGAGATAGACTGATTCTGACTTTCTTGTTCATCGTCATGATGAATCTCCTCTCTCATACGAGCATTACTAGTATCCTATTTTGCGAGAGAGGAGTCTGTTACCGCATTCATCCAGTAAGGACAACTTTTTTTCTACGAATCGACTTTTACGGACAGATAATAAATCCGTCCTTGTTCAGCTTCAAATCCGCCGTTGTTAAGGGCAACGGCAGCCCCCTTATCATCTTCGACGCAAAGCGTCTGTTCATACCGGATTTGGCAAATACCGCTCTTCTTCGGCTCAATAACCGCCCGCTTCAGCTTGCCGTCAGCCCACTCGATCGAGACCTTATAACCGCCTCTTGCCTTCAATCCGCTGATCTGCCCCGCTCTCCATGCGGCTGGCAATGCCGGAAGCAGCTCGATATCATTCAGATGACTTTGAAGCAGAAGCTCGGCGATGCCGGCACTTCCGCCAAAGTTGCCGTCAATCTGGAACGGCGGATGAGCATCAAGCAGATTCGGATAAGTGGATCTTGCGAGAAGCGTCTGAACAGCGCCGTAGGCTTGCTTCTTATCCTTCAGACGCGCAAACAGATTAAGCAGCCAAGCACAGCTCCAGCCGGTATGCCCGCCGCCGTTCGCGAGTCTGCGATCCAGGGATGCAACCGCCGCAGCCAGCAGCTCCGGCGTATCCTCATTGATCTCTTTGCCCGGATAAATGCCATATAGATGGGAGACATGCCGATGACCAGGCTCGCTCTCTTCGAAATCCTCATACCACTCCTGCAGCTGTCCATGACGGCCAATCTTGTAGGATGGAAGACGGTCTAATGCCGCAAGCAGCTCGTCACGGAATGCCGCCTCTTCCATACCAAGCGCATCAATGGCTTCCAGACAGTTATGGAATAAATCGCGGATAATTGCAATATCCATCGTGGATCCATAAGAAACACTGCATGGCTCCCCATCTGCGGTTAGAAACTTATTCTCCGGCGAGGTCGAAGGATTGGTAACCAAGTCGCCGCTTGGTCCTTCAATCAGCCAATCCAGACAGAACAATGCAGCGCCCTTCAGGAGCGGATAAGCTTGTTCCCCGAGAAACTCCTTGTCCAGATTGTACAGGTAGCTTTCCCATACCTGCCGGACAAGCCAAGCTCCGCCAAGCGGCCAGAATGCCCAGCTTGCGCTTCCTCCGGTTGGCGTTGTCATTCGCCATAAATCCACATTATGATGAGCCGTCCAGCCGCGGCTGCCATAATGAATGCGTGCCGTTCGCGAGCCGGTCTCGCTCATTTCCTGCAGCATGGTAAACAGCGGCTCATGACATTCACTGAGGTTGCACGCTTCCGCCGGCCAATAATTCATTTGCGTATTAATATTTATCGTATAATCGCTATGCCATGGCGGTGAAACATGATGGTTCCAGATCCCCTGCAGGTTAGCCGGCTGAGTGCCCGGTCTCGAGCTTCCCATCAACAGATAACGGCCAAAGTGGAAGTAGAGCGCTTCCAAATGCGGGTCTTGTTTTGTCGTCTGATAGTCGGCAAGCCTGCGGTCCGTTGGTTTGTCATATTCGGCGGCTTCATCTGACAAAGAGAACGATACACGGTCAAACAAGCAGCGATGATCCTCAACATGACGCTTGCGCAGCGCTTCAAATCCTCGTGCTGCTGCAGCCTGAAGCCGCTCCAGACAACGCGCCGTGAAAGCCGTCAGATCCGGAGACTGATTATAACCGGCGAATCCTGTCTCTGTTGCCAAATACACGTTGAAATAAGCGGCATTCCGAATTTGCAGGCCATTGTCATCATTCGTAACGATTCCATCCGTCTCCACCTGAACGCGGATCTCAAACGGCAGACCAAGCCCTTCTTCATAAAGCACATCCAGCGGATGATCTTTATGATAATTGCCAGCCACATGGCTTGGTGCTTGTCCAATCAGATGCAAACATCCTTCTTCTGCTTCAGCAAGCTTGTACTGGAGCAAGGAATCGATCCGAATGTCGCGGTTCATGGTTCCTCCGGAAGCCTCGTATCTGACTACAAGAACCTGATCCGGTACGCTTGCGAAATAGCGGGATTGGATCGTTACATCTCCATCCTGATACCCGGTCGCAGCTATCCCTTCGTTAAGATGAAGCTCGCGCCTATATTGCGACACTGCGGGCTCGCGTTCCTCTCTTCGCACAATGGAAAGACCGCCAAGCGGCAAATACGGCTCGACATCCCTTCCTTGCATCGTAGATTCAATCAATTTCTCGGCTTCGACATATTTCCCGGAAAATATAAGCTGTCTTGCTTTCGCCAAATATCGTTGGGCTTCATAATTGATCGGGTCCCGAGGAAAACCTGCCCATAACGTATCTTCATTGAGCAGGATCTGGTCCGTGTCCGTCCCCGCAAACACCATCCCGCCAATCCGGCCGTTGCCGATTGGCAACGCTTCTTCCCATAGCGCAGCAGGCTGCTCATACCACAGCTTCCAATCCCTAATTGTCCCCATCGTTCATCCTCCGTCTCCCGATGCCAAAGAGAGCCCGCATATATCGGGCTCTCTTATCGTCAATGCGTATTATTCACTCCACAATTTCACGCGAGCTTTAACCAGGTCTTCACGAATGCTTTCCGCTTTCTCCACATCCGCTTTGATCAGCTCTTGTTGGTAGGCATCCCAAATTTTATCAAAATCAGCCGGTTTAGCCAAGATCGCTTCAGGAATACGTTTCCAAGTAATGTCTGTCAGTTTCTTCTCGATAACTACCGCTTCGCTGTCGCCAGGAATCGGAATGTTCCATGCTGCGCCCCAAGGCTTAACTTTGAACTCTTCTTCTTTAGGGAACAGGTCCTTCCAAGTCGTTGCGTTGTAAGCTTTAAGAACTTCTTTCTCTACATCGTTAAAGCCTGCCACGATTTGCTCCGGGAAGTTTGTCGTGTAGTAGTTGCCGCTTGGATCTTTCACGCCGTCGCCGTAATGGCCGCTGAGCAGGTTGTAGAGACCGATGCCCGTTTGTTTTGTGAAGTTTGTTGCGTCATTGATTTTGCGATCGTTTACTTCTTGCGGAATAACGCGTTTGCCGTTCTCTACATTGTAGTGCTTGCCTTCAATACCCCAGTTCATAAGCACTTGGCCTTCATCGGAAGCGAGGTAGTCAAGGAATTTAATGGTACGTACGGGATCCGGATTGTCTACGGAGATAGCTACACCGCTGCCCGCCATAAAGCCTGTTGGCCAGAACGACGCTTCTTTGATGTCTTCGGACATGGTAACCGGATAGTGGCCATAGCCGTATTCGAATTTCCCTTCTGCTTTCAGAGCTTTCTCGCCGTCGCCATAATCCCAGTCTTGGTCAATCAAGCCAAGCACGCGGCCGGAAGCGATTTTCGCTTTGTATTGATCGTATTTTTGAACGAAGCTTTCCGGATCAAGCAAACCTTCGGCATTCATGTGGTTCAGCCATTTGAAGTATTCTTTCTCTTCCGGACGACGGAAGTGGTACGTTACTTCTTGCGTATCGATATTGATGTTGAACTCGCCGTCATCCGAACCGCCAGTTGCAAAGAATGCCGGGTTCGTTACCGAGATGTACATATGCCAGTCGTCGGCATTCAATGTCAGACCGATATTCGGGTTGCCGTTCTCGTCTTTTGGATGAAGGGCAAGATAGTCTTTAATCGCTTTCTCGTAATCCGCAACGGTGCGGATGGTCGGGTAACCGAGCTCTTTTACGACACGGTGCTGCAGCTCGAAGCCGCCGCCTGCGTTGAAGGATGTTTGTCCAATGCCGTTATAGGAAGGGATTACATAAATCGCTTGGTCTTCATCGTTGTATTTCAGACGGCTCATATTGCCTTCAAACAGCTTCTTCAGGTTTGGAGCATACTTATCAATCAGATCGGTCAAATCAAGAACCGCGCCGGCGTCGACAAATTTAGCGATGCTTTGCTTGGCGCTGATAAGGTCCGGATATTCTCCGCTTGCCGCAATCAGGGACGATTTCTGAACCGCGTCGCCTACCGCGAATTCCGCATCAAGGGTAATGCCTGTTTTCTCTGTAAGGGCTTTGCCGATTTCGTCTTGCATATTAGCCCAGTTTGGTGACGGATCTTCGCTGTAGTACGTCAGTGTGAGCGGCGAAGTATCTTCCGGTGCAGCCGATTCCGAACCCGTATTGCTGCCGGCGTCCGGACTAGCCGTATTTGCATCATTATTGTTATTGCTGCCGCATCCAGCCAGCAATCCGGCAACTAACGTCGTAGACAATGCCAGGCTTGACCATTTAATGATTTGATTCATGTAATAACCCTCCTATATATTTATGAAATCCATATTGTATTAACGGGTTTCCCCAAGAATACCGCTTCTAATCATTAGATCAGCCTTTGACGGCGCCTAATGTCATGCCTTTGACGAAGTACCGCTGCAAGAAAGGATAGACCAGCAGGATCGGCACCGTTACCACGATCGTAATCGCCATTTTGACAGATTCCGGCGAGACGGAAGACATCACTTGCGTCATGTTCGAATTGTGGATGTCCACGTTATTGCCCGATGTTGTGCTTTGCAGCACCTTCATCAGCTCGAACTGCAGGGTTGTCAGCGATTCGCTCGAACCGTTGTACAGATAAGTATCGAACCAAGAGTTCCATTGTCCAACGGCAAGGAATAACGCGATAGTTGCAAGCGCCGGCTTCGCCATCGGAAGAATAATGCGCCAATAGATCGTGAAATCGTTCGCGCCGTCGAGCTTGGCCGACTCTTGAAGCGCATAAGGGATGCTATCCATAAAGGACCGGATAACAAAGACGTTAAAGGCGCTTACGAGACCAGGAAGGATGTAAACCCAGAACGTTCCCATCATGTTCAGGTCGCGAATCAGGAAGTAGACCGGAATCAAGCCCCCCGATACGTACATGGTCAGCGCGAGGAAGACCGAGACGAATTTGCGTCCCTGGAAATCGGGCCGGCTCAGCGTAAAGGCCAGCATGGAAGCGCTGATCAGGCCAACCACCGTACCGGCTACCGTCCGGAATACGGAAATTTTGAACCCTGTAATTAAGCCGCTGAAGGAAAAGATAACTGTATAGTTCTCCCAAGTGAAATCGCGCGGGAAGATGGTAATGCCGCCTCTTACACTGTCTACCGAATCATTTAGCGAAAGAGCAAGCACGTTCAGAAACGGATACAAGGTTACGATCATAACGAAGATGACAAATGCGTATACGATCACGCTTAGAAGCCGATCCGAAAGAGGCGCGCTGCCCAGCAGTCTTTTTGATGTCATGGCCCACTCTCCTCCTTACATAATGCTTTCTTTCGTAATTTTCTTGAATAATCCGTTAGCCGCGAAGAGCAGGATAATACTTACAACCGAGTTGAAAATATTGACCGCCGTACCAAACGAGTACCGGCTCATCTGCAAGCCATATTCAAGCGAATACAAGTCAAGGACTTGCGAATAATCCCGAACGAGATTATTGCCAAGCAGGAACTGCTTCTCGAAGCCGATCTGGATCAAGTGACCGATCGACATAATGAGCAGGATAACAATCGTTGAACGAATGCCTGGCAGCGTTATGTGCCAAATCTGGCGGATACGGTTCGCACCGTCTACTCTAGCCGCTTCATACATCTCTTGGCTGATCCCCGCGATAGCTGCAAGGTAGATAATCGTATTCCAGCCCATCTCTTTCCACACATCCGAGATCGTTACGATCCCCCAAAAGTAATGCGGCTTCGCCAGGAATTGGATTGGCGTATCAATAAAGCCAAGCCACATCAGAATCTCATTGACCGTACCGTGGTCGGCCGACAGCATCTTCGATACGATGCCTGCCACAACAACCCAGGATACAAAGTGCGGCAGATACGATATCGTTTGCGCGAACCGTTTGAATGCCATGCTCCGAACCTCGTTAAGCAGGACCGCGAACACGATTGGCACGGCAAAGCCTGCAATAATTCCCATAAAGCTCATCGCCAGCGTGTTTCGCATAACGAGGTAGAATGTATCGTCCTGGAACAAGATTTTAAATTGCTCGAAGCCTACCCAATCCTGCTCCCAGAATGATTTCGCCGGTTTAAATTTCTGGAAGGCCATCGTCCAGCCCCATAATGGGTAATAGCTGAATACAAACACCCAAATTATGAAAGGCAGCGACATCATGTATAAGTATCTGTTGCGGATAGCTGTTCTCCAAAAATTTCTCTCTGCTTTTAACTTGCGCGTCTGCTGCGGAACGCTTGTTGTGACCGCTTTCATCGGAATCCCTCCTGCCTTATGCATTTATGATAACGGATACATGGCAGATATCGGTACCCAAAGGATTTGGCATAAAATCATATAAAAATTAGTGTAAGCGGATTCACCGCATAAAAAAACGCATGGTTTTCTCAGGGTCAGAGAAAACCATGCGTTCTTCTTACGATTCCTTCTTGCGATAAACAGACGGCGAAGAGCCTACATACTTGCGGAATTTGCTGTGGAAATAGTCAACGTTCGCATAGCCGACCATCTCCGCAACCTGATACACCTTCAGTCCTTGCTCAAGTAATAGCTTCGCTTGTTCCATCCGTACTTTATCCAGATACGTGTTGAAGTTTTCCCCTGTAACCTGCTTGAACAGCTTGCCAAGATAAGCGCTGTTATAGTTAAATAGTTCGGCAAGCGTCTCCATTTTCAGGTTCTCTTTGTAATTCCGGTGAATAAGGTCGATCATGCGCTTGATCTGCTTATCCGCGGAAGAATTATCGAGAGAATCCGCAATTTCTTCCATTATGGCGGTAACCCGCCCGATAAGCGAGCTGAAGCGGTATTCGCGGTACAGCTCCGGAATCCGCATACGGTAATCCCGCACCGGGAGCTCCGGCCGTTTGGAGGAAAGCTTGTCGAGGACTGCGGATACAAGCTCGACAAAGGCAGCCTTGATCTCGGCTTCCCCATAACCGATCGCCCTCATCGCTTCAGCGGTTTCTTCGATCAATTGCCTGATCGCATCCCTGTTCACAATGTCCAGAGCCAGGTACAGCTTCTCCGCTATCCCGAGCAAATCAGGTCTTGTATCCTCACTGCCAACCGGCAGCTCCAGATCCTCCCGCATAATCGTCCCGCTCTCGAGGAAGAATCGGTGCTTCATCCGAACCAGCGCCTTCTGATAGGCAGCCCGGATATCCGCGTAGCCCGCTGCCCTGGCGCCCGTTACGACGGTGAAATCCGAAGCGAGATTCTCGCAGGCGCCGGCAATGATCGCATACACCTCCCGGCGGAACCGCTCGTTCTCCAGGCTTTTGCCCAGCAGGATCAGCAAATACGGCTCCATGACCAGCACTAGACCGGCACCGGATTGCTCCAGCCCTTCCGAGAGCTTTCGCTTAATCTGAGTAGTATGCCCGGCCCTATCCTCTTCGCTTCGTTCATGCGTCTTAATGAGCAGCAGTTCATACTCCTTCCCATCCAGGGAGCCGGGCAGCTGTGTCGGGCTTCCCTCCGCGCTTCCTTCAGCAAGCAGCTGCTTCAGCTCCTCCTCTACGTTGCCTTGCCGCATATCCTGCTGCTTCCGGCGGGCTTCATATTCGTGATCCAACTCTTTCTTCAAGGCGTTTAAGTAGTCCATCAGCTCGTCCTCGTCAACGGGCTTCAGCAAATAGCCGTCAATTCGCTGAACAATGGCCTGCTTGGCATATTCGAAGTCCGCATAGCCGCTTAATATCAGGACATGCATGGTGCCTCCGTTCTCGCGTATCGTCTTGATCAGCTCGAGTCCGTTCATCTCCGGCATCCGGATATCCACGATGATGAGATCCAGCTCATGCTGTTCGCATTTAAGCAGAGCATCCTTGCCGTTAGCTGCCGTATCTACCACTTCATAACCGAGGCTCTCCCATTCCAGCAAGGTTCGAAGACCTTCGCGGATCATCGGTTCATCGTCAACCAGCAATACTTTATACATACAAATCCTCCCCAAAAGGCAAGGTGAAGGAAACCTTCGTCCCTATACCCGGTTCACTCTCGAATTGAAGGCCATGCTCCGGACCGTAGGTCAGCTGGAGCCGCAAATGGACATTGCGCAAGCCAATTCGGTTATTATCCGCATCTTCCGTTTCGTTCAGATGCTCCATCAGCCGGTCGATCTTCTCCTGCGTCATCCCCGCTCCATTGTCGATGACGTCAATCCGGACGCGATCGCCTTCCCTTGCGGCGCGAACCGTCACGACGCCGCCTTCCATCTTGTTCTCGAAGCCATGAATAACGGCATTCTCTACAAGCGGTTGAATAATAAGAGGCGGAATCGATACTCTCTCTACGACCGGATCAACATGAAGCTCATAAGATAACCGGTCTTCGTATCTGAATTTCTGTATATCCAGGTAACAGCGGACAATATCCATCTCGTCGGCAAGATGGGTCATGCGCTGCGTAACCTCAATGCTCCGCCGCATAAGCTTGCCGAGCAGGCGGACAACCTGCGAGATTTCCTTTTCCCCCTTCAAATGAGCCTTCATCCGGATCGATTCCAGCGCGTTAAACAGGAAATGGGGATTAATCTGGCTAGCCATCATCTTCAGTTTGATTTCATTTTGCTTGGATTCAAGCAGGCTCTTCATCTTGTTTGTTTCCTGTACTTCCTCGACCAGCCCGTTAATGCTCGATACCATGGAATTAAATTGCCTGGACAGCTGGCCGATCTCATCCTTGCCGTCAATCTGCATCACGATATCCAGCTTGCCGGTTGCAACCTTCGTAATATGCTTGCTTAAGCGGAGCAGCCGCTTCGTAATAATGGTGGAAACGCCAATAATCAAGGCAATCGCGATAAAAAGGCTTATTGAAATAACGGTAAGCGCAAGAGAATTAATCCGGTTGGCATCCGCCACAATGGTATCTACGGAGAAAACGGAGATAATTCGAAGCGCATTCCCGCTTGCTTCCGGCACAATAGGCTCGATCAGCACCCGGGAGGCTTGGCCATCCACATCCGCGGAGTACATCCCGCTCTTCTCATGGGCAATGCCCTGCTCGAAGTCAATTTCCTGCAGCGTTTTTCCCGTTTTGCCGATTCGGTTGGCCGCAATAATGTGGTTATCCTCATCGACGATCATCGTCTCGAAGGATTCTTGATTCAAGATGCTGCTTAGCATCGTCATATTCAGCGTTATGACAAGCACGCCGCTTGTATTGTTGCTCGAGAAATTAATTTCGCGGACCAGGCTCAAATAATTCCGTTTATCCCGCTCGTCCTCCATGTAGTACCAGTTCACTCCGCTTCCGGGAGTTATCGCTTTCTTATACCACACGGAATCCTTAATGGAGTTGTCCGGCTGAATGAAGTCCCAGTTGTTGAGCATGGTCGGGTTCTCCATATAAAACCGGATATTCGCGACTTCGTCATGCTGCTGGCGGATTTCGTTAAAGTCGGTGTATTCCCGATATGCTTTTACAACCTCATAGGTGGATTCATATTTCCGGTTCGTCACGGCCTCGAGCCGGCTGTTCTCCAGACGGTAAGCACTGTCGTAAGCGACATTCATCAGCTCGGTCGTCCTTGCTTTGACGCGCTGTACGTTTGTATGCGTCTGCTCCATCGCGTTATCCAGCGCCATATTGCGCAGCTCGTTTGTCAGGAACACGCCAATGATAAGAATTGGAATGAACACAACTACGATGCAGGATAAGATGAGCTTTGTTCTCAGCTTTACGTTATTAAGCAGGTGCGAGAACATATGAAACATCTTGCCAGCCCCCTGTCACCCTCACAGAAAATTTGATTGCGTTTACATTCTAGGGGTTTAACCGCTAATTGTACAGGGATTTTATCTCCAATTGTTCGGGTATGAACGGTTGCCCGGGCATGATAGAATTTTTGAAACCCCTTACAATCAAAGGAGCTGACTCTTGTCATGACCCAAAATTCCGAACGGAATTTCCCATTTCAAAACCCCGAGCTGCCGCTCGAGCAGCGCGTTAATGATTTGGTTAACCGATTTACCCTGGAAGAAAAAATCAATTTAATGTGCCAATATCAGGACGAGATTGCTCATCTTGGCGTGAAGGCATACAAACACGGAACCGAAGCTGCGCACGGCATGGCCTGGCTTGGCGAAGCAACAACCTTCCCTCAGCCGATTGGTCTTGCTTGCACGTGGGACAAGGAACTGCTGAAGAAAATCGGAAGCGTGATCGGAGATGAAGCCCGCGGCTTCTATCACCGCAATCCGGCCGTTAACGGTCTTACTCTCTGGGCGCCAACCGTCGATATGGAACGCGATCCGCGCTGGGGCCGTACCGAAGAAGCTTACGGCGAAGACCCGCATCTGACAGGCAAGCTGTCGGCCGCGCTTACGCAAGGTCTTCAGGGCGACCATCCTTTCTATGTGAAAGCGGTTGCATCGCTTAAGCATTTCATCGGCAACAACAACGAGATTAACCGCGGCGAATGCTCCGTCAGCCTCGATCCCCGCAACAAGCACGAATATTATTTGAAAGCGTTCGAAATTCCGTTCAAGGAAGGCGGAGCGCTGTCGATGATGACGGCCTACAACTCGGTGAACGGTGTTCCTGCCAACATCAATCCCGACGTGAACAATATCGTCAAGCGGGACTGGGGCATGAACGGATTTGTGGTAAGCGACGCCGGCGACGTGCTTGGCACCGTGAACGACCATCATTATGTCGAGACGTACAAAGAAGCCGTTGCGCTAACGATCAAAGCCGGCGTAGACAGCATTACCGACGATCATCCAATCTCGAAGCAGGCAATCCGCGATGCCCTGGCAGAAGGACTTCTCTCCGAAAATGATCTCGATACCGCGCTTCGCAACACGTTCCGCGTCCGCTTCCGTCTTGGCGAATTTGATCCTGCGGACCGCAATCCTTACGCGGCGATTGATGAATCGGTCATTATGAAGCCGGAGCATGCCAAGCTGGCTCTTGAATCGGTACGCAAAAGCATCGTCCTGCTGAAAAACGACGGAATTCTGCCGCTTGCAGCAGATAAGCTGTCCAAGGCTGCCGTTATCGGGCCGCTTGCCGGCATCGTCTACCGCGATTGGTACAGCGGCCTTATGCCGTACGCCGTAACGCCGTTTGAAGGCATCAAGGCAAAGCTTAACGGTGCCGATCAAACCGTAACCTTGGCTACCGGCAGCAACCGCGTTAAACTTAAGTCGCTGAAGAACGGCCGGTATGTGACCATAACGGACGGCGAGAAGAATCCTCTTGCCGCTAATTCGCAAGGCGCTGACGCTGCCGAGCTGTTCGAGACCACCGATTGGGGCTGGGACAGCCACACCATTATCGCCGAGAACAACAAGCTGTACTTAACGACGGACGACGAGAAAGTTACGGCATCGTCGGAGCATATCTGGGAATGGTTCACGAAGGAAGTGTTCCATGTTCGTCCGCAGCAGGACGAGAATGTTGTTACCTTCACCACTTGGAACAACCGTCCCGTAACGGTAAACGCAGAGACCGGCGCTCTTGAGGTTCAAGACGGCGATGCTCATATCGCGGAGCCTTTTGCCATTGAAAAAGAAACCGACGGTCTTCAGGAAGCCGTTGCCGCAGCGCGCCATGCCGAAGTTGCCGTTGTTGTTGTCGGCAACCACCCGCTCATTAACGGCAAAGAAACCATTGACCGTCCTGATCTGACTCTGGCTGCTTATCAGGAGAAGCTCATCCGCGAGGTTCATGCCGTTAACCCGAACACCGTTGTTGTGGTGGTAGGCAGCTATCCGTTTGCGATGCCATGGGTTCAGGAGAACATTCCTGCCATTGTATGTATGTCGCATGCGGGCCAAGAGCTTGGCCGTGCGCTTGCGGATGTTCTGTTCGGCGATTACAATCCGGCGGGCCGCGTTAACATGACCTGGTACGAGTCGGCCGATCAGCTTGGCGAATTTATGGATTACGATATTATTAAAAGCGAACGTACTTACCAATATTTTGCCGGCAAACCTTTATATCCATTCGGACACGGTCTGTCTTACAGCCGCTTCCAATACGACGCTTTGAATTTGGAGCAATCCGGCGAAGCGATTAAAGCAACCTTACGCGTAACGAACGTCAGCGACGTTAGCGGCGAAGAAGTCGTTCAGCTGTACACGAGAGCATTGGACTCCCGCGTGAAACGTCCGCTTAGACAGCTCCAATCGTTTGATCGCATTGCGCTTTCTGCCGGCGAATCGGTCGAAGTCAGCTTCGGGCTGGATCGTTCGGCTCTCGCCTTCTGGGATGTTACCCGCAGCAAAATGTGCGTCGAGCAAGGCAGCTACGCTTTCCTCGTTGGCGCTTCCTCCGGCGATATCCGCCTGGAAGGTACGTTAAGCGTTGCGGGCGAGACGATTCCGCCTCGTAATTTGTCCCAGGTTACTGCCGCCGTGAATTATGATGACTACTCCAACATGATGATCAGCGACAATACCGAAGGCGGCGACAGCGCCGCGACAACTTCATCCGTTGCATGGCTTCGTTATGATGATGCCGCGCTTGGCGAAGAGCTTTGCTTCTTTGAACTAAGAGCGTTGTCAGCGAAAGGCGCGGTTATTGAGATTCGCCTGGATGCTCCGGACGGGCCGTTAGCTGGCAGCTGCACGCTGCACGCAGGCTCAGCTTGGCAGACTGCAACCGGCTCGATTGAACAAGCGGCTGGCGCTGGCGGCAATCCTAACGTGTATCTGGTAGTTCAGGGCGAAGGCGAAACCAAGCTAAGCTGGTTCCGTTTCGGCAAATAGAAATCAGGATTAATGGTCCCGGATTGGCGATGAGGCTCAAAGAACTTCTCTCCAACCGGGCTTTTCTGCGTTGAGCTTATTTTTTTGTTGCGCAGCAATGCTTCGAATTGGCAAACAGCCGCTTACTCCGGAGAGCAAGCGGCCTGTTTATTTTCGCTTCCATTCAATTACAGGTTAACGATGATTTTCTTGCCGGAAGCGTTGTGCGGCGTAAGCTTGACGCCATCCGCGGTTTTTTGTGCGTCCGCGCCTTCCAAGGCAGCTGCCTGCTCGATGCCGCGCAGAACAACCTGCCATGGCTTGCCGTTGCCTTCATAGCTGATTTCGATCGAGCTGCCCGTACGAACGGCTGTCGCCGTTGCCTGCGCAATGCCGTTCAGGTCATGGATAACAGCCGTAGCTGTCGCGCCATCCTCGAGCTCGAACAAATGAAGCGTAACGTTGTCCGCATAATCGTAGTCCGGCTTTTGATTGTTGCTGCCGATGGCAAGAAGCGTGTTTGGACGAACCAGCAATGGAATCGAGCTGTAGCCGTGCTGCTCCTCTACCCATTTGCCGCCTTCAACCGTTGTTCCGTCAATCAAGCTTGTCCATTTGCCTGCCGGTACGTAATATTTCGCGGTACCTTCCGTGTTGAAGATTGGAGCAACAAGCAGGTTCTCGCCGAGCATGTATTGACGATCCAAATAATGAGTTGTCGGATCCTCTGGGAACTCGAGCACCATCGCGCGCATCATTGGTATCCCCTTCTCCGTTGCTTCAACCGCATGGCTGAACAGATAAGGCATCAAGCTGCTCTTAAGCTCGGTGAAGTAACGAAGCACGTCAACGGACTCTTCGTCGAACAGCCAAGGTACGCGGTACGATTCATTGCCGTGCAGACGGCTATGCGAGCTAAGCATGCCGAAGGCAACCCAACGTTTATAGATATCGGGTGGTGCCGTCCGTTCGAAGCCGCTGATGTCGTGGCTCCAGAAGCCGAAGCCGGACAAGCCAAGCGACAGGCCGCCGCGGAGCGATTCCGCCATCGAGTCATAGTTCGCGGAGCAGTCTCCGCCCCAGTGAACCGGATACTGCTGGCCGCCGGCTGTAGCCGAACGCGCGAACAGCATCGCTTCGTTTTTGCCGCGGTTTTCTTCCAACACCTCGAATACCGCTTTGTTATACAGCTGAGTATAGTAGTTGTGCATTTTCATAGGGTCGGAGCCGTCGAAGTAGACAACATCCGTCGGAATGCGCTCGCCGAAGTCCGTTTTGAAGCAGTCGACGCCC
The DNA here is from genome assembly GCF_023715145.1 of Paenibacillus glycanilyticus. Classification (GTDB taxonomy): domain Bacteria; phylum Bacillota; class Bacilli; order Paenibacillales; family Paenibacillaceae; genus Pristimantibacillus; species Pristimantibacillus glycanilyticus_A. The sequence continues at coordinate 259,868 of NZ_JAMBNP010000002.1, read as the reverse complement.
ATATCCATGAGACGTTTCAGATGGCCTTTGAACCATTTCACGGCATCCGGATTTGTGAAGTCGACAAGACCCATACCCGCTTGCCATTTATCCCACTGCCATACGCTGCCGTCTTTCGTGCGAACCAGGTAGCCGTTCTCCATGCCTTCCTGGAAGAGAGGCGACTTCTGGCCGATATAGGAGTTGATCCATACGCAGATACGAAGACCGCGTTCCTTCAGGCGGCGAAGCATGCCTTCCGGATCCGGGAACATATCGGCATCCCATTCGAAGTTGCACCATTCATATTCCTTCATCCAGAAGCAGTCGAAATGGAAGACATGAAGCGGAAGATTGCGCTCAGCCATGCCTTCGATAAAGCTGTTAACCGTCGCTTCATCATAATCCGTCGTGAACGACGTCGTCAGCCAGAGACCAAACGACCATGCCGGCGGCAATGCCGGTTTGCCTGTCAATTTCGTGTAGTTGTCGAGAACGTCCTTCAACGTTTTGCCGCCAACGATATAGTACTCCAGATGCTCGCCCGGTACGCTGAAGCCGACCTTCGATACAACTTCGGAACCGACCTCGAACGATACGCGTTCCGGATGGTTGACGAATACGCCATAACCTCCGCTGGACAGGTAGAACGGTACGTTTTTGTATGCTTGCTCGGAGCTTGTGCCGCCGTCTTCGTTCCAGGAGTCAACGACTTGACCGTTCTTGATAAACGGAGTGAAGCGCTCGCCAAGTCCGTATACTTGCTCGCCAACGCCAAGATCCAGCATTTCGCGGAAGAACGGTTTCCCTTCGTCTTTGACGTAAGCTGCGGCTTTTTGCGCCGTGCCCGTCATCTTGCGGCCGTTTTGGATGAACTCAAGGCCCCAAGCTGGCGATTTGCGCAGACGTGCCTGCAGGCCGCCGCTTGTCAGCGTCGTATATTGCTCGTCATGTTCAATCGTTACATTATGGTTAGCGTCTGCGTGAATGTCGAATTCAGGGCCTACTTGTTTTATGCCTGCATGATGAATCCAGCGGACTTTAATCACATCGGGGATTGGCGAGCTGATCTCTGCCGTAAGCATGGTACCGTTCAGCGTATCGCCTTTAATCAGAACTGGCTTTGTTGCCATGTAAGCCGTCAGCTTACCGTTCTTTTCTTTCACTTCGCGCACGTCAACCGGATGCTGCATCTCGACGCCTTCGCGAATTTGCCAGTAACCATCTGTAAATTTCATTAATGTGACCCTCCCAGCATAAGTTTGCACACTTAGTAGCTTCTCGTAGCTTGTAAGCGGTTATGTTATAATAATATTGTCTTATCTTGTTTAACTCTGCCTAAATATTGCCCATTATTATCACGATTTTGACATTTTCTATAGAATCGTTAGGAGTATGGTTATGGATAAATCTTTGCTGAAAGAGGCACGCAAGCATGGCAATCCCATCTACCCGGTCAGCATGTACGATATCTCCTGTCCGGCAGATGCGCCGCTTCTTGATCTGCATTGGCATGACGAGCTGGAGCTGCTGCTCGTGACCGAAGGATCGGCTGTGTTTCGAGTAGATTTGCAGGATTATCAGCTGCAGGCAGGTGAAGCCATCTTCGTTAATTCCGGGGAGCTTCATTCGGGTTATGTCGTTGGCGATCAGCCCTGCTCCTTCTCCGCTGTCGTATTTCACTCCAGCTTGTTCAGCAGCGGATCGATCGATTATTTGTTTGACCGTTATATTTCTCCGGTATTGGAGAGAAGATATGAAGTACCCGTCCATCTGAGACGGGAGTCCGGTGCCGGGCTGGAACTGCTTACGATGCTGGGCCGGCTGTTTGAAGCGCATCATACCGGACTGCCCGGTTCGGAGCTAACGGTCAAAGGCTTGCTGTACGGCATATTCGCCACGCTGATCCGTTTAGGGAAGCCGTCAGTAAAGGTGAAGCCGGAGCAAGAAGGCTACCGGATCGAACGATTGAAGACCGTGATCGAATATATTGAGCGGAATTATGCGGAGCCCATCCCGCTGAATAAGCTTGCCGAGCTTGCGCGAATGAGCGAATCGTATTTCTGCCGCTTTTTCAAACGAATTACAACCAAAAGCCCCATTGAATATATGAACAGCTACCGGGTTCAACAGGCTGCGAGCCGCCTCCGGCAATCGGATGCCAAGATTATGGAGGTCGCACTTGATGTGGGATTCAATAGCTTAAGCTATTTCAACACCGTATTTCGCCAGCGGTTCGGATGCACGCCGCGAGAGTACAGGAGCCGGCTGCAGGAGAATGCGTAGCGTGAACTCCCCTTCCTCCGCGCAATAACGCAGCTGCTTGTCATGCTATTTCAAGTCTTCCTCTCTGATAAGGAAGCTGATTTCCTTCGTTTCTCCCGGCTGCAGCATCACCTTACCATAGTAGAAGAGTGCCGCGTTATGAACTATCCCTAATGTTCGGTTGTAAGAGGGAGAATCTTCGGAACAGTACAACGCAAAAAAAGATCAAAAAGCAAAGTGCTTTTTGATCTTTTTTTCGTGATGCAATCATTTAGTTGGCATACTCCGAATTTGCTGTATCCAGCATCGTTTTCCAGCTGTTAAACTTTGTTTCTCTTGCGATATGGCGATCAAACAATTCCTCGTGGAAATTATTGATCTCGGCCTGGGTCGTCGCTTGAAAGTTGCCTTTCTCCAGAAACGCCGCGAAACTATCGAAATTCGAATGCTTTTTCATGAACGATTCATTAAACAATTTGTCTAAAGAAATATTATTCGGGTCTTCCTGAACGTTTTTTTGTCCTTGCAGATCCTTCAGCAGATCTTCCATTGACATCGGTTTTTGTCTTCCCAAGTTAAAACTCCTCTCGTATTCGCTTATTTTTTGGATAAAGATGCCCAAGTCGATTCGAGCCAGCTATCGAAATCAGAACCCTTTTCACCATCGTAGGCGTCATACACATCAAGTCTCATTTTTCTTAGCTTCTCTTTAAACTCATCGTAGGAGTGACCCTCCGGCAAGCTTTTCTTAATGCGAACCAGAATCTTCGTGGTTCCTTTAACCGGATCGCCTTTTCTCCGTGCCGGCAGCTGAACATCCTCGCCAAATGCTTTTAGCTTGCGATAAGCAGCCTCTTGCACTTGATACACAACATCATTATTCAATCTATGTGTTAGTACATCGATGATTTTCGGATTGTTCCATTGTCCCAACTCTTCGACTGCATCCAGACGTTCTCTCCAGTTAGACCGGTTTGCTGCTGTTTTTAATTCATCATAATTTGAAGGCAATTCGCTGTTAAATCCACGTTGACTCAAATGATCCCATCCGTTCTCTTGTTATTTCACTTTTTATAATTACCGGATATTACAACATTATCCTTAACTTGCGTCTTGATAATCCATTGTCATTCATCCCGCATTTCTTTATAGTAACACACAAGTCATCATAAGACTTGCTTATTCGCCATTATTTCTCCATTATCGCCATCCAAGCAGGCAGGATAAACTTGGACTGTATCATCGCAATCTCCATATGGTAAAATTATCAAATATCTATTGCATATAGAAAGGATGAAGCTTTTGATAGGAATAGATAAAACCCAACTCATCAGCACGGAAGCGGAACTTCGTTCGCTTCTTGGATTTCCCGGTGAGCGCGTAATAAAAAAGGTAATCTCCGAGCTTGATCATAATTGCCGTGAATTTATTGCCAAATCCCCTTTTCTTACGGTTTCAACGTCTAATGCCGAAGGTAAATGCGACGCTTCTCCAAGAGGAGACGCTCCCGGTTTTGTACATGTTCTGGACGATAAGCATCTGGTCATTCCGGAGCGGCCGGGCAACAAAAGAATAGATACCTTGCGCAACATACTCGAGAATCCTCATGTCGGTCTCCAGTTTATCGTGCCTGGTCTAGGTGAAACCCTGCGGATTAACGGCCGTGCGTCGATCACCAAAGACGAAGTGCTGTTGCAATCGATGGCTGTGCAAGGCCGCACTCCTCTTGTCGGAATAATTGTCGAAGCCGAGGAATGCTATATGCATTGCGCAAAAGCTTTCTTCCGTTCCCAGCTTTGGAAGCCTGAAACCTGGCTTGATAACGATCAGCTTCCTTCGCCAGCGAAGATCCTTGCCGAGCATCTGAACACAGACGGCGTAACGGAGGAAACCGTTGCGATAAGTCTGGCGGACAGCTACAAAAACCGGTTGTACTAACGATAGGAAAGGTGTTCATGAATGACAAACCGTACTTTAAACCGTAAAGTCGATGGTTTCCTAAACAAGGCTAAGAAATGGAAAGAAGAATATATCAAGTTAAGAGAAATCGTCCTTGCTTGTGACCTGACCGAGGATTTCAAGTGGATGCATCCTTGCTACACGTTCGAGGACAAGAACATCCTTATCATCCATGGCTTTAAAGATTACTGCGCGATCCTGTTCCAAAAAGGCGCATTGTTAAAGGATCCAAACGGCATTCTTATCCAGCAGACAGAGAATGTGCAGGCAGCGCGTCAAATCCGTTTCACGAATGTGGAACAAATTATCGAAATGGAAGACATCCTGAAGGCGTATATTCGCGAGGCTGTAGAGGTTGAACGATCCGGTCAGGAGATTGTCTATAAAAAGAACGACGAGTATATCGTTGTGGAAGAGCTTCAAGCGAAATTCGATGACAATCCTGCCTTTAAAATCGCGTTCGAAGCTTTGACGCCAGGCCGGCAAAGAGCTTACCTGCTTCATTTCTCCGCTGCCAAACAGTCCAAAACGCGCGAGGCGCGAATCGAAAAATACTATCAGGCTATTCTCGACGGCAAAGGATTAAACGATTAGTCCGCGTAATTCCGCCAAGCTGCAAAAACCACTTCTTAATTTGAAGTGGTTTTCTGCATATCCGTCCCTTCTCATTTTCTCAAATCAATAACGATGTCCTCCAGCACATATTCCTGCCTGCTTTTTGCTTTTACCCGCTCTTTAGAGGCTTCCTCTACGGAACCGTCTCTTGTCATCTCCATGGATCCATGATTTTCGGATGTGTAATCGTATAACGAAAGCAGCGGCGTAATAATAAGCTGAGAGGCATTAGGATCCAATGCCTCGAATGTTTTACTCCAGTTCATGTTATAGCCTTCTTTATCCCCTGCCCCTCCATTGCCTTGGCCGGTATACCTATGACCTAAATTGTCTTTTACTTTAATCCCCACGTCTACAGCTTCCCACTGTTCTCTCAACTTCTGGTCAACCGCCTGATTAAAATAAAGAATAAAAGACATCGGTGTGACCGACAGTTTATCTACTTGAACGGTTACTCCATTATGTTCGGTACTACGATTGATCTGTTGAGTCATACTTTCAGTTGCCATTAACTTTAGTGCAAAATGCCAATCTCCTGTTATGGCTGCCTTGCCATCCTGGTTCACGATACTGTCAATGCTCCACTTCACATTGGCTGTCTTACTGTCCACTTCACCGCCAAAACCCGTTCCCGTCACTAGACCAACGTATTTGTTATGACCAACTCTCGTTAGTTGATTGCTGCCTGCAAGACCATTTGCGCCTTTTATATCTAATAACCCATGCAGGGTAGGATTAACTCCCAAATCTTGATCACTCTCCAACGCATACGTTAAGAACACCGTTTCACCGTCAAACAATGCGTCATTTATCGTGATGGTAATGCCGCTTTCCTTTTCCGCCAAATTCATTTCGCTGGAATATGTTTTGTAATGATCAAAAAGCCCTGATCTTTCAGAACCCAACAATCTGAAAATATTATCTATCCCCGGAATGCTATTGGCATAAGCAGGGAACGTCATTCCCAGCATGATAACCGACAAACCCGCAGCAAGAACAGCCGCTGCTGTATTTCTTGTCCAACGTTTTTTCCGAGGTGTGATGGCATTCCTTAATGCCCTTTTAACTTTTGCCCTTTCAATTTCGCTAACTTCCATTTCTTCAAACTCGTTCTCATTTATATCCATTTCGTTAAGTAATTCATAGACATCCTTCATCATATATGACCTCCAGGATTAACTTTGTTGTAGAGCCGTTTTTTCCCTCTATAAATACGATTGTCTACCGAGGCGCGGGTCAAGCCAAGCTCCCTGCCTATCTCCTCCGTATTTAATCCCAGAAAAAATTTCATAACAAAGATATTCCGATCAATAGGCTCTAATAAATTTATGAAATGGACGAGCTCCCGTTTGTTTTCCCTAATCATGAGCTCATCCTCTGCTGATATCCCATATTGAAGCTCCGCAGCAGTGTGGGAGATTACCTCTACTTTCTTACTGGCCTTTCTGTAATAATCGATAGATTTGAACTTGGCTACCGCGCAAATCCATTTCCTGAAGTCAACCGGTCCGCCCGTAAACTTGCTTGCATTGTTCCAGACAGATATAAAGATATCATTGATGCATTCTTCAATCATCCCGTCGTTCTCGAGCGGAGCAAGTACTTTATGGGTAACGCCTTTAATAAGAGGCAGGTATGTATCAATGACGAACTCTAATGCATCTTCTTTTTTTCGCTGTAACCGTTGAATAAAATTGTTCTCGTTAACTCGCAATGACGATCCTCCTTCATCTATCAAACACACTTACACCTAATATAACGAAATAAAAGGAGGCTTCTCTCAACTAAATACATTTTCATTCCTGTTCATAGTTTTATTTATGGTAAAATGTAACAATCAACCATTCCCGGGAGGTAGCTTATGAACTTTGAGAAAGCTGCAACTTTTATCTGGAACAATGGCCGATTGCTGGAGAGGAGAATATTCGAATTATTCTTCCTTGACGGTTCTGCGGATCGGGTATTGGATGCCCTGAAATCTTATCAGAATGAAGACGGCGGATTTGGTCACGCCCTGGAGCCTGATGTCCGGGCACCGGAAAGCCAGCCTCTCTTTATCGAATTTGGTCTGAGAACGCTTTATGAAGCAGATATAAAGGATAAGGAACTAGCTGCCGCTATTTGCAGCTATGTGGCGCAGCATGCCGATTTGCAACAGGGGATTCCAACCATAATGACCTCTTCCAGTCATTATCCCCGTGCAGCCCATTGGAATTTCCCCGCTTCGGAACAGCCTTCCTTTAGCCGGCTTACCGGGCTGGTTGGTCTGTTGAATTGGCAGGGCCTTAACCATGCATGGCTGGATCAGGCTGTCGGTGTCTGCTTGAACGATATTTCTTCATCCGGCTACGAGGATTCCCATACGATCCTAACCGCATTTTGCCTGCTGGAAAGTCTTCCTCAGACCGATGAAGTAAACAAGCTTTATACCAAACTATCGGAGGAGCTTTATCAAGCGAAGTTCTTTTGCCTAGAAGCTCCTTCTCAATCCTACGGGCTGACTCCGCTGGATTTTGCCCCGGTCTCCGATTCGTATTGCAGGAGGATATTCTCGGACGAAGTCATTGAAGCACACTTGAACGTGCTGGAATCCCAGCAAGAGGAAGACGGCGGATGGCAAATCCAATGGGAGCCGCCAAGCGAGCTTGCAAGATTAGAATGGCGGGCTTATAAAACACTCAAAAGCCTTATCACTTTGAAGTCCTACAATAGAATATAAAAACTTGAAGAGCGCCAATGCTGCATTGGCGCTCTTCTGCCTTTACCTATACCTTCCTATCCTGCGCTTCACCTGCTCCAGCAAAGGCTGCGCCATCGCTCTTGCTTTTTTCGCGCCTTCCTTCAGAATCTCGTCCAGTTCATCCCGCGATGCCATATAATGATGGTATTTGTTCCGCGGTTCCTCCAGAAAAGCATTCATCGCTTGATACAGCTCCTGCTTCGCTTCTCCCCAGCTGATGCCGCCGTAATATCTTTCTCTCAATGCCTCTATCTGTTCTGCCGTCGCAAATTCTTTATAAAGCAGAAAAATATTCGAAGAATCCGGATCTTTAGGCTCGTGCGGCGGAGTAGAGTCTGTCTTGATTCTGCTAATCAGCTTCTTCAAGCTCTCGGCCGACTCGAAGAGCGGAATCGTATTGTTGTAGCTTTTGCTCATTTTTCGGCCGTCTAGACCGGGAATAACCGCCGTCTGATCATCCACGATATAGTCAGGCAGCTTAAAGGTCTCGCCGTAGTTTCGATTAAAAGCCTCCGCCAGATCCCTAGCGATCTCGACATGCTGAATCTGATCCTTGCCGACCGGGACTTGATCCGTCTGGAACAGCAAAATATCTGCCGCCATCAGGATTGGATACGTAAACAAGCCCATATTAACACCCGTATCGGTATCGAGCCCCAGCTGCTCGTTTTTATCGACGACCGCCTTATAAGCATGCGCGCGATTCATCAGGCCTTTAGGTGCCAGACAGGACAAAATCCAGCTCAGCTCGAAAATCTCCGGTACATCCGATTGCCTATAAAACACAACCCGCTCCGGATCAAGTCCTAAAGCCAGCCATGTCGCCGCAATCCCGTAGGACAGCTCGTTAAACTCTTCGCGGTCCTGAATAAACGTTAATCCGTGGTAATCCGCGATAAAATACAAGGCTGTACATTCCCGGTTTTGCGCGATTTGCAAGGCTGGCTTGATCGCGGCCATGTAATTCCCGACGTGGACTCTGCCCGTTGGCTTGATGCCCGTTAATACAATGCTCATACTTGATCCCTCCTAAGGCGTTTGGAATGAAATAAAAAAGGGGCTCTCATCCTTGGAAAAGGACGAGAAACCCCGTGGTACCACCTTCATTAGCCCGATCTTACCCCGATCGGACTCACTATTACGTATCGACGCATGCTGGATGCTGGAATACGCGTCTCTTGTAACGACGAGACTTTCGCCAAAGCCTACTCCATCAGGTTTCGGTTTGGATGCTCAGAAGCCCACTTCGGCATAATCCCTACACTGATTCGCACCATCCATCAGCTCTCTGGAGTATTCGTTATGCGTACTCTCTTCATCATTGCATGTTGGTATAAAATTGTATTACTACATTTTTACAACAGGAAGACCTCCATTGTCAATTACTTACTTTTTTAATTCCTGATTGCACGCTGCAGCCGCATAAACCTTCGTTTCCTGCCCGTTGAACAAATATCCATTCGACAGGTATGTCCAGCCATGCTTCTCATAGTAGCCTTACAGCTCTGTACATGGTCTGTCTTTCAAATTATAAATTTCGATCATATCATCCACCCACGGTTATGAATTAGGTTTTATTAGGTCTTCTGTTTCCTGAATAAGTTCGCTCATTCTGTTAAAAGCATTATTTAAACCATCACGATTTTCTGTAATTAAGGTAAAGATTTCATTTACTCTCCTGGAGTAATGGCGTGGCACGATAGGAAAGGAATCGGCTATCGCGGCTGCCCCTTTTTCGTTCATCAAGTAAGTTTCATTAATAGCAAACAAGACCTGATTAAGGCAAGATACTGACCGGAAGCAGCAACCAGCCATATAAGATAAATCATTCTTGTAAATGCCCTTTTTTCCATTATCGAGAGAGAAGCCGGCCTCCCAAAAAAATTTTTCAATTACAGCCTTTTTAAAAGCAGGCGGATAAGGAGAGGTTCTGCTTTTCAGCTTGCCGATAACCTCCGCGGGATCCCATAATACTTGGCATAACGCAACCTCAGCCATATAGATGGCGTTCGCAACTCCATGGGGATGCCCCGTTTGATAGTCGATTGTCACATCTCCCGCGATACATTGTTCAATGACTTGTGACACCTTCTTCTGATCGCGATATAAAAAATCAACGGGAGTTTGATTGACATTCAGCCAGCCCCCGCCATTGATCCATGGTCCCCAGCCGCCTAATTCCGTCACTATATTTCTCCTGTGCTCGTCATCCATGAGAGAAGCAGCCTGAGCAAGCCCGGGAATGTCCAGCCCTGTTTCGGAATCATAATAGATACCAATGTCGATATCGGAGCCGGGAGTTTCAGTTCCTCTGGCTCTTGAACCGCCAAGCACGATTGCGGTTACGCCTTTAACTTGCTTTAAATGGTCAACAATATTGGAAATTGTCCTTTGTACGTTCATAATCCTCACCATTCCCATGATCAATTAAGTTCAATTATAATGAATTTCGTTATTGACTTGTAAGGAGAGTATTGATCTAACCATTCTTACCGTACTTGAGTCAAAGCTGAGAATCATCAAACAAAAAAGGCGGTACAGACTTAGGCCTGTATCGCCTTTTTGTTCAGCACTTGTTCAAAAGCTTCATTGAAATACTGCATCACATATTTCGCAACGTGACATTCGAAGGACGCATAGTCCGTCGTCACCGCGGACGGATCCGTCATAAACTCATGAATCCGTTCAAACGTATATTGAGGCTGATCAATAAATAACGTATTGGTAGCATCCGGAACGACTATTAAGGACGAATGCATCAGAAGCTGGGAGGATAAGGCATTGGAAGTCAGGGTAATCGAATCCTCCGCACCTACCAAAACCAGCGTTGGATGGGCTAACTGCGCAAAATCCTCGTTAACCGGAGCATCCCCGTATAATTCAAGCGCTTCGAAATACATCGCCGGCGAGACTGCCATATAAGCGGATACAATTTTACGATAGTCAGGGCTGTCTGCCGTCAGCTTGAATACCCCATTCGCCAAGCTTTCCGCAAGAGCCAGCATGGAGCCTTTGGTCGTCAATTGCTTGCGGCTGTAGACGATGGACTCTACCGTCTTTCTTGGCAAAAAGGCGGGAGTTGAAACCAGGATAAGGCTTTTTACCAGCTCGGCATATTGGAAGCTGAACTTCACGGCTAACGTTGCCCCAAAACCATGACCGAGCAAATGGACTGGTCCCAGCTCCAGCTGTGTCAGGAGCTCATGCAGATCTTGGGTAAATAACGCCCAGCTGACTAGAGCGTCGCCCCGGCCGGTAAGGCCATGCCCCCGCAGATCGAAGACGACAACGCGATAATTCTCGCTGACGTAAGGGAGAATGGACTCCCAGACTTCCTGGTTGAGCCCGAGACCATGTATAAATACAACGGTTTCCGTAGCGGATTCTGCATTATACATATGATAGTTGACCGGAATATCCCGTACTTGGATGAATGGCATAGAATCCTCCTATGCAAATGAGCTTCATCTATCATATACCTATTAGATGGATACGTCTGTTGACTTTAAGTCACATTGCAGATAATCTCAAAGTAGAATACTAGATTCCGGGGGCTGACATAATTGGATATACGCATCGAATTCGGACAGAGAATCAAAGAACTGCGGGCCCGCAGCGGAATGTCACAGGAGCATTTGGCTTACCGGGCGGGATTAGACCGGAGCTACATAAGCGGAGTGGAACGCGGAGAACGGAATGTCAGCATTATTAATATCGAGAAAATCGCCGCCGCTCTGCAAATAAGCGTTGCCTACTTGTTCTCGGGTGAAAGGTTCTCGCCCAAGCAGGCCTATCAGCCAAAAGATTTCATTATTCCGTTCAAAGATAGAGTGCAGTACACGCTGGATCCGGACAAGAAGCTGCTGTCCTTTCAGGTGAACGGCCTGGCATCGGGCAAGCAGGATGTCGAATACATGTCTTCCATCGTCCTTGGCATCTGCTCGGCTTACGGCAAGGAAGAGCTCGATGTTCTCGTTGATCATCGCGGCATGGTAACGTCCGATGGAGAACCTGTTGTTTATTCTCCGGAGGTTGCCGAGAGAGCGGTTCAGTTCCAGCAAGAGCTCACCGCTTACAGCAAGAAGGTAATTGTCCTTTGCAATTCCGAGTTTATGGTGGAGCAGCTAAACCATGTCGCCAAATCAAGCGGCATCTACGATAAAGCAACCCATCTGTTCGAACGGGACAGGGATATGGTTGGCAGAGCCTATGAAATGCTCGATATTCATGATCACAAATTCATCCGAACGGACAAATAAAAACCCGCCTCCGATAGGCGGGTTTTCCTTTTAAGAATAGTTACGAACCGGGCATAGCCCGAAGACGCCTCGGCCGGTTCACCAGATAAATGCTGCCAAGCACCAGCACAAGCCCGATGAGAAGCGAATACGTGAACGGCTCATGCAGGAACATCGTTCCGATCAAGATAGCGACAAGCGGGATAAGGAAGGTGAAGGATGCCACCTTGCTCGCTTCCCCCGAATCCATCAGCTTGTAGAAGACAAGCCAGCCAAGAGCGATGACAAAGATCGAGATAAATAACAAGCTCGCGATAAAACCGGCACTCCACTCCACCTCGGACCAGCTCTCCGTCATGGATCCAAGTCCGGTCATAAATACGCCGCCCATTATTAGCTGCAGGGTAACAAGCCAGATGTTATCTACTTTTGCGCTTGTTTTCTTCACGAATATGGTCCCAAGCGCCCAGCTAAGCGCCGATCCAAGCGCCAGCAGAATGCCGGCTGCCGAAATATGGCCGGAAGCGCCGCTCGCTCCGCTGGAAATAACGCCTACACCGGCAAACCCCAGAACCAAGCCCGTTACTTTTAATCCGTTCATGAATTCCCCGAGCCATAACCATGAGAATAAGCCGACCAGCACAGGCTGGAGGAAAACAATTGCCGAGAATAGTCCGGCAGGCAAATATTGAATTCCCATCGTCTGCAGACCATAGTACAGGACAACATTTACGACTGCGGAGACGACATAGATGTACCAGGTCTGCTTGAACCGCAGACGACGGTATCTCGGAAGCGCCGCCCCAAGAAGCAGCAATCCGCCAAGCAGCGTCCTGACTCCCGAGAAAAGAACCGGCGGCATATAGTCCAGCGCATATTTCGATAAAGGCCAGTTAATGCCCCATACCAGCACCAGAAATAATATCAGCAGAAAGGTTTGCTGTTTGGATCGTTTTTTCACGAAAAAATACTCCTCCTCTAATTCCCTATCAGCAGCGGCGTCAGGAATAAGGTAATAATTGCGGTCAGGATCATCGACACGCTCGATACGGTGCCGGAAATGCTGCCCAGCTCAAATGCCTTGGAAGTCCCTGCCCCGTGCGCGCTAGTTCCCAGCAGGACACCGCGAGCGACATCATTGCGGATACGGAACAGACGAATAATCGGAGGCCCGATCAAGGAGCCAAATATCCCCGTCACCATTACGGCAACAGCCGTAATCGTCGGAATGCCGCCAATCGACTGGGAGACATTCATCGCAATTGGGGTCGTAGCGGAATGCGGGATTAGACTGTAAATGATTTTTTCGTTTAATCCCAATCCTTTTGCCAGCCATAAGGAAGACGCGACGGCTGCCGCAGAGCCGGTTAATACGCTGACGATAATCTGCGCCGCATGCTTCTTGATGAGATCAAAATGCCGGGATAACGGAATAGCAAACGCTATGGTGGCCGGTCCAAGCATATCGGACAACCAATGCGCGCCCGCATTATAGTCGGCATAACTGGTTCTTGTCACCGCCAATAGCAGGATCAGAACAGCTGGCGTCAGAATTAACGGAGAGAGCAGCATATGCGGTTTATGCCGGTGTAGCTTTTTGGCAAGCAGATATACGATAACCGTAGTAAGTAAACTTGCCGCGGCGGTCATCATCCGTGCGTTCCCCCTTTCCGCTTCGCTACCTGCTGCGCTACAAGTCCGCTGCACAGCATAACGATAATCGTGCCCAATGCAATAACCAGGGCAATCTGAACGCCGGAGCTTAAGATAAGCTGACGGTATCCGATGATGCCAACAGCAGGCGGGATAAAGAAAAGCAGCATGGTTGCAATCAGCCAATCCGAGCCGGACTCAACGAATCTGCGCGGAATAATCCTTGCCTGAAGCAAGATAAACAGCAGAAGCATGCCCAGAACGCTTCCGGGAACAGGCAGATGAAGCCACTCGGCAAGCCGGTTCATCAGCCAGGACAATCCGATAAAGAACAAAATCTGTAAGATTAATTTCACCAAGTAGCGCATAACGGCCAACTCCCTTTAATGGAAGTGTACAGCAGCCATTCTCATAGGTAAAATACATTTACAGAATGGTTTTCATTCCATTTATCTATGGATAAGGAGAAGCTGACGCTTGGATATCCGACATTTGCAATATTTTGTGGAAGCTGCCCGCTTCCAGAGCTTTACGAAAGCCGCTCAATCCCTCTACATCACTCAGCCGACGATCAGCAAGATGATCAAGAACCTCGAAGAGGAGCTTGGCGTCGTCTTGTTCGAGCGTGTCGGCAAAAAAATCGCGTTGACCGATGCCGGCTCCATTCTGCTGACGCAAGCGCAGCAAATGGTTCAGTCGTTCAGCCAAATGAATTCGCGCTTGTCCGAGTTAATGGAGCTGAAGGCCGGCCATATCCGGATTGGTCTTCCTCCTATGGTTGGCGTAAGCTTCTTCCCGCGTATTATCGGTCAGTTCAGGGAGAAGTATCCAAAGATAACCATGCAATTGTTTGAGCATGGCGCCAAAAAAGTTGAAGCTTACGTCGGCTCCGGGGAACTGGATATCGGGGTCATCCTGCTGCCGACAAACGAGGAAAAGTTTGAATCGTTTTGCTTTGTAAGGCAAAGCCTGATGCTGGTGATTCCTCTCTCCCACAGGCTTGCGGACCGGGATGAAGCATCGCTTATTGAACTGAAGGACGAGCCTTTCCTGCTGTTCCATGAGGACTTTACGCTGCATGACCGGATTATTGCCGAATGCGAGAAGCTTGGATTTCAGCCGGATGTCGTCTACAAAAGCACCCAATGGGATTTCATCAGCGAAATGGTGGCGGCTAATCTCGGCATCGCCCTGCTGCCCGAAGCGATCTGCGGAGAGCTCGATCAGAAGCGTCTGCGCGCCATCCCGCTCACCTCTCCGAGCATCCCTTGGCATCTGGCCATGATCTGGCGCCGGAATGGCTATCTGTCGTTCGCTGCGCGGGAGTGGATTGGCTTCGCTCGCGAGACGCTGCGTCCGCGCCATGACCTATAACAAATGAAAGAAGCCGCCCATTAAGGAACGGCTTCTTTACGTTCATTTATTTATTTCGGCTAATCCTTGGACCCGGCGGCGGACCTCCGGGACCTCCCGGTCCAGGGCCACCAGGACCTCCTGGTCCCCCTGGACCAAAACCTGGACCCCATCCTTGGCCTCCCCAGCCTTGACCTCCCCAGCCTTGGCCTCCCCAGCCCCATGGCGGACGTGGAGGTGGTCCCCAGCCCCACCATGGCGGACGCGGGGGCTGCCCCCAGCCCCAAGGTTGCTGCCAGCCCCATGGCTGTACGGGCTGAATAAATCCGCCCTGACCCGGAGGAATAAATCCCCGATTATTTTTCGTCATTTGAAATTACTCCTTTTCAGAAAAGTAATTTAATGCCTGCGTTAGAGTATGTGGATACCCATGCAATGGTATGGGCGAACATAACACCTCGCAAGGAATAGGTGAATATCCTATATTAACTTTTCTGTTTGGAGGAGCAGCATGATTCCCATATACCCGTACTTTAGCCAGGAAACCAAGTGTAAACAGGTACCCGTTACTTTCCCGCCTCAGCATCAGGACCGGCAGCCCGGTCTCGAGTATCTCATGCAGCCGACCCCGATTTCGGATAATCCGGAATACAAGGGCAGCGGGAAGCTGAAAGGCAAGGTTGCGATCATTACGGGCGGCGACAGCGGAATTGGCCGCGCCGTTGCCATCGGTTTTTCCAAGGAAGGCGCAAACGTGGTTATCGTCTACTTATACGAGCGCGAGGATGCGCTTGCGACGAAGCAAATGGTGGAGCAATACGGTGGACGCTGCCTGCTGATCGAGGGTGATCTTAGGAAGCCGGAGTTTTCGGCTGAAATCGTGCAAAAGACGATCGACAGCTATGGATGCCTGGATATTCTCGTATTAAATCAAGGGGTGCAATTCCCGCAAAAATGCATCCTCGACATTACAAACGAGCAGCTCGAGGATACGTACCGGACAAATATCTTCCCTCACTTCTATTTGACGAAAGCCGCGCTGCCGCATCTTAAGCCCGGAAGCTCCATTATCAGCACCGCTTCGGTTACAGCCTACGCAGGAGCCCCTTTGCTCGTTGACTATTCATCAACCAAAGGCGCCATTGTCTCATTCACCCGTTCTTTATCCCTTCAGCTCGTTAGCTGCGGCATTCGGGTTAACGCCGTTGCTCCCGGCCCCATCTGGACACCGCTCATCGTATCGAGCTACTCGGCCGAATATGTCAAAACCTTTGGTCTGGAGACGCCGATGAAACGTGCCGGTCAGCCGTTCGAGCTGGCCCCGACTTATATTTACCTTGCATCCGATGACTCCTCGTTTGTGACCGGCCAGGTGCTGCATGTGAACGGCGGCGTTATGACGGAGACATAAAACAGACAAAAGCCTCCAAATCCATTGCGATTGGAGGCTTCTTAAGGCATATCCGCTCTAGGCTTCCGCTTCCATGGCATCAGCCAGCGATACAAGCTTGTTAATCGTATTCCAGTTGCGGACCGTAGCATGTACGCCAAGCTTATCGGCTTTGACCGCAAGCTTGGAATTTCGAACCGTTTGATAAAACAGCAGGTACAAATCCCGTCCCTTGCTGCCGAAGATTTCCTCCTCCGTCTCAAACGAGCGAAGCTTCTCAAGCTGGTCGGCCTTCGGCTCTTCGAGCATCATCGAAACATACAAGGATTCTCCCTGCGCGCTCGCCGCCGCTTGGGCAAGCTGTTCGGCCGTAAACGGACAGCTAGCCGCAATGGCGCGCATCTCTTCAGCGGTCCGCAGCATTACTTTGATCTGCAGGCCAAATACGGCTTCAATCTGCCGCTCGACCCGTCCGCGGAGCATCGCTTCATCCTCATCCGACTTGAACAATATATTGCCGCTTTGAATATATGTCTGAATATCCCTTAATCCGATAGAGGCGAGCGCCTCTCTCAAATCCGCCATCTTGATCTTGTTTTTTCCGCCGACGTTAATGCCGCGCAGCAATGCGATCCATACGTTCATAGCTCCTCCTTTTCCGGCTGCCTAAACTGCTTGGCATGCAAGTCTTTGTATATTCCGTCCAGCTTAAGCAGCTCCTCGTGACGCCCTTCTTCCACAATTGTCCCGTCCTGTAAGACAAGAATCTGATCGGCCGCCATAATGGTAGACAACCGGTGCGCAATTACGATACTAGTCTTATTCTGCAACAGAACGCTCATTGCCTTCTGAATATAGTACTCCGATACGGTATCTAGCGAAGAAGTAGCCTCATCCATAATGATAACCGCCGGATTCTTGAGCAGAACTCTCGCGATGGAGATTCTCTGCTTCTCTCCGCCCGACAGCTTCATGCCGCGGTTGCCGACAACCGTATCATAGCCCTCCGGCAGCTCCATTATAAAATCATGGATGTAGGCCGCTTTGCAGGCTTCCTGCATTTCTTCTTCCGTTGCCGTGTCGCTTGCATACATGACATTCTCCCGGATTGTTCCGTTAAACAAATAGCTGTCCTGCGTAACCAAGCCAATCTGGGACCGGAGCGACTCCAGCGTCATCTCCCGGATATCCGTGCCGCCGATTCGAATGCTGCCGGAACTACGCTCATAGAGACGCGGCAGCAAATTCGTAATCGTCGTCTTCCCCGCTCCGCTTGGCCCAACAAGGGCGGTCATCGTTCCTGCGGCAGCCGTAAAGGAAATATGCTGCAAAGCCTGCTTGTCTTTCTGGTAGGCAAAACTCACATCCTCAAACACGATGTCCCGTCCGGTAATATCGACCGGTCGAGATCCCTCCTTGTTCGCTATTACCGGCTCCATGTCGAAGTAATCAAAGATCCGTTCAAACAGCGCAATCGAACGGTTAATATCGACGTACAGGTTGGTCATTTGCCCAAACGGGCCGTATATCCGACCCAGCAAAGCAACAAAGCTGATAATAGCCCCGATCGTGATCTCGCCTTGTATAAATAAGTAACCCCCGTACAAGTAGATGAGCATGGGTCCGATACTCGTGAAGGTGGATAGCAGCATCATAAACCAGCGGCCAGCCATCGATTCCCGGATCTGCAGACGGGTCGATTCGCCGTTAACCGCTTTGAAGCCCTCGTATTCCTTCCGTTCCTTCGTGAACAGCTTCATCAGAAGATAGCCGCTGATACTAAGCGTTTCCTGGATTATGTGATTCTGCTCGGACATCTTCTCCTGGGTCTGCTTGGCGATTTTCCAGCGGACTCGGCCCATTTTTCGCGTAGGAACCAGGAAGAGCGGGATGACGCACAGCCCCAATATGGCCAGCTTCCAGTTCATGACGAACAACGTGCCAAGCGTTGTCACCAGGATAAACAAATTGCTGGCGAAATTCACGACGGTGCTGTTAAACACGCCTTGTATTCCGGAAATATCGCTGGTCATTCTTGTAATGACCTCGCCCTGCTTCACATTTGAGTAGAACTGCATGGGCATCTTCTGCAGATGGCGGTACATTTGATTTTTCATATCATATACAATGTTTTGCGAGATATAGGAATTGAGATAGCTCTGCAGGACGCCAAGAAGGCCGGATGCGATAGTTGCCGCCAGCGAGACCAGCACCAGCTCCAGAAGCAGCCTCATATCTTTATTCGGCAGCGCATCGTCTACGATGTGCTGAATAAAGATAGGCGGCAAAAGCCCCAGTCCCGAGGTGAGCAGCAAAATAAACAGAACAATAACGGTTTGCTTCCAATAGGGGATAAAATAGGCGGAGATCCGGGCCAGCATCGCTTTCGTAATGTTCGGCTTCGTCCCGTCGTCGTATTTCATTTTGTTAAACCCTGGTCCCCCGTACATTTTGGACATTGGGATCCCTTCTCTCTCTACAAATGGCTCAAGATCTGCTGATGAAGCTGATGCAGCTTCTCGACATCATCGGAAGACAGTTGCTCGAGCGCACCGCTCAAGGCCTTATACGAGGCCGCTTCCTGATTATAGAGAAGGCACAGCTCTTCCCCGGCAGTCGTAATAAACAGCTGGATCTCTCTCCGGTCCTGCTCGGAAGGCTCCCGGATAATTAGACCCTTCTCGACAAGCTGATCAATGTGCACGCTGACACGGCTTTTGGCGAACACCAGCTGCTCCGTCAGCTCCTTCTGCTTCCGTCCCGGATTTAGCCGCACCGACTCCAAAATGTTGATCTGGTGAACGGTCACTCCCAGATTAGCCGCACTGTGAAAGGCCAGCTTCTTCAGCTGCCTGGTTATTCGGAAGAAAGACTGGTAAATGTCCATCGAATCTGCTGCCATGATAATGACACCTTCTTTAGTTATGTTTGTAAACCGTTACGGTTGTAAACTAATTATACGCAAAAAGAAGAGAGCTTTCCAGCTCCCTAACGTGTCTCTAATATAATGGATATTTCCGGCGCAGATCTTCCCGGTGAAGCACATGAGAATCCTCGCGAATGTAATGGCAGACATAGGAGCGGCGCCATCTGTCCTTGCTCCGGTTCTTGCCCGAGGAATGGATGAGCAGCTCGCTGAAAAACAAAATATCGCCTTTCTCCATCACGACCGGTATTTGCTTGCTCGTATCCACGCCTTCCGTCTCTTCGGTCCAAGGCTCATGCTCTTCGATGTTTTTGACCGATCCGTGCGGCAGCAGCCCCAGCTTATGGGTACCCGGCATCACCCACAAGCAGCCGTTCTCGATATCGATCAAATCCTCCATTGCCGTCCATGCCGCTATCATCGTCATCGGATCATTTTTAATATAGTAATAATCCTGATGAGCAGCCTGTCCCGGTGAGCCCGGCTCTTTGTAGAAATACATGCTTTGCACGCAAACCGCTTCTTTGCCCATCAGTTGCGCCAGCGCTCCGCGCACAAGCGTATGCTTCATCAGCTGTCTGGATATGCTGTCATGCTTATGCGAATTAAAGAGGCGAAGCGAATACTTCTTCGACTCCTCGCAGGCTGCCCACTCGGGCATAGGCGACTGGTTTCTGATATCGTATATGTGTCCGTTAAAGGCATCGATCAAATCGCTGGACATGCCTTTCTTCCATAACAGGTATCCATTTTTCTTGAAAAATTCGATTTGTTCTACCGACAGGGGAGCTAGAGGAGCGGTATAAGTCGTGTTCACTATTTATTCTCCTTTATTTTCGTAGTGCTCGCGCGATACATTAATCGTACTCCCGCCCCCCGCTTCCGGACAATTGCTGTCAATTACACATTTGTATCTGATATTGATATTTATTATTTATTAGGCGTACAATCAGGCTGAGAGGTGATCCTATGAACGTAACATCAACCGTAGCCGGATCCGTTGTATATCCGCCGGGAGGAAGATTTGGTCCCCGTATCCAGCAGGATATTCAGCTTGTTATGCTCTACACCGGCGAAATGTCCGTGACCGTTGACGGCCGTGAGCTTCATGTCCAGCCTGGACATGTCGTGCTGCTTCTGCCTGGACATGAAGAGCAGTTCGTCTTCTCCAAAACCGAGGATACCTGGCATCGCTGGATTGCCGTACATGTGCAGCAGCTGGAGGAGGAAACGCGCGAATCCTTCCGTCTATTGCCCGAGGTTCTCCCCCTCAACGAGGACATGAACCGGCTGACGGACCTCCTTCTCCGCTTGCAGCGGGATGCCTCGCCATCGGATTCGGTTATGCTGCAGCTGGGACTTGCCGCCCTGCATCTGTACCCGGTGGAATCAAGGCGCACCTTGCATCAGAAAGAGAAGCATCCTGCCATTTATTCGGCGTTATCCTGGATTCGGGAGCATTATGCCCAAGAGGTAACCTTGAAGGAAATAGCCGCTTTCTCTAAGGTTTCTCCTGAGCATCTGGTTCGTCTGTTCAAGCAATACGAGCAAGCTACGCCCTTTCAATACTTGTGGAACTTCCGAATTCAGAAGGCGGTTGAACTGCTAACCAATACCGGACTTACCGTAACCGAAATCGCTCTGCGCTGCGGCTTTAAAACTTCCCATCATTTTGCCAGACAGCTCAAGCAGGCAACGGGACGCACAGCCTCGGAAATTCGGCAATTATCATGGAGCGGTCTGCGTAAGGCTTAGATCCGGTTGTTCCACGGCTTGCTGCGGTAAAAGCAGGCCTTCCAAATAAGTTTTATTATGCTGGACCGAAGGGTGATCAGGTCGGTACGCGCGGGCGATTTCGTTATGCTCATAGGCTTTCGGCCACTCTCCAAGCTTATCATAACAGACGCATAACTGAAGATGCGGCAGCCAGGTTGAGCAGGAAGTATTCTGCATCGACCATGCCTGCTCCGGATTTGGTACCCGCAAGGCGGATTCATACCAGAAAACGGCACTGTCATAGGCACCAGACTGCAGATGATAGTAGCCGATCCGGCAGCAGTTATCTGCCCGGGGACTTCCGTATTGCAAAGAGCGGAGAGCGGATTCCAGCGCCTGCTCCTGCTGGCCGATTGCCGCGAAACAATCCGCCAGCTTGCCGCATGCCGCAATGTTATCCTCCACCCATCCTTTTTTGGAATGAAGGAAGCGATTGTAATACAGAATGGCTTTCTCATAGCGGCTGTGGTCCTTTAACTCATTCGCGTAATAATACAAATCTCTTGGACTTAACTCTTCCCCTCTGGCCAGACGCTGCTCGTAGATGCGCAGGTTCCTGTCGCTGTCATGCCTCGTGCTTGCATGAGTAACCGCGATATCCGAAGCAAGGGCCTTCCCATACACTTCCAAATATTCATGAACCGCTCCAATCCACCGGAACTCGCGGGCACGCTTGACCAGCCGGTTGCGCCGCAGCCTGTTCGTTACGGTTCCGTTCTCATCCTTCGACAAATGGTAAAACATCGATACCGTATCCACGTCCGCCGAAAGCGATGCCTTCAGCTCCAGCAGCTTGACTTGATCTTCCTCCAGGAAAATGTCGTCCGCGTCCAGCCACAGTATGTACTCGCAGGTTGCCTTTCCGAATGCGTAATTGCGTGCAGCGGCGAAATCGTCAATCCATTCAAAGTCATAAACCTTGGACGTATAAGATGAAATGATCTCTTTGGTTCCGTCAACGGATCCCGTGTCGACCACGATGATCTCATCGGCAATGCCTTTGACCGAATCCAGGCAGCGGGCCAGCACATCCTCTTCATTCCTCACGATAAGACAGAGACTGATACTGATCATGGATGATACACTCCTTTATTCGCGTTTTCCCGCGGATATGCGACAGGTCTCGATGGACTTGCCCTTTAATTCCTTCAGCCATAAAGAATATTACTAATTTATGGAACATATTTTTCAATATTCCATTATCAGGGTGTGCAGGCGAGGTGAGGGGAAAGGAGAACTCTTGCCGCTGCCCAGATCACAGGTCATAGTCAATCGAGCAGCTAGAGGAGTGAATGAAAGAATGGCCACAGGTCCAATACCTATTACCTCGTCACAATTAGCTTCCTTACGGAATCTACTGACAGACTTGTCTAACCTGCTTCCCAGTGTTCTTGAAAATCCTACATCAAGCCGGATATCCCAGCTTAACACCATATTAAACGAGCTTCGGTCACTCGTACTAACCATTGATTTCGAGGTTGAGGAACAGTCGACCCTGCTTGCCCTGCTGGAAAATCTCATTACCCTTGTTGAAACAACGCCTTTTTCCCCGCTTGGCACAGTCATTTTATGTGAGTATTTGATAAATATACTTGGGGCGTATGGTCTGTTATTTGATATACTGCCCGCAGATAAAGACGCTCTTATTGGTCAAATACGCACCATCTCCCGGCAGCTTGCAATCATCCTTGCTGCCATCATTCCAACAACCGGGCCTCCGGGTCCAACGGGACCACCTGGACCGGTTGGTATTGCGGGACCTGCGGGACCTGCTGGGGCCGCAGGTCCGGCGGGGCCAGCGGGGTCAGCAGGTCCCGCGGGGCCGGCCGGAGCAGCCGGACCGGCAGGTGAAGCGGGGCCGGCAGGGCCGGCCGGAGCCGCGGGAGACACAGGCGCGACTGGCGCGACCGGAGCAACCGGCGCTACGGGTATAGGTTTAGTTGGCATTACGGTCTTTAACCCGCTTCAAGCACCGTTATACCCGCAAGGTCAAATTGTCACCTTCAACAGGAGTACTTATCTGGCTCTTGTAGCCAGCCCAACGGGTGAACCGGGCTCGTCCCCGGATTACCTGGTGCTTGCCGAAGGGGCAACAGGAGATACGGGAGCGACTGGCGCTACGGGTACGACCGGCGCGACCGGGGCTGGCAGCACAGGAGCAACTGGCGCTACCGGCGATACTGGCGCGACTGGGGCGACCGGCGCTACCGGCGCTACCGGCGATACTGGAGCGACTGGGGTTACCGGCACGACGGGCGACACTGGCGCGACTGGGGTCACGGGCTCTACGGGTGACACTGGCGCGACTGGAGTGACCGGCTCTACGGGCGACACTGGCGCGACTGGAGCGACCGGCGCTACGGGCGACACTGGCGCGACTGGAGCGACCGGCGCTACGGGCGATACTGGCGCTACGGGTGATACTGGGGCGACCGGCGCTACTGGCGATACTGGGGCAACTGGAGCTACAGGTAATACCGGAGCTACTGGCGCGACCGGGGCTACTGGGGATACTGGTGCGACTGGAGCAACTGGCGCTACCGGCGATACTGGCGCTACGGGTGATACTGGGGCGACCGGCGCGACAGGAGCGACAGGCGCTACCGGCGATACTGGCGCTACGGGTGATACTGGGGCGACCGGCGCTACCGGCGATACTGGCGCTACGGGTGATACTGGGGCGACCGGCGCTACCGGCGCTTCCGGCGATACTGGCGCGACTGGGGCGACCGGCGCTACCGGCGATACTGGCGCGACTGGGGTTACCGGCACGACGGGCGACACTGGCGCGACTGGGGTCACGGGCTCTACGGGTGACACTGGCGCGACTGGAGTGACCGGCTCTACGGGTGACACTGGCGCGACTGGAGTGACCGGCTCTACGGGCGACACTGGCGCGACTGGAGCGACCGGCTCTACGGGCGACACTGGCGCGACTGGAGCGACCGGCGCTACGGGCGACACTGGCGCGACTGGAGCGACCGGCGCTACTGGCGATACTGGCGCGACTGGCGCTACCGGGGCGACTGGCGACACTGGTGCGACTGGAGCGACCGGCGCTACCGGCGATACTGGCGCGACTGGGGCGACCGGCGCTACCGGCGATACTGGCGCGACTGGGGTCACGGGCTCTACGGGCGACACTGGCGCGACTGGAGTGACCGGCGCTACGGGCGACACTGGCGCGACTGGGGTCACGGGCTCTACGGGCGACACTGGCGCGACTGGGGTTACCGGCACGACGGGCGACACTGGCGCGACTGGGGTCACGGGCTCTACGGGTGACACTGGCGCGACTGGAGTGACCGGCGCTACGGGCGACACTGGCGCGATTGGAGCTACCGGCGCTACGGGTGACACTGGTGCGACTGGAGCTACCGGCGCTACGGGTGACACTGGTGCGACTGGCGCTACCGGGGCGACTGGCGACACTGGTGCGACTGGAGCGACCGGCGCTACGGGCGACACTGGCGCGACTGGAGTGACCGGCTCTACGGGCGACACTGGCGCGACTGGAGCGACCGGCGCTACGGGCGACACTGGCGCGACTGGAGCGACCGGCGCTACTGGCGCGACCGGTGCGACCGGCTCAACTGGTTCGACAGGTGGAACCGGGGTAACCGGGGCTACAGGTGAACCAGGCTCAGGAGCTATTATTCCGTTTGCTTCCGGCACGCCTGCGACATTAACAACCGTGCTTGGAGGATTGTTGAATACTTCTGCTCTAACCGCTTTTGGAACCAATGCGGCAGGCGTTACGGTTGCCGGTGGCGTGATTGATTTAACTGGTGGTCCGGGAATACTCCTGAACACTGCTTTTTCCACGCCGCGTGACGGGACGATCACCTCGATGGCTGCCTACTTCAGTACAACTGCAGGCTTAACTCTAGTTGGCTCCACGGTGACGATTACTGCCCAGCTGTTCTCTTCCGCTACGCCAGACAACACCTTTACCGCTGTTCCCGGCGCTCTGGTTACACTAGCTCCTCCTCTAACAGGGGTTCTGAGCCTTGGCACCATTTCTTCCGGCCTTACAACGGGACTTTCCATTCCGGTTGCCGCAGGCACCCGCCTGTTACTGGTCTTCTCGGCGAGCGTTACGCAAGGACTTGATATCGCAACAACCGTAGCCGGTTACGCAAGTGCCGGGTTAACAATCGTGTGACGCAATACAAAAAAAGCACGGAGCATCCGCTCCGTGCTTTCCTATTAATTGTTGTATGGATCCAGCGTTTGAATCGTTCCGTCCTCGTTATACTTCAACTCCGTAAATTTCACGCTGCGCTTATGGTCAACGCCGCCGGACAGCGATGCATCATGATAGAACAGATACCATTTGTCCTGGAATTCCACGATGGAGTGATGAGTCGTCCAGCCGATTACCGGCGTCAGAATCGTACCTTGGAATACAAACGGTCCTTGCGGATTATCGCCAATGGCATACACAAGCTTATGGGTAGAGCCGGTCGAATACGACAAATAGTATTTGCCGTTATATTTATGCATCCAGGGACCTTCGAAATATCTGCGGTCTTCGTCGCCTGCGAGCAGCGGATTTCCTTCTTTATCCACGATGGAAATTTCCGTCGGCTCGGATTTAAAAGTAAGCATGTCTTCGCTTAATTCTGCGACGCGTGGTCCAAGTGCAGGTCCGTTTACATCCGGATCAGCGGCATCCGCAACAAACTCGCCGGTTGTCCACTTCTCCAGCTGTCCGCCCCACAGACCGCCGAAATACATATAAGCTCTGTTATCTTCGTCAACGTAAACGGCAGGGTCAATGCTGAAGCTGCCCGGGATATAGTTTTCTTCTGCCTTGAACGGTCCTGCCGGAGTTTCGCTTGTAGCAACGCCAATCCGGAATATGCCGTCTTTATCTCTTGCAGGGAAATACAAGTAATAGGTATTATTCTTAAATGCCGCATCCGGTGCCCACATTTGCTTCGACGCCCATGGCACATCCTTCACATGCAGAGCTTCACCGTGATCGACGCACGGAGAATTCACGTCATCCAAGGACAAGATATGATAGTCTTCCATCTGGTATTGGTCGCCGTTATCGTTGGTCGGGCCGTCATGATCGAGGTCATGGGAAGGATAAATATAAATTTTGCCTTCAAATACATGCGCAGAAGGATCTGCTGTAAAAATATGCGTTACAATCGGTTCATTGGGTTTGGACATGATTATATTTCTCCTTTTCGCGCACATAACTGGTACGATTCTATTACACCTTTTTCATTCTAATCGTAATTCGTAAACCGTAAACTACATAAATTAAAGAATATGACGTGTAAAATTAAGATTTCAACATAAAAAACCCGTGAAATCATTCGAATTCATAGGTTTTGTCATTTTTATTACGCGATTACTCTATGACTTGCAGAACGATGCGTCCCCGGCCATGGCCATCCTCCGAACGAGTATGCGCTTGACGAGCCTCCCGCAATGGAAAAATCGCCTGAACCCGGGTCTGGACGATTCCTTTATCCAGCAGCTCCGCAATCTCGATTAAATCCTCTTGAGAAGCAAGCGTTGACCGGAGAACGCGGACGCCTTCCTTCTCTCCCCGCTCGATCGGAGGCTGACCCGTTATGGTAAGAAGAGCGCCTCCTCGCTTGAGGAGCAGCCATGACCTCTCCAGGGTAGCTCCGCCAATGGTATCCAGCACAAAATCGAATTGACCCTCCAGTCCTTCTTCAAACCGAGCAGCCGTATAATCGATGGGGTTATCCACGCCAATGGAGCGTATAAAATCGATATTCGACGGCCCTGCTGTACCAGTTACGGTAGCGCCTTTCCATTTGGCGAACTGGACCGCGAACAAACCCACTCCCCCGCCAGCGCCATGTATGAACACACGGTCTCCGGCTTTGATGCCTGCCTGTTTCATCGCGCACCATGCCGTTGTGGCTCCGCCGCAAATCGTTGCCCCTTCCTCAAAGCTGATTGAAGAAGGCTTCAGCGCAACAGAACCAGCCGGAGCCGTCGTATATTCCGCATACGTTCCGTTTGTACTCCGGCCAAATACCTCCTGCCCGATCTCAAATCCGGTAACCCCCAAGCCAATGCCCGCAATTACGCCGGCAAAAGCCGTACCCGGAATGACAGGGTATATCTGGGGAATCGGGATTAATCCTTTGCGAATTTTCCAATCTACTGGCAGAACGCCCGCCGCAGCAATACGAACCAGCACTTCCCCCTCCTGAGGAACCGGCTCGGGAACCTGCTCGAGCTGCAGCACGCCGGGTCCTCCATGTTGATGATAACGGATCGCTTGCATCATTTTGACACTACCCTTCTTATTGGATTATTGCAGGAAATCATGTAAAATCAAAATACGGAATGAACACATATTGAGTATACTCACTAATTATTTGTTAAATAGAATATAGAAATTCATGTGTCAAAAGTCAAGGAGGAAATATGGCAACGTCTGAAACAATGCCTTCATCAGGCCAGGTACTGGAAACGCTGCTCCGGACCACCCATCAGCTTCATCTCCAGTTCGAATCCCATCTATCTGCCCTCCAAGTGCCGGAATATTTGTCGGGACCACGGCTGCGCTTCCTCGTCTCCGTGGCTGAAGCAGGACAAATCCGCATGAGCGAGATTGCGGCTAAGCTTGGCATTAAACCGCGGACCGTTACTCAATTCGTGGATGCTCTTGAACAGGAAAAGCTGATTGTGCGTCTGCCTGACCCGGATGATCGCCGGGCAACATTTATCCGGTTGTCGGAAACGGCACCTCCGCTGATGCAGCAAGCCCGTCTGGCCATGAGCGAATCGGCGGACAAGGTTCTCGCCTCCTTATCCCCTGAAGAGCGCGGCCAACTGTTGCTTTTGCTGCAACAATTAAGCGAGTAATTCGGAAAGGAACCCTAACATGAGCTTTCAATATACAGATGATGATGTCCGGGTGTTATGCGGCCGATTTGCCTTTGAAGAAGGAGAATCCATCTGGCAGGCCGGCGGGGTAACGATACTAAGGTATGACCCGGCGAAGCCCTTCTGCGAAGCAAATGTCCGGACAAACCGCGATTGGATTGTTACGGCAGCCGTCAGCAGGGGCGAGATTGTCGCGACCTGCACATGCCCGGATTTTGATCCCGAAGATAAATACTGCGAACATGTGGCAGCCATGCTGCTGCATCTGTTAGAGCTGCCTGAGCTGCCCGAAGAAGCGCTTAATTTGGCGCGGATCTCGGCCAGCGACCAGCTGTTATCCTCCAGCATTCTGGACCTGTTCAGCAGCCGGGAGCACCAGCAAACCGCACTCCTAGGCAGTACGCGTTATGTAAGAGATACCCGAATTCCCGTTGAGGTCCAATTCTCCTGCGTTATCTTCTCAAGCGGATACCGGAACTACCGGATTGGCATCGAGTTGAGATTAGGTCTTGGAAGGCTGTACGTTGTACCGGATATTCGAGCATTTATCGAAGGCATGACTTTAAACGTAACCCGTACCTTTTCCAAGCAGTTCACCTTTAATCCCGCCGAGCACCGCTTCCTGACGCAGGATCACGCGATGCTCGCCGAGCTGGCGCGGATCAGCAGGAATGAAGCGTTGTACCAGGAAGATGCGCTGCCCAAGGCAGGCCGCGCACGCGGCAAGCATAGCGACCGGATGCTCATGATCCCTCCCGCGGATTGGCCTCATGTGCTGCCGCTGCTCCTTGCTTGCCCTTCCGTGCTGATTGATCAGGAGGGCACGGTAACCGCCGGCTTGCAAATGAGCGAGCAGATCTCTCCGGTTCGTTTCGAATTTGGCGAACATGACGGCAACGGCTTTCAGCTGGATGTCGAGGGATTGGATAAAATCGTTGTCTTAACCGCCTACAATATGGTCTTGAGCGAAGGCCGGATGATGCCGCTTCCCGAAGCCTCCTGCAGGCAGCTGGCCGATTTCAAGAACATGCTGGATGCCTCGCGCAGGCAGCATGTCATCATTGCTCCGGAGCAGATTGAACCGTTTATGGACAAGGTTGTTCCCGAGCTGATGAAGCTGGGGCAGGTTCAAGTAACCCGAAGCGTATCGGAAAAAATCGTGCAGACTCCGCTGACAGCCAGGCTTTATCTCGACCGGATCCGGGACAGGCTGCTCGCCGAACTGGAATTCCAGTACGGCGATATTCGGATGAACCCGCTGGCTGCTAACCATGATTACAAAAGCACCGACCGCATTCTTCTCCGGGACGGGGAACGGGAAAATCAGATTCTCGATATCATGGAGCAGAGCGGCTTTGTCACAACGGAGCTCGGCTATTACATGCAGGATGAAGACAGCGAGTATGAATTTCTGCGGCATACCATTTCCAAGCTGGAGAAGCTGCTGCAGGTTCATGCAACCTCTGCCGTGAAGACACGGATCGTGGTCCCCAATACCCCGCCTATTCTAAAAGTCGAAGTGGATGAGCGGACAAACTGGCTGGATTTCAGGTTTGAGCTGACCGGCATATCCGATGACGAGATTCGCGAAGTGCTTCGCGCCATTGTAGAGAAGCGGCGTTATTACCGCTTGCAGGAAGGGGCGCTGCTGCCGCTCGAAGGCAAAGAATACGAGGCCATCACAAGAATTATTAACGAAACGGGCTTCCTGCGAACGGAGCTGAATCATGCTGCCTTCCGTATCCCGCTGGCACGCGGACTTCACCTCGCGGACTTCGACAATGAAGGAAGAACGATTCAGCTTGGCAAGTCATTCCGCAAGCTGCTGGCCCATATCCGCAACCCGGATCATCTGGAATTCGAGGTGCCCGCCAGCCTTCAGCATGTGCTCCGGGACTATCAGAAATATGGCTTCCAATGGATGAAGACGCTCGCCCATTACCGTTTTGGCGGAATATTGGCTGATGACATGGGGCTAGGCAAAACGGTGCAAAGCATCACCTTCCTCCTCTCGTTCCTGCCGGAGATCAGGCGGCTGGACCAACCCGCCATTATCGTCGCTCCCGCGTCTCTGATGTACAACTGGTTAAGCGAGCTGAAGAAGTTCGCTCCGGAGATGAGAGTCGTCATTGCAGATGGAACAAGACCCGAAAGAGCAGCCAAGCTGAGGTCTTTGCAAGAAATGGATGTCATTATTACGTCCTATCCGCTTCTGCGCCGGGATATTGAGCTGTACGTCACACGCTATTATCATACGGTCATCCTGGACGAAGCGCAGGCATTCAAGAATCATGCGACTCAAACGGCGCAAGCCGTAAAGGCATTGCAAGCCAAGTACCGCTTTGGATTAACCGGTACGCCGCTGGAAAATAAGGTCGAGGAGCTGTGGTCGCTCTTTGGCGCTATTTTCCCTGAGCTGTTCCCGGCACGCAAAGTCTTCTCCGACCTGCCAAGAGAGAACATCGCGCGCCGTGCACGCCCCTTCCTGCTCCGGCGCCTCAAGAGCGATGTGCTCAAGGAGCTGCCGGAGAAGATCGAAACGCTGCAGGCGACGAATCTTCTGCCCGAGCAGAAGAAGCTTTACGTCTCTTATTTGGCCAAGCTGCGCACCGAAACCGTCAAGCATCTGGACAATGACCGGAGCTTCCATCAGAACCGGATCAAAATTCTGGCCGGCCTGACTCGGCTTCGCCAAATCTGCTGCCATCCGGCCCTGTTCGTAACGGATTACGAAGGCAGCTCCGCCAAATTCGAGCAGCTGTTCGAGATTGTGGAAGAATGCCGCAGCACTGGCAAACGGATGCTGATCTTCTCCCAATTTACGGAGATGCTTGGTCTTATCAGCAAGGAATTGGTCCGTCAAGGCCTTTCTTATTTCTATCTCGACGGCAGTACCAAGGCATCGGAGAGAGTAGAGCTATGCAACCGGTTTAATGACGGAGAGAAGGATATCTTCCTTGCTTCGCTCAAAGCCGGCGGTACAGGACTCAACCTGACAGGCGCGGATACGGTTATTCTGTATGATCTGTGGTGGAACCCGGCTGTCGAGCAGCAGGCCGCGGACCGGGCGCACCGGATCGGGCAGACCAAGGTTGTTCAGGTTATCCGGCTGGCCGCTCATGGTACGGTAGAAGATAAGATGTACGCCCTGCAGCAGCGGAAGAAAAATATGATAGACGATATTATCCAGCCCGGCGAAGAGCAGCTTTCCTCGCTTACCGAGGCGGATATCCGCGAAATTCTGGCGATAGGCGCCGATGAGCGGGATTTATAGAACAAAAAAGCGGCTGTGCGGGATTTCTCCTGGCATAGCCGCTTTTTATTATTTTTTTGGTCAAGGGACCAAGAACCGGAGCATTGAACATTACTTGTCTATCATTACGCTCTCGCCGTCAGCAGGGATAAGAACCTGGTTCAGAAGCCCTTTTGCGCTTAACGCTTGGGCGAGATCTGCTCTAGTCACCAGACAGTGATTGATCGTATCCATATGAACGGCAACCACCTTGGCCGAAGGCGCGTAACGGCACACTTGAATGACGTCTTCCGCGTTCATCGTAATGGGATCGCCAACCGCAAATTGCGCGCCTCCCGCATTAACAACCGTCACATTCGGCCGGAAGCTTTCCAGCGCATGCTTCACCTCATCACACCAGATGGTATCTCCTGCGATGTATAATGTCGGATGGCCTTCCGCTTGAAGGACAAAGCCGGATACCTGCCCCATCATTTTCCCGATCTCGCCCGTACCGTGCCGTCCGCTTGTTCTCGAGATCGAAATGCCTTTATAATGAACGGACTTTCCGATCTCCGTCACGTTAGAGAACTGCTGGCCGGTGATGCTCGCCGCGTCTCCCGGCTGGCAATAAAGAGGCGTATTCTTGGGCAAAATCTCTGCTGCGGCAGAGTCCCAGTGATCGGGGTGAAGATGCGTAACGAGAATAACATCCGGCTGCAGCAGCTCTTCCGCATGAACGGGCAGCGGCACCAGCGGATTCCGGCGGTCATTCGTCGAATTGTTAATTGGCGGATTCGCTCCGGCTTCACTGAGCATCGGATCTACAAGAAATTGCACTCCTGCATATTCCACCCATAAGGTGGCATGCCGGACCAATTGAAGATTCATATTCGTTCCCTCTTTTCTAATCGAGTCTGATACAATTATAAAATAAGCCTTCATGCATTCGAATAACCGCATGAAATGAAATAACCGCTTTTATTTTCACAATGAAAGGATTTCTTCCGACATGTCTAGCTCATACGGAATTGATGAAATCGACAAGCAAATCTTGAGCTGCTTAATTGCAGATGCCGGCCAGTCCCATAAGTCGATCGGGGAGCAGGTTCATCTAACCGGCCAAGCTGTAGGGGCCCGCGTCCGCAAGCTGCAGGATCTTGGCATTATTGAGGGCACGACCGTTAATTGGAATCCGGAGAAAATCGGCTTGACCGTCCATGCCTTCGTCACTGTCTTTATGAAATCAAGCACGGCTCATCAGGCCTTCCAAGCCTTCGCAAGCAGCAGCAGACATGTGGCAGAGACACATCGCGTCAGCGGGGAAGGCTGCTATTGGATGCGTGTCCGCGTTGGCTCGCAGCTGGAGCTGACCGATTTTCTCGATGAGCTGCTGACGTACGGCAATTATAAAGTCAGCCTATCTATTGGACAGGTGAAGTAAAGGACGTACATAAAAGATTGGGAGGCGTTACGATGAGTACAAGCGTAGAGGAACGACTCATTGAACTTGGGATTTCTCTTCCCGAAGCGAGTGATCCGGCTGCTAACTACACGAATTGCGTTATGGTCGGCTCCCTGCTTTTTGTTTCGGGCAAAGGGCCGTCCGGAAAACCCAAAGGGAAACTCGGAGAAGCATACACAACGGAAGAGGGCTATCAATTTGCCCGCAGCACGGGGATTGAGATTATCGCTGTTGTCCGCCAAGCTTTGGGCAGCTTGGACCGCGTGGCTCGTGTCGTTAAGCTGCAGGGCTTCATTAACGCTGACCCTTCATTCGAGCAGCATCACCTCGTACTTAACGGCTGCTCGAATCTTATGCGTGAGGTTTTTGGAGACAAAGGCATTCATAGCCGCTCTGTCCTTGGAGCTAATTCCTTAAGAGACAATCTTCCGGTGATTATTGATTCAATCTTTGAGATTAAATAACAGAATTAGTGCCTCCGCGTTGCAGTGTTTCCAAGTCCTGATGGTTTTGTTACTATAAGATTAAAAACAGACAAAGGAAAATACACTATGTCTTCAACTTCTCTGGAAACCGTCGCCTACCGTGAAATTCGGGAGCAGATCATGCGTGCGGAATACATGCCGGGCTCCATGTTATCGGAAAATGAGCTTGCCGGTCAGCTGGGCATGAGCAGAACGCCAATTCGAGCGGCCATCTCCTTGCTGGAACGCGAAGGACTCGTGGGAACCTTTCGAGGGCGAGGGGTTATGATAAAGGATATATCCGCCCATGATTTCAGTGAAATGTACGAGGTGCTCGTCTCTATGCAGCTGTTCGTGCTGGACACTGCCCTGAAACGCAAGCTTGCCTTTGACGTACATGCGCTTGGCCAGCTTCTCGATCAGCAGCAGCTTGCCATGGAACAAAGTGATTTCTACAGCTATTACAACAGCACCCTCCAATTCACGGAGACGATCCTTCGCACCATTCATAACGACAGCATGCTGCAGATTATGGAGCTCTACCGCGGGCGCTATGTTTTTTATACCGTATACTACCGCAAAAAATATCCGCAATACCGCCCCAGCCGGTCCGCGCAAACGAACCGCCGGATCTACGAGGCCATTAAGAGCGGCGATATCGCCGCGGCAAAAGCAGCCGTCACCGAGCAATACGCGGAGGTCCACGAGCAGTTTATCCTCAGCGGGTTGTTGAGATAACCCCCCATACGAACGAACCAACCGGAAGCTGCGAGGCTTCCGGTTTTATTTTGATGCAGCTTCCTTCCAAGCGCTTAAACGGAACAAAATTTAGTAGAAAAGCATTAATTCTATTGCATATTTTTGTGAGATATTACCTAAACCGGTTCCTTCTTTCGAACCGTTTATATATACTTGAATTAGAAGTAAATTCGAAATATTCATAATTTTATAACGGATGATGGAAGGTAGGTACATATGGAACGGACCTTTTCGATTTCCCGCTATCCCGATGTCAAGGCAGTGACCAGCCAGCTTGATCATCTTATCCGGCAGCCGATTTATTCGATCAAGCCCGATGCTCTGAAGCAGTATGAAGAGGATTATTTTGAAGCGAAATGCGTGAAATCGAAAGAAATGATCGACGTTGCCAAGGATGTTATTCCCGGCGGCGTGCAGCATAATCTGGCCTTTAACCATCCGTTCCCGCTTGTATTTACAAAGGCCGAGGGCGCCTACCTCTACGATATCGACGGCAACCGTTATTATGATTTTCTGCAGGCGGGCGGTCCGACAGTGCTTGGCAGCAACCCTCCTGAAGTACGCGAGAAGGTCATTGAGCTGCTGAACGACTGCGGTCCCTCTACCGGGCTTTTCCATGAATACGAATATAAATTAGGCAAAAAGATCGCCGACAGCATCGACACCGTCGAGATGTTCCGCATGCTGGGCTCCGGCACCGAAGCCTGCATGGCGGCTATCCGGGTTGCACGCCTTGCCACCGGGAAGAAAAAGATTATTAAGATGGGCGGAGCCTATCATGGCTGGAGCGACCAGCTTGCTTACGGCATTCGGATCCCCGGCTCCAAATGGACGCAGGCGCATGGTGTTCCTCGCTATATCTTCAAGCATACGCAGGAGTTTTTCCCGAATGATCTGCAGGATTTGGAGAGAAAACTGAAGTTCAATCAGCTGCGCGGCGGCACGGCAGCCGTTCTGATCGAGCCTGTTGGGCCGGAGAGCGGCACTAGGCCGGTCGATTTGGTGTTTAATAAAGGCGTCGAGCAGTTGTGCCGCAAATACGGCTCACTCCTGATCTTCGACGAAGTGGTAACCGCTTTCCGAATTGGAATGTCTGGAGCACAAGGCTATTACGGCGTGTCGCCGGATCTGACGATCTTCGGCAAGGTAGTCGCCGGCGGTTATCCGGGTGCAGGCGGCCTCGGCGGCAAGAGGGAGTATATAAAATATTTGTCCGCGGGCATCGAAGCCGGCAGCAAGCATAAGAAAGCGCTTATCGGCGGTACGATGGCGGCTAATCCGCTGAGCTGCGTGGCAGGCTATTACACCCTATGCGAGATTGAGCGGACGAACGCCATCCCAAGATCGGGACAAATGGCCGACCGGCTGACGGCGGGACTGCAAACCCTGATCAGCAAATACAAGCTCCCGTTTGTTGCTTTTAACCAAGGGTCCATCTGCCATCTCGAGACGGTAGGCACCATGCATTTTGCCATCAACTGGTCGAAGCCCTGGCAGATTCCGAAGGTGTTGTCCGAAACCTCCAAGCGCAAGAAGGAAATGGAGCATATGGGCGCCGCCTATATGGCCGAAGGCATCGTAACGCTGGCAGGAAGCCGGCTGTACACCAGCGGGGCTTATACGGAAGAAATGATTGACGATGTGCTTGTGCGCTTCGATCGTATTTTCGAAAATGTGGCCTTGATCGGAATTTAAGGAGGACGTTTATGACGGCTGTGGAAGATGCCAAACGACGCGTAATTGAGGCTGGGATTAAGCTGATGGATACCGGGCTGATTGCCCGCACTTGGGGAAACGTAAGCCATCGCATTGACGGCGGGCAATTTGTCATTACGCCAAGCGGCCGGGATTACGGGTCTCTGACGCCGGAAGATATCGTGACCGTCCGGATCTCCGACTGCAGCTACAGCGGCACAATCAAGCCTTCTTCCGAGAAAGGCGTGCATGCGGAAGTCTACAAGCGTTTCCCGGATGTGCATTTCGTCATTCATACCCATCAGGAATACGCATCCGTTATAAGTGCCTGTCATGTGAATGCCATTCCGGTTGACGTTGGCCTATTGGCGGGTCAGGTCTTGTGCGGAGCTTATGCCCTCCCAAGCACCAAGAAGCTGCAGCGCAACGTTGCCAAGGCTCTCGCCCATACCAATAATCAGGCTATTATTATGAAAAATCACGGGGCGGTCTGTTACGGCGCAAATGACGCGGAAGCATTCAAAGCCGCCCTGGAGCTTGATCAAGCCTGCCGGCAATATCTCGACGACACGTATAAAACCTTAACCGGAGAGTCCCTGGCTGACCCTGCCCAGATAAGCCGCTTTGCCTTGGGACTTGGTTCTTCCGCTCCCGCTTCCGCCTCATCCCATGATGGAACACCAGCAGAAAGCAAGCTCTATCACAGCCGAAGGCTGGAGGACGGTTTTGTTCTCTTTGACGATGCCGGCTCCGAGATCCAGGTCCGCTATGACGAGCTTGACGGCGCCATGCCGGAGGAAGCCTGGGTTTATCAGCAAATCTACCGCTCGCATAAGGGGATTCATCATATTCGTTGGAGCGGCATTCCTGAAGTCAAGGCATATTCCCTAACCGGTAAGCCGCTAAAGCCGCTGCTGGATGATTTCGCTCAGCTGATCGGCACATCGGCGAAGAGTGTCGAGCTCTCTCCCGCGGAGGTATCATCTGCCCTAAAGAAATCCTCTGCCGCGCTGGTCCGGGGAATGGGTGCTTTATGCTGCGGCAGCACGTTTGAGGATGCGATTGCCGCAGGCATGGTGCTGGAGAAGAACTGCAAGGCTCATATCGGAGCCAAGCTTCTTGGCCAAGTCAAGCCGATTCACTACCTGGAAAGCCTCTTGATGCGCTTTGTTTATTTGAAGAAATATTCGAAGCAAGCCGCCGTTATCTCCTAGCCGAAAGGTGGAATTTATATTAAAAGAATCGATCATTCCGCGATGAAATGGATCATTCTTTTATCAATTGTGCCGGTCATCGTATCCACCGAGATGATGTGGCTCTCGCTCGCGCCGATCTCGAGTCTTGCCGAGGATTACTACGGGGTAAGCAGCATGTCCATCACGCTTTGCTCCATGAGCTTTATGATCATGTTTATTTTGTTCTCCCTGCCCGCGTCCTGGGTCATCGACAAATGGGGCTACAAGTCCTCTTTATTGATCGGCGCCGGCTTAACGGCCGTGTTTGGACTCTTGCGCGCCATATTTGCGGAGAATTTCACGCTTGTCCTGATCTTCCAGTTCATACTGGCGATCGGTCAGCCGTTTCTTCTTAACATCGCGACAAAAGTGGCATCGGAGTGGTTCCCGCCTCAGGAGAGGTCAACCGCAGCGGGCATTCTGACGCTGGCTCAATATATCGGCTTTATCGTGCCGATGGCCCTCGCTCCTGCCATTGCGGAAGCCTCCGGCATCCCTGCTCTCTTCACATGGTTTGCGGTTGTTGCCGTTGCCGCCGCTTGTCTCGCCGCTGCCTTTACACCTGCGAAACCTCCCGCTCCCCGCACCGTTGCCGCTTCCCGTCAAGAGGTTTCGCGTTTCGAATCAATCCGACTTCTTCTGGCGAACAAAAGCTACTTCCTCATCTTATTCATCAGCTTCATTTCGATTGGAATCTTCAATACCATCCTCACCTTGCTTGAAACCATACTTCTCCCCCGGGGGTTTTCATCCGAGGAGGCCGGACTCGTTGGCGCCGTATTTATTGTCGCCGGCATAATAGGTGCCGTTGTTCTTCCGATTCTATCCGATAAATACCGGATCAGAGCGCCGTTTTTTATCGCGGCCATTACCCTGCTTATCCCTGCTTATGCGGGACTAACGTTTGCCGAACAGACTGTTCCGGTTGCCATTATTGCCGGACTTGCCGGCTTCGCGATTATGGGAGTCGCTCCCATCTTGTTCCAGCATGGCACGGAGGTCGCTTATCCCATACAAGAAGGCACCTCGCTCGGCATGATCCTGCTGATGGGTCAAGTATCGGGAATCGCCTTTGTTTACTTCTTTGAAGTATTGAATGAGGCTTTGAATTCCATCGTCTGGCCTATGCTGCTGTTTGTGCTGCTGACTGCCATCCTGCTGCCCGTAACGCTTCGCATTCAAGAATCATCCTATCAGGCCTCCGCCAACAAGGATGCAGATACAAAGCCCATGTAAAGGCAGGTGCAAACGATGAGTGCTTACGTGCTCACTTATGATGTAGGAACTTCCGGCGTGAAGACATGCCTATATCATCTGTCCCATTCCATTAAGCTTATCGCAAGCGCATTGCATAGCTATGAGCTCACGATTCTGGATAATGGCGGAGCGGAGCAGGATCCGGCAGACTGGTGGCACGCGATGCGCCAGACAACGGAGCAAGTGCTGCAGGCCAGCCTTCTCCCGGCATCGCAGATTGGCGGGATTTCCTTCTGTGCCCAGATGCAGGGCCTGGTTCTGGTCGACGACAAAGGACTTCCCGTCCGTAAAGCCATGAGTTATATGGATACACGCGCAGCCGAAGAGCACCGCAAAGGGATCATGCATGGTATACGGATAGCTGGGGCTAACATCTTCAAGCTGCTTAAGTCGCTTGCCATTACGCGCGCCGTTCCGGCCAGCGTGAAGGATCCCGTCTGGAAATACAAATGGGTGCAGCGCCATGAGCCAAATGTATTCCGCCGCGTCCACAAATGGCTGGATGTCAAGGAATACCTTCTCTTTAAATGCACGGGCGAATTTGTCATGACCGAGGACACAGCCTATGCCACCCTGCTGTACGATGCGCGAAATGGCCGGTTCAGCAAAGAAATGTGCCGAATGTTTGGCGTTAATCCCGACCAT
The DNA here is from genome assembly GCF_023715145.1 of Paenibacillus glycanilyticus. Classification (GTDB taxonomy): domain Bacteria; phylum Bacillota; class Bacilli; order Paenibacillales; family Paenibacillaceae; genus Pristimantibacillus; species Pristimantibacillus glycanilyticus_A. Next base: position 221,334 of record NZ_JAMBNP010000002.1, on the reverse strand, counting down.
TTCCCCAAGGTTATCCGCTCTACCGCCAAGGCAGGATTGTTAACGGCGGAAGCCGCTTTGGAGCTTCGGCTGGCCGAGGGTACTCCCGTGTTTGGCGGGGGCGGCGACGCCTCCCTCATCGGGGTGGGAGCAGGTGCCGTTGCGGAAGGCGATACGCATATTTACCTCGGCACGTCCGGCTGGGTATCCACGGTCGTTAACCGGCAGATTATTGACGCAACCAGCATGATCGCTTCAATCGTTGGCGCAAGACCGCAGCATTACCATTATTTCTGCGAGCTGGAGACGGCGGGCAAATGTCTGGAATGGGTCAAAAATCATCTTGCTCTCGATGAAATCGGCATTTACCTGGAGAAGAAGCAAATCTCCGAATCCCAGGAAACGATGTACCGCAGCTTGTACGACTACATGATGCACGCCATCAAGGATGTTCCCGCCGGCAGCAATGGCGTCATCTTCACGCCTTGGCTGCATGGTAACCGCTGTCCGTTCGAGGATTCGAATGCGCGGGGGCTATTTTTCAATATCAGCCTTGAAACCGGGAAAACCGAACTCATCCATGCCGTGCTGGAAGGCATCTGCTATCATCTGAGATGGCAGATGGAATCGCAGGAGCGGAAGATCAAGACCTCCGAGGCGATTCGCTTCGTTGGGGGAGGAGCTCTTGCCCCGCTCACCTGTCAGATTCTTGCCGATATTCTTGGACGAACGATCGAGACGGTCGACAGTCCGCAAAATGCCGGAGCGGTCGGAGCAGCCGTGATGGCCGCCGTAGGGCTTGGCCTGCTCTCGAATATAGACGAAGCAAAGAGCTTGATTGAGGTTCGGGCAGCCTACAAGCCCAATCCTCAGAATAAAGCAATCTATGACACCTATTTCGAAGTCTTCAAATCCCTCTACAGCAGCAATAAAAAAGCTTTTGGCATCCTAAATAATCACAGCAGCCGCACAGATGTTTTTCGAGCTACACTGTGATACAATACTGGAATTGATGGGCTTTCACATTAGGAGGATTTAAGAACAACTATGCTTATTATTGGTATTGCCGGCGGCACCGGTTCGGGAAAAACATCCGTGGCGCGTTCGGTTATTGAACGTCTTGGCGCGGAGAAGGTGACCTTCATCTCGCAGGATAACTATTACAAGGATCATCCCCATTTGACGTTCGCGGAGCGTGAAGCGCTGAATTATGATCATCCTCTTGTCTTCGACAATGATTTGCTAGTCGAGCATTTGAAGCAGCTGAAATCCGGAGGCGCCGCCGAGGCGCCGGTCTACGATTTCACAACGCATTCCCGATTCAAGGACAAGACAGTTGAGCTTAAGCCTTGCAGGATTGTCGTTATCGAAGGTCTTCATGTTCTGTCCGACGAGAACCTTCGGGCCATGCTCGACATAAAAGTATTCGTGGATACGGACCCGGATGTGCGGATATTGCGCCGTGTGCTGCGGGATATTGAAGAGCGCGGACGCTCCATTCAATCCATTCATGATCAATATCTGAAGACGGTCAAACCGATGCACGAGGCGTTCATCGAGCCGTCCAAGAAGTACGCCGACATCATCATTCCCGAAGGCGGGCAGAACGAGGTTGGCATTCAGATGTTGTCCATTCTTATGGAGAAATATTTCTAAAATAGTCGAAAAGGTCTGTCCCGCTTCAGGGACAGACCTTTTTTCGTTTACTTTTTCCGATATAGCTTAATCAAATTTCTCTCCAGAACCGTATTGCCGATTGCGGGGAATACAGCTTGTTAAGACCAAAGACATTGTTAACCAGGTTGGGGTCTATTACCCGGGTAATACGAACCTCGTACTTGAACGAGACCTTCGAAACATCCGCGTACGTATAAGTGGACCGGTTTGGTTCTACAGTAACGGCTGTTCGACATGGATATACCGGCAATGCTACCGGAGTTCCGTTCGACCAGTCATAGATCTGTACCTTAACCTTTCGGCTTCCGTAACGGTTCAGGTTCACCATATCCACGATGGCATAATTCGTATTTGTATTGCGGCGCAATATCCCCGTTGTATAAGTGGCAGTCCTCTTCTTTTTGCTGTGCAGCATTCCTATCATTCCTCCTGCATTCTCTTCTTGCTATTAGAAATGCGGCAGCGTAAGGGTTGGAATGTGCGAATGCTGGATGACGATTAAACAAGCTTATGAGCCTGTACCCTTTTCCGATAGGACGAGTAATACCAGCCGAGCATCACAATGGCAATAATCGGGCACACGAACAGCAGCTGGTACACATGGTTATAGGCATGCTCGAGCGTAAGATTGCTCATCTTATGGAGCAGCAGCCCGCAGATCGCCACCGACAACGATCCCCCGAAAAATTGAATAAGCTGCATCATCCCCATGCCGGAACCAATCAAATGCTTGGGCAAAATGCTGGAGGTCTGATTATTGAGCGAAGCCAGCGTTGCCGAAAAGGCCGGCGAGAACAGCAGATATCCGCCCATAATGACGAATGGCGAGTTCCCAAGAGCCGTCATGAACAAAGCCATCACTGCCGTCAGGATCACCGTCCCGATGAACAGGAACCGGACATTGCCGTAACGGTCCAGCCATCTTCCGACAAATGGCGTCAGCAGCGCCGATAGAATGGCCCCCGGAGCAATCAGGAAGCCAATCAGAAGCTCCGACTTATGGAACAGATTGGCCAGCACCAGCGGCATCAGGAACAGGTTGCCCAGATTGATAATGAGCAGGCAGAAGCCAACCACAAGGAGCCGGTTATAGCCGGGCTGGCGGAATACTTCCGGATTCACAAAGGTTCCTTTGCCCTTTAATCTGCGGATATGTACAACGTGAAGCGCTATCGTGACGATGCTTGCAAGCAGCCAGATCAAAGATTGCTGCGTTACCGCTATTAGCAGCGTAGTCGCATTAATAACGGTCCAAGCGGCGCCTGCATAATCAAAGCTTGCCGGCTGCGGATCTTCCTTCGGCAGCAGCTTCAGCAAGACCGGCAATATGACGAGCACGAGGCAAGTAACCACAAACAGGCCGTTCCAGCCAAAAAATTCGCTGATCACGCCGCCCACGATCGGGCCAAGCCCAAAGGCCATCGCACTGCCGGCAGCGATCATCGAGATGGCGCGGCCTCTTCTTTCAATAGGGATATATCGGCTCGCTAAGACTAGTCCAAGGCCTGCCATCGTACCGGCTCCAGCCGACTGGAGAATCCGGGCCGTCAGCAGCAGCGCAAAGCTATGGGCGAAGATGCCAAGCACCGATGAGAGCCCTAATATGAGGAGTCCGATCATAACCAGCCTGCGGATTGGAGCAATATCCGATAAGCGGCTGTAGATCACCGTCGATAACGCATATCCGATCGAATAACTGGAAACGATCCATGAGCCAAGGTCCGAGGTAATGTCTAGATCATGAATAATACTTGGTACCGAGACGTTGAACATGGTCGTATTCATCACCACGACAAACAAGCCCAGCATCCACACGGGCATTACAATTCTGTCATTCAAGCTGTTCACCTTGTTTCCTTACGAAGTTACTTTACATGGTTCAGTATATCACAAGCGCAAACGGCTTCGCTTTTATTGGGAAGGTATTACGTTTTGCGGTTGAGGGCTATAGCAATATTCATCATCACCGAGACAGCCTCTACCAGCTAAACAAAAAGAGAACCCCGCAGCGTCCTAAGACTTTGGCGGAGTTCTCCCCTGACTGTTATATTTGCACGGATTGGCGGCTCTGGCGATAAGCGAGCGGAGTCATGCCCATCTTCCGCTTGAACACCTGGAACAGATAGTTCGTGTTCGTGAAGCCATGATTTACCGCAATCGACTCAACGGTGTTGGAGGTCTCCACAAGCTCTTCGCAAATACGCTGAAGCCGGAAGTCCTCCAAATAACTGCTGAACGAGCTGACACCGTAGCGGTGAAAGATACGCTGCAGCTGTCTGGTGCTGATCTGAATACGATCCGCAACCTCCTGCAGCGTTAGCGGCCTTGCATAATTGTCGTAAATATATTGCTGCGCCATCTCGAATCGGTGGGCTTGAATATCCCTTGACGGGAGCATCTGCTGACCTTCGCGGTCAACGGTTGCTTTGGCCGCACGGAGCAGAATCTGAATAAGAGCCTGCCTGATGGTCGTATAAGCACCAAGCTCTCCCGATCTCCAGGCCAGATAAGCCTGGAGGAAGCAGGACATCGCATCATGCTGATCCATAAACGGGCGAAGCGGAAAATCCATCAGCGCCTGAATGCAGGCTTCAGATTCCTTGTTCTCCCACTCCGAGCCCCATTCTTCCATGCCCGCTTCCTCGGGAAGGCGAGTAATATCCACATGCAGGCACAGCTCATCCATTCCGGACCTGGAGTCTGCGGTCTGCTGATGCACGACTCCCGGACCGGTCAAATAAAACATGCCGCTGTTTAACTTGTAAATATGGTCGATCAGCGTGACCGTTCCTTTGCCTCGGGGAACAAAATGAAATTCGAATTCCGAATGCTTGTGGAATTTGATCAGCTGTCCGGGTTTAAAATCGGTCAGATGCCACTTCAAGACACGAATGCCGTAACGCCCCCATCTGAAATGCAGATCAAGCCGTTCAAGCGCATCCATCTTTTCTTTCATAACGGCATACGGATACGGTCTTGCATTTACCTTGCTGTCGGATTCCGCAAGAAGCTCCCGTTCTTCCATGCCGGCCATAGGTTTAGCGGATCTCTTCAAGACGTACAGCCCGCTTCTCGGCTACGGAACGGTTCGAAGCTTCCATCAGCAGCGTCAGCTCCTGCGCCATGCGGATGTTGTCTACAGCCACTGTATCGTTTTGAATATGCTCTGCCCATTGCTCAAACGCTTTAATGCGGCCGCTTGCTTGTTCAACTTCCGTCCAATCCGATTCGCCATTCTTGTTGCTGCGAACGAGAACGCGCGCATCCGGCGTGCCGTAGAGCAGCGAGCCTTCCGTGCCGTGGATCTCGATTGTGAACGGGGAATGCGCGTTAACAAAGCCGGCTTCTACGATACCCAGCGCGCCGCCTGCCGTTGTCAGGATCGAAATTGCGTTATCTTCTACTTCCTTGCCGGTAACATATCCATACGAAGCTTGAACCTGAACAGGCAGTTCGCCAAGGAACAATCGGGTCAAATACATCGGATGGCAGCCCAGATCGATAAGCGCGCCGCCGCCGCATTGTTCAAGATTGTAGAAATGCTCCGGAAGCCAGTTCGCGGTTGCGCCGTTATGGGACAAGCGTACGCGGACCATAGTAACGGTTCCGATTGCGCCTGTATCCAGCACGTTCTGAATGGTAGTTGTATACGAATCGTTCAATCTTGGCAGCGATACCGTCAGCTTAACGCCGGCTTCTTCAACTGCCGCAACGATTTCATTAACCTCTTTAGTTGTAAGCGCCAACACTTTTTCCGTGAAAATATGTTTGCCGGCTTTCGCTGCTTTCACCATTACCTCGCGGTGAATATTCGTTGGCGTATCCACGATAACACCGTCAATATCTTCTCTGGCAAGCAGTTCATCCAGATTAGCGATAAAAGGAACCTCCAGCTTGTTTGCAGCCTCTTGGCCTCTCGCCGGAATCTCATCCCATACCGCTACGATTTGCGTATTCGGATGAGCCTGTGCCTCCTTCGTATAATCCCATGCATGTACATGCCAGTAGCTTAACATTGCGACTCTAATCATTGAACGTCCACTCCTTAGATCAAATATTTGTGTTCACTGCATATTTACGACTTATTTCTAAGGTAGCACACCATTTACCAAAGTAAAACTAGAACATAAAGACATTTCGACTATAATTATACGACATAAAAGAGAACATTTTCACAGACTTATTGACTCCAAATATCGGTCAAACCTATAGTAAGGGCATGAACAAATTTCTCTTATAACGGAGGCTGGACATGAGTAAATTACTGAAGGTTGGTATCATCGGTTGCGGCGGTATCGCCAATGGCAAGCATCTCCCTGCACTCAGCAAAAACAAGAACGTTGAAATCGTTGCTTTCTGTGACGTTGTAGTAGAACGCGCAGCTGAAGCACAGCAAAAATACGGTACGGAAGGCTCGAAAGTGTATGCCGACTACCGTGAACTGATTGCCGATCCATCGATCGATGTCGTGCATGTATTAACACCTAATGACTCCCACTCCTTTATTACGATAGATTCCCTTGAAGCCGGCAAGCACGTCATGTGCGAGAAGCCGATGGCTAAGACAGCGGTTGAAGCAAGAGCGATGCTGGACGCTGCAAAACGTACAGGCAAAAAGCTCACTATCGGTTACAACAACCGCTTCCGTTCGGACAGCCAATACCTGAAAAAGGTATGCGAGCAAGGCGAGCTGGGCGAAATCTACTATGCACGCGCTCATGCGATCCGTCGCCGCGCGGTTCCAACTTGGGGCGTATTCCTTGACGAAGAGAAACAAGGCGGCGGTCCGCTTATCGATATCGGTACTCACGCGCTTGACCTGACGCTGTGGATGATGGATAACTACAAGCCGGTATCGGTAACGGGCTCCGTCTTCCATAAGCTTGGTTCGAAAGAAAATGCCGCTAACGCATGGGGACCTTGGGATCCAGCGAAATTTACGGTAGAAGATTCAGCAGTTGGCTTCATCAAGATGGAGAATGGCGCAACGATTACGCTTGAAGCAAGCTGGGCGCTGAACACGCTCGACATCGACGAAGCAAAATGTACGCTTTGCGGTACTGAAGGCGGCGCGGACATGAAGAACGGCCTCCGCATTAACGGCGAAGAAAACAGCCGCTTGTTCGTAAAAGAAGTTGACCTGTCCGCTGGCGGCGTAGCCTTCTATGACGGCGCTTCGGATCGCGATATCGATGTGGAATGCGCAGCATGGATCAACGCAATCCTGAACGACACGGATTTGGTTGTAAAAGCTGAGCAGGCACTCGTTGTTACAGAAATTTTGGAAGCGATTTACGAATCGGCTCGCACAGGCGAGACGGTATACCTCAACCGCGAAACGGTTGCGAAGTAATAACCTAACAAAAGAAACACGCCCTGATTCAGGGCGTGTTTCTTTTGTTAGTCTCCTCTTCTTAACCTTCTTGATGCGGCAGAGTAAGCTGCCAGGACACGCCAAACTTATCGGCAAGCCAGCCGAATTTCCGGCTGAAGCCATAGTCTCCAAGCGGCATAAGCGCATGTCCGCCATCCATCAGGGCTCCGTACAAGCGATCAATCTCCTCTTCCGAATCGCAGGTCATGAACAAGGAAAACGAAGGGGTAAACGTAAACTCATGCTTGATGTTGCTGTCGATGCACATAAAGGCCTGGCCTTTAAGAGTAAAGCTTGCTCTCATCACGCTGCCTTCCGCTCCAGGGCCCTCCGCACCGTAACGGGCGATACTCGTAATCCCGGAGCCCTCAATTAACGAAATATAATAGTTCATGGCTTCTTCCGCTTGGCCTTGAAACATCAAGAATGGGGTTATTTTTTCCAACTCGTGTTAGCTCCTTTTATTCTAGTAATCCCTACACTCCTTATACCCTCTTCAGCTTATCCGGGTTGCGGACAATAAACAATTGTTGCAGCATCCCTTCGCGGCGCTCAAGAAACGCAACCGAATCTACCTCGCCTTCCTGCAGGAATACGAAGGCTGGTTCCCCGTTTATCTGCCTCATCTCGAACGTCATACTGCCCGCCCATTGCGGTTTGCGGAAAATGCCAAGCAGGAACTGCGCCACCCGCTCCCTTGTTTGGATAGGCCGGACAGCTGCGGATATTTTGCCTCCTCCGTCTGATATCAACACAACATCCTCCGCCAGCATGGACAGAACGGTATCAACCTCGCCTTCGGATAAGGCCGTGACAAACCGGTTTATCCATGCCTGCTCAATGGAGCCTCCGGCTTGCAGCTCTTCTTCCGCAATTCCCATCTTCGCTCTTGAGCGGCTCATCAGCTTGCGGCAGTTTTGCTCGCTTTTGCCCGTTAATTCGGCAATAGCCGGATAGTCGAACCCAAGCGCTTCCCGCAGGACGAATACGGCGCGTTCCGAAGGCGACAGCCTCTCGAGCAGGGCTAACATCGCGTACGACAGCAGGTCATGCCGGACCACTTCTTCCAGACTGTCGTCATAGTATTGTGCTATAGGCTCCGGCAGCCAAGGACCAATATATTGCTCCCGGCGTATCCTTGCTGAGCGGAGATGATCCAGGCAGCGGTTTGTGATCATTTTGCACAAATAGGCTTTAGGCTCCCGCAATCGCTCCGGATCTATATGCTGCACCTTGACGAACACATCCTGAACCGCATCCTCCGCATCGGCGGCCGAGCCGGTTAATTGATAGGCCAAGCCGAATAACAGCCCTTTATAACGTTCATACAGCTCAATCATATGATGGCTCCTTATGATTTCAGCATACTCGCATAATCCCATACAAAACGTTTGATTTTATAAGATAAGCTTCCCGAAATGATTATATCAAGGCCCCACTTTCGCGTCCATGTGATGCCCCGCCCCGGTCCCAGTCCAATCGTAAAGCCGTCCATTACCTGTTTATGGCGGGGGGCCGGACTGCCGCTTCTGTCCGCGGCGATGATTTTGCCCAATCTCTGAGCCTGCGGGATTGCCTCCTTACAGGTCATGCGGGCGGCTTCACCGCTATCCGGATCTACGATATGCGCGCAGTCGCCAATCGCATACACGCCCCGGGAGCCTTTGACCCGATAGCCTTCGTCCACGATAAGCCTGCCGTCCTCCGTTACCGGCAGCCCCAATGCGCGAACCGCAGGATTGGGAATCAGGCCAAGCGTCCAAACGGTGAGGCCGACGGGAAGGGCTGAACCGTCAGAGAGCAAAAGGCTTCCCTTCTCCTCGCGTACGGCTTTATTCCGATGATGAACGGACACCCCGCATTTCGCCAGCTCCTCCTCCAGCTTCCGGCTGGCCTTAACCGGCCCTTCCTCGAATAAACGATTCCGGGAATTCAGTAAGTGGACTTTTACTTCCTCCGGATTCAGCCCTCGCCGAGCCGCTTCCTCCCTCATGGCGAAGGCAAGCTCCGAAGCCGTCTCAATGCCGGTCATTCCGGCTCCGGCAACTGCTGCCGTGAGCAGACGCTCTCGTCCCTCCTTGTTTTCGGGCAGCGCTGCCTCCATGTTATGAATCCACTGATCCCTGATCCGTACAGCCGCATCCATCCCCTCAAGGGCAATGCCTCCCAACCCCGCTTCCGTCTTGCGGGCTATGCTGCCGATCGAGACGACTAGAACATCATAAGCGAGATGCTCTATCCTTCCTTCGCTATTCTCATACTCCAGCAGGCTCTCTGCCGCATCCACATGCCGCGCTTTGCCCTGCACAAATTCGGATGCTTCCGGCAAGATCCGATTCCATGGTACCGTGATCGAATCCGTTCCCACCGCCGGCTTGAACAGCAGCACCTTGCGCAAGTGATACGGGTTCGGATCCATCAAGATGAGTCGAAGCTTCCGGCCATCCGCTTGTATCTCGCACTGCTTCCATACCGCTTTCATCGCATGAATCCCCGCATACCCGCCGCCAACCACTACAACTGTCCATTCTTTCATGTTTGATCTCTCCTCTTCGCGCTTTTGCTAATAGAACGGGAAGAGGCTTTTATTTGTGACATCTCATTTGGCAATTAAAAACGTTTCCCGTAAATCATTAGCACAAAGTTAACGTTGACGTAAAGATTAACATACCTATACGATAGGTTCGTTTCCTACACTATTTATTAAAAGAGAGGGATAGAACGAACATGTCTTTAAACAATACCCTGATTACGACGGCGGTTATGAACGCCGCACCGGTTGAGCGCCCTACGGCGTCCGCGGCGTACAGCTTCCTTCGGTTTATCGGCGGCGCGCTTGCTCCCTACTATGCGGTTAAATTCGCGGAATGGTTCGACTTCCATGCTCCGTTCTACATTGGCGGCGGCTTTGTCATTCTAGCCGTTGTCCTCATCGCGGTTAACCATAAGCATCTGAAGCATGTCGACTCGGCGGAGGGACATTAAGCCCAATAAATAACAAGCTGGCTCAATTTCTGTTGAGTCAGCTTGTTTTTTTATCGGAATGGAAACATTATAGAGATAGGCAATCAATGGAACGGAGGACATCTCATGAAAAAAATCGTCTTGATCCGCCACGGACAAAGCGTATGGAATGTGGAAAACCGGTTTACAGGCTGGACGGATGTGGACTTGTCGACTCAAGGGCTTGATGAAGCGAGAGAAGCCGGGAAAATATTAAAAAAACACGGCTATGTCTTCGACATCGCCTATACCTCTCTTCTGAAGCGCGCGATCCGAACGCTCTGGATCATCCTTCAAGAGATGGATCTGTTATGGATTCCCGAGCATAAGAGCTGGATGTTAAATGAACGTCATTACGGCGCTTTGCAGGGGCTGAACAAAGCCGAAACGGCCGCTAAGTACGGAGAAGACCAGGTGTATTTATGGCGAAGATCCGTTGATATCCGCCCTCCCGCTCTGGAAATTACCGACGAGCGCTACGAGGTATCCGATCCTCGTTACAAGGAGCTTAAGGACGGCGAATTTCCGTTAACGGAAAATCTGGAGGACACGGAAGCCCGCGTATTAAGATACTGGAATGCGGAGATCGCTCCGGCGATCTCCGCAGGCAGCCGGGTTATTATTTCCGCGCACGGCAACACGCTCCGGGCATTGGTCAAATACCTGGACCGGCTTCCGTCGGACGGCATCGCGGATTTGAACATCCCTACGGGCATCCCTCTTGTATATGAACTCAATGACGATTTGCAGCCGGTCCGCCACTATTATCTTGGATGGGAAGGTCCATATCCGGAAGGCCAGATTCCTTCGCATATTCTTCATTAAACGAAGCTGGAGCCGGCTTGCGAGCCGGCTCCAGCAATAAGTCCAAAGATGAGAATTATGCTATTCCATTCTTACAGCAGCATTCCGCCGGACACCTCAATGCGCTGCGCATTCACCCAGCTGAGCTCCGGCGTGCATAAAGCAGCTACAACACCGCCGATATCATCGGCTTCTCCCACGCGGCCTAATGCAGTCACCGAGCCAAGCTGCTCCCGCATTCCTTGATTATCTCTTACCAGACCGCCTCCGAAATCCGTCGCCGTTGCGCCCGGCGCAACCGCATTGACCCGAATACCTCGACTGCCCAATTCCTTCGCCATATATTTGGTCAGCACTTCAATCGCGCCTTTCATTGCGGCATAAGCGCTGTATCCCTCAACTACAAATCTTGCCAGTCCCGTTGAAATATTAATTACTCCGCCGTGATCCGCGATCCGGGAAAGCAGCTTCTGAGTCAAGAAATACACGCCTTTAAAGTGAACGCTCACCAGACTGTCAAACTGCTCTTCCGTTGTCTGATCAAAGCCTGCATGAACGCCGAAGCCCGCATTATTGATCAGGAAGTCGAATTGATCGCGGCCCCACTTTTCCATCAGCGTGTCACTCAGTCGTGCGGCAAAGCTGTCAAAGGAAGAGACCTTGCCGGCATCGAGCTGCAGCGCAGCCGCTTTGCGGCCGCTCGCCTCAATCTCCTTCACGACCTCTTCCGCTTCGTCCTTGCGGGACAGATAAGTCACGATCACGTCGATTCCTTTCTTCGATAAAGCAATGGCCGAGTTGCGTCCCAGGCCGCGGCTTCCTCCTGTGACCAGCGCGATTTTATGAGCTGTTTCCATTGTTCATTTCCCCTTTTCTCCCTAGAGTTGAACACTTGATTATGTCAGCCAAATGTTCTAAAGTGAGGTTACTCCTTCGAGTTAACTCTAAGTCAAGCCATAAGGGTGAAAAAAATGAACTATACGATTAACGAGGTTGCAACCAAGTTTGGATTGTCTGCCCACACGCTCCGTTATTACGATAAAGAAGGCCTGCTCCCTTTTGTCTCCCGCAATAAATCCGGCATCCGGATCTTTACGGAGATGGACCTGGAATGGGTCTCCCTCATCTGTTGTCTGAAAGAAACGGGGATGCCTATCAAGGAGATCAAGCAGTACAGCGATTGGTGCAAGCAGGGAACCGCCACGGTTGACGTGCGTAAAAAGATGCTTGCCGATCACAGAATGGAAGTGCTGAAGCAGATCGAGGATTTGAACAAAAACCTCAAGCAGATTGATAAGAAGCTTGATTGGTACGAGGATCCGGAATTGATGCACAAGATGGATGAACGGATAGATCACGCGGCATTAGAAAAATAATGCTTTGAATTTTCGTTATTCATCCCCTACAATAGATACTAATATTGCGTATAACCTCGGCAATACGGGCCGGGGGTTTCTACCGGGAACCGTAAACTCCCGATTACCAGCATGCTTCTTTCAGCATCGATGGTAGTCGGGAGTTTTTTTATTTCATTACAAAAAGGAGAAGATAGAACCATGAATACAAAAGAGCGGTTATCCAGACGAATCGAAGTAGCAGCCAAACGCGCGGCGGCGGATCTCATTATACGAAACGGGAAGATCGTTAATGTCTTTACAGGCAGCATTCAATCCGGAGATATTGCCATCGTGGACGGCTGGATTGCGGGGATCGGCGAATACGCCGAAGGTGCGGCCGTGATAGATGCGGCAGGTCAATGGATTATTCCCGGCTTGATTGACGGTCATGTACATATTGAGAGCTCGATGCTTACGCCGCGGGAGTTCGCTAAGGTAGTCCTGCAGCATGGGGTTACCGCCGTTGTGACCGATCCCCATGAGATGGCCAATGTTATGGGCAGCGAGGGAATTCAGTACATGCTTGACCATTCCGAGGGACTTCCCCTCGACATTTATGTCAATCTGCCGTCCTGCGTGCCGTCCACTCCTTTCGAGACAAGCGGGGCTGCGCTGGGAGCAGAGGAGCTCCGCCCATTCTACGAGCATCCCAAGGTGCTTGGCTTAGCCGAAGTGATGGACTTTCCCGCTCTAGCGTCGGGAAGTCCCGGCATGATTAGCAAATTGGCCGATGCCAATGATCATGCCGCGCATATGGACGGTCATGCTGCCGGCATTTCCCGCGAGCAATTAAACCTCTACATGGCCGCAGGCATTCGCACGGACCACGAGGCCGTAAGCGCGGAAGAAGCCCGGCAGCGCCTTGAGCTTGGCATGTACCTGATGATCCGCCAAGGGACGGTGGCCAAGGATCTGGAGGCTCTCCTCCCTGCCGTTACGCCACAGAACAGCCGAAGATGCCTGTTTGTAACCGATGATAAATTAATCGATGATCTGCTGGAGGAAGGCAGTGTCGATTACAGCATCCGTCTGGCCGTAAGCAAGGGACTTGATCCCATTACCGCCGTGCGGATGGCAACCTTAAACGCGGCCGAATGCTTTGGCCTTCGTCATCAAGGCGCAATTGCTCCAGGCTATAAAGCCGATCTGCTCATCCTTGACGATCTGGATAAGTTGTCCATCCGGCAAGTCTATAAGGACGGTGTTTGTGTATTCAAAGATAGTAAGCTTAATGAAGCGGTTTTTCCTGAAGCGGCCTCCCCAGCTATCGCAAACAATCCGCTTGCTGCCGTTATCCGTGACGGAATGAAGCCTCTGCAGCCGGATTCCTTGCATCTTCCGCTTCAATCCGGCAGCTGCCATGTCATCGGAATTATTCCGAACTCGCTGGTGACCCGTCATCTTCAGGAGGAAGTAAGCAGGGATCAAGAAAAGAGGTTTATCGCCTCGGTTGAACAAGACCAGCTTAAGCTGGCGGTCGTTGAGAGGCATCACGGGACCGGCCATGTCGGACTTGCGATTGTAAAAGGATTCGGCTTCCGCAAAGGAGCTATCGTATCGTCGGTTGCCCATGACTCGCATAATATCATTTGTGCTGGCGTCACTGATGAGGATATGCGGACCGCGATCGAGCATATTGTTGCCATGAACGGCGGCTTGGCCGTTGCTTTGGATGGGCAAGTCCTGGCTTCCTTGTCCCTGCCCGTTGGCGGACTGCTATCCGAACAGAGCTATGAGGAGGTGTATTCGGAGATGCAAAATCTGTATGCAGCCCTTCGCGAGATTGGGGCTCCGGATACCTTCAATCCATTTCTGACCCTGTCCTTCCTTGCCTTGCCGGTCATACCCGAGCTTAAATTAACGGATAAAGGGCTATTCCGGTTTGCTTCAAACAGCCATATCCGAGTCGATGCCTGACGCTTCCTGTTTCCTCTAGCTAATTGCTATAATAAGAGAGAGAGGAGTGGACAACGGATGGCAAGATGGATCGATCAATATATTCGGAACGAGAAAGAGAAAGCCCTTGTGGCACAAGCGGAGCAACTGGCGGCAAGCTTTGCGGAAAGAGCTTCCCGGCATGACCGGGAAGGCTCCTTTCCTTTTGATAACTTCGCGGATTTGCGGGAGGCAGGGTATTTGAAGCTTACGGTGCCTCGGGCTTACGGCGGGGATGAAATCTCCCTGTATGAGCTCGTCATGCTGCAAGAGCGTCTTGCTTATGGCGACGGCTCAACGGCTCTGGCGGTTGGCTGGCATATCGGTCAAATTCTTCATCTTCGGACCACCCGGAAATGGCCGGAGCCGGTTTTTGCGAGATTATGCGAAGCTATCGTCAGAGACGGCGCGATGATAAATACCTTCGCCAGCGAGGCAGCTTCCGGCAGCCCAAGCCGGGGAGGCAGGCCCGAGACGACGGCAACAGCCATTGAAGGCGGGTGGCTGATTACCGGCCGCAAAACCTTCAGCACGCTGTCGCCGATTCTTGACCGGTTTGTAGTCACCGCCTATATTCCTGATGAAGACTGCGCGGGAGATTTTCTCGTCGAACGGGGGGAGCAAGTCTCCTTGATCGAGACTTGGGACACGCTTGGCATGCGTGCGACAGGCAGCCATGATGTTGTCCTTGATCAGGCTTTTGTCCCGACTGCCAACCGGCTTATAGGCAAAGGCTCGGATGACGGCGCCGGCTGGATGCTTCATATTCCGGCTGTTTATTTGGGGATTGCGCAGGCGGCAAGGGACTTTGCTCTTTCCTTTGCCAGCTCGTACAAACCAAATACGATGGATAAGCCAATCGCCGCCATTCCTTCCGTCCAGCATTCCATTGGGGAAATAGAAATTGCGCTGCGGACATCGCATGCGATGCTGTATGCCATTGCGGACCGCTGGGACCGGGAGACAGAGAACAGGCCCGCTCTGAAAGCGGACCTTGGTCTTGCCAAATATGTCGTGACGAATAATGCCATCAAAATCGTAGATCTTGCGATGCGAATCGTTGGCGGAACCAGCTTATCCCGGGCGCTTCCGCTCGAGCGCTATTACCGGGATGTCCGGGCAGGACTGCATAACCCGCCTATGGACAATGCCGTCATAAACAATCTCGCTGCGGAAGCCTTAGGCGAATTCCAGCCATAGCATGTTCAGGGGGTGCTAGAACAGATCATTACGATCTCTTCGAAGCGCCTCTTCGTTTCCTTTTATAAAATACTCATAATCCCCGAAGCGGTTCATCGCCTGCTTATCCGGCAGCCATACCCATTCATCAATCTCCGTCTGGCAGCGATGTGCGCGGAACGCGGCAAGCTTGGCTTTTTTAAACTTGCTTACGTTAATTTGAGAGATATCTTCTCTTGTGTAACCAAAGGATTCCGGGTAAGCGAGCGAATCTCCAAATGATATGTAATACAAGGCCTTCTTCATTCCCGTGCGTTCTAACGCCTCGACCGTCGACTTGCCGATGGCGCAATGATCCGGATGTCCGCCCCACTGCTCATGGAAGGTGAGAATAACATCGGGATCTACCTCTTTGATCAAGCCGGCGATGCGGTCAGCCAACTGATCCGGGTCGGCAAACTCCACTGTTTTATCGCGGATATCGAAAAAATGAAGCTGGGAAATTCCGAGGCACTTGCAAGCTTCGCGCAGCTCCAGCTCACGCGCTTCCGCCATTGTTTCACGGTTGAGATAGGGAGGATTCCCCATTCTTCGCCCCATCTCGCCCCTTGTTGCGCTGACGAGGGTAATCTCAACGCCGCTGGACGCGTATTTGGCTAACGTCCCGCCGCAAATGAAGGACTCATCGTCGGGATGGGCAAACACCGCAAGTAGTTTCCTAGGTTCTGTACTCATTCTGGGAACGGCTCCTTTCCAAGATGAAGCGCTACGTTCATCCGTCCTCTATCATCATATCCGGCAAGCAATAAGCGCCCCACGCGGTCCTCTTCGACATGCGTGAGTGCTTCCATGCGAAGCCAGCCAATCTGATCAAACCGGAAGGCAATCCGAAACGGACCTTCCCCTGCGACAAAAGCCTGCATCAGCTTCACTCTGAAATTGCGCACGAACACATAGGAGGTTGCTTCGCTATGTATGTAAATCTCTTCACCTATATAAATCCGCAATAAATCTTCTACCTCGGATCGGTCTATCGGATTCATGCTCTCATTCCCCCGGACTCTTCATTTGCTTCCCTCTTCAGCCTCTCCAGACAGGATTGGCATACGCAGGCCTTTCCTAATGATTCAGGCGGTATGCGCTCAAAGACTGCCCGAGGAAAGGTTTCTTTGCTGCACCAGCATTCTCCGGCCGGAATTCCCGCCAGATTGCCGCATTTATTATCTCCCTTGCAGATTGGACAATGGGCTGCGGTTTCTTCGGTCATCTCTTCACCTACTTTTCCTGCTATCGATTTAATCATACTGTCAGGGCAGAGAAATTGCATCCACTTCATAAAAAAAATGCCCGAATGGAATTTTCCATTCGGGCATTGCCGACTAACTTATATTCTGTTCATTCATCAGCTTACAACGCCCTCACGGGCTCCTTCTCGCCAAGGGTTCTCAGGTAGTTCGCAATAACCCTGGCCAGCTGCTCCGGCGCCTCGACCAGACTCATATGAGCCACGCCTTCGAAGGTATTCTCCTGGATATGCGGGTACTCGTAAGTCGACTTTGGCGTCTCCTTCTCATTGACCGAGAACGTATCGTCCGGAGACACCACTTCGTCATCCGCACCTGCTACCAGCAGAATCGGGTAACTTGCTTCATGCAGCATGGCGCTGCGATCCGGCCTCATCATCATGCCTTCAAGCGTATGAATAGCTCCCTTTGCAGACATTTTGAGCCCGGCCTCTTTAATCTTTTCCACCTCATCAGGCAAATCTTGCCTCTTGGATTCCTTGAACAGCTTCGGAATCAGGTCGTGCACGTAAGGCTCGATCCCTTCCCTCTGGATAAAGGAGATATCCTGGTATCTCTTCCTCTTCACTTCTTCCGTATCCGGAAGTGCGGTGGAATGAATAAGTCCAAAGCCAGCCAGCTTGTCAGGGTATCTATCCGCAAAAGCCAGCGTGACGTAGCCGCCAAGGGAATGGCCAAATACAACGGTTTTATCGATCCCAAGCTTCTCTACCAATCCATTTATGTCATCGGCCATCACTTCCATCGTATACACATTGTCTGGTGCAGATGTCTCGCCATGACCACGCAGCTGCGGCATGATTACACGGTAGTGATCGGTCAGCAGAGGACAAACATTATGCCAATAATGGGACGATCCGCAAAAACCGTGAATCAAAATAATTGTTTTCTCGTTTTCCTGACCACATTCTTCATATACCATATCGATGCCATTCACATGTACCTTATGCTTATCCATCGATCCCACATCCTTTTCAATTTGAAATGCTATCATGTCATTACTTAACCAGCTATCGAACGGATGAAACATTATTATCAGATAATTCTGAAATTAAATGTCTCCATAAAAAAACAGCCCTCGGGAGCGTAGATCCCAAGGGCTGTTCCGGCATGCAGAAGCATTCGCTGCTTATTTCGTTACTGTCTTGTTGTAGACGCCGATTTTCTCGGTAATTTGTTTTGCCGCAGCATCAAGCGCAGCCTTGGCATCCTTCTTGCCCGTGAAGACTTCTTCGATTGCGCCTTCCACCGTTTGGCGCGCGTCTGGGAACACGCCCATTACAGCGCCTTGGCTTGCCGTGCTTGGCTTGGAGGCATGAAGCTGGTCTACAGCCGTTTGGAACTGCGGATACTTCGCCAGGTTATCCTTTACGATCTGCTCGTCGTAAGCTTTTGTTGTGATCGGGAAGTAACCGGTGTTAATATGCCATTCCGCTTGCACGGCCGGTTCCGCCAAGTACTTCATGAATTCCCAAGCTGCCTTCTGCTCTTCGGCCGGCTTGTTGTTCAAAATCCAGTTGCTTGCGCCGCCGATGACAACGCCGCCTTCGGAGGAAGCGTCAGGCTTAGGCAGGAACGCCGTGCCAACTTCGAACTTGCCTGCCGCGCCGTCAACAATGCCGCGAAGCGAAGCCGTCGAGTCCAGCGTCATGGCAACCTGGCCAGCCAGGAAGGCTTTCTTCGTATCGTCGGTCTTGCGTCCGAGATTCAGGACAGACTTGTTGTCGACCATGCCCTTCCACCAATTCAGCGTATTAACGGCAGCTTCTTGATTGACAAGCGATTCCGTTGCCGCGCTGTCGCGGCCATTGCCGTTATTAAGAAGATCCTTCCCTTGATTAGCGAGCAATTGCTCCATGAACCAGCCGTAGATGGCGAAGGAGCCCCCTGTCACGCCGTTTCCGGTAAGCTTCTTGGCTGCATCGGCAACCTCTTGGTAAGTCGCTGGCGGCTTGTTTGGATCCAGACCGGCTTTTTCAAACAAGTCTTTGTTATAGTAAAGAATTGGATTGGATGTATTAAAAGGCATCGAGTATTGCTTGCCTTCAAATGTATAATAGCTTCGGATATTCGGCTCAAGGGAGGACACGTCATAGCTTTCCTCATCAATGAACTGCTGAACCGGCGTAACGGCACCGGAATCGATCATGAATCTGGAACCAATCTCGTACACCTGGATCAAGGAAGGACCGGACTTCGAATCCATGGAAGCCTTCAGCTTGTTCAAGCTCTCGTCATAAGTGCCCTGGAAGACGCCTTCCACCTTAATATCGGGATGCGAGGCGTTAAAATCGCTGACCAGCTTGTCCGCAGCTGTGCCGAGCTCGCCGCTCATGGAATGCCACCAGACAACTTTCACAGGCTCTTTGGCAGGTTCAGTGGAAGCTGCGCCCGCATTTGCGGAAGTCTCCGTATTGGAAGCCGAAACAGTAGGCGACGGTTCATTTCCCCCGTTGTTCGGATTCGATGCGCAAGCTGATAGAGGCAGCACGAGCATAGCCGCCACGGGCAGTACCATTTTCCAATTGCGTTTAACCATGATTTCTTTTCTCTCCCTTTAAATGAATGTTTTCTATATGGCAAGCCCCGAAGGACAGTTACCCGAATCAAAGTTGAAATGGTCAGCCCTTGACCGCACCGGCCGTAATCCCCCGCACAAGCGGCTTCAGGCCCAGCGCAAGAAGCACAAGCGACGGCACCAGAACAAGCGCCACTCCGCAAAGAACCAGATTCCAGCTCGTCAGCTCCTCGAACTGGAGCATCGCGATTCCGATCTGAACCGTTCTCATGGCATCGCTGCTCGTGGTAAGCAGCGGCCACAGATACTGGTTCCATCCGTTCAGAAATACGTATACGGCCAGCGACGCAGCCGCAGGTCCCGATAGAGGCAGCACGACCGATACGAAATGGCGGAAATGCCCGCAGCCGTCGATGCGCGCAGCTTCAAAAAGCTCGCGAGGAAGCTGCATGAAAAACTGGCGGAGCAGGAACACGCCAAATGCCGAGGCTGCGAATGGCACGATCAACCCTTGGAACGAATCGAGCCATCCCCAGCTTTTGACCGTCAAATAATTGGGAATGATCGTTACTTCCCATGGGATCATCATGGTGCTGATGAACAAGGCGAACCAGAACCGGCTGCCGGAAAACCGGATATACACGAATGCATAGGCAGCCAGAGCAGCCGTCAGCACCTGAAGCAGCATGATCGAGACGGCCAGAACAAAGCTGTTGAGGATAAAGCCGAAGATCGGCACGGTTTCAATCGCGTTCCGCAGCTCTCCCGTGTAAAGACCGGATGGAAGCAGCTTAGGCGGATATTGGCTGGCTTCATCGGAGGTCATAAAAATCTGGGCAAGCAGGTAGAGCAGCGGTCCCATCATCAATAGCGACAGCAGAATGAGCAGGCCGTATTGGCTGAATAACCGGAACGGATTGCGCGGATGACTAATTGCCTTCACTGGTAGTGCACCTTCTTTCCGAGAACAACGAATTGAACCGCCGTCAGCACGAGCATCAAGGCGAACAGCACAATGGCAAGCGCGCTGCCAGTTCCAAATTGGTAGTTGATGAAAGCCTCTCGATAGATGGAATAGACAAGCACATCCGTGGAGCCGGCTGGGCCGCCCCGCGTGAGAATATTGATTTGCCCAAATGATTGGAAGGCGCTCATAATCGATACCACTGCCAGGAAGAAGAGCGTCGGGGACAGCAGCGGCAGCTTAATCGAGAAGAACGTTCTCCACATCGAGGCTCCATCGATTCGCGAGCTGTCCATCACATCATTGTCGAGTCCTTGAATGGCTGCAAGGAGCAGGACAAAAGGAAACCCGGAATTCATCCATATCGTCATCAGCGAGACAGAACCAAGCGCTGCGGACGGATCGGTCAACCATTGAACCGGTCCGATGCCGATTTGTCCCAGCAAGTAGTTAAGCATGCCGAGCGACGGATGGTACAGAATCATCCACAGGATGGACGCCGTTCCGACGGAAAGCGCCAGCGGAACCGAGAAGATGAAGCGGAAGAGCTTGCTTCCTCTGCCTGCGGCATGAACGAGGCTGGCACACAGCAAGCCAAGGACAAGTCCGGCAGGCACGGTCAGCAGCGTAAATTTGACTGTAATCCAGAGGCTGTTCCAGAAAGCCGATGATGCCAGCATCTGCGAATAATTATCCCATCCCGCATAAGCGGCTACCCTGCCGCGGGGATCGGTAAGCTGAAAGCTAAGATAGACCGATCGAGCCATCGGGTAAAATAGAAACAAAATAAATACAGCCAGGCTCGGTGCCAGAAACAGGTAGCCGAGCAGCTGCTCCCGCATCCGCTTCAGCTTGGCAGCGGTGATACGGGTACTAGCCTTAGCTTCGGAAGCCTGCGACAAGACCGTTTCAGACTTGTCCGAGTAGAGTGATGAGTTCATGTGTAACTGCAACCGCCCTTTCAAGATTTGTTTGGCCGGAATCGGCTTGGCAAGTCCAAGAATAACCCTCATTTGTAACCACAATGTCAGAATTTTATGAAGATTAGGAAAGGTGATAACGCTTACTTGTAAGAAATTGTTTCTTTCTAAAGATTTCTTTATATTTGGAATCCATGCGAGACAAGCTCTCGGAGGCGGAATATAATGATGACCAACGGGATTGCCGAAAGCCATAACGGAGCCCGATTGGGAGGGAACAGCAAGATGACAAGGGAAATCGAGCAAGACATTCATGTAAGCAGTCCAATCATCATTGGGCACCGTGGCGCAGCC
This sequence comes from Paenibacillus glycanilyticus, assembly GCF_023715145.1. Classification (GTDB taxonomy): domain Bacteria; phylum Bacillota; class Bacilli; order Paenibacillales; family Paenibacillaceae; genus Pristimantibacillus; species Pristimantibacillus glycanilyticus_A. The sequence continues at coordinate 199,926 of NZ_JAMBNP010000002.1, read as the reverse complement.
GGAGAAGCGCCGGAGAATACATTGGCCAGCTTCAAGCTTGCGGCCGAGCAAGGAAGCCACATGGTGGAGCTCGACATTCACTTGTCGAAAGACGGCAAGCTTATCGTATGCCATGACGATACGCTGGACAGGACGACGAACTACTCCGGAGCGATCCGCTCCCTTCATTCGGACGAGATTCGGGAAGCGGATGCCGGAAGCTGGTTCTCGCCTTCTTTTGCAGGGGAAAGAGTCCCATTTCTGGAGGAAGTCTATGATCTCCTCCCACAGCACATCGAAATCAATGTTGAAGTGAAGGATGCCGGCGGGGGTCTGCTCGACGAAGTGCTGCTGGATTTCCTCCGCGGAGAAGATCGCCTGGAGCGCACCGTCGTATCTTCCTTCGACCACAAGCTGCTCCTCAGGCTGAAGCAGGCGGAGCCGGAGCTGCGCATTGGACTGCTGTATGCTGCAGACCTCCTTCATCATGCTACGTACGCGGCGCTTCTGGAGACGGAGGTATGGTCCCTTCATCCGCATCACGGCCTAATTGGCGCACAGGATGCCGGGGACGCTACGGCTGCTGGGCTTCACATCTACCCTTACACAGCCAATCATCCAGCCGACTGGGACCGTCTTGTCTCTATCGGCGTAACCGGCATAATTACGGATTTCCCGGGTCGATTGAAGGAGCATCTGAACCGTACTTAATATCACCTGCATGTCAAACAGCCTGCACGATAACCGTGCAGGCTGTTCTTTTATTAACGTGCCTATTAATGAAGGAAAATTCTTCTGCCGGGCAGTTCGGACTTTTTGCAGAACAAGCTGTTTCATCTCCCTGCATCCTGGTTAAGTATCTATCAAGCAAGACAAGCAAGACAGCAAGAAAGCCAATCGAAAGAAAGGTGATTAATATGTTAGGATGGGCATTACTCTTCTTCATCTTCGCAGTTGTCGCAGGCCTGTTTGGATTTCTGGGCATCGCATCAGCGCTCGCCGGCATCGCGAAAATCTTATTCGTAGTCTTTATCGTCCTCTTTATTGCTTCCCTGATATTTGGACGAAGACGAGCATAACCAACAGCAACTGCAATTCAATTAACAAAATCGAGGAGGAATTACAATGACAACCCAAACCATGACGACAAGAGTACACACGGTCAGCAACATGCTGGAGGTTCAAGAGCAGGTTCACCGTTTCGAACGTGACGGCTATGCGAGGGAGAACATCTTTGTACTGACTCACGATAAAGGCCGCACGGCACGCATCGCCAGAAATACCGACGCCGAGGAAATCGGCGTATCCGCCGAAGGCGTAGGAACCGCAATCGCCAACATCTTCCGGTCTACCGGCGATGAGCTTCGCGCCAAGATGAGGTCGCTTGGCATCTCCAAGCAATATGCGGAGCATCTCGAGGAACAAATGGACAGGGACAAAATTCTCGTAATCGCCTGGGGCGGTAAGGAGTACAGGGATGACGAATACGATACTTCGGTCTATTACTACCCTGAATACCGCTTGTAAGCGAAACCCGCCACTTTCGTTCAAGTGAAAACCAAAATTCAAGGACCTATCCGTACGGGTAGGTCTTTGAACTATGGTATAGTGTTAGAAGATATGTAGGAAAGGAGTGCTCCCGGATGAGTATCATCATTGTTGACGACAACGCGACCAATCAGCTTATCGTACAAACGATTCTGAATAAAGCCGGTTACCGGAATCTATTAACCGTCTCTTCAGCCCGCGAACTGTATGAATTGCTAGGTGTTGGGGGCTCGGCGGCTGCTGTGGACACTGATGTGGAATTAATCCTTATGGATATGATGATGCCTGATATTGACGGCATTGATGCATGCCGCACCGTATTGCAGGACAAGCGTTATAAGGACATTCCGATCATATTCGTTACCGCCGTCGGGGACTCGAACAAGATGGCTGAAGCCCTTGATGCCGGAGCATGCGACTATGTGATGAAGCCGATCAACCGCATGGAGCTTCTGGCTCGGATACGATCCGCCATGCGGCTGAAGCAGGAAATTGACCGGCACAAGGAGCATGACAAGAAAATGAAATCCGAGCTGGAGCTGGCCAAGCAAGTACAGCTCAGCGTGCTCAGCACAGCCATTGATGACGAGAATTTGAAGATTAATGCAGCGTACCAGCCCTCTTCCGAGCTGGCAGGGGACTTTTACAACTGGTACCGGATTGACAAGAATCGTTATGGCATCATTCTGCTCGATATGATGGGCCATGGCATCTCATCCTCGCTTGTCTGCATGTACATCTCATCCGTTCTGCGAGATACCATTACGCGCATTTCCGATATTGAGCAAGTCATGCATGAGCTTAACCGTTACATGAATCAGCTCCATATGAAGGACGAATTGATGAGTTACTATTTTACGGCGATTTATCTGGTGCTTGATGTGGAGGAAAAGACGATCGAATACGTCAACGCCGGTCATCCCTCTGGCATTGCCTTCCTTGACGGAAAGCCGGCATTGCTCGAGCCGTGCTGCAGCGCCATCGGTTTGTTCAATAATCTGAAGGTAAACAAAGGCAAGCTTCAATATAAACGGGATGCCGGCATTGTCCTCTATACCGACGGTTTGACCGACGGAATGGCAGGCGGAGAGGAAATCTCAAGCGATGCCTTAATCAGCCTTATGCAAAATGAGCAGCGGCTGGACCCCTCCGAGCTGGTTGCCTCCATGATTCCGTTGGATAACGGCACCATACAGAAGGACGATATTTGCCTGGTCACCCTTTATACCAAATAATTTTTACTCCAGCCTGTTTCAACTCCCTCCTTATCGGGTAATTCATAATAAGGCTAGTGACAAAGGCTGGAGGGATTAATATGAAGAAGGCAATGCTGGCATGTTATCTTGCGGGAGGGATTATTGGCATCGTGCCGCTCACGTATACATCCCTGCCCCAACCCGTTCATGAGCTGCAGAACACCACGACCCCATCCGAATGGGTAACCGTATCCCACGCGGACTATGACCTATCTGACATCAAGCTGCAGTCGGTATACGGACTTACGCTCTACGATGACAAAATTACCGTTGAACGAATGCTCGGCAAACCCGTCCGCGTTACCCGTGATGACTATTTCACGGAACAGGAAACCTATGAGTATCCAAATCTGGATGTCGTGTTCAGCGATGGGATTATGGAAGAAATCAAGGTTAGCGGAAGCGCGGATACAATCTGGATCGATGATCAGGAAATCCCCGTCTCCATTGGAGCATTAATTGAAGCTCTTGGCGAGCCCGATTATAAAGCCGATGACGGAATTGTATATGAACGTCAGGAGAATGTCCTGAAGCTGTTCATTAACTATGACAACGGTACGCTTGAATCTATCGCGTATTATCATATTTCATCTGTATAAGCTTGGACTACCCTTACTTTAACGATCGGAGTGAATCGAATGAAGTCTCAGCAATTCCAAATTGATCAGAAAGAAACAAGCGACAGCTACGTGATCTCCCTTGGCGGCGAGCTCGACTTGTCTGTCGTAACCCAGCTAAGATCCGCTTTAGAACCCGTTATGGAGAGAGCTGATCTTAACCTAGTCCTTAATCTTCGCGAGCTGACGTATATCGACAGTACCGGAATTGGCATCATCGTATCCATATTGAAGTACCGTGACGGTATTAACGCTCCGTTCGCGGTGAAGGAAATTCCGCCGTCGATTCAACGGTTGTTCGATTTGACGGGCATATCCGGTTATTTAGCGGAAGGGACAGACAAATAGACATGATACGATTACAAATACCGTCTCATGCCGACTATATCGATATCGTAAGGGTATGCCTTTACGGTGTTGCGTCCAAGTTATCCTTTTCTTATGAAGACATTGAAGATATGAAGGTTGCTGTCTCCGAAGCCTGCAACAATGCCGTTCTGTACGGCCGTTCTAAGGAGGAAGGCGGCAGCCTGATTGACGTCAGCTTTCAGCCTACCGAGGCCGGTATAACCATTATTGTCAAAAATGACGGCCCGCCATTTGAGCACCGCGAATCGGAGTTAGCTTCTCCTCCCCTTCAAGGGATTGAAATCAGCGAGCTTCCGGTTGGCGGGCTTGGCCTTTATCTAATGGAGGCTCTAATGGATGAAGTAAAGGTCCAATCCGGCGAGAATGGTACGGAAGTGATTCTGACCAAATATGCGAGTGAATAACGGAAAGCCGGCGAATAATCGCCGGCTTTCCGCCTGTCTTACTTCACGTTGCTCATGTATTTGGTATATGCTTCCTGCACGTAACCGATGAACTCATTCCATCCAGCCTTGTCTAACTCCTTCAGGTAATTATCCCAATCCTTATCAACGCCGCCGTCCGTAATCCATTTGCGGCGCTCATTATCAAGGATGCCATATACCTGCGCGGACAAAATGGCCATACGGTCGGAAATCTCCGGATCATAGTAGAGCGTATTCGGAATATACGGATCGTTCAGGTGTTTATCCACGAATCCAATCGCCTTCATATCGTTGAGCAGTCTTTGCGCGTCTTGCGGATATTCAACGACTTTATCGTAATAATCCTTCAATACGGCTACAGGGGAATTGCCTCCAATTGTATTGCGGCCCCGCATTTCGCTGTAAGTTTCCAAACCGTCCTTAAGCGTGTCAAATACCATGACCCCTTTGTCGTTCAGCTTATATTGATAATCAAGCGGCCCCCAGTTCGTTTGCACGGACCACGACGGATCGTATAGTCCGTCTGCCCATTTCAATATGGTTTTTGGGTCCTTGGCATCCTTCGTCAACACGAGCGCTACGGGATTATGCATCTCCGAATAGTTCTCCCGCGTTCCCATTTCTCCACCCGGGCCCTTCAGATACGGAACGGCCGCGTAATCTTTAGCCCGGTCCGCGCCAACAACGTCGCTGATGGAGAAGGTCATAAGCGAGCCGACGATAACCTCCGGATTGGTCATCTTCGCCTGCAGCTTAGGTCCGTCCGTAATGAGAAACTCCGGATCAATTAACCCGTCCTTATACATGCCGTGCAGATACTCTACGCCCGTCTTGTAAGCGTCGGTTGTTGCCGTGCTGAATATTTTTCCGTTTGCATCCACGCTTAGACTGTCGCTGCGGTCTGCCTGTCCCCACAATCCGAACCACTGACCGAAGTCGTTGGCGTTCCGGCCGAAACTGCCAATCCCCGAGTGGACATCTTTATTCGCCATTGCTAGACCAATCTCGTCTGCTTTGCCGTTGCCGTTTGGATCCATCGTCACAAACTTCTCGAGCGTGTCCCGATATTCATCAATCGTAGCCGGCATCGGCAATCCGAGCTTATCCAGCCAAGGCTTGTAGATGTGCAGTATCCCTTGATTCGCTACAAGTCCGAACATTTCCTCAATATACGGCAGCCCATAAATATGACCGTCCGGAGCAGTGATTTGCGCTTTATACTCGGGTCTTTGCTCCAGTACCTTGGAGAAGTTAGGCATGTCTTTAATATAATCTTCAATCGGAAGGAACAGTTTCTGGGTAGAATACTTCATCACCATGTTCGTGTTTAAGGTGCCGAGGAAGGCGTCCGGCAGCTTATTCGTGGACAGCATCAGATTAATTTTTTCCGAAGCGGATTCGCCAGGGACCTCCTCCCAGTTAATATTAATGCCTGATACCTTTGTATAGTTCTTGTACCAAATCATGTCTTTCGCCGGTAAATTGCGCGGATCCTTAGCCCGGACGATTTTTATCGTACCGCCTCCTGCCGCGCCGTTTCCTGAAGCGCTGCCCGAAGCAGCCGTATTATCGTCCTTGTTACCGCTGCAGCCTGACATGGCACCGCCTGCCAGCACAATCGTACCAAACAGCATAAATGCTTTTCTCATCTATCGATCTTCCCTTCAATTGAATTCGATGGATTGCCGGCCAAGAGCTGCTAGCCCTTAATCGAGCCGATCATGACGCCTTGCGTGAAATATTTTTGAATAAAAGGATAGGCAATAAGGAGAGGCAGGCAAGAAGCAACAATTACGCCGTATTTCAATTGCTCGGCAATTCTCTGGCGGTCAGCCATAGACATTGGATCGAGCACCATTTGGTTGCTTACTTCATTTGAAATAAGCAGATTTCGCAAAATAACCTGCAGAGGAAATTTGTTGTCGCTGGTCAAATAAATGAGAGGTTCAAAGAAGGAATTCCAGTGTGCAATTCCGTAGAATAACGCCATAACCGCAATGATGACCTTCGACAACGGCAGCACCATGGAGAAAAAGAATCTGAAGTCCGTACATCCGTCTACCACTGCCGCCTCATGCATTTCATCCGGAATGGAGCTCTGAAAGAAGGTACGGGTAATAATGATATTCCACACCGAGGCCGCTGTAGGCAAAATCAATGCCCAAATGGAATCAAGCAGACCAAGCTTGGATATAAGAAGATAGCTCGGAATCAAACCTCCGCTGAAAAACATCGTGAAGACAAAAAGCATCATAATAGGAGTACGGCCCGCAAGATCTCTTCGCGAAAGGGCATACGCAGCCGGAATGGTAACTGCCAGATTGACCAGCGTTCCGCATATCGTATACAGAATCGAGTTGGCATAGCCGGTCCAAAGCGGTTTATAATCGAATATTTTGTTATACCCGTCAAAATAAAACTTTGAAGGGTAGAGCAGAATACCGCCTTTGTTAACAATATTGGGATCCGTAAACGAGGCGATCACGATAAAGTAGAGCGGATATAAAATACTGAGGGTAATAAACGCCATCAGGATGTAAATAAAGACAGTAAATAGACGATCATTAAATGTAAGCGCCTTCATAATTCTCCTCCTTCACCAAAGGCTGCTGCCCATCACCCGTTTGGACAAGCTGTTTGACAGAATCAGCAGTGTAAAGTTAATGAGTGAGTTAAACAGCCCGATTGCCGTAGCCATGCTGTACTGCGCGTTAAGCAAGCCAATCTTGTAGACATAGGTAGAGATAATCTCGGAAGCCGTCAGGTTCATCCCCTGCTGCATCAGAAAAGCCTTCTCCCAGCCTACCGACATAATGCTTCCGATCCCGAGAATGAACATGATGACAATCGTGGGCATAATCGACGGAATATCTATATGCCGGATGCGCTTCAGCTTGGATGCCCCATCCACGATCGCAACCTCATGAAGCTCCGGATTAACGGAGCTCAGAGCAGCCATATAAATAATGGCGCTGAAGCCCATCGTCTGCCATATGCCGGAGGTGATATAGACGGAGCGGAACCACTCCGCCCTCGCCATAAAATTCACCGCTTCTCCTCCAAAAAAGGTAATGAAATTATTGATAATACCCGAACTCGGAGCCAGAAAAACGTTAAGCATCGATACCAGAACCACCGTCGAAATAAAGTAAGGGGCATAAGTGACGGTCTGGACGAACCTCGTAGTCAGCCTGCTCCGAATCTGATTAAGCAAGAGCGCGAATAGAATCGGAATAGGAAAGCTGATTAATAACGAGAAAACACTGAGTTTCAGCGTGTTCGTCAATAGAGACTTGAATACATAAGACTCGAAAAATTCCTGGAAATGAATGAAGCCCGCCCATGGACTGCCTAGTATCCCGTCGATGGCATTAAAGTCCTTGAAGGCGATGAGGACACCGTACATCGGAACGTACTGGAACAGGATCAGGTATACCAGAGCCGGAAGCAACAGAACATAAAGCCTCCACCCTTTGGCTATCCTTCCCAGCCTAATCATCCTGCCCCCTCCCGTCGGATAAATCCTCTGTCCTTTCCATCCGGATTGAAGCGAACTCAGCCGTGCCAAATTGAGCAAAGAAAGAAAGATGTCCGCAAGGCATGTCAATCCGGGTAATAAGAGTCCGATTGCCGTTGACGCACAAATCGATCCAGCCGGGCTTAATGACGGCCTCAACCAAAACCGGTTGATCCAGACCGTCCACATCGTAAATGGAAGAAAGCTCATCTTCCTGCAAGGTCGAAGCATGAATGCGATGAACGCCTACTTTTCTCCGGGACGGCTCAAACCGGATGTCATAGCCGGATTGATAGGTGGAAGAGTCGGCTATGGAAAAACCGAAGTACATCGTTAAATCCTCCGGCTTCGCCTGGAAGGACAGCCGATAGGACGGCGATGGATGACCTGCAGCTTGATCCGCCCGGCCGGAGCCTCCCTCCAGGAGGTAGGTATCGGGAATATCCGTCGTTGAGGTTGCTTGCTCCAGCAGCTCTGGCACGAACCGGAATCCCAAGGCTCCGCCGGGATGCTGCACCAATTCTCTCAGGATCAGCTCTCCGCCGTATTTGCCAGGCGAGGAGAGGAAGCCTGCGGCAATTCTCCTGCCTCCCGGAAAAGCAGCCGTCTTTGGCACCCGCCACTGCGGACCGTCAAATACATCCATGGCCGGCCGCAGCCAAGGCCCATTCAGATCGCGGGCATACCGGTAACGAGCCGTTCCGTCGTTGCTGAAAATAAGATAATACCAGCCGTTCCACTCGAAGCAGTCCGAGCACTCAGGCTCGTCATGATACCCAGGTACGATGAAAGGCTCAAGCTCTGTCCAGTTCTCCAGATCATCCGACTCCAGATGCGCCAGACATCCTTTATGTTTGTTGCTATCAACCAAGCTTGTCGTAATCAGCATGTGATACTTGCCGTCTTCGCTCTGGAAGACATGCGGATCGCGCACCGACGGAAGCGTGTACCGGTCCGAAAGCCCGATGCTGATACCCGTCTTGGTGAAGCTGATTCCATCTTCGCTTACCGCATAGGTTAGTCGCGCAGGCGATCCGTCAACCGCCCTGACTGCATAAAAGGCATAATAGCTCCGCTCATCCTTGCGATACACAGAGCCCGTGCAGATTGACCCCTCCCATTCCTCCGTAATCGCGACAGCCATTGGATGCTGCTCCCAGCTCTTTAGATCCTTCGTTGAAAGCTGCGCCCATTGATGGGCACCCAGCCCCCACTTACTCGCATGTCCGCGCCGGTCGTACAAGTAATAGATCCGGTATTGCTCACCGTCGAAATACGGCATGCAATCGCCAACGCCCGTATTGAAGCCCTTTGGCTTCCAGTATTGGATAGACTCCGGTTCTCTCCCCAAATATCTTTCTTCCAGGTCAGGATCAGTCATGACAGATTCAGCAATGTCGTACCATATGCGGGTGCTTACCACATCCGGATGGACTTGGAGGTTCCCGTCCAGCATGATGGAACCCATTGGCCAATCCTCGTCAACAAGCACGCCATCCACATACAAACGGACAAAATGACCGCCGTATTGCCACAACAACGAATGCTTCCCGCGGCCAATCGCATCCCACGGAACGGATAATTGGATAGGTGCCGGCCTTGCGTCCGTATAACACTCAGCGGTGAGTGACAACGCTTCCAAATCTGTTCCGCCATTAGAATAAATCCGGATAGCTCCGGATCCCGCAGCAAGAAGATCACCCGTCTCCTCCCCGCTCAGCTCCAGTCCAACTGCCAGCGTCTTTACCGCGCCAGCGTTCAAGCATCCCGCTTCACCTTGCTTCAGCATTAGCACGCAAGGCAACTCCCATTGATTAAGCACGTTTCATCCCTCCAGTGTGTAGTACTTCCTACAATCCCATCATCGGAAACAGCGTCTTATTTCTCACATACAACTGCTTGTAAATCTCGTATTGCCTTGCATACACTTCCCGATTTCCCGCTTGCGGACGTATCGGCGCTTCTTGGATGCACACGATATCCGCGATGGCTTGCTCAATCGTCGCATAAATCCCTATACCTACACCGGCCGTTATTGCTGCGCCAAGACACGCCTGCTCCTTCATGGTGCTGGTATAAACATCGCAGTCCATCACGTCCGCCAGAATCTGCTTCCACAGCTGACTTTTGGCTCCGCCCCCGGAGATAATGATTTTATCCATCCGTACGCCCAGTGTTCTGAAGATTTCCAAACTGTCCAGCATTGAATAAGCAACGCCCTCAAGCACGGAGCGGACCATGTGCTCGTAGCCGTGATTCAGCCCTAATCCAAAAAACATCCCCTTGGCATGGGCATCCATATGCGGCGTGCGGTCACCCGCCAAATACGGCAAGAACAGCAAACCTTCGCTGCCTGCCGCAACCTGGGAGGCCTTGATGTCAAGCTGCTCGTAATCGGTACGACCCAGAATCCTTCCGGCCAGCCACTTCAGGGAAAGTCCCGCGCTCATTGAAGCTCCGAGCAGATACCATTTGCCTGGGGCTGCATGAACGTAAGTATGAGCGCGTAACAACGGATCGTACACCGGCGCATCGATTGGAGCAAATAGCTGCCCTCCCGTTCCGATTGTACAAGAGACGGTACCGGGAGCTAGGATTCCGTTGCCAATTGCCTGCATCGCTTGATCGGCTCCGCCGAATACAACGGGAGTTCCCTGCTTCAGCACGATTTCAGAAGCGGCTTTGCTGCTTACTTCACCGCCTATCTCCCAAGGCTCCCTTGCTTGCGGGAATAAGGCCGGATCAATCCCTGCCCTGTCCAATAGCTCTCCAGCCAATGCCTTGTCTGCCACATTGTAAGCCGAGGTACCGGATGCGTCCGTTGTGTCTGCGCCAATCTGGCCGGTTAGCCGGAACCGGATGTAATCCTTGGGCAGCATAACATGCGCAATCTCCCGGTAGTTATGGGGCTCATGACGTTTCAGCCACATAAGCGACAGTAGCTGAAAGCCTGCTGCAACCGGATTTTGAATAAGACGGCCAAGCTCCTCCCGGCTGAACATTTCCTCAAGCTCTTGCTTTTGTTCATTTGAACGCTGATCACACCAGATAATGGCTGGCCTTATCACTTCATCGTTGTGATCAAGAGCCACTAAACCGTGCATTTGCCCCGATAAACCAACGCCTGCAATACTGTCCGCTCCAATTCCCGCCTGACTAAGCGCTAGCGCAGTGGTCCGGCATACAAGCTCCCACCATAACTCGGGATCCTGTTCGGCATAACCCGCAGACGGAATGCTGATTTCATATTCGAGCTGTGAGAATCCAAGCACATTGCCCGCCGCATTCATAAGCAGAGATTTGACGCTTGAAGTTCCGATATCAATTCCCAGCAGTACGGTCATTCCTTCAAGCTCCTTCCGCTTATCTGTAAATATTTACTTATTGCATCATTACTATAAATCAATTAATTGATTTGATCAAGTAATAAAATAAAAAAATTTGCCTCTTTTTCAAAGGCAAATTTAGCGAAGCAAGGTGGAAGGTTGACTGAGCAAACTGTCTATGGCTATTGTTGCCGCACCAACCAGAATATCATCTTTTGCAAGCGATGCCTGCTCTACGATTAATCGGCTGGATACAACAGGAAGCGCATGGTTATCAATAACTTCTTTAATCGTATGGAGCACAAGATCGCCCGCGTCAGAGAGCTCGTCACCGATAATAATACGGTCCGGATTAAATGTATTGACGATATTAACAAGGCCAAAACCAAGAAACCATGCAGCTTGCGTTATTGCTTCCGTGGCCACCGGATCGCCGCTTTTCAAATCCTTCCATACGGATGGAAGCTCCGCATGTTCTTTGTTTAGTTTCTTGAGCAGAGCGGTTGTTGAGCAGTAAAGCTCCAGGCATCCCTTATGACCACACTCGCATTGCGGTCCGTTGTAATCGATGCTCATGTGCCCGATCTCGCCGGCCATGCCAAGCGCCCCCCGGTAAACCTTGCCGTCCATGACAATGCCGGCCCCCACTCCTTGGCCAGCCGCCACGTAGACCATAACGCCATGGTCCTGATGAGGATCGCTGAACCACCAATGCGCAAGCGCGCCAGCTTTGGCATCATGCTCGATATAGACAGGCAGGCCAAACTCGAGGTTCAGTTGTTCGTGAATGTTAATCTTCTCCCACCCGGGAAATTCGGTCATCAACGCAATTCTTCCTTCGCTGCGGAACAGGGGACCAGGCGTGGCAATGCCGATCGCTTTAACCGTGTCTTTGCAAGGCTCGATCATCTCGGCAATTAACCCCTTCATCTTGGAGAAGGCCGTCTCGGATCCCTCCAGGTTGCGGATGGAGATCTGCTTGCTTTCATATTCCTTGCCGCCAAGATCATAGAGAGCGACAGTGATGGATTTGCGCGCCAGCCGGATACCCACAACCTTGAATGGCTCGCAGTTTAACCGGATGCCAATCGATCTCCGGCCCTTCTTCCCTTCAATAACGCCGGTCTCGACGACGAGTCCCCAGCTGATTAATTCATTAATAATATTGGTAATCGTGGATTGATTCAGTCCGGATTCCTGCGTCAGCTCTGCACGCGTGCACACTTGCTGCCGCTTCCTCATTAATCGTATAAGCAGCGAGCGGTTCATTTCCAGAACGTCTTCTAAATTTTTCCCCTGTTTTGTTTTGGGTGTGTTCACTATATTCACTCTCGCTTAGAAATAGTTATTAAATCAAAGAATTCAGAATTTAATCTTACTATAAATTGTAAAGGAAAAACAGCGTGTTCGTTATGCGCAACGCAAAGCCATAACTCAAACAGGGTTCCCCCAATTGAACGATCAATAGGAGGAACCCTGCTTTGTATACTTCTATGCGTTTATAGCTTTTTTCACAAAAAGTCGTTCCCCGTCTGCCAGCTCTTCATAATGCTGCTTCCAGGGGGCTATCAAATATTCCATGCTGCCAAGCCCAAGAATGCCATCATCGGTCAAGCTGTCGTGAAACAGCCGGTGGACACGGTCTTGAAGCTCCGGATTGAAATAAATCATGACATTGCGGCAGAGTACGACATGGAACTCATTAAACGTGCTGTCCGTGGCTAGATTATGCTGTGCGAACATCATATGTTCGGCGAGGGAACGGTTGAAAATAGCATAGTCCCTGTCAGTCGAGTAATAGGCCGAGAACTCTTTCGTGCCGCCGGCTTGCATATAATTTCTCGTAAACGTCTGCATCCGTTTCAGCGGGAACTTCCCTGCCTTCGCCTGCTCTATCGCATGCTCGCTCATATCCGTCGCGTAAATTTTGGCTTTATCCAGAAGCCCTTCCTCCTGCAATAAAATCGCCATGGAGTAGACCTCCTCGCCCGTTGAGCAGCCCGCATGCCAGATCCGGATTTCCGGGAGCTTCCCGAGCAACGGTACGGCCCGCTCACGGAACGCTTTGAAAAAGCTCGGATCCCGGAACATCTCCGTTACCTTAATCGAGAAATCATTAACCAGCTTATTGACGTACCCCGGCTCATGCAGCACTTTCCCAAGCAGCTCGGTTACCGTAGCTGCGCCGTCCTGATACATCCGGTTTCGAATTCGCCGCCTCAGGGAGGAGCGCAAATAATGGCGGAAGTCATGACCGTAAGCCAAATAGATTCCTTCAATTAAGAGCTCGATCTCAATAGTTTCCCATTCCGTAACCGGGAGCTCGTCTACCGCGGCCTCCGGTGCATCTTGGAATTGCTGTCCATCCATTAATGGCCCACCTGCTTCGTCAGCCATACGCGCATAAGCGAGAACAGCTGATCCATTTGTAATGGCTTGCTGATATAGTCCGAAGCTCCCGCTTCGAGGCATTTGTCGCGATCAGACTTCATGGCTTTGGCGGTAAGCGCAATAATCGGCATCTCCTGAAGCTTAGACAGCTTGCGAATCTCCCGCATCGTCTCATATCCGTCCATTAACGGCATCATAATATCCATCAGCACCAGGTCGAAATCGGTGTTATCCTGTAAAATCTCCATGCAGCGACGCCCGTTGCCTGCTACCGTTACCTGCATTTTTTTATTCTCAAGCGCACGGACAAGGGCAAATACATTCCGCGCATCGTCCTCTACCAGCAGCACTTTCTTCCCGGCAAAATCCGATCCGCCGCTGTGTATGTCAGCAGGAAATGCTTCGTGCTCATCCTCGGCCTCTTCCGATACCGCGCTCTCCGCATGCTGCTCGGCAGCCGCGGCCGATTCCTGAATGGCCAGCTGGATAGAATCCAGTTTCTCTTGACTAAGCTCAGGCAGATAAATAGTAAAGCAGCTTCCCTCGCCAACCGTGCTGTCCAGACGGATATAGCCGCCAAGAAGCCTTACAAATTCGCTGCAGATGGACAATCCAAGGCCGGTGCCTCCATAGAGCCGGTTCGTCTTGCCGTCTACCTGCTGGAAGGCTTCAAAGATCAGCTTCTGCTTGTCTTTTGGAATGCCGATCCCCGTATCCGTCACCGAAATAGCCAGCATCTCGTCGCCTGCCGACTCGATCTGCAGATGAACCGATCCATTCTCCGTAAACTTGAACGCGTTCGACAGCAGATTTTTCAGAATTTGCTGCAGCCTTTGTCCGTCTGTATGCCAGACATCCGGCAGATCACCCGCCAGATCAATCGTAAAGGCAATCTCCCGCTTCTCCGCAATCGGGTTAAAGGTGAGCTTCATCAGCTCCGGAATCTCCGTTAAATTAACCTCGTCCACCGTAAGAACGACTTTGCCAGCTTCAATCTTCGACAGATCCAAAATATCGTCAATCAGCTTGAGCAGGTCCGTGCCCGAAGTATGGATAACATTAGCATATCCTTCTTCGTCATCGTTTAACGTGCGGTTCTCATTCTCCGCGAGCAGCTGTGACAAGATCAGAATGCTGTTGAGCGGCGTCCTGAGCTCATGAGACATATTCGCCAGGAAGTTGGTTTTGTACTGCGAGCTTTTCTTTAACTGCTCGGAATAGTCCTCCAGCTCTTCCTTTGCTTTCTCCAACTCCTTTGTCTTCTGCTCGGCAACCAGATACTGCTCTTCCAGATGCTCGGTCGTCATCCGCATTTCCTCTTGCTGCATCTGGAGTTCCTCTGTCAGCACCTGCGATTCGCTCAGCAGACGTTCAACTTCCATTCGCCCGGCCACATTATTAACCGCAATACCGAAGTCCTTCTCAATCTCCTCAAGCAGCTTCAGATGCTGAGACGTAAAGGACTGGATAGAAGCGAATTCGATAACGGCCTCCAGCCTGTCTTCATATGAGATTGGCACCATCAGAATGCTGTTTGGCTCCAGCTGGACAAGTCCCGTAGTAATAAGCGGTGCCTGCTCCTTCGGATGATTCAGGAGAAATACGCGTTTCTCAAGGGCGCATTGACCAACAAGTCCCTCACCCATGCGGAAGGATACCTTGCCGGCATCCTCTCCCGTTCCCGCATAAGAAGCGAGCTTCTCCAGACGCTGCTGCTCTCCAGTTCCCCTGCGGATGTAAAATACGCCGTAAGACGCGTTTACCATTGGCGCTACCTTGGTCAGGAACGTCCTTGCCAATATTTCCAGATCGTTAATCCCTTGGGTCATGGTCGCGACTTCCGCCACCTTCGCTTGCACCCAGCTTTGCGCCTCAAGACTGGAAAGCAGCTGATTCGTGGCATCAGCAAGCTCCTTGATCTCGTCTTTCGTATTGACGGCAATCCGAGTGCCCAAATCTCCCCCGGAAGAGGCAATCTCGGTAATTGTTCTCACAACCTGCTTAATGGTCTTCACGATGGAGCTCGATACAAAGGAAACGATCATTAAGGAAATAATCGTTGCGGCCAGCAGCAGGACATAAATGCCGACGGTCAGAATACGGTTTTTATTTTCCAGATCAACAATATGCAGTCTTGTCGACTGAACCTCCTGACTCCCGATGGACTCAAACTTCGTGCGAAGGCTGTCCATTTGCCGCTTGCCGATATCATTCTGGAAAAAGGCGATGATGTCCGCGCTTCTGTCTTCCTTCTTCATCGCAATAGTTGGTTCTGCCGCCTTGCTGATCCACTCCTGGATCATCAGCTTAATCTCCTCCAGCTCCTTCTGGGTGCTGGGGTTATCGGAAATATAATTATACAGGCTGTTATAATTGGACTCCCATTGGGCTTTGCCCTTATCATAGGGCTCCAGATAATTCGAGTCGCCTGTAATGATAAAGCCGCGTTGAGCGGTCTCCATGCTGATTGCGTCAAATTGTATGGATGCAATAAGGTTATGGACCTCAACATCCCGTGAAGTGATGGTCTCCACTTCATTTTGCAGAGCCTCAATGCGGTCCGTCACTGCCAGAATGGAAGCGCCCAGACAAACAAGAATGAGAAAATACCCGATCGCAATCTTGGTCTTGATATTAAATTTGATGGCTCGAAGCATAGGAATCTCCTTCTCTTTTAATCTCTTCTATTAGTATACCACTATCATCACCGTGAATCTGTTGTTTCACTTACTTTATTCTAGGGTAATTATAGAGAAAAGAGGATGTGATGTGAAATGGATCTGTTTATTCAAATCATTATTGCGGTAATTACGGTTGCTTTTGTCATCCTGATGTTCTTCCTCATTCAAACCATTAAAGCATTGACGGCTACCTTGGACGAGGTTCGTTCAACGGTAGGAGAACTAAGAACCGATGTCTCTCAAATTAGCGGCGATGTGAAAGAAATGATTCATCATACCAATGAAATGACGCTTGATGTCCGCACCAAGCTCCGCTCTCTGGACGTTGTATTTGCCACCGTTCACGATATCGGCCAGACGCTGCACAGCTTCACCGGCGCTATGAAGGAAACCGCGGTCAGCCTTGTAGACAACATGAAAAGCAAACATAAGGAGGTCCAGGACAGCGGAACCGTACGGCCGCGAAGCGGTCATATAACAAGCGCGATAACAGATGGCATTATATCCTCGGTACGTATTTGGAAAAAACTCAGACAACAGTAAGTTATAATAGACAAGCGGAGAGGGACGAGAACTAATGATGAAACCATGGATAAGCTTAACCATACCTGCTCAAGCAGATTATATTGATATTGTACGGCTGACCCTTTCAGGGTTAGCCGCAAAAGAAGGCTTTTCCTACGAAGAGATTGAAGATATGAAGGTAGCCGTTACGGAAGCATGCACGAATGTTGTTCTTCATGCCTACGATGGCGGAACTCATGGTATGATGGAGATTGTATTTGAAGTCCAGCAGGACTCCCTTCACATTCGGGTGAAAGATTCCGGCAGCAGCTTCCAGTATGAACCCCTTGCGATTGCCGGCGCTTCTTTGCATCATAAACCTTTAAGTGACGCCAATGTAGGAGGTCTCGGCCTATTTCTGATGCAGGCTTTGATGGATCAAGTGGAAATCCGCTCGGAAATGGGAACCGAGGTGATTCTAACCAAGCGACTTGGTAGGAAAGAGGAGATGGCATGAAATCACAATCATCCTGCCTGGATCAGCAGCAAATAACAAATCTTCTTCTTCAATACAAACTAGTAAGCTGCAATGATGCTGCAACAGCATTATTGCAGCATTTTGAACCGCTGGTCCGTATGGCCGTATCCAAAATATCGCGTAACCGACCGGATCTGTACGAGGATCTCTTCCAGGTCGGTCAAATGTCCATGCTTCGGCTGTTCAAGCAATATGACAGCGAAAAAGGCGTTCCGTTCGAAGGCTACGCGATGAAGAGCGTCATCGGTCAGCTTAAAAATTATTTGCGGGATAAGTCCTGGTATATACAGGTGCCTCGAAATATGAAGGAAAAAGGGCTGCTCGTCCAGAAGGCCATCGATGAGCTGACAACAAGGCTTGAGCGCTCGCCTAAGATGGATGAGATCGCGGATTATCTGGGATTATCGGTAGAGGAAACCATTGAGGTCTTGTCTTCGCGGGAGTCCTACCAGTATGTATCCCTGGATACTCCACTCTCTACCGAAGGCGACAGCGCCACCATTGGCGATGTTATCAGTGATCATACCGATAATTACCGCCATGTCGACGATCAGCTGGCCCTAAGCGATGCCATGTCGCAGCTGAAGGAAGAAGAGCGCAAGGTATTGGTGCTTGTCTACCAGCATGGCCAATCCCAACGGGAAATCGCCGATCAGCTCGGCGTATCCCAGATGAGCGTATCCCGCTTCCAGAAGCGTGCTCTCGATAAGCTTAAGCAGCTCCTTCACCCGCCGCAAAGCGAAGAAGGCTGAACTGAAAACAAGGGGGTGTCCCATAAGTCATTAAATTGACAATGGGACACCCCCTTGTTTTATCTGGGCTAAACAGCAAACTGCACATTTAAATGTTCTTCCGATCGCCATTGCTCAGGGATTCCTCTGAATCAACGAGGTAAGGTGGTTGGAATCCCTTCACAAAAACGAACGCTGACGCTTCTCCAGAATCATTTAAATGCTCCGTCTGTCCTTACCCTGTTCATGAAATGCTCAAACAATCTCGTACGCGTCATCACCCCAAGATGCTCATGAAAGTTATCATCTATGCCTACACGCAGCGCATTTACTCTTCTCGCCAAATCGCTAAAGCGGTTCGCGAAAATATCATGTTTATGTGGCTTGCCGCTAGGCAGCGCCCAGATTTCCGCACCATTAACCGTTTCCGCTCGGAACGGATGAAAGACGTGTTGGAGACTGTCTTTACCTCCGTGCTTCAGCTTCTCATCGATGAAAACTACGTCAAGCTCGACCATTACTTCGTGGATGGAACAAAGATCGAAGCGAATGCCAATCGCTACACCTTTGTCTGGGGCAAGGCTGTCGTCAAACAGAAGGTAAAGTTGCAAGAGAAAGTACAGACCTTGTTCGCTGCCATTGAAGAGGCAGAGAAGCAGGAAGATCAAGCTTTGAATAACCTGGACCTCCCGGAGTTCGGAGAGGCTTCCGCCATCACAAGTGAAAAGCTTGAGCAGGCTGTTCAGCAGTTAGAAAACAAGCTGCAGGGAAAACCGAAGGACAAACTATTAAAGAAAGCGGTTCGCCTTGTTCGGAGAGATCTTCTGCCTCGCCTGCAAAAATATGAAGGGCAGCAAGAAACACTCCGAAGCCGCAATAGCTTTAGCAAAACCGACACCGATGCCACATTTATGCGCATGAAGGAAGACCACATGCTCAATGGTCAGCTGAAGCCTGGATATAACGTGCAGATTGGAACAGAGGATCAATTCATCCTCGCTTATAGTATCCACCAACGTCCAACGGATACGCGTTGTCTCCAACCACACCTGGACAAAGTGAAAGCTTCCTTCGGACAATTGCCGGGAACGATCATTGCAGACGCAGGTTATGGGAGTGAAGAAAACGATGCTTATCTGGAGTCTGAAGAACAACGGGCGCTCGTGAAATACAATACCTACCACAAAGAAAACACCAAAGCGTGGAAACAAGATATTTGCAAGTTCGAGAACTGGTTGTATGACGAAAATGAGGATGCTTGGACATATGCAGCAGGTCAGAAACTCCTGTTCCGTCATGAGAGCAGAAGTAACACAGAGAGCCGGATATGAAATCACTACTCGCGTGTATCGCAGTCTCTCTTGCGAGGGCTGTCCGCTGAAGGATAGGTGTACAAGAGCGCAAGGAGATCGAGAAATAAAGGTCAGTATGGAATATCTTCGCCTCAAACAACAAGCTCGGGAGCAATTAAAGAGCGAAGACGGACATGCCTTGTCGGTTCGACGCATGCACGAACCGGAGAGTGTGTTTGGCCAAATCAAGAATAACCGTGGATTTCGCAGATTCCTGCTTCGAGGCTTGCCGAAAGTTAGCCTCGAGGTCGGGTGGCTTTCGCTTGCAAGCAGTAAAGGACCAAAATCATAAAAATAGCGTTGCAGAGCCCTCCGCAACGCTATTTTTATGAAATTCACTTCTTTAATTTACTGATGCGAGCCGTTTCTCTAGCGAGCGCCCCCCTTTTGAGACGGCCCCTTTCTTATGCCATCAAGAACAAGCGCAAAAAGAAGCTGCCCCAACGGACAGCTTCTTCTCCTTTAACAATTTCATTAATTTGATGACGCTCTTATCTTGTCTTTCACATCGTCCTTAGCGGCGCTGAAGGCATCCATAACATGCTCGTTGGACTTCTTGGCGCGATCGGACAAATCCGACGCTTCTTCCCTCACGCTGGACAAAACATCCTTTGTTCTATCCTTGGCCGTCGAAGCAAGTTCCTGAGTACGCTGGTTGAACGCCTGGAACTTATTCGAGATATCCTCCCTCAGCTTCACACCTGACTTTGGCGCAAGTAGAAGTGCCCCAACAGCACCTACCGCTGTCCCGACAATTGTACCTACCAGCAGACCGCTACCTGTGTTTTCCTTTGGCATAGTTATCTCTCCTTTATTCCGTTCTCGTATTCGAAACCGTATTCGATCTCGTATTATCTATTACACCAAAAGAATAAGTTTGAAACATTCCGAATTCCGCGAAGCCCACGAGATAAAAAATGTTGCATCTTTTAATGTTTATGACATATACTGTTTATACAATAATCAGTGTACAACGTACACAGAAATGAGGCGTTTCGTGAAACAACTGGCGATTGAAATATCGGGTCTTCGAAAAAGCTTCGGCAAACAAACCGTTCTTAACGGTGTCGACCTGTCGGTTCCGGCCGGAACCGTCTTTGCTCTCCTTGGTCCAAACGGAGCCGGCAAAACAACCCTGATTCATATTTTGTCTACCTTAATTGCGCCGGATGAAGGGAAGATTCGCGTGGGAGGTTATGATGTCCTCGCAGAACAGGATCATGTCAAGCAGCACATCAGCCTGACCGGCCAGTTCGCTGCCGTGGACGAAGTCTTATCCGGAGAAGAGAATTTAAGGATGATCGGCAGGCTTTCCGGATTAACCGCCGCACAGTCCCGTATTCGTACGGAAGAGCTTCTGAGGGCATTCGATCTCGTGGATGCGGCCAGGAAAAAGGTAAAAACCTATTCGGGAGGCATGCGGCGAAGACTGGATCTTGCCATCAGCATGGTGGTCAGCCGACCCGTTATTTTCCTTGACGAACCTACAACCGGGCTTGATACCATCAGCCGGCGGGCATTATGGGACATTATCAGTCAGCTTGCGAAACAAGGAATGACGGTATTTCTGACGACGCAGTATTTGGAAGAAGCCGATCAGCTTGCTGATCAGATCGCCGTTATTAACGGCGGCAGGATCGTGGCATCCGGGAGCGCCGAGCAATTAAAGGCTCGCGTGGGGGGAGAAGTTATTGAACTCTTGAATGCTCATGATGAAGTCATTCATGCCGTTCCAACCACCGGCAGCATTCAGGATATCAGCCGTACTTTGAATGATCTGGTCCATTCGGTTCCACACGGAACGCGGGTAAACATCCGCCGACCAAGCATGGACGATGTATTTGTAGCCCTAACAGCCAATACGAAAGAGGTGCTGCACGTATGATAACAGCAGAGAAACCGGTGAAGCCGGCATCGATTCTTACGACAAACCTTGTCTTTATCACCCGCAGCCTCCGTCACAGCCTTCGCAATACGGAAGCCCTGCTTATGGCCATCATGCTGCCCGTCATGCTGATGCTTCTCTTTACTTACGTGTTTGGAGGGGCCATCGATTCAAGCGGAGACTATGTGAATTACGTGGTTCCGGGCATTATTTTGCTCTGTGCCGGCTTTGGCTCTTCAAGCACGGCCGTCGATGTGTCCAATGATATGACCAATGGCATTATCGACCGGTTCAGAACCATGCCGATCAAAAGCCTCAGCGTTGTGACCGGGCATGTGGTAGCCAGTCTTGCCCGCAACTTATTTGCAACCGGCGTTGTGTTTGGTGTCGCCCTGCTCGTTGGATTCCGTCCGAACGCCAGCTTTGTGGAGTGGGTGCTCGCCATTGCTGTCATTACCCTGTTTATTCTGACCTTCACCTGGTTATTCGCAGCAATCGGCTTAGTGGCGGGAAGTCCTGCCGCTGCGAGCGGTTATGGCTTTGCGCTCTTATTCCTTCCTTATCTGTCCAGCGCTTTTGTTCCAACAGACACGATGCCTTCATGGCTGCAAGGCGTGGCTAATCATCAGCCGATTACTCCTGTTATCGAGACCATCCGGGGACTGCTGACGGGTACGCCTCTGGAAGACAGCGCATGGTGGGCCGTTGGCTGGTGCCTTGCCATCCTCGCCATTGCTTTCTTATGGAGCATTTCCTCCTTCCGAAAAAAAGCCGGACGCCGTTAACAAAGCCATCCATAGCAAAAAGGACAGCAGCTGATGATTATCATCAACCTGCTGTCCTTTTTGCTACTTGGAAGCCAGATAATGCTCCACCCCATCCAATATCCGCTCCAGGCCAAAATCAAAGTCGTTGCCGATCGGATTGTCCGCCGGATTCTCCTCGGTGTATACGCCAGACGCGATAATAGGCTGCAGATCCGGATAACGATCCTTCTTAACAAGAAGCTTAAGCGCCTTGGTATAATCAAGACCGCTGAATGAACCCGGACTTGCTCCTCCTTGTATGGCCCGCTCCATATCCCGCTGGATCATGCCGGTGGAACGCGCGTAGCTGCTAAGGAGCAATACCGTAGACATCTTCTCATAGTCATTAAGCGGCAGATTGCGCAGCGGCCGAAGGGCCAAATCAACGATCAGCAGGTTATTCGGAGTTATAGGCACTCCGGACACCGGGATATCCGCAAACCAGGGATGCTTGACAAAGACGTCAATACAAGCACGAACATACTGACGCAGTCCTTCCCGCCAATCCGCTATCGCTTCTTCGGGCTGATCCGGGAAATGGCAGACCGCTTCCTGCATAAGCAACAACAGATCGTCTTTGCTTTCCACATAACGGTAAAGCGACATGGCCGTAAACCCCAGGGAAGCCGCCACCCGGTTCATGGACACAGCCTGCAGCCCTTCCTTGTCCGCAAGTTCAACGGCCGCAGCAACAATCTGGTCAATGGACAGCTCGCGCTTCGGCCCTCTTTGCGGCTCCTTCACCAGCCCCCATGCCAGCGCGACTCCGCGAGGCAGGCTGCTGACTATTTTTTGTTCGTCCTCATGATCCATTTGGTTATCCTCCATACCGATAATTGCTTATTATATAAACAGTATATCACAAAATAGGCATTAACAAAAAAACAGCCCCCGTTAAGAGACCGCTGCAAAAGTACCTATTTAGAAAAAATCACAAAAATCAGGGAGTCAAAAATGACCTCCTGAACAAGAAACGAGCCTTAGAAGCGATTCTGGAGGCTCGTTTTTCTTTGATTTTTTCCTTAGTCTAAAAAAGTGGACTTTTGCAGGGTTCTCCGTTAGGGAGCTGTTTTTTCTTAATCCATACCATGCTCTTCCCGGATTTTGTACAACCCTTTCAAGAGCAGTTCCGCCGGATCGCGATTCAGCAGCAAATGCGTATACAACAGATGAAGAGAGAAAGCGCAAACATTATTGCCATCGGATATAGCCGGGAAACCCGTTTCGAATACCGGGCCTTTAAGCTCCTCATTCCAGGCAAGTCCTGCGTGAACCTTCTCTTCAGGGAATTCTTCTTCGACAGCCTTAATGCAATGCGGGATGAGTACATGATCTATTAATGCCTTGGCATCATCTTCGCTTGCAGGGGGGTCCGGAAGAGGTTTGCCCCCTTCGGTTTTCATCAGTTCATAGAAAAACGAAGCCATCCATTCTGTTGCCTCATCGTTGCCCGCTTGGAAGTTCGCGATTAACTCGCGAAGGAAAAAGCCGCATACATAGTCGCTGCCCGATTCATCCTTCGCTTTGTAAACAAACACGGGACCATAAAGCTCTTGATTCAATACTTGGCCTTGGACGTCTTCGAAATGTCGTCTCAATGCGACAAAGCCGTTATGCTGGACCGCTTTGACCAGCTCAGCGAATTGCTTCGCCTCTTCTTCTTGATTGCCTTTGATCTCTTCGTTAGTTGTCTCGTTATTCATTATTCGCTTCACCCATAATCATCATATCATTCCATCAATTAAACAGTCTAGTCCATTTCCCATGAGAAAAAAGAAAGCCGCCCAGGAAGGACGGCCCCTCTTTATTGGTTATTCTACCCCATGCTTCTGACGAAGCTTGGCGAGCGCAATCAGAATCGTTTCCGAAGGATCGCGGTTCAATTGCATCATTTTATACAGGTAATGAATCGGGAAAACGCATTTCTCCGACGGTATGTCGATAAAGCCAAGCTCAAGGACAGGAGTAAGGTTGTCATCAAGTCCGCGGTTTCCGGTAATCCGAAGCGGAGCGAATTCTTCGCTGACCGCTCCAAGGCAATGCGGGAACAGGACATCATCGATAAACGCTTCTTCCTTCTCTTCGCTTTCAGGTGGAGCAGGCAGCTCTTTGCCGAATTTGTTTGTTTTCATCAGCTCGTAGAAGAAGGATGCCATCCATTCCCCTGCTTCCCGGCCGCCATCCTGGAATTGTTCAGCCAGCTCGCGCAGGAAGAAGCCGCAGTCGTAGGATTTCTTGAAATCATTCGTCACGCGGTAGATGAAGATCTGTCCGAACTTCTCATCGTTTACAATAAGACCTTCAACATTTGGGAAGAATGGCCGCAAGGAAGCTAGTCCCTTTTGGAAAATCGTCTTCATGAGCGAGTCCCAGACTTCCGTATTATCGTTATTATTCGTATTCGTCATATCATTATTCATCGTGTAATCACCCTCAAGCATCATACCATCCGGCGCTTTGCACCGTCCAGTGCTATACTTTAACAGTCTTAACCGCGGCTAACGAAGAACGGAAGCTTCTCGATGCCCGCCAGTCCGTCTTCATGAACATATCCATCGAGCCCGTTATATGAAGCGCCAGTTCCGCAACCGTCATCCCCTTCTCCCAAGGTTTGAAGGACAGCTGCTCCGTTGTTGCCTCCTCCAACATGTCGTTTAGGACGTTTCGGTGGCTTTTCCACCCGGCAATAAATTCATTGATGTTCACCTTTACGCTTTTTCCCGATTGCACCAATCCGCTATAAAAGAAATCATGACCTTCGTGTATTCTATAAGCTCTCTAATGTCCAAGCTTTCATCCACCGCATGGGCTTTGCCCAGCTCTCCGGGACCGTAGATAACCGTCGGAATACCTGCCCTGCCGATCCAGCCCGCGTCCGTAACCGTCGGACTCATCCCGACTTCCGCCTCGCGCTGCAGGACAGCCTTATGATTCATTAACAAGGCGTTAACGCCGTCGCCATTCTGATCCAGCTTTAATGAAGGGAATATCTCTCCCCGCTCCTCAATCATGGACCTGCCGCCCCAACGAAATACGGGAGGATTGTCCCTGAGCCAAGGATCCGCTTGTGCCACGCGAATCAAATGCTCCTCGATCTCCGCGGCAACCGATTCGTAATCCTCATCCGGGTAAAAATGAACCGTTATCCATAACGAGCAGCGATCCGCAATAAACGCCGCATGTCGTCCTCCTTCAATAACGGCGGGGTTTATCGTATTTGATCCTGGCGCGAATCCCGGATACGATTTGGTTACCGCCCAATGCCGCTCCAGCTCTTGAAGTCCGGCAATCAGCTTGGCCATCTTCTCAATGGCGCTTGCCCCGTGCAGCCCGCCTCCCGCATGAATCATCCGCGAGCGCATCGCATCATGATGAGTAACCGGGCTTTGCACGGTTACCCACCCGGTAATAACCCCGCCCTGGCCTTGAACGGCAAGATGGCTTGTATCCGCTACAATGGCAAAATCCGCTTCGCATCCCCGCTCCATGCAGGCTCTTGTCCCTGCCTCGCCAGCTTCCTCTCCGATCACGGAATGGAAGTGAAGATCTCCCCTCAGTTCAATACCCGCTTCAACCAGAAGCCTAACGGCAAACAACAGGGCAGCAAGACCAGCCTTCATATCCGCCGTCCCGCGGCCGTAGACTCTTCCATCATGAATAGATAACCGAAAAGGATCTGCGGACCATTCGGAGCTGTCGCCAACTTCGGCTACATCCATATGTCCGTTCAAGAGCAGGCTCCGGTAAGCACTGCTTTGCGTTCCTTTAAGAACGGCGGTTACATTCGGATCACCGGGATACACTTCCCACAGCTCGGTCTCAAAGCCTAGGCCTCTTAGCTGCTTCTCCATATACTGCTGTGCTTCCATTGTATTGCGCGCGGGCGGGCTAACCGTCGGGAACGCAACCAGCTCCGCCAACAAAGCAAATAGCTCTTCTTGCCGCTCCTCGACTTGATTGCATAGCTGCTGCAGCTTTAATTCTTTCATCTAATACCTCCCTCATGACGATAATAAAACTCTATTTCTACTATAGAGGATTCCATCGTTATCGATCAATTTTTACAACGCTCAAAAAAATTTACATTGCGTTAACATGATTCGGGTTTTCTGTTTACGTAGCCCTACTACAATGACTCTTGTAAGGAAAAACAAAAATGAAAGTTTGGAAGGGGAACCTACTCAAAATGAAGAAGTCTCTGATCGTCACTATGGCACTGACATTGTCGCTTTCGCTCGCAGCATGCGGCAACAACACAAACAGTGCAAACAACGGAAACGCGGCCGCAACAAACAATGCTCCAACAAATAACACTGCTTCCGCTGATCTGTCCGGTTCGATTCTGGCATCTGGCTCTACAGCTCTTCAACCACTTGTTGACCAAGTATCCAAAGAGTTCATGGAGAAAAATACAGGCGTATCGATTCAAGTTCAAGGCGGCGGCAGCGGTACTGGTCTGACGCAAGTATCCGAAGGCCAAGCGCAAATCGGCAACTCCGACGTATTCGCTGAAGAGAAGCTTGACGCTGACAAAGCAGCTGAACTGGTTGACCATCAAGTAGCGGTAGTAGCTATGGCTGCCGTTACAAACAAAGACGTAGGCGTAGACAACCTGACGAAACAACAACTGGTTGACATCTTCACTGGCAAAGTAACGAACTGGAAAGAAGTAGGCGGCAAAGACGAGAAAATCCAAATCGTTAACCGTCCAGCTAGCTCCGGTACTCGCGCTACTTTCGAGAAATTCGCTCTTGGCACAAAAACAGAAGACCTTGCGGGTTCGATCCAAGAGGATGCTTCCGGTACAGTTAAGAAGCTCGTAAGCGAAACTCCTGGCGCAATTGGTTACCTGGCGCTGTCTTACCTGGATGATTCGGTAACAGCCGTGAAATACGAAGGCGTTGACGCAACTGTAGACAACGTGGCAAAAGGCACTTACCCGGTATGGGCTTACGAGCACATGTATACAAAAGGCGAGCCTGATGCGGCTACTAAAGCTTTCCTCGATTACATGGTATCTGAAGATGTTCAAAACGATGAAGGCGACGTAGTTGAAATGGGCTACATTCCAATCAGCAAAATGGAAGTTAAACGCGATGCTGCAGGCGCTGTAACGAAATAATTGAACAAAAATAAATAAAGGCATAGTCAAGAGGCGGGTCAGCTCGTCTCTTGACTGCATGCCTATATGTACACTAAGTAAAGGGTGGTCACGATGAAGAAGTCTAATGATCGGGAAGTAGCCACGCCGCATCTTGCGGAGGAATGGGTTGGCAAAGTTTATACATTCATCTGCATCTTGTTTCTTATCATCACCATTTTTTCGATGGTTTACTTCGTCGCATCAAAAGGACTTAGTACCTTTATCGTAAACGGCGTAAATGTAAAGGATTTGTTAACAGGATTGAAGTGGCAACCAGAAGGCGAACCGCCGATCTTTGGCGCATTGCCATTTATTTTTGGATCTTTCAGTACATCGATTCTCGCAGCCATCATAGCTGCTCCGCTTGGTTTCTGCGCGGCAGTGTTTATGGTTGAATTGTCTCCAAAGCTCGGCCGTACATTTATGCAGCCGGTTATTGAGCTTCTTGCCGGCATCCCATCCGTTGTATACGGATTTGTTGGCTTAAGCGTAATCGTACCATTATTCCGCGATCTGTTCCCCGGCCAAGGCGTCGGTATCGCAGCAGGCTCGCTTGTACTTGCCTTTATGATTTTACCCACAATTACGACTATAGCAACGGACGCGCTGGCTTCCCTGCCGGCGGGCTTGAAAGAAGGCTCGTACGCGCTTGGCGCAACCCGTTGGCAAACCATATATCGCATCGTCCTGCCAACTACGCTTCCCGCGCAGATGACAGGTATTGTACTTGGTATCGCGAGAGCATTTGGCGAAGCACTAGCCGTACAGATGGTTATCGGCAATGCTCCCCATATCCCGCATTCCCTATTCCAATCGACTTCAACATTAACCAGTGCCATTACACTTAGCATGGGCAACACGGCGATGGGCTCCGTTCAAAATAACGCCCTCTGGTCGCTTGCATTAATTCTGATGCTGATGACCTTCGTATTCGTCTTTATCATTCGCTGGCTGGAAGGAAGGAAGAAGCTATGAGCGCCAAAACCGCAGATAAAGTTGCAACAGGCATTATTGTTACCATTACCGGCTTAATTGCTCTCGCCCTGATTGGACTTTTGGGCTACATTTTGTTCCGGGGTCTTGGCCATATCAGCTGGCACTTCCTGACTTCCCCGCCGGAGACGATCCGCAAAGGCGGCGGTATTGGACCGCAGCTGTTCAACTCGCTGTTCCTGCTCGTATTAACCATGATTATTACCGTGCCCCTTGGTATCGGTGCCGGTATCTATATGAGCGAATATGCGAAAGCGGGCAAAATCACTTCCGCTATTCGTCTGGTAGTCGAGGTATTGTCCTCCTTCCCTTCGATTATCGTAGGTTTGTTTGGCCTTCTTGTCATCGTTAATAAATTTAACCTGGGCTTCTCCCTGTTATCCGGCGCTATTGCGCTCACAATCTTCAACCTGCCGCTTATGGTGCGGATTACCGAGCAAGGCCTTCGCAGCGTGCCGGTACAGCAGAAGGAAGCAAGTCTTGCGCTTGGGATTTCCAAGTGGAAAACGATTCGTTCCGTACAGCTTCCTATCGCTTTGCCCGTTGTACTCTCCGGTTCGATTCTGGCTGCAGGCCGGATCTTCGGGGAAGCGGCAGCGCTCCTGTTCACCGCCGGCATGAGCAGCCCGCGTCTTGATTTCAGCGACTGGAATCCGCTCCATTCCGATTCGCCGCTGAACCCGCTTCGTCCGGCTGAAACGCTTGCCGTTCATATCTGGAAGGTTAACTCGGAAGGTCTCGCACCGGATGCTACGCAAATTGCCGCAGGTGCTTCGGCCGTACTTATCATTACGGTACTTCTCTTCAACTTAGGCGCAAGGGCGCTTGGACGATACATGCATAACAGATTTACAGCTTCGAAATAAGCTCATGCTTACGAAGCAAGAATTGCTTCACCATTCTTTAAGCTCATGCTTACGAAGCAAGAATTGCTTCACCATTCTTTAAGCTCATGCTTACAAGCAAGAATTGCTTCACCATTCTTTAAGCTCATGCTTTCAAAGCAAGAATTGCTTCACCATTCTTTAAGCTCATGCTTTCGAAGCAAGAATTGCTTCACAATTCTTTTTAGGAGGTACTCAGCGTGACAGAAATCGCATTGTCTGCCAAACAATTAAACGTTCATTATGGAGAAAAGCATGCCGTTCACGACGTCTCGCTTGATTTTGAAGAAAAGGAAGTTACCGCTCTAATCGGTCCTTCGGGCTGCGGCAAATCGACCTTCCTGCGAAGCCTTAACCGGATGAACGACCTTATCCCTTCCTGCCGCGTAACAGGCGATATTTGGCTTAAGGATCAGAATATTAACGGCGCAAGCACCGATGTTGTCGCGCTCCGCAAAAATATC
Organism: Paenibacillus glycanilyticus; assembly: GCF_023715145.1. GTDB lineage: Bacteria > Bacillota > Bacilli > Paenibacillales > Paenibacillaceae > Pristimantibacillus > Pristimantibacillus glycanilyticus_A. Next base: position 170,517 of record NZ_JAMBNP010000002.1, on the reverse strand, counting down.
GGCATGGTATGGCAGCGTCCCAATCCGTTCCACAAATCGATCTACGAGAATATCGCCTTTGGCCCGCGCTATCACGGCGTCAAGAACAAGAAGCAGCTGGACGAGATCGTCGAGCAGTCGCTTCGCAAAGCAGCGATCTGGGAGGAAACGAAGGACCGCCTGCACAAGTCCGCTCTTGCTTTATCCGGCGGCCAGCAGCAACGCCTTTGTATCGCGCGCACGATCGCGGTTAAGCCGGATGTCATTCTGATGGACGAACCGGCCTCGGCGCTGGATCCGATCTCGACCTCCAAAATCGAGGAATTGATCTCGGAGCTGAAGCAGGATTACAGCATCGTGATTGTTACCCATAACATGCATCAAGCAGCACGCGTATCGGACAAAACCGCTTTCTTCTTGAATGGTCATGTGGTTGAATACGATAAGACGGAAACGATCTTTACCAATCCGACCCACCAACGGACGAATGATTACATTACCGGCCGTTTCGGATGATGAAAGAATACAAACAATAAGGGCTAGAAGAACCGGTCAGGTTCATCTAGCCCTTATTGTTTATGAATTAGTATCCAAGAACGCTCTTCGTCTTGCCGAAGATTTCATTGGCCATTTGCGCGTAACGGTCGCTGCCGTTTGCTTGTACTTGTTTTACATAATTATCGTAGTTCTCGAGCTTCTCTTGGCCTGTAATGAACTTGAGCGTCATTGTGCTGACAAAGTCCATCAGCGGCTTCGAGATCAGGTTTAACTGCTCGCTCTCGTCCGCCGTGCCCATAATCGGCGGTGCCAGCTTGCGAGGCTCGCGATTATTCAGGACGCGGGAGACGAAATCTTTTTCCCCTTCAGTCATTTTGGACATTCTAAGCTTGGAGGTACCGCCGTAAGCGAATACGCCGCCGCCGAAGCCATAGTCCGCATTCAGTTTTTTCGCGGCTGTCGGATTCATGCCATTGTAAGTGATGTCCGGATTAAGCGTAATATTGCCGCTTGCATCCTTCGTGTACGTCTCGCCTTCTACGCCCCACAGACTGAGGGTTTGTCCTTCTTCCGAATACCAGAGCCAGTCAACGAAGCGAAGCATCTTGATAAATTTCTCTTCGCCCAAATCCTTCAGCGCATTCTGGCTGATCATAATGCCGTTCTCAAGACGGGAAGTTTCAACCATCAGCTGACCTTTTGGACCGCCCGGCTGCGTAATCATATACAGCTCCGCGTTTGGATCTTCCATCTTTGTCTGATAATCGGCCAGCAGCTGGTAGTTGCCGTTAAGAACAAAGGTATCGCCTTTGAAGAATTTGGATTTCGCGGCATCATCCTCTTGCGTGAACGATTCCGGATCCATAATGCCTTCCGTAATCAGCTTGTTGAAATAGGAGACAAAGTCCTTGAAGTCCTGTGTGTTATTCGCAAATTCGAACTGATTGGTATCATGGTTGAAGCGCATGCCGTTTGCTTTGCCCCAGCCCGCGGTTACCCCATATTCAACGGCAGCAATATTCAAGGTAGACTCGCCTTTGAATTCATCGGAGAACACGTACTTTTTGCCTGTAAATTCCTTTACCTTTTTCATTGCGGCATAGAAGTCTTCATAGGTCCATGTCGCTTCTTTGGACAGGTCTACGCCTGCTTTTTCGAAAATATCTTTACGGATAATATAGGAGTAGCCGCCGCCAGGCGCTTCCCACAAACCAGGCAGTACATAGTATTTGCCGTCAGCCTGCATCTTCACCTTCAGATCTTCCTCCATGCCCCAGTTCTTGACGGCCTTCTGGAAGTTAGGCATATATTGTACATAATCGCTGATCGGCACGATTTGTCCGCCGGCAACAAATGCTCCTTCTTCATACGTTTTTGGAATGATATAAGGAGCATCCCCGCTGTTTACGAGCAGTGATTTCTGATTCTCGTATTCCGTTCTTGCCGTGGTGGCCAGATCAAACTCTACGTTTGTTTTTTCTTTAATCGCGCTCCATAATCTCCAGTCTTCCTTGTAAGGATAGGCTTCATGGTCGCTGTACATCATGGAGTACTTAACCGGTTCATTCGAGTGGAAGGTAATATCCTCCCCAAAGGTATAATCCTCCGTCTCTGACTGGGTTGCATTTGTTGCTGCATTCGATTCCGCAGGTTTGTTATTGCCGCCGGAATTCCCATTATTGCCGCTGCACGCCGCCATTACAGACAATACCATCATGACTGACACAATCATTCCCATTGCTCTACTGAATCTTTTCATGCCGTGCCTCCCTTTTAATAGTTATCGAACTTATATAACAGAACCTGCCTCGCGGCCGTTCCGGTTATATCGCGGTTTAGCCTTTTACCGAACCAATCATCATGCCTTGCACGAAATACTTCTGCACAAAAGGATAGATACAAATAATAGGCAAAGAGGTTAGGACCATGGCTGCTGATTTGACGGTTGCGGCAATCTGATTCGCCTGCTCGGAGCTCGCGCCAATCTCCGTCGGGCTGATCGCTGTCTCGATAACCTGCCGCAGGTACAGCGCCACCGGCCACTTCTCTTTTGATTGGATATAGAGCGATGCATCAAACCAGCTGTTCCAGATGCCAACTACGACAAACAGTACCATGGTAGCGAGAATGGGCTTCGATAACGGAAGCGTAATCCGGAGAAAGATGCCATACACGTCAAGCCCGTCTACCTTCGCCGATTCCTCGAGTTCATTCGGAAGACTGGAGAAAAAGGTTTTCATCAATATCACGTTAAAGGCGCTTATGGCACCGGGAATAACAAGAGCCCAGATCGTGTCGCGCATGTCGAGCGTCTTCGCGACCATAATGTAGTTCGGGATCAGACCGCCGCCGAAATACATGGTGAACAAAACGAACGGAATAAAGAACTTGTTAAGACGCAGCTTTTCCTTGGAGAGCGGATAAGCCATAATGGCTGTCGCCGTAACGGAGATCAACGTTCCGATTGCAGCGTATAGAATCGTATTGCCGTAATAGCGGAAGAAATCCGGCTTGCTCAAGATAACCTTATAGGTAAGGGCCGTGAAATCGACCGGATAAAAGGATACCTTTCCGGCATATACAGCGGCTTCCGAGCTAAAGGACTGCGCGATCAGATAAATAAACGGATATAAGGTGAACAGCACGACTACGGTCATGACTAACCCGTTAATACCTTGAAAGATACGGGAAGATGAGGTTTCCTTCACGTTAAGCGCTCCTTCCTACCACAGACTGGACTTCGTCGTTTTTTTGGAAATCGTATTGGCCATCGTTACCAGAATGAGACCGATAACTCCTTCGAACAGGCCGACAGCCGTTGCAAAGCTGAAGTTGCCTCCGGTAATACCCATCCGGTATACATAGGTGGAAATCACGTCCGCCGATTCGTAAGTAAGCGGATTGTACAAGAGCAATACTTTCTCAAAGTTCGAGCCCATGATACCGCCGATATCCAGAATGAGAAGCGTCATGATCGTAGGCAGAATACCCGGAATGGTAACATGCCAGGCAAGCCGCAACCGGCTGGCGCCATCGATTCTTGCGGCTTCGTACAGCTCGGTGTTGATTCCGGTCATCGCGGCCAGATACAAGATTGTTCCCCAGCCGAGACCTTGCCAAATGCCGGAGGAAATATAGATGGCCGGGAACCATTGCGGGAGCGAGATGAACGGGATCGGATCCATGCCGAAGTTCATAAGCAGCGCGTTAATCGGGCCGGAAGCGGAGAGCATCTCCTTGACCATGCCCGCCACGATAACCATCGAGATGAAATGCGGCAGATACGAGACGGTCTGGACGAACTTTTTCAGCTTCAGCCGACGAATTTCATTAATCAGAAGCGCAAAAATCAAGGTTAACGGGAAACGGACAACCAGATAAGCAACGCTTAGGAAGATGTTGTTCCAGAACGCCCGCCAGAAGGTGGGATCCTTCATAAACATCCGGAAATATTGCAGGCCTACCCACTCCGTTCCAAGGAAGTTAGGGCCTCCCCTGTACTTTCGGAAAGCGATTACATTCCCGATCATGGGAGCGTACTTGAAAATGAGAAAATAAATGATGGGAAGAACGAGGAAGGAATACAGCTTCCACTCTTTTCTGACATGCTTCCAAAGCGGTGAGACATCCAATACTTTGCTTGAGCCTTCCATTTATCTCCACTCTCCTCTAGTCCATTACGTCTACTGACCGATCAGAAATAGCTATATTTAACTACTTTAGTCGCATGGTCATGTGGACTTCATGATGAAATAATGCAAAATAGAAGTCATTTCCCAACAAATGTATTCGCTTTCATTGGCTTTATTATAGCGATATTTGATTTGACCCTCTTCGTAAATATAGCTGTCGACTTATCAAATATTGCCTTTTTTGATAGACTTATTGATTTTAAAAGAAGAGGATGCCATTATCTGATTAGTTACTAACGAGAGGAAGTGTGATAGTTGATCCCCATCCTTAACGGAGCCAAAGAAACCGTATCTTACGGTGAACACCTAGGAATAAGGATTTTCCTGAATAAGGAAGTCGAGAACTATCCGATACATTGGCATACCGCCGTGGAAGTCATCATGCCGCTCGACAACATCTATACGGTTATCGTTGACGAGACCAAGCTTGTCCTCTATCCGAACGATATTCTGGTTCTGCCTCCGGGCGAGCTTCATGAGATCTTCGCCCCCGATTCCGGGACTCGGCTGATCCTCCAGTTCGACTGCTCGCTGCTGTACTCGCTGAACGGGTTTGATTCAACCTTTCATTTGCTTCGCCCATGCTTCCTGATTACGGCAGAACAAAATAAAGAGCTGCACGGACTGTTAAGACCCATGCTGCTTGAGCTGGTGAATGAATATTTCAGCCATACGATGCTGAAGGAGGCTTCCACTTATGCCAAGCTCATCAACTTCTTCGTGTCGCTGAGCCGCAATTTTATGCATGAGGAACGCCGATTCCCCCGTACGAAGAGCAATAAGCAGCATAAATACATCGATAAATTTTTGCAGGTTTGCAACTATATGAACGAGCATTGCACGGAGGATATTTGCGTCGAGGAGCTCGCCGAGCTGTCGGGCTTCAGCAAGTATCATTTCACGCGCATGTTCAAGCAGTACATGGGATTGTCCTATTACGACTACCTGATTCAGCATCGCATTATGCATGCGGAAAAGCTGCTGACCGATCCGAATCTGTCCATTATGGAAGTCGCCATGCGATCCGGTTTTGGCAGCCTCCCAACCTTCAACCGCGTGTTCAAGACATACAAGAAATGTACGCCTTCGGAGTATAAGGCTTTGCACGGGAGTAACCTCGGGATACAAAAAACGAGATAAATGTACATCCTGCACATCTGAACCGTTTGCGTTTAACCGTTATTAAAGAGTAAGCAAATAACCGTGCGGCAAAATATCCGCACGGTCATTATTGTTAAGTTTGCTTTGCTTTAGGAACGCTTTGACCGCTCTTGCGGATGGAGAGAGCGGCTGCGGCGAGAGCCAGGATGAGGACAAGGCCGGCTGCAAGCGGATTATACAGGACGGTCTCCTGCCAATTAACAACTAGCCCGCCAACGCTGGCTCCTGTGGCGATGCCTATTTGAGTGACGGAAATGTTCAAGCTGATGATGAGATTTGACGATTGCGGTGCCCGCTCGATGAAGTAGGTTTGCGTAGCTGGACCTAAGGTGAACATCGACATTATCCAGAGCGAGAGCAAGGTCATGGCAAACGGGAAGGAATGAATCGCTAAAGGAAGCAGCAGAAGCGCAATGACATGGATCATGACTCCGATCATAATGAGCTTGGCGCTTCCCCACTTATCCACGGCAGAGCCTCCGATCCTGGAGCCTACTGCACCGGCCAATCCAAACAGCAGCATCGTAAGACCAATCTCAGCAGTGCTTCTGTGAAGAATATCGCCTAGGAACGAAGCGATGTAGGTGAACATCACCGAATTGCCCGCCTCCCGGAACAGGACAAGCAGCAAAGCGTATAAGATGACCGGATTGGCCAATACCCCCAGATGCTGCCGGAAAGGAACCGGGGCATCTCCTTCGATTTGCGGAAGCAGCAGAGCCAGGCCAATGAGAATTACAATGCCTCCTGCCCCAAGGAACAAAAAGATCATCTGCCAGTTATACAGGTTAGTTAACGCAACACCCAGCGGTACGCCCAATATCATCGCGCTGCTGAACCCGAGTATAATCGTACCGATCGCGCTGCCAATCTTTTCAACCGGCACCAGCTTGGCTGCGGCACTAAATGCAGCCACCATAAACACGCCTGAGCTTACGCCAAGCAGCATCCTTGCGGCCATCAACCATACAAACCCGCTGACCGCAATCGAAAGGAAATTGCCGGCTATAAACACCGCTATTGCAATCAGCAAGAGCCTTTTCCTCGGCAGCTTAGCCGTCACTGCGATAATAATCGGCGTTCCAATCGCAAAAGCGAGCGAATAAGCCGTAATCAGCTGACCGGCCAGGCTGACTGAAATATGCATTTGATCGGCTAACACGTTTAAGATTCCGGCAATGACCAGCTCCGAGGTTGCGGTGAAGAATACCGCTATCATTAAGAGGTAAATGACCAGACGATTCATATCAACACTTCCTTCCATCTCCATCGATTCATTTGATTTAATTGGATTATATCGGGGTTGCTTACTTTAAGTAAGAACGCAATTTATTTTGGTATAATCCATCGTTTTGGAGTTACTTACCGTTTGGTAAGCGGATATCCAACAAAAAAAACCGCAAGAGCGGATAGCTCCTGCGGTTAAAACGTTAGCTTGCTGCTTATGATTTACTGAGCCTGGGATTAGGGGAGTCGCCCCATTTCTGCACCCATTTCTCCATCTCTCTAAGCGCGGCTTGAAAGTCCCTGCCCTTCTCCGTCAAAGCGTACTCCACCGTTACGGGCACCGTCGGGAAAACCGTGCGGACAACGAGGCCATTGTTCTCCAAGTGGCGGACCGTATTCGTTAAGGACTGCGTCTTCACAATGGATACCTTCCTTTGCAGCTGATTAAACCGGAGAGGTCCGTTCATCAGCTCCTCCAGCACAAGAAACGCCCATTTGGCCCCCAATATTTGCAGCACTTCGCAAATGCTAGAGCCTGTGTTTTCGTTGCCGATCGCTTCGCTGTTGCCTTCCATGTTGATAACCTCCTAACTGTCTCAACTGCCGACTATATCAATTGGCGTCTCTTGTCCATTAATAAAGACCTTTATGGCGTCAGCCCTATCATGCTTATTAATCTTATAAATCGAGATTGGCTTTATTCGGTCATCTTTAAGATCAGAGGTTTCCGAAACATCCATGAGAATCGCTAAGACGTCATTTTGTATTTCCGCATGCATACCAGCAAGAAGCTTCACCTTCTCGCCTTGTTCTGCAGTTGAGTAGTTCACGATTAAATACTCATTCATACCAGTAGCAGAATATAAATATATGCCATTCTTGCTTTTATTCCGCTCGACAAACATGCTAACATCATGATTCAGCTTTTGCTGGCCTACTTCCTTCATTAAGGAAGTTGAGTGACTGCAGCCGACAAGAACAAAAGCAAGCAATAACAGCATACATGCGAGCTTATACAATTGATCCTCTCCATTTGCGAAAGTTCATTTTCTATATGCTGACTTTACCACAATCATCCATATCTGCACACCGTCTTGCTGACTAGAATATACACTCTATGCAAAAAAAAGAAGCTGTACCCTCGTCACTTGCGTGACTCTTGGAACAGCCTCTCTCGTCCTTTTTATTGAGCGAATTCCGCATGCAGCCGATCAAACAGCGCTTTAAGCTTCACAGCCGCATTCTCGGAGAACATCAGCTTCAGGTTACTATCCGAATCTTTCGCAGAATGCGAGGAATAGTCGTACATCTTCCGCTCATAAGCTGCGACTGCCTGATTCATGTCTTCATGATCTGCGATGGCAAGCGCAAGCTCTGCAGCATCCCTCATCGCCAGATTAACGCCTTCGCCCGCAAAGGGGGACATCAGATGCGCGGCGTCTCCAATCAGCGTAATGCCCGATTTATGCTCCCACTTAAGTCCAACCGGCAGCATGTAGATCCTTCTTGGCAGAACGAGCTCCTCGGACAAACGAATATAGTTCTGGAGCTCCTCCGACCAATCTCCGAAATAGTCAAGCAGCTGCCGCTTCGCTTCCTTCGGCTGGTCAAACGGTATTCCGCATGTATCCAGCCAGCTCTGCTCGGCCGTGAAGGTTAGATAAACTTTGATTTTACCGTCCCCATTCAGCTGCGCAAGTATTCCTTTATGATCGTCCAGCGCAAATACCTTGCCCCTTGCATTAAAGGCTACCTGCTCAGGATTTGCCTCGGCATCCACATGCAGCTCCACCATCGTTAATCCCGCATAGGAGGCCTTAGCATCTGTCAGAAGCGGACGAAGCTTGGAGAACGCGCCATCCGCACCAATGACAAGATCAACCGTTGCCGTCTCCCCATTATCAAAATGTAGTTCATGCCGACCGCCTTCGAGCGGGATTGCCTCCGTCAATTTATAGCCGTAGCGGATCGTATCCGGCAGCAAATCCTGCAACAGGAGACCGCATAACGTTCCGCGGTCTATCTCCGGACGGCCGCCTGTCTCTCCCGCCTCCGCCCTTTCGTCCATATAAATCTTGCCGGACTTATCGAATAAACGGAAGTCCTCCCCTTCATAACGGGCAATGGCATGGAACTGTTCAAGGAGTCCCGCTTCCTTCAGCGCCATTTGACCGGAATCCTCATGAATGTCGAGCGACCCGCCTCGCTGGCCGTTTGCATCCTGCGCTTCGCGCTCATATACCGTTGCCTTAATGCCATGTCTTTGCAGGATTAATGCAAGCGTAAGTCCACCAGGGCCTCCGCCGATAATCGCGATTTGTTTCTGTGTTTTATTTATTGTAGTCATATGACCATCTCCTATATCCATGTCTGTTGTTTTTCCTTACACAGATATAGTAACGCTGCCGCTTAAACTGAATTTAAACGGAATTGCATTTTTGTAAATAACCAAGCCTCAGGCAGTAAAAATAATAGCAAAAGGAGATGGCGGCTAGGCCATCTCCTCAGATGAAATTTTATGTCCGCCGCATATAAGCGCGCACCGTAATTGGAGCAAATACCGCAACGATAACAAGGGCACCTACCAAGGACCAAACAAGATCCGAGCCAACCGTGCCGGAATTGGTTAATTCGCGAACAGCGGAGACAACATGCGAAACCGGGTTAATGTTTACGAACCACTGCAGCCAATTCGGCATCGTATCTGCCGGCACGAATGCATTGGACATAAACGTTAACGGGAATAATACGAGCATCGAGATCCCTTGCACGCTGGAAGCCGTACGGGAGATAACGCCAAAGAAAGCAAAGATCCAGCTCATCGCCCACGAGACAAAAATAACGAGCAAGGCAGCAAGAACAACGTTTCCGAAGCCTCCGTCGGGACGGTAACCCATAATGTAGCCCATGGAGAACGTAAGGACGGTTGCAATCGTGTATCTGATCGTGTCGGCAAGCAGCGCTCCGGCAAGAGGCGCTATCCGCGCGATCGGCAGCGATTTGAACCGGTCAAAGACGCCTTTATCCATATCCTCCCGGAGCTGAACCCCGGTTACGATGGACGTGGTAATAACCGTCTGAACCAGAATACCCGGTATGATAACCGGCAAATAGCTTTGCACGTCACCGGAAATCGCCCCGCCGAAAATATAAGTGAACATCAAGGTGAAAATAATCGGCTGCAGCGTAACGTCAAACAGCTGCTCCGGGGTACGGCGGATTTTCAAGATGCCCCGGTATGCCATCGTAAGCGAATGGCGCAGGGTTTGGATAAAGCTGGTGTGGTTTTTCAAATGACCTGTTTTTACTGATGAACTCATACGTTTACAGCCTCCGCTCTTTTTGTTTCCGCGCCCGTTTCTTTGGCTTTCTCTTCAACCCCGTGACCGGTGATTGTCAGGAACACTTCATCCAGAGTTGGCTTCTGAACGCTGACCTCGGACAAGGTAATGCCTTTCTCTCGAAGCGCGATCAACAGATCCGTAACCAGGTCGGCATTAGCCATAGGCGCTGTAATTTTTGCAGCTTCGCTTGTTAAGGTAGCTTGAACCTGTAGCACATGCTCCACCGTATAACGCGCTATTTCCATATCGGATTGGTTCTCGACTCTCAGATGCAAGGAAGAAGTCCCTACGGAATGCTTCAATTCATCTACCGTGCCTTCCGCAACAACATGGCCGCGGTCAATAACGGCAATCCGATCGGCCAATTGGTCGGCTTCATCAAGGTATTGAGTGGTCAGCAGAACCGTAGAACCCGTATTCACCAGCCGGCGGATCGTATCCCACATTTGAGCGCGGGTCCGCGGATCAAGGCCGGTTGTTGGCTCATCCAGGAAGATAAGCGGCGGCTGTGCTATTAGACTTGCAGCCAAGTCCAGACGGCGTCTCATGCCGCCCGAAAAGTTCTTAAGCGGGCGCTTCGCAGCTTCCGTCAGCCCGAACTCCTCCAGAAGCTCAGCTGCTTTCTTCCTTGCTTCCGAACGTCCCAGTCCAAGCAAGCGGGAGAAAATAACCAAGTTTTCGGTTGCGCTGAGCGACTCGTCAACCGATGCGTATTGTCCGGTAACCCCAATCAATTGACGGACGATCTGAGACTCCTTCTCCACATCATGTCCAAAAATCCGTGCCGAGCCGGCATCCGGACGCAGCAGCGTCGCCAGCATGCGGATCGTTGTTGTTTTGCCTGCTCCGTTTGGACCAAGCACGCCATAGATAGAGCCTGCTTTCACATTCAGATTAACGCCGTCTACGGCTTTGTTGTCGCCAAACACTTTGACTAGACCATGCGCTTCGACCGCCCAGTCGCCGTTGTTTGGCTGCTTTGCATTTTTATATTCCATTTCCTGTTTCCTCCCAAGAATTGTTGATGTCGTAATCCTAACGTACATTTTTAAACTGAATTTAAACGAAGGTTACTTTTGAAAATAGCCTTGAACATCGCTGTACTAATCTTAATTCAATTCATTTACTGCTAAATCAGTCTCCAGATGTATTCCCGTTTAGTCCGGAGCACGAAAAACAACAAAACCGCCCGTTGTCCCGGGCGGTTCATTGAGTTAGTCGGACAATCCGGCAGACCGGAGCGTCTTCATGATAAGCACGGTTGCCTGCTCTTTGGTGACGGTTGCCTGCGGAGCAAGACGGCTTGCCGATACGCCGTTCATAATTCCTCTTTCGACTAACAGGGCAACGGAGGATACGGCATAGCCGGATACTTTGTTGCGGTCCGTGAAGCGGTTCAGCGCATTGGAATCGGTTCGTGCGGAAATCCCCGCATAAGCCAGTGCTTTCGCCAGAATGACGGCCGCTTCCTCGCGGGTGACAGACGCGGTTGGGTGAAAGAGACCGCTGCCTCGGCCGTTGATCAGGCCAGCTTCCTTCGCAGCGGCAATATCGGCCGCATAAGCGGATTCTGCCGCCACATCTTTAAAGGCTGTACCCGCAGCGGAGCGGTCAGGCAAGATACCCAGCGCCCTGACGATCAAAGAAGTCACTTCCGCACGGTTCAGCTCTCGTGCTCCGTCAAACTTGCCGCCCGCATCGCTTGTAACGATCAGCTTGGCTGCTGCTTGCCACGCATCCTGCTGTGCCCAAGCCGCAAGCGAATCCGTGAAGGAAACCGTCGTCTCGACCAATCCGTAGACGCTGTTGCCTTTACGCTTGAGATCCACGGTTACCGTTCCGTCGGCGTTGTCCGTGAACAGAACGGGCACCGGGCGAAGCTCGCCTGTTTCCGGCAGATAAACGACGCCGGCCGTTTGAGCTTTATGGATATCGGAGCCTTTGACAATAAAGGTATGGGAAAGCAGGTTATTGCCGAAATCGGTTATCTCGCCGTAGGCTCCGGTTGTATTTTTCCCTTCGACCTTAAAGGTCAGCGGGGCGGCAACCGGTATGAAGCCTTCTTCTTGAAGCAGCTTCGTCCATGCATCCGTTACTCCCGGCTCCGGAGCTCCGATTACGATTCGGATATCCGTCCCTGCCGGTAACGCTGCAGCAGGAATGGAGAATGCCGAACCTTGCCAGCGGACAATGATAACCGCATCCTTGTCTTTAGCTGCAATTGCGGCTATCCATTCTTTTGCCGCGGACACTTCGATCTGCTTGCCTTCCCCAGTTACTAGAATCGGGAACTCCCGGGATGTGGAGGATGCAATCTCTTTCAGCGCCGCATCCAATGGAAGGCTGACCAGCAGCTTATCTCCGTCTTTGACAACTAGCGTATCCAGTCCTTCCTGTCCGGCAGGCCCGGGCTAAGCGTTATTCACCTGCGCTGTCTTGGTTGTAAGCGGATTGCTGAAGGTTGATACGTTTACGAGAGTATCGCCTTCTTGCTCAACCGCCAGCACCTCAATGGCATAATTCGTGTCAGGAGCAAGGTTCGTAAGATTAAAATCTGTGCCGGCAGTTGTACCGGCCAGCGCTTTATCGACATAGACTTCATAGGCTGTTGCACCCTCTGCCGCATTCCAATTGACCTTTATGCTGCGGCTGCTGACGGAGGCGGCTTGCAGGCCGGCTGGCGCTGAGAGCGCATCGGCATCGGGAACGCCGCTGACAGGAAGATCCTTCGCGAGCCGCGTCGTTAATACCCGGTTACGGTCGCCGCTAATATCCCAGCTCATGACTCCCGACAAATCAAGCGACTTCGCAAGCGATGCGATATACATCATCGAAGATTCGTCGTTATAAGTAAGGAACACGCCGTTGGCCGCATTGTACAGGTACGAGACTTTGGCTTCGTTATTCCATGCATGCTCGTAGCCTTCATGATTCAGATAGTTTACTTCTATATCGGTATAATCAAATATGCCGTTCTCCCATGTGCCAAATGGAGTTGCGCTTGCACATGCCGCATACTAGCCCCCAGCCTCGCAGCCGGTCCAGCCTTTGCCGTAGAATGGAATGCCTATATTCACTTTATAATTCGGCACGCCTCCGTTCAGTTCGGCCAGCACGGCACCCAGCACGTTGTTGCGCTTTGCATAATCCTTCGGATGATTCTTGTCAAAATAAAGAGGAGAATTGTGATGGGCGAGCGTATCCCAGCTTCCGCTGTAGTCATACGTCATAATATTGATAAAATCCAGATGGTCGGATGCTTCACCAAGATTCGAATTGACAACAAAGTTATCCCCTTGCCCCGAAGCGATCGTCTGCAAATAATATTTGCCGTCCTCCGAGCCGGCAGCATCAAGTGCCTCTCTTACGGTCTGCGCCATTAAGCCGAAATTTCCCTTGTCCTGCGGGTTATGCGAATTATCCTCTTCGCCGCCCTCTACCGGGTATTCCCAATCGATATCTACGCCGTCAAGCTTATAAGCTCTAAGGAATTTCACGACGGAATTGGCAAAGGCGCGCCGGGTCTCTTCCGTGCTGGCCATATTCGAGAAATTATTGGACCAGGACCACCCGCCAACCGAGATTAGCAGCTTCAGGTGAGGATTGGCATCCCGGATCGCCGCCCATTCTTCAAACAGCGCCAAATCCGACGACGGATCCCCTACAATGATCTCGCCGTCATAAACATAATCCGTTTGAGTTGGAATCGAGGCATTCTGGCAAGCCGCAGCGCCGGAACCAAATCCTCTCCAGCATAAATCCGCAAAAGCGAGATTGACATGGGTAATCTGCGTTACGTCTACATCAGACGGATGGAAGTTTCGTCCCGTGCTGCTAGGAGACCAAAGCGTATAATAGGTGACGATATTATAATCGGCACCGGGAACAACGTCCAGCTCCACGCTCTCGGGAGAACGCCAAAGCTCATTTTTCGCCGCAACCTTGAAGCTGTAGCTGTTCCCTTCCATAAGTCCGGTCGCCACATAACGGTTCTCGCTGCTCGAGCCAAGAAGCTGGCCGTTGGCATAGATATCATAACCGGTCGCTCCGGCCGTCTCCGCCCATCCAAGCGAGACGGTCGTTCTCGTTGCGGTTACGGCCTGCAACCCTCTTGGGGCGGCGAGCTCTCCCCACGTTACCGTCACGGCGTTGCTGTTTGCCGATACCTTCGGCAGATTCTGAGCGCCTACCTCAAACTTGTATACGGTACCGGCAGTATTGCCGCCTTCGGGAAGCGTATAAGATACCGTATTGGATCCGTCCCATATCCCCTGCTCCCAGCCGCCGTTCACATAGAGATCATACCCGTTGGCTCCCGGACTGCCTGACCACTTGAGGGTAATGCTTGTATCGGTAACCGCTGCCGCATGCAGATGCCCCGGCGGGGAAAGCGGAGGCTCGGGATATTCGCTCGTATCGGGAGCGGTCGTAAACTCAATGACATTACTTTTGTATTCGAGCGACGGCCGGTCGGCAAACCACGTAATATACACGCGGTACGTCGTCTCCGGCGTTAATCCGCCGATTTCCTGTTTACTCCGGTCGCCCCAGGTCATCCATGCATTCGTATCTGCGTTCCAGACATCAATATCATTGTTATTCGTTTCGTCACCAACCAGATCCCAAGCGATCTTTACCGAGTTATGGGTGACGATATCCGCGCCATTATCATCCTTGGCGATACGCAGATTGGCAGGTCCGGTCTTCACGGGTGCCTCAGCCCCTTCCTCCGCCCGCGCATGTGGCGCAAACGCCAGCACTCCGGTCAATATCGAGACCACTAATAACAAAGGGAGATTCCAGATAGATCTTCTCATCGCTAATAAATTCAATGATTTCACCTCTATTGGATTTGGATATGGATTTGCATTTGGATCTGCAATCGGCTCGCTGCTTGGTGCAGGCAATCTTCCCATCCATCACCGCCTTGTTAGTTAATGTCATTAAAGTTATTAATTTCTAGTAAATCCATCATGGAACAGGAACGGCAAATTGGTAAGGTGGAAAATTCCATTATGAAGGGATATTATAACGTTATAAGGTTTTAATGGAGGGTATTTGATTGCACAAAAAAAGACGTTCCTCTCCATTCAAGAGAGAAACGTCTTCTGCTTGTTCAGTTATTTTTTTGTCAGATCAACGCGCTTCTCTTCCCCGTTCCATTTCACCTTCGCTCCAAGTGCTTCAGCCAGCGCGCGGACGGGAACGTAAGTAATTCCTTTTTTGTCGTCATAATAGCCGTCATCCAGCTTCTGCCCGTTTACATACACCGAAATTGTCTCCATGTCCTCATCCGCCCTCTCCTCCTGAGCGTCAACGATTTGAATAAGATCAAACGACGTCAGGTTATTGGATTTAATAATCGACAACAGCTTGGCGGCATAATCCGGATCGGTGGCATAGCCGCAAGCATGCAGCGCTGCGCACTGCGCCTCCGGCGTCTTTGCTGCCCGGACGCGGTCGTAGCGGCTTTTGGTGAACAGCAGGTCCTGGTCTTTGTAAAAATCATATACGGAATCATACGCCCGCCAGTCCGCCTTCTGGGTTACCCGGGTCCCGTTGTAGACCTCCCAAGTGGAAGTACAGACCGTACGTCCTTTCCAAAAAGCATTGGGAATCCCGCTGCCTACCTTATAACCGCCAAGATTATTCCATTCATGGATTTTCCCGCCGGTCTCCAGCCAATTCTGCGCCATACGCACGCTTGGCAGAAGCGGCGAGCCTTCCTTCCAGACCTTCACGACGGTATCCGACAAAAAGGCGAAAAAATCCTGTCTATTCAGCTTTTGGGTCATGTTGCAAGGCACCTCCTTCCGATTGTTGCGATTATTCGATCAAGAGTTCATATTCCGTTATGGCAACGCCAACTTTACTTCCCCCAGGATAATCGGACAAGCTCCCGTCCTGCCCATTGTAGTAAGAAGCGCCTGCCCGCAGCGCGGAAGCAATCTCGACAATTCCCCGAATGGCAACCTCCACATGTTGTCCTGCGGCGCCATCCGATACGGCTACCCCAAGCGGCGTTAAGTAAGGCTTCCCATAGGACAGTCGTTCTCCGTCACTATACGCGGTCATATAGATCTGGTTGCCGTCCGGATCCGCGCCTATGCAGAAATACTGCTGATTACCAAGCGGAAGCAAGACAGGCAGCGTGCCTTCCGAGCATGGGAACGGGTAATGCCGGTCTTCCGGATTTGAGCCCGTGCTTATATCGAGCAGACCAAGAAACATCGTTTGATGCGGATCGGCAAGCGTTGGTCCCCTTCCGTTCTCCCATCTGGCCTGATAGAATACCGCGGCTTTGCCGTCAGCGCCAGCTTCGATAGTTACGCCTGAAGTTTTCCGGTTTACCGATCTGGTCTCCGCATGCTGGTACAGCTTATTGTTAGCGAATCGGTATGGCGTAAGCTCCAGTAATTCCCCGTTTGTGTTATGGGTCGTAAACTGGATAAATCCGCCTCTGCCATCGGCGATGATTCCTTTTGTCGTACGGTCATTCAGCTCGAAATACTTATCTGCCAGCTTGCATAATAAGCCGTTCTCGCCTACCTCTACCACAATCATTTTGGAATCGGTGTGGATTGCGGCCAGATTTGGACCAATCAAAGCGGCCGAAGCCTTCATTCTCTGATAATCCAGGTACTCGACCTGATCGAGAGGCGTAAAAGTTACGCTGGCATCGCTGATCAGGAAGCGGATTACTCTCGCTGTAACGGAGAAACTCGTAGTTACTCCAACATGAAGCAAATAACCGTCGTCTAGCTTTAAAAATTGACTGGTGATATACATCTCCGACAAACGAAAGCCGGTTGTTGTTTTCCCGCTAAGTCCTGTGCTTGTAATACTGCCCGTTAATAGCTTCAGCTCTTCGTACGAACTCCCTCTGTTCAGCTGATTGGAATCATAGGAAGGCGTAATGCGCTGTTTGTATTGCAGAGCTATTACGCCGGGTGCCAGTTCCACGATGGATAAATTATCGACATGGCTGTAAGAGAACGTATGGGATTGTATCGGCTTATAACCGCCTTCAGCCGGCTGGAGAACCGACAGCTTGCCATGCCATGTATCCCGCTCCCGATAAGCGATAACCACATAGCCGTTAGATAAGACTACGGACGCCGTGCTTCCGCTGATTACGTTATGATCGCCGGTTGCCGAATGGAATTCGCCGATGCCGGAGCTGATAAAACGGACCGGGGACCACCCGCAGCGGAACAGCTTCAACCTGCCTTGGCCTGCGGCAATAAACCCGCTTGCGGCATAAGGACAATAGACGAAGCTGTAAGCGCTGGCCCCTCTGTCCCATATATTAGTCAGCTGCTCTTTCCAGTTGAGATCGTCGATTATATTCTGGTCGGGCGCCATCTTGAACATTAAAGCCTGGGTATAGGCATAGTCCCGCTCAGGCTCATGGTTGAAAGTAAGCACGAACAAGGACTGGCCGACAGCAGTCAGCGTCAGCTTATTGCTATACATGCCTTTGACCGAGGTCAGTACGGCTTTGCCTGTAATCTGCTTGATGTTCCCGTCTTTGGTATCGAAGAGATTCAAGACCAGTGCTCCTGATTCTTTATAGCAGACAGCCGTCACGAACCGGTTATCCGATATTCTCACCGCATCGTAGAAGGAGTCGGTCACGTTGCCGGTTGACGGCCCTCCGTTAACCGGAATATTCGTTGCCTCCCGCAACGTAATTGGATGAAAGGTCAAAGCCGAGTCCAGCTTTATGCTCAGAATGAAATGGACCGGAGACAGCACCCAGTGCTTAAGCTCAACCTGCCAGCTGACTCCCGTGCTGATGCCGGACTTCTCGCCAAGCGCGATCCTCTCTCCATTCCAAGTAATGATTCTCGTCGCAAGAGAGCCCTTTGTATCCGAATCTTTCACCCAGTAGCTGGCTGCGAACATGCCTGCCGAAAGCTTGCTGAAGGCAAATTCCGAGTACAGGTTTGCTGCGGAATCAATCTCGGTGGCATCCCCTTCAAAGGCGATGAGATCGTTCTGGCCGATGTTGCATACGGATGCCTTTAACCTCCAAGGCGCTGCTTTCGTGCAGTGCCATACCAGCAGAAACCTGTTATCGCTCAAACTCTCGATCGCGGTCATTGAGTTTGAATACAGCTCTGTCCGGAACGTCTCGCCAAGCTGCAGACCGTTATCGTTCCACCTGATCGTCAGCATCGTCCACAACGAGGTATTGTGTTCCAAATAACAAAGGACGCCCATCTCTTCCGAGAGCGGCTTGAATTGGAGCTGATTCATGCCTTCTATTCCATAGATCGGCAGTCTCTTTACTGCGGATACAATTAGCCCGTCTGCTTCCGCCTCAACCCGGTAAATAGAAATGAGCTTTTGCGTTGTACCGATATGCAGGTAGCTGCTCCCGCCAATCGGATGGAGAACCATGCTGTATTCCTCGCTGTTCAGATAGAGAACATCCGGACTGAACCGGGGCAAGGCATCGACTGGCAGCTCGGCATTGCGATAAAGCTCGTTATTAAAAAGGGTAACGACGTCGCCTTGCTCAATCGACTCCCCGGGCGCAACCGGGAATGCGCGTCTGATGTAAGCTGTACCGCCGCCTCCACTCGTGAGACCTTTCAAGGAGCTATACACCCGGAATCACCTCAACTCCGGATATATCAAGCGACAACGCGCCGGCAATCGCCTGGGAGGCCGCTATCTTCGTTCCTTTCGGTAAAACGGTCTCAAACGAGAATTTCACCGTATCCTCTCCGCCGATACTGGTCCCAATCCGCTGCGTCTCAGCGCCGGCTGTTTTGCCGGGACGGATAATAAACAGCTTCAGCTTAGCTCCCATGCTGGTTGTATTATGGATAACGATACTCTTCAGAATCGTCTTCTGCTGCAGCGTCACCAGATCCGTCAGCGCAATGCCCGGCTGCCCCGCATAGAGATCTACTGCGGAATAGACTTCATAAGCCATGTTCTATCCTCCCATCCAGTGCAGGCAAAGCGCGTTGCTTATTTTCACATTCATTTCCTTCTTCAACTGCTCGAGCTTCTCTTCCGTTTCATCCAGCGCCTGGTTCACCTTCTGCGCTCCGGCGTACAAGCTGTCCGGGGCAGCCGGATCCAAATTAATTCGGTTCGTCTTGCTCATCGCCACTCCCCCGCTCCTCTTAAGATAGCGTCACCATCAGTCTCTTCGCCCTCGGCGTCTCAGCCTGGCTGTTGACCGAATTGGCCTGCTTAATCCGAATCCGTACCTTCTGCGAAGCAGCAACCGGCGCTTCGTATTTGAACTGCGTATAGAGTCCCAGCTGCTGGCTCACTCGGCCAGTAGGGAAGGCAACCCATGTCGTCCCCCCGTCAATACTGTACTCCACGCTTTGCGAAGTACCGGACGGCGTGTGAAAATCGACGTAGACCGTTATCTTCGTAAACGTTTCGTTTGTGAACCATTCCTTGCTGACATAAGTCCCGTTTGTCTTAAAGGACAACGCCCCGGCGCCAATTGCTCCCGTCTGGATGACCGGTGAGCTCTTGGCGTTACCCGTCAGCAGAGCACGAACGTATACATCCTCGGTTAGGGTTCCAAGTCCCGTAACGCCGGCATCGTTCAGCGCATACCAGCTGGTTCCGTTTGGCGACCATTGCCACTGCAGATTGCTGCCTTGCGGAACAACCTGGCTTGTCGAGAGGAGCAGCTGGGATATCGCAATCGGCAGCGGCAAGCTTCCGAAGTTCAATTTCCCGGACGGCTTCTTGAACTCCGCTGCATACAGCCGGAACTTCAAATCCATATCCTGGTGAGGGGTCCAGGCCGTTGCGTTGGAGCTGGAGAACAACAAGCCCACCGTATACGGCTGACGGGAAACGATATTGCCGCTGATGAGGTCTTTGCCGCTCATCTTGGCCACAAATACGCGATATTGACTCGAGCCTGTCAGCACGACAACGGCATATTCCACATTGGGCTGAAGCAGAACCGGATCGCTGAATACGAACTTGGTCGGCACTTCACCCTTCAGCGACACCTTTACCGCGCTGGCTTCCAGCACCTTGGATGCAAGGACGGTCGTGCCCGGATAGCCATTTACAACATTGCGAAGCTGCACGGTCACCGGCTTGGCCTGATAGCCGCTTGCGCCCGATGAATCCGCGTCCCTCGTCTCGAAGTACAGCTCTATACTGGTAATAAACCGCTCCTCCGGCAGCAAAAAGGTCTGCGCCAGCGGATCAATCTGATTCCACCACGGCACCTGCCAGAAGGTCTGCTCAATAATCTGTTTTCGGCCGACACCGACATAAGATGTTCTTGATTCATTCTGAATCTGGGCCACTTCTACCCCTCCTACACGTAGTTAAAAATACGGACTTCCCTCGTACCTGTCCGGATATTCGGCGGAATGGCAAAGGTAGCGATAAACTTGCCCGCTCCGTTAGCCTTCATCGTGCCCGTCTTTGTCCCCGCCTCGTAGCCTGAATACGGAACGAGTGATACTTCTACGCCGTCGAAGGTTGCCTGCAGATTGTTGCTGTTCGGCTCGAAGCCTTCTCCGTATACGGTCACGACCCGCTGGCGGATAAACGGAATATTCTCATCCAGAATGATGCGCGTCTCCGACCGGTTCCCGGTCCACCACGCATCCCACCATCCCCATACGGTCTGATAGACATAAGAGGTCTCCACCCAGGAGTCCTGGGAAGGGGTAAGCCGGATCGTCGCCTGGGAGCCAAATACCTGATACGGATTAACATTAAGAGCTTCCGTTCCGTAGCTCTGATCTATAATTAGCTGCTCCGTATAATCAAGGGTCAGGAGCCGTTCGTGCTGCTTCACCGAATCCAGGCTTTCTACTTCCATCTGTACGAACAGCTGGTTCACCGGAAGCTGCAGCGTCTGATTAACGGGATCAATCATAGCTTCGAAGCCTCTCTCAAGATCCGCGCGCTCAAAGTTGGTGAAGTTATCCGTAAAAAAGCCCTTCTTGAACGTGGCAGGGTCGGAAATCTGGGCCGTCCGGTCGAGCTCCAGCATCGCTTGGTTATATTCCGCACGCTCCAGCCTGTCAAGCAAGGAACGCAGCTCCAGCATCGTCAGCCTCTTCGGCTTATGGTTAACGACAACAACATCGGAGCTTGCAGGCGGATATTGCAGCTCGCCAAGCTCCAGAACATCCGGCGGGACCGGCGGCGAAGGCGGATGAACATCCGATTGACCGGTCACAAGCTGAATCTGCCCGTCTGCCGTCAGATAGAATGCGTCTTTGCGCGACAGGTAATAATCATAGGTAACGTTAAAGATCGAACCGGCCACCGGCAGATCCCCGCTCAGCCAAGTAACCTCGCTTTTTCCCGCTTCCAGCTTGTAATCCGTGCCCTGCGCCATCTGCTTCATATATTCGAAGGTGACGCGGTACGTCTCGCCGATATTAGGCCGGGCTGTGCCGATCGACCAGTCCACGCTGTTCTCGGCAAGCTGATAATCCTTGCCCTTCACATAGGTCTTCGTCCCCTGCACGATACTTACAATATCAACAACGGCATCCGTTGGCAGGACATCCTGAGCGGTTGATCCGCCTCTCGTGATACTGATATCCGACAGCCTCACTCTGGCCGTGATCTCCTGAATGGCCTTAACCGGCTTGCTGTTCAGCGAATAGTGGGTCGTGCCGGCAACAAAGGTTTTCACCTCATCGGATACTCTTCGCGAATCAAGCGATTTCTTTAGCTTAATCCTAGTTGGCACCAGCCTATTAATCTCGTAGCCCAACACGTAAGCTTTGCCCGCTTCGATAACGAGCGTTACGTAATCGCCTTCGGCTGGTTCAATAAATCCGTCCATGCCCGAGACGAGGAAGCTTCCGCTTGTGTCATAGGTTCTTCTGGCAAGCACCGGCGTGAAGCCTTCGAGCTCCGGAGGAACCTTCGCGGTGACCGCTTCCCCATCGGACAACCGGTACATGGGAATAGCCGCCGCGTCGTTCAATACCCATTCGGGGGTGACAACCAGCCGATCCATGCCCGGCGAACCGAAATTGGCATATCCAACCGCCGGATCAAGCAGATCTTTTTGCATTTCATAGGTGATGGTAGAGTACGTAATCTTGAGGCCGATAATCTCCTCGCCTACGCCTTCGATTGGAATTCTCTTCTCCCCGATATCATGGATGACACCGTCGAAATAGACGGTTGCAGGGAAAATAATAACCCTCTTCTTATCGTCCTGGACATAGATCTGTCCGCCTTCGATAATATGGCCCGAGCCAAATATGACATCGCCCATCCGCTTATCCCGGTGAAGGGAGAGCGACTGGATCTCGTTTAATTCCGCCGACTGCAAACGTCTGCCGCTTTGCGCCTGCAGAGCAACCCAGCGTTTGTCCGGGGCGAAACGATTGTATACACTCATTAGACGCTCCTCCTAGAACTCCACAATAAATTCGAGAAACTCCCGTTGATCTTCCGTCCGGTGAATGGGCGAGCGGTTATTGACGACCAGCGCATAACCGTGGCTGCTTACTTCCTCTGCCTTAACGGCAAGCTTGCCGGGCAGCGTATCCTCGGCCAAGGCAAGCTCCGTTACAATGGCGCTTTGCCGATAGCTGACAGCCGGCAGCTCCGTGCCGGTAATCCAGGCCGCTACATAGACCCAGCGCGCGAGGCTCAGCATCGCTTCCTCCTCCGTAATCATTCTCCATCGCTGCTCGAACTGGATAATATCCCCGTCCGGATCAGGTATAACAAAGCGCACCTTCTCCGCCTTTTTGTAGCCGATTGGCTCACTAAGCAGCGAGGAGCCGGATACCTCGGGCACGCTGTCCGATTCATTCCAAGGTGTCTGCTTGCCGATTCCGATCCATATATTGTCGGTACGTACGAGATGAAGCGCCTGAAACGCCCGCATCCCGGCAACCGAAGCCGTATAACTGACTCCCATGTGTTACTCCTCCTAAAAAGAATATCGCGCTTACGTGCGATAATTCTTGCTTCGTAAGCTTTTCCTATGGATTTGCCTGAACAACGGTTACAGCGGACTGCTGAATGCGCAGCTCCTTCTCTGTAAAGGACAGGTTATCGGTGAAGAACACCCCCGGCGACCACCAGGCCCCCCGCTCCGCTTCGGCCTTGCTGCCGGAATATAGCGTTGCCGCAAGGCCGGTACTCACCTTATAACCGCTCACCTCTTCATAGTTCAGCTTCGTTTCCCGGTCCGGTCCCGGATACAGACTGCGCAGCGTCCCGGACTTCGGAGTGTCCAGCTTGACATACTGCTTCATCGTAACCGCGAGCCAATATTTGAAGCCGGCAAAACCGCTGATCTGAATCAGCTTCCGGACCACCTCGACCTGCTCCGGATTCACATAGATGGCTGTAATTAACGGGCCAAAAAACTCGCCGTCCGGGAACATGGCATCATCGCCCGATAAGGTATAGCCGTCGTCCGGACTTAAGCGGAAGGTCTCGAGGGCTGACAAACCAAGCGCATCAATCGTTTCCCTGTTCAAGGTTCCGGAAGAACGCAGCTTGGCAAGCAGCGCTTCCCGTTCTTCCTCCTGCAGCTCCTGCTTCCACAGATACAGCCATTCTTCCGGAGATTCGGATAAAAACAGGGAATGGAGCAGCCGCCCTTCTACATCGGGAATATCAGGCGCCGCCGCATCCATAATGGCATTCATCTGCCTGCTCTCATGATAGTAGTCAGGCAAATATTGAATAAGAGGCGAGGTCACAGGATAATCACCTCCGCCTGAAGGCTCCTGTCAATCGGCAGCTCCAGATTCGCTTTCGGCTCTATGATGGAGGCATCGGTCGCGCCGGCCGTAATTAATGCCGCCACGATCTTGGACAAGTAGATCGTCCCGCCGATATCAACCGTTCGCAAATACGCGTATACCGCATTTTTCGCGGCTGCTTCATTCAGACCAATCACCTTCGCCTTAACGGTCATCGGCTCCGGAATAACCGGCTTCACGATGACGTCAACGCCAAGGGGCTTCTTCAGCTCAATTAATTTCTGCACCTCCAGGCACACATGCTCCAGATCCCCGTCCGCCCCTACTACAACATCAACGGTACCAAGCCCGCGGCTGCAGTTAATCGCTTCGGCATAGGTAACGCCGGTCACCGACAAAGCCCATCGCTTGTAATCCGACTCGGTACCCCCATGCTCGGGATTTCGTTTCTGGTACAAAATGCGGCCCCGCAGCGATTCGTCCGGCTCTTGATTCAATCCTCCCGCTGCGGGGCTTATATTGTTAACCGTCCAAATATCCTTTACCGGATCAAATAAGAGACGGATCGTATCCGCATTGACATTGCCAATTACACCCGGCTGCTTGCATCTCGCCGTTACCGTCGTATAGCCCTGGCTTCCTATAACTGCCTCCCCGGTGGTTGCAAAGGAAATATCCGAATTCTCGATCCCGACCGTTGTCCCTTCCGGAATAACGGCGTTTACGATCCCGGTAAACGTCAGCTCGACCCATGCGGCTGCCGCGGGCGTCCGGTCAAGCCCGTAATCCTTGGCAATAAGATCAAGGAACCTTCCTTCGGCCGTGACGGCAAATGCCTGCTCCAGAATACTGCGGAATTTGCTTTCCTCGATCCACAGCTGCATGGCGATCGGCGCCAGCGCATCATAAATGATAGAGCCTTCGCTTTTGTCCAGCCCGTTGTCTACGCGGTCAAGCAGCTGCTGCAGCTTCGACTCGAAGCTAAGCGTATTTGCAACGTTCAAGCTACAACACTCCTTCGTACCGGATCATGCCTTGCGCAGAATCAACCTTAAAGGCCGTCTTCACTTCATCGTTCTCCCACAAGATCTCGAAATCGTAGACACGGCTGATTCTTTCATCATAGATAAGGGCTTCCGTAATCATCCGGATCATTTCCACCTGAATAAAGCCCTGCGTATACGCTTTGCCCAGCATCAGCTGCACCTCGCAGCCGTAATCCTGAGAATAAACGGGGTAAGCAAAGCGGATCGTTTGAATCGCTTTATGTATAAATTGCTTGATGGCATCCAGTCCATCGATTTGACGGCCGATTTCGCCCGTCTCCAGATCAAGACTGTAGGTGCGCAGGACCGGCTTTTTCTTCACGATAACATCCGGAAACCCGATATCGGGGGTAAGCCCCATGTGCTCTCCGCCTTCCTGTTAGCGATTAGTAAGTTACGATCCGGTCGAAAACAAAAAACTTCTGTCCGCCTTCAAACGTAATGACCATTACTTTATCGCCTTTCTTAAGCAGATCGTCCTTCTTGTCGTCATTGATGTAATGCAGCTCGCCTTCCTCCAGGCTAAAGTCTTTGTCCGCCAGCTTGACCTCAACCGAATAGGGATGGGTATGCGGAATGGCCTGCGACGGATCCGTATTGCCGCTGAACGTCTGAGCTCCGATTGTCGTCTTCCCGCTATTGGTCAAATTCACTTTGCGCTTCACCCGGCACAGCCGCTCGGCGACAACGATCAGCTCCTTCGGAATAATCAGCTTGTCGCTTCCCTTCAGCTTAAGCTTCAGATCGGGCGGCTCCGAGACAACTTCTGCTTCCATCAGCTCCGGCAGCTTCATCGCCTGAATGCTCTTCATGCTATGCTGCTTAATTAAGTCCCCAAGCGACATGGATACACCCGCCTTCGTTAATATTGAACAATACGGTCGATGATGAAAAATTTCTGTCCTCCGTCAAAGGTCATCACCATCACCTTATCGCCCTTCTTCAGAAGATCATCCTTCTTGTCGTCATTGATATAATGAAGCCCGCCTTCCTTCATCTCGAAGCTCCGGTCCGCCAAGGCGACCTCCAGCTTGGACGGATGATCATGCGGGGTATTATTGGGCGGCGGCAGCGGATGCGGCATCATCGTAATCGTCATATCAAAAGACTGTTTGCCAACTTCCGTCTTGCTGCCCGCTTTAAGATGGACCAACTGCTTCACCTCGCATAGAT
Source organism: Paenibacillus glycanilyticus (assembly GCF_023715145.1). GTDB lineage: Bacteria > Bacillota > Bacilli > Paenibacillales > Paenibacillaceae > Pristimantibacillus > Pristimantibacillus glycanilyticus_A. The sequence continues at coordinate 144,694 of NZ_JAMBNP010000002.1, read as the reverse complement.
GCTCGGCGATCACAATCAGCTCTTTCGGGATAAGAAGCTTATCGCTTCCCTTCAGCTTAAGCTCAAGCTCCGGAGGATCCTTCGTAATCTCCGCCTCCATCAGCTCCAGCAGCTTAAGCGACCTTGCGCTCTTCATGCTATGCTGCTTAATCAGTTCTCCCAGCGACAAGCGCCTCACCTGCTCTCCATCCCATTCAAGTCATCTCGGTTAAAGTCAGCGACATCTTGTGAAACCGGCCGTTAAACTGATGATTATCCTCTTCGACCGCAAAGGTCTGCTCAATGCCGAGCTCCGGCACTTTGACTACAATCGAAGTGCCGGAGATGACTTCGGATATGCCGATAACCTCATCCAGCTTAAGCGACTTCTTGACCTTTCCCTTCTCCGCGAGCAAGAGATCCGCCGCTTCTTGAAGCTGGGCCCGGTTCTGCTTCTCCTTAACCTTCTCATAATGCTGCAGGACGCCAAATTGCTTCTGCAGCGACTTGTTCTCGGCCGTCGCTATAAGGGTCTGCTTCTCTTCGCCGCCCTGCAGCTTCACCTTCGTAACCGTTTCTTCAATGGATTCCCCATACGAGTAATCGATGAGATTAATGCCGGTCTCGATGACCCAGTTCCGGCTGTTTTTCTTGTAAGGCACGAGCTGCACGTTCCCGTCCTTGGAATATAGCGAATACCGTACTCCTTTTTGCCGGTACGTTATCGCAAGCGCCTTCTTCACCATATCGAATAACGTTTCTTCGTCGCATACCATGTAGGAGATCACATGCCCGGTATCCTCAATCGTTCCGGCAGGAATGGAGAAGTCCGTGCACAGCTTGCTTAGAATAGCGGAGGCCTTCATGCTCTTGAACACGTAGGAGTCTTTATTGTTCGTAAGATAGATCAATTGGTCGTATGCGGTCAGGCTCAGCTTGCTTGGCTTGTATTCCGCGTTAAACACAATGCCTCGGAACAGTTCCTCTTCCCCGTCATGCAGCATAATGCCGGTTCCGTTTGCGACCATCGCAGGGCTCGATTCGCCTTCCTTGGCGTGAAGCAGGCTGACCGTCAGCTTCCGCACCGCCTTTTGCGAGCTGCCGGACCATTCCGCGCTTTGTACAAGAGAGGTGACATCCGTCGTTTTTCCATTGTCGACCAGCATCACCCGGATCATGGAATCACCAGCACTTGGTTCGGATAGATCGTATAGGGCGGTTTAATGCCGTTGGCTGCCGCGATTTTCTCGTATGGCACGCCAACCATCCGGTCGATGGCCCATAACGTATCGCCTTTTTTGACTGTGTAGGATTTGGGCTTGACGGTCTGATTCGGACGCTGTCCCTTGCTGCTGATCTCCGCGACCTTCTGCCCGTTCTCTTCCTTGGTCTCGATCGTGCGCGGCTTCGTATACTTAAACTCCCGAAGTGACAGATCATAATAGATGCTGCCGATATCCCCGGCAATCTCGCGGTAAGACAACGACTCTATCGTCACCGCTACCGTCAGCTTCTGCCCTTCGGGATTGATAATAACGAATTGGACGGGAAATCCGCTGAACTTCCAGGTCTCGAGCTGGTCGATTCCTTTCTTGGGCGGAGGAATATCCTTGTAGGCGCAGTACGGACCATAATGCTGGGGAAAATGGGAAGAGAATTCGTACGTCTTCAGCACCGGATCCTGAATGACCGTCACCTGGCCGAGTCTTTGAACGGTTACGGTCTCATTCGCCGAGCCGGCCGTGACCTTCAGCTCGGAGGGATTGACGGGCAGCCATAGCGATTCCGCTCCGTTGTTATAGGTGAACCAGAACTCAACCGGCATAGACGCCTTCTCCTTCCGTTAACAAATCCTCTTCCAGCATCCGCTTCAGCTTCTCGATGAAACGGTTCTCGTCCGCCTCGTCATGAACGTGTATCTCTCCTACCAAATTCGCGATTTCCACCGATTTCGAATTGTTGACAGAGCCGGCACCGGATGGGCCGTACGGCTGAAGCATCGAGCTCTGCTGCTCGGCCGACAGCTGGCCGCCGCGGTACTGATTCGCCTGATCCGAGGTTAGTACCATCTCGCCCTGGTGAAGCTGGGCCACGTAACCGTTGAACGGCACCCGGTTGAGGCCATTTTTATGGCTTCCGTTAATCGGCGTTACCGACATATTCACCGTTGCCGCTGCGCTGCCGAAGATCGATTTGATGGAATCCCATATTTGCTGCACGGTCTGGAAGAGCGTTCCGTACATGGACTGAATCCCTTGAATGAGACTTTCCATAAACTGCGTGCCGAAGGACATCGCCTGCTGGGCAAAGCCGGTCAACAGGTCATAGACGATTCGGATTCCCCAGGCAAAGGCGCCGATCATAATTCCCCACATAAGGAAGGTAAACTCGCCAAGCCCGGACAGCACGGAAGAGATGACTCCCCATAGCGAATTCATCGAACTCGCCGCCCAGTTGTACATCGTACTAAAAGCATTCACGACCGCATTGGTGACCGTATCCAGGACGCTGCCGAAAAACTGCCGAATCCTTGATAATGCGTCCTCGATGATCGTCCAAATCTGCCGCATAGCGGAATCAATTGCCCCTAACACGTTGAAAAAGGTTTCAACAGCCTTGTTCGCAAAGGTATCAAACGCCCGATTAAGGAACTCCTTCATTGCCGGTCCGATCGACTCCATAAACTGAATGAAAGACTGAAACGATTCCATAGTCGACTGGATGATTCCATCGATGGTATTGCCGAGCCATTGCCGGAATGTCCTCGCAAAGCTCCTCGCACGCTCGAAGCCGCTCTGAATCCCGTCGACGGCCGTATCAATGACCTTGCGAGTAAAAGCGGAAATGGCGTTACCCGCCGCTTGGAGTCCGGACCATATGGCTTTGGCTGCTCCAACCACAAAGCTTGAGATATCGTCCCAGGCTTGCGTTACGGCTTGCCATACCGGCATTACCGCATCTTGAACGGTCTGATACAACTGACCCAGTCCGGCCGCATAGCCGCTTACGAAGGATTTGGCATAGCCGATTGACTTAGAAGCAAAGCCGCTCAGCAGTCCCCCAACTTTGCCTAGCGCTCCCATAACCGCATTGCGAATGGTCTGAACCGCTCCCGCATGATCGCCTGCCGCTCCTTGCCAGACGCCAGCAAATATGCCGCGAAGCATCTCCATCGCTGCCTGCCCGATGCCTGCGATCGTGTCGAAAGCAGCTGTTATGATGCCGCTGACCGTTTGGAAGGCCGAACGGACCGTCCCGATTATTAACGATCCTGCTCCGGTCACGATCTTTACCATGCCGTTCCAAATCAACGAATAGAATCGATAGATTCGCAACATGATACCCGAGACCGTTGTCCATACGGCTTGAAAAGCCGAGCTAACCGACTGCCAGGCTTGTGTCAGCAGCCGATTCGTCGCCGATACAATAAGGGTCCAGGTTTGGGACAGCCAGGCTTGCAGCTGCCGGCCGAGCTGCGCAACCGTGCTGACCAGTTGATTCCAGCGGGCAATCGTGCCTGCGACAAGCTGATTCACAAACTGCTTCACACCGGTAACGGCATCTTGCCAAAGCTGATTCATCCAGGCTCCGAGATCGGCGAACAGCTGCTTCGTATCATCGATGAATTGCTTCATCGACTGAACAAATCCGTTATAGGCGGACACAATCCAAGCAACAGCCGCCTTGGTTTTATCTTGAATGCCGCCCCAGTTGCCCGTCCAGGCTGCCGTAAGCAGACCGATGGCGGCTACAATCCAGAAGATCGGATTAGATAACAGGCCGATAAAGACGCCAATTCCCGAGATGATGGAGGCAACGGTCGAGATGACCGTGAACGCGGCAAAGGCTGCCACTAATCCGTTCAGAATCGGCCTTAACGTCTCGAAATTGGCACTTATCCAATCGAGCGCCTTCTCCAGCCAGCCGAATACCGGACCGAGCACATCGGCCAGCCACAGGAAGCTTTTCACAAGGACATCAACGGTCTTAACCGCGATGTTCTCCAGCTTCTTGAAGCCGCCGTTCGTCAGCCAGGTGACAAGCCTCTGCATAATCGGCTTCACTTGATCCAAAGCGGCTACCCCTGCATTTTGCAGCGATCCCTTAAGGCCCTCCGTAATAATCTCCCACATGCCGCTTGCGGACTGGTTCAGCTTTTTGGATCCGCCATCGAACCACTTGCCCGCATCCGACAGAAACTTGTTCCAGCTGCCCTTCTTGAATTCAAAGCCGAATTCCTCAAGCTTCTTGTAATCCTTTCCGTTTGCGGCCTCAATCGCTTCCATGGCCTCCGCAACCGTTTTGCCGGGGTTAAAACCAGCCATATCCTCCGCCAGCTTGACAAGCTGCATCGCCTTGCCGGTATCGCCTTTGGTCAGCTTGATAGCCTGCATGCCGCCTTTGAGTACGTCATCCGCCGAGAACGCGGTTGTCTGGGCATTGTCCCGAAGCGCCGTCCAATAGTCGGCAAAAGACTTCTCCAGCGCAGCCGCGTTTGCCGGACCTTTTCCTTTCCCGCCTTTGCCCCCGCGAGGCTTCAGCTTGCTGACCAGAAAATCGAAGCCGATTTTGTCGGTTTCAAGATCGGCAGCCGCACCGACGGTAGCGGTACCAAAGCTTTTCAAATGCTCGCCTACGCCTCCAAACACTTCCTGCATGCTTTTCAGGTGATCCGCAAGCGTTGTCTTCTTTTCCTCCGCGGCTTGAGCAGGCGCTTTGGCTGTTTTCTTGCCGAAGATAGACTCCATCGCCTGCTTGCCGAGGCCCTTTTTCTTGAAGGTTTTGAAGCTGTTTAGAAAAACGGCTGCTCCCTTTTTCTTAGCGCCTTTTTTTACGGCTAACCTAATTCCTGCACCGGTCAATGCGGCTGCGGCTGGCGCTGCCATGCATAACCGCCTCCTTCCCCCGCGCGTACGTTACCCGCTTCGGCCTTGCGCACGCGCAGCTTTCCGCTCCGCATCCATCTCGATGAATTCGGAAGCATAAATAAATGCCCGGTGGTAATCATCCATTTGCCATAGCTCCTGAGGGGCAAGATGATGCTTCTGCCAGACCCGGTGAGAGATCAGCGCATGATAATCACCACTGCGGATTAGTTTTTTGCGTCGTCCACCAGCTCTTCGAAGTCGGTATCAAAGCCGTTGACGCGCTGAACCGCTTGAATAAGCTCGGCATATTCGCCGCCAACGTTCAAGATTTCCTTCACCAGATCGCAGGGATCAACGAGACCATAGCTGCTTAGGAGCTCCTGATCGCGGAAATCCGGATATACGGTTGTTTCAACCGCGAGACGGCAGGCGAACCGTTTCCAGTCCACCTCCTCGCCAACCTTCTTGCCCTTCTTGAATTGAGGCACCGTGCATTCATCCTGCAAATCTTCAATCCGCTTCGTATCTACGGCCTTCAGACGGAAGGGAATCGGGTTGCCGTCCTCGTCCTCGTAACGCCGCGATACAACAACCTCTTCGATTACCGCTTGCTTCGCCTTGCCCTTCATGAATACATTCATCGACTTTGTTGCTGTTGTCATGGTTCATTCCCCTTCCGAATTTGAGAGTATTATTCAAAGCCGTCCTTAAGCGCCTCCGGAATTTCCGCCCCTTCGAAGGTAAACGGAATTTCTTCCTCCAGGACCTCTGCTTCAACGTTGAACTGGCCGATCTTCACCGAATCAATATTGCAGTTGAGCAGCGTTATTCGCTCTGTACCGCGTCCGGCACCCGGATCATCGAGCACGCCTTGCAGCGTGAAATAGACATCCTTGCCCGTCGTTGCGTACTCCAGCAGCATTTTCGAGAACTTCGTTGTTACTTTATAGAGGGTCAGCGTCCCCGTACCGCTTAAGGAAGTCGTCTTCTTGCCAAGCCAGCGGTTGCCGAGAACCGCCACATCCACCTTGTTCTTCTCGATCGTCGCCTCAAACGATTTGGCGTATCCGATTTCCTCGCTGTCAATGAACAATCTTGCTTCCCGGCCGTTAATCGTATTATCCGCACGGAATTTTGCCATGGCTTATCGCACCTCCACTGTAAAGAAGAATTTCTCCATGCTATCAACCGGCTGTATGCCCAAATTAACGTAGACCTCATCTCCAACCGAGCGAACGGTATCAATCTCGAAATCCTTGATGAAATCAACGTTCTGAATGGCGCCGGCGTCTTGGAGATCGCGTAAATACTGGTTGGCGGCGGCCTTCAGAAGCGCATGTCCGTCCCCGTTATTATCGATTTTGCCAATATAGCTGTCATTCGCCACGCGGGCAAAATCATTCGCGATCGCGTCCAGGACACGGACTACGCGGTTCTTGGAGAAACGGCCGTTACGCGTCTGCGAATAGGAAACGAGAGAGTTAAGATCCTGCTCCACCTTCACCTTCACGCCGTCATGGACAAAGACGAACTGGCCTTTCTTAAGCGCTTCGATCACCTGGCTGTTCTTCAGTCGGGGATTGGCGTCTACGGCCCCTTCATAAGCGCTGTACGTATTGGACTGGATGATGGAAGCGCCGGCGGTTGCGCCCGCTACCCAAGCAACGGCATCAAGCGCGCTAAGCGATGATCCGTCCAGCAGGACCACGCCATTCCCCACGCTCACGATCCCCTCATAGTCCGAGATATTGGCGAACGCCCCGTTATTCACCGGCGATGCGATCACGCCTTGAATCTTCTTGCCTTCTTCCTCGCGCATCCGCTTGATAAACGAGATGAACGAAATTTTCAACCCAGGATCCGAGAACGGATAGGCGATGACATCAAAATGCTGCGTCTCCGTTGCTTCCAGATAGGCCGTATGGTCCTCGCCTTTTACCGCCGCGTCAGTGCCGCCGGTAAGCGGAGCGCCAGCCGTCTTGTCAACGCCGGCTGCGCCCGAGAACGTAACCCAGGCATTGGGCTTCAGCTCCGATGCGCTGCTGACGAGCTGCTGATCAACAACGCGGCCGCTTACGAGCGTCTTGACCAGCTTCTTCGCAGCGCCGGATGGATCATCCTCCGATGCAATCGCAATATCATTGCCTCGGATGCCTGTATGTACGGCGGTTGCCGTCGTAACGTTTGGATCGGTGCCAAATGTCGCTTTTGCGCGGTCTCCTTCGTTCAGCCTATAGATAAGCAGCGTCTTTGCCCGCTTTTTCGCTTCGCGGACCTTGATCACCTTGGGATCATTGATGTCATAGCCCAGCAGCTCCAGCACATCGCTGTCGGTCTCAATCTTCAGGAACGTACGCGACTGTCCCCAGCTCAGCTCAAGGGGCATGGTCACCGTTCCGCGCTCGCCGGATTTAATCCGCTCCAGCGCCGCGATTTTGAAATTCATATACAGACCGGGCCTTACCTTCTCTACGCCTTGAATCCATGTTCCTCCCGCCATCTTAACGAACCTCCCTTTGCAAATAGGCTTTAATTAACGTTTGCGCTTCCGCAATGGTAAGCTCTTGAGCGCTCGTTCCGTATAGAGCCCCGTCAACCACTTCCGGATTAACCCGGAACAGCTCCCGCGCATTACGGCGCAAACTTTGTGCAGAATATCGCGTCTCCGCTATTTCCGCTCCAGCAACCGTTGCGCTCTCGATTGCTTCTGCGGACGCTTGTGCCGGCGGCGGCTGAACTTCGCTTTTCCTTGGTCTAGGCATCGCTTTTCACCCTTTCCATAACCGTTAAGGTATTTACTTTCTCGTACGACTCCCTTTCAAAACCAATCTGTCTGGACCACTCCAGCGTTAATTGAGCTTCGCCCGTACCGCCCATCTGCAGGTCCAGCTTGTCGATCCGAATGAACTCGCCCGTAGCCGTTCCATCCTCAGTCAGGCAAGGGATCCGGTAACGGGGGTAGCGGATGGCATCCGCAATACGCTCCGCAGCCATGAAGGCCTTGCTGTCGGTGTCTTCGAACACCTTGACGATCAGCGTGTACGTCTTGCGGAATGATGCCAGGTTGCCCGGACCGTCTACGATTCGGGGCGGCGGAAAAGCCAAGGCCGGAATCGTCTTCTCTTCGGGAACATCGCCGATGTACATTTCAGCGCTGATAAGGTTCCCGCAAAAGGCCGCAATCGAATGAATATCCGCAAACAAAATCGATCAGCCCCTTATGGAAGGTAATCTGTTTCAGTGTAAGCCGAGCAGGGCTTACTTTCGGTACATCCCTTGTATGAGTTGCGTACCAGATCTGCCTAAGGAATGCCTCGTTTTTGTTCAGGACAAGGGCGATGAGCCTCCGGCCAGCAAAAAAAGGCATAAAAAAAGCTCCCCGAAGGAAGCTTGTGTTTTCGCTATCGTATGTTAGATCATATTGGCTGCTTTTAAAATGGAGGATATCGTATGGATCGCTCTCGATTTGTAGACATCATAAGTACTCTTTGGTATCTTCAGCACGAATTCATATATGTATTTATCCTTTTTCTGCTCAAAAAAACACCGGGTCAAAATTTCCTTTCCTTCATAAGGCAGCGCCTCCAGCGCCCGTTCGATCGCTTTGCATTTTCCGGCATATTCAGCAATTTGGTCAACCCTATGATCCCACACGGAAATATCGACTATCGCTTTCATTGACGGGTAAGCTCTCAGCAGCTGCTTCACTTTCTGGCGATCGGATTCTTTCACCTCAACATGGTCTTGCAGCAGCATGCTCTACATTCCTCCATCGGCATCAAAATAGTCTGTCTTACCTATCTGATCATCACCATCCATTTAAAGGTAATACTAATTTTACCAAATTATTCTGTTTTGTGTACAGTTCCTTAGGACTATATAGAACGGCTTCCTATAAACGCAAAAATACGGGAGTACCATCATGGAACGCCATGATCTCTTCCCGTTCTCTTGCCTTGACGAGCGGTTATTTCGTTATTTCACCCATAACTCAAACAGCCCCTCCGTAACCCCAAGGTTGTACATATAATAAATCCCGAATAAAAAGCTTACGGTGCCGGCAGCCTGCATCAGGCCGCGGTTCCACCTTATGCTCGACTTGCTGTACACAAAAGGAATGCCTAACAGGGTTGTGAAGATCAGCATACCCGTAATCGTTCCGATGCCAAACACCAGAATGTACAATGCGCACTCCCACACAGATTCAACTGTCGACAAGGTCAGAATAACCATGGCGGCGCTTCCGGCGAGGCCATGTATAAATCCGATCACCGTTACTTTTACGAGAGAGGACCTGTCGTGCTGGTGAGATTGCCGGTAAGCGGCTTTAACCGATACAAAGTTCTTGAAGCCCAGATACACCAGCATAATTCCGACCAGAAACTCCAAAGACATCGCCCATACTTCCGGCAGCTCCCCCTTTAACAGGACGAGCACCATGCCAACGATGAACAACGTGCTGGTATGCCCGATTCCCCAGAATATCCCCGTTAACGTAGAGCGCCACAGCTTCTTCTGATTGCTGACCATCGTTGAGACCGCGATAATATGATCGGGTTCGATCGAATGCTTAATTCCCAATACCAGGCCAAGAAGCAGTACCGTTATTAAACTCCCCATCCATGATCCTCCTAAAGGTTTTTGTCTCTTTCTCTATACCCATTTTGTTCCATCCGAACTCTATCATAAACTTGTTTAAGAGGGATGCCAATAGAATTCGCAATCTGCTTACAATCCTCGTACTCGGGCGCCCATTGGACAACCTCTCCGTTATAGAGGCCTTTCTTGACGGTGACAGGCCCCCACTCTGTCTGAACCTTCTCGAATACCCGCTCCAGCCGGTGAACCGTCAGCGGATAATACCGGATGCCCAGCGTTGTTGTCTCCCGGAACAGGATGTCCTTCATGGCATCTGCCTTTTCCCTCGCGCACAACAGCTGGAGCATCGTCCCCGGCCTGTTCTTCTTCATATAGATCGGAGTGTAAAACACATCGTTGGCGCCTTCCTCAAATAGCAAGTCCATCACGTAACCAAGCCATTCGCCCGGTATATCGTCCAGGTTTACTTCCATCTTGATCATGCCGCTGTCTTCATGCTCATATGCCGGATGGTTATTCATCTACGCACGACTCCTATCTAGCGCAACTATTCGCCAATTACGACGCGCAGCACATTCGGCTGATCCGGGAACGTTTTTGTCCCCGCACCATAACCGATAGCCTCAACCTTGAACGAAGGCATGGGTCCAAAGCTCTCCGCAAGCACCGCCGCAATAGCAGCACCGGTAGGCGTAGTCAGCTCCGCCCGGATTGCCGACTGCTCAATCGGAATGCCTTTCAGCATTTCCAGCGTTGCCGGCGCAGGCACCGGATAAATGCCATGGTCGATACGAATTCGGCCAACCCCAACCGGTACGGGAGCACATTTCACCGTTGTAATCTGCAGCTGATGAAGCAGAATGGCAGCGCCAACGATATCAACGATGGAATCGACGGCGCCTACCTCGTGAAAATGAACCTGTTCCAGCGGCAGGCCGTGAATCTTGCCTTCGGCCTCTCCGATTTTCTTGAAAATCCGCAGCGCCGTTTGCTTGACCGGATCAGCCAAAGCTGACTTCTCGATAAGCTGGACGATGTCCTTGTACGCGCGGTGATCATGGTGGTGATGGCCGTGATCATGATTGTGTGTGTGATCATGACTGTGACTATGATCGTGGCTGTGGCTGTGGCTGTGGCTGTGGCTGTGGCTGTGGCCGTGGCCGTGATCATGACTGTGACTATGATCGTGACTGTGGCCGTGATCGTGACTGTGGCCGTGATCGTGATCATGTCCGTGCGCATGATCGTGCTTATGACTATGCTCCTCATGCTTCAGCTCAATATCAAACTTCGTCGCTTTGATACCGTTCTTCATCACATGCTTCCAGATCAAGGCATACTCGTCATTGATCTGGAGCTTCTTCAACTCCTCCTGCAGTTGCACCGCATCTCCGCCTGCATCCAGAAGAGCGCCGATAAACATATCTCCGCTAATGCCGGAAAAGCAGTCTATATATAAGGTTTTCATAAGCCAGCGGCTCCTTTGTTAATAAGCTGATGGATCAAGGCAGCGTTGTAACCGCCGCCAAATCCGTTGTCGATATTGACGACGCTGATGCCGGACGCGCATGAATTCAGCATGGTAAGGAGCGCCGACAGTCCATTGAAGCTCGCGCCGTAGCCTACGCTTGTCGGAACCGCAATAACCGGATGGGCGACAAGCCCGCCAACCACGCTTGGCAGCGCCCCTTCCATTCCGGCAACAACAACCGAAACGGCTGCCTGCTGAATCTCTTCCGCGTGATGCAGCAGGCGGTGAATGCCCGCAACTCCAACATCATAGAAACGGCGCACTTGGCTCCCCAGCACTTCGGCCGTAACGGCCGCTTCTTCCGCGACGGCTAAATCCGATGTCCCGGCTGCCAATACGGCTACGTATCCTTTAAGCCTGCTCTCCTGATTATCCGAATGCTTCCAGAACAGCACTTTGGCTACAGGATCATAGTTATATTCAGGGCAGCTGCTTCGGATCTGCTCCGCCTTTTCCCGAGACACCCGGGTAATCAACACCTCATGATTTTGCGCCTGCAATGACTTGGCAATTCCGATAATATGCTCTGCCGTCTTGCCCTCGCCGTACACAATCTCAGGGAAGCCTTGGCGTTTCTTGCGGTGATGATCAACCTTGGCAAAGCCCAGATTCTCGAAGGTCGCCAGTTGTTTGGCCGCCTCCTCCGCGCTAAGCCTGCCGTCCTGCACCTGTCTCAGCACATCTTCTAGCATGTATTCACCTCTTAAACCGCATCGGATCTATTCGAACAATGCTGCAATACTAGCTGCCAATTTCTCGTATCGTTCATAAACGGCCTTATACACCAGGCTGTTCTCCTGGTTGGGAAGAACCGCTTGGCCCATCGGGATATTCTGCTTAATTGAAGCCAAATCTTTCTCTTCCCCGATGGCTACAAGTCCTATCCAAGCCGCTCCCCAAGCTGCGCTGTGATGATTCTCGGAGACATAAATCTCCGCATCAAAAATATCTGCCATCATCTGCAGCCAGATTGGCGAGCGCGCCAAGCCGCCGTTCACATATATTTTCCGCGAAGGACCTGCAAGCTGCTCGAGAGCTCGTCCAATCTGATAGAGATTGAACGTTATCCCTTCCAGTACGGCGCGAACATAATGCGCCTTTGTATGAGCTACCGTCATTCCGTAAAAGTTGCCTCTCGCCCGTTGATTCCACAGCGGCGCCCTCTCCCCGTTAATGTACGGGAGGAACAGCAGACCTTCCGCTCCGGGAGCCGATTGTCCGGCTTCCGCAAGGAAGCTCTCGTAGCTGCCTTGATCGTTCAATAGCTGCTTCAGCCATTGGAGCGCGATGCCGCCATTATTCGTAGGACCGCCTATAATATAGGAATCCTCTGTAAAAGAATAACAAAACGTCTCGCCGCGGCTGCTCACTTTCGCTTCATTCGTTACCTGCCGGATTGCACCGCTTGTTCCGACCGATACCGCAACCTCTCCCGGCAGAAGCGCGCCAATCCCCAGATTGGCCAGCTGGCCGTCGGCTGCACCGATAGCCACGGGTACCGCAGAAGCAATGCCCATCTCCGCTGCAATTTCTTCCTTGATCGTTCCCAATAACGTTGTGGGAGCTACAATCTCCGATAACTGGGCAGCACGGATGCCCGCCAGCTCAAGGATATCTTTATCCCATTCGAGAACGGAGGGATTAAATAAGCCGGTAGCGGATGCCATGGAGTAATCTATGACCCTTTTCCCAAACCAGCAATAGATCAGGTATTCCTTAATGGACATGAAATAAGCAGCCTGATGATAAGGCTCGAAGCCGGTTTCCTTCATCCATAGCAGCTTCATGAAGGGTGTCATCGGATGAACCGGTGTACCCGTGCGCGTATAGAACTGTTGCCGCTCTACTTCCGTCAACCGGTCAACCTGATCGGTACCTCTTCCGTCGGACCAGATAAACGCGGGAGATAAGGGCATGCCCTCTTCGCTCACCGGCACAAGAGAGTGCATAGCCGCGGAGAAGCCGATTACGGCAATCTCATCCTTGGCAATGCCTGCTTTCTGAACGACATTCTTCACGGCCAGAACGGCCGAGCGCTCGATAGCGGCAGCATCCTGCTGGACCCAGCCTACCTTCGGATATTCGGAGAGGACAAGCTCCTCCGCTTCCGCAACGAGATGGCCTACCCGGTTAAAGATACAGGCTTTGGCACTGGTGGTGCCCAGATCAAGCCCCATTACGTATTTTGACATTCGACTTTTCCCCCAAGCTTAAACGGCTGCGCCGTCCTTAGGAGGAGCAGCAAACGTTTTTGGCCAAAATTATAGATTAAGCGATCGATTCATGCTGCCGCTCTTGTATCCCAGCAGGTCAAGGGTTACGTATTTATAACCAAAGGCTTGAAGCTGCTCCACTATAGCTCCGTGATGGGCGAGAACAAGCGGCATATCGCCAGGTTCTACCTCTATTCTAGCAATCTCGTCGTGAGTACGCACGCGTACCTGGCGAATACGGAGCGATTTCAAGTAAGCCTCCGCGCGTTCTACCTTCAGAAGCTTCTCGTTTGTTATCCGTTCGCCATACGCGATCCGGGAGGACAGGCAAGCAAACGACGGTTTATCCCATGTCGGCAGGCCAAAAGCATTGGACAATTCCCTGATCTCTTGCTTATATAAATCCGCCTCAAGCAAAGGGCCTCTCACGCCTCTTTCCTTCGCTGCCTGCATGCCGGGACGGTGTTCGTTCTTGTCATCCGCAATAACGCCGTACACGAGATTGGCAAAAGAACGTTCTTCCAGCAGCGGTGCCAGATGATCAAACAAGCTGCTTTTGCAAAAATAACAACGGTTCTTATTGTTCTCCGCATAACCCGGAATCGCAAGCTCCGAAGTCGAGATCACTTCATGCCGCACGCCGATCAGCTTCGCCAGCTGCTTCGCTTCCTCCAGCTCGCTGGTCGGATAAGTCTCCGAATCGGCCGTGACGGCGAGCACATGCTCTGCTCCTAACGTTTCTACGGCCGCTTTTAACAAAAAGGTGCTGTCCACCCCTCCGGAGAAGGCCACAACAACCGATCCCATCTCGCGGAGAATATCCTGCAACGCTACGTACTTATCAGTCGGCACTCCCATTCCCCTCTCTAGATCGTCATGCTGCCGAAACCGCCGTCGACGCGGACCAATGTTCCCGTTACGAAGCCCGATGCTTTCTCCGAAGCCAGCCATACGGCTGCGCCTTGCAGCTCTTCCGGTGTTCCGAACCGGTTCATCGGCGTATGGCTCATAATGGAGGCAACGCGTTCCTCGCTTAAGATTTTACGATTCTGCTCCGCCGGGAAGAACCCCGGAATAATAGCATTCACCCGAATTCCCTGCTCGGCGAATTCGCGGGCCAGGAACTGCGTTACACTGTTAAGTCCAGCCTTGGACACGGAGTAAGTAAACACTCTGGACAACGGCGTAGTAGATGATACAGACGAAATGTTAATAATGCTGCCCGTCCGCTGCTGTTCAATCATCCGCTTGGCAAAGATCTGGCAGGTGAGCACAATCCCTTTCAGATTGACCTCCATAATGTCATCCCACTCCTCCATCTCCAGCTCGAAGAATGGAGTTGCGCTATTCTTGCCCGGCGCGTTCAGCAGGATATCGCATCCGCCTCTCCACGCCTCAATCTCGGACTGTACCTGCAGCAAGGAATCCTTCGACACGACATCCGCCTGGAACGCCTTTGCTCGGCCGCCGCTGCTAATTATGGAATCTACAACATCCTGCGTTTTCTCCAGATTGCGACCAACAATAGCCACATGCGCTCCATGAGCGGCTAGGCCCGCAGCCATCGATGAGCCAAGCACGCTGTTACCGCCAATAACGGCCGCTGTTTTCCCCGTCAAATCAAATAAATTCGATGTCATGTCTAATCTCTCCCCGTTATCTCGGATCTAGAACAAATTCCCGTTACTGTCAAACTCAAGCTCATATAAGTCTACTGCAACTTCCATTCGCGGATGATGCTTTACATATTCAAGAAGCGCTTCCGACACTTCGATCTCGCCAATCTCGAGCGTGTTCTTAATCCGCACCATCTTCACCTGGTCAAAATGCAAGATATTGCAGGTCTTAATCGAAGCTTGAATCGTTTCTCGGTCGTTCGGAAGGGTTGTGGCAATCTTCGTTGGCGCCACGACCGTTGACGTGAGACCGTTCGCATACGTTTTCTCCAGATCCATCTTGTCGACAAGACGCTGCGTCGTAAAATCTGCCGTTCCTACGCCGTTAGCGTTGCCTTCCGTCTGATGCGTCAGGTCGAGTACCGCCATCTTGTTCACATCCGGTCCGCCATGGGCATAAGGAGTCGGATAGCGGCCGGTAATATTCGGATCCATTCCGTCGCCGCTGATGTTCTTGCCGATCTGGTCAATAATCAGGACATCCAGCTGGTCGAAAAACAGCTTTGGCAGAAGCTCTTTCGCTTGTGCGAGGAATTGCGGCTCACGCTCTACAATCTCATCCGGCGTCAGCGTTTCAATGAACCTTACTTTGTCAAAAGCGTTCTCAATCGAGGCTACGCCAAACAACACGGGCTTTTGCTCCATAATGAGCTTCGCCATAGCCGGGACATTCTCGGCCATATATTTGAAGCCAAGCTGGTGGCACGCTTCCGCCCCTCTTTGCTTGCCAAGGCCGATGCTGATCATCTTCATGATACCGCTT
Organism: Paenibacillus glycanilyticus; assembly: GCF_023715145.1. Classification (GTDB taxonomy): domain Bacteria; phylum Bacillota; class Bacilli; order Paenibacillales; family Paenibacillaceae; genus Pristimantibacillus; species Pristimantibacillus glycanilyticus_A. The sequence goes on along the minus strand of NZ_JAMBNP010000002.1, from coordinate 129,065 downwards.
TCCACATTGCCTCTAAACGCCGTATGCGGCTTAACCCGGTTAATCACGACAATGCCGTCCGCTGCCGCAGCGAATTTATCAATATAAACGGGAAGGCCATTCGGAAGCTCTCCAAGCTGAATAACCTCCATGGAGGAACGAATCTCGCATTTGACGGTTTCCTCGGTCACTCCCAGATGCGCCAACACTTCACGCTGACCCTCTGCAGTAGCGCCGCCATGGCTTCCCATGCTTGGAACGATAAACGGCTTCGCCCCGGCATCCTTCAGAAATTGTACGGTAACCGCCGTAATTTCCACCAGACGGTCCAGCCCGCGGCTGCCAACGGCGATAGCAATCTCCATGCCCGGCTTAACCCGGCTTATTATTTGCTCTCGCTGAAGCTTAGGCAGAAGCTCGCCTGCGATGTCGTCAATCTTCGTATCATCAAAGTTCACCTTCACCTTGGCCATGCGTGGAATTGGTATGTCTTTGACCAGATCCTGCAAAATACCCATCCTTCTCATCACTCCCATTCGTCCCGAATAATTTGTTTGTTTATTAAACGAATTAATTGTATTATCAATGTATCAAGCACCAACCTCATTGTCAACGAACGAAGTAAGAATCGCCACGAAAAGCGCGTGACGATTCTTTAAGCTTATGCTTACGAAGTAAAGAATCGTCACAAAAAGCGCGTGACGATTCTTTTTAGGAGGAAACCATAAATGATTACCGGAGATGCTTCTTATATAAAGAAAATGAATCGTTCTCTGATTCTGAAGGAAATATTGAAGGAAGGCATGCTGTCCAGAGCCGATGTATCCAAAGCAACCGCCCTCACCCGGGCGACCGTATCCGGCCAAGTAGCCGATCTGCTCGACGAAGAGTTAGTGGTTGAGAAGGAGATCGAGTATAACTTGGTTGGACGCAAGCCGATTATGCTAACCATTAATGCTGAGGCAGGTTACGCGATAGGCATCGATCTGGAATTTGACCAGATCTCCTTTGCGATATCCGATCTTCAAGGCTCGCTTGTCCTGTCCGACACGATAAAGCTGCAGACCACTTCCTACCCTGACATTCTGTCCCTGCTGATTGCTCAAATCAAGCATTATCGGGAGCGGTTTGCAGCAAGCCGGCACGGCATTATCGGCATCGTTATCGCCATTCACGGCCTTGTATCCACGGATGAAGTGATCCACTATATTCCTTCCTTCGACTGGCATGATGTTCCGCTGAAGCGCGATCTCGAGCATGCGCTTGGCCTTGAAGTAAAGCTCGAGAATAACGCCAACCTAAGCGCCTTCGCAGAGCGCGTCTTTTTCCATCATGAGACAGACGATCTGCTAAGCGTAACACTGTACTCCGGTATTGGGATGGGAATGATGATTAACGACTCCTTCTTCCGGGGACGAGACGGCTTTGCCGGGGAGATTGGCCATATGATTGTTGTACCGGGCGGCCAGCCGTGCAATTGCGGCAATAAAGGCTGCTGGGAGAAATATGCTTCCGAGACAAGCGTGCTCCAGCTGCTTCGTGCCGGGAAACCGGATGTTGAAATCACTTATGCGCATATCGAACGCTGGATCCGGGATAAGGATCAAGAAGTGACTGAGATAATGGAGCAGTTCATCTACTATCTCTCGATCGGGTTAAACAACATTATCAATATTTATAACCCTGAGGTCGTTGTACTGGACAGTGAATTGCTACGGATTTATCCGGATTCCCTGCGTATCATTGAACAGAATTTGAACTCCAGAGTCAGTCATTACCGGGAGATTAAAATCTCCACAATCGGCAAAAAATCCTGCGCGCTGGGCGCTTGCGCCTTAGCGATCCAGAACTTCTTGCAGGTTCCCGTATTGAACCTGCCCTACAAAGGTTAACAAGAAAAAGCGGCCGTCTCAAAAGGTGATCGCTCACTATAAAGACGGCTCGCATAGGTAAATAAAAACGTTTTTTCATGAAAATATCGCTGCAGAGGGTTACCCTGACAGCGATATTTTTGCTCTTGCTGCTTTCTTCAGCAAGTTATGGGCAAGGGAAAGCCACCCGACCTCGAGGCTCACTTTCGGCAAGCCTCGAAGCAGAAATCTGCGGAATCCCCGGTTATTCTTTATTTGGCCAAACACACTTTCCGGCTCATGCATCCGTCGAACCGACAAGGCATGTCCATCCTCGCTCTTTAGTTGCTCTCTCGCTTGCTGCTTGAGTCGAAGATATTCCATGCTGACCTTTATGTGTAACGGTTGGCATTCGCCTCGATTTTCGTCCCATCCAAGAAGTAGTGCTCCAGCTTGATGAAGTTCTCTTCCTTGAGAAACTGAAGAACAGCTGTAAATACCGTCTCTAGAACGTCTTTCATACGTTCAGAGCGGAAACGGTTAATGGTCCGGAAATCTGGACGTTGCCTAGCAGCCAGCCACATAAACATGATATTTTCACGTACTGCTTTGGCAATTTGGCGAGAGGAGTAGATGCGCTGTGTATACGCGTAGATAACCGACTTTCATGAGCATTTTGGGGTGGTAGCTGTCCCGGCCACCTCCGGGATAAGCTTTGGTGAAGAGCTTCATATCTAAGAGATTGACCGCATCGTTTATGACGCGTACGAGATGATTTTCGGGGATATCTTCTTGTAAGTCCATTGGCAAGGACAGTTGATCCATGGTATATTCTTTGTACATAAAGAAGCCTCTCTTTACTTAGAATGGTTGGGTGGTACCTCCATTTTAACAAGGGTCGGCTTCTTTTTGTTTGAGCATTTTATGAACAGGTTAAGGGCAGACGGAGCATGAAATGATTCTGGAGAAGCGTCAGCGTTCGCTTTTGTGAAGGGATGCCAACCGTACCTCGTTGATTCGAAGGAATCCCTGAGCAATGGCGATCGGAAGAACATTTCATGCGCAGGCTGCTGTTTAGCCCAAATACAAACAAAGGGGGTGTCCCATCGTCATTTACATGACTTATGGGACACCCCTTTTTTTCTTTATTCGTGGAAGTTTGTTCCGTCTGTTACAGCCTTCACATAACCCGCGCGGATAACAAAGTCGCCAAAATGCTCGCCATCGCTGCGTTCAGCCGCATAGCGGTGAATGATTGGTGTAAGGGTATCAATAATTTCGTCTTCCCCGATGTTCTCTTTGTACATCTTGCTGAGGCGGTCGCCGGAGAAGCCTGCCCCCATGTACATGTTGTATTTGCCTGGCGATTTGCCGATGAACGAAATCTCGCCAAGCGCGGGACGTGCGCAGCCGTTCGGGCAGCCCGTCATGCGAATATTGATTTCTTTGTCCTGAAGCCCTGCATTTGCAAGGATCGGCTCCAGTCTATCGATCAGCGAAGGCAGGTAGCGTTCTGCTTCCGCCATGGCGAGACCGCAAGTCGGAAGAGCTACGCAAGACAAGGCGCTGCGGCGCAGAGCCGAGTAATTCGAGCCTTCCGCAATGCCGTATTCCTTCAGCAAGGCAACGATCTTGGTTTTCTTCTGCGTCGTAACGTTCGCAATAACGAGGTTTTGGTTAGCCGTCAGACGGAAATCGCCTGTATGGATTTTTGCAATCTCGCGAAGCGCCGTTCTCAGCTTATTGCCTTCCGTATCCACAACGCGGCCGGCTTGAACGTACAGGTTCAGGTTCCATTTGCCGTCTTTGCCTTTGATCCAGCCGTAACGGTCGCCAGTGTGGTCGAAATGGAACTCCCGAGCAGGAGCAAGCTCCCAGCCCAAGCGGTCTTGCAGCTCGTCAATAAACCACGGCATGCCATGACGGTCGATCGTATATTTGAAACGGGCATATTTCCGTACAGAACGGTTGCCGTAGTCACGTTGAATCGTGACAACCTTCTCCGCCAGATCCAGTACTTGATCCGGAGTAATAAAGCCAATTACTTTAGCAAGCTGCGGGTAAGTCGCCGTGTCGCCATGAGTCATGCCCATGCCGCCGCCAACGCTGACGTTAAAGCCGGCCAGCTTGCCGTCCTCACCAACAATCGCAATAAAGCCAAGATCCTGCGAGTACACGTCCACGTCATTCGAAGGCGGTACCGCAATACCGATCTTGAATTTACGCGGCAGGTACACCGGACCGTAAATCGGTTCAACTTCACCTTGCTCCGCTCCGTCCACTACCTTCTCGCCATCCAGCCAGATTTCATGGTACGCAGGCGTTTTTGGCGCCAGATGCGATGTCAGCTGCTGGGACCAGTGGAACACTTCGCTATGAAGCTCCGATTGGTACGGATTCGGGTTGCACATGACGTTACGGCTAACGTCGCCGCAAGCAGCCAGTGTCGTAAGCATCGCGTCGTTAATTTCTTGAATCGTCTTCTTCAGGTTCCATTTCAATACGCCGTGCAGCTGGAACGCTTGACGCGTTGTCAGCTTCAGGCTGCCTGTTCCGTACTTGTCAGCCAGACTGTCCATCAGAAGCCATTGCTCCGGAGTCGCTACGCCGCCCGGCGTAACGACTCGAAGCATAAATTGAAAATACGGCTCGAGCTTCTGCTTCTCGCGCTCATTGCGATAGTCGCGGTCGTCCTGCATATAGCTGCCGTGGAACTTCAGAAGACGGTTGTCGAGCTCAGGCAGGCCGCCTGTGATCCGGTTTGCCAGCGAGTCTGTCAACGAGCCGCGCAAGTAGTTGCTTTCCAGTTTCAGATGTTCCACGTCGCTCGGCGGTCCGCCGACGGGCTCGACTTTATGGTTCTTTGCCATTGCTGTTAGCTCCTTTGCCCATAGATATGGGTTCATACTCTCTTGATCTATTCTTGCGATGCGCTCTTATCCAAGCGCTTAATATACGTCCCGTTGGTAGCGTCCTTGTTCCTGAAGCTCAGCCAGGTAAGCCGCCGCTTCTTCCGAGGATTTACCGCCATACTGGCTAATGATAGTCAGAAGTGCGGATTGCACGTCATGCGCCATATGCTTCTCGTCGCCGCAGACATACACATGCGCGCCGTTCTCCAGCCACTTGTACAGCTCTTCGCCGTTCTGAAGCATGCGATGCTGTACATAAACCTTCTCATCCGAATCACGGGAGAACGCAACGTCCAGCTTCGACAATACGCCGTCCTTCAGCATGCGCTGCCAATCGGTCTGATACAGGAAATCCGTTACGAAATGACGGTCACCGTAGAACAGCCAGGTTTGACCCTCAGCTCCGGTCTCCTCGCGCTCTTCCATAAATGCGCGGAACGGAGCCACGCCAGTGCCGGGACCAACCATGATAACCGGTGTCTCCGGATTAACCGGCGGCTTGAAGTTCGGGTTCTGCTGGATAAAGATCGGCAGCTTGTCGCCAGGCTGCAGACGCTCGGATACATAGACCGAGCATACGCCTTTGCGTTCGCGGCCATGAGCTTCGTATTCTACTTTCCGGATTGTCAGATGAACTTCTTCCGGATGAGCATTCTCGCTGCTCGCAATCGAATAGAGACGCGGCGGCAGCTTGCGGAGCAACGTAGCCAGATCAGCAGGAGCCAGCGTCCAAGGCGCATAATCGCGGAGCAGATCAAGCAGATCGCGTCCGTTCAGGTAAGCCTTCAGGTCTTCTTTATTTTCCGGTTTAACGAGCTCGGCCAGCTTGCTGTTGCCCGAGAAAGCGACTGCTTTTTCCAGCAGCGGCTTTGTTAATACCGTAATCTCATAATGGTGGAGAAGCGCTTCACGAAGCGTAGACGTCTCGCCTGCTTTGCCCGTTACCACTTTCTCCTCGGCATTCCAGTTCTGCAATGCAATAATATTTTCTACTAATGCAGGGTCATTCTTCGCATATACGCCAACCGCGTCGCCAGGCGCATAAGTAAGTCCCGAGCCTTCAAGCGACAGTTCCAGATGGCGGGTCTCGCGGTCCGAACCTCTGCCGTTGAGGTTCAAGCTCTCCAGCACTTCCGCCATAAACGGATTCGCGCGGGTATATTCCGATTCAGCTGAGGTTTGCGCAGCCGCGGGTGCGCTTGCCGCTTGCGGAGCTGCCGATACCGCCGTTGCGCTAACTGCGCCAGTAACAGCTGTTAACCAGCCGGATGCGGCATCTTCGAAGTCAACGTCGCAGTCGACACGGTCAACGATCCGCTCAGCGCCAAGCTCTGCTAGTCTTGTGTCAAAGTCCGCGCCTGTTTTGCAATAGAATTCGTACGAGGTATCGCCAAGAGCCAGAACGGAGAACTTCATGCCTTCGAGCTTTGGCGCACGCTTGCCGTGCAGGAACTCATAGAAGGTTAACGCGTTATCCGGCGGGTCTCCTTCGCCATGCGTGCTTGCGAGAATAAACAGATAGCCGACTTCTTTTAGTTTGTTTGTTTTGTACTTATTCATCGCCGACACCGTAACCTCAAAGCCTTGGCCTTTCAGCTTGTCAGCCAGACGACCTGCCAGTCTTTGCGCGTTGCCTGTCTGCGATCCGAACAAAATGGTTGCTTCCTTAAGAGCTTGAGGCAAATCAGGCACTGCGGCCAATGGTGCCTCGGCAACAGCTGCAGCTCCTGCAGCTACCGATGCCAATGCCGTGTTATTACCCGCGCCGTAAAAAGCTAAATAACCGCTCAGCCATTGCATTTGAGATCCTGTTAAAGTTGGGAGCAGCTTATTAAGCAGTTCTGCTTGCTCGCCTGTAAACGGACTATTCGTCACTTGAAGTTGCAAACAACATCCACCTCACATCAATCTATAAAATCCGACTTCGATACTCTGTTTTTTCTATACTTAAATACTAACGCAGCCGTACGTCAGGTTCAATCCATTCGTCGAAAATTGTCTATAAGATATTCTGTAGAATTAATCACTTTTATTTATAAAGCTGCAAAAAGCCCTATTATTGCTCTATTCTTTGCCTAATTATGGTTGCTGGATTCATTATCGCGTTTATTTGGTAAATAAAAAAGAGACCGTTTCGGTCATCTGCCGAAAACGATCTCTTCTATTATATATACGTGCTTATCTTGCGAAGCTGTGGCCGCCAATCGTAGCTACGACTTCCAGGCTGTCCCAGAATGCTCCTCTGGTAACATTCGGATTAAAAAAATAAACGGCATTGTAGACGTTATTCCTTCCGTTTAGAGCATCCTTCGCAGCGCGCAGAGCGCTCGCGTTTGGCTTGCTCTTGTCTAGCAGTCCGTTATGAGCCGGCGGGAATTGCTTGCCGGAGTAGATAACATCATGAATGGAATCCGGGAACCGCGAGTCCTTCACCCGGTTCAGAATAACATTCGCAATGGCAAGCTGTCCTTCATAAGACCCTTTTCCTGCTTCAATCTGCGAAATCTTGGCGAGCAGCGTCAAATCATTTTGCGTAAATGATGCTGCCGGATTATCCAGGAATGACGGGATAACGACTTTTAGTTTTGTTCCGGGCTTTACCTGATCCTTGCTGTTCAATCCGTTGCGCTTGAGCAGCGCTGCCGTGCTGATCCCGCCGTTCTTGCTGATCTCGGCCAATCCGTTCTCCTCGGTTACAACCGCACGCTGCACTTCAGTCAGCTCGGCGGCATTCGAGTTGGTGTCCCAATCCAGATTAGCATGGAGAACTTCGGCAAGCTGGCGGAGAGGCACATACATCCTGCCATCCTCCATGAAGGGAGCCGCATCCATCTTGTAGCGGCCGTCATTGAAATAAACCACCGGCACGCCGTTACCGAACACAACTTCATCATTATAGGCCGTATCTATTGTAAGTTCTTCATTTACCGTGTTCCAGCTGTATTCCGCGCCAAGCATAGTAGCAATGCGCGCGGCCGGTACATACATTCTGTTATTCTGTGTAATAATGGAATCCGACAGCTTCGCATTCTCGCCATTCACTTTTACCGATGCGCCAGCTTCTGCTGCAGAAACGCTGGCAAGCGGTCCAGCACTGAGCCAGAGAAGCGCTAAAGCCATTACACAAGACATGATCTTCACAGATTTTTGCATGCTATGTATGATCATATATACCTCCTTAAAATTATGTAGGTATAAAGCCCTGAACCATTCATGCTCTGGGTAATTGTACCACACGCAAATATGAAGTTTGGATTAACATTTTCACAGAATAGCCGAAATCCGCCATAAATTCTTTCATTTTTCTCATAAATTATCGATTTCTTTCTCATTTATTATTAATTTATATGATTAATAATACCGTTTGAGATCTCACTATTCGTCACCGGCAGAATAGTTAACGGAGTTTCGCAGGGCAGATTTGAGGAATAAAACAAACAAAGACCTCCTGTTTCCCGGAGGTCTTTGTTCTAGAACTTTGGATTACTTTTTCGGCAGTTTGTTCGCTTCGCGGATCAGCGAGAAGTATTGATCGGCGAGGACAACCTGGTACGAAGGATCAAGCTCGGCAGAGATGTTGGCCAGATCCGTAGGCGTCATTCCCCAAGCGAGGATGCCGAGGGATACGAAGAGCGGCGATTTGCCGTCCCATTTCGCTTTCGCGTCGGCCAGCGCTTTTTTCACATCGTTCGCGCTGCCCACGCCTTGAATGTTGGAAGTCGGCAGACCGTCAACGATGTCGACCTTAGTGAAGTTATCCCAGCCGATGAAGAGGCCAGGCACGTCATACAAGTCACGGTAAGCTGCGTTATTCGCTTTGCTGAGCGGCAGGTTTTCGCCATTCAGGCGGTTAAGAACATAAGGAATATTCATTCCGGTTTTAGTCAGGTATTCTTTCGTGCTCTTCAGGAAATCGGCAAGCGCTTTTTCCGGCCATGCAGCCGGGTAGAAGTAACCTGCTCCGGAAGGTCCGGCAATAATTTGATCATTCGCCGTTGCCGTGCCGTAGAAGTAATTCAGCATAGCGGGTGCAGCGTCATAGAGCAGCGGGCTGGATGTCCAGTTGATCGGCACCTGGCCGCGTTTCGGGTCATCCCACAGGATCCGCAGCCTATGCTGGTTGTATTGCAGATTATCGCCTTCGCTGAAGGTGTACGTTACGTAAATTTTATTGTCCAGCTTCACCGGCTTTGGAGCCTTGGGCTTCGAGAAGCTAGGCTTAGTGCCGGAGAAGACCGTAAGGTTGCTGAACCAGTCCGCCGCAAGCACGTACACGCCATGATTCGAAGCAATCTCCACGCCGCTGAATTCGCCTTGGAAGTCATTGCTGAACCATCCAAGATAAGGTGTGCCAGGCTTCACATCGGACAAAATTTTCTCAAACAGCTCTTTTTCTGCCGGATCATTGGAATCCAGCCAGAACACCATCGCTTTGTTCGCTACAGCATAGTCGCGGAGGTAACCGTAAGGCTCCTTCGTCTGGGAAGAGAACGGCTGGTCGTTCGTGGCGCTCACCTTGTACTGATTCCACATCTCAACCGACATTGTCAGCTGGGTAGTGCCCGCAGGCGGAGTGAATTTGTACGTGAAGTAGTTGCCGCCATCAGCGAAACGGTGGCCGCCGCTTCCCGTCGATACCTGAGAGCCTTGCGGATCGTACAGGTAAGGCTTCTCGTCTGCAGTACCCGGCAGGAAATGAGCGATCGTCTCGCCGTCAGCCTTCACCGTAATTTCATGAACGGCCGAACCCCATCCGTCTTTCGTGAACGCATCCCCAAACTTTACGAACACGTCTGGCTTCGCTACGAATTGGGACAGATCCAGATCGTAAACCTTGCGGTTTTTGGCATCGCGCTCTTCCGTCTCTTCCTGCGCCACAACCTTGTACGTGTCAGGCTGATTCGCCGGCGGACGTGCCGATACCTCCGGGCTCAGACCAACCAGCATCCGGTGAGTCGTTTCCTTCCACAAATTCTCATACTGCCAGGTATAAGCATCTACCCGGTCTTTGAACTTCCCTTGCAAATCCTCGATTACTTTGAAGCTATATGGTGCAGCTTGCAGCTTTTTGGCCAGTTCTGGGCTTACGGCCACGCTGTCGCGAAGTCCGGCTAGCGTTGTTGCCACGTTCACGGAATCCGGTACGTTAGGATCGTAGATAATAAGACCTTTAACTTCCTTCTTGAACTGCTTCAGGATGTCAAAATAATCATCGCGCACCTTATAATCCGCGTCCAGGTCATTCAGCCATTTGAACTTGCCTTCTTCTTTGTTTTCCAGCAGGTAGATTCGCGGTTCCTTGCGGTTCACGATCCCCTCTAGCGTGGAGAATAACAGCTTCACATCTCCCGGAGCATCGTAAATGTCCGCAACCTCCAGCTGCTTAGGCTGCTTGAAGGTCGGAAGCTGTTGTTTGTCCGGCCAAGAAATGGTAGAACCCTGTGCCGCCGGCTGTGGCTGTGCGTAAGATCCAGCCGAGAAAGACAGCGTACTGACAACTGCTAAACTGATTGCCGTTAACTTTCGAATCATTGTCCCACACCTCGTATTATGAAATAGTGATGCTTCCTGTTCGAAAACGAAACGCTGACTTCCCACCTCCCAGTCGGTGCAATGTAGCTGTTTCCAACTCACAAGACATATTATATATATTATATATATCATTACAATCACTTCGACAAAAATTTCCAAATAAATAGTTCCTTTTTAACGTGACCGGGGTCTTTAGAAGCAGATAAATGCCCTAAAAAACGCAAAAAAAGACCTCCATGAGGCAAAAAGGAAAAGACCTCCGAAAAGCCGGAAGTCTTTTGCTCATAACCTTATTCGTCATATTAGTCCTCAATTGCCGCCTTGCGGCTGTTAATACGCCGGATGAGCCCGGGGTCAAATTTCGCCCGTCTGTCGTAGGTATACAGGCCGTTGACCTCCTGCTCCACATCGTAGAGCTGCGTATAGCAGAACCCAAACATCATGGGATGGTCAAGCAGCGTATCCGTAAGCCCCGCATAACGCGCGATAAACGCCTCCTCGGATGCCGGCCTGTCGCCATACCCCCATGATTGCTCGTCCTTCTGGTCCGGATTCCACCAGATACCGCCGTATTCGCTGATAAAATAAGGCTGACCCTCATACTTCTGCCGTTTCGGGAACGTATTATAGACTTCGCCGCCGTTCTTCATCGGTTCGTATCTTGCCCGGAACGTCTCTACATTCTGATCATAATCATGAATGTCAAAGATATCGGTTACAACATGGAAGTTGCCGCTTGTATCGATCACCGGACGCGTCGGATCCACCCGTTTGGTAACTTCATAGACGATGCGAAGAACATCATTATTTTGCTTGGCACCATCCTGGTCCCATGTTTCGTTGAACGGACACCAGCCGATCAGCGCTGGATGGTTGAAATCACGCTCTACCCCTTCCAGCCACTCCGGCAGGAAGCCGGCAAGCCCTTCCGACGTCGTAATATCGAGCCCCCAGTTGGCATGCTCTCCCCATACGAGGTAGCCGAGCTTATCGGCCCAGTACAGGAAACGCGGCTCGAATATTTTCTCATGCAGCCTTGCCCCGTTGAAGCCAAGCCCCATCGAGATTTCGATATCCTTGCGGAGATCCTCGTCGTTTGGAGCCGTGTAGACGCCATCCGGGTAAAAGCCCTGATCCAGCACAAGACGCTGGAACACGGATTTGCCGTTAATCCGGAAGGCCATCCCGTCCAGCTTCACGGTACGAAGCCCGAAGTAGGACTGAACCGTATCGAATGCCTGACCATTACGAACCAAGCTCAATTCAAGATCATACAGCTTGGGATGTCCCGGTTCCCACAAATGAACCTCGGACAGCGGAAGCGACAGCTTGGCCGCCGAGCCGGATACGGCTATGCTGGCCGAGCCAACCTTAATACCGTCATACAGGGCAGTAACAGCAAGCGTTGCCTCCCCCCCGTCTCCGCCAAGCTGTATATCCAGGTGCGCGCAAGCATTATCCGGATCCGCAACAATCTTCATGCCGGCCAAGTAGGACTCCGGCACCCGCTCCAGCCAGACGGTCTGCCAGATCCCCGTTGTACGGGTATAATCGCAGCCTGACGAGTAGTATCCGCCGCATTGTTTCCCGCGCGGCTGACGGCCCGAACGCACGTCATCTGCGGCATACACGGTTATGACGTTATTTCCTGACATGACCGCCGACGTAATATCAAAGCTGAAAGAGGAATAACCGCCGCGGTGCTTGCCTACTGCCGTACCGTTCACCCATACCTCTGCCTCATAATCGACTGCGCCAAAGTGAAGCAGAATCCGGCCGCTATTCCAGTCATCGGGCAGGCTGATCTCCCTTCTATACCATACCGATGCCATAAAGTCCTTGTACTCTACCCCGGAGAGCTTGCTCTCCGGGCAGAAGGGCACTGTAATCGCTCCGGACAGCGTATGTCCGGCAACTTGAAAACCGCGTTCTTTCCCGCTTTTGCCATGGTCGATTTCGAACTGCCACTGCCCGTTCAGGTTGATCCAATCCGGCCGAACCCACTGAGGACGCGGGTATTCGGGACGGGGAATTGGTTGTGTCATAGGTTAGCAAGCTCCTTTGCTCTTAGCCTTTAATCGATCCCACATAAACGCCTTTGACGAAATACTTCTGAAGGAACGGATATACCATCAGAATTGGAAGAGTCGAGAATACAATCGTGCAGTACTTCACCAGCTCCCGGAAGGCGGTAGCGCTTGAGGCACTGTCGATAATGACGCCGCCGGCGCTGCCCTGCGTCGTTGCCGTTGAATCATTCGCGACCAGAATTTCCTTCAGCAGCAGCTGCAGCGGGAACTGATCGCGGTCCTTCAGCAGCACCATCGCATTAAACCAAGAATTCCAGTTGCCAACGAGATAATACAAGAATATAACGGCCAGCGTTGCCTTGGATAGCGGAATGATGACGTTGACAAGCAGCTTCAGCTGGCTGGCGCCATCTATAATCGCCGCTTCCTCCAGCTCCGCCGGAATCGACTGGAAGCCGGTGCGGAGCACGATCATATTCCATGTATTCAGAGCAGTCGGCAGAATCATCGCCCACAGATTGTTATACAGGCCAATATCCTTCATTAATAAGAACCAAGGAATTAAGCCGCCGCCAAAAAACATCGTAACCGTGATGATGATCATGATATATCTCTTGAAATATAAATCCCGTCTTGATAGAACAAAAGCTCCCATAATCGTCATAAGCATATTCACTAACGTTCCAAGCCCTACATACAAGATTGTATTCTTGTAGCCGACTAATAGACTGTTATCCTTGAAGATCAGCTTATAGCCGTCAAAGGTAAGTCCAAGCGGCTGCAATAGAACACCCTTGTGGGCAACCAGTCTTGCAGGGTCGCTGACGGAAGCGAAAATAATATGGACAATCGGATAAAGGCAGCACAATGTTAAAGCGGCAAGCAGCACATAGATGGTGACGTCAAACGCCTTGCTGCTGATCGAATGGTACTTCATCGTTAAGGCCTCCCCTTTCCTACCATAAGCTCGCTTCGGATTTGCGGCTTGCAATCTTGTTCGTCACCCACAGAAGGGCAAAGTTAACCAGCGAGCTGACGAGTCCAACGGCTGTCGAATAGCTTAAGCTCGCTTCGCGCAAGCCTCTGCGATACACGTAGGACGCAATAACATCCGCTCTATCATAGGTCAACGGATTATAGAGAAGGATAATCTTCTCGTAGCTGGAGGCCATGATGCCGCCTACCGCAAAGATAAATAGGATAATAATAACCGGGCTGATCTGCGGAAGCGTAATATGCCACATTTTCTTCAGCCTGCCGATCCCGTCCATCTCCGCTGCTTCGTACAGCGTCGAATCGATCGAGCTCATGGCAGCGAGATAGATAATGCTGGACCAGCCGATGCTCTGCCAAATATCGGAGAACGTATAGATCGGCCTGAAGAAATTGGAATAACCAAGCAGCGACGTATAGTCCCTGCCCGTAATCAGCTGCAGCAGCTGGGTAATAACCCCTTCGTCCGCCGTAAAAATATGTATCATCCCGCATACGACAACAAGAGAGATAAAGTGCGGCATGTACGTAATCGTCTGCACCAGCTTCTTGAACTTGCCGTCACGGATTTCGTTGAGCATAAGCGCCAATATAATCGGAGCCGTGAACCCGAACGCAAGACCCCAGACATTCAGGAGCAGCGTATTTTTGACAACCCTCAAGAAATAGGGCCCTTGGAAGAAATCGATAAAATGCTTCAGCCCGACCCAATCGCTGTTCGAGAAGCCCAGCAGCGGCTTGAAATCCTTAAACGCGATTAACAATCCCCACATCGGCCCGTAGCAGAAAATAACAAACCATGCGATAACCGGGACGGCCAATAAATAAACAAACCAGTTTTTCTTGACGTCCTTTTTAATGACTAGACCTGTTCTCATGCATCCACCGCCTTATTTCCCAGGTACGGGCACAGCCGCCTGCGGATTCCGCAAACGGCCGTGCCCGTTCATGTCCGGTTTGAACCTGCCGTTATCTTTGGTTATACCGGTCAAGCGCCGCCTGATGGATGCTCAGGAACTCGTCAAGCCCCATCTTTTTCGCCTCGCTCAGGAATTTGTCGTACGCATCTACCGGCAGCTGGCCCTTAATAATCTTGGCAAAATATTCGCCGCGCAGCGTCGACAGCTGATTGCCTAGCTCCGCTTCGCGGGATGCTTCATCCTGCGTAAACGTAAGCGGCGGCATAGCTACGCTCGTATCCATGTTCTCCGTCCAGTTCTTGCGGATATCGCCCGAGTAGCTGCCTTCCGCCACGATCAGCGGGTTGGAGTTATGCTCGTCGCGGATGTCAGGCCAGGAGTGCATGCGGTATTTCACAAGTGTCGTTGCGACCGGCTGGCCATCCGGATCCTTATAAATGTAGCTCTCCGGCTGGAAGTAAGGCTTGCCCGTCTCGTCGACCAGATGCACCTTGCCGTACTCGCCGTAGTTCAGAATTTCCCAGCCCTTCTTGCTGTAAGCAAAATCAAGCCATGCCATAGCCGCTTCTACATCGTCAGCCTGCGTTGTGATGGCAGCGGATCTGCCCGTTCTCTTGAAGTTCTTGTACGTGGTTGCCGCCTTGTCTCCCGCATTCAGAACCGGGTTCAGGGCACCAACAAAGTCAATGTTGTTCTGCTGCTTCCAATAGCTCCACATCGTATCCGGCGAATCCATCATTACCGCCGTTTTATCCGAGATGGCGCTTGCCATCCGCTGGTTGAAGTCCGCCGTAGCCCAGTCCTTGTTCAGCAGTCCTTCCTTGTTCCATTGCTGCATGGTAGCCAGGTAATCCTTCGCTTTCGGCTGGGCTGGTCCCCATTGCACTTTGCCGTCCGCATCCATAAACGTCCAGTCCCATACGCCGTAAGCGCCGTTGATGATGCCGGTAAAGATCTGGCCGTACGTCGAACCATAGTTAAGCGGCTCGCTGTAGCCGACTTCCTTCGCTTTCGTCAGGAACGTATGCCACTCATCAATTGTGTTTGGCACTTCGAGGCCTGTCTTCTCCAATGCTTCCTTCTTGATCAGCATGCCGAACCACATCCACTCGGAATAAGGCGCGATGCCGTAGAAGCCCAGAAGCTTGCCGCTGTCCGTTACCGTTGTTTTCCTTCTTGTCTCGTCCGAGTTCCGCCATTCCGAATAGTTAGGCGCATTCTTCTCCATCAGATCGGTCAAATCCAGATATGCCCCGTCCTTGACGCCGGCTTCAAGCCCACCCGGATACCGCTCAGGCTCGATAATAATATCCGGCAGCTCGCCGGAGGACATCATCAGCGTGAACGCATCCGCTTCCTGGCCAACCGGAGGCGTAATGAAATTCACTTTGATGCCGGTCAGCTTTTCTACCTGCTTCTGTACGACTTGGTTATTATAATCCGGAATATTCGAGTCGGCCGGCAGCCAGATATCCAGCGTTACGTCCTTCTTATAAGGATAAGCTCCGTAATGGCTTGGGATCTTCTCATCGTACAGATCGCCCAGGTAAGTATCGTTTAACGTATTGTTGACTTCATCCATCTGCTCTTGGGTAGGCGCTTTATTGCCGCGGATCGTGGGGCTGATGTCGGAGAAGGCTGCCGTCTCGGCCGGTGCCTGCGAGCTTTCGGTCGTTGCCGCCGGATCGGCGGATTCCTCCGGATCATTACTGTTGTTGCTGCAGGCTGCCAAAGCGGAGCCCGTTAGTACGGATACCAGCATCAGGTTAAGCAAACGTTTTTTGATCGTTCCCATGTTTTATCCCCCTGCTTTCATTTTTTTAAAATGATCGGCGACTCCAGAATGTCAACGTTTTCATATTTAAATATTAGAACTAATGCGGTTAATCCGCGGGAAATCCCGCTTCCTAAAAGGATTCCAATCCCTTTCCGATCCACAAAAAAACTACTTAATTACAAAATAAATGTATTAATTAGCAAAAAAATTTCTGCCTCTTATTCGCCCGAAGGAACCTCCAGGGCATAAGTATCGCCATAAGGAATGCCAAAGTCAGGCGTTCCGTCAGGCTTCCAGCCAAACTTCTGAATACGTGTTGCGCGAAGCTTCGTCTCGGCACCCGGTGCAGGCAGCGCATGGAACACGATCCAATCCTCCCGATCATCCGGCGACTTGGTGAAGCTGTTATGCCCGGTCGCGTACACGCCTTGCTCAACGCTTTTCCGGAACACCGGCTCCATCGTTTTCGTCCAGGAATCCGCAAGCATCGGATCTGCCGAATCCTCCATCGCAAGCATCCCAAGCGCATAATCCTCGGACCAGGTAGTGCTCGCCGAATAAATGAGGAATACTCTGCCGTTTCGCTTCAGAATGACGGGACCTTCATTAATCGCCATACCGCCCTGCTTCTCCCACTCAAGGGTTGGAGCCGTAAGCAAGACATGATCACCGGTTATTGTCCAAGGATCCTCCATCTGCATGATATAGATCGCTGATCCATAATCCGGAAAGTGACCATAGCCGGCATAAAGGAAGTACAGCCGATCATCCATCTGCAGGACGCTGCCATCAAGCCCAGGTACAGGAGTCGGAAGCGCGCCTTTCCAGCTCCATTCCCCTTCCAGCGGATCTGCATTGTCATTCTCTAGGACGCAGATCCTTCGGGAGTCATCTCCTCCGCCATCATTCGCCGTGTAGTAGATATACCATTTGTCATTTAGGAAATGAATTTCAGGTGCCCATAAATGATGACTGTACGGACCGTCAGGCTCCGGTGTCCAAACGGTTTGTCTTTGCCCCTCCGCAAGTCCTGTCAAACTGGCCGATTGCGTCAGCTCCAGACGATTCCCCCGTGTACACATGAAATAATAATAACCATCGGTATGCTTATACACCCAAGGATCGGCAGCGCTTGCAACAACGGGGTTGCAAAACGTTTCAGCATTTACCATCTACTCTCTCCTTTACTCGCTCCTTCATTACTCCTTGCATCTCCTATTATCTAGGAGATTCCGTATGATGAACAATTACGAAAGCGCTTTACTTTTTGTACGAAAAAAGGAATAGCCAAAGCGGTTTCGACGGTCGAAAAAAAACCGCCTCTAGGAGACGGTTTGATTTATTGCGTTATCTCAATTGTTGTTTACGCCATTCGAACGGTGTAATTCCTTCGGCTTTGACGAAAAAATCATAGAACCGGCTGGAAGAAGTGAAGCCTACCTCCGAGGATATCGATTCAATCGCTTTATCGGTCTGCCGCAGCAGCCTTTTAGCCTCTTCTACCCGAAGATTAATCATATATTGTTTTGGCGACACGCCTATGATTTCCGAAAATTTTTTGCGCAGATTGCTCTCGGATACGTAATGCTTGGATGCAAGCTCATGCACGGTCAGCTGGCTGTAGAACCTGGCGTGAATTTCCTTTAATACCTCGTGGATAATCGTCTGATCGTTCCTGCCGCCAGCCGCATGGACGGAGTTTGTTTTATAGCGCTGGAACAAGATAACCGCCGTCTCGAAGGCAATTCGCATAATATTATGGGAATCGATGCAGCCTTGCTCTTTCTTCCATTCCCTCTCCAGCTGACCAATGCTGATCTCTGCCCAATTCGTATCCTCCTCGTCCAGCTGGATACAGTGAATCCGGTTATGCTCGTATCCCGCATGGAACAGGTATTGGGACTGCAGCGGAAGCTGGTCATGGTTGAAATGAACGGAGACTCCTCTCCAAGGAACCGTACTTACAAACCCGTGATGAAGTCCGGGAGGGATCAGGATTAAATTGCCTGCACCCACCTTTATATTTTGTTCCGGCGAGCTGTAGTACCCTTCTCCATCCAGAACCAAAGTCAATTCATCATAATCATGAGAATGTGAGATAAAGATGCCGTCTCCTTCAATCGGTTGAAAGGTATGCGGCTTAAAACGGTCGATGCTTATAATAAAGCCTTCATTACACTGTTCCATCTTCCATCCCCCTTAGCCTTTACATGCTGTGGTTCCTGCAGCCCTATTAGGAAATTATAGCAATTATTCCAGCAGCTGCTCAAGCAATGGTTCGAATAAGAGATTGGAGATGCAACAGATAGATTCAAGCTTTTAACCGGTCGTACACGGCATGGTTAATTTCCTGTTCCTTCAAATGACGTTTGCCATTTGGGCCTTCGCCGCAAGCCCCGTCAAACCAGACGCAAAATAATTCCCCGTAGTCCTCCAGCAGCTCTGGCATCCCTAATCGTTACGCTTAACTAATATCCCCCTCCATTTTTCAGACGGTTGACTTGGTGGACAATGCTCTGTCTTCATATTAATAGAACAAACTAGAAAACGAAACGATCATGTGTTCATTTCCAGAATGAACAAAGAAGGGGTTCCGTGCATGGTCACCGCCAGCGCATGCATGGCTCTTGAACAAGCAATATACAGCATGCTTCTATCCAGTTCTGAATTGTAATTAGACTCGCTCGCAAAAGGCACGATAACCTGGTCGAACTCCAAGCCTTTTGCCATATGGGCAGAGGTTATAATAACTCCCTCCTGAAGCTGTCGCTGCTGAAGGTAAGCAGATGAATCGGTTCTTGGGTTACACCTAACTCTCCATATAGCTTTTCCGCCTGATCCTGCGTCTTGCAAATAATTCCTAAATTGCGATTCCCCGATTGCATGAACTCGGTAATGAGATCGTTTATTTGCATGATTTCTTCGTCACGGTCCGACGCTTGAAAAATCCGGGGCTACTCGCCATGCCGCTCAATCGGAATGATCTTGCTGTCAGGATTAATCTTCTGAATGAATTGAACAATTTCGCAGGTTGAACGGTAACTCTTGAGCAGCTCTACCGTGTGTGCCTCAGGAAATACCATCTTAATGACCGAGAGCGAAGAGGAGGAATAAGGATTAACCGATTGGGAGCTGTCGCCTTGAATCGTTTTTTTTGCACTTGAACAATAAGGAGAGGACCGCATACTGAAATGAGTTATGTAAGCGCTTTAAATGATATCGTTTAAAACTCCCGAACCTGATGTTTATTGGCTAATTATACACCGTAAAGAATCGCTGGGTCTATTTACCTATTGGAATTTTATAAGATTCAACATAAAAATAAGCCGGCCAGATCAATCTGCCGGCTTATTGCTATTTATCTCAAACTCAACTTTATGGGGTGATCTATCGCAAGCGGATAGTCCTGGCCGTTCCAACGCAAGATCCCTCCAGGCCGGTCTGCGGCAACCTCCAATGCATCCTCCGACAGCTCAACGGAGACCGTCCCGCCATTGACCGGAACCGTGCCTTTGATCCACTCTAATCCGCCAAGCCGAGGCTCCACGATAAAGCTCTCGTAGCCCGGCGACGTTGGATACACGCCTAGATAATACCGTCCTAATACATAGATGGGACTTGCACCCCAAGCATGGCATAAGCTTTTGCCGTAACGGTCATCGTACATGCTAAGCCGCTCGGGACCGGTAATCTCCGGGTTATATTCCTCCCAGAAGGTCGTAGCGTTCAGCTTCATCATGCCGCCCCAATAATCCTGTATCTGCGCCGATACATACTCCAATTGACCAATCCCGCACATCGCCGAGAGCTCGTAGAACTTGAAGTACGGCGTGTTGATCTGCGGAACTTCGTCATTAAGAAGCACGTTTGCGATAATGCTCTCCCGTTGCTTCGAATCCGCAATATCCCATAACAAAGCAAATATATTGGCATGCCGCGTAATATTCCGCTTACCCGATTCGAAGCTGTCGATATAGGCACCTTGCTCCTCGTCCCAGAAGCTATCATCGATCCGGTTCTTTAACTGCTTGTAGCGCTCCAGGTATATTTCTTCTCCGGCGCCTATCAGCTCGCCGCAAGTCCACACCGCCTTTAGACTTTCTGCGTATAGCATTTGCACGGCACACACCGCGCCCGTCTTATCGATTTCCGCCCAGTCGATGAATACCCAATCTCCCTCTCTGCCGCGAATGAATCCGTCATCATCTGTTCGCGAGATGCAATAATCCATCATGGATTTCATCCGAGGATAGATCGAGGCGATAAAATCCAAATCTTTCGTCGTTTCATAATAATCGTAAACGCTCATTAGCCAGTAAAAGGAATAGTCGATAATCGTGTTAATATGCCGGACGATTGGATCCTTTCCCCGCAAAGCGACAATCGTCCGCTTCGTAATAGCCGGATCGAAGTACAAATAGTTATTGATCAGGTAACTCTGGTAAGCATCGCCCGACCATACCCAGCGGTCCCGCTTAATCCCGTCCAGGAAGAACTCCCGGCTGTTCAGGTGGAGCGTATATTCGGCTGTCTGCCAGATCTGGTTAATCAAAACATTCGAGCATGCAAAGCTTCCCTTTTGCTCAAGCGGCAAATACTCGTACATGGCAGTTAGTTCAAGCTGCTCCTTCTGCACCCCCTGAAGGAAAATATACCGGAACGCCCGCGGATGACAGCGATACGAATGGCTTGCTGCCGGAATTGTATCAATAATAATGCTATGATCTGTATCCAATGCTTCCTCTATCGATTCTCCATAAAAAAGCTTTATGTCCTTGGAGACTTGCAGGTTCTCGAATTGCAGCGCGGCAAAGGTTTCTTTGCCATAATCGTACAGAAGTCCGTCCTCTCTTTGTTCAACGGAAACAGGCAGGATCTCCTCATACTGAAAAGCAAAAATAGAAGGATCATCCTCTTGCTTCAGGTACAAGCCGTTACATCCGGCCGGCAGCCAATCGACGCTGTAATCATTTGCCTCCCAAGTTGAATTACTTGCGCTCTGTTGTCCTTCTATGAAGACAGAGGGCAAACCATCCGTACGCGCCACCATAATCTCGATCATATGGCTGCCGGCCGCGAGATTAATTGGTTTTCCGAAAGGATACCTTTTCCCATCCACCCATATGAGACCGCTGCCATGCGCATGCACCGTCATTTCTTCCGGAGTGTCGCACATTACTTCTTTGCGGAAACGTACATTATGATAGCAGTCGTCCAGCCGCCAGAAAGCAGGCCAACGATGATACCGTTCTTCTCGCCTCGTATTCAGCAGCAAATGATGATAAATCTCAAAATCTCCCGGATACCAAATCCATTCGGGGCTTTGACTCATCTCGAACTCATCCTCTCAGAACCTCAACATGTTGCGGAGGTTATATGCTGTAGTATGGTTCCATTATATCGGCTGTATGATTTCAACTTCCCGCTGATAACGACATTTTACCCCTGTAATCATGACATACTGACTATGGACGGGTTATACTGCAGGTATATCAGATGCGAGGAATGAGCCGACCGATGAACAATTCCTATCAGGTATTTGAGAGTCAACATTTTTTGCAAGACAATCTGCATATGATGGTCAACCGGTTCACGGAAGATTTTCTGGTTCCCTATCATGCGCATGATTTCATAGAATTTAGTTATGTTGCCGAAGGAACGGGCTTCCACCATATTGGTCAGGACACCTTTCCCATTCATAAAGGGATGCTGTTCGTTATACCGATTGGAGCAGCTCACGTATTCCGGCCTGCCTCAACGGAGCGGACCAGTAAACCGCCCGTCGTTTATAATTGCCTGTTTGATTTGCATTTGCTCAAGCAGCTGTCAGTATTTCTAGACCTGCCCCTTCAGGAGCATCTTGCTTCGCTTATTAGCAATGCCTCTTCCTATTACTCCGTCTTCGACCGGGATGGGTCGATTGAGAGAATCATGCTTCATCTATTTCAGGAAATGTCCGAGAGCCATATAGGTTCCAAAGCGATGCTGTATGCTTTGTTGAATCAATTGATTGTTACGGTGTACAGGCTGAAGTTTGAAGGTAACGAGACGCAGCTGCCTACATCCGAGAGCTTTCATCATGTCATGGATTATATAGAGCAAAATTTTAATAGAGCCCTAACGCTGTCCGAATTGTCCCGCGTATCGGGATGGAGCTCAAGACAGCTTCAGCGGCTCTTCGCGAAGTATACGGATCAAACCTTTGGCGCTTTTCTTCAAAGTCTCCGTATTCGGAAAAGCTGCGAGTTGCTGCGCGGCAGCAGTCATAAGATTGCGGTTATTGCGGAGCTGGTTGGATATACGAGCATCGATTCTTTTAATATCGCATTCAAAAAGAATGTTGGCTTGACGCCTACGGAATACCGGAAGTCTTCCTTGTAAACGAAACGAATAAACGATGAACTGCAGAGCCAGCCGTGCAGATACACCCGCACGGCTAGCTCTCATTCTATATTCAACTTAATGATTTGAACGTCGTAACCTGCAAGCTCCGTTTGGCCGCCTTGGACAGAACGGTCTGTCAGAAGGTCGATGCCGGCGTTTTCACCAAGCTGGACCGTAACAGAAGCTGCATTATGATTGAGCACAAACAAGTAATCTTGACCGTCTTTGGTACGCAGAGTAGTCTCCACGCCTTCCGGTGTTGAAGGTACTAGAGGCTTGATGCCGCGGGCTGCGCAAAGCTTCGGCAGCCAATCCTGCAGGAATGCTTCTTCCGGACTTGTTGCCAGATACCAGGCTTCGCCCGCTCCAAACTTGTTAACGGTAAGGGCTGGCATGCCGCGGTAGAAATCATCCCCGTAGACCGCCTTCACTTCGGCGCCTTCCGAATGAATCAGATCGCAGAGCATACCGCACTCATATTCAGCTTTCGATCCAAGCGTATGATCCGACAGAACTAGCCTGTTGCGCTGGGAAGGAAGCAAAGCGTCAATCTCCTCCGCCCAGATGCCAAACAGCTTGCGGAGCTCCCCAGGATAACCTCCCAAAGTAACGAGATCCGTCTCATTCACAATGCCGCTGAAGTAGGTCGAGATGACCGAGCCGCCTGCTTCAACGAATTTTTCCAGCTTAGCTGCTACGCCTTGCTTCACCATGTACATCACAGGCGCGATGACGAGATCATAATCGCTTAAATCCGCTTCCACTCTGACAACGTCTGCGGCGATTCCCGCACGGTATAAGGCATCGTAGAATTTATGGGCTTCATTCACGTATTTAAGGGCAATGGATGGACCGCTGGACATTTCAACCGCCCACCAGTTTTCCCAGTCGAACAGAATCGCGACTTTTGCCTTCACTCTTGAATCGAGCAGCGTGTCTCCCAGCTTCGCAAGCTCGGCCCCAAGCTCCGCGCATTCGCGGAATACCCGAGTATGCTCATGGCCGACATGCTCGATAACCGCCCCATGATATTTCTCGCAAGCCCCGATTGAACGGCGCAGCTGGAAGAAGAGGATGGTATCGGCACCGCGCGCTACCGCCTGATAGCTCCATAACCGCATCACGCCGGGACGCTTAAGCGAGTTGTATGGCTGCCAGTTCTGCTGGCTTGGCGTCTGCTCCATCAGCATAAACGGCTGGCCGTCCTTCAGTCCGCGCATCAAATCATGCATCATGCCCGTGTAGCTGTGCGGCGTATCGAAGCGCGGATAGTTATCCCAGGACACAACGTCCATATGCTTCGCCCATTTGTGGTAATCCAGCTTCTTGAAGGCGCCCATCAGATTGGTCGTAACCGGAATGTCCGGCGTATGCTTCTTCACCGCTTCATACTCCAGCTTGTAGCAATGAAGCAGACTGTCGGAATGGAACCGAATATAATCAAGCGATAGTCCCTGGAAGTTAGTATCCGTCCGGCCATTTGCGCCGTACCATTCCTCGCTTCGGCCGCTTGGCAGCACGATATCCTCGAAATCATAGAAAATATGACCCCAGAACGCGGTATTCCAAGCGCGGTTGACCGCTTCAATCGTACCGTAACGCTCCTTCAGCCAGACGCGGAAGGCAGCTTCGCAGTTGTCGCAGTAGCAATTCCCCGCTCCGCCGTACTCATTGTTGATATGCCAGATGAGCAAAGCCGGATGATCTTTATACCGTTCGGCAAGCTTTTCCGCCATGCGCGCCGAATATTTGCGGAACGTCGGGCTGTTCGGACAGGAGTTATGACGCCCGCCAAACTTGCGTTTACTGCCGTTGAAGTCCACTTGCAGCACATCCGGATATTTGCGCGCCATCCAGGCGGGATGCGCAGCCGTGCTTGTCGCGAGACACACGCCAACGCCGTCCGCATGAAGCTTGTCCATCATTTCGTCAAGCCAGCCGAAATCATAGGTATCCTCGTCAGGCTGGTTCTTCGCCCAAGCAAATACGTTTAATGTCGCCACATCGATCCCGGCAAGCTTGAACATCCGCAAATCCTCGTCCCAGACTTCCTTCTCCCATTGGTCCGGATTATAGTCTCCGCCGTACCAGATCTTTGGTTTTTTATCATTTATCATCTTGTCACACCTCTTTGCATATGATAAAACTGCATTATCTTCTTATATTGTAAGCCTTAACATTTCTTCTACCTATATAAAATTAACGATATCGCATATAAAAATATGGAGGTTCCCCATGATGAGACGTGTCGTACCTGCCTTCCCCTCGGAGCCTCTGCCGCTGCAGCTGGAGACCATTGGATTCAACCCCGATCAAGAGACGCTCCACCGGCCAAGCGGCTATCCCCAATTTCATTGGCTTCAGACGATGAGCGGAGAAGGCGAACTAACGGTGAACGGCCAGACCTGGAAAATGACGGAGCACTCCGGCGTTCTGCTCGCTCCGGGTACGACTCATCGGTATGAAGCGAAAAACGGCTGGTGGCAGACGGGATATATTACGTTTCAAGGGAGCATGGCCGCAAGTATTGTGCAATCCTTTGGCTGGAGCAGCGCCGAACGATTTCAATGGGAGGCTGGCAGCGACCGCATCTCCGGCCATCTCAACAGCATGCTGACGTTCGCCGAGTCCGGCAGCGATCCTTCCGGCTGGCAGTCCTCGGCCGATTTGTATCAATTCCTTACCCTCCTGCGGACAGAGGCGCGCACGGATAACCGGCCGTCCATGTCCAAGCGTCTTGAGCGGGTGCAAGCGCTGCTCGACTGGCTGGAACAAGAATTCGCGAATCCGGAGATTGGACTGTCCGATATGGCCTCCCGGCTTGGCCTCGGAGAGCGGCAGTTAAACGAAAGATTCCGGGAACTGTTCGGCCAGACGGCCTATTCTTATCTTATTCAGCTTCGCATCCGCAAAGCGAAGGAATGGCTTCCTTCCCGGCCGGATTGGACCGTGCGCCGCATCGGCGAAGCGGTCGGATTCCGAGATGCGAGCCATTTCGTATCTACGTTCCGTCAGAAGGAAGGCATGACGCCGGAGACTTACCGAAAGCTGTATGGACCCTGACAGCCGTTCTGACTCTGGATTCTATCGGCTGGCAGCAAATCACTGATTCCGCATATAGCTTCGCGGGGGATAACCGCCCTGACAACGGACATGTCGAATCGCATCTGGGATCTCAACAAATATCACCTAAGCCGGCTTTTTCAAAAGTCCGAACAAACTTCGCCGCATGCCTATCTTCGCGACGGCAGGATGGAAGCCGCTATTTCGATGCTTCGAACACGGAGCTTCCCATTCATGCGATCGGGCAGCAATGCGGCTTTGAAAGCCCTAGCTACTTCGGGAAAGTATTTCGCGAGTACGTACAGCTTTCATTTTTCTTGAATTGATACGTAAAATACGCCGGCGTTTGCAATCCTACTCGTTCCGCTACTTCATAGATCTTGATCGTAGGATCCTGCAGCATTTCCTTCGCCTTTTTCATTCTCAGGTTCTTCACAAAGTCCGAAATCGTCAGCCCTGTTTCTTTCTTGAACAATACGCTTAAATGCCCTGCACTGAGATGAAACTTGTCTGCAAGCGGCATAACAGAAAAGCCCCGGCGCAAGTCATTAGACTTGTGCAAGGGCTTTTTCTCTGCGTATAACAAACAGAATCCACCATCCCAACAACCCGCCGAGACCATTCAGCATAAGATCGTCGACATCAAAGCTGCCCATCGCAAAAACAAACTGCGCGCATTCCAATGCCAGGCTTATGCCAAAAGAAATCGTGGCTGCGCCAAGTAACGAGTTGGTAGTGCTGCGTTTCGTCCATAGACCGACAAGAATGCCGCAAGGCAGGAATATCGCGATATTGCCAAAGAAATTCACTTGGTCATTACGGTCCGACAACCGGTGAAGATTTTGCGAGATCGATTCGAACGGCGTAAAGTTAGCCCGTTGCAGCCCATACTCCATATATTGCGGGTATTCTAACGACCAGTGAAGCTGCTGCCATAGATAAGCCATGCTCACCGAGCTAAACTTAAACAAGATTACCTTGAGCAAAATGTATAAATAAAACAAAAATAGAACCGATAGGATACTGCCTTTGGTGTACTTCATTCGAATTCCTGCCTTTCTGTTAAGCCATTTACGATGACTTAATCAGAATAAGGCGATTTGTTTAAAAAATAAGCAGGGCAAATCTAAAGTTTTTCTTAACTAAGCTCCGCCCAGCATTGGGTCTCCGTCGTTACCGTTTCGCCCGATTGAAGAGATTGCTGCATCATGAGCGCCAAATAATGATCCTGGCAGGCTTCCGCCAGGCTATAGAATTCCTCGCCTCCGGCAGCATATGCGGCCATTTGTTCCAGACAAGCAGCCACCGCAATTTCGTCGTCGGTCAGACGCGCCGGTACGGTAGGGTTCATGTATACGACCTGTTCGCCGCAATGCAGGCTTTTCAGGTAATATCCTTCCAAATTGCCGTCCAGTCCTGCCTGTTGACGGGTCATCTGCAAGTGAACCGGAGTCTTGTGATCAAGCAGGTAACGGACATCAAAATTGTTGATTTCGCCTCTGTCCCCTCTAACCAGCACGCGCGGCGAGCGGATCCACGAGAAATACTGGTCGCCGGTAAAATCGTAGACTCCGTATTTTCCGCCAAAATCGAAGGAGGCCATAACCTGCTTCGACAATACGATGCGGCTTTCCGCCGACGGACCGGAACGGCCAGGACTCTCCGTAATCGGCGAAGTGAACGCCGCTGCGCGAATCTCCGCGTTCTCGAAGCCAATGCCGAGATATCGGCGCATGAGGCTGATGCCATGATAATCGTGCGCGGACGATACTTGCGCCTGCGTCACCTCGCCAAGCTTGCCCGAGCGGACGATGGCCAGCCTCCCGGCATGATTGGGCTGGAAGGCATATTGCTCCGCAACCTGAATCCGTCCCTTGCCGCCAACCTTTCCGTATAAGGCGATAAGATCCTCCAGCGTCTCGGCGGGAGGCGTCTCGCAGAGCACTGCGATATCCAGGCTGGTCAATTCCAGCATCACATCCGGCGCAGCCTTCCGCGGCACGCTGACCACGGCAAACGCAAGAGACGCTGCATCCGTCATCGCCTTGACCGAACGGAATGTCGGCACTCCCCAGGTCTGCTCGAATGCCCGGCCTTTCTCCGCATCGCGTATCACAACACCCGCAACTTCGAACCGCTCGGGCAGCGCTTTTGCAATGCGCAGGAAAAACTCGCTGCGCCAGCCGCCCCCTACTATGCCAAACCGTACTATGCTCATATAATCCTCCCGTTTCTGCCTCTCCGTACTGAAGACTCAAATTTATCGACAGGGAAAATTTGCGATAACCCCACCTCTTCCCCCAGTATATCAGGAACTTGTCCTTCAAAAAAATAAAGAAAAGCCCGTAGTCCGGATGCGTTCCGAACCCGAGGGCTTTAGAGACAAGCTGAACAATCAGCCTGAGGTCTTTTCGCGAAGATGGTGATAGCGGGAATCTTGGCTTGGTACCGCCGCAGACTGCCGGATGGTAAGCGAAGGAGCAAGTACGACTCTCTCGGATACTTCGCCCGGCTGTCCAATCCGACGGACCACAAGCTGCACAGCCCGCTGTCCCATCTGTTCGATCGGCTGGGCAACCGTTGTAAGAGGCGGATCCGTTACGGAAGCGAGTACCGTATCGTCAAACCCGATTATTGAGCAGTCCTGCGGAATGCGCAGTCCCAGCTCTTTTGCCGCACGGAGCGCCCCGATCGCAAGAAGGTCGTTGCAGCAAAATATGGCGGTAGGACGGTCCTTCATCTGAAGCAGCTCCATCGCCCTGTCCTTGCCGTCATTATGGCCGCAGCTGACGACAAACAGCGGTTCAAGGACAAGGCCTGCCGCTTCGGCCGTCTGTCTAAATCCTTTTACCCGCTCTCTGCTGCTGCTGATTGAATCCTGCTCCGCCAGAACGGCAAGCCGGCTATGGCCTAGCAAAATGAGATGCTCGGCCGCGGCAGCTCCACCCGCATAGTCGTCCACTACAACGGACGGAACTTCAACCGAGGGAAACTCCCTGGCGAGCAGCGCGACCGGAACGCCGCCTTGCAGCAATGGATTTAATACGGACAGGTCCTTCATGCCGGTGCTTATAATGACGCCGTCAACGTTTTTCTGCTGCAGCAGCGCGGCATAATGGAGGGCCTTCTCGTCCTTGTTATCGGTGCTGCATATAAAAACGCTGTAACCGTGACGCTGCCCCTCGTCCTCGACGGCCCTCGCGATCTCGGCGAAGAAGGGGTTCGAGATATCCGGCACGAGCAGACCAAGCGCGTAGGTCTTCTTGCCGGTAAGCGCGGAAGCGATCATGCTTGGCTTGTAGCCCATACGCGCCATGATCTGCCTGATCTCTTCGCGGCGTTCCTCGCTGATCTTTCCTTTGCCGTTAATGACAAGGGATACCGTAGCAATCGATACGCCGGCTTCCTTGGCTACATCGTATATGGTCGCTTTCATCATTGGCAGCAGTCTCCATTCGCGCGTAACATCGTTAAGTCCATTATGCGCGTTCAGGAGAGCGCTTTCAACGTTTATCTGAAATAAATGATATTAGGAGCTTATATTTTCTACCTCAACGGAGAGGACATTCTTCAACCGGCGCATCTCCTCATAGACAGAGGTTGTCGGGTAGAGATCCCCGGACGACAGGACGAGCCGGATTTCCTTCCGGCCATCGCCAATGTCCTTAATCGTCGTATGCTTGATTTGATGATCCGACCGAATGCTGGCGAGCATGCCGTCCAGCTCGGCTGAGCGGTCGAAGATCATGCAGACGGATACGTCCCGTTCCCGCAGCTTCGACGGTCCGAATGCGCGAACGGCTTGCGGCACCAGATTAACGGCCAGAATGATAATGCCGGCGGCGGTGAAGGCTTCCTTATAAAAGCCTGCTCCTGCCGCAATGCCCAGCGCCGAAGCGGACCAGACCATTGCGGCTGTCGTCAGGCCGGAGATCACATCATTATTCCGCCTCAGAATAACCCCGGCGCCAATGAAGCCAACCCCGCTTACGATTTGCGCCGCGAGACGCATGGGATCCATATTGGTCATGCCCGGGTGCGCAAGCGCGGTTGCCGCTTCAATGGATACCATCGTAATGAGGCAGCTTGCGACGGAAATAACCATACTTGTCTTAATGCCAAGCGGCTTATGCCGAAGCTGACGGTCCACCCCGATCAGCAATCCGAGGGCTAATGCCGCACCAAGCTTAAGTGCAAACAAGGGTAGTCCCCCCTTCTGGAGATGCGCCCGCCTTATCCTGCACCGTTAAGCATGCTGATTTCTACCCCGGCGAGCAGCATAATGCCGATGCCATGATTGTCATTAACAACGGTGCGAAGGTCGTGCATATAGTAATCCGGCGAGAAGGAGTAACGCGAGCCGCTGCATACGCCGTGCACGTTGCCGGCACGGTCAATGGCATTCTCGGTTAACCCTCTCCACGCTTTTCTGGCAGCTGCCGCATAATCGCGGTCATCAGACAGCCAGCCAAAGCGGATGCCGCGGGCGAAGGCGTAAGTGAACATCGCGGTACACGAAGCCTCTTCATAAGCTTCCGGCTCGTTCAGCACCTGTCTCCATAATCCCGAGCTGCTCTGCAGGTCGGCAACTCCCAGGCACATGGTCCGGAAAAAGTCGAGCAGCGCAGCGCGGTCCGGATGATCCTCCGGCAGACGCTCGAGCAGCTCCGTCAGCGAGAACAGCACCCAGCCGTTGCCCCGTCCCCAAGGTACTCTTGTCGCCTGGCCGTATTTGAAATCATAGACATGCGACATGACCCGCTCTTCTTCTATAAAGAGGTAGCTTCTGAACAGCAGAAACTGCCGGGCCGCCTCATCCATAACTTCCCGGTTACCGCTAATAACCGCATAACGGGTCAGGAAAGGCGCGCTCATATAAAGATCGTCTGCCCAAAGCGTGTTGTCGAAGTATTCTCCTTCGCTCAGCCGGAAGAAAGCGCCGTCTTCTCTCCGCTCAAGCCGCTTCAGCATAAAGTCCGCGATTGGCTCCGCGATGCGGCGGAATATACCGCCGCCTTCCTGCAGGTACGCCTCCAGCATCGCAGAGCCAAACGAGCCGCAGTTGTCCAGCATCCGCGTAAGCACCAGCTGTTGATTGACGCTGGGGAAGCCGTACTCCTGGCGGTCCCACAAGGAATAATCGTACATATCCGTGCAGGTCCGGATATGCGAGAGAGC
This sequence comes from Paenibacillus glycanilyticus, assembly GCF_023715145.1. GTDB lineage: Bacteria > Bacillota > Bacilli > Paenibacillales > Paenibacillaceae > Pristimantibacillus > Pristimantibacillus glycanilyticus_A. The sequence goes on along the minus strand of NZ_JAMBNP010000002.1, from coordinate 98,447 downwards.
GTAATCGGACCAATCCCCGCGGTTCAATTCCCGCGCCGCGCGAAGCAAACCATACATCGTTACGCCAAGCGGATAGTCCCATCGTCCGAAGTTGGTCGCGGTGCCTACGGTCCATTTGTTGCTGAGCATCGCGTTCTCATAGTACGGACGAAGTCTGGTCTGAGGCATATCCAGCTCCCAATACGTGCTGGCGGCAGGCCGGCCGCTCAGATCGACGGCTGGCAGAAGGGCTGTCAGCCCGCAGACGCCGGATGCGTCAAGCTCTTTATTTGCCGCGATTGGTCCTGCATACAGCCACTTCCCATCATATCCGTGAATATGCACGGGCTGTATAAGAGCAAGCGGCTTGCCGTCTGCCGAAGCATGGAACTCGAAGCCCCACCCTCGCGCGCTGCTCTCCGTTCGGATCAATAAATGACCGCTGCTATACGCGGGCTTCAGACTTTCGCGGAAAGCTCCCGCTTCGGCTAGCTCCAAGACCAGCTTGCCGTCGAGCCATACCGAGGCCGGTCCAAACGCGCGGCCTTCCAGAACAAGAGATTCAGCTTTGGATACCGGAAGCCGTGTCCAGCCGTAACCGGCAACCGTTGCCGCCGGAGTCCCGTACTGTCGCTCCAGGTTTGGCTGTTTCTCTTCCGCCTCCAGCCACTTCGTGCGGGGAAGCCAGCTTATGCCGGTCTCCTCTTCCGGCTGCCGCTCATTAGGGAAATTCCCTTCTCCGAAGCAAGATTTCTTCACCGGCTCCGAGAATACCCATCCCGCGCTTCCGTCGCGGCTTGCAAACGGTGCAAGCACGTTCAGAATCCTGACCTTTGCTTCGTCTGCGCCAAACCGGCAGCCAAAGCCTGCAGGCGTACGCCTCGCTTCGATCAGAATCCGGTTCCATCCTTTGGCGAGCAGCATCGGAATAACAACGCGGGCATCCGGCTTCATCTCTTCCACTGCGGACGTACGGAACAACCGCTTATCATTCATATATAGCCGTATAGGGCCAATAGGCTCCAGATTGCAATCAATGGAGCGCTCATTGTCGCTCCATACAAGCCCGTACACGTAGGCGTAGTCGCCGTTTGCCGCTTGCGGCCACCTTGAACCCAGCTCCATGTTGTACAAGCCTTCTTCATCTTGCAAAATGCCTTGATGCGAGAAGGCGCGATAAGCAAACGGAACCGGCGGATTTGCGCCGACATAACGGCTCGCCAGAAGCTCCAGAATGCGGCGCTCCTCGTCGCCAAACGCATATCTTGCGCTGTCCCGGGGCTCTATATAGACGGTCATTGTCCGTTCCTCCCCTTGCCCGCAGCCGGTGACAGACGAATATCAAACGTCCGTTCATACGGCGTAATCACGTTAACGACAAGCGTCTCGCAATCAGCCGGATACGAAGCTCCGCGAATGGATTTCATCCGGTGTTCAAATGCGCCGCCATCCAGCTCAATCCGGTCTTCACCGGCCGAATAGATCACCGTGCCATCCTGCCAGAACTGCGTTCCCGGCTCCGCAGCCGTCCGCTTGCCTCCGCTGAATTGTCCATTCTTCCCGAATATGAAGGAAATCTGAGTCATCAGCACATCCGGTTTGTCGTTTCTTACGCGAATTCTCCAGCCTTCGGCAGTTTCGGTCAATTCCACCTGCACCTGGTGCTGCTGCAAATGCGTAACCTCGCGCAGCTGATGCGGCAGCAGATACCAAGGGCTCACCTTCCCTGCCGCAAATTCAGGCAGTTTATCGGTGGCAATCGGTCCGTAATAGCCCTTCGATTCCGTCCCCGACAGCAGATAGCCGTTCTCGAGCTGCTCCATCTCGTTCATCTTAATGAAGCCCGGCTCAAACGTGCTGCTTACTTGAACGCCAAGCAGCTGTGCCTTCCCGTGCCGCAGAGCAAAGAAGGAATTGGTCTCCGCCATAACCGTTACGCTTGTTTGCCCATCCAGCTGCCGGGCAACCGGCGCGCCAAATTCGGGATGGAGACGGCTATGATAGATCTTCCCGCCATGTCCCGCCGATTCCATCTGACCTAGATAATGCTTTCTGTCAAATTCCCCGTTAATAACGACCTTATAATGATCGGGCAACTTGCAAGCCTCAACGCCAGAGTCGCGCAGGTGAGGCTGAAGCAACAGCCCAAGCAAAGCATTGTTTGGAATCGCTCCCGGATGGGTGGACGCTTCCGCTCCCAGCTTGGCAAGCGCGGCAAACAACGGATCCTTGTCATGCTCCGCCATCAGGCAGGAGACATATAAATAGCCGGACATATCATGACGATGGCCAAAGTCCTGACGGCCGGAATAATCCGTTACCACTTCCCCGCCCGGATGGATGAGGTAAGCCATCATCCGCAAATTGCGGCGGACCGGCTCCAGCAGCTGGGGATGGCCAAGCAGCTCCGCCGTATGATACAGCATCACGTCGCTTACGCCGTTATAAATACCGTTGCTGCGCTCCGTCCATTCCCCGTCGTCCGTGCAATCCATTCCTTCCGCCAGCCATTCATCGGCACGGTCAACCAGCGCTTCATTTCCGGTCAGTCTGTACAGGAAACCAAGGGCGGCCGTCAGCACCCAACGATGATTAGGGGTATGGCAGCCTCCGGTCAACAACGCCGGAACCGACTGCTCCAGGAAGCGGCGGATATGGTTGCGGGCAGACTCCAGAGCTGCCCATTCGTGCTTCTCCAGCAGCTCATAAAGCTGAGCAAGCCCAACAACGGCAAACGCCGTATCCGGCGGCGAATGCATATTCGTCCAGCCCGGCGAGATCGTGCCGTCGGCATGCTGCTGACGGACGATAAAAGCCGCCGCCAGATCAAGACCGGCAAGCAGCTGCCCGTCATGGTAATAACGGGAATCCGGATTTACGAGCGCGCATCCCCAAATGGCCATTACGGCTAACGTTCCGGTATGGGCGGGGAACGGAATTCCGCTGTCCGGATCAGCCACTCCGCCGTAGAAGCGGCTCTCATTGTCTATAATCTGATTGTCTAATCCTAGCGTGACCCAGCCGTCGTTAACGGCTACCAGCTTCTCATACATTGCAATCATCCTTCCCAAGGTTCCTTTAAGCCGGCAAGCGTATGCCTGATTATTGCCAGTTCCGCCTCGATTCGCTTCGGTATTTCCTCGTAGAGCACTTCCCATGGAACAAACAAGGATTCCTGCTTTGCGAGCTCATAAGGGACGAATTCAAAGGCTGGCGTAAAACGGTGATATCTCTGCTGATAGGCTCGTACCAGCTCATTTGTTTGGTCATCGTACGTCGCTTTGGCCCTATACCATTCCGGCAAAGTCAGGCCATCCCGTCCCGCCTCTTGATCCGTTACGATTCTAGCGTTCGGCAGCAATTCAAATAGAATCGGCACCGGCGAGAAAGCATGTTTGCCGGGCTGGGAATAAAGATTGACTGTCTTTCCCGCAAGGTTCGAGCCGTATGGGAGCAGCGCCTTCAAATATTTGCCGTGGAAGCTTGCTTCCGCATCCGCAACCTCGCCAGCCTTGTCTACATAGATCCAGACATGCTCGAGCTCATATAAATGCTGAATGTCATAATCCCAATAAATAGCGAATTCAATCACGTAATCAATTCCGGCTTCCAGATGCTCGAAGCTGCGCCGAAAGGACGGGGAATGCCCGTCCTGACGAATCACGGACACCCCAACCCTTGCCGGGTAAAAAGGTTCCTTCTTATCGAAATACAACCGCGGCGCGTAAGCTGCCAGGAGCTTCATGTCCATGATCCCTAACCTCCGAGCGCCGTGAGCTTACCGAGCAGCCGTTCATGGCTGAGCTCAATGTCCTCGGGCGTGCATGCAGCCTTCAGCTCATACACCTTCACGGGAGCCGCCGCAATAATCGGGAGGAAACGGTCGAAGTAGTCCATATCGCCGCTGTGCACATACGGGCACCAGTGATCCGACAAGCCCACCGTCTCATGAATATGAATGCCCACGACATGGTCCTTGATCGCTTCCATATCCCGCGCGTTATCGTACAGTCCCATCCGTTCCATCATCATGCCGTGGCCAAAATCGTACCACAGGCCAACTCTCGCGCCCTTCAGCCGGTCAAAGACCGATTTCGCTTCGCGAAGCGTCGGCATTTGATAACAGCGCGAGCGGGTTTCAATACCGATCGATACGTCCCAGCCCTTTGCGTCAATCCGGTCGCATACTTCCTCGAGGCTGTCTCCGATCCGTTGCACATAATGGCCGGCTAACGATTCCCTGCGCTCGAGCATTTCGCTCCACAGCTTGATGTATCCTGCCGATTCGGGGCCTTGCTCGTTATAAATCTTCTTAAGCTCCTGATCGATGTTATAGTCGAACGGAACCTCTCCCGGATGAACAACTACCGCCTTCGCCCCGTACCGGTTCGCGTATTCGGCTGAACGGAGCAGCAGCTCGATGGAGCGCTGGCGCTTCTCCTCGTCGTCGAAGCCCAGCAATACCGAGTCGGTTCCGTAATCGGGATCCGCAACATGCGGGAACGTATTATGGACGCTCGACACCCCGATTTCTCCCCGTTCAATCATCGGCTCAATGGTCGTTAACAGCTCATTGGTCACATTATAGTTCAGCTCGACATAGCGGAAGCCAAGCTCCTTGATCTCCCCGATCATTCCGCTGCCTGTCTGATGCCGCTTAATATTCCAGCATGTTGAGAACGAATATTGCCCTTTGTCCTTCCCCATCATTTAAGCCCTCCAGATGAATAGCGGCGAATTGCCGCCTGTTTGCTTAGCCTTTAACCGCGCCAAGCATGACGCCGCTTACGAAATAACGCTGCAGCCACGGATAAACGATCAGGATCGGTACGGTTGCGAAGATAACGCTTGCCGCCTTCAAGCTTTCCGGCTGCAGCAATTGACCGCCGCTTGCCCCTTCTGCCGCCATCAATTCGCTGACCATGTTGTTTTGAACCAGCTGGTAGAGCTTTAATTGCAGCGGGTACATCTCCGGGCTGGTGATATACATCAAGGTGTCGGTAAAGCCGTTCCAACGGCCAACCGCATAGAACAAGCTCAGCGTAGCGATAACCGGCATCGACAGCGGCACGATAATGCTGACCAGGGTGCGGAAATAGGAGCTGCCGTCGATCTCGGCCGATTCCTCCAGCGAGTCGGGAACATTTTGAATAAACGTAATCAGGATAATGAGATAGAACGGACTGATAAGTCCGGGCAGTACCAGCGACCAAATGGAATCAAGCAGATGCAGGTTGCGCACCAGCATGTATTCCGGAATAATACCGCCGCTGAAGAACATGGTAATGACGATAATGAACATCACGATCTTGCGGCCCTTTAATTTGGTCTTGGCAAGCGGATACGCTGCCGCTATGGACATCAGCATGCAAAATACCGTGAATAGAACCGTCAGCATAACCGTAAAGCCAAGCGAACGGATCATGGACATATCCGAGAATACCTGCTCGTAAGCCCCCCAATTGATTTCCACCGGCAGAATGCTGACCTCGCCGGACATGATGGCACGCGACGAGCTTAAGGAAATCGCAATTATATGAATAAACGGAGCCAGACATAGCAGCACGAAGAGAATTATCGCAGAAGTGTTCATCGCATCAAATGTCCGGCTGGCGTGTCGATCTCTCATGTCTTATCGCTCCTTTCTCGTTTTCGATAGCATAGTTTTTACAGGATGCTTTGGTCAGCCAGCTTCTTGGAGGTATAGTTCGCGCCAAGCACGAAGACCAGTCCTACAATAGCCTGGAATAAACCAACCACGGTTGCGATCGTATATTGTCCGGATTCAATGCCGATGCGGTAGACGAAGGTGCTGAGCACATCCGCATAATCCCGAACGGCGGTATTGCCGATAATGTAAGGACGCTCAAATCCGATTGCGATCATGTGTCCCAGATTGATGATGAGGAGAGTTACGATCGTTGGCTTCAGCGACGGAAGCGTAATGCTCCAGATCTTTCTGAGCCGGCCTGCGCCATCCACATCCGCTGCTTCAAAGAGTTCCTTATTAATACCGGTAAGCGCCGCCAGATAAATGATCGTCCCCCATCCGGCGCTTTGCCAGACGCCAACTACCAAATAGGTGATTAACCAATCCTTCTTGTCCGTCAGAAACGGAATGGCGTCTAAGCCAAACGACGTAATGATATTGTTAATCATGCCAGACTGCGTGCCGAATACCTGGTAGACGATCCCGCCGATTATAACCCAGGAAATAAAATGCGGAATATACAAAATCGTTTGCGACAGCTTTTTGAACCAACCTATTTTCAGCTCGTAGAGCATAATGGCCAGGAATAGAGGAGCCGGGAAAGATACGATCAAGTCCAGAAAGTTAAGCATCAGCGTGTTGCGCAACACCTTGTAAAAGTCCGGCATCGCGAACACTTCCCGGAAGCCGTCGAAGCCGATCCACTCGCTGCCGTTAATGCCCTGGAAGAAGTTGAAATCTTTAAAAGCGATTAGAATGCCGTACATCGGACCGTATTTGAAAACAATAAAGTAACTGACCGGTAAAATAAGCAATGCGTATAATTGCCAATATCTGCGTAAATAAGCGGTTCCTTTCATCCTATCCACCCCTGTCCACTTACGATCATGCCCGGAGACGCGAGCATCATGGACGCTCCTCGTCTCCAAGCCTTTTCATCGATTCTGTCTTATTTCATTGCCTCGTAAGCTTTAGTGCGCTCATCCAAAATCGCTTGACCGCCGTTTGCCATATAATCCTTCATTACGGATTCAAATGTGCTTTCGAATTGATCCGGTTTCACCATCGTTGTTTTCACGATAATCTCGTTGAATTTATCAAGAAGCGCCGTGCCGTATTTCGCTTGCGCCTCGATCGGACGGTCGAACAGGACCGGCTTGATGGTATCGGATCTGGAGATCGACAAAGCTTTGCGCGTTTCCTCTTGGTAAGCTTCCGGCATGCCCACTACGTAAGCTTCAACGTTCTTGTCCGCATCGCCAAGCTGCTTGCCGTTCGAGATGATCGCCATATCGCCATAGTTGTAGATGCGGTTCTTCGCCTCGTCCGCAGCGTCGGCCTTCACGATAGGAACGCCATCCTCAAGCGTATAGTTCTCGCCTTCAACGCCGTTTTGCATATCAAACAGGTTGCCTTCCGAAGCCATCCAATCCAGGTATTTGATTGCTTCCGCGGCATGCTGGCTGCTCTTCGGAATCATCAGGAACATGCCGATTGGCGCGTATTCCGGCTTTGGATGCTTGCCTTCGGAGTTGGTGTAAACATCAACCGCGGAGAGCTTCGAATCCGGGATATTCTTCTGAAGCGTCGCGTACAGACCGTCCGGATAGAACGGGTTCATATCATCTTCGCTGAAGAAACCAACGAGGCCTTTGGCAGCGTCCTCGTTCAGCTTCTTCTTGTCTTCGTCAAGGCTGAAATCGGCGCTCATGAGTCCTTCGTTATACAGCTTGTTCATGAATTGCAGCGCTTCCTTGAAGCCTGGCAGCAAGACCGGATAGTCGCGCGATCCAAGCTGCTGGGTCAGCGTATAACGCTGATCATCGGTTACCGGCTCGATGAAGGACCAGATCAGCGGCTCATATTGGGCAGGCGCAAGCGACATGCCAAGCGGAATCACTTTGCCGCCGGTTTGACCCGGATCCTTTTCCTTGAACGCTTTCAGCGTCGCGTACAATTCATCCGTAGTTGTTGGCACCGGCATACTCAGCTTCTCGAGCCAATCCTGACGGATGAACGACGAGTATTTGCCCAAGTGGGAGCGTTTGGCCGGGAGCGCAAATTGCTTGCCCTCATATTGGCCGTACGCGAGCGTTTCGTCGCCCAGGAACTTCTTCAGGTTAGGGCCGTATTGATCAAGCAACTCGCCAAGATCCGTCAGACCGCCTTGCTGCGCGTAACGGTAGAAGGTACCCGAATCATACGTGAACACGATGTCCGGAACGTCGCTGCCGCTTGCCATCAATACGTTCAGCTTCTGAACCTCTTCCGAACGAGGGATCGGTACGAATTGTACGTTGATATTGTTAGGAGTGCCGAATTTGTCCTGAACAAACTGCGTTAAGTAGTTTTTTGTAATCGAAGAGCCTGCGGGGGAATTGCCCCGGTCGAATACTTCAACCTTTAGTGAAGATGCTTTTCCGCCGGAAGCCGCTTCGCCTCCCGTTGATTCGTTTGCTTTCTCGTTGCCGCCGTTGCCGCTGCATGCGCTGATCAGCATGGTGCCTGCTAGTGTAGCTGTTAATAGAGTGCTGGCTGTTTTTCTTCCTCTTTTGTTATGTTTCATTCGAATCCCAACCCCTCTTTCATCCCTTTTAGGTTTGTTTCCTGCACCCGGTTTTGTTATTAATTGAACACGCTTACAAGCGATGTTGTTGGTCCGGGTTTGGGAAGTGGCCTCAGTATGACACGGACTGCAGCATGGTGACAATAAACCAGTTTCGGCGGTGCAAACTTTTCCTCCGATGCCTTGCCCCATAAGGCTTCCCGCGCTTAGAATAAATCATTTTCCCGACATAAACCGTATAGCAAAAACACAGCAATAAAGCCGTTTCCAGCGATAAACTCCAGCGTTTGGCCAAGCGCGAACGGCAGCCCGTTCTTCATTATAAAAGAATACAGCGGCGGTCCGAAGGAAAGGCTCTTTCCGGACCGCCGCTGTCATTTTAGATGAATGTCATGATTCTGTAGTCGCTGCCTCCCGATTGCCCTGCATGCCAAGAATCAGATTGGAAGGGCGCATCTTCAGCTTGCGGAATTCGCCGGGCGTTACGCCGGTCAGCCGTTTGAATACCCGTCCAAACGTTATGGAGTTAGCATATCCAACCTGAAGCGCAATATTTTGGACCGTATCCTCCGTTTCGGCGAGCAGCCGCTCCGCCTGCTGCATCCGAAGCTGTACGAGGAAATCAACAAACTTCATGTCGTACTCGAGCTTAAAGAGATGGCTCGCATATTTGCCGGAGATTTCGAAGCGGTCGCTCAAATGCTTGAGAGAAAGATCCGGATCGGCAAAGTTCTCCTGAATGTAAGCCCTGATCTCGGTAATCATGGTTTTGTAGCCTTTGGTCTGGCTCATCGCCACATACGTCTCATAGACTTGAATCAGGTAATCCGACAACAGCTCTTTCATCTCCGGAAGCGTTGACGCGCCTCTGAGGCTTATGAGCAATTCCGAAATCTTGGCACCGTCCAGACATTCGTTTAACGTGTCCGACAGTTCCTTCAGCTCGCGGCTGAGCATCTGAAGGAAAAGCTGTATCAGGGATAGAATATCCTCATCCTTCATGGCGTCCGTCTCAAAATGCTTGAACAACTGCTCGAACGTATCCCGCCAGCTTTCATTCGTCAGACGGAATTCCTGCACGCAATTCGTGCACTGCTGCGTGTAGTTGAACATGCCATTCGGCTGAATCTGGGGGATATCCCCGCTGAACGTGACGGCATTCCGCCCGATGGCGAATTGATACTCCATCCCGGTCAGGGCATCCCGGTAAGAGCGTCCGATGCCGGTCCACTCATTTCCGATGGAACCAATCCCGATCGACAGGTTAAAGCGCAAATGTCCCTCTACCCATTCTCTTGCAACCTCCGCCGTTCGGCGAAGCTGATCCAGCATCTGGGTGCCGGTGTCGCCGGAAGCGAACACAAACGTGATCCGGTCCGATGCCAACCATTCCCCCCACCCTTGCAGTCCTTCATTATTCGCCAGCTCCTGCATGACGTTTCCTAATGCGAATTTCAATACGTTCTGCTCATGAAGCGTGTTGTCCGCTTGAAATTCCTCGTAATTATTCAGCTTGACGACCATAGCCGCAAACCTTCCCGAACTCGGAAGCAGATTCAGACTGCGCAGCCGTTCCAGCATCTGCTCGCTGCGCTGTCCGCTTATAAGCTCATTAAACAGCTGCCTGCGCCTAAGCACAATGCTTTCGCGCTGCTCCTTCTCATGGTCCTGCGACTGGACAATCAGATTCTCGAGCGCGCGGTCAATCATCGTCATATCGTCCAGCTTGACCGCCGTGCCGTCGCTGCCCCGGAGGTGCAGGGCTTGAATACGGTTCATCATCAGCCGGATTGGCTTATAATTCCGCCGGGTAACCCAAATAATATACACAATGGCGACCACAAAGGTCAGAACCGCAATAATGACCCATACATAGGAGACGACCGATACCCAGCTAAGCAAATGGCCAGCCTGTATGCCGCTCTCAAACGTCCACGCAAGCGATCCCGAGGTTAGCGTTGTCAGCACCTTTCCTTTCGGAACCAAGCCGTCCCCCGGATAAATGGGTTGCGCAGCTGAATCGGTGATTCGCATGAAGGAGACTTGGTGGTTGGTCATGCTTCCGATTAATTGCTCCACACCATACAAATTAATATTAATGACGAGAATACCGTCTTTCCCGAACGGAAGCGGCGTCTGCTTGTACATCGAAATAACCTGAACCGGCTTCAGTCCGTCGTATTCGCGGAACTCCCGGCTTGCCGACCATCCCTGGTACTCCCGATTTGCAATAGCCTTCTTAATAAAATCCCGGTCGCCAAATTCGGACAGCTCGGTCTCGCCGCTGGAGGTCAGCACGGTATCATCCGATTGCCTGTACAAGTAGATGGATTCCACCAGATCATTATTGTCAATCATCCCCCGCAGACTATGGACGACATTATATTTAATCGTTGTTGATTCGGATGTCCCGTTCAAATAAGCGGCGTAGCTCTTGTTCGACTCGGCTTCCTTCAACACGTTAAATTCGACTTCGCGTACAGCCCGTTCCACGCTGTTTACGACGTACCCGGTCGTGATTTTATCAGCCTTGGCCGTCTCTGAGCGGGATATTTCATTCACCGCAATAAACGACAAGAAGATGATCATGGATACGGTAAGCACCAGAATTGGAAAATAGGATACGAGCAGCCGTAAATACCAATTGTTAAGCTTGAGCATGTTCAACCTCCTGCCACGCCCGACTCTACATGTAAGCGTTATCACATCTATTTGGATTAACGAGTAAAGCGGTTTACTTGTGCCTACATTGTAGCATGGCTTCCCTTGAATCGAAACCGTTTCTACAGTAAAACTTTAAGTAAATCCATGAAACCGGGCAGCTAACGTAAAAAAGGCCAGCCCCTTGCGATGGCTGACCTAAAATTATTTTCGCACTAGTCAAATTTCCAATGAAGAACCTCGTGTTTACCCGTTCCGTAAGATAAGTCGCCGCAGAGAGCCGTAACCCCTTCCGGCACGGTTAAGGTTATTGCACCGGCTTCGCTACGAACGGACTGGCGTTCTACCCGAACAACCAATGGACCTGAAGCGGTAGGAATGGAGCCTTCCGCCCACGTCAGATCCCCCATCAGCCGGGGCTTAATTCGCACTAACCGGTTATTCGCCTCCACGGGCTGAATGCCAACGATCGAATGAAGGAATAACATGACCGGCATGCTTCCCCAAGCATGGCAGGCAGAGCTGAAGGAAATCTCATCGCTATGCTCGTCCCGGTAGAACAAGTCCCACCATTCCCAGACGGAAGTAGCGCCCGCATCAAGCATCCTGCCATATCTCTCCTGCACAAGTTCCAGCATTCGGTCTTCCCGTTTCGCTTTCATTAAAGCCCGATATACGACCATCATAAAGAAAGGGCTTGCCTTAATCGCTTTTCCTGCAGCTTCAGGCGCGAACACAGAGCGGTAGATCGCATCGCTTCGCTCATCCCCGGCATCGTGCAGAACAAGCAAAGCTAATGCGTTGGCAGATTCGCTGACTAAGCTGCTCGGAATGCCGTCGACCAGACATTCCGTATAGGCATTCTCTTCCGGATTCCAAAGCTTATTCCGGATGCCGTCTGCCAGACGGCTGCAGGCCTGCCTGTAGTAGCCCGCTGCATCTTGATCCTCCAGGAGCGCAGCGTAGGCTAACGCATTCTGCATGGCTTCCAGATAGAGCAGGTTAAGCGAGGTTACGATTCCGCCGCGCGCTACATCCGGCCATCGGCTGATCGGAGCTTCGCCGGCGTCCACGTAAGCCCAATACGGCACATTCTCGAGTAGTCCCTCTTTATTTTCAAAGCCGGAGAACCAGCGGAGCGCTTGAACGATGTTTGGCCACCATTCGGCCAGAAGCCCATCATCCCCATACGCGCTTACATACTCTCCGAACGAGCTTACCCAATGCAGGCAGAAGGAAGGAATCGGCGGATAATTATGATGGCCGTCCGGATAACGCTGAGCTGTCATTCCTTGCCAGTCCTGAGATTGTCCGATCTGCTCCAGAAGCTTGCGGTGCAACCTTCCGTCACCGGAATAATAGGTCTGATAAATGCCCTGCCAGCGTCCGTCCCCCATCCACTGCTGCTGCTCCCGGCTTGGGGAATCAACGAAAGCATCCTGCATGCAGATTCGAATCGTATGCTCGGAGATGTCCCAGATCTTCTGGAGCCGCTCATCGCCGCATTGGAAAGCAGCCGGCCGGTCAATCGGATATTTGCGGGTCCGAAGCCCGACGCGGTGCAGGTTAACGGGGCGGGAGTCCGCATGCCTTATTCTTAATTGCACGTATCGGCCCGCCTTCCAGCCAAACCGCACCTCCAATTGCTGCCGGCCTTCGCTGAGAATAAACCGGTCTATGGAACGGTTATTGTTGGCGTTAAGATACGCTCTGCCGTTCCACAGCTCTTCGGCATACACGACATCCACAACCGTACCTGCCGTTCCTGTTACGTCCAGCTGCAGGTAACCAGGCTCTATCCGTCCAAAATCGTAGGTCAGCACTTCCGCTTCATCCGGAGCGGACTGCCTAGACATGATATTAAACGGCAGGGAGGAAACCTCGGTCACTTGAATATCCTTTGTTTCTTCAATAATATCCAGATGCATTCTTCCCGATCGTTCGGCCGGCTGGCGGACGCTGCCCCGGCTTGCCAGCCTGACTGCGTCGATTTCTTTCTCTTCCATAAACGGAATCGGTCTTTCAATATAATTCCAGAAAGGCGATAATTCTATCCCGCGCGACTTCGCCCGCTTCCAATCCTCTTCAATAAAATCCGTTAGCTGCCAGCCTTGCAGCTCAAGTCTGGCATCATAGATCTCAATGGGTCCCTGGCAGCCGTTCACCCGGGGAGATCTGGCATCGTACGCATCGGATTTGCGGCAGGTCCACGAGGAATCCGTCCCGATGAGGAAGGGCTCCTTCCCCGGAGCCGTTACACGCAATTCCGCAACCAAAGCAGGAATTCGGTCTATAGACTGACCGGTCCCGTAACCATAGTACAAGACCATAACCGCCATGGTGTTACGCCCCGCTCGGAGCAGCTCCGATACATCAATCTCATCCACGTACTGCCAGCGGGGATCGCTTCTGCAAGGTCCTCTCCCCGCATACATTCCGTTCACATAGACCATATATTTCGAATCGGCGAATATCCGGAGCTTGCCTGCTGCCGTTCCGTCCGGCATTAACTCAAAGCTCTTTCGGAAATAACAGTAGGACTGATAGGGATGCTCATAATGATTTTCCACTTCATCAGGATGCCAAATGATGCTGGTCCCCTGTCCCCATTCCAATCCCGCAGGATGCTTTCGAGCAAATCGCGAAATGGCCACCCAATATCACCCGCTTTCCCCTAAGCTTTAAGCCTCATAAACACGAAGCTCTACAATTTCGGCAAACGGACTGCCGTTTGTCGACTCTACGACAAGGCGGATTTGATCGGTTACGATTTGCCCGCTCAGGACGTGTACAACCTTGCGAACACGATTGTTTTGTCCGCGTGCCACTTCAACCCATTCGCCGCCGTTCAGCGCTTCAACGCGATAGTCCTTAACCAGCTCGGGCATCACTTCAAACGGCGTCTCATGATGATGAAGATTGATCAAGTCCTCGTTCACGTCATCATTAAAGGTCACGTGGATTTCTCCTGCCGCAATCGCAGCCGGCCAAGACAGCTGAATCCACTCCTCCTTGCCTTCCTGCATCCGGCCGGACAACCACATATGCGGTCCGCCGTACGGACGCACCATACCGTCAATCGCCTTTTCGGCCGAGAACGCGGACGTCTGCGGTTCGATCCGAAGAGCTGGCAGTTTGCGGAATACATGACGCTGAAGCCATACCATGACGGGATCGGGATTGGTTTGTTCTCTTCCTTTGTTTTCAAGCATAATCAAACCTGTTTGCGGGCCTGCCGCCATATGAACGGACACATGCGGATTCTCCCTCAGAATGACAAACCCGTTCTGCGGACGATCCGGATGCCAGGAAATCGGGAAGCGGACCCATTGCTCTTGTCCGGCTTCTACCTTAACGGTAGACAGCGCCTGTTGTTTATTCGGAATATAACGCTCCTCACGCCCCGTGTCCCACAGCTCTGCGGTCAGTTCAGTGGCTTCTTCGCTGTTAATCAGGAACGAAATGGCGTCCATGCCCGGATCAAGCGGCACGACAATGGCAATATCCTTATCCAGTTGGTAGACATTCTCGCCTGGTTCCAGCGCAAGCTGCTTTAACTCGCTTGAAGCCGACAAACGTGCTTTGCGCGCCAAATCCTTCTCATCCTCATTCGCATATCCAATGACGGAAGCATCCTGACGCAGCAGGGTTTGACGCAGGTCTTGCAGATGTTCGCGGTACAATGAACGAGGCGTAACGCCCTTCTGCACGCAAAGCGCGGCACCGGTACCCGCCGCTTCGCCAACAACGGCACATGTCCCCATTACCCTTGTTGTGCCGAAAGCCACATGGGAGGCGCTGATATTCCGGCCGGCAAATAACAGATTGCTTACGTTGCGCGAATAAAGCGAGCGGAAAGGAATCGTATATACCCCGTCCGGATGCAAATGCTTGGAGCCGCCTTCAAGCGAATACATCCCTTTTGGCGGATGAAGATCAATAGACCAGCCGCCAAAGGCCACCCCGTCTTCGAATCGCGATTGGGCAATGATATCATTCTGATTCAAAATATAGTCGCCGACAAACCGGCGGTATTCCCGTTTGCCGGGAAGCGCGCCGATCCATTCCAGCGTCATATTGTCGGCATCGAACTTGCCCGAGTTTTTGATATAGTCCCAGACGCCGTAAATAACCGACCAGAGCTCGTCGCGGATTGCTTCGTTATCCGTTACGGCATCAAGCTCTCCGCCAAATTCGATCCACCAATAGTGACAGCCCGAATCGCCGCTGCGGATGACGCGCTTCATCGGGATCGTTGTCTTTGCAATGTCTTTGGCAAAGCTTGGCGCGATGTATTTGACCGGCCTGCCCGCATCCTTCGTATAGAACAGGATCGTGCTGCCCAGCGTAATGTCGTCTGCCTTCTCCGGTGCCCAATCCTCGCCAAACTCCGAGCGTGCCTCGCGTCCGATCCGGAACTCGGCCCCGGCAAGGAATCCTAGGAGACCATCCCCCGTACAATCCAGGTAATACTCGCTTTCAAAGCGGATTCGTCTTTCCGATCCCATCATCCAGCCGGTCGCGGAACGGATAACGCGGTTTTCCTTGTCGCCGTCCGCTACAGCTTCATGAACGTCGGTGTTCAGGAACAAGGTGATATTGGATTCCGCCCGCACCTTCTCCAGCACGACCAGATCCCATAGATAAGGATTGCCTTCTTTGTTGCGATATTGGTTCTCCACAAACAGCTCGCCCATAATGCCGGTTTCCCGGGCATGACGGTTGTTTCCGTGACCCGTCGCCCCGCATACCCATACTCTAACTTCACTGCTCGAGTTGCCGCCCAGAACGGGACGGTTCTGAACAAGCGATACCGTTTGCCCGAGGCGCGCAGCCGCAATAGCCGCGCATACGCCGGCTAACCCGCCGCCTACGACCGTAATATCCGATTTAACCGTTTCCTCTCTCATTTGCCAGTCAGTCCTCCATTCTCCCTGTAAGAAATAAGATGCAAAGCGGCTGGCGCTTTGCATCCTGTTGTTAACAACTTATCCTTTGTTAGCTTGATTAGCCAGGAAAGCGTCAATTTGACTTTGCAGTTCGGCATGAATCTTGTCGATGCCAGCAGCTTTCAGCTGTTTTTGCAGCGTATCGAGGCCTTTAGCCGTATCCGGGATAAGGCCGTATTCAAGAGGTACGCCGTAACGCAGCATCACGTTGCCGACATTCGTTATTTCGTTCAGTACTTTCGAGTTATCGAAGACAAAGGTTTCAAGCGGATAGTGGTAAACTTGCGTTCCCCACTTCTTCTGGATATCTTGAGCCGCCTGCGGGAAAGTGGTATCCACGCGGTTCAGCGGGGAGTTCCAAGCCCAGTTCGAGAAGGTGTTGTAATTGCCGAACTTGTCCACTACTTTCGTGAACTGGTTGTCCCCAACCGGTTCGTAATGAGTGCCGGCAATCCCGTACATGATCAGATCATGCAGCGTTTTATCGTTTTGAAGCAGATCAACCACCATCAGCGCGCGTTCCGCATTCTTTGAAGTGGCATGTACCGCGATACCGTTTTGCGTGGAAATCGCTTCCGATTTCTTGCTGTCTGGCGACAGGTCGGCAAGCGTAGGCTTCCATTCCGGATGCTCGTTGTTAACGAACGCCATAATGCCGCCAAGCGCCGATATGTTATGAGACATCGAGGCAACTTTGCCCGCCTTGAAATCGCCGGTTGTATCGCCTTTGTTCGTCAGAGCGTTACGCGACCAGCCGCCGTTGTCGGCAAGCTCTTTATAGTAGGCAAGCAGATCTTTAAACTCCGGCGTGTCGTACATATTGAAGACTTGACCTTTTGGATCGTCAACTTTATAAGCGAGTGGAACATCGCCAAGCATATTCCAGCCGTTCTTCTGCAGCAGAAGCTGCTTGTCCAGGTTATGCGTTTTCGAATCGCTTGCTTCCAGACCGTACGGCGTAATGCCTTTCTCGTTCTTTGCCACCGCTTCCAGATAAGCCTTGTAGGTCTCTGGGCTGTCAATCGGCTGGAGCTTGTATTTCTCGAGCAGATCGCCGCGGTACAAGACCAGCTTATCCGTAAACTCCGTGCTTTGGTTTCCTGGTACCATGTACACTTTGCCGTTAATGCGCGCCTGATCCCATTTCACCTTCGGCATTGCCGCCCAGGTTTGCGGCATGTATTTCTCGAGCAGATCATCGGTCAGCTCCAGGAAACCGCCTTTGAGAGCTTGTTGATTGTACTGCGCCCAGTTCGAAGTATAAATAAGGTCGAAGTCTTCGCCCGCCGCGAATTTCAGCGGATACTTCTGTCCCCAGTCGGACCAGTCCAGAAATTCCGCGTCAACGGTTGCGTTCACTTTCTCTTGAAGCTGCTTGTTAATTTCGCCAAATACTTGATCATAATCGGCCGGCTTTGGTCCAAGCATGATCATTTTCAGCTTAACCGCTTCGGATGTGTCAATCTTGTCGTCAGCAGCAGGGCTGCTTGAGGCATTGCCGTTTTTATTGCCCGCGTTGTTGCTTGCTGCTTCGTTGTTGCCGCCGTTGTTGCCGCATGCGCCGAGAATCAGCGATGCCGCCAGTACGCTTGTCAGCGCCAGACCCCATTTTTTCTTCATCATGATGCTTTCCCCCTCAAAATGTATAAATACTAGGAAAACTTTATAATAAACCAGGCTGCCCTGTGTTTACCCTTTGACTGCGCCAATCGTAAGGCCTTGCACGAAATATTTCTGGATGAAGGGATAAGCGAACAGGATTGGACCACATGCCACAACCGTCATCGCCATCTTCAGATTCTCTCCCGGGATATTGACGTCTACGACTCCGCCTGTGCCCAGCATGGCTTTACGCATGCCGTCAAGGTTGCCGAGCATCTGATACAGGTAATACTGAAGCGGCATCAGCTTATCATCGGAAATGAACAGAAGCGCGCTATACCAATCGTTCCAGTGGCCAAGCGCCAGAAACAGTCCAACTGTTGCGAGAGCCGGCTTGGAAAGAGGGAGAATAAGACTCATAAAAATCCGGAAATCGCCGGCGCCGTCGATTTTGGCAGATTCGGATATCGCATCCGGAATACCAGCCAGAAACGCCCGCATGACCATGATATAAAAGACATTGACAAGCGAAGGGATGATAAGAGCCGCCAACGTATTTTTCATGTCGAGATAGTTCACGATAAGCAGGTACCACGGAACCAATCCGCCGCTGAAGAGCGTCGTGAAGAAGAAGTAGAAAGCGAAATGATTGCGCCACTTGAAATCTTTGCGGCAAAGCACGTAAGCCGTCATGGCCGTCAGGAACAAACCGACCGCCGTACCGATTGCGGTGACGGTTATCGTCACTGCGTAGGATTGAAGAATGTCATCGGGATATTTAAAAATCATGCGGTAGGCATCCGTTGAGAAAATGCTAGGAATCAAGGTATAACCGTTCATTCGGATCGCTTCTTCATCGGAGAACGAAGACGACAGAATAATCACGAACGGCACGATACAGATTAGCGCTAACGCAATCAGTACCACATAACCAATGATGTCAAGAAGGAGCTTGTCCTTCTGTTTGCGTTTCATGGCCACTTCACTCATATTGTTGTCCCTCCCCGTTCTAGAATAAAGCGCGATCTTTATCGTATTTGCGTACGGCGTAGTTTACGGTCAGGATGGTTACGAAACCAAGCACCGATTGATACACGCCCGCTGCCGAAGACATGCCGAAGTCGTTGGTATCCATCAGAAGGCGGAAGACGAAGGTATCGATGACATCGGTTGCGGAGAACAGCATGCCGTTGCTTCCCACCATGTTGTAGAACATTCCGAAGTCCCCGCGGAAGATATTCCCTACGGCCAGCAGCATCAGAATGATGAAGGTTGGGGCCAGGTTGGGAACCGTAACCTTCATAATGCGCTGGAACACGTTCGCTCCGTCAATCTCGGCTGCTTCATACATTTCCGTATCGATTGCCGTGATGGCGGCCAGGTACATCACCGTGCCGTACCCAAGGAACTTCCAGGTGTGGAAGAACAACAGAATATACGGCCAATAGGATGGGGTATTATAGATGTCGATCCTTTCCATTCCGAAAGATGTCAATACGCTGTTGATTGTGCCTACGTCGTAGCTGAAGAAATTGTAAGCAATGGAGCCCACAACAACCCAGGAAATGAAGTAAGGCAGGAACAGAGCGGATTGCATAAGCTTGCGGAACCATTTGCCTCCAACCTCGAACAGCAGGATGGCTGAGGCGATCTGCAGCACGTTGCCGAGCACCATAAAGCCGATGTTGTACAAGGCCGTATTGCGGGTTACCCGCCAGGCATCGCCGGATTGGAAGAAGAACTTGAAATTATCGAATCCGATCCAGGGACTGCCGAAAATGCCGCCTTTGTAGTCGAACTGCTTGAACGCGATCACAATGCCCGCCATCGGCACGTAAGAGAACAGCAGGATTAATAGAACAGCTGGTGATATCATGAATAGCAGCGTCCGGTATTTCACGATATCTCGCCAGAAGGTATGGCGTCTTTCAGTCATTTCAGCTCTACTCCTTTCTTATGTCTGTGCCTTCATTATAAGAAAGGGACAGGATTCGACATAAGTAAGCCGAGCAACTAAAACTAAAACAAATCCACGTTCGTGTTTATATTTTGTTCTTCTTCCGGTACTCCCCCGGCGTCATTCCCGTAGCTTGCTTGAACATGCGGTTAAAATAAATGACGTTCTTATAGCCTACATTCTCCGCAATCTCGTAGACCTTAAGCCTCGGATCGTCCAGCATGACGCTGGCCTTCCTGATCCTTATGTCGTTCAGATAATCGCTGAATGCGACTCTCGTCTCTTCTTTAAAGAGGTATCCCAGGTAATTAGGCGTAAAATGAAAATGCGAGGCTACCTCTTTCAACGTGACCTTTTGCACTAAATGCTCTTCCATATAGCCGATAATATCCGCGATAAGCTTGCGGTCCTTCTTGCGGCGTTTATGGAACAAGAGCTCGGACAGCTCGAAGAAGCGTCTTCGCAGCCACGACACGATATCGTTCATCGTCTCGAATTCGAACAGGACATCCGGCTGATGCGCATCCCAGTTCAATAGACCGTATAAATCCTCGTTCAACAGCTTCAAATCGCTATGCAGCTTGGACGTGATCCGGACAATCAGATCATAAGCCTCGCTCTTGCGGAGAGGACCATAGTCCTGCCAGAATAAAGCGATCAGGCAGTCATCGATCTTGACGAGGTCATAATCGAGAATCGCCTGCAGCATGTCATTGACAAGCTTCTCCACGCCGGCGGCCGCGGGCTTAACGAGCGCCCGCGCGGAAACTTCGCGTATTACTCTGTCTTTGCCCATAATCCATTTGATGCTAAGCGCCGTCTCTGCCTGGCGGTACGATTCGTGAAGCTCCGCCTCCCGGTGCGCGCGGTCTCCAAGACCAATCGTTATCGTAAACGGGAATGCTTCTTTAAAGGCCCGGATCATCTTCTCCAGCTGGGCACCGTCTTCATCCAATCCCGATGCAAGCAGGACAAACCGGTTGTCGAAGCCGTTCATGAAATCGCCAAGTCCTTCTTTTTGCACAAAGGCTTTGAGGAAGGACTCTACCTTCAGCCACAAGGCACGCTTTTCCTCAACCGTCATCTCCTTGGCATGCCGCTCCAAATCATCCGTCTCAATTAAGACGGCAGCAGCCCCCGCGTCCAGATAAGGCGCCAGAAGCTCCGCCACCCTTTCTTCAACCTCTCCCGGGCAGACTTCGCGGAACCAGCGTAGCAATAACTCCCGCTGCACGTAAGGAAGCGCCTCCTGCACCGTGGAACGGTTGCGGCGGTCCTCTCTTACTTTCGCGCATAAGCCGGCTACCGTTGACTCCAGATCGAGATCATCCACGGGCTTTAACAAATAATCATGAGCTTTCAGTTGAATCGCTTCCTTGGCGTAATTGAAATCCTCGTGGCCGCTTATAAAAACGATGCGGACATCCGGCTGAAGCTCCTTCGCTTTCCGCGCAAACTCAATTCCCGACATAATCGGCATGCGTATATCCGTCAGGATAATGTCGATCCTCTCCTGCTCCATCATCGTAAGCGCGGCAAATCCGCTCTTCGCCGTTCCTACTATCCGAAGCCCTTGAAAACCTCCGTTCGCCACCCTCACCTGCAGCCATTCCAGATCAATGGCTTCGTCATCTACCAGCAGCATCGTGATGTCCATTTATTTTCTCTCCTTTATTTCGGGGTAGCTTGTCTCG
Organism: Paenibacillus glycanilyticus; assembly: GCF_023715145.1. GTDB lineage: Bacteria > Bacillota > Bacilli > Paenibacillales > Paenibacillaceae > Pristimantibacillus > Pristimantibacillus glycanilyticus_A. Next base: position 77,329 of record NZ_JAMBNP010000002.1, on the reverse strand, counting down.
TCGCTTAGCTCACTAGCCTCTGTCTGAATAGGAAGCAGCAGCCTTACGGTTGTGCCCCCGCCATATACGCTGGCCATTTGCACGCCATACTCGGGACCGTACCGCAGCTTGATTCGGTCTTCCACGTTCTTGAAGCCATAAGTGTTGGACTGCATTGTGCTTCGAAGAACTTTGTTAATCGTTTCCTGCTGCATGCCGATGCCCGTATCAATAATTTTTAATTCCAGATCGTTTCCAACGCGCTTTGCGGTGAGGCGAATGGCTATCGTATCCCCAAACCATGCGTGCTTGAATATATTTTCAACGAATGGCTGGTATAGAAGCTTAATGATTCTGACCTCGCTTACTTCGGGCTCCATATCCACATACACCTTAAAGGAGTCGGCATATTTGACCTTCTGGATGTCGAGATAGGCTTGAACCTGCTCGAGCTCCTTGTGAAGCGGAATAAGCACCTGCCCGTTGTTAAGCGTCAGCCGGTAGAACCGGGACAGCTTCTTCGCCATTTCGGTTACTTCCCTTGTTTTGCCCAGATTGTTCAGGCTGCTGATCGTCGACAGCGTATTGTATAGAAAATGGGGATTGATCTGCGCCTGCAGCGCTTCAAGCTCCGCCTGTTTCCTCTGTATGCCCTGTTTGTATACATCTTGAATCAGGTTCTGGATGCTTGACGCCATATTATTGAAGGAATGCGCAATAAGGACAAACTCGTCATTGCCGCTCATCATGAGCCTCCGCTCGAGATTGCCGTCCTGGAACGAACGGACATGGGAGACAATCCGCTTCATTCTTCTGCCCGACAAGGCAGCTACCGCGAAGCCGATAGCTCCCATGACGATAAAGCTGATCGCGCAAATCAAGCCAAGCGTGAGCTGCAGGCGTTTGGCATCCTTGTTCAAGTATTCATGAGGCACCTGAATTTCAATGGCGAATGGAGTCTCGTCGAGATCTTCTCGCAAATTCAAATAGGCAGCGTCACTCTTCGAGGCAGCAAATGGCGTGCGAGAGTATAGGACTTCATTATTGGAACGGTCGATGACGCGCAGGCCTAGGCCCTGCTCTTCCGGATATTTCGTTAAATTGCTGAGAAGACCGTCAAAGTTAACGGTGATGCGGATATAACCGATAACGGTCTGATAATCGCTGAACGAAACAAGCTTTCGTAAATGGGAGACGTTGTCCAGTTTATGATCCGTATCGGATTGAATCCAGACGTTGTTGTCCTTTCTGTCCGCCTGCAGCTCCTGAAACCAGATGCGGTTCTTCAGGGAGGCAAAGGATTGTACGAAAAATTCGCTTTTGGTAATAGGCGTTTCATTGGCAGACTGCTTGCCCGCTTCCCCGATGTCAGGATTAACCGCATACAGCGTCAGCCGGATTGGGCTGCCATACAGGTCTAAAGGAGCATCCAGCTGCGGATAAATATCATCGATCATGGTATAGTACATATCCAGCCTGTCTCCATGCCTCTGCAAAGCCTGCTGGAAGGCAAGATTGCCAAACAGCTGGTCCGAAATCCGCTGAATTTCGGTCATCCTGTAATCGGCATTGTTTCTGGTTTGCTCGAGTGCCGCCCGAATCCCCGTCTCGGCAACCTCCGTGCGCGACTTTACGAGCATGCCGTACGATACATAGCCGATGACGATGTCGGTGATTAAAACCAGTACCAGATAGGGAATCATCATCTTATAAGTGAATGGTAAATATTTGCGAATGGAGAACAGTCGCGCCATAGAACACCTGCCTTGAATGGATGGGTAAGAACGGCATCGCCAAGAATTAAAAACGGAAAAAACCGGAGACACCTTAAGGCGCACCCCGGTAAAACCTTCCAGATAAAAATTAAGGATTAACATCAGTCAGAATCCAGCCCTGGCTCCATTTCGCCGTTTCGCTGAACTGGATGCTCAAAGCTCCGTCATTTTTGCTTTCATTGCTGATCGTTAAGTATTTGCTGCTGTTGCGGCTTTTTATCTCGAAGCTTCCATTGTAAGCATCCGTGATGACCCATTGCTGAGCCGTAGAAGCAGAACCCGTCCAAATGGTGCAATTGGCGTTATCCGAGGCGGAAGCGCCGTTGCTTATATATTTTCCGCTATTTGCATTTTTAATTTTGTAATAGCCGTCGGCATATTCGAACTGCCACTTCTGGCTTGCCGAATCCGCTGAATAGGTCCGTTGCTCGATCTGAGCACCGTCTCCGGCGGAATTGTTTACGGTTCCAAGCGCTTTGAGACTATTCAGATTCGTAATCGAATACGTCTTCGTCAGATCAATATGGGCAACCGGTGCAAGACTCCAATTCTGGTTGGTTGAGCCGGATTCCGCCCATTGAATGACAGGCGCTCCATCTCCGGTTGATCCGCCGCTCATGCCCAGCACTTTGCCGCTGTTTGCGTTTTTGAGCTTGTAGTAACCGTCCCCGGTGCCAATAAGCTCCCACTTCTGATTCGCATTGCCGTTTAATGTCCGTTGGCTTGCCTGCGTACCGTCTTTCGTGGAAGGATCCGTACCGTCGCTTGCAAGAGAATCGGTAATCTCCAGCACCTTGCCGGTGTTCGTATTTTGAATATAGTAATACCCGGAGCCCGCCTCTACCAGCTTCCAATATTGGCTTCCCGCTCCCGTATACGGCCGTTGTTCGGCCAAGCCGCCGTCCGACGCGGAGTTGCCCACAATGCTCAGTGCTTTACCGGAATTACGGTTCACCAGCGCAAAGGTTTGCGTCAGGCTGAGCAGGGAAGAAGGGGACCAGGTGCCCGCCGCAGCATCCAGATTCCACTGCGCATAGCCATTGATGGTAGGATTGCCATTGCCGTCGAAGGTCAACGGGTACCATTTATTGCGGCCAACGCCAGTAGTTCCGCCGAATTTGTTCCAGGTGTCTCCGATGAACATGTACATAGTGCCCTCTGTTCCTTGAATCGGCAAGACCTGGTCAATCTGCGTGTCGAAGGAAATGCCCGAATACGGGCTTGTTGCGCATTGATAAGGAGAGCTCCAAGTGCCGCTCAAGCTGGTTGCGGAATAGCAGTACGTTTCGCTGGACGACCAGCCATTTGTCCTGGAGGCCATCATCATATACTTGGAGCCGTACTTATACAGAGAGGTTGCTTCTTTGTAAGGCCCCGTTGACATGAGCTGTTTGGTTACTTCCTGAACGTTCATGAAATCGGCCGTCAGCTTGGCAATCTGAATACCGTCATTCGTGTAGGTGGTATCATTCGTATACGTCAAATAAGTGCTTCCGTCAGAATCCGTGAAAATGGAGCCTAAATCACCCATTTTATTGCCGCCCGGACGACTGATGTACTTCTCATAAGTAAACGGACCCGTCGCGGAATCGCTTGTAAAAATCGCAATTTTATTGCGGTTGCCGTCACCGTTGCCCCATTCGGCAAACAGCACGTACTTGTCCAGTATAGCGTTGTACTTCACGAGCGGTCTGCCGACCCATTGACTATGAGCAAATTGCGGCGTGGGATCATTGGTCGCAACAAGCTTCGGATTGATCGTGGAAAAGTCCGCGATATCCTCGTGACCCGTCCAATTCTTCATGTCTGCCGAGGTATATACGTTGATCTTTTTGAGGCCGGACGTCTCGAAATCCATCCCATACCAGTAATAGGTATTGTCCCCTTCCTCCTTCATGACCCAGCCGCCCTGCGCCCAAATCGCGTTGCCATCGGTGTCCAGCTTGTCCGTGTTGTTAATGATCGTTACCGGGTTTGAAGCCGCATGCGCAGGCTGGACCACTATCGCGCTTGAGAGAATAAATAATGCCGCCATAAATAAAGAAAACAGCTTTGTTGAACGTCTTGCGTTGGTCATCATATACACTCCTTATTATTCTTATTGTTGATCTGTTCCCGAAGTTACTCCCTAAACCTATCTCTCCTCCCGTGCAGCAAGGGATTCTTTAAGCGCTTTCAAGCTTTCTGCTAGTTCAGTGTAGAGCATGGTTTCAAGCTTTGAACATGCAGGCGCGCAACGAAATATAGAACAAATCAACGGAGTATAAGATATTAATCCTATTGTACGAGCGAGGAGCTATATTTCAATGAACACATTTCGAAAAATGTCGATTTTTATCGAAAATATTTTTTTATATTTGCTTGTCGATTTCGCTGTCGTTCCTTCGTCGTTACTATAGAAAGTCAAAAATTTCATGAGAGAGGTTGTTGAACAATAATGGGAGCAAAACTGAATGCTTATTTGATGTCAAAGGATGCTAGAGGTCAAGCGAAGTTTTACGCAGAGGCGCTTGGCGGCGAAATTCAGTTCCTCACTACATACGGCGAGACGCCGGGCACGCCGGAGGCTATGAAGGATAAAGTCATGCATCTGACCTTGACGGTAGCCGGTACCAATCCGTTAATGATGGCCGACGCCTTCGATGAAGCCGCGTACAACCGTTGTATTTGTCTTTCCCTCAGCTATGATGATGTAACGGAAGCCGAGTCGGCTTATGCCAAGCTGAGCGAAGGCGGAGTAAGCAAATATCCGTTTGCTCTTCAGCCATGGGGGGCTTATTACGGAGAAGCGATCGATCCGTACGGGGTCACTTGGATGATAACGAAGCAGTAAACAATAAAGGGCTGTCTCAAGGTCATCCATGATGACGGGAGACGGCCCTTCCTTGTTATTATGGCATCTCCCTCGTAATTGATAAGGGCTGAGCCAGGCTTCTATTCTCGAACGGGGTTGTCAGCACAATTAGGGGAAGCGAGAAGCCGTACTTATTGCAGGCATCCAAAACTGAGCCATCGTTCCGCTTGTCTCGGTTACCACCTTCATCAAATAATTGTATTCTCCCGGTACCCTGTTATCACTTCCTGAGATCCGCAAGGGAGATTGATGACGATGAGCAAGCATGAAATCAACAGTCCCACGCTCATCATAGCCGGCCAATTCGATACCGTTACTCTGCCAAGCCATAGTGAACGAATTGCGGAGCCGGTATCGGGCTCGAAGCTCGTCATGTTCCCCGCCGTCCATTTGCCTAATGTAGAATTTCCCGCCGAGTATATAAGAGAGGTGCTTGATTTTCTCGTTTCGAAAACCATTTAACCCTATCAAATTGTCAGATTTGCGTGAAGATTGGATGAATTTTCGCGACTGGGATTGATTTCGGTTTCATATCGTTTTATAAAGAGGATAAGTGCAAATTTTTTTCTTTCATTTGCCACTTCAATAAGACTAATAGGAGATGATCGTATGGACGCTATCGTTCCTTCTAACGCAGGTAAGTGCCCGGTGATGCATGGAAGCGCTACAAGTTTCAAATCTACTGGTACTTCAAATAGAGATTGGTGGCCTAACCAGTTAAACCTCGGCATTCTGCACCAGCATGACAGAAAATCGAATCCTATGGGTGAAGACTTTAATTATGCGGAAGAATTCAAGAAGCTGGATTACCAGGCTCTTAAACAGGATCTGCGCAATTTGATGACGGACAGCCAGGAATGGTGGCCGGCCGACTTTGGCCATTACGGTCCGTTCTTTATTCGTATGGCATGGCATTCTGCGGGTACATATCGGACAGGCGACGGCCGCGGCGGTGCCGGAAGCGGCACGCAGCGATTTGCTCCGCTTAACAGCTGGCCGGATAACGGCAATCTCGATAAAGCGCGCCGGCTGCTCTGGCCGATCAAGCAAAAGTACGGCAATAAAATCTCCTGGGCGGATCTGATGATTCTGACGGGCAATGTCGCTATCGAGTCCATGGGCGGCAAAACCTTCGGATTTGGCGGCGGACGCGCCGACGTGTGGCATCCGGAGGAAGATATTTACTGGGGCAACGAAAAAGAATGGCTGGGCGACAACCGTTACACGGGTGACCGGGATTTGGAAAACCCGCTCGCGGCTGTTCAAATGGGCCTGATCTATGTGAATCCGGAAGGTCCTAACGGCAAGCCGGACCCTGCCGGCAGCGCCCGCGATATTCGCGAAACGTTTGGCCGCATGGGAATGAATGACGAGGAGACGGTGGCGCTGGTTGCCGGCGGCCATACCTTTGGCAAGGCACATGGCGCAGGCGATGCTTCTCTTGTTGGTCCCGACCCCGAAGCGGCCCCTCTTGAAGCCCAAGGCCTTGGCTGGCTGAGCGCGCATGGCTCCGGCAAAGGACGCGACGCGATTACGAGCGGCGTTGAAGGGGCTTGGACGCCTAATCCTACGCAATGGGATAACGGCTTCTTCGATATGCTGTTTGGCTATGAATGGGAGCTGACAAAAAGCCCGGCCGGTGCTCATATCTGGGCAGCCATTAATCCGGATGAGAATCATCTTGCACCAGATGCGGAGGATGCATCCGTTCGTGTTCCAACGATGATGACTACGGCGGACATGGCCTTGCGCATTGATCCGGAATACGAGAAAATCTCGCGCCGCTACCATGAGAATCCGGAAGAGTTTGCCGATGCCTTCGCACGCGCATGGTTCAAGCTGACTCACCGGGACATGGGTCCCCGCGCCAGATATCTCGGTCCGGAGGTTCCCGAGGAAGAGCTCATCTGGCAGGACGTTGTACCGGCTGCCGACTATACCTTATCCGATGAAGAAATTGCGGAGCTGAAAGGCAAAATTCTGGATTCGGGTCTCACAATCAGCGAGCTGGTTACCACGGCATGGGCTTCGGCCAGCACCTTCCGCATCTCCGATATGCGCGGCGGCGCCAACGGCTCCCGCATTCGTCTCTCCCCGCAGAAGGATTGGGAAGTCAATCAGCCGCAGCAGCTTACCAAGGTCTTGACGATTCTGGAGGGCATTCAGGAGGATCTGGAGAAGAAGGTCAGCATCGCCGACCTGATTGTGCTTGGCGGCAGCGCTGCAGTCGAAAAAGCCGCGCAAGACGCAGGTTTTGCCGTTACGGTGCCTTTCGCTCCGGGACGCGGCGATGCCTCGCAGGAACAGACCGATGAAGAAAGCTTTGCCGTGCTCGAGCCTGTGGCGGATGGTTTCCGCAACTATCTGAAGAAGCAATATAGCGTAAGCGCGGAAGAGCTGCTGGTAGATAAAGCTCAACTTCTTAATCTTACCGCACCGGAGTTGACCGCTCTTGTTGGGGGCCTGCGCGTTCTCGGCACGAACCACGGCGGCACCCAGCATGGCGTGTTCACGGATCGTGTAGGCACACTCACGAACGACTTCTTCGTTAAGCTGCTCGACATGAATATGGCATGGGAGCCAAGAGACGGCGGCATTTATTATGGACGCAACCGTACGACTGGCCGAGTCGACCGCACGGCAACCCGGGTAGACCTCGTATTTGGCTCCAACTCCGTACTTCGTGCCATTGCTGAAGTGTATGCCCAGGACGATAACCAAGAGAAGTTTGTGCGCGACTTTATTGCGGCATGGGTGAAAGTAATGAACGCCGATCGTTACGATCTTCAAGCGAACTAATTGCATACCTTATAGACATATAAGAGCCTGTTGAGATTACTCAACGGGCTCTTTGCATGCTGCTCTCTTTATAGACGATCCGCCCTCCAAAACGGAAGCCGTTCTTGCAGCTTGGCATGACTAAAAATATGTCCGCACGATCTATAATCATGTCCTGTTACCGCCCGATTGGAAATGATTAACTATACCTGAATATAAATTCAATGCGAAGGGTTGGTGTCATAATGAAATTTCGTGTAACCGCTATCAAAGGTTTGGCTTTTCTCCTGCTCCTGCTTCTCCTTGTGCCAGGTGCGGCAAACGCAACTCCCTCCACGCAAAGCAGCAACTTTTACAACGTGATTTTCCAGGACGGCGCAGACCCTTGGATCTACAAGCATACCGACGGCTTTTATTACTTCACGAAGACAACTGGCGGCGACGTGACGATCTGGAAATCCAAATCGCTTACCGGGGTAGATGCCGGCACGAAGAGAGTGATCTCCACCGGCTGCTGCAACGTCTGGGCTCCAGAAATCCATTACATCAACGGTGCCTGGTATATCTATTTCGCCAAGGATGACGGCAACAACGACAATCACCGCATGTACGTATTGGAGAACACCTCTGCCGATCCAATGACGGGTACCTGGGTCAATAAAGGTCAAATTACCGATTCTACGAACCGTTGGGCAATCGACGGAACCGTCTTGCAAGCCAATAACCATTTGTATTTCATCTGGTCCGGTTGGGAAGGAACAACGAATGTTTCGCAGAAGCTGTACATTGCCCATATGAGCAATCCGTGGACGATCGACTCGGCTCGGGTCGAGATCGCGCATCCAACCTATTCCTGGGAGACCAACACCTCCCCTTCCGTTAACGAAGGACCTCAGGTTATTGTTCGCAACGGCGTCATTAGCCTCGTCTACTCCGCAAGCGGAAGCTGGACGGACGGCTATTGCTTGGGGCTTATTACCGCAAATACGAGCAGCAATCTCTTGCAAGCCGCCTCATGGAGCAAACGCGCTCAGCCGATCTTCAAATCCGGCAACGGCTTATACGGTCCCGGTCATCATTCCTTTACGAAATCACCGGACGGCACGGAGGATTGGATCGTGTATCATACGGCCAAGTATGCCGGAGGCGGATGGAATAGAGAAATCCGCGCACAGAAGTTCACTTGGAACACGGACAACACTCCGAATCTCGGAGCTCCCTCTGCCCCGAATACCCCAATCGCCATTCCATCCGGAGACACGGTCCGTTCCCGTTATGAAGGAGAGGCCGGCGTATTTGGAGGCGTTGCTTATGCTTCCTCCAGTCCGAACGGTTCCGGCGGCAGTAAAGCCGGCCATATCGATACGGCAGATAGTTATGTAGAGTTTGACGTCTATGCGGCAACAGCCGGAGATTATGTGATGTCCGCACGAACGGGTAACGGGACAACCGGATTGGATTGGTCATACTTAGTCCTGACGGTCAATAACGCGAGCCCGAGTAACTTGTACATAGCCAACAAGGGCTGGGAGAACTGGGGAGCTTCCGTCACGCGCCTCGCACTGAACGCGGGCTGGAACAAAATTCGCTTCTCCAAAGGCGAAGGATACGGAGAACTGGATTGCTTTGATATCTTCCCCGCTAATTAACCAAGCGACATACAGAAAGAACCGCAACCAGACTGGTTGCGGTTCTTTTTCTTTCTCATGCACAAACCTAAGTTGAAATAGCTATTAGCTATTCGTACATGGCCATTACGGCCTTGGCTTGCTGCACGACCTTCTCGATCAAATACTCCGGCTGCACTAGCTTGATAGCTCCGCCAAAGCCAAGTACATATTCCGCAGCCTCCTGCTCCGTGTTAAAACAAAGGGTTACGGGAACCCACCCATCCTCCGCCGATTTATGCGAATCCACCTTCTCTACAAATCGGTCCGTAAAGGTGAGACGGCCCATAATGGAGGGATGTGCAGCAACCTCCACCTCAAAGGCAGGAAGCGAGCCTGCAAAATCCCGCTTGCTTTGTTTCCAATACTTAGCGAGGTCAAACTGATCCGGTCTGGCAAATAACTCTGCTGTTGCTTCAGCCTGAGTAATTCTCGACACCTTGAAGCTCCGATACTCGCCAGCGTCATTCATGGCAACCAGATACCAGGAGCTTCCTTTTGCCACTAATCCAAGAGGACAAACGATTCTTCGCGAGCTGGTGCCGTCGGCTTTCTGGTAAGCGATGTCCAGCTTGGCATTCTCCCATAACGCGGTTTGAATCGTGAGCAATGCTTTATTCTTGTCACCGGCCGGCTTCCAGGTTCCGGTATCCATATAGATTTTCTCCATATAGTGCCGAGCCTCGCTTTTCGTAGAACCAGGCAACGAAGCCAGCAGCTTCTGCCGAATCCCCAGTCCATCCACCTCTACGCCCAAATCCTCCAGCATTTGTTCCGAGGGAAGGATAAACAAGGCCTTCGTATCCTCCAGCTTGAGCCCGCTCAAATAACTCTGGAAGTGATCCATCAGCCGCCATCCGCCTGCTTTCCCTCGGTCCGCAACAACCGGTATCCCCGCAAGGCTTAATGCATCCATATCCCGCAAAATCGTCCGATCCGATACCTCCAGCTTGCCGGCCAGCTCCTTTGTTGTCATTATTTCATGATTCTGGAGCAAAATCATAATACTAAGCAGGCGGTCCGCCCTCATTCCGCTTCACCTTCACTTTGCGCGAATCATTATTTTATATATGACAAAAGATGTCGTCATTATAGTCTACAATGATCTTAAGTTTCAACAAGATAATAAGGAGGCTTACAATGAAACCATTACAAGGAAAAGTCGCTTTGGTAGCCGGAGCAACACGGGGAGCCGGGCGTGGCATAGCCGTTGAACTAGGTGCAGCGGGCGCAACGGTATATGTGACCGGACGTACGACTCGGACGCAAACCTCCGAATATAACCGTCCGGAAACCATTGAGGAAACGGCGGAGCTTGTGACCAAAGCAGGCGGAACAGGGATAGCCGTGCAGGTGGACCACCTGGTCCCTGAACAGGTACAGGCCTTGGCGAACCGCATTGAGCAGGAGCAAGGACGGCTTGATATTCTGGTCAACGATATTTGGGGAGGCGAATATCTCGTAGAATGGAATGTTCCGGTGTGGGAGCATTCGCTTGAGAAAGGACTACGTCTGCTGAGACTCGCCATCGATACCCATCTGATTACGAGTCATTACGTTCTTCCCCTCCTGATCAAGAACAAGAACGGGCTGATCGTGGAGATGACGGACGGAACGGCCGAATACAATGAGCAGCACTACCGATTGTCCATGTATTACGACATGGCCAAAACTTCTATCATTCGCATGGCTTGGGGGCTTGCCCAAGAGGTTAAGCCCTATCATTGCGCTGCTGTCTCCCTTACGCCCGGCTGGCTTCGTTCCGAGATCATGCTGGAGCACTTCAAGGTGACAGAAGAGAACTGGCAGGATGCAACTTCCGAAGAGCCCCATTTTCTGATCTCCGAATCTCCCCGTTATGTGGGCCGCGCCGTTGCCGCGCTTGCAGGGGATCCCGATGTTACGCGCTGGAGCGGACAATCCCTCTCCAGCGGCCAGCTTGCGCAGGTATATGGCTTCACGGATCTAGACGGCTCCCGGCCGAACTGCATGCCTTATCTGGTTGAGGTCATCGAGGCGGGGAAACCAGCAGACGTCAGCGGTTATAAATAACCCGGCAGCCGCGCAAAAAACGCAACCCTTCCGGGTTGCGTTTTTTGCGTACAAAGATTTAATGGCGAGCAACCGCCCGATCCTTCTCGCTCTCCTGCACGCTCTCCTTCACAGGTAGAGGAAGACCTAAATTCCCGCGAAGCGTGCTGCTCTCGTATTCCGTGCGAAACAAGCCTCTCCGCTGCAGCTCCGGAATAACAAGCTCGATAATATCCTCGAAGCCCCCAGGGAAATACGGGGACATGATATTGAAGCCATCCGCGCCTTCATTCAAGAACCATTCCTCGAGCTGATCGGCGATCTGCGAAGGCGTTCCGACGATTTCGCGATGTCCGCGGGCTCCGGCAATCCGTTCGTATACGGCCCGAATGGAGGTTAAATTCTCCCGTTCGGCAATTTCGCGGATAATGTTGTAGCGGATGCGCGGATTCGTTTTGTCCTCAATCGCATCAAACTCCGGCAGCGGCCCATCCACGTCGTAGCCGGACAAATCGGTATTCGTGAAGGCAGACAGATAAGCCAACCCAACCTCAGGCAAGATATAGCCGTTTAACTCCTTCTGCTTCGCGAGCGCCTCCTCTTCCGTCTTGGCGACCGTAATGAAGACGCCAGGCATAATTTTCAATTCGTCCTTATCACGTCCGTATTTGGCAAGACGTCCTTTGACATCCCGGTAGAAGGCCTGCGCTTCCTCCAGCGTCTGCCATGCGGTAAATATGACCTCCGCCGTCTTGGCGGCAAGCTCTTTGCCCGCTTCCGAGGAGCCGGCCTGCACGATAACCGGGTTGCCATTCGGGTGAGACGGAGAATCCAGCGTTCCCGTTACTTTGAACCATTGCCCTTCATGATCAACGGGATGTACTTTATCGACATCAAGGAAACGCCCGTTTTCCTTATCGATGACGATTGCATCCGAATCGATTGACAGCCACAGCTTCTGAACAAGCTCCACAAATTCCTCTGCCCGTTCATAGCGGCTGGCATGCTCCAGATGCTTCTCTTTGCCAAACAAGAAGGACTCCTTATCGTTGGCCGATGTCACGACATTCCAGGCTGCACGGCCATTCGACAGGTGGTTGATGGATCCAAATTTACGCGCAACATGGAAAGGCTCGTTATAAGTAGTCGTCAAAGTAGCGGCTAACCCGATTTTGTCCGTGACGGCTGCAAGCGCGGAAATTAGAACAACCGGGTCAAGCTTAAGCGCCGAACTGGAATGCGCATTCAGATTGGAGCCGAACCCATCAGCGAAGAAGATCATATCGAACTTGGCGCGTTCCGCCGTTTGGGCGATCTCCGTTAAATAGGCCAGATCAAAGGTACGGTCCGCGCCTGAGGAAGGCTGTCTCCAGCTTGCCACATGATGCCCGGGAAGCATAATAAAGGCTCCAAGCTTTATTTGTCTCAACGTCATTCTTCTCCACTCCGTCTCTTTTATATTTGGTTATTTCTTGTCGTATGGATTAAATTCGTTTGTATACAGATCCTCAGCCTTGACTTGCCCTTTCTTCAGGTCGCCGTTAGCTACCAGCCAGTCTATCCAGACCTGATATTCATCCTGCGTTATAACGCCGCCGGTTAGAGCAATTCCTGTGCTCTTCCAATATTTCAGGTTGTCGGTTGGTTCGTTAGGATCGCGTTTCTTAATAATCTCTTCGAACCGTTTGATGACCTCTTCCCGGGGAGTTGTGCGTGCCCATTCGATAGCCTTGGCCACCCCTTCAACAAACTGCCTGACGGTGTCGGGGTTTTTCTTGATATACTCCTCCCGGAAGAAGTAGTCTCCTGCCGTGAACTCGGATTTGTAGACGTCGATATCCTTGAAGAGCTCGACAATGCCGCCCTTGTCCAGGGCACGGTCTCTTGCTATACCGCTGGATAAGATCACGTCGATCTGATTGCTTCTAAGAATTTGCTCCGCATTTGCGGACGGAATCGTCACCAGCGTTACTTGTTCGATTTCCTTCTCGGTCAAGCCGCCTTTGCGCAAATAATCCTTCGTCACAAATTCCAAATGCGCGCCAAGCGTATTGACGCCTACTTTTTTACCAATAAAATCTTTAGGCGATTTGATCGGGCTTCCTTCTAGCACATAAGCACCTATGTAGGTGTTCTTATCGCTGCCGTATGAACCGATAACGGATTTGATCTTGACGTTTTGCGAGATGGATTTGATAATGGCCCCGTTAAAAGCCGATCCAAAGTCGATCTGTTTGGTTGCCGTCAATTGAATGCTTTCCGGTCCGCCGGTGGTGCTCCCGATCGACTCCAGCTCCAGATCCCCAAGATAGCCAAGATCCTTCGCCAGCTCCGGAAACGATACGCTTCCAGGCGCCGCGTTGTACTGCAATACCTTATCCTGTTCGCCCGGCTTCGCCTTGTCCTCCGAGCAGCCGGACAGAAGCGCGCTGATTAATCCCAAGGTTAGCAAGAATGAACTTGTCTGTTTGAACCGTTTCTTTTTCATATGGCAATCCCCCGACCTATTCTTATTTAATGATTCGTTTGCTGCGGCTGCTTCCGGTACGGATTTACGGGAATGGATAATCCCAAATTTCCGCGAAGCGTGTTGCTTTCGTATTCCGTTCGGAATAATCCGCGGCGCTGCAATTCCGGAATAACAAGCTCGACAATATCGTTTAGGCCTTCCGGGAACGTGGGCGGCATCACGTTAAATCCGTCCGCCCCGTCATTCAAGAACCATTCTTCCAGCTGATCGGCAATCTGCGCAGGCGTGCCAACGATTTCCCGATGACCGCGTGCGCCCGCGATAAATTCGTAAACCTCGCGCAAGGTAGTCAAGCCTTCGCGTTCCGCCAAAGCCCTAATGATATTCGTTCGGGTCTGCGGATTGGTCTTATCCTCTATCTCCCCGCTTGCGGGAAGCAGCGCGTCAACATCGTAACCGCTCAAATCCACCCCAATAAAATTAGACAAGTACTCCAGGCCGACTTCCGGCGAAATGTAGCTGTTTAGCTCCTTGCGCTTTGCGATGGCCTCCGCTTCGGTTCCGGCAACCGTAATAAATACGCCGGGCATTACCTTCAGATCATCCGGTTGCCGGCCGTATTTCGCGAGGCGTCCCTTCACATCCCGGTAGAAAGACTGCGCTTCCTCCAGCGTCTGCCATGCGGTAAAAATCACTTCGGCCGTCTTCGCCGCCAGCTCTTTCCCCGCTTCCGAAGACCCCGCCTGCACGATAACGGGATGTCCCTGCGGCGTTGAAGGGGCATCTAGCAAGCCTTGTACCTTGAACCACTCCCCGTGATGATCCACGGGATGAACCTTATCCACAGCCAGGAAGCGGCCATTCTCTTTATCGATGACAAGCGCCTCCTCTTCGATCGAGAACCACAGCTTCTTCGTAAGCTCCACGAACTCTTCTGCCCGCTCGTAGCGGCGCGCATGCTCAAGATGCTTCTCCTTGCCGAACAGCTGTGCCTCCTTCTCGTTGCCGGAGGTCACCACATTCCAGCCTGCGCGTCCTCCGGATAGATGATCGATGGCCGCGAACTTGCGCGCTACCTGGAACGGCTCATTATAAGTGGTGGTCAGAGTCGCCGTCAGACCGATATTGCGGGTGACCGCAGCAAGCGCAGCGATAATAATAAGCGGATCGAGCTTAACCGTTGAGGTCGCGAAATTCCCAAGGCGCTTCAAACCAAGAATATCGGCGAAAAAGATCATATCGAATTTGCCCCGTTCCGCCGTCTGCGCCAGCTCCTTCAAATACTCCAGGTCCAGGGTTCGGCGGGGATCCGTGGAAGGATAACGCCAGCTGGCCACATGATGACCCGGCAGGTTAAAGAAAGCACCAAGCTTCATTTGTTTATTAGACATATAACTCACTCCAACTCCTACTAATCCTATATTTTTAATCAACTTTTGGTTCAAAAAAATAAGGTTATCCGTTTACTTGCTGCTTCCATTTGGACAATTTGCGTTCCATCATGCTTAGGCCCTGATTAATTATAAGGCCAAGCAAAGCGATCGTGAGGATGCCAGCGAACATTTCGGGAATTTCAAAGTTGTACTGGGAATAGGTAATGAGATAACCGAGCCCTTCCTTGGCCCCTACCATTTCAGCTGCGATCAAGACCAGTATCGCCCCCGTTCCCGCCATCCGGATGCCGGTAAAGATCGTAGGCACGGAAGCCGGAAGGATAACCTTAACAAACAGCTTGAACGAGGAGATGTTCATGGAGCGTGCCGATTTGATCAGCAAAGGATCCACGTTTCCTACAGCGGCAATGGTATTGAGAAGGATTGGCCATGTGCAGGCGAACAAGACGATAGCAATCTTGGATGTCTCCCCTATTCCGAGAATCAGCATAAATACCGGGAGCAAGGCTAATGCCGCTGTATTACGGAATAATTCCATCACCGGGTTCAAGAGTTCTCTGGCAAGAGGATACCAGCCGATCGTAAGTCCTAACGGGATGGCGATAACGAGCGCCAGGGCAAACCCGCTTAAGGAACGAACCATGCTGGCAGCAAAATGATGAAACAATTCGCCGGACAAGATCAGATTCCAAAGCGCTTGAATGACATCCGTGAATGGTGGTAAAAAGGCCGGGTCCGCAAATCCCGTAAGCGGAGCGAACTCCCATACCAGCGCTAACAAGACAAGCACGATAGATTGTTTGAACAGCTTTCGGAGGTTAAGCGGAAAGTTAATTTTAATCCTTTTGGTCTGCAGGGCTGCCGGAACGGCTTTCACGTTTTCCATATTCATGCACTCCTCTCCTTGAAAAATTAAATATAAGCTCCTTGGTATTCCAGCTCGTGAAGCAAGTTCCACACCTCATGCCGCGCCTTCACAAATTCCGGATGAGAGCGGATATCGGCATCCTCCAGCCGGTGCTTAAGAGGGATGTCCACGATCTTCTTCACAGTTCCCGGCCCCGGAGTCAGAACAACAACGCGTTCTCCGAGATATACGGCCTCATCAATCCCATGCGTGATGAAAATGATTGTTTTCTTCGTTTTCTGCCAGATTCGGAGCAGCTCGCTTTGCAAAGTCTCCCGCGTCTGCGCATCCAGCGCCGCGAACGGTTCATCCATTAACAGAACATCCGGGTTGAATGCAAGGCTTCTCGCAATCGCTACGCGCTGCTTCATTCCTCCGGACAGCTCATGGGGATAGCGGTTGGCAAAGGCACTAAGTCCAACCAGCGACAGAAAATGCTCGGCTAACTCCTTGCGCTCGTGCTTTGGTATTCCCTTAGCTTCCAGTCCAAACTCGATGTTCCCGCGTGCCGTCTTCCACGGAAATAAAGCATACTGCTGAAATACAATCCCCCGATCCAGACCGGGGCCGGTAATTTCCTTGCCGTCCATGCAGATACGTCCGCTGGATGGACTTGATAACCCGCTGATCAAGTCGAGCAGCGTTGATTTGCCGCAGCCGCTTGGTCCTACCAAGGTGATGAATTCGCCTTCCTTCACGGTAAAGCTCAAATCCTTCACCGCTGTGAAAGACTGCGTCGCCCCTTTTTGCTTCGGATCGCGCACGATGAAGCTCTTCGCTACGTTCTCAAACCTGATTTTTTCATTCGCCGGCATTTCTCTCACCCTTTCTCTTTAAGCCTGGCAGAAAACAAAAAAGCGCAGCTGGCCACAACAAGCATTGGCCTTCTGCGCTTCCAGTTACCCGGTCAGCGATTACTATTTTGGATGCTCCATCCGTTCAACCCATATAATACCAAGTAAAACCATGAGATTAATATAGCATAAACATTTCAGTTGTCAATATAGGACATTTAGGCCAATTTTGAAGGGGTTTGGTCATAGCAAACTCCAATTCGGCGCAATCCTTTCTTTATCCGTTACGCCAAGCTCATCCTGCTGCCTAAGCTCCAAGCAAGGATCGAGCCACCTCATCCACAATGCGGTTAATGCCCGTTGGACCGTAAGACCCTATCCAGGTTGAAGCATCCACGGTATACACGCACTGCCTTTTTACGGCGTTTAGCGAATTCCACTCCACGCTTTTCTGCATATCCGTTACCTGCTCCTTGAACATGTCATTGCTGAGCAGAAAATAATGGCTGGCATTCACTTCAGGCAGATCCTCAAGCGAAATATGGTATGCGGTATCGGAGACGGAGTCCCCGGTAATATAAAATGGCGCAGGCAATCCCAAATCCTCGTACAAGACGGCGCCCGTGCGATGCGTTGCCGTATGGAGGCGAATCGACGTATCACGCGGGCGGATTAAAGCAACATGCTGGCCCCGCAGCTTCTCGGCAAGCTTGTCGGACAACCTTGCCGTCTTCTCGCGGTACTCCAGTAATACTTGGTCGGCCTTTTGCCTTTTACCCATGAGCGCGCCAAAGATAGCCAGTATTTTGCGCCAATCCTCGTTGCGCCCAAACATCAGGGCCGGAGCGAGCTGGCTTAGCTTCGAATAAAGCTTCTCATGCAAATCCGTGCAAATAATTAGATCGGGCTGCAATGCCGCAATAGCATCCATATTAACCTTCTCGCAAGTTCCGAGCACCGTAAATTGCCCCAGCTTGTTCTGCAAATAATCGGGGAAGCAGGAGAGCTCGGCACCCCCTATCCCCACGCTGCCGGCAGGGAATTCGTTTAGCGCGAACAGCTGGTCCGCATATTGAACATCAAGCACGGCAATGCGCTTTGGCGGCGCAGGCAGCCGAAGCTCTCCTTTTACATGCTTAATAACGATAGCATTGTCTATCGAATGCGAAGCCGGATAGGCAAAAACTTCATCGGAATGGTAAGCCCGGCGAAAGTCGAGCGGAGCTCGCCCGTAATAAATCTTAAAAGCGCGGCTGAAATAATATAGATCGCGATAGCCGGTGCTTTGCGCAATTTCTTGCATCGTTGCCTCGGTATGCTGCAGCAGCCGTACCGCATGGTTCATTCTGACCTTTATCACATACTCCATAGGTCCAAGCTGCAGCCGCTGATTGAACCACCTCTGCAGCTGCCTGGAGCTGCAATGCACTAGCTCGGCCAATGAATCCAATCTTAACGGCTTATTATAATGGGCGTCAATGTGCTTCGTTACGATGCTTACTGCCTCTGACGGGGTTTGATAGCCCACCGCCAGCTGCTGCTTGAGCAGCTCGTAGAGCAAGCTTTGCAGGAGCGCGTTGGCATGAAAGCCTTCCATTCCGTTGCTCATGCTCCATTTGTGCTCAATTTGTTCCATAACCTGATGCAATGACAGCCGCTTGGAAGGACTGAAGCCAAACGCAATCTGCAAATCGTGATGAGAGGGCAGCTCTCTGCCGGAAGAAGGCATGAGCTCTGCCCGATAATAAATGGCGATATATTCAATCGGCTCCGTATCCGCCACCAGATTGACAGCCGCATCCCTGCCGGCATGGCAAATAAAAAAGGGGGTAATCGTATGAGAGGTCCCGTCTATAAGCAGTCTTCCGTGTCCGCTGCGCGCAAAAAACAGCATATTGGCCGGCATGGCATAATGGCGGAAATCGCTGCCCGGAAGCAAGCTTTCCCGCTGAACCTCAAGCACCTTGACCGCCATATCGTTCCATGGCGGTAATTGTTCCTGTAGTGGCATCCAACACATCTCCAAACCTGTTGTCATCATGGAGCTATACGCTTGTTATGCATCATTTTCCGCTTCTTTCATTTTAAATGAAAATGATTTTCATAGTCAATTGCGACGCTTCATAATGGTTAAAAAGGTTCTTAAGTCACATTAGGCGGATTATAGCTTTGGGCACTTCAAGCAATATTCCGGTGCCATCTGATAATAGAGACAACAAGTCAGACGCCTGCTTCGTCCCGCAAGTTGACAGCCATCTCTAGTCTCCGCAAAGGAGGCTAGAGGATTTTTCCTCATGCCAAACAACTCGCCGGGAGCTTCCCTTGCAAGAAAGAAAAAATCCTCCCGTACCCGCTGGTTCCATTCTTCGTCCTGGTTCTTGTCGCAAGCAAACACGGGAGCGATGCGAACCATCACATTTTCCCACAAAATCGCCATCGATACCGAGCCCGCCTCAGCTATATTCCTCATGAGCGGGGTCAATCGTTCGGCGAACAATTGATGGAGCACTTCAGCCCGCCACGTCTCTCGACGATGAGCATCAGGCGTGGTGACCGTAACATCCGTCAGCGTCGCAAAAGGAAAAGTCGTTCCGGCAGCGGAAGCATCCGCATGAAACAATTGGCAGTGCTCGAGCTTTATGCCCATCCCTTGATTGTAATAGGACATGGCGCTAAGCACAGGTGCGACAAGCAGTCTTCCCAATCTTTTGACAAGCATGGAGGAGGCCACGCTGGCATGAGAAGCGCCAATATGACCCATCAGCCAATCTATGTATGCTTTGCAGGTCTCCTCCTCCATCAGCTCGCTTAAGGCCAGCGACTTGAGACTTTGCTTGGGAACCTCGCCAACTGCCAGGTTATAATCGCTGGCAAGCTCTGCCCAAGCGTCGGAGGACAGAAATGGATCCATCCCTATAGCTGCCCCAGCAAAGCTTCCGCAGCCTGATCAATAATCATGCTGTTCGCGATGGGACCATAATAGGCGATCCATGTTGTGGTGTCCACCTTATAAACCCGATCATTTTTCACAGGCTCCAGGGACTTCCATATATTCGTGGTTTCCAGCTCCTTAACCGAGTCCGCGAACATCGCATCCGATAATAAGAAGTAATAATCTGCGCCAATCTCGCTGACGGCTTCGAGCGAAATTTCATAAGAAGAATCTTCAGCCTTTGCAACAAATGCCGGAACATTCAAGCCCAAATCCTTATAAAGGATGGCTCCCGTGCGATGATCCGGAGCGTGGACGCGGATTCCTTCTGTTCTTGGCCGAATAAGGGCAACCGTCTCCTTGCCAAGCTTTGCGGCGATCTGCTCCTTAAGCTTGGAGGCTTTCTCCTCGTAGGCTTGCTCGACGGCTTTCGCTTCTGCTTGCTTGCCCATTATTTTACCCATCGTATCCAAAGTCACGCGCCAATCTTCATCAAAATCAAGCATCAGGGTTGGAGCAATTTTACTAATGTTCTCGTAAGCTTCCTCTTGAAAGTCCGTCATCAGAATCAAATCCGGCTGCAGGGCGAGCACCGCTTCCAGGTTAGGCTCATCCCGCGTGCCTAATAGCTTCACGTCTGTCAGCCGATCTCTCAAATACTCCGGGAAATCCGTATCCGATCCGGCTGCTTTTACGCTACCCGCGGGCTTCTCGTTAAGCGCAACGAGCTGGTCGGCGAATTTCGCGTCCATAACTGCGATAACTTCCGGCTTCTTCTCCAGCGCGTATTCCCCTTTCAGATGCTTAATGGTCACGGGATAAGCAGTTGGCTCCGAGCTTTCCTGCACCTCCGTTGACGGGGATGGCGGAGGCGTGCCGCTTGGCTCATTCGCGTTATTTCCTCCTGCCGTGCATGCCGTCAGCAAGAGCGCGAGACAAATGAACCATGTTGCGATTTGACCTAATTTATAAGACCTTTTCAATTTACTATCTCCTCTTTTTTAATTATATGATAATGATTTTCATTATTGATCTTGATTGTACTCGTTTTTCGCTCCTTTTCAATGAACGTTCGCGACAGACCACTTATCATTTCGCGACAATCGATGGAGCAAAAACCAAAAAGCCTGATCATAATCGATCAGGCTTTTTACATGTTTCAGTTATTTAAGGAAAGCTTGTCCCAACGCCTGCAGGCCATCCTTGTAAATTCCGTGGAATAGCTCCGCAGCCTCCTGGTCGCTTACGCCCACAGGGGTAAAGCTGCCAGACCATTCCACAAGCGATGCTTGGCTGTCCTCCAGCTCCCGGACGCGAATCGTGGATTTGTAATCAGTGACCGGAAATGGAGCTTCCATAATGGAATAGGTGTAGGAACGATCCTTCTCATTAAATGCTTCGAGCCGTTCCACAATTACGTCACCATCAGGATTAACCAGACGACGTACGCGCCCGCCTTCGCCTAATTCACTGTTAGGGATATAGGGCAGCCAGTCTGGCAGTGAGTTAAACCCGCCAATTAAAGCCCATACTTGCCCGGGAGAAGCCGGGATCTCAATGGTTGCCATAGTCTGCGTCATTCATGCTGCCCCATTTCGGAATGGATTGGAAGCGGCGCATGAGGCGCCACCAGCTTCTGTTCGCGCATTTCTTCCCAAAACGCTGCTGGAATAACGGTATTTAATGCCTCCTGGTCTTCCGTGATCCGCTCAGGACGACTAGCCCCCGGGATAACGGCAGCAACTGCAGGATTCGCCAGCGCAAACTGCAGAGCAGCGGACTTGATGCTGATCTGATGGTTCTGCGCAATGTTTTTCATCCGTTCGACTTTCGCAAGAATCTCCGGAGATGCTTTCTGATATTCAAAGTGGGTGCCGCCAGCAAGAACGCCCGAGCTATAAGGTCCGCCAACAATAATATTGGCATTCTTCTCTGCAGCAGCTGGCATTAATCGTTGCAGGGCGCGTTCATGATCAAGCAGGGTGTAACGACCGGCTAGCAGGAAAGTATCCGGCTTCGCTTCATCCAATTCCAACGCGATTTCAATCGGCTCTACGCGGTTCACCCCAAGCCCCCAAGACTTAATGACTCCTTCTTCACGCAATTGGGTCAGCACGCGGAATGCTCCGGTCCGGGCGATCTCAAATTGGGAAAGCCACTCGTCGCCATAAAAGTCCTGCGCGATATCATGAACGTAAACAATGTCCAGGCGATCCGTTTGCAACCGCTTCAGGCTCTGCTCGATCGAGCGAAGGGTAGCGTCCGCGCTATAGTCATTCACGAGCTTATTCTTGCGTCCAAATTCAAATAAACCGCCTTTTTCGCCCAAATCGCGCAATGCCGGGTCTTCCAGCTCGTCCAGAATTAAACGACCTACTTTTGTGCTTAACACATAATCGTCTCGACGGCGCTTCGAGAGCGCTTCGCCCAGACGAATCTCTGCCAGGCCGGCTCCGTAGAACGGAGCACTGTCGAAATAACGAATACCGTTATCCCAAGCGGCATCCACCGTTGCCATCGCTTCGGCTTCCGGAATGTCCCGGAACATATTGCCGAGCGGAGCCGTGCCAAAACCAAGTTTGCCTTGCCATATATTGTCCTTCATCGCTTATTAAATCCTCCTAATTGAACGGATGAGGTACGATGCAGCACCATCATCGCTCGTTTTTTCTTACGAGATTTATAATAGTGCATATCCCATAAAGCGAACAGTACGCACTATTAAGTACCATAGGTACTAAAAAGTAATATAGGCAGCGATAAGTTTATACGAAACAAAAAAACCGCCTTCTCGTTAGAGAAAGCGGGTTGGTTCTGTTTTGCGATTAGCTCCGGCTTAAAAATGCGGCAACTTCGGCGAGGCGCGATGCATAACCCCACTCATTATCGTACCAGGCAGCTACCGATAAGAGTCCGCCTTGTACATGCGTCAGCGGAAGATCAATAATGGAAGAATGGGAATCGCCCACAATACGCGAGGATGCCCACTCCCCTTCCAGCACATCAAGAACCCCGTTCAGCGGTCCTTCCTGTGCAGCCTGACGGAACATATCGTTAATGGCCTCTGCCGTACACGGCTTCTCGGTAACCAGATTCAGCTCCGCAATGCTTCCGGTACGCGTCGGGATCCGGTAAGCCTTCCCCGTAATTTGCAGATCCGGCCAAATAAACTTGAGCGCCTTCGCTGCACCTGAAGAAGAAGGAATGATGTTTTCCGCGGCTGCCCATGAATCCCTGCGGTCTCTCATCGGCTGATCGGTCAGCGATTGCGTATTCGTATAGGAATGAACCGTCGAGAACAGGCCATACTGAATACCGTAGTTTTCGCGTACCAGCTTGACGACCGGGGCCAATGCGTTGGTCGTGCAGCTAGCCATACTAATAATTTTATGCTTCTCCGGATCATAGCTGTCGAGATTGATTCCTTTCAGCAGAACCGCGTCGCAGTCATCAAGCGATTTGCTTGGCCCGCTGACAAGTACGCGCTTCGCTCCGCGCTCCAGATGAAGCTCCGCCACCTGTCTCGTCACGGCGCGGCCCGTACAGTCGATAACAAGACCGACGCCCAGCTCGCTCCAATTCGGGATTTCCTGCGAGGAATTGAGATAAAGGATGGAACGGTCGCCGATCGTAATCTTTCCTTCCGTGCCGGTTACAGACTCCGGCCAACGCTTGTAATTCGTGTCTACCTCGAACAAGGCTGCAAGCGAAGCTTCGTCTTTAATATCCGAGATGGATACCGGCACAAAGAGCCGATCCTGCAAAGCCACGCGAAGCAGCTGTCTTCCGATGCGTCCGAATCCAAATATAGCGATATTGTTCATTTTATACTCCTCACGCGTTTCGTTACGCTTATTCTGATTTATTAATGATCGTTAACGTCTCTATTCCTTCAGCCAGGCGTTGGCAAGCAAAATCGCCCCGCGTGCCGCGGAAGTATCCGCCAAGGCGTTAAGCATGACGAAATCATGAATCGTTCCTTGGAAACGCGCTTGCGTTACGCGCACGCCCGCTTCGCGAAGCTTATTCGCATAAGCCTCTCCTTCGTCACGAAGAACATCGGCCTCTGCCGTTATGATTAGTGCAGGCGGCAAGTCCGTAAGCTGCTCGGCCGTTGCGCGGAGGGGAGAAGCGTAAATTTCTTCGCGCTCGCTGGCCTTCGTCGTATATTGATCCCAGAACCAAGCCATCGCGTCCCTGCGGAGAAAATAGCCGGTCGCGAATTCCTTGTAGGAATCGGTCTCATTCCCCGCATCCGTAACCGGGTAGAACAGCAGCTGCTTATGGATCTCCGGGCCCTTCCGCTCTTTGGCAAGCAGCGTAATCGCCGCCGTCATGTTGCCTCCGACACTGTCGCCGGCAACATACAAGCGGCTCGTATCCAGGCCATGCTCTTCCCCGTTCTGAGCGATCCACTGCAACGTTGCGTAAATTTCTTCGATAGCCGTCGGATACTTCGCTTCCGGCGACAAGCTGTAATTCGGGAAGACCACGGCCGCTTCCGCGCCAACCGCGAGCTCGCGGATAAGACGGTCATGGGTATGCGCGTTGCCGAACACCCATCCGGCACCGTGGATATATAGTATTGCCGGCAGCTTCTTCGTCGTATTTGGAGCGCGGAGAATGCGAACCGATACCTGCCCGCTTGCTCCTCCATCAATCTTCAGATCGGTTATGTCGACAGGCAGCTTCGGAATATCTCCTGCTTGAACTTCATCTACCGTTTCCCGTCCTTTTACCGGTCCAAGATCGAACAAGTACGGCGGGTTTGCCGTATCCTGCGTAAATTTCAAGGCTTCCGGTTCCAGCACAAGCTTCTTGTTTACGGTTTTCTCTGTCATTTCATACCACTCCTCGCTTGATTTGATTTCGTCCAAAATAAACCTGACTATACTTAATCACCGTTATGCTTCGAAATGAATCGTGTACATAAGCAAGTGATTTTTAATAATCAATAATAGCTTAGGTTATTATGTTAATGAAAAATAGTGATTATCTTACTATTTTAGCGCAAGGTTAGACCTAATAATTGTAAAAAAACATTCACAATACGCGGCTATTTCATACAAAAACCGGTACACTGAACGCGTCAGTTGTACCGGTTTTTGTCATGAATTCTTATGATAAGAGATTGTCCGCGTATAACAATACTACCGCTGCGGCGATCACGAGATTCAAAATCGCCGGAAATACTTTTCCGAATGGATGCTTCACTCTAAGATGAGAAATAATTGCGACGACCATCATGAGGCCTACAAATACCGCGGTCCATGCTGCAATCCCGGCTGTCCAATAGCCGATAATGAGTCCCGCGCATGCCGCAATTTGAACGATCCCCGTAACGACTCGGAACCACTGGGGAAATCTGATCTCGTTGAACAAATCGACCTGATGCTTAGCTCCCGCAAGCTTGCTTCCCCCAAAGAATGCCATGGAGAACAGCAGCCAGCTCTGAAGAATGATTGCAAGAATATGCATGTTTAAACCTCTCCCTATAATTATTCTCGTTTTATCAGACACCGTTTGGTGTCCTTTTCTATCTTTATAATATAACACCGTTTGGTGTCCTGTAAAGCACTTTTTTCAGAATAAAAATATCCATAAAAAACCGCCTCAGCGTCTCGTCGACGCATAAGGCGGCCTCTCTCCTATCGTTATTACGCGCGCAAATCGATGTTGCCGCCCAGGTGGGGCTGCACGCTTTGAGCCATCATTTGCACGAACTGCTGCGACTGCTGCGTCGCTTGTTCCTTAGCCATTTTGAACAAGCTGATTCCAACATCGTTCATCAGCTGGCTGTGGGACATGGAAACGGAAAGTGCCGGAATATCCATCATCATCCTCCTGCCTAATAAATAATTAGACCCCCATCATGTTGTATCGGATCATTGCCCATCATTCGTTAGCGGGCGTTGCTCTGGATGCCAATCTTTTCCGAACCATCACGCATAGAAATATAAACGGAATGTAGGCGTATATGAAATAGAGACCAACATTGGCGTACATCTTGGAAACCCATTCAACCGTTCTGTGATCGATGATGAAATAGCTTGAAACGGTAATGGCGGCGAGAAAAACAATCAAGCTAATCCGCGGTCTAAAGTGAAAGGCGAGCTTCATACCCCGGCATGCCGCCCATATAAAAATGGAAATGCCGGCAATAATCTTGATAAACCATAGCGATACAGCCATATACTCCAGCCTTTGGAGCAGCGGAACTTCAAAGATGCCTATCATATTGAGCGTTGGCCAAATGGTATGCAGCAGCTGTTCCTCGGTGAAAAACATAAAGGCCAGAATCAGGATCATTAAGTACAATAAGGTAACCAGGATCATGATCAAATGCGCCCATTTTTGCGACTTTTCCGGCGTCTTCACAAACGGATAGATAAATAGGAGCGTCTCAAACCCCAGGTACTCGAATCCCATATCTTTGGAGGAGAGCAGAATATCCGTAGCCGAATGATTGAACAGCGGAAGCAGGTTCATCGGATGCAAATACGGAAAGGTAAGCGATACCTGCGGGACTATAGAAAGGCATGAAATCATCGTCGCCCAAACCGCGATTCCCGTAACGGACCGGAGACCTCCCGAGACCGCATAGTATACGATCAAAAGAATAACGATACTGACGGGTAGAAAGTTCATGCTGGGAAACAACCAAACTTGAATCATTTCGACATAAACTTTAAATTTCACAAATGCCCCAAGAACAAAATAGAGCACAATAGCCAGGTTGATCAGGTTCCCCAGCCATTTTCCGAAGAGCTTATGATTAATGGCCACGATATCACGCGAGTCCTCGATGGATGATAAGATTTTGTAAAGCATCCATAGGAGGAGGTGCATGCTAAGCCCCGTTATTATTAGGGAGACCCATGAATTATAACCGGCGTGCTCCATTACTCTTCTTTGGTAAGTCAGTATTCCAACTCCCACCATGCCCACATAAAGGGGAAAAATAATTAAGTAGGGAGATATTGTATACTGTTCGCTGGTTACCTGGCTCAATCTGTTGTCACCTCCCAAAGAGAATGGCTTTACGTCCTACCCGCTAGCGCCGGTCCGGATAATGCGCGCTTTCACGACTACCGTCGTTGTTAATTCCTTATAATGCTTATCAAATTGCCGTGAATCCCAATTCTTCGAACGGCTTCTTATCAGGTCTCCCAAGCCCAGCGGATCCACTTCGTTGCTCTTGCATAAGGAGATCAAATTCTGTATTTCCTTCACGCAGTAGTCCTCAATGCTTTTTTCAAGCAAGGCAAGCTCATCCTCCGAAGTAAGATCAATCCATTGAGGAACATCCTTAACTTGGGCTTTAAGATTCACGTGAATAGCAATGGAGGCCGGATAACCGGCACGGATCACCTTATAGGTTGGTTTGGATTTGATGCTGTTCATCAGGAAATACTCCTGGCGGGTTTGATTCCCGCCTGCCACGGGAACCATGATGCTCCCGTTCAAGGAGTCTTCCAGCAGCAATTTCAGCAAGAAGGAATCTGTAACGCCAATTTTGACTTTATATTTATCGCCTTTAAACAAGGCTAAGCCGTCAAGTTTGATTTCATCTCGTTCAATGGTGAAATGCGGCAAAAAGAAATCCCTTCCGCTGCCATAATAATTAAAAAACGTCGAGTGAAGATTCATCCTCGGCAAATTCCCAAACTTCATATTCTGTTCCAGCAAATCGGACAAAAAATAGGGATCGCGCTTATTCTCGGCAATGTTAAGCATCTCCAAGGCATCTCTATCCGCAACGCCTATATGCGCTCTCGCGGAAATTTTGGGATCACGGATCAAACTTTCGATTGCCGTCGCTATCCCTCTGCGCGCGAAGCTGTCTCCGAATAACGCCATCCTCAGCTGCCCGTATTCGATCGGGAAGTCCAGCTTCATGTTAAGCTTGGGCATGGTGT
This sequence comes from Paenibacillus glycanilyticus, assembly GCF_023715145.1. GTDB lineage: Bacteria > Bacillota > Bacilli > Paenibacillales > Paenibacillaceae > Pristimantibacillus > Pristimantibacillus glycanilyticus_A. The sequence goes on along the minus strand of NZ_JAMBNP010000002.1, from coordinate 49,829 downwards.
CATAGACGGACTTGGATTCCGTCACGTAAAATTCCAGCTTCAACTTTCCTTGTTCTTCGTAGTTGGCTATAACCGCGCTGCTGGTAACCCCGTTCTTGGCGGCATCGTAGCCTATGGTTTGGACAAATTTAATGCTGTTTACAACGTTGGTATCGCCGCATGCCGCAAGCAGCATGCATAACGCGACAATCAGGAGGGTCCTGCTTCTCAACTCCATCATTCCTGCTTTCTTCCATCATTCTCGATCAAGATCGTTCCTTCTCTTTACCTTCCCGGGCTTGTACTTCACGGTAGATTCCGTTCTTAAATAGCCCGGCCGCTTGTTAATGAACTGATACGACGGACGTATAAAGCTGTCTCTGAGGTCCCTAACTCTCAAAGGGTGAATAGGCACGAGATACGGCATGCCTAATGAGGTCAGACGGGAAAGGTGGACAAGCAGAAATCCGATCCCGATAAACATTCCGAGCGCTCCCCAAATCGATGAGGCAAAAATCATCGGGAACCGCAGAAATCGAATCGCATTAGACATCTTATAGATTGGCGTCGCAAACGAAGCCAGCGCCGAGAAGGCTACGATAATGACCAGAATATTGCTTGTCAGGCCTGCCAGAACCGTCGCTTGACCAATAACGATACCGCCTACGATGCCCAAGGTCTGGCCAATCTTTGTTGGAAGCCTGGCTCCCGCCTCCCGGAGAAATTCAATCGTAATCTCCAGAAAAAGCACTTCAAGGAGCGGCGGAAACGGTACGTTTCTTCTCGAGAATATCAACGGCTCGAGTAAATCCCTCGGAATAACCTCGTAATGAAAAGTAGTAACGGCGATATACATGGAGGTTGCAAATAACGAAAAAATAACGCCAAAAATACGAATCATTCTGAAAAAGGAGCCCAAAACCCAAGGCAGATAGTAGTCTTCCGGCGAAAGGAAGAAATCGAACAAGGTTGAAGGGCCCGTAATGGAATAAGGCGATCCGTCGCTAATAACCGCAACTTGGCCGGTGATCAGCGCGTATACAACCCGGTCCCGGCGTTCCGTCGATAAAAATAATGGAAACGGTGTCAGGGAGTTGTCCGAGATAAGCTGGTCTAATTGGGATGTATCAAAAATGACGTCATAGTCGATTCGCTCCAGCCTTTGCTGTACCGTCTGGACGTATTTCTTATTGGTCACGTCATCTATATAAACGATGGCCACTCTTGTTTTCGAGGTCGTGCCGACTATTATCTCTTTGACAACCAAGGTCGGGATATTGATCTGTGAGCGCAACAAGCCGATGTTGATGTCGAGATCCTCTACAAGTCCTACCTTCGGACCAACAACGCTGAATTCGTTCTCCGTATCGTTGTTTTTCCGCAAGCCCTCTATACTTCCCAAATGGATCAACGCATATCTGCCGGCATCCTGATCAAGAGAAGCAATTGCGCAGCCTCTCAATAGCTTGGCTTGAATGCGGTCAACCTGATCCGTGATTTCTATATCCTCAATCGGAATCCAGGTTTTTAAATCCTCAAGCTGCTTGAAATCTGAATCCAGCGCGCGATCTTGCAAGGAGAGAATGACATTCGACTGAAGCAGCCTTTCGTCAATCATGGTTTTAAAATAGGAGATACTCAACTGTTTGTCCCCAACAGCGGGTTGAATCGTCTGAAAATCGCTGGACTGCTTCAATTGCTGCAGCAATTGCACAATTTCCTTAGGGTCTGTTTTTTTATTGACCGTCATGTGTCGTTTCCTCGAATCGGCATTTTAGTTAACCGTATCTTTCGCTATTGGCCTCCCAATTATTCTCAGCGGAAGATTAAAGCGCGGCGTTTGGGCAACAAAAAACTCCTTGATGATCAAGGAGTTTCGCTCGTTCTATAGTTTATAGTCCTCCGTATAAAATTCCGAAACAAAACGGTAAAACAATTGCTCCGTCGGAAGCAGCTTGCGCTCTGCCGGGCAGATGATTCCGATGCTTCGAGTTACGGCCGGATCTGCCAAAGGAACTTTTACGGTCGATTGCGGAATGCTCTCAACCAAGGTGACTTCCGGCATCAGGGCGATTCCAAGTCCCGCCGACACCAGCCCTTTGAGCGCATCAATATCATCCCCTTCAAAGGCAATATGGGGCGTGAAGCCTATTTCACTGCAAGCCTTTAATACAATTTCCCGGAAAATAGTTCCTTCGGGGAGGGTGACAAAGGATTCATTCCTAATCTCCGACAGCTGTATGCTAGGCCGGTTGGCAAGCGGATGATGAACGGGCAAAAGCGACACAATCTGTTCTTTAAACAGCAGCTTTTGCTTGATATGTTTATCTTCGCTTGGCAGCGGGGCAATCATCGCCAGATTGTATTCGCCGTTCATCACCCCGTCAACCAGATCATGATAGAGGGCTTGCCTCATCTGAAATTTGGCCTCCGGATACCGCTTGCGGAAAGCATAGATGGCTTTGGGCAGTACATGCGCGGCCAGGCTGATCGGAAAGGCAATCCGAACGACCCCTTTTTCCGGATCCAAATATTCCTTCACTTCTCTTTCGGCCTCGTTCATCATGTTCAGCATCTGCTCGACGCGCTGCAGAAGGATCTTGCCTATCGGAGTGAGCTTGACTCTCCGTCCCTTGCGAATAAACAAATCCACCCCTAATTCGCTTTCCAATTGCGCCAGCTGCCGGCTGACAGAGGATTGTGCAACATGCAGGACGTTGGCGGCTTCTGTCACATGCTCTCTCTTCGCAACTTCCACAAAATATCGCATTTGTCTAATTTCCACAGTAAATCCCCTATCCCTCATGCGCAAAACGCATCAACTTTATCTTATCTGAATATTGTTGCGATTAATTATTTGATATTAATATTAAACTACTAATTTAAAAAGTGAAATAACTATTGTCATTCATCCAAAATAAGGAGTGTTGTTATCATGAGTCTCGTACAGGAAGTTGAACAAACGCACACGCAAGGCGCGCATAACTACATCGATCAGTTATTTGAAGTCGTTCAGCAGCGCAATCCCGGTGAAACCGAATTCCATCAAGCTGTAAAAGAAGTCTTCCTCTCCTTAATTCCCGTGCTCGCCAAAAATCCGAAATATATCGAGCATGCCGTACTGGACCGGTTGGTCGAGCCTGACCGGATCATTTCGTTCCGGGTTCCGTGGACAGATGACAAGGGCAAGGTAAGAGTAAACCGCGGCTTCCGCGTTCAATTCAATAATGCGATCGGCCCTTATAAAGGCGGCTTGCGCTTCCATCCTTCCGTTAATGCCAGCATCATCAAATTCCTCGGGTTTGAGCAAATCTTCAAAAACTCGTTGACCGGGCAGTCTATCGGCGGCGGCAAAGGCGGCGCTGATTTCGATCCAAAAGGTAAATCGGATTTGGAGATTATGCGTTTCTGCCAAAGCTTTATGACTGAATTGAGCAAGCATATCGGACCGGATACAGACGTGCCGGCAGGCGATATCGGCGTTGGCGCAAGAGAAATCGGCTTTATGTTCGGCCAATACAAAAAGCTGGTCGGCGCGTACGAAGCCGGCGTTTTGACAGGTAAAGGACTCGGTTACGGGGGCAGCCTCGGCCGCAAAGAAGCAACGGGTTACGGAGCTGTCTACTTTGTTGAAGAAATGCTGAAGAGTGCGGGACGAGGCTTTAATGGCAGCACGGTGGTTGTATCGGGCTCCGGCAACGTATCCATATACGCGATGGAAAAAGCGATTCAGCTTGGCGCTAAGGTTGTAGCGTGCAGCGACTCCGGCGGTTACATCTATCACGAAGCCGGCATTAACCTCGATACCATTAAACGATTAAAAGAAGTCGAGAACCGCAGATGCAAGGATTATGTCGTTGAGCACCCTGATGCGATCTATGTAGAAGGCTGTTCCGGCATCTGGACGGTTGCCTGCGATATCGCTCTTCCTTGCGCAACGCAAAACGAAATCGACAAAGCATCCGCCGAGCTGCTTGTTCGCAATGGCGTTAAAGCGGTTGGCGAAGGTGCCAACATGCCTTCCACACTGGATGCGATTGATGTCTTCCTCGATAACAAGGTGCTGTTTGCTCCGGCAAAAGCGGCTAACGCGGGCGGCGTGTCCGTATCCGCTTTGGAAATGGCTCAAAACAGCGCAAGATTGTCCTGGACGCTCGAGGAAGTTGACGCCAAGCTGCAGCTGATCATGCACAGCATCTACAGCGAAAGCGTGAAGGCTTCCGAGGCGTACGGCGTTCCCGGCAACCTGGTAATCGGCGCGAACATCGCCGGCTTTGTCAAGGTCGCTGATGCGATGATCGCACAGGGCATTTAAGACTAAAGGGATAATAATCAGCAAAACCTCTTCTCCGTATAACGGAAGAAGAGGTTTTTTATTTGGGGGACAGCCTATACCACTGTATTGTTTCTGAGTCCATTTCCTTGCCACAACAACGACTTGTCGATACTGATGCGACGGATCTTTTCCCTGCGCGTCTCGTCCGAATCCGTAAAGAAGAAAGCATCGACGGCGATGCTGAGCAACGCCTCCTTAGCTGCCTGGGAAGCATTAGACTCGTTCTGGATAAGGTAATAACAAATCTGATAACAATAGGTCTCATATCGCCGCAAGATAGAGATCTTGATCTGCCAGTCCATAGAGAAACGTTCTCCCTTCTCCTCCTGTACCATCTAAACAATAGGATAAGAAAAACTATTTAATAATACCTAGGGAAAACATTAAGTTTTTCTTAAAAGGGAGAACGTTCGTCCAATGGTTCAGAGATTAGCCTTCAATAATCCGCGTTACAAACCAATAGAGTCCGATTATGGCGACAAACGAGGAGGCCGCGTAATTCGCGTACTTGTAAGCTTTGAAGCGGCCGACCCAAATGAGCAGCGGAAGCAACACGGCCAGAACCGCCAATTGACCGACTTCGACGCCAACGTTAAAGGAGAACAAGGTCAACAGGAATCGGTCGCTCATTGCGCCGCGCAGCACCTCGGCGAACCCGAAGCCATGGATCAGGCCAAAGCCCATGGCAATGATCCAGCGGCGCTTCACCTTTTTGAGCCAAATATTCTCGACCGCCACATAAGCGATGCTTAGCGCAATTACGGGCTCAACGAATGCGGGAGGCAGATTTACAAGCTCAAGGGCCGAAAGCGCGATCGTCAAGCTGTGCCCGATCGTAAACGCCGTCAGCACCTTCACGTAATCCCGTTTGCGCTGCTTCGCGATGACAAGTGCGGCAATAAAGAGCAGATGATCGATTCCGCTCAAGATATGCTCAAAGCCAATCCGCATATACTCCCACATCGACATGAGCCAGTTCGGTACTTCAACCGTCGTACTGGACGCATCCGCGGCCGATGCCCCAAGCTTCTCGGTCACCGTCTTGTTGCTGCTGTTAAATACGATATCCTTGGAGGAATCCGCTTCTCGGATTGTCGCGAAGTTCTGATGTGCCGGATCGGTATCGAAGAAAAAGTTATAATCGATCCTATACTCGGAAGCACCGCTTGGGAGCTCATAGGTAAGCTTCATGAACAAGCATAAGCCGTTGTTTCTATCCTTGGCGGCAATATCGCTGATCTTCGGCTCCAGAGCTTCGTCGCCAGCCTTCAGCACAAGCGATTCCGCAATAAGCGGGCGCAAATCCTCTTCCGTCCACGACACTTCCCCTTCAGCCGGCGAAGATTTACCGGGATCGATAATGAACACTCCGCCGGAGCGCATATCCATCCACTGGGATACTTCCGTAATATCCAAATACAAATCGTATTCAATCTGCCCGCCATTCACGTTAATGTCCGAATAGCCGTAGGTGTTCATATGCGCGTACGCATGCGGAACAATGCCAAACAGGAACAGACAGACGGCCAATAGCGCAGTCGCCTTTTTCATAAATGGAACAAACCTCCTTGGACTAGCGTAAACGGTTGCGCCGGCCTTAGGAGGAGCAGCATACGTTTCGCGATTGAAATATAAGCCCCGTATCGAGAAAAATTATACTTCCTTATATTTAGGTAAAACCCGAGCCGGAGCAAAGGAGACTAGAGTCCCTATGCGCCGGCTCGGCGATAGCTGCCGGTTATTTCAATTGTTCCAATATTTCGTAGATGACCTTAGCGCTTTCCAGACGGGTTGCATTCGCTTGCGGAGCGAATTGCCCGTTCTCGCGGCCCGTCATGATGCCTAGCGCGTTCGCTTTCTCGATCGCTTCTTGTGCCCATGCGCTGATCTTGCCGGCATCCTTGAACGAAACCTCGCCGGAGTCCGGAATAGAAGTGCCTTCCTTGTACTCGAGAGCGCGAATGATCAGGACCGCCATTTCCTCGCGGCTGATTCGTTTGTCCGGCTCGAAGCGGTCGGCGGTAATGCCTGTCACGATTCCCGCCTGTACGGCCGCGGCTACGGCATCCGCATACCAGCTTCCCGCTTTAACGTCCTTGAACTTGGAAGCCGTCGGAGCGGAGCCGGCAAGACCAAGAGCTCTAGCGAGCAGGGTCACGAATTCCGCGCGCGTCGTTGGCTGATTTGCTCCGAATTTAACCTCGCTGATGCCATTTACGATGCCTCGGAACGAAAGCTCCTGTACGTAATCGTACGCCCAGTTGGTTGAAGACACGTCCGAATAAGGCTTGTTGTATGCCAAGACGATATACTTGCCGGGTTGATTAACCGAAGCCGTAAAGCTGCCGTTTGCGTACTCGCCGCCAATCCAGACGGCCTTGCCGCTCTCGTCGATACGGTAAATGCCCGCGAGCTTGACGTTGTCGATCGCATCAGCCTTCAGCTCGATCTTGATCTGGCTTGGCAGCGCGCCAATATCCGTAAGCTTGCCGGATTTATCGCGCAAGCCAAATGAAAGCTGCAAAGTAGCGCCTTTTGCTTCCATCACTGCTTTCCGTTCCGCTCCCGCCGCATTTTCTGCTTGATCGACCAATGTCTGAGCGATTTCATTCAGTTGAACAACCAATTGGCCTCCGTCGCCCAGCTTTCCGCCTAGAGACTTCAGAACCTCGGACGGGATGGTTACGATACCGTTGTTGCCCGTTTCGATTCTGACTTCGCGGCTGCCAATCTTGGCAAGCGTATCGCCGCTAAGCGCGATCCCTTTCTTGCCTGCGTCAGGCTTTAATGTAACCTCTCCCGTTGCTGGAATCGCATTCGGGGAAATAACCGTAACATCAGGGTTAGGATCAGGACTCGACGGAGGAGTCGGATTGGTTGGACTTGTCGGCGGTACGGTTGAGCTGCCGGTAGAGAAGCTCCAAATATCCGAAGCTGCGCTGTCCCCGTTCCTATCCGTCGCAATCGCATACCAATTGTAAATCGTGTTGCCCGAGCGATTCGGCCAGCTTGCGGCAGCCGCTCCTCCGCTTGCCACATTAGCTTGGCTGCCAATCTCCTTGCTGCCATAGACGTTCACTCCGACAAAATCAGTGGCAACCTGCTTGCTCGGATCTTGCGTCTTGTATGGCAGCAGGAAGTCGTCTTTGCCCTCTTCCTCGAAGAAATTGCTGTCGTTCATATAAGCCGAGTAAGTTGTCACGTGGATTTGGTTAGCGGCCAGATTGAACTCCAGGAATCTCATGTAGCCTTGCCCGCCTTGCGGTCCGGATTGATAATCCGCCAGCATCTCGATAACGACGCGGTCGCTGTTTTCGACATGCTTGACGTTATAGGCAACGCCATGCAAGTGTCCGCAGAGCACCATCTTGACATTGTCATTCTTCGCCACGATTTCGTTCCAGATCATCTCGCCTTGCCCGGAATAAGCACCGGTTGGCGAAATATACTCGTGGGTACCGATGATAACATAGCGATCCGGGTACTTCTTGAGCACCTCGTTTGCCCATTCCACCGTGTTGTCCTGGATATTCCAGCCCAGGTACATGATCAGGAAATCTTGTCCCTTCACCGAGATCAAGTCATAGTGGTCGCGGTTGTTGTTCAGATCATCGCCGTAATATGGCTGGTCTTCGAAACGCTCGCGGCCGAAATACTTCCAATATTCCGTGTAATTGGATTCATCATGATTGACGTCATGGTTGCCCGTCACGACGCCATATGGAACACCGGCATCCTCGAGGCGCTTCATGCTGTCGCTTGCAACCTTCCACTCGTCCGGGCGGTTGAAGTCGTCGACCAAATCGCCGGTATGAATGAGATAGGAGATCTTCTTCTCGTCCTTCATATCCGCCACGTATTTCATCTCTTTGTCGTAAATCTCCGGATAAGAGTCGGAGTAATATTGCGTGTCGCTCGCCCATGCGAAGCTGAAGTCTACTCCGTCTTCGGCTGTCGGAACGAGATCCTGTACAAGCACGTGAATCGTGTTGTCTTTGACCATGTCCTGAACGCTGACCGTCGCCTTCAGCTCGAAGTCTTCAGCTCCAACGCCCGATGCGGCTCTTACCCACTTGCTCGTGTTGTAGTTCCACGTATATAACGTGACTTGGCGGTCCGGCAGCGAATGTCCTGTCCAGACCACTTCAACGTTCGCGATATCGACTGGCTCTTGATCAAGCTTGAAGTCGTAGCGCTGATACGGGAACAAGCCGTCCGCGTTTGTTACGAAATAAGTGCCGTCAACGGCCTTCACCTGATTGACCGCTTCTGCAGTAATCGCCGTTTCGCCGGCCGGGCTCAGCTCGAGCGGAGGCTCACGGTCCGTCGAATTGGAGAAGCCTTCGATATCGCTGCGATTGCTGTAGTTGTAACGGAATGCCTCGCGGAAGCTGACATCCATCGCATCCCCGTTCGGGTCGCTGACTTTCACGCTGAGCTGCGCGTTTTGACTAACGTTTGTTGCGTTATCCTTTGGCGTTGGCTCAAAGGACTTGCTTGGTATTTCGTTGCCCACGCTGAACGTTGCCGCGCGAACCGCTTCATTGCCGGCATTGTCCTTGACCGTAACGCGGAAGATATGCTCGCCTGTTGAAAGCCCGGAAGCTTTCACTTGGGAAGGCAGTGTCACGGCTTTGCCGTCAAGCGTTGCCGTAGTCGTGCCAATACCGGAGGTCGCATCCGTTGCTTTGATGTTCAGCGTAATATTGCCGCTGTACGTTTCGCCGTCCTTGACCGAGAACTCCTCGAACACCGGGATAGTGTTGTCGACGATCGCCGATACGCTCGCTTTTGTTCCCGCTTCGGCGTCGGATACCTCAAACAGATGCTCGCCGTCCGAGAGTGTCTTTGTATCGATTGTTGCGGCTTTGCCGTAGAACATCGATTCAGGCAGGTTGACGGTCAATTCGAGATATTCGAAGTAGCCGGAGCTGTCGCCGACCTTTTGCCGTTTTGCCGGATCAACGACCGTGTATTGGTCTTTGTCGAGCACCTTGCCTCTTGCCGTAATGGCTGCTTGCTCGCCGCTCCCGAGTAAAAACTTAATGTTCTCGATCCTATAATCATCGTTATTGCCTTCCTTGCCAAGCGGATCAAGCTTGTTGCCCGCCGTTACGAGCAGCACGTTGCTGCCCGGCTTCAGCAGACTCTTCGGCACCGTTGCGACGTGAGGCGCCAAATAGGATACGTTAGGGAACGTCGAGACCAGCTGCCCGTTTACGTACAAGCCGTCGTTAAAGCTCTTCTCCATATTGTCGGCGTTAAACGTCAGATAAGCATTGTCACTTAACGCTTTCTCACCGGCAAGCGTCTGGCTGTCCGCTTTCAAATCGAGCGCTCGTCCCGCTTCGAGGGCATTGCCTTGAATGCGGGCATTGCCTTTCAGGAAGCTGTTAGGAGCAACATCGAGCCAAAGCCCGCTCTTTGGTTCAAACGTTACTTTATATAAGGCGGTACCGCCGTCTGTCGAACGGGCAACGTTCTGTCCGTCCGCCGCTTCGATGAAATATTCGATTGCGCCAGCTCCGAGCATTTTATCCGCGGCTATCGCAGTGCTGTATTCATTTGGATTCGTTAACGAACGAAGCAGGTTAACTTCCTGGTAAGCGGAATCGCCCGTTCTTTTGAACAGGAGTGTTGCCCGGTCTACTTTAACGTCGTCCGTAATATTGGCCGTAATAGTCAAGCTGCCGAAAGGCTGGCTGCCTGATGGCGCTTCATGGGAAATCACCGGCTTTGCGGTATCCTCCGGAATTTCGATGGACAACGCAGGTACCTGTCCTTCGACAATCGCTCCCGGCGTAGCCGTTTGTCCCGCGGAACGCTCGAACATCCGGTTCAGGAATTGCGGGTTCGGATCGCCTTTCGGATATTCATACACAACGCTTTTCCCGTCGTCATTCACTTCGTCCTTGGCAACATTATACCAAGCCTGGGAAATAGCGCCTCCCCAATGGCCCACCCAATCCGCCGCATCCGGCGCAATCAAGATCCGTCCCTCGGCGGTATTATCCATCCCGATCGAATAAAGAGACGTCAATTGAGAGGTGGTCAGATTCACGGCTGAACCCGTCACCGAGCTCCAATGCGCATTAAAGTCTGCCAGCGACTTGTCGAGGCTCAAATCGGACTTGACCCAAATAATCGCCGCTTGCTCGGAAGGCAGAACAAAGTCCTCCGTCAAATCCCACCTAATCGTAGCGCCATGGGAAAATTCGTAGTAGATCGTATAGTCCTTCAGATTAACGCTGCGGTTCGCGTTGTTGTACACTTCGATATATTCGTACATGTCGCTGCCCTTGTCATCCGGCACGAGCTCCGTGATGAGAAGCGAAGGCGCGTCATCCGATACCGAGTGGAACACCTTGATTTTATAAGGATCGCCGGAGAAAGGATTCTTTCTCGCATGGACGCCATCCGTTGCCTCGATATAGTAATAGAGGAACTCGGATTCCTTGCCGATTGCTTCCTTGGGAATAACCGCGCTATAACGGTCTTCTGTCCCCGCGTTCATATTGACGGAGGTATAGTCCGCATCTTTATCCGTCTTGAAGTAAAGCTTCGCTCCTTGAATAGAGCCTGCCGCACTCGTAATGACGGCGGAGATCGGAAGATCCTTCTCCAAAGTAGAACCCGCTGCCAGCGCATGCTCGATATGAGGCGAGAGCTGATCGGCAACCAGGGAACCCGGAGTCGGGGCAACCTTGCTTCCTACCTTCTCCATTTGCTTTGTTGTTTGCCCGTCCACCTTGTAGATGACGGAAGTATTATTCAAGTCATCGCAATTGGTCGCCGCTTCGGCCGGACAACCGTCATTGTATTTGGCGGATACGATCGTGTCGACCGCGTCGCCCGTCTTCTTCACGATCGATACCGTATGTTCGTTTGCGTTGATGAGATTGCCGGACGGATGGTCAAAAGAGACTATGTCACTGTCGGTAAGCGACACATTATAGGCACCGTTAAACTTGTCCAGCGAGCCGTTTTGCTCATCGCCGTAATAAGCCCGCACAACCATCGTCTTGTTCGGCTGAATCGTCTTGTTGTCTCTGAATGTCCACTGATACGCCAATGCAGAGCCGTTAAAATAATGGATTTGGTAGTCCTGCAGCGCAATCGGCTCGTGGCTGTTGTTGTAAATCTCGAAGTATTCCCAAGCGTTTACGTCGCCGCTGCCGATATTGGGAGTGTTAAACACGATTTCCGAAATGAGCAGAACGGGAGGCTGCCCAGGCTCGGGTTCTTCGGGCTGTTCCGGCTGCGCGATCTGCAGCTCGTAGAAGCTGTCTGCCGCAGACGGGCTCCTTGTCGTGCCGGCCGAATTAGAAGCTTCGATATAGTAATTCACCTTGCCGGTTCCCTGCATCGCGTTTTCCGGAATAACGCCCGTAATCGCGCTTTCACCATCCTTGAAGCTGATAGGGACCGAGGTATAAGCGGATTCTTCCGCTTTTTTATAATAGAGCTTGGCGGACAGCAGAGTCCCGTCGCTGACCACATCAGCCGTCACGGAATAATTTTGCGGCTCAATCGGCGTCGCCTGCGGAGTATGAGTTAACACGGGAGGCACCGTCGCCGGAACATCCGTATCCACAACCGGCTGACCTGCGATTAAGCTTCCCGGCGTTGGCGCTTGCTTAGATGCAAGCTTCGTCATGGCGGTTGCTCCCGTCAGCGGATTATAGGCGAATACGATGCTCTTGCCATTGCTGTCGTCAATGTTGTTAGAAGAGTTGATCAACGGCGCTCCGGACGCGTCAACGTCGTTATATCTCGCGGAGACAACCGTTTCTTTATTCGAAGAACGTTTCACGGATACCGTCTGCGTGCCCGTGTTTGGAAGATTGCCTCCGCTGGACTGGTCCATATAGGCGACTTGGGATTCGGGCAGTTCGGTATGGTAGACCGAGTTGAACGAGGCAAGCGTGTTATGGTCGGCTGCTGTCGCCTGATCGGAAGCGTTGCTTTGTCCTTTTACAACCATGGTCTGATGAGGCTCAAGCACGCGGCCCGCTTCCATTAGATACTCGTAATGAGCACCGCCGTTATAGCTGTCGCGAGTAATCACGTAGTCATTAAGAGAGAGAGCAGAATCGCTGTTATTGTACAGCTCGACATATTCCCATGCGTTATCGTCAGTACCGCTCCCGCCCGGAGGCGTATAGTTTGGAGAATTTGCCACGATTTCCGTAATGAGCAACTCCGGTTCAAGTGGTACCGCCTCCGCGTTAGCCGTTCCGGATGCGCCAATCGGCAATCCCGTTACGACAAGCGCTACCGTCATCGTTCCCGCGATGAACCGCCTCCGCGCTTGTTTGAACAACCTGTTCATTCCTCACACACTCCGCTTCTATTAAGATTGCTGCTGCCTAATTCACAGACAGTTTAATCCAGCGGATGCGGAATGCCTATTCACATTTCATTGGATACCATACAGCTCTTTAGAAGATTAGCGGGATTCCCGGAAAGTCAGTAATTGCTGCATAGTTTCTTAAATCGGGTCTGTCTTTTATTTGACATTGCGATAACATTATCTTAATCCAAGCCTCACCTAATGGAATTAATATGAATAAATGGACAAATACAACTGGAAAGCGGGGTTCCTTTCATGAGAATGTCTATGCGGAAAGGGCCTTCCCACAGCTTTAAGAAGTTAGGTTCGAACTCAACCGAATTCTCTGCCCTGTCTCGCTTGGAATGCTTAAACCGGCTGAGAAATATTAACGGCATTCCCAGCGCAGACGGGAGCAATCGGCTGCCTGCCAACCGAAGCTGTCATGTTGTGCTCTTTCATTTCCGATTTCCAAAAGCAGCTTGCGTTAGCGATGAACAGCAGGTTCTCCTTCACAGCATCGCCGAATCGCTCCAGATTAGGATAAGCGAACGATTCAACGACACGGATATGTTCCAGATTGAGACCGATCGCGTTGTCACCATCTTCTATGGAGCTGATCGCGAGAAAATTGCCTCCTTTATGCATACGTTGAAACAGATGTTGATAGGGAAGAATAACCGCTGCTATATCACGATAGCAGTCGGTATGCAGACCGTTCGTTACAAAGAGCTTGGCTCCGCCTATCTGCAAGTGCAAGAGATGGCCAAGCAAGCGAACCTGACCGAGGAAATTCAAGTAGTCGACAAGCTGAAGACAGCTCCTCCCCTTTTATTAAGTCCTAAGCACGAGCAGGCTCTTGGCTCTTTTTTGCAATCGGCCAATGCCGAGGGTGCCCTGCAGTTGGTGTCCCAATTGATTGACCATTTTGCCAAAAGCGGCGCAACCATTCAAGCCTACCGGCACTTATCGATCCTTACGGCCGCCAAAGTGTGGGTTCATCTCGAACCCTTGCATCTGGAAGCCGAAGCCGTCGAGAAAATCTACTCCGTTATCAAGCAATTAGATGCATGCGGAACGGTCCAGGACTATTTGGATACGTTTACAGAGCTTCTTGAACAGGTTGCCGCCTTCACCAATGACGCTCAGAAGCAGCAAGAACCAATCGCGGGTCTTATTATGGATATTTTGCACACCCGCTTCTCTCAGGATCTGTCGCTTGCTTATTTGGCCCAATTGCTAAACATGTCCCCTGCGTATTTGTCCGTCTTTATTAAAGAAAAGACAGGGGCCAACTTTAGCGACCATCTGAACGAGATTCGCATCCGCAAGGCAAAGGAGCTGCTCGTTGTCTCCGAGCTGTCCATTCAAGACATCAGCATGCAGGTCGGATATGCCAACATCACATCCTTTAACCGGATGTTTAAGAAGCAGGTCGGTCTGTCGCCCGGAGAATACCGGAAGCAGCAAATTTCCGAGATTCATAAGGTAAATTAAACAGAAAAACAAGCTGACCCCATCGAAGCGCGGGAGTCAGCTTGGCCGCGGACCTTCATTTCGTTAAGGAACTGATTAAATGCGTTATCAAACTCCTAATCGGTTTCATTATAAGCCTGCCCTGGCGATTCCAACGTTTTGATATGCGTATTGCCTACGCTTGCGAAGGTTTTCCACCACCAGAAGCCATTCTTGGTTACACTCGCCATGCAGCCGGCCTCTCCCCCCCCCCCAAAAAGTCAGGTCCTCTGAACACCTCGTCATTGACAACCACGTCACCGTCTTCCATCTTATGAATTGAAGTTAGCCTACTGGGCAAATTTCACCAATTCCTCTTCCGCCCGTATGAACAAACGCATGATGGCATACATTTTTAATAATAGGCTGAAGAGTGATCTTGATAATCTCCCATGACAGAGCTTCATCCTCTATGTCATATTGAGTGACCATGCCAGCCTATAAAACTTGGTCAAGGTGTCCACGGTCCTGACTGACGCCCGTGACAATCTTCCAGCCAAGCCTGTTTGACTCGTATACGACCATGCTTTGCTTCCCGTTGATTTTTGCCCGATACCAGCCGCGTTTGGATTCGAACACTTTATCTAAATAACTGATTTGCTTGATGTTGTCTCCCGCCTGCTTGTCCGTCAAATCAGTCAATATTCTACCGTTCTCCTCAAATTCCAAAGGAATGGATAACTGATCAAACAACACCCGGTTCGTTACCTCCAGATGAACAATAATCTCCTTACGGATCTTTATGTAATGAAAAAGATGGAAGCGCATTCAAGCTCGGTCAAAATCATTTCATCCATTCTACTCTCCGCTGGATTTTCTGTCCATATGCCGATCATGCGAAGGGTATATACCGTATCTATAGCAAATCTAAAATATATTAATTACATGTATGATCGATTTTCGTATTATAGTGAAGGTATCAGAAAGACATTCATTTATGAAGGGAAGAATTATGATGGGATACGATTATAAAAAAGCTCACATTTTTTGGGATGACGTGATTGAATCTGTCGTGATTCGGTGGAATTCCTTTGCCGTTGGAGATGAGCTGCGCGAGCCTTTAGATAAATTGATTGAATTGGCTGTCTTGAAGAAGGCAAAGAAAGCTTTATTCGATAACAGTCATATCTTGGTCCTGGAAGAAGACATGAAATGGTTGTCCGAGGAATGGCTTCCGAGACTGCTGAATGCCGGCATTCAATACACGGCTACTGTTAATCCAACGATATCCGCAACAAACAGGGATTCAAATAGGGGAACCACCGAAGATACGGCAAGATTGAAGCATCATGAGTTCGAGGGCGTAAACCATGCAATCGTATGGTTATCCGAGATCGCTGCGTGAGAGACAAAAGGAGAGAGACAACATGTATTCACTACTAGGCACTGCTGTTGGCATTATCATAATTGGTATTTACGCTTATTTGAAAGATCGGATTAGCCATAACTGAGATAAATAAGAACCGCCCTCTTCGTTGATGAAGAGGGCGGTTTTATATAACCAAAAGGAGTGCATCTACTTCTGTTTGGCCCACTGTTTTAACTCTTTGAAGCCGATAAATCTCTTGTTGCTCTCATCCCATAGACGAAAGCGAATGGCTTGCAGACTGGAGGCAATCGTGATCGTCGTCACATTGTGCAGAGCCGGCGTCTTGTCATGAGCTTCTTCCAAGTAATAGTTCGGTACTCTTGGGCTCAAGTGATGAACATGGTGAAAACCGATATTTCCGGTCAGCCATTGCAGCAGCTTAGGCAGCTTGTAATACGAGCTTCCGTCTATCGCGGCCTTCACATAGTCCCAATTCTCTTCCTTCTCGAAATAGCTGTCTTCGAATTGGTGCTGCACGTAAAAGAGCCAGATACCGGCCGCGCCGGAGAGATAGAAGATCGGAAGCTGAATCAGCAGAAAGGCCTGCCATCCAACAGCCCAACAAACCAGGCCTGCCAATACCACAATACCCAAATTCGTTAAATACAAATTGATGCGTTCTTTGGCTTTGGCGTTTTTCCGGTTGAAGCGATTTTCGATAAGCATGGTATAGAAAGGTCCAAGCACGAACATAACGAAAGGATTTCTGTACAGCCTGTAACTCAAACGCTTCCAGAGGGAGGATTGCAAATATTCTTCCACCGTAAGGATCCAGACATCCCCCGTCCCCCTTTTATTCAGGTTGCTGCTTGTGGCATGGTGAATGGAGTGCGCATGCTTCCACTGATGATAAGGATGGAAAGTAAGAATGCCCGTAATCGTTCCGACTATTTCGTTTAATCTCTTGCTTTTGAATAAGGACTGATGACAGCAATCGTGAAAAAGGATGAATATCCGAATGACGAATCCGGCCGCAGCAACGGCAATTGCTAGTGTAAGCCAATAAGATACCGAGAGCGACAGAAAGGCAAAATACCAAAGCAGCACAAACGGCAGGATTGTATTTATGATTTGCATGATGCTTTTCCTTGCAAGCGATTTCTCGTAAGGAGCGATGTCTTGCTTCAATTGACGTACTGTTGGAGTAGGCATATTGTTTCCCTCTGTCCCTGTGGACTTCTATTTGTTGTGAGCGACTAATCCTTTATTCTTTTGACTCCAAAATAGTACATGCTGAGCGGCCACCACAGAATAGCAAAGACGGGGTAGATCGCCCATATGGTATCCGGCGAAGAAACCGCGTTTACAATGATAAAGAACACCGCCGCCAGTACGCTGGCTGATATGGAAAATCGATAATACTCCTTCTTTCGGGCATAATACAGAGCAAGCGGCCACCATAACACAACAAAGGCAGGGTAGATCGCCCAAGGATAACCGGATGACATAGCGGCATTTAAGATCGAATAGTACGCAATCGTACTAACGCTCGCGATAACGGCGAAGGTTAATGTCTTTGCCTTTGACCCGCTGTACGTCACAATTGGCCACCAGAGTACCGGAAATACGGCATAGAAGAACCACGGATACTCAGGGAATTGCATGTAATTAATCGTTAGCAGAAAGACGATGACGAGTAAGCCGCCGAGTATGGAATACAGCTTGTAGTAGCCTTTTCTTACGGAAGCCAAGCTGAGCGGCCAGAACAATAACACAAAGGCGGGGTATATAAACCAGATCTCGCTTGGCGACGTTAAGTAATTCACAATCATAAAGAACAAGATACTCATTAGACTGCCAACCGCCGCAAAACCAACTTGCTGCCTATCCATCACTTGGCCTCCTCATCTTAAGCGCAACCAACTGAAAACCATGGACAACGGCCACCAGAGAACAGCAAATGTCGGGTAAACGAACCAGATCACATCCGGCGTATAATAGAAATTCACGAATACAACAAGCGCGATGATCAGCAGGCTGCCCCAGATCGAAAAGCCGAGATTCAATTTGGCGTTGCTTCTTCTTGTAGGAAGCTTGTGCCCAAGCTGCTGCTTGATTTCCTCAACGTCCCCGAACTCAACGATCGCTTTGTTGATGGCATCCTCCTCTTCCTTCCCCTGCTCCATGAGGTCGAATACCTTCTCCTGAAGATTGGCCACAATTTCCTGCTTGATGACCTTCTTCTTCTCGCTATCCGGAATACCCTTGAACAATTCGTCTACATGCTGCTTGATTGATTTCAATTACAATCCCTCCATGAACACGTCGATAATTTCCTTGATTTCTTGCCATTCTTGCACCGTTTCCCGCAGATAAGCCTTGCCTAGCGTGGTAATCCGATAATATTTCCTCTGTCCGCCGTGAGAGACATCACCGTAATAGGACTCAATAAGCTCCTTGTTTTCCAGCCTCTGAAATACCGCATACAATGTAGCCTCTTTGATTTGGAATCTGTCCTTGGTACGCAGGCTTATCTCTTTGGAGATTTCATAGCCGTATCTATCCTTCTCCATAATCAGGCGTAAAATAATGGGGTCCAAATGCCCGCGAATGATGTCGCTCCTAATGATACCGAGCCCTCCTTGCCGAACTATTCTATCTGATAGAGTAATACTACTCTAGATTACTCTATCTGTCAAAGTAATGTTTTATTTCTCCCGTTGGTCCCCCTCTTGTCCTTCGCCAAATAAAAAACGCAACCCGAAACGGGCTGCGTCAAAAGGGACTTCATGAACTAAAATTCTACGTTAGAGGATGAATTCACTGCCTCTAAAAAGAACGCCGGTGCTTCGGTTATCTTCAGTGCCTGATAAGCCTGCAAGGGCATGTATTGGCGTAAAATCGGGAGACATTCCTCCAAGTCATTTGTTCGATTGCCAATCACCGGATCACTTAGCAGGCAAAACCCGAAATCCGAATACAGCTTGATCGCCCGGTAACTTCCAGGCTGCGTATGAAGAAACACCGGATAGTCGTCTTTGCTCAGGCTTTGCATAACGGCAGACAGCAGCGCTCTCCCAATTCCGTTTCCTTCGCAGGATTTTAATACCTTATACCAATGGATCGTCGTAATCCGATCGTACGCCTTCCAGGCAAAGCAGGTTGCCACCGGGCGATCCTGCGAATCGCATACGAAGAGACATTTTTCATAAAACAGAGCCTCTTTTGGGGCATAAACATTTTGAAAAAACGATTCCATGAAGCCCCTGTATGCCTTAGCCTCATTTGGATCGTCGAATGGAAACTCCATCCAGGTTTCCAGTTCGCTTTTACGGCACCTTCGTATACGATACCCCGCCGGAAGATCGCGGAGTGCCGCAGGATCCAGAGCCGGACACATCATAAATATATTCTTATCCGGGATTTCGTCGGGCAAGCATTACACCTCCAGCTTCCTTATAGGTTTATCCGTGCACCGGGGAATTCCGGAGGACCTTCCTAGCCGATCTGCTGCTCTCTATTTTTCTTCCGCCAGAATAACCTGAAACAACTTGATGGCATCCGCCTTGGCATCTTCGTCCAAGTCCTCCCTGAGCCAGACGTTACGGGCACATTCAATTACATCCTGAAGAACCCTTTCCAAGCGGTAATAGGCGAGCACCTCATCATCCACCTCTGCAGCTCCGTACCCCTGAAAAAAGGCATGAGCATGCGGATGACTGACAAAGATGAAATCTCGCTCTTTGGGAGCAAGCATCACCTCGTCCCAATCAATGATAAACACTCGCCCAGCGTCATCTCGGATCACATTGGCCGGATGCAGATCCGCGTGACAGATGACATGCGGAATTGTTCGAGCTTGGAGCAATACCGCCAGCTTTTCCAATGAAGCCAACTTCATCCGTATCGATGACTCATGCTCTATCCAAGAAGCATGAAGTGTACGCTCTAATGTATTCCCGCCTTCAAAAAGCGTCAGTTGATCCTCAAAGATTTGTATCCAACGAACATATTCCGACGAATCAAAGGTCTCTTGTCGAAGCGAATTAAATCCTTCTGGCGGCAGTTGGATCCGGTGGATTCGTTTAAAGATGGTCCCGAGCTTCTCCCACTGCCCGGCAGACATGCCCTTGAAGCTGGACTCCCCGTTGATAAAGGGATAGACGACAACTCTCCAATCCTCCAGATGAGCCCACAGTGCACCGGACCGGGTAGAAACGGGAGCCACCACACATGTAATCCCCTGGCTGTTGAGATATTGGGGAACCAGATATTGCGATTCGTATAACGGCCTGGACGTGACTTTGAGCAGATAGTCCGTTCCCTTCTCGCTAACCGCATGATACACGGCGGAGCTGTAATCAAGGCCCAAGGGAAGATACTCCAGTGTGGCAGAAGTTAAATCATATTGCTCCTTTAGACACGTTCGAAGGCTTTCCTCCGAAATCCTCGGTGAATGAGGCATCGCTCCATTAATCCCTCCCTGTATGCGCTCTTCTGTTCGTTCAACAATGCGGAGCCGTTAACCAACGCTATTAATAATAGCTCCTATGTGCTAAGGTTTGTTCATTGCTCCGGATTTTGGTTTCATAAAGCCTAAAAACCTTTTCTTTAAAATCATACAAATAACTATCATGTACGGAAAGAACGGCGTTTGGATGCGAAAACGCAAAAATCCATCTAACCGTCTCCATTTGACAACCGATGTTTTCAAAATGAATAATATATTCTGAAATAGGATCCGTTTGAAAGCTCATATTTTCTAATTGCTTTTCGGAGAAACGCGATCCCGCCAGATCTAGCTCACCCGATAGCTGAGTTACGTTATCATAGAATGTAATCCGGTTATGACCTGCAAGCTTACCGGTGAAACGTTGTTCTTCGTTAGGCTGCGATATATCCTCTGGGTCACTAAAAATACTCGTCCATCTCTTCCCCATCATACGGAAGACCGACAGCCCCATGGCCCCTGAGCTTCCGATTGAATATTCGTACACGAAAACTTCAGGGAGATGATCATTATCCACATCCCCGATCATCAACCTGCTGTTCCAAAATATATCTCGCTTAACAATCTTACCGTCTATTTTCAATATAAGATTCCGAGAAAACTTCGTATCGGGAGCCATTAATTCAGCAATATGCCTCTCTTGTTCATCATGCCGCAATGGCATTTCCTTAATATAGGAAGAGGAAAATTCTATGGTCTGAATCGCGTTTTCCGCTAAATCCAGCTGAGGCTTTGCATAAACATGCTGCTGACCGATCAGAACGGATACGAAACAGATACAGAATAGGATTCTTTTCAAAAAATTCTACCTCCTTCATTATGAATATGGAACAGCTTCAACGGATTATAGAAAGCAAGGTTGTTCATGCGTTATTTTTCCCACCTGTTACAATAAAAAAACTCCATATACAGCAAAAACGGCAACCGGTCACTGTAGACCGGCTGCCGCACATCAATACCCCTTAGCTGTACATGGATATTAACTCAACACTATGGTTATGAAGCATGACCTTAAATTCATCAAGCGTTGCTACCTCTTTCGAGATTCTGGATACCTTAGTTACGATTACTGCGCCTAACTTGGGCAGTTTCTCATAAATATCTTTGTAATTGTCCTCAAAGATTTGATACCAGTAAGCTACATCAATGCCTTCGGATCGAGCATAAGAGGTAATGCTGCGCCTCTGATCCTGCGTGCTTTCAAAGCTGCATTCTCTTAAAATAGCCATAGCTTTCATACGGATAATACCCCTTTTCAAATCTATGTACTACTATTATCGGTAAAATTAACTGGAGATTATAGGTCTATTTCCCTAATATAAAATCAATGCACCATCAGGAACAAATGAAAAATTAACTTCCCGGTTTGAAGGAAATGACGGCCCCCTTCTCGAAAACAAAGGCAAGCACTCACGAAAGGAATTACTCCATGCTCTCACATTCCGACTTTATCCTCAACGCGTTTATCATTTTCTTGCCTTTGATTTTCTACCGCCCTTTCTATAAACGCAAGCATCCGCTCTTTGTGTACGTTTTGTTTTTGATTCCCCTGATCATTACGATGTCCTTTCCCGTCAAACTCTTCGACTCAGTGCTTGACCTAAGAGCAATTCCGCTCGTGATCGGCTCCCTCTACGGCGGCTTCTATACGACGCTGCTCTTATTCGGCAGCCTGCTGGCGTACCGGGAAATTTTGGGCGGAATCGATCTGTTTCATTACTCTCTCTCGCTGCTGCCAACGATCTTTCTGCTGCTGTTTCTCTTCAGGACGTACGAAAAAGCCGCCGCCAAGAAAAGAATGCTGCTTGTATTAGGCATGTGCTTCTTTATGCGCGTGACGGTCGTTAATCTGTACGCCTTGCTCGAAGGCAAAGCTTCCTTTTTTATGGCGTCGTTTGTTCCGAGTCTGCCGATCATCTTCGTGCAGTGCATCATGGCGGTAATGCTTGTGTTCATGATTGAAATGATCCGCACGCAAAATCGGATGCAAGAGGAAATCATCCAAGCGGAAAAAATGAAGGTCGTCAGCGAAATTGCAGCCTCCGTCGCGCATGAGGTCCGCAACCCGTTAACGTCCGTCCGAGGCTTCATCCAGCTGTTGTCCGATCCGGCGCTCAGCGACCGGAAGCGTCAAGAATTCTCCGCCATTACACTGGAGGAGCTGGACCGGGCGGAATCGATCATTTCCGATTACTTATCGCTCGCCAAGCCGCAGATCGAGACGCTCGAACCGATCGACCTGGGGGAGGCATTAACCAAAGCGTCCCAAATCCTGAGCTCTTACGCGAATTTGCAGAACGTCGAGATCGCCACGGACATAAATCAGCCCGCTACAGTATACGGCAGCAAGTCCAAGTTCAGGCAAGCCATCATCAATATCGGCAAAAACGCCATTGAGGCAATGCCCGCCGGGGGAATGTTGACCTTGAAATATACGGTTAACGAGCCGAACCGAACCGTTACCATCACGATTGCCGATACCGGCATCGGCATGAACGAAGAGCAGCTTAACCGGCTGGGGGCGCCATATTATACCACCAAGGACAAGGGCACCGGTCTCGGGACCATGGTCATCTTCAGCGTTATTCGGGGCATGAACGGCAAGATCGAAGTACGCAGCAAAGAAGGTGCCGGGACTACTTATTTCATCACGCTGCCCTTGACGCAGCCTACATAAACTCGGGCTTGGGGCCTGAAAGTCAAAAAAACGGCTAACCTGGTATGAACTGCTGCTGAATATTAAATGGGTTCAATAGGCACAAGGAAACGAGTGCTTGCGATGATTTCTTTGACCGTTTCGGAGGGTTGTTTTAGCGTGGTGTCATAACTAAATGGGTTCGTAGAATCCGAACGCTCCATTTTGTCTAATAAGAACAAAGAGCGTTCTAAGGATTCAATATCCCCTCGAGTAGTCAGCCGTTCGACTATTTTTTCTTTATCTGCTTTTAGGACAACATATTTTAAACTCACATTCTCGAAGTCGGATAGATGTTTGCAAAACCATGCAAGCTCTTCCTCCACTACAAAATCAATAACAACATTTAAATCGTGTTGTATGTAGTTCCTTGTAAGTGCCAGTATATTATCCCATGTAAGTCGTAGGCGTTCTTCCCAAGAAAGCGATAGATCGTCATTTAACATATGCAGAAGGATATCACCCTCAATAAGCACGCATCGTTCAACATGACGCGCAAGCAGCTTTGAAGTTGTTGATTTGCCGACCCCAAGAGGACCAGATATCAGATAGAGCCTATTTTCATTCTTTTTGTTCAACTTGGATCCTCCAGACGTATGATCAATAAAATGAATATAATATCCAATATAACGCGAGGATAATTAGCGAGCAATAAATACCTCGTTTAATTGAAAAACGAGTTATCCTTTCTAAATCAAAGAACCCTTCACGCATGTGAAGGGTTCTTTCCTTGCTATTGTTTAGCTGTGGACCAGTGAAGGCTTCACGCTGCGAATATGTTGAATATAATCGATCTTGCTCTGCGCAAGTCGTTCATCCGTAAGATTGGAGGAGTCGTTCAATGAAAAATGAGGCAGGTATTCCGCACTGATAAAGTGAGCCGATGCTTCAATTGGGCGCAATAGCTCTTGAAGGGTAAAACGATTAAACCCGGTGGGCTGGTAGGACTCCGCGGTACCATAAGTCGAAATGGCCACACCGAATTCCTTCCCGGCTATTTTACTGCCGTCCGGTCCGTATGCCCACCCGTATTGCAGCACGTCATCCATCCATTTCTTTAACAGCGGCGGCGTATTGTACCAGTAAAACGGGTATTGCAATATAATTCTGTCGTGGGATTCTATTAGCTTTTGTTCATTTGCAACATCTATTTTTCCATCAGGGTAAGTTGCGTATAGTTCATGGATTGTAATGTCTTTTTGGGTTTGCAATTCATCGCGCCATGCCTTGTTTATTCGTGAGTTCTCCATATTGGGGTGAGTAATAATAACCAGAATTTTCATCCATTTCCCTCCAATCAATTTATGAACCAAAGTAAATCTACAATGCCAGCCGTGAACACTTAAGATTAAAATCACTGCATCCCATTCATGCGGATTTCGGTTTTTATCATACCCAAAACATCGGCTTAATACTTTTATCGAACAAGCACAAAAAGCCGTCAAAAGGCGGCTTTTTGTGCTTTTTCTGCTTATCATCCAACAAATACATGAAGCCCGGCGCGAGGATAGAACCGGGCAGCACGGAAAACACTACTATTGCCCTCCGCTTTCAAATGTCTGCTTGGATAATTCCTGAAAATAGTCTAAAACGACCCCGCGGAATTCCAAAGCAGCCGGCGATATGTATCGACTCTTGTGCCACAATAATGCGATTTCCCGCACCACTTCGTGAGTCTCCACCTGGAGATATTTGATTTGTGCTCGTTCATTCCTTGCCGTGCTTGGTATAAAGGCAATGCCAATCTCCGCTTCCACCAGATTGACCAGCCTTGCCGGCTCATCCCCTTCGTACACAAAACGAGGGACAAATCCAACCGATCTGCATACCTCGTCCATCAAATCACGGGTACCGTATCCGGCCTTAACTCCGACAAACCATTCATCCTTCAGCTCGATTAAGGACACGCTGCTTCGATCCGCAAGCCGATGCCCCATTGGAACGGCGACAAGGATCGGGTCGATGAATACGATTTGACTTTCGATGTCATCTCGCTTGACAGGAGGAGAGGACAAACAATAATCGACCTCGCCTCTCTCCAGAAGAGATATCATTTCCTGCGTCGTCAGCATTTGTACATGAAATTGTATATTAGGCCGCTTCTTTCGGAATTCCCGAAGAATGTGGTGCAATACGCTTGCGCTGGTCACTCCTAATTCAAGCCTGCCATGATCGGGGCTGGATAATTCGCTAAGCTCCAGCTTCCCCTGTTCCAATTCGAACAAAGCCCTTTCGGCACGACGCAGGAATCTTCTTCCGAACTCATTTAATTCCAGCTTCCTGCCTACTCGATCGAATAGAGAGACCCCTAAATCCTCTTCAAGGCGTTGAATCGTTCTGCTTAACGACGATTGCGTAACGTGCAGACTCCGGGCTGCCTCGGTCACATGTTCCAGGCGAGCTACCGCGAGAAAATATTGCAGCTGTAAAAGTTCCAATTTTGCGCACCTCACTCATTCCCTCTAATCGATGAGATTATAACATGAAATGCATTGGAATAAATAATCGATATCAAGTAAGATGGCATTATTAAAATTCGAGCAACCAAAAGAAATGAGGGATAAACAATCATGAATCGTAAATTCGTTCTTTACATTGTCGCGTTTGCCGCATTCTTTGGGCCGTTCACGCAGACCATTTACACCCCCATATTACCGGAGGTTGCCAGTCAACTCCATACGACCTCATTTGTCGTGAACTTGACGATCTCAATCTTTACCTTATTTCTTGCCATCATGCAGATCATCTATGGTCCGCTCACGGACTTAAAGGGCCGCCGTAAGGTCCTGCTTGTCGGAATCTCGCTTTATGTCATCGCTTCGGTGGGATGTTTTTTCTCCGATACGATAACGCTTCTGCTGGTCTTCCGAGCGATGCAGGCGATCGGAATCGCTGCGGGATCCGTCGTTGCCGTTACGGTTATCAGTGATTTGTTCGAGGGCAAAGAACGAGGCGAAGCGATGGGAACCTTTCAAATGTTGGTTTCGCTTGGCCCCGTGCTCGGGCCGGTCATCGGCGGCTTCCTTAGCGGGTTGTTCAATTTCCACTCCGTGTTTCTCGCTCTTGCAGCAACGGGCATGATTGTGCTGGTGTTCAACTTTTTGTATTTGAAGGAAACGAAGCCGGACAACGTCAAAGCAGGAAGCTTTCATCCCAGGGGTTTTGCGGCCATTCTCCACAACCGGATCGGGTCGTCCATTATTTCTCTTGGGTTTATTCAATATTACGTGTTTTATTATTTCCTTGTTTTCCTGCCGAACATTCTAACCGATCGTTACGGTTTATCGGGCGAGCAAAAGGGACTGGTATTTCTGCCGATGTCGCTTGGCATCGTTGTCGGTAGTTACTTGGGCGGAAAAATCCAATCACGAATAGGAGGAGAAAAGCTGCTCGTATTGACGAGTTTTCTAAATGCCATTTCGGTGTTGTTTTTCATCATCTTCTACTCGATCTCTTTACCTTGGCTGCTCGCCGGAATTATTTTCTTTGGCCTATCCCTGGGACTCTCGCTCCCCGTGCAGACGACACTGTTGACCGGCGCATTCACGCGTAACCGCGCGACCGCCGTTGGAGCCTATAACTTTTTCCGGTATATGGGAATGGCTCTCAGCCCGTTAATCGGCAGCCTGTTCTACCAAATCGGCGGCTATGTCCTGTTGTATGGTTTTATCGCAATTGTATATCTGGCTTTTTCCC
This sequence comes from Paenibacillus glycanilyticus, assembly GCF_023715145.1. GTDB lineage: Bacteria > Bacillota > Bacilli > Paenibacillales > Paenibacillaceae > Pristimantibacillus > Pristimantibacillus glycanilyticus_A. The sequence continues at coordinate 23,457 of NZ_JAMBNP010000002.1, read as the reverse complement.
TGCTGTTGTCACGGCGTCACCTTGGCGGACAGGCAAAAAGCCCGTCCCTTGGTAAGCAATAAATAATGAAAGAGGATTGAACTGGCCTCGCTTCGTTTTGTTAAACTTTACTGTAATTAGAATGGCAGCTGATCCTCTGATCAGCTGCCATTTTGCTGTCTGATTAACGTGTTGCGTTAGCGCCACTCACAGTCTCAATGTCACCATGAATAATAAATACCATATAACGGGTAATCCTAAAGCAGATAATACGGTGATTACGGTACTTATTTTCTTCTCTTCTCGCCATATTAATGCCAACAACTTATAAACGAATATCCCTATCCATCCACCCAAAACATTTAATATTATGTCGTCAATGTCTGATGTTCCGATGCCTAGAAGCCCCTGAATGATTTCAACAGATAAACTCGCTAAGAATATGAACAACAGATTGGTAATTACTCTTTTGTTCTTTCTGAATAAAGACAAATAGGTACCAAGAGGAATAAGAATAATGATATTACCTGCCACATTGCTAAAAGAGAATCTTTTTAGAGTCGCAGAATCGCTAAATAGATAATCTTTTATACTGTAGAAAGGAATAAGATTGATAGACCTATTTATAACCCTCTGACTGTTAAAGATCTCCGTAATCGAAATTCTTGATAAGAGAAATATTTTAATAATAAAAAAGAGGTAAAAAATAAAAATACCATATAAAAAAATTGTTTTAATTTGTTCTCGTTTAGTCATAATACCTCCATTGTTCATTTATCCCTGCTTATTATATATCGTTCAGTTTATTATGTATGTCACTACAAACTCAAACAATAATTCGAGAAAGAAATAGGATTCTCAATAAAAATGGCAGCTGATCCCCCGATCAACCGCCATTCCAAAGCATGGTTACTTTAAGCATCATGTCCGCTTTGTAAACTCTTGTGCCGGACCTTTGTTATCCTTTCTCCTAATCTCCTGATACTGATTGTTTGTATATTTCTTAATAACTATCCTCCAAAAAATTTGAGCCGGGGTATTCCAATCGAATTGACTGACTCTCCATTTCCCTATGAATAAATCAAACGCATATATGGCAGCTTGCTTTCTCCCGCTAACTCCCCATCGACTCGAATAGAGTATAAATGATAAACATGTTTATATTAAGCTACATATTTATGGTTGCACCATGGACATTCCATTTCGCTACAATTCCTTATATATACTGAACCATTAGATTAATCCAATGTGCGGACGGAACCAAAAGGAGCTGCGCCAAAATTGTCCCTAATAAACGAGATATCATTAAAAGTCCAAATACTTTATTCAACGCGGCTATTTCTTTTTCGCCTTTTAACACCTTATCGGTGAGCAGTCCAATTTGAGGATCGATGAGTATGGTCAGAAGGATTGTTGCCATGCCATTAATGAGCCCTGAAGACTGTGATGCTGCAATAGATGAACCCGTACTATAAGTGGCTGCCAGTAATGCTGCTAATACACCCACTGTATAGATTGCTGTAACGATAATATTTAATAAGAATAGTCTCTTAGGAATGCCTCCTATACGTAGACGAGACAGCATATCCTTCTTCGGAACCCGCAGATGAAACCGGGCATTCTTCAATTTCCGTATGCTTACGGACTGTATTAATAATTGAGGCAGTGAACCGGTCACTTCTAAGTGAGCTATGATTCTCTTTGAAAGAAACACGGCTGACGGAAACAGTAATATTGCTGCAAGAGTTCCCAAGGAAGCAGCGGAAATAATCATCCGAAATTGCATTACTAAGTCGCCTGGCGAGTCCTTTGAAACATCAACGATTTTCCCCGTAAGAGGCGCTTGAAGCATATTTGCGGTTCTTGATATCAATAAGATGATTCCGGTTAAAGAAATGGCAACAGCTAATTTACCTAATCGTACACCCGCCAAACGCAATGAATAAGTTAGCGTTTCTGAAAAGTGAACAATGAACGTGCAAATGGATACTAATAAAATCTGCTGGAACATAGGGTATACCTCACAATGATAGATTAAAGGAAATCATACCACAATGAGGAAACTTATCCCAGATGCTATCCAGGTTAGTTCCAATATGTGGTATTATTGTGAGTGAGTTAAATGTAGATAGAAATGAAGAATTATATAGAGGTGATAGTATAACTATGAAACTTATTTTTAATAAATCCATAAATTTTAGAGTGTTAACTTACGAAAAATTGGCGGATAAAGGTGAACTCATTTATGCAATCATCAAAGAGTTATTGGATACGTTCCTTAAGCCTCATGACCTCGAAATAACTTTTGATATTCAGAATAAGTATTTAAATTGGAAAAAATTTAAACTGAACGATAAGAATTTAGAAAAGGTATATTCCCTTTTGGTTAAGGGGGAAACTTTGTCAATTTACATGAGAGACAAAATAAAAGATAACGATAGAATTATTGAGGTAATGCCTCTTATTAGTCTTGGTATTTCGTGCTTTGATGCCGAACCAATACCTGAGGGAGGGGAAATAAAAAGATATAATGAATTGACCTTTTTATTAAGCGAAAAACTCTTCCAAGGAAATATTCCATTAGAGATTCAAAATCAAATAACTTCTGTCTTTAAAAACATAGTTAGTATACTTAACGCTGTTACTGGTTCTATTTCATTTGACACAAGTGTTGTTGCTCCAAATAGCTCTTCATATTTGGAGAGATATTACGATATACATCCATACCATTACTCTAATTTCAATGATAAGCTCCGTGGATATTTCTGGGCAAATTGGTTATCTAGTTCACATATTGAGCACTTGGGGGGGAGAGACTACGTCTTGAATTATTCCCCTTGTTACAAAACCGATTTCATTACTGTTAATGGACAAATCGGTGCTTACATTCAACTCACATCCGACATTAACTTTTATGATGACGAAAGTCTTATTGCCCTTCGAATGTTTCTGTTGCCAGTGCTGTACTTTGGTCACCAGGCACGAAAAAATGATACCTTCTATTTAGGGGAAGTTCATAAATTAGTGGAATCTTAATTTAGCTATCGTAGGGACTATAGCTGAATTAAAGCCCATTGAAGGTCTTCTACATACTATATATAAAACTATTTCAGAGTTTCAATAAAATATGGTAAGAACGAAAGAAGGTACAATATGGTAAATATTAAGAAGGATATCATTGTTACTAATCTCCTTCTAATGTCTGCTTTGTTTGTTGCATGCCAGAGTTTGTATGGAGATGTAAGGAGTGTGCTAGACCGCGTTCATTATTTTAATGTACCTATATAGGAAATAACCTACTCTAATTATGAAATAACTGTCTTAACAGATAGTGAGACTCTGCACATACATCCATGGCTTCCGCTTGTAATTGCTGCTATCGGTATGTACTTAATCTTCTATACTTATTAACTAATTTCAGAAAGGGCAAGTGAGTGAAGTGTCAGTCAAGAAAAAAGCGTGGACTTGAATTAACTTGAAACTTTAGCTCAATGATGACAGACGGCAGTTCACACTGATGAGCTGCCATTTTCTCAACTAATGAGCAGTTTTATGGGGGGCTTTGCTAATGATCGCTACCAATAAAGATGGTTATGAGTTGTTAGAATGTATTACTTTGAAAGAAGATGAACTAAAAAGTTACGAGCCACTAGCAGGTTCATATGCCGTGGTTAATTTTAATGATAAGTATCTATTATGTTTTAATACGTTGAGGAAACACTGGGAAGTACCAGCCGGAGGAAGGGCAGATGGGGAAACTCCTAAAGAATGCGCCATACGGGAACTTTTTGAGGAAACAACACAAGTTGTTCGCGACATGGATTTTAAAGGCTTACTAAAGGTTAAGAAGCCAAATGGAGTGATAAAATATAATCCCGTGTACTTTGCTGAGTTGGATTACATAGCCCAGTTTAAAGAAAATAACGAAACAGACAAAATATTATTTTGGAATTTATCTGATGATATCGGCTACGTTGATGAGGTCGATATGGCAGCTATTAAATGGTGCATGTCGTTCAACATAATATATGACTGATTGATGTTCATTTGCAGTACCTGCAGGTCGGAAATAGCGGTACCGTCTACCCGGACGACGGGGGATCTTAAGACTTAATAACGCCGCAAAACAGAGCAGTTGTCATTGCGGCAAACTGCTCCTCGATAGTTCAATAACTGATTGAAAGTTGAGACTTTTGAATGTATTCAGTAATTCCCTAAGCCCCAGAAGTCGAGATTTATGCCAATTATCATACCAAGAGTTGTCGCCAACATGTGCTGAAAATTTTCCGATGACCATAGCTTTCTGAAATATTTTTTTGCCGCACAAAAAAAACGGCAGCCGTCAGCTGCCGTTTTGAAGTATTTCATTAGTTTATTAGGTTGGCTCTGACGTATCCATTCCGTCCGGGCCATCAACGATGTCAATTACACCGACAGCAATTACGGTTACTGCAGCTGCTTTACCAAGTTTCTTAGCACCATCTTTAATTCGTTGCTTATCATTTTCCTTAATGCCTGTCACAACATCTTTTCCGCTTTCGACCACGTATTCAATTCCTTGGCCAGCACCTCTAACGGTAGTCGTGACCGCATCTCCAAGATCATCGAAGCCGGTCTTCGCCTGCTGCTTATCCGCCGTTATTAATCCGGCGCCAACATCCCATACACCGCTCGCTGCTTGGCCTGCCAGTTCACCTGTCTTTGCCGTCACTCTTTCCACATCGTTACCGATCTCTTTAATGTAATCACTACGAACAAGCTCCCCGGCAACCCGCACAGTACCTCCAAGTACTCTGCCTGTGACATCGCCCGCCAGCTTTCCAATTCCCTTCAGCAAATCCATCGGTACACCTCCGTATCTTACTTTATTCTGTATAACGATTTTTGACGCACTACGTTTCATCCAGTTATAACAATTATATTCCCCAAGGTTAAGTGTACAGCAACGAATACTTTAACTTTTAACTTTAACTTGTACTTTACACCAATGAATTGTTCAATCCTCTAATCCTATCTAATGTTATCATGCTAGATGGATTTTCCCAAACAACTCTACTCATCTTAACCCTCCATAGAACCGATTATAGTACCTCACAACTTCTTCTATCGTATCTGATCAGTTCTGCGAAGGTAGACAAAAAAACTAAACCACTACTGACATACTGTTGTCAGTAAGGGTTCTTTATAATCGGAATGAGTAACCGAAAGGAGAAGAGATATATGCAAAATAGTTTTTCTGAATATTGTATCGTTTATTTTAGGAAGGATGGTATTTCATGAATTTTGCTTCTGTACGTATCATTACCGACGACGTGGATCGGCTCGTCAAGTTCTATGAGAAGATTATTGGCGTTTCGGCGGAACGTCCCGCGCCGGTCTTTGCCGAATTCGTTATGCCATCGTGCACCTTAGCGATTGGCCACTCCCAGACGGTGCAATTATTCGGTGCTGATTCCGCAGTGGCGGCCGACAATCATACTATCCTCATTGAGTTCCATGTCCAAGATGTCGATGCCGAATACGAGCGCTTGAAGCCATTAGTCGACGAGTGGGTTAAGGAACCAACCACGATGCCCTGGGGGAACCGTTCTATGTTGTTTCGCGATCCCGACGGTAACCTGATTAATTTATTTTCGCCGGTGACTGAAGAAGCGATTAAAAGGTTCAGCGGTAGACGTTATTGACGGACACAGACTGAAATGAAAAGGAGCTGCCATTAGGCAAGCTTCTTTTCTATTATTCGCCTTTAATTGAGTAATACAACAAAATCCGGGAAAATGAAATAATCTTAATCACCTGCTTGTGACTAAAAAAAGTCCCTTCTAACGAACAGTATGATATGCACCGCAATGGTAGCCCGTTACTAGGAGGGAATATCTATGAATATCCAGCTCGCTGAAGCTCAAAAGAACCACAAAGTAATTTCTATAATGGCAGAAATGATCGCAACGATGGAGAATGACGCCAAACTCAAGAAGGAGATTCTTTTTAAAGTTGATGAAATCAGCTTGGAGATTTCGAGAAAAGACAAACTCTGCTTTGACCTGGTGAATGCTAATCGTAATAACGGTGACTATTACAAAGCCAAGAAGGCATGGAAACAATTTAGAAATAGAGTAGAGCATGCCCTTGAAGAGCTGAATAAGCGAATTCAATGGACAAGATACCCTGACGAGTGGAGCGAGACATATGAACTCCTAAAACGTCGAGCGGCTTTATATGATGATGAGGTGGCAAGATTAGAGCAGCAGCAAGAGTTATTAAGCGTCTAGTCATTTGGCGGATGCTTTTTAGTTCTTGTTTTTCTTTACACTCATTCGATATACCCCAGCCTCACCGAGAAAATCCTTCCTGCTTAATCCTTTTTGCAGCAATTAATCTACGCTAAGGATAACCCACTTGCCATTCTCTTGCACCATGGCATAGTTAGGGTCAATAATGGAGCCGTCCTTCATGAAGTAGAACACTTTTAACAATTTCAATTCCTTTTTGACTTCTAACCATTCTTCTACGGCTTCAGCTCTATGATCGGGGTCGTTTTGTATCCATAAAATTTTATCAACCTTATCTCGCTTCTTATAAAAAGAGGCTAGAACGCCCTTTTTATCCAGTTCAGCGAATTTTGCCTCATCGTTCTTCTCCATAGCTTCGAACAACTGGTAATTGTTGATAAAATATCTGTTGGGACGGAGCTGTCAACTACAGGCGTTCTATCACCAAACAACAGCGTTTCATTAGCAAACACCGTTGAATCCGCTTGTTTTAATTCTTCGCTTAACAACTTACTTTTTTCTGCATACGCCTTTCTTTCCAATTCTAAATGGTAAGTTATCTTCAGAAGCTCTTTCTTCTTAGCCTCCATTTCGCTGTTGGCCGTGCCGATTTCGTCCTTTATCTTTTTTAATTCCTGGTTCGACTCGTCAATTTGTAACCGCAGGATTTCGATTTTCTTGTTTTGCGCAAAGAATATGGAAATTAACGCAGCAGTAATCGCGGTTACAAGAATCCATCCCTTTTTATCCATATCCTTCACATCCTCTGGTAAAGTTTCTGCATTGAATCACCTAAATCCCGGATTGCTGTTATAAATCAAGAAAATCTTAAATTGATTAAGCGATCCTCCAAAATCAAGCGCAACTCTTCGGGAATGCGCTCAAACACGACTCCTTTTCCCAAAAACAAAAGCCAGTCCGCGTAATAAGAGAGCGCCTCAACATCGGTCACATCCAACTGCACATTAAATATCCCGCTCGATTGAAACATTCCGGTAAAGGACAGAATAATCCCCGGCGGATGTATGCGTTTAAAGCGTTGAATCCCGGTCGCATCAAGCTTCACAACAAGATTGGACTGACGTGCACCCATTCGTTTTTTGCTTAAAATCTCTTGCTCGGAGTACTTCATCTTATCCTCAGAAAACGCGGAATCCCGCAGCAAATCTACAGGCAAATAACGAAACTCATCCGTATCAAAATCATAAACCTCGACTAGCCACTGGGCGTTCGAGTTGAAAATATGAAGCAAAAAAACGTCCAGCAATTGCGGCCGGCCAGGACTCGGCTCATACGTCACGCGCAAATGCTTATCTCGCACGGCAAGCGAAATCAATTGGTTTAACTCTGCAGGCGCTGCATCGTCGAGCTCCAAAAGATTCGGATTAGCAGGATTCGTATTTTCAAATAGCAAAATATGATTTAGCTCGATTAGCTCGTCTTGCTGCGTTTGCGAAGCGATGCCGATAAGTTTTTCAGTGATGGAGCGGCGATTTTGCAGATAGGGCAGCTGCGAGTTTTTCGAAGCGATAAAACTGATAAAAATCGCCTTCAGCTCATCCGGCGTGAAACGCGCTGCGGGCAAATACTGATTTTTCAGGACATGGTAGCCTCCACCCCGCCCCAGCTCCGTCGTCAGTGGAAAACCCATCGCTTGAATCTCGTTAATGTCGCGGATCGCCGTGGCGCGGGAAATCTTGAACTCCCGCTGAATCTCGGCAATCGTAAAATGCGCGCGGTTATTGATATAGCGCATGATTAGGTTTACTCGCTCTGTTTTCTTCATGATTTTATTGTATCAAAAAAGTATCATTTTTTGATACATTCGGCCAATAGAATCAATCTTGTAAAAGCAAACACACAAAGGAGATAATAAAAATGTCTAACTATTCCATCAAAACAATCTCGGAAAACTACAAAATGACGGCTTTCGGTGTTTCATTTGAGGACTTCAACGATTGGGCAGGCAATGCGGCAAAAACGGCAGCGAAAAAGGCTGAAATTACTGAAAACGGCAAGCTTGCCGAGCTTCTGGCGCTGGCTGACGGGCAAGAATACCAGATCAATTATGTGATCGACGGCAAGGCTTGGCGCGGCTTCGGCGTAATGGGTGATTTCAATGCGGAAGACGCGGTCGTCCTCGATTTCCTCGCTGGCGATTACCTCGTTGTGCCGGGCACGGGCTCTGATAAAGACAGCCTTGCCGATGAAATCACAGGCAAAGTTTTCGGCGGCATGCTGCAGGAAATAACAGACTACAAATACGTAGGTCCCGGTAACTCAACATTCGTCAAAGCAGCTGAAAACGGTGAATTCTACGGGGAAATGTGTCTTCGCGTGAAAAAAGTCGAGAACTAATCTTTTTGAAATTTGAAAGGAGCTCCCATGGCAGCAGAATATACAATTGAGCATAAAAAATCATTCACATTAACCGCATACGGTTTTTCAATCCAGTCCAATTTTCAAGACATGGCAGCTTTACAGCAGGAAAAAGCCGAGTTTTGGGGCAAACTCAAGGCTGACGGGCGGTTTGCTAGGCTCAAAGACGCTGCAAAAGATGATCGTGAATGGTCGGTGAACGAGGTATATCAAGGCAAGCCGTGGAATTATTTCGCGGTAGAAGCTGGAAAGCTAGTGGCGGACGCAACGCGTCTCATCGAGTTTCCGGAGAGCGAGTACATCGTAGTCGCTGGAAATGGTGAAAAGGAAACTTTGTTTGATCAGTTGACTTACCTGGCTTTTGGCGAAGTGTTGGCCCAAATCACTGATTATGCTTACATCGGCGGTCCAAACGCCACCTATCGCAAAGATAACGGCGAGGGTACATTCTACGGTGAATTTTGGGTGCCAGTGGTAAAAAAATAACTTTCGTTAAGAAAGCGGCGGCTCATCCTGTGTGAGCTGCCTTGCTGTCTTATGGAGCTAAAGTTCTTCCGTTACAAGCCTGCTGCGGAATTTTCCGAAAAAACTTACCACTAAAAGCAGCCTATAGAGGCTGCTTTTTACTACGCGCGACGAGTGCTAGTAATTTCATTAAGGGAAAATCATATCTATTCTAAAATAAGTATAGCGGGACGACGATTCAGAAAAGGAATTAAATTCTTGACATCTTCGGAAACCGCTTTCCCTTCCGAGCTTGCCATCGCTGCGTGAAGATCCTCGCTGTTGTTAAATTCAACCTCCACAACCAAGTATGGCTCATTGTCCGTATGCTGGGCGCTAACGACACGATGCACGGATGCTCCTATCAACTTCGGGAGTTTTTTAGCAAGCGGAATATGAATGTTATAATAATGTTTCTCGAAATTTTCAATATCTTTAGGTTTATCGTGAATAATGATTATTTTGCTCATGAATGGGTACCCTTTCTAGTCATGTAATAGCTTCACTGAAAGACTATTACTTTAGCTATGGAATGTTTGCCTGTAAGTAGTTAGACCTCAAGAAAAAAAAAGATAGTGTTGCCAATCAGGTGCGGATAATCAAAAGAACTTCGTTACTCCCAGAATCAAGTTGACAATTACTCCAAGGTGAGCGATGTCCAGCAAGACCCCAATTCGGCGGACACCAGCGCGCGTTTCATCCTTAACTATTTGATCATGCTCAATGGCCAATTTAATCTGCTCGGTGACTTTGTTGAGAAGCGGATTAATAAAGGCATACCCAAACACCATGATCACAATCATGATATACACTTTAAGAGATAGCCAGCTCCATTGAAGGAGCCAGTTGAATGATCCCTGAGAGCTAATTAATGTCATCGCAAGACCAGACAAAATAAGCAAGGCAGTAACAACTTTAAAATATGGTACAGCTTTAAGCATGATTTGTACCATGCGGACTTCATAGTTCGTTCCCTTCGCATGATTGATTGCTCCCAAGACGAAGAAACGCTCGTAAATTCCACCGCCTACCCAGGCACAAACCGCGATTAAGTGCACCAGCAACAAAATGATCATCATCAATTTCCTCCTCGTTTTATCCTCCATTCTGTTTTGTAACAACAAACGGAAATGCAACTAACATGTTTAATGAGCAACTACCGCATGAATTGTAGTTTATAAGTTAATTAAATAAAACACCAATTACTTATTAATTAAACTTGTATAAATTCTGTTATATCGTTAGGTAAGGGGTGTCCAAGCTTACGCCTCAGAACCTCTCCATGCACCTCATAGTAATGAAGAAACTAACACCAAACATGCACAAAATGCTGAAATGCCATTCGCGCGCGAATGGCATTTCAGCATTTTTACATCTCTCCGATATCCAGCTGAGCACTTTCTAAGAGATTTCAAACGGCTTCATTGGAACACGTCTCAAGAAGCCCCCAATGCGTCTATAGACGTAAAGACACTTTTAAAAAGTCTCTCAACGTCAACGGAGGTCGCCCGATCAGGTCAGCTAAAGCGTTACTTGTTTGCGCAAAGTCCCCGTTACGGCTCGCACGGAATAAACCTAAGGTGATTGCAATGCGCGCTTCCGGAAAACCTTGTGCAGTCAGATGCGCCCGATACGCTTCGTCCGTTACGACCTTACGATAGATAGGCCGGCCGATGATATCCGATACCATCGCCGCAACCCCCTCCATATCGATCGCTTCAGAGGCCGTTAGATTCGGAGATGGACCATCCCAGTTCTTCTCGGTTAAGATCACTGCAGTAGCTTGGGCCAAATCCGAATGCGTTGTCCAAGCAATCGGACCGTCCTCGGGAACCATCAACTCGCCCGTTTTGACGGCATCGCCTATTAATCCAACTAATGAAGAGACGTAAAAACCGTTGCGAAGAGACGTGTGGCGCATACCCGACTCTTTAAGCAAATCTTCTGTAGCTCCATGGTGAACCATAGGCGGAAAATACGACGTCGAAGAAGAGCCCATATGACTCGTGTATAGAACCCGTCTGGCACCGGATTTCTTTGCTGTTTCAATCGCGGTTTGGTGCTGACGGATCCCCGCATCTCCCAAAATACCGGTTGAAACAAGGAGAACTTGTGACGCGCCTTCAAAAGCATTCAGCAAGCTCTCATCTTCAGTAAAATCGCCATGACGAACACGTACGCCGCGCTCCTGTAAATCCTGCGCCTGGCTCACATCCCGAACACTGACACCAATCTGCTCAGCCGGGAGGCGTTTAAGCAGCTGCTCGACCACGCCTCTGCCTAATCTCCCATTCGCTCCAGTAACGATCAGCATGTTACTCTCACCCTTTCTTCTCTGTAAAAAAATTTGCTAACTATACGGATTTATGTAACCATATATCGCATAAGTAAAAGATAAAGGGTTGGAGCTCCGGCAACAATCAGCAAAAGGCCGGTTTCGTTGCATTCCCAACACAATCGCCGTTTTGTTTGTTTTTGAAATCCGAAGAAAGAGTGGTATAGCATGCCGGTAAATCCTAGCGACCCCCGTGTAAAGAGAACCCGCCAGTTATTAATTCAGGCCTTTAACGATCTGCTTGACGAAAAGAGAAACATCTATTCCATTTCTGTTCACGACATTGCGAATATAGCGGCCGTCAACCGTGCAACCTTCTATGCGCATTTTGAAGACAAATTCGCTTTTCTCGCTTATTGGATGACAGAGAAGTTTCAACTTATTCTGCAAAAAAGACTGCCGGACGATGCAGCCTTCAGTAAGGATAATTTGTATATTCTTGTTCAGACCGTCTTTCAATTTCTAGTGCGATTTCGACAGTACCTCACGCCGGGAGACAAGCAATTTGAGCCGCTGTTGGAAAACGCCATGCAAAAGGAATTGTATCGTCTCCTGCTCCAATGGCTAGAATCGGGGCCTAAACAGAACGGCCTGCAAGAAAAGCGGGAAGCTACGGCTGTTGTGGTCAGTTGGGGAATATTTGGGTCGGCCCTGCAGTGGAGCAGGGAGATTCAAACTCATACGCTGGAGTCAATGGTGGAAGAGGTTATTGAAGTTGTAGCGGTTAATTTAAGCGCTTTTTGGGAGCAGGGAACCGGATGAGCTTGAACGTGAATTACCGCAATCTCATTTATCCCTCTTCATTCTATCTTCAATTAATTGAATCTTATTATTTGCTTCTTTTATCAAATACTTAAGTGATGCTCCAGCATTTAATGAAGATATCGAAATCATAATACAAACTAACTTTACTTCAACAACAAACGGGTAATGGAGCAAAAGAAAAGGAAGAAATAACAAAATTAAACCATAGTATAACGAGTCCATATACCACATAAATGAAATCCTTTATCCATTATCCGTGGAATTCAGATATTTTCTTACCTTCTCTACATTCTTTCCATTACCCACTCCAGCAAGCGAATAGTGCCAAACTTTAGTGCCAAAGTAATCATTAAAGGCAATATCTAAATCATTTAGAATACGGTACGCATACTGAATAGCTTTCAGGTCCTCACGCATGACACCGAACTTGAGAAGGTTTTGAGCATTTTGTAAATCCTCTCTTAAAAAGTCACTTGAAAGCGGCGGAACGCCCTCCAATTTGTCCACGGCATCCTTTAACTGTTCTTTATCAGAAACCGTGAATTGAAACTCCTCATCCGCACCCCAGCCGAGTAAATCATCTAATATCCCATGAACTTCTGCAATAGTTGCTTTAACCTCTAACGGCACCTCATATAGCTTAGGTTTACTTTCAGCTGCTATGACTACCCCATCTTCCCCATAGTAGGTGTCTTTGGTATACTGGATGCATAAAACAACGGATACAACTACAATAGCAATAACGGCCAATTCCCCAAGTTTAGACATCTTCACATTCCATCACCAGCCTAAAATGTTTCATGCGTTCTAAAAAAACATAATCCATATTTAACCATAATTTACACAAAGATTTCGACCTTATCTTTAGTGGGCTGTCCATTAGCTGGTAAAAAACAGCGGTCATAATTGGATGGTCGCCGTCATGTCTTCGGAGCTATCGTTCCCCGTTAGCCATCCATGCAGCGCACAAACAGCGCTGCACCACAGAGAATGAAAATAGAAATGCCGTTAATAATGCTACTACGGCTGGGAGAAGAAGGTCGATAAACTATGGTGCGTTAGAGCCCATCCGTTAGTCTGACTCCAACGATCACGGTGCATCACAGAATGTCGCTCCCTCGGGAAGCACTCATGGTAGATTAATCCTAATTTGGTTGTTGCACCAGCTCCATAAATGAGCCGTAGAGAGGAAATTTTTAATGGATGTTCTCATTGAACGTGCATGCGGAATGGATGTTCATAAAGACTCTATCACTGCTTGTGTAATGACTCCCGAAGGAAAGGAGATTTGTACTTTCCCTACTAAGACAGTCTTTTTATTGCAATTAATAGACTGGATTAAAGACCATGGCTGTACGCATGTAGCGATGGAAAGTACAGGTGTATTTTGGAAACCAATTGTAAACCTCTTAGAATCGGAAGACATTACGTTTTTAGTCGTGAATGCTCAACATATGAAAGCACTTCCGGGACGTAAAACCGATGTCAAAGATGCAGAATGGATTGCCCAGCTTCTACGTCATGGGCTTCTCACAGCTAGTTTTATTCCAAACCGCGCCCAACGAGAACTTAGAGAGTTGGTTCGTTACCGTCGCAGCATAATTGAAGAGCGTGCTAGACAACACAACCGAATTCAAAAAGTTCTAGAAGGAGCAAATATTAAGCTCGGTTCCGTTGTTTCAGACATTATGGGCGTTTCTTCTAAGAATATGCTTCGTGCCATTGCAGAAGGTGAAGAGGATCCTGAAACACTAGCAAACTTAGCCCAGCGTACACTGAAAAAGAAAAAAGCGGAACTAGAACTTGCTCTGCGTGGTTATGTGAACCCTCATCAGCGTTTAATGATCAAGACAATTCTAAACCACATCGATTTTCTGACAGAACAAATTGAGCTGTTAGATCAAGAGATAGCCCAGAGAGTGAGCTCTTTTCAGGAAGACATAGAGCGATTAGATTCCATTCCTGGTATTGCCCCACGCATGGCGGAACAGATATTAGCTGAGCTTGGAACAAACATTGAGAACCAGTTTCCTAGCGCAGCTCATTTGTGTTCTTGGGCAGCATTAGTTCCTGGGCATAACGAGAGTGCTGGCAAACGCAAATCGGCTAAAGGTAAGAAAGGAAACAAATACTTGAAAGCTGCTTTAACAGAAGCAGCACATTCAGTAGGCGCATCCAAGAACTATCTTGGTGCCATGTATCGACGAGCACTCGCTAAGAAAGGTAGAAAACGTGCAGCTATTGTAGTCGCTCATGCCATGCTTAGAATCGCTTATTACTTACTAACCCGAAAAGAAATGTACGTGGATTTGGGCGAAGACTATTTTGAACGACATAAACATGCTGCAGTGGTTAGAAATTCGGTGCGTAGACTTGAAAGCTTGGGATATTCCGTTTCTATTTCGGATGTCTCCTGATCCTTATTTTGAAAAGTATGTACCAGGTGCTAGATTTTAAAAATTTAAAGAACTGCACCCTTATTTAGTTTTGTCTTTTTTTGATGTTACTTCAATGAATTTTCATGGTAGTTCAATCTCGAAATCATCGGAGGACCGAGCAGAGAATGCCCTATGCGTGAATATGGTGTTATATGAAGCCACTTCCATATTCGGTTTACAAGCAACTATTACTTTATTAACTGGTTTACTTTTTGAATTGCTATCTTCATTCCTTCATACAAATCTGTTACTGACCGATATTCTTCTTTGAATACTGGGTTACTCCATTCTGTGTTCTTGATAATATGTATAATAAAAACGCCGTTAAGAGTTGAAAACCTGCCATACCATCCGACATCAACTAAGTATCCATTTGGATATTCGACCATAAACATATCTTCACTTAACCATTTAATATCAGTTATATCTTCAGGACTTAATTTATAAGAGTTCCATTTAACAACTCCTGGTCTGAAATCAAAGTTTTCAAACATATTTATACCTCCCATATCTAGCCACCTATAAATGGATAATCAGTGTATTCGGCAACCTGCGAATTTATCCTTCCAAACTTGAAAAAGCTGCAGCGGATCTAACGATCTGCTGCAGCTTTCATGATTGAACTATAGTCTCCCGTTAGCTCAATAAATTGTCCTACCTTTACATCTTTTGGAGCAAAAATTCTTTGTGTTCTTCTGATAGCTTCAATAAAGTAAACTCATTATGCTTAATTAATTCACTGAGCATATCTGATTCTTCCTTAGCTAAATCATAAAGTGCTTTATTAATGATTCCGCTGATAAGAGCTCCTTCTAGCTCATCTGTGTCCTTATTAATTACTTCCCCAGATGGTAATACAATTAAATCCAGAAACAAATCGTCCATCCAAGGCACATTATTCTCACTAACACCATTCTGAGAACATATATCTATGTACCACTGCACGATATTACCTTTCGAATCAAACATTGTCGTTACCGAATGATTTCGACCTGAAGGGAATTGCTGAAGCCATAGATAGCCATCGTTAACAATACAAATTTCTTCTCCGTTATACTCAACGTAAAGTGGGTCTGATACTTTGACAATTCGTAGAAGGGTCACATAACCATTGAAGTTATCCGATTCGATAAAGGATTGAGTATACTCCCTAACTAAAACACGTTGCCAGTCTGAACGATCTCCATATTTTCTTTTTAACACCAATATCCCCCCATGCTCTGCATCGAGATAATATTACCGTATATTGGGACTATCCTGCCCTTAATTCAACAAATGCTGCAGTAGCCGTTAGTGTAATGTCGCATAGTACAGTGAATTTTAGAAAACGGCAGCCCAGTGAGTGTGAGCTGCCGTACAATTCGTATTAAGTTAAATTCTCTAGGACTATTCAAACCACTGTCTTGGTCCGATAGTATGGAATAATTGATTATTGTCAGTATTCAAAGCTTGCTGTATACGTGCAATTGTGAAGTCACTAATCGGTCTCGGCAAATCATCTACGTTGAAATATTTACATTCTGTTACCTCTGCAGCATCAGGCTGTGGTTGCTGATTATCGGCAACCTTACAGATGAATGCAAAATGATGCATATCGTGAGTGGGTTCATAATACACGCCAGTTAAGCGACCGACGGTAACTTCAAGACCAGTTTCTTCAAACACCTCTCGTTTTGCAGTTTCCTCTGCGGATTCATTAAGCTCGGATAACCCTCCTGGTACTTCCCAATTGTATTTTCCGTAGTTATGTTTTACTAGAAGAATTCGCCCTTCTGAATCCATAATTACAGCAGCTGCTCCGACTGGTTTTTTTGACATTTCGTATCCCCTTTGAATACTAGAAATAAGTTCCATATTTTAGACGTTTATCATCTATATTTGTTGCGGTCTATTAAAGTAATCTGCCCTTTAGTTGAATAGAGGCGGATTATTGATGGGATCCGCCTCCAATAGGCATTAAAAAAAGCGCTTATAAAGCTCTCTCCTACGCTCGCCGCGGAGCTGTGCGTAGATTTGCGTCGTTGATGCCTTCTCATGGCCGAGCATACCTTGGATGAAATCCAGAGGGGCACCATTATCAAGTAATTGGCACGCATAGGTATGCCTAAAGCGATGAGGGTATACATTTGCTTCAATCTCTCCACGATCTGCAAGGCGTTTTAATGCCCATCTAATCGTAGGAATTGCCATTCGTTTAGTTGGACGAGTATCGGTTACAAATAAGGCTTTACATGAATCCTCACGGCTGGCCAGATACTTCTTTAACCATACCTTGCACTCTGTCGTAAAGTAAACTTCTCTCTGTTTCGATCCCTTGCCATTAACAATTGCTGAGCAGTTCTCCCAGTTCATATCCTCGATGTTGATCTTCTCCACCTCCCCGACACGACAGCCGGTACAGTAAAGAAACTCAAGTAGCGCTCTTTCTCTGAGCGACTGGCATGATATCTTCAAGTGTATAACATCTTCCTCAATTAAGAACTTAGGGATACGCTTATCTAATTTTGGTTCTCTTAGTTTGAGAGAGGGATTCGAGGTCAGATACGTTTCTTCATAAGCGTAACGAAAAAGAGATCGAAGAAATCTAATACGATGGCCTAGGCTGCTTGGCTTCAATCTGTCTGCTTGTTTTGCTAAGTACTCCTTCAGCATTGCTAACGTTACTTCCGTTACAGCCAGGTCGCCTAGTTCCAATATCAACATTTTGTGTTGAAGCGAGTATGCTTTCAGTGTTTTCGGACTGAATCCTTGAATACGTTTATCTGCTTCATACAACTTCCATAAGTCACTTAAGTTAATAAAAAAAAACCTCCTTTTGAAGCTATTAAATCTAGTTTGCTTCTCCGGAGAGGTTTTAATCTGCATGATGTATTAAACTAGCGTTTCCCATTAGTTGAATAAGCATCTTATCTTTTATTGCACATTTTCGTCGAAAATTAAGAAAATCCAGATACTTGTTTAGCATTAAAGCGTATTATTTAAAAAGGAGTTGAATTGTCATGGTTATCTTCACTTCAATTTTTATTGTCTTGTCAATTTTTATAATTTTTTTCCCAGCCTCCGGTTTGAAGCTTCGCAACTACCTGTTACAAGAAAATAAAGAATCAAGCTATATGGAACTGCTAATGAGTCGGATTATTGGTTTAATTGCACTCGTATTAAACCTTTACATCTTGTTCAATATTAGTCACTAACGTTCCAGATACTCCGATGTTACTGCGCAATATGATTCAAATGCGACAGAAAAACCCCATTCTCATCTTCAACTAACCTCCCCTTTAGCTCAATAAAAAAAGCAACCAAACGTTATACGTCGGCTGCTGTTGCATTGTTAAGCTATAGTTCCCAGATAGCTTAATGGATTAACTACAATCTGTATAAAATCTTTGCTTTGAACAATGAAGACATTGGAACAGATAGCCTTGTATATAATCATAATCAGAATTGTTGAATTCTGCCTCAGTCATACCATATTCATTCAATAGTTGTTGGTAATCCTCTTGAACTTGTTGTGGGTATTTCTGAACAAGCTGTTTGATTTGCTTCCAGCTAATATAGTCTATAATTGCACAAAAGTCTCCACAACATGAAAGCCATTGTTCTTGTTGAAATCCAAGAAAACCAGGAGTTCTATGAACCAATTCATCTAAATATTCAAGACTTGCTACCGCCTCACAAAAAGCAGAGTTTGGAATTCTCCATCATATTTTTCTGCTGCTTTTCCATCAGCTATACACCATGGACAAATATTCTCGACATCCTCAATTGAATAGAATGGTCCAATATAGATATATTCTCTTTCTTTACTACAAACAGGACATACTGACTCTTCTTTCCTAATAACCTCTAGCTTAATAGGTTCTGGATTATATTTAAACTTTGGTAACTCCACTAAAGATACCCCTCACTTGATTATTGGACTAACGTCTCCCGGTAGTTGAACATCCTTTAGCGCCGTTTTATTTCTGTTACTACCGGTTCAGACGCTAAGACAATGTCCACAATGTGGTCAAGACAAACAACGCTATATGGCCATCATAGGAATAAGACCATACATGCTCTTTCGATTCTGTGACGCCAGGAGTGACACGAACGATCTTTGCGTAGCCATCGTTCGTCTTGAGATCCTCGTCGAGCCTGAATTACGTATTCTCTTTATTGCAGTGACAGTTCCAAAGCCTCAAATAAAAGAGTACCTAGCCCGGCATTCTTAAGACTAAATCCTTTATTACTAGTGCGAGTTGTTTTCCCATAGCCTTTGGGACAAGTGACTTCTGCTAGTTTAGAAATATCATCTTTAGAATTTCCTGAAGGTTTATAAAGTTTTTCATACTTCGATTTCATTCTGTAATTGATTCGATTGCTTCTTCTTAAGTCGCCTGTTTCTTTCTTGAATTTTTCGCCTGTTCGAAATCTCCTGTAATGAGCTTGATCTATTCAAATTGAATCTTTAGAACTATATCCATTAATATGTAAATTTTTATATTATTTGGGAGAGAAAATATTGAAAAATTTGGAGGATGGTGTTGCGGTAGAATACTAGATATTAAACGGTTTGCTGTTTTGCTAATTTTTAAGCTGTAACAATAAGGTCCTCTTTGGAAGGTATTTTTTGATTCAATTTCATTCAATTTGTAACTATAAGGCGAAGGATGTGTGTATATCTTGAAAAAGAAACTAATTTTTTCGTTGACATTTTTCTTACTTTTTGCGTTTATAACAAGTACGTATTCTTTTGCCCACGAAATGTATTTTACAGGAAGCGGCTCTACCGTTAGCACGATTAAACTTAGATGGATTCCAAAAAACTCGAGCACTGGTCGTTTAAAAGTCTTAATTGATAAACAAAGTCTTTCAGGATCTTGGTCAACCTATTATGAAGATGCTCGTTCAGCTTGGCACTCTTCTGCAGCTCCTGCAGAATTTGTAACTGTAACTACCGGCACTTCACCAAATACTTATATGGTCACTGCATCTCAGCAATATTGGGATACAATGTACCCTGATGGGACGTTCACGGAAACTTTGGGAGTTACTGAATTATATGATACAAATAGTTATGTTATTAATTCCTACGCTTCAGCGAGCGCTTCCACAAAACAGCTCAAAGGGGCAAACATATACTTAAATCCGAGCCCTAATTCTGCATCCGCATTTACTTATCGGTTTACTATGACCCACGAGATGGGACATATTCTTGCTCTAGGCCATTCTCACTTAGCTCAATACTCGCCGGCTAATACAAGTACAGACCCTTCAATTATGAGCTACGATTATTTTAGCTTAGGAAAAAGTTACCTACCACAAAATCATGAGGTAAATGATGTAAAAACCATGTATGGATATTAAACGAAGGAAGGATGAAGAAGGATGAAAAAATATATTTTAATAGCCTGTGCAACATTGGCTATATCTGTTTATAGTTACATTGATCTGTCAAATATTAAAACTACGGCGGTGGAAGTGCCGCCAGCAGAATCTCATATTGTGGAAACCACTAGCGGCAGATTGATCAAAATCACAGATCCTAGAGACTTAAAAGATTTGGTTAGTCACTCAGCATTGATTACCAAAGGGAAAATTATTAATATTGAAAACGTTCAAGAAGAAATTCCACTAATCGAAGGAACTCCGGAGAGAGCAGCAACCGAAGCACAGGGTGGAAAGGCAACTCATACCCGTACGGGAACAAACTACACTATTTCTGTGTCGGAGGTATTAAAAGGCCAGCTTGATAATCAGGAAATTATAATGTATATATCGGAAGATGAAATTGGCCTCCGTCCAGAACTGAAAATCGGAGATGAACTAATCTTTAACTTGTATTTCAATAAGACAATAGGCAAGTATATAGACGTGCATCCTCGTGCAGCTTACTTAAGAGTTAATGTAGATAAAAAGGTCAAACCTATGTTCGACAAAATAAAAGAATTTAAGGAATTGGAAAACGAATCTTATGATGAAGTAAAGAAAAAAATTAAGGATGTCGAATAACGTAATAAAGCCGCGATTACGCGGCTTTATTATTTTATAAGACACCTTGTCCACCAACCATTGGTGAAAGGACTACCTAGGCAACATCTCTTGGATCAGTTGTGGGCGAGGTGGAGGGCACTGGCTAACTCCGATCGGTAACTGTGCAAATTCAGGTCCCTTAGGGAAGAACTCTCTAAAAAAGTCTGTTACTGTTTTCCTTGGAGTCTCGTTGCCACGACTGATGCAAATCCGAAGAATGACGGCGTACGTTGTCCGAATAATGTCCATAAAAGGTGACTAGAAGTCAAGATTTGAAGGGGGAAGCCGTCAGAACGGCTCCCTGCTTCATTTCACATTATACTTATTTTCTATGCTTCCGTGACACTCAACCTATAAGCATAATATTGTCCTTCTTACTTATAGCCTCGCTCGACAGACAAAACCATATTTGGGACAGTTAAGTTGTTATTTACTTTTTGGAAATTCTATCGATCCCTTTATTTCATCTTCTGAATATCCCTGACATTTTGAAACAGAAAAAATAGTTCCTGATTTCTCCTCAGATTTGTTTAATTGTCTACACTTATATACTTCCACGCTTCCATTTGTGAATACATCTCTAGAAGTATCATTTATCCATACAATATCCTTACCATTTGAATTGATATTCGTTATTATTGGCCCACTATCTATATTAGGACCTATAATCATTAAGTAATCATCTTTATGATTTAGAAATCTCTCATAGAGTGTATTCATTCTACTCAAAGAAGATTGATCCATTTTCCGAAGAATCATTCCTTGAAAGTCATCATCTTTGTACAAAACATTTAATCGTATTGAATAAGCGAGGCTAATGCCAAGGAGAACAACGACGAGTGTAAGTAACAAAATTGTCTTTTTCATCATAACCCTCCTCGTAGGATAGTAATTGAAAGACCTTCACGCTCTTTTTCGAGCGGATCCGGGAATCCGACAGAAGGCGAGAGGATATTCCAGCAAGGTAAACCTGTAACGAACAATTTCATACTGATCGCATAAGGTTTTGATAGATGCCCACGGATGCCAAAAACTCAGCGTGTGTCCCTTTTTGCATTGTTCTTCATTGCTGCAGCAAAAATACGAGTTCAACTCGTCAAGTCCGAATTTAACTACCTTCCTTGCAGTTTCCGTGGCATACTCTTGCCTCCAAAAAGGATTCCCTACCCAGTAGGCTAACTCCGCCTGTTTTTCACTTTTGGCAACACGTAAACTTACACATCAATAAGCATTTCAGTTTCTTTTTTAACCATCGCGAATGAATATATATCCCCCTCTGGAATGCGTTGCAAATACGTTCTATCCAAGCTTCAGCACCATCAGGGTATGGGTAAAGAATTGATAAGGTTGTCCGTGCAACGGTTTCGTCTCCAGCTAAGGAATGAACTGTTTTTGCATCCGGAGGCTCAAACAATCTCGGAGTTTAAACCATTTGTTTCAAGTCTTGGACCCATACTTTTCCTCCCATTAACTCATTTTCCTTTCAATAATATTCGTGACGGGGTTGGACTATCCTGCCCGTTAACGTAACAAAGTTGCGCACTTCATTCAGTTTGGCTATTCAACTATCATTTCCCAATAGTTGAATGATTCAAGTATACATCTTTAGTATATTTTCATTTACTCTAGATGTTTTGGATCTTGACCGATATAACCATCTTGAATAACTTTCCCAGGACAAACTGAGTAACTATATTGAGTCAAAGGTTCGTCCGTAAATGTTACCAATGCCCGTACTTACAATCTTTACTTATCCAAGTATATGCTCCCACTATTTTATTAATATCTTTATTAGTGTATTTCGTGTCTGCTAATAGATAGTTTTCTACCATCACTGCTGCTCTTTGTATTTTATCTTCACTTCCGTGAAAACGAGAGCAACAAAGCCAAATTAATACAATGAAACAAATTCCCGTGGCAAATGCCACAAATTTTGCATACATTTTATTTCTTTTCACTTCTTATATACTCTCCTTTGATTTTAGCTAATCGAGTTGTTTAGTACAAATTATTGTACGACATATTGGAACTATCCTGCCCTTTCGTTCTATAAAAAAACAACCGATCGTTGTACGCCAGCTGCTGTCTCATTGTTACACTATAGTTCCCCGAGACCCATGGACTTTTAGCTGCAATTTATCCCGAGTATCAATTAATTTAAAAACTTGGGGGTGAATCCTGTTAGTTATAAATTGACGGATTTCATCAGAGGACTTCATATGTACAGCATTCAAAAACTCTACATCTTCCCGAGGCAAGTATTTTGAAGCTGAATGAATAATGTCACTCTCTATTACGTTACTTCCTGGGTTTTCGTTGACATATCGTCTCAGACTTAGATCAACTGTAGCCAGTGCGTCTATCGCTGTGTACATTTGATCCAGTGCTTGCCGCTGTCTACTTTGACGGATTCTATATAATATGATCCCAACGGCCAAAACAAAAATACCACACAAAATAGCAATAAATAGTTCTTGCACATCCACTGTATTTTATCCCCTTTATCATTGATTTTGATTTTCCGATCTCACTGAAGCCAGTTTCGTACCGCCGTCCCTCCTTTTATCGCCTTCTACTCCTTTTATAAAAGCAATCAGGTTCGATTAATCTGTCTAATTTACAATACCACATATTGGAACTATCCTCCCTCTATGGAGAATCGTTATTCTCTTAAATTCGCTTGTTTTCGTAGGTTTTGAACCTTTTTCTTTCGTGACAGACAACCGCTGAATGGAATAAGGTTGTAGAAGATGTAGAATATGGGGCGAAG
>NZ_JAMBNP010000028.1 GCF_023715145.1 Paenibacillus glycanilyticus | reverse complement strand
CTACATCTTCTACAACCTTATTCCATTCAGCGGTTGTCTGTCACGAAAGAAAAAGGTTCAAAACCTACGAAAACAAGCGAATTTAAGAGAATAACGATTCTCCATAGAGGGAGGTTAGTTCCAATATGTGGTATAGTTTTGAACATAAGTTGATTCGTCATGTATGAGTAACTATTGTGTTTCAGGAGGGTCATATGTATAAGGGGGTAACATGAAATTACTGATTAGAAGCGCATTTTTCTTGTTAACCGTAGCAAACATCGCGTTATTAATCTATCTAATAATCAACTTTGATTCCCTGCTGGAATCAGAAGATTTCTTAATTAGGATTATAGGTTTTGTTGCAATGGTATTATTGAATATCTTGTACTTTAAGAAATTTAAGGATGTTCTTATTGGTCAAGTAAGAAAGAGAACTTGAAACCTCTATGATGAAGCCCGATAGAACGTATAGTTCTCCTAGCCTTTTTGTGTGATGTTTTCACGTAATTTGGTCATTAAGCTGAAGATTTTATGGGGCACTGAAAAAGTAAGTGAATATATGATTGAGAAAATGCAGGGCAGCATGGATACAAGCCAGTACAATATCATGTTGCAAGGGTTTATAGAACAAATTAAGTGGAGTGGAAGCATTCTATTAGGCCTTGGTGGGATTCTGTTTATAACTTGCATGACTTTAGTTCTGAATAAGCGTTTAAATTCTCTGTGGTGCAGCGCTGTTTTTTGCGCTGCATGGATGGCTAACGGAGAACTTTAGTTCAACAAAGCAGGCCGACTGGCCAGAATTAGTTTCGTGCATCAACCATAAGAATGCTGCAGTAGCAAAAAGCTGCCGTATTCTCAACAAACAGTCAGACTGAGTTAGCTTAAGTAGAAATTAATGCATGAAATGGGAGGAGTCTAGTTGGGGGTTAATTCAAAAGGGAAGCGAAAATTAGAGTATATTGGCAGAACATATTATTGGAATGTACAGCTAGATCCTGAGGATTACGGACAGACCAATCTTGATATCGTTTCAGAGGATAAGAAATTTATTGTATCTTACCATGTAGGTCAGTCTAACAATGATAAACGACCTTTTATTGTGGTAAAGGGCATCGAATTTAGGGGGTTAGAAAATCATTATAGGCAAGGTTGGGTAAGGGTACTGACCCCGAACTGGGATGATAAAATTATTACACCTGGACTCGTTAAAACCATAATTGAATGGTGTCTACTTCAAAAGGATCTCCTAGAATTGGTTGATTGGAAAGGAGACATACAGCAGATTTTCCCTTAACCTGTTGAAGTAACGAGGAACGATAGCATTCCTGTAGAGCGTTAAATTTCCGCTTTGCAAAAAAACGAGCGCCTCGGTACGATGGAAGTACGCAACGGGTCATAGCCCTAAAAATTCCATCATCCTGGAGGACGCTCTA
>NZ_JAMBNP010000027.1 GCF_023715145.1 Paenibacillus glycanilyticus | reverse complement strand
CTCCCTCTATGGAGAATCGTTATTCTCTTAAATTCGCTTGTTTTCGTAGGTTTTGAACCTTTTTCTTTCGTGACAGACAACCGCTGAATGGAATAAGGTTGTAGAAGATGTAGAATATGGGGCGAAGAAAGTGCAAAAATACATCCACCCAGACCACTCACTTTAAAAAGTGGACATTCTGGATATATATGGTCGCACCTTTGGATCTCCACTTAGGCCTCATGGCGGTCAACCCTCCCATGTCTCACAGAGTCTTCGCTCCCACATTCCTTCATTCAACCTGTCCATGAGGTGGAGGTCGGATATGCTGCCCGACAGGATCTTCGTCCGTATGTTAGTTCTGTTCCGACTCATCCGTGCTTCAATTGTCTATACCTTTTATTGATGTTCGACTTCTATGAAAACATTGAATCTAAGCTGCTAACGACACTGCCGTGTACCTTGGGATATCCTGCAACATCTTTTCTTCACTGAACTGATGCCCCTTCTTCAAGACCCCAAAGAGAATTCGAATCAGCTTGTTGCATAGCGCAATGAGCGACTGCATCTTTTTCAAGGGATTATCTGGCCGTTTGGTATAGTATTGATGCAATGCCTTAAACGCACAGTTCTTAGCCACCAGTGGCATCATGACGCGAAATAGCAGCGCTCGTAGTCGCTTACGACCTCGCTTCGTGATCTTCGTTTGTCCCTTGTGTTTACCGGACGTGTTTTCTTTTAGGTTCAAACCGGCGAGCTTTATGATTTGTTTCGGATGCCGGTAATGCGTAATGTCGCCAACTTCAGCGAGGAAACCGGCTATACTGTCCCGACCAATGCCTTTTATGTCCAGTAATTGCTTCACATGGGGAATTTGCTCCAAGAGCTCATCCAGCCTTGCCTCAAGCTCTTCAAACTTACTCTCAAGCAAATCGTACTGCGTTAACAACAGTTGAAGCTCTAGTTTTGCTAGTGCGGTCCCTTCTCGTACACCAACAGAACGGCTTGCCGCTGCTTTCAGACTTCTCATACGTTCGATGCCGAGACCTCGCTTGGCAACCTTTCTGAGGTGACTCAGCAAGGCTTCCTCAGACTCAGAAACCAGCTCATGCGGCAACAAACAAAGACTGAGCATTTGGCGTGCTGACTTGCATTCCCAGTCCTTAAATACCGTGAGAAACTCTGGAAAGTACCGATCCAACCAGTTATGAACGCGGCCTTGCACCACGCGCAGGTCAGTCGACAGATGATCGCGAATTTTCATCGCTTCCCTTAGTTCGGCATAGATGCCCTGGGGAAGGTTTGGTAAGGCATATCTACCGTCTTTGACGAGCTGTGCGATGACTTTAGCATCTTTGATGTCGTTCTTGGTTGGTGAATTGTCATCCAATTCTTTGCTTTTCTTCACGTGGAGCGGATTAACCACAGCGCACGTAACATGCTGTTCTCTTAAAAAATGGGCCAGGT
>NZ_JAMBNP010000026.1 GCF_023715145.1 Paenibacillus glycanilyticus | reverse complement strand
CATGCCATAGCTTCGGTGGTGTGTTTAGCCCCGTTACATTTTCGGCGCAGAGTCACTCGACCAGTGAGCTATTACGCACTCTTTAAATGGTGGCTGCTTCTAAGCCAACATCCTGGTTGTCTTTGCAACTCCACATCCTTTCCCACTTAACACACACTTGGGGACCTTAGCTGATGATCTGGGCTGTTTCCCTCTTGACAATGGATCTTAGCACTCACTGTCTGACTCCCGGTAAACATGTCTATGGCATTCGGAGTTTGACTGGACTTGGTAACCCTTGGCGGGCCCCGCACCCAATCAGTGCTCTACCTCCACGACACTCTTAACCGAGGCTAGCCCTAAAGCTATTTCGGGGAGAACCAGCTATCTCCGAGTTCGATTGGAATTTCTCCGCTACCCCCACCTCATCCCCGAATTTTTCAACATTCGTGGGTTCGGGCCTCCAGTGCGTGTTACCGCACCTTCACCCTGGACAGGGGTAGATCACACGGTTTCGGGTCTACGACCACGTACTCATTCGCCCTATTCAGACTCGCTTTCGCTGCGGCTCCGTCTTCCCGACTTAACCTTGCACGTGAACGTAACTCGCCGGTTCATTCTACAAAAGGCACGCCATCACCCTTTTAACGGGCTCTGACTTTTTGTAAGCGCACGGTTTCAGGTTCTTTTTCACTCCGCTTCCGCGGTGCTTTTCACCTTTCCCTCACGGTACTGCTTCACTATCGGTCACTAGGGAGTATTTAGCCTTGGCAGATGGTCCTGCCGGATTCCGACGGGGTTTCACGTGTCCCGCCGTACTCAGGATCCGTCTCGGAGGCTGCAGACTTTCAAGTACAGGGCTTTTACCTTCTTTGGCGGGCCTTTCCAGACCTCTTCGTTTAATCTACAACTTTGTAACTCCATGTGAGACGTCCTACAACCCCAAGGAGCAAGCTCCTTGGTTTGGGCTAATCCGCGTTCGCTCGCCGCTACTGACGGAATCACTTTTGTTTTCTCTTCCTCAGGGTACTTAGATGTTTCAGTTCCCCTGGTATGCCTCTTGTTAACCTATGTATTCAGTTAACAGTGACTGTCCATTACGACAGCCGGGTTTCCCCATTCGGACACCCCCGGATCAATGCGTGCTTACCGCTCCCCGAGGCAGTTTCGTTGTTCGCCACGTCCTTCTTCGGCTCCTAGTGCCTAGGCATCCTCCGTGCGCTCTTATTAGCTTAACCTAATGCTCCGGTTGTTTCGGTCTGATGCTCCTTGCGGTTTATTTCTTGATTAGAGAACTAATGGTTGAAATAAACGCGCAAAAGTCGCACCAGACTCGAAACAACCTTCGCAAACATTCAATAATTGCTTAAGGATGTTTCATTCTTTCGCTATCCAGTTTTCAAGGAGCAAATCTTTTGCATAATGCAAAAGTTATAGGTGTATTAAACACCTGCTTGGCGACGTCCTACTCTCCCAGGACCCTGCGGTCCAAGTACCATCGGCGCTGGAGGGCTTAACGGTCGTGTTCGGTATGGGAACGCGTGGTTCCCCTCCGCCATCGCCACCAAACGGATGACTTGCAGAAAGATTTTCAATTCTCTCGAATTGCTCTTTCAAAACTGACAACGAGCTGCGACTACTGCCTATTCACGGAAGTATGCTTCCGATGTACGTTTCCTGCAGAAACGTTGTATTCCTTAGAAAGGAGGTGATCCAGCCGCACCTTCCGATACGGCTACCTTGTTACGACTTCACCCCAATCATCTACCCCACCTTCGACGGCTGGCTCCTTGCGGTTACCCCACCGGCTTCGGGTGTTGTAAACTCTCGTGGTGTGACGGGCGGTGTGTACAAGACCCGGGAACGTATTCACCGCGGCATGCTGATCCGCGATTACTAGCAATTCCGACTTCATGCAGGCGAGTTGCAGCCTGCAATCCGAACTGAGACCGACTTTGATAGGATTGGCTCCACCTCGCGGTTTCGCTTCCCGTTGTATCGGCCATTGTAGTACGTGTGTAGCCCAGGTCATAAGGGGCATGATGATTTGACGTCATCCCCACCTTCCTCCGGTTTGTCACCGGCAGTCATCCTAGAGTGCCCACCCAAAGTGCTGGCAACTAAGATCAAGGGTTGCGCTCGTTGCGGGACTTAACCCAACATCTCACGACACGAGCTGACGACAACCATGCACCACCTGTCTCCTCTGTCCCGAAGGAAAGCCCTATCTCTAGGACG
>NZ_JAMBNP010000025.1 GCF_023715145.1 Paenibacillus glycanilyticus | reverse complement strand
TTCTACAACCTTATTCCATTCAGCGGTTGTCTGTCACGAAAGAAAAAGGTTCAAAACCTACGAAAACAAGCGAATTTAAGAGAATAACGATTCTCCATAGAGGGAGGATAGTTCCAATATGTGGTATAGTTTTAAACATAGGTTGATTTGTCATGTATGAAAAACTATTGTGTTTCAGGAGGGTCATATGTATGAGGGGGAAACATGAAATTACTGATTAGAAGCGCATTTTTCTTGTTAACCGTAGCAAACATCGCGTCATTAATATACCTAATAATCAACTTTGATTCCCTGCTGAAATCAGAAGGTTTCTTAATTAGGATTATAGGTTTTGTTGCAATGATATTGTTGAATATCTTGTACTTTAAGAAATTCAAGCAATCTGGTCATTAAGCTGCAGGAGAACTTTAGCTTAATCACACACAGCAGCCGGCATATAATGTTCGGTTGCTTTTTATTGAACTCCTATAAAAATAAAAGTAGCTCAAACCTGAAAAAGAGCATAATAAAATAGACCCAGAATAACACTTTTTAAAAAAAGGCTGAGCCTCTGAAGTTGATGCTTATAGAGTTGTGTGGTTGTTTAACATCTTTTATAGAAAAGAAAAGGTAAGGCTGGTGCAACCAGTCAAAAAGGATTCATCTCCTATAAGTGCTACCCATATTGGGTGCGACATTCTGTGATGCACCGTGAAGGTTGGAGTCAGACTAAAGGTTGGGCTCTAATAGCACCATAGTTCATAGACTTTCTTCTCCCAGCCCCATTAGAAGTATTGACAGATTCAAAGCATTTTCATCCTCTGTGGTGCAGCGCTATTTTTGCGCTGCATGGATGGCTAAAGGGCAGGTTAGTTCCAATATGTGGTATCATGTCTGTGGGACTTCTGGGACTGAATGAAGAAATAAGTGATAAATCCATGGACATAGATTGTGGGGCACTCTAATGAACATGAGAATGGTAATATATTCGTTAATAGTCATCATCGCGCTCGGTGGCGGCTATTTATACCGAACCTCCGTGACATATCCTATTAGCAATAATAATGAAGCGATTGACGTAGCGATCGAACGCTTCATAAACAAGGGAAGTACTAGCGAGGACAAGAAAACGATTGATATCCAACTTTCTAGGGATATCGATAACAAGCAGATCGTCCTGTTTACGCTGGACGATCAGACTGGCGTAGCAGAGTTAAGCCGTGGGAAAAACGGCAAATACAAAATTGAGAATGCTGGATATGGGACTAATTGGATTCACCACCAAGTTATTCAGACAAACAATGGATTCTATTACCAAGTAGCAGGTAAAAGAGATGGTATTGGCCGGATCCGCGCATATCTTGACGAAGAAGCAATAGATATTCCCGTTGAAGAAGGTGAGTATTACATCTCTTACTTTAACCTTTTAGAGGAGCCTGAAGCCACGATGGCCAATCGTATGGTCGTCTATGATGTCGATGGTAACGAGCTGGTGCGAATCGGCATATCTAAAGATGAAGTCATTATTGGATCATCTTTAGATGAATAATGACAGGGAAGTAGCCATAAAGCTAAACATTCCTGTAGAGCCTAAGAAATGGGCTTTGTAAAAAAGGGAGCGCCTCGGTATGATGGGTTTGTTCACAACACATCAAGGAGGCGCTCTTACTATGAAGTTTAAGCAAACAGACGCACAAAATCAACGGGTCGAACAAATTACAACCTCACATCTCGTCATTGGAATCGACATGGCTAAAGAAACGCATGTAGCACAAGCTACGAATTTCCGAGGAATCGTGGTTTCCAAACGACATCTCTCATTCTCAAATAGCATTGAAGGATTTGAAAAATTGAACCGCTGGATGACGGAGTTACAGCAGAAACACCGATTAAAGAAGCTCATAATCGGTATGGAGCCAACAGGCCATTACTGGTTTAACCTGGCCAACTGGTTATCAGATAAGGGATTACACGTTGTCATGGTTAACCCTGCTACAACCAAGAGAAACAAAGAAAACCGGGATAATAGTCCATCAAAAAATGATCCCAAAGATGCTCTTATCATCGCAGACTCTGTTAGTCGGGGCTTCTACTACGAGTACACGCGTCAATCACTTGTATTTCAACGATTGAAGACAATAATGAGTGACCGGGAATTCTGGGTGACGAATAGCGTACGACTGCAGAACCGGATCGTACGTTGGCTGGACATTAGGTTTCCCGAATATCCTTCTGTATTCAAAGACTGGACTTGTAAGCGGTCATTGGCGACCCTCAAAACATTTCCTTGCCCACAGGATCTCGAAAACTATACTGTACCGGATGTCATTGACGCCTGGAGAGTGTATATGCAGCGAGCTGGGGGCTCTACAGGGATCGAGAAGGCTGCACTGCTTATCTCACGAGCGAAATGTAGTGTCGGAGAACAAGCTGCTGTAGAAGAAGCGAAAGCAGATTTAAGACGGCTCATTGAAGAATTTGAGCGTGTTGCCACCATGCTTGACCATAAAAGGTCTCGGAAAGATCTTCACTGCGGCTATTTTAGCTGGTACTGGGGATCTGAGGCAGTATGCACATGGCCGTCAGGTAATGCGTAAGGCTGGTCTAAATCTGGCCGAAAGTTCATCTGGTAGGCGAAAAGGTCAAATTGTTCTTTCGAAACGAGGAGACTCCGCCTTGCGGAAATATCTCTATCTTGCGACGGTTCAACTTGTTTGGAATAAAAGTAATGAAGCTGCTGGCCAGCGCCAGCAGCTCTTCTTATCCTTAAATACAAAAGCCCTTCAACTATGAAATATTTAAACCGTATCTTAGTGCTTTGAGATAATCCTGCCCATTAACGTAAAGAAGCTGCCAATCAGTGCCGGCAGCTTCTTACTGATTGAACTAACGTCTCCCGTCCCTCGTTTTTAGGGATTTATCTCACATATACTCACTCATTCGCAGGATTTCATCACCTTAGATCAGATCAATCTTAGGATAGAGAACATAAAGATGAAGTTGTTCAGAACTTAATGCCTGAAAAGGAATTGGACTATGCTTATGCCCTTCAGGTGTTTTGTCACCAAGCAGATGTTATGAAAATAGGGAATGAACTTAATCGTTTTCAGAATTCATCACTAGATTTGCAAAATGGATTTCAAGTACAGCTATTAACTATTGACCAAAAAAAATTCAAAAAATGGGCGCATGCTCTGGGCATTAAAAAATTCCCTGGTTATGTCATACTCAATAAAGAAGATGGGATTGTCCTACAAACACAGGATATAGAAATGGCAAAGAAATATCTTACAGAGCATTCAACTAATTAAGAACTATAGCTCAATGAATACTGCGGCAGCCGATCAGCGATCAGCTGCCGCTTTTATTGAAGTAAAGGGCAGGATACTTCCAAACTGTGTTAAGATATGACTGGAATGCTCTTTTTGAAAGTAGGGAACGGTGGGGAAAAACAATACGCTAATTTAATCTCGAAATAAGACTTTCCAGGGAAGTGATTAATATTCAAACAATATATGTCCGAGTACGACATTGGTTATTCTGGTATGGGGTTTATGGTTTCTGTAGCAAGAGCCGAAATGATGAAATCACGCTTTATTCTGATGAAGATCAAACAAACTTCTTAGGTTATTTTGAACTTACAACCGTGACAAGTATAATTAATCTTTTGAATTACGATATGGATATTATTGGTGATGATAAAGACTATTGTGATGAAATTGAAAGCTTTATTCATGGAGACGAAGATATTCATTATCATTATATATATCCAAGAGACTTAGAAGATGTTTCTCGTCAAGTTCCTCATTCTGCTCCGACGAATATAGATGGGTATAAACCTGTCTATATTGATATGTGGTCAAAATTATCCCAATCTTGGGACATGGATGAGATTAAGAAAAGCGTGAGAATCATTGCAAGAGATTTTTTAGGTTTGAATACAGAAAATGTTGAATTCATAGCTATTCCGACGTTTGAGGAAACAAAATTATCGTACGAACAAGATTATAAGCCTTACGTAAACGAAAGTTGATTCAACTAACGGAGAACGATAGTTCACAATAGAAAATTGCAGCGTATCGGAAGTTCAGTTGCCAAAAGCGGGGTGCAGGCTTGAAATGAACAAAATGGAAGTAATAAAAATGAAAAGTAAATATTGCGACAATGAGCACTACTGTATAGTGATAGACGGAATCCCTCTTGATTCTTTACTTCAAGGTATTAACTCAGAGGAGGATTATGAAGGCTTAATCCCCACTATTTTAGATTGGGTAGATGAACCTAGAGAAAAGTCTCTTGTCTTAAGTCGCTATACATCACCGGAACAAATTGTAATGCTCCCTATATTAATGTGTCCAGATGACTGCGACCTGTGGTGTACTCTGATTGTTGTAGAGGTTGTAAAAGAAGACAGTTTCATCAAATGGAGCAGAATTGGTTTAGACAGAAGTACTAGAGAAGAATTAATCAATGGCTATGAGTGCATAGGAAAAAGAGTTGAATGGTTTGCCAACTTTCCAAGCATGATATTTAAACAAGAAGAGTATTACTCTCAGATAAATAAGTTATTGAGCTAACGGAGAACTTTAGTTGAATAAGAAAAGGGTAGCTAATCAGGTGCAATTTGTCATTAATCCTTGCATGATATACTAATGTAGTTTAGTTCTAATATGTCCATTTAGTTTCCCCCACACATATTCTATGGATTCCACCGCCGTTTACTGCGGGTCCTACGAAACTTAGTACTGCTTCTCACATGAACTTCCTGATACACTCGAAGAAACTGTAGGAGTAACTCGTGGGGGGATTATTTTGACTCAGGCAGACGTAACTCAGATGCTTGTTCGCAAACTAGTAGCCGCTTATTTTACTTCTTGGGCAATTTCCCTTTGGTTGTCCTTTCCTAACATAGTTTTTAGAGGAGCCAACTGGAACGCAGCAGATTATTTGCTTTCGGTTCAAGTGATTGCTTTGTACGCAAGTCCCGTCATCTTTATTTATGGAGTCCTAGTTTCTTCAATCCTTGAAGCAATAGCTGTGAGGTTAAAGGTAAAAGGTCTGATTGCGGTATTAGTATCCGGTTTACTCCATGTCACTTTTGGTCATTGTTTTGGCCTTCTGATTCATTCTCCACAATTAAGCCTCATTGGGGGAGTCGCGTCGTTCCTTTTCTTCAGTTTAGATTTACTCATCGTTCGTTACATCCTGAGTCTTAGATTAAAGACAGGATTAATTTTCTTCGCCTTGCCTATTTTTTCTTTATTGCTTATTGCGGGTACTATCAATGCGATATCGCCTCCGTCGCCTCCGATGCCCCCATTTACGGCAGATGATGCTTTACATTTTGCCACAGCCGGTAAAGGCACATCTATTGACGTTTTCCCTAAGGAAGAGGGAAAAGTTAAGCTGAAAATTGAAAACTATTACATTGAGAGGGAAACGAAAGTTGAGAAATCCTCTCGAAAGGATACTTATAATGTGGTATTCACCGAACGTTGGCGTAAAGGTGAAGAGAATGGTCAATATCAGATGGTTTATGAGGTCAGTCGAGGGAGCATGGAGCTCAAAAGAAGCACTCGACCGAAACCTCCGTATTTGTGATTTAACTATAGCCAGCCCAGTAATGATTGTTACTTAATCGGCTTAGAGTAGCGCTTAGCAGCTTCGCTTTCGCAACTAAGGTTCAGATGCCCTCTACAATACGTTTTGAACTTACGCGCGTTGAACTATCGGGAGACTTTAGTTGAAGAAAAATAACGGGATACGTTAATTAACGTATCCCGTTATTTTCATTTTGCGAGTGGTGTTACATGCTTGTAATCAATCAATTCAATTTTAGGTTCTAATGAAGTATCATTTACTTCACTATTCTGATAAGGGGAGTCATAATTTAAAGTGATTTGGTCTATACCCCAATCCTGCACATTGTTTTCTCCTTGGACTTTAATCATTATCGTTGCTTGATATGTGCATTTGCTTTGGCTTACTAATCGATTAATTTCTACAATTTTGGGCTCGTACCAATGTACTTGTTTGCCATACTGATTTAGCACAAACTTATTTAATTTAGAATGTATAGTGTCTAGGAATATGTCTTCAGTTGTTGCATACATCGTTTTATAAACTGTGTTTCCTTTTGGATGGGCATAGGTGGCTGATGTTTGAGTGACTGAGAAACAGACAAGCACTGCAATGGATAGTGTTAGATATTTCAAGTACTTTTTCATTTGAATTCACCTCAAAGATATAATTTCCATTTGCACGTAGTATTATTAGAATTTTAGGTTGATTAATCTTAAATCATTGAACTACCGGGAAACGTTAGTTCATTAAGTCATTTTAGATCGGCTGCTAACATTTCTCAATTTTCGAGCAGGATGATGTAATGATTTTCCTCATTTTGTGGGAAACTACCCTAAAAAATGAGGTGGGTTATGAAAAGGAATATCGTTGTTATATTAATGGCTGTGGCTATATTCTTTCTTTCACCAACGCAGACTAACGCTCAAAAAAATTATCGTCTTCCAGAGATAGATTCGACCGAGCTGAGATTGCAGGATATGCTAATGAATTTTTTAAATCCCTATATAAACGATGCGGTTCAAGATTATTACGAACATCTTTTGAAGGAATCTCCACATGTTTATCCATATTTCATTGATGTGATTGAGTCCCACAGGATGAATGGATTTCGCGGATTTATCTTATCATTAACACTCGATGTAACGCCTGTTGTCGGGCCTCATATTTCTGTCGGTGAAGACAGAATGACTTTTGAGATCTCATCTGGCCCAACGGTTAAACTTGTAGAATACACTCACGTAAAAACACATGAACTTCCCCCACATTGGCAGGACATTGTTAAGTAGCAAGATATGATGTATTAAACAAACGGGAAACATTAGTGCAATAACAAACTGCCATCTGATCAGTGATCTACAGTCTAGTTATTAGTGAAGTAAGTGGCAGGTATTTTGATTCGTGAAATTTAATGCTATGATTGAGAGGTTTTCTGATATAGACCAGACTTTCTTCAAAATAGAAGTAAGATCATAATAAATTTCAATACAAGGGAAAATCAAATTCATGAGATACATAACATTATCAATAATCTTTACCATTACTCTTTTAGTGGTATTTGCTTTCCTCTTCGGACCTTTTGGTAGTTTTGTTTTACTAGTTGTTGCTGCTGGTGTAATTGGTCATTTATTTTCATTAACAAAAAAATTGGATTCCAGGGTTCATGAACTAGAAAAGCTACAAGGAATTGTTAAGGAGGATGACTTTAATTTGAGTAACGAAGAAATTGAAAAAGAATTAGAGCAGTATATTGAACAAGACGAAAAATAATAAACGTCGTTTTGTCTTCTTAAAAGATACTTCAATTCCATTCGGCAAGGTCCTTAGCGCTCATACGGAATATTAGTTTAAACCAATTCGACAGCAACCGGAGTACAACGTTCGGTTGCTTTTTTTGTTGAACTAAAGGGCAGTTTTGCTTAATAAATACCTGCTGAAAAGGGGTGGCTATTCTGTTAAAATACCAGTAAATGGATGAGTGAAGGGAAGAGGAACAAATGAAGGGATATCTTCCGGCTAACCAAAAAAAGATTTATTACGAAGTATACGGTGAAAAAAAGCTTCCAACCTTTCTATACTTACATGGTGGGCCGGGTATTGGTTCATATGACTTTAATATCGCACAAGCTCAACTCCTGGCGCCATTTATTCGCTTAATTTCTATAGATCAAAGAGGCTGTTTAAGATCGGATGCGATTGAGGAGAATGAGGAAGTTACTTTTCAAACCTTGATTAATGATTTCGAAGCTGTAAGAAACTATTTTAATCTCGATAGTTGGGGTATAATTGGTCATTCATTCGGGGGCTTTTTGGCGATTGAATATGTTTCTCGACATCCCGAAGTAATCGAGAACATAATTTTGGAGTGTCCAACTTTCGATATGCTGGAATCGTTACGCTCAGTTGTTAAAAAAGCTGAACATTTATACAAAACAGATGGAAATAACCGTTTAGCAGAACTGTGTAGCCAAGCCTATTCCATGACTCAACAAGAGTTATTTAATGCATTCAATGAAATTCACGAAAAAAGAGATCAGGTTTATGTACATTCTTTAGCGCCGGATTTTTTTGATGATATTGTTAGTGAATCTGGAATAGAACAAAGTGACTGGCGGAAACAAGCAATGTTTCAAAAGAAAATAAACGAACAGATTTTAAACAGTCCAAATATAGAAAAACTTGATAAAGTAGGTTGTCCCGTATTATTGATCAAAGGAAAATATGATCCAATATGCAGTGAGTATCAGACAAAGGAGCTTATGAAAAGGGTACAAAATCAATCGGTTGCAATTTTAAAAGATTCTTCTCATATGCCTAGGCATGAGGAGCCTAATGCTTTTGCTCAAATAATTAAGTCTTTTATTAATAATGAAATACACGGAGTTAGCTCAGTACAAGACGAAAATGGAGTATAAGATGGAGTTCATAGCTGATTTATTGAAGTAACGGGAAACGATAGCATTATTAAGAAGTACGGCCGCCGGCAACTTTAATTGATGGCCTTTTCTCATTGGGCAGGATAGTTCAATATTTAATGTATTAAACTTACTTTTTAAAGTTATGGTAAAGTACCGAAAAGAGGTGACAAATCTTAGACTTGACGAGTTGGATTACAGCGGATCGGAGGATTACTTTGAATGAGGGTATTTAAAGTTTATCATTTTGGACAAAAGAGCTCAGTCCCGTTTGTATATTTGTTTGATAGGTCAATTGAGTACTTAAATAATCGCAAACTAAATTCAGAAAAAGTTTTATTCAATTTTGAAGGCGCTTCGCATTTTTTAGATCGGATTATTAAAAAGTTTCCTGAACTTTCATCTTATGTGCATCAAATAACTGAACCTATTGAAATGAAAGTAATTTCAAACTTAAATGAAGTATGGGAGTCCCCAAATTACGAAAAAGAAGGAAGCTACGTTAATGCGGAATTATTAGGAGCTGTTTCTGAGGGTATCCCTAGGTCCTACCCAGTCAGTTCGATGTTTTATATTTTTGATAAAATCGACTGGTATCATAATGGTTATGTTGCGGATCCCACATATCGAAATGATCATAAGGTTTCCACTATATTTCCTATTCATTACTTATCTCCTTCAATCGGAGTTTGGTATCCAGGCACTGGTAGGCATGTATGGGCGGTTATTGAAGTGTCATCAGAGCAAGAAATGCTTGAGACAGAAGTTATAAAAACTCTTATATCCTCATTTGGAAAAGTAATTAGAAAAGAAATAGTAACAGTTCCTTCAACTGACGAGAAAAACATTGTAACTAAAGTAAAGGAAATAGGCCAATCGATAGTTAAAGAGTATATTCCCCGATTAGAACACATGATAAAAGAACTCCCATTTCATTATGAAGACAATGAGATTGGTTCCTTTGAGATTTCTCAAAATGTAATCTTAGGTTTATCTGAGAAAATTACTCCCAAAAAATCTATTATTGAGACTTTTATCGGTACTGGATTTATCTATCAGGGAAGTGACAATGGTGTCTACACCATTTCAAAGCAAGATTCATTCCATAATAATATTGAGATTGAGTTTGTATTGGCACCAACCACTAGAAGTTTTGAGTGTCGACTAAAATATCAAAGTCCCTTACACTTTGTCTCATTACTCCTGCCGATTACTCGAACGATACGGAATCAAGATGAAATTAATCAGTACGTAAAAAATGCAAGGTTTCTTGTTGAATACCTTGAAGAAACTGTAATTGAAGAACTTCGATTGTTGTATGGGCCTGGAATTCCATGGTTTCAGTATTACTAACGTTTACTTTGATGTAAATGGTAACTCTATTCATCTTCTCTAAGTAGAACATTTGCTTAAGCGAACAATTATTAAGCTACCGGGGAACATTAGTTTAAAACAACAAACGCGCAGCAGATCAGAGTTAGCTGCCGGAACAAATTTTCAGCTAGATATTAAGAGGCACAGTGGAGGATAACAATGGAATATACGATAGATTTCGACCATTACAAACAAACACTATTAAAGCATTGTCAGAATACCATCGAGGAGTTTGCAAAAAAACCAGAGAATCAAAATGTATACAGTTTCGTTTTAGATGCTGAAGCAACATACGGTGGAATTTATGTCCGGTGGAATTCACTCGATGGCCTGGCTCACACCTTAACCTTTGATTGTTACAAAAATTATTCTGACGAGCGGGTGTATGGTTTTAGAGGTCTTAAGCACAGTGTAGGGGATTTCCGGTTCGAGGATGCTAAGAACGAAGAATTGTGGGATATTAATAATCAATATGGTGCCGTCTTAGATCAGCTATGGGATAAAGATGATGAAGGTGAAGAAGGGAACCGTTACATAAAGAAATTTATGAATATGTTAATTGAGGTTGTTGGCGAACTCTCCTCCTCCTTTGATTTGTTTAACAAAACAGAGGATTTTATAGCTTATGTCGTTGAACATGATGAGGAATGGGATGCCTTTATTCATAAGACGGTATCGAAAGAGCAATTTTACAAGGCCTTTCCAGAAATCAAAGCCTATGAGGAATTTAAAGCCGATATATCGCGCCGTCCGATACAAGAACAGGTGGACTTTTGGTGTCAAACATATATCGATTTTAAGATAGAAAACCCAACAGAACATGTCATGGCGCTAAAGAAACTGTTTAGGTATGACTTTGATATCAAGGATCAGCTAGTATCTATTGGGAAGTCGGCCGTACCAACAGTTGTGACTCTACTTGAAAAAATCGTAAATGATCATAGCACCTCAACGGATGAGAAGGTTAATCTAGCTCCTTGGATATGTCAGAGTATATTGATTGATATCGGTACAGCAGATGAAAATGACATACAAAGACTTATAACTATTTTAGCAAATCAGCGAGAGTCAAATGATTCGAACGCTAGCAATACAGAAAGAATACTAACTGCGATCGATCCTGTACGGTTTCCGAATGGTTAAGATGGTTACAGATTTGAGCCAGGAGTATATAAACTTTAATGAAGCCTGGATCTTACTTATTAGACATCTATCTCAGTTAAAGCTTTAAGCTAACGGCGAACATTAGTTGAACTATCCAGGGAGCACACTACCGGTACAGTTGCTTCCTGTTTTATTAATCTAAAGGGCAGGATACTCATGCGTATATGGAGTGAAATCAATAATGGAATTTACTGAATTGATACGTAAAATGAAAAATGCAGGGGTTAAGTTTGCAAATGGTTTAACTGAATCTGAATTTGAAATTATCGAACAAAAATATATTGTTAAATTCCCACCTGATTTAAAGCAATTTCTGTCGATTGCTTTGCCTATATCAGATGAATTTAATAATTGGAGAGATATGACCGATCGCAATGTTCAAATAATACAGGAAAGATTTAATTGGTGTTTGGAGGGCATGTTGTTCGATATTGAACATAATAATTTTTGGTTGAAGGAATGGGGAAATAAGCCTAACGATTTAGAGTCAGCCAAGATAATTTGTATTGAGCAATTTCGAAGAGCACCGAAGCTAATTCCAATCTATTCGCACAGATATATCCCTCAGATACCCCAGGAATCAGGGAATCCAATCTTTTCGGTTCATCAAACAGACATCATTTATTACGGTGAAAACTTGAAATCCTACTTGATGGTCGAGTTCGACTTGAAGAAATATGATGAAATAAACTTTGAAAGTATCAAAAGAATACCTTTCTGGAGCGATATTATTGAAATTTGGGAAGTAGACTAATTTTCGTTTGTAACATGTCTCATTAAGCTCCCTCGAAATGATTCAATTTCCTCACTCAGACTCATGAATTCGCAGGATTTCATCCTATTGTTAAAATTGAAGAAAAGGATGAGGGAAGAGCCGGTGGCTAGGAGATTGGAGAATGGGCATGAGGAAATAAGGGTACATAGAAATTACCCACATTGTTCCATTATGTGCACGTCTCCACTTCGCCTTAGCGATTATCGCTCCCATGTCTCAACGGGTCATAGCCCTTTCATTCCTTCGTCACATCTTAACTAAGGGGTGGAGGTCGGTCTTTCTATCGGAACGGGTCATAGCCCTTTTGCGTAACGTATCCCGATGCTCCGTGCTTCTTGTTATCCTGCGAATGCTTGAGCCGGTGAGGTACAATCAATCTCTTATGCTACCTGTGGGAAAACTCTGGTTGAATCATAGGCTTCGTTGCTCTTTGCAAGACCAACAAGCATACGTGCCACTTTACCACATAATTTCATGATGGATTTCATCTTCTTAAGCTTCTTTTCCTTCACGTTGTAATGATGTAGAGCTTGAATTTCTGGATTTGTCATCACCATACACATTGTCATAAGGTAGAGGAAATGTCTTAGACGTGGACGGCCGCGCTTGCTTAACACCATCTTGCCTTTCCATTTCCCGGAGCTTGCTTCGGCTATATTTAGACCGGCATGTCGCAGCAAGGCATTCCCGTGTGCATAACCGCTTAGATCGCCGGCTTCACCGAGAATACCAGCAAGACTCGTAGCACTGACACCTTGTATTTCAAGCAGTTTTTGTGCATATGGAATACGCTTGAGAATGAGCTGGAGTTCATCCTTAATTTTTTCAAGCTGGCGCTGCGCCAGGTCATATTCTTCGAGCAAGTGCTGCAGATGAAGCTTGTAAGCATGGAGTGCATGAGTAGTACCAACGCTGCACTTAGCGAGTGCAATGAGAAGATCCGCTCGCTTAACCCCAGCATGACGCTTCATAAATTGCTTCCATCCGGAAATGACTTGCTCCCTCGTTAACCGACGGGCTTCACTAGGCAAGGGAAAGAGTCTGAGCGTTGCAATTGCACCGGCGCAGGTAAGGATTTTAAAAACTTGACGAAGCTCAGGAAAAACAATGTCAACCCAGCGATGAATCTGGTTAACTGCAGCATTGAGGCGCTTAGTAATGGTTTCTCGGTTTGCCATGAGAATACGCAGTTCCTCGTAGGCTTCCGGCTGAAAACGAACGGGGGAGTAATACCCGTTTTTAATCATATCTGCAATGACTAAAGCGTCTTTGTGATCGCTTTTAGATGGTGTATTGTCTCGGTTTTCTTTGTTCTTCTTAACGAGATGTGGATTAACCAGAACAGCTTCAATGCCTTGATCGATAAGCCAGCGTGCTAGGCTAAACCAGTAATGGCCCGTAGGTTCCATCCCGACAATGACTTTATTAAGCTTGTAGGATTTGAGTAGATCCTGGATCCAGCGGCCTAATTGTTTGAATCCTTCAAGATGGCTACCAAACTCCAGTGGATGGCCTAAAGCTATTCCTCGAAAGCTGACAGCGCGAGCAACGTGAGCTTCCTGAGCGATATCTACGCCTACAACTAGATGATGAACGGTAATGTTTTCAATGAGTTGATTTTGCTTGTCTTGTGCCTTAAAATTCATGATAGAGCGACCTCCTGATGTGGATTTAAAGGGCTTTTGACCCGTTGCATAATCCCATCGTACCGAGGCGCTCGTTTTTGTTCAAACGCCAAATTATTCGTTTTACAGGAATTCTATCGGGAAACTATAGCGTAACAATGGGACAGCAGCCGACGTACAACGATCGGTTGCTTTTTTATTGAACTAAAGGGCAGTTCACTTCCACAGAACGGATGAATTGGTGGTAAAATTAATATTAAAAGAAGTAACAGTTATAACGAAATGAGTTGATTATCCTGCTCGATTTTATTGTTCGAGGTAAACAAGGTTCTTTTATACGAATCACTTTAGATGAGATATTCGGTTTTCCGACAACGACAAGCCATTTTGGTGGTTATGATGTTAAAGGATCCACAGAAATCAAAAGCGGGAGCTATTATGTTAATGGCGAAGTATGGTTTTCAACTGGTGATACATACGAGTTCTACAATCAAATAGTTCGTTGTTATACGGCATTAGACGGAACAGCTATATTTTGTTCAACTGAAGAAAACCTCAAATTTGAAGTTAAATTTTACAATCGAGGGCAAGTCGTTATAGAAGGGTGCTTTCAGGAATTTGCACACGAGGACAATGAACTGAAGTTTGAGTTTGAAAGCAATCAAAGTTTTTTTGTGGAAACACTCGATGGATTAAAAAAAGTGGTTAACCAGTATGGGGGACTAAAGGGAGTTCGTTCTGATTGACTCTTTGTTAAGTTATAGGGAGACTATAGCTCAATAACAACACGACAGTAGCCGGTATATAAAGATCGGCTGCTTTTTGCTGAATGAATGGGCAGGATAACTAAATTGGACTAACGAATAAGTTTCATAAACAAGGAGAGGAAGAAGAGATTGCCTTCTTACTTACCAGATTACGAAAAGTTATACGAATGTTCAGATGTTTACTCAACAAGACCTTTTAAGGCAGGTATTGAAGCCGATTTTGAATATTCCTGCGCTTTGTTACGTGGTGATATAAAGCCTTCTGAAACAATTGAAGTTAGACATATGAGGGGAACACACACACCAGCGCTTGCTATCCATACCGGATTTTCCTTATTGCTGCACGATTCGATTATTGAGGCGTTCATCCAAAACCAGATTACTGGCTGGGAAACGTTCCGAATAGCTCTCTACGGAAAAAATAATGAAATCATTCCTAATTATTCAGGAGTTTCCATTACAGGAAGATGCAATCCGCTTGACTATTCCCGCAGCGAAATTGTGTACAGGGAATATCCTGGGGGGATTTTTCCTAGATTTAAAGGTAGCTATTTTAAGGATGATTTTTGGGATGGGACGGATTTGTTCATGGATAATCCTGATACAAGAGGATATACCCTGAATAAGTATGTTTCAGAAAGGGTAAAGAATATTTTTGACAACCTTAAAACTAAAAATTTGGAGTTTACGAATCTCACAGGGACCGAGATTGATGTAATGATGATTGCAAAAGAAAGAAGACCGGAACACTTGAGATAATATCTGTACAAGAGGCAAACTTAAGCGAGGAACGATTTTCGATAGACCGAAGGCTTACGCTATCGGAGAACTAAAGCTCAATAAACAAAGCGGAAGCGGATCAAGGATCTGCTGCCGTTTTATTAATGTAAAGGGCAGCGATTCTCGATAGAGGGAGGATAGTTTATTGGATCGTCCCTGAGACTGGATTTATAATGACAGGTAATAGTACTAAATATGAGGTGCTTTAATGTCCGAATATTCTCAAATACAAACTTATATCAAGAGTGTGCCGGAAAATTTCAAAGACATAATAAGGCAGTATGCAGATTTGTTAGATTCTCTTGGATTAGAATCTAAATACTTTACATCTGAGCAGAAATGGGGACTCTTACACACTTTATGGTTAGGTGGTGATGCAGAGGAACAGCTATTCAATAATGGCTGGTGCCAACTTCATATACGTCCATATGTGACGGGCTGGATCCCTGAGGAAAGAGATGAACCCCAAGATACTTGGTTAGAAGTTAGTTTATTATTTTTAACAGTAGAAATTGAAAATCCAAAAGATGAGATCAAGTCTCTCTTATGGGGAATTATGAAAAAGTTTTCGGATAAGTTTCCTGATAGTAGTGGAGTGTATCTCACAAACGAAGTAACGGATGGAAAACCGTGGGAAGCATTAACTTATGGGGAAGAAGGCATATGGGAGTTTGATGCTGCCATTCTGCCTAAATATTTGTCTTTTAATTATAAGGATTATCCTGCTGATGAAATGTTCACTAAAATTAATGAACATTCAATCTTTGTTGCAAGGAAGGCTATCTGGCAAACTGAGCCTTGGTTGATAATTGATTGAGCTAACGGGGAACGTTAGTTCATCATCATCCAGGAGTAGTTTGTCATAAAGGCAGCTGCTCCTTTTTTATTAAGCTAAAGGGCAGGATAACACAATAATTTCCACGAATATATTTTGAAAAGATTTGAGCCAGTGAAGAGGTGTT
Source organism: Paenibacillus glycanilyticus (assembly GCF_023715145.1). Taxonomy (GTDB): domain Bacteria; phylum Bacillota; class Bacilli; order Paenibacillales; family Paenibacillaceae; genus Pristimantibacillus; species Pristimantibacillus glycanilyticus_A. The sequence goes on along the minus strand of NZ_JAMBNP010000025.1, from coordinate 1,766 downwards.
ATATGGAAAAAGGAAAACAACCGTTTGTTATTGTTATTGCAGCTGTCTCTGGTGGGGGAAAAACAACCATTACTACCCGACTTAACGCCACACTACAAAATTCAAAAGGTCTGTATTTTGATGAATATGATTTCGATGGACCCGAAGATATTATCAACTGGGTTGATAATGGTGCAAATTATGATGAATGGAACTTAACTCCTCTAATTAGAGATTTGAAGTCCCTATTAACCGAGTCATTAGATTATGTTGTATTAGATTTTCCTTTTGCATATAAACACAGTGATATAAAAGACTTAATTGACCTTGCTGTTTTTATTGATACTCCTCTAGATATTGCAATGGCTCGTCGGTTAATTAGAGATCATCATGGTTCAACGGCGGAAGATATTATTGCTGAAATGAGTAATTATATTCTTCATGGAAGACGCGGTTACCTTGAGATGCTGAATTCGATAAAGCCTGATAGTGATATTATTGTAGACGGAACACTAACAGTAGCCGAGATTATAAACGTTATCATCGAGAAAATAGATACTAACAGGCTACTAAGCTAACGGAGACTTTAGTTGAATAAAGACAGTAAAAGCAGCAGGTCTAATGACTTGCTGCTTTCGTGTTTAGTAGAGGGTATTCTGGAATATTTTATCGGTGACTGTACATGCTAATTCGTAATAAATTACGACATGGAGGTTAAATGATGTATCCCAAAATTATTTGTATTTTTATGACGATTGTATGCTTGACGCTTTATTCAGCTAATGCAAGTGCCCAGGTACTAGAAGAGCCAGTTCCGTATATAAAAAGTACAGAGCAATGGTCGGTTCAGCTCTCTAAAAGCGTATCCGAAAACTTAAGTAATGAAAAGCCAAAATCTGATGCTTACAATGAATATAGCCTATTGATTAGAAATACCGGAGAAGCACGAAATAACGTAACAGTCGAAGCATACAGAAATGAACCCAATTCCCACACTAAATATGGATTATGGTCTTCTTCCATCGGACATGTTCAATCCGGTGGTATTGCATTTGAACACACGAATTTACCTGTAGGGATTATGGCGGATACTTTACTTATTGATGTAATGTGGGAGGACTCAGCGACTAAAAACGGAAGAAAATTTAAGCAAACATTTGCTTTTGCAGTAAACCGATAACGTTAAACTAAATGAGGACCGAGGGAGTTCAATAAACACAGCCTGCCGGAGTGATCCAGCAGGCTTTTCAACTACCATGAAAGTACGAACTAACTTTGATGCTCTGTGGTGCATATATCAGATGCATGGATGGCTAACGGGCAGTTTAATTGCAACTTTATGTCCAAGCTTACGTCTAATTTGATATGTGCTTTAGGAGGGGGAATATGAGAACATTTCGGTCAATTATTGTCTGTATAATATCACTAAGTTTAGTTACTGCATGTAGCCAACATAACTCCGAGCAGGATGAATTTGTTGTATTTGCACACCACGAGAATATGAATGATGAATTGAGGGAATCTCTGTTCAAATGTTTAGCTAACGAAGAAATTTTGTATCGGGTCGATAATGATAAAAATGTTTTGATAAAGAATAAAGATGTTGACCATGCGGTTATACGTTGTTCATAAAAATCGAGTAATTTTATTCGTTAACGAAGAACGATAGCATTCCTGTAGAGCGTTAAATTTCCGCTTTGCAAAAAAACGAGCGCCTCGGTACGATGGAAGTACGCAACGGGTCATAGCCCTAAAAATTCCATCATCCTGGAGGACGCTCTACTATG
>NZ_JAMBNP010000024.1 GCF_023715145.1 Paenibacillus glycanilyticus | reverse complement strand
GAGGGCTTATCCTACAACAAACCCCAAAAAGTGAAGCAAATGCTTCGGAGTTGATTCCGAGTACTTTGCGGGGGCCCCGGTGTAAAACCGGAAAGCTTAAGGAAATCATTCATTCGCATCCAGTTTTGAAGGTGTAAATTACACTGATTTATATGGCGGTCGTGGCGAAGGGGTTAACGCACCGGTCTGTGGCTCCGGCATTCGTGGGTTCAAGTCCCATCGATCGCCCCATTTTAATGGAATTAAACAAAAAATCGTTGGGGATTAGCCAAGCGGTAAGGCAACGGACTTTGACTCCGTCATTCCAAGGTTCGAATCCTTGATCCCCAGCCATTTACGCGGAAGTGGCTCAGCGGTAGAGCATCGCCTTGCCAAGGCGAGGGTCGCGGGTTCGATTCCCGTCTTCCGCTCCATATGACAAGTACAAGATTACTTCAGAAGATGAGGTAGTCTTTTTTTGTATGTGTATAACCTGTGAGCAACAATTTAAAAAACGCTGACTTTAAGTCAGCGCTTTAGAATATTTGATTTATTTTTCCCTCTATACAAGTAGTACACGGCAATGATTCCAAGCATAAGCACCAGAGATGCCATATAGCTTCCTTCTGCCCCGAATTCCCCTCCCGACAGGTGAATCGGACCGTTATCGGTTACTTGGAGGACAGCCGGTACGGGATCTGTGCCCGATACTTGAAAGCCGTAGACGTAACCTTGGAAGTAATTCCAGCTCAAGTGAAGGCCGATTGGCCACCACAGACCGCCGGTTAATTCTCTTGTAACAGCGAAGAGGATACCTGCCAGACAAATATTGATGAACGGGAACGGCGTCTCGTACATATTCGGATTCATACTGTGCATAGATGCAAAAATAATTGAGCTTACGATGATTGCCGGCGTGCTTCCATAATGAAATTTGATTAATCCTTGTATGTATCCACGTGTGAATATTTCCTCGGACAAAGCGACGCAGGTGTATAAAAGGATTCCTTCAAACAAGGAAATGATTAAGGATTGATCCCATTCGGATGCCTTCCAGCTTAAACCGCCCGCTGCCCGAATCAGAATAGCTGAGATGGTCATAAGGAGAATTCCTGCAAAAAAGCCCTGAACACCGAAAGAGAAACCTTTCTTCTGCATTAGACCAAGCGGCCAGCCGCGTTTGCGTTCGAACCATGTATACATGACAAGAGCAGAACCGATAAACAATGCGGTCTGTAAATACTGAGTCCAGCGTGCCCCGCCAACCTTACTGATCTCATCCAAGCTGGCACCGGTCGCTATGGCGTATATCGAATAACCAATACCAACAATAATCATGACTCCAATAGGGAGCAGCCCGCTTAATATCAATTTCCCCGCCACGGTCAAAAACTTCTTGATAAGATTCACCTTCCTGTTCACCATTTGTTATTCATTAATTACATATTAATCCAAAAGTGCTACAAAAATATATATCTAGCGTTGTTTTTATGTCCATTCTTTTATGCGAAAAAATTACATTTCTTGAGTAGGTCTATTGTGCTATGATGAGGGCAACTATTTATGGAAGCGTTTTAATAGATTGTTCTTGTGACAAAGGAGCCGACACATGAGGAAACTCGTCATTGTGCTGTTATCTGCCATATGCATGATATTATTGGGATTTACTCTCTCTTCCTTTATTCATGTGTTCCACTATAATCTGTCAGCCCCCTCGAATATGGGTAGCGCGAACAAATCCGGTTATCGCCTTATCCTTATTACGCAGGAGATGGATACGCCGTTTTGGGATAAGGTAGAGAATGGTGCGGCCAAAGCCGCAGCCAAGTATGGCGCCGAGCTTGAGGTATGGGGCAGCTATGGAACAAATCAGGAGGATTTTCTGAAAAATATGGAGATCGCCATTGCCTCAAAGGTAGACGGAATTCTTGTACAAGGACTAAACACGGACGAGTTTAATCAGCTTGCAACCGTTAAGGCTGCCGGGAACGGGATTCCGATTTTCACGATTGCCAACGACGTTCCTATTGAGGACAGCCTGAGGCGGACCTACATCGGATCTGATCACTATAAGGCAGGTCAAATGATTGGAACACAGCTCGCCGAAGATTTAGGACATAAAGGCAAAGTCGTGTTAATGGTATCGGACCGCCAGGAAGACTTTCAGAGCAAACGGCTCGACGGAATTCTGAACATATTGAAGTTCTATCCGGATATTGAGCCTATTACGGTAATAGCAGGGGACACGAGGGAAAAGGTCGTCACGGCAACCAATGAGATTATGAATAAGGAGCCGAAGGTTGCCGCTTTTGTCTCCGTAACCGCGAATAACGCCAGTGCGATGGTGCAGGAGATCGGCAAGCGTGCACAGCTGAGCAGGTTCCATATCTATTCCTTTGACGACAGCCCGGAGATAAAGACCTTGCTAAAAGAAAAGAAGATGAGCGGCATCATTGAGCAATCCCCGGAGATGATGGGAGAGCTTGGCGTGCAGCTTATGGTGCAGTGGCTGCAGGGCGAGACATTTCCGCTTAAATACGAAGGTTATTACACCGATATTCGGCTTCTGAAGGCGGATGAGCTCTCATGAATACTGTCCAGAAAAAGATTTTGTCGCTTACCGCCATTGTCCTGTTTATTATGGTCGCCATCTGGTTTATCCTCACCTATTACAATCAGAAAATGCAGGATCAGTACAATGACATCCTGCAGCGTTACCTGCAAATGAATGAAGTGAGCGCATCCAGCCAGCAGCTGGTTACTTCTCTTAACAATTACATTCAAACGCCAACCCCCTCGAAGCTATCGAATGTAGAAGGAGACCGGCAGAGACTTCTGAATGCCCAGCTGCAAATCGCTGATTTACGAAACAACAGCAATCATTTTACCCTTACGAATTATTTGAACCTCATCGACAGCCTGGTGGATTCAACGAACCGTTCGATTCGGCTTCTGAACGAGAAGAACAATGAAGAAGCGCTTAATGATTTTACGGAAGCAACAAGGCTGTCGAAATACATCTCGGAGATGACCTTAACGCTGCTTGGCACCGAGCTTCAGACTTATGACCAGTTCTACCGCGGCATGATCATGCAGTCTGTCGAGCTCAAGAAGCTTGGGGTGTGGATGCTCGCTTTATTTACCTTCCTCCTCCTGTTATTTACTTATTGGTTCTCCTTAAGCATCACCAGGCCAATCCAACGCCTTACGCAAGCTGCCCGCGAACTGTCGCGGGGAAGGTTTGATACCCATATCGAAATATACGCCAATGACGAGATCTCATTCCTCGCCAAAACCTTTGACCGGATGAGAATTAATATTAACAATCTAATTTCGGAGATGCAGCATAAGGCCCAGCTTGAAAGTGAGCTTCAGAAAAACAAGCTGCTGCTGCAGGAGAGCCAATTAAGGAGCTTGCAGAGTCAGATTAACCCGCACTTCTTATTTAATACACTGGATACGTTATCGAAAAAGGCTTATTTGGAAGGCTCGGTCGAAACAAGCGACCTTCTGACGAGTGTGGCGAGGCTGCTCCGCTATAACCTTAAGCGCCTTGACCGGCCGGTTACGCTCTATGAGGAAGTCCATGTATTGCGCGAGTATATTTTTATCCAGCAAACAAGATTCACGGAACGGCTCCGCTTTGAGGAGGAAGTAGACGAAGCCTGCCTGTATGTCCAGATTCCCGGTCTTACGATTCAACCGATTATCGAGAATGCCGTCATTCATGCGATTGAGCCGCTTGAAGAGGGAGGCATGATCACGTTCCGGGTCCGGGATGAGGGCCCTGACGTCATCATTGAGATTGAAGATGAAGGCAGCGGCATGTCGGAGGAGAAAATATCGCAAATCATGGAGGAGCGATTCTCAAGCCAAGAGGGAGACGGCCATTCTACGGGGATTGGCTTCGGCAATGTCATTAACCGGCTGCGCTTGTATTACGGCCGGGAGGATGTCATGGCCATTCAGAGCGAAGTAGGGAAAGGAACAAAAGTCATCTTGAAGCTGCCGAAGGAAAGGGAGGCCGGATAGAATGGGGTATAAGCTGTTGATTGTGGATGACGAGCAGATTGAACGGGAAGGTTTAAAGGCTATCCTGCGGCATGGATTGCCTGAGCTTGTAATTGAGCAGGCGAAGAACGGGAATATGGCCGTGCAGCTGGCTGAGGAATTTCGTCCCGACCTTATATTGATGGATGTTAAGATGCCGGGAATTAACGGGCTCGAAGCCGTTGAGCTGATCAGTGCAAGCCAGCCTTCGATCAAGTTCATTATGGTAACGGCTTACGATACGTTTGATTATGCGCGCAAAGCGATCAAGCTTGGAGTCAAAGATTATCTTCTCAAGCCAAGCAAAGCATCCGAGATTGTGGCGACCGTACAGCGCGTACTCGATCTTATTGAAGAGGAGAGGAAGACGGCTCAGACCACCGAGCATCAACTCACCGCTTTGCAAAGAGTGCTGCCCATCATTGAAACGGACATTGTTACGCAGTTATTGTTTGATCATGTCCATGAAGTTCATCTGGATGAGCTGGTCGGTTTGCTGGGTGTCCGCACGGCCAATGAGAAATACGCCATGACCGTCTTGCTGCCGCCAGGGGCAGAGAGCTGTTATTCCGCAATTAAAGACAAGGTCAGGAAATTGGGAAGCGGCTGGGTTGGCGCGATGTACGGACGGCAAATTCCGATTATTGTTTTTCCCGAGGCAGACAGGTCTTACCGTTCCCAGGCCGTGACGATGGCACGCGAATTGCTGGCGGTTGCGAAGGCTGACGGCCAGGACGGCTGGTTTGTCGGCATTGGAAGCGTGTATGAATCATTGGATCAGATCCGACAGTCTTACCAGGAAGCTTTAATGGCTTCGATAGATCCGTCGGTTCCGGTGAAATATCGTTTCTATGAAGATACTCCTGCATTAGGCGTTGCGCGGGACGGCTATCCGGCGAAGCAGCTGGAGCAGCAGCTGTTTGACCGGATTCGGCTTGGCCAATGGGAACAGGTTCACGCCGATCTGATGGATTTCATCCGCCGCTATGAGCATGAAGGAACCATTCTCCTGCATACGCAGCAGCGCGTACTCGAGCTGCTCTGGATTGCTTCTCGCATATTGCTTGAGATGGGCATCGAGATTGATACGCCGGTATTCTCTCTCCAGGCACGGGATTATAGGCAGCTGAGGGTGGAGTCCGAGATTCTGCTGGAGCGGATGAAGCTGTCGTATGCCGAGCATCATGAACGAATTGAGCCGGATACCATTCAGCAGATTAAACAGTATATTGCGGATCATTCCCATGAGGACATATCGCTGGAAGCAATCGGAAGAATGGTGGGGTTAAGCCCTTTTTATATCAGCAAAATGTTTAAAGACCAGCTTGGCATCAACTATATCGATTTTCTGACCGAATGCCGGATCAAGAAGGCAATCAAGCTGATGGGAGATCCCGAGCGAAGCCTGAAAGAGATCACTTATATGATTGGATATCACGACCCGAATTACTTCAGCAAGGTATTCAAGAAAATGTGCGAGGTCTCGCCGACGGAATATCGCAAGACACTCCTTGGCAAATCGGCTTCAAGCTAAAAAATGGGGATGAAGGAAGAGAAGCAAATGAAACTGGGCTTCGCAAGGAGAAGGTCAATCCTGTTCATTACTATCCTGGTTGTCTGCTGTATCCTGGCGGGATGCGACAACAGCGGGACAACGGGCGAGAACAACAGACAGCCTCAAGCAACAACTGCAGCTGCTCCGGATCTGACGGACCGAAAGATTAAAATCGGCTTTTCCATGGATACGCTTCTAGAGGAACGCTGGCTGAAGGACCGGGATTTATTCCGTGAGGCCTGCGAGGCGCTTGGCGCGGAAGTGGAGATTATTGCGGCCAATGGGGATGATGCGAAGCAGATCTCGCAAGCGGAAGCCTTAATCAGCCAAGGGATCGATATTCTAGTTGTTGTTCCCCATAATGCGGACGCCACAGCCGCAATTGTGAAGAAGGCTCATTCCGCCGGAATTAAAGTGCTGGCATACGACCGGCTCATCAAAAACGCCGATGTGGATCTATACGTGTCATTTGATAACGAAGCCGTTGGCGAGCTGCAGGCCAAAGCGATTACCCAACTTGTTCCGAAGGGTAAATTTGTATATATCGGAGGCGCGGATACCGACAATAATGCGCATTTGTTCAAGCAAGGCGTATTTAACGTCCTGCAGCCGTTTATCGACCGGGGCGATATTACCGTTGTGTACGATCAGTGGACAAAGGATTGGACACCGGTTAATGCTCTGGCCAATATGAAGGATGCGCTTGAAGCGAATGACAACCAGATCGATGCTGTCATTGCGGCTAATGATGCAACGGCCGGAGGCGTCGTTCAGGCGCTTGCGGGGCAAGGGCTTGCTGGCAAACTTCCGGTAGCCGGTCAGGATGCCGAGCTTGCAGCCGCCCAGCGTATCGTGGAAGGAACGCAGACGATGACGGTGTATAAGCCGATCAAGCTGCTGGCAGACAAAGCTGCCGAGCTTGCCGTCAAGCTGGCCAGAGGCGAGGATACGGGTGCGGACAGAACTGTTAATAATGGCAAGATTGAAGTTCCGTCCGTCCTGCTGCCACCGGTAGCGGTGGATAAATCCAACATCGATGAGACGATTATCGCCGACGGATTCCATTCCCGCGAGGATGTCTACAAGAACGTCGCCAAGCAATAGGTAGTTATGAAGACTAGCCAGTCTTCGGTCTTCGACTGGCTAGTCTTTTTTTTTTGCCCAGCTTAAAAAAGTCTAGGCGGTAATAAAAGAGTGCTATATAATAGCGCTTTCATTGGGAGTTGCCCGTGCTATAGTTGGTCGTGTAAGGAACAAAGACATTATTGGAGGGGTAACGAAGATGAAAAAAGGCTTCAAATCGTTTGCGCTTTTAATGGTTGTTCTGCTGCTCACGGCGTTAGTTGCAGCCTGCGGTAAAGGCGACAGCAAAGTCAGCGTTGGTATCGTTCTTCCGACAAAAGACGAAACAAGATGGATTCAAGATGAGGAGCGCTTCAAGGATGCGCTAAAAGGCTCCAAATACACAACGGAAATTTTGTTCAGCCAAGGCTCCTCCGCAAAAGAGAAAGAAAACGTAGAAACATTGATTAATAGAGGCATCAAGGTTCTCATTATCTGTCCGCAGGACGGCGACGCGGCTGCCGCAGCTGTAGAAAAGGCTAAAGCAGAAGGCATTAAAGTTATCTCATACGACCGACTGATCACGAAAACAGACGCAGTTGACTACTACGTAACATTTGACAGCGTGTCTGTAGGTGCAGCGCAAGCGCAATACCTCGTTGATAACGCAAAAGGAAACGGCCAGCCATTATACCTATACGCAGGTTCCGCTTCAGACAACAACGCTTTCTTGTTCTTCCAGGGCGCTTGGAGCGTTCTGCAGCCAAAGATCGTTGACGGCACTTTCAAAATTGCCAACTCCAGCGAAGCGGAGGCTCTGAAAGATACAAAAGAACTGTCTCGTGACCAAATGAGCAAGATTATCGGCCAAGTTACAACAAACTGGGATCCAAATGAAGCGAAAAACAAAGCACAAACTCACTTGACTGCAGCAAGCGCCGACATGAAAGGAGACGTAGCCATCCTTGCTCCAAACGATGCTACGGCCCGATCGATCGCCGACGTATTTGCTACTGACAGCGCGGTATCAAGCTATGTCGTAACAGGTCAAGATGCTGAAAAAGCTTCAATCCAGTACATCATCGACGGCAAACAATCGATGACGGTCTTCAAAGATGTTCGTACGCTTGTTAAGGACGCGATGGGCATGGCGGTTGATATTCTTGAAAACAAGGATCCGCAAACAACCGGTTCGTATGACAACGGCAAAATCGAAGTAAAAGCCAAGCAAACAAACGTTATCGTCGTGAACAAAGACAACGTGAAGGAAAAACTGATTGATTCGGCTTATTACGCGGCCGGCGATTTCACAGGTCTGTAATCGTAAACGAATAAAGCATAAAGATTATGCTTACGAGGTATGAATTGCTTTGCAATTCATTTTGGGAATAGCGATAGATTCGTCTGTTGCTATTCCTTTCTTGCAAAGCTCTATTTGTTTGCTTAAGGAGATCCTTACGAAGTAAGAATTATCGCAAAGAACGCGAAAATTCTTTTAGGAGTGCATTAACGATGAGGAATTACATTTTAGAGATGAACAGTATCTCGAAGGAATTTACGGGAGTCAAAGCGCTCACGGACGTGAACTTCAAGGTGGAGAAGGGCGAAATTCATTGCCTGATCGGCGAGAACGGAGCAGGCAAATCAACGCTGATGAAGGTGCTTAGCGGCGTTTATCCCTACGGCACGTACAAAGGCGATATTGTGCTGGAAGACGATATTCAGGTCTTTCACAAAATCAGCGACAGCGTTAAAGCCGGTATCGCCATTATCTATCAGGAGCTGGCGTTGTTCCCGGATCTTACGGTTTACGAGAATATTTTTGCGGGCAACGAGATTAAACGGGGCTCGGTCGTGGATTGGAACAAGACGATCGCCGAGGCCAAGAAGATGCTGGAGCGCGTAGGTCTAAACGTAAATCCCGAAGTACTGATCAAGGACTTGGGCGTCGGCAAGCAGCAGCTTGTTGAGATAGCCAAAGCATTAAGCAAGAACGTAAAGCTGCTTATCCTGGACGAACCGACGGCAGCCTTAAACGAGAACGACAGCGAGAATCTTCTCGATCTGCTAAGGGAGCTGAAGAAGCAGGGCATCACCTGCATTATGATTTCCCATAAGCTCAAAGAGGTGATCTCTATTGCGGACAAAGCGACGGTACTCCGCGACGGGCGCACGATTTGTACATTGGATAGTTCCAAGGGAGAAATAACGGAAAATACCATTATCCGCAACATGGTCGGCCGCGAAATCGAAGATATTTATCCGAAGAGAGCAAACAAATCGTTTGGCAGCAAAATTCTTGAGGTTAAGAACTGGACCGCTTATGATCCTCAACTTGGCAGAGACGTGGTCAAAGATGTGAATCTGCATGTTAAAAAAGGAGAAATCGTCGGAATAGCCGGCTTGATGGGCTCGGGCCGGACGGAGCTTGCTCGCAGCATCTTCGGCAATCCGAAGTCTTATAAACTGCAAGGCGAATTGCTGGTGAATGACTCTCCTGCGGCGCTCAAGCATCCTAATGATGCGATCCGCGCGGGTATTGCTTATGTCACCGAAGACAGGAAGGGAGACGGCCTGTTCTTAATTCAGGATATCAAGAACAACATTTCTGCAGCCAATCTTAAAGGCATATCTCAGAATGGGGTCATTAATGACAACAAGGAAATCCGGATTGCCAGCGATTATAAAAACTCGCTGAATGTAAAGGCGCCATCCATCGAACAGATCGTGGGCAATCTCAGCGGCGGCAATCAGCAGAAGGTATCGCTTGGCAAATGGCTGTTTGTTGGTCCTCAGCTGCTAATCCTAGATGAGCCAACACGCGGTATCGACGTAGGTGCCAAGTTCGAGATCTATACGATCATGAACAAGCTGATTGCGGAAGGGATGAGCATTATTATGATCTCTTCCGAGCTTGGGGAGATTCTTGGCATGAGCGACCGCATCTACGTGATGGCCGAAGGCGCAATTAAAGGCGAGCTTCCGATCGAAGAGGCGAACCAAGAGAATATCATGCAGTTTGCTACGCAATAGATTTGTGCTTACGAAGCATGAATCGCCGCAAAACGGCTTCAGAAGCCTTTTGTGTGGCAATCATTTTAGGAGGATCACCCATGAACATTCTGCCCGAAGGAAAAAATGTACGCCCCAATAACATTCTGACTGAAGGAAAATCATTGCTTAAAGTAAATATTCGCGAATATGGAATGTACATCGCCCTGTTTGTCATCATGCTGACATTCTCGATTCTTACGGACGGCCTGTTTATGTCCTCCCGTAACATTAGCAACCTGCTCGACGCTACGGGATATATCGCCGTTTTGGCGGTAGGCATGACATTGGTTATCGTCATTCGGCATATCGATTTGTCGGTTGGCTTCGCCGCCGGATTCCTGGGAGCCATTGCGGCGATATTACTCTCGCAGGCCGGTGTTCCCGTATACCTCACGATTCCGATCATCTTGATTCTCGGTATTGTTGTAGGTTTGTTTAACGGTGTTCTTGTTGCCTCACTCGGTATCCCGTCCTTCGTTGCTTCTCTTGCCGGCATGCTGATCTTCAGGGGCGCCTTGCTTAACGTAACGGAGAAGACCGGTACGATCATCGTTAAGGACGAGCATTTCAATGCGCTGGGTAACGGCTATATTCCGTCATGGTTCAAGCTGGATGATCTGAATTTCCTGTCCCTGCTGCTTGGTTTGCTTGTCATTCTGCTCTTTATTTACTTCGAAGCCTCGAAACGCCGCAACAAGATCAAGTATCAATTCGAAGTTATCTCGAGTGGCATGTTCACCGTTAAGCTTATCTTCGTATCCGCTATTATTGCTTACATTACTTATATTATCGCAGGCTACAACGGCTTCTCCTGGACGGTTATTATCATGCTTCTGGTCGTTGTCGTCTACCACTTCCTGACGACAAGCACCGTACTCGGCCGTCATATCTATGCGGTGGGCAGCAATCCGGAAGCGGCGCATCTTAGCGGGATTAATGTGAAAAAGATTACCTACATCGTGTTTGGTTCGATGGGCTTGCTCTCCGCGTTATCCGGCATTCTGTTCACTGCGCGTCTGCAGTCGGCGACAACAACGGCAGGCACGCTGTTCGAGCTTGATGCTATCGCGGCTGCTTATGTCGGCGGTGTTTCCGCAGCCGGTGGCGTAGGTAAAGTAACCGGTTCGATTATCGGCGCAATCGTAATGGCTTCCCTCTCAAGCGGCATGAACCTGATGGGTGTAGGGATTTCCTATCAATACATGATTCGCGGCGGCGTACTTGCAATTGCGGTTATCTTCGATGTAATGACGCGGAGAAAAAGAAGCTAGTGGTGAGGTTCTATTACAAAACAAAAGCCCAGCGGCTCATTGGCCGGCTGGGCTTTTGTTTTCATAACTGCATTTTAATGACCGGAAGCTTCCGAATCATTGGAGAGGCGAGTGATCTCGAACAGCTTGAACAGCAAGCTTAAGAGAATAGCTGTTACGGTTGCTAGTGCCATACCTGAAAGGGAGAAGTCACCGATGGTGATTTTGGCACCGCTGAGGCCCGTTACGAGAACAACAGTCGTCAGGTACAGGTTGGTTGGCTTGCTGTAGTCGATTTTCGACTCGACCAGCATCCGAAGACCGGAAGCAGCGATTACGCCAAACAACAGGAGGGATACACCGCCCATTACCGGTGCGGGAATACCCGCAATAAGAGCTGAAAACTTACCGAAGAACGACAGTATGATTGCAAATACAGCCGCGCCGCCGATAACGAAGGTGGAGTACACGCGCGTAATGGCAAGTACGCCGATATTCTCGCCATAAGTCGTATTTGGCGTTGATCCCAGGAATCCGGACAGGAGTGTCGAGATCCCGTTGCCAAGAAGGGAACGATGCAGTCCTGGATCCTTGGACAGATCTTTTTTGACGATATTGCCGGTTACGATCAGATGGCCGATATGCTCAGCAAGAACAACCAGGGAAGCGGGAACAATCGTCAGAATTGCTGCCCACTCAAAGCTTGGTGTTGTAAACGTAGGTGCCGCAATCCAGTTGCTCGCCGACACGTTATCGAAGTTCGTAAAGCCCATGAAATAGGCGAGTACGTATCCGCTCACAATCCCGATTAGAATCGGAATGATTCGCATGAATCCGCGGAACAGAACGGAGCCGAGTACAGTTATTAGAAGAGTGACGATCGAGACGGTAATAGCTGCCCCGTCGGGGGCCCATGCTTGGTCAGCTGGCGCGCTTGGCGCTTTGATCCATCCAGCCATCCCGGCTGCAACCGGAATAAGCTCAAGTCCAATAACCGCTACAATGGCACCCATTGCAGCTGGCGGGAAGATGACGTTAATCCAGCCTGTGCCGGCTGCTTGAATAATGAGAGCAACAACCGTGAAGACAACTCCTGCTGCAATAAATCCGCCAAGTGCTGCGGCATAACCGCCGGAATGGGAAGCATGGTTGCCGATTACGGCACCGGCCGGCGCGATAAACGCAAAGCTGGATCCGAGATAAGCGGGAATCTTGCCTTTTACAATAAATAGATAAAGCAGAGTGCCGATACCGTTCATCAAAAGACAGATGGCCGGGTCTACGCCAAGCAGGTTTGGAACGAGTACGGTTGAACCAAACATCGCGAACAAATGCTGAATGCTCAGCATGAGGCTTTGGCCCATTGGCGGTCTTTCGTGAACGCCGATTTCTTGTGGTTTCATCTTGCTGTAACCCTCCGTAGCATGAAGTCAAATTTTGCGCAACTTGCTCGATTTTACATACATATAGTGTTTCTTGGCAAGACCTTTCTTAATCCACGCGTTATTCTCCAATTATTCAGCGTTTAAATGACAATAGTTTACAATATCTTAAATCATACATTAACCTTGAGAAAACATTCTCCCTTTACAATTTTAGTAGAATCTATGAAGTGGGAGTGAAACTAATAAATGATCAATAAGAGCAAACGTTTTTTATCCCTATTCCTAGCAGCCGAGATTGCCGCTACAGCCCTTGTGGGGACAGGAGTGGCAATGGCGGACGGGGCCGCTGCGCCAATTGCGGGAACTCCTTACAATGCATTAAACGAGTATAGCGTTAATGTTCCCCATGTTATTATCAATCAGGTGTTTGGCGGGGGCGTTGCAGCCTCAACAGGCGTATATCTTTCTAACGGGTTTATTGAACTCTATAATCAGTCGGATAATGATATCAATCTTAATGGATGGTCTCTGCAATATAACGACCGCGGTACAAGCGCGACAACAGGTGCGATTACTTCGGAATGGAAAAAGCTAGACTTGACCGGAACGATTAAAGCTCATTCCTCCTTCCTCATTACTGGTGCTGCAGCGAATGTGACCGCTAATGCAGGGGACGCAAAGATTAGCCTTGCCGGACAAGCGGATCAGACTTGGGATACTCAATTCATTAATAATAAAGGCATGAAAGTCGTATTGATGAGCAATCAGTCGCTGCTTGCGGCATCAAACGCAAATCCATTCAATACGAAGCCAGAAGGCTATGTAGATATGGTCGGCACGGGAAGTAATGATAACGGAAGCGACATCGACGGATATGAAGCCGCTTATCCATCGGGTTCTGCTGAAGGAACCTCCAAGAAGAAAGCCATCCGCCGCAAGACCACCGTTGACGGGGATAACAATAAAACGGATTTCCAACAAATCGATTACGAAGCGTTAAATGTAGCTGGCAAAGAAGCGGAACTGGCAGCGGCGCTCCCGCATAACAGCGAAGATGGCCCGTGGGGAGTAACTACACCGGAGCAACCGGAAACACCTGAAATAGAGCCGGTCATTATTACAACAACGGCTGTTGCCGGTGCGACCATCGGTACTGCTTATACAGCTGCTGTTGCTGCAAGCGGCGGTACGGCACCATATAGCTACAGCGTTGCGAATTTGCCAGCCGGACTTACGCTGGACAGCGCAACAGGCGTGATTTCCGGTACGCCAACCGCAGCTGCCAAGTCTTCTCTGGTAACGGTAACCGTAACGGACAGCGCAAATCCTGCCTTAACGGCTACGAAATCGTATTGGCTGACAATTGGCCAAGCCTTGCGCGATATGGACGATACACTCTCGATCGAGAAGATCGGAAGCTTCTCCCTTGGCATTACGAACAAAGACGGCGGCGTTGCCGAGATCGTAAAATTCAATAAAGACAACAACAAGTTCTATCTGGTTAACGGTTCAGGCAATCCTCCGAGCCTTGAGATCGTAAGTTTGGGTCAGGCATCAGGTACATTGACCAAGGAGAAGACGGTTCTGGTAAAGGACTTGTCTGAAACGAATGGCTTTGTTTATGGTGACTTGACCAGCGTAGACATCAATACGACAACAAAACGGATTTCTGTATCCGTACAAGAGAAGGATCCACTTAAGCCAGGCAAGATTCTTGTTCTCGATTACAACGGGAATTATGTAACGGAGTATGGAACGGGCGTGCAGCCGGACATGATTAAATCCACGGAAGACGGCCGTTATGTCCTGACAGCGGATGAGGCGGAGCCGCGTCTGGTTACGCAAGATGCGAAAGGCAGCATTACGGTTGTTGATACCGTGACGGGGACTTCATCACAAGCCTACTTTGATGACCCGTCCGTCATTGAAGACGGCGTTCATATCCGTGGTGACCTGGATACCGTAACGAATACCGTCAAATCAAGCGGTTCGAAGGAAGATGCGCTTTATGATCTGGAGCCGGAATACATTACGCTTTCCACCGATGGCAAGACCGCCTATGTAACCCTTCAAGAGAACAACGCCGTTGCCGTAGTTGATATTGCGACTCATAAAGTGACAGCGGTTAAAGCTCTTGGCCTCAAAAACTACAACGATCCTGCCAATGCTTTGGATGTTCAATCCAATGGGGCGATCCAGTTGGAGACGGTACCGTTTAACGGCATGTATATGCCGGACGGAGCGGCCTCCTATACGGTAAACGGCAAGACCTATTTGCTTACGGCAAACGAAGGCGATGCTTCAGAGTTCCGCGTAAACGCAAGTACGGTTGGTGCGCTTAAAGGCAGCCTTGATCCGGAATCGGAAGCCTATAAGTTCCTCAAAGACACAACGGCTTACGATGCTATTGAAGTAGCGGGCGATATGGGTAATGACGGCATTTATATGTATGGCGGCCGTTCCTTCTCGATCTGGAGTGCAGACACAATGGATCAGGTGTACGACAGCGGCAATGATTTTGAGACCATTACCGCAGAACGTGTTCCGGATTATTTCAATGTGAGCAACAGCAAAATTACGATGGATGACCGCAGCGTGAAGAAGGGCCCGGAACCGGAAGACATTAAGGTAGGCAAAGTAGGCAGCAAAGAGCTTGCTTTTATTGGCCTGGAGCGTACTGGCGGCTTTATGACGTATGACGTCACTAATCCGGAGCAGCCTAAATTTGCGAATTATACGAATACTCGCGTCTACAAAGGCAGCGACAATAAAGTGAATCTCGACACGGATACCGGTCCGGAAGGCATCGAATTTATCCCTGCATCGGTCAGCCCAACAGGGCAGCCTTTGCTGCTAGTAGCGTATGAGGTAGGCGGCAAAGTAGGTGTGTATCAACTGAATGTGACGAAGGTATCCTTAGCCGAAAAGTCGCTCTCCCTTAAGGCGGGTGGTGCGACAGGTCAATTGACAGCTACGGTCGTGCCTGCAAACGGTGGTTCAAGCAGCATCGTTTGGTCTTCATCGAATTCGAGCGTAGCGTCCGTTGATCAGAACGGTAAAGTTACTCCTCTTAAAGCGGGTACTGCTGTTATAACGGCAACAAGCGCAGACGGCTATGCTGTCGCGGAAAGCACAGTAACTGTAGCCCCGGTAGTTGAAACGCCGGATCAACCAAGCAACGGCGGTTCCAACGGAGGCGGCTCGGTCATTATTGGTGACGGCTCATCCGAAGCGCATGTCGTGACGAAGGTCGACGTGACTATGGATGGTTCGGGCAAAGCGCATGCGAATGTGACGAATAGCCAGTTCACGTCTGCTTTGAAAAAGCTGCGGAACGAGTCAGCAGCCGGTCAATCTGGCAGCCTGACGGTATCGGTTGTACCAGACAGCAAAGCGAAGGAAGCAGCTGTCGTATTTGAGAAAGGTATTTTTGCCGAGGCGAAAGATGCCGCATTATCCGAACTGATTATTGAAGCGGGTGTAGGCACGGTTGCTTTTGATGCGAAAGCCATCGCGTCTCTTGCAACGGCCTCGAAAAATAATGATGTTACCATTACCGTCCGCCAATCCGATGCTGCAACCGCGGGTGCAGGCTTATCCGGAGCGAAACGCTCTGAATTCCTTCAAGCGGTAGGAAGCCATCCGGTGTTTGACTTTACGGTAAAAGCAAACGGCAGCGCCATCACCACCTTTGGCGGAGGCACTGTTCATGTTCAGGTGCCGTATACACCTGGAGCAAGCGAAGACCGTAATGCGATCATCGTCTATTACATCTCCGACAGCGGCGAGCTAGTAACCGTACCGTCCGGCGTGTATAACTCTGCAACGGGGATGATAAGCTTTGACGTTACTCATTTCTCCCGCTATGCGGTAGCTTATAATAAGAAGTCCTTCAAGGATACAACGTCCAGCTTCGCAAAGGATGCAATCACGTATCTGTCGGCACGCAGCATTATTTCTGGCACAAGCTCGAATCAATTCTCGCCAAAAACTCGTATTACGAGAGCCGACTTTACAGTAATTCTGTGCCGAATTGCCGGCAGTCAATTAAGCCATTATAAAGAAGGCAAGTTCTCGGATGTTCGCACCACGGATTACTATGCAGATGCGGTACAATGGGCAGCGGATAAAGGAATTACAAGCGGAGTTGGCGGAGGTAAGTTTAATCCGAAGGCTTCCATTACCCGTGCAGAGATGGCAGCAATGCTGGTTCGTTTTGCAGGCGTAATGAACTTTAGTCTTCCAGCCAATGAGAAGGCAGTTACATTTGCCGACAGCAGCGCTATTCAAGCGAGTGTGAAAGAAGCTGTGAAGGCCATTCAGCAAGCCGGTATCATCCATGGTAAAACAATTAAAGGCCGTTCCGGCGTTTACTTTGCGCCTAAAGACTTTGCTACTCGTGAAGAAACAGCCAAGATGCTCGCCGTGTTCATGCAATTGATGAACAAATAATGATGCATGTGGCAGAGCCGTCTCCCGATGGAGGCGGCTTTTTGTCTGCGCGGAAACAGAACGTGCATTCTCTGACGCTCCGCCTCCGATGCTGTTATATTGAATGGATGAAGAATTGAGGTGGATTTATGAAGACGTTGTTTGCAACGGGATACCGGGCACATGAGCTCCAGATCTTTAACCAGAAGCATAAACATATCCCATTTATAAAGAAGGCGATAGAAGCCAAGCTGCTTCCGCTTATCGAAGAAGGGCTGGAATGGGTGATCACGCCAGGGCAATACGGATTTGATCTGTGGGTATGCGAAGTAGCACTTGAGCTTAGAGCGGAATACCCGCAGTTGAAGCTATCGATAATTACCGCTTTTATGAATCCGGAAGAACAATGGAATGAAGAGAAGAAGGAGTACTACCAGCAAATCACTTCGAAGGTCGACTATTATGGAGCGGTAAGCCATCAGCCTTACGCCGGACCATGGCAGTTTCAGGCTAGAGACGAATTGCTTTTCCGCAAATCCGACGGGCTGCTTCTCTTCTATGATGAAGAGGCAGCGGAAGGTAGTCCGAGATACGTTAAGGAAAAAGCGCTCAAGAGGCATCAGGAGGACGGGTATGAGCTGATCCTTATTACTGCGGAAGATATTCAGAATGCAGCAGAAGAAGACAGCTATGATGCGTATATGGATCCTCAGGAGTCTATGTATGATGAGCCTGTTGAGTAGGTTTGAAAATCATTTATACTTTTTTATAAAAAAGACTTGCATACTCGTACAAGCCTATGGTATATTCTAATTCCAGCCGAGAGAGACACGCGGTTGGGACTGAAAGGCATAAAGGAATCGTTTGAAAGAACGAAAGAACGATTTAAAAAAATGCTTGACAGTAAAAAGCACAACGTGATAAGATATGAAACGTTGTTGCGAAAAACAAATTGTTCTTTGAAAACTGAACAACGAGCAAAACTGCCCCGTTAGAAATAACGGAAAAGCGATAAAACAAGTTTGAGCAAGTCAAACAACCAAGGGGTTTTCGTCGATCGGTTTCGGTCGAACGAT
>NZ_JAMBNP010000023.1 GCF_023715145.1 Paenibacillus glycanilyticus | reverse complement strand
TTCGCCCCATATTCTACATCTTCTACAACCTTATTCCATTCAGCGGTTGTCTGTCACGAAAGAAAAAGGTTCAAAACCTACGAAAACAAGCGAATTTAAGAGAATAACGATTCTCCATAGAGGGAGGTTAGTTCCAATATATGGTATTATGAGAGTGTGTCAGGAGGTGTGTTACATGACTGTACCAATTGAATTAGATGGAGCAAAAGTTCTGTATTATACTGATAATCAAATTACAAATGACTATGGCTACGTTTTCTATCAAGAACATGAGGAAAAGGTTACTGTAACGGCTTTGGCAATAGCTCAATATGATGGAGACAATCGTTTTTATCTATTTTCATGTGATGTTGATTGGAATGTTATCAGCGATACACTTCACGACTCATTACAAGAAGCAATTGATTGTGTTATCCATTCAAATAACTCGATTATATTATGGAATGCCTCAGATGGTTGAGTTAACGGCGAACAATATTTGAATAGTCGAGTAACAAACTTTATTACATAGTATATTCGGTTGTCTAATGCTTCAAATAAAATGAATTTGAAGAACAGGATGATTACAATGATAGATGATAATATCAAGACAGTTGTAACAAATGCTATTAATTTGTGGAATCCATACGGTTTGTTGCCGCACGCACCAGATGATGAATTTGAAAGTGAAATTAAAAAAGTAATTGAAAGTATTCACGACGTAACCTCTGTTGATGAATTAGGTCATCGGATACAAATGATTTTTGAGAAAAGTTTTGGTGAACCATTTAAAATAGAAAATTGTATGGAGGTTGCCAGGCAAATTTGGTCTAAAACAAAAAGTTGATTGTTGAATTAAATATTACTGAGCTGACGGGAAACGTTAGTTCAGAACAAGGCAAGGATGCCATGTGTTTCTACACAGCAAGCATCGTTGCTGTAGGAGGCGATTATAGTTAAGCCAAAAGAGTTATTGGAAACTTACGACTTACACGATAGCATTGTAGAGCAAATTGAATACTTGCACGATGAGAAAAAGGTTCAATTAAAGCTGGAATTATGCCAGTGGAGAAAAAAACATGATACTACCGAGACCGAAATACAGGAAGGAATAATGACATTTAGTGTTGTAGAATTACTTCAAATTGAACCGCCATCGTTTTTGATTAACAGTAATGAAATTCTTGAGGTAAGAATAAATGCTGAAGATGGGAGTATAGAGTTTATACTTATGGGTTCTCATGATGTGGGAAAGGTCAAAATTCTGTCTCAAGATGTTACTTGGGAAGGGCGCTAAAAGTTCAGCATTTAAAGTTGGCTGAGGAGATTAAGCTATCGGGAGACGTTATTAGATTATGACCATGAGAAAGTTGCCTGCTCTGATTGTCAGCTATATTACGTTTATTACAGCCAGTTATCTTCAATAACCACATAGGAACAAAGGAATTTGTCTACATCTGAAACGCCCATATTGGGCGTTATTTACGTTCTATTTCTCGCCACCTTACGGAACTTGAAGCGTGTATTATAAATTTTCTAAGAGCACCTGCTTGCTTTTAAAGTCAGAGAATGTTGAGGTACCTTGAGGGGGTTGTTTGCTTTTGGAAAACAAAAACCCCTCCATCGTTTTGGTGGAAGGGGCCGGTTTAATTCACGTTTAATATATCTGCTTAGAAATACGTGGTCATGGCGTCGGGACATTATAAGATGCTGCTGGACCCTTTTTTTGTTCTATCTGCCAGCTTCGTAATCGACTCCACGTCTTGAGCGGTTAAGTGATCAAGAAAATGCTTGCGTATGGCCATGGAGACGATGGGACGGGCATCATTTAAAGCTGATTTGCCAATGGGAGTGATGATGACTTGAACACCGCGATCTGTGTCCAGTGGCTTCCTCATCACAAGCTTGCGTTTCTCCATCCGCGTCAGATGATGTGATAATCGACTCTTATCCCAGTCCATGGATTCGGTCAGCTCTTGTTGGCGAAGGCTGCCGTTCCCCAGAAGGTCTAACCGATCCAGTACTCCATAATCGCCCTCTGATAGTCCCGTGTGATCGGACATCTCTTTTATTACGCGACCGAAGATGTTGTGAAAGGAGCCTTTCCACTTATACCATAATTGAATTTCTTCTTCGTTAAGTTTGCTTTTATCCATGTAATCATCATAGCATAGTTGACGCGTCAACTTCAATGTGTTACTGTTGCTAAAGGTTGACATGTCAACCAAACTAATATTGAGAAGACCAAGAAAGGAACATCTATTATGGAAATGAACGTAAGTACGTCTACTCCAGTTATCTCGTTTAAGCCGATAGTGCTGTCAGCCCCAGACCGAGGGGAAGACTTACAAGTGCGGGTATCAGCGCCAGCGACGGGTAGCCAATTGCCAATTATTATTTTCTCGCACGGCTTTGGTTGGTCGATGGACGGCTACGGTCCGTTAGTCGACTACTGGGCTGCTCACGGCTTCGTGGTCATTCAACCTACCCATCTCGACTCGAGGACGCTGAATCTTCCTCCTGACGATTCCCGTACACCACTGGTCTGGCGTTTCCGCGTCGAAGACCTGAAGCTCATCCTTGACCAACTTGATCTTATTGAAGTTTCCGTTCCAGGCCTCAGCGGTCGTCTCGACCGAAGCCGCATCGCCGCATCCGGACACTCCTGGGGAGGCCAAACGGTGAGCATGCTGCTTGGTGCACGAGTCCTCGATGCCCATGGCGAACCGGGAGAGGACATGTCTGACTCGCGGATAAAGGCGGGCGTATTGCTTTCCACGACTGGCCTTGGTGGAGCTGACTTGAGTCCGTTCGCGGCAGAGCGCTTCCCATTCATGAACCCGAGCTTCTCTGATATGAGGACGCCGACTCTTGTGGTCGCCGGGGATCATGACCAATCCCATCTGTCCACTCGGGGGCCGGACTGGTTCACAGATCCCTACTTCCTGAGCCCGGGCAGCAAGAGCCTACTCACCCTCTTCGGGGCAGAACATATGCTTGGCGGAATCTCCGGGTATAACGTAGCGGAAACGACGGACGAGAACCCCAAACGAGTTGCTTTTCTCCGGCAACTCACTTGGTCGTACCTTCGCGATGCGCTCGACCTCGACAATTCCAGCTGGCTGGAAGCCCGCAAAGCTCTGGAGCAGAGTACCAATCCGTTAGGTCGGATTGAATCCAAGTAAGATTGATCAAAACGATCTCAAAGAAGGGACCATCCTAAAAAAAGGATGGTCTTTAAAAAGGAGAGTGTTACTAATGCAGTCGAACCCAAAAGGAAAGCGTTCCATGAGAAATCCGTTCAATGAAGCTGTCGGTATTCTTGTCAACGATCCCACTTCTGTTATAACCTTCAGCCCCGTTGTACTGTCGGTCCCGGGGCGGATTGTGGATTTGCAGATCAAGGTCTCCGCGCCCTCGATGGGGAGTGGCCTGCCCGTGATTCTTCTGTCGCACGGCCACGGGCCTTCGAACTTCGTCTCTTCCCTACACGGCTACGGGCCTCTCGCAAACTTCTGGGCAGCTCACGGCTTTGTCGTTATCCAGCCTACTCATTTGGACTCGAAGGCGCTGGGCCTGCGTGAATCGGATAACCAAGAGGCACCGTTGTTTTGGCGGTCCCGAGCCGAGGACATGCGCTACATTCTCGATTACCTCGACCAAATCGAGGCTGCTGTTCCAGGGCTGGGTGGGCGCCTAGACCGGAGCCGGATCGCCGCAGTCGGGCATTCAATGGGCGGGCATACGGTAGGCATGTTGTGTGGTCAGGGGGTTACTGATCCGGCAGACGGAACGGAAGTGAATTTAGCCGACCCTCGGATCAAGGCTGGTGTACTATTGGCTGCGCCAGGCAAAGGTGAGGACCTCGCCGTGTTCGCAACAGAGCACTACCCGGTCTTGAGGACAACTAGCTTCGCCACAATGACAACGCCAGCCCTCGTCGTCGTTGGTGAGAACGATTGGAGCCCCGCCTTTTCCGATCGCAAGAATTGGCGTTCTGATGCGTATTTCCTGAGCCCCGGCCCCAAATGCCTGCTGACGCTGTTCGGAGCGGAGCACGGGCTAGGTGGGGTGGCTGCGTACGACGCGAAGGAAACGACCGACGAAAATCCCGAACGCGTGGCTACGCTGCGAGCGCTCGTCTGGTCCTATCTCCGCACCGCACTCTACCCTGAAGACACCGCTTGGCCCACAGCGTGTGCCGCCTTGATGGATACGCCTAATCCGCTTGGTATTATCGAATGCAAATGAAGCTTTATGAAGCTCTTGTATTCATTCCCGATTTAGGATAAGAACTTGCATTGATTGCTTCCGTAAAACCAAAGCGGAAACGTCTAAAGCACAAGTTTACTACACGACAAAGCAATGGCTAACAACAAAAGCGGAAGCGCGAATTCGTGAAGTGGTGAAAGAACGACTTGCACCGCCTAGCATGAGAAAGTACTCCTTTAAAGAGCATGTTACATGGTTAAATCCTAAGATCCAAGGCTGGCGGAATTACTACTACACGGCCCATAGCCAAAAGAAACTGGCGAAGTTGGACTGGTACATCTTACAGCGAATAACAAGATGGTATGCCAAGAAACGGCAACGAGCGAGATGGCAAGCATCCTATCCAGAGGTAAAACATCTGGCAACAATGCATAGATTAAAGACGCTCTTGTAATCTGTATGCACATGAAAGACGTTGCGCGGGGGTCTAGAAATGCATCTTGCAAAGGGAAGTCATGTGAGTAGTTACAATGGAAGTGGTTATTCAATGGGAGCAAGTTATTGGGGCAATCAGACAGGAAGTTGTCAAATCAGAGCATCAGGGGCAGTTAATCATCTTAGTGAGTTTATATCAGCGTGGGCTTGAATGCAGCATTGCTCCTTGTAAAGCAGCATCACCTCCAACATTTCAAGTTCAACTATCAAATATATTAAATAGGGGACAATGTTAAATAAGGACAGAAAAACAATGAGATTGCGACGAATAAGATGACCTCAAGAGAATCCGTCAATCTAAGTAAAGAAACTGAATTTTATTAATAAAACTTCTTCTTCTGATCTAGTTACAGTTATTTATTCGAAATGTATAGATAATATAAAGATAGTAATAAATCATTCATCCATTTAAAGGAAATTATATTTTCTGAAACCTTTGTAGTATATATCACGTCTATGGGAATGTAACTGCAAGAATATACTCCAAGAGGTGAAAAAAATGAAAAACTCTTTAAAGATGATTGCCCTATCCACCACCACTGCTGCTCTGTTGTTCGGATTTGCCGGACAAAACATTACATCCGCTGCTTCTCTGAAAGGAACGGCTAAAGAGCAAAACGCAGCTCAAACAGCTGCATTGCTTCAAAATAACCTGTTCGCAGGAACGTCCGGTGCCCAGCTTGAACAATTGCTTCATTCGTTTGGCTTGGACCTGAACTCGTTGCTCAATACTCAGTACTCGAACAATAACGCATGGTACACCAATTTACTTGCCGGGTTCAATAACCCTCATCACCAAATGACCCGCGAGCAGTTCACATACAAGCTCGTAACAGCGATGGAGGCACAAGGAAAGCTGCCTTTGATCAAGCCGGTTGTAACCAAATTTAAAGATCAGGATAAAGTTTCGCCACAATACGCTGCTGCCATCCAACGCGCTTTGTCCTATAAAATCATCAAATTGGATGCTCACGGAAAATTTAATCCGAAAGCCTCTATTTCGAAAGCCGACGCACAGTCAGCTGTCGGCAATGCTCAGAATTATTTGAAAACACATTCTTCTCCGGTGAATCAGGGCAAGAAGATTACGGGAGAGCAAGCCGTTCAATTAATTAAAGAGCTTGTTGGTCCAGAAGCTTCGCTGCAAATCAAGATCGATCCAAAGGCAGCCGTAACTCGTGAATCGTTCACTTATTTGCTGGTGCACACTCTTCAGACGAGTGGTCAATTGCCGATGATTAAAGTCGTTCCAGTCAACGTGAAAGATGCATCTGCAATCGACGCATCGAAATCAGGTGCTATTCAAATGGCACTGTCTCTTGGATTCCTTACCTTGGATAAGAATGGTAAATTCAATCCAAAAGCTTCGCTTTCCTTAGAAGACGCCAGCAATATTACAGCCAGAGCGAAAGCCTACTTGAACAGTCATGGATTAACGCCTAACGATCAAACGTCGATCAAACCGGAGCAAGCTGCTCAGCTGATCAAGCAAGTTGTCGGTTCGTCTCTGCAAATCAAAATCGATACAAACTCTATCGTAACTCGCGAGTCGTTCACCTACCTATTGGTACACACTCTCCAAACGAGCGGCCAACTGCCGATGATTAATGTCGTTCCCGTTGACGTGAAAGATGCATCTGCAATGGATGTTTCGAAATCAGGTGCTATTCAAATGGCGCTGGCTCTTGGCTTCATCAGCTTGGACCAAGCCGGTAACTTTAATCCGAACGCTCAGTTGTCTGTTGCCGAGGCCAAAGAGATCGCAGATAAAGCTACAGCCTACCTAAAGAATCACCAGGTGCCGACCGATGATCGTACGGCGATTACTGCGGAGCAAGCCGTTCAATTGATTAAGCAAGCCGCAGGGTCGAATCTGCAAATCAAAATTAACCCAGAAGCTGTCGTGAACCGTCAGTCGTTCACGTACCTCCTGATTCACACGCTCCAATCGAGCGGTCAGCTGCCGAATTTCAATCTGATTCCGGTGGAGGTCAAAGACGGCAGCAACATCGATATCTTGAACCAAGGCGCAATCCAAACTGCACTGGCTTTGAACATTGTGCAATTGGACGAGCAAGGTATGTTTAATCCGAATGGAGCCCTTCCTCTTGAGGATGCGCAAGCCATGGTCAACCGCGCTATCGAAGTCGTGAAAAAGTTCTCCAACCCAAAAGCATAAGATAGCTCATTAAGTTTTGTTTTTTTTCGGTAAGGGATCCGTTCTTCAACGCACGGCTCGATACACAACCGGCATTTTGGGAACAGCTTTATCAAAAACCTGCTTTATTCACTTTTTGGACAGTTCTAGTTTTCTTTCTGATTTGCTTATTGCTCTCAAGAGAATTTATTAAGTTAGAGAGAATTGGAATGGAAAATAAGTAAGAGTTCCTGACTTGGAAAGTTAAGCTAAACATTCCTGTAGAGCCTAAGAAATGGGCTTTGTAAAAAAAGGAGCGCCTCGTTATGATGGGTTTGTCGACAACACATCAAGGAGGCGCTCTTACTATGAAGTTTAAGCAATCAGATGCTCAAAATCAACGCATTCAACAAATTACCACCTCGCATCTTGTCATAGGAATCGACATGGCCAAAGAAACGCATGTGGCACAAGCTACGAACTTCCGAGGAGTCGTGGTTTCCAAACGACATCTCTCATTCTCAAATAGCATTGAAGGCTTTGAAAAATTGAACCGTTGGATGACAGAGTTACTGCAAAAACAACGATTAAAGAGGCTCATAATCGGTATGGAGCCAACCGGTCATTACTGGTTTAACCTAGCCAACTGGTTATCGGATAAGGGGTTACACGTGGTTATGGTGAATCCAGCCACAACAAAGAGAAACAAAGAAAACCGAGATAACCTTTCCATGCCCACAGGATCTCGAGAACTATAGAGTAGCGGATGTCATTGACGCCTGGAGAGTGCATATGCAGCGAGCTGGTGGCTCAACAGGGATCGAGAAGGCTGCACAACTTATCGCACGAGCAAAATGTAGTGTCGGAGAACAAGCCGCTGCAGAGGAAGCAAAAGCAGATTTAAGACGGCTCATTGAAGAATTTGAGCGTGTAACTACGATGCTTGAACAGATTGAAATGGACATCGAAGTACTGCTTTCAGAGATTCCTATGGCGCAGCAACTTCGTACCTTAAAGGGACTTGGGAAGATCTTCACTGCGGCTATTTTAGCTGGTACTGGGGACCTGAGGCAATATGCGCATGGACGTCAGGTAATGCGTAAGGCTGGTTTAAATCTGGCTGAAAGTTCAACTGGTAGGTGTAAAGGTAAAATTGTTCTTTCAAAGCGAGGAGACTCTGCCTTGCGAAAATATCTCTATCTCGCAACTGTTCAACTCGTTTGGAATAACCCTGTTTTCCGCCATCTGCATGAGCATAATATACAAGAAAAGAAGATAAAAAAGCAGCAATCCATATTTAAGCTCATAGGGATGTTGGCAAGAATTCTAGTCGGTATTGTTCAACGAGGAGAAAAGTTCACGCCAGAGAAAACCGTCTTGACCTGGTCAGAAGCAGCTTAAGTTAGAAGTATCACGTATATTGACTCATTCGCGGGATTTCACAAAGAAAGCACGAGGACCGAGTTCGTTCTCCATAAGGGCTACGACCCGTCCGCTAAACGCTATCGGTCTCCACACCTTGGACAAGTATAACGAAGGAATGTAAGGGCATTGACCCGCATGCCCAGCCAACCACCTCATACGGCATCAACTGCGTTGTTTCCTGAGATGGAGATGATCCAAGGTGACGAAATCCTGCGAATGAGTGAGTATATGTGAGATAAACCTTTAAAAACGAGGGACTGGGAACGTTAGTTTAATGAGAACAGCGGCAGTCTAAGACTTTATTTTTCAGTCTTGGTCCGCCGCTGTTTGATTTTTTGTTCCAGTCTATTACTTAATTTCTGAAGCTAACTATTTTTGACCTCATAAGCCCCGTTAAAATCAAGTTGTTAAGTCTAAAACTTTATTTTCACTGGACAGCAGGGATTTTTCGACATATAGCTGATGAAGCGAAAGCAGGCGTTACGCCGAATGGGTCACGGCAGGCTGCTCTCCGTCCATTTCGGGTTTCTTCTGCAGTCGTGCGCCGCCAACGGTCAAGGCGATAAGCGTGCCGGCGGCCATGACGATGAGCGACAGGATGAACCCGTGACTGATGGCGTTCCCGATGCCGTGTCGCATAAAGGCAAGGAGATCGGCAGGCATTTGGGAAGAGCCACGTAGCACTGTTTCCGGATTGGTCAAGTTCGCCGCCTGTTCAGCGGGAATCTTGAATTTGTCGATAGCCTCTCTCGAAGAGTCTTTCAGGCTCGTGTTGACGAGAACCGCCATGATGGAAGCGCCAATGACCCCGCCGATATTGCGCCAGAAGCCGACAACGGAGGATGAGATGCCGATGTATTTTCGGTCGACGGACATCGCGATAGCGTTCTGTGCCATGCTCATCAGAGGGCCAATGACGCCGAGGCCGAGCAAAATCATGATGCCAATCACCTGCCAGTATGGCATGTGGGGCGAAAGGTTCATGAGCAGCGCGGAGGCGATGACGCCGAGCGTCATGTTGACGGCCATAATCGTTCGAAAGCGGAACTTTGCCGCGAAGAAGCCGGCCAGGATAGCGCCGCCAATTAAAGAAGCCATCATCGGCGTCAGCACGCCGTTGGAATTTGTTTTGCCGAGCACGCTTGTCGCGTACAGCGGCAGGTATGTGATGGCCGAGAACATGATGAACCCTTGGCAGAAGCAGAGGAGACTGGTGCCGAGAACAAGCCTGTTTTTAAAAATCGCGAGCGGCAGCATCGGTTCCTCGGCCTTCGATTCGACCCTCAGGAACAGGATCGCACCGACCGCGCCAAGCGCAAAGAGGCTGATGATTTGCCACGAAGCCCAAGTGTAGTCTTTGCCTCCCAGCTCCAGCGCGAGCAGAACAGAGACGGTTGTTACGACCAGCAGCAACGCGCCGAGGTAGTCGATTCGCGGCTTGCGCTCGGCTTTCGATTCGCGAAGGGCAAGTAGTAGCACGGTCATGGACGCGAGGCCGATCGGCAGGTTGACATAGAAACACCAGCGCCAGCTGAAATGCTCCGAGATGAGGGTACCAAGCTGCGGACCGGCGACGGAAGACAGGCCGAACACAGCGCCCATGACACCGGACAGCTTGGCGGCTTGTTTAGGGTCGCCGAACAAGGTAAAGATAATCGAAAAGGAAATCGGAAACACGGACCCGGATCCGATGCCTTGGATGACGCGGAACCAGATCAATTGATCAATTGATTGCGCCATCCCGCATAGAGCCGAGCCGATCAGGAACAGGGCGATGCCGATGAGATAAAACTTTTTTCGTCCGAACAGGTCGGACAGCTTGCCGAAAATGAGCATCGTGCTTGTTGCCGCAAGCATATAGGCGGTGAATACCCACGAAATTTTATCGAAGCCACCGATGTTGGCGATGACCTTGTTGACGCTGGCGGACACGATGGTGTTGTCGAGCGACGCCATCAGCAGGCCAAGCGCCATGGACAGGACGATCAGTCCCGTATGTCTGGATGCTTTGGATACGGACAATTTTCTCGCTCCTTCGTTTGATTTTTTAATCGGGTCATTGTCTCCTGCGCGTAGCCGCGCCAGTGTTAGCTTTGCTCCGTCAGCTTTCGCAGCGTTTCCTGCAGCGTTCGGGTTTTGGCCGCGTTCAACTCGGCACCGATGTCCAGGCAGAGCGTCTTCGCCGGCGGAAGGCCTGGGGGCAGCTGCTCTTGCATTTGGCGAATCTTCTCGCCGTCCTCCTCCGACTTACGGATCTCGTCGCGGACCCAATCGATCAGCGTGTCGCCGTCCAAGTACTCGCCAAAGAATATCCGAACGAGAAAATCCGAGCGAAACACGTCCTTCTCTATCGGCGATTCCAAATAGGCCTGAAATTGCGCTCTCCCGGCATCGGTTAGCGAATAGACGTTTTTGTTCGGACGTCCTTCCTGAATTACGCTTTCCTTAACGATGAAGCCTTGCGTCTCCAGCTTCGCGAGCGTCGGATAAATCGTGCCGAAGCTGGCGTCGAAGAAAAAGGAAAGCGGCATTTCTAGCATTTGTTTGATTTCGTAGCCGGATCGCGGCTGGCGGTGCAGCAGTCCCAAAATGACATCCTGACTGTTCATGAGTTGTATCGGCCTCCCTGAATATGACGAGTGTATGTTTTGATGGAACTAATATATCGTATTAGTATATATCGAGTCAATATATATTGAGTTGATATATAAAGGGATATTAGTTCAATAATCCAGAAGCAGTTTGCCGCCGCGGCAGATGCTCTTTTTGTCGCTAAGCTGATGGGCAAGATAACCAAAATATCATCTTTACTTCAGTGAATATTCTAACTATAATTACAGTGAACATTTGGTATGTGTGTCTGGCGTAAACGTGGAGACCCACGAGGGAGCACATATTGGCATATGCCGTACGCCTGGGCAGAGGTAAGGGAGAGGTATCCCTTACCTCTGTGTGTTTTAGGAGGTAAGTATGATGGTCCAGAGAGAATGCGCTCGATCTGATTTTTAAAAAGTCGAAATAGATGTGTGCTGGATTACCAATCGGATTCATTCAGTTGGAGGGATTAATAATGAAAGAAGCAACACTGAATGTTAACGGAATGTCTTGCCAGCATTGTATGAATTCTATTGAGAAAGAAATCAAGGAAATCGGTGCTTCTGCTCAGGTAGACTTGAAAAATAACAGTTACAGTGAATTACGATGAAAATACATTGTCGATCGATAAAATAAAAGCATCTATCGAAGAGCAAGGGTATGATGTTGCAGGTTAATTAACTTGGCCACCGCCGGTGGCCTTTATTTTTACCACTTAACATACCCTATGGGGGTATAATAAATATGAGGTGAGAATCATGCAAAGTACAGATGCGCAGCAAAACAAACAAACGACATTGCAAATATCGGGTATGACATGCGCTGCATGTGCAAATCGAATAGAAAAAGGTTTAAGTAAAATGGAAGGCATTACAGATGCCAACGTAAACTTTGCCCTTGAAAAAGCATCAGTAATTTACAATCCCGATAAAGTGAGTATTCTTGGATAAAACAGGAACGGTAACGAAAGGCAAACCTGAGCTTACCGATGTGATCATAACGTCAACCATTTCGGAAGAAGAGTTTCTTATTATCGTAGCTACAGCCGAGAAGAACTCAGAACACCCGCTTGCAGAAGCCATCGTTACTGGTGTACAGGAACGGAACCTAGCGCTATTAGATCCAGAAGCATTCGAAGCTGTGCCGGGATTTGGTATTCGTTCTGTCGTGAGTGGGAAAGAGGTGCTTATCGGAACACGAAAATGGATGGTCTATAATCAGATACAGGCAGATGCGGCTTTTGAGCAAATGTATGCTCTAGAAGAGTCAGGAAAAACGGCAATGCTGGTTGCGATAGATGAGCAATCGCCAAACAGGTTGGGATTGAGCAGGTGCTCGCGGAGGTCTTGCCAGAAGGGAAGGCAGTAGAAATTAAGAAACTGCAGCAGGCTGGCAAAAAAGTAGCTATGGTTGGGGACGGCATCAATGATGCCCCTGCACTGGCAACAGCGGATGTAGGTATGGCCATTGGTACTGGAATTGACATTGCTATGGAAGCAGCTGATGTGACGCTGATGCGAGGTGACTTAAAACAGCATTCCGGACGCTATCTTGATGAGCCAAAAAACGATGACCAATATAAAGCAGAATCTTTTTTGGGCACTTACTTATAACGTGATCGGTATCCCGATTGCAGCAGCTGGTTTTTTGGCTCCGTGGCTGGCAGGGGCAGCGATGGCCTTCAGCTCCGTATCTGTAGTGCTTAATGCACTCCGTCTGCAACGAATGAAATTATAAGAGGGGCGTGGATAAGTTTGGCGTATAAGAAATTTGCAGTATCTCCGGGCTTTGAGGAAGGTGGCTCCCTCTTTAAACCAGAACAACTCGCTATGCTTGGTTCTATAGTTGGAGCTGATGCCAAGATCGAACTAACCACTTTTAAGCAATTGTATATCGAAATGGATGAAAATCGAATTGAGGACGTACAAGTACAATTGAGGCTGGTTGGTTTGGACATTCAACCAGCTGGATTCTATACCAAAAATTTAAATACCTGCAATTTTTGCAGAGGTGCTGCAGATGCCGGATTAGATCTGGCAAAAAGACTGGATCAAGCTATTGCTGGAAAAGAAGTGCCAAGTCCATTAAAAATCGGATATGCTGGATGTGCACTCGGTACCAGTGAACCTTTGCTTAAAGACATCTCAGTTGTGAAAATGAACAAGGTGTATGATGTTTATGTCGGCGGCGAAGCCAAGGGGATAAAAGCCCGTCTTGGAGAGCTTTTCGTTTCGGGAATTCCTGAGGAACAAGTCATTTCTCTTGTTACTCGCCTGATTACGGTCTTTCAAGAGCAGGGCAAAAAGAAAGAAAAGTTTTCAAAATTCGTCGAGCGGATTACAAAAGAAGAATTACAGAAAGTAACTGGACATGGCTAGGAGGCCAAATTGCTTATGAAGAAATGGCTTCTAATTCTCAGTTATATTTTCATGATTATCTTAATCATCCTGTACAAAGAGCAGATTCTTCGATGGCTGCAAGGCGATCATGCCGACCACCTTGCTTTGTTATTTAGTGGGGCTGTATTGCTCGCCTTAATACCTGTCATACCGTATGGCTTAATTGCTGGTATTATTGGAGTTAAATATGGCCCCGTTTGGGGAGGATTTTTCAATGTATTAAGTTCTAGTCTTGCAGCTGCACTCCAATTTATTATGGTGAGGTTCGTGTTCCAGGAACAAGGAAACCGGCTATTGGTTAAATTCAAGCGTATTGACCATTTTACCAAGCTTGTAGAAAAAAATGCGTTTATCGCGGTTTTACTTGCTCGACTACTTCCGTTTGTTCCTGCAGCTTTAGTAAACGTTTATTCAGCAATAAGCCGCATGCGTTTTAGTACCTTTGTAGCAGCAACTTTGATTGGTAAAATACCTGTCATGTTCGTATTTGCTTTCGTCGGCGATCAGTTATTTACCAACCTGGGGAATGTAATATGGACAGTCCTTATTTATATGTTCTTTCTGATAATCGTTTATCTTTTGTATCGGGTTCGAAAGCGTGAAGAGTGAACCGTTTGGAGATCCTTCTTTTTAAGGGGTAAATAAGTTTGAAAACAATTTTGGTAGTGGATGATGAAAGTAAAATTCGTGATGTTGTTGTGTCTTATCTGCAAAAAGAGGGTTTCCGGACGATGGAAGCTGCAACGGGGAGTGAGGCCTTGCAGGCACTGCAACGCACATCTGTTCATCTTGTAATATTGGATCTCATGCTTCCGGATATGGAAGGGGAACAGGTCTGCCTGAAGATCAGGAAGATGAATTCGATTCCTATTCTGATGCTTACTGCAAAGGTCTCAGAAAACAACCGGATAAAAGGATTGTCGGTTGGCGCTGATGATTATTTAACAAAACCGTTTGATCCACGGGAGGTTGTAGCCAGGGTTAGGGCCATCTTGCGCCGAACGGATGACAGTCAACTGCTTGCCGACCGCTTATCCTTTAATAATGGCCATTTGGAAATTGATTCCCTGAAACAAATGGTTTTTTGCAATGGCGAACCCGTTAATCTAACACCGAATGAATATAAGCTGCTGCTTGCTTTGGCCAAATATCCTCAGCGGAATTTTACTCGTGATGAATTAATTGATAAGGTTCTAGGTTATACATTTGAAGGTGATATCCGTACCATTGATCAGCATGTAAAGAATATCCGCCATAAAATTGAGTCGGATCCCAAAAACCCCCAGTATATCGTTACGATTTACGGGTCTGGTTATCGTTTTTCAGGTGCACAACATGAATAAGCGACTGCATACCCGCCTTGCATTCATTATTATTGGTACGGCTGTGTGTATTTTACTTATCTCGACGGTAAGTGTTTTATGGGCAGCACATTACCATATTTCGATGTTCCATGACCAAGCAGCAGGAATGAACCATGATGTATCTCGATTGGATTATCACTTGGAGCAAGCCCTAATACAATCGATCATTTGGACATTCGCCGGTTCAATCGCTCTTGCAATCTTTATAGGTTTTTATATTGCAAAACGAATATCAAAGCCACTTGTAGATATGAAAAAGGCCGCCGAGCATATGTCTAATGGGCAACTCGATATGCGGATAGCTATCAGTGGGGATGATGAACTCGCTGAACTTGGGTTATCGCTTAACGAACTGGCTGCTCAGCTTCATAAACAAGAGCAACTCCGAGTAATCATGACTGAAGATATAGCTCACGAACTAAGAACTCCGCTCGCCACACTTAAAAGTCATATGAGGGCTTTTGAAGATGGGATATGGGAACCAACACCTGAGCGTATCCACGCCTGCTATGAAGAGATTGAACGGCTGACAAAAATGGTAGCTGAATTGGAAGACTTGACGCATTTGGACTCACCGGCGTTTCAATTGGAGCGAAAACAAGAATCATTGAATGTTCTAATCCAACAGGTAGTAGAGATCGTTTCCGCTGCCTACCTTGAAAAAGAGGTGAAACTCTCGTTTCGCTGCAATCAACACATCCTAATTTTTTCCGATTACAATCGAATGACTCAAATATTGGTCAATCTGCTTAGCAATGCTCTTAAATTTACGCCTTCAAATGGACAGGTGCATGTAGAAGCCTATGAAGAAGGACATGATGTGCTGATTCGCGTACACGACTCAGGAAGTGGTATTGAAAATGAAGATATACCGTATATATTTGAACGATTTTATCGGGCTGACAAGTCGCGAAACCGAAGAACAGGTGGTAGTGGCTTAGGGTTATCGATTGTTAAAAAACTAGTCACCGCTCATGGGGGACAAGTGTGGGCGGAGAACAAGGACGGGGCTGTTATTACGATCCGACTTCCGAAAAAATATGACCTTCCTTAGTATTGCTTTTGGTATTCTACATAAGTTCTTCACAAGTACTGGTTACACTTGTTATATGACTTGTGGAGACAATAACACTCTAACAAATCTGAATATGATCCGGTTTGTAAAGGATTTTCTCAACCAAGATACTATTGTTTATCTTTAGGAGGCTAAATCAGAATGAGAAGAACATGGATACTGATAATTGCTGTTGTAATGATTGCAGTATTAAGTGCATGTGGAAAAAACACGTGGAGTTCGAACAATACATCCCCTGAAAATTCCAATATGCAGCATTCCGGAATGGATCATTCCGGTTCAGGTGAAGTACCGACAGGTTTAAAAGAAGAAACAAACCCTACCTATAAACCTGGAAGTCAAGCTGTTATACAAGATGATCATATGCCTGGGATGAAAGGTGCTATAGCAACGATTGTTGGAGCTTATAAAACAACAGCGTATGTAGTGGATTACACACCGAAAAATGGTGGGGAAAAAGTAAGTGGTCATAAATGGGTAATTCAACAGGAAATCAAAGACGCTGGGGAAAAAGATTTACAACCAGGTGCTCAAGTTGTACTTGATGCTGATCATATGACTGGCATGATGGGGGCAACAGCTGAGATTGTGTCTGCTGAGCAAACGACTGTATACATGGTTGATTACACTCCAACAACTGGTGGGGCACCGGTGAAAAATCATATGTGGGTAACAGAAAGTGAGTTGTCACCTTCAGAATCAAAGTCGACTGACATGCAGGGAATGAGTCACTGAAAAAATAGGCAGCCGGACATTATTAAGGGACCCCGTAAAGTCGGACAAATATTTTATGCAACCTGTTGGGCGTGAGTTCGGTATTGTACTGGGCTCATGCCTTAATGTTGACTTGATAGGTTTATTATTGTAGTAATGCAAGTCTGGTTCTACACATTCAAACTCATTAGGAAAAAGAATCTTCGACAAGGGCGGTATAAGGGTGAAGGGGACGGCTAGAAGCCGTCTTCTTCGTTTTAACATTTATTCTGGCATATTTCCAGCGTTCGGATCCGCAACGAAATCGGACTTGTAGTCTGTGTATTTTAAAACGGTCACCATGCCGGCGGAAGCATGATGCAAGTCGTGGCATTCTCCAGGCTTCACATTTAATGTATTCTTGATGATCGAGGATCCTTCTAACGGTTTTCCATTGTTACTTAGGACTTGAAAGAAGTGACCATGCAAATGCATCGGATGATCATTAGTCTTGGAATTGTTCACGAGTCGAACTTTGACGGTATCGCCTTTTTTGACTGTCAGTGAATCCGGTTAAGCAAGATCCTCCTGCCCTTTGCTTAGTTTCTTGCTTATCTGTGGCGGTTACGGATATAACGTCCTGGAGGCATTCCTTCCGATTTCGTAAATTGCTTGGTAAAGGAATAAATATCCCCATAACCAAGACTAACGGCTACGTGTTTAATGGGGAGTCCGGAGAGGAGCATCATTTTGGCCTGTTTCATTAAATGTTCAATGTGGTACCGCTGAGGGGAAACTCCGGTTGTGGCTTTAAATAGCTTCCTGAAATTCTCATAGCCCATATTTACGGCTGCTGCGGCATCCTTAATATCGTAATGGATATCATTGGCGCCGCCGATTAGTTGGCAAGCTTTTGAGATTTTATGATCATTGTGCTCTCTCTGAATATGATGTACGCTGCCGTGCAAACGGATAATAAGTTCTTGAGCTTTCATCAGCAAATAGGGGAGCCTTTCATCTACAGCGGCTTTAAGAGAGTTAAGCAGGGCGGCAAATTCATTCAAAAAATCGCTTGTATGTCGTGTCGGCTGCACCTCTTGGTCGGAATTTATGATGCCTAGCGTTTTGAGGTAATGATAGACAGG
Source organism: Paenibacillus glycanilyticus (assembly GCF_023715145.1). GTDB lineage: Bacteria > Bacillota > Bacilli > Paenibacillales > Paenibacillaceae > Pristimantibacillus > Pristimantibacillus glycanilyticus_A. The sequence goes on along the minus strand of NZ_JAMBNP010000023.1, from coordinate 23,242 downwards.
ATAACCTATGCTGATATAAAACTCGATCCATTCCCCATTCGGCTCGATTTCGGTGGAGTGCATACGATCGGGCAAACGTTGTACCAGATCCCCTGCTTGCATTGTAATAACAGTGCCTTCCTTTGAGATAAATCGTCCGTTGCCTTGCAGGACCAACAAACAGCTGTAATATCCGATCCTGAAGTCATACTGGGAGCGCTCTGCCGTTCTTTTTCTCATAAAGCCGCATGACAAAATGCCCTGGTCGAAATCGTCTCCGATACACCGGTATACGACATCGTTTTCTTTTATAGCATCGAAATTCATATCGTCACCGCACCTACCAAAATGGATAAATGAATTACCAGACCTAACATTTTATATGAAGACTTGTCCTTATATTATAAGGGTATCGACTTTCATAGCACAACCAATTAAGACAATTTATGAGGGGGTTATTCGAAACGTATGAAGCTGAACAGAGACTGGGAGAATCCGCATGTCGCTCACAAGAACCGTCATCCCATGCATGAGCCGTATGGAATATACGAAACCGTGGAACAGGCGCTAAGCGGCGACCGGAGAGCGTCAAAATACGTAAAATGCTTAAACGGCACTTGGAAATTTAAATCGTTTTCATCTCCGGATGTAGTAACTGATGAGTTTTATCATCCTGCATATGACGTGTCCAAATGGGATGATATCCCTGTTCCTTCCAACTGGGAGTTGCTCGGATACGGGAAACCTATATACACGAATATTAAGTATCCCTTTGCGCGGAAGGGGGCGGACTCTCATCACGAAATTCAACTGAAGCAAGATGAATTTGTTTTGAATCCGCCTTATGTGCCGGAGGATAACCTCACCGGATGTTATGTCCTATCGTTCGAAATTCCCGAACATTTTAACGGCAGAGATTTGTTTATCGATTTTGCCGGTGTAGAATCCTGCTTTTATCTGTGGTTAAACGGGAAGTTCGTCGGTTATTCGCAGGACAGCAAGCTTAACGCTTCTTTTGATATTACCGATTACATCCAAACGGGGCAAAACCATTTGGCTGTTCAGGTGATGCGATTCGGAGCCGGTTCTTATCTGGAGGATCAGGACTACTGGCATCTATCGGGTATTTTCAGAGATGTTCTGATTTATGCAAAACCGCGAATGCGAATTCATGATTATAAAATCGAAACGCTTTTCCCGGGTGATTATGACAATGCCGAATTAGCCGTGACGGTTTATCCTAATAATCAAGCAAGCTGTTATGGGGAAGCTCACGTGCGTCTGTCTCTTTATGATCGCGATCGGAAATTGGTTACGCAATTTGAGACGCCGAAGTTTGCGGATTTCAGATCCTACCTGAAAGACAACTATGTGGCGAAAGTCAAACAAACCATTAAGAGTCCCCAATTGTGGAGCGACGAAATTCCTTACCTCTATAGATTGGTATTGGAAATGATCGACCCTGACGGAAATGTCGTTGACATCGAGAGTGCAAATGTCGGCTTCCGAGAAATCAGCATCGATAACACCGGGATATTGAAAATTAACGGCAAACGTCTCATCATTCGCGGAACCAACCTTCATGCATTTTGTCCCGAAACGGGGCGCGTGGTGTCGACGGAGTATATGAGTGAGCAGATCAAGATCATGAAATCGTTAAATATCAATGCGGTAAGAACGAGTCACTATCCGCATGCCGTCGAATGGTACGACCTTTGTGATGAACTGGGCATATATGTTGTGGATGAGGCCAATATTGAGACCCATGGCATCGGCGGCCAGCTCAGCGCATCTCCCGAATGGACGCATGCTTATATGGAACGTGCAGCACGGATGGTGTTGCGAGATAAGAATCATCCCTCGATCATTCTGTGGTCCTTGGGAAATGAGTCCGGTTACGGAGCGAACCATGCTGCCATGTACGGGTGGATGAAGGAATATGATAAAACAAGATATGTTCAGTATGAGTCCTTGAATCCTCCGGCCAATATTTCCGATATCATGGCGCCCATGTATCCTCAGAAGGATTGGATCGTGGATTGCATGACGAGCAGCGATGACTTGCGGCCGTTTATTATGTGTGAATATGCGTACGCGAAAAGCAACAGCAACGGGAATTTCAAGGAATTCTGGGACCTTATTTATAAATTCCCGCGGTTTCAGGGCGGCTTCATTTGGGATTTCCAGGATAAAGCGCTTGCCTTGCATGATGAATCTGGGAACAAAAAATATGTTTATGGCGGCGCCTTCCAGGAAGAGATTATTGATTCCGCGCCCGATATGTGCCTGAACGGCATTGTATTTCCGGATTTAACGCTGAAACCGGCTGCCTATGAAATTAAAAATGTACAAGCTCCCGTCCAGATCGATTATTTTGAACGGCCTTATGATGTTCCCGGTAATAAAAGTTATCGAATTTATAATCATTATACGCATCGGGACTTAAGCCACCTGGACATCGGTTGGGAACTTGTTTGCGACGGGAAGGTTGTGGAAAACGGTACATTACCCCGATTACACACGCCGGCCGGAGCTATCGAAAGACTTCAGGCACCATACGATCCAACCAAGATCTCTGGGGAAGCGTTCCTGAATTTTTATGCTTATCTGAAAGAGGACACCTATTATGCAAATAAGGGAACCTGTATCTATGCATGCCAGGTCGAGTTGAAAGATTCCGTATATAAAATACATACCGGGGATATTCAAAGTGGGAGCCTGGTATATGAAGAAGCTGCGGATCGGATTCATATTTATAATGAAAATACGAACGTGGTCTTCTCGAAAGAAACGGCAGAGTTCATTTCTGTCAGATACAATAATCAAGACTACTTTACGGGCGGAGCGAACAATTTCTATCGGCCGCCAACGGGGATAGACGCAGGTGTGCCTGGTGAGACGCTAAACTATGCAGATGATTGGAGAAGCCTCGGGCTGGACTCCGATCAGAAAGAGATCAAGCGTCTCCGGGTATATGCGGCGCCTGCTTCCGTCAATATTCAGGTTCATGCTCTGTATCATGGATGCATTGAAACACGAACGGAGTATGCGATTGGCGGGAAAGGCATTGAAATTACTAATACTGTCGTGAATAATGCCAATGTCGATACTATACCGAGAATCGGTCTGAGCTTTGCCTTCCCTGCTGCCTGGAAGAGTATCAAATGGTATGGCCGCGGGCCATGGGAGAACTATGCGGACCGTAAAACGGCTGCCTTCGTCGGTATCTACGAAAGCTCTGTTGAAGAACAGCATGTTCCCTACATCGTGCCGGTTGAGTGCGGGGGCAAGGAAGATGTCCGTTATTTGTACGTGTCCGCGGATGACCGCAAGGTAAAAGTTACCTCGGCGGGTCACTTCCATTTTGACATTCATCAGTACAGCATCGGACAATATGACAATGCCGCCTATGAGGACCAGCTTGGCACATCCGATTCTGTTTTCCTTCAAATCGATTACAAACATGCAGGTCTTGGTGGAGATACTGGATGGACCAAAAATATTCACGATGAATATAAAATCGAAAAGGGCATCTATGTATACAAGATCACTTTAGAGATCGTGGATTGAATAGTAGATCCTCGAAAGCGAAGGATAGAAGTGAATTTTTGATAAAGGCACTGGCCAAAGTCAGAGGTCTTTATTGATTAACGACGATTCATTGGCATTGGCTTCTAGTACATCGGATCGGACTCCGCAATGTGCATCAGCGCCTTATTCTGACTTACGGGGAAGGATATGGGCTGAAGACGTGCATAAGCGTATCATCGAGGATAACGAGGCGTTCAAGAAGGAATCCGGCGTTGAATCCTATGTCACCATGGGACTCCACTATGGCGAAGGCGTCAAGGATTCTAGGAACTAGTTAAGATAATTCGCAGCCAAGATCTAGTCCATCGGGATCGGATCGGGTCAGTACGATTTGGAGAAAGTTAAATTCCGTGAGCCTAACTGGCTCGCGGAATTTTTTACTTCCTCGGCCAACTGACGCCTTCCCAGGAATGGTGCTGTACGAGCGAAAATGGGAGGAGTGGCTGGCGAGAACGGATCGATGACTGCCGCCGTATCGTTTGTATTATCCAAAAACGGAGGATCTTTGCTTTTGCGGATGATGTCGGAGCGTCCGGGCAACCTCATAGAGAGAGCGTACCGGCATTTGCTTGCGGAAACGAAGAAGTTGTTGGCGGGAGACCATCGGACACCAATTCGGGGTACCGTTGTTGCTGCAGTTCGAGCTCTTTGAATAAGGATCATAGATCAATGAGAGAAGGGAACCCCTTAGGAGCTCCCTTCCTTCGTATTTGTTACCTCCTCATTTGTTGATACAATGAGCATGAAAATAAAGTTGTAGAGTGCCGGCGGGCATTAAACGGGCAGAATAGTTCCAATAGGCAGCCGGTCAAGTACGACCATCTGCCTTGTTCAACTTCTGAGCAGGATATGTCGGTACGATGCTTCAGCGCACTAATTAACATATCGTTGGAATTCAGTTGTCTTGCGTACGAACCTACACCGTCGCATGTAGCTACGCGTGCTCTTTTTTTGTGTATGGTTGCTCCAATTTTTCCGGCGAATGCAAACATAATGCCGTTTGGAGACGGAGAAGGGATGAAACCCCCGTCGAAGGCAGCGGGAGAGCCATTTTGAATCGGTTCCGGCTTTCCGGTTGGCAGGAAACTTGACCCGGCGCCAAACTGATTTGCGAAACACCAGTGATCCGCCTTTGAGGTGGCGCCTGTATTTCCATTCGCCTCCTCTACGGAACACCATCAGTGCTTTTTTTGCTTCGAAATAGAGGTAGGCAGTGTTCTTGCCGACGATAGAGGCTCTGCCGTGTTTGATTGCACGGGCAGTCTCTCGGAGAAACTTGGGGCCATAATAATCATCGTCATCGAACTTGGCTATGAGGCCATTGTCCGCTCGCTTGATCGCATAATTCAGGCATCTTCCGAGCCGGTATTTCTGAGGTAGCTGATAGACAGTGATTTCGCCCTCAGGGTATTGGCTCGCTCTTTCCCTGTAGACTTCGATATCCATCTCGTCATTGTTTAGAACGATAATCATTTTTTTGTTTTTCCAGAGCTGGCGATCGTAATTATCGAACACATTGTCAATATAAGACGACCGTATCGTGCATGCGATTACGGTAATCATCTAATATTCCTCTCCATTGGACGACGATTGCAGCTTGGCTTCGCGTCGGTTCCAGAGTGTGTTTTGTTTAAATTTGTAGAGCTTCTTGTTGATGACTCTCCGATAAAGCTTCATAAACGCGTCCGTCATGTTTTGTCCGGAGTAGCGCGTTCGGGCGTATCTCCTCAATCTGCGGGCGCTGGGCAGCCGCTTGCGGTTGCGGACCTTACCCCCGTAATTCTTCGGCGGGACAGGAATCGTATTCGTTGAGATTTGTACTATTCTCAATTGTCCCTCAGCTCCTTAAGTCAACGTTTTCCATAGGCGTTCACTGTAGGATATGAGCGGACATCTTCGCGGGGCACGGCACATATATCAATCAAAAATCGTTGGTCAGTACGTACATACAACAACCAACGAAAGAGGCTGCGGTGGGCATTAAACGGGCAGGATAGTTTAATGAATTAGTGAAATATATTAAAAGTGAAATACTTGCAAAGTTGCAAGGGGTATGACACCTATTATTGATAGGTCATTGTTTTGAGGAGTGAAGTGAACTATGTATCATACTTCGCCGGAAACGGCGCTAAAAATGAAAACGGTGGCCAAAGAATACCATAGCGTCGGGTCATCGGCATTCCGTTGGTCTCCTTTCGGACGGCACGGTAATGGCTGTGGGGAGAGTGGACGAAATACTGAAAATCAAAGGAGATTTAAGAGAAATGTTTATTGAATTTGAAACATCTGAACAGACGATGCAGTCATGAAGAAGAAAATCTTGCAAGTCATTCAACAAATTTCATGAATTATATTAGTAGTCAATAAAGGGCCATCCATTATAGGGTGGCCCTTCAAACTTGCCGGAAACCAACCTGTTAGACCATGCCGAAAAGACACGATATAGGAAACCACAATCCCCCTTATCACCCTGACATGATTGTAGTTGTACACGAATACACTTGATTGAGACCAAAGGGAATATATCAAGAATGGAGGGTTGGTATGATTAGAAATCGATTTTCAGTAATGCTGGCGCTCGCGATTCTGGTGCTGTCCGGGTTGGGACTAGCCGGCTGCACGAGCGACGGCTCCGGGAAGGAAATTGCCGTCATGGTGCCGAGCGCGGATCATGGTTGGACGGGGGCTGTTCTGACTTACGCACAGGAGAAGGCGGATGAGCTCAATAAGGACGATGCGGTGAAGGAGAAATTCAAGGTCAAGGTGTATGCAGCAACGGATGTGGAGGACCAAATTAAGCAAGTAGATGACCTCCTGACTAAATCGGGCAGCATCGGCGGCATTGTTATTCTTCCGTACGACAACGGTCTTCAATCGACTCTGGAGAAGATTGCGGCCGCAGATATCCCCTTCGTCCAATTCGACCGTGTCATCTCGAGTCCGATGATCGATGAGAAGGTGGTCTCGAACGTGAAGGGCGACAACGAAGGCATCGGTTATGAGACGGCCAAGCGATTCGTTGAGAAGGGTCTCACCAAGGACGATTATGTCTATGAAATGATCGGAGACAACTCCTCCGTGCCGGAGCTTCGTTCGAACGGATTCAGGGCATACCTAAGCGAGCAAGGCTGGACCAAAGAAGAGATCGACAAGACCGTGGTGAAATCCGCAGCCACCGGCTGGAGCCGCGATACGGGGAAGGAGCTGTTCGAATCGTGGTTCGGCAGCGCCCAGCTTGATACCTCCAAGGAGAATTGGATCTTCACGCACGATGATGAAATCGCTATCGGCGTCCTGGAATCTCTGAACGGTTCAGCCCTTGATGCAGGCAAGAAGGAAGCGTTTCTGAAGCAGCTGAAGGCACTGGGCGCCTCTTCGGGTCTTGCCGAAATGCATGCAATTTTGAAAGACAAACATCAGACCATAGCACGCCCGTCCACATTCGATATCTTTTCGGTAACCTACGATCCGGCTATGATTCAAGAGGCCATGCAGGTAATGACGGACTTCCTCATGAAAAAAGGAACAGTCGAGCAGGATCACGTCATTCCGGTTAAGGTCGTCGATGCCGGCAACGTAGCGGATTTCAAGGCGTTCGGCACGTACGAAGAGAAATAGTACGGTAAATAAACCGCTCATGAGATGATCGTGCTTATGAGCGGATTATCCTAATATACAAGGTGAGTGGGGGCATATGGAACTGCTGAAGATGGACGGCATCACCAAAGCGTTCTATGGAGTTACTGTGCTCGACCGCGTTAGTCTGAGCGTTAACCGGGGAGAAGTGCACGCCTTGCTGGGAGAGAACGGTGCGGGCAAATCCACGCTGATGAACATCCTGGCTGGCGTTCACAGCAAGGATAACGGCCTGATCTCTTTCGACGGCAGGGAGATCACCCAACACAGCATCAAGTCGGCCGAGCAGCACGGGATTGCCTTTGTTCATCAAGAACTGAATATATTTAACGATTTGCGTGTGTACGAGAATGTGTTTCTGGGCAAGGAGCTGACCGGTCCCCTCGGCAGATTGCGAAAGAAAGAGATGGTTGATCAGACAAGCGCGTTGATGGGTAAACTGGGTGTCGATATAGACCCTATGGAATACGCAGGCAGCCTGGATACGGGGAAAAAGCAGCTGCTGGAAATCGCGAAGGTGCTGCAGGGGGAAGCGAAGCTTTTTATACTGGATGAGCCTACCACAGCGCTGAACAACGAAGAGATTGAGCGGCTGTTCTTTATTATCCGAAGATTGAAAAATGCCGGCAAAAGCTTCATCTTTATCTCCCACAAGATGCCGGAGATCTTCCGGATTGCGGACCGCTTCACCGTGCTTCGCAACGGAAAGCTAGTTGTATCGAATGACATCAAGCACACCACGCCGGAGGAAATCGCCAGACATATGGTCGGGGAACGGTATTCATCCGATGTAGGGTATGAAGAGCGCACAGCAGGTGTTGCAATCATAGAGATACAGCAGCTCTCCGGCAGGCGGTTTCACAACGTCAACTTGACCGTGAAGAAGGGTGAAATCATTGCATTTACAGGCCTCGAAGGCGCTGGCTGCTCGGAGCTGCTGCAGACGATCTTCGGCGTATTGCAGCCTCATAGCGGCAGGCTTCTCATCTACGGCCGAAGCCTCCAGCCTCACAGCATCCGAAGCGCGATGAAGTTAAGAATAGCGATGGTTCCCGCGAGCCGCAAGGAAAACTCCGTCATCCCGGACCTCAACCTGCTCGAAAATACTTACCTCTCCGAGCACGCGATTCATTCCAGACAGAAGTTTATATTCAAAAAACGAGAGCTTCAAACCTACGAGGAGTTGAGAAAAAAGCTTGCAATCAAGGCGGGCAGCTATCGGGACATGATCACAAGCTTGTCAGGCGGAAACCAGCAGAAGATCATCCTGGCGCGGTCGCTGCGCACCAACGCGGACCTTATTCTTTTCGACAACCCTACGCAGGGGATTGACATCGGCGCGAAGCACGAAATATATAAGCTTATTCTCGAGCTGGCCAAGCAAGGAAAAACAATTATTGTCAATACACTCGAGATGACAGAGATTCAGAAAATTGCGGACCGTTGTGCGGTGTTTTATCGCGGGACCATTACGGCGATTCTGAACCGGGAAGATATCAACGAAGAACGCGTCATGCTCCATGCGACAAACGCCATTGTTCCGGAGGAGAGGAGTGCGGCGGAGAATGAGCGTCAACTATAAGCATCTGTGGTCCAACTACAACTATATTATCGTCTTTATCGGCATATTCATTGCCTTCTTGTTTACGAATGGCAGCGGTACATCCTGGACCAGCATGACGAATATATTGCTTCACAGCGCTATTCTGGGGACGATTGCGCTCGGAATGGGTTTCATCATTCTTACCGGGGATATCGATCTCTCTGTCGGCTCCTCCTTCGTCCTTGTCGGCGGGTTGACCATTATCGTTTACAACCAAGTGGATAACATCTTTGCAGGGCTGATCATCGCCATTCTGCTCGGAATGGTGTGCGGCTTCATTAACGGCGTGCTTGTTGGCTGGCTGCTGATGCCTTCGTTCATAGTCACTTTGGCAACGATGCTGATCTTTAGGTCGATCTCGCAATATATGATGAATGAGCGGGGTGAAACGAGATACAGCGTGGACGGATCATTATCCAGCTATTCGGCGCTGTTTAAGCTCGGCAATGGAGAATTGTTAACACTCCCCGTCATTGGCATTATTTTTATCTGTATCGCAGTGGCTCTCACGTACATATCGTCCTCTACCAAATTCGGAAAGCGTGTCTATGCGCTCGGAAGCAATCCGCGCGCTGCTAAGCTAGCCGGTATCGATATTCATTGGACCAGAATCAAGGTATTCCTGCTTAGCGGCGCATTGGTGGGATTTGCAGCGTTCCTGAAGATTGCGAAAGATACCTCCTTCGACCCGGCAACGTCCGGTCAGAACTTCGAGCTCTATGCCATCGCTGCCGTTGTCATCGGCGGAATCAGCATGTCCGGCGGGAGAGGGAAAGTGGCGAGTATCGTGTTCGGCACCATGTCATTCACCATGATCGATAAAATCATAACGGCGGTCGGAATGAATGCGTTGTTGAACGATTCAGTAAAAGGGTTGATTCTCCTTGCCGCTGTAGGGTTGCAGATGGTGAAGCGGCAATCAAGGTCGGGGTAGGGAGCGAAGTTGGAGGCCGCTGAAAAAGTCGGAAAAGGTACATTTTCCTTAAATTTAAGGGGAATGTACCTTTATTATTTTAATGTATAACGGCGAAAAGGTTGAAGGGGCGTGGTAATAGGCCATGAGTATAGTATACATTTGAAGGAGGCGGTTAGATGAAAAAACTCGTAATTAGTCATGTTCAGGTTCAGCTCAAAGATTTATTGCAGCTTGTCACATGGGCGGGAGGGATTTCGGTGCAAAACCAACCAAACGGATTTCGTTTGTATTCGACCTGTTATATTTGCAAAAGAGAGTTTGGGGTCTTCGAGATAACTCAAGTTTACGACCGAGTGAAACGAAACCGAACTGCGAGGATTGCATGTACAGGATCGAACTTGAAGCACGCCTTCAGTTCTCTTGAACAATATTATACAAACCTGTCGGGTGACAAGAACTTGATCCCATTTCCGCATTTGACACAAGAACATTATCCCATTCCCGATGGATCACCGTGAATTGAAGAAGGAATGAAACCGCTGTAACCTTCCATGGCTGGAACCCGTTTATAACTTTGCTTCCCTAAAAACCAATATTGTAAGGGATAGAGTATTCATGAAATTCATAAACGCAGATGTTTTACTAGCAATATTGAAGGAAATTATTTTCGCAGGAACTGCGCCACCCTTGGCGGGCTGCAGTGGTAAAGGATGCACTTTCGCAAGTTTGGTAATGATGAAATCCGAAACTCGAAATAGTAACGCGAAAATGAATACCAGTGCGAGGTACTCTCTTTTTAGGGTTTAAGAGAAGAGCTGAAAAATGTGTGGGCGTGCATGAGTTTGCGGTTATGAGGTATATACCCTATAAGTCTAGGCTCAACCACATAATCGCTTTAGTCCTGCTTCGTCTCGTCGTGCCCCTTCACGGTCACCTTATACTCCGTCGGGCTGCACCCTGAATATTCTTTGAACACTTTGGAGAAATAGTGCTGGTCGTAGAAGCAGAGCGCGTCCGACAGTTCCTTGATTTTGATGGTGGGATTCGATCGAATGACCTTGCGCGCCTCGGCGATTTTCAGGTCCAAATAGTACTGCATCAGAGTGGTGTTCGAATGCTTCTTCATCACTCGGCTGATATAGGAGGGACTGACGTGGAAGGCGACAGCCAGATCGTTCATCGACAACGGCGTGTAGAGATTGGACTTGAGATGGGCGTCGATCTTGCGGAACAGTTCGTAGCCGCCCTTCTTGTTCAGCGACTGCTCCTCGGTGAACCGCTGCTCAAAGAGGTCCAGCAGCCCTGCGCAGAAGTCCGTGTAGCTCGGCAGGTCATAGAGCCGCTGCACGCTGGAATGGAACTCTCCATAATTTTTTTCCAAAGACGGGAAAGCATTCACGAGGTGTTCAACAATACGGTGTAACAGCGCGATACGCAGATTCTTCTTGCCCCATTTGGCGAGCTGTTCGGAGAACTGCAAGAGAAACGGCTCCTTCTGCAGCTTGCTGATCATATCGACGTAACGGGCGGCTATCCGCTCCGCATCCTCGGCGGCGTCGGCTGAACGAGAAGTGGAGTGCGCCTCGTCCGCCAGGACAGGCTCCGCGATGGTCATCCGGCTGTCGAGCAGCTCGGACAATGCCTGGCTGCAGCCGGCAAATTCCTTCGGATTCACGGGATAGAAGCGGCCGGCGATCGACGCCGACATGCCGGCTTCCTCTAATGCTGCGCGAATGTCTTCGAGGCGTTCCATCGGACCTGCCTCGTCAAGGAAGGCCGGATCCGTCAGCGTCAGCAGCAGCCGCGGCTTCTTCGCCGCGAACACCCAGAAGGGATGAGGCGCGAATGCCCGGCCCAGCAGGTCTTGAACCTGCTCTGGTTCCCACCCGAGTACGGACGGACAGAAGTATTGCAGCTGCATCATCAGGACAAGCTTCTTGTCTCGGAAGAACTCCGTCCCTAGCATCTGCTCCGGTCCGGCTGCCGGATCGATGATGCCGCTAAGTCCCGTGAATTCCGCCTCATATTCCTCCCTGATCTGGGCAATGACCTTCTCTATGACCTCGATTAAAGCGCTGCGTTCGATCGGCTTCAGCAAGTAGTCGGACACCTGAAGATTGATCGCCTTCCGCGTATATTCGAAATCGTTGTACCCGCTGATCAGGACGGCTTTCAGCCGTGAGTTGATTTTCTTCGCTTCACCGATTAGCGCGAGCCCGTCCATCTTCGGCATACGGATGTCCGTCAGCAGGATGTCGACTTCCAGCTCGTTGAATGCCGCCAGCGCGTCCGCGCCGTTCGAGGCCGTATGTACGATCTGGACCGGCAGCCCCGACGTTGTGATCAGCTCCATCAGATTTCGCATAATCGGCTTGCTGTCTTCCGCGAGAAGAACTCGGTACATGGCCGCTCTCCTCCTTCCCTCCAGGCTAATTTTAGTAGAAATCCTTCGTCATCGACGCGATGATTTGAAGCGTGGCTCCGCCGTTCTCCTCGTTGTACATATTGAAGAACAACCGGTTCCGGTACATCAGCTGCAGCCGGCCCACGGTGTTCACGATGCCCATGCTACCGATCTTCATCGGCTGCTCAGCCGAGCTTTCGGCTTTGATTCGCTCGAGCGTCCGCTTGATATCTTCCTCGGCGAAACCTTGGCCATTGTCGCTGATCTCGATGGCCCACAGTCCGTTATAGAGCTTGATTTTTATCCGGATTCGCCACGGCGGGTCCGTCTGGTCGAAGGCATGCTCGATGCAGTTCTCCACGAACGGCTGAATGACAAGACGAGGAAGCAGAATGGATTCCGCGGCGGGGTCCATGTCGATCTCCCATTCCAGATCGTCCTCGTACTTCTGCTGGATCAGCCCCAGGTAATGCTTTGTATGCTCGATCTCATCCCGGAGCGTCACATGCTGGTAGGGCGAGCTAACGATATACCGCAGGCTTTCCGAGAGGTGCTTGCACATCTCGGTCACGACGTTCATGCGGTTTTCCTGCGCGGCGATGCTGATCAAATACAGCACGTTATGGATAAAATGCGGCGCGATCTGCGCCTGCAGCGCCGAGTTCCTCGCCATGACCTCCTCGTGAAGGGCCAGCTTCTCCCGTTCGATGGAGGACTGCAGTCGTTCGAGCAGCTCGCGGAAGGCCTCGTTGAACAGGAAGAATTCGTTGTTGAACAACCGGCTGTCCGTCTTCAGGCTCAAGTTGCTGTAGCTGATCTGCAGTACCTGCCTGCGCAGCTTGCGGATCGGAAGGACCAGACTCTTGGACGTAAAATAAATATACAGGAAGCTGAACAAGGTGAGCGAGACAAACAGGATAACCGCGATATTCCGGACGGAGTTAACCGAGCCGAGCACGGATTCGCGCGGAATGACGGTATATACGGTCCATCCGGTATGTGAAGACTTATAATAGGCAATATAGTGGCTCTGCGAATCCGTGTAAATGCCCTGCTCCTTCGCAGCGGGCCGAATATTGCCGCGATCCTTCTCGAAGTCGCCGCTGCGGGACTGAATCACCAGCCCGTCCCGGTCATCCATCACGTAGACGGAGCCAAGATTTCCCGCATCGGACAGCTTGCGCAAGTCGGTGTCGTCCATCAGAATGGACAGATAGCCGTAGACGGTGCCGTTGATGTCGATAATGGAGCGGATGAACGATACGGGCAGCCCTTCTCCGGAATGGATCAAATAAGCGCTGGTCTGAAGCCGGCGCCTCCACTCGAAGTCGGCCAGCACCGGCTTGAGGGGCGGCGGCGCTTCGTAACCGATATACGTAGCGACTTCCTCGCCCTTGAGACCGTAGATGACGATATCGCGAATGTTCTGGCTGGGCCCCACGGCTTGAAACATAATGTCGCTGAGTACCCGGTTCTGGTTCAAGGCTTCTGTGCTCTGGGACTTCTTCGTAAGTGCGCCGAACGAGAAGATCGCGCGGTTCGAGAGAATGCGCTGCGACAGCTGGTTCTGCGTATCGATATAGTCGTCGAGACGCTCGGAGATCATCGCCGTCGCCAGCAGCGTGTCTTTGATCGTTCGTTCCTTGGTCGGCTTGATGACAAGCAGGTTCGTAAAGACCAGGAAGCTGCCGAGAACCAGCGCGAGCAGCAGGCTGAAGATCACGATCAGCCTGCCGCGGAGGCTGAACTGAGGCCGTTTTCTTAAGAACGAACGGATCACCGGCAGCAATTCCTTTCTGGAAGAGTCTTGAGATTTATCACCAAATATAGCACTGACCGGCTTGTTAGGCAACCGATGGCGGTTCATAATAATACACATAAAGAGTCAACCACGAACATGTACGCTGATACTCGGCTGGCTTTATAATTCAAGTGACACTGCGGAGGGGTTTCATCGTGAGAAACCAATGGAGAAGACTGGCCGAAGGCTTGCTGTTAGGAGGAATGCTGCTGGGTTCTGCAGCATGCGCCAGCCCCGGAATACAAGAGTTGAATTCGTATGTAGTGCCGCCGGGTCAAGTGGGGGACGATCCACAAACCATCGAACTGGCGATGACCAAGAGCTCGAAGAACGCCATCTTTGTCTCCGACGCGGTGACGAGCGAATTCGAGAAGCAGACGGGAATCCGCGTCAAGCTTCAGCTGCTGCCCACCGAGCAAGTGTCTTCCGTGCTCAAGACCAAGCTGGCCGTCGGTGAGGCGCCGGACCTGATCTTGTATAACTTGAATACAGCCGCTTTCGAGCTGAACCTCGAGAATAATTTCGAGGCCCTTGACGGCGAACCTTGGGCTCCCAGGCTGGTGAGCAGGCAGCAGCTATCTTATAACGGCCGTATGTACGGCTTCCATCTCACGCAAGACGCCGGGCAGCAAGGGATCGTTTATAATAAGAAAATTTTCCGTCGCCTTGGCCTAAAAGTACCGCAGGATTTCGAGGAGCTTCTGAAGGTATGCGAGGCCATCAAATCTGCGGGCATCACGCCATTCTTTATGCCCTTCAAGGACGCATGGGCGACCGAGCTATGGACAAGCTCCGCCTTCGCCGATTATGCGAAGAAGAACGACCCGATGCTATGGTCCGATATCAATGCGGGCCGGAGAAAGTCCGCGGACATTCCGGCGTTAACCGCGATTACGCAGCAGCAGTACGACCTCTATAAGCTGGGCTATACGAACGGCAACGTTCTAAGAGATAGCTACGATATGGCGGTCGATAAATTCATTGGCGAGGAAGCGGCCATGATGACGATGGGGGACTGGTTCATCGCCGACGTCCTCCAGAAGGACCCGTCGATGGACCTCGGGCTGTTCCCGGTCCCCTATGCGAGAGGGGCGGATCTGGCGATCAGTCCGCTTGGGGGCCAGCTGTTCATCCCTAAGAAAGCGAAGCATATGGCCGAAGCGAAGCGCTTCCTCGAATTCCTGGCTTCGAAGAAAGTGGCACAGGAGATTATAGACCGTAGCAATTTTATTTCGAATCTGCGCGATGTTGCGACTCCTGAGCAGCCGGCTTATAAGCAAGAGATCTTTGATCGTTATATCAAGCCGGGGCGGACGGTGATGACGGCCGCTTCCAGCCAGACCGTAGATCCGGGAGACAAGTGGAAATATTTGCAGGAAATGTTCGCGGGCGGGATCACGGCTCATGAAGTGTGGGTCAAATGGGATAAACGCTTCGAGCAGCTGATGAAAGAGAAACAGGCGCTGGGCTTCTGGTAAACCGCATGTAGGATAGCTGTTACAAGGGGGAATAGGCATGAGAATCAGAATGGACTACTATCCCGAATGGGACGCAGATGAGATGTGGGAGGCCGATGCAGGCCGGATGAAGGAGGCTGGCGTCTTCATGGTCCGAATCGGCGAGTTCGGGAGCCAGATCCAGCCGCATATCGAAGACGGCTTTCAGTACGAGAGCATCCTGAAGTCCTACCACGGCGCGCTTGTCCTGCTGGGAGCGGGTACGGACGTGCTGCACTGGACGGAGCCTCTTGACGGCTACAAGCTGGAGGTGGCGCCGTATCTGTACCTGATGGACGAAGAAATCACCGCGAAACTGAAAGCGTTTGCGGAATCGGGAAGCACACTGATTTTGACGTGCCGCAGTGGTATCAAGAATCTTAATAATACCGTTTGGCCGATGGAGGTACCGGGACCGCTGGCCGAATGCGCGGGCCTGATCGTGAAGGATTGGGACGCGCTTTTCTCGGACACGGTGCCCGTGCAGATGAATAACGGCAAAACGTATCTCTGCTCGCAGTGGGCCGACATTATCGAGCCAGCCGGAGCCGAACCGATCGGCTGGTACTGCTCGGAGTATTATGCCGGCAGAACAGCCGTAACCGTCAACCGGGCCGGCAGCGGGTCCATCTATTACACGGCGCGAATTTCGGGCAGGACTTCCTGGCCGACCTGTTCGCCGGCATCCTGAATAATTTGAATATTCCGTGTATTCAAGGGCTGCCGGAAGGGGTGCAGGCTTCCGTTCGTCGAAGCGGCGATGCCTCTTATCTGTTCCTGACCAACTTTACGACTTCCGACCAGGCGATCGTGCTGGACCGGGCGTACGAGAGTATCCTGTACGAGGGAATCGCGACCGAACGCATTTCACTGAAGCCGTTCGGCGTCGACATTTTATCATACTGCTAGACAAGGAGAGGTTCCGAAGTGTCCAATACCATTCAAGCGCAATCCGGACCAGGCGTAGTGCCGGTCAAGAAGCGGTCGTTCGAAATCCGTAACAAATATAAGCTATTCCTGATGGCACTGCCGTTTCTGGTACTGGTCTTTATATTCTCCTATTTGCCGCTGTACGGCTGGATTTACGCTTTCTATAACTTCCGGCCGGGCATCCCGCTGGCCGTGTCCGACTTCGTCGGTCTAGAGTGGTTTAGATCGATATTCGGCAATCCGACGCAGAGGGCGGAAGTGCTGCGCGTCATGCGCAATACGATGGCTATGAGCTCGCTGAATATCTTGGCCTCCGTCCTGCCGGTCATCTTCGCCATCTTCATGAGCGAGATGCGGTCGCAGCGCTTCAAGAAGTATGTCCAAATTCTGACCACGCTGCCGAACTTCATCAGCTGGGTCTTGGTCTACTCGTTCGCCTTCATGTTGTTCTCGGTGGATAACGGGCTTGTGAACCACATTCTAATCAACCTGGGTTTCATCGACAAAGGGATCGGCTTCCTTGCTTCCGATAGCCACACATGGCTAAAGATGGCGCTGTGGGAGCTGTGGAAGGGACTCGGATGGGGAGCGATTCTGTACATCGCCGCGATCGCGGGGATCGACCAAGAGCTGTACGAAGCCGCCCGGGTGGACGGCGCAGGCAGGTTCCGCACCATCTGGAACATTACCGTACCGGGTATTATGCCAACGTATTTCGTCCTGCTGCTGCTGACGATCGCCAACTTCATCAACAACGGCCTGGAGCAGTATTTCGTCTTCCAGAATGCGATCAACAAGAGCCATATCGAGGTGCTTGACCTCTACGTTTATAACACCGGCCTGGTCGGCAACAACTTCTCGTTCGCCACCGCGGTCAGCATGCTGAAGTCGGCCATCAGCATCATCCTGCTGTTCTTCGCGAACGGAATGTCCAAATTGCTTCGCGGCGAGAGCATCATTTAATCCGGTCAGTAAGGAGAGACACGTATGCAAAAGAAACTTAACACGGGTGACGTCGCGTTCCATACCGTGAACTACATCGTCTTCGCACTCATCGCGCTGCTCTGTATTTTTCCGTTCTATTACTTGTTCATCAATACGATCAGCAACAACGACTTAAGCAGCAGGGGACTGATTACCTTCTATCCGAAGGAGATCCATTTCAGCAACTATTCGCAGGTGCTGAATCTTCCGAACTTCATGCATTCCGGATTCATATCGCTCAGCCGGACGGTCATCGGCACGGCGGTATCCGTATGCGGAGCAGCCTTCCTAGGCTTCCTCTTCACCAAACAGGAGATGTGGGGACGGAAGGTATGGTACCGGTACCTCGTCATCACGATGTACTTTAACGCTGGGATTATCCCATGGTACATGACGATGCGAACCCTGCACCTGACGGACAACTTCCTGGCGTACATTCTGCCGGCGATCGTCTCGCCGTTCTACGTCATCCTGGTCAAGACGTTCGTGGAGTCGATTCCACTGGCGCTTCAGGAATCCGCCCAGATCGATGGCGCGGGCTATTGGGTCATCTTCACCCGGATCATATTCCCGCTGATCACGCCGATTCTGGCGACGATCGCCATCTTCTCGGCCGTTTCGCAATGGAACTCGTTCACCGATACGCTGTTCCTCATGTCCAAGGAGAAGTTCTTCACGCTGCAGTACGTGCTTTACAAATATATGAACGAGGCGTCCTCGCTGGCGGCTATCGTGCGGAACTCTTCGGGGGGCCAAGGACTCGACTTGGCCAACATGCAGACGTCGACCTCGATTCGGACGACCGTGTCCATGATCGTCGTGCTGCCGATTCTGCTGGTCTACCCGTACTTTCAGCGTTTCTTCGTCAAAGGGATCATGATCGGGGCGGTGAAGGGATAACCTTCCGCCCCGGCTCCTCTGACTTTATAGAAAGGAGTGAGGCCCGCCTTAGATTTACCCTAAGCTTGTTGTTCGAAATGAGGTTTCCACACAACCAAGGGAGGTCTTGTAAAACATGGCTAAAACGCTTACAAAAGTGAAACTCGTCGCGGCCGCAACTGTTCTGATGATGGGAGTAGCGGCTTGCAGCAACGCAGAGAATGCGGGCAATGCGGATACGAATGCAGGCGGCAACGCGGCAGCAGGTGCCGGAAACGCTAACGCATCGAAAGAAACGTATCAGATCGAGGTGCTCTCGCAACTCGCGAACTTCGCCGGCACGCAGGGCGGCTGGTACGGCAAGATCCTGAAGGACAAATTCGGTCTTGAAATGAACATTACGGCTCCGAACCTCGCGGGCGGCGCAGCGAAATTCGCGACGCTCATGGCATCGGGCGACCTTGGCGACCTTGTCGTGTTCGGCAATGACGGCCAAGAGTATCGTGACGCCATCAAGGCGGGCTTGCTGCTGGATTGGACGAAGGACGGCTTGCTCGAGAAATACGGCAAAGACATTCTTGCAAACGTTCCCCAAGCGATCGAGAAGAACAAGAAGAACTTCGGCGACGGCAAAGCGGTATACGGCGTCGGACATGATGCATCAAACATGCCTTCCGGCCCTTCCGAAGGCAACACGATGACATACCAGATCGATATGCGCTGGGATCTGTACCAGAAGCTCGGCAACCCGAAGATGACGGAGATGGAAGACATCCTGCCTGTTCTGAAGAAAATGCAGGAGCTGGAGCCGAAGAGCGATTCCGGCAAACCGACTTACGGCCTCTCGCTGTGGGGCGACTGGGACGGCAACTACATGACGCTCGCGAAGCAGCCGGGAACCATCTACGGTTATGACATTTCCGACGGCTTCAACCAAGGCACGCTGCTTGAGATTTCCGCGAACGAAGAGAAATATCAAGGCATCCTAGAAGACAACAGCTACTACCTGCGTTCGTTGAAATTCTACTACGACGCCAACAAAATGGGCCTCCTGGATCCGGACTCCATGACCCAGAAGTTCGATGACGTCGTCAATAAGTACAAAGACGGCCAAGTACTATTCTCTTGGTTCCCTTGGCAGGACAGCGCTTACAACACGCCTAACCACACGGATGCGGGCAAGGGCTTCGCGATGGTCGGCATCGGCGCGCAGAAAATCTACTCCTACGGTTACTCGCCGTTCGGCAGCAACCGCGTCTGGGCGATTGGCGCCAAGGCGAAGCATCCGGAGCGGATCATGGAATTCATCAACTGGCTGTATACGCCGGAAGGCATGATGACGACGCTGAACGGACCGGAAGGCTTGACGTGGGAAATGAAGGACGGTAAAGCCGCACTGACCGATTTCGGTAAGAAAGCGCTGAGAGACACGTCGCAGCAGGTTCCTGCAGAGTTCGGCGGCGGCACGTACAAGGACGGTGCTGCGCAAATCAACAACACGACGCTGAAGACGACGACGACGAACCCGAATACGGGAGAGCCGTACGACTGGAATATGTGGTCGTCTGTGCTGAAGGATAACCCGAACCCGGTTGAGAAATCGTGGCGCGAAGCAACGGGTGCCCTGACGCCGAAAGAATTGCTGACGAAGAACAACCAAATCGCCGTCAACAATGCGGTTTCCTCGACGGAAGCACCGGCGGTTATGGACACGATGCTGTCGCAGAAGCTGAGCCAAGTCGGTGCGGTCATCAAGGAATACTCCTGGAAGATGATCTACGCCAACGACGACGCGCAATACGACCAGCTGAAGAAAGAAATGATCAAGAAGGCGAAAGGTCTCGGCTATGACGAGATCATCGACTGGACGGTCGAACAGACGAAGAAAGTATTCGAGCTGCGCAAGCAATCGTAATCAGACATGGGCTGCCGCCCGAATCGACCCGGTCGGTTCGGGAAGGCAGCTTCTTATCAATTTAGCGCGCCTAGCCGATTTAGGCACAACTTGCAGGTGAATGTCCGGTCGAGGTAGGAGCTAAGTCAAATTTTCAAAGGGAGCGCAGGCATGACACCGACGCAATACCGCGAACAGAACCGAAACGACTAACGAAGTGGAACGTTGCAATACAGGAGTGAGAGATTCAACATGCCTTGAGCGGCACGAGTGCATGGCACACGGAAGGACGGGAAACGGGAATGATCAGATTATTCGAGACACATCATATTAGGTGGGTAAACGAGTTGGACGGTTTATGGGATTTCGCACCACTTCCCGGAAACGAGGAGGGTACCGGTGAATATCCTTACAGGCTTGTCGTCCCCGGCTGCTGGGAACAGCATCCGGAGCTCGCCACGTATCGCGGGCGGGGCGTCTACAGAAGGATGATCCGGATCGATGAAGCGGTCTCCTTGCGATTGGCGTTCAAGGGCGTCAGCCATACGGCCAAAGTCTTCTTCGACGGGAAATTGATCACCGAGCATTATAATGCTTATACAGCCTTCACGGCCAAAGTGCGAGGCGTTCAGCCAGGGCTCCACGAGCTGCGTGTCGAGGCGGACAATTCGTTCGGCGAAGCGTCTTCCTTGCATGTCCCGAACGACTATTACACGTACGGCGGCCTGATCCGGCCCGTCGTGCTGGAGAAGATCGGCGACTGCTATCTAGAAGACATAAGGTTTATCCCGTCTTGCGACGAGTCCGGCTGGAGCGGAGAAATCACGGCCGCCGTGTGCAACGATTCACCTCACGCTAGGACCGTTCATCTTCGGGGGACATTAGGGCAGGAAATCTTGGATTTCGGTTCGATTACGCTGCTGCCCGGTCCCGGGAAGGTCACGACGGTAACGCGTACGTTTCGTTTCGCGGACGTTATCCCTTGGTCGGGCTCGACGCCTCGGCTATACGAGTTGCAACTGGAGCTGATGCTGCAGGGAGTGGCGGAGCCCGTGGACGATTTGGTGGAAAGGGTCGGCTTCCGGGTCGTCCACGCACGGGAGGGCGCGATTCTGCTCAACGGCGAGCCCGTCTTCCTGAAGGGGTTTAATCGTCATGAAGATCATGCCTTGGCCGGACCTTCGCTGCCACTTTCGCTCATGGTCGGCGATCTGGAACTCATGAAGGGAATGGGTGTAAACGCCGTCCGAACAAGCCATTATCCGAACGATGAGCGCTTCCTGGACCTGTGCGACGAGCAAGGATGGTTAGTCTGGGAGGAGAATCACGCCCGCGGCCTCAGCATCGAACAGATGCGTAATCCGAACTTCATTTCGCAATGCGAAGCCGTCAATAACGAAATGGTAACGCAGCATGTTAACCACCCGTCGATCATCCTTTGGGCGATTCTGAACGAGTGCGCAAGTGATATGGAGGAAGGACGCGAGCATTACCGTAGACAGCTGGATCAAATCCGCAGGCTAGACTCCAGCCGTCCGCTTACCTTCGCCTCGCATCACCGCGAGAAAGAGAAATGCTTCGATCTCGCGGACGTCGTCTCCGTGAATTTGTATCCGCAGTGGTATACGGATGATGACCCCGGCGAATTATGCGACCGAGCAAGGGCATGGGCGGACGAACTCGGCGGCAAAGGGAAGCCGATGATCATCAGCGAGTTCGGAGCGGACGGCTACTACGGCTTTCGTTCTCCGGCCCGGGTGAAGGGCTCCGAGGAACGACAGGCAGACATCCTGGAGCTTAACCTGGTCGCCTACTTGAAGCGCCCGTATTTATCGGGCTTGTTCATCTGGCAATTCTGCGATTGCAGGGTCACAGAAGCAACCGGATGGCTACTCACCCGCGCGATGACAAAAAACAGCAAAGGTGTAGTCGATGAATATCGCCGGCCTAAGCTGGTTTGCGACGTGGTGAGGAAGTATTATATCGGTCAATAACAGCGCGGCAAGTCTGAATCGCTCGCGCCGACGAAGTGGGACAGAAAGGAGCTGAAGGAGCGGTTGCTGCTTCAGCTTTTCTTTGTTGTCTATTGCACGATACGCCCGAGTGACGGTGAAGTTGTGAAAGGGCAACAGGCAGCGAATAATAGAGGAAGAGGCGATCACCGAAGTCGAACGGAAAGACAAGGGAGCGCGTCGCCGTCCACGCTCGGCCATATTCGACTTCTAAAAGCAGCCTCAGAATCCATCCTCCTATTTCCTGCTGCTTTCGGTTTACTTCTTGATGGCCAGGAACGCGTCGATTTGGCGCTGCTTCTCCTACATGATTTTATCAGCCGGCTTTCTTCATTTCATTGTTCATCTTGTTCAAAGAATATCGTCTTAAGCGCGCGTTTACGCCAATGGGTGTGGCCATGAAAGTTTATGAAAATCCATCAATCGAAATAAACATTATCTGAATACATGGATCGATATGTGTCTAGGCTTAGAATATAGTCGATACTCGATAACACACAAAAATAACCATCGCTTGTTGCGATGGTTATTTTTGTGTGAATCTGAATGAAGGTAAGGAGTTTGTTTAGTAGCCCAATGGGTAACTGTCAGACGACAACAACATTTATACAATCGAAGTCGCATATATTGCGGCTTTTTATTTTTTGATAGAAGTTCTTGTCGTGAGCTCAAGACAAGAATTTCTATACAAAGCCGTATTAGGACAAGAACTTCTATACAAGGCCGTGATCCCCAAAAACATCAGATCGAGTTATTAAAAAACTACCATGAAAGAACGAACTAACTTTAATGCTCTTTGGTGCAAATATAGATGCATGGATACGAAAGGGCAGGATAACGTAGAAATTTAATAGAAATCTAAACGCACAGATAATTCTTCTGGCGGAGGTATGAAATGAACATACCTGCTCAATTGGACGGTGCAAGGGTGATAATATATATAGAAAATGATGTGAACCGTACCATCACTAAAATGAATCCGCTGCAGCTTTTGTTGAAGTAAAGGGCAGCATTCCTATAATGAAGAAATACGAGGTTTGAGAAACAAAAAGACTCCTTGGTATGATGTATGAGGGTCCCAGATGCTCGCCAGCGACCGGATCCAAATACAAACCAA
>NZ_JAMBNP010000022.1 GCF_023715145.1 Paenibacillus glycanilyticus | reverse complement strand
ACCGAAACCGATCGACGAAAACCCCTTGGTTGTTTGACTTGCTCAAACTTTGTTTTATCGCTTTTTCCGTTATTTCTAACGGGGCAGTTTTGCTCGTTGTTCAGTTTTCAAAGAACAATTTCTTTTCTCGTTGTCGTCCGTGTTTCTCAGCGGCGACTTTTATAATATATCACAGCCGCCTAGATGATTGCAAGTACTTTTTTCAAAAACTTTTTTGAAGCTTTTATTTCCTTGCACTTAGCGCGAGAAGTAATATACCATGAATCGAACAAGCAGGTCAACCCTTCGGACAAAAAACTTTACGGACTTATACAATGAAGTATTGAACCCCCGCAATTAGTGCGATACCCGGAACACCAAGCACGACAACAGTACCTATTGTAACCGGATTTAACGGAATATATATATTAGGAATTAGGCCGGAGAAATTAAGTACATAAAGAACAGCGGCGGCAAGTACAAAGTGAATGTTAAAGTTGCGAACCCAAGTCCAAGACATCCGTTGTCGGAGCAGAACAGCAATCAGCGCTACAGAAGATAAGATGAGTATAGCCAGCCATACCGTTTTCATTGTAATGTCCCCCTCCACTCCGGCCAAGCACTGCATGTCCGCTTGGCAATACGAATAAGCATCTCATATCGTTTTTCCGCAGTAATAAGCGCGTAGATGGCATAATCAATCTGATCTTCTCCAACTGCCACGTCGAAGAACCTTGTCGCATTCACCCACTCTTTGTGAGCTTCTTCAATTTCCGCACGTAGATGTTCTCTCCATTCCGCTGTATCCGGTTCTGGTACAGGCAGTATCTGCGTTCTCATCATCTCTAATCCGCCCGCGTGTTTGCTTTCATTAGGCTGCTTCATTTCTCGCCATAGGTTTGCCATTCCGCTTCGCCTCCTTGCTCGTCCATTCGGACAAGACATTTCTATATATGTATAGAGGCTTGCTTAGATTTAGAACGGATTGCTCGCGTGAAAACAAAACAAGAGCCGCCTCCCATAACGGAAAACGACTCTTATCGGAATAATTGCTCTAGCTCAACTCTCGGCGTCCTTCCAGTGCTTTGGACAAAGTTACCTCATCGGCATATTCGAGATCGCCGCCAACCGGCAGTCCGTGCGCAATGCGGGTTACCTTAATGCCAAACGGCTTAACGAGCCTCGAAATATACATTGCAGTCGCTTCGCCTTCAATGTTCGGATTCGTCGCCAAAATCAACTCTTGTACGCGCTCATCGCTCAAACGGCGAAGCAGCTCTGCTATCTTAATCTGATCGGGGCCGATACCTTCAATCGGCGAGATGGCGCCTTGCAGCACATGATAATGGCCCTGAAACTCTTTCGTCCGCTCCATTGCCACAAGGTCCTTCGACTCCTGGACTACACAGATGACAGAGTTATCGCGCGTCTTATCCTGACAGATCCGGCATGGATCCGTGTCGGTAATATTGCAGCAGACGGAGCAGTACGTTAAATTCCTTTTTACGCTGACAAGCGCCTTGGCGAAATCAATGACGTCATCCTCTTTCATTCGAAGCACGTGAAAAGCCAATCTTGCAGCTGTCTTCGGTCCAACGCCAGGAAGCCGCGTAAAGGCGTCGATCAGCTTCGCTATCGGTTCGGGGTAAAACAAAACGCGCAGCTCCTTTCAAGCCTCCAGCTTAAACGGCTGACGCCGCCCTTGCGGCGGCGTCAGCATACGTCTAGCTTGTATATGGTATATAGGCAAGCATTCCGCCCTAGAACAAGCCAGGAATTTTCATGCCGCCCGTGAATTTGCCCATGTCCTGGTTCGCAATCTCGTCTACTTTAGTTAATACGTCGTTAACTGCCGTCAAAACAAGGTCTTGCAGCATTTCTACATCATCCGGATCTACCGCTTCAGGCTTGATCGTGATGCTGAGAATTTTCTTATGACCGTTAGCGACTACGGTTACGACACCGCCGCCGGCAGTACCTTCAACGGTTTTGTTAACAAGCTCTTCTTGCGCTTTCATCATTTGCTCTTGCATTTTCTTCACTTGCTTCATCATTTGGTTCATGTTATTCATGACTTGTCACCTCATCGTAATAGTTAATTATCTTCTTTAATTACAACTAAGTCTTCACCAAAAAGCTTAACCGCTTCCTCTATCCATTGTGGACGCTGTTCCTCTCCGGTGTCAATCGCATCCGGTTGTAATTCCAATGTTTC
The DNA here is from genome assembly GCF_023715145.1 of Paenibacillus glycanilyticus. Taxonomy (GTDB): domain Bacteria; phylum Bacillota; class Bacilli; order Paenibacillales; family Paenibacillaceae; genus Pristimantibacillus; species Pristimantibacillus glycanilyticus_A. The sequence goes on along the minus strand of NZ_JAMBNP010000022.1, from coordinate 59,555 downwards.
ATCCTGCTGTTCGCCTGAACGGCTGGTCGCGCTTTGCCATTCCTTCAGCATACAGGTTGCCAGCTTAACCGGATTGCCGAAAATGTCCTGCATCACCCGCTCGATGATCTCCCGGTGTGCGGGACGCTCCGTAGTCTCCCGGTGCATGGTGTTCTTGAAGGCAACCAGTATCGTAGCATCCGTTGCAGCCACGGGTTCACCGTCAACCAGCCACGCATGTACCGTAATTCTGGTCTCCTTCACCCGCTGGAGCACTTCGTTCCACTTCATCCTTGCCTGTCCTGTACCGGGACTGCCGGCTGCGGCCACAAAAGGATCAAGCTTCACGGTAGACCTGCTGATCGGAGCCCCGCTTCCGCCAAACCCGCCCCGGCGGGACTGATTAGCAGCTTGTCGAACAGCTCCGCTGTCGGCTGCGCCGGCACCAGAGCCAACGGCTGCTCCGCTCTGGATGAGCTGTTCCAGCTTACGCTCAAGCACCTCTACCTGCTGACGCAAACGATTTACTTCCGCGGAAGCAGCTGGCTGAGAAGCCGGAGCTCCCCCGCTAGCCGATCCGGCTCCGCCCTCATTGCTAATCGTGCAAATCTTCATCAACGCAACCTCAAACAAGGTTTGCGGCTGAGAAGCATGCTTCATATCCGATTGATAGCCATTAAGCGTATCAATCATCTTAAACAACCGTTCAGAGCTGAACGCATCGGCCATTTCCCGGAAACGATCAGCATCCACAACCCGTTCCGTTACGGCACCTTGGGGAGCCAGCTTTAAGACCAACAAATCCCGGAAGTAGAAGATTAGATTCTCCATGCATTTATCCGCGCTCTTGCCCGCTTGCGTTAACCCTTCTACAAGCGGCATGATTGCCGCAACATTACGATCTCTTATAGCTTCTGCCAGCGCATAGAACTGATCAGCAGCCATGCCGCCCGTTACATCGACGGCACCGTCAAGAGTAATCCGGGATCCGCCAAAAGCAGCCACCTGCTCAAGTAGACTTATCGCATCCCGCATACCGCCCTCGGATAAACGGGCAATATAAGCAATAGCGTCATCCTCGGCTTCAATACCTTCTTCCCTGCAAATCTCCAGCAGCCGTTCCGACTGTTCCTCCAGCGAGACTTGCCGAAAGTCGAATCTTTGACAGCGCGAGATAATGGTAGCCGGAAGCTTATGAGGTTCAGTAGTAGCCAGGATAAAGATAACATGTCCCGGCGGCTCCTCTAATGTCTTGAGTAGCGCATTGAACGCTTCGGAGGTAAGCATATGAACTTCATCAATAATATACACTTTATATCGAACTTCAGACGGGGCATAACGAACTTTGTCGCGAATGTCCCGAATTTCATCAATACCCCGGTTAGAAGCCGCATCAATCTCAACAACGTCCATAATATGACCGGCAGTAATACCGCGGCACGCATCACATTCATTACAAGGCTCTTCAGCGGGGCCCCGCTCACAGTTAACTGCTTTCGCCAGAACCTTAGCGGTTGTTGTTTTGCCAGTCCCCCGAGGTCCGTTAAATAAATAGGCATGCGAGACGCGATCCTCTCGAATCGCATTTTGCAGCGTTTGTATAATATGCTGTTGTCCAACCATATCCCGGAACGTCTGCGGACGCCAGGCACGATACAATGCAATATGACTCACGCGTTTACGTTCCCTTCTGCTTGCTTCATTCTTGTTCTTCTATTATACATCATCATGTCTATATGCAAAACAAAAACACCTGCATTCCCGGCATCTGTTTCAATGAAACAGACACTCATCGCTGGTGTTCCTCGATTAAATCTATGAATAATGAAGGTACCGTGCACCTGCCCTCGATAACATGCGATCCAGGCGGCACTCTTGCGTCCCAGCTCGAGTCAGGCACTCCCCCGGCACATGAACTAACTTGCTTACGGCTGCTTCCTTCCGGACCTGACCGGGTTCACAAGCGTCCATTGCGGAGGACCCAACTGTCAACACTGATTGCAAGCGCCAAACCCTGCATCACATAACCTCAGACAGGAATTCAACCTCGCTAAAGCGGATTGCGAGTTACAGGGCACCGCTAACTCCCCATCTAGCACGGCAAAACTAAGTATAGCCCATCCCAGCACAAATCGCAACCGTAGGATAATGGCACGTTAGAATTAGCGGGTTACTTTCACGTTGACATGATAACGGGGCATATTATACTGCACAACCTGCTGTGCCTTAGCTTGCAGCGCGCCAACCTCAGCATCCGTCAGTTTTGAATTTGCTGTAATACGCACGTTCAACTCCTCCCCGTTAAAGGATACCCGGCTGTTTTTGATTCCCTCAATCGGCTGGAGCACTTGGCCAATAAGCTTTCTGTCCGAATCATAATTAAGGAAAGTCAGCTTGTTAGGCAGATTGGGGTTACTGTTAGAATAGCCCATATAACCATCGTGGCCGTAGGTCTCCGATTTCTGGTCATTGGTGCGATGGCCGTTAGCGGCACAACCTGCAAGGCTGCCGATTATAAGAGCAGGTATAGCAAATCCCATAAATATTAAGCGCAGCTTGCGGCGCAGCATCTTTTTGGTAAGCAATCAAAAAACCTCCCTTTAACCATAGGATGGCTAAGGGAGGTTTTCTTATTCTGCCAGATAAACCCTAGGCAGATATTGAGATTAGATGCCGTATTTCTTTTTGAAACGATCGACGCGACCGCCTGCATCCAAGAACTTTTGCTTACCCGTGAAGAACGGGTGACATACGGAACAAACCTCTACGCGAAGATTCGATTTGATCGAACCAGTCTCGAAAGTGTTACCGCAAGCGCAAGTGATGTTGGATACGTGGTATGTCGGATGAATACCTTGTTTCATCTCGTTCACCTCTTTCTGCCCTGAGCCACATGCGGGTCCAGAGTTAAAATCACACACCACGGATTATAGCACGACCATTACAAGCATGCAATGCCGATGTTTTTGCCAGCTACTTGCGTGCGGCTGCCGGCGGGAGATGCGTATACGAGCCGATGACCACATCAGGCAGCTCTTCACGGAAAATTTCGAGCATCTGCTTCATCCCGTAAATCTCGCCTTTGGCCGGCGGAATAAGCTGCAAATAGCTCTCCGGATCAATATTCAGGTTACGCATCTGGATCAGCTTCAGACCCGTCCGCTTCGCAAACCCGATCATGGCTTCAATCTCTTCCTCACGGTCCGTTACGCCAGGGAAAATGAGATAATTAATGGATGTGTATACTCCTTTATCCGTTGCGTACTTCAAGGATTTCTCTACGTTAGCAAGGGTATAGGCACGCGGTTTGTAGTAAGCGTTATAATGCTCGTCAAGAGCGCTGATCGTGCTGACGCGCATGAGATCCAGACCCGCGTCGACGATCGCGCGCATAAAATCGGTCAAGCCTGCGTTAGTATTAATATTAATATAGCCTTGATTCGTCTGGCTTCTAACGATCTTCATCGCTTCAACAATAATCTTGGCTTGCGTGGAAGGCTCGCCTTCGCAGCCTTGTCCAAAGCTGATGATGGATTCCGGCGTCTTTAGATGCTCAAGCATAATTTCAACAATTTCGTTGACCGTAGGCTTGAAGTTCATGCGTGTCTGAGGAGCTACAAAGCCGCTGTCATCCGGCTGCTCGGAAATACAGCCAAAGCATCCCGCGTTACAGGAGTAGGAGACAGGTACGCCGCCCTCCCAGCGCTGCAGGAACGTATTAGATGAAGTGAGACATTCGTAGCCAAGCGCACAGTTTGACAAATGCTTGTACAGCCGGTTCTCCGGGTATTTGCTTGTCAGCCGCTCGACTTGCCTGCGGACTTCGCCGCGGTCACAGTTCAGAGGATCCCACTTATAAGGATCATCGCTCTGCTCCGCCGCTACGTAAAACTCGCCGTCTTTCCAGACGACAGAGGTATAGCCAAACAGCGGGAATTTCTCATTCTTATCCGTCTTTACATAGCTTGGAAGCGCAAGCCGCGTAAAGCCCTGCGGCAGCAAAGCGCCTACGGCCTGGTAGTTGCCGGAGAGCATTTTCATCTCACCGGTATCCGGGTCCATAAAGACCGGCCGAGTATGCGGCAAACCTACAAGCGTAGCCCCTCTTGGCAGAGGGATCAGCTCTTCTTCCATTAATTCGACGATCATATCGCCGCTGCGCCCAAGCGCAATATAGTCAGGATGATCAAACACATTGCCATTCTCATCCGCGTATACGAGATTCATCTTGATGTCCTCCTTCCGGCGGCACTAGGAGCCGTGCGTCGTGCGCGGCGCTGGTCGCCTTCCGGTTGCTGCGCTGCTCTTGAGCCCCGTACCCGTCGTGCCCGTTCCGGCACTTGTCCGCTGCTGCGGAGCCGGTTTGTCTTCCGATGTGTCAAGCGACATCAGGAATTCCTCGTTTGTCTTCGAATCGGCAAGCTTCTTCAGGAAGCCGTCCACGAAGTCAGGCGTATCGGTCATATTGCGGCGCACAACCCATAATTTATCCAGTTCTTCTTTTGATAAAAGCATTTCTTCGCGGCGCGTACCCGATCTGCGGATATCCAGCGCCGGGAAGATACGGCGTTCTGCAAGCTTGCGGTCGAGATGCAGCTCCATATTGCCCGTACCTTTAAATTCTTCATAAATGATATCATCCATACGCGATCCGGTCTCTATAAGCGCCGTCGCGAGAATCGTCAAGCTTCCGCCCTCTTCCACATTCCGGGCTGCGCCAAAGAAGCGCTTCGGACGATGGAAAGCCGCCGGATCGATACCGCCGCTAAGCGTACGTCCAGATGGCGGTACAACCAGGTTATAAGCACGGGCAAGACGGGTAATGCTGTCGAGCAAAATAACAACGTCTTTCTTGTGTTCTACCAGCCGCAGTGCTCTCTCAAGCACAAGCTCAGCGACTTTAATATGATTCTCCGGCACCTCATCAAAAGTTGAGGCAATAACTTCGCCCTTCACGGACCGCTGCATATCCGTTACTTCCTCCGGACGTTCATCAATAAGCAGCACAAACAACTCGATATCCGGATGATTCGTCGATATGCTGTTTGCAATTTCTTTGAGCAGCAAAGTTTTGCCCGCTTTAGGCGGCGCTACAATCAGTCCACGTTGGCCAAGACCAACAGGTGCAAGCAAATCCATAATCCGTGTAGAAAGTTTGGAAGATGCCGTCTCCAGCACGAGTTTTTTCTGTGGATAAAGAGGAGTTAGAGCGGGAAAATGAAGTCTTTCGGCCGCTTGCGCAGGGTCGGTGCCGTTTACGGCATTTACCTGGAGGAGACCAAAATATTTCTCCGAGTCTTTCGGAAGCCGACATTTGCCGGATACGAGATCGCCGGTACGCAAGTCAAACTTTCGAATCTGGGAAGCAGAGATATAAATATCCTCTTTGCTCGGCAAATAGTTAATCGGCCGTAAGAATCCAAAACCCTCCGGCAAGGTTTCAAGTACGCCCTGCATAAACATGAGGCCGCTTTTTTCCGCTTGCGCCCGTAGTATTGCAAAAATTAATTCCTTCTTCTTCAGCTGGCCATAGTACGGAATTTGATACTGCTTTGCCAATTTGTACAATTCGGTCAGCTTCATTTCTTCGAGATCACCGATCTGAAGATCTGTCATATTCTCACCACTTTATATTCAGTTTTAGCTATCATTATATACCCGATTTGGCGCCTTCTATTCGTAGGTCTCCTAGAAAAAGCGCCAAATCGATAGTTTCTTGCAACTTAATTACTCGGACTCCCGCCAAACATCCGCGCCAAGCATCCGCAGATTGTCAACGAGATTATCATAACCGCGGTCGATATACTCTACGCCGGTAATCTCCGTAATTCCTTCCTTCACGGTAAGACCGGCAATAACAAGCGCAGCACCCGCACGCAGATCAGCCGCTCTGACCTTCGCCGCAAACAGCTCACCGCCCTCGATTATGGCCGAACGGCCCTCAACGCGAATATTCGCGCCCATCCGGTTCAGCTCCGGCACATGCTTGAAGCGGTTGCTGTAGACATAGTCGCTCAAAATGCTGACACCCTTGGCTTGAGCGAGCAGCGTTGTCATCGGCGATTGAAGATCAGTCGCAAAGCCCGGATATACAAGGGCTTTTACGTCTACTGCCGTATATTCCGGCGCGCCAATAATCCGGATCGACTCATCCATCTCCTGAACCGTAACACCCATTTCTTCAAGCTTGGCCGTCATGGCTTCCATGTGCTTCGGAATTACGTTATCGATCGTTACGTCACCGCGTGTTGCAGCAGCCGCAATCATGTAGGTACCCGCTTGAATTCGGTCCGGAATGATGGAATGGCGGCAGCCATGCATGCTGTCTACCCCTTCAATGCGAATCGTCTCCGTGCCTGCACCCTTGATTCGGGCACCCATCGCATTCAGAAGTGTTGCTACATCTATAATCTCAGGCTCTTTTGCCGCATTTTCGATAATCGTAGAACCTTTGGCCCGAGAGGCCGCAAGCATGATATTAATCGTAGCGCCGACACTTACAACATCGAGATAAATTTTCGCACCGCGCAGCTCTTTGGCGTGAATACGCATCGAGCCGTGCTCATTGGTAACCGTAGCTCCTAAAGCTTCAAAGCCTTTAATATGCTGATCAATCGGTCTCGGCTCGAAATTACAGCCTCCCGGCAATCCAATAATCGCTTCCCCAAAACGTCCAAGCATGGCACCCATCAAATAATACGAAGCGCGCAGCAGCTTCACTTTCCCATTAGGCATTGGCTTTGATTCAAGCCGTGAAGGATCAATCTTCATCACATCACCCTGCCAGCTTACGACGGCGCCAAGGTCTTGCAGGATCTCACTATATACGACAACATCGCTTAAATGGGGCAAATTGTCCAATACCACTTCTGATTCAGCCAGTATTGCAGCCGGAACCAAAGCGACGGCACTGTTCTTTGCTCCGCTTATTTGGACGGTGCCTCGCAGTGGGCGTCCACCGCGTATCATCAATTTCTCCATCAAATATAGTCCTCCCGAAATGTAAGAAGAAACATAGGAAAACCGCCTAATGGTGCGAGCTCATACTGACACGCTCGCCGTGATGGGCGGCTCATAATCCCGTGCTTCTATTTTGTACAGTTTGCTTCGTTAATGCCCCTGTAAAGAGGCGATAATAATCATGAATAAGCTAGTATCAGTTCTATTAGACTTTATAGTCTGAGCCATTATACCATATCGGGACAGGGAATGGTATTTCACTTACAGAAGTAGGCAAAGACTGAGAAAGCTTTAATTTAACCAGCGTGTTCTAAAGCCCTATTTGTCAAAAATGATTAATGCTAAAAAAAAAAGGGCCCCTTAGGACCCTACCGCAAAGCGGCTATTGGAGTTGCCGCCGTGAAGCTGCATGTTAACCGCAATCCGCATCTCATCAATATCAAACGGCTTCGTGAAATGCATGACAGCTCCGAGATCAGTCGCTTCCTTGATCATATCGAGCTCGCCATAAGCAGTCATCATAATGACTTTGATATCACGGTTAATTGCCTTCACATGCTTTAAGATTTCAAGCCCGTCCATCCCCGGAATCTTCATATCAAGCAGAACGAGGTCAGGATTCTCGGTTTTCACTATTTCTAGCGCCAGCCTACCGTTTGAAGCCTGGAAAGTATTATAGCCTTCACTGCTGAACACTTCCATTAGAAGCACTCGGATGCCATTCTGATCATCAACGATCAATAGCTTCTTCTTCTCCAAGATATTTACCTCCCGCGACTCGACCGACAACTGGTCAACTCTTCCATAATCGTTAATATATTCGCGCGGAGAGATACAATATCCTGCTTTTCCAACAAAAAAAATGAAATATTCGATGTTAGAACAGCTGTTCTTACTGTCCGGAGTATTTCAATGCTGCGCGTACAAAACCGCGGAAGAGCGGTTGCGGACGGTTTGGGCGGGATGTGAATTCCGGATGGAATTGTACCGCAAGGAACCACGGATGCTCAGGAAGCTCCACCATCTCCACCAGACGGCCGTCCGGCGACGTGCCGGAAATGCGAAGACCTGCCGACTCAATGCGCTCACGGTATTCATTGTTGAATTCATACCGGTGACGGTGACGCTCGTAAACAAGCTCATCGTTATATTCAGCAGCCGCAAGCGAACCCGGCTTCAACTTGCATGGGTAGAGGCCAAGACGCATAGTGCCGCCCATATCCTCAATGTCTTTCTGGTCAGGCAGAAGATCGATTACCGCATATGGCGTCGACGGATTAATCTCGGCACTGTTCGCGTTGAACAGGCCGGCTACGCTGCGCGCGTACTCGATAACCGCAACTTGCATGCCAAGGCAGATCCCGAAGAACGGAATTTGCTTCTCACGGGCATAACGGATAGCCGATACTTTACCTTCAATACCGCGATCGCCAAAGCCGCCTGGCACAAGAATACCGTGCACGCCTTTCAGCGCCTCCGACACATTCTCGTCATCGATTTCTTCAGCGTTCACCCAGCGAAGCTTCACGTCGGAATCCGCATCGAAACCGGCATGGCCAAGCGCTTCAACGATTGACAAGTAAGCATCATGCAGCGCAACGTATTTGCCGACAATCGCGATTTCGGTTGTTTTGTGCAGTGACTTCACGCGCTTCACAAGCTCTTCCCATTGCGTCATGTCCGGTTGGTTCGTTGTCAGCTTCAGATGGTTCACAACGATATCGTCAAGGCCTTGCTCGCGAAGCATAAGAGGTACTTCATACAAAGTGGAAGCATCAATACATTCCACAACGGCATTCGCGTCGATGTCGCAGAACAAGCCGATTTTGCGTTTCAAATCTTCCGACAGCGCATGCTCTGTACGGCACACGATCACGTTCGGCTGGATGCCGATGCTGCGGAGTTCTTTTACACTGTGCTGCGTAGGCTTCGTTTTCACTTCGCCCGCCGCTTTAATATATGGAATAAGTGTAACGTGAATGTACATCACGTTGTCGCGTCCGATATCACTCTTGATCTGGCGGATAGCTTCAAGGAAAGGCAAGCTTTCGATATCGCCCACCGTGCCGCCGATTTCCGTGATTACAACGTCCGATCCGGCCTCTTTGCCGGCGCGGTATACACGCTCTTTGATCTCATTTGTGATATGCGGGATAACTTGAACCGTTCCGCCCAAGTATTCGCCGCGGCGCTCTTTGGAAATAACGTTCGAGTAAATTTTGCCCGTTGTTACGCTGCTGTATTTCGTCAAGTTAATATCAATAAACCGTTCATAATGCCCAAGGTCAAGGTCTGTTTCCGCGCCGTCGTCTGTTACGAACACTTCGCCATGCTGGTACGGGCTCATTGTCCCCGGATCAACGTTGATGTACGGGTCGAATTTCTGGATCGTTACTTTCAAACCTCTGTTCTTAAGCAGACGACCGAGTGATGCAGCAGTAATCCCTTTGCCGAGCGATGAAACGACGCCCCCGGTTACAAAAATATATTTCGTCACTGTGTTAATACCCTCCATGCTCCTCTGGTTATGTTTAGGTTTTCCCATTTGCCCAATAAACATGGATTAGCAGTCGCTTTATCTCTCTGTCCAGTTTATGGATGAACAAATCAGGTCCTTAACTTGCTTCTACAAACAAAAAAAGTGACACCCGTCTTCACGGGGCACTTTTCATTTGGCATATTATTAAACGTTAGCTAGCCGGCAAGAGCGCGGCAACAGCTATATCCGCAGAGGCTTGTATCCTTCAAAAAAGGGAAGGTAAGCCATTGCTGCTTATGCGGTACGTTAACCGAATCTTAAAGCCCATGCAATAGTTTACTCTGCCCGTATGCGGACTGTCAAGCGTAATCACGGTCAAGCTGAGGACGATTATTTCTCTTCTTCTTCTTCCTCATCTTCTTCGAAATCTTCTTCGTCCGACTCTTCATCGTCCAGTTCAGCATCGGCATCAAGCTCTTCGTCAACCTCTTCTTCGAGCTCTTCGTCCTCGATGCCAACTTCTTCATCGACTTCTTCTTCTGCTTCCGCTTCGCCGAATTCACGATCTTCATCGTAAGAATCGTAATCTTCTTCATCCGCCGCGTACGAATCATCTTCTTCATCCGCGAACAGATCCTCATCATCGTCCTCGTCGTTAATGATACGAGGGCGCTTCGCGTTCGTGATCGGATCCTCGTTTTTCTCAACGGGATACCAGCGTTTCAATCCCCACATATTGCTTCCTACGCAGGCGAATCGGCCGTCAATATTGATCTCCGTATATACTTGAGCGATTACTTGGTTAACTCCGTCCGCAGACAGTCCGCGAACCTTCGCAATTTCCATCATCAGGTCACGGTAGTAGTAAGGCGTATTGGCTGACTTCAGCAATTCAAACGCCAAGTCGACCATAGGCATTTCTTTCAGCCGCTCAGGATCGAGCTTTAATGTTATATTGCCGCTGCTCATATGGACACATCCCTTCTTGCTATCTTCATACTTTCGTAATCATAACCATTATCAAAGTATAGTAAAACCTATTTTATTCAAAAAAGCAAGCCACCCTCGCGCTGCTTCCATATACCTGAATTTTCCGCAAAAAGAAAAAAGCGAAGGGCTGTCCCTTCGCTTTGACTGTATCCATCCGGACAACGCATGAGAGATGCGGACCGGAGCGGTAAGAGTTGTTGAGAACTCTTACTTCATCCTATGTCCTCCGAGCGTTTTTGACACGGCTCCACGCCTAATTATCTGAAAAAAGGCAAGTTGCTCATGCGGCCGAACCCCCCGCTTCATACAATAGTTCAGCATCGTCCGTCGGGAGGGGACGCGTAATTGGACATCACCGCTTTTCTCCAATGGTTGAAGGACACGATGGCTTGCACGGGCCAAACGACAAAAAATCGGATTATCCGATTTCAGCAGCAGGGGGACTATCGACGGTTTCTGCAGGAATGGTCAGAAGCATCGACAACATCCCCGGAACTGAAGCCGGTTAAACAAATGCGAATCATACGTGCAATTTCTTGTCAGCTCCCTGTCGAAGCAACTTTATCCGGTTTTTCCGGCGGCGTATGGATTGAGAACGACCGCCGCATTAAAGTTCACACAGCAGCCAAAACCATGCCACTGGAAAAAGGCATCCCCTGGGGCGTGCAGCAAATCAAAGCTCCGCTTGCCTGGAGCACAACGACCGGACACCGCATCAAAATCGGCGTCATCGATACCGGCGTGGACTTTAGTCATCCCGATCTCCGCCAGTCGCTGTCGCGCGGCATTAATCTGCTTAACCGCAGCATGCTGCCTCATGACGACAATGGCCACGGCACTCATATCGCAGGAACAATTGCAGCAGCCAACCAGGTGCATGGCATGATCGGCATTGCGCCGCGGGCACAAATTCTCCCGGTAAAAGCGTTTGACCATAACGGAAGCGCGTTTGTATCCGACATTATTCTCGGCATTGACTGGTGCGTCCGCAACCGGGTCCATATTATTAACATGAGCTTTGGCATGAAAACGCGAAGCAAAGCTCTCCTCAACGCGATAAACAACGCTTATAATGCCGGCGTTATTGTTGTTGCTTCTTCAGGCAACGACGGCAAGCGCCGGTCGGTCGATTATCCGGCCCGATATCCGCAAACGATATCGGTCGGCGCAACTAACAAGCTGCGGCGCATTGCCCCCTTCAGCAACCGGGGGACCTTCATTGATATTTATGCGCCCGGCGATAAAATCTTCTCCGCTTGGCTCCGCGGCAAATATCACGAGATGAGCGGAACGTCGATGGCTACCTCCCATGTCAGCGGAGCCATCGCTTTGCTGCTGGCTCATAAGCCGGGATTGTCACCCGCGGAGATTAAATCGATCTTGAAAAAGTCGTACCTGCCGCTTCGAAGCACAAAGGCTCCCCGGTATACCGGGGAGATTGATGTGATGAAGATGCTGGGGGCAGCGGACCGATGATGGCGGACCGATGAGGTAAAGTCGAAGGACTTTGTTTGCCGTTGGGTAGACTGACGGCGAACCATGTATCTCCCTCATCGGTCCTGTTTTGAGGCGAAATAAAAGCCGTTCCCGGGATTTCCCCGGAACGGCTTCTTTTTTAAGCGGGCAGCGATTGCTACGCTGTATTTCATGCAGGATATTAGCCTAGTTTAGGCCAATATTGGGGTAATGACTAAATAGTGCCGCTTTGGAGTGAATATACTGCATTAAATACAATGTAAGATGCGTTTCTTTGCTCAAAGGCTGGAATTTACTGTATTCCGTACAATGTACCGGAGAATCACTGACGGCTAACTAGAAGTTGAGAGAAGAAAGATACTTTGATTCGGAAATATTAAATCCTATGACATCTGCGCGCTTATAAACTTCTCAAGCCGAGCATGATTAAGTTAGGTAGCGCCAGCAAGGACGAATAGCCGCGAAATGCAGCAAAGCCGCCAGCGTTAACTGGCGGCTTTGCTATGCGCAGGCGATCAACCGCCTGCTGCGGAATGCCTGACGGAAGCGGATTACATACGCTCCGGAGCCGATACGCCAACAAGGCGGAGCGTATTGGCGAGAACCGTGCGTACGGCGCCGAGCAAAGCGATGCGCGCTTGCGTCTGAGCAGCGTCTTCGGTAATGACGCGCTCCGCTTTGTAATAGCTGTGGAACTGGGAAGCCAGTTCATACACATAGCGGATCAGGCGGTGCGGCGCGTATTGAGCCGCAGCTTCCGATACTTCCTGCGGCAGCTCGCCGAGCTTGCGAAGAAGATCGAATTCGGCTTCGGAAAAGAGCTTGCCGAAGTCGATGTCGCTGACAGGCAGGAGAGCAATGCTTTGCTCCTCGGCCTGGCGGAAGATACTGCAAATGCGGGCATGCGCATATTGCACGTAGAAGACCGGGTTCTCGTTGGAAGTCGAGATCGCAAGGTCCATATCGAAATCCAGATGCGAGTCCATGCTGCGCATCGTGAAGAAGTAACGAATCGCGTCAACGCCAACCTCGTCCATCAGGTCCTGCATCGTAACGGCTTTGCCGGTACGCTTGGACATTTTCACTTTTTCGCCGTCTTGGAACAGGCTTACCATCTGCGCGATCAGTACCACCAGCTTGTCCGGATCGTTGCCAAGCGCCGCCATCGCCGCCTTCACCCGAGGGATGTAACCGTGATGGTCGGCGCCCCAGATGTTGATCATCCGGTCGTAGCCGCGGCTGAATTTGTCGCGGTGATAGGCGATGTCCGGCGTCAAATACGTGTACGAGCCGTCATTTTTCACAAGAACGCGGTTCTTATCGTCGCCATAAGGCATCGTCGACAGCCAAGTCGCGCCTTCCTCTTCATAGACCTGCCCTTTTTCCTTCAGCGCGTCTAGCGCCTGCTCAACTTGACCGCTCTCATACAGCGATGTTTCGCTATACCAGATGTCGAAGTTAACGCGGAAGAGGCCGAGGTCGCTCTTGATTTTGTCCAGTTCCTTCTCAAGACCAAATGTGCGGAAGAACGTGAAGCGTTCTTCATCAGGCAGCGAAAGAAGGCTGTCGCCCTTCTCCTCCGCAAGCAGCTTGCCAAAGCCAACGATGTCTTCGCCATGGTAGCCGTCTTCCGGCATCTGAGCTTCTTGACCCAGCGCCTGGCGGTAGCGCGCTTCAATCGAGCGTGCCAGGTTGTTCACCTGGTTGCCCGCATCATTAATATAGTATTCGCGAGTAACTTCGTAGCCCGCGAAGTCCAGTACATTACACAGCGCATCGCCAACGGCCGCGCCGCGCGCATGGCCAAGGTGAAGGCTGCCCGTCGGATTCGCGCTTACAAACTCGACTTCAACGCGTTGTCCCGATCCTTCGTTTGTACGGCCGTAGTTGTCTCCCGCAGCAGTAATTTGGCCGATAACGGAATATAAATAGCTTTTGTCCATGCGGAAGTTAATAAAGCCCGGGCCTGCAATCTCGGCCGATTGGATGCCGAATTTCTCGCCGTTCAGGTTTGCGATAATCGTCTCGGCGATTTGACGAGGGTTTTTCTTCGCCAGCTTGGTCAGCTGCATCGCCGCATTTGTTGCCAGATCGCCATGCGCCTTATCCTTCGGCACCTCCAGCACAAATGCCGGAAGCTCCTCGCGTGCCGCCAGACCGCCGGCTACCGCCGCATCCGCAATGGCTTCCTTCACCTTCTCGTACATTTGATCCAACACGTTCGTACTCGTACTCATTAATCCTACTCCTCCTGTATATGGAGCCGGTTATGGAACCGACCCGACAAATGTTCGTTCATCCATAATTCATACTGCCATTCAATGGTACATGGCGGTTCTGCGGAGGTCGGCTTGTGGCCTCCCTCTCCCTTAAGCGTTATAAATGCGGTAGCCGTCTCCATCTGAAACGATGTATAGGGGGAACGGTAATAGCCGCTTCTTCGCAATTCGCCGGGGACAAACAGCTGCTCCGACTCAACAACGCCGCGGCGCGTGATCGACAGCTCGTCCTCCCGGAAACGCACAAGTGTCCGTATTGGAGGAGCATCTCCCTCTACCGGCTCTTCGTAACGTATGTAGACCGACCGTTCCTTGCGGAACCACTCTCCAGTATATGCATGTACGACGGACTCTCCATCCTGCGTGCTTGTCAGCGTAATCTTGACCGCCATTCTATCTTGCATGATAAAAGCTCCTATATCTCCAGTCTTCTCGTATGTTACTACTATATACAGGAAGCCCCGTAATTTCAACGATTGTGCGCTATTCCGGCGTTTCGCTTATCTTTCTTGTAGCTCCAGATACGGCAAAACGTCCTTCCAAGCCTCGATCCGATCCTCCAGATTTCGCATCTTTTGAGTAGGAATCGGACTGGTGGAGGGCATTTTCAGAAGTGCGATATCCCGAAACGCCGGATGATCGCGAAAATATTTGCGGAACGTATCGTACGCCTTGCTTCCATTAAATGCGAAACATTTCAAGCCCGGATACTTCGCCAGCAAGGCAGGCAGATCGTTAGGCACCTCGTTCTTGATATTCACGTCGAGACTCCCCGGGCGCTCGCAGGATTCAATGACATCAAATACGGCCATATGATGCCCCTGCAAAAAAGCAAGCCGCTTCCCGTAGTCCTCATCCGGCGCTCCGGCGCCGAACAGTCCGTATACCATCCCCCAGAAATAATTGCGGGGATGACCGTAGAACTGCCGATGCTCCAGCGATTTTACGCTCGGCGCCGTCCCCAGCACCAAAACCCGGGCACGCTCGTCGATAACGGGCGGGAAAGAATATATGCGTTCCGCCTCTTCCACTTCAACCCTCTCCTCATCCATAAATTCACGATGCAAAACCATCTCTACGTATTTTACACCAGCGGCACCGGAAATAAAAAAGGCGCGAACGCAAAAAAGAGACGCCGTTCTCCCCGCAGCTTACAGAAGCTGAAGGCAGACGGTCGTCTCTTTACAAGCAGCACTACAATAAAATAATTACTTCACAAGGTCTTCTACAAATTTAGGCAGTACAAATGCCGCTTTGTGAATGCGCGGCGTGTAATACTTTGTTGGGATGTCGGCAATCGAAGCCTCATCCACTTCGAGAGGATCATATTTTTTGCTGCCCATTGTGAAGGTCCACAAACCGCTTGGGTATGTTGGAATGTTAGCGCCGTACACGCGAACGATCGGGAATACTTCCTTTACGTCTTTGTTTACGCTTTGAATCAGGTCCGCTTTGAACCAAGGGTTGTCGGTTTGTGCTACGAAGATGCCGTCTTCCTTCAGCGATTCGTAGATGCCTTGGTAGAAGCCGCGCGTGAACAGGTTTGCCGCAGGGCCAACAGGCTCCGTCGAGTCAACCATGATAACGTCATACGTATTTTTATGATCATGAATATGCATGAAGCCGTCGTTCACTTGAACTTCAACGCGAGGGTTGTCCAGTTCGCCTGCAATCGTTGGCAGGTATTTCTTCGAGTATTCAATAACCTTGCCGTCGATATCGACGAGCACGGCTTTTTTCACTTTTGGATGCTTCATGATTTCACGGATAACGCCGCCGTCGCCACCGCCTACTACAAGCACGTGCTCCGGGTTCGGATGCGTGAAGAGTACCGGATGGGCTACCATCTCGTGATAAACGAATTCATCCTTAACGGTAGTCATGACCATTCCGTCGAGAACCAGCATGGTGCCGAACTCTTCCGTTTCGATCATATCGAGCTGTTGAAAATCAGTTTGTTCATTTACATACGTTTTTGTAATCTTCGCCGTGATGCCGAAGTTCTCGGTTTGTTTTTCTGTATACCACAATTCCATATCGATAAATCCCTTCTTTCCGTCAATGGTTCTCCATGTATTATAGTAGTTCGGAGCGAAAAATCAACCTTTTCCGGCTTCTTCACATGAATATCACAACCCTCGTTTTTCCATACTAAGGAAAAGGTCGTTCTTGCGAAGGGAGCACCACCATGAAGAAGCAGCAGATCAGGCCGGGCAAGCCGCGCCGCAAATATGCTTTTCCTATTATAACCGAACGTTTTCTTCCTCATGTTATGAGGTTTAAAAAAAGCTTGCGATGGACCGCAGCCATCTCCGCGGTAATCGTGCTTGGCATGGTGTCCATGCTGCTTTATTTGCGTTTTCAGTCTCTTCCGGTCACGTCGATCAGTCAGTCCTCCCGCATGCTTGATCTGCAGGGACAGATTATCGATACGTTCCATACGGGGGAGAACCGCAGCTCCGTACCGCTTAATGAGATTTCCCCTTATCTGGTAGAAGCAACGCTGGCGATTGAAGACCACCGTTTCTACGAGCATCAAGGCTTTGATATGAAAGGGATGGCCCGGGCCGTATTGGTCAATGTGGAGACCATGTCGGCCAAGCAAGGCGCCAGCACCCTGACGCAGCAGCTCGCCCGCAATCTGTATCTGACCCACGAGAAAACGTGGCAGCGCAAGCTGAAGGAAGCCATGTACACCGTCCAACTGGAGATGAATTACTCTAAGGATGAGATCCTGAGCCTCTACTTAAATCAGATTTATTACGGACACGGCGCATACGGAATTGAAGCGGCGTCTCAGCTGTATTTCAAAAAGCATGCCTCCCAATTAACGCTTGCCGAGAGCGCCATGCTGGCCGGCATTCCGAAAGGACCCAAATATTACTCGCCCTTTATGGACATGAAAAACGCGAAGGACCGCCAGCTGACCATTCTGCGCGCGATGACCGAATCGGGCGACATTACAACGGCGCAAGCGGATGCAGCCTACAAGGAAGTATTAACGTTTCAACCGTTAGGCTCCGGAGAGCAGGCTGGCTTTGCCCCTTACTTCCGGGATTATATCCGCTACATAGCCGTTGATAAGCTGGGTATTAACGAGCAGCTATTTAATGAAGGCGGCGTTACGATCTACACGACGCTGGATCCCGCCTCGCAGCGCGCGGCCGAGGATGCCGTCAAGAACGGACTGTCCGGCAGCGAGGAGCAGCAGGCGGCGCTTGTCGCCATTGATCCGCGCAACGGCTACATTAAGGCGATGGTCGGCGGCCGCGATTACAAGACCAACCAATTCAACCGCGCGCTTGCCGAAACCCGGCAGCCGGGCTCGTCGTTTAAGCCCGTATTGTATCTCACGGCCTTGCATAGCGGCTTCATGACGCCGGTCACCCGGTTTAAAAGCGAGCCCACTGCGTTTATATATGATGAAGGGCGCAAAACGTACGAGCCGCGCAACTACAATGACAAATACTTCAACAGCTTCATTGATATGCGTACGGCCATTGCAAGCTCGGACAATATCTATGCGGTAAACACGATCATGACGGTGGGCGCCGACCGCGTCATCGAGACAGCCAGAAAGCTTGGCATTACGAGCCCGATGAATCCCGTGCCGTCTCTTGCGCTTGGCACCTTCCCGGTTAGTCCGCTTCAGATGGCTTCCGCCTTCTCCGTCATTGCGAACGGCGGCGTCAAAGTAGAACCCGTTGCAATCCTGCGCATCACCGACCGGAACGGACATATTATATATGAATCGGAGCGGCAGGAAGAGCAGGTCATTAATCCGGCAGAGGCCTACGTGATGACCAGTCTTATGGAAAGCGTGTTTGAAAGCGGCGGTACGGCTAACCGCGTCTCATCCCTGATCAAACGGCCTGTAGCCGGCAAAACCGGAACAACGTCGACAGATGCCTGGCTGGTTGGATATACGCCGGAGCTTGCAACGGCCGTCTGGGTCGGCTATGACAAGAACCGGAAGCTTACCGTGACCGAAGCCCACCGCGCGGCCCCTATCTTCGCCAAGTTTACCGAGCAGGCGTTATCGGCCATTCCGCCCAAGATCTTCCCGATTCCGGACGGCGTCGTGAATGTATATGTTGATCCGACGAGCGGCAAGCTAGCAGCAGCCACCTGCGCGAATAAGCGGCTGGAATCGTTTGTATCCGGCACCGAGCCTACCGAAGTATGCGGCGGACCGGCAGCAAAGGATGCTCCTGCAGACAACAATACGAAGGACGGCAGCCGTTCTTGGTGGAATGATCTGAAGCGCTGGTGGAAGAATTAGCGGGTTTCTTTCGTTAAATTTGTCTGAAATTTGATCAAAAAGTGAAATTTCTTTGAACAAACGCCGTATACTGTGGTATAGTAGGATCAAGAAGTAAGCACTTACAAACTTTATGGGAGTGTTTCGGATGGCTACGAAAACTGCAACAGTTAGCAATGTGAAGTCGGATTCGGAAGCGACAGCTGCAAGCGTGAAACGACTCGTTACCTTAATGACGGTATTTGCCTGGACGGCTTTGACGGTAGGTGTGTTGTTATGTCTCATTAACATCAGCCACTTTAGTGATAAGAACACCACTTTGATGGTTGGCATTGGCTGCCTTGTCGGCAGCGTGTTCATTTACGTTATTGGCACGGCGATTGGCCTTGTTCACGCAAGACTCCATCAAGCGATGGAAGATCAGCAGAGCGATGATCAATCTAACCATAATCTGTAACTTTTAGTTGCTTTTAAGGAGCCGCCTTTTCGTCAATATTGACGAGAGGCGGCTTTTTTGTGTTTTGTTTCCAAGGAAGATTCAAACAGTTGTCGATATGGTGAAGATTCTATTACAGAAAAAAGACGAATTATTGTCGTAATTGTTAAGCCGGCAGTTATTTTCAGCGACTTCTGCTAATCTTAATGACAAGAAGCATTCTTGAGGAGTTGAAACAAATCATGAGAAAGTATATTCGCTTTCTGGTTCCGCTGATGATTATGCTGATGGCCGTTATGCTCTCCGGCTGCGGCGACCAATACTTCGTCCTCGATCCTAAAGGACCGATCGGCGAATCCCAAAAAGATCTCATCTGGATCACCGTATTACTGTGTGCGATTATTCTCGTGCCGGTGTTGATCCTGACTGCGATAATCGTATGGCGTTATCGCGACAAGAAAGACAACAAATCTGCTTACCAGCCAAACTGGGAGCACAGCACAAAGCTGGAGACGATCTGGTGGGCGATTCCGATCATCATCATCGCCATCCTGGCTGGAATTACGATTAAATACACTTACGATCTTGAGCCAAGCAAACCGCTTGAGTCGGCAAAGCAGCCGATCACGATCGAAGCAACATCGCTTGACTGGAAGTGGCTCTTCACTTATCCGGATGAAGGCATTTCGACAGTCAATTATGTACAAATCCCTGAAGATACGCCAATCCGCTTCCGAGTAACCGCGGACCAAGCGATGAACTCCTTCTGGATTCCGCAGCTTGGCGGCCAGATCTACGCAATGAGCGGCATGGCTATGACCCTGTATCTCCAAGCTGATGAAGTAGGCACGTTCTTCGGTACTGGCGCGAACTTCACGGGCGAGCAATTTGCGAAAATGACCTTTGATGTGAAGTCGACTTCCGAAGCTGACTACAAATCCTGGGTAGATAACGTGAAATCGTCTGCTCCTGCACTGACCGACGAAGGCTTCGAGCAGTTGAAGCAGCCGGGTTCTTCGGATGAGCAGTTCTTCTCTGCCTTCCCTGAAGGATTGTTCGATAAGGTTGTTCTGCAGTATGCAGGTCCAAACGGTGCCGCTGCCCACGAGCATGGCCTGAAATCCGGTCCTGTAAAAGACGAAGAAGGCGGCAGCCACGATACCTCCAGCACGGAAGGTACCGAGCACTCTTCGCATGCGAACTAAGAATAATAATGTAGGGAAAGGAGATGCACTATGTTTAAGGATTTAATGGACTTCCTGATGAATGACTTCTTCATCACCGGCGATCCGCTCATCTTGGGTGCCCAGGTTTCAATTGGTCTTTCCACGGTAGCGATTGTTATCGCACTTACCTATTTCAAGAAATGGCGCTGGTTGTGGACCGAATGGCTGACAACCGTCGATCATAAAAAAATCGGTATCATGTACGTTATCGCAGCGCTTCTCATGCTGTTCCGCGGGGGCGTCGATGCCCTTCTGATCCGGACGCAGCTTGCGGTGCCAAATCTCGAGTTCCTGCACGCAGGACACTATAATGCGATCTTTACCACGCACGGCGTTATCATGATCTTGTTCATGGCGATGCCACTTATGTTCGGTTTGTTCAATATCGTTGTGCCGCTGCAGATTGGCGCGCGCGACGTTGCTTATCCGTATCTGAACTCTCTCAGCTTCTGGCTCTTCTTCTTTGGTGCCATGCTGTTCAACGTATCGTTTGTTATCGGCGGCTCGCCTGATGCAGGCTGGCTGGCTTATCCGCCATTATCTGAGCTCTCCGGCAGTCCCGGTCTAGGCCAAGACTTCTATATTTGGGGCATACAGATTTCCGGTATCGGTTCCCTAGCATCCGGTATCAACTTTGTAGTTACGATTCTGAAGATGCGCGCGCCAGGCATGAAGCTGATGCAAATGCCGATGTTCACCTGGTCTGTTCTGTCATCTTCCATTACTATTATGTTCGCATTCCCGATTCTGACGGTTACGCTGTTCCTTCTGTTCATTGACCGTTACCTCGGTGCCCACTTCTTCACGCTTGACGGCGGGGGCAACCCGATGATGTATATCAACCTCATCTGGATGTGGGGTCACCCGGAAGTATATATCGTTATTTTGCCGGCCTTCGGGGTATTCTCGGATGTCGTATCGACCTTCTCGAAGAAAAAACTGTTCGGCTACAAGTCCATGGTGTTCGCGCTTATGTCGATCAGCTTCTTCTCATTCTTTACTTGGGCCCATCACTTCTTTACCATGGGTTCCGGAGCCAACGTCAACGCGTTCTTCGCGGTCACGACGATGCTTATTGCGATACCAACCGGCGTAAAAGTGTTCAACTGGCTGTTTACGATGTTCCGAGGAAGGATCACCTTCAGCCAGCCGATGTTATGGACGATCGCGTTTATTCCGTGTTTTGTCGTCGGCGGTATGACGGGGGTCATGCTCTCGGTTGCACCTGCTGACTTCCAGTTCCACAACAGTTACTTCCTGATCGCTCACTTCCACCAAGTATTGATCGGCGGCGTTGTGTTCGGTTACTTCGCGGGCCTCTACTACTGGTGGCCGAAAATGTTCGGCTTCAAGCTGCATGACGGTCTTGGCAAATGGGCCTTCTGGCTATGGAATATCGGCTTCTATGTCTGCTTCATGCCGCAATATGCGCTTGGCTTGATGGGTATGACGCGCCGTTTCAACGAGTACAACTTCGACATGGGCTGGCAGCCGCTTAACGTCGTATCGACGGTTGGCGCCTTCATCATGGGTCTGGGCTTCATTTTCCAAGTATGGCAAATCGCCCACAGCATCAAGTTCCTGAAGAAAGAAAAATCCGGAGACGCATGGGGCGAAGGCCGTACGCTCGAATGGTCGATTCCATCGCCGGCTCCAATGTACAACTTCGCACGTCTTCCCGAGGTAACAAGCTCGGATGAATGGTGGGAAGAGAAACAGCGCCGTGCGCAAGGCGTTAAGCCAAAACCGCTCGCGCCGCTGGAACCAATCCACATGCCGAAAAACTCGGGTATACCGTTTATCATGTCCGTGTGCTTCTTCGTTGCCGGCTTCGGCTTCGTATGGCACTGGAACTGGATGATCATTCCGGGCCTGATCGGCGTTGGTTGCTGCTTGCTTGCCCGTTCCTTCGATTACGACACGGACTTCTACATTCCGGTTGATGAGATCGAACGTACTGAAGCAGCGTTAAAGGGGGGTCGCTAAATGGCACACACAGCTTCGCCTCATGGCGGTCATGGTCATAACGACCACGGCCACCATGATGATCATCACGATCATGAATCGATAAAGGTTCTTGGCTTCTGGATGTTTCTTATAACCGACGTTATTTTGTTCGGTACATTGTTCGCAACATTCTCCGTGCTGCATAACAGCACCAACGGAGGTCCTACACCGCATGAGATGTTCGAAATGCCTGGCGTTATCGCCGAGACATTCATCTTGCTCACCTCGAGCTTTACAAGCGGTATTGCCGTGCTTCAGATGCATAAAGGCAACAAAAAGGGTCTGATCGGCTGGCTGATCATAACCGCCTTGCTTGGCGCATCGTTTATTTTCCTTGAAGTATCCGAGTTCATCAAAATGGTGGATGAAGGCGTAACAATCGGCACCAGCGCGTACTGGTCCGCTTTCTTCACTCTTGTTGGCACGCACGGACTTCACGTTTCGGTTGGTCTATGCTGGATGATCGGGCTGATGATTCAGATCGGCAGACGCGGCATTACGCCGGTAACCAAGCGTAAAGTTACGATTATCAGCTTGTACTGGCACTTTCTTGACGTTGTGTGGATCTTCGTCCTCACGGTCGTTTACTTGATGGGGGTGATGTAGGATGGCGGGCCCTAACACGCATGGACATGGACATGATGAGCATGAGTCCCATGGCTCAATGAAATCATATGTCATCGGTTTCGTTCTTTCGATTGTGCTTACCATTCTGCCTCTTGTTGTCGTATTAAACGACATGATGGAGAAAACACCTACCCTGATCTTTATTCTGATCATGGCTATCTTGCAGTTCCTCGTTCAGCTCTTCTTCTTCATGCATCTTCGCGAAGAGAAGAAGCCGCGTTACAACGTGATGGCGCTGATCTTCGGCATTGTTATTCTGATCACCGTCGTTGCGGGATCGATCTGGATTATGGCATATAACACAGTAGGCTAAAACCGCAATAAGCCCGGGCATTCTCCTAAGGAGAGGCCCGGGCTTTTTTTCAATCTGACCACTATGTTATGATAATCGGTAGGACTATAGGACAACTACCCTCATAAGGAGGAATTCTTACTCATGCTCAAATGTAACATTCGCCTGCCGCTTCTTGTACTGCTTACGGCAGTCGTACTTCTGGTTATGGCCGGCTGCGGCGGCGGCAGCAAAACCAGCACAAACAATAACAACGCCAGCGGTTCCGGCAGCACTAACGCTACGGCATCCCCGGAAGCAACCGATCCGCCTCAGCCGGACAAGCTGCTTGGTCCCGAGAAGCATCCGGTCGTCACGATCGAGATGGATACGGGCAAAACGTTCAAAGTCGAGCTGTATCCGGAGATTGCTCCAAATACGGTTAACAACTTTGTGTCGCTTGTTAAGAAGGGCTTCTATGACGGCACGATCTTCCACCGCGTTATCCCTGGCTTTATGATTCAAGGCGGAGATCCGGAAGGCAGTGGTATGGGAGGTCCCGGTTACGCCATCAAAGGCGAATTCATGAGCAACGGCTTCCAGAACGATCTGCTGCATACACGCGGCGTTATCTCGATGGCACGCTCCGGCGATCCTGATTCCGCGGGCTCCCAATTCTTCGTAATGGTAGCCGATGCCCCATCGCTGGACGGCGATTACGCGGCGTTCGGCAAAGTCACGGAAGGTATGGATACGGTCGATGAGATCGTTAACCAGGAGACCGAGCAGACGGGCGAAGGCTCCACTCCGGTTAAACCGATGGCGATTAAGAAGGCAACGGTCGATACGAAGGGCCTGACTTTTGCCGAACCGGAAAAAGTGAAATAACAAAAAGGCAGTTCCTCTTAGGATCAGAGGAACTGCCTTTATTTTTTAGAAGCCCCGCTTCTCTATCTCGATCTCCTGCGGCAGGACAAGCGTCAGCTCCTGATTGATGTTCTCCGATCCAATGACGCCATCCTTGTGCTCGAAACCATTGATCAATACGTACATCGTACTGCCGACCGTACTTGTCGCCACCATCTGATCCGGCTGCTCCAGCGGCTTTGGCGACCAATACTGCACCTGGCCAAGCAGCTGCACAGCGCGGTTCTCCCCTTGATCCAGCTGGACAGGGCGGAGCGACTGCACCACGATCTTCTTGATGCCTGCCGGTACCGTAACGGGATCGGATTGAACAATGGCCGTCCGCTCCGTCATTTGAAGCTGATCTCTCACTTCTCCGAGCAGCCCCGTCGAAGCAAAGGAAGCCATTAGCAGACTGCCTGCCCCGATTACGGCCACATAGAACATACTCATCCAATCATAGCGCATGACCGGCTTTTCTTTTCCGGACAGCTTAAGGTGAATTAACAGCTCCGTGCCAAGCAGGATGAAGACGACGGGCGCCACCCACAGCAGCATGTTCAGGGCATCCAATCCGCTCCAAATGGATATAGCAATGGCGATGCCGATCAGGAGCAGCGTAACCCCCATAGATAACGAGCCTACTCGCCATTCTTTCATTGCTCGCCCTCCTTCTCTCTAAATACATCAACCGGATGAGGAGGAAGCGGCTCAGGTGCGGAATAGGATTTTTTGCCGCTGCCAAACACTAACCGGAATCCGAGAGCGATCATCAGGAATGCAACAACCGCGGTTGGCAAATTGTATTTCAGCTTCGCATACTCCGCATAAATTCCCGGCCAGGTCTGCGAAATATAGTTGCCCATCACCCGGTCTCCCAAATAATAAATGCCAAGCAGCAACAGGCCGATCCCGATCCACTTCTGATAAGGAGCGAGCTGGGCAACAACCGCCTGATCATTCAGCTCCCCGCGCTCATAACGCGACATTTGCTGCATCGAGTCAAAGAAAGCATAGAACCACAGCAGCGGCATCAGGAACAAGAAGATCGAGAGTCGCAGCGAATCCATCAGATAAATCGCGATAAGGAAGCCGCCCATCAGTTGAAGCCCCCGCTTCTGCAGGCCGAGGTAGAGATGTCCCGCTCCGGGGAAGAGCGACAGAATTGCGGCAAGCACTTTGTTCTTCCTGCCGGTGCCCATATGATTCTCAATCTCTTCAAACAGCGGACGGTCGTTAAGCTCCTCCCCGCGCTGCTTCCGGTGGAGCAGCTGGATCGCATCAAAGATGCTGTAGATCCAGATAACCGGCAGGCCGAGCAAGAAGACAAGGAACGCGCTGGCATTCGTTACGACGCTAATAAAGACCACAACGGCAAACAATCCAAGGAATGCAACCAGGAAGGTAATGCCGCGCTGCATAAGACCAAGCGACATGTGGCCTAAACCGGGAATAAGAGACAGCATAACCGTGCTTGTCTTCTCCCGCTGTTGTTCAAACGCTATATAACCCGGATCAAACGGGATATCTCCACGCTCGTTGTACGGTACAACCGGAGGCTTAGGCGACAGCAGCGTTACGACCATGTCAATCATGTTAATAAGCCAGCTGAGAGCGGCTATGAAGAGGAAGAAGAAGGCAAGGTCGTCTCCTCCGCCCCCGGATTGTATAGCAATGAACAACAGCATTAAGGAGCCAAAGAATCCTCCTCCGTACAGCAGACATCGAAACGGCCGCCCCAAGTAGGCATGCCCGACGCCCGGGATAAAAGACAGCAATAAAGCGACTACCGGATTTTTTGTCATATCGTCATTCCTCTCCTTTGCAAAAATTTTCCTGCTTATTTAAAACGATCCTTCTCCAGCTTATCGAACCAGGAAGAAGTGCGGGTAACCATCCGGTCCGACCATGTCGGCCCTTGCGGCTGCTCTGCCCCCTTCTCGATCGTGTGCTCAGCGGGTATGGAATCGGCATCAAGCTCTCCCAGCTTTTCGGAGATGCCGCTGAACGTCCCTGTGCCAAGCAGCAGCAGCGTAATAGCCGCAGCCGCAGCGAAGTGAACGGCCGGACGCTGCAGGAACGACTGGCGGCGGGCAGGCTCCGCCCGCATAACCGGCTTGCTCCTTGCCAATTCGGCAAGAAGGACATCGATGACCCGCTGCCCCAGCTTTTTCATGTCGGGCACAGGAACAGTCACCTTGCCTTTGGCTGTCGTACCCGCTTCCCGTGCTGCCGGCTCCTGCTCCGCAGCTTCGATAGCTTCTACAGCAGACATAAAGAGCGTCATGCACGGCTCACAATCTGCAATATGTCCTTCAATGACATCCCGCTCCTGCTCGGTCAGTTCATCCCGGACATAAGCTGTCAGCTCTACCGCCGAGAAATGTCCGCCCATCCTATCCTTGTTCATTCGAAGTCCTCCTTCCGCCAGTGCCGCTTAATCCAGTTACGCGCGCGGTAAAGCCTTGACTCTACGCTTTTCTTCTCGAGACCCGTCTGCACCGCGATCTCCTCATACGATTTGTTCTCCATATAATAAGCCGTCACGACCTCGCGATAATTGTCCGGCAGCTGATCGACCTGCTCCCGTACCTGACGCTGCTCTTCACGATCCATCACAGCTGCCTCAACGGGCAAGCCGTGGTCATTCATCTTCCCTTCTGCCTCAAGCCCCATCAGGCTGTCCATTAACTCTTCAGGCTTGCGCATCCGGCTTCTCTTCCAATCAATCGCCTTATTGACGGCAATGCGGGTAATCCACGTCTTGAAGCCGTCCATTCGGAACTCCGGGAGGGAGCGATAGATTTGCAGCAGTGCTTCCTGCGTCACGTCTTCCGCATCATGCGGCGAACGGATCACGGCGTACACTGTTCGATAGATATAAGGCCCGTATTCGTCTACAAAAGTCTGAAACGCCGCAGGACCGCCGTTTTTGATGGCTGTGATCCATTGTTCGTCTTGTATATCGCTCTCCTCCCTTCCCGCTATAATAGACGACGACTTAACCGTCAACCCCTGCACTTCTTCGAAAATATTTTTTCTATCTAATAAAGTCCAATAAAAAACCGGAGATTCGCTTGGCAGCCTGCCTTACGATCCCCGGTTATAGGTTGGTCTTTCCTGGTTACGCCAATGCTTCCTTAAGAGCCTCCGGCGAGTTGTTCCACCATTCTTCATTATGCTCAATCAGAAGCTTGCGGTATGCAGCCTTCTCGCCGGCATCCAGCTCCTCCAGCTTGTACCTGCGTTTAATCGCAGAATCCAGCTTATTCACGTGATCGGCGAGAATCTTCCAGCCGCGGCGCGCTTCCGTATCAATCCACATCTCGCATGCTGTTGCCCCTGCATAATAGGAGCCCTCATCACCGCGTTCTACGGCTGTCCATACGATCCAGCATTTGCGGCCGTTCGGGCAGTCTTCCTTATTCGGAGTGAACTTGATGCCCCGCTCCACCTTGCTCTTCGCGTGCATCGCGCCGTCATCGATATAGGCTGTGCCTCCATCAATAATAACGCAAGATACGGCGCTTAAATCTATCGTTCCGGCTCCAAAGCCTTTATGTTGTTTGTTGCTCACTACGTTAAGCGAGAGCGACTTCTTCTCTTTCTTTTCCGGCTCCGCCGGCTGTCCTTGCTGTTCCGTCATAGCTCTTCCACCTTCCCCGTACAATAATTCCATTTTAGCTAATAATCCGCGAAAAGCAAACATATACATGCTGTAGATGCTTGTCAACGGGAGGGAATTGTATCATGTCTCCACGCTACGTCAAACGTTTGCTCTTGTTTACGCTTACCGCCGTCCTGCTCGGCATCTCCATCCAGCAGGGCTTCGGCCGCGCTTGGCAATCCCAATATACCTATGCATTCGCCCCCGCCGCCAAAGCAGCGACCGATTCTGCCTCAAAATCGGCCAAGCCGCCTGCCTCGTCCCAGCCTGACAAGGTAGAGCCTAAGCCGCAGGCGCTCAGCAAACGCGTTGCTGAGTACCACACCAACGTCTCCCTGCGCGATGACATCCGGTATCTCGACGGACAGCAGACCGTCACCTGGACGAATCCTGGCAAGAAGACGGTGTCCGAGCTGTACTTCCATCTCTATCCGAATGCCTTCATGTCAGACAAAACCACGTTCATGCAGGAATCTGGCGGCAAGCTGCGTTCGGATAAGGCAACCGAAGCAAGCCAGGGCTACATGAAGCTGCTGACGCTCGAGACGATGGAAGGAGAAAGCCTGCTTCCGCGGCTGCATTACGTGCAACCCGATGACAACAATCCGAATGATTTCACGCTGGCCAAGCTTAAGCTTCCCGCTCCGGTGGCGCCAGGCAAGACGGTTACGCTCCAAATGAGCTTTGAAGTGAAGCTGCCGGAAGTATTCGCCCGCATGGGTTACTCCGGCAATTACGTGATGGCAGGCCAATGGTTCCCTAAGCTGGCCGTTTATGAGACAGCGGGTACAAGGGGCCGTACCACCGAGGGCTGGAACACCCACCAGTACCATGGCAATTCCGAGTTTTACAGCGACTTCGGCATTTATTCGGTCAAGATCCAGGTTCCGGAATCCTATATCGTAGCTGCAACCGGCTTCCAGACCAAGGCCATGGAGAAAAAGGGCAGCCGGGCCATCTATCAATTCTATGCCGATGATGTGCATGACTTCGCCTGGGCCGCTTCACCGGATTTCATCTACTATGAAGATACCTTATCGGGACCGGGCATTCCGGGAGTCCGCATCAAGCTGTATCTGGATCCCGCCCATGAGGAGCTGAAGGACCGCTATATGCATGCCGCCAAATCCGCCCTGTCCAAATACGGGCAATGGTATGGCGAATATCCGTATTCCACCTTATCGGTTGTTGTCCCTCCTAAGGGAGCGAACGGCTCCGGAGGGATGGAATATCCGACGCTTGTGACCGCCTTCGCCGCAGAGACGAGCAATCCGGGGTATAGCCTTGAGCGGACGGTCGTTCATGAAGTCGGGCATCAATACTGGTATGGCATGGTCGCCTCGAATGAATTCGAGGAAGCCTGGCTGGATGAAGGCTTCACCTCCTATGCCGAGGATAAAGTAATGGCAAGTGAATACGGCCTTGAGGCGAACCTTCCGCTGGAAGCCAGCTATATGACCGCCCCCGCTCCGCTGAAGCAGCCGTCCTGGGCATATCCGAGCAACAATGTCTACGCCGAGAACGTGTACATGCGGGCGAAGCTCGTATTGATCGGCATCGAGAAGCAGGTCGGCGAGAAAATGATGCAAAAGATTATGCGAACCTACTTCCAGAAATACAAGTTCAAGCATCCGACAAGCGCCGACTTCCAGAGAGTGGTTGAGCAGGTGAGCAAGCAGAAGTGGACCAATTACTTCGACCAGTACGTCTATGACAACCAGATGGCAGATGTTTCGGTGGAATCCATTCATGTCCGTCCTGTCGACCAGGAGGGGACACGGATGTATGAATCGGTTGTCCTCATTCAGCGCAACGGCGGCTATAACGGGCCAATTCCGGTTGTGTTGAAGTTCAAAGACGGCACCATTGTTCCAAAAACCTGGGATCCGACGGAAGCATCCATTGAATATAAAGTGGTTCACAGCTCCCCGCTTGAGTGGGTAGCGATCGATCCGCAGCATACAAACGTACTCGACAATAAACATATTAACGACTATATGAAGGCAGACTTGTCGGAAGCGACGCGTACGCGCTGGAGTCTTGGCACCTCTAACGTTATTCACGGTCTGCTCGGATTGTTGGGCTGGTGAGAAAACCTCTATCGAGGCCTTTCGGAGAAGAGCGACCGCGTCTAGAGGTAGGTTTTATCGTTAATAAGAATTTGTTCTTCCAGCTTGATCGAAACTTATAAATTCTTTGCCAAGAATTGCTTCGCAATTCTTTAGGTCCGTGCTTTCGAAGTAAGAATTGCTTCGCAATTCTTTAGGTTCATGCTTTCGAAGTAAGAATTGCTTCGCAATTCTTTTTAGGGGGATTTCAATGAAAAATCATATGAAGCAAGGCTGGCGGCTCGCGATCAAGCACTTTTATATCGTTATCCTGCTTTTCCTGTACCAGCTGCTCTGGGGGTTCTTCCTCTACCGGTTCATCGATTCGGTTGTCTCCCCGCTGCTGCAGCGGTTCCCGGATCACTCCCCTTCCAAGTCAGCCGTCCAGTTGTTTTTGAGTGAAGCACAGTTCCAGATTATGAAGACCGATCTGCTAACCCCATACTTATGGCTGCTAGGCGGACTATTCGCCGCTAGAATGCTGCTCTCCCCCCTGTTTAACGCAGGTCTGCTCTACTCCCTGCAGCATTCGACCGATGCTGGAGGAACGCAGTTCCTGCAGGGCGTCAGAAAAGCCTGGAAGCCGGTCACCCTGCTCTATTGGATCGAGAAACTACTTGTTCTTGCTCCGGCTTGGTGGCTGGCGCCAAAGGGTCTCGAAGCGTTAATGCACAGCCGAACGATTAGCTCTCTGCTGCAGCAGACGCTGCCCGCCGCGGGAGGATGGCTCTTATGGGGGATTCTGCTCCATCTGCTGTTCCTTGCCATGCAGCTTGGCGCAACCACCGGCAGAAGCGGAGGCATCCTCCAATCGCTTGGCACTGCCGTTAAGAATTTGCTTCCATTCGCCGGATTATCCTTGGTTATGTGGGGCATCGGTTCGGGAATCGGATTGTTTGTGACCAGCTTATCCCTGGTATGGGCCGGCTTTATCGCTCTCCTTGTCCATCAGGGCTATCATCTCGTCCGTACCTTAATGAAGGTATGGACTCTAGCCTCCCAATACGACATATTAAGGTCAAAAGAAGTTTAAAATTTTCTCATAATTATAGAGGAAGCCCGCCTTGCGACCTAGTCGCAGCGCGGGTTTTTCGCGTTTTTTCGGGCTGGCTTGTCTTCCATTCTCCAAATAAATCAACATATTGGCTAGCAAATCCACATAGTAAAGAGTTAGTAAATCGAAATAGGGCTTATCTGCTAGTCTGCGCGTCCTAATCGGAGCCTATGAGCCGCAAGATACAAGCTTTTCCGCATCATTTAGTCAAAAGGTTCCATGAGAATTATTAGAAATTGCCGTATTGGGGAGGAGATGTGCGAAAATTACCGAATAGTTACCAAGTACATAAAACACACTGCCAAATTCCTTGTACTGGAAACGGGGGAACCACCTCTGGGTGAATTGACTTCGACGTCCGAATGTAATTGAATCGGCGCCTGAGAAGTCATAGGGATCCTTCAACCGAACCCCACAGCTAACCTCGTCGGCATTGGAAGGAGCTTTACCGCTTTGAAAAAGGTTTCAGCACTTATTCTTGGGCTTGCGTTAATGCTGGCTTTTCAGGCCGGGAGCGTTTTCGCAGACTCCAAAATGGACGGCATTGTCAGTGATTTAATTGGCACGCCGTACGTTGCAGGTGGAACATCATCGAAAGGATTCGACTGCTCCGGATTTACTTCTTATGTCTTCGACAAAATGGGCGTCGATCTTCCTCGTACTTCCACTTCGCAATCGCAAACAGGTAAGAAGATCACCAAGAGTGATCTGATCGCCGGAGATCTCGTGTTCTTTAACACGAACGGTCGTGGTGTATCTCATGTCGGCATTTATGTGGGAGATGGCAAGTTTGCTCATGCTTCGTCCTCCAAAGGCGTTACAATCAGCAATCTTAGCGACTCTTATTATGTGAATCGGTATGTGACTGCTCGACGTGTCATGGACCCTAGTACTTTTGAAAAATATGCCGACGAACAATAGAATCAAGCGGTCGCTTCCCCCTGAGGCGGCTGGCAAGATTCCTGCAATAAAGCCGCACGCTGCTTGTCCAATCGGATAAACCGCATGCGGCTTTATTGTTTGCTGCTATTCGAATCCGGATCAGGAGGCTGCTGCCTCCTGCCTCCTGCCCAAAGCCAGCATAGCCAGCAATACGACAAACATCGCGACAATAAACGCGCCGAGAATCCAGACCGTCCGGTCTGCGCCATAGCTGTCCATCATCCATCCGGTTAATTTGGGGAAGATAGCCCCTCCTATACCGCCGCAGGCGACAAGCAGGCTGGTTGTCCGCTCTGTCATGCCCGGAATCAATCCGTTCGCAAATACGAGCGCGATGCCAAATACGCCGGAGAAGAACAAGCCGCTTAAGCCGACTAGAACCAGCATCCCGCTTAACTGGCCGATTGCCCCCATCGCAAGTATAATGACGCATGCCCCTGCAATAGCCACGGACAGGTAACGGAAGTAGCCGACGCGGTCTGCGAGACGTCCGGCGAACAGGCGCCCGAGGATCATCGTGCCCCAGAACAGACTAAGCGTTGAAGGCGCGCTCGCCTCCGTCATACCGGAACGTTCGATCATAATGGAAGGCAGATAGTTGGAGAAGCTCATCTCCACGCCAACGTAGATGACAAAAAACAACGCCGACAGTAGCAGGAACGGAATAGCTGCTCTTTTGTAGCCGAACCAGCCCTTTGCCTGCGGAACGCCCGCTTCCCGCTCCACATGCTCCTTCTTTCCTCTCGCGTGATAACCTATCTTGTCGTCTATCGTTCCAAACGAAAGCGTCATCCATAAGATAAAGGTTATGCCGGCAAGTGCGGACAGAATCGGGAAGGATAGCTGCCAAATATCATACTTGATCAATATGCTTGCCATCGTTGGCATCAAGAAGGCCCCGATGCCAAAGAACGTTTCCAGCTGAGTCATCGCGTTGGCCTTCCCGTTCTCCTCCGCTAGCTCTATGATCATCGCCCCGATTACCGATTCCGTCATTCCAAAGCCAAAGCCGGCGAACAAGGCGATGAACAGCATCAGCCCCCAGGAATCGGGAGTCAGACTATAGGCCGCTTCACCAAGCGTCAGGAGACCAAGAGAAAGAAGAACTCCCCCTCTTTTGCCCACCTTCGACGTAAGAAACGGAGACAGCAAGACACCGACCAGAAACCCCAGGAACTGATTCATCATCCACTGCCCGCCGTCATCATAAGACAAGTCGTACTTCCCGAGCATCTGCTCCATTACCGATCCGCCCACAACATGAGCTAATCCAATTACGAGATAAGACAAACAGCCAAGTGCTATTAATTTCCGCATCGTAAAAGTTCTCCTTCGTTGTCCTTCGCCAAATCCTCATGTAGTCGGTTATTGAAATGTTATAATGGAAAGAAACTTATAAATTCTTAAATGAGGGTATATCGATGTCTAATTTTACCGATGAGCTACATTATAAACCATCCTTGGCGGACATGACTATCCTGCCAATGGAAATCGAGCATGCCCGGCAAATTTGCGAATGGCATTATGAAACGCCTTATGATCTGTACAGGTGGCCATCGTGGGAGACGATGCAAAAGGACGAGATCGAATTCGGCGATCCCGTCCTGCGGCGCATGCAATATGCGGCTGTCGTGAATCAGGAGCAGGAATTGATCGGCTTTGCGCAGTTCTTCCCTATTGTTGGCGTTACGCGTCTGGGACTCGGCCTCCATCCTTCCCTTTGCGGCAGAGGGATTGGCGCCCACTTCATTCGTTTATTAATCCGGGAAGCGAGTCGCAGAGCGCCGCAGAACAGCATCGATCTGGAGGTGCTGACCTGGAATACACGCGCCGTTCGCGCTTATGAACGGGCAGGCTTTGCCATTGACGATACGTATGTAAGACAGACCCCGGAAGGACCGGCAGAGTTCCATTGTATGGTGTACCAGTCCAATCCTTAATATCCCTAGATCCGATAATAATCCGGCTCGGGATCCTTCATATCAACGAACAGTATAATGCCGGGTTTCGCCAGTACCGATATGGTCCGGATCCATGCCCGGGAATCCAGATCGGTATACGCGCGGGAGACCATGGTACGGCGGTTCTCATTTAACTGGACCACATTCGGGACAAAATACGGACGCCAGCTCCAGTTCGCCCCGCAGTATTCATCCTCCCGCCGCCAGCCTCCGTTCTCTCTCCTCGAATAGTTCGATGAGAGCTGGATGCCGTTATCCCGGCAGAGATAGACGCGGATGCAGTTGTTTTCCAGCTCCTGCAGCAGCCGGACAATCCATTCGTTATCCTCTTCCTCCATCTCCTCGAGGTGTCCGATCCGGTCGATCTTACCGATCAGCCTGTCCGACAAGTACCGCCAATAATTCTCCGAATACATCTGCAGCTGACGGTTAGCCTCCAGCTCTTCTTCCAATAAAGCAGAGAAACGGGACGGCAGATCGAAATCCGGCTCCGCCTTCGCAAACAGAAAGCCCTGAACATACCGGACGCCGGCCTGGATTGCTCTCGCCAAGTCCTGCTTGGTCTCCACTCCTTCTGCGAGCAGAGAAGCGCCAAGCTGATCAGCAAGCGCCGAGAAAGAGCGGAGCGTGCCGAGATAGCCGTCATGGTTCGCGCTGCGCTTCAGCATATGAATGTCGATTTTCAGAATATTGGGCTGAATCAGAGCAATCCGGTCCATTCCGCTAAAGCCGCTGCCTACATCGTCAATGGCAATCAAGCAGCCTTTGGAGCGGTACAGATCAATAACCTCGCGCAGCTCCTCCATCTCGCCATTAAAGCTTTCTTCCGTAATCTCGATGACCACTCTGCGCGGATCAATCTGATACTTGTCCAATAAGGACAACGTATAGAGCTCCCCGGACTGCATCCCCCGGTGCATCCAGTTCGGCTTCAAATTAATAAACAGCATCGGCGGCTGCTTGGTGGCGGCAATTTTCTGAAAAGCCTGCTCCCGCAGGATCCGGTCGACGGCAATATGATCATCAACCGGCACATCCGGATCGCAAAAAAACGGACCCAAACTGCGGACATTATCCCCCTTGCAGGCTCTTCCAAGCACCTCATAGCCAACTACTTTTCTTGTATCCAGCGCGATGATCGGCTGATAGAAGGCAGACAGCTGTTCGCCATCAAGCTGCAGTGTCTGCGGTATCGTTGTGTTTGATAAGCAGTCGTTCGTCACGCTCAAGCTCTCCCTTTGTTACCTTTATGTCAAACGAATCATGCGCGTCACGTTATCTCCTTGCGACACTTCAATGACATGATGCTTCGGATGGTACGTAATCGAACCTTTTCCAACCTCAATCACCGGCTGCTCGCCTAATCCAAAGAACACATCATCGGCAAGCGCCTCCATGACTTCATAGCGGTCGTCGTTGCCAAGTGCCGCCCACTCTTCTTCTTCCATCTCGAAAAAGGCATAGCTGCCTTCTACCTCGCTTACCGCTTCCGTGAGTTCTTTCAATATATCGGCATACTCTCTTGCGTGTCTAACTCCCATCGATGTAACCACCTTTACCATATTTATCTTCTATACTCATTTTACCGCATTTTCACGAAAATTAACGCCTTCTCTCCTAAATCATTTCTGAAAGTCTAATTTCCATACGATAACCTGTCGATATAAGAACTAGAGACTTGTCGAAAACGTACTGGACGGGGTGCATGATGAAAAATTCCACAATAATCGGTATTATATTAGGACTTGTAGCGGTACTGGTCGGCATGACGCTGAAGGGTGCCGCTCTTAGCAATTTGTTGAATCCCGCCGCTTATATGATTATCGTCCTCGGGACCATTGCTTCTGTTATGATCGCCTTCCCGATGTCGGAGCTGTCCAAGGTAGGCAAACTGTTCAAAATCGCATTCAAGGAACAACCGCTCATGCCCCGCGAGGCGCTGATCGAGAGCTTCATGGAGTGGGCTTCGATTACCCGCCGTGAAGGCCTTCTTGCTCTGGAAGCCAAAGTCGATGATATTGAAGATACTTTTCTCCGCAACGGCATGCGCATGATTATTGACGGCAATGACCAGGATTTTGTTCGCGATGTCCTGCTTGAAGATATCTCCGCAACGGAAGATCGCCATAAAGCCGGTGCATTGATCTTCACGCAAGCCGGCACCTATGCTCCAACGCTTGGTGTGCTTGGTGCCGTAGTTGGTCTGATTGGCGCGCTTGGCCACATGGATGATATGGAGACGCTTGCCCACTCCATTGCCGGCGCGTTCATCGCCACACTGCTTGGTATCTTTACGGGCTACGTGCTGTGGCATCCGCTCGCGAACAAATTGAAGCGTCTGTCCAAGAAAGAAGTACAGCTTCGCCTGATGATGGTGGAAGGCCTGTTATCGATTCAATCGGGCGTATCGACTATTGCGATTAACCAGAAGCTGTCTGTATTCCTCACCCCAACGGAACGGGCGGCTATGAGGGAGAAGGAGGCTGGCGCCGGTGAAAAAGCGTAAGCACGACGACCACGATGAGCATATTGACGAATCCTGGCTTATCCCTTATGCCGATCTGCTGACGCTGCTCCTTGCTTTGTTTATCGTATTGTATGCGGCGAGCTCCACGGATGCCAGAAAATTCGAACGGATGAGCGAGGCGTTCAGCGCGGCTTTTAATACCGGGGCCGGCGTGCTCGACAATCCGGCGATTATTAAGTCCGGCGAAGAGTCCCAGCAAAAAATCGATGACGAGAAGAAGACCAATACCGATCAACACGAGAATACGGAGTCCAATCTTCAAGAGCTGATCAAGAAGGAACAGGAAGATCTGGAGAAGCTGAAGAAGCAGCTTGATCAATATATTAAGAAGAACGGCTTGTCCTCCGATCTGGAGACCAAGCTTAATCAGTCCCAGCTTATGATTACGATCAGCGACAACGCCTTGTTCGCATCCGGCAGCGATGCCCTCAAATCAGACTCGATTGAGCTGGCATCGGCGATCTCCAAGATGCTCGAGCCGTATACCGGTTACGAGATTGTCGTATCCGGTCATACCGATAATCAGCCGATCCGGACGCAGTCCTTCAAATCCAACTGGGATCTCAGCTCCTCGCGGGCGATCCGTTTCATGGACGTACTGCTCGAGAATAACAAGCTGAAGCCGGAAAGGTTCAGCGCTATCGGTTACGGCGAGTACCGTCCGGTCGCTTCAAATGATACAACCGCAGGACGCGCAGAGAACCGCCGCGTTGAAGTATCGATTATTCGTAAGTATGTCGATTCTGGCAATGCTCAGCAAATTCCCGCTACGCCAAAGCAGTAACTACTATCGATGCCATTGGAAGTTGAGCGATTGCATGAAATGAAGTTAAGCAAATCCCCTGATCTGACGATCAGGGGATTTCTATTTTGACCCGGCTCCTGCAGCTAGCTAGGAAGGTCTATAGTCGAGAGAATCAAACAACTCCGCTTTCTCGGCATCCGTCAAATCCCGCCACTTGCCCGTAGGCAATTGGCCAAGATGAATATTCATGATGCGGACGCGCTGAAGCTTCCTTACATGATAGCCAAATGCCTCGCACATCCGCCGGATCTGCCGGTTCTTCCCTTCGGTCAGAACAATCCGGAAGACGCGTTCGCCTGCTCTTGTCACTTGGCAAGGCAGCGTCATGCTGCCGAGTATACGGACTCCGCTCGACATCCCCTTCACAAACTCGGCCGTAATCGGACGGTCAACGGTGACGATATACTCCTTCTCATGCTTGCCCTCCGACCGGAGAATCGGATTCACCACATCGCCGTCATTGGTCAGCAGGATCAACCCTTCCGAGTCCTTGTCCAACCGGCCGATCGGGAAGATCCGCTCCTTATGCCCTACAAAATCAACAATATTGCCGCGGATATGCAGCTCCGTTGTGCTCGTAATGCCAACAGGCTTATTCAGCGCAATGTAAACATGCTGCTTCTGCTCCCCGATCCGTCGGCCGTCGATCCGTACATCATCGCCAAGCTCTGCCTGGCTGCCCAGCTCTGCCTTGACTCCGTTAATCGTAACGCGGCCGCTGTCGACCAGCTTATCCGCCTCACGCCGCGAGCAGTATCCCGTCTCGCTAATAAATTTATTAATACGCACGAAAATTCACCCCGTAGTCTGTGCTGCCATTTCCGCTATGCGATCGGAGGAGTACGTATAGACAGCAGGCTGTCCTCCCGCGCTTCTCTCCATTGCCTGCTCCAGCATGGCTTGCTTCGCTGCTGTCCGCATCGCTTTGGCGACGGCTTCGCCAGCAATTGGACGGTATGGCCGAAGCGAGCCTACCATCCCCCATTGTACTGCCTTCGACACCGCCGCGCCAATGGTTTCACCAAGGCGGAATGATTGGCGCGAGCCAAGCAGCAGGGACGGCCGGAAGATCCGAATGGATTCCATCGGAATAAGGGCCAGCTGCTCCTCAAGCTCGCCTTTTACCCGGTTATAGAAGAATGTCGATGATGACGAGGCTCCCATTGAGGTAATGACCATATAATGCCTTGCCCCTGTATGCCCCGCCCATTCGGCGAGGCCAAGCGGATAGTCATAGTCCACCTTGCGGAACGCCTCCTGGGAGCCCGCCGTCTTGATCGTGGTCCCAAGCGTGCAGTACACCACGTCAACGGACACATCATCCAGCGCTTCCCACATCCGGTCGAAGTCCGCGATAATAACGCGCAGCTTCGCTCTTACTTCCGGATCCATCTCGGTCTGCCCAAGCGGCCGCCTGGCTAATATCGTAATGGAATGACAGGCCGGATCATGGAGCAGCTGCGCCAGCAGCGCCGATCCAACAAGTCCCGTAGCTCCCGCAATCAAACAGCTATATGTACAAGTGTCTGCATTGTTGTCCATTGACGGATGATTCCCCCTCAGCCGACATTTGCGTTCTGACCATTTAATCCTTCACCTAGTATACCGTTCGTATTCCCTTCTTTCAAAGCGGGCAGCGTAATCGTAATGGTTGTTCCAACGTTAACCTGGCTCTTAATCTCCATCAGGCCATGATGGCTGTGAATAATCCGCTGGCTGATCATCATGCCAAGTCCGGTGCCGCTTTCCTTCCCGGTGAAGAACGGGTTGCCGATCTTCGGAATCATTTCCTCCGGAATGCCGATCCCTTCGTCCGTAATCGAGATCGTAATCTGATCATTCTTCGAGGCCATGTGAGTATGTATTCGACCTCCGGACGGCATCGCTTCGATCCCGTTCTTGAGCAAATTAATAAATACCTGCTTAAGCTGATTCTCCTCACAGGAAACAAGGCAGGTCGCCTCGGTAAAAGAAGTCGTAAACGTCACATTATGCAAATGTCCTTCACTGTCGATCAGCGACAGGACGCTTCGGAATACATCCCTTACATCCTTCGTCGCAAACCTTGTCGCCTGCGGCTTCGCCAAGATCAGAAATTCCCCGACAATCAGATTGATCCGGTCAAGCTCGGACAGCATAAGTCCCGTATGCTCCGGATTCATCTTTCCGGTATGCTGCTGCAGCTGGAGGAAGCCGCGAAGCGTTGTAAGCGGATTGCGTATCTCATGCGCAACGCCCGCAGCCAATTGGCCGACCGTCGTCAGCTTCTCAGAACGGCGCAGAAGCTCTTCCATCCGGTTCCGGCTTCTCATATCGCGGGTGATGCTTGCGTAAGCCTGAATGACGCCTTCCGTGTCGCGTATTGGCGATATGGTGACGCTGACCGGAATAATCTCGCCGCTTTTGGTCATTCGGATCGTTTCCTGGGCTGGCAGTACCTTGCCCTCCTGCAGAGATTGGATGATCAGCCGCATTTCCCCCCTGTGAGTATCCGGTACCAGCTCAATCTCGGCGCCGAATACCTCCTCCGAGGTATATCCGAACAGCTGCTCAAACGCGGTGTTGACTTGAATGGTCTTGCCCTGCAGATCCACCACATGAATGGCATCGCTCGTATGATCGATAAATGACTGCAGATACTCCTTCATCTGCCGGTTATCCTCAAAGGCCTGCCGCAGCTTCTCCATGTAGATGCTTAAATTCTGGGACATGGCATTAATCTTGAGCGCCAGGAGGCCGAATTCATCCTTGCCTCTAACCTTAATCGCCGTCTGAAAGCGGCCAAGCGATACTTCATTAACCTTCCATAATATCGCGTTCAGCGGCCTGAGCATAAATCCGGCTAGCAGATAGCTGCTGATGAGCACAAATAGCAGGATAATGCCGGCATACGTGAACGCATCCATTCGTTTCACGCTCATTATCTGGTTATATTCCTCGCAGTTGTACACCATGCCAATCACGTACGGAGCAAGAGTAGGATCGCTGTAATAGCTCTTAATATATTCCATGCCGTTAAGGCTCGCCTCGCGTACTTGGAAGCCTTTCTCGGCAGCCTGCCACGCATAGACCATATCCGCGGCTTCATCCCGGATGGTGTAACTTCCGAACAGCACCTTATCGTCGGACATGACAGCGGACGAATCCGGACGGAATACGGTTACTTCCTTCAAATCCGGGTAAAGCTTCATTAATACCCGCTGCATTTCGTTGGGCTCAAAATCCGGGTCCTCCCGGAAGGACGCGGAAGCGGTCGACCACCCGGGATGCTGCTCGAAGGATTCGGAAAGCTTGGCAGATGCCTGCTTCATCAGACGCTCCATCTCTTGATTCATATTGCGAAGTGCGGCATATTGGTCCAAAATAACGATAAGGATAAACATCGCCAGAACAATCATAAATATGTAGATGGAAAACTTGGCTTTAAAAGACACTGGCTTCGCACATCCTTTAAATCGGGTAGTAGTTATCCACAAGTTATTGACATTATCAACAACTAATCCACATGCCCATAGAATAGTTTGTGTGTAGTTTTGGGGACATTCTATTAGTTATCCACAATTTTATCCACTACATGTTAACAACAGAATATCTGTTCGATGAATAAATACGATTTTGTTCGCTTTTATCGTTAAATTGGAGGGTAATATGATTCGAGAACAAGAAGATCAGGCCTGGATGCAGCTCGCCATAGAGGAAGCCAAAAAAGCCGAGCAAATAGGCGAAGTACCGATCGGCGCAATCCTTGTGAAAGACGGGGAAATTGTCGGAAGGGGCTATAACTTGCGGGAGACTAACCATGATCCGA
The DNA here is from genome assembly GCF_023715145.1 of Paenibacillus glycanilyticus. Taxonomy (GTDB): domain Bacteria; phylum Bacillota; class Bacilli; order Paenibacillales; family Paenibacillaceae; genus Pristimantibacillus; species Pristimantibacillus glycanilyticus_A. Next base: position 18,786 of record NZ_JAMBNP010000022.1, on the reverse strand, counting down.
CTGCGCATGCCGAAATGGTCGCTATTCGTGAAGCTTGTGAGCGGCTTGGTGCATGGCGGCTCTTAGACTGTACGCTGTACGTCACACTTGAGCCTTGTCCGATGTGCGCAGGCGCCATTGTGCAGTCCAGGGTGAAACGGGTTGTATACGGAACGGGCGATCCTAAAGCAGGCTGTGCTGGCACCTTAATGAACTTGCTTCAGGAGCCCCGTTTCAATCATGAAACAGAATTAACAACCGGCATTCTGCAGTCCGAATGCGCCGAGCTGTTAACTAATTTCTTCAGAAATTTGAGAAATAAACGAAAATGACTATTCGCTTCTGCGAACGGCAGAACAGGCAACTTCGTTACGTTGGATATATTGCAGAGCTACAATCAATTGATCAGCTTCTTCGCTAATCGCTAGAACATCGGGGTCTGTCAGGCTACCGCGTGCCTCTGCTATTTCATGAAGCTTCAGCCGCAGCGATTGCAATTGTATAAGCAGATCAGTTTTGTCCATAATCGCTTTGGGGCACGCTCCTTATATGCATGGATGTAGGTATAAAATTATTATACGCTTTCTTCAATTGACTGTTTGTAAAAACCTGTCGACAAGGAATCACAATTTTCAGGCATGATTCGACACGAATTAGACCAACAGTACTAAATTACCATCTTTTGTGTGAGTCGTCTAGATGTTTCATACTCGTTCATATATTTCTTTGATATAAAATCTGACATATTCTAGACGGAACGAGGGCGTTGCATGTTCCAACCCTCCCATGCTAAAATAAACCATACTGCGCGCCCGTAGCTCAGCAGGATAGAGCGACAGTTTCCTAAACTGTGCGTCGCGGGTTCGAATCCCGCCGTGGCGCGCCATACCAATGAACTTCCAGAACCGCACGACAAGGTGCGGTTCTTTTGTTTATACGTAGTCATATTAAAAGCAAAAACGCGCAAATCAGCGCGTTTTTTGTATTGGAAGAACTTATATCCCTTCCGTCAGAGCAGCAATTCGCCCTTTTATATCCCCTTGAAGCATTCCGCCATGATAGCAAATGACGGTTTTAATATCATACTCTTCGTACTTCTTCAACGACTGTAGCGCGGTTGCCATATCTGGCGTTACCGCCTCTCTAGGGCCTTTCAGCTCTCCGTTATCGATCACCATCGAGTCGCCAGCGATCAGCGTCTTGCTTGGCTGATGGTAGAGGCTGACGTGCCCCGGCGTATGGCCCGGCGTGTGAAGAACCGTAACTCCGCCGGCGAACGGAAGAATCTCTCCGTCTGCCATTAAGCGGTCCACGTTGGAGCTTGGCTTAAGAAAGGCCGCTTCAAACTGTCTGCGCGCCTCCTCCGGAAGCGATCCGAGCAGAGTAGCCAGTCTTTCGGGAGATACCTTGATCATTGGCTGCTTCCCGTCGATAACCGCTTTATCATCCTCATGGGCGTAAACAACAAGCTCCGGGTTATCCGACTTGAATGCCGGAAGCCCCCCAATATGATCGATATCCTGATGAGTCAGCAGAATGGTGCTTAACCGCCGCTCCCCAATGCCCCCCTGCTTGGCAAGCTCTATAATAGCTGAGGCAGAACCAGGCATACCCGTGTCAACGAGCACCCATTCATCCTTGTCGAATATAACGGTCGGGCAGATCGTCATCGGCCCCAAATTCAGCTCCAGCATTTCAATACCTTCAGCAATACGCATTTTACTGCCTCCTTTATGAATAACCATAAATATACGAATAGAGTATAGATCTCTCCGTGTATGCGCGTCAAATCGACGCGTTGACGCCCCCGACCGGCTCATGCCACAATGTGAAGAAACGGACGGCCAAATGATGATGGGAAACGAATAGGCAAAAAGGGAAGTGGTCTTATTAAGCTGCTATTTGTATGCAGCAGGAACAAGTGGCGCAGTCTTACCGCAGAAAAGATTTTTGAAGCCTATAGTGCGTATGAGGTACGGTCGGCCGGAACAGAAGAAAATGCCCGCATTAAGGTAACGGCGGGACATGTCGGCTGGGCTGATGTTATTTTTGTCATGGAGAAAAAGCATCTGAGAAGACTGCAGGCCAAGTTCGCATCCGAATTGATCGGCAAACGGATCATCTGTCTCGGCATTCCTGATGAGTATGCATTTATGGACGAGGAGCTCATTGAACTGCTCAAGAGCAGCGTATCCAGCTATATTGAAGTTCCGGATTAGCCACACACACCCAACCAAGCACTGCATGAACACTCATGCGGTGCTTTTTTATATCCCGCTTCTCCTGGTGAGCATGCTATACTATTACAGATGTTAAAATCATCCAAGTGGGGAGGACTGATCACAATAGAGATAAATAAACGTCTGTTTCAGACTGGACTTGCTCTGTTCATCCCATTCGTCCTCTATATTCTCATCATGAATTATTCTTCCAAACCATCCTATATACTTAGCGTTTATGGCTTAAAGGCGGATGTAATCATAAATCAGATTAGTGACCCTCATCATCTAATTAAAGGGTACAGCTTCGATACCCCCGACTCGCGAGTACAGCTTAAAGGATCTAGCTTATTTGTACTTGTGCGGTCAGGCAACGCGCGGGACATCGTATATGTAAGCGACAGCGTTGAAGGCATTAATGCCTTTCTTGAGAAATAACCTGCCGAGGTGAATTCATGTTCGTACTTATCATTATTGGCGTATTTATCGCCGGACTTATCGCCTACTGGATCTTGCATGAAGTCATTCAAAGCGCTATCGACAACTCCGCGATGGCAAGAAACATTCAGGAGATCCGCGACCACTTGGTTGGCAGCAAGGCCGAAGAGCCTGCTGTGAGCGGTGACGACTACGAGAACTGCCCAGGATGCGATTTCCTGGTGAAGAAGACAGACCGGGTATGTGCCAGCTGCGGATTAGCATTAAGGGACTGGGATTAAGGTCTGGCGATCATTTTTTTGCAGTATGCATAGCAGCCCCCTATCCCGACCATAATACTTTTGACGGTGTGAAGTGAGGTGTGGTTCCATTGTCCAATTTGGTGCAAGAACTGCTGAGGGATCTTAACTAGCCACTTAATGCGATGGAAGCGAGGGGTTGTGCCGCAGAGTACTTCCAAAACGCGTGCCTAACACGTTCAGCCCTAACGGTTCGTGAGTAAGCCGCGCCCGAGTGATTTCAATACGTGAAGTGCGATATGTAAAGTCTCATTCAATCAACACACCGTCGGAGGAGGGGCCTGTAACAGGGCTCCTTTTTCCTATTGAAAAGATTCTTGGCGGGCGGTATACTCCAATTAATTCTAAGGAGGTGCCATTCATGCTCGAACGTCCACAAGCAGGCGAATATAACGAATTTATTAACCGTTATATCAGCCTGGTTCCAGAAGGAAACCTGATTACGCTTCTAGAGGAGCAGCAGGCGGAAACGAACCGAATCCTCTCCGCGTTATCCGCAGAACAAGCCGATTACCGCTATGCCGAAGGCAAGTGGTCGCTTAAGGAAGTTCTGGGTCATGTAACGGACACAGAACGTATTATGAGCTACCGCCTGCTCCGCATCGGGAGAGGCGACAATACCCCGCTTCCGGGCTTTGACCAAGACGTTTATATGGAAGGCGACCCTTTCCACAGCCTCACGATTACAGATCTTCTCGACAATTATAATGCCGTTCGCCTGGCTACCCTCCTTTTACTTAAGCAGTTGCCTGCCGACGCATTCAACCGTACCGGAGAATTTGCGAATCAGTCGCCAATAACAGCACGTGCAATCGCACATATTATATACGGACATGAACGGAATCATCTGTTGATTATTCAGGATCGTTACCTCAACAACTAATTGCTTATTTGCGCTTATCCAGCCGGGAGGCAGCGAAGCTGCCTATCCACTGGACGAGCTGAACGATCACGACCAGAATGACAATACAAGCCACCATCACCTCGGTATCAAACCTTTGATAGCCGTAACGTATGGCTAAATCGCCAATGCCCCCGCCTCCGACCGTGCCTGCCGCAGCGGAGTACGAGATAAAGCTGATGATCGTAACCGTAAGGCCGGAGACCAGTCCCGGACGGGCTTCGGATAACAGAACGCCCCCTATGATATGCTTCATCGGCGCTCCTGAGGCTACTGCTGCCTCAATAACCCCTTTTGGCACTTCCCTCAGACTCTGCTCCACCAGCCGCGCATAGAACGGAATAGCCGCAACAGATAACGAAACCGAAGCGGCCAGAGGCCCAATCGCAGTCCCTACGATCATTCTGGAGAACGGAATTAACGCAACGAGCAGAATGAGAAACGGAAAAGAGCGGACAAGGTTCACGATATAGCTGAGCACGCCGTACAAAAGGCGATTAGACCGCAAATGGCCCGGTGCTGTCAGGAACAGCAGGATTCCGATCGGCATGCCGACGATAACCGCGGCGGAAACCGAGATCGAGACCATCGCACACGTCTGCTCTATCGCTCGTATGATTTCTGCTTTTAAAGCCAGGATGCTATCCACGATAACCCTCCCCTTTCTGCTGGACAGAAGAAGAGGACGACATTTCAGCGGAATCAAACAGAAACCGTCCCAGCTGCGTTACTGGCTTAATCTCCGGATGGTTCATATCCAGCCGCTCGGTAATCTCACCGCTTTCCATTACGGCAATACGGCTGCACAGCCGCCTCGCTACCTGAATCTCATGCGTTACCAGCAGGATGGTTACCTGAAGTTCACGGTTAATTTTCTCGAGAAACTCCAGGATGGACAGGGTTGTAACCGGATCAAGCGCAGAAGTCGGCTCATCGCATAGCAGCACCTTCGGATTGTTCGCAAGCGCCCTGGCGATCGCCACCCGCTGCTTCTGTCCGCCGCTCAGCTGCGCAGGATATTGCTTTGCTTTATCCGCTAGACCCACGATTTCAAGACATTCCTCTACTCTTCTCTTCCGCTCCCGGGAAGGCAGGCCCGCTGCTTTCAGCACAAATTCCACATTGGCCGCGCAAGTCTCATTACTAAGCAGATTATAATGCTGAAAAATCATCCCGATTGACCGTCTCGCCTCCCGCAGTTCCCCTGCGTTTAACCCCGTAAGCTCTTGTCCATCTATGTAAACCTCGCCGGTGGTCGGCAGCTCCAGCAGATTAGCCATCCGAAGCAAGGTGGACTTGCCCGCTCCGCTGAATCCGATGATCCCCTGGATCTGCCCCTTCTCTACATGCAGCGAAGTAGGCTGGACCGCCTCTATCCACTGCCGTCCGGCCTTGTACTGTTTGCTGACTTCTCTAAACGTGATCATATCTTTCTCCTATTATCTTTGTGGCGAACTTGCCCTTATGGTAGCAAACATCAACAAGCGAGGGCAAGCTAAGCTCCCCGAATGAGAAGCTTAGCCGCCCGTCGCTTATTGGGCATTGGAACTCGGGCGCTTCAGCCCAATCGCACGCAGCTGCTGCATGCTTCGGTTTACATGCTTCCGATAAACGCCTGTTTTTCTGATGACGGCGCCTTTCGAGCGCAGCAGATTCTTATCCGTGATCTTCCATGTATGGGAGGTGCGATCCGCCCTGCGCATGGCCGCGAAGTTATAAGGAGACGTCGTGTATACCCGGAACTTCTGCTGCAATGCCCTCTTAATAAACCGGACATCCGAGCCCTGACGGACCTCGGTATTAAAGGATACTTTTTCCAAAACCCGCTTATGGAACATAATCGTGGCCCCGGCGACCTTGCTGGCGGGGGAATACCAGGTGGCGCTTCTCTTCCGCAGCATTAAGGTCGAACGATGGGGAAAATAATAGTATATTTCCAGCTTGCCGACAATATCGGCCTTGCTCGTCTGGAACATCGCCATTGCCTCTGGGATGTAATTGGAACCGTAATAGTCATCATCGTCAAACTTGGCGATATAGTCGTGTTTGGCCTGCGAGGCCGCGTAATTAAGACAGGCACCCAGCTTTGAGCTTTCCGGCATCCGGAAGATCCTCACGTTGGGGTAGGATTTCGCTTTGTTCTGGTATTGCGCGAGTCCGGCTTTATCTTTATTCACAATAATAATCAACTCTTTATTCTCCCAATCCTGACGGGAATAGTTCTGAAACAGTTGATTGATATGCTGGGGCCGCATTGTTGCCGTAATAATCGTAACGCCCCTTGCTTCAGCAGCGCTCATCGCCTTCGCACCCTCCTATAACTTTGTGAAAATGGACATGGCATACGGGCTTATGTCGTGCTCATCTCTAGCAGCTTTTTAATATTTTAGTAGAATAGGATCGCGGTTTTGCGAAAGGAGATAGATAGATCTATGAAGGAAGACCATACGATAGAGGTCATGCAACAAAAGGTCGCGATTATCGGTCTCGGTTTTGTAGGGCTGCCGCTCTCGATGATGTTCGTGCGTAAAGGATTCCATGTAATCGGCATCGATTATGATACTCGGAAAATCTCGGCCATTCAGCAGGGCAAAAGCTACATCCAGGACTTATCCGACACGGATCTAGCAGAGGCTATTCAAACGGGGCGCTGGCAGGTCTCTGCGGACTACGCAGCCTTAACGGGCGCCGATACCGTTATTATATGCGTACCTACCCCATTATCGTCGGACAACAGCCCTGATTTAACATACTTGATCGACACTTGCACAAGACTGTCCCCGCTTCTGACGCCAGGTCAGCTTGTTGTCATTGAAAGCTCCACTTATCCAGGCACAACCCGGGAGGTAGTCCTGCCTTTACTTGAAAAAAGCGGTCTTTCGGTCGGACGGCAGCTCTATATCGGATATTCCCCCGAGCGCATTGATCCCGGGAACACAAGCATGGCGTTCTCCGATATTCCCAAGATCATCAGCGGCATAACAAGCGCCTGCGAAGAGAAGCTCAACGAACTGTACTCGGAGGTGTTTGAACAAGTCGTCTCGGTTTCCTCTACCGAAACAGCGGAGACGGCCAAGCTGCTGGAGAACAGCTACCGGTTCATCAATATTTCGTTCATTAATGAGTTCGCTCAGCTATGCGATCATCTAAACATTAATGTGTGGGAGGTCATTAAGGCCGCGGCAACCAAACCATACGGATTTAGTCCTTTCTATCCCGGACCGGGGATTGGGGGGCACTGTATTCCCGTAGATCCGCTTTACCTCCAATGGAAGGCCGCACAGGCCGGTATAACCAGCCGTTTCATAGAGCTCTCCCAGCAAGTCAATGACAGCTTGCCGGCTTACCTTGCTGACCGGATCGAGGAAGAGCTTCCTAATGGGAATAAGCTGGCCGGTGCCAGCGTCCTCATCTATGGCGTTACCTATAAGCCCGACATCGCGGATGTGCGGGAGTCGGCCGCTCTTCCGATTATTCATACGCTTCTTCATCGAGGTGCGGCCGTGAGCTATCATGATCCGTATGTACCGCAAATCAAGCTTGAAAATGGGGAAATCATGCGAGGCGTCGAGCTGACAGAAGAACAGCTTAAGCAAGCCGACTGCGTGCTGATCTGCACGAACCATGCGGTAATGCCCCATGATCTGATCGCGGGACATAGCCGCTTTATCTTCGATACCCGTCATTCGATATCTCTGGACCCGGCTGCACCAACGACCGGCAAGCTCGTAACCTTCGGTGATGGTACAGCCACCGCATAACGAACAGGCCTTCGCAAATAGCGGACAACCGCAATCTGCAAAGGCCTGTTTTGTTGCTACTTTACTATAAATTCGACCCGGGTTCCGTCCGGGAAGGTATCCAGTTGATTACTTACCCACGCACCGGCCCCGCGGTTATCGGAAGGAGAGATATAAGCAATATCCGCTCCATCTCCGCCTTCCTGGCACATGGCCATCGGCCACTCATCCCGGTCATAGCCTTTTTTGGTCGGAATATCCTTGAGCGATTCCTTCCGATTCTCCTCGGCATTCTCCCGGTCAATCGTACAGATCTTGGACTCGCCGGAAGCCATCGCCTCCTGGATATGCTTTGCCGTCTCCGGATAACGGTCCACCGGGAATTCCAAGGTATAGTCGCTTGCGGAAGCAGGCTCCGCAGAAGGCTGCTCCTGCCATTCGTCGATTCGGGGTATTACATAGATCATAATGGCCACAAATATAAGGGCGAGTAGTTTCTTCAAAGCAAAGCGACCTCCTGCTGCATCTAAAAAAGCCTAATTCCCTTATTTATCGGAGTTAGGAGCGCAGAAACCGTCTGCACAAGCATCGTCCGTTCCGTTCGTTTCACCTTCAGCGCCAATGACAGTAAGCGGCTTGTTTTCCTCCCAAGCCTTCGATACCGCCTGAAGAAAGACTTCGCTTGGTTGAGCGCCGGATACCGCATATTTGCGGTCAATGACGAAGAACGGTACGCCTCGTACGCCCAGTTGTCCCGCTTCCTGCTCGTTTGAGCGAACCTCCTGCTTATAAGCGCTCTCCTCGAGAGCCTTCAGCGCTTCTTCGCGGTCTAGCCCAATCTCCGCAGCCAGATCCGCCAAGATCTCTCTCTTGCCCAAATGCTTCGAGTCCGTGAAATAAGCTTTGAACAAACGCTCCGCCATCTCTTCACGCTTACCGTACTTGGCTGCGAAATGAGTCAGCTGATGCGCATCAAACGTATTGGTCAGCACCATCGTGTCGAAACGATAATCCAGGCCAAGTGTCTTTGCCTGCTGAGTCAGCTGTACATTATTGGAGATCGCTTGTTCGCGGGACATCCCGTATTTATTCGACAAATAATCATAAACGTCAAGCTCAATCTCAACTGGAGCATTTGGATCCAGCTCAAAGCTCTTGAACTCCACTTCCACTTGATCGCCATGCTCGAATTGGCCAAGAGCCTCCTCCAAGCGGCGTTTGCCGATATAACAGAACGGACAGGCAAAATCAGACCATACTTCTACTTTCATGAACAAACACCATCCTTTTTATCGTTTTAAATCGTTATAATCCTAATGGAAGCTGCATCTGCTTCATCAGATCCTCGAATTTCACCGCATCCGTCGGTACCTCGTAGAGAAATTTCGGATTACCATTCAGATCATTATAAGTCATGTCAAAACGGACAGCTACCTTGGACACGCTTCCGCTAGCCTTATCCGTAAGTTCAACATCTACTTTACCCGCTTGGTACGTCAGCAGCTTATCCTTGTTGATTGCCCCTGTCATCGACAGCTCGTTAACCTTGACGTTCTGGTTCAGATAATCAATCTTGGCCGCCTTGACGGAATCCCAATCCGTCTTCATCTTCTCCACATCTTCCTTGGACTTCTTGATTAGTTCCAGATAAGCTTCATTCGATGCGATTACATTTAATAAGTCCGGAATCATTTCGTTAACAATAATCTCCACCGATTGCTTATAATTGCTCTCGTCCATAGTAAACCGGACAACCTGATCCGCTTTTACTTCATCCGGTATGCCGGCATCCTTCGCTTTCACGTTCTTGAAATATGTGTTCTCGTCAAAATGCTTAAGTACAACCGCACCAAGCTCCTGAGCAAATTGCCGCTGCGCTGCCGCGTCAAGCGTGGCTGCTGCCGCACCCTGCTGCTCGGCCAATGTCTTCAAATCCAGTTCCACGAACTTGTCGGCCGCGGATGCCGGAAGCTGAAACATGGGCAATGCCGGCAGCTTCATATACAGCTTCTCTCCCGATACAATCATCGGAATCGTAATGGTTGTCCCGGATAACTGAAGATTAAGCTCCATATCCGTACGCTTGGCCTCTTTTGCATATACCATCTTAATATTCAGCTTGGCGCCTTTAAGCATACCTGTTATCACCGTCGTCATATCGATGCCGTTCTGGTCAGCACCACTACGAGCAGGCCATTCAAGATTATCGATGCCAAGAGACATTTGAGCAGAATAACTGTCCAACTCTCCCATATTTTTCATCGCGTCCTGAAGCGCTTGCTTTGGCGGCGCATGATCCGTACTGCAGCCCGCAATAACAAGAAGAACAGCCATGAGTACGAGAGAAGCGACTTTTTGCACGCTTTTCAATTCCGTTCGTCCCCCTTTATAAACAATACATCCATTCTATAACATCACCCGTCCATTTAGAAGATAATAGCAGCAAAATCCCGTTCCATATGCGGAAACGGGATTTTGTCCATTCAATAGTATGAAGTTCGTTAGCCCTCAGGGTTATTATGCCGCACATGATTTTTTTGCTTGACCTTTTTGGAGCCGGACAGAGGCTCTTGCTGGTGACCGCCGCTTCGACGCTGCCTGCCTCCGTTTTCTTGCCCTTCGGGTACGGGATAAGATTGGGGTTTACTCATGCTGAACGCCTCCTAGCAAAGGTTAACTGCGTTGATGCGTCATATCCGTCGGTTGATCATGATTTAACGCGTCCTGATGGCGTCTGTCATTAGCATCCTGATTCAATTGCTGAGCTTGATGACTGTTAACCGGAGTTTGCGCCAAATCATCCACTACGTTGGACAAATTCTTGTCGAGCGAGCCTTTTGCCTTCGTCATGATTGGTTCCTCCTACGCATGCGTCAACTGATGAAGCGCTTGTGCGCATTCATGCAGGTGACGGGTGTAATCCTGAATGAGCTGCTGCATCGGATCGGTTCGTTCGTCAATCGACACGTTGTTCTTTTCCACGTCAACCACTTCGACCTTCACTTCGCGGCTATCCACATAACATACCTTGAAGTCAAAGGAATAAGCTTGATGTCCTGCCGTGTTAATTGTGACGCGCAGTGCCTTGGGATCCGCTTCATCTGCAAGAACTTCGCAGTTGTCCGCATCCTTTATCCACTCTGGCAAGGTACGCTGCCAAGCAGCCACAAGCTGATTCTGATCAATTTGAAGCTTGTCATTAGCCATTAGTAAAAGCACCTCCACAACCTATAAGATGCGGCAATGCGATTCGAATTATTCGGCTTCGGCCACTCACCTTATCCACAGACTTATCCACATATTCTCCACTTTATTCACAGCGCTGTGTATAAGGCTGGTCAAGGGTTTATGCACAAGTACACAACTTCAGCAGATTATGTTATCCCCAGAAACAAAAAACGCCCGAGACCTAAGTCTCGGACGTATCTTATGTATGTATATGCTGTTTAAAAACTGGCGGAGAGGGTGGGACTCGAACCCACGTGGGCTTGCACCCTAACGGTTTTCAAGACCGCCCCGTTATGACCGCTTCGGTACCTCTCCGTATTAAGAACTGACAAAGACTATTGTACCACAGGCCAAAAACCATAATCAACTGCATTTTTGGCCCATGGTAAATTATTTATGCTCGCGGGTTGATTTTGTCCAGTCCGCCCATATAGGGACGGAGAACTTCCGGAACAATAATCGTACCATCCGCTTGCTGATAGTTCTCCAGGATAGCCGCAAACGTACGGCCTACAGCCAGACCCGATCCGTTCAATGTATGCACAAATTCCGGTTTGCTCTTCGCTTCGCGGCGGAAACGAATGCCCGCACGGCGTGCTTGGAAGTCCTCTACGTTCGAGCAGGACGAGATCTCGCGGTAAGTACCCGCGCTAGGCAGCCATACTTCCAGATCATACGTCTTAGCTGCCGTAAAGCCCATATCGCCCGTGCAAAGCGCCAGTACGCGGTAAGGCAGACCAAGCAGCTGCAGAACCTTCTCTGCGTTAGCCGTCATTTTCTCCAGCTCATCGTACGACTCCTCGGGCTTCGCCAGCTTGATCAGCTCGACCTTATTGAATTGATGCTGACGGATCAGACCACGCGTATCGCGGCCAGCTGCGCCTGCCTCCGAGCGGAAGCATGAGCTGTAAGCGACAAAATACTTCGGCAGCTCTTCATTGGACAGAATCTCTTCCCGATGAAGGTTTGTTACCGGCACTTCAGCCGTTGGAATAAGGAAGTAGTCAGAATCGCTGATTTTGAACAAATCCTCTTCGAACTTCGGAAGCTGGCCCGTACCGATTAAGCTGTCACGATTAACAAGATAAGGCGGCAGCACTTCTTCATAGCCATGCTGGTCACTGTGAAGATCCATCATGAAGCTGATCAGGGCACGCTCAAGACGTGCGCCAAGACCACGGTAGAAGGTAAAGCGCGAGCCTGTTACTTTACCCGCACGCTCGAAATCGAGAATCCCCAGATCCTGCGCAAGGTCGTAATGGGCTTTCGGCTCGAAGTCGAAGGCCGTTTGCTCGCCATGACGTCGAATCTCGACATTGTCTTCTTCCGAAGCGCCTACCGGCACGCTTTCATGAGGCAGATTCGGAATCGACAGCATAAGCTCTTCCACTTGCGATTCGATGACACGAATTTCTTCATCCAGCTCTTTAATCCGGTCGCCAACTTCACGCATCTCTACGATCAATGCTTCAGCATCGCCGCCGGATTTCTTCAGCTTGGCTACTTCCTGGGATACCGTATTACGGCGGTTCTTCAAATTATCTGTTTCAACGAGCAGGTCCCGACGCTTCACGTCCAGCTCCGGAAAACCGGAAATAAGGTCGAGCGAAGCGCCACGGTTGTTCAGCGCCTTCTCCACCTGCTCATATTCGTTACGCAGCCATTTCACGTCCAACACGACAGTTGCCCCTCTCTAATGCTTACGAAGTACCTTTACTTCGAAGTTGTTTTAGTCGCTTCTTTAACCATATCGACAAAATACGCATGCAGACGGTAATCGTCCGTAAGCTCTGGATGGAAGGAGCAAGCGAGCAGATGCCCTTGTCTTGCTGCTACAATCTCATCGTTGTATACGGACAATACGTCAACGCTGCTGCCAACTTCTTTGATGAGAGGAGCACGGATGAACACCGCACGGATCGGTTCGTCGATCCCTTTGATCGGAAGATCCGTCTCGAAGCTTTCACGCTGGCGGCCGAAGGCATTACGCGCTACAACCATATCCATCAGCTCTAGATGCGCATCATCCTGGCCATCAATTTTGTCCGCCAAAATAATAAGGCCGGCACATGTTCCGAAAAGCGGCTTGCCTTGCTTCGAGAACTCCTGAAGAGCTTCGAGGAAGCCGTATTTGCGGATCAGCTTGCCGATTGTCGTGCTTTCGCCGCCTGGAATAACGATACCGTCGAGCTCGGCAAGCTCTTCAATTCGTTTAACGGCGACCGCTTCCGCGCCCGCCGCCTCCAAACTGCGTATATGCTCTGCTACTGCGCCTTGAAGCGCAAGTACACCAATTTTCATCGCCTACACGCCTTTCTATAAATACCGCTTCTTACAGACCGCGGTCTTGCATACGCTCAGCTGCATGCAGCTTCGAAATTTCAATGCCTTTCATTGGAGTACCCAGGTTCTTGGATACTTCCGCGATCAGCTTGTAATCTTTGAAATGCGTAGTTGCTTCAACGATCGCACGAGCGAATTTCTCAGGGCTGTCCGATTTGAAGATACCGGAACCAACGAATACGCCGTCAGCGCCAAGTTCCATCATCAGTGCCGCGTCAGCTGGAGTTGCAACGCCGCCTGCCGCGAAGTTAACAACCGGCAGTTTGCCGCTCTCGCTAACTTGCAGTAACAGGTCGTAAGGAACGCCTAATACCTTCGCTTCATGGTACAGCTCGTCCTTGGACAAGTTTTGTACTTTGCGGATTTGGCCGTTAATCAGACGAAGGTGACGCACAGCTTCAACGATGTTGCCTGTTCCCGGCTCGCCTTTGGTACGAAGCATAGCGGCGCCTTCTTGGATACGGCGAAGTGCTTCACCCAGGTCTTTCGCACCACATACGAAAGGTACGGTAAATTCATTCTTGCTGATATGGAATACTTCGTCCGCAGGAGTCAGTACTTCGCTCTCGTCGATATAATCAACGCCCATCGATTCGAGTACGCGTGCTTCAGTAATATGACCGATACGAGCTTTCGCCATAACCGGAATCGATACCACTTTCATTACTTCTTCTACGATTGTAGGGTCAGCCATACGGGCTACGCCGCCTGCTGCGCGGATATCAGAAGGTACGCGTTCCAGTGCCATAACGGCAGTTGCGCCTGCTGCTTCCGCAATTTTCGCTTGCTCGGCGTTCATAACGTCCATGATGACGCCGCCTTTTTGCATTTCTGCCATGCCGCGTTTTACGCGCGAAGTTCCTGTTTCCATGCTTAGAAATCCTCCTTAAAATGGAGCGCAGCCCCCGCAATGGGGGCTATGCGCTTAATCGCTTATTTAGTTGAAGCTCTCCGCTTACTCTAACCATTTATTTTACAGGATGGGCCATTAATCGACAACCCTTGATTTGCCTTCCCTGGCACGGTTTAGAACAAGTCAGCAACAAGATTTAGAACAAATCCACGATACCGTTAAACAAACTCGAGAAGAAGCTGCCGATACCGCGGAACATCAGCGCGAACCAGCTTGCTTTCTTCACGTCTTTGCTGGCGATGAGATTGACCTTTTTCTCCAGCGCTTTGCCTTGCTCATCGGTATATTTGTACGTTGCCGTACCTACTACTTGGCCGGCTTTGATTGGAGCAACAAGCTCCTCCGGTTTTTTAAGCTCAAAGCCGGTAAGCTCGATCTTCGGCTCAACGCCTTTTTTCACGAGAAGCGAAATGTCGGATTCTGTAATGATCGGAACCGATTTTTTCACACCTTTTTTAATTTTAACCGATTCTGCTTTTTCTACCACGGATTTTGCGGCAACAATTGTTTTCTTCTCCAAGGAGTTGAAAGCGTAGTTGTACATCTTCGCGGTTTCGTTAAAGCGCGCTTCCTTTGACTTCGCGTTCATAACAACGCTGATGTAACGCTGGTCGCCGTGTTTAACTGTACCCGTAAACGTATAACCGGCAGCCGAGATATAACCTGTCTTCATTCCATCAACGCCATCGTAGGCAAAAGCCTTCAGATAGGTGTTGTTCTTGTTTGAACCAAGCATCCAGTTAATATTAGTGATTGGTTTGTCATCGCGAGGGCGGAATTGATATTCTGTCGTAGATGCATACTCCAAAAATTCCGGATCCTGCTTAATAATGATCTGAGCCAGCTTTGCCTGGTCTCTCGCCGAAATCACTGTCGTGTCAGCCAAACCGGTTGCACTTGTATAATGAGCGGAAGTAAGTCCGAGTTTCTGAGCGGTTTCGTTCATTTTATCAACAAAGCCTTGCTCGCTGCCAGAGATAGCCGAAGCCAAAGCAATTGTTGCATCGTTTGCAGAGCCTACAGCCATAGCCATGTAAAGGTCTTTAACCTTATATTGCTCGCCTTGTGCCAAATAAACCTGAGATCCGTCAGGAGGAGTTGATGCCGCTTCCTCGCTAACCGTAATCATTTGATCCCAAGTAAGCGACTTCTTCTTAATTTGTTCAAGGACGATGTATTCGGTCATCATCTTGGTCATGCTTGCAGGAGGACGGGGCTCGTCTGCATTTACTTCATATACAACCTGACCCGTGTCGGCGTCGATCAAGATGGCTGAACTTAACTCAAGGCCAAGGGAGTTTTCCACCCATTCGCCGCCCGGCGTACCTGCTGCGTTTACCGAGGACGTTCCCAAAGATAATGCTACCAAAACTGCTACAAAAGCTACTACAACCGACCGTAATCTTACCGGCAATACTTTCAACGTTTTCTCCCCTTTTCATCCCTAAGTCGTTTGAATTTCATTGTAACACATGGGATAGGTAGAGTTAAACCGATGCTAGAGAATCAACTTTTGGGCATAAGCGGGAACAACTCTACCACTTCTCTTAGCGAATCAACGTTTCAAAGAGATTATGAGTAGAGATTAAAAAAAATTTAGATATAAAAAAGCAGACAAGAGACCTAGTCTCTTGTCTGCCGTTGCCCGTTACCCGTGTAATTACAGCGAGTAGTTTGGAGCTTCTTTCGTAATTTGAACATCATGCGGATGGCTTTCGCGAAGGCCGGAGCCTGTGATCCGGATGAATTGCGTATCGTTACGCAGCTCATCAAGATTTTTAGTGCCGCAATAGCCCATACCGGAGCGAAGTCCGCCAAGCAGCTGATGAACGGTATCAGCAAGAGGACCTTTGAATGGAACGCGTCCTTCAATACCTTCCGGAACAAGCTTGCTCTCGTTCTCTTGGAAGTAACGGTCTTTACTGCCTTCTTTCATAGCGCCAAGCGAGCCCATGCCGCGGTATACCTTGAAGCTGCGGCCTTGGAAAATTTCTGTTTCGCCAGGGCTTTCAGCCGTTCCTGCGAACAAGCTGCCGATCATAATCGCGCTTGCGCCTGCAGCGATTGCTTTTGTAATGTCGCCGGAATATTTGATGCCGCCGTCTGCAATGACAGGTACATTATATTCGCGAGCTACAGTAGCGCAATCGTAGATAGCCGTAATTTGCGGTACGCCAATACCAGCGATAACGCGTGTCGTACAAATCGAGCCAGGACCGATGCCCACTTTAACAACGGATGCGCCTGCTTCAATCAGATCACGAGTTGCTTCGCCCGTTGCTACGTTACCCGCGATGATCGTAAGATCCGGGTACTTAGCACGCAGCTTGCGAACCGCTTCGATAATGTTAATATGATGACCATGCGCCGAGTCAACGACCAATACATCGATACCTGCTTGTACGAGTGCATCTGCGCGGTCAGCCGTGTCTTTGCCGATACCAACAGCAGCTCCGCAAAGCAGACGGCCATGCTTGTCTTTCGCCGCATTAGGGAATTGGATGGCTTTTTCGATATCTTTAATGGTAATAAGACCTTTAAGCGTATTGTTCTCGTCAACGAGAGGAAGCTTCTCGATCTTATGCTTTTGAAGAAGGCCTTCCGCTTCTTGCAAAGTCGTTCCGACAGGTGCCGTTACAAGATCCGTGCGAGTCATTACTTCGTTGATTTTAATCGAATAATCATGAACAAAACGCAGGTCGCGGTTTGTCAGGATACCAACCAGCTTCTGTTCGTTGTCTACGATCGGCACACCGGAAATACGGTATTTGCCCATCAGTTCTTCCGCATCATAAACGTGATGATCAGGTGTCAACGAGAATGGGTTTGTAATAACGCCGCTCTCCGAACGTTTAACACGATCAACTTCTTCTGCCTGCTGAGCAACCGACATATTTTTATGAATAATGCCGACTCCGCCCTCACGAGCTATAGCAATCGCCAAAGCCGACTCCGTAACAGTGTCCATCCCTGCGCTGATCAACGGAATGTTCAGTTTGATGCCTTCGCTAAGTTTTGTAGATACGTCCGATTCACGAGGCAACACAACAGATTTCCGCGGTACGAGCAGTACATCATCGAATGTCAGGCCTTCTTTGGCGAATTTCGTTTCCCACACGAGTAAGTTCCTCCCTTAATTTTGATACCTCTCACGCATATTATTGCAATATTATCAGAGGGGGTAGGGGCTGTCAAGGATGTAAGGTTTATGTGTGGAACGGTTCCCTAATGCAGGAAAGTAAGCCTTTTAATACCCAATAACGGGCAATTTAATTGTTAGCGCTTTAGAAAAAGTCAGGAAGGAACGTTGTTCGTACCGGAACTCTTCTTTCCAATTGCTCCACCAAGCTTCTTTCACCTTGAATTTGTCCGTATCGAAGCAGCTCTGCCGGACGTTTGTACCCCGTCAGTATAGCTGCCAACGCTCCAATTCCTGTACGGATTGGCTCTCCGTTAGTCTCTCCCGATAACCGCTGTACATTCGCAGATCCGTTCGAGGCAATACGAACTTCGAACAACCCTTCATTCCACGGGGCATGCTCATCCTTAATATCCAGTATAAGCGTTGTCTCGGATCCGCTGCTGCTTGGTTCAAAAGGATACTCCTTCAGGAAGGGTTCAACATCCACGATCCGGGCCATGAAATAAGGCTCGATCTCCTGTTTAATCCGCGGGTTGTTCAGCAGATAAGCAAGCCCATCGTCCGCAGCTACCTTAATCTCCAGGCGGTCAATCATAGAATCATGCTGGCCAAGGAAAGACCACAAAGCACCACGCGCTTCCTCTGTCAGATCGATAAACTCGTGCACAAACAGCTCTCTATTCTTCACTTCATAAATCACGTATCCTTGAGGTTCGCCCGCTGTATCCAAAAAGATAACCGTTTGTCCCTTCTTGCGTGATGCAATCCGGTAATTCCACCAGGCTGCGGAGCGGTCCAATGCTCCGTTTACCCGTTTGGCATATTCGATATATATCGGATTAAGCAGCTCATAGCTCTGTTCCGCTCTTTTAATGGTTCCATTGTATTGTGCTCTTGCCGGCAGAAGCCCCGTTTCGATTCGATAGGTCTTCAAATCGGTATAGACTTCCCAGCCAAATTTCCGGTAGAAGCTGATCAGGAAGGGATGAAGAAATGATAAGGTCTGCCCCTTTTCTCTCATCTGCTCAAGAGTATGATGGAGCAGCTCGGCAACCAAGCCCTGGCGTCTATACTCTGGCCAAGTGGATACGCCGGCTATCCCGCCCATTGCGAATCGTTTGCCCCCAATATAGGTATGTAGATCAAGCACGGCCAGTTGAGCGGCCAGCTTGTCATCGATGTAAACCCCCCATCGATCTGTCTCTTCCTTCTCAAAACGTTCTCGGGACTCGGCAAGCTTTACTGCCGGTATCTCATATTGGAATGCAAATTGACTTAGCTCGATCATATCCTCGAACTGCTCCATCGTAAGCAACCGCGTTTCCTTCTTCACCAACATGCTCCTCTCGAATTAGCTTGTAAATATTCACATTATGGCATAGCCGAGCAAGACAGAGCAACGTTAGAAAACAAATAAACACAAAAAAACCTGCCGCAATCATGCGACAGGCTCTTCGTGCTTGGCGACGTCCTACTCTCCCAGGACCCTGCGGTCCAAGTACCATCGGCGCTGGAGGGCTTAACGGTCGTGTTCGGTATGGGAACGCGTGGTTCCCCTCCGCCATCGCCACCAAACGTAAGCGT
>NZ_JAMBNP010000021.1 GCF_023715145.1 Paenibacillus glycanilyticus | reverse complement strand
TTGTGGTGATAATTCATTAAAGTTAATGCTTACGAAGTAATGAATCATCACGATTGCCCGTACAAACGGGCCATTGTGGTGATAATTCATTAAAGTTAATGCTTACGAAGTAATGAATCATCACGATTGCCCGTACAAACGGGCCATTGTGGTGATAATTCATTAAAGTTAATGCTTACGAAGTAATGAATCATCACGATGGGCGAAGCACGCCCATTGTGGTGATAATTCATTTTAGGGGAGGAAATTTCGTAATGAAAGCAACAAGGGCAGACATCAATTGGCTCAGCGACCCGACGGTTTACCGGGTAAACCGGGTGGACGCGCACTCCGATCATCGGTATTACCGCACGATGGAGGAAGCGGAGAGCAAAGCGCCAATGGCGATGCGCCATGAATTGAACGGTGGTTGGAAATTCAGCTATGCCGTCAATGTGGCAAGCCGGATCGAAAACTTCTATAAACAAGACTTTGATTGCAGCGGCTGGGATGACATTCAAGTGCCCGGGCATATTCAGATGCAAGGCCATGGCCAGCTGCAATATGTAAATACGATGTACCCGTGGGATGGTCTGGACGCTGTTCGCCCTCCGGCAATTCCGGTGGTCAGCAATCCGGTAGGCAGCTACGTAAAGCATTTCCGCAAGCCGGAATCGATGACAGGCCCTGTCTATATCTCGTTCCAGGGCGTTGAGTCTGCTTTCTACGTATGGCTGAACGGCGAGTTTGTTGGCTACGCGGAAGACAGCTTTACTCCTTCGGAATTTGACCTGACCCCGTTTATTCGGGAAGGCGACAACAAGCTTGCGGTGGAGGTCTACCAACGCAGCTCCGGCGCTTGGCTCGAGGATCAGGACTTCTGGCGTTTCTCGGGAATTTTCCGCGATGTGTATCTGTATACGGTACCGGAAATCCACGTGAGAGATCTGTTTGTCCATGCGGATCTGGATGACAGCTATACAGCTGGCAAGCTGACCGTTGATCTGGAGCTGCTCGAGAAGGCTTCGGCACAAGTGAAGCTGGAGCTTAAGGATGCCGATGGAGCCGTTGTGGCAACGGGCGAAGGTGCGTTTGCGGATGGCAAGCTGTCGCTTACTGTTGATGCAGGAAAAGTGAAGCCGTGGAGCGCGGAGTCTCCGTATCTGTACAGCGTTAGCCTCTCCATCCTGAATGCGCAAGGCGAACTGGTTGAAGCGATCGTTCAGAAGGCGGGCTTCCGCCGTTTCGAAATGATTAACAAGGTGATGCACCTGAACGGCAAGCGTATCGTATTCAAAGGCGTTAACCGCCATGAATTTAACGTGCGCCGCGGCCGTGCCATTACGGCCGAGGACATGCTGTGGGACATCAAGACGATCAAGCAGAACAACATGAATGCCGTCCGTACTTCGCACTATCCGAACCAGACGTTGTGGTACGAGCTTTGTGACGAATACGGCATTTACCTGATCGATGAGATGAATCTGGAATCGCATGGTTCGTGGCAGAAGATGGGCGCGGTAGAGCCTTCCTGGAACGTGCCGGGTAACCTGCCGGAATGGCAAGGATCGGTTCTTGACCGTGCTGAGTCGATGCTGGAGCGGGACAAAAACCATCCTTCGATTCTGATCTGGTCTTGCGGCAATGAATCGTATGCGGGCGAAGTGATCCTGAATGCGACGAAGTACTTCCATGCCAAGGATCCGAGCCGTCTCGTTCATTATGAAGGCGTATTCCACAACCGTGATTATGATGCGACAAGCGATATGGAAAGCCGGATGTATGCGAAGCCCGCGGATATTATCGAATATCTGGAGAGCAATCCGGGCAAGCCGTATATCAGCTGCGAATATATGCATGCTATGGGCAACTCGGTTGGCGGCATGCATAAATATACCGAGCTGGAGCAGAAGTACCCGATGTACCAAGGCGGCTTTATTTGGGATTACATGGACCAGTCCATCATGACCAAAGACCGCTATGGGAATGAGTTCTTCGCTTACGGCGGAGACTTTAACGACCGTCCAACGGATTACAGCTTCTGCGGCAACGGCATTGTGTTCGCAGACCGCCGCGTAACGCCTAAGATGCAGGAAGTGAAATTCCTGTATCAGAATGTGAAGCTAGTTCCTTCGCGCACGGAAGTTAAAGTTATTAATGAGAACCTTTTTGTAAATACAAGCGAATGGGCTTTGTCCGTACGCTTGCTCCGCAACGGCGCTCTAGTATTCAGCGCAACTAGCGAAGTGTCGGTTGAAGCGGGAAGCGAGAAAGTTGTTCCGCTTACGCTGCCGGAAGCGGTAACGAATGCGGCTGGCGAATACGCGGTTCATACCGCGCTTGTTCTGAAGCAGGATGAGCTGTGGGCGGAAGCCGGCCATGAAGTGGCCTTTGGCGAAGCCGTATTTGTTGTTGAAGGGGAAAAAGCTATGCCCGTTGGCTCGCTTCGCGTTGTAGAAGGCGACGTGAACATTGGCGTGATGGGCGACGGCTTTACGATTCAGTTCTCGAAAGGCGTTGGCTCGCTGGCATCGGTCCGTTACGGCAGCCGCGAGTTTATCGCAGCGCCGCCGGTACCGCAATTCTGGCGTGCACAGACCGATAACGATAAAGGTTATGCGCATGGTTACGATGCTGGTCTATGGTATGCGGCAAGTCTTGCACGCAAATGCCTGAAGGTTGAGCTCGATGTTGCGAAGTCCGGTGACCAAGTGACGGTTGCATTCGAGTATGGATTCAGCATCAGCGCCGAGCTGCGCGTCCGCACGACGTATACCGTCTTCGCGGATGGCAGCATTGAAGTGAAGACGGATTACAAAGGTGCAGCAGGTCTTCCTAACGTTCCGGTCATTGGCCTGACGTTCAAGCTGCCTGCTGATTATGATCAAACCGATTGGTATGCGATGGGTCCGGAAGAGAACTACATTGACCGTGCATTTGGAGCGCGTCTTGGAACGTTCAGCCGCGAGGTGAAGGAGCTGCCGACTCCTTATCTGGTACCGCAGGAGACGGGTAACCGTACGGGTGTGCGGCATGTGAAGATTGCCGACAGCCAAGGCTTTGGCCTGCAGCTGACGGCATCGCCATCGGCCCCGGTGGAATGCAACGTATCGCCTTACACGGCGTTTGAGCTGGAGAATGCCGCTCATTGGTACGAGCTTCCACAGCCGCATTATACGGTCGTAACCGTAGCTGGACGCCAAATGGGCGTTGGCGGCGACGACAGCTGGGGCGCTCCGGTTCATCCGGAATACCAGATCCCGGCTGATCAGGATCTGAGCTTCACGTTTACGATTTCGGCGATAGACCGCCGCTAGAATAGAATCGGTTGAATAGAGGTTGTCCCCATTGGGACGGCCTCTATTTTTTTGTTTTGTGTTGAACGGGGTTCCCCGCGAGCCGAAGGGATCCCGCCCACGAAGAATACCGCGCCAGTCATTATTTCTCTCATTTACACTGTACGCAATACAGCATAAAGCGGCTCACTAGCCCCGTAGCTTGTCCTACATTGTACGTTGTGCAGTATATTCGAAGAATTAGTGCCCTATTGGCCTATTTTGACTAAAAATGCTGTAGATTGTGCAACGTAGCCATCGCCTAAGGGCCTATTTCCTCTGTTATCCTGCAGAATGTACAACGCAGGTGGGAAGAAGAGAGACGCGTACCGCTCTGATTTGCTGTTCTTCCAACCATCAGGCGACCATCCAAACTATACTCTATACAGCCTTTAGCGACTCCTCAGACCAATAGCACCTGCTTTATCGTGCGACAACGAACACGCAAGTATAGTAACAGAGGTCTGACATCATTCAACCGTTACCGCCTTGCCTCTATACATATCGTCTAATGTTTTGGTGATTTTATAAAACAGTTTGTATAATGTAATCCAAATTACGTGTTATATAATATTACATAACAGCAACATTGCGGGCGCAAAAGTATCTTATGTAAGTTTTCAGCATGATAACAGGAGGTGGGGGATTGTTGTCACTTGATAGACAGAGGGAGACGGAAATTCGAATAGACGATGTGTCCATGGTATTTGGGCGCAAAGGGCGGGAGGTTACGGCACTCTCGCATGTCAGCTTTGAGGTGTATCGCAGTGAATTCGTATCCCTCCTCGGGCCGTCGGGCTGCGGGAAGTCGACACTGTTAAGGTTAATGGCGGATCTGCTTGAGCCAACTAGCGGTCAGATCACCATCGGAGAGGAAGTGCCTAGAGAGGTAAGACTGAAAAGGAAGTTCGGAATTGTCTTCCAAAGCCCAACCTTGTTCGAATGGCGTACGGTGAAGGATAATATTGAGCTTCCAATGGAAGTGTTAGGCCTTAAAAAGTCGGAATATTCAGCCATATCGGAACGGCTTATCGACATGGTTGGCTTAACGAAGTTTAAGCATCATTATCCTTGGCAGCTAAGCGGCGGCATGCAGCAGAGAGTGGCCATTGCAAGAGCCTTATCGCTTGATCCGCCTATCCTGCTGATGGATGAACCCTTCTCTGCCTTGGATGAATTCACGAAGGAGAAGCTTCAGCTTGACCTGCTCGATATCCAGAGGCAGACAAAAAAGACGATCGTATTTGTGACTCACAGCATTCCGGAGGCGGTCTTCCTGTCGGATCGGGTTATCGTGATGTCGGCGCATCCGGGGCGCGTCCACTCCATTCTGGACATGGAACGGGAGGAGGGAAGCTACGAGCAGATTCGCAATTCCACCCGTTTCCATGAGATGACGGCTCAGGTGAGGAGTTGCTTTTTAATTCGCAGTTCTTAAGAGAATGCTTACGATGCGAGCATTCGCAATTCTTTTAAGCAAATGCTTACGAAGCAAGAATTGCATTCGCAATTCTTTTGAAGAGGTGATTCTCATGAGCGGATGGCTCAGAAAAGGCGGCCAAAGCGGGATTATCGTGCTATGGGTGCTTGGAGCTCTGATCCTGTGGGAAGCGGCCGCCTGGTACATAACCGATATTGCCCATGTGCTGGCCCCGGCCTCCAAGCTTCCTTATCTGCATCTGGTCATTGAAGCTTTAATCCAACACTGGCCTACACTTGCCGAGCAAGGAGCGATCACGTTCGGCAATTCGATAACCGGATTCCTGATTGGCACCGCGGTAGGCGTGATTCTTGCGATCGTGATGAGCTTGTCTAGGGCCGTTGAGCTGACGTTATCTCCTTATATGATCGCTTCGCAAATGGTTCCGATTATCGGGCTTGCTCCAATTCTGTATGGCATTATCCATGATCCCGCGCTGTCGAGGGTATTAATGGCGGGATATGTGACGTTCTTTCCGGTAGCCATTCATATGCTTCGCGGGCTTCAGAGCATCAGACCGGAGCAAGAGGAGCTTATGCGCTCGTATGCCGCGTCCGTATGGACGACGTACGCCAAGCTGCGGCTGAAGGCATCGCTGCCGGGGCTTTTTGCCGGACTGAAGCTATCCGCTCCACTCGCCATTACGGCTTCCATCATTGTCGAGCTGATGGGCGCACCTAACGGTATTGGCGTCCTTATGCTCAGCTCACTTTATTATGGCAGCTCGCAGGTGTATATGTTCTGGTCAACGATCTTGATCAGCGTGGTCATCGGACTAATCTGGTTCCTTCTTGTCACGCTGGCTGAACGGCTACTGACCCCATGGCAGCCGGAATTCCGACAGCAAGGAGGAGGGGAGAGATGAAGGAGGTAACAGCCGTCAATACGGAGCAGTCCCCTGTCTCTGCCCCTCTGCCAAGAATAGCGGATGATCCTGCTTCAGGGCTGAACGCTAGGGTTCACCATACGAAGGGTTCTTCTGCCAGAAAAGAATCCCGAAGCCCGTTTTGGCTTCCCATCGGATTTGGCCTGGTGTTTCTGATGATCTGGCAGTTAAAAGGGTTCCACACGCTGTTTCGCCTGGAGCTCTATCAGCTGCCCATTCCCTCTTCGATAGCGAAGGCTATTCAAGCAAATAGCGATCTGTTATGGAGCTACTCGCTATATACCGGAGCGGAGATGATCGGAGGCTGCCTGATCGGCTCGGCGATTGGTCTATTCGCAGCCGTTGCAGCATCCTTCGGACCTCAAGCCGGTAAAGGCGCCATTACCTTGCTTGCCGCCTTAAACGCCGTTCCGATTGTCGCGCTTGCACCGGTGATGAACAACTGGTTTGGCGACGGCGTCGCCTCCAAGATAGCCATTGTCTCGATTATGACGATGGCAACGATGGCGGTCAGCGCCTACAAGGGACTCCGTTCCGTCGAGCCCGCTTATCTGGAGCTTATGCATGCTTACGCGGCCGGCAGATTTACGATTTTTCTGAAGCTTCGATTCAGGCTTGCGCTGCCGACGATATTTACCGCGCTCAAAATCAACATGGCTACCGGAATTATCGGGGCGATCGTGGGCGAGTTTTTTATCTCATCTAGGGGTCTTGGCTTTCTGTTATCGGATCAGATCAAGCTGGGCAATATGCCAATCGCGTGGTCCTGCATTGTTATCGCGGCCGTGCTTGGCATCGTTCTCTACTATTGCATTCAGCTGATCGAGAGACTCGCCGTTCCGTGGCATGTTGCGCAGCGCAAAAGACAGTAGCTTCTCACGCATCAGGGGATGTCAGCCTCTTACAAATAGATGGCGATAGGGAGTGGATGGTAGAGATGAGAAAGAGAAACCGGGTCCTGAAAGCTGTAACAACGATGACCATGGCGATGGCGCTGATCATAGTCGCAGCCTGCGGCAATGACAGCTCGTCCGAGCCTGGAAACGAAGGCAAGGCAAGCGAGCCGCTGCAGAAGGTGAAGATCCAGCTGAAATGGGTGCCGCAGGCCCAGTTCGCCGGTATTTTTGTTGCCAAGGAAAAGGGCTTCTACGATCAGGAGGGGCTGGATGTCGAGATTGTGCCGGGCGGACCTGATGTCGTTATCGAGCAGCAGGTGGTGAACGGCGCGGCGGATATCGGCGTAACCAGCTTTGACAGCCTATTGGTGAACCGGGACAACGGTCTGCCGCTTGTATCGGTCGCCCAAATCTTGCAGAAGAGCTCTTACCGATTCGTAGCAGATAAGTCTTCCGGCATAGACTCTCCTGAGAAGATGAAGGGGAAGAAGGTTGGCATGTGGACGGGAAGCCAGCAGTTCCAGGTGCTCGCTTTTATGGAGAGGAACGGACTTGATCCGCAGAAGGATGTAGAGCTGGTGAAGCAGGGGTTTACGATGGATCAGTTTTTCAACAAGCAGCTGGATGTGGCGATCTCCACGATCTATAACGAATATCATGTCGTGCTGGAGAGCGGCGTGAAGCCGGAGGATCTGTTCGTCTATGATTTTGAAGATGCCGGTGTAGGGATGCTTGAGGATACGCTCGTAGTGAAGGAGGATTGGCTGAAAAATAACCGCGATACCGCGGTGAAAGCCATCCGCGCGACAATGAAGGGCTGGAATTATGCGATTGCCAACCAGGATGAATCCGTGGATATCGTGATGAAGGCCGTAACGGAGGGAAGCACCACGAAGGAGCATCAGTCCACGATGCTGATGGAGATGGCGAAGCTGGTGAAGCCGGAAGGGTTTACGGATGCGCAGGTCGGCTCGTTTGTAGATGATGCGGTCCAGCGGACGGTCGATATCTCCCTCAAGTACGGATTAATCAAGGCGGCGCCGGATCTTGGCAAGGCGATCGACAAGACCATTCTGGCGGATGCGGAAAAGAGCTAGTTTAGGTTCAGCCTATATGTATCGGCTGCTGGAGAAGTTTAAGGTCCCTGAGGGACCTTAAACAGCCTGCAGTAGTCGGAATTTGGAGACTTAAGGTCCCTGAGGAACCTTAAGTCCAGATGAAGGGATGATTTTGAGCCGGAAGTGGGCTAGTTGGAGAAGCTTAAGGTCCCCGAGGGACCTTAACTGCCTATAGTAAGCGGAATCTGGAGAGTTAAGGTCCCTGAAGGACCTTAACTCCTTGTCAATAATACTGTGTTAGCGCATGACTCGCATAATCATAAGGCATGAGGTGAGGATCGATCTAACTCGGGAAGCTGCCCTCGCTTGGGGGCAGCTATCTGACTAGCCGTATAAATTCAAATCTTGTACATACTTATATGTCATCGGAGTCTGGACGGGAGGGAACGGGATATGAGTGTGGAGCTTTACGCAACGATTAATGCAGAACGGTTAAACCGTCGAATTGAGGAACTGGCGCAGATCGGAAGGATTGGGGAGACCGGCGTATGCAGGCTCGCCTTGTCGAAGGAAGACCGGGCAGGCGTGGAGCAGGTCAAGAGCTGGATGGAAGAAGCGGGAATGCGGACGAGAATGGATCCTTTTGGCAACTTGATTGGCGTGTTCAAAGGCAAGGACCCGGAGCTTCCGGTGCTTATGCTCGGCTCCCATGTCGATTCGCAGCCTTATGGCGGCCGCTATGACGGCGCCATTGGCGTCCTTGGGGCGATCGAAGTCGTGCAGACGATGGCGGAAAAGGGCTTTGTCCCGGAGATGGACATGGAAGTCGTCGCCTTCTGCGATGAAGAGGGCTGCCGGTTCAACAAAGGATTATTTGGCGTTCGCGGCATGACGGGCAAGCTCGAGGAAGGAGAGCTTAACCGGAAGGACAAGAATGGCGTAACTCGCCGGGAAGCCTTGCTTGAATTTGGCTGCGACCCGGCTGAGTTTGAAGGATATACGTTTGAAGCGGGACGGATTGGCGCTTTCCTGGAGCTTCATATTGAGCAAGGGCCGGTGCTGGAATCGCTGGATTCGCCTATTGGCATTGTGACCGGCATATCGGGTCCGCTTTGGTGGACGGTAGAACTCAATGGCTTTGCCGGACATGCGGGCTCGGTGCCCATGCCGATGAGACGGGACGCGCTGGTGGGGGCAGCCAAGGTTATCGTAGCGCTGAATGATCTTGCCAGGCTGGAAGAAGGAGCCTCAACGGTAGGGACGGTAGGATCGCTCACCGTATTTCCGGATTCCCGCAATATCATTCCGGAGAAGGTGACGTTTACGGTTGACCTGAGGGATATCGTTCTTTCCCGGAGGAATGAACGGGAGCAGCAGCTGCTCGAGACGATTCAAGACATTTGCGATGAGCATGACCTGCAATATTTGATCCGGGAGGATACGAACAGCGAGCCTCGTTATTGCGCGGAATGGCTGAAGGATATTTTGCGGAAGGAAGCGTCCGGGATGGATATGCAGCTGCCTGAGCTCATGAGCGGGCCTTTCCACGATTCGCTGACCATGTCTTACGTATGTGATTACAGCATGATTTTTGTCCGGTGCAAGGAGGGAATCAGCCATAATCCCAAGGAGTATTCGTCTCCTGAGGATATTGCGGCAGGTGCCGAGCTGCTGTATCGGGCGGCACAACGGATCGCAAGCGGAACCAAAGAAATTGGGAGGAGAAGCGATGAGTAAAGTTACGATCGGATTAATCCAGGCATCCAACGATGTGCATGGGGATGAACCGGTAGAGGTTCACAAAAAGGCAGCTATAGAGAAGCATGTCCGGCTCGTCCGGGAGGCAGCGGTCAAAGGCGCGCAGATCATCTCGTTGCAGGAGGTTTTCTACGGACCGTATTTCTGTGCCGAGCAAGTAACCAAATGGTATGACGCTTCGGAAGAAGTGCCGAACGGTCCTACAACGCGATTGTTCCAGGAGCTTGCCCGCGAGCTGGGAGTTGTCCTTATTCTCCCTGTTTATGAGCGGGACGGCATAGCTAATTACTATAACACGGCGGCGGTCATTGACGCGGACGGCACCTATCTCGGCAAATACCGCAAGCATCATATCCCGCATGTGGCGGCTGGCGACGGTGGCTGCGGCTTCTGGGAAAAGTATTATTTTAAACCGGGTAACCTGGGTTATCCGGTATTCGATACGGCCTTTGCCAAGGTTGGCGTGTACATCTGCTATGACCGGCACTTCCCGGAAGGGGCGCGTGCGCTTGGGCTGAACGGGGCGGAGATTGTGTTTAATCCGTCGGCGACGGTGGCGGGCACTTCGGAATATTTGTGGAAGCTGGAGCAGCCCGCCCATGCGGTGGCTAACGGGTATTATGTAGCTGCCATTAATCGGGTTGGGGTTGAGGCGCCTTGGAATATGGGAGAATTCTACGGGCAGTCGTATTTGGTGGATCCGCGAGGCTCCATTGTGGCGATCGGCAGCCGGGATCGAGATGAGGTCGTCATTGGCGTGATGGACAAAGAGCTGATTCGCGAGGTGCGGAATATTTGGCAGTTTTATCGGGATCGCAGGCCGGAAACGTACAACAACATCATAAACCTATAATAAGCGCTTCGCGAAAGGAGGATGAACGGATGGCTGCAACGTTTATATCTGCTGAATCATTGAGGCGCAATTTTGCCGAGGTAAAAGCCGGGATGAGGCCAAAGGAAGCGATCGAGGAGTCGAACCGCTGCCTTTATTGCTATGATGCCCCTTGTATCAAGGCTTGTCCGACAGGGATCAACATTCCGTCTTTTATCAAAAAGATCGCCTCCGGCAACATGAAGGGCTCCGCCCGGACGATCATGGAGGCGAATCCGGTTGGCGCCAGCTGCTCGCGGGTATGCCCGACGGAGGAGCTATGCGAGGGGGCTTGCGTTCTCAATCATTCGTCCAAGCCGATTATGATTGGCGATCTCCAGAGGTATGCGACCGATTGGGCAATCCGCAACGAGCAGGTGCTGTTCACGGCGGGGCGAAGCAATGGGAACAAGATTGCCGTTATCGGCGGCGGGCCGGCAGGCTTGTCGGCGGCAAGAGAGCTGGCCCGGTTTGGCTTTGCCGTAACGATCTTCGAAGCGAAGGAGCAGGCAGGGGGCCTCGATACTTATGGCATCGTCTCGTTCCGGCTGCCGCAGGAAATCTCGCTGTGGGAAGTGGAGCAGGTGAAGCAGCTTGGCGTAGAGATCCGAACGGGCGTAAAGGTTGGCGTCGATATCGCCGTCGAGGAGATCAGACAGCAATACGATGCGGTGGTGCTGGCGATTGGAATGTCGAAGGTGCCAAAGCTGGGCATCGAGGGCGAAGGCTTGCGTGGCGTCTACGACGCGATTGATTTCGTGGAATCCACCAAAACGTCCATCCGGACAGACATCGCGGGGAAAAAAGTTGCCGTTATCGGGGCCGGCAATACCGCGATTGACGCGGCCACCTGTTCGGTTCGGCTTGGAGCGGGCGAGGTGACGATTGTCTACCGTCGTACCGTCGAAGAGATGACGGCATACGATTTCGAGTTCGACTTCGCGAAGCAGGACGGCGTTGTCTTCAAGTGGCTGACGGCTCCCAAGCGGGTAGTTGGCGATACCGCGGGCAACGTCACGGCGATGGAATGTATAGCAATGAGGCTGGAGGAGAGCGAGGGCCGGAGCCGTCCGGTGCCGGTGGCAGGCTCGGAGTTCTTCATGGATGTGGATGCCGTTGTTCTGGCCATTGGCCAGAACAGGCATATCGATCTCGTCGAGCAGCTTGGACTATCGCATAAACGCGGCATTGTGGCGATTGATCCGGTTACGTTCCAAACCTCCGATCCGCAAATATTCGCCGCTGGCGATGTGATTTTCGGCGACGGGCAAGGGGAAGCGATGGTCGTGTCGGCGGCGCAGCAGGGGAAGAAGGCCGCTTATGCGATCTACCGGCAGCTGGTGAAGCAGCAGGAGGAGACGGCATAGCAATGACATTGTGGGAGGGATGGGATAGCGATGGCTGATTTGCGTATCAATCTGGCGGGCATATCCTCGCCGAATCCGTTCTGGCTGGCATCCGCGCCGCCAACCAATACGGGCTACCAGGTGCAGCGAGCTTTCGAAGCGGGCTGGGGCGGGGCGGTATGGAAGACGCTTGGGGATCCGATTATTAATACCTCGTCAAGGTTTGCGGCCGTGCATTTTAACGGGCAGCGCGTAGCCGGCTTTAACAATATCGAGCTTATTACGGACCGGCCGCTTGAGGTCAACCTGAAGGAAATCTACGAGACGAAGAAACGTTTTCCGAACCATGCCGTTGTGGTGTCCCTGATGGTGGAGCCGAAGCGGGAGAAGTGGCATGAGATTGTCAAGAGGGTGGAAGCCGTTGGCGTGGACGGACTTGAGCTGAACTTCGGCTGTCCGCATGGCATGGCGGAGCGCGGCATGGGCTCGGCCTCCGGCCAGCAGCCCGATCTCGTCGAGGCGCAAACGATGTGGGCGAAGGAAGCGGCGAAGACGCCGGTCATCGTTAAGCTGACGCCCAATATTACGGATATTACAGCCACGGCAAAAGCGGCCGTCCGCGGAGGCGCGGATGCCATCTCCTTAATCAACACCATTAACTCGCTGGCCGGCGTAGATCTCGACACCTGGAACACGATCCCGCATGTTGGCGGCAAAGGCGCGCATGGCGGCTACTGCGGTCCGGCCGTGAAGCCGATTGCGCTCAACATGGTAGCCGAATGCGCGCGCAACGCTCAAGTGAATGTGCCGATCTCCGGAATTGGAGGCGTCTCCAATTGGCGCGATGCGGTGGAGTTCATGCTGATGGGCGCGACGGGCGTACAGGTATGCACGGCGGCGATGCATCACGGCTTCAGCATTGTCGAGGATATGATAGACGGTCTGAACAACTATCTCGACGAGAAGGGCTTGCAGTCTGTCACCGAGCTGATTGGCAAGTCCGTTCCGCGTTATTCGGATTGGGGCGATCTTGATCTCAACTATCAGGTGGTCGCCAGGATTCACGAGGAGAATTGCATCGTCTGCAACAAATGCCATATTGCCTGCGAGGATACGTCGCATCAATGTATTGAGCGCCTGACTACGGACGACGGCAGGGCTTACCTGAAGGTTCGCGAGGAGGATTGCGTCGGCTGCAACCTCTGCTCCATCGTATGTCCGGTAGAAGGGGCTATCTCCATGGTGGAGATTCCATCGGGCGAAATGCCGATGTCCTGGAATCAGCGCCAGAAGGCGATTGCGTCCGCAGGCGATTCCAATCAAGCGCCGGGCGGCGCGAGCAAGGAGGCGGTATAAGCGATGGCTGCAAAAATAATTCGCAATGGAACAATTGTCACCGCGGCGGATACGTATCAGGCGGATGTGCTGATTGAGGACGGCATTATAAAACAGATTGGCCTTGGGCTTACGGCTGAAGGAGCGGAGATTGTAGATGCGGCGGGGAAATACGTATTCCCGGGAGGCGTTGATCCGCATACCCATCTGGATATGCCCTTTGGCGGCACAGTGACCGCCGATGATTTCGAGTCGGGAACGAGAGCGGCGGCATTTGGCGGAACAACGACGATTATCGATTTTTGCCTGACGGACAAAGGGAAGCCTCTCAGCGATTCACTTCAAAAGTGGCATGCCAAGGCGGATGGCAGAGCGGTGATCGATTACAGCTTCCATCTGATGATCGGCGAGATTAACGATGCCGTGCTGGCAGAGCTGCCTTCTATCGTGAAAGACGAAGGAATCACTTCGTTTAAAGTGTTTATGGCTTATAAAAATGTGTTCCAGGCCGATGACGGCACGCTGTACCGGACGATGCTGTCGGCCAAGGAGCTTGGCGCTATGGTGATGGTGCATGCGGAGAATGGCGACGTGATTGAGTTCCTTGTGGAGAAGGCCCTCGCTGAAGGCAACACGGATCCTATCTACCATGCGTTGACTCGACCTTCCGCCATAGAAGGCGAAGCAACAGCGCGGGCCGCGGCACTTGCGGAGCTGACTGGCGCAAGGCTGTATGTCGTGCATGTGACCTGCGCGGAAGCGGTAAAGGCAATCAGCGAAGCGAGAACTCGCGGCGTGGATGTATGGGGCGAGACTTGTCCGCAGTATCTGGTGCTGGATCAATCGTATCTGGCTCTGCCGGATTTCGAAGGAGCCAAGTATGTCTGGTCTCCGCCGCTTCGAGAGAAGAGCCACCAGGAGGTGCTTTGGAACGCCCTCATTACCGGGCAGCTGCAGACGCTGGGCTCAGACCAGTGCTCATTTAACTTCAAGGGGCAAAAGGATCTTGGACGTGGCGATTTCAGCAAAATTCCAAACGGAGGTCCGGTTATTGAGGATCGCTTCTCGATTCTGTATTCGGAGGGCGTTGCCAAAGGCAGGCTGACTCTTAACCAGTTCGTTGATATCGTCGCCACGCGCAATGCCAAGCTGTTTGGCTTATTCCCGCGTAAAGGGACGATTGCCGTGGGCAGCGACGCGGATATCGTTATTTTCGACCCTGGCGCGGAAAGAACCATCTCGGCGGAGTCCCATCATATGAACGTGGATTACAATCCGTTTGAAGGCATTCAAGTAAGCGGGGTACCGGAAAGCGTGCTTTCTCGCGGCGAGTTTGTGATCAGGAATCAGGCTTACGTGGGGACGGCGGGCACGGGGCAATTCGTGAAACGGACAACGTATAAGCAGCCGGATGCCAATGATTCCGGCAAGAAGGAGAAGGTGCGGCAGCTGTAAGCTCCCAAAGAATCTAACAGAGCATGGAGAAAGAGTGAGGAGAAGCTTAAGCGAGCCGAGCTCAAAGGTATCGTTAGCGGATATTCCGTATGAGAGTGGACCAAAAGTTTGTCAACGAGTAACTGGAAGCTATCTACTAAAGAGGCGAGGTGCTCCCTTATGTCCGCTTACCAGGAGTTTATCGAGGAGAAAGCAAAGCTGGATGCTTATATAAGCAGGCAGTTCCGAATTCATAGCGTAGTGGAGAATTTGAGCGGCGCAACAATTGAGCTTGTTCATCCCGGCGGGGAGAGCGCCGTGCTGCAGCTGCTCTCCGCGGATGCCCGGAAGTACATGTCCAATCTGGTTGTGAAGCAGCTTGCTTCATCCGGATGGAATGATGCTGGATAGGCCGGCGTTACTGGATCGCTCCGTAACTGTACTCGTACGCGTTTAACGCTAGCTCAATTGCCAGCCGTTTATCGGCTACCAGGTAGTCTTCGCCAAGCAGCGCGGCTATCTTTTCCAGCCGGTGATAAAGCGTCTGCCTGACGATAAACAGCTCCCGGGCCGTATCCTGCTTGGAGCCGGACAGGGATAAGAATACCTTAAGCGTCTTAAGCAGCTGCCCGTTTTTCTCTTGATCGTACCGCGCGAGCGGGCCGACATATTCCTCGATCAAAGCGGGCAGCATACCGGTTTTCTTCAGTCCGGAGATGATTCGGTACGTATGCAGATCGTTGAAGAACGGCGAGCTGAGCGGCCCGATATCCGTCTGGATCGCTACCGTCTCCTGCGCGGATTCATAGCCCTCCTTGGCCCTTGACAGATCGGTCAAATATTTGCCGATGCCAAGCGTGCCGGAGAATAGGGCTGTATCCGGATTAAGCTCGGTTCTTCTTAGGCGGTCTATGGCGCGGAGAAGCCGTTCCTTCCATTTCAACTGCTTCATTTGGTCTATGAGGACAAAGACGATATGGTCATGCTGGATGGCGGGAAGGAGAAAATAGCCTTCGCCTTCGAAGATGGCGCGGGCAACCATATTTTTCTGAATAAGCAGCTCCTCCCCTTCCTTCCATTCGGCCAGCTTTACGTGAAGACGGAACACGCAGACGGTAAGTCCATACAGCTTGGCGGCAGGCTTGATCGAGCCGATGTAGTCCCGAACCTCCTTGTCGGCATGCTTGCCGCTTAGCCAATCCGTAACCCACATTTCATCCTTGTAGCGCCGTCTTTCCTCCATATATTTGGTGCGCATCATTTCTTGAGCGAGTGCCGTAGCGCAGCGGTCGAGGGCGAGAATTTGAAATTCGCTAAGCTCCTGCTCGGACTGCAGCAGCAGATCCGCGAACAGATGATCAAGGGCAAGAATCGGACGATGGGCGAGACCGCGCTTTAGGACGGGTGTGGCGAACATTTCCCCGTATATCCACTGCTCGTAGAAAGTATCGGCCTTGGCACGAGGCATATGCGGCATAAACTGGGCTTCAGCATTCAGAGGGAAGAAGGCGACTTGGGCGCCGGTCGCGTGGTGGAGCAGCTTGAGCAGCGGCATAATGCCTTTGCCCGAGAGCAGGAGCTGATTGAGCTTGGTTGAGAGTGCTTCGAGTTCGTAGACCATGCGGTGATGCTGATGGATGAAGTAGGCATGCAAATCTTGGGTAATATCAATATAACGGACCTCTTGGTGGAAAAAAAGAAGAGGGAAGTTCTCGCGCTTCGCCAGCTCGATCATGGCATCGGATGGCTTTTTGGTGTAGGTGCCAAGCTCGATGCAAAGGCCGGATGCGCCGGAATCAATAAGCTGCTGAAGGAAGGATAAGCTTAGCTCCTCATCGTCATGCCAGCCTATGCCGGTAGACAGGATCAGCTCATTGCCGCTTAGAAGCTTGCCAACCTGGGTAACTTCCATAATGTGGACCCAGCGTACGGTGCGGTTTAAGGCTTCTTCGCTGGCAATTGTTTCAGCCTTCTGAAACAGGGGGCGCTGCAGGATGTCTCTAACGGTTAGCTGCATCAACGTTTCAACCATGGACATTCACCGCCCTAACTTGGAATAGTGGGGGAATCTAGTTTTTCCTTCATTATACAAGAGGATCGTTTTCATAGGCAACGCAAGGCACAGCCGCAATCAGGATAGGAGAATGGGAGGAAGCGTAAATGGAGATTGGCGTTCCAAAAGAGAGAAAAAGCTCGGAGCATCGCGTGGCCTTGACGCCGGGCGGAGTATATGAACTTGTAAAGCATGGGCACAGCGTGTTTGTGGAGACCGAAGCGGGTACGGCATCCGGTTACGCGGATGAAGAATACCGGAGAGTTGGCGCCTCGATTGTCCAAGATGCTGGCGAGGCTTGGGCAAGGGATATGGTTGTGAAGGTGAAGGAGCCGCTGAAGGAGGAGTACAGGTATTTCCGTGAAGGGCTGGTGCTGTTCACTTATCTGCATCTGGCTGCGGAGCGGGAGCTGACGGAAGCGCTGGTACGGCATAAAGTAACGGCGATTGCTTACGAGACGGTTCAGCTGGCAGGCGGCCAGCTGCCGCTGCTTACCCCGATGAGCGATATCGCGGGAAGGATGGCGGCACAGGTTGGAGCGCAGTTTCTGGAGAAGGCGCATGGGGGCAGAGGGATTCTGCTTGGCGGGGTGCCCGGCGTGAAAAAAGGCCGCGTGACCATTATTGGCGGCGGCGTGGTTGGGACAGGCGCTGCGCAGATTGCGCTGGGTCTTGGCGCCGAGGTGTCTATCATTGACCGGGACGCAGACAGGCTGCGGGCGCTGGAGGACCGCTTCGCCGGCAGGGTGCAGACGCTGGCGTCGCATTCGAGGCAAATCGCGGAAGCGGTAGCCGAATCGGATTTGGTCATTGGCGCGGTCTTGATTCCGGGGGCTAAAGCGCCAAAGCTTGTGACCGAAACCATGGTCCGCTCCATGCCGGCCGGCTCGGTTATTGTGGATGTCGCCATTGACCAAGGCGGCAGCGTGGAGACAATCGACCGGATCACGACGCATGCCGAGCCGGTATTCGAGCGATTTGGCGTTCTGCATTACGCCGTCGCCAATATGCCTGGCGCCGTACCGTATACGGCAACGGCGGCATTGACTAACGCGACGCTGCCCTATACGCTGGCGCTCGCTGACCGCGGCGTCCGCGAGACGCTCGCCGGCAGCGAGCCGGTAAGGCGAGGCGTTAACGTGATGGACGGCTTCGTTACCCACGAAGCCGTCGCCGCCGCGCATCAGATGATCTATACCAATGTGCGCGATCTGTTAAGCTCTTCGATCGCGTGAGTCGTTGCCAAATACGCGAAGCAATTTAAAAGGCAAGCGTCTCAATAATAGATAGTAAGAATGTTTTGTATTCGATATCGTTTATTTAACACCCCTCAAGGCTGCGTATCAGCTTTGAGGGGCTTTTTGCGCTGTCTGCAGCTTCATAGAAACGTTATTACTTAAATAGATTCGTATAAAAGTTCATTTTTATGCAAAATCATGCATTATTTTTGGCAAAAAGCCCCTCCTTAACAGTTTCTTAATCAATTATTGACGTTCGATTGACAATAGAGTCATATACTCACAAAGTGTGTTGTTTATTGATCAACTAGAGAAAGGGGGAGTCTTGTGAGAATACGCAGGAAAGCGGGAGTGGTTTTAGCTGCTTTATGGATGCTTCTGACCGTGTTTGGCGGAACAGCTGACGCGCATTTCGCATCGACGGGGTTTTCGGACATTACCGTAAAAGACAAGAGTCTGGAATACAACTTGTTCTTGCTGGAGAAGGAGCTGCTCGAAGCTATGCCGCAGCTTGACGGGAACGGTGACGGCAAGCTTTCCGAAGACGAGCTGACCAGCGAAAATGCGACGCTTACGGCACTGGTTCATGACCGCTTAATCGTCACCGGCAACAGCAAGGTGGGTACCGGAATTGTTCTTGCAGCGAAAAAGACGGAAAAAGCCAAAGTGCCGATGATCGAGATCGACATCAATTATGACTTCGGACAACCTGTCGACCGGTACATGGTTCAATATAACTTTTATGATGGCACAAACCCTGATCACCGCAGCTATGCAACGATCCGAATGGGGCAGCAGTCCATTGTCCAAGTCATTAACAGCTCGAACAATATTCTTCAAATGGAAGGCTACCACGGTGCGGATGCAGGTGTAACGGATACGCCAGCAGCCGGTGAGTCCGGGCAGCAGCCTGTTAGCACATCATCCTCTTGGACAAGCGTGTTGAAAGAGTACGTCACCATGGGAATGGAGCATATCTGGTCGGGTGCCGATCACATGTTATTCCTTTGCGGCTTAATCCTCGCATCGGGGACAAGCGGCTGGACGATGCTGAAGCTGGTCTCGGCGTTTACGGTCGGACACAGCATCACCTTGGTGTTATCCGCCATGGATCTGGCGTCGTTGTCGCCGCTTATTGTAGAGCCTATTATTGCGCTAAGCATCGTATTTGTAGCGTTTGAGACGATGTTCCGCAAAAGGTTCCCGCAGCTGCAAGGCAAGCAGATTGCCGTTACGGTGATGTTCGGGATGGTGCATGGCTTTGGATTTGCGGAGATTCTGCACGGAACAATGTCGGGCAATATTGCCCTGCCGCTCTTCTCCTTTAACCTTGGCGTAGAGATTGGCCAGCTTGTCGTTCTGGCGATCGTTATTCCAATTCTATGGTTGATCCGAAAGCTGATTACAAGCACAAGCAGCCGACAAGTCTGGTGGACGTATATTACCTCCTCCATCGTTGGTCTGATGGGACTTTATTGGCTGATTGAGCGTCTAATCTCTGAATTCAACATGTAATCCGTTTCACTATTAACAATCAACCTCGAAGGAAGTGTTTCCTATTATGGTAAGCAAGAGATACAAGAAATGGATCTCTAGCGTTCTACTGGCAAGCATGCTGATGGGCATGCTGTCCTCGGTAGGCATTGCTGCTGCGGCTGAAGAGAATGACGTGCCGGAGCTGTTCGTTTCCGAGATTCATCCTGACGTGGCGGGGACGGATGATTTCGAGTTTTTTGAAGTGTACAACAACTCGAATAAAACGATTCAATTAAATGATTATACGTTTCTATACCGTTACCCAACCGCAACACCAGACTCAACCTTTACGTTTGGCGAGAAGTCGCTGGATCCGGAGCAAGTCATGGTGTTCTGGTACAATCCGAAAAACTTTGCTCTTACAGACTTTAATACCAAATACGGCGTAAGCTTGACTGACAACCAGATTGTTCAGGTTGCGGGCTTCACTGGCTTTTCCAACTCGGCTGATCGTACTGTTGTCATTGAAAAAAGCCAAGGCACGGAAATTTCGAAATCCAGCTACGCAGTCGCAACGGATGTAGGCGCTGGCCTCGGCGACCATTACATGCTGCCAGCAGCAGGCGGTGCGCAAACCGACAAATTTGCAGTGAAATCCACTCCAACGCCGGGAACGTTGGCAGCTGGCCAAATCCCTTCCGTTCGCCATGAATTCCCAGAGGAAGGACCGGTTAATCAAAAGCCTGTCATTGACCATACACCAGTTACTGAAGGCGACAGTGAACAGGATCTCACTATTGCCGCAACAATTACGGATGCCGATGATACAGCAACGGCGGCGGTGTATTACAAAAATCCGTCGGATGCCGAATTTAAATCCGTACCGATGACCAGCACGGAGGGAGCAACCTTCTCCGCAGTCATTCCAAAAGCTTCTCTTACAGCAACCGAGCTCCAATATTATATTGAAGCGGCCGATGCCGTAAACCATGTGAAGTCGTCTACTTATACGGTGGCGATCGAGCAGCATAACTTCGATTTTACAAAAGTGCCTGTTATGCTCGTTACGGAGCTAGTGCCGGATTCAACGAATGTTACCGGTGTAAGCTCGGATGCTTATGAGTTTGTCGAGCTGTACAACAATACGACTCGTCCAATCTCGCTGAAAGATTATGAGCTGATCTATCGTTATACAAGCTCCACGACACCAGACGCTAAATGGGAGCTGCCTAGCACGGCGGTTATTCCTCCGCTAGGCAATGTCGTGTTCTGGATTATGAACGGTGCCAACACGGACTTGAAGGCCGAGGACTTTAACGCCAACTACAAAACCTCCCTGGTCGAGAATACAAATCTGTTCCGCATCGATGGCGGCGGCGGAATGGCTAACGGAGGCCAACGCAAGATTGTCATCGCTTCGAAGACGGGCAAGGAGATTTCCGAAGCATTTTATGAGACCGATGCTCAGACAGTAGTTGACAAAGGTATTTTCTATCAATATCCGGTAGATGGCACCAACAAGATGAAGCTGTTTAACGCAGGCGTAAATGCAGCGACTCCTGGTACGGTGGAAGCAGACTTGGTTCCAATTCAACCGGCTCCAGCCGTGAATGAGCTGCCTGTTATCCAGCATACAGCACCTGCATCCGGCAGTATCGATAACGATCTGACCGTACAAGCAACGATTGTGGATCCGGACAGCGCTACGGTTACGGCATCCTTATTCTACAAAGTGGGCGATGCAGCAGAGTATACTTCCGTATCGATGACAGCTGGAGATAACAATGTGTATACAGCTATCATTCCGAAGGAAGCGTTCACCGATTCGGAGCTGCAATATTACATTCAAGCGAATGATGGAACGGATACAGTAAAATCGAACAATTATACGGTGACTATCGAGCTTGGGGATGTTGACTTCAACAAGCTTCCTCCGCTGATGGTAACGGAAATTGTTCCGGACTCCACAAACGTAGGCTCGGCGGACGGCTATGAGTTTGTCGAGATCTACAATAATACGGATAAAACCATTAACTTCAAGGACTACAAAATTCAATACCGTTATACGGCTTCGGGACCGGATGCGGATGTCATTTGGCCATCAACTCCGGAGCAAGTACTGATTCCTGCGAAAAAAACGTTGGTGTTCTGGATTATTAACAGCCAGAATACGCAAAAAACCGTTGCTGACTTCAACGCTCTCTACGGTACCAATCTGGTAGAAGGCACAGACATCGTTAAGATCTACAGCGATGGCATGGCAAACGGCGGCGGACGCGGGATTGTTATCGCAACCAATACAAAGACGGAGATCTCGGCCGGTTACTACGACACGGACGCAGAGACCGTTGCGAACAAAGGTATTTTCTATAAATATTCGCAAGCTGGCAGCACAACGATGATTAAATACAGCGCCGGCACAGAAGCGGCAACACCAGGTTCTGTAGCACCGGTTCAAGTGCCGCAAATTACGGTTAAGACACCAGCAGATTCAACGGCTCCTACTTATAAGGATCTGACGAATACGCCGGAAATCGATAAAGCTCAAAATCTCTCGATCAAAGCGGAAGCGCATGACGAGAATAACGTGAAATCGGTAGCTTTGTATTACAAGAGCAACCTTGATGCCGGGTATACAAAGCGCTACCTCGCTGAAAGCTTTGACGATACGCTGTATCACTACACGATCTACTCGCCTGAACTGATCGGACGCGATTACATCGAGTACTATTATGTTGTCTCCGACGGCCAGAACGAAGTGACGTCAGACAAGTACCGTACTCAGGTGAAGGGGAATACGGATCATTCACCGCTTCGTCTTAACGTGAAGGACGGAGATTTCCTGGCAGGCATTAAGGTGCTGAAAGCGACTGCGGAGGAAGCACCAGCCTCCGAGCTTCATCTGTCCGTTGACCAGACAGAGACGACAGAAGGAACTTACTCGGCAGTTGAACAAGATGCTTATTTCGCTTATGAAGCAAACGGCGTCAACTATTACTTTAAGAACGGCGTTACGATGGGCGACGAAATTCTGTCGATCTTCCTGGATCCAATCAATACGTATACAACGCTGACGGTACCAATTGCAGCGGAACGTCTCAAGGGCGGAAGCAATATTATTTCCATCCGGGCAGGCACCAAGGCTTCGCCGTTTGATGATCGTCCGGAAGAGAACAAAGACGATTTTACCGTACGTAACGTACGACTTGTATTTGCAGACGGTACGGAAATCTTCGATGAGCGTTACAAAAACCGCGATACGGTTATCCCAATGGGTGACAGCGCGGGCAAAAATCCTGTTGTAGACTTTAACTTCAACATTACGGATGATCTGCTTGCGTCCAAGGCCTATGCTCTTGATACGACTAAGCTCTCTGACGGAGAACATACCGTTAAGGTCAGCCATTCGACGATTGGCGAGAAAACAGCCGTTGTGAAGGTGGATAACACTCCTCCGGCTATTACAACTACGCTTGAAGAAGGCAAGGAATACCGCGGTGCATTCACGATTGACGCGACGGTACAGGATGCTTTGTCCGGCGTAGATAACGTGCAGGCATGGCTGGACGAAACGCCAATCACTCTCCCTTATGCAACGGCTTCCAAGGACTTGACGGGCGGAGAGCATGTATTCAAAACCGAAGCAACGGATAAAGTCGGCAATAAGGTGCAGAAGGAAGTTAAATTCACCGTGCCTGACGAGAATCCGCTTAAGCCCGAGCTTGTATCTCCTGCTGATAGCGGAACCGGCGTAGACCGAAACGCTACCCTCGCTGTTACAGTTAAGGATCCGACAAGCGACAAGATGGATGTATCCTTCTATCGCGGCTTCAAATATGACGGCGCGAATAAGGAAGGTCTCTTAGGCTTCCGCAACGCGGCGGATGTCGAGCCTCCGAAGGAAATTGCTCCTGCCGGTGAACAGGCTATGACAGCCGAGGACTACGGCTTGATCGGCAAAGCGGACGGCCAGTATTTGACCGACGATTCCACGGAGAAATTCCCTTATCAGCGCTTCCAAGTACAGCTGGATCCTTCCGTGAAGGGTACCGATCAGGTCGAACTGAGCTGGAAAGGCAAATCGCTTGAAGGACGCAAAGTCAGCCTCTACGTATGGAGTCCTGCTGAGAAGAAATGGATCAGCGTAGACAGCACAATTGCGGGAGCGGAAGATTTTGAGCTGGGCGCTTGGGTGAATGTTGGTGATTATGCCGACAATCAAACGCTGCAAGTGATGGTGCAGGATGAACTGCCTGCAGCTCAAGCGGATCAAGCGGATCAAGCAGTGCAAGCAGATCAAGGGG
Organism: Paenibacillus glycanilyticus; assembly: GCF_023715145.1. GTDB lineage: Bacteria > Bacillota > Bacilli > Paenibacillales > Paenibacillaceae > Pristimantibacillus > Pristimantibacillus glycanilyticus_A. Next base: position 38,567 of record NZ_JAMBNP010000021.1, on the reverse strand, counting down.
AGCAAGAAAACTATGACTTCTCGTTCGCTTGGATGTCCGATACGCAATACTACTCGGAAAGCTATCCAAACATTTATGAGAAAATCGTAGATTGGATTGCCGAGAACAAAGAGAAAGACAAAATTAAATATGTTATCCATACCGGCGATATTGTCGACGAAGCGGATAAAGAGATTCAATGGCAGCGCGCGGATAAAGACATGAAGGTGCTGGAAGACGCGAATATTCCTTATGGCGTACTTGCCGGTAATCATGACGTTGACCATCAGCTTGGCGCTTACGATTACTATTGGAATTATTTCGGGGCAGACCGTTTCGAGGATCAGCCGACTTATGGCGGTTCCTTGGATAATAACCGCGGTCACTATGACCTTATCTCCTCGAATGGCAATGACTTTATTATGGTCTACATGGGCTGGGGCATTCGCGACTCGGATATCGACTGGATGAATGAAGTGCTGGCGAAATATCCGAACCGCAAAGCGATCCTGAACTTCCATGAATTCCTGCTTGTATCCGGCAACCGGGCTCCGATTGCGGACAAGATTTTTGAAGAGGTTGTACAAAAGAACAAAAACGTATTTGCGGTATTGTCCGGCCATTATCATGACTCGAAGCTGCTTGTCAGCGAGGTTGATGACAATGGTGACGGCAAATCAGATCGTAAAGTTTACCAAATGTTGTCCGACTACCAAGGCGGTCCGGAAGGCGGCCAAGGTTATATCAAGCTTCTTCAATTTGATATTGCCAACGACAAGATGTATGTGAAAACCTACTCACCTTATATGGACGATTATAACTTCTACGACCCGAGCGATACGACAAAACAGGAAGAATTCGCGATTGATATTGACCTGACACCACAGGTGAAACGCGTATCGACCGACTATATGGGCGTAAACGTCTATTCCGATCAGCCAATCGGAAAGGTTGAGCAAGTAACAAGCGGCGAGCAGGCTTCCGTAACGTGGAATGGCCTGAACGCAAACACCAAGTACCAATGGTACGCGGCAGCAGAAGATGCTTATACGGGCAAAACATTGTCCGATATCTGGTCCTTTACAACGGGTACCTCGGCAACGGATACAACTGCTCCTAGCTGGACGAATGGCAGCTTGTCCGTTTCGGATGCGAGCAAAACCTCGCTGAAGCTTACTTGGACTGGAGCTTCCGACGATGTTGGCGTTGTTCAGTACAAGGTGTACAAAAATAACGTTGAGCTTGCTACGGTAACTGGAACGAACTACACGGTAACCGGCCTCACAGCCGATACTTCGTATACGTTCAAAGTGGAAGCGGGAGACGCATCCGGTAAATGGAGCACGAATGGACCAGTAGTTACAGGCAAGACGTCTGCCGATTCCGGAACGAACCCTCCTGTAGGAGTTCCAGGCGGCGGCAATGGCAATAACGGTCCAGTAAAAACAGCGAACGGAGTCAGCGTTGAAGGATCAACCTCCGGTTCGACGTTAACCGTGTCTACTAAGACTTTGAACGAAGCTATTGACATGATTGCTGGACAAAAGGGTCAAACGATTGAAATTAAGACGGATTCTACGCAAGCTGTAAATGCGGAATTGCCGGCACGTCTGCTGCTTGACGCACTGAAGCAAGCTCCGAATCTGACGATCTCGGTGAAGATTGGCGACGCAAGCTACGATCTGCCAATCAGCGCATTGAATCTTCCTGCAACAATCGGCACGGATGCATCGCTGGTCATTACGATTGATCCGGTGGACAGCACGCTGTCGACAACAATGAAGGATAAAGCGACTAAGGCTGGCATCAAGCTGGCGGGTACTCCGGTCGAGTTCAGCGTATTCCTTCAATCAAATGGCAATAAGCAAGAGATTCATGATTTTGGCAAAACGTATGTATCCCGTACAATCGACATGAATCAGTCCTTGGATGCTACGCATTCCACGGCGGTCATGTACAATGAAACAACCGGCGAATTTACCTTCGTTCCGGCGACCTTCAAGACAGAAAACGGACATACGATTGTTACCATTAAGCGTACTGGCAACAGTATTTACGCAATAGCGCAGTTCAACAAAACGTTCAGCGATTTGAGCAAGCACTGGGCGAAAGCGGACGTGGAGCTGATGGCATCCAAACTGATCGTAAAAGGGATTAGCAACGATAAATTTGGTCCTAACGCATCCGTTACCCGCGCGGAGTTCGCGGCAATGGTTGTAAGATCGCTTGGCATTACCGAGGATCAGGCTGCTGCCTCCTTCAAGGATGTAAGCAGCAAGGATTGGTTCGCAGGTGCCGTAGGCGCAGCGGTGAAAGCAGGCATTGTAAAAGGCTACGAGGGCAACAGCTTCAAGCCAAATGCTTCGATCACCCGCGAAGAGATGGCGGTTATGATCTCGCGTGCGCTTGCCTTTGCAGGCAAACAGCCAGCTGGCAGCGGAACGGCGTTGCTGAATGCCTTCAAGGACAAAGCTTCCATCGAAGCTTGGGCACAACAAGCGGTAGCGCAAGCCGTTAGTGCCAAGATTATCAAAGGCACAACGGGCGGCAAATTTGCTCCCGACAGCAAAGCAACCCGTGCCGAAGCAACCGTTATGCTGAAGCGACTGCTTGAATATGTAGACTTTATTTAAAAGGAACTTTACACGGAAGCCCCTCGTCTAAGACGAGGGGCTTTTGGTATCTTTTAACGAAGGAGCAGCTTGGCTTGAGAACATTAATAGGTATTTCCATTGCTTTAAGTATATTGTTAACAGGATGTACAACAGCAAAATCAGGTCTAATCATCCGAAATCAGTATTTCCAGCCGGAATCTGATCAGCCGAAATATACGTTGAAGGTATATGGGCAAGCAGATGGCGAGAATGAATCCACCAGCTATCAGACGAACAAAATCGAAGTATATTCGCCAGAGAAGAAGCTGATTCAAGAGATCTCCATTGAAGAGGCAGCGTCCTGGGACGGTGAAGGCCTGGGAGTAGTGATAGTAGATATGAACTTCGACGGATATCCCGACCTTGCCGTTCAGCATTACATTTCTGCCGGTCCTAATATCTCTTATCTATGCTGGCTTTGGGATCCTGCGGGCAAGCAATTCATTTCCAATCAGGAGCTGGAGGAGATTCCTTCGCCCGAGTTTAATCCTGGTAATCAAACAATACTTTCAACAGTACGTGACAGTGCAGCTGTTCATGTAGAGAATCTTTATAGGTATATCGATGGTAAACCTGTTCTTGTGCAGAGTGTAAGAAACGAATATGACACGGATAAAGAAGCCTATAAGATAACCGTCAGCAAGTTTGTTAACGGAAAAATGCAGGTGACCGGGCAATATGAGGAAGCTGTTGAATAACGCCGCATCAATAAAAAGTATGATATACTTTCCTAACCTAACGTTTTCAGAAGGAAGGCTATTTTCGTGGATAATACAATTCAAATAAAAGCGTTAAAGCACGGCGATATCTTGCATTATGAATGGAATACGGATCTGCTGGAGGAAGGGGACGGTTACGTGTTTGTCCTTGGCCGCTACGGCAGGAAGCTGCAGCATCACACGAAGAAATCCGTATTTACCGTTAACAATTGGTCGATTGAGTTCTTCTCGAGCAAGCATTGGTTTACCGTTAGCGCAGCCGTTGTTGACGGTCAAATTAACGAATATTATTGCAACATCAACCGGCCTGCGCTGATCAGCGGAAGCGAAGTTTCCTTTGTTGATTATGATCTGGATCTTGTTCAGCGCGGCGGCGAGTGGATGGTTATAGATGAAGATGAATTTGCCGACAATGCTGTTAAGTTCGGATATTCGGAGCCGTTGATGAAGCAGGTAAGGGAAGAGCTGGCCGGGCTTCAGGAACGCGTTGCGACGGGGCAGTTTCCTTTTGACGGAACCATTGAACGCTTGATGGCGAGAATTCCGAAGGACAAGCCTGAAATTATAAATCCGACCGCATAAGAAGGAATTTGACGCGGCATGTAGAATTAAACTAGAAATTATTCCACTACTACTATGGACGCAAGGATGAAGAACGAGATGCTTAAGGATAAAATTTTGAACAGACAGGCCGGGATCATCACTTACGGCATGACGCCTCCCAAGTCGAGCCATACGCCCGAGAAGCTGGCAGAAATATCGGAAAAGCAATATGACCGTCTGAAGGATCTGGACATTGACGGCCTGATCTTATACGACGTTCAGGATGAAGCGGACCGCACGGACGAAGAGCGACCGTTCCCTTACTTGCAAGCGCTGGATCCAACGGTATATAGCAAGAACTACTTGAACTATTGGAAGGTTCCAAAGATTATTTACCGGGTTGTTGGCAATAACTCGGAAGAGAGCTTTGCGAACTGGCTGAAGCAGGATGCGGAGGAGGACCGGTTCTCGGTCTTTGTTGGTACTTCCTCCAGCAAGCAGCAGACGACGATGAAGCTGCCGGAAGCCTATGAGCTCAGCAAAAAGCTGAACGACCGGTTAACGCTCGGCGGCGTAGTCATTCCCGAACGCCATATGAAGAAGAACGACGAGCACCTTCGGATCAGGGAAAAGGTAGACGGAGGATGCAAGTTCTTCATCTCGCAGGCTACGTTTAACGTGGAAGCCTCGAAGAACATGCTCTCGGATTACTATTATTACTGCCAGGAGCAAGGCATTGAGACCGTTCCGATTCTGTTCAACCTTGCCCCATGCGGCTCGCAGAAAACGCTCGAGTTCATGAAGTGGCTTGGCATCAGCATTCCGAAATGGCTGGAGAACGACCTGACCAAGTCTTCCGATATTTTGGACAAGTCGGTTACGCTGGCCCTGAAAATTTTCGAAGAGCTGTTTGAGTTTGGCATTGAAAAAGGCATTCCCATCGGCTGCAGCATCGAGAGCGTATCGACGCGCAAAGTGGAGATCGAAGCCTCCGTCCAGCTGGTGAAGGATATTAAGAAAATGATTGACCGTAAGCTTGGCGTACATGCCGTTGTGTAAAATAATAAAGCCGCTGTTTTGAGCCGGAGCTTGTTATGAGCCCGGCCGGAACAGCGGCTTTTTTTTCCTTCGAAGCCTCCCTCCCATCTATAACAGACCTCCTTTAAACATGTAATCTAGCAGGGGATATCCCATTTAATAGGAAAAATTAATAGATAAAATCTTTGTACACCAAGATTATATCTATTAAAATGAGGCCTATTTTTTATTGAATACCAAGTGACATGGATGTAATAATAGTATTATTTATTTATTGAACAAGTGATTAATATGTAAAAATTACATAACAAATATAATATAAATAATTATCATTCAGATAAATTAGAATAATGAGTTGAAATAATCATTATAAATAACCTGCATTTACTATTTCTTTAAATTTATTTTACACTCCATGAATTAATCTGCTTTATTATGATGCAGTAGCATTAGGTAGAGTAGGAGGAATCGGGAGTGAAGAGAAGTTATAAGCTGACTAACCGAATGTTGGCCGTTGTGACGCTTTGGACGTCGGTCGCCGCGTCCGGAGGTTATTTCATGGTGCAGCATGCCAATGCCGGAACATCCGCCGAGAACGTGTTTGCGAGAGCGGGAGTAACCGCAACGGCAAACGGTTATGTATCGGATGCGTTCGCGCCGTCCTTGGCCATTGACGGACACAGAGAGAGCGGTGAATGGCAGTTCCAAGGAAATGATGGCCTGCCGACTGCGGAGAATCCGTATTGGCTGGAGGTAGATGCCGGCTCGGAGGTCAGCGTAGAGAAGTTTGTTGTTGGACATGCCGGAGCAGGCGGCGAAGAGGGACAGTACAATACGAAGGATTTTACGATTCAAACCAGTGATGACAATGTCAACTGGACGCCGGTCGTAACCGTGGACGGTAACACGGAAGGCACAACGACGCATGATCTGGACACGCCGGTGACGGCAAGATATTTCAAGCTTTCCATCACGAACCCGGGCGAAGTGGACTCCGAGACCGGTTTCTATGCCGCGAGAATCTATGAGTTTGAGGCGATTGGCTTCGACAAGAACGAAGAAGCTCCTGAAGCACCGGACAATTCAAATCAAGAGGATACCTCAGATTTGGCTGCAGAACCGGGTGAAGCACATGGCTTGCTCGGCGAGTATTACCTGAATACAGGCTCGGGCAACAACTTTGCCTACGGCGACTATAAAGCAACAACAGTTGATTCGTTGATTAATTTCACGGACCTGAACCCTGTCCTGAAAGGGATGACGGGTGTCGAAGAAAACGCAAACGTACGCTGGACCGGTCAGATCATGCCGCCGGCATCCGGTGACTACACCTTCTATATGATGGGTGACAACGGCTTCCGCGTATGGATCGATAATAAGCTTGTTATCGACCACTGGGTGAATGATTGGGATAAAGAGCAGACAAGCACCCCGGTTACGCTGGAAGGCAACCGCAAGTACGATATCAAGATTGAATACTTCGAGGATTTCGGCGGCGCTAATCTGTATCTGCGCTGGTCGACTCCTGCGCTTACGAAGGAAATCATTCCCGAGAATGCTTTCTATCTGCCTGCGGATTATACGGGAGCAAAGGCAGCAAGCGTAGCGGCAGACGGCAAAACCCTGCTGCTCGACATGATCTCGGATCTTAAAGAGCTGCCGGCTGAGCTCAATACTCATCTTGCGGTGACGGTTGATGGACAAGCCGTGCCGGTTCAGTCCATCGCGCAGGGCGCTAAGCCAAACGGCTTAACGATGGACCTGTCGAGCGTGATTTTGCCAGGACAATCGGTGAAGCTCTCGTATGACGGGCAAGGCGGCTTGCAGTATAAGGATGGTTCGGCTGTGAAGAGCTTCGTCTTCAGTCCAACCAACTTTTCTGAGGTAGTCGACTATACGCCATATGCGATCGCGATGACGTTATACAAGAACGCGAAGATCAATCGTGCCTTCGCTTGGTACACCACCTACAATAAGCCTCAAAGCGCACCGACAAACGCAACGGACAGTATCGTTGAACTCGTGCCGGCGGGTGAGAACTTCGACTCGTCAAACAAGCTCAGAGTGGTGGGCAAGCCGGAAGAAACGCGCGTACTGAATAACCTGAAGATTACAAGCAGCACGACCGGGACGTTCATCAGCCATAAAGTGCTGGTTGAAGGCTTAAAGCCGGGAACGGCTTACAAGTACCGCGTCGGCAATGACGGTTACTGGAGCGAAGCGGGTTCGTTCACAACGGAAGCGGAGAATGAGGACGACTTCAGCTTCTTGTACATGACCGATTCGCAAGGCTCCAATTCGCAGGATTACGATGTATGGGGCAACACGATGCAGCAAGCCATTACCAAATTCCCGGATGCAAGGTTCCTGCTTATGACCGGTGACCAGGTTGACGCGGGAGCTCTTGAGTCGCAATGGCTGGACTACTTCAAGAAGCCGCAGTCGATACTGATGAACCTCCCAATTATGGCGGCGGTCGGCAACCATGAAGGTCCGTACAACGACAACTATTATTATCATTTCAATTACCCGAATGACTCCATTGAGGATCCGCTCCCGCCGGGAAGCGTGTACGCGTATGACTACGGCGATGCGCATATCATGGTCCTCAACACGATGGATATGGGCTGGGATCAGAGACAGAAGGATTCCTTCAAGCAGGAGATTGAGTGGCTGAAGCATGAGGTAGCGACGACGGATAAGAAATGGAAGATCGTTGGTTTCCATAAAGCGATTTATTCCGTGGGCAACCACGCGCTTGACGGCGATATCCTGGATCTGCGCAAAATGCTGTATCCGGTCTTCGATGAGCTCGGAATCGACGTCGTGCTGCAAGGGCATGACCATACCTTCATGCGTTCTTATCAGATGCTTGACAATAAACCGGTTCAAAATGTTAAGACGGACGCTCAAGGCAGAGCCGTTAATCCTGACGGTACGCTTTACATGATTAACAACTCGGCTGCTACGAAGTTCTACGATGTGAAGGACGGTGTCGACCGTTTCTATGCAGCGGTATACCAACAGCCGAAGAAGGCGATCTTCTCCGGCGTCAGCATGACGGAGGACAGCTTTAAGATTGACTCCTTCATGTCGGGAGAGACTTCGCCGTTTGATACGTACACGATTGTTCGCGACGAGGAGAAGCCAAAGCCGGTCGAGCAATTGGATGTAGTCAAATCGGTCAACGGCAATCGCACGATTACGTGGAATAAACCGGAGGATGAAGGCGTTAGAGGCTTCCGGATCTACGAGAAGAACGACAAATTGGGTGCCAACTGGAGCGTTTATATTCCGGCTGTTGCAGGTCAAGCTAGCTATCAATATGTGGTAGAGAAGACAAACCTTGACCAAGCTTATGAATTTGTCGTGAAAGCCGTTAACAAACGCGATAATTCGGAAGGCAAAATCGCGACAAGCGCAGGCGATCAGCCGGCTGCTCCTACAGCTCCGGTAGTGGACGACGCGCATAACACGTTTGGCTGGACGAATGCAGCGGATTACGCTCAAGTGTCCGATTACGAGTACAGCATGGATAACGGTACAACATGGAAGCCGGCAACGGCGAACCCGCAGCCTATCGTCGATGGCAGCTTCGCTGCTGGAGCCGTTCAGGTTCGCGTGAAGGCTAACGAAGCGAAGGGCATTATTGCCGGTAAGACGCTCGTTTCGACGAAGGCGTTCACGAAGAACGATACCCGCGATACGTTCCTGCTGACAGGCGAGATTGAACGGGACAAACAAATGAAAGTCAGCATTAACGTCGAGCCGCTCGTGGAATACGAGGATGATGCGTACGTGGTATTCCAATTGATGAAGGGGAATAACCCGCAGCCGCTGCTCGTCAGCGCCGTGCCGCTCAAGAAGACCAAGCTTGAGATGACGCAGTACTTCAATGAAACCGGAGCCGATTACAAGGTGAAGGTATTCGTCGTGAACCAGTTCGACAGCAAGAATGAGACGCCGGTTCAATTGGCAAGACCGAAGCTGTTCCAATAACGGCTGGAAAGAAAGGATAATGTGCAGTGAAAAAAGTTATGGCAGCCCTATTGGCGTTGTTTATCGTTGTCCTGCCGGCAACCGGGTACGCGGCTGCAGCATCCTTCGCGCTTAATCTTAGCGCGAAGGAAGTGCTGCGCGGCGGTGAAATTACGTTCTCCGGAACGGCAGAGGACGATGTGGTCCTGAAGATCATCCGTCCGAACCAGACGACCTTTTATATGGATGTTATTGAGCCTGCTGAAGGCACTTATTCCTCAACCATTACGATTCCCGAGACGCAAGAGTTTGCGCCATGGGGCGTCTATAAAGTAGTTGCGAGCAGCGGCTCCTCTTCCGTGAACAAGACGTTCTCGGTGGTCGAGAAGCTGGGCGAAGGCGGTACTAACCCTGATCCGGGCAATGGCGGCGGGACGACACCTCCTGCTACTACCATTCCTGCCGACGCCGGCGATTCAACGGGCTCTGTTATTAAGCCGGAGCTTGGCAAAGACGGTTATATTTTCGGCAGCGGCACTTTAGCTTCCGCGATCAGTAGCGCGCAGGGCTCCGTTACGGTAGAGCTGCCAGCGGCGACTGGTGATGCGGGCAGCAGCTTGAACTTCCCGGCAGAGACGCTGAAGACGCTGAAAGACAAGAACCTGGATCTTATTATCATTTCCGGCAATTCGACGCTCCGGTTCCCGGCCGGATCCCTTGCGACATCCGACACTTCGGCGAATGCGCAGATCCGCATCGTAGTAAATACGCTGCTGACGAATGATGCCAAGAGCGTTATCGACAAAGCGCTTCAAGCGAACAAGGATTATGCGTCGACAGGCGTTGTTATCTCGGCAACCATTCAATCCGTGAATGGCAGCAATGTGACGGAAATTCATAATCTGGACAAGCCTGCCGAGGTTACGCTTAAGCTGACTCCAGACCAAGCGAAGCAGATCGGTTCCGATCTGGCCGGCGTGTATTATGTGAACGGCACGAAGCTTGAATATGTGGGCGGCAAGCTTAAAGGCGATACCTTCACGTTCAAGACCAATCATTTCTCGACCTATACCATTCTTGAGTACAACAAGACCTTCGCGGATCTCTCCGGCAAATGGGCTTGGGCAGCAGAAGCTGTTAAAGCGCTAAGCGCGAAGCATATCGTTACCGGCGTGGACGAGCAGCATTACGCGCCAAGCCGCAACATTACCCGCGCGGAGTTCGCTACGATGATCATGCGTACGGTGGATTGGACGGAAAAAGCTTCCGTTGAAGCAGGAACAAATCCGTTCAAGGATGTACCGGCCGGTCAATATTATACCGATGCGGTAACCCGCGCGGCTAAGCTTGGCATTGTGAACGGTTATGGCGGCGCATTTAGACCAAATGATCCGATTACCCGCGAAGAAGCGGTTGTTGCACTGATGCGTGCGGCGAAGTACTTCGAATTGACATCATCCGGCAAGGGAGCTTCGGCGTTCACGGATGCGAAGCAAATCTCCGCTTGGGCGAAGGATGCTGTTGAGAAAGCATGGGCTGCGGGATTAATTGAAGGTGACGGCAAGCTATTCCATCCGAAACAAGCCGTGACGCGCGCGGAAGTCGCCGTCATGCTTAATCGGCTGCTTCCTTAAGGAAGAGGAAAGAAGGAGGATCCATCCGAATGTTTAAACAGCTTTTTGCGGTAGCGATGACCGTGCTGTGCCTTACCAGCTTTCTGGTGCCGGCAGCGTCCAATACGGCATACGCGGCTCCGGTAGTAGGAGTAGCCACCGGCAATGTGGCTTTGAACGCGACAGTAACATCATCCGGCGAGTGTAACGCGAACGAGAAAGCAAGCAATGCTGTTGACGGAAAGACCGATACCAAATGGTGCGACAATACCGCAGCTGCGAAAAAATGGCTCAAGCTCGACTTGGGCAAAGAGTACATGATCAACGAATGGACGATTCAGAACGCGGCGATCAATGAGTCCAATCCATTCTGGAATACGAAAAACTTCAAGCTGCAAAAGAGTGACGACGGCGAGACTTGGACTGACGTTGACGTTGTGACTAACAACGTACAAACGATTGTCGACCGGTTCGTTGAACCGTTTGCCGCGCGTTATATCCGTCTGTACATCGATAAGGCTGCTTCGGACGGCAACGTAGCCCGGGTCTATGAGCTCGAGGTATACGGGGTTGACGCCGATCAAATTCCTAGCGCACCGGAAACAAACCTGGCGCCAATCGATTATGTAGATCCTTTCATTAATACGCTTGGCGATAACGGCCAGACAAATCCTGGTCCCACAACGCCATTTGGTCTGGTATCGCTTGGTCCGGACAGCGATGGCGGAGCATTCAGCGGTTACTATTACGAGAACAAATATTTGAAGGGCTTCTCCCATCTGCGATTCAGCGGCGTAGGCTGCAGCGGCGGAGGCGGCAACATCCTGGTTATGCCGGAGACGCGCGACTTCACCAAGAACGTCGCGGAATACAAGCAGAAGTACGATAAGAGCAGCGAGCAAGCATCCGCGGGTTTTTATGGCGTAACGCTTGCATCCGGCATTAACGTGCAATTGACTTCTTCGGATAACGTTGGTTTCCACAAGTACCTGTTCCCGGAAGGAACGGATAAAGGCTCGGTACTGGTCGACCTGTCCAATTCGTACGCAGGCATGGTGGATGCCAATCTGAAAGTAACGGGCAGCAATGAAATTACGGGGATGATCAAATCTCAGAACGTATGCGGACACGGGTATTATACAATCTATTATTCGATCCAATTCGATCAAGATTTCGATTCCTACAGCTCGTGGCAAGGGGATTCCGTAGGCGCGGTTGCGGAGCGCAAAGGCGCAAGCAGCGGCGTATGGCTGAACTTTAACACGGCAGCTGACAAAACGGTTCAAGCAAAAGTAGGCCTTTCCACGATTAGCGTAGAGCAAGCCCAAGCAGAACGCGGCGAGTATGCGGACTGGAATTTCGATGCCCGTCACGAGGAAGCTAGAGCGGCATGGAGCAACGTGCTCAACAAGGTTGAGATTACGGATGCGGACGAACAGAATAAACGCGTGTTCTACACGCAAATGTACCATTCCTATCTGAGCCCTAAGAACGTTACCAGCTCGGCTGGCACGTTCAAGGCAGGCAGAGACGAGAATACAATCCGCCAGGCTTCCGAGCTGGGCGAAGATTTCGAGTATTACAATGGCTGGACGACATGGGATGACTTCCGCAAATACGCGATGTTCTCCTTGTTCGAGCCGGAGCGCTACAACAATATGGTGAAATCGCTGGTGGATCTGTACAGCACCCGCGGCACTTATACCCAATGGGGCGACGGCTATTGGCCAAGCCCGACGGTCCGCAATGAGTTCAACGGTCAAGTCATTCTCGATGCTTATGGCAAAGGGTTCCGGGACTTCGACGTCTACAAGGCGCTTAAGGGAATGGCCGTAGACGCGGACAACTTCTCGATCAGCGACGGAGAGATCTCCGGCAAGCTGGAGAAGGCGAACAGCGCATCGTTCCCGATGAAGCTGGCCGAGCTGATCGGCGACAAAGCGACTTACGATAAGTACAAAGAGCTTGCCCTTGCCTACAAGAAATTGTGGAATCCGAACCAGGTGGATGAAAAGGGCGTCAAAACAGGCTTCTTTACGCCAAACGGCACGACGGTTGGAGCCGGGGATATTTTGCCGGTAGACCGTTATGCTTACCAAGGCAACCTGTGGCAGTACCGCTGGTCTGCACCGCAGGATATTAACGGCCTTGCCGATCTGATGGGCGGCAAGCCGGAGATGGCGAAGCAGCTGATGCATTTCTTCGAGATCGATGAGTATATGGCGATCAATGAAGAAGATATTTCTGCTCCGTATCTCTTCAACTACCTGGGTTATCCGTATTTGACGCAATATTACGCTAGACAGTTCACGACGGAGGTTGTGACGCAGAAATATCATAACCACGGGAATTACGCCTATCCGATCAAATCCCGTGTGTATCGCGACGATCCGGAAGGTTATTTGCCTTCCATGGACGATGACGCAGGCGGCATGTCCTCCTGGTACGTCTTCAGCGCATTGGGCCTGTTCCCTGGCAACCCGGGCGATGCTTACTTCCTGATCGGCTCGCCGATCTTCTCCGAAGTGAAGCTGCATATGGGTAGCGGCAAGACGCTGACGATCAAGGCAAACGGCGTCTCCAGCGAGAACCGTTTCATCCAATCCGCAGAGCTGAACGGCAAGAGCTTCGATCAATCCTGGATTTCGTTCGAGGATCTGATGGCTGGCGGCACGTTGGAGTTCCAAATGAGCAAGACGCCTAATTACAGCTGGGGTGCCAAAGCAAGCGCGGCTCCTCCAACAACGGATTATTCGGCTGAGATCGACAATAACTTGAATCATGAACCGTTGATCGCCGAGAAATCGACTTGGAAATATTATGACAAAGGCCAAGCGGCAGGCGAAGGCTGGACGGAAGTTAATTTCGACGACAGCAGCTGGAGCGCCGGTCAAGCTATGCTTGGTTACGACAGCTATAACAAGCCGGCAACCAAGGTGAGTTATGGTCCGGATGCTAACAACAAGTACGTAACGACGTATTTCCGCAAGACTTTTGAAGCGAAGGATATCGATAAGATCCTTGAGCTGGACGGAAGCCTGATCCGCGACGACGGCGCGGTCTTGTACCTGAACGGGCATGAGGTGTTCCGTACCAATATGCCAACAGGCGGCGTAGGCTACGGCACGTATGCAAACGCAACGGTTGGCGATGAGCGGGATCGCGTCGGATTTATCATTGATCCTTCCTATCTGGTTGACGGCACGAACGTATTGACTGCCGAGATTCACCAGGTCAATGCGACGAGCTCGGATATCGCGTTTGAGTTCAGCCTGGAAGCCGTTCGCGAGCTGACGATTCCGGCCGCGCCAACGAATCCGGTGACAGACGATAAAATGAACACAATTGGGTGGACGCCTGTAGAAGGCATCGACTCAGCAAGCGACTATCAATTCAGTACGGACGGCGGTAAGTCTTGGAGACAAGCTACAGCCAATCCGCAGACGGTTGGACCTCTCAATTACGCACCAGGAGAGATTCAGGTCAGAGTAATGGCTAACTTGAAGGAGAACCGTGCAGCTGGTGAAGCGCTACTCTCTACGGAAGCTTACACTTCTGATGTGAAATGGGATGTATACGACCTGAAGGCCAATATTCATCAAGACGGCAACATGGTTGTTGATGTAACAGGTACCTTAAAAGGCGATTATGTTGATTCCGCGGTTGTTGTCTTCCAGCTGATGGACGGCAAAGAGCGCGCATGGGTATCCAGCGCGGTGCCGGTTAAGACAGGCAGCTTCGATATTTCGCAAATCTACAACGTGGATGCAAGCAAGTACAAGGTGAACGTCTACCTTGTGAATGAGTTCAACGGCAATATCTTCGAGTCGCCGCTGTGGCTGGCCGATCCAATTGTCCAGCAGACAGAACCTGGATCGCTTCCGGATCCGGAAGGTCCACCGGTTATTGAAGATCCGGTGCCGGTGCCAATCCCATTGCCGGAGCCGAAGCCGGACGAACCGGAAACACCGGAAGAGCCGGGCAACGAAATGACGGTTCAATTCGAGGATCGCGCAGAGTGGACACCGGCTACGCATCCGGACGGCAAAACCCTGCAGACGGAAGCCGGGAACGGCGGAACGGTTGTTGCCCATACGTTTAACGGCGCATGGCTGGCCTATAATGTGAACTTTGGTTCAACAGGCTTTAATGGCGTAACCGTTCAATATGACGCGCCTACGGATAAAGTGCCTGCCGGCTCCAAGCTGGAGTTCAGACTTGGCAGCGAGACCGGCGAGCTTGTCGGGACCGTTGATCTGGATGATAAGAATGCAGGCTGGGGCAGCTATATCGCAACAAGCGCGAAGCTGACAAAAACGCTGACAGGTGCACAGAAGCTGTATGTTGTCATGGTAGCCGGAACGCCTAATAACCTTCCGTACATCGGCAACTTCGACTGGTTCAAGTTCGAGAAGATTAGATCGGATTATGCCAAGCTGGAGCTTGAAACGTACGACGAGTGGACCACGGACGTGAATACGGGCAATGGCAACACGCCGCTCAAGACAGAAGCGGGCAAAGGCGGAGCTGGCCAGCAAGTGGCCAATACGTTCAACGGCGCATGGCTGGCATTCAAGAAGATGGACTTTGGCAGCGAAGGCGTTGACAAGTTTGCGGTCGAATACTCGGGCAACACCACAAACACCTATAACAACTCGGCTGTCGAGGTTCGTCTTGGCAACCCAACGGGTACATTGGTTGGCAAAGTCGCGACGCCTCCTACGGCAGGCGCTTGGGGAACGTATGCTACGGTCAGCGTTAACCTGACGCAGAAGCTGACTGGCATTCAGGATGTGTACCTGGTGTTTACCGGTACTGCGGCAGAAGGAGAGACAGGCAAGAAATATATCGGCAACTTCGATAACGCGGCGTTCTCCCTGAAAGCAGAGGAGCCGGAGCAGCCTGATCAGGAGCAAGTCACCGTACAATTCGAAGACAAGACGGATTGGAATACGGCTCTTAATACGTTCAATAAACAGGCAATGAAGATCGAGAACAACAATGGCGGCAAAACGATCGGCAATACGTATACCGGTGCATGGCTGGGCTTCAAGGATGTTGATTTTGGTTCGCAGAAAGGCAAGAACCAAATATCTATCGTCTACGACGCACCAACCAATAGAGCTCCTGCGGATGTAAAAGCGGAGATCCGCTTAGGCAGCTACGATGGTACGGTTGTCGGAACAGTATCGATCCCTAATACAGGGAGTGCTTGGGGTCAATATAATACCGTAACTGCGGACCTTAACACAACGGTTAAAGGCAAACAGGATTTGTACATCGTCATGACGGGAAGTACAACTTCGGACCTTCTGTACGTGGGCAACTATGACAGCTTCACACTTGGCTATAAGTCTGTTCGCAATGATTATGCCAAGTTGGAGCTGGAGTCATATGATGCTTTGACTGCGGAGCGGAATCCAGCAAATAGCGATCCACTCGGTACTGAAGCGGGTAAAGGCGGAGCTGGCAAGCAAGTGAAGAACACGTTTAACGGCGCATGGCTCGCCTATAAACGAATGGACTTTGGCACGCAAGGCGTAAACAGCTTCTCGGTTGAGTATTCGAGTAACTCGTCCAACTGCTTTAATAACTCTGCAATTGAGGTGCGACTTGGCAGTCCAACCGGCACTTTGGTGGGGACAATCGCCGTTCCTCCAACGGCAGGAAGCTGGGGAACGTACAAGGTTGAGAGCGGCAGCTTGACGCAGAAGCTGACTGGCATTCAAGACGTCTATCTAGTACTTACCGGTACGTCCGTTACTGGCGAGACAGGCAAGAAGTATGTCGGCAACTTCGATAATGCGGCATTTTCGTTAAAAGTATAGTTATATGAAGTAAAAGAAGGGGTTGTACCAAAAGTCATCCAGAATGACTTTGGTACAGCCCTTATTTATTTGCACAAGCATCTAAACCGATGACAGTCATCGTTGTTTGCTTGCACACATTGGAATTCATCCAGTTCATTTAAGCTATTCTAATGCTGCATACCCCTACATTGGATTTCATCCATCATTCGTACACTATTCGGCAAGTACCAGAATAAACGATGTGCATTTTGTTGTATAAAATCCAACGTAAACATGCGAATCAGCGTAAGAAGGACCGCTTAATTGGAGGAAATCCAACGTAGTCCGCACAACTGCTAGTCCTTGCTACTCCTAAGACAAATCATTCTACTAGGAGTTCAGATGCGCCTCGCGCTGGCGAAGCTCGATCCGGCGGATTTTGCCGGAGTTGGTTTTCGGCAGCTCGCTGATGAATTCGATTTTACGCGGATACTTGTACGGCGCCGTTACGGATTTGACATGATCCTGCAGCTCTTTCACGAGCTCTTGCGTCCCTGCTACACCATCCCTAAGCACGATAAAGGCTTTAACGACATGTCCGCGGATTTCGTCCGGACTTGCGACAGCCGCGCATTCCTTGACGGATGGATGGCGAAGCAGCGCTTCTTCCACCTCAAACGGTCCAATCGTATAGCCGGAGCTGATAATAATATCGTCTCCGCGGCCTTCGAACCACAGATAACCTTCCTCGTCCCGGCTCGCCCGGTCGCCGGTAATGAAGTAGGAGCCAACGATATTGGCGCCTTTGCGCCCGGGATCCTTGTAATACGACTTGAACAAGGCGGGCATGTCGGCATGAACGGCGATGCTGCCAACTTCACCCATGGGCTGCGGGCGGCCTTCCTCATCAATAATCTCGACTAGTCCCGGAGCAATGGACTTGCCCATGGAGCCAATCTTGATCGGGGAATCCTTCAGATTGCCGATCAGGAGGGTATTTTCCGTCTGGCCATAGCCGTCTCGTATGATGAAGGAGAAGAGATCCTCGAACTGCTTGATCACTGCCCGGTTGAGGGGCTCTCCAGCCGATACCGCGCTGCGGATCGAGGACAAATCGTATTGGGATAAGCCATCGGTCTTGGCCATAATGCGGTATTCCGTTGGCGTGCAGCACAGCACCTGAATCTGGTTCTCTTGGATAAGCTCCAGATACCGCTCAGCGCTGAACGAGCCGTTATAGATAAAGCCGGTTGCGCCGCTGCCAAGAACGGATAAGAACGGAGTCCAGATCCACTTTTGCCAGCCCGGCGCGGCAGTTGCCCAGACCAGATCCGAGCTTTGAATGCCAAGCCATGCGGATGTGATGCGCAGATGCGCATAACCCCAGCCGTGGCTGTGAACGACGCCCTTTGGATTGCCGGTTGTCCCCGACGTATACGCAAGAATCGCCATATCGTCGCGGTGGGTTGGAGCGGCCGCGCGTTCTTCCGGTTGACCATCCATTAAGGTGCGGATTGAGATCCAGCCGCCAGCTTGACCGCCGCTCGCGTCAATCCGGAACTGCAGCGAAGGCAGCTCTTCCGTAATATGGTCTACCTCCGCGGTACCTTCCGCCCATGCGATAACCGCGCGCGCTTCCGAATGATTCAGGCGATAGGACAGATCCTTGGCCCGAAGCATCTCGGAGGACGGAATAATCACAAGTCCCAGCTTGAGGCATGCGATATAGATCATGTACGCTTCGATCGTTCGGGGCACCATCACGAGGACGCGGTCGCCTTTTGTCAGACCAAGCTCGTTCAAGCCGCCGGCAAGCTGGTTCACCTGCTTCAGCAGCTCATTATATGTAATTCTTGTCGTCTGGCCCTGATCATCCAGCAGCTGCAGCGCGATTTTATCCGACTGATGACGCTCGATCTCGGAGCTTATACTATATTGCTCGGGTGCAATCCATTGTTCAAAATTCATCCAACCTGCTCCTTTGTCGATGCGAATATCTGAGTAGTTAGCGACAGTATAGCATAGGTTGCGAATATGAAAAAAGATGACTCCTGACATAATCAGAAGTCATCTTTGCTCCGTTAAGCTTCTTCGTCGTCTAGTTCTTCTTCGAACTCTGCAACACTTTCTCTGCGGCGCTCGTTCTTTTCTTTAAGCTCGTTTTGCTGCGAACTGCTAATCTCCGAGCTGAACTCGTTCAAATATTGCTCAGTCTCATTGATGTTCTGCTGCGTATTCGCAATGTGCTCCTGCAGATGTTCTGCGTTATCCGACCGATTGTCCGGCTTTGCCATACGGATATTCCCCCTATACGTGTTGGTAGTCGGGCACCGGTTCAGCACCCAAAGGCTATTGTCGCCCAAGGGAGGGGAGCTTTATGCAGAAAGTTAACAAAAGTTAATTGTCTAAAGAATGGCTTTTTTGTTTAATGATGATAAGAGGGTATTTGTTGTTGTCCAATCATATTCTAACGTAAACGAATAGATGGAATCGAATGAATGGAGGGATAGCGATGTCTGTCATTGTGATTGAATGTCCAAACTGCGGACAGAAAAACGAAGTAGAAGCGCAGAAGCTTAGGCACGCGAAATGCGGGGCTTGCCAGGAGAGCCTTGCGCAGGATGATGTGATCCCGGCAACCTTTTCGGATGAGGAGATTGCAACTACCGTAGAATCGGCCCGAACGGATGCGCAAGAGGAGGAAGTGGATACGGACTCCTGGACCTCCAAGATCGGGGACCATGAGGAGCAATTGAAGTACGTCAATAACGGCTTCTGGTCCAAGGTTAGAAAATATGCGTCCAAGGTGCCTTTCTCCAAGGAAGCGGTTGCCATGTACTACTGCGCTATGGACCCGAATACCCCGACCAAGGTAAAAGTAACGGCGATTGGCGCGCTAGCGTACTGGATTCTGCCTATCGATCTTGTTCCGGATATTTTCCCTCTTGTCGGCTATGGGGATGATGCGACCGCGATATTCGTCGCTTACAAGGCTATAAGCTCGCATATTACGGATGAACACCGGGACAAGGCAGAGGCTTTTTTTGCAAAGTAAGAGGCAGTTTGAAGTGGGGCAGGAGGAAGCTAGAGAGATGAATTTGACGGAAGAGGAATGCGAGATCGCACAGAAGCTGCTGCGTGAAGCCCTTGAAGAAGACGGGGATCCAGAGGCAGAGCTGGAGGAAGTCCTGACTTACATACATTCGGACATCAGCGTGCGGAAGGAAGCCAAGACGAAGAAGCAGCTCACGCAGGTGTATAATCAGCACCGGCCGGTGAATTACGATATCTATTTGGACTTGAGCAAAGGGGAATCGCTTGCGAAGGGCGAGGCTATGAGGCTGTCCGCCGACGATATTCGCGTGTTATTCACGATGATCACGGAAGGGTTAACCTGTACCTCCCAGAAGATATTTAAGGCTAGATATAATCTGGAGCTGGAGCCGGGGAACAAGAAGGATAGGGGCAGATTAGACAGTTATTATAGGAAGCTGAAGGAACGCCTGAAGCTGCATGGCATTACAACCGAGCATTATACCGTGAAGTTTGGGACGAGGTATTTTGTTCTGTATCCGGAAGCATAGGGCTGAGGATTGCAAGAAGCGTTGACCTTCCTTTCCGGCAGGTATATGCTGACCATAGAGGCTATATCGGTTGCAAAGGTGGGAAAACCATGAGCGCGAACAGCTTTTATGATGCGAATTGGCGGGAGTCCGGGGATTTCCGCCCGAAGGTGATAGCGTACTACTACAAGCAGTGGGAAGACTTCCATATGGGCTTTCATCAGCATGACTGGACCGAATTCATGTATGTCATCTCCGGGAACTGCACCGTGGAGACGGACAAGGATGTCATTGCGATGCGCAAAGGCGATCTCATTATGCTGGATGCCGAGGTGCCGCATAGGCTGATCGTCGAGAGCGGCAGTCCATGCCGGATGCTGAACGTGGAGTTTGGCTTTCAGCCCTGCGAGGGCATTTATCCGTCGATGAACCAGCTTGCCAACCATAACCCGATGTTTGCGAAGCTCCTGGAGCAGCGGCTGGATACGATTGTGCTAAGAGACTATGAAGACATTCAGGTGAACCTGAGAAATCTGGTCTTTGAGCTGGATCTGGGCGGTGAGGATCCTGAACGGGGCCGCGAGATGATGACGAATCTGCTCATGTCCCAGCTGCTCGTTCGTGTTGCCCGGCTGGTTGCCGTTGAATCGAAAAATAGCGCGGAGCGCCAAATTCATCATTACGTGCGGCACGCGACGGAATATATCCACCAGTATTACGATACCGCTATTCAAGCCAAGGATATTGCGGCGGCGGTTAATCTGCATCCCGTGTATCTGCAGCGTATTTTCAAAGCGAATATGAACAAGACCATTAATGAGTATCTGGTAGATTTGAGAATGGATAAAGCGAAAATGCTGCTCGCCCGCACGGACGTGCCGATCATCGAGATCGCGGATCATATCGGGCTGAACAGCCGCCAATATTTCAGCATGCTGTTCAAGAAAATGACCGGAGCATCGCCAGCCGAATATCGCAATTCGAAGAAGTCAATTACAAGCTGGACCGACTATGAAGTTGAAATAGTTGACAAGATCTAACGCAACCCGTTGCGAATTTGGAAACGCCTTCTTTTTCCGCCTGCTAGAATAAGGGTAATGAATAACAAAACCCTGATAGGCGAAGAGGAGGCGTTTTTTGTGAGTTTTAAAGTAGCATTCGTAGGCGCGGGAAGTATAGGCTTCACGCGCGGTTTGATGAGAGATTTGCTCGCGGTGCCGGAGTTTAAGGATATCCAGGTTGCTTTTACAGACATCAACGAGCATAACCTCGACATGGTGACCCAGCTTGTGCAAAGAGACATCAACGAGAATGGCTTGTCCATCGAGATTCAGGCTACTACGAACCGCAGAGAGGCGCTTAAGGATGCGCGTTACGTCTTCTGTGTGGTTCGGATCGGCGGTCTGGAAGCATTCCAGTACGATATAGACATTCCGTTAAAATACGGCGTCGACCAGTGCGTCGGCGATACCCTCTGCGCGGGCGGCATCATGTACGGCCAGCGCGGCATCGCCGAGATGCTGAACATCTGCAAGGACATTCGCGAGGTTGCGGAGCCTAATGCGCTGCTACTCAACTATGCGAACCCAATGGCGATGCTGACTTGGGCATGCAACAAGTACGGCGGTGTACGTACCATCGGTCTCTGCCATGGCGTACAAGGCGGACATCACCAAATCGCTCGTGCGCTGGGCCGCGAGAAGAAGGACGTCGATATCATCTGCGCGGGCATTAACCATCAGACGTGGTATATCTCCGTGAAGACGGATGGCGTAGATCGTACGGGGGATCTCTTGGAAGCATTCGAGTCGGTTCCGGAATTCGCCCAGACCGAGAAGGTCCGCATCGACATGCTGCGCCGCTTCGGCTACTACTCCACCGAATCCAACGGACACCTCAGCGAATACGTGCCTTGGTACCGCAAGCGTGCGGACGAGATCAAGGACTGGATTGACCTTGGCGTATGGATTAACGGCGAGACTGGCGGTTACCTGCGCGTCTGTACCGAAGGCCGCAACTGGTTCGAGACCGACTTCCCGAACTGGATGAAGGCAGAGCCATTCAAGTATACGGCGGAGAACCGCGGCGAAGAGCATGGTTCCTACATTATTGAAGGCCTCGAGACTGGCCGAGTCTACCGCGGTCACTTCAACGTCGTGAACAACGGCGTGATCACCAACCTGCCGGACGATGCCATCATTGAAGCGCCGGGTTATGTCGACCGCAACGGCATCAACATGCCGGTTGTCGGCGATCTGCCGCTTGGCCCCGCAGCCGTCTGCAACGTCAGCATCTCCGTCCAGCGCATGGCCGTAGAAGCCGCCGTTCACGGCGACGACAAGCTGCTCCGCCAAGCGATGATGATGGACCCGCTTGTTGGCGCGGTATGTAATCCGAAGGAAATTTGGCAGATGGCCGATGAGATGCTCGTCGCGCAAGCGAAGTGGCTTCCGCAGTATAAGGACGCGATTGCTGCTGCGGAGGAGCGGCTGGCAAGCGGCAACCTGCTGCCAACGCGCGAGAACTACCAAGGCGCTGCGCGCCTGAAGACGAAGTCGATCGAGGAGCTCAGCCAGGATCGGGAGGCTGCGACTCGCAACGCGATCGAGTCGGATAAGGCGAAGGAGCGGCCTGCGGCTGTCCATGAGTAGATGGACAGAAAGAGGCCGTCTTGAAAGAGGCTCGCTAAGCTGCAGACCTGGCGCCGCTATGTCGGCGCAGCGCATGCGTGCTCGTGGCTGGAACTGAGTGGCAGGCAGAGCTGGAGCCAGAGCTGGAGCCAGAGCCAGAGCCAGAGCTTTAGCCTCAGCTAGAGTCCATAGCCATAGCTATAGCCAGAGCTGGAGCTTAGAGCTGGAGCTTAGAGCTAGAGCTTTAGCCTTAGCTAGAGTCCATAGCCATAGCTATAGCCATAGCTATAGCCAGATCTGGAGCTAGAGCTAGAGTCGATCAAGCTGCAGCTACGTTGGATTTCATACAGCATAATGGGGCGTTTTGCTCAAATAACTCAATCTACGTTGGATTCCATACAGGGTAATCGGCTCATTTGGTCGATAGTTGCTTCTTCCGAGAGTCACCTATTGGAGCCAATCCAACGTAGCTTTTACGTGTGCACCAAGTCTTTAGATTTCATTGGAGCGAATCCAACATACTAAAAAAAGGCTGTCCCACAGTCGCCGCGGCTTCTGGGACAGCCTCTTTCTATTCATGGATTAAATAAGGGACTACCGGGTAAGATACGACGTTTCTGTCTCGATACAAGGATGTTACGGCATCACTATTCGAACTCAGTATCCCGTTTTGCAAGATGACGGGTCTAAAGCCTCGTTCCACCGCTCCGTTATACGTAAACAAGACGCAATGCTCGGCTGCCGTACCGGCAAGGATTAAGAGCTCAATTCCTTGGTCCTTTAACACTTGCTCCAGCTCTGTGTTCCAAAATGCGTTCGAGAACTCTTTTGTTACAACAACGTCCGTCTCTTCTCGATCAATACTTGCTATGGTTTGATATACGTCTTTATTGCTCTCGGAAATGCCTTCAATATCCTGAATGTGAACAACCATCTGACCTTTTGAGCGAAGCTTGTCTGAGACATAATTTATGTACTCGCACGCTCTATCGATTGCTTTCTTATCCATTCCCTCCAGATGCACGGTTTGCATATCGATAATGAGAAAACCAATTTTCATCGATGCAGCTCCCTTATGAATAAATTTATAAGTCCAATTGCTCTTTCGAACAATCGTCCAAATTGTACCACTTTTTATTTTGGGCTGGATAGCTCTGCGTTTTTTAAAGAGGATGATTTCAAGTTTTATTCAAGGAATTTAATAATTCGCATCTGGCCTGCCGGAACGTTTGACGCTCCCGAAAGCTCTACGTTAAGATAATCAAGTCAATGATGAATTCACATTCAATAGGAGTAAGGAGGCACATGATGGTTCAAGAACAACAAGACTTAGATCCATATTCCAAGGAATATGCCCGGCAGCTCGATGAACATGATGAGCTTGCCTCATATCGGGATGAATTTTACATCAATCCGAACTCCATTTATATGGACGGCAACTCGCTGGGCCTGCTCTCGAAGCGCGCGGAGCAATCCATAATGGACGTTCTTGGTGCTTGGAAACACCAAGGCATCGACGGCTGGACGCAGGGTCAGCATCCGTGGTTCTATCTCGCGGAAAAGCTGGCCGCCATGAGCGCGCCGCTTGTTGGAGCATCTGCTGATGAAGTGATCGTAACGGGCTCCACAACCGTGAATCTACATCAGCTGGTAGCGACCTTCTATAAGCCCCAAGGTACTCGCACAAAAATTTTGGCCGACGAGCTGAATTTCCCTTCCGATATCTATGCGCTGCAAAGCCAGCTGAAGCTGCACGGCTACGATCCGGATGAGCATCTCATTCGAGTGGCCAGCCGCGATGGACGTTTTCTCCAAGAAGAAGACATCATCGCTGCAATGACGGACGAAGTTGCGCTTATTGTGCTCCCTGCGGTGCTGTACCGGAGCGGGCAGTTGCTGGATATGAAGCGTCTAACGGCTGAAGCTCATGCGCGCGGTATTCTGATTGGCTTCGACGGCTGTCATTCGGTCGGGTCTATTCCGCATTCATTCAGCGAATGGGATGTCGATTTTGCCTTCTGGTGCAATTATAAATATTTGAACAGCGGACCGGGAGGGACAGCCAGCCTGTATGTTAATCGCAAGCATCATGGCACAACCCCAGGCTTAACGGGATGGTTCGGTTCTCATAAAGAGAAGCAGTTCGATATGGAGCATCAGTTCCATCAAGCGGACACGGCGGGAGCGTTTCAGATTGGAACGCCTAACATCCTCAGCATGGCGCCGCTTATTGGCTCGCTGGAGCTATTCGCCGAAGCGACAATGGAGAAGCTGCGTCAGAAGTCGCTGCATATCACGCGTTATATGATGCAATTGATTGAGCACGAACTGAGCGATATGGGCTTCACGCTTGGCAATCCTACCGAGGACGAACGCAGAGGCGGACATGTGAGTCTCGAGCATGCGGAAGCTGCGAGAATCTGCAAAGCGCTTAAGGAGCTGCAGCATATCGTGCCGGATTTCCGCGCTCCGAACATTATTCGACTCGCGCCTGTTCCGCTGTATACCAGCTATAGCGACGTATGGGAAACCGTGCAGCGGCTGAAAACCGTCATGGCGGAAAAGCAATACGAGAAGTTCGCCAATATGCGGGATGTCGTCGCATAAGATGGAGGAAGGAGAATCTGGATGACCTTAATCGATATTTCTCGTCCTCTTGCTAACGGGACGCCAACTTGGCCGGGAGACACGCCATTCTCCTATGAAGTAAGCTGGTCCAAGGAGCAGAGCGGATCGGTGAACGTTGGCAGGCTGACGATGAGCATTCATACGGGCACGCATATCGATTCGCCGTTTCACTTCGATAATGATGGGCGTAAGGTAATGGATTTGGATCTGGAGCTATATGCAGGGCCGGCGCGCTTGATTGAAGTATCCGGCCGCTCGAGTATCGGTGCGGAGGATCTGGCAGCGTATGAGCTCGAAGGGGTAACCCGTCTGCTGCTGCGCACGAGCTCTTGGACTAATCCAGATGAATTTCCGCCCGACATTACGTATTTGAGAGCGGATCTTGGACCGTTCCTGCATGCTAGAGGCATCCGGCTGATCGGAGTAGATGTTCCTTCGGTTGATCCGCTGGACAGCAAGGAGCTTGCGGCCCATCACGGCCTGCATGCCCATGACATTCATATCCTGGAAGGGCTCAATCTCGACCATGTCTCCCCTGGGGATTACGAATTAATCGCGCTGCCACTCCCGCTTACAGAAGCGGACGGCAGCCCTGTACGAGCTGTACTTCGATCACACACACCATAGAAAAGGAGCTTATGAACAGATGGCCGATACGCCGCAAAACAAAGAAAATCTCGTTTCCGACTTCTCGAAATCGATGTCATACGGTGACTATCTTCACTTAGATCAGATTCTATCCAGCCAGCACAGACTATCTGATCATCATGATGAAATGCTGTTCATCATCATCCACCAAGCCAGCGAGCTGTGGATGAAGCTGATCCTGCATGAGCTAAGCGCAGCCCGAGCAAGTATCCAGCAAAATAATCTGGAGCCTGCGTTCAAGATGCTCGCACGAGTATCCAGAATTCAGCAGCAGCTGATCCAATCTTGGGACGTATTATCTACGTTGACGCCAGCGGAATACATGCAATTCCGTCATAAGCTCGGCAGCTCCTCCGGCTTCCAGTCCTATCAGAACCGGATGATCGAGTTCATGCTGGGTCTGAAGAAGCCAAGCGTGCTTGCCGTCTATGAGCATCAACCGGAGCTGCACAAGCAGATGAGCGATGCGATGAATGAGCCGAGCATCTACGATGCGGCGATTGGCGCGCTTGCGGCACGAGGCCTCACCGTCGATGCAGACTGCCTGCAGTGTGACTGGTCGCAGCCTTATGCGGAGAACGAGAGCGTCAAGGAAGCTTGGCTAACCGTGTACCGCGACGTCGAGCAATATTGGGATCTGTACGAGCTCGCCGAGAAGCTCGTCGATATCGACAGCCGCCAGCAGCAGTGGCGCTTCAACCATATGGGAACGGTGGAGCGGGTCATCGGCTTCAAGCATGGAACCGGCGGTTCTTCAGGCGTTGATTACTTGAAGCATGTTGTTAGTCAGCGGTATTTCCCGGAGCTTTGGAGTTTGAGGACTGTGTTATAGGAAATAGAAAATTAGAAATTAGAAAACACCTTTAAGGGGTAGCTTCCGTGTCGTGAGATGCGGGGGAGGACTTTTGGGGGTGTTTTTGAGTGTGGATTTAGCTATTTTGAAGCATTACCGAGATGCTGAGCATTTGCAAGGAAATCAGCGAGGTGGCGGATCCGCGGAGTGCAAATGTTCCCGCATACGACACATATCGAGAGTGTTTGTGTGTTGATTTATAAGGGTTCTGAGTAAGTCAATATACTAGTGGGGGACGAAACGGGGACGTGCGATAAGCACGTCCCTATTTCAGTTTATTAATCAAATGAGTAGAACCATAAAAATCCAATGAAATAATTGACAGTTATATGTTGGTGGTGCATAATTACATACAATGGAACACAACAAAATACTCTGTGGAACAACAAAAAATGAGGAGGTACTGACTATGGGCTACAAAGCAAGCAAAGTGCTTGGTGCCGGGAGGCAATCGTATTCTATTGTATTTAGACATCCAGTACGTAAGGATTCGTCAGGAAAAGCTGGTCTTAGAGTTAGGAGGGGACTTGGCACCACTGACGAGAATGAAGCACAACGTTTGGTTGAGCAGATGAATGAAATTCTTTCTGATAAAACACTTTGGGACCTAAGTGCCAGGCAATTTGCGCTTCTAAAATATGATGTAAAAATTGTTGATGCTTTTTATGACACGTTAGAGCCCAGAAATACAGACTATTTTAGCTTGAGGGAAGCTGCATTACCGCTACCTGGAGCAGAACAAGGATATGCTAAGGTCCTCTTAGTTGGCACAACAGGGGCTGGGAAAACGACACTTCTAAGGCAGTTAATCGGCACTGATCCAAAGAAGGAACGGTTCCCGTCGACTTCGCCCAATAAAACAACTGTATCCGATATAGAGGTAATTTGTTCTCAGGGTTACTTCGAGACAATAGTAACATTTTTCGAGCTTAGAGAAATTCGATTACATCTTGAAGATTGTGTTATGGCGGCGGTGTTGGCGAAAATTAACGGATTGGACAATGATATAGTTACAATGCGATTACTAGAGCATAGCGAACAAAGATTTCGCTTTTTCTATGTACTAGGTGACCCTACAATAGATTTAGATGATGAAGATGAAGTAGATGAGGATGAAGATCAGGATTTATTTAAAGGTCGAGTGACTAAAGAAGAAAATGCTAAGTTTCAGTTAGTGATTAAGGGGTTTCTATCGCAAGTAAATGAGTTAGCCTTGGTAAGTGAGAAGGTAAAAAATCAATTGGTGAAAGAGTTTAATCTTAATCCTGATTCGCTAGGTGCGGAGGATAAAACGGCATTTGAAGAGATTATGGATGAGGAGCTTAGACAAAAGAGAGAGTTTCATAGATTAGTTGATGATATGCTGGATGAGATGACGGAAAGATTTAAGTTGTTGAAAGAAGGACACCTAGAATTCGATGGCGAGCAATGGCCGATAAGATGGAGCTTTAGAACCAATGATAGAAGTGAGTTTATTCAGAATGTGAGAAGCCTCTCGAGTAATTATGCACCTCATTTTGGAAAATTACTTACTCCACTCGTTCAAGGAATAAGAGTTAAAGGCCCATTCATACCTACTGGATATACTGTTGTGCCAAGGTTAGTATTGATCGATGGGCAGGGCATCGGCCATACAGTAACGTCAGCAAGTAGCCTGCCATCCCAAACATCCAAAAAGTTTGAAACTAGTGATGCGATTCTGCTTGTTGATAGTTCAAAACAGCCAATGCAAGCGGCATCACAGGCGGTCTTAAAAGAACTTGCATCTAGTGGACACATTTCTAAGTTGCGAATATGCTTTACTCATCTTGACGAGTTGAAAGGTGATAACTTGCCAACTAGGAAAAGTCGAGTGAATCATGTAAGTGCTTCTCTTAATCAAGTTGTTACACGAATTCGGGAGACTTTAGGCAATGAAGTTGCAGTTAATTTGGATCTGATGCTTCCTGAGCGTTCGTATTATATGGGATGCTTAGATCAAAATGTTGAAGAAAAGGACAAAAATACACTCGAGCAACTGAAAAACTTAGTTGCGGCATTGGAAACAAGTATTTTTGTTGAGAAGGTAAGCGATGCTATTCCTTATTACGATGAAGCAAATTTGATTATAGCTGTGCAAAATGCAACGAGGAGATTTCATGATATTTGGAAAGGAAGGTTTGGGAGGATAAGCATTTCAAATGAACCGGTTCAACATTGGGCACGATTAAAAGCAATATCCCGCAGGCTTGCGCTTAATTACGATAATCTTGAATATGATAATCTTCGACCTATTCCTGAGTTAAAAGATCGTTTAATGGATCATATTAGAATGTACTTAAACCAGCCTGTTCGCTGGGTGCCAGGTAATACTGCTGATGAAGAGAAAAAAGAAGCTGTTGACAGAATCGCAAGGGAGATTCATTCGAAACTTATTAATCTAGCCACAGAGCGGTTATGGGCAGAGCGTCAAACACCTTGGAATGAAGCCTTTAATCTTGCTGGAAGGGGCTCCACTGTCGAAAGAATTAAGCACATGGAGAGTATTTTTGAAATAGCCGCTCCGATCCCTGGAGAAGCAGCCACGCTTTCATCACATGAATACTTAACCATTCTAAGACAAGTGGTCAAGGATGCAATCAATTTAAAAGGTGGCAGAATGCTTCATTAACAATAACAGCAAGGTCAAATCAATGAAGATTTGACCTTGCTGTTTTAATGCGCCATCTATGGGGAGATGAGAATGTATGTTAAGAATCTCCTATGTTGCGTCTTAGTATGAAGTCGAATTTTTCAGCTGCAGCCTTATCAGCTGAACGGAGAGCAAATCCGTAGGTGTTCATAGTTACTTGAATATTACCATGGCCCAGTCGCTCTGAGATGATTTTTGCATGAACTCCTTGATTGATCAAGAGTGTGGCACTCGTATGTCTCAGGGTATGGAATTTAATGTATCTAAGGTTGTTTTTCTTGAGAAATTCTCGGAACCATAAATAGGGTCTTTCCTGGTGAAACGCTTTACCGTCGGGATGACAAAAGACGAAATTATACATGCCGCCATTCCATAGTTCACCGATGTTTTCACGTTCCTGAAGTTTAAAGTTGTAGTACTCCTTCAATTCATCAAGCATTGATGTTGGAAGAGCTACCTTACGTTTTGAAGATTTTGTCTTAGGCTCCTTTACATGGGCGATACCAGCAGGGGACAACGAAACGCTCTGGGTTACACTAAGTATTCCGGCTTCCCAATCGACATGATGCCACTCAAGGCCAAGCAGCTCACCGCGGCGAAGACCAGTAGTTAGAGCAAGAGTCACCATAGTCCGCCAATGAATGGGTTCATTTTGTAAGGCTTGCAGCATTAGTTGAACCTCAGACTCATCGTAAGGGATAATTTCTTTGTACTTTACAACAGGCTTTTTTACACCCGAAACTGGGTTTTGTTTGAGCAATTTCCACTCGACAGCTCTCGAAAAAATATTTTTTAGTACTCGGTGATTAATCTCAATCGAACCTGTAGATAAATTCCCTTCTCGATAGCCCTTACGTGCACCATCTTTGGTTAAAGAGTCTAGGAAGCTTACAATGTGGATGGTTTTGATTTGATCCAACTTTAAATGGCCAAAGGTTGGTAATATTCTAGTTTTCAAGTTAGATTGGTACGTATATAATGTTTTTTCTGCCAAATGCTTTCGAGCGTATTTGGATTCCCACTCTTGAACAAAAACTTCAAAAGTCATCTTTTCTGGTGCAATATACTCACCTGCTTCTACTTCGATCTTAAACTTTACTAATTCATCGTTTAGATAATCCTTCAAGCGTTTTGTTGTCTTCAGTAGTGCTGGATCGTCAATCTTAATCGATTTATACCGTTTCAACCGTTTACCCGTAGCATCATACCCAGCTTCGACAACTAACCGCCATGAGTTCACCCCACGCTTTTCAATACTTGCCATTGAACTTATCCTCCGTTTCCCTGAAATAGTACGGTCCCTTGTGGGGCACACAAGGGACCGATAAAGTTGATGTCATGTAAGATTAGTCATTACCTGACTTTGAAATTTGCAGCTTCCTGCTCACGAATCCAACCTTCCAAAGTATCACGTCTGAAAATTAACTTAGAGCCGATTTTCAGGTGTGGAATGCGTCCGGCTCTGCATTCGGAGTATAGCTTGTCCTTTGAAAGGGCTCGTTCAAATACCTCGTCCCATGCTTCTGCAAATGTCAGAGTGTTACGAATTCGTTTATGGGAATTCTTATTATCAGGTGTCACTGTTGTATTTATTGAGGTATCCATGTTATATCAAGCTCCTTCAATTGGATTATTCAATAAGATAATATATATTTGATTTATGTGACTTGTCGTCGTAGCCTGTTGTAGCCTTACTGTAGCTGTCTGAATCTACAGAAGATCCTCTATAAACCTTGTGAAATCAAGGCTCTATATCAAATGTAGCCAACGTAGCCAATAAAACTGACTATTCTTTTAGCAATTTTAGTTCTTCGTTAGTCAAGAGCCGAATGCCGCGGAACCCTTGTAATGGTGTGGATTTATCTATTCTAAATTTTGCTGATTTTACATTTATCTTTAAGATCTCAATGAAAAACTCTTGCTTACTGAGTGCTTTAAATCCATTTTCACGACAATAATGCTTATAGGTTGGATATAATGCTTTGCGATGAACCTTACATTCATCATTAACTAAATCGACATGACAACGGTCTCTGACAAATTCTGAAACGTTATTTAACTCATTGATATAGCGTTGCTTAAATGCAGTTGCTTCCTCACTCTCTGTGAAGATCAGGTTATCCTCCATCAGTTCGAGCAAGCCTTCTATTGCCCATTCTACGATGTACGTTTTCTCATTCATCAGCTTATCCATTAGAGACTTATCTCTCTTCTCTTCAGGGATGGTGTTGTTGAACATTAAAAATAAGATTCGATCAGTGAAAGCTGAAGTTCCATCGAGCTTATTTAGTAATGGCATATGATTGCCTGCCGCCACAAGTTTTGTTTTACCATAAAATTGAAAGGGGTCTTTTCCTTTCTTTTCCGCTGTGAGTAGATCGCCCCCGGTTATTGTCTTAATAACATCAGTAGCTTTTATTGACCCATTCTCATCCATCTCTGCACTTATATTTAATTTTGATTTAAATAGCTCGGCAGTCATGAACCGAGTTTCCCCTAATTGCTTAAGAGACATGGCAGTAGTATGTTTTGAACCAATTAATGAACGCCACAGTGCTAACCATACGCTCTTTCCGGTATGGGGCAGACCTATTAACACAAAGAATTTCTTAGCCCGCCATTCATTGCTGATGATGTAGCCGGTTAACTGTTGTAGAGACTTAATCTTGAGTGGATCACCCTCTGTACAGTCTTCTAAAAATTTCATGAAATAATAGCCTTGATTTGCTGAACGCCCATTTGAATACGTCCGATAAACCCGAATACGGGAAGGGTGATCCCCGTATTCAGCATCGATAAAGCTAGTAAACAAATAAGCTGGATTATGGCGGAGGCTGGATCTGGTATTGATGTCAAAAACGCCGTTTCTAAAGTTGATCAAGTGAACTTGACTATTAAATTCCTCGTAATCGACTTGAAGTTCTGGGCTACTTACGATGCGATGAACAACATCGGCTATCTTATGTTTAGTCAGTTTCAAATCCATGTCGCTACTAATGCTTTCACGTATCGCTATATGAAGGCTGGTTTCGTTTTGTTCTTCAAAGTACCCAAAATCATCTTTATAGAGAAAGACACTTGAACCACAACAACGTACTGTTCTTTTTTCTAGGAAGGCCATTTTTACTTGCACATCAAATGGTATCCTTGACTCTGAATGATTTTCTTCCGGTTGAAAGTCGCTGCCAATCGATTTTGAAGGTTGGTTGCTCATTTGAATAACAGGTTCATCAATCGACTCGTTGTGTTTCTCATAGTACTCTTGATTTAACCGCCCCTGTGCAGCAGGGGCGATATCAATCTCTTCAATATTTTCGGTATGTGATTCAGCGTATGATCCTCTCAAGGTTCCGTATTCAGATTGATCATAGTCATCGCTAATTAATTCTGTATTCATTGTTTCTAGTCTCGCGCTGGCCACTCTTCCAATATTTAGTTCTTTAAGTGCCTCCAGATAAGCATCACCATCATCGGTGATATCTCTTTGATTGATGGATTTTTCTTTATTGGTCATCATTCTCTTCACCTTCCAACTGACACAGATATTCTGATAACCCTGGAAACTGCTGATTTAACATACTGAGTCCAATGGTGTTTATTTTTTCGATTGCTTGATTTGAAGTGGTGAATAGATGACTTACCTTTCTGACCGGTAATCGCCCATCATATAAAGACAGTTGGATAAAATCAGAGCAATGAAGCAGAACAATTAGTAGTTTTTCGTCAAGTTGTTCCTCATCATCGTTTGAAAGCCCGTAATACTGACCGCTGCTATTAATATGAAATTTAATGTCTGTTTGCTCCCTGCAGTCTATCCATAATCTTGTTAGAATGGGATGGGTATCTGAAGGGAATGAAAAGTTCTTTTCACCAAATACGCCAGTGCAAGTTTTACCCAGATTACTTGCGAAGCCAATAATTAAATTAAATGGGTGGAGTGCCGTATCATCGATGAAGACTCCAGATTCTACTCCATTACTAGCCAAGAGTTGGATATCCTTTTTCTTTTTGATCTGCTGATAGGCCAGCTTACTTTCTTTTTCAGACATATTACTAAGCAATGTTTTTGTGATCATTCGTTCTCTCTCCTTGTGAGGATTTGTTGTGAGGCGCCTCTGTGAATGATCATACTTCAGAAGAAGTACTTGAAACTTCCGAGAAATAATTTAGTTTTTCTGGGAATGCGTCTAGTTTTCATGTTTTATTTATGATATAATTATTGGTTAAAAAATGGAGTTGCCTCTCATTGAGAGGCAACTCCTGAATATTTCGGTATGAAAGAGCCATCATTCCGGTGAGTAGTGAGCCACCTGTCCGGAAAAATTGAGCCGCATGTCCGGTGGTGGGAGCCGCCATATACGAGTAGAAGTAACGGGGCAGTTTAACTTCAGAAGAATTTCTAGAGTAGATACATCCCTTCGATTTAAAGGGATGCTGGACGAGTCTGACTTGAAGCAAAGCATGTCTCGCGTTGGACGTTGCATTGTTGATAACGAATCCATGAAGTCCTTCTGGGGAACGTTGAAGTGCGAGAAGTATTATTTGCACACCTATAAAACCTTTGAGCAACTACAAGGTGACATTGATGACTACATTCACCTTTACAATTACGAACGTTTACAGAAAAAACTAAACGGCCTCAGTCCCATGGAATTCAGGACGAAGGCCGCTTAATTGACTTTTATTTTTTGTACTGTCTACTTGACGGAGTGCACTTCAAACTTAGGAAAGCTTTTTTATAATTATATATTTGATTTGGGGAGTTTCATATCACAAAGTTTTAATTATGTTCTATAGACACAAAGTAATACTTGCAGCACTACCATAAAAACTCCATAATTACAAAAAATGCTTTTTTTGCAAATTGATATTTATATTATATTGGGAGGGGAAATTAATGGTTAATGGCTATGAAAATGAAGACGATTATATCCGTTCATTGAAAAAAAATGATACTTATCGTTTTTCATATAATTATGAGATTATAGTAAACCGGTTTGGAGAAGGTAATGATGATGTTGAGCTTGCAAATGCGATCGTAAATATTATTGTGTCTTGGGATGATTCATCAGTTCCTGGATATATAATATCTTGGAATGTGGATGCACCAATTTCTCTTCCGAATGAGTGGAATGATAGCAAAGAAAAAATAGTTGAGGATGTTTGCGTTCGGTATCTTTATAGTGACTTGAGAGCAAATGGAATTTCATCTGAGACTTTTAAGTTTTTGTAATAACACTATGTTATCGCTGATAGGAATGAAAACAAGCTATATTTGAGAAAAAAAGTTTTAAGAGATGTACTTAATGTAATGGGGACGATAGTTTAACAAAAAAGACAGAGAGCCACTCAAGAAATTGGGTGGCTCTCTTTACCGGAGGCGTAGATCAAAAACGCCGGAGACGTGGCTCTCTCTTACCAGAACGATGGCTCAATTTGTTCCGGAGTATTCAACTCCATTTAAAGAACTGCTTATTTAAAATGGTTAACTTCGATCACACCTGAGATTGCATCGACCATCTGACAATCACTTAATACCATCTGATCATATTTATCATATCCATTATTATCTAGGTATTGATATGGCTGCATGAAAATATTACTTAAAGTAGTTTTATGTAGAACAGAAACTTTATTGAGTAAATTTAATATGTCACGAATCCCTTCATAGGGGAGTTCTGCAAGCTCCCACTCACCACTCATTCTTGCGCCAAGTATATTTGTTTTGACACCAGGAATGATCAGTGGCTTGACTCTCTCATCGATAAACTTATTTCGACCGTACTCCTCCATGACATTTCTCATTGTGTGATCTTTGAAAGAGAGGTTTTTCTGCTTCAATAAGTAAAGAAAATAGACTTCCATAACTGGGATTGTTATCACTGCCATGCCTATAAGTGATGAGCTTATTTTTTTAATTCTTATTAAATGCTCGTCTTCGGTCAGTATTTCTATATTATGATCGTTTTTGATATAGGGGTCATGACTTCCAGTGAGTATAGAGGTTAAATAATATAATCTACCATTTATGTTTGGAAGTAGCGCGACTTTGCTCAAATATTGATAATATTGATTTTTGGCGTGATCGGAATAATGCATTGTCAGCATTTCTATTTTACTTGCAAGCCCTAAGTAATAATCTCGTTCAAATAAAATCTTGTTCAGGGTTGGATGATAACTCAATCGGTTTCCCTCAAACAAGCGTTCAATTTTGTCGATGTTCGGAAAATGATCTAATAAATATTTGAAATTGTCGTAGAAATGTAGATGTAAGTTTTCACCTATATCTTTATTCTGCTTCATGTAGTTCCATCTATGCTGACTATCCGTATAGTCGCTAATGACTTTATGAGAATCTCCATGAACCGCTTGAAATGCAATCAATGGAGTTGCGAATGCAGGGATAGCATGGGAATCATCTGAGGATGGGAGCATCCAATGACCAGCAAGTTTTTTGAAGTGCTCTTTTGCAACTCGAGGAATATTCTTATCTCCGAATAGATTGTTAACCGGCTTTTCTTTAATTAAGGCAAGACCAAAAAAATCGAATACCCGCGAAAATAAAGACCCGGTTCGAATAATATTCCCTTCTGTTTCAATAAGGTGAGCCATATATGCATTAATTATTATATGCAGGGTTAGCTCTGATTTAAAAATGGAATTTTCGCTACTGACATTAAAAAAATCTCTAATATCAAGTGGGATTAGATGTACACAACTTTCAAATACAAACGTGGCTAATGCTGAAATATTAGAGATTTCAGCAGGGGCTTCGACCGGTAATTTATAAGTATCGACTATTGTTTTCATAGTTTCTTGTGAAGTGGAATTTATATATAACATTCTTTAGGATTCTCCTTTAACTCGGTTGCAGCTAGTGCTCTTCCTAATAATATAATCCGTCACTGCACTTCGTTGAATGCGATGGACATTATGAATTCGAAATGATTCAATTTCTCCTGAGTTTATCAGTTTATATGCTGTGTTCATGCCGATTTGCAGGAGCTCAGCTAATTGTCCAACTGTGATAATTTCATTATAATCATCATACACTGTGTGTCACCACCAATATGCATTTATTTACAGTATTGTTTCATTATGAAACGTTATACTTCGTTATTTCAATTTAAGTTACATTACTCAGTATCCTCTGAGAATAAGGAATGGCTATGTAATTCTCAAGAATTCTATGGAATTTTATGATCCTGAAGACTATGTTCCGTCCTTCCGGAAGACCGCTATCTAGCATAGCGTCAGGAGTATAATATATATTTACAATTTTTGATCTTGCAGCTTCTTAAATGGCGTCTTCAAAGTGAAATGTTTATCCTTAGTGAAACTCCCCCAACCATAACGCTAAGGTGGGGGAGCTTCGATTTCTTATGCGCTTGCATTTCCGCTTTTTCCCGATAGTCGTTTCTGCAAGATTTGCAGCATTGCTGATCGGACATCTTCTCCGCTTGCTTCTTCTGTACCCATTCATCAAAGCCATCTAAGTTTGTAGCTAGCTCCTGCCATAATTGTTTGAGTGCGGATTGCGCGGTAGTATTTTTCTGCTTTAGCTTGTTGGTTAGAGAAGCTTTAATAGCTTTTGAAGTGGATGGGGGAGTGCTAGTACTGACGTCAGGCACGGCGGATTGAGCATTGGGCCAGCCCATCTGTTGATAGTAAGTGCTATAGCTCGCCGGAACAACGATCATTTGCTTTTGCTTATCCCAAGTAATCATTCCCTTATACAGGTCGCTCCCAACACCGATTCGGCTCGCACATTTCTTCATGCCATCGGTGATTGCACTCTTCGTTGCATCTCCTTCGTTCATACCTGGTTTCACTTGTTCACTTCCAACATCAACGAAAGTAATCCAATCTTTCAATTCATTATTATAGAGGCTAAATCGAACATACATCTTCACACGAGGATTCTTTGCGTTTGGCTCCTGTATAATTTTCTCGGTCTCGTACAATCCTTCATACTTCCAATATCCGACTCCTAGCACCTCGTTCAATCGCTCTGTAACACATTGGCCAGAAATGTAGCAACGATCACCGAAGCTATCGTACTGATAGTCAGAGTAA
Source organism: Paenibacillus glycanilyticus (assembly GCF_023715145.1). Classification (GTDB taxonomy): domain Bacteria; phylum Bacillota; class Bacilli; order Paenibacillales; family Paenibacillaceae; genus Pristimantibacillus; species Pristimantibacillus glycanilyticus_A. The sequence goes on along the minus strand of NZ_JAMBNP010000021.1, from coordinate 1,185 downwards.
AGAAATGGAGCATTTAACCGTTCGAACAAGCTTGTGGCTTCATTGCCCATTATGGACTACCTCCTTCTTAATACTGAATTGTCTAAAATTCGTTTGTTTAATACAGTCCTCGTAAACTAAAGGATGTAACTCCTTGAGTTTTTTGCTATCCACACCAGATCGACTGCGGTTTTCCCATTTCACTTTGTAGTCTCCTGCGATTCCAATTTCATGATTGCCCAAAATGGATTTAAGCTGATTTTTAATTTCTGAGATGGTTTCCTCCAACATTTTGAGTTGATGCTTACTTTCGAAATACGATTCGATTTGTGCAATCTCTTCTATTGGAATGATGGTACTACTGCTCTGAGCATGGGGATAAAGCCTATCAAGCAGCCTCGCACAAGCTTCAGAACTGTCTACCGGAGGACGTTTACCTACGACTACATTATGATGCCAGAAGTCACTGGCCAGTCTTAGAAGCTGATTTATGAGTTCTTCATCACGTATGACTTCATATTCACGATACTTATTGCCGCCAATGAGCGTAGCAAAGTAGCCCCAGTCTAAACCGGTGACAAACATATACCATTGGAGCTGGACATAATAGTAGTCTGGGATATTACCATTGTCCCAATCTTGGCGTAGGAATTCGCTCGCAGTTTTTATCTCGAGGATACCCCGACCACGATCGGGGCAAATAATCATGCGGTCAAGATTTCCTGTTGCCCAACGATGATCAGGATGACAATAAATAACCTTATTCTCGGTGATAGCCCATTCAGAATGCTCGTCAGCAAACTTACTTGCAATGAGGGGCTCAAGCCTAGTTCCCCACTCAGCTGCTTCGGAGAATTGCTCCTCTGGTGCTTCCCCAAGCTTCTCTAGATACACATGAATAGGTGATCTCCACTTCGATATGCCACAAATGGCGGCGAGGTCAGAACCGCCGATGCCGTTCCGGCGATGTATTAGCCATTCTTCATGAGTAAGTTTTTTTGTTTCAACAACAATGTCTGCATGGAATTTCATTACCGATACCATTGTCCTAATGCACCTCCCAAAATAAGAATGGGGCTGTCTCAAAAGGTGATCGCTCACTATAAAGACGGCTCGCATAGGTAAATAAAAACGTTTTTTCATGAAAATATCGCTGCAGAGGGTTACCCTTGCAGCGATATTTTTGCTCTTGCTGCTTTCTTCAGC
>NZ_JAMBNP010000020.1 GCF_023715145.1 Paenibacillus glycanilyticus | reverse complement strand
CGTTCGACCGAAACCGATCGACGAAAACCCCTTGGTTGTTTGACTTGCTCAAACTTTGTTTTATCGCTTTTTCCGTTATTTCTAACGGGGCAGTTTTGCTCGTTGTTCAGTTTTCAAAGAACAATTTCTTTTCCGTGTCGTTCGCGTTATCTCAGCGGCGACAAGAGATAATATATCATGGACGCCTATAGGATTGCAACCCTTTTTCACAACTTTTTTTACTGGATTTTTCTACCTGTAATTTCGCACGTTTAATGCATACCGGGACAGCTCTTTCGGGGATGCAATACGGGCATACATGCGGAAGATGATTTTGTATCTTCTTGTTATGGCTTGCTTAATATCTCCGTCTAAACGATTGTCATTCAGATCAAGCAGCATCTCATCTAATTCTTTGCGCAGGACGTAATCGAGTTCTTTGCATTCTTTGTCGTTGAATAGAATTCCTAGCATAACTAATGTGCGCCCTCCTAAGCAGTATTGGCCTGGCAGCTTGCCGCCGAGGCAATCGAAAGCAAAAGCGGCGTCTCGCGATTACGCATCACGACGCCGCTTTACTGTTATGCTCAAATATTGGGAAAAATATTACAACGAACTTACCCATACGCTAACTGTACTTTCAATTATTGCCGCAATCAGCAGTGCAACCGTCAAAATAACGACCACCGGAACGGATCTGATCATGAAATATTCGATCTCCCGACCTGATTTGCCCGCTTCCTTCCCCGGTATAATCAGTCTGCCAATTGCTTTAAGCAAGAGAACGCCAAACTTCATTCCGTACGCGCATGCCACTACAATAGCAGGGATTTCAATAATACCGTGAGGCAGCAGCCCCAATACAACCGTAAGCATATCCCCTGTTCCCTGCGTCTCAGCAACATGCTGAAGCAGAAACCCTACAACCATTCCGTTAATAACCAGGAAGAAGATCGGGATGATCCCGAGGATCGCTCCTATATAGATGATGAAGATGGATTTTATCGCATTGTTCAAAAAGATAAAGACCATAAAGGCCAAGGTCGGATTATCTGTCTGCTCCAGAGACTCCGCTACACTCCCCAGTGCCTTGAGCTGCTGCTCGAGGTAATCGCTGAACGCGCTGTTGGTTCCCCCGACAATAAGTCCGGCAAAAAACAAAATGAATCCAAACACAATGTAGGGATTCATGATTTTGAAATGAGCTTTTATTTCAGACCACCGAAACATGCCTCTTCTCTCCTTCACAACTTTTTGTTGGTTTTGAACAAGCATGAATATCTTGGATGTACGAGCATAGATTGTACTAGAACAAGCTTCCAATAGAAAGGAGATCCTAAACAGATGAATTTCTTTTATGTATTGAACGGTCGGAAATTAAAACGCAACTTCCTTATTGTGCTCGCGCTCGTCTTCTCTGTAGGGGTAATCTATGCTGAAAGAGACAACATCACGGTATTTGCACCACAGCAGCCGGCTGCTATATACAGCGTCCCTACGGACAAGAAGGTTGTTGCCCTGACGTTTGACATTAGCTGGGGGGACAAGCGTACGGAGCCCATTCTGAAGGTTTTGCAGGAAAAAGGAGTTACACAAGCCACCTTCTTCTTGTCTTCCCCTTGGAGCCAGTCGCATCCTGACATTGTCAAAAAGATCGTAAGCGACGGCTTTGAAATCGGCAGCCACGGTCATAAGCATGATAACTACAGCAAGCTCAGCGATGAGGAGATCCGTACGCAGATTACGACCGCTCACACGATTTTATCGGATCTGACCGGCAAACAGCCGAACCTGATCCGTCTGCCTAACGGAGATTTCGACAAACGGGTGCTCCGTATCGCGGAAGAGCTTCATTACAAAGTCATTCAATGGGATACTGATTCCCTTGACTGGCTGAACATCGGAACTGACAAAATTATTAACCGCGTTGTAACCCGTGCCCATAATGGAGACATTATTCTTATGCACGCCAGCGATTCGGTGAAACAGACGCATGAAGCCCTTCCTGTTATTATCGATGAGCTTCGCGCAAAGGGATATGAATTTGTCACCGTATCGGAGCTGATTAACCAAACGGAGTCTGAAGGCCATGCCGTTCAGGACAAAACGACCTCTCTTACGTTGCTTGGAACCGAAGATGCCGCGGCAGCTGCGGATACGGGTTATTGATTATTACGCGACCGGCTTTGCAGTTGTTGCAGAGTCGGTTGTTGTATTTTTCTGAAGCAGTCTTGGGAGCATGAGGATCTGGTAAGCATTGCAGATGAACAAAGGAATCATCATAAAGACGATTGCCGATATGTTCGTCTCCCCTTGCAGAGCCGGCCATGCTTCCACAAACGTAATAAAGAACATCAGGAAAGTGGTTGGTACAAACGCGCTTGGTTTGGTTTGCTTGATTTTGACGTAAGCCACTCCCAGGGAGAACGCTAATAAAGCAAGCGGCAGCACCCAGAAGAACCAGTTATTTGTCCGTTGCTCAAACAGCAGGTATCCGAGGCCAAATACGGCAAATACGGTGGTGTAGCCTTGAAGGGCGTTCCAGAGATAGCTTTTGCGGAAGATACTTAATGCGATGTAATTCAAGGTCAAGTAAGCAAAGAACCCCATCTGGCTGAATGCTCCTATTAATAAGCCGACCATCGCCATCATGAAGGCGTTGAATCCGGCTGCCTCAAGCCCCATAAATCCGAAGGACTGGTCCGTCCATTGCATAATCGACCCGCTGACGACTGTTATGACAGCCCCAACGGCCATGCAGCTCCAAAAAAGAAAAAACCATCTTTTCAAATTCATATTCAGTTATCCTCCTTCATGTTCGGCGAAGTCCGCGCTGTACAAGCCTCTTCCCGCACCTCCATTATTTTACCACGTTCGTCATAAAAAGCTAACCACGAAGCCATGATAATCCCGTGAACTTTAACGCATACTACGTTTAAATTCAGCAGTGTTATCATAGAAGGGAGACCGTGGGAGCATGCGCATGCGATTGGCTTTATTAACGGCGCTTTCCGCCCTAACATTTGTATTAACAAGCTGCGGTGCGGAATCATCCGGAGGAAGCAACCAGCAGATGAGCTACAAGGACATGAAGTCGATGGTTATTGATATTCTGAAAACGGAAGATGCACAAAAGGCACTGCAGGAATCAGCCCAGCAAATGTCCGGTTACAACGGAAGCGGAACAAAGTTATTGTCCGTGCAGGATCAGGAGCAGGTACGGCTTGCCGTAAAGGATGTGCTGATTGCTCCGGAGTATGACAAGGTCATCCGAACGTTAATGACAGATACGCGGTTCGCCGGCGAATTCGCCAAGGCCGTAAACAAGCAGAACAAGGATATTCACAAAGAGCTGATGAAGGACCCGACGTATCAACAGGAAATGATCAAGGCGTTAAAGACGCCTGAGATGGACAAGATGATTCTTGAAGTGCTGCAGAGCACGCAATATAAGAAGCAAGTCATGTCTCTGATGCAGGAATCGATGCAAAACCCCCTCTTCCGTCTGGAAGTTCTCGATCTGATGAAAAAAGCGGTACAGGAAGAGCTTAAGCCTAAGCCTGATGAAAAGGTTGAGAAGAAACAGGGAGAAGGCGGCGGCGGTGAGGAAGGCTCCTCCGACGAGGAGAAGCAAAGCGAAGAAGGTGAAGGCGAAGGCGGCGATCAGGAGTCTTCGACTTAACCCGAGATATTATAGCGTGAAAAAGCCCGGACCAGGTCAGAGAGCGTTAGCTCTCTCCCCTGTCCGGGCTTTATTTATACTAAAGGCCGCATTTCTGAATGACTTGCTCGGCCATATGGAGGTACAGTTCGCCTGTCTCGGACTCGGCTTTGTAGACCGAAGGCGAGAAGTCCGGCTCGGAAATATGGTTGTCCGGCTGTCCGAGCGGAATCTGCGCCAGCAGCTCGGCATGCAGGGATTCTGCCAAGCGGGCACCGCCTCCGCGTCCGAAAATGTATTCCGGCTCGCCGCATTTGCTGCATTTGTAATACGACATGTTCTCCACGACACCAATAATCTCGTGCTTGGTCTTGATGGCCATTGCGCCGGCGCGCGCAGCTACAAAAGCGGCTGTTGCGTGAGGCGTTGTTACAATGATTTCTTTGCTCTGCGGGATAATCTGATGAACGTCCAGCGCCACATCCCCCGTCCCCGGAGGAAGGTCAAGGAGCAGGTAATCCAGCTCGCCCCACTCGATCTCGGCAAAGAAGTTGCGGAGCATCTTGCCAAGCATCGGTCCACGCCACACAATCGGGCTGTTGTCTTCAACAAAGAAGCCCATCGACATGACCTTAACGCCAAAACGCTCGATCGGAATGACTCGTTCATTCACGATCTCGGGCCGTGTCTCGATGCCCATCATATCGGGCACGCTGAAGCCGTAGATGTCCGCGTCGATGATGCCGACGCGTTTGCCCTTGCGGGCTAAGGCGACCGCGAGATTGACGGTCACCGTGGATTTGCCGACGCCGCCCTTGCCGCTGGCGACGGCAATGAACTGCACCCCGCTGCCGGGATCGAGCAGCGGGTTATCGAGCCCGGCCCCGTGCCCTTGTACGGGGCCGGTGCTTTGCCCTGCGGCTGGCTGCGCCTTGCCGCCAGCCTGGCCTTGCGGCGCGGCAGCTGCGCCTGCGCCGCCCTCCAGCGCGCGAAACCGGCAGTGCACGGTTTCGGCGCCAGCCCGCGCGAGCGCTTCGCGCAGCGCGGCTTCCAGCGAGGGACGAACGTCCTCGCTGGCTGTAAGGACCGTCATCGATACTTGACGGTCCTTCACGACAACATCGCGGACCGTAACGGCGTCCGCGCTATATTGGGCCGTCACAGAACCGACGGCTTCTAGAGCTTGTTCACGTGTTAACATGAAATGAGTCCCACCTTTATGTAAGAGAGTAGTTATTAGGTGTAAGCGTAAATGTAGCTGCTTATTTAAAATGATTATAACATATTAAGCGGGACAAGGTTAATTTGTCGTTTCTGCTTCAACGTCAGTTGCGGTATCAGCACTCAATTTCTCACCCGAAGAATACCGGAGTATGCCTTGATAAATTGAAGCGGCTACCTGCCGCTGATAATTCGAATCGGCAAGTCGCGCCGCTTCTCCCGGATTAGACAGGAATCCAACCTCCACAAGAGCTGTTGGAATATCTTCCAGAGCTTTAAGGAGATACACATTATTTTTGTCCTTCACGGCTACCCGGCTTGTATTCTCCAGATTCCGGCGGATCTCGTTCTGAATAAATGTAGCGAGTATCTGGTTGTCCGGATGATTAGCAGGGTTAAAAAACGTTTGAGCCCCCGACCACTTCGCTGACGGAATGCTATTCATATGGATGCTGACGACAAGGCTTGGCTTACCCTCCTTGATACTCGTTACACGCTGCAGCAGATCTTCCGTCTTGCGCTTGGAATAGCCTTTTGTATCCTGGCCCGCAAGATCGTAATCCCCTTCTCTGGTGAGCAGCACAATAGCTCCCGCCTGCTGCAAATAATCCCTTAGATAAAGGGCAATCGCCAGGTTCAGATCCTTCTCCACAATTCCTTCCTTACTGACGGCACCACCGTCAACGCCTCCATGTCCCGCATCGATCGCAATCGTTTTCCCCGATAATGGCAGCGTCCAATAGCTCCATGTTCGCGATGCCGGTTCGCTTCCTTGGGTAAAGATTATCCAGGTTAACACAAGCGCTGCCATGCCAGCCGCGATGCGGAGCGCTCCCTTATAGGTCATCCAGACGACCAGTCTTTTTCGACGCATAAATAAAACCACCCCGTTCCCATACAAATGATCTCCTTATCATTTATATGGGACGAGGTGGTTGATTATGATGGCCAAGCAGCAGCAAGCTCCTGCTAAAACCTTAATTAATTGATTTAGACCGGTTGCTGTGCCATACCCTCAATCAGATTTCGGCAGATGCAGTCACTCAGCAAGGCACGTAATTTATTTCATGGACTTTACTATCTTACTTATGCAGTCCGCATTCCGTTTTTTCCTGACCGGACCAACGTCCAGCACGAGGATCTTCGCCAGGCATAACTTGACGAGTGCAATACTCGCAGCCAATGCTTGGATAGTTTTGATCATGCAGCGGGTTGTAGATAACATTGTTCTCGCGGATGTAGTTCCAAACGTCTTCCGTAGTCCAGCCTGCAATCGGATTAAATTTGATCAAACCAAATTTCGTATCGTATTCAACCTTCTTCGCATTCGCGCGAGTTGGAGCCTGGTCACGACGGATCCCCGTAATCCATGCCTCGTATTTAGACAGAATTCTTGTTAACGGCTCTACTTTACGGATATTGCAGCAAGCGTTAGCGTCCGATTTCCACAGCTCGGCACCATGCTGCTCTGCTTGCTCTTCCGGCGTAATTAATGGTTTAACTTCAACAAATGGTATACCAGGGTAACGTTCAACCATACGGTCACGGGTTTCGTATGTTTCTTTGAAGTGGAAGTCTGTATCTAAATAGAAAATATCCGTTTTAGGGCTTACTTTTTGAAGCATGTCGACGATGACAACATCTTCCGCTCCAAAGCTGCATGCAAACGTAATATTGGGAAATGTCTCAACTGCATAGGCCAAAATCTCTTCTGGGGTTGCATTTTCAAGCTCTTCGGCTTTTTGTTTCACCAATGCTTCTTTTTCAAACAGGTTCATGGTTGTGCCCTCCATTTGTAATTCCAAGTAATATCATCTGCTATTAAGAAGAGTATACGTTCTAAAACGTAAATGTTCAATATAAGTTTTCACCAAAATGAAATAAAGTTCTGGAAGCACGCTCATACGGACTGGCCAATGGCGAGATAACAAAAAAACACCTTCTCCGCAAAGCAGAGAAGGTGTTCGATACCGATATTAACGTTTCGAGAATTGTGGCGCGCGACGAGCCGCTTTAAGACCGTATTTTTTACGTTCTTTCATACGTGGGTCACGAGTCAAGAAGCCAGCACGTTTCAGAGCTGGACGGAACTCAGGGTCTGCTTTAAGCAGAGCGCGGGAGATACCGTGGCGGATAGCGCCAGCTTGACCAGACATACCGCCGCCGTTAGCGATTACGATAACGTCGTAGTTATTCAATGTTTCAGTCAGAACCAATGGCTGCTTAACAATCAGCTTCAAAGTTTCCAGACCAAAGTATTCGTTCAGGTCGCGTTTATTAACAATGATTCGTCCTTCACCTGGCACCAAACGTACACGTGCAACAGAGTGTTTACGACGACCGGTTCCATAGTATTGTACTTGTGCCATGAAACTGTCCTCCCCTTATTAGCCGCGAAGTTCGTAAACTTCTGGATTTTGTGCTTGATGCGGATGCTCCGAACCAGCGTATGCTTTAAGTCTAAGCTTCATTGAGTTACCTTGGCGAGTTTTTGGCAGCATGCCGTGAACAGCCAATTCGATAGCGCGGTCAGCTTTTTTAGCGATCATTTCGTGAGCTGGTGTTACTTTCAAACCACCAGAGTAGCCCGAGTGACGGTAGTACATTTTGTTTTGCATTTTCTTGCCTGTCAGAACAACTTTGTCAGCGTTGATCACGATTACGAAATCACCAGTATCAACGTGAGGAGTGAATTGCGGTTTGTGCTTGCCGCGGATCAGGCTAGCAGCTTCAGTAGCCAGACGGCCAAGCGTTTTGCCAGCAGCATCAATGATGTGCCATTTACGCTCAACTTCATTAGGCTTAGCCATATACGTAGTACGCATGGATGATCCTCCTTATTTCCATTACAGTTAAAGTTTTATTAAACAACGTTTCACGTTTTCATTCGTTAGTTGAATCGGGTATTGCATGCCAAGTTTGTGACAGTCTCAGTCGGGGCTGTGGGATAGCCACTAAGAAAGCACAAGTTATATTCTACTATAGATAATGGCCTAAATCAAGAAGTTATTAAATGTTAATTACATTTCTTCCGGATATTCAACCTTCATCAGCATCAGACCGTGCGGCATCGCTGTCGGCCCGGCCAGAGACCGCTTGCGGCCTTCCAATATGCGCGCCATATCTTCCGGCTTCAGCTTGCCGTGGCCGACATGAAGCAGCGTACCCATCACGATTCTGATCATGTTATAGAGAAACCCGTTGCCCGTCATATACATATGGAGCATTTGTCCTTCACGCTCGAGATAAGCCTCGTAGATAGTCCGAACATGATGCGGCTTGGTCGAGTGAATAGACGTAAATGAAGTGAAGTCATGCTCCCCCACAAGGCAGTTAAGCCCTTGCTGCATGGCCTCGACATTAAGCGGCGTAGGATGATGGAACGCATAACGACGATAGAACACATCCGGAAACTTCCCCATATCAATCGTATAGCGATAAGTCTTCCGCTTCGCCGAACGCCGGGAATGAAATTCCTCATACACTTCATGCGCCTCGAGAATGACGATATCCTTCGGCAGACGTGTATTGAGGGCAATCGCCCAACGCTCCGCCGGAATCGTCGAATCCGTGTGGAAGTTAAACACTTGTCCCATTGCATGGACGCCGGCATCCGTTCTGCCCGATCCAAGAATAATAATATCCTCGCCGGTCAGCTTCTTGATCGCCAGCTCGATTTCCTGCTGGATGGTTCGTCCGTAAGGCTGCGACTGGAAGCCGTTAAAGTCTGTCCCGTCGTAGCTTACCGTTGCGGCTATGTTCCTCATCCTTCACCACCTCCCCCATATGTTAATGACGTATGCAATTAACATTCAATCCCCTTAATTCAAAAGGGTGGCCCTTTTCGGCCTCTCTTTCTCTTGCCTGTCTTTGGAAGTGCGCTGGCCTGCGTGCGGAGTAAAAGGTTTGAGCCGGAGAAGCGCAGCGTTCGCCTTTGTTATCGAATTTCAACCGCTTAAGCGAGTAGAAATGAAGAAATTCGATAACAACAGCGATCGGAGGTCCAAACCTTTTACGCAGCACACAAACGCCAGAGCATGCCCTTCCAATGCAGGCAATAAAAAAAGGTGGCCTCAAGGGTCCACCCTTTCTCACCGCGAAACGTAGCTCAACCGCTCAGAGCGGCGAGCTGATTACGCTTGTGTTACGCACGGTCAACCAGTTCCAGGTACACCATAGGCGCAGCGTCGCCACGGCGAGGTCCTAGTTTCAAAATCCGTGTGTATCCGCCCGCACGTTCCGAGTAACGGGTGGCCAGCTCGGAGAACAGCTTTTGGATTGCATCTTGCTCTCCATCAACAGTTTCACGACGAACGTATGCAGCTACTTGACGACGAGCGTGCAAGTCACCTTTCTTCGCTTTCGTGATCAGTTTTTCAGCGATCGAACGAACCTCTTTCGCTTTAGCTTCTGTTGTTTGAATGCGCTCATACAGGAACAGGTCAGTAACGAGGTCACGGAACAATGCTTTCCGCGCGCTAGCGTCACGGCCCAATTTTTGATATGCCATTTTGTTTTCCCCTCCCTTGCCTATAGTCTGTTCTAGATGTTCAAGACTCTACTCTTCCATGCGCAGGCCAAGACCCAGCTCTTCCAGCTTCTCTTGAACTTCCTCGAGGGATTTACGGCCCAGGTTACGAACCTTCATCATGTCCTCTTCGGATTTCGTGATCAGCTCTTGAACCGTGTTAATGCCGGCACGCTTCAAGCAGTTGTAGGAACGTACAGACAGATCCAGTTCTTCGATAGTCATCTCAAGAACTTTCTCTTTCTTGTCCTCTTCCTTCTCGACCATGATTTCCGCGTCTTTGGCTTCATCGGTCAATCCGACGAACAGGTCCAAATGCTCGGTCAAAATTTTAGCGCCAAGGCTTACAGCCTCTTCCGGTCTAATACTGCCGTCAGTCCATACTTCAAGCGTAAGCTTGTCGTAGTTGGTTACTTGACCAACGCGGGTATTTTCAACGCTGTAATTGACACGGGTAATTGGCGTGTAAATCGAATCAACGGGAATAACCCCAATCGGTTGATCGTCCCGTTTGTTACGGTCCGCCTGGACGTAACCACGTCCGCGATTGGCAAAAATTCGCAAATGGAGCCGCGCGCCGGAGGCCAAGGTTGCGATGTGAAGATCAGGGTTCAAAATCTCGACATCGCTGTCAGCTCGAATATCCCCTGCCGTAACGATTCCTTCGCCTTCAGCGTCGATTTCCAGCACCTTTTCTTCATCGGAGTGGATTTTCAACGAGAGGCCTTTCAAGTTCAGAATGATCTCAGTTACGTCTTCGATCACTCCTGGAACCGTAGAGAACTCGTGAAGCACTCCGTCGATCTGAACGGATGTTACTGCCGCACCCGGCAGCGAGGACAACAAAATTCGGCGAAGCGAATTTCCAAGCGTCGTGCCATATCCACGCTCGAGCGGTTCTACTACGAAACGCCCGTATGTTCCATCCTCATTCAAATCTACGGTCTCGATTTTCGGCTTTTCGATCTCAATCACTAATAGTACCCTCCTTCAAACGTCGCTCCGTTACCATTCGTATTGTTTAGTCAAATCTCGTAGTATGCCAAACCTTCACAACCATTATTCACAAGTTGTTGTTATTTGATACCACAGCGGATTGAACTATACGCGACGACGTTTCGGCGGACGGCATCCGTTGTGAGGAACTGGCGTTACGTCTTTAATCAGGTTAACTTCCAGACCAGCTGCTTGAAGCGAACGAATCGCTGCTTCGCGGCCTGCGCCAGGACCTTTAACCATAACCTCAACAGCTTTCATGCCATGCTCCATCGCTGCTTTAGCCGCTGCTTCAGCTGCCATTTGTGCTGCGAAAGGCGTGGATTTACGCGAACCCTTGAAGCCCAGGTTACCGGAGCTTGCCCAAGAGATTGCGTTGCCATGAGGGTCAGTGATCGTTACGATCGTGTTATTGAATGTCGAACGGATGTGCGCTACGCCCGACTCAATATTTTTCCGGTCACGACGTTTTGTACGAACGACTTTTTTAGGTTTAGCCATTGCCCTATTTCACCCCTTTATTATTTCTTTTTGTTAGCTACAGTCCGACGAGGACCTTTACGCGTACGAGCGTTTGTTTTCGTGCGTTGACCACGAACAGGCAAACCACGACGGTGACGAACACCACGGTAGCAACCGATCTCGATCAAACGTTTGATGTTAAGCGAAATTTCACGACGCAGGTCGCCTTCCACTTTAACGGATTTGTCAATTGCTTCGCGCAGTTTCGCGAGTTCGTCTTCTGTCAGATCGCGAACACGAGTGTTAGCGTTCACGCCAGCAGAGCTCAGAAGTTTTTGCGAAGTTGTTTTGCCAATACCGAAAATGTATGTCAGGGCGATTTCGACGCGCTTATCACGCGGCAAGTCTACACCAGCTATACGTGCCATAGGCCGTTTTCCCTCCTTTTATCCTTGTTTTTGTTTGTGTTTCGGATTTTCACAAATTACCATAACGTTGCCTTTACGACGAATGACTTTGCATTTTTCGCAAATCGGCTTTACCGAAGGTCTAACCTTCATTGTGAATTACCTCCCGAATCCTTCGAGAGCAAACCGCGAGGCGGCCTACTTCCGATAGGTGATGCGCCCTCTTGATAAATCATAAGGCGATAACTGTATAACCACTTTGTCCCCAGTCAGAATACGGATGAAATGCATTCTGAGTTTTCCGGAAACATGTGCGAGAATTTGATGACCGTTCTCCAGCTCCACCTTGAACATGGCATTCGGCAGCGGTTCGATTACCGTACCTTCGACCTCAATGACGTCTTCCTTAGCCACCGTCATTCTCCTTTCGCATGTGCGTACTTCTGAATCACATAACGTAACTTGGCATTGGTCACCCTGCCCGTTTCAAGCAAGCTGCTTGTAACTTCGCTGCTTATAGCGGGTTGTAACTCGAGATGCAGAACGTTCTTTTTCTTCGGTTGATCAAACCTGCGCTTATCGCCATCGACGATAAGTACGAAGCGTTCGTCAACAATTTCAATAATAACAGCGTAGCTGTTCTCATCTTTGCCCCGAAGCACCTTAACGATTTGACCGATTTGCGGATGTTTATCCATAACAGATTACACCGACTGCGGTAGTTTCGTCAAAATTTCGAATCCGTCCTCCGTTACGGCAACCGTGTGCTCGAAGTGAGCGCACCAGGAGCCGTCCTCGGTTACGACCGTCCAATTGTCTTCAAGCGTGCGAACATAACGTTCGCCGATGTTGACCATAGGCTCGATGCAAAGCACCATTCCTGGCTTAAGACGCGGCCCGCGATCCGGAATGCCGTAATTCGGAATTTGCGGTTCCTCGTGGAGGTCCTTGCCAATACCGTGTCCGACAAATTCCCGTACAATCGAAAAGCCCGCCGCTTCGGCAACCTGTTGAACCGCATGCGATATTGTAAATAAACGAACATCTGGGCGGATCAGATTAATCCCTGCGTACAGAGATTCTTCCGTCACCTCAAGCAACCGCTTGACGTCATCCGAAACGTTGCCGACCGGATAAGTCCAGGCTGAGTCGCCATGATAGCCTTTGTACTGCGCTCCAATGTCGATGCTTATAATATCGCCTTCGTTCAACTTACGAGGTCCGGGAAAACCGTGAACCAGCTCGTCATTTACAGAAGCGCAAATGCTGGCAGGAAAACCATTGTAACCTTTGAAGGATGGTTCGGCGCCTTGGCTGCGGATGTACGCTTCGGCCAGCTGATCGAGCTCCTGGGTCGTAACCCCGGGCTTTACCGCTTCAGCCATAATCCGATGTGTCTCCGCTACAATGCGGCCGGCTTCCCTCATATATCGCAGCTCCGAGTCGGATTTGCAAATGATCATTACAATGAACCTCGCAAGTAGGAAACAATCTCGGCCGTAACCGTATCGATTTCCTTCTCGCCGTCGACTTCGCGAAGTAGACCTTTACCGTTGTAGTAGTCAAGAAGCGGCGCGGTTTTCGAGATATACTCGTCAAGACGCGTCCCGACTTTCTCTTCCGTGTCATCCGACCGTTGGTACAATTCGCCGCCGCATTTGTCGCAGACGCCTTCTTGTTTCGGTGGGTTGAACATTACATGGTATGTCGATCCGCAAGCTTTACAGATGCGTCTGCCAGTCAGACGGGCAAGCAACAAGCCGCGGTCAACTTTCAAATTAACAACATGGTCAATGCCGCGGTTCAGTTCAGTCAGCATAACATCAAGCGCTTCGGCTTGCTGCAGCGTACGTGGAAAACCATCGAGCAAGAAACCTTTATTGCAATCGTCTTGAGCAAGACGTTCTTTGACAATACCGTTCGTAATCTCATCGGGAACGAGTTTGCCTTGATCGACATACTCTTTCGCCTTAAGACCGAGCGGAGTCCCCTGTTTCATCGCAAGACGGAATGCATCGCCTGTCGAGATGTGCGGAATGCCAAACTCCCCAACGATACGTTCTGCCTGCGTCCCTTTACCGGCCCCCGGAGGACCCATGAATAAAATGTTCATTCCGTCTTCCTCGCTTTAAGCACAATAGGCTCGTGCGGGTTCCGTCCATCGCGTTTGCGACGTTACGGAATCCCGGTCGGAACCTATTGTTATTTATTGATAAACCCTTTGTAATGGCGTTTTATCAACTGGCTCTCGATTTGCTTCATCGTATCAAGCGCAACACCGATGACGATAAGAAGCGAGGTACCGCCAAGTCTTACCGAAGCAGGCAATCCGGCGATTTCGCCGAATACCACTGGCAACAAGGAGATAACGGCCAGGAAAATCGCACCCGTCAGCGTAATCCGCGACAATACGCGAGTCAAATAAGAGGACGTCGGTTTACCAGGACGAATGCCTGGGATGTAACCACCGTTCTTCTTCATCTGATCCGCCATTTGTACCGGATTGATCTGTACGAATGTATAGAAGAACGTGAACCCGATGATCAGCAGAACATACAGCACCATGCCAAGCGGCTCAGTGTATGTCAGGTTATGCATGATCCAATCTGCCCAAGCGGCACCAGCCCAGAATTGAGCGATTGTTGCAGGGAACATCAATAACGAGATTGCGAAAATGACCGGAATAACACCTGCACCGTTCACTTTCATAGGTATGTGAGTCGATTGACCACCATACATTTTCCGTCCAACAACGCGTTTAGCGTATTGAACCGGAATTTTACGGATACCTTGTTGTACGAAGATAACCCCAACAATAATCAGAATAATCGCCACTGCGATGAGCACAACTTTACCGATGCTCCAGAACAGGTTGCCGTCTTGAGCAGCAAATTCTGTTTGGTAGATCGTACGAATATGTTGCGGAATGCTTGCTGCGATTGCGGCAAAGATCAGAATCGAGATACCGTTGCCGATACCGCGCTCCGTAATTTGCTCGCCAAGCCACATCAGGAATGATACGCCCGCTGTCAGTACGAGAGCGATGAGCAAGTAATCTACAAAATTCGCACCTGGAACCATTTCGTAGTTGTATTGACGATTAAAGCCGATTGCTGTTGCAAAACCTTGCAATAAACCAAGGATAACCGTGCCGTAACGTGTAATCTGCGCGAGCTTCTTCTTCCCGTTCTCGCCTTCCTTCGCCCATTCCGCGAATTTAGGAATAACGTCCATTGATAACAGCTGTACGATGATCGAAGCCGTAATGTAAGGAGCGATACCAATCGCAAAGATTGAGAACTGGAAAAGCGCACCGCCGGAGAACGTGTTAAGCAAACCGAACAGATTTACACCGGTTTGGTCAATCTGTTTGAATACATCTTTGTTAACGCCTGGCGCCGGAATAAATGCTCCGATGCGATAAACAAGCAGAATGAAAAGGGTGAAGAGGATCCGCCTGCGCAAATCCGCCACTTTCCAAATGTTGGACACGGTGTTAAACAATTAGATCACCTCGGTTTTACCGCCGGCAGCCTGGATTTTCTCTACCGCAGATTGAGAGAACTTGTTTGCTTTAACAGTCAATTGAACCTTGATTTCGCCGCTACCCAAAATCTTAATGCCCGCCAAAGGATTTTTGATGATCCCTTGCTCAATAAGAACTTCTGGAGTAACTTCGGTACCTGCTGCAAAGTTATTCAACTCTTCAATGTTCACGATAGCATATTCCGTGCGGAAACGGTTATTGAAACCACGTTTCGGCAAACGACGGTACAATGGGTTTTGGCCACCCTCGAAACCAGGGCGTACACCGCCGCCGGAACGAGCGTTTTGACCTTTATGACCCTTACCTGCAGTTTTACCGTTGCCGGAGCCAATACCGCGACCTTTGCGCTTACCCACTTGCGTGGAGCCTGGTGCTGGTGCGAGTTCATGCAATTTCATCGTTCTTGCACCTCCTTATTTATTTCATATAGCAAGCAAGTTGCTTAAACTTCTTCAACTTTAACTAAGTGGCTTACAGCATTAACCATGCCGCGAACAGCTTCGCTGTCGTTCAAAACAACGGATTGACGAATTTTCTTCAAACCGAAGGATTCAACAGTAGCACGTTGTTTCTCGTTGCGGCCGATCAAACTGCGAACGAGGGTGATTTGCAATTTTGCCATCCTATACCCCTCCTTAACCTAACAGCTCTTCGACTGTTTTTCCACGAAGTTTCGCAACATCTTCCGCGCGCTTCAGACGGGAAAGACCTTCAAGCGTTGCGTTTACCATGTTCATGGAGTTCGAAGAACCAAGCGATTTCGTCAAGATATCGCCTACACCAGCCAGTTCGAGCACGGCACGAACAGGGCCGCCGGCGATAACACCAGTACCTTTGGAAGCCGGTTTCAGGAGAACTTCACCTGCACCGAAATGTCCAACTACAAGGTGTGGAATTGTTGTTCCAACGAGTGGAACGTGGATCAGGTTTTTCTTAGCGTCTTCGATACCTTTGCGAATCGCATCTGGTACTTCGCCCGCTTTACCGATCCCTGCGCCTACGTAGCCTTTGCCGTCGCCGACAACTACGAGCGCACTAAAGCTGAAACGACGTCCGCCTTTAACAACTTTAGCAACGCGGTTGATGTGGACAACTTTTTCAGTCAGTTCTAACGTATTTGGATCTACACGCAAGTCGATTAACCTCCTTATAAGTAAATTCGACTAGAATTCCAGACCAGCTTCGCGTGCTGCATCAGCAAGCGCCTGAATTCTGCCATGATACAAGTAACCACCGCGGTCAAATACGATTTGGGTTACCCCTTTCGCTTGAGCGCGTTTTGCGATCAATTCGCCAACTTTACGAGCTGCTTCTACGCTGCCGCCGTTGCCGATGGACGTTGCCAGTTCTTTGTCAACAGTGGACGCGGATGCAAGCGTTACGCCTTGTACGTCATCGATCAATTGAACATAGATATGTTTCGCCGAACGGAAAACCGAGAGACGTGGACGAGCTACAGTTCCGTTGATTTTTTTACGAACACGCAAGTGTCTTTTCAGACGAGCCTTGTTTTTATCGCCTTTCGTAATCATTCAAGGTTCACTCCTTTCCTTCTGCCTTATACCGCTATTTTAAGCAGCCCAATCAGACTGCTTATTTCTTCTTACCAGCTTTACCTTCTTTGCGGATGATGCGTTCGCCTTCGTACTTGATACCTTTTCCTTTGTAAGGCTCTGGTTCACGTACGGAACGGATTTGAGCAGCAACAGCGCCTACGCGCTCTTTATCGATACCGCGAACAGTGATTTTCGTGTTCGCTGGAACTTCGAACTCAATACCGGCTTCAGGTGCAATCTCCACTGGGTGGGAATAACCAACGTTAAGAACGATCTTATCGCCAGTTTTGTTCGCACGGTAACCTACGCCTACCAGCTCCAGGTTTTTCGAGAAGCCTTCAGTAACGCCGCTCACCATGTTAGCGATGACGCTGCGAGTTGTTCCGTGCAAAGAACGATGCAATTTATTATCGGAAGGACGTTCGATTACGATCTCGTTCTCAGCAACGTTCACTTTCATATCTTTGTGAATTTCGCGAGTAAGCGATCCTTTCGGTCCTTTTACAGTAATAACCGTGTTATCCAAGTTAACGCTAACGCCTGCTGGCACTTGGATTGGTTTACGACCAATACGGGACATTGTTACACCTCCAATCTTGTGACTAGTTAATTACCAAACGTAGCAAACGACTTCGCCGCCTGCTTTGCCTTGGCGTGCTTCTTTATCGGTCATAACCCCTTTGGATGTGGAAATGATAGCAATTCCCAGACCACCCAAAACGCGTGGGATTTCAGTCGATTTTGTGTAAACGCGCAGACCTGGTTTAGAAATACGTTTCAGACCAGTGATAACGCGCTCTTGGTTAGGGCCGTATTTCAAGAAAATACGGATAATCCCTTGTTTGTTGTCTTCGATATATTCAGCATCGCGGATAAAGCCCTCGCGTTTCAGAATTTCTGCGATTTGCTTCTTCACTTTCGAAGCGGGCAATTCCACGGTTTCGTGACGAACAACATTCGCATTACGAATGCGCGTCAGCATATCTGCAATCGGATCAGACATAACCATTTGTGTTAACCTCCTTCCCGAACTAGGCTGATTACCAGCTTGCTTTTTTAACGCCAGGAATCTGGCCTTTGTATGCTAATTCGCGGAAACAAATCCGGCAAATTTTAAACTTTTGCAAAACAGAGTGCGGACGGCCGCAACGTTCACAGCGCGTATAGGCACGCACTTGGAATTTCGGTGTACGTTGTTGCTTCACTTTCATCGAAGTTTTTGCCACTTGGTATTACACCTCCTAGAAGTGGATTACTTCGTGAACGGCATGCCCATTTGGGTAAGCAGTTCACGAGATTCTTCGTCCGTTTTTGCCGTCGTGACGATGACGATGTCCATACCACGAACTTTATCAACTTTATCATACTCAATCTCTGGGAAGATGAGTTGTTCTTTCAGGCCAAGCGTGTAGTTACCGCGACCGTCGAATGCTTTCGTCGATACACCGCGGAAGTCACGTACGCGTGGAAGCGAGATGTTGAACAGCTTGTCAAGGAAGTAGTACATGCGCTCTCCGCGCAGTGTAACTTTAACCCCGATTGGCATGTTCTCACGAAGTTTAAAGCCCGCGATGGACTTCTTCGCACGAGTTACAACCGGTTTTTGACCGGAGATTTGACGAAGTTCGTCGACAGCGACATCAAGCACTTTGGAGTTAGCAACCGCTTCGCCAACACCCATGTTGATGACAACTTTCTCGATCTTCGGCACTTGCATTACAGTCGTATAGTTAAACTTCTGCATCAATGCAGGCGTAATTTCGTTAAGAAATTTATCTTTCAATCTTGCTGCCATTATTAATGGACCTCCTTTCCTACAGTAACGATTAGTCGATCACTTCGCCGGAACGTTTTGCGAACCGGACTTTTTTGCCGTTGTCCAGCACTTTGTATCCGATACGAGTAACTTTACCGCTCTTCGGATCAATGTGCATCACGTTGGAAACGTGAATCGGAGCTTCTTGCTCGATGATTCCGCCTTGTGGATTCACTTGGGACGGACGAGTATGCTTTTTAACGAAGTTCACGCCTTCTACGAGTACGCGGTTTTCACGCGGATACGCAGCGATTACACGGCCTTTTTTGCCTTTATCCTTACCGGAAATGACGATAACCGTGTCGTCTTTTTTAACGTGGAGCTTGTTGTTATGCGATTCAAGAATTTTTTTCAGTCTTGGCATTGATTACACCTCCTGCTCACTTAAGCTTTCCAGGCTATATCGCTGTCCCTGTTAAGCACAGGGTACTTGTCTTAGATAACCTCTGGTGCAAGCGATACGATTTTCATGAAATCTTTATCGCGAAGCTCACGGGCAACAGGTCCAAAAATACGAGTACCGCGCGGGCTCTTATCTTCTTTCACGATTACAGCTGCGTTCTCATCGAATGCGATGTAAGAACCGTCTTTACGACGAACTGCACGCTTCGTACGAACGATAACCGCTTTAACAACGTCACCTTTTTTGACAACGCCGCCTGGTGTTGCTTGTTTTACAGAGCATACGATCAGGTCACCGATAGCGCCTACGCGACGTCCAGTACCGCCAAGAACACGAATACACATCAATTCTTTAGCGCCGGAGTTGTCAGCAACACGCAAACGAGTAAATGGTTGAATCATTTCAACGTCCTCCTTCCGGGAAAATGCTCATTCACTGATTATAACATCTTAAAGGACAACTGCCACTTCAACAACTTCTACCAGTCTGAAGCGTTTGTCTTTCGAAAGTGGACGAGTCTCCATGATTTTCACGATATCGCCAATTTTCGCTTGATTGTTCTCATCATGCGCTTTGAACTTTTTCGTGTATTTAATACGTTTATGGTACAAATCGTGTTTTTTGTATGTTTCAACAGCTACAACGATTGTTTTATCCATTTTATCGCTAACGACTTTACCGATTTGAACTTTGCGGGCATTACGTTCGCTCATGTTCTTCCTCCTTCCTTTAACCTTGGTAACCCTAAGTCAAGGACAGCTAAATTAGCTGCTGATACCGAGTTGTCTTTCATGCAAAATGGTTTTAGCGCGAGCGATGTTCTTACGCACGTCACGAATACGTGTCGGGCTTTCCAATTGGCCAGTTGCCAGTTGGAAACGAAGGTTGAAAAGCTCTTCTTTAAAACCAGCGATTTTTTGTTCAATCTCAGCAGAGGTTAGGTTGCGAAATTCACTAGCTTTCATTTGCTTCACCACCTACTTCTTCGCGTTTCACGAACTTCGTTTTGATCGGCAGTTTGTGGGACGCGAGGCGCATCGCTTCACGAGCGACTTCTTCGGAAACACCAGCCAGTTCAAACATGATCTTGCCTGGTTTCACGACTGCAACCCATTTCTCAACGTTACCTTTACCGCTACCCATCCGAACTTCGAGAGGCTTTTGAGTGATCGGTTTATGTGGGAAGATTTTGATCCACACTTTACCGCCACGCTTGATATAACGAGTCATTGCGATACGAGCCGCTTCAATTTGACGGTTCGTAATCCAAGTTGGTTCAAGAGCTTGCAAGCCGTATTCGCCGAAAGCTACTTCAGTGCCGCCTTTAGCGCGACCTCTCATACTTCCGCGTTGTTGCTTACGGTGTTTGACACGTTTAGGTACCAACATGATTAGTTGCCTCCTTCCTGGGGAGCTTTCTTCTTAGCTGGAAGGACTTCACCGCGGTAGATCCATACTTTTACGCCGATACGGCCGTAAGTTGTATGTGCTTCAGCTGTGCCATAATCGATATCTGCACGGAGCGTATGAAGCGGTACTGTACCTTCGCTGTAGCCTTCCGAACGAGCAATTTCAGCACCGCCGAGACGACCGCTGACAGCAGTCTTAATCCCTTTAGCGCCTGCGCGCATCGAACGTTGGATCGCTTGTTTCAAAGCACGACGGAATGAAACACGACGCTCCAGTTGTTGCGCGATGCTTTCAGCTACAAGAATAGCGTCCAGATCTGCTTGTTTGATTTCGGAAATGTTAATGTGTACTTTTTTGCCTTTAGTGATTTTACCAAGCTCCGTACGAAGGCTTTCTACTTCAGAACCGCCTTTGCCGATAACCATGCCCGGTTTAGCAGTGTTGATCGTTACGTTAACGCGGTTAGCCGCGCGCTCGATCTCGATGTGGGATACTGCTGCATCTTTCAGTTTGTTCTTCAGGTATTCACGAATTTTCACGTCTTCCAACAGAAGATCGCCGAAGTCTTTGCCAGCGTACCATTTGGATTCCCAATCACGGATAATCCCGATACGAAGACCGACCGGATTTACCTTTTGACCCACACGTTATCCCTCCTTATTTTTCAGATACAACCAATGTGATGTGGCTGGTTCTTTTGTTGATCCGGCTTGCGCGTCCCATTGCACGAGGGCGGAAACGTTTCATTGTCGGACCTTGGTTCACGAAAGCTTGCGTGATAACCAGTTTGTTCACGTCCAATTGGTAGTTATGCTCAGCGTTAGCAATAGCAGAGTTCAGCAACTTCTCCAGGATTGGGGAAGCGGATTTCGGTGTATGACGCAAAATCGCGATCGCTTCACCTACTTGCTTGCCACGGATCAAGTCCGCAACCAGCTGTGCTTTACGAGGAGCAATGCGTACGAAATTAGCGTGCGCTTTAGCTTCTGGCATGGATGAACCTCCTCTCATACATAAAAAAATAATCTAGGCAACTTATCTTTTGCCTGTCTTCTTGTCATCGTCATGGCCTTTGTAGGTACGAGTCGGTGCAAACTCACCGAACTTGTGTCCAACCATATCTTCCGTTACATAAACCGGTACATGCTTGCGGCCGTCATAGACTGCAATGGTGTGTCCGATGAATTGCGGGAAAATTGTCGAGCGACGGGACCAAGTCTTGATAACAACTTTCTTGTTGCTTTCGTTCAATTCCTCGACCTTTTTGAGCAGGTGGCCGTCAATAAACGGACCTTTTTTCAAACTGCGACCCATTTGGAGTCCTCCCTTCGCGGAAACGTAGCGCGACCAATGATCACGCTGCTTGCAAACAAGCGATTATTACTTCGTACGACGACGAATAATATATTGGCTCGATGCTTTTTTCTTCTTGCGTGTTTTGTAACCCAGAGTCGGTTTGCCCCAAGGAGACATAGGGGATTTACGACCGATTGGAGCACGGCCTTCACCACCACCGTGTGGGTGATCGTTCGGGTTCATTACTACGCCGCGAACTTCAGGACGTTTGCCCATCCAACGGGAACGGCCGGCTTTACCGATTTTCACGAGTTCGTGATCTTCGTTGCCAACGGAGCCGATTGTTGCACGGCAAGTGCTCAGAATGCGACGAACTTCACCGGAGGACAGACGAATAGATACATAGTCGCCTTCTTTACCAAGAAGTTGAGCTTCTGTACCAGCTGCGCGAACCAATTGTCCGCCTTTGCCTGGTTTCAATTCGATGTTGTGGATAACTGTACCCACTGGAATGTTGATCAGTGGCAGTGCGTTACCGATTTTGATGTCAGCATCAGGACCGGAAACAACTTGATCTCCGACTTTCAGACCTTTAGGTGCGATGATGTAAGCTTTCTCACCGTCCAGGTAATGAATCAAAGCGATGTTGGATGTACGGTTCGGATCGTATTCAACCGAAGCTACTTTACCTACAACACCATCTTTAGTACGTTTGAAGTCGATAATACGGTATTTACGTTTGTGTCCGCCGCCATGGTGACGAACTGTAATTTTACCTTGGTTATTACGGCCAGCTTTTTTGAAAAGCGGAGCAAGCAAGGATTTCTCCGGTGTGCTTGTTGTGATCTCTTCAAAAGTCGAAACGGACATGTTACGACGGGCCGGGGATGTCGGTTTGTACTTTTTAATTGGCACTTAGTTTCCCTCCTTTTCTAAACAGACGTTTCAAAGAATTCGAGTTCTTTGCTCTCAGCGCTAAGCTGAACGATTGCTTTTTTCCAATCAGGTCTATAACCATTGTATTTACCGTAGCGTTTCGGCTTACCGGCAACACGCATTGTATTAACGCTCGTTACTTTTACTTTAAAGATTTGCTCGATAGCATCTTTAATTTCGGTTTTGTTCGCACGAATGTCAACTTCGAATACGTAGCGTTTAACCGCCATGAAGTCACTTGTGCGCTCCGTAATAACAGGGCGTTTGATAATATCGCGAGGATCTTTCATTATGCAAACACCTCCTGTACTTTCTCTACGGCTTCTTTCGTGATGATGAGCTTGTCATGCACCAATACGTCCAGAACATTAATGCCGTCAGCAGCGACGAATTTAACACCTGGGATATTGCGAGCGGACAATGCTACATTGTCATCATAAGTTGGCAAAACAACAAGTGCTTTGCGATCAACTTTAAGGTTGTTCAAGATTGCTGCGAATTCCTTCGTTTTAGGAGCCGCGAATGCCAGTTGATCAAGAACGACGATTTCGTTAGCGATCACTTTCGAAGACAAAGCGGATTTAATCGCCAGACGGCGAACCTTCTTAGGAAGTTTGAAGCCATACGAGCGTGGTGTCGGTCCAAATACTGTACCGCCGCCAACCCATTGTGGCGAACGAATGCTACCTTGACGAGCACGGCCAGTACCTTTTTGCTTCCAAGGTTTACGACCGCCGCCACGTACTTCGGAGCGTCCTTTTGTTTTGTGCGTGCCTGCGCGCTCAGCAGCTTGCTGAAGCACTACAGCGCTATGCAGAACGTGAGAGTTAGGTTCAATACCGAATACGCTGTCTGCCAATTCGATTTGACCAACTTCAGAACCACTCACGTTAAATACTGTAACTTTAGGCATTTCTTGTTCCTCCTTTCTTTATAAGCAATTAGTTCTTAACAGTTTGCTTTACTTTAACGAAACCGTTTTTAGGACCAGGAATGGAACCTTTAACGAGGAGCACGTTACGCTCAGCGTCTACACGGATAATTTCGAGTTTTTGAATCGTAACTGTCTCATGACCCATGTGACCAGGAAGGTGTTTGCCTTTTGGTACGCGGTTCGCTTGAATGGAACCCATGGAACCAGGACCACGATGGTAACGGGAACCGTGGGCCATAGGACCCGTGCTTTGTCCCCAACGTTTGATAACGCCGGCGAAGCCTTTACCTTTCGAAATACCTGTTACGTCAACAAATTCGCCTTCTGCAAACAGATCAGCCTTAACTTCTTGGCCAACTTCATATTCGCCCAAGTTAATACCGCGAATTTCACGAACGTAGCGCTTAGGAGCTGTGTTAGCTTTCTTCGCGTGGCCGATTTCCGGCTTGATCGCTCTAGCTTCTTTCTTATCGGAGAAACCGAATTGTACGGCTTCATAGCCATCGTTCTCTTGATCTTTCTTTTGGAGAACCACACAAGGACCTGCTTCGATTACCGTTACTGGAACGACGTTACCTTCAGCAGTAAACACTTGCGTCATACCAAGTTTTTTCCCTAAGATACCTTTCATGTTGACACCTCTTTTCCTTCAATAATCAATTATGCTTATTACAGTTTGATTTCGATATCTACACCGGATGGTAAATCCAGGCGCATCAACGCATCAACCGTTTGCGGCGTTGGGTTAACAATATCGATCAAGCGTTTATGTGTACGCATTTCGAATTGCTCCCGGGAATCCTTGTACTTATGCACCGCACGGAGAATAGTGATGATTTGCTTTTCCGTAGGAAGCGGAATCGGCCCGGATACGCCTGCACCGGAACGTTTTGCTGTTTCCACGATTTTCTCAGCGGATTGATCAAGAATTCTGTGATCGTATGCTTTCAAGCGAATACGAATCTTTTGCTTTGCCATATAAGTCCCTCCTTCTATCGCCCAATTTCTTATCGGACATACTCCGTGAGAAAACCCGGCACATGCCCCATGGCAAAGGGGCCGGGTGTGTCGGCAACCTCTCACATCATCGCAACGTCACAGACCAACAGTCAATATTATACCGAAACAGCTGGGCAAATGCAAGGGAAAAGTTATGACTTTTCCTATCTTTACTCAGCTTGGCGCAACAACGATTTATGTTCGACTTTCCCGCGTCCGCCGCCAGGACGAACCGTGTTTTCCACTCCGCCTATATTACACGATTGCGAACAAACTCTCAAATCCATTTTTGACCTGTAAATATGCTTCTATATAATAGAAGAAACGCAACAGCGAATATCGCCATTGCGTTCCTCATGTAAGTGCTTAGCCAAGAACGACGCGATCGTCGGCCATCTTTTTGCCGCTGATCTGCTCGAATTCGCCAAGCAGGCGCTCCACCGTCAGATCTTTCTTCCGGTCTTCATTCACTTCAAGAATGATTCTGCCTTTATCCATCATGATTAACCGGTTGCCAAGACGAATCGCCTGTTCCATGTTGTGAGTGACCATTAGGGTTGTCAGATTCATCTCGCGAACCAATGTCTCAGTCAACGTCGTGATTAGCTCTGCACGTGCCGGATCAAGTGCTGCCGTATGTTCATCAAGCAGAAGAATCTGAGGCTTGGTGAAGGTTGCCATCAGAAGACTTAAAGCTTGACGCTCGCCGCCTGACAGCAAACCTACTTTGGCGCTCAAGCGATTCTCAAGGCCAATACCAAGACGCGACAGCTGCTCGCGGAAAATAGCTCGGCGTCCACGGTTGATGCTAAGCGAGAAACCGCGCTGCTTCCCCCGTGTATAGGCCATCGCCAAATTTTCTTCAATGGACATGCGAGGCGCTGTGCCTGCCATCGGATCCTGGAACACGCGTCCGATCCATTTGCTTCTGCGGAACTCCGGCAGATTGCTAATATTCTTGCCCTCGATCCGGACTTCGCCGGTATCCGGCTTCATAACGCCGGAGATGATATTCATCAAGGTCGATTTGCCGGCACCATTACTTCCGATAACGGTGATAAAGTCGCCTGGCTTCATCGCCAGGTTTGTATTTACAAGGGCCGTCTTTTCATCTAATGTCCCCGGGTTAAACAGCTTTGATACTTTGGTTATTTCGAGCATCAGCGTTCGCCCCCCTTCTGATCAACGCTATTCAAAAGAGCTGCCGTGCGTTTTTGCGCCATTCTCTTTTGCTTATACGATTTCTGCAGAGACGGGAATACGAGCGCAATAATAACGATAACGGCTGTGATCAGCTTGAGATCGGATGCCTCGAAGAAGTCGCTTTGATAAGCAAGACCAATGATGATGCGATATACGATCGAGCCAAGCACAACGGCAAGCGTTGCACGGAATACCGACTTCGCGCCAAACAGAGCTTCCCCGATAATAACCGATGCTAGACCAATTACGATCATTCCGACACCCATCGAAATATCAGCAAATCCACTTTGTTGTGCGACAAACGAGCCCGAGAGAGCAACCAGACCATTCGACAGAGCAATACCCAGAATTTTTGTTGTATCCGTGTTCGTGCCAAAGCTTCGGATCATCCGTTCGTTATCCCCTGTTGCACGCAGGCTTAGACCAATATCCGTCTTGAAGAATAAATCAAGAAGCAGTTTAATAATGACAACAACGATCGGCATAAGGACCAGAACCTTTACTCCCGAAAAAATAGTCGAGATGTCCGTACCCATCAGCCCGATGTTAGGCTTGCCCATGATCCGCATATTTACGGAATAGAGCGCAATCATCATAAGAATACCGGATAACAATCCGTTGATTTTACCTTTCGTGTGCAGCAAGCCCGTAATTGCACCCGCGGCAGCTCCGGCGCCAAATGCCGCAAGGCAAGCTAGCCATGGCGAAGTGCCGTTCGTTATCAGAACTGCTGCTACCCCTGCTCCGGTTGTAAAGCTTGCGTCAACCGTAAGATCGGGAAAATCAAGGATGCGAAATGTAATATAGACGCCTAGAGCCATTAAAGAATAAAGCAAACCAAGCTCAAAAGCACCATTTAACCATACTGGCACCGGGGCACCTCCTCCACATAATAAGAGAACGGGATGAACGCAAGGAGCGTTTACCCCGTTCTCATGTTCTTATTGAATAATGTTATTATCCGGATCTTTAACTCCGGACTTCATTGCATCGGTAACGGTAATACCTTGGTCTGCAGCTGCTTTCAGGTTCAAGATCAGATCAAGCTTGTCCGGCTTTGTTACTTTCATCTCGCCCGGATTTTTACCGTTCAGTATTTCAGCGGCCATTTGGCCTACTTGGTAGCCGTGATCATAGTATTTGAAGCCTACTGTAGCAAAAGCGCCTTTCTCAACCGTATCACGGTCACTGGAGAAGAACGGAATTTTGTTTTCTTTGGCCAGCTGCAGAAGAGCATCTACGCCAGAAACGACAACGTTATCAAGCGTGATGTACATGGCGTCCACTTTTCCGATGAGCGATTCGCCGGCTTGTTTAACTTCGGAAGTATTCGTAACCGGAGCTTCAATCAGTTCAATGTTGTGTTTGGCGAGTGCTTCTTTTGCAGTAGCAGCCATAACAACCGCATTGCTTTCGCCTTTGTTAATAACCAATCCAACCTTCTTCACATCAGGGAAGTTAGCTGCGATGAAATCCATCAGTTGAATGGCTGCATCAGGATTCGTATCGGAAGCACCAGTAACATTGCCTCCCGGAGCATCCAGATTAGTTACCAGATCTGCGGAAAGCGGATCCGTTACAGCGGCGAACAATACTGGAGCTTTGTTGCCTGCATTCGTGTAAGCTTGTACAAGCGCTTGTGCGGACGGTGTTGCGATCCCAAGAGCCAGATCGGCTTTTGCACCTGCAATTTTTTGAGCGATAGACAGGTTATTCGTTTGATCGCCTTGAGCTGTATTAAAGTCTACAGTCAAGTTTTCCCCTTCAACAAAGCCCGCATCTTTTAGTCCAGCAAGAAAGCCTTCTTTTGTTGCATCAAGCGATGGATGCTCAACAATTTGAGAGATAGAGATTTTGTACGATTTCTTTGCATCCGAATTTGCGGAATCTGTCGCATTGCCGGAAGTGCTGTTTTCATTGTTTTTAGCACTGTTCCCACATGCTGCTGTAACGAGCAAAAGGACTAAAGCAAGCGGTGCCAACCATTTCTTTTTCATTTCTAGATTGCCCCTCCCAAAAGGATATTTGTCTGAATACTTCAAATAACGTCGATAGACGCTTATCCATTAATTCTAATGGCATGTAAAGATATACGTCAATGGTGGGTTTTATCTGGAAATAAAAAAACCCTCTGCCGGGGCAGAGGGTTTTCATAAAGCGCGGCTAATGCCGCACCTTATTATTTTTGGATAGTTGCAACAGCGCCAGCGCCTACAGTACGGCCGCCTTCACGGATGGAGAAACGAGTTCCTTCTTCAACCGCGATTGGAGCGATCAGTTCTACAGTAACTGTGATGTTGTCGCCAGGCATAACCATTTCAGTACCTTCAGGCAGGTTGATGATACCTGTTACGTCAGTTGTACGGAAATAGAATTGTGGACGGTAACCAGTGAAGAAAGGTTTGTGACGGCCACCCTCTTCTTTAGTCAGAACGTAGATTTGAGCAGTGAAGTTAGTGTGTGGTTTAACCGAAGCCGGTTTAGCCAGTACTTGACCACGCTCGATGTCTTTACGGTCTACACCACGAAGCAGTGCGCCGATGTTGTCGCCCGCTTGAGCGGAATCCATCAGTTTACGGAACATTTCTACGCCCGTAACAACGGATTTGCGAGTTTCTTCAGCCAGACCAACGATTTCGATCTCGTCGCCAACTTTAACCACACCACGGTCGATACGGCCAGTAGCAACTGTACCACGACCTGTGATTGTGAATACGTCCTCGACAGGCATCAGGAAAGGCTTAGCTGTGTCGCGCTCAGGAGTTGGGATGTAAGTGTCAACTTGCTCGAACAGTTCAACGATTTTGTCAGCCCAAGGACCATCTGGGTTTTGCAGAGCTTCACGAGCTGCACCACGGATGATTGGAGTGTCGTCGCCTGGGAACTCATACTCGTTAAGAAGGTCGCGAACTTCCATCTCAACCAGTTCAAGGAGCTCTTCGTCTTCAACCATGTCGCATTTGTTCAGGAATACAACGATGTATGGTACGCCTACTTGGCGGGACAGAAGGATGTGCTCGCGAGTTTGCGGCATAGGGCCGTCAGCTGCGGATACAACCAGGATAGCGCCGTCCATTTGAGCAGCACCAGTGATCATGTTTTTAACGTAGTCGGCGTGACCTGGGCAGTCAACGTGAGCATAGTGACGGTTAGGAGTCTCATACTCTACGTGAGCTGTCGAGATTGTGATACCGCGCTCGCGCTCTTCAGGAGCTTTGTCGATTTGGTCAAAAGCGATTGCCGCGCCACCGTATTTTTTGGAAAGTACAGTAGTGATAGCAGCTGTCAAAGTAGTTTTACCATGGTCGACGTGACCGATTGTACCGATATTTACGTGCGGTTTATTACGTTCAAATTTAGCCTTTGCCATTGAACTTAATCCTCCTTAATATAACTGAAGTTTTATGTGTGGGCCAAACACAAATGTATTGATGCATCTGTGTCCAGCCATTGCATACCAAAGGTATGATTTAAGGGCTTAATAATTAAGCGCCTTTGTTTTTCGCGATGATCTCTTCCGAGATCGAACGTGGTACTTCTTCATAGTGCGAGAGCTCCATGGAGAATACGCCACGGCCTTGCGTACCGGAACGAAGAGTTGTGGAGTAACCGAACATCTCTGCAAGAGGTACCTTAGCACGGATGATTTGTGCGCCTGCACGAGTATCCATACCTTCGATACGACCACGACGGGAGTTCAGCATACCCATAACGTCGCCCATGTACTCTTCTGGCACTGTAACTTCAACCTTCATGATTGGCTCAAGAAGAACTGGGTTACATTTTTCCTTAGCAGCTTTAAGCGCCATGGAACCAGCGATTTTGAACGCCATCTCCGAGGAGTCAACGTCATGGTACGATCCGTCGAATACAGTTGCTTTAACATCTACGAGCGGGAAGCCAGCGATAACGCCGTTCTTCATCGACTCTTCGATACCTGCTTGGATAGGAGCGATAAATTCACGAGGAATCGATCCACCAACAACTTTATTCTCGAATACGAAGCCTTGACCTGGCTCTTGCGGAGTGAATTCAACCCAACAATGGCCATATTGACCTTTACCGCCGGACTGACGTACGAATTTACCTTCAACCTTAGCCGCGGAACGGAATGTTTCACGGTAAGCTACTTGAGGTTTACCAACGTTAGTCTCAACTTTGAATTCGCGAAGCATACGGTCAACGAGGATTTCAAGGTGAAGCTCACCCATACCCGAGATGATCGTTTGGTTCGTTTCTTCGTCTGTATGAGCACGGAATGTTGGATCTTCTTCAGCCAGTTTGGAAATTGCGATACCAAGCTTATCTTGGTCAGCTTTCGTTTTTGGTTCGATAGCTACCGAGATTACCGGCTCAGGGAAGTTCATCGATTCAAGGATGATCGGGTTCTTCTCATCGCACAGTGTGTCGCCTGTAATGGTATCTTTCAGACCTACTGCGGCAGCGATATCGCCGGAGTAAACTTCTGAAATTTCTTGACGGCTGTTCGCATGCATCTGCAGGATACGTCCGATCCGCTCGCGTTTGTTCTTAGTTGCGTTAAGAACATACGAACCGGATTTCAGGATACCCGAGTATACACGGAAGAACGTCAGCTTACCAACATAAGGGTCAGTCATGATTTTGAACGCGAGTGCCGCGAACGGCTCTTCGTCAGAAGAATGACGTACCGACTCTTCGCCGTCTTCGAGTGTACCTTTGATAGCAGGTACGTCGAGCGGGGATGGCAGGTAGTCTACTACTGCGTCCAGCATCATTTGAACACCTTTGTTGCGGTACGAGGAACCTGCGATAACCGGGAAGATCTTAACTTCACAAACGCCCTTGCGGAGCGCTGCTTTAATTTCTGGAATCGTAATTTCTTCGCCTTCCAGATATTTCATAGTCAATTCTTCATCCAGCTCAGCTACCTTCTCGATCAGCTCCGTGCGAAGCTCTTCAACTTGGTCAGCATATTCAGCAGGAATCTCAACTTGCTCAGGATCTCTCCCGAGGTCGTCTTTGTACTTGTAAGCTACGCGATCAATGATGTCGATTACGCCGAGGAAATCACTCTCAGCACCAATCGGCAATTGAATCGCAACAGCATTCGCTTGCAGACGCTCACGCATGTCTTTAACAACATTCAGGAAGTCTGCACCGATGATGTCCATTTTGTTAATGTAAGCGATCCGAGGAACGCCATAACGGTCAGCTTGACGCCATACCGTTTCAGACTGTGGCTCAACGCCTTCTTTAGCACTGAATACGCCAACGGCCCCATCCAATACGCGCAGGGAACGTTCAACTTCGACTGTGAAGTCAACGTGCCCCGGGGTGTCGATAATATTGATGCGGTTGCCTTTCCATTGAGCAGTAGTCGCGGCAGACGTAATTGTAATACCGCGCTCTTGCTCTTGCTCCATCCAGTCCATCGTTGCAGCACCTTCGTGCACTTCACCGATCTTATGAGTACGGCCTGTATAGAACAAGATACGCTCAGTGGTAGTTGTTTTACCAGCATCGATATGCGCCATGATCCCGATGTTACGCGTATTATTCAAGGAGAACTCTCTAGACATGAATTTGTCTCCTCTCGTGTTTTGAGTTAAACTCAAACATTTTGGTTAAAATCCTACCAACGGTAGTGAGCAAACGCTTTGTTCGCTTCTGCCATTTTGTGTGTATCTTCGCGCTTCTTCACGGATGCGCCAGTGTTGTTCGATGCGTCCATGATTTCAGCAGCCAGACGCTCTTCCATCGTTTTTTCACCGCGGTTACGTGAATAGTTCACGAGCCAACGGAGACCAAGCGATGTACGGCGCTCTGGTTTAACCTCAATCGGTACTTGATAGTTAGAACCGCCTACACGGCGAGCCTTAACCTCGAGTACTGGCATGATGTTTTTCAATGCATCTTCGAACACTTCCATCGGATCTTTACCCGTGCGTTCTTGGATCAGTGTGAAAGCATCATACAACAGCGTTTGTGCAACGCCGCGTTTGCCGTCAATCATAATGCGGTTGATAAGGCGGGTTACCAGCTTGCTATTGTAAACCGGATCCGGCAATACGTCGCGTTTTGTTACAGGACCTTTGCGTGGCATGAGAAAGTCCCCCTTTCTTAGTTAGTCGCAATATCCGAATATTTATCCGAACATATTGATTTTATTATTTTTTAACTTTAGGACGTTTAGTACCGTATTTCGAACGAGATTGGTTACGGTTGTTAACACCCGCAGTATCCAATGCGCCGCGAACGATATGGTAACGTACACCTGGAAGGTCTTTTACCCGTCCACCACGGATCAATACAACGCTGTGCTCTTGCAGGTTATGACCGATACCCGGGATGTACGCTGTTACTTCTACACGGTTCGTCAAACGTACACGTGCATATTTACGAAGTGCGGAGTTCGGTTTTTTCGGAGTCATTGTACCTACACGAGTGCACACACCGCGTTTTTGCGGAGCGCTGATGTTCGTTGCTTCACGTTTAAGGGCGTTAAAACCTCTTTGCAAAGCAGGCGATTTCGATTTTACGACTTTAGCTTGGCGGCCTTTGCGGACCAGCTGGTTAATTGTTGGCATGTTGCCACCCCCTTCCCATGATTATGTCTTATTAATGGCAAGACATTTTACCCAATTAATTAAGCCCACAGATCCAGGCGATTCATAAAAGAACAAATAAAAATTTCTGTCAGTCCATCATCTTTCAATTCTGCACCAACAAAAATTGTGTCTACTTTATTCTTCATCAGATATGAGCGCTGCCATAGCGGCTCCGACATCAATCCCGCAGGTTTCCCCGAGTTCTTGCATCGTATCTATCCACTTGACCGGAACACTCAACCGCTCGCACAGATGAACGATCTTCTCTCTCATCCGCGGATCTGCATCACGAGCCACATAGACTTCGATAGCTTGATTCTGCTCAAGCATCTTGGTCGTCTGTTTCGCGCCAACCTTAAACTGCATGATATCACCTTTCCTATTGCGGTAGAGCGATCACACAATTAGGCACACTTCGATATAGTATCACCTACATCTAGAAGTGTCAAGCTGTATTACACCCTGTCCAACTGCAAAGTTTTGGTTAACTCATTCGTACGGTTAAAGGTACGGCCCATCAATTATTATACATGTAAAAGAGCGGGCATCAACAGGGAAGACCAACCATCCCTGCCGAATGCCGCGCTCTCCTCATCTATTACACTATACTATTCAATCGTTACGGCTTCGGATTCCAATTCGCCTTCTTCAGTTGTTTCCGGCTCATCTTCAAGGCCTACCAGCTTAATGCTGCGGTAACGGTTCATACCCGTACCAGCTGGGATCAGCTTACCGATAATAACGTTCTCTTTCAGACCTAGCAATTGGTCGACTTTACCTTTGATGGCAGCGTCGGTCAAGACGCGGGTCGTTTCTTGGAACGATGCCGCGGACAAGAACGAATCTGTCTCAAGGGATGCCTTCGTAATACCAAGCAATACCGGCTTCGCAACGGCAGGCTCAAGGCCTGCAAAGATGGCTTCGCTGTTAGCTGCTTCGTACTCGTGGATGTCAACAAATGCGCCTGGAAGAAGCTTTGTGTCCCCAGCGTCAACGATACGGATTTTGCGAAGCATTTGCTTAACCATAACCTCAACGTGCTTATCGTTGATTTCTACGCCTTGGTTACGGTATACGCGCTGTACTTCTTGCAAAATGTAGTTTTGAACGCCGCGGATACCTTTAATACGCAGCATCTCTTTAGGGTCGATCGAGCCGTCTGTAAGCTCGTCGCCTGCTTCGATTTGCTGGCCTACGGTTACGCGGATACGGGAGCCATACGTAATTGCATAGACTTTTGTTTCCGCTTCGCCTTGTACTTCAACTTCGCGGCGGTCTTTCGCTTCGCGAATCTCTTTCACGACACCGTCGAGCTCCGTAATGATCGCTTGACCTTTCGGATTACGCGCCTCGAAGAGCTCCTGGATACGCGGCAAACCTTGCGTAATATCATCGCCGGCTACGCCGCCGGTATGGAACGTACGCATCGTCAGCTGTGTTCCTGGTTCGCCGATCGATTGAGCTGCGATAATGCCAACCGCTTCACCGATCTCAACGTGTTTGCCTGTTGCCAAGTTACGGCCATAGCAAACTTTACATACGCCATGACGCGCACGGCAGCTAAGCACCGAACGGATCTGAAGTTTCTCGATGCCTGCATCAATAATCGCGTCTGCTTTACCGGAATCGATCAGCTCGCTCTTCTTCACAATAACCTCGCCCGTTTTTGGATGACGAATTGTTTCGAATGCATAACGTCCTTCGATACGGTCGTACAGATCCTCGATAACTTCTTTGCCGTCCTGGATTTTGCTGACAGCAAAGCCTTTATCCGTACCACAATCGTCTTCGCGAACGATAACGTCCTGCGCAACGTCAACCAAACGACGGGTCAAGTAACCCGAGTCCGCTGTACGAAGGGCGGTATCGGCCAAACCTTTACGCGCACCATGCGTCGAGATGAAGTACTCGAGGACGGTAAGGCCTTCGCGGAAGTTCGATTTGATTGGCAACTCGATGATACGACCGGATGGGTTGGCCATCAGACCACGCATACCGCCGAGCTGGGCGATCTGCGATTTGTTACCCCGAGCTTTAGAGTCAACCATGAGCATGATGGAATTGTAACGATCCATCGATTTCATGAGGATATCGGTAATTTGATCTTTCGATTTGCTCCAAATTTCGATGACACGGTCATAGCGCTCTTCGTTTGTGATCAGACCGCGGCGGTACTGATTCATAACGACCGCTACTTTAGCATCCGATTCTTTCAGAATCTCAACTTTTTCCTCCGGCACGACAACGTCCGCTACCGCAACCGTAATACCTGCGCGCGTGGAGTACGTAAAGCCGAGCTGCTTGATGCGGTCAAGAATAATCGAAGTCAGCGTTGTATGGTAAATACGGAAGCACTCGCCGATAATGTTGCCGAGATACTCTTTGCCGACACCGCCGGCAATTGGCAACTCATCCATGATTTTGTTCAAGTCGCTGCCTTTTTCGTAGACGAAATACTTATCCGGTGTACCATGCAGCAAGTTTGCTTTAGTGGCCTCATTGATGTATGGGAAATCTTCCGGGAAGATTTCGTTGAAAATAACTTTACCGACCGTTGTACTAATCAGCGAGTTCTGCTGTTGTTCCGTGAAAATGGTTTTCTTCAGTACTTTTGTAGGCACGAATACACGCGCATGAAGCGATACAATACCGCGTTGGTAGGCGGAGATGGCTTCATTCACCGTTGCAAACACCGAGCCGGAACCTTTTGCTTCTTTGTTATCCATCGTCAGGTAATAAGATCCGAGAACCATATCCTGGGATGGCGTAACAACCGGTTTGCCGTCTTTCGGGTTCAAGATGTTACCCGATGCAAGCATCAGGAGGCGTGCTTCAGCTTGCGCTTCTGCCGAGAGCGGTACGTGAACGGCCATTTGGTCACCGTCGAAGTCCGCGTTATAAGCGGTACAAACGAGCGGGTGAAGCTTGATGGCGCGGCCTTCAACCAGAATCGGTTCGAACGCCTGAATACCAAGACGGTGAAGCGTAGGGGCACGGTTAAGAAGAACCGGATGCTCCTTGATAACTTCTTCGAGAACGTCCCACACTTCAGGGCTTACGCGTTCTACTTTGCGTTTTGCGCTCTTGATATTATGAGCAAGGCCTTTGTTAACCAGCTCTTTCATAACGAAAGGCTTGAACAGCTCCAGCGCCATCTCTTTAGGAAGACCGCATTGGAACATTTTCAGGTTAGGACCTACGACGATAACGGAACGACCAGAGTAGTCAACCCGTTTACCGAGCAAGTTTTGACGGAAACGGCCTTGTTTACCTTTCAGCATGTGGCTGAGGGATTTCAAAGGACGGTTACCAGGACCTGTTACAGGGCGTCCGCGACGGCCGTTGTCGATGAGGGCGTCTACTGCTTCTTGCAGCATGCGCTTCTCGTTCTGAACGATAATGTCAGGAGCACCAAGGTCGAGCAAGCGTTTCAGACGATTGTTACGGTTAATAACACGGCGATACAGGTCGTTGAGGTCAGACGTTGCAAAACGTCCGCCGTCCAGCTGTACCATCGGACGAAGCTCTGGCGGGATAACCGGAAGCACATCGAGAATCATCCATTCCGGCTCATTGCCGGAGTTGCGGAAAGCTTCGATTACTTCTAGACGCTTGATCGCACGATTACGACGTTGCCCTTGGGCTGTACGCAATTCTTCTTTCAGCGTCTCCAGTTCTTTCTCTACATCGATGTCCTGCAGCAATTTCTTAACGGCTTCAGCACCCATGCTTGCTTGGAAGCCATAACCGTATTTCTCACGGTAGCTGCGGTATTCTTTCTCCGACAGCAGCTGTTTTTTCTCAAGCGGCGTATCACCCGGGTCTGTCACGACATAGGATGCAAAATAAATGATCTCCTCAAGGGAACGAGGCGACATGTCAAGCGCAAGGCCCATACGGCTTGGAATGCCTTTAAAGTACCAGATATGTGATACAGGAGCAGCAAGCTCGATATGGCCCATACGCTCGCGGCGTACCTTAGCACGTGTAACTTCAACGCCGCAGCGGTCACAGACTACGCCTTTGTAACGAACGCGTTTGTATTTACCGCAATGGCATTCCCAGTCTTTTGTAGGCCCGAAGATCTTCTCGCAGAAAAGACCCTCTTTCTCCGGTTTTAACGTCCTATAGTTGATCGTCTCCGGTTTTTTGACTTCTCCGCGGGACCAAGAACGAATTTTATCCGGCGAGGCAAGCCCGATTTTCATATACTCGAAGTTGTTCACGTCCAACAAGGAGCAACCCTCCTTCGTCATGTATGGCTATGTCGTACAAATTGGCGGCTGCACGCCCTTCGACAGAAGGACGAGCAGCCAAATGGTCAAGCATTATTCAGCGCCAGCTTCTGCGCCTTCAAGGTTCAGGTTCAGCTTGTCGCTCGTACCGTCATCCTCATCATCGATTTCTTTCATTTCGATCTCTTCTTCATTCTCGGTGAGGATCTTAACGTCCATACCAAGGGACTGAAGCTCTTTGATCAATACTTTAAACGACTCTGGAACGCCAGGCTCCGGAACGTTCTCGCCCTTCACGATCGATTCGTACGTCTTCACGCGGCCGACAACGTCGTCGGATTTGACGGTAAGAATCTCTTGAAGCGTGTAGGCTGCACCATAGGCCTCGAGTGCCCAAACCTCCATCTCGCCGAAGCGCTGGCCGCCAAATTGTGCTTTACCGCCCAAAGGCTGCTGCGTAACGAGAGAGTAAGGACCCGTCGAACGGGCATGGATTTTGTCGTCAACCATGTGCGCCAGTTTGATCATGTACATGACGCCAACCGTAACTTCACGTTCGAACGATTCCCCTGTACGTCCATCGTACAGAATCGTTTTACCGTTACGCTGCATGCCGGCTTCTTCCATGGTATCAAATACGTCGTACTCACGCGCTCCGTCGAATACCGGCGTAGCCGCATGAAGACCGAGACGTTTACAAGCCATACCCAGATGGACTTCCAGTACTTGACCGATGTTCATCCGCGATGGTACGCCGAGCGGGTTCAGTACAACTTCAACCGGTGTGCCGTCTGGCAAGAACGGCATATCTTCCTCAGGCATAATACGGGCGATAACCCCTTTATTACCGTGGCGTCCTGCCATTTTGTCGCCTTCGGAGATCTTACGTTTTTGAGCAATATATACACGAACCAGCTGATTCACGCCTGGTGGCAGCTCATCGCCGTTCTCGCGAGTAAATACTTTAACGTCTACGACGATACCGTCGGTACCATGCGGTACGCGAAGCGATGTATCGCGCACTTCACGAGCTTTCTCACCGAAGATCGCGTGAAGGAGGCGTTCTTCCGCCGTAAGCTCCGTAACCCCTTTAGGCGTTACTTTACCAACGAGGATATCGCCGGCGCCAATCTCTGCACCAACACGGATAATACCGCGCTCGTCGAGGTTTTTCAGCGCTTCTTCGCCGACATTCGGAATGTCGCGCGTAATTTCTTCCGGTCCAAGCTTCGTATCGCGTGCTTCGGATTCGTATTCCTCGATGTGAATGGAGGTGTAAACATCCTCTTTCACAAGCTTCTCGCTAAGAAGAATAGCATCCTCGTAGTTGTAACCTTCCCAAGTCATGAACGCAACGACAACGTTACGGCCAAGCGCCAATTCGCCTTGCTCT
Organism: Paenibacillus glycanilyticus; assembly: GCF_023715145.1. GTDB lineage: Bacteria > Bacillota > Bacilli > Paenibacillales > Paenibacillaceae > Pristimantibacillus > Pristimantibacillus glycanilyticus_A. Next base: position 26,497 of record NZ_JAMBNP010000020.1, on the reverse strand, counting down.
GTCGAAGGACCGTCGGCGAGAATGTCGCCTTTCTTGATCACTTCGCCTTTGCGGACGAGAGGACGTTGGTTGATACATGTTCCTTGGTTGGAACGCATAAACTTATGCAGCTTATGTTTCACGAGATCGCCAATCACTTGTTTGCCATCCAGAACCTCTGTACGGCGCAGCCAAATTTCGTTTGCCGATACTCGCTCAATAACACCGTCATACTTGGATACAATACATACACCAGAGTCTTTAGCCGATTTGTGCTCCATACCCGTACCAACGAGCGGTGCTTTAGGAATAAGGAGTGGAACGGCCTGACGCTGCATGTTGGATCCCATGAGCGCACGGTTGGAGTCGTCATTTTCCAAGAACGGAATGAGCGCTGTCGCAACCGACACAACCTGCTTCGGCGATACGTCCATGTAGTCAACGCGTTCGCTTGGCATGGTCAAGATGTTATCTGCTTGCTTATTGTAACGTACGATGACACTGTCATCGACAAATCTGCCTTCATCCGTTAACTTCGCGTTCGCTTGCGCGACAACGTAGTTATCTTCTTCGTCAGCCGTCAAATACGAGATTTGCTCGGTAACGATACCCGTCTTCGGATCTACCCAACGATATGGCGCTTCGATGAAGCCATACTCGTTAATGCGGGCAAACGTCGACAAGGAGTTGATCAGACCGATGTTCGGACCCTCTGGCGTTTCGATTGGACACATACGCCCGTAGTGGGAGTGATGGACGTCCCGTACTTCGAAGCCTGCGCGTTCACGCGTCAGACCACCCGGACCGAGTGCAGACAGACGGCGTTTGTGCGTCAGCTCTGCGAGCGGGTTCGTTTGGTCCATGAACTGCGACAGCTGCGAGGAACCGAAGAACTCTTTAATCGATGCGATTACAGGTCGAATGTTAATCAAGGCCTGCGGCGTAATGGCGTTAGCGTCTTGAATCGACATTCTCTCACGAACAACGCGTTCCATACGGGAGAGACCAATACGGAACTGATTTTGAAGCAATTCACCAACCGAACGCAGACGACGGTTACCAAGATGGTCAATATCGTCCGTGTTGCCTACTCCATGAAGGAGATTGATGAAATAGTTAATGGACGAAATAATGTCCGCCGGCGTAATATGCTTAACGGATTTATCAATAACGCCATTCGCAATGACCTTAATGACTTTCGAATCGTCCAGCGGCGAGTATACGTTGATCGCTTGAAGTGGAATGCTATCCGCATCAAGGACACCGTTCGCTACGTGATACGTTTTGAAGCCTACGTTTTTCTCCAGCTTGTCGAGGATCTCATCCAGCAGACGGCGGTCAATAACTTGACCTGCTTCCGCAATGATCTCGCCAGTACCCGGATCAACCAGTGTCTCTGCAAGACGTTGGTTGAACAAACGGTTCTTGATGTGAAGCTTTTTGTTTATTTTGTAACGGCCGACGTTAGCCAGGTCGTAACGTTTTGGATCAAAGAAACGAGCAACAAGCAAGCTCTTCGCATTGTCCAAAGTAGGTGGTTCGCCTGGACGAAGGCGTTCATAGATTTCAATTAACGCTTTCTCCGTCGAATCTGTGTTGTCTTTATCCAGCGTGTTGCGAATATACTCGTCATGGCCGAGCAATTCTAAGATCTCAGCGTCGGTTCCGAAGCCAAGAGCGCGCAAAAGCACCGTCACCGGTATTTTCCGGGTCCGGTCAATACGAACGTAAATGATGTCCTTAGCATCCGTCTCAAGCTCGAGCCAAGCTCCGCGATTCGGAATTACCGTTGCCGTGTATGTTTTCTTCCCGTTCTTATCAACCTTCGTGCTGAAGTACACACTTGGGGATCGAACCAACTGGCTGACAATAACACGTTCCGCCCCGTTAATAATGAACGTACCGGTCTCTGTCATCAGCGGGAAGTCGCCCATGAACACTTCTTGTTCCTTCACTTCGCCGGTTTCTTTGTTGAAGAGCCGTACCTTAACGCGCAGTGGAGCAGCGTACGTCACATCGCGTTCCTTTGATTCATCGACCGAATATTTCGGTTCGCCCAAGCTATAGTCGATAAACTCAAGCGATAGATTGCCCGTAAAGTCCTGAATCGGCGAAATGTCCTGGAATAACTCAAGCAAGTCATTGTCCAAAAACTTTTCGTACGATTTTTGTTGGATTTCAATCAGGTTCGGGACTTCCAGCACCTCGTTGATCCGGGCGTAACTTCTCCGCGTGCGCCGACCATACTGAACAAGTTGTCCTGCCAACTTAACCTCACCCCTCATGTCTGTCTCACAGCATCGATATCTACTGCGTCACTAACTTTAAATAAAGAAAAGCCCTTATCGAATAGTTCGAAAAAAGAGCGTGTTCCGGCAGCCAACCAAACGCAGCGCGGCGCGATGGTTCCATATCAAGTAATTTTGCCCAAAATGTAAACATTATACGTCAAATGTGCAAGTAATATGCATTCCGCGCCAAAAATCGCACTTGACATTTTAGTTGACTAAAGAGATTGAGCCCAATTTAATGCTGACATTTTATAATATTACCATATCTAAAAAGTCAAGTCAACTAAATCATCAACTAGATTTTGTTGCCAAAAAAATCCGGTATCCCTTGTCCTTCGTTGCTTCTTCAACATTGCCAAAAAGCGACTCCAGCTTGGCTTCCGCCGATGGGGCTCCTTGCTTCTTCTGAATGACAACCCACATCTTACCGCCAGGATTTAATAGGTCATAGCCCTCTTCAAATATACGATGGACAACCTGTTTGCCTGCGCGTATAGGAGGGTTGGTCAAGATCACGTCATAACGATTATTTTTCACAGTTTCATAGATATCGCTTTGTAAAACGGTTACGTTGCTAATTCCGTTAAGCTTCGCATTCTCCTTCGACAACTCGACCGCACGCTCATTAATGTCGATCATGGTTACATGCCCCTCCGGCGCAAGCTTCGCCGCAGTTAATCCGATGGGCCCGTAACCGCACCCGACATCGAGCACTTGAGCAGATGGCGCAAGAACGAGCGCATCCAGCAGCACGCGGCTGCCATAATCGACGCCTGATTTCGAGAATACGCCGGCATCCGTCATAAACCGCAGCGCGAATCCCCGAAGCTTTGCTTCATGTATTTGCCTATCATGCTTCACTCCCGGTGTTTGGGAGTAATAGTGGTCCGACATTCTATTAGCCTCCTGCCTCTTGCTCTACAAGTCTTGAACATGCAACGAACCCCTTGAAACGTGACGTTTCAAGGGGCCCGTTATTATAGCTTGAAGCGAAATTACTTCACTTCTACAGCAGCGCCAGCTTCTTCAAGCTTAGCTTTAACAGCTTCCGCTTCTTCTTTAGCTACTTTTTCTTTGATTGGTTTAGGAGCGCCGTCAACCAGGTCTTTCGCTTCTTTCAGGCCAAGACCTGTGATTTCGCGAACCACTTTGATTACGTTGATTTTCGATGCGCCAGCGTTGTTAAGGATAACGTCGAATTCAGTTTGCTCAGCAACTTCTGCTGCGCCGCCAGCAACAACTGCAACTGGTGCAGCAGCTGTAACGCCGAATTCTTCTTCGATTGCTTTAACAAGATCGTTCAGTTCAAGAACAGTCATAACTTTAATCGCTTCTAAGATTTGCTCTTTAGACATGGTTATACCTCCGAAAGTGGTTTAATTTTTTTGGTTTATGCTGCCTTCCAAGGAAGATCAGCAGTTCGAACATGGGTTATGCAACAGCTAATATTAAGCTGATTCTTTTTGCTCGCCAACTGCTTTAACCGCAAGCGCGAAGTTGCGCATTGGAGCTTGCAGAACGCTGAGGAGCATGGAGAGCAAGCCTTCGCGGGACGGAAGTTCCGCCAGCGCTTTGATCTCTTCCGCACCTACTACTTTACCTTCAACAACGCCGCCTTTAAGTTTCAGAGCGTCATTCTTTTTAGCGAAATCGTTCAAGATTTTCGCTGGTGCTACAGCATCATCAACACTGAAAGCAATGGCTGTAGGACCAACCAAAATGCTGTTCAGTTCTGTCAATTCCGCAGATTCAGTCGCACGGCGAACGAGCGAGTTTTTCAGTACTTGGAACTCGATGCCAGCTTCACGAAGCTGTTTACGAAGTTCAGTTACTTGCGCAACGTTCAATCCGCGATAATCAGCAACGACAGTGCTGGAGCTCTCACGAAGTTTCGCCGTGATTACTTCAACCGCCTGTTGTTTCTCTTGGATGATTTTTGCGTTTGCCAAAACGTACACCTCCCGTAATATTTGTACATTCCGTTAACATGACGAGCTTCCTCTGCTTAGAGAGCATGAGAAAGGCCTCCACAGCGACTGCGAAGGCCATGATATATCGCTGCCGTGAAGTTAATCACGCGCAGCCGTTTTATCATAACACCTCGGTAGGAGATTAAGCCTTCCGGCACCTACTGTCTACGGTATGCGTATTCGAATTTAATTCCGTTCTTGTTTGAACTTAGCGGTAAGCCGCTACGTTGACGCGAGCGCCAGGGCCCATTGTCGAAGAAACGGAGATGTTTTTCAGGTAAACCCCTTTAGATGCTGCCGGTTTAGCACGGTTCAGAGCATCGATCAGAGACTTAAGGTTTTCGTTAAGTTTCTCTGCGTCGAAGGAAACCTTGCCGATTGGAGCATGGATTTGACCTGCTTTATCCAGACGGTATTCGATTTTACCAGCTTTGATTTCTTGAACAGCTTTAGTAACGTCGAATGTTACCGTACCCGCTTTAGGGTTAGGCATAAGGCCTTTACCGCCGAGGATACGACCCAGTTTACCAACTTCAGCCATCATGTCCGGCGTTGCTACGCAGACGTCGAATTCGAACCAGCCTTGTTGGATTTTGTTGATCATGTCCGCATCGCCTACGAAATCAGCGCCAGCAGCTTCCGCTTCTTTTGCTTTTTCGCCTTTTGCGAATACGAGAACGCGTTTAGTTTTACCAGTACCATGCGGAAGTACAACAACGCCACGAACCGCTTGGTCTTGTTTACGAGGGTCAACGCCCAGACGTACAGCTACTTCAACGGACTCGTCGAATTTTGCTGTAGCGGCTTTCTTTACCAGCTCGATAGCTTCGAAAGACTCGTAAGTAGCTTCGCTGTTGATCAGCTTAGCTGCTTCCACATACTTCTTGCCGTGTTTAGCCATTTGAGTTCTCCTCCTTTGTGGTTATAGCGGAAAATTCCCCTTATGGGACTCCTCCCACTAACGAAGCCTAAGCTCCGCTTGGGCTATGCCGCAACGGCTGCCCTTGTGCTAACTGACCGCAAGCGGCCAGACGGCACAATTAGTCAACGATAGTTACACCCATGCTGCGTGCAGTGCCTTCAATCATAAGCATTGCTGCTTCAACGGAAGCTGCATTCAGGTCAGGCATTTTTTGCTCAGCAATTTCACGAACTTTCGCGCGGTTAACTGTAGCAACTTTCTTTTTGTTTGGTTCGCCGGATCCTTTTTCGATACCTGCTGCAACGCGGAGCAATACTGCTGCCGGTGGAGTTTTCGTTTCGAAAGTGAAGGAACGGTCCTCAAACACTGTGATAACAACCGGGATAATCAATCCCGCTTGATCTGCGGTACGAGCATTGAATTCTTTACAGAACGCCATAATGTTAACGCCTGCTTGACCAAGTGCTGGACCAATCGGCGGAGCCGGATTAGCTTTACCTGCAGGAACTTGCAGTTTGACCATTTTGATAACCTTTTTTGCCATGACTTACACCTCCTTACACTGGTAATCCCAAACTCAGAAACCGGATATTAAATCTTCTCCACTTGAGTGTAATCCAACTCAAGAGGGGTTTCCCTGCCAAACATGTTGACATGTACCTTAAGCTTCGATTTGTCGAGCAGAATCTCTTCTACTGTTCCAACGAAATCTGCGAAAGGGCCTACTTTGACGCGCACGGTTTCCTTCAGGTCGAATTCAATCTTCGGCTTAGGCTCTTCCATGCCCATATGCTTCAGAATCTGTTCCACTTCGTCTGGCATAAGCGCGATTGGCTTGGAACCAGAACCGGTTGACCCTACAAATCCTGTGACGCCCGGCGTATTGCGAACAACATACCATGAATCGTCAGTTTGAACCATCTCCACGAGGACGTAGCCGGGGTAGACTTTACGTTGAACAGTTTTTTTCTTACCGTCCTTCTCTACCACTTCTTCTTCCATCGGAACCAGAACGCGAAAGATTTTATCTTCCATGCCCATCGATTCGAGGCGACGCTCCAAATTGGCTTTCACTTTGTTCTCATAACCGGCGTAAGTGTGTACGACATACCATCTTTTTTCCATTCCAATCCACCTTTGGACCCTTCTTAAACAATCAGATTAACTAGAGACGAGATCCCGATGTCAAGAAGCCAAAAGTAAATCGTCACAAACGCGATCGTAAGTAGCACGACGATCGAATAGCTTGTCAACTCTTTACGGTTTGGCCAGCGAACTTTCTTAAGTTCTGCCCAGCTGTCGGCAAAGAAACTAAACGTTGTTCCGAAGCTTTGCTTCAGTTTAGCCAAAAATGCCACGTCAACACCTCCAATGACTATCTCGTCTCGCGATGAGGAGTCTGCTCGTTACAGAACTTGCAAAACTTCTTCAACTCGATGCGGTCGGGGTGATTGCGTTTGTTCTTGCTGCTCGCATAGTTTCTCTGTTTGCAGTTTGTGCATGCCAACGTGATTATTACCCGCATTGAATTACACCTCCCGAACTGCTAAATAACGGTTCACAACGCCATATGTACTATGACATTGCAACTACGGCCCCAATACAAAACAAAGCCTTACATCAAGGCCTACCTAAAACAATTTATCACACGGCCTATTCCAATGTCAATGGAAACATAGGTTGGACCGTAGCGAATATTATGGAAATATGGCGACACCTGGACGCTCGTCTCTACCATTATCGTCACAATTCCCGCTTTTTTAAACTTAAGCGTCAACAGCGGCCCGTCCCTATATTTAAAAAATGAGCTGTTCTCCGCCGCTGGCCAATTGCCCGGCGAAAAACAGCTCATATTCGACTCTACCGATTCCATAGAGATTGATAGCCTTATCCACTAAGATCCCGGACTTCCAGATATCGCTCCAGCTTGCGCTTTACGCGCTGCAGGGCATTGTCAATCGACTTCACATGCCTGTCGAGGTCAACCGCAATTTCCTGATAGGACCTGCCGTCCAAATAAAGCATCAGCACTTTCCGCTCCAGATCGCTCAATATCTCGGACATCTTGTCCTCGAGACCGACAAATTCTTCCTGATTAATAATAAGCTCCTCGGGATCAGACACCCGAGTGCCGCATATTACATCAAGCAAGGTACGGTCAGAGTCTTCGTCATAAATCGGCTTATCCAACGAAACATAGGAATTAAGCGGAATATGCTTCTGACGAGTAGCCGTCTTGATAGCCGTAATGATCTGCCGCGTAATGCATAACTCAGCAAAGGCCTTAAAGCTCGCAAGCTTGTCCCCTTTAAAGTCGCGGATAGATTTATAGAGTCCGATCATGCCTTCCTGCACGATATCTTCCCGATCGGCTCCGATAAGGAAGTATGAACGCGCCTTGGCACGGACAAAGTTCTTATATTTGTTGATCAAATATTCAAGAGCCAGACTATCGCCGTTTCGAACCGCTTCTACGATATCCTCGTCAGAACTGCAGTCATACTCAAGCGTACTCCATTTTTTGAGGTCGATGCTCACGAACTATCCCTCCGGCCTGCAAGGCGTACGCCGCTAGATTCATATGCAATCCATCACCATGGCTCCCCGCCACAACGATCCAAACAAGACAAAATAACGATAAAACCGCCGTTCTCGTCACTAAATATAGAGTCAGTATACATTATGTAATCTTACACCGTCAACCGATTTGCCGATTCGAGAGAGTCGTTTTAATAGAAATTCTGTAATTTTATGGATGAAAATGAATCTATTTGCCTCGGCGCAGGCGCTCCAGCTTAGTCTGCACCTCGAGACTGAGATTTCCGCCGAGCGTATTGCGCTTGCCTGGCGTCTCTTCCCGCAGAGTTAGCTCGATTGCCTTGCGGTTCTGCTGGATATTAATGAGAAGCTCGCGAGCCGACAGACGAAGGGCTCCCTTGCCAAACGCCACATGCTGCTCGACAAGATCGGAGGTGGCGACAAATACATTGCGGCGTCTTGCCATCAGCTCGCTGACCAGACGCTCGATGCATTCATCCGCCGTTTCCTTTTCTTTCGTATACACAATCGTCAGCTTGTGATGCCGGTAGGTGGCGCCTAATCCGGGCACCTGATGAGCATCAAAAACAACGTAAACCGTCATGCCCGAGAAGCCCTGGTAATCCGCCAGCATATCGAGCAGCTTGTCCCGAGCTTCCTCCAGGTCAATTTCCTTCAACTTCTCAAGCATAGGCCAGGCGCCGATCATATTATAGCCGTCCACCAGCAAAATATCATTGCGCCGGTTCATCGGCTATACACTCCGGCGCTGCCTGACCACTTCGTACATCAATACGCCCGCCGCAACGGAGGCGTTCAAGGAATTAAGCCGGCCATGCATCGGCAGCTTCACCAGAAAATCGCATTTTTCCTTAATCAGGCGGCCCATTCCCTTGCCTTCATTCCCGATTACAATCGCAAGCGGCAAATCAAACTTCGTTCTATACACATCCTGCGGCGCGCTGACATCCGTGCCTGCTACCCACACGCCTTCTTCCTTCAGGCGATCGATCGTCTGCGCCAGGTTCGTCACGCGTGCTACGGGCACATGCTCTGCCGCGCCAGCCGACGTCTTCAGCACGGTTGCGGTCAGCCCAACCGAACGGCGCTTCGGAATGATAACCCCGTGTACGCCGGTGCACTCCGCCGTACGCAGGATAGAACCCAGGTTATGCGGATCTTCAATCTCGTCGAGAATAAGCAGGAACGGCGTTTCGTTCAGTTCGCGTGCTTTTGCCAGCAGATCCTCAACCTCTGCATAAGCAAAAGCAGCCGCCTGAGCAACAACGCCTTGATGCTGTACGCCTTCCACCATCGTATCCAGCTTGCGCTTGTCCACAAATTGGACGATAACGCCGTGCTGCTTGGCTTCGGCTACGATCGGCTGGGTCAGGCTCTTCTGCGCGCCCTCGGCGATCCAGATTTTGTTAATATCGCGTCCGGAACGAAGCGCCTCCATGACAGGATGCTTGCCGGCAATCATTTCTTCTTGGTTGTAACGTTCAGTCACGCTTGTCCCTCCTCTTCCTGCTGTTCTCCCGTTGACGGAGCAATTGCCGCCGCAAACAATTCATGCAGACGTTCAATCCTCTCCTCGTAATACAAATAGCCCACCAGACATTCCAGCGCAGTGGCCTGCCGGTAATCGGCCGGATCCGCATTCTTCGGCGGAGCCCCGGATTTGGTATTGCGGCCGCGTCTTACGATATCCGCTTCCTCTTCCGTCAGCAGCGGCTGCCATTTCTCCAGCAGCTTGCGCTGGGCTTTCGCGGATACGATCTTGGTCGCTTCCCGATGAAGATGATGCGATTTATGGTTAGGAAGCGATACCAGGTACTGCCTGACCAGCAGCTCAAACACGCTGTCTCCCACATAAGCGAGCACAACCGGATTAATGAGCTGCGTCTTCTTGGCAGGCGGGTGGAAGAGAAGCCCCGCTCCTGCCCCACCGTTGTCCTTAGCCGCTTTTTCTGTGATGCTTGCATATTCCTGTTCATTACTGTTCAAAATACCACGTCCTCCAATCGATCCTTGGCAGAAGCCTACAGGCGCCGCCAACGGATCCCTTGCGGAGTGTCCTCTAGTGCGATGCCTTTTTCCGTGAGCAGGTTGCGGATTTCATCCGCCCGTGCCCAGTTTTTCGCTTTGCGTACTTCTGTCCGCTCCACAATAAGGGCTTCAATCTCCTCATCCAGCAGCTCTGCATCCGCACCCGCTTCAGGCAGCAAGCCAAGCACCGTATTCATCTGCTCAAGCGTTGCCAGCAATGCAGCAGTGCCTTCGGCTGTTGCATCCGCGCGGTTCAAATATTGATTCGCTTCCGTTACCAGTTCGAATACCGCAGTAATCGCATCCGGCGTATTAAAGTCATCTCCCATTTTCGCTTCAAATTGCGCCTTGATCTGCGCCAATCTTTCATCCAGCTCCGTGCCGGAAGCAGCTCCCCCAACTTGCCCGCCAAATGCAGAGAGGCGGTGCTTCAGGTTCGCCGCGCAGTTTGCAATCCGATCCACGCTGTTTTCCGCTTGAGCGATTGTCTCATCCGTAAAGTTAAGCGGGCTGCGGTAATGCGTAGACAAAATAAAGTAACGGATAGCAGCCGGCTTCACCCGCTTCACAAGCTCATTTACCGTAATCCCGTTGCCGAGCGATTTGGACATTTTCTCATTGTTGATATGAATGTAGCCGTTGTGCATCCAGTAGTTGGCAAGCGATTTGCCTGTCAGAGCCTCGGACTGGGCAACCTCGCACTCATGATGCGGGAACTGCAGGTCATGGCCGCCGCCATGGATATCCAGCGTATCGCCCAAGTACTCGCGAGCCATCGCCGAGCACTCGATATGCCAGCCGGGACGCCCCGGCCCCCAAGGGCTCTCCCAGTTAATTTCGCCAGGCTTTGCGCCTTTCCACAAGACGAAGTCCTGCGGGTTTTCCTTGCGATCGCCCACCTCGATCCGGATGCCGAACTGCAGCTCCTCCAGATTCTGATGGGAGAGCTTGCCGTAATCCTCGAACTTCGAAGTCCGGTAATACACATCCCCTTCGCTCGTGTACGCATAGCCTGTGTCGACAAGGCCTTGAATAAACGCGATGATCGATGGGATATGTTCGGTAACTCGCGGATTAAGCGAAGCTTTGTGCACGCCAAGGGAGGCAATATCTTCGTTAAACGCCTTGATGAACTTATTCGCAACCTCCGGAACCGTCAGTCCCGACTGCTCGGCCTTCTTGATCAGCTTGTCGTCCACATCCGTGAAGTTTACAACGTAATTCACGTCATAACCCGCGTATTCCAAGTAACGGCGTACGACGTCGAAGAAGATAACCGGACGCGCATTGCCAATATGGATATAGTCATAGACCGTTGGTCCGCATACGTACATCTTTACTTTTCCCGGCTCCTGCGGGACAAATGCTTCCTTTGCTCGGGTCAGCGTATTATAAATTTGTACATTCATGATCTCGTTTCTCCTCCAGCTACAGGCTCGCGAAGTCTCTCGACCTCGGCCTTTAAACTATCTATTTCCTTTTGCATCTCGCGGAACATCTCAATGACAGGATCCGGCAGCTGCTTATGGTCAAGCCGGTCTCCGACCCGTTCCCCATTGCGTCTGACGACACGGCCCGGATTGCCTACAACGGTGCAGTTGTCCGGTACTTCGCGAAGCACGACGGCATTGGATCCGATATTCGAATTATCGCCAACACGGAACGAGCCTAGTACTTTCGCACCCGATCCGATGACGACATTATTGCCGATGGTCGGATGGCGCTTGCCCTTCTCCTTGCCGGTCCCCCCTAGCGTTACCCCTTGATAAATCACGACATCGTCGCCGATCTCGCATGTTTCCCCAATAACAATTCCCATCCCGTGGTCAATAAACAACCGCTCTCCGATAGTCGCCCCCGGGTGAATCTCAATGCCAGTCATAAAGCGGCTGAACTGTGAGATAATCCGGGCAAACGTAAACCATCCCTTGCGGAAAAGCTTATTTGCAATCCGGTGCGCCCATATCGCATGCAGGCCCGAATACGTAAATACCACTTCGAATCGGCTCCGCGCCGCAGGGTCATTCTCAAATACTGCCTTAATGTCTGATTGCAAATGGCGAAACATGCGTGTTCTCCTCTCCCATGTCCAGCGGCCCCCCGCAGGAAGAAAACAAAATAAAACAAGGTGAAACTAAAAAAAGCCTCCGCAGCATCGAAATGCTGCAGAGGCGTGCGTGTAACGTCGCGGTTCCACTCTGCTTGAACGAACCAGGATTGGGAACCGGAGCTGCAGATGAGCTTCGGCCCAGCCTCATCCGGCTGTCCGTCTTAAAGCCTGTAACGTTGGCTGATACGTTGCTGCCTACCCCGCTTCGCCGGCTTCGGTATACGAAGCGGAAGGAATGCGGATCGGAACAAAGCTCCCAGGTGCAATTTTCCGCCCCCCGAATTAGACAACTTGCAGCCTGCATCTTCTATTGCCAATAAGTAATCGGCTCTAGTCAAACGCGGTTGTCCTCTCTGTAAATCCGGCAAAACGTACTTTTCCTGTTCATGGCTTTTTGTATGTCATCGAATTGTAATTAGTAACAGTATAACGAATCCCCATAAGCGTGACAAGGAATTTATGCCATGGCTTGTCAACTGTCACTCCCAAATATGCCTTAGCCCAGACGGCTCTTAAGGCGGTTAATCACCTTGTCGCGTCCAAGCAGGGCGATCGACTGGTTCAGATCAGGACCATGCGTCTGGCCAGTGAGCGCAGCGCGGATCGGCATAAACAGCTGCTTGCCTTTGAAGCTCGTTTCCTTCTGAACGGCTTTGATCCAGTCTTTAATGCCGTCAACCGTAAAGGCCGCAGCGCCGTTTTCTTCGATCTTGGCGAGGAATGCGGCAAGGACAGCCGGCACCTGCTCTTCGGCAAGAACCGTTGCGGCTTCCTCCTCATCCTCAACCGTATCCCGGAAGAACAGCTCTGTTTGTGCCACGATATCCGAAGCGGCACGGAGCTTATCCTGGTACAGGGCTGCAAGAGCCGATACCCATTCGCGATCCGCTCCTTCCAGCTGCTCCGCTACGCGGCCTGCTTTTTGCAGATGCGGCAGACACAAATCAACGAGACGCTCAAGGTCGATCTTTTTCAAATATTCGCCGTTCATCCAGCTCAACTTCTGCGTGTCGAACACGGCCGGGCTTTTGCTCAGGCGATCAGCTGTAAACACTTCAACCAACTGCTCTTGGGAGAAAATTTCCTGCTCGCCCTCAGGCGACCAGCCAAGCAGCGCGATAAAGTTGAACAACGCTTCAGGCAGGTAACCGAGATCGTCGTATTGCTCGATAAACTGAATGATCGACTCATCGCGTTTACTGAGCTTCTTGCGGCTTTCGTTCACGATCAGCGTCATATGGGCGAACTTCGGAGCTTCCCAGTTCAGCGCTTCATAGATCATCAACTGACGAGGGGTATTCGAGATATGGTCCTCGCCGCGCAGCACGTGGCTGATCTTCATCAGGTAGTCATCGATAACTACCGCGAAGTTGTAAGTCGGAATGCCGTCCTTCTTCACGATTACCCAGTCGCCCATCTCCGCGGTATCGAAGTTGATTGATCCTTTGACCATGTCGTCCCAAGCATAGACCTTGCCCTCCGGCACCCGGAACCGCACGCTTGCTACGCGGCCTTCCGCTTCGAAGGCCTGGCGCTGTTCCTCCGTCAGATTGCGGTGGCGTCCGGAATATCGAGGCGTCTCGCCGCGGCTCATCTGCTCTTCCCGCTCCTGCTCGAGTTCCTCTTCCGTGCAGTAGCAGCGGTAAGCAAGTCCGCGGTCAAGCAGATCCTGCCAATATTCCTTATAAATATCAAGACGCTCTGTCTGACGGTAAGGACCGTAGCCTCCGCCGATGTCAATGCTCTCATCCCAGTCGATGCCGAGCCATTTCAAATATTTCAGCTGGCTTTCTTCCCCGCCTGCCACATTGCGTTTCACGTCGGTATCTTCGATCCGGATAATGAATTTACCGCCAAGGCTGCGCGCGTACAAATAATTAAATAAGGCCGTTCTGGCATTACCGATATGTAAATGACCCGTCGGGGACGGTGCATAACGGACTCTCACTTCTTGCGTCATCGTTAAAACCCCTCTCGTATAACTTTAACCATTACTTGATTATAACATCCTGGATCAAGCAGACAACCGATTGGGACGCAATTCCCTCGCCTCTGCCGGTAAAACCAAGCTGCTCGGTCGTTGTCGCCTTCACATTCACCTGCTCTATGTCGGCCTCCAGCGCGCGCGCGATAATTTCCGCCATTTGCGGAATGTAAGGCGCCATCTTCGGGCGCTGCGCAATGATCGTCGAATCGCAGTTGCCAAGCTTGTAGCCCCGCTCCTTCGCGAGAGACCATACATGCTCAAGCAGCTTCAAGCTGTCCGCATCCTTGAACTCCTCCGAAGTATCCGGGAAGTGCTTGCCGATATCCCCTAGACCAAGCGCCCCCAGAATCGCATCGCTAATTGCATGCAGCAGCACATCCGCGTCGGAGTGACCCAGCAGTCCCTTCTCATACGGAATCGTTACGCCCCCGATAATACATGGGCGCCCCTCCACCAGCTGATGCACGTCAAAGCCTTGTCCTACTCGAATCATTGTTTGTTCTCCTCTCTCTTTCGTTTCTCCAGCAAAAATTCCGCCCAGGGCAGATCATCCGGCGTTGTAATTTTAATATTCGTATAATCGCCTTCCGCAATGACGACCGGCGCGCCCGTCCGTTCCACCACCATCGCATCATCCGTACCGAGAAAATGCTCCTCTGCCGCTCGCTCATGCGCTTCCGTCAGCAGATCACGACGAAAAGCTTGCGGCGTTTGTATCGCCCACAAGCTTCGGCGGTCCGGGGTTGAAACGATCAGACCTGTGTCATCTACCTGTTTGATGGTATCCTTGACCGGTACGGCCAAGACGGCTGCGCCGCTTTGCTCGGCCTTCTCGCAGCAGGCGCGTATCGCCTGCGGAGTAACCAGCGGCCGCACGCCGTCATGCACCATAACCCACTCGGCTGCCGGTGATAACGCCTTGATCCCGGCAAAGACCGAATGCTGCCGCTCGCTTCCTCCGGCTACCACATCCGTAACCTTGCCGAGCTTGTACTCTTGTACAAGCCGCGTGCAGCGCTCGACATCGTCAGCGCCAACAACAAGCGTTATATCTGCAATCTCGTCCATCGCCTGGAACAGCTCCAGCGTATGAACGAGAATAGGCTTTCCGTGCAGCGGCAAATACTGTTTGCTTTCTTTGGTTCCCATCCGCGAACCGCGTCCGGCCGCGACGACAACCGCTCCCCAATTTGCATTCATCGCCTCAAGTCTCCCTCGTACGTAACAACTACTCCCTACTATACAAGGTTACAGCGCTTTTTCCAACAGCTTCGGCTTTGCAAATATCATTCGGCCCGCAGAGGTTTGCAGAACGCTTGTTACGAGCACTTCCATCGTTGTGCCGATATAATCGCGTCCGCCTTCGACAACGATCATCGTACCGTCATCCAGATAGGCGACGCCTTGCCCATGCTCTTTGCCGTCCTTAATTACTTGTACGATAATTTCTTCTCCGGGAAGGACAACCGGCTTCACCGCATTTGCCAGATCATTAATGTTCAGCACCGATACCCCTTGAAGCTCGCATACCTTGTTCAGGTTGAAGTCATTGGTAACAACCTTGCCTTTGAGCGCTTTCGCCAGCTTGACCAATTTACTGTCCACCTCGCTTATTTCTTCAAAGTCTCCTTCGTAAATAAGCACCCGGACATCCAGCTCCTTTTGAATCTTGTTCAAAATATCGAGCCCGCGTCGTCCGCGGTTGCGCTTCAGCAGATCCGATGAATCCGCAATATGCTGCAGTTCCTCCAGCACGAATTCGGGAATAACCAGAGTGCCTTCGATAAACCCGGTCTTGCAGATATCCGCAATTCTGCCGTCAATGATAACGCTGGTGTCCAAAATTTTATGCTCTTCGAATCCGCCCGCTTCCTCTGCCGCCGGCTGAGCCTTGCGCTGTTCCAGCATAGCCGAAGCAGCTGCCGCCAATTCTTCCTTCTTGTTAAGGCCGATTCGAAGGCCCAGGTAACCGAAGAAGAGGGACATTACTGCCGGAATCAACAGTCCCGGTCCTCCAAGCCCCGCTACCGCCGGATACAAGAGTACGGAAAAGAGCAGCCCCGCTAGGAGCCCGCCGCCGCCGGACATCAGATCTTTCATCGGCATTTCAGCCGTTTGCTCAATACCGCGCTGCATAAACCGGATAATCCGCCCTGCAGACATGCTCGCAACAAGAAGTCCAAAAAGTGCCCCAATCGCGAAATAATACAAACTTGTTCCCTGCCAAATACCAAGGGACGATTGCGTCCAGCTCTCCATGCCATTTGTTCTTCCCTGCACTTCTAATCCTGCCAGTCCTCCGAATAGTAGACCAGCCAGTTGAATAATACGTCTCATCATAAATACCACCTCCATTACAATTATGTTCCAATAATGGACGGGCTAAACCGTAGGTTCGTGAATGATTTTTCATTTTGAAATGATGGCAAGGTATGCTTATAATGGAATTAGCAGTTATAGCAGACGAAGCTGATGAAAGAGGTGGAATCGATGAGCGCTCCAACACTGGAGGAATTCCAGCAGCAAGTATCGGAACTATTGCTTAGACATCGTAGCCTGTTAGATGTCATGTCCAAGTTTGGTCAATCCGGTGCGTCCGTTAACCGCGCGGTAACGAAGGCCGTAACGGATTGCGGATGTATTGAGCTCAACGCACGCAAGCAAGAGTATGCAGACGAACCGAATCTCGAAAGCGCCAAGTCTACGCTTCAAAGTCATCTCTCCGGCCATGTATGCGAATCCTGCCGCGATGTGCTCAAATCCGAGCTCGGGCGTAATCTGTTCTACATGACCGCGATGTGCAATCTGCTGGACATTCAATTAGACGAAGTTGTCGCCAAGGAATACGACAAATGCTCAACCCTCGGATTGTTTAATTTAACTTAATACGATACGTAAAAAGGAGCTGTTCCCCGCCTCGTTCATCACGAGTGCAGGAACAGCTCCTTCTTTTTTTATTTATTTCCTGTTTTCACAACGGGGCCCCCCGCAAAGTACTCGGAATAAGCTCCGGAGCATTTGCTTCACTTTGTGGGGAAATGTTTACGCGATTGTCTCCGATTGTACGTTTTCATCCTGTACATCCTTGCCGCGGCGTTTGCGGACGCGTTTTTTCATACGGCCGTCAACGTTTTTTTTTAGACCATAAAGCGCATATAACAACATCGGAACAAAGATAATTTTAGATAACTGGTCAGGGAATTGGATCCCGAGGAAAATCGCCAGTGCGACGACAAACGGAATCGCCCAAATGGCACCCTTGGAGATGCCGATTTTTTTAAAGTTCGGATATTTAATCGTACTAACCATAAGCAAGGAAAGCACAAGCGTGCTCGCAAGCAAGACCGAGACTGCAATATCATCCTGGAACAGCGCAAGCGTGGACAACACGCCTCCGGCAGCAGGAATGGGAAGGCCGATAAAGTAACCCGGTTTCCCAGGTATCACATTAAAGCGGGCCAGCCTCAATGCACCGCAGATCGGGAACAGTGCGGTAATAATCCAGGCAATGGTCGGGTTAAGCTCTTGGAAGGCAACGACATACATAATAAAAGCCGGCGCCACGCCGAACGAGATCACATCGGATAACGAATCGAGCTCTTTGCCGAACTCGCTTTGCGCGTTCAGCGCACGTGCTACACGGCCGTCCACGCCATCGAGCAGCATCGCAATAATAACCATCATTGCAGCTGTCTCCGGCTTTTCATTAAACACGAGAATAATGGCGGCTATTCCTAGGAATAAGTTTCCGACCGTGAGAAGGCTCGGTATCGACTTAGTGATCATCTATTCCACCTCTTCTCTACTATGCCCTAAAACCGTTTACTAATGTATGTTTGGAACACGGTACACATTCCATCCATTGTATGAGATTTAAATTTGTCTGTCAATGAACATCTGCTCTTGGATTCGCTTCAAGCCATCCTTAATCGCGCGTGCCCGAACCTCTCCAATACCGTCCACTTCGTCAAGCTCATCAATGGTTGCCATCAAAATATGAGGCAATCGGCCGAACCGCTCGATCAGATTATTCATAATAATTAATGGCAGACGAGGAATTTTATTCAACAGCCTATAGCCGCGCGGCGATACGGCTTCTTCCGCCATTGCAGCGGTATGCGTATACCCGAGAAGGCGGATAATCGGAGGCGCGTCAAGCAGATCTTCTGCGCTCAGTTTCTTTAGAGCAACCCGAATTTCGCGGATTTTGTCATCGGAATTTTCTTTGGCATAATCCTTGAGCAGGTACCAGGCATCTTCGTCAACGCCGTTAACAAGCTCTTCCATTTGCATGGCGATGAGGCGTCCTTCCGTACCAAGCTCCGTGACATAACGCTTGATTTCCATTTTGACCCGCAAGACCATCTCTACCCGCTGAACGACATGCGCTACTTCCTGCAGCGTCACCAGCTCCTCGAATTCGAGAGCCGACAGATTCGTCAATGACTGGCTAAGTACCACCTTATATTTCTCAAGCGTCTGAATCGCCTGATTGGCCTTGGTCAGTATAACGCCCATCTCTTTAAGCGAGTAACGCAAATTGCCCTGATACAGGGTAATGATATTACGGCGCTGCGAGATCGACACGACTAGCTTTCCGGTCTGCTTTGCCACCCGCTCCGCTGTACGGTGGCGGATACCGGTCTCAATCGATGGAATCGAGTTGTTTGGTATAAGCTGTGTATTGGCATACAGGATCCGCTTCATATCCTCGCTGAGGATAATGGCCCCGTCCATCTTGGCCAGCTCATACAAATAGTTAGGCGAGAAATCGCAGTTAATGGAGAAGCCTCCATCCACGACCTCCATTACTTCGGGACTATACCCGACAACTAGCAGCGCACCCGTTTTGGCCCGGAGCACATTATCAAGCCCATCACGGAACGGGGTGCCTGGTGCGACTAATTGCAAAAGCTGATTCATCACTTCTAGCTGACTTTGTTCCTTCATCATTTGCCCCCTATCCAAGTGCCGCGGACAGCGCTTCTGCTACCGTACTCACGCCGATAATCTCGATGCCTTCCGGCGGCTTCCAGCCCTTTAAGCTTTTCTCCGGCATAATGACCCGCTTGAAGCCAAGCTTCTCTGCTTCCTTCACCCGCTGCTCGGCACGGGACACCGCCCTTACTTCGCCTGTCAGCCCGACTTCGCCGAAGATAACGTCATAGGGGCGCGTAGGCGCATCCCGAAAGCTTGATGCCAACGAGACAGCAGCAGCAAGGTCAACGGCCGGCTCATCCAGCTTCACGCCGCCCGCTACATTCAAATAGGCATCCTGCGTCTGCAAAAACATGCCGATCCGCTTCTCTAATACTGCAATAATCAATGCCATCCGGTGATGGTCGATCCCCGTCGACATCCGCCGCGGCGACGGGAAATTCGTCGCTGCGACAAGAGCCTGAAGCTCGACAAGCACCGGGCGTGTTCCTTCCATGCTGGCCACAACCGTAGAACCGGATACGCCAAGCGGACGTTCCGACAGGAACAGCTCTGACGGATTGGCCACTTCGCGCAGCCCCTCTTCGCCCATTTCAAAGATCCCAATCTCATTGGTGGAACCAAAGCGGTTCTTAACCGCCCGCAGCAGCCGGTATGTATGATGCCGCTCTCCTTCGAAATACAGCACGCAGTCAACCATATGCTCGAGAAGCCGAGGGCCTGCGATAGCGCCTTCTTTCGTGACATGCCCGACCAGCACGGTGGCAATTCCGTTAATCTTGGCAACGCGCATGAAATGAGAGGTGCATTCCCTGACCTGAGCGACACTGCCCGGAGCGGACTGAACATTTGGATCATACACCGTCTGAATGGAGTCAATGACGAGAAAATCCGGCTGGACCGTTTCGATCGCATCATTAATTTGCTCCATATTCGTCTCGCACAACACAAACAGGGATTCCGTCAGAGCACCAAGCCGGTCTGCGCGAAGACGCGTCTGCCGGACCGATTCCTCCCCGGATATATACAGCACCTTCAATCCCTTGGATGCTAAAGCATGCGAGGTTTGCAGAAGCAGCGTGGATTTCCCGATACCAGGATCGCCGCCAACCAGAATAAGGGAGCCCGGCACAACGCCGCCGCCCAGTACCCGGTTAAGCTCCTGCAACCGTGTTTCAATACGCGGTTCCTGCCCACTTTCTATATGTATGATGGATTTCGGCTTTTCTTTCGTCTGAGCCACACGAAGACCGACACCTTGTGTCTTGATAACGGTCTCTTTTTCCTCCACCATCGTATTCCAAGACTGGCAGCCCGGACATTTCCCCAGCCATTTCGGCGATTCCGTCCCGCATTCAGTGCATACAAACTTCAACTTTATTTTTGCCATACAAGGCTCCTTTTAACAAGCGTTACCATTCAAAGTTTACCATTTTATCGAGAGGGTATAAACCCCTTCTTACGAACTAATGTACGGACCAATTGATTCCAGGTAACAAAAAAAACTTTCTCTACTCCATAACGGAATAAAGAAAGCATTTGTTAAAAGATAAAAAAGTATAAGTTTCTCTAGACAATCGCCGCGGCCGCTCTTGCTACGAGGATCCGGTGCGTCGTCAAATGGGAGCCCAGCATGATGCGTTCCCCCTCGCCATCCTGCGCTTTTCCGCTCTCGGCCTGCTTATTTCCTCTATGGGCATGCGCCTGACGGAAGGAGTCGCTGTTGACCCATCCTTCAAAGGAAGCTTTGTTCTCCCAGGTTGTGCACACCTTCAATTCATCATACTCAACAAGGCTTTCAGTCAGCATAACCTCCATGCGCACGAAGCCGGCAGTATGCTCAATGCCTTTCGTTTTCTGGAACCGTTCGGCAACCTCTTCGCCATGGCCTTTTTTAACTTTTATCGTATTCGTAACAACGATCATTTCAAGTCCCTCCATCTTCCCAAGCTTCTATGTTAAAAAGACATTCAAGTTCATCTCATTACATCAAGCATATAAGATAATGATTCTCATTGTCAAATAGATAGGGAAAACAAAGGCTGCTTGAGTGGGGAAAACCTCGCTCAAGCAGCCTTGTTCTTAGCTTATTTATTTCGCAGCCGGCTCTTCCGAGACAGCCTCGGCTTTGTTTACCGTCAGTTCGCCGTCCTTCTCGTCAATCGTGAAGGAGTCGCCTTTGCGGATTTTGCCAAGCAAGAGCTCTTCGGAAAGACGGTCTTCGATATGCTTCTGAATCGCACGGCGCAGCGGACGCGCGCCATACTGAGGATCGAAGCCTTCCTTCGCCAGGAATGCCTTCGCGGCATCCGTGAGAATGAAGTCCACCTCTTGCTCACGCAGCCGTTTGCGAAGCTCGTCGGACATCAGCGTTACGATTTGAGCGATATGCTCTTGCTCCAGAGAGTGGAACACAATCGTTTCGTCGATCCGGTTCAGGAACTCCGGACGGAAGCTTTTCTTCAGCTCGGCCATTACTTTGTCTCTCATTTGGTTGAACTCGCGGCCCGAATCCTGTACCGCGGTAAAGCCAAGCGAAGAGTTGCGTTTGATCTGATCCGCGCCAACGTTCGACGTCATAATGATCAGCGTATTGCGGAAGTCAACCACTCTGCCTTTGGAATCGGTCAAACGGCCGTCTTCCAGCACTTGCAGCAGGATGTTGAACACTTCCGGATGGGCCTTCTCGATTTCGTCGAGGAGGACAACGGAATATGGTTTGCGGCGTACTTTTTCGGTCAATTGACCGCCTTCTTCGTAGCCGACATATCCCGGAGGAGCTCCGACGAGACGGGACGTGGAGTGTTTCTCCATGTACTCCGACATATCGATGCGGATAACCGCATTCTCGTCGCCGAACATGGCTTCCGCCAGCGCGCGGGCCAGCTCGGTTTTACCAACCCCGGTTGGACCAAGGAAGATGAACGAGCCGATTGGCCGCTTCGGATCCTTCAGGCCTGCACGCGCTCTGCGGATCGCTCTCGCTACCGCTTTAACGGCATCCTCTTGACCAATAACGCGGTCATGCAGGATCGATTCCATATTGAGCAGACGCTCGGTCTCTTCTTCCGCCAGCTTGCTAACCGGAATACCGGTCCAGCTTGCAACCACTTGCGCGATGTCCTCAGGCGTTACCTCGGAATCGGTGCGGCCTTGTTTTTCTTTCCATTGGTTCTTCGTCACGTCCAGCTCTTCGCGGATTTTTTGCTCCGTATCGCGTAGGGCTGCCGCTTTCTCGAACTCCTGGCTTTGAACCGCTGCGTCCTTCTCCTTGCGGATATCCTCGAGACGATTCTCCAGTTGTTTCAAATTAGGCGGTACGGTATACGAGTTAAGTCTAACCTTCGAGCTCGCCTCGTCGATCAAGTCAATGGCTTTGTCCGGCAGGAAGCGGTCTGTAATATAACGGTCAGACAGCTTTACCGCCTGAACAATCGCTTCATCCGTAATTTTCACGCGGTGATGGGCTTCGTAGCGGTCACGCAAGCCGTGCAGGATTTGAACGGCTTCTTCCGGCGACGGCTGATCAACCGTAATCGGCTGGAAACGGCGCTCGAGAGCTGCATCCTTCTCGATGTATTTGCGGTACTCATCCAGCGTTGTTGCGCCGATGCACTGCAGCTCGCCGCGCGCAAGCGCAGGCTTCAGAATATTGGAGGCATCAATCGCGCCTTCTGCGCCGCCTGCACCAATAAGCGTATGAAGCTCATCGATGAACAGGATGATGTTGCCGGCTTGGCGGATCTCATCCATAATTTTTTTCAAACGATCCTCGAATTCTCCGCGGTATTTGGTACCGGCTACTACCGAGCCCATATCCAGCGTCATTACGCGTTTGTCGCGCAGAGTCTCCGGAATTTCGTTTGCGATGATCTTTTGAGCAAGACCCTCCGCAATCGCTGTTTTACCAACGCCCGGCTCACCGATCAGAACAGGATTGTTCTTTGTACGGCGGCTGAGCACCTGAATAACGCGTTCGATTTCTTTGCTGCGGCCGATAACCGGATCGAGGTTGCCCTCGCGAGCGTATGCGGTCAGGTCACGCGCTAAGCCGTCCAGCGTTGGCGTGCTCACATTAGATGGAGAGCCATGGTTGCTGGATACCGCTTCGCTGCTGCCAAGCAGCTGCAATACTTGCTGACGGGCTTTGTTCAGGCTGATGCCGAGGTTGTTCAGAACCCGGGCCGCTACGCCTTCTCCTTCACGAATCAGACCAAGCAGGATATGTTCAGTTCCTACGTACGTATGGCCAAGCTTTCTCGCTTCGTCCATCGACAGCTCGATTACTTTCTTCGCGCGTGGCGTGTAGGCAATATTCGTAGGCTGCTCTTGCCCGCGTCCAATCAAAGCTTCCACTTCATCCTGGATTTTCTCAAGCCCAAGACCAAGTCCGATTAACGCTTTCGCTGCAATGCCTTCCCCTTCGCGAATCAGGCCGAGCAAAATATGCTCCGTACCAATATTATTGTGACCAAGACGAACCGCTTCCTCCTGCGCCAAGGCAAGTACCTTTTGCGCTCGCTCCGTAAATCGTCCAAACATCATGTTTCATGCACCCCCATGCTCGGTTTGACCCCGCAATTGATTGCGGATTAATTCGGCCCTGCGGTAATCCCGCTGATCAGAGCTCATCTTTTCGTTGAACGTCTGCTGCAGGAACCCGGGCTGCGTCATAACAATTAATTCATTTAATGATTGACTCGTGATGTGATCAAGCAATCCCAGATCAACCCCAAGCCTTACATCGGACAACCGCTGCGCGGATTCCTTGGAATCCATCACTGCCGCATAAGAGAGAATCCCGAAGGACCGTCTGACCCGATCTTCAACCCGAAGCGGGGACTCTGACAGGAGTCTTTGACGGGCTGCCCTCTCATGCTCGATAATCTGACGGGCTACCCCATGCAAATTATCAATGATCTCGCTTTCCGACTGCCCCAGCGTAATCTGATTCGAAATTTGGAACAGATTTCCCAGCGCTTCGCTGCCCTCACCGTACATTCCCCGGACAGCGAGACCGACCTGCGTGACAGCCGACAAAATGCGGTTAATTTGCTGAGTTAGCACAAGCGCCGGCAAATGCATCATAACCGATGCGCGAATACCGGTCCCCACATTTGTCGGGCAGGTGGTCAAATAACCTCTCCGCTCGTCAAATGCGTAATTGGCTTCCTCCTCGAAGATATCATCGATCTGATTAGCGAGCGTCCAAGCTTCTTTGACTTGGAAGCCCGGATACAAGCATTGAATACGAAGATGATCCTCTTCGTTAATCATAATGCTGACCGATTCATTCTCGCTTAGGATGACCGCCCCTCCCCGTGACTCGTTGGCCAGGTTCGGACTAATTAGATGTTTCTCCACCAATACCCTTCTCTCCAGCTCGCTCAGTTCCGATAAAATAATTGTATCGAAACGGCCAATTGGATCGAGCTTGCCGGATTGCCCTATTGCAGAAAGCTGATTCATCACTTCAAGCGACTGCTGATTGGTAGCAAGCATCGGGAATGGAAAATGCCTCAAGTTTCGCGCGATGCGAACTCGGCTGCTAATGACGATATCGGAGTCAGGCCCAACTCCCTTCATCCAATCGCTTAACGCTTGTTGTGAGAAACGACGACTCGCCAAGAGTAACCCTCCTTCGTGCGCCTTACAGGTCTACTATTTTACGCTCCAGCTCACGGATTCGATCACGAATCTGAGCCGCGCTTTCAAATTCTTCTCGTTCAATGCGGCTTTGCAAATCTCGCCGCAGCTGTTCAATCTCTCGCTTGTACTGAATTTGGCCGCCGGAACGCTTCGGTATTTTACCGACATGTACCGTATTGCCATGTACCCGTTTCAGCAATGGATCCAACTTGTCGGAGAATTGGCGGTAGCAGTTGCTGCAGCCGAATCTGCCGATCTTGCTGAATTGCGAATAAGTTAATCCGCAATGCTCACAACGGATCATTTGCTGTTGCTTGGCGCTGCTTGCGCCATTAGTGCTGCTCGGATCGAAATCGAGAAGGCCCGACAGCAGACTGTGAATAGAGAACCCGTTTGGAGCGCCAGGGATGCCTTCTCCCCGTTCCCTCGCACAGGATTCACAGATGTGAAATTCGGTTTTTTCACCGTTCACGATTTTCGTAAAATGAAGCGTTGCCGGCTTCTTGCCGCATTCCTGGCAAATCAAGCCGAATCCCCTCCTTCCGGTGTAACCTTCTCAGGCGCTTATTTGGCTAATAAAGATATCAGCATGGAGCGCAGTAACCTGGCTCTGATCTCATCACGAAGCGGCAGCTTAACGGCTATGGTATCGCGGTCAACCGCGGCCCGAAGCAGATTCGCTTCCCGTTTCGTAATTAGCATTGCCTCCTCCAGCTGATAAATCAGCCCCTCCGCCACGCTTTGCTCGACACAATCGCCAATCGTTTGATGGATATGGAATTGAATCGTCTTAAGCGCCGGCAGGTCTACCCGCTGAATGCGGATATAACCGCCGCCGCCGCGCTTGCTTTCAACCATGTATCCCTTCTCTAAAGTGAACCGGGTACTGATTACATAATTGATCTGCGACGGAACGCAGGAAAACTTGTCTGCCAGTTCATTGCGTTGAATTTCAACGGCGCCTTCCGGGCTTTCCTGCAACATATGCTTCAAGTACTGCTCGATGAGATCGGAAATGTTACGCAAATTTACCAACCCCCTGGCGACATGAGCTGTGGATGCATTTAAGGAAATGCTGCCCCAACTGACTTTGACTTTCTTTGACTTTAACTTTATTATACGCAAAAATCAGGAAAGGTCAATACACGGAATTTCAATTTTCTGATAATTTAACAATTACACTATCGCCATTATCTATCATGGTGCGGATGGATGTGATTTATACACAGTCCGTCCCATAAACACATCGCTGCAGCTGTATTCTAAGCACTTTTTCCACCGACTACTCACACTTGTGCATAAGCTTGTTCAAAAAGCTTGGGCAAACCAAAGGCTCTAAGTTGTTATTAAACAGAAATATTGGGTTTATAAACAGGATGAGGACAAAAGGAGGGAATTGCTGCGTGCAGCAGCCGACTGTCCACCCGCCTATTCAGTTATCCAGAGCGGAAACGCGCATGAAATAAGGGGATTTCACTATTTATACACAACTTCATCTACAATGTGCAGATAAGTTGTAATTGAGCGACTATTCACATGTGGATATCAACACAAAAAAGCAGCTTGATCCCAATGTGGATCAGCTGTTCAGGTTGTGGATGAACCGTTGATAAGTGTGCGAAAACAAAAAGCCTGCCGCGTAATGCGACAGGCTCTTCATTGCTTGGCGACGTCCTACTCTCCCAGGACCCTGCGGTCCAAGTACCATCGGCGCTGGAGGGCTTAACGGTCGTGTTCGGTATGGGAACGTGTGGTTCCCCTCCGCCATCGCCACCAAACGTAAGGCGTTGCTTTCGAAGTACGTTTCTTGCAGAAACGCTTCAGGATTTGCGCCTTGAAAACTGGATGCGAAATAATGTTCTCCTTAAGTTTCTTGCGGGGTCCCCGAAAAGTAATCGGAATAAGCTGCAACGCTTAACTTCACTTTTTGGGGATTGTTTAGGATAAGCCCTCGACCGATTAGTATTCGTCAGCTCCACACATTGCTGTGCTTCCACCCCGAACCTATCAACCTCGTCGTCTTCAAGGGGTCTTACTAATTGGGAAATCTCATCTTGAGGGGGG
>NZ_JAMBNP010000001.1 GCF_023715145.1 Paenibacillus glycanilyticus | reverse complement strand
GTATACAAGTGAGAATGCCGGTATGAGTAACGAAAAGACAAGTGAGAATCTTGTCCGCCGAAAGCCTAAGGGTTCCTGAGGAAGGCTCGTCCACTCAGGGTAAGTCGGGACCTAACGCGAGGCCGAAAGGCGTAGTGGAAGGACAACAGGTTGAAATTCCTGTACCACCGTAAACCGTTATGAGCAATGGGGTGACACAGAAGGGCAGTGACGCGGACTGATGGAATAGTCCGTCCAAGCAGTGAGGCAGAGTTGTAGGCAAATCCGCAACTCGCGTAAGCTAGGCTGTGATGGGGAGCGAAAATTACAGTAGCGAAGGTCATGTACTCCGGCTGTCAAGAAAAGCCTCTAGCCAGGTGAAGGTGCCCGTACCGCAAACCGACACAGGTAGGCGAGCAGAGCATGCTAAGGCGCGCGGAAGAACTCTCGTTAAGGAACTCGGCAAAATGACCCCGTAACTTCGGGAGAAGGGGTGCCTCGGTAGGGTGAATAGCCCGAGGGGGCCGCAGTGAAAAGGCCCAAGCGACTGTTTAGCAAAAACACAGGTCTGTGCGAAGCCGTAAGGCGAAGTATACGGGCTGACGCCTGCCCGGTGCTGGAAGGTTAAGGGGAGCGGTTAGGAGCAATCCGAAGCTGTGAACCGAAGCCCCAGTAAACGGCGGCCGTAACTATAACGGTCCTAAGGTAGCGAAATTCCTTGTCAGGTAAATTCTGACCCGCACGAATGGCGTAACGACTTGGGCGCTGTCTCAACGAGAGATCCGGTGAAATTTTAATACCTGTGAAGATGCAGGTTACCCGCGACAAGACGGAAAGACCCCATGGAGCTTTACTGCAGCTTGATATTGGACTTTGGTACGATCTGTACAGGATAGGTGGGAGCCTGGGAAGCATGAGCGCCAGCTTGTGTGGAGGCATCGTTGGGATACCACCCTGATCGTATCGGAGTTCTAACCTGGAACCGTGAAACCGGTTCGGGGACCGTGTCAGGTGGGCAGTTTGACTGGGGCGGTCGCCTCCTAAAATGTAACGGAGGCGCCCAAAGGTTCCCTCAGAATGGTTGGAAATCATTCGGAGAGTGCAAAGGCATAAGGGAGCTTGACTGCGAGACCAACAAGTCGAGCAGGGACGAAAGTCGGGCTTAGTGATCCGGTGGTACCGAATGGAAGGGCCATCGCTCAACGGATAAAAGCTACCCTGGGGATAACAGGCTTATCTCCCCCAAGAGTCCACATCGACGGGGAGGTTTGGCACCTCGATGTCGGCTCATCGCATCCTGGGGCTGAAGTAGGTCCCAAGGGTTGGGCTGTTCGCCCATTAAAGCGGTACGCGAGCTGGGTTCAGAACGTCGTGAGACAGTTCGGTCCCTATCTGTCGCGGGCGCAGGAAATTTGAGAGGAGCTGTCCTTAGTACGAGAGGACCGGGATGGACGTACCGCTGGTGTACCAGTTGTTCCGCCAGGAGCACCGCTGGGTAGCCAAGTACGGACGGGATAAGCGCTGAAAGCATCTAAGCGTGAAGCCCCCCTCAAGATGAGATTTCCCAACTAGTAAGACCCCTTGAAGACGACGAGGTTGATAGGTTCGGGGTGGAAGCACAGCAATGTGTGGAGCTGACGAATACTAATCGGTCGAGGGCTTATCCTAAAACAACCCCCAAAAAGTGAAGCAAATGCTTCGGAGTTGATTCCGAGTACTTTGCGGGGCCCCGGTGTAAAACCGGAAAGCTTAAGGAAATCATTCATTCGCATCCAGTTTTCAAGGCGCAAAGCCATAAGGAAGTCTGTCGTTAATTCGACAGGCTTTTTTTGTTGTTTTATTGATTGCTGTTTGTAAACATTTGTATTTGTTTATACCCACTATAATGTCTTATTAATCACGAAATATATGGAGTATCGGGTTAATTCATGTATTATTTCTTGAATAATGAGAGTTAAATTAGAACAAATTAGAAAATTCTATGAAAACCAATTATTCAGGGTAGTTATGGTAAACTCGGAAAACGCGAGTCTAAAGACAAGCAAGCATACATACTGGAGGGATCGCATAATGAAACGAAAGCTTGGAACACTCGTCATATCGATGCTGATAGCATCTATCCTCTGCCTGCCTTTGGAGGCGTCAGCTGCGTCGTTAAAGGTTGGCAGCAAGGGGACAGAGGTGCAGGATTTACAGGAAAGGCTGTATATGCTGAAATATTATAAAGGCAATATAACGACCTATTTTGGCGCATCAACCAAATCGGCTGTTGCAGCCTTTCAGAAGGGCGCCGGTCTGAAGCCGGATGGCGTGGCAGGCTCTGTTACCCTTCATGCCTTGCATAAAGTAACCGTAGACCGGTCGGATTTGTCCCGCATGGCGAGGGTTGTAAATGCCGAGGCCGGTGGCGAAAGCTACAAAGGGAAGGTCGCGGTAGCGGCTGTTATTTTAAACCGGACAAAAACGAATGGTTTTCCTAGTACGATACGGGGAGTTATTTTTTCACCCAGCGCGTTTAGCGTAGTAAGTAACGGACAGTTCTGGAAGATGCCAACCGTCAGCGCCCTGGATGCTGCCAAAGAGGCAGCAAAGCGCATTGACCCGACTAAGGGAGCATTGTACTTCTACAACCCGAAAATGACGGATTCCAAATGGATGAAATCGCGTCCGGTAACGGTGAAGATCGGTAATCATGTTTTTACGAAATAAGAATAAGGCCTGTCGTTACGAAGCTCGTAACGACAGGCCTTAATTTTATCCAAAGAAGGTTTTGTAGAGTAAGAAAACGTTTAGTGCGATAATGACAGTGGCTACGAACCAGGCAAGAAGCTTGATCCAAAGCGGGTTGGCGAAGGAGCCCATTTTCTTCTTATCGCTGGTGAACTGAATGAGCGGAATAACGGCGAAGGACAGCTGGAACGACAGAATAATCTGACTTAGAATCAGGAGCTGTGCCGTACCGCTCTCACCCGAGATCGCTGTAACAATAACCGCCGGTATGATGGCAATAAGCCGTGTAATCAGGCGGCGCAGCCATGGCTTCAGCCGGATGTTCAGGAAGCCTTCCATGACGATTTGGCCTGCCAGTGTACCTGTCAGCGTCGAATTTTGCCCCGAAGCAAGCAGTGCTACTCCAAACAATACAGAACCTACAGCCGTTCCAAGCAGCGGTGTCAGGAGATCATAGGCCTGTTCAATCTCGGCGACATCCGTCATTCCTGCTTTGTGGAAGGTAGCTGCGGCAATGATGAGGATTGCAGCGTTAATAAATAAGGCGAAGAATAGGGCAAGAGAAGAATCCCAGGTTGCATATTTGATTGCTTCCCTTTTGCCGAGCTCAGTCTGCTCGTATTTTCTTGTTTGCACAATCGACGAATGCAGGTACAGGTTATGCGGCATAACGGTAGCACCAAGGATACCGATGGCAATGTACAGCATAGCCGGGTTAGAGACAATGTGATGGGTTGGGATAAAACCGGTGAATAAAGCCTGCGTATCCGGTTTGGCCAGAAAAATCTCAGTAATAAAGCAGGCGCCGATTGTGAAGATTAGTACGATAACAAGCCTTTCGAGAAACCGAAAGCCTTTATTCTGAAGCATCAGAACGATAAATACGTCTAGAACCGTAATAATAACGCCGTAAATTAAAGGGATTCCAAATAATAAATTAAGCGCGATGGCAGAGCCAATAACTTCAGCCAGATCGCAGGCAGCGATAGCAAGCTCGCATAGAACCCATAATGTGAAAACAACCGGCTTGCTGTAATGATCCCGGCAGGCCTGCGCCAAGTCTCTCCCTGTTACGATGCCCAATTTTCCTGCCAAAGCCTGCAGCAGAATGGCCATCAGGTTGGAGATAAGAATAACGGACAGCAGTGTATAGCCAAACATAGCGCCGCCTGCAATATCGGTGGCCCAGTTACCCGGATCCATATAGCCTACGGCTACCAGATAACCGGGACCTGCAAAGGCGAGGAACTTTTTGAGCCAGGAGCCTTTATTAGGAATGCTTAGTGACCGATGCACCTCAGGCAAGGAAGGCTGCGAGCCTTTTGTTCTCCAAGCGTCGTCCTGTGAACCCATTGCGGATGGTTCAATCATGTGAATCACCTCTGACTTTTCTTTTAGGTATAAGATAAAGTTGCCCTAGTGCAACTTATTTTGAATAAAAAAACCACATACCTAGGTGTATGCAGATCAATTCTGAAAGTTCCTATAAATTTATTGTACTCGTGCAACTTTTTTTGTCAATGACAACTTTCCTGCATGTAAGTCTGTTCCTTCGAAATTTATTTTACCCCGGTTCACCGGAAGATACACGAATCGAAATAAAATGGCTGCCCTGATCAGAACAGCCGTGTTTGTGGCTTTATTGATTCTTTCCCTTTTGCCAATCAAGTCCTTCAGGATGGCCGTCAAACTTATGCTGAACGTTGTCTACAATCTCTTCGACGGCCTCGCTGACCATATCCAGCGGTCCGGAGTCCTCGTGATCCTTAGGCGTATTTATGCCTGCAACTGTATTGGATGTTTCATTATACTTTTCGTTAAACTCCTCGTTGCGCTTTTCATTTTTATGCATGCTTACAGCCTCCTTATAACCGATCATGAGGTAGTTTACCCCGTTTGCGAAAGCTCCAAACAGATACCAATCGACGAATTTCTACGTACATGCACTTCTGGGCCGGCGCCTACATACAATGTAGAACCGACTTCATCGTGTACCAGAGGTATGTTCATGCCCCTGGTAATCCAGCTTATGGGGGTGCAGGAACATGGGACTTTTTGCTGCTGTTGCTCTGTTCATCAAGCAGCTCTCGCTGCTTGTATCGTATGTGAAAAATAATGCTTTTCCGCAGCCGCTTCATGAAGAGGAAGAGATGAAGCATCTGCAGCTGATGGCGGAAGGCAATGCGCATTCGCGCAACCTGCTGATTGAACATAACCTGAGGCTGGTCGCGCACATAGTAAAAAAATTCGATAACACAGGAGAAGACCTTGAGGATCTGATCTCGATCGGAACCATTGGTCTTATCAAAGCGATTGAAAGCTTCCAGACGGGTAAAGGGACTAAACTGGCCACATTCGCTGCCCGTTGTATTGAGAATGAAATACTTATGCACTTACGTTCGTTGAAGAAGACACGTAAGGATGTATCCTTGCATGATCCGATTGGCACGGACAAAGAGGGCAACGAAATCACTTTGATCGACATCCTCGGCACGGAAGCCGACGATGTTGTGGACCGGGTGCAGCTAAAGATCGAGAAGAGCAAGATTTACCGTAACCTCGATATTCTCGACGAAAGGGAGCAGGAGGTGATCCGCGGCCGGTTCGGCCTGGATCATGGCGGGGATGAGCGGACGCAGCGGGAGATTGCGAAGGAGCTGGGGATCAGCCGCAGCTATGTGTCACGGATTGAGAAGCGGGCGCTCATGAAGCTGTATCATGAGTTTTATAAGGCGAAGAAGTGAAGGGTAATAAGTCTTTCAGATTGTGAAATATTTTTGAAATTTAGACAATCCATGAGGTGGATTGTCTATTTTGTTTGTGCTTTTTTAGTCTTTTAGTAATGACTTCAATCTAATATGAGCTTGGTCAGGTTACCGATACGTATCAATACGGCAACTTTGGCGAAGCAACCGGACATGTTGGAGAAACAGAGCAGCCATTCCGTTATAATGGTAGAGACGGCGTGATAACCGACCCGAACGGTCTGTACCAAATGCGCGCGCGATACTATAATCCGGAAATCAAGCGATTTATTAACCGAGATGTATTGGCTGGCTATATCGGTGATGGTCAAACACTGAACCGTTATGCTTACGTTAACGGAAACCCGGTTTCTTATGTCGATCCATTCGGATTGAGCCGTGATGGGGATTCGATCTGGCTTCAGGGCGGAGACTTCCTGCTCGACGTTGTACCGTTTGTCGGTACGGTAAAAGGCTTCCAGCAAGCGTTCACGGGTATGAACTATGTGACTGGTGAACGACTATCTGTGGCAGACCGCTGGGCGGAAGGTATTGGCGCGACACTTAGCGTGGTTCCGATTCCGGGGCTGAAGTATTTAGGGAAGTATGGGACTTCGGAAATTATTGATGCTAGCAGAGGCCTTGCAAAGGGGACGAATCTCGATTTCATTAATGAAACAGGTCGACTTGGTGGTAATCTTTACACTAAAAAAGATTTAAAACTATTAGGTAATTACCTCGGACGTAGAGGGGTTTCACTTAAGGTTGGTGATGAATACTTGCCGCCTGGAAAAGGCGGAGGGTTCAACTACATCACTGATGAGCTAGTTTTAAGAAGCAACCCCACTCAGTATGAGGTTTGGCATGAATTATCTCACTACATCCAGTACAAACAAATAGGAAAAGATGCTTATACAAACTTACCGAGAACAAAAGGCGAAGTTCCAATGAACGATTTATCTAAGTTTAATGCTCCAGAGCAGTTTGTTTTTGATATGCTCTCAAACTCAGAGAGACGATGGAATTTGTTAAATGCCGAAGAAAAGCAACATGCTATTGATTACATCATGGAGTATGGAGGTATCAGATAAATGACAGAGAACGAAGCAAAAGATATTGCAATTAAATTCATTGGTTGTAACGCTTCAGAACATTACACATTAAATTTTATTAGTATCAACAAGTCTCCTCGTAATCCGAATCACTGGTCAGTTGCTTTTGAGGTCAGGCCATCTAATGGAGGGGTATTAGAAGGTCCAATTTTTGTACTAGTAGATGATAGTAGTTCTGAGGCATGGTTTTTTGGCTAATATATACTTGTTGAGTTGTTTTATTACCTTGATTGGCTTAATGCCTTTCAAGGTTTTTCTTTGGTGGGGGATACCGAGTGTGGAGCGATAATGTAATTCACATCACATATCAGGAATTTATGTTTTGGTTTTGATGATGCAACAGAACATCATGAAGTTATGTTTGGATTGATACATGCAATTGAGTCATATGATAAAACATTTGGCTTAGAAGAGCCAAATGTTAGCTATATCTCTTCCTAGCATGTTACCACATGCAAGAGAATGGGTAAAAACGCTGCATAAGTGAATACTTAACCATGACCCGTCTAGGAAAATGTTCGCTGAGATAATTTTAAATTCTGACACTGGAATTAAAAAAATCGTTAATCAATTAGTAAATGAAATAAAGGATAGAAACCCCAAAAAATTTGAAACTACCGTTTCTGAATTTTTGTCCAATGTAGGAAACTAAACCTCAAACCTTGATAGCTTCATGCCTCTCAAGGTTTTTACTTTTGTATGTAGGTTATATAATTCAACATTTACATCGTTTCGTGTTCACAATGTCAAAAAATTCGATAATACCGGCGAGGATCTCGAGGATCTGATCTCGATCGGAACGATCGGATTGATTAAAGCAATTGAGAGCTTTCAGACGGGAAAAGGAACAAAGTTGGCAACGTTTGCGGCCCGCTGTATTGAGAATGAAATACTTATGCATTTGCGTTCTTTGAAGAAGACGCGTAAGGACGTATCCTTGCATGACCCGATTGGTACGGATAAGGAAGGCAATGAAATTACGCTTATCGATATCCTTGGCACGGAGGCCGACGATGTCGTGGACCGGGTGCAGCTGAAGATCGAGAAGAGCAAGATTTACCGAAATCTCGACATTCTAGACGAACGGGAGCAGGAAGTGATCCGCGGCCGATTCGGACTGGATCATGGCGGGGATGAGCGGACCCAGCGGGAGATTGCGAAGGAGCTCGGCATTAGCCGGAGTTATGTGTCCAGGATTGAGAAGAGAGCGCTCATGAAGCTGTATCATGAGTTTTATAAGGCGAAGAAGTGACATTGATTATTTGAACCATTCACTGGTAGCAGCGATGAGGTCAGCGGCCCATTCACCATTATTCCACCCTAATAAAAATGCTAAGGACCCTTGTATATCAAGGGTTTTTCTTTGTTTCTGTCAACATAATCATTCTGGAGTTTTTATCAGAGTGCTTTTTTCAGCGGATGCTGATTTTATGGATAGGATAGTCCAAATTAAGTTTCTCTTTACTCAGTTAACTGCGGGTAGCCGATCAAAAGATCAACTGCCTTTTTTATTGAAGTACCTGGACAGTTATGCTCACTAAGATTGCGATACATGGAAAAGTGTTGCCATCATTTTTATTAAGTTAGGAGTTACTTATGTACGATGCCGATAATACTGGATGTAACGCTAGGCATTCTTGGAGATAATGAGTTACAAACTGGAATTATGTCAGGCTAACCGTGGAGAGTAAATAATCGGGGTGATATGTGGGCAATTGTCCTGCTTCTGCGACTGCTGCAGTGGGAAGGTTCGGACCGCAGGCGCTCAGGTGAAGAGCGTTAATAATCGCCGCATGATGGCAATCAATTAAACAATCGGTTACTGTCGTCCGTTAAACTAATTTACCAAATATTAATAACTGAAAAGACCCTTAGTTAAGGATATTAAATTATAATGGATATTGCTGTTATTTTATTTTGTGTAGGTATAAGAAAAGGGAGTGAGGAAGATTAGTATACTCAGATAAGCAAATAGAATAAAAATAAAAATCTGACAACGGGAGATTATTAGATGAAAAGATCTTTATCTAAAATGATTTACACAGCAATATTAATTGCAATTCCCACAACACTCTTATTGAGCTCAAATATATTCGCAAACAGTGGAGAGACAAATAGTGCAGTGCTATCCGATTCCGATAATCCTTGCCTATTCGAAGGATTCAATAAAGTAGCATATCCAGTTTCACAAATGAACCTCAATAATGAAAATATAAAAAAGCCAGCACTTAAAGAAATTGAAGATCAGCGAACTGAATTCACCAAAACATTTCTAAGTAATAACTCTTATATAACAACAACTTCTACATCTCCTCAGCATTATTATGAAGAAGGTAAATGGAAGGATATTAATACAAGTATTACTTACGACTCGCAAACTAAAAATTATAGGACTTCAGGAAGGGAAATTACGACCAACTTTAGCAGTCAGGGAGCTCCAGAAATAAAAGTAAATTCGAAAGATTACCAGTTCGTTTACAAACCACAGAATGCAAATGTAATTGAGCCTTCAGTATTTAACGATACCATTATTTATGGTAATCTGTGGGACGGTACAGATTTAATCTATACGAGCAACTATGATAATTTACTATTATCACTAAAGTTAAATGGACCTAACGCTCCACAGAAGTATGTTTTCACTCTTAATTCAACAGGTACTACCCCTGTCATGGATTCGAGTGGAAACATTAGTTTCTATGACGAAAATAACGAAAAAATTTTTAATATACCCAAAATAGGAGTAAGAGAAATCTCTAATAATGCATCGAAGAGCTACGATGGAGTTTCAATGAATCTTTCAAAGGTTGACGATACATGGGAAATCACAATTACTGTTAACGATAAAGATTTAAGCTATCCGTTGTTGTTAGAAACTACAACTGTTGTACAGTCTTCATGGATTTATACGACTAACAAAAACTATTTCCCGCTCCCGTCAATGCAATTTAATGAAGTGAAAAGTATAGCAGTTTGCTCGCAAAGTGGAGATTACAATCATAGTGTAAATATACCAGCAGAATTATATCTTGCTTATAACACTGTTCCAAGTGAAGAAGCGTTTGGATGCTGTTCTCTTAGACCTGGAGAGGATGGAATAACTGTCATGAATGTAGGAACAGTTAATGAATTTGACGGTGAAAATAGTACTTTTTACAGCGATTCGATGAGCCCTCCTCTTGATGAGCGCTTATATAATGAATGTAATGTGCAGCTTAACTGTACCATTAAAGGAGTAGCATTATATCACCCAGACTGGTATAACTACTTTCATACTGAAGAAGTCCAAGTTTACCATGAAGCATTGCCTCCACCAATTCTACCAGCTACTCCTCAAAATTTACGAACGTCAAACGTGACTACGAATAGCGTAGATTTAGAATGGGATTATGCTACAAACACTAACATAACAGATTACACACTGTATATTAATGGTTCTTCAGTTTATACAATAAATCTTCCATCTACAGCTATTCGAAAGTTTACAGTAGGAGACCTTTCCCCATCCACCGCTTACACTTTTAATATTTCAGCAAGGGATAAGAGTCTTCAAGATTCAACATTAAGCAATGCTGTTACTATTAATACCAAAGATAGATTTAAATCTCAGTACTTCTATGATGCTGCTGGGCGCTTAGATTATATACAATTGTCTACTGGTAAGAAAATTAAATACAACTATGATAGCAATGGGAATCTTGTTAGCACTGTGCTCCAATAAAGGATACTTTGATTGTGATGGAATAAAGTGCATGAATGTGTTGCTAATTCAGAAAAGCGAATTTATAGCACCATCATTAAACACGATCTTGAGTATGAAATAGACAAGCTTATTTACTTAAAGAAATACATTACAAGCAAACGGTAAAGGCGGAGTGAAATTGGCGTTATTAACACTAGGTTCAGTGAAAGTATCTTTTATTTATAAGGTGGAGATTTTGTGTATAGATTCTATAAACTAACGAAATATTTATCCATTCTAATAATTATGAGCATTTTCTTTAATTCAATAATTATCGATTCATATGCAGAGTCTAATACGGATGATGATAGTGAACTGCAAAGTATAAATAAAGAGGTAAATACGAACTACATAGAAAAACTGAAATTTGAGGATGACGAACGTCAATGGATAAATGACCAAATTCAGAAAGAACTTGGGCGTAATTCTAGTACTCAAAATCAAATAAAAGGACTAACTTCAATTCAGCAAATGAAAGAAGCAATGAGTGTCCAAGAGACATCTGACCGAGATCTCAGTGAGCGTTTAATTAGATTAAAAGATAGAGAGTTAAATAACGCATTAACTAAGAGTAACGAAGAACTTGTGGGGCTGAATCTACGAGCTGCCGCTACAGAAACAGGCATAGATGAATCGAAAATTCAAGATAAGCTTGATAGCGGACTAACTTTACAAGAAGGAACAAGCATTTCAAAATCAGAAGAAGGAAGCCGCGGTAGCAACACAAATAAACCCCGAACAATTGTAAATCTTTCTGAGGAAGCAAAGAGCGAAATTACTTCTGACTTAGGTACTATTGATCTAACTAAAACGAATGATTTTTTAGCTAAAGCGTTACCACCAAAGCCTGTAAAACCAAATCTTGAACTTTTAAAAATTGGATCGGGTGAAGCACCGTTTAAAGTTAATCATGACTCTGAGAATATCTCTACAATTTCTGGATCATTGTCTTTAGCTGAATCGGACTTAACCCTCCCTGGACGTAATGGACACAGTTTTTCACTTACAAGAAACTATGATTCAGGATCTTCACAATTATATGAAGCAGATGTGAAAGAACATGTATCTTCTGTTCCCATCTACAACATTAATACAAACTATAAAGTAGATGTCTATGGGACGGTATACTATATAAACTATAATTACCACGTTTTAAATAATAAGTACAAATGCAGTGATAATTCCTTGGTGCTACAAGAGAGCTCATGGTATGATCCAGCATCACCAATTCATGAAGAATTCTCTTCGATAAGTGAACGATCCGAATTCTATAATTCATTGGAACGCTATAAGGTGGAAAATGGACCTGACTATTGTGCCACTGCAGACCGTTACTATTTGCACCAATTCTATTTAGTTACAGAGCTAACATCTGCTTACAAATATCTCTTTACAGATTCAGTTAACTCTGAGGATGGTCCGTATCTATATACCGATGCCCAAGATGCTGTGTCTTATTTTAACAGCCAGAAGGGAAAATTGGCATTTAGCGAGTCCGATGCTGGTTACGATTATAAATTCATATATGATTCTGCTTCACTAATTAATACACCAATTGATAGTTATAATCAGGTTTCTTATTCTAATGATATTGTTGATTCAAAAGATCAGAAGAGAGCGCCGCTTGGTATTGGCTGGACTTGGAATATTCCATATCTTACTTTTGATGATGGCACTTTTGTTCATCTTGCTAACGGCAGCTCGTACAAAGTAGAATCAGGCGTTCTGAAAGGATATCCCTGGAAGGATCTCACTTTAGCAGCAGATACTTCAGTGACAGTTAATGGTTTAAAATCTGCACAGGTTTTGAAAAATGTGCTCACAGGCGAAAAGCAATATTTCGATGATAAAGGAAAGGTATTACAAATCTCCGATTCGTATAATAACAATACGACTTTTAAGTACGCGGACATTGCTCCATATAATACATTATTGACAGAAATTACGGATGCCATTGGCAATAAAATCACTATTCAATATTAAACATCTGCTGTAACCCTTACAATGGGTGATCGACAGGTTGTGTACAAAAAGACTATTCAAAATGGTAAAGAATTACTCACCCAAGTAATTGACCCGATGAATCGTAAAACAACTTACGATTATTCAATATCCACTGCAAAATTTGATTTACTTAGTACAACACCAACTACCCAAAACCCATTCGCACTGATTACAGGTGTGACGTATCCAACAGGGGCTAAAACTGTTTTTGAATATGAAACGACCCCTTTTAAACGTTACACAAGTGCTAGTTCGGTTAATGAAGTATATCGAATTGCTACGCGTAAAGATGTAGTTTCCTATTCGGATCAAACAATTTCCGAATCCAACCGTATGTCTTTTGTTTATCCAACTGACATGGGAAGTTCGTATGATGTCGATATGAATTTTACAACCAAGACCTTTAATGGACAGGTCGAAACGCTCTATACGTATAAAAAGGATTATATTGACAACCAAACGCAACCAATGATTTACAACACCAATATTGAAGCTTCTGATTTGACTACAAAAAAGATAATTAACAATACGTATGACGAAGCAAAACAAATTCCTGCTCCTACTTCTACAACAACCTATTTTCGTACAACATCTGCTGAGTCGGAACATAATATGGATTCACAAACCTATGATGACTATGGAAACATACTTACTAGTACGAATCCCTTGAATCAGACAATTGTGTATACGTATGATCCTGTGACTCATCTAAGAATAACCGAAAAATGGCCTGCCTCAAGTACAACTTCATTATTTGTCGAAATGACTCGCAATCAACAGGGCGATGTAAAAGATTATAAACTTAAACAAAACGACACATCTGGTTCTATACTTCAACATTCAGCATACGAGTACGATAGCTTTGGTAATGTGATTACAACAACAGATTATGACACAACAAAACAAGCGATAGTGAAATTTGAGTATGACGCTGCATATGGGAGTGCCTTCTTGACTAAGCAAACATCTAGTTACAAGGATTCTGACGGGATTCAGCAGAGCATTATCATCAGCTCTACTTATGACAATCTTTCCGGAAACATGATGACGTATACGGATGGTAGAAATAATAAGTCATCCTATCAATATGACAAATTGAATCGATTAACAAAGGAAACATATCCGGATAATTCTTTCGTTAGTGTTGTTTATGATGATACGAATAATCAAACTACTAGAACAAATGAAGCTGGAGCTATAACTAGAGCTACTTTTGATGGTTTAGGTCGGGAAGTTAAAAGTGAAATTTATGATAAAACAGTAAATGAATCAACTCCTACCTTTAAAGCAAAGAATAAAACAGGTTATGATGCTTTGAGTCGGAAGATTTGGGATGAAGATGCTTCTGGTAATCGTACTGCGTATACGTATGACAATCGGGATCGAATAATTAAAGTGACAAATCCAGATTTAACTTATAGCCAAATTAGTTATGATGACATTTTGAGTACGGTTACCGAAACCGACGAAGAGAGTAACTCAATAAAGAAACTCTCTGATCGCTTAGGTCGCGTAACGAGCGTGATGGAAATGGAGAATGGTTCATTCGTTACGAAAACGAAAACACAGTATGATAATTCAAATAACATTACACAAGTTACGACTTATCTTTCCCCAGGTAGTGTAGGGAGTATTACAAAATATTCGTATGATTTGTTGAATCAATTGCGCATAGTGACAACACCGTTGAATGAAGTTTTCACTTATGATTATGATCAACTTGGAAATTCTACTGGAATTACCTACCCGGATAATAAGAAGATATCACAAGAATATAATGAACTTGGTAATATTATTAAATATACTGATGAATCCGGCAATATTAAGAAAATGTATTATGATGCTGAACGTAATCTGTCCAAACTGGTTGATCGTAACAATCAGACCTTTACCTATCAATACGATAACAGAAATAGATTATTGAATCGGTATGGACCAAGTGAGACTGTAAGCTATCAGTATTACCCTGATGGGAAACGCAAGTCAATGACGGATAATACAGGACTTACTCTTTATGGGTATAATAACTTCACAGGTTTGCTCACTAGCAAAACTTATCCTGACGGTAAAACCATTCAGTATGGATACGATCAACGTGGCAATCGTACTGATCTCACAGATCCGTTCGGAAGAAAGATAGCCTATGGATATGACTCCGTTAATCGTATAAGCACTGTAAAAACGGATGATAAATTATCAGCAAGTTATGATTATTACCGTAATGATAAGATTAAAACAATAACACATGGTAATGGTCTAACAAGTAATTATGAATACGATGGACTAGACTTACAATCGGTACAACTTAAAAATTCTTCGGGTGTGATCAACTCTTATAAATATGTCAGTGATTGGAGTGGCAATATAACACAACGAACCGAAAATGGACAGACCAATTCGTACACCTATAATGCATTAGGACAAATTCTTACCAATTCGCAATTTAACGAGATATACGGATACAATGTAAGGGGAAATCGATCGAGTCTCACATCAGATGATACACCTTCATTTAATAACTTTAGTTATATGTATGATGAGTGGAACCAATTAACAAAGGTAACAGATAAAGATTCGGAATCTGTTGAGTACACTTACAATGGTGACGGTCAACTTTATGAGCGGTTTGCAGATGGTCTTCGGACTCGTTATTATTGGGATGACCAGCGTTTAATTGCAGAGGCTACTATAACCAACACTTCTATTAATCCGAAGGCATCTTATGTGTATGGTAACGGCTTGCTTGAACGTATTAATGCTACAAATCAAGCAAGAGCAACTTATCTCCTAAATGGGCATGGAGATGTTGTTGAGTTGCGTGACAATAATGGCAATATATTAAATTCTTATACCTATGATATCTGGGGTAAGCCAATAATTGAACGTGAAACCGTCGATAATCCTTTCCGTTATTCATCTGAATATTGGGATAAGAAATCTGGTTTACAGTACCTTAGAACAAGATGGTATGATCCTTCAACAGCCAGGTTTATTACAGAGGATACGTATGGAGGCCAAATTGATAGCCCGCTGAGTTTAAACCGATACACTTATGTCCAAAATAATCCATTAACAAACATTGACCCATCAGGTCATTGGTGTACGGCAGTTGTTCATGGCAAGTTGTATTCACATGCTGGAGGATGCGATGGTGGAAATAAAGGTGTAAGTGTTAAAAAAGATGTAGGTAATGCAAAGTGGACTCCAGATTATCTACATGTTAGTGCTAAACAAATTTATGCTTCGAAACCTGAAGGTTCTCCGATGACCGCAGCAGATCTTGATATGAGCGAGCTCCCAACCTTACAATTCAAACCAACTCAAGTAAATAAAGAAACTCATCCAATGCTTGATGCTAGTGCTGAATGGGGAACTGGAATTGGAGTCGTAGTAGGGCCAGGAGTGTTTAATGGTGAAGTTAAAGTAACAGTTACGTGGGAATGCTCGATATGGGGGGGATGTGATCCAGAAACCCAAACTCAAGCTAATGAAGTGGTAATTAAAACAAAGTTTTTACCAGTTGGAATTGGGGCAGAAGCATCTTCGAAAATGGATAAAAACGGTAAAGTAACTGGGGCACAAGAATATTATGGTGGAGCGTATATAGGGCCATATCAAGTTGGAAATTTAAAAACTACTGACGATTCTCGTATGGTATTAGAGTTTTCTTTGGGAGGATACTTGGGAGTTGGTGGTGAGGTACATTTTAAGGTTGATCTTACGAGTTTCTATGAACAGATAGTGCATTGAATAAATTAGATTATATTAGGAAGGAATGAAAAAGAATATGTACTTTTTCCGAAGGTGGTTCGCACTAATTATCGATATAATAGTGGTATTAGTAATTACAATTCCACTTGTAATTTTAGTTTTAGTAAATAACAAAAGCATTAGCCTTGATTCTACAACTCAAATGTATATCCAATTAGTTTCATTTATAGCATTATTAATATATTATATAATCTCAGAGTGCTTTTTTGGGGAAACAATTGGGAAAAAGCTTATGGGGTTAACGATAAAATCAATCACGCCTAAAAAGATTTCATTTTTTAGGGTCTTAATTAGAAACTTACTCAGAATCTTGGATCAAGGATTATTTATTGGTTATTTATTAATATTTGTTTCTAAAAAAAAGCAACGAATTGGTGATATGATCTCAGGTATCATAGTAACTATGAAACAGTAAAGATAGCATGCTTCGCCTTTACCTCTAAGAGTAAGGATTGTACTCCAATACAAACTCTTAGAGGTTTCTTTATTTTTCATAAGTTGTTCTATCTTTTAATTGAAGTTAGAATAGAAAAGTGATAAAAATACAAATGATTCACTCTAATCTTAGTTTGACATATTGATGATACGGATAGAAATTATTTTGTTGTACTTATTGATGGAATTAACTTTAATGAAGTCTGTAATTTTGCATCTTTTCACCAAGACTATTGATTGAATCGAACCAAGTTAAAATGGATAAGTTATTATTAGAGATTCCTTCTGAGTTGGTGTATAAAATTATTGTTTGCGTACATGATGGAACGATTCTAGTTTATTAAATGGAAATATATTAGTGGATATACATTTATTTTTCTGAGTATTCAAGGATTAGCCTGACTACAGCTTTATAAAGGTAAGACAACGCCGTTTTACTATTAAACTTCTGAAAAACAGTTAACTCAACTAATTCACACAATAACTTCGAAAATTAGTATCTTATTATGACTAGGAGAAAAACATGAAATTTCGAGGGACAAATGCAATAATTGTCTGGTCAATAATGAATGTTGCATCTATTATTATGAGTCTTATATATTTAAATATATTAATCTCCATTATTTTAATGATTGTATTAATATATGCTATTATACATTATTTCTCATATGACGTTGAAATTAAAGAGTCAAAGATTATAGTGAAGACTTTCTTCATTAAGAAACAAATCTTTGATATTAGTACGAT
The DNA here is from genome assembly GCF_023715145.1 of Paenibacillus glycanilyticus. GTDB lineage: Bacteria > Bacillota > Bacilli > Paenibacillales > Paenibacillaceae > Pristimantibacillus > Pristimantibacillus glycanilyticus_A. Next base: position 1,130,273 of record NZ_JAMBNP010000001.1, on the reverse strand, counting down.
AAAGTTAATTCATGCAATTACTACCAGAAAGGCTGGGTACATTGAAATTCAAATTGGAAAGTCATATCCAGAAGAATTTTATATTCTAGTTTTTAAAAATAATTCAAAGTTTAAAATAAATGCACATCTAAAATATAAAGGAACAAGTTTTGGACGTTACTTGAAGAAACATTATCATATACCATTTAAAGAATTTGAAGAGACTAAATATATTTACGGTAATCCGTAGGAAAGCAATTAATGCAAATTCTTAATCAAGCAATAGAATGTGGTCGTCTAAAGAAAGAGGAATTAAGTATCAATATTCAAAATAAGTTAGGTGCATGAAAGCTACACCTTCCGGCCAAGTTTAAGTTCGTCTAATAATGAGGATGGAAATATTATTTATCATTACGATAGTTGGGGAAGGATGGATCAGCAAACGATATCTGGGAAGGTCTACTCATTTGACTATGATAAATTTGATCGATTATACCATTTGACTTACCCGATGGCCGACCCATCAGGGAATAAATGGTATTACTTGTGGGTTGACGATGCGGCTAAGAATATTTGGAATGCAGCCGAAAGCAGAACAAGTGCCATGCAAAGTAACCCTAACTGGTATACTGTTGGTAACTGGGCAACATTGGAACTTTTGATACGGTAAAGGGAACCTTCGCACCTGAAAAACCTTTATCATTACAGCACTGGGTAGACTCAGCCTCAACTGTATTTCTAATACTGGGATTGGGTAAAGGCATCAGTGGTAATGCAGTTAAGAATTCTACGAAAGATGCAGTACAAAATGTATTGTTCCCCATTTTTTGATTAACAGTATTTACATCGTTTCGTGTTCACAATGTCAAAAAATTCGATAATACCGGCGAGGATCTCGAGGATCTGATCTCGATCGGAACGATCGGATTGATTAAAGCGATCGAGAGCTTTCAGACCGGAAAAGGAACGAAGCTGGCGACATTCGCCGCCCGTTGTATCGAGAATGAAATACTTATGCATTTGCGGTCTTTGAAAAAGACGCGTAAGGATGTATCCCTGCACGACCCGATTGGCACGGACAAAGAGGGCAACGAAATCACGCTGATCGATATCCTCGGCACGGAGGCCGACGATGTTGTGGACCGGGTGCAGCTAAAGATCGAGAAGAGCAAGATTTACCGTAACCTCGATATCCTCGACGAGCGGGAGCAGGAAGTGATCCGCGGCCGATTCGGCCTGGATCATGGCGGGGATGAGCGGACGCAGCGGGAGATTGCGAAGGAGTTGGGCATAAGCCGGAGTTATGTGTCCAGGATTGAGAAAAGGGCGCTGATGAAGCTGTATCATGAGTTTTATAAGGCGAAGAAGTAGAGGTAAGATCTATTTTCACATTAAAAGCTAGACAATCTACTACTCATGTGGATTGTCTTTTTTTCATTGTTACAGGTTTAAAAGTTAGAGAGATCACTTTGAGATAAAACGGATTATTGGTTAAGCAAAGCTTCACATCGTTCCTTCATCCAAACGCTGGCCACTGAACGGGAGTGTATGCATATACCCGGATGGACCATATTCCGGCGTTGCACTCGCTAGATCACCGTTTGTCGATGCAGAACGTATCCCTAGATGGCACAGTCCTATTTATAACTAAAGATTCACCAAATTATTCATAAAGCAACCTCTTGGACGCTAGTGGATGGTTTTTTTCAAGCTTAGTTAACTTTAGTTAATATACATCCAATAAAATTCGCTTTACTCTTATTTTGAAAAATGTCACAAGGAGAGATTCCATGGCAAATTATGCGGAACCTTAAGAGCTTTAGCCCATGGCAGACAGGTTAATCCTTTGCTACTGGCTGCTACTACAACGATCTTTGCTAAATCCAATTATCAAACTAAGAGGTGTATTTATGGGGACTACTCACATTGACATGCATGAGGATCATAAAGACAAAAATGATAGAGAATTGAGAAAGGAAGCGGAGGAATGCGAACGAGATAGTATCGTGCATGCCATAGAATTTAAAGCCGAGGAAAGGAAGCTTCTCTCTGACATCACCGAATCGATCAGAGAAGCATCACTCAAAATTGAAGAGAATTTAGATGTTCAAATCAAGCTTGAAGCATTAGAAGAGAAGCAACAAGAATTTGAAGTGCAATATCAAACAACTATTCAAGAAAAAATAAGTGAACACGGCATTGAATACGATAAGAAGCTAGAAAAGATGGAAGAAAGGATGAAGGAAACACTGAAAGAAATTAAGGAAGCGCAAGAAAAGGTGAAAAACAAAGGAACTTTTTTCACAAGACATAAGTTCATTAGTTTCGTTATTGGAGTTGGAATCAATGTCGCAGCATTAGCTGCAGCATTCATTACCGCCATTTATGCAATTAAAAAAGGCAATGAAAAAGCCAAGATTCCTGGTTTATCCGATGAAGAAATGAAATATATTCGTAACCTTGTTGAGCAATGGAGAAACCTGGATGATCGAGTATTCTGGTCAAAAATGGCACAGAAAATTAAACTAACCGACTGGTCCATTGATTGTCAGATTTATTTCATGACGTACATCAAACAGCTGAGCTTAGAAACAAAATATCCAGGATCTAGTGAGGATAAAGTAAATAAAGTAAATGAATTAGTAGATCTATTTGATCAAACAAAGGATATTTCAACCATTTACACACAAGTTGCATCCTTTATTTATACAGATCCTGCCACACAGAAAGACGTCTATTACAGTCGATTTATTGCGGCTGACTTGTGCCAGCTAGCTTTAAATGAAATTAGAATCGAATTGAAGATGAAAGAAAGTAGGGCTGAAACGAAATGATGACAATAGAAACAACGCAATCACGTTCCAACCTGACGCATCATCCGGTATATGGGAAATACCTATTTGTGTGGCCAGTAACCAGTCAAATTAATATAAATGATTACTTTATAAAGTATCTCGAAATTTCACAGAATTTCTTAGAGAGCCTTTCGGGAGAAGCAGCCACTGATTTAGAGAGACCCTTGATAGCTATTCCTAAGGAATATTACGCAACTCTTAGTAATGATGCAGCCGAAAATTTACGAAGACGCGAAACACTAACCTATAAAGCTTTTGAAAGACGGTTTCCTTTGCTGGATGGTGAGTTGTTAATCGAGGAATTGGCAACAGGACTTTTGCAAGATTGGCGGGGGTTTAAAGCTGGGACTTTCGTATATAGCAGAAAAACGAATTTTGCCGAGCTGTTTTTCATATTCCCGCATGTGTCTATTCACGAGGAGACCGGTATCATTATTACATCCGCTCATGTGATATCTTCACCGGGCATCCATCTTGCAGCTGTAGATCATAATCAAGCAGCAATCACAGTTATAGATTGCGCCTTAACGTTTACAGAGCTGGCTTGTTTTGCAATTCCAGTTGCCGGTGTATTTGTTTCAGGTGCAGTGTCTGTCATTCATACCGTATTTTCGGAATACATAGCACCGACACTATTGCCGCTAAGTCCAAAGAAATCTGTAGCAGATAGTCTGCAAGATATTCTGAATCGTCATGATATTGACCTCAGCTTTAATACTTTTATTACTTATTACAACTGGTTCCATGATCATTATGAGATTGAAAAAAATAAACAAATCGTTGAGGAGTCGGAAGATTACCACAAACAGTTTAAGGAAACCTTAAGCTATTCCCTTGATCCTAATTTCGGTTTGCAAAATAGCCTCACTTTATTACAAAATCCAAGCCATGATATATGGGGACTAAATGTTTTCATGTTTGGTGCTTCATTCGATCTCACCCTACGCAAAGTTGCTATATTGGTCGATAGCTTCGTGCAGCGCAGACTGGATTCTATTGAGTTTCCGATCATGCTGGAAAGATATAAGCAATACATTGAACATGCTAACGCTACGATTCAAAAAATCGAAGACATTATTGAGAACCGTTTAGATCAGGTATCGGGTACATACCATTTTGGCTCTAGTACTTGTTTTGGAGCAGGATGTGCTGCAGGAACCGGCTGGCGGTTTGATGACGAAGCGGCTGGAATTCTGGATAGAGAACACCGTTATTATGATACAGATACTTGCAAAGGGTCAAAGGAAACTGCTCTCGCACGAGCCGAGAAAGGAAGAGAACAATATTTGGACAAACTCCGTGCCTCTATGGTAAAGACCTATTATCACAATCAAAAAGAGAAGTATATAACTATTATTGAAGAATGGACAAATAGCTATCGCGAGCGTAAGTCACAGTGGGAAGAGCACATTGCAAACAATGAAAAATAGCGTCCAAAGTATATTTGAAGCATGGTGTATTTTTATGAACTACGGCTAAGCACGTTATAGTAATGGTCAAATTGAAACGGTTCTCAAACAGGAAAGATGTTATCAAGCTAATTAGGGAATGCATTGTAAATCGGAGAGACTTTACAGTTGAGACGAAACTCGCAGGTGGCAATGTAATTCGCCAAATGCGTGAAGCGAAAGCAAATGATTTGAGATTAAGACGTCATCTGACTTCATTGGAAAATTTAATTGAACACTTGGATGTTATTGATCACTTCCAGACTGGCAAGGGGACAAAGTTTTATGAGGCGAAGAAGTGAAAAGGTTATTCTTAAATTAAGTGGTACTATGAGGTAGTTGATAATGTCAGAAAAGAGCATTGCGATCATGCAGTGCTCTTTTCTTATGCTAATTTAGATTTTTAGTATTAGTCCCTTTGTTAATTACCCCATTGATCGGAATAATCCCCTTTCTTTCTAACTCGGCAATCTTGCTTTCGATTTTGCTCATGACCTCCAGCTCGCGTTTAAATGAGACAGGCTGCCTTTAGGAAGCTGTCGACTTTTTGGATTAATGATTTGAAAATCTATGTCTGAATTTTCGCTCTTTATAGAATTAATGTTTGAAACTTACAAATCAAGTTTAGATTCTCCATGGTTTGTTTGCCGGAAAGCAGATAACATTTCTTATTGTAAGCGCTGTACTTCAGAAGAGACAGCCAAATTATGGGGGGGATATTAGATGTGGAAAAGGAAGTCGCTGCTTATGTCGTTGATTCTGATTCTGCTATTGGCTGCTGGATGCAGCAGCAACGGCGGCAGTAACAAAAACAACAACGCAGGAGTCGACAGTACGCCTGCTTCATCGGAATCGGAAGCCAATGATGCAACTCCTGCTGCAATTCAGGATGATACCGGAACACCTGAGATGGATTTCGACATGGGCGGTCGAACTATTAAATGGGTTTCCTGGTATGACGAATCCATCAAGGAAGATAATCCGGATAATATCAAGCGAAAGCAGAATCTGGATGAACTAATGAAAAAACATAATTTCAAGATTGAATATGTCATAGTTGACTATGCAGAATATTCCAGCAAGGTTACAGCCTCGCTGCTTGCCGGAGAACCGATCGGCGACATTATCCGGATGGCGAGACCGTGGATGATTCCATCGCTTGTTAAGCAGGAGCTATTCTCTCCTGTAGACGAATATACGAAGAATGACAAGGTATTTATTCAGCAATATACAAACGATTATTCGCAGTATGAGGGCAGAGGCTATGGATTCCGCTCCGGAATTAACGGCGCATCGTCAGGTATTTTCTATAACCGTACTCTGATGAATAAATTAGGCATGAAGCCACTGCAGGATTATGTGAATGATGATAACTGGAACTGGGATACTTTCATCCAGGTTGCCAAAGAAGCTAACAAAGATACGGACAATAACGGTAAGCTGGATACATGGGGTGTCGCTACAGCCTCTATTCTGGTGCAGGCGCTGGCTTCCAATGACGCCAATCTGGTCGCAGATGATAAACAGAATTTGGAGGATCCGAAAACAAAGGAGACCCTGGAGTTCATCTCCAAGCTTGCTACGGAAAACGTCGCTAGACCTACAGAAGGCGGAGACTGGACGGAACCTGGGCAGTTTTTCCGTCAAGGCAACACGTTGATGTATGCGGGAAGCGATTATGAGATGGATGGCTTCAAGAAGGATATGCCGGATATGGATATCGGATTCCTGCCATTTCCTAAAGGACCTAGCGCGGTGGAATATCGCTCGCATTTGACGATCCCGAACTACATGACCATTCCGAATATAATAGAGCATCCTGAGCAGTTGGTCTATATCTATGAGAAAATCAATGATATCGATTCGATTTACGATTATCCGAAGCAGGCCTCGCTGGAAACGTTATTTAGCAATGAGGATGATATCAATAACGCCAAGAAAGCAGGAGAAACGATTAATAGAGTTGACGGAAAGGATGGTTATCCGAATATGCCTTACTATGAAATGGTCGGCGAAATTCTGGAGGGTGTATCGGTATCCACAGTCATTGACAAATACAAAGAGCAATTCCAGTCGTCTATTGATGAAGTCTGGAAGAAGTAACAGCCCTTTGAACGACAAGGACAGGTCCCCGTTGCAGCAGTAATGGGGACCTCTGTCTTTCATCTGCTATGCCGTTATAACACGAAGATCATTTTATTTTGGCGGCGGATGGAGGATATCCCTTTATCTCTTTAAATACTTTGCTGAAATAATAGATATCTTGGATGCCGCAGCGCTCTGCGGCATCCTTAACGGTGAAATCACCGGAAGAAAGCATCATTTCTGCGTTATTGATCCGGATGCGGTTGACATATTCTTTGAAAGACATTCCGGTATTCTGCTTGAATAGCTTTCCGAAGTACACAGGATGCAGTCTCAAACCTTCTGCGATTTCATTAATAGCTATATGATCTGAGTAATGTTCTGTTAAATATTCTATAAGCTTCTTTATTCGGGGATCCAAAGAGGTTGGTAAATTTCGGTGAAAGCTGGTTAACAGACGGTGGATGATCAATTCGAATAGTGCCCGTGCCTGAATATGGTAATAAGGCTGCTTGCTCATCCACACATGGTTAAATTCACGCAGATAGCTTAGGATCTCTTTCGTGATAACCTTTTTCGTCAGCCCCTGAAAGGGCATGTGAATATGATTATGAGGATCTGCCCAGTAGAAGTTAAAAGGATAGGAATGCATAGGAGTATCTTTAAAGGTATGAGCTTCCCGCACACTGCCGCTAGGAACATAGATGAGATCTCCTGCTTCAGCGGTGAATTTCTTGCCGTCAATATAGTAATTAGCCTTTCCTTCAATAACAAAGGTGAGATCGTGAAAGCTGATTCTAGCCTTTTGTATGGTCCAATCCGGATAACATCTTCGATCAACAAACAAAAAGATATTAGGAACAAGATAGGGATGGTGTTCTAGGTCCAATATGGTTCGCCTCCTATAGAGCATATATAGATTACATGCAAAGGGAGATCGTTATGATTACATTAACAGGCTTTGCTGATGAAATCGCATCAGAATTGGATATTCAGCTGGATGTCCTCGAATCGGAACAAATCCATCATCTAGAGCTGCGAAGCGTTTGGGGGAAAAATGCATTACAGCTCACTGATGATGAAGCCGTAAAAGTAAAAGGAATATTAGAGGACAGGGGGTTTCAGGTATCTTCCATAGGCTCTCCATTAGGTAAAATTAAAATAACCGACAATTTTGATCTGCATCTCGAAGAGGCCAGGAAGGCAATATGGCTTGCATCGTTTTTTCAGGTTTCATATGTCCGTATTTTTTCTTTTTATATTCCTGACGGTGAACATGATCGCTACCGTTCGGAAGTTCTCTCGCGCATGCAAAGTCTTGTGCAATTGGCGGAGAGAGCAGGTATCGTTTTACTACACGAAAATGAAAGCCATATTTATGGGGACAACGGCGAAAGGTGCCGGGATTTGTTACAAGCCATATCATCGCCTTATTTACGCGCTGCCTTTGATCCGGCAAATTTCGTGCAATGTAAGGTGAGTCCAGTAACTGAAGCCTATCCTTTGTTGGATGAATATATCTCCTATATTCATATTAAAGACGCTGTCATGGAGACTGGTTCAGTTGTTCCATCCGGTGAAGGAGATGGACAGTTGAGGCAGCTTTTACAAGTATTGAAGCAAAAAGGATATTGCGGATATCTGTCGCTGGAACCACATCTGCGGGCCGCTGGGAGACTGAATGGGCTTAGCAAGCCGGAATTATTCATTGTTGCTTCAAGAGCGATCAAACTATTATTAGCAGAGCAGAATATACCCTGGTCTTAATAATGCACGGGCAGCCGGTTTGTTGCGACCGTTTTTTTATTTCTTTCATGATAGGTTTAGATTTAAATGACTTCAATCACTTTCAATAAAGCTCTATAATCGCTAAGGTGAAAAATCTATAATTAGACAGGCAACTTAAATGAATTGAATAAATTTGGAAGGCAAGGGATAGCAGCTCTAGTGGTCGCACAAGGTGAATTCGCATATCCAATCGTGTAGTTGGCACTGCATCGTTTCGTGTTCACAATGTCAAAAAATTCGATAACACAGGGGAAGATCTCGAGGATCTGATCTCAATTGGCACGATTGGATTGATTAAGGCTATTGAGAGCTTTCAGACCGGAAAAGGCACAAAACTGGCAACATTTGCCGCACGTTGTATTGAGAACGAAATACTTATGCATCTTCGTTCATTGAAGAAAACACGCAAGGTTGTATCCTTGCATGACCCGATTGGTACGGATAAGGAAGGCCATGAAATTACGCTGATCGTCATTCTTGGCACGGAGGCCGGTGATGTCATAGACCGGGTGCAGCTGAAGATTGAGAAGAGCAAAATCTACCGCAATCTCGATATCCTCGACGAACGGGAGCATGGCGGGGATGAGCGGACGCAACGGGAGATTGCGAAGGAATTGGGGATTTTTAAACTGCACCCCGTCAAGTAGACACTACAAATAAATAAAAACACTAGGCGGCCTTAGTCCTGAATGCCACGGGACTGAGGCCGTTTAATTTTGCCTGTAAACGCTCATGGTTGTAGAAGGTTGAGGGTGATTTTCACGGTATTTACGATTTTACTAAAGATAATAATCGGATTGCTGCTTGCAATTCTAGCAAATAAGGAGGTCCGGCTCAAAAATTTTCATCGCGTCATTCTATTTATGCTATCAATCATCCCGATGCTTGTTGTCGGTATTATCTTTAAATCTATTTTTAATCCGGAGTAGGTACAGCTTTAATAACCGTGCTGTTCGTCATTAAGACACTATTAGGCTGCTTTGCCCTTGGCCATCATTCCCATTTTACTCAGCGACATTTTGACTTTATGAGACATGAGCTTTGAAAATAAGGAGCGCCTCTTATGATGGGTTTGTAGACAACACATCAAGGAGGCGCTCTTATGACGTTACTTTTCAAGTATATGCTCCTACAGAAACAGGATTTATTTTTTCACCTGTCTGCTGTAAAGGGAGCTTATCATGAGGTTGGATTTCCCTCGTTGTTATATACTTCAAACCCGGAAATCGTTGGACACCAACGGGACTCCTCGATCACCAATCTAATCTGTCTTGCTGTCGTCTTATCGAAGGTGAGAATACGTTTATAGCCCACAATCGTACATCCGGCAAGCGGCTTCCATGTGTCGTCCTCCAAAACCTCTATACGAAGCTTTTCAATACGTTGACCAGAGCGAATATGCTCTTGCAGTACAATTGTATCGAAGGTACGTACTGATTTTAGGTCAATGTCAATAACCGCCCGCTCTGTACCTTCTCGTGGACGCCAGTAAGAATCCTTGTTGCCATCAAGCATACGCATCGCGTTATGGTTATCGTCAAGCGATTCCTCTGCGACTGCAAGAGCTCCGGAGGCAAGATTTTGATCAAATACAGTTCGGATAACTTGGCCAAGCTCCGCCATGCGTCGAGCATCGTTCTCATGGATAAGCCCTCGTTTGTCGGGAGGCAAGTTCAACAGAAAGGTAGAGTTTCCTCCAACCGCTTTGTAATAAATATCGAGCAGAGCTTCAAGGCTTCTTACCTTGTCGTCTTCGGCAGAGTGGTAGAACCAGCCTGGCCGGATGGACGTATTCACTTCAGCGGGATACCATATAAGCTTATCTTTGCTTTTAATGGCTTCTCTGCTTCCCAGATTCTCGTCGCGTGAATTAGAGCGTTTTGAGAATTCGCCATCGTCCACATGCTGAGAATCCTCCTGAATTTTCTCGCAATCCTGAAGCTCTTCGGGAACAACGCTCCATTCCGAGTCCCGGGTATGGCCTGCTTCATTGCCGCACCATCGAACATCCGGGCCGCATACGGAAATAACCGCATTCGGCTGATGCTCGCGAATGACCTTGTAATAGCCGTCCCAATCGTAAATCTGCTTTAAGCCATTAGGTCCTTCTCCGCACGCGCCGTCAAACCACACACAAAAGACATCCCCATAGTTGGTGAGAAGCTCTCGAAGCTGATCCTTGAAGTAGTTGTTATACTCATCCGTTCCGTAACGCTCATCATGCCGATCCCATGGCGACAGATATACGCCAAAGGCCAGACCGCCTTCGCGGCATGCATCTGCTACTTCTCTAACTAAGTCGCCTTCTCCGTCTCGCCACGGACTGTTCTTGACCGAGTGATCGGTGTATGCGCTTGGCCATAGACAGAAGCCGTCATGATGTTTGCAGGTTAGGATCAGCCCTTTCATGCCTGCCGATTTGCATACCTCAACCCATTGCTTTGCGTCAAATTCGGTTGGATTAAAAATGGAGGGCTCCTCGTCGCCAAGACCCCATTCTTTATCCGTAAACGTATTGACCCCGAAATGAATAAAGGAATAGAACTCAAGCTCTTGCCAAGCCAATTGTCTTGCTGACGGCACGATCTGCGCGGCATGTTTGATTTGTTCGGTCATGGTCATAATAAGTCTCCTCCAATAGTCGTAGTCGTTAAATTAGCAATTCTGCTTCGTATCCGCTCAAGACCATCACTTGCTCGTAATGACGACCGGTCAATAATCCTTTTGCAGGCTTGTTGATTTGAATGGTTTGATCCGTGCCCGTTGTGTTCACATAGATGGTAGAATCATCTTCCAGCTTGCGGGCGACTACGCCAAGAGGTGTAGTTGGCCCTGGGTTAACCCCCAGTTTCTGATATAATTGCTCAAGCATCGAGCTTAAAAAGGAAGTGTCGGCAGGAATAGCGACATAAATGGCTTCTCCCTTGCCGTAAATGTTTCTCGTAACGGCAGGCGATAATTCAAGCGTATTTGTGAAAGATGCCATTGCCTTGGCAGTGCGAGTTTCGAGAATTTCATAATAATCGATTTCAGGCACATGTTCATTTCCCCCAAGAAGGATAGCCGGCCGCTCTCTTTCCAGCCGGAGTTCAGCCTTCTCCAATCCACCCGCATTCTCAACGGGAGTATGGCTTCTGGTTCGCATGAAGGCTCCGCAGCGGATGCCGAATACATCGCTTAGTTCACCAGGCAGGGTAGTGTCGAATACCTGGTTATGCTCGTTAACCTTCGCCGAGTAGGCCGTCATAATGACGGTTCCGCCATTCTCCACATAGGAACGAATGGCCGCAGCGGAGGCCTTGTCCATTACTGCATGGCCAGGCACAATCAATATCTTGTAGTCCTTGCGCATATCTCGCAAATTTACGATGTTGCAATCCAGATTAGCTCTTACAAGCGCCTCGTAGGCTTGAAGCACCTGATGGGTATAATCTGTTTTGTAGAAGCTCCGGTTGCCGGCCATTACCTTCAAACTTTCATAAGAATAAGCAATGGCAATCTCCGGTTGCGGCTTTCTAGGGAAGCCACGGTCCTGCAGCAGCTTGAATTCTTCCGAGAATTGCTTGAATTCATCATACTTCCATCCCGGAATGCCGTCATGATCGAGCAGACCGAATATATACTGCTCCTCACCGCCCAGCATGGAGCGCCAGGTCCATGCGCAAACCGCTTGGGATCTATGAATGAGTGACAAGTAGGCATACATTCTCATCGCTTTGCGCGGAGAGCCGTAGCCTCCAAAATCACCTGTCTGGAATTCGAGACACCATATCGGCTCGTCAAGCTCCCCAGTCCGATGATCCATGAAGAAGCACGCGGCAGTCAAAGCACGCCTATCTTCAGGGTTGGTGCCCGGATAGAAGCCTATGCCCGGCAAATCCACAATATCCCGGTATTGCTTCAAATAATCGAACCCGTAACCGGGATTTTCGGACCAATGATTGGTCGTCTCTCTTGCACCAGGAGCTAATTTTTTGACCAGCATGCTCAAGCTATGCATATAGGCTAACGTTTCGTCGGAATAGAAACGCCACATATCCAGAACGCGTTCCGGAGCGCCTTGGATGTGTCCGGATATGGGGAGGACGACATCTTGGAAACTGTTTAGCTTACGCGACCATCTCTGGGTAGTCCAGGCTGCATTCAGATTTTCAATCGTTTCGTATTTAGTTGCCAGCCAGTCAACAAAACGTTCTCTGGCTGCGTTGGAATAAGAAGGGGCACCGGAGCCAAGCTCGTTGCACAAACCAAAAGCATACAGCGCAGGGTGGTTTCGATACCGGCGCACCAGCTTTTCGGCAAATCTTAACGCATATTCCTGAAACGCTGGATGCCCGATATCATCCATATAACGCGATTGCGCTTCCATTCGATTTCCGTTTGAATCCGTCAGGCTGATGCCGGGATATTTTTTGTGTAGCCATGTAGGAGCAGGTCGGGTGGCAATATCGAGTACGACCTTGATTCCGGCTTCATGAAACAGGTCCATAACCTCATCAAACCAATCAAAAGTAAAATTCCCTTCAGAAGGCTCATAGCTGTCCCAGCATAAATGCCCGAGACGTACTATATTAAAAGAAGCCTCGCGCATTAATTCAATGTCGCGTCTCCACCGCTCTGGTGGCCAGTCGTGCGGATGGTAGTTAGTTCCCGCAAACAGCAAGTTGATCACCGCCATATAAAAATTATAAAAGATACAAACTATATTAGATGCTGTAATGTAAATAAGAAATATAAAAAATATATTTAATTATATAAAAATATGAACATCTAAAATACTGACCAAAATAGTTATATATTTATCGTTTTATTTATATTTAATCGCTTTAGAGGAGGGCAGTATACTGAGAATCAAACCAATACAAGGAGGTCGTGAAATGAAAAAAAGAATCACAAGAAAAACGTCAATCGCCCTTATTGCCGGTCTTGCTCTGTTGACTGCAGCCGGTTGCAGCTCATCTGATCCGAATTCGAATTCAAGCTCGAATCAGAACGAGCAGGGAAGCAACGGAAATTCAACAAAAGGAGAGGCCACGATTACGCTGGGACGAGTTGTCGGCTCAGACAATCAATTTAAAAATGGCGAAAGTATTGAAGATAATGTTCATACCCGGTGGGCGAAGGAAAGGTTTGGAATCAATTTCAAGGTAGATTGGACGGTTGGTACCGGAGAAGCTTACTCCACCAGACTCCGGCTGCTGCTTAATTCCAATGACAAGCTGCCGGACGTATTTACGTTAAGCGACCCGACTTTGGAGAACCAGGTTGTTGATTCCGGCAAGGTGATGTCAATAGACGAAGCGTTTGATAAATATGCATCGCCGCGAATCAAAGAGCTGTACGCGCAATATCCTGAAATCTGGAACACGGTGACCTACGATGGCAAGCATTACGGACTTCCGACCTTTAATGCGAACAGTTCCTTCAGTGTCTTATGGATACGTCAGGACTGGTTGGACAAGCTGGGGCTCAAGGCGCCAAAAACAATTGAAGAAATGGAAACCGTCATGGATGCGTTTGTAAATAAAGACCCGGACGGAAATGGAGTCAAGGATACTATTGGTTTGTCTGTGTCTCTAAAAAAAGGCGTATCGGCCGTTAAAGATACCTACATGGTTTCAAGCGACTTTATTTTCGGTAAAAAAGCCGTTCCGACTTATTGGACAGAAGCAGAGGATGGAACGCTGCAATACGGATCCATTCAACAGACGGTCAAGCAAGGACTCGCTAAACTTAGCGAATGGATGAGCAAAGGTTATTTGGATAAAGACGCTGGCGTGCAGGATGAAGCGAAGGCGGCGGAGAGCTTTGTCCAAGGAAAATCGGGCATGGTATTCGGACCCACCTGGATGGCGACGTTTCCGTTTAATGCAGATATGAAGTTTGATTATGTCCCTGTTCCGATTCCTGCGGGCGTAGACGGAAACATGGGATTTGGCAGCGAACCGCAATCTTCCGTCCGTTTTTATTTCAACAAGGACTTTAAGTATATGGAAGCCTTCTTTAATTATCTGGATGCCATTATGGGACCAGGTTTTTACGATCCCGAATCGGAGCTGGCCAACGGTTGGGCGGAGGGCTACGACTATGTCATGGTTAACGGAGAACCGGTATATGATCACGATAAAATCCCCGGCGGCTGGATCGATGTAAAGAAATATTCTATCTACGGCAATGATATTCAAACGCCGAAAAAGGAGCTTGAAGTAATGGCCAAGCTTGGTCAGGACGTTAAACCGGAAACCCCATATGAGAAATATTTCTCCGCAAGACCGAAAAAGTGGGCTGATGCGGCTGCTGTTCTTCAAACCTATATCGATGACGCTGCTGTATATGATCAATTCACCGGACCGCCAACGAAGACAATGGCGCAGAAGGGCGAATTGCTTCGCAAGATGGAAAACGAAACATTCTTGAAAATTATTTACGGGCAAGAGTCGCCAGATTCGTTCGACAGCTTCGTGAAAAAATGGAAATCATCGGGTGGTGACGAGATCACCAAAGAAGTAAATGATTGGTACCAAGCGGTTAAAAAATAAGGATTGCATCAATAGCGGCAGGCCTTGCGCAAGGGATTGAAACGTTAGGTCTGTCTCGCTCTTACAATGGAAATAGGAAGGAGCTGCACAGACAATGGAATGGAAAAAAGGCAGGATAAGATTTATTCGCCAGCTTCCTCTTCATTTGCTTATATTGCCGTCAATCATCTGTCTGCTTATATTCAATTATGCTCCTATGGCTGGTCTGCTCATGGCATTCCAGGATTATAAGCCCCGTCTCGGCATTCTTCATTCGCCGTGGGCCGGACTTGCGCATTTTCGATATATGTTTTCGTATCCGGACAGTGTTCAGGTTATTTACAATACTCTACTGATAGCATCTCTTAAAATAGTAGCGAACACCGTGGTGCCTATTGTGTTTACACTGCTGCTTAACGAAGTGAGAGCAGTTGTATTCAAACGCTTTGTTCAAACTTTCGTCTATTTGCCGCATTTTCTATCTTGGGTCATCCTTGGCGGTATTCTCACAGACGTACTGGGGAATAAAGGTATTGTTAATAATCTGCTCTCCTTCACGGGCGCAGATCCCATTTTCTTTCTAGGAGATGGCACTTGGTTTCGTATTACGGTCATTATCAGCGATGTGTGGAAAGAGTTTGGCTTCTCAACCATTATTTATCTCGCCGCCATGAGCGGAATCAATATGGCCTTGTATGAAGCTGCTGAAATAGATGGCGCCGGCCGTTTCAAGCAGACGCTGCATGTTACTTTGCCGGCAATGGTGCCCGTCATACTTGTTGTGAGTACGCTGGCTCTGGGTAACATTCTGAATGCCGGCTTTGATCAGATATTTAACCTGTATAACCCGCTTGTATATCGAGAAGGGGATATAATCGACACCTTCGTATACCGGGTTGGCCTAATGGGCGGATCGTTTAGTTTTGCGACAGCAGTCGGCTTGTTCAAATCGGCAGTCAGCTTTGTATTAATTGTCGTGTCGTATAGACTTGCTTACCGGTTTGGCAATTATCGTATTTTTTAAGTAAAGGCAGGCTGATCTTATGTATCGTAACACACTCCGATATCGTTGGTTTGCATCGTCGAATGCGCTGCTGCTTACGGTTATATCCATATTATGTATTCTGCCGCTTGTCCATGTGGCCGCTGTTTCTTTCAGCTCGAGTTCTGCAGCAACGGCAAATCAGGTTTATTTCTGGCCAGTTGGGTTTAACAAAGAGGCCTATCTGAGAACGCTGGATAATCCCTTGTTCCTGCACTCTCTGGTTCTATCTGTAGAGCGGACGGTTGCCGGTACTCTGCTTTCTATGATGCTGACCGTCACAGCGGCGTATACCTTGTCGCGCTCGTTTTACGGAAGGGCTTTTTATTCCTGGTTTTTTGTCTTTACCATGCTCTTTAATGGCGGACTCATTCCAACCTATATGGTAGTTACAGGGCTTCATTTAACCAACACGCTTTGGGCTCTTATCCTGCCATCGGCAGTTAACGTGTTTAATACCATTCTCATGATGCAGTTTTTTCGTGCAATCCCAAAAGAACTTGAGGAGGCCGCGCATATTGACGGAGCCGGTTACTTAAGATCCTTGACTTCGATTTATCTTCCTTTATCGCTTCCTTCTCTGGCCACGCTGTCGTTATTTGCGATGGTCTGGCACTGGAACTCTTGGTTCGACGGATTAATCTATATGACCGATTACAGGCAATATCCGCTGGCAACGTTTCTTCAGACGATTATACAAAGCGGAGATATGAGGAATACCAATATCGATCCCGGACAATTGCAGGTCCTTTCGGAAAGAACCGTACGTTCGGCTCAAATATTAATTGGAGCGCTTCCCATATTAATCGTTTACCCGTTCCTGCAGCGTTTTTTTGTGCAAGGATTGACGATGGGCGCCGTGAAGGAATAGAATAGGCAAAAAATCGGGAGTCGGGAGTAATCGCGATGATCAACAAGGAACGAAGTCTCTTTTCCAAATTGGTAGGGGCACTTATTTTGCTGCTGGTTCCCGTATTAATTGTCTCCGTATATTCAAATCGGGTTAACGAACGCGTGATTACTCAGCAAATCAAGGAATCGAGTACAGGCCGCGTATCGACGTTAGCCGCCCAGATGGATCATATCATTATGCAGATGGAAACATACTCTCAAATGTTGATCAGAGATCCGAATGTCATTGAGTTTCAAGACTTATCTCTGCTGACCAACAGTTATTATGAACAGGTGAAAAGAAAGAAAGTGATCCAGGACAAGCTCTATTTGCAAAGCGCTTCTACAAACTGGGTTAATGATATTACCGTTTATTCCCCCCATACGGGTGAAACATTGTCTACCGTTCACGGCATTCGTTACGAGACCGATCGGCTGGAAAAATTAAGCCGGGAGAATTGGAATTTCGTATGGAACGTCAGCGGTTCGGGTGATAAGGGAAGGATCATACACCTGACCTATGAACCCCATATAGCAGGAGGGAACGGCATAAGCCAAGCCAATTCCATTATCGAAATCAGCTTTGATATGAGCAACGTTATTCGCTTGCTGGATCAATTTCAGTCGCAAGGCAGCGGAGATGCTTTGTTTTATAAAAATAAAGACGATTATCTAGCCGCCAATTCGATTCCGCCGACGCTTCTTAAGGAAGCTTTGTCGTTATTAAACAATACCGGACTTCATGGAGAAGGGGATATTACCTTATACATGAGCGGCATATCCTATCTGCTTGCGTATTCCAAAGTAGAGTCTCTTGATGGGTATGTGGTAAATATCGTTCCGCTGCACGATATACTGACACCGCTAAGAAAGAGCAATCAATTTGATTATCTTGTGCTTGGTTTATTGCTTATTGTTGGCATTGCCGTATCATGGATTCTGTACCGCAATGTTCAAATGCCGCTCCGTGCATTGGTCAAAGGCGTGCAGCAGATCAAAATGGGACAATACAAATCCAGAATTTTGTTCCAGGCAAGCAACGAATTCCGGCTGATTATTTCCAGATTTAATGAAATGGCGGATCAAATTCAGACGCTTATCGAGAATGTGTTGGAGCAGAAGCTGCATGCTCGCGAAGCTGAGCTGAAGCAGCTGCAGTCCCAAATTAATCCGCACTTCCTGTACAACAGTATCTCTTATATGATAAGCATGACCAAGCTGGACAAGAAGGAAGCGGTACTTCAGATGGCCTATCATTTGTCGGATTACTACAGGTATTCGACGCATGTGGAGCGTCAGTTGGTGGATTTAGGCGAGGAGCTGAAGAATGCCAAGGATTATTTGGAGATTCATCGTTTGCGCATGAAGCGCATTAATTATGTCATTCGGGTTGATCCGGACATGATGAATGTGAAGGTTCCGCGATTGTTCCTGCAGCCCATTGTTGAAAATGCCCTCATTCATGGAATTGAAAACCTGGAGGATATCGGGCTTATCACAATAGCGGGAAGTTATAGTGACGGGAAATACAAGATAACAGTCGAGGATAATGGGGGAACCATGACGCACGAACGGCTGCAGTCGCTCAAAAGATTGTTAGTTGGCCGGTTTGGTGAAGGGGCAGACAGCTGCGGACTGCAAAATGTAAATCGGCGGCTTCAACTTCGATACGGCGAGGATGCCGGACTGCACCTGTCCATCAATCGAGAATCTGGACTTCGTGTGGAATTGCGTTGGAGAGAGGAGCCGGAGAAGGATGAAGCTGTTAATCGTAGACGATGAAGAGCACTTGGTCGAAAGTATCGCTGCTATCCAAGCTTGGGAAACAATAGGCATAACTAAAGTGCTCTCGGCATATTCCGGAAAGCAGGCCCTTCTTGTCATGGAAGCTGAAGCTGCCGACATTGTCATTACCGATATCCGCATGCCGGGGATGAATGGCATTGATCTAATCAGAGAGATTAAGAATAGTTGGCCAGAGACAGAGTGCCTGCTGCTTACCGGACACGCGGAATTCGATTACGCGCAGCAAGGGTTAAAGAATAAAGCCTCTCATTATTTGCTCAAACCGGTGAAGGATGAGGAACTGCTCGCTGCCGTGCGGGAAGCTGCCGATTACTTGCAACAGGAGCAGGAGCGAAAGCTTGCATACCTGCATTCCCAATCCATGATTCATCTTAATTTGCCTGTCCTACGTTCCAATCTGCTGAATAATTTAATTCAAGGACGAGCTTTGCAGGAGAAAAAGCTGCAGGAGCAGTTTCGTTTGTACGGAATTTCGATCGATATGGAGTATCCGGTATCCCTCATTTTGATACGTTTGGAGGACCGAGGTCGGCGGTACGAGCCTTCTGATATGTCCATATTAGGGTATGCCGTCTCGAATATTGCGGAGGAGCTGCTTCTCCATAACCGGTATAACTATTGGAACTGTGAAGATTTGTACGGTCATCTATTGTTCGCTGTCCAGCCTCAGAATCATAACCCCGAACAGTCGCATCTATTCGATGAACTAGGCGATCAAATGAAAAGAACCGTTAATGAACTGCTGCATCTGACGATAACGGTCATCCTTTCTCCCCCGGGTTCTTTGCCGTCTCAAAGTGAAGAAATGTATCAGCGGTGCCTGGCAACGATACGCTCGCAAGTTGATCAAGAAGGCGATTATACCGTTCGATTGGGAGCGGATAACGTGCGGCCTGCGTCTCATGTGGTAGCTTCTTTGTATACGCCTCCGCTGCTGCCTCATTTGCTGGAAGCGGGCAAGTGGGAGGCGGCAAATGAAAAGCTGCAAGAGGTATTCCTGGAGTGGAATGAGAAATACAGCGGTTCAAATGAGCATTTATCAGAAATTTACTATTCGCTCAAGTCCGCGTTTTCGTATTTCGTTCATAAGAACGGAGGGCTTCTCGCCGACTATCGGCTGCAAGAATCACGAGAAGTGAAAAGCCTAGGCGACCTGGAGTACTGGGCTATGACCATGCTGAGCAAACTTCGCGAACAGTTGAATACGGAATTATCGGATTCCCGGCATTCCATTGTTGCCCGGGTTCATCAATATGTGCAGGACCATTTATCGGAAGATGTGTCCTTGCAGGCCATTGCCGACCACGTGTATATGCATCCTACGCATTTGTCCAAAGTATTCAAGCGCGAAACGGGAGAAAACATTTCCGAATATTTGCTTCGTTTGCGAATGGAGAAAGCTGTCTTTCTGTTGAAGGACAGCCGTTACAAAGTGTACGAAATTGCAAGCATCCTGGGCTATAAGAACCCGACTTATTTTATCAAAGTCTTCAAAGAGCAGATTGGAGTAACGCCGCAGGAATTCAGAGAGTAGCTTAGTTAAGATCCCTGTAACTCTGCGGCGTAATGAATTCATTCTTGCGGAATGTGGATACAAAGTGGCTAGCGTCCAGAAAACCCACTCTTAAAGCGACGGCTTTAACGGTGAGGTTTTTTTCGTTGATCAGCAATTCCTTTGCCTTCTGAATTCTTAAGTGAATGAGATATTGATAGGGGCTCATGCCCGTTGCCATTCGGAACAAGTAATTCAGGCGTTGCGGGCTAACGCCGGTATAATCGGCTAATTGGTCTAGTCCAAGAGACGGATCCGAATAGTTCTCCTCCAAGTATCGGATTAATGGAATGACACGAGCGGTATGCTGGGAAAAGGAGCGCTGGTTATCCACTTGTCCCGAGCGCTTCAGTTCCATCAGGAAGCGGTAGACGAATGCCGAGCCGTCTATTCCGTTAAATTCGAAATGGCTTCTTGCTAGATTTCGGCTTCTTTTGTGCAAGGTGGATAATCGAGAATGAGACTCCCAGCTGATCGCGGTGCAAGTCGCGAGACCAAGCGAAGACACGAGAATGGAGGCCATATTCCCATTAAAAGTAATATACCAGGTTGACCAAGGGTAGGATGTCGTCTTGTAACGGTGCGGAACGTTGGGGGGAAGCAAGATGCCCTGATTCGGACCGAGAATAATGGTTTTGCCTTCGCATTCAAATTGTCCTTCTCCGCCTGTCGTCTGCAGCCAATGATAACAGTGATAGCCATGGGGGCGTATGAATTCATCCTGCCATTCATTCCATCCCAATAGTTCGATATAGATGGGCAGAGTCCGGTCAAGAGCGGTGACTAACATTTGTTTCATATAGTGCTTCATGGCATCTCTACTTTCATTTTTTTATATCATACTTGCATTATACCTGATTTTCCTTCCGTGATCCATCTTATATAATTTATATAAGAAATGACTAGTCGGGCATAAATTGCAATTAAATAAGCCTAATTATCTTTTTTTGTAAGTGCTTACATATCTTTAGTCCCGGGACTCTATTTCAGAGCTATATTTTGTGTTGAAGAGTTATGAAATAGAATTATTTTATATATCAAATTAATAGAATATTCAGACTTATGAAGGGAGTGATGTTGTTTCTGAATAACCCGGTAGGGCTGGAAGATGCATTTGCTGAACAAATTCAATAAAGGGGTGCCCAAATGAATAAGAGAAAACGAATAGCCGCATTTTTAACCTTCGTTATGGTTTTGTTGATGCTTGCCGCTTGCTCGCAAAACAATGGTTCAGGTCCTGCAAAAAATTCAGGCTCGCCAAATGTAAAAGGTACAAACTCAGAATCAGCATCAGAGCCGGTCACCGTAAATTTATTTGCAGGGACATCCAGCTTTAACGGAAATTTGGACAGCAACTGGTTCACCGAATATGCGGAAAAAAACTTTAATATGAACATTAACTGGATTACGGTTCCGAATACCGACGTAGCAACAAAACAGCCTCTTCTGCTTGCAAGCGGCGACTATCCTTCCGTGTTTTGGGCCGGTTCTTTCAGTAACGAGGATTTGCTTAAATATGGACAGCAAGGCGTGTTTGTTCCGTTAAACGATTTGCTGAAAGCTCATGCGCCTAATGTATGGAATGCGATTGAGAATACGCCTGCTCTTAAGCAGGGAATCATTGCGCCGGACGGCAACATATATGGCCTGCCATTCTACAATTATTGCTTGCATTGCTACTATTCCAGCAAGCTCTGGGTGTATAAACCGTTCCTGGAGAAGTTCAACCTGAGCATGCCAACCACGACAGATGAGTTTGAGCATATGCTGGAGGTATTCAAGGAAAACGGCATTTTGCCGCTGACGGGTTCCACGGATGGCTGGAATTCAGATCCGACAACATTTCTGATGAATGCCTTTGCTTACAATGATGGCGGTAGCTTTTTGCGCGTCACGGACGGCAAGGTTGAGCTATCGGCCATTCAGGATGAGTGGAAGCAAGGGCTGGAATATATGAACGGATTATATTCGAAGGGCTTAATTAGCAGCGCGGCGTTTACGCAAACCAATGACGTGCTAAGCAAGCAGGCGATTAATCACGAAGTCGGAGTCGTGCCTTGGGGCTGTATGAACTGCGTGGTTGGCGCTGATCATATGAGTGATATTGTGAACTGGGAGACGGTTCCTCCTCTTAAGGGGCCAAATGGCGTCTCGTATGCGGCATTCAGCGGCAACGGTGTAAGCGGGGCTGTATTTGCGATAACCAACAAAGCTGCTGAGGATGAGAAAATCGCGGTTATGAAAATGCTGGATTATATTTGGACGACGGAAGGGACTACGATTACGGATTACGGCCCTGAAGGGGAGTATTGGACAAAGGCCAAGGACGGCGAAAAAGGATTAACCGGAAATCCCGCCTTGTTCGACATCAATTTCCAGCCTCCAACACCTTTCACTTGGGGTTGGAATCAGCTCGGACCTATTTATCAGTCGGAAGAATGGCGTAACAGCATTGTTGCCAAGCCTCCTTTTTCCGCGGACGGATCTGGTTCAGAGGCACTGCTGCAATACTATACGGAAAAGGATTACAAAGGAAAACAGCCGAAGGAAGTCGTTCCTGCATCCATCTGGATCGATCCTAAAGATTCACAATCGTATTCTCTCTTGAAGACCAATATCAATAACTACGTAAAGCAGTGGACAGCCGAGTTTATTGTCGGCAACAAATCGATTTCTAAGGATTGGAAGTCCTATGTTGATGGTGTTAAGAAGCTTGGTCTGGATCAATATCTTTCTATTACTCAGAAAGCCATGGTGAAGCCTTTTGATACTAGCGGCTTCCAACGAGATGAGACTGTCATTCAGAACTTGGAGTCGCTCAAATAAGTCTAAAAGCTTCAGTACATTGGACATACCGAGAGAAGCTCACGAGACAGGTGTCATCCTCCTCGTTGCGGGGGGATGACACAATTTATTTTAAAGAAGGAATGATAGGAATGAAACGGAGTATTGCTCTAAAGAGACATTGGCCTCTATATGCCATTATCGCTTTGCCAACTGCCTTCTTAATTGTATTCAGCTATTGGCCTATGCTGGGGGTACAAATCGCCTTTCGTAACTATAGCCCGGTATATGGAATATGGAAAAGTCCTTGGGTTGGATTGCGGCAATTTGAGTTATTTCTTACTTCTCCCTATTTTTGGCCACTTGTAAAAAATACGCTGTCTTTAAGCGTATATTCGCTCGCTGTTTCGATTCCTTGTTCCATTCTTTTGGCTATCGCGTTAAACGAAGTGCGGCATGCGCGCTTCAAGAAGACGGTGCAGATGTTCACTTACGCTCCTTATTTTATCTCAACCGTTATACTGGTGGGCATGATTCAGATCATCCTCTCTCCTACAAGCGGACCACTTGCTCTTTTGTTTCATTTACTCGGAGATACCAATCCGCCTAATGTATTGGCGAGCGCAAATGGATTCTCGTCCACATATGTCTGGTCCGGGATCTGGCAGGAAACCGGATACGGAGCCGTCATCTATCTTGCGGCGCTAGCAAGCGTAAATCCGGAGTTGTATGAGGCAGCCAAAATAGACGGGGCAACCCGATTGCAAAAAATCCGGTATATTGATCTGCCGGGAATCCGGTCAACCATTATTATCTTGATGATTCTAAGCGTCGGAGGATTATTAAGTGTAGGCTTCGAAAAAGTGTATCTGCTGCAGAACAATCTTAATCTAAGCCGGTCGGAGATTATTTCAACTTATGTGTATAAAGCGGGTCTTGTAAATGCTGATTTCAGTTTTGCTGCCGCTATTGGTTTGTTTAATGCCATCATCGGATTAATCCTGATTTCTATCGTCAACTATACGGCCCGGAAAGTATCGGACAACAGTTTATTCTAAGTAGAGAGGAGAGCTTCTAGTGAAACAGATATCCGCAATCCGGGAATCCAAACAAGACCGTATATTTTTATTCTGTGTATATGCTGGCCTGAGTCTCGTCCTCGTCATGGTCCTGTACCCGCTTATTTATATTGTCAGTTCATCCTTTAGCTCGGCAGCGGCTGTGCAAAGCGGTAAAGTATGGCTATGGCCGGTTGATCCAACGCTGGATGGTTATATTGGCGTATTTAAGTATAATGCGGTCTGGACAGGCTTTGCTAATTCCATTTTTTATACAGTAGGCGGGACTGTATTAAGCGTAGCGCTAACCATTATGATGGCGTATCCCTTGTCGAGAAAGGAAATGGCAGGGCGTAAAATATGGATCTGGGCCATTTTATTTGCCATGCTCTTCAACGGGGGACTTATCCCCTTTTATCTTGTGGTCAAGGATCTGGGGATGCTGGATTCGCCACTGGCCTTAATAGTGCCAACAGCGCTAAATGTCTTCTCTATTATCATAGCAAAAACATTCTTTCAGACCTCATTGCCGAATGAAATCTATGAGGCGGCACAGCTTGATGGGTGCGGAGACTTTAAATTTATGATCAGCATCGCTATTCCGTTGTCAAGGCCAATTCTGGCTGTTCTGGTACTATGGGCCGCAGTAGGCCAATGGAACTCCTATTTTAATGCCCTGATCTTCTTGAATTCGCAATCCCTATACCCGCTGCAGCTTGTTTTGCGACAAATACTGGTTGAAAATAAAATTGACTATTCCGGCATGTCGGCAACGCTTGACGCGCAAAAGCTTGCGCTGATGCAAAATATGGAGACACTGTTGAAGTATTCGCTTATTGTTATCACAACAATTCCGATATTAGTGATTTACCCCTTTGTGCAGAAACATTTTGTTAAAGGAGTCATGATAGGCTCGGTGAAGGAGTAGTTAGTATTGTAGTATTGGAGTTGGTAGCTCCAAACTCGTAAATTTTGGGAGATAGTAGGCCGTCCTGGAAATTACTTAGAGGCTGCCGGCTCGAGAGGCAATAAAAAAACCGCCGTAAATCAAGGCGGTTTTTCTTACTTGTATCATCTCTTTAATAAAACGTGTGCGGCATAAGGCTCCAGAATAATCCGTTCTTCAATCATCGCCCCGCTTAAAGCATCTTCGAATACGCCGCTCAATTCCACTTCGATAGATTCGTTCTTGTGATTGAGAAGCATCAAATAATGTTGGCCATCCTTGGTTCTCTCGACCGCTTCGACTCCATCATAATTCTGGGGCAAGCTCCGGGTGATACCTTCGCGGTCAATAATTAAGTTCATCAGGTTATCCATTGCGGCATCGTCTAGATCGCAACCCACATAATAAACATGGCCTTTGCCGAAAGCGTTGACGGTGACGGCAGGGGTCCCTTTGTAATAATGGCTATTATAGCTTGCCAGTGTTTGTGCTCCTGTAAGCTTCAGAACGTCGCACCAGACAGAAGCGGTCCCTTCTCCGAAGGAACCGTTAATGCTAACCGTTCTTCCAAAGTTTACGGAATCAAATTCCTCCAGTTCGACTCCGGCCAGCTCGCTGAACATACCGGGGAAGGTCAAGGTGGTCATCTGATTGTTCCATGTACGCGTACCCGAGCGGAACGTAATAAGCAGGGATCCTCCATTTGCTACGTAAGTCTTGCATTTTGCCGCGATATCTTCCGTCATCAGATTGAAGGCTGGCATAAGGACCAGCTTATATGGAGTGAAGTCCGTATCCACACCAGTGACATCCAAGCCAACATGATTTATGGCCATGGACCTGTAGTAAGAATCCAACAGGCCTCCATACGAGAATTTCTGATTGTGCGGCTGCGCCCGATGGCTCCACGCGTTGTCGTAACTCTTAACGAGTGCCACGGAATTGCGATTCGTCGCATCGACGATCAGATTCGACAGCTGTGCCATCTCGCTGCCAATACGGGTAATTTCCCTGTAACGTCTCCGGCCGATGCCGTCATGATCTAGAATTCCATGCCAATATTGTTCAATACCAACCGTACATGCCCGCCACCGGAAGTAGACCATAGCTTCTGCTCCATGCGCGATCGCCTGATAGGTCCATAGACGCACTTGACCTGGTTCCGGTGTGTCGCCCATCGAATGCCAACCGCAAGGTCCGCTCTGTTGTTCCATCATCCAGAAATTTCGTTGTTTAATGCCTCGCATTAGATCGTGCGCCATTGAAACTGCTGTCGGCGTGGATTTTGCCCACATATGGTTTGGGTAATTATCCCAACTGATAAAATCAAGATCTTGGCCCAGATCAAAATAATTCAATTCGCTGAAATGGCCCATGAGATTGTGTGTGATCGGTAAGGTGCTGAATGCACGGATTTCGTCAATTTGAATGCGCTGATACGATACTGTAGCATCGGAGAAGAAACGCTGATAGTCGAGCAGCATGCCGGGATTATGATTATATGGCGTGGACAGCAACTGGTTTGAGCCTCCGTTTTGGCTAAACCCATCACTCGCGGAATATCGGGGCAGAATGATCTCTTCCCAATTTCGATAGGTGTGGCTCCAAAAAATCGTTCCCCATTCTTCATTCATTTTCTCGATTGAACCATACTTGTTCCTAAGCCAGATTCGAAACGCATTCAAGTCGCTCTGGCAATAACAAGCACCGCCGAACTCGTTGTCTATCTGCCAGGCAACAATGTGCTCGTTATCCTTATAGTGTTCCGCCATGGCCCGGGCGATTTTCTTGGAGTAGTCGCGGTATATGGGATGATTTAAGCAATAATGCCTCCGCGTTCCGAAGCCCTTCGTTAAGCCATAGACATCCACCGGATACATATCCGGATGTTTGTCCATCATCCATTTGGGTGCTGCGGCAGTGGGCGTCCCAAGAATAATCTTCATTCCTTCGCTTGCCAGAATATTAATCGAACGATCCAGCCAGGAGAAGTCATAAATCCCCTCCTCCGGTTCCATTTTGGCCCAAGCAAATTCCGCTAATCTGACGATATTGATATTCGCTTCATTCATCATCTTGGCATCGATCGGCCAACGCTCCTCCGGCCAATGCTCGGGATAATAATCTACACCGAAATACATGCGAAAGATCCCCTTCCCAACTAAATATGTTAGTATTATGCTTAAATAAAATTGAATAGCTTTATTATAAACATTGTAAAAGAGAGGGTAAATCCGAATAATTTGATCAAACGTATTACAATTATGCTATTTTGAGGTGAATCAAATGAGGATTAATCATTTTTTGGCTCCACCCCGCTTTACCCGATTCTTCTGCTATCCTGACTCTTTCGGTCATTATTTTGATGATCCGACGCATAAGGAGAATCGTGAGGCCGGACAGCTTGATTCGTATAATTGGCATATCGTGCGCGGCGGCAGAGGGTATTTGGAAATCGGTGGCGAGATCGTGGAACTGCAGGCAGGATCCGGCTTCCTCTATGGTCCGGGTGTCAAACAATGTTATTATGCCGATACGGAGGAACCGTGGGACATCCGATGGGTGCATTTCAACGGAGCAGGAATTAAAGAGCTGCTTCAAGGCAAAGGGGAAAGCGAAGCTTGGATATTCTCTTGGAAGAATGCGGAACGATTGGATGTGCTGTGGGGAAAGCTGCTTACCTGTGGCGTCCCTTCTCTGCAAGGAGGGGAGGCGCGGCTATCGGCGCTGCTTTATGAGATGCTCGCCGAGCTCGCTCTGAACGCAGGGGATACCCTAGGAGCACCTTCGCATGGACAGAGGAGCGAGCTTATCGAGGCAGCGGAATGGATTCGCACCCATAGCGAGCAGCCTTTAACGCTGGAACAAATGGCGAATCAGGCTGGTTGCAGTATCTCTCATTTCAGCAGACAGTTCCATTCCTTAATCGGAAAGACGCCAATAGAGTTTCTCACAGAGTGCCGTATCGTACATGCTAAAGCACTTCTTGTCTCGACCGAATTATCCGTGAAGAACGTAGCCGATCAAGTGGGTTTCGCCAGCAGTGCTTATTTTATTCAACGGTTCCGGAGGTCGGAGAAAATAACCCCTGAGCAGTTTCGTCAGTTAAGACGTGGATAACTGCGGGGATAATCTGTTCTCTCAATCCATGTATCATGCCAAAGAAGGAGTTTACTATGATTAAAGGTAAGGTTATCCTGTTGAACGGTGTTTCAAGTTCAGGCAAATCTACAATAGCAAAACTACTGTCGGAAAAATTACCAAATTATTTAGTGTTGGGATTTGACGATCTAGGTAGTTTACTATCAAAAATGCGTAACAATAAAAAAGAACCTTCGACATGGGACATTATAAACAAACAAAACTATGACCTGCATTTTTTAACATTTATACTGCACAGACTGACTAAAGTTATCTCGGAATATTCTTTTAACATTATTATTGATACTGTTTTAGACGCGGAAAGCGATGCCGTGGATTTTTTAGAGCAGTTCAAGGACGAAGATGTATTATATGTCGGCGTGCATTGTCCGCTCGAAGAATTGGAAAGACGTGAACGCGTTCGTGGTGATAGAACTATCGGCATAGCAAAGGAACAATTGAAAATTGTACATCAAAATATGAAATACGACGTTGAGATCAATACATACGAGAATTCAACGGAAGAATGCGTATCAAAGATATTGAATGCCTTGAAAATTAACTAAACTGTCTATCTACTGTATAGTAGGCACAATTGTTCGCGCCCGATAAGCGCTTGGCGTTAATCCTTGCCGTTTTTTAAAATGCGACGTGAACGACTCGGAAGACTGATATCCGACTTGTTCGGAGATTTCGCCGATTGTCAGCAAGGTTGCATCAAGCAGGCGAGCGGCTTCCTGCAGACGTGCTTCCAGCAGCTTTTCACGCAGAGACATCCCGTATTGCTTGTGAACCGCACGTTCGGTTTGCCTGACGCTAAGGCCGAGCTGATCGGCAAGCGTTCTAATCGTGATATGCTTATAGTTATACAAGATGTTGTTCTCGATCAGTACCATTCTTTTATCATCCAAAGTCTTCAGTGGAGCAGTCTGCAACGTCGGCCGATTGTTCGTATAGTTCCGGACAAGTCCGATGACGATCTGCTCCAATTGGATCGTTATGTTACGCCGATAACCTATTGAGCGGGTATTTATTTCCCAAGCCAGCTTCTCGAAAACATGCTGCAGTTGCCGACTGTCCTGTCCAATCCAGAATGGCGTTTCCAAAAACAATCGCGCTATTTCGCGGATATCTTCGGAATCGCCGCCGCTTCTCCCGTACAACCGTTCATGGTGATTGCGCCCGCTCGGGAGCGCCTCGAAGAAAATACAATACTCAAACATCGGATCGGATGGATCCGTAATTTGCTCATGATCGATACCAGGTCCCGTCATGTATAAGCTGCCGGGCGAAAGCGGGAATTCTCTTCCTGTCGCAATCAAGCGCCCGTGTCCGGACGGAATGTAATGGAGCTCATAGCTGCCGTTGCTGTGACGATGTTCGGGCATGGAATGGTAGAAGAACCCGGATTTAATATATAGCACGTTCAAAACAAGCCTCCCAAGCGAAAGCTTGAGATCTAGATTATCTAATTGAATCATCGGATGCCCCATCGGCAGTCCTCCTAGCTGCGCTATTGCGACATATTTGTCCTAATGGACGTCGCATTTACCCGTATTCCGAGCTATTCCGGCTCGCTATGATTGGATTATAGCACACGCGGAAGGAGTGTAAGGATGGATAGAAATGAATATTTAAAACGAATTGACGAGAAGGTCGCATCGGGCAACTTCAGCGACGACTGGGATTCGCTCAGCGGTTTCCGTATTCCGGAATGGTACAAGGACGCCAAATTCGGCATTTTCATTCACTGGGGCGTCTACGCCGTACCGGCTTTCGCCAATGAGTGGTACCCGCGAAATATGTATATCCAAGGCACGCGAGAATTTGATCATCACCGCGCGACCTATGGCGATCATCAAACGTTTGGTTATAAAGACTTTATACCGCTCTTCAAGGCGGAGAAGTTTAATGCAGCCGATTGGGCCGAATTGTTCGAGCAAGCTGGGGCTCGGTATGTCATGCCCGTCGCGGAACATCACGATGGTTTTCAGATGTACAAAAGCGAATTGTCAAAATTTAATGCATTCGAGATGGGACCAAGGCGAGATGTGCTGGAAGAGCTGAAATCAGCCTTAGAGGCAAGGGGATTAGTTTTTTCCATATCGTCTCACCGGGCAGAACATTGGTTTTTCATGTCGCATGGCAAAACGTTCGAGTCGGATATCCGTGAACCGCTTGCGTGCGGCGATTTCTACTGGCCTTCGATGCCGGAACCCGATCATCAGGATTTGTACGGTTCCCCGCCGAGTAAGGAATATTTGGAGGATTGGCTGCTTAGGTGTTGCGAACTGGTCGACCGTTACCGGCCCAAAATCTTTTACTTCGATTGGTGGATCCATACGGCAGCATTTAAGCCTTATCTCAAGAAATTCGCGGCGTACTATTATAATCGCGCGGCCGAGTGGGGATATCAAGGCATTATCAATTACAAGCACGATGCTTTCAAGTTTGGTTCCGCGGTTCTTGATATCGAACGGGGCCAATTCGCCGATCTGCAGCCGTTCTATTGGCAGACCGATACCGCCGCAGCGCGCAACTCTTGGTGTCATGTCGAGGGGATGGACTACAAATCATCCGTTGAGATTATTCAGGATCTCGTCGATGTCGTGAGCAAAAACGGCAATCTGCTGCTCAACGTTGGCCCCAAAGCCGACGGTACGATTCCGGAAGACGACCGGCGTATTCTTCTTGATATCGGCGGCTGGCTGAAGACGAATGGTGAGGCGATCTACGGAACCACATTCTGGCGAAAGTTCGGCGAAGGGCCTACGGCAGTGGAGGAAGGACAGTTCACGGACGGCAAGGCGAAATTGTTCACCAGCGAAGACATCCGATTCACGATGAAGGGGAGCGCTTTGTATGCGCACGTTCTATCTTATCCGGACGATGGAATCGTGAAGATCAAATCGTTGAAGGAGCGGGCTCACCATTTCCACGGCATCATCCGCGAAATCAATGTTTTAGGGTTTGATGAAAAGCCGGTATGGGAAAGAACCGATGAGGCGTTGATAATCCGAACGAGAGAGGTGCGGGGCCCCTATCCTGTTGTCTTCCGAATTCATGTTGATTAAGACGAGCGGGAGCAGGAAGTGAGTCGCGACCGCTTCGGCCTGGATCATGGCGGAGATGAGCGGACGCAGAGGGAGATTGCGAAGGAGCTGGGCATTAGCCGGAGTTATGTGTCCAGGATTGAGAAGAGAGCGCTCATGAAGCTGTATCATGAGTTTTAAAAGGCGAAGAAGTGACTAGGGAAGAATTCTCAGATTGAAGCAAAGACAATCCACTCTTTGAGGTGGATTGTCTTTTTGTCATAGATCAAAGTGGGATCCTGCGATACGGATTCATATATTTGTACTGTCCTCTACTGAACTGTATGATATTTTTATAAGTGAACGATTCATACGATTTCGAAGGCGAAAGAATTTATTTCAGGAGGTAGAATAATGGACTTTACATGGATTAATGAGAGTGAAATTAATGAAACGGATGGCAGGATAGAAATATTCGCAACAGAGAAAAGCGACTTTTTTTGCCATCACGGAGCAGCCGGAGAAGAAGGAATTACACCGGAATCTGTGTCTAATGCGCCTTTTTACTATACGGAAATATCCGGGGATTTCGTAATGCGAGTGAAGGTATCGCTTGACTTCAAGGATACATACGATTCGGCTTGCATCATGGTCATGAAGGATTTGACCCACTGGGCAAAGGCTTGTTTTGAATTAACCGATTTCGGTACTCATGCAGTCGTTAGTGTGGTTACAATTGAAGAATCGGATGATGCAAACGGCTGCAACATTGATGACAATACAGTGTGGCTCCAAATGTGCAGAAGCGGAAGATCGTTTGCGTTCCACTATTCTACGGATGGAGAACATTTTGATATGATGAGATTTTTCGCTTTGCCTGTAGACGAGATTGTCAAGGTCGGTTTATTGGCACAATCCCCGTTAGGAAATGGCGGAAACAGAATTTATGAAAATTTGACTATCGAAAGAAAAACCGTCAAGAATATTCGAATGGGTAAATAGGATCATTGCTACGAAGGTGGACCGGTTGCAGCTGAAGATTGGGAAGAGCAAGATCTACCGCAATCTTGATGTATTTGATGAGCGGGAGCAGGAAGCAGTCCGTGGCCGGTTTGGCCTGGATCATGGCGGCGATAAGCGGACGCAGAGGGAGATTGCGTAGGAGTTGGGCATCAGCCGGAGTTATGTGTCCAGGATCGAGAAGCGGGATCTTATGAAGATGTATCATGAGTTTTATAACGCGAAGAAGTGATACTGATTGCATGAACCATTCACTGGAGGCTCATCGAGAGCCTCTTTTGTTTTATTTAAGGACCAGTAAGTTATCTTTTGCGTCGAAGGAAACTCCAATCTGTTGTGACTGCCGATGTTTGAGTTGTTCATGAGAGCAAGCGAAAAAACGCTCATTAAGATTTGTAAAAGGGAGGCGGATCTATTTTATCTGAATCATTATGAAAATTTTTGTTTAATAGACAACCTATTCTATTGGTGATGGCTTACAGCAACACTAGATGATTTATATCTTAGTGCAATCACAAAGACTTTGAGAACGTTAAATATGTCGGTCTGTTGTTGAAGTAAAGGGAAAATAATGACTTTGGGCAGCTGTACTCCAAACCCTTCAGACTGGCCCTATTATGAATCGACTTAAGCGGTACTTGAAACCTCCGGCTTCCGGGTATCGGTCTTTCCCCACATCTGCCGACGCAGCACAATTCCGACGAAACCGATTATCCCAACCGCGAGCCCGACGATCAGGAACGTGCGGCTCGCTCCCATTAGACCAATCAGCATGCCGCCGCTGAGTGGAGCAATGACGAAGATAATGCTGCTCAAGGAATCAAATATGCCGCTGACGCGGCCAACAGCCTCAGGCGGCGTTTCTTTCTGCAGAATGTAGTTCATGCCCGAGGAGGTAAACCCGGTACCGATCCCTCCAATGAAAAATACCAGCAGCATGAGCCACAGTGGACTGTCTTGCTGGAAAGTGCCGGCTCCGGCGAACATCAGGCCGATTAGCGCTACGCCCCCTCCGAGTAGCCGTCCGTATGCCGTAAGCTCTTGGTAACGGCGAAGCCATGTTACGCTCGCGAGTCCGCCAGCGCCGATCGCGGTCACGAGCCAGCCTATTAAATCGGGTTGTTCCGGAGCAATCTCGCGGAAGAGGACGGCGAATTGAGCATCGATCATTTGGATGCCGGCTAGCCCGATCAAGCTGAAGAGAAGACTCATGCGCAAGGTGCGGCTGTTCCAGAGAAAGCGCCATCCATCACGCCATTCGTCCCGCAAGCGTACCTTCTCCCTGGTTGGCGATGCGGGGGCCAATACGCGCCCATCAGCGACGGGCACAAGCAGGAGCAAGAAGGCGGACACTACGTAGCAGATCGCGTTCACCGCCATGCTGACGGAAGGGGAGAAAGCAGACGCCGCGGATGCTCCAAGCAGAGGCCCGAATATTTTGGACAGCTGGAAGACGGCTCCGTTAAGAGAGGTTGCCTGCAAGAGCTGATCTGGCGCAACAACGGCTCGAGTCATTGATTGTTGGGCGGGAAAGTGGAAGACGCGGGCGGTTGATCGGATTGCGATCAGCCCGAGCAGAACTCCCGCGGTAGGGGCGAAGATAAGCATGACGGTTATTCCCGAGCGCAAGAGATCGGTGGCGATCATCAGGTTCCGTTTGTTCCAGCGATCCGCCAAAATCCCTGCAAACTGGCTGAATGCAATACCAGGCACGGCAAAACAAAGAGGCAGCAGCGCGATCGTCATCGCGTCCGCCTTCCAAATGAAGCCGAGAAGAATCGTGACTGCCATAAAATCGAAATAATCGCCGAAAGCCGAGAGGCCGTAGGCGACGAACATTTTTGCGAACGAGCGATTTTTTCTTAACATCGGAACGCGAACCCCCTGAATGAAATCGATATGATTCCAATCGTAGCAGGGGATTGTCAGAGAATGATCAGAGATGAATTCTAAGCAACTGCTCCGTCAGTGGCAGCAGCCCTTCAAAGCCGTAACGGACAGCGAGCTGGTCCCGCTGTCGTTGATAGGCTAGCCGATAAGTTTCGTCGCACTCGTGGATGGATAGAAATCGCAGCATGGTATTTAAGCTAAATAGCAGATGGGGGAGGAACTCCGTATGGCGGAGCGTATCCATCCCTTCATCCAGCGCAATTCTCGCGGAGGGAATGTCGCCTTGCCGGTATAGGAGCAGTGCCGTGGCCACAAGATAGGCTCCCCGCTCGCGCTTGATCGGATGACGTACCAGGAGCTCGTCGTATTCGCGTAGCTTGGCGTCCGCAGTCTCGAGTTTCCCCGTCGATATCGCAAGATACGTTTCCTTCAGCAGAAAGAGTGCTGTGAAGCTAGGGGAGTCAAGCCCTTCAATCTCCTGCCTGATCGCTTCGATAACGTTGCGCGCATCATCCGGCTTGCCGGCTTCCGTATAGAGGAGAGCGAGACTTAACTGCAAGTCATACCGCCATTCCAGTGTCTCGGCTTTGGCAAGAAGCTTCACGAAGTAAGGGAGCGAAGCTGCGGGCTCCGGTTGAATGATGGAGTGGATGTATACGGCATACGTCAGCTTCTGCCAGAGAGAAACGCAGTCCGTTGTAAGGAGCCACTTGAAATCGCCGCGAATAAAACGCAGATAAGCGTCATTATAAGGGTCACCAGGCAAGCTTAGTACTTCGCGGTTCTCCGCTAGCAGCTGCATGGCCGCTCCCATGCCAAGGCTGTGATACTTAGAGAACAAACGTTTCACGTCTACCGCGAACTGTTCGTCAAAGCTTAGTGGATTGTCTTTCGCTTCGGGGGCGCGACGCACGAGCTTGTAGCCCTGGCCTCGGACGGTCTCCACTCCGAGCAGATGGTTCCAGCCGGCCAACTTTCTGCGAATGCGGTAGATGTGGTCATCCACGGTCCTGTCGGTCGGGGCTTCCATAGACCATACGGCATCAAGCAAAGCCTCCCGGGTGAACGAGCGACCGGCATGCTCGTAAAGAAAGCGGAAAAGCGCGAACTCCTTGGGCAAGAGCTGCACGCGTTCTCCCGCATATGCGACTTGATAAGTATCCGAATTGAAATGAATCATGTGAGACTCCCTGCCTTTTCACCTTACGTTTGCCAATACTTCTTTCTTGATGATGGCATGGCGGTTCGGAGAAAGCAAGCAAACGTCTACAATCCATTGCGGAGGTATATTAGGATAGCAGCTGGTCCAGAAGAAATTAGCTCTGGCGGCGCATAAAGGTGCCGTTCAACTAATGAATTGTTTGAAGGGTGTTTTCTATCCATTAGATAAAATTATTTATTGTATAAATAGTGTTTTTTATAAAATCCAAAACAATGAACACTACGTTGGCGTCTTTTTTGGTTATAAACATTGTGAGGCATTCAGAAGATATTGCAGATGATTTGGCATGCGCTACTGATGAGGTAGATTGATCCTGACGTAACGCACGGAGGGGTACCACACATTCCGATTAAATGTGGTGTATCAACGAGATGTACTCTGTATGATGGCAATCAAGGAAGGAGCAGTCATTTTGGATTTTGAGTGGTACAGAAGTTTTATAACCGTCTATTAGCACAATTCGTTTACCGAGGCTGCGAAAACCCGGATTATGACTCAGCCGGCGATGAGTCAGCATCTAGCTTCTCCTTCTCTGCATCAAACAATTAACGATGAGCATCTATTTTCAAACTAAACAATTTTTATATGGGCAAGTTTCAGTTGTCGGAAGAACGAACGTTATGTCAGCACTCACGAACTCGTACACTCTCCGCCGTCTACATGGAGTACCTGACCGGTAACAAAGCTGGAATCATCCGATGCTAAGTATACCCATGTTGGCGCTAACTCAAAAGGCTGACCAGATCTCTTCATGGGGTTGTTCGAACCCCACAGGGCGACTTCATCGCTTGTCATGCTTGCCGGGATTAAAGGCGTCCAAATTCGTCCAGGCGCCACTGCGTTAACTCGGATCCCTTGATTTACTACACTGCTTGCAAGTGCTCTGGTGAAGCCTACAATAGCCGATTTACTTGCCGTATAGTCCAGCAATAGCTTCTGACCGATGTATGCAACAATTGAAGTTGTATTAATAATCGTACTACCTGGTTTCAAGTGAGGAAGTGCTGCTCTTGTCGTATAGAAATGAGAATATACATTAACCGTAAAAATTTCGTTAAATTGTTCGTCTGTTATATCGCACAGCGAATTTTGCTGAAATTGGACGCCTACATGATTCACAAGAGTGTCTAACTTTCCGAAATAAGCTATTGTTTTTTCCACGATATCAATGCATTGCTGCTTATTGCGCAAGTCGCCCGGAAGAAGAAGACAACGCTGTCCTAATTCTTCGACTCTTGTCTTCGTACGGTTTGCATCCTCATGCTCATCCAAATATGAAATCGCTACGTCCGCACCTTCTTTGGCAAAAATAATGGCTATAGCAGCTCCCATGCCGCTATCTCCTCCAGTAATTAATGCCACCTTCCCTTTTAACTTTTCACAGCCTTTGTAATTCGGATTTTCAATGATGGGAGAGGGAACCATAAGTCGTTCTATTCCTGGGTGACGAAGCTGTTGTTGCTCTGGAAATGATACCGGGATCTCTTCATATCTCGTTATTTTCCCGTAAGTCGGATAAAGAGGGTATGGATCATTTCTAACATTCTGCGCAAACCATTTTTGCAGCTCGTGAAAGTCTTTCTCCCTATTATTATTGTTCATTGAGAATGAATTCCTCCTCAGATATATAATTCAACAAAGCTTATGCTATGGTGGGAAAACCTATGCCCTACTTGATATTTTTCATTCCGATGAATCATGGTAGCGAAAATGCAATAGTATGTATCAATCTGTTTAGATCAGGAGGGATCGACTATGACCATGTTTATATTCAACCCCCAAGCACGGACGTTACTTATTAATCATTCAAACGAAAAAGTTACGATGGAATACTTAAACTACTCATGGCCAATGCCTATCATTACAATCAGGCCACCTTACTATACGAATCCGCGATACGTTCCTGCTTACCCGCTAATTTAATGGATGCGCCGCGAGTGGATGCGTGCAATAATGAAATAACAGGGCTCCGACCCAATGGTGATCTGAGCCCTGCGTTTACCAATCGTAAAGATTGATTACCGTTACTAAC
Organism: Paenibacillus glycanilyticus; assembly: GCF_023715145.1. Taxonomy (GTDB): domain Bacteria; phylum Bacillota; class Bacilli; order Paenibacillales; family Paenibacillaceae; genus Pristimantibacillus; species Pristimantibacillus glycanilyticus_A. Next base: position 1,093,184 of record NZ_JAMBNP010000001.1, on the reverse strand, counting down.
GGACAAAGGTTTGTCTATCGTTCCAGCCCTATTCTAAACGACAAAACGCACACAATGACAAGGAAGGAGTTAAGTTATGAAATTATTGCTCACATCTGGAGGCATTATTAACAAAAGCATACACGACGTGCTAGTAGACATGCTGGACAAGCCGATCGCGGACTCCAACGCTCTGTGCATCCCCACCGCGATGTACGGACACCCCTGGGTCGGCCCGGGCGTCAATGCCTGGCAGTTCATCAGCGGGAATTCCGAGAATCCCATGGTCGAACTGGGCTGGAAGTCCGTCGGGGTGCTAGAGCTCACAGCGCTGCCAAGCATCAGCAAAGAACGCTGGGTGCCGTTGGTCCGGGAGACGGACGTCCTGCTGGTGGCCGGTGGGGACGCGCTCTACTTATACCACTGGATGCGCCAATCCGGATTAGCAGACCTCTTGCCCTCGCTGCAGGCAGTTTATGTGGGAATGAGCGCCGGGAGTATGGTCATGGCACCTAACATTGGGGAATACTTCGTTGGCTGGACTCCAACCACTGGCGGTGATGAAACGCTTAATCTGGTTGATTTTGCAATATTTCCGCATCTGGACCACGAGATGCTTCCTGGAAACACCATGGCTGCTGCAGAAAGATGGGCCGCTGGGATGCAAGGGCCGACATATGCGATTGATGATCAAACCGCCATCAAAGTAATCGACGGAGCAGTCGAGGTTGTTTCCGAAGGGAAATGGAAATATTTTTCGCCTTGATATCATCCACTGCGGAGAAGTTAAATAGCTAACTAATTGAGCTGCCGGAGCATGATCGGCAGCTTTTTTACGTTTACGGGCAGTTATGCTTAATGGGGCAGCAGCGCTAATTAAAGGAAGTAGCAGTCATTTACATTGAACGGCTGCCTTAGCTTTTTTTTGAACTAAGCCGGGAGATTGCCAAGGAGCTGGGCATCAGCCGCAGCTATGTGTCCGGGATTTGACATCCATGTCATCACTCGCTTTTTCCTAAAATGGAATTATACAATCTTTATTATGCTCGATTGCGTCCTCTCTTTGCGTGAAAACAAGCAGCTCAAAAAAATTAAAGAAAATACTTTATTCCACTTTGCATAAAAGTGAAAATCTGATACGATACAGTATATAGTCTATAGATTTAGTAAGGATTAAAGGGAGGCACTTTTTCATGGAAAAATTGACGCTTGATTCCATAGATGCAACGACACATCTGGATCAACTCGAGGCTGAAGCGATTTATATTATTCGAGAAGTAGCGGCGGAATGTGAAAATCCCGTAATGTTGTACTCGATCGGCAAGGATAGCTCCGTGATGCTGCATTTGGCGCTGAAAGCTTTTTATCCGGAGAAGCCGCCGTTTCCATTCCTGCATATCGATACAACGTGGAAGTTTAAAGAGATGATTGAATTCCGCGACCGCAAGGCGAAAGAATTCGGAATCAAGATGCTTGTCCACTCCAATCAGGAAGGGATTGAGCAAGGGATCAACCCGTTTGATCATGGTTCGGCGTATACGGATATTATGAAAACCCAAGCCCTGAAGCAAGGGTTGGACAAATACGGGTTTACGGCTGCTTTTGGCGGCGGAAGACGCGATGAGGAAAAGTCGCGCGCGAAGGAGCGGATTTTCTCGTTCCGTAATAAGAATCATGCCTGGGATCCGAAAAATCAGCGGCCGGAAATGTGGAAGCTTTTCAATACCAGAATCAACAAGGGAGAAAGCATCCGCGTATTCCCGATTTCCAACTGGACGGAGAAAGATATCTGGCAATACATTCGCAGAGAGAACATTGATATTGTGCCCCTCTACTTTGCGAAAGAACGGCCTGTCGTTAACCGTGACGGGCAGATGATTATGGTGGATGATGAGCGGATGAAGCTCCAGCCGGGCGAGAAGATTGAAACGGCTAAGATGCGGTTCCGCACATTGGGCTGCTATCCCCTTACTGGAGGTGCCCCGTCAGAGGCGGACACGCTGGATGCAATCATTGAAGAAACGCTTGGTGCGGTATCCTCCGAACGGACAACAAGGGTGATCGACCAGGAAGAAGCGGGAAGCATGGAAAGACGTAAACGGGAGGGCTATTTCTAAGATGAAGAGTCTGCTTAAATTTATAACTTGCGGAAGCGTGGATGACGGTAAATCCACCTTGATTGGACATATGCTTTACGAGGCTAAGCTCTTGTTCGCCGACCAGGAGAGAGCGCTCGAGCTAGACAGCCGGCTGGGCAGCCGCGGCGGCAAAATTGACTACTCCTTGCTTCTTGACGGGCTTCTTGCGGAACGCGAGCAGGGGATCACGATTGATGTGGCTTATCGGTATTTCACGACGGATCACCGTTCGTTCATTGTAGCGGATACGCCGGGGCATGAAGAATATACGCGCAACATGGCCGTAGGCGCATCCTTCGCCGATCTTGCCGTTATTCTGGTGGACGCAACTAAAGGAATTATTACGCAAACGAAACGCCATACGCGGATTTGTGCCCTCATGGGGATTAAGCATCTGGTTTTGGCGGTAAATAAAATGGATTTGGTCGATTTCGATACGGATAAATTTGATGCCATCAAAGAAGAATTCTCCCGCATCACGACGGAATTCCAGTTTGAGAGCATTCAAGTGATCCCTGTTTCCGCAACGGAAGGGGATAACATTACGACCAAATCGCCTAATACGCCTTGGTACCAAGGGCTTGCTTTGCTGCCGTATTTGGAGAGCGTTGAAGTTCATGCAAGCGACGACGCGAAGCCATTTATGATGCCTATCCAGCGTGTATGCCGACCAGACCACACCTTCCGCGGATTCCAAGGCCAAATTGAAGCCGGCAGCATCGCGGTTGGCGATGAACTGATCACGTTGCCTAGCCATGAGAAGGCGAAGGTGAAACGGATCTTGGTAACCGACCAAGACCGGAATTCGGCTCATGCCGGGCAGCCGGTTACCATTCAATTGGACCGGGAAGTCGACGTGTCCCGCGGCTGCGTATTTACGAAGGACAATCAGCTTCAAGAGGCGGACAGCTTTAGCTCCACGATTCTGTGGATGGATGATTCGGTATTGACACCGGGCAAAGATGTTCTGGTGAAGGTAGGCACAAAGGTTCTTCCTGGCACGGTAACGGCCATTAAGCACAAAATCGATATTAATACGGGCAATACGGTTACCGCAGATCAATTGGTTAAGAATGAGTTGGCAGTATGCGAAATCTCATTGTCGGATGGAATTGTTTTTGACTCGTTTGAAAAAAACAAAAGCATCGGCGGGTTTATTCTCATTGATCGCGTAACGAATATGACTTCCGCTTGCGGCGTTATTGACGAAGCTCTACAAAGCTCTGACAATTCCGGCCGGATGGACACGGAAATCACCAGAGATGTTCGTGCCCAGCAAAAAGGACAACAGCCGTTAACGATTTGGCTTAGTGGCTCCGTTGCGGACAATACGGCTATTGCGAAGGCAGTCGAGAGACGGTTGGTTGCGAGAGGCTACCATACGATGCTAATCGATAATAGTGCAGGAGAGTCTGTGCGGCAACTGGCGGCTTATGCCGCATTGCTAAACGATGCGGGACTTCTTGCTTTGGTACCGGCCGGTTCTGCGAACGAGAGCGACCTAGCCATTGCGAAAGAAATGATTGGCCAAGCCTTCTTGCCAATCGAGGCTGCTATCAATAGCAATTTGATCGAGGAAGCGGCAAAAGATATCGTAAAACGTGTTGTGAAGGCTCTCATTCAAGATAGTTATACAATTTAAAACTTTATCAATTTTTTAAGAGCACTGTGTTGACACAGTGCTCTTTTTTATTTAGAGAATTTCTGATGTTTTATTTCTTTTGAAGCGGCGGACCGGATATGATGACATGATATTTGGTTTTGGACAGCTCGATGATTTCTTCAGGCGTTTTGCCGATAACTTCTTTAAACGATTGTTCTTCTCCAGCAGGGATGAAGGTCGCCTGCATATGCAGCGGAGTATCGCTGAAATTGGCGAAAGTATGCGCTTTGCCTTTCGGAATGACAACGACATCGCCTGCTACGGCATCAAACTCTTCCCCCTCCAAATAAATATGCGCGGTGCCTTCAAGGATGCGGAAAATTTCGTCCGTGCGCTGGTGGATATGAATAGGAGGTCCGTTTACGTCGCCATCCGTAGCATAGATAATGGCATCCACAATCGCATACGCGCCATTCGTATCCTCTCCCGATACGCGAATCGTTGTTCGTTCACCTGGAATATGGGTCTGGTAGAGCCACTCGATATCCGAGCTCCGATGAAAAATGGCGACGCGGTCTTTCTCTGTTTGTTGCTGGTTATTCAATGGTAATTCAACTCCATTTATAATTTTATTTATAAAATATCTATTAATATATAATATAATACTAGGATATTCTCGAAAAGTCGTAATGGCTTGGTAATATATAACATAAAGGTCGTGCGCGAAGCTGAAACGAGGCCACAAGTTCAAAAGAAATCGATATGCATCGTAAGAATCTGAGATAGTGTGGTGACGATTTCACGATATACGATAAGGCTGTATTCATAATCCCGAATTGGAGGTTTTTTATGAAACGCCGCATCGTCATATTGACAGCGCTTACTTTGTTGTTGGGAACCGGTAATACAGCTCCGTTGTCTGCTACTGCTGCTCCTTCTTTGCCCGTAATCAATGAAGTGGCTCAAACACCATGGATGGTTAAGGATGATCAAGGGAAGTTAAAGTCGGAGACGGAATTGACGATTCAAAACCCAGGAGCTTCCTTCGATGCCTGGGCAAAAATCAAGGTCGCGGGGGAAGATGCCTACGTACAATCCCTTGGCAAGCTTGAAAACGGCAGCAACAGCAAAACCGTGGACGTGCTGGAATTACATCAAGACGGAGACTCTGTAACCTTCGAAATTTATGACAATCCCGCATGTAACGGAGCCCCGCTTGTCTCCGAAACGAGGGAACAGAAGAAAATCCCTCATTGGAAGGTGTACGTCGCCCATGACATGCACACGGACATCGGCTACACCGATTACCAGGAAACATTGAACGAAAAGACGTTCCCGGGATATCTCGATGATGCATTCTCAGCCATTGAAGCGACTCGGGACTGGAAGAAACGGGATCAGTTCAAGTACCCGGTAGAGGCTTCATACATGCTCTACGAATCGGCTTGGAACCATCGGGACGCCGAATGGATCGAGCAGCTCAAAGAACATCTGCGCGAGGGGACTATCACATACCCGGCAAGCTATGTCAATGAGGTTTATGCCAATATGGGAACGGAAGAACTGGCGCGAATCCCCTACTTTTCGCAGCGATATTTGAATGACAAACTCGGTATACCGTCAAACAAAGTTATGTATATGTCCGACGAACCCGGCTTTTCCTGGTCCGCCGTCGATGTCATGGTGGAAGCTGGCGTGAAATACGCCATGATGAGGCAGAATCCGGACCCTCTGCACCCGTACCCCAAACTGTTCTACTATCAGGGACAGAACGCGGAAAATAAGCTTCTGGCCTATAACTATGGACATTACAGCACGGATGAGATGGATTTCAAAAATCCTGACAGCAACGAGGTCATCCAGACTGTAACGGACAAGCTGCTCGAGTACCCTGCAAGCACCTATCCTTATGACGCCGCAATCGCCGATTTCACAACGCCGTATGATAACAACGGCATAACAACGACCGTGAAGGAAAACATTCGCAAACTCAATGCCCGCAAGGACAGCAAGGGCCGGGAATATGCTTTTCCTAAATTTATCTCCTCGACAGTGGAGGATTTCTTCTCTTACGTCGACAGCACCTATGGCGATCAGATTCCGACCTACAAAGGCAATATCGAGAGTTGGTGGAATTATGGCGTATCCTCTACTTCAAATGAGACGGCTATTAATAAGGAAAATCACGACAAGCTGCCGGCTGCGGAATTTCTTGCCACTATGGCAAACGTTACGGCTCCAGGCACGACATACCCCTATGAGGATCTGCTCGGCGCGTACAATAACATGATCCTCTACGACGAGCATACGTGGGGAAATGCCTCTCCGCAGGCAGACGATCTATGGAAATGGAAAAGAAATACCGCTATCGCCAGCAATATGACGGCTGATCGGATTCTATCCGATTCGATGGATTCCCTCAGCTCGCAGATTCCTACAGACGGTAAAAGCATTGCCGTCTATAACACGCTCTCTTGGAAACGCACCGACATCGTCCGAGTGAATAGAGAAAAGCTGCCCGTTCACTTTGAAATCGTCGATACCGACACCGGTAAACCGGTTAAGCACCAGATCCTTGAAGACGGGACGGTATTATTTGCGGCTTCCGATGTTCCGGGCTTAGGCTATAAGGTTTTTGGCGTGCGTGAAACGAAGCAAGACCGTGAATATTCCTCGAAGCTGAAAGCAACAAAGGATACCTTGGAGAATGAATATTACAAGGTGGTTTTTGACAAGACAGGCGCTATTATCAGCATTGTTGACAAAAAGAACGGAAAACGCGAGATGGTAGATTCCGCATCAAAGCACCGGTTGAACGAATTCGTTTATTATACAACCCGGAAAATGGGGCCGGAAGCATTCAGCGAGGATACGGTCGAAGAAGCGCAAATGGCTGGAACAGCCGGTCCTGTCATGGGAATGGTAACGGCTGACGGAGGGACTAAGGGAGTCGACGGAATGAAGCGCAGCGTCATCCTGTACGAAGGCCTCCCTCGCATCGATATTGTTAACCAGGTTGTGAAGAGCGATGCTCCGTCTCTTGCGCAGAAGGATGAAGAAGGCTTCTTCACCTTCCCTCTTCAGGTACCGGATTTTACTTTGCGGCACGAGATGCCGACAGGGCACGTGCGGCCTCATGTGGATAAGGATATCAATAATCCGGACAATGAACAGTTCTATTCCTCGAGCACGGCTTATTACACGGTTAACCGATGGATTGACGCTTCAGATGGTCAGGGCTACGGCATTACGCTATCTCCTGTGTCGAACCCCATCGTAGAATACGGCGAACGCCGTTCAGCGATCGGCGATTGGGATTACAATACGGAAAAACCTTGGATCTACAGCTTTGTGTTCAATAATAAATGGCATACGAATTTCCAAAAAACGCAGCCTGGCCCGGTCACGTTCAAATATTCGCTGACCTCTCACGGAGGCGGCGATTGGAAATCCGGCAGGGCCGATAAATTCGGCATGGAGGCGTCCAGTCCCCTTCGTTCGACGGTTATTCAGCAGGCTCAACGCAAAAGGGCATTAAGCGGCAAAAAAGCAGGCTTTATCAACATTGACAAAGATAATGTCGTGTTGACGACGGCAAAGCTCGCCGAGTCGAACGGGGAAGGCATTATCCTGCGATTTAATGAAACGTTAGGCGAGAATACCAAGGTAAAAGTGGACTTGAGCTTATTAGAGCCGGTGTCGGCCACTGAGACCGATCTTGTGGAAAATGACAAGGAAGCGATTCCTATCAAAGATTCGACCATTTCCTTTACGATCCAAGGGCACGGATGGAAGACGATTCGGATCAAGCGAGGAGAGCAGCCCCGCAAGATAACGGGTGTCAAAGCGGTCACCGATGCATATGGCACTCAGATCATTTGGAATTCCGTTCCGGATTTGAATTTGTCTTACTATGAGGTATTTCGCGGTAAGGAACCATCCTTTATACCCGGAAAAGGCAACTACATCGGTTCGGTAAGCGATACGCATTTTTTTGATGCTCAAGTAACTAAAGGGAAATATTTCTATAAGATTCGCGCCGTGAACCCCGGAGAGAAGGGAGCTTTCTCAAATGCAGCTCAAGCGGCCGCAGGAAAGATTGGCGATCAACAGCCGCCGACCCAACCGGGCGCGCTTCAAGGAGAAGCGTTATTTGGTACCAGAGTGACGTTAGCCTGGGTACGCTCCAAGGATAATGTTCGCGTTAAGGGGTATAAAGTTTACCGTAACGGTTCGGAAATTAAGGATTTGGGGCCTATGTTCAGTAGCTATCTGGATACCGACGCGAGCAGCGAGCATTCCTATGAGTATACCGTCAAAGCCTACGACGATAAGGGGAATTTATCCCTGTCCTCTAATACTTTGAAAGTCACGACTCCGGAATGGGTAGTTCCGGACGGCAACATTGCCCGCCTGGCATCCGTTACCGCATCGTCGGCGTACCATGCGGATTACGGGGCAGCAAAGGTCAACGACGGCGTATCCGGCATTCATGGTTCTGGAGAGTGGGCATCCAACGCAGAGTTGAACCCATGGGTGAAATTAGAATGGAACGAAGCAAAGAAGGTCCGGCAGGTTATTCTCTATGACCGCATGAACCTAGCGGATAATGCGAATAAGGGCCTACTGCGATTCAGCGACGGCTCCTCGCTGGAGGTATCGGACATTCCGGCTGACGGCTCGGGTAAAGTGATTACTTTTCCTGAAAAAGCATTCACTTGGATGAGCTTCGAAGTTACGGGAGGCACCGGCTCACACGTCGGTTTGTCGGAAATAGAAGCGTTTGAAACGGCGGATCCGGCAAAGACTGCTGTCGTGACCGCTTCTTCCGAATATAATCCGGATTACGGCGCGGCAAAAGCCGCCGACGGTATTATTGCTGTTCAAGGAACCGGGGAGTGGGCTTCCGCGGGGGAATTAAATCCTTGGATTCAGTTAACTTGGAGTGAAAACATGACGATTAGCAAAATGACGTTGTATGACCGTACGAATCTGCAGGATAATGCGAACGCCGGCACACTGCTGTTTAGTGACGGCAGTGAAGTTGAGGTCGACGGCATTCCGACGGACGGATCCGCTAAAGAAGTGGATTTTCCAGCCAAAACGGTTACTTGGGTAAGATTCGAAGTGAAAGGCGGTACGGGAGCCAACGTTGGCCTATCGGAGATAGTAGTGGAGTAGATGAATAACGTCATTATTGGGGCTAGGGGAAACCTTAGCCCCAATTTTATTCTGTTTTGCGGCAGCGCCTGCGTACAATCTCAATGCGCCCTCGTCAACTATTCTGCTAACAACACCCATACAGTTTGTGTTCATTTGTGTTAGAATAAGAAAAAACTAGACGAGGTGTCGTTATGCTGCCATTACAAAGAAAACAAGCGTTACTTGCCTATCTGGCCGACAAGGGCGCTGCTACATTAAAGGAGATGAGTGACCGCTTTGGTGTCTCGGAGATGACGATTCGCCGCGATTTGAATGCTTTGGAGCAAGAAAACCGTATACGTCGTTCCCATGGGGGAGCGGTCTACGAAACACAAAAGCAGGAAACGGGCCAGGACGAGCCGGAGATGGCAGACAAGCAGGCCGTCAACCAAGATATCAAGGACCGGCTGGCCGCCTATGCCGCACGGATGTTTGTTCGGAGCGGAGATACCATCGTGCTTGAGAACGGTACTACGGTATCGAGAATGGCAGAGCAGTTGACCCATCTGGAGGAGTTGACGATCTTGACCAACGGGATCGATACCATTAGCCGTTTTCGTCCATATGCAAGCGATAAGCGCATGATGATTAGCTGCGGAGGCATGTTCAGGGACATATCCGGCACGTTCGTCGGACCCGTGGCGGAGGAATTCTTCTCGCGCTTTCACGCCGACACCTTGTTCTTGTCCGCACTTGGTTATACACCGGAAGCGGGTTTTACGGATCCGAATCTCATGGATACGCAGGTAAAAAAAATAATGATACGCTCTGCCGAAAAAGTCGTGATGCTGCTTGATTCCTCCAAAGTCGGCAAACGGTTTTTCTCGCCTGTTGCCGCTCTGACGGACATCCATGTCTTCGTGACGGACGGGGGCTTGACGCAAGAAAATAGAAAACTCATTGAGGAGAGCGGGGTGGAGCTTCACATTATCTAGAGCGGTTGTCTATGTGAATATTTGTTCACGATAATCTTTGAAAGGTTGTGTTAGTTTGTGTTAGTTTATGTTATATTATAATAAACCAACACAAAGGAGCTGCATCATCTATATGTTATCAAGCTATGATAAAGAGCCCTTTATCGCGATTCGAGGATGGGAAGACGAGGCTTGGCACGGGTATGAAGCGATTGGCGGCGAGCTTTCTGCCGCGATCGAGCGCCTTGGGAAAAGAAAAACCGTAGTTGTTCTGGAATGTTACCCAGGCGTTCGACAGGAGGAAGTCATCGCAGGCTTCCGTCGAGCTAATCATTCCTTAACCGTTGTTAAAGCAGAAGAGGCGGCGTTGACCCCTGATGCGGTCGACAATATAGTAGAGCGTTATCTTACGGATGACCGCGTATTCGGTTATACGGCGCCTTTTCGGATCGAAGAATTTTATGATTCGGAACGGATCTCTTCTCTTCGCAGCCGCATTGATGGGTTGGAGGAAGGCATCGTTCTTGTCATTGGCTTCGGGGCTTCGCTAATCGCCAGGGGAGACCTGTTTATCTATGCGGATCTAGCCCGTTGGGAGATTCAGCAGCGTTACCGGGCGAGAGAACTCGGCAATTGGCGCGCTGGTCGTCAGGAGGACGATATTCTGCGCTTATATAAGCGGGGGTTCTTCTTCGAGTGGCGCATGGCGGACCGGTTAAAGAAGAAGCGGCTCGGCGAAATCGACTACTATCTGGATACGAACGCGCAGGATTCTCCCAAGATGGTTACCCGTCAGGCGCTGTTTGAAGGGCTGGCCCAAGCGGCAAGCCGTCCGTTCCGGCTGGTTCCTTATTTCGATCCCGGCGTATGGGGAGGAACATGGCTGGAGAAGCATATCGATTTGCCCAAACGCGAGCATCCCTATGCCTGGGGGTTTGACGGCGTACCGGAGGAGAACAGCCTGTATTTTCAATATGGCAGCACTTTAGTAGAGTTGCCGGCGATTAATCTGGTAATCTTCCAATCTATTAGATTGCTTGGCGAGAAGGTATACGCGCGATTCGGGGCTGAATTTCCGATCCGTTTCGACTTCCTCGATACCATAGGCGGACAGCCTTTAAGCCTGCAGGTTCATCCGACAACGGAATATATCCGCGAGCATTTTGGAATGACCTACACCCAAGACGAAAGCTATTACATTCTGGACGCCTCCCCGGGAGCGCAAGTTTATCTCGGGCTGCAGGAGGGCATCTCTTCCAAGGAGATGCTCGAGGATCTGCGCAAAGCGCAAGCGGGAGGGTACACGTTCCCTGCGGAGAAGTACGTCAATTCGTTCCCGGCAGCGAAGCACGACCATTTTCTCATTCCCGCAGGCACGGTGCATTGCTCGGCCGCAGGCTGCATGGTACTGGAGATCAGCGCCACGCCTTACATTTTTACCTTTAAACTATGGGACTGGGATCGGCTTGGGCTGGACGGCAAGCCTCGCCCGGTTCATTTGGAACATGGCGAGCAGGTTATTCGCTGGGATCGAACAACGCCTTGGATAGAGTCGGAATGCGTCAATAACATAGAGTCTATTGGGGAAGGGAAGGGCTGGCAGGAAGAGCGTACGGGGCTTCATGAGCTTGAGTTTATCGAGACGAGGCGGCACCGGTTCTCCGAACCCGTCTTGCATACGCAGAACGGAAGCGTCCATATGCTCAATTTAATTGAAGGAGAAGAAGCGACGATCGAAAGTCCGGACGGATCCTTCGAGCCTTTCGTCGTTCATTATGCGGAAACGTTTATTGTACCGGCATCCATCGCTTCCTACACGATTCGGCCTAGCGGACCGAGCGTGGGCAAGACGTTAGCTACGATAAAGGCGTATGTCCGAGCATAGGAGGCGCGGCGCAAATGACATTATCTTTGATCGTTGCATTTGATGTGGGCGGGACGCAGATTAAAGCGGCCGCCTTAAGAAATGGAACCATTGCGGAAGAAACCGCCGGTCACTATGAGTCGCAGGCCGATCTTGCAGCCGGGCCAATGATAGCCCGCTTTGCGGACGTCTTCGCGGACATTCTCCGCAAAGCTGGGCCGGATGCGGTGGTAGAAGGATTAGGCATTGCTTTTCCCGGACCGTTTGATTATGAAGAAGGAGTCAGCCTCATTCAAGGGTTAGGCAAATTTGACTCCTTGTACGGATTGCCTGTCGGACAGCTGCTCGAGGAAGCGTTGCGCGCGGATGAGCGGACGAACGGAAGACTCTCGCAACATTTTCGGATCGCTTTCGAGAATGACGCGGCTTTGTTTGGTCTTGGCGAGACAAGCCCGGGCGGAGCGGCGGAAGGGGCCGATCGAGCCGTCTGCTTGACGATCGGCACGGGACTGGGATCTTGCTTTCTAGAGCGCGGACGATTGGTGAAACACCGCCATGATGTGCCGGCCGAAGGCTGGTTATATACCGTTCCTTATCGGGAGGGCATTGCAGACGACTATGTCTCCCGCAGAGGCGTGCTGCAGCTGGCCGGCCAGCTGAATCTGGATGCCGGGCATCTGGACGTTAAAGGCTTGGCATACTTGGCGGATGCTGGCGATAAAGAGGCGTTGCTGCTGTTTGAGCAATTCGGGCTGCGTATGGCGGATATCTTAATCCCTTCGCTGCTCCGTTTTAATCCCGATCGCATCGTGCTTGGCGGGCAGATCTCCAAGAGCGCGCATCTGTTCGTGCCTGCTTTCCGGGAGGCTGCGGCTAAGTCCCACTTGCAGGCTGAAGTTCGCGTCAGCCGCGATACGTTGTCCAGTACGCTTCTTGGCGTATACGGATTATTGGGGCTGCCGGACGAGAACGAAAAAAACTGATATGAATCGCAAAAATGTAGTCTATCGCTTTATTTTGCCTGGCGCTATACTGATCGCAAGCAGGGAGAAGAACACTTGATTAGGGGAGAGGCAGCAAATGCAAACCGCAAAGAAAAAGTGGAAAATGTACGTGATTCATCACTCTCATACGGATATCGGTTATACGGAAAGACAGGAAAAAATCGAGCAGTATCATGTGGATTTTATCAGGCAGGCCGTAGCGATCTGCGAGGCATCGCATACGGAACAACATCCGGAATGGAAAGGCTTCAAGTGGACGTGCGAAACATTCTGGGCGGTCGAGAAGTTTCTCGAGAATGCAACGGATGAAGAGAAGAGTCGATTTGTCAATGCCTTGACCAGAGGAGACATCGAGCTGTCGGGCACTTATTTGAACATGACGGAGCTTATCCAATACGAGCTGCTTACCGAGATGCTCGCAAGAGCCGGAAAGTTCGCCGCGCCATATGGCCTTAACGTTAGATCGGCAATGACCGCGGACATCAACGGCTACAGCTGGGGATATGCGGAGGCCTTGGTTGATGCCGGCATTGAGCATCTGCTGAGCTGCATCCATACCCATCATGGCATGTTCGCCATTGGCCGCAAGCAATACCCGTTTTATTGGGAGGCGCCAAGCGGCAAGCGAATTCTCGTTTGGAGCGGCGAGCATTATATGATGGGCAATGATCTGGGGATTAATCCCGACGGAACGTTATCCTACTCCGTACGGGACGAGACGCCGGTTTGGGGCATAGCCGAGGATCATTGGAGGCTCGCCGAGACGAGAATAACGCGTTATCTCGAGCAATTGGAGAAGGAAGAATATCCGTACGATTTTATATTGGTAAACGTCATGGGGCTTCTGCGGGACAACGCGGCTCCGAACGGCCGCATTATGAGCTTCATTCACGAGTGGAACGCGAAGCATGGGGATCGCGTCGAGATTGAGATGACTACGCTGAACCGCTATTTCGATCTTGTTAAGCAGCAGGATGTTGAGATCCCGGTTTACAAGGGAGATTGGCCGGACTGGTGGTCCGACGGCGTGGCTTCAACGGCGATGCATACGCAAATCTTCCGCAACGCCCAGCGAATGATGTCCGTCGTTAAGCGGCTTGATCCGGAAGGCAAAAGCGTTCAAGCTCATGAGATGAAAGAAGCCGAGCAGCAATTAATGATGTACGCCGAGCATACCTGGGGGTATCATTCCTCGATCTCCGAGCCGTGGCATCAGATGGTGCAGGAATTGGGCGTCCGCAAAGAAGCCTATGCCGCGAATGCAAGCCGGCTGGTATACCGGTCGCTGGACCGAGTGCTGCAGGACCGAGGGGACGTGCTGCTAAGGCCGAACCGGGAATTTACTTATAAAGTGATCAATTCGTTTGACTACCCCGTTGAGGATCTCGCCTTCTTCTACCTGGAAGAGCAGTGGGAGGCCGATTATTTCCGGAACGGCATGGAAGTCATCGAGGAACAGAGCGGGGAGATTGTGCCCCACCAGCAGGAAAAAGTAAGCAGAGGCTATCAAATTGCCGTTATGGCCAAGCTAGGCGCGCGGGAAGAGAAGCGATACGTTATCCGCAGCGCCACTGCTCCTGCCGCTGGACGCACCACGAGCAGCACGCGCCTAGTAGGCGCCGACCGCATCCATGACATTCCTGATCTTATCCCGCAAGCTCAAGCGCCTGACCTCATCTCCATAACGGAAAATGGCATCGAATCCGCCGAGGTACGAATTTCCTGGCAGCGCGGAGAGGGAATTGTATCGTGGCTAGACAAACGTACGGGCAAGGAATTAATTGATGCCGATCAGGCCTGCGGCGCCTTTACGCCCGTCTATGAAGTGACCAAGGGCGAACACGGCGACCAGATGACCGTCAGAAGAATTATGGGCCGAAACCGCAAAGGGATGAACGTCCAGCGCTTCTATGGCCAGCTTACCGGAGTTAAAGAAGTAACAAACGGAGCTTTGTATGCCATCGTGGAGCTTACTTACCAAGTGGAGGGAATGAGTCATTACTCGCTCTTCCTGAAGGTTTATAAAGGCCAGCCAAGAGTTGACGTGTCCGTCCGAATGCACAAGATGAGCGTCTGGGAGCCCGAGAACGTGTACATTTCCTTGCCTTTCCTGCGGGAGGACAACGGGGAGCTGTGGTTCGATAAGGCAGGGGCAGCCATCCGGCCGGGAATCGATCAAATTCCGGGTACGTTGACGGATTTCTACTGCATTCAGGAAGGACTGGCGCTTGCCGCGCCGTCTGGCGGCCTTGCGCTGGCCACGCCGGACACTCCGCTCATGCAGACAGGGCCGTTGGAATTCGGCGAGAGAAGAGTTCAAGGCCAGGAGCCTCGGGATCGCAAATCCTTGTACGCATGGGTTCTGACCAATTATTGGGAGACGAATTTCAAGGCGACGCTGGGCGGGTTCTACGAGTTCCGCTATACGCTTCAATGGGGTAAGCCGTTCGATGCGGTAGACGAAGCCGTGCGCGCTAATCATTCTGTAAACGCGGGTACGGTAGCTTTTAGAAGTATATAATTCAGCAAGCACAAGAAGGGCGGTATCTCGCTTGGCGAGAAGCCCTTTTTGTGCTTGTCCGTGCAGGAAGGAGTCTCGTATGCATCGCATTCTGATTGTTGACGACGAGAGAATAGAACGAGAAGGCATCCGCAATTTGATTCGAAAATTAAAGCTGGAGCTGGATCCCCTCGTGGCGGAGAACGGCGAGGCTGCTCTTCGCATTGTGCAAAGCGAGCCGATTGATATTGTCATTACGGATATCAAAATGCCATTTATGGACGGTCTCGAATTGTCCGAGAAAATTCGGGAGGAGCACCCGGATATCGAGCTTATTATTTATAGCGCTTTCAATGAATTTGAATACGCAAGAAGAGCTATGCGCGCCAATGTTTCGAATTACTTGTTAAAGCCGATTCAGGTGCCTGAATTTCTGGCGGCAATTCAGCGGGCGACCGACGCTTGCCTGGAGAAGGAGGCCGAAAGCAAGCGGGAGCTTGAGCTGCTGGAAGGCTACCGCCTGGGCATGGCTTACGAGAGAGAAAAAATGCTTCTGGATGCCATAAACGGAACCAGACCGAGCAAGCCTCTCCCAGCTCCTGCAATAGACGACGCGGAACCGGAGTTCATCCATCTCTTGCTCGTGGAGAGCCCGCGGCTGTTTTTCGATATGTATAATGACGATTTTATCTCAATGCTCCATGAACGCCTCAGTCTCCCTTTCGACTATTTGAACGTGAATGAAAATCAAAGCCTTCTGTTCGTCCGCAATCCCGTTCCGTTGTCAAGGGAAACCCTCCGGTTCTTAGCCGAAACCGTCTCCTCCAGCACCTTGGAGCGTTTCCGGCAGCAAGTGGGCATTATAGTAGGCGCCCCTGCCGAGGGATGGGAGAGCGTTCATCCTGCTTACTGCGGGATTGAGCGTCTGCTGGAGTTCAAGTTTTTCATGCATGAACAAGCGATCTTGTTTGCCGAAGAGCATTTCTCCGAATCCTCTTTTGACGAGGCCGAATTACAATCGATTTCGGATAAAATCTACCAGTGCTTAAATTTCAGCGACTTGCGGGGCGCCAAGTACGGGGTCGAGCTGCTGTTTTCCTATTTAAAAACTACCGGTCATTTCTCCTCGCTGTACACGAAGTTTTTAAGCTCGGAGATTATGAACAGGGTGCTGGTTAAAGAGCGTAAGAAAAGTCTGGCAGTCATTAATGATTACTTGGACAAGATCTCCCGAACGTCCTCCTTGCATGAGCTGAAGGAGCTGATGTTTGGCGTCTTCGACCTTGTCGATTCCAGCTCGGGCACCAAACACAAGGAGGAATCCGCCAATAAGATCATTGAGCAGATCAAGCAGATGATCGAGGGACAGTACGATCAGGATCTCTCCCTTGAAGGAATTGCCGAACAGGTCTATCTTACGCCCAGTTATTTAAGCTACCTTTTCAAGAAGGAGACAGGTCAAAGTTTGATTCGGTATATTACGCAAGTACGCATGGACAAGGCCGTGATGCTGCTCAGAGATACGAATATGAAAATTGTAGACATTTGCCAAAAACTTGGTTATCGCAATTCGAACTATTTTATCCAGTCCTTTCGTCAGCATTACGGCGTAACCCCGGCGAAATACAGAGAAAGAACTCCGTAAAAAAGTGGCTCAAATCATAAATATGTGAGATAGAAGGCGTTTGCATAAGGCTGGTATGATGGACACGTTACAAGTTAAATCATTGGAGGTTGGGGCATGAACAGAAAAAAATGGCTCATCTTGCTTAGCATGACGGCACTCCTCGGCATGAGCGCTTGCAGCGGCGGGAATAACGGTCCATCGTCAAATTCTGGGACGGAACCGGATAATTCGCAGCCGTCCGCCGAATCCGGCAACGCGTCCGTTACGGACGGACCGTTCACCAAGTATCAGGACACCGTCAAGATTACGCTGGGACGGCAAGGGGTGTCCGGCAACAACTTGCCTGCCGGAGACACGCTGGAGGACAACGAGTATCTTAAATACGTGGAGGAACGTCTCAACGTTGACGTCCAGTACGAATTCTCGGTTGAGGATCTGAAGGCTTACAATCAGAAGGTCACGTTAGCTATTGCCAGCAACAGCATACCCGACGTGATGATCGTCGACGAGCAGCAGTTCCACCAGCTGGCTAAGGCTAATATGCTGGCGGATCTTACAGACGTCTATGATACCTACGCTTCCCCGTTGATCAAAGAGTACTACAATTCTTATACCGGAGACCGCGTGCTGAACACCGGCAAAATCGACGGCAAACTGTATGCGCTTCCGAACACGAATATCGACGGGAATTTTCAGCTGCTCTGGATTCGCAAGGATTGGCTGGACAAACTTAAGCTTGAGCTTCCCAAGACCGTTGATGATGTTAAAGGCATCGTCAAAGCTTTCGTCGAGCAGGATCCCGACGGCAACGGCGTGAAAGACACTGCCGGTCTTCTGGGAGATCCGGGGATTGTCGGAGACGGAGGATTCTTCACCTTTGATCCCATATTTAACGCCTATCATTCCTATCCGAAGAGCTGGTTTAAAGATGATGAGGGCAATGTCTTCTACGGCTCTACTACGCCGGAGACCAAGGAAGCTCTTGGCGTATTGCGCGAGATGTATGCCAGCGGTCTAATCGACAAGGAATTCCTGACGCGGAAATGGGAGGATAACGCGGGGTTGGTATCGAGCGGGCGCGCGGGCATTTTATTTGCGCCTTGGTTCGCCGGCTGGGCCATGTCCGATGCGGTTAAAGCCAATGCGAATGCCGACTGGGTACCGTTAGCGGTTCCGCTCGATGATGCAAGCCAGCGGAACATCGTACCTTCCGTTCCTTCCGGTTCGTTCCTTGTCGTCAATAAAAACGCGAAGAATCCAGAGGCTGTCCTTAAGATGCTGAATGTGGAATATGAGGGCATTCGCTTGATTGATCCCGCGACCCAGGAGCTTTATAAAGGGCAAGGCGTAGGTTGGCTCAATTACCCGCTCAACCTGCAGCTTGATTTCCAAGATTCGCTTGCCAGAGACATTCCGATCTACGACAAAGTCCTTCAGGACAAGAATACGAACGATCTGCCTGCCCGCATCCTGCCTCGTGTCGAGTCGCTTCTGAAGAATCAGGATAATCCGAAGAAGGATATGGCGGCGTACGCGGATTCGCTGGCGTTCTATACCGCTGCCGCCGTAACCGGCGCCAAGGAATTGAAACGCATTGATCCTGTTTTCTACGGCAATACCGAAACGATGCTCAAGAGAGGCGCAAACCTGGATAAGCTTGAGAACGAAACCTTCTTGAGAATCATTACGGGCGCTTCGCCACTGGATGAGTTCGATAAATTCGTCTCAACGTGGAAATCCATTGGCGGAGATAAGGTTGCTGAAGAAATCTCGGAATTAGTCAAACAGAAGTAATCAGGCCGATTATCGCGTTGCTATTGCTATTCAGGGGCTGCCAGGAAGGTGAGGCGGCCCCGTATTCATGAATTCAAATTTTTCGCGTGGGTGGAGATGTAATGAGAAATCGCACGTTTATCCGTAATTACCACATCATGATGATGCCCGGCATTGCACTGCTTCTCGTGTTCAGTGTCATTCCGATGTTCGGCATCGTAATTGCGTTTCAGGATTTTCAACCGACGCTTGGCATTTTTCATTCGCAGTGGGTGGGCTGGGAGAACTTTAATTATATGTTTGCCTTGCCGGACAGCCGCGTTGTTTTTGTAAATACGGTCATCATTGCTTCGCTGAAGATCGTATTCGGCATGGCCGTTCCGTTCACGTTCGCTTTGCTTCTCCATGAAGTGATAAATATGAAGTTCAAACGGATCGTTCAGACGATCGTTTATCTGCCGCATTTCATGTCCTGGGTTATTCTTTCCGGCATTATGATCAATTTGCTCAGCCTGGATGGCGTCGTTAACCAAGCGGTGCAGCTTTTCGGCGGAGAACCGGTTATGTTCCTGCAGAGCAACAGTTGGTTTAGAGGCGTGCTGGTTGCGAGCGACGTGTGGAAGGAGTTTGGTTTCAACACGATTATCTACGTTGCCGCTCTTACTTCTATTAACACGAATTTATACGAAGCGGCTGCCATAGACGGAGCCAGCCGTTTTCAACGATTGCTCTATATTACGATCCCTAGCCTGCTGCCAACGGTCATCCTGCTTGCGACCTTGAGTCTTGGGAACGTGCTCAACGCCGGCTTCGAACAAATCCTGAACCTGTATAATCCAATTGTCTATCAGACGGGCGATATTATAGACACTTACGTGTATCGGGCAGGTTTGCAGGAAATCCAATATGGCTTGGCCACGGCTGTAGGCTTGCTGAAATCTATCGTCAGCTTTCTTCTGATCGCTGTCTCTTACGTGCTTGCTGCCCGCTTCGCCAATTACCGCATCTTTTGACGGGAGACGATTTAAATGATTCGTGGAACGAACCGGTATGCTGATCTGACGATCTATCTCATTTTGAGCGTTATCGCTTTTTTGTCTATCGCACCGATAATCAATACGCTGGCCATCTCGTTCAGCGGCAAAATACCGGCGATGTCGGGGCAAGTCTATTTCTGGCCGGTTGACTTTAATCTGAGCGCGTACGAGTCGATTCTTAGAGACCGCAGCTTCTTTCTATCCTTTGGCGTTTCGGTTCAAAGGGTGCTGCTTGGCGGGGCCATCAACTTTATCATTACGGTATTAATGGCGTATCCGTTATCCAGGACCGCCAAGATGTTTCCCGGCCGAAATATCTACATGTGGTTTGTCATATTCTGCATGTTGTTTAGCGGGGGATTGATTCCTTGGTATATGACCATTTCTTCGCTTGGTCTGCTGAATACACTCTGGGCGCTCGTGCTGCCTACCGCCGTTCCCATTTTTAACGTGATTTTGCTGATGAATTTTTTCCGGGGCATACCGAAGGAGCTGGAGGAAGCGGCGAGCATGGACGGAGCGGGACCATGGAGAATGCTGCTCGTCATCTTTGTCCCGATTTCCTTGCCTGCCTTGGCCACCGTAACGCTATTCTCGATCGTCGGGCATTGGAACGCCTTCTTTGACGGCATGATTCTCATCAATCACAAAGAGCACTGGCCGCTTCAAACCTATATTCAGCAGCTAATCATCAGCGTCAGCTCGATTATGAATACAACAGACCCGGAAGAAATAAGGCGGTTGACGAATATGTCAAGCCAACTGCTTAATTCCGCTAAAGTCATGGTGTCCATGATACCGATTCTGCTCATTTATCCGTTCCTGCAAAAGTACTTCGTGAGCGGCATCGTGCTTGGGGCGGTAAAGGAATAGAGGAAATCGGCGCTTCGAGTGGAATGTACGATGGTCGGATTGGCGAAGCCGTTAAGCAACGTGCATTCTTAATCCGCGAGGCAGGATCATGCACAAATTGAAAGGGCGGAAATGCCGTTGCTTGCGAATTGGTTCAACTCCATCAAACTAAGGCACAAACTGTTTTTTTCTTATATGGCCGTGATATTAATACCGCTTACGATTCTGGGAATCTATTCTTATCAGCAGTCCAAAAAGCTGCAGCTGGAGCAGGCACATATTGTATTGCAGGACAACTTAAGAAAAATCGACGATAACCTGAGCTACAAGCTCCAGAGATTTAACTCGGCAATTGAACTAATCAGCTATAACCCGAACTTCTCTCAGATTTTCAATAAGGAATACAACAGTTACTACGAGATGTACATAGATCTGAAGGAGACGGTGGATCCCCTTATTAATACCACGACGTCCTTGAACAAGGACATTGAACGGATTGTCATATTCACGGAAAACAACTTGACGCAACGGATGAATTCCATCATGCCGATTGCTTCCTTGGAGCATGAAGATTGGTATGAAGAGGCCATGCAGACGATAGATACGCATTGGTATGCGCGCGGCGGCAAGGTTTTTGGAGTCAGGCGAATCTTCGGAGATGTGAATTACGAGAAAAAGAACCTTGTCTATGTAGAGCTGGTTCCTCATTTTTTGTCCAGCTCTTTGGATCTCTCCGACATTAAGCAGGCGATAGCGGTAATTACCGATCCCCAAGGCAAGGTTGTATACACGACGGAGCAGGATACGAATGCGGGAATGACTTCGGGCAAGCTTGCGGAGATGCGGCTTCAGGAAGGAGTTAAAGAGCTTCCGGGGTATATTTTGCTGCAGCGCCAGCTGAGAGAGTCCAACTGGACGTTGTCTTTAATAGTCCCCGTCGAGACATTGACCGTCAGTCCATGGAAAATCATTCGGGCAACCTTGATTATCGAAGGCATCAGCGTTGCCGTGCTCTTACTTATCATAGGCCTGTTCACCCGCGGATTCGTAAGAAGGATTCAGCGCCTTAATCATAAGATGAGATTAGTTGAGGAAGGCACGCTTACGATCAACTTGAAAGTTCATGCTAGCGACGAGATCGGAGAGCTGGAATCCCGCTTCGGCAAGATGCTCGCGAGCATCAACCTGTTAATTGAGGAAGGATACCAGAACAAGATTACCCAGAGAGAGGCCGAATTAAGAGCCCTCCAAGCGCAGATCAATCCTCATTTCCTTTATAATTCTTTGTCGGTTATTAATTGGAAGGCTATTGACGTTGGGGCTGACGAAATAAGCCGGGTGGCAGGATTTTTGTCCACGTTTTATCGCACGACGCTGAATCAGGGGAAGGATCATATCCTTGTCAAAGACGAATTGCTGAACACGAAATCTTATCTCGAGATGCAATTAATCATGCATGATTACAATTTCGACGTCACCTACGAGATTGACGAGGAGATCGTCGAGCAGCAAATCATTAAGCTCATTTTGCAGCCAATCGTGGAAAATGCCATCGAGCACGGGATCGACCAGAAGCGAACCGGAAGAGGGCTTCTGCGGATCATTGGAAAATTGGGCGAAGACAATGAAACTCTTGTATTCACAATCGAGGATAACGGCCCGGGGATTCAACCCGGCATAGCCGAGGCGCTGCTGACCAAACAGTCTGAAGGCTACGGTCTTCGCAATGTCCACGAGCGAATAAGGGTTCAATACGGAAGCCCATACGGAATTACCATTGCCAGCGAGCCCGGGTGTTGGACGAGAGTGAACATTACTATACCTAAATGTAGATAAATAGGATTAAAGAAGGAAAGACAATTCACTCTTTGTGTGGATTGTTTTTTTATGGCATTGGCTACGGTCCGTTTACACCTTGCGTAATTCACAAGAAATGAGAATGAATCGCATGTTTTGGGAAGAATTCCAGTCCATTCTCCAATAGACTTGAAGCAAGAGGGAAATTCGATTGGAGGTATTTAAATGGCTGGATGGACTGGTCTAAAAGACTTATTAATCGCGGAAGTGAAGCAGCGCAGCGATGAAGCATGCTTGGTAGAAGGCTTTCTGGAACGAATTGAAGGATCGGGTGATAATCAATCGGAATTAATGACGATCTATGCGGAATTATGTGCTTTGGAGCCCATGCGCGCAAACATAGATGAACCTGATGAATTGGAGGAAATCCGGCTCCTTCGCCCAGACGGTCCTCGTCAATTGGACAGTGAGCTCAGCCATGAACAGTGGTCAGATAAATTTTATGGCGCATGGCTCGGGAGAGCGATTGGCTGTGCGCTCGGAAAACCG
Source organism: Paenibacillus glycanilyticus (assembly GCF_023715145.1). Classification (GTDB taxonomy): domain Bacteria; phylum Bacillota; class Bacilli; order Paenibacillales; family Paenibacillaceae; genus Pristimantibacillus; species Pristimantibacillus glycanilyticus_A. The sequence continues at coordinate 1,070,345 of NZ_JAMBNP010000001.1, read as the reverse complement.
TTGGAAGGGCCCGATTTCATGGCCGGTTCGCATGGCAGAGCAGGCTGGGAGAACGTGCAGTTATGGTTCAAGGGAGCGGATGCTTGGCCGATTAACGGTTATACTCCGGGCCAATCCGCAGCGAAGGACGAATTCGGGATCGAGCTGGCTTCCTGGTGTTCTGCCAGTACAAGAGAACGTATTTCCTACATGGAGACGGACGACGATATTCGTTACACCGTGCTTGGTTTAATGATGCTGGAAAGAAAAGGTCTTGAATGGGACTCGTGGGATATAGGAAAGCTCTGGCATGAAGTCTTGTCCTATAGTCAGGTTTGTACGGCTGAAACGCAGTCTTATCTGAATTTCGCCCAAGTCACGTATCATCACGGAGGACAAGGCAGGCCGGCTGATTGGGCGCGGAAGAAAAATTGGGTGCGTACGTACTTGAATCCCTATCGCGAGTTTATCGGCGCGCAAATCCGTGCTGACGGCTTGGCTTATGGAGCAGCAGGCCAGCCTGAGCTAGCCGCTGATTTTGCTTGGCGGGATGCCTCCTTCTCTCATGTTCGTAACGGAATTTATGGTGAAATGTTCGCGGCAGCCATGATTGCGGCCGCATTTGCGGAATCGAACCCGTTAAAAATCGTGGAGATTGGTTTAAGCGAAATTCCCGCAAATTGCCGTCTTGCACAAGATGTTCATAAAGCAGTGGAAATTGCGCAAGGTACAGAGGACCAGCTTGACTTAGTTGCGAAGATTTGGGAGGCATTTAAACACTACGACCCTGTCCATACGAATAATAACGCTGCCCTGGTAGCTGCATCCCTGGTATTTGCCAAAGGTGATTTTACAAAGGCGATTGCTACGTCGGTTCTAGGCGGGTGGGATACGGACTGCAACGGAGCGACGGTAGGTTCAATAGTGGGTGCCTCGCTTGGTGCCAAGCAATTGCCTGGCCATTGGGCAGAGCCTCTTCACGATACTTTATATGCGGCTGTTATCGGCTTTCACCCGATTGCCATTTCGGAGTGTGCCCGCAGAAGTCACGAAGTCTATTTGAAATTGAAGCAACAGCAGAAAGCACGCCGTTAATGCCCGTAAGCACCAGCGCCCGAGTGAGGAAGGATTCTTCCTCGTCCGGGCGTTTTTCAGTTACAATGGGAAGGAAAGCGGATTATGATCGAAGGAAGGTACGGCGCATGATACTGCACATTATCTATGAGGATAATGAACTTCCCGTTAATATTTTCAAATGGACGCCGAGCTATGAGCTGGAGACCCAGCATCATCATCAAAGCTTTGAGATGGGCTTGTGTCTCTCGGGGAGCGGGCAGTTCTACTTTGGCGGTACGGTCTATCCCGTAGTTCCGGGCGATATCTTTGTTGTGAATATATTGGAAAATCATATTGCCCAATCGGACCAAGGCTTTCCTTGCGAGTTTATATTTCTTAACTTTGATTCGTGGCTGCTTGCCAAGGAAGAGCCCGAGCTTATGGTGCCCTTTCGCTATTATCCGTTTCATGTTCAGAACCGGTTACACGGTAAAACCGATAGCATGGAACGTCTGCGGTCGATGATCAAGCTGATTTATACGGAGAAGGAAGAGCGTGCTCCCGGTTATCGGACGGCGGTCAAAAGCCTGCTGATGGCCATATGCGTGGAGCTTCTCCGTATGTCCAAAGAAGAAATCAGCCATACGACATGGCTGGACGGCATGCGGAATTATGAGCATATCAGACCGGTACTGCAGTATATGGATCAGAATTACCAGAAAGAAATTAACTTATCTCAACTAGCCTCGATATTTCACGTTAGCGAGTCTCATTTATCCCGATTGATACTGGAAGCAACAGGAAGAAAATTCAAAAGCTATATGTCCACCCTTCGAATACAGCATGCCAAGCGATTATTAGCGACGACCGTTATGCCGGTTACCGAAATCTGCTATGAGTGCGGATATCAAAGCATGGCCACCTTTTATCGCAATTTTAAACAGTTCGTAGAAATGTCTCCCGAAGATTACCGGCGTGTCATGCTGACTACGGTCTGATCGTTATAACAAACAGCCGCAGAAGCATGGCTCCTGCGGCTGTTTGTTATGGTTTATTACCTAGTTGACGAGGCCCTGCGTGTCACCAGCTAAGATGTCTTTTAACGCCCAACGTGTCGGTAACGTCAATCGTCAGATTGCGCATGCTCCACCGTCCGCGCTTGTAGCTATTGCCTTGATCGTCAATGAATTTTGAAAGCGGCACGCTGGATTTGCCGGAAGTCATCATCGGTGCTACATAGGTATATTTGTGGTCAATCGTAATTTTCGCGTCATACCATACAAATCCGGTTTCGTTTTGGATAAGCAGATGGTTATTCGTAAGGCCGATGTCGGCAATTGGGATCGAGCTCTTTGGAGCGGAGACGCATCCGGTCATTAACAAGACAAGGGAAACAATTGCCAAGCATAATGCGACTTTACTCTTTGCTGGCTTTCTGATAGAACTGTACAGATCTGTCCGCATTATCTAGATACCTCCCCGTTGGATTCGACAGACAGGCCGAGGTCAAACAATAAATTAGGCGCTCCGGGGTGGCCGCGGTGCACTTCAACGGCAATGACATTAGTCCCCTTTACAAGCTTGTTCAAATGGGCTTTTAGATCAATTCTGCGATAGTAGGTAAATTCATTTGGAATCGCGAGTGAGGAATCGTTCAGAACCCCGGTTAGAATGGAGTCCCGAGAGACTTCCTGGCCGTTTAGATAAACAACGTAACCATCCTCATAGGCGATATGCAGAAGTAAACCGGACAATTTCTTCGGATCGCCATTTAAGTCAAACGTCCTGCGGAAATAATAGGTTGGAGACGAGCCGGATTCCAATTTGGTCTGAATATAGGTCTGCAGCTCTTTGTTAGTCGTATAACCCAGAGGAGATCTGCCGGTCTTCCAGCCGGAATCATCGTATTCCGGACTGCGCCAATCGGATGACGGCAGGGGAACCGGTTCCGTGTGGGATGTTTCGATAATCGGACCTTCTCCCACCGGGTCCACCCCTTCCGGAATGGTCGATTTGATTGAATCGTCACCTAAATGATAGTGCCATAAGGATTGAATGCCCACCAGGGAGATGTCCTGTTTTTCTCGCAATGTGCTCAGGTCCCACGAAGCCAGGTTATCCGCATTTAGTTCCAGTTGATCCAGAACCTTCCCTTGTTCCTTCTCGGCCATCATGGTTAAGGCGTTACCGTGCGCCTCCAATACCGTAATTAAAGGCTTTTCATCCAGCTCGGACAAGTCCCATATTTTCCAGTCCTCGTATTCCGTAGACTTATAATCGGAAGGTGCTTGTGTAACCGCCAAATCAAGCACATAGACGGAATTGCGGATGAATACCGCGCTTATTCCCGCTTTCCTAAACGTTGTCCAAACCTCGGGAAGCTTCGGATCCTCGCTTAGCCACGCAAAGGCAAACGTTTGCTTATTTCCAGCAATCGTCTTGCGGATCCATTCCAATTGTCCGTCTCCGGCATCTTGCAGCCGATCGGCATTAAGAAAGAATAGTCTTGCGGTTCCTTTCGTAATCGAGTAGACCGATTTCCCATAACCCGAGAGAGTTTCGGTCGGCACATGCGGATAAGCTTGGTTAAAGCTCTGTTCCGTTGCAGAACCGTCATAGATTGGGTAAAGCTGGAACGACTGCGCTTCCGGATGCTGCTGCAGCAATTGGTTGGACGCGGCAAAATACGAAACGTCCTTGAATTGCTTGACCCAATCCCCGACTTCTCCTTCCTGCTGGCCGAAATAGCCAAACCGAAACGATGCCGCGGCCGCGACGCTTGACTTGGAGCCCTCCATGGGTACCCTTGTCCAATAGAACGAGCAGAACAGAATCCCAATCAACACGAGAAACGATAAGGAAAGCTTGTATTTATATAAGGACGCCATAAGTTTAACCCTCTCCTCCCGGTAAAGTGTTCGGCAGGGCTGGCCACCACATGATAGCGTGGTAAACGGTGGGCCAAAGAATGATCATATTGGCAATAAAGGCAATCACAAATCCGAGTGTCCAAGGCTTCAGATCGACCTCTTTCCGTCCGAGCGTCCAATGGAGTATCGCCCATGTGCAGAGCCAAACGACGAGCCCCGCCGTTTCTTTTCCGGTGTAGGGACCGATGGCCCACCAAGAGGGGATCCAGGAACCCATCTTCAGCAAAATAGGATTAGCCTGCAGCGGATTGTAGTAGCTCCATAAGTGAGTGACCGTTGTCGCTGCGATGCCAAGCCATACGGAAATCAGAATGGCGGCGACTTCACCCGTTTTCCGTTGTTTTGATTCTTTCACTTTTTTTCGCTCCTATCGACTATGTTGAAATCACACCATTTTCAGTTTGGTCATGCCGATTCCGCACGCAAATCCGATTAATAAACAAATCCAGAATAGCGTGACCAGCAAAGCAATGATTCCGGAAAGCATCGAGCCCGCCCCGAGATTATGCCGGAACCGGCGCAATAAAAAGGCCGCCGCGATTCCCAAGGGAAGCGGGTACAGCGAGACGAATTCCTTGTATTCCATCACGATTAAATGCACCTCTGGGCTATGGTACATCAGCCATTGCTGGGGACCGTCCGGTCCGCGGTAAGGGATGTAAAGCCAATTGCCGAGCGCGATGGTTACCAGAACCAATAGGCTCGTGAGCCAGAGCACCCATTCCAGATTGGCCGCGGCTCCTTTCTTGCCCCGCAGCATCGGGTAGGTCAGGTGAAGCGCTTGGCAGCTCATAATCACGGTGACGGTCGCGCCTAATCCGTGCAGGACGGCCTCCAGCTTATGGTTGCTGAGCCCGATGATATTAAATAAAGGGATCGATAGAAAAAGCAGCGCGGCTACGCTCGCTTGCGTAACCGCCAAATCTTTTGCAGTGAACATGGATTTCATCGGCTGTTCAACTCTTTCATATTGGAATGATGATGTCGATTATTGTAGAAAAGTTTTATCAGAGGAATGTTAATAATATATTGTGAAATTGTAAATGTAGAGCTATTTATCGAAGAGTTATATGTAGCGTTTTTTTTGTCATTGCTATGTTTTTATTGCAGGCATGATGAATTTAATGGTTAAAATTGGGTTTCTTGAAAATTTACATTCTCTTAACTTCAAAAATAATACTTTACTAGTATAATAATTTTGGCAGTTGGACATCAGGATCTGTGAATTCCGCAAACCTTTCGTGTTAAACAGGGAGAGTAAGCATAACAACGGATTTGGTGGTGTGTCGGAAGTCAGCGGGGTAAGGAGGAAGATGATATTGGTTTTGAATTGAGCATGGAAGAAACCGAGCAGGGTTCCATCGTTCTGACTGCTAATGACGGAGAAGGGGATGACAAAGTGAAGGTTAAGTTAAAAGCCAAGTGGAAAGGTTTAACTCTGGCTCTATTTGTATGTACGGCTCTATTCACTATAGGTGCTTACAACGTGTCGGCTGACAGCACGATTATCAAGGGACCTTATTTGCTGTTCGAAGGACAGAACAGTTCGATGAGCGTCATGTGGCAGACAAGCGACAACCAGCCGAATACAATCAAGTGGGGGACGGATACCTCTTATTCATTAGGGGAACAGTCCGTCGAAACCTATGGTGCGGACAACCAGCACAAGTACACCATCACCGGGCTGCAGCCTGGTACGAAGTATTACTATGAGGTGGAAGGTCAAGCCGGCTCGTTCGTCGCCGCACCCGCGGATGACGCTACTTCCGTGAAGTTTCTCTCTTACGGAGACAGCCGTACCCAACCGGCTTATCAGGATCAGGTAGCCGACCTGGCTCGGAAGGCGTATACCGAAGACCCAGCCTACCAATCCATTCTCTTGAACAGCGGGGATATTGCATCAAGCGACTCCGAAAGCAACTGGACCGCTCAATATTTCGTTCCTGAATCTGCCTATCCGCAGATGCATGCTCTCCAAACAGAGGTGCCAATGATGGGGGCAAGGGGTAATCATGAGGGCGTTGGCTCCGTTTATGAGAAGTACTACCCGTATCCCTATGTGGAAGACTTCTACTGGTCCTTCGATTATGGTCCGGTCCATGTTTCGGTAATCGACGAATATGCGGACTTTAAGGAAGGCTCCGCGCAGTATAACTGGCTGGAGAACGATCTTGCCACTACGGACAAGCCATGGAAAATCGTAATGGGCCATCAGCCTGCCTGGGGCGCCGGTACGCACGAGAACAATACCGATGTTCAAGAATACATTCACCCTCTCCTGAAGAAGTTCGGGGTACCGCTTTATCTGAACGGACACAATCATAACTATGCCCGCGCTGAAGTTGACGGGATCGAGTATCTGACTTCCGGCGGCGGCGGCGCTCCATCGTACGATGTAGACCCAAGCTGGCCGAATATCGTCAAGGCCGATAAATCGTACTTCTTGACCTTGTTCGATGTTCAAGGGGATACGATGAAAGTGACCTCCAAGCGGATTGACGGCACGGAAATCGAGACGATCACGGTTCACAACACACCGCAGGAAGCTCTGGATATTGCCAAGGCAACTCTTACTGCGGATAAAGATACGCTGCAAACGGACGTTTCGGACAGCAGCGTTAAGCTTGGTCTAACGGCTATTGACAGCCATGATGCCAATGTGGATCTGTCGAATGTCAATAAGAGCTACAAAACGGATAAACCGGATTTAGTTTCCATTACTTCGGACGGAACAGTCACCGTTAAGAAGAAACCCGTGTTTAATGAATCGGTTCAGGTTTGGGCCGAGATCTATAACGCAGGCGAGATTGTGAAATCCAATACGGTAACGATCAATGTCAAAAATCCGGACGGGCTGGCCGAAGCAACGCTTGCATCGGATCACGATACGTTGACCGGCGATGCGAATTCTTCCGCTAAGCTAAGCTTAACGGCGAAGGACAATTTGGGAGCGGCCATGGATCTTTCTTCGGCCGAGGTCAAATACACTTCCAGCGCCGATGATATCGTAGCTATCTCTGCTGACGGCATTGTTACGGTGAAAAATAAACCTCTTCGCGCTACGTCCGTATCGATTGAGGCGGAAGTAACCGTGCAAGGAAAAACCGTTAATAGTAATAAAGTATCCATCCTTGTCGGTTCGTTGCCGAATGGAGATTCCCATTTGCTCGTATCGCCATTAAAAAGCCCATATGACGATATGGAAGAACGTGCGGACGGTTCGCTCGATATGGATAGTTCCGACTTGGAAATTGTACAGGAAGATAGCGTGCAACAGATCGGACTTCGGTTTGCGGGTCTGAGTCTTCCTAAAGGGGCAAAGATTGTTGACGCCTATGTTCAGTTTTCCGTTGATGAGCCGGACAAAAACCTTAATCCGTTTGACGTGAGCATTTATGCGGAGGCAGTTGCCAATTCGCTTCCGGATAAACCGGGCAATATTTCTTCACGTGTGAAGTCAAGCGAGTTTGTAAGCTGGAAGGATATACCGGAGTGGACAGTGGAGCATGAATCCGGTCCAAATCAACAAACTCCTAACCTGGCATCCTTGGTTCAGCAAATCGTAAATATGGATGACTGGAAGGAAGGGAATGCCATGACATTCCTTCTCACCGGTAAAGGTACAAGAACCGCTGAGTCTTTTGAAGGCGCAGGCAGCAACGCGGATCAAGTCGCACATCTTTATGTTGTTTATACAACAGAGGGAACAGACGACGGCGGCGGAACCCCAGGCGGCGGAACACCGGGCGGCGGTACACCGGGAGGGGGCACTCCAGGTGGAGGCACTCCAGGCGGCACACCGGATAACGGTGGTACTTCGGGTAACGGTGGTACGGGCAACGGCGGAAATCCTGTCATTCCGGCTAACCCGTTCAAAGACGTCGACTCGCATTACGATTGGGCGAAAGACGCCATTTCAGTGCTAGCCGATAAAGGCATTATTAACGGCACGACATCCACAACCTTCGAGCCGGGCAAGCAAATTACGCGAGCCGATTTCATGGAAATGCTCGTTCGCATGCTGGACCTGAAGGCGGACGTGACGTCCAACTTCAGCGACGTGAAATCAAGCGACTACTACTATCAAGCGCTTGGCGTCGTTAAGGCGCTTGGCATCGCGAAAGGTACGGGCGACAACGAGTTCAATCCGCGCGCGAACATCTCGCGTCAGGACATGATGGTTCTCATGAGCCGCGCGATGGAAGTGACCGGCAAGCTGGCCATGAGCGGCGATCCGGCAGAGCTGAACGGCTTCAAGGATAAATCGAAGCTCGCGCCTTATGCGGTCGATGCGGCTGCCGATATGGTAAAAGCGGGCATCGTTCAAGGCAACGCTTCGGCGCTGAATCCGACGGGTCAAGCAACGCGGGCGGAAACCGCGCAAATGATCTACCGTCTCTATCTGTTGCTGCAGAAGTAAGGCAGCCTGAATAGTTAAACCAGAAGCATAATTAATCTAAATGGCGGCGTGAGGGTGTCTATCCTTTCGCCGCCATTGTATGTTTTGAATTTGCAGCCTTAGGAATTTACGAGACCTTAATATGAAATTAACGTTCGGCACACATTTATTTAATAGTATTAATAAGTAGGTACAAAGATATTGGTTTCAGCCTGATTTGCCTACTGGCAAGTGGTTATGGGCCGCATCCTAACATAATGAAGAAATGAGTGCATCGTGATGCTTACAAAAGGGTTCAGAAAACTAGCGGCATTGATCCTGGGAATTGCCTTATTGCTTATCGGAGTTACTCCCGTTTTTGCTCACGACATGTACCTTGGAGCATCGAAATGGGCTTTTGGCAAGGATCGAATCTTGTCCACGATAGAGCTCGACCCCGCTATATTCCAACAATTGAAAGGGATTAAGGAGCTTGGATATGACCTTGAGAATCTGAACGATGAACAGCTTGGCGTTATAACGGGCGACATTCTTCAACCTTATATCGACGAGAAGCTGTCTGTTTCCATCAATGACCGAGAATATCCGATAAAGGTGGACCACTTAAAGAGAGAAGGAACATTTTGGGTTATCTGGCTGAGAATTAATGATGTCCATTTTGATTGGACAGAAAATAAAGTAAAAATTAACTACCATCTATTAAATGAAGAAACCAAGGGCCAGCATGTGAATATTGGCTATATCTATTATACCGATGCGGATGACGATTCGGTTCAGGGGGTCTTCGACAAGACCCAGCCGGATTTGCAGTATATATTCGATTCCAACCATACCGTATGGGAATTTTCCGACAAATCCGCCGCATTTTTGTCTGAGATCTCTACCTATTTCATGCTTGGAATCAAGCATATCTTAACCGGCTATGATCATATCGCTTTCTTGCTTGCTTTGATTGTGATTGGACTATCCGCGAAAGAGGCTTTAAAAATTATTACGGCGTTTACGGTGGCGCACAGCATTACGTTGCTGCTGGCAGCCTTGCATATCGTCAATCTCAACTCCAGGTTTGTCGAGAGCGTCATTGCTTTATCCATCTGTTATATCGCGGTGGAAAATCTGTTCATGAAGCAGATCAATTATCGGTGGCTGGTTACCTTTATGTTCGGATTGGTGCATGGCTTCGGATTTGCCAGCGTGCTTCAGGAATATGTCGCGGACAAATCGAATCTTGTTCGATCCGTCGTTTCATTTAATGTGGGCGTAGAATTCGGACAGCTGTTGATTCTGTTCATCACGCTTCCGCTTTTATATGTGATAAAGAAAAAATTCTCTCTTCGAAGAGTAACCGTGGTATCATCCGCAGCCATTTTTATTGTTGGATTCCTTTGGTTCGTCGACCGGATGTTCAATTTGCATCTTGTACCATTCTAAGAACAGGAAGAGAGAATCTCATGAAGAAAAGAATGCTACTTGCTTCAATTCTGACGACTATCATGGCCTTCCTTACAATTTCAGGCACCAGCTTGGCTCAAAGCAGCTCCGATGACATCGCACGCGAGTACAGCAAAAAAGCGAACCAATTTTTTGCTGCCAAGGATTACGAACAGGCGGCTAAGACGCTGGACGAGCTGCTCGATAAGGAACCGGATCTGAATAATGAAATGGTGTACAAGCAGTTGACTCATATCTACGACGATTACTTGTTTGATTTTGAGAAGGCGTTGTTTTTTTACGAACAATATCTGAACCGCTTCCCCAATGGTATCTTTTCGAAAGATTTTCAGGACAGAATAGCTTATCTCAAGGAAAGACGATCCGAATGGCCGATCATGCAACGTTTTAGAAGCATTCAGCTCGAAGACGACAATATGACCGTGCAGGAAAGTTTGAAGGAAGTGGAGACCATTCTTTCGCAGCATGCGGACTCGGAGCTTGCGCCCGATATGCAGCTCTACTTGGCTAACAAGTATTTTGAAACCTCCGAATACAAAGAGGCGGAAGAGCATGCGGAAAAATACATGGACGGCTTCGGCAAGCCCAGTCTGTCAAGTGAGGATAAGTCCTCAGCCTTGCAGTTGTATGCCGACATCCTCCTTAAACAGCATCGTTTCGGCAAGGCCATTCGGGCTATTGATCAGGCAATTGCGTTGAACGGACCGGGTGAAGACTTTAATTACGCGTTGAAAAAAAGCGAGATTATTAAGCAGCGTAACATGCTGTATGCCTTTATTGGTTCTCTTCTGTATGCTCTAACGGTGGTTGTGATGTTGATTTCGCTTCGATTTTGGCGGTATTTTCATTTACGCAGCTATGCAAGTCAGCTTGCCAGGCCGTTGCAGCTGCTTGCCCTCGTTACGCTTGGTCCTATGTTAACCTTGTTTATCACGCGAGAACCGGACACGAACATTCGATTTTTCTGTTGGCTGTTTGGCTTAGCCGTCTTTTTCGTGATCGTTACAAGACTATTTGCTCCGTTCTTCGAGAAATCAGGCCGAGTCGCTTATATTGGCCTAAGTGTCTTGCATATAGCGGCCGCTTCGTTCCTGGCTTATTACTTGACGATTTACAGCGGAAGGCAGACAAGCATTAACGCGTTAATAGAAATTTATGCCGATCCGCTGACAACGCTATTCAAATGGTTAATGTGGGGTTCAATCCTTGCGATTTTATTAATCAGTGCCGTTTCCAGTTTTGCTTTCTCCAAAAAAATGAATGGCTCATCAGGAGGGCTCATAAAGTGATTTCATCTTTCTTTCCGTTCTTGAGACTAGGCATGGAACATATATTAACCGGCTATGATCATTTGTTATTTATCTTTTCTTTGTTAATTGCAAGGCAAACGATTAAACAATACGCGGCGGTTATTACGGCGTTTACCGTCGCGCACTGCTTAACCTTGACCTTAACGGTGCTTGACATTATTAACGTACCGGCTATTATCGTGGAACCGGCGATTGCCCTTAGTATTTGTTATGTTGCTATCGAGAATATTTTCAAGAAAAATGTGAAGAAGCGTTGGATGATTACTTTTGTATTCGGGTTAATTCACGGAATGGGATTTGCCGATTTATTAAAAGGGATGCATTTGGCGAAAAACTATTTAGCGTTTAATATATTTAGCTTCAATTTAGGAATAGAGATCGCTCAGCTGGGAATTCTTGCAATCTTGCTGCCGCTTCTTCTTTTGATTCAGAAATGGAGATATTCAGCAAGAGTAGTCCATATATGTTCAGCGATCGCTTTTTTATTAGGTGGCTTATGGTTGACCGAAAGACTACTTTAACGAAACGAATCGCATGGGTTCTGGTTAAATCATTGAAGATAACCGTGTAAGGGATCGGAATTCTGAGCCGGTTAAAACTTAATCGCAAGAGAATGGAAAACCCCGCCGAGCATTCGGCGGGGTTTTTAGGCAACTTGGAACTTGCTTACGATTTGACAAACTTGACGATTTCATCGTTGAATTTGTCTTTTTCTTCAAAGAAGAGACCGTGACCGCTATTTTGGAACGGGATAAGCGTGGAATTCTGAATGCCTTTATGCAGCTGTTCCGCTATAACGAACGGTACCGCCTTGTCGTGAACGCCGTGCAAAATGAGCGTAGGGACTTTGATCGTTTTCAGGCCTGCGCGCAGATCCGTTTCCGCGACCGATTGTATGCTTTCAATCGTCGCGCGTGGATCTGAGGATTGTCCCATTTGATCGAACCATGCCCGGAAAGCCGGGCTTGGTTGTTTGTAGAAGAAGTCGTCGCCGAAGCTTTTCAGCATGTTAGGGCGGTCCGCATTTAGGCTGGCCACGATGTTATCGATATCTTTCTTCGTAATTCCGTATGGATAGCCTTCGCGCTGGCTCCAGCTAGGGGAAGCGGCTCCGAACAGCATCAGCTTGGACACCGCATGTCCTTTATGTCTAATCATATAGTTCGTCGCTACCGTGCCGCCCATCGAGAATCCGGCTAGTGTCACATCCTTTAATTCAAGCTTGTCGATGACCTGGCGCACGTCGTCCGCGAAGGTATCCATATCATAACCATCATAAGGGTGATCGGACTTGCCGAAACCACGCAGATCTATTCCGATGAAGCGAATTCCTTTTTTAGGCAATACGGTTTGTTGGTATTCATACATTTCGTGATTGGCCGGCCATCCGTGGATGAAGACCACGGGTTTACCTTCGCCTACGTCCTCGACGTACAGCTTTACGTTGTTTCCGACCGTTACGTAGTGGCCGCTGCTCGTATTCACAACGCCGGATGAATAATGCTGCGCATCCGCGACATGCGGTCTTATAAGGCTCGTACCGATTCCTGTTCCCGTACCAATAAGTGCAATTGCAAGCGACAGCGTCAATACTTTTTTGCTTTTCAACGTTTTCATCATCATTTCCTCCTCAAAGTTGTGGGTTTTGCGATCCGTCTGTTCTACCTCACCTCGTGGTAAGTTTTGGTTGGTTTGCTCCTTTATAATATTTGTGCACAAATGGTTTGTCAACAAATTAATTTGGAGAAATTCGGTTTGGTGCGAGCTTTAATGTAGAAATAAAATGATCCGAATATTTAGTATATAAAACATGGTATTTTGGTACCGACAATCTAATTGTTTAAAATTAATTTGTTGACAAACTAATTTGGAGGGGGTATGATCAATGCATAAAGTTTGTGAACAAATGATTAGTTGGCAAACGAAATCGAGGAGGAAATCATAATGCATCATCAAACGGTTATTATAGGAACGGGTCCTGCGGGATTAACGGCGGCCATCTATTTGGCTCGGGCGAATCTGTCACCACTCATTATTGAAGGATCGCAGCCGGGCGGACAACTTACGACAACGACAGAAGTCGAGAACTTTCCCGGTTTTCCGGAGGGGATCACGGGGCCAGAGCTCATGGAGAATATGCGGAAGCAAGCCGAGCGATTTGGAGCACGAATTCAATCCGGCTACATAACCCGGGTGGATGTATCGAAGCGTCCGTTCACGTTGTACTTGGAAGGCGGCGGCGAAATCACGGCGGACGCGGTAATCCTATCGACCGGCGCATCCGCGAAAATGGTCGGCATTCCCGGCGAAGTCGAGAATATCGGCCAAGGGGTTAGCACCTGTGCAACCTGTGACGGATTCTTCTTCAGAAACAAGAAAATCATTGTCATCGGAGGCGGCGATACCGCGATGGAGGAGGCGCAATTTTTGACGCGATTTGCTTCCGAGGTCCGCCTTGTGCATCGCAGAGAAGAACTTCGTGCATCTAAAATCATGCAGGACCGTGCCCGCGGGAACGCGAAAATCGAATGGAGCCTTAATTCGACTCCGCTCGAAGTGGTAGCCGGTGACAAAGGAGTAACCGCTCTTAAAGTCCGCAACAACGCCACAGGGGAAGATGAGCTTCTAGAAACGGACGGCATCTTCCTTGCGATTGGCCATCGTCCGAATACCGGATTCTTAGGCGGCCAGATTCAAACCGACGAGCACGGCTATGTGAAAGTCGTTCCGGGAACCTCCCGTACGAATGTTCCCGGCGTATTCGCCTGCGGAGACGTCATGGATCCGATTTACCGCCAGGCGATTACCTCGGCAGGCAGCGGCTGCAAAGCGGCTTTGGATTGCGAAAGCTTCTTATTCGAGCACAGCAGTAATTAACATGGACAGCAAGAAAAAAACTAATTATCTAATGGAGGTTATTATGATGACACAAGAACGTACTGGTATTGCAACAATTGGCGGACAACCGATTACATTAATGGGACCGGAATTGAAAGTCGGGGATAAAGCGCCTGCTTTCACTATTAACAAAGACCTTATGACTGAAGTCAGCCTTTCCGACTACGCAGGCAAAATCAAGCTTATTTCCGTCGTACCTTCGCTAGATACCGATGTATGCGACGCGCAAACACGCAGGTTTAATCTAGAAGCGTCGAAGCTCGGAGATGACGTGGTCGTTTTGACTATTTCGGTTGACTTGCCGTTTGCGCAGAGCAGATTTTGCGCGACCGCCGGCATTGAGCGCGTTGTTACCTTATCGGACTACAAATACCGTTCCTTTGGCGAGGCCTATGGCGTCTTAATTAAAGAATTGCAGCTTGATCAACGGGCGATCTTTATCGTCGACGCCGACGATACCATCCGCTACGTCGAATATTTGAGCGAACTGTCGGATTCTCCAAACTTCGATGCCGCTTTGTCAGCCCTGCGCGGTGTTACAGAATAAGTAACTCTAGACCTGGAAAGCCCTTTGACAATTGTTGCTCATAGGGCTTTCTCTATTTTCTAATCCGATTTCTGTCAAGCGACTAGGAAGCACATTGTTTTTTTGGAAAAGGGAATGTAATATGAAGGACAATGGGCTGAAGATAAAACGTAAGAGGAGGGATAATCAATGAAACAAGATAATAAGGGACCTCATATACCGTTGGATGCTCATTTGTGTTTTTCGTTATATGCATGTTCAAGAGCAATTTTTCGCATGTACCGACCGTTGCTGGACGATTTGGACTTAACCTATCCGCAATACTTGGTTTTGCTTGCTCTATGGGAGCAAGAAACGATGTCGGTCAAAGATATCAGCGATCAATTAGTCCTGGATTCCGGTACATTGACACCAATGCTGAAGCGCATGGAAGCAGCGGGACTTCTACGGCGAGAACGTTCGAAGGAAGATGAACGCGTCCTGCATATCCGGATTACCGACAAAGGAATTGCGCTCAAAGATCAAACGATGTGCGTACCGATGTCGCTTCTAGAAGCAAGCGGGATGACCGAAGCGGAAATCGGAGTACTTAATAAAACGATCCAGAAGCTGCTTTATCAGATAAACGAAAAATCATTGGAGAAATAAGATCCCTCTCGGAAAACAGCGTACTCATGGTTCATGAAGCCTGAGTATGTCTAGTTGACCGGAGGGATTTTATCTGTCATTAAACGATATTCAAATGAAACATTAAGACATGTATGGTCGAGTTGAAAGGGAGCGATCTTCATGTTGAAGTTTCGTCGTATGAGTATCCGATTCCTAAGAATGGTTTGAAATTGATAAAAAATTTGAAAGATTATGTATGGAGAGAGCACGGCATTACGCTTATAAGTTTGCGGCTTATTGATGATAATGACGACGCTTCAAACGGTAGAGAAGTGTTGACTAATGAGGAACATTAGCACAATAAACCGCCTTATTCAACAAGGCGGTTTTCTTATGCTTAAAAATCAACATCAGAGTTTAACATAGCCATCTGTTAAAATAAGAAATGCGGCCATCTTCGTAATCCAAGGGGCTGCATTTCAAGAGGGGGATGTGTTTTGATTTGTCGGTACCTGTATCCCTAATTTACGTACCGTCTGTAATCCTTCGTCCTGCGAACAAGCCTGCAGTGCGACATATAGAGGCGTGTGCTTTTCTTTTGCGTATGACTGTTCGTATTCCTTCTTCTAATGCAAACATAATGCCGCTTGGATACCGAATACACGCGAAAGCCTCTGCGGATGCACCGCCCAACCCAGCCGGAATCCGTGCCGACCTTTTTGAACTCGGGAAACGGGACACGCTTCCAGACCGACTTCCGAAAGACCAACGTGCCGCCCTTTATGCTGCGCGCGTATTTCCTTTCTCCCCCCCTGCGGAAAACCATCAGCGAACGAGTTGCCTCAAAGTAAACGTAAGAGGTATGTTTCCCCACGATGGACGCTTTGCCGCTTTTGATTGCACGGGCAGTTTCACGCAAAAATTTGGGCCCGTAGTAATCGTCATCGTCAAACTTGGCGATGATGCCGTCCTGGGCCATATTGATGGCGTAGTTCAGGCATTTGCCGAGCTTGTATTCCTGGGGAAGCTGGATCACTCTCACTTCGTTCTCCGGATATTGGCTTGCCCTTTCCTGATAGAGTTCGATATCCATTTTATCGTTATTCAAGACAATAATCATTTGTTTGTCCTTCCAAACCTGCCGATCGTAATTGTCGAATACATTATCAATGAATGAGGATCTCATCGTACATGCGATTACGGTGATCATCTTACTTGTCATCTCCATTCGGCGCAGCCAGAAGCTTGGCTTCGCGTCGGTTCCATAATGTATTTTTTTTAATTTTGTACAGTTTATTATCGATGATTTTTTGGTACAAACTTAAGAATCGATCCGTCATGATGTGGTCGGAGTAGCGGGTTCTGGCATAACGTCTGCATTCGCTGGCTTTGGGCAGCCTCTTCTTGCGGTATTTAACCTTCATCGCCATGTCGGATGTCGTTCTGCATAGGAGCTGAGGCATTCCTTTAAGCACCTCGGCAACGCCGCCTTTCTTGAAGCCTAGTACGGGCGTGCCGCTGGCCAGCGATTCGATGAGGACTAGTCCGAAGGGTTCATCCCAAGTCGACGTGAACAGGACGCAGCTTGCGTTGGCGAGCAGCTCGCGTTTGCGGTCTCCGCCGACAGGGCCGATATAACTGATTTTGCTGCCCAGATGAGGTTTGATTTTAGCATTGAAATAGGCTTTGTCGTTCATTGTGCCGGCAATGATAAGCCGCATGCCTGTTTTTTTGGCAACCTTAATGGCGAGGTGTACGCCTTTTTCCTTGATTAATCTTCCCATGAAGAGCAGGTAGTTTTGTTTGTCTTTCGTGTAGGTGTAATCCTCCATGCGGATACCATTATGGACGGCATAGCCTTTTCGTTTTCCGTATTTACGGAGGATGAATTTGCTGACGTATACCCGAAGCTGCACGTCTCCCTTGATCCCTTTGGAATGGGAATTGCTGATAGTCGGAATAGGCGGGTTCGCTTTCGCAACGATACCGTAGTGATCGTGTATGATATCCACGTCTGGCGGGAGGTTTTTAATAATAAAATCCAGCTGCTTTTTCGGATCATCCGACTCATATTCGAACGTTTGGGTCGCATTCGAGGTTGAGCCTTTCTTAGCAAACAGAAACACTTCATGCCCCCGGTTGACCAACTCTTCCGTTAAATAATGCACGTCGCGCTGCGTGCCTCCGTAATCCTTCGGAGGTACAGGAATCGTATTCGTCGATATTTGAGCAATTCTCAAATGTCTCTCAACTCCTTAGGTCCATATCTTCCCATAGGCATTCCTTGTAGGATATGAATGGACTCCTGTGCAGGGCACGGCGCTTTCACCAATTCCAGCGTCCTAATTTAATCCGCGTACAGTATACGCCCATACCAAGTGAAGGTCATTTTAATAGAATAATAGAAGTTGATAGAAAGAGGTGAGAAGCCGTTGAAGGGATTGATTCTCTGCGCAGGAAAAGGAAGCCGTTTATATCCGTTTACCAATAATCGGCCAAAGACGCTTATACCTGTCGCAAATACGCCCCTGTTGCAATTATCAATCATGAAATTATTGGAGCTTGGAATAGATCGTATCGGCATAGTTATTCATCCCACCCAAGAAGCCGACATTCGCGGGCGATTCGGCGAAGGAGAAGCATTGGGAATCGCGATTACGTACATCTACCAGCAAGAGCCCAAGGGGATCGCGAATGCGCTGAAACAAGCGGAAGGCTATATATCAGGCGAAGCATTCCTGCTTCTTCTGGGGGATAATTTGATTTCCGCTCCGCTATCCGATCTGAAGAACGATGTCGAGCTTGGCGGTGTACAAGCGTCCTTATTGCTCGCGGAAGTTGCAGAACCACAGGATTACGGCATAGCGGAGATCCAAGATTCGCGTATCGTAGGCCTGGAAGAGAAACCGGAGCATCCGAAGTCTAATTTAGCGGTAATAGGAGGCTACGCGTTTACGAATGAGATCTTTGGCGCCGTTAACGAAATTACTCCCTCTAAACGGGGCGAGTACGAAATAACGGATGCGATTCAGTGGTTAATCGAGCAGCGGCATGTCGTCGCTTACCATGTTACGGACCAATTAAACATTGACGTCGGTACGAAGGATCGTTGGCTGCTGGCTAATCGGAAATTGCTGAACGCGGAGGCATTACAGAAACGGGTGCACGACTCTGTCCGGATGGAGCGCTGCACAATCGTAGAGCCGGTATCGATCGATAAGGACTGCGTGCTGAAGGATTGCCGGATCGGCCCTTACGTTTCGGTGGGTGCGGGCTCCAGGATAGAAAACTGTCATATCGAGAATAGCATCATTTTGAATGGGGTTCATATGAAAGATCTCCCATTTCCTATTAAAAATGTCATTATCGGTGAACATTCCATTGTCGCTGGGGGACTGATTGATAAAGAGGTGAAGGAGCCTTGAAAATTCTGATTATCGGTACGGGCTATGTAGGGGCCACGACCGCAATGGTTTTTGCCGAGATCGGCTGGCAGGTAACCGGACTTGATATCGATGCGGGCAAAATCGAACGGCTGAGGCAGGGACGCTTGCATTTTCATGAACCTGGCCTTGAAGACCTGATTGCCAAGCATGTACGAAGCGGCCGCTTGCAGTTTACGACGGATAAAAAAACCGCCATCGAAGAACACGACGTTATTTTCCTTTGCGTCGGAACGCCATCGCTGCCGGATGGAAGCGCAGACCTGCGCTATATTGGGCAAGCCGCCGAGGATATCGGGCGTTCCATGAAAGGCTATAAACTTGTCGTCACCAAAAGCACCGTACCCGTCGGAACGCAGGAGCAGATCAAAAAGTGGATAGAAGCGGCGCAGCAATTGACCTATCCCTTCGATGTTGCTTCCAATCCCGAATTTCTGAGAGAAGGCAAAGCCGTCGAAGACGCTTTGCGGCCCGACCGTATCGTGATCGGTACCGATAGCCAGCGGGCAACGGAGCAGCTTCAGAAGCTGTACTATTCTTTTGCGTGCCCTTGGATTGTAACCACGCCGAGGACCGCAGAGCTTATCAAATATGCATCCAATTCGTTTCTCGCAACTAAAATATCGTATATGAACGAGCTTGCGAGACTCTGTGACGAGCTGGAGGTCAACGTAAAGGAGATTGCCGAAGGGATGGGCCTTGATCCTCGGATCGGGTCAAGTTTTCTGCAAGCCGGCCTGGGGTACGGAGGTTCCTGTTTTCCTAAGGATGTCTCTGAATTGGTTATGACTTCGAGAAAGCATCATGTAAATCTTCGTATCTTGGAGGGAGTCATAGAAGTCAACCGCACGCAATACGCCTATTTGCTCGACAAGGCCCGGTCGCGGCTCACGGGCTTCGCGGACAAAACCATTACGATACTGGGGCTTGCGTTCAAGCCGGATACAGACGATATTCGGGAAGCGCCGGCTATACGGATCATTGATCAATTGTTGCTCGAACAGGCCAACGTTCAATTGTTTGATCCCATTGCGGCTTTACCGGCGCACGCTTCCTACAAGGCGGTGAAGGTCTGTACGTCGGCCGAAGAAGCATTAAGAGGCGCGGATGCGATTATACTATGCACGGAATGGCCCGAGTTCGGACAGCTGGATTGGAAGAAAGCAAAGGCGTTCCTCGGGCAACCCAACTTCTTTGACGGGCGCAATATGATGGATGCTAAGCGGATGCGAGAAATTGGTTATTATTATCAGGGCATTGGCAGCGGTACTACTTGACGATCTCGAAAGTAAACCCAAACCTCTTTAGTAGTATAAAAAAAGTGAAGTTATTCTTTTAGTGATCATTAAGGTGCCCTGTACCCAAATGATCACTATTCATGTTCTTTATTAGTTGATCAGAAGAGTTGGAGGAGCCTCGAAAGAAATGATGTTTTTATATAATACAAAAAAAACGCCAGTTTAAGACAATTGTCTTAAACTGGCGTTTTATCTTATTAATCGTTTTATTCAAATGAGGTGAGGAGTTCTTGGTTTAAAATCTCCAGGATCCTTTCCAGACTCAAATTGTTACTTATGATTCGAAAATCGATCAAACCAAAAAACTCTCTTGGTGTTTCGTCAATGATGGGACCAACGTTAGATGGTTCATAACAGACTTGTAAAACTTCGCATCCTCTAATGGAATATAAAATGTTGGCAGCAGCGTTTGTCAGTTCATTATCCAGCTTTAATGTAAACCTCGTGTTGTCTAAAAGGATGCTGTGACTCAAAAATATCCCCCTTTATTTGTAAATTTTTATAGGGGTAGTATATCACGAGTACTTTCATAATGTAAGTGTTTGCAAAAATTAAATAGGACTAAAGTCATGGTTGGAGATCGAGACAAATAATAGGCAGGAGATAATATCGTAACTCCGAATTGTTAAAGTATAAGGTTTATCTTTGTTATCATGAACGGTGACAAGATTTTTGTTTATATAAGGAGATGAAAACTATGGAAAAAAACAAAGTACTAAGAATGGACAATGTTGGCATCGTTGTAGAATCTCTTGATAAAGCAATTTCTTTTTTTGAGGAGATTGGCTTGAAGCTCGAAGGGAGAGCTGCAGTCGAAGGTGAATGGGCTGGTCGCGTAACCGGGCTCGGTACACAGAATGTAGAGATTGCTATGATGGTTACCCCAGATGGTCACAGCCGGCTTGAACTATCGCGATTTCTCAACCCACCTACGATAGCAGATCACCGAACTGCTCCTGTAAATGCCCTCGGTTATCTCCGCGTCATGTTTACCGTTGAAGACATTGAGGAATTGGTATCCAGACTTCTTAAGCATGGCGCTCAGCTCGTTGGCGAAGTAGTTCAGTACGAGAACTCGTATAAGCTCTGCTACATTCGCGGAAGCGAAGGACTTCTAATTGGTTTGGCGGAGCAGCTTGGTAATAAATAAAGAACGATAGTTCACAACAATAAGCCGGCAGCAGATCAGTGATCCGTTGCTGGCTTTAATTGAAGTAGAGAGCAGTTAATCGTATAACATACAAATTCGACAAATGACAGTCAATGACATTGAGACCATACATCAAGTCTTTCAGCATAACGGGATTGAACGGCAGGTGGATGACATCATGAAATGCTGGGAAGAAAATCAGTCTGGTGAAAAAGTAACCTTGCTAGCTTTTTACGATGGCCGGTTCGCAGGAAGCTTACATCTTATTTCAACTTCGTATTATCCGCCCTTTGTTGATCAAGGGATACCCGAAATTAATGATTTTAATGTCATTGGACCGTTAAAAAGACTTGGTATCGGCAATAGGTTAATGGATGCGGTTGAAAAGATAGCGTTCGAGAAGTTCGGCAAGGTCGGAGTTGGGGTGGGAATGCATCACTACTACGGGCCAGCACAGCGTTTGTATGCAAAACGGGGATATGTGCCAGACGGCAGAGGGCTCATTTATCATAATGAAGTAGTGATGCCATTTGTTAACGTTTGTGCAGATAACGATTTGATCTTGTACATGACAAAGGACCAGAAATCAAGTTGACCACAAAATATACATAGTAGTATATAAAGACAAAACCACTCCTGACAAATGGAGTGGTTTCTTTGCATAGAACCTACTATTTAATCAAATTAAGCAAGATTCTAAACTATTATCCTCGATGCTTCCAATGATATCGACTAGATGCCTAATTATGGTATGGTTCAGTGTAACGGCTCTATCAGCGGGAATGCAAAAAGACTTTGTGATACGTATATTATAAAATTTTATCTCAATTGTAACGAACTATCAATTTATTGGATATATAGTCGAAGGGAGTGAGAAAGTGGCGGAGGATATAGAAAAAATCTACAAAAGTTATGCAGATAGCGTCTACCGATATTTACTTAGCCTCACTCATGACGAAGATTTGGCTGAGGAATTAACGGAGGAAACATTTTACCGCGCTGTTTACTCGATTCATACTTACAACGGCTCCTGTAAAATAAGCGTTTGGCTTTGCCAGATCGCTAAGCACGCGTGGTATCAGGAACTTGGGAAAAGGAAAAGGAATTCAAACCAAGAGCTGCACGAAGAAATCCCTTCTCCGAATAGGTCGCCGGAAGAAGCCCTCCTGTTCCAAAGCAACAAAATGGACTTGTATAAAGCCATTCACCAATTGAGTGAGCCAATGCGAGAAATAGTACATATGCGTATATCCGGTGAATTTTCCTTCGCAGAAATAGGTGAAATACTAGGCAAAAGTGAAAATTGGGCACGCGTTACTTTCTACCGAGCAAAACAAAAAATGATGGAGGTAATATAAATGATCAAATGCCATATTGTCCAAGATCTTTTGCCAAGTTATATAGACGGCTTGCTCAGCGCGGAAACTGAACATGACCTCCAGCAACACTTACAGGAATGCGAAGCATGCCGTGAGCTACTTGCTAAACTGTCCACTTCCATAGACAACGCCAATTTACATGTAAATAAGAAGGAAATTGATTTTTTGAAAAAAGTGCGAAAAAAAGCAACGAAGAAAGTGGTTACGGGATTAACAGTACTCCTGCTGGTTTTTGCGCTGTTTACTTACCTTATGGCCATTGGCTCGCCTATCTCCAAGAAAGATCTCATCTATAACACGAGCGTTGAGGGGGACTTGTGGCAAATAAATATGGAGCTTACGAACGGAAAAGCCTTGCTTGTAAAAACAGAACCGATTTATGGAAAAAAAGACAGAAATGGTATTAAGCCTATTGTTGGTGTTCTTGTAAAACCTCGCGAATTGCTGCCGTCACCGATCTTGGAAAGCGACAATACCTCCTTTATGTTTGGCAGCACGATCGAGAGCTTCAACAAGGGGGATTATAAAGTCATTCTTCGGTTAGGAGACGGTGATATTGTTTTTACATCAGATAACTATGACAGGTAATGGGAGAATATAGATCAAATCGGTAAGCTGATGCCCATTCGTTGCCAAACCCATGGGGTCGGCACACATAGGGGGATTGCCAATCAGATTCTCATCACCGGGAAAACAGACCCAATTGTTTGTGCCCTGACGCAGGATGATCAGATTGCCGTCTGCATTCACTTCAGCAACAGTTGCCTCTTTGGTAATGTGTTGTGGAATCCTATCTTCCTTACAAGATATTGCAGACAGTCGTCATGTAATAGTGTGAAGGCATAGCCAACAACAGCAAGTAAAAGGACCCGCAGTGGCGGATCCCTATAACCACAAAATATAAAATTAGATATGTGATGGAGCTGTCGATTCTAAGTCGGCAGCTTTGTTGCGTTAAACGGACAGTTTAACTCAAAAGAGTAAGTAACAGCTGGTTTTATTGAGCTATTGTTCCGACGTCATTAGTTTTCTCCAGAAATCCATTTCAAATACACACGTTGGACACAGGAACCTCCTATACTTCAACTTGTAAGAACAAATGGAGGTGCTGGCCGATGTTAAGAATGCTACATTTCAGGTAATCCGGTTGTAGCATAAGGTTAAAACAAAGGGTCCCATCGTCAGCACGGATGCTGACCGTTATCCTTATTCTGATTAAAATGCAGCTCAATTAGGTCATTTGAAACCTTTAAGGTTGAAGGCTCGTTTAGTAGTAAACTAATTTATATTGAAGGGGTAATACCCTCTACGAAAGGGATGTTATATATGAAATTTATACAACAAAAAAGAATTGGGTTAGCCCTTGCTACGGCATTATTAGCTTCTCCGTTGGTCCTGTCACTGCCAGCAGGTCAAGTAGCTGCGGCTGCAACCAAAACGAAATTCACCATCACGGATCAATCTTTTAGCATTGAGGGAGTTAAGAGTAACATTGGTACCATCAACAGCGACGGCTCCACTTATATTGCTTTGCGAAACTTGAATAAGGCGTTAGGATTAGGAACAAATTTTGATAAAACGACTCAAGTGGTTACCGTTACCGGGCACAGCCGGACCATGAAGCTGGATCTGAAAAACGACACCGCGAGCTTAAACGGACAACTCATTAATGGTTTGCATGTAATCACACAGGATAATACGACATATCTGCCATTACGCTCTTTATTGGAACGCATGGGTTATGAAGTGACGTACACATCAGGTTCTAAACAAATCGGCATTAAGGTTATTGCCGAGAACAAGTTGACGATCCAAGCCCACTCGTTAAGCGATAACAGCGGCGGCAAGAAGCGTTTGGTTTATTACCCTGTCATTTCTGGTATGGGAAATACGGAAGTACAGACCAAAATCAATGCGCTGTTGAAGCAAGAGGCTGAGAAGACAATAGCCTTAGCAAGCCAGCATAACGAGTATGACACCATCAGCAACAGCAATCTTAAGGGAGCTTTCGAAGTTACGTACAACGAAAAAGGAAAGCTTAGTCTTTACACTTATTACAGCATCGATTCAGGCGGAGCGCATGACCTCCACACGCTCATTCCTCACACGTTTGATCTAAACACGGGGAATGAACTCACCTTAAAGGATGTGACCGAAGGCAAGGCGAATTATGTTACGATCATTAACGATCAGATCAAAAAACAAATTAAAGACCGTAAGCTTGAGGTGATCACGCCTTTCAAAACCATTAAGGCAGATCGCGACTTTTACCTGAGCCATACCGGAGTAGTCATTTACTTTACAGAAGGTGAGTTAATGGGAGCTGCACAGGGCTTGCCTAGGTTCGTTATTCCTTACTCGGCATTTAAATAAGGATTTATTATTAAGAAAACAGATATTGGGGAGTAGTTTGCCAACATGGCAACTGCTCCTTTTTGATTAATATGTAGCATTCCTATGTCGAAGCAGAAACTTCCATAGGTGAGATTGTGAGAAGCAAGGCTGGGAACAGTAACAACATTCCATAAAAGCTCCTCAATTATTCAATTCAAAGCAGTAGCTCAAACAATAAACCGGTTAGACAGCCGCCAGTTAACCCTCCATCTGGTCCGATAATCTCCTAGTCCCAAAATCCCTTTATGTGGTAAAATATGGCGGTGCTGTAATATGGACCGGAAGGAGTGTGCCAGCCATGGACTCGAATAGACTTAAATCCTTGCGCGTGAAACAACTCATTTTCATCAATGCCTGTCTTTGCATCTCATTCCATTATCCGGCGGTCTCTTTCTTGTTCTACAACCGTCACCTAGGGATATTTATCGTATAGGCGTTTTTTTATATGGGGTTTTGTTGCTTTTCGAATTTTGGAGCCTCTTTTTTCCGAAGCATCTTCTCTTCATGCACAGCCCCCGGTTTATGCGTGAAATTGCGGAATATGAGCGGAATAAGTTAGGCAAGAAGCAAGATCGAAAAGGGCGGATTGTGAGACTATTTGCCTTAACGTTCTTGCTAGTGAATCAATTGGTGACCTTTACTCGCATAAGGAATGACAGTCCCATGCAAATTCGGGAGGTGTCCGGGTATTGGACGATTATAGCTATTCTAGTTTTAATCTTTGCCTTATTGGGCAACGCGGCCATCCTATACCGCATTCACAAAATCGATAAAACAGAGCAGGGGCAATTCCGCTGGTTTACCCTTAAATCGTTGGCACTGGGAGTTATCTTAGGTCTGGCCTCTGTGGTTCTTTTGAGTATAGGGTTTGGAATCGTGTTGAATTAGTTACGTCCGTCGGGTGTTTTCTGATGAACAAAAGGGCAGATTTCCAATGCTTCAAAACTCGTTCCTTTAAATTGAATTAATAATGACCTTTAGAGCAGTTACAGTACACGGTAATTATCCCGTCTGTCAAACCGCAGAAACATTGGAGGCTATCGCCTGCCGGGTCAAGCGTACAGGCCGTATTACACCGCTGTGAATACAATGAGTTGTAATCCAAACCTGGAAGGGGATAATTTACAGTGAACCGTAACTATTACATGGGTAATGTAGGTAGTATGAATGAAGCTAATTTTTGTCCCGATTGTCCAACGCAAACGATCTATGATCCTCCAATTATCCAATACGAAAACTACTACCACCCACAGCTTGTGAAAGTCATTCAAAATATTGAAACGGTGAAGCAACATCATTGTTGTCCTGTTTATCAGCACTATTACACGCATACGGAGAAAAATGTTATGGTGTCGAGCGTGAAAAGCGGGAAACAAGTTAAAGCATCGTCCAAGAAACGTTCGAAAAAATAGACCTAAATGATAATGAAGACCCGTAAGAATGGACACTTATCGTCCATCTTGCGGGTCTTATGTTTGTTAAGTATGCTTTATGACCGGCGGTGACTTTTCCTCTGAGTTTCAGTCTTTGATAAGAACGTTTGTTAACTACATAATGCCACTAAGGTGATTGGGATTAGCGGCGCGTTTTAGGTCATAGACCACATCTATACCAACCCTAAAATTTATTAATTTGGTATATGGTTTGATTTCATATTATAGTGGAGCTATCAAAGAGCAATAAAATACTTCGCATCATATTGGAGGAGATTACAAATGAGCAAGAATCAAATCGGCGTGGTTGGATTAGCCGTAATGGGCAAAAACTTGGCCCTGAATATAGAAAGCAAAGGCTTTACGGTAGCCTTGTATAACCGTTCTCCGGAAAAAACGAAAGAACTTCTGGCCGAAGCACCAGGCAAGAACTTTGCGGGCACCTACAGCATCGAAGAATTCGTACAGTCTCTGGAGGTACCTCGCAAAATTTTAATTATGGTTAAAGCGGGAGCACCAACGGATGATACTATCAATCAGCTAGTGCCTCATCTCAGTCCTGGAGATATCATTATCGACGGTGGTAATGCTCACTTCCCGGATACGCAGCGCAGAAACCAACAATTGGAGGCTCAAGGCATTCGTTTCATTGGGGCAGGGGTTTCCGGAGGCGAAGAAGGAGCGCTCAAAGGGCCGTCTATCATGCCCGGAGGCCAGCGTGATGCCTATGATCTTGTAGAGCCGATTCTGACCGCCATCTCCGCCAAAGTGAACGGCGATGCTTGCTCGACTTATATCGGGGAGGGCGGCGCCGGCCATTATGTCAAAATGGTGCATAACGGCATTGAGTACGGGGATATGCAGCTGATCGGCGAAGCTTACCATCTGCTCAGAGACGTGCTGAATGTGGATGCTGACGAATTGCATAGCATTTTCAGTAAATGGAACGATGGAGAGCTGGACAGTTATCTAATCGAGATTACTTCGGATATTTTCTCCAAGAAAGATCCGGACACTGGCAAACCAATGGTGGACGTAATCTTGGATTCGGCCGGCCAAAAAGGAACTGGCAAATGGACCAGCGAAAGCGCGCTTGATCTCGGCGTCCCGCTTTCGATCATAACGGAATCCGTCTTTGCCCGGTTCATTTCTGCAATGAAAGAGGAACGCTTAGCAGCAAGCAAAAAGTTGAGCGGTCCCGCGTCACAGAAATACGAAGGTGAGCGTGATGAATTTATTGAAGCCGTAAGACAAGCTCTGTATGCTAGTAAAATCGCTTCTTACGCGCAGGGATTTGCTCAGATGAAGGTTGCCTCGGAGCATTACGGTTGGAATTTGAATTATGGCAACATCGCCATGATTTTCCGCGGAGGCTGCATTATCCGAGCAGGCTTCCTGCAAAACATCAAAGACGCATACGACAGGGATCCGGCGTTGAACAACTTATTCTTAGACGAATATTTCGGCGGCGTCATCGAAAAATACCAGGAAGCGTGGCGTAAAGTCATTGCGATCGCGGTAACCAGGGGTATTCCTGTTCCGGCATTCTCTTCGGCGCTTGCTTATTATGACAGCTACAGGACGGCAAATCTGCCGGCCAACCTGCTTCAAGCACAACGGGATTACTTCGGTGCCCATACGTTTGAACGGGTGGATCAAGATGGAAGCTTCCATTTCCAATGGTTGCAAAGCAACAACTAATTCATAAACGCAATTGATTATTTGAAGCCAAACGGGAGAATTCCGTTTGGCTTTTTCATGCAAACATATGGAACTAGTATGAACGTTGTGTTGTTTATTGTATGATTAGGTATTAAGATTCGAACATGGGAGGAAGACATGTCCTGGAGTAAATTGAAGCAACAACTGGAGAGTTTTCTCTGTCCAGCCTTATTGGGGAAGGTCGAATATATTGCGACAAGCTACCGTTATTTACCCGATAAAGCAGGACTTAGCTATATCGCTGTAGATAAAAAGAAAGTATTTAACATGAATGACGGAACAACATTCATCAGATGGTATCAGACGGAGCTCGAGATTAAGAATGATCCCAATATCCAAATTCCCGTTACCAACGAAGAAATCGAAGCGGTCAGAAAGGATACAAAAGGACAAGTTCCGGAAGATCGGCTAAAAGTTATTGCCAGAGGCAGAAAAGTATCCGTATACGCAAAGGAGCTTTTAGCCGCACAGACCTCATTAAGTAAATCAGACTTTGTAGCGGAAGCTAATAAGTTTTTATCCCGCCCTATAGAGGAAAGCTTGGAGAGCAAAGATATCCTATTTAATATTCTGGCTTTGGTGGACAGGCGGGTTGGCAAAAAGCGCCTCTTAAACATGAGCGAGAAGGTAAAGCTAAAGCATCCAATCGTTCAGTATTTCTATGAATTACGGCTTCGTACGTTATGACAGCAGCCGGAAGAATGATTTAAGCTTTCGGTTTATTTACTCACCTTAGGAATCCGTATGAGACGCACGTACCTTCACCAACAACGCTCTCGATCTGTACGGACGCATGGCTTCCGAACAAATGCTCCAGCCGCCTCTTCGTATACATCGACGGCTGTTCGGATCTCGGGATCTTCTTCCGGATCGTGCTGGCCTTTATTTATCCGGCAGTAACCACGCTGTCTCTGCTTGTCTTCCTCTGGTCGTGGAATAACTACTTGCTGCCGCTGATCGTCATTAACAAGCCGGAAATGTACACGATTCCTCCCGGCATCACGACGCTTGGTTCGGCGTACAGAACCGATCTCGCGGCGCAAATCCTTGGACTGTCGATCGGAACGCTGCCGGTGCTCGTTCAATTCGCCATCGGCTCGAAAAGCTTCTTTCGAGGGTTACGGCTGGATCGGTGAAGGGATGACGTCGAAGCTTCTTCATATATAAAAATAGCACGAGCCTCCGGAATCTGAATTCCGGAGGCTCGTTTATGATTTAATTCGCGATTGCGGTCCGACCGATGGCATCCAGGCGTTTCTTCGTTTCCTCGTAGACGTCGCTAGGAAGCGGGCCAAGCTCGGCGAAGCGGAGATTTTCCGCCAAGTGGACGGGATTCTTGGTGCCGACAATCGTTGTCGTCATGGAAGGGTGGGACAAGGTGAAGCGCAGCAGAAACCCGGTACGCTGCTCGCCATGTTCCAATAAATCGTCGAGCTTTGCTTGCTCCCATGCGCTCCAGCGATCCTCCGAGCCGCGCCCGATGCCCGGTTCGCCTTGGCCAACGCCGCCTCGTACGATGATGCCGGCTCCCGTATCAGCAGCTTTCGAAATCCATTCCTCATGCTCGCGTTCCAGAGCGGAGTAGGGCAGCTGGAACGTATCAAACGTTCCCCAGTCCACGAAGGGAGGAAGGTTCGGAAGGTAAGAGGATACGCCGATGTAACGGGCTTTGCCGCTTGCTTGAATTTCCCTCAGCACGTCAACCAGCTCGCCTTCCTCGGCTTGCTGCACCGTTGGTCCATGCAGCTGCAGGATATCGACATAGTCGGTTTTCATGCGTTTTAAGCTCGTATCGATATTACGAAGCAGATTATCGCGCGTCCAAATATGGGAGGTCTCGTCATGATCGCCGCGGTTTGTAATACAGCAGCCGCATTTCGTAGCCAGGATGTATTCGTCCCGGCGGTGGCTGATGAAGCGGCCAATGAATTCCTCGCTGCGGCCATAATCGTAAGAGGTATCAATCAGGTTGATGCCTGCATCCAGCACGGCATGCAGGATGCGCCCCGCATCGGCGACCTCGATTGGTCTTCCGCTCCATACGCGCGGGCCGCGAATTTCCATGGCGCCGTAGCTTAATTTCGTGACTTGTAATCCGGTTCGGCCTAATATCGCTTTGTCCATCCTTGCAGCTCCTTTTCCCATTTTATAACATCTAAGTTGTTTATATCATTAGAAGGATAGACTGGCAACCGCAATAATCGAGGTCCTATAATCGAACATCGCTGGAAGGGCCGCTGTTTTCATTGCGGCGCGCTTCTTCGAGCTCTTGCTCCCAGGTCAAATGCCGGTAAGGCGCGGCGGCTTTGTCCGTGTCGAACCATTGCATGAAGTCCTGCCACATGGGCGTTGTCCAGGCGGCATCGATTTGCGCCGTCGTATACGTGCTGCTGTTCAGGCGGGCAAAGCCAAACACGTCGCGGACCTGCGATTTCTCCGCGTGGGTTGCGGTCAGCTCGGCCAAGTGGGCCGGAATGAAGATAACGCCTGACGGCGTGCCTAGCACGACGTCGCCCGGGAGGCAGACCGCCCGGCCGATGCGGGCGGGAACATTCATGCCAACCATCGTGACGTCGGCGATCGCGGTCGGATCGCTGCCTCGATAGAAAACATTAATGTTCTCGATTTGCTGAACCTGCTGATTATCCCGTATGCCGCCCCAAATAACGGCTCCTCCGGTCTTGGTGCGGGTTGATATAGCGGTGGACAGGTTGCCGCCCACGTAGGTGCCCTGATAGATTTTATCGAACAAATCAATGACAACGACGTCCTCTTCCTCCAGGCAGTCGATAACCCATTGGTTAAAGAAGCCTCTGCGATCCTCCTGCTCATGACCGTAATTCAGCAGCGTGTCATGCAAATCGGGACGTTTAGGCACCATAACGGCCGTAACCGCGCGGCCGACCATGATCTTGTTCGGATGAATGATCTTGAAATCGCCTTCGAATTGATAATGATACCCTCTGGACCAAAGCGGCCCCCATGCTTCCTCAAGCGTAATTCTGCTTAATCTTCCGAGCACGCTGGACGGCACTTTGGGACGGCCGTCCGGGAAGCGCTCGCCTTCCCATAGCGGAGACAGCTGGATGGTATCTTCGGCATTATTGAATTTCATATCGAACACCTCGCTTTATATGATAAATGCTAACTGTTTAGCTCCATAGACGGTCATTGGACCAATAGCCGTTCCACTCGTCGGTAGGGAGCCATAGTCCGGGAATTTCGGGGTGCAGATGCTGGGCAATAACCTCGTCGTTAAGCGCTTCGATGCCAAGACCTGGCGCGTCGGGCACATGAATGAAACCGTTCTGGACAAGCGGCTTTGGCAGCTTGCTGACAATCAGATCATCCCACCACTCGACATCGACGGAATGGTATTCGAGCGCCAGGAAGTTTTCCGTGGCGGCTGCGGCATGTACGGCCGCAAGGCAGGCGATAGGGCTCTCCGCCATATGGATGGCCATCGCAACGCCGTATTCCTGGGCCATGTCGCCGATTTTTTTCGTTTCCAGGATGCCTCCGGTCGTCAGCACGTCGGGATGAATGACGGATACGCCGCCGGCTTCCAGGAGCGGCTTGAAATTCTCCTTGAGATAAATGTCCTCTCCGGTGCAGATGGGGGTCGTCACCATGCTTGCGAGCTGGGCATATTGATTCGTGTATTGCCACGGGATCATGTCCTCCATCCAGGCCAAGTTGTATTTTTCGATTCGGCGTCCCAGCCTGATGCAGTCCTGCAAGCCGATGTGTCCGAAGTGGTCGATGGCAAGAGGGACCTCGTAGCCGATGACCATGCGAACGTCGGCCACGTATTGCTCCAGCATGTCGAGCCCTTTCTCGGTTACGTGAATGCCCGTAAACGGATGAGCGATGTTATAAATATCGTAGTGGCGGTTGCGTATTTCCCGCAGCTCCTGCTCCGTGTAGTTCGAATGCTTGCGGGAATACCAGGATTTGGACAGAGCTTTCATTTCCCCCAGAAAGCCCAGCGGGGCGCTCAACGCTCCGGGCTCATGGAGGATTTGATTGATGCCAAGATCCATCTTGAGGAAGGTAAACCCTTGTTCCATTCTTTTTTGCAGCGCCAAGCCCATGGCTTTCCCCGTATCCTTGCCGTCGACGTCGGTGTCGCAGTACATGCGGATACGGTCGCGGAACTTGCCGCCCAGCATTTGATAGATCGGCATGCCGTAGGCCTTGCCGGCGATATCCCAGAGGGCAATCTCTATGCCGCTTACGCCGCCGCCTTGCCGGGAATGTCCGCCAAATTGCTTGATTCTGCGGAACAGCTTGTCGATATTGCACGGATTTTCGCCAAGAAGCCTGCTTTTGAGCTGAAGGGCGAACTGTTTGTCGGCGCCGTCGCGCACTTCGCCGAATCCAACGATGCCCTGGTTCGTGAATACTTTGATCAAGCTGCAATGCATGGGAGCCCCTGCAATATCGGCAAACCGAATATCGGTAATGCGAAGCTCCGAAGGTTTGGAGTAGGTGTTGACATGTGCTAACGTGCTTTCATAGGTTTCCTGTTGGGTCATGGGCAGGGCTCCTTAAAGTAAATTGGGTATTTGATAGAATCGACAAGCGATTATAGCAACATGCTTGCACCATCGAGTCGAATGGTGGAGCCTGTCATAAACGAGGTTTCGTCTGAAGCCAGATAGCAGGCCAGCGATGCGACGTCCGAAGGCAGCCCGACACGTCCCAGGGGAAATTTCTTGCGGCTGGGATTACGATGGGACGCTTTGAATTTGCCGACGTCGATCGCTCCGGGCGCAATCGTATTTACCGTAATGCCATAACGCGCGAGCTCGACGGCGCTTTCTCTGCCGAGCATTTTGATGCCGCCTTTCGACATGCAGTAGACCGCGTCGAAATCGGTGGGTCTTTTGCCATGGACCGAAGAGACGTTAATAATGCGGCCGAAATTCCGCTGCTTCATATAAGGAATAACCGCCTGCATGCATTGCCAATACCCCTTGAGATTGATGTTCATGACGCGGTCGTATAGCTCTTCGGTATAGTCGAACCAATCGAGATTAAGCTGCAAAGCGGCATTGTTGACGAGAATATCGATGCCGCCGAGCTCCGCCGCCGCCCGATCGACCATGCGAACGATCTGCTCCCGGTCGGCAACGTCGGCCTGCACGATCATGGAACGGCCGCCAAGCGCCTCGATTCGTTGCATCGTGTCTTTGGCTCCGGCATCGCTGGAATTATAGTGAACAGCAACCTTTGCGCCGCGCTTTGCGAGCTCGCAGGCAATGCCTTTGCCGATGCCCGTTCCCGCGCCCGTGACAAGTGCCGATTTTCCTATCAGGCTTTGGTTCATTGCGATCGCGTCTCCCCCTCGGCAGGCTTGTTCATGCGATGATCCATATAATGGAGGAGAAAGCCGCCGTCGAGCCGAATATCCGCTCCGTTCAAATAATTAGCCTGCTCCCCGGCAAGGAAGAAGGAAAGATCTGCCAAATCGCCGGCGGTTCCGAGCTTCGCGGCGGGTACCTTGTAACGGTAATCCTCATAAAGTCCCGAAAGATGACTCTGAAAAGCAACGTCCGAGCCTTCAACGGGGCCCGTCTCAATCACATTGACGCGGATGCCGGACCGGCCGAGAAACAGTGCTGCTTCGCGAGCCAGCATCTTTACGGCGCCTTGCGAGGCGCTGTAAGCAAAGGACGCTCCGGTCGGCTTTTCGCTATGAATGGAGCTGACGAAGATAACGCTGCCGCTGCCCCTCGCCGCCATCCGCTTGCCGAAGGCCTGGGTGCAGAAGAAGGCGGATTTGGCATTTCTCCGCATGATTTCGACAAATTCTTCCTCCTCGCAGCTTTCGACACTCGCGGGTCTTAAGCAGCAGCAATTGTGAATCATGACGTCTACGGGGCCAAGCTGCTTCTCGGCCTGATCAAGCATAGCCGATAAGTCGCGGCTGCTGCACAGATCGGCATGGGTAACGAGCGTCTCTGAGCCCGCGGCTTTGCAGGAAACAAGCACGTCTTCCCACTCCTTGTCATCTTGAAGACTGTTCAGAATCAGGTCCGTACCGCCTTGGCTGAATCGCGAGATAAGGCTTTCGCCGGACCAGCTGTCGGCATCCGCGATGAAGACTACTTTCCTGGGCAAACCGTGTACACCTCCTCATGAATCATGGATTTCCTCTGGTCACCGACTTGCGTTACATGACCATCTTACCGAGCGATTGAAACGAAAAGCGATACCGTAAAATTATGATTTTGTTTGTTTTTTTACGGTCGGCGATCCGAAATGAAAGCGATTTATTTTTATCTTGACAATCCCCTTTGAAGCGAATAGCATCAAATTATCGATTATCGATAATCCATAAAATTCCCAAATCTCAAGGTGGTGAGAGCCCGTGTCCAGCAAAACAGCCAGTTCAGAGCAAAGTCCAATCTCTCTAAGCGAGCATGTCTACATCACCTTGAAAAGGCAGATTATGAAGGGTGAGCTGTTGCCCGGACACCGCATGATCGTTCTGGATATCGCCAAACAATTCAGCGTCAGCCAAGCACCGGTAAGGGAAGCGCTCGAGAGGCTGAAGCAGGAAGGACTCATTGTTGGCAAGATGAATAAAGGATCTGCCGTCTCCGAGATTACCGCCCAGGAAATACGGGACATTTACGGGCTCCGGCAAATGGTCGAGGGACACGCGCTTCGCGCCACGATGAAGGTATTGGACGAGAAGGATATTGCATATCTTGAAGGCGTCATTGACGGTATGCGGGAAGCAATCGATCAAGAGGATCCGTACCGGCTGGTCGAGCTGGATATGCTCTTTCACGGCTACTTTTATTTGCGAAGCGGGAATGAGCTGATGTACGACATTTGGAACAGCATCAAATCAAAGATTATGCGCTTTATTACCGTCACGAACAAGGATCACCCGGGCTACACGCTTTCTGACTCACATACCGAGCTGTTGGATCTTATCAAATCGGGCGACGTCGATCTTTCGGAAACGAAGCTGATAAGGGGATTGGATTTCTATAAAAATTACACCGGAGAGTAGCTCTGGAGCCGCAGATACGTATTCATCCTTTCTCAAGAGAGGAGTGTCGATGATGAAGCAAGGGGTAATGGTTCGTGCCAGAACGCTGAGCGACCTGCTCCCCGGCACGGCCGGCGATATGAAGAGGAGCCTGGAAGAGAACGGGCTCCACGCTTATTATGCTTACCCGGCTCTGGCGCTGTTTAGCGTTCATACCGCAGAGGTTGATTTGTGGTCCCGAAGATACGCTGTTGATGAACTGTATGCCGTCATCAAGCGTCACGGACCCGGCAACACGGCTGTCCTTCCGGATGACAAGGGGCATGTCGGAGTCATTTTCTCGTGGGACAACCGCGAATCCATCACGGAATTATACCGCAGCATTTGCAACCAAGAGCATGGCTTCCATCTTCCGATCGCGCTTGGCATCAGCAATCCTTACCCGCATCTATCTGATCTGCATCACGGATACGAGCAAGCCCTCCTCGCCACGCAGCACCGATTCTACCAAAATCATTCGCAGCCCATTTACTTCAGCAGCATCACCGAGTACGCACACGATACCGAATATCCCAAAGAGGTGGAGGATGAGCTTCTGCATCTCCTGACGGGACACTTGATGACCAAATCCTCAGCAACCCGGCTAGCTGTGGAAGGCTTCTACGAAAGGTTGACCCGATACGGTCCGCTGCCGGTCAAAAAAGTCGTCGACGCAACGCTTCAGCTTCTGGTCAGCCTGCAGCTTCGGGTCAAATCCGCATTTGGCCAGCCCCATCTATGCAGCACGCCGGATATTACGGCGCTCATGCAGCTGCAGACGCTGGAGGAATTGAAAGACAAGGTGTTCGAAGCGATCAAAGGAATGGGAGGGAAGTCTTATGCCTCCGACAGCCTTAATCGCAACCTAATTAAGAAAGCGGTTACATTAATGGAGGAAGAATACGATAAGGCATCACTTCATTACGTGGCCGAAAAGGTATTTATTACTCCCGCCTACTTAAGCTCCTTATTCAAATCGAAAATGGGCGTCACGTTTATCGAGCATCTGACCTGCATTCGAATCTCGAACGCCAAAAAACTGCTCAAGCAAACGCATCTGAAAAACTATGAGGTCGCGGAACGGGTCGGCTATCAAGACTCCCGTTACTTCAGTCAAATTTTCAAAAAGAAGGTAGGTTTGTCGCCAAGCGAATTCCGCGATGCGAATTGAATGAAACCAACCATCGCGTTAATAACGAGATCATAGGAGCGTGTTCCGTTATGAAATTAGCCGAGTTTTTCACTTCCCATCCGAATAAGCTATGGCATTTGGCCAAGCAGATGGGCGTTGATTACGCCGTAGGCCCGCTGCCGAAGGAAGAGAACGGGATGAAGCCTTGGGATTATATGAATCTGCTTCACATGAAGCAGCGTTACGAGAATCATGGCATCCAGCTGCTAGTTATCGAATCGGCTCCGCCGACGAACAAGATCAAGCTTGGCTTGCCGGGGCGCGATGAGGAAATTGAATGGATGGGGCAGCTTATCGCGAATATGGGCGCTCTTGGCATTCCCGTCCTATGCTACAATTTCATGGCGCAATTCAATTGGTTCCGCACGTCGACAACAACGCGCACCCGCGGGGGAGCGCTTGTGTCGAGCTACGATCATTCCTTAATGCAAAGCGCGCCGCTGACGGAAGCGGGCATCGTGACGGAAGAGCAATTGTGGGACAATCTGCGTTATTACTTGGAGAGAATTGTGCCGATTGCCGAGAAAGCCAAGGTCAAGCTGGCATTGCATCCCGACGATCCGCCTATAAGCCCGATTCGCGGCGTATCGCGTATTCTCCGAAACAAAGAGGCGCTGCAGCGCGCGATCGATCTGGTGCCGAGCGAATACAGCGGAATTACCTTATGCCAAGGCACGCTGGCGACCGCCGGCGAGCATATCCCGGATGTCATCCGCCATTTTGCGCGCCAGAACAAGTTATTCTTCGTGCATTTCCGCGACGTCGTCGGCACGCCGGAGAACTTCCGGGAGACCTTCCACGATGACGGCAAAACCGACATGTACGGGGCGATGAAGGTGTATTATGAAGTCGGATTCGACGGTCCGTCGAGACCCGACCATGTACCCACAATGGAAGGGGAAGACAATACGAATCCGGGCTACGAAACGCTTGGACGTCTATACGGCGTAGGCTACATAAAAGGCTTGATGGAGGCTGCCGCGGCGGAAAAACGCCTAACTGCCGGGGTTAGTACGGGATAGCCGTTCAATAATAGACAGAAAGCTATGCATGCTGCGGCTGCATGGCTTTTTTTATGCCCGGAGAGGCTTTTTCAAGCCCATCAAGAGTGTAAAAAAACAAACCAATTCATAATTCTATCGCATGTACAGATGTAAGCGATTTCAATAAAATGAGCCTTATAGATGCTGCTGAAAGGGGATGAACGTGAGATGAAGGTTGAAGCTGTGCATAAGCCAGCGGCTGCAAAGCTGCGACTGGCGAAGAAGAAGGTCAAAGGCACAAACGATAACAACCTGGCAGGCTACATTTTCATTTCGCCTTGGCTGCTTGGTTTTTTGCTTCTTACGGCATGGCCAATCATCCAGTCTTTTTATTTGTCCTTCACGGAGTATTCGCTGCTTGAAGCTCCGACCTGGACCGGAACGGATAACTACGCCAACATTTTTTCAAGCGATAACGATTTTAAGACGTCGCTTAAGGTCACCTTTCTGTTCGTGTTGTTTTCTGTTCCGCTCAAGCTTTTCTTTTCGCTCATGGTCGCGATGCTGCTGAACAAAAGCTTGAAAGGCATGAATCTTTATCGGACGGCCATTTATTTCCCGTCTCTCATTGGCGGGAGCATTGCCGTATCGGCGCTGTGGCGCAACATGTTTAATCTGAACGGTTATTTCAATCATGTGCTTGCCTGGTTCGGCATCGAAGGCGTCGGATGGATTACCAATCCGCATACCTCGCTCGGAACGCTCATTTTGCTCAATACGTGGCAATTTGGCTCTACGATGGTTATCTTCCTGGCCGGTCTGAAACAGATTCCAAATGAGCTTTACGAATCGGCATCGGTCGACGGCGCTTCGAAAGTGCGGAAGTTTTTCCACATTACGCTTCCGATGCTGTCGCCGGTTATGTTCTTTAACCTGGTGCTGGGCATTATCGGCTCCTTCCAGATGTTCACCTCCGCATTCATTATTACGCAGGGCGGTCCAATCAATTCGACGTATATGTACGCGCTGTTCCTCTACGATAAGGCATTCAAGCATTATCAAATGGGGTATGCGTCCGCGCTCGCCTGGATTCTTCTCGTCATCGTAGCGCTGATGACCGCCATTAACTTCCTGGTATCGCGCTATTGGGTATTTTACGAGACGGATGGAGGGAAGCAGAAATGAACAAAACGCTCAGAAATAATCCCGTTACCAGGCATCTGCTGCTGATTGTGTTCTCCCTCCTGATGCTTTATCCGGTCATTTGGTGGGTTGGCGCTTCGCTCAAGACAACGGCCGAGATGAGCTCGCCTTCCATCTGGCCCTCCACGCCGATGTGGGAAAATTACACCAAGGGCTGGCAGTTTTCCCCCGAATTTACGTTTGGACGTTTCTTCGGAAATACGCTGCTTATGGAGTTCTGGAACGTGCTGGGCGGCGTTCTCACCAGCGCGATCGTCGCATACGGCTTTGCCCGTCTGAACTTCAAGTTCCGAGGCGCGTTATTCTCGATTCTGTTGCTTACGATGATGCTTCCGGGGCAAGTAACGATTGTTCCGCAGTATATTCTCTACAATAAGCTGCAGCTCATGGACAGCTATATTCCGCTCGTGCTGCCGCATTTCTTCGGCGGCGGCGCGTTCTTTATCTTCCTGCTCGTGCAATTTATACGGGGCATTCCGCGAGAGCTGGACGAAGCGGCCAAAATCGACGGGGCTTCCGTATACGGGATTTTCTTCCGGATTGTTTTGCCGCTTATTAAGCCCTCCTTGGTAACAGTAGCCATATTTACGTTCATATGGAGCTGGGACGACTTCTTCGCGCAAATGCTGTATTTGAATTCGGTAGGCAAATTTACGGTGGGTCTGGCCCTTCGCATGTACGTGGATCAGTTCGAAATCCAATGGGGCAGGCTGCTCGCGATGTCGCTGCTTTCGGTTTTGCCGTCCGTCGTTTTGTTTTTCTTCGCGCAAAAGCATTTCGTCGAGGGAATCGCAACAACGGGCTTAAAGGGATAGCTGCTTGGCAGATTCAGCTTCAAAATACAGGGTAAAGGGGAAACGAGGATGAAGCAAACGGTATACAAAGGATTGACGTTATTGATGCTTTCCGCGATGCTGGCACTGACGGCTTGCGGGAGCGGGGGCTCAAATAAAGGAGAATCGAACGCTCCCGGCGACAATGGGGATTCCAATGCTCCGGTGAAGCTCAAAATCATGTGGCAAGGTGCGGATATCAGGCATCAGGCGATGCTGAAAACGCAAGAGGTCTATACGAGCAAAAATCCATCGGTAACCTTCTCGCCCGAATACATGGCATGGGATGATTATTGGAAGAAGCTGCCGACGCTGGCTGCTTCCCATTCGCTGCCGGATGTGCTTCATATGGACGGGGCATACATTCAGGAATATGCGACTAGAGGCACGCTGGAGGATTTATCGGACATCGATCTCACCGGGGTCATCGACGAGAAGACATTGGAAAACCTGAAAATAGGCGGCAAGCTTTACGGCATTCCGATCAGCCGGAACGCGCAAGGCATGGCGTTCAACAAGGAAGCGCTGGAGGCTGCGGGCATCGAGCTGCCGAAGAAGGACTGGACGTGGGATGAATATTTCGACTTTGCGAGAAATGCCCGCGCCAAGCTTCCGGATGGCGTCTACCCGATCAGCGATACGGATACCTGGGACTTTTACCAATACTATCAGATGTCTTTCGGCAAGGGCTCGATTATCCAAGAGGAAGGCAAGAAGTTCAACCTGGACAAAGAGCTGTTCATGAAGTTCTATGGCATACACGCGGAATTCCGCGAGAAAAAAATCGTTCCTCCCGCGGACATGGTCAGCTCCTTTAAGGAAAACGATCCGCAGGCGGATCCGATGGCAAGCGGCAAAGTGATGACGCGAGGCGCAACGGTTGGTTCGGTAGGGGCCCTTGAGCAGTTAATGCCCGGCAAAATTGACGTCGTTAATCTTCCGGTCGGCCCTGAAGGAGGCGGTTGGGCGCAGCCAACCATCTTCCTGAGCGTAAGCACGGATGCCAAGCACAAGGATGCGGCGAAGGCTTTCATCAAATGGTTCGTTACGGATAAGGCAGCCGGCGAAACGTACGGCACGAATTTCGGCATTCCGATCTATGACGAGATCTATACCGCGCTTGAGCCTACCTTGGCGCCAAAGGAGAAGCTCGGCAAGAAATTATACGATACGTCGATTGATAAAGCGATGCCGTTCTCCCCGGCTGCGGCAGGGTGGACGGAATGGATAGACAACTACAAGAAAACGATGGATGCCGTTATGTTCGGCCAGAAATCGATCGAAGAAGCTTATAATGAAATATCCAAATCGGGCAACGCGATTGCGGAGAAGAGCGGGAAATAAGCGAAGTCGCGGCTTTTGAACTGTGGGGCAACCGCTAGCCGGGAGGGATGAGCGCCTGGCTGCGTTATTGAGGCTGCGAATGGCTTTATCAATCGAATAAAAAAACGGAAAATCCTCAGGATCTCCTGGGGATTTTCTCGTAGAAATGTATAGGAGAGCAGTGTTTCTTTCTCACCGTCATGATAGGAATTAAACATGTACATACAAGTTGAAGGGATGTTATACTATCTACAGACAAGTTATTAGAAAACGAGACTGGCTTTATTCTAATTAATTAACCATGACGGAGGCACAAACATGAGTCTTGATGTGAGAGAGGCTATAAAGAACGGAAAAACGGTACTTGGTATTGAGCTGGGTTCAACCCGAATTAAAGCAGTTCTCATCGGTGAAGACAATACGCCGATTGCATCGGGCAGTCATGACTGGGAGAATAGCTACGTTAATCATATTTGGACTTATAGCCTGGAAGATATTTGGAAGGGTATCCAAGACAGCTATCAGAAGATGGCGCGTGACGTAAAGGAGCGTTATGGTGAAGCCCTGCAAACCATTGGCGCTGTCGGTTTCAGCGGCATGATGCACGGCTACATGGTTTTTGACGAAGCGGGCAACCAACTGGTTCCTTTCCGCACATGGAGAAACAACATGACGGAGCAAGCGTCAGCCAAGCTGAGCGAGCTGTTTAATTTCCATATTCCGCAGCGGTGGAGCATTGCCCACCTTTACCAAGCCATTCTTAACGGGGAACAGCATATCTCCGAGATTCGCTCCCTCACTACTCTGGCCGGGTACATTCATTGGAAATTGACCGGGCAGAAGGTGCTTGGCGTTGGCGAAGCATCCGGCGTATTCCCTATCGATATTCATTCAAAAGGCTTTAGTTCTGCGATGGTGCATCAATTCAATGACTTGATTGCAGACAAGAATCTTCCTTGGAAGCTTGAAGATATTTTACCTCAAGTGTTGGTTGCGGGCGAGAACGCAGGGGTCCTTTCGGAAGAAGGCGCCAAGCTTCTGGATGTTACGGGCGTATTGGGGGCGGGCATACCGTTCTGTCCTGCCGAAGGGGATGCGGGAACAGGCATGGTCGCAACAAACAGCATTGCTCAGCGTACGGGTAATGTCTCTGCCGGAACCTCCGTATTCGCTATGGTTGTTCTGGAGAAGGAATTGTCCAAAGCCTACGACGAGATAGACCTCGTTACTACGCCTGCCGGCGATCTGGTTGCGATGGCTCATTCCAACAACTGTTCGTCCGATCTCAACGCTTGGGTTGGTTTGTTTGACGAGTTTGCAAAGGTAATGGGCTTGGATGTTGACCCGAATAAGCTATACGGTACTTTATATAACTTGGCCCTGCAAGGCGATCCGGACGGCGGCGGACTGCTAGCGTACGGTTACCTTTCCGGCGAACATATGACTCATTTCGAAGAAGGCCGTCCACTGTTTGTGCGTTCCTCCGAAAGCAATTTTAACCTGGCGAACTTCATGCGCGTTCACTTGTTTACGGCTCTTGGGGCTCTTAAGATCGGGATGGATATTCTTCTTAAGCAAGAGGAAGTGAAGCTGGATCAGATCTTGGGCCATGGCGGCTTGTTCAAGACCGAAGGCGTAGGTCAGAAGATCATGGCGGCTGCCCTGAATGTGCCGGTCTCCGTTATGGAGACAGCCGGGGAAGGCGGGGCATGGGGCATTGCCTTGCTCGCCTCTTACATGATCAACAAGAAAGACAATGAAACGCTGGATGCGTATCTTAACGAGAAAGTGTTTGCTGGAAAAGCCGGCTCGCAGGTCTCCCCGGATGCGAAGGATGTGGAAGGCTTTGAAGCCTTTATGAAACGGTACACCTCGGGACTTGCTATTGAAAGAGCCGCAGTTGAATATTTGAGATAAATAAATGATCCGGAGCAAGTAAATAGAAGCCATGATTAGAGCCAGGAGTGGTATTTCCTGGCTCTGATTTGTTAATCTATACTCATACTATAGAATCGTACAGACAAGCTAGCAAAGGGGCAGGCTCATGAAAGAAAAGACATTGCCGAAATACATTCAGCTTAAGAAAGAAATATTGGCGTGGCTTGATACGGGAAAGCTTCAGCCAAATGAGCAGATGCCATCCGAGAACGAGATATCCGAGCAGTTTGGACTCAGCCGGCAAACGGTTCGCCAAACGCTCGGGGAGCTGGAGAAGGAAGGAAGATTGTACCGTCTGCAAGGAAAAGGAACCTTTGTAGCGGAGGCGCGGGACAGTGAACAGCGTACGGAAACGCAAACCATCGGCCTTGTAACAACGTACATATCTGATTACATTTTCCCGCATATCGTTCGGGGAACGGAAGCGGCTATTCGCGCCAAGGGCTACCGGTTACTGCTCTCCAGCACAGACAACGATAAGGGCAGGGAGCGGGAGAGTTTGTCCATGTTAACCAGCCAGCCGCTAAGCGGCTTGATCATCGAACCAACAAAAAGCGCGGAA
Source organism: Paenibacillus glycanilyticus (assembly GCF_023715145.1). Taxonomy (GTDB): domain Bacteria; phylum Bacillota; class Bacilli; order Paenibacillales; family Paenibacillaceae; genus Pristimantibacillus; species Pristimantibacillus glycanilyticus_A. The sequence goes on along the minus strand of NZ_JAMBNP010000001.1, from coordinate 1,027,285 downwards.
GGAAATCCGAATCTCGCTTATTTTCTTGCGCTTAACAACCGGCGTATTCCTTACGTGATGATCAACGCCAGATATCCGGAAATCAGCTGTCCGTCTCTCGTCATTGACGATGAAGAAGGCGGCAGTACGGCGGCTGAGCATTTACTCGAGCTGGGACATCGCCGGATCGTCGGATTTTTCAAAACGGATGATCAGCAAGGGGTATTGCGGCTTAAAGGCTTTATGCGCGCGCATCAGCAGGAAGGCTGTCTGCTGGCTCCCGAATTCGTTGTCGCCTATCGAACAGAGGAGAAAGCGGTTAAGCCGATTGCAGAAGCGGCAAGGCTCCTGGAGCTTCCGGAGGACGAACGTCCAACGGCCTTTGTTTGTTACAACGACGAGCTTGCTCTGCAGCTGCTGGAGGTTATCCGGCAAGCGGGTCTATCCGTACCGCAGGATATATCCATCGTTGGATTTGACGACTCCCCGCTTGCAACGGCTTCGGAAGTGAAGCTGACCACTCTTGTTCATCCGAAAGCGGAGATGGGAGAGGATGCCGCAAGCCTGCTCATCGAGTTGATTGAAAGCGGGGGAGCTTCCGTTCCTGCTTCTAAAATATACAAGCCAAGCTTGATTGTTAGAGATTCGACCCGCAAGATGTAATGACAAGTCGCATAGTCAACCAAAATAATTGTAGAAAACATGTACGTACAAGTGTATAATGACAATGAAAATGAGGTTTGACGAAAGGATGAGCATCGTGCTGGAGCGGTTAAAGCAAGAGGTTTTGGAAGCTAATCTGGATTTGCCTAAATACGGACTTGTTACCTTTACTTGGGGAAATGTGAGCGGTATCGACCGGGAAAGCGGCCTTGTGGTCATCAAACCAAGCGGGGTGCCGTACGATAAGCTGAAGCTGGAGGATCTGGTTGTCGTTGATCTTGACGGTAACAAGGTGGAGGGAGAGCTCAAGCCATCATCGGATACCCCTACGCATCTTGTATTATATAAAGCATTCCCGCATGTTGGCGGGATTGTCCATACGCATTCCCCGTGGGCTACAAGCTGGGCGCAAGCCGGAAGAGGAATACCGGCGCTTGGAACAACTCACGCCGATTACTTTTACGGAGAAATTCCGGTCACCCGGGCAATGACTCGCGAGGAAATCGAAAATAATTATGAGCTGGAAACGGGTAACGTGATTGTTGAAACATTCAAGGATAAAGATCCGATGAAGATTCCGAGCGTACTTGTGAACAGCCATGCCCCATTCAATTGGGGAAAAGACGCTCATGAAGCCGTGCATAATGCCGTCGTTGTGGAGGAAGTGGCCAAAATGGCGCTGCATGCCTACCATTTAAACCCGGCACTTCAACCGATGGATCAAGCGCTGCTTGACAAGCATTTCCTTCGGAAGCATGGAGCGAATGCCTATTACGGTCAAACCAAATAATATAGAACGCAACAAAGACAACTTCTTTCCGTTATTCGGAGGGGAGTTGTCTTTTTTGTTGCCGGTTTAAGTCCGGTTCAGTTGGAGGCAACTTCTGTATAATAAAAGCTAAATAAGGAATATTATTCATACTGAGATTTAAAGGAATGATTATTGATGTTATCTTCTATCAAATCGCATATTCCGGGTTGGGAGGTGTTCTTCCAGGCTCTCCTTACTCTTGCAGTTCCCATAGTAATCTACCGGATATACGCTGCGCTTAATACCCTGGCGAAAGACAAATCGGGTTCTGCTGAGGGGGTAAGCCAAACTACCTATTCAGGCACAGAAGAACTTCCTGATCATCCGTTTTCTCGAGATTATGATAACAACATGAACAGAGTCAGAGAAGCAATTGGAGCAAACAGCGATGTCATTATCCGCGAACTAGCTGTGGGAGACTCCGAGGTCCGTGCTGCTCTCGTTTTTGTGAAGGGCATGCAGGAAGACCAGTTGTTAAAAATACAGATTATGCAAATGCTGCTCGAAGCTCCCTTCGGTCAATCCATATCCAATTTGATCGATCGCATACCTACCAATTCGGCTCATACGACTTCTTCTATGGATGAATTCACTCAATCCATTTTGTTCGGCTATATGGCTCTGATTATCGATGGCCATAGCGAGGGCCTGCTGATCAATCCGCCCTGCGGACCTTCCCGGGATATTACCGAGCCGTTATCCGAATCTCTGCTGCGCGGATCGCGAGTAGGCTTTACGGAAGAGCTGAACATGAACACGGCCATGATCCGAAAGCAGGGTTTGACTGGTAATTTGCAAATCAGGAGCTATAGGGTAGGCGATACCATTCAGAAGGAATTGGCGATCGTATACTTGAACGACATCGTTAATCCTGATTTACTGAAGGAAGTTCATGCTCGTATAGAGAGCATTAAGATTGATTTTGCCGCAGAGTCAGGTTCCATTGAACAGCTAATCGAGGATAACTATTTAAGTCCGTTCCAGCAAGCACAAAATACGGAACGTCCTGACCGGGTCATAGCCGCATTATTAGAGGGGAAAATCGCCATTTTACTCGACGGCACGCCATTTGCCCTTATCGTTCCCGTTACGTTCAGCATGCTGCTGCAATCCCCGGAGGATTATTTCGAGCGCTGGCTGCCGGGTACGTTATTGCGCATGCTCCGGTTTTTGGCAGCTTTTATTGCGGTGATGGCACCTTCTTTATATATCTCTTTTATCTCGTTCCATCCCGGGCTAATCCCGACGGAGCTGGCTTTGACGATTATCGAGACCCGCCAGGGCGTACCGTTTCCGGCCTTGATCGAGGTCATGATTCTGGAAATCTCCATCGAAATTTTGCGGGAAGCCGGAATCCGGCTGCCAAAGCCGATTGGACCCGCAATGGGAATCGTTGGAGGTCTTGTTATTGGCGAAGCAGCGGTCCAAGCAGGGATTGTGAGTCCGTTTCTGGTTATCGTCGTAGCCGTTACGGCCATTTCATCCTTTTCCATTCCGGTATACAGTGCGGGAATTACGCTTCGGATGCTCCGGTTCGTGGCTATGCTGTTTGCCGCTATTTTAGGCATGTACGGTACCATTTTGTTTTTCTTGCTCGTCTGCTGCCATCTATCCAAGCTGAAGAGCTTTGGCGTTCCGTACCTTACCCCCATCACGCCTTACCGGCTTAGCGACTGGAAGGATTTCTTTGTGCGGATGCCGATATTCCTGATGAACAGAAGACCCAAATTAATGAAAACGAAGCAAAACAAACGCAGGTAGAATCGAGGAAAGCTTATGTCTGTTTCGAGATCATTTGTTGAGCCGAATGACAAAATTACATCTTCGCAAGCTGCTATTGTTTTAAATAATACGATGCTGGGAGCGGGGATTCTGACGCTGCCGAGGAGTGTCAGCGAGTCGGTAAAGACGCCGGACAGCTGGATCTCTGTTCTTGTCGGCGGTATCATCGTCATGCTCGTTGTTGTGATCATGCTCAAATTAAGCCTAAGATTTCCGGGCAAGACCGTTTTCCAATATACGCAAACGATTATAGGCCGTTACCCGGGCATGGTATGGTGCCTGATGTTGATCTTGTATTACGTCGTTATAGCAGGCTTTGAAATTCGAGCGATGGCGGAAGTGACGCTATTTTATCTGTTAGAGGGGACTCCCATATGGGCCATAACCATCCCGTTTATTTGGCTGGGTGCCTATCTGGTGCTTGGAGGGATTAATTCGATTGCGCGGGTATTTCAAATCGTATTTCCCATCAGCTTGTTTATTCTGATTGTGTCGTACCTGCTTAGCTTGAGATTGTTTCAAATCGACAACTTAAGGCCGGTTCTGGGTGACGGGATCTATCCGGTTATCCAGGGGCTGAAATCAACCGTTCTTGTCTACTCGGGATGCGAGGTTGTAATGACCTTGGTCGCTCAATTAGAACATCCGAAACAAGCGCTAAAAGCCATGCTGACCGGAATAAGCATTCCGGTTGGTTTGTATTTTATTACGATCATCATGGTGATCGGGGGACTGTCCGTCGATTCGGCGGTAACCAGTACATGGCCGACTATTGATCTGGTACGGAGCTTTGAAATAACGGGATTTCTGTTTGAGCGCTTCGAGTTTCCTTTATTGGTCATATGGCTGATGCAGATGTTCTGCAACTATTGCAGCTTCTTTTATAATTCGTCATTAGGGCTGTCGCAAGTGTTTAACCTCTCATACAAAGGGGTCATTTTTGCTTTAGTGCCGGTGATCTTCATCGTGACCATGATCCCCAAAAATATTAATGAAGTGTTTGAGCTTGGGGACTCGATCGGCTACTCAAGCATTCTTCTGTTTCTCCTTTTCCCCGTAACGCTCTCTCTAATTGCTTTAATGCGATTCAAAGGCGGCATACAGTATGAGAAGCCTTAAGCTTGTATTCATGCTGCTGATGGTTATGGTTGTAATCACCCAATCGGGCTGCTGGAGCAGCAATGAAATAGAAGACCTTGCTATCTACGCGGGGATGGCATTAGATGAAGGCGAAATCAGTACGACGGAGAGAGAATTTGAAGAGAAAGGCGGAGCTTACTCCAAACAGAATAAAATCACGGCTACCGTCCAAATCGTCCCCTTAAAGGCCGGTTCGAAAGGAGAAGTAATGGGCAAGACTTCTCCTTACACGAATATTACGGGGGCAGGCGACTCGATTCTGGAGATCTTCCGACAGTTTTCCTTGCGGATGAACAAGCCGATTATTGGCCATCATTTGAAAATTATCGTGATTTCCTCACAGCTGCTGCAGCATCGAAGCATTAAGCAGATAACGGATTTTATGCTCCGCGATAATGATATTCGGCCAAGCGTAAAGATTTTCCTTAGCTCGGAGAAGGCCATGCAGACGTTAACGACAAAAACGCCTGACGAGGTTCCTTCCTTCTACATCAACGATATCGTTCAGAACCAATTCCGGACAAGCAAAATAATGGACCCTGTCCTTATGACGGATTTGGATGCTCTAATGCATTCTAAGCAGAGCTTTATCCTGCAAAATATTATTCGGGCCAAAAAACAGATTGAGTTCTCGGGAGCGGGTATCATTAAGGGAGATTCCGGCAAGTGGATCGGAACCTTAACCCAAGAGGATGTGGAATGCATCAACTGGCTTACAAATGCCGGATCGAGCGGCGTCATCAAAACAAAGAACGAGCAGGACGAAACGATGTCCTACGAGATTAAAGAAATGAAAACCCGCGTTCGGGTTAATAGGGGGGGCGATGATCGGCTTGTCTTCCAGGTCCGCATTGAAGGCAAAGGCCGGATAAGCGAGGATTGGAGCGTGGAGGACAACCCGGCGTCCGATGCCTATCAGACAAAGGCTGAGAAGTTATTCCGGGAGAAGCTGACGAGCATGATGGAGCATCTTCTATCCGCCATGCAGTCCAGGTACAAGGTGGACGTGGCCATGTTCGGTGAAGCCGTGAGAATACAGAAGCCTCATATATGGAAAGAAGTAAAGGCGAATTGGGACGACACGTTCAGCAAGTCGCGGATAAACCTTAATATTGATTTGCAAATTACGGAATTTGGTTCTACGACAAAGTAACCGAAAGGGCGGCATCCCGAGCGGCGTTGTGAGCCAGTCTATGCAAGTAGTTGTTTTTCTTATGTTTGCTAATATATTTGATCTGAATGACGATATCGGGGAACAAACGATTGAAGTTGGCTAATGCGGTTAGTAGTTCTTGTCTTCCAGGTTTCTCTTGGAGTTGCGAATGCGAAAGCAGATGCGAAATGCGGATGCAGTCGGTATAGATGACGGCGATTTTTGGCTGATGCTCTAAGCTGGCGCTTGCTGCAGCAAGCGTCTCCAGGCTGAAAATAATCGCCATCATTTCGCCGTAGTTTGAACCCTGATCGCTTGTGATCGGCAGTCTTGTGGCGGATACGCTTATCGTTTGGTTAAAGACGGTACAACAAGCTGCGCCGTAAACATTATGCGAAGCGAAGCCGGAGTAATCGCAATACAGGAACATGGTTCCTGTATTCAGGATAAGTTGTCTTAATTTAGGGCTGGCATACGCTTTGCTGACCAGCGGGTTATGGCTCAAATCCATGCTTGCATCTCCTAGAAACAAAAGGTACGGAGGTAGGGTATTCGATCAGCATTAACGGATCGGCTATTTTTTAAACCTTTACCCATTTAATGGCTTTTGCACGCAAAAAAACAGACTGCCCGGCTAGTCTGCTTTTTTGCGTTTATAAGGGTCTAACCGTATCCCGAATGATCAGACTGGTAGGCAGCATGACTTTTTTATTGCCATAAGAATGACCTTCGCTGATTTCAAGCAGCAGCTTGGCGCTTTCGTAGCCTAGCACGTCGAAATATTGCTTCACCGTGCTCAAAGCAACCTTCGCAAATTTGGAGCTTTCGAAATCGTCAAAGCCCATAAGCGATATTTGCTCGGGAATTCGAATTCCCCGGCTAGTTAGCTGCTCCAGCACTTCTAGAGCGCGTTTGTCGTTGGCGCAAAATAGCGCCGTAATTTCTCCCTCTTGTATTTGTTCAACAAGAGCATCATAGTTTAGTTCTTTCTCCAGATAGAGGAGCTTCTTGTTTACGGAAAGGGAGGCATTGGCTACGGCATTGCAATAACCGTTATAGCGGTCAACTTCCGGGCTGAGGTGGAAATCGTAAGCGGCAAATCCGATCTGCTTGTGACCGTTCCGGATTAAATACTCCACGGCTTCGTAAGCGCCGTCATGATTGTTGCAAGTCACGACATTGACCGGATACCCTGCAGGAGATCGGTCGAGCATGACAAAGGGAATGGATTTCTTCCGTATATCATTCAGATAGCCCTTCGCTGAAACAGGATCCGAGGAGTAGATGAGAAGTCCCCTTATATCGGATTGTAGCAGCCGTAGAATAAGTTCTCGCTCTTCCTCAAAGGTGTTCTCCACAAACTCGATTATCAGCTTGCAATCATGCTTGCCCAGAAAGGATTGAATCCCCTTCATAATTTGCATATAGGAGCTGTCATACATTTCAACGCCGGAAATGACGAAAGCAACCAGATTGGACGTCTTTTCGGTTATGGAAGCTTGACCTGCCGCCACGAAGCTGCCTTTCCCCCGTATGCGGTAAATAACGCCTTCATTAACTAACTCCGCAAGAGCCTTTCTGACCGTGATGGAGCTCACGTTTAACATCTTGGAAAATTCGGATTCGCTTGGGATGCGATCATCCTTGGAAATTTCCTGGTTCTCGATTTGGGCTAATACGTAATTTTTAACGATCTGGTACTTGGGGAGCCCAGGCTCTTTTTCGCTCATTCTTGAGTCACCTCATAACAACATTTCTTTGATTATAACTTAACTTTTTTCGTAATGGTATACTAACTTTTATTTGGTGAGCAATAATGTCACATATTTTGACGGGAAATTGAAGAGGTGAGTAGTTAGTTATTCCTAATTATATAAAAAAGGTTTGAAAAAATTAGGAGTTCGTATTACTATAGGTTCGAAGATAGTGTGTGAACTTAGTATGCTTAGCATAATAAGTTGATGCTGTTTAAATGAAGTCAGGCAAGGAGGTTATGATAAAGTGTTGAATGTTCTATTGATGAAAGCGCTTTAGTTAAAAATGGAAACATGATTATACTATCAATTAACGACAAGAAGCATAGAAATGGATCAATTTCTATTCTATTCTCTACTTCTTTTTATACGTACCTACTCATCCAATCTACCATTCTATTCAGACACATAGGAGGAACAAACAATGAACAATAAACATACATCTGGCAATCCCGTATTTCCCGGCTGGTATGCCGATCCGGAGGCAAGAATTTTTGAAGGGAAGTATTGGATTTATCCTACTTATTCCGCGAAATATGAAGAACAGCTGTTTTTCGATGCTTTTTATTCCGATGATCTGGTCAACTGGACAAAGGCGGAACGGATCCTGTCGATTGAGGATTTCAAGTGGGCGCATAAAGCCGTATGGGCACCGTCGCCAATCGAGTGCAACGGAAAGTACTATATCTATTTCTCGGCAAACGATATTCAAAGCAATGATGAGACCGGCGGTATTGGCGTTGGGGTGGCCGACCGTCCGGAGGGACCGTTCCGGGATGCTATCGGCAAGCCTTTGATTGACCAGTTCCATTATGGCGCTCAACCTATCGACCCGCATGTTTTTCGGGATGATGACGGTCAGCATTACCTCTATTACGGCGGTTGGGGACATTGCAATATCGTCCGTCTGGGCGAAGATATGATCAGCCTGCTTCCCTTCGAGGACGGCAGCGTCTATCGCGAGGTGACGCCGGAGGGTTACGTGGAAGGTCCCTGCATGTTCAAGCGCAACGGCCAGTACGTCTTTATGTGGGCGGAAGGCGGATGGGGCGGGCCGCACTATCGGGTAGCCTACGCGCTCTCTGATTCGCCGTCCGGACCGTTCGAGCGGCTTGATACCATTCTGCAGCAGGATCCGGAGGTGGCGACCGGGGCAGGTCATCATGGATATATTCAAATACCGGATACCGATGAGTATTATATCGTCTATCACCGTCGTCCGTTGACAGAGACCGCTGCGAATCATCGTGTCGTGTGCATCGACAAGCTTACCTTTAATGAAGACAATACGATTGTGCCCGTGAAGATCAGCTTCGAAGGTGTGCCTGCCCGTACACTGGCATGCTATGGGGATTGACGCGTGCCGGAATGAAGTAGGATGAATCAGGCGAAGAAAGCTTATTTCGTAGACGGCTATCACGGCGGCATCAAAGGGCATATGCCGCTTGGAGCCTGGGCAGATGTCATTCGGAGACTCGAGCAGTTACCGAACTGGAAGCTATGCCTGGACATCGAGCCGATCTCCTGGGAAGCGCTGTGGCGGACGGATCCCGTTCGTATGACTTGATCAAGCAGCATCTGACGGATGAGGCCGGACGCGTTGAAATGGTGGCGGGAAGCTATGCCCAGCCTTACGGCTGGGTAATCGGCGGCTAAAGCAACATCCGGCATTTAATCCGCGGCAAAGAGATTGTGCAGGAGCATTTTCCGGGAGTCCTTATAGATACCTATGCCACGCACCCTAATGTCTGCGAAGGATGACCGAGTAATCGGGTTTCATGTGCGCTTCCATTATGAAAGCGCTGTCCGGATCGGTGATCCTTGGGCAATGGCGCCGGAGAACCGGAGCACGGAGCGTAGAAAATCGCATCACAATACCGCTTATAAGCTCCAGGCTCGTTTCCCGGTCAATCTTAGCAACAGAAGGCTGTATAAGAATTCTGCGTTTGAAGGTCGCGAAAAAAATTATTACCCACAACGAGTACTCCTTCTATAATCCTTCTCAGCATTAGTACTTCATCAAAGATGGCGGACGTTACATCTACTTCGAGGCAACCTTCACCGATACGTTTACGAACGAGCTGGCTAAAGGCAAAGCCATTGCGGCTTCGTCCTCCGAGAGCGCGCACCAGGCTGTGGATGCCAATGACGGGAATAGCCTAACCCACTGGGCATCCGACTCATCCGATCCGCAGTGGATTCAGGTCGACCTTGGTGCTCCAAGCCTCATCAGCCGCGTAAGGCTGGATTGGGAGGCAGCTTACGGCAGAGCGCCTATCAGATTCAAGTATCCAATGAAGGAGAGAACTGGACGGATGTCTACAGCACGACGTCGGGAGACGGAGGTGCCGATATCGTCAATTTCGACGAAACCGAGGCCAGATATGTACGGATGTACGGCACGGGAAGAGGAACCATGTACGGTTACTCGTTATGGAAGTTCAAAGTGTTCGGGAAGGCAGCGGGCACAGTAACTCCTTTGGCTTAATATCGAATCAGGTTGCCTTGATCGCAGGATCAATGGCAACCTTTTTTGACTTGGGGCATCCTTCTACATCCTTGACCATTTGAATATATTTCGAAGTAAGGGAAGTGGGATGAAGGAGGAGTCGGGCAAATGGAGGTTTATTCTACGGGTTCTGCTATACATACGGGTAGCTTGCCTAGAATACAAGTGGTCAACGATTTTATCGCTTTTATCCGCGAAGCCAACGAGCTTCTTCAGAAGGAAATCGATCTGTCTCCTGCTAATCAGCTGGTCATGGGCGTCATTAGCCGTCTTTCGCAACAGTTAAGATCCAGCTATCTACCGGAAGAGGTACAAGCTGTTCTGAGCAACGAATATATACAAACGAACCAACGCCAATTGCAGGATAAGCTGTCGGAAGCCGAGTTTCTGACCGAACTTAGCGATTCCCGCCAGGCTTGCGATTTTCACGGTACCGTAATGGATATTGCAAAAAGACTGCCGAATTGGCCTATCTACATCGCGTTAGTCGGGCAGGAGCTGTCGACGCTCCGTCGTTTGACTGAGCAGGGTAGTCACGAGCCGATTGTCTTTGTAGGCAGCGGTCCAATGCCGCTTAGTCCGATTATTTTGCACCTGCTGGGCGACGTGGAGGTTGTCTGCGTGGAGATGAATCCAGCGGCGTACGAGGCGTCCCGCGCTTTGCTCGAGCACATGAATGTAGGAACAAAAGTGACGGTCGTGTTGGACAATGGCTCAAGCTTCGATTACGGCTCCTATAACCGGATCTTCGTGGCCAGTCTTGTGAGAAATAAGCGGGCGGTGCTTGAGCGGATCAGCCGAACCTCCGCCAATCCTCTTGTGGCTGTCCGCACCGCGGAGGGAATGAAGCAGATCATGTACGAGGCCATTGATGAACCAGAGCTGATTAATCAGGGTTGGAGAATTCTGGGACGTACAATACCCGATGAGAAACTGGTTATTAATTCGACGTTATTTCTGGAACGCCTAACCGATCTTGACGCTAAAAGCACCAAAAATGCGCGATATACTTATTTGCATTCTGAATGTTGACTAGAAGACAGCTAGAGACAGGGCAGTTTTATTCTGCCATGTCTCTTTTTTTGCATATAAGCAAGTCGGCTGTTTCTTCCGAGGACGGCGCAGCCGTGTACGCTTGCGGGGTGAGAACGAATTGAAGGATTATGGCCCGCGTGGGGCCAAGGGTGATCGAATGCTTTTCTTTGAGCATCAAGTATGCGGTCATTATCGTCTCCAGTCTGCCCGTATGGATTATGTATCCCTTCGTGCAGCGGCATTTCGTTAAAGGCGTGATGATTGGCTCTATTAAAGGATGAATACCGTTCGCAAGAAGCCCGAACTGCATGGAGCAGCTTCGGGCTTCTATGCTGCCACCGACTCCCATAGCGCAGCTGGCTGATAATCTGCAATAATATACTATAGGACATTTCTTTAAGGATGTAGGATATGAGAAGAGCTTGAAGGGAGCGGATTCTCATGGACCTATCATCTTTTTTTATTTATTGCATCATTGCGACGTTTACACCAGGGCCAACGAATATTTTAATCCTGTCTACCGTGACCAGCGCAGGAACCGGAAGGGCGATGAAATTCTCCTATGGGTCGGCGGTTGGTTTTGGCCTATTGCTTGTGCTGTCTGCGGCCTTAAATACACTGCTACTAACGGTAATGCCGAGAATACTGGTCGTCATGCAGCTTGCGGGAAGCCTGTACATGGTCTGTCTCGCGTACCGAATGGTTAAAAAGAATACTTCGCCAAAAGCGGTAAATCAAACGGCAAGTTTTCTATCCGGCTTCGTGCTGCAGTTTTTGAATCCGAAGACCGTCCTGTTCGCCATGACTGTCTTGCCTACTTTTATAATGCCTTATTACAGCGGCTTGTCGATGGTCAGCTTATCCATTCTGGTCATCACGCTAATCGGTTTTTCCGCATTTCTTACGTGGGTGCTGTTTGGCGCTGTTTTTAAGGAGTTTTTACATAAGCATCATACGGCCGTGAATCTGATTATGGCCTTATTCCTGGCTTATGCTGCCATTATGATCTGGGAGTAGAAGCTTACGAGGGAGGTTAGCGGAATGGAGAAATTTATTTACAAAAAATCGGCCGGCATAACGGCTTTGTCTGCCAGCATGACGGAGTTTAAATATAAGAAGCACGCGCACAAGGAATACGCGGTTGGCGTAACCTTGCGGGGGATTCAGCAATATAACCTGGACGGCAGTCTTCAGTTATCCCATAAGAACGGCATTATGCTGTTCAACCCGGAACAAATGCATGACGGAATGGCCCATGATAAGGCCGGACTTGATTACGTCATGCTGTACATTGAGCCCGAGCTGCTGCTCGAAGTGATAGAGAAGAAGGAAATGATGCGTTTTTCAAATCCTATTGTCTACGACCGGTCGCTTGAGCAAAAAATATTAAGCTTATCGGATGCCATATTAGGCGGCAAAGACGAGGCATTATGCACGGAATTATTCCTCTCTCTTACGGACCGCCTTGCGCAATCCAATCTTTCGATCGATTACATGAGAAAAGATAATGCTCTCGTTCAAAAAGCCAAGGAGATGATCCATGCCAATCTGGAGCATGTCCTTAAGCTGGATGAGATTTGCAAGGAGCTTCATTTATCCAAATATCAGTTTATTCGTTTGTTTAAGGCTCAGACCGGAATCTCGCCTTATCAGTATTTTCTGAACAGCAAGGTAGAGCATGCCAAGCGGGTCATCGAAAAAAACAAGGATATTTATTCCGCCGTGGCTGCTTGCGGCTTTGTAGATTTAACCCATATGAACAAGCATTTCAAGAGCGTGTATGGAACAACCGCGTTCGAATATATCGCGCATCTGAGATAACAATGGCTGAACAGGCTCGAACCTGCTCAGCCATTGTTCTTGTTCAGCTCCAGCTTCCGGAAAGCCCGCGGGGACAGCCCGGACAGCTCCTTGAACACCTTGCCGAAGTGGGAGAAGTTCTCGAACCCGCAGCGCTCGGATATCTCGGTAATGCTCCAGTCTGTTTCCCTCAGAAGATGTTCGGCTTCCTTGATCCGGGTGATATTGATGTATTGGCTGAAGCCAAAGCCGGTGACCTCCTTGAAGACGCGGCTGAGATGACCTTTGCTTATAAAAAAATGCTTGGCCAATTCATCCAGATGAAGAGGATCGCGGAAGTGCAGATTAATATGGCGGATAATATCGGTCACTTTTCGCTGGACGGGAGTAAGCTCATCGCTTGGCGGCGAATTTCGCTTCCGGGCATGGCGGGCGGTAAACAGCAGCAGCTCGATAGCCATGTTCCGAATGTGCAGCCGATAACCCGGGGGTTCATCGTTAAGCTCGCGCAGCAAGGATTCAAACATCGCCTCAAGCTGCATTCGTTCCTGCAGGTTAAGCTTGACGATGGGGTAATCACTCGAGAACGGGGACAAGAGCAGCTCCTTCTCCTCTTGCGATAATCCGTCAAAGAAGGGCAGGTCGTAATGCAGGACAACCCGTTCATGATTAGGCTGGCTCAGCTCGGAGGTTCGATGGACATCATTGGAATTAACGAGGATGAGATCACCCGCCCCGATATGATACACGGAGTCGCGGATGAAAAACTTCCTTTCCCCGGTGTACAGATAAAAGAACTCATACGATCTATGATAGTGGGTAATATCCATGGAATGATAGCCGATTCTCCGGTCAAATTCGATCCATAACGGTTCGCTAATCGAGCCGTACCGAAGGATGCTTGGAAGAGATTGAATGGTCATGGAGGGCTCCTCTCTTAGACATCAGATAGATAGCATGATTATATCAATATTTGCGGGGTTTAAGGAGTAATTGTGCATAAATGCGGAGATATCCTTCTAAAATTCATGCTAATCTAAAGGCATGAGAGCGATTTCAATCGGAGGATGGATAGCGATGAAAAAATTCGAGTGCAACGAAGAAGAAGTAAAGGAATTGATAAATCTTGTTGTCCGCAGAACGATGAACATGGATTTTACCTGGAACTGGTCTTGCGGAGTCGCTTTTTACGGAATCAGCAAAGCCTGGGAAGTAACAAAGAACCAGGATTATATTGATTTTCTGGTGAAATGGGTCGACGAATATCTCGAGCTGGGTCTGCCGGCTTTAATGGTTAATTCTTGCGCGATGGGGCATACGATGCTGACGCTGCATGAAGCGACCGGCGATCAGAAATACATGGATCTGGCATTGATGAAGGCCGAATATTTGCGCAAGGATGCTATTCGATTCGGGGAAGGGGTATTCCAGCATACTGTATCGTCCAAAAACGATTTTCCGGAGCAAGCGTGGGCGGATACCTTGTTTATGGCGGCCTATTTCCTGCTTCGGCTGGGCTTCAAGCTGGACAAGAAGGAATATATCGATGATGCGCTTAATCAATTTTATTGGCATGAGGAATACTTGCAGGACACGAAGACCAATCTGTTCTATCATGCGTGGGATAATGTAAGGGGAGATCATCTGTCCGGCATTTATTGGGGCAGAGCGAATGCATGGGCGGCGTATACGATGGCACAAGCTCACAAAATGCTCAATCCGTTCATGCCGATGTGGATGCAGCTTGGCGGGGCGCTTGGCGATCAATTAAGCTCGCTCGTGAGACTGCAGACACCAAAGGGACTTTGGCGTACCGTATTAAACGATGAGTCCTCCTATGAGGAGACATCCGCCTCCTCCGGCATCGCCGCCGCCATGACGATCTATGCGCATCCGCTGCACCAGAACTATATGGCTAAAGCTTATGAAGGCATCCTGGCCAACATTGATGAAGACGGTTCGGTCCGTAACGTGTCTGCCGGTACGGCCGTGATGTATACGGCCGATGATTACAAAGTGATCTCAAAGAAGCGGGTACAAGGCTGGGGTCAAGGGTTAACGCTGGCGTATCTGGTAGCGCTGCTTCAGAACAAGGAAGTTGTCAGCGCCATTTAAACAGCGAAACGAAAGAACAGGCCTGCCATCCCGGTAAGCCTGTTCTTATGATTACGGCATGGTTGCGGGTTCAAGCCAACGAAAGACAACGGATGCAACGAATGGGCTTCCTTTATTTCAGTGCGCCGGTGCTTGTGATGTGAACATGAATCTCCGTTGTTAGCTTCACCTCAGGATATTTGCTCTTCCAGTCGATCGAATTCCATAGGGCGGTATGGCTTGCTTTCAGTTTGCGCCCTATTCCAAAAGCGTCGCAGTTGGCTTTCAGCAATTGGCGGGTAATCTTTGATGCTCGCTTATCCAGGATGGTTTCCAATTCCTTGCTTAGCTGCTTCGAATCGATCTCCCAATCGGGACTGCTCGTATAGCTGTCGATATTGCTGTACAAATCAACCCGTATATGGCTCTCTATCGCTTGCATATCTTTATTGACGGAGACCTCGAGCTTTCGTTTTATCTTTCGAACCTCGAAGGAAACCACATCGGCCTTGCCGGAATGGCTTTTGCGGTCTAACGGGATATCCAGCCATGCGACCTTGCTAAGCTTGCCATTCATTAGCAGCAATAAAATGCTGTCTTCTCGGGAAAGAGTGATTCCGGTAAAGATATCTCCGTTAAACAGCCCGGTGCTGTCAATGACTAAAGTGTCGTGGTCTATCTTGCGAATCATCGGCAGCACGGTATCCTCCGCAGGATCGGACACCTGGTTCCACAACGAATACAAGGTTTGGTCAGGTACGAGCGTCGTTCGTTCCGAGCCCTGCACCATTTGCTTGATATCAAAGGCTATAGGGTTATTCTCCAGCAGAGAAACGTTTAAGATTTCAGCGGCGTTGCCTTTGGCAATTAACACTTTGGTGTTGAGGTAGGCCTTGGGGAGCCGGTAAAAGAATTCCAAAGCGGGCATAATCCCTTGCTTGGCAAGCTCATCGCCGATAATAATGACAAATGCTTTATTCGCTTCGATTGTACCTGGCAGCATACTGTCAATTTTATGCCCAATCTCCGGGAGATTGCCTCCCGTTGCTTGGGCTACTTTATCCTTGACATTGAACTGTCCGCCGCCTTTGCTTTCCAGAATAATCGCTTTGACGGTTCCCCGCAGCTGTCCGTTCTCCTGCTTATCCAGCGAGATCCCGTTCACGATTTTTTTATTGACCAGATAGTGGATGTCCCAGCAGCCGGAGACCGACAAGGATAAGAGCCCTATCCAAACGGCGGGCAGCCACTTTTTTATCGTTTTTTTCATGTTAATCTCCTCTTGTGCCGGCTCCTGAATAAGAAGGACAATATCCACATGAGTAGGGGTACTGCAACGATCATGAGGAGATAGCCGTATTCAATCCATTGGCTGATGGATTCCATATTCTCCTGTTTATACAGATAGCTGCCTACCAGCAGAACCAGTAACCCGCTGATCCACACTAATCGCTGATATCCTTTCTTGCTCGTTGCAAGGCTTTTCCCGGCCAGACAGAAATAAGAAACGATTGTTGCAGACATAGGAATGATCCAGATGGTTAAGAAGATCAGATCCAACCGGTCAAACAGCTGAAAGGTTAGTCCCCTGAGCAGGAACAACACGGGCTCCTTCACCTTGGATAAAGCCTCTTGGCTGAAGCCGATCAAGCAAATAAAGACAAAATAGGAGTAGAACAACGTGACGAACCAGTTGGCCATCGTGATCGTTTTCAATATACCGGATGGCGTATCTTTCACCTGCGCCGAGAAATAAAGAATGACCTCAAAGCCCAGCATGGCGAAGAAGGTCTTCTCGCTCCCGCTAATGATCTGCGAGATATCGGACTGACCCACGGGCAAAATGTTGGAGAGATGGATGTCATTCGAGAAGGTTGCGAGGCTGATGACAAACAATAAAACAAACAATACGGCGGCGAGCTGATAAAATCTGGCGATAACGCGCAAATCCTCAAGCGCAAGATAAATGCTTACTCCGATAATAAGCAGAAGCAGCACCCAGCCAGGAGTCAGCGGCAGCAGCCAGACCTTGATCAGACGGACATAAAGCGTACAGGCGTATCCGGCAATGATCACAAAAAAACAGTAATAAATGGCATTGACGGATCTGCCGATATAGCTGCCGAAAAAAACGATCGTCATTTCGCTCAAGTTCATTCCCGGATACCTTTTGCACAAATGCCAATACACGAGGATCAACAGCTGGATGGCTAGTCCCGATCCCAGCACCGATATCCACGCATCACCGCCAGCCGAATGCTGAATGACTGAAGGCAGGGATAACAAACCTATTCCGATTTGGGTTTTGATAATCAGAAAGAACAGCTGGTTCTTCGTAATTGAGATATTCAAGGGAGCTTCCACCTTTGGATGAACGACTGTTTATTGCCGGCTTTCCCGGTTTTCCATACCGGCAGACGCAAGAAGATATCCTTCTTCCCATCTCTGCCACGAAACGGGCCAAATGGCGCAAAGAACGGTACGCCCAATGTTTCGATTTTGCATAAATGGATAAAGATCACCATCATCATCATGGATATCCCAAAGAAACCAAATAAGGCGGCAGCAATCATGGTCGGAAAGCCTAGTATGCGAAGGCTGGTTCCAAATTCATTAAGCGGAGCCGTAAACGATGCTATAGCTGTCAGTCCAATCACGACAATCATCGTATGAGAGACAAGATGAGCCTCCACGACAGCCGTTCCGATAACCAAGCCTCCCACGATTCCGATCGTTTGGGCAATGGGGGAAGGGAGCCGGATGGCAGCCTCCTTCAATAATTCAAGAATAAGCTGCATCGCAATAGCCTCGACAATCGGGGGAAACGGAACATAGGTTAAAGAGACCTTAACGGAATATAGAATGCCTGGAGGAAGCACTTCCGAATGGAACGACACGATCGCGATATAGATGGCAGGCAGGCTGATGGCCAGCATAAAGCTGATCATCCGGACCAGTCTGTAAAAGGAGCCGGTAATCCATCGGTTGTTATAATCATCCGGTGACTGGTAGAAGGAGAAGAAGGTGATCGGAAGAACTAAAGCCATAGGATTCCCGTCCACCAATATGTTGATTTTACCTTCCATCAAGTAGGATACCGCCCGGTCCGTACGCTCCGTATGCAGCGTTTGCGGGAAGGGAGACAGCGGATGCTCCTCGATCATTTCATCGATTTCGCCCGTTGAATATAAATGCTCGAGATGAATGGATTGCAGCCGCTTCTCGCATTCCTTCACGATGTTGGGATCGGCCAGCTTCTCCATATAGACCATGGCTACCGTAGTATTGGTCAAAGTCCCTAGCGAAAGGTATTTTACCTTTAATTGCGGGCTCTTGATCCTGTAGCGAAGCAGATAAAGATTGGTGCTCAAGCTTTCGACGAAGCCTTCATGCGAGCCCTTAATGATTTGCTCGTTTGAGGGTTCGTCAATGGAACGGCTATGGGTTTGAGCGGCTGTAATCAGATAAGCTTTTGCATGGTTCTCGAACAGGACAACGCAATATCCTTCCAGCAAGGCTTGGCCAATGACATAAAGCTCGGAAGAAGATTTGGCGCCGGATGCAGTAGCCAAGGATTCTATTGTAGAAGGCTCGGTGTCAATCAAAGTGAGGATGATATGGGATTGAATAAATTCTTTTTTGGCGAGAGACTCCAAATAAACCAGGGTGCAAGCACCGATATTGGTTGCGAGAGACTGGGTTTTGAAATCCTCCGTATTCGACAGATAGGCATGAATGGCAGAGACATCGGCCTGTATATGTCCGGTAATCAACTTCTTCTCGCTTCGTTCGTTTGTAAGGTTGCTCATTGTTAGGACACACCATCTTCAATTCCAGGTTTGTTCCTTATTATGAGCAAGCAAACGGTAAAATATGAAAATTGCGGCAATAATCCGTTAAGAAGTCCTGTTGACTTGGAGTTAACTCCATCATGTATACTCCGATTGTGTCTAAATCCCCCAGCCAAGAAGGAGTAGAGAAACCCATGTGCAAATCTCATGTTTTGAGCGTTTCAAGTGCAAAAGCGCCTTTTGAGAAAACAACAATCGAGCGCAGAGCATTACGTCCGGATGATATTTTGATCGATATAAAATTTAGCGGTATCTGCCACTCTGACATCCATACCGCCTACGGCGAATGGGGCGAAGCTCTTTTCCCGCTGGTTCCCGGTCATGAAATCGCGGGTGTCGTGGAGGCCGTGGGATCCGCGGTTACCAAATTTGCCGTTGGCGATCGCGTTGGCGTGGGCTGCTTCGTGGATTCCTGCGGGGACTGCGAATACTGTCTCCGGGGCGAAGAGCAGTTCTGTACAAAAGGCGTAGTAAGCACCTATAATTCGCTGGACTATGACGGACAGCCGACTTACGGCGGTTACAGCCAGAAAATCGTCGTGACCGAAAGATTCGTTGTCCGCATTCCGGACAGCCTGGGTCTTGATGTGGCAAGCCCGCTGTTATGTGCCGGAATCACGACGTATTCGCCGCTGAAGCATTGGAATGCGGGTCCTGGCAAAAAGGTCGCGATCGTTGGCATGGGCGGACTTGGTCACCTGGCCGTACAATACGCGCATGCTCTCGGCGCCGAAGTGACCGTATTGAGCCAATCGATGAGCAAGAAAGAAGAAGCTCAGGCGTTTGGCGCGGATCATTACTACGCGACAAGCGATCCCGGTACATTCAAAGAGCTGGCAAGCCGCTTTGATCTGATCTTGAATACCGTGTCTGCGAACCTGAATGTAGATGCGTATCTTTCCTTGCTGCGCGTGGATGGAACACTAGTTAATGTAGGCGCGCCTTCGGAACCCGACACCTATAGGGCCTTCTCCCTGATCATGCATCGGCGCAGTCTGGCCGGCTCGCTTGTAGGCGGGATCCGCGAGACGCAGGAGATGCTGGACTTCTCCGCCGAGCACGGGATCAAGCCGCAAATCGAGCGAATTAGCGCGGATCAAGTAGAGGAAGCTTATGAACGCGTGCAGCGCAGTGATGTCCGTTACCGGTTTGTTATCGATATTTCCACCCTGTAAGTGTTAAACTAGAAGTGCTAGATTTAATACAGGAGGGACAATCCGCATGAGAATGGCAGAGGTAAGCGCGAAGTTCGAGCTGTCGCAGGATACGCTTCGTTATTATGAACGGATCGGACTTATTCCTCCCGTTAACCGCAATAATAACGGCATCAGGGAGTATTCGGAGGATAACCTGAGATGGGTTGAATTCATTAAATGTATGCGGAGTGCCGGTCTTCCTATTGAGGCTTTAATTGAATATGTTAACCTGACCCAACAAGGCGAAAGCACCCTAAACACGAGAAAAGAGCTGCTGATCGAGCAGCGGGAGCAGCTTCGTCTTAGAATTGTGGAGATGGTGGAGACGATGGAAAGGCTTGACTCCAAGATTGAGAATTATGAACAATCGTTAAGTGAAACGGAAAGAGCCTTATCCCGTCCTTAGTAGATAAGAAGATAGATGTTCAAAAGCAGCCAACGGCTGCTTTTTCTTTATGTTAATCCAACATAATCAGACAAAAATAACGGCTTTATACTGGAAATATTGGGAGTTAAGTAGGATGTGACGGGAAGTGGCAGGAAGTAAAATCGAGAGCGTGGAGCCTTGATCAGATGAAGCGCTCCATCTTTTTGAAGGATTAAGAAACCGGTTTCATGAAACCGTTTTCTTAATTAGGATCGATCAATTTAATTGAGGGGGAAGACGATTGAAACCGTTCAAGCTTAAGAAAAGCACTGCTGCCGCGATGCTAGGTACCGTAATCAGCCTTACCTCATTCGGAAGTCCAACCTTTGCCGCCGAGGCTGCAAAGCCGGCAGTTGCGTACGATGCGGTAGTGAAGGTAGACGCATCAACCACCTTCCAGAAAATCGATAACTTCGGCGCATCCGATGCCTGGTCGATGGAGCAGCTCGGCAAGAACTGGACTGACGCGAATAAATCACGCGTAGCGGATTTGCTCTTCACCAGAGACAAGGGAATCGGCTTAACCGCTTGGCGCTTCAATATCGGAGCCGGCTCCACGGAGACGGACAAAACGATTATTACGGATCCATGGCGCCGCGCGGAAACGTTCAAAGCCACGGAAGACGGTGCCTATGACTGGAGCAAGCAGGCGGGTCAGCAATGGTTTCTGAAGGCGGCGAAGGATCGTGGCGTGGATACGCTTATCGGCTTTGTCAACAGCCCGCCGGTATGGATGACGAAGAACGGTCATGCCCAGCCGGATGCAACGGTTGGCTCAACCAACCTGAAGGAAGGGTATGAGGATGAATTCGCCACCTTCCTGACCGATGTCATCGCGCATTTCAAGAAGCTAGGGATTAATCTGAACTATATCAGCCCCATTAACGAACCAACCTGGGACTGGAACAAGGCAGGACAGGAAGGCAACCGTTATAACAATGACGATATTAAGCGAGTTATTCTCGAGCTTTACAGCCAACTGCAGGAGAAAGGGCTGAAGACGCAGATCAGCGCGCCTGACGGCGTTGAGATCACGGCTTTACTGGACGACGAAGTGTTCAAATCATTCTCGGGACAAGAGAAATATTCGGGCGGATCCAACAGCCTTGGCGTTGGCAAGTACCGCGAATATATTAAAGACCTGCTTGGCGATCCGGAGCTTCAGGAAGCGGTTGGCCATCATATCGCTTCCCACTCCTACTGGTCGGATTACAGCAATCCGGGAGATGATCGTCTTGGAACATTAAGAGATCTGTTGTTCTCCAATCTGAACAAATACGACCGTGAAGCTGTCTACTGGGTGAGCGAGTATTGCATTCTCGGAGATTACGGTCCGGGCCGAGACCTTGGCATCGATCCGGCGCTCCATATTGCGAAGACGATCCATTTCGATCTGGCGAGAGCAAATGCTTCCGCATGGCAGTGGTGGACGGCCGTATCGGCAGGAGATTACAAGGACGGTCTGATCTATACGGACTACCATAACCCTGGCGATGAGCAGAATATCCTCACCTCCAAAATGTTCTGGACGCTTGGCAACTACAGTAAATTTATCCGTCCCGGCGCCGAGCGTGTGGCTTTGACTGGACTTGATGAGGATGCGCGCAACGACGTGCTGCTAGGATCGGCTTACAAGCATGAGGGCGAAAATACCGTTACAACGGTGTTTGTCAACGACAGCGCCAAAGAGCAGCATATCAAGGTGGAATTAAGCGGCATCGACAAGCATGAGGCGGTTAATGTGCTGAAGCCTTACGTGACATCGGCTGATAAAGATTTGACCAGAGGAGCGGATATCCCTGCTTCGGCAGACGGAACATTCGACACAGTCATTCCCGCGCGCTCGATTGTGACGCTGAACGGTGACGTTGTTAAAGAAAACAAGAAGCCGGATGCTCCTCAGCTTGTAAAGGTTGAGTCGCTGAACAAAGGGCTGAAGGTCGATTTTAAAGCACCAAAAGGCGCTTACAAATACGAAGTGGAATACGGCATCAAGAATGACAAAATAGTAGTGAAGCTGTCGAATTTGTCCACGGACTCTTTTATCCTGCAAGGTCTGAAGAATGACGAACAATATGACGTCACGGTACGCGCAGGAAATGATAATGGCTATGGGCCGACATCCAAACGTACTTACGGAACGCCCAAACTACTGGCTCCAACCGGGGTTACAGCAACGGGAAGCGATGGCGGCTTTACCATTGCCTACAATACTCAAATCGGCGTTCCTGCTTACCGTGTCCGCTATGGCACCAAGCAAGGGAAATACGATCAACAATACCTGACTCAAGCAGCGGACGGGAAAATTCAGATCAGCGGGCTTACTAACGGAAAAGCATATTACGGCGTAGTCGAAGCCGTAGACGGCAATAACTCCAGCCGGCCAACGGCGGAGTTTAAAGTCCAGCCCGACATTGCAGCGCCGGGCAAGCTGGTCGTTATTCCGGGCAACGGAGAAGCTTTGCTTACCTTTGGCGCTGTTGAAGGAGCAGCTGGTTATACGGTGCAAACTTCGCTGAATAATGATATCCAGCAAATCAGCAGCAACAAAACGTTACTTACAGGCTTAACGAACGGCAAGGCCTTTACGGTTCGCGTATCGACGATTGGCAAAGGAGGTAAAGGAACCGGTTATGCCGAAGCGACAGTTACGCCTAAAGCCGGAGAAGTCCGGTTCAAGGATGATTTTGCAAGCGGTAATCTTTCCGGCTACACCCAAGAGGTTAGCAAATGGGTTATGGAGGGCGGACTGCTCATGCATGCTTCCGGCGGCAATAACCGCGGTGAGCTTGGCGTTAATAATCTGACGGTGATTGACGGCAACATTACAGCTGTTGCCAAGCATGCTTTAGGCGAAGCGGACTGGGGTATTGCGTTCCGCGGCAGCAGCTACTCGAAGGGATACATGTTTGGTTATGAGAACGGCATTCTCGTGCTTCGCCGGGATGGACAAAACCTGGCCGAGCCGGTTCCGTTCTCCGCGAAACTAGGCGAGTATTATAAAATGGAAGTCCGGTTAAACGGCAAGCATATCGAGGCCTATCTGGACGGCAGCAAAATCTTTGACGTGAACGATACAACGTATACCAGCGGACGTGTTGGTCTTCATAGCTGGGCGGATGCGCAATTCGCTTATCTGCAGATTGCCCGAGAACCGGAGAATCTGACGGCAGCTCCCGAAATCTATCAGATCAAGGAAGGCGACGGTCAGGTCGTGCTCCAGTACAGAGAAGTTGACGGCGCGGACAGCTACCTCATCCGTTATGCTCCGAAGAGCGGAGGCACTGCGACGGAGGTGGCTGCAGCAGCCGGCTCGTCTATCGTAACGGGGCTTCAGAACAATACGGCATACTCGTTCAAGGTAGTTGCGGTACGCGGGACGGTGCAGTCGGAATCCGCCGCGATAGACGCAACGCCAAACTCGAGTAATTCGGTCGTCTACTACGTTGATGCAGGGGATGGAACGCCGGGTACGCTGGAAGCTGGTGAAGTGCTTGGAGTATTCCAGTCGCAAGAGGAGCAGGAGTACGGCCTGGATCCGATTACAGGCATGAAGTGGGGGTACGAGGCGGATAACGGTCAGACTTGGGCTCAAACTTCTCCAGTAGACGCTTATGAAACAATCCGCCAATATGACGGCAACGAGAACGGCAAAGGACTTGCGTACCGCTTCCAATTGCCGGAGGGAACGTATAAGGTAACGGTTGGCTTCTATGATCCATGGAAGGCAAGCGACCGGAATATGAATGTGACGATTAACGGCGAAATCAAGCTGAGCAATTATGTCATTGGCTCGAACCGCGAATCCAAGTTGTTCGAGAATATCTCGGCCGTGAACGGCGAGATCATTGTGAAAGCGGTGAAAGCAGGCAATTCCAAACCGATGATTGCTTGGATTAAGATTGAGAAATAAAGCTTGTTAGCTATCGCGAAAAACGGCTCCTCTACCCTAGAGGAGCTGTTTTTTGCATTACCCCCATTTTGAAACCGAAATTCCTTGAAATTTCTTTATTGACAGAATTTTCTTGTAAATATATAGTGTATCTAATTCATACGAAAATGCGATGAAGAGGACAAGTACATGCGGAGATGCCATGAAGAGAACTGCCGGTTGGTGCGAGGCAGCGGATATCCGGGTGGAATAATCACCTCAGAGCAGGCCATCGAAAGAATAGTAGACTGGCTCGGAATTCTACCGTTATCGAGAAGCATCATTGATGGACGATGACTAAGAGGACGTTTTTACGTCAATTTGGGTGGTAACGCGGAGCAGCTCCGTCCCTTAAGGGATGGGGCTTTTTTCCGTTTTCTAACTTTTATCCAAACATGGAGGGATCTCAAATGAACCAGGTACTAGTATCAAAAAGGCTAACCTTGAGAATGCTTGAAGCCGCTGATGCGGAATGCATTGAAAAGCTGGCGGGAGACAGAGAGGTAGCAGATACCACTTTGGGAATACCGCATCCCTATCCTGCAGGTGCTGCTCTTCCTTTTATACATGCAAGGCGGGAAGCGTCAGAACGAGGGGATGGCTATTCCTTCGCCGCAATACGTACGGAAGATGGGGCTTTTCTTGGTGTTATCGGTCTGCATATCAATAAGGCACATAACATGGCAGAATTGGCATATTGGATCGGCAAGCCGTATTGGAGAAGCGGATATTGCAGTGAAGCAGCGTCAAAGGTCTTACAGTTCGCTTATGAAGAGCTTGGGTTAAACCGCGTATATGCCGCTGCAATGACCCGGAATCCGGCCTCGTATAAGGTGATGGAGAAGATTGGAATGAAATTCGAAGGAGTTCTGCGCAATCATATCCGTAAAGGGGAAGTCTATGAGGATTTAAGGCATTACGGCCTTCTTAGGTCGGATGTCTGACCCAGCCTGGTACGCAATAAGCCTGTTGAGAACTACTCAACAGGCTTTGCGGTCTAATTCAACTCCACGGTCTGGTTCAGCTCTGTACCTTCTGTGTTTTTCCCCATCAATCTATTAAATAAGAACTTGGCCATCTTGAACATATTGCCGGCATCCCAATACTCCGCGGCGTCGGCATTGACCTTAATTAGTACAAGGTTCGGGTCATCGTAGGTGGTCTCCAGTATTTCTTCGTAAGCTTTGTTCCAGAACTCTTTTACTTTCTCGGCGCTTTCCACAAGCTCCGCTTCTCCTCGGATGGAGACGAACGCTTTGCCCGCGTAGGCAACATTAACTTGCTTGTTTCTGAACAGCTCATGGAATTTATCCGTATCCTTCTTCGTCAGGAACCACAGACTGCCGTCAAATTCGACATCCTGCGTCTTCATCGGACGTGATACCAGACCCTCCTCGGATACCGTCGTGAGCATCGCGATTTTTATGTCTTTAATTAATTCCCGCACCTTCTCGATTGCTTCTTGATGATTTGAATTAGGATTCATAACTATCACCTCGTCTGGAAATTGATGTATCAATATAGTATTACACACGCTGCGCTTCGCCAAACCACCTATTTCATAATTAGACAATAAGCACGATAGGTAAGTATTTAGCTAGCATAGATTTATTGTTGTTAAAGGAACGGATGTTTATTATCGGGGTGAATTGACCTATGGATATCGAGGCTATGTTCCTTTTATAGCTGATGACCGCTTCAAGCATGGCACGGTGCTGTCGATCAGGAGCGGGTGGTTTTTTTGTTGCTCTTGAAGTATATAGCGTTAAAAAAAGATGTGTATTATATTACCTTTCTAATAAGCGGGGGAATGGTGCTATGAGTTATGATCTTCATATTACAAAGGCAGATCATTGGATAAACAGTGAGAATAACCTATAACAGAGGAAGACATTCTCAAGATTTATGGCACCGTAAATATGGCACAGGTGAGATTGTTGGAATCATGGGACAAGGAATGGATACGGAATTTCTAGTGAAGTTCCCTGATCGGGAGGAGCCAAGGCGGTTGCTGGCTTATCACGCACCGATAACAACCGTAGGTATATAGCAGAAAGAAGGAGGCTGTCCATGCTTCATATTGAAGGTGCTATTCCTCATCGATATCCATTTCTGCTAGTGGATAAAGTATTGGAGATGGAAGAGGGGAAAAGAGCGGTTGGCATTAAAAATGTGACAATCAACGAGCCCTATTTTCCTGGTCATTTTCCCGGCTATCCCGTCATGCCTGGAGTCTTAATCGTAGAAGCGCTTGCGCAGCTTGGCGGAATTGTAATGAACAATGCCGAGGGCAATAAGAATAGAATTGGTTTATTGACCGGAATCGATCATTGCCGCTTTAGACGGCAGGTTAACCCGGGCGATCAACTTTGTCTTATTTTTGAAGTCACGCGAGTAAAGGGGCAGATCGTCAAAGGAAGAGGCACCGCCATGGTTAGCGAAGAAATCGTCTGTGAGGCTGAGATCATGTTTGCTTTAAGTACAATTGAAAGCTAAAGCTAAAGCGGCTGCGGGAGGGAAGGGAATTGGGTGAAGGACAATACAATCTGAGGTTTGAGGAGCTGTGCAAGCTACTACAGCTAGGGGAAATGGTTCGTACGCCGGAAGCAGTTACGGGAGGGCTTTTGCATAGAATGTATGCAATTGAAACCACGCAAGGGAAATATGCCGTCAAAGCATTAAATCCTCAGGTGATGACTAGACCCAAGGCCAAGCTCAACTTCATCCATTCAGAACAAATTGCGAATAGGGCTGCCAATCATGTTCCTGCTATTCCAGCAATGCAGTTCAAAGGTAATTCTTTGCAACAAATGGATAGTCAATATTATCTCGTGTTTGATTGGGTAGAAGGCAAAAGTCTGAAGCCGGATGAAATAAACAAGATTCACTGTGAGAAAATAGGCGCTATTCTTGCGGACATACATATGGCGGATTTATCCGGGCTTGGCCTCGCCAAAGACGGCTTAGGTGATGTACAGCCCATAGATTGGAAGCATTACTTGCAACAAGGGCAGTTAAATAAGGCAGCGTGGGTTCCGATCTTGCTCGAAACGGCGGATCAGTTGTGCGATTGGCATGCAAAAGCTAATAAGGCGGTTAAGCTGCTTGAGCATGATACCGTTATTAGTCACTTGGATCTGGATTCCAAGAATGTATTATGGAACCATGATCAGCCCATCTTGATTGATTGGGAAGCCTCGGGACCTATTAATCCCATGCAGAGTTTAACGGAAACGGCAATTTACTGGTCAGAAACTGAGACGGGCAACATAGATAAGGAAAGATTTTCGGCATTTGTAAGGGGTTATAGGAAGAAATACGGACCGATACAAGCCGATTGGAAAACGGTATTGGCGACCGGATTTGCAGGAATGCTAGGCTGGCTGGACTATAATTTAAAGCGGTCATTATGGATGGAATGCTCGGATGACAAGGAACAGCGGATGGGAACCGAACAAGTTGCCATAACCCTAAATGCGATCAAACGTTATGCAGACAGAATATCTGAAATAGAACAGTGGCTCCATGCGGAGAGCAGATAAGCGGAATAAGGTTTACAAATAAGGGGATTATTTGTATCATGTAAGGAATTATCTAAACGCGATGACGAGAAGAGTAGTGGAAAACCGTTCTCGAACAGAGAGCTCCGTAAGCTGAGAAGGAGCAGAGAACCATTCCCCGAAACAAGCCTCTGAGCAGCATGCGGGATCCTTTACCGGTGATGGCATGACGGGTGCTCCCGTTACAGGGCTAGGGTATAAGCATTGCCAGGCAATGCCGTACTTGAAGAGATTAATGTGGCGACATATTAATAAACTGGGGTGGCACCGCGAAACTTCGTCCCCAAGACAAACTGTCTTGGAGGTGAAGTTTTTTTGTTTTGCTTCGTGATTAAATTGTAGGAGGAGTAGGCAATGGAAAACCCCAAGGAACATGCAGCGGATCACCACATGCTTAGACTTATCAACGAGGAGCTGGAGCAGAAGCCTTTTAGCAGGGAGATGACGACGAGGTTTCCGCCGGAGCCCAATGGCTATCTTCATATCGGCAGCGCCTACGCGATTCATATGAATTATACGGTTGCTCAGCATTATAAAGGTGCTTTTCATTTACGCTTTGACGATACGAATCCGCTTAAGGAAGATATCGAGTATGTTGATGCGATTATTGAAGACATCAAGTGGCTTGGTTACGATCCCCGGGATCATATTTATTTCGGATCGGATTATGCGAACGAAATTTATAATGCTGCAATCTCATTAATCAGACAAGGCAAAGCGTATGTGTGCGACCTGACACCGGAGCAGTTATCCGAGTATCGGGGGACGTTAACGGAGCCGGGGAGGAACAGCCCATATCGGGATCGCTCCGTGGAGGAAAACCTGGAGCTGTTTGAGCGGATGAAAAATGGCGCATTCCCTGCCGGCTCAAAGGTTCTGCGAGCAAAAATAAATATGGCATCGCCAAATATCAATCTGCGCGATCCGGTTCTGTATCGTATTATCTACGCGGAACATTACAGGACCAAGCGTGAATGGTGCATCTATCCGATGTATGATTTTGCCCATCCGATTCAGGATGCGATTGAAGGGATCACCTACTCCCTATGCTCCATCGAATTCAAAGATCATCGGCCGCTATACGAATGGGTCCTGAATGAACGTAAGACACCTGAGCCTCCGCGTCAAAGAGAGTTCGGCCGGTTAAGCCTAACGGGAGTAGTAACGAGCAAACGGTTTCTGAGACAGCTGGTGGAGGGCAGCTTCGTAGACGGCTGGGATGACCCCAGACTTCCGACCATTCGTGGATTAAGACGAAGAGGCTACACGCCAGAGAGCATTCGTAACTTTATTGATGAGATCGGGAGCATTCGAACGCAAAGCACCGTAGATATTTCGCTGTTGGATCATTTCGTCAGGCAGGATCTAAAAGCGAAAACCATGAGCATTATGGCAGTTATGCAGCCTTTAAAGGTTGTAATAACGAACTATCCGGA
The DNA here is from genome assembly GCF_023715145.1 of Paenibacillus glycanilyticus. Lineage (GTDB taxonomy): Bacteria > Bacillota > Bacilli > Paenibacillales > Paenibacillaceae > Pristimantibacillus > Pristimantibacillus glycanilyticus_A. The sequence goes on along the minus strand of NZ_JAMBNP010000001.1, from coordinate 998,164 downwards.
GGATGAAGCTGAATGGCTGTCGATTGAAAATAACAGCGAAAACGAGGCAATGGGAGTCAGAGAAGTCCCTTTCTCAAGAACGATATTTATTGAGCGTGACGACTTCATGGAGGAGCCAATGAAAGGCTTTCACCGGCTAATTCCGAACGGCGAGGTTAGGCTTAAGGGAGCTTATTTTATCCGATGCGAAGAGGTTGTCAAGGATCCTGATACCGGTGAAGTGATGGAGCTGCGCTGTACCTACGATCCGGCTACGAAGAGTGGCTCGGGGTTTACCGGACGAAAGGTGAAGGGAACGATCCATTGGGTTTCCGCTGACCACTGCGTGAAGGCGGATGTGAATCTATACGAAAAGCTGCTTCTAAATGAGGATTCTCCGAAGGACAACGAAGATTGGATATCCAGGATTAACCCCGAATCCATCGTTCATGGTAAGGATGTTCTCATGGAAGCCATCGTTCAACATGCCCGTCCCGAGGACAAATTCCAGTTCTTCCGCCACGGTTATTTTTGCGTTGACAGGAAGCATTATGCCAACGGCAGACTGGTGTTTAATCGTATTGTTCCTCTCAAGGATAGCTGGAAAAGAACGAACTAGCAGGGGGCAGCCGATTGGCTGCCTTTTCTAACCTAGAGGCAGTACGTGATAATTAATATTTATAATCCGGATAAAAACATTAAAGCATTGTTTATCAAAGCCGCATGGTATCATACCCCTATCTGAAAGAAGGTGGTGCGTATGGTGGATACTCAGGTGCTTTCCGGGCAATTTAGACGTTTTGCGGAAAGGGAATGCAAGGATTCCAGCATTCTTTATGAACACTTGGCAAGCCAAATAGCGGATGATCCAACGCTTCTGGAGCTTGCAGCTCATTCCAAGCCGGGACAACCGGCGCCTAATCTCTTGCTTGGAGCTGTTCATTATTTGCTCTTGCAAGGCACGGACCATGAGCTCGCTTTGTATTATCCAAGTATTGTGACTGAACCAAAGGATACATCCGGCGCATTTAAATGGTTTAAGTTATTTTGCGAACAGTACGCGGTCGAGATTACTCATCTTCTGAGAACCAAACTGGTCCAGACGAATGAAGTGCGGCGTTGCGCCTATTTGTATCCAAGCTTTTGCCATATTCATGGGCTTACGCAAAAACCGCTGTCTCTGATTGAAATTGGCACAAGCGCCGGCGTGCAGCTACTTTGGGATAAATACAGCTATTCCTATCAGCCTAAACCTGATCTAGAGTATGGCCAAGAGCATGCGGCTCTTATTATCCGTTCAGAGATTAAAGGGGATAAACAGCCGTTATTTCATAAAACAAGTCCTCCTGTAGCAGCAAGAATCGGAATAGATCTGCATGTCAATAACCTGGATCAACCGGATGATTATCTTTGGCTAAAATCGCTGATTTGGCCGGAGCATAAAGAGCGGATCGCTTATTTCGAAGCGGCAGCGGATTATTTAGCGAAATACAAAGTGGAATTGATGGAGGGAGACGGAGTTGCCCTTCTGCCGGAGATCATCTCGAAAATATCGAATGACTCGACAGTATGTATTTTTCATACGCATGCGGCTAATCAATTTCCTTCTGAAACGAAGATAAAGCTGCTCGAATATATACAGGAGCTTGGTAAAGTAAGAGAGGTGTTCCACCTGTACAATAACCTATGGGATAGGGATCTTCATCTTGATTATTATGTAAACGGTATTGAGAATAAGCTGACGCTTGCTGAAACCGATGGTCACGGGCGATGGTTTAAGTGGAAATTATAATAATTAAACTACTAAGACTGGTTAATAAATAACATGCTGCAAGAGGAACTGCTTTTCTAGTAAAAGCAGTTCTATTTGTTTTAACTATTCTAATGATCTCTATCATTCCAGTATATGGTATTATTAGGTTTGATATAAATCTTGAAAATCCGGAGGGCTTGATGAAACAGGCGACCTTATTGAAATGGTTGGGTATTTCCCTGGCCATATTATCCGTCGTATGGGTTGGGGCTTTTTTTGTACTGATCTATGTCATCAACTATTTGGTAAATAAGATTTCTTGTTTCTAAGAATCGATAAAGGAGCTGGATAATGAACACGGTTATAAAAAGAAACCTGGCCATTCTTCTGTCATTCATATTGCTTCTGGCAGCAATGAACCTAGGAGAGAAAAAGGCGTTTGCGGATTCTCCCGTCACCTCGACTACCTTCTATAAAGCTTATCTCGATCTTGATATCGTAGCCAAAGCGCACAAGTCGGGATTTAGCACGGAGATTGCCGAGTTTCTGGCAGCGGAAAAAAATCCGCTTGATCAGAAGGCGGCAGTGATGAACGCCATCTATTCCAGCTACAGCTGGAATGAACGCGATATTGTGAATCAATACTCGAAAGCCGTATATGGAAAGCCGGCAAGCGAGCTCAATATTAAACTCCTTCGCGGAGACGAGCTATTTGTACTCGGGTATCTGAAGGTGTTGGATCATTATTTGGAGCCGGACACGTATTGGATTGGATTAGCTAGTGAATCTCTGCCCAAAAGTATGACCGTAGCGTTGATAAACGCTCTTGCTAAATCGCAGGATTCGTTTGATCTAAGTTACTGTTATCTGGAGAGAGTGCTGGCCGATAAAAACCTCGTTAAAGATATTCGTCAAGAGGCTATTGCTATTATTACGGATTATATCGATCTCTATAAGAAGGATGAAGGATGCTCCGACCAAGTAACGGAGCTTATGAATAATTCGATTGGACTGATAATAAATAAACCTAAGGCCTTAGTCTTTGGCGGGCTGCAAGCGGTGGATTCATCAAACTCGAAAGTCGCGCCATACATAAGGAAAGGCGTCACTTACGTGCCGTTGGTCTTTATTTCGCATGCTTTAGGGGCTACCGTCCAATATGATAAGAAGCGGGAAGAGATAACGATTCGACATGCGTCCTTGGAATACATGCCGTCGCGTAAGCTTGTCTTTAATCTGAAAGACGCGAAGAACAGGTATGAGGTCCAAAATGGCCGCGCATTTGTTCCGCTTCGAGCGATTGCCGAGCCATTGCGTATGAAGGTTTACTATAGTAAAGGGTTAATCATTCTCTCCAAGGGTATTGCCCTTCACCCTCAACTTGCTTACGATCAGCAGCTGGCCAATGAGATAAGAGGTAAAATCGAAGACGGCAAACTAAGTTAACGGATAAAGGGAAAGTTAGTCGTGAAAGTTAGTCGTTTTGGCCATCTACACGGATGGCCTTTTTCGTTATGCTAGATATCATATGTTTTTATAAGGAGGCTATCCCGAAATGAAACATACGGCGGATCGCATACAAAGCTTCTATCAGAAGCATTACAAGCTTTGCTACATTCAATCCTTTAATCTGCTTCGCTATCAGAATGAAAGGGGACTATTGACGGATAACTTAGTTGTAACACTTACTACCCTGCCGATAGTTGAAGAAGGACCCCAATTAATCATTACGTTTGAAGACGTGAAGGATCTACAGATAGGCAGCTTCCAGGGAGCGATTCGGCTAGATATTAAAATTCAGGATATTTCCGTTGATCAACTCGAGAATATAAGCTTCAGCGTGAAAGAAGAGGAGTATGATACCTTTTCGTTTGTATGCAGATCCTTTGATTGGGTAAGAACGTACTAGAGAGCCTAAGCGGCAGAGCTGTCCCAAATTGGGGCAGACTCTGCTATTTTTATTGAGAACTTTAAGATATTAAACAACTGTTGACAGTAATATTGAGGCGGGAATATAATTAATACCAGATTATTGTAAGCCTTTTCAAATGAGATCCATACTTACCAATACCCGTCAAAGGGTATTCATTTTTCAGCAGTTATGAAACCCGTTTCATGAAATAGGTTTCAGATTTGGCTGGAACAGGAGGACTTATGAACGGCACAAACAGAAAAAATAACGGACAGATGAACGATGAAACCTTGATTCAGATCAAGCCTGGCGATGGCTATGACGGCTTTGAAGGCTGGGGTACTTCGCTTGCCTGGTGGGGGCACATTATCGGCAGGTGGAGCAGTCAGGAGAAGCTGGATGAGGTAATGGATCTCATCTTTGACGCGGACAAAGGTCTGGGCTTAAACATCATTCGGTACAATATCGGCGGCGGGGAAAATCCGTCCATTCAGCCTAACACGCTGCGTCCAGGCGGCGATGTTCCGGGATTTCAACCGGAGAAGGGCATTTGGAACTGGCAGGCTGACGAAGGACAGCGGAAGGTGATGCTTGCGGCCATGCAGCGCGGGGCTGATATTGCGGAAGCATTCTCGAATTCGCCTCCATACTGGATGACTATAAGCGGATCTGTAACGGGGGCCGTTGATGGCGGCAATAATCTAAGGGAAGATTGTTACGAACTATTCGCGGATTATTTGACGGAAGTAGTCAAGCACTACAAGGAAGCGCACGGCATTACCTTCCGGACGCTTAATCCGTTAAATGAGCCTGCCTCAAACTGGTGGAAGAAGGGCAATATTCAAGAAGGTGCTCATTTTTCACTCGATAAACAGATGGAAATCATGAAGGCAACGGCTCAATCTCTTCTATTAAAGGGCTTGAGCGGAACGGCAGTCAGCGCTCCCGACGAGAACAGCGTGGATGAAACGCTCGAAATGCTGCATGGCTATGATGAGGAGACCTTTAACAGCATCTCTCAAATTAACACGCACACCTATACCGGCATCGGACTTGATGAGCTTCGTGAGCTCGCGCAAGCGAAGGGGAAAAAGCTATGGATGTCGGAGTACGGGACCGGGGGCACCGAGCCTCATAATCATGAGGATATGAGCTGCGTGATGGAGCTTGCCGAAAGGATCGTCAACGATCTTCGTCTGCTGCAGCCCGCTGCTTGGGTGTATTGGCAGGCCGTTGAGGACGAAAGCGCCCAGAATAACTGGGGATTTATCCACTCCGATTTCAGTCATGGCGACAGCCAATACGAAATGACAAAGCAATATTACGCGATGGCTCAATTCAGCAAGTTTATCCGCCCGGGCAGCCGTATTTTGTTTACCGATGACCCGAATTCCGTTGCGGCTTATGATTCGGCCAGCAGATTACTTACGGTTGTGGCACATAACCCTGGCAATCAGCGACAGGCGGCTTATGACCTAAGCACCTTCAAGACGGAAGGTACAACAGCCAAAGTCTACCGGACAACGGAGCGCGACAATCTGTTCGAATCCGAGCTGTCTTTGCACAGTAACAAGTTTACGTTAAATCTAGAGGCGCAGTCGATAACGACTGTGGTCATATCGAATATAGCCATATGAACGATTCGAACAAAGGGAGGAACACTTCAGATGCAGGAAACGATCCCGCAAACGAATGGATTACCACATAAGAATACGGCCGTGCAATATAACTCATTCAGCTACAACATTAACGGTGAGCAGGTGTTCCTTAACAGCGCGGCTATTCATTATTTCCGGATGCCTAAGGAAGAATGGCGCGAAGTGCTTGTGAAGGCCAAGCTTGCGGGCATGAACTGCGTAGATACTTACTTTGCCTGGAATGTTCATGAACCGGAAGAAGGCATGTGGAGCTTTGAAGGCAACAATGATTGCGGCGCATTCCTGGACCTTTGCCATGAATTGGGACTATGGGTTATTGCCCGTCCAGGTCCGTTTATATGCGCAGAATGGGATTTCGGAGGATTCCCTTATTGGCTGAATACGAAGAAGGACATGAAATTCCGGACCTATGACGAGCTGTACCTGACTTACGTTGACCGTTATATGGACCGGATTATTCCCATTATTCGCAAGCGCGAGATTGGTGAAGGCGGCTCGGTTATTCTCGTTCAAGTGGAGAATGAATACGGTTATTTGGCCAATGATGAAATCGCGCGCGATTATATGCTTCATTTAAGAGACGCGATGCTGGAACGGGGCGTAACGGTGCCGCTGATCACCTGTGTAGGCGGTGCCGAAGGCACGGTTGAAGGGGCGAACTTCTGGTCAGGCGCGGATCATCATTATAAGAACCTGGTTGAGAAGCAGCCGGATACGCCAAAGATCGTCACCGAATTTTGGACCGGCTGGTTTGAGCATTGGGGGGCCTCTTCCGCAACGCAGAAGACAGCGTCCTTGTATGAGAAAAGAATGCTGGAATCGCTGCGCGCCGGTTTTACCGGCATCAGCCACTATATGTTCTTCGGCGGGACGAACTTTGGCGGTTACGGCGGACGTACGGTAGGCGCCAGCGATATCTTTATGGTGACTTCGTACGACTATGATGCACCGCTTAGTGAATACGGTCGCGTTACGGATAAATATCACACGGCCAAACGCCTCTCGTACTTTGTCACGGCAATAGGCAGCGCCCTGCTGAATGCCGTCGAAGGAGATGCTGCTTCCGCTGCGCTTCCTCAAGGCTTCTCCGCACGCGTCCGCGAACGAGGGAATGAACGGATCTGGTTCGTCGAGAGCTCGAAGGACGAGCGGGAAACAACAAGTATCACCTTGCCGGGCGGCAGGACTATTCCGGTTACGGTTGGCCCCAATGCCATCGTGCCGGTCATCGACAGACTGCAGCTTGAACCGGGCGTACATTTGACCTGCAATACTTATCTGATCGCTAACGAGCTGATCGACGGCCAGCACACGCTTATCGTTTATGCAGAGAATGGCCAGCGCTCGTATATAGAACTGGATTCCGAGCAGCCGATTCAGGTCCAGGATGACGGGGTTAGAAGACAGCAGCTTCTTCATAACGGCAGCAAGGTCATTCTTGACCTCTGTCATTTCCAGGAGGCTCAATTCGTTCAGCTGACTATTGGCGGCAAGCCTTACCGGATCGTAGCTATCAATAAAGACAGCGCGGACCGGGCTTGGCGGATTGCCGGCAAGAGCGGTGCGCAATGGGCGATTGGTTATGCAGACTTTGATCTGCTGGCTGACGGTACATTCCGCGCAGCTCTGCAGGATAATGATGCGCAGCCGGTTCTTCTGGGGAATTGGGGTAGCGTTCCGGAGCAAGAGCTTGCTCCATATGTATATTTGCAAGCGCCGGCCATTGGGCAATGGAGCTCAGAGGCTTGCGAGCTATCGGCAGCACAAGGCCAGGAAGCGGCTCAGCCTAAAGCCTTCTCCGAGCTTGGTCAGCCCTATGGGCACCTGCTCTACGAGTGCGAATTTGAAGCAGGGAACGAGAGCGTAACGAACCTCGTAATCTCCAGACTTGAAGACACGGCCAGAGTGTACGTTAACGGCGTGCAGCAGGCGCTTGTGCAAAAGGTGGGCGCAGCAGCCGTAGAGGTGCAGGTAACGCCTGACAGCAAGAACCGCCTGCAGATTCTGGTACAGAATATGGGCAGACTGAACTTCTCGCCATTCCTGGGTGAAGTCAAAGGGATTTCCGGGGCGGTCTATGCGGCCGGACAATCCATTGATCTGCTCGTAGATTGGAAGCACGAAGAAGCAACGCTTCAACTTAATGAGGTAAATCGACTTGCAGGCGGCAGCACAATTCGCAAAACCTTTGTTATGGAAAGCGGCTATGACCGCGCGGTACTGGTTGGTGCCATTAGCGGGAAGCTCAGCGTCAATGGCAAGGAAATCAAGATCGAGGGCTATCAGGATTGGTTCCTGCATCATACGCTGGATATTTCGGATTACCTGCAGGCTGGCCAGAACGTAATCGAGATGGCTTATGTGAAGTCGCCGCTGCAAAGGCTGGAGCTGCTAGTCTCTTCATCGGCGAAGGAGCTGAACGGTTGGCGTATTGCCGATGTCGGCAAGCTTAACCGTCAGGCATATTCCGGCGGCACGGGAGTGCCGGTGTGGCATACGGCGCAGTTCGATAAGCCGGCGCTTCCCGAGGAAGTGAATGCCAAGCTTAAGCTGCGTTTGACCGGCATGAGCAAAGGAACCCTGTGGCTGAACGGCATTAACTTGGGCCGTTATTGGCAGGTTGGTCCTCAAGAGGATTACAAGATTCCGATGGCGTGGCTGAAGGACCGCAATGAGCTTGTCTTGTTTGACGAGAACGGAGCAAGCCCGTCCAAGGTACGCCTGCTGTATGATCAGCAGTCCGCCAAACGCTGGATTCCTATTCTATAAATCGTGTTGTCAAGTTGAAATAAAACCGCTGCTTGGGATGATGTTCATTAATATGAATGGATCATGACAGGCAGCGGTCTTTTTCCATTACGATTGAAACCGTTTACAAAAAACGAGCGAAGTCGCCTTTGAAATCCGTTTCATTAGTAAACTAACTTTGGTATAATTTCAAATATATAAGCTGTTCTAGAGGAGAACCTATAAGATGAAGCAAGTGACTGTATACGATATAGCGAAAGAAGCCAAGGTCTCTGTAGCTACGGTCTCGCGCGTGCTTAATGATACGGCTCCCGTACGCGCTTCAACGCGGGAAAAGATCGAAGCGATTATGCAGAAATATCAGTTTCAGCCGAATGCGAACGCGAGAAGCTTGCTGAAGAAAGAAACGGGGATTATTGGCATCATTTTACCGGATATTACGAACCCTTTCTTCCCTGAAGTATTCTCTGGCGCAGAGCAAGAGGGCAGAGAATCCGGCCATACTTTTTTTCTATGCAATTCGATAGGTCTTCACGATAAAGAATCCGAGTATCTGACCATCATGCAGGAGAAGCGGGTGGACGGTATTTTGTTCATGGGCGGGCGGATCAATTTGAAGGATTGCAGCCCTGCCTTGATTCAAGAGGTGGTAGAGCATTCGCAAAAGATTCCGATGGTGCTCGTTAACGGTAATTTGAAGGACTCCGGCATTACGCGCGTAGTAACGGATGAATATGCGGGCACCGTGCTTGCCGTCAAGCATCTGATCGACATCGGCCATACGAAGATTGGCTTTATCGGCGGACAAAGTCACATGTCAACAACCTCCGTTAAGATTCGGGCCTACAAGAAAACGTTGAAGGACGCCGGATTAACGGTTAGGGAAGACTGGATCTTGCCGGACAGCTTCTCGGTAGATTCGGGAAGAGAACAGATGGAAGCCCTGCTTGGGCTGAAAGACCGGCCTACGGCTGTATGCTGCGTAAATGATTTTACCGCCATCGGTGCGCTGAAGGCTGCCGTTGAGAAGGGACTCCGAGTGCCGGAGGATATTTCCATTGTTGGATTTGACGATATTCCGCTCGCCCATCATGTCATCCCTGAGCTTACGACCGTTTCGCAGCAGGCGAATAATCTGGGACGTACGGCGGTGCGGGTGCTTCGGGATCTTATGAACAAGGAAAAGGTCAAGAAGCTTTATTCTCTCGAACCGGAGTTAATTGTGAGACAAAGCACAAAGCCATTTAATCCATAAATAGTCCATAAATAAGCACGACACATTAAGCCGCCCTCACCTGAATGTAGTATTCCCAGGTTGAGGGCGGCTTACTTTTTCGCAATCGTTGTCTCATTCTTTTTGCTCCGATAGCGTGCGCAGCAGGAGGAATTGCTTGGCTAGAAATACCGGGGAATAAGGCAAGTCCGCCCGGAGCCAGGACACAATCGTACCGATCAGGGCGGCGGAGCTGTACCATATCGCGATATCCTTCTGAATATTGGCTTTCGCCACGTAGGAATGGCTGCCGCGCTGGTCGATTCCCTCCGAGATGAGCCCGGTCAGCATCCTCAATAACCGTTCCGTAAAGATGGTGGTGCGTTGGGAGGCCAGAATGACCTTGTAAAATTTCGAATGATCCGCAATATGTTCAAGCAGTTTGACCAGCATGGTTGTATTGATGACCTCGGGCGACTCGGATTTTATAGCGGATCGGTCAAGGACTAGATGAATGTCGGATATCATGTCGTCAGCCATCTTCTCCAGCATATCCGGGATATCCTTATAATGCAGGTAAAAGGTTACCCGGTTAATCGTAGCTCGCTCGGCCAGCTTATTCACCGAGATTTTCTCGATATCCATCTCTTCCAGCAGCTCCACGAAGGCATCTCTTAGCAGCTGGCGCGTCCGCAGGACCCGGGGATCCGTCTTTGTTGTCGTTTTATCCATTTGCTTACATTCCTTTCCTTTACTAGTAAACTACATTTTTGGTTCGACTGTATTATTTTCTTTACAAAAACTACAATAATTCAGAATGTGTCTACTAATTTACACTTTTGCTTGGAATCGTTGCTTGTAAAGAGTGCGCATCAAGCTATAATTTAATTTATACAATGTTCACTATACGACACGTTGTAAATTTAGTCTAGAGAGACAAGAAAGAAGGATGGAGCGGTTGAGTAAAGAAGCATACGGTTCTGTCAAAAAAGGGCCTATTTTATTTGTTATGATATTGGGTGCCTTTATTGCGACGCTGAACCAAACAATCATGAGTGTAGCCGGCCCTGAATTAATGAATGATTTTGGCATCTCGGCTGCTACCGTCCAATGGCTGACAACGGGCTACATGTTGGTTAACGGTATCTTGATTCCTATTACGGCCTTTCTCATGCAGAGATTTACGACGCGGGAGCTGTTCCAGACTTCGATGATTCTTTTCCTGGCAGGTACCATCGTATCCGCCATTGCAACAGATTTTAACGTATTGCTGATCGGGCGCTTGATTCAAGCAGCCGGCGCGGGCATTATCATGCCGCTTCTGATGACGGTCATCTTAACTCTGTTCCCTCCGGAGAAGCGGGGCGGCGCAATGGGGATGGTTGGTTTCGCGATCATCTTCGCTCCGGCAATTGGCCCAACTCTTGCTGGCTGGGTCATGGAGAATTACAAATGGGAAATGATGTTCTACGGCATGATCCCGTTTGCGGTAATTGTTATCATTTGCGGATTTGTCTTCCTTACGAATGTATCGGAACGTTCGAATCCGAAGATCGATGTGATTAGCGTAGTGTTGTCCACCGTTGGCTTTGGCGCCATGCTGTATGGCTTCAGCCGTGCAGCCAGCGCAGGCTGGGAGAGCGCAGAAGTACTGCTGTCGATTATCGGGGGTCTCGTCGCTCTGGTGCTGTTTGTTTGGCGGCAGCTGGTGTCGAGCAATCCGCTTCTTGATCTGCGGGTATTCAAATTCAATATGTATTCCTTAACCACGTTCATCAACATCGCCATCACCATGATTATGTATGCGGATATGATGCTGCTGCCTCTGTATCTGCAAAATGCACGCGGCTACACGGCGATGGAATCGGGCCTGCTTCTGCTTCCGGGCGCGCTTATCATGGGCTTCCTGATGCCCGTGACGGGTAAATTGTTCGATAAGTTCGGAGCCAAATGGCTGTCCGTTTCCGGCATGATTATCGTCATCGTCACGACTCTTGGCTTTATCAATTTGACGGATACTACCAGCTACACGTATTTGGTTCTGATGTCGACTGGCCGCCGTATTGGCATGGCACTGTTGATGATGCCCGTGCAGACGGCGGGTCTCAACCAATTGCCTAACCGCCTGAATGCACACGGCACGGCCATTTCCAATACGATCAGACAGGTAGCCGGTGCGGTGGGTACATCGCTTCTCGTTACGATTCTGACCACGCAAACGAAATCCCATCTGCAAGATGCCATGGCATCTGGCGCAACGGAAGGCGTTACCCAGCAGCAGATGATTACGAATGCCACGATCAGCGGCATGAACGATTCTTATCTGGTTATCGTGGGAATCGGCGTGGTTGGCCTGATTCTGACCTTCTTCCTTAAACGGGTTGCGCAGGCTTCGGAAGAAAAACAGCCGGCTGCGGCATCAAATATGAAGGTTCAAGAAGCTAATATGTAAGCTGTTAGAAGGAGTATAGGAGCTGCCGCCAGGCGGCTCTTTTTTTGTCTGTAAAATGATGACATTTGCTGCTTTCGACCGTAGTCTGCCGCAGATCCAAGTGGTATAATAAAGCAATTATTGAGGCTTTTCCCATCCTTTCCGTTTGGCCGGGTCGAAAGGTGGCATTCCGATGAAAAGAAGCCGTATGAACTTGCTTATCCAGCATCTCGTTTCTTACTTTCTTGTGCTGCTGTTTCCGCTGCTGATTATATTAGCTTACTATTATCCACATTCAACAGCGGTCGTTAAGCAGAAGGAGATGGACTGGAACACGCATCTTACGGAGCAAGTGAAGACATCGCTGGATACGTTTACGCGTTATGTATACAATTTGCCGTTCGAGCTGCTGAAGAACCGGGAGATCAAATTGTACAACACCGAAGACAACGATTATCAGCGGGTGCAAATTGCAAATGAAATGCGGAAATATAATGCCACGGACGGATTTATCGACAACACCCTGCTTTATATTGAAAGTATGGGTTATTTGTTCGCCAAAACAGGAAGCGCTTACAATACAGGCGACTTCAGCAAGCCGGGCATTGGTTATTACTATAAAGACTGGCCTGATATGTTCAGCGAACTAGGCAGTCTCAAGGGACCAACGGTGAGACCGGTGGAGGATGTCATCATCCCGGGAAGCAACCATGTCCGTATGCTTACCTTCGCCCTTCCGCTTCCGATTGGCGGCTATGAGACGCCGGGAGCCGTGCTGATTATGGTACGCGAAGATACGATTATCCGGATGCTAAACTCTATGTCCGAGATGTACAGCGGCGACTTTTTTATATTAGACGGAGAAGGACATCCGCTGCTTACTTCAAGCAAGGGAGCATATATCCCGACCGATGAAGTTCAGAGCTTTCTTGGCGGTCTTGCGAAGAACGGCAAGGGAGCGGGTTTTTATGAGAAGGACGGAAGCTCCTATATTATTTCGCACACCGTGTCTGACAAGAACGGCTGGCAATATGTCAGCGTCCTGCCCGTAACGGAGATGCTGCAGGGCATTCAGGCGATTCAACGCAATACGATCGCGATGATCGGCATGATGCTGCTCTTGGAGTTTCTGATCATCTATATCTCCATCCGCCGGAACTATCAGCCGATCAAACGCATTGTTGATTTCGCGGCCAACCTGTTTGAGCCCGCCGGGCGGAAGCCGATGAATGAATTTGAGATGATCCGGTTTGCGCTTGGCGAGCTGGTATCGGCGAACAGCTCTCTTGATGCCAGGGTAAAGCAGACCATGCCGGTGCTTCGGGATAACATGCTGCTCGAGCTGGTCAGCGGCAAAGCGGGCAATGATGAAGCTTTCATGCAGCAGGCGGCTGGTTACGGCATTGCTTTCCCACACGAAGCGGTTGCCGTTGCCGTCTTGTCCGTTGAGTCCTCGAAGACGGATGAAGCGATGGACTGTAAGGTAGTAGAATGCTTGCGATCCATGGAGACTTCGCAGCCGCAAGCGGTAGCGGGCTATTTCCTGAAGAGCATTTACAGCCATGAAATGATCTACGTCTGCTCTCATGAAGCCGATTTTAATATGAAGCAGTTTCTGGCGGAGATCAGGCTGGAGCTGGAGGAACAGACCGGCGCGAAGATCTTGATCGGCATTGGAATAGCCAGCAAGCCCGATCGGACGGAGGCTATTCATGTAGCCTATCTGCAGGCTGTAAGGGCAACCGAGCATCAGCAGCTGCGGGGAGGCAGTCCGGTTATCGTCTTTGATGAGCTTCATACGCCAAAGTCCGGAACGGTCTCTTATTACGCGGAGCTGCTGCAATCTCTGGAGCTTGTCATTCTGAAAAACGACGCCGGATCCGTCCGGTCGATTACCGAGCGTATTGTTACCCAGTTGAGAAGCGAAGGAATGCCGCCGCATATGGTCAGAAGCGTCTACATCAATACGGTCAGCGCTCTGCTTAACGGCTTGCAGCGATTTAGTCCGGAAGATGACGATTTGCTCCGGCTGACGGATACGGCGTATCAATTCCGGTATACGGTCGAGCAGATGGCGGACATTATTCGGGACAGCTGCGACAGGCTATGCCGCATGATTCAGAATACGCTTCCGCAGGTTAGGAACGCTTCCCAGGATGAGATGACAGTGTTTATCGAGCAGAAGGGTTTAATTCCCGATTTCTCCCTTCAGCTGATTGCCGATCATTTTTCCATGTCGCCTTCGAACTTCAGCCATCACTTCAAGAAAACGATGGGTCAGAATTTTAAAGAGTACATCGATATATTCCGCATCCAAACCTCCATTCAGCTGCTGAGAACGACAGACCAGACCCTGGAAGGCATTTCTCAGCAGACGGGCTTCTCCAATACGTCAAGCTTTATCCGCTGCTTCAAAAAAATCGTAGGCACAACGCCGGGTCAATATAGAGAGACCCACAAGCTCATCTCTTGACATGTGCTACTGCAGCCGCAAGCAAGCCTGCCGAATCAATCGGCGGGCTTTGTTTTTTGCTGCGCTGCTGTTTACGATTTTTGAACATCTACAATAATTGAATGGGCAGTAATTGAAGCGTTTTCAGGATCCTTTAGTTAAACGCTTTCAAAAAATGTCGACCTTTCGAAAACTGTACGTATACGGCTTGATGCGGAAGCGATTAGTGTGGTTATACCGGACGGCAGTTGTTCCGGATCAGCTCATCGAAAGAGATGCGGCTGCCAGCTAATCATTTGAAATGAGGGGGCAATTTCATGCGAAAAAAGGTAGTCAGCTTCATCACCGTCATGCTCGCTGCAACAACGATTATGTCGGCGTGCAGCAATTCGGGCGGAAATAATGGCGGCAATACGGGCAGCGGTAGTGAGGCGACAAATAGCTCTGCCACCAGCGGTGCCGACAGCGGCAAGAAGGTCAAGCTGACAGCTATTATGACAAAGCATCCTCTGACTAAACCGCTAAAGGATATGGAATGGCTGCAGCAGGTTGAAGAGAAAGCCGGCGTTGAGATCGAATGGCAGGAAATTACGGCCGACTGGGATCAGAAGAAGGGAACGATGCTGGCAAGCGGCGATGTGCCGGATCTCTTCATTGGTCCTAACGTCATTACGGATGCCGATATGGCGCAGTTCCAGGGATTGTTCCAGGATCTGTCCGGCATGCTGGATCAGGCGCCAAACGTTATGGCGATGTTTGACGCAAAGCCGGAGACGAAGAAGATCGCCGAGCAGCCGGACGGCAAAATTTATGGCCTTCCGAAATACCAGCGCTATTGGCCTTCAACGGCTACGCGCCAATACATTAATCAGAAGTGGCTTGATAACCTGGGCTTAAGCATGCCGACAACCTGGGATGAGCTGTATGATGTGCTTGTCGCATTCAAGGAAAAGGATGCTAACGGCAACGGCGATCCTAACGACGAGATTCCAATGGACTGGCCGGGCGGAATCGGGGGCTACTTCAACGCGGCTTACCTGCTGAGCGGAACGGGCATGACTCTGACCGATGGCAGCCCGCAGGGTTATTTTGTGGAAGACGGCGTCGTGAAGAACTATCTGGTGGATGAGCGTTACAAATCGCTGGTGATCTTCCTGAACAAGCTTTATAAAGCCGGCCTCATTAATCCGGAAGTATTCACGCATGATTATACGAAATTCCAGTCGGTTGCCCGCGGAGAAGGGGATACGGCGAAGGTTGGCTTCACGATGGGGTGGGTCGCTTCCGACCGGTTCGGGGAGCAGCTTGCGCCGCAGTATACCTCGATGTCGCCGCTTAAGGCCACAGCGGATAGCCATGTGTCCTGGAGCTATGATTACAACTCCTTGAACTACGGGGTTAACCAAATCGTAATGTCGGCCAAATCGAAAAACAAGGAAGCCGTTATGCGGTTTATCAATGAGCTGTATGCACCGGATATGGGTATGCAGGTGCTGTTCGGCTCCCTCGGACCAAACATTAAGGATAACGGTGACGGCAGCTACAGCGTTCTTCCGCCTGCCGATGCGAAGATGGATCCGGGTACTTGGAAATGGACATCGACCATGGCGGATAACGGGGCTTTCTACATTCCGGATACCCTTCAGCTGACGCTCGGCAAAGATATGCAGGAGGTGCTGGAGCAATCCAAGCCAATCGACGCGGTTACGATTGATGTCGATAATGACGTGTTCCCGGGCTTCCTGAAATACTCGAGTGCCGAAAACAGCACGATGGGGCTTAACAATACAAACGTAATGAACCTGGCGAATACCAACTTTGCGAAATGGGTAACAAAAGGCGGCATCGAAGGGGAATGGGACGGCTACGTGAAGGAAAGCGAGAAAGCCGGCCTGAAGCAAAACCTTGAAATTATGCAGAAATATTACGACGATTACAAAAAGCAATAATAGGCTGCAGGAAGCCGGCATGTCGTACTGGATACGGCATGCCGGCTCTGGCAGGCAGAGGGGGTTATCGGCCAATGCGCGTAAGAGGAGGAATACTTCGGACATTCGTGCGGGACTATCAGCTGTGGATTATGATTGCGCCCGCCATTGCCGCTGTTCTGATCTTCAACTATATACCGATGTACGGCATCCAGCTTTCGTTCCGCGATTTTGATTTTTCGAAAGGCTTGACCGGAGGCGCCTGGCGGGGCCTCGACTATTTCAGGCAGTTTATCGACAGCTATTTGTTCAGCGATCTGATGCGCAATACGTTTCTAATCAGCTTGGCGACCCTTATCGTCGGGTTCCCGGCGCCCATAATTCTTGCCCTGATCTTGAACCAGATCCGCCGCAAGCGAATGAAAAATCTGATGCAGACGACCGTATATCTGCCTCATTTTATATCCATTATTGTCCTTGTGGGCATGATGAACGTGCTGATGTCCCCTGAGACCGGCGTTATCGGCTACATGATGAAGGGACTTGGGCTTGGACATATCAATCTGATTGCCTCGACCAATACCTTTATTCCGGTCTACGTGCTGTCGGATATTTGGCAGCATTGCGGCTGGAACAGCATCATCTATTTGGCGGCGTTGTCTACCGTTGATCCGCAGCTCTATGATTCGGCCAAGATTGACGGGGCGAGCAGGCTGCAGATGGTCCGTTATGTCGATCTGCCCGCGCTGGTGCCTACGATTATCATTCTGTTCATTCTCAGTATGGGCAACATCCTAAGTACCGGCTTTGAGAAAATCTTCTTGATGCAGAACTCTCTGAATTTGCCTGTCTCTGAGGTTATTGCCACCTATGTCTACAAAATTGGGATTATATCCAACCAGTTCAGCTATGCATCTGCAATTGGTCTCTTTAATACCGTAATTAACTTTGTCTTCTTGTTTGCGATGAACGCGGCATCCAAGAAAATGTCCAATACAAGTCTGTATTAGCTGTTTGCGTGAAAATTCTTTTAAAGGAGGTCCTTATGGCGCTTAAAGGACTAGGAGGGAAAGAGCTTGCCTTTAATATTGTGCTCTTCGCCTTATGTGCGGTCATTTTCCTCATCATTTTATATCCGCTCTATTTTATCGTAATCGCTTCGTTTAGTGATTCGACACTCGTGTCTACCGGCAAGGTGCTGTTCTTTCCGAAAGGCACAAGCCTGTTTGGCTACAAAGAGATCTTCCAGGACAGCCGAGTCTGGACCGGCTACCGCAATACCTTGTTTTACACGTTGTTCGGAACTCTGGTGAACATGTTGTTCACGATGCCGGCAGCTTATGTGCTGTCGAGGAAGGAATTTAAGGCGAGACGCCCGATCATGTTCCTGTTTGTCGTCACGATGTTCTTTAACGGCGGCCTTATTCCAACCTACCTGCTGATGAAGGATCTCCATATCACGAATACGTTCTGGGTATTTATTCTGCCGTTTTGCGTGAATATCTTCTACTTGATTATTGCGCGCACATTCTTCGAGACAGCGCTGCCGGCCGAGCTGTACGAGGCCGCGGTGATGGACGGCTGCTCGCATTTCATGTATTTTGCCAAGGTGGCATTGCCGCTCTCCAAGGCTCTGATCTCCGTTATCGGGTTGTATTACCTGGTCGGACACTGGAATGATTTCTTCACCGGCCTGATCTATATCCGGGACAATAATCTGCAGCCGCTTCAAATCGTGCTTCGGGATATCCTGCTCTCTAACCAGGTATTCCAGAACGGAGCGGGCACGGGCGGCGGCGCGGCATCGGGCGGTTATGCCCAGCGTTATGCCGATCAGATCAAATACGGCGTCATTATCGTATCGTCATTGCCGATTCTAATGCTGTATCCGTTCCTGCAAAAATATTTCGAGAAAGGGGTAATGATCGGTTCGGTAAAAGGGTGACAATTCGGAGAGGAGAAGGTGCCATTCTATGATCAAATCCCATAAGCTTCTGTCGCTTATCCTTATTTTCACGCTGGCTCTACCGATTACCGCTATGGGTAAGCCCGGTTCGGGCGGTGCTCCGGCAGAACCAACGTTTAGTAATGTGTCCGTGCACGACCCTTCAATCGTAAAAGACGGGGATACGTATTATGTGTTTGGTTCCCATATCGAAGCGGCCAAATCTACGGATTTGATGAATTGGACGACCTTCACTAACGGATATGCAACGCCAAACAATGTACTCTATGGCAATCTCTCGCAAAATCTCGCGGCGTCCTTCAAGTGGGCGGGCGAGAATGACTCCGACAGCAAAGGCGGCTTCTCCGTCTGGGCGCCGGATGTGTTCTGGAATGCCGGTTATCGGAATGCGGACGGGACAAAGGGTGCTTATATGCTGTATTACTGCACGTCTTCAACGTATATCCGCTCGGCTATCGGCTTTGCGGTATCGCAAAAGATGGAAGGTCCTTATACGTATGTCGATACGCTCGTTTATTCCGGCTTTACGGCAAATGATGCCTTTGATGCCAACAGCGTCATTAACAAGAAGTGGAGCAATACCAATATTCCGCAGCTGATCACAGCGGGCAAGCTGAGCGGCCAGAGCGATAAGTGGTTTAATCCGGACGGCTCGTTCGCCAATATCAATTATCCGAATGCGATTGACCCTCAGTTGATGTTCGACAAGAACGGCAAGCTGTGGATGTCTTACGGCTCGTGGTCGGGCGGGATTTTCGCCTTGCAGATTGATCCGGCGACAGGCAAGGCGATCTATCCGGGCAAAGATTCGGCAACGAAGGACGGCAGACTTGTAGACCGTTACTTTGGCACAAAAATTGCCGGAGGGTACTACAAATCCGGCGAAGGCCCGTACATGGTCTACAACAAAGAAACGGACTTCTATTATTTGTTCGAAACTCTCGGATGGCTTGGCGCCGACGGCGGCTATAACATGAGGCTGTACCGATCGAAAAATCCGCTTGGCCCTTTTGTTGATGCGGCAGGCAAAAGCGCGGTGCTTCCGGGTGACATCGATCCTTCGGCATTCGGGAACAAGCTGATGGGCAACTTCCTGTTTAAGCGGGAAGTAGGCGAACCGGGTACGGGAATCGGATACGGTTATGTATCGCCCGGTCATAACTCCTTCTATCAGGATCCGAAGACGGGCCGCATGTTTCTTGTATTCCATTCCAGATTCCCGCAAAAAGGCGAGATTCACGAGGTTCGCGTACATCAAATGTTCATGAACAAGGACGGCTGGCTTGTAACCGCGCCGTACCGGTATTCGGGAGAGTCGCTTGAAAAGGTGAAGCGCGAGGATTTGACCGGCGAGTACAAATTTATCAATCATGGCAAGGGAACAACCGCCGAGCTGGTAGAGTCCAGCTATATTACGCTAAGCAAGAATAACAAAGTGACAGGTGATACTGCCGGAACATGGAAGCTGACCGGTCATAATGAGGCGGAATTTACTTTGGGCGGCAAGCGTTACAAAGGCGTATTCGTCAAAGGCTGGGATCCGGCGTCGGAATCGTACGTGATGACGTTTACCGCCATGTCCGGCGACGGGGTTACCATCTGGGGCAGCAAGCAGGAAGCGAAGTCGGATTCCCAGGTTGTGAAGGATATTCTGGCTGATCTGAGCTTGGGTGATACAACCCGCGTGATTGCGAATCTGAACCTTCCTTCGGAAGGGATGCGGCATGCTGCAATCACGTGGACATCCAGCAACCCGGCGGTTGTCTCCGCAGCGGGCGAGGTCATCCGTCCAGCCTCGGGTTCCGAGGCAGTGACCGTTACTCTTGAAGCAGCGGTGAAGAAAGGGACGGCAGCCGGCTCCAAGAGCTTTACGTTAACCGTTCTTCCCTATACGGATGCTTCGCTTGTGGCGAAATATTCATTCGAAAACGACTTGAGCGACTCGATCGGCAGCTATGGAGCAGGTTCGGTTACCGGCAGCCGGATCGATAACACGGGCGGATTGTTGTCGTATGCGGATGGCGTAGAAGGGCAATCTGCGGTCTTCGACGGTAATTCCGGCGTACGGCTGCCAAATAAATTGATCGACGGCAATCAATATTCGGTATCGCTTTGGGTGAAGCCCGATCAGTTGACGACATATACGACAACCTTCTTTGGAGCGAAGGACGGCTTTAACTGGGTCAGCCTGGTGCCCAAAGGTCCGGCCCAAGACCATACGATGGTATGGTCCGGCAGCGGTGTCTGGTATGACGGAACTGCAGGGCTGACCATTCCAGTCGGTTCATGGACGCATCTGGCGTACTCCGTGGATAACGGTACGCTAAGCGTCTATGTCAACGGCCAGCAAAAATTCAGCGGCTCGAACTTCCCGGATATTTTCACCGGGACGGACGCGGTCTTCAGCCTTGGCGTAAATTGGTGGGATGCGCCATTCAAAGGCCAGCTCGATGAGCTGCAGGTGTACGAAGGCGCATTAAGCCCGGCTCAGATAGAGGATTTAGTAAAGCAATAAGGGGAATTGAGAAAATCGCCAGCCAGCCTGTTCATACGGGAGGCCGGCGATTTTTTTTGCATGAGATCGTATAGGCTGGCGGTGCTCCCAGCGGATCGGCAGAGACGGAGCCGAAGGGACGAAGCGGGTATTGGATTCGCAGTCATCCCGTTTGCGTTATTTTCCCCTAATCGTTCAGGGTACAGGAAAAATTGTCCATTAACAGGCGATATGTACCCCCTAAATCGGGAATCCGGTACGCTAAACGACCGAAATGTACCTACCTTCACGAACGGACGATGGCTACAATCGGTTATACGGTAAGCGTTTTCATTTGCGGCTGCAAGCACACTTACATACCGGGCGAAGCGCTGCCGAATAACTAGGGTAAAGGGGTTGCAAAGATTGAGCGTTAACGCAAAACGCCGGAGCAAGGCGTGGATGGGCATATGGCTGGTGATCGCCGTGCTGGCGCAGATCGGCTTCATTCCTCCGGGGACGAACGTCGCGGAGGCGGCCGACAACGGCCTGGCGCAGAAGCCTTATATGGGCTGGAGCAGCTACAGCATGCAGGTGTTCGACGGCCCGTCGGGCAATTGGATATCGGAAGACAAGATCAAGCTGATGTCCGATACGATGCACGAAAAGCTGCAGGCGTACGGCTACGAATACATTAACATTGACGCAGGCTGGAACGGCAGCATGGACGAATACGGACGGCCTATTCCGAGTACGGAAAAGTATCCGAACGGCTTTGAGAACCTGATTGACTACGTGCACGCTAACGGGCAGAAGCTCGGTATCTATATGATTCCCGGCGTATCGCCGGATGCGGTCGAACGCGATCTGCCGATCTACGGAGCGCCGGGCTGCACGATTGGCGACATCGTGGTTAGGCCTTATAAATACGGAGATTATTGGAATCTCGGATACAAGATCGACTTCAATAATCCTTGCGCGCAAAAGTACGTCGACTCGATCGCCGATCTGATCGCTTCGTGGGGCGTCGACTTCGTCAAGTTTGACAGCGTGACGCCGGGCTCCGGCCATAACGACGAGAGCATCGACGCGCGCGGCGACGTTAAGGCTTGGTCCGAGGCGCTCAGCAAGCACGGCATTTGGTTTGAGCTGAGCTGGGCGCTGGATCACAACTACGTCGACTATTGGAAAAAGTACGCAAACGGCTGGCGCATCGATTGGGATGTGGAATCGTACGATCCTAATATCGGCATGACGCAATGGGCGAACATTGCCAGATTGTTCCCCGGCGCGGCGCTCTGGTGGCGCGATGCCGGTCCTGGCGGCTGGAACGACTTCGATTCCCTGAACGTCGGCAATGGCGAGACGTCGGGCTTGACGAAGGATGAGCGGCAGACGGCTGCTACGTTATGGGCGGCTTCAGCGGCGCAATTTTATACCGGAGACGACTTAACCAAGCTGGATGACTACGGCTTGTCGCTCTTGACCAACGAAGAGGTACTGGCGGTTAACCAGGCGGGCCGGCCGATCCATCCGGTGTCGATGGAGACCGATCAGCAAGCGTGGTATGCCAATAACGGCGACGGCACGTATACGGTTGCGCTGTTTAACCTTGGCAGCAAGGGCGCTCGTGTTGGCGTTAAATGGAGCGATATCGGGCTAAGCGGCACCGGCTCGATTCGCGATCTGTGGAGCCATAAGGAAATGGGCAGCTCGGCGGCCGGCATTGATCCGTTATATCTCGAGCCTCATGCTTCGCGCTTGTTCAAGGTGACGGCTCAGAGCGGTTCCTCCATCGTGAACGATGACGATACCGGCATGAAATATACCGGCGGCTGGACGCGCAATGGCGGCAACGAGCTCGTGCGCGACGCGCAGGATTTGTCCGTTGTCATCGCGGAGTCGTCGGGTTCGGAATCCGGCACCGGCGGTCATTCGAACGAGGGTACCGGCGGCGATTCGAACGGCGACGGCTCGTCGGGAACGGGAGGCAATGCGCCTTCATCCTATACGGTAACGATCAACAATAATGATCCGGCGATTACGTACACCAATAAATGGGGCCATAGCACCGGCAGGTCATTTGGCGATTACATGGGCGACGTGCACTACGGCGAGCCGGATGGATCGGAGCCGGAGTTAACGTACACTTTCAATGGCACCGGCATCGAGCTGCTGGCCGAGCAAAGCACGAGCAGCGGCAAGATCGACATCTATATCGACGGCGAGTTCCAGTCGACCGTTGATTCCTATGGCAGCGAACAGGTTGGACAGCACTCGGTATTCAGCAAGACGGACTTGACGCAGGGTACACATACGCTAAGGGCGGTGCGAAACAGCGGGGGTCAATACTACTTCCTTGTCGACGCGTTGAAGGTGACTTCAGAGACGCTGCTAGGAACGCCTTCAGCAACAAGCTTTAACAAGGATGAGCCGGCCGACATTACGGTTCCGCTGCAACTGGGCGCGAGCACATTGACCGGCATCAGCAACGGCTCCGCAGCCTTGCAGCAAGGAACCGACTATTCGGTGTCGGACGGCATCGTGACCATTAAATCGGCCTATCTGGCCAAGCAGGCGTCCGGTCAATCAACGGTGCTCAGCTTCGGATTCGCGGGAGGGGACGCGCAGACGTTATCCGTAGCCGTAAGCGGAACATCGATCAGTCCGGTGTCGGCTTCCTTCGACAAACGGCCAAGCGCACAGGCGGATCTTAAGGTTACGCTGACGCTCGCGGGCGCTAACGAGCTGTCCGGCATTACCAATGGCGCGGCTGCATTAACCGAGGGCACGGATTATACGCTCGAGGGCAATGTTGTGACCATTGCGAAATCCTATTTGGCATCGCTGCCTCTCGGGAACGCGAGCTTATCGTTCGAATTCTCGCAAAGCAGTCCGAGGACGCTTGCTCTCTCGATCGCGAACTCGGCTTCGCCTGGCCGCAATGTCATCGTAAATAACGACGATCCGGGCATCCGCTATACGGGCAGCTGGAACCGCAGCGGCGGCCGTGGATTGGGCGATTATAAGGATGACGTGCAATGGACGGAAAACAACGATGCATTCTTCACCTATACGTTCAAAGGTACGGGAATTGACTACATTACCGAGGTAGACGAGGGTCAAGGCGACGTCGAAATCTTCATTGACGGGGTCAGTAAGGGCACGGTCAGCACGCGCGAAGAAGGCGCGCACAATGCGCCGCAGCGGACCGTGTATACGGTAAGCGGCTTGACGAACGGCTTCCATACGCTGAAAGCCGTGAAGAAATCAGGAAAGTTCATGCTGCTCGATGCGCTGCGCGTGCAGCTGCCAGACCTGATCGACGTCTCCTCGACGGACTTCGTGAAGAGCGCGCCGGCGGATGTCAGCGTGAATCTGCTGGCAAGCCCCGACAGCTTGAACGGTATCTATAACGGCGCAACGGCGCTCGTTCGCGGCACCGATTACACGCTGGTGGATCATGTACTGACGATTAAACAGTCGTATCTATCCGCGCAGCCGGTCGGCACAACGAAGCTGACGCTCCGCTTCAGAGGCGATTACGCAGATGACGTTCACGCATCCGCGGAGGACGGAGCAGCTTTCTCCTACACCTTCAAAGGCACAGGCATTGAGCTGCTGTCCCCGATTGGACCGAAGCAAGGCGAGATGGAAGTCTATATCGACGGCGAACTGAAAGCGACGGTTAACGCGCACGCTGTCAGCCGCGATTCGCAAACAAGCTTGTACAACGTATCGGGATTGACTGCGGGAACGCATACGATCCGCGTCGTTAAAAAATCGGGAGAACTGATTCTTGCCGACTCGCTGCGATTTGCTGTAGCAGAGGCAAGCGTGCCGCCGGCATCCGGCGGCGGAGGCGTTGTTGCTCCGCCGGTGGATACGGATGCGCCAAAGATCGTGCGTACGACTCAGCCGGACGGCACCGTTCGCGATGAGCTGACGCTGATCGGCAAAGACGCAAAGACTCTGATTGATGCACGCAAGGCTTCGGGTGCGACCGCCTTGAAGCTTGTGGTGCCGGATTCGAAGGGCGAGGCGGCAGCGGCCGGCGTGAAGCTGGATGCCGAGGCGGTTAAACAGCTTGCGGCCAGCGGACTTGATCTGGTCATCGAGGTGTCGGGCGCGAAGATTCATGTGCCAAACGCCGTGCTGAAAGGCATCGACACGGAAGTCCACTTCCTCATTGCGCCTGTTAAGTCGGAACAGCAGAAGACGCAGCTTGAACGCCGCGCCAACTTCTCGACGGTCATTTCCAAAGCCGTCAACGACAAACAGTTGACGCTGGTCGGCTATCCGGCTGATATTGATACAAACTTGCCGGCCGGTGAGACAACGCTCGTGCTGCCGCTTCCGGCGGGAGACTGGAGCGCAGATGCCCTTGCGCATATCGGCGTCTACATCGAGCATAGCGACGGGACCGTGGAATATAAGCAGGGCGTCGCGGTTGATATTGACGGCGGCAAGGGAATTCAATTCAAGAACTCGAAATTCAGCACGTTTGCGCTCTTGAAGTCGGGCGAATCGTCCGGCACGGCGCCTGCCGCGTACATGCAGGGCTTCGAAGGCAATCTGTTCAAGCCGGAGAAGGTCATTACCCGGGCGGAAATGGCGACCATTCTGTCGCGCGTTGCGCAGGGCGGCCCGGAGGGAACTAACGGCCGCGTGTATAGCGACGTCAAGTCGGGTTACTGGGCAGAGGACGCGATTAACAAGGCAACGGCGGCTGGCTTGATGAACGGTTACGCCGACGGCACGTTCCGGCCGGAGAAGGCGATTACGCGGGCGGAAATGGCCGCACTCGCTGTACGGCTGGCTGGCGGCGGCTCCGTAACAGGCGCAGGCTTTGCCGATACGGCAGGCCACTGGGCGGAGCAGGCGGTGAAAGCAGCGGAGGGCGCAGGTTATATCAAAGGCTATGCCGACGACAAGTTCCGGCCGGATCGCGCGCTGACCCGCGCCGAAGCAGTCGTCGTGCTTAACCGGGCGCTGGGCATTAAACCGTTGGACAACGGATCTTCGTCGTGGAAGGACGTCCCGTCAAGCTATTGGGCGTTCGGAGATATCGAAGCGGCATCGATCCGTAAATAAGCAGCAGGGATAACGAAGAAGCATCGCTTCCGCATGTCGGAGGCGATGCTTTTTTTGATGGAAGAAATTCAGCTTGCCTAACCAACGCTTCATTTCGATTGATTAGAATCGGATGACCCTGTATTCGTATCTTTGTAATTGCAGCCGGGTTCCGGCAATAAGTGGTTCTTTTGTAAACCCGTCGACTGCTGCCCGCGGAATCGTCACGTGTCCTCCTCGGCCATCCATATTTACTATGACCCAGACCTCACCATCCCCGCGTCTAGGGGCAACGATTGTGCCCGGTGTGACATCAGAGCATTGCGTTACTCCGGCCTCATCCGCATAATGCTGAATGAGCGCTTCTAGCAGCTGCTGTCCTTCTTCGCCCGCCGGCATCGATACAACCATGACAATCTTGCCTTCGCCGTGCTTTTTCTCGGTAATCCAGGCAAGCTCGGGCGTTAATCCCCCCTCTATGGTCCCAACCGCCGCCGCTCCTTCAAGCTTAAATACACTGCTCCAAAGGGAGAGCGGGGCTGAATGGCCAAATGCATGTCCAATAGCGCCGCTGCCATCCATCGGGTACGTGTGCACGGCTTCAACGCCAGCCAGCGTCTCCAGCCTGCCGAGAGCCGAGTCCGTATGAATCGTATGCTCCTTCGTACGTCCGCCGGTCAGCGGACCAACGACCCATATACCTCCATTTTCTACAAAGCGGATCGCGCGATCCGCAAACTCCGTTGCCACGTACGGGAGGAAGGGCGTAAATAAGAGCTTATACCCTTCCAGCTCTGAACCCTCCGGCAGCACATCGCGGTGAATGCCTATGTTCAAGATTCGCGCATAAAAGTCGGTCATCAGCCCGCGGTGATTCAGCTTTCGGTGCGGCTCCGTCTTCAGAAATGCTTTAGCCCGGTCTGAATAGGTGAGGGCCGTTTCCGCCTGCGCCGGACGGGAGTTCAAGATGATTTCCTCCAGCTCAAGGCGAGCTTTCTCTACCTCAAGCACATTATGATAACCAACGGCCGGCTTGCCCCAGGCGCTTAATACCGATCCATGCGGCTGTTCGCAGCCCGCCCGCTGCTGCCGCCAGAGCCAATAGCAGAACGCTTCGGCGCCAAGGGCGTAAGCGGCAACGGCTTCCGCGCGAAGATAGCCGTCAGGATGCGGCTTCGCATAGCTTCCAAGCGAGGCGGCGAAGGAAGGACTTGTCTCCATAATCCAATAATCCCGGCCGCGTTTGAAGCTGCGGAACAGGTCATTATTAATAAGAAAGGCCGGAACATGATCGGTGGTGGCGTACGAATCAAAGGAAGCAAAGTCGAGATTCCGGAACAGCCTTTCGTTATCCACGCTAAATGCCATACTGCTGTTATGCGTAATGGGAGCGTCCGAATGACGGCGGATAATAACCGCTTGCTCATCGGCGAACTCGGCGATTTTCTCCACGGAGAATTGCTGGTACATGGTTTTCAGCGACGAATTATGGAGGAAGGGTGCCGGGCAATTCGCCTATTCTTGCCACATTGATTCCGGCTTGCTTCATCATCTTAATATCTTCTTCCAGTACCTGCTCGTTCCATAGCTCAGGATACCAAGCAGCTCCATGGTACAGCTTCGTTCCCATACTCCAACCCCTATTCCTCTGAAATCGTGTGCAGTTACAATATAGGCGCTCAAACAGTCGGGAACAATCGTACAATTTTGCCCGGTTTGACGGGACTTTCTACTATTTTGACGGGTTTGCATTTTATTGATTTACGCTTGTCCCAAGCGAATGTAAGGGCTTTCTCAAAAATGTCCGATTGGCGGAAAGGCCGGGAGACTCAATAATAAGGGCATGCGGTTGCGATCAAAACTTGGAGGTGACTTGAAATGAAGCAGGCGGCTGCTCCCGGCCAGATTCCAATGATGCAGGAGACAACGATCTCAAAGAGAAGACGACCTAACGTGCTGGGGAGACTCAGGAAAGACAAGTGGCTGTACTTGCTTTTAACTCCAGGCCTGTTATACTTCATTATTTTTAAATACGTGCCCATGTGGGGCGTGCTTCTGGCTTTCAAAAACTATCAGCCCTTCCTCGGCTTCTGGAAGAGCGATTGGGTAGGACTGGATCATTTTCACGTGTTCTTCACGAATCCCGAATTTTTCATGCTGCTGCGAAACACTTTAATACTCTCCTTATACAATCTGGTGTTCTATTTCCCGGCACCTATTATATTGGCCCTTCTATTAAACGAGCTTAGGCTGGCTTTCTTCAAAAGAATCGTGCAGACGCTGATCTACATCCCGCATTTCATCTCGCTTGTCATTGTGGCCAGCTTGACCTACGTGTTCCTGACGACCGAAGGTGGTCTGATCAACGAGCTGCTGCTCAAATATACGGGAACGAAGATCGACTTTCTGGCGAATCCGGATTGGTTCAGGCCGATGATTATTATGCAGACGATCTGGAAGGAAACCGGTTTTGGCACCATCATCTTTTTGGCGGCGCTTGCCGGTGTGGATGTCGAGCAGTACGAAGCGGCGATAACGGACGGGGCGAACCGGTGGAGGCAGCTGTGGCATATTACGCTTCCGTCGATCCGAAGCACGATTATTATTCTGCTGATTCTGCGGATGGGCGATGTGCTGGATAACGGTTTCGAGCAAATCTTCCTCATGCTGAACCCTCTTAACCGGGAGACGGCGGAAGTATTCGATACCTATGTCTATATGATGGGCATTACGCAAGGGGCGTTCAGCTACAGTACGGCGGTGGGCTTGTTCAAGGCAGTGATCGGCGTCACCCTCGTGCTTGGAGCGAACTGGCTGGCTAAGCGGTTTGGACAATCCGGTATCTATTAATGCCTGGAGGAAAGGAGAAGATGTCCGTGACAAAACAATACAAAAGCGCATCCGGAACGGCGTTTGATATTACGAACATGGTCGTGCTGGGCGCCATCAGCCTGCTCGCCGTGCTGCCTTTTATATACATCATAGCGGGATCTTTCGCATCCGATGCGGAATTAACGAAGAGAGCCGTATTCCTTATTCCCGAGACGTTCACAACGGCGGCTTACCAGTTTATTTTCTCAACGGACACGATTTTGCAAAGCATCAAGGTATCCCTGTACGTGACGGTCCTTGGTACATTAGTGAATCTGTTCTTTACGGTAACCATGGCGTATGCCTTATCCAAGCGCAATTTGATGGGACGCAATACAGTGCTTAACCTGATTGTCTTCTCGATGCTGTTCGGCGGAGGTCTCATTCCGACCTATCTGGTCGTGCGCGATCTTCACCTGCTTGATACCTTCTGGGCCTTGATGCTGCCGGGTGCGATCAGCGCGTTTAATCTGATTATCGTGAAGAACTTCTTCCAGGAGCTGCCCGCCGAGCTGGAGGAAGCGGCCAAGATTGACGGCTGCACGGAGCTTGGGCTGCTATGGAAAATCGTTCTTCCGCTCTCGATGCCGGTGCTTGCGACGTTTACCTTGTTTTATGCGGTGGGGCATTGGAATAATTTCTATTCCGCCTTGCTGTACATTAATGATCCGCAAAAATGGCCTCTGCAGGTTATGCTCAGACAGATCGTGCTGCTGTCGCAGACGGCTGCCGGCGACATCAATTCGATGGATCCGAACTTTGTGGCTCCGCCGGATCAATCCATCAAGATGGCGGTTATCGTTATAGGCACCATTCCCATTTTGCTCGTCTATCCGTTCCTTCAGAAGCATTTCGCCAAAGGGGTCTTGATTGGCTCGGTGAAGGGGTAATCCGGATTGCGATATAGGCAGCAATGTTAGCTTAAGCTTACGCGCAGTGAGAACACATTCTTTAAGTTGATTGTTGCGAAGTGAAAATGGTTTCATCATTCTTTTTTAGGAGGCGCTAGTAGAGATGAACAAAAAAACGCAAAAGTGGGTAGCAACAGCAGCTCTTGGAACCTTGGCCATGACAGCCATTGCCGGCTGCAGCGGAAACAAAGAAGAAACGGCCAAGCCGGAAGAGTCCGCAGGAGCAACGGCATCCGCAGCGGCAACAACGGAAGCCGCCGCCGAGAAGCCGCTTGATATCAGCATTATGCTGCCGATCTTCAAGACCAACTTCCCGAAGGATGACGGTCCTGTCGTAACTGAGATCGAGAAGCTGACCAACACCAACATTCATCTGGAATGGGTGCCTAACGCCTCCTACGGGGATAAATTCAACATTACGCTTGCGTCTACGAAGCTTCCCGAAATTATTTTTGTTCCAGGGTCGAAGGATCCGAGCTTCGTAAACGCCGTCAGATCCGGCGCTTTCTGGGAGCTTGGCCCTTATCTGAAGGATTATCCGAACTTAAGCCAGTCGAACGAGGTCATCATGAACAACTCCTCCATCGACGGCAAGAACTACGGTATTTACCGCGGACGCGCTCTTGGCCGCAACGGCATTGTCTACCGCAAGGATTGGCTGGAGGCGGTAGGACTTGAGCAGCCGAAGACGATTGATGATTTTTACAACATGCTGAAGGCCTTTAAAGAGAAGGATCCGGACAGGAACGGCAAGGACGATACGTACGGCATGGTGCTGGTGAAGTGGACCGGCGGCTGGGCGAGCGCCTTCGACACGATCAAGCTCTGGTTCGGGGCGCCAAACAAATGGGCGGATATAGACGGCAAGCTGGTACCGGAGCATCAGACCCCGGAATATCTGGAAGCTCTGAAATTCATGAAAAAGCTGTATGACGAGAAGCTGATCAATCAGGACTTTGCGGTATTTGATTCGGCGAAATGGGTGGATCCGGTGGTTAACGGCCAAGCCGGCGTCATTGTAGACGTTACGGATACCGCCGGCCGGATTGAAGATAAGATTCACGCGGCGCTTGCGAAAGAGAGCAAGGATAATCCGGATGCCCAATACATGGACAATATGATTGGCGTAACAGGCGCCGACGGCACGCTGAAAGCATTGCCAACCTCGGGCTTCTCCGGCCTGCTGGCGATTCCGAAGGGGACGGTCAAGACGGAAGAGGAGCTGAAGCGCGTGCTCAAATTCCTGGATCAAATGAATGATGACGATCTGACGACTCTGGCCGGCTATGGAATTGAGGGCAAGCATTATACGCTGGACGGAGAATCCATCGTGCTCAGCAAGGATGCCGCGCTGCTGGAATCCGAAGTGGAAGGCCTCAACCAGATGCTTCCGTTCATTCCGGCCGGGCGCGGACGCACCGTGCAGCAAACGCCGCTTCGTCTGCAAACGACGGAGATTCAGAAGGAAGCCGAGCAGTACATTGTACCGAATCCGGCCGAGCCGTTTATCTCCGACGTTTACTCGCAGAAGGGCCAGCAGCTGGATAACATCATCAACGATGCTCGCATCAAATTTATCGTTGGTCAAACCGATGAGGCAGGCCTCCTTGCCGCCTTCGAAACCTGGAAAAAATCCGGCGGCGACGATCTCGTGAAAGAGATGAACGAGCTGTACGCGGCAACTGCGAAATAAGTAGAATAACTAGGCTTAAACACCCATCAAAACTCCCTCGGGAGGATGGGTGTTTTGGCATGATTATTGAAAATTCACGGATAATTATACAAAATAGTCTGAAATTCCTGCTTCCATTTTATTGGAATCTATTATAAGGTCAAATTTATAACTGAAAGGAACGGGGGAATAGGATGCTCCATGGAAAGAAAATTTGGTGGATAAAATCCGGCAAAGGACGCTTTTTCAGAAAAAGCTTAATTATGATTTTCATCGTTTCCGGCATTCCCGGACTCATTATCGGGGCACTTATTTATTGGATGGCCGGCGGACGGGTAGAAAGCGAGCTGCTGCAGCTTCATTACCAGCAGATTGAACAACGATCCGAACAAATGGATGATCAGTTAAGCAACTTGGAGCTTCTGCTTTCCCACTGGGCCTTCGACAATAAGTTTGACTACAGCCTGAACGGACTGGACTTCGTCCGCGAATTCAAAAGAACGGATGACATTACGAAGACGCTGATCGCCATGCAGGGCTCCAATGCTTTGGTCAAGAAGGCCGAGCTGTTCGTAGGCAGCGAGAGCCAGGTCCTGTTCAATCCCGAATATACGCCGCTGCAAACCCAGCAGGACAAAAGTATATACAGCAAGCTGATTCACGGCAAAAACCTGACTTATTGGACGGATTGGGCATTTGACTGGGCCCATCCGGGCGAGAAGGATCTCACCTTGGTTCACCATATCCCGGGCGGAAGCCCAAATCCGTTTGGCGTGCTGGTCTTCCGGTTTGACAGCGAGAAGATCGCCAGCCTCCTTCAGACGATGACGCCTTATTACGAGGGAGAAGCATTCCTTCAGCAGAAATCGGGGGATCTTTTCGTTTCTGCTAACGGAAGCGCTTCCAATGATCCGTTTGTTCAAGCCCTGCACGAGAAGATTGATGGCATGAACACCGAGAAAGGCTCCTTCTTCTTCAACTGGAAGGGCTCGACGTATACGGTATCCTACGGCAGCTTGTCGAGAATTTCCGATGAATGGCTGTATGTATCGGCGTCACCGATCAACAGCATCATGTCGCCGGTTATGTTTATTTCGAAGCTTATTATTACCGTAAGTCTGATTGCCCTGCTGCTCGCGGCTTTGCTGTCATGGCTCGCTTCGCACCGGATTTATTCGCCGGTGAAGCGGCTTGGAGCACTGCTTGGCGGGCATTCCGGAGAGGCAGCCTGGTCGGGGAAGGATGACGAGTTTACGCTCATCGAGCAGCAGTATCAATACCTTCATAAGGAGCGGCTTGAGCTGAATTCCAAGCTCGCCGAGCAGCTCCCGCATGTGAAGGAAAGCTTCCTGCATCAGCTGCTGCAAGGGTACCTGTACGCGTATTCGGAAGAAGATTTGCTAAGGCGCATGGAAAAGTTCAAATGGGATGTACACAGCCGTCACTTTGCCGTCTTGTTTATTCAGTTAAACGGAATCGCCCATATGGATGAAACGTTCAGGAGCGGCGACGAGGGGCTTGTTACCTTTGCGGCCGTTAATATGATGAAGGAGCTGGTTTCCAAGCATTTCGAACAAAGCGATACGCTTAACTTTCATGATTTGACGGCAGGCATTGTGCTGCTTGTTCCGGAGGGAAGCTCGCTTAAGGAAGCGGTTGAAGCGTTCAGCGAGGAATTAACGACCTCGGTTAACCGGATCTTGCGCATGAGGGTGACGCTGGCCGTCAGCCGCCAGACCGCCCATATTTCCGATCTTCCGAACGAGTTCGAGCGGGTGAAGCAGGCAGTCAGCTACCGCAACTGCGACAGCTCCAACCAGATTATCCATATGGAGCAGGGGGTGCTGGACGGTGAGGCCTGGGCGGAGCCGCAGTATCCTTTCACCCTGGAGCGTGAGCTTATTCAAGCCCTTCGGACAGGAAAAGAAGAGGAGGCGAGCGAGCTTCTGGGAGCATTCGTGGGTGCGCTGTCCGGCGCCGGAGCCAAGGAAATAGACGTGCAGCAGGGGATGCTGCATCTTCTTGGCAATATCCAGCATGTCATTATGGTCTCCGGCGTGAATCCGAACCGGCTGTTCAAGGGAGCCAATCTGTATGAGCAGCTGTCGCAAATCCGGGAGCCGAAGCGGATGCATGCCTGGTTCAAGGATAAGGTGCTGGCGCCTTATCAGAAGGAATTATCCTGCCGCGCGGGCTCCGAGGTGAAGCGCCTGATTGAAGGGGCAATGATTTATCTGCAGCAGAATTACAGGCAGGACATCTCGCTGGATAACTGTGCCGAGCATATTGGCACGAATCCTTTTTATCTGAGCAAATCGTTTAAGGTGGTTACCGGCAAGAACTTTATTGATTATTTGACTGAGCTGCGGATCGAGAAAGCGAAGGAGCTGCTGCGCGATTCGGAAATGAAAATTAACGATGTAGCGGAGCAGGTCGGCTACCAGCACAGCTACTTCAATCGGATATTCAAGAAACTCGAAGGCATGACGCCAACAAGCTACCGGGAGCAGAGCCAGCATCTGTGAGCAAGATCGTGCAAACGGCGCAATAATGTGCAAATGCACTCAGCCCCTTCTGCAATAATGTCTCATTGAGGATTAATCCGCGGTTTTCTACAATGGGGCAAACGGGAGAAGGAGACGAGGGCAAATGGACAAAACGATTCAATTGCACAGCTTATCGCCGCAGCAGCATGCATTGCCGGTTGGTATCACCTGGGGGGTTCCCTGGAAGGAAGGCGAGCTTCAGCGTGACGAGGCTTTGCGTCTTGCGACGAGCCTGGATGAACCGGTCCCGATGCAGCATTGGGCAACAGCCTACTGGCCGGACGGAAGCGTGAAATGGTCCGCGCATGCAGCGGCAGGGACAGGCGGCAGAGCGGATCATTACACCTTGACGAAGGGGGAGGCCGTTATCCCGTCGTTAAGCGTTACGGTGACGGAGACGGACGATACGGTTCAACTGGATACGGGCGCGATGGTCTGCACGTTGGGCAAGCAGGGCAGCCATTGGCTGCGCAGCGTTACCCGCAATGGCATTGAAGTGTGCAGCGGCGGTGAGTTGATCTGCTTGAAGGAAAGCGTGAGCGAGGCATCCGGCGTAAGGACGATCCGGCAGGAACCGTTCGAGAGCAGGGTGTACCGATTAACGGTTGAGCAGCAAGGGCCGGTCCGGGCCGTTGTGAAGCTTGACGGAAGGCATCGCGCGACCGCCGGTTCGCGGGAATGGCTGCCTTTTTCCATGAGGCTGTATGTGTATGCCGGCCTTGAGACGATCCGGATTGTACATACGTTCTTCTATGACGGCAATCCAAACGAGGATTTTATTAAAGGGTTGGGCATCCGTTTCTCCGTCCCGATGAGAGGAGAGCCGTATAACCGGCATATCCGATTCTCCGGGGACAACGGTTTATTCGCGGAATCTCCCAAGACGCTTCATACCCGGCGGACAAAAGGCAAATACCGCGAGCTGTTCGAGCTGCAGACAACGGGCGGCAGGGTTAGCTTTGAGCCTGACGCGGATGCGTATTTCCTAAGCTTGCTGGACGACTCCGCCACATGGGACAGCTTCAAGATCATGCAGCAGTCGTCCGAGCATTACCGGATTTGGAAAAGAACAAGCGAAGGCTGCAGCTGGGTGAAGGTAACGGACGGCCATCGCGCAGGAGGGCTTGCTTATGTTGGCGGAGCAGGCGGCGGTCTTGCCTGCGGGCTTCGGCATTTCTGGAAGAAGCATCCGTCGGGCTTTGAGGTGCATGGGAGTTCAGGGGCCGAGGCTTCCCTTACGGCATGGCTGTGGTCGCCGGACGGCGGGCCGATGGATATGCGGCATTACGATACGAAGACTCACGTAGAGTCGTCTTATGAGGGGGCAGAGGAGCTTCGCGCGACTCCGTATGGAGTTGCGAATACGAATGAGCTGATGCTGTGGTGCACGGAGGAAACGCCAGGGCCTGAGCTGCTGGAGCAGATGAGGGGGGAAACGGACAATCCTTCGCTGCTTGTCTGCGAGCCGGATTATTATCATGAAGCTGGAGCATTCGGGATCTGGAGCCTGCCGGATCATTCGACGGAAGTCACGCGGCAGCTCGAGGAGAGGCTGGACGGCATTATAACGTTCTATCAGGAGGAAGTCGAGCAGCGAAAATGGTATGGTCTGTGGGATTACGGCGATTTCATGCACAGCTATGATCCGGTCCGGCATGTATGGAATTATGATCTGGGCGGCTGCGCCTGGCAGAACACGGAGCTTGCGCCAAATATGTGGCTGTGGATCATGTTTCTGCGCTCGGGCCGGGAAGACATATTCCGGATGGCGGAAGCGATGACGAGACATACAAGCGAGGTAGACGTATACCATTTCGGCGAATATGCCGGGCTTGGTTCCCGCCATAACGTGGTCCATTGGGGCTGCGGCTGCAAGGAAGCTCGGATCGGCATGGCGGGCCTGCACCGGTATTTCTATTATTTGACGGCAGATGAACGGATAGGCGATATGATGAACGAAATGAAGGACTCGGACTTCACGACCGTTAACCTTGATCCGATGCGGGCTTATTTCCCGAAAGACGAGCATCCGACCCATATCCGGGTTGGTCCGGACTGGGCAGCCTTCAGCTCCAACTGGATGACGCAGTGGGAGCGTTACGAAGATGCTTCTTACCGGGATAAGTTGTTGGTCGGCATTAATTGTATCAAAGGAGCCAATTACGGTCTGATCTCCGGCCCAACCTATGGTTATGATCCTCGCACAGGCGTGCTGACGCCAATGGGCGACGATAACTGGGGCCGGCATCTGGCGATTTGCATGGGCGGTCCGCAGGTATGGTTCGAGCTGGCCGGCATGCTGAAGGATCCGGAGTGGGAAGAGATGATGGCGGAGTTTGGCGTGTATTACAACAAGTCGCAGGAAGAGAAGGATAAGCTGACCGGCGGACAGATCAGCGCGAAGCGATTCGAGCATCCGGTGCTTAGCGCGGCGATTGTTGCTTATGGCGCTTATTACAAGAAGGATGAAGAAACTGCCCGGAAGTGCTGGGAGATTCTGCTCGGCAATTCGTTTGCAGCGGTTAACCTGCAGGAGGATGCTCGGTCGGTGGCTCACATCGATGCTCTGCGGGAGATTGATTGGATGAATACCAATGAAGCGGCTCAATGGTCGCTGAATACGATTATTGCCCTGGAGCTGATTGCCGGTCATCTGCCGGAGCTCCGGGAGATGAGGCTGCAGGAGTTGACTTAATGAAGACGGAAAAAAGATGGATTCCGGCTGGTTGGAGAATGATCTATAACAACCCGCTGAGCTCAGCGGAAGAGGTATCCGAATTCCGAATGGAGGGAGACGGCGCCGTCTCCTTCCCGATGGGGCGAATGCGCCTTGAGAGCACCCGGGACCCTGCCGAGGGGCAGGCTTCCAATCTGGTGTTCTGGTGCCCGGAGCAGTTCCCGGCGGACATGGCAGTTACTTGGGATTTCTGGCCGGTCCGGGAGCCGGGGCTCGCTATTCTGTTCTTCTGCGCGGCAGGGCGCGAAGGACAGGATTTGTTCAACTCCGGACTTGCCGAGCGGACTGGCATTTATGAGCAGTACCATCACGGAGACATTAACGCCTTTCACGTGTCTTATTTTCGGCGGAGGTATCCGGAAGAACGGAAGTTTCATACATGCAATCTGCGCAAAAGCCATGGCTTCCATCTTGTTGCTCAAGGAGCGGATCCCATACCGGCTGTTGCGGATGCCGCCGGGCCGTACCGGATGCAGCTTCTGAAGCAGGGACCCTATGTGCAATTTGCCGTGAATGATCTGCTGCTGTTTAGCTGGAGGGATGACGGCTCCACTTGGGGACCGCTGCTTGGGAAAGGGAAGCTTGGTTTCCGGCAGATGGCTCCGCTTATTGCGGAATACGGGAATTTGCAGGTGTATGCCCCGTAAGGGGCTGCCTGCTTGCAGAGTCGGGAGGGTAATGGAATGAACAAGATATTAATGTGCTTTCCGGAAGGGAGGCATAAGGCGTTAACGCTCAGTTATGATGACGGCAAGCTTGCCGACCGGCGGCTGATTGATATTTTTAACCGGCATGGGCTGAAGGGGACCTTTCATCTCAATTCGGGACTGATGGGATCAGGCGATAGAGTAGGGGCGGAGGAAGTAAAGGCACTCTATGCGGGGCACGAGGTATCGGCCCATACCCTGACTCATCCGACCATAGCCCGCTGCCCGAATGAGCAGATCGTATACGAAGTGACGGAGGACCGGCGTAATCTGGAGCGTCTCGTCGGTTATCCCGTGCGGGGAATGTCGTATCCGAATGGCTCCTATAACCGGCGAATTAAAGATTTGCTGCCGGGTCTTGGCATCGAATACGCGCGGGTTGTCCCAAGCACGGGTCATTACGGCATGCCGGATGACTGGCTGGAATGGCAGCCTACCTGTCATCATAACCGGGACCTGATGAAGCATGCAGAGGAATTCGTTGGTCTTCGGAAGACGCAATATTTGTATCTGATGTATGTCTGGGGACACAGCTACGAGTTTGATATGGACAACAATTGGGAGCTTATGGAGCAGTTCGGGCAATACATAGGCGGGCATTCCGAAATCTGGTATTGCACCAATACGGAGCTTGTTCAGTATACGAAAGCTTTCGAGAGCCTGAAGTTTGCGGCGGATCTCAGCTTTGTGCATAACCCGTCGGCCATCGGCGTGTGGCTGAACGTAAACGGCGAGGCTGCGGAAGTAAAAGGCGGAGAACAGATCAGCTTTTCTAAGGAGGAAATAAGATGACTCTTGTATCCACAACAGAACCTTATCTGCTAGGTACGATAGATATTCGTGAAGCAGGACCTCACTGTAAATCGCTGTTGGGCGATTTGAACGGGGACGGGCGGATGGAGCTCTTGCTTGTACAGCCGGATAACCGTCAGGATGTCCGGTATATTCCCCATCAGGTCCAATGTCTAACGGCTTACGATCTCGAGGGCAACCTGCTCTGGCAGACCGGCAAGCCGAACCACGGAGCGGGCCGCGCCGGTTCGGATTATCCGGCTCAGATTGCGGATATCGACGGAGACGGCAGGCTTGAGGTGCTGTGCGTGATGGAGGGCCAATTCCTTATCCTTAACGGACATGACGGCAGCAT
Source organism: Paenibacillus glycanilyticus (assembly GCF_023715145.1). GTDB lineage: Bacteria > Bacillota > Bacilli > Paenibacillales > Paenibacillaceae > Pristimantibacillus > Pristimantibacillus glycanilyticus_A. The sequence goes on along the minus strand of NZ_JAMBNP010000001.1, from coordinate 959,987 downwards.
TCGGTCGGTCCATGAGCTGCCTGATCCGCATGCCCATGACTGTATTATCGTTGCTAACTTGACCGGTGGAGCGCACGCGGGCGACATTATTCTGAAGGACCGTTATCACCGTCTGTGGGCGCTGGACGGGGAGTTTAAGCTGTTATGGACGCATGAGGGGAATCCGGGTCATTTCCCGTGGGTCTACGATCTGGACGGAGACGGCCATGACGAAGTCATGGCGGGCTATGATCTGCTGGATCATGACGGCAAGCTCTTATGGAGCTGCCGGGATCTGGACGATCACGCCGACTGTATCTGGATTGGCGACGTGAACGGAGACGGAGAGCCGGAGCTTGTGATCGGGGGCAGCGTCACGGTGATGTATGACCGGCACGGCAAGGAGCTGTGGCGTTATGAGGGGTCTGTTGAGTCGCAGCATATTGCGCTGGGGCGGTTCCGCGCCGACCTGCCGGGCCTGCAGATTGCCGGGCTTGACCGACTTGTCCGGGAGGATGACGGCAAAGGCCTTGTTGGCAAAGACGCACTGTTTCTGTTAGACAGCGAAGGCCGAGAGCTCTGGAAGGAAGACCGCAAGACTCCGGGCTGGCTGACCATTATTGAACCGCTTAGGGGTTGGGCCGAGGATGCCCCGGACTATATTTTGGCGTATCGGCGGGGCGGCGGTGTATTCCCTACCCTGTATGACGGTGACATGAATGCCGTAGTAGAGTTCCCTTCGGAAGGGTATGCCGTCCACGCGGATCTATGGGGCAGCGGTACGGAACAGGTCATTATTTATTCCAATGATACCGCGTCTATTTATTCTAGTAAGCAAGCTAAGCTAAGCGAGTGCGCAGCAGGTTCTTCGCTCCCGCAGCCCAAACGGCTGTCGAGCTCAACGCTGTATCCGGGCGGAGAAATAAAGTAGAGGAGCTAGAGACGGAAATGACTCAAAACTATCGATTTGATTTTGGCACTGGTGCCCCGGCAGAGGGTTATACAAAGATTACGCCGCAAACGGTGTACGATTCTTTTACGGGCTACGGGTTTAACAGGACGGACAAAGTGAATGCCAAGGACCGCGTAGAGCCGGGAGCACTGCGCAGAGATTTCTGCATCCCGCTGAATACGGCGTTTCTTCTGGACCTGGAGAACGGTACTTATCGCGTATCCGTTCTGCTTGGTGACGAGATTGCCGAGACTGAAACCACCATTAAGGCTGGACAGGGCCGGCTGATGGTGCATAAGCAACGGACTACGCCGGGCAGCTTCTCCCGGATCAGCTTCTCGGTCTATGTAACGGGCGGCCAATTGAAGCTTTCGTTCTCCGGGCTGGCGCCTCGCATTAATGCGATGGAGGTAGAGTCTGCGCCGCAGGCTTGCACGATTTTCCTTGCCGGAGATTCGACGGTAACCGATCAGCCGGATGACGGCTACCCTTATGCAGGCTGGGGGCAGATGCTGCCGGTGTTCGTCAAGCAGGATGCGGCTGTAGCGAATTATGCCTTGTCCGGCCGCAGCTCCAAGAGCTTCATCGGCGAAGGAGTTCTGGACCAAATCTGGAGCAGCATCAAGCCTTACGATTATTTGCTTATCCAGTTTGGCCATAACGATCAGAAGCATGATGAAGAGAGGTATACGGAGCCTTTTACCACCTACAAGCAAACCCTTAAGACATATATTGACGGAGCAAGGGAACGCAAGGCTATTCCGATTCTGGTGACATCCGTACAGCGCCGGTTCTTCGAAGAGGACGATACGCTCCGCGATACGCATGGCGATTATTTAACCGCGGTAAGGGAGCTGGCAGCGGAAGAGGAAGTGCCTTTAATCGATCTGGCGAGGTCCAGCAAAGCCTTGTTCGAGGATCTTGGCCCGGAGGAAACAAAGAAGTTGTTCATGTGGCTGGCACCCGGAGAATTTATGAATTTCCCCGACGGAGCAGAGGACAATACCCATTTTCAGCAGCAGGGCGGCATCGAAATCGCAAGACTGGTCTACGAAGAGCTGAAGGCGCTCAAGCTGCAGCCACTTATCCTGTATTTGCGTTAATGCCATATGATGATGAAATCCAGCAGATTTTGACAAAAAAAATCGCAGGCAAAATGGAAATTCTGATAAAAAAGTTGGTTGCCAATTGATGGATATAGAAGTACAATTGGTCTCATGAAACCGCTTTCTTCGTTTTTTGGCCTGAAGAAGTCACGCTGGATTTCATCTTTTTAGGCATTTCATGAAACGGGTTTCATGAAACCGGTTTCTGTGAATGAAGGGGGGAGCTTGCCAGCTTTGCAGCGTTACCCGCGTTTGATCGTACTCTGCTTTATCAAAAGGAGCGAACAGAAAGTGCGGAAAAAACCGATTGTATGGCTTTTACTACTCTCGCTATGGGTTTCATTGTTCAACTTTACGCCGATCCACAAGGTGTCGGCAGCTTCGGAAATTGATTTTCAAGATCATTTCACGGATGGAGACTATACAGCTGGTCCGGAATGGACAGCAGCCTCCGGCACATGGACCGTCGCAGCGGATCCGGCTGACGCAAGCAACAAGGTGCTCAGCCAGACCGATACCGGCGAAGGCATTATAACAACGGGAGATAATTGGACCGATTCCACCGTCACAATGCGCTTCTACACGGGAGCAGGCGGGGCTTATCCGGGTATTCTGGCCCGGGTCCAAGATTATAAAAACTTTTACTATTTCCAAATGCAGGCTCAAACCGGACTTGTATTATCCAAACGGATAAACGGGGCTAATGGTACCACGGATACAACTATCAAAAGCGTTGCCTATCCGCTGGCCAAAAACACATGGTATACCCTGAAGCTCGTTCTTATTGGCAGCTCGATCAAAGGTTATATCGTGGAAAACGGCGCCGACAAGCTGTTGATTGATGCGGTGGATACTACTTATGCAAGCGGCAGAATCGGCATCCGCAACAAATGGCAGGCGATTCAGGTCGACGATGTACAAGTCGCCGAAATTCCTGCCGCGAACTCGACCGTTATTCAATCGGATGCCCAAACAAGCTCCTCGGTATCCTTGAAGTGGGATGCTGTAGAAGGTGCCGGCAGCTACAATATTTACCGTTCCGCCACGGCCGGCGGCGGTTATGCCTTTCTGGCGAGCAGCGCTGCCAACAGCTATTCGGACACGGGACTTAGCTCTGATACGTCTTATTACTATAAAGTGGCTTATCTATATGGGGGGCTGACCGAATCGCAATGGTCTCCGGAATTCAGCGTGAAGACGATAGGCGCTCCGCCGGCTGCGCCAACCGGGCAGACCGCAGCAGCGGTGAACTCGTCGAAAATCAATCTGGCATGGGTAGCCGCAGCCAAGGCAACCGGCTATAAAGTGTACCAGTCTTCGGATGGCGGCGATACGTTTGCCAACGTTTACGACGGTACGGCTTTAAGCTTCCAGGCTACGGGCTTGTCAGCCAATAAGGAGTACAAGTACCGAATTACCTCTTACAATACGTTTGGCGAGTCGGCGCCTGTTAACGTTCAGGCAACTACTTTCGCGTTTGACGCACCCGCTAATTTCAAGGCGGCGTCTAAAACGGATTCTTCGGTAGCCTTGACCTGGGACGCCGTAGCGGGAACAGCCGTTACCTATTCCGTTAAGAGGGCGGGAAGCGCAACGGGAACCTTTGCCGAAGTGTACAACGGGACGGAAACGACCTTCACAAACACCGGATTAATACAAGGAACGGGTTACTTTTACACGATAAGCGCGGTGGTAGACGGTGTCAGTTCTTCCGCCTCCGATCTGCTTGGCGTAAGCGCGGTACGAACATCCTTTACTCCGGGAGCATTATGGGCGGATACAACCGGCAATCCGATCGATGCTCACGGCGCCGGCGTGATGTATGACGAGAAGACGCAAAAATATTACTGGTACGGGGAATATCACAAAGGCGGATGGCCTGCCGCTGGCGTACGCGTCTACTCTTCCACGGACCTGATGAACTGGAAAGACGAAGGCATGGCGCTTACGTTAATCAATTCAATGGATGACTTCACGAATGATCCGCTCATTTCCGAGCTGTATGAAGGAAGAACGGATACCGTGAACATCTGGGCGGATATCCGCAAAGGAAGAATTGTTGAACGTCCGAAAGTCATCTATAACGATGAAACCAAGAAATACGTCATGTGGGCTCATATTGACGGCGACAAGGACCCGTACAACAATAACGCCAACTACGGCAAAGCCCAAGCCGGGGTTGCGATCAGCGATTCACCTACCGGACCATTCGTCTACCAGCGCAGCTACCGCATGGATCTGGCGCCGGCAGGCGAGACCGATTACCATCCAAGCGATAAAGGGATGGCGCGGGATATGAACCTGTTCAAGGATGATGACGGCACAGGCTATCTGATCTATTCCAGTGAAGAGAACCTGACGATCTACATCTCGAAGCTGACGCCTGATTACCTTGATGTAACAGGGTGGCATAAAGACGGCAACCTGGACGAGAACGGAAATGCTGTCCGCGATACGTCGTACAAAGCCGTGTACGGCGTCGACTATGTGCGCGTATTCCCGGGCGCGCAGCGTGAAGCGCCGGCGATGTTCAAGTATAACGGCCATTATTACATGATTACTTCCGGCGCAACGGGCTGGGCAGCGAATCAGAACAAATATACGGTAGCCGATAACATCTTTGGGCCATGGGCTCCGATGCAGGATCCGTTCGTGCGCACTTCATCAAGCGATCCGGATCCGGCAAAAGCATTTAATACCCAATCGACCTTCGTTATTCCGGTTAATCCGGAGGAAGGCAAGTTTATCTATGTAGGCGATATTTGGAATGGCGGGAACTTTGCCAATGACGGCGCCAAATACGTATTCCTGCCGATCGAGTTTGGCATGGGGACAGACATTGCAATCAAATGGTATGCGAACTGGACACCGGATCTTCTGGATGCGATGGGTCAGGTCAATGTGACGACCAAGTTCCCGGAAGCAGTGAAGCTTGGAGAGGTACCGAATTTGCCGGCTCAAGTTGACGTATTGGAGAAAACGGGAACAGAATCCACGCCAGTTGCCTGGTCCGTGAATTCGCACGCTCTTACGGCAGCGGACTTTGCGAAGCCAGGTCCAATCACGGTTCAAATGACGCTGCCGGAGCATCACAACAAGGTGCAAAGCATCAAGATGTATGTCGTGCCGGGCAATGCCCTGTATTTTGTTAACGCGGGCGGTTATGCGACTTCCGACTACAAGCTGCTTGCCTCCTATATGCAGGATACACTGGCGAATAAAAGCGTAGTCGAGCAAGCTTATAATCAAACGGACGAAACACCTTGGGGATATCTTGGCGTTGATTCGATGCCTTCCGGTTCGGCAGACGGGGATATTTACTCCACGGTCCGTTATTTGAACGGCGGGAACGTAACGAACTCTCCTAAAGGCAAGGATTTGTCTTATCAATTCACGTTAGAGAACGGCTCTTATGACGTCTATCTGGGCTTCAATGATCCGTGGACGAATTCGTCGAGAAAGGCCGATCTGCTACTTAATAACGAGAATAAAGGCGCGATTACTTTCACGCCGAGCCATACAATGGCATTTACAGGGGTGAATGTAACAGAAGGATCCCTTAATATCACGGTAAGAAATACGGCTGCGCAAGACCCGATGATCAGCTGGATCATGCTTGTTAAGCCAGACTTGACCCCGTCTGCAGACCCGACGCTGGGACTGTCGGCAGCGGCAGCATCTTCGACAAGCGTGAAGCTTGCCTGGAACAAAACGACCGGTGCGCTTGGCTATAACCTGTACCGTTCGACCAGCGAAGCAGGCACCTATACGAAGGTGTACAGCGGGACGGCTGGAACTTATACCGATACCGGCTTGCCGTCGGAACATACCTATTACTATAAAGTTGGCGTGATTGACGGTACGGGAACAGAGTCGGCTGTGTCAACCGTGCAAAATGCTGCAATTGCACGTACTGCGAAAGAGATTGCGGACGGCATCACCGCGATTACGGCTCCAGCGAGCAATGCAACGGTCTTAACGCTGCCTGTTATTCCAGCCGAGTTCACGGTGGCTATTCTATCCTCCGACAGCGAAGTAATCAGCACGGATGGCGCGATTACGCCGCCGAGCTCGGCCACAACCGTGAATCTCGTCCTTCGCGTGACCCGAACTTCGGACAGCACGACAGCGGATACGGTTTCAATTGCCGTAGCAGTACCGGCTAAGTCGAGCCAGGGCAGCGGCTCAAGCTCATCCAACGGCTTGACGCCGGTCGTTACGGCGGAGCTGGCGAGATTGACGGTAAACGGCGTATTTGATTCCGCTTCCAAGGTTGCGAAAGGGACAGTTACCGCGGATGATTTGAATAAAGCCATTTCGCTTGCGCCCGTTTTGCGGGATGGAAGAAAAGTCGTGGAAATCGAACTTCCGCAAGTCACCGGCGCGGAAGCGTATGAACAGCAGATCCCAGCAGCCCTGCTCGCGCAGCTGGGCAAGTCGCAGGAAATCCGGGTGAAGACGCCATTTGGAACCGTTGCATTGCCTGCGGGAATGTTCTCGGCAGCAGAGCTTGCCTCCGCTAAGAATGTGACTCTTCACATTGGATCGGCAAACTCTTCGACTGCAGGAAAACCTGCTGTAGAAATTCATATACTGGCTGACAACAAGCCGCTCGCTTTCCATAACGATAATACGCCGGTTGTTGTAACCATTCCCTATACGCCGGCAGCAGGCGAAGCATTGGACCATCTCGTTATCCTGCATGTGAACGACGATGGTACAACGGAGCCAGTGCCAAGCGGCCGCTATGATCAGGCAGCAGGTGTAATGGTGTTTACAACAACGCATTTCAGCAAATATGCGGTTGCTGAAGTTCACAAGACATTTACCGATCTTGCCGTGGTTCCTTGGGCCAAAGCACAGATTGAAGCACTGGGTTCCAGAGGAATCATTAACGGCACTTCGGCTCTAACGTACTCGCCGAATAGTGCCGTAACAAGAGCTGATTTCATTAAGCTCCTTGTATCGACGCTTGGACTGACGGCCGAAGTTGATTCGAACTTTGCAGATGTCAAAACTGACGATTATTACTACCAGGCGGCAGGCATTGCGAAGAAGCTTGGCATTTCAAACGGTATGGGCAATAACCGCTTTGATCCTCGCGCGAGCGTTAGCAGACAGGATATGATGACCCTGACTGCCAAAGCTTTAGTTGTGGCGAAAAAGCTGTCCGCGATGAATGGCACAGCCGGTGATATCAGCGGTTATGCGGATGCTGATCAAGTAAGCTCGTATGCGGCTGAAGGCATTGCTACCCTTGTTAAGAACGGCATTATTCAGGGTGCGGGCAACAAGCTGTCTCCGCATGAGACTACGACAAGAGCAGAAGTGGCCGTCATGCTGTATAACATTTACAAGAACTAGAGTTTGAGGTTTGAGACCAGGACAATCCGGAAGTAGGTATTCTTCCGGATTGTCCTTTTTCAAAAAATAAGATAGTATAATTTTGGTTATATAGCGCTTACATAACATCTGCTAGATAGAGGAGAGTGTGCGATAATGGCATCTAACTATCATTTGAATGACGGTACTAACAATCCTCCGAGAATGGAGCTGCAGCAATCCTGGTGGGCGATGATTGGACTCGGCGAGAATGGCCGGGAGTGGACGATGGAGGAGAAGTTCGAGCGGATTGCCGCAGCCGGATTCACCGGTATCAGTGCTACGATGCCGGCCGAGCAGGACATCGAGGAATGGCATCGATTGCTGGATAAGCACCAGTTCACCTTTAGTACGGTTGCTTTTCCGTCGAGCAAGAGCGACATGCAGAGCATTCTGGAGGCAGTGAAGCAATTTGGCCGGGTGCAGTACATCAACTCGCAGGTCATGGATGCCTTTGTCGTTGGCGACGAGGCTGTTCAATTGCTGCAAGATATTCTCGAAGCCTCCTCGGAAGCGGGCATTCCGCATTTCATCGAGACCCACCGGGGCAGAATTACGCAGGATTTGCTGCGCACGACGGATTATGTACGCGCATTGCCGCAGTTAAAGCTCATTATCGATTTCTCGCATTACATCGTAGCCGGTGAATTAGACGGTACAAGCAGCCGCTCGGAGGCGGAGTTTGATGTTCTGCTTCAGCGGACGGCCGGTATTCATGGCCGGATCTCGAACGGGGAGCAGGTTCAGGTGGATATGGGAAAAAGCGGGGACCATCCGATGGCCCGGCATTTCAAACGCTGGTGGCGTAAAGGAATGCAGAACTGGTATGCGAATGCGGTTCCCGGAGATGTTCTTTCTTTTGTTCCGGAGCTTGGTCCTCCGGGCTATGCGATTACGCGCCTCGACGAGCACGGCCGTGAGCTGGAAACGACCGACCGCTGGCAGCAGGCACTGCTTCTGAAACAAATCGCCGAGGAGCTATGGCAAGAGGTTGTTGCCGAAGCGGAGAACAAGAGTACGGTTCGATAGAGACCGGTAGACTGTCTGCATGAGCAGACAGTCTTTTTTTATGCGGTTTTTTTACACGAATGATCAACAAAATGGTCTAATTTGCCAATTGCTAATCCAAATCGTCAATCGGAATTCAGTTTTCAAGAACTAATAACCGGATGCAATCTTATCCATTCGGGAAAGATAATCCCGATTATGGATGAAATGGGGCTGCAACCTTATGACAGACGGGTCCAAATGGCTGCGAAGCCATCTGATTCCTTTCAAGCAGAACAGATTGCTTCATACCGTCATTGGCGTGTTTGTTGCATTCTGGATCATCATGGCGATCCGGCCTTCCGACTGGAAAATATGGGCCGTCGAAAATGCATTGTTAATCGTTTTTATCGTTGTGCTGGTTGTCGTATACCGGAAATTTCCGCAAAGCAATTTATCGTATCTGTTTATCGCGTTCTTTTTGGCCATGCATGCTTTCGCAGCGCATTATACGTATCAGAATACGCCGGTGGACGAATGGCTGAAGCAAGCTTTTCACATCAAGAGAGGTTTCTACGACCGGATTGTTCATTTCGCCTTTGGTTTGCTGATCGCGTTTCCGGTCCGTGAGGCCGTCCAATATTTTCTCAAGCTGCGCACGAAATGGCCGCCCTATATCGTGACTTTCACCATAATAATGACGGCCAGCGCCTTGTACGAGCTCCTTGAAATGTGGTCGGCCTACCTGTTCAATCGGAAGATGGCAGCCCAGTATATTGGGCTTGAAGGAGATCCGTTTGATGCTCAGAAGGACATGACGATGTCGCTTGCAGGCGTCCTGTTTGCCGTCTTGTTGTTCCTCCTCCTGCATAAACGATTGAAAAAAACGGATTGAAAAGCCGATTTTGTTATGCTATGATGTGCAAAAGCAAAAGCGCAGAAGAGAAAAACATACAAGCTGCTTATGTCCAGAGAGCAAGGGGAACGCTGCAACCTTTGCCTTAAGCGATGTATGAGGTCATCTCGGAGCTGTTGACTGAAGGCTGAATGTCAGCTGCGTAGGCTCAACCGGATTGGCACACGTTAACGTGCAGCAGGTAAGGAGAAGCTTACCTCATGAGACCGGGATCGCAAGAGAACCGGTGAAACCAGGGTGGTACCGCGAAGATTAACCCCTTTCGTCCCTAGGCAGAACAGCTGTGCAGCTGATGCCTGAGGAAGAAAGGGGTTTTATTGTTGTCTATAGCTATAGCGAAGAAGAGAAATAGCGGCATGCGGCTTATGTCCAGAGAGCAGAGGGATTGGTGAAACCTTTGTCATAAGCGGTGTCCGCGGTCATCTCGGAGCTTGTTGACCGAAGGCTGTACATGCAGCTGCGTAGGCTCGACCGGACTTGCACACGATATCGTGCCGGAGGCAGGGAAATCCCTTGCCTCGTGAGACCGGATTCGCAAGAATACCGGTGAACCAGGGTGGTACCGCGAAGAATAAACCCCTTTCGTCCCTTTGGCTTTACAGCTTTGCTGTGATTAGCCGGGGATGAAAGGGGTTATTTTTAATTACGGGAGGCTGCCTGCTATGCAACAAACAACAACAACTTGGATGACTGGCTCGGAAGCATTGCTTCAAGGATTGCTTGATGAGGGAGTAGACACGGTGTTTGGATACCCTGGCGGAAGTGCGTTATATATTTACGATGCGATGACGAGGAATGTTAACTTCAAGCATATCCTGACCCGCCATGAGCAAGGCGCCGTTCATGCTGCCGACGGCTATGCCCGTTCCACTGGCAAGGTTGGCGTATGCATTGCGACTTCAGGACCGGGAGCGACCAATCTGATAACCGGCATCGCAACGGCCCATATGGACTCTATTCCGATGGTCATCCTTACAGCGAATGTGCCAACAACTATGATCGGAACGGATGCTTTCCAGGAGGCCGACATTATTACGATTACGATGCCAATTACGAAGCACAGCTATTCGGTCCGCAACGCGGCGGATATTCCGAGAATTTTGCATGAAGCCTTCTACCTCGCGAATACCGGACGCAAGGGTCCGGTGCTGATTGATATTCCGAAGGATATCTCGAACGCGAAGCTCTTATACGAGCCGTGCAAAGAAACGGTTCAACTGCGCGGCTATGAGCCTGATCCGAAATTGGATACTGCCCGTGTTGATGACTGGCTCTCTGCTATCGCTGAATCGGAAAGACCGGTTATTATTGCCGGCGGTGGTATTGTTCATTCGAATGCTTCCGAAGAGCTGCTCCGGTTTGTTGAGCGGACGCAAATCCCGGTAGTTACAACCTTGCATGGGTTAAGCGGATTTCCGAGCGGACATCCTTTCGCGCTTGGCATGGCGGGCCATCATGGCAATTATGCCGCGAATATGGCCATTCAGCAGGCAGATTTAATTATGTCGCTGGGCTCGCGGTTTGATGACCGGCTTACGATGAAGGTAGAAGGCTTTGCGCCTCGGGCAAGGCGGATTGTTCACATTGATATCGACCCGGCAGAAATAGATAAAATCATTAAAGCGGATATCAGCATTATCGGTGATTTGAAGGGCGTTCTTGCTTATGCTTCAGCGAAAGCCGTTCCTGCTGAGGCGGAGGGCTGGATGAAGCAGATCAGCCGGTATCAATCGCAGCATCCCTTGCGCTATAACGACTCGGAGACCGAACTGAAGCCGCAATACGTCCTTGAAATGATGTATCGGACTTCGCAGGGCAATGCCATTATTTCGACCGACGTAGGACAGCATCAGATGTGGACGGCGCAGTTCTACAAATTTAATCAACCGCGATCGCTGTTGTCCTCAGGGGGACTTGGTACGATGGGATTTGGTTTTCCGGCCGCAGTCGGAGCCCAGATCGGGAATCCTGACCGGCTTGTTATCTCGATTAACGGAGACGGCGGGATGCAGATGTGCGCCCAAGAGATGGCTATTTGCGCCGTGCATCAGATTCCGGTAAAAATAGTTGTACTGAACAATCGCGTGCTTGGCATGGTAAGGCAGCAGCAGGAGCTGATGTACGAGAACCGGTTAAGTCAGATCGACCTTGCGGGCAGCCCGGATTTTGTTCTGCTGGCGGAGGCATACGGAATTAAGGGACTATGGGCAAGCAGCAAGGAGGAAGCGGATGCTGCCTGGAAGGAAGCCTTGGAGACGCCGGGGCCGGTGCTTGTAGAGTTTGTCATTCCGATGGACGAGAACGTATATCCGATGGTCCTTGGCGGCACGGCTTTGGATGAGATGATCTTGGGGGATTTCGAATCCTAAAACTTTCTTCTGCTTGCGGCGTATATACATTATAACCAATCAGGCGGAATCGTTTCGGAAACCCCTTATTTAAGTCAGGTTAAGGCCTTTTTATCGGAAGCTTTGCTGAATAAGTAATCTCTTTCTCAGCCTGTTGACATTGATAACTGTATACATTATTATAACAGTAATAACTTAAGTTACAGTTACTTACTTTCGTAAAGGGCGGTGATGACCGTGAATATTGCAGTCAGTGATTGGGTGCAAGGACAAACAATCAGCGGCGAATTTATTTTCGGCTATGTCGAGCAATTTGACTTGGAGCAAGGTGTTGTAAAGGTTCATGTCGTGAAATCGGATAACGAGGATTCTGCCGGACGGATTGCACTTGCCAAGGCTCATCATTTGAGAAAACAGGCTGATTGGGTACCGGATGAGGAAGACATCCGCAGCTTGGTTGATCTCGCTTTAGCAGCGCAGGATCAAGCGTGGTTTCTGGAGCTTAGCGGACAGCTGAAGGACACGGCGCAGGGCGATTCGAAAAGCCGCAAGTGGATGTGGAACAATAACGGGTCACGTTTATCCCATATATTTGAGTAAAACAAAGGGTTCAAATAAGCCTCCGAGCTTATTTGAACCCTTTTTTCAATAATGCGCCCAGCGGATGGGTTTTGCCTGAATTCCCGTATGGCGGGTTAGGTAAATTAGAAGCAGCAAGTGCAGCTGTCTTCTTCGCAGTTGCAGGCGCTTTTCCGGTTGCTTTGCCTTTGCTTTTACTCCTGCTTTTGCTATTCCTGCTCGTGTTCTTACCGGCAATCTTGCCGTTGGCGCTCGCGCCATTACCGTTGCCATTAGCCTGGTTTTCGGTTTCTCTGCCCGTTTCCTCCAAGGCTTCCTCTGATGTGGTCGCGCCGTTGCCCGAACCAACCTGGATCGATTCCGGAGCGATTTGTTTAACAAATCCAAAATGAATAATGCCGTTATTGTTCACGACAACTACCTTGCCAATCCAGCAAAACATAGTAAGACTCGCATCCCCTCATAGCGGTGGCTTATCTCATATAGCTTATGGACAATATGTCGGACCCGAATGGGTGTTTTGATAGGGGATAGAGCCTTTTTACAGTTAGGTTAGGACTGCGGCGCAGGCGTAACCGCACGGTCCTTTGCTTCGTTTCACAGGCAATGGAAGGAGCAGGATGAGCTGGTGCTTACGCTGACGAAGCAGGCCAGACTAATTCCGCGGGCGAATGGAGCCGTTGGCGTTCAATATGGCCCGCTTATCCTTGCCATACCGGTCAAGGAACAGTGGCAGAAGCACCGCACCTATCTTATCATGACTGGGAGCTGTACCCGCAGTCCCCGTGGAATTACGGCATTGAGCTTAGCGAGAAGTCCCTTGATAATCTCAACATAATAATCGAGGATGAGCTCCGGAGACAGCCGTTTGCAGCAGAGCATCCTCCGCTGCGAATGAAGGTTCATGCACGAAGGCTTCCAGAGTGGACCATGGAGTTGAATTCTGCCGGTACGCCGCCGGTCAGTCCGGTTGTCAGCCGGGAGCCTTTGGAGGAGATTGAATTAGTTCCTTACGGCTGTGCGAGACTAAGAGTTGCAGAGCTTCCGGTTCTGGCGCGAGATTAAATAGCAGCTTGCAAGAACGGCCCAATGCCCCGCGGAAGGGGGATTGGGCCGCTCTTATAAACATCTGACTAGACCGCCGATTTCGCCAGATAGGCGGAGGGATCGCTGATTAAGTGCTCGAAGCTGATGTCGGCAAGGGAATGGCCATGCTTCGCAATATCGCCAAAATCCAAGTGCTTTGTCATTTTGTTCGGAAGCACGACGCAGTGCAGCCCGGCTGCAATCGCGGCCTTGGCGCCGTTGGGGGAATCCTCGATCGCAATGGCATCCTTCGCCGGAATGCCTAGTTCGGCAATGGTCTGAAGATAGAGAGAGGGATCGGGTTTAACATGGGTAACATGGTCGGAGGTGCGAATGCACTCGAAGTAGGAGGTTAATCCCAGCTCGTCGAGATGCCGCGTAACCCAATCCAGCTTGGAGCTCGACGCAAGACCAATCCGAAGGCCGGCTGCCTTGGCGGATTCCAGAAAGCTGATAACGCCGGGGCGAATGGTTTCATGCTTCATCAATTCGGCATACTTCTCGCGTACTCTCGCGCGTAAGTCCGCCCGGTCGATGGGTATGCCATGCTCCGTGATTAAATATTCATAAGGATTAAACAGGTGCAGGCTGGTTCCGATGCATAACGAATATTGCTCGAGCGTAAGCTCGACCTTATGCTCCGCATAGAGCTCGCGGAAGGCTTCGTACCAAGGAGTCTCGGTGTCCAGAATGGTCCCGTCGAAATCAAAAATAATGGCTTTTGCCAATTGCGTTCTCCTCCTTGCGCATTACTCGCTTCATTGTGCGATCGGACCGTAAAGCAAGAAGACCCCGTGTGCACAGGGTCCCGAGAAAGCAATAAGGATACTGCATTACTCAGCCATGCTCCGGTCTTTGTAATAAACATGGACCATAATATCCTGCTTGTAGTTGCCGAAATGCTGGCCAAATAGGCTGATCCCGCCGCAGTGGCGGGCGGTCTCGAGAGAGGCGAGCTTGAAGCGGAAGTCTTCGCCCAGCTTAAGGCCAACATCCTTAATGTTCACGTTGGACAGCTTGACGCCATCAAGATACGTGCCGGATTCCTGTACGGACAAGCTCTTCAGCAGACCGTTCTGCGTGCCAAGCTGCCACCAGGCAGGGGTTAACGCGCCGCGTTTGCTGCCGAAATCCCCGGGGCAGGTCCACATGCCAACCTCGATGTCGTTAATGAAAAAGCTGATGTCGGATGGCCAGTTCTCGTTATAGGAGGGGGCTTCCGAACAAAGCTCCAGCGAGATATCCAGCTGCTGCGCCGTTTGGGCGGCATGCAGGTAATTGGGGATCCTGTATTCAACGTAACCGCTGCCGAACCATAAATGCGCCGCGTTCATCCTCTCCGGACTCGAGAAGTACCTCGGATCATCCACGAGCCCCAATATCTTGCTCTCTGAAGCAAGACCGCAGGTTGGCTTGACGGCGTAATCGGAATATTGTCCGATCGGTATTTCTACGGTGTATTTCGTGGCGGCTTCCGCGGCCGGATCCGGTGAAACGGAACGGAGCTGCAGGGTAAGAGAGTCGATGGCCAGCGAGCACATCTTTGGGCTTCCTCTTGTTCCGGATAAGCTCTCCGTCTTGATAAGGCCGCCTTCCTCCATCTTCTGAATATGCTTCGTTACGATAGCCGATGACAAGCCAAGCGACTCCGCAAGCTCTTTGATGCTCATTGGACCGTCATCTAACAGCTCGATCATCCTGACCCGCGTCTCCGACGAAAAACATTCGAGCATCGTCATATATTTGGTGCTGACTTGTATATGCACGTCAGATTCCTCGCTTTCCTTCATCTTGGCTATTATATAACCTAATTGTTAATAAAACAACTTTTTAGTTGACGATAATCTGGTCAGGAGATAAAATAAGCGTCAGATTCATATTTTATTGTTAATATAACAACCTGTTGGTTAATTAATGGAGGCGTAACAGATGACAAGCAACTTGCCTAGAGCAGATTACCCGAGACCTCAATTCAACCGTAACGCATGGGAATGCCTGAACGGAGAATGGGAATTTGAATTTGACGACGCGCGAATTGGCAGCGAAGAAGGCTGGCATGCGGGCAACAAGAGCTTCTCGAAACGAATTCAAGTGCCGTTCAGCTTTGAAAGCGAATTAAGCGGCATTGGCGATCCGGCTTTCCATGATGTGATATGGTACCGCAGAAAGCTTGACATCCCGAAAGCCTTCCAAGGAAAACGAGTAGTGCTGCACTTTGGCGCTGTTGACTATGAAGCTTACGTGTGGCTGAACGGACAGCTGGTTGCTTCCCATGAGGGCGGCCATACGCCATTCCAGGCTGACATTACGGATGCCCTGCGCGCAGACGGCGACAACACGCTTGTTGTTAAAGCCGTGGATTACGGAACGGACGTATTCCTGCCGCGCGGCAAACAGTTCTGGGAAGAGAAATCCCGGGCAATCTGGTATACGCGCACAACGGGCATCTGGCAGTCTGTCTGGATGGAAGCCGTGTCGCCGGTTCATCTCCGCAAGGTCAAATACGTGCCGGATATTGATACAAACGAGATCCAGATTCGTTCGTTTGTATCCGGTCTGGCGCAAGGCGCGAAGAACGTAAGCCTGCAGGTAAAGATATCTTTTGCCGGAGAGGTTGTGTCAGAAGAAGCGTACCAGGTTCGTGCGGGCGAAGAGAGCCGTAAAATCAAGCTCAGCGGACTAAATGACCATGACATGGACCACTTCTGGCGTCCGGAGCGTCCTAATCTGTACGACGTGGAGTTTGTGGTGTCCGTTGACGGCGCTGAGGTTGACCGGGTAACGAGCTACTTCGGCATGCGCAAAATCTCGCTGGAGAACGGCAAGTTTAACCTGAACAACCGTCCATACTTCATGAAGCTCGTACTTGACCAAGGCTATTTCCCGGACGGCAACCTGACGCCTCCTTCGGACGAAGCAATCAAGCAGGATGTCGTGCTGATGAAGGAGATGGGCTTTAACGGCGCTCGCAAGCATCAGAAGGTTGAAGATCCGCGCTTCCTGTACTGGTGCGACCAGCTTGGCCTTATCGTATGGGGCGAGATGGCCAACGCTTATGACTACTCCGAAGAGTATTCGCGCCGCATTACGAAGGAATGGCAGGAAGCCATCGATCGCGATTACAACCATCCGTGTATTGCCGTATGGGTACCGCTGAACGAAAGCTGGGGCGTGCCAAACATCCAGATCGATGCTCGTCAGCAGCAGCATGCGCTGGCTATGTACCATCTGACGAAGTCGCTGGATACAACCCGCCTGGTTATTTCCAACGACGGCTGGGAAATGGTCGCAACCGATCTGTATAACATCCATGATTACGAGTGGAGACGCGAGGTGCTTGAGGATCGTTACGGCAGCGTGGAAAAAGCCGTTTCCGCAATGCCGGCTAACCGCCGCCTCAGCGTAGCGGGCTTTAAATACGACGGACAGCCGATCCTCATTACGGAGTTTGGCGGCATTGCTTACAAGAAGAGCGACTGGGAAGGCTGGGGTTACTCCGGCGCGTCCAACGACGAAGACTTTGTTGAACGTCTGCGCAACGTGATTCAGCCGCTTATCTACTCCGGCGTGGTCCAAGGCTACTGCTATACGCAGCTGACGGATGTCGAGCAGGAGATCAACGGACTTCTGACTTACGACCGCAAGCCAAAGGTGCCTCTTGAGCTGATCAAGGCCATCAACGAAGGCAAATAATCTTACCTGACTGACAAATCCCGGACAGCATGAGAACGAACTCTGAGCTGTCCGGGATTTATTGTGTTTGCGCCGGACATTTTTAAAGCATCTAAAAATATGTCCATTCCTTCTAAAAAAGTGACATGGGCGCGCTATCCCCCGCCAGATAGAATGAGTATCAGAAAGAACGACACACACACACATTCTAGGGGGAAGCGAAAGATGAAAAAATCGATGAAGCTCTTGGGTACATCGTTAATCGCACTTAGCCTTGTTGCGGCAGCGGGCTGCGGAAGCAACAGCAATAACGGCGGCAATGACGCCGGCCAGACAAACAGCGGCACAAACGCAGCTGCGGGCAACAGCGGAGATACGAAAGCGGAGAAAGCCGACATCCTTTTCTGGACACCGTTCTCCGGCGCTGACGGCGAATTCATGAAGAAGATCGTGGAGAAATACAACTCTTCCCAAGATACGTACAAGGTGAAGCTCGTTATTCAGCCAAACGGCGAATACTACAAGCTGCTTGACGTGGCGCTGAGCGCGGGCAAAGACCGTCCGGACCTGGCGATCATGCACGTGGATCAAATCCCGACTTATGTAAACAAGGACCAGCTACAACCGATGGACGATCTGGCTTCGGCGGCAGCGATCAATAAAACCGATTATGTTGAAGCACCGGTGAACTACGAAACAATCGACGGCAAATGGTACGGCATTCCGCTCGACATTCACCCGCTGGTCATGTACTACAACAAGGAATTGTTCGAGAAAGCCGGCATCACGGCTCCGCCAACTAACCGCGCCGAGTTCGATACGGCGGTTGAGAAGCTGACTGACAAATCGAAGGGCACATACGGCTACGTCGTCCCTACGCTCTGGCCGCAGCAATTTATTTTCCCAACGCTCGTATGGCAAAACGGCGGCGACCTGTGGAACGGGACGGACGTAGCGTACAACTCGCCTGAAGCGGTTGAGATGGTGCAATGGATGCGCGGCCTCGTAGACAAAGGCGTCTCCCCGGGCAACGTGCAGCAAGACGGCGAGAACACCTTGTTCCTGCAAGGCAAAAACGCGATCCAATTTAACGGTCCTTGGATGAAAGGCCAATTCGATGAAGCGGGAATCAACTACGGCGTAGCACCGGTTCCGCAAATCGGCAAAGCGAAACAAGCCGTATATGCGGGCTCCCATAACTTCGTGCTTCCTAAAGGCGTAACAGATGCAAACGTGGTTAAAGGCATCGGCGACTTCCTGAAATACGTATCGACCAACTCGATGGATTGGGCGGCTTCCGGTCAGGCGCTGGCTTCCAAGCCAATGCTGGAAAGCGCGGAATTCAAGGCTCTCGACATGCAAAGCAATGTGGCGAAATCGTTCGATTATGTACAATTCGCGCCAAACGTTCTGAACTGGGGTACGATCATCGATCCGGTATGGGGCGAGCTGAGCAACGCGATTCTTGGCAAAAAGGACGCTCAAAAAGCGATGGATGATGCGGTAGCGAAGTCCAGACAAGCAATGAAAAAATAATCCGCGGGACGAAGAAGCGCACAGCCGGCTTCTTCGTCCGTCTGTTTTATCCTATCACCAGAAATGGAGGAGCTGCGAATGGTTAAGAGCTCTCTGCAATCCCGCTTAACGTCAACCTTGTTTGTACTGCCGTATTTGCTCAGCTTTTGCGCTTTTCTGCTGATTCCGATTTTGTACGGCGTCTATATTTCATTCCATGATTTCGAGCTTCTGTCGGATTCGCATAAATTCGTAGGCTTTGATAATTACGTCAAAATTTTCACGCCCGGCACTTATTTGTTTGATCAGTTCACGACAGGTCTATGGAATACGTTGCAGTTCGTGCTGTATTCGGTACCGCTCCTCGTTATTCTTGGCCTTGCGCTTGCCCTGCTGCTGAATCAGCTGCCGAAGCGCATTCGCGGTCTGTTCCGTACTTTCTACTTCATGCCCTACGCGATTTCCGGTTCCGTCATGGCCGTCATCTGGCTGATGATGTTTGATACGAACGCGGGCTTCATTAACGGCTTTCTGGCTAAGCTGCACATTAATCCTGTAGCCTGGCTGACGGATCTGCCATGGGTATGGGTATCGCTCGTGCTTACCACGCTGTGGTGGACGATTGGTTTTAACATGATTATTTTCACCAACGCGCTGAATGAAGTGCCCGAGGATTATTACGAGGCGGCTTCGATTGACGGCGCGAACGCGTGGAGAAAGTTCGTCAGCATTACGCTTCCGTCGATTCGCCCGGTTATGCTGTTTATCATTATTACTTCAACGATTGCTTCGTTCAACGTATATGCGCAGCCGTTCCTGCTCACGCGAGGAGGTCCTGGCGACAGCACCAAGGTGCTGCTCATGAACGTGCTGGATGAGGCGTTTAAAGGCAAGCAGGTTGGTTCGGCTTCGGCAATGGCGATTATGATGGCCGTTATTATCATTATCATCTCGGCTGTTCAATACAAGATCGCTTACGGAAGGAAGGAGTAGGAAGCATGAAAAAAACATTACTGGTTCTTGTTGCTATCATCATTGCGGTTGTTTTCCTGCTTCCTCTGATCTGGATGCTGTCCACTTCCTTTAAAAATGATTTCGAAGCACTCGCCGGACAGTTGAGCTTGATTCCGAAGAAGCCAACGTTCGATAACTATTTGGACGGGTTAAAAGGCAATTTGATGAATGTTCCGATCACGCGCTGGATTGCGAACTCTTTATTCGTAGGTACCGCGGGTACGGCCATCGTCCTGTTATTCTCCTCTATGGCGGCCTATGCGCTCGCCCGGTTACAGGATCTGCCTTTCAAGAAGCTGATGTTCCCGATGTTTATCGGTTCGATGATGATTCCCGGCGTGTTGACCTTCCTGCCGATGTATTTGGAATTTAATACGCTTGGCTGGATTAATACGTACGCTGCTCTTATTTTCCCTTACTCTTCGGGCGCATTTGGCGTATTTCTGCTGTTTCAGTTTTTCACCGCGTTCCCTAAGGAAATTGAAGAAGCTGCCCGGATTGACGGAGCGAACAAATGGCAGATTTACTCGCGTATTTTGCTGCCGGCTTCGGTATCCATTATGGTGACGCTTGCGATCTTTACCTTTATGGGAATTTACAATGATTTCGTATGGCCGCTCTATTCCACAACTTCGCCGGAGATGCGCACCATCACGGCCGGCATTGCCATGATGGCGCAAGGCAGCTATACGCAGGCGTACGGCAAGCTGATGTCGATGACCGTGATCGCGACGCTGCCCGTATTTATCATCTTTATTATTGGCCAGCGTTCCTTCGTTAAAGCCATTACGCAGGCCGGCGTGAAATAAGCTGCATGTTCGGTTGAAAGAATTGTCACACAAGCCAGGTGACAATTCTTTGTCTATGCTTACGAAGTAAGAATTGCATTCGCAATTCTTCAGTCTACGCTTACGAAGCAAGAATTGCATTCGCAATTCTTAAGCTTATGCTTACGAAGTAAGAATTGCATTCGCAATTCTTTGTAGGAGGTAATCGGAAGTTGAACCCAAAACGATGGGCTACCCTGACGGCAGCAGTGCTGCTGGTTGCGGCGGCTGGTATAGGAGTGTGGGCAATGAAAGATAACGCAAATGAAGCTAGTGAGATTGCAGCTGATTATAACGGACACGGCGGCACGTTCAAGAATACGCTTGCGGAGATTGATACGCCTGACCCGGCTGTTGTGTATAAGGACGGCTTCTATTATATGACGTTTACGCATAACGGCGCGGATGTCATGGTGATGAAATCCCGAACCATCGACTTCAAGCAGGCAGAACGGAAGGTTGTCTGGTACCCGGATATGGGCACCAATTATTCGGCTGAGCTGTGGGCGCCGGAAATCCAGTTCCTGCAGGGGAAATGGTACATCTATTTCGCCGCAGACGACGGACAGAACGAAAACCACCGGATGTTTGTGCTTGAAGCTGACACCGATGATCCGATGGGCAGCTATACGTTCAAAGGGCAAGTCACCGACGACAGCAACAAATGGGCCATTGACGGACTTGCAATGGAGCTCGATAAAAAGCTCTATTTTGTCTGGTCCGGCTGGGAAGGCGACATCAACCTGCAGCAAAACACGTACATTGCGCCAATGAGCGATCCGCTTACGATCAGCGGTCCACGCGTGCTGCTGTCCGAACCGGATCTGGAATGGGAGAAAGCCGGCGGCCCGCCCTATATTAATGAAGGACACTCGATTCTCCATCATAACGGCCAGGTTCATATCGTCTATTCGGGCGCCGGCAGCTGGACGCCGTTCTATGCGCTTGGCATGCTGTCGCTGAAGCAGGGAGCAGATCCGCTTGTTTCCGCGAACTGGACGAAAGCGCAGGAGCCGATTCTAAAGATGGACGAAGAGGCAGGCGTTTACGGACCGGGCCATAATTCCTTTGTTACCTCGCCTGACGGCTCGGAGCAATGGATCGTCTACCATGGAACAACGTCACCGACGGATGGCTGGGGCAACCGCAAAGCACGCGCGCAAAAGCTCGCATGGGATGAGGCGGGGGTCCTGCAGATCGGCAAGCCATTAAGTCTGGATACCGCTATCGAGGTTCCTGCAGGGATGGGTGTATTCAAGGCAAGGGAAGCGTCAGCGGACGTAAGCTTTGATCTTATTCCTTCCAATGTTCATACAACGGCTCCTTTGTTGATTCATTACCAGAACGATACCGGGGAGAAGCTTCAAGCCAAGGTTAGCGTCAGCGGAGAACAAGCGATAACAGTTGAGCTTCCGCAGGCGGAAGGAACCGGCTACGCGTATGCCGATATTGAACTTGCGGCAGGCATGAATGAGATTCATATCGCGATAGAGGACGGTAAGGGTGCAATTGAGGCCATTGAGCTCCCAAGGTATGAAGCGGAGTATGCTGCAGCCGGAGCGCAAGGAGAAACAGAAGAGAATATGTTCGCATCGGGCGGCGGCAAGGTAGTTATAACGCCGGGCGAAGGCGAAGCTGTACGCTTTGCTAACATCCAAGTGCCGGCAAGCGGCAAATACGAGATTCGGTTGGCGGCCGCAAATTCCTCGGGCAGCGATGGGGAGCTGCAAATCCGCGCGGAAGGCAGCAAGGGAAAAGGAGATAGGGTTATTTTTCCATCAGGAAAACGCAACAATTACCAGACACAATCCGTCACCTTGCAATTGAAGGCGGGCAAGAACGCCATTATACTTGAGAATGCAACGGCAGAAATTCATGTCGATTATATGGACATCTCGAGAAGTTCCGCGCAATAGAATGAAGCTTATGAAGCAAGAATTGTGAAGCCATTCTTCCGGGCTTAAGCTTTCGAAGCGGGAATTGCTTCACAATTATAGGAGGCGCTGGTCATGAGAGGCTTGTCCTTTCGTTCTTTTCTAACATCAGGATTAATTATCATCATTGGGGCAAGCCTTGCCTTGACTGGCTGCAGCCAACCGAATAACCGGGAAGAGGTATCAGCCGAACCCAAAGCGCCCGCCGTCCAGCTTAATTATTGGACCCCCTTCAGCGGAGGGGATAATCTGTTTATGACCGAAATGGTGGATCAGTTTAATCAGGAGCATGAAGATATTCAAGTCGTCCAGATGAATTCAAGGCTGGACGACTATTACTCTAGGCTGAGAACAGCGATATTATCCGGCAATGCGCCGGATGTCGCTGTCATTCACGCGAGCTCGCTGCCCCAATTCGTGCAGAACGGTTACATTGAAGATTTATCCGGGCCGGCAAAGGATGCCGGGCTGGATTGGAATGTATATAACAAAGCGGGTATGAAGGCGGTATCCTTCCAGGGCAAACCGTATGCCGTACCGATGGATACCCATATGCTTGTGATGTATTACAATAAGACATTTCTGGAGCAGGCGGGCGTTCTAAATGCACAGGGCAAGCCGGTTCTTCAAGGTGGAGAAGCCGGATTTACCCATTTTTTGCAGCAAATCAAGCAGGCAGTGCCTGGCGATGTCGCTCCGCTCGCCCAGCCTAGCACTCGTATCGACGCAGTCTGGCTGTGGTGGAGTCTGTACAACCAGATTCAAGGCGGCGGGAAGTTCTATAACGCAGACGGTACGCAAACGGCGCTTAATAATCCGGCAGCCCTGAAGGCCCTGAACTATGTCGAAGGGCTTTATAAGGCCCGGCTTATTCCGCCTAATATACCGGATGCGTTTAAGCTGTTTAATGAAGGAAAAGCAGCGGTTCTGATTACCGGCGTATGGGCGACCGGCGCGCTTGAGAAAAACGACGCGCTGAGCTTTGGCGTCGTTCCGCTGCCTACGATTTATGATAAGCCCGCAGCTTGGGCCGATTCGCATACGCTCGCGATTCCTTCCCAGCACGATATGCCCAAGGAGAAGCGGGACGCCGCGATGATCTTTATGAAATGGCTGGGCGAGCATGGCGCCAAGTGGGCGGAGGCCGGCCATATTCCGAGCGTAAGCGCGGTTATGGACACGGAAGCCTTCAAGTCGCTTGATTACCGCAGTGATTATGCCGCTGCGGCGAACTCGGTCGCCTTCTGGCCGAAGCATACCAAGCAGCATAGCTTTGTTGAAGACATTATCCGCCAATTCGAGCGGATGATTTACGGTCAGCAGACGCCGGAGCAGGCGCTGCAAGCAACCGAGAAGCAGATTAATCTGGATCTGTCGAAGTAAGCGGGGTGAGCGATGATGACACGACAAAGAAGCGTAAAGCAATGGTTCAAAAATCTGGCTCTCGCCCGCAAGCTAATTCTTGTTAACGTGCTACTGATTGTTGTCCCGCTCGGCGTCATCGGCGCATGGTCATTCTCGATTTTTGCCTCCAAGATGGAAGAGCAGGTCGGCAAGTATCAGCTGCAAATGCTGAAGCAGGTGACGCTGAATATCGACACCTATATGAATGAGCTCAACCGGCTGTCGCTGATGCCTTATCAATACCAGGAGATATTGGATTTTCTCGCAACGTCCAGAAAGCCCGGTGAAGCGTTATCCTTGCAGGAAATCGACGATTTGAACAATTTTGTCTCCAAGGTATTCTTGAACGGCCGCGTGGATATTATGGGCATTTCCTTGTTTGGCGAGCATGGCGCCTCTTATGTCGTGCTGCCGGAAAGCCAATATATGACGACTTATCAGCTTGGCGGCAACACGGAATGGCTGGAGAAGGCGAAGGGCCGGTTCGGCCAGCCGACTTTCATTACAACCCATGAAGTGAAATCAACGAGCGGGACGGTCTATCAGGTTTTCTCGATCGCCAGGGAGCTTCGCAGCTTCGACAGCGGCGAGACGCTTGGTTATATCGTGATTGACATCGATCCGGCAGCCGTGCGCAAGCTGCTCTCGCAGGTCAGCCTCGGCAGCAAAGAATCGCTCTATATGACGGACAGTGCCGGAGATCTGGTGCTGCGCAAGGAGAAAACGGCGATCTACCCTGTTATAGAAGGCTTATCGGAAGAGGGCGTATCCCATCATAAGGTGGATGGAAAAAGCCTGCTTGTCGCCCATGTGGGCTCGGAGGTAACGGGCTGGACAACCGTTGGCGTGGTGCCGGTGTCAGAGCTGATGAAGGACAGTCTGGTTGTCCGCAATTCGATTATCCTGATCGGCGGCATATGTATCGGGCTTGCCGTGTTGTTGTCCGTCTTTATCGCGTTCAGAATTACAAGTCCGCTCCGGATGCTGCGCTCGCTTATGCGCAAGGTGGAGCGAGGCGATCTGAAGGTATCGTTTCCCGTTCAGCAATGGGATGAAGTCGGCCAGCTTGGCAATGCCTTTAATATGATGGTGTCTCATTTAAGCGAGCTCGGCTACAGGCTGTACGAGACGGAAATCCGGGAGAAGGATGCGGAGATTGCGGCGCTGCAAAGCAAGATTAATCCGCATTTTCTATACAATACGCTGGGTTCGATCTCTATGTATGCCGAAGTGGAAGGCAACAGGGAGGTCGTCACCATGACCAATAACTTAAGCCGTCTGCTCCGTTACTCGCTAAGCGGCCGCAAGGAAATCGTGACGCTTCGCGATGAGCTGGATCATGTACAGGGTTATATGACGATACAAAAAATGCGCTACGACGACCGGATCGATTTTCGCCTTGAGGTGGATGAGTCGCTGTACAGCTGTCCGGTTATTCCGCTTATGATTCAGCCGATTGTAGAAAATGCGATTAATCACGGCTTGGACAAAGGAATCGGGGAAGGCCGGATCCAGCTGTCCTGTTATCAGGAGCAGGGGATGCTGATGGTTGTCATTGAGGATGACGGCATCGGCATGACTAGTGAGCAGCTGGGCCATATGCGCGAGAGGCTGGATAAAATCCATGATCTTGGCGGTACGTCGGGCAACGGCCTGATGAACGTTCACCGAAGGATCCGGCTGCATTATGGCGAGCAATACGGACTGCAGCTGGAAAGCATGCCGTTCCAGGGGCTGAAGGTCATCCTTGTGATGCCTATCGCTTATTCTATGACTGCTTAGGGAGGAGACTTGCGAATGCCTAACATTCTAATTGTTGATGACGAGGCGATATTCCGTAAAGGCCTGCGTAAAATCATCGATTCCTCTTCCGGCAGCTGGCAGGTAGCCGGCGAAGCAAGAGACGGATATGAAGCGCTTGAAATGGTGGAAAGTCTGAAGCCCGATGTGCTGCTCACGGATATCCGGATGCCGAGGATGGACGGCCTGCAGCTGATTCAAATTGCAAAAGAGCGATTTCCGAAGCTGCTAGTCATTGTACTCAGCGGGTTTGATGAATTTACTTATCTGCAGCAGTCGCTGCGGCATGGAGTCCGGGATTATCTGATGAAGCCCGTGGAGCGCGAGGAGCTGTTCAAGACGCTGAATAAGCTGGAGGCAGAGCTTGCTGCACCGCAGCCTGCCGCAGAGCAGTATGCGGCGGAGCCAGCCGATGCCCGGATGATCCGCCAGCATGTGAGCGAGCATCTGGTGGCTGGGCTGCTAAAGGGCTATGTCAACGAGAGCGACTTGGCGCTCCTAGCAAGAATTGGCGTGACGTTCAAGGAGCGGTATTTT
This sequence comes from Paenibacillus glycanilyticus, assembly GCF_023715145.1. Taxonomy (GTDB): domain Bacteria; phylum Bacillota; class Bacilli; order Paenibacillales; family Paenibacillaceae; genus Pristimantibacillus; species Pristimantibacillus glycanilyticus_A. The sequence continues at coordinate 933,949 of NZ_JAMBNP010000001.1, read as the reverse complement.
GCTTGCATGATTATTAAGCTGGATAAGGATGCGTTGGAGAAAGAGCGGTATGAGAAGGCCGATCCAAGCCTGTTCCAGCTCTATATCCAGCAGATTGTCCAGGAGCTGCTGGATCAGCGTGCCAAGGGCTTCTCGTTTATTTTGTCCGAGACGGAGGTTGTCGCTCTTGTTAATCTGTCTTCTCCTGCGGCGGCAGAAACGGGAGATCCGCTATTCGAGCTGTCGGAGACGATTCGCAGGCGGATGATCTCCTTGTCCAGACTTACGGTAACCATAGGGCTCGGAAGAACAGTTGCCGGAATCAAAGAGATTCCGCAGTCGTTCCAGGAAGCGAAGATTGCCCAGCTGCACCGGTTAATTGTAGGCGGAGACCGGGTTATCAGTTATTCTCGGATTAAGGAAAGCGGAGAAGAGCTGGCATGGAGTCCGTCGCTCGAGCTTCCGCTTGAGCTCTTGGAGTCGTCCATTCGGGAAGGGAAGGCAGAACAAGCCGGACAATACGCCGCCTCCTTCATAACCATCCTGTGTTCGCAGGCCAAGAGTCCGGAGGTTATCCATCAGCAGATCTGCAAGCTGCTCATTCATGCTTACGAGGAAGCAGAGAAGCTGGGGCTTACCAACAGCTGGCTGGGCGAGCGCACCATCCAGGCCGTACTCTTGGAGATATGCTCGCTGAACTCGCGCCTCGAGCTGATGGACTGCTGCAGCTCTTATCTTGGGAAATTGGCTGAATGCGTGGCATACAGGCAGCGGAATGCAGAGCATGATCCCATCGAGAAGGTCCTGCGGTATGTGAATCAGCATTATCAGGAAGCCTTATCTCTTACCCATGTCGCGGAGCAGGTTTTCCTGAATCCGGCTTACTTGTCTACCTTGTTCAAGCAGCGGACGGGCACTTCGCTGGTGGAGTATTGGACCGATCTGAGAGTGAACGAGGCCAAGAGGCGTCTGGTCTCATCCAACGAGAAGGTGACGATTATTGCCGAGAATACCGGCTTTGGCAATATCCGCCATTTCAACCGCGTATTTAAAAGCGTGACCGGCCTGGCCCCCATTGATTACCGGGAACAGGCAAGGTCGGTAAAGGTTTAGGCTGATGCAGCCCTCAGAAGTTCTGAGGGCTGTTTATTTGTTCTATTTGGTTTGGAAATTTGACTAGCGCAACAAATGGGATTTCATCACGTCCAATAATGGGGTTATATGGAAGGGGGGGCTCTTTTGTCTAAGAAATCAAAATGGATGGCTGCTTGTTTAATTGCCGTGATAGTCATTTGTTCATTTATAGGGATTCGACGAAGTGGCGAGAAAGGAATGGAAAGAGCAGCACTTTCTCTAAACCAGCCAATGGCAACGATTGCCGACGTTGAGGTAATAGGGAAAAGGAATGCGATTGCATTTTATGAATGGGGAACAGACGAAGAGTATTTTGGCATTGCGAGATTAAAGAAGAATCTATTCGGTTGGCATTTTGATGGAGGTTCTACTTCGGTAACGCCAAAGAACCATAAGTTTGGCTGGCCTTATAGCGACCTGCGGGAGGAAAAGCCTCAATATGCGGGAATCTTTTACGGGAAAATATTTGACCCGGAAATTGAACGGATGACGTTAAAGGGGAGAGATGGCAGCGAATATTCATGTCCTATCGTCGAATATGGATCGGGAGAAAGATTTTGGTTCATTTTAATAGACCAAGCAGAGCTTTCAGATTCCATTGTTATTGCGTATTCCCAAAGTGACGAGATCCTGGGGCAGTATCCGAGCATATCATAAAAGCTGCAATTCGATTATAGAAAAAAGCTTTCCCATCGCTTCTATTCGGAGCGGGGGGAAGGCTTTTTTTGCTGGCCATGAGCTGACTAGGGAAGAAGCTGCTCCATCTTGGAGACGGTTTGTTCGTCTGCCGGCAGATTAATGGTGACGGTATAGTTAGGCGAATCCGATACGATAAAAGAAAGCTGGTTAAATTGTAAAATTCCAGCTTCCGGATGGTAGTTGATTTTCTTGCCTTCCGGGCCGTTCAGCACATCATGCTGCGGCCACCATTCCCGGAATTCCTCGCTAGTTCGCTGAAGCTCGCCGATCATCTCCATCCACCAAGGGTCGCCGGGAAATTTGCCGTAGCCGGCGCGGAACTGCGCAAGCCGGTGCCGGGCGTGCTTCTCCCAGTTCTCCCGAAGCAGCTGCCGGACGCCGGGCAGATGGAAAGAACGCCATACCGTGTTTCTTTCCCGCTCCGTCATTTCCTCAAATGGACCGTAGACGGCATTCGCGGCCTTATTCCAGGCTTTAATAATTAGGCGTTGATCGGTTATAAAAGCAGGACTCGTGCCTTGATGATCAAGGAAGCTTTGCAAGGTCTCGTTAATTCCATGCTCTACGGTTGTCAATTCCGATGGCAGCTGCGGCAGCGCAAGCAGGAACAAATGCTTCCGCTCATCGGCATCCAGCCGAAGAGCACGGCTGATGCTATCCAATACCTGCGTGGATACCTGGATGGGGCGAGCCTGCTCCAGCCAGGTATACCAGTCTACGCTAACCCCTGACAGCATAGCTACCTCTCCGCGTCGGAGCCCCGGTGTCCGGCGGCGTCCGCTCTCTTCCAATCCCGCCTGTTCGGGAGACAGGCGGGCACGCCGCGTCCGCAGAAACTGCGCGAGCTCCTTTAATCTTACGGAGTCATCCATCTTACGCCACCTTCTTTCTTATTCCGATTATCGAATGCTTATCGTAGGAGAACAACTCCTAGGATAAGGCCTCATCTTAATCTCTTATGGGATCCATTATACACTTTAGGAGAATTCGACATGAAGAGTAAGGTAGGGGAATGATATGAAATTACAAAGCGTATTCGGCCGCAGCGGTTTGCTTCTTGGATTATCGCTTGGCTATTTTATGGTGCTGTTGGATATGACGGTCGTTAGCGTTGCCCTCCCGGCTATCCATGCTGATCTGGGAGGAGGGATTATTGATCTTCAATGGGTGGTTAACGCGTATACAATTGCATTTGCCGGCTGTCTATTATCTATGGGCTTATTCGCAGACAGGCTGGGAGCCAAACGCGTTTATATCAGTGGAATCCTCCTGTTTCTTGCTGCGTCGGGCGCATCGGCGGCTGCCCCATCGGCAGGTCTGTTGATCGGATTGCGGGCAATCCTCGGGATCGGGGGAGCTGCCCTGCTTCCGGCTTCGCTTGCTCTGCTGGCTTATGCCTATCCCTCGCCGGCAGAACGAGCCAAGGCGCTGGGGATTTGGACTGCGGTTACAGGGGCGGCTATGGCGGCAGGCCCGGTTATCGGCGGCCTATTGGCCGATTCTTTCGGTTGGCGGAGCATTTTTCTTCTGAACATACCAATTGCCGGAATCAGTCTGCTGCTTACTTGCTTTCTGGCACGTGAGACCCCGCGTTCCGTGCAGAGAAGCCTCGATCTTGGAGGACAGATAACCGCTATTGCCGGTATTGCGGCTCTGTCCTTCGCTCTAATGGAGGGTCAAATCTACGGATGGCGTTCGCCTGCCATTTTGGGTTCGATGGGACTGGCGGTATTTTCCGCCATCCTGTTTGTCTTAATTGAAGCCAAGGGGACGGCCCCATTGTTTCCTCTGTCGTTATTTAGGAACACAACCGTGTCGGCCGGCTTGCTTGGGGGCATGGCCGTTAATCTGGGATTGTCCGGCGTTTTGTTTATATTGCCCTTGTTTTTCCAGCAGGTACAAGAGTTATCCGCTCATACGGCAGGACTTTCGCTGCTTCCCATGATGCTTCCTCTGGCCTTTAACCCGATATTAACCGGCCGAATGGTCAGCAGCTTCGGAGCAAAGATGCCGATGACAGCCGGATTCAGCCTTGGAGCAGGGGGAACGCTTCTTCTGGCTTGGACGAATCTGAACACGAGCTACGCATGGACCTTTATGGGCTTGCTCTTGATGGGAATAGGAGTATCTCTTGCCATCCCTTCTTTGATGGCCGCTGTGATGTCATCGGTGGAGAAGGAACGGACAGGTGCCGTATCCGGTGCTCTGAATGCCAGCAGGCAGATGGGGTCCGTGCTTGGAGTTGCATGGCTTGGCGCTGTTCTTGGCGACGGTCATAGGTTTATCGAAGGCATGCATGAGTCGTTTATCCTGATAACCGTCATTCTGACAGGAGGTGCCCTTCTCTCGTTTGCCGTAATCGGCAAGAAGAGCTAGAGGAAATCTGCCTATTGGCAAGTATCTTAATATAACACCTAATATTCCCAATATTACACCTCGTCCTGAAAGCACTTACATTTTAAGATGATAGATGCAACTAATCCTTGAACAGGACTTAAGGGGGAGTATGAATGGCACGAAGCAAGGCAATGCTGTCTGCTTTGATGGCGCTGCTGCTGTTGTTTACGGCGTTTCCGGCATACGCGGCGGATCATGACAATGAAGCAGTCAGTACGGTTAGCAGCGGGTCAGACAGCTATGTGCGGATTAAGAATAAATGGAAGAGCAATTACTTGTATGAGGGCTCGGACGGTATTGTCCGATACGGGTTTACCGCGGCTGATAACGGGAGTTCGCATTGGCTTATGGAGGAAAACGGCGGTGTGACGCGGATCAAGAACCGCGCAACCGGTCATTACATCACAATGGAGGATACGGATCAGCGCAGGGATCCTCTGTACAGCCGAAGCCTTGCAACCAGCACGGCGGATGATCAATGGATTATTGCCGATTCCAGCCGTGCCGGATACGTTATTATCAAGAATGCCGGCAATCCCTCGGCGAACTTGGTTATCCATCAGGAGGACCAGCTGGGATTCGCGGAGGTCAGCGGTGATATTAATATCACGTTCGAGAGCCCGCAATGGGCTTTGGAGCCCGTTGACCCGGCAGGTGTTCCCGTAAGAATCATGAATCAGTTCAAGGCTGGACAATATCTGTACGAGGATACGGAAGGATTCGTCAAATTTGGGGCGGCGGGCGGAATTACCGACCAGACAACTCACTGGTATATCGAGACGGCGTTAACGAAGGAAGACGGCAGCTCGGTGATCCGGCTGAAAAATCGCGCAACCGGACACTACATTACGCAAGGTGCCGAAGGCTGGATGCAGCTTCAAGCAACGGCTCAAGACGGCACGCGAAGCGAATGGACGATGGCGGATGCAGCTAGCGCGGGCTTCGTTACGTTCACTAACGTATACGCGGCTTCGGGGGAAACGCCTCTAAGCTATGTGCTTAATACCCAATTCCCGGATGATACCAACGTTCGCGCCAATGACTGGGCGCAGCCTTCGTGGGGAAGCGCGCAATGGCGCATTGATATGGCAACAGACGTTCAGCCCGTTCGGATAGCCAGCTATTCCGACGATCCGGCAGGAGCCTCTTATCTGTATGAGAATAACGGCGTAGTGCAATACGGGGCATTAGACAGCACGAATGCGGGCAATTATCTGTATCAGTGGGTCATTGAGGATTATGACGGGAGGACGCTTATCCGCAATGTCGCAACCGGCCATTATATTCGGAAAGGTGCGGGCGAACCAACCGATCCATTAACGGCGGATCAGCCGGCGGCCATTGATGCTTCTTACCAATGGACTCTGGCATCCTCCAACATCTATGACGATTACAAAACTATTCAAAATGCAGCGGGAGGTTATCTGCACAACGCCGATGCAACAGGAGCGGCTCAGGCGGGAACGATTGATCCGGATACCAATCCGGCGCAGTGGCTGCTTGCGGACCCTTCGGCTTCGACAGACGGTTCACCGCAATTCGTACGCATAATGAATGAATGGCAGTCCATGTATCTGTACGAAGATTTGCAGGGCAACTTAAAATACGGCAACCTGCGGGGAGAGGATCAGCGGGATCAATGGGTCGTGGAGCGGTTCCAGGGCCGCAAGCGGATTAAGAACCGGGAGACGAACCATTACATCAACCTGCAGAATGTAACGGATGGTCACATAAAAGTATCCGACGTGGAAGATGATTGGAGAAGCGCCGTATGGGTGATCGAGGATAAGGGCGGCGGTTCGAGGTTGATTCATAGCGTTCTTGATTCCAATGATGCGGAAGGCTCGCAGAAATACGTGAATCTGCAGAACCTGACCAAATATGCCGAGTACGGCATCATTAATCCGAACTGGGGAAGCCCGCGCTGGCGCTTTATTAATGTGCCGGAGGCAGCACCGGGCAACATTCGGATCAAGAGCAAGCTGACGGGTGGTTATCTGCATGAAGTTACGGAAGCCGGCTCGGACGATTTGGGCAAGTTGAAATTTGCTGACGTTCCGGAGTCCGATTCTTCATCGGTCTGGTTCCCGGAAGACGCTGGTGACGGCGTAGGATCGGTACGGCTGAAAAACCTCTCAACCGGCCATTACGTATCCATGGAAGGCGTAGGCGGCACGGTAGAACAGGACGCGCCGGACTTCAAGCTGCAAGCCGAAAGCATCTACCCGCAATGGGGCAGCGCCAAATGGTACTTGCAGGACAGCGCAAGCGAGGGCTATGTCAATATCAAGAGCGCATGGGCAGGCCATTTTGTCTATGAGACAGGCGGTGACGATGCAGGCTACGCGAAGGTAAGCAAGCTTGTTGCCGGCAACGACGAAGGGCAATTTGCGGTAGAAGAGGCAGAAGTGCCTGAAGCGCCGCTGCCAGCCGTTCCTGTCCGGATCAAAAATGCCGCAACCGGCCAGTTCCTGTATGAGAATCACGGCGGCGTCGTGTTGTACGGCGATGTGGCCGTTGATAACGGCTACTCGCATTGGCTGCTCCAAGGAGATAACGGATCTTACCGCATCCGCAACCGGGTAACGAACCATTACATCTCCGTTGACGACAACTACCGGTATATTACGAGCGGAGAAGGCGGGGCTGCAGCTGCAAAAGCGGACTGGTCCATAGAGCCGCAAGGCGCAACGTATCTTATCCGCAGCTTATACGGAAGCTTTGACGATGAATATATTAATGTGCAAAATAGTGCGGGTTATGCGGAACGCGGCTTGTTCCCGGCTTCCTTCGGAACGCTCCAGTGGAGCTTCGAGAATGCGCCGGAGCATTTTACAACGCCGGTTATGGGTGACGAGCGCAATGAAGTGACCGGTACCCCCATCTTTGACGATACCAACTTCGTGACGATTAGTGCTGGCGGTAACAAGCTTGCGAGTTCAAACGGCAATGCGGCGGTAACCGCAAGCTCCGGTACGGGCAATCCAAGCGCAGAATGGCTGCTGCAGGATTATAACGGCCGCAAGCTGATCAAAAACCGGGCAACGGGCAAGCTGTTGTCGCTGGATCTTTCGCTCAAAGACAGTGCGGCAATAACGGATGCCGAGCAATGGGTGATCGAAGAACGTTTGAGGCGTTACCTTTTGACCAACGCGGCCGAGAAGAATGGAGCGCTGCATGTGGATGGCGGCCAGCTTCAGTATAGCGAAGAAGCATCGTCCGCATTATGGAGCTTAACTCCGGTTGAGAACAAAGTGATCTATGAGGCAGAGAATGCTTTCCGCAGTCAAAGCATTACAACAGCCGTTCTTACGGGCGGTTACACCGGCACAGGTTATGCGGCAGGCATGGCGAGTGAAGGCGACCTTATTCGGTTTGTTGTAAATGCAGAGGATGCGGGCTCTTATGAAGCTTCCATCCGCTACCTGGCAAGTCAAGGCGGTGCTCTTCAATTAACCGTTAACGGTATTCCGGTTAATGCGATTAATATGACGGCAGCGTCCAGCTGGAAGGAAGCAGAGGTATCGCTTGATCTCCGCGCAGGCATTAATACGGTGACATTGCAAAAAGGAACAGGCGGCGGCAGCCTCTCCATCGACTCGTTGTCCGTTGAAGATGCGGTCAATCTTGCCTATCGCGGGGCGACGGTCCCATACGTATCCTATGAAGCCGAGCATGCGGCAACCAATGCAACCCTTATCGGGCCTTCGCGAGTATATCGCGAGATGGCTGCAGAAGCGTCCGGCAGACAGGCGGTTGAGCTTGGGGAGACCGGCGACTATGTAGAGTTTACTCTTACCGATCCGGCTAACTCTATCGTGCTGCGGTATGCCATCCCGGACAGCGCGGACGGAAGCGGACTGCAGGAAACGTTAGGCCTTTACGTGAACGGCGAATTCAAGCAAAAGCTGAATTTGACCTCCAAATACGCTTGGGAGTACGGCAGCTACCCTTGGTCCAACGATCCGAAGCAGGGAAGCGCGCACCGCTTCTTTGACGAGATTCATGCTTTGATTGGCGACGTGCCTGCCGGCGCAACGATCCGTTTGGAAAAGGATGCGGATAGCACGGCAGACTATTATGTCATTGATTTGGCCGATATGGAGCAGGTTGCGGATCCGTTAACGATACCGGACGGCTTCTTGTCCGTCGCCAATTATGGTGCAACCGCTGATGATGGCACGGATGATACGGCTGCCTTTAACGAAGCGATGGCAGCAGCCAAGGCAGCGGGCAAAGGCGTCTGGTTCCCGGCGGGTACCTTTGAGCTTCGCAGCAGCTTGCTGCATGTAAGCGACGTAACGATCCGCGGGGCGGGTATGTGGTACACAACCCTTCTTGGTGCACGGTTTATCGGGGATGGCGGACATATCGAGGTTTATGATCTGCTTGTGGACGGCGATTTGAATGTTCGCGATGACGAAGCAAGCACGCATGGATTTGAAGGCGAGTTTGGACCGGGATCCGTCATTCAGAATGTATGGATTGAGCATTCCAAAACAGGTCTATGGCTGACGCGTCTGAAAGGCAGCACGGGCTTCACCGACAGCTTGCATATGATTGGTATTCGGATGCGCAATCTGATGGCGGACGGCATTAACTTCTGCGTCGGAACAAGCAACAGCATGCTGGAGCAAAGCGATATTCGTTATCCGGGCGATGACGGTATTGCCATGTGGTCGGCAGAAGGCGTAGCCAGCGTGAATAATACGGCGCGGTTTAACACCGTATCACTTCCATGGCTGGCCGATAATATGGTTATTTTCGGCGGCAAGGATAACAAGATGACGGACAATATTGCCAAAGACACCATTACCAACGGTGCAGGCGTTGCGGTATCCACGCGTTTCAATCCGGTTCCGTTCAGCGGTACAACGGTGGTAGAGCGAAATACTTTGATCCGCACGGGCAGCTATGATACCGGTTATGGCGTCAACCTTGGCGCAATCTGGGTATTTGCAAGCGAGAAAGATTTGAACGGGACGGTATATATCCGCAATAACACGGCCCTCGACAGCACGTATGCCGGTTTGATTGTCCATGGCGACTTCGGGATTAACGGTGTCTCTATTGAGAACACGGTTATTGACGGAGCGGGTACAAACGGCGTGGATGTGACGCCTAATGTAAAAGGCTCGGTTATTGCCGATAACCTTATCGTTCGCGGTGAACGAATCGCTGTCGTTAATGATACGAACCCTGGCTTTGCGTTCGAGGAACTTAACGTTGGCTTTGCGAGTCTGCTGAAGCCGTTCCAATTCGTAGTAGGGGAGGATCGTACCGGTCCATTTGAGTTAGAGAAAGGGACTTCCGCATCGGTTCATGTCTATAACCGCAATGGAGAAGAAGTGACGGATCAAGCCATCATTACGACAGACAGCAATGACGTTGCTTATCTGGATGACGGAGAGTTACATGCAGCACGTCCCGGTACGGTGAGAGTCGCCGTCTCTTATAACGGCGCGACAAGAGTATTTACGCTGCTGGTTACGGGGAAAGAAGACAGTAATACCGGTACGAATCCTAATGGCAATTCGGGCGGCAACGGAACAGATGCCATACCGGCAGCTGAAAAGGCCGAAGACAATGATGCAGCCGTGAAAAACAAAGTAAGCGGCGGACATTCGCTCGTTACCATTGATGTCAGTGCTTCTGCCGCATCCGGCAAGGCCAAGTTTACGGTGAAGGCTTTGCTTGAGCTGGCTGCTTCCAAGCCGGACACGGTGCTGGTGGTGAAAAACCAGCAGGGCAGCTATACCTTCCCGTTGAAGCTGCTTGCCCAGATATTGAAGGCTAACGGTATAACCGATACGGCAAATGCGATCTGGACCTTCTCTATTCAGTCGCCTCCCGCCGATCTGGCTGCCAAGCTGAACAAAGAAGCAGCAGATCAGGACATAACGACGGTTGGCCATGCGGTTGACTTCAGCATTACGGTTCAATCGGGTGCGCAGACCGTTGTGGTTACCAGCTTTGGCGGTGCTTACGTCGAGCGGACAATGACGGTTGAAGACGTGCAGGAGGCAGCCCAATTAACCGTATTGGTATTCGATCCGTCTGCAGGTACATTTAGCCCGGTACCGGCTGTTAGGTCAGCGAAAGACGGCAAAACCGTTCTTGCCATTAAGAGTATGGGCAACAGCATTTATACCGCTGCTAGACTCGATCGCGCGTTTACAGATACCGGCAGCCATTGGGCGAAAGCGGATATTGCTCTTCTTGCCGGCAAAGGAATTCTGAATGGCGTAACCATGGGCAAATTTGAACCCGAACGCGCTGTCACCCGCGCCGAATTCGCGGCCATGCTCGTCCGTGCGCTCGGTATCCGCCAGATCGGAGAGGCGCGTACCTTCAAGGATGTAGCCGTTGGCAGCTGGTATGAAGAAACAGTTAGACTAGCATCGGGTGCTGGCATCATTAACGGCTATGAAGACGGAACCTTCCGCCCAAACAGCAAGGTAACCCGCGAAGAGATGGCCATCATGGCGGTCAAGGCACTGGAGCTGGCAACAGGCAGCAAGCTGGTTGCGGCAGATCTGAACTATAAGGATTCCGGCCAAATCTCGAATTGGGCAGCCGACGCGGTTGGCAAGGCAGCAGGGGCAGGTTTGTTAAAAGGCATGCCGGACGGCTCCTTTGTACCGGCCGGCAGCGTGACCCGCGCCGAAGCGGCCACGTTATTGAAACGCTTACTGGTATCTGCAGGACTATTAAATTCGTAAAAGAGGAAGACAAAAAAAGCGACCGTGCAGACCAGACCTGCACGGTCGCTTTTCGTTAGATATAACCTTTTTTAAAACCTTTACCAAAAGCAGGGAAATGGCAGGCGGCAAGGAATTTTCTCATAGAGAGGAATCAATTATCCTAGTCATGTTGAAATTCAGTAGAGTAAATGGTTTGATTGAAAATCCGAATGAAGAGGTGTGTATATGAGCATTTTAGGTCAGATGAATGTTGATGTGGTTACGGTATTTGTGGAGGATTTGCAAGGCACGAAGGCGTTCTATCAAGACGTATTTGGATTGTCCGCTGTATATGAAGACGATGTGTCTGCGGTGTTCAGCTTCGGGAATATGAGCATTAACCTCCTGAATATTTCCGAAGCATACGGTCTTATAGAGCCTGGAGCAGTCGCAAGCCGCGAATCCGGATCTCGCTTTCAATTCACCATTCGGGTGGAGGATGTGGATGCGGTATGCAACGAATTACATTCACGAGGAGTTGTTCTTCTTAACGGTCCGGTTGACCGTCCGTGGGGGGTACGCACGGCTGCCTTCACAGATCCGGCAGGACATGTCTGGGAAATTGCGCAACAGATTTGAGAGATTTATATGGAGACTTATTAATACAGCCCTGTCCGGCAACGTCATGACGTTACCGGCAGGGCTGTTTGTTATACAGGAAGGCGCGTTATTTCACCGAGACCCGGATAGAGGCTGTCTTGCCTCCAAAGGCGGCTTTAATTGTGGTGCTGCCTTTGCTGACCGCCGTAATTTTGCCTTCAGCGACGGTTGCTACCGATGTATTCGAGGAAGTCCATACGGCGCTATTTGTTGCGTTTGCCGGACTGCCCGTATAGTAGATAGCCTGCAGGCTGACTGTCAGCGTACCGCCGATCGACATCTGAGCGGATTTGCTGGAAAGCTGCAGCGATTTAAGCTTTGGCGTAACGGTGACAGGGACTTTAACGGTCTTGCCTTGATAAGTGCCTGTTACTTTGGTCGTCCCCACATTGATCGCCTTAACGGATGAAGAACCGCTAATCGTTGCGATTTTTTCGCTTCCAACGACCCAGTTCATCTTGGTGCCAATAGATACTTTCTTGCCGCTCTTGTAGTAACCCGTGACCTTAATCGACTTGGAGCGGCCCGGGTTGAGCTCGAGCTTTGTTGGTTCGACAACCAACTTGACGATCTCTTCTTCGATCTTGACGCGAACCGTGACGGTTTTGTTCAGGTATGTGCCCGTCATCGTAACGGTAGACGCTTCCAGGCCTTTGACCGTATCTTCCAAAAGAACGATATTGTCGGAGGTCGTTTTCCATTCGATAGATTCCGAAATATCGGCTTCTTCCCCGTTTTCATAAACGACGTTCACCTTTGGCAGAGCGGTAGCTTTTCCGAGGATAATGCTGAGATCCGCGACCTCTGCCAATAGCTTGATCGGCTTCAAATGAACAGTAAGCTTCACTTCAACCTTCAAGCCCTGCACGGTACCCGTAAAGGTTGTCTCGCCAAGCTGCTTGGCCGTCCAGACGCCGTCCTTGAGATCAGCGATTTCATTATCCGAAACCGTCCATTTCGCAAGCTTGGAGACGTCGATGCTGGAGCCGTCGAACGTAGTTGCCGTTACTTTCGGCAGTTCGCCTTCAATGCCTTTGAAGCCGTCAATCGTCGTTTTTTCGACGCTCAGCTTCGTGATGCTCGGATATACGGTTACGTCAATGCTGCGGCTCACGCCACGGTAAGACACCGTAATTTTTGTCGTGCCGATGGCCTTTGCAGTCACTTTACCTTGCGCTACTGTAGCGACGGTTAGATCCGACGAGGTCCAATTGCCATCGTTTGTAATGTCCGAAGTAACATTCGAATTGCTCAGTACCTCGGCTTTGATTTGCAGAGGCGCGTCCTGCAATTGCAGGTGGTACTCCTTGTCGGGAGCAATTTTGATGGATTGGTAAGGAGTCCGAACGACGACGGTGAGCGTATCGGTTACTCCCAGATGGGATACCGTAACGGTCGTTTTGCCGGCGCCGACCGCCGTAATGACGCCTTTGCTCACGGTCAGAACCTTCGTATTGGCGCTAGTCCATTTGGCATCGCCGGTCACATCCAGCGTCCCGCCCGTTTTTGGCACGGCGGTAGCTTCCAATTCGTAATCATCTCCGCCGACTTCAAGTTCCAACAGATCGTTGGCTGCTTCCGGTGTGATCGAGATGGATTTGTAAGGCGATGCGACGGTCAGTTTGATAGAATCCGTCTTGCCTTTATACTTCGCTGTAATGGTAGCCGTGCCTGCGCCAACTAGCGTGATTCGGCCTTTATCAACGGTAGCGACGGAAGAACCGGATGTGCTCCAAGTCGCATCGTCGCTAATATTTTTGCCGTCTCCATCGAGAGTGAAGACAAGCGATTCTCCCAGAAGCACATTATCTATAGCGGCAGGAGCGGCTTGGCCATTTTGCATAATGGTGACTTGATCGTACACATAATCCGAAGACGCTTTAATGGATATGGAGAAGCCTTTATAGGTAGCGGTAATGGTGGCCGTTCCTTTGCCTGCACCGCTTAATACGCCTTTGTCTACTTTGACGATAGAGCTGTTCGATGTTTTCCATGCTGCATCGGTCGTTACGTCTTTTTTGGATGCCGAACCGGATATGGACGCGAGAACGGTAAGCTCGACTTTGTCGTCCTCTACAAACATTTCCAGCGACGACGTGCCGCTATTGTAATCCGACTCCGCGTAGCTCCATTCGATGCCGGTTACCGTATCCTCAGCTGCATATACGGCTCCAGCCATGCTGCCCATGATCAGCGTCATGGCTAGCGCGGCAGCCAGCCATCTGCGGGCCAACTTGAACGACAGAATCTCTTTGCTGTTTTCTTTCACTACATCCCTTCCCTTTCCTTGGAAAATGTTACTTACTTTCATTGTTAACGGCATTTGAGGGGAAAAAATGAACCATAAACGCCGAATATTTTTTATATGTAAACATAAAAAAGAAACCGGAGGCCGGTTTCCGCTTTCATGGTGTTCGTCAAAAAATCGTAGAACAGATTCCTTGCATGGTATTTTTTTCTTACATCTCTTAACGAAAAGGGAGTAACTTTAGTTGCAAAGGCACATGGAAATAATAGGACTTCAAAGAGAGATGGGGATTCTAATATAAATCCAAAACTCATTTTAATTGTCCGTTATGTCGCAGCCGGATTAAGTTAACGAACAAGAAGCCATACAACAACGCAAAAGCTGTCCCATCGTCATTTCGGCTGACGAAGAGGCAGCTTCTTTTTGTTTGAGCTATCCTCGATTCGCTAGAACGACAATAGTTTCCGAGGCAATGCTGACGGGATCGAATGACCGTTTGCTCATTACCGCGGGCAAGAAGTCAATTCTAACAAGAAAAAAGTAAAAATAACGGCATAGGCAGCGCTTTTTCATTCTCTATAATAAAAACAACTTCACAACTTCCTACTATATTCTAAGAAATTCGAGGTGCTTATGATGGAGACTTCACCACAAGTGATGGGCAAGCTGGAGAAGCCGAAAAAAGTACGCTCGCTGCAAAGCGGAGAGACGCTTGCCGGCTGGCTGTTCGTGAGTCCGATGCTTATTGGCGTATTTATTCTCGTCCTGCTCCCGATTGTTGCGACAATCGTACTCAGCTTCGCCGACTGGAACTTTGTTCAAGGCTGGAAAGGGATCGACTGGGTAGGCTTCGGCAACTTCAAGAAGTTGTTCCATGACGATCAGTTCCTGCGCTCGGTGCGCAATAACTTTGTTTTCCTGCTGGCTGTACCGGTGTACATGCTGATCTCCATGGTGCTCGCCGTCGTGATCGACCGCCATGTTTATTTGAAAAGCTACTTCAAGGTGGCTTACTTCATGCCTTACATTTCGAGCGTCGTAGCGGTAGCGGTTGTATGGCAGGTTCTGTTTCAGCCGTCCTTTGGCCCAATCAACCAAGTGCTGCATACGCTGGGCGTCAGCAACCCGCCGAAATGGATCGCGGATCCGCATTTCGCGCTCATTTCCATTATGATGATCGTCGTTTGGACATCGATTGGCTTTAACATGATTATCTACATCGCCGGTCTGCAGTCGATTCCGAAGGATTTGTACGAAGCGGCGGATATTGACGGAGCAAACGGCTGGGTCAAATTCGCCCGCATTACATTCCCGCTGCTGTCGCCAACTTCCTTCTTCCTGCTCGTAACCGGCGTCATCGCAACGTTTAAGGTATTCGATATTATCGCGGTTATGACGCAGGGCGGACCAATCGGCTCAACGTCGCTGATGGTCTGGTATTTGTACGATACGGCATTTGTAAATCTGAAGGTTGGTTATGCTTCGTCGATTGCCGTTATGCTGTTTATCTTCGTTCTTCTTATTACCTTTGGACAATGGCTTGCACAGAAGAGATGGGTTAATTATTAATCGCGGAAGGAGCGGTACTTACATGGAAACGACAAACAGAGGCTTCAGCTGGCGCAAAGGCATTATAACCGTCATTATGCTCGCCATCAGCATCCTTTTCCTGCTGCCTTTTATCTGGATGCTGATCACTTCCTTTAAGTTGGAAAAAGATGTATTCGTGTATCCGATTGAATGGATTCCAAGACAATGGCATGCTATAGAGAACTATAAGGAAGTATGGGTGGGAGATTATCCTTTCTGGAAATACTATCTCAATTCTATTAAAGTAGGCGTTACGACAACGGTTATTTCGGCACTGCTCTCCTCGCTTGCCGCTTACGGCTTCTCGAAGATCAAGTTCAAGGGCAGCAACTTCCTGTTCCTGATTGTCCTTGCCACGTACATGGTGCCGGGGCAGGCGATTCTTATTCCGCAGTTTATCCTGTACCGACAGATCGGGCTGTTCGACAGCCTGTGGGGCTTGATTCTTCTTAGCAGCTTCAGCGTATTGGGTACGTTTATGCTCCGCCAGTTTTTCATGGGCGTGCATCAGGAATATATCGAATCGGCCAAAATTGACGGTGCGAACCACTTCCGGATCTTCTGGAGCATTGCTCTTCCGCTTGTGAAGCCGGCCGTAGCAACGTATGCGATTCTGCGCTTCATCTGGACCTGGAATGATTACCAGAACCCGCTGATCTTCCTTCGTACGGACAGCTTGTTTACGATTCCGCTGGCCATGCAGAAGTTCACTTCGCTTAGCGGCGAATTCTACTCGCTTATTATGGCGGCTGCCGTCTCGGCGATTCTGCCGCTCCTGATCGTCTTCATTATCGGACAGAAGAGTGTAATCGAGGGGATTGCGCTAGGCGGCGTTAAAGGGTAACGGTAATGAAAGCGTTAGCAAGAAAGTCGAATTTGTTGCAATTTAGGTAAAGATAGTTTCATCCTACCTTGATTGCCGCTCACTATAATGAAAACTATCAACATCCTAAACCTTGCATTTCAGAGAGGGGCATTTAGAAATGAAAAAGAGATGGGCATCGGGACTTGCGATTAGTTTACTGCTGACCGGAGTACTTGCAGGCTGCGGCAACTCGGGCAATGATTCGGGCAACAAGAACGCAAACGCAAACGCTTCGACGGAAGCAAGCACGAACACGGACGGCAACAAGACTGCCAGCGGAGATCCCGTAAAGCTTCGCCTGTATACTTACGGAACGGAGCAAGCCTACAACTGGAAAGCAACCCTTGATGCTTACCATGAGAAAAATCCGAATGTTACGGTTGAGCTGGTACAGCTGAGCGAAAAAGGCGACACGCAGGAATCGATGAAAAAGCTCGATCTTGCCGTAGCATCCGGCGAACAGATCGACGTTATGATGTTCAGCGACGCGGCCGGCTATGCACAACGCGTGGCGCTTGGAATGGCGGCTCCGCTAGATGAATTCCTCGCGACAGACGGCTACAAGGTAGAAGAGGACTACAAGGTTGATACTCATCTGAACGGCAAAGTGTACGCACTGCCTGGCAAATTCAATCCTTGGTACGTTCTTCTGAACAAGGATAACTTGGATGAAGCGGGTCTGGCGGTTCCGACGGACTGGACTTGGGATGAATATGCGGACTACGCGAAGAAGCTGACAAAAGGCGAAGGAGCAACCAAACGTTACGGCACGTACTTCCACGGCCCGCAAAACGGCGGCTGGATGGAGTACCTGAAGCTGATGATGGAGAATCAGCCGACCGGCTCGGAATTCCTGAAAGCAGACGGAACGTCCAACCTGGATGATCCTAACTTCAAGAAAACCCTCGAGCTTCGCGTAAAAATGGAGAAAGAGGATAAATCCTCGGTTCCTTATTCGGACATGATCTCGCAAAAGCTGGCTTACCGTAACCAGTTCTTTAACCAATCGGCAAGCATGCTGACCATCGGCTCCTGGATGAACACCGAAATCGGCGGAACGGATACATTGCCGCTGACCTTCCATGTAGCGGTTGCCCCATTCCCGAAAAACAACGCGGGCGATCAATCCGGCATCACGCCTGTAACAACCGACTATGTAGCCGTATCGGAAAGCTCCAAGAACAAAGAGGAAGCTTATAAATTCGTTCGCTGGTACACAACGGACGGCCAGGTCGTTCAAGGCAAAAACATTCCGGCTTGGAACGGAGTAAGCAACGACCAGGTAGCGGGAATTATCGACGCGATCCTGAGCGGCACGAAAAATCCGGAGCTTGTTGACAAAGAAAGCCTTGTAAATACGCTCGTGAACTCGAAAGCAACCGAAATTATTGCGCCTGCTTCCTACCAGGCCGAAGTATACAAAGCAATTAACGAAGAGTACGAGAAGCTGATCCTTGGTAATCAGGACATCGACACAACCGTTGCCAACGCGAAGAAACGCGTAGACGAGATTATTGCAGCGAACAAAAAATAATAAGGTATAATGAATATCCAAAGGGGACGGGAATGACTGTCCCCCTTTTCTATCTGAGGGGGACATCTGCGATGTACCGCATCCGGTCTTATTTTCACTCTGTGCGAGGGAAGCTCTCGCTTGTCGCTGTTATTTGCATTCTCATTCCAGCCGTATTAACGATGCTGATCTATAACTCCTTGACCCGCGAAGCCGTGGAGCAGCAGGCGAAGGAGAATGCGACCGATTCCATGCAGCTGGTTAACGGTTCTGTCAATAATCTGTTCCAGGGCATGCTCAACACCGCCAATTATTTTCAGGCAAATTCCGATATGAAGTCCAGCTTTATTAAGATGCTTAACGCCGAGCTTGAGCCTTACGATAAATTTACGGCAACCAACCGGATTATGCAGCAGCTCGAGACGCTGACGTATATCGGGGAGAAAAGCTACATCACGATTATACTGACCAACGGAGAGACCTTTACGAACTACTCCAAGGACGAAGTGAATCCGCAGCAGTTCCAGAAGGAGCCTTGGTTCAACAATCTGAAGCAGCTGACGGGATTGCAGTCCTATTGGGTGAGCACGTCGCCGACGATTTTTCCCTACGACCGGATAAGCAGTCCTTATCAAATCTCGGTTGCAAGAACGCTCCGGTTTGACAGCACAAGAATTTACGGCTACGTCATCGTAACGATGATGGAAAATAAATTCAGCCGCATATTAGGCAGCTTGAGCGGCAGCCAGGAGGTTGTGCTTGTAGACGGGGAAGGCAGGATTCTGTCTTCGCCCGATCCGGCGCAGGTTGATACCATGTTTCAATACAGCAGGCAGATGAAGGAAAGAGAGCCGCATGCCATATCTTCTATTATTAGAGACGAAGACAGGAAGCTCCTGCTGACAACCGCCGATCTGTCCTTTAATGACTGGCATCTGGTGGCAACGGAGCCTTATCAGGATGCGATTGTAAATATCAGCTCGATCTTTAACCGGGTATTTCTGTTCCAGATCATTTCCTTTATCGTCTTTCTGATGCTGCTGCTCGTCTTGATGAGGCAGCTGACGAAGCCGCTGATCAAGCTGGGGAAGGTAGCCTCGAGCGTGCAGCGGGGGAATCTGGAAGTACGGTCCAGTATCCGGGGAGCCGATGAGATCGGAAGATTAGGGTTTCTGTTCGACCAAATGCTCGACCGCATTAAGGAGATGATAGCCGAGGTATCGCTTACTCACGCGCGCAAGCGCAAGGCAGAGCTGGCGATGCTGCAGGCGCAGATTAACCCCCATTTTCTGTTTAATGTGCTTAATTCGATCCGGATGAAAGTGATGCGCGGCGGTGATCAGGAGAGTGCCAAGATGATTGCCTCCTTGTCCAAGCTGCTCCGGATGACGATCAGCCGGGATGAGGACGCTATTCTGCTGCATGAGGAGATTGAGCTGCTGACGCATTACGTAGAGCTCATGAACCTGAGGCAGAAGGAAGAAGCGCGGCTCGTAGTGGATGTGGACGTAACCTCGTTTGATATCAGGGTTCCGCGGTTTATCCTGCAGCCGCTGGTGGAGAACGCCCTTATACATGGCTTTAACCAAAGTGCCGGCACGATTCGGATAACGGCGGCGCGGGCGGAGCATTTCCTCCAGCTGGCGGTGGAAGATGACGGAATAGGAATGGAAGCAGAGGAGCTGGAGCGGCTCAGAGCGCGGCTGACGGCTGCGGGATCGGGCTTGGAGGTTGTGCAGGAGAGCGGGCGCTCAAGAGGTCCCGGAATGTCCGGGATTGGCGTGGCGAATGTCGCGGAACGGATGCGGATCATGTTTGGCGATGCCTTTCATATTACCGTAGACAGCGATAAGGGAACACGCGTTATGATGCATATCCCTATTCGAGAGGAGGGGCGTCCTCATGTATAAAGTGATGCTCGTGGATGATGATTATCCGGTAATTGAGCTGTTATCGGAAGTGGTGGATTGGAAGAAGCTTGGTCTTGAGTTGTACGGGAAGCATGAGAACGGACTCGCGGCATGGGAGCATGTGCAGGAGGAGATACCGGATATTCTCGTCACCGATATCGGGATGCCCAAGATGGACGGACTGGAGCTGGCGCAACGAGTCAAGAAATTGAATCCTTCGGTTCGGATAGTGATCTTATCCTGTCATAGCGAGTTCCAATATGCGCAGCAGGCGATGCGGCTCGACGTGCAGGATTATTTGCTCAAGGATCAGCTTGATCCGGAGGAATTGGTCGGGCTGCTGCAGAAGTTTAAGGAAGGCTTTGACGGCGAGCGGCAAATGCTGTCGGAACAAAACCGGATGAAGCGAATGGTGAGCGAGACGCAGGATTTGCGTAAAGAGAAGCTGTTCAGGGAATTTGTTCAGCAGCCGCTTATCTCCGGGGAACAATGGCAGCGAGACTTCGGGTCATACGGGTTATTCCAGTCCGGAGAGTTATGTCTGCCCGTTGCCGGCTTTATCGAGAGCTACAATCTGATCAAGAACCGGTTTGATTCGGATCAGACGCTGCATTTTGCCATCGGCAATGTGATGGAAGAACTGCTGGCCGAGCTGCCGCTCCGCGCGGTTCATATCGGCTACAGCAGCAGGCAATCCTTGTTGCTGTTCTCGTTTAAGCCGGGCCTCAAGCAAAATGTCTACGATCAGGTGCAGTCCAGCCTTCAGACCGTGCAGCGGACCTTGGGGCAAGTGCTTAAGATTCAAATGGCTTTCCTGATCGGAACGGGCTGCGACAATCCGCAGCTGCTCAAGCAGGCGTTATGCAATTTGCTGAAGGCGGATGAGCAGCGGTTTTATTTGTCCAAAGGGGAAATGACCAAGTGGCAGAAGGATGCGGAGCAAGCATCCGGCCTGCTTGCGAACTACGATCAGGCAGCCGCGGAAATCCGCGAAGCGATTATGGCGAAGGACGGCGGGAAAATCAGGCTTCTGGCCGGCAAATGGGAAACGCACATCCGCAAGGAGAAGTACGCCTCGGAGGAAGTGCGGGACTGGGTGCTGAAGCTTCTGATCGATATGAGACTGAAGCTGCATGCCATGCTGCTAGCGTCTCAGACCCTAACCGCTGAGAAGCTGCATAAGGAAATTGTGTATTTCGACTCGTTATGGGGGTTGTTTGAGTGGTTCCATACCCAGCTCCAGTCGTACATTACCGCCAGAGAAGAGTCACTGCCGGTCAGCAAACGCCGGGAAGTGCCGGAAGCCTGCAAATATGTATCGATGAATCTGGGCAAACGGATTACGCTCGAGGAAGTAGCCGCTCATCTGCACATGAATCCGAGTTATTTCAGCCGCTTCTTCAAGAAGGAGACGGGCCTGACCTTTATTGAGTACGTGACCGATCAGAAGATCGAACGCGCCAAGGAATTGCTTGATCAGACCAATTATTACGTAAGCGAGATTTGCGAGATGCTGGGTTACGATAACCAGAGTTATTTTATAAAGACATTCAAGACGCAGACCGGCTTAACACCAACGGAATACCGCGGTTAGGGGGAGTGTAGCTTGATAGTGATCGATGAATGGCAGCAGGAAGTACTGGCAGGTTGGCTGAAGGATCAGCCGGAGGCCGCCAGCCATTTGTATACGTACTCCGGGAACAAGGTGGACTGGAAGGGCATAGCCGAAGCCCCGGCATACTCCGGGATGATCGGAGAGATCAAAGCGGAGGGCGAACGTCTGCTTGACCGCCCGATTCCTGTGCTGAGTCAAGAAATATACGAGCTGTTTGAGACAACGGGGAACCGGATCAGCTACGAAGGCTTGTATTTCGAGCGTAGAAGCCGCCTTGCCTCGTTTGCTCTTCTGCATTGCCTTTACCCTGAAGCCTCCGAATATCGCCAGGCTCTGATCGAAACGATTGAAGCCATTCTGGAGGAGATGACCTGGTGCCTGCCTGCTCATATGAGAGGACAGTCGGTTGACCGCCATATCGACTTGTTTGCTTCCGAGACGGGTTTTGCTTTGGCGGAGATTTTGACTCTTACGGAATCAACGCTGCCGCCGGAGCTGAGGGAATCCGTCCGCGCACAGATTGAGCGAAGATTGTTTGTTCCGTATCTGGATGATCAATATCCTTCGTACCATTGGGAGACAGCCGACCATAACTGGGCAGCGGTATGCGCGGGCTCGATCGGTTCGGCAGCCTTGCTGCTTGAGCTGGACCATGAACGGAAAGCGGCCATCATTCATCGGGCAATAGGAACGATGAGCCATTACTTATCCGGCTTTGGAGAAGACGGTGCCTGCGCGGAAGGGCCGGGTTACTGGAATTACGGCTTTGGTTACTATGTGTATTTCGCCGATCTTCTTAAGCGTGCTTCCGGCGGCAGGGCGGATTTGCTGGATTCCAAGCATGTGCGGACAATCGCCAGGTTCCAGCAAAAAGCTTATCTCGTGCGTAACCGCCCAGCGAACTTCTCGGATGCCGCATCCTTTGTAAGCGTAAACATCGGCTTGTCCGACTATTTGGCCTCTCATATCGGAGAAGTCGCCTTTGCGCCGATCACTATCCGCGCAGGCTTTACCGACGATCATTGCAGCCGCTTTGCCCATGCTCTTCGCAATCTGGTCTGGTACAGGCCGGATGCTTCAAGACTAGAGGATTGGGCAAGCGGAAGCTCGTATTTGGCTGATGCTCAATGGTTGATTTCGCGAGTCAGCAGCGAGGCAGGCAGCTTTGGCTTTGCGGCCAAAGGCGGACATAACCATGAGCCGCATAATCATATCGACGTTGGTCATTTTATTCTGATTGCCGATGATGACCCGGCGTTTGCCGTAGATCTGGGAAGCGGGGAATATACGGCGCAGTATTTCGGTGAAGGCCGTTATGAATATGAATGTACGGGAGCGCAGGGGCATTCTTTGCCCATTGTTAAGGGACAGCTTCAGGCGGTAGGCGCTGAAAGTGCGGCGGTTGTAACACGGATTGAGCTTGGAGAGACCGTGGACCGTTTCGGGCTGGAGCTTGTAGCCTGTTACCCTGACAGCGGTATGGCCTCTTATAAGAGGCAATTTGCCTGGCATAAATCCGGACTGCCCGAGCTCGACTTGACGGATACGTTCCAGTTCCGCGAGGCCGGCGGGGCGATTACGGAGGTCATCGTAAGCAAATGTGTGCCCATCATACAGTCGGAAGGCCGGATTTTGTTCAAGGGCAGCCGCCATGCGGTAATGCTGTCTTATGAACCGCAGGGTCTGGAGGTTTCGATTGCGGAGCGTCCTTACTCCAATCATTCGGGCAAGGAAGAAAGCTATTATCGTATTTATCTGATTTCGAAAGACGAAGCATCTCTTGACCAAACCTTTGCACTCAACTTCAAATTTATAGAATAGGTGGAATCCGAACGATGAACATAACTGCCGCAAGTCAGATTGAAGCCGCTCCATGGGTTAACGAAGCTTGGGAACAAACGGTGAGCAAGGTGCTGCGGACAAGCGCCCGAATTGGCGCGGGGTTCCCTCATGCCAGCCAAGGCGGCACGTATGTGCTTGAAGCTCCCCATTGGTGGACAGCCGGCTTCTGGCCGGGTCTCTTGTGGCTGCTTCATGAGGGAGCGGGGGACGCCAATTTGCCCTTCCGCCAAATCGCTGAAGAGTGCGAGCTGAAGCTGGACGAGGTTCTGGACGGTTATGACCGTCTGGATCATGACATCGGGTTTATGTGGACGCTGACGAGCGTCATCAATTATAAACTGAACGGCGGAGAAGCATCCCGCAGAAGAGCGCTCAAAGCAGCGAACTATCTGATGGGACGCTTTAACCTGAAGGGCAATTTTATCCGCGCTTGGAATCCTTGGAGCGAAGGGGAGGACAACAGCGGCTGGGCGATTATCGACTGCGCGATGAACGTGCCGCTGCTGCATTGGGCAGCCCGCGAGACAGGCGACTCCAGATACATCCATCTGGCCGAAGCGCATATGGACACGGTGTTGAAGCACTTTATCCGCAAGGACGGATCGGTTCGCCATATCGTCCGCTTTGATCCGCAATCCGGCGAAGTGGCTGAATATATCGGCGGCCAAGGCTTTGGACCGGAGTCTGCCTGGTCCCGCGGAACGGCGTGGGCGGTATACGGACTGACGCTGGCAGCTAAACATACGGACCGGCAAGAGTTTTTGGATGCGGCCAAGCAAGTATCGCATTTCTTCCTGTCTCAGCTGCCGGAGGACAGCGTGCCGGTATGGGATTTCCGCGCGCCGGAGGAGACAAAATGGCTTCGAGATTCTTCCGCAGGTGCATGTGCCGCATGCGGCTTGCTGCTGCTGGCCGAGCTGGTGCCGGCAGAGGAAGCGTCCGGCTACCGCAACGCCGGGGAGCGGATTCTGAAGTCCTTGTACCAGAACTACGGCTCGTTTGACCAGGATGGCGAAGAAGGTCTTATTCTGCACGGAACAAGTCATTACCCGGAACGCAAAAATATGGATGTGCCGCTCATTTACGGCGATTATTTCTTTGTGGAGGGTCTTGCTCGCCTTAGAGGAGGCGTCACTATTCCATGGGAGTAAAGTCGCCGATCGCAGCTAACCCGCTGCGCACCAAAGCGGATCTGGAGCTGGCGTTCAGCCAGCTGACGAAGCCGCTCCTGCCGTACTATTCCGCAGGGGGAGCACGCCTTGGCCTGAACGGTTCAGGTGCGGGCCAGTCTCCGGATGTCGCCCAAATGGAGGGCTTCTCGCGCATCATATGGGGGCTGGCGCCCCTGGCGGCAGGAAGCGGTAAGGTTGATGAGGAGCTGCTGCAGTTAGTGCTGAAAGGCATTACGAACGGGACCGATCCCGCGCACGCGGAATATTGGGGGAAGGTAGCGGATTACGATCAGCGACTTGTGGAGATGGCTTCGCTTGGACTTGCGTTAGCCATTGCTCCGCAACGTTTGTGGGAGCCGCTGAGCGATCGCGCGAAGCAGCGTTTCTATGATTGGCTGAACCAGATTAACAGTCACAAATCGCATGATTGCAACTGGCTGTTCTTCCATGTGCTCGTCAATGTGGGTTTCCATAAGCTTGGGCTGCCGTACGCGAAGGATCAGCTGGATTCGAATCTGAACCGTCTTGAGGATTTTTACCTGGAAGACGGCTGGTTCGAGGACGGCGTTAACGGCCACAGCGATTATTATGTGCCCCTAGCCTTCCATTACTGCGGACTGATCTATGCGGCGCTTATGAAGGAAGAGGATCCGGAGCGGGCAGCACGCTTCGAGGAGCGGGGCGCTGTGTTCGCCCGGCAATTCGCGAACTGGTTCTCCGAAGACGGAAGGGCTCTCCCTTACGGGCGCAGCTTGACTTACCGCTTTGCGCAGGGAGCCTTATGGGGCGCGTACGCATTCGCCGGCGTTCAGCCGTTTGAGCCTGGCGTGATCAAGGGACTTTATTTGCGCCATCTGCGCTGGTGGTTGAGCCAGCCGATTTTCTCATCCGACGGCGTGCTAACGGTAGGATACAGCTATCCGAACCTGATCATGGCAGAAAATTATAATGCTCCGGGATCCGTCTATTGGGCGTTTAAAGCCTTTCTGCCGCTGGCGCTGCCGGATGATCATCCTCTCTGGCAGGCAGAAGAGCTTCCGCTTCCCGAGCTTCCGGCAATATCGGTTCAGAAGGCCCCTCATCTCGTGATCTGCAGACACGGCGAAAGGGATCATATCGCTGCCTTTAACGCCGGCCACCGGAGCACAAACGAGCATACTCATACATCGGCGAAATACGAGAAGTTTGTATACTCCGCATCCTTTGGTTTTAGCGTGCCGCGGGCAGAATGGGGCTTGTCTCAGGGGGCGTATGACTCCATGCTTGCCTTAAGCGAGGGCGATAACCTGTACCGCGTTCGCCGTAAAAATGAGGAAACCCATATTGACGGGGATGTACTGACCTCCGTGTGGAAGCCTTGGCGGGATGTGACGGTCAAGACTTACCTGCTTGCCGGCTTGCCTTGGCATTTGCGGATTCACCGGATTGAGACGGCTAGAGAGCTGGATGCAGCCGAAGGCGGTTTCGCCCTTCCGCTCGATTCGTTGCCGCAAGTAAGCACACAAGCAGGAAGCGTGATCGGCCGCACCGGATTTGGCAGCAGCGGGATAACGGGGCTTCAAGGCTTTGAACGTGCAGAGCTGGTCTCGGTTCAATCCAACACCAACCTGATGCATCAAAGGACATCCATCCCTACGCTTTTAACGAAGCTCAAACCGGGTAAGCATGTCCTGGTTTCCGCCGTTTATGGTGAACCCGGCGCCGAAGAGGAGATTAGTCCGGATCAATGGCGTGACCGGATTGGCTTGTCCGTCGAGCCGGATCGGATCAAAGCAATCAGTCCGTCCGGCAAAGAAATCATCATCGATTTGTAAAAAATGAACCGCCTCCGCCCAAGCTGCATACGATGTTGGCAGAAGCCTATTGGGGGAATGCCAATAATGAAAAGCATGACCGCGCCAAACGGCCGCCGGCCATCGTTAACGACCTTTGTTCTTGTTCTTTACGTGCTTCTCGTGATCTTGTTGTTTTTCTGTTTCTGAAATGAATAAAAATGGCCGTGCAGGTTATCTGCACGGCCATTTAAATGCGGTTTTTTAGAAGCCGATGTATTGCGGCTCTTCGCTTTCAAGCTCCTTCACGCGTCCTGCCACTTGATCGACGATGGATTGCGTCTGTTGCGCTGCCTGCTCGAACATTTGCTTGGCTGCTTTATTTTCGGTCGACAGAGCAAATTGCTCCAGGCTTGCCTGCGCGCTCTTCAAAGAGGCAACGCATGTTTTTACATCGGATGCTACGGTCATGTCCAAACACCTCCTTAAGCACTTTAACAAAACTAATATGGCAGTCTCCCCCTTGTGACATGCATGGAAATTACCGCCATGTCCGCCTGAACCATTTTCCTGCTGTGGAAAATGGTTATTCGTGTTGCCAAGAGGCTTTTGGCAAATAATCATATCGTAGAAATAATCGACAGGGGGACTCGAATTGTGCAGGACTGGTTAGAGATTTCTCTACGTACCATACTGGCGATATTTGTCCTTTTCATTCTGACTAAGATCGTTGGAAAGCGGCAAATCTCACAGCTTTCGTTCTTTGAATACATTACCGGGATATCAATCGGCAACCTGGCCGCATATGTATCGCTGGATTTGGAAGCGACCTGGTATTTGGGGTTGGTCTCGCTTGGCGTATGGGTAGCCGTTTCCTTCGGGATTGAGCTCCTTCAACTAAAGAGCAAGAAAGCCCGAGACCTGATTGACAGCAAAGCAACCGTTCTGATCAAAGGCGGTAAAGTGCTGGAGGACAACCTCAAGAAGGAACGGCTGACGACCGACGAGCTGCTCGAGCAGCTGCGCAAAAAAAGCGCGTTTCGCGTAGCCGATGTGGAGTTCGCCATTATGGAGCCGAGCGGCGATATCAGCGTATTGCTGACCCGTGAGAATCAGCCGATCACCCCTGCGCATCTTGGCATTAAGGTAGCGCCGGAGCATGAACCGCAAACGGTCATTATGGACGGCAAAATCATGGACGAACCATTGTCCACGGTTGGTCTTAACCGAAGATGGCTCGCGACCGAGCTCGAGAAGATTGGCGTCACGCTCGATAATGTTTTTATCGGTCAGGTGGATGCTTATCGCCAATTATACGTAGACCTCTACGATGACCATATCAAGGTGCCCCAGCCTCAGCTTAAGGCAGAGCTGTATGCCTTGTTGAAGAAAATAGAAGCGGATCTTGAGCTGTTTGGACTTTCGACGAAAAACACGGAAGCCATGCATATGTACCAGCGATGCGCGCAAGAAATGCAGCAGGTCATCACGAAGATGAAGCCGCTGCTGCATCATTAGCATAAGCGTCAGGAGGCAAGGATCATGTCGAGCAAAACCAAGAAGTTTACACCGGTACAGCAGGAGTATCAGGAACTCGCCAAGAAACACGAGCCTAAAAGGCCGGTTCTTATCAATTGCGTTAAAGCATTTCTGGTTGGCGGAACGATCTGCATTGTCGGGCAAGCGGTGCAGGAAATGTTTGTTCATTTGGCCGGCTTTGACGAGAAGAAGGCCAGCAATCCGACAGTCGCCGTTATGATCTTTATATCCGTTGTACTTACGTGCTTTGGGATCTACGATAAATTGGCTCAATGGGCCGGGGCCGGGTCAGCCGTTCCGGTAACCGGGTTTGCGAATACGATGTCTTCCGCGGCCATAGAGCACAGGAGCGAAGGATTAGTATTGGGTGTAGGCGGCAAAATGTTTAAAATCTCCGGCCCCGTTATTGTGTTTGGCGTGGTGGCCGCCTTTGTAGTTGGCATACTACATCTTATCTTTAATCCTGGCGCCACCGGGGGAGGTCACTGACGATGCTGAAAGGCCATCAAAGCTGGCTCTTCGATAACAATCCGGTTATTTCCGGAGCTGCGGCTATCGTGGGTCCGTTTGAAGGACAAGGCCCGCTTGCGCAAGATTTCGATATCGTTCACGGAGATCTCCGGCTTGGTCAGGACAGCTGGGAGAAGGCCGAGCGGATGCTGCTCGAGGAAGCGGCCAATCTGGCGATCGAGAAATCCGGGATCACCAAGGAATCGATTAATTTCCTGGTCGGCGGGGATTTGATGAACCAGATTATAAGCTCTACGTTTGCCGCAAGAACGCTGCAAGTTCCTTATATCGGCGTATTTGGCGCCTGTTCGACCTCCATGGAAAGCCTTGCCATAGCGGCCAATCTTGTCAATTCACGCTCAGCCAAGTATGCCATGGCCAGTGCCTGCAGTCATAACGCGACCGCTGAGAAGCAGTTCCGCTACCCGACGGAGTACGGTTCGCAGAAGCCGCCAACTGCCCAGTTTTCCGTAACCGGAGCCGGGGTGAGCATCGTAACGCAGCAAGGCAAAGGGCCCCACGTAACCTCGGCGACGATGGGCCGGGTTGTGGATATGGGAATTACCGATCCGTTTAATATGGGCGCGGCGATGGCGCCTGCAGCGGTTGATACGATACAAGCCCATTTCAGGGATTTTAAGATTGAGCCCGGTTATTATGATCTTATTGTAACGGGTGATTTATCCAAGGTTGGTTATGCGATTGCCAACGAAATGTTTGAGAAGAACAAGTTTCCCATTCAACAAACGGTCTATAAGGACTGCGGCATGATGATGTACGACTACGAGAAGCAAAAGGTTCAAGCAGGCGCCAGCGGTGCAGGCTGTTCAGCCACCGTAACCTACGGTCATTTGCTTCGGCGCATGCGAGAGAAGGAGCTGAACCGCATTCTTGTTGTCGCAACCGGCGCTTTGTTATCTCCAATCTCCTATCAGCAGGGAGAGACGATTCCATGCATTGCGCATGCGGTTTCCATTGAGAATGAGGTGAGGCAGACATGATCTTTTTATGGGCTTTTCTGGTTGGCGGGGCGATCTGCGTGTTTGGCCAAATTTGCTTTGACGTATTTAAGCTTACCCCTGCCCATACGATGACGCTGCTTGTCGTGCTTGGCGCTATAGGAGACGGCGTTGGCATCTACGATCCGCTGATCAAGTTTGCCGGTGCCGGCGCTTCGATTCCGATCACGAGCTTCGGGAATGCGCTGGTTCACGGCGCTTTGGATGAGATGCAGAAGACAGGGTGGATTGGCATCATTACGGGCATCTTCAAGGTTACCAGCGCCGGCGTTTCCGCGGCCATCATTTTCTCCTTTATTGCCGCCTTGTTCGTTAAGCCAAAAGGTTAAATGCCTCGCAAGTAGACCCTCGCTGCCAGCAGCGGGGGTTATTCGCTTTTTGAACAAGAACGCCAGCTTGATCAAATCATCCATCGATACATATCCTTTCATCTAATGACAAATAATGTACTTACCATGTGTACATAAAAGGAGTGTAGCGTTATGGCAGTAAAAAGCGCCGGAGGCGGCAAATACCGCAAAATGTCGATGTCGCCGAAGGAATACCAAGCCTTTGCCAAGACACGCGAGCCGTCGCGTTCCATATTCGGCAATTGTATTCGCGCTTTTATCATTGGCGGTGCTATTTGCGTGCTGGGGCAGGCGATTCAGCAGCTGTTTATCCACTTGGCGCATATGAAGCCCGAGGATGCCAGCAATCCGACTGTTGCGGTGCTTATTATCATCTCCGTGATCTTGACGAGCATCGGGGTATATGACAAAATTGCCCAGTTTGCCGGCGCCGGCTCAGCCGTACCGGTAACCGGATTCGCCAATTCGATGTGCTCCGCCGCGCTTGAGCATCGCAGCGAAGGGCTTGTGCTTGGCGTAGGGGGCAATATGTTCAAGCTGGCCGGTTCCGTTATTGTCTATGGTACCGTTGCGGCATTTTTTGTCGGCATTGCCCATCTTATCTTTGGTACGGGTGGTGCACATTAACATGCTGCAAGGAAAACAGACATGGAAGTTTGAGAACCGCCCGGTTCTGATCGGGGCGGCTACTGTCGTCGGTCCGGATGAAGGCGACGGTCCGCTGGCTGCGGATTTTGACCTGGTTCACCCGGAGCTTGACATGCAGCAGAAAAGCTGGGAGAAAGCCGAACGGCTGCTGCTCGAGCAAGCCTCGGAATTCGCGCTGAACAATGCCAAGATTGCCAAGGATCAGCTGCAGTTCTATGTCGGCGGGGATCTGATGAATCAGATTATCAGCAACAGCTTCGCCGCAAGAACATTAGGCGTGCCGAATATCGGCGTATTTGGCGCCTGCTCTACTTCAATGGAGTCGCTTGCGATCGCGTCGCTTATGGTGAATTCGGGTGCCGGTCAATACGTGCTTGCCGGAACCTGCAGCCATAACTGCACGGCGGAGAAGCAGTTTCGTTATCCGACGGAATACGGCTCCCAGAAGCCGCCAACGGCGCAATATACGGTAACCGGTGCCGGTGCCGTGGTTGTGGCGGCATCAGGCGACGGACCTGTCGTTGAATATGCGACGATCGGCAAGGTGGTCGATCTGGGAATCAAGGATCCGTTTAATATGGGAGCGGCGATGGCGCCTGCGGCGGTAGACACGATTCAAGCTCATTTTAACGATACGGGCCGGACGCCGAAGGATTATGATCTGATCGTAACCGGAGACCTGGCCGGCGTGGGTCACCCGCTGGCGAAGGAGCTTCTCATTCGTGATGGCGTGCCGATGAATGACACTACGTTTAAGGATTGCGGGCTGATGGTGTATGACGTGGAGCGGCAAAAGGTACAGGCGGGTGGAAGCGGCTGCGGCTGCTCGGCTGTTGTAACTTATGGCCATATCCTCAAGAAGATCGCGAACGGAGATTTGAAGCGTGTGCTGGTTGTTGCGACTGGCGCGCTGCTGTCTCCGCTTTCCTTCCAGCAAGGCGAAAGCATTCCTTGTATCGCACATGCCGTTGCGATCAGCGGCGGAAAGGAGTAACCAGATATGCAATTTCTATGGGCTTTTATCGTAGGTGGCGCAATATGCGTGGTTGGCCAGCTGCTGTTTGACGTTGTAAAGCTTACTCCGGCACATACGATGGCAACTCTCGTGGTAGCGGGTGCGATCGTGGATGGACTAGGCTGGTATGAGCCGCTTGTCGATTTTGCCGGTGCCGGCGCAACCGTGCCGATTACGAGCTTCGGCAACGCGCTAGTTCACGGGGCTTTGACCGAGCTGCAGAATTCCGGCTGGATTGGCGTCATCTCCGGCATCTTCAAAGTGACCAGCGCCGGTATTTCGGCAGCGATTATCTTCTCCTTCCTGGCGGCACTCGTTATTCGTCCGAAAGGGTAAACAAGACAAAAAGAAGGCTTGCCACCACGGTGGTAAGCCTTCTTTTTGCTTGCCGTCATCTGCTGCCGCCCGTGCCTCGGGAGATCATTCTCGTTACCTGAATAATCAGCTTCAGGAAGAAGCTGTTCTGCGGGAAGGCAAGATAACGCGGCTGCCACTCGGGGTCGAATTTCTCCTTGAAGCGCCGTATTCCCTGAAATCCGTAGAAATGGCTTCCTTTTAAGAACACCCATCTTGCCAGCTGCTCGCCCCTGTAGGAATAGACCGATTCGCCCACACTCGCAAGAGGCGCCATCCCCAGATTGAACACTTGATAGCCTTCCGCTTTCGCCCATTGCAGCAAATGAACGAACAGGACGTCCATGACGCCGCTAAGACCATCGCGATGACGCATCAGATCGATGGAAATCGATTGGTTGTTGTCATAGACCGGCATGATGCTTGCAAAAGCCGCGACGCGATTCTCGTTATCCCTGAGAACGGCAACGGGAGCCAGCTCCAGATAGGCTTCATGGTAGGTGCCAAGCGAGAAGCCTTTTTCCTTATCGCCATCCAGCCATTCATCGGATACGGCTCTGAGCTCGGATAACAGCATGGGAGAAAACGGCGGCTTGAGGATATCAAACGTAAAGCCGTTCCGCTCATACTTGTTGCATGCCGACCGCAAATCCGCTTTGCGCCGGCCGGATAATTGGAACTGATCCAGGGGGACAATGGCTTCTTCTCCCAACTTGAAGAATCGGTAGCCATATTCGTGGTACAGGGGCAATTGCTCGGCTTTCACCTGGTAAAAGACGGCCGTTGCCGCGTAACGGTCCGCATAATCGCGGAATTGGCGCACGAGCTGCCGGATGGAAGCCGGATCGCCGATCGGATCGCCAAGCGCAACGAGCAGCTTGCCCATGCGCCCGTAAGCCAGCACCGCTTTATGATCGGGCGTCCACATGAAGCTCTTGTCTCCCATGTACAGCAGATGAGTAAGGAAGTTGCCGGGATGCTTCTCAAGAAGCTTCTCCAGCTTTTCCCAATCCTGCGGTCCCGGAGCCGGTGCCGGAGGGAGTCTCGGGACGAATATCCTTCTGACCGTCAGCACGATCCAGCTGACGGCTAGCGCCAGGATGCCTTCCTGCAACAATTCCTCGTCCTTCAACGTATAACGGGTATGCCATTTGGCATGGTGAAGCATGCCGGGAGGAAGCTCGTTTGTCGATATTCCGACAGATAGATAAAGCAGCATCACAAAGAGCGATATGCCTGCCCATCCGATCGTTTTGCGCAGCGTGAATACCGATTCTTCCCGGGTGAACCGTGCCTTGGACAGCCATAAGAGCAGGCACACTAGGAGCAGGAAGATCGCTTCTTCATATTCGAATCCTTTCAGGATCAAAGCCAGCGTACCGCCGAGCAGCAGAATCATGGCCAGGAAGTATGCCCGTTTCACGCGGAAACGGATTCCCTCGGACACCATCAGCATGAGCAAGCCGATCAGTACGGCCAGCTGATGGGAGCCCTTCATCGTAAATGGCGTTACGAATTGCTCCAGCAGCTGCATCCGGTACCAGCTGCCGGGGGTGGCCGCGGAGACCAGCAGGAGAATACCGCTTATGAAGACGAGCGCGGCAAGAGCCCAGGTGCTGATGTCGCTCAGAACGGCGGATTGGCTTGGCCAATTCCAGACCGTATGCCAGCGCTTGATGGCGGGTTTCAGGACCTGCTCCTGGGTTTGCGTCCATCTTTCCTTTCCCGGGATCCACTCCGTTGTGGCAAGGGCAAGTCCAATTGCCCAAGGCAGGAAGCAGTAAAAGATGCGGTAGAGCACAAGAACGGCCAATCCCTGGTCTGGCGATAAGCCCAGGTGCTGGAAGGCAAGCAGGACAATGGCATCAAAGGAGCCCAAGCCGCTTGGCACAAAGCTCGCCACGCCGGCAATAGCGGCAATGACATAAATACTCATCGCTTCCCGGAATCCGACAGGCAGATGCATCAAGTGGATGATCAGCCAGAACGACAAGGCAGCGAGCAGCCATTCCGCGAGCGATGCCGCGATCATTTGCAGTACAGGTGTTTTGCGAGAAGAAGCTTCCTCCTCCGTTTCGGTCAACCCCAGCATGTTGCGAAGCTTGGGCAGCCTGCCAAGCATGGAGAATAACACGACGTACAAGGCGATAACGATAACCGCCAGATAGAGCCAGAGATGATGGGCAAGCAGGCTGCGGTCATTCCATACTCCTGCCAGCAGAAGAAGGGCAAGGATCGAGAGTCCGGTAAGCCCGGATAAGGACTGGTAGACCAGAGTCCGAAGCCATGCCGGGCCTTGAAGTCCCCACTTGCGGTATAACGTAACGCGCAGTCCCGCGCCGGTCAGTCCGGCGAATCCCATCGCATTGTTGAAGGAGTTGGCGATCCAGCTTATTTTGAAGACGGCAGCCCTCGGCACTCTCGCCCGGTTCCATCTGATCAATATAAAGTCATAGGCTGACATTGCAGCTACGGCCAGGAAGCAGGCAGCGGCGAGCTGGACATGATCGATTAAGTGCAAATGCTTTAGCAGATGCAAGGCTGCAGCCGGACTGATCTCTTTTATGAAGCCGCTGATTTGCGTGTACAGAAAGAGCAGGATAACGAAGGGCAAGAGCATTTTGAATACAGGCTTGAATCGGTTAGAAATGCGGGATAGACGAGTCAGCAAACGATGGGCACCCTCTTACGGATAAGTTGTACGCGAACAGATCCATTAATAACGGCAGGCTGTTCGTCGTGAGTGAAGATATTGCCAATATATCATATGAAAATAACGATTCCTATTTTCACAAAGGGCAGGCGGTTCGGTTTGTCAGACTATGTGGAAACTTCCAATATTTTTCGGCAGTTCGTTCATTTGTGCTAGCCAAAGGTACTGCTGTAAAATAGTACTTAATCCCCTTATTTTTGCATCCATTATTCTGCAGGAGGTATGCCCATTGGAAACGCGCGTTGCGGATATGCAATTATGCTCCTTAATCTTAAATAGCTTAAATGAATGTATTCTTGGAAAACAAAGTGAAATCGAACGTTTGATGATAGCCGTACTTGGAGGCGGGCATATTCTGCTTGAAGATGTTCCGGGCACCGGCAAAACCCAGCTGGTAAAGGCGCTGGCGAGAACGATAGGCGGACAATTCCGTCGGATTCAATGTAATCCCGACCTGCTCCCGACCGATATTACGGGCGTATCCATATACCACCCGAAACAGGAGCAGTTTATTTTCCGTCCGGGACCGGTTATGACCAATGTCCTGCTCGCCGACGAGATTAACCGCGCGACAACAAAGACGCAATCCGCCTTGCTGGAAGCCATGGAGGAGGGCCACGTAACGGTCGACGGCGACACGTACATGCTTCCGACGCCGTTTATTCTGCTGGCTACGCAAAATCCGATCGATTTCGAGGGGACGTATTCTCTGCCGGAAGCCCAGCTCGACCGTTTCATGATGAAGCTGTCGCTCGGATACCCGAACGAAGCGGATGAACAACGCATGATTCTGGCGAGAGAAGCCGGGCATCCATCGGACCGGATGGAGCAAATCACTTCAATTGAAGACATTGAACGTATTCAGCTGGAGGTGCAAGCCGTTCATGTGGACGACGCGGTCGGCAATTATTTGATTCAGCTCGTCCGCGCGACACGCTCGCATCCGCATGTTCTGCTTGGCGCGAGCCCGCGTGCGGCCATTGCGCTGTCCCGTGCTGCGAAGGCAAGCGCGTTCCTCGCCCAGCGTACGTTCGTTACGCCCGATGATATTAAGAAATTAGCTCCTTATGTCTTATCGCACCGCCTGCTGCTTCAAACCGAGGCGCGGATGAACGGCCTGAGATCCGAAGATATTATCGCTGAAGTTCTGGATACGACGAAGGTTCCTGTCCGGCTGGAGCGTTGATCCCATGCATGCGGTGAAAGAGATGAAGTCACGCAAACGCTGGAGGCTTATCGCATTGATTTATGGCGCCGCGCTGCTCTATTTATTATTTCAGGGCGGCAAGACTGCGCTAATGCTGTTTATGATTTTGAATGTATTGCTGCTTTATTTGGCCTTGGGACGCTGGAGCGGGATTAGCCGCGTGTCGGGTATCCGCAGCTATCGCCAGAGCGGAGCAGCTTCCAATAGTGACCATTCGCTCTCGGCGGGCAGCACGCTTGACGTCCAGCTGTCGGTTAAGGTTCCCGGCGTATATCCCATACCTTATGTTCTGGTTAGAGACAGGCTGCTCCGTCATAACGGTCAGCAGCTTCAATTCGAATCTTCCTTCGTTCCGAACTTTAAGCGTTCGGGAGAAGTACTGTA
The DNA here is from genome assembly GCF_023715145.1 of Paenibacillus glycanilyticus. Lineage (GTDB taxonomy): Bacteria > Bacillota > Bacilli > Paenibacillales > Paenibacillaceae > Pristimantibacillus > Pristimantibacillus glycanilyticus_A. Next base: position 898,131 of record NZ_JAMBNP010000001.1, on the reverse strand, counting down.
CCAGACACCGCCGCTTCAGCGCGGAGAATACCGTTTTGGCACAACGGAATGCGTATCCCATGATATCTTCGGCTTGTTTGAGCATTCGGGCCGATTTGGCTCGGAGGCGGTATTCAGCGTTCTGCCGCAGATAGTTCCGCTGCGCCAATGGCATAGCATTCAAAGCGGCTTCCGCGGCCCCTTCTCCCATGCGGTTGCCCCGCGCGCGGCGAAGGAGACGACGCAAATTAACGGCGTTCGCGAATACTTGTATGGCGACCGGCTGTCGCGGATCCACTGGAATGCCACGGCCAAGACCGGCGACTGGAAGTCCAAAGCTTTCGAGAGAGAATCATTGCCGCGTACCCTTATCATTCTCGACCGTTATGCCGCCGACTATCCGGCTCCGGCATCGGACCGGTTCGAGCTCGCGGTCTCCACGGCCGCCTCGCTTATTGACAGCGGTTTGAAGGGGGATACGGCGATCGGCCTGATGTCTTCAGGAAAGAAGCTGACGATGCTGCCGCCAAAGTCAGGGGTAGAACAGCGCAACTCGCTGCTGAAGCATTTGACCTTTGTGGATGCCGATGCCGAGCAAGGGCTGTACAAGTCGCTGATGGCAGCCGATTCCCTGCTTGAGCCGGGTTCCTTCGCGATCATGATCAGCGGGGCCTCCGGCAAGGAAGCCATCCGCGCAATGGAGTGGCTGTCCCGCAAAGGGCTGACGCCATGCCTGATGCATATCGGAGGAGAACAGCGCCTGCAAGAGCAATGGCGTCTAATGATCCGCAGCAAGGGCTGGTCTTTATTTGAACTGAAGCAGCTGCAGGAGCTTCCTGCCGTGCTGGAAGGAGGCCGGGCATGAGCCTTTTTCCCCGTTTAACCGCATTTTGCCGTCAGGTGATCATTAAGATTTCGCCGAACTGGTATTTTAAGCTGTCGCGATTATTTATTGCACTTATGCTGATTAATACGATCCGGATTTTTGAAGGCTTCTGGTGGAAGGAAACCTTCTACGCTGCCAGCTTTACGCTTCTCCTCGCCGTTCTTGCCGATTGGCTGCTGCCGCGGGGGATGAGAGCGCTGCGGATTGTCGCGCAATTGATGCTTGCCTTAGGCGCCACGATCTATTTCGCAGGGCTCAAAAAGGTTGTTCTGACCATACCGGAACAAGAGCGGCATTGGAGCGATTTCTTCCATTTGATAGGGGGATATGCTAAGCAGCTTCATCCTTTTATTTGGATCAGCGGCGCGCTGCTTCTCATCTATATCCTGTTTGAGACGTGGATAAAGACGAGACCTCGCCTGTTCGGGTTTATTAGCGTTAACATTCTTGTTCTGACCATTGCGGATTCGTTCACCCCGATCTGGTTATGGGACGAGGTTGCCTGGACCGTATTCCTCGGACTGCTCTGGCTAGTCGCGAATCACTTGCATAAGCTCGAGCGCCAGCATCCCGGCAGCTGGCAGGAGCTGATTGAGTATCCGCTGCAATTGATGCTGCCAATCATCGTTGTCCTGTCTTTGCTTATGACGGCAGGCATTGTGATGCCAAGCGTATCGCCGATTATTCAGGACCCTTATACGATGTGGAAAGAGTCAAAAGGCGAGACGGTAAATGTGTTTCTGGGCGATAAGGGAATCGAAGCGCCCGTTGACGTCAGCACCAGCAATTCAAGCTCCGGTTATGGACGCGACGATTCCCAGCTGGGAGGCGGCTTTGATTTTGACTATTCTCCGGTAATGACGATAACTACGACCCATCGCAGTTATTGGAAGGGCGAGACAAAGACGGAATACTCCGGGGAAGGCTGGTCGGTTAACGATTCGACGGACCGGGAGCGGTTAGCCTCCGTAGGGAAGGAATGGGAACTGCCGTTAATCGAAGGCCGCGATTTAGCGGAGACGATGAAGGTGGACCAGCAAATAAGAATGTCCAATAACGATATTTATCCGGTATTGTTCGCGGCTTCGCCGATCACCTCCGTCCATTGGGTGGATGATCCGGATGCTTCGGTATTGCCGAAGAGTCTGAAGTGGGCGGTTAATGAACAGGAGCTGATCTGGTCGGACAAACCGCTTCGCAGATTTCCGCAAAGCTATTCGGTTACCTCGGAAGTTACGATATTAGATGAAGAGGGACTGCGTAAGACGGAGGCCGAATTTTCAGATCCTGCCGAGACGAAGAAATATTTGCAGCTGCCTTCCTCTCTGCCTGGCCGCGTGCGTTCGCTTGCCGATACGATCACAGCGGGCGCGGTAGATGATTACGACAAGGCCAAGCTGATTGAAACGTATCTTCGCCAGAACTTCCAGTATACGAATAAGCCGGACAAATCGAAGCTGACCGGGAACAGCGGGGATTTCGTTGATCAGTTCCTCTTCGAGCTGAAGGAAGGGTATTGCGATTACTTCTCGACGGCAATGGCGGTATTGTCCCGTTCCGTCGGCCTGCCTGCCCGCTGGGTGAAGGGCTTTGCTCCCGGCGTAATGCCAGCATCGGAATACGTGCCGTCGGCCGGCGGCATTCCAAGCGAAGCGGAATTAAATCCGGACGGAGCGGGGACCTATACGGTTCGCAACTCCGATGCCCATTCCTGGGTTGAAATTTATTTCGAAGGCTATGGCTGGATTCCGTTTGAGCCTACGGCAGGGTTCAACTTCCCGTATTCGGTACAGGAGGTTGAGCAGGAGCCTGCGCCGACGCCTTCAGCTGACTTGAATACGGATCCGGTGAAGGAGGAAGTATCCAAATCCGATGCCGGTTTCCATTATTCGGCCGTGATTTGGAGCGTAATTTCCGTATTTGCCGTAATCGTGCTTGCGCTTGCGCTGCTGCGCACGCCGTGGATCCGTTCCAGATACCGTTCCTACTCCGGCAATGACCGGATTGTGTGGGAGACGGAGAGGCTGCTGCGTCTGTGCCGGCGCAAAGGCTATGAACGCGAGGAGCACGAGACGCTGCGCGAAGCGATTCAGCGTTGGTCGCCAAGCCACAAGCGTTTGAATACGTTGTTCCGAGAGGTTCTCGATGAGTTCGAGCGGGCGAAATACAGCCCGGTTCAAGCGACAAGCGCGGACATGGACCGTTTTATTATGAAGATTAAAGCGATCAAAGAGGAATTGTAGAAATTTATGTACATTATATAGAAGAAAGCCAAGCCGCTCGCCTTGCGCGGGCGGTATTTCTTTTGCAACAAAATCGGAATATATGGTATAGTTTCGTAAGATAGCAGGAGATGAGCGAAAGTTCAAGGGGGCAAGGCAGCATGTTCGAGAGATTATTGCCGCATTTACGCGTAAATTCGGTGTACGATATTCAGCTGGACGAGCTATATAAAAAGGGTGTCCGCGGAATCATCACCGATCTTGATAATACGCTTGTTGGAGCACGTGAGCCGCTTGCAACGCCGGAGCTCACGAGTTGGCTGGAACAAGTTCGGGATTTTGGCTTTAAAGTTGTCATTGTGTCGAATAATAACAGGACGAGAGTGTCCAAATTCGCCGATCCGCTGGGCATTCCGTTTATTCATGCCGCGCGCAAGCCGGCTAATAAATCGTTCCATAAAGCGCTTAGCGTACTCGGGCTGCCCGTGGAGCAGACCGTTGTGCTTGGCGACCAGATGCTGACGGATGTACTGGGCGGGAAACGTATGGGTTTGTATACGATTCTGGTTACTCCAATAGCTCCTGCTGACGAAGGAATAATGACCCGCGTGAACAGGAGAATCGAGCGGTTTGTTCTTTCCCGTTTGCGTAAAAAAGGGACATGGTATGAGGGGGAGACGAAGTGATAGAAGAGCAGCAAAGTCAGTCGCATGCATGCGCAGGCTGCGGAGTGAAGCTCCAGACGGAGCGTCCGGAAGAGTCGGGCTACCTGCCCGAAGCGGCATTAAACCGGGAGCCGGTTATTTGCCAGAGATGCTTCCGTATTCGTAATTATAATGAAGCTTCATCGATAACGGTCGATCAGGATGATTTCTTGCGCCTGCTCGGCAGCATCGGGTCGACGGACAGCCTGGTTGTCCATATTGTCGACTTATTTGATTTTGAGGGAAGTTTGATTTCCGGCCTGCAGCGCTTTGTGGGCAATAATCCGGTTGTGCTTGTCGTAAATAAAGTCGATCTGCTGCCGCGTTCAATGAATTTGAACCGTCTTCGCAACTGGGTACAGAAGCAGGCGAAGGCGGAAGGCTTGCGCACGGTTGATATTGTTCTTTGCAGCGCCAAACGGAACATCGGCTTTGAGCATGTTATTGAAGCGCTGGAGCGTCACCGGAAGGGCCGCGATGTTTACGTAGTTGGCGCGACCAATGTCGGCAAGTCTACGTTGATCAACCGCCTTATCCATGATTACAGCGATATGGAGCGCGAGCTGACGACTTCGCGATATCCGGGAACAACGCTTGATGCCGTCCATATTCCGCTGGATGACGGCAAAGCGATTATCGATACGCCGGGGATTGTGTACGCAACCCGGATGACGGAAATCGTTCCGCGCGGCTTCCTGCAGTCTTTGCTGCCTGATAAGCCGATCAAGCCGCTTGTCTACCAATTAAATGACCAGCAGACGTTGTTTATCGGCAGCCTTGTCCGGTTCGACTTCGTAGAGGGCGAACGCCAATCGTTTACGCTGTACATCTCTAACGCGCTTAACGTACACCGTACGAAGCTTGAGCGGGCGGATGACCTGTACGAAGAGCACCGCGGGGAGCTGCTTGGCGCGCCGTCGCGCGAAGAGCTGGATGAGATGCCGGCATGGACCCGCCATTCGATTCGGGTTCCGCGCGGCGCGAAGAAGGATATTTTCTTGTCCGGTCTTGGCTGGATTCAGGCAAATGGTACTTCTGGCGCGATCGTGGATATCTACGCGCCTAAGGGGATTAAGGTGCTGCTTCGCGATTCGCTTGTATAGAAGAGAGGGGAACGGGAACATTGACGGTATCCGCGCTTGACACTGGGATTACGGGGAACCGGATTGACAGCCATACGGTGCTGTATGGTGTGATTGGCGATCCGATCCGTCATTCGAGATCGCCGATCATGATGAATCGCGCATTTCGCGAGACGGGGATTAACGGAGCCTATATGGCCTTTCATATTACGCCGGATAGGCTGGGGGAATTTGCCGCGGGTATTCGGGCGATGGGCATTCGGGGAGTTAATGTGACGATTCCTCATAAGCTGGATATTATGAAGTATATGGACGAGATTGACGCCGGCGCGAAAGCGATCGGCGCGGTCAACACGATTGTGAACGATAACGGCCGTTTAATCGGTTATAATACCGACGGAATCGGTTATGTCCGCTCCTTGAAGGAGGAAGCGGAGCCGGAGCTTGCGGGCAAACGGATTGTGGTCATTGGCGCTGGCGGCGCATCGCGCGGAATTGTCTATGCGCTTGCCGGCGAACAGCCTGCCGGCATTACGATTGCCAACCGCTCCGTGGAGCGGGCAGAGGAGCTCGCGCAATCGCTGAGGTCAATGGCGGATATCCGCGCGGTTGCGAGCGATGAACTGCAGGCGGCCTGCCGCGATGCGGACATTGTAATCAACACGACGTCGGTTGGCATGCATCCTCATACCGAGGCTAGTCCGATTGATGTTTCGTGGCTGAAGCCGGGTGCCGTAGCCAGTGATTTGATCTATAATCCGCTGCGTACCAAGTTTCTGCAGGATGCGGAGCAGCATGGCTGCCGCGTTCATGGCGGACTTGGCATGTTTATTTATCAAGGAGCTTACGCTTTCGAATATTGGACAGGGCAGACAGCCCCCGCTGCAGCTATGCGCGAGACGGTACTGCAATCCCTGGTCTAATTTCATTAATAATGACAACCCTATAGAGATGAAAGAAGGAACAACCCATGTTAACAGGCAAACAAAAGCGTCACCTCAGATCGCTGGCTCATCATCTTCAGCCGATCTTCCAGGTAGGCAAAGGCGGCACTAATGATCAGCTCGTTCGTCATATTGAAGAAGCGATTGAAGTTCGCGAGCTGATTAAAATTTCGGTACTGAACAACTGCATGGACGACCCGAGAGAGATCGGAGCGGAAGTAGCTGAAGCTGCGGGCGCCGAGCTGGTTCAGGTCATCGGCAAGACAATTGTTCTGTACAAGCAAGCTACGGAAGAGAAATACCGCAAGATCGAGCTGCCTAAGGCTGTAGCTAAATAGCGAAAGCCGGAAGAGGAACTTGATGAGCAGAATCGGCATAATGGGCGGAACCTTCGACCCGGTTCATATCGGCCATCTGATTGCGGCGGAGGCAGCGCGTGACGGCTGCGGGCTGGACGAGGTATGGTTTATTCCAACGTATCAGCCTCCGCTTAAGGACAATCAACCAGGCGCAAGCAGTGAATTGAGATTTCAGATGGTAAAAGAAGCATTAGGGGGCAACCCGGCCTTCAAGGCGCTGGATGTCGAGCTGAGGCGCGGCGGAATGAGTTATTCCATTGATACCGTGCTGGAATTGAAGAGACATTATCCGGATGCTGCCTTCTCCTATATTATCGGTTCGGACAGGATTAACGATCTGCCCAAATGGCATCGCATCGAAGAGCTGGCGGAGCTGATCACCTTCATCGGACTTGAACGGGAAGGAACGGCTCTGCAGCTCGGCGAATTGCCCGAATATATCCGTCAGCGCATAACGATGGCGGCAATGCCGCCAATCGGCATATCCTCTACAGATATCCGGAGCAGAGCCCAATCGGGGCGTACGATCGCTTATCTTGTACCGGACACCGTTCATCAATTTATAAAGAGGAGAGGGCTTTATGAATCGTGAACAAATGATTGAATCGGTCAAATCGCAAATGCCGGAAAAACGCTGGAAGCATGTAGAGGGCGTTATGGCGACTTCCATCATCCTTGCCGAGCGCTTTGGGGAAGATCCGGTAAAAGCCGAGCTTGCGGCCATTCTGCATGATGTAGCCAAATATTGGCCCATTGCGAAGATGGAGCAGATTATTCGGGAACAGCAGCTCGACCAAGGGCTGCTGGATCATGACAAAGCATTATGGCATGCGGAGGTTGGGTACTGGGTTGCCGAGCATGAATATGGCGTGAAGGATCGGGAAGTGCTTGACGCAATCCGGTATCATACTTCCGGGCGGGTTGGAATGACCAAGCTGGACAAAGTGGTATGTCTGGCTGACTATATGGAGCCCGGACGGGATTTTCCGGGGGTTGACCGCATACGCGAGCTGAGCGAGACGAGTCTCGAGCAGGCGCTTATCGCAGGCTTTGATTCCACCATCTCATTCTTGCTGGAGAAAGGGAACCGGATTTATCCGCTGACTGTGGAGTCCCGCAATGATTTAATAGAAGAGCAAAAATAGGAGGCTGAGCTATGACCGTACATTCGGACGAATTGCTGCAAATTACGGTGACGGCTGCGGAAGACAAGAAAGCGCAGCGCATCGTAGCATTAAACTTGAAAGAAATTTCGCTTGTGGCAGATTATTTTGTTATTTGCCACGGTAATTCAGATACGCAGGTACAAGCGATTACAACGGAAATCCGCAAGCAGGCGGAGATGCGCGGCGTACGCGTACGCGGCATTGAAGGAATGGATTCGGCCCGCTGGGTACTGATCGACCTTGGGGATGTTATCGTCCATGTATTCCATCGCGACGAGCGTGATTACTATAATATCGAACGTCTGTGGTCCGATGCGAAGGTAGTGGAATTCGCATGAGTCTGACAGCCGGTACGTTTGTAACTTTGAGGGTGGCGCGTGAAGTGTCGCCCTACGGCTATTTCTTGACCGATGAAGAGTCGGAGGTGCTTCTGCATTACACCGAGCTGGTCGGCAAGAAGCCGAAAATGAATGATGAAGTTGAAGTGTTTATCTTCTTTGACTCCGAAGACCGGATCGCGGCAACCATGAAGCGCCCGAAAATCCTCCTTGGGGAGATGGCGCGTCTGAAGGTTGCCGATGTTCATCCGAGGCTTGGCTGCTTCCTGGAGATTGGCTTGGGACGTCAGCTGCTGCTGCCGATCTCGGAGCTGCCGGAGAAGGTGGAATTCCGTCCGCTGCCAGGCGATGAGGTGCATGTTGTGCTTGGGCACGATAAGGCTGGACGATTGCTCGCAAGAACGGCAGGCGAGGACGAGCTGGGTCCGCTCGTATTCGAAGCGCCGCAGTCCTGGCGCAACCAATGGGTCGAGGGCTGGGTAACGAAGTCCCTTCAAATGGGCTCGTTCGTGCTTGTGGACGGCGGCGTTGTGGGCTTTGGCGTATACGGATTAATTCCGGCACCCGAACGCGTTCGTCCGCTTCGCCTTGGCGAGCGTGTATCTGCCCGCGTGACGTTTATCCGCGAAGACGGCCGCGTCAATCTGTCGATGGCGAAGCTGAAGCAGGAAGGACGATTAGAGGATGCCGACCGCATTCTGGCTTTCCTGCAGGAGCGCCCGGGCGGCGGAATGCCTTACTCGGACGAATCGCCTGCGGAGACGATCAAGCAGCGATTTGGCATCAGCAAGTCCGCCTTCAAACGCGCATTAGGCAAGCTTATGCGGGAAGGTCAAGTCACGCAAAGGGGAAGCTGGACGTATCTGGCGGACCCAACCGCTGGTTCCGAGGCTGCCGAACCCGCATCCCCAGAGCGCACGGAGGAATAGCGGCATGGATGCATACGGTCAATTTGCATCGGTCTACGACAAGCTGATGCAGGACATGCCTTACGAAGATTGGCTGCAGTTCGCCCATGACAGCTGGGAGCGGTACGGCATGCCTATGACGGTAGCGGATCTCGGCTGCGGCACGGGCAGCATCGCCATCCCTCTTGCTCTCTCCGGTCTGGAGGTATATGGAATCGATCTGTCGGCCGACATGCTGACCGTTGCCCACAGCAAGTGGGAGGAGGCCTCCTCGCAGGTTGCGCGCGCAAGGGGTAACGCGACTTGGCTGGAGCAGGACATGCGGGATTGGACGCTTGCAGAACCGGTGGATACGGTGATTTCCTTTTGCGACTGCGTAAATTATCTGACAGAGGAAGAGGATGTGGAGGCAGCCTTTAAGGCGGCTTACGATAATCTTCGCGATGGCGGATTATTTCTGTTCGATGTTCATGACCCTAAAGTGTTCCTTCGTTACGCGGAGGAGCAGCCTTTTGTGCTGGATGAGGATGAGGTTGCCTATATATGGACCTGCGAGCTGGACGAGTCCCGCCTGCAGATCGAGCATCACTTGACGATATTCGCCGAGGAGAAAGACGGGAGGTTCGAGCGCTTCGAGGAAATGCATGCGCAGAGGGCGTACGAACGCGCCTGGATGGAGGCTGCCTTGAAGCGGGCGGGCTTCCGTACGGTTGACTGCTACGCGGACTTTGAGCTTGAGCCTGCGGGCGACCGTTCGGAACGGTTGTTTTTCGCGGCGGTGAAGTGAATGCGAATGAAAGCAAACAGGGTTGTCTTCCGTCACGCATGGTGACAAGAGACAACCCTGTTTGTTGTTTGAATAGGAGAAGGTATAAGCAGTTATCCTACTATGCTTATACTTCATGCGCGAAACGAATGCCGCACCTCCTTAGGAGAACGCAGCCGTTTACGCTTGAGGCGCTGTAATGGTGTCTGTAAGCTCTTCCGCTGCTTCCTCCGTCACTTTGTGCGGAGGGACGAAGCAGGAACGGCAGCGAGGCTCGTAGCTCTCCGTATCGCCGATCAGGAAGACCGGGCCAAGCTTGGCTGGCTTGCCGTTTACGATCCGCTGGGTGAATGTTGCGTTCGCATCGCCGCATACCGCGCAGAACGACGTTAATTTCACAATTTCGTCGGCAATTGCGAGCAATCCGCCGATATAGCCGAATTCCTTGCCGCGGTAGTCCATGTTGAGGCCGTCCACGATGATGTGCTTCCCTAAATAGGCCAGCTCCTCTACCAGAGCAATGATAGGCTTGCCGAAAAAGGATGCTTCGTCAAACGCGACGACATCGGCATCCTTTGTCTCGCACAGGATTTGTTCGACCGTAGAAGGCGAGAGCTCGCGTGGGACGCTAATTGCGGGAAGGCGGTATCCGATCCGGCTGACGATTTCCTCGGTGCTGAACCGGTCATCCTCTGCCGGCTTATAAGCCTGTACCTGCTTGCGGCCGTATTTCATCAACTTCTGGCAGCGGCGGATGAGCTCCCCTGACTTCTCCGAAAACATGGGCCCGATAATGACCGTAATGAATCCTCTATCCATGACTTATCCCTTACCTTTACTTCAATGGTTGTATCATTTTAGCAGAATAAGTCGGAAATGCAATAGGGGTATTCGACACATTTTTTTAGTGTTCGACACGAGATATGGATTTTGCTCTAAAACTTTGCTGTCCGAAATCCGATCTATTAATTATTCCCTTAATGCGTCCTTCAATCTGCTGTTCATGCTGCCCGGGGATGCCGATCCGCGGACAGAAGCCAGCTTCAATTTTTTCAATTCCTGCTTCAGACGATCGTTTTCCTGCGTCAAACCATCTATGAAAGGCAGCAGTCCGGGCACCGTATATCCGGCATCCTGGAACAGCTTAAGCACGGCTTCGCGGAGCTGTTCCGGCGTGATTTGCTTGTCCATTTGTACCTCCGTAATAGCAATAAAATGTCACTATCCCATCATATCCGCATCTGTTAAAATAGTCGAGTGCCGAAAAAGCGCGAATAAATAATTTCTCCATAATTTGCATTGACGAGGCCTATATCTTGATGTAGAATCAAATTCATCAACTACATATTGAGTTGTGTAGTCAGATTTCAACGAAATTGTCAACTAGCGCATTTGACATCTTTGCTGTCAGAAGCGCTTTTATATTGCTGAAATTTCAGTAAAACGGCGTGACAATTTTAGAAGGAGAGAGAAGCATGCTGGTAGTCTACGATTCAAGAACAGGCAATGTGAAACGCTTTATTAATAAATTGAATATGCGAGCGGTACCCATTGGCGAGCTTGATGAAGTGGACGAGCCTTTCGTTCTGGTAACCTATACGACCGGATTTGGTCAGGTGCCGGAGCGCGTCATGACTTTCTTGAACCGGAACAGCAAGAACCTGCAAGGGGTATCCGCAAGCGGCAACCGGAACTGGGGAGACGGCTTCGCGAAGAGCGCAGATATGATCTCATCTCTGTTCGACGTGCCCGTCATATCGAAGTTTGAATTATCCGGCACGAATCAAGATATGGAATACTTTGTCGAAAGGGTGCGAAACATTGAAACACATCGAACTGAACAACGAATTGATGCAACGCGGAGCGGACGGCTTCTATCAATTGGATAAAGATAAAGAGGCAGTAGCCGCTTTTATGGAGGAAGTAGAAACGAAAAGCGTTAAATTCGGTTCCCTTCGCGAAAAGTTGGACTACCTCATCGAGAACGACTATTACGAGAATGCATACGACCAATATACATATGAGCAGATCGAAGCGGTGTTCACGCTCACGGAGAGCAGCAGCTTCCAATTCGAATCGTATATGGCCATCTCGAAATTCTATAAAGACTATGCAATGAAGACGAACGATAAATCGAAGTACCTGGAGCAATATCATGACCGCGTAGCAATCGTTGCCCTGAACCTCGGAGAAGGTGACGGCGCCAAAGCGCTGCGTATTGCGGAAGCCATGATCGAGCAGCGTCTGCAGCCGGCTACCCCAACGTTCCTGAACGCTGGCAAAAGCCGCCGCGGCGAGATGGTATCCTGCTTCCTGCTTGAGATGGACGATTCCCTGAACTCCATTAACTATGTGCTTGGCACCTGCATGCAGCTGTCGAAGATCGGCGGCGGCGTTGCGGTTAACCTGTCCAAGCTGCGCGGACGCGGCGAGGCGATCAAGGGCGTAGAAGGCGCTGCAAAAGGCGTTATGCCGGTTCTGAAGCTGATGGAGGATGCCTTCTCTTACGCGGACCAAATGGGTCAGCGCAAAGGCTCCGGGGCAGGCTACTACAACATTTTCGGCTGGGACATTATTGAATTCCTTGATTGCAAGAAAATTAACGCAGACGAGAAAACACGGATCAAAACGTTGTCGATCGGTCTGATCATTCCGAATAAATTCTATGAGCTTGCGGCAAAGAACGAGACTCTGTTCGTATTTGGCCCTCATTCCGTTCATAAAGCATACGGCAAACATCTCGACGACATGGATATGGACGAGATGTACGAAGAGCTGCTTGCCAACGATAAAGTCGTGAAAAAAGCCGTCATGAACGCACGCGACATGATGACGAAAATCGCTTCGATCCAGCTGGAATCCGGCTATCCATATATTATGAACAAATCCAATGCCAACCGGGTTCACGCCCTGAAGGATATCGGTCAAGTCAAAATGTCCAACCTCTGCACCGAAATTTTCCAAGTGCAGGAGACTTCGACGATCAATGATTACGGCATGGATGACGTGATCCGCCGCGATATCAGCTGCAACCTGGCATCGCTGAACATTGTTAACGTTATGGAACGCAAGAAAATCAAAGAATCCGTCCATGTGGGTATTGAAGCCTTGACAACGGTCTCCGACGTATCCGAGATCGACAACGCTCCGGGCGTGCGCAAAGCAAATGAAGAGCTCCATTCCGTTGGTCTTGGCGCAATGAACCTGAACGGCTTCTTCGCGAAGAACAAAATCGCTTACGAAAGCGATGAAGCGAAGGAGTTCGCCAGCGCATTCTTCATGATGATGAACTACTACTCGATCGAGAAAAGCATGGAAATCGCCAAAGAGCGCGGCAAATCATTCAAAGACTTCGACCGTTCGGAATATGCGAAAGGCACTTATTTCACGCGTTATATCGAGACAGACTACCGTCCGGCGTCGGATACAGTGAAAGCATTATTCGAAGGCATGGAGATCCCTTCTCCTCAAGACTGGGCAGCTTTGAAGGAAAAAGTACAGAAATACGGCTTGTACCATGCTTACCGTCTGGCAATCGCACCGACACAAAGCATCTCGTACATTCAAAACTCGACTTCGAGCGTTATGCCGATCGTAGAACATATCGAGACACGTACTTATGCGAACTCGACAACCTACTATCCGATGCCTTACTTGGCTCAAGATAACTACTTCTACTATAAATCGGCTTACAATATTGATCAGTTTAAGCTGATCGACCTGATCTGGGAAATTCAGCAGCACGTGGACCAAGGCATCTCGACGGTTCTTCACGTGAACAGTAACGTAACGACCCGCGAACTGGCGCGCTTCTACATTTATGCCGCTCAGAAGGGCCTCAAATCGCTCTACTATACGAGAACAAAGCGTCTTTCCGTTGAGGAATGCACAAGCTGCGCCGTATAATTTGAACTAATGACAAGGCTGCCGGAAGATGATTATCGGACAGCAGCCTTCTACCAAAGGAGTAGGATTAATGAAAGCAGTAAACTGGAACCGTCCGGATGACGACTTTACTCTTACCTTCTGGCAGCAGAACGTTATGCAGTTCTGGACAGACGAGGAAATTCCGCTCTCCGACGATAAAATGGACTGGATGGAAATGAGCGACATCGAGCGCAGCGTGTACAAAAACGTGCTGGGCGGGTTGACGCTTCTCGATACGATTCAAGGCGGCATCGGCATGCCGAAAATCCTGGAGCATGTGGACGGCCTGCAGCGCAAAGCGGTACTGGCGTTTATGTCGATGATGGAGCAGATCCATGCGAAGTCGTACTCCAGTATTTTCACGACATTGGCTTCGGCGGAAGAGATCGACGCGATCTTCCAATGGGTGGAGACCAATGAGCAGCTCCAGAAGAAAGCGACATTGATTTCTTCGTGGTACCAAGGCATTGAGACCAAGCAGCAGCTGTACAAAGCGATGGCTGCATCGGTATTCCTGGAAAGCTACCTGTTCTACAGCGGCTTCTTCTATCCGCTGTACCTGGCTGGCCAGGGCAAAATGACAAGCAGCGGCGAGATCATCGACCTGATCCTTCGCGACGAAAGTATCCACGGCCTGTACGTTGGCGTTCTGGCTCAGGAGCTGTTCAACGAGTTCACGCCGGAAGAGCAGACGCAGCTGAAAGAAGAAGTGTACGCGCTTCTGAACACGCTGTACGAGAACGAAGTGGTCTACACGGATAACCTGTATACCCCGATTGGCCTGCAGGAAGAAGTGAAGGCTTATGTCCGTTACAATGCGAACAAAGCGCTTATGAACCTGGGCTTCGATTCTTACTTCCCGGAAGAGCCGGTTAACCCGATCGTCTTCAACGGTATCAGCACGCATACCAAGCAGCATGACTTCTTCTCGAAAAAAGGCAATGGCTATGTGCGCACCGTGCATATTGAGCAATTGCGCGACGAGGATTTCGTTTTTAATATGTAAAATCATCCAAAGCCGGCTCTCTATGAGCCGGCTTTTTTTGTGCCTGTGGAGAGCAGGAAAAAACAATTAAAATACTATCCTAAAAATGGCAATCATGTTACACTAATGGCGAAATGAAGCTCATCCCTGCTTAATACGTACCGTTAAATTCTTTGAGTGCGAAGTAAGTTTTGCTTCAATTCTAAGAGTTTTCAAATTATCTTTTAATTTGGCTTAGAGTTCTCAGGAATGAAACGCGCTTTACCGCCTAAGGATGGCGAAGCCGTTTCACCTTGGCAAAACTTTAAGCCAATGCTTTCGAAGTAAGTTTTGCTTCGAAAACTTTTTAGGAGGTATTCGCTTGGACAACTGCTCCATCATTACGAAGCCTGCTATTCATTTGGCCGGAATCAGCTATTGCGGTCCGTATTCTACCTTTCCGGATGAAGCAATCCGGCTGCAGAGCGAGTTTTTGTCACGCAAGCATGAATTAAACACCGTATCCAAATCACCTGTCTTATACAGCCCGTATTTCGGCAATGAGGTATTTGCCTCTTATTGGGCTTGTTATGAGGTGTATCATATGGAGGAGCTGCCCAAAGGGATGGTGCAGTTCACGATTCCGGAACACCGTTATGCCATGGTAGCGACCACAAACAAACGGATTGGCGAAGCTTATGAACAGCTGTTTGCCTGGATGAACGAGCGGAAGCTGAACAAGCATGACAGCGCACTGGCCATTGAAGTCTTTTATACCGATGAACGGCATTGGGAAGAGGAAGAGGTTGAGCTTCTTATTCCATTGCGAGACGAATAAATAGGAAACAGGGTACCCCGCGGGTCAATGTCATTTAAGTTTAACCTAATGACATTGTCCCACTGGTGTCCCTGTTTTTTTTAATGGTTTATAATAAAGACAATAAGGAGGGCGGATAATGAAACCCATTTATGTGGTGGATGCTTTTGCAAGCGACCCGTTCCGCGGAAATCCGGCAGCGGTGTGCTTATGCGAGAAGCCGGAAGACGAGCGGTGGATGCAGCAGGTGGCAGCAGAGATGAATCTGTCCGAGACTGCCTTTCTGGTGCCGATCGACGACGGCTATGACCTGCGCTGGTTCACGCCGGAGACGGAAGTTGATCTCTGCGGTCATGCCACATTGGCTTCAGCATTTGTGCTGTGGCAGACAGGGAGACTCCAGCCGCAAGATACGGCCAGGTTCGTTACCAAGAGCGGGATTCTCACCGTTGCGTATGACGCCGTTGACGGCTGGATGACGATGGACTTTCCGGAAGAGACGGCGCAGCCGGTGAACGCCCCGGAAGCGCTTATACAGGGACTTGGACTAATTCCCCGTTATACGGGCAAGAACCGTATGGACTATGTGGTTGAGGTAGATAGTGAGCAAACGGTGCGCAGCCTAAAGCCCGATCAGCAGCAGCTTATCGCGGTGGGTGGCAGAGGGGTCATTGTTACGGCGAAGGCGGCAGCAGGCTCGCCTTATGATTTCGTATCCCGTGCCTTCTATCCGAATGCGGGCATACTGGAGGATCCGGTAACGGGTTCGGCTCATTGCGCGCTTGCGCCGTATTGGGCAAGAAGGCTTCGCAAGCAGGAGCTGACGGGATATCAGGCTTCCAAACGCGGAGGCATCGTGAAGGTTGCCGTTAACGGCAGCCGTGTCCTGTTGACCGGCCAAGCGAAGCTGATTTTGCAAGGGACACTGGAAGTATAGTAAATGATGAAAGCAAGGAGAGTTAATCTGTTATGAACTACGATGTCATATTATTTGATGCTGATGATACGCTATTCGACTATAAGAAAGCCGAGGACTACGCGCTTTCAAGCGTTTTTGAGGAATTTGGCATCCAATCGCCGGATACCGACTATGTAGCGATCTATCGGACCATTAACCAGGAGCTGTGGAATGATTTCGAAAAAGGTGCCATTTCGCTTGCCGACCTTCGGGTGGAACGCTTCAGCCGGTTGTTCGCCGGCACGGGCATAACCATAGGCGCTGACGAGTTCAGCAGCCGGTACTTAAATTATTTGGGAGCTGGCGCCTATTTGATCGACGGGGCAGTGGAGCTTGTAGAAGAGCTGCGCTCCAAGGTCAGACTCGCTATTATTACAAACGGGATCCGGGAAGTGCAGCTGTCGCGTTTTGCCAAGGCGGGCATGGATCATTATTTCGAGCATATCATCGTATCGGAGGATACGGGCTATCAGAAGCCGCATCTTGGCATCTTCGAGTACACCTTTAATAAGCTTGGCATTACCGATCCGGGCAAAGTGCTGATTGTAGGGGATTCATTAACCTCTGATATACAAGGCGGTCTGAACAGCGGGATCGATACCTGCTGGTATAACCCGCATAACAAGACGAATCCGACACCCGTTCAACCTAAATTCGAAATCAAACAATTATCCGAGGTGCTGACCCTGCTATGACAAAGACGTATTCCGCTATTTTATTTGACCTTGACGGTACTTTAACCGACCCGAAGCTGGGCATCACAAGCGCTATTCAATATTCTCTGAGCAAATTCGGCATTCAGGTAGATAATCTCGATGTCCTCGATCCTTTCATTGGACCGCCGTTAGCCGGCTCGTTCAAGGAGTTTTACGGCTTTACGGATGAAATGGTCACCCAGGCTATTGCTTACTACCGGGAATATTTTTCGGAGAGAGGCATGTACGAGAACGAGCGATATGCGGGTATAAAAGAAGTCCTTGCAGCTCTGAAGGAGCAGGGGGCATCATTGTATGTCGCTACGTCGAAGCCTACCTTCTTCGCTGAAAAAATCATCGCATACTTCGAGCTGAGCGAATACTTCGAGTTTATTGGCGGCAGCAATCTGGATAATACGCGCGTCGATAAAGGGGAAGTTATCGAGCATGTGCTTCTAACCTGCGGCTTGTCCGCGCAGGATGCCATCATGATTGGCGATCGCAAGCATGATATTATCGGCGCCAAGCGTCATGGCATGGACACTATCGGCGTGGGCTACGGCTATGGCAGCGAAGAAGAATTGAGGCTCGCAGAGCCGACTTATCTGTCGGGAACGGTAGAAGAGCTGGGACAGCTCTTGAGCGGGTTGGTAAGGAAGTAAATGAAGGTTAGTCATGTGGTGCTCGCTCTCCGGATAGGGGAGCGGGCTTTTTTTGTTCGTGGTGAGAGATGCGGCGAAGAAGAAACGCTGATGAGTAAGAAGCTTTTGGAGCTTACAGGTGAGGGGAGTGGTTAAAGAGTTAGGTGGATGGAGAAATGTAAGGTGCCTTTGGAGCTTACAGAGTGATTTTAGGAAGAAACGCTAGTGTGTAAGAAGCTTTTGGAGCTTACAGATAAGGGATTGGTTAAAAAGTTAGGTGGATGGAGATGGGGAAGACGCCTTTGGAGCTTACAGAGTGATTTGAGGAAGAAACTCCGGAGTGTAAGAAGCTTTTGGAGCTTACAGGTAGTGGTGGGGGAAATGAGCAGAAATGGAGAGTGTATGGGGCTTATGGGAAAGTGAATGCGGGGGAATATTGGGGACCGGATTGGACTGTATGAATTGTGGAGAATAAAATAACAGGGTCTAATCTGTAGCGGCATACGGCTGCTAAGACTAGACCCTGTTTTTTAGGTTGTTAGTGCTTTTTTCTTGCTGGACGGTAAGGAATGGAATAGGGATACCTTGTTTTTGCCGGTGGTTTTCGAATGGTACATGGCCTCGTCCGCCAGCTTGATGAGCTGGACGACTTCCTGACTATCCTTGGAAGTACTGACGCCAACGCTTACGGTTACAATGGTTTCTTTTTCGACGCGGCTGCGGATGGATTCGGCGACTCGTTCCGGCTTAACCCGCTCGGTAGTTATGCAGGCTAGCAGCTCTTCGCCGCCGTAACGGCCAGCCGCTCCGATTCCCGCGGATTCTTCCTTCATAATCTCAGCCACCTGCTTCAGAACGCCGTCGGCCTTATGATGGCCTTGCGTATCATTAAGCTTCTTGAAGTTATCGATATCGCAGAAAATAACGGCAAGTCCTTTCTGATTTTGCAGCAGCTGCTCCGCCTTTGAGGTGAAATGCCGCCGGTTGTACAAGCCTGTTAAACCGTCCGTAATCGATGACTGATAAGTCATCATCAGCCGCTCGATCACCCATTCGAACAGCAGGAGGAAGAGCTGCATGAAATAGACGACCGGCAGAAAATAGCTGAGCAACACGAGCCAATCCACAGTGCCGTGGAACACATAACCATCAGCAATTCTCGATAGATCCAGGATGAAATAGGTAATGAGGCTGGCCGAGAACTTGCCGTTCATCTCCGCCCCTTTGGTGCCAAGCAGAATCAGGAAGGTCACAATTAATGAGTAGAAATCAAGAGCAAGAAAACGGTACTGCCCTCCCGGGAGCAGAACTTCTTCGGACGGATCAATAAACATGTACTGCAGCAGGGCGATAAAAAAGGTCAAGCCAATCAGCAGCACGAAGGGGGCAACTTTTATCTGTGCGCCACGATGAGTATATAATTTCATGAACACAAAGTTTATAATAATAAAAGAGACGATTTGTAAAATCATCGAAACAACATGAAGCCATGGCGGAAGCTCCTGCTCGGGATAAGCGAGCATCGCAAGAACGGTGTTCTGCACCATAAAGAGCGGGATCGTTAAGGTGAGCAGCCGGTAGATGCGTTTGTTCCGATAACTGGTATACAGCCGGGTTGACATGAAAAGCATGAGTATAAGGATGATAATGACACATGCGGAAGAAATAAGCTGGCCGTTAGGCCCGGTAAGCCAGGTTAGAATTGTCATAAATGAGTATCACCATATCCTATGGAGTGTTGCTTTACAGAAACATATGTTCTAATATATCATGATTTACGAGATGGTAAAAGGTTGACACTGGAACGAAAGAGCTTGATCTCCCATAATTAAGTTATCGGCTTATAACTGGTTAAAATTAAAGAGGATCAACAGCGAATGCTTACGAAGCATGAATCACACAAATAGTCGGGAATTAGACTATTTGTGTGACAATTCATAAGCACATGCTTACGAAGCAAAAATTATCACAAGTGGCACAGAGTAAGCCACTTGTATGAAATTTTTTTTAGCGAATGCTTACGAAGCATGAATCATCACAAATAGTCAGGAATGAGACTATTTGTGTGATAATTCATAAGCACATGCTTACGAAGCAAAAATTATCACAAGTGGCACAGAGTAAGCCACTTGTATGAAAATTTTTTTTAGCGAATGCATTCGAAGCATGAATCATCACAAATAGTCAGGAATGAGACTATTTGTGTGATAATTCATTTTAGGAGGAAGGACATTGAATATACTACAAGCATTGTTTTTTCCGCCGGAACAACCGGGCGGCGTGTCCTCCATGGTGCCTTACATTCAAGAGCGTTTTTTGAAACTGGGCTGGCAGATGGAATTATTCTCGCTTCCGAAGCGGGTAAGAGGCAAAGGACAAGAAGAAATCGTATTCGAAACATTTGATGTGACACCGTTCCTTGGTGATCCTATCGTTGATAAATATTTGCAGACGATGCGGGACTATATTTGGTGGACGCGTCTTCGGCTTAAAAAGTCTTATGATATCATTCATGCGCATCATCCAATCGCGGCGCTTGTTATGAAGCAGCTGTATCCGGATACGCCCGTGATGATGACGATTCACTCCAGCTTCGAACGGGAGCTTGTCCTGAACGGAAAAATTGAAGAAAACAGTACGGCGCACCGCTTCTTGACTTCGATCTACGGTGAACTGGAAGCCAAGCTTGACCGACTGCTTACGGTATCGGATTCATTCCGGACTTATTTATCTCCTTATATGAAGGATACCTCGGTTATTAAAGTTATTCCGAACGGGTTTGACGAGAAACGCTTCAAGCCAATCGCCCACGAGAATGCCGTACCTCAATTTATTACGGTATGCCGTCTTGTGCCGGCGAAAGGTCTGGATATTCTGCTGCACGCTTGCGCGGAACTGAAGCGGCGCGGGCATCCTTTTGTCCTGCATATTATCGGGGACGGGCCAATCCGGGAGGAACTGGAGCAGCTTGCTGTTAAGCTGGACCTATACGACGACATTATTTTTTACGGTTACATGCTTCATCCCGAAGAGTTCATGCCGTTCTTCGACGTCTTTGTTCTTCCTTCGCGCGCGGAAGCCTTCGGTTCCGTATTTGCGGAAGCGGCTTTGTGCTGGCTGGCACTTGTCGGAACAAACGTCGGCGGCATTGCCGAGCAAATCGAAGACGGGGTAAACGGTCTGTTAGTGCCGCCGGAAGACGCGCCTGCGCTCGCGGATGCGCTCGAGAAGCTGGTAGTGGATCCGACTTACCGCTACAATCTGGCGCGCGCAGGCTGGGATAAAGCGAAGAAGGTCTATTCGCTCCAGCGGGTCATCTCGCAGATGAAGAGAGTTTATTTATCGCTGAAACCGGAGGAATAATCGTGACGGTTCCTTTTCGATTTATACATGCGGCAGATTTGCATCTCGACAGTCCGTTTCGCGGAATGAGCAAGGTGCCGGATGCGCTGAAGGAGAGGCTGATGGCGTCTACCTTCAGCGCCCTGCGCCGGCTAACGGAGACGGCGATTCGGGAGCAGGTTGATTTTATCGTCATATCCGGTGATTTGTACGATGAGGCGGACCGTTCGCTGAAAGCGCAGCTTATTCTAATGAAGGAATGGGAACGTCTGCAGCAGCATGGAATAGCTGTATTTGTCATACACGGCAATCATGATCCTCTTAACGGCGCCAGGGCGGAGCTGAAGCTTCCTTCCAACGTGACGCAATTTGGCGCAAGCGGAATGGAATATCGGCCGGCTTACTGCAGAAACGGTGAGCTGGCTGCTTTTGTTTACGGGATGTCTTACGGGAAGCGCCACGTAACCGATAATTTGGCGGCAGGCTATTCGCCGGTTGAAGGTGCGCCTTTCCATATCGCGATGCTGCATGGCAACGTGAACGGGGATCAAGCCCATGATCCGTATGCGCCTTGCTCGCTTGAGGAGCTGGTTGGCAAAGGATTCGATTATTGGGCATTAGGCCATATACATACAAGAAAAGTGCTGCATGAATATCCGCATGTCGTTTATTCGGGCAATATTCAGGGGCGGAATCCGAGAGAAACAGGACCAAAAGGATGCTATGTGGTTGAGGTTTCCTCTTCACGGGCCGTTCAATTGACCTTTGTGCCGCTTGATGAAATCAGGTGGCTGGAGGCTAGGGTTTCTATTGCGGGACTAAATACGGAGCAGGAGCTGCTTCAACGGCTCGAAGAGCAGGCTGAGCTGCTTGCATCTGAAGGAGAAGGGCGGACGGTCATGCTTCGGCTTCTGCTGGACGGTCAAGGTCCGTTGCATCCTAAGCTGACGGAGACGCTTACGATCCGTGCCTTGCTGGAGCAGCTGCAGCAATTGCCGCTCGAGGCATGGGTTTATGCTCTTGAAGGAAATACGAAAGCTCAGCTTGAGCTGTCGGAGCTGCAAGACGAGGACAGCTTTGCCGGTGAATTGTTCAGGCTTACGTTGCGGCTGGAAGCCGAGAAGGACGCATGGAGGCGGGAAGCTGCCGCAGCCGTCGCCCCTCTCTCCGGACATGCAAAGCTGGGAAGGCTGCTCCGCGGACGATGGGACGAGCTACCCCAGCATTGGCTGGAGCAGGCTAGAGAGCTTGCTATTGGACTGCTTACGGCTGACGGTAGAGAAGGGAGGAAGGATGAATGAAACTGCTTGAGGCCCGGATTGACGGTTTTGGCCGGCTGCAGGGATTAAACATTCGGCTGGACGGCCCTTCCGTTGTTTTGTATGGCATGAACGAGGCAGGTAAAAGCACGTTGTTCGGATTCATCCGTACGATTCTGTACGGTTTTGCAAGGCGGAACCAACCGGCAGAACGGCAAGAGCCGGTAAACGGCGGAACGCATGGCGGACAGCTGGTGTTTGAAGACGAGGATGGCTGTTCTTACATAGCGGAGCGTTATGCCAGTCAGAACGGGGGCCGCTTGAAGCTGCGGAGGCTTGGTCATGCAAAGCTTGAGCATCAAGCGGAAGAAGAGAGCTGGCCAACGCAGGAGGAATGGGAGCGGACCTATCTTGGCGGAACAAGCGAACAGCTTTTTCGGGAGCTGTACGCGATTACTTTAACGGAGCTGCAGCAGGTCGGAGCCTTGTCGCATGACGAGCTGGGAAGGTATTTGTATCATGCCGGCTGGGAGAACGGCAAAGCGATTGCTGCCGCCGAGAAGAAGCTGCAGCAGGAGATGGAACAGCTGTTCAAGCCGCGCGGGGTTAACCAGCAGATAAATAAACAGCTGAAGACACTGGAGCAGACGGAGCAGGAGCTACGGAAGCAGGCGGATGCCATTCAGGCATACAATGAGCTGCAGCAGGAGATGGAACGGATTGGTCTTGAGCTCGGCAGGCTGGATGCAGAGCTGCCCGAGCGGCAGTCTGCCGCGCAGCTGGCGGGCAAAGCTCATGCGATACGGCCGTTTTGGCTGAGGAGGCTTGAGCTTGATAGGGAGCAGGAAGGCATAGCCGATGCGGGGCGGATTACTCCCGAAGCGGAGCATCAATGGCATGAGCTTCAGAAGGAGCGAAGCAGCCAGAGCCATGAACGGGAGCAGCTTGAGCAAGAACGGCAGCTGATCAGGCAGAAGCGCTTGGCGATCCAGGTTAATGAAGAGCTGCTCGCCCGGAAGGAAGAAGCCGAAGCGTTGCTGCTTGAAAGCGAACGGATGCAGCTCTTGCGCGAGGAGAGACTTACGCTAATCGCGGAGCTGCAATCGGATGAAGAAGTATTAGCGCGTCTGCTTGGACGAATCGCTCCGAACTGGGGAGAGCAGCAGCTGCTTGAGCTGCAGCTGACCGTATCCGACCGGGAATACGTGCGGGGGCAAAGACAGCTTGAAGTGGCGGCAGGCCGCAATATAGAGAGGCTGAACGCCGATCTGCATGCGGCGAGCCAGCAGGAGCGGGAGGCTGCTCAGCTGCTTGCCGAAGCGGAGGTCGAGCTTGCGCAAGCTGAAGCTGCCGCAAGCGGGCGCATGGCGTTCAGCGGCGCCGCATTCCTGCCTCAAACGAGCGAAGCGATGCGCGCAGCGTGGAACAGCTGCGATGCCGCGCTGCGCGAGTGGGAGCTCGAGCGGCTGCAGAGCGGTTCAGCCGCGCAAGAGGAGGCGGGTCAAGGCTCTGCCGGCCCGCTATGGATCGGCGCGGCGCTGGCCGGCGGCGCCGCTGTTGCTTTGGGCGCCGCCTCGCTTGGCGGCGGCGCTTTCCCTGGCGCAGCCGGCGCAGCTGCTGCGCTAGGCGCGCTCGCGCTGGCGCTGGCCGCGCTGGCGCAGGCCCGCGGCCGCCGCGCGGTTAGGCGCGGGCC
Organism: Paenibacillus glycanilyticus; assembly: GCF_023715145.1. Taxonomy (GTDB): domain Bacteria; phylum Bacillota; class Bacilli; order Paenibacillales; family Paenibacillaceae; genus Pristimantibacillus; species Pristimantibacillus glycanilyticus_A. Next base: position 874,481 of record NZ_JAMBNP010000001.1, on the reverse strand, counting down.
GCGGCGCACTCGCGGCCCGGCGCCAGCGCCAGCGCCTGCGCGCGAGCAGCGCGTCCGCGCAGCGCTCGCGGCGCTCGTCGGCGCGCCCGCGGAAGCCGCCGCAGCGCTGCTGGCGGAGCCGCCGCAGGCCGCCGCGGCTCGCGAGCAGCTGCGCGCCGCGGCCGAGGCTCGCGCCATCGCGCTGCAGCGCAGCGAGCAGCTCGGCGCCGGCCGCCTCGAGCTGGCGCGCCGCCATGCGCGGCTTCGCGCTGCCGCGGGCGAGCGCCGCGAGGCAGCTGCCGCCGCGGCCGAAGAGCATGCGGCCGCCGTCCGCCAATGGCGCGGCTGGCTGGAAGCGCTGGCGCTGCCGGACATGTCGCCGGACGCAGCGCTTGAAGTCTTCGAGCTCGCCGAGCAAGCTTTGCTCCGGCTCCAGCAGCGGGACCGCCGCGCGGCGAAGCAGGCCGCGGCGGAGACCCAGCTCGCCGCGTTCGAGATCCGCGCGGCGGAGCTCTGCGCCGCTTTCCCCGACGCGGCGCATCGTCTGCCTTCGGAGCCAACGCTTGCGCTGCGGCTCCTGCAGGCGGAGCTGCGCCGGCAAGCGGCGGCGCAGGAAGAAGCCGCCCGGCTGGATGAGCGGCTGCAAGCCTTGCATATTGCATCTGTTGCTGCACAGGACAAGCAGCTAATCCTTGCATCTTCCATGCAAACCCTCCTCGATGGCGCCGGCTTCAAGAGTGAGTCCGAATTCGCCGCGGTCCTGGTTCACCGCTCCCGATTGGAAGAGATCCTTCTCGAGAGCTCCAAGCTGCAGATTGAAATTACGGCTGGCTTGTCAGAGCTGCGGATAAATGAACTCGAGCAGCTTCTGTCTACAAATGACGGAGACGAGCTTGAACGGCTTTTTATAGATTTGAAAAATAAAACAAAGCAGCTGGAGCAAAGCAAGGCGGAGCTGCTGGACAGGCGCGGCAGGCTCCGTCAGCAGCTGGACCATCTGCTGCAAGAGGAGAAGCACCGGGAGCTGCTGGCGGTTAAGGAAATGACGATCGCCCAGCTGGCTCAGGATGCGGAGCGATATGCCGTGTTGTCTGTCAGCGCCTCGTTGATCCGGGCGACGAAACGGATCTATGAGGAAGAGAGGCAGCCTGCCTTGCTCAAGCTGGCTAGCGATTACGTCCGCAGGCTTACCGAAGGACGGTATATCCGGGTGCTTACCTCGCCTGATCAGCCTTCTATCCGGCTTGAGGCCTCGGATAACCGCCTGGTCGATTCCGTCATGCTGAGCCGCGGAACAGCGGAGCTTATCTATTTGGCGATGCGGCTGGCGCTTGCCGCAGAACGAACAGCAGCAGCGGGGCTGCCGCTGCTGCTGGATGATTTATTTGTGAACTTTGACCGCCGGCGTCTGGAGGCGGCAGCGCATTTGCTAGGCGAGCTGACGTCAACGCGGCAAATGATTTTGTTTACGTGTCATGAGCATATCCGGGATGTCCTCCAGAGCCATATTCCTCATGCTCTTCAAATTCAGCTTCCCGGCGGAAGTCGGCAGCTAGTGGGCCATCTTTCGCCTAATAATCAGGTATAGCCAGCCTAAGCTGATAAGGCCAAAGATCGGATACAAGGTAGAGAGAAGCGGGCCAAAGCCGATCTGGCTTGCGACAAAGCAGAAGGCGAGCACCCCGAAGGTCAACACCGGACGAGACCATTTCAGCCGCTCCTGCAGCTGGAGGGTAAGGCCGTAGATATCGGCAATAAGCGTGGTAAAGATTTCGGCAAAGATCAGAAAAATATAAATGTACTGGACGACATGGCCAAGCTGCTTGGCGATGCCTCCCATCGGAATCGCAAACTGCTGAATGCCGGGCATATGAACCGATAGCGCAATATGTCCGGCCAGCAGCATGATTCCTATGCCGATACCGCCGATCCATGAGCCAAGCACAATGGTTTTTCGGTCCCGGATCTCCGCGCCAAGCGGTACTAGTACGGCCTGGGCCATAGACAGGTTAAAAGCCGTATACAGAAAAGGGGAGGCCCATGCGGCCCACACCGAATGATCGGTGGAAATGGTAATGAATCTGCTGGACTCCGGCGTTTGAAAGGTATCCAGCATAATCAGGACCGTGAACAAAAGCATGATCGGCACGACGATGGCATTAACCGTCAAGATCGCCTTCATTCCCTTGCGCAGCAGGAAGTAACAGGCGGCAATCGTGATGATTAAGCCGGACTGATAGGAGATATTCCAATTCTCGTAAAAGATCGTGCCGGCGCCGGCGAGCATGACGGCCGTCACTCCCAATAGGATAAGAAGCATGAAATGGCTGATCCACTTCCCATACTTCTCGCCAAATAAAGCAATATTAAGATCCTCGTACGATTTTGCCCCAATGTCGCTGGCAATGATCATCATTTTCCCGCCCAGCCATATAAAGAGCGCCGTCGCAACCGCGATCGTCAGCGTACCCCAATAACCGAAGCGGGTGAAAAACTGCAAGATCTCTTGTCCAGTCGCGAAACCGGCGCCTACAATGGTGCCTATATAAGTAGAAGCAATTTGCAGAACCTTACCTGTACGCTTTGCCATGGCATGTCCTCCCGAGATAACCTTCTATATAAAAGGTATGTCCAAAGAGGGACGGGCATGACAGCAACTTCAGGCGCAACCGGTTATGCCCCGGCTAACAGCTTAATGGAAACGATTTTGTCGCGATCCGGATCAAGGTCAAACTTCAGCAAAGAGTCTTTCCCCTGATAAGTAATAATGTAATTGTTCTGCGAAGAGGGCTTGCCAAGCGCCTTCAGAACGGCCTCCGTCCGGTCGTCGACCCGTATGCCGCTTAGACCGGTTACAATCGATTTATCGTAAACCTCAATATATTGAATGGTCTTTTGCGCATTAATTCCGACGGCGAAGCCTTTGTATTCGTATACTTCAATGGCTTCCGAATCATCCTCCAGGCTGTAAACATCATCTGCTTTACCGTAGCGCTCCGACACCTTGGCATTGGAATCGCCAATGGCTAACCCCAGCATGACCGGATGAGCCGCATTCCATTGCTGCTTGGCCGAGGCTTGCGTGGTTTTGCCCGATGACTCTGCGCTTGTGTCTCCGCCGTTCGTATTTGCGCCGTTTGAGTATGGCTCCTTCTCGGAAACTCCGTTCTCTTTCTCTTGCCCTTGAAGATAGGTTTTCTGCGGGGTATCTCCCGTTAAATAAGTATCCTTATGATTATCGGCAGGCAGCATGCTTGATTGGGAGTTCGGGTTTAATCCGCTTGTGCAGCCTGCTGTGGTAATCAGGGTAAAAGCAAGGACGACCGCCCATTTTGCCGTGTCGTATTTCCGTATAGTCTTCTTCATTCTATTGCGCTCCTTTGGGGTCGCTTTTGTCCAATTCTCTTATCCTTATAACGCCTGCATCTGGAAAAAGTTTCTTCATTATACATTCCTTCTACTATATAGACGCCATATCCTTCTTCGATAAAAAAATTGAAAAAGCCGGGTTGCGTTGTTCGCCTATCCTATGGTAAGTTATCGAAAAGAGATTTTGGTGGAGGGAAATGACGATGGATATTTTAAAAGAACGAATTTTAGAGCAGGCATCGGTGCTTTCAAACGATGTGCTGCGACTGGATTCCATACTTAACCACCAGGTCGATCCTGCTCTTACGATGGAAATGGGACATGAATTCGCTAAACGGTTTGCTGACGAGAAAATTACGAAAGTACTTACGATTGAATCCTCTGGTATTCCCGTTGCTTATGCAGCGGCTTATGTGCTAGGCGTACCGCTTGTATTTGCGCGTCGCAAGAAAACATTAATCGCGGATCCGGATGCCTATTCGGAGCGTGTTCCATCCTTCACGAAGGGGATGGTGACCGACATCATGGTGTCGAAGCAATTCTTGTCGAATGAAGATAAAGTGCTCTTCATCGACGACATCATCGCCAATGGCGATGCAGCCCGCGGACTTATTAAAATCATTGAAAGATCAGGCGCTCACCTGGTAGGCATGGGGATTGTACTGGAGAAATCGTTCCAGGCCGGTTCGAGAACATTGCGCGAGCAAGGCGTACGGGTAGAATCACTTGTAAATGTTACTTCTTTGAAAAACGGGCAAATTCAGTTCGACTAAGTTATAATGAGAGTGAATAACCGAGGGGAGGCAGCAGCAATGTTAACTTCTGAATTTTTGACTGCGAAACTAGGTGACGCGAAAGTCCACTTCGAACGCGCACTTGATTGTAAGCATACGGAATTTGATGATTTGTATCCTTATATGATTGAGCATCCGCAATTTTTCTGGTACAAGCGTTATGTCGCTTGGTCGGAACTTCTTACTATTGTGAAGCTTTGTGATGAACTCGGTGAGGAATGGAAAGATCAGTTCACGGAACGTCAGGCAGAATATATTGCAAAACGCGTTATGTCTTCACGAGTGCTCGACGAGTGGTATGAAACCAATGATTCCAAGGAGCATGTCGGTTAATCCGTACGGAGGTATTAGCGGTGATTAGTGAAGAGCAGTTAGATCAGTTCCGAGTAAGCGGGGATCTTGTTCGGGTCGTCCGTGACGAGATGGAAGTTAACGATGTGGTAGGGATCGTTGTTGCATGGGATGATACCACATTCGTGATCCGGCGCAAGAACAAGCGGGTCGTTAAGCTGAGCCGCAATTACCGCGTTGAGCTTGCCTCAAGCGAACGCGGTTCTGCCGAGTAGCAAGCAAGTACAGCAGGCAATTCTGTTTCGGCAGAGTTGCCTGCTTTTTTATTTGCCGGAGTAAAAGGAGAACAACAAAAAAAGGCTTTGGCCGTCTATCGCTAGACTGTCCAAAACCTTTGAGTTAGTAAAGTTGGTGCGGTCGAGAGGACTCGAACCTCCACGGCTGTTACACCACTAGAACCTGAATCTAGCGCGTCTGCCAATTCCGCCACGACCGCAAATGTTGTTGCCAACGAAAGATATAATAGCATTATTTCATGGGAAGAGTCAAGCGGTTTGTTAAATTTAAATGAAGATTGACGGCTCATCAGAATTACAATTCAAATTGGACAAATAAAAAAGGCTCCAGCTCATGCGCTGAAACCCTTTATGTATGGTGCGGTCGAGAGGACTCGAACCTCCACGGCTGTTACACCACTAGAACCTGAATCTAGCGCGTCTGCCAATTCCGCCACGACCGCATGCCTTATTACGTCCCTAATGGTAGCATGTACACGATTCGTTCGTCAAGGGATCCGATAAAGTTGCAAAATTCAGCATATTTTTCCTCGGTTGGACAAACAATGAAAGAGATAATCAGGAAAGGGTGTATGTCATGAATAAACCTTGCAGGGCAGCTGCCATTGGGATCATTGCACTTCTGTTATTATGGCCTGTTAGTGCCGGGCAAGTAACTGCGGCTGAAGAGGAACAAGCCAAATCGGCAAGACAATTCGCCATCGTCATCGATGACTTCGGCAACGGAATGGACGGTACGGAAGAGATGCTGAAGCTTCCTGTCAAATTCACGGTTGCGATTATGCCGTTTATGCCAACAACCCAAAAGGATGCGGAAGAAGCGCATCGTCTTGGTCATGACGTTATCGTACATATGCCAATGGAGCCTAATAAAGGGCTCAAGAAATGGCTGGGACCGGGAGCGATTACGGCGGATCTCAGCGACGCCGAGATACGGAAGCGGGTTGAAGAGGCGATCGATAATGTCCCATACGCCGTTGGCATGAACAATCATATGGGATCCAAAATCACGGCGGATGAACGGATCATGCGAATTGTGCTCACGGTATGCAAGGAGCGGGGGCTATTCTTCCTCGACAGCCGTACGACCTTCAAGACCGTTGTTCCGAAGGTAACCGAAGAGCTTGGGGTGCCGGCACTCGGCAATGACGTTTTCCTGGATGATGTGTATACGGAGCAGCATGTGGCCAAGCAAATAACGCTTGCGAAAAAACATCTGGAATCACACGATACTTGCATCGTCATTGGCCATGTCGGGCCATCGGGCAAAAAAACGGCAGCCGTCCTGAAGGCATCTATTCCGTCGATGCAGTCGGACGGCCATGTAGAATTCGTGAAGCTGTCTAATCTGGTGCCTTCTTTATCGGGCGATCCATTTATACTGCCGAATCCCTGAAGCGATAGCCGTAGCAATACGGAGCTGCTGCCGCGGATCGGTAAGCATGAGCCGGTCGCCTTCATGGCTGATGAATCCCATTTCGACAATGACGGCAGGCTGATCGACCTTGCGCAGCAAATAGAAGGGTTTGCCTTCCCTCGGATAGAATGCCGTCTGCTGCTGTCTGTTCAGCGTATCCTGGATACAAAAGGCCAGCAGCGCGCTTTCGCCGGAGGATTGATGAAGAACAAGCGGACCATGCTTGGACCGGTCCTTCGTCCAGTTCACGTGGAGGCTGACCAGCATGGTAGTTTCAATCTCGTCGGTTAATTGGCGGCGCTGCGACAAATCGCGTTTGTGCCGCGAACGGCTTATATGCCATCGGTTATCGTCGCTTAGCGCATAATCGCCGGTACGGTTTAATACTGCGGGAATGCCTTGGCTGTTCAGAAGCAGATAAAGCTTTTGGGCAATCGCCAGGTTAATGTTCTTCTCCAAAATTTCGCCGGCCGTAGCTCCTCCATCTATGCCGCCATGCCCCGCATCAATCAAGACGGTCGCCGACGGCATTGTCCAGCTGTCCTCCGGGGCTTGAGCGAGCTGTTTGGTTTCCGGCATGGCCGCTGACAGCTGCGATGTTGACAAAAGCAAACCAATCCATACAAGAACGGCGATCCGCATCATTTTAAACAACTTGAATTCCTCCTTCTTTATGCCAAGACGCCGTAATAAAGCAGCTACCGATAGCGTGGCTTAATGAAGGAAAACTCATGCATGTTTATGTTCCGGGCATTCCGGGCAAACTTCTAGTAACAAATAAACCGCAGAGGTGATCGAACGTGGCAAATGGACATGATCTGATTAAATATATGACCGTGGAATTTGTGAACTACATCGAGACGCCGAAGGATGAACGGAAACAAGCAAAGGCGTCAGCCAAAGCCGCAAGGGAGCATTGGCTGACGCGCTGGTTCGGATGGGGCGGATCAAGCGTGTTGTTATGGTGGAAAGGCCGTACGGAACGTTAACGGTAGAAGTAACCGAGCTCGGCAAGAAGCTTGAGGGGAATGTACCTTGTGCTGCTGCCGAGCTCGTCTGTTTCCAGAGCGGCATATACGGTGCCGTTATCTCCCCAATTATGATAGCCGGTTACCGACCACACATACAGCATTTCCTTATTAAACCGCTCAGCCGTATAACGGAGCGGTTCTTTGGAGCTTAAAGCTTTCAGGACCAGCTCTGTATGCTCTGCCGTTGCTTGAAGGGGCTTCTCCGTCAGCCAAGGCATCTTGCTGTAAGGATCGAAGGAGCGGCTGCGGACGGCCCTCTTGATAACGGAATCGCCTTCCAGAGCATAACGGACTGCAAGGCCTTCCTCCGCTTTACTTGCCTTATCCCAGGTTGTTTGCCGGAGAGGCAGCCATTCTCCGCTCATGCCATCCAGATAAGTATCCTCGGCAGAGCCCTTAATATCCCAGACAGCCAGCAACGGATGAATATATAAGGCCTGGTTGGAATCCAGCAAGGACGTGATCAGCTCAAGTTGCACAAGCGACCGTTGCAGCGTTGTCTGATCAAACAAGTATTCCCCGGTTCCATATTCCCCAAGCGCGAATCCGCCATTTTCCTTGGCTTGAATAACCAAATAGCCGGCGGTTTGACCTTTATCCTTCACGATAGCAATCCAGCTATGCGTGCCGGGACCAAGCGGCGATACGGTAAATTCGGCGTCGCTCCATGCATGGAATTCCGGTAATTTCGCAAGCTCGTCCATCCAGCCGCGAATCGCGGATTGGAGCTGATTTTGCTGCGTTATAGGGGAAGGAGGGATTGGCTCGGCTTGAACGGTCGTAGCGGTGATAAGGAGTGTCGATACTACTAAGGCGGCTATAGCCGCTTGTCGAATCCACTTTTGCATAGGGCACACCCTTTCTTAATTCTGCATGTGTTTCTGACATGTTCCCATTATATTGGACAAGCCCGCAGAAGGCTGTTGGAACCTGTCGCGGGCATGATTGTTTATGATGTTCTTTTTTTGGCGTATGCTTGCGAATGCCGTCTGATTGTATCTATTCGATGCCTTCCAGGTGGAAAATACCGCAGTTAATGGCGGAAGCCGTCACCCTGGGCTCATATTGCCATCTGATCTCGGTCTGGCGCTGGTTGAACTGTTCCTCGATGGCGGCCTTTGTGTCATCTTCGGCATGCTTAATCATCGGATCATAGTAATGGCGGATCCTGTCCAGCTCTTCCTCCAGCCTTGCTGCCGCATCTTCCGCCCAGGCATAGTCGTAATTTTTCAGCTTGCGTTCAAGGCTTGTCTCGATTACGCCCAATGCTTTCGCATAAGATAGACCGTTCCGGGTCAGATGAATATTAGAAGGCAGCCGAGGCGTCAGCTTGAGGTTTTTGAGGCGGTCATAGAAATTCTCTACCACCAGTCCTGTTGCAAGGGAGACGCCGTAGCTGTGTATTTCCTCTCGCTTCCGGTCGCAGGCGAATTCAACGCGCATGTTAACGCCTAGCCATGCGGTGTACGGCGTCGATTGGAAGGGAGTGCTGGAGCGCCTTTCGGGCTCCTGGAACAGGTTCACATAGCTCCCTGACGTTTTGGCTGCACCAAAGAGCTGCTCCAGCTTGCGGGAGCCGAAGTAGAGGTCCTCTCTTGGCGTGCGGACAGCATTAGCCAGATTATTATTCACAAAGCCGAAGGAGCGGTTAAGCGCGGCATCCACGGCATTCGCAGCCTGGGCCGGCGCCGGAGCCGGTGAAGTCAGGTTCTCCTCATACTTCTCCTTGTCCGTTACGAACAGATAGGTCATCGTCTCCGGCTCCGATCCCGTGCGGTCAACAAAGCTCCAATAGAATGGACGGTTCGTCAATTCGCGATCGGCGGCAGGGGAGAGCTTGACGGTAAAATGGGCCGGCGATTTCTCCAGGATTGAGCATTCTGTCGCTTCAAGGAAACGCTGGACGTACTTATGGACCTGCTTGGAATTCACGGTCTCACCTCGACTTTCTGGCCAAGCTCGGTCATCTGAGCAAGGATGGTTGAACCTTTGGGAGCCTCGGGCGAATCCGTTTCGCTCCGGAGCTTGGAGAAGGTTGAACCAAGATGGTTAAGCTTCTCCTCCAGATGAGTGGTGTCTTCGCCGGATTCAAGGAGCAGCTTCGCCAGTTGCTGCTCGATGGAGCCGGCATCGGACTCGAACCGCTCCAGAATATGATCGAGCTCGCCGATTACGAGCTCGAACAGATTGATTTTCTCATGCAGCAGATTTACGATATGCTCTTCAATTGTCCCTAGCGTACATAAATTGTAGATCTTCACATCTTCCGTCTGCCCAAGCCGGTGAACGCGGCCGATCCGCTGCTCGACGCGCATCGGGTTCCACGGCAGGTCGAAGTTGATCATATGGGAACAGAACTGCAGATTGATCCCCTCGCCGCCGGCTTCCGTTGCGATCAGCACTTGTGCCCGCCCGCGGAACAGATCCATCATCCAATCCTTTTTGCCGCGGTTCATGCCGCCCCGGTACGGTACGGCCAATATGTTATGCGAGCGGAAGAATTGCAGCAAATACTCCTGCGATGCCCGGTATTCGGTGAAGATAATCACCTTGTCGTTAATCTGCTGGATAAGCTCCATGACCTTCTCGGCTTTCGTATTCGCCTTGATTTGTTTGATGAACTCAACCAGCTCCCAGATTTTCGGGCGAATTGGAGAATCCTCGGCGGTTTTCTTGAACAGATTAACAAGCGTAATAAATACCGCATCCCGGCTGCTGCATACCTCGCGCTGCAGCGTAACGAGAGGAAGCATGCTCATCATATCGACGCCGTCTTCCTTGTAGCGGTCCCTGACAAATGCCGTTACGGCATCATAGAGAGCTTTCTCCTCGGGAGACAGCTCCAGAGGGATATTCTTCACGACGCGTTTCGTGAACGATATGCCGCCATCGCCTCGCCGGTTGCGGATCATGACGGTGGACAGCGCATCCTGAAGCTGCTCCTCGTTCTTCGGCAGCCGCTTGTCGACAACAAAGTTGGCCGCGAACTCGCTTTGGCCGCCAAGCTGGCCGGGCTTCAAGAGCGTAATGAGGTTGTACAGCTCATCCAGATCGTTCTGGATCGGCGTAGCGGTGAGAAGAAGACAATATTTTTTGCGGAGCTGCAGCGCAAATTGATAGTTTGTCGTTTTTTTGTTTTTCAGCTTATGGGCTTCATCAATAATGATCATGTCATAATCCTGGCCGAGAATGATGTCGCGGTGCGGATCGCGCTTGGCTGTATCGATGGAAGCAACAACGACGTCATATTGCCAGGTATGTTCTTTCTTCTGGGCGACGGCCGAAATGCCAAACTTTGAATTCAGCTCTCTCACCCATTGCAGGACGAGGGAAGCGGGGACAAGAATCAACGCTCTCCGGACGAGACCGCGAACCATATATTCTTTGATCACAAGGCCGGCTTCAATCGTTTTGCCAAGGCCTACTTCATCGGCGAGAATAGCGCGTCCGCCCATCTCGTGCACGACTTTGCGCGCCGTATCAATCTGATGCGGCATCGGCTCGAAGGAAGGCAGCGTACGCAGGCATTGCAATTGTTCGAAGCTGTCGATCCGTTTGGCCTGTTCGGCTTCCATCGACAGCTGATAGAGCGTCCAATCATCCCAAGGTCCATTTTTCGCCATACGGCTTTGCAGCTCTTCGAACCAGGTGCGGTCACATTGAAGGTCAACAAGCGGATGCAGCTTGCGCCTTACAATAGAAGCTTCGTTGGAAGCGGGACTTACATTCGCCTGATTATTCATAGTAAAGGTCACGATTGGACAGCTCCTTTTTTAAAATATAAGAAAGTACAAGTTTCCCTATACTGCGCTTATATTTCACCTGCAAAACGTTGCAGCTCTCTTTAATGAGGGAGAGTTGTCAGTCGTTTCGCCTAGGCGAATAGAGATTATTGTTGTCACTAGTATGGTCTTTTTCAACAAATCTTAACAATAAAACGAGTAAAATTAGCGATAAGACAAGCAATAGAAAGAGAATCGGCGATGTAAGCGGAGAATAGCGGCGAAATAGGTGGAAACAGCTGTGGATACCGATATGTAGTATAGTATAATAAGTAGTACACACAATATATGGTGCCCGACACATACAATAACAGGTGTGCATGCGATATAAGGGGACATGGGAGGAAGGACCAATCGGATGGTAATGACGCGGAAATTGGAAGGTCTTAGCGAGAAAATATTTTTGGACCGCTATGCTTGGAAGAATGCGGACACAAAGAACACGGCAGTAGGGGATGTTGTTCTGGTCCTGACAAAGGATGATCCGAAATTCCCGGCCAAGGAAGTTGGGGAAGTGATTGCCCGCAGCGGCGATGAAGTGACCGTGAAGCTGAGAAGCGGGGATACGGTAACGAGCAGCGTGGAGAAGCTCACGCTAACGATAGAGAAGACTCCGGAGGAAATGTGGGACCGTCTGGCAGGGGCAATGGCAGGAGCAGAGAAAGGCGAAGAGAAACGGCAGATCTGGACAGAACGCTTCCGTTACATTCTGGATGACTGGAAGCTGGTGCCGGGCGGCCGGATTGCCGCGGGAGCCGGTGCCAGTGAAGAGCTGACCTTGTTCAACTGTTATGTTATTCCGTCTCCTAAGGACAGCCGCGGCGGCATTATGACTACCTTGTCGGAAATGACGGAAATTATGGCCCGCGGGGGCGGTGTAGGGATTAACCTGTCGTCGCTGCGTCCTCGCCGCGCTATAGTAGCGGGCGTTAACGGATCTTCGAGCGGAGCAGTGTCCTGGGGAGGCCTGTTCAGCTATACAACGGGCTTGATCGAGCAGGGCGGAAGCCGAAGAGGCGCGCTGATGCTGATGATCAATGATTGGCATCCGGATGTTCTTGATTTTATTACCGTGAAGCAGACGATGGGACAAGTGACGAATGCCAACCTGTCGGTATGCGTAAGCAATGCCTTTATGAAAGCCGTGAAGGAAGATTTGGAGTGGGAGCTTGTGTTCCCGGATACGAAGGAAGAAGGCTATGACGATATTTGGACCGGCGATCTGGAAGCCTGGAAGAAGCTAGGCAAGAGGGTTATTCCTTATAAAACCGTTCGTGCGCGCGAAGTGTGGCATACGATTATCGAATCGGCATGGAAATCCGCAGAGCCTGGCGTCGTATTCATGGAATATTATAACCAGATGTCGAACAGCTGGTATTTCAACCCGATCATCTGCACGAATCCATGCGGCGAGCAAGGGCTGCCGGGCTGGGGTGTCTGCAACCTGTCCGCAATAAACCTGTCCAAATTCTATGACGAAACCAAGCATGACGTAGATTGGGAAGAGCTGTCGAAGGTAACGCAATGGTCCGTACGTTTCCTTGACAACGTAATCGATACAACTCCTTATCACTTTGAAGAAAACGAAAGGAATCAGAAGCTTGAGCGCCGCGTAGGACTTGGCTCGATGGGTCTTGCAGAATTGATGATCAAGCTTGGCATCCGCTACGGCAGCCCGGAATCGCTTCTGTTCCTCGATAAAATATATGGCTTTATGGCACGCGAAGCATATCTTGCTTCCGCCGAGATTGCTTCGGAGAAAGGTTCGTTTGAAGCGTTTGATGCGGAGAAATTCCTGCAAAGCGGCTTTATGAAGAACATGGTCTCGGAGTTCCCTGAAGTAGGCGAAGCGGTGCTTGCGAAAGGCATCCGTAACGTTACCGTTATTACGCAGGCGCCAACGGGCAGCACGGGCACGATGGTTGGTACTTCAACGGGCATCGAGCCCTACTTCGCCTTCGAATATTTCCGGCAAAGCCGGCTGGGCTTCGACAAGCAGCTGGTGCCAATCGCGCAAGAGTGGAAGGATGCGCATCCGGGCGAAGAGCTGCCGGATTACTTCGTAACCGCGATGAATTTGTCGGCGAAGGATCATATCCGCGTGCAAGCGGCGATTCAGCGCTGGGTAGACAGCTCGATCTCGAAGACAGCGAACTGTCCGAGCGACTTTACCGTGGAAGAAACCAAAGAGCTGTATGAGATGGCCTTTGATCTTGGCTGTAAAGGCGTAACGATTTATCGTGACGGCAGCCGTGACGTGCAGGTGTTGTCGACGAAGAAGGATGATGACAAGCCGGATACCGCGGCAGTTGAAGCGGCTGCGGCCGCGGAAGCGGTGAAAGAGGAAGACAAGGTTGCGTCGCTTAACACTACGCTGAATGCGAAAGTATCGCCGCAGGCGGAGCAGGACTTCGACAAGCAGTACAAACGCCGTCCGCAAATTTTGCGCGGGGCGACGTACAAGGTGAATACGCCGTTTGGCATGGCTTATATAACGATTAACGATCTGAACGGCATTCCGGGCGAGATCTTCCTGAACGTAGGCAAAGCCGGCTCTGACGTCTTTGCGATGGCGGAAGCGTTAGGCCGCGTATGCTCCTTGTTCCTCCGCTACGGCGACCATGGCAACAAGGTGAAGCTGCTGATCAAGCATCTTAAAGGCATTGGCGGCACTGGCGCCATCGGCTTTGGCGCGAATCGCGTTGAATCCATCGCGGATGCGGTAGCGAAAGCGCTGGAGATTCACATCGAGAGCACGAACGAGCAGGCGGCTGCCTACGAGCCGGTCAAAGCTGCTCCGGCATTGCCGACTGCTGCACCGGCAGTTGATGAGGCGCATAAGCACGGCGAGGTTACCTCTCGCGATCTTTGCCCATCCTGCGGATCGGCCTCGCTCATCAATGTGGAAGGCTGTAAGCAGTGCAGCAACTGCGGATATAGCAAATGTAATTAATAATTTATAAGAAAAACGGCAATGGTTCCGGGGGGTGGTCCCCCTGTTCCATTGCCGTTTTTTGCGGCTGCACATTTACAATGCCTTAATATATGCTTATATCATTGAAATCAAGCTAATTGAGAAATGACAGAGGTGCTGCATGGAAAAAAGATTCAAGTTATGGCGGAAGCCTATAAAATGCTGGCAGATAAAACACGCTTAACCATCTTGGCTCTATTAAAGGAACAGGAACTGTGCGTCTGCGACATTACCGATATCATCGTGATGTCCCAGCCTAATGCCAGCCAGCATCTTCGGAAGCTGAAGTCTGCCGGATTGTTAAATGAGATCGCAGGTGTTGTTGCGGTCCTGTTCATAGCAGCGGCGCGCCGAAGTCCGGCCATTCCTAAATGGAGGCTGGTTAAGGAGGCCTCGTGGGCCGTGTGATCTTCTCCATTGGGATGTACGTGGTTGTGTTTGGTCTTCGAAATGCGGGGCTGACGGATCAGCTCGGCAAAGTCATTCAATCCATTGCGGACCAGGGGCTGTATGCGTCCACGATCGGGATGGGCTTTCTATCCGCGGTATTATCTTCGGTTATGAACAATATGCCAAAAGCGACAGGTACGGAAGAAGAAATCACGGCTAAGTTCGCGGAAGTTCGTGATTCGATCAAGCACCGTATTGAGCAATTTTTGACAGAAGGCAAATAAGCAGACCGAATAGGCATCCACCAAGGTGGGTGCCTATTCTTCTTTAAGGCGCTTTTTCATGAATAACGAGATGGCAAACAACAGGGGAATATAGAGGAATAGGACATACTCCCCAACGCTTGAATAGAGATTGGTTACCATTTGCGCTTGTTCTTCATTCTTGGTGAAATACAGCAGGATCACGATGACTCCCATAAATATTTTCAAGCTTGTTCGCTGCTTTGTTTTTGTTGTTAGCTTCATGCTGTGGCAGGCGGCCCATAATCCTAGAGAGATAATGGCCAGAATTTTAACGATCCATATTGTAATTAACAAAGTCTCCATACGCTGCATAAGAGGATAATCCAGAGTTGAAAACAAGCTTAAGGTCGGCCAGGAAATCTGCTCGAGTTGGCCTTGACTGAAGTATACGATGGCATACATAGATAACAGCAAATATAACAAGCCGCACACCAACACTGCCCAATAAGCCCATCGCTTTGCTTTTTTTTGCTCCCTAATGAAAGGGTAGGCGATAAGCAGGATTTCGCATCTTGTAAATTCATGCGTCATTTGTTTGGAGGAGGTCGCGATTTCAGCTATTGGATGATTAAAAACCGGAAGGATATTATCCAAATGCAGTCGAGTGGCAACGGTTATCAGCTGAGGGATGATAAAAATAAAGATACTTATCGTTCCCCAGAGACATAACCCCGTAACCGACTGAAATCCACCCGATATGGCATAGTAAACAATAAGCAAAATAAATAGACCGATCGGCCAAGTAGTCGAGTGAGGGAAGACCCATACATGGATGATCTGAAGATAATTACGAAAGGCTACAAAAGAACCTATAACGAGATACAGGATCAGAATCAGATTGACAGCAGTACCCAGCGTTTTACCGAAATACCTGTTGTTGATCGATACAAGGTATGCTTGTTCCTGTTTCTGCCGGTTGAGAATAAAAAACATCATCCAGACCAACAAAGCGATATAAAGAGTAGCGATAATGACCGAGATCCATGCATCATGGCCAGCGCTAAATGCGATATCATGCTGAAAGCTCATCGTCCCCGAGCTAACTAAACTCACGTACATCACGAATAATAGATGCATGGGCGAAACGGAAAATTTATCGCTGACTACTCCATTCACGTATGCGAGTCCCCATTCTTTTTTATCTTTACTTTTGTGTGCCAGACTTCAAGATCTGAACGTTAGCAGTGACATTTGACTTCATGGAAGGATAAGCCGCATAAAACTCGGAAGCGCTCCAGCCTCGGACTTTGCCCCGGAAGAAGCTTCCAAACCCAACCGGATCTATCCCTGCCTTGCAGCAGAATCGAATGAATTGCTCCAATTCGTCGGAGATGTACTTCTCCAGCTTGGTTTGCAATAACGTCCCATCTGCTCCTGAATTCTGGTCAGGAATGCCTTTTAGAACAACCTTGGCCGTAAGCTTCACATCAACCGCATAGGACGGCTGCGTGCCGATCATGGTCGTTTTATTTTTAAAGGACGCTTTAGACGTGACGATCTGCATAAAAGCGAACGGTTCGCGTTTATTATTCACATCTTCCATAGGAAGCTCCAAGGTACCGTTTTTGCCGTTTTCGAGAAGCATCTTCAGCCATAACGCCTCTTTGTTTCCTTTATGTTGAACGAGTTTTCCGCCCGACCCGTCCTTAAACAGGACAATGCCATCGGACAGGGCGTTTTTGTCTTTATCCAATGAAAGATGCGGCAAAAAAACATCTCTTCCTTCATCATAGAAATTGTAAAGGATGGATTGTAAATCGCTATGAGGCAGATTCGCCTTGTCTGAATTCTGAAGAATCATATCCATTAGAAATAAGGGATCATGTGCCGGGATGGTTGCGGCTAACAGCTCGGCAGCTTTATTATTAGCAACAGCCAATTGCAGGTTACCTGAAATGGATACATCTTGGCCAAGAAATTTCAGAATGGGGCCAATATTCCGCTGAGCGTAATCCTCTCCAAAGACCATCATTCTCATTTGTCCGTATTCGATCGGGTTATTGGTCTTGAAATTAAGCAGCGGTATCATGTCATAGCTGTTATTGGATGTTGTTGTAAGGAGTTTGACTCTCGTTTTTTCTTTCTCGCTATAATCCCCAATAAGTATGCTGGTCAATACTTTTTGATCATCCATATCATAGCCGGCGGTCTGAACAAGCTCGATTTGATCGATCACCTGTTCATTGCCGCATGAAGCAAGAAGTAGGCTAAGAGCCGATATTAGCAAAGGAACTTTATAATTAACCCTGCATCCCAACTAATAGTCACTCCTCGTCGAAATCGCGTTTTACTTTTGCCTTTTTGGGCACATAACGGATGGTTGTAGCCGGTTTGAGAAAGCTTGGTCTTGAATTGATTTTCGAATAAGAGGATCGGACTAAGCTGTCCTTGAGATCCTTCGTTCGCAATGGAAAGAAGGGAACCGTATACGGATACCCCAAGGAACGGAGCTGGGATAAATGGATAATGATAATGGTCACGCCTAAAGCGATTCCTAAACTGCCCCAAATGGCAGCGAGAAAAATGATGGGGAATCTCAGAAACCGGATAGCATTAGACATCTTATAGATTGGAGTTACAAACGAAGCCAGGGCAGACAAAGAAACAATGATAATAAGAACATTGCTTGTTAAAGAGGCTTCAACGGCTGCTTGTCCTAAAATAATTCCTCCAACAATCCCAAGAGTCTGGCCGATACGGCTTGGAAGACGGGCTCCTGCCTCCCTTAAAAATTCGACGGTGATCTCCAGAAAGAGAGCTTCGACGAGCGGGGGGAAGGGAACGCTTTGCCTGGAATAGACCAGACGTCCAAGAAGCTCCTTCGGAATAATATCGTAATGGAACGTAATGATCGCGACGTACATGGCTGAAGCAAGCATGGAGAAGACAACTCCGAAAATCCGAATAGCTCGGAAAAAGGAGCCCAGCAGCCAAGGGGTATAGTAGTCCTCCGGTGATACAAAAAAGTCAAACAAGTTAGAGGGACCCGTAATAAAGTAAGGAGATCCGTCGCAAACCACGGCGACTTGTCCCAATATAAGAGAATACACTACCCGATCCCTGCGCTCGGTTGTTATAAACAACGGGAACGGGGTGAAAGAGTTGTCCGCAATAAGCTGATCCAATTGAGTCGTATCGAAGATAACGTCAAAATTAAGCGATTTTATGCGTTTTTCAATTTTGGCTACATTTTCTTGGTTTGCGGCTTCTTTAAGATACAGCAAGGAGACTCTTGTCTTCGACAAAGTCCCGACCGTAATTTCCTTGATGATCAAGTCTGGGCTGTTTAATTGCAGCCGAACAAGCTGCAGGTTATAGTCGACGTCTTCTACAAAGCCTACCTTTGGCCCAACGACGCTAAATTCCTCTTCGGTCTCATTGCTTGTCCGAAGGCCGTTTTTGCTGATTAACGGAACAAGCGCATTCAAATGAAGCTCTTTATCGTTATGCACGAGTAAAAAACCCTTCAATACGCCGGACTGAATGGTTTCCACTTCATCGGTTAGCTGAATTCCGTCTATGGGAATATGAGCGACTAGCTCTTCGATTCTTGTTAGAGAAGCAGATGGTTCCACTTCTTGAAGAGACTTTATGATGTGACTAAGCTTCGCTTTATCTACTAAGGTTTTATAATAAGACAGCTTAAAGGTAGTAGGCGCGGTAAGCATAAAAGAAAGATCAATCGTAATAAAATCGCTTGACTGACGGCATGCCGCAAGGAATTCATCAATCGTTGTTAGCTCATGTTGGCTGCTCTGCAAAGCTGTTCATTCCCATCATCCGGTTTGCTACTATTTTGGATGAATCCGCCTGTTATTATTCCTATAAGACAGTTGGTCTAAAGGAAAAAAAGGGTGTCTCCATAAGTCATAGGTGTTTTTTTCATGCGATGAGGATTGACATAAAGGGACATTCTAAAGTAAATTTAATCAGTGATTTAAACGCTGTTTAAAACGCTGTTTACACAAAAAGGAACGGAGTGATTCCATCGACAAAAGAGAAGATACTCGCCGCAACGATGGATTTGATTAAAGCCGAGGGACTGGATGGAGTAACTATCCGTAAAATTGCAGGTTTGGCAGGGACAAATGTGGCGCTCGTTAATTATTATTTCGGATCGAAGGAGAAGTTAATCAGTGAGACGCTTAAGCTTCAGCTGTACTCCTTCCGGGCCGCATTTCATGCATTTGACGAATTAGAGCTTCCGCCGCTTGAAAGGATCAAAAAGTTTTTACTGTTATATACGGCGTCCCTTCAGGAGCACCCGGAGTTAATTAAAAAGGTGCTTTTCCAGGATCAAATTTTTGAATCTCAAACGGAATATGCCTTGTTCCTCAAGAATCAAGGATTCGATAAACTGGGTTCCGCTTTAACCGAAATAACGGGCATTACAAGCAGAGATTCGATCCTGCTTATTCTTCAGCAAATGTTTGGAGCGATCCTAACCCCTATCATCAAAAGCAGCTTTAACCACAAGAACGAAGTGATGGATAAGGAAATCTATCACACAAATAGTTCCGTGGAGGAACAAATCGATTTGTTCTTGGATCATTATTTTTATAAATATACAACACGATGAAATGGAAAGAAGTGAATGAAACATGACAGCAAGAGCACAAACGAAACCAACAACAAACGATGGAGACGACTTTTCATTTAAAGCCATTCTCCCGCCGCTTATGGCTATTGTTGTAGGCATGATTATGGTTATTCTCGACAGTACCGTCGTCAATAATGCCATTCCGCATCTTGTAGAGTATTTCGATACGGACCTCAAGACCATTCAATGGACGGTTACGGGCTATACGCTAGCCTTATCAGCAGTCATCCCGCTTGCCGGCTGGTTGACGGATCGATTTGGCTCCAAGCAGATCTTTCTTTTGACAATCACACTTTTCACTCTCGGTTCTGTCTTGTGCGGCATTGCGCAAAGTCCGGAACAATTAATTATTTTCCGCGTCATTCAAGGCCTGGGCGGAGGCATGGTATCCCCAATCGGGATGGCGATGGTATTCAAGCTTGCTCCTCCTGAACGCCGCGGATCCATTATGGGCGTATTAGGTGTTCCAATGCTGATGGCGCCAGCTTTTGGCCCCGTATTATCGGGATGGCTGGTTGATTCGGTTAGCTGGCATTGGATCTTTATTATCAATTTGCCAATTGGCATTATTGCGTTTATTCTCGGTATCAGGTATTTGCCTAAGTCCGATCGTCAGAAAGCTCCTCATCTGGACGTTATCGGCATGTGTCTTGCTCCAATTGCTTTCGCTATGCTGGCTTATGGCGTCAGCGAAGGGGGCACAAGCTGGACTTCGACTTCTACGATCACGGGCTTGTTGGTCGGCGGAATTGCCTTGATTGCATTTATATTCGTGGAGCTTAGACAGAAGCAGCCGCTTCTCGAGCTGAAGGTATTCAAATCTTCGGATTTCACCCGCAGCATTATCTTGACGTGGATTGTACAGCTCGCTTTGTTTGGCGCGATGCTGATCGTTCCTCTGTATCTTCAAGGCGTCAAGCATTATACGGCTCTTGAAACGGGTTGGATTCTGATGCCGCAAGCGATTTGCGCGGGTATCGGCATGCCGATCAGCGGCAGGCTGTTTGATAAAATCGGTGCGAGACCGCTTGCTTTCGTTGGTTTGGCCGTCGTCTCAACCGCGCTGTTTATCTTATCCGGCGTAACGGTGGATACCAGCTTGACGGTTATTATCGTGTCGATTTGCATGATGGGATTAGGCATGGGCTTCTCCATGATGCCGCTTAATACTCATGTGCTGAACTCGGCGCCTCGCCGTTTGGTGAGCCGGGTCACGCCACTCACAACAGCCGCGCAGCAAGTAGTCGTGTCGTTTGCGGTTGCCGGACTTACCGGGTACCTGACTTCCCAAATTACTTCCCATTCTGCAGGTGCCGGCGAAGGAGCTAATCCGCTTACCGCCGTAGTGGCGGGATATGGAGATACCTTCTTCCTGTCGGCTTGTATTGCGGCAGCTGGCGTTGCCCTTTCGCTCATCCTGCGCAAACCGAAGCTGAAGGAAGAAGATCAGCATACGGGTGATGCTCCAGATCCATCCATGATGATGGGTCATTAAAGAAAACAATAAAAAATGGCTGCGCAGATGAACAAGTCTGTTGCAGCCATTTTTTTTATATGTTATTAGGGGCTGTTGGAGGCTTACTCTTCACCTGGCTTGCCGGCTTCTTCGGTGAATATCGCCAGGTATTTGACTTGCTCGGATATCGGAATGACCAGATGTTCCTCGAGGGAGTTGAAGTACATGCCGTCTCCCGCGTTCATTTCATATTCCGTGCTTCCGACCTTATATTTCATTTGACCGGCTAATACATAAATAAATTCCTGTCCTTCATGGGAGAATACATGGCTTTTCACTTCCCCGCGCTCGGCAACAAACACATAAGGCTGCATCAATTTGTCCCGTCTGCCGGATGCGAAGGCAAAGAAGGAATACCCTTTATCCGTCTTGATCCATTTCTCGGGATCCCGGTAGTCTGAAGCCGGGGTGTGGACCGTTCCGTTGCTAGGCGACGGCTCAAGCAGATCCGATACCTTTACGCCAAGCGCGGAGGCAATTTTCATAAGCGTAGCGACGGCGGGCATCGTGCTGCCGTTTTCGATTTTGGAGAGCATGCTTTTCGTAAAGCCGCAGGAAGCGGACACTTCGTCTTGCGTCCGCTTCTGTTCTTTGCGGATTAATCGGATTCTCTTGCCCAATTCCATAGGTATCCCTCGCGTTATCCAGTTTACTCTGTACTACAACTTTACCGATACTTGCGTTAAAACGCCAGCCATTTCAACGAAAAATATAGATTGCCGGATGGAAGGGAATGGCTTATAATCAAGTTGTTATTCAACCATGTTGAATTATGATAAAATACGTTGAATGGGGTGGAGTGCGTTGAAGAAATTTAAAGTCGGTCTTGTTGGGGCAGGCGGAGTCTCTGAATTGCACCTGGAAGGCTACAAGGCAAACCCGGAACGTGTGGCCATTACGGCAATCTGTGATCCGAATGCGGAGGTTCTCTTCTCCCGCACAGAAAAATACGGAATCGAACAACGATTTACGGATTTGAATGATTTTATTCAAAACAGCGGCGTTGATGCTGCCGTCGTGTGTACGCCTACCTCCATTCGAAAGCAAGTCGTTATTCCGCTGCTGGAAGCGGGAATACCTTTGCTCGTTGAAAAACCGTTCTCCGATACATTAAGCGACGCTGCTGCCATTACGGAAAAAGCAAAGCAGCTGAACGTCCCCGTGGCCGTTAACCAGAACTTCAGACGCCATTATCCATTTGAGATCGTCAAAAACATGGTTGCTGAGCAAACGATTGGCAAAGTGACGATGATTATATTTAACGAAATGTTCTTCCGTCAGGATTCGGGCTGGAGACTAGATCAAGAGAGGCATGCCTTGTCGGTTATGGGCATTCACTGGTTTGACGGCTTCAGACAAGTGTTAGGCTGTGAAGCAGAGTCCGTTGCGTGCATCATGAATTCCTCAGACGCAGTCAGCTGCAAAGGCGAAACGGATGCGACCGTTCAGCTAAGATTTGAAAACGGTTCCATCGTAACCTATACGCAAAGCTTCTCTTCGCGGATTAGCCGGACCGAAATGATCGTAATCGGCGAGAAGGGGACGGTAAGATGCAATCATAACCGGGTTGAATTGTCCTTGCCGGGAGATCAGCAGCCTTCGCGCGTGTGGGAGAACCAATATTCCCGCGAACAAAACAGTCTCGATAACCTGGAACAGCTGCTGTCATGGGTTGAGACGGGTACAATCGCAAGCAACAGTGCGGAAGATAATTTGAAGACGGTCGCAATGCTCGACGCCGCCTACCGTTCAGCGGCCGATTCGCAAATCGTAAGGCTTAACAGCGGAATTAAGATATGAGGATCAAATATGCTTTTTCAAGACCCACTTCCTCCGAAGAAGAGCGTGATCAACTCTTTCGCGAATATGGCATGGCCGGTTATGACGGCCTGCAGCTAAAAGCCGGACAATATGCGCCTTATCTCCATCAGCCAGAGCGGTTTATGGAGGAGTGGGGGCATAGAGAAGGGATCGGGGCTGCTCTTATTGCCGGCGGGAATGTGGATGAGCACGGGAGTAAGCAGTTAAGAGAGCTGTTCCGCTTCGGGCAGAGGATCGGATCCGAACGGATTGTATTCTGCCATGGGGTGTCGCGCAGCAAGGTAACAAGGGAAGATATTCGAAGGTTTGCTGAGCAGCTATCGGAGCTTGGCATAGAAGCGCAGCAATATGGCTTAAAGCTCTCGCTTCATCATCATTACGACCAGCCCGTGATGCACAGGGAGGATTTCGATATCTTCTTCGACGGGGTGCAGCCGGGGAGCGTAGGATTAACGGTGGATACGGCACATTTGGTCAAATCCGGTATTCATGATATAGCAGAGTTGATCAGAGCTTATGCATCCGTCATCGATAACTTTCATATGAAGGATTTTGCGGCAGGAGAGTGGCAGATCCTCGGTCGTGGAGAGATCGATTTTGGCCCGATTTTCCAAGCCATTCTGGATACGGGCTACCGCGGGTGGATCTCGGCGGATGAGGAAAGCGGCGGGGAGATTGCAGAAGGATTAACCGAGTGTATGAGCTTCTTAAAGCAAGGTTTGCAGTCAATGAAGTAAAGGGAGGACGAATATGGCGACAATCTCGGATTTGCGCAAGGAAGCCAGCGGCCGTATCCTTCCGATGGATTGGGGCAAGATCCATTGGTTATGTGGTCAAGACATTGATCCGGAGGCGGAGATGACCTTCGGAATGGTCTATATTGAAGCCGGGCAAGCTAACGGAAGACATATTCATCCCAATTGCGAGGAGCTTATCTTCGTATTATCCGGTGAATGCGATCACACCCTTGGCGATGAGGTATTCCACCTGGAGCCGGGAATGATGCTGCGCATCCCTAGGGGCGTTCCGCATAATGCGACGGTTACAAGCTGGGAGCCTTGCCGGATGATTATTGCTTACTCGGCACCGGACCGTCAGACAATCGGGGAATAGACGAAATGAAAGAAGACAGGTACCTTTTACCGGTTCCTGTCTTTTTTTCTTTTTATAGAATCATCTTAAATGAATCAGGGGTTCATGCTCTGCTTGGAAAGGGAACAATTTCTGCGCGGTTTCGATAAAGGCTTTTACCGCTATGGTGCAGTCCTCCACGGGACCGGAGGCGATGTGAATATCCCGGTAAGCCGCCGGCGAGATCCGCTTCAGCAGGATGCCGGGAGGAAGGTCGAGCAAGGACAGCTCGGACATAACCGCTAAGCCTTCGCCTGCAAGAATCATTTGGAGGGCGGTTCTGTAGTTGTAGAGAATGTATTTGATTTGGGGCTGTTCCCCTGCACTTTCAAACCACTGAAGGACGGGAGGCTCGTAACCGGCTTTGCAGATCAGCATCGGCTCTTCCCGTAAATCCTCCGGACTGATGATACTCTTTGCGTGTAACGGATGATCTTCTCTCATGACCGCATAAATGCCTTCCCGGTAAAGAGGGTAGGAATGAAGGGTTTTATCCGATGGTATGAGCAGCCCCACATCAATTTCCCGGTTATCCAGCCACTGGTGTATATCGGCAATGGTTCCTTCCACAATGCTGAATTCAAGCTTTGGATACTGCTGCTTGATATGGCTGATGAGCTTCGGAACAAAATAGGACGCGGCAACCGGGAAAGCGCCGATCCGGACGCTGCCGGTTTCCATTCCTTGTTCGCTGGCGATTTCCTGATCAATCTTGTCATACCCTTGAAGAATTTCCCGGTAGATCCGGACAATCCGCTCCCCAACCGGCGTGAGGGCGACTCCGAGACGCCGGTCTCTAATAAGCAGCATTACACCCAGCTCGCGCTCCAGCGTGGTAACCGCGCGGCTGACGGCTGGCTGTGTCATATTCATTTTCTCTCCGGCGGCTGTAAAGCTCCGTGTCTCCGATATCGCGACAATCAATTGAAGAAGTGATTTGCTCATACCAAATTTAATATCTCCTTCATCACTTATATTCATTTTATTTATGATAAAGTTTATTGTAACATGATTATAGACCAAGAGAAAGAATGATTTGAGTGGGGAGAGGTGTTCCATTATGAAAACAAAAGCATGGTTATTTCTAGTGCTGGCCAATTTGTTCTGGGCGGGGAATTTGATCTTTGGCAAGTCGGTCACGGCTGATTTCCCTCCAATCTGGGTCTCCTTCCTGCGCTGGGCAATTGCTGCGGTCGTCTTAATTCCGATGGCCCAGCTGGTGGAGAAGCCAAATTGGCTGAAAGTATGGAGAAACAATTGGGGACTGTTGTTATTCTTGGCGCTGGTGGGCGTAGTATTCTATACGCTGCTGACTTATACGGCACTCCAGCACACCTCGTCGACAAACGGCAGTCTGATCAACAGCTTAACTCCGGCGGTTATGATCGTCTTGTCTCTGCTGTTCCTGAAGGACAAAATCTCGGTATGGCAGGGAGCGGGGCTTGTATTATCTTTCCTCGGCGTGCTGACGGTATTAACGAAGGGACATCTGCTTGGCGTGTTCAGCACGCATTATAACGAAGGAGACGGCATTTTGCTTATAGCGGTATTCTTGTGGGCAATCTATTCCATTATCAGCAAAAGAGCGCAGCATCTGCCTCCGATTACGTTCGTAGCCTTTACGGCCTTTATTGGCGTCATTTGCCTTATTCCGCTGCTGTTTACGCAGCCTTTGCATATCGAACGCATTTCCGAGCTTGGCGTAACAGGCGTTTTATATTTGGGCTTGTTCCCTTCCATAGGCTCCTTCTTGTTCTGGAACCAAGGGGTCAAGGTGCTAGGGCCGGGCAAAGCCAGCATTACCATGAATCTGATGCCTATCTTCACGGCGATTTTGTCCGTGCTGACCGGACAGGAACTGCTGGTCACCCAGGTTATTGGCGGCGTAATCGTCATTGCGGGAATGCTGCTGTCGGCTAACCTCATGGCCAGGGGTGGAAGAGCCAGAACGAAACCGGTGGGGAAAGAACATACTGGCGTGATTTAAAGATGATTTGGAAAAAGGACAGCTCCGAAGCCAGCGGCTTTTGGATCTGTCCTTTATTTAGTTGGTCATCGAATTGGCCATTTGGATGACGTATCTTTTCAAGCAAGGAATTCAATTGGATAGGTTTCGTCACCATTTATACGTTTATTCATAGATTTATCAATGAATTAAGAAACGAACGATAGGCTGATTACGTAATAGATTCTAGTTAAAAATTCAGAAAGGAAGTGAAGTAGTGAAACAATCCGTTCGAACATGGTTCCGCTGGATCAGCTATTTGGAAGGTGCATCATTCCTGATCCTGCTTGGCATTGCGATGCCTTTGAAATATATGTTCGATACTCCGGAGGCTGTAGCGGTTACGGGCGGCATTCATGGTTTCTTGTTTTCAATCTATTTAATTGCTATCGTAGTCATGGCTATTCTATTCAGATGGAAGATTATGCGTATAGCGGGGGCGGTTCTTGCAGCCTTCCTGCCGTTTGGACCATTTGTTCTGGAGCGCAGATTAAAAGCAGAAGGCTAGATTCGGTTTCTGTCAGCGATTTATATCAAATGCCGGCTTCTCTCCAAGCTTTTTTGGGCAGAGGCCGGTTTTTGTAATTTTAACGACAAATACATATTGCTTTTTAATAATCATTTATTGCTAAACGATAAATACCGTGTTAATATCTAGTTGGTTACAAGAGGTATTAAATATAAAGGAGACTATCAATGAGCAGCGAACCTGTAATCAGTCTGCAAAATGTAACGAAGCGGGTAGGGAGAAAAACCATCATCGACAATTTAACCTTTGATGTGCCGCAGGGTGAAATTTTTGGTTTCCTTGGCCCAAACGGCGCCGGCAAAACGACAACCATCCGCATGATCGTTGGACTAATAGCTATGACGAATGGCCAAATTCTGATCAAAGGGAAAAATATTAAAACCGAATTCGAACAAGCGATACGCCACGTTGGCGCCATTGTGGAAAATCCGGAAATGTACAAGTATCTGACCGGATACCATAACCTTATCCATTACGCACGCATGGTGCCGGGCGTAACCAAGGAACGGATTGATGAAGTTGTTTCCCTGGTGAAGCTGGAGAACCGTATTCATGAGAAAGTGCGGAAGTACTCGCTCGGCATGCGCCAGCGCCTCGGCGTTGCACAGGCCTTGCTGCATAGGCCATCCCTGCTTATTCTTGATGAGCCTACCAATGGTCTTGATCCTGAGGGGATTCGCGAGCTGCGGGATTATTTGCGCTATCTGACCCGGACGGAAGGAATAACGGTAGTCGTCTCCAGCCATCTGTTGTCCGAGATGGAGCTGATGTGCGACCGGGTCGCCATCTTGCAGCGGGGCAAGCTGATAGATGTAAAGCCAATTGAATATTTTACAAAGGGCAGCGACACGTTCCAAACGTATCGGATTGAAGCTCAAATGCCGGAGCAGGCCATTAAAGGCATTCGGCAGATGGCTGGGGTGCAGGAAATCAAAATCTCCGAAGACGGGCTCATAGAGGTTACAACCGAAAGGGAACAGATCCCGGATATTCTGGAGGAGCTCATGCGGAACCATATTCGCATCTATGGCGTACAGATGGTCCGGCGTTCTCTGGAAGATGGATTCTTGGAATTAACGGGAGGTGGGCAGATTGGTTAATCTGGTGCTTAATGAGAACATGAAGATTTTCCGGAGGGCACGGACTTGGATTCTGATCGCTCTTATGGCCGCTTTCGTTATTTTTGGCAACTTTGTTATGTGGAACGAAAACAAGAGTGCGCAAGGCGAAGGCTGGCAGACGGAATTAACGCAGCAGAAAGAGATGTGGAACGATCGGCTGAAGAATTCTTCTCCGGACGATGAGAGCCAGACGTATTATAAGGAACAGATTGAGGTTATCGATTACCACTTGGAGCATAATATCCGCTCGGAACAAGGTACGATGTGGAATGGAATAAACGAATCGGCGGGCCTTGGGATTTTGATTACGATCTTTACGATCATTATCGCCGGAGATATCGTGGCTGCCGAATTTGCAACCGGCACCATTAAGCTGCTGCTTATTCGTCCGGCCAACCGGTTAAAGATTCTCCTATCCAAGTATATCGCCATGCTGTTGTTTGGTTTGGTCTTATTGTTTACCCTGTTTGTTGTATCCGTCTTGATGAATGGCATATTATACGGCTTTAAAGACATAGGCCTGCCGTTGGTCAGCATGATTAATGGGCATATTGTTGAACAAAATATGGTGCTTAATCTCTGGAAAACGTACATGCTTAACGGTATTGCAACCGTCATGTATGTTACCATTGCGTTTATGATTTCGTCTGTTTTCCGCAGCAGCGCCATGTCGATCGGGTTTTCCATCGGAATTCTGTTTGCGGGCAATATTCTTCTGGAGGCACTGCACCGATATGAGTGGAGCAAATACCTCTTGTTTGCCAATACGGATCTGACCCAGTATCTGGACGGAAGACCGTTTCAGGACGGAATGACGCTTTCCTTCTCCATCGGAGTGCTGGTCGTTTACTTCCTGGCATTTAACTTGATTTCCTGGCTGATGTTCACGCGGAGAGACGTAACGGCTTAAAGAAAAGGATAACTTCTATAGAAAAGGCCATCATCCGGGCGAGTCCCGGTCTGATGGCCTGTTTCTATTAGCGTCTTAATCCCATCATATTGCCGGAGGTGTATCTTCTTAAACCTCGGTAGAAGAGCAGGATTCCTCCCGCGCATAAACCTGCCGCCATGCCCACGGCGCCGTACAGGAAAGGCATGTCAATCTCCCGGATAAGCGAAACGGGCATGCTGCTGATAAAGCCCGCAGGAATGACCGTGAACAAGACAAGCCGGCCAAAGCCTTTGAATATAGCCGTCGGATAAGTTGCAAACACGAGCAGCGCATTAAAGAGCTGAAAGCTTAATCCCTCCGTGTTGCCGAGCCAGAAGGAGAGACAACCGGCAATCACGCAGAAGAAAATAAAGATCATGCTTGAAATAAGCAGAGCAGCCGCGAATTTAACGATCCCAACCGGAGAGACATCGCCAAATCCAATAAAGATGAAGAGGGCAAACAGCAGATCGCCTATCGCGCTCACCGACATGCGGCTGATCAGTACGTTCAGCAGCACCGGCTTAGGCTGAGCCAGGTAAACATCAAGCTGTCCGGTGGCAATCAGATTGGCAAGACGCGTGGCGTTGCCAAAGAAGACGCTCATGATTCCAAAGCCTCCTGACGCCGCTGCCCACATCATCATGACATCTTGAAGTGTCCAGCCATTAAGCACCGGGAAGCGTTTGAAATACATGCCCCAGAATATGATCCACACGATGTTATTCACAATCATGGTTCCCACCGTCAAGAGGAAGCTGAAACGGAATTCCATGGCACCCGCTAAGTTAAGCCTCCAGCTCGCCGTTACGAACCGGAGCAGGCGTCGAAGCTTGCCCGGCTGGTCATGCCCGGATATGCCTGTATACGATTCATCCGCCGTTAACATTAAGCTTTCGCACTCCTTTCCGATACAAGAGCCACACCATCAGCCCAATAAGGACAACCCAGAGCCACTGTGTGGCAATCGCCCCGGTAATCTCCCCAAGATGCATGCCAACTGCCGTACGGGCCGGAAAATAAACGACGGTCTGGAAAGGCAGCCATTGACCAATACGCTGCAGGCTTTCCGGAAACAGCTCCAGCGGCATCAGCATTCCGCCGATGGTAAACAAAATTTTGTTATACACGAATTCAAGTCCGCGGGTTTCTTCCACCCAAAAAGCGCTGAGGGCAACCAGCATGCCAAGCATAAAATTGACGGTGAATCCGCCAATCGCCATAATCGGAAGCCAAGCGAGACCAACACCGACAGGCAGAGGACCCACAAGCAGCAAACCAATCGC
Source organism: Paenibacillus glycanilyticus (assembly GCF_023715145.1). GTDB lineage: Bacteria > Bacillota > Bacilli > Paenibacillales > Paenibacillaceae > Pristimantibacillus > Pristimantibacillus glycanilyticus_A. The sequence continues at coordinate 844,913 of NZ_JAMBNP010000001.1, read as the reverse complement.
AGAGCCAAGAATCAAGTTGATGGCATAACGGATGGCCACCTCGCTCATATACTCGGCATAATGGAAGGCAAGGAAGCTGACCGGCCGAATGAGCTTGAAGGCAACGTCGCCGCTTTTGACTTCCTCTTCGATCCGGGTGCTAAGGCTTGGAGTCGCGAGTACCATCGATTCGGTAAAAACGAGATACCACATCATCTGTTTAAAGGTATAGCCGTTTATCGTGGAGGTTCCTTCGCCCGCAAACGTCGATTGCCATAATTGCATGAAAATGTATAAGATCAGCAGCAGAAACACGGACCGTACCATAAAATCAAAAACGTAGGCCAGCTGATTGCGAAGCGTAATTTTACCGATAAACACATATTTGGCCGGCTTGGAGAGACTGATCACGTGACCGCCTCCTTTGCGACAAACGTCCCGTACATCCGGGTAATAATATCCTCCATCGGAGGATCCTGCACGGTCACATCGACGATACGATGGCTGGCCATCAAGGCGGACAAAACGGATTCAATGGTCGTAAGTCCGGTGTCGACGCTCAGCGTGAGCCTGGAGCCGCTGCTGCTCAAGACAGCAACGCCTTCAAGCACAAGATTTCCGGGGTCATCCTCGAGCACAAGCTGCACCGTCTTATGGGTCAGGAATTGCTGCTTCATGATCTCTACCTGTCCGTTAAACACAAGTCCTCCATGATTAATGACGATCGCACGGTCGCACAGCTTCTCGACATCGCCGGCATCATGAGAAGTAAGGAAGATCGTGGTGCCTTCCTCGCGGTTCATCTCCAGAATCAGCTCGCGGATCCGCTGTTTGACGACGGCATCCAGACCAATGGTAGGCTCATCGAGGAACAACGCCTGCGGGCGATGGATCAGGGAAGCGGCGATCTCGCAGCGCATCCGTTCGCCCAGAGACAGCTTCCGCACGGGAGTGTTCAAATAAGGTCCAAGCTCGAAGCGCTCGATCAGATTGTCGCGCCGCTGCTTGTAATCCTCCCGGCGGAGCTCATAAATCCGGCTCATGAGCTCAAAGGTGTCAATTGGCGGAAGATGGTACCACAGCTGCGATTTCTGGCCGAATACGGAGCCGATCCGGTATGCAAGCTTTGACCGTTCTGTCCATGGGCAGCAACCCAATACCTCCGCCGTACCGGAGGAAGGATGGAGGATACCGGTCAGCATTTTGATGGTGGTCGACTTGCCGGCACCGTTAGGTCCAAGGAAAGCAACGGTCTCTCCCTGTTCAACGGTGAACGTAATGCCTTCTACAGCCGCCTTGTTCGCATATTGCGGACGAAACAGAGATTTCAGGCTGCCAGCCAGACCCTCCTGCTTCTTCTTTACTTGAAATATCTTCTCCAGCCGATCAACCTGAATGGACCTCACTTTACACACCCCTTTATGATTTACCCTGCAAAAAGGGAAAAGACCTCCAGCCAGTCTCGCCCGTTCGTGCAGGCGGAACTTTCCGAAGGTCTTTTATTCCTCACGGTGTAGCTTGGCGCCTAACGCGCAAGCCGGCTTCGCTTGGTTCGCCATCCTGATGGAGTCGGATCCCTAGAAGCCCTTCCGAAAAACGTTTTTCCACATATTAACATGATATGTTAGGTGTGGCAACACCTTTTTTCTTCCGTTTTTTCTTCTGCCCAGCATTGCCACAACGCTCTATCATGACTAAGATTAGGAGAATGGGAAGGGGATCGCTTAAATCATGTGGATTATATTTTCGGTGCTTGCTGCCTTATGTTTTGGCTTAAGAGGGATTTTGTATCATTATACGAGCCAGCTTCCTCTAAGCCGGACGGTTCTCCTGTGCGGCGTGTTTTCAATGGGAGCGGTCATATGCGGCGTAACGGCTGTCGTGTCCGGACAGCCGTGGACGGTTTCGGCTCTTGTCGGAATCCAGATGGGCGTATTCTCGTTTGTGGCAAATGCCAGCATGTTCAAGGGTTTTGCCGTAGGAAAAGCATCGCTTGTCGCGATCCTGACAGCTCTTCCGGCCGTCTTGGTTGTGATGGGGGCTTACATCCTGTGGGGAGAGGCGCTCAAATATACCCAGCTGGCCGCTTTTGTTGTCATTGTGATGGGGATTCTGCTCGTACGCTACTCGAATGATCTGTCGCTGAAAAATCTTCAAGGGGCGCAGTGGGGTCTCTTGTCGCTCGTTATGTTCGCCTGCAATGACTTGTCCGGCTCGTGGTCAACAAAGCTCGAAGCGCCGTTGTTCCCGACGCTGTTCTTTATGTTTACCTCAGGTACCGCGTGTTATGGCATATGGTGGCTGAAGGACCGTCTTGCGAGCAGTAGACATGGATTGGCTGCCGCAACGGCAGGCGTATCTGCAACGGCTGAGGTATCGGTCTCCGCGAAAACCTGGAGCGAGCGCCGTACCTTCCTGACAGGCATGCTGGTTGGAACAACAAACGCGGTTGGCATGATGATGATTGTAACGGCCTTTGACCTTGGCAAGGCGGGACTTGTGTCTGCCGTAACCGCCTTGAATGTCTTGATTGTTCTGCTCTATACCCGGTTTGTGGTGAAAGAGAGGTTCACGCGCCTTGAGGTGACCGGAATGACATGCGCATTTGCGGGAATTCTCTTCCTGAGGCTGGTCGCGTAATGAAATAAAGCGGAAGCCGTTCAGATCTTATTCAATCTGTTCCTTCTATAAAAACGAAAAGCGCCGTCCGGGTTCGCAGGAAGGCGCTTTTTCTGCTTTGTTGGAGAATGAACTGTTAATTGATTGAAAATTCTAACTTGACAGCATGAACTAACGCGTATACATTCGTATACATAGAGTGAATTGTATACGAATGTATACATAGATATAAGGAGGCATAAACAGACATATGCGTAACGGTCAAGGACACCGGGGTAAGCATCCGTTTAAAGAGGAATGCAGGAATCGGGATGGAGGCAAGGCGCAAACATTCCGGCGCGGCAGAGCGCTTGCTTTTCTCGAGAAGCTTACGGTTACCCGTTCCACCTTGCAGCGTCAACTGGACGATCCGGCCTTTGAAGCCATTAAACCGGTCATCAGCGGCGAGTTGAAGGCAACGGAAGCTATTATGGAAGAGTTTATTCATGTATTTCAGCTTCACGAGCTGCCCGAGGAAGAGATTCCTTCCGAAGAAGCTACGGCTCTGGAAGAGAGCAGCTCCGAATCCATTAATGGAAGTGATGAGTCTTGAAGTCAGAAGGTGTCTTAAAGCCGTATTTCAAGCAGACCTGGCATATTTATCTCGCATCGGTAACCCTTCACGCGGCTGCCAGCATCATATTTGCTTATTTTCCAAAGGTGCTTGGCGATTTCACGGATAAGCTGAAGTCGGGACAGCTGGGTTCTCATGATGTCGTTCACTTCAGCGTGGTGCTTGTCCTGATTGGAGCGGGATATGCCTTGCTCGGCGGATATGGCCAGTACTTGGTCATGTACGTGGGCCGATTATTCGAGTATATGACCCGTCGCCGCCTGTTTACCCATTTCTCCGGTTTGAGCGAGCATTATTATTCAAAGAATGGCGTAGGCAAAATGCTCAACTACTTCATGAACGATGTGACCGGCGTGCGGGAATCCATCTCCATGGGCATTAACCAGACGGCCATGGCTACGATGCTGTTGATCTCCTGCGTAGGGGCCATGATTCTTAGCGATATTCCGCTGTATCTTATTGCTGCCTCTGTAGGCCCGTTGATTTTTATTCCATGGATCGTCATCAAGATTGGTCCGGTTATCCGTCAGCGTTCCCGCAAAGTGCAAGAGGCGCTGGGCACGATGACGGAATCCGCGGAGGAGCAGTTTGGCGGCGTTCGCGTTACGAAGAAGTTTGCCGTGGAATCCATTATGATCAAGCGGTTCAGCTCCAAGGTAGATCAGATCAAGACCAATCAGCTGTCTCTCGTTCGCATCAGCTCCCTGTTCCAGGCGATTGTGCCGTTCCTTGGCAACTTATCGCTTATTGTATCCCTGGCTTATGGCGGTTATTTGACGATCAAAGGCGATATTACGCTTGGGAATTTCGTTGCCCTAACGTTGTATGTACGGATGCTGATGAACCCGCTGCAGCAAATTGGCAACGTTATCAATACGGTGCAGCGTTCGCGTGCGTCCTTGCAGCGGCTGAATGAACTGATCGCCGTGCAGCCGGATATTGTGGAAGCGGACAATGCAAGGACGGTTAATCTCGCTTCCAGCCCAATCCGCCTATCGGATCTGACGTTTACTTATCCCGATGCTCCGCAGCCCGCGCTGAAACATATCAATCTTGCTATTCAGCCCGGAATGACGCTTGGCATTGTGGGACGGACGGGCAGCGGCAAAACAACGCTTGTCAAGCAGCTGCTGCGGGTATATGAGCCGCCGGTTCAATCGATTCAAATCGGCAATACCGATATCCGGGAGGTTACCCTGGAGAGTCTTCGCAGCCAGATCGCTTATGTGCCGCAGGACGGCTTTCTCTTCAGCACGACGGTAGGCGAGAATATTGCTTTTGGCAGACGGAAAGCCGGGCAAGGAGAGATTCATTCGGCAGCCCGGCAGGCAAGGATTTATGACAATATTACCGAGTTCCCGGAAGGCTTCGAGACGAGGCTGGGGGAAAGAGGGGTTACCTTATCCGGCGGTCAGCGGCAGCGAACAAGTCTCGCGCGCGGCTTCATTATGCAAGCCCCGCTCATGATTCTGGATGACAGCGTCAGCGCCGTTGACGCGGTAACCGAATCCGAGATCGTGCACACCATTCAGCAGGAGCGTCAAGGAAAAACAACGATTATTATTGCGCACCGGCTTAGCGCTTTGAAGCATGCCGATCTCATTATCGTATTGGATGAAGGAAAAATTGTTCAGCGTGGCAAGCACGATCAGCTGCTTGCGGAACCGGGGCCTTATGCCGAGCTCCATGCGATTCAAGAGGAGGGAAGCCAATATGCCGACGGCCGTTAACAATTGGCAGACGGATCAGAAGGCGGGGAATGGCAAGCAGCCCAAGCCGGAATACAAGTCAGCTTTTCGCATACTGAAGTCGTATATAAACCCGCACCGAAAGACCTTTACTCTGGTTACCATCTGTACCATTATCGCTATTGCTTCAGAGCTGTTCCAGCCTTATCTTGTAAAGATCGCAATCGACGACAACCTGATGGCCGGCAAGAATGATTACAGCAGTTTAATTGTGATCTGCGCGATTTACCTTGGTTTATCCATCTCAAGCCTGTTCTTTACGTATTTGCAAAATAACCTGCTGCAGGATGCGGGGCAAAGCATTGTATCCCGTATCCGCAAACAGCTGTTTGAACATATTACGAGGCTGTCGATGTCCTATTTCGATAAAACGTCCAGCGGCAGTCTAATTACCCATGTATCCAGTGATACGGAGGCGGTTAACCAGTTCTTTAACCAGGTGTTGTTGACCCTTCTGAGGGATGGTCTTACGCTAATCTCCATTCTGGTGATGATGTTTTATCTGGATACTACGCTGGGGCTGTATTGCTTGCTGCTTCTTCCGATCATCGCGCTTATCGCAATCGGCTTCCGGTCCTTTATGCGCACGACTTATCAAATGGCACGGACGCGCCTGTCCCGTCTCGTTGCCTTTGTTGCCGAGAATCTGGCAGGCATGAGTCTCATTCAGGTTTTCCATCAGCAAAAGGCGCAGGGAGAGTTGTACAAGGAGCGGAATGAGGATTATTTCAAGGCAAATGTCAGAGAGATCCGCACGGCCGTAACGTTTAACCGGACGTTTGATCTGCTGGGCAACTTGACCATTGCTTTTGTGGTCTGGACCGGGGGGAAAGCCGTGCTTGGCGATACGATGGAATTTGGCGTGCTGTATGCTTTCATTACATACATCCGTCAGTTCTTCCAGCCCATCAATGCCATTACGCAGCAGTGGAATACCCTGCAGTCCGCAACCGTAGCCGTCAACCGCATCTGGGGGATTCTCGATGTCGAGCCTGAAATTAAAGATGCGGCAAAGCCTGTTAAAATTAACCATGATGCGATCAAGGGACGCGTAGATTTTAATCGCATCTCGTTCAGCTATGGGAACGGTACGCCGATCTTCCGCGGACTTGATCTCCATATCAATCCCGGCGAAATGGTCGGGATCGTAGGGACGACCGGAGCGGGCAAAAGCTCGCTGATGAGCTTGTTATGCCGGTTCTACGATGTGAACGAAGGCAGCGTTCAAATTGACGGTAACGATGTCCGCCACATTCCGCAGGCGGAGCTGCACCGAATTGTTGGTTTGGTTCAGCAGGAGCCGTATTTGTATGCCGGAAGCATTATCGACAATGTCCGGATGTTTGACGAGTCGATCTCCCGCGAAGACGTGGTTCGCGCCTGCGAGTTTGTAGGGGCGGATCAATTGGTCAGCCGGATGGCGGAGGGCTATGATACGAGATTATCCGAAAAAGGCAGCGGGTTATCCGCCGGCGAGCGGCAGCTGATCTCTTTTGCCCGGATTATCGTATTCCGCCCGAAAATTCTGATCCTGGATGAAGCTACAGCCAACCTGGATTCGCAGACGGAGCAGCTGATTCAACGCGCGCTGCAGGTCGTCTCCGAGGGCAGAACAACGATTGTCATCGCCCATCGCTTGTCGACAATTATGCAAGCGGACCGGATTATCGTGCTTAGCCACGGATCCATTGTGGAGTCGGGAACGCATGCGGAGCTTATCGAGCTGCAAGGCGTGTACGAGGAGCTGTACCGCCATTCGCAAGGCGAGGCGGCAGCGGCATCAGAAGCGGAATCTGCTAATGAATCTGCAGCTGCACCCGAAGCGCACACTATTCGATAGACTTAAGAAGAACAAAGCTGAAGCCCGATGGAGGGTTTCAGCTTTGTTGCGTTGGTAGTGGCTGCCGGATGTACTCAAGCCGCGCTTACTCATGTCCAGCTGCCAGATTCATCTCTATGCACATGAGGATAAAAGCGCCTGCACCGTGCAGATCGTTCTCGCTTGTTGGGCGGGCGATGTAATGGGCATAATCGCCAATCCCTGTTCCGATGCAGATTTGACCAATAACCGCGTTGCCGTTGTTGTCGTACCTCAGCGTATTTCCGGCAAGCGGGAGTTTTTTATTAAGGATCGGACGATGGTTATTCACGAGGGGGACATTGTGATCATCTCGCCCAATATCCTGCATATAACGACTAACACGGAGACACCCGAGCACGAGCGGCTTATTGTCAATATTCACGAGAAGCATATGGCCGCGGGTAATGCCTCATATATGGATGTGCTGCATCCGCTTTTCGAGAAGGAGTATTTAATTATCAGATGCCTGTTGCAGGATCGTTTGGCGATTGAGACTTTGTCGCGGACTATTATTGCGGAGATGCTGGAAAAGAAACCGGGCTTCTTTATGTTTGTATATTTATGGTAGAGTAGTGAGGGTATGGGATAACTTGCCGAGCTGTAAAAATAACGAACAATTGTGGTGATAACATTGGATCCTCTTAAGCTAGCTATCAACGAACTGAATGAATGGGAAGCACGGACTATTTTATATGATTTGTTGAAGGAGGCAGAAGGTTTGCCAGACTCAGATCTGTCGGGCAGACTGTTGAAGCTGTGGAATGATCGGAAAGACGAAGCACGCCTTCGGCATGAGGAAGCCGAGAGGATTCAAAAGAACGTACATATTACTTTTAGTCTTTCAGACGCCGGCTCCTTGAAAGTTGCACTCAGCGAGCTTGGGAACAGACAGGAGAATAAAGTATTAGCATTTGATGAGTCATTTTCTATTGGTCCTATAGTTCAGCTTGATATTGCGGCAGGAAGGCGAACGAGGCAGCATTGGATGATGGAGCGGTTCTCTCCTTGCCGAATGATGAATAATCAAAACAGAGAGCATCAAATCGAGAATATGATAGAGGAGTTTGCCAAAATCCCGGCGGATAAGACGATACATATTTGGTGTGCGAACAACGCTCATGATCAAACCGGTTTGAGGCTGACCATGTACTTGCTGCGGCATCATCAACAGCCCATAAAATTAATCAATTTCACAGAAATTCTTCACGACAGTCCGGTACCTCCAATTGCTCAGGCCTTTGTCGGAAGAGATATGCATCGAGAGATCGTAAAGAATTGTCATCGGTCTCGGACAGTAACCTTGCAAGAGAGGCAGCAATATGTCTCATCCTGGGAGAAACTATCGCTCGAGAATAATACATTGCGTTTATGGCAGGATGGCGAAATCAAGGGCTGTAAGTGTGATGAGCTGGATGGAATAATCAAATCCGCTGTCATGGAATTACAAGCGGAGAGTGACGATGAAGGATTTATTAAAGCAGGAAAAGTTGTATCCAAAATGTTCGAGAGTTTGGAGCAGGTTATCGACGATTCTTTTATAGAGTACCGGATTTGGATCTTAATTAGTAATGGGGTATTTACGTTCAGAGGACTGCCAGGAGCGTTGCATCAGTTTTCTATTAAACGAACGACGCCAGGAGTCAATTAGACAGCAGAGAGCCGTATTTATTGAACGGTTCGCATACTATTTCTATTAACAATATCATTGGCAATATTGCCGTATTGTTCCTTTTGGTATTCTTCTGCCTTTAATAGCCCTAAAGTCTATTAAAGCCTCTAAGGTTATCTATCTGTCTCTTGGATGGAGTCTATGCCTTGAGATCATAGAGTTGGTATTTAGTCGAGGAACCTTTGATGTAGATGACCTTATTCTGAATGCGTTTGGAGCTTTCCTTGGTTTTCTGGGGTTCCGGTTTATAGCAATTATCGTAAAGCTAGTATATAAGAAAGCCCCTAAGCAACCGTCCCGTTCCATGAAAGATAAGTATTTACAAGCCCATAAATAGATCCGCATCCCCCAAAAGAGTCCCACACGTCGCGTGCCGGGCTCTTTTTTATTCACGCCATTATTTGAAGCGATTTTTGCGAGTCATTTAAATAGAGTGTTATGTCGCAATCTTATAGTCGAATCTTCTGATTTTCATCGAATAAAGGTGGAGGTAGAGAAATATCTATGAACTATAACCGCATGGAAGCGCTTAACCAAGGGTGGTTGACTAATAGGGAGGGATTTTGATGGCACGGGGTAAAAGTTTATGGTCCATTTCCGCTTCGCTCGTCTTGTGTACAACCCTGCTGTTTGCCTGCTCGAACAATTCGAACGGCACAAACACGCCTAGCAACAGTCCAAGTACTTCGGCTGACACGGGCACCAAGGAGACTAACGCAGGGGCAACAAACGACGGGGGAGACAAGGGCAATACGGAGAAAAAGGTCATTACGATCACCTATCGCGATGACGGCATCGGCGAGCAAGGTGTTATGTACAAATGGATTCAAGAGCTTGCGGCGAATTTTCCGGACAAGGGCATAGAGATTAAAGCTACTCCGATCCAAGCGTCCGAAGGAGACTATTTTGCCAAGATTGCATTGGCGCTGAAGTCCAAGGATACGGCACCGGATATCGTGACGGAAGATACGTTTATTCTGAACTCGGATGCAAGCGCCGGCTATCTGACGCCGCTTGATGATAAAGTGAGCGCCTGGGAGGACTGGACGAACGGGTCCTTCATCGAAGCGCTGAAAAAAGGCGTCACGGCCAGCGACGGCAAGGTCTACGGCGTGCCATACAATACCGATTCCAGGGGACTCTGGTATAACAAGGAGCTCTTCAAACAGGCTGGCCTGCCTGAAGAATGGGCACCGAAGAACTGGGATGAAGTACTGGACGCGGCCAGAACCATTAAGAGCAAGCTTCCGGACGTGGTGCCAATCTGGATGAACATGGGCAAGGCAACCGGCGAAGCGACTTCGATGCAGACTTATGAAATGCTGCTCTATGGGACCGGCGAGAGACTTTACGATAATGACACCGGCAAATGGATTACGAAGAGCCAAGGAATCGTTGATGCTCTCACCTTCATTCAAACCATTAACAAAGAGAAGCTTGGACCGCCGCTCTCGAAGGTCCTGAACGGTCAAGCGGGCAATACGTCAACTCGCGAATACCTCCCGCAAGGCAAGCTGGCGATCTCGCTCGACGGCTCCTGGATTACAGGCAATTATCTGGAAGGCGGCGCGGCGACATGGCCGGAATACAAGGATGTTCTTGGCTTCGCGCCAATGCCAACCAGCAAAGGGCAGGCACCTGGCTCCATCACGCTTGCGGGCGGCTGGGCATTATCGATTCCGGCGAACGCGCAGCATAAAGACGAGGCATGGGAAGTTATCAAATTCGCGCTCAACAAAGAAAACTCGAAAAAGCTTGTTATTGCATCCGGGAATATCACCGTTCGCGCGGACGTAGGTTCCGATCCGGAATATACCCAAATGCCGTTTAACCAAATCGCAACCGAATATCTGAAGAATGCGGAGTTCCGCCCGGCTCAGGATAAATATCCGGAAGTATCGACGCAAATCCAGACGATGGTCGAGTCCGTTGCATCCGGCACGTCCGCGCAGGATGCCGCCAATAAATACGCCCAGGATGTCACTCGAATCGTCGGCGAGGATAAGATTGTAGAAAAATAATAGCAGACGGCTTGCTCAAGCTCTTCCTCTAGATACGGCTGCTTGAGCAAGTCTTCTTTTCTGAAGGCGGAGGAGGTTGACCTTAATGAGCAGTATTGCCTTAAATGGCATGCCAAAGCGTAAACGGACATGGACCTGGCTGTATTTCTTGCTGCCCTCCGTGGCCATCATGCTTGTGTTTTTTATATACCCGATTCTGCTGACCGTATTCTATTCCTTTACGAATCTGGCTCTTACGGGAGAAGCGGCCAAGGATCTGAATTTTGTCGGTCTGGACAACTACTCGCGCATGTTCGAAGACCCTACGGTCCGGACGAGTATATGGAATACGCTGATTTTCCTGATTGGTTCGGCAGTTGTTGGTCAGCAGGTGCTGGGATTTCTGATTGCGCTGCTGATGAAAAACAAGAATAGATGGTTTCGCAGGATTATCGGAACCATCGTATTGGCGGGCTGGGTTACGCCGGAGATTGTTTGCGCATTATGCTTGTACAGTTTTTTTGCGGATGAAGGTACGCTGAATGCCATTCTGACGTCGTTTGGCTTTACCGAGGTCACCTGGCTCTACACCGTTCCGATGATTACGATCATTCTGGCAAATATTTGGCATGGCACTGCCTTCTCGATGCTTGTCTTCCAGGCTGCCCTGGACGATGTGCCAAGCGAGATTGAAGAGGCCGCTATCGTAGACGGCGCTTCGAAATGGCAGGTGCTGACGAGAGTAACGATTCCTTATATCAAGGACTCCATTACAACGAATGCGATGCTTGTTACGCTTCAGACGCTTGGGGTATTTGGCCTTATTTACGCGATGACGGGCGGAGGTCCGGGAACGTCCACGACCACGCTGCCGATTTTTATGTATAATCAGGCTTTCGTCAATTACCAGCTGGGTTATGGTACGGCCATTTCCTTATTGCTGCTGTTCATCGGTATTATCCTTAGCTTGTTCTATATCCGCTCGATGAAAGAGTAAACGGACAAGGAGAACAATTGTATGAGTGCGAATCAACGCAAATGGATTTTTCAATTGCTGCCGTATACGATCCTCGCTGTGATTGGAGTTTGTTTTCTGCTGCCTTTGTTATGGGTGCTTGTAGCGTCCGTCGACACGAATGCCATGCAGTCTCTCAAGACGCCAACCCAACTGACGGTGAACAACTATGTGGATGTTCTGACCAACAAAGAAAATCAGCGTGCCTTTCTGATCGGCCTGTTGATGTCCGGCGGCCAAGCTGTTCTGGTCGTTATACTGGGACTTCTGGCAGCCTATCCGTTATCACGTTATCAGCTAAAATATAAGAAGTCCTTCATGCTGACCATCCTGTTCATGACTTCGTTGCCGATTACGGCCGTCATGGTACCGGTGTATCAGCTCTTTCTCACCTTGAAGCTTTACAACAACATCTTTGGCGTTATACTCTTCTTCGTTGCTTCAGCAATGCCCTACGGGATCTGGATGCTGAAAAACTTCATGGATTCCGTCCCGTCGGAGCTGGAGGAAGCGGCCTGGATTGACGGCGCATCGGTGTTTGTGGGGATACGGAAGGTTGTTGCACCGCTGATGATCCCCGGGATTTGCACCGTGGCCATCTTTACCTTCTCCGGCAGCTGGGGGAACTTTTTCGTGCCGTACATCCTGCTGCAGTCACCGGAGAACTTCCCGGCCTCTCTGAAGATCTACCAATTCTTCGGGCAATACGGCATGGCCGACTACGGCAAATTAGCCGCATTCTCCGTCATGTACGCGATCCCGTCCGTGATGCTGTATATCTTGTCCCAGCGCTTTATGTCCAAGGGCTTTGGCATGCAGGGAGGGATGAAAGGCTAGGAATGAAAACCTTGATTGGCGTCATCCGCCGATTAAGGTTTTTTTATTTCTAAAATTTAGGTGATTAAGAGGTTGACTTCAGATTTGGCACAGTGATATATTGTGCATGCATGACATGCACAATTTGATCGGAGGTACGGTATGCTGGCCTTGGATATTCGTAATGTAAGCAAGAAATATAAAAATTTCGAATTAAGAGATGTAAAAGTCGATCCTGAATTTAATCCATATTGATAGCGGAGAGGTGCGCATTCTAGGCAAGAACCTTGCCGATCATGAATTAGAGCTGAAGCAGGAAATCGGATTTGCGTTTGGGGATGTTGATTTTTATAACCGCAGCAAACTAAAAACATTAACCGACGTCATTCGGAAGTTCTACAAGAACTGGAGCGATGAGACCTATTACAGCTGTTTGAAAAGGCTCAAATTGGATGAGAACAAAAAAGTTTCCGAATTATCGACGGGGATGAAGGTCAAATACAATTTGGCCCTTGCTTTGTCCCATGGCGCTAAGCTACTCATCCTCGATGAACCAACCAGCAGACTGGTTCCGGTCGCAAGGGATCATTTATTGGAGATTTTCCAAGAGCTCGTAGCAGAAGGGGAGATTAGTATTCTATTCTCCACTCATATTACGTCTGATCTGGAGAAATGCGCGGATTATATTACCTTTATCGAGAACGGGCATATTCCTTCTGTATTTTTGCTGGATCACAATTCCCAATATGTTTGCGGGCTTTCGAACGCAGAACGATCTGATGTTTACCGCCATGATGCCCGTGACCAAAAACGATATCGTGAAAGCAAAGGTATCCGTTATTGTTCTGCTTGAATTATTGCATATTGTAATTGCAATGATCTTTGGTATGATAAGTATCAACTTGTATCCGAATATCATTTATGTTTTGTGATGTTTGCGATGTTCAACATTTGCTTTTTACCCATCTATTATAAAACGGCTTACAAATATGGCGAGGCGACGGTTGTTTCTATAGCAGCCGCTATGCTTTTTGCCGGAATTGCGCAGTGGATCGGAATCCAGAGTCCTTATGTACATGACATTTTTATGGCTCCGGTCTTGATAACATGATGCTTCAAGCTTCAATTCTGATTGCAGGAATCGTAATCTTTATTGCCTTAACCGGAAACGGTTATCGGGCTGCGATTAAACGATTCCCTAAAGTGGAGATGTAATGAATGAACGTAGCGATTTCCAACACATCTGATAAACCGATTTACCAACAGATTTTCGAACAAATCAGTGCCCAGATTCTGAAAGGCGAATTAGAAAGCGGCTATGTGCTGCCGCCTATCCGGCAAGCAGCCCAGGAGCTTCGTGTCAGCATTATCACCGTCAAGAAAGCTTGGGAAGAGCTCGAGCATAGTGGATTGATCAACACGGTAACCGGTAAAGGGTGTTTTGTAGCCGAGTTCACATCCGATCAGATGCTGCAGCTTCGTAACGATATGATCCTTAAGCAAATGGTTGCCGATGCGTCCTACTACAAGTCCTTTGGCCTCATGATTGATGAAGTGGTTGAACTGCTTAAGAAGGTTTATTAATTAAATTTGACAAGAACCGGCGGTGCGGCTCTCGCACCGCCGGTTTTTCTTATCCATACACATACCAGACACGAACGGAGGCTCTGAACGATAAGGTTCCCGGCTCAATGGATGTCCCGGCATCACCGGCGGGAATGGAGGCTGACTTAAACATGACCGGTTCAAAGCTTCTTCCTGGCGTCTCCATAACCTTGCAAGGAATGGCCGACAGGGAGACCCCAAGCGTGGCGGCAATGGCAAGCGCCTTCGCTTCGGCATCGCGGACGGCCAGGGTTAAGGCTTTTCGCCGGGCCTCATCTGCGTTTGTCGATCGGAAGGTTACATCCGATACCATGTTTGCCCCATTGGCGACTGCCGCGTCAATAATACGCCCCGTATCCTTCGCCCCATCTATGGCGACGCGCAATAAATGCACAGCCCGGTATCCCCGAAATACTTGCTTCCCGTCAATAAAATCGTACTGCGGCTCAATCGTGTATTGAGCGGTTGAAATATTTTCCCGCGGCACGCCTAGCGCGAGCAGGGCTTGAATAATGGCCTCTATCTTCAAGGCATGATCGGCTTGCAGTTCTCCCAGACTGTCGCCTTCATCCGAAACGCCAAGCGTGACAACCGTTTCGTCCGGCACGGCGGTAGCCACTCCTTCTCCCGTCACTTCAATCGTAAAATCACATACCTGTTCCAGTTCCTTCATCACGGATCGGCCTCCCTTTCAAGCAATCTCTCATAATATATATAGACGTATAGCCATAGGGAGATGTTTCGGATTTTTTTGATTATTGATTTAGCACTAAACAACAATTCCAAATAGAGGAAATAGTAAATTTGGACTATTATTTTCCCAAATATTTCATGTTACAATGTCGAATGTCATTGTGACTTAAGCGTCCAAAGCTAATGAAGCACGATCACGTTTAAAGTGGTGGTGTTTTTTTGTTTTATGAGTAAATATTTTATTTCCAAGAAATTGAAACGTCCAAAAAGCTCACCTCGTATACAATGAACATCCAATTTGAAAGGGGCTCATAAAGAGATGCGAGTCATTCTGTTTGTGAAGGATCAGGAGCAAGGATTGAGGCAGATCGATGATCGGGATTGGGATTCCGCGATGATTGCCTCCCTGGAGCATGTGAACTATTTGACGGTTCAGGGACAGGAGTATCAAACGCTGGAAGGAAAGCTGAATCTTGATGCCGGACAATTAGAGCTCCTTGTTGTGAGAATGAATCACCAGACACTATAGAAGGAAAGAAGGGAATTGGCCATGCCAGAAAATAAAAAAATTGCCCCGCTCAAAAACAAACTGTCATCCAAAGAAGGGATACCCCTCAAAGTGCTCTCCACTTCGCTAGGTATTGCTCTGTTGGCCAATTTGGCGGCAGTACCTGTTCACGGAGCGGCAAGCCCTGCTCCAACCGAATCGCCGACCCCAGCCGTATCCAGCTCCTCATCCGGCCCAAAGCTGGTTGAGTGGTCTAGCGAGGCAGTCAAACGTTACTATGATCCGGCAGTGGACTGGAACCTGCCAATTCCGTCGAATGAAGAGCTGGATAAAGAGGAAGCGGTGCAAGGTAGTCCGCAAGTGACTTCCGGCGGGGGCTCCGGTGGAGGAACAACGATTGTGCATCAATCCTCGGGCTTCGGCTGGGATGACCTGATGCTATACCATTTATTGTTTAACGGCGGCAGCTCGTATTCGTCCCAATCCTGGGCATCCTCCCATCGTTCCTATTATTATGGAAGCACACGCCCTTATGAGCCTAAGAGCTATTCTAACGGTAAATTCCAGAACAAGCCGGTTGTGGGGTCAACCGTTTCACCTCCTAAGACCTCGAGTTCTACCGGTTCGGTTACCCGTCGTTCGACCTCGTCATCGCCAGGGGGCATAGGCGGAAAATCCAGCGGATTCAGCTCTTCTTCAAGCTCCTCGAGCTCTCACTCCAGCTCAGTCTCGTCAGGAGGGTTTGGAGGATGACGCTTACAGAGATATTCACCGTCATTGGAGAGCCCGATGCGGATCGGACCCGCAAGGTTAGGCAGTTGAAGGATATGGGATTTGCTTGGGCGGATCTGGAGTCGGAAGCCTATTGGATCGACCAAGTGGTAGGGATGGACCGAACAATCTATGAAGAGCTCGAGCAAGCCTCAAAGAAGCTGTGGTTGATTCTGGATAAAACAGCACGTTACATTCACGGCAAACATGACCTTTATCAGCTGATTGGCATTCCCGCTATTTTATGGGATTTAATCGATTTGCTGCCTATGCCCGAAGAAGGAGTAATCAGCAGATACGCTAGATTTGATTATGCGATTTCGCCCGAGGGCACGATCAAGATGCTTGAATTAAATGCAGATACGCCAACAGGGTATGTAGAAGCATCGATTGCAACACCGTGGCTCTGCAATCTTGCTAATGTCGCATCCATGAACGGGAAAATGAAGGATCTGGTTGCTGCGGCTTGGGCCATTGAGCAGCCGGATACGGTAGCGTGCGTAGCGTACGGATCGCATTTGGAGGATTCCGGGACGATAGAAGCTTTAGCCAAGCATAGCGGACTGGACCTCCAGCTGGAGGATTGCTTAAACCTGTGGGTGGATGACGGCATTTTGAAGAACGGGCAAGGAAGGCCAATCCGCAGAATGTTCGCTCTCTATCCGAAGGAATGGATGGCGCATGATGACGGGGGAGAAGCATTGGCTTATGCCATAGAGAAAGGTCACTTGCATTTGTTTAATTCCGTTCATAGCATTCTGCTTCAATCCAAAGGTCTGCAAGCCGCGGCCTGGGGATTATATGAATTAGGCGTTCTATTCGATGGACAAGAACGCGAAACCATCGAGAGGTATATGCTGCCGACATATAACAAACCCGTATTCGACGGGAATTTTGTATCCAAATCGATGTTCGGTCGCGAAGGAGGATCGGTCAGGATGTTTGATCAGTCCGGGCAGCTCGAGATTGAAGATCAGGAGGCATTCGATACCAGCGAGCTGTTTCCTGTTGTGTATCAGAGAAGAACCGAGCTCTCGCGCGTTCATACGGCAGCCGGCGAGCTGCACTTGTTAGTTGGCATGTTTATGATCAACGGAGAGACAGGTGGTCTTCTCGGTCGAGCCGGGGGACCTATTACCGGCAATTCAAGTCATTTTATCCCGATTGGAGTGTTGGATCCAAATGAAGAAACTAACGATCATCGCTAGCACCTTGCTGTTATGTTTCCTTCTCAGCTCATGTACGGACAATCCGGATTACGTGTTTAGCACTAGTTCGAATTCCGCTGCCTATACGAGTTCACAAGATGTTGCCGAAGAGACCCCAACGATTCATCCGGTAAGGAATGTGCCGTGGGATTACCGCGTCGTGGAAGAGGAGGTTGGCGATCTGGTTGGCAGCGATATGACGATCATTCCGGACAACACGCTGCTTCCAAATGACAATAACTACGCAACGGGAGATAAAGTGTGGATTCTTCAATATATGGATGCGCAGTTAACGATGGACGATGATAGACGCAGCCAGATCAAGCTGTCTTCCTGGGATACGCTGAAATCATTCAAGGATGAGAAAAGCGCTCTTGCGGACTTGGCCACTTTAAAGGAATCGATTCAGACGGAAGTGGATTTAATTGGGGTGTACAAGACGGAGAATGCTGGCAAGACGCGTGAATTTGCCGTTATTACTCTGCCATCGGGCAATGTGGTTAAACAGCCAATTAGCGATGAGAAATACGCTTCTCTAAAGACTAAATCCAAGGTGAAGGTAAATATTGAGCAGGTACATTTGTACAATGACTACGATCAAGTATATTCAAAATTCCGGGGGTGGGCGCAGTGACCGTTGTTATTAATCTTGTCGTTAGTGTCGTCGTTATTATTATTCTGCAATTGGCCGGAATGCTGGTCTTTAGCTTGATGACGCCTTTTAACGACCTGGAAGAATTGAAAAAAGGAAATATGGCAGTAGGGTTGGCGTTTGGCGGTAAATTTTTATCCACGGCACTCATCATTGGGGTAGCAGCTTATACGAATACATCCATCTGGTATATGATGTTGTGGTTCCTGGTAGGATATTTTATCCTTATCGCCTCCTATTGGCTCTTCGAGCTTGTTACGCCAGGGCTGAAAATATCCGAGCATCTGCAAAAAGGCAACGTCGCCATTGGCGCGCTTCTATGCTTCGTCTTTGTAGGAACAAGCTTTGCTGTCAGCAGCTTGATTATTTAAAGAAAGAGGTAAGGGCAGCGTCCCTTACCAATAGAAAGACCATCCACACGCTATTACAGCGTACGGATGGTCTTTTTCTTTCTTCAAGTCACAATTTTTACCTTACAAGTCATCAGCGTGGTAGTGCAAGGGAGGGGGAGATTTCTACAATGGCTTATGGAGTCGTAGTTGTTCTCCGATATCCAGAGGTGGGTGGTTACATGCAGCCTAGAGTGAGGTTGAGACGAGCTATGTAACCGCTTACTTTTTGTGGAGAATGTGGACCAAGAAAGGGAGGAGGAAGCGTTCGTCAACGGTTCAAACCCTAATCCATTGGAGGTAATCTCATGTTAAAAAACCGGCTGTTTATTTATGTACTCACTTTGGCCCTATTAGCTCTTCAACTGCCATTTGCCGCGGCCGTTTCAGCAGCATCGCAAACCTATGAAGCGGAATCCGCAACCCGCTCGGGCGGAGTTGTTATAGCCTCGGATCACACAGGCTATACGGGTTCCGGTTTTGTTGGCGGTTATACCGACACGAATAAAGGCAATGCTGCCACAGCTTTTACGGTATCTGCCGGTGCAGCGGGCAGCTATACGGCAGCATTAAGGTATTCGAACGGAACAGGCTCCGCCAAAACGTTAAGTTTATATATTAACGGCACCAAGCTGAAGCAGATCTCGCTATCGGCAACGGCCGACTGGAACAGCTGGACCACTCTATCAGAAACCGTTACCTTGAATTCAGGCAGCAATACGATTACGTATAAGTTCGATGCAACAGATTCGGGGAATGTGAACCTGGACAATATGGTGGTCAGCGACAATTCCTCAGGCACTACGCCACCCGGGACAAACCTGGCTCTGAACAAGTCGATCACGTCGAACAATAATTACTCCGGCTTTGCGGCCACAAACGCGGTTGACGGCAACGCATCGACCTACTATGAGGGCGCAGCCAATTCGTATCCGAATACGCTTACTGTCGATCTCGGGAGCGCGCAAAGCGTAAACGCGGTTGTTCTGAGGCTCCCGGCTTCCTGGGGGACTAGAACGCAGACATTATCTGTCTCAACAAGCACGGACAATAGTGCCTACAACACGGCTGCCGCTTCCAGCACCTATACATTTAATCCAGCTTCGAGCAATGCGGTTACGATCTCTTTCACAGCGGCTTCTGTTAGATATGTCAGAGTGAACGTTACGGCGAACTCCGGCTCGACAGGAGGTCAAGTGTCGGAACTCGAGGTATATGGAAGCGGGGGCACAGTGACTCCTCCCGTGACTCCGCCTCCTGCGGGAACATACGGTGCAACGATGCCTTATGACGCTTATGAGGCAGAATCCGTTACTTCCACAGGGACTATCGTTGGTCCAAATACGACATTTGGCCATATCGCATCGGAAGCCTCGGGCAGAAAAGCCGTACAGCTTACAGCTGCCGGCCAATATGTGCAGTTCGCCTTGGCGAAGGCGGCAAAAGGCGTAACGATCCGTTACTCGATTCCGGATAACGCCTCAGGAACAGGCATGGATTCGGCTATCAGCATGTACGTTGGGGGCACTTTGTTCAAGGATATTAACCTGACTTCCAAGTACAGCTGGAACTATGGGGCTTGGGGAACGGAAGGCGGAGAGATCCGCTGGTCGAATAACCCGAACGCCACGCCAACAACCCCTCATCATCTCTATGACGAAGTATCCGTTGTATTGAATCAGGAATACCCGGCGGGAACGGTGATTAAGCTTCAGCGGAATGCGACAAACCTGAACTTTAGCTCGACAGCCAACGTGACAATCGATCTGATAGAGACCGAAGCGATTCCGGCTGCGTTAACGATGCCGTCCAATTATGTATCTATCGCGAGTTACGGTGCCGTGGCAAATGACGGTGCAGATGATACAACGGCGATCAACAATGCAATCAACGCAGTGAAAAACTCAGGCGGTACGTACAAAGGGGTGTGGATTCCGTCAGGTACGTTTACGCTGAATAATGGAACGAAGGGCGCAGGTTACAACAGTACCGGAACCAGGCTGTACCTTGACAGCGGAGTGTCGATGAAAGGCGCGGGCATTTGGTATTCGACTCTGTCGGGCAATTATGCCGGACTTTATCTGCGCGGCGGCAATGTTACGATCTCGGATTTCAAGATCAGCGCAAACGATATTATCCGCGATGATTATAACGGTGTATCCGGCGTAGAGGGCAACGGAACGAATTCGACGTTGACGAACCTCTGGATCGAGCATGGCAAGGTTGGCTTCTGGTTAACCAATCAGACGAATAATGCGACGATCTCGAACTCCAGAATTCGTAATGTTTGGGCGGATGGACTTAATCTTCATTACGGCACTTCAAATACGACGGTCACGAATAACTCGGTCCGCAACAGCGGCGACGACGGTCTTGCGATGTGGTCGGACACCTATTTAAACACGAATAATACTTTCAGCTACAACACGGTTCAGCTTCCTACTCTTGCAAACAACATTGCCGTTTACGGAGGCAAGGATAACAAGGTAATCGCTAATTTGCTGACGGATACGGTGGTGAATGGTTCGGGCATCTCGTTTGGAACGAACTTTAATCCTCCATCCATGACAGGGACGATAACCGTGCAAGACAACGTGCTTATCCGAACCGGCTCCTATCATAAGGATTATGGCTACCAGATCGGCGCAATCTGGGCGTATTGGCTGAATAACAGCGGCAAAGCCCAAAACCTGACGGTTACGGTGTCCGGCAATACGATTCAGGACAGCGTTTACTCCGCTATATTTATCGAAGAACCAGCTCCGAATATTTCGGTAACGTATGCTTCGAACACGATTATTAATGCAGGAACCTATGGAGTCTATATTAGAGGAACGGCAACCGGCAGCTCGGCATTCAATAATAACACGGTGAATGGGGCGCCATCCGGTAAATTCTCCAATACGTCAGCCAGCTTTACGGTAACGGGCACAGGCAATAACTGGTGATTAATAGTTGAAAAAGGAAGAAGCCCTGCTTATGAGCCGGGCTTCTTCTCGCATTTAGAAAGCTCCCATTTTTTCACCTGTTCCGCTCGACTAGAATCATGGGATAATAGACAGATGTTGTAGGAATATAGTTCCATATTGAAATAATGAAACCAATTCCAGGGCTCAACGTATTGTTCACAAGTTTGATTATACGAAAGCATGAATCATCACAATGACCGGAACCGGACATTATGGTGATAATTCATTAAGCGAATGCTTACGAAGCATGAATCATCACAATGACCGAACTACGGTCATTAATGGTGATAATTCATTAAGCGAATGCTTACGAAGCATGAATCATCACAATATCCGAACTACGGTCATTAATGGTGATAATTCATTAAGCGAATGCTTACGAAGCATGAATCATCACAATATCCGAACTACGGTCATTAATGGTGATAATTCATTTTAGGAGGCTAAATATGCCTGGCATCAGGATTGTTACCGATTCCACAACTGATTTGCCGAAGGAACTGCTCGACCAGCATGAAGTGGAAGTCATTCCTCTGTCGGTATATGTAGATGGTGAAACGTACGAAGATAACGTAACGATTTTTCCGCTTGATTTTATTCAGAAGATGAAAAATTCCGCCGAGCTTCCGAAAACCTCGCAGCCCGCAGTTGGGGTGTTCCTTGATTTGTACGATCGGCTTGGGCAAAACGGAGATACGATTATTTCCATTCATATGACCAGCGGCATGAGCGGAACTTATTCTACGGCTTGCGCTGCAGCCGAGATGTCTTCCAGCAGCGTAGTGGTGATAGATTCGCAGATGATCTCTCAGGCGCTTGGCTTCCAGGTCATTGAAGCCGCGAAGATGGCGCGTGAAGGATTAAACGTCCAGCAGATTAAAGCGAGACTAAAGAACATGCTTGAAAACACTTCATTATTAGTCGTAGTAGACACGCTCGAAAATCTCGTAAAAGGCGGACGTATCGGCAAAGCAAAAGGGTGGATCAGCTCCGTTCTGAGCATTAAGCCGATTGCCATGCTTCAGCAAGGCGTGTATACGCCGATTACCAAGGTTCGGACTTCATCCCAAATTATTAAGAGCTTAATGGAACGATTCAAAAGCGATACCGAGGGCAAAGAGATTACCGAGATCGGAATCTCTCATGCCGATAATCTCTCCCTGGCAGAACGGCTTCGGGAAGAGCTGGGCCGCATTACAGCAGTTCCGGTCCGCATTCGTCCGGCAACTCCGGTTATTACGACGCACACCGGACCCGGGGCCATCGGCTTTATGTATTGCGCAGAGTAAGTTAAGGGGTTAAACCGAAAGACGGGCACTTTTTAAAGTGCTCGTCTTTCGGTTTTTTTACGATACTAATGAAGTTAACGCGATAACTCGCGGCGTACCAAGGGGGCTACTTTGCTATAAGGCATTCCGCCGATATCCAATTGGATCATGAATCGTTCATGCCGGAATAATTCATGCTGGTGCAAGATCTTCTCGATGACTTGTTCGGGACTGCCCACGGCAAGTACGGTTTCAGGCCCGGAGATGCGCTCGAATTCGGCTTGGGACATTTTACCCTTCAGAAATTGTCCGAGATAACTGCTATAGTAGGGGTAAAATTCTTTCTGTGCCTGCTGTGACGTCTCGCTGATATAGCCATGACTGGAGACGGCTACTCTTAGTACGGAAGGATGATGTCCCATATCCGCAAGAGGCTTTGCCCTATCCGGCGTTCCGCCGAGCAGGGCAAGATTCATGCCAAGGCCAAGACGGCCGGCATTAATGGCGCTTTGCGGCGTGCCGCCGACGCCGACCCAAATGGGCATTTCCGATTGTTTTATTCAAACGAAACACCTGCTTTCTACATGAACGGCGTAGACGGCAACCTTTCCGGAAAGGTCTAAGTTTGCCGCAGCACACACAGCTAGGAGTGTTTGCACTGTCATTATCATCCCGATAGACAAGTTTGAGAAATAGTTACTTTTTTATGTCCGGGTTACATATTTGTAACCCTATTTGCATGGATGCTTATCTCCTTATGAGCTAAATAAACAAATAAAACGGGCTTTACGGAAAAGTACATCCGGGGAAAAAACTTTATAGTTAACTCATGCAACGCGGAACACAAAAGATTAAATAAAATAAAGCATGAGGTGGGAGAATAATGACAAAGCAAAAAGTATGGTTAGTTACCGGAGCATCCAGAGGAATTGGTTTGGAGATCGTGAAGGCAGTGCTCGCAACCGGAGATCAGGTCATCGCAACGGTTCGTCGTTCCCCGGAGAATCTGCTTGATCAGCTCGGAAATCCCGCTAATCTTAGCGTTGGAATATTAGATATCACTAACGAAGCGCAGGCGAAGGAAGCCGCGGATCAGATCGTTCAGAAATTCGGGAAAATCGATGTTCTCGTCAATAACGCCGGATTTGGACTTCTTAGCGCGGTAGAGGAAGCTTCCGCAGATGAAGTGAGAAGAAATTTCGAGACCAATGTGTTCGGGCTGCTTAACGTAACTCGCGCAGTGCTGCCGCATATGAGAAAAGAACGCGCGGGACATATTATTAATATTTCTTCTGTCGGAGGACTAAGCGGATATATCGGTTGGGGAGTGTACGGCTCGACCAAGTTTGCTGTTGAAGGGATTACGGAATCCATGGCGCAAGAACTGGCACCGCTGGGCATTCACGCTACCGTAGTGGCTCCGGGCTTCTTCCGCACGGACTTCCTGGATGCTTCATCGCTCAGCAGCTCGGATCGGATCATTCCCGATTACGCCGAGACGGTCGGGAAGATGAGGGATTTCGCCGCAGAGGCCAACCGCAAGCAGCCAGGAGACCCGGTTAAGCTGGCTAAAGCCATTGTAAGGCTTGCGAATGCCGAAAAACCGCCTGTCCATTTGCCGCTTGGAAAAGATTCGCTGCAAAGCTACAGGGAGAAGACGGCAAGCTTTGAAAGGGATATCGAGAACTGGTATGATGTCATTACTGGTACAGATCACGACGATGTATAATCTCATTATATAAATATAACCGGGGGCATTTGCTGCACCCCGGTTTT
This sequence comes from Paenibacillus glycanilyticus, assembly GCF_023715145.1. Taxonomy (GTDB): domain Bacteria; phylum Bacillota; class Bacilli; order Paenibacillales; family Paenibacillaceae; genus Pristimantibacillus; species Pristimantibacillus glycanilyticus_A. The sequence continues at coordinate 820,754 of NZ_JAMBNP010000001.1, read as the reverse complement.
TTATTCGGATCAACAATCGACAGGAGGCTATTCATTTGTTGCTGCGGGCGGAGAAAGCAATTAAGGTTCCCCACAGTCTAGCCAAAGATTCCAATAATCAAGGGATATTGAGAATGAAGGGGCTGACCGTTGTTGAATCTTGTACCTTCACAGAAGGCTTGAAGGGAAGCATGTTCTTGGAGGATCATCTTCTATTGTTTGTACTCGAGGGAATCTATAAAGTAAGATTCGGCAAAGAGGAATTTACGGTGAAGAAGAACGAAATGGTTCTGCTGCAGAAATCGATTATGGTTGAATACGAGAAGTCGGGAGATGAAGGCTCTGACTTTTTACTGGACTATATGATGTTTTTTCTGAAAGATGAGCTGCTTACGGAATTTATTAACATGGCCGATCTGCAATATAACTATCCTTCCGCCTTAGTGCCGGTATCCGTAACCGGAGTTAATGAGCGATTAACGAACTATCTTTATTCACTAAAGCCTTACTTTAAAGAAGCGGATGCCCTTAAGGAAGGGCTGATCAAGGTTAAATTATTGGAATTACTGTTTGATGTGGCGGATGCCGAAGAGCAGTTTTTGTACCAGTTTTTGCAACTAAAAAGCACTGACCGAAAGGGCATAACGGAGGTGGTGGAGCAGAACATCACTAACCCGGTGTCGCTAAGTGATCTTGCCTATCTGTCGGGCAGAAGCTTGTCGACCTTCAAACGGGATTTTCAGGCGATATACAATAGCTCTCCCGTGAGATGGATTCGCAACCGCCGATTGGATATGGCCAAGGATATGCTGCTTCACACCTCCGCATCGGTGACGGATGCTTGTTTTTCGACAGGATTCGAGAATGTAGCCCATTTCTCCAAGGTGTTTAAAGAGAGGTTTGGCGTCGCTCCTTCCGCTTACAAGCATGCCTTTCATAAGCCCACCTGAGACAATATCGTGAAAATTGGCGAAATTTGTTGATTTTTCGCAAAGATTTGGTATCATATTGACGAGTTTATGGGGGGAGTCGATTGGGTGATCCGTATTTCTTCGTTAACAGAGAAAGGCTTTAATTATCATGCGCTGCCCCAGGGCGTTCAGATGCTGGACAATATGCTGACCATGCAGCTGGAAGGCGCGGAAGAGGAAATAAGCGCAAGGCTTAGCTTCAGCTTTCAGAGCCGCGAATGGACCATTGATCATGTTATGGAGACCGATACAGTCTTTGAGTTTCGTCCTGAACTCCTCGCAGAGGGCAACCGTCTGATCGCGCGGATTGATGAGATGAACCGGATGAGTGATGAGGAATTCGATGCCGCTTATGAGCGCGGCGAATTTAAGGATATGACGTAATGAACGAACCGGCCTTCTGCACAGGGCTGGTTATTTTATTTTTCTCCGGAGCAGGAAAAGAAGATCGGATGGTTAATGACTATAAGTGGACGTTATCATCTCGAATGACTGGAGAGTGCAGGTTGTGGCAAATGAACGGAATTGGGCAGGCAATTATACGTATAATGCCCTGGAATATCTCTACCCGGAGAGCGTAGAAGAAGTGCAGGAAATTGTCTTGCGAAACAGCAAGCTGAGAGTGCTCGGCTCGAGACATTCCTTTAACGGAATCGCGGATTCGCATGCAAGCCTGGTGTCCCTTCAGAAGATGAATCGTATTCTGGCCTTGGACAAGGTCAATAACCGCGTAAAAGTTGAAGGCGGCATTCGTTACGGAGATCTCGGCGAGTATCTTTATCGGGAAGGTTACGCCCTTCACAATCTGGCTTCACTGCCGCATATTACGATCGCAGGCGCGATCTCGACGGCAACCCATGGCTCTGGCGACCGGAACGGCAATCTGGCAACGGCGGTATATGCCCTTGAGATTGTGAAAGCGGATGGAACGGTGGCCGTGTTCACCCGGGACGATCAGGATGGCAAATTTAGCGGAGCGGTTGTTGGTTTAGGGGCGCTGGGCGTTGTAACAGCTATTACGCTGGACATTCAAACCGTATTCGAGATCAGTCAATATATTTATGATAATCTTCCTTTGGCGCAGCTGGAAAATAACTTTGAAGCGATTTTCTCAAGCGCTTACAGCGTGAGTCTGTTTACGGACTGGAAGGATTCGACGTTTAATCAGGTATGGCAGAAGAGATTGTTCAATCCCGAGACAGGAGCCGATGCGGAAGCGGAGTTCTTTGGCGCAAGCCTGGCTGAAGCGAAGCGCCATCCGGTACCGGCGCAAACAGCGGAAAATTGCAGCGAGCAATTTGGCGTTCCGGGACCATGGCATGAGCGGCTGCCGCATTTCCGGATGGACTTCACGCCAAGCGCCGGAGAAGAGCTGCAAACGGAATACTTCGTAGCACGCCAGGATGCTTATCACGCTATCCGTGCTATTAGTGAGCTTAGCGAGCAAATCTCGCCGCTCTTGTTTATTTCCGAGGTTCGTACCATAGCGGCAGATGAGCTGTGGATGAGCCCAAGCTATAAACAGGATTCCGTGGGATTCCACTTTACTTGGAAGCCAAATTGGGAAGCCGTGAAGAAGGTGCTTCCGCTTATCGAAGAGAAGCTTGCGCCGTTCCATGCGAAGCCGCACTGGGCCAAGCTGTTCACCATGCCGGCCGAACGGTTACAGCCACTGTTCGTGAAGCTTCCGGACTTCCGGGAGCTGATGCTGGAATGCGATCCGGAGGGGAAATTCCGGAATGCGTATATGGAAGAGTATGTTTTAGGGAAATCGTAATTGGACCGAGCCTCGGGAAGAGGCTCGGTTTTTTTTAATTAGGAATAAATGATCGAAATTACCTATCATTATCATAGAAACAATGATATTGATCAATCGATTTGAATCTCCTACAATCAGGCAACAGGAACTTGAACCGAGAACGACATCAAGTGAGGAGATGGGGATAATATGAGCAATTTGACGAATTCGGGTTGTCCCGAATGATTATCGCATCGTCGGGAGACGATAAAATGCTAAATCAGGTTCAAAAGCAGCTCAATAAGCTTATTGATGTTGTTCAAATTGTTGAATTAAGCGCTTATCCTCTCATTGAACGCGAGCTTGTACTGATCAAGGTAAGTGCTGTTTCTAAAGTGATCCCTGAAATTTTAAGCATGGTTAATACTTTCCGTGCTTCTGTTGTCGATAAAGGATTGGATAATATGATTATTGAAGTGGTTGGGGATCAAGATAAAATCAACTCGTTTATTGAATTGTTGAAGCCCTATGGCATCCTGGAATTAACGCATACAGGCTTGACTGCCATGGCTCGCGGAGAAGTTAATCAGCAGGAAGGCTTCCCGGAAATCGTAATGGAAAGGGTCGTTTCATATGGAGTTCAGACAGTTGGAATGCTTTATCGCGACATGCGAGGAAATGCATTTTACAAGAGCCTCCGTCAAGCTGGGGATTACCCAGCCTTCTTTAAGCCATCAAATCAAAACGCTTGAAGACGAGCTTGGGGTCCCGTTATTCGATCGTATCGGGAAGAAAATCGCGATTACCGAGGCTGGTCATATTTTGTATAAACAAAGCAAATTGGCATTGAGCAATTTAATTAACGCCAAAGAGCAAATTGAAGAGCTTCTGCATATTGAGCGAGGCACTTTATCGATTGGTGCTCTCCCTGGCGAGCTGAGCCAATTAGTCTCTTCCTTGCTGCTTGATTTTCACCATAAATACCCCAAAGTAAAGATAAAAGTCTTTAGCATGGAAGATGTCGTAAGCCGAATATTACAAAACGAATTGGATTTGGCCATTACTATTCTGCCCATTGAGGATGACAGAATTGAAACCGTTCCCCTTTACCGGGAAAAATTTTATTTTGTCGCTACGCCGGAGCATCAATATGCGGGCCGTGAAGCCGTAAATTTTCAAGAAATACTCGATGTACCGGTCATCATGTTCCCCGAGACCCATCGGTGCCGGCAATTGATCGATATGACTTGCTCGCTGGCCGGGCAGAAGCTGGATCCCTTAATTGAGACTTCTACGATCGACTCGTTGTTTGGGCTTGTCCGTTCAGGCGGAGGGGGCACGATTTTATCAAAAACCCTGATTGAAATGTACAATTACGACAATTTGGTTCGTATTCCGATACAGAATCCAACCTTGTGCAGACAAGTGGGTATCGTATATCTCCGCGATAAATATATGGGGAAAGCTTCGCAAGGTTTTATTGATACGTTGACGGCTCATGTAAAGCTGCTCAAGAAGGATAGCCAGCAAGAATATTGCGACAACGAAGAAGGATAATTCGATAAAGAACATCTATCATTTTCATAGAAATAACGATATTGATCTATAACAGTGAATTTTATAGACTGAGGGCAGATGGACTTCACATCATTTCAACAGAAAGGATGATAAGATATGCATCCAAATCCCCTTCGATTTGATGCTGATTTTGATAATGTATTATTTTTTGGTCAATATGTGGTGGTGGTTACGGATGATAAATTTACGGCCGGGGGATTGCTGGAAGGCTATGACGATAAGCACGTCTGGATAAGAGGCAAGAGACATTCTCGCACAAGCTCGTCATTCATTCAAATGCCGCCGCCAGATTTCGATTTTTTCTAAGCTCATATTTAAAGTATAGGATGCATAATCCAAAGCGGATATTAAGAAAACAGAAAGGAGCACATCCGAGATGGTTTTGGACTTCTTGAAATCCAAAGGGTTTTATTCGGCCTATCTGTTGGTTATTCTCATGCTGATTGGTTCTGTCGTTCTCGAACAAAAGGATATTCTTTTTCCCGAAATCGCCGGCATGGCGATGGGGGTCATGGTATTCCCGGTGCCGCATTGGATAAGGAATCCCGTTCATCTATGGCTTTCCCCAACATTAGCAGCGTTTATAGGCACTTTCATGAATGCTTTGTCGTTACCGCCTTTGATGAAAATTTGGCTGGGACTTGTTGTTGTGGTCCTTCTCATGCATATATTCCGAGTCCATTTTGGGCCGACGATTCCTGCCGCATTGCTCCCGATTTTTTTGGGACTGGATAATTATGTGTTTGCCATCTCAACGGCCGTCTTTACTTTTGTCATTATGCTGGCCGCATTTAAAGGAAGAGATCCGAAGAAATTTTCTGGCGGTACGCAGAAATTCCGCAAGGTAACCGATACGGTGATTATAACCGTCATTTTAGGTCTTTGGATTGGACTAGCAATCGCGGCAGATGCCGTATTTCTAATTATTCCGCCTGTCTTTGCTCTTATCTTCGAGGTGTTTCATATGGAGACATTCACTTGGAATATGATTCCTCGTCGTTTAACGGTATTAACAATAACGGGTATTCTTTCAGTTGGCGTGTACCATTTGCTGGATGGTTCAATCATAGGAATCGGTGTCATTAACGTATTGATTACAATCATTCTTTGCAAGCTGTTTAAAATGCCCATCCCCGTTGCGTTTGGCGTCTCCTTAATGCCTCTTATTGTTCCCGAGTGGAGCACATGGGCATTCCCTATAGGCGTCTTTGTCACAACGGGAGGCTTGATGTGCATTTCTGCCGGGTACCGGCAGCTTCGGAACAAACCATCGGTTGTTGGGGCATAAAACGGATTACCTCCCGCATATCGACCATGAGGCAGCAGCTGCCCTCATGGTCTTTTTTTCATTGATCTGTGATCTCGAATCATTGTTTTCGTCTATCGTTTTCATAGAAACAATGATATTGATCGATAGTATTGATTTTCATACAATGAGCCAATAGGAGAAAGTCGATCTACATCTGAAGGAGAACGAACAAAGATTTCTTTGACGTTTTACAACGACATAGCACGATGGAACTCCGCATTAAAGACATAGAAAGTGGTGTACGTTCATGTAGACTATGGTTGCCATAGAGAAACAAAGAAGCATTGGCTCCATTGAATTTTTGCCCATTAATCTATTTGCCTCGGTTATGGGGATCTCGGGTCTATCTCTGGCTTGGAGAGAAGCAAGCAAGTTATTCGGCACTCCAGCCGTTATTTCCGATATTTGCGGGATTATTGCAATCGTGGTATTTATCGCTTTATCCATAGGTTATATATCGAAGTGGGTTCTGTACCCTCAGAAAGTTAAAGGCGAATTTACGCATCCCATATTGGGAAACTTTTTCGGCACGATCACGATTTCAATGCTTTTGCTTTCCTCCGTCGTTGGTCATTACAGCGAAGGTACAGGACAGGTCATTTGGATCATCGGGACGATATTGACCTTGGTGCTTAGCTTTGTTTTCGTATCGCGTTTGTTGAGCGGAAATAACGAGCCGGGGAATACGGTACCGCCTTTGCTGATCCCCGTGGTAGGGACTCTTGATATTTCTGTTGCCGGCGGAACCATACCATTCCGATGGGCGCATGAAATTAATCTCATGACACTTGCAATTGGAGGGATTATCGCTTTATTCTTCCTAATCTTAATCTTTTCCAGGTTGATTCATCACGCACCGCTGCCGTTAGGATTAATTCCTAGCATGATTATCATGATGGCGCCGTTTGAGGTTGGTTTCCTGGGCTATACGAACTATGTGCAGCGAATTGATCCGTTTGCCTCCGTCTTGTTCTACTCCGGTCTGTTCTTGTTTATCGTTTTGTTCTTTAAAGTATTTAAGAAATCGACGGCCTTTAGCGCTTCTTGGTGGGCTGTAAGCTTCCCGATTGCCGCTCTCAGCAACGCTGCTTTGAAATATGCCTTATTCTTGGATTCTTGGCCGTTAATCGCGATTGCCGGAGTTATTCTGGCTTTGCTCAGTGTCGTCCTGCTTGTTCTCTTTATCCGTACGATTAATATATTATTGAATGGCAAATTGCTCAAAGGATAAGCCGGTATGAGGGATGCCGTCATAAACAAAATAACGAACAGCGCAAAGAGGAAGTCCTTCTTTCATTTTACGAGAATCCGCAACCTGCCCTCCATCGCGAATCTCGATGCTTTGTATTCTAGCAATCATGCTGATCCTGCCTTATCGAACGACCGAAGGGTCGCTAGCAAAGAACTTCAATTGCACGGGCATGTTTTTGCCGCTGGAGCAATTCGGCATCGTGCTTGACAATCAGGTTCCGACAAAACCATCTGAAATACGCGAGATCCTGGCGGGAGAAAAAGTAACCGGCATATCCCGGTATTTACAAGCCGTTTATTGCGCAAATAAGGTTGAGGTCCCTGAGAGATGGCGGGAGCTTGCGCGAACGTTTCAGGATTTCAAGGATCGAGTTAACTTGTAGGAACTCACGCATACAGAGGAAGAATTGAGGTCTAAATGCCGAAATGCCGCATATATTGCGGCATTTTTTTATGATCAAGACAGCGCAGAAACCTATTGCCTTTTATGGGGGATATAGGGAGAATAAAGGGGTTGATAGAGGAGGCTGACCTATGAGTATGAGATTCATTCAGGCACGTACCGAGGAAATCAAGTACCACGAGAAGTTCTACGCCGAGAACGAATTGTTTGCGCCCGGAACATGGCTGGCTAGGCCAGTCAAAGCCATTATGGATACTTTCGGTTTACTGGATCCTCATGACGTGCGCGTATTGGACCTCGGCAGCGGCGTTGGGAGGAATTCCATTCCGATTGCGCAAGCGATTAAAGCTTATGGCGGCACGGTAACAGCGGTTGATCTAATTCCTTCAGCAGTCGAGATTCTGCAGGAGAACGCGAGAAAATATGAGGTGCGCGATAATCTGAATGCCATCGTCGCGGATATTGAGGAGTATCGGATCTCCCCGCAATCTTATGACTACATCATCGCTTGCTCTGCGCTTGAGCACGTATCTGCGGAAGAAGCCTTTCGCCGGGTTGTTGCAGGGATGATTGCAGGCACAAAGCCTCACGGGATCAATGCGATTCTGATCAATACGCAGTCTGAGGAGCTTGATTGTAGTACGGGCGAAGTTTCGGAAGGCTTCATTGAATTGAATCTGGCAACAGGCAAAGCTATCTCGTTATTGAAAGAAATCTATGGCGATTGGGAAATTATTGTTGAGCGTGTAATCCCCCAGTCTATACAAGAGATCAAATACGGGAAGCCTATCGAGTTTCGTGGCAATTGGCTGACCTTTATTGTTCGCCGTTTAAGCTAAATCCTTGGGTGGAGGTCCATTCTAATGATGGTGTGGAGAAAGTATGGATGCACGCGTTAGCCGCCTATTCTCGTTTGTTACGTTAAGGTTGAAATCGCTCGTTTACTTCGTGACATACTGTCTAATGAAAACGGTAATATTGAGCCATATACTAGACATATATAGCAAGTGAAAGAAGGGCAGGCGACTGGTATGACTAAGTCTCAATCAACTGTCAGGAAGCTGCGAAATTGGATAGGCGGACAATGGGTGGAGCCGGTGGGAGACCGTTATGAAGAGGTGCCAAACCCGGCAACAGGAGAGCTGCTTGCACAGGTTCCTTATTCCGGGCAAGAAGATGTGGAACAGGCAGTGGCGGCAGCGCAGCAAGCTTTCGAACAATGGCGTGAGGTTGCCGTTCCGAGAAGGGCAAGGATCCTCTTCAAATATCAACAGCTGCTGACCGAGCATTGGGAAGAGCTTGCCAGATTGATCACGACAGAGAACGGTAAAAGCTACACGGAAGCGCATGGCGAAGTGCAGCGGGGAATCGAATGCGTGGAGTTCGCTGCGGGGGTACCTACCTTAATGATGGGCAGTCAGCTGCCCGATATCGCAACCGGCATTGAGTCCGGAATGTACCGCTATCCGCTTGGCGTTATCGGAGGAATTACGCCGTTTAACTTTCCGATGATGGTGCCCTGCTGGATGTTTCCGCTGGCCATCGCTTGTGGTAATACCTTTGTATTAAAACCCTCCGAGCGCACGCCGATTTTAGCGAGTCGTTTGGCGGAGCTGTTCAAGGAGGCGGGATTGCCGGATGGCGTACTCAATGTCGTGCATGGCGCGAGGGATGTGGTCAATGGATTGCTGGAAAACAAGCGGATCAAAGCCATATCCTTCGTTGGCTCGCAGCCGGTGGCGGAGTATGTGTACAAGACCGCAGCAAGTCATGGCAAACGTGTGCAGGCACTCGCCGGAGCGAAGAATCACTCGATCGTGATGCCCGATGCGGATATGGAGCTTGCGGTTGCCAATATTATTGCGGCGGCTTTTGGCTCCGCAGGAGAACGCTGCATGGCCTGCTCGGTTGTTGTTGCGGTCGGCGATGCGGCGGATCAGCTGCAGCAGCGGCTCATTGAAGCAGCCAATCAGATTAGGATTGGCAATGGTCTTGAAGAGGGGGTATTCTTGGGGCCGGTCATTCGCCAGGAAAACAAAGACAGAACGATCCGCTACATTGAGCTTGGCGTCGCCGAAGGAGCACGGCTCGTCCGTGACGGACGGCTGGACGCGGTAAGCGAAGAGGGATATTTTATCGGCCCTACGATCTTCGATTACGTTAATCCGGACATGACCATCTGGAAAGAAGAGCTGTTTGCTCCCGTACTTGCGATTGTACGGGCGGACACGCTGGAAGAGGCGATAACGATTAGCAATCAATCGGAGTTCGCGAATGGCGCCTGTCTGTATACGGACAGCGCGAGGGCCATTCGCAAGTTTCGGGAACAAATAGATGCCGGCATGCTGGGGATTAATCTAGGCGTTCCCGCGCCGATGGCCTTTTTCCCGTTTTCCGGGTACAAAAATTCCTTCTATGGCGATCTTCATGCCAACGGGCGTGATGGCGTCGAGTTCTATACGCGCAAGAAAATGGTAACTGCCCGATATTAATGATTATGGGTTAATGGAGAGGAGTGCGCAGCGATGTCTATCAATCAGGAAGAAGCGGATCTGATTGCCAAGGACCGACAATATGTATGGCATGCCATGACCCCGTATAATGAGCAAGTACCTCCAATGGTCGTCACCGAAGGGAAGGGCTCGTGGATTACGGATAACCGGGGCAATCGTTATTTGGACGGCATGTCGGGATTGTGGTGCGTCAATGTAGGTTATGGCCGGGAGGAGCTGGCACGTGCGGCATATGAGCAGCTCAAGCAGTTGTCCTATTACCCGCTGACGCAAAGCCATGAGCCGGCTATCCGTCTGGCGGAGAAGCTAAACGAATGGCTGGAGGACGATTATGTCATCTTCTATTCCAACAGCGGCTCCGACGCGAATGAAGTCGCATTCAAGATTGCAAGGCAGTACCATGAGCAGTCGGGCTCCCCAAGCCGATACAAGTTTATCTCCAGATACCGGGCGTATCACGGCAATTCCATGGGAGCGCTCGCCGCAACCGGGCAAGCTCAGCGCAAATATATGTACGAACCCCTTGCGGGAGGCTTTCTCCATGTCCGTCCGCCGGACAGCTATCGTCGTCCTGAGGGAATGACCGTTGAACAATTTAACCTGCAATGCGCGCAAGAGATGGAAGAGGCAATTGTGTGGGAAGGGCAGGAGACAATCGCTGCAGTCATTATGGAACCGGTGATTACGGGCGGTGGAGTTATCGTGCCGGAACCCGTCTATTTGGAGAAGGTCCGTGATATCTGCACGAAGTACGGTGTCCTCCTCATTATGGATGAGGTCATTTGCGGCTTTGGACGCTCGGGCCGGAAGTTTGGCCATATGAATTACGGCATCAAGCCCGACATCGTGACAATGGCGAAAGGCCTGACCAGCGGGTATTTGCCCTTATCGGTAACGGCAGTGCGCAAAGAAATTTATGAAGCCTTCAAGGGCAAAGAGATGTACAGCCACTTCCGTCATCTGAATACATTTGGCGGATCACCGGCAGCTTGCGCTCTCGCATTGGCTAATCTCGAGATATTGGAGCGGGAACAGCTGGTTGAGCGGTCGGCAGCTCTTGGCGAGCGTCTTGCGAGAGAGCTTGCGAATCTGAAAGAAAATCCGATTGTTGGGGATATACGGAGCTTTGGATTCCTGATGGGGATCGAATTGGTTAGCGATAAGCAAACGAAGGAGCCGTATCCGTTGTCCGGAGTAGTCCGAATCATTGGCGAGTGCAAGGCGAAGGGGCTTATTATCGGCAAAAACGGCGATACCGTCGCAGGCTACAATAATGTGCTTACGATCAGCCCGCCGTTGTCATCTACTGATGAGGATGTAACCTTTATTATTCAAACGCTTAGAGAAGTGTTCGCCGCTATATAGTAAAAGAAAAAACAAAAAAAGCCTGATCGCTATCAAGCTTCCTGCGTGATTGCTCTATGGTCGGGACGACACGATTTGAACATGCGACCCCCTGGTCCCAAACCAGGTGCTCTACCAAGCTGAGCTACGTCCCGGAAAAAAATGGTGCCGGCGATAGGAGTCGAACCCACGACCTACTGATTACAAGTCAGTTGCTCTACCAACTGAGCTACACCGGCATATTGTTTTGTATCGGGCACAAAACGTATTATGCCACAGCTTGTACGGATTATGCAAGCCCTTTTTTGAAAAAAATTTAAAGCTTCTTGGCCTTGAAATGAACGACCGCGCTGTAGAGCATTTTTCCTGTTAGGGAATTAAATGCGGCTTGATGTTGCACGTTATGGACTTGCAGCAGCAATGCTTTGTTATTCTCGATTTGCTGCTCGATCTTCAGCTCCAGCGTGCGCAGATCGCTGGCTTGAAAGAACTCTACTTTGTCATCAATCAGATCCAACCGAAATTCCATCCTGCATGACCCCTGTCTATATCATAATGAATCTATTATAACGTCTCCGCTTACGGTTTCAAAGAGATGAGACTAAAGTCCGGATGGATGGGAATGATGTCAATTTTTGTTTACAAATAGGTAGATATATCCTAAACTAGTCCTTGTGTCGAAAATAGTCGTAAATAAACTGAAAAAGGCAAACTTGCCGAAAGGCAAGGACGCAAAGTTATGGGCCTAATGTTGGATAGTCAACGATGGCTGCCAGACCGCCGGACGCAGGACATAGTGCCTTAATCAGCTATCCGTGAAGTCTATGGCCGGATAGCTTATTCTTTTTTCAGTGACAGCGAGGAGAGACGGACTAGGATGAAGGAACGGGTTAAGAAGGCATTACAATGGCTGAGTACTAGAAATCAGCTGCTCGGGGGCAGACGGAAGATAGGAGTCCGATTGCTTCTGTTAACCAGCATCATTACATTGTTTAACGTTGTGGCAGGCGTATTTATTTACACGCAAAACCTTTCGGTATCCCATGCGGTAAAAGACGCAAATACGTTAACAAGCGCGCAGCGCGAGTACGAGGGGATATCCAATACGCTGCTTCAAACGCTGCTCCTCATGATTAACTCCATCGAGAATAACAATGACAGCGAGAACGCAACGGTCGTTGATCCGAAAGAGCGTTTGGCAGACATGTCAAGTCAGATCGAGCATTTGAAAGAAACCTTCGCTAAGCTTGACCGCATGTTCCCGGCAGGGGAGGGGCAGCAGACTTATATCGGACAGGCTAATATTTATGAGATTGCCTATAACGATTTGAAGAGCTCCAATGTCACGCAGTTCGAGAATATAACAGCGGAAATGAAATCAGCCCTCGTGCTGAGACTTGTAAATATTTATTTGAACGAGCTGGAATTTGCGAACCAGAACGTGAATGCCCGGATTACGGTAGACGCTACGCAAACGGACGAGCAGCTATCCAATAGCGTTGATACGGCAAATATCATTATCCTGATTAACGTTCTCCTGCTGGCCGTTATTCCATTCCTGTTCACGATTGGGCTCGTGCGGAGCATTAAAGCCGGTCTCCAAGGCATTATGGGCCGAATTGATGCTTATCAGCATAATGATTTCACCTATAACAAAACGCTGGGGCGCAAGGATGAATTTGGCGATATAGACCGTTCCCTTGCGGCAATGGGCGATAATTTGAGGGCAACCGTTAAAGCCACGCTTAGCGTCAGCCAGACCGTGCTTCAAATGTCGAACCAGATGGGCGAGATGATCGGGCGCAACCGTACGGCTTCCGAAGAAGTCAAGGGGCAGATTGATCTGGGAACAAAGGTTCTTCTCTCCCAATACGACGATGCTACCTCGATCTCTGCCGTAACGGAGCAGATCTCGGCAAGCTCGCAGGAGATTGCGGCATCGAGCGATTACATTAACAAAGACATGCAGCAGATGAGAGACGATTCACATACGGGCTCGGTAGATATGGAAGGCGTTGTGCATATGGTTAACCAGACGGTAGAGCAATTCAACCAGGTAACCGAAGCCTTCAACCGCATTACAGAGCGCTACAGCAACGTATCCAAATTCCTGCAGAGCATTCAGGACGTAAATACGCAGACAAACCTGTTGTCGCTGAATGCCTCCATTGAATCTGCGCGTGCCGGCGAGCATGGACGCGGGTTTGCGGTTGTAGCGGAAGAGATCCGCAAGCTGTCGGGTCAGACTGACTTGATTTCGAAAAATATTTCGAAAGAAATGCATCTGATTCAAGAGGACGTCGCATCGAGCAGCAAGAGCATGGGAGCCTTTGCCGAAGTTATCTTCTCCACGAAGCAGGCATCCCTTGCGGCAAGCGATGTGTTCAAGGGGCTGGAGAAACAGAGCCATACCCTGTCTGAACAGGTTAGCGAAATCTCGACGGCGATTAATGAAATTACAACCGGCATTACCCATATCGTCACTGCGGTGGACAAGCTCTTGAGTACCTCTTCGGATGTAAACGGCAAGATGGAGCAGATGGGGCATTTGTCCGTCGAGCAGAATAACATTTCCGATAATCTGCAAGGCATGGCGCAAAACCTGCAGCAATCCTCGTACGAGCTGAAAGAGAAAGCGGCAATTTTCAAAGTATAATTACTTATACCAATAAATATAAAGGCTGTTATCCAGCGGTTATCGTAAAGATGACTCGAGGAGAGCAGTCTTTGTTTTTGTTTGCGCAGCTTATTTTCGTAAAAACTGGATAATTTTATGCAGTCCGCTTTACATTACTAATGATCTAGTGTACTATTCAACTATAACACTAATACAAAAGGAGCGGCGCTATGACAACGGCTAAGATTACGAACCCGTCGATCGTGCTTCAATTGGACGGTTTAACGAAAAAGATCGGCGGCAAGGCAATTGTGGACGGATTGTCCTTTGATATTGCGAAAGGTGAAGTAGTAGGTCTGCTTGGGCCAAACGGTGCAGGCAAAACAACAACGATGCGTATGATCGTAGGTCTGATCGGGATGACGGAAGGGGATGTGCGGATCTGCGGACAAAGCATCCGAACCAGCTTCGAGCAGGCGATCCGGCATGTCGGAGGAATCATTGAAAATCCGGAGTTCTATCCGTATATGACAGGCTACGATAATTTGAAGCAGTACCAGCGGATGACGGAGGGAGTAACCGACGCGCGGATCCAAGAGGTTACGAAGCTTGTCGGGATGCAGGATGCGCTTGGCAAAAGGGTGAGGGCTTATTCGCTAGGCATGCGCCAGCGCCTTGGTATCGCGCAGGCATTGCTGCATGAGCCCAAGCTTCTCATTCTGGATGAGCCGACGAATGGTCTGGATCCAGCGGGGATTAAGGAGATGCGCGAATATTTGAAGCAGATTGCGGAGTCCGAAGGCATCGCGATTCTGGTATCCAGCCATCTATTGAGCGAGATTGAGCTTATGTGCAGCCGGGTTATTGTTATTCAGGAAGGTAAGCTTGTGACGGTACGCTCGCTTGGCGAGACGGAGGCAACGAAACAAAAGATGCTCTCTATCTCGATGCAGGTGGGCAATGCCGGGCAGGCTCAAGAGGTCATCGGCCAGACGGAGGGCGTAACGATCGCTCAGACCGATTCCTTCACGAACCGGATTACGATTCAGCTCCAGCATGATCGGATTCCTGAGCTTGTAGCAAAGCTTTCGGCTGAAGGCGTTGCGATATACCGGATTGAAGAAGTTCGCGCCACATTGGAAGAAGAGTTTATGAGGCTGACGGGAGGTAACCGCATTGCGTAATTTTACGGGATTGTTAATCAATGAGTGGCTCAAGCTCAGCAAGAAGAGATCATTCTTCGTTGCATACGCCATACTGGTTGTAGTTTTCGGAATAATGGCTTTTGCCTTCTATAAACTCTCGCCTGAAGGTGTCTCGTCAACGGTCGATTTCGCAACCGGCACGATCATGCTTCAAGCGGCGGGGCAGCTTGTGCCTGTTCTTGCCGTTCTTGCGGCGGCAGGCAGCGTTACGCAGGAATATCGTTACGGTACCATTAAGTTTCTTCTGATCCGGGCGCAAAGCCGCCATAAAATTTTGGCCTCTAAATACCTGATTTCAATCGTTTATGCCCTTACGCTGGTCGTTACGACTGCCGTCCTTGCCGTTGCGGCGGGCTACATCGTCTACGGCGGCGGGGCAGGGGAATCAACATGGACGGATTTTCTGATTAATGTTGCCAGCCTGTCCGCCTACTCCATCGTGTTCGTCACGCTGACTTTTATGATCGGTATCCTGACGAAGTCGAATGGCGCGGCGATCGGCATCGGAATTTTCTCCATGATGGTAGGAAGCCTGCTCGTTATGCTGCTTTCCCGTTATACGATTACGAAATATTTGCTGTTCGCGAATACGGACTTGTCGGTCTATCGCAGCGACGCAGTGCCGATTGAAGGGATGACGCTGGCATTTTCCATTGTTGTGCTGCTTGTATATATGGCGCTGTTCCTATCCGTCAGCTTCGCCGTATTTAAGAAACGCGACATCGCGTAAGCGGGCGTTTCTTGGCCGACAGAAGGAAAGGAGAAACTACACCCGTGACAATTGTATTTGACAACAATATGCCGATTTATATTCAGATTATGAATTATGTGAAGAAACAGATTATTGCCGGCAAGCTAAACCCCGGCGATAAGATCGAATCGGTTCGGGATCTTGCTCTTGAGCTGCAGATTAACCCCAATACGATTCAGCGGACGTTCCAGGAGCTGGAGCGGGAAGGCATTGTAGAAACAAGACGAGGACTTGGCCGATTTGTGACCAGTGAGGAGTCAACGATCATGCAGATAAAGAAAGAGATGGCGGGAGAGCTGTTAGATAGATTTGTGCAAGGGATGAAGGAGCTTGGCTTTGAGAAGGACGATATCATTGCCATCGTGAAGGATGCCGTGAAAGACGGCAAAGCGGAAAGCCGTCCTGACAGGAGTGAATAAGAGACGTGGAATCGATCTTGGAGCTATCGGGAGTAACAAAGACTTACGGAGCCAAGCGGGCGCTTGACAATGTTTCCTTCAAGGTGCAGCCAGGGAAGATCATTGGCTTGCTCGGAAGTAACGGCAGCGGCAAAAGCACGCTCATGAAAATAGCCGCAGGCCTTATGCAGCCATCTTCGGGGCAGCTGCTTATCTGCGGGGAGTCAAGCGGTCTGCGGACAAAAGCATTGACCTCTTTTATGCCGGATAAGCCGCTGACCGAATCCTGGATGCGCGTGAAGGATGCGATTGGCTTTTATAAAGACTTTTACCTGGACTTTGATGCGGCGAAAGCCGACGAAATGCTGCAATTCATGAAGCTGCAGCCATCGGATAGAATCAGTACGTTGTCCAAAGGAATGAACGAGCGGCTGCAGCTGACCTTGGCTTTGTCCCGCAACGCTAAGCTGTATCTGCTGGATGAACCGATTGGCGGCGTAGATCCGGTTGCCCGCGAGAAAATACTGGATGCAATCGTTAAATATTACAATGAGGACAGCTGCTTGATCGTGTCCACTCATCTAGTGCGGGACATTGAACGGATATTTGATGAAGTCGTGTTAATTAAGAACGGAAGCATTGTCCTGCAGGAGGAAGTGGAGACAATCCGATTCTCGCAAGGGAAAAGCGTGGATGAGCTGTTTAAAGAGGTGTTCGCGGAATGATGAATTTGCTTAAGCTGGTCAAATATGATTGGAAACGGAACGCAGGCTTTCTGCTTATCGTGGGAACCTTGTTTGTACTGGCCGGAGCCGGGGTTACGGTATACAGCGAGATCAAGAACCTGGAGAAGGATCTGATTTATGTATTTACCTTTCTCATTTATTTGGCCATATCGATCACGCTCTGCGTAACCGTCTGCAGGACCTATGAGCGTAATCTCCGGTACTTTAACCGGCGGCTTCTTCCTCTGCCTGCTTTGTATACGGTTCTGTCGCCGCTATTGCTCGGAGTTGCGGGTCTAGTTGTCATTGGAATGATTGGCGCTCTCCATCTGATTGCGCTTGGAGCCGTTGTTGGTAACGTACATTTAAGAGTAATTGATGTTCTGGCAGACAGAGGCTTCTGGGCCATGATGATGTCCAGTATCCTGTTTGTCTTCCTGATCTTTTTAAGCATAACGGCGGCGAAGGTATTCAGGGGGAAAAAAGGCTCCTGGATCGGCGCGGCTCTCTTTATCGCCTTGCAGGTATTGATTCAGTGGCTGGAACAAAAGCTGTTCCCGAGCATGAACATCTCGACGGATCAATTCTTTGAATCCGTGAACGTGAGAATTACCGATTCCTCGGACGCTGTCGTGCATGTACAGGCAACCGTACCGAATTTCTGGGGACCGCTTATTTTTGAAGCAGCCGTTATTGCCGTTCTGATCTATGTAATGACCTATTTGATTAACCGGAAAATTCAAGCTAAAGGATAGGAGATAGGATAGAGCTTCTTCGGGTGCCGAGCGCCCAAAGAAGCTCTTTTTTTGTCAGAAATTGATGCTTTCGCCCTATTCTTTCAGTTGACGGTCAATTGCCGAAAGTGTTTCAATTAGGTTTGAATGGTTTGGTCGGAAGAAGGAGAAGGGAGAGACAAGCAGCTTGAATAACATCATGAAGCAGTTTATGAAGGCATCGCGTATTCGCGTCCTTCCGGTTATGCTTATTCCCGTTGCGCTTGGTGCTTTGGGAGCTTTTGTATGGGATGGGAACTTTGATTTTTGGTTGTTTGTACTTACGTTAATCGGCTCGGGAGCCGCTCATTTGTTCTCGAATATGATTAATGATTTGTGGGACTACTACAACGGAACGGACGAGGCTGCCAAGCAGGCAGAAGGAGTCATTTCGACGAATTCCGGATATTTGACGAACGGAACATGGAGCATTCGCACGTTTGCGGCGGTTACCTGGGGCCTGTTCGGTATCGCGGCGGTCAGCGGTATTATTCTGTCCATAATCAGCGGCTGGCCGGTGATTGTATTTGGCGGACTTGGCGGGCTGATCGCTTATTTCTATGTTGCGCCGCCGATTCGCTTTGGTTACCGCGGCAAAGGGTACAGCGAGATCGCTATTTTGCTGTCGTTTGGTATTTTGCCCGTTGCCGGCGCTTACTATGTGCAGTCATCGCAGCTGGATTACCGGGCGTTGCTGTTATCCTTGCCAATCGGCCTCTTGACGACGCTTATCTTGTTTAATCATCATTTCCTGCACTGGCAGGCGGACAAGCAGGCCGGCAAAAATACACTGGTGGTGGTATGGGGAGAACGGCACGCGCTGGTCTTCTCCAGATGGCTGCTTGTTCTGGCTTACGCATCGCTGCTTGTCTGCGTCTTTACAAGCGCGCTTCCTTGGTATGCCCTACTGGGCCTGTTGACGGCTATCCCGCTGTATGCGGTATACGGCAAGCTGAAGGAGCATAACCCGTCTCACGCTTATTTGCCTCTGATGGGCGGTTCCGTCAAAGCTACAAACCGCTGCGGCATGATTCTCATTGCTGCGTTGGTTATTCAAGGCCTCTTGTAAAGAGGGCCATATTTTATAGAAAGCCGAGGAATAACTGGAAAATGAGCAAACAATGGGTACTTGGAGACTTTGATACCATTCTTGACGAAGGCAAAGTATGGACGATTGGCGGCTTCCCGCTCCCGGACGGATCATTCTGGCAATACCGTGAACCGGATGCGGTTGTTATTGTCCGCAATGGCATTCTGTATGTCAGCGCGCCTCTTAGCCGCAAGCATGACAAGATTCAAATCTTGGACAACGCCAAGCATATGTATTATTCGGCAAAGCCGGTTGAAGTGCCGGAGAAAGGCGAGATCAGCTTTGAGCTTCAGATTCGCGCCCGCTCGCAGAACACCGCCCCCGGCGACCTGTATGACGGTTATGCCTCGCTGAATCTGCTTGACTTTACAACGGGCGGCGCGCTTGATTTCTTCGCGGGCAACGACAAATACGCCAGCGTATATGCCGTTCTGCCATTCCCGGGTGTTCCGGTGCCCGTATCGGACAAGACGAGATTTTTCTGCGTATTCAAGGAATCCACCGAATTTGAGGCGCGTGAATTCAATACGTACAAAATTACCTATAACCGCGAGAAAGACGAGATTGTTTTCTTCGTAAACGGTACAGAAGTACGCAGAGAGCATAACGTTCCCGTGAAATTCAACCAGTTCACCGTAGCGCTTGGCATTATGACTGAGAAGGATCTGACGCCGGAGGGCAGCGTATCCGTTCATGGCCAAACCGTTATAGGGGAGTATTCGCCAATAACAATTAAGATAACCGAATAAGATCGTTAAGCCGTCCCGAGAGGGGCGGCTTTTGCCTGCTGACAGCCTGGGGCCAATCATTAACACATATATAAGACAGCGTATTAGACAAGATAAGATATGCTTGACATAGCATTCAGTATATTGTATTGTTACTAACATAAAGAAAGTTACTTATAATTCACTTAGGAGGCATACAAAAATGTCAAATACTACTACCTCTAAATCGCTGATTGAAGCGGTAAAAGCAAGACGCACTTATTATGCAATCAACAACCAATCGCCAATTTCGGACGATCAAATCATCAGCCTTGTACAAGACGCTGTTAAGTACTCCCCTTCGGCTTTCAACTCCCAAAGCGCGCGTGTTGTCGTGCTGCTCGGCGAGAACCATGATAAGCTTTGGAATATCGTGAAGGAAGCCCTTCGCAAAATTGTGCCTGCCGATCAATTCGCTTCCACTGAACAGCGTGTTGACAGCTTCAAAGCCGGCCACGGCTCGGTGTTGTTCTTCGAGGACACAACGGTTGTTGAAGGTCTGCAAAACCAATTCCCAAGCTATGCCGACAACTTCCCGAAATGGTCGCAGCATTCTTCGGCAATCGTTCAATACGTGGTATGGACGCTGCTTGAGGAGCAAGGTCTTGGCGCTTCCCTGCAGCATTACAACCCGCTGATCGACGAAGAAGTGAAGCAAGCTTGGAACATTCCGGCTAGCTGGCAGCTGATTGCGCAAATGCCGTTTGGCACGCCAACTGCCGAGCCAGGCGAGAAAGCATTCCAACCTATTGACGAGCGCGTGAAAATTTTCAAATAATAATCGAGGAAAGCAGCTCCTTCAGGCGAAGGGGCTGCTTTTTCCATGCAATCCTCGACAGTACTAGCCGATATAGTTAAAAACATGTACAATAAAAACCGATACATCATTTATACCCTTTATTATTCGACAGGAGGACCATATGAGTATCGACACCCGCACGCTCTCGCGGCTGCTCCAGCTGCAGCTTTCGCCAACCTTGGATTTCCAAACCGCGGTAAATCCGCTTGATCAGAATAGCGGCGATGGCCAATCATCGATGTTTGATCTGTTGCTGTCGCAATATATGAACGGTGATTTTGCAGACGCGGCAGGTATGGATCAGTCCGTGCTTGCTTCGGATTCGCTTGCCAGATTGTCGAGTCTCCCTAATCTGTACAATGCAGGATTAGACGGCGGGGCTGAAGCAGCATACAGCTCGCCAACCGACTATGACGCATTCATCACGAACGCCGCAGCCAAATACGGCATTGATCCGGAGCTTATTAGAGGAGTTATCCGAACGGAGTCCGGCTTCAAATCCGATGCTGTCTCCTCGGTCGGGGCGAAAGGACTGATGCAGCTGATGGATGCAACTGCCCGCAGCCTTGGCGTAACGAATTCGCTGGATCCGCAGCAGAACATCGACGGCGGATCGAAGTATTTATCCTATCTGCTGGGTAAATACAACGGTAACGAACAGGTGGCGCTTGCCGCTTACAATGCAGGCCCGGGTCGCGTGGACAGGCTTGGCATTTCAACGGACAGTGAGCTTCAGGCTAACCTGAACAAGCTGCCGGCAGAAACGCAGCGGTACATAAGCAAGGTGCTCGAGGCCCGCTATTAATCCGCAAATTATTGAATTCCGACATTCTGTTTGGAGATAAAACCTGCCTCTAATCGAGGTCGCTCATCTTTGAGCGGTCCCGATAGAGGTTTTCTCATTTTATATGAAGGTGTTGAGATTATGCTGTATTTCGATCATTGCGCTTCAACCCCGCCTTATCATGAGGTCGTGGATACGTTCGCGGAAGTTATGAAAGCTCACTACGCCAATCCTTCCTCCATTCATCAGGCGGGTGCCGAAGCCGATAAGCTGATTGCCCGCTCGCGATCCCTGCTGGCCGAGCAGTTCGGGGTGAAGGCGGAGGGGTGGCTGTTCACATCAGGCGGAACGGAAAGCAATAATCTCGCGCTCAAAGGGGCTGCCCGGCAATTCCGCAGCCGCGGCAATCATCTGATTACTTCCCAAATTGAGCATGCTTCCGTGAACGATGCCTTTCGTCAGCTTGAACAAGAAGGCTTCCGCGTAACTTATTTGCCAGTCAGCGCTACCGGTCATGTAGATCTTAAGCAGCTGCAGGCTGCTATTACCGAAGAGACGACGCTCGTCAGCATTATGCATGTGAATAATGAAGTGGGCTCTATTCAGCCGATCGAGCAGATCGGCAGGCTGCTGTCCCAATTCCCCCGTATCTTGTTCCATGTGGATGCGGTGCAAAGCATCGGCAAGCTCCCGGTCAAGCTGAAGGAATGGAGAATCGATCTGCTCAGCGGATCAGCCCATAAGCTTCGCGGACCTAAAGGCGTCGGATACTTGTATGTACGGGAGGGGCTGCAGCTGCAGCCGCTTCAATCCGGAGGCACGCAGGAGCGCGGCATGCGGGCAGGTACGCAGAACGTACCCGGCATTGTGGCTTCCGCTAAAGCGCTGCGCATGAGCATGCAGGCCGAGGAGAAGAACCGATCCCGCATGTACGAGCTTCGGGAGAGGCTGATCGAGAAGGTAGCCCGGATTCCGGAGCTGAAGCTGAACGGAAGCGCGGATGCGGCTCTCATGGCGCCGCATATTGTACATTTTTCTTATCCCGGCATGAAGCCGGAGGTTATTGTCCATATGCTGGAGCAGCATGGCGCCATCGTGTCTACCAAGTCGGCATGCTCCTCGAAGGATAACAAACCCAGCCGGATCCTGCTCGCTATGGGAGCATCTCCGGGGCATGCCTCCGGAGGAATCCGTATCAGCTTTGGAGACGAACATACCGCGCAAGATATTGACAAGCTTGCTGATATGCTGAGCCAGACCGTTGCGCAGCTGAAGCCGCTTGAAAGGAGCAAAACGTAACGTGATTTACGATAAAATAATTGTCCGTTATGGCGACCTCGTCATGAAAGGACGCAACCGCAATCAATTCGAGAAGCGTATGCTGCAGCAGATCAAGCTTGCTTTGCAAAGCTTTCCTGCTCTGACTTATGCCAAGACTTTCGGCCGCCTGACGGTCAGCTTGAACGGAGAGCCGTTTGAAGCGATCGCAGAGCGCCTGAAGGATGTTTTCGGCATTATTTCCTTCAGTCCGGTTATCGGGGTGGAGAACGAGCTTGAGCGCATTCAGGCAGCTGCCCTTCAACTGATGGAGGGGCTTGAGCAGACGCCGGCGACTTTCAAAGTCAGCGCCAAGCGCGCCTGGAAGCCATACCCACATACTTCTCAGGAGATGAATCATCTGGTTGGCTCGCATGTGCTGCGCGCCTTTGCGGATTTGAAAGTGGATGTCCGGAATCCGGAAGTGGATCTGCGCGTCGATATTCAGGAGGAAGCCACGTACATTTACAATACGGTCATTATGGGGGCAGGCGGGTTCCCGTTTGGCTCCAACGGCAAAGCCATGCTTCTGCTGTCAGGCGGAATCGACAGTCCGGTTGCGGGGTGGATGGCAATGCGCAAAGGGCTGGAGCTGGAGGCCGTGCATTTCCACAGCTATCCGTTCACGAGCGACAAGGCGAAGGAAAAGGTTATTGATCTTGCCAGAAGGCTTTCTTACTATGCCGGAGCGCCGCTTAAGCTTCATCTGGTGCCCTTTACCGAGATCCAGACAAGGCTCGTGCAGGCGAAGCAGGACAATATGATGATCACGCTGATGCGCCGCGCCATGCTTCGGATTACGGAGCAATTGGCTGAGAGAAACGATGCAGGCGGTATCGTGACGGGCGAGAGCCTTGGCCAGGTGGCAAGCCAGACGTTAACCAGCATGAACGTGATCGGCAGGGCAACGGTGCTGCCGCTGCTGAAGCCTCTCCTTATGATGGACAAGCAGGAGATCATTAACGAAGCGGAGCGGATTGGAACGTTCGCGACTTCCATTCTTCCGTATGAGGACTGCTGTACGCTGTTCCTGCCGAAATCGCCGGCCACGAAACCGAATTTGAACGTTGTGGAGCGGGCGGAATCGTATATACCGGAGCTCGAGCAAATGCTGCTTGAGGCAGTCGAGCGCACGGAGGTGCTGGAGCTGACACCGGAAACGCAAGCTCCGGAGGAAACAGCCGGGGAAGACCGCTGGTTCTAAATACAAAAAAAGCAGAGAGCCCTTAAAGGGCTTCTCTGCTTTTTTCTTGAACGTCTTGCTTCTTGCGGCTATTCGTGAATAGACCAACAGCGATAACAAGAATAATGATCAGGACCAGGAAGGACCAATAAATGGCGGGTCTTTCCTCGAAAAACTCCTTGAACGCTTTTTCGTGAGTGATCATCTTGGCGGCTGTATAAGCAAGAACACCGGAGCCGAGATATACGATCCACGTAAATTTGTTGATGAGTTTAATGAAGAGCGTCGAACCCCATACGATAACCGGTACGCTGATTAACAGTCCCAGGACAACGAGCAGCGTGCTGCCGTGCGAAGCTCCTGCTACGGCAATAACGTTGTCGATCCCCATTGCCGCATCGGCGATAATGATGGTTTGAACCGATTGCCAGAGCGTGTTGCCTGCCTTCACATTATGCTGATCCTCTTCCTGAACAAGCAGCTTATATGCAATCCACAGAAGCAGGATACCGCCAGCCAAGTGAAGCCAAGGCAAATCGAGCAGCTGCACCACTACGACAGTAGCAATAATCCGGATGCCAATCGCGCCTGCCGTACCCCAGAGAACGGCTTTCTTCTGCTGATGTATCGGCAAATTGCGAGCGGCCATGCCTATGACAATGGCGTTGTCACCTGCCAGGATGAGATCGATAAAGACAATGTTGAGCAATGCTAGCCAAAATTCTGCTGTAAAAAAATCCATGATTCATGACCCTCCCTTCTTGCAAATCCTCTTATCGTCTTGAAGACTTCATTATCTACGCAAGAGGGACGGGGATGGATTCATTTTTTTTTTTTTAGGACATCCTTTCATAAAACTTGTCCCTTTTTCATACAGCTTGTAAAAGAGGGGGCGAACGCAAAGTGGATAGTGTGCTTACTTTTCTTCAAATTGTCCTGATTAACCTGCTGTTAAGCGGAGATAATGCCGTGGTCATTGCAATGGCCAGCCAGCAGCTTCCGCCAAAGGAGCGCAAGAAGGCTGTCTGGTGGGGAGCTCTTGCCGCAGTAGGGCTGCGATGCCTGCTTACGCTTGCAGCCATCTCGCTGCTCCAGATTCCTTACCTGCAGGCCGTCGGCTCACTGCTCTTGCTGTATATCGCCGTAAAGCTCCTTGCCGACGCCGGACAGGAACACGATGGGGATCTGAATATGTCCAGCAAGAAATCCAAGTCCTTGTCCCAGGCGATCCGCACGATCGTTGCGGCGGATTTCATTATGAGCCTGGATAACGTGCTGGCGATTGCCGCGGTGGCTGACGGCGATACGGTGCTTATTCTGCTTGGGATTGCGCTTAGCATTCCGATGATCATTTGGGGAAGTCAGCTGCTTGGAACCTTATTGCATAAATTCCCTCCGTTTGTTTATATTGGGGCGGGACTGCTGGGTTACGCGGCAGGAGGAATGCTTGTCCATGATCCCGGCATGGATGCCTTGTTATTCAACGGATCAAGAGCAGCGGCAGAGATGATACCGCTTTTATGCATACCGTTTGTCGTGATTATTGGTTTATTGAAGCGCAGAACTTAATCCATTTTCACAAACCGTTCACAGGTGAACGGTATTTTTTTGCAATGTTCCTTCTGTTCCCGCTGGTATTTTCATCGCAGTTCCTTTAAACTATGATAGATAAAAACTGGCGTCTTTCGTCATGTATGGGGGTAGACGTTGTAAGGAGCGGAACGCAAATGCCTAATAACAAATATTCCGCTGGAATTATTGTGTTACTAGCTGGGGTCGTTATTTTACTGGGCAAGCTTGGTGTATTCAGCTTTTTGGGGGCTATTTTCTGGCCGCTGCTCGTCCTCATTCCGGGAATTTTGCTGCATGTTTTTTATTTCGGCAGACTTCTCCCCGCGGCAGTACTTGTTCCCGGTGGAATACTAACCGTGTCTGCACTGCTGTTTATGGTTTGCAACATTTTTGGATGGGATGCACTGAAATATTTGTGGCCGCTGTTCCTGCTTGGCGCAGCTGTCGGCCTTTACGAATATTATTTATTCGGCTCGTCCCGCCCGCGATTTGCGCTTACGGCGTCTATAGCATTAGCCGTTGCTTCGGCTGTTTTCCTGCTGCTTGTCTTATTATGGAGCTGGGGAATTTATCTTGTTGCGCTTGTATTAATGGTTGCCGGAGGCTGGATGGTAATCACGAATCGATCGCGTCGCTGGTAAGCGTTGCAAGGAAAGAAAGAAAATTAGAGAAAATGGAGTGGATTATTAGTTATGCAAGCAAGAGAAAACATCCGGAATATTGCGATTATCGCTCACGTTGACCACGGTAAAACAACATTGGTTGATAAGCTGCTGCAGCAATCAGGTACATTTAGAGAGCATGAAGCTGTACAGGAGCGTGCAATGGATTCCAACGATCTGGAACGCGAGCGCGGTATTACCATCCTGGCGAAAAATACGGCGATTACGTATAAAGACTATCTTATTAATATCGTCGACACACCTGGGCACGCGGACTTTGGCGGCGAAGTAGAACGGATCATGAAGATGGTTGACGGCGTATTGCTCGTTGTTGACGCGTTTGAAGGCTGCATGCCGCAAACAAAATTCGTATTGCGCAAAGCATTGGAAAGCAACCTTACGCCAATTGTTGTCGTCAATAAAATTGACCGTCCGAATGCCCGCCCTACGGAAGTTATTGATGAAGTGCTTGACCTGTTCATTGAGCTTGGCGCCAATGACGATCAGCTGGAGTTCCCGGTTGTTTATGCTTCCGCGCTGATGGGTACTTCCAGTCTTGAGTCCGAACCTGAGAAGCAAGAAGACAACATGCAAGCTTTGTACGAAACCATTGTAAGCCATATCCCGCATCCTACGGAAACGGTTGATGAGCCGCTGCAATTTCTTGTTACTTTGCTTGATTACAATGAATACCTGGGTCGTATCGCAGTTGGCCGCGTAAACCGCGGTATCGTCCGTCAAGGACAAACCGTGGCGGTCATCAACCGCGAGGGCGCTGTGAAGCAGGCCCGCATCGAGAAGCTGTTCGGCTTCCAGGGACTGAAACGTGTCGAGATTGAAGAAGCAGGCGCTGGTGACATCGTTGCTATCGCAGGTATTAAGGACATTAACATCGGTGAGACGATTGCTGATCCTTCTAAGCCCGAAGCTCTGCCTGTATTGAAGATTGATGAGCCTACTTTGCAGATGACATTCCTTGTTAACAACAGCCCGTTTGCAGGCCGTGAAGGTAAATGGGTAACATCCCGTAAGATTCGTGAGCGTTTGTTCAAAGAGCTTGAAACAGACGTAGCGCTTCGCGTAGACGAAACAGACAGCCCGGACGCCTTTATCGTTTCCGGCCGTGGTGAACTTCACCTTGGTATTCTGATTGAGAATATGCGCCGTGAAGGATTCGAAATTCAGGTTTCGAAGCCGGAAGTAATTATCAAGGAAGTTGACGGCGTTAAATCCGAGCCGTACGAACGCCTCCTGATTGACGTTCCGGAGGATAGCATGGGCGCCGTTATGGAAAGCCTTGGAACACGCAAGGCCGAAATGGTCAACATGATCAACAACGGCAATGGCCAAGTTCGTCTGGAGTTTATTATTCCTGCACGCGGCTTGATCGGTTACCGTACTTCGTTCCTGACATTGACGCGCGGCTACGGCATTATGAACCATGCTTTCGACAGCTACGGACCGCTTGCGGCAGGAGTTGGCGGACGTCACCAAGGCGTACTCGTATCGAGCGAGACAGGAACATCCACCTTCTATGGCATGTTGGGCGTAGAAGACCGCGGTATTCAATTTGTTGAGCCGGGTACAGAAATTTATGAAGGCATGATCGTTGGCGAGCATACCCGCGATAACGACATCATCGTAAATATCTGTAAAGAGAAAGCACTGACTAACGTACGTTCTGCTGGTAAAGATGATACGGTTAAACTCAAAACTCCACGTCTGTTCTCCCTTGAACAAGCGCTTGAGTATTTGAATGACGATGAGTTCTGTGAAATTACGCCGAAGTCGATTCGTCTGCGTAAGAAAATCTTGAACAAGAGCGAGCGCGAGCGTGCCGAGAAACATCGCAAAACCGCGCAAGCAGGCGTATAATCACCAGGCAGGCTAAGGGGGTCACGGCATGCAGCAATGGTTGAGCGACCATCACGCCGTTTCGTATTTGCTTATTCTTGGATTTACGATTTATATCTTCAACAAAGTGTTCAGGGCGAACAATCAGAAGCTTCCGATTTTGAAAGAAGTGCTTGTTTACATCCTGATGGCCATTGGTTCGTTTGTACTGATGATCCTTCAGGTCGACAAGCTTCCTATCGTGCAATGTATGGGAATCGCCGTGCTGATGATGCTGATGCTTCGAGGCCGGCAGCTTTATGACAAATGGAAAAATAACCGGGCCGGCAGCGGCGCCGTAAAGGAAGCTGATTCGGGCAAATGACGTTTGATGACGCCTTGTTCAACTGGCTGCAGATTCATATCGTAGCCGAAGACCGGCCGGATGATCGGGCGGCGCTGGATACCCGTGACTTTTTCGCGCAAATTTTGTCGGAAGATCACGGGGTAACCGGCACGCAAATTTCGGCAACGGATGCGACGATGGTTCATGTCAGGTATGAACGCAACGGGCGCACCAAGCTGCAATTGTATCCGCGGGAAGCTGCCGAGCAGCTTCTCGTTGATATTCGGTCGAATCCGAAATATAACTGACATGAAGGTGATGATCTTATGACGCAAGGCTCGGCTGCACTGCCACCTCGGGGAGCAAATGCCAAGGCCGCTCCAAGATCGCCTAAGCCACCCAAGAAGAGACGCGTGTTGTTGAAGGTAGTGTTGCTGCTATTATTAGCTGTTATATTGTTAATCGCAGCATACGTCGGATTTTTGGCTAACAAGGCGAACAAAGCGATTAACACTAGTAGTACCGTATCGAATAATGACGTTAAGATTCCACCTGCAGAATCCGTTAAGAAGAAAGCGGTGGGTATGGTATTGCTTGGCCTTGATACAAGGGCGAAAGGCGGCGGTATGAATACCGACGTTATGATGGTTGCTGTATTCAATCCTAATACGAAGTCGGCGACCGTAATTTCTATTCCCCGTGACTCCTTGCTTCAGCTTGAAGGATATGGCGAGCGGAAGGCAAATGCCAATTATGCCACCTTCTTCAGTCAGGCCCGCTCGGAAAAAGGGATGGATAAGGAAGCTGCCGAGGAAGATGCAAAGCGTGCGATTCGAGATATGCTCGGCAAATTCTTTGGCGTAGATCTGTCCTACACGGCCGTGGTTAACTTCAAAGGCTTCGAGGATGTCGTAGACGCACTTGGCGGTATTGAAGTTAACGTCGACATGGATATGAAATATGTCGATACGTATGACGGCACGAATATCAATCTGAAGAAAGGTCTTCAGACATTGGACGGAGACCAGGCGCTGGACTTTGTCCGTTACCGGAAGTCCAATGACGGCAGGAATATGTCCAGCGACTTCGACCGCAACAAGCGCGAGAGCGAAGTTGTTGCCAAGATCGTTGACAAGATGAAGTCGCTTGGCGGCATTGCGAAGATGGGCGATGTGATTGATTCCGTAGGCAACAATATGGAGATTGATATGCCGCCTAAGGAAATCCAGAACCTGATGAAGACGTATTTCGGGATCAGCAGCTCGGATGTTCAGTTCATTCCGCTTGAGGGCGTTTGGAAGAGTCCGTACGTTTACCTGGATGAGGCCAAGCTGAGCGAAGCCCGCGCAGCTTTGCAAGCGAAAATGGCTGAATAACCATAGACTGTCGATTCGTTTACCGCTATAATAGGTGTACGGATATGATTCCTTTCTGAGGAGGCCATGCGATGCCCGAAGCCGTAACCGCGACATTCACGCTAATGAGAAGAAGAAAAAGCGGTGATGAGAGCTTGAGAAGATTCTTGAGCCTTGCGGCTGACGACTGCACCTGTGTGCCGATCTCGGTATGTATCCAGGCGGTATTGAATATGATGTTGACAGGCTTGTCCATTGGGACTTACTGTCATAAGGAAAGCCTAGTGAGTTAATCACTAGGCTTTTTGTGTCTTTTGCGGCGGTATACAAGCTAATGAAGTTTGTGTAAATTGTTTGCCCGCTGCTGTACTTCCGGATCCTGTGGCATAACCTCTCTAGGGATCTGTGGTACGATCCGGCCGATAATGTCGGCCATCTCTTCCGCGAAGCCGGTAATCGGCCTGCCGCGGCGGATATCCGCACCGATTTCGTTCAGCCGCTGTGACAAATCCATATCGGCTGTTACGATAGCATCAATGCCGTAGGGATCTTTATGGAAAGCTTCGGCGACGGAATATTTGATAGTGCCGACTCTGGAGCGATCAAGCTTGCTGTCGACATCGATCCCAACTACGGCGGTGTTTCCGAGCACTACGCAGTGCGCGTTCGTAACACCTTTGATGCCCATGGCCAGCTGTTCCAAATGGCTCGCGACCTGTTCGGAATTCGAAATCTGCTTCTTCTGAGGACTTGTCTGCTGAGCGCGAACAGAGCCATTATTTTGAGGAGAGGGTGATGTTTCGTTTCGAAGGGCGGTGCTGCAGCCTGCTGTAATTGCCGCAATAGCAATCGCCGCAATAAGTTTCCGGTACATGTAGGTTCCACCTCTTTTATCTTGTTGCAGATCGTCTAATCAACTTTAGTGTACCCGCAGCCAAGTATGGCTATGTATACCTATCTATTGAATGACCGACGCCGGGAGGGTTCTCATGAAAAAAATATTCGTGCTCGACACTAATGTGCTGCTTCATGATCCGCAATCGCTCTTTGCCTTCGAGGATAACGAAGTCATCATTCCCGCGGTGGTGTTGGAAGAAATCGACTCCAAGAAGAGGCTGGCAGACGAACTAGGGCGCAATGCGCGTTCCATATCCCGGTTGCTCGACGGTATGCGGGTGGATGGCCATCTACACGAAGGCATAACGCTTCCTAACGGCGGACTGTTAAAGGTGGAGCTTAATCATCGGAGTTTCATGCGCGTGCAGGAGATGTTCGGCGAGATGTCCAATGACAACCGGATTCTTGCGGTAGCGCTCAACTATCACTTGGAACAGCTGGAGCAGCAACAAGCCAGCACTGTCGTTCTTGTAAGCAAAGATGTGCTTGTCCGGATTAAAGCGGATGTGCTGGGCCTCAAAGCTCAGGATTATCTGTCCGACCGGACGGTGTCCACGACTGATTTTTATGCCGGCTACGAGACCTTGTTTGTCCATCCGTCTGTTATTGACGAGTTTTATACGTACCGGTTCCTGACGGTCAAGAGCTTGCAGCATATTGCAAGACTGAAGCCAAATGAATTTGTAATCCTGCGGGATGAGATGGGGACCTCCAAATCAGCCCTGCTGAAGGTCAGTCAGGACGGTATACGCCTAGAGCCGTTGTTCTTAAGCAATGACCCGATATGGGGAATAACAGCTCGCAACGCCCAGCAGCGAATGGCTCTTGAGCTGCTGCTCAACGATGAAATCCCGCTTGTCACCCTAACCGGCAAAGCAGGTACGGGCAAGACGCTGCTAGCGCTTGCCGCAGGCCTCTTAAAGGTAGAGGATGAGCATAAATACAAAAAGCTTCTGATTGCCCGTCCGGTTGTGCCGATGGGGAAGGATATCGGATACCTGCCTGGCGAGAAGGAAGAGAAGCTGCGTCCATGGATGCAGCCGATCTACGATAATCTGGAGTACCTGTTTGATACTAAGAAATCAGGCGACATTGATAAAATATTAATGGGGCTTGGCAGTATTCAAGTCGAAGCGCTCACTTATATCCGCGGCCGCTCGATTCCGGGGCAGTTCATCATTATCGATGAAGCGCAAAACTTAACGAAGCATGAAGTGAAAACGATTGTCTCCCGTGTCGGGGAGGGCAGTAAAATCGTCCTAATGGGAGATCCGGAGCAGATCGACCATCCTTATCTCGACGCGGTAAGCAACGGACTTACCCATATCGTGGAGCACTTCAAGAGCGAAGGGATAAGCGGTCATATTACGCTGGAAAAAGGCGAGCGCTCCAAGCTCGCTCAGCTGGCAGCGGATCTATTATAATTTTTCCGAAAGAAGCGGTGCCGGGAAAATCCCAGCACCGCTATTTGCTGTTTAAAGGCAGAGGTTAATAGGGCGAACGGAGTAATTCAAATGATTCTGTAGAAGTGTAACGTTCGCATTTGTGAGAAGATTCCTACACTGTCTATACTTAAATCGATGGAATCCACGAGCAATGGCGATCGAAAGAACATTTGAATTACGGAGTGAGTCACATTAACCTACAGGGCAGGGGGGATAAAGTCCTAGACTTGTTTGGACAACTCTACGTTTTATTGCTATGATAGGTTTTAAATAGAGTAGATTTCGGGGGCAAATGTTATACCGGAAAGGGAGAAGCGCGTGGCTACAAGGAGATCTGTGATGATCTTTGCTGGAGTAGTGATTTTGTCCGTTATTTTACTTATTCCGAATCTGGGCTCACATAAGCAGCCCTCACCCGGCAGCAGTTCCCGTGATGCCAATACAGGACCTGTGGTAGGCGAATACGACGAAGAACCGATGGAGTCGATTGTTGTAACCGTTTCCATGTCGGCTGAGGAATTTGCCTATCTAGAAGAAGCGAATGACCGGTTTCGATTGAAATACCCGGATATCCATGTCCAGCTGCATAATATCGAATCCAAGGAGGAGGCTTATACGGCTTGGAAACAAGACCTCATGCTTGGCTCATCCTCCGATATTATGCTGATGGACAGCGGCTGGATAAGGGAGTTTGCCGTTATGGGCCTGCTTGAGCCCGTTGATAACGTCAATACGGCAAATACGGTATCCGATCAGCCGGCTAAGCTTCTGGCGCCATTAAAGTGGAACAGCTATCTGTGGGGGATTCCATATGATGCCGATCCCTCTGTTCTCGTATGGAATAAAGCCATGCTAGCGGAACAGAACATGGCTGAGCCGCCAAAAGCATGGGCGAATTTCAAGGAACTAGCCAGCCGTCTGACAGCTTCTGGCGAAGCGCCTGAGACACTTCTGTATTTGCCTGGAGACTTCAGCGGAATGGCAGCCTGGCTGGATGGCTGGAGCAGTGCGGACAAGCGTGGGGCAGGGGATTTGTTATTAAGTGAAGAGTCGGCCGACCGTCTAAAGGAGACGGCTTCTTTGACGATTCCTGGAACTGTGCTTAATAACCGCTTGCTTGGCACCGAGATGGAGAATAAACAGCTGCTTGCTTCCGTCATTCCGTGGTCCGCCTATAAAGGTCTTTCAAGGTCCGAGCAGGACAAGCTGGTCATGGATAAGAATAAGCTTTGCAATGTATGGCTCGGAAGCCGTAGCTTTGTGGTCTCTGCCGCTTCGGATAAAGCGGAGTCGGCCTTTACCTGGATTCAAGAGATGACAGGCGTTACCGAGCAGGAAAATGCGTATGAACGCTTCGGCAAGCTGCCTGCCAAAAACTCCTTATACGAAATAAGCGGATATTCGGGCACAGCAGCCCAATATCCGCCTTCGTGGTTATTGCCTTTGCTTAATGAGGAGCCGATCAGCGAGCCGCCTGCGCCAAGCTGGCACAGGGAATGGAACCGCTGGCAGGCGTTATGGAAGCTGTACGCGAGCGGGGCAGCGGATATTGCTTCCTTTATCCAATCGGTTACAGCTTCATCTTCAGATTAACAATGAGTTCTTTTTCTTTCATTTCAACGGATTTAGCTTGTATGAAGGTAATAATGTCACCGGGGTAAAAGCCGAGATCAAATTTCTCTTCGAGTGTTTTTCTTGTTGTATCCGGCAAGGCAAAGCCGTTAAATAACAGCTCGTCGACATGGAACACGATGCCGTTCTTTGGCTTATCTTCCACGGTATAGTGGCCGGATACGGCGATTTCGATGTCCTCATGCTTGCCGGAGGCAATTACTTTGCCGTCCTCGAATCGGAAGGAGAAATCGTTAAACCGTTTATCTTGCTCCCTAAGGAAGGCGTTAAGCGCATCCTCCGGGATGCGAATCGTGTAATTGAAGCCGTTGATCTCCAGATATTGCTTATTATCCTCGAGCCAATTCGGCAGTTTGTTCATCGCCTTGGATAAAGCGCCGAAATACAACTCCACTTCCTGAAGGCCGGCGGATTCCCAATAATTCGTCAGCTCCTGCATCAGCAGGCGAAGACGATCCGCGTCGGAACGTCCGGCTAGCTCGCCGTCGATCTGGTCCTCCAGCTGGGCGACCCGGTTACGCTGTGTTTGAAGCCGGCTTTCGATTTCCTCAAGCTCTGTTTTTCTTCCGTCCAGCTTGGTGTACTCCTCTTTTAGGCTCTTGTATTCCTTGGTATAAGAGTCAAGGGTATTCCGGTCCTTGGTGAATATGATATCGACATAGTCCAGCATGGCGAACAGCTCGTGGAGAGAGTCAAACGAAAGAATGGCGCGCAGCAGAATCTCGCGTTCACCCATGTAATAAGCACGCAGGACCTTTCCGGCCTCTTCGCGTTTCTCCTTAATTTCCTGTTCCCTCTGCATGATCCGTTTATCGGTAGCCGACATATCCTCCGTAACCTTTTGCTTCTCCGTCTGTATGCGGGCAATTTCTTTGTCAATCTCCACGATAGACAGGCTCTTCTCGAGGATCTGATTGACCTGCTCGTCCTCCGTCAATTGCGGCTCGGCCATAACAGGAAGCTTGCAAATGGCAAGCATAAGCACGATAAGAAGGGTAAAGAGCAATCTGCCCCGAACATAAATGCGATGGAATGCCACCAGCCGCCTCCTTTCCACGTTGACAGGCCTGTACAGCAATCATTGTATATGTATGCGATGGTTCCATTTATTATATCTTATCAGCGGGAGATGAACAGGCGAAAATGGGCAAAAATGCGCTAATCAACCGTATTTCAAATCAGATTTCCGGCATGCCTGCCGTCGGCTGGCGGCCTGGAGCGGAAGGCTCGACGGACCGTTTGCGCTGCATAACGTTTAAACAATATATGACCTTATGCTTATATGACCAGCAAGACGGCTATTATCGGTCGGGGCCGGTTCGTATAGGCAGGAAGGGCGATTTCTATACAAGCTCAGGCGTGGGCACGGTACTTGCCTTTTGCCTGGCAAACGGATTGCAAGACTATGCGGTCCGCGCCGTTGGCGGAGATATTCAGCTTGTGGAATGGGGAGCGGGCACCGGGCGATTGTCGATGCAGATTCAAGAGGCCTGGCAAGCGGCCAAATCAGACCATGCCTTTCCCTACCAATGCCGGCCTGTATTGGTCGATGATCATCCAAGCCATCTGGAAGAGGCCAAGCTTGTTTTATTTTCACACCCTTCATACGATTCCTTATCACCGTTGTTTCTTAGCTCCATGCAGGCTCGGCAAAGGGGCGGATACTGGCGGGAGCTGCCATCCGTTGTTCTCGCGAACGAACTGCTGGATGCTTTTCCGGTGCATCGGGTATCGGTGGAGAAAGGGGAACTCGTCGAGCTGGGCGTAGCGGGTAATGCGGAAGAAGGCTTTTACGAAGTGTATATGCCGCTCTCGGATGAACGGGTTGCTGCTTCCCTGCAAAGGGACGGGATCAGCCTGAGGGAAGGACAGCAAACGGAGGTTAATGCAGAAGCCGAGCTATGGCTCGCTCAGCTTGGCCAATTAATGGACTCGGGAAGGGTCATCATTATTGATTACGGTCACGAGGCGGATGAATATACGGCGGGTCACCGGATGAAGGGGACGCTGCTCTGCTACTCGGGCCATGTCGCTAACGACGAGCCTTACGCGCGGATCGGGGAGCAGGATATAACGGCGCATGTGCCCTTTACGTCGATTCGTCACGCTGCGGAGGCAGCCGGTTGGCAAATTAGCTACTACAATACCCAGAAGCAGTTTCTTATCGATCATGGGGCGATGGGGCTGCTTCGGAATCACGCGGAGACAGATCCGTTTGGGCCAACCGCCAAAATGAACCGTGCCGTTCGTCAATTACTGCTGAGCGACGGCATGAGCGAGACGTTCAAAGTACTTATCCTGGATAAGCAATCCCAATAAAAAAAGGTGCAGCTCTTTGGAGCCGCACCTTTTTGCCGTTCGCATACTTTAGAATGGGTTGCCCATTTTGAATACCGTCCAATATGTAAAGCCCGCAAACGAAATAACCATATATCCCCAGAACATGAGTATGTATGTTCGTTCGCTAAATTTTAGATAACCCAGGAAAACGAAAGCGATCGCTTGTGCAAAAAACAGAAGTGCGAATTCAGTCATGTGACCTGCGAAAGCCATCAAGCCGATCACAAGCGTCCAAAAACCGAGTACCCGATACATGCGTGCCATGAAACCATCCCCCCTTCGTTATGACCCGAATTTCTATTGTACATTATAACGGTTGAATTTGGCAGTGTAAACAAGCAAGTACGAACAAATTCAACTATTTTGTGTAAATTGGCAAGGTTATGACATCAGTTTGCGCGTTAATCAAATGAAATATGTATGAGCTTTTTGAATTTTGGTTATACAAATTAGTATCCAATAGATTCTATGAACTCTACCAAGGGCATAGAGATAAAGTAAGCGCCTTTACGTAAGGAGGTTTTGGTCGCATGACAGCAGTCAGACAAGATGCGTGGAGTCCCGACGACGATCTAATACTCGCCGAAGTCACACTACGCCATATTCGCGAAGGAAGTACCCAGCTTGCGGCATTCGAAGAGGTAGGGGAACGTATAGGACGGACGTCTGCAGCCTGTGGCTTCCGTTGGAACAGCTGTGTCCGCAAACGTTATGAAGAAGCGATTCAAATTGCCAAGCAACAGCGCCAGAAGCGCAATTATTTGAAAAAACAGGCGATTGTCGCTACCCCACATGTCTCTTCTATTGCCGTTTTTGATGCAGAAGAAAGAGCATTTAGTGCTAATGCGGTAACGACGGAAGAAGGTTTATCCGTTGATTCCATTATTCGTTTTCTTAGACAATTCAAGACCACTTATCAAGACGTAAGCCGTCAAATCAAGTCTTTCGAGAAAGAACTGAAGGAAAAAGATGATGAGATTGAACGTCTGCGCGATGAGAATGAGAGATTGTCTAAAGAAGTAAACAATGTTCAAACGGATTACCGGGCAGTCAATGATGACTATAAAACATTGATTCAAATTATGGACCGGGCACGCCGATTGGCGGTGTTAACGCATGAAGAGGAAGCTAAACCTCGTTTTAAAATGGATGCGAACGGAAATTTGGAACGGATCGAATAGGTGAACGCCCCGCCGGTATCATACGGCGGGGTGTTTGCTTTTTATCATGCTATCGTTCAAGCTTGGCGCTTGCGGGATATATAGAAACAGGTATGCTATAGATACGGGCATGCTTTTTTTATGCCCCTTGCTTTCGAGGGAAAACGGATCATCACGCGGGCTTTCTGTATGGAGTCGTTGTGACGATTATTCATTTTAGGAGGACCCGGATTTGAAGATACATATAGTTGGAGGCGGAGCCATCGGACTCCTGCATGCCGGCCGGCTGGCGCAGGCGGGGCAGGAGGTTACGGTGTGGACCAGAACGAACGAACAGGCGGAGCAGCTCCGGGCGGAAGGGATCCGGCTGGAGGCGCTTGATGGCGGAACTCAGACTATCGGGGTGCAAAGCCATAGTTTTGCAAGCCTTCATGACCATCCAATCGACGATATCCAATCGCCATCCTGGATTATTCTTACGGTGAAGCAAAGCCATATTGCCGAACCGCTGCTTCGCCAGCTTCAGCTGCTAAGCAATGAGCATGCGGCATTGCTGTGCCTTCAGAACGGTATCGGGCATATGGACAAGCTGGCGGAGTTCCTGCCTGAAGCCGCTTTGTATGCGGGCGTCACTTCTGTCGGGGCGAGGCGGCTGGATGAACGAACTGTCCGGCACACAGGTGAAGGGCAGCTATGGTTCGGGACATTAAATGGGGATAAAAAGGACGAAAATCTCCAAAATTTGTTGATAAATATCCTGAAATCGGCAGGATTCAGCGCCGAGCTGTCGAATGAAATGAGGGATCGGATTTACCAAAAGCTGCTTATTAACGCGGTCATTAATCCGCTTACGGCTATTTATGATGCGACGAATGGAGAGCTGCCGCAGCATCCTTCAAGGCTCAAGCTGATGAGGTCCTTATTTGAAGAAACAATAGCGATTCTTACGGCAGACGGGCTGAAGCCCGAAGGCGATGATTGGCAGCGCGTGTTGCGGGTTTGCACGGCAACAGCAGCGAATGTATCCTCCATGCTTAGTGATGTAAGGGCAGGACGGCAGACGGAAATCGACTGGATTAACGGCGGTATAAGTACGCTGGGAAGATACCATGGAATACCTTCTCCGTTAAATGATGCCGTTACGGCACTAGTGAAGCAGCTCCAATAGGATAATAAGGAAAGGTGCGGATGACATGGGCTTTTTATGGGACAGCATTAAATACGTCTATGCCTATCTGGCAGTAATACCTGTCATTCCGTTTCTTCTTGTTTATTTCGGGTATGGCATGTTTTCGGACGATAGAAAGAAAGCCTTTCAGCTTGCGATGGATGTTACGACAGCACTACTGATCGGTTGTGTAGCCGTATTGTTCGATTCTTTATTTAAGAGTTCATTCGGATTGTACGCCATCATTCTTTTTATGCTGCTTGGCGGCGGCCTGCTTGGCAATATGCAGTTCCGCAAACGCGGCAGCGTTAATGTCAAGCGAGTGTTCCGGGCGGTATGGCGGCTGGGATTTTTTACAATGAGCATGGCTTATCTACTTCTGATGTTTATTGCGATTGGACAAAAAATCTTCTCTGCATAAATAAGCCCCGGCCTGCAGCTAATAAGTTGCGGGTCTTTTTCTTTTGACGTGTGGCTTATCCTTTGTGTACAATCAAATTGTTGCATGAATGATTACAGTTATTCAAAATATAAGATTGAATTAGGAGGAACTGGCTGCGCTATGAATACGGAACATTATGACTTGCCAAGCGCCCAGCCTTTAACAGAGGCTTATATACATCGGACGGACGCAAATTTGGATTCACTGTACGGCTATCATGCTGGCCGGGAGCAGGATTGGACAGCCCGCATGCAGCGGCTGGAGGAGCTTGCCGGCAGCAGGGCGAATGCGGCGGAAGTAGCAGAGGTGCTGCGCCAATACAACAGCCCGTATACGACACCGGAGGTGGACGCTTCCATCCGCGCGATCGCGGAAGGGGCTCCGGTTATTATTGGAGGGCAGCAAGCCGGTTTGTGGTCGGGAGCGCTTCTTGTTATACATAAAGCGGTCTCTGTTGTCAGCGGCGCCAAATGGGCGACAGAAAAGCTTGGCCGCAAGGTCGTGCCGGTCTTCTGGATCGCCGGTGAGGACCATGATTGGGATGAAGCCAATCATACCTATGTGCTGAATGCGGAGCAGGAGCTTCGCAAGCTGACGCTGCAGCGCCCGGAAGGTCCAAGAACTTCGGTCAGCCGCACGGCTGTTGATGCCGACAGCTGGAACAAGCTGCTGGAAGAGCTGGAGCAGACGCTTCCTCATTCCGATTTTAAGCCCGGCTTGCTTGAACAGCTGAAGCTGATTACCGAACAGTCCCACTCGTTGTCGGACATGTTTGCGGGAATTCTGGCCTTTTTGTTCGGGAAGGAAGGTCTTGTGCTGCTGGATGCCGACGATCCGAAGATTCGCAGGATCGAATCCCCGATGTTCCGCCGGATGATTGAGGAAAATGATGTTTTGGAGCAGGCTTATAAGTCGGCTGCGGAGAAAGTAAAGTCCTGCGGTTATCAATTGCAGGCGGATGTGGTGGAAGCAAGCGCGAACCTCTTTGTGTTCAATCAGGCAAACGGGCATGAGAGAACGCTGCTCCATAAGCGTGACGGGCAGTTCCAGGATCGGAAGGGCACTGCTTTCTGGACGAAGGAGCAGCTGCTGCAGCTTGCGGAGGAGCAGCCGTCGCAGCTTAGCAATAACGTGCTGACAAGACCCATCATGCAGGACTATCTGTTCCCCGTGCTGGGCACGGTTTTAGGTCCGGGCGAGATTGCATATTGGGCATTAACCGGCGAAGCTTTTCGTAAGCTAGGTATGGAAATGCCGATTATTGTGCCGCGGATGTCCTTTACGCTGGTAGAAGGAACGATTTCGAAGCATATGATAAAATATGAGCTGTCATTCGAGGATGTGGCCAAACGCTTCGAGGCCCGCAAGCAGCAGTGGCTGGCGGAGCAGGATCAGCTGTCCATCGAGGAACAGTTCCATGAAGTGAAGCAGTCTTTTATCACGATGTACGGCCCTCTTCTTGAGCTTGCCGGATCGATTCAGCCGGGACTTCTGAAGCTGGGGGAAACAAACCGTCAGAAGATTGTTGAGCAGATCGAATATTTGGAAGCAAAGACGAAGGATGCATTTAATAAGCAGTATGATGCTTCCATTCGCCAGCTTGACCGCATTGCGCTCTCGTTATGGCCGAGCGGCAAACCGCAGGAGAGAGTCATTAATATGACGGGGTATTGGAACCGATACGGCTCGGCCTGGCTGGAGAAGCTTCTTGAGCTTCCGTTCAGTCCGACAGGCGGGCATCAGCTCGTTTATTTATAAGAACGGGCCAGGAGGTATTTAATCGCCAAATAGAGCTTCGGTTTTCCTTGCAGGGAAGCTTGTAAATTCTATTGTGGTAAGAATGTTGTGGGAGGCTATTCAAAGGCATGAGTACATTGGAAAAAAGCATTATTCGCGATATCGCCCTTGCACCGGAGGGGCATTTGAAGATTGACTGGGCAAGCGCGCATATGCCGGTATTGAACCGGATCCGCGAGCAATTCGAGAGCGAACTGCCTTTTAAAGGCCTGAAAGTAACAATCTCGCTTCACTTGGAAGCCAAGACTGCTTACCTGGCTAAAGTCGTTAAAGCAGGCGGCGCTGATGTAACGATTACAGGCAGTAATCCGCTGTCTACGCAGGACGATATTTGCGCGGCCCTCGTCGAGGACGGCATTACCGTCTTTGCCAAATATAATCCGGACCCGCAGGAATACAAAGAGCTGCTGATCAAATCGCTTGAGTCGAAGCCCGATCTTATTATTGACGACGGCGGCGACCTCGTGACGATTCTTCATACCGAACGTCCGGATCTTCGCGAGAATATCCGCGGCGGCGCCGAGGAAACAACGACGGGCATTATCCGTCTGAAGGCGATGGAGAAGGAAAGCACTCTCAGTTTCCCGATGGTGGCTGTTAACGACGCATACTGCAAATATTTGTTTGATAACCGTTATGGAACCGGCCAATCCGTCTTTGACGGGATTAACCGGACGACAAACCTTGTGGTAGCAGGCAAGACCGTTGTTGTTGTCGGCTATGGCTGGTGCGGCAAAGGCGTAGCTATGCGCGCCAAAGGTCTTGGCGCTAACGTGGTTGTAACCGAAGTGGATGCCATCAAAGCGGTTGAAGCTTATATGGATGGCTTTACGGTACTTCCGATGTCTGAAGCGGCAAAAGTCGGCGAATTGTTCATTACGGTAACCGGCAATAAAGACTGTATCCGCGCCGAGCATTACGAAGTGATGAAGAATGGGGCAATCCTCTCGAACGCCGGTCACTTCGACGTGGAGTTCAACAAGCCTGAGCTTGCGGCCATGTCTACGGATATTCGTACCGTTCGCCGCAATATCGAAGAGTATAAGCTGAAGGACGGCCGCAGCATCTACGTGCTGGCAGAGGGACGTCTGGTTAACCTCGCTGCAGGCGACGGACATCCTGCGGAGATTATGGATACCACCTTTGCTCTCCAAGCGCTGGGTCTGAGATACGTTAACGAAGAGTATGCAGGAATCGGCAAGAAAGTAGTCAATGTTCCTTACGAGCTGGATGAGCAGGTTGCGCGCTTCAAGCTGGATTCGCTGAATATCAGCATTGATAAGCTGACGCCTGAACAGGTATCCTATCTGGACAGCTGGAAGGAAGATTAAAACATATCTTTCTTAAATATGACATAAAAGGACGTGCCGGGAGGGCGCGTTCTTTTTTTTGCGGTCATGGGACTTGCGGCAATCACCGTAGAATGAAACAAGGAGGGATTGCACATATGAGAAGCTCCGTTGACACGATAAGTCTTATGGATCGTTTCGGTGCACGCAACTATAGTCCGCTTCCCGTTGTCATAACGCATGCAGAAGGGGTGTGGGTCGAGGACCCGGAAGGCCGGAGATATATGGATATGCTAAGTGCCTATTCGGCACTGAATCATGGACACCGGCACCCGGCAGTCATTCGTGCACTCAAGGAGCAGGCGGATAAGGTGACGCTGACTTCAAGAGCCTTCCACAGCGAACAGCTTGGCCAGTTATACAAGAAGCTGGCCGAGTTTACGGGCAAGTCCAAAATTCTGGCGATGAATACAGGGGCGGAAGCAGTGGAAACGGCGTTAAAGGCAGCTCGCCGCTGGGCGTATCGGATCAAGGGCGTACCTCACGGTCAGGCCGAGATTATCGTATGCGAGGGGAATTTCCACGGCCGTACGATTACGATTACTTCATTTTCCTCTGAATCGCAATACCGTGCGGGCTTTGGACCGTTTACCCCGGGTTTTAAAATTATCCCCTATGGCGATGTTGAAGCCCTTGCCAATGCGATAACGCCGAATACGGCAGCCTTTCTGGTTGAACCGATTCAAGGTGAAGCGGGTGTGATTCTACCTCCCGATGGTTACTTGAAGCAGGCATTCGAACTGTGCAGACAGCAGAATGTATTATTTATGGCCGACGAGATACAAACGGGCTTTGGTCGTACAGGTAGGCGGTTTGCCTGTGACTGGGAAGATGTCGCTCCGGATGTCTACATCCTTGGGAAAGCGCTTGGAGGAGGGGTTCTGCCGATATCGGCTGTTGCGGCCGGGGATGATGTGCTGGGCTTGTTCGAGCCGGGATCGCATGGTTCAACGTTTGGCGGCAATCCGCTGGCATCGGCTGTCGCGCTGGCGGCGCTCAAGGTAATGGAGGAGGAAAAGCTGGCTGAGCGGTCGGAACAGCTTGGCCGTTACTTCAAGCAGTCACTTCAAGCGATAAGCCACGAAGATATTATCGAAGTACGGGGAAAAGGCTTATTTATCGGCATGCAGCTATCCGTGCAAGCGAGGGCTTATTGCGAAGCCTTGTTCCAG
This sequence comes from Paenibacillus glycanilyticus, assembly GCF_023715145.1. Lineage (GTDB taxonomy): Bacteria > Bacillota > Bacilli > Paenibacillales > Paenibacillaceae > Pristimantibacillus > Pristimantibacillus glycanilyticus_A. The sequence continues at coordinate 778,089 of NZ_JAMBNP010000001.1, read as the reverse complement.
ATCGGTTTGCTCTGCAAGGAAACCCATGAAACGGCGATCCGCTTCGCCCCGCCGTTAATTATATCGAAGGAGGAGCTCGACTGGGCGCTGGAGCGGATTCAGGAAGTGTTTCAAATATGACGAAACCGAAACTTTCGTTATTATCCGTTCCGTTTGGCCTTGGTGCCGGTAATCCCGGCAGCGAGCAGGCCCCCCGGCATTTGATCCGGCTTGGCCTTCTGCAGCGTTTGCAGCAGCAGGGCTGCGGCATTATAGAGCTCAAGGAGATTGCAGCTTCCGGTACTCATGCTCCTCCAATGCAAGTGCTTATGAAGCATTCAACCGAAGTAATCAAGGCGGGGATGGCATTGGCCGGAGCGGTAGATGCCGCAATATCTGCCGGTCGATTCCCTTTTGTTCTAGGCGGCGATCATAGTCTGGCGATGGGGACGCTTGCCGGGATGACCGCTCATTTCCCAAGGCTTGGGGTCATATGGATCGACGCGCATGCCGATATGAACACGGAGTTAACGAGCCCTTCCGGCAATATGCACGGTATCCCGCTAGCGGTCGCCCTAGGAAGGGCCCAGCTGACTTTGTCTCATTTATTGCCGGGAGCGGGTACGGTTGCTCCCGGCAATATTGTCCTCATCGGATCCCGCGATTTGGATCCTGCCGAGGAGGCGCTGATACGTTCGGAGGGAATCACCTGCTACAGAATGGCAGATATCAGGCGGCTTGGCATAACTAAGGTGATCGCTGAAGCGCTTCGGCAGGCGGGGAATGAAACAGACGGCATTCATCTCAGCTTTGATATCGACAGCATAGATCCTTCCGAAGCACCGGGCACGGGCACGCCGGTGCGGCAAGGCTTAACCTCGGATCAAGCGAGGGAGGCGCTGCGGCTATTAGCCTTGTCTGCCAGGTTATCCTCTGCCGAGTTCGTGGAAGTTAATCCACTTCTTGATCAAGCGGATCAGACCGCCAAGCTTGCCATAGAGCTGATTGAATCATTTTTAAGCGGATTGAGAATTTAACAGTATTTAACTCCCTCGTGCAACCTTTCCAATTCTTGTTCGTCTAGGACGATGAATCATATAAAAGGGGGAGTTAAGATGCGTAGTAAAAAGACAAAATGGTATACCTTCTTGCTCATGCTTGCGACGGTTGCAATGATTCTGGGAGGATGTTCCTCCGCTAACGGGAATATGGATAAAGCAGCGTCTATGGCTAACAGCGGGGCGGCCATGCCAGAGCAAAAGTTGGATAACAAGGCGCAAGTAAATACGGAAACGGCATCAAGCTCTGTCGAAGCCCCTGCTGCTGCCGCGGGCGGAGACGCTGACGGCGGATCAATCGGCGAGATTGCGGCAGAAGGCACCGGAACCGGAATGAATCAGAAGCTGATTTATAAAGGGAATTTAACGATAGAAGCCGTTGATTACGATAGGGCGGCTACGGCACTCCGCAATGCCATTCACCAGTCCGGCGGCTATATTTTGCAATTCCAGGATGGTCAATATAACGGCGAGAAGAGCTCCACTTATACGATCAAAGTCCCTGCGGCGGGCTTTATGGATTTCATTGACCGCCTTGATGACGGGATAGAGCATAAGCAATTCGAACGTCAGATCAGCGGGACGGATGTCACGGAGGAGTACGTTGATCTGCAGTCGCGTCTAAAGGCACAGCAGGTGGTAGAGGAAAGACTGCTTAATTTCATGGATAAGGCTACAAAAGCAGATGATCTGGTGAAGTTCTCGGAGCAGCTGGCTACGGTTCAGGAAAATATCGAACGGCTGAAAGGCAGAATCCGGTACCTGGACAACAACGTGTCTTATTCCACAATTGAGCTGAGGCTGTATCAGCCGGATGCGAAGTCGGGGACAAATTCCGTTGAGGACGGCCTGGGCGATAAAATGTCTCAAGCCTTAAACGACAGCGTCGACGCCATGATTAGCGTCCTGCAGGGACTGCTCGTCTTTGTTGCAGGCGCCCTGCCGGTCCTTCTTCTGCTTCTTCTTATCGGGCTCCCGATTTACTGGCTTCGCGGCCGAAGCCGCAGCCGGGCGAGGAATTCTGTCCCTGCTCCGCCAAAGATCGGCAACGAGTCACCCGTGAAAGAAGAAGATAAGAAAGACGAGGATGATCCGAATCAACCAAACGGTTAATCATATGAATTATTTTTCAAAAATCCTGCTCATGGAGCAGGATTTTTATTTTAGGTGGCGAACTACTGTATCTTAGTGGGGAAATGTGGTGCGAAGTGGAGGATATGGGGGAAGGGGTGGGGCGAATCTCATGTTCATGGGTGAATATCAACATACCATTGATGAGAAAGGCCGCATTATTATTCCTTCTAAATTCCGGGATTCGCTTGGTACCAGCTTTATCGCAACCCGCGGATTGGACAATTGCTTGTTTGTTTACCCGATGAGCGAGTGGGGCGTGCTTGAGCAGAAGCTGAAGTCGCTGCCTCTTATGAAGTCGGATGCCCGCGCGTTTACCCGGTTTTTCTTTTCCGGAGCAACGGAATGCGAGCTGGACAAACAGGGAAGGGTAAACATACCAGCCCATCTTCGCGAATATGCGAAGCTGGACAAGGATTGTATGGTGCTTGGCGTATCCAGCCGCGTTGAGATTTGGAGCAAATCGACGTGGGAAGGTTACTACGAGCAATCCGAGCAGGCGTTCAACGAGATCGCGGAGAAATTGGTCGATTTCGACTTCAACTTCTAGAGTAAACAACATGAATGGGAGGATGTTAGCGTGTTTCAGCATATTACAGTGCTATTGGAAGAGGCGGTTGACGGACTGGCGATCAAGCCAGGCGGCATATACGTCGACTGTACGCTTGGCGGCGCAGGTCATAGTGAAAGAATTGTGTCCCAGCTGAGCGGTGGAGGGCGTTTGATCGCATTTGACCAGGATGATGCAGCGCTGGATAACGCACGCGTAAGGCTTGCTCCCTATATGGATAGAGTAACGCTAGTCAAAAGCAATTTTCGTTATTTGGAAGAAATGCTGCTAACGTGTGACGTTCCGATCGTAGACGGTGTTCCGCAGGTAGACGGCATCCTGTTCGACCTTGGCGTCTCCAGTCCGCAGCTGGACGAAGCGGATCGCGGCTTCAGCTACAACCATGATGCGCCGCTGGACATGAGGATGGATCAGGGTAGCGTCTTAACAGCCTATGATATCGTAAACAGCTGGGAGGAACGGGAGATTTCCCGGATTCTGCATGTTTACGGTGAAGAGAAGTTCGCAAGATCGATCGCACGCAAGATTGTCCAGGCTCGCGAGAATGCGCCGGTGGAAACGACCGGAGAGCTTGCCGAGCTGGTCAAATCCGGAATTCCGGCTGCAGCGAGACGGACTGGCGGTCATCCGGCCAAGCGCTCGTTCCAAGCTCTCCGGATCGCAGTAAATGACGAGCTTGGCGCTGAAGAGGATGCATTAGAGCAAGCGGTTAAATGCGTTCGGCCAGGCGGGAGAGTATCCGTAATTACGTTCCATTCCTTAGAGGATCGCATCTGCAAGCAATTATTTGCGAGTTATGTTGAAAAATGCACTTGTCCGCCGGCTTTTCCGAAATGCGTATGCGGCGGCACAGGAAAGCTTCGGTTAGTGAACCGCAAGCCGATTGTTCCGACAGAGCAGGAGCTCGAAGTTAACCCTCGCTCTCGTTCGGCCAAGCTGCGTGTCGCAGAAAAATTGTAGGTTAGAGGGGGTTCTTTCATTGGCTTATATTAACGGCAATTTGGCGATGCAGCCAAAGCGTAAGCCGGATCAGCGGCCGACCGTCCGCGAGACGAAACGAATTGTTGTGAAGCGCAAGTCGATTCCCGTTCAAGAAAAGCTGCTGTATATGTTTACCGTTGTATTTTGCGTCATCGTGCTTGGCGTCATCGTGAATCAATACGCCAAAAACTACGATATGCGCGTTCAAATCAAACAGATGAAAAATCAATCTACGGCCATGAGCATTGATATGAAAGAGTTGCAGAAGCAAGTCGAGATGCTGAGTGATCCGGAGCGGATCCGCAGAATGGCTGAGACACAAGGCATGGCAAGCAATGAACAGCCGGACATCATGGTAAAAACACAATCCGCTAAGACGGAATAGGTGACGCATATGGTGAAACGAATTAAACTTCGTACGTTGTTGTTTGGAGGGATAATGACCCTCCTTTTTGTTGTTCTGATCGGCAGAATCTATTGGGTGCAGGTGGTAAAAGGCGACTTTTGGTATGATAAAGCCAAGTCAAGATGGGCGGCTGAAGAGAAGCTCATAGCAAAGAGGGGGTCAATTACTGACAGAGACGGCAACATGCTCGCTATGGACTCCATTGCTTATAACGTGGCCGTGAATCCGAATATGATACACACGTTGAATATCGCTGACGAGGTAGCCGAAGGGCTTCATAAACTGCTGGACAAGCCGGAAGCCGATTTGCTTAAGATCGTCACGGCACAAAAGGACGGCAAATTCTATCAGCAGCGCGAGATTCATGAAGAAGGATGGAAGATTGATAAGGAGCTTGCGGATAAAGTCATCGCCTTCCGGGATGAGTTAAAAAAGAAGTATGACGCTAAAGACGTCGGTATATATCTGTTTGAAGATCAGAAGCGATATTACCCTCGTAATTCCATGGCTTCGCAGCTCCTTGGCTACGTGACGAAGGAAGGCCAGGCGGCGACGGGGATTGAGTCATTCTTCAATGATAAGCTGAAGGGCGAAGATGGAGAGCTCAAGTACGAGAAGGACGGCAAGCGCGTCCAGCTCGCGGAGGGCCAGGTTGAATACAAGCCGGCTAAGGATGGTCAGGATATTGCGCTGACGATCGACATGGATATTCAGAATTATGTGGAAAAAGCCCTTGAAGACATCAATGCGAAGTATCATCCCAAAAGCATTACCGCTGTAGCGGCAGATCCAAATACGATGGAAGTTTTGGCGATGGCCAATTATCCGACCTTTAATCCGAATACGTATTGGGACAGCAATTTTGAGAATGCATATAACCATTCCATCAAGTCTTTATATGAGCCGGGATCTACGTTCAAAATTGTAACGCTGGCTGCCGCCGTTCAGGAAGGGATCTTTAATCCGAACGCAACCTATCATTCCGGCTCTATAGCCGTACCGGGGGCACCGGTTAAAGATATTAACAAGGTAGGCTGGGGCACGATTACATATTTAGAGGGACTTAAGCGCTCCAGTAACGTTGCCTTCGTAAAGCTTGGCTGGGAACAGCTTGGCGGAGAGAAGCTTATGGATTATATTAACCGGTTTGGGTTTGGTCATAAAACGGGGATCGAGCTTGGCGGTGAGGCTGCAGGCGCCATTAACGTGAACTTATCTATTCCTTCCGACATCGCCCGTGCTTCATTCGGTCAAGGTAAAGTGCAGGTTACCGCTTTGCAGCAGGTCGCCGCAGTCGCAGCCGTAGCTAATGGCGGCAAGCTCATGGAACCGCATATCGTGAAGCAAGTATATGATCCAAATACCAAAACAACAGTCAAAACGGAGCCGAAAGTCATTCGCGACAATGTCATCTCGAAGGAATCCTCGAAGAAGGTAGGCGAATACCTGGAGCAGGTCGTGTCGGACCAAGAGATTGGCACTGGCCGCAACGCTTACATCGAAGGTTATCGGGTAGCAGGCAAGACGGGTACGGCACAAAAGGTTATTAATGGCAAATACTCGACAGACAAGTTTGTGGTATCATTTATCGGTTATGCGCCTGTCGAGAATCCGAAGATAGTCCTTTATATCGTAGTTGACGAGCCTAATGATTCGCTCGCGGGCGGCGGCGCTGTTGCAGCGCCTGCTTTCAAGGATATTGTCTACAAAAGCTTGAAGCATATGGGCGTTGCGCCAAATATCATCGGCACCGAGAACGAGAAGAAAGAAGTGACGGTTACCGTTCCCAAGCTTGCGAGCCTGACGGTATCCCAAGCGAAAACCCAACTGAAATCTCGCAGCCTGAATGTTGAGGTTGTAGGCGGCGGGACGAAGGTTGTGCAGCAAGTCCCGGCGTCCGGTGCTTCCGTCCATCCTGCCCAGAAGGTGTACTTGATTACGGAGCAGCGCGATAAGCTGAAGATTCCGGATATGACGGGGATCTCCCTGCGCGATGCTCTAGAGATTGCCTCCGTTCTGGATATTCGCGTAACCGTGAAGGGCGAAGGTTATGTCGCCTCGCAGAAGCAGGTTACGAAAAACGGCGAGCGTCTGCTGGAGCTTACGCTGTCGCCGCAGACGGGATCCGCGGGTACGGATGATTCCAAGACCGATTCCGATTCGGATAGCACGGTATCAAAGGATGACCAGAAGGTTGAAACGACAAATACTCAATAATTGATGGATAGCTTGTTCTATCCCCCACTTGTCCCTCATAGGTTGGGAATGAGCGTCAGCGTATGCTCAGCCGAAGGATGAGGCGTAAGGGGGAACAAGGATGAAGGTATCAAATGTAACGTTGCGTCGCCGGCTGTTTATTGTTTTACTGATCTGCGCAGCGGCTTTTGCGGGCTTGATATTCCGGCTTGCTTATGTTCAGCTCTGGCAAGGCGAGAAGCTGGCGGCCAAAGCGGAGGATTCCTGGCGGCGTGAAATTCCTTATAAGGCGAAGCGAGGCGAGATCTGGGACCGTAACGGAGTAAAGCTGGCTTTTGACGTAAGTACGCCGTCTGTACTTGCTATACCCGTGCAAATCCCGGATAAGCAGGCAACTGCGGCCAGGCTTGCGCCTTATTTGGACATGACCGAGGAAAGTTTGGTCAAGCTGCTCTCCAAGAAAACGCGTATTGTTGAGCTTAAGCCGGGCGGAAGGAAAATGTCGCTTGATAAGGCCCAGCAGGTCAGGGACTTGCGGTTGCCGGGCATCGTTGTTGCAGAGGACAATAACCGTTATTATCCGTTCGGAAGCCTCGCTGCCCATCTCCTTGGATTTACCGGCGTCGATAAAGGGCTATCGGGCGTGGAAGCCAAATATAACGATATGCTGACGGGCATAGACGGCAATGTTTCTTACTTGTCCGATGCAGGCGGGAAATCGATGCCGAATTCATCGGATACCTATAAGGCGCCTCAGCAAGGGTTAACGATGGAATTAACGATTGACCAGCAGATTCAATCGGTGATGGAGCGGGAGCTCGATCAAGCAATGACCGCGCTGCAAGCGGACAACATTATTGCCATTGCGATGAATCCGAACAACGGCGAGATTCTCGGCATGGCCAGCCGGCCAACCTATGAACCGGCCAACTACAAGGAGTTTCCAAGCGAAATCTATAACCGCAATCTACCGATCTGGATGACGTACGAGCCAGGCTCGACGTTCAAGATTATTACCCTCGCTGCCGCCATCGAAGAGAAGAAGGTCAATCTGAAGAATGAAACGTTCTTTGATCCCGGTGCGGTTGAAATCGGAGGGGCAAGGCTTCGCTGCTGGAAGAAAGGCGGCCATGGCAGCCAGACCTTCCTCGAGGTTGTACAGAATTCCTGCAACCCGGGATTTGTAAACCTTGGTAATCGGCTTGGCAAAGAGAAGCTTTTCGATTATATTAAAAACTTCGGATTTGGTACAAAAACAGGTATTGATATCCCTGGCGAAGCGAACGGAATCCTGTTCAAGTTGGATAAGGTTGGTCCTGTCGAGCTTGCTACAACCGCCTTCGGGCAAGGCGTATCGGTGACGCCAATCCAACAGATTGCTGCCGTCTCGGCAGCAATTAACGGCGGTACCCTGTATAAACCCCATGTGACCAAGGCTTGGATCAATCCGCAGACCGGCGAAACCGTTCAGCAGATCGAACCGGAAGCGGTACGCAAGGTGATCTCGGAAGACACGTCGAAGCAGGTGCGTGAAGCGCTTGAAAGTGTCGTTGCGCTCGGAACAGGCGGCAATGCCTTCATCGACGGCTATCGGGTAGGCGGGAAAACAGGTACTGCGCAAAAAGTCATTAATGGGCGTTATTCTCCAAATGAACATATCGTATCCTTTGTTGGCTTCGCTCCGGCAGACAAACCGGAGATCGTCATTTACGTGGCGGTCGACAATCCGCAAGGCATTCAATTCGGCGGCGTCGTGGCAGCTCCAATCGTGCGCAGTATTATGGAGGATGCTCTCACGGTTCTGCAGGTTCCGCCGCGCGATAAGCAGATTGACAAAAAGTATAAGCTTGGCGAGCTTCCGATGGTGTCCGTGCCTAACCTGGTTGGCCAATCGGTATCGGATATTTACGAGGATATGAACATGAACTTCAATCTGTCGTCAGCCGGCTCGGGCAAGATCGTCATCCGCCAGGCTCCGGCAGTTGGCGCGAGGGTGGAGAAGGGTTCTACGATACGGATTTATCTAGGCGATGAAGATGATATAACGCATTCTCATTGACTTACAATGGTCAAGGGGGATGATATAACGCATTCTCATTGACTTACAATGGTCAAGGGGGATGATATATCGCATCTTCATTGACTTACAATAGTCAAGGAGGATGATATAACGCATCGTCCTTGACTTACCATAGTCAAGGGGGATGATATATCGCATCTTCATTGACTTACCATAGTCAAGGGGGATGATATAACGCATCGTCCTTGACTATAATGAGAGATAACGACCTACATACACGGGAGGAAAACAACATGCGATTAAGCGAATTGGCAGAACTGCTTATTACAGCGAGGCTGAAAGGCTCCGGGAATGCGGAGGTGACTGGCATCGAGACGGATTCCCGCAAGGTAGAACAGGGGCAATTGTTTATCTGTTTGCCGGGACATACCGTTGACGGTCACGCTTATGCGCCTCAGGCCGCAGCCAAAGGCGCAGTCGCATTCGTCGTCGAACGTGAGCTGGAGCTGGATGCTCCACAGCTGATCGTGAAGGACAGCCGGCTGGCTATGGCCGTTTTGGCTGATCATTTCTACGGTCATCCCAGCAAGGCTTTGAACCTTATCGGGGTAACGGGGACGAATGGCAAGACGACTACAACCTATTTGATCGAACAAATCTTGAATGATAACGGCAAAAGCTCCGGTGTTATCGGAACGGTTGAAATGCGATATGCGGGGAAATCGTTCCCGATGTCGGGTACTACGCCGGAGGCGCTTCAGCTTCAGCAGTATTTGGCGGCTATGCGCGAGGAAGGAACGGCCTATTGCGCGATGGAGGTATCCTCGCATGCCCTTGAGCAAGGACGCGTGAAGGGCTGCCGTTTCCGTACGGCCGTCTTTACGAACCTGACGCAGGATCATCTCGATTACCATGGGACGATGGAGAAGTACGCGGAAGCCAAGGGACTTTTCTTCTCCAGGCTGGGTAATGAATTCGCGGCAAACGCAGAGGATCGCGCTTACGCGGTATTAAATGCGGATGATGAAGTATCCGGGCAGTTCGCCAAGCTGACAGCGGCTGAAGTGATTACGTACGGCATTGACCGAGAAGCGGATGTTCGCGCAACGAATATCCGGATTTCTGCGCAAGGCACGGCTTTCCGGGTAAGCACATTCCGCGGCGAGACGGACATTGCGCTCCAAATGGTAGGCAAGTTCAACGTTTATAATGCGCTTGCTGCCATTACTGCGGCTCTAATTGAAGGCGTAACGATAGAGCAGATCAAGGCAAGTCTTGAAGCGGTTCCCGGCGTACCGGGCCGCGTAGAATCGGTGCAGGCCGGTCAGGATTTTGCAGTTGTCGTTGACTATGCGCATACGCCTGATGGTCTCGAGAACGTGCTGCGCGCAGTGAAGGAGCTTGCTCCGCCGCGTATCATCTGCGTATTTGGCTGCGGAGGCGACCGCGACCGGACGAAGCGGCCGATTATGGGCTCGATTGCTGCCCGTTACGCCGACTATGTACTCGTCACTTCCGATAATCCGAGAACGGAAGATCCGGATCTCATCCTGAAGGATATCGAAGCCGGTCTTGAGAAGGACGGAGTTTCCTCCGACCGGTACGAGCTGATGGTTGACCGCCGCGCCGCTATTGAAAAAGCGGTTGAAATGGCAAGCCCGGGCGATGTAGTATTGATTGCGGGGAAAGGTCATGAAACGTATCAAATTATAGGAAGCGTTACGCATCCTTTTGACGACCGTTTGGTGGCAAAAGAAGCGATAAGGGGATTATTACATTGATCAATCGTACATTGGAGCAAGTCGCCGACATGTGCGGCGCCAGAGCCTATAAAGGCGAACCGATCCGGATCGTCGGCGTCAGCACGGATACGCGCAGTATTCAGGCTGGTCAGCTGTTCGTTCCGCTTGTAGGAGAGAACTTTGACGGTCACCATTATGTAGCCCAGGCACTTTCGCAGGGAGCGGCAGCCGCGCTGTGGGAGACGAAGCGTGAAGTTCCGCAGGAGCTGGCGGATGCGCCGCTGCTGTTCGTGAGAGATACGCTGAAGGCTCTTCAGCAGCTGGCAACTTCCTACCGGGAGGAACTGTATGTCCGCGTGATCGGCATTACGGGCAGCAACGGCAAAACAACAACGAAGGACATGGTTGCCGCCGTGCTCGGAACCTCTTATAAGGTTCACAAGACGGCCGGCAATCTGAATAATCATATCGGACTTCCGTTAACCGTTCTTCAGCTCGATGAAGAGACGGACGCGGCAGTCCTTGAGATGGGCATGAGCGGATTTGGCGAAATTGAGCTGCTCACGAACATTGCCCGCCCGGATGTGGCGGTTATTACGAATATCGGTGATGCCCACCTGCTTCAGCTCGGCTCGCGTGAAGGGATTGCAAAGGCGAAGCTGGAGATTGCCCAAGGGCTTCATTCGGGCGGCATCTTGCTGTATAACGGCGATGAGCCGCTGCTTGCGGCAGAGCTTGCGGCAATGAGTCTGCCGGAAGGCACGCAGCTCCAGACATTTGGCCTTGGCGAGTCCAATGATTGGTCGGCAGCCGATATTGCTGTTGGCGCTGTTTCTTCATCATTCGCCGTGAAGCGTAAAGGACAGGATGCCGCATCCTCGCCTTATACCATTCCGGTGCCGGGTCAGCACAACGTCAGCAACGCGCTTGCGGCAATCGCGATTGGCCGAAGGTTCGGCATCTCGGAAGAGGATATCCGCAGCGGCTTGATTGGTCTTGAGCTGACGGGGATGAGAATCCAACCGGTGAAGGCGCATAACGGAGCGATGATTTTAAACGATGCGTATAACGCCAATCCGACGGCTGTGCGCGCCGCTATTGATCTGGTCGCCCAGTTGACCGGCTTCCGCCGGAAATGGGTTGTGCTTGGCGATATGCGGGAGCTTGGCCCGGATGAAGAATCTCTGCATTTTGAGACGGGTGCTTATATTACACCGGACAAGGCCGATGCCGTTATTACATGCGGTCCATTGTCGCGGCATACGTCGGCGGGGGCATTGTCCCAATTTCCGGCGGAAGCGAAAGATTCGACAATCGTACATTTTGAAGATAAAGAGAAGCTTGGAGAATGGCTGAAAGAGCAAGTGGAGCCCGGTGATTTGGTACTTGTCAAAGGCTCGCGCGGCATGCGCATGGAACAGATTGTCCAAACTTTAGAAGCGAGGTGAGATAGATAATGGACACGATGGTCATCTTATTTTCATTAGGTGCATCATTCTTAATAGCGGTTCTGCTTGGACCATTGTTCATTCCGCTTCTCCGGCGCATGAAGTTTGGACAGCAAATCCGGACTGACGGTCCGCAAAGCCATTTGAAGAAGAGCGGCACTCCTACAATGGGCGGCATTATTATTATGCTGGCTCTGCTTATATCTTTCTTGAAATTTTCGGATAAGACCCCTGATTTCTGGGTATTGTTTACGGCATCCTTGGGGTTTGGCCTAGTTGGCTTCCTGGATGATTATATTAAAATCGTATTTAAACGTTCGCTGGGACTGACGGCACGCCAGAAGCTGTTCGGCCAGCTGCTCTTCTCCATCATCGTATGCGCGGAGCTGTACAACATGAATCATAGCACGATGATTACGGTTCCGGGCACGTCATGGGGCTTTGACCTGGGCTGGTTCTATTATCCGTTTGTGGTCATCATTTTGTTCGGATCAAGCAATGCGGTGAACTTTACGGACGGACTTGACGGTCTGTTGTCAGGTACAAGCGCAATCGCCTTTGGCGCGTTTACGATTCTTGCGCTGCAGGTTTCCGAGCATGAGTCGGCTATTTTCTCCGCTGCAATGGTAGGGGCGGTACTAGGCTTCCTCATCTTTAATGCCCATCCGGCTAAAGTGTTTATGGGTGACACCGGTTCGCTTGGCATTGGCGGGGGCATAGCCGCAGTCGCGATTCTGACCAAGATGGAGCTTATGCTTGTCATTGTAGGCGGCGTGTTTGTACTGGAGATGCTGTCGGTCATATTGCAAGTGGGATCATTTAAGCTGCGCGGCAAGCGGATTTTCAAAATGAGTCCGATACATCATCATTTCGAATTGGTCGGCTGGTCCGAGTGGCGCGTCGTAACGACGTTCTGGTCGGTTGGTCTTCTTCTTGCGGTTATAGCTCTTTTTCTAGCACTATAAGGAACAACGGCATGTTTGGTCTCCTGCCGCTTCAATTGAAGGCCGGCGGGAGGCATCATGCCGAACCTAACAAAAACTATTCGAGTGGCTAATCATACAAAGGAGTTGTACTTATGAACCATCCGGCGACTTATCGGGATCGCCGCGTCGTTGTCCTAGGCCTAGCCAGAAGCGGCGTGAGCGTAGCTAAAGTATTTCATGCTCTGGGAGCAGAAGTGATCGTTAACGATAAAAAAGAACGCGACCTATGCCCCGAAGCGGATGAATTGACTGCTTTGGGCATTTCTGTGCTATGCGGTTATCATCCGGAGGATCTCGTGACAAGCGAAACGGCCTTGCTTGTGAAAAACCCGGGCATTCCTTATACAGCCGGTCCGGTCCGGCAGGCGGAAGCGCATGGCGTGGAAATCGTAACGGAGGTTGAAGTTGCGTATTGGATCTCTAAAGCTCCGATTATCGGCATTACCGGTTCAAACGGCAAAACAACCACAACGACCTGGATTGGCGAGCTGCTTGGCGAAGCAGGCTTGAATCCGCTTGTAGCCGGCAATATCGGCACGCCGCTTTGCGAAGCGGCGGAGGTTGCGACCGAAGACAACTGGATCGTCGCCGAGCTTAGCAGCTTTCAATTGAAGGGTACTTCGGCATTCCGTCCAAGCATTGCCTTGCTGCTTAACATTGCGGAAACCCATCTGGACTACCATGGCGGGATGGAGGATTATGTTGCGTCGAAGGTAAAGCTGTTCGCCAATCAGACGGCTGAAGATGTTGCCGTTCTGAATTGGGACGACGCGACCTGCAGGGCGATTGCGGACACCGTTAAAGCCAAGATCGTGCCATTCTCGCTCTATGTGCGTTTGGACAAAGGGGTCTGCATTGAACCTCCGTTCGAAAGAGGCAAGGAATCGGGCGCCGATCATAAGATCGTATGGCGCAAGGAGGATGGGACCGAGCAGACGATTCTCCCGGTGTCGGAGCTTGGCATTCCCGGCCGTCACAACGCGGGAAATGCCCTTGCGGCAATTGCTGCCTGCCTGGCAGCTGGAGCTGCTCCCGAGGCCATGGTGCCGGTACTGAAAGGATTCAGAGGCGTAGAACACCGTCTTGAATACGCGGGTGAAGTGAAAGGCGTCAAATATTACAACGATTCCAAGGCAACAAACGCAACGGCAACGATCATGTCCGTAGGCTCCTTGAGCTCTCCGATTATCCTGATTGCCGGAGGACTCGACCGGGGCTCCGATTATATGGAGCTTCTTCCCGTATTCCGGAACCGGCTGAAGGGGCTTGTGGCGCTGGGCGAAACAAGAGCCAAGCTGGCGAACGTAGCGGAGCTGGCAGGTTTAACCAATGTGCGATTGGTCGAACCTGAGGAAGACGCCGAGTCTACCTTGCGCAAGGCCGTACAAGAAGCTGCCGGCCTTGCTGAGCCCGGGGATATCGTATTATTGTCTCCCGCATGCGCGAGCTGGGATATGTTTGCATCCTTTGAGCAGCGCGGACGCATTTTTAAAGAATCGGCGCATACCTTGTAAGTAGGGGGCTTGTCCCTACTTTACGCATAACAAGAGGTGTGTTTGCTATGGCCAAAGCCAGGTCCGCCCCGGACGTTTGGATGATCGTCTCCATCGCGCTTATCCTGACGATTGGATTAGTAATGGTATACAGCGCGAGCGCGGTGCTCGCTTTCCATGAATTTGGCGATAAATACTATTATGTGAAGCGCCAGCTTATATTTGCCGTTCTTGGCGTTGGCGCCTTGCTATTTACGATGAACGCGAATTATTTGATATGGAAAAACTGGGCGAAAGCTGCGCTTCTGGTCTGCTTCGTCCTGCTTATTATCGTACTTATCCCCGGTATCGGCGTCGTCCGCGGCGGTGCCCGAAGCTGGCTCGGCATCAGCTCCTTTGGCATACAGCCTTCCGAGTTTATGAAGCTCGCGATGATTCTGTTTCTGGCCAAATGGCTTTCCGAGAAACAACAGACGATCACGCATTTTACAAAAGGCTTATTGCCGCCGCTTGGTCTGGTTGGACTAGCCTTCGGCCTTATCATGCTGCAGCCGGATCTGGGGTCCGGAGCGGTTATGGTCGGGGCTGCTCTTATCCTTATTTTCGCCGCTGGCGCGAGAATCGGACATTTGGCCCTGCTTGGGTCGAGCGGGCTGTTGGGACTTATAGCGCTGGTTATTGCCGAACCCTATAGGATGAAGCGGATAACAGGCTTCCTTGATCCCTGGGCGGATCCCCTTGGAACAGGCTATCAAATTATTCAATCCCTATATGCGATAGGACCGGGCGGCCTGGTTGGACTGGGTCTTGGCATGAGCCGTCAGAAATTCAGCTATTTGCCGGAGCCGCAGACGGACTTTATATTCTCCATCCTTTCAGAGGAGCTTGGCTTTATTGGCGGTGCAGCACTTATCATCCTGTTTATGATATTAGTCTGGAGAGGGATCCGCACCGCGATTTCGGCTCCGGATACATTCGGAAGTCTGCTAGCGGTCGGGATTACCGGTATCGTAGGCGTTCAGGTACTCATTAATATCGGTGTAGTAATCGGCGCGATGCCGGTTACGGGGATTACGCTTCCGCTCATCAGCTATGGCGGGTCCTCGCTGACGCTTCTTCTTACCGCTCTTGGCATTTTGCTCAATATATCCCGATACTCAAGATGATGAGGGATGAGATATTGGCGTAAATGGCCGGCATGGCGCCGCCTTTCACAGGCGGCCGCCTGACGTCCATTTTTGTGTTTACGGGGCGGCATAGGCGATTGTCACATTCGGAATGGAGAGGGCATAAGATACTCTATAAATCGTGACCATCGCCCAGCTCGGGCCTTTAGTCACTAACGCTGCGGCGGAAAGCAGTGATGCCAATGCCCATAGCGGAAGCCTTATTCTCTCTAACTAGAAGCAAAAGGAGGTTCGACAACATGGAAACATTTATTGCGGAATTGGAACAAGCAGGTCTCGGCCAGATCC
Source organism: Paenibacillus glycanilyticus (assembly GCF_023715145.1). Classification (GTDB taxonomy): domain Bacteria; phylum Bacillota; class Bacilli; order Paenibacillales; family Paenibacillaceae; genus Pristimantibacillus; species Pristimantibacillus glycanilyticus_A. The sequence continues at coordinate 762,603 of NZ_JAMBNP010000001.1, read as the reverse complement.
TTTACAATGAGCCGCTTGCAAAACATACAACCTGGAAAATCGGCGGACCCGCTGATGTTCTCTTTATCCCACACGGCAAAGATCAGCTCGTGTCGGCCATCCGGCTGCTTCAGAAGCATGGCGTACCGTGGACGAATCTTGGACGCGGCTCCAACATGCTCGTGAGCGATAAGGGGATCCGCGGCGTAGTGATCAAAACCCGGGATGGGCTGGATTACGTGCGCTTTGAAGGAACGCTCGTACATGCGGGCGCGTCGTTCTCGTTTGTTAAATTATCGAGAATGTCGGGCAGAGAAGGACTTACCGGTCTGGAATTCGCGGGGGGAATACCAGGAACGGTCGGCGGAGCTGTCTATATGAACGCAGGCGCACATGGATCTGATGTGTCACGTATTTTTAGATCAGCTGAGATTGTGCTGGAAACAGGTGAATTGGTTCGATTCGACCGAGAAGAAATGCAATTTTCTTACCGCCACTCAATCCTCCACGAGACCAAAGGCGTTGTCGTTGAAGCGACGTTCGAGCTTGCGGAAGGAAACCGAGATGAAATTACGGCAGCACTTGCGTCCTATCAGGAACGGAGGTTACGCACGCAGCCGCTGCAGCTGGCCTGCGCAGGTAGCGTGTTCCGCAATCCGCCAAATGATTTTGCCGCCAGGCTTATTCAAGAGGCCGGATTAAAGGGCGTTCGATTCGGGGGAGCGGAAGTTTCGGAGCTTCACGCCAATTTCATAGTAAACAGAGGGCAAGCGACAGCTGAAGATGTTCTCACCCTCATGTCTCACATTCAAGGTACAATTGCTGACCACTACGGGGTTCAGCTGGTGCCGGAAGTATTGGTGGTGGGTGAGCGGTAATTCGGAGGTGATACATTGGACAAATTGGTGATTGAAGGCGGGAAACCTCTCTCAGGATCCATTGTTATCCAAGGAGCGAAAAATGCCGCTTTGCCGATATTGGCAGCCTGTATGCTTGCGGAAGGCACATCTACGATTGAACATGTGCCAAGGCTGCTTGATATTGACGTAATGCTTAACATTTTGCGCGAATTAGGATGCCGCGCTGAGCATGTGGGAGATACGGTTGTGCTGAACACGGAAACGGCACATACCTCCCATGTACCGGAATCGTTAATGGGACAGATGCGATCGTCTATCTTTTTGATGGGGCCGCTGTTAGCTAGATTTGGAGAGACGCAGGTGTATCAGCCTGGCGGCTGCGCAATCGGCGAGAGAAAAATCGATCTTCACTTGGAAGGACTTCAGGCTCTTGGCGCAGAAATTGAGGAGATTGGGAACCGGATTATCTGCCGCGCAGACAAACTGCACGGTGCGGATATTCATCTGGCCTTCCCAAGCGTTGGAGCAACGGAGAACATTATGATGGCAGCCGTGCTTGCGGAAGGCCGCACTACGATAAGCAACGCAGCACGCGAGCCGGAAATTCAAGATTTGCAGAGATTTCTGAACGAGATGGGCGCTAAAATCATGGGTGCCGGAACGGATACGATTACGATCGAAGGGGTACAGTCGCTTACGCCTTGCACGTATAAGGTCATTCCGGATCGTATCGTTGCCGGTACCATGATGGTAGCTGCTGCCGCAACACGCGGGCAGGTCACTCTATTAAATACGAATCCAGCACATTTATCCTCGCTTATTCATGTGCTCCGCCGTGCAGGTGTTCAAATCGCTGTTGACGGTGATATAATCAAAGTAGGCTGTCCGGGGCGGCCAAGAGCAGTAGAAAGAGTCGTAACGGCTCCGTATCCTGCCTTCCCGACCGATCTTCAGTCGCAGGTGATGGTCCTGCTTGCGCTGGCAGATGGAGTCAGCATTTTGAAGGAAACGATCTTTGAAGGTCGCCTGAAGCATGTGGATGAATTATCCCGCATGGGCGCCGATATCCGGGTGGATCTGAACTCAGCCTTCATCCGCGGCGTACCGCGTCTATATGGTGCAACGGTGGAAGCTACCGACCTCAGAGCGGGTGCTGCGCTTGTGATTGCCGGATTAGCCGCTCAAGGCAAAACGATAGTAGAGCAAATCCATCATATCGACCGCGGCTATGATTGCATTGAAACGATGTTGGGAAGACTCGGCGCGCGCATTTCGCGTTACTCTCCTGTACCGAAGAATTGATCGGGTGAAATCGCAGCTGGATAGAAACGACCGGCCCTGCCAATAAGGAGGACCGGATGTTTTTTTAGAAGGAAGGGACAAGTTATGAGCGAGCTAGTGCCTGTGTTGAAAGAGCCGGAGCGCAAGAGGAAGGGCAGCCGCAAACTGCTGACCGTTCTTTTTTTATTGTTTGTTATTCTCTTATCTGTATTATTTTTCAACTCATCAATCAGCAAGATTACGACGATAACAATAGAGGGCGCACAATATACTTCCAAAAGCGATATTCAGGCAGCCTCTGGCATTACCGCAGGAGACGCTTACTTCGGCGTATCGGAGGGCAAAGTTGAGAGCCGCCTCACGGCTTTGAAGCCGATTCAGGAAGCTAGCGTCGCGAAGTCCTTCCCCGGCAATGTCAAAATAACGATCAGAGAATTTCCCGTAGTCGCGTTCGAATTGTCAGCAAACGGCGAAATGGCCGCCATTATGTCGAACGGCACGAATGTTTCGGCATTAAGCGACGAATTTCTGATGGACAAGCCGGTGCTCTCCGGATGGAAGCCGGATGACCCGAACCGGGCAGAGCTGACCAAGCAGCTGGGGCAAATCTCGGAAAAGCAGCTGTCTGACCTGTCGGAGATTATCCCGTATCCGTCCAAGGCCTATCCAGACCGGATCAAGATCTACACTCGGACCAAATTTGAGGTCATCACGGCGGTCTCCCTGCTTGCCGAGAAGATCGAAGCGCTAAATGCGGTTATCGAGACCCAGGAGCCCGGGAAGATTACAATGCTGCTCGCGGACACTTATGTTCCGTTTAATAGTAATGCTTCAGAAAATATGGAATCTGATCAAAAAGAGACTACTCAATAGGTAGAAAGAATGGTAGAATTTTATACACAGATTTAATATATTTTCATAGATAATCAAGCATTCATGAGGATTCATAACATAAGGCTTAATGCCGCGACATTAGGGAAATGAAAATTTTGTTGAAAAAAGAGGGAATATATCAAAGGTGTTGAATAAGTAGAAGGACGAATGTTTAAACCCTATTCTTGTGTAAATTTAATTAGTTGAAACGGGAGGTGCCGCGGGTTGAGCAGTAACGACATCATCGTCAGTTTGGACATCGGTACATCCAAAGTTCGTGCTATTATTGGGGAAGTGAGCAACGGAACCATTAATATTATTGGAGTTGGATCTGCCGACTCGGAGGGTATTCGCAAGGGAGCTATTGTAGATATTGACCAGACCGTGCAGTCGATTCGCAGCGCAGTGGAGCATGCGGAAAGAATGGTTGGCATTCAAATATCGGACGTCTATGTTGGGATTCAAGGGAATCACATTGCACTTCAGACGAATCGTGGCGTTGTTGCAGTATCCAATGAGGATCGTGAAATAGGCGAGGAAGATATCGAACGCGTTGTTCAAGCGGCCAAGGTGGTCGCGCTTCCTCCTGAAAGAGAAATCGTTAATTTAGTACCGAAGCAGTTTTTGGTAGACGGCTTGGAAGGCATCTCAGACCCGCGCGGAATGATTGGCGTACGGCTTGAGGTTGAAGCGACCATTGTGACGGGTGCAAAGACGGCTATACATAATTTAATGCGCTGCGTAGAGAAAGCCGGGCTTCGGATTTCTGGAGTAATCCTGATGTCACTCGCTTCTGGTGTTATGTCGCTTACAAAAGATGAGAAGACGATTGGAACGGTGCTTACCGATATCGGTGCAGGTTCTACAACGATTACCATCTACGAGCAAGGCAGCTTGGCCGCTATTTCAACCTTGCCTATCGGCGGGGAATATGTCACCAACGATATTGCCTACGGGCTTCGCACGCAATCGGAGCAGGCGGAGAAAATTAAGCTGAAGTACGGCTGCGCTTTTGTCAACGATGCAGCCGACGATGTGAAATTCAAAGTAACCCGCATGGGAAGCAATGTAGAGAAAGAGTTTTCCCAGGTCGATCTGGCCAGCATTATTGAGCCGCGCATGCAGGAGATCTTCCATCTTGTGCGCCAAGAGGTGCGCAGGCTTGGTTATGGGGATAAAGTGAACGGATACGTACTCACTGGAGGTTCTGTTACGATGCCGGGTACGCTGGCACTTGCGCAAGCGGAGCTGGAGTCATCCGTTCGTATCGCATCGCCGGATTATATCGGCGTGCGAGACCCTGCTTACAGCAGCGGGGTAGGAATGATCCAATACGTGTCGAAATATATGGGAGTACGAGGAGCAGCAGCAAGTACAGGGAAGAAAACGGCAAGCCGCAAGTCGGGTACCACCGCTTCATCCAAACCCGGTATGTTCGAACGGTTGAAAAATATGTTTAGCGAATTTATTTGATCGGGGGAAAATGAAAGATGTTGGAATTCGATTTGGATCTGGAGCAACTCGCTCAAATAAAGGTAATTGGTGTTGGCGGCGGCGGCAGCAACGCCGTTAATCGTATGATTGAGAACGGCGTTAAAGGCGTCGATTTCATAACCGTAAATACGGATGCGCAAGCTTTGCACCTTGCAAAGTCCGAGCATAAGCTGCAAATCGGCGATAAGCTGACTCGCGGACTTGGCGCCGGAGCGAATCCGGAAGTAGGCAAGAAAGCGGCTGAAGAGTCGAGAGAGCTTGTTATGCAGCAACTGAAAGGCTCGGACATGGTATTCGTTACTGCCGGCATGGGCGGCGGTACGGGAACTGGTGCAGCTCCGGTTATTGCGGAGATCGCGCGCGAATGCGGCGCTCTGACAGTAGGCGTAGTTACCCGTCCTTTCACCTTCGAAGGCCGCAAGCGTTCCGCACAAGCAGAGCTTGGCATCGAAGCGCTGAAGGAAAAGGTAGATACGCTGATCGTCATCCCGAATGACCGTTTGCTTGAGATCGTTGACAAGAAGACTCCGATGCTGGAAGCATTCCGTGAGGCGGATAACGTCCTTCGCCAAGCTGTTCAAGGTATCTCCGACCTGATCGCAGTACCAGGTCTGATTAACCTTGACTTTGCAGACGTGAAGACGATTATGACGGAACGCGGTTCCGCGCTGATGGGTATCGGTATCGCTACAGGCGAGAACCGTGCTGCAGAAGCGGCAAAGAAAGCCATTATGAGCCCGCTGCTCGAGACGTCCATTGACGGCGCTCGCGGCGTTATCATGAACATTACAGGCGGCAGCAACCTGTCGTTGTACGAAGTTAATGAAGCGGCCGAGATCGTTATCTCTGCTTCCGATCCGGAAGTAAACATGATCTTTGGTGCAATCATCGACGAAGAGCTGAAGGATGAGATCAAGGTAACGGTAATCGCAACGGGCTTCGAGCATAAGCCATCCGCTGCAACGCGCCGTGCGCCTCAGCCTCAAGCAGAGCCGGAAGCTCGCCAGACAACGACAACTGCGTCGTCCACGTCGCAAACTGCCGCGGTTAAACCATTTGGCGCATCGTCTTCGAGCGATCAGCTCGAAATCCCTGCGTTCCTTCGCAACCGTCGCAACGACCGCTAATCTTTTGACTTAACGCATGACCGGCCCAGCCGGTCATGCGTTTTTTTATTTATATAAGAATGAACCTGCAACGGCCAAATGGTATGCCCTGCTCATTGTCCTATTGTAAGCTGTAAGCTCCAAAAGCATCTAACAGCACCAGAAAAGCAGCCCAATCTGGGCTGTAAGCTCCAAAGGAGTCTAACAGCCCTGAATGAATTATAGCTTATCTCTATTAACGCTATAACATCGAACGCGATGTTCACCTTTCCCATGCTTGACTAATCTATTGCTTGTTAACATCGTTTGAATAATTTTCATGGTACGTTTCTGACCTATATGAAGATAACGTTCAATATCAATCGGCCTAACCGGCCTGCCTAGCTGCAGAGCATACTTCAGAATCTCTGCCTCCAGAATCAGGTCCGCATTTATCTCAGCTGCCTCGGCACTCCCAAATCGCGCACCAAAAAATTGCTGAAGCACTTGGATGCACATCCGAGGCTTGTCTTTAACATCATCGTAAGAGAATCGCAGCACCTGCCACCCGTCTATTACAAGATGATTCTGCCGGACCAGCTGGTCAGAGAACTGCCATCTGCTAACCCCTGCAGCATGCGTATTAAATCCGTCAATCTCAATAGCAAGCCGAATGGAATCACGTAAATAGGCAAAATCCAGATATCGCTTCCCGTCACGGAAGTCCAATAACTCGTATTCAGGATGAAGATGGTCGAATTGCGAGAAGGCGGGCCACCATATCTTTTGAAGAAACAGCTTGCCCTCATGGCTCATTCCTTCCTCAAGTCTTCTTTTATTTTCGCCATCACGTCTCTTAAGATGAACGTCATACCAACTATTAAATACCTCCTCATACGACAAAACCAGTCACGCTCCTCGTCAAATCGGAATAAAAAAGCCGCGCCTAAGGAACAGAGAGGTTCCTTAAAACGCGGCGTGTGCTTCACAGTCATAGGAGTAATATGGATAAAGATTACCATATTCCCGGTATGGCAACAACCCGTTAGCCCTATAAACTCCCATTTTACCCTCGACAAAAAAAGCTATGTCATACCGTCATGTTTAGACAGACTTTGAAATAAGATTTTTATATACTAGGGTCAATCGTTCTCTCCGGAGGGGAGAGCAAGTAAGACTGTCCTTCGAACCCGCTGGAAGGTGAAGCTGTGGCTGTTTATGTCGATGTCATGTTTGTGCGGGAGATGCTTGTGGACGGCAGTATACTGCTGACGACCGCCTGGGTTCGCCATATCCAGGCACGTCCTTGGCGGGTGCTTACGGCAGCCGGCATTGGCGCTTGCTACGTTGTTCTTATGCTTTTTCCGCCGTTATCCATCCTATTTACATTAGCTGTAAAAATACTGATTTCCCTCCTCATGTTATGGGTCGCGTTTGGCTTCTTCTCGATTCAGAACTTCTTCAGGAACATCGCGGCCTTCTATACGATTAATTTCGTAGCCGCTGGCGCGATCATCGGTATTCATTACTTGTTGATGCAGGGCTCAGGCGAAGTTTGGCGCACGATCACCTTTATAAATGGCGGTATGCAGATCGAGCTGAAGATGGGATTTATTTATGTGCTCGCTGCGTTTAGTATCGGCATTTACATATACCGCTCGGTTTATGTACAGCGGCGCGAGAGGGAGCTGGTGAGAACCCATTTGGCCGAGGTGAAAATTCAAATCGGCGACCGGGAGCATACGTGCACCGGACTGATCGACACGGGCAACCAGCTGTATGACCCGTTAACCAGGACGCCGGTTATGGTTGTGGAGGCGAACGTATGGCAAGATGATTTGCCGGAGTCATGGCTCAAAAGCATTCGCGAAGCGCAGGTAGATCGGCTTGTTGCCGGTCTTGGCGAAGAAACCTTTGCCTGGCAGGATCGTCTGCGACTTGTACCCTACAGAGGAATCAATCGCGGATCACAATTTATGCTGGCCTTGAAGCCGGATTATGTTCAAATTGAGCGGGAAGGGCAAGTATTCGTCTCTCGGAAGGTGCTGGTCGGCATCGACGGCGGCAAGCTTTCGTCAGACAGTGCTTACCAAGCGATAATCCATCCGTCACTCGTTCAGAACAGCCAATGATTGGATTAAGAAGGATGAACGTTTACATCATTTTGGGGAGGGATGGGCCGCATGCTCGTCAAGTGGAAATTAGTCCTGCAGTTATATTATTATCGTGTTTTGTTTTTATTCGGATTAAAAAGCGAAGAAATCTATTATATCGGCGGCAGCGAGGCGCTACCTCCGCCCTTGACCCGTGAAGAAGAGGAATATTTGCTCGACAAGCTTCCATCCGGTGATACGGCAATCCGCGCGATGCTGATTGAGCGCAATTTGCGCCTCGTCGTTTACATTGCGCGTAAATTTGAGAATACCGGCATTCATATTGAAGATCTGGTATCGATCGGTGCAATCGGTCTGATTAAAGCGGTCAATACGTTTGATCCGGAGAAAAAAATCAAGCTGGCCACTTACGCCTCCCGCTGTATCGAGAACGAAATTCTCATGTATCTGCGCCGCAACAGCAAGACGCGGACAGAGGTATCTTTTGATGAGCCGCTGAACATTGATTGGGATGGCAACGAGCTGCTCTTGTCCGACGTGCTCGGTACGGAGAATGACACCATCTACCGGAATATCGAGGAGCAGGTCGACCGCAAGCTTCTTCATAAAGCGCTTGATAAGCTGTCGGAGCGGGAGCGTATTATTATGGAGCTGAGGTTTGGACTTGCCGACGGAGAGGAAAAAACCCAGAAGGATGTGGCCGATCTTCTAGGTATTTCGCAGTCCTATATTTCGCGTCTTGAGAAGCGGATCATCAAGCGTCTGCGCAAGGAATTTAACAAAATGGTGTAAAGTTATTCCCAATTATGGGTCAACAGATACCCCGTTTTCGGAAGAATAAAATGGGGGTCCGAGGAGATAATGTACATTAATGTTTCTCCTTGGGAGGTAATCACGTTGACCCGAAATAAAGTCGAGATCTGTGGAGTGGATACCGCGAAACTGCCTGTCCTGACCAATGCCGAAATGCGGGAGTTGTTCACCGCACTACAAACCCAGAATGAATGGGCAGCAAGAGAGAAATTAGTTAACGGCAATTTAAGGCTGGTTCTTAGTGTGATTCAACGGTTTAACAATAGGGGAGAGTTTGTGGACGACTTATTCCAGGTCGGCTGCATCGGACTTATGAAGGCGATCGATAATTTCGACCTTAGCCAAAACGTCAAATTTTCCACCTACGCCGTACCGATGATTATCGGTGAAATTCGCCGTTACTTGCGTGACAATAATCCGATCCGCGTATCGCGGAGCCTGAGGGATATTGCCTATAAAGCGCTGCAGGTTCGTGACAGCCTGACGAATCAAAATTCGCGTGAACCAACGATTTTCGAAATTTCCGAAGCTCTAAATGTACCGAAGGAAGATGTCGTATTCGCCTTAGACGCCATTCAGGATCCGGTATCGCTGTTTGAACCGATCTATCATGACGGCGGCGATCCGATCTATGTGATGGACCAGATCAGCGATGACAAGAACAAGGATGTGTCATGGATTGAGGAGATTGCTCTCCGAGAGGCGATGCATAAGCTTAACGACCGCGAAAAAATGATTTTATCCATGCGTTTCTTTGAAGGAAAGACGCAGATGGAAGTGGCCGACGAAATCGGCATCTCGCAGGCGCAGGTATCCAGGCTGGAGAAGTCAGCTATCCAACAAATGCAAAAGCATGTTAAGACTTGAACGGTGCCGCCAGGCACCGTTTTTTTTCGTGCCTGGCCTACTTGTTTTTTTGCGCGGATAGGACATTTTGGGCGTTTTGTACATATAAATAAGTGAGGATGTTCATCCCGTTTAAGTGCATGACGGCTGCGCCAACGTTCTTATCATTAAGAAAAGTGGTGATGCGCAAGTGAAGATATCCGATTTTCAAACGAAGGATGTCATTAATATTGTGGACGGCAAGAAGCTGGGACAGATCAGCGATTTGGAGCTCGATCTCCGTCAAGGCCGCATCGATGCGATAGTCATTCCCCAATTTACAAGATTTCTTGGCGTGTTCGGCAACGGAGGGACAGAGGTTGTCATCCCTTGGCGCAATATTGTGAAGATCGGTGCAGACGTTGTGCTTGTCCGGCTGGATGAATCAAACAAGAAGCTAGAAGAAGAGGATTTGCACGCGCGCACATAACAGGTTAAACTGCTTACAGAGGTGAGTGCCCGTATGGAATCGTTTAAATCTGTACCAACGGCGAAGGGACCTTCGCTTTTTTTATTGCCATCCTGGATGGAGCAAAATGATCGGCTGACAGCCGGATTTACGGGCAGGAGCGGCGGAGTAAGCGAAGAGCCTTGGACGTCGCTGAACGTTGGCCTGCATGTCGGAGATGCGGATGCAGACGTCGTGCGCAACCGCGAGCTGATTGCCGAAGCTATCGGCTGGCCGTTTGAAGCGTGGACCTGCGGGGAGCAGGTGCATGGCTGCGAGGTATTCCAGGTAACGGAAGGCGAGCGGGGCAAGGGCAGACTGTCGCGGGACTCGGCTATTGCCGATACGGACGGTCTGATGACGAATATTCCCGGCGTGCTGCTGGCTTCCTTTTACGCCGATTGCGTGCCGTTATATTTCTATGATCCGGAGCATCAGGCCGTCGCTCTGGCTCATGCAGGCTGGAAGGGGACCGTTCAGCAGATTGCTTCCCGGACGATCGAAGCGATGGGACAACAGTATGGAACAAGGCCGGAGCAGCTTCTTTGCGCCATTGGTCCGTCGATCAGCGATTGCTGCTACGAGGTGGACGGCTTTGTTATTGATAAGCTGCAGCCACTGGTAGATAAGCTTGCCGGCAAGCTGAATTCCAGCCTTGAACAAATGATGACATTGGTGGAAAACGGTAAAGCTATGGTAAACTTAAAACAAATTAACCGACATATTATGCTTGAAGCAGGAATTTTGCCGATTCATATCGAATTATCCGAGTGGTGCACGGGATGCAGCACCGATCAGTTTTTCTCCCACCGGAAGGAAGGCGGCAAAACGGGCCGTATGGCCAGCTGGATCGGTATCCGGGAAAGGTGAACATGATGACTAGTACAATTAAATCGGAATTAACAGGAAGACTGGAAGAAGTGCAGCTCCGGATCGCAGCAGCCTGCGAGAGAAGCGGCCGCAATCGCGATGAAGTAAATATTATCGCGGTAACGAAATACGTGTCGCTGGAAACGGCGGAGGCTGCTCATCAGCTTGGCCTTCAGCATCTTGGCGAGAACCGCTGGCAGGATGCGAAGGAGAAATGGGAAGCCATAAGCGGCGGCGATACAGGCGAAGAAGGCGGACAAGCTGTTTGGCACTTCATCGGATCGCTGCAGACGAACAAAGTGAAAGACGTCATCGGCAAATTTACATACATTCATTCGCTTGATCGTCTGTCTTTAGCGCAGGCGATTGACAAGAGGGCTTCCCAGCTTGGCCTTACCGTACCTTGTTTTATTCAGGTTAACGTTTCGGGCGAACAATCCAAGCATGGTCTTGAGCCTGATCAGCTGCCGGTTTTTTTAACAGAGCTTAAGGAATTATCATCACTGCGCGTTATAGGCCTTATGACGATGGCACCTTATGAGACGGAAGCAGAAGAGACAAGGCCGGTATTTCGCGCTTTGCGCGAGCTTAGAGATGAAATGAACGAACGTGCAATCCTCCCGGAATCGATGACGGAATTGTCTATGGGCATGTCAGGAGATTTCGAAGTCGCAATAGAGGAAGGCGCTACCTGGATTCGATTGGGTACGATACTTGTAGGAAAAGAGGGATAGACGATGAGTGTGATGAACCGATTTATGAACTTTCTTGGCCTTCAGGAGGAAGAAGAAATTGTAGAGCGCGAAAGAGTGAAGGACCAGCAGCTGCCGGAAGAACCGGAAGTTGAAACTTCTCCGTTCGAGGCACGTAGAAACTCCAAAGGCGGTAATAACAATATTGTGAGCATTCATACGCAAAAGAGTGTTCGCGTCGTTCTCAGCGAACCGCGCTCTTACGATGAAGCTCAGGATATTGCCGACCATCTGCGTTCGCGCCGGGCGGTTATCGTGAATCTGCAGCGTGTACGCACGGATTTGGCTGTACGGATTGTTGATTTCTTAAGCGGCACGGTCTATGCGCTTAACGGCCACATTTCGAAGCTTGGGCCAAACATCTTCTTGTGTACACCGGATTCCGTAGAAATTCAAGGCGCCATTACCGAAATGCTGGCAGAGGATATTGATTACAATAAGATGAGGTGACCTTGAGTTGAGTGTCTATTCTTTAATCATGAACATCCAGAATATTTACAGCTTTATGATTATCGGCTATGTGTTGTTGTCCTGGCTGCCAAATGCACGCGAGAGCTTTATCGGAGTTTGGCTGGGCAAATTGGTGGAGCCGTATCTCGGTATTTTCCGCAGATTTATTCCACCGATCGGCGGTATGCTTGATCTTTCCCCGATCATTGCGATCTTTGCGTTGCGCTTTATAGCGTATGGCGTTATTGCGGTTCTCCAGTTCATTCTGAACATGTTTTAGAGGAAGGACAGCCCTATGAAGCCAACTGTATACGAACATTTCCATCCGGATGAGAAGCCATTTGTCGACCGGGCGTTGGAATGGGTTGAACGGTCCGCGCAGCTGCATCAGCTGAAGCGGACCGATTTTTTAGATCCGAGACAGGCGCAAATCCTGCACATGCTGGCCAACCGGAATCCGGACGTCCAGCTGCGGCTTGCCGGCGGTTACCCGGAGGCAGAACGCTGCAGAGCCATTATTGGCCCTGAATACCGTTATTTGGATGACGAACCTATTGGACTATCTGTTCTTGCCGTGAACGGCGGAGGGACACATCTTGAGCTTGATCACGGCGATTACCTGGGCGCATTGCTCGGTCTCGGCGTCAAACGTGATCGAATTGGAGATATTCATGTTCATGAGGACTATTCGCATATAATCGTTTTGGACGAAATTGCCGATTACTTAAATGTACACTTAAGACAAGTGCATCGTGCGAGCGTACTTACGGAAATAATTCCCATCACTGAGCTTAAGCCCGTTGTACCTGCCCTTCAAGAAATGTCCTTCACAGTCGCCTCGATGCGGCTTGACGGAATCGCTAGCGACGTCTATCGGATCAGCCGGACCAAGATCGTAGATCCTATCCGTGCAGGCAGATGCAGAGTGAACTGGAAGACAGCCGAGAATCCGTCCGAACAGCTGAAAATGGGAGATGTCGTCTCCTTCAAAGGCTTAGGCAGATTCAAAGTGCTGGAAATTGATGGCATGACAAAAAAGGGAAGAATTCGCGTCAAGGTTGGCAAATTTATTTGATTCGTTGCAGGAATTTGGAAACAACTGTCGAAATCCAAACCAACAACGAATAATTCCGAGTACATCCGCGAATGCGGCAAATACGTTGAGGAGGTGCGCCAATGCCGTTGACGCCATTGGACATACATAACAAGGAATTTGGACGAAGATTACGCGGGTATGACGAGGATGAAGTCAATGAATTCCTTGACCAGGTGATTAAGGACTATGAATCCATCATTCGCGAGAACAAAGAGCTTCAGAATCAGATTCTGACCTTGCAAGAGAGGCTGAACCACTTCTCCAATATCGAGGAGACGCTCAGCAAAACGATTATCGTCGCGCAAGAAGCGGCGGATGAAGTAAGAAACAACGCGAAGAAGGAAGCGCAGCTGATCATTAAAGAGTCGGAGAAAAATGCCGACCGCATTATTAATGAATCGCTGGCGAAGTCCCGCAAAGTATCGCTTGAGGTGGAGGAGCTTAAGAAGCAGGCGTCGATCTACCGGGCACGCTTCCGTACCCTTGTAGAAGCACAGCTTGAATTGCTGAGCCAGGACGGCTGGGATTCGCTTGATCCCGGAACGTCGCAAATCTCGCATAGTTCGCATAATTCCCATTCTTCTCCAAACGTAACTCATCTAGCGGCAGAACATTTGCAGCGCGGCTAGGCATTTGTCATTTGACAACCGCTCGGCGATGAGCTATAAATAGTAGTAATTGCATGAAAGTTGATTTGAACTTCATTGACGAGAACGAGTACGATTCCAAGTTCGTCCACCAGAGAGCCGTCGATTGCTGAGAGACGGCGTTCGAACCGATTCGGAAAATCATCTCCGAGAAGCAGCGCTGAACATGAGATCCAGAAGGATCCATTAATAAGAGCTGACGGCCTGTCCCCCGTTACAGGGACCGCGAATTCAAGCAATTCGCGCCAAGGTGCCGCGGGTCCGTTGATATTATCAGCGTTGACTAACGGAACAAGGGTGGTAACGCGAGCTATGCCTCGTCCCTTTACAGGGACGGGGCTTTTTGTTTTTTCAGGCTATGCTTTACGATCAGGCTGTATTGCTTACGAAGCAAGAATCATCACAAACAGCCAGAATCAGGCTGTTTAGGTTCTAATTCTTTAAGCTTATGCTTACGAAGCAAGAATCATCACAAGCAGCCAGAATCAGGCTGTTTAGGTTCTAATTCTTTAAGCTAATGCTTACGAAGCAAGAATCATCACAAACAGCCAGAATCAGGCTGTTTAGGTTCTAATTCTTTTTAGGAGGTAATGAAAGATGCAACGTGTAGACGTCAAAGAAAAAGCAAGAGCCCGCGATTTACGCATCTTGAAGCAATGGGCGGAGAATGATACGTTCAAGAAATCGATCGAGAACCGCAGCGGCAAACCAAACTATGTATTTTATGAAGGGCCTCCTACCGCAAACGGTGCGCCGCATATCGGACACGTGCTGGGCCGCGTCATCAAGGACTTTATCGGCCGTTACAAAACAATGTCCGGCTACCGCGTCGTGCGTAAAGCCGGCTGGGATACTCACGGTCTTCCCGTTGAGCTTGGCGTAGAGAAGCAGCTTGGCATCTCCGGCAAGCAAGAGATCGAGAAGTACGGCGTAGAGGAATTCATCAAGAAATGCAAGGACAGTGTATTTGTCTATGAGAAGCAATGGCGCGAGCTGACGGAAGCGATCGCGTATTGGACGGATCTCGACAATCCTTACATCACGCTCAAGAACGAGTACATCGAGAGCGTATGGCATATCCTCTCGACGATCCACGGCAAAGGCCTTCTTTATCGCGGACACCGCGTAAGCCCGTATTGCCCATGCTGTCAGACAACGCTGAGCTCGCATGAGGTTGCACAAGGCTACGAAGACGTAAAGGATCTTTCGGCTACCGTTAAATTCAAGCTGGCTAACGGCGAATCGATTCTCGCTTGGACGACAACTCCTTGGACATTGCCAGCTAACGTTGCTCTTGCGGTTAATCCGGAGCTGGATTACATCCGCGCCTCCAAGGACGGCGAAGTATACATCGTCGCTCAAAACCTGGCTGAGAGCGTTCTGAAGGAAGGTTATGAGACCCTGTCGACGCTGAAAGGCTCGGAGCTGGTTGGCCTTGCTTACGAGCCTCCATTCCGTTATGTGCCTGTCGAGCACGGCCACGTCGTGATCCCTGGCGACTTCGTCAGCGACACAAGCGGTACGGGTATCGTTCATATCGCGCCGGCACACGGCGAAGACGACTATAAGGTAGCTCGTCAAAACGGCATCAGCATGCTGAGCGTAGTGAACAACGCAGGCCGTTATGTGGACGAAGTAACCGATCTGGCTGGACGTTTCGTTAAAGACTGCGATGTAGACATCGTCAAAATGCTTAGCGAACGCGGCCTTCTCTTCTCCAAAGAGCGTTACGAGCATAGCTATCCATTCTGCTGGCGCTGTAAGTCTCCGCTTCTGTACTACGCGACAGAAAGCTGGTTCATCGAGACAACAAAAGTAAAAGAACAGCTGATTGCAAACAACAGCACGGTAGACTGGTATCCAGGCCATATCCGCGAAGGACGCTTCGGCAAGTTCCTGGAGGATCTGGTGGACTGGAATATCAGCCGTAACCGTTATTGGGGAACACCGCTTAATGTTTGGGTTTGCGAAGCAACGGGTAAAGAATATGCGCCAAGCAGCATTGCCGACCTGCGCGAGCGCGCCGTCGACTTTGTCCCGGAAGATATCGAGCTGCACAAGCCGTATGTTGACGAGATTAAGCTGAAGTCGCCGTTCCAGGAAGGTGCTGTGATGACTCGCACGTCAGAAGTAATTGACGTATGGTTTGACAGCGGCTCGATGCCATTTGCCCAGCAGCATCATCCGTTTGAGAACGCAGAGGAGTTTGCCGATCAGTATCCGGCCGACATGATCTGCGAAGGGATTGACCAGACGCGCGGCTGGTTCTTCAGCTTGCTGGCGGTATCCACGCTGTACAATGGCAAAGCGCCTTATAAGGCTGTTATCTCGACGGGGCATATCCTTGACGAGAACGGTCAAAAGATGTCCAAATCCAAAGGCAATGTTATCGATCCGTGGGAAATCATCAACGAGTACGGTACGGATGCGTTCCGTTGGGCGCTTCTTGCGGACAGCGCGCCATGGAACAGCAAACGGTTCTCGCGCGGCATCGTAGGGGAAGCGAAGTCGAAGGTGATCGATACGATTGTTAATACGCACGCGTTCTATGCGCTGTATGCATCAATCGACGGCTTCAATCCGGCTGAGCATGACGAACGTCCATCGACGAGCAAGCTCGACCGCTGGATCGTATCCCGCCTGAACAGCTTGATCAAAACGGTTGTAAAAGGTCTTGAAGTAAACGACTTCCTGAACCCTGCAAAATCGATCGAGATCTTTGTTGACGAGCTGAGCAACTGGTACATCCGCCGCTCGCGCGACCGCTTCTGGGGCAGCGGCCTGTCGGAGGACAAAATCGCCGCTTACCAAACTCTGCGCCATGTGCTGCTGACGCTTTCCCGCGTAATTGCTCCATACGCTCCTCTGCTTGCTGAAGACGTATACGGCAATTTGGGCGGCGAGTCCAGCGTTCACCTGGCCAATTATCCGGTTGCCGACGAAGCGGCTATTGACGAGACGCTGGAGCGCGACATGGACAGCGCGAAGCAGATTGTTGAGCTTGCCCGCAATGTGCGGAACGAGACGGGGATCAAGACGCGTCAGCCTCTGTCTGAGCTGATTGTATCGCTTGACCGCGATTTTGCCGTAACCGAATATGAGGATATCATCAAGGACGAGATCAACGTGAAGTCGATTGTGGTCCAAAACAGCGACAGCGGCTTTGTTGATTTCACTCTCAAGCTGAACCTCAAGGTTGCAGGCAAAAAATACGGCAAGCATGTTGGACCTATCCAGGCTTACCTGAAAGGTCTGGCACCTGGTGCGACGCGTGAAGCCGTTACTTCTGGAAGCCTTGTGTTTACAACGGCGGAAGGCGAAGCGATTACGGTAACGACGGAAGAACTGCTCGTTGAAAAGCAAGCCAAATCTGGCTTCGCATCGGCATCGGCGAGCGGCGTGACCGTTGCGCTTAATACAGACATTACGCCTGAGCTGGAACAGGAAGGCTGGGTTCGCGAAGTTATCCGTGCCGTGCAGGATACGCGCAAGAAGCTGGATCTTCCGATTGAGAAACGGATCGATCTTGCCCTGGATGTAGATGCCGATCTGCAAGCTGCTCTGCAGGCCTTCAGCAATGTTCTGAATGAGAACGTCCTGCTAAGCAGCGTCTCGTATGAGAAAGCAGAAGGCATGGAACGCGTATTGCTTGGTGAGAAAGAAATCGGAATTCTTGTCCGCGGATAGGCATACAGACGCCAAGGATCGGGATATAGTATAAGGAGCATGGCCACAAAAAAACGAGCGCCTTGATTGCAAGGCCTCGTTTTTTCCTTCACGGAGGCGGATGGGAATACTAATTAAGCCGCTGACGTTTTGCAAAGGGGGACGCCGCATGGTCCGTATTAAACTGGATAACGACAACTTGGAAAAAGATCGCAAGGATAAGGATCACAATGATTCTTTAGAAACCTCATTAAGCAGGTTGGACATGCGTTTAAGCAAGATCGCTACGGATATGGAACGGACACAAATCGCGGATTACGTGGAATTGCTGAATCGGCCGTTCAAGCTGATGTGGCGAAATCTGCTGGCCGGCCTCTCCCGGGGCGTTGGCATCGCGATCGGATTTACTTTTTTTGCAGCCACCATTCTGTACGTCCTTCGTATTATCGGTGCGCTTAACCTTCCGATCATCGGGGATTACATTGCGGACATTGTGCGTATTGTCCAAATACAGCTGGAAGGCAAGATTTATTAATAAGAAAGGCGGACGGTGCCGGCACCGTCCGCCTTTCTGTTCATTCAAGCTCCAAATCATGATCGCCTTCGTTATGGTCCATGTATTGCTTGTAATTGCGGTTGCGAATGACGGATACATGATTGCCGGTAATATCGGTTGCTACGAAGCTTTCGTAGGACTCGACAAAGCCGTCGTTCTCATCCGCTTCAATTCCAATATGATCATAATCTTCAGCGTTATTATTTTCCGAGTAAGCGGGGGATTCGGACGTACCCCATTGCTCAACAATCTGCCAGGCGTCTTCACCGTCAAAGCCGTTATAATCATCGTCATCCCGGCTGGATCTGCCAAACGGATGAGCGAGAAATTCTTCTTCGACCGGACGATTATGAGAAATCTCCTGTCTGGGACTATGCTCTAAGCAGTACATGGAGTCGGGAAGCGCCTCAAGCCGTTCGTCAGAAATTTGCTGGCCGCAGACGAGGCATTGCCCGTAAGTCCCTTTGTCCATCGCCTCAAGCGCCATGGAAATGCGGGCCAGGTGAAGATCTTCCTTCTCCAGCAGGGCCAAATCCTTCGAACGCTCGAACATTTCGGTTCCGAGATCCGCCGGATGATTATCTATCGGAGATAACTCGCCTGTATTATCGCGCAGCGATGAGGCGAGCCCGTTATGTTCATTGTGGGATTGTCTTTCCTCGATCTCCCTTTTCTCCGCCTCAAGCCGGCTTCGAAGATGTGCAAGCTGGGTTGCATTCGGCATCGGTTGCACCTTCCTTAGATGATTTAGGTCAAACGTTCAACATCTAAGCTATAGTCTTCACCAACGGCTTTTTTTTATAAAGGACTTCATTGGAAAGGGGCACTACTGGCTGAGAAGCTGGCCGTTATGCTACAATACAATAGTTTGGTACAAACTAGGAGGGATACGATGCGTTTATATTATTACTGGATCGCAGTAGCAGCTTTTGTGCTGGACTTCATCACCAAAAAGATCATTGCTGCTCAGCTTGATATCGGCGAACAGATTAGCGTAATTGGCAATTTCTTTCTCATCACCTCGCATCGGAACCGCGGCGCAGCATTTGGCATTTTGCAGGAGCAACGAGTATTCTTCATTATTATTACCGTCCTCATTGTAAGTGCCATCGTCTGGTATATTCATGCTTCCCGAAATACGGGGAAATCCTGGCTTCTAACCGGACTTGGACTTGTACTTGGCGGGGCAGTGGGCAATTTCCTTGACCGTGCCATTGCCGGTGAGGTCGTTGATTTCCTGATGTTTAATTTCGGCAGCTATACGTTCCCGATCTTTAATGTAGCGGATTCCGCTATTTGCGTTGGCGTAGCATGTATTCTAATTGATACGTTGCTGAATTCGAAGGATGATTCGAAAAAAATCAGCAATAGAGAGGATAAGGACCATAACGAGCATGAGCAGCAACCTGTATAACGAGAGCGAAGAATTGTTGGAATTTGAAGTTGCGCCGGAGCAGGCGGGAGAACGAATCGATAAGTTCGTTACGGACAGCCTAAACGAGGATTCCATATCCCGAACGCAGGTGCAGGATTGGATTAAATCCGGTGCCGTGCATGTCAATCAAAATACGGTAAAGCCGAACTACAAAGTGTCTTCGGGCGATCAAGTGGCCATTCGCGTGCCTGAACCGGAAGACGCGGCAATTGTAGCCGAGAATATACCGCTTGATATTGTGTACGAGGATTCAGACGTTATTGTAATTAACAAACCAAGAGGTATGGTCGTTCATCCCGCACCGGGACATTCCTCGGGCACAGTCGTGAATGCGCTGATGCATCATTGCAAGGATCTGTCCGGCATTAACGGCGTTCTTCGTCCAGGTATCGTACACCGCATTGATAAAGATACATCGGGTTTACTGATGGCCGCGAAAAATGACCTTGCTCACGTCTCGCTGGCCGAGCAGCTCAAGGACCATTCGGTATCCCGTAAATATATTGCGCTTGTTCATGGCAATCTGCCGCATGATCAAGGAACGATTGATGCGCCGATCGGCCGCGACCAGAATGACCGGAAGCTGTTTACGGTCACGGACCGCAACAGCAAGCACGCCGTTACTCATTTCGTAGTGCTCGAGCGTATCTCTGATGACTACACCATTGTAGAGCTCCAACTGGAGACGGGGCGTACGCATCAAATCCGCGTTCACATGAAGTATATCGGTTACCCGCTAGCGGGAGATCCGATGTACGGCCGCAACAAGACCGTTGCGCTAAAAGGACAAGCTTTGCATGCAGCGCTGCTTGGCTTTAAGCATCCGCGGACCGGCGAGTATCTGGAGTTTGAGGCACCGATTCCCGCGGATATGGAGCATGTGCTGAATTCGCTTCGTTTGCGCTGATAAGCCGGAAATGCACGCGTTCCAGGGCTTGTGCGGAAAAATGCAAACATTTCAGCAAATCATTCATTATTTCAACGGAAAAAGTAAGCTATTCTTAGCTTAAATCGCAAGACCATTTTGCAAGAAGGAACGGTGAACTATTCATGACAGCCATTAATCACAATTATACAGAGCTGCAAGGCAGCTACCTGTTCTCCGAAATCGCTAAACGCCGCACAAAATTCGTGCAGGAAAATCCAAATGCCGAAATTATCAGCCTGGGTATCGGCGACGTTACGCGCGGCTTGCCCGAAGCGGTAACAAAAGCGATGCATGCTGCTGTTGACGAGCTGGCGGTGCCGGGTTCGTTCCGCGGCTACGGCCCTGAACAAGGCTATGACTTCCTGATCAACGCCATTATCGAGAACGACTACAAAGCGCGCGGCATCAACATTCAGACGAACGAAGTGTTTGTCAGCGACGGTTCGAAATGCGACGTGGGCAACATCCAGGAAATCTTCAGCGAGAACAGCATTGTTGCCGTTCAAGACCCTGTGTATCCGGTTTATGTGGACACTAACGTAATGGCTGGCCGCTCAGGCAAATTCAACAAAGAAACTAACCGTTACGAGAATATCGTGTACCTGGAATGCACGGCGGAAAACAACTTCACGCCAAGCCTTCCGGACCGTAAAGTAGACATCATCTATCTTTGCTACCCGAACAATCCGACAGGCATGACGCTTTCCAAAGAAGAGCTGAAAAAATGGGTTGATTATGCAAAAGAAAACAACTGCATCATCCTGTACGATTCGGCCTATGAAGCGTTTATCCAAGAAGAAGACGTTCCGCACAGCATTTACGAAATCGAAGGCGCTGACGAAGTAGCTATCGAATTCCGCAGCTTCTCGAAGACTGCCGGCTTCACTGGCGTTCGTTGCGCTTACACGGTTGTTCCGCGCAAGCTGAAAGGCCTTGACGCTAACGGCAACGAAGTGCTCATCAACGATCTGTGGAACCGTCGTCATACAACGAAATTCAACGGCGTATCTTATGTAACGCAGCGCGGTGCTGCAGCGATCTACTCGCCTGAAGGCAAAGAGCAAATCGCGGCCCTTGTTGATTACTACATGACGAACGCAGGCATTATCCGCGAGGGTCTTGCTTCGATTGGTCTTGAAGTGTTCGGCGGCGTTAACGCTCCTTACATCTGGCTCAAAACGCCTAACGGCATGGACAGCTGGTCCTTCTTCGATAAGCTTCTGTCGGAAGCTAACATCGTGGGTACGCCTGGCGTAGGCTTCGGTCAAAGCGGCCAAGGCTACTTCCGCCTGACGGCTTTCGGCTCCCGCGAGAACACGGAAAAAGCGGTTGAACGTATCCGCAACCTATCCCTGTAATAGGAATTTACGGCCGTGCAGATTCTAACTGTACGGTCGTTTTTTATTCCTTTCCCAACAGTTAAATTAAGACGCGTAGTTTGCTTTTTATCTGCTATACCCTTGACATCTTATGTCCGACGCGGTACAATTCCTTTGATATATGGCAGTACCTTTAAATCAGCCCTGTGAGGCTGGCAAGGTAGCGTGAATAACAGATCTGCCGCACGTAGAAAAGGGCCTTAGCCTGAACCGCATCCTGCTGGGATAGCGGCGGTTAAGCTGACCCTCTATGTTCGGCTGATCTCAGGCTCCTTGCGTTGTTAGCAAGGAGCTTTTTTTGTCTCCTTGCTGATATGCGCGATTGATGATCCATAACGAGGGAGGCGGCAAGCGGTGGAAGAAGAGCATCTGGTCATAATGGACGAGACGGCGATCCGAAGAGCACTCACAAGAATTGCTCACGAGATCGTTGAGAAGAACAAAGGCATTGATGATTGTGTTCTCATCGGCATCCGGACAAGAGGGATTTACCTGGCGCGCAGAATTGCGGATCGTATCCAAGATATTGAAGGCAAGCCGGTTGAGGTTCGCGAGCTCGATATTACGTCCTACCGCGATGACCGCAAAACGTTAGTTAATGCCAACGTAGAGCTGGCAGCCGTCATTGGCGACCTGAATGGCGAATCATTCTCCGCACATGATAAGAAAGTTATCTTGTGCGATGATGTACTCTTCACCGGACGCACGATCCGGGCAGCGATGGACGCGCTGATGGACTGCGGCAGACCGCAAAGCATCCAGCTGGCTGTACTGGTAGACAGAGGCCACCGCGAGCTTCCGATCCGGCCTGATTACGTGGGCAAGAACGTACCGACCTCCAAACAAGAGCAAATTGACGTCTCGTTAACGGAAATCGATCTGAAGGACCAAGTCATGATCATACACCAGAGGGGGCAGGCCTGATGACGACGATGACACAACTTAAACAACGCAGTTTGCTTGGACTGAAAGAACTTAGCAAAGAAGAAATCGAATCCATCTTGGATCGCGCGGCTTACTGGGAACAGCACCCTAGCAAAGTGCATAACGTGATGCAGGGCAAATTCGCAGCGAACATGTTCTTCGAGAACAGCACAAGAACGCGCTTCTCCTTTGAGGTGGCAGAGAAACGTCTTGGCGCCGAAGTGTTGAACTTCTCCGCTGCTGTATCCAGCGTGCAAAAGGGCGAGTCGATCTATGACACGGTCCGCACACTTGAATCCATGGGCATTGATGTCGGCATCATCCGGCTGAAGCCAATCGGCGTTCTGGCTGAACTGGCAACGAAAATCCAGGTGCCGCTTATCAACGCAGGCGACGGCAACAACGAGCATCCTACGCAGGCACTGCTTGACTTATATACGATGCGCAAGCATTTCGGCAATCTGAACGGTCTGACCGTATCCATTATCGGTGACGTTCTGCACAGCCGCGTAGCACGCTCCAACCTGTGGGCGCTTCGGAAGTTTGGCGCGAAGGTTCAGTTCTGCTCGCCAGGCAATATGAAGGCTCCGGAGCTAGACGCTCCATACGTAACGATGGATGAAGCTCTCAAAGCGGACGTTGTCATGATGCTGCGCGTACAGCTGGAGCGGCACGAGAGCGGCATGCTGAACTCTGCGGAAGCTTACCGCGAGCATTACGGACTGACGGTCGAGCGCGCAAGCCGGATTGGAGAGCACGCGATCATCATGCATCCGGCTCCAATTAACCGCGGCGTAGAGATTGACGATGAACTGGTTGAGCACCCGCAATCACGCATTTTCCCGCAAATGGCAAACGGCGTGCCGATTCGGATGGCAGTAATTGAACGGGCACTGAGCTAACACGAATAAAATCCGGAAGGTGAACAAAACAATGTCAGTATGGATTATTAACGGTAACGTATGGGATACAGCTTCTGGAAGCTTGCAAAAGAAACATATCCGCCTCGAAGGCGAGCAAATTGCTGAAATCGTAGACGGTTCGCTAACGCCTGATACAGGCTCGGCGGAAGTAATCGATGCAGCAGGAAAACTCGTATCGGCGGGCTTCATCGATATGCACGTCCACCTTCGCGATCCGGGCTTTGAATACAAAGAAGATATCGCGACTGGCACAAGATCGGCAGCGAAAGGCGGCTTTACGACAATCGCTTGCATGCCGAACACCCGTCCTTCGGTGGATACGCCGGAAACGGTGAAATACATTCTGGATAAAAACGCGGCAGAAGGCGTTGTAAAAGTTCTTCCTTACGCAGCGATTACAAAAAACCAGCTGGGCCGCGAATTGACGGACTTTGCCGCTTTGAAAGAAGCGGGAGCGATCGGCTTCACGGATGACGGCGTAGGCGTACAAAGCGCGCAAATGATGAAAGACGCGATGGCGCTGGCTCAATCGATGAATATGCCAATCATTGCGCACTGCGAAGACAACACTTTGGTTGAAGGCTTGTACGTGAGCGAAGGCTCCTTCTCCCGCAAGCATGGGCTGAAAGGCATCCCGAACGAATCCGAAGCGATTCATGTCGGCCGCGATGTACTGCTGTCTGAAGCAACTGGCGTGCACTACCATGTATGCCATGTCAGCACCGAGCAATCGGTACGCTTGATCCGTCTGGCGAAGCAAATCGGAGTAAGGGTAACGGCTGAGGTTTGTCCTCATCACCTGGTCCTGTCCGATGAAGATATTCCGGGCTTTGACTCCAATTGGAAAATGAACCCTCCGCTGCGCACGCCGCGTGACGTGGAGGCGGTTATTGAAGCCTTGGAGGACGGCACGATCGATATGATCGTAACCGACCATGCACCGCATAGCGCGGAAGAGAAAGCGCGCGGCATGCAGCTTGCGCCGTTTGGCATCGTAGGCTTCGAGACAGCGTTCCCGCTGCTCTACACGAAGTTTGTGCAGACAGGCAAATGGACGCTTGGCTTCCTGCTTGAGCGCATGACGGCTGACCCGGCTCGCGTATTCGGTCTTTCTACCGGCCGCCTTGAAGCCGGAGCGCCTGCCGACCTGACAATCGTTGATCTCGATAACGAGCGCGCGGTAGACCCATCTACCTTCGCATCAAAAAGCAACAACACGCCATTTGGCGGATGGAAGCTGCAAGGCTGGCCAGTGGCTACAATCGTTGACGGCAAGATCGTATACAACGAATCCGCTAACTAATAGAACATACGAAGACCTGATGAGGAGTGATACGGATGCAAGCAAGATTATTGTTGGAAGACGGAACGTTGTTTACGGGACAATCTTTCGGCGCGGAAACGCAAACGTTCGGAGAGGTTGTTTTTAATACAGGAATTACCGGTTACCAGGAAGTATTGTCGGATCCGTCCTACTGTGGACAAATCGTAACGATGACTTACCCGCTGATCGGCAACTACGGCATTTCGCGCGATGACTTCGAGTCCATCAGCCCAAGCATTCACGGATTTGTCGTACGCCGTTATGAGCCGGTGCCAAGCAACTGGCGCGCTCAATATTCCCTCGGCGATCTGCTGAAACAATACAACATTCCCGGCATCACTGGCATCGATACCCGCATGCTGACTCGTATTCTCCGCCAGCACGGTACGATGAAAGGCCTACTTACTACCGGCAACGAGCGTATTGAAGAGCTCCAAGAGCGTCTTGGCCTGTCCACTCTGATGACAGATCAAGTAGCTCGCACTTCGACCAAATCGATCTTCTCGAGCCCGGGCTTTGGCCCTCGTATCGTCCTCGTTGACTTCGGCGCGAAAAGCGGTATTCTGCGCGAGCTGACTGAGCGCGGCTGCGACGTGGTTGTGGTTCCTCATAACACAACGGCAGACGAGATCCGCCGCCTGGCACCGGACGGCATTCAGCTGTCCAACGGCCCTGGGGATCCGAAAGACGTTCCTTACGCTGTACAAATGATTAAAGAGCTGCTTGGCGAATTCCCGATCTTCGGTATCTGCCTTGGCCACCAGCTGTTCGCGCTGGCTTGCGGCGCCGATACGACAAAGCTGAAATTCGGCCACCGCGGCGGCAACCATCCGGTTAAAGAACTGGCAACGAACCGCTGCTACGTTACTTCGCAGAACCATGGCTACACGGTTCTTGAAGATTCGATCAACAGCACGGAGCTGACGGTCACTCACATCAATAACAATGACAAGACCATCGAAGGTCTGAAACATAACAAATATCCGGCGTTCTCGGTGCAATACCATCCGGAAGCTGCACCAGGCCCGTTTGATTCCAGCTACCTGTTCGATGAATTCCTGGAAATGATCCGCGAACACAAACAAAACAACCCGCAAAAACCTCGTCAAGCTGTGCTGGCGGCAACATTGAAAGGAGAACTTCAATATGCCCAAAAATAATGAACTCAAAAAAATTCTCGTAATCGGCTCCGGCCCGATTGTCATCGGACAAGCGGCGGAGTTCGACTACGCCGGCACGCAAGCTTGCCAAGCGCTGAAAGAGGAAGGCTATGAAGTCGTTCTGATCAACAGCAACCCTGCAACAATCATGACGGATACGAACATGGCCGATAAAGTTTACATCGAGCCGATTACGCTTGATTTCGTATCCCAAATCATCCGCCAGGAGCGTCCTGACGGACTCCTGCCAACACTCGGCGGCCAGACTGGCCTGAACATGGCTGTTGAACTGGCACGCGCTGGCGTTCTGGAAGCAGAAGGCGTGAAGCTGCTTGGTACGCAGCTGACTGCCATCGAGAAAGCGGAAGACCGCGATTTGTTCCGTGACCTGATGCGCGAATTGGAACAACCGGTACCGGAGAGCGTTATCGTAACTACCGTAGAAGAAGCGGTTAACTTCGCTAACGAAATCGGCTACCCAATCATCGTTCGTCCGGCTTACACGCTGGGCGGTACAGGCGGCGGCATCTGCGCTAACGAAGAAGAGCTTCGCGAAATCGTTGCATCGGGTATCCGTTACAGCCCGATCAACCAATGTCTGATCGAGAAATCGATCGCGGGCATGAAAGAAGTCGAGTATGAAGTTATGCGTGACGCGAACAATAACTGTATCGTCGTCTGCAACATGGAAAACTTCGACCCTGTAGGCGTGCACACAGGCGACAGTATCGTAGTAGCACCATCCCAAACGCTGTCCGACCGCGAATATCAAATGCTTCGCTCGGCATCGCTGAAGATCATCCGCGCCCTTAACATCGAAGGCGGCTGTAACGTTCAGTTCGCGCTGGATCCGCACAGCTTCCAATACTATGTTATCGAAGTTAACCCTCGGGTAAGCCGCTCGTCGGCGCTGGCATCGAAAGCAACGGGTTACCCGATTGCGAAGATGGCCGCGAAGATTGCTATCGGCTACACGCTGGATGAAATCGTTAACCCTGTTACTGGCCAAACTTACGCGATGTTTGAGCCAACCCTTGACTATATCGTATCGAAAATCCCGCGCTGGCCGTTTGACAAGTTCGTTAACGCGAACCGCAAGCTCGGCACGCAAATGAAAGCAACGGGCGAGGTTATGGCGATCGGCCGCACATTCGAGGAATCGATGCACAAAGCCGTCCGCTCGCTGGAGATTGGCACACACCGCATTCATTTGAAGGAAGCAACAACGCTGGATGATGCGGTTCTGCAAACTCGTCTGGCTAAGCCGGATGACGAGCGCATGTTCCTCGTAGCGGAAGCCTTCCGCCGCGGCTACAAGCTGCAAGACGTTCAAGACATGACCAAGATCGACTGGTGGTTCCTGGACAAAATCCAAGGCATCGTTGAATTCGAGGATCAAATCCGCCGCGAAGTCGCATTGTCGCGCGAAACGCTTTACGAAGCGAAACGCAGAGGCTTCTCCGACCGTTCGATCGCAGAAATCCGCAAGGAAGGCTTCCCGAACGGCAGCCATACGAACGAGCATGATATCCGTGCCTTCCGTAAAGAGATTGGCCTGACGCCAGTCTACAAGATGGTAGATACTTGCGCGGCCGAGTTCGAAGCTTCGACGCCGTATTACTACTCGACTTATGAGACGGAGAACGAAGTAACGGAATCCTCGAAGGATAAAGTACTCGTTCTGGGCTCCGGTCCAATCCGTATCGGCCAAGGCATCGAGTTTGACTACTCGACTGTACACGCGGTATGGGCGATTCAAAACGCCGGCTACGAAGCGGTTATTATCAACAACAACCCGGAGACGGTATCGACGGACTTCAGTACATCCGACCGTCTGTACTTCGAGCCACTGTTCTTCGAGGATGTTATGAACGTTATTGAGCAAGAGAAGCCAATTGGCGTAATCGTACAATTTGGCGGCCAAACGGCGATCAACCTTGCCGCACCGCTTACCAAAGCTGGCGTGAAGATTCTTGGCTCCAGCCTCGAGAGCATCGATACGGCAGAGGACCGCAAGAAGTTCGAAGCTTTGCTTCGCGGCCTGAATATCGCGCAGCCTGAGGGCAGCACGGTTACTTCGGTAGACCAAGCGGTTGAAACGGCTCAAAAGCTCGGCTATCCGGTTCTTGTTCGTCCGTCCTATGTACTCGGCGGCCGCGCAATGGAGATCGTATACTCCGACGAAGAGCTTCTGAGCTACATGGAAGTAGCCGTGAAGATCAATCCGGAGCATCCGGTTCTGATCGACCGTTACATGCTGGGTAAAGAAGCGGAA
This sequence comes from Paenibacillus glycanilyticus, assembly GCF_023715145.1. GTDB lineage: Bacteria > Bacillota > Bacilli > Paenibacillales > Paenibacillaceae > Pristimantibacillus > Pristimantibacillus glycanilyticus_A. Next base: position 734,386 of record NZ_JAMBNP010000001.1, on the reverse strand, counting down.
GTTGACGCAATCTGCGACGGCGAGACCGTTCTGATTCCGGGCATCATGGAGCACATCGAGCGCGCAGGCGTTCACTCCGGCGACTCCATCGCGGTATATCCGCCGCAATCGCTGTCCGATGCTATCAAGACTCAAATCGTTGACATCACGGTGAATATCGCGAAAGCACTCAAAGTTGTTGGTCTTGTAAATATCCAATTCGTTATCCATAACGATAAAGTATACGTGATCGAGGTTAACCCGCGTTCGTCCCGTACGGTACCGTTCCTGAGCAAGGTAACGGATCTGCCGATGGCGAACCTGGCAACCAAAGCGATTCTTGGCACTAAGCTGGCTGATCTGGGTTATGTGGACGGCCTGTGGCGCGAAGACAGCTATGTATCGGTTAAAGTACCGGTATTCTCCTTCGCGAAGCTGCGCCGCGTTGACCCTACGCTGACTCCGGAGATGAAATCGACGGGTGAAGTTATGGGCCGCGACGAGAACTACGCGAAAGCTTTGTACAAAGGCTTGATTGGCGCGGGAATGAAAATTCCAATGTCCGGCGCTATCGTTGCAACCGTAGCGGACAAAGATAAAGAAGAAGCGACTGAACTGCTTCGCGGCTTCTACGATCTGGGCTACAAAATTATTGCAACAGGCGGTACGGCTGATACGCTTGAGGCGGCTGGCATGCGCGTTAGACGCGTGAACAAGCTGAGCGAAGGCGCTCCAAACATTCTTGATATGATTCGCGAAGGCGAAGCGCAATTTGTTGTGAATACCTTGACGAAGGGTAAAACGCCTGAGCGTGACGGCTTCCGTATCCGCCGCGAAGCGGTAGAGAACGGTGTTGTATGTATGACATCGCTCGATACGGTCCGTGCCTTGCTGCGGATGCTCGAGTCGATCAACTTCTCCTCGCGCCCAATGCCGGTGCTGCAGAAGTAATTGAATACATGAAAGCACGGCCAGCGCCGGTTGCTTTCGGAAGCAGAAGCTGCGAGGCTTCGCCTCCGAGGCCGGCGGATGGCCGTTTATTTCGGCCTCAGAAGCGGAAGGAGTCCTTAAAGCGATGAGTTTAACAAGAGAACAAGCGGCAGACAAAGTGATGGTTGCCCTGGATTACGCGGATGCAGCTTCAGCTGAACGGCTGCTTAGCGAACTGGAAGGCATTCCGTGTTATATGAAAGTGGGCATGCAGCTCTTTTACGCGGCGGGACCTTCGTTCGTAGAGGGATTGAAGAAACGCGGCTACCGCGTATTCCTGGACGTGAAGATGCACGATATCCCAAACACGGTAAAAGGCGGTTCGAATAGCGTAACGAAGCTTGGCGTTGATATGTTCAACGTTCATGCGGCAGGCGGCGCGGCCATGATGGAAGCGGCTGTGGAAGGCGCTGAAGCAGCGTTGTCCAGCGGACAAGCAAGGCCCGCTATTATCGCCGTTACGCAGCTGACTAGCACTAGCGTTCAGGTACTGAACGAAGAGATCGGTATCGCAGGTTCGGTAGAGCAGGCGGTAGTCCGTTATGCCGAGCTGGCCAAACGAGCAGGTCTTACTGGAGTAGTCGCTTCCCCGCTTGAAGTGGAAGTGATTAAGGCAGCATGCGGCACGCCGTTCCAGACCGTAACCCCTGGCATTCGTCCGACTTGGGCGGCAACCAACGACCAGTCACGCATCATGACGCCTCGCGAAGCATTGCTGCAAGGTACGGACTATATGGTAATCGGGCGTCCGATTACAGCAGCGGCAAGCCCGCGCGAAGCATTGGAATCTATTATCGAGGAGCTGATCTAAGCCATGTCTAACGTAACATTAAATGAATTGCCGCGCGCAATCGCGAAGAAGCTGCTGGAGATTGAAGCGGTAGCCCTTCGCCCGAACGATCCGTTCACTTGGACTTCCGGCCTGAAGTCCCCGATTTATTGCGATAACCGTTTAACGATGACTTACCCTGAAATCCGTGACATGATTGCGGAAGGGTTCGCAACCGTTATCCGCGAGAATTACCCGGACGCGGAAGTAATTGCAGGCACTTCCACGGCGGGCATTCCGCATGCGGCATGGGTCGCTCAAAAGCTGAACCTGCCAATGGCGTACATCCGCGATAAAGCAAAAGGCCACGGCAAGCAAAATCAAATCGAAGGTCGAATTACCCCAGGTCAAAAGGTTGTTGTTATCGAGGACCTGATCTCGACTGGCGGCAGCTCGCTCAAAGCAGGCCTCGCGGTTCGCGAAGCAGGCGCGGAAGTATTGTCCGTGCTCGCGATCTTCACTTACCAGTTCGAGAAAGCGTCAAATGCGTTTGCAGCGGAGAACATGCCGCTTGAGACATTGTCGAACTACGGCGCTTTGATCGAAGCGGCTGTTGAGATCGGCAAAGTACAAAGCGAGGACATTGCGACGCTGCAGGCATGGCGCGCAAATCCGGAAGCTTTCGGTAAATAAAGATACCCATATTCATCAAGAGCAAGCCATTGCGGGCTTGCTCTTTTTTTGTTCGATTCGACAAAGAAATTTGTAATTTGTAATATGCGGTTATTCCAATTTCCCCTCCTCTTACCGATATCATAGTAAAGCAATATTCATTAATTTTGTTTACGTAAAGGGGCTAATCGCGGGATGAGATTCAATTTAAAATGGAAGATGGCTTTAATCGGGTTGTTACCGCTTTGTTTCTATGTGTTCTCCGGTATCTACTTGCTGAGCGAGCTCGTAAAAACAAACAAGACGATGTCAGACGAGGTGTATGGCGTATCAGCCCGTTCTTCGGCACTTATTTTGAATGCGGACCGCGATTTATATCAAGCCTATTCGGCTTATCAATATTTGGCTTTTGGCCAATTGGATGAGAGCGGCAAAGCGGAATGGAGCAAGGCTCTTGATGAAAATATGAAGGATGCAGCGGACCGGGTAAATGAGGCAAAGGGGATATTCGAGGCGAATAGCTTGCTCGAGCTGAAGAGTGAAACCGGCACAACGATCGGGCAGCTGATTCAGGAGTTTAATGCGGATTTCAGGGCTTGGGAAACAGCGGTAAGCGGCTCCGTTCAGGCTGGTAATGCCGCTGCGCAAGATAACGAGCTTCGCGGTCAATTCGAGAAAGCCCGGGCCGGGCTTGACGATATCGACGGTTTGCTTGAACAGTACGCCGGTTTGCAAATTGAAGAGAGCAAGGAGAAGCTCAAATCAACGGAATCGGGCATTTATGTCGGGATGGGCCTGGCGATTCTGCTGCTGGCGGCGCTTATTGCCTTTACCATTCAAAGGGTTATGCGGACGGTAAGAACGGTTATGGTCAGAATGAATCGGGTGGCGGAAGGCGATTTGACCGCTGAACGCAACGTGAAATACAGCAAAGACGAGCTGGGAGATATTTTACGCTCGGTTGACGACATGATTGGCATATTGAAACGGTTAATTACCTCAATCTCTTCTAGCGCCAAGGAAGTAGGCAATTCCACTACGCAATTAAACATCGTCTCGCAGGAGTCGGCAACGGCTTCGCAGCATGTGGCAGTGAATATTCAAGAGGTGACGGGCGGCACGGAAATACAGGCGCGAAGCGCAGAGGAAACGGCGAAGGCCATGGAGGAAATGACGATTGGCATCCAGCGTCTGGCGCAGAATACAACAGCTTCGGCGGAGCAGTCCGTATCGACGGCTTCCGAAGCAGGTCTTGGACAGGAAGCGCTTGAACGGTTAATCGGGCAGATGGGCGAGGTGAAGGGGGTTATCGGCCAGTTGTCCGACATTATTGATACCTTGGAAACCCGATCACAGCAGATTGGCGCCATTGCGGAGAATATTACGGCATTTGCCAATCAGACGAATATTTTGTCGCTTAACGCATCCATTGAGGCTGCAAGAGCAGGCGAGCAGGGACGCGGTTTTGCCGTTGTTGCCGGCGAGATTCGCAAGCTTGCCGCCAGCTCCCTGGAATCGGCAGAAGGCATTCATCAGCTCGTAGCTGAAACAAGAGGCGAAATATCCGGTGCTTCAAGTTACATGGCGCGGACGCTGGAAGAAGTACAGCGAGGCAACAACAGGGTGGAGGAGCTTCAGCAAAGCTTGGCGGTTATCGTCGCCGCTATTGATCATATGACTGCGCAGCTGCAGGAAAACTCGGCAATCACCGAGCAAATGTCAGCCAGCTCCGAACAGGTCAATGCTTCGATGGAGCAGGCTGCCTCTTCGGCGGCCGCTAACCTGGAGCGGACGGAGAGCGTCGCCGCGGCAACGGAGGAGCAGCTTGCGCTTATGGAAAGTATTGCGTCTGCAGCAAGTCAATTGGATGGTGTGTCCCGCGAGCTGAACCGGGAAATTAACTATTTCAAAGTAAATTAGCAGAGCGGAGAAATGAGGGCTTAGTTGTATTTCCGAAATGATTTGGAAACACGCTATGCTCTTATTTTATTTTTAGAAGAAATTTCTTTCGTTTGGAACTTTTTCTGCATGAACAACGTCTAACGTTTAGATGAGAATTATGAAAGATTGAGATTTTCTTCGAACGAATTCGTTCGCTCGAAGAAAACTCCGGTATAGGGGAGGTATCGCATCCGTTCATGGCGGCAACAGAGAAGGAAGAACGAGTAGATGGAGGGCAGCAGGACGACGAATTACATAACACCAGGTTGCTGTCGGTAGTAGATGTAGAGAGAACTTTTCAGGCTGGAGGGGCGCCGCTGCGCGTTCTGAAGGGACTTCATATGGAGCTGAAGCACGGTCAGCTGGTTATGCTGCGAGGCAGGTCAGGCTCCGGCAAAACAACCTTGCTTAATTGCCTTGGGGGACTCGATACGCCTAGCAAGGGCGAAATCTGGTTTAACGGCAAGCCGTTTCATACATTGAACGATACCGAGCGTACGCTTATCCGGCGCAAGGAAATGGGATTTATATTTCAGGCCTTTGCCTTAATGCCTTTGCTGTCTGCTTGGGAGAATGTAGAGCTGTCGCTTCGCATGGCCGGTACGCCTCGTTCCGAGTGGAAGGAAAGGGTTGCTTACTGCCTGGAGCTGGTTGGCCTTGAGAAACGGATGCATCATCGTCCGTTCGAGCTGTCAGGAGGCGAGCAGCAGCGTGTTGCCATTGCGAAGGCGATTGCCCACAAGCCGATTCTTCTTCTGGCGGATGAGCCTACGGCCGAGCTTGATTCCAACATGTCCGCACAGATTATGGCGGTCTTTCAAAATATTATTCGCACAGAACAAGTTACGATTTGTATGACTACACACGATCCTACAATTTTGGAGGTTGCCGATCATGTCTATGAAATGGTGGACGGGAAATTTGTATAAGCGTTCTGCGGCTATAATGATTGCGGCATCGGTCTTTATGACGAGCGGCTGCGCATTGCTGCCCGATGAACCTGAAGAGGAGGTGCTGCCGTCCATCGCACCGCCTCAAATCTCGAAGAAGCCGGAATATGAGGTTACAACGGCTACTTTGGAGACAAAGGTGCAGGTTATCGGGAAGATGATCTCGCAGCAGGAGGAGACGCTTTATTTTACGCTCGACGGCATGCGTCTGAAGGAATTGAATATCAAAGCCGGCGATCAGGTGAAAGCGGGCCAAACGATTGGCGTGCTGGACGTTGAGCTGATGCAGAAGGATCTTCGCAATCAGAAGCTGGCCTTCCGCAGGGAAGAGACGGCGATGAAAGAAGCGCTTCAAATGAAGGATGAGATGGACCCGATCGAATTCGAGGAGAAGTCGATTGCCTTCGAAGAGAAGAAGCAGGCGCTGAGCGATCTGGAGGAGCAAATCAGCCGTTCGGTCTTAACCTCTCCGTTCAGCGGTACGGTTGTGACTCTTAAAGTGCAGAAGGGCGATCTGATTAAAGCTTATGATCCGATTGCCGTTATTGCGGACACAAGCCTGCTTATCCCGGCAGCAAAGCTGACCAAGGATGAACAAGCGAAGATTGCCGTTGGCATGCCGGTTGTGGTTGATATTAATAACGCCGGACAATTCAAAGGCACGGTCAAAGCGCTGCCGGTTACGACTTCCGATCCTAACGGAGGCGGCGGTGGCGGCGGTGAAGGCCAGGAGCCGGCCAGAGAGCGTCCGGAGGATTTCATGGTAGTATCCGTAAAGGATTTGCCAAAGACCATCAATCGCGGTACGCCATTATCCATTAACATTATTACGAAAAGAAAGGAAAACGTCGTCGTTATTCCTCCATCCACGCTTCGCACGATCGGCGCCAGAACCTACGTGCAGGTTGTCGATGCCGACGGGAAGCGGGAGGTGGACGTTGAGGTCGGCCAGCAAACGGCAACGCAGGTAGAGATTATTAAAGGACTTACGCCTGGCCAGAAAGTTGTAGGTAAATAGCTTATGGGGATTCCTTTATTCCGATTTCTGTTCCGCAAAATGTGGAATACCCGCTGGCTGACGATAAGCACTTTAGCTGGACTTATTCTTGCCGTTGCTTTCGCAACGAGTATTCCGATGTATGCCGACGGCGCGCTGAAGCGCGTTGTCGCCCAATCTCTTCAAGAGAAGAGCGACGGTCTTCCCGCGGGCTCCTTGTTAATGCGTTATCAGGTGCCAGGCGGTGAGAAGACGGATCCCGAAGCTCTTAAAGAGATGGAGCGATTTATCAAAGAGGATGTACCCGGCCTTATCGGCTTCCCTTTTCAGACGAACATAAACAGCTATTCCATTCGGGGCACCGAGGTCGTTCCGGAGGATCCAAGCAAGGTTGATGCCAGCCGCATCCGTCAAATGACGATCATGACGATGGCCGATCTGGAAGGGAAAACCGAACTTACCCAGGGCCGCTGGTTCAAAAACACGGAAGGCACGGACGATGTTCTGGAAGCAGTGATGCTCGAGGAAGGGATGTACCGCAACGATCTTCATATCGGCGATGTGCTGGAATATCCGGTATACGGCGGACTAGATCTCACTCTGCGCGTCAAGATCGTAGGTGTCGTTAAGCCGCTAAATCAAACCGACCCCTACTGGTACCAAGGGCTGGAAGGTCTCATGAATACGCTCCAGATCAGTGAAGACGAGTTTATGGGATCGCTGATCCAGAAGGCTGGCATCCCGGTCAACAACGCAAGCTGGTATTACGCGTTTGACCTGTCACAGGTGAAAACGAGTCAGCTGGCCCCGTTAAGCCGGACGCTTGATCGGCTCAATATTGACCTGTATCAGAAGCTGAAGGGAGCAAGAGTGGAAATCTCTTTCGCTTCGACGCTGACGGAATTCAAGAAGCAAAGCCTGCAGCTGCAGACGCTTCTCTTTACGCTAGCGGCGCCAATGCTGGCGATGGTATTCTACTTTATTGCCATGAACGCCCGCCAGTCGCTGGATAAACAACGAAGCGATATTGCCGTCCTGCGAAGCAGGGGAGCGGGAACGAGGCAAATTATTTGGATTTATTTGCTCGAGGGCTTGCTGCTAGGCAGCATAGCTATCGTTGCAGGGCCGTTAATTGGCTGGTTTATGGCCAAGAGTATTGGCTCGGCAGACGGCTTCCTGTCCTTCGTTAACCGGAAGTCGATTCCGGTAGGTTTCTCGACGGAGGCGATTATTGCAGGGGCTGCTGCTGTACTGCTTGCCGTGCTCTCAACCGTTATTCCGGCGGTCATCTATGCGCGCTCCTCTATTGTCAGCTACAAGAGGGAGCTTGCACGCTCGGACCGCGGACCTTTATGGCAGCGCTGGTTCCTGGACGTTGCTCTGCTGGCAGTAGCCGGATACGGCTGGTATATGTTTAACGAACGGCAGATGTTGTCTTTCCAGACGGGAATGACAACGGATCAATTAAACGTTCAGCCGTTTCTATTCTTTGTCCCGGCGCTGTCGATCTTCGCGCTTGGCCTGGTCTGCTTACGGCTGTTCCCGTGGCTGCTCAAGTTGTTCAACTGGCTGGGACGCAAGTTTCTCCCGGTTCCCTTATATTTGACGCTGACGCAGCTCTCGCGTTCGTCCAAAGGCTATTACCCGCTGATGATCCTGCTTATCCTGACGCTTGGACTCGGCGTGTACAATGCTTCGGCCGCACGCACCATTGACCTAAATTCAACCGAGAGAACGCTCTACAAATACGGCTCGGACGTGACCATCCAGACGGTATGGGAAGGGACCATTGAAGTCCAGCGCCCTAGCGGCGGAGACAACGGCAATGGGGGCGGCAATGGAGGCAATGGCGGTGGCAACGGCGGTGGAGGAGGCGGTAACGGCGGAGGCGGCGGTGGCGGCCAGCAGCCGGTACCAACCAAGATCCTGTACAACGAACCTCCGTTTGAAATATTCCGCAAGCTTGAAGGCGTTGAGGCAGCGGCCCGCGTCCTTCAGACAAAAGGCAATGTAGTCGTATCGGGCCGTTCAATCGGTCAAGGCAGTATCATGGGAATCGACAATGTCGACTTTGCGAAAGTCGCATGGTTCCGCAGCGATCTGTTCCCGGTCCATCCGTACAATTACTTGAATTACTTAGGCATGTATGAGCAGGCAGCGCTTATTCCGTCCAATGTGGCAGAGAAATATCAGCTTAAACCTGGTGATCTGATTTCGGTCGGTTTCTCGGAAGGCATGCTTGATTTTGTTGTTGTTGGCATTCTGCCTTATTGGCCGACGCAATACCCGGATCAATCGCCGTTTGTGATTACCAATCTGGATTATATCTATGACCAGCTGCCGATGATGCCTTACGAGGTATGGCTGAAGATGAAGCCTGACGCCAAGCTGGCGCCGGTCGTGGAAGAGCTTCAGAAGGCGGGCATCGAGATCGCTAATGTCGAGGATGTACGCTCCGAGCTTATTACCCAATCGAAGCTGCCGACAAGAGGCGGCGTATTCGGGATTCTCAGTCTAGGCTTCCTCGTATCCGTCATCGTTACCTTAACCGGATACGTCCTGTATTGGTTCTTTAATCTATCGGGCCGAGTCGTGCAGTTTGGCGTCCTTCGGGCAATGGGGCTTTCGAGAAGGCAGCTTACCGGTATGCTGCTGCTGGAGCAATTGTTCACAGCGGGCCTGTCTATCGGATTAGGCATTCTGATTGGCAAGGTTACGAGTCTTATCTTCCTTCCGTTCCTGCAAACCGCAGAGAATGTGGCGGATACGGTACCGCCTTTCCGGGTCGTCTTTGACTCGAAGGATACGAATCAGCTGTACGCGGTTGTTGGATTTATGATGGTTACAGGGGCTGTGCTGCTCTTCCTGCATATCCGCAGGCTGCGGGTACATCAAGCAGTCAAAATGGGAGAGGAGCGGTAAACAACATGATTACTTGCGAAGGACTCGTCAAGATATACAAAAGCGACGATCTCGAGGTCGTCGCTCTGCAAGGCTTGAACCTTAAGGTAGAAGACGGAGAGCTGATGGCGATCATCGGCAACAGCGGAAGCGGGAAGTCCACCCTGCTTAATATATTAGGCGGGCTGGACCGTCCCTCCGCCGGCTCCGTCCATGTCGGCCCATGGGATCTGCTGAAAATTTCCGAGGACGACTTGGTGAAATACAAGCGCGAAACCGTTGGCTTCATCTGGCAGAACAACGCCCGCAACCTGCTGCCGTATCTGACGGCTTTGGAGAATGTCGAGATGCCGATGATGCTGTCCGGCAAGGTCGACCGGGCCTACGCGAAGCAGCTGCTCGAATGGGTTGGCCTGAAGGAGCGGATGCATAACAAGCTGCATCAGCTCTCCGGCGGCGAGCAGCAGCGCGTAGCTATTGCCATCTCGCTGTGCAACCGTCCGAAGCTCCTGCTTGCCGATGAGCCTACCGGCTCCGTAGATACAGCAACCTCGGATCTGATTATGGGGATTTTCCGAAAGCTCAATAAGGAGCTTGGCGTAACGATCGTTATTGTTACCCACGATCTTACGCTTGCCGGCAAGGTTGACCGTGTCGTTGCAATTCGCGATGGATTAACGAGCACGGAATTTCTGAAACGCAATCCGAATATGATTCCCGGTGGAGGTGAGGAGCAGCAGGAGGAGAAGGGACTTCAAGCCGTCCATGAGGCTTATGTTGTCGTGGATCGTGTTGGCCGACTGCAGGTACCAAAAGAATACTTGAGCGCACTAAACATTAAAGACAAGGCATCAATGGAATTTGACGGCGAGCGGATTATTATTACACCGCCGAAATCACTGGGGGGTTAGAACCGAATGAAGAGGAAATGGGCGTCTAAAGTTACTTTTTTATCGTTATCGCTAATTATGAGTACTTCCCTTCTCGCAGCATGCAGCAAGGGCTCCGAGAGCACGGCAGAGAAGCATGTATTGCGTCTTGGCGTATTGTACGGGGGAGCGGATAACGAGTCTTATGTCCGCCAGCAATATACCGATACGTATGAGATGATGCACAAGAATATCGATTTCGAAATCGTCAGCGCGATTGATTATAACGATTCAAGATTTGATACGCCAGGGCCTGACGGCGTGACGAAGCAACCGGATCCGTTCGAGAAAATGAAAGAAATGCTTACCGGCGACAATCCGGTTGACGTTGTTATTCTCGATTACAGCATGCTGCGCCGCCTGATCCAGGACAATATGCTGCAGCAGCTTGATCCGCTTATCCAAAAGAGCAAATTCGATCTGACCGACTATGTGCCGACGGTAATTGACGGCATCAAATCGGCAGATGACAGCGGCAATATCTATGCTCTGACGCCTACCTTCAGCGCGTCTGCCCTGTATTACAACAAGAAAATGTTCGCCGATGCAGGCGTTGACATTCCGAAAGACGGCATGACTTGGGATGACGTGATTAACACGGCGAAGCTGGTAGCCTCCGGTGAAGGCACGGACCGCAAATACGGCCTCTCCATTAACCGCTGGGCTGGCGACGGATTCAGCGATGTTCAAACCTTCAGCGCTCCGTTGCAGCTGAAGATGTGGGATGACAAAGGCGAGAAAATGCTCGTAAACAATGAGCAATGGGAATCGGCTTGGAACACCGTAGCGGATCTGTATAAGCAAAAAATCTCGCCTAGCCAGGAAGATATGGGGGCATGGCAGCAAAAGGTTGCTGCTGGCGGTGACACAGGCTACAACCCAGTCGGCGGCGACATGTTCATGAACGGCAAAGTTGCTATGACTATCGCAGAATACGGCTATGTCAACGAACTGAGCAACACCATGAACAATGCTTCCAAGATCAAAAACTTTACGCCGTTTGATTGGGATGTTGTAACTATGCCAACGCAGACTTCCAAGCCCGGCATTGGAGGCAACATCTACTTCAGCCAGCTGATGGGTATTAATTCGAAAGCGCAAAATCCTGACGATGCTTGGGATTTCGTTCAATTCACCAACAGCGAAGAATGGGCGGAGCTGAAATCGCGCAGCACGTATGAGCTGGTAGCTCGTAAAGAATTCCTGAAGCCTAGGAACGGCATGAATTACAACATTAATGCGTTCACTACGCTGAAGCCTATTCCTCCGCAATCAACGGACACAGAGAAGCTTGCGCGCGAGAAACCGGGTATTTGGGAAGCGCAGTCCGCTGGCTATGAACTCTTCCAGAAAGTAATAAAAGGCGATTTGTCGGCGAAGGAAGCGCTCCAGGAATGGGAGACCAAAGGCAATGCCGTTCTGGAGAAGCTGAAAACGAATCCGAATGGAGGCGTTGGTGAAGGCGGCGGACCAATCGTAAAACCGCTTGATGGCGCCGCTTCCGTGGAAGCAGTTCCGGTAGGTTAATCCAACTAAAGTCCGAAGCAATACGAAAGAAGCCCGGCAGGTTATCCTGCCGGGCTTCTTTTCATATAAGCGGAAAGGATTTATCAACATGCCACACTCCGCTGGCCGTCTTGCGCAGCAGATGAAGCTGATCAATCGTCGAAGTCAGGTTAACGGCAGACATGCGAAGATTGCCGTACAGATCATGGAGCTCGTCAGGCGGCATATTTTGCCCGATGGTCACATGAGGCGTATAGACAAAGTTTGGTGCCGGCTCGTGGAGCGGCCCTTTGCATACCGCTTCATGGAGCCGGATCATCGGTGCCGGATCCTCCAGTGCCAAATACAGCACGTGACTTGCGGGATAGAAGGAAGATACGCGGTTGAACCGGATTTGAAAAGGCTTGGTTTGTGAAGCAACAGCTTCCAGATGCTCGGTTATGGCCGGCAATTGAATGTCCGAGAGCTCTTCTTTATCCCGGACCGTCAGATGCGGCGGAATGATCGAGTAATGCGGATCATGTCGAATACGCCAGCTGTTTGCGAAGTCCTGTACAGCCTGCGAAGGAAAAACTGCAATTCCATAAAGCATACTCATCAGCTCCTTTATTCCATTCTAAGAAAGTATAAGTTTTCCCTATCCCGTGCTTATATTTCACTTGCGAATTAAAAATCGGCTTATTAATTTGATTATACCCAATTTGCTTGATTTCACCGAATTTGGGCAATATATATCCCGAGGAGGGATCCGTTATGAGATGGATATATTGGGTACGGTTATACGAAACCAAATTTCAGGCTGGGTGTCTTGTAAGGAGAATGGAGAACGACTGGTGGGTCTACGGGTATGAATGCCCGCAGGAAATCGAGGTTTTCCGCTCGAGAAAAGGCCGTTATGGCGTACGCTTTCTTATGTAAGCATATGACGGAGAGGGAACAACGATATGCCAAAATAAGAGCCGTACATATTTTTTCCTCGAAAGAGAAATAAATGCTTGACTGTGCATATGGGTGTGTAGTATATTAATTGATGTCGCCATTTCAATTTGATGACTTACACAAATGGATATCGCGGGGTGGAGCAGCTCGGTAGCTCGTCGGGCTCATAACCCGAAGGCCGCAGGTTCAAATCCTGCCCCCGCAACCAACCACTCGTTTGAAACGTGATTGTGGCGTTTTACGAGGGCCCTTAGCTCAGTTGGTTAGAGCGGTCGGCTCATAACCGATTGGTCGTGGGTTCGAGTCCCTCAGGGCCCACCATTTGAAGCATCAACACAAAATGCCGGGGTGGCGGAACTGGCAGACGCACAGGACTTAAAATCCTGCGGTGGGTGACCACCGTACGGGTTCGATTCCCGTCCTCGGCACCATTTTTCTTGAACTACATAGGATTTATAAGATAAACCCCTTTCGTTTGGTCTCGCGGCCAGGCGAAAGGGGTTTTTACGTGGAATATCCGGTATGGATGATTGTCCTTTAATCCATTACAATAGGAAGACAATGTTGAATGTAAAGGTGGTTCATGGATGGCAGGTAGCAAACATTATGTCGTCTGGGTAGGCAAGCAGCCGGGCGTGTACAAGAGCTGGCCGGAGTGCCAGGCACAGGTGAACGGGTATCCGGAAGCGAAATATAAATCCTTTGAATCCAAGGACAAAGCGGAGGCTGCTTATAAGGAAGGCTGGAAGAAGCATTGGGGCCAAGGGAAAACGACAGCCTCAGCATCCTCGTCTCCGGTCCGAAGCAAAGCTTCATCCTACGCCTCCAAATCGGTACCAGCGGCGGCGGAAGAGCAGGAGATTGATTATGACAGCATCTCCGTTGACGTTGGCACACGGGGCAATCCAGGGCCGGTGGAATATAAAGGGGTGGATACTCAAACCGGGGATATCCTGTTCTACGTGGGTCCCATTCCGAACGGTACTAACAATCTGGGCGAGTTTATTGCCGTTGTTCACGCGCTGGACTATCTGAAGAAAAAGGGAAGCGCGCAGACGGTCTACAGCGATTCGCGGACGGCATTAAGCTGGCTGCGGAATAAGAAGATCGCATCGAGCCTGGTAAGAGACGCTTCAACGAAGCAAATCTGGGAGCTGGCCGATTGGGCGCTGGATTGGCTGCGCAGCAACACGTATTCGAATAAAGTCGTCAAATGGAATACGGAAGAATGGGGAGAAATACGCGCGGACTTCGGGAGAAAATAAGGGAGAACGACAGATGGATTTTCAGCTGAATAACGATTGGGCAGAGCTGCTGCGTCCCGAGATGGACGAGCCTTATTTCAAACAGATGGCCGGGCAGCTTGAGGATTTTTATGCGACAAAGACCGTGTATCCGAAGGTAGAGCATATCTTTAACGCTCTTCAACAGACCTCTTATGAGCAGGCTAGGGTCGTCATTATTGGCCAGGACCCGTATCATGGTCCAGGGCAAGCGCACGGGCTTAGCTTTTCCGTGCAGAAAGGGATCGCGATTCCGCCGTCTCTAAGAAATATTTATAAGGAGCTGCAGGAGGATATCGGCTGCTCCATTCCCCGGCACGGCTCATTGCTCACATGGGCGAAGCAGGGTGTACTGCTGCTCAACACCGTTCTCACGGTGGAAGAGGGTCAGCCTAACTCGCATCAGAAGCTTGGCTGGGAACAGTTCACCGACCGGATTATCCGGCTGCTCAACGAGCGGGAGAAACCGGTTGTATTTATTCTGTGGGGGAAGCATGCCCAAGATAAAGCGGCCTTTATAAATACGGATAAGCATCCCGTTATTTCGTCGGCGCATCCAAGCCCTCTGGCGGCGCGCAGAGGATTTTTCGGCAGCCGTCCCTTCTCGAGAGTGAACGAGCATTTGCGCAGCCTCGGCAGTTCGGAGATTGATTGGTGTCTGCCGGAGCAGCCCGAGGAAGAATAGCATGTAAAAAAGCCTCCCGGCCATTCGTAAATGGCCGGGAGGCTTTTCGTCAAGCGTGATTAGCTTGCCAAAGCTGGGCTGCTAACTGCCGCGTCTCCAGATGCAGTAGCTTCTGTGGGAGCCAGCACGGGTTTCAAGGCTGCATCTACATAGGTAGAGGCGCTAACTTCTGTAATGACTTGCGGATACATTTTGTTCGGATCGGGTTGAACCGTCTCTACCTTGATGACCGCTTTACCGTCAACGAAGGAGATTGCCGCAATGCGCAGGCCATAACCCGGATTTGGCGCTTGACCGGTAACCGTTACTTTGTTGATGTCTTTATTAACCGACGTTACAGTCAGCTTAAGGTCTTGAATCGGCTGTGGAGCCGGCTCGGAAGGAACCTCAGGAATTGTAGGTGTATTTTTCACGAATTCAAGGCCGTCATACAGCCAGCCTGCCGCAACGCCGCGTGTAATTTTTTGCTTCGGATAGAAGTTGTTTTTCTTATCAAGTGTCGCGATTTTCGAGATAAGCAGCTTTTGGATGCTGTCCATGTAATCCTTGTTCACGTTCTTCTCGTCGTTAATGGTCATGTACAGCTCAATGAAGGCAAAATCGCCTTGCTTCACAATCGCTTTGAAGAGATGATGAGCGAATTGCTCGCGTGTCATTTCATCATTAGCTTTTACATTCTTAGGTACTTCAAGGCCGTTGTATTGCGCAATGATGAACGCGTCAGCGTACCAGGCATTGTCTTTCAGGTTCGGGTAATAATCGGATACTTTAGGCTCTTTGATGAACCGGATGTTGTCAATGTTCAGGTGGAAGGCTTTTACGAGCATCGAGACGCCAGCTGCATATGTCAGCTTGCCGTTGGAATTAAATTTATTGCCCTTATCGCCTTTGATAACGCCTTGCTTCTCAAGGGCCTCAATCTTGGATTTGTTCGGATCTTTACTTGTATCGCTGAAAGCAAATACAGTTTGTCCCAGGGTAAAAACAAGCAGCATGGATACTGCCAATAGTAGAACTGCTTTTATTTTCATGAACGACTCTCCTCTTGATTGAATTTTGCTATAGCAACTATAATAACGAAGCAGCCTTTGGTATTGTTGCACTGTAAAGAGAAGAGTCCGCGAAAATCTGTTAAGCTTTAGTATTTCGGTCAACAAATAGCTGCCGTATGGCAGGCAGACAAGGCGATGGCCGGAAGCCGAACTCCTCCTGGATCCGCGTGATGTCAATAGGTTCGAAGGCAACGCGAACGGCGGAGGGCGAGAGCTTAAGCTCAAACTCCCGGACTTCTGACCAGGCATCAATCAGCTGTTGATGGGTAAGGTTAACTCCGCTTGCGACGTTATATATAAAATGATTCCCGCTTAACGCGATTTGAATAAGCGCCTCCACGACATCCTCGACCCGAATATAATCCTTCTCCGAATCAAGCGCAGACTGCAGCATGACGGAACCCCTGGCTATTATGTCATTCATGACGGAGTAAATGAAATTGCTGGAGCGAAAATCATCGCCAACAACATTGGACAGCCGGGCGACACGGACGTTGGCGCGTCCCGAACACAAGCATACGGATTCTCCCATTAGCTTGGATAAGGCATAGATATCCTCCCGATGATTGGGATTGACCGTCAGCGGAGCTTCTTCGCTTGTAGATGCCGCGCGATGATACAGTCTCGTTGTTGACAGATAGAGCAGGGAATCGAATTCGGCGCTGCGAAGCAGACGGCTGATATAACCGGTATGCGCCTCTACCACATCGTACGGGCGGGAACGGAAATCCGCCGTAATGCCGGCACAATAGAAGAGATGGCCCAAAGGGCGGGAGTAAACAGAAAGATCTCCTTTATCCGGGCAAAAAACATGAAAGCCAAGCTTTTGCAGCTTGGCAGTCAGATAAGAGCCCACAAATCCGTTTGCGCCAATCACAGTCGCGGTCCCGGTCGCGGTCCCGGTCGCGGTCCCGGTCATAATCGGGCCCCCTTAAGCTGAATCGGGTTTCCCGCATATATGCTGTAAGCCTTAAGCGTTCCGCGTACAAGCGAATTGGCTCCGATAACAGCACCTTTCCGAATATAGGTGCCGTCAAGAATGACACAGTTCGCCCCGATCCATACATCATCCTCGATCGTGATGCCGCCTTTGCTTCGCAGGAAGCCCTGCTCCCGGATCAGCCGGTTCCGATCCTCGTACGCGTGATTAACGGGAGCAAACGTGCAGTTGGCTGCGATAAGCACGTTGTCGCCTATTTGAACGCCGTTTCCGGAGTAGATAACCGTCCCGGAGTTAACATTCACATATTGCCCCAGCTGAATATCGCCGGTGCCTCCGGCAAACTTCACCTTCACAAAAGCATCAATCATGGAATGCTCGCCAATCGTAAGCGTGCTGCCGCGGCTGGAGGTCTCGAGATCGCACAACGGTGAAATAGCGGCCGATTCAGAGATCAAGTGCATATTCATCTCTCCAAGGCGCGAGGTGGGCGTCGCGTTCGCTTATGACGGGATCTTCTTTGAACGGCCAATCAATCTTAAAGGCGGGATCATCATAGCGGGCACCATTTTGCACGGCGGGATCATAAATGCCGGACATATGATAATACAAAGTGGAATGAGGCTCCAGCGTCTGAAAACCGTGAGCATATCCGGGAGGGATATAGAGCATATGGTGATTATCTCCGCTTAACCGGAAAGCTTCCCACTGCTCATAGGTTTTGGAGCCTTTCCGGATATCCACGACGACGTCATAGACGCTGCCCTGAATGCATTGAATCATCTTGGATTCGGCAAACGGAAGGTTCTGGAAATGCATGCCCCTGACCGTTCCTTTATGGATATTGCTCGAGATGCTCCACTGCTGGAAATTCTCCTCGAGTCCGCGTTCCTTGAATTGATTACGGCAGAAGGCACGGGCAAAAAATCCGCGGTTATCAGTTAATCGCTCCGGTTCAATCAGATAAACGCCTTCTAGAGATGTAGTGTGAAACAACATGCGGCTTCATCCTTCCTCAATAAATTTCCAGCCTCGGAATACAGACGACCAGCTTGGCACCCCATTCTCGCGCATGAAGCAGCTCCTGCTCAATCTCCTCCTTTAAATTCCAGGGCAGGATCAAGATGTAATCCGGCTTGGTCTCTTGAATTCTGGAAGGAGAGTAGACCGGAATCCGGCTGCCGGGCATAAATAAGCCCTGCTTGTAAGGATTTCGATCCACGGCGTAGTCGATATAATCGGTACCTACGCCTAAGTAATTAAGCAGGGTATTGCCTTTCGCCGGCGCGCCGTAAGCAACGACCCGTTTGTTCTCTCGGGAAGCCTGAAACAGGAAGCTGTATACCTGTTCCTTAATGGTCTTCACCTGCCCGGGGAAGCGGGAGTACGTTGTCACATCCTGAAGGCCATACCCGATCTCATCATTAATAATCCTCTCGACTTGAGGCGTTGCCGCGAGGTCCGCATGCTCGGCATGCCTCACGAATACGCGCAGCGAACCGCCATGCGTCGGCCATTCTTCCACGTCATAGACCGTTAAGCCATACCTCGTAAATAGATGAGTGACGCTTAATAGCGATAAATAAGAGAAATGCTCGTGATAAATCGTATCGAACTGATTTTCTTTCATCAAACGCAGCAAATGTGGGAATTCAAGTGTAAGGGTTCCGGCGGGGGATAGCAGCTCCTTAAGGCCTGCGGCGAAATCCTGCAGCTCCGGAACATGGGCAAGCACATTGTTGCCAATAATCAGATCGGCTTTTCCCCGCTCCTGGGCGAGCTGTTTGGCGAATGCCAATGTGAAAAACTCCGATACGGTGGGCACGCCTTTTGCCTCTGCCTGCTTTGCCACATTTCTTGCGGGTTCAATACCGAGAACCGGAATCTGATAGGGGGAGAAATACTGCAAGAGATACCCGTCATTGCTCGCGATCTCCACAACAGAGGAAGAACGGCCAAGGGACAGGCGCGGAATGATCGTATCGACGTAATGCTTGGCATGGGCGAGCCAGCTGGAGGAATAAGAGCTGAAATAAGCATATTCTTCAAAGATTTCCTGAGGCGATTCAAATTGCTCCAGCTGGACGAGCAGACAGGACTCGCATACAAAAACACGAAGCGGATAATAGGGGGTGCCTTGGTTCAACTGCTCCGGCCGGAGGAAGTTATTGGAGAGAGGAGAAGTCCGAAGATCAACGAACAGATGCCGGAGAGGATAGCTGCAGGAGCGGCAAACGGCATTAGCCAAGGCGATTCACCTCCAATTGCTCATATTGTTTGATTTGCGCAAAGGTAAAGGCTCGCATATCATCGCCGCCATAGAAAGCGCGGTACCAGTCTCTTGTCCATGACAGGGTCTCGTCAAAGCTCAGCCTGGAGCTCCAGCCAAGCAGCCGGACGGCTTTATCGGAATTAAGCAGCAGGGTTTGGGTCTCATGGGGCTGCTCGCCTTTATCGTAGGCAAACTGCGGGAGATCACCCCATTCCCGGATAAGCCGTGCTGCTAATTCGCCGACGGTAACGCCTTGATTCACGGTCTGCCCGAAATTCCAGGCTCCGCTGAATTGCTCATTCTCCCACAGCTTCTCGGCCAGCAGGATATAGCCGTAGAGGGGCTCAAGCACATGCTGCCAGGGACGAATGGCATTCGGGTTCCGGAGAACCGGCTGCTGACCGGAGGTGATGCTCCGAATAAGATCCGGTACGATTCGTTCCGCCGACCAATCTCCTCCGCCAATGACATTGCCTGCCCGTGCTGTCGCAATACGTTTGGACAGCGGCTTAAGAAAGGAATCCCGATAGCTGGCCGTAATAATCTCCGAGCAGGCTTTGCTGGCACTGTAGGCATCGTAACCGCCTAACGGGTCGTCTTCCGCGTAGCCTTTGGACGATTCCTTATTCTCGTAGACTTTATCCGTCGTAATATTAATGATCGCCTTCACTGACGGGGAGTTGCGGGCAGCATCCAGCAAGGCTGCCGTGCCGTACGCATTGGTGAAAAACGTCCCCAGCGGGTCGCGATAGCTGTCGCGGACGAGCGCTTGCGCGGCAAGATGGAAGACGATATCCGGCTTATGCACGGACAAGGCCTCCGCTATTGCCGCCGGGCTCGTAATATCGCCAGTCACGGTTGTCATATCGAGCGACAGGCATTCCGACAAATTTGGCGTTGTAGAAGCGGGCAGGGAGTAGCCGGTCACTTCCGCCCCGCGATGCTTCAACACGGCGCAGAGCCAGCTTCCTTTAAAGCCGGTATGACCGGTAACGAACACCTTCTTACCTGTCCAGAATCGATCCATCATTTCCACACCTTCCAAGGTGCATTTCCTTTGTTCCACAGCTCACTCAGATCGTTTTTGTCCCGGAGGGTATCCATGGAATGCCAGAAGCCGTGATGCTGGAAGACGGACAGCTCCCCGAAGGAAGCAAGCGATTCCAGCGGGCCATGCTCCCAAATGGTGTCATCGCCTCGAATTAACTCGATCACCTTCGGTTCGAGGACGAAGAAACCGCCGTTAATCCAATGTTTATCGTTATGCGGCTTTTCCTTGAAGGATACGGCTTGCTGCTCCCCAATCTCAAGAATCCCGTATCGCATCCCGGGGTTCACGGCGGTTACGGTCGCCAGCTTGCCGCTTTTGCGGTGAAGGGCAATCAGCTCGGCGATCGGGATGTCGCCAACGCCATCCCCATAGGTGAAGCAGAAGGGTTCCTCTCCGATATAAGGAGCAAGACGTTTCAGCCTGCCGCCCGTCATGACATGATCGCCGGTATCCACAACGGTTATTTTCCAAGGCTCGGCTTTGGAATTCATCAAGGTGACCCGGTTGTCAGACAGATCGAAGTGCACATCCGACTGATGCAGGTAGTAGTTCATAAAATATTCTTTGATGACGTAAGATTTGTAGCCGGCAGCGATGATAAAGTCGTGAATGCCGTAATGCGAGTAAATCTTCATGATATGCCATAAAATCGGCTTGCCGCCGATTTCGACCATTGGCTTCGGTCTGGATATCGTTTCTTCCGACAAGCGGCTTCCGAGTCCTCCGGCTAGGATAACAGCTTTCACGCGGGCAACCTCCCCATGGCAGGAATCGTACAGCTTCGGTTAGGTAATGAGATGCCCCGATGGCAGCAGATAATTCATTATGCTGTTGCCGGAGCGGATGAATTCGGGGTACCCATGCTCGAATAAAATATAATCAAATTGCTCGCCTGCTAGCAGCAGCTCGATATCTGACATTGTTTCGTAATAGAGGGTCCGGTCAGAGACTGTTCGAAGATCAGTCATATATTTCTCCTCGCTGGCCAGGCTTGTAAGCCGCACCTCTTCAGCTCCCCGTTGTTTGAGAAAGGTTTTGAAAGCCAGCGGGGTTGCGCCGATACAGCAGTTAATGGCAAGAAGGGAGACGGAGGCCTTAGGCATCCATCGGCTCTGCAAGGCTTCAACAAGCTGCATATTCGGCAGGCCTTCCGCCCATGAATCAATGCCGTATTTACGGAAGAAAATTTGTCTGCTTACCTGTAGCGAGTTGTTCTGCTGCTGATCGATGCCGGTCGTAACCGAGCCATGGTGAAAAATAAACGTATCGCCCGCATAGATCAGCTTGTAGCCGGCCCTGCGGTAACGGTAGCTGATATCGTCATCGCCAAACTCTCCATAGTAGAAGCGGGAGTCATAGCCCCCTATCTCCCGCAGCCTTTCGGTCAGGGAGAAGAGGATAACCGGCATGAGACGGATTCGCTCCTCCCATTTGCCCGGATCCGAAACGTTGTAGGCTTTTGCCTGCAGCTGCATTTCCTCAAGCGTCTGGAAGGGAAGATTGATCTGCTGAAAGTTGCTGACATAATTGGCTCCCGGCGAGACAAAACCGATTCTGGAATCGGATTCGATGCAAGTGATCAAATTCGGAAGCCAGCCCGCGGTCAGAATCATATCATTGCTGATTAAGGCGATGTACTTGCCCCGCGCGTTATCCATCCCGACATTAAACCCGTTGACCGGGCCGATATTTTGCGGAAGATGAATGGCTCTCGCGCCGGGGATGGAATCGAAGTAAGCCTGCGTGCCGTCGGAGGAGCCATTGTTGACGAGGATCAGCTCATTGCTTTCTAACGGCGTATGTAAGAGAAGACTGTCTATACAACGTTTCGTTATCTCTGAGTGGTTGTACGCAAGAATAACGACGCTCACGAACGGTTGGCCGGGCAGAAGGATCACCTCGCGTATGCTGATTGTTAAATTCTATTTTTTGGAATCAAAAAAAGACCCTTGCAGGTCTTTTAAGTGATTACGATTGAGCATCTTTGTACCAGGGATTCAAGTGAATAAGAACCTCCTCCACGTCGGAATGATGCTCGATAATAATTTGTTTGATTTTTCGGGATACATCATGCCCTTCCTGAATACTAAGCTCGCCCGGAACGCCGACGCGGACATCAATCATGACATATTGGCCAAATTCCCTGGCGCGGATCCGGTCAATTCGTTTCACTTCCGGTATGGAGAAGACAAGGCGTTCGTAATCCTGCAGCTTCTCCGCGGATACCGCCTTCTCCATTAATACGTCTACGGCTTCCTTCCCCATATGATAAGCCAGCTTCAATACGAAATAAGCGACAACAATTCCCGCAGCCGCATCGCCGTAGCTGAGGAACGAAATATCATTTCTCTCGCCGATAATAGCCGCGCCAATACCTATGCAAGCAGCAATCGAAGCATAGACGTCGGCCAAATGATCATAGGCGGTTGCTTCGAGGCTTTTGCTGGTTGTTTCCTTGCTCACGCGCATGCAATAAATATAGAGCCACAGCTTCCAGAACAAGGAGACAACGGCAGCGGCAAAGGCCACCATACTGGCTTCGCCAGCGGGATGGAAGAAGGATTCAAAGGAATGATACGCGATAAATAAAGCCGCAATCACCATAATAATGGCGACCATGGCCGAGCCGATCAGCTCGCTTTTGCCATGACCGTACGGATGGTCCTCATCCGCAGGCTTCTGAGCAACCTTAGCGGCGCCTAATGCCGCCATTGTCGCAATCACGTCGCCGGCGTTATGTACACCGTCCGCAATCAATACCTGGCTCTTGAACAGGAAACCTACAATTAATTTAATGCCCGTAAGAATCAGATTGCTGAATAAGCTGATCCAAATCGCAAAGACATTCGAGGCCGTCTTGGCATCCGAGATTTTAACATCCGTCATTTTAGAATCGCTCACCCTGCAAACCCCCATCAATTTCCTAAACCCTGTTAAAAAAACAACGACCCTTATCATATATGATGAAGGTCGTGTGGGTCTAGAGAAACAGTGTTGCAATGGGTCAAGAATGTTAGGCGAAGTTAAAATTCGCAAGCGGAAAGGGGAGGGAGCCTAGGGCTCCCTCCCCTCTTGTCCTGCAAAATTATCGGTGTTCAATCAAATCAATGGCGCCAAGCACCATATGGGCAAGGCCAAAACCGAGAACACCGGTACCCACAAGCTTATATTTGCTTTTTCTTAGCAGTGATGCACCAGAGGCCGACACAACAGTTCCAAGAACGGCAGGAATCAAACCTTCACGCATTTTACCCACTCCTTAGATGGTTTTGCAAGACAGCTTAGTTTGTGCCATTAGAGGAAGAAAATACGCGGGCGGCAGCCTCTTTCATAGATTTGGATGCTAATTGTACAAGCAAATCTTGTCCCGGTTCATACACTGTACAAATTTTATTGGTCGAGGTGGTGGGCTTACATGTCAGATCATAGCTGCGGAAATAAAACGTATGGCACAAGGAGTGTATATGCGCTTCTAAGTACTTTGCCTATTGGTACAGCGATTACGGTACACGTGGCGGGTTCCGTTCATGACGGGACGTGGGCGGGCTTTACGGACGGCAACGCAACGGTTATTGCAGCATTCGATAACAAAACCGAATATATCCCGTTAAACCAGATTACTGCCGTATATGTACCTTAATTAAGCGTTATTGTGGAGAGGAGATGACGACATGACAGACAGAAGACCTGCAATTTATGAGTATTTAAAAAGCTTGCCGATTGGTGAACAGCTGACGGTTGTAAGTGCAGGAACCACGTTTTTGTTCGACGCCATATGGGCTGGCTTTTACGAAGGCAACGCGAAGTTTATTGACGGGGGAGTTCCGGTCTATATTCCGGTAACAAGGATTCAATATATTCATCATTAAAGTGGATAAGGCGGTGAGTGACATGTCAAACAAAAGCTGTGGAGACGAGGGTGCGGCATACGCCATATTAAGCACGTTGCCCATTGGTCAACCGATCGCTTTAGTACTGGAGAATGCTTTGGTAGAAGGGACCTGGTCGGGATTTATTGCAGGCAACGCAACGTTAATTTCGTCGGCTAACAATAAAGCCGTATACGTAACGTTGGATAAAATCCAATCGGTAACGGTCCGCTAATGCCATTCTGATTAATTATCTGAAAGGAGATGAAACGATGAGCTGCTCGATATACAGCATTTTGGATTCGATTCCGCTAGGGGATCAGCTGACTACCGTAAGCACGGGGAATACCGTTCTAACCGATGCGATATGGGCCGGATTTTTCGAAGGGAATGCCAAATTCGTTAATGCGGCGGGTCTGGCCGTTTACATCCCATTGTCGAAGATTCGTTTTATTAAACGTTAACGGGCTTGCAATACGAAGACAAACAAGGTGGTGACTCATATGATTGGAAAAAGCTATGGCGTGAAGAGCGTGTATGCGATTCTAAGTACTCTCTCCATTGGTCAAGGCATTATCGTGCATCTGGACTATACGTCCCTGGAGGGGACTTGGTCGGGCTTTGCGGATGAGCTTGCGACGATTATTTCACCGGTTGATCAGGATACCGTGTATATTCCCTTAAATAATATCAGAGGAGTTACGGTTCGTTAATCCAATTGATAGCGGTGTTGGCATCATGTCTAGTGAAGGGAGATGGGGAAGATGAAGCAGCAAGAGGCAAGTCTGTACGAGATTCTGGAATCACTGCCGATTGGCGTGCAGGTGACGGAAGTAAACGCAGTGACCATCGTTTTATCCAATGCCATATGGGCTGGATTTTTTGAAGGCAATGCCAAATTCATAAGTCCAGATGGCGCGGTCTATATCCCGGTATCCAAGATTCAATATATCAACCGTTAATGATAGAATCAAAAAAAAGCCTTGATTATTCAAGGCTTTCGCCGTAAACAGGACAGAGTCTCTTATTTGTTATATACACTGGTACAAGCTTGAAGGTAAAATGTTCCAGAGAGAGTATATTTCGAAATAAAGGGAGTGGGACGCTGAGAGGAATACGGTAGAAGTCAAAAAGCCTGTTATAAGTTCTGAAGGCAACGCCGACACGGACCAGCTGAAAGCGTACTTTATTATGGCCGACTTTTATAAAGAACTTTCGGATCTGGGAGAGTGGTTATATAACGTTTCCCAGATTAATCTAAGCCTGGCGTATGACGGAATAGACACGTATAACGACACAACGCAATTAGATAGAGCGTATGATTCTCTGGATACGTACAGTCAACTTTATAATGACGAGGTTGATTATTTAAACAGCGTGGCCCAAGAATTAAAATCGCACGGAATTTCTACTAGCTAAGCTAGTAGAAATTGAATTACTTCTACGATGCTATTGAGCACTATCAAGATGCTTTATCTTACCTCGAAAGCTTTTACAGCAGCAGATCGAATACGGCATTCAAAAAATACTTAGATGCATCGGGCAAAGGATTTGACGCTACGCATAAAGGAATGGGTATTATTACGAAAGAATATCCCAAGTATAAAAATCTCGTACTGTCCCAATAGCCCGCAACGCTGCTTATGAGCAGCTGCAGCAATAAAGAAAACCCGCAAAGCTCAAGGCTTTGCGGGTTTTCCATTCGTATGATCTGTAGTGGGCTCGAACCACTGACCCCTACCCTGTCAAGATAGTGCTCTCCCAGCTGAGCTAACAGATCGTGTGAGTGATGAATATTAATATATCAGCATCCAAAATGAATGTCAACACAATCGAAGCAACTTTTTTGCCACACTATGGATATGGAGCTGGGGATGATTACCTTCATTTCGCAAGCCCAATCTGCTACGATATTGAACAAAATCATACGTCTTAATAACAGCAAGGAGCAGACAGGATGAAGATGAGCAAAAGCAACGCGGAGCATTACATATGGGGAGATCGGTGCGACGGATGGCATCTGTTGAAGCAGCAGGATTTGAGCATCATCCACGAGAAAATGCCGCCGCATACGGCCGAAACGCGGCATTACCATGAACAGTCCCAGCAATTTTTCTTCGTTCTTGAGGGGACGGCTACGATCGAGATCGACGGGGAGAGCTTTGAGCTGGAAGCCCATGAGGGGATTCATGTTGCCCCGCATACGCCGCATCAAATGTTTAACAAGTCGGATAAGGACGTCCAGTTCCTCGTTATCTCGGAGCCTGCGACCAGGGGCGACCGATACCCGGCGTAACGCAGTCAAAACCGCCATTCCTGCTTACCGGCATGAATGGCGGTTTTGTTATTTTTAGGAGATGGAGCTGTAAACCTTGGTTCCACGGGGCTGGTCCCCGTGTTCGTCGGGCTCGATTGTGATGCCGATGGAATCAAAGGCCAGCGTTTGATCGGCTATCGGCATAGCCAAAACGCCAATCCCTTTCTCATCCACACGGAAAGTACCCGCGCTGTCTTTCTGCCCGGAATGGTTCAGCCATACCTGGTAGACGGTATCACCGGTTGAGACGGGAGCGCCGAATACATACACGACAAATTGTTTGTTGCTTCCGTTATCGACTATGCAGGCGACGGCATAGGAAGAAGCAACGTCCTCTGACACGGGCTTTAAGGAAATGAACTGATTGATTTGAGAGGCAGACACGGACAAAGCCTGTTCAATCGGAATGACTGCCTGACTGCTGCGGCTGTTATAGAGATTAATATTCCACATTGTTCCAGCGATAAAGACGGCGAGTACAGCCGCCGCAATAGCTCCCCATGCCAGCTTGCGGACGGGACGCTTGGCAATAGGCTGAGGGGAGGCAAGCGCGGCATTCATCACCCGCTGCTTCAAATCCGCCGGCGGTTCGATCAGATCCATGTCGGAAGGAAGGGAGTCCCATACGAGCCGCAGCTCTTCCAGCTCGGATTGGCAGGCCGGGCAGGCGGGAAGATGCCGTTCGAAGGCTTTTTTCTCTTTATCGGAACAAACGCCGGAAATATAGTCCAGAACATAATGGCAAACCGTCACATTTTGCTGCTGCTTCATGATTGCTCTCCTTCGGCTACAAGATGCCTGCGTAATATTTTTAACGTCTGATGCAGACGATTCTTAACCGTTCCTATGGGCTGGTTATAGATGTCCGCAAGCTCGCTTATGCTGTAGCCTTGCCAGTAGAAGTGCTCGAGCAAATGAATCTGCTGGGCGGACATTTTGCTGTATGCCCGTCTGATCTGCTCCTTCGTAGAGCTGACTAGAGCCGCGTCTTCCGGCGAGGCAGATACTTGATCCGGAATCTGCGCCAGCTGTTCGGGCTCGACCTGGACAAGAGGAGCGGTGTCTCTCCGTCTTTTGCGCAGCCAGTCGGTTGTAATATTGCGAGTAATCGTCAGCAGCCAGCTGGAGAAGCGTCCTTGCTCGGGATCATAGACCGACTTGGTCGTCCATAATCGCATAAATACGGCCTGTACGATTTCTTTTGCGACATTCTCATCCTTTAGCGTTTTCCAGGCAAAGGAATAAACGAGAGACGAGTAGCGGTCATAGAGAGTCGACAGCGCCTCGCTCTGCTTGCTCTGCACGAGCAGCATCAATTGATGATCCGTAAGCTCCCGCATACGATGATGACCTCCGCGATTGAAGTTAATATAAATCCATTCTACTAAAAACAGGGATAACCATGTATGGTTATCCCTTCATCCGTTCTATTTGTCAGATACGGTAATCGTTGCTTGCATGCCCGGATGCGGCATGCAGTGATAGGCAAACTCGCCGGCATCGTCAAACGTTACGGTTTTGTTCTCATCCTGCGCAAGCAGACCGGTGTCAAAGGAGCTGTCGTCAGCCGTTGCGCTATGTTTAATCTCGTCTTTGTTTATAAATTTGACGCGGTCGCCTGCTTTTATCTCCAGCTTGGCAGGGGAGAAGGCGAAATTCGTAATTTCAACCACGTACTCCTTGCCTCCGCCCTCGGAGGCAGATGCCGTAGCGGCCGGCGTGCTTTTTGGAGAATCCTCACTGCTTGCGCTTGGCGTAGCTTTCGAATCATCGTCATCCGGGCGCCCGCTATGATGATCATCATGGGACGCTGATGGCGACGGTGAAGGTGAAGGCTTTGGCGAAGGCTTGGCCGAAGCTTGCGGTTTAGTTGTTGGGGCAGCTGTCGGCTTTGCTTCCGTCGTTGCTTCCGGCGTGGCCGTTGGCATGTCTGATTCATGCTCCATATGCTCTTCACCTGGCGCGGAGGCTGAAGGATACAGGCTTGGCTCAATAGTCGCCGCATTCTGGGATGGCAATGGCTTATTTTCCGCCGAATTCCCGCATGCTGCCAGAAGTACTGCGAGCAGAAGCCCGGAGAGCAATGTCAGCAGAATCTTATGTGTATTTCGTTTCATCTCCCATCCCTCATTTCACAATAATCGTACCCGTCATAAACGACTTGTGCAGCTCGCAAAAGTAGCTGTAGGTTCCGGGCTTATCCAGCGTAATGGCGTAAGATTCCCCGGTTTTCAGCAGAGGTACCTTAAAGCTGCCGTCAACGGCCACCGCATTATGCTCCATCTCGTCATAGTTGGTAAAGGTAATCTTGGACCCCGCTTCAACGGTTAATGGCTCCGTCCCGAACGAGAACTGTTTGATGTCAATTTGATAGGATTTTACTTCGCTTGTTATTCCCTTGAAGACGGACGGATCAATAACGAACCATGCCTGGAGAACATTCTGGCCAAGCACATCGCCCGGCTTCTTATCTTGGATAAATGTATAGAGCGGATAACCTCTGTAGGTCCATTGCTTTGTTCCGTCAGCACGGGTTAGGGTCGAGAAATCGGCCTTGTTCAGGAAAGCCGGGATTTGCAGTTCACCGGATGCGAGAACAGGCCAGTTCACCAGGCATTGTCCCTGACAAGCATTAATATTGTCCGCATCCTTCGTGAAATAGTAAAGAGTCATGCCATTGTTATCTGCGAGATAAGTACCCAGCTTTTGATCGCTGCGCAGTTGAATTCTTTTTCCTTGGGGGAGGACGGCGATTTGCGAAATAACGCCTAACTTCTGGAGTGCAGCAAAGAACACTTCTCCTTGCGGCGTACGAACATTCAAGGCTTCAATGAGCGCTGTTGCCAGATGGGCATTGGTCAAACGAGCGGCAGCGGCAACGGAAGCCATTCCTTTGGAAGCGGCGTAGGTCAAGGTCTCTGCATAAACGAAGTCGGATCCGGAACGGAAGCCGGCATTTTCGAGCAGCACCTTATAAAGCTGTTGGGGGCTAATGGGATCATTGGGGTGGAAGGTGCGGTCCGGATTTCCCGACCATCCCAATTCAGGATGATTCATTAAATAAGCAAGGATAGGCTCGTTTGATTTGCCGGCTTTGGAAGCGTCTTTGAAATTGGCAGCGGGAGCAAAAGACATCGCTTCCTTCAAATGGCCGTTCAGGCGCAAGGAGATAATGGCCGCCTGCATTCGGGTGGTTTGCTTAGCCAAATAGGCATCATTTACGCCGCTTCCATCCCCCAATAAAAGCCCCAGCTTGGCGGCAGTCTCCGCATCCGTCGTTACGGAAGCGGGCTGCGGTTCGGCTGCGGACGCGCCAATGACCGATGTTAATAGGCCGGTTAAGAGTACAGCTAGAAACATAAACATTGTTAATCGTTTGGTTGTCATGATTAACCTCCTCAAAGAATGATTGACTCTTATAGGAGGTAACGAAGGAAATGAAGAAGCGGTTTGATGGGAGTTGAAGTTTTTTTTGCGGCAGGTTAGAGGTGGGGGGAGGCCCATGCGCTGTGGCATGGACCAATGAAATCTGATGTTTAGTGATTGCTGTGCGGAATATCGCATTTGTTCTGGATGAACCGGATCTGATTCTCCAGCCGGTTGATTTCGTCCTGCTGCTCAACGGAGGAAACAGAACTGCTTCTTACCGCGTCAAGCTGAGCCATAAGGTCCGGCAAATCAGAGGATGCATTCGCGCAATCATATTGACTGTTCAAATCGATAGTCATGAAAATCACTCTCCCTCGCAAATATAGGCATGGTCGTCCGCCTTTTAGTATGATCGGGAACAGGAAATATGATTCTGATTTGTGACAAAATCAGCATAAATGATACCAGCCGTTCATACGAGTATAGAAAGCACTTGCAAATCGTATAGGAGGCGGTATCGTTTGGCAGAGGAGTATGCCTATATGGCCGTTTGGCTTCTAGGCTTGTTTGGCATCGTGGGTACGGTAAGCGCTTATGTTGCAATCTTCGTGAAGAAGGATTCCTTGTCTTATGATCAAACACATGTATGGCGCAGAAAACTGCCTCCTGAAGCGAAAAAGAAATAATGACACACAAAAATCGGCTGTCCGCAGATGCGGCAGCCGATTTTCTGGTTGTTAGAACGTAGGCAAATTGTCGAGATTGTTATCCGTTCGGCCATCGGGATCGGATCGGAGATGCTCCTCGTGATCGCGGCCCTTAAAGACGTTTAGTCCGGCAATTTCATTATTTTTAACCATCGTTTGCGCGGTTTTGTAATCGACGACCTTGCCAGACGTTAACTGCAGCTCAACAATATCGCCATCTCCGTTCTTCCGTACAGCAACGACCTCTTCTTGTGCGTGATCCATATGATCATCCTCCCGAAGGCTAGTATGGATCAATGGGGACAAATAAATGCAAGACCCTTGTACAATTACGTTGTAAAAATTGAAACAACACGCAGGCTGCATGCATAAGCTAAAGCAAGAGCGGATGTCTGCAGCGCCAGTAGCGCGGTGGATATCTGCTTGTTATTTTACAGGCTTAAATGGCTTATATATTATAGACGGTTAGCTGTTCGACGAATCGCATGAGGCCAGTATGGCCGATGAACTCTTCCATATTGTCGTTGTAATGCATCAGCCATACTTTCTCCTGAATGTCCGCCGGCAATGTGAGCAGCTCATCCAGGCTCGCATGGACAACTCCCGGAGAGATCAGCTGGCAGTCATGAAAGATCGTTGTTACGCCGTCCTCAATTAAGTCCCCAAGCAAGGCTCCGTTGAACTTCATATCGGCAGAGTAGAAGAAGGTCCCGTTAAAGAGAAAGGAGTAGCTCAGCTTGCCGGCAATATGATCGGTCCGGATAAGCTTGACGGTTAACCCCGGATGAATCTCGAAGACCTCTCCTTCCTTAATTGGCCGCACATCGAAGAAGTCATTCAGAGCGGTAAGCGGCTCTTGCGTCAGGCCCCCCCGCAGCGTCTGTTCCCATAAAGGCTCTACAAGCGTATCGGCAATATAAAGGACAGGCTTCTTGCCGTAGCGGAACATCATCTGGAACGCGTACTCCTCCAGCCCTCCGACATGGTCAGCGTGCATATGGCTGATCAATACCGCATCCAAATCATCAAACGAGTAGCCGGCATCATGAAGCGAACGCGGCAATGTGATGCCGCAGTCTACAAGCAGCTTGAAGCCGTCAAGCTCAATCAGCGCATTATTGTTCGCATATTTTTTCGCAAAAGCACCGCCGGTGCCGAGCATTTGAATCTGCAAGTGGGTATACCTCCCCAACATTTGTTTGTCTACACTTTATCAAATAACGCCCGGCGCTGACAAACACAATTGCTTGCGCCTACATATAATGCTTAAAGCACAAACGGCGGGAGGACTGAAGGAAGATGAGTGCAGCAGCGGCAAAAGGCAAAGGCAAGGTCGTAAAGAAGAAAAAAGCGTCTAGCGATAGAAAGCAGTATTATTACAAGCTTGTATTATCCGATACATGCGGGGTATGTAAAACGCCGTGTGAACGGGGCATGCGTTATTGGAAGCGAATGCAGGAGCCGGGAGCGGTAGGGAAGGGCGTTCCGTGCATCCTGACCCGCACGTTCAGCTAATCCGGGCAATATTGAATATTTCCCGGGGTATTTCAACCGCATCGCCTGTTGCCGTCGAGCCTAAAAACTTTTATTGCTTTAGCGCAACTTTGGGTCAAAACCCGAGTATAACCAAACATCCAGACAAAACGGATGGAGGGTTATCAGCTCATGTTGGTCAGATTCAAGAAAATAGCCATTCTGCTCGCTATTTTGTCGGTTTGCGGAGGTACACTCATCTTTGCCGATTCAGCTTCGCAGAAGGTACGCGTTATTGTAAACGGAAGTGAGCTCGACGAGGGCGGCATTATTGTGGACGGCAAAACCTATTTGCCTCTTCGCCAGGTGGTCAACAGCCTGAATGCGCTAGTTAACTGGGATAATCAGAACAAGAAAGCGACGATTAACAAGCCTAATGTTCATATGATTTTGTTCCAGGATAAAGTCATTTTTGGCAATGTGGACAAAGGCAACAAATACACGTTTAACGTCTTCTCCCAGATCGACAACCTGAAGACGGATATCTCCGCCGTGAAGGTGTCGATTACGGATCCTTACGGCAACGAGAAAGTGATCCAATCCCAGAATGTGAGCATTACGAAGGATAACTTCTGGTACAGGACGGAAGACATCAAATATAACTTCGAGTTCGCCGGCAAGTATGCGGTTCGCTTCTATTTGAAGACAACGACTTCGGATGACTGGACGGTCGTGTCGGAGAAATTGATTACTTCGCAATAAGGTTCTAATCAAGGCGCCTAGGGCTGCAAACGCAGCAACAGGGCGCTTTTTGTTTGACCGACGTTCCTCCGCATGGTACGATACGTTAGTATGTATAAATAACTGAAATGGGGTAATTCCATGAGCGAGCATCAACATCAGCACGGCGAAGACTGCGGCTGCGGACATGATCACGAACACGATGAGCATGTGTTCATCGTGACAGACGACGAAGGCCAAGAGCGTGAAATGGTCATGGTCTATACATTTGAATCGGAGAATAACGTATATGCTGTATTGCTGGATCGCAACGATCCGGAAGCGGACGGCGTTATCTTCCGTATCGAAGAAGAGAACGAAGAGGCATTCCTCGTTGGAATCGAAGACGATGCTGAGTGGGAACGCGTTACTGCGATCTACGAAGAAATCGCAAAAACAGAAAACGAGAACAAAGAAGGTTAATGACCTAAAACACCCGTCTATCCGAGAGGCTTATGCAGCCCGGACAGCGGGTGTTTTTTTCGCCATCATTTTCGCGGATTATAATAAATCGTGCGGCCGTTAAACATCGTGAGCTCGGCCAGCAGCTGTTTGGCCAAATATTTGCAAAGCTCGTTTGCTTTTGCCTTGTCGCCGTGGGTTGAACCGTCAGGCAGGACCACCTGAACGGTTGAAGGGCCGTCGTCTCCGTTGCCGAACACGATATATTTGTACTGAGGATTGGTTCCTTGCAAGTAAAACCAGCGGTCATCCTGCTTCGACTCGATTGTGTACGGGAAAGCAACGGCGGCATAATCCCAATCGAGCTGCGTTCCCGTTAAAGCGGTCTGCTCACGGTAATGCAGAAGCTTCTCCCTTAGCTGATCAAGCGGCAGTTCACTTACGGCAGATCCTTGAACAAGCTTGATAAATGCGCTTTGACTCATTCATCCCACCCCCCATCCATCATAGCATGCTGATGAGAGGGTTTACAATAAGTGGAATCATACGAAAAAAGCCAACAGCATCGCCTTAAAGCGCTGCTATTGGCTTTTCTTTTAGAAGATCGCGTTCTCTTCCACAATAACTTTAACGAATTGAATACTGCGGTCCTCCGGCCCTTTAACAGGAAGGCCAACCTCGACATGATCAACGATATAGTCAATATTCTTCTGCGAAATGACTTCACCCGGCAGCAGAATCGGAATGCCCGGCGGGTAGACGTAAATAAATTCCGCGATAATCCGGCCAGCGGATTCTTTGAAAGGAACAATCTCCGTTTCGCCGTAGAAGGCATCGCGCGGCGTCAGTGACAGCTGCGGAATTTCCGGAATTTTAACAACCAGCTCACGGGCTTCAGCACCTTCATGGAAGGTATCCGACAGGCCGCGAAGCGAGATCAGCAATTTATCGATCGAGTCGGACGTATCTCCCGGCGTAACAAGGCAAAGAATGTTATACATGTCGCTCATCTCGATCTCTACGTTGAAGTTATCGCGAAGCCAGTTCTCTACTTCATAGCCGGTAACGCCCAGATGGCGGACATGGATCGTAACCTTCGTCGGATCATAGTCGTAGGTTGCTTCATCGCCCAGAATTTCTTCACCAAAGCATTCCAGGCCAGGGATCAGGTTAATTTGCTCGCGCGCATATTGGGCGAGTTCAATCGCGCGTTCGGCAATTTCATGGCCGTTCAACGCCAGGTTGCGGCGGGAAGTATCAAGCGATGCCAGCAATACATAAGAAGTGGATGTTGTCGTCAGCATGCTTAGAATCGTTTGAATACGGAACGGATTAATCCGTCCTTTGCGTACGTTCAGAACCGAGCTTTGCGTCATCGAGCCGCCGAGCTTATGTACGCTGGTTGCCGCCATATCCGCACCGGCCTGCATGGCGGACATCGGAAGCTTCTCGTGGAAGTGAATAAGCACGCCATGAGCTTCGTCAACAAGAACCGGAATATCGTAGCTGTGAACCAGATCTACAATTTCCTTCAGATTCGCGCAAATGCCAAAGTAAGTCGGATTAATGACCAGAACGGCCTTGGCATCCGGATGGCGGTCAAGCGCACGCTTCACCGAACGCGTCGTAATGCCGTGGTCAATCCCCAGATTCGCGTCGCGTGCCGGCGAGATAAATACCGGACGGGCACCCGCGAATATGATGGCGGCCATGATCGACTTGTGCACGTTCCTAGGCACGATGATTTTGTCTCCCGGATTGCAGACGGTCAGAATCATCGTAATGATGGCGCCGCTGGTGCCTTGAACGGAGAAATACGTGTAATCGGCGCCGAAAGCATCGGCGGCCAGCTTCTGTGCTTCTTCAATAACGCCGGTTGGCTGATGCAAGTCATCAAGCGGAGCAATATTTATAAGATCGATCGACAAGGCGTTGTCGCCGATAAATTCGCGAAACTCAGTGTCGCTGCCGAGACCTTTCTTATGCCCCGGAATATGAAATTGTACCGGATCGTTCTCCGCATGGCGGCGGAGTGCGCTGAAGAGCGGGGTTTTGTTATGATCCATCGCTTTCGTCCCTGCCTTTCGAATGTCGTCTAATGTCTAATGTACAAACAAAGTTGAGTATAGCAAAAACAAGTCGGAATGCAAGCAACAATTTTAATGATGAAGCTTGGCATTCCCAAGCTGGACAAGTAATGTTCTCCATTTGTTCATAACTTGGCGTCAGCTTGATATGTTACGATAAGGGATGGGGTGAAACATAATGCGAGATAAACGACTTCTAATAGTAATGGCTATTCTAATGACCACCTTCATCGGGTTTGGGATTATTATTCCTGTTATGCCTGAAATGATTAAAGCTGTTAACCCGGGAAATGCCGAAAAACATACGGGCTACATGCTTGCGCTGTATTCCGCCGTATCGTTCATACTTTCTCCTTATTGGGGAGGCTTATCCGACCGGATTGGCCGGAGACCGATCATTATCATTGGCGTTACCGGCTTTGCGATCAGCTTCCTGCTGTTTGGCTTGTCCTCGGACAATCTGGCAATGATGTATCTCTCCCGCGTGCTCGGAGGATTGTTCTCCGGTGCGGTCACATCGGTAATAGTCGCATATGTAGCGGATATTACGCCGCCCGAGCAGCGTACGAAAGGAATGGGGCTTGTCGGCATGTCGATCGGCTTCGGCTTTACGATTGGTCCGGGCGTAGGCGGTCTGCTTAGTCAGATTTCCCTTGAAGCGCCTTTCTATGCAGCTTTCGCCATGGCGTTAATCACGTTAATTCTGGCGTTTATCAAGCTGAAGGAATCGCTGCCGCCCGAGAAGAGAAG
Organism: Paenibacillus glycanilyticus; assembly: GCF_023715145.1. Lineage (GTDB taxonomy): Bacteria > Bacillota > Bacilli > Paenibacillales > Paenibacillaceae > Pristimantibacillus > Pristimantibacillus glycanilyticus_A. The sequence continues at coordinate 698,776 of NZ_JAMBNP010000001.1, read as the reverse complement.
AGCCGCAAGCGAGAAGCGGGAATCCCGCTGGACGGCCTTCACCGGTCCGCTTAAGTTTTTGTATATTCTCGCATTCTTCGTTACCTTTACGCTGGCCGGCATGGAGGCGACACTGCAGTTCTTCGGCATCCAGCGATTTGACGTAACGCCTCTTCAGGTGGGCATTCTGTTCTTCGTGTGCGGCTTTGTTGGCGCCTTGGTACAAGGCGGTGTTGTACGGCGCAGAATCAAGACGGGGCAAGAGCCTCAGTACATCGCGATTGGCCTGATTATTTCGGCCGTTGGATTCTTTATGCTGCTGGCTGCTCATTCCTTGTGGTGGGCGACGTTGTCCCTTGCGATATTTGGCATCGGCAACTCGCTGATTCGTCCATGCGTTACTTCGTTGATTACGCAAAAGACTCAGGTCGGACAAGGCGTGGCATCCGGACTCAGCTCCTCGATGGACAGCCTGGGACGAATTCTCGGCCCGCTTGCGGGGACGTTCTTATTTACGCTAGATCTGCGATTGCCTTATGTATCCGGCGGCATCTTATGCCTTGCTGCTCTGATCTTGTTGATGCAGTTCCGCAGAATGGACAGCACGGCCGGTTCGGCGGCTGCCGCACAGGAATAAATTTTACGGCTTCAAGCCGGCTTCTCAAATGGAGGAGCCGGTTTTTTTGTTTTTTCCAAAGAATGGCTTGTCTGGCAGCGGCATATAGATGAGGTAGGGTAAAAGAGGTGAAAGGAAGAATGGGAATACTCTCATGGCGCAGATGGACGGCCATCATATTGGGGAGCTTGCTGATTTCGGCGGGCATTAACTTTTTTCTCGTTCCATTAATGATATTGGATGGGGGACTTATTGGAATTGCCCTCATAGTCAACTATTTGCTGCATGTTCAGGTTGGCTTGACGATGCTGCTTTGCAGTATCCCGATCTTTGCTCTCGTATGGTTTCAAAGCCGCAGCATGATCTACCGGAGCCTGAACGGTTTGCTGTTATCCAGCTACGTCATCGATTTGTTAAGTCCATACCGGTTCCATTTTCTCTACTATATCGAATGGACGCCGTTTACCCGCGCGGTCCTTGGCGGCTTTTGCATCGGGACAGGCATAGGCATCATGCTTCGGAATGGGAGCACCACCGGAGGGACGGATTTGCTGGCGCATTTTTTGTCCCGCTATATCCCTCTGAACGTTGGCGTTATCATCTTCCTGACGGATTTTATCATCATCGGGACGGGGGCAATCCTGCTGCCGGAAAATACATTCGTGCTCTCCTTGATAACCGTCGCAGCCGGGGGAGTGGCTACTAGTCTGTGTACATGGAACCTGCCGCATAATCATCAATTTACGCATCATTAAAAAAGAAAGCCGAAGGCATGATTGGATGCCTTCGGCTTATTTATGCGGTATTTTGTTACGGAGCCAAGCCTTTCATAATAAACGCAATCGTTGCTTCCCGTTCCCGTTCATCATCCCAATTGCTGCCTTCGCGCTTGCCATAGATAGTCCGCAATGCGGCATAACCGATCAAGGAGGATGCCGTAAGGCGAATAATCGTCTGCGGCGACCAGTCCACAAGACTTCCTTCCTCCTGGAATCTGCGGATGTTTGGCGTTATTTTCTCAAAGACCCTCGCCAGAACCAGCTTCTCGAACTGCTCCTGCAGCTCGGGATGGAACGGAATCTCTTGTATGAAGATTTTCAGCACATGCATATGCTTCTCCAGAAAGGCCAGCCGGTTCTCGAGAATCGCGCGAAGCATCTGATCGTAGCTGTCGTATCTGCTGTCCAATACCTTATAGAACTCCCGCATGACAAAAGGAGCTACCAGCTTTGCCATGACCGGCGCAACGATGGAGACAAGCAGATCCTTCTTGGTTTTATAGTGACGGAATATGGTGCCCTCCGCGACTCCCGCACGCTGTGCAATCTCATTCGTGGATGAAGCGGCAAAGCCTTTCTCCGCAAATATTTCCGAAGCGGCTCTTACAATCTTGAGCTGCTTATTGGTCATAGACTTTTCATCGCCTAGCTTGTTCAGCTCTTCCAGCCATTCGTCAATCGGCTCGCTCATGCCCGACACTCCTTTTTTGCCCATTCCCGTCATTATAGCAGAAAAAGAATCCGGCCTACATGCGGCGATGCTTCTTCAAGGCTATGACGTTCAGAAGAGCAAACAGGATGGATAAACCGGCCAATACGTAGATATCGAGCTGGATATCCGAAATGCCCTCTCCTCTAATCATGATTTCCCGCATCGCATCGGCTCCATAGTAAAGAGGCATGACGTAGCTGAGCTTCTGCAGAACCGGGTTCATCGCATCCAGATTAAATAATCCGGAGAAGAAAGCCTGGGGCACAATGATGATCGGAATGAATTGGATGATCTGAAATTCGCTGCTTGCAAACGAGGACAGCAGCGTGCCAAGCGTTAGAGCCGTCAGCGACAGCAAAAGATTAATGAGCAGCATATTGACGATATGGCCGGTCATCGACATGCCTAACACCTGTACGGAATACCAGGCGATCAAGGAAGCCTGGATAAGGGTGAAGATGCCAAAGCCCGCTAGGTAGCCTGCCACAATCTCAGATCTTCGAATGGGTGTAGCCAGCAGCCGTTCCAATGTTCCGCTGGTGCGCTCGCGGAGGAAGGATACGCCGGCCAGCAGGAAGACGAAGAAGAAGGAGAAGAAGCCGATAAGTACCGGTCCAAACGAATCAAAGGAAGCCATATTGGGACCGCCGTATAAATAATGAACGGTTGGCGCCAGCTCCTGAACATGGCTTTGCAGCGCTTTTTGCATGACAAGCTGCGTGCTCCGGCTCACTGAAGGATCGCTGCCTTCCAATGTGATGTCCGGCTTGCCGTCTTTGATCTGGATGATGGCATCAAGCTCTCCGCTCTTAAGAGACTTATCGGCAGCATCATAGGAGTCAAATAAGGTAATGCTTGCATTCTGCTCTTCCAGCTGCTGGGAGAAAGCGGAAGCGGGACCAATTAATCCGATTTCGGGAGATACCGTTCTGCCGTCAAAAACCAGCTTCGTTAAGCTTAAAATAAGCAGGGGCGCGAGGAACAAGAGGGCTAACGTTCGTTTGTCCCGGAAGAACTGCCTGATAATGCGTATGACAAGCGCGCGTATTCTCATGCCTGTTCCCCCTTTCCGCTGCCTAATGCAATAAACGCTTCTTCAATCGTATGAACTCCGGCCTGCTCGATAATAGCCCGAGGAGTATCCACCGCAATCAGCTTTCCATCGCGTATAAGTCCAAGCCGGTCGCATTTTTCCGCCTCATCCATGACATGCGTAGTTACAATAATCGTTACGCCCGTTTGCGTCAGATCCCTCAGCTCATTCCAAATAGCTTTCCGCAGGACAGGGTCGATGCCAACGGTTGGCTCATCCAGCACTAGAAGCTGCGGCTCATGGAGGAGGGCGATTGCAAGAGACAGGCGTCTCTTCATTCCGCCGGAATAAGCGTTTACGGACTTATCCAGATGGTCGTTCAAGTTGACCAACGCGGCACAGGATTGGATGCGGGAAGCTAACGCTTTGCCGGTTAGTCCATACAGCGAGCCGTAAAAAGCCATGTTCTCCTTGCCGGTCAGCTCCTGATACAGGGCATCGGCCTGAGCCATATAACCGAAGGCTTGCAGCATCTTGAGCTGCGGCATGGGCTGCCCAAACAATTCAACCTTGCCGCCGTCGGCCCGGTCGATGCCGGTTATCAGCTTTATCAGGGTTGTTTTTCCGGATCCGGAGGGACCAAGAAGTCCAAAGAGCTCTCCGCGCGGAACGGTAAGCGATATATCGCTCAGCACCGTTCGCTCGCCGAACCGTCTCACAATGTGACTGACGGCAATAGCAGGTCCTACAGCTGATTCATCCATCTTCAACACTCCTTTTTCAAAAGTGAGTGATTACTCATTTTTAGTATAGAACCGGTTTGAAGATATGTAAAGTGAGTACTTGCTCACTTTTTGCACTGGACTTAAGTCGTAGACGCACTCCGACCAGAGGCGAGATCAAAATACCGTCTGGAGACGTTTTAACATTATTTTCAATACAGGTATGCTTAGAACTGTCAAAAACAAACACAAAAAAGAGAAATCCGAATAGGGAGAAGGAGTAGTTGTAATGAATAAGCTAACCGAATGGTCGTTCCGCAATAAGGCGGCCGTTATTCTGATCGTCATTATGTCCTTGACGGTTGGGGTCATCAGTTATTTGAAGCTGCCGATGGAGTTCTTGCCGGAAGCGGATAACCCGCAAGTTATGGTTACCGTAATCGGGCCGGGCATGGACGCCAAATCGATGGAGCAGCAAGTGACGAATCCGCTGGAAGAAGCGGTTATGTTCACGAAGGGCAAGACGGATATGTTCTCATCATCGGGGAACGGTTATGCCCAGGTTAACGTGAATTTCGATTCCAATACGAATATGAAGGAAGCTAAGGCCGAGATTGAGCGTTCCGTGGATCAGGTACAGCTGCCGCAAGGCGTTATGAAGCCTTTTGTCGTACAATTCAATACCTCAATGATACCGATCTCCTGGATTGTCGTTACCTTTGATGAAGGAATAAGCGAACAGGAGAAGGAAGCGAAGATCAAGCTCGTCACTACGGAACTGCAAAAGTCCGAAGGCGCGGGACAAATCAGCGTAAACGGCAAATCTACCCCTACAATCCACATTACTCCGGAGACCGATAAGCTGGCGCAAAAAGGCATTCCTGTGCAATCCCTGCTCAGCGTCCTGCAGGGACGCGGCGTATCCGCCTCGATTGGCGAACGCAATGTAGACGGAGCTGCCGGCAACATTAATGTATATGACGAAGTTACCAGCATCGAGACGCTTCGCAATCTTCCGGTTGCAGCCGGCGTGAGGCTGTCCGACGTCGCGACTGTCGAGCAGGCGAAAGAGCAGGAGAGCATCAGCCGTATGAACGGCAAAGACGCGATTTTGTTCACGATCTCGAAGTCGGCTAACGCCAATGCAGTGTCCACGGGTAAAAATATTGAAAAAACCGTCGAGCATCTGAACAAGGATGTAAAGGGCGTTGAAGCGGTTGTCCTGCTCAGCACGGCGGAATCGGTTGTTCATTCGGTAAACAGCATGCTTCGTGAAGTGCTTCTGGGAGCATTGTTCGCAACGATTATTATTTTGCTCTTCATGCGTAATCTCCGGGCAACGCTGGTTACGATCGTCTCGATTCCATTGTCGCTTGGCATCACGCTGTATCTGCTTGATCTGTCCGGCGTAACGCTTAATATCATTACCCTAGGCGGTGTAGCTGTAGCCGTAGGACGTCTTGTCGACGACAGTATCGTCGTTATCGAGAACATTTACCGCAGACTGCAAAAAGAACCGTTCTCCGTCACTGTCATAACGGATGCAACGAGGGAAGTCGCAACGGCGATTACCTCTTCAACGCTTGTTACTGTGGCGGTATTCCTGCCAATGGGTCTGCTTCGCGGCTCCCTGCAGGCATTCCTGCTGCCGTTCGCGCTGACCGTTGCGTACTCGCTCCTGTCCTCGCTCCTTGTCGCATTAACCGTTGTTCCGCTTCTGAGCGCCGTCCTGCTGAGAGGTACAAAGGAAAAGCCGCATAAAGGTTCGGAGAAGTTCGCATCGTTTATTCGCTGGAACCTGCAGCACAAATGGATTACGCTCGTTGTTGCATTGGTTCTGTTAGTGGGCTCTATCGGCTCATACATGATGATGCCAAAGGGTGCGCTTGATTCCTCCAGCGCAGAGAACCTGAACATTTCCCTTCAGTATCCGAGCGACACGCCGGCCGAGAAAGTGGAGCAGGGCGGGACGCAGCTGGAAGGCTTTCTGAAGGATAACAAAAGCGTTGAATGGGTCATTATGCAGCTTGGCAACAGCTCGGATAACGCGCAATACGGCGCTGTCTCCTCTCCGACGCTAGTAACCTATATGGTTGATCTGAAGAAAGGCGTAGACGCCGAAGTATTCATGGATGAAGTGAAGCAGCAAAAAACGAACTTCAACGATGCAGAGCTGGTCGTGAATGCGACGGACCTGATGATGGGCGGCGGCGGTTCGCAAGTCTTCATTGACGTCACCGGCGAAGATCCGGAGAAGCTTACGCAAACAGCGGATCAGTTGATAGCTGCCATTAAGCCGATTGAAGGCGTATTGAAAGTACAAAGCAACCAGGAAGAGAAGAAGCCGGTCTACACGTTCCAGGTAGACCCGGAGAAAGCGAAAGGCCAGGAAGTATCCATGCAGCTGCAAAGCATCCTGAATCCGGTGCCGCTTGGCGCCATTCAGGTGGACGGACGGGAGACGCCTGTTGTTATGCAGCCGGTTGTTAATCCGGATACGGAAGCCGGCTTGAATGACTTGACGATTGCCACCTCTTCCGGTGCCGTGCCGGTATCGAGCGTTGCAAAGCTGGTACGTACGGAAGAACCAAGCTTGTATTACCATAAAGAAGGAAAAGTGTATGTTCGGATCACGGCCGACGCGGATCCCGAGAAGCTGTCGGTAGTAGGCACGGATATTCAGAAGGCGGCAGACAAGCTGACGCTGCCAGATGGCGTTAAGCTTACGGTTGGCGGCGCTTCGGCCGATCAGGCGAGCGATTTTGCCGACATCGGATTAACGGCACTGATCTCGATTGGCATTGTTTACTTGATCATGGTGCTTACCTTCAAGACGTTGCGTGCTCCGCTTGCGATCATGTTCTCGCTGCCGCTTGCCGCGATCGGCGCGGTTGTTGGTCTCTTGATCTCGGGAGTTACGCCTGATTTCACGGCGATGTTTGGCGCATTGATGCTCATAGGCATCGTTGTGACGAACGCGATCGTTCTAATCGACCGCGTGAAGCAAAACGAAGAATCGATGTCGATCCGCGATGCTTTGGTCGAAGCGGCTACGACGCGGATGCGTCCAATCGTCATGACGGCTGTAGCAACCATCTGCGCGATGCTTCCGCTCGTATTTGGTTCCAGCGAATCGGGCAGTATCGTATCGCAAAGCCTTGCGATCGTCGTTATCGGCGGCCTCGCGGCAGCAACGCTTCTGACGCTGATCGTTGTGCCTTGCATGTACGAATTATTGTTCTTCCGCGCTTCCCGCAAGCAGCGCCGCGAGAAAGCGCAAGCGCCCAAGACGGTTACGGCGGTGTAATTAAAAAAAGCTGTGCGGAGTTTAATCCGCACAGCTTTTTTGGTCCTTCCCAATCCTTATATTGTTTTTCGCGCGCTATATCCTAGACAGAAGCGGCCAAACGATACAAAGGCATCAACGCTTCATAAGTATCCTGAGTAAGCTTGTACAGCGCCTCTCCATCGTGCAGGAGCGGGTCGCCAGCAGGAAGATGACGGCCGATGAGCAGCTCGGCTTTCTGCACATCCCGAAGGCGGGTAAGAGCGTTTGCCCAATCCTGCCTGCTCATTTCGCTTACGGACTTGGACTCCTTCTTCATATGGTCGAGTGAAATGACATAATCGGCGGGAACGGCCGCGATCACTTCATCGAGGCGATCCAGATAGGCGGATGCAATCTTCGATTTGTTCGGCGCTTCATAGATAAGGGCGAACCACAGGAACAGATGATCATCAAACAAGCCAAGCTGGAAATGGGGATGCGCTTTATAGCCGCGTTTATTGTTGCAGATGGCAAGCCATGTATCCTTGGGCGGGTTTACCGTCCGGCGGGCATGCCTTGCGATATGCAGAAACATTTCATCGCCTGCCTGAACCGCGATATCGCCGGCCAGCTTTTCTCCGAGATAGCGGAATTTCGGGCGAATCCGTTCTTCAATGGCAGTCATGCGCTGTTCGAGTCCCTCGATCAGAAACGTGTCAAAATCCTTTTGCTCAAAGCCTTTGAAATCTGCAGCGATTGTTGGTGTTGTCATCTATGTTCTCTCTCCTCACATCTAAAGCCGATAATTATTTTTGATTATAGCACATTTGTTCCTATCGTAACATCTTGGACGATCTTGACGAATCGCATCACTTGTTATAAATTAATCTAAATATTCTAACAGCTTTGATCAAGGTCGAGTACTTAAGCATATGTTCATTCCAGAGAGGAAGCCCGCGGCTGCAAGGCTTCTATGATCGCTTAATCCCTCATCCTGCCTTGTGAGCTGCAAAGGCTGCCGCTTTAGTAACGGCCCTTGCCGGGATGAGAATCCCGTTATCGATGGAGAGCCGGCCATATTGCGGCTAATTAAGGGTGGTACCACGAGCACATTCGTCCCTTGCGAATGTGCTCTTTTTGTTTTTGCAACCATAGCCGGGAGAGTGAGAATCGATGCGTCAAAGCCAGCTTTTTATGCCAACCTTGCGTGTTTCGCCATCCGAGGCTGAAGCCGCCAGCCATCAGCTTATGCTGCGTGCAGGATTGATCAGGCAGCTTGCTGCCGGAATATATACTTATCTGCCTCCAGGCCGGAGGGTACTGCGCAAGCTGGAGGCGATTATTCGGGAAGAGATGGACAAGGCGGGCTGCCAGGAGGTATTTATGCCCGCGATGCAGCCGGCTGATCTGTGGCGGCAGTCCGGCCGTTATGAGAAATACGGTCCCGAGCTGGTTCGGCTGAAGGACAGGCATGAGCGTGAATTTGCGCTAGGGCCGACTCATGAAGAAGTCATAACGGATCTTGTGCGCGGGGAATTGAGCTCTTACCGTCAGCTTCCGTTAACCTTGTACCAAATCCAGACGAAATTCAGAGACGAGAAACGCCCGCGTTACGGACTTCTCCGGGGAAGAGAATTTATGATGAAAGACGCCTATTCCTTTGATGCGGATTGGGAAGGGCTCGATCGCAGCTATCAGAGGATGTATGAAGCCTATCACCGCATCTTCACGCGCTGCGGGCTGAATTTCCGTCCGGTAGAAGCGGATGCGGGCACAATTGGAGGAGAAGGCGGCACCCACGAGTTTATGGCGCTGGCGGATATCGGAGAGGACACGATTGCGGCTTGCGATCACTGCCAGTATGCCGCGAATCTGGAGAAGGCGGGCTACAGGCTGGCAGGGGATACGCCGAATGCGGAAGGCTCGAGCAGTCATCCTGAGCCGGAGAAGCTTCACACTCCCAAGGTGAGGAAGATCGACGAGCTTGTTCAAGCGCTGGGCATTCCGGCTGATCAGATCCTCAAGACGCTGCTGTTTCTGGCTGACGGCAAACCCGTGGCTGTCATCGTCCGCGGCGATCATGAAGTCAACGAGATTAAGCTTGCCGGCTTGTTGCAGGCTGATCAGCTGGAACTGGCCGACCAAGCGACGACCGAGAAGCTCACGGGCGCAGCGGTTGGTTTTGCGGGTCCAATCGGTTTGTCCATCCCGATCCTTGCCGATTACTCCGCGGCCGCGGTAATCTCTGCTGTAGCTGGCGCAAACGATCACTGGAAGCATGTTCGGCCGGGGATCCATTTTGAGATCGCGCAGCTTGGCGATTTGCGGAACGCCGTATCGGGAGACGGCTGCCCGAATTGTGCCGACGGCCATCTTAGGATGTTCCGGGGAATTGAGGTCGGGCAAGTATTCAAACTGGGGACCAAGTACAGCGAAGGGATGCAAGCCAATTATTTGGATGCCTCAGGGAGCGAGAAGCCGGTGATCATGGGCTGTTACGGAATTGGCATTTCAAGAGTCATGTCCGCCGTGGTGGAGCAGCATCACGATGAAGAGGGAATTCTGTGGCCGCGGGAGATAGCTCCTTATCAAGTGCATGTCGTACCCGTATCGGCAAAAGACGAGAAGCAAATGAAGGCTGCGGAGGAGCTCTACGCGAAGCTTGCTTCCGCGGGACTCGAGGTCTTGCTGGATGATCGCGAAGAACGTCCGGGCGTGAAATTCAAGGACTCGGATCTGATCGGAATTCCCGTGCGGATTGTCGTCGGGAGACAAGCGGCCGAAGGCATAGTGGAGCTGAAATACAGGAGCGAAAAGGCAGCCATTCAAGCTGAAATACAGGAAGCCGTGACGCTTGTAAAAGATTTTTATCGTTCTTAAATTATCAAAGGGCGGTCAGGCCGGTATTTTGGACGGCTTGACTGCCCTTTTTTTGATTTAGACGGCGAATAAGCGAAAATTAGTCAATAATCCAAGTTGCCAGAACATAAGATGGAGTATAAGATAGAAGTAAGAACAAATTGTCAGACTATTTCGTCAAATGCTTGAAAGGAGGGATTGCCGTGAATAAGAGCTACGAAGTCGAATATTGTAATTTGGAGCTGCGTTTTGACCGCCGGCAAATCCAGAACCTCATCCGTGATCTCATTCAGGAAGGGTACTCCTTGTATTGGAGCGAGACGGAGGGGCAGTTCCTCATTTCAATTCGAACTGGTCGTAAGCTCGTGAAGTTGAGGTTTCAGCGGATGAAAAACCGTTACAAGATCGTTGGAGATTACACCATTAAGGACGAGAAGCTGTCGGAGTTGCTTGAAAAGCTTATTAATGACACACGTGGACATGCGATAGTCAAGCGGATCAAAGATCGTCAAATCGTCATTGAGAACATTATGTTTGGTGAAATAATACGACTTGTGGAGGTGTCCGGAATGGAACATCGGATTATTTATCAAAAGAAGCCATTCGTAACTATAGAGGAAATGATCAAAGCGTTTCAATCCAAGCGCGCAGAAGAACGTGCTGCGGTATTGCGGTATGAGCTTGATTACGAGCTGACGGTGCTGTTTGACGCTCTCCAGGAGAACAATGAAGAAGTAATAGCCGAATCGAAGGAAAAGCTCGCTCTGCTCCGTTCCGAGATGCTTCAACTGGAGCTTTGAGACAATTTATAAATAAAATTCTGCAAAAAACGAATCAATTGATGGTTCTTAGCGAATCATTTGATTGATTCGTTTTTTTCATTTTCTGGTTAGCATTTCTTCGCAATATAAGGTAAACTTTCTAATGCGGTCAGGAAAACTAATGGACGAATGGCGACAAATTCCGCGCAAATGGTTTTCATCTCCTTGCAAAAGGAGTAATATAACACTATTGAAGACCACCATATTATAAAAAAAGGATGGAAGAAACCAAATGGCAAAACAGCAAATTGGCGTTATCGGTCTCGCAGTAATGGGTAAAAACCTGGCTCTGAACATTGAGAGCAGAGGTTTCACTGTTTCGGTGTACAACCGTTCCCGCGAGAAAACAGATGAACTGATCAAAGAATCCGCAGGCAAAAATCTTGTTCCTGCCTATACGGTTGAAGAGTTCGTGCAATCGCTCGAATCTCCTCGCAAAATCCTGATCATGGTACAGGCTGGCGCTGGTACTGACGCAACAATCGACGCACTGGTTCCTCACCTGGATAAAGGCGACATCATCATCGATGGCGGCAACGCTTATTTCCCTGACACGGTTCGCCGCAGCAAAGCTCTTGAAGAGCAAGGCATCCGCTTCATCGGTACCGGCGTATCCGGCGGTGAAGAAGGCGCGCTCAAAGGTCCTTCGATCATGCCAGGCGGCCAAGAATCCGCGTACAAACTGGTTGAACCTATCCTTACAGCTATCTCCGCAAAAGTCGGCGACGACGCTTGCTGCACATACATCGGTCCAGACGGTGCCGGCCACTATGTAAAAATGGTTCACAACGGTATCGAATACGGCGACATGCAGCTCATCTGCGAAGCATATGACCTGCTGAAAAACACGCTTGACCTTAACGCTGAAGAGCTTCACAGCATCTTCACGGAGTGGAACAAAGGCGAGCTGGACAGCTACCTGATCGAGATCACGGCTGACATCTTCTCCAAATACGATCCTGAGACCGGCAAACCTATGGTAGACGTAATCCTTGACTCCGCTGGTCAAAAAGGCACTGGTAAATGGACAAGCCAAAGCTCCCTCGACCTTGGCGTGCCACTGTCGATCATCACCGAATCCGTATTTACGCGCTTCCTGTCCGCTATGAAAGAAGAGCGCATTGCGGCAAGCAAAGTATTGAACGGTCCTGAGAAAAAACCTTTCCAAGGCGACAAAGCGGCATTCATCGAATCCGTTCGCAAAGCATTGTTCGCAAGTAAAATTTGCTCGTACGCACAAGGCTTTGCTCAAATGCGTGCAGCTTCCGAAGAATATGACTGGAACCTTCGTTATGGCGACATCGCGATGATCTTCCGCGGCGGCTGCATCATCCGCGCGCGCTTCCTGCAAAACATCAAGGACGCTTATGACCGCGATGCTAACCTGCGCAACCTGCTTCTTGACCCTTACTTCCAAGGTATTGTTGATTCGTACCAAGGCGCATGGCGCGAAGTGGTTGGCACGGCAGTAGCAAACGGCGTGCCGGTGCCTGCATTCGCAAGCGCATTGTCGTACTTCGACAGCTACCGTACAGAGCGTCTGCCTGCTAACCTGCTGCAAGCACAACGCGACTACTTCGGCGCTCATACGTTCAAACGCCTGGACAAAGAAGGTTCGTTCCACCACAACTGGATGAACTCCTAATCCGGCTTGATTATTTTAGCCCGTGTGAGGCTTCTATGAGGCAATTCCGCAGGCGGGTAGCCTCCTGCTCGGAGTAATGCTTGCGGCGGATAAGCAGCATGGAAGCTTCGGCGAAATAATGAAAGTTCTTCAATAAGCGTGGCTGCGAAAGGTCCCTGAGTGCAGGGTCCCCGTCAGCCACCTTTTTTTTAATATATTCAAGCATCCAAACCACATCCTCGCGGCATAACGGGTGATCGGGACTCAAGATACGATCAATTCGGGCAATCGTTAGGCGGGTATCAGGCAAATTAGATTCAGTAGTCATGCCTTCTTCACTCCTATTAATGAAATATGCATCGTTATCATCCATACGGCATATGCAACATTTTTATACCCTATTCCAGATAAAAAATGATATGATGTTGTGGAAAAGCATGTTAACAGGGGAATCGACACGAACAGGGGAGTTCTTGCATTGGAGCAACGCACAAGCAAAATTGTATTGGTAGGCTTTATGGGAACGGGCAAATCAACCGTCAGCCGATTGCTTGCAGAGCAGCTTGGCTGGTCCCGTTATGATTCGGATGAAGTTATTGAAGAAACAGAAGGAACCATCTCGACGCTCTTCGAAACCCTAGGCGAAGCCGGTTTCCGCGAGATCGAGAGCAGAGTGCTTGTCTCGCTTCTGGAGGCTGAGGAAAGCTCCATTATCGCGACAGGCGGCGGATGCGTTCTGATGGAGCAGAACCGTGAAACCATGCTGAAGCATGGATTTGTGGTAGCACTTACAGCAGATGCGGAGCATATTATCGAGCGGGTGAAATCCGATACAGCCCGTCCGCTGCTGCAGGGCGACATTGCGGCCAACGTTCACCGGATTATGGAGCAGCGCAAGAACGCGTATGATTTCGCGCATCTTCGTTTGGATACAACCTCATTAACGCCGCAGGAAGCGGCCGACATGATTATGAGAGCTTTGCAGGAGAAATAACGCCTAAGGACGGCTCAACCGTTTACTTTTGGTTCAATCACTCTAATAAAAGGAGAATTGCTGCACAATGGACGTTATCGTTACACCTACTCCAACACTACAAGGGGAAATTCAAGCGCTTTCCTCTAAAAACTATACGACTCGCTACCTGCTTGTCGCTGCGCTTGCGGAAGGGACCAGCACGATCTACTATCCTGCTCACAGCGAAGACAGCGATGCCATGCGCCGTTGTATCCGCGATCTAGGTGCGATAGTAGAAGAGGACGACGAGAAAATCGTTATTACGGGCTTTGGCAAAAATCCGAAGGACGTAGACCAGCTGGATGTTGGCAATGCAGGCGCCGTTCTTCGTTTCCTGATGGCGATTGCTTCGCTTGCCCCGGATGTGACGTTCATTAACCGTTATCCGGATTCGCTGGGCAAACGTCCACATAACGATCTGATCGATGCGCTTGGCCAAATGGGCGTAAAGATTGAACATAATGAAGGAAAGCTGCCGATCCGCATTCAAGGCGTAGCGCCAAAAGGCGGTAAAATTCAGGTGTCCGGCAATGTCAGCTCGCAATTCCTGAGCGCGCTCTTGTTCCTCACACCGCTGCTTGAGGAAGACAGCGAAATCGAAGTGCTGCATGATCTGAAATCGAAGGTTGTTGTTGGACAAACCCTTGAAGTTCTGGAGCAGGCTGGTATCGTCATCCACGCAAGCGAGGACCTGATGCATTACCGCGTACCGGGCAATCAGAAATACGAAGCGAAGAAATATGTCGTGCAAGGAGATTACCCGGGATCCGCGGCCATTCTTGCTGCGGCTGCGGTGACGAACTCGGATGTTATCGTTCACCGTCTGGAAGAGAAAAGCAAGCAAGGCGAGCGTGCGGTTGTTGACGTGCTTCGCATGATGGAAGTCCCTCTTACGCATGAGAACGGAATTGTTCATGTGAAAGGCAACGGCAAGCTGAAAGCGGTCGAGTTCGACGGCGACAAAGCAACGGATGCGGTGCTCGCCATGGTTGCCGCGGCCGTCTTCGCCGAAGGCACTTCGCGCTTCTATGATGTAGAGAACCTCCGTTACAAAGAATGCGACCGGATTACTGATTACTTGAACGAGCTCCGCAAAGCGGGTGCTAATGTCGAAGAGCGCCAGGCGGAAATTATCGTTCACGGCCGTCCGGAAGGCGTAGAAGGCGGCGTGGAGATTAATGCGCACTATGATCACCGCGTTATTATGGCCCTTACCGTTGTTGGCCTGCGTGCCAAAAATCCGATCCGGATCAAAGACGCCCATCATGTAGCGAAGTCTTATCCAATTTATTTCGATCATCTGAAAGCGTTAGGCGCAAACGTAGAATGGGTAGAATAAAGGAAAAAGGATGAAAGCGAGGCGCTGAATATGACATTTGAAAATCCGACCCGTGACGAAATCAAGGAAATTCTGCAGGCGAGCAACACAATCGCCGTAGTTGGCTTATCGGATAAGCCGGACCGTGTGTCCTATATGGTATCGGAAGCGATGCAGAAGAAGGGCTACCGCATTATTCCGGTTAATCCCGGTGCGGAGACGATCCTGGGCGAGCGCAGCTATGCATCGTTAAAGGATATCCCGGAGCCTGTTGATGTCGTTAACGTGTTCCGCCGTCCGGAGCATACGCCTCCTATCGCGGAAGAAGCAGTGGCTATCGGAGCGAAGACGCTTTGGCTGCAGCTTGGCATTGCGAATGAGGAAGCGGCTCAAATTGCAGCAGAGGGTGGACTTCAGGTTATTATGGACCGCTGCATCAAGGTGGAGGATTCTATCCTGCTGCCGCACGGAAAGCAGACGACCTAATTAGCGCCTTAACGTTATACCTTTCATTGGCGGGCCATATGGCCCGTCTTTGCTTTGACAAAAAAGCGTTAACACCGTACCATCGTTATAGAGATTGGATCGGGTAACAGGTTACGAAGCAAGAATTGCTTTGCAATTCTTTTTAGGAGGTGACGAAGTGAATTTTCTAGGAAGGTTTCAGCAGCTCGGACGGGCTTTTATGCTGCCTATGATCGTGCTTCCCGCTGCGGCAATCTTTTTATTTCTTAGCCAGCTGCCATGGGATCTTCTTGGAATTCCGAATGTGGCGGATTACCTGAAGGCTGCAGGACATGCGATCTTTACGTTTCTGCCTTATATCTTTGCCCTTGGCGTGTCGCTGGGCTTGACCGGCAATGCTCTGGCAGCCGGCATGGCTGCGCTTGCGGGCATGGTTATCTATGTCGGGGTAACCGGTACGGCGGATACGCAGATAGAGCCAACCGTTTTTGTAGGATCTATTATCGGCATGATCTCCGGCTTCAGTTATGAACGGTTTAAAAACTTGCGTTTGCCGGAATACATACAGTTTTTCGGGGGGCCGCGGTTTGTTCCTTTGTTCGTCAGCGTGGTTACCGTCGTACTCTCCATGGCGATGATCGGAGTAGCGCCATTAATTCAGCGCATGCTGGAGGGGCTAGGCGACGTGGTTGCCTCCGGCGGCGGCTTTGGCGTGTTTTTATTCGGATTTTTATACCGGATTCTCGTTGTGTTTGGGCTTCATCATCTGCTCAGCCATGTATTCTGGTTCCAGGTCGGAGGTTACGAGACGGCGGAAGGGACAATGGTGTACGGCGATCTGCCGCGGTTTTTCGCAGGCGATCCGACAGCCGGAGCGTTTATGGCCGGCATGTACCCGATTGTCATGTTTGCTTTGCCGGCAATCGCTTTTGCCATTATCCACGAGGCAAGGGAGGATTTGAAGCCAAAAATCCGAAAGACGTTCCTTTACGCCTCGCTTGCATCGTTTTTGACCGGTGTCACGGAGCCTGTTGAGTTTGCTTTTCTGTTTGTTGCGCCGTATCTGTTTGTCGTGCATGCCATATTGTCGGGCATCATCATGTGGGTCACCTTTGAGCTTGGCATACGGCACGGCTTCTCTTTCTCCGGCGGCGTCATTGACTATATTATTAACGAGCATCTGGCTACAAGGGGCTGGCTGCTGATTCCGATCGGAATCGTTGTGGGCCTTGTGTATTATGTAGTGTTCCGCTGGGCGATTAACCGCTTCCGTATTCCGACGCCAGGACGCGAGGAAGGCTCGCAGCTGGATGAATGGGCAGGGGACATTCCTTACCGCGCGCCGCTTATCCTTCAGGCGATTGGCGGCAAGGACAACATTGTGCAGATGGAATCCTGTATTACAAGGCTTCGTCTGAAGGTAGCCAACGAGAAGCTGCTGGACAATAATGCGTTAAGAAACCTCGGCGCTGCGGGAGTGCTTAGGCTGGGAGGCGGTAACGTCCAGGTCGTATTCGGCACTTATTCGGAGCTGATTCGCGCGGAAATGCTGAAGGCCATTCAGCGCGATCAGGAGCAGGTGCTGTTCAGCTCGCCGGTACAAGGCCGCATGATTCCGCTCGAGGATGTACCCGATCCGATATTCGCAGGCAAGCTGGTCGGACAAGGCGTTGCCTTTATTCCTGAGAAAGGCGAGCTTGTATCGCCGGTTAAAGGCACGGTTATCATTGTGTATCCAACGATGCATGCCGTAGGCATACGCACGCTGGAAGGGCTTGAGGTTCTGCTCCACATCGGAATAGATACCTCCAAGCTGACGGGGAAATCGTATTTCAAAGCGGTTGTCGAGGAAGGCCAGGAGGTTATGCCGGGCGATATGCTCGTACGGTTTGATCTTCAGCGTGTCCGCAAGGAAAGCAAATCTCTTGCAACGCCAATGGTCATTACGAATTCGGATCTTGTTCATTCCTGGCGCTTTGCGCCGTTTAAAGCGGTGAAGAAGGGGCAGTCTTCCGTTTTGTCCGTTGTACTTAAAGAGAGAAATGGTGGGGGGGAAAGACCATGATACAAGGAATTGGAGCTTCGGCTGGCATTGCGATCGGCAAATCGTTCGTGCTGCCGAACTGGGAGTGGGAATTTCCCGAGCAGCGTGTTGATGTAGCTGATTTTGCCCGTGAATTCGAGCGGGTCTATGAGGGGATACGCACATCCAAGCATGAGATCGAACAGATCAAGGATGAGCTTAGAGAAGTGGTTGGCTCGGACGAAACGCAAATTTTCGACGCGCATCTGGCGATTTTGGATGATCCGGTCTTTATGAACGAGATTCAAGGCATTATCCAGCGTCAGTACAAAGCGGCAGAGGTTGCGGTGAAGGAAGCCATTGATCATTTTGTAACGATGTTTGATCTGCTGGATGATGAGTACATGAAGGAACGCGCCCTTGATATCAAGGATGTCGGCAATCGTCTCCTCAAGCATCTGCTTGGCGCTCCGGAGATTACGCTTCCATCGGATACCCAGCCCTTTATTCTGATTGCAAGAGAGCTTTCTCCTTCCCAGCTGGCCCATATTAACCCGAATAATGTACTTGGCATTGTCACGCTGGCAGGAAGCTCAACCTCGCATTCCGCCATTATGGCCCGTGCTCTGGGCGTTCCGCTTGTGGTAGGGGTGGAAGCGAAGCTGGAAGAGCCGATACAAACCGGTCAGTCGCTGATTATTGACGGAACGGAAGGGTTTCTGTTCATTGATCCGGAGGATTCGTTAATCGAGCATTACTCCGAGCTTCAAGCCCGTCTGGCAGAAGCCAGACAACAACTTAGCGGCATTGCCGGCCATCAGTCCATTACACCGGATGGCAAGGTGCTTGGCCTCGCGGCCAATATCAGCTCCTTGAAGGAGCTGGAAGTCGCTTTGTCCAGCGGAGCACATGGCGTCGGATTGTTCCGTACGGAGTTTCTGTATATGGATCGGAACCGGTTCCCGAGAGAAGAGGAACAGTTCGAAGTATACAAGAGTGTTGCGGAAAAGCTGGCGGGAGAGCCTCTCATTATCCGAACGCTTGATATCGGCGGCGATAAGCAGCTGGACTACTTCAACATCCCAGAGGAAGACAATCCGTTCCTTGGTTACCGGGCAATCCGGATCTCGCTCGACCGCAAAGACCTGTTCAAGACGCAGCTTCGGGCAATCCTTCGGGCTAGCAGCTATGGTCAAGTTAAAGTGATGTATCCGCTGATATCTTCCGTGGAGGAAGTGAGAGCAGCCAATCAGGTGCTGGAAGAAGCCAAGCAAGAGCTGGCGCGGGAAGGACTGTCTTATGATACTCGTATACAGGTTGGCATTATGATTGAGGTGCCCGCGGCTGTGATGCTGGCAGATCTTCTTGCTCAAGAGGTCGATTTCTTCAGTATTGGAACCAATGATCTTGTTCAGTTTACGCTAGCGGTAGACCGCATGAACGATGAGATCAGTTATCTGTATGAGCCATTCCATCCCGCGGTGCTGCGCATGTTGAAGCAGACGGTTGAGGCGGCTAAGAAAAATCAGATCAAGATAGGCGTCTGCGGCGAGCTTGCGGGTGATCTGCGCGCCTTGCCCATCTGGCTGAGTCTTGACGTGGATGAACTAAGCATGTCTTCCCATTCCATTCTGCAAGTGAAAGAGCGGCTGCTCTGCACAAGGCAGGAGGACAGCCGCTCGCTGCTGCCTCAGCTTATGGAATGCCGCACGAGCGCGGACATTCACGAGAAGCTGAAGCAATTTATGGACTCGGTTGACGAGAGAGGGACAGCCTCCGCTATTTAGCGGACGGCTCCTTTTATTTTCAGCCTATCCCTGCTGCTCCAGCGCATCTACGAATGCTTTGGCATAAGGAGGCAGATCCGGCGGTCTGCGGGCAGAGATCAGGTTGCCATCTACCACTACAGCCTCATCGAACCATTCAGCGCCGGCATTTTCCATGTCATCGCGAATACCCGGCGTTGAAGTCACTTTGCGGCCTTGCAGGATTTTGGCAGAGATCAGCACCCAGCCGGCATGGCAGATTTGTCCGATCGGCTTTCCCGCAGCATCAAGCTCCTGAACGAGCTGCAGCACCTTCGGATAACGGCGAAGCTTGTCCGGCGCCCAGCCGCCCGGAACGAGCAGGCCGGCAATGTCGGCGCTGTTTACTTCATCGAAGGACAAGTCAGCGACAGCGGGAACGCCGTATTTGCCGATATGCTTTTTCCCTTTTTCGGGACCGGCGTACAAGACGGTTGCACCGGCTTCGCGCACGCGGTATACCGGGTACCATAGCTCGAGATCCTCGAATTCGTCATCAAGAAGACAAATAACGGTTTTATTATGTAAGGACATATTTGATTTCCTCCCGTATTTTATTATTTCTTTCTAATTGTAACGAAGGAGAACACATGAATCAAACTAACAGACGCCGTCTGCTCCGATTTATTCCTGCTCTTATATGGATGGGAGTCATTTTCGGCTTTTCCTCCAGGACAGGCGATGAGATGAACACGATGCTGCCGTTTTTCCAAAAGCTTTTCCCGAACATGGCGAGCTTTGACTGGGGACATTTCCTCGCTTACTTCCTGTTAGCGGCGGCCTTGGACTACGGAATTGGAGTGAGGGGAGACCGTTTCCTCTACAAGCTGCTAATTATTATCGGATGCGGACTGTATGGGGTGACGGATGAGTTCCATCAATCCTTTGTAGGCGGTAGGATGCCGGACGTGATGGATATCCGAAATGATATGATCGGCGCAGCGATTTGGGTCATCCTGGTATCGATTCCAATCCTTAAGAAACGCTGGCGGAAAGTCGCACCATAGTAAAAATTACATAGTGCGGATAAGCAGGATTTTTTGCAGAAAAGGTCGAATCCTTTACGCATCTCGAAATAGAAAAATAGGAACGGAAGAGAAGCGCGTGAAGGAGTGGGCCAAAGTGCAGAAAAGGTGTCATTGCGGTGACATCATGAAGATGAAACTGCGTACAGTGATCTATTCGGGTAAGGTCGAAATCGACAATGTCCCGATCTATTCATGCTCGGTATGCAGCCGCAGCGAAGTACTTCCCGATGTGAAGCCGGATCTGACAGGCCTCATCGCAAAGCTGGGACAGGAGCCGCCAAAGCAGACGTTTTTATTTAACGAATGCAACGAATGGGCAGACCTGCTCGTAGAAGCAAGTGAAGCAAAGAATCAGCCAGACCCCTATCATATCGAACGGTTGACGCAGGAACGTATTAATAACTTGTTAGATCTGCATTTGATTGCGCAATCGCTTCATGACGAAGAATGGATTGCTGATATTAACAAAAGGCTATCTCAACTTAGCAGACGGTCATTGCATACATAAGCCGTACGGAATATCACTCTCCATTTTGCTGCAGCATGAAGTCTTGGATTAACGCGATGCATGCGCTAACATTGCGAAAAGTAATATTTTGTCGTATGATTACGTTAATATGCAGCGAACGTAAATAAAATTTGAGATAATGGAGAGAAGTACCGTGACGGTTACCATTTATGATGTAGCAAGAGAAGCAGGAGTATCGATGGCTACGGTTTCCCGGGTTGTAAACAACAATCCCAATGTGAAGCCGGCAACGCGCAAGAAAGTGTACGAGGCTATTGAACGACTCGGGTATCGTCCGAATGCGGTAGCACGTGGATTGGCAAGCAAGAAAACAACAACCGTAGGCGTCGTTATTCCGGATATTTCGAATGCGAATTTCGCCGAGGTTGCGCGTGGTATCGAAGATATCGCGAATATGTATCATTATAATATTATCCTCTGTAATGCGGATAAGAAGAAGGATAAAGAGATCCGCGTTATTAACACGCTGCTTGAGAAGCAGGTGGACGGGCTGCTCTTCATGGGCGGCGCCGTAACAGAGGAACATATGCAGGCTTTCAAGACAGCGAATGTGCCAATCGTATTGTGTGCGACCACCGATGAGAACGGACAAATTCCTTCTGTAGACATTAACCACGAGGAAGCGGCTTTTGACGCTGTCCGCAAGCTGGTTCAGGAAGGTCACAGACGTATTGCCATGATCAGCGGGACTCTGCAGGATCCAGCGAACGGTTATGCCCGTTTCCAAGGCTATAAGCGCGCGCTTGAGGAATCCGGCATTGCTTACGACGAAACGTTGGTTCGCACGGGCAATTACCGTTATGAATCCGGCGTTGAAGCGATGAAATATTTCATTGACCTGTCCGAACGTCCAACGGCTGTTTTCGCAGCAACGGATGAGATGGCCATTGGCGCAATCCACTGCATTCAGGACTCCGGTCTGAAGGTGCCGGGTGATATTTCGGTTATAAGCGTTGACAACACGCGTATGGCTTCGATGGTTCGTCCGCAGCTTACGGCGGTTGCTCAGCCCATGTATGATATCGGTGCCGTATCCATGCGTCTGCTCACCAAGCTGATGAAAAAAGAAGTTGTTGAACACGCAAAAGTGGTTTTGCCGCATGAAATCGTCATTCGACAATCCGTTGGAGGTTTGCAAGCATAATGGGTTTCAATAAGATTGGTATTATCGGTGCTATGGTTGAAGAAATTGAACTGTTGCACAAGAACGTTAATGTAACTAATAGCATTACGAAAGCTGGCATTACGTATTATGAAGGCCAGCTTCATGGCAAGACGGTTGTCTTCTGCAAATCCGGTGTAGGCAAAGTTAACGCGGCAGTGTGCACGCAGATCCTGATTGATCTGGGTGTTGACGGCGTATTGTTCACCGGTGTCGCAGGCGCGCTTGATCCGCGACTCAACATCGGCGATATCGTCGTTTCGTCGAGCTGTGTACAGCATGATATGGACGTAACTCCGTTGGGATTTGCAAAAGGGGTTATTCCTTATCAGGAGCGTTCTGAATTTGCAGCTGACGAGCGCCTTATTAAGCTGGCTTCGGATGCAAGCGAGCGTTTGTTTGAGGGGCATAGCCTGATCGGCAAAGTATTGTCGGGCGATCAATTTATCGCTAGCCGTGACACGGTTCGCGAGCTGTATGAAACGATGCAGGGCGCATGCGCGGAGATGGAAGGGGCATCGGTCGCTCATGTGTGTGATTTGAATGAAGTTCCGTTTGTTGTAATCCGTTCGATGTCGGATAAGGCAGACGGTTCGGCACATGTTAATTTTGCAGAGTTTACGGTAACGGCTGCGAATAATTCGTATGCAATAATCGATGATATGATCCAGCATATCTAAAGAGAAAGGTCTGTACCGGCAGGTATGGACCTTTCTCTTTTTAGCTTTCTCTATTTTATTCATATCCTACACCGCGACCGCGCAACGCATGCTGTCCTTCATTATAAATCTTGTACGGCAATTGCAGCCGTCTGACGGTTCTTGACCTCTATCTCGGCTCTGCGGGGGATGGGCATTACCTGGCTCTGATCATCCATCCAGCTCGCTGGAAGAAGCTCAGGGCTTACGGAGGAGTATTTATCCAGCCATGCTTGGGGCAACGGTACGTCTTCAAGGCGGTTCAGCTGGTCAACGATCTCATGGTCCGTCATCGTCAGCCAGACAAGCGACCACGCCCTTGGCACAACGCGCCACCAATCATAACCGCCGCCTCCCAGAGCAACCCAGCGCCCCTCCGTATGCTTATGGGCAAGCTCATGGATGATGACGGGCATCTCCTGATAGATTCGCATACTGCAATGAATATGGGATAACGGATCATAGGCATGCGCATCGCAGCCGTGCTGGCTAACGATAATATCGGGTTTGAATACTTCGGCAATCTTCGTAATCGAACTACGGAAACATTCCAGCCAGGAATCATCCTCGGTATAAGGCTCCATGGGCACGTTAAAGCAGGCTCCATATCCGGCATCGGCGCCTTTCTCATGAACAAAGCCCGTTCCCGGAAACAAGAATTTGCCGGTCTCGTGAATGGAATAGGTGCAGACGTCGGGATCATCGTAAAAGCTCCATTGCACCCCGTCTCCATGATGGACATCGGTGTCGATATACAGGACGCGTGCTCCATACGTTTTTCGGATATATTGAATCGCTACCGCCGCATCGTTATACACGCAAAATCCGGCGCCGCGGTCAGGAAACGCATGATGAAGCCCGCCTGCCATATGATAGGCATGGGTAGCTGTGCCGCTCATTACAAGCTCAGCCGCATGAACGGAACCAGCTGTTATAGTGGCGGCCGCAGCATGCATGCCTGGAAAAAAAGGCGTGTCCTCGGTATCAAGGCCGTATTTTCCGGCGGCCGCAGCCATTTCCTTGGCAGGCAAGTCCAAACTTAGATGTTGAACCGTATTTATGTAATCCGCCCGGTGTACGAGCGATAACAGTGACTCATCCGCGGATCCGGAAGGGGAGTCTATCTGATTATCTTGCAGAGCGCCTGCTGCCCGCAGCAAATCTAGCGTTAATGTCATACGGACAGGGCTGAACGGGTGCTGCTCTCCAAAATGATAACGGGTACTGTCAGAATGATGAACGAATATAGCGTTTGTCACATCTTAACCTCCCAAATAAAAACGCACTAATACATGAAACGCTGCCGGAAACGGATGCGGTCGAACTGCTCTTCGGACTCCTGCGGGACTTCTTTGCCGATGCGCACCATCAGGCAGTTAGCCGGATGAGAACAAATCTCCGGATCATCGGTTGCATACCAGACCATGCCAACGGATTTCATCAGCTTCTCCATAATGCCCCGGTATTCCCAAACGCTTAGCTTCGTTCCTTCCAAATCCCAATGCCAGTAATATTCGGTCGTGAACACAATCATATTTTCGAGCTGCTCCTCCGCAAAGGCCAGTTGAATCATTTTTTTGCCAAGTCCATAAGAGCGATACTGATCGGCCACCTCAATGGCTCCCAGCTCGATGAGATCCGGCATGCCGGCTTCATACCAGCGTTCCAGCTCATCCGGGTAATGAAAGGTGACATAGCCTACAATCAGCTCGTCTACGCGCGCCAGAATAATACGTCCTTCTTCCAGGCCGGCGATTTCAACTAACGCTTCATGCTGATCCTTTGGACGCCGAAAGGCATCCAAATCTGCGTGCATCGTGAGTAATTGCAAGGACTCCGGGGGGATAGGACCTTCAATAATGCAGATTCGGCCGTCCTGCATATCTATTTGCTGCCGATGAACGATTTTGCGATGCTCCAATAACGGGTATCTCCTTTCCGAGGCCGTGAGCTCCCAAACCTTTTCTATTTATGGTTATAGCAGACATCGCGAGAAATGAAAAGCATAGTCGAATGGAAAGTCATTATGCTATAATTGTTGTGGCGGTTGTGTGACCGAAAAGAATCGATAAGAACTCCGGC
The DNA here is from genome assembly GCF_023715145.1 of Paenibacillus glycanilyticus. Taxonomy (GTDB): domain Bacteria; phylum Bacillota; class Bacilli; order Paenibacillales; family Paenibacillaceae; genus Pristimantibacillus; species Pristimantibacillus glycanilyticus_A. Next base: position 674,238 of record NZ_JAMBNP010000001.1, on the reverse strand, counting down.
TTGTTTGCATGCAAGTATCGGCTAGTTGTTGTAAGCGTATTCTTTGCGGTTAATGTTTAACAGATTTGATGGGAGAGTGATAGAATGATCAACTTGCATCAAGAACGAATTCCAGCTGTGGCAACAAATCCGAATCTTAAGAATTATGAGCAAGCAGCGGTTGACTTTAACTGGGAAGAGATTGAACGCCATTTCAGCTGGCATGAGACAGGGAAAGTAAACATGGCGTACGAAGCCATTGACCGTCACGTGGAGTCCGGCAAGGGAGCGAATATTGCTCTTTATTACAGCGACAACACACGCGATGAATCCTATACGTTTGAACAAATGAGCAAGCAGTCGAACCGATTCGCGAATGTTTTGCGCAAATTCGGCATTGGTAAGGGCGAACGGGTATTTATATTTATGCCGCGTACGCCGGAATTGTATTTCAGCGTACTTGGTGCTTTGAAGGTAGGCGCGGTAGTTGGACCGTTATTTGAAGCGTTTATGGAGACGGCTGTCAAAGACCGTCTGCAGGACAGCGAAGCAACGGCGATTATTACTACACCTGCTTTGCTTGGACGCATCAAACGCGACGAACTGCCTAACTTGAAGCATATTTTTGTTTTTGGCGAGAATGTCGAGACAGGCGATGCCATTGTTGATTTCAGCGCTGAGATGGCGCAATCCTCGGAGGAAGCAGAAATCGAGTGGCTGGGTCGCGAGGATGGGCTGATTCTTCATTACACATCCGGTTCGACCGGTAAGCCAAAAGGCGTCTTTCATGTCCAAAATGCGATGGTTCAGCACTATTACACGGGTAAAATCGTACTTGATTTGAAAGAAGGCGACATCTATTGGTGTACAGCTGACCCGGGATGGGTAACAGGTACATCTTATGGCGTATTTGCGCCTTGGCTGAACGGAGCAACTAACGTTATTCGCGGCGGACGCTTCAGTCCAAGCGACTGGTATGGAACCATTCAGAAATACGGAGTAACCGTATGGTACAGTGCGCCTACCGCGTTCCGCATGCTGATGGGAGCAGGGGACGATCTTGTAAATTCCTTTGATTTGTCGAGCCTGCGCCATGTACTTAGTGTTGGAGAGCCGCTTAATCCCGAGGTTGTACGCTGGGGCATGAAGGTGTACAAACAACGTATCCATGATACGTGGTGGATGACAGAGACAGGCGGACAGCTGATCTGCAACTATCCTTCGATGGATATTAAGCCGGGATCCATGGGTAAGCCGCTGCCAGGTGTTAAAGCAGCAATCATCGACGATCAAGGCAACGAACTGCCTCCTTACCGGATGGGCAATTTGGCAATCCAAACGCCGTGGCCAGCGATGATGCGCAAAATCTGGAACAATCCCGCGAAGTACGAAGAGTATTTCCGCATCCCGGGCTGGTACATTTCCGGCGACTCCGCTTATATGGACGAGGACGGCTATTTCTGGTTCCAGGGCCGGATTGATGATGTTATTAACACGGCTGGCGAACGGGTAGGTCCGTTTGAGGTGGAGAGCAAGCTTGTCGAGCATCCAGCGGTTGCAGAAGCGGGTGTAATCGGTAAGCCGGATCCTATGCGCGGAGAAATCATTAAGGCGTTTATCGCTCTTCGCGAGGGCTATACTGCTTCGGATGAGCTGAAGGCGGAGATTGCTCAGTTCGTAAAAGTCGGCTTGTCTGCCCATGCTGCACCACGCGAAATCGAGTTCAAAGACAAACTTCCGAAGACGCGCAGCGGCAAGATCATGCGCCGTGTACTCAAAGCCTGGGAGCTCAACTTACCAACAGGCGACTTGTCTACAATCGAGGACTAATCCAATATACAAAAGGCGCCACGGGTTACACCGTGGCGCCTTTCTTTGTCTTACTAATTTATTGGAATGTTACTTCCCAACCTTTACTTGCTGCGAAGGAGGGGATTTGCCGGTGTCATTCTCCGCGATGACATAGAATGTGCCGGTTGTTAACGGTGATGCGTACTCGAAGCTTGGGTTATTCGTGTTGCCAACCTCGACATAATTGCCATCGTTATTGGCGCTGAAAAATACGTGATACGTTGTAACATACTCGGCATCCGAATTCGCATTCCAGGTCAGCAGCACACTCAATTCGGTTGGTGTTGCTACCAAGCCGCTTGGCGGAGAAGGAGGAGCTAAATCCGGATGATCGGTTCCCGGTGTACCTTCGTTTCCTGTGCTATCACCCGGTAAACCCGGAATACCAGGCAAGCCCGGACCATTGCCAAACTGCACAACTTGGCTTGCCGCAGATTCTTTGCCGGCTACGTCTACCGCGGTTACATAGAAGCTGTAGCCTTGATTGCCGGAGACGGTAACTTTCGCTTTCAATTCATCTCCAACCAGAATGGAATTTCCAACCTTTTGTGCTGGCTGTCCATTAATGGACTGATAGATCCGATATCCAACAATGTCTTTTTCCGTGCCGCCGGTAAAGGTCAGCATCACTACGCCAGAACCAATGGATTGAAGCTTCACATTGCTTGGCGCATTTGGCGCATTGCCGTCATCTACGCGCGGATCCGTTTTAGACGGGGCGTTCGTGTCGGCATCGGCCGGCAGATACGATTCGATCGGCTTTCTGCTGCTTGCAGGTAGCTTCTCCTGCGCTGCTCTGATTTCATCCATCAATACATCAAGAGGCTTCTTGCGCTTGATGACGATTTGCTCACGGACCATATCTTTTGGAGTCTTGGGATTTGGTACATAGTTGACTCCGTTGTACGGAATATAAGCCATCTTCACTAATGCGTCATCCGTTTCCTTCGGCAAATATTTCTGATTGAACCAGTCCGTTACCAGCATTCCGGCTTCCTTCGTAAGCTGGCTAGGAAGCTTGCCGCTTGCGCTGGACACGGTTGCTTTGACAAGACCGGAAGGACGTTCGAATTCCTTTGTCGTGAAGAGATCAGGTTTTGCTTTGGTAATCTCATTCATCATGAGCGACCAAATGGAACGAGCCCGTTTCTTGCCGTCGGTAGACAGGGAATGAATTTGTTCTTCATAACCCGCCCAGACACCAAGCGTAACGTCAGGGGTAAAGCCCATAAACCAGACGTCGCCATAGCTTTGCGTCGAACCGGTTTTACCTGCAACCGGTATTTTGCCGTATTGCTTGAAGTCCGAAGTCAGGGAATGCGCCGTACCTTGACCGCTCGAAATAACGGTCTTCAGCATATCCGTAACGAGGAACGCGGTTTGCGGCGAGAATACCTGCTTGGGAGCGGCTTTATGCTCGTAGACCGGTTTGCCGTTCGCATCCGTAATTTTTGAAATCATGTAAGCATCGTTAAATACGCCTTTATTCGGGATAGCTCCGTAAGCATTGGTTAGCTCTTCCACCGAAACACCGATGCTTAAGCCGCCGATTACGCCGGTCTGGGCATTGTCATCCTGCGGCTGCAACGTGGTGATGCCAAGCTGGCGGGAGAAATCCCAGGCGCCTTTAATCGTGACGTCATCAAGGAATATCTTGATGGCCGGCAGGTTGAGCGAGCGGTTAAGCGCTTCGCGTACCGTTACCAGACCAAGGTATCTGTTCGTCGAGTTTTTCGGAATATGGAAGCCTTTTTGTCCATCCTTCAGAACAACAGGAGCATCATCGACGATACTTGCCGGCTGGATAAGCCCTTTATCGATAGCAGGCAAATATGCGGCAATTGTCTTCATTGTTGAACCCGGCTGACGCGTCATCTGGGTTGCGAAGTTCATTTGCTCCTCGTAGAAGTCGCGGCCTTCCAGCATGCTGAGAATGGCGCCGGTCTTATGGTCGATCATGACCGCCGCTGTCTGCTCGAGACCCTTCTCTTTGCTGAATGGAGTGAAGTTCTTCGGATTTGCGGCAATATCATGCATAATCTTGTAAATATCTTTGTCAATCGTCGTATAGACATGATACCCGCCGTTGAGCAGACGCTGACGCGCATCTTCAATCAGCGCAGCGTTCTCCTTCTTCTTCAGATCCGCTTGCGTAAGCTTTGGATTCTCCTGAAGAAGTAATATTTCGGCAGCTTGACGTTCTGCTTCGAGCATCAGATAAGGATAAGTTGTATAGGCCTTCTCCGATGGAGGCGCAAGCGAAGAGCGGAGATCAAAGGCCTTCGCCTCATCATATTGCTCTTGCGTGATCCGGCCGAATTTCAGCATCTGCGATAAAACAATGCCTTGGCGCTCGACGGCAAGCAGGAAGCCTTCCTCGTCGAACTGCCCTTTGCTGGTAAATGCGGTATACGCAGAAGGGCGCTGCGGCAGGCCCGCCAGATAAGCGGCCTGTGCAATGTTTAATTGATTAAGATCCGTGATATTGAACAGCCCCCGGGCCGCCGATTTAATACCGTATAGATTATAACCGCTGGAGCCGTTGCCAAATGGCACTTTGTTCAAATAAGCGGCGAGAATCTCGCCTTTGGTTAAATACCGTTCCATCCGAAGCGCAAGGAACATCTCTTTCACTTTGCGGCTGTCGGTTTTGTCCAGGCTGAGGAATACGCGGCGCGCCAGCTGCTGGGTGAGCGTACTGCCGCCGGTCTGGGTGTCTTCATTAAGAAGCTTCTGCTTCACGGCCCGTCCGAGGCCGCTGATGTCGACGCCTTTGTGATGCATGAAGTTATTATCTTCAATGGCAAGAACGGCATCGATAACCTGCTTTGGCAGATCATCGTATTCGATTGGCGTCCGGTCTTCCTCGGTCCGGAGCTGTCCGACAAGCGTGTCGTCATTGAAATACACATAGCCCGTAATCGAATTCTCATTTACTTTTTCCTCAATTAAGGTTCGAGGACGAACTTCCTCGCCTTTCACCAGCGAGGCCACATAACCAGTTAAAGCTCCGCCGGTTAATAAACCAATAAATATGCCGAAATAGATGAGCCATTTGACAGTCATTAATGATATGATTCCGAATGTACGCCATCCGCTCCTGCGGGGCGGCGATTTGCGATCTTCTTCTTGCATATGTACAAATTCCCCCTCTAAATGACAGAATCTATTATAACACAGATCAAGTTTTTGAAGCACTAGCATGATTGACTTCCCATTACCCCTATGGTATGCATGCTATTTAGCGTTGAAGGGTCTTGAGTAAACTTCGAATCATGTCGATCACGCCTGTTATCAAGCTATAATGCAAGAGTCCGTAATGTTATATTGCCCAAATTTTTGATTGTGGCAGCGAGCTAATCCTTCTTGTCCTTAAGGGCATGGAGGATTCTTGTGTTTACTGTAATTTATAGACGTGGAAATTGAGGAAAAGTTGTATGGCGTAACTGGATCAGGTCATGCCGCGACGATCTCTTCCAAGCTGGTAAACGCCGATTTGTTAAAATGCAGCTTTTGTTAATGAGCGAAACAATCAGATTAATGAAGCTTGCGACAAGCAAGGTTCATTTTTTTTCGCAACAAAACAGAGGGTCTATGCGTATGAATTAACAGCATATGGATGCTGTGAGAGGGGGATGGAATTGGAGGCGGTATTTTGGGGATGTTTCGTCGGTGGAGCTTTATATGCCTTGATAAGCGCCCTGCTCGGAGATTTGATTGGTCATGCGCTTGACGGCATCCTTGATTTCTTATCGCTGGATGGTCATCCGTGGCTGAATCCGACCTCGCTGGTAGGAGGGCTCACCGCATTTGGCGGTGCGGGGCTGCTGCTTGCGCATTATACTGCTCTTGGGATTGCTGCAGTACTGCTGCTCGCTATATGTTGTGGTGTGCTGGTTGGGGGCGGCGGTTATTTCCTGTATGTGAAGCCGATGAGCCAAAGCGAGAACTCGATCGCGCTGTCAGAGAAGGATTTGAGCGGCAAGATTGCGGAAGTCATCACGGCTATCCCTTCAAAGGGGTATGGCGAAGTGCTTGTAAAGGCAGGGGCAGGCCATACCAATCAAATTGCAGCAAGCTTTGATGGGGAGTCCATTCCCGGAGGAGTGAGGGTTGTAGTTGTGGAAGTGAAGGACAATACGCTGTACGTTTCCAAGCTGGACCCTTATTAGGTTAAGAAGTGCATAAGCTGAGAGGAGAATATTTCATGCCAGAGTATCTTGTTATTCCTGTGATTGTCGTAGCTGTATTAGTCATTCTCGGTATTGCCTTTTGGGCGCGTTACCGTACAGTTAGTCCGGATGAGGCGATGATTGTGACCGGTTCCTTTCTCGGCAGCCGAAATGTAAGCACCGATGATTCCGGCCGCAAAATTAAAATCGTAAGAGGCGGCGGCGCTTTTATCCTTCCGATCTTCCAGAAGGCGGAATTTCTCTCGCTGCTCTCTCATAAGCTGGATGTCTCCACCCCAGAAGTATATACGGAGCAAGGCGTTCCGGTTATGGCGGACGGCGTCGCGATAATTAAGATCGGCGGGATTGTTGAAGATGTCGCAACAGCAGCCGAGCAATTTATGGGCAAACCAACCGAAGCGCTGAAAAGCGAGGCGCAAGAGGTGCTTGAAGGCCATCTTCGTGCCATATTGGGCTCAATGACGGTAGAGGAAGTGTACCGGAACCGCGACAGATTCGCTCAGGAGGTTCAAGGCGTCGCAGCGAAGGACTTGAAGAAGATGGGATTGCAGATCGTATCCTTCACGATCAAGGACCTGCGCGATAAGCACGGCTATCTGGATGCTTTAGGTAAACCGCGTATCGCGGCCGTTAAGCGTGATGCGGACATAGCGGAAGCGGAAGCTGTAAGAGACTCCCGGATCAAGAAGGCGCTTGCGGAAGAAGAAGGCCAGAAGGCGGAGCTGCTTCGCGATACGAACATAGCTGAAGCAGGGAAAGAGAAGGAGCTGAAGATCGCATCCTTCAAACGCGATCAGGACATGGCGAAAGCGGAAGCCGATCAGGCTTATTTTATCCAGGAAGCCCGCGCGAAGCAAAGTGTGGTTGAGGAGCAAATGAAGGTTGAGCTTGTCCGCAAGGAACGCGAGATCGACCTGGAAGCGAAGGAAATCTTGCGTCGTGAGAAGCAGTATGACGCTGAAGTGAAGAAAAAGGCGGAAGCAGACCGTTATGCGGTTGAGCAGGCAGCGGAAGCGGATAAAACCAAACGCCTGCGCGAAGCGGATGCCTTGCAATATCGCATTGAAGCGGAAGCGAAGGCGAATGCCGAGCAGAAGCGCCTGGAGGGTATGGCGGTTGCCGACGCGGAACGGGCAAAGGGTACTGCGGAAGCCGAGGTTATCCGTCTGCGGGGTCTTGCTGAAGCAGAAGCGAAAGAAAAGCTCGCTCAAGCGTTCGAAAGCTTTGGCGAAGCCGCGATACTCGATATTATCGTCAAAATGCTGCCAGAGCTTGCCGGGAAAGTGGCAGAGCCGATTAAAGGCATCGACAAGCTTACCGTTGTGGATACCGGTCATGGGGAAGGAGCTGCCCGCCTCAGCAATTATGTAACGAGCTTAATGGCGACAGCGCCTGAAATGCTGAAGAACGTATCGGGTATTGATGTCAATTCCTTGATGAAAGGCTTAACTTCACGGGTATCCGGCGCTTTGAACCTGCCGGCGGCAGCGGCGGCCGAGACCCCGGTTCAGATTCCGCAGCCTGCCGAGCCTATTGAGAAGAAAGAATAACGGAACATGCAAAATCCCGGAGCGGACTTAAATCCTCTCCGGGATTTTCTTTGTTACAATTTAACCGCCGCGACGCGAATACGTCTGTAATCGGCTTGGTAGACGCCATTTACAACCTGCAGCTGTTGTCTGGCTGTTTCGTAAACCTCTTGCTTGGCTGCCTGCCTAGCTGCCTCGTCCATGCCCTTGAAGAAAGCATCGCCAAATCCGTCAAGCCAATGCATAACGCCTTTCTCGCCCTCGGGCAGCGGAGTCGGGCGGTCGAAATGCTCGGCGATCCGAACCTCGAAGCCATTCTGCTCAAGCAAGCCCGCATACTCGCCAATGGAAGGGAAGAACCAGGGATCTCTTTCAGCGGGATTAACATCATACCGAGGCATCACTTGATAAAAAGCCCGGACAAAAGTGTCGACGTTGCCTTTGCCGCCAAATTCGGCGACAAATCGCCCTCCGTCCTTTAACGCTTCCCTGACGGACTCGATAACACCCGTTGCATTGGTCATCCAGTGAAGGGCAGCATTTGAGAAAACAGCGTCAAAAGGAGCATCCACCTTGAAATGCTCGCCGTCACCAACAAGGAAAGACATAGCCGGATATTTATTTCTTGCGGTAGCAATCATGGGTTCCGACTGATCCATTCCGGTTACTATTGAACCAAAACCGGCGATTTCCGCGGCCAAGTCACCCGTACCGCAGCCTAAATCCAGAATGCGTTCGCCGGCCTTTGGATCCAGCCATTCCAGAATGCCTTGGCCGAGCTTGGATACAAAGCCAAGCTTCGTATCATAGGTTCCGGGATTCCATTCTTGCGAGCTTTGCTGTTTGTTCATTTTCATCGCCTCCGTTTAGTTCATGCTTTATTTTTACCTCTGATATCCATATAAGTGAAATATATAATATCTATTCACTTTATAGGTAAAACCTATAAATGGAAACAAAAAAACCCCGGAGAGCAAAAGCTCCCGGGGTTTTCCCAGTCAAACAATTAGCGGCTGTAGAACTCGACGATTTGTTTCTCGTCGATATCTTGGGACAGCTCAGCACGTTCTGGAAGACGAACGTATTTGCCTTCAACTGCTTGATCATTGTATTCCAGGTAGTTCGGCAGGTGATGACGGCCTTCAATCGCTTCTTTGATCGATTTCAGAGCACGGCTGCGCTCGCGCAGACCGATTACGTCGCCAGTCGATACCGTGTAGGAAGCGATGTCGACTTTTTTGCCGTTTACTGTTACATGACCGTGCGATACCAACTGACGTGCTCCTGCACGGGAGTTAGCAAAGCCAAGACGGTAAACAAGGTTGTCCAGGCGGCTCTCAAGAAGAACCATGAAGTTTTCACCGGAGATACCTTTCAGTTTAGCCGCTTTGTCGAACAAGTTGCGGAATTGCTTCTCGTTCAAGCCGTACATGTGACGCAGTTTTTGTTTTTCTTGCAATTGAACGCCATAACCGCTCAGCTTTTTGCGTTGGTTAGGACCGTGTTGGCCTGGAGGGAATGGACGTTTCAATTCTTTGCCAGTACCGCTCAGGGAAATGCCAAGACGGCGGCTTAATTTAAATTTAGGACCTGTATAACGTGACATGAGTTGTGTAACTCCTTCAAAATTGTATTTTTGAGGATGGGGTTGTGTTTCGCCGAATACGCTCTATGCTCGAATCTTCGAAGCCTGATAAACAGTTCAGCCGCTGGTATATCAGCGAACGTATTTCTGAGGGTGACACAAAACCGTACGCCCATGCATTCATCTATAGATAATATATGAAATCGATTGGCTTTGTCAAGGCGTCAGCACTTGCCATAATCCGCAGGGAACGCGGTTCTAAAGACCTAAAAGATGGAATATTGAGTAGTGCAAAATTCTCAAAAATAAGATATGATTATAAATAATAGAATAGTTTGATAGACTCGTCTCCTTTAATGCAGGGAAGGGCTGGGTGTTGCCGATGGCGGATCTATATCATAATCGTCAGGCGTTGGATGAAGCTGCCGCGGCAGTTCATCGAGTTGATGAAGATACGCGAACAATATGGTTTGAGAACGAAGATATTCAAGCTGCGGATGAACCGTACTTGCTGCCGCTGCTTCAGGAAAGCTTTGAAGACTGGCGCAGGGAAACCGATGAACAAGTTATGCTTGCGGTCGGACGGTTTGTATTGTTTGATCTGGACAGGAATATGATCGGATCCGCAGGAACGATCGACATAAATGAGCATGCGGAGGTTATCGCCGCTGCACGGCTGGCTGCCGCCGCCGCAATGACATCAGGATCGACAGAAGAAGAGCATAGACTGGAGGCCGTTGCCGTTCCCGTTCTTACTCGTTCGGACCGTCGTCCTTTTTGCGTCTTTGTTTATGTAACAGAGAAGGCCAATGACTTTCAAGCGAAGTCAGTGGCGCAGCTTAGTGCCATGCATTTTCGGACATGCTTTTACCGGAAGTTTGAGCAGCTATTTATTAAGGATTTGCTGTTGTATCAGAAGCGGACGGATAAGGAAGCAAGCAGGAGAGATGCTTTATTCCTGGCGGCGAAGAGGCTCTATGACCAGTTTGATGTCACCTCGGTCTTGTCGGAGATGCTCAGCAGCCTGGAACAGCTATATCCGGACTCGGTGGCGCAGTTATATCTGTCCCAGGACCATGTCAACGGAGATCCCCGCGTAAAGCCGCTTGTGTTCAAGAATGCTGCCCATGATCTGGTGGCGAAGTCCTTTCTGGAGGGCAAGCTGGTTACGGAGCAGGATCGGGAAGGCGCGAAACGGCTTGCGGTGCCGATGACGGGCAAGCAGGCTGCCTACGGCGTATTATGCCTCACGATTAATTCCGGTAACTGGGACGATGCCGACCTGCCTGCGTTTGTGCTACTCGCGGATACAGCGGGTACGGCCTTCGAGAACGCGAAGCTGTACGAGCAGTCCAACCTGCTTATTAATGAGCTGCGATTAATTAATGAGCTTACGAAGCGACTAAATCAATCGCTTAAGCTGAAAGAGATCTTCAAATTTGCATCGTCGGAGCTTCTTAGCGTATTTGATGCGGATTATTGCTGCGTGCTTCAGCTTAACAAGGAACTGAATCAATTTATCGTCACTGCAAGCAACATACCGGCGATGTCTAGCGAGCATTTCTCGCCGGAATATGGCTTCTCCGGGATTGTGTACCGGACGAAGGAGCCGCTTATTATTTCGGATTATTGGCATACGAGAGTCGTAAACTCGAAGCTGATGGATAATACGGGCGCGCGTTCGCTTATCGCCACGCCTATTCTTGTCGACTCGGAAGTTGCTGGCGTTATTATGGTCGCCCATAAGAGCGCGAACTTTTTCTCCTATGACAATTATAAGCTGCTTCAGGTGATGTCTACGCATATAGGACTTGCTATTACCAATGCATCTCTTCATGCCGAAGTGCGCAGGATGGTCATTACGGATAATTTAACGGGCCTTCATGCCCGCCATTACTTGAATGAACAGATTCAAAGCCGCCAACGTAAGGATCCTCTCGGAGCGCTTATTCTGGTTGATATTGATCACTTCAAGCAGATCAATGATACGTTTGGCCATCAGGTGGGGGATCAAATTCTCGTGCAGGTCAGCAGCATTATTCGCAGCTCCATCCGTCAAGGCGATATTGCCGCCAGATGGGGCGGGGAAGAGCTGGCCGTTTATTTGCCGGGTATCCGTTCGGATCAGGCTTACCGGATTGCAGAGCGAATCCGGACGCAAGTTGAAGGCGAGACCAAACCGGTCGTAACGGTATCCTGCGGCGTCTCCGAATGGACATTCGAGAATGAGAAGATCAGCGTTGAATCGTTGTTCTACAGAGCCGATATGGCGTTGTATGAAGCTAAGAATAACGGAAGAAACAGAATCTATGTCGGACAAGCCAATTAAAGAGCATGATAAATCGGGGACACCTCTGCTGGTGTCCTTTTCTTTTTGCTTATATCGGAATAAGCCACTGTCCGTTAAGGGGACGATAAGATCATCTGGAACGATTTGACGAAAGGTGCAGTGTTAAATGAAGACGATCAAACATACGCTTATAGCTGTGCTTCTTGCCGTCTTGCCTCTCACGCTTGCAGGATGCTCGAACGCCAGCCATCCGCCGGAGGAGTGGCTTAATTTATCGATTGCCGGACTAGCTGGAACAGACCAGTATGCTTTCTCCGGTCAAACAACCATTTATACCGCGGAAGGATTCGCCACGGCGCCGCGTACTTTTAAAGGGCATATCGAAGAGCATACAAGGCTTCATGCGCAGGGCGACGATGGGGAAGAGTTGGAGTGGAGTCCGATTGAATTGCTGCAGAAAGTAAAAAACGCAAACAAGAAAGTAAGCTTCAACGAAGCAGCCTCGAGCGCGGACACGGTCGCTCTTCATGTTGTGTTGAACGATAAGGATGCTAACAAGCTGTGGAAAGAGCAGCTTCAACAAGAGATGAATAAGCTGGCAGCCAAGGCTCCGCTCGAGGAGGGGGCGTATAAGACGGCATGGATGAAGGAGTTTAACGATTCGCGCAAACAGATGGACAACATGCTGAAGTCCTTGCAGGTCCAATCCCAATATGATGTGCTGATTGACAGGGGGAGTCTTGTGCCGCTCAAGCTGAAGGAACATACGATTTTTCATTATTCCCTCTCCGGTCAGGATAAACAAGAGAAACGGGACACCAACGTTAGCTTCGATTCCTTTGACGGAACTGGAACTGTTCAATAAGCAGTCAACATGCTAATATGTTCGAAGGCTGTTTTTCCAAAAACAGTGCTTGATAAAATGGAGGTTCGAGAAAGATGCGTGATGCAAGACTGCAAAAGCTGGCGGCTAATCTGGCCGGCTACTCAATTGATGTACAGCCCGGCGACAATGTACTGATCGATTTGATTGGACTTGAGCTTGAGCTGGGGAAATGCCTGATTGAAGAAGTGACCAAACGCGGGGGAAGACCGTTTGTCGAGCTTAGCGACCGTTCTGTCCTGCGAACCATGCTGACGCATGCAACCAAGGAGCAGATCGAGCTCTGGGCGAAGCTTGATCTGGAGCGTATGGAGCAAATGCAAGGCTATATCGGCGTGCGTTCGGGTTCGAATGTAAATGAGCTGTCTGATGTGCCCAAAGAAAAAATACGTTTATACGAGCAATTATACACCCATCCCGTACATATGGAGGAGCGGGTAAAACGGACGAAGTGGGTTGTTCTCCGTTATCCGACTCCCTCGATGGCTCAGCTGGCTAACATGAGCACGGAAGCGTTCGAGGATTTCTACTTTAATGTATGCAACCTGGATTACGCGAAGATGGACCGCGCGCAGGATCCTCTGCAGAAGCTGATGTCGCGTACCGATAAAGTTCGTATCGTATCGCCGGGAACGGATCTGTCGTTCTCGATTAAAGATATCGGGGCGAAAAAATGCTCCGGGCAGCGAAATATTCCGGACGGTGAAGTATTCTCCGCGCCTGTACGGGATTCGGTTAATGGAGTTATTACGTATAATGCACCAAGCGTATATTCCGGAACCACGTTCCAGAATATCTCGTTTATATTTGAGAACGGCAAGATCGTCAAAGCGACCAGCAACGATACGAAGAAGCTGAACGAGATTCTGGACAGCGATGAAGGCGCGCGTTATATCGGCGAATTTGCAATCGGCTTTAACCCGTACATCCTGCATCCGATGAACGATATTTTGTTCGATGAGAAGATTGCGGGCAGCTTGCATTTTACACCAGGTCAAGCATATGAAGAAACGGATAACGGGAACCGTTCTTCCATTCATTGGGATTTAGTGTTGATTCAACGTCCGGAATACGGCGGCGGAGAAATTTATTTTGATGATGTATTAATCCGCAAAGACGGCGTATTTGTGCTTCCCGAGCTGGAAGCATTAAATTCCGAAAATTTGAAATAAATGAAAATGAAGCGTTTTTGAACTTTTCTCTTGATGGATGTTATGTTTCGGGTTATCATGATGTCAAGGAAAGCTTTACTAATTAACTGGAGGGATTCCCCATGTCCAACAATGCAGCTATCGTAGAAATTTCTCAGGCGGCTAGCCAATTCCGCTCTTCCATCGTTCTGCAAGCCGACAACAAATATATCGACGTTAAGAGCATTCTTGGACTGTTTACGACGCTGGTAGGCGGCCACGCTTATGAGCTTCATGTTCATGGTCCGGATGCTGAGGAAGCGAAAGCGAAGATGGCTGAAATTTTTGCTAAACATAATTTGAATGTTGCAGTAATTAGCGAATAGACCGTTTAGGTCACAAACAAAGCGTTTCTTCTTCTGAAAAGAAGAAGCGCTTTTTTGTTTTGTCCTTGTGTATTAGCTCTTTTTCGTCTAATATAAAAGATATAGACGACGGCGGGTACACGCACAGGGGGGAAAACGATGTCTTCACCGGAAGTCACGATTCAATTGCATGAGAAAGCGCTTCGTCTCCTTACGGAAGATGCGAGTAAAATAGAAAAACTTATCGAAGTTCAGATGGAGAACTTGACGACCCGTCAATGTCCGCTGTACGAAGAGGTTTTGGACACGCAAATGTATGGATTCTCGCGGGAGATTGACTTTGCTGTGCGCGCGGGATTGATTGCCGAGCAGAGCGGGAAAGAGATGTTAAGCCGATTGGAACGCAACTTGGCTCAATTGTATGAAGCATTAAATAATAAAGAGTAGACTCCGTTTGGAGCCTACTCTTTTTTTGTTTTATAGATTTATACAAGATAGAAGGCAACGCCCAGGATAACGTAAACCATAAGAAGCAGGAAGCCTTCATACCAGTTCGTTGTCCCGTCCCGCGAAACGGATTTCGCGATAAAGACGGAAACTCCAATGGCGGTTAATTCAATCGGAGTGAAGATGATATCCATCGTATTGCCCATGATTGCACTGATCAGAATCAGCACAGGAGCAACAAACAAGGCGATTTGCAAGCTGCTGCCGATGGCGATCTCGACTGCTGCGCCGATTTTGTTTTTCATCGCCAGCATAACCGCCGCGCTGTGTTCCGCCGCGTTGCCGATAATCGCGATCACAAATGCGCCTACAAACAGCTCGGAGAGGCCAAACTTCTCGGTGAAGCTGTCAAGGGTATGGACAAGCCATTCGCTGACAAAAGCGACCATTACCGTTGCTACTACCAGCAGGATGATGGATAAGCCTTTGGACCAGGCTGGCTCTTCGCCATGATCGGCATTCATATCTTTGTCCGCTAGAACATCCTTGTGGGTGATCATCGAGAAGACCAGCCAGAGCAGATAAGAAACGATCAGAATGCAAGCAACCGTAATGCTTAGGAAATGGTCCTTGTTCAGCGTGAAGTGCTCGGCGCCTACAAAGACGGCCGGTACAAACAAGCCAATAACAGCCATAATCATCAGCGTTGCGTTATGCTCGGCCAATTGATTATTGAAAAATTGCTGTTTGAATTTGATGCCGCCAACAAGGAGGCTAAGACCAAGCACGAGCAGCAGGTTGCCTATGATGGAACCGGTAATACTCGCTTTTACTGTATCGAACAAGCCTTCTTTAACGAGGAAGATCGCGATGATCAGCTCTGCCGCGTTGCCAAACGTGGCGTTAAGAAAGCCGCCAAGCCGCTGCCCTGCGTAATGGGCAACGCTTTCCGTCGCTTTGCCTAGAAAACCCGCTACAAATACGACGGCGATGGCAGAAAGGATAAATTGAAGCGTCATGTCCCAATGGGCGAAATGCCCGATGGCGCTCAGGGCGAAGAATACGATCAGTCCGCCAAAAAACAGTTTCTGTCTCACCAATTCCACCTCTTTGATTATGTAGGTCTAAAAAACATTATTAATCATAACGAAAAAAGACAACCATGTAAACTTTTCCATAAAATATTGCATTAGCCTTGCGCGAGACGAACTTCCTTTCTTGCTTCAAATTGAGCCATCCAGTACAATAATGATATATGGCAAATTGAGGAGTGGAATAACATGAACGAGGACCTTCAAACAGGCATTATCCGTATTTCAGACGATGTAGTGGCAACGATTGCAGGACTCGCTGCGCTTGAGACTCCAGGCATTGCCGGAATGTCAGGCGGGATTTCCGAAGGACTTGCGAAACGCCTTAGCGGTAAAAACGTGCAAAAAGGCGTATCCGTTGAAGTGGGTCAGTTGGAAGCGGCAATCGACCTTCGTGTTATCGTCCATTATGGCATTCCGATTCAAGAGGTCTGCAGACAGCTGCAGCTTAATGTTAGAGAATCGGTAGAAAATATGACCGGTCTTAATGTGGTAGAAGTGAACGTGAAAGTGGAAGGCGTTGCCTTCAAAGAAGAAGAAACAACAGAAGAGTCTCAGGTGCGTCTGAAATAGGGATGCGGGACTTACATAAAAAAGGCTGAACCGTTGTTAACCGGGTTCAGCCTTTTTTATTCTCAATGGTGAAGCGAGCGTTTCGTGCGCTCTGGCTTGTCCTGCTTGTTTGCTTCCCGCGAAATACTAAGAAGTATGCCTATACACATCAGACAGACCAGCAAGGAAGAGCCCCCGTAGCTGACGAACGGCAGCGTTACGCCGGTAAGCGGAATTGCGCCGGTCACACCGCCGACATTAATGAACGCCTGCATGCCGAACAAGCCGACAATTCCGACGCCTATAATCGTTCCGTAGTGATCAGGACAGCGCAGAGCAATGATAAGCGCCCGCCAGAGGAAAAGCAGATAAAATAAGAGGAACAGGCTTGCGCCGATAAATCCCAGCTCCTCGGCAATGACCGAAAAGATAAAGTCGTTATAAGGATAGTCCAGGTAATGCAGCTTTTGTACGCTTTCCCCAAAGCCCGCTCCCGTCACGCCGCCATGCCCTAGTGCCTGCAGAGAAGAGACCAGCTGGAAACCGGAACCCTGTTGATCGGCAAGAGGATCAGAATAAGCGGTAAACCGGGCGATCCGGTATTCCCAACCTGTAGGATTGGTAGCCATCCCGATAGCCGCCAGTATAGCGACTCCAATAGCGGCTACTCCGCCAGAAACGGCTACCTGCTTTAGGTTGGCGCCGCCTGCAATGATCATGATGATCGCGCAAGAGGCAAGAACCATACAAGAGCCCAAATCCGGCTGAGCCATGATAAGCCCGCAAATGATCGCCACAATGACCAAGACCGGAACGAGCCCCTTCTTAAAGTCGCGGAATTTCTCGCCTTTCTTGGAGATCAGAGCTCCCAGGTAGAGAATGATAGCCAGCTTGGCGGGCTCAGTTGGTTGAATGCCAAGGGAGCCAATCTGAAACCAGCTTCGTGCGCCATTGACGGGTTCGGTAAATGGCACAACCATCAGCATAAACAGGACGGGAATAAATAGCAGAAGAAATCCCCGTTTAAAGATCTGGTAAGGGAGATTCATCAGGAAAAGCATGGAAAAGATGCCGAGAACCGCCCATGCCAGCTGCCGCTTCGTGAAATAAAAGGGATCGTTATTGAATTTGGATGAGACAAGGGCGACGTTCGAGCTTGCGCTGAACACCATGACTAGTCCAAATCCAACAAGCAGCAGCGTTAAGATAAGGAGCAGAAAGTCCGGTCTGCCACGACTGCCATTCTGCTGTGTCTTCTTCATATTAGGCAAGCAGTTGTTTCAGTTGCTCAAGACGTTGATTCGCTACCGACATAATGGGCTGAGGAATCGGCGATTCGTATTCAAGTCCGTGCGGGAAGGTAGCTTTTCCGATGTATACGTGTTCAATTACGAGCACGGCATGAGGATTTTCAAGCTTGCCTTCAACCGCGCGAGTGTTAACGCGCACGAAATATTCCGATTTTGTCGCTTGGTCTTCCAGCTTAAGATCGTATGTAGCGCGATAATATTCCCATTGCCAGCGTACAAAACCAAGCTGCTCGGCAGAATCATCGAGATGAGCCAATTCGCTTTGAAGGCCGTCAAGACCCGAATTTTCAATAATCATCGTTATTTCCTCCTATAGTTGCTTATGAAATTTAAGTTAATGCTTAAGAAGCTAAGTTTTGTACACAAAACTCACTTGCATTCTTTTCCCATGATAGTATGTTTCCCCAGTCAGCGCAAGACTTACTCTCTCCTGGAGGGCATGCTTTCTCTTTGCCCCATCGACTGGTTCTGTTAGAATAGAACAAAGACCATGTTTTGTTTTACAAAACCAAGTTAATGCTTACGAAGCAAGTTTTGCTTCGCAAAACGAAGTTAATGCTTACGAAGTAAGTTTTGTTTCTTTAAGCTTTGCGATGCAAAGCTTTCGTTTTCACAAAACCAAGTTAATGCTTACGAAGTAAGTTTTGTTTCAACTTTGCGATGTAAAGCTTTCGTTTTCACAAAACTTTTTAGGAGGTATGCTGCATGAAGACAAGCGGCTACATAAAAGAACAGCTGCAGCGTCTTTATCCGGATATGGTCCGGTGGCGCAGACATCTCCATCAGAACCCGGAGCTGTCATTCCAAGAGGTACATACATCCCGATGGATTGCAGATCAATTAAACGCTTTTGGCTGTGAGGTGCGCAAAGACGTCGGCGGTCACGGTCTTCTGGTTACGATCAAAGGGGATTTGCCTGGACCTGTAGTTGCGCTTCGAGCAGATATTGACGCGCTTCCCATTCAAGACGAGAAGGAATGCGATTACCGCTCCAAAGTACCGGGGGTTATGCACGCCTGCGGTCACGACGGGCATACGGCGGCATTGCTTGCGGTGGCGAGCTATTACCAGCAGCATAAAGCCGAGCTTGCCGGCGAACGGCGCTTAATCTTCCAGCCTGCCGAGGAGCAGACGCCCGGCGGTGCACTCCGGATGATAGAGGACGGTGCGCTCGACGGCGTTGACGCGATCTATGGCGTTCATTTATGGTCGCCGCTCCCTTATGGACAGGCCTCCACAAAGCCCGGGCCGTTTATGGCAGCGGCAGATGAGTTTACATTAGAAATCGTTGGGCTTGGCGGACATGGCGGCATGCCGCATAAGACGGTAGATACAATAGTTATTGGTTCGGCTTTGGTGCAGTCCGTTCAATCGATCGTTGGTCGCAACGTTGATCCGCTGAAGCCTGCAGTCGTTACCATCGGTTCCTTCCAGGCCGGGACGACGAATAATGTCATTGCGGAACGCTGCGTCATGAAAGGGAC
Organism: Paenibacillus glycanilyticus; assembly: GCF_023715145.1. Taxonomy (GTDB): domain Bacteria; phylum Bacillota; class Bacilli; order Paenibacillales; family Paenibacillaceae; genus Pristimantibacillus; species Pristimantibacillus glycanilyticus_A. The sequence continues at coordinate 655,549 of NZ_JAMBNP010000001.1, read as the reverse complement.
TGTCCGTACCTTTGATGAAGAGACTCGAAAGCTCACCCATGAGCGGCTTGAGCAGCTGGTTAAGCACACATGCGGCATGTACGGAGCAAAGTACGATTATCATATGCGTATCGGTTATCCGCCCGTTGTGAATGATGAGCAGGAAGCGGGCCGTTTCTTCCGCGTATCGGGAGAACTGTTTGGCGAAGCGAACACCATTCGGTCGGAAGCGATGATGGTTGCGGAAGACTTCTCATATTATCTGGAGAAAGTACCGGGATGCTTTATGTTTATTGGAGCGGGCAATGAAGAGACGGGAGTGGTGCATGCCCATCATCATCCGCGTTTTGACATCGATGAGCGCGCCATGGTGCATTCTGCCCAATTGCTTATTCAGATGGCGGAAGATTTTGCCAAAGCATGACGGAACTGCAGGCTGGATATCCTAACAGCAAGATATTCAGATGAAGGAGGTATCCGCCTTGGGTAAACAGGTCAAAGAGGTTATGTCCTCGCCTTGTATCACGGCAACATTAAAGGATAACGTGTATGAGCTTGCCGTCTTAATGAAGCAGCATGATATTGGATTTATTCCTATTGTAGAGGGTACAAAGTTGATTGGCGCGGTAACCGACCGGGATTTAGTCGTACGGGGATACGCCGAGAAGCATTCCGGTTCAACGGCCGTAGAGACGGTTATGACAAGGGAACTGCTTACGATTTCGCCTGATACGTCAATGGAGGAAGCGGCGGGATTGATGGCGAGGCACAAAATCCGCCGTCTTCCTGTCGTAGAGAATGGCCATTTGGTTGGCGTAGTCGCAATAGGCGATCTGGCTATCCGGGATGGCTTCATTCAGGAGGCCGGTGCAGCTCTGAATGAAATTTCGGAGCATGTGCATTAGATGAAAGAACGGGACTTTTACGGGGTGTAGTACCTTGGAGAAGTCCCGTTTTCCGTATAAAATGCTGGATATTTTTGCATACTGTGAGGTGAGCTAGTTACTGCTGTAAGCATAGGGGGAGAAACGTATTGTTGGAACATCAAGATGGACCTTTAATTGTTCAATCGGATATGACGGTGCTGCTCGATTACGAGCATCCAATGGCGGAGGAAGCGCGCAGGAAGCTGATCTTGTTCGCCGAGCTGGTGAAACGTCCGGGTAATTGGCATACGTATAAAATGTCTTCGCTATCCCTATGGAACGCAGCTTCAACGGGGATGGACGCGGCATCTATTATTGATTCATTGAAACAATACGCAAGGTATGGCCTACCTGGCGTATTGGAGACGAATATTCGCATCCTGATGGAACGGTACGGTAAGCTGCGCCTCGAAATCAGCGAGGGCAAGCTGCTGTTATACGGGGAGGAAAGCCTGCTTCATGAGCTCGCTGGTCATTCTGTCATTGCGGAATGTCTGCAGGAACGGATAAACGGCGGGACCTGGGAGGTTAGCCCGGAACACAGGGGGCAGCTTAAGCAAGAATTGATTAGACTTGGTTTTCCCGTCATCGATCTTGCCGGTTATCATACGGGGGAAGCTTTGTCTGTAGCGCTCAGGCATGTTACGAAGCAGGGCCGGTCATTTATGCTAAGGGATTATCAGCATCAAGCGGTTAATCTCTTTTATAAGGAAGGAACGATTCAGGGGGGCAGCGGAGTTGTAGTGCTTCCGTGCGGAGCGGGCAAGACCATTGTTGGCATCGCCGCGCTGGCTAGGCTGAACAGCGCAACGCTCATACTGACCTCAAACGCCACGAGCGTGCAGCAGTGGAAGGAGGAGCTGCTCGATAAGACCACTCTCCTTCCGTCGGAGGTTGGGGAATATACGGGATCTTCGAAACAGGTCCGTCCCGTTACCATTGCCACCTATCAGATTCTGACCCACCGCAAGTCCAAGAAGGACTCGTTTAGCCATATGAAGCTGTTCTCGGAGCGGGACTGGGGACTCATTATTTATGACGAGGTGCATCTTCTGCCTGCGCCAGTGTTCCGTATGACGGCCGATATTCAAGCTACAAGAAGGCTGGGGCTGACCGCCACCCTGGTGAGGGAAGATGGCTGTGAAGAGGATGTCTTTTCTCTGATCGGGCCTAAGCAATTCGAACTTCAGTGGAAAACGGTTGAAGCGGAAGGTCATATCGCTTCCGTCAAATGCACGGAGATCCGCGTTCCGCTGGATCAGGGGATTTCGGAGCTTTATCACTCCTCGGAAAAGCGGTCAAGGGCCAGGCTCGCGGCAGAGAACCCCGGCAAGGTAACCGTTGTCCGCCAGCTTCTGGAGCGGCATCAAGGTACCCCGACCCTTATTATCGGGCAATATCTGGACCAGCTGCACGCCCTGGCCGATTCGCTCGCGGTGCCCGTCATTACAGGTGAATTGCCGCAGCAGGAGCGTCAAAGCTTATACGAACAGTTTAAGGCGGGCGACGTTCCGGTCCTGGCTGTTTCCAAGGTAGCGAATTTCGCGGTGGATCTGCCGGATGCCGCCGTAGCGATTCAAATTTCGGGAAGCTATGGTTCGAGGCAGGAGGAAGCACAGCGGATCGGCCGTATTTTGCGCCCGAAGGGCGGGCTGAATGAGGCATGGTTTTACACAATCGTAACGGACGATACCAGCGAAACGGAATACGCCGCCAGGCGGCAGATGTTTATGCTGGAGCAGGGCTACCAATATGAGCTTGAGAAACGATAACGGTATAAATAAGGGAGGGTATCTTCATGTTTGTGAAAGAATGGTCGGAGAAGCTGACGAGTGAAACCAAGCAGCAATTCATGGATTCTCCCTTCTGGATAGAAGCCGCAAATCGCGGGCTGTGCTGGGAGAATGCGGTTATTGATAAGCTGTCTATTCAGGAAGCGGTAGAAAGAATGGATGAAGCAAGCGTCGCGGTCTTGCGGACGTTCTATAGCTGCTTTGGAGCCGGTCCTGTTTCGGAGGAGCGGCTTTTTTCATTGCGGGAGGAATTATCCGGAGCAGAGTTCCGGTATGGTCTTATCCAGCTGCAAAACGCCGGAATCGTCTTTGCCCTCCGTCAGGGCTGGGGAGAAAGGCTGTATGCGATGCCAAGTGATTGCTTTATGCTATGGCATCCGTTCTTGTTCGGAATAAACAAGCTGCCCGCAGAAGGTGCTGCTTTCGCGCATTGGGAGCAGAGGCAAGAGGATGCAGCGAGTAAGCCTCTAGGTAGGCAGCTGCTGGCCGCATGGGCAGAGCTGGCCCGCACGGGTACTGATCTGACCGCCAAAGGAATACTGCCCAAGAAAACAACGGCTAAGCTGATGCTTGCTATTTCGTTTACGGATGAAGATATGGCGCAGGCGGGTTGGCAGTCCGCCAATCAAGATCCCTATCGTCCTGCGGCAGCTTTCCTCTTGAAGGTAAGCGAGCACTTAGGCGTGCTTGTCCACGAAAAGAACCGGTTACGCTGGGAGAAGAACAGGCTGGCAGAATGGTTCTCGGAGCCTGAGCTTATGCAAGAAGCTTTATTGCTGCAATGGTGTTTGGAAGATCTGCTGGAGAAGAAACCGGCGATGTGGCATATCATGGCTCTTCTAGCCCGCCTTGACCCGGGGACTTGGTATTCGGAAGCGGCTGTATCAGCGCAGTTCCTTCAACTAGGTTTAAAGGAGGTGGACTGGGAGCAAAGCATGAACAGCTGTTTGAAGCTGCTACGTGTCTTCGGCTGGGTTGAGCTCGCAAGGACCGAGGGCGGGAGGATGCTCCGATGGACGATGATGCCGCTATTCATGCATCAAGAACAGCTTCCGGCCATGCGTCCGGAACCGATCATGAGTGAACCTAACGGCGATCTTCTTGTTCCGCCGGGCTGTACGTATCGCATCCGCTGGGAACTCGAGCTTATCGCTGACAGAAAGAGCGATGACCAGTTATCCGTATGGCAATTAAATCAATCCTCGATAAGAAGAGCGCTGTCGCATGGGCGGACCATCCCTTCAATCCTGAATTTTTTGCAGGCGGCTTCCGGCGGAGCTCCGATTTCTCCAATTCTTCAAACCAGCCTTACCGACTGGGGAAAACAGGATGCCGGTAATGTCGATAAGGCCAAGCTGCTAACGGACGGCTATCCCGTGCTGCCGCAGGAACATCAAGCATCTGGCAGCTTTATTCTTCGCTCTTCCGGGAGGACGCTTGCTGGCAACGAAATCATGAATCATGAAGATTTCAGGATCGAACGGTTTCTGCCAGAGCTCGAACGGGTACCTACTAATTGGATGCAGCAGCTCAGATCCTATCATCATTCCACGCGCTTCGAAATCATGGAGAGGGCATTAAGCTGGCAGGCTCCCGTACAGTTAAGCATGGATGATGCGGTTGTTGCGTTTGTTCCTGCCCGATTGGAAAGAGTGGATGGCGGCTGGACGGTTACCGGCCTGCTCAGGGAGGCCTCGGCGAACCGGGAGGTTTGCTTGACTCCGGAAATGTGGCAGGGGATGAAGTTGGTTGCGCCGGGAGTCAGTGGATTTGTGTAAAATTGTATCAATTCTTTGAATGATTATGATATGATAGGATATAAGCAAGTGTAAAAGAAAAGAGGGTGAACAAATGCCAACGACCACAGTTCTGCCCTACAATGATGCAAGCGGCGTTTCTTCGCTGGATATGGCGTCGCTGCTGCTGTGCGCATACGAGCTGGGTGACTTTATTAATCAATCGGCGGAAGTTGCCGATTATCTATATTGGAAAGAAGCTGTTAACGAGGACGAGCAGGTGAAACAACTGTCCAAGCAATTCGCGAAAGCGAAGGAGCTGTTCTCGGAATGTGAGCGATTCGGAAGATTTCATCCGGATTATCATGCAGCCAAGGATAAAGTTAAGCTAATCGAGCGTGAGCTCGACCAGATCGAAGCCGTGAAGCGCTTCAAGCTGGCCGAGCAGCAAGTCGATACGATGCTGTACGATGTATCGCGCATGATTGCGGAATCGGTATCCGACACGATTAAGGTGCCGGGCAATGAAGGGAAAACGGGCGGCTGCGGAAGCGGCGGTTCATGCAGCTGCGGAAGCGGCGGCTGCGGATAGCCCTTTACTTGATTCGACTCGACGGAGGGAATAGATGTTGTTACCGGAACGGACAGGTTATATCATATGGGTCAGCGATCTGAAAGCGGCAAGAACGCTGGAAAAGTACGGAACCGTTCATTATATGTCACGCAAAATGCATTATGTAGTGATATACATGAACGCAGAGCGTGCAGAGGAAGCAGTTAAAAATATAAGCCGTCTGCCTTTCGTACGCAAGGTTGAACGATCTTACCGCAATGAACTAAAGACGGAATACAGTAAAGACGCCGTTGATAAAACAAGATTTTATAGCATGTGAGCATGTGTATAATTAAATAATAATGCGGGAAGATCGCTGGTACACGAAGAGACCATGTACGGCGATCTTCTTTCTTTTATTTTATTTTACAAATAATTACATTTTTGGGCTGAGTTTATTTTATTGTTGAAATCTCGGACAATCATGGTTAAAATATCCTTATACATAAAAAGTGGTAAAAAAGACCTGGTTCCTAAGACGGAGGTGTGGCGACGATGAAGGACAAAATAACTAGAAGATGGAGTACTTATGAAACATTTTGCGTTGAATTGGGCGATAAGAAAGTGGCGGACATCGTTATTACAAACCATGCCAGGAGCCGGTGGGTGGATCGGGTTGAAAGTGAGAAGACGGGCTACGAGGATATTGCCGAATTCTTATGGGAGTGCCTGAAGCAAGGACGGGTTGAGTCTTATTACCGGAATGAAGAGGATGTTTACCTGATTGACGACGATTTGGTATTTGTTGCGGAATTTGCAACATCGGAAACAGACATGGATCTGCTGGGCAATCCGCTACATAAAATGATCGTTGTTACCTTCCTGGGACGAATGTCGGAAACAATTGAGCTGCGTGACTTGAAATCATACTATTCATGGCTTCGTCATTCCCGAAGAATGACATTGGTGAAGAACAGCCGAAAAAGAAAATAATCGAGGGAATATGGCAGGCGCATCATCCTTATCATGGGATGCTGCGCTTTTTTGCGATCATTTGTAGTATAATAACCGCTATGAGAGGATGGTCGGACAGATGGCGCTTAATTTTCACCAACTACATATTTTTTACACGGTAGCCGAGCGGGGAAGCTTCTCCGCGGCCGCCCAATCCCTGCATATGACGCAGCCGGCTGTTACGATGCAGGTTCAATCGCTGGAGGATTATTTCGGTACAAAGCTGCTGCAGCGTTCAACGAAACGGATTGATTTGACGGAAGCGGGTAAAGCGCTTATGCCCTACGCCCGCAGAAGCATTGAGCTGATCCGCGACACGGATCAGGCGATGTCCGCTTTCACCAAGCAGTTAAAGGGAAGGCTGCAGCTTGGAGCGAGCCTGACCATTGGAGAATATATTCTGCCTCGTCTGCTTGGCCCGTTCGGACAGACGTTTCCCGAGATTTCAATAAGCATGAAGGTCATGAATACCGCTCAGATCATGGAAGAGATCATGAATCATCAGCTGACCTTTGGCTTGATCGAAGCCCCGGTGAATCATCCTGATATGCAGATGGAAGCAGTCATGAGCGATGAGCTGAAGCTGATTGTGCCGAAGGATCATCCGCTGTCTAAGCGGCCTACGGTGATGCTGGATGAAGTGGCGCAATATCCGTTTGTGGTCAGAGAGCAGGGCTCCGGTACTCGCCTTGTCATGGAGGAACAGCTGAAGCGCAAAAATATCGATCCTGCCGATCTGAAAATCGTGATGGAGCTCGGCAGTACGGGAGCGGTCAAGTCGGCCGTCGAAGCCGGACTTGGTTTATCCTTCATCTCGGAATCGTCCGTGAAACATGAAGTAGCGCTGGGACTACTGCATGTGGTGCCGATTGAGGATGTTCGGTTCAAACGGCAGTTCTATTCCATCTATCTGAAATCAACCCTTTTGCCGATTTCGGCAGTGACGTTCCTTACTTTTTTAAGAGAGAAGGATTTGCAGCAATGGTTGTAGGAAAAGCGGATTTACACAATCATACGACGGCTTCAGACGGAACGATGTCTCCGCCTGCTGTTGTTGCCCGCGCAAAGGCAGCGGGCCTTGCCGCCGTAGCCATTACGGATCATGATACGATGGCAGGGATAGAGGAAGCCATTGCGGCAGGCGAACGGCTTGGCATTATCGTCGTTCCCGGCATAGAGCTAAGCACGGTTGCGGGCGGCCGGGACATTCATGTGCTGGGTTACTATCCGGACTGGCATAACGGACTTTGGCAGGAGCGTCTGACAGGGCTTCGGGTGACGCGCGGCAGGCGGAACGAAATGATCATTGAGCGGCTAGTTCAGCTTGGCATTCCGGCCACGATGCAGGAAGTAGAGCGGATTGCTTCTGAGCAGGCAGGTGCAGCAGGCAGCAAAGGCAAAGAGAAGACCATTGGCCGGCCGCATATTGCCGAGCTTCTGATCAGGAAGGGCATTGTGTCTACAATGGCTGAAGCGTTTGACCGATATCTCGCGGATGGCGCTGCGGCATATGCGAATCCACCGAGTCTTCATCCATTTGAAGCAATTGAATGGATCCGCGAGGCAGGAGGAACCAGTGTCATCGCGCATCCGGGCTTATACGGAAGGGATGATCTTGTCGAGCAGCTCATTCAGAAGGGCGTTCAAGGAATCGAAGTCTATCACTCCGATCACGGCCCTGATGAAGAGAAGCGTTATGGAGATTTGGCTAGGCGCCACGGGCTCATAATTACGGGCGGTTCTGACTTCCACGGAGAGCGCCAAGGCGAGGTATTTCATGGCGAGATCGGCAGCAGGACAGTAGATGCAGTAGTGCTCGATCAGTTGAATAAGAAGCAATGCTAAAAGCGGTGCATAGAATGCACCGCTTTTTTGTATGTCTGCCGACTAATTCACAATTCTTTTTGCGTAAACCAGCGATTTGGCAAACCATGTGCCTTCCATTGGTTCGTAGGTTACCTTCGCGCGTCCGCCGCCGGCTTGAAGGATGTAGTGCTTGCCATTAACAACGCCTGCATAAATGCCGACATGACCGCCGCCGCCGCTTGTTGAGCGGTTTAACGATCCATCACCGGGGTCAGCCGAGTTTTTGAAGAACAGCAGGTCTCCGACTTTCAGGTTTTTGTATTTATTTTTGGAGTCAACGATAACTTGTTTGCCGATGCTGCTGCTGTAGCGCTGTGTGCGCGATGCACTGGAAAACTTTATTCCGAGCGTGCTGCTGTAAACCCAGGAAGTGAAATTGGAGCAGTCAAAACCGTAACCGGGCTTCTGAACGCCGCTGCGCCACTTGACGCCGAGCTGGGTTTTGCCTTTTGTAATCAATTTGCTAAGCTGCGTGCTTTGTACGGTAGATGCTGCAGCTGCTTTAGGAGTAGCTATTCCGATTGCAGGGGCTTGTACAACCCCGGATAAAGCAATGACGCCCGCAAGAGTAATGATCCCTTTTTTGAAGATGGTTTTTTTAGTCATGTATGTATTCCTCCCAGTATGTATTTGGTGCGATAGCCAGAACAGGTTTTGTTTGGCACTTTTATACTAATGACATTCTGGTGGGAAAGTAAGCTAATAAAAGTTACCAATTTAATTTTTTAGCATAAAATAAATATTTATTTATTAATCCTTTATTCACCTGTTAAGAAAATATTGTTAATAATCATGAATTTTATCGGACTCGCAAATAGGAATGAAGGTTAATGACAGCTTGTGATTAATGATTTTATGTATTAAACATCATAAAGGGAATATAAGGTTTTATTTTTGTCGCAAGAGGCGTTTTTTCCAAATCGAGGATTTCGTTGAATAACGGCTTGTTAAAGTTTTTTAATTTTCATCGAAGTATAAGCAAAGGGTGGAGAAGCATGAAAAAAAAGCCCACCCTCAGTTGAGGATGGACTGTATTTAGACTCAATTCACGCTGCGAGATGGCATGGCCTTGATCCGTTGCTCATCCGGTGTGATGAACAGCGTCTTCTGATGATCGTAAATAACGAAGCCGGGCTTTGCCCCGCTTGGCTTGCGGACATGGCGGATAAACGTATAATCCACCGGAATCAGGCTGGACTCGCGGGCCTGACTGTAATAGCCGGATAACATAGCGGCTTCCTCGAGAGTGGCATCGCCAAAGTCACCGCCGCGGATCACGACATGAGATCCAGGAATATCCTTGGTATGCAGCCAGACATCGGATGGGGAAGCGAGCCGGTTGGTTAAGTATTCGTTCTGCGTATTGTTCTTGCCGACATAAATGCTGACGCCCTCCGAAGAGGTGTAGCAGATCAAGGTTGGCTTGGCCGTTTTTTTCCGTTTAGGACCTCGTTTTACCCTGCTTCGAAGATAACCCTGCTCCACGAGCTCGTCTCTAATCTCCTCAATATCCGCCAGCGAGGCGTTATCCAGCTGCTGCAGGAGAGTTTCCATGTAGGTAATCTCATCCTGCGCAAGGGCCATTTGTTCCTCAACAACGGCAATACTGTTCTTCTGCTTGGTGTATTTGCGGAAATACCGCTGGGCATTCTCCGATGGCGTTAGCTGCACATCCAGCTCGATGGTGACGGTTGCTTGCTCTTCGTCATAGAAGTTGATTAATTCGACGGACTTGTCCCCCCGGTTAATCTGATGCATATATGCCGTTAGCAATTCGCCGATCACGCGGTATTTGTCCGCGTCCTGCGCTTCCTCAACCGTTTCCCGAAGCTTATCCATCTTCTTCTCGTTCTTGACCTTCTCATTCTGCACGAACCTGATTAGATCCAGTGCGCGCTGCTTGACCGTATCCCGTTCCGCTTTGTCGCCGTAATAGGCTTCCAGACATTCGCTAATAGCGCCATAGGTCTGGGATGGTCCTTGAATATGGGTAATCGGCGTTATCGAGAAGTAAGCTTTGCCGTTTCCATCAACTGCGATATTCGGAGTGTAAGCATGTGCCCGGACGTCGTTCATGAGGGTCTCGAAGCTGTTCCAGAGGCTGATACTTCTTGCCTCGGCGCGATATACGATTTCTTTGGCAAGCAGCGGGCTTAGTCCGCTGAACGCTTGAACAAGCTGGCGCTGGGGTGGCAGCTTTTCATCACCTTCCGACGCACCCGGCTGTTCGAGCGCTGCCAGGAACTGTGCCTCGCCGGCTATGCCAAGCGGATCCGTCTTGCCTTGATCAGGCGGGGCAGAGTACTTGCTGCCGGGCATAACAATCCGGAAGGTACTGATAGCAGGCGTTACATGATGGATGCCATCATGGATGATCCCCGTTGAAGGATCGAGCAAAATAATGTTGCTGTGCCGTCCCATAATTTCAATGACGATCGTCTTCAGCGATACATCGCCAAGCTCGTCCCGGTGCCGGACGTCCATATGGATAATCCGTTCGCGTCCGATCTGCCGTACCGCTTCAATCGTTGCGCCTTCGCAATATTTGCGCATCAGCATGCAGAACATTGGGGCTTCCATCGGGTTAACGTAAGAAGCATTGGTCCAGTGAACGCGCGGATAAGTCGGATTGGCGGACAAGAGCAATTTGCCTTGAGCACCGGCTCCTCGGATGCTGAATACGAGATCATTATCCGTCGGCTGATGGATTTTATGAATGCGAGCGCCGATGCAGCGCTGAAGCTCTTCTACTATTGCGTGAATAACAATGCCGTCTAAGGCCATGAGGTTTGTATCTCCTTTAATATATGTCTTTCTCTATCATGCCATAGTTAAACCAAAAACTTAAGTCTTTAAGTGGGATATTTTGCAGTTTGTCCGAATACATTTAGGCTTGAGAGGCTGTCCGAGAGCGCTCGGCATATACGGGAGGGAGTCGTACAATGGAACAAATGAAATGGCACCAAATGGAAGCGGGCGATCTGGCGAATACGCTGGGCAGCTCACTTGCGCAAGGGCTGTCTGCATCGGAAGCAGAAGACAGGCTGTCGAAGAACGGGCGGAATGAGCTGGCTGAGGGCGAGAGGATCTCTCCGGTCATGCTGCTGCTGAATCAATTCAAGGATTTCATGGTGCTTGTGCTTATGGGCGCAACTCTCATATCGGGGCTCTTGGGCGAATATTTGGATGCCGTTACGATTGTAGCCATTATCGTGCTTAATGCTGTCCTGGGCTTCATTCAGGAGTTCCGCGCGGAGAAGTCGCTTAATGCTCTCAAGGAGCTGTCGGCGCCAACGGCGAAGGTAATTCGCGGCGGCGAACAGCTGATCATCGCGGCCAAAGAGCTTGTTAAAGGGGATATAGTGCTGCTGGAGAGCGGGGACCGCATTCCTGCCGATGTCCGGCTGCTTGAAGCGAACAGCTGTTATGCCGAAGAATCTGCCCTTACAGGGGAGTCCGTGCCGGTTGGCAAGCATGCCGCTGCCATCCACGAAGCCGAACTGCCGCTCGGCGATCAGCGCAACTTGGGCTTTATGGGCACAATGCTTACACGCGGCACCGCAAAAGGCGTTGTCGTGCGGACAGGCATGGAAACGGAAATGGGGAAAATCGCCGGCCTCATTCAACAAACAGAATCGATGGAAACGCCGCTTCAGCACAGACTGGAGCAGCTTGGCAAAATATTGATTGCGGTTGCGATCGGTCTCACCATCATGGTCGTTATTGCCGGCATTCTGCACGGACAGCCTGCCTACGGCATGTTCCTGGCAGGGGTCAGCCTTGCGGTCGCTGCCATTCCGGAAGGGCTTCCGGCTATCGTTACGATTGCACTGGCTCTTGGCGTACAGCGGATGATCAAGCGAAAGGCGATTGTCCGCAAGCTGCCTTCCGTTGAAACGCTGGGCTGCGCCTCCGTCATTTGCTCGGACAAAACCGGGACACTTACCCAAAATAAAATGACGGTCACCAATATCTGGCTTGGCGGCCGCCATCTTCAAGTCACAGGAGAAGGCTACGAGCCAACGGGAGCGGCTTTCGAAGACGGCGCAATGGTCGATATCAAGCATGATATTTCGATGAAACGGCTTCTGCAGATTTCGGCGCTTTGCAATAACGCGATTGTCACCCAGGCCGAGCAGCAGGATTCGAAGAAACGGAAGAGCAAAGAAGTGCAGGAGGAATGGGTGCTTAAGGGCGATCCGACGGAAGGCGCGCTTACGGTTCTGTCCGCTAAGCTTGGAATGTCCGCCAAATCGCTGGAGGGCTTATATAAGAGGGAAAAAGAATACCCGTTTGATTCCGAACGAAAGCGGATGAGCGTTCTTGTGTCCCATCAAGGCGGCCGGGTTGTTTATACAAAAGGGGCTTCTGACGTATTAATGGACCATTGCAGCTATGTGTTGTGGGACGGCAAAGTCGTACCGTTCACCGCGACTTTGAAGAAAAAATGCGCCGATGCCGCAGAAGACATGGCACAGTCCGCCTTGCGCGTACTTGGCCTCGCTTACCGGGATATCCGCAGCGGCGAAGCAACTGAGACGGAAAGTGACGTGGAATGCCACCTTGTATTTGTTGGTTTGACCGGCATGATCGATCCGCCGCGCCGCGAGGTGCGTGAAGCGATTGCGACCTGTCGCCGCGCCGGCATCAAGACGGTCATGATTACGGGTGACCATCAGCTGACGGCTGAAGCCATTGCGGGCCAGCTTGGCATTATGCCCCGCGGCGGCGTTGCGATGAGCGGCCGCCAGCTGGAGAACATGACGGACGAACAGCTCGACCGCCATGTGGATAACATTTACGTATATGCCCGCGTATCCCCGGAGCATAAGCTCCGGATTGTCAAATCTCTTCAAAGGCAAGGGCATGTCGTTGCCATGACCGGCGACGGCGTGAACGACGCTCCTGCCATCAAGGCGGCTGACATCGGCATTGCGATGGGGATAACCGGTACGGATGTATCCAAGGAAGCTTCGGCGCTAGTTCTTAGCGATGACAACTTCGCAACGATCGTGTCTGCTATCGAGGAAGGCAGGAGCATTTACGAGAATATCCGCAAGTTCATCCGTTATCTGCTTGCATCCAATGTCGGCGAAATTCTGACGATGTTCCTGGCGATGATGGCGGGACTGCCGCTTCCGCTTGTGCCCATTCAGATTCTGTGGGTTAACCTCGTAACGGACGGTCTGCCGGCCATGGCGCTTGGCGTCGACCAGGCCGAGAAGGACCTGATGCAGCAGAAGCCGCGCTCGGCTAAGGAAAGCGTCTTTGCCAGAAGGCTTGGCTGGAAAATCATCAGCCGCGGCGTACTCATCGGCGTATGTACGCTAGGCGCCTTCTGGATTACCTTGAAGCTTGCTCCGGGCACAGCGGCAGAGCAGCTGACCAAAGCGCAAACGGTCGCTTTTGCCACACTCGTCATGGCTCAGCTCATTCACGTCTTCGACTGCCGCAGCTCGCGCTCCATCTTCCACCGCAATATCCTGCAGAACCGTTACCTGGTGCTCGCCGTGCTGTCGTCCTTGATTCTGATGATCGGCGTTCTCTACATTCCGATGCTTCAGCCAATCTTCAAGACCGTGCCGCTGAACTTCCGCGAATGGTGCCTGGTGTTCGTGGCGGCAGGCATTCCGACCTTCCTGATGGGCATCGGCAGCGTGCTTGGCACAAGCAAGCCAAAAAACAAGCCGGCCAAAATGGCGTTTAAAAATGTCTGATTTTAAGCGACGAAATGACGCAAAAAGTGCAAATCATGATCGGAATTATGAATAGCGTTTCCCTTTGCTTTGCGGTATGCTAAGAAAAAATGATAGCTTATTTATCTAATAGCTGCAGCAAAGGGGAACCCTATAATGAAATTTACAAAAATGCATGGCTTGGGAAATGATTTTATCGTCGTAGCAGGCGAGCAGCAGCTGCCTGGCAACGTTGCGGAACTGGCTGTTAACCTGTGCAACCGGTTCTTCGGAATCGGCGCTGACGGACTGGTCTACATCCTTCCGTCGGAAGTGGCGGATTTCCGCATGCGCATCATCAACTCCGACGGCTCGGAGGCTGAGCAATGCGGCAATGCCATCCGCTGCGTGGCGAAATACGTATACGATAACGGCCTTACTAATAAAGAAGAGATCAAGATCGAAACGCTTGGCGCAGGCGCGCAAACCGTACAGCTGAATGTTACGGACGGCAAAGTGCAGCAAGTCCGCGTCGACATGGGCGAGCCGATTCTAAACGGTTTGCAGGTTCCTACAACGGTTGATGCAGAGCGCGTAATCGAGCATCCAATCGAAGTGGACGGCCGCGAATTCCGCTTCACGGCGGTATCGATGGGCAACCCGCACTGCGTTATCTACGTTGACGATGCCGCTAACTTTGATCTTGCAACATGGGGACCTAAGCTGGAGACTCATCCGATGTTCCCTCGCAAAATTAACGTTGAGTTCGTAACCGTGAAATCCCGTGAACATACGGAAATGCGCGTTTGGGAACGCGGCGCCGGCCCTACGCTTGCATGCGGCACCGGCGCTTGCGCAACGGTCGTATCTTCCGTCCTGAACGGATTGACGGACCGCACCGCGGTTGTATCGCTTAAAGGCGGCGACCTGAAGATTGAATGGAACGAAGCGGATAATCATGTTTATATGACTGGACCTGCAGCCGAGGTATTCCGCGGCGAATGGTAATAGGGAGAAATGAATATGAAGCCCGATTTAAGAACGAAGCTTAAGCAGCGTATCTTGACCGGGGACGGCGCGATGGGAACCTATCTGTATCAGATGGGGTTCCCTGTCGGCGTTTCTTACGAAGAATTGAATATGACGCGTCCCGATGTCATTGAGAGCGTCCACCGCCGTTATTATGAGGCAGGAGCCCGCGTCATCGAGACCAACACGTTCTCCGCTAACTTGGTTAAGCTGTCCAAATACGGTCTGGAGCCGGATATGGAAGCGATTAACCGCGCCGGCGTACGCATCGCGAAGGCCGCGGCAGGAGCCGATGCCTATGTTGTTGGCGCTGTTGGTTCGATCCGTGCGGGCAAGCTGAAGGATGTGCGGACCTCCGAAGTCTCCGATGCGTTTGAGCGCCAGCTTGAAGCTCTTCTTGCCGAAGACGTGGACGGAATTCTGTTTGAAACGTTTTATGATTTTGACGAAATGCGCCTGGCCTTGGGACTCGTTCGGAAATTGTCCCAGGTGCCTGTTATTTGCCAGTTTGCCGTCGAAGATGTCGGCCGCACGCAGGACGGTACCGGCTTGCTGGATGCCTTCTCCTTGCTGAAGGACGAAGGAGCGGACGTTGTTGGCTTTAACTGCCGAAGCGGTCCAAACGGCATTATGAGGGCGGTAGACGCGATCGGCGGACCGGTTGAGCTGCCGCTTTCGATTTTTCCGAACGCGGGTATTCCGGATTATGTAGACGGGAAATACACTTATACGGCCGGACCGGAGTATTTTGCCGAGACGGCGCTGCGCTTTGCGGACCGGGGTGCCCGTATCATCGGCGGATGCTGCGGAACGACGCCCGAGCATATTGCGGCAATGGCCAAGGCGTTGAACGGCTATGCGCCGCAAAGCGGTACCGCAGCCGCAGCAATCGCCGAAGCTCCGGAGGCTGAGGTTATCGACATCGCTGAGCCGACCGAAGTAGTGAAGGACGCTTCGGAAGAACGCGCGGACACGCCAAGCATTTCGGAACCAACGCTTGTCGATACCGTAAAAGTAAGGCATACCGTCATCGTTGAGCTGGATCCTCCGCGTGATTTGGATATTACGAAGTTTATGGCCGGTGCCGCTGCGATCAAGGCATGCGGTGCGGACGCGATTACGATGGCGGACAACTCGCTTGCGGTGACCCGAATGAGCAATCTGGCGCTTGCTGCGCTTGTGAAGGAGAAGGTCGGGCTTCGGCCGCTTGTTCATATTGCCTGCCGCGACCGTAACCTGATCGGCACGCAGTCGCATCTGATGGGGCTTGATGCGCTTGGCATCGACCATGTGCTGGCGGTTACCGGAGATCCGGCTCGATTTGGGGATTTGCCGGATTCCAGTTCGGTTTATGATCTGACTTCGTTTGAGATGATCCGGATGACCAAGCAATTAAACGAAGGAATTGCCTTTTCGGGCAAGCCGCTGAAGCAGAAGGCGAATTTCGTCGTTGGCGCGGCTTTTAATCCAAACGTCAAGCATCTGGACAAGGCCGTACAGCGGCTGGAGAAGAAAATCGCCTCCGGCGCGGACTATATTATGACCCAGCCGGTCTATGATCCGGTCCTGATCGAGAAGATCGCGGAAGCAACCAAGCATTTGTCTGTTCCTGTATTTATCGGCATTATGCCGCTTGCGAGCGGGCGCAATGCGGAGTACCTGCATAACGAGGTGCCGGGTATCCAGTTATCCGATGAAGTACGGAAGCGGATGGCGGGCCTGGAAGGCGCGGCGGGACGGGCAGAAGGCGTTCGGATTTCCCAGGAGCTGCTTGATGCGGCCCTTCGGCATTTCAACGGCATATACTTCATGACGCCGTTTATGTTCTATGAAATGGCGGTTGAATTGACCCGCTATGTATGGACGAAAACCGGGGTGCAAAGACGCTGAATCTTCTGATTTCGCATTTTCTCTTGTTCGTTTCTCCAAAATCCATTAAAATATATAACAATGGATCGGGCTGCCTGTTTGACTGGCTGCAACTTTCCCGGGACAGGCATTGCCCGGCAGAAGCGGCAACAGGCGTGAAGGCGCGGCGTGGAACGTATGCTCCGGACTTTTTTCGTCAACAATAGTGCAATGGTTCTGTCGTTATTTGGCAGGCCGAGCAACACATCAGGGTCCAATATTTTTATAAATAGATTTGTTTTATACGGGAGTTGCACGAGGAAGACCGGAGGGGGAACCTGACTTGGCTATTAAACTTATTAATATCGGCTTCGGCAATATTGTTTCAGCCAATCGCATTATTTCAATTGTTAGTCCGGAGTCGGCACCAATTAAACGGATTATTCAAGAAGCACGTGACAGACATATGCTGATTGACGCGACTTACGGAAGACGCACGCGTGCTGTCATCATTACGGACAGCGACCATGTCATCTTGTCGGCCGTGCAGCCTGAAACGGTTGCGCATCGATTGTCGACCAAGGATGACGATAACGACGAATAGTACGGGGAGTAATATGGATAAGGGATTGTTGATTGTATTGTCCGGACCTTCAGGCGTTGGAAAAGGAACCGTGTGTTCCGTCCTGCGCCAAAAAGTGGCTGAACTTGTCTATTCCGTATCGGCTACGACGCGGAAGCCTAGACAAGGCGAGATCGATGGCATTAATTATTTCTTCAAGACTAGAGAGCAATTCCAGGAGATGATCGCTAACGATGCGCTTCTGGAGCATGCCGAGTATGTCGGCAATTGCTACGGTACTCCGCGTGATTTCGTTGAGAGTACGCTCGCGAGCGGCAAGGACGTTATTCTGGAAATTGAAGTACAGGGCGCTTTGAAGGTGAAGGAGAAGTTCCCGGAAGGCGTGTTTGTCTTCCTGCTGCCGCCTTCGCTTGATGAGCTGAAATCCCGTATTACGGGCAGAGGAACGGAAACCCAGGATACGATCAATAACCGGATGACGGTAGCAGTTGAAGAAATGAGCCTGATCCGTCATTATGATTATGCGGTTGTTAATGATGAGATTGATGCCGCGTGTCATCGTATTCAAAGTATTATTGTAGCTGAGCATTGCCGCAGAGACCGGTATTATAATCATTTGGCAGAATTGCCGGCTGCTACCGAGAAAGTCTGAGCGAGAGGTGAAGAATAATGTTGTATCCATCGATTGATGAAATGGTAAAGAAAGTTGATAGCAAATATTCGCTCGTTGTAGCGGCTTCCAGACGTGCGCGCATGCTGCGCAACGGTGAGAAATCCGAGCTTCGCAACCCGAAATCCCGCAAATTTGTTGGTGTTGCACTGGAAGAGATCTTCCACGACATCGTACAAGTTGAACAATCGTCAGAAAAACAAGACTAATAAGTATAATGAAGGATAGGATGGAGCGATAAGCTCCGTCCTATTTTTTTTGTCCAAGCCTTCTATGATCATGTCCGTTTTTGTTTGAAATAGTTGTTTTCAAAAATAAACAAACATGTTAACATATAAACAAACAAAAACAAATCTAATTCGGAGGGAAATCAAAATGACTCGCAAGTTATGGGATTCCTGCTAAATCACCCGTCCGAACTTCCTTTTGGTCATAGAGCCTGCGATCCTTCGTTGTATAATAAATAGCTTGGCCTTAAAATATCGATAGGCAATGGAAAAACGAGAAGAATGAGAAAGAGGTAGGCTATGCTGGTTGCGGAACGGTATGAAACGATAGTTCGATTGGTGAATGAGCGGGGCAGCATTCGTGTGTCGGAGCTCAGTGAGCTTTGTCAGGTTACGGAGGAGACGATTCGCCGGGATCTAGACCGTCTGGAGCAAGCCGGACGGCTTCGCCGCTCTCATGGCGGCGCAGTAAGCGTGAAGGATGCGCAGCCGGAAACGCCGGTGGCGGAGCGGGAAATTATGCATGCGGATGAGAAGAGACGCATTGCCGAAGAAGCGGTCAAGCTCATTAAGCCAAATGACCGGATATTGCTGGACGCCAGTTCAACTGCCTGGTACATGGCATCGATCCTGCCGGATATTCCGCTCACTGTTTTGACCAATTCGATCAAGGTCGCTATCGCGCTCAGCAACAAGGAGAAGATCGAAGTGATCTCGACCGGCGGTATTCTGGCTTCGCGTTCTTTGTCTTATGTAGGACCGCTCGCGGAACGGTCACTCGAAACCTATCATGTAAACAAGCTGTTTCTATCCTGCAAAGGCGTGCATTTGGAGCGCGGCATCAGTGAATCCAATGAGCTTCAGGCACGAATTAAACATAAGATGCTCGGTATTGCGGAGCAGGTTATTCTGCTTGCGGATTCCAGCAAGTTTGGCGTTCAGGCATTTACCCATGTAGGCGATCTGGCCGAGGTTGATGCCATCATCACGGACCGCCGGCTTTCCCAGGAAGCTGCTTCGCAATTATCGGAGCGTTCAATACCGGTTACGATGGTTTAACCAATTGACACGTTTGTGAGGTGACGAGGTGAAGGTATCATTATTTATCACCTGTCTTAGCGACACGATATATCCCCGCGTTGGGGAGGCCATGGTCAGACTTCTGGCCAAATACGGTATTCAGCTTCATTTTCCAACGGTTCAGACCTGCTGCGGCCAGCCCGCCTTCAACAGCGGTTATTGGAAGGAAGCACGGGAGAGCGCCAAGACGATTCTTGACGCATTCGAGGACAGCGACTTCGTTATTTCGCCTTCCGGCTCCTGTACGGGCATGATTCATCATTATCCCAAGCTGTTCGAGGGTGAATCGCTGATGTACGAGCGGGCGGTGAAGCTTCAGCGCAAATCCTATGAATTTACGCAGTTTTTGGTTCAAGTGCTTGGCGTCAAGGATATCGGCGCCGTATTTCCTCATAAAGTGACGTATCATCCTTCCTGTCACGGCAGCAGGCTGCTTGGGATTAAGGAAGAGCCGATGGAGCTTATGCGCCATGTGCAGGGTCTTGAGCTGATTCCGCTGCCGTTTGCCGAGGACTGCTGCGGCTTTGGCGGTACCTTTGCCGTGAAGATGGCGGATATATCCGGGGCGATGGTTACCGAGAAGGTGGACCATGTGCTGGAGACGGAGGCAGAGGTGCTTGTCGGGCTTGATCTGGCTTGTCTGATGAATATTGCAGGCAATCTGCGGTACCGCAATCAGCCCGTTAAGGTGATGCATTTGGCAGAGCTGCTGTATGAAGGGGTGAAGTAGGCATGAGTACGGCTGGAGCAGCATCCACGGTGAAAGAACGCGCCGATCTGGCGCTGAACGATGAATTCCTGCGCAAGGCGGTTAAGTTCACGACGGAACGGCTTCGCAACGGGAAAAAACAAGCTTCCGCCGAGCATGGCAATTGGGATGATTGGCGGGAGCGCGGACGGCAGATCCGGCTTCATACGATTGCTCATCTGGACTATTATTTGAATCTTTTTGCAAATCAGGCGCGGGCAAACGGCGTACATGTGCATTTTGCCGAGACGTCGGCAGAAGCGGTGAAGCTGTCGCTGGAAATTGCGCAGCGGAAGCAAGCGAAGTCGGTCGTAAAGTCGAAGTCGATGGTGACGGAAGAGCTGCATTTGAATCATGAGCTTGAGTCCATCGGCGTTGAGGCGATTGAGACGGATCTTGGCGAGTATATTATTCAGCTTGCCGGAGAGACGCCGTCCCATATTATTATCCCGGCCATTCACAAGAACCGTTACCAGGTGGCGGATCTGCTCTCGCAAGAAGCGGGCGAGACACTGGCGCCGGATACATCCGTTCTGGCTGGATTCGTACGCAAGAAGCTCCGCGAGAAGTTTCTCGAAGCGGATATCGGAATGACGGGCTGCAATTTCGCGATCGCCGAGACGGGCTCGATGGTTTTATTCGAGAATGAAGGCAACGCGCGGATGGTCACGACGGTTCCGAAGACGCAGATTACGCTGATGGGGATGGAGCGGATTATTCCTTCCTGGGCGGATCTCGAGGTTATGGCAACGCTTCTGCCGCGTTCGGCAACCGGGCAGAAGCTTACCGTCTATATGTCCGGCATTACCGGACCTAGACGGGAAGAGGATTCGGACGGTCCGGATGAGATGCATATCATTATTGTCGATAACGGACGTTCCCTGCAGCTTGGCGATCCGGAGTTCCAGGAGCTCCTGAACTGTATACGCTGCGGCGCTTGCCTGAACGCTTGTCCGGTATACCGTCACATCGGCGGGCATGCGTATGGCGGCACGTACAGCGGTCCGATTGGAGCGGTTCTAACCCCCGCGCTGAACAAAAATGTAGCGGAGTGGGACGATATCGCGAACGCATCCAGTCTATGCGGTGCCTGCTATGAAGCTTGCCCTGTGAAAATACCCCTGCATGAAATGCTGATCTATTTGCGCCGGCGCAAGCTGGAGCGGGGTCACGGGGATGCGGCGGAGTCGCTTGGCATGAAGGGGTTTGCGGCCGTAATGGGGAATTCGAAGCGTTACGCCGGCATTGTGAAGCTTGGCAAGCTGGGGCAGAAGCTGATTGTACGGGACGGCGGTATTCGTCTGAAGCTTGGCCCTCTCAAAGGCTGGAATACCTACCGCGTAACGCCTAGCCTGCCGAAGAAATCATTCCGCGACCAATGGGGCACGTTGGAACAAGAGCTGCGCCATGGGCTGCAGGAGCTTGATCCCGCTGCACGCAGCCGGATGGAAGCGATTGTGCGGGATAGAGACAGCAAGGGAGGCAGCGGACATGGCTAAGCAGGCAGGTTCACATGAGGAGTGGCTGGAGCAGTTAGCCGAGGAGTCGAAGCGCAAGCAGGAAGCGTTCATGAACGGCATTGCCGGGAAGCTGGGGCATCCCCGGATGACCTCGGCGCCGGAGCATCCATTCCGCGGAGCGCCGGATTTCTGGGAGGCCTTCGAGTGGCCGCTTGAGGAGCGGATAGACCGGTTCGAGGACAACTTCAAGGCAGCTGGCGGGCATGTGGCGCGGCTGCTTGATATGGAGGCGGCCAAGCGGTTTATTGCGGAGAAGGCGGAGGTGCTGAGTGCCAAATATGTCATTCGGCAAAATCAGCCGGAGCTTAATGAGCTTGGTCTGGAGGAAGCGCTTGCCGGATCGGGAGCGGAGGTCCGCGTATGGAACGGCGAAGCGGAAGAGAATTGGCGGGCAAGAGCTGCGGAGTCGGACTTCGGCGTAGTCGTTGCCGATTATGCAGTCGCTTATACCGGCTCCGTGACCGTATTGTCCTCGAAGGATAAAGGACGTTCGGTAAGCCTGCTGCCGACGGCATTGTTTGTGCTTATTCCGCTTGAGCGGCTGAAGACCCGCCTTGGCGAGGTGCTGCGGAACTTTGATGCGGCAGGCCGCGAGCAGCTGCCGGCGGGGATTCACTTCATCTCCGGGCCAAGCCGCTCAGCCGATATCGAGAATGACCTGACAATTGGCGTTCATGGACCCGGCGTGGTCTATGCTTTGCTGATTGGTTAACGGTGCGAGTGAGCCCGTATGCTTGGCTTGGCGTTTCTGGCGCCGGGCTGAGCATGCGGTTTTTTTTGCAACGGGCAGGGATTAGGTAGGGCTAACTTGAAATTGAAATATTCTGGAAACTAATGTCTGAGAAAGGGGAGTTATATGCGTGAAGCTAAAACCGGAGTTGGTTCTTGATGCGGCAGGTGTTATCGCCGCAAATTTTTCGCCGCAGTTTTGGAAGGAGCTTGTGTCGCGGTATGAGCTTCCGCAGGACAGGCTTGCTCAATTCAAACAGGATATTCGCGTGAGATTTTGGACGGGCATGATCACCGAGGATGAATTTTGGGATGACATTTGTACTCGCTTTCCCGCTATCGATAAGGAGGAGGCAAGAAGAGCGCTGCTTGCTCAAATTACTCCTTTGCCCGCAGCCAGCCTTATTCCGGAATGGAGCGAGCATGCCCATATTCATCTGCTTAGCAACCACCGGGAGGAATGGCTGGAATCCATCGTTACTCCTCTGCGCCCCTTCTTGCGGAGCGTGACCATCTCCAGCGCCGCCGGCTGCTGCAAACCGGAGGCTCCAATCTACGAGCGGGTGGAGCAGTATTTTCAGCATTTTGAACGGAAAGCGTCCGTGCTGTTTGTTGACGATCAGGCGAAGAACTTCAGGGAAGCTGAGGCGCGCGGTTGGACAACTCTGCTTGCGGACGAACAAGGCGATTGGATCCATGCTGTG
The DNA here is from genome assembly GCF_023715145.1 of Paenibacillus glycanilyticus. Taxonomy (GTDB): domain Bacteria; phylum Bacillota; class Bacilli; order Paenibacillales; family Paenibacillaceae; genus Pristimantibacillus; species Pristimantibacillus glycanilyticus_A. The sequence continues at coordinate 632,869 of NZ_JAMBNP010000001.1, read as the reverse complement.
AATCAATTTCTCAAGATATAAATACAGACAAACAAGCAAACAGCAGGCTCATGAAGAGCCTGCTGTTTGCTTGTAACTTATGGTTTTGTCGTAAGGAATTTCTCGATAAACTGAATGGCTTTATCGGTGTTTTTCGAACCCTCGCGAATGCTGGCAATATAGTTATCCTTGGCCTGAAGCGGGATATTCCCGATGATCGAGCTGCCGGAAATTTTGACGCCATACGTGTGCTCGGCCGGGTCCTCTTCGGTCTTCTGCTTAAAGCTGTCATCCGGCTTAAGCAGCTTGGTGAGGTCAGCCTGCGAATCCAGATTCATAAACGCGCCTTGCGGGCCCACCCAGTTGAAGGCGGCCGTATCCGTAATATAGATATCCGGGCGCTCCGTCGCGAGTACAACCATCGCTTTTTGCTGAGAGGCAATGTCCATCTGATCCTTCGCATCAAGCGGCACGTACGTGAAGTTGACCTTGAAGCGCTTAAATTCCGGGAACTGCTTGAGCAGCGCCTCTTCAATATCGGCTTCCGTCGTTTGCTTGCCCGTGCTGTCGCTCATGTAATATTCGCCCAGGTACATAATAGACAGGTCTACCGGCGGAAGCTTGGCCAGCCGCTCCTGCTCCGCGCGATGGTCCAGATAGGTGTTAATCCCAACAATAACAAGAATGAGGGCGATGATGCCGCCAAGCACGTGGAACTTGTAGTAGCGCCAGAAATGGTCTACTTTCTCGGCGGAGCCTGCCATTTTTTTGTACTTGCCGTATTCCTGCTGGTTAAACGCTTCGCTGGCTTTCCGGTCGTCCTCGCCCAGGATATACCGGTAGGCGCGTGTTACTTCTTCAAAATCAGCTTGGTCTGTTCCATTCGGGTTTTCTCTTTGTCTTGCCCGAGCTTGACGCATCAAGGTGGTGTAGCGCTTGTCGACCTCTTCTTTCGAAGCGTTTTCAGGAAGCCCCATCTTTTCGTAGGCTCGTTTCAATTCGTCCATGGAGTTGCTCTCACCTCTGTTAGGATTAGAAAAAATAATAGCTACTCTCTAGTATACGGATTTAAATAGAAGATTTCCATTCCTCCATCTGGGAACCGATCAGGCTACAAATTCGGATGACCTATGGTATGATAGGAAAAAGTGCGAATGGGCTTCACATAAACGGTCAATACATAGATTAACAGCATTGTATCGGGGGAAAAAATATGTTAAGAGGGAAAATGATTCTACTAGGCATTTCCGGCGGCATTGCAGCCTATAAAGGCGCAGCGCTGTGCAGCAAGCTGGTGCAGGCAGGAGCCGAGGTTCACGTTATCATGACGGAGTCCGCCACCAAATTTATTACGCCGCTGACGCTGCAGACCTTGTCCCGCCATCACGTGCATATCGATACATTTGACGAGAAGGATCCTTCCGTTGTTACCCATATTGATTTGGCGGACCGTGCCGATTTGGTCGTAATTGCGCCCGCAACCGCGAATATTATCGGGAAAGTGGCAAACGGCCTGGCTGACGATATGCTGAGCACAACGCTGCTCGCGGCAACGAGCCCCATTCTGGTAGCTCCGGCCATGAACGTACACATGTACGAGCATCCTGCCGTCGTGCGCAATCTGGAGCTGCTGGCATCGCGGGGAGTGATGTTCGTGGAGCCGGGAACCGGTCAGCTTGCATGCGGATACGTCGCCAAAGGACGGCTTGCCGAACCGGAAGATATCCTGATTGCGGTTCATTCGCTGCTTAAAGCGAAGGAGCACGGCACCCTTGCCGGCAAGCGCGTGCTGGTGACGGCGGGGGGCACCGTGGAACGGCTTGATCCGGTCCGGTACTTAACGAATGATTCGTCGGGCAAAATGGGCTTTGCGATCGCGGAAGCTGCCAAGGTTATGGGAGCGGAAGTGACGGTTATAGCAGGGCGGACATCCGTTGATGCGCCGGCCGGCGTTAAGGTTGTGCGAGTGGAATCGGCCCAGCAAATGCTGGATGCGGTGCTTGAGCGGTTCGATGAATCCGACATTGTCGTCAAGTCGGCGGCGGTTGCGGACTATCGCCCGGTGACAAGGCACGGCCAGAAGATCAAGAAGTCCGGCGAGACGTTGACGCTGGAGCTCGAGAAAACAACCGATATTCTGCAGACCTTGGGCGAGCGGAAGACGCATCAGCTTCTGATCGGGTTTGCCGCGGAGACGGAGCAGCTTGAGAAATACGCGATGGATAAGCTGAAGCGCAAAAACGCGGATTTTATCGTCGGCAATGATGTCAGTCTCGACGGAGCGGGCTTCAACGGAGATACGAATATCGTACAGCTGTATGGTCCGAGCGGGTTGATCGAAGCCATGCCGCTGCTGTCCAAACGGGAGACGGCGCAGCGTATTATGACCATTGCGGCGCAGCGGTTATCGGAGGGAGAAGGCCGTAACGGAGGTCGGGGCGCAGAATGATTGCCAAAGTGATTGTCGACGTGCCGAGCCGCCAGACGGACCGGCCGTTTGATTATAAAGTGCCTGCCGAGATGGAGAGCTGGATTGAGGTAGGCTCCCGGGTGGGCGTTCCGTTTGGACCAAGGGTGCTCCAGGGGTTTGTGATCGAGCTCGCGGAGACGGCGGACGTTGATCCTATGAAGCTTAAGCCTTTGGCCGAACTGCTCGATCCCGTACCGCCTTTGCTGCCGGATCTGATCGATCTGGCCAAATGGATGAGCGACAAATATTGCTGCTCCTGGACGACGGCGCTTCAGGCGATGGTTCCTGCTGCATTAAAAGGGAAAGCCGAGCGATACGTCAGCGTAAACGATGACCCGGAATACCTGGCAGAGGAATACAGCCTGACGTCCCTGCTGCCGGAAGAGATGCTGGCGTGGATCGGCAGGCAGAAGCAGCTTAAGCTGGAGACGCTGCAGCAGCGGTATCCGGAGCATTCGGCAGCGATCAAGGAAGCGCTTCGCGAAGGGCTGCTTCAGGAGCAGACTTCGATTCGGGACCGCCTGGCGATACGCAAGGTGCTGACCGTATTTCCGCCGGATGACGAAGCTGCGGCGCGCGATGCGCTGGAGACGTTCCCGGCGAGATCGGCAAAGCAACGCGAGCTTCTGGCCTTCATGCTGGAGCGGGGAGAGGCCATGCCGCTCCAAGCGCTGCTGGCGGAGGCCGGCGGCTCGCCTGCCAGCGTCCGGGCGCTTGCGGATAAAGGCCTGCTCGGGCTCCACGAGGTCGAGCAGGAGCGTGATCCATACGCCGGGCGGAATTTCCAGCGGACCGAGCCTCTGCCGCTTATGCCTGGCCAGCAGGACGTGTATGAGCGAATCGCTGACACGGTTAGCAGAGGCGAACCGCAGGCTTTGCTGCTTCACGGCGTGACGGGCAGCGGCAAAACCGAGGTCTATATGCAATCCATTCAGCATTGCTTAGAATTAGGCAAACAGGCGATTGTGCTTGTTCCGGAAATTTCCCTCACGCCGCAAATGGTGGAGCGGTTCAAAGGCCGCTTCGGCGATGCCGTTGCCGTGCTGCACAGCCGGCTGTCGAACGGTGAGCGTTATGACGAGTGGCGCAAGATCCGAAGCCGCCGCGTGCAGGTGGCAATCGGCGCGCGTTCGGCGATCTTTGCTCCGTTCGAGCGGATCGGTCTTATCATCATCGACGAGGAACACGAATCCTCGTACAAGCAGGAAGAGAGCCCGAAATACCATGCCCGGGACGTTGCCGTAAGACGGGCGCGGCAACATGGCGCGGCGGTGGTGCTTGGTTCAGCAACCCCGTCGCTGGAGTCGTTCGCCGCTGCCAGCCGCCCGCCGGCGCCAGGGAAGGAATCGGCGCTATTGCCGATGCCGGAGCGGGTCGGCAGCCGTCCGCTGCCGCCGGTCCAGGTGATCGACATGCGCTCCGAGCTGCAGGACGGCAACCGGTCGATGTTCAGCCGGCGTCTGCATGCCGCGCTTGCGGAGCGGCTGGAGCGCGGCGAGCAGTCCGTGCTGCTGCTCAACCGGCGAGGTTATTCGACGTTTGTGATGTGCCGCTCCTGCGGGTATACGGCAGCTTGTCCGCATTGCGATATTTCGCTGACCTACCATCAGAAATCGCGGGCGCTGCGCTGCCATTACTGCGGTCATGCGGAGCTGGCTCCAAAGGAATGCCCGTCCTGCAGCAGCGAGCATATCCGCTATTTCGGCACGGGTACGCAGCGGGTAGAGGAAGAGCTGGCGAAGCTGTTCCCGGGAATCCGAGTCATTCGGATGGACGTGGATACGACCTCCGAGAAGCATGCGCACGAGAAGCTGCTGAAGCAGTTCGGCGACCGGAAAGCGGATGTGCTGCTTGGCACGCAGATGGTAGCGAAGGGGCTGGACTTCCCTTACGTTACGCTTGTTGGGGTTATTGCGGCGGATACGTCTCTTAATCTGCCAGACTTCCGCTCGGGGGAGCGTACCTTCCAGCTGCTGACGCAGGTAGCCGGGCGGGCCGGACGCCATCATTTGCCGGGAGAGGTCATTATACAAACCTATTCCCCCGAGCATTATGCCGTCGTAACCGCCCAGCAGCATGATTATGCCGCGTTCGTGCGGGAGGAGCTGAAGCACCGGAGCGTGATGGGCTATCCGCCGTATTGCCGGCTTGTTCTGGTGACGATGTCGCACGAGCAGCTGCCGCTTCTGTCTTCGGTAAGCGAGCAGTTTGCCGAACGTCTCCGCGGGTTAGCGTCCGATGAAGGAGTTCTGGGGCCGCTTGAGGGCGGTTTGCCGAGGGCGATGGATATTCTTGGGCCCGTCGCATCGCCCATTTCTAGAATGAAAGATCGCTACCGTTTTCAATGTGTGATAAAATATCGTGGAAACATCGACGTACCCGCTTTGCTTAAGGGGGCTATGGCACCATTTCTGGAGGGCTCACAGCCTAAGCTGGTGCAGTTTAGCATCGATGTCGACCCACAAGTCATTTTATAAAATAGATAACGATTGTAAAGGAAGGTAACGGCCATGGCCATTCGTATTATTGTGAAAGAACCCGATCCGGTGCTCCGCGAGACGGCAAAGGAAGTAACGAAATTCAACTCCAATCTGCAGAAGCTTATGAAAGATATGGCGGAAACGATGTATGACGCTGACGGCGTTGGACTTGCGGCTCCGCAGATCGGCATCTCAAAGCGCGTCATCGTTGTCGATGTCGGCGACGAAACGGGGCTGATCTCGATGGTTAACCCTGTAATTGCGGAAAAAGAAGGCGAGCAGGTTGGTCCGGAGGGCTGTTTGAGCATTCCGAACCTGAACGGCGATGTCAAACGTTATGAGCGTATCGTAGTGAACGGCCAGGATGGAGAAGGCAATCATTTTACCGTTGAAGCAAGCGGCTTCCTCGCGGTTGCGTTCCAGCACGAGATCGACCATTTGAACGGCATTCTGTTCACGGACATCGCGCAAAACGTGTATGACATCACGGCAAGACAAAGAAAAGGCGGCGAGTAAGGAATGCGTATTGTATTTATGGGAACGCCGGAATTTGCCGTTCCTTCTCTGCGGCTCTTGATCGAGCAGGGCTACAACGTAGTCGCTGCCGTGTCGCAGCCGGACCGCCCGAAAGGCCGTAAACGCGTGCTGACGCCGCCTCCTCTGAAGGAAGCGGCTCTTGCATTTGGACTGCCCGTCCTGCAGCCGGAGCGGATGCGCAGCCCCGAGGCGGTTGCTGCCATTGCCGAGCTTCAGCCGGACTTGATCGTAACAGCTGCTTACGGTCAGATTCTGCCGAAGGCATTGCTCGACATTCCTCGCCTGGGCTGCATTAACGTGCATGGCTCGCTGCTGCCGCGCTATCGCGGCGGTGCTCCGATCCAGCGTTCAATCATTAACGGCGAGTCCGTTACGGGCGTGACCATCATGTACATGGCGGAAGGTCTCGATACCGGAGACATGATCAGCAGGGTGGAGGTGCCGATTACCGATGAGGATACATCGGGTACCTTGTTTGAGAAGCTGAGCACGGCTGGCGCCGAACTTCTCGGCCGTACGCTTCCTGCTCTGATCGCGGGCGAGCTCGAGGCAGAGCCTCAGAATAACGAATTGGCCACGTATGCGCCAAACCTGACGCGCGAGGATGAACGGATTGACTGGAGCAAGCCGGCTCGCAGCATCTATGATCAGGTCCGCGGCCTGTCGCCGATGGCTGGTGCCTTTACATACCTGAACGGCGAAGTGTTTAAGGTGTGGGCGTGCGAGAAGCCAGGCGGGAAGCCGGGCAAAGGCTCCGCAGCGCCGGGCACGGTGGTTGCCGCGAGCACTTCCGGAATTGACGTACAGAGCGGTGAAGGCGTACTTCGACTGCTGGAAATCCAGCCTGCAGGCAAACGGGTGATGTCCGTAGCGGACTGGCTTCCGGGCGCGCGCCTTGCTTCCGATGCGGTATTTGGCGGTGGCGAAGCATGAGCGAACGGGAAAATGTAAAGCACAAGCCGAATCCGTCATCCGCCGGGAAGCCTAAACGCAAGCCCGGCAGACAAGGGCAAGGCCACGGACGGGGCCAGGAGGGGCGCAAGGAACAACGCCCGGCGCGTGTCCGCACTCCGCGCGAGCTTGCTCTTGATACGCTGGTGAAGGTAGCGGAAACCGGCGCCTACAGCAACCTGCAGCTTAACCGTGTTCTTCAGGATGCGCAGCTGCAGCGTGCCGACGCCGCTCTTGTAACCGAGCTTGTATACGGCACGATTCAGCGCCAGTTGACGCTGGATCATTGGCTTGGCAAGTTTGCGGCCAAGGGGCTGCGCAAGCTGGAGCCCTGGGTTCATCAGCTATTGCGCATGAGCGCCTATCAATTACTTTACCTTGACCGTATTCCGGCCCATGCTGCGGTGAACGAAGCGGTAACCATTGCCAAGCGCAGAGGACATCAGGGGATTTCAGGCATGGTGAACGGCATTCTTCGCAGCATTGACCGGAACCGTGCAGAGCTGACGGTGGATTCGATTCAGGATAAGAACCCGGTGGTGCAAATCGCCGTAAGACATTCTTATCCGGAGTGGCTTGTAGAACGCTGGGTCAAAGCTTACGGCGCCGAAACGGCCGAAGCGATCTGTGCTTCAGGCAACGAACCGCCTCATGCCAGCGTGCGGGTCAATCCGCTGCGCGCGACAAGAGACGAAGTGCTGAATCTGCTGACAGAGCAAGGCAGCGATGCCGAGGTGTCCAAGCTGGCTCCTGCCGGCATCGTTGTGCGCCGCGGCGGCAATCTGGCCGATACGGAAAGCTTCCGCGAAGGTCTCTGGACCATGCAGGATGAGAGCTCGATGCTGGTCGCCGAGGTTGTTGCGCCGAAGGCCGGCATGCAGGTGCTAGACTGCTGCGCCGCGCCGGGCGGGAAAACAACCCACATGGCGGAGCTCATGGGCGGCAAAGGCAAAGTTTATGCCAATGACCTTCATCCGCATAAACGCCAGCTCGTAGTAGACCAGGCGGTACGCCTTGGCCTTCAGAATGTGGAAGCTATCACGGAAGATGCCGGCAGGCTGGACGAACGCTTCGCTCCGGCCTCGATGGATGCGGTACTGCTTGATGCGCCTTGCTCGGGCTTTGGCGTAATCCGCCGCAAGCCGGAAATCAAGTGGACGAAGACAGCTGGCGACGTAGCCGAGATTGCGGCCATTCAGCGCAGGCTGCTTCAAGCCGCGGCGGGACTTGTCAAGCCGGGCGGTACTCTTGTATACAGTACATGTACGATCGAAAGCGCGGAGAACGAAGAGCAGGTAGCTGCTTTCCTGAAGGATCATCCCGAGTTCCAGCTGGATCCGGAATGGCCGGAGGAGGCGCTTCAGCCTCTTCGCGCGAAAGGTGTTATTGACAGCTCGTTTGCCGGACAAGCGCAGCTGCTCCCGCATCATTTTGGCAGCGACGGCTTCTTCATTGCCCGTCTCCGCAGACGCCCGTAAGGCGGCTTGTGGCTCGACATGGGCGTTTGTGGTAAAATAAATCATCAGCGCCGGCATAACGGGCGCGCTATTTCAGAGTCAGGTGTGATAATAAGAAGATGAAACCAATAATTTATGACTATAACCTCGATCAGCTTCAAGACTGGATGAAAGAGAACGGCGAGCCCGCGTTCCGCGGCGGCCAGCTGTTTGACTGGCTGTACGTGAAGCGCGTGAGCAGCTTTGAAGACATGTCTAACCTGCCGAAGTCGCTTCGCGACAAGCTGGAGGAGAGCTTCCAGTTCGTGACGCTGACGGAAATTACTAAGTTCGAGTCGAAGGACGGAACCGTGAAGTTCCTGTTCGGCTTGCATGACAATCATGCGATTGAAACGGTTATCATGCGCCATGAGTACGGCAACAGCATTTGTGTAACCACACAAGTTGGCTGCCGGATCGGCTGTACCTTCTGTGCCTCTACCCTTGGCGGTCTGAAACGCAACCTGACCGCAGGCGAGATCGTCGCTCAGGTGGTAACGGCCCAGCAAATGCTGGATGCAACGGGCGAGCGCGTTTCGAGCATCGTTATCATGGGCTCCGGCGAACCTTTTGAAAATTATGACGCTACAATGACCTTCCTGCGTATTATGATTCATGAGAAGGGTCTTAACATCGGTCAGCGCCATATTACCGTATCGACCAGCGGCATTGTTCCAAGCATGTATAAATTCACGGAAGAGAACACGCAGATCAACCTCGCGATCTCCATCCATGCCCCTAACGACAAGCTCAGATCCAAGCTGATGCCGGTTAACCGCCGCTTCCCGTTTGAGGACGTAATGGCTGCCTGCCGCAATCATATTGCGAAGACCGGCCGCCGCATCACGTTTGAGTATGCCTTGATCGGCGGTGTCAACGACCAGGCCGAGCATGCGCAGGAGCTTGCCGATGTGCTGCAGGGCATGCTGTGCCACGTTAACCTGATCCCGGTCAACCACGTACCGGAGCGGAATTATGTCCGTACGCCGCGCAATGACATTTTCGAATTCCAGCGTATTCTGGAGAAGAACAAGATCAATTGCACAATCCGCAGGGAGCAAGGCCATGATATTGCGGCTGCATGTGGCCAATTGAGAGCGAAACACATGGAGTCCACGACGAGGTGATCACGGTTGATTACGGCAAACCGAAGCGATGTCGGACGAATTCGTCATATTAACGAAGATCGTTCGTGGGTAGGACAGCTGGATAACGGCATTACCTTAGCTATAGTCGCCGATGGTATGGGCGGTCATCAAGCCGGTGATGTGGCGAGCCAGCTGGCGGTTAATACGTTCAGAGACATGCTCGAGAAGAGTGCGTCAAAGGCGGATTTATCGATGCAAGAGGGGAAAATGCTTATTCGTCAAGCGCTCGTCATGGCTAATGACGTCGTCTATGACATGGCATCGCGCAACGAGCAGTACTACAATATGGGAACGACAATCGTGGCCGCCTTGTACAAGGAACGGGAATTGATTATCGGGCATATCGGGGACAGCCGCGCCTATCTCATTACCGCAGATGGAATTGCGCAACTGACAGAGGATCATACCCTCGTCAATGAACTGGTGAAGTCCGGCCAGATCAGCTTGGATGAGGCGGCGCATCACCCGCGCCGCAATGTAATTACTCGCGCGGTTGGTACGGACGCGCAAGTCGAGGTAGATATTTATACCGCAGCCTTGTCCGATAACGATGTGCTGCTGCTATGCAGTGACGGACTGACCAATATGGTCAGCGACGAGCTGATGCGGCAGACGCTTCAGGAGGATGGGCCAGGACTAGATGATAAAGCGGATCGCCTCATTCAATTGGCGCTGCATGCTGGAGGAGACGACAACATTACGGTCGTGCTGCTTCAGGAGGACGGCGCTGTTTATGGAGGGGGTGACAACGGATGATCGGACATCAACTAGGTGGACGCTATGAAATTTTAACGAGAATTGGCGGAGGCGGGATGGCGCTTGTCTATAAAGCGCATGATATTCTGCTGAACCGTAATGTCGCAGTAAAGGTGCTGAGGCAGCAATTCGTCCATGACGAGGAATTTATTCGGAGATTCCGCAGGGAAGCGCAGTCGGCTGCATCACTGTCTCATCCGAATGTCGTCAGCATCTACGATGTAGGGCAGGAAGAAGATACTCACTACATCGTAATGGAATATATCGAAGGTCATAATCTTAATGAAATTATCCATGAGCGTGCGCCGCTGCAGGCCGATGAAGCGGTGCGGATTGCCATGCAGATCTGTGATGCGCTTGAACACGCCCATCAGAATCATATTATTCATCGCGATATTAAGCCTCATAATATTCTGATCGGCAAGAACGGCAGAGTGAAAGTCACGGATTTCGGGATTGCCCGTGCCGTGACTTCATCTACCATTACGCAGACGGGCTCGGTTGTCGGGTCTGTCCATTATTTCTCGCCAGAGCATGCCAAAGGAATCAGTACCGGAGAGAAATCCGACCTGTACTCCCTTGGGATCGTTCTGTACCAGATGCTGACGGGCAAGCTTCCGTTCTTCGGAGAAAGCCCGATCAGCGTTGCGCTCAAGCATTTGCAGGAGGAATTCGAGGAGCCGAGAAAGGTGAATCCTCATATTCCGCAAAGCGTTGAGAATGTGATTTTGCGCGCGATGCGCAAAAATCCGAACGAACGTTACCAATCCGCGCGCGAGATGCTGACGGACCTGGATACTTGCCTGAAGCCCAACCGTTTGAGCGAGCAGAAGGTTATGTTCAGCAGCGATCTCGACGAAACCCGCGTTATGCCGGCCATACGTGGGGACATGCGTCCTTCCGTGCCGCAGTCTGAATATGAGCTTACGCCTGTTCCGCCCGCGGCATCTTCCATACCGCCGCTAGAGCGGGGGAGTAAGGCCGCTGCTGCATCCAGCCAGCCGGACGTGGAATGGAAAGACGAGAAATCGAATGGAAAGCCTAAGGGCTGGAAGCGTCCCATTACGATAGTTGGGATCACCCTGGTTGCTCTGGCTTTGATTATATGGGGCTTCCTTGCTCTGGTTAACAAGCTTGACGTGCCGGAAGTGGACGTGCCTTATGTTGTTGGCATGGATGAGGCTGCGGCGCGCGCCAAGATTGAGGACGCCGGATTGAAAGTACAGGAACCGGTTATTCACGAGTTTATGGGCGATGTACCGGCTGGCCAGGTATTTGAGCAGAGCAAGGCTAATATGCGGGTGAAGGAAGGATCATGGATTCAGCTGTCCGTCAGCGACGGGGCCGTCCTTGAGAAGATGTCGGATTACAAAGGCAAACAGCTGCAGGAAGCCAAGGATGATCTGACTGCGCTTGGTGTAGATGAGGAATCGCAGATTACGTCGGAACAAGTATTCAGCGATCAGGATCCCGGCACGATCATCAGCCAGACACCTGAATTTGGTTCCGAATTTGATCCGAAGTCAGCTACCTTTAAGTTTATGGTGAGCAAAGGCCGCGAGACGATTCCGATGCCGAATCTCATTGGCCATACCATTGCCGAAGCGAAGGATATCGTGAAGTCCAACGGATTGGTGCTGCAAGATGACGATATTCTAGAAGAACCTAGCTATACGCAAAGCAAAGGGCTTGTCATTAACCAGGACCAGTTCAAGCCAAACGATCCGGTGCCGAAGGGATCAAAAATCACGATCCGCGTTAGCTCCGGACCGCCTAAAGATGCGAAGAACCATACGTTTAACGTAACGATATCGCCTGCTGAAGCGGGTAAAACAAGCGAAATCCGAATCGTATATTCGGATGCACGCGGACAGGATATTGAGTGGGGCAAACGCCAAATTCAAGATACCCAGTCCTTCCCGGTTCAGGTTATTCTGGCGCCAAATACGGAAGCGAGAGTGACCGTTTACCGGGATGGCCAATTTGTAGATACGCGCACGATCACGTATGAGGAATTAGCGCAAGGATCCGATTCCTCTTCGCTGACGATTCCGGGAACCGGCGGCGGTGAAACGGATCCGGGTAAGGATACCGAAACCGGTACTGAAACAAATGAGAAGACAGATAACCCGGATCAGCCTGTAGATGGGGATCCGGAAGAAAGCAATGACAACGGAGGCAACCAAGATGGGCAGCAATAGTGAATCCAAGGGGAGAATCGTCAAGGCGCTCAGCGGTTACTACTACGTATTGCCGCAAGATGCGGAATCGCCGGGGCAAACGGTGCAATGCCGTGCACGAGGTGTGTTTAAGAAGAGGGGCTTGACGCCGCTTGTTGGCGACGACGTGTTGTACAGCTTAACGGAGAACGGCGAGGGCACAGTAGAAGAACTGCTGCCCCGCAGCTCCGAGCTGATCCGGCCGCCGGTCGCCAATGTAGATCTGGCTATTCTCGTCTTCTCCGTGACGGAGCCTACCTTGAATTTGCAGCTGCTTGACAAATTTCTTGTCCATATCGAACATGCCGGCATTGAACCGGTGCTGTGCTTGAGCAAGCAGGATCTGGAGCAAGACGGCGAGGAGACGGAAGAAGCGATCGCCGCCGCTGCGGCCGTGAATCGCATTTATACCGCTATTGGCTATGAGGTATACGGTACCAGCTCGCGCCGCGGCGTTGGCGTTGAAGAGCTGCATGACCGTCTCAAGGGGCATGTAGCGGTCTTCGCCGGCCAGTCGGGCGTGGGCAAGTCTTCCCTCCTGAACGCGCTTGTTCCGGGCCTAACGCTTGAGACCAATGAGATCAGCAACAGGCTTGGCCGCGGCAAGCATACGACCCGCCATGTCGAACTCGTCGAGATAGGCGGCGGGTATGTGGCGGATACGCCGGGCTTCAGCCAGCTGGATTTCACTGAGCTGGGCATCGAGGATCTGGGATATTGCTTTAAAGAGATGCGCGAGCTTGCACCGGGCTGCAAGTTCCGGGCGTGCACTCATGTGCATGAACCGGGATGCGCGGTACTGAAGGCGGTAGAGGAGGGCGCGGTTGCCCCAAGCCGCCATCAGAACTACTTAACGTTTATGACGGAAATGAAAGAGAGAAAGCGGAGGTACTAAACCATATGGCAATTATCGCACCATCTATCCTGTCGGCGGATTTCGCACGGCTTGGAGACGAGATCAAAGCAGCAGAAGAAGCAGGAGCGGATTGGATTCATGTCGATGTTATGGACGGTCATTTTGTACCGAACCTGACGTTTGGTCCTCCGGTTATTGCAGCTGTACGTTCGGCTACACAGCTTCCATTTGACGTGCATCTGATGATTGAAAAACCGGAATTGTCGATTCCGAGCTATGCGGCTGCCGGCGCGGACCGCATTACGGTACATGCGGAAGCAACGGTACATCTGCACCGCACAATTCAGCAGATCAAGGATCTTGGTTTGCCTGCCGGCGTTGCGCTCAATCCGGGTACGCCGTTGTCGGTTCTTGAGCATATCCTGGGCGACATTGATCTGGTTCTCATTATGACGGTAAACCCTGGTTTTGGCGGACAAGCCTTTATCGAAGAGTCGCTGAACAAGCTTCGCCAGCTGCGCAAGCTGCTTGACGAACGCGGTCTCAGCCATGTTCATGTGCAAGTGGACGGCGGCATTAACAGTGTTACGGCAAAGCAGGTTGTAGAAGCCGGTGCGAATGTGCTTGTTGCAGGCAACGCCGTGTTCGGGGAAAGGGACCGCGCGGCTGCGATTGCTGCGCTTCGGTAACCTAATGGAGGAAGATTTCGAGTTAGAGGAGAGCGTCTGGAAGAAAATATTGTGGATCGCTTTCTACGCGATTACAGCAGGTATTCTGCTTGGTCTTTTTACTGCGATTTCCTCGCCTATCAAGTACGTCTGCTCCCTGGTGGCCTTGTATGTCGCTATAAAGTGCTTCAAGCGTTTTTCAACCTGGGGGCCGCGTATTTCCTTTATCGTCTCTGCCATAATTGTTTATTTTGCTACAGCTCTCGTAATCGCCATTGTCATCTATATGCGTGACAATCCGATGCCTGCGGGCTAATAGAATACGAGCTAGCGGTGTGGAATAGGACAACTCGGCATCGCATAGGATGGTTACATGAACGAAGGTTCGTGTAGCCATTTTTGCGTTTAATAATTGGTACACTTCCAATTTCGATGAGCGTGTCTGAGGAGGGATGGGCATGAAATTTTACACGATCAAACTGCCGAAATTTCTGGGCGGATTCGTAAAAGCAATATTGAATACCTTCCAAAAAAACTAGGTCCGATGCACGGCTTAACGAATGATCGTGGGCAAGGCAGAACGTACCCGCCATCTGATGAAGGCGGGTAAGTTCTGATCCGTAGAATTCTAAGCCAAATTATAAGAGCAAACTTATAAATGCTTAGAATTCAAGGCAGAACGTTCCCGCTATCTGATGAAGGCGGGTAAGTTCTGATCCGTAGAATTCTAAGCCATTTTATAAGATAATAAAAACTTATAATTCTTAGAATTCAAGGTGAACCGGCATCGTCATCCGCTGGCGGCGGGGCGCGTTGAAAAAACCTCTATCCGAGGCTTCTCGAAGATAAGCGTCCGCGTCTAGAGGCAGGTTTTATCGCCCGATAGAATTTCAGTTTGCGACGGACATTGAAACGTATAAATTCTATTGCGGCAAGAAAAAAAAGCACCTGAGCTCAGGTGCTTTTTGTCTAAATATAAGAAAGTATAAACAATTATACGACGCTTATATTTCATAGCCAAACGTTCGCTGCGCCGCCAAGGTGACGGCGTCAGCCGTTTGCGCTAGACCGCTTGGTTGGAATCCGGAATTAAACGCGAGTTACTTTGCCGGATTTCAGTGCACGTGTGCTGACATAAACGCGTTTCGGTTTGCCGTCTACCAAGATGCGAACCTTTTGCACGTTTACACCCCAAGAACGACGGTTTTTGTTGTTTGCGTGGGATACATGGTTGCCTGTACCAGGCGATTTACCAGTAATGAAACATTTGCGGGACATGAGTACACCTCCTTAAGTTTGTGCCGCAAGGAGCAAAGCCTCCCTGCAAGCATGCGCTTAGAGTTTGCTTTGAGCCATTTAGCTGCATTGTTAGCACAAGCCATAATTGAATAACATGGTCAAGCCTGCACAAAAACATACTTGATTATCGTATCACAATTGTCGTGTATCAGCAACTTAAAAGTATGCGAAATGATGGATTTTGTCATCGTTTTTGCCTTGTACCCTTCTATAATGAAGCGGTTTATAGTACAATAATCCTTAGTCCATATTATTTACGGTAAAGGAGTGTATTCCCATACCACTGCAGATTAAGAACGAGCTTGGACAGATAATTGTGAATGATGACTGCATTGCAGTGATTGCAGGCTCTGCAGCCATGGATTGTTATGGGCTTGTCGGGATGGCTTCCCGCAAACAGCTGAAGGATGGCATCGCCGAGCTGCTCGGCAGAGAGAACATGTCGAGGGGCGTCGAGGTGCGCCGGGAGAATGAACAGCTTCATATTGAACTGCATATTGTCGTAAGCTACGGCACGAAAATTTCCGAAGTGGCGCATAATATACAGACTAAGGTTAAATACGTCCTAAATGATGTAATAGGTCTTCAAGTGGATCAGGTCCATATATTTGTTCAAGACGTAAGGGTATCTACGTAGTCAATGCTTACGAAGTTAGAATTGCTTTTGCAATTCTTTTAGGAAGGGGAATTGTCGTTGAGTAAGCGCTCCATTAACGGATCGGATTTTACCGCCATGGCACTGCTCGGTGCGGAATATTTAGAAAGAAATGTAGACCGGGTTAATGCATTAAATGTGTTTCCAGTGCCAGACGGGGATACGGGTACGAACATGAATCTAACGATTGTCTCGGGGGTTCGTGAACTGCGGAACAAGCCGTCCGCCCATTTGGGAAAGGCTGCAGAAGCATTGTCCAAAGGACTTCTAATGGGGGCGCGGGGCAACTCGGGGGTTATTTTGTCCCAGTTATTCCGTGGCTTTGCCAGATCATTGGCTAACCAGGAAGAGGCCGGTACGCTTCAGATTGCTGCTGCATTCCAGAATGGCGTTGACATGGCTTATAAAGCGGTCGTGAAGCCGGTAGAGGGAACGATTCTTACGGTAGCAAGAGAGGCGGCCAAGCATGCCGTTCAGTATGCCCGCAGGACGAGTGATGTCGTAGAACTGATGCAAGAGATTCATGCGAAGGCGAATGAAGCGCTTCAGCGCACGCCTGATCTGCTGCCGGTACTGAAGCAGGTTGGCGTTGTGGATTCCGGCGGACAAGGTCTCGTGTTTATTTACGAGGGCTTTGTTCAGTATTTGACACATAGCGGTACGATTCAAGAGAAGGTATTTACATTTCCGTCCGAAGCGGCAGCACCGGAAGAAGTAGCCGTGGCACAGCCGGCCTCTGCACCGAGATCATCGGCAGTTGTAAAGCCGTCGGCACCCGTATCTGCCCAATCGAAACTCGCAACTGAGGACATTGAGTTCCTGTATGATATGGAATTCTTTATCAATCGCAAAATCAGCGGGAAACCTGCGGCATTTTTTAATGAATACGCTTTCAAGAAGGCGCTCGAAAAAGACGGCGATTCGATTCTCGTCATTGCCGACGATGAGATTATCAAGGTGCATGTCCACTCGCGTAAGCCCGGCGATGTATTAAACCTTGCGATGGCTTACGGCGAGCTGACGGACTTTCACATTCTGAATATGCGCGAGCAGCACCGCGATCTGCTTGAGCATGAAGCAGCGGCTGAGCCATTCGCCCCGTTGCCAGAGTATGCGCTTACCGGCGATATCTCGTCTACAGAGCTGCTTGCAGGACCAGCAGCCCAGGTCGTAGCACCGGAAGAGCTGCATGAGCTCGCGCCGTTTGGCATTGTGGCTGTTGCGCTTGGCGAAGGCATCGCGAATATTTTCCTCAGCAACGAAGTGGATGTCGTCTTGTCCGGCGGACAAACGATGAACCCAAGCACCGAGGATTTCGTGAACGCGATTGAATCTTTGCCCGCGGAGCATATTTATCTGCTGCCAAACAACAGCAATATCATTCTCGCGGCTGAGCAGGCCGCTGAGCTGAGCGGACGCCAGGTAACGGTTATCCCAACGAAAACCATCCCGCAGGGGCTGGCGGCGATTCTTGCCTTCAAGGAAGAGGAATCGGCCGAGCGTAATGCGGCATGGATGAAGAGCGCAGCCGAGCAGGTCGTATCCGGCCAGGTGACGCAGGCAGTGCGGAATACCTCCATTGACGGCGTGGATATCCGAGAAGGCGACTATATGGGGATTAAAGAGAAGACGATTGTCTCGTCGAAGCCAAGTCTGCTTGAAGCCTGCCAGCTGCTGATGGCGGCTATGGTAGAGGATGGCGGCGAGCTGCTTACGGTATTGACCGGCGAAGATGCGAAGGAATCCGACACCGCGGCGTTGCGTGAATGGATTGAGGAAGCATACCCGGAAGTTGAGCTTGAGGTTCATGCCGGCGGCCAGCCTTTATATCCTTATTTATTCGCTTTGGAATAGCCATATTAAGTTTGGGAGGGGACGTATGGGAAACATACGCATCGTGACCGACAGCGCATCAGATATTTCACCGGAGCTAAGACAAGAGCTTGGGATTGAGATGGTTCCTCTGAAGATTCTGTTCGGGGAAGAGACTTACTATGATGCCGTTACGATTAATACGGAGCAGTTCTTCGAGAAAGTATCGGCGTCGCCGCAAATGCCTACTTCGTCCCAGCCATCGCCGATGGAGTACCAAGAAGCATATGAGCGCATTTTGCAGGAAGATCCCGGCGCTACCATTATTTCGATTCATTTATCGAGTGCGGTAAGCGGGACCTACCAATCGGCGGTCATTGGCAGCTCGATGGTAGACGGTGATCCGGATATTACGGTCATCGATTCCAAAACAGCTTCTTACGCTTATGGCATGCGCGTTGTGACGGCTGCCAAAATGGCGCGGGAAGGAGCTTCGAAGGAAGCCATTCTTGCCGAGATCGAACGGATGGAACGTGAAACGCAGCTGTATTTTCTCGTCGATACGCTTGAATATTTGCAAAGAGGAGGACGGATCGGCAAAGCTTCCGCTCTTATCGGATCTATTCTTAATATTAAGCCGATTCTGTCGCTCGACAAAGAAGGCGCGGTGTATGCCGTAGATAAAGTGCGCGGTACAAAAAAAGCAATGGCGCGGATTTTGGATATGCTGGGCGAAGCCTGCGGTCAGGATCCGGTTGTTGCGACAATCGCTTGGAACACAAACAAGGAAGCGGCTTTGGAATTCCTTGAGCTGATCAAGAGCCGGTTCAATGTTCAAGAGGTTGAATACGCAACCGTTGGTGCCGTTATCGGAACCCATGTGGGTCCCGGCACAATGGCTGTGTTCATGCGCAGAGTGTGAGGTAGAGAACAATGACGCTGGAACAGTATTCGGTCCGGCAAATTAAAGGCGTGAGCGCTCCTAAGGAAGAAGAGCTTCACGCCTTTGGCGTTCAGACAGTCGCCGATTTGCTGGATTATTTTCCATTTCGATATGAAGATTACCGCATCCGGGAGCTTGCGGAAATTAAGGACGGCGACAAGGTGACGGTGCAGGGAGTCATCCGCGGCAACGCGGTTCTGCAGCGTTACGGCAGAAACAAATCGCGCCTTACCTGCAAAGTTGAGGTTGACCATATGCTGGTGACAGCCGTTTGGTTCAACCGTCATTTTCTGCAAAACCAGCTGACGCCAGGCAGAGAAATCATGTTAACGGGCAAATGGGAGCAGCAGCGTCTGCAGATGACCGTGTCGGAATCCGAATTCGCGGACAAGTCCACCGGGATGGTCAGATCCGGAACGCTGCAGCCCGTCTATTCCGTTGGCGGAGGCATTACGCAGGCATGGATGCGCAAGACGATCAAGCAGGCTTTGATCCAATACGGATCGATGATTGAAGAAGTGCTGCCGCATGAGCTCGTGGAGCGCCACCAGCTTATGCCAAGGCGTGACGCCGTGCAGCGGATTCATGATCCTGGAGAAGTGAAGGAAGGGCTGGAGGCTCGGCGGCGGATGGTGTACGAGGAGCTGTTCCTCTTCCAGCTGAAGCTGCAGGCTTACCGTTCCTTAACGCGCGGTCGCGGGGACGGTATCGTTCATCAGGTGAACGGGGAGACGATCCGCAACTTTGCGGCTACGCTTCCTTTTGAACTGACGGATGGCCAGAAGAAGGTTGTTAACGAGATTATGTCGGATATGCGGCATCCGGCTGCGATGAACCGATTGCTGCAAGGCGACGTTGGATCGGGTAAAACGGTAGTGGCGGCTATCGCGCTCTATTGCACGATAAAAGCCGGTCATCAAGGAGCGCTCATGGTGCCGACGGAGATACTGGCAGAGCAGCATCTGCGTTCGCTGCAGAAGCTGTTTGCGGACACGGGCATTGAGGTGGGCCTCTTAACCGGCAGCTTGACGGAGAAGAAGCGCCGCGATGTGCTCGCCGGGCTGCAGATGGGCATGATCGATATTATTGTCGGTACGCATGCGCTTATTCAGGACGATGTTTATTTCCGCAGCCTGGGTCTCGTTGTAACCGATGAGCAGCACCGTTTCGGGGTGAACCAGCGGAGTATTCTGCGCCGCAAAGGGATGAATCCCGATGTGCTGACGATGACCGCAACGCCGATTCCGAGGACGCTTGCTATTACGGCCTTCGGTGATATGGATGTGTCCACGATCCGGGAACGTCCGCATGGACGGAAGCCCATCAAGACGTATTGGGTCAAGCACGATATGATGGACCGCGTTCTAGGCTTTATCCGGCGTGAGGTAGGGGAAGGACGTCAGGCCTATGTTATCTGCCCGCTGATCGAGGAATCGGACAAGCTGGATGTGCAAAATGCGATAGATTTGTATGTGCAGATGCAGCAGGCTTTTCCCGATCTGAAGGTGGGTCTCTTGCACGGCAGGCTGTCGGCTTCGGAAAAGGATGAGGTCATGGGCGCTTTTGGCGCTAACGAGACCCACTTGCTTGTCGCGACGACGGTCGTTGAGGTCGGCGTCGACGTACCAAATGCCACGCTAATGATTATTATGGATGCTGAGCGGTTCGGGCTCTCGCAGCTGCATCAGCTTCGCGGACGTGTAGGGCGCGGGGCGCATCAGTCGTTCTGCGTGCTGGTCGCGGATCCGAAGTCGGAGAACGGCCGAGAGCGGATGAAGGTTATGACGGAGACCGATGACGGCTTTGAGGTGTCGCGACGCGACCTGGAGCTGCGGGGGCCGGGGGATTTCTTCGGTACGAAGCAAAGCGGCCTTCCGGAGTTCAAGATCGCCGATATGGCAGCGGATTACGAGATGCTGGAGCTGGCCCGCGATGATGCGGCAGAGCTTGCCGGAAGGGATGATTTCTGGACGAATCCGGTGTTCGAGCGGGCGCGTGTCCAACTGCTGAAGGATCAAATTTTTCAAGGGGAACAGCTCGACTAAGCAACATCTTCCATTTTGCGGCATATAGTTAAACGATCGAATTATCGGAATGCCGGATGGAGGTGTCGGGGCGAGTGAGTTACCAAAAGTACGGCATTCGGCCGCAATTGGTCGAACGCGTCAAATTCAAATTAAAAAATCCGGTCGTCAAGGACCGGATGCGGCTGCTGCTGGGCAACGTGACGAAGTATGATCTGCAGGACCGGGTAAAGGTGAGGAAGCTCGTGAAATCTGCGACTTCTATTTTACAGGAACCGCTGACGGATATTCAGGAAGAACAGATTATCGATTTTGTCCTCGGGCAAAAAATAGATCCAAACAACACCTTTCACTTGCTTAAGCTGTGGGGGATGTTCCGCTGACCGCTTTGCGGTCGGCTTTTTTTTTATTGCGGGAATTGAGGTTCGATACTCTAGAACCGTATCACCAAAGATGCAGCTGGCCTCCCGGATTTATTGGTTCAATGCAGTCTGCGGTGTCGTTCTTGACGCTTCCGACCGCCGAAGACACCGGATACGCTTCGAGTTCCTCGGCCGCGTACGGATGGAAGAGACGCTGCAAGGCCAACGGATCCTGCACGGAACGGTCGAGCCAGAAGAGCTCGTCCTCTTGGCGCAAAATAACCGGCATCCGGTCGTGGATCGGGGCCATCAGCTCGTTGGGCGACGTTGTCAAAATGGTGCAGCTGCTGATCGTTGTTGTACCGTCCGGTGCAAGCCAGGTTTCATACAGTCCGGCCATGCTGAAGAGCGAGCGGTCCTTGAGCACAATTCGCATCGGCTGCTTGCCGCTGCCATCCTTCTTCCACTCGTAAAAGCCGTCTGCCGGGATGAGGCAGCGCTTGCGGCGGAGAGGGGTCTTGAAGGCCGGCTTATCGGCTGCGGTCTCGGAGCGGGCATTCAGCATTTTGCTGCCGATCTTCGGATCATCCGCCCAAGGCGGGATAAGCCCCCACTGCAGCTCTCCGAGCCGGTTGCGCTGCCCGTCATTCACAATGGCAAGCACCTGCTGGCCAGGCGCTACATTATATTTCGGGCGGTGGTAAGGCACCTTCGTCTCGCCGATCATGTAACGAATCATAAGCTCCTCGAGCGATATGGTAATGGTGTATCTTCCGCACATGCTACTCAGTCCTCCTCGGTTCGTTCTTTGTTTTTTATTATGCATGAACAGGCGGTCCGGCGGCAAATACTTGTGTTACCAGGCAAAGAGAAGGAGGGCGGTCGATGCATAGCAGGGGAAGAAGGCGAGGCCGTTCCGGATTTCGATTCGGCAAAATCAAACAGCTCTTCTCACTGCCGGCTGCGGCATGGGAGTATGCAATTGGCAAATGGCATGGCATGGAGGCTTCTCATGAGATGCTCGCAGAAGCCGTTCCGCTGCAGCTCGCGGAGGGAGCCGTTGCCGAGCTGACGGAGGCGTGGCTCAAGCTGGAGGGGCAGCCTGCTCATGCAGGGATGACCGCCGAGGGTGAAACTGATCGTCTGCTGATTGAACGGATTCTTGCGGAGACCTCCCGTCTTAATCGCAATAACGTGACGCGAACGGAGGCTTACCGATTGATGTATCAACGCCATCCGGAGCTGCACTGGGCGATGCTGGCCCATCTCGTATCCCGCAATGGCGGCTGGAATATGACGGATCTGGCCGGGGAATGGCTGCCGCGGCTGCTTCCGGGCGATAAACGCCAGTCGGTCTTTTTGCTCCTGGAGCATGCCAATGCGTTTATTTTCGGCGATGCCTATCCGCAGCTGCTGCTGTACGAAGAAAGCGTCCGCGTACAGCGGCCGCTGTTCCATCTGCTGCCTGCCTTCGGGGTGACGCGGTTCATGAGACCGGTGTGGGAGCAGTTCTGGCAGCGGCGAGACTCTGCGCCTCTTACGGTTGCGCTTATTGTGAACGAGCAGCATTTCATCGAGCAGCGGGTTGTTCAGGATGAATACTTCCGCAAGAACGTGATCGATACGTTCTTCTTCGGCATGCAGTCGCTGCTGCAGCTGAACGCGGTTATGTTTCCGTATCATACCGGTGGAGAGCTGCGGCTGGCAGGGCTGATTATGGAGCATTTCGACGATCTGGCCGAGCGGATAGAGTTTGGCAAGGCCTTGTATGGAATATTGTTTGGCGTACCCCGCATACGCGAAGGGGCGCTGGACTTTGCGGCGAAGGGCCGTCATACCGGCTCACGGGTCGATTATGCGCCGCAGCTGTTTGCCAGGATACGGCATGAAGCGCCGGCCGCGCTCTACAAGGAGCGGCTGCTCGGAGGCAAGCTGCTGCCGGGAGCAGCGCCGCTTTACAGCCCGGAGCTAGGCGCTGCCTGGGCGAACCAGAGCCTCGAGGCAGCGGAGCCCGGTGACTGGTTCCGCTCGGCCGCGGATATTGCGCCGTACTTCCGAAAGCTGAAGCTGCCCCGCAGCTTCGAGCTGACGAATGAGTACGGCTTGCTGCTCAACAAGATTGAGCTGGCCGTACTCGCTGCCCAGCAGCTCCGGGTAGAGGAGCCGGGTGCGCGAGGGGAGTAAAGGACGCGAGCTCATTTACGCAAAAAAACACCGCGCTGCACGCCGGCAGGCGGTGTCGGGATAGTTATTTGAACATCAGCGAGATATACTTCGCGATGCGGACGCTGATCTCGGCGCGGGCGGCATCGCGGATCATCGAGAAGCGGTCCTCGTAGCCGCGGCAGATAAACTTGTAATGGATTGCTCCGTGCTCGCTGTCGCTCTCCTCAAGGAAGACGCGGATATTCCGCTCCTTAAGCGCCTTGCGAACCGCACTTAAGTCATTATGAATATGGCCCATCAGGACACGGGAGGCTTTCATATAGAGCTGCCTCATGGAATAGAAGGACAGCTCGATGTCCTTGCAGTTCTTATCTACAATGGTCAGCATCATAGGGAGCAGCACATAATCGCGAATCAGCTCAAGCTCCTCTTTGCTCGGGACGGGGACAGGCCCGGAAGTTGTTTTTGGCGTCTCGCGCCGCTCCAGATATTGCTCGCGGTGCTCAGGCAGCATCATGCGGCTGGATTCCCATCGGCCGTTGCCCTCCAGTTTCTTGCTCATTTGTAGTGTCCTCCAATTTTGACGCTGCGCTCACGGGCCTGGGCTGATTCGAGCAGCGAGGACGCCCGGAGAATCGAGGTCGTTCCGAATTTATGACGGATCGCATCCGTGATGCGCTCCAGCTTTCTTTCCTTTTCCCTGTTGCCGAACAGGGAAAGCTGATATTGATCGTCGGGCACCAGCTTAGACAAGGTCACGCCGAGCTTGCGGACGGGAAGCCGGTCCCAATGGGCGTAAAATAACGTTCGGGCTGCAGCAAATACTTCCTTCGTAATATTCGTTGGATCGGGCACCGTCATCTGGCGGAAAAACCCGGTCGGATGGTCAAAATCCGCCCCTTGCGCCCCCGCGGCAACAACGCTGCCCATATAGCCCTTGGCGCGGCTGCGGCGGCACACTTCTTCGCTTAATTCCAGCAGAACGACGTCGATTTCATGCGGCTTGCTGTAATCGCGGGGCAGCGTCATTTGATGCCCGACGGCTTGCTGGGCATCATGCGTGCTTGGTTTGACAGGGCTTGGGTCAATGCCGTTCGCCGTCTGCCAGAACAGCTCCGCTTGAATATCGCTGTTGCGGCCCATCCGCGCCTGCAGCCTGCGCTTGAAATCCGGCAGGGGAAGGCTGCCGAGATCGCCAATCGTTGCAATTCCCATCCGCTGAAAATGCGCGGTCATTCGCGAGCCGACGCCAAACATTTTGCTCACCGGGAGCGGCCATAATAAGGATTCTACTTCTGTTTTGGGGAGCGTGAACTGGCCGGTCTCGTTCTTTTTCGCCCAAATATCGGTGGCCATCTTGGCCAGAATCTTGTTGGAGCTCATGCCAACCCGGGCCCACACACCGGTGTAGAGCATGATCTTGGTCTGAATCTGCGTTGCGATCTCTTCGGGCGTGCCGAAGTAAGATATGGAGCCGGTAACGTCCAGGAACTGTTCATCGATGGAGAAGGGCTCCACCAGATCGGTGAACGAACGGAAGATGTCGGTAATCATAAGCGAGACGTCGATATACAGCTGCATGCGTGGTCTAATAATGACGAGATGCGGACATTTGCCCAGCGCTTCGCCAAGGGTCTCGGCGGTCGTGACGCCGTACTGCTTCGCAAGCGGACAAGCTGCCAAAATAATGCCCGAACGCCTCGTAGGATCGCCGGCCACAACGACCGGATCGTTCTTATATTCGGGATGTGCGGCCTTCTCGACGGACGCGTAGAACGACTGGCAGTCAATCAGCATAATGACACGTTCCATAATCCCCACTCCAATACATATGCGAAAGTATGTTCGTATATTATTATATACCGAATGTATGTTCGCTATGCAAGGGATATTTGCAGGTAATTTCAAACAGTTGGGGGGAGTTGCTTCTTGCTTGTAAACCGATTTTGAACGAGCGGTTATTTACTTTTGATCAAATCGAGGATGTTCATCGAGCTATGGGTGAAAAGCAAGTTGGGAAAATTGTAGTGAGTATTGAGTAACGGAATACTTAAGTCGTTTGTACGACGGCACTTTTTTTGTTTGTGCTTGTTCTTATGGCGTGCCATGTGTTAATGGAATACGAGTCGTATTTGAATAATATAGCGAGTTTCTAAAAGTAATCTAACCTCATGAATATTTCGTTTACAAAAAAATCCCGATCGCTGATCGGGATTTTTTTGTGTGTACGCCCAGCATGGGCGTCAACTCTAGGGTGAAAGTCCCGAACGGGGGCTGGCGAACGCATACCGTTAGCCAAGAGCAAGGGTATCCACCGTGAGGCGGAATCTGAAGGAAGCTGGAGGCAAGCACGAGCTAAGGTACATCGAACTGGATTTGAGGCAGGGTTAGTCGGATGAGTCACCACAACATGACGAAATCCAAATTCGCCAAGGGCTAATTTTGTAAACTCCAGTAGCTACGGGCGGAAAGATGACGTTCTTATCTGGGGAGGCATGTGGAACCCGCGAAGTCACTTCGTAACCGCGACTAAGAAGTCGCGCTGAATTCGCAGGGCAGTTGAGCGGCCTAAAGCCGGAGGCTTTAGGCTATTGGCAGCGGATCTACCGCTTGTTGATTGATCGGAACGGAGAGTTCCGCTACTAGCGATCGAAATGGAGCGGGATAAGCTGAGCCCGCGGGAACCCTCTACAGACTTTGCTTACTTCTCGCAGGCAATTCCATCTTTATCACGGTCACTCTTCTTATTCGCTTCGTACAGTTCCTTCGAGACAAAGGGCTTGTGTTTTGTTTTGCCGCCTTTGTTTTTGACCTTGGCGTCCTTGGCCACGCCACCGGGATAGTCCTTGTTTAAAGCGGTACAGTTCTTGTAGGTCTTCACCTTCTCCGCCGCGCTGGCCGAAAGGGAGCCGCCGAATACGAGTGATGCCGTAAGCAGGATTGGAATTACTTTCTTCGTCATCATCTTAAATTTAACCTCCCACAATTCATCCTCAATTATTTAATAATTTTTCCCGCTAGGATATAGGTATTCACCCTGCCAGCGGAAAATCCTCTTTCTCAGAGTTGCTCTCAACAAGGGCTGATACTAGTACTGTTTTCCTGATAACTAGCAGTTGGGTTAAGCGTCCACAGCAACCGCGTGTTTCTGCACTGTCAGTTTTGAATTTCTCCATTATTTTGATAGTACCCTCAAGCTAGGCGAACGATGTCGGGTTTTGATGAATCGAAGGGGAGGAATACGTCCGAAGTTGCAATCGAATCCATACTCAGGGTACATGCGGCTCTCTATATCGTGTGCTATATTCTTCTTGCCAAATGGGCGATAAACCCACGGCGGATCCGATGAAATTCCAATGAATGGAGAATTGCCCCATGACGAACGTGAAACGAATTAACGATCTCATCGAGTATCAGTCCGTGCTGCCGTATGCGAGTGAGCTGTTCGGCGTCCATCAATCGCTGATCGGCTGGAAATCGAAACGCGTACTCGACAAGCTGCAAACGGGCACAAAGCTGGAAAAGAGCGGCTTGCTGCCGCGGCTGCAGCGATATCTGGCGATTCGGACGCCAATCGACATCAATGCCGACTGCTACGTAACAGCGCCGAATCTCGTCCCGGCAGGGTTCGCCGGTCCGACGCTGAAGGAGCAGGATTCTATCCTGCTGCGTACGATCAGAAATAATCTTCGCGAGTATGGAGCCATGCCGAAAAGCGTGGAGGAGTCCCGGCTCGACGGTCGAATTAATCGAAGTCAGCACCCGCAAGACGACCATTGAGAAAACGGTCGAGACCTCCCTCGAGACGACGAAGAAGCTGGAAACAAGCACGACCGATCAAGATGAGATCAGCCAAGCCGTCAAGGAGGACAACAGGGACGACTTGAAGCTTGGCATTACGACGACGGTTAACCAATCCTGGGGAGCGGGCAGTGCATCAGCCACCGCCAGCCTGAACATGGACAACACGCAGCAGGCAGCCAGAACTCGCCAATCTGATCCATATCGGTTCTAGATCTGACCGAAATTCCCGTGCCGGTCGATCAATTCATTCCGCTCAAGACAAATGCGGTCTGGAACTTCGGTGATAAACGGAAAACGGGATTTGTCACGGTAGCGGTCATGGATCCTCCAGCCCCTCCGGAAGAATTTGAAATTGTCAAGGAAGCCGACGTTTTTCAAGCGGCTCAGCTCTCCGCGTCTGGTGAAGATTTTTCGGGCGTCTGGGCGCTTGGCGCGAGGTTCAATGGAAGCGGACAAATCGAGATCGGCGTTATTACGGGATCAAGCGGCATCGAGTGGGACAAACGGATTGATTTCGTGGTTGGCACCGTCGTGAGATGCACCGCGAGTGCGGCTATAACCGAAGGACGGAAGGTTGTCGTGAAGAAGACGAAGGAAGAGGTAAAGCCGGCACGGCTCTTCAAGCAGCGCGTGAATAACGCCGCCAGTTCCAGGTATGTGGGCGAGCATAATCTCGGAGTGGCATCGTTCTACAACAGAACGGTGACGAATTATTTTTATACGACAAACGGCAGGGGAATCGAGCGTACATGGAACTTCGCGAACAGCAGCATATGGGAGTGAAAGCTTTATAGCTGCTGTTCCGTAGGCTGAATGATTAATGCTTTTATGCTGATAATATGACATTTAATTAACGGTTAAAACCATCGTAATCGATTAACGATGGTTTTTGATGTTATAAATAATAACACACATATAACGTAAAATATTAATTTTGACCTATTGACTAGGAATTATAATAGAATATATACTCTTATCAGAATTTGTCTAATGTTTTATGTAAGTTTTCATGACATTAATTCGAATTCTCGTGTTTAATGAGCAGCATGTGTAGAAAAGGGGGGAATCTATGAAATTCTTGGAGGAAGGTTGGTGACGCTGCGCTTTCTTTTATGCTTGCAGCTTTTAAAGCGCTTTCATAGACATGTGGTTTCTTCTTGAAAGCGGTGTAAAGGGGAATGCTCAGAAATAACCTACTAATCAATCGTTCAGTGTAGTGATCTGCCTATCAATCGGATAGCAAAGCGACCTACCTATTAATCGGTTAGTTTTGGTCCATTTTGTCTGTTTCAACTCATTCTGCAGAGGGAAGTGATAAGATTTGACTAAAAGTAGTGAAAAAATTGCCCCTGTTCTTCTTTCAGCGATGCTCCTATTCGGCGCTGCAGCTCCCGCTAATGGCATGCAGTCTCAGTTGAGCGATCTTGATTTAAGCTCCAATGCATCGCAGCAAGTACAGCCCGACTTCATCAGCACGCTCCCTTTAAAGCCGGAATATGCCTCCGACCATGTCATTGTGAAGTATCGGTCGGAATCGGCAGCAGCCTCTATAGCCGCATCTTTGTCTTCGCAAATCGCAGAGACCAGTCCGTTGACGGTACCTCATGCACAGCTGTTAAAGCTTAGAGCTGGAGCTGATGTACAAAGCGTTATTCAAGAGCTTCAAAAAGACCCGAACGTCATTTATGCGGAGCCCGATTACAAGGTATCTTCTGCATTGAATCCGCAAGCATTCCGCCCGGTCGATCGACCAACTTTGTCTTCTGTATCGGCAGCTGGCGTTGAGGGGGCACCGGAGCTTCCAAACGACCCGCTGTTCAACGAGCAATGGGCCCTGCATAACACTGGACAAGATCTCAATGGAGGCGCGGTACCGGGAGGGCCGCCTGATATTGACATGGATCTGCCAGAAGCCTGGGAGATGACCAAGGGCAGCAGAGATGTGACGGTTGCCGTCATTGGCAGCGGAGCAAAGATTGATGCCCCTGATTTGGTAGGGCAAATTTGGATGAACAGCAAGGAAAATCCAGGAAACAACGTAGACGATGACGGCAATGGTCTGGTCGATGATGTGAATGGATGGGACTTCGCGCATGGCGACAACACCTTGTTCGATACGATTGATGGTCTCAATGATGTCTATGGAACGACGATCGCCGGTCAAATTGCAGCTGCAATGAACAATGAGGAAGGCATTGCCGGCGTCGCACCTAATGTGAATGTCATGCCGCTTAAGGTGACTTCCGAGCAAGGCGGTTACTTTACAGATGTCGTAAAAGCGATTCATTACGCCGAGGAGCAAGGGGTTAAGATCGCCATGCTCGGGATGGTGTACACCTACAAAAGCAAGCTGATTCAAGATGCCATCGAAGCCTCCGATATGTTATTCGTGGCACCGGCTGGCGACAGTAACCAAGGCCTGCTGAATACGGATGTTTTACCTGTATATCCGGCGGCCTACCCAAGTTCGAACATGCTCTCCGTTACAGGTGTCAATCTATTCGGCAATCTGTCTTTAGGTGCTGCTCGAGGGCTGGCATCCGTTGACGTTGCCGCCCCGTCCGAACTGATTATCTCAACGGTGCCTGACGTAAATGCCGGCTATACCGCCCAAATCGATAACGGCACATACAAGGCTTACTACAATGGTATCGGCTTCGAGGAAATTCCGATCGATATGCCCGAATATGCCGGTCAACGGCAGGATATGTTTGATCGCGCAATGGAATATCTTAAGCCGTCAGATGGCACATCTCCAAAAATCTTGCTCGTAAACGACAGCCGCCGCAGTCATGATGGAGGCATCGGTCCTTTTTATGAGAGTGATGTGCTTGGTGTCTATAAGAATTTGCTTGATCAAGCCGGATATACCTACGATCTCGTTGAAACGCAGGACGAAAGCTTCGACGGCCCGCCGCTTGAACAGCTGCAGCAATACAATGTCGTTGTATGGTTCACAGGCACAGCTGCGGCCATTAACGATTCGAAGCTGCTGACGGATGTGGATAAAGCCAACTTGACCAGCTATCTTAACGGCGGTGGTCATTTGATGCTGACGGGGCAGGATGCCATCGATCAAAGCTTGAACTCTCCGTTCGTGCTGGATGTTCTAGGACTTAAGCTCGTTAAGGAAGGCGGATATATCTTCAAAGGCTGGGGCGTTCCTGGCACCATCTATGAGGATCAAACCTATAAATTAATGGATGTCTCGCTGTATTACGACACCGTTATTAGCAATAAGCCCGAGATGACCACCATCAACCTGAAGAACAGTGTCGGCAATTATGCCTACTCCCAAGGCACGTTGTACGCAGCTGCCTATGCGGCTGGAGTAGCCGCGCTCGTAGAAAGCCAGAATTCGGACATGAGTGTGCTGGACATCAAGCAGCGCATCATGACGAGCGGCAAAACCCTCAGTGATCTAAAAACAACTACAGTGAGCGGAAAAATGATCAACGCTTACCGCGCACTCTGGAACAAGGATATTCCAGGCATGTCATTGATCGATCCGACCGTTACAGGCCAATTGGATCAGGTGAATGATCCGAATCATGTTTATTCCGTTGAGCTAACTGCTGGAGAAGAAGCGACATTCTCTCTGACAGGTGCAGACGATACGGACTTCGACCTCATTTTATACGATTCTTCCGCTACGACCGTGCAAAGCAAGGACAATGCGATCGCATTCTCCGAAACAGCCGGAAAGTCCAGCGAATCGATCAAGTACCGGGCAGCCAAGACGGGTACGTACTATATCAATGTCCATGCCGTGAGCGGCGCAGGCAGCTATACCTTAAATGTGCATCACAGCAATTCATCCGGCTTGCTCGAAGACAATGATCCTTCTCTCAGCTACGAAGGAAATTGGGCAACCCTTTCAGGCAATTCATATTCCAACGGAACCTTGAAACAGCTTACCGGCGATGGCAGCGTTCAATTCGGTTTTAGAGGCAACGTGTTTGAGTGGATTGGAACGAAGAACGATGCACAGGGCATTGGCGAAATTTGGATTGATGGATCAGTAGCGGGTTATGCCTATTTATACAGCAAGACTCCGCAATCGAAGCAATCGCTGTTCAAAATCGTGCTGCCAAACGGGCATCATGACGTTGTCATTCGATCCACAGGCGGTGGGGAACAGAAGAAAAGCATTAATGTGGACTCCTTCGTCGTCTCAAGCTTGATCTCGCCGCTGCATGCCTCCGCCGACTATGTTGGCCCATGGGCGAACCGATACGGCATGAGATATCCTGACGGCGTTCAGAGCTACACCACGACTCCAGGCAGTTCCGTTGAATTCACGTTCATCGGCACGAAGGTCACCTTATGGTCCACCACGGGCAGCAACCGGGGCAAGGTGAATATTTACATTGACGGCAAATCCGTGACACCGTCTCCGATCGATTTATACAGCGAGGAGCTCCATTATGTAGTGCCTGTTTTCACATCCGGGGAGTTGTCGAACAGCGAGCATAAAATCAGGATCGTGCATGCGGGGGAAGCCAATCCCAAGTCGAGCAACAGCATCGTCTCCATCGACGGTTTGGATGTCCAGAACTTACGCTAGGCTGCGAGGAATTTATTACTCTGATCCGAAAAGGGGTATCTGAACGTGAATCGATTACTAGTTAAAAAATCGCTTATGCTCGGTATGGTCTCGTTGTTGGCAGGGAGCCTGCTCACGACAAGCCTGCCTGACGCATATGCTGCTCCACGAGATAAGACCGCATTCGTGAACAAGGAAAATATCCAGTCGATCATCCGGCAGCTGCAGGAAGCCGAGACGGACACTGGCTTAAATGCGGTACCAAGCGAAGGGTATGTCGCTGAAGACATCGATACCTCATCCGCGGAAAAAATCAACGTTATTGTTCAATTGAGCGGCCAGCCGGCGGCAGTTGGACAATATGCTGCTAGAATGGGCTACAAAGCCTTGGCCTTGCAAGCTAACGATGTTACGGTGCAGTCGGAACAGGACGCCTTTGTCCGCCAAGCGCAGACGAGCAACATCCCGTTTACGATTGATCGTCGCTTCAATACCGTTCTGAACGGCATGGAGATTACGATTCGAGCAAATTTGATTCCGGAGCTGGCGAAGCTGCCGGGAGTGAAGTCCATTCATAAGAACGTCATTTATTATCCGATCGTTGAGAATGACGGCTATCAAGCGGCGGACAGCTCCAATCGCTTCGATACGATACCGCTTGAACAGATCGGCGTAATGGAAGCATGGGAACGCGGGCTGACGGGTGAAGGCCTGAAAGTCGGAGTTCTTGATACCGGTGTCGATTACCTGCATCCTGATCTCGCCGGCGCTTATGAAGAAGGCGGTTACGATGCGATCAATCTAGATGATGATCCGTACGAGGACTTGCCGGTTGAGGGCAGAGGAGGTTCAGAGCATGGCACGCATGTATCCGGAACTATCGTTGGCCAAGCATCCAATCCGAAGTCCGATTTCGTGCAGAAGGGTGTTGCCTACAACGCGAAACTGTATGCTTACAAAGTACTAGGGCCTGATGGAGGAACCTCAGCCCAGGTGATCGACGGAATCGAGCATGCCGTCGAAGACAAGATGGATGTCATCAACCTTTCCTTAGGCAGCGATTTGGAGAAAGACCCGAACTCGCCTGATGCCACTGCGGTGAATAACGCCGTCTTGGCAGGGGTTGTAGCCGTTGTCGCAAACGGGAATGCGGGTGCAAATGGACATTACTATTACTCTATGGGGTCGCCGGCATCCTCGCAATTGGCCATTTCAGTCGGCGCAGCAACCAGCGATGGCAATCGCTATTCGGGATCTGTGTATAGCTCCGTTGGTCCGGCGGAAGGCGGCAGCGGCGATGCTATGGGCTATGATGCCAACCTGAGCCTGATCAGCTGGACAACCGGTCAAGAAAACTTTAATGAAATATTCGGCACGACCCCTATTCAAGGCGTTTATGTCGGAATTGGTGCAGATTCCGATTATGAAGGTCTGGATAAGGATGATCTGGCTGACAAAATCGTGTTTATTTCCAGGGGTATTCTCACCTTCGACGAGAAAGTGAAGCTGGCGGCCAAGCATGGCGCGAAGGCAGCCATTATTTTCAACGGCAACAGCAAGAGCTCAACCATCAGCGAGCCTGACTTGTCCGACGAAATACCGTCCCGCGACGGCCCGATCGGACCGCTCGCTTTCCTTGGCGACAGCTACGAATATATTCCAGCATTCGATATGCCAGGTAAGATGGGACGAGCATTAGCTCGCGAGCTGCTGGCTCATCCGGATCAAACGTTGACGTTTACGATGAAAAACGACTTCGCGTCGCATCTTGTGGACGGGGATCGAATGGCCGATTTCAGCTCCAGAGGACCGAACTCGGACGGTAATTATGGCATTAAGCCTGATGTAGGCGCTCCTGGGGTTCAGATTTTATCTACGGTGCCTGCTTACGGTCAAGCCGATTCGAATGCCAGCTACGATAAAGCTTATGCCAGAATGAGCGGAACCAGCATGGCTTCTCCGCACGTGGCCGGACTTGCTCTTTTGCTGAAGCAGGCGCATCCCGAATGGACGCCTTTCGATATTCGCGCGGCATTGGCGAATACGGCGCAAGAGATCCACGACGAGAATGGCACGCTCTATGATGTCTATTCGCAAGGAGCAGGACGGGTCGATGTCATCAATGCGGTCGATACGCCTGCGATCATCGAATCGCTCGACGAGATTACCATTTACGATGATCAGATGAATCCGACAGTGATCCCGAGTCAAGCAACCAGCGTGAGCTTCGGCAAGCTGTATCCTGGTTCTGAAGCGGTGAAAAAGCCGCTTCGCGTGACGAACTTATCGAATGATTCCGTTGCTTATAAAACAAAAATTGTTATGCATCCTTCGGTCACGTCCGATCCGGCGCATCCTATTCCTACGCCGGACCCGAGCTCGATATCCATGGGGCTGGAGGGAGTTGCCGGCAACCAAATTACAGTGGCTGCGAACGGTCAATTTGATTTCCAACTGATCGGGAAGGTGATTCCGAATGCGCCGGTTGGCGTATACGAGGGTGAGGTTTTATTGGAGAGCGAGGGACATCCTTCTCTGCACCTGCCATTCGTCCTTCATGTAGGCGACCAGTCCGACGGCAACGGATTCCTGATTCAAAATTTGACGCTAAGCAAACCAACGGTATCGCAAAACGCGCCAATCGACATTACGGCATCGCTCCCAACCCGGGAAGTTAATCATCTATTTGCGGCTATCTTGGACATGAATGGCGAGTTGCTTGGAACGGTTGCCGAGATATATGATTTGGATGAAGAAAAGGAAATCTTAAAACCACTTCCGGCCAACGTCATCATTCCTGAATTTGATGGCTCCTATGCCATCGGCATTGATAACTATAATAGTAATAAAGTTACTGCTTATTTACCGAAAGGCACGTACAAACTTGTTCTTGTCGGTTCGGTTTACGACGAGAATTATGAGCTGTTAGACGAAACGGCAGCGTTTAAAACGTTCTATATGAGCGGAGAAGGGGATGGGCCAATCACACCGCCAAATCCGCCAAATCCTCCTTTGTCTGGTTCAGGTCCACAGCTTCCAAGCGAGCCTGCTTATAATAAAGAAATCGCGGCATCAGTGCTGGAAGCTGGACAAACCAGCGTTGCAATTACGGCGCAATCGAGCTTGGAAGGAAACCAATTATCGGTGACCCTTACGGATGGCGAGCTGCAAACAGCGCTTGATCAAGCCAAGCAAACTTCCGTAGCGCTGACCATAGCGGCAGCTTCCGATAAATCCGACGCTGCAAAATTAAAGATAACGGCCAAGCAAGTGATGATGATCAAGGAGGCTAAACTGAAGGGAGTAGTGGCCTTCGCTTGGAACGAGGCAGCGATGGCCTTGCCGCTTTCCGTGCTGGAGCAGCTTCCGGAAGGTGCGGATCTTGTGATCAGCATGAAGAAGGATGCGGGCAGCAAATCCGAATTTGCGAAGCAGGTTCAAGGTGCTTCTATTCTTGGAACGCCTTATAGCTTCGAAGCTGGCAGCTTGAAAGGTGACGCGGCTTCACCGCTTGCGCTGAAGCCGGATCAAGTCGTAAAGAGATCCTTCCTGATTGAGAAGGGCATCGAGGTAAGCTCGGCCGGCGCTCTGTATTTGAGCGAAGGAACCGTTTATCCGATACCTGCCAAAATCACGTCTGCAAGCGGTGGAGGCTCTATTGTAACGATAAGCCGACCAGGCTTCTCCACTTATGCCGCTGCTAAGAGACATGTCACGTTTACGGATATTAATAAGTCCTGGGCAAAGGATAAAATCCAAACGCTCGCCGACAAGTTCCTCTTAAACGGAACGTCGGAACATACCTTCTCGCCTAAGAAAGAGGTAACGCGGGCTCAATTCGCAAGCATGCTCGTCAGGGCGCTTGGCTTACAAGTGCAAGGGGGGGCTAGTCCTTTCCGTGACGTGAAAACCAGCGATTGGTTTGCTCAAGACGTAACGGCAGCCTTTAAGGCTGGGCTTATCACAGGCGTTAATGAGCAGCAGTTTAAACCGAATGATAAAATTACTCGTCAAGATTTGACGGTGATGCTGGCTAGAGCGATCGAACTTATTGGCCTGTCAAACACAATTCAAGCCATCCACCATCCTTATGCCGATGCATCGCAGTTTAGCAGCTATGCGCGGAACAGCATCCAGATCGTAACCGATGCGGGACTAATGGGAGGCTACGAATCGGCAGGCAAGTTCTATTTCCGGCCTACCGAAGCCACAACACGTGAAGCAGCAGCGAAGGTCCTTCATGATCTGCTGCAAGTCGCGGGGCGCATGTAAAATAATTGGTAATATCACAAAGGAACTGCCGAGATTGTTATCGGCAGTTCTTTTGTTGTACGCCCAGCATGGGCGTTATCTCTAGGGTACGTGTACTAAACAACAACACGATGAACATCGATTCTAGTCTGATTCTTGTTTGTGCTAAAACATTGTTGTATCATGCTATACATATCGAAGATTAAAGGAGTGAAAAAATATGCAATCAGTAGTAGGGAAAGTAGCATTAATTACTGGGGCGGGACGCGGCATCGGGCGTGCAACGGCCATTGCGTTTGCGCAAGAGGGCATTCACGTCGGTCTTGTGGGACGTTCGCTTGAAAACTTGCAGAAGGTAGCGGAAGAACTCAAGCCGTATGGTGTGAAGATAGCCATTTCAACAGGCGACGTGGCGGATATTGCTTCCATTACTGCGGCGGTCGAGTCCATTCGGGAGGAACTGGGTGGAATTGACATTCTCGTCAACAATGCCGGAATTAGCAAATTCGGCGGCTTTATGGAGTTAACGCCCGAAGAATGGACGAATATGATCGACGTCAACGTTAAGGGCGTGTATTACACCACCCGCGCGGTATTGCCGGAAATGATGGAGCGCAACTCGGGCGATATTATTAATATTGCGTCCACGGCTGGTCAAAGAGGGGCTCCCCTCACGAGCGCGTATACCGCATCCAAAGCCGCTGTTATCGGGTTAAGCGAGTCTTTAATGCTTGAGGTTCGAAAAAAAAACATTCGAGTAACCACGTTGACTCCGAGCACGGTCGCAACCGATATGGCATTGGAACTCAAGCTGACGGACGGCAACCCTGAGAAGGTCATGCAGCCGGAAGACTTGGCGGACTTAATCGTCGCGCAATTGAAGCTTCATTCTCGAGTTGTATTGAAGCATGCCGGACTTTGGTCGACGAACCCGTAATCGTCCTCTAAAAGCGAACAGAAAAAGTGCAATTTTAAAATGATCTTGCGAGTTAAACGCACGGTCATTTTTTTATTCCAACATTATTGTCCCGAACAGAGCAACGTCTCGTTCAAGCTGTGCAACACCGCAAGTTGCACAATCTCCGATCGGCAATGTAATACAGCACACAGGCAGAGCAAACTAAAGAAGTCTTTCCGCTATTGATCCAATTCAAGATTCCGATCTAACAATATTCCCAGCTGTTTGGCCACAACATCGACCGGTTCCTTCAATTCTTCGGTAAACCACGATTCGACGAGCCCTACGATGGCTGTTCCAAGAAAATGAATCAATACTTCCTTGTTTAAACCTTCATTTACCCCTCTCGATACGTTTACGCAGCGTATTAATCGTTCTTTCACGTATTCAAGAAACCGGGTGCGATAGGAATTCACTTCTTTGCTTCTCAGCATCGTTGAAAAAAAATCGTAATTGCGCTCGAAATAATCGAACCAAATGAGACTTCCATCTGCAAAGCTCATACCGGATGCGGATTCGCAAATGTTTCTCAGTTCGTTAATATGTTCCATCACGATCTGATCCAACAGATCGAATTTATCCAAGTAATGAAGATAAATGGTTCTTCGGCCAACGTTTGCCTTGTCGGAAATATCCTGCATCGTAATTTGGTCGAACTTTTTTTTCGACATTAACGCAAGAAGTGCGGTTTTTATGGCTTCCTGCGACTTAAGTTTTCTTCGATCGACTTTAGACACCCTAACCTCCGCTATCTAATCGCACAATATCAAATGGTTTGTGCACTAATGCACCAAACATCCTCGTTTGGCCATTGAAGAGACTTTGTTAACGTATATAATAACACACAGATGTACCACAATACATCGAGATGCAGGGCACCAGATGACTTACAACAATATTGGGGAGGAGTTCCGATGGATCTTAAACTAAACGGGAAAATCGCGATCGTTACGGGTGCAAGCACGGGGATCGGGTTCGCCTGTTCGAAAGCGTTGTATGAAGAAGGGGTATCCTTAGTTATGGTGGCGAGAGATCAAGATCGTCTACAACAAGCTTCGGATACGATACGTTCAGGCTATTCTAAGGAAGGACCAGCTCGTATTGTACTCGTAGCGGGCGACATGAAGGAATCAGAAACCGTACGGCAAGCGGTAAATGCGGCAATCGAGCATTTTGGCCGTATCGATATATTAATTAATAATGCGGGGAACGCGAGCTTCGGGCCGTTTTTTGAACTTTCCGATGAAGCTTTTCTGGATACGTGGCAATTAAAACTTCTCGGCTACATGAGGATGGTAAAGGAAACGGCGCCTCATATGATTAAGCAGAGGGACGGGCGCATCATTAATATCGTCGGCAAGGCGGGGCGGACGCCGACGCCCGGCTATCTGCCCGGCAGCACTGCGAACGCGGCTATATTGAATTTCACGAGAGGCATATCCAGCGAATTGGCCGCATCGAACGTCAGAATCAACTCCATTTCGCCAGGCGCAACGGAAACGGATCGCGTGATCAGGTACACGAAGGGACTCGCTGAACAGAAGGGGACCAGCGTCGAATCGCAAAGGTCCAGCATGAGCGCTACGATTCCAATCGGACACATGGTGAGTCCGGACGAAATCGCGGCCATGGCCTTGCTGCTTGTGTCTGACCGAGTGCCTTCCGTCACAGGCACGGAAATCATTATTGACGGTGGAGAAACGCCTGGCGTATAGCGCTGAAATGACCAGAAAAAAGAGTTGCCGTATTTGATTTAACTGAACAAGAGTGGAATGCTGCATTTCACTTACTGGCAGAAGGAAAACTATACCTGATCAAAGTTATTCTGTAGAAAATAACACCTGTAAAGAAGCTGCCGGCATTATCGGCGGCTTTATTACGTTAAAGTCAGGGTTTGTTATTTTGCAATTTAATTTTTAGCCCTTTGGGACTTGAGACATTAAGACCGCAGACGACTACAAAGCGAGTCTGGTCTATGAACTGGCAGGCCGTTATCTGAAAGTTACTTATAATCGCCTGCGTTTTGTACCGTCTACTGCTTACGATGAGGAAGACATGGAGGAAGCAGGTATGGAAGATTCCTTTACCTTTAAGAAGGAAGATATTCATAAAATGCACGCGTATAAGGACGGTATTAACAAAGTCCGTGTGGCTAGCATTCTGTTCCGGGGGTTCGGACAGCTAAAGATAATTTTCTTTTCCATTGTTCTTTTTGTTCGGTTGGTCAACATTATAGACTCACACGCAAGAAAAAATAAATGACGATGCAAGTTAGCCCACACCGTCATTGGAAGCTTGTTGATTATCGAACAAGTTATTAATCGTATAAGCAGTAACCTGATCAACTTCACGTAGTACTTTCATGTAGAAGTCTTAGGTGACGGTTGAAGAACGGGCGCCACTATTTTCACGCTTGACGAGTTGAGAGACCTCGCCATCCAGTAACTATAAAGAATCGTTCACCACCTTTCCAGAGGTAGCAGCCTTGAGGTGGTTTTTTGTGATCCCGAACCGCGGCTATAAGTGTTGAACATAAATAATCACTAATCATACTTATGTAATATCTTATCATCAGTTTTGTTAAATCAACGTTAAAATAGTAAAAAACATGGAAATTTAATAATTGACGGGGATTTTGTTCTATTGTATTCTGGCGTAATGTCGATTTTCAGATACTCGAAATTTCGACAATGAGTAACTTTTTGCAGAAGTATTATATTGTAAGATTTTAGCCTAAAGAAGGGAAATTCAATCACTAATATGGAGCTATTTGTTGCAATCGACTTTCATGCACGGGTTCTTAACGAACTCATTCAGATTAAGAATTATCTTATCAAGCATGACAATATGGGCATATTCGAACCAACGGAAAATTATCACCTGACATTGCTATATTTAAACCAACTAGAGGATCATCATTCGGTAATTGATAAGTTGGAGAATATAAAGCATAGCTGTTTTCATTTGCAATTAGATCAGCTAGGCTCTTTCGAAAACGCGGACGGAAACGTCCTTTGGATAAATGTGAAAAACGAGCTCGAAGCGCTACATGAGCTTCAGCAAAAAATTAAGCAAGAATTAGTCAGTCTTTACGTTCCCATTGAACATTCGAGTTTCTACCCGCATATTACCTTGTCCTATGGACACAAGATCGGGAAAGAGACCGAAGAAGTCTTTTTAGCTTGTAAGATTAACGAAGTCGTTATCCAAATATCGGATTTCCATCTTTATGAAGTGTTAAATACGGTTAAAGGCAAGCGTTTCAAGAAAATGGCGACTTTTATGTTGGAACCTATTCCTAAAGGGGGGTAACGGGATGCTGGATACCAAGGTCATTTCGATCCTATGCGTAAACGACTTTCATGCAGAAATTTTCCCGACGGATCGTGTTCTTGGGAGCGCGAAACTCGTATCGGTCATTAATCGATTTAAAGAGAATAATCCCAATACCCTGGTCGTGTTCGGCGGAGATAACTATAAAGGCGATCCTATTTCGGATTATTTCTCGGGGGAGCCCGTCTCTTGTCTTATGAAATCTGTAGGCGCCGTGGCATCCGCTGTGGGTAATCATGAATTCGATTACGGGAGGAACAAGTTCAAGCAGTGGCAACGGCAAGGCAACTTTACCTTTATTGCCGCGAACTTGTTAGACAGATCGACGCAAGCCGCCCCCGATATTGTTAAGCCTTATCTAATGGTTTGCGTGGACGGCGTTAAAATCGCAATGATTGGCCTCGCGACGATGGAGCGGTTAAACAACGCTAATCGATCGACCGATTTGCACTCGCTTGAAATTGCCGATGGGGCGGAAATGACCAGAAAATGGGTAGACTATTTGAATGAAGGAAACGACGAATTAGGCAAGCCGGACGTTATCATAGCCCTTACCCATTACGGACTCAAGTATGGAGCTGATCAGGTCACGCCTGTAGGCAGCGAGGCCATCATGCTTTGCCGGCAAGTCCCGGAACTATCGGGAGTATTTACGGCCCATTGGCATCTATTTATGAGTCTCGAGATCAATCATGTGGCGGTTGCGCAGGGCGGTTCATTCGGTAAGGGATTTGCCGTTTTAACGATTCGCCTATCGCAAGATCATCGTATTCTGAACGTTACTCCAGGATACTTCGACTTCAGCTCTGAACTAAATAAAATATGTCCGGATATCGAAATGCAAAATCAAGTTGAAGCTTATTACAAAAAAGCTTTGGATAATGAGCTTGGAGAGGTAATCGGCGTTGCTAAGACCGACATTGTTCATCGATCGCCATCCGGCAACGAGGTTTATCCCGAAGGAACGCCGCTCTCTCAGCTGGCCATCCGCGTATTGTTAGAGACGACGAATAGCCAGGTTGCGATGTTCTTTTCAGGCAGCATAGGTCAAGGCATCAAGAAAGGCAATATTACGCTATATATGCTTTACAAAATCATGTTTATCGATAGTGGCATCGTAACAATGAAGCTCAGAGGAAAAGAAATCGTCAAGAATATCGAAAATGGCATCAGTACGCTTAAACAAGAGGGAGCATCCCCCTTAGCCTTCGGAGGCTTAAAAGTAACCGCGGATTACGCGAAGCCTTTCGGTCATCGAATCGAAACGATCTGTCTTGAAAACGGACAGCCTTTGGAAGCAGAGCGTTATTACGACATTGCCGTAGATGAGTATATTGCATCCAACGAGATGGGCTACGATTTCTCCAATGGATTGGAACGGATTCATACCGGGAAATCCATTAGGAATGAAATGGTTCAGCTCATTAAGAACATGGGTCATCTAGAAGCGAGCATTCCCGGTCATTTTACGATTAAGAACAAAACCTTTTAATAGGGGGAATAAGCGAATGCAAGTGAGATTAGAGCAGTTGACGAAAGCGTTTGAAAGCCGGAAAAATGATAAGGTTATCGCCGTGAATAAATTAGACTTGACGATCGAATCCGGGAAATTGATCGGACTCTTGGGCCCTTCGGGCTGCGGGAAATCAACGACTTTGTTTATGGTCGCAGGCATTCACGACGTAACCGACGGTAAAATCTATTTCGACGATCAGGATGTTAC
This sequence comes from Paenibacillus glycanilyticus, assembly GCF_023715145.1. Taxonomy (GTDB): domain Bacteria; phylum Bacillota; class Bacilli; order Paenibacillales; family Paenibacillaceae; genus Pristimantibacillus; species Pristimantibacillus glycanilyticus_A. The sequence goes on along the minus strand of NZ_JAMBNP010000001.1, from coordinate 591,433 downwards.
CGAACTTTCGGCGGATAAAAGGGGAATAGGGCTTGTTTTTCAAAACTATGCGCTCTATCCGCATCTATCGGTATGGGACAACATTGCATTCCCGCTTCTGAATTCGAAAGATATAAAAAAACGTTTGAAAAAGCAATTCGCCGAGCAGCATTCGAATTACAAAAATTATAAGGCCTACATTAGCAAGCTAGTCGAGGATGCGGCCAAGCTGGTCGAAATTACGGCTTATCTAGACCGCAAGCCGGGGGAGCTTTCCGGCGGACAACAGCAACGGGTGGCCATCGCCAGGGCAATCGTTAAAAGTCCGTCCATCTTGCTGATGGACGAGCCGTTGTCCAATCTGGATGCTCGCCTTCGCATTCAAACCCGGGATGAAATCAAACGAATTCAACAGCAAACGGGTATTACGACGATTATGGTAACCCATGATCAGGAAGAAGCGCTAGCGATCAGCGATGAAGTCATTGTCCTAAAGGAAGGGGTATTACAGCAACAGGGATTACCGCAGGACGTATACGATAATCCGGCCAATCAATTCGTCGCCGAATTCATAAGCCGCTCGCAAATCAACATGGTACGCGGGAAAATAGCGGCCAATAAACTTTATCTTGGTGAGGAAGAATGGTTCCCGCTTCCCGCGCCGCTGATGGACCAAGAAGTTATGATCGGACTGCGATATGAGAATATCAAGCCCGCCATGGAAAATATGGAGCACTCGTTCACGGCAAGCGTGACCGCAAGGACAAGAATAGGCGGCATGTCGACCGTTCAAGTTCGGCTGACCGACGGACAGCAAATCACCTTGCATAATAACGAAGAGGAGTCGCTCCGCGAATCGGAACGATTGCAATTCGTCGTAAAACCGCAAACGGTTTTGGTCTTTAACCAAAAAGGGGAGAAGCTTCTGCAATGTTAAAGCCAAAAAGAACTTCGCGGAAAGTTCGTTACGACAACTCGGCCTATTTCTATTTGCTCCCGGCGCTGCTATTGCTTGCCGTATTTATCGTCTATCCGATTACGAATACACTGATTACTTCATTCAAAGGGGAGTATCGATTTCTAACCGGCGATTTTGAGGGATATAGCTGGCAAAATTACATCGAGATTATCAAGGATCCTATCTTCAGGAGAGCGATAATGAATACGCTATTTATAGCTTTTGTGTGCATTCCGGCATCGATGGCTATCGCTTTGTTCCTTTCCTTGATTTTGAATTCCGTTCAAAAATGGCAAGGATTTTTCATGACCTTGTTCTATTTGCCTCAAGTGACGAATGTCATTGCTGCCGGTATCGTGTTCGCTTTTATGTTCAACACGAACTTCGGAGTCATCAATATGATATTAGGATGGTTCGGCATCGAACCCGTTGCTTGGATCAGCGGACAAGGCATAGCTTCCTCGCCGGAGCTTTACCACCAAGCCTATGCACGGTGTTTGTTTATCGTATTCGTTTACACGGTTTGGCAAGGATTATCGCTCAAAATCATTTTGTTTCTAAGCGGACTTCAAAATATTAATAAGCAATATTATCAAGCTGCGAAAGTCGACGGGACAAGCTTTTGGCGCACGATCAGGAAAATTACGCTGCCTCTTTTATCGCCGACGACCCTTTACGTATTTATTACTTCCGTTATCACGGCATTTAAAGCCTATGCGCAAGTCATCGCGTTATTCGGCAAGCAGTATGGACCAGCAGGCGATGGTTCCAAAATGATGATCACGATCGTCGGCTACATGATGGATTCGATGGGAGATTATTTATCGCCGGGTTCGATCAGTAAGGCAAGCTCGGCAGCGATGATCCTCGTTGTGATGGTCATGATCGTTACCGCCGTTCAAATCAAAATTTCCAAGAAGTGGGTGCATTACAATTGAGACAACAATCGATGAGCAGATTGTTCCGGTATCTTCTACTGTCGTTGTCGGCCGCGCTCATACTCGTCCCGTTTTATTGGATGATCAACACTTCGTTAAAAACAAATGCGGAAATATTAAGGATTCCTCCGACGCTCTTTCCAACGGAATTTCGCTTTCAGAACTTTGCTGATGCGATCGTCAAGGCGCCGATTCTCGCGTATCTCTTCAATACGGTTGTCGTCGCTTTATGCGTCGTAACGATTAGCACGGTCGTCAGCGTATTGGCGGCGTTCGCTTTTGCCAGATTAAACTTTCGAGGAAAACCGTTTCTATTTATTGTCATTCTCGGCACAATGATGGTGCCTCAAGAAATGCTGATCATTACGAATTTCATGACCATTGCGAATTTGGGATGGATGAACACCTGGCAAGCGCTTATTGCCCCGTATTGTATTAACGCATTCAATATCTACTTGCTGAGGCAGACGTTCAAACAAGTACCCGATGAATTATATCTTGCCTCCAAAGTGGACGGGGTAAGCAACTTTTGTTTTTTACGGAAAATTATGTTGCCTCTTTCTAAGTCAACGATCGTTACGGTAATGATCCTATCCGTGGTTTGGATATGGGACACGTACGCCTGGCCCAGTCTTGTCACGACAAATGATAGCATGAGGCTTGTTTCCAATGGTTTGCAAAACGCGTTTACGAGCGATAGCGGAAGAATACAATACGAGATCCAGATGGCTGCTTCGACATTAGTCATTTTACCGCTTGTTTTCCTCTTTCTGATGCTCAAAAAAAATATCATTTCGGGAATGGTGAAGGGGGGGATCAAAGGTTAGCCGATGCTGCAAATCGCGGCGTGTTTGAAACCCGGCAAACGGTTTTATTTCACCCTTCATATAGAACAATCATTTATAATTTCGGGAGGAATGACAATGAAAAGGTCAATGAAAATAGGCGCCGCTTTGCTATTAGCGGGAACAATGGTTGCTTGCAGCAATAACGGTAACGTAAATGACGCAAACAGCGGACAGGAACAAACATCGAATCTCGAGAAGGCCATTCAAGCCGTCGTCACGGACAAAAAAGAGGTATCCATCTCATTTTGGACAGGCACCGGAGCGAATAACTTCCCCTTCATGGAGAGTATGGTTAAAGACTTTCAAACGAAATACCCGAATATTAAGGTTGAATTCTCCAATCAAGGGAGAATCGACGAGCTGACGAAAAAACTGACGCAAAATATCGTATCTAAAAGTACTCCGACTTTATCCAATTTGGACGCAAGCAGTTTCCCGGAATATATCAACAGCGATGCGATCGTGGACTTATTGCCGTATTACAATAATAGTTCGATAGGATTTACAAACGAAGAGCAGGGAAACTTCTATCAAAATTACATTAACGAAGCCAAAAGTTTCGGTCCCGAAGGGACAATGTACGGTTTTCCTACCAACAAGAAAACGACGGACGTCTTGGTCTATAATAAAACCTTTTTCGACAAAAAAGGATGGAAGGCGCCGCAAACATGGGATGAGGTGGCGAGATACAGCCAGATAATTAAGGAGGAAACGGGAAAACCGGGGTTCAGCTTCGATAATTCTTACGGAGATGCCGCGTTTAAGCTGATGTCGCAGCAATGGGGAAGTCCCTACATCGCGGCCGATGGAACGATTGACATTAACAATGAGGGAACAAAAGAGGCTATGAAATTCTACAAAGAAAATATGGATAAAGGTACCTTTACGATGCCCGCTCTCATGCCTAGCGCTGGCGGTAAAAACAGCAGCGACGGCTTTGTGATGGAAGAGACCTATATGTTCGTCGGGGCGGCCGCAGGCGTTACGTTCGCCATTCCTAATCCGGCATCGGGCCACAAAGACTTTGAAATAGGAGTAGCGCCCGTTCCGCAAAAGGATCTCGCCAAGCCGATCGCGCTGTCGAAGGGCGAAGACTACGCTATTTTCTCGAATGCGACCGATGAAGAACGTGTTGCCGCGTGGCTGTTGATCAAATTCATGTCCGACCCCGAAGAGAATGCGAATTGGCTAGTGAACACGGGAAATCTTCCTATCAGCAAAGCCATGCTAGATGTTCCGACTTATAAGCAGTTTCTCGACTCGGATAAAACGAACCCGAAGTCCTATTATATGGCAGCCGCCGTTAACGCTGCGATCTCCAACGATTATATGACGTACAATAAGGTGACCGTTAAATCCGGTTCCTTGTCGACGGAGACCGGAAATCTATGGGAAGCGACGATGATTGGCGGAGGCGATATCGACGCATTGCTGCCGCAGACAGCGGAAAAGCTGAAATAAGCAGATCGGATTAAGCGCCATGACCTTCGAATGGCGCTTAACTGTAAATTAATGAGAAAGATGTGTGTGCTTGGATGGAAAAAAAGTTGATATTTTTCGATTTTGACGGCACTTTATTCAGCCATTCAACGAAAAGTGTGCCTTCGGGCAACACGCGCGTATTGAGACGCCTTCAGGAGCTCGGGCATACCATCATCGTGGCAACGGGACGCGGAACGGAATTCGTTCATTTTATTAAAGAAGCCATACCGATCCGATTCGATACGATCATCGTTCTAAACGGACAAATGATCTACGAAAAAGGGAATATTGTTTACGATAATCATATTCGACTTTCTTCCATGGAACATATCATCCGAATTGCAAAAGAAAATAAAATCGTTTATGGCGGTTATGATAAGAACGGCGAGATCGTTAATAATATTAATGATCGAGTGCGGCAAGTTTGGCATAATTTTAATGCTCCCATGCCGGCTTTAAAAAGCAACTTCGAAAACGATACGCCCTTATACCAGGGGCATCTATATATCACTTCAAGTGAAGCTGCGTTCTTTGAACCCCATTTGAACGATTACGTATTGAATTGGTCCGATCCCTTTCTCGTTAATTTGATTCCCAAATCGGCAGGGAAATCGCAGGCGATTCGATGGTGCATGGAGAAATACGGCTTTACGAAAGAGCAAACCTTCGCGTTCGGCGACGGTTTCAACGATCGGGATATGCTTTTGGAAGTGGGACATGGAATCGCAATGGGCAATGCTGATCAGAGCATTAAAGATATTGCAAAATATGTGACAAAATCGGTCGATGAAGACGGGATCGAATACGCGTTAATCCATTATAAATTGATTTGAATTTGGAGAAGAGGTGATTTTCATAGATTATTCGAAAGAAATCGCGATTACTATACTGGAAACTAGCGATCTACACGGACACATTTTGCCGCTCCAATATGTCGACAATAGCTACAGCGAAGTGGGCTTGGCTAAGATTGCCACGTTAATTCATCAAGAACGTCGAGCTTGCGCGAATGTGCTTTTGGTCGACAATGGCGATCTGATTCAAGGATCGCCGCTAGCTTATCACCATGCCAAAATCGACAATTCGCCTCTTAATCCTATGGTTATGTGCTTAAACGAACTCGAATATGATGCAGCCGTCCTCGGAAATCATGAATTTAATTATGCAAAAGCGGTGCTTGACAAGGCTATTCAAGAATCTGAATTCCCTTGGTTATCGGCGAATGTCGTTAGGAAATCCACAAAAAATCCGTATTACGGAAAGCCATATCTCGTCAAAGAGTTGCAGGATGGCGTGAAGGTCGGCCTACTTGGCCTCACGACTTCCTATATTCCGAATTGGGAGCATCCTTCGAATATCGTTGACTTTGATTTTCTTGACGTCATTGAATCAGCGCAAATGGGGGTTCGCCACTTACGAGAGGTGGAGGGCGTAGATGCGGTAGTCGTTGCTTATCACGGGGGATTCGAGTGCGATTTGGAATCCGGACAACCGAGCGAAACGTTAACAGGCGAGAATCTCGCATATCGCCTATGCCACGAGGTAGAAGGCATAGACGTGCTTTTGACCGGTCACCAACATCGTCTGATCGCAGGAGAGGTAAATGGCATAACCGTTATCCAGCCCGGCCAACAAGGAGCTTACTTGGGAAAAGCTACGATCCGGCTGGCATTTTGGGAAGGATGTTGGCATGTAATTGATAAGAAGGCGGAGCTTATTTCTGTGAAGGATGTAACGCCTGATATCGACATTATTGATCTGGTGCGAACCCATGAAACCAAGACGCAGGATTGGCTAGATACTCCCATTGGGCAAACGATAGGAGACATGAGTATTTCCAATCCCATGGAAGCACGAACGCGTGATAATGCCATTATTGAGTTCATTAATAAGGTACAGATGTATTACGGAGGAGTGAGCATATCAAACACGGCCTTATTCGACAATCAAGCAAGAGGCTTTAAACCGATTATTACCGTCCGAGATGTTGTCTCCAACTATATCTATCCGAACACATTAAAGGTAATCCGCGTAACTGGCCAAGATATTAAAGACGCATTAGAGCAATCTGCCCGCTATTTCGCGGAATACGACGGAAATGGCTATAACGTTAGCGATGAATTCTCAGTTCCTAAACCACAGCATTATAATTACGATATGTGGGAAGGGATCGACTATCAGATCAATATTTCACTTCCGATTGGTAGCCGAGTGACGAAGCTTTATTATGAAGGACGCCCAATAGATGTCCAAGTTACATTTGACGTGGCGATGAACAATTACCGGGCAGGCGGCGGAGGTAACTACTCCATGTTTCAAGGAAAACAGGTTGTTCGTGAACTTCCAACCGATATTTCAGAACTGCTGACGACCTATATCCTTGAAAAAAGAACGATCGAAGCAACGGTAAATGCGAATTGGGAAGTCATTCATGATTAGCAATTAACAATGAAGTGACCCCTTAAAGTTAGACAATTAATTATTATGCAACCTGTTGGGCATGGGCTAGGTATTGTGCTCATGCCTTTTAAATCGCAAGACAAACAAAATCAACTCATTGAAAAAATTACCGCTCAGCATCTCGTCATCGGAATCGGCATCGCTCAACAAACGCATTTGGCACGTGCAGTTAACTTCCGTGGATAATTCATGAGATAGATTCAATGCATGGACGAATCAAAACACTCTTTTGATGGCTTTTATATGCCGTTAAAAGAGTTTTTTTATGGCGGTTATCTGGGATTTATTCATCTCGATCAAGTGGCTCTATCCCTGTTGGAATAATGAATTATGGAATATGAAACGGCCAAGAAATTATTTCTCAAGGCTTTTTTTTCGATGTCTAGCTTAACAAATTATTGTTATTTATTTAACGCAAGGAAAATAGTGGGAGGGTAGAATCGTGCTGAGCATTCTATTCTACTAATAGGTGGGGCAAAGCGTGGGGAGCAATAAGAATTTTAAAGGATTCATAAGTTTCATAGCCGTCGGAAGGCTGATTCAGGAACGGATCCTTTTGTTGAAAGTGCAGCTGTTTATCACCGTGTTGATCCTGATACCAATCGCTATACTCGGAACGGTCTATTACCAAGAAGCCAAGCAGATGGTTATTAAGGACTTCGGAGAGTCGAACCAGCAAGCATTGAATCAATTTGCCGCTTCGGTAGAGCTGATCGTCAATAATATCATCGATATATCGAAGCAATCTTATAACGATAGCCGTCTTAACAGCATTATGGCCGGCAACAACTCCGATAATCCATATGCCGATTGGGATTATATTAATCAGAAGATTAATCAAATCAAAGCCTCCAATCGATATGTCCATTCCGTGTATTTGTATTTGGCCAAAAGCGATAAAGTTATCTCAACGGAATACGGCATATCCGACGCAGCTAGTTTTCCGGACGTAGCCTTTATGAATTGGTATAAAAATGACAGTCGAACGCTTATCTTGGCGGATACGCATCCCGTAAAATTCTGGAACAACAGCCCGCAGACATTGGATGTGTTCTCGGTGTATGCGCATTTGCCCCTGGACCGGACGAATAATTACAATGGCGCACTCATTATAAATATCGATCAATCCATGGTCTATCGAGATTTGCATGCCCGAATTCCGGATAACGGCGAGACACCTTTTATGGTGCTTAACAGCAGGAAGGAAGTCATGATCTCGGGGCTAAAGGAAGAATTGTACACGGATATTCGTGCCAAGGATCATTTTCAGAATGCATTCTCCGAGCCGGAAGGCAGCTTTGTCTCAAATATAGAGAATAAGGATCAGCTCGTCGTCTACAACACTGCGGAGAATAGAGACTGGACTTATGTAGCCATGTATCCGTTTGACGGAATCTCCCGCAGTATCCATATGATCCGCAACATTATTCTGCTGATGAGCATTGTTCTACTTGTATTTAGTCTCATTGTTTCGCTGCTGTTTACGATGCGAGCAGTGAAGCCGGTAGACGAGCTTCATAAGCATATACGAGCGAGAACGCGCCGCATGCCAAGGAAGGGCAACGAGCTGGGCGTCCTACGCGATGCAGTGATTGATTTGATCGATAATCACGATCAGCTGGAGGAGAAGTTGGAGCTGACGGTTCCTGTGTTCAGAGAGAAGATACTCAATAATTTAATTGAGGGAGTCTATGCAAGCTGGCAGGAAATCGATCATGATTTGCGTATGTTTGCAATGGATATCCCACGGAAGAATCTGACACTGATGCTGTTTGAATTGGACGGAGAAGAAGATAGCGACGGTTATAAGGCACGCAATAGCAGCTTCCTGCTCTATTCTATCTCGGATACGGTAGAAGAGTATTTCAGCAATTACCATGACATAGGCAGCTTCAGCTTGGTTAACCATCGTAACCAGCTCGTCTTGGCACTGGAGAACCCTTCGTCGGGAGTTGGAGAGCTGATGGTAAGAATAAGAGAATTGCAGCAGAAGTTGCTTAACAGCCTGCATGTATCGTTAACCGCGATTGTGAGTGATGAGCCGACGGACTTGCTGCACATCTCCCGAAATTATCGAGAGGTACGGGAATTGCTAAAGTACAAGATTTTATATAGTCAAATGGATATTATGCTGACCAGCGACATCCGATCCGACAACAATACGGCGTACAATTACCCTTACGATAAAGAAGAGTTGCTCAAGAACAACATTCGAGCTAGCAAAAAGGACGAGGCACTTGGGTTGTTTAGGGAGATGCTGGGCAGCATCAGCAAGGATCGGCGCTATCAGAACATGTACCAATTCGTATTCCATTTAAATAGTACGATTATGGTGTTGATCAACGAACTGGGGTTGTCAGTCGACGAGATTTACGGGGAAGAGTACAGTATAGAGCAACTCAGCAATATGAATAGCAAGGAACGGGTGGACATCTTTTTCTCCGTCTTGATACAAACGATCGTAGACGTAATTGAGGTCAACAAATCCACCCGAACAAACAAGTACTACCAGCGAATCACCAGTTATATTAATGACCATTATATGCAGGAAATTACGCTTGAATCGGTAAGCGAGCAGGTTAACTTGAGCCCGACGTATATCAATCAGATTCTTAAATCTCACTTGGGCATTACCTTCGTTCAATTGCTTAATAAAACCAGAATCGATCAGGCGTGTTCAATGATGCAGAAGGAGGACCTCAAGATTAAGGATATTGCACTCTGGGTCGGCTACAGCAGCTCCAAATATTTCATCAAGATATTCAAAGAGATCAAGGGGATTACGCCTGGCCAATACGTGAGGGGCTATCATACAGATTGGACCGAAAATCCTTGAGCTATCAAGGGTTTTTTTGTTAAAAGGAGCATTCCATTTGCAATTGTGGAGCGCAAATTGCGAGAATTCGGTACGTTTTGTCAGATATTCCGATTTACGTTCGAGACTTTCGGTGGCTACGATAGACGAGGCTAGTCCAATAATCGGAAAGGAGGATAGAAACCGATAATGAACACGATCGCCGCACCAAATACGAAACGTTCGATTGGGTCCGTTCGAAGGAAAACACTGACATGGATATGGAAATACCGGTATTTGCATTTGCTGGCCCTGCCCTGCATGCTATATTTTCTAATCTTCAAATATATACCCATGTACGGCATCATTATTGCCTTCAAGGATTACAAAGGTATAGGCGGCTTTGAGGGCATTATCAGCAGCGACTGGGCAGGATTTAAGAATTTTCATATGTTTTTCGACTCCATTTATTTCTGGCGGCTGATGCGCAATACGCTGATGCTGAGCTTGTATCTACTGATTTTTGCTTTCCCCGCTCCAATTATCCTTGCCTTGCTTATAAACGAAGCACGGGGGATGTGGTTTAAGAAAGCCGTTCAAAGTATTAGTTACATGCCGCATTTTCTGTCATGGGTCGTGTGCGCGGGTCTGGTGCTGCAACTACTGACTCCTACCGGCGGGCCGGTTAATGCGCTCATGGAGATGATGGGGAAAGAACCGATTGCTTTCACGAGCGATCCGGGTTATTTCCGTACCATTCTGGTATTAACTAATATTTGGAAGGAAGTAGGGTGGGGCACTATCATCTACTTGGCGGCTATGGCAAGCATTGATCCTGAGTTATATGAAGCGAGCACAATGGATGGAGCCAAAAAGTGGCACAAAATGCTGTATATTACGCTGCCGGGGATCAAGGAGATTGTAGCGATCATGCTGATTCTTAGCATGGGTAACATACTGGATGGTCATTTCGAGCAGGTGTTTAATCTGTACAGCCCAGCGGTCTATGAGGTAGCGGATAATTTTGACACCTATGTCTATCGAATTGGGTTGGTAGAGGCCAAATTTGCTTATTCGGCCGCTGTGGGTTTATTCAAATCCGTCGTGGCGTTAGTGTTGGTCGTGCTGGCTAATCGAGCTGCCAAGCGACTTGGCTCCGATGGCCTGTGGTAGTCTTCGTTAGGTCTCAGCTTACAGGAGGATTGTTTTGAAGCAAACGTCAAGTGAGAAATGGTTCGATACATGCAATACAATCATGCTGATCCTCGTATGCATCGTCATGCTTTATCCGGTTTTGTTCGTATTTGGCCGCTCGGTGATGACGGATCTAGACAGGGCGGCTCATCCGTTCGCTATTTGGCCAACGGTGCTGGATATGTCCGGTTATAAGTACGTCTTCTCGTCTGGCTCTTATATTGCAAATGCCTACATGATCACGATTCTGAGGACGCTTGCTGGCACGTTTTGCAGCATGCTTTTCACCGCAGCTCTAGCCTTTGCGCTTTCTAACAGGGACTATCCGTTGCGCAATGCCTTCACCTTGCTGATCGCGTTTACGATGTGGTTCGGAGGCGGGTTAATTCCGCTCTTCCTGCTGGTCAAATCCTTGGGGCTGTATAACCATTTCGCCGTGCTCATTCTACCGGGACTAATCAGCGCTTGGAATATGTTGATTCTGCGGAACTTTTTCATGCAGATCCCTACCGGCATTATTGAATCGGCGAGAATGGACGGAGCAAATGATCTGGTCATCTTCCTTCGGATTATTCTGCCTTTGTCTTCCGCGGCACTTGCTACCATCTCTTTGTTCTATGCGGTTGGGCATTGGAATTCTTGGTTCGATGCCATGATTTATATCCATGACCGCGATTTATGGCCCATGCAGGTATTCTTGAGGGAGATCATCCATAACGCGAATTTGAACGACATGATACGGTCCGATGCCGTGGTCGAGATCAGTCCTCCAGCACAGTCGGTCATCATGGCGACGATTGTTGTGACGACGGTACCTATTTTGTGCGTGTACCCCTTTTTGCAACGATACTTTGTCAAAGGAATTACCGTAGGCTCTATTAAAGGTTGAATGCTGACAGGCAGAAACAAAATCGATTTAGGAATGGGAGTAATCATATGAAGGATTACCTGCAAAAGAAAAACGGCATAGCACCGCTGGTCTTAACTTCTGTGGTGGCCATTACCGTATTGGGGGGCTGCAGCAGTTCTAACACTAACAGGAGCAGCGCTGAAGCACCTTCTACGGTGAATGCGTCTACGAATACCGATATCGCTCCAATAGTACAAACAGCACCTCTCAGAATCGTTAGAAGAAGCTTAGGCAACCGGGAGAACGGAACGGACAATCAGAAGGTGCTGGACATTATCCAGGAAAAATCCGGGATTAACATGGAAGCAGAAGTTATTCCACGAGATGTTTATCCGGATAAAATCAATCTGCTGCTCGCTTCCGGAGAGAAATTTGATTTTATCGAAGGGCAGTTGGTCAACTGGACGACGCTGAAGGATAAAGGCTCCATTATGCCGTTGAATGATCTGATCGACCAATACGGTCCTAACATTAAGAAATACATGGCGGATGCACTGGAGGTTATGAAGGATAAAGACGGTGTCATCTGGGGTATTCCTCGTCAAGAGAGCTTCCCCACCGGTTATGCGCCGACGATTCGCAAGGACTGGCTGGAGGCGCTGGGCATGGAGATGCCTCATACGATGGTCGAATTCGAAACCTATATGGACGCGGTAAAGAATACGGATCTGAACAAAAACGGTAAAAAGGATGAAATTCCGCTGTTACATTCCTGGAACCTTAATGGCTTGATTCAGATATTCCAGCCTTACTTCATGGGAGTAGAATCTACCCGATATCTGGATGGAGACCGAGTGATTCCAGCCGTAAGTGCTCCGGGATATAAAGAGATGCTGACTACCTTTCGCAATTGGTATGCCAAAGGCTACATTTTGAAGGATTTCGCGACCATTAATACCAATCAGATCAAAGATCTCGTACTGGCGGATAGAGTCGGCGCTTATTCCGGCTGGTTCAATTCCATGGTCGGGAATCAGATTACAATGAACGAGACCAATCCTAACGTATCTTATGATCCGCTGCCGCCACTGGAAGATGGTCCAGATACAGGAACTCCAGCGTGGGGAAGCAACGCCAAATATTCCTCTACCCTGCTCATTCCGAATACCAGCAAAAACGCGGCTTTCCTCATTAAGTATCTGGATTGGACGCTAGCTTCGCCTGAGAATGTCATGCTGACGTGGAACGGCATTGAAGGGGAGAACTGGGAGTGGGTAGACAAGAGTAAAAATACATTCACGCTTCTGGAGAAAGCCTCGGACCGGTACTCCGGTTATTACAATCTGGCTGAATTCTTCGACCCGGCTATTTGGCCGACTTACGTGCCTGCAGATTATGATAAAGCAGGCCAAATTGAATCCAAAATGAAAGATACTTACAAGAATTACAAATTCGTTGAGCCGTTTGATGCCGCTATTCCATTCACGCTGTCCGGTACGCCTGCGGAAAATCTAACAGGCGACGGAGCAACTAAGATCGCTGAATCGCAAATTCAGTACATTATCGGGGCCATCGACGAGTCAGGATGGGACAAGGCCGTCCAAGACTATATGAAGATCGAAGGTGACCTGCTGACGGAGGTTTGGTCCAAACAGTATCAGGAGTATACCGATAAATAAGCAGGAAGTTTTGTACGCGCACAATGCCGACAGACGATTAAAACCAACCTTTTTAAAGCGAGGGATTATCCGATGAAAAAAGTAATGGTGGTGCTGCTTATGTTAAGCTTCATGTTCGAAAACGCTCAAGCTGTTTTCGCGGCTTCGGTCGTGATTCAAAACGATAGACAATGGCTCGATACCTCAGGCAATCCCATTAAAGCCCAAGGCGGCGGCATTATCAACGTTGGCGGCGTCTATCATTGGTTCGGTCCTGATTTCGGTACTGCGGGAGATTATAAATTCTACGGGATTAACCACTATACCTCGTCTGATCTGAAGTCGTGGACCAAGCAAAGTGGCGGGCGAATTACGGCTGGCATGCCAACGATTCCGTTCCAATCCGGCGATTGGATTGGACGTCCTTACGTCATGTGGAACGCTGCAACAAGCAAGTATGTGATGGTGCTGGAATGGGGAGGGCATGAGACCGGGGTGCGGAATCAGTATGCTTTCCTGACGGCGACGGACCTATCGGCAGGAAACGCATGGACTTACCAGAGCTCCAGCCTAATCAAGAAGCTCCCGGATGCATCGGGCAACTTTTATAGTCTAGGTGATTTAGGGGCTTATCAGGACGGAGCGAACGCCTATCTGATGTATACCTTCGATAAAGGACAAACCAACGGAGGACAAGCGATTTTGAAGCTATCGAATGACTTTCTGAAGCCGATGCCGCCGACTACGGGCAATTACAGCGAGTTTTCCGGCGGTACGTGGGACAACGGCGACATTCGTGAAGCAGCATCCATATTTAAACGCAATGGCAAGTACTATTATTTCACCTCCAATACACGGGGATGGAAATCCAGCGATACCGCATATCGGACTGCAGAAAGCATGGCAGGGCCTTGGTCAGAACGCAAGCCGGTGGTTACCTCGCCTTCCTCGGCTGATTCCTTCAATACGCAGCATGATTTCGTACTGGAAGTTCAGGGCTCGCAAGGAACCACGTATGTCTATGGCGGCGACCGCTGGAGTAATTATTCCGGCGGCGATATGAGCAAGGGCGTATACGCCTGGTACCCGCTCAGCTTCGCGGCGGACGGTACCCCGACGATTAACGGCTATGCCAACTGGACGATCGATCCGCTGCAAGGAACATGGTCAGCTAACAACAGCACATTGCAAAACCCGGGTTTTGAGTCGGATTTGAGCAGTTGGACGTATGCTGGTAATTTGAGCATCGCAACGGATCCAGCTGAAGTTCATTCCGGGTCGAAGTCTGCCAAGTCCTATAGCACGAGCGCCTATACAACCTTGCTGGAGAACACCTCCGCCTCCGCAGTTAGTGGAGGAACGTATACCGCCAAAGTGTGGCACCGGAGCGGAAACACGTTCGCTTCTAAGAAGTTTCAGGTCTACGTAAACGGGGCACTGGCTAAAGAGCTGAATTTGCCGACCACGACAACCTGGACGGAGTACAGCATTGGTGGCATAAACGTGCCGGAGGGCGCAACAATCAAGCTTTCGATCTCGGCTAGCGGCAATGCCAGCGCTTGGGCGCAATACGATGATTTTTCGCTGATTAAAGGCTGAATGTCCACTAGAAATAGAACAATATGGGCCGTAATGTAAACAGGCAAGGAGACGACTTCCATGAAATATCATTGTATCGCGCTCGACATTGACGGCACGCTGCTTAACGAGCGGGGAGAGATCTCCCGTGCAACGCGTGAAGCACTGCACCAAGCGTCGGAGCTCGGATACCTCGTAATTTTGGCTTCCGGCCGACCGGTTAATCAGTTGATCCCCGTTATGAGGGAGCTTGGATTGAATACGCCTATGGTTTGTGCAAACGGTGCACAAAATTGGCTTTCACCAGAGGAGCTTTTAAGCGAATACAAGCTGGAGGCTCACTGGGTCCGCCTCCTCCGCCTAATGGCGGAGGAAAACGCAGTGCCGCACTGGGGCCATGCCAAGGAGGGAAGCATCTACAGCCATACCGGACTGTCGTTTGCTGAATATGAGGATGCAACCTGGTTCTCCTTCGCTGTTGAGTCCCGCGATCCTGACATCATGACGAGCATTCGGCAGAGCGTAAATGAATGGAAGGATCAGGTAGAGATTAGTCGAGCCAACCCTTACCAGTGCGAGATCAACGCTAAAGGTGTGAGTAAAGCAACAGGCATTGCCGAGCTGGCTGCCAGGCACGGCATTTCCATGGAGAAAGTGATTGCTGTCGGTGACGGCATGAACGATGCATCGATGATACAGGCCGCTGGGCTCGGCATTGCTATGGGCAATGCGGAAGATGATCTAAAGCGGTTGGCCAATCTAGTCGGGCCTTCTAATTCGAGGGAAGGCGTTGCATGGATAGTACACAATTATCTATTAACGGATAACGTTAGGGAGGAATTGCTGCGATGAAGATTTCAACATCCATTCATATGTTTGATACGGATTACCCTATGGAACAAGCGATTCAGCGATGCAAGGCTGCGGGCTTTGAGGCATTGGATTTTAACTATACCGATTATATGCCCCAACTACTCCGCAAGTCCTGGCCGGAAGAGGAACGTTGGGCGCATAACATTCGGGAGGCCGCAGAATCTTGGGATGCGGTCTTCACGCAAATGCATGGTCCTATTCATGGGGCTTCCTTTGATAACATGCAGCTGGGACTTGATCTGGATACTTATATAGCATATTCGGAGCGGAGCTTACGCACGGCCGCAATCTTGGGCATTCCTTGGGTGGTCCTTCATCCAGGCAACCTAACGCTCCAAGGCGGGGAACCGACACAGTCACAGCTTGTTTTTAACCGCAATGCATACTTGAGGTTGCTGCCCGTAATGGAGAAGACAGGCGTAGGCGTGACCCTAGAAAATATGTTCGATCGTCCAAGAGGTGGCGGAAGATCGCTGCGCAGTTATTGCGCCACGGCCGAGGAGCTGGCTGAGCTTGTTAGGAGTCTCAACCATCCACTATTCGGCGCTTGCTGGGATACGGGACATGCACATATTCAAGGAGTGGATCAAAGCAGTTCCCTTCGTATTCTGGGTTCTTTGTTGAAGGCCGTCCATATCCAGGATAATCAGGGTGTGAGTGATTCGCACCTGCTTCCATACCAAGGGTCGATCGACTGGGTGGATGTCATGTCGGGTATGGCGGCAGCAGGTTATCAAGGCGACTTCACCTATGAGACGCACGGCTATTTCCGCCCCGTGCCGTTGGAACTGATGGATTCGGCTTTGAGTTTCGCGGTGTCAACAGCTAAGCATCTGACAAAATTATTTCATCTCGAGCCAGCGGCTATTAAGTAACTAATCGGGTATATAGAGCGAGAGCCTATGACATACAAGCATAGCGACGGTCACAGGCTCTCGCTTTATAAAGTATTAAATATGAAGTCTCGTAATGTTAATCAAAAAAAGCTGCACTTATTAACTCAATAATAGGCTTCATACAACCTACGGACATGCTTTTCAACTGCTCCTTGCATACGAACATTAATGGTATTGGGTATTTGAAAGTGACATCTGATGATGCAGAGAATACGGGAAATGACAATAAACCATACAGAAAGTGTCATTTTGATCATACAAAAGCCCCGAAAAGGGGCTTTTTGTATGATCAAAATATAATACAGCTCACACAAGGATGATGATCAGTCACATGAGTTCCAGCGCTTGAAGACCTTGATGAGTGATCGAGAATTTTGGGTGACGAATAGTGTACGGCTGCAGTCTAGACTTAGATCAAAGACTTCTGCCTATTTGTTCTATTTACTTGTGAATGCATGTGGAAACGCTAGACTAGCGCCTACCCCATCTTTCGAAACCAGGCATGGTGAGTGGAGGAACGTGGCAGGGATATGCATGAGATAGGGAGCGTATTATTCGCACACTTGAGACGAAATGGTAAAAAAATGATAACGATCTAAAAAAGTGAAAGCATAGGGATATGGCATGGAGTAAAGAGATGATAATGAAGTAACAAATTGAAGATATACGATTAGTAAAAAATAAAATAGAATTTTAAATGTGTTAGTATTCACACTATATGAGAGGGGTTTTAAGGTGAAGAATAATCAACCGTCTTCAAAAGCAATACTTCTTCTGATATCGCTCATGCTTACAACTGGCTTTATTTCAGCATGCAGCTCCAATTCACCCGAGAAACAAACGAATGCTCCAACTCAAAGTCCTGCCAACAACAGTAGTACGGGCAACGATGAACCGAAGGAAGCGGTTTCCGGAGATGCTGATCCGTTCGGCAAGTATGAAACGCCGCTTGCGATTCGCTTTACTCGTGATGTTGACAATGACACGCAAGATAATATCATACCTAAAACTCCTGGAGAAACGATTGAAGACAACAGATGGTTGAAAGCGTTTACCGAAAAGCTGGGCATTAATGTTACGTATGACTGGACAGTTAGCACCGGTGATGCTTATACCCAAAAAATGAACGTTACGCTTACGTCTGGCGACTTGCCAGATATGCTTCGCGTAACGCCTGCGCAAATGAAGCAGCTAGCCGAAGCGGATTTAATCGAGGATTTAACGCCATATTGGGAGCAGTATGCATCGGATGATCTAAAGGAGCTATATGCTGAACAAGGACCAGCGGTGCTTAATTCTGCCGAAGTTAATGGAAAGATTATGGGGATCGGCAAGGCAGACGTTTACGGTGACGGTGTTTACTTATGGATTCGTAAGGATTGGTTAGACAAATTAAACCTTCCTGAGCCAACTTCCTTGCAGGATGTGTTGAAAATATCGGAAGCGTTTACAACCCAGGATCCGGACGGGAACAAGGTGAATGACACGTATGGCTTAGCCTTGACAAAGGATTTGTACGGCGGTGCCATGGGCTTGGAAGGATTTTTTGCGGGCTACCATGCGTATCCGAATATGTGGATTGATGATGGCTCGGGAAATTTAGTTTGGGGTAGCACGCTCCCTGAAGTTAAGGAATCCTTGAAAGCGCTGTCTGAGATGTATAAGGCTGGTCAGCTGGATAAAGAGTTCGGTGTTAAAGATGGCGGTAAGGTAGCTGAAAGTGTTGCCGCTGGTAAAATTGGCATCGATTTTGGCGCACAATGGAATCCCATGTATCCGTTAATCAGCAATTATCAAAATGATCCAAATGCGAACTGGGTAGGTTATTCCCTTGTTTCGGTAGACGGCAAACCAGCCCTTTCTCCGCAAAGATTCCAAGCCGACAGCTATTGGGTAGTAAGAAAGGGATTCTCTAATCCCGAGGCGCTTATCAAAATGTTCAATTTGCATGTGGAGCTTAACTGGGGCAAAACAGGAGATTTTGACTACTATTACATGCCGGCAGCCAATGATAGTGTAGGGGTGTGGAAGTACTCCCCTGTACAGCCGGCGTCAGCATTTAAAAACATTCGAGCTTTCCAGGAAATCGAAGAGGCTAGAAAAAATAATAGTTTTGACAGCTTAACGGGTGAAGCATTAGCGATTTATCGCAATATTAAGGCATTCGAAGAAGGGGATGCTTCTCAATGGGGCTGGCCTAAGATCTACGGAGCAGAAGGGGTTTACAGGCATGGCGTCAATTATATGGATAATGAACGATTCATGTATGAGAAGTTTGCCGGTCCTCCGACAGAAACGATGGCTGAAAGAAAATCTACATTAGAAGCCTTGGAAAAAGAAACATTCGTCAAAATTATTATGGGTGCAGCGCCTTTGGATGATTTTGATAAATTCGTGGACAACTGGTATAAAGTTGGTGGAACAGACATCACGAAGGAAGTCAATGAGTGGTATGCCACAACCAAATAACACGTTATGGAAAGCAAGGAGCATCCTTGCTTTCCATTTTCTTAATCCATAGGAGAAGGTGATTGAACTGAATATCAAAAAGTTAAAGAGAGAATTGCCGTTAAATCTCATGATTTTACCGGGCTTTATATTCATCATCTTATTTAGCTATGTTCCTATGGCTGGCATTATTATAGCGTTTCAGCGCTTTATTCCAGCTAAAAGGCTCTTTGGCGACCAACAATGGGTTGGTCTTAAGAACTTTAAATATGTGATGAGCCTGCCTAATTTCGACAATATTTTGTGGAATACGTTTTATATTGCTTCTTTAAAGGTCATATTGGGCTTGGTTGTTCCCATCGTAATTGCTTTGCTGTTAAACGAAATGAAGCATGTCCTATTGAAACGCAGCATTCAAACCGCGATCTACTTGCCGCACTTCCTCTCATGGGTCGTATTAGGCGGCATCTTTATCGATATCCTGTCACCTACAAACGGACTTGTTAATACCCTTTTAAATAAGCTTGGCTTGAATTCTATCTTCTTTTTGGGTGACAATAAGTGGTTCCCGTATACGATGATCCTAACCGATACGTGGAAGGATTTCGGTTACGGAACGATTATTTATCTTGCGGCGCTAACCGGGATTAACCCGAATCTGTACGAGGCGGCTCAAATGGATGGAGCGAACCGTTGGAAGCAGACGATACACATTAGTTTACCCGGCATTCAGATGGTCATCGTATTATTGATGGTCTTGAGCTTAGGGAATCTTCTGAACGCGGGCTTTGATCAAATCTTTAATATGTACAGCCCGATGGTCTATGAGAGTGGAGACATACTAGATACGTTTGTCTATCGGATAGGACTATTAGATGCGCAGTTTGGTGTAGCTACGGCAGTTGGTCTGTTTAAATCCGTCATTGCGTTGATCCTTGTCTCAACATCCTATTATTTTGCTTATAAATTTGCGGATTATCGAATCTTTTAGGAGGTATGGGAGTGCGAATCAAAAAAAGGCTGGATTGGTTTATAATGATGAACAATATTTTTCTCATTTTGGTTGCCGCGGTTTGCGTGCTTCCGATGATTCATATTTTAGCGATATCCTTATCATCAAGTGCGATTGCAGCTACCGGTACGGTAACCTTTTGGCCGAAAGAGTTTTCCTTAACCTCTTATGAATTTGTTGCCCAACGCAAAGCATTCTGGGACTCCATGCTTATCTCCTTGCAGCGCATCGCTCTTGGCGGCGCAATTAATGTATTGTTAGCCACGACGATTGCCTACCCGTTATCCAAGGAAAAGAAAGACTTTAGTCTGCGAGCCTTCTACGCATGGGCTTTTTTCATTACGATGATTTTTGGTGCCGGTTTAATCCCAACCTACATGCTGGTGAAGGAATTAGGGCTTATCGATTCGGTTTGGGCATTAATATTACCTGGCGCTGTGCCTGTATTTAGTGTCATCGTCCTTTTGAATTTCTTTAGACAAACGCCAAAGGAATTAAGTGAATCCGCATTTATGGATGGAGCTGGACATTGGAGAACATTATGGAGCATTTATATTCCGATATCTATGCCGGCTATTGCAACGATTTTATTGTTTTCATTGGTTGGTCATTGGAATAGCTGGTTTGATGGGCTGATTTATATGAATAATCCAAGTAATTATCCGCTGCAAAGCTATATGCAAACGGTTGTAGTGCAAAAATCATTTACGACATTAACGCCTGAAGAGGCGAAAGTAATGGCCAAAATTTCCGATAAAACATTAAAGTCTGCACAAATCTTTTTAGGTGCTCTGCCCATTATTTGCGCATATCCTTTTTTACAGAAATATTTTGTAAAGGGAATGGTTTTAGGCAGTGTTAAAGGCTGATGGCGATCAGCCGTCCAAGAGGCCGCTAGCGATGAAACAAATAGTCATGTTTTATGCTATGATTTTTTGTTA
Organism: Paenibacillus glycanilyticus; assembly: GCF_023715145.1. Lineage (GTDB taxonomy): Bacteria > Bacillota > Bacilli > Paenibacillales > Paenibacillaceae > Pristimantibacillus > Pristimantibacillus glycanilyticus_A. Next base: position 570,524 of record NZ_JAMBNP010000001.1, on the reverse strand, counting down.
ATATGTAGGAAAAGAAAAAAAGGAGGGGGTGGCAATTAAATCTAGCATTTTTGTTAGATTAATGGCTACATTTTTAGCCGCAATCTTGGTCATTGTCGCTTTAGGTATTTATATGTACAACTGGAGCCTAAAGACGGTTAAAGATGAGATTTACAAATCAACGACGGCTCAGGTCACCTTTTATTTAGAGGGGCTGGAGGCAGAAATTGATCGAATAAAAATATTGCAATATGATGTTTTAAATGACGAGGATTTAAATAAGCTTGCGATACGATATACGATTATGGACGATTACGAAAAGATGGAGAGTATGAGAAAGCTGCATCATCGCCTGGTATCCATACAAAATAGCAATGCTTATATTTCAAATGTTAGCGCTCATATCTACCCTATACAAAAGACCATTTCCTCCAAGAAATCAGTGGGCGCTTTGAATAGGGACAAATTTGAAGCATTGAGAATTCCGGAAGGGATGAAGGGCGCCCAATTATTAATGTATAATGGGAACCTTCATCTCAGTACATTTCTATCGGGCAACATGGGGTTAAGCCCTTTGTTTATGATCGAAATCGAATTAAATACGGAAGTATTCCGGGAAGCATTAAAGCAGTTCGATACTTATCCCGACAGTCGGTCGATTTTGCTGGATCTAACAAACGGGTTAACGATATATAGCGACGAGGATCACATGTTCGACGATGTCGTTCATTCGTTCGCAAGAAATGAAAGCGAATTCAAAATTGGCGAAGTGGTTAGTCATGGCGACACGTTCATCATCGCGGAGAAATCCGAATACTTAAATATGGTGCTGTTTCGATTCATACCTAAAGATGCTGTACTGGTTCCGACAAAAGGATTTTACGTGTGGCTATGGGTGTTTACAGGTGTGGTACTCATCCTTGTCACGTTTATCTATGCTTACACCTACCAGTTAATTCAACGTCCGATGAAGGAGCTTGTGAAATCGTTCCGCAGTGTTGAGAAGGGTAATTTCAATGTCAAAGTGGAAGTGAATCACAACAATGAATTTGATTACTTAAACAAGGGCTTTAATTCCATGGTTCAAAACGTCTCGAATCTCATTGATCAAGTGTATAAACACAAAATTCTTGAACAAAAAGCCGAGTTAAAGCATCTTCAATCTCAAATCAGCCCCCACTTCTTATACAATAGCTTTTTCTTAATGAACATGATGGCGAAAGTAAAGGATGAGAATTTGATTCCTTTCACCAAGCTATTAGGGGAGTATTTTCAGTTTATTACGAAAAATGATTCCGACTTTATTTCTTTGTATGAGGAAATTGAGCATGCGAGAACCTATGCTGATATTCAGTTAATGCGTTACCCAAGCAAGCTGACGATTGAATTTGAAGACTGTCCGCATTCCTTTAAGGAAATCAGCGTCCCTAGATTAATCGTGCAGCCAATTATCGAAAATGCTTTTAAATATGCGGTAGAGCATTCAAAGGGCCCTGTCACCATTCGGGTTTATTTTCAAACGATAGATGATAAGCTATCGATTTTTGTCGAGGATAATGGAAAGCAATTAACCGATGATAAATTGCTAGATCTAGAAAAACAATTCATGGAAGCAAACAGCAGTGAATCGTCTGGGCTGAACAATATTCATCGAAGATTGCAACTGATCTATGGCGAGGAGCATGGGCTGCAGGTAGCAAGAAGTGAGCTGGGCGGATTATTAGTCAGATTGCAAATTAATGCTAAGCTGAGGGAGTAGCCATGTTAAGACTTTTGATTGTAGATAACGAGGAAATTATAGTTAATCATTTATTTGAGGTATTTAGAGGGATGGACCACTTGTCGCTTGATGTGTATAAGGCATATAGCGGTGAAGAAGCGATAGAGTGGCTGCATCGCACCCGTATGGATATTGTGTTAACGGATATCGATATGCCTAATATTAACGGGCTTCAACTGATGGATGAAATATTTAAGCAGTGGCCGCAATGCAAAATCATCTTTTTAACGGGTCACAGCGAGTTTAGCTATATCTATAAAGCGATCCAGCATCCCGATGTAAGCTATATTCTGAAACTGGAGGATATTGACAAGGTCATACAAGCTGTTGAGGAGACGGTGTTCAAAATCCGTAAGGAAATTAAAACCGGTGATCTCATCAGAGAAGCCAAAGAGAAAATTCACATAGCATTGGAACTATTTCAGGAAGGTTATCTGCTTAACTTATTAAAGGGGAGCACCATGGTAAAGGCAACGAAGGAGCAATTTGACCAGCTTTCTCTGCCCATTACGGATGAAGCCCCGGTTATCCTTGTTGTAGGTAAATTAGATGATCTATCCCTCCAAGACAATAACTATTTAGAGAAAATACAGCAAATTTACTCTGTTCGTCAAATGATAAAGCGATATCTTACCTCAAATTTGAAATGCGTCATCATTTTAGACGATCATTTCAGATTTACGATACTGATACAACCAAAGGAAAATGTAAGTCCGGCAACGGAGGATTATGTTCATACTTTGCACTACATAAAGGGAATGCTTGAGTCCGTCCAGCAAAGCTGTCAGGATAAGCTCAATCATTCTATCAGCTTTGCCGTTGGCAGTAAGCCGGCAACATGGAACGATATCTCGCAACAATATCATGCCTTGCATTCCCTTTTGAATTACCGAATTGGAACAGAGAATACGGTATTATTAGTAGATAATGAAGTGCCCTCTACTGCTCCAGCGGAGAATAAAGCGGAATGCTCTAATGATGAGGAATTTGAAGCAGAGCAAAAATTACTGTCACTTACAACTACGAATTTGTTTACTTTCATAGAGCAATATTTAGAATCGGGGCTGAAGGATAAGTATTTTGAAGAGCTGGAGCAAATTTTGCTGCCTTTAAGCTTGATAAAAAATAAAAATAATCTGGTTGCCCAGCAAGTGTATTGCTCTATTTCGATGTGCTTGCTGTCCTATATGAATCGTTGGGGATTGCGTGACAAGGTTATCGGCAAAATAGGTGAAATCCGGTTTGTTAATCATTATTGTAGTTGGGGCGATGCTGTTACTTATATAAGAAAGCTTTCCGTATGTGTTTTTGAACTTCAAAAGCTAGAGCAAAAAAGAAGGGCTGATAATGTAATCTCGTTTATTCAAAATTTTATAGTTTCACATCTCGGCGAGGATTTGTCTCTTGTTAGATTATCTGAGCAAGTGTATTTAAACCCATCTTATTTATCAAGAATATTTAAGCAAGAAACGAAAAAAAACCTAACGGAATTCATTGATGCAGCCAGGATTCAAAGAGCCAAAGAATTGTTAGTGAATGAAAACATTAAAATACATGAGATTGCCAGACAAGTAGGTTATGAATCAGCTACCTCCTTTACAAGGTTCTTCAAAAGCTCAACAGGCTGCTCACCGCAAGAATATAGAGATTCATACGTGATGAGGGTTAAGTGAGCTCATGCAGATTGGCGGTAAAGCAGCTGAGGTAATTGAGATTCTTGAACTCCATTCAAACGCAGAGTCGCTAAGCGAAAAGGGCAGTTTAGCGTGGAGGCCAACCAACTAAGTGGACGCTTCTCTCAATTGTTGGAAGGAAAGTTCTATTCTTACGCGAATTCATTAGACATGCCGAAGTTACGAATTTCGCAAAAATCGCGGTAGAGAATTGGAAAGAGCATTTTAGTTTTCTATATCTTTATAGAAAGGTGATTACACATGAACCAAAGACCGTCTGAAGAAGAATACGCCGGGGACGTCGGCGAGTATATCCGGTTGGTGCCGGAAGGCAACATCATCGACATTCTGCTCGCCCAGGAAAAGCAAATGACCGAGCTGCTGGCATCGTTGACCGAAAGTCAGGGCGCCTATCGGTATGAGGAAGGAAAATGGACGCTGAAAGAAGTCGTGGGCCACATCGCAGACAGTGAACGCGTCATGACCTACCGCCTGCTCCGATTTGCAAGAGGGGATCAGACGCCTCTGCCCGGTTTCGACCAGGAATTGTTCACTCCTCCTTTCGGAAGCTGGACAACCGCGCAATTGGCCGAAGACTACCGGGCCGTACGGCAATCGACGATCACACTGCTACACGGGTTGCCGGCCGAGGCGTGGTCTAACAAGGGCACAGCCAACAACGTTAGCATTACGGCGCGCGCCCTCGCTTACGGCATCGCAGGACACGAGCTTCATCACATGGGGATCATCCGAAATCGTTACTTGAGTTAGTCGTCCTTAGTTTATGGCCCCCTTCCCGCCCCGCTGACAAAAAAAGATATATTAACACTTATTTGTATTTAATTTGTGGTGGAGAGAGTCGTCAAACAAAGCAATAGACAGCACCAAGAAAAAAAAGGTAAAATTGACATTATAGAATATGGTTCTATAATATCAAACTTGAAGGAAGGCAGAACTCATGCCGATCATCCAGTCGCTCGATCGGGCGCTGTCCATTCTGGACCTGTTCGACGAGCGAAACAGAGAGCTGAAAATCACCGAAATCAGCGCAAAAATGCAGCTTCACAAGAGCACTGTTCATTCGCTGCTCAAGACCCTTCAACTACACCGGTATATCGAGCAGGACGCAGAGTCGGGCAAATATAGGCTGGGCATGCGTCTACTGGAAAAGGGGCAGCTGCTGCTTCAGAGCTTCGACATCCGTGAGATTGCGCGCCCACATCTGATGCAGCTGTCGCAGGAGACGGGGCAAACCGCGCATCTTGTCGTCCTGGACGGCTCGGAAGGCGTATATATCGATAAGGTAGAAGGGGCGAAAGCCGCCATTCGTTATTCCCGAATCGGCGGACGCGTCCCTCTCCACAGCAGTGCGGTCGGCAAAATACTTGCTTCCTATTTGCCTGAGCCCGAACTAGCTCGTATACTTGCCTCTTATCACTATCAAGTCCAGACACCGCATACGATTACGAACGAAGCCGATTTGCGCGCCGAGCTTGAGCTCGTGCGATATAAGGGGGTTTCATACGACTGCGAGGAGAACGAACCGGGAGTGCGCTGCACGGCCGCCCCGGTGTATGATCACAGCGGTCAAGTATCCGCGGCCGTCAGCATCTCTACAATGGTATCCACTGTAAACGATGAGGAATTCGCCAAGTTCGCCGCGCTTGTCGTACGAACGGCTGACAGTATTTCCAAATCGCTTGGCCGATTGTAAGACCGCGTTCTCACGCACATGTGCATGGCATGTGCGGATTTTTGTCCTAATATGAGAACGTAGTTTTATAATATAAAACAATGATGGAGTTGAATGTATGCGTATCGTTCGTTACATGGAATCATCGTTATCCCGATTAGGCGCTTTGACAGATGAAGGGGCCGTCTACCGACTGGAAACGTCGGGCCTCTTGGAATTGGTTGCCGAAGCGAGAGCTAAGGGCTTGTCTCCCGCCGAGCATGTATCCAACCAGATCGCTGGGAAGACGGCAATCGCTTTCTCGCTCGAAGAACTCGAACTGCTGACGCCCGTAGACGCGCCGGAGATATGGGCGGCAGGCGTTACTTATTTGCGAAGCAAAGAAGCGCGGAATTATGAGGCAACGGGAGGAAAGCTGGATGCCACGACGTTCTACGACAAAGTGTATGACGCAGAGCGGCCGGAGTTATTCCTCAAATCGACCCTTGCGCGTACCGTAGGACCAGGACAGCAAGTCTGTCTCCGTAGCGATTCGAATTGGCAGGTTCCTGAGGCCGAGCTGGGTCTCGTGCTGGATCGCGAAGGAACGATCATCGGTTATACAGCCGGCAACGACATGAGCTGCAGAGACATTGAGGGCGAGAATCCGCTGTACTTGCCACAGGCCAAGGTATGGAGCCGTTCCTGCTCGATTGGGCCAACGGTCAGACTGGCCGAAACGGTGACGGATCCCTATGCGCTGCAGATCGTGTGCCGGATTTACCGCAACGGGGAGAAGCTCGTTGACGAGCAGGCAAGCACGGGCTTGCTGAAACGCAGGCTTGAGGAATTGGTATCGTTCCTGAAACGCGACAACGAGCTCTATGATGGAACCGTACTTCTTACCGGTACCTGCCTTGTTCCCCCTAATCAATTTACCCTCGATTCGGGCGACCACATTGAGATCGAGATCGAGGGTATCGGCATTCTGGCCAATACGGCTGTCTATAAGCATGAGCTGAAGCAGCAGTCCTATCAGACCAATTAGGAAAGGGAGAGTGTTCATGAGCGAACAATCCAGAACAATTGACAATTATATTAACGGAGAATGGACGGCTCCACTGTCCGGCAAACGGATTCCGAGCATCAACCCCGCAAAGAAACAAGAAGTAGTGGGCCATGTGTCCGATTCGATTGAGGCCGATCTGGACAATGCCGTAGCCGCTGCCGAAGCGGCTCGAGCTTCCTGGCGGAAGCTGACCGGCGCGCAGCGGGGAGCCTTGCTGTTCAAGGCGGCGGACCTGTTCGAGGCCAGGCAGGAAGAGATCGGAAGAATGATGACGCGCGAGATGGGAAAGACGTTGCCCGAAGCCAAAGGCGAAACGGTGCGCGGCGCAGCGATCTTGCGCTATTATGCTGGCGAAGGCATGCGCAAGATTGGAGACGTCATCCCTTCAACCGACCCCGAGGCGCTCATGTTCACGACACGGGTACCGCTTGGCGTCGTTGGTGTCATCTCGCCTTGGAACTTTCCGGTTGCCATTCCCGTATGGAAAATGGCTCCCGCGCTTATTTTCGGCAACACGGTGGTCTGGAAGCCGGCTACAGAAACCGCTGTCACGGCGTCACTTATTATGCAATGCTTCCATGATGCTGGATTCCCGGCCGGGGTGGTGAACATGATTGTTGGCAGCGGCAGCGTAATCGGCAGCGGTATCGCGTCGCACAATGGCGTTCACGGCGTCACATTCACCGGCTCCAATGCGGTTGGCAAGCGGGTCGGGCAGGCAGCGCTCGCGCGTGGGGCGAAATACCAGCTAGAGATGGGGGGGAAGAACCCTGTCATCGTGGCTGCGGATGCCGACCTTGAGCTTGCCGCGGAAGCCACGATCAGCGGCGGGCTTCGCTCCACCGGCCAGAAATGCACGGCGACCAGCCGCGTCATTGTCGTTAGCGACGTTTATGAAGCTTTCAGGGAAAAGCTGGTGGCCAAGGTAGCGGAGCTGCGGGTCGGCGACGGACTTGAGGAAGGCACCTGGCTCGGCCCATGCGCTAACGAGAACCAGCTCGATACGGTCATGTCCTATATCGGCAAAGGGAAAGAAGAAGGAGCTCGGCTTCTTATCGGCGGTGAACGGCCAAGCCAGCCTGAGCTCGTTGACGGCTTCTATGTAACACCTGCCGTGTTTGACGAAGTGAAGCCGGATATGGCCATTGCAAAAGACGAAATCTTTGGCCCCGTACTATCGCTCATCCGGGTGGGTAGTCTGGAAGAAGCCATCCGAGTCGCCAACGATACCGAATTCGGTCTCAGCGCCTCTATCTATACACGTAATATCGGCAATTTACTGACTTTCGTTCAGGATATGGAAGCTGGGCTGGTCAGGGTCAATGCCGAAACGGCTGGCGTGGAGCTTCAGGCACCGTTCGGCGGGATGAAGCAGTCCAGCTCGCATTCACGCGAGCAGGGGCAGGCTGCGATTGAATTCTTCACCTCCATCAAGACCGTATTCATTAAGCCATAGCCTTCGAGAGGGGCAATTCGGGATGAACGAGCAGATAAGAACCATAATGGGCGGAGACGAAGGGACCTTCTTCTCCGTGAAGACACATGCGCCTGGACCGGAAGGCAAGCTCCCGCTGACGTCGGACCTATTGCTTCATGCGCCGAGTGGCGATCTCTTCGGATTGACACAAAATGTCGGCATGGGCTGGAGCCCAAGCCGTCTCGGCGGGAAACAGGTACTGATCATGGGAACGATGGGAGGCATTCGGAACGAGGATGGGAGTCCCGCGGCGCTGGGCTATCATACCGGACATTGGGAAATAGGGATGCTCATGAAGGCAGCCGCGGACGAACTGACCCGTGCAGGCCATATTCCTTTCGCCGGCTATGTCAGTGATCCTTGTGACGGGCGCAGCCAGGGAACAACGGGGATGTTTGACTCGCTGCCATATCGTAACGATGCGGCGATCGTGGTTCGGAGGCTGGTGCGCTCGTTGCCTACCCGTTCCGCCGTTATCGGAGTGGCGACCTGCGACAAGGGACTGCCTGCCATGATGCAGGCTCTGGCCAGCATGCGCGATCTCCCCGTTATCATCGTACCCGGCGGCGTAACGCTGCCGCCGACATCCGGGGAGGATGCGGGCAAGATCCAGACGATCGGCGCCCGGTATGCCCATGGGGAAATCAGCCTGGAGGAAGCGGCGGACCTCGGCTGCCGCGCCTGTGCTACACCGGGCGGCGGCTGCCAATTCCTCGGAACCGCGGGAACGGCGCAGGTGGTGGCCGAGGCGTTGGGCTTGACGGTGCCCCACGCGGCACTCGCTCCTTCCGGTCAACCTGTCTGGGAAGAGATGGCGCGCCAATCCGCGCGCGCCGCGGCGGCTATGGCGGAGCAGGGCATCACGTCGGCCCATGTGCTGACCGATGCCGCTATCCGGAATGCGATGGCGGTCCACGCCGCATTCGGCGGTTCCACGAATCTGCTGCTCCATATCCCGGCGATCGCGCACGCCGCAGGCCTGTCGATTCCAGATGCAGGTGACTGGACCGAGATCAACCGCAGCGTTCCGCGACTTGTCAGCGTGTTGCCGAACGGGCCGATACCCCATCCAACCGTCCGCGTGTTTCTAGCAGGCGGTGTTCCGGAAGTCATGCTTCATCTGAGGCGTCTCGGTGTCATTGACGATCGGGTACTCACTGTGACGGGATCAACACTGGGCGAAGTGCTCGATTGGTGGGAAGGCTCGGAGCGCCGCCGTCAGATGCGGAGCTATCTGCTGGAGCAGGACGGGATCGATCCGGACAGTGTCATCTACAGCCCGGAACTAGCCAAAGAGGCAGGACTGACCTCAACGGTGACGTTCCCGACCGGTAATCTGGCGCCGGAAGGGGCGGTCATCAAATCGACGGCCATTGACCCGGCCGTCATCGACGGGAACGGCATTTTCCGACATGTTGGGCGAGCCAAAGTATTCACAACCGAGCGTTCGGCCATCCGCGCCATCAAGATGGGCGGGATCGCAGCGGGCGACGTGCTGGTGCTGATCGGCCGCGGACCGTCCGGAACGGGCATGGAAGAAACTTACCAGCTGACATCGGCGCTGAAGCATCTGCCTTACGGCAAGCAGGTATCCCTTCTAACCGATGCCAGGTTCTCGGGCGTATCCACCGGCGCCTGTATCGGTCATATCGGACCGGAGGCGCTGGCTGGAGGACCAGTAGGTCGGCTGCGCACCGGAGACTGGATCGACATCCGGATCGATACGCGCCGGCTGGACGGCACCATCCATATGGTCGGCTGCGGCGACAAACCGGAGACCGAGCTGGTGGGAACCGGGATACTGGCCTCTAGGCCGCAGCATCCCGAATTGGCTGAGGATCCCGCCCTGCCGGACGATACCCGGCTGTGGGCTGCGCTTCAGGCTGTAAGCGGAGGTACCTGGAAGGGCTGCGTATATGATGTGGACAGGATCCTCGAGGTCCTCTCGGCCGGCATGAATGCGCTTTCCCGGGAATAACTCGGCGCCGCATGCGGATTCACGCCATAGACGACATTGGTTTCATTGAAGGCTGCCGTAGTCGGACATGCAGAGGTAACGCAGATTTTTATTGAGATAGTGAAAAGTCAGATTGATACGAACGGGAAACGATAGTTCCATTAATAAAGCTGCAGCCGATCAGAGATCAGTTGCAGCTTTATTGAAGTAAAGGGCAGGTTACGCTAATGATAAATGATATAATTGAAGTAAATGCATGCAAGCGATAATGAGGGAATTATGGATTACAAGGAAGGTGTAAATATGAAACTAGATGAAAATCTAGCCACCCTAAAATTAAATAGATTTATGAGAACAGAATCGGAAATTTTATTATTTGAGAAAGCGTTAAAAGAAATATATAAAGCTAATGATTACCGTATTATTGGTCAATTAATCGATGTTCTAGAAGATGAAACGGAACACTTTGAAGTCATGTGGGGGATAATTCATACAATAGAGTATTTAAGTACAAATTCACCTTACGACGCCTTAAAGATCCAGGTTAATTCGATCCCAGATAACAATGAAAATTGTAGAGAATGGATTGATATAATTCATTACAGGATACTGAATCACGATGAATACAGAGTAACATTTGCAACAGTATTAAAAGATGTGAACAAAGAAGTTCAAAAAAGAGAAATTGCAATATTAAATGATATTAAGAATGAGGACCCTGAAAAATTCGAGAAAAAAGTTAAAGAGGTATTAACAATCTGTATAGCCGAGTAAAAGGCAGACTGATATACGGATTTATTAAGTTAACGGTTAACATTAGGTTAATCCCAAAAGGCTGGCAGCAGGATCCAAGATCTGCTGCCAGTCTTTTGTTGAAGTAACGGGCAGATTACATTAATGAACAGATGCTTAAAAGGATATATTTGGCATGTCACGAATAAGAGATACATAAGACATGCGAGGTGAAATTAATGTATTACTACATTAGTATCCATTCTGATGACTACACGAAAAAAGTAAAGTCAAAGATTCTAGAGCAATACCTAGTCCACATTTTGGAGTTCGAAAAGGAAAGTCACCTAACATTTTCTAAAGAAATCAATGGAGAGCGTATCAAGATAAGAGGGATACCTGCTGATAACGATGGTAACTATGGGTTCGATACACTGGAGGGAATAGAAGAAGTTAATTTAATTGAGATTGATTTGCCCAAATACATTGATGATATTCTGGAGCAGACCATAGCTGAGATTGCTACCGCCATTGCAAAAGAGTTCTCATGGATAATTGACGAAGACCATGGACTAAGCTGACGGAGAACGTTAGTTCAGCCTTCATGTAGCAGTTTGTCACAACGGCAGCTGCTCTTTTTTATTGAAGTAACGGGCAGGATACTTCCAATATCTGTAGAATATGATTTTAGTCTAAATTAAACTGAAATGAGATCTGAATTGAGTTAAAACATTGTTCATATTCTCTTGTATAGGAGTGAGTTTAATATGCCTAAAATTATTAATCTTTTTATTGGGTTTATTGTTGGAGTAATTCTGATGCTTCTACCTCAACCGCATATCTTTATTGTAAGTGAAGTGTTAAATGCATTGAGCGGAGGAGACTTGATAGATGGTCTTATCCATAAAATACTGGGAACAATAGGACTCGTACTTGTATGCCTTTTTGGATATAGAATAGTCAAATTAGTCATGCGAGAAAAATAACTGTAAGTTTTATTACGTTAACTGGGAACTTTAGTGCAATCAAAAAGAGCTGCAGCGGATCGAAGGATCTACTGCAGCTTTTGTTCAAGTAAAGGGCAGGATACTTCCAATATCTGTAGAATATGATTTTAGTCTAAATTAAACTGAAACGAGGTCTGAATAGAGTTTAAACATTGTTAAATTCTCTTGTATAGGAGTGAGTTTAGTTATGCCTAAAATTATAAATCTTTTTATTGGGTTTATTGTTGGAGTAATTCTAATGCTTCTTCCCCAACCGCATATTTTTATTGTAAGTGAAGTATTAGATGCATTGAGCGGAGGAGACTTGATAGATGGTCTTATCCATAACATACTGGGAACAATAGGACTCGTACTTGTATGCCTTTTTGGATATAGAATAGTCAAGTTAGCTATGCGAGAAAAATAACTTAAGTTAAGTAAGTTTTATTAAGTTCAGTTAATGGGTCAGATGTCAGGGGTTATTTTTCTAATTGATGCGGAGGGTCTAATGAAACGTAAAACTAAGCTAAGCGTTGCTTTTATCGGAGTAGCTGCTGTAGTATTTTTATATTACTGGCTGGTCGGTTTTCCAGCTGCATGGACGATGCAAATGGCGGATATCGCAAATAACACGGAGAAGTTTACGGATAAAAACGGTTATGCCGTTCCCGGGGAGTATTCCGTTTCCGTCGATTTGGCAGATTTGGAGAGCAACGTGGGGAAAGAACTGTACAATGACGGGGCGCACCGCATTTTTGTGAGTTGGCTTGATAACGTCGGTTTGCAAGGTGGAGGCTATCGGATTGGCTTTCGAGCAGTCGGAACTTATTCGCGAAACGGAGCTTCATTAATTTCGGGCACACAATACAAGACACAAGGCGAAAATAATTTTTCGATAGAAATGGTAGCGAAAATGAAGTCCGAATATAAGGGAAGCATTTATGAAAGCGCCACATACGGCGGCGGTGGACTTAATTTCAAGGATGGGGATGAATTTTCTTTTTATCTTTTTCCGAATAATGTCTATGAGAAGGATGGAATCACGCTAAATGAAAATGGGATTGTCCGCCTGACAGTTACGGGATTGTATCAAAATCTATGGTCCAGGAAATAGAAATAAGAGTTCGATTTATTCGGCAACCGATTAAGCTAACGTAAGAACGTTAGTTGAATTTTGATAACGAATAAATTAGACATCACAAAAAGGGGAGAAAGTAGAAATGTCCTCTTATTTACCAGTTTATAATAAGTTATTCAAATGCTCTGACGTTTACTCAACAAGACCATTTAAGGCAGGAATTGAAGCTGCTTTTGATTATTCATGTGCTTTGTTACGAGGGGAGATTAAGCCTTCTGAAACACTAGAGGCTAGACATTTGAGGGGGACTCATACACCCTCACTTGTCATCTATACTGGCTTTTCTTTATTGCTACACGATTCAATTATTGAAACGTTCATTCAACAACAAATAACTGGATGGGAATCTTTTTCAGTAACCCTTTATGGAAAAAAAGATGAACTTATTCCCAATTATTCTGGGATTTCCAATACAGGCAGATGCAATCCAGTAGATTATTACCGTAGCGAAATTGTAATAAAGGAACACCCTGGAGTTATCCGTTTTCACCAATGTTTTAAGGGCACATATTTTAAGGATGACGTTTGGGATGGGACGGATTTGTTCATGGATAACGCTGACAAAAGAGGATATACCTTGGATCAGTATGTTTCAGAGAGAGTAAAGAACATTTTTGACAACAATAAAATTAAAAATTTGGAATTTACGAATCTGACAGAGACCGAGACTGATGTAATGCTCATTCCAAAAGAAAGAAGACCAGAACACTTGAAATAATATCTATGTAAGGGCAAACTTACGCTAACGGAGAACATTAGCTCAATAAAGACAGGACGGCAGCTCACAAATTATGAGTTGCCGTTTTCTCAACTAATGGGCGGTGTAACACAACTTAAAGAGCTAGGAGAGATATTGAAGTGCGTCCGACGGAACAGCATAAATCCATCGCTAAAACGATTGCAAAGGTATTCGGTGGAACACCAAAAGTAATTCGATACTACGACGATAACAAAGAAAATTCTGTTGAGGTTTTATCTTGTACGGATAGACCTTGGAATGATGTGGATTCATATTCAACCATACGGTTGTCGGACCATTCTATGGATTTGACAGTAGGCGATGTGTCTTTACGTGTAGAACTTATCGGAGCGTGTAGCAAGGAATTCGATATATTTCCCAACATCCTTGCAAGCTGTGCCTTTAATGTGATCAACACTAGTTTCCCTTGTCATCCTGGAACAATTTATCCCAATGTCGTTCGTTTTTACTTACCTGAAAGTCCATTACGGGACATCATGCTGGTTTCACCGTTTCTATGGGAAGAGAAGCTAACAAGCATCCAGTTCACAGACAAAACGGTTTCATGGCTAATGATTATTCCGATTTCAGAAGAAGAAAGTGCTTATGCAAACAAACACGGTTCTGATGCTTTAGAGGAGTTATTCGAAAAACACCAAATCGACGTATTTGATTTAATGCGGGCATCAACTGTCTGCTAAAACAATTACTCAATCGAGCCCATTGTTCAACTACCATGAAAATTCATTGAAGTAACATCAAAAAAAGACAAAACTAAATAAGGGTGCAGTTCTTTAAATTTTTAAAGTCTAGCACCTGGTACATACTTTTCAAAATAAGGATCAGGAGACATCCGAAATAGAAACGGAATATCCCAAGCTTTCAAGTCTACGCACCGAATTTCTAACCACTGCAGCATGTTTATGTCGTTCAAAATAGTCTTCGCCCAAATCCACGTACATTTCTTTTCGGGTTAGTAAGTAATAAGCGATTCTAAGCATGGCATGAGCGACTACAATAGCCGCACGTTTTCTACCTTTCTTAGCGAGTGCTCGTCGATACATGGCACCAAGATAGTTCTTGGATGCGCCTACTGAATGTGCTGCTTCTGTTAAAGCAGCTTTCAAGTATTTGTTTCCTTTCTTACCTTTAGCCGATTTGCGTTTGCCAGCACTCTCGTTATGCCCAGGAACTAATGCTGCCCAAGAACACAAATGAGCTGCGCTAGGAAACTGGTTCTCAATGTTTGTTCCAAGCTCAGCTAATATCTGTTCCGCCATGCGTGGGGCAATACCAGGAATGGAATCTAATCGCTCTATGTCTTCCTGAAAAGAGCTCACTCTCTGGGCTATCTCTTGATCTAACAGCTCAATTTGTTCTGTCAGAAAATCGATGTGGTTTAGAATTGTCTTGATCATTAAACGCTGATGAGGGTTCACATAACCACGCAGAGCAAGTTCTAGTTCCGCTTTTTTCTTTTTCAGTGTACGCTGGGCTAAGTTTGCTAGTGTTTCAGGATCCTCTTCACCTTCTGCAATGGCACGAAGCATATTCTTAGAAGAAACGCCCATAATGTCTGAAACAACGGAACCGAGCTTAATATTTGCTCCTTCTAGAACTTTTTGAATTCGGTTGTGTTGTCTAGCACGCTCTTCAATTATGCTGCGACGGTAACGAACCAACTCTCTAAGTTCTCGTTGGGCGCGGTTTGGAATAAAACTAGCTGTGAGAAGCCCATGACGTAGAAGCTGGGCAATCCATTCTGCATCTTTGACATCGGTTTTACGTCCCGGAAGTGCTTTCATATGTTGAGCATTCACGACTAAAAACGTAATGTCTTCCGATTCTAAGAGGTTTACAATTGGTTTCCAAAATACACCTGTACTTTCCATCGTTACATGCGTACAGCCATGGTCTTTAATCCAGTCTATTAATTGCAATAAAAAGACTGTCTTAGTAGGGAAAGTACAAATCTCCTTTCCTTCGGGAGTCATTACACAAGCAGTGATAGAGTCTTTATGAACATCCATTCCGCATGCACGTTCAATGAGAACATCCATTAAAAATTTCCTCTCTACGGCTCATTTATGGAGCTGGTGCAACAACCAAATTAGGATTAATCTACCATGAGTGCTTCCCGAGGGAGCGACATTCTGTGATGCACCGTGATCGTTGGAGTCAGACTAACGGATGGGCTCTAACGCACCATAGTTTATCGACCTTCTTCTCCCAGCCGTAGTAGCATTATTAACGGCATTTCTATTTTCATTCTCTGTGGTGCAGCGCTGTTTGTGCGCTGCATGGATGGCTAACGGGCAGTATTGCGTAGGTGTTGACAGCGAGCATGAATGAGAGAGTGAAGTAAAATTTGATCATACGGTGTAATGCAAAGAGCAGGAACGCGTTCATTCCTGCTCACTTATTTCGAATCGTACGGCACATTCACTTTATCGCTGGGCGAAGCTTCTGCAATGTAATTCGCCAACACACGTCAGCCATTATCCATACTGCGAATCCGATTAATCCTCCTAGGACGTTCAAGATGAGATCGTCTACGTCAAAGGAGCCGAGCCGCGTACCTAGCTGGGTCAGTTCGATGGTGAGGCTGACCAGTATCGTCCAGACGATGGTCGTTGAGAAACGCCGCGCCTTAGCGAACAGGATTGGCAGCAGAAACCCAAGTGGAACGAAGAGTAGCACGTTGCCGAAGAGATTAAAGAACCAAGTATCAAAATTGTAATTCGGATAACCGTTGGCGTATTGCAGAATGCTTTGGAACGGAATCAAGTTGGGATGAGGCTGTTCCATGCTGTGTTGTATAAGTCGCGTTTGAGTCAAGAATAGTTGGTAAACAGCTATCAGCGCATAAGACGTGAAGACGAACCACACCAAGGCTTGTATCCATTTTCGATTCTGTGATATTGCCTTGTTAATTAAGCCTCCCACAAGCTCCGAATGTCCGAAATCGGAGATAGCCAACTTAATCGCATGCGCATCTTGCACACCATCAGTGACATAGCTCTTCCGCAATTGTTCCAGATGATCAAGAAACTCTTCGTACAATTCCCTCTTGGTTTCATCTGAGGCATCGATGTTTTGCAGGATTTGGTTTAAATACTCTTCAAAGGAATTCATGCTAAACCCGCCTTCTGCACGATTGAATCAGTGCGTGTACTTGATCCCACGCGTCCAGCTTGTCGTGCAACTCCGCACTACCGGTTTCCGTGAGGCTGTAGAATTTCCTCCGACCACTTGCTTCGTTTTCGATCCAGTAGGAACGAAGTAACCTTTTGGTTTCGAGCCGTTTTAGCGCTGGATAGAGCGTCCCTTGGCTCATTTGGTACGAATCTTGGCTCAACTCCTTCAACTGTTGGACAATCTCGTAGCCGTATGTATCCTTGCGTGCGATGATGGAGAGCAGAAGGATGTCGATGCTGCCTTTTAAAATCTCTTTGTCCATGCAATTCACCTCTTACAAATATTGTATAGCGACATATGTCGCTATACAAGTATACATTTAAAATTTTTTTGTGCTATACGGTCGTAATGCTAACGGGTAACTTTAGTTGAATAAGAAAAGGGCAGCTGATCAGCTGCAATTTGTCATTAATCCTTGCATGATATACTAATGTAGTTTAGTTCTAATATGTCCATTTAGTTTCCCCCACACATATTCTATGGATTCCACCGCCGTTTACTGCGGGTCCTACGAAACTTAGTACTGCTTCTCACATGAACTTCCTGATACACTCGAAGAAACTGTAGGAGTAACTCGTGGGGGGATTATTTTGACTCAGGCAGACGTAACTCAGATGCTTGTTCGCAAACTAGTAGCCGCTTATTTTACTTCTTGGGCAATTTCCCTTTGGTTGTCCTTTCCTAACATAGTTTTTAGAGGAGCCAACTGGAACGCAGCAGATTATTTGCTTTCGGTTCAAGTGATTGCTTTGTACGCAAGTCCCGTCATCTTTATTTATGGAGTCCTAGTTTCTTCAATCCTTGAAGCAATAGCTGTGAGCTTAAAGGTAAAAGGTCTGGTTGCGGTATTAGTATCCGGTTTACTCCATGTCACTTTTGGTCATTGTTTTGGCCTTCTGATTCATTCTCCACAATTAAGCCTCATTGGGGGAGTCGCGTCGTTCCTTTTCTTCAGTTTAGATTTACTCATCGTTCGTTACATCCTGAGTCTTAGATTAAAGACAGGATTAATTTTCTTCGCCTTGCCTATTTTTTCTTTATTGCTTATTGCGGGTACTATCAATGCGATATCGCCTCCGTCGCCTCCGATGCCCCCATTTACGGCAGATGATGCTTTACATTTTGCCACAGCCGGTAAAGGCACATCTATTGACGTTTTCCCTAAGGAAGAGGGAAAAGTTAAGCTGAAAATTGAAAACTATTACATTGAGAGGGAAACGAAAGTTGAGAAATCCTCTCGAAAGGATACTTATAATGTGGTATTCACCGAACGTTGGCGTAAAGGTGAAGAGAATGGTCAATATCAGATGGTTTATGAGGTCAGTCGAGGGAGCATGGAGCTCAAAAGAAGCACTCGACCGAAACCTCCGTATTTGTGATTTAACTATAGCCATCCCAGTAATGATTGTTACTTAATCTATAACGGGCTTAGAGTAGCGCTTAGCAGCTTCGCTTTCGCAACTAAGGTTCAGATGCCCTCTACAATACGTTTTGAACTTACGCGTTGAACTATCGGGAGACTATAGTTCAATGACGGTACGGCAGCTGGTCAAACAATCAGCTGCCGTTTTCATTGAAGTAACGGGCAGCAGTTTAGTTTCAATATGTGGTATTATAATATGGAAATTAGATCCAATGACTGAGGTGAAAAATGACTCCCAAAGAAATGTTTAAAAGAATGTTAACCGAAGATATAGCTCCTCTTTTTAAAGTGAGAGGATATAGAAAGAAAAATGCTACCTTTGTAAGAGAATCTAAAGAGGTTATTCAGATTATAAACTTCAGGGCATCAAGCTATAATTTACCGGATTATTATACCTTTTCAATTGAAATTGCTTTATTTTCAGAATCATATTTTTCAGCATTAAATTTGAATAAACCAACAAGCTGGTTTTCCTATCAGAGTTACAGACCCATCATTGAAACCAGCTTGATGTATCTTAATCATAAGAAAGAAGGAACGCACTTTCCTGATTGTCACATCACAGAAAGTACTGAGATATCCGCTTTATCGGAGAAGATAAAATCCAAGCTAGAGACACTTGTTTTTCCGTATGTTGAAAATATAAATAGTACAAACGATATAATTGTTGAAATCGAGAGACAAGTGTCAGAGGAAGATACAGGGACAAGAGTTGCGCAATATGATTTAATACCTCTTTACTGTATTATTGGAAACCGATCTAAAGCTGAAGAAGCTTTGGTCTACGCATGGAATAGAAAAATATCAAACCCCCATTACACAAAATTATTAAAAGATTTTACTCAGAAATTAGGTTTAAGTGTTTTGCCAGATTAACCGGATTCGGTCGCTCTAATTGTCCTAACGGTAAACTATAGCTGAATTAAGAAGCACGGCCGCCGGCAACATTAATTGACGGCCTTTTCTCAATGGGAGGATAGTTCAAATGATTCTCGTGATTAGAACGTATTATGCAACTACTTCAAAACATGATATTTGGAGGAATGACGATGAAGTTAAATTTCAAATACTCTGAAAGAGAATTTATCAGGGGGATGAATCAGTCAAATGGTGATTCCAAACGTTTGTTAGTAGATTTCATTATTACATTAGCTCTTCTCGGTTTTGGGATTTATCTATACGTGAATGGTTCAAACGGGCTCTTAGTAGCATTTTTAATTGTTATTTCAATTGTATCTATGTTCATCATGTTTGCCCGATTGATTATAGTTCCTAGAGTGATATTTAGGAAAGAACCGAAGTACAAAGAGGAGTATGAACTTGAGTTTCTCGAAGAAGAAATAAGGTTTACAGCTGGAGCACTAAAATCATCAATACCATGGAGCTTTTATAAAAAAATTAAAGAGACAAAAGAGTTTATTTACCTAGTCTATAGTAAAAGAGGATTTGCAATCATTCCTAAGCGGGTGTTTGATACCCCTGAAGGAATGAAAAATTTTTTAAGTCTAATAAGTTCGAAGATAAAGAATTAGGTTCAGCCGATACATTTCAGGATTAAGCTATCGGGAGACGTTAGTAAAATTGAGGAGCGAAGCAAGGAGTAGAGCAATGAAGAGGATTGGTTTTGATTTTCTCATAGCATTCATTTTCATTGGAATTTACATTATTATTAAGCAATTAGGTTGGTTACCTGATCGTGATACTATTTATTCAAATGGTTGGACTATGTTTATTTATATAGGTTTAATACTTACTTTTTTATTATTATCTTGGATAAGAAGAAGGCATAAGAAATAAATTGCCAGTATACCTACATTTACTAATCGTTATAGAGTAACGTTGCGCTAACTGGGAACGTTAGTTCGATAAGACAATCAGACGAGGCGGCTGGTAAAGTTAGCAGCCTCTTTTAGTAATGGCAGGATAGCTTGGTACTAACATTGAATTCATTGGGAGAAAATAATTTAATTGTGAGGTTAATCTAATGACCATTGAGTATCGGACCCCTATGCTGCTTCAACAAATAATGCTTTGGGAGAGAGGGTTTTCCCGAGAAGTAGAGTATTTGGAGACTCTTACGGGGCTTTTCCTAGGCATTGATTTTAATGAGAAGGAAGGGTATTTCTGTACGCCAGTGGATTCTTTTCCGTTTGCTCGTACTGGAGTAGATGGTATACACTACGCCTTGTTAACTGATTTTGGCCTTGTCAAAGACTTGGATGAAGCACCAGTGATACAGGTATCACCAATGGATTTAGATCGCATACAGCTTGTTGCTCGAAATCTGCACGACTTTTTTTCGCTACACATATTTGACGAACAGGCATTACTTAACGATTATCCGAGTGAAGAAGCGTATCTTGAGAGTGTTCGTAAGGGAGAGGCTCAAGATCTGAATTCAAAATGGTTTGATCATGATCGATGGAAACGAGAGAAACAGAAGGTGTTGAACGAAGTTCAAGAAAGATTCAACCTGAAACCAATTCCGAACCCTGTCCAATACCTGCAAGAGATTAGATTTGAACGGAGTCAACAGATAACAACTTTGACGGAAGATTCCCTGGGCATATTGGCCCCGCCCGCAGGAGCAAAGGAGAAAGAAGAATTTTTTGCTTCAGTTCGGAACTTGCAGCATACATTCTCTTCTAACAAGACTATAATTGAGCGCCATGCGAATGAACTTCTTAAAATGGGAAGAACCCATGAGGCGGAGTCGTTGCTCGCTCGATTGTTAAACTAACGGTTGAACGATAGTGGAATAAACAGGAGCTGTTTGTCGCGGCTGAACTGCTCCCTGTTTTCATTAATGAGCGGTTATTAAGTTAGAAGGGTCTAATAAGTACTTATCGAATATGTAACTAACCAAATAGTGGAAGGATGCTGATTCGTGTATAGAGTTGATGTTGCATATTCACTGATTACAAATGAGGAGCAAAACAAGGTATTAATCGTTAGAAATATTCACTCCTCAAGTTGGTCATTGCCTGGTGGTGCAGTAGAGGCCGACGAATCATGGTCATCTGCGGCGATAAGAGAGGCAAGAGAGGAAACTGGTATTGAAGTTGAATTATTAGGTATTAGTGCAGTAAACGAATGCTTTTTTGAAGATAAAGGTGAACATGTAGTCTTTGTAACGTTTAAAGCAAAACCAAAGAATACAGACATAATGATTACGCGACCACATGAAATAGCCGAGTTAAAGTGGGTTGGTTTTGAAGAGGCTGATCAGAAAATGCCGTATTATAAACACGGAATAAGAATACTAGTTGAATCAGATGTAATTCTGTACGATTTTCAAGGGAAACAAACTATAAAAACATACAACTCATTGAAGTAACGGTGAACTATAGATCAATCAAAATAAGCTACAGAAGCTCTACCGCAGTTCAAAGTGTACCTTCGAGAGCGGGAACACCGCCGCCTTAGCCGAGGAACACATTCGATTTAAGTAAGGGAAGCATTACTTTTGGCCTTTGCGCATGAAAAAAGTCATGTGCAATGACCGAAGGCGATGCTTTTTTTTGTGTATACTCATGACCTTTAACAGGTTTTGTACTCCGTTATCCTTGGTAAGATCTAGGTGTAAGAACTAACGTACACTTCGGCTCGCGTACATTTAGCGATTCAATATCAAAAGTGATGGCGGAGAAAAAGGGTTGCACGAACTCCGCACCGCAGTTAGGGGGATGGAAAGACAGCGATTGATTCAAAATGAGGATGTGCGTTGAATAGGCGACTCTGTTCAGCCCAACCATAAAATGTACATAGGAGTGAATGTGATGTTAGGGAACCAATCGAGATGGCCGGCTAAGAGCACGGCGATACTGCTCATTGCGTCATTTATGCTTGTTTTGCTTTCGGCCTGCGGGCAGAACGGCAATCAGCAAGTCAGCGAAAGCGCCGCGGATATCAATCCTAAGAAAGTGGCCTTAACCACTGCAGGCAAGCCAGCCTCAGATAAGCCGAATTCCGACGAAGAGCTGGTCAAAGAGCTTCCAGGCTTCAAGAACGTCTACAAGGAAGCGAATGGCGTCAAGCTTCACTATGTCGAGGGCGGGAAGGGCGAGCCGCTGTTTATCCTGCCGGGCTGGCCCGTTACCTGGTATTCGTTCTCCAAAATGATGCCGGAGCTGGCCAAGAACTATCATGTTTATGTCGTGGAATACCGTGGCATGGGCAGCTCGGACAAACCGCAATCGGGCTATGACAAGAAGACAATGGCAAAGGATATTTATGAACTGGCCAAAGCGCTAGGCTACAAGAGCATTAACATCGCCGGACATGATATTGGCGCGACAATCGCGTACGCTTATGCTGCGAATTACCCGCAAGCCACGAAGAAAGTCGTGTTGATGGATGCCTCCCATCCGAATGAGAACTTTTTGAAAATCCCGATTTTGCCACCGGCGGGAGTGTACGACGAGAGTGATCCCGAACGCGCGAAGTTCTACTGGTGGTTTGCCACTAATACCATCCCGGGCTTATCGGAGCAAATGCTGCAGGGCAAACAGCTGGATCTCGTTTATAATTGGATTTACGATTATATGGGCTACACCAAGAATGCTCTCAGCAAAAAGGAACGTGAGGTTTACCTCGCGGCCTATTCTCAGCCCGATGC
This sequence comes from Paenibacillus glycanilyticus, assembly GCF_023715145.1. GTDB lineage: Bacteria > Bacillota > Bacilli > Paenibacillales > Paenibacillaceae > Pristimantibacillus > Pristimantibacillus glycanilyticus_A. The sequence continues at coordinate 548,083 of NZ_JAMBNP010000001.1, read as the reverse complement.
GCTCCGAGCCGGGAACGAATGGTACAAATCGTTCAGAGACGATATCGAAACATTTAAATCGTACAAACCTCTGTCCGTGCCCGCGCTTGGCATCGCCGGCGTGTCCGGTTACGGCATGCTGGAGCAGTTCTTAAACGAACATGCGCCGAATTCAAAGACGGTGAAGCTAGAAAAAACCGGACATTGGATTATGGAGGAGAATCCTAAAGCGGCCATTAAGCTATTCAGAGAGTTTTTCCAGTAGATCGGATTCAGCAACTTTTCAGACTTTAAAGTGGAATGGAATGGTTCGATGGGGCATTAGCAGCGGGCGTTCCCTTACGGGACATGCTCATGGTGATGCCTTTTCGGAATGGCTCCAGGATGAACGAAATTCTGCCAGCAACAACTAGTGCTGAGCCCTCATATTGGGAGAACGACAAGAAAGCCAGTCCCGCAGCTAGTTGTTCGACACGAGTTTAGGAACTCGTTAGGGTCGAATTCAATCCCAGAATGGGGAAGTTCAGTACAGATTAGTGGTCGGATTCTGTATTTCCCGATTTAGAACCTTGATAAATCAAGGTTCTTTTTCATTGGTACGTATTTTTATGTCGTATTTTTTGGACGTGAAAATCCCTCTATACTGGGCTGACGACAAGAATAACACGTTATTAAGGGTTATTTGAGCAGGTTGCGTTGAGAAAATGAAGTGTTAGCCAGTCAATACTTCATTACGACTAAAGGGCAGTTTACTTCCGATAATTACATTACTTTTCAATAATACTTTCCTTTGCAAAGTACGTATTAATCGAGCCAAATGGAGTGTGAATAAGGAAATACAATCGCTCTCAAAATAAATCCGAAAATTTGGCAAGAGAGAGCTCCCTCCTTGATTGCCGTGATTACAACCAGTATGGTTATAATGGCATTTGGTATAAAAAATCGCATTCTATTACTCGTAAGTTAAGTATATAAGAGGCCGGTCACTGGTACATGAAACGAAGTGATTGAGAGCTTGAGAATAAATACCATAAGAATTTTTAAAAGAAAAATGAACTTTTGATACCCCAGTATTCTCTTATCTATGAAAGGGGGGAGAACATGTTTGTAAACCGTTTAGTAAGACAAGCCAAAAAAGGAAACAAGGAAGCACTGCTGCAGCTGATCATGGCTGATCAGGACGCCTACTACCGTCTAGCCTATTCCTACATGGGGAACGAGCATGACGCGCTGGATGCGATGGAGGATATGATCGTCACGCTATATGAGAAGATCGATCAATTGCAAAAGGGCGAAGCCTTCTATAGCTGGAGCAAAACGATTCTGGTTAACCGATGTAAGACGATGCTCCGCAGGAAAGAGAAGTATCAGCCGCTCGAGGAGGAGCAGGAAATGACTCTGCCAGCATTAACGGAAGAAAATCCGTATCGCAGCATGGAATCCGAAATGGACATGCAGACGCTTCTGTCACACTTAAATGCTGGACAGAGGGAGGCTATCGAGCTCCGTTATGTCCATGACTTTCCTTATCAGACGATCGCAGATATGACAGGCGTACCGCTCGGCACGATCAAATCAAGAATTTCGCAAGGCATTCAGAAATTGAAAAACATCATCGGAGGTGATCGTTATGAATACGATTGAGGAGAAATTTCAAAGGCACAAACATAATTTGAATCAGATGAAAGCTCCCGCTCAGCTTGAAGATCGGCTGCGTCAAGCCCTTCACCGGCTTCCAGACAAAAAACAGAAGCGAAGCCGAGCTTTTACTTGGACCGTATCGACAGCTGCAGCGCTTATTCTTATTATTACAACGTATCAATATCCCGCTTTGGCTTATTATGGAGGGAAGCTGCTTAGTGGAAGAGATCTGACTTCACTTAATTTCACCGAAGTTGCTGAGCATGGTTATGGTCAAACGATTAACAAAAGCAAGACACTTAAGGACGGCACAGTCATTACGATCGACGGCGTGATCGCTGATGATAATGCCTTTCTCATGTATTACACCATCGATCTTCCTGAGGAGCAAACCTTTACTCCCGGAGAATTTATTAATTATGATGTCTATCGGATAAAAGGATTTCTGACGGATTCTGATAGGATAGAAGGCGGAGGTAATTATAGCGAGGATTGGAAACAGTTTCATGGTATGCAAAAATTCAAGCCAGTAAGTCCTTTCGCACGGACATTAACGGCTCAATTTGGTGAGCGTATGGACAATGGGCAACAAGCCTTATATCCGATCTCCTTTAAATTTGATGCTAATAAGGCTATGAAGAGCATCATTAAAGAGGATATATCGAAATCTGTACCTGTTGATGAAGGAACCGTTGTGTACGACTCAATCACCGCTTCTCCAACTGCAACGGTCATCCGAGGGCACTATGAAATGAACAATGGAGAACATCCGTATTTTCCGGGTACAACAAAGCTTATTATAAATGGTTCCGAAGTCGAATCCTTTGGATATCGATCAGATGGACTCAGTACCAAAGATAAGCCTACGTTTGAGTATAATTATGATGTCCTTCCAACGTCACATATTGAAACTATGGCAATAGTAATGGAGAGCTCAACCGGCTATGAGAAAGTAATGGAGCCGATTCCGTTAACGGCGCCTTCCGATCGTTCCGTCAAGATCAACAATGAAAAGCTATGGATTCGAAGCGTCACCAAGACCGAGACCGGTTATGATATCGTAATTGCAAGAAAAGAATTCACTATCCTGAACACTGAGAATTTAGCTGTACAAGCTGGCGGCAAGCGAGTGCCTGTCACCTCGATCACCTCGTCTCGTCCGTGGGATTTGGGAAATGGGAACATATTAAGGGAGCAGACTTATTCTGTCCAAACAACTGACAAACCCGAGTATCTTCTGTTAGATGGTTTCAAATATCTTAAGAAATATAATAAGACGATTTCTATTCCTGTTACCGAAAAATAAGCGACGAAGAAGTTCCTTCGGATATCCAACAATTAAGAATGGATCGAGCTCCATAGCGATGTTATTGCTTCTCTTGATTCTGTAGCCCCGCCTCGGCATCGAGTGCGTCTTCCATGGTTACGCACTCGACTGTTGCGACCGTTACAAAGGGAAAAGTAGATCAGACTCGCGACGAGGACAAGTATTCGGTGTGCGAGCAATTGCGGTTCAGAATTGCGTAGTTATATTTCAAAGATACAGGTTTCTTCGATCTACATGAGTATTCTTTATTTTATCTCAACACTTCCTTCAAAAGAGATGTGATACGATCTTTTTACTCTCACATATAAGGAGGCGCCGCAGACATGAATCCTAATAGTATAGCTAACGATATTTCTAAAACACATATTGCATTTATCGAATTTGGTTCTTATCCAGTAAGGAACGGTAATAAGATTCGCCCTTTAGTTGATAGTGCCCCTACCTTCAGGCGCATTTGTGAAGCTATTGCTGAAGCGCAGCATAGTGTTTGGTTAACGATCACATTCATGGACCCTGATTTCCAGATGCCAGGAGATCGCGGCACGCTGTTCGATGTGTTGGATCGTGCGGTAGAGAGAGGGTTGGACGTTCGAATTATTTTCTGGCGTCCAAATCCGGAGAGCAGCGGGTATGGTCAAGCTTTCCTGGGATCTGATGCTGACCGTGAAATGCTCGCAGCACGGGGATCGCGCTTTCGCATCCGCTGGGACCGGACTAACAGTAAATATTGCCAACACCAAAAAGCTTGGCTCATGGATGCTGGACATGAATCCGAGACGTCATTCGTCGGTGGGATCAATCCGACGTTTAAGGCTTTTGAACCCGGCCATATCGGTGAGGGACATCGGCATGATGTCTTTGTCGAGGTGACAGGTCCTTCAGCGACCGATGTACATCACAATTTCGTTCAGAGATGGAATGAGGCCAGCGAACGTCTGGTAGTTGATGGCGTATGGGGACATAATGGAGAGGATGAGTTGTTGTTTCCGACGCGCGTATCCACTCTACGGGGACATACCCAAATGCAGATACAAAGACAAGTATCTCCGGGTCGTTACAGCGATAGTTATCCTACCCCAGGAGGATCTCCTTACGATATAGCTACTGGGGAACGATCTGTTTTAGAGCAATACAAACAGGCAATTGATGCAGCTCAACGCACCATTTATCTTGAAAATCAGGCATTACCGGTTCCGGAGATCATAGCGAAAATAGAGGAAGCTCTAAAGCGAGGCGTGGATATTGTTCTCCTGGTCCCCGATCCCGAATCCTATGTTCTTGCATTCCATGGGATGGATGTAAAAAAGTTCTTCGACCAAATGGAGACACTCTGTCGATATGAGAATTTTACTCTTGTCGGTATTGCAGGGCCAAATGGACAGGGAGGGCGAAGTAATATTTACATACATGGAAAGATCATGCTCATCGACGACTCTTGGGCAACGATCGGTTCCTGCAATCTGCACTCGAATTCACTTTATGGTCATACTGAGATGAACGCATCGTTCTGGGACCCTAAAGAAGTGAGGTCAATTCGCTGTCAACTTCTGGACGAACATTTAGGTCAAGACACTCGGCAGCTGGACGATCGTGAGGCGCTTAGACTTTACCGAAACATAGCCCGTAAAAATCAGCTTAGACGAGAAAACGGTGACTTCGATTGGCAGGGTCTTGCTTATCGCATGGACTCCACGAATTATGGAGAAATCAAAAGGGAAGTTACTTGATGAAGTAAGAAATTAAGACCCGATAAATTTACATTTTACATAAAACCACCGAAATCAAGATATGATTCGGTGGTTTTCCATTTTTCTGGGTATTTATAGCGTTAGTTTTACAATTCCTTAGGCTGGGTTTAACGCAGAAGAAACATCCGCTCCTTAATCTATACCTATGGGAACGGTCCCATGTGGGAACGGTCTCACAGCAGTGAAAGGGAGTGCATCGTGGATAATCCGACTATCAAAGAGATCGCCCGGCGCGCCGGGGTGTCCAAATCTACCGTTTCGCGGATCATTTCCGGGAATGGATATTCCAGCCCGGAAGCGCGCAATAAGGTACTTGGGCTGATCGAGGAATTGCAATATAAACCAAACGCAGTTGCAAGAGCGATGGTGTCGCAAAGGACTCATAACATCGGGGTGCTCTTATATAGACGAGATCTTCCGATTGCCTCACATCCCTTCTACGGAAAAATCGTCGATGCCGTCTTGTTGGAAGCAGCACGGTTAAACTACTCGATATTTGTTACTACGGATCACGATATGTCTTATCGTTCGGCCGACTTCATGATCGAGAAGCGGGTGGACGGGCTTATTCTCATCAGCCGGCTGCAGCAAAACGTCATTGACCACATAACAAACTTCGGCATCCCATTCGTTATGGTGAACGGTTCGACGGACGTTGATGGCGTTATCCATATCGTCAATCAGGACGAGGAAGGCGGCAGGATGGTCGCCGAGCATTTGACGCAGACCGGGCATAAGCGAATATTCGTCATCGCCGGGCCGCAGAGCCATCGCAGTCACCATTTGCGCCTGAGGGGATTCCTGACATCTATAAGGCAGTCTGGTATTCAAGAATCCAATGCGTCAATTCAATCTGCGGGGACTTCGACCTTTGGAGAAGGATACGAGATCATGAGACGAGAGTGGAATCAATTTCGGGAGGGCGGGTATACGGCACTTTTCGCCACCAATGACATGCTCGCCATGGGCGCGATGAAATTTCTGCTGGAACAGTCTGTCCGGATTCCCGAGCAAGTATCGGTAGTAGGATTTGATGATGTTGATTTCGCGGCGATGTTCTCGCCATCCTTGACGACGATCAAGGTGGATGCCGGTGATATGGGCACGAAGTCCGTCCATCTGTTAGATCAACTGATCCGGCAGGAACAAAACGTTGAGCATCCCAGTCAATTGGTCCCCCGGCTGATCGTCAGACAGTCAACCAAATAACGATATATGCATACCGAAAGGAGCGATAACCCTTCATGCGCTGGTATTTCAAGGCACTTGGAACAAGGAAAATCATTGAATTTATTGTGCTTGTTATCTTCGTTATCTTCTTTCTAGGACCTCTGCTGAACTTGGCTATTCTAGCTTTCACGGGGAAATGGAACTATCCGGACGTTATGCCAACTGAATGGTCCATGAAATGGTGGGCTTTCGTCTTCAAACAGGAGGACATCCCGCAATCCATCGGTTTATCCTTCATGATCGCTGCTATTGTAACAGGGCTGTCTATCGTGCTGTGCATCCCGGCAGCCTATGCGTTCGCACGCATTCGGTTCCCGTTCAGCCGTTTCTTCCTGTTCTCGTTTCTACTGACTCACGCGTTTCCGAAGATGGGGCTGTATGTCTCGATCGCGGTGCTTTTCTACAAGCTTGGTTTGATGAATACGCTGCTTGGCGTTGTCCTGATCCATATGATCAACGTGCTTATGTTTATGACGTGGATTCCAACTGCAGCCTTCCGGAATGTGCATCAAGCACAGGAAGAATCGGCAAGAGACGTGGGAGCGGGTCCGTTCCGGGTATTTCTCAAAATCACCTTGCCAATGGCACTGCCGGGTATCATCGTAGCTTCTATTTTCACATTCCTTAACTCACTCGATGAAGCGCAGGGCACGTTTCTGGTCGGTATCCCGAATTACAAAACGATGCCAATTGTCATGTATTCCATTATTAGCGATTATCCAGCTTTTGCTGGCGCGGTGTTCTCGATCATTCTAACGGCGCCAACGATTATTCTGCTGCTCGCCGCTAAGCGTTTCGTAAGCGCGGATGTCATGTCCAGCGGGTTTACTTTGAAGTAATGAGGCAACTATTGCAAGACAAAGGAGGCCATTAGGGTATGGTTCAGGGCATTCAAGTCATTCAGGACAAGCAACAAATTCACCAAGTACAGGACAGTCGGGAGATTCAACTCTCCGTTCAACAGTTATCGAAACGTTACCGCACCGGCGAAGGTGTCACCTCGATCTCTCTTGATGTGCATAAGGGTGAGCTCATTACGCTGCTTGGACCTTCCGGCTGCGGCAAAACGACAGTGCTGCGGAGCATCGGAGGGTTTCTCGAGCCGGACTCCGGCGACATTCTCATTGAAGGCGTGAGCGTGCTTAAGTCACCGCCGGAGAAACGTCCAACCTCGATGGTGTTCCAAGGCTACAATCTATGGCCGCATATGACAGTGTTCGATAACCTGGCATTTGGTCTTAAAATACGCAAGATGAAGAAAGCCGAAATCAGTCAACAGGTCAAAGATGTTCTGAAGCTCGTACGATTGCCGGATGCCGAAAATAAATTTCCAGGTCAGTTGTCCGGCGGTCAACAACAGCGCATTGCGCTAGCCAGGTCATTGCTCTTGAAGCCTGCCGTTCTTCTGCTCGATGAGCCGTTCTCGGCGCTTGACGCCAAGCTTCGGCATGAGATGCGGGAGGAATTACGGGAGATTCAGGCGGAAACCGGCCTAACGATGGTATTCGTCACGCATGACCAGGAAGAGGCGTTGTCTATCTCCGACCGCATCGTCGTTATGAATCACGGCAACATCGAACAGATCGCTTCGCCGCAAGAAATATACGATCAGCCAAACACGCTTTATGTCGCCCAATTTATTGGCAAAATGAACTTTTTGAAAGGGGTGGTTTCGGAGGGCCAAGTACTGGTAGGGAAATTGAAGTTTCCAAATTCGAAATCGTTGTCCGGCGGGGTATGGCTGGCAATCCGACCTGAGGATGTCATCTTATCGAATCAAGAACAAGAGGGTCTACCCGGCGTCGTCAAACAGATCATGGTTCTAGGCCATTATGCCGAAGTATCGATTCAATTACCGGAGTATGGCGTTATCCGGGCGTTTCAGCCGCGTGATGCCGTCAAGGAGCTTCATTCAGGCGACCAAATTTATGTCAGCTTCAAGAAAGTCATCACGTATCCGGAAGTCTAAGCAGACTAAATCTCAAACGCGACCAAAAAAACCTAATGCCAAGGAGGCAATTAGCATGTTAAGCAAAAAATCCACCCTAACATTACTGACCGTAACAACCGTTACCGCAGCTCTTCTCGCCGGTTGCGGAAACTCGAATAATTCGGATACTGCGAACGCTGGGGCATCTAACGCCAGCACGACGAATGCGGGAAGCAATGCGGCCTCGGCGGATCCGACGGCACAACAAGTCGAGTTCAGCTTCTACTTCACAGGCTCCGAGAACGTAAAGAATCTTTGGGATACAGTTATCCCCATGTTCGAAAAGGATCATCCGAACATCAAGGTTAAAGAGGTGTATATTCCATCAGGTACCGGCGCGCAACCGACGTACGACCGCATTCTTGCAGCGAAGCAGGCTGGCAAAGGCTCCGGCGGGATCGATCTGTACGAGGACGGGCTAAGCAACGTAACCCAAGGACAAAAGGATGATCTCTGGGAAACGCTTGATCCTGCCAAAATCAGCAACCTCGCTTCCGTTGACGCCAATACGATGAAGGATGTATCCAATCTGGCCATTCCGTATCGTTCGTCCGCCGTGGTACTTGCTTACAACAGCGAGAAGGTGCCAACTCCTCCGAAGACGCTTGACGAGTTGTTCGCTTGGATTAAGTCGAATCCGGAACGCTTCGCGTACAACGATCCTTCCACCGGCGGCGCCGGCAGTTCGTTTGTCACAACAGCGCTGTACGACAAGCTTTCTGAAGATGCGATTCATAACTCCGATCCAAGCATTGAAAAGGAATGGGACAAGGGTTTTGAGACGCTGAAGGACCTCGGTAAATACGTGTATGGCAAAGGCATCTATCCGAAGAAAAACCAAGGCACGCTGGATCTGCTCATCAGCGGCGAAGTAGACATGATTCCGGCTTGGTCAGACATGGCGCTTGAGCAAATCGGTAACGGCCAGCTGCCGGATACGACTAAAATCGCGCAAATTACCCCGGGCTTTAACGGGGGACCGACGTACCTGATGGTACCAAAGCTGTCCGATAAAAAAGATGCTGTTAATGAGTTTCTGAACTTCGTGTTATCGCCGGAAGCGCAAGCGGTTGTCGTGACCAAAATGCACGGCTTCCCAGGGATCGAGCTATCGAACATGCCGCAGGACATTCAGGATTCCTTCAAAGGCGTGGCTGAAGGTTTCCGGACCTTCAACATCGGCGACCTGGGCAACGAGATCAACAAACGCTGGCAAAGCGACGTAGCGGCGCAATGATGAAGAAACAAGTGAAAATGGGGATACTGGGATTGCTTATGGTTATCCCCTCTTTTTTGCTACTGTTCGTCACAGTCGTCATTCCGATCGCAGTCTCTTTCAAGGAGAGCTTAACCAACAAGGAAGGTGGCATCGACCTGTCGAATTACAAGTTTTTGTTCACGGACAAGCTGATGCGCTCCAATATCGTATTTTCGTTGGAAGTGACCGTTATATCGGTCGTAATCGTGCTTATCATTAGTTATGCGCTGGCAGCTTACATGCGTTTCAATAAAGGCAAGTTAGTCGGGTGGATTCGGAATATGTACATGATCCCGATGTTTATTCCTTCGGTTATTGCGACGTACGGCTTGATTCAGCTGTTAGGCAATCACGGCTGGGTAGCCCGGTGGGTGCTGCTGTTTGGCGGCAGCGGAATTCCTCGTATTATTTTCGATATGAAAGGCATTATTATTGCTAATTTGTGGTTCAACATTCCGTTCACGACCATGCTGCTTGGTTCTGCCTTGGCGGGTATTCCAGATTCGGTGATGGAAAGCGCGAAGGACGTAGGAGCGGGGAAACTCCGTATCTTCACCCGTTTTATCGTTCCGCTTACCTACAAAACGCTGCTCGTGGCGGTAACCTTCGTCTTTATGGGCGTTATCGGTTCGTTCACCGCACCGTTCCTGCTTGGACCTAATGCACCGCAAATGCTCGGCGTATCGATGGAACAAATATTCGGCGTATTTCAGGAGAAGGAACAGGCATCCGCGCTCGCGTTCTTCACTTTCCTGCTTTGCTCGTTCATGGGCTATTTCTACATCCGCAGCATGATTAAGGAAGAGGGGGCGCGTTCTTAATGAAACGTCTTGTTCTGGAAGCGGATGGACAGGTGACTCCGGTATGCTCCAAAACGCATATTGCCTATAGTTTTCATCTGGATCAACAAGGCGGCAAGCTTTGGATCGACTTCGCTTACGAACCTAAAAATCTTGATGACCCCGAGCAAGCTCGTCAGTTCATTTCGACTGGCATCAACAAATACACGGAACCGGCGCAGCGCGGTCGATTGCTGGAGAAGTGGGAATCGTTTCTTCCGCTTAAAAACTTGATTACCGTTTCGGTCGACGATCCCAAGCAGCACCGCGGCGCCGGTCATCGACACGATCCTGAGCAGCTGCTGTATATCGGGGGCAAGGATGCGTCTCCTGGGTTCGTCAGCGGCGAGCTGACCGGAGGGCTGTGGCGGGTTACGTTAAGCCTGCATGAGATTGTAACGGACAATTGCCGATACCGTTTGCGAATTCACCATGAGGAGGCTTAACAGGATGCGCTGGATGGCATGCGAGCTGCACAGTCATACGGATCACAGCGACGGCAGGCAATCCCTGCTGGAACTTGCGCAAGGAGCGAAGGCACTCGGCTTTGATTGCGTAGCGCTGACCGATCACAATACGATGACGGGTTTAAAGGATAGGGAAATTGTCGAGCAGGAGACAGGCCTGACCATTATTTCAGGCATGGAATGGACGACGTTCTACGGGCATATGGTGACGATCGGGCTGACTGAATTCGTGGACTGGCGTCCCGCGGGTCCGGGCGATATTCACGAGGGGATCGAACAGGTACATGCGCTTGGCGGAATTGCCGGCATGGCGCATCCTTATCGCATCGGCAATCCGATTTGCACAGGCTGCTTCTGGGAGTTTGAGATTCGCGATTGGAACCAGCTGGATTATATCGAGGTATGGTCGGGAACGTTCCCGTCGATTAAGACGGACAATACCCGCGCGTTTCGTCTATGGACCGATCGATTGAACGACGGCTTCAAGATTGCGGCAACTTCGGGAAGGGACTGGCATGTGCAGGAACAGACGGATACCCCTATATCGGTTACGTATTTGCAACTCGATGAAAGCAAAGGCAGCGTAACGGAACAAGCCGTTCGTGCGCTTGCCGAAGGCAAAGCTTCAGTAACAATGGGACCGTTAGTGACTTTGGAGCTGCGTACAGAGAAGATGATTTACACGATCGGAGATTGCGTGCCGGAGCAGGAACGAAGCAGTAGCTACGAGGCTGTTGTGGAGATCGATTTTCAAGTGAGAGAAGGCTTATGGGAGTTTCCAGAAGCTCGTTATTTGATCACGCTAATGAGCAACCTCGGCGTTATTGGCGAGAGGAATGCGAGCCCGGAACAGGAGCAGTATCGTTTCGAGATTCGCGGTAATGGATTAAAGTGGGTTCGGGCAGAGCTTAAAGGAACGGTGCGTGGTGCACGTACGATAATTGCTTTTACGAATGCGATTTACGCGGAATCCGAATAAACTTATGATTAACTAAAGACGCTAGTAAGGAGTGTGGCAAGAATGACGCGAAGTTTTCCGCTGATTACGGCTCACGCAGGCAGCATGAACACGGAAGCGCATACGCTGCGTTCGGTCCAGATCGGACTTGAGTCCGGCGCCGACGTGGTGGAAGAGGATATTCGAGTGACCAAGGATGGGATTCCTGTGCTGGCACATGATAATGAATGGCTTACCGTTGAACGGTTGAATGCGAATATAGCTGCAATGACTTACTCGGAACTAAACGAATTACTATTGGAAGCGGATAGCGGCAAAGTAACTGGCCTCCTTCGGCTGGAAGATATTTTACCTCTCGTACAAGCTTTCGGGAAAATCGTGAATTTGGACTTGAAGGTGGATGCGGCGATTGAGCCGACAGCGGCGCTGGTCCGCAAATTCGGACTGTCGCAGCAAGCTTTTTTCTCGGGCTGCGAGTTGGGACGTGCGTTACTCGCGGAGCGGCTGCAGCCGGAAATGCGCAAGCTGCTTAACGCCAGTGTCGAGCTGTTCAAGACCTTGCCTTACCGGGAGGCGATGATTCAAACCTGTGCGGATGCCCGCGAAGCTTCCTGCATTGGAGTGAATATTTATCACGGAATCTTGCGGCAAGAGTTTGTTGAATATGCCGCAGGACTTGGAATGCCCGTATACGCATGGACCGTTGAGGATGAAGCGCTCATGCGCCAATACGCCGATTGGGGCGTTCACTCCATCACTACCCGTAATGTTGCGTCCTTAATGCAAGTGAAGCAGGCATTCCAGGATCAGTAACCTTCGGTATAAACTAATCCATACTATTGGCGTCCTTATCATCGAAAGACGCGCGGAAAGTCGGGAGCAGCTGATCCGCTACCCACTTATGCTTTTCCACTGAACCATTGCCAATAAAGATATCGATATAGTATGTCTTCTCCGGTAAGCGGAGGATCCAGAATTGAGAGTACGTGACGGAGAACGGTTCATTATGGCCGGCCACAAAACCGACGAAACTACCGTCGTTCGTCTTCAACGTCCGCTTCAGAACCGTAAACCAGGACGTAAGGATTGGCTTCTTCAATTGTTCCAATGCTTCGTCATCCGTAAATGGCTTCCCGCCGTCATCTGCCCATATCGTAATATTGAAACTAGATTCTGGATTCGCATTTAACGATCCACTCCAGCTCCAGCCTCCCGGATGGGTCTCAAATCCAAACCAACTTGTTGCGGTCGATTCGCTTGGGTTATAAAGTGGTGCCGCGATCGACCAGCTATCCATACTGCTGCCTATACGATGCTTGCCGTCGACAAGAATATCAGCCGCTCTCGTATTGCGAATCGTTGTATTCTTGCTGTCAAACTTTACTACGGCTTCAAGGGATTCGACAAAGACCCGCAATGGAACCATAAATGCGCCTTGCTTCTCTACCGCCGGCTGAGGCAGTTTTACAACTTTCCGTTCACTTGAGCTTCCAGCGCGCCGAGTTTCAGTAAAGCACTGTGCCATTGGAAAGAGGCTGTCTTCAAGGTATGTCCTTGAAGGCAGCCTTATTTGTCTGTAATCGTATAGACTTACTAAATCTGGATATAGGCAGATGCATTAGTAACACTAGCGGAGGTAATTTCATACGTATATCTCATGAATGATCAACGGCGTAGGCGAGATCCAGCTGCCCTAATGGTAAATCTTCAACAAAGCCCGAACCGTTGCCAGAATCTTGATCATATAACGGAGGCAATAGCGATGAATGAATTTAAAAACAATCTTCAAAATTTGAATATTGACCCTTACAAAGCAACCGGTATAACGCCAAACCCCGGTCAAGGCCAAGTTGATCCTAACAATGCACGGCTTTGCATCGGATTTTGCATCGGATTTTGTATCGGTTTTTGTTCCTGCGGAGGCTGTGCCGGATGCGGCAACTGCGTAAGGTGCGGAGGCTGTGCACGCTGCGGAGGCTGCGCTCGTTGTGCCGGCTGTGCGCGCTGCCGCTAATGCATCATAAATAATCAAGCAAATGGACCATACTTAACGCCCCGTGAGCGATTCAGCTCACTGGGGCGTTTTTTCTGCAATAAGAATTGACATGACGGACAAATAGCCATACATACCTTTAAATAATTACAGCTTTTATGTGAATTCACGATAAGGAGGAATGGCATTTGGATCCTTCTATGCGGCTAAAAGTAAGGGGCGACACTTTTTTTCTCCCGAGCTCTGACGGCAGTGTCTATTTTCGAAACAATATCGGTTCGTTTCGTATGGAAGGCAGCACCATCGGTCAATGGATTGAAAAACTAATGCCGGTATTTAACGGTGAGCATTCGATGCATGAACTGACGGATGGGTTGCTGGACCAATATCAAAGGCATGTCTATGAAATCGCGGAAGTGCTGCTTGCGAACGGTTATGTCAGGGATGTAAGCCGGGACCTGCCGCATCAGCTGCAAGAGAGCGTACTGAAGAAATATGCATCTCAGATCGAATTTTTGGACAGTTTTGAAGGCTCGGGCAAGTACAGGTTTCAGCGCTATCGACAGTCAGCCGTACTGGCCATCGGATCTGGCTCTTTTTTTGTTTCGCTTGTGAAATGTTTATTGGAGTCCGGTTTGCCTCGCATTCATATGCGGATTACGAATCCGGAAACGACGAATCGTAAGCGGATATTGGAGCTGGCAGAGCATGCCCGTAGATCGGACCAAGAGGTTAAGGTGGACGAGATTGCTTTTCCGCCAAACGGAGACGTGGATTGGCGAACGGCTGTGCAGCCGTTTGACGCGTTATTGTTCGTATCGGATGAGGGCGGCGAGCCTGAGCTGCGGATGCTGCAACAGATTTGCAAGGAAGAGAATAAGGTGCTGTTACCGGCGATAATGCTGAAGCAAGCGGGCATTGCAGGGCCACTCTTCCATCCGGATTCGGAGGGAGGCTGGGAATCCGCAAGGCGCAGGCTCCATCGACTGGCAATTGACAAAGATCCTAGGCATCACGTTGTCTCTAGCGCGGCAGAAGCGATGCTTGCGAATGTCATCGTCTTCGAATGGCTCAAAACGGCAACCGAAGTTGCGGCATCCGCATTAAAAAATAAAGTGTTCCTGCTTGATTTGGAGACGCTGGAAGGGAATTGGCATCCGTTCCTCCCCCATCCGCTTGCGAACGGCCATTCTTCTGTCAGCCGAATTGAACAATTGGAATTACTGCTGGAAAGAGAGTCTGAAGAGAAGGCCCAATCAACCTTAATGGAAGCTTTCAGTCGATTAACATCTAGAGAAACCGGTATTCTTCACGTATGGGAGGAAGGAGAACTACGGCAGCTTCCGCTGTCCCAATGCCGTGTGCAGCCAACTGACCCGCTGACGGATGGACCGGCCGACTTGCTGCCGGAAATCATCTGCAATGGCATCAATCATGAAGAAGCGCGCAGGGAAGCGGGGCTTGCCGGCATTGAAGCCTATGTATCGAGAATGGGCTTAAGTCCAGCGAATGAGGCTTTCCGTGACGAATACGTTGGCGTTGGAGTGGGGGAGTCGATCGCGGAAGGCATTTGCCGCGGATTGCAAAAGTGCTTGACGGCGGCGCTTGTTCGGAAGATTAACGCGCAAGAGCCATCGGTCCGTTTAGCACAGCTTGTCCAAAATGAGGATGAGCGCAGCCGCTTTTATTGGAGTACGCTAAGGACCATGCAGGGCGAGCCAACGATCGGTTTCGGTGAGGAAATATTCGGATTTCCTGTCGCATGGGTTCGCGCAAACGGCTGCTGGTATGGCGCCGTTGGCTTCAACAAAACGAAGGCGCTGCGTGGCGCATTGCAGCATGCTTTGCTAGAAATCCAAAATGGTGCTGCTTGCGCGACAGCGAATGCGATCAGCACGTCTTCCGTAAACGTGACTAAAGATACTCCACTGAGCGTTGCCATTCCGTCAGGTGAACCAATCAAACATCGCCAGACTTTGCAATCGGCTTTGGATCAAATAAAACGCAGCCGCCAGCAACTAATCGTGTTTGATTTTACCACAGAGGCATTTTTGAAAGAGGAGTTGGCTGGCGCTTTCGGCGTGCTGCTTCGGGAGGAGGATGAAGCGTGAGCGCAATTGTGGCCGTTATAGGGGAGGGTCAGCTCGCAGACTTCGTATGCGGCGAATTAGCCGAAGACCATCAACTGGTAAGGCAGAAGGATTTTTCAACCGAAGTGCCGGAGACTATTGAGCTTGCACTTGTTTTACATGACGGTTATAACCCTTCAGACCATCAATTCGCGGAAGAGGTGTTTCAACGCTCCGGAGTGCCTTGGCTGCGCGGCTTTGTTACATTCGGGGAGGGCGTGATCGGGCCGTTGGTCGTTCCGGGAACGGAGGGATGCTCCGGCTGCGCCGATCTACGGCGCTTAATGGCGGGAAACGACCGTAAGGAAATGTGGGAAATCCAGGAGCAGCACTACATGCACGGAGGTACCCCGCCCGATATCTGGTCATCGCCTATAGGGCTTTTGCACATGGCTCACGTTATTTCGGCCGAGGTTCGAAGAGTGCTTGCAGGCTCCGCTGCGCAAACGGAAAATCGGTTAATGTTGATCCATCTGCAAACCCTGAACAGCTCTCTTCATTTCTTCGTGCCTGACCCGCTTTGTCCAATTTGCGGGCAAGTCGCTGAAGATTCGGCGGCAGCATCGCGGATCATCTTGCAGCCAAGCCCAAAAGCGAGCGAAAACAGCTACCGCAGCCGTTCAATGACGGAACTGAAAGGACTACTCGCAGATGATTATCTGGACGCCCGGACGGGATTTTTGAACGGGAAAATGATCGACCTCTTGTCCCCATTCGCCGATGCGAGTATAAATTTGCCTTTGTTCTCGGGAGATGAAGGCTGCGCTGGGCGTACGCACTCCTATGCGGACAGCGAGATGACTGCCATTTTGGAAGGCTTGGAAAGATATTGCGGCATGTCGCCGCGAGGAAAGAAAACGGCAGTCTATGACAGCTACCGCAATTTGAAGGAACAGGCGCTAAACCCCGTTCTGGTTGGCGTGCATGAGAAAGAAATGTATGAGCGGCCCGACTTTCCTTTCCGCCCGTTTGATCCAGACAGGCCAATCGATTGGGTGTGGGGGTACTCGTTTTTGCGGGAGCGGCCGATTCTTGTGCCTGAGCTGCTCTCCTATTATAGCTCAGGCTGCGGACACGGGTTCGTGTACGAGACTTCGAACGGCTGCGCATTAGGCGGCAGTCTGGAGGAAGCTATATTTTACGGCATCATGGAAGTGGTAGAACGCGATTCGTTCCTTATGACCTGGTATGCGCAGCTGCAGCTTTCGCCATTAGATCCTTATTCGGCAGGAGATCTCGAATTGAACCTAATGCTAGAACGCTTGCGCGAGGTTGCCTTATATGATGTTTATTTATTCGATTCTACGATGGAGCATGGCATTCCAAGCGTTTGGGCGATCGCCAAAAACAGGGCGGATAAAGGCGTTAACCTGATTTGCGCGGCAGGTGCCCATCCGGATCCGGTACGCGCTGCCAAAGGCGCGATCCACGAGCTGGCGGGCATGATGCTGTCATTGGACGAGAAATTGGAGGAGAACCGGGAGCATTACGAGCAAATGCTGCATGATCCGTTTCTCGTCCGGCAGATGGATGATCATTCCATGTTGTACAGCTTGAAGCAGTCGGAGGAGCGGCTGCACTTTTTGCTCCAAAACGGCCGTCCTAGCCGCACGTTTGAAGAGGCGTTTAAGCCAAGGGCCAAGCATGCGGATTTAACCGATGATTTAAAAGACGTCCTTCACGCGTTACGCGAGCTAAGCCTTGACGTGATCGTGGTGGATCAGTCTACGCCCGAGACGCTGCGCAACGGTCTCCATTGCGTGAAGGTGCTGATTCCTGGCATGCTGCCCATGACATTCGGACAACATCTGGTTCGCTTGACAGGCTTGGAGCGGGTACTGCGGGTTCCTGCAGAGCTTGGGTATGCGGAGAAGCCGCTCTCGCCAGATCAGCTTAATGCTTACCCGCATCCGTTCCCATAAGCATGATTGGCATTCAATGCGGCGTTCCCTATGCAAGCTTTTGGGAGGAGAAGGGATGAGTCTGAAGGGATTTCTGCACCAATTGCAATTCGACCCGGATAAGGTGAAATCAAAAGATTGGGAGACCGATTGGGAAGACGCGCCGCTCCCGTATAAGCTCTACCGGGGTTTGCCGTCTTTTCCTCTCTGCGCCGAGGTTCCGCTCACGCTGGCAGGAGAGCGTGAAACGGCGAAGCCGAAGCTTAGGGAGCTTGGCCATTTTCTATGGTATACGTTCGGACTTACGCAGCTTAGCCAATCCGTTTACGGCCCGGAAGCGGGAGACGATTGGGGAAGCTCGCTGCAGCTTTGCAGACGTTTTGTGCCATCAGGCGGCGGACTGTATCCAAGCGAGCTTTATTTGTATTTGAAGCTGGAGGAGCTGCCGTATGGCGTTTACCATTATGATGCGGCACATCATCGATTGATTTTGCTCCGCGAAGGCTCGTTTGACGATTACTTGAGCAAGGCGCTGGGGAATCGGTGCGACGTATCCGCAGCTTTTGGCGTTGCTTTCGTGTCAACGATGTTTTGGAAAAATTACTTTAAATACAATCATTTTAGTTATCGTCTGCAGGGGCTGGACGCCGGTCTGTTAATGGGACAGTTGCTGGAAACAGGAAAAAGATTCGGCTTTGAGGCGAGCGTGTGCTTCCGGTTTCTCGATCGTGCCATTAATCGCCTGCTTGGTTTATCCGAGCATGAAGAAAGCGCGTATGCGGTCATACCGCTCTCGAATAAACCGGTGATGAATGGGTTTTCCAACGAGAAGAGGGGAGATGCCGTTGCGGCGGCCGATTTGTGCGAGGAGCTTGCGGTGCTGCAGCATGAGCACTATATGCGCTCACGGAGAGTATTGGAATTTCCGATGCTACTGAAGCTTAACGAAGCATCCATGCTGGATTGCTCCGATTCCTTTCAACCTATCGGAATCGAGAAGCTCGACACGGATAATAGCGCTGCGTACAAACTACCGAGCGTAAACAGGCTGTCCTATGATTTGGCATCTGTGCTTCAAGAGAGATATTCGCCGGAAAATGAATTCGTTTTGCAGCAGGTTAGCCTATCTAATCTAGCAGCTTTATTGAATGAGGCAATGTTATCCTTTAAATACAATAACGATCTGGACGGTAATCAGACTGGTTACCGCGTAACTTTGTATGGCTCCTTTTATGGCGTTGAGGGCATCGCGAACGGTGCTTATCGTTATGATGGCTCGGAGCATGCCTTGCAGCTGCTTCGTGCGGGAGACTATAGGGGCTGGCTTCAGAACGGAATGTCGCTGGACAACGTAAATTTGCATCAAGTGCCGCTTTGCTTTCATATTGCCGGTGATTTGAATTACTACCATGCGAAGCTCGGTTACCGCGGCTACCGAATCCAGCAAATGGAGGCAGGGATGCTTGTGCACCGGTTGCTGCTTGCGGCATCCGCTTCCCGCATGGGAGGACGTCCGCTGCTCGGTTTCGATGCAAACGTAAGCGATGAACTCTACGGCATGGTTTCCTCCAAACAAACGAGCCTGATTCAAATTCCGGTCGGTCACTGCCGGACTCGCTCTCGGCTGGAGGGGAGCTTGGCGCATTAGCAGTCAAGTCAAAACGGACAGACGGAATGTCGATGACATTCCGTCTGTCCGTTTTGGTTCTGTTTAGTAACGGGGAGAGTTGCCCGCTTATCCTTGCTGGCCTTGCCCGCCTTTGTCAGCCGGATAACAGACGACAGGGTAGCAAATAGGATGATGCATATAATGCGGATGAACATAGGGATGAAACCATGCATGATGATAATCGATCGATGAATATTCCCATCCTTCATGGTGATCCCATGAATCATGCATGGGGTGGTAATGATCCATCATGTGATAGTCATCCATGGGATGGTAATGATCCATTAGGTGGGAGTTATCCATGGGATGGTAATAATCCATTGGGTGGTAGTCATGCATGGGATGGTAATGATCCATCGGGTGGAAGTCGTGCATGTAATGGTAATGATCCATTGGGTGGAAGTCGTGCATGTGATGGAAATCATGGATGTGACTCATATCCACGCAGCAATGGCAATGCGTTTTCGGAGCATTTTCGCTCTTCTCAGGTTTATTTATTTCCGCCTGATTAGGACCTATGGGGTTTTGCTGGTAATACTCCGGCATGGCAGCCATCTGTTGCACATAGGGCTGATTAGGTATCATGGTATGCCTCCTTATTATCATACCTTACAATATGCCTAAATCACTAAAAGGGCACTTATCCCTATAAATTGGGCTTATAAGCAGCAAGCCTATATCCATTCTTTATGACTGTAATAAAAAGACGAAATGAAGAAGGTGAACAATATAAAATGATTACTTGGTCCACCTGTTGTGACGAGAGAGCAAACCGGATTAAACATGCAGTCTGTTTATCCAATCAAGGAGAGTTTGATTTAATTGCATAACTGAAAAATAGTATAGTAAATACCATTTTTATAATTAAATGAATATTATTTCACTTCTTTCAATCATACATAAACTACTTTAGAATGAAGGGGTCTTCTTAGACAGAGGATACTAAATCGATTCGCGAATCAGGAGGGATTCATCATGAAATACCGAAAATTAGGCGGGACAGGCTTGAAGGTGAGTGAAATCAGCCTGGGCAGTTGGCTGACATACGGTGGCTATGTTGAGCGTGAGAATGCAATCAATTCTATAAAAACAGCGTATGAGCTCGGTATTAACTTCTTTGATACAGCGAATGTGTACGAGCGAGGAGCAGCCGAGGAGCTGGTAGGGGAAGCGCTGAAAGCATATAAGCGCGAATCGTATGTGCTGGCGACCAAAGTATTCGGGCAGATGGGTGATGGACCAAACGATCGCGGTCTCTCAAGAAAGCACATTATCGAACAAGCAAATGCAAGCCTGAAACGGCTCGGACATGATTATGTGGACATCTATTACTGCCACCGCTACGATCCGGAGACACCGATTGAAGAGACGCTTCGAGCTTTGGACGATTTGATTCGTCAAGGCAAGGTGCTGTATGTCGGCGTTAGCGAATGGCAGGCTTCACAGATGGCGGAAGCCATCGGCTACGCAGATCGGTTCCTGCTTGACCGCATCGTCGTGAACCAGCCCATCTACAACATGTTCGAACGTTATATCGAGAAGGAAGTCATTCCGCTGGGCGAACGCTCTGGCATCGGCCAAGTGGTATTCTCGCCGTTAGCGCAAGGGTTGCTGACAGGTAAGTATACGTCAGCCTCCGAAATTCCGGCTGAAAGCCGAGCCGCCAAGCTGGAATGGGTTCGCAAAGGCATCACCGATGAAAAGATCGAGAAGGTCCATAAACTGGAAGGTATTGCCAAAGAGCTCGATATCACTGTCGGAAATCTGGCCCTCGCCTGGATTCTTCGTCAAACCAACGTTGCAAGCGCGCTTATCGGCGCTAGCCGTCCTGAGCAAGTAATAGAGAATGCCAAAGCCTCAGGCATTGTGCTTAGCCAAGACATCATCATGCGAATTGAAGAAATTTTGAGTAACTAAACTGTGTTACCGGTGTTAGCCGGGATCGCCTAGTAGATAATATTCCGGAACCGATATTAATACTGCTTGTGGTCAACGATATGGAACAAATTAACCAACTCGCTTTATAGTAGAACCGCCCGAAAGGGTGGTTTTCACTTATAAGATAAATGATCGATAATCGAAGTTCTCTGAAGATTGGAGAGGGTTGGCGAATGATATACGAATTGAGAATTTACAAGATCTATCCTGGGAAAATCGATGCAATCCGGCAACGCTTCTCGGAGCATACGTTTCGGATATTCGAAAGATTAGGCATGCAAGTGTGTGATTTTTGGGAGGAAATGGAGGAACAGCCCAAGCTTTACTATATGATGAAATACGAAAGCATGGAAGAACGGATAAGACAGTGGGAAATGTTTGCTCAGGACAAGGAATGGAATGATGTAAAACAAAAATCCGAACAGAACGGAAAAATTGTCGAACGAGTCGATCAGATTTTTTTAAAACGGGCTGATTATTGGGTTTAGAAAATTAGGAATTGGGAGGAATAGTAAATGGAATATACATACCTGGGGAAATCCGGCATGAAGGTTAGCAAATTATGCTTGGGCACGATGAATTTCGGGCCTGAAACGGATGAGAAAGAATCGTTCCGAATCATGGACGCGGCTGTGGACGCGGGAGTCAACTTTTTCGATACCGCGAACGTTTACGGCGGACAAGGAAACAAGGGTAGAACTGAGGAAATCATCGGGCGATGGTTTGCGCAAGGAGGTGGCCGCAGGGAAAAGGTGGTTCTGGCTACCAAAGTATATGGTGACATGGACAACGTCTCGGATGGACCCAATCGTTCGAGCGGATTATCCGCTTACAAAATTCGACGCCACTTGGAAGAGTCGCTTCGCCGCTTAAACACGGATCATATTGAACTGTATCAAATGCACCATGTAGATCGCAACGTAAGCTGGAACGAGCTTTGGGAAGCGTTTCAAGTGCAAGTGAATCAGGGGAAAATCGGGTATGTGGGATCCAGCAATTTTGCCGGGAGAGACCTGGTGAAAGCCCAATATGAAGCAAAAGAAAGACATGTGTTGGGACTCGTGTCTGAACAGCATAAGTACAGTCTGCTGTGCAGGCTGCCCGAATTGGAAGTGCTTCCTGCAGCTTTAGAGCACGGGATCGGCGTCATTGCTTGGAGTCCGCTCGATGGCGGTTTGCTCGGTGGAAATGCGTTGAAGGCATCGGGCGGCGCGAGAAGCACGCGCTCCCAGGAACGGGTGGAAGCTAACCGGGAGAAGCTGGAACGGTTTTCTAACCTATGCCGGGAAATCGGCGAGAGCGAAGCGAATGTCGCACTGGCGTGGACACTTATGCATCCAGCCATGACGGCGCCGATTATTGGGCCAAGGACCATGGAGCAATTCCAAAATACGCTTCGGGCGGTCGATATCAAGCTTTCGGAAGAAACGATGAAGCATCTGGATGACATATTCCCGGGACCGGGCGGGGACGCTCCACAAGCTTACGCGTGGTAATGGCAACCGCGGGGACGGCGATTAATTAGAAAAGAAGATCAAGCAACAGGGTTCGATGAATGCTGCCAGTTCGTTTCTAAATGTAAAGTATAGGAGGAGTTTGGATGCGATATCGGAATTTGGGGACTAGCGGATTGGAAGTTTCTATATTAGGGTTGGGTACAAATGCATTCGGTGGACGCGCAGATAAGAATACATCGATTCGAGTCCTGCACCATGCTGTTGACAGCGGGATTACGTTCATTGATACTGCGAATATTTATACGGGTACAAAGTCGGAAGAGATCATCGGAGAAGCGTTCGAGGGCCGGCGTCAAGACGTGCTTCTTGCGACAAAAGTGGGTATAAAGCTCGGAGAAGGACCGAACACCAGAGGCGCCTCGCGTCAGCATATTCTAAAAGAAATTGAAGGAAGTTTGCGTCGTTTACGAACAGATTACATAGATCTGTACCAGATTCATGTTTTTGATCCGAAGACTCCTCTTGATGAAACTCTCCGTGCTTTGGATGATCTCGTGACATCGGGAAAAGTGAGATACGTGGGCGCATCAAATTATGCTGCTTGGCAAATGATGAAATCCCTAGCCATTAGCGAAAGTCAACATTTAATAAAGTATGTGTCGATTCAGCCTGGTTACTCGCTGGTCGATCGAGGTGTTGAAAGGGAAATGATCCCGTTCTGTCTAGATCAGGGAATCGGAGTCATTCCTTATTTCCCTCTGGCAGGAGGAATTCTAACAGGCAAGTATTCGGGAGGTTCTGTGCCTAGCGGATCACAGTTGGACAAGAACCCTAACTTTGCTCATAGATTAGTTTCCTCCCGAGTGGAGTTAGGTGATCAGGTGACGAAAATTGCTGCGGAGCTTGGTACTTCCGCTACGGTTCTCTCATTGGCTTGGTTGATGCATCAACCAGCGGTAAGCACGGTCATAGCGGGAGCAACTCGTGAATCGCAGATTGATGAAAACCTGAAGGCAGTAAACCTCGAACTTAACGATGACGTTCTGAAAACGCTCGATGAAGTAAGCAAGGAATTTATCTATTCACCTCCATTTTAAAGCCGGATGTAAATGCCTGGGTGGACCCATTTCGTTAATTGACAGGAAATTAGGAGAGCGCTCTCCCGTTATGGGAAAGCGCTCTCCGCATTTTATTTATTAACTACCTTATTACCATGGCAGTTCGGTGTCCATATGATAGAACTTGCCTGTCGGTCCGTCCGAAGGTAACGTTGCAAGCATTACGCTTGTCTTACCGCCATCTTCAAGATCCATATCAGCATATTTACCGCCCATTGGAGTCTTCACCCAACCCGGATATGCAGAGTTTACTTTGATTGCCGTATCCTTCAACTCATGTGCTAGATGTGTCGTAAAGGTATTCATAGCCGCCTTCGAGGCATCGTAAGCAAGTAGCTTGACATCGTAAATTGGAGCATCGGGATTTGAATGCAGGGTATTCGATCCAAGGGCACTGGATACATTAACAATTCTTCCGGCAGGTGATTTGCGAATTAACGGAAGCAGTAGCTGAGTTAATTCAACCATGCTGAAGAAATTGGAATCAAAGGTTTCGCGCAAAACAGCAGGCGAAACGGTACTTGATTCATTCATGGGCGCAAGATCTTCAATCTCTATCTGTATCCCGGCATTATTAATCAACATATCAAGCTTACCGTACCGTTGTTCAAAGAAACTGTAAGCAGCCTGAAGGTCTTCGCCTAACTTGACGTCCAATTTGATAGATTCCGCTAGAATTCCCTCCGAACGAAGTGTATCCGCAGCAACCTTGCCTTTCTCCAAATCACGTGATCCAATGACGACAGTGGCACCAAGCTTACCCAATTGACGTGCTGTTTCCAATCCAATCCCACGATTTCCACCAGTTACAAAAGCAACCTTGCCGTCTAAGTTGTTTACGTTTATAGTCATTTTTTAATTCTCCTCTGAGATATATTTATACAGCCCTTGGAACTAGCTAGCCTCGATGAGTATTTGAAGTGGCATCACAACCTTTAAAGAATATTGCTTCTGTATTGGGAACGATCATTCTACTAATGGCAAAAAAAATTATGCTAGGACTTCTGAAGTTGTATTGATAGTGCTGCTGCTTCAAATTCTTTGCTTCTCGCCACGCTCCTTCTCACGTCCTTCTGATACTGGCTCTTGTCCGCAAAACCATATTATCATATTGAGAACGATCGGTAAAGAATTGTTTTAGGTTACGACAAAGAGTGATAACGGAAAAATCAGTGGGCTATCTCAGGCTTTAAAGGAAGGAGAAAACGGTCGAGGGTACTTTTAGTAATAACAACTTACCCTGTGTTCAAGCCAAACTAAAACACGCACCGATTGAATACCGGTGCGTGTTGGCGGTTCTACTGATCAAGAATAATTTGAACCAAATCTTCAATCATTTGGCGAAGCTCGGCAGAGTTTTTGGCAACAACTTTAAATCCGCGCGACGCACTTGTTAAAAGATAAGCTAATCTCTGTGGAGATAGGCTATTTTGGCTACTCGTGGGATGAGATTTCAAGATGGAACTAAGAACGACCTCAAGCTTATTGTAGCTCGCATGGAGTGCCTCTTGAGCAAACGTATATGAGCTGTCGGTCATTTCTTTAACTTCCGGTGAGTTCAATGATTGATCGAAATTGTTGATAGACCATACCTCGAACGCATATATAATCTTGTCTTCAGGCGTTATCTTGGAAGAGAGTCCTTCCTTTATCTCTTCAATAAGAAGGTCGCCATAATGAAGAATTGTCGCGTTAAAAACTTCCTCCTTGTTCTTAAAGTACAAATACAGACCCGCACGCGATATGCCGGCGGCTTCTGCTATTTCATTCATTGACACTCGCTTATAGCCAAATTTAAAAAACACGCCTAAAGCAACGGTTAGTATATGAAGCTTCTTTTTATCGTCCATGATGTTATTATTATACACTTTACAAACTTTGTCTAGTCGTATAATATAGGCACATAGACATTATACGTTAATTGTCTAAATATCAAATGAGGAGACCTGTTATGATGACCACAGCGTAAAGTAGAAAAGGGTTGCTAATTGTTTTAGCTGGACTTTGCGGCTATCGTTCCGAAATGGATAGCTGGCACATGATAATAAGCCATATATTATACTCACCATAAAAGGAGAACTTTATAATGACAACTAAGCAAACACCAATCGGCTCCGGATTTGGAGCTTCAGTCACAGCCGAGGAAGTTATTAATGGTATTGACCTTACAAATAAAATTGCCATCGTCACCGGGGGTTATTCCGGACTTGGTCTTGAGACCGTGCGAGTACTGCGTTCTGCTGGCGCCAAGGTTATCGTTCCAACGCGAGACTACAATAGAGCAGCGAACGCCCTTGCAAACATCGATGGCGTTGATATTGAAGTGATGGACCTGATGGACCCTGCTTCGATTAATGCTTTTGCAGACAAGTTTCTTGCCACCGGGCAACCATTGCATATTCTGGTAAACAGTGCAGGCATAATGGCGTCTCCGCTGTCACGAGATTCGAGAGGATATGAATCGCAATTCGCAACGAACCATCTGGGCCATTTCCAGCTTGTTGCACGGCTATGGCCAGCGCTGCGCAAGGCGAACGGCGCGCGGGTGGTGTCAGTATCATCTTGGGGGCATCACTTCTCGCCTGTCGTGTTTGATGATCCCAACTTCGACCGACGCGATTATGATCGTTGGGCAGCCTATGGCCAGTCCAAGACGGCTAACGTTCTCTTCGCGGTCGCGCTGGACAAACGCGGTCAAGCCGACGGCGTGCGGGCTTTCTCCCTTCATCCGGGCAGCATCGTCGGCACCGGACTCGAAAAGCATCTTTCGGAGGAGGAGCTGCGAGCAGCAGGCGTCATTGACGAGCAGGGACAGCCGGTTCTAGACCCCGCGAAAAATCTCAAGACGGTAGGGCAAGGGGCAGCTACCAGCGTATGGTGCGCGACAAGCCCGCAGCTTAACAATATGGGCGGCGTCTACTGTGAGAACTGTGATATCGCTCCTCTGGGGCATGATGCTGAGTCGGACTTTTATTTGGACAACGAATCGACTTTAACGGATTCCGGCGTGATGCCGTATGCGGTTGATTCCGAAGCGGCGGATCGGCTCTGGAGCCTTAGTGAACAACTGACAGGTCAAAAGTTTGAAATATAAAAGCGATTATCCAGCGGATAGAAATGATAGCGAGGAGAAATAAAAATGGAACAGACAAATAAGGTTGTAACCAAAGCAGCGGTTACATTCGCCAAGGATCTCGAATGGTTCGATACGATGCCAGGCGAACAAATGGCTATTCGTATTCACAGCAGTCAAGTTGGCGGAGCGATTACCGTCATTGAAGCGCGTGTACCAGCTTTGATTGGTCCACCGAAGCATATTCATAAGGAAAGAGAAGAGGTATTCGAGATTCTAGAAGGAACTTTCCTATTCCAAGTGGGAGAAGAGGAATTTGAAGCTACTCCGGGAACAAGTGTTGTGGTTCCCCGTGGCGTACCGCATGCGTGGGCTAATATCGGGCTAGATAGGGGACGCATTCTTTTTACCTTTGCGCCAGGCGGAATCGACGATTTCTTCCCTGAAATCGGCCGACATTCAATTGAAGAAATTGGGCGGCTGGCCGAGCAAAATGATACCTTAATTATTGGGCCTCCATTGCTGCCGTAATCCCATTAATCTTATAGATTGGCTATTGGACTTCATAAAATATCCAAAACGGGACAGTCGAGGACAAATTCTGGCTGTCCCGTTAAATAGGCAAGAGGTGTTGATGACAAATGAATTTATCCGTTAACCACGGCGAAGAGCTTCTCACGGAGTTTTGGGCCAATGTTTATAACCTTCCGCAAAATCTCGATGTCATCGACCATCTTTGTACGGATGACTTTATTCTCTCGAATCCGGATGGTGACATTGTGGGTCGCGCTGCCTTTAAGGAGTGGGCACGAACATTCACTTCGAAGATCCGCGACATCAAGTTAGAGAGCCTCGATATGTTCAGCGGCGCCGACGGCAAGCGCGTTGTATCGCGATGGGTAGTCACGGGATATAACCAAGGCGTACTTGGTTCCTTGCCTGATGACCGCTCGATTCAGCTTACCGGCATCGCGGTATGGGAAGTTCGTGATGGCAAGCTCGCTCACAATTGGGTAGAGCGTAGCGCATACGAGCTCTCGAAGCGACTTATGAAGCCCATAAAGTAATAAGGCTGCTAGGCATCAAACAACTGTAAAAACAGCGAAAGTCCGCGTTACGAGGATTTTCATACCATAGGCTAACCAGAATTTTCTGGTTAGCCTTTTTTTTACCTATTAGGATGGGAATAAGCTTACACTCGAAGGATAAGCTACTACATGAGGTGTAAAATGTTGAGGTTTCGGCCGATGAACGAAACTAATATCGTTGCCATCCTGATTATGGTGTTTTAAAGGAGTGCTAGCCCATGATAACTGAGCAAAAACCGCTGCATTCGGGATACGGTCCCGAAACAACCGCACAGGAAATTGTAGCTGGTCAAGACCTTCGTGGAAAGACAGCTATAGTTACAGGCGGGCATGGAGGTATCGGACTGGAAACAACCCGAGCGTTAGCAGGTGCCGGGGCAACCGTTATAGTCGGTGCCCGAAGTGTGGAACGTGCACGAGAAATTCTTGCTCCTCTGTCAAACGTCGAAGTGATTGAGCTCAATCTTCTTGATCCGAGCTCGGTTGAAGCATTTGCCAATACATTTATGAGCTCTGGTCGAGCGCTCGATCTGTTGATATTAAATGCCGGGGCAAGCTTTATGCCTGAAATAAAAGAGGCGCGAGGCTTCGATACTCATTTCGCTACGAATTACCTTGGACATTTTCAACTGACGTTACGCTTGTGGGAAGCCTTGAAGCGTTCGGGTAATGCGAGGGTCGTGGCGCTTTCGTCCATTGGTCACATGACGGGACCGATCGATTTTGATGACCTGCATTTCAATAAAAGGCCTTATGATAAAAACATTTCTTACGGGGAGTCGAAGACCGCGTGTTCGTTGTTTGCCGTAGAGCTCGATCGACGAGGACAAGCATTCGGAGTTCGAGCATTCGCGGTTCATCCAGGCGCAATCTTGTCGGGTTTGGTTCGGCATTTGAGCAACGAGGATTTGGCTGCTTGGGGCGTCACTCGCAAGGAAGATGGCACCTATGCTTCGTCCGGCGGTTTTAAAACTGTCGAGCAAGGTGCCGCTACTTCGGTTTGGTGCGCGGTAAGTCCAATGCTGAACGGCATGGGCGGCGTCTACTGTGAGAACTGCGATATCGCGGAGATCGTACCGGCAGACAGCCAGCTTCAACACGGCGTTCGCCCCTGGGCCATCGATCCGGTGTCAGCAATGAAGCTATGGGATATCAGTGAAAAGCTGCTTAATAGTCCAAAGGACACGATTCCTAGCGCTGGTACTGAGTTGATTCACAACGTTTGATGGATTTAGACTTCGAGGAGCCAAACGTTGACGAATCACCACTCACTAAATTAACAAATGCAAAAAAGGAGCATGCCATACGGCTGCTCCTTTTTTGCACGAGGTACTAAAATAGATTAATATAACTGCATGCTTTTTTGAATAAATCGGATTTTACTTCCACATCATTGCGACAGAAGGCAGTAGTGCTGTTCAATTTCCCCAATGCCTGGCAGATAAGCCTGTTTTGAATACTGTGTTCGGGGAACTGCTCCCTGAGCCAATCGACGGAATGCGGTTCCTTAGAGTCTACTATTCTTCTGAATCGATAGGACCAATTACACCAATCCGCCGGCTTCTCCCGAGCTTCGATAGATTCTTCGCTTCTTAACTGACCGGCATTTGTTGACAAGAATAGTTCGATTCGATAGCCGTTGATCCGATCATCGAACCAGATGAACAACTCCAATTCTCGGATTAAGAAGACTTGCATTCGAGTTTCGATCTCGGGCGCAGGGTCAAGCAGTTGAACGGACATTTCACAATCTCTCCCTTTGATCGCTTACGAGGTTAGCTGTCGGATTCGGACGAGAGAGTCGCCCTACCGGTAGGCGAACTACCGGATTCACCCCTGAACATATCTCTTAAGACATATCCCATGGTTCCCCCGCTGCTTCCTTTGGAAGCACTCAGCGAATACGTTTAAGCCATATGTGGCTCGTCATTTATCATATGCCTATCTAGCTATTCTGTAAAATGTTGCGATATATAAATTAGCGTGTCATTCCGGCATAAATTGCGTTGGCGGATAATGAAAACGGATAAAACAGGTTATTTTGCATGAATTCTCTTTGGTTCTCATTGAATCTTTTACTAGTTTCAATCCCTGGATAGAAAGCGATAACCGATTCCCGGCTCGGTGACAATAAATTTCGGTTGAGTAGAGTCTTCCTCCAGCTTTTTACGCAAATGCCCGATATATACCCTTAGATAGTGGCTTTCAGACTCGCTATGATTACTGCCCCACACTTGCTGCAGTAACTGTCGCTGCGTAACCACTCTCCCGGCGTTAGAGGCAAGGATCTTCAGAAGGTCATATTCGGTTGGCGTTAACTTTATCCGCTCGCCGTTCAATTCCACGATTCTCTGAGCCAGGTCAAGGGTAAGCTCGCCGATCTTCAGAATCGGCTCATTGGCCGATTTAGCGACATGCCTAAGAGCCACGCGTATTCTAGCGACCAATTCTCCCATGCCGAAAGGCTTTGTTACGTAATCGTCGGCGCCGCTATCCAAAGCTAAGATTTTGTCTTCTTCTCGGTCTTTGGCAGTAAGTACAATGACAGGAACGCTCGACCACTCCCGGATGCGCCTCAGAACCTCCATACCGGACATATCCGGTAATCCCAAATCGAGAACAATCAAATCCGGATGAATGAGGGAGGCTTGTCTGACGCCTTCTTCTCCGCCAGCAGCTTCGTGAATCGTATATTGATGGGCATGTAAAGTTACCTTAAGCAGTTTGCGAATTTGCGGTTCGTCATCGACGATTAGTATACGAGCTCCTTGTTCATTCATATTCATCTTGCTCCTTTTCTTCAGGTATCGTATACATTTCATGCCGTTTTTTCAAGGGAAGCGTAATGATCATAACGGTTCCTTGCGGTTCATTGCGACGACCCGAGATCGATCCGCCGTGAAGCTCGGCGATCCCTTGGCAAATGGCCAATCCCAATCCCGTACCGGTCACTTGCTTGGTCGCGCTGGCACGATAAAACTTTTCGAAGATTCGTACGTATTCGTCTTCGCTGAGCCCGATTCCCTGATCGAAGACGGAGATACGAAGGTTATCACTATCCACCGACACCTTAATGTCAATGTCGCTGTAATCCGGACTGTATTTAATCGCATTGCTGACGATATTGACCAGCATTTGCTCCAATAGCACTTCATCGCCTATTACCATCGGAGTGTTTTCCGGCAAGTGTACGCGTAGTGTTCGATGTTCCTGAAAATCTTTGACCTGAGCCAGCGTAACCCCGATTAGATCCTCTACGTCGCACCAATTATTTCTCAGACGCAGCATGCCGCTTTCCAATTGCACCATGCTGAGCAAATTGATGACCAGACGATTCATGCGAAGCGCGCCATCCCGAATGGTGGTGAGCAGCTCCATCCGATCCTCCGAGGTGAAGAGGTGATCGCTCTCGATC
The DNA here is from genome assembly GCF_023715145.1 of Paenibacillus glycanilyticus. Lineage (GTDB taxonomy): Bacteria > Bacillota > Bacilli > Paenibacillales > Paenibacillaceae > Pristimantibacillus > Pristimantibacillus glycanilyticus_A. The sequence continues at coordinate 516,865 of NZ_JAMBNP010000001.1, read as the reverse complement.
AGGCTGGTTGACGAGCCGATAATCGCCGCGAGCGGAGTACGCAGTTCATGGGATACCGAATCCAAAATAGCCGTGCGAAGCCGTTCCGATTCAGCCGATAAATGAGCGATTTTGGCTTCCTCGGCCAGTTTTACGCGCGCGATGGCGCTAGCCGCTAAACCGCCGATCGCCTCCAGCATCTGATACTGCTCGGCCGTGAGCCCGCTTTTCAATTCCTTCATATTAAGCGCAAGCACCCCGTATATACGGTCTTCGGTTTTCAGCGGAAGGTAATAGCCTTGAGAGTATCTTAATATGTTTGACCCGTATCCGGCCGCTTCGCCGTCTTCGAAGGTCAGGATTGCAATTACGGCTTCTGCCTCGCTTTTTCCCCAGTCGCTAAGATCGTCCGAGCGGTGCGTCAGCACTAACTTGTTCCGGTCGTCAGGCAAATAAATTACACTCTCCGCACCGATGTTTTGCGATACGTGACGAGAAACGTTATCCAGCAATGCGTGGATATCGGTAAGAGCACTCATCTGGCTGCTAAGCGCATAGAGGGAGGCGGTTTGCGCTTCCTTTTGTTTGGAATAAAGCAATTGTTGTTTCAGCCTTGCCGCCAGACTGGAGATCAACACGGCTACCGCCAAGTAAACGCCAAATGAAATGAGATAACGCAAATCTTCTACGGTAAAGCTAAGCTCTGGCGGAACAAAGAAAAAATCGAACGCCAGCACCGCTACGATTGCCGAATAGATGGCAGGGCGGAAACCCCAAAAAACGGAGCTTATGAGTACCGGAAATAAATAGATCAGCGCTATATTCACCAAATCGACTTCAAGTATGAACGGATGCAAAATGGCCGTCATGAGACTGATTAACAGCGTAATGCTTGCGTAGGACCACCACGGTGTCCATAAAGACTTGCCCACGACTTAATCACTTCCTGCCTGTCCGAATTCTGTCTCTTACTCCTTAAGATTACTGTAAAAAAAGAATAAAATAAACCATTCTAGGGTGTAAAAATACTATAAAAATGATTAAAAAATCGTGATATATAGAGTTTTGTATAGAAAACCAAAGGATTTATACAAAAGTTTTATGAAAATGAACATAAGAGACCAAATTCAACTGAATTCAGTCTTTGATTCGATTTACAAGTTTTTTAGCAGGGGGTAAGATACCTCCATGTTTATAACCAAAATGAACTTGATTCATGATTAGGAGGAAGCGATGAAACTGATAAGTATAGATTACATATTGCGGGCGATAGTTATCCATAATTAGGGAATTAAATTAAGACGCGCCGCGATATGCCAGGCTCGGACGTTAAACCGAATAACCGTAAAGGACGTGTTGACATGATGGATATTTGGATGATTGTAAGCTTGATCGTCTCCTTCGCGCTTGTCACTGGCTTTATAGTCTGGTGCGATAAAACGATCGACGAGAAGGGTGAGCGCTCATGACGGTTATATTGATTTTCACGGGTATTTTGTTCGTCTATCTCGTTTATGCTCTGCTTCACCCCGAAAAATTTTAGAGATGCTTCGCGCAGTCGATCGAGTCTTGAGGAGGAACGGCAATGGATATCCTGCAAATTATTATCGTGATCGGCATTCTGATGCTGATTGCCAAACCGCTCGGGAATTATATGTACCACGTATTCTCGAACGAATCAAATCGAACGGACAAGATATTCGGTCCGATTGAAAAACCGATCTTTTGGATCATTGGTCTGAAAAAGAGGGCAGGGATGAGCTGGAGAAAATACGCTATCAGCTTCGTTCTTACCAATGTCATGCTAGTCGCGGTCAGTTACGTGCTGCTGCGTGTACAAAGCGGCCTCCCTTTAAATCCGAACGATATCGGAAATATGGAGCCGACGCTCGTCATGAATACGGTGATCAGTTTCATCACCAATACGAATCTTCAGCATTACAGCGGTGAAACCGGGTTAACGTATTTCTCGCAGATGGCAGTCATCATGATGATGATGTTTACGTCCGCGGCGACCGGTCTGTCGGTTGCGGTCGCTTTTGTCAGAGGGATCACCACCAAGGGCAGTACAATCGGCAATTTCTTCGAGGATTTTGTTAAAGCGCACATCAGAATTTTTTTCCCGTTATCCATCCTCATTACCTTGGTACTGGTTGGCATGCATGTGCCGCAGACGCTTGATCCGACTTTGTCGGTAACGACGCTGGAGGGCGCAACTCAGCAAATCGCGATAGGACCGGTAGCATCGCTGGAGTCCATCAAACATCTGGGAACGAACGGGGGCGGGTTTTTCGGAGTGAATTCGGCGCATCCGTTCGAAAATCCGAACGGGACTACGAACGTCATCGAGATTTTATCGATGTGGGCGCTTGCGGCCGGTCTTCCTTTTATGTACGGCAGATTTGCCAAGAGCAAGAAGCAAGGCTGGGTGATCTTCTCGGCTATGATGATCTTGTTCCTCGTATTCCTCACGATTGCTTACACAGCTGAGAAAAGCGGCAATCCGTTGCTCAATGGTCTTGGAATCGATGCGTCGCAAGGCAGCATGGAAGGAAAAGAAGTCCGTTTCGGCATTGCCCAGTCTGCCTTGTTTACGACCGTGACGACCGCGGCAACCACGGGAACGGTAAATAATATGCACGATACGCTAACGCCGCTAGGCGGTTTAGTCCCTCTTGCCGAAATGATGCTGAACGTCGTGTTTGGCGGCAAAGGCGTCGGATTGGTTAACATGCTCATGTACGCGATTCTCGCCGTGTTCATCAGTGGCTTGATGGTCGGCCGGACGCCGGAATTCCTGGGACGGAAAATCGAATCCCGAGAGATGAAACTGATCGCCATCGCCATATTGACGCATCCGTTCATCATCCTCGCGCCGACGGCGATCGCTTTCTTGACTGACCTCGGCAAAGGGGCGATTACGAATCCCGGCTATCATGGGATTTCACAGGTGTTGTATGAATTCACGTCATCCGCAGCCAACAATGGCTCCGGATTCGAGGGCTTGGCAGACAATACGCCGTTCTGGAATATCTCGACTGGCCTAGTCATGTTCTTCGGCAGGTATATCTCCATGATCGCTTTGCTGGCGGTTGCCGGTTCGATGAACCGCAAGCAATGGGTGCCGGAGACGCTCGGCACGTTCCGGACGGACAATGCATTGTTCACCTTCTTGTTGCTAGGCACCGTTATTCTGATCGGTGCACTGACCTTCTTGCCGGCCATCGTTCTGGGTCCGATCGCCGAGCATTTGACTATCCGCTAATGGAAACGGGGCGAAACCGCAATGAACGATAAACGTAAGAAAAGCTTATTTTCGGGACCGTTAGTGTTCCAAGCGATAAAAGCAAGCTTCATTAAACTCAATCCTGTCAGCATGATGAAAAATCCGGTCATGTTCGTCGTTGAAGTCGGTACGTTAGTCGTGCTGCTAATGACCATATTCCCGGGATATTTCGACTCGGAGGACCGTATCGGATTTAATTTGACCGTGTTCTTGATTCTTCTGTTCACCGTGCTTTTCGCCAACTTCGCCGAAGCGCTGGCGGAAGGCAGGGGCAAAGCGCAAGCCGATACGCTGAAGAAGACGAAAAAAGAAATTACGGCTAACAAGGTCGTCGGCAGCGCAGTCAAGACGATTCCCTCCACGGAGCTTCGCAAAGGGGATATTGTCATCGTAAAGCAAGGCGAAATGATTCCCGGTGACGGGGAGGTTATTGAAGGCCTGGCTTCCGTAGACGAGTCGGCGATTACCGGGGAATCCGCGCCGGTCATTAAGGAGGCGGGCGGAGATTTCAATTCCGTTACCGGAGGTACCCGGGTCGTCAGCGACAGCATCAAGGTGCGCATCACCAGCGATCCCGGAGAAACGTTTATTGATCGGATGATCTCTCTAGTCGAAGGCGCGAAGCGGCAGAAAACGCCGAACGAAATCGCGCTGAATACGTTGTTGATCAGCTTGACTCTTATTTTCCTTATTGTTGTCGTAACGCTTGGACCGATCGCATCCTATGTTGACGTCGAGTTGGAAATTCCCGTTCTGATCGCGCTGCTCGTCTGTCTGATTCCGACAACGATCGGAGGTCTGTTGTCGGCGATCGGCATCGCGGGGATGGACCGGGTTACCCAATTCAACGTGCTCGCGATGTCCGGGAAAGCAGTCGAAGCCGCTGGGGACATCAATACGATGATACTGGATAAAACGGGGACAATTACATTCGGTAACCGGATGGCGAGCGAAATCGTCCCCGTCGGGAAAGCAAGCGGCGATGATGCAGCGGCATGGGCAGCGATCTCTTCCCTGCATGACGAAACGCCGGAAGGCCGTTCAGTGCTCGATTGGATGAAGAGAAACAACAAATTATACGATGCCGCGCTTGGCGAAGGCGGAACCTTCGTAGAGTTCAGAGCTGAAACCCGAATGAGCGGCATCGATTTGAAAGACGGACGTCAGGTTCGTAAGGGCGCCGTCGATTCGGTTCGCAAATGGGTCATCGCTCAAGGAGGAGCGATTCCCGACAATTTGGGCAAAGAAGCGGAACGCGTCGCTTCACTGGGCGGTACACCGCTGGCGGTAGCCGTCGACAAGGAAATATTCGGTCTAATCTACTTGAAGGACACGGTAAAACCCGGCATGCGGGAGAGGTTTGATCAACTTCGCGCCATGGGTATTAAAACGATTATGTGTACAGGCGATAATCCGCTGACGGCAGCGACTATCGCGAAGGAAGCCGGCGTTGATGATTTTATCGCCGAGAGTAAGCCAGAGGATAAGATCGCGGTCATCCGCCGCGAGCAGGCAGAAGGCAAGCTTGTGGCCATGACAGGCGACGGAACAAACGATGCGCCGGCACTCGCTCAAGCTGACGTCGGACTTGCGATGAACAGCGGGACGACGGCGGCCAAGGAAGCGGCCAACATGGTCGATCTGGACTCTGACCCGTCTAAGATTATAGAAGTGGTAGCCATTGGCAAACAGCTTCTGATGACCCGCGGAGCTTTGACCACCTTCAGTATCGCCAACGACATTGCCAAGTATTTTGCGATTATCCCGGCGATGTTCATGCTGGCGATTCCGGAGATGAAGGCTTTGAACGTCATGGGCCTCGGATCGCCGTTATCGGCTGTGCTGTCCGCTCTTATTTTCAACGCAATTATCATCCCGTTGCTCATTCCATTGGCAATGAGGGGCGTAGCTTACCGTCCGATGAAAGCTTCGCGGTTGTTGAGCCGAAATCTGCTCGTCTATGGATTAGGCGGCGTGATCGTTCCGTTTATCGGGATCAAGATAATTGACCTGATCGTTCATGTGTGGATTTAACCGCTGAATACTCGTCATGCAAAAGAATCGAATAGGAAGAAGGAATCAACTATGTCGACCATAACGAAAGACGGCCAAGCGGAGAGTTCCTCCGTCGGCTCGATATTGTGGATGGCCTTAAGAATGAGCATATTGTTTATTATTCTGTGCGGCATTGCTTATCCGTTCATTAGTACGGGGCTGGCGCAGCTTCTGTTTCCGGCGCAGGCAAACGGAAGCTTGTTGAAAGACAAAGAGGGGAACGTCGTCGGCTCCGAATTGATCGGGCAAGCCTTCACGGATCCGAAGTACTTCCAAGGTCGTGTCTCCAGCATTGATTATAAGGCGGAGGCATCCGGCTCCAACAACTATGGGCCATCCAACCCTGATATGCTGGAACGTACGAAAGCTTCGATCGAGCAGTGGAAGAAGGACAATCCCGACGTTCCCATCGATCAGCTTCCAATCGCCTTAATTACCAATTCGGGCTCCGGACTTGATCCGCATATTACTCCGCAGTCTGCGAGCGTGCAAATTCCGAGGATCAGCAAGCTGACCGGCATTTCGGAACAAGAGCTGCAGAGCTTGGTGGACGAATATACGGAAAATCGGGATCTTGGTATTTTTGGCGACAAACGGGTTAACGTTCTAAAGATTAATCTTGCTTTGAGAGAAGCTTTAAAATAAGGAAACGAAGCCCTATTCGCAAAACATTTGCGGATAGGGCTGATCCGTTGTTTGAGAGGTGTTACATTTGGCAGTCGCACAGGTCAACCGAACTTCTATTTATTACGAGACGTACGGAGCCGGCTTTCCAATAGTTTTTGTTCATGGGCATGGATTAACGCATGAGATGTTCAAGCCGCAAATCGAGTATTTTTCAAAAGAATATCAAGTGATCGTCTGCGACCTTCGCGGAAACGGGAAATCCGGCAAACTTACGCAAGCTCTTGGCGATATCATCGAAACGCAATGCCTGGACCTTATCTTGCTGATGAACGAGCTTCGAATCGGCCAAGCGGCTTTCGTCGGCGTATCGTACGGAGGATTAATCGTACAGCATCTGGCCAAGTATTATAAGGAACGGGTGCATTCCATTATTATCAGCGACAGCTTCTGCAGGATTGAATCTTCGACCTTGACGGGCAAGATGCAATTGGCCGCTGCCTATTGCAGTTGGCTGGTCTACTTCTCCCCTGGCGAGCTGATGCTTCCGGCTACCCGCTTGTCCTATCAGAGATGGAGCCGGGCATACAGCGAAGTTAGAAAAGGAATGCTCGATAAACGGCCTATCGAATTGTATAAACAAAGACTGGCGGCAAGTCTTGCCGATTACTCCGAGCATCTGAAAGCGATAAAGCAGCCGGCTCTCTGCTTGGCTGGAGACTTCGGATCATTCGGTGTCGATTGCATGAAGGAAGTTGTTTCGCGATTGCCGGGAGCCCGAATGAAGATTATTCCGGATGCCTGCGATCCGAGTAATTTGTGCCAGCCTGACGTTTTTAACGAGGTTGTCCGGCAATTTTTAGCGGAACAATTAAGGCTTCAAGAAGAGAATGCGGGGGATTCTGCCGGAGAGAGGAGGTTCGGGTAGTTGTCGACATATAGACGGAAAACGCCGGAAGAAATCTTGTATTCCATTTCAAAGCTGCATCGGGGTCGCCTGAAGATCATCATTGGGTCGGTTAGTGGGGCCGGAAAAACGTATCATATGCTGCAGGAAGGCAATCTGCTGAAAAAACAAGGCATTGACGTTGTCATCAGCGCCGTTTCCACGATGCAGCGGTTAGAAACGGTGCAGCAGACGCTGGAGCTGGAAAGGGTGCCTAGCATCCATTGGATGAAGGACGGCAAGGAGCAGAAGGATCTGCCGCTGGACGACATCTTGGCTCGAAATCCGGAGGTTCTGCTTGTGGATGGCCTGGCTCACCGCAACCGCAAGGAGGCCAAATTTCAGACGCGGCTCGAGGATATCAAATATTTAATGAGTCATGGAATAAGCATTATTACCACTATCAATGTCTACGAGCTGGAAAGCGCGGACGAATTCGTCTATCGAATGACCGGGATCCGCGCGGAAGAAACGGTGCCCTCCGATACGCTGGAATTGGCGGACGAAGTGAGGTTGATCGACGTATCTCCCGAAACGATGCTGAAGAGGATCGATGAGGGGGTTCTTGGCGACAAGACGCATCCGGCGATTTCCCGCCGGGGGAATCTCGGCGTTCTCCGCGAGCTTGCGCTCCGATTGATGGCGGAAGGCGTGAATGATTCTTTGGAGAAACACCGGGAGGAGCTTGGGCTCGTCGGGCCTTCCGGCGCGGCGGAGCGGATTCTTGTTTCCGCCAATTATCATTGGAACGGATCTCTTCACGTACGCAGAGGGCAGCAGATTGCCAAGAGACTTAACGGCGACTTAATCGTCGTGACCTTCGTATCGTCAAAGCATAGCTTAACCCAAAATCAAATCCAGTTTAAAAATTCAATCAAAAAACTGGTTGATAAAGTTGACGCGACCTTCGAGGAGCTCCCCTTGCCTCATGCTCGAAAGTTGCCCGGTATGCTGGTCCGCTATGCCGTAGCAAGCAAGGTTACCCGAATCGTGATGGGCCATTCGAAAAAGAACCGTTGGCAGGAGCGTTGGCAAGGTTCAATCGTTAACCGGGTTTTACGAAGGGCGCGCAACATCGACGTGTTCGTCATGGTAGACCGCGCGGAGCATGAAGGAGAGAGGGTATTGCCGGTCAAAGCAAAGCCTGAGCAAAGCAGGGATTCGTTCCGCCGGTTAACTTCTATGGAAATTGAGAGAAAGATCGAAACGATCCGGCATGGTACCTTCAAAGTTTATATCGGTGCGGCGCCCGGCGTCGGGAAAACCTATAAAATGCTGCAGGAAGGCAACGCTCTTCTAAATAAAGGCATAGACGTGGTCATAGGCTTGTTGGAGACGCATGGTCGAAAAGAGACGGCAGAACAAGTAGGTACGCTAACAACGGTTCCTCGGGCGAAAATTAACTACCAGTCGACCGTTCTTGAAGAAATGGATACGGATGAGATCATCGCGCGTCATCCCGAGGTTGTGCTGGTCGACGAGCTGGCTCATACCAACGTGCCGGGAAGCCGAAACAAAAAAAGATACGATGATGTTCTTCGTCTGCTGGAGAGCGGGATATCCGTCATTTCAACCGTTAACGTGCAGCATCTTGAAAGCCTTAACGACGCAGTTGAGCATTTGACCGGTGTTCGGGTCCGAGAAACGGTGCCGGACGCGATACTGAAGATGGCGGACGAGGTTGAACTGATCGACATCACGCCGCAAATGCTGCAACAAAGGATGAGGGACGGCAAGATCTACGCCATGGAGAAAGTGGATCAAGCACTAGGTTCCTTTTTCAAAGTCGGCAATTTGATCGCGCTTAGAGAACTTGCGCTTCGTGAAATCGCGGACGACGTGGACGAACGATTGGAAGCATGGAACCAGAATAATTCGATACGAGGACCATTGCGGCGGCGAGAAGTGATTTTCGTATGCGTCGATTTGAGTCCGCGTTCCGAGAGATTAATCCGGCGCGGATTCCGTATCGCGCACCGTTTGAAAGCGGAATGGCATGTATTCTACGTAAATTGCAGCGCAAGGATGTCGGAAGAGGATCAGAAGCGGCTGGATACGCTGAAGCAATTATGCGAACGTTTAGGCGGCAAGATGGAGACGGCTGAGTGTGCTAGCCGTAAAGGGATACGGGAAACATTGCTTCGACGGATCAACGAGGTTCAAGCCACTCAACTCATCATCGGCCAATGCCGAAGACCGCTTTGGTACACCTTTTTCAAAGAGACCGTCGTGCATTATATGCTCCGAGCGGCCAGGCACACGGATATATTAATCGTAGCGGACTTCGATCCAACGGTTACTGAGTAATGTTTTCTCTTAAAGCTATTTAGAACCTTGATAAATCAAGGTTCTTTTTCGTATGATCATTTTTTCTTTTCGTTTTTTTTTTGGATATAAAAATCCCTTTGTACTTTAAAGAAAGTGTGGAATTCTTACGGTCCTTTATGAGTGTTGCAATGTCCAGGCCAACTACCCGTAATAAACTTCTTAATACGCACGGACAGAATAGCACTAATGATTATAGAGAATTCTTTGGAATACATTTACGAAATGGATATGCTGTATGTGCTAATATCAAACTTATAATGGTAAAAATCATACTATTGCAAGTGAGGTATTAAGATGAAATTTTTGAAGAAACATAAAACAATTATTTATGTTTGTTTGATTCTTATTCTTTGGATTAGTTCTAGCGCAATTGCTGGTGAGAGGGTCCTAGATAACTCTAATTATATGTCACAAGAATATAATGACATGGAACCTGGACTCGGCATACTAATCGGAAACAGTGCATTTTTTATTATTCCTTTATTAACGAGTGCAAGTTTACTCCTGATTGGAGTTTATCTACTTCTGTACAAAGTAGTTAGGTCTGAGAAAACACCATTGCTAATAACTATCATCTTGTATTTTTCACTACTATTTTATGCTTTTAATGAAATTGTAAATGCATATCATCAAATCCAGCACTTTTATTTATTTAAATTATATTGGTCAATAATAGCATGCATCTCATATTCATTATTTGTAATTTATTCAGTATATGAACTGGGATTAATCCTGATTAGAAGATTTAAGTTTTATCATGGAGGACGTTGACTTTTGTGGAAGTTGAATCTAGTAGACTGCAAACACAATCAAAACGAAACGCATTAAAGCTAATAAGGAATGTTAGGTCAAAAATGTGGCGATTCGTTCAGTTCGAGTCGTTATGGAGGTTCTTGCAGAACGCAATGACAAGAGCCTTACAAAAACATCCTCTCCTGTGCAGGAGAGGATGTTTTTGCAAGCTTAGATAAACTGTCTTACATCATTGTTGCGGCTGAAGCGGAAGATAGCGACCAGCGTGAATACGGCAGCGAAGGCGACAAGTATGGCCAAGTTGAGCCCGAGACTTCCGATTGCCTGACCGTCCTGCAGCTTCGTAATCGTATCGAGGAGCCAGTGCTGCGGGAGGAAGCTCGAGATTTTTTGAACCGTATCGGGCATAATCTCCGCCGGGAAGAAGCAGCCGGCAAGAAGACAGGTAGGGGTAATGATTAACGTCTGCATAGCGTTGGCACCTCTGCTGTTCTTCGAGAACGCGGTGAGCAGCAGGGCGAGGGCGATAGCAACGAGCGAGAAAAGAAGGAGCGTGCCCAGCATTTCTCCGAACGGAACGCCGGAGTCGATGCCGATGGCGTACTTCAGGACCAGCAGAGTAACAACGATCTGCAGCACCTGGATGATGAAGGTAACCAGCACGTTTCCGAGCACGAATCCCCGGGCCGACAGCGGCGAAGAAAGCAGGCGTAGGAAGGTGCGATTCTCTCTCTCCTTAAGAATAAGGCTGCTCATGTTGACCGCGGAGAAGAGAAGGAACATCAGCAGGAAGCCGATCGTCTGATACGTCATGTCCTTAAACTTCGCTGTATCTTCAAGCGATTCGGAGTCGAACTTGAAGCTGGACTTTTTGTAATCCGCATAGATGGCGTCGAACGCATCCGCGTCGTTCTTCGTTGCTTGGCCGATCGAGGCGACATTACCGATGTGGCCTTCAAGCAGTGCCTTTACGTAAGAGGTCACTTCCGCGCCTTTGGCGGAGACAATGCGAATATGGGCTGGTTGACCGTTCCGGACGCTGTCCGCGAATCCATCCTCAAAGATAAGGCCGCTGTCCAGCTTGCCGGAAGCGATGTCCTTGTTCATGGATGCTTGATCCTCCACCGTGATTTTCACGTTGTTCAGCTCTTCAACGAAATGAATCGCATCTTGCGTCAACGTTTTGTCCCCGTCTTGGTTGAGGACACCGACGTTTAGGGTGCCGCCGCTGGAGCTTCCGTAGATCAGCATAGAGAGAAGGATGGCGGCGATCGGCAATCCGAAGTAGACGATCCAGCTTGATCTCTTGCGGAAGGTCGAGTGGAGCTGCTTGCGAACGATCCAAAGAATGTTATTCATGTCAGAACGCCTCCCGTTTGCGCATCGTAATGGCGACGAATGCGAGGAACGCTGCCGCTATAGCGGTATTAAGCCCCATGACTGGGAACACGGCTTGCAAGTCGTCGTTATAGATCAGGTTCATTAATGCTTCATTCGCCCAGCGAAGCGGCGAGAGGTTCGCGATTCCGGCAAAGAAGCCGGATGCCTCGTCGACAGGGAAGTAGGCGCCGCCGAACATCGATGCCAACTGAACGAAGATCATCATCACGCCGTTAACCGCAGCATCGTCTTTGAATAAGAAGGCGATGCCGAGGCCGAAGCTGACCGCAAGCAGAACTTCAGTGAACAGCAGGAGGAACACGGGGCCGAGGTGATCGCCCCAGTTGGCGTTAAATACGAATTTACTGAACAGAACGACTACGAGAATGCACAGGAAGTTGATAATGGTGCTAGCGATTACCTTGCCCGCGAAAATCTCCAGCTTCCCGACGGGGGCCGCGGCCAGTCGAAGCGCCGTCTTCCGCTTTACCTCACCGCGAATGAGCCAGCTGGCCGACATGCAGGCATAGAAGGCGATCATTGTCGATTCCACGATTGCATAATAATCGATGGAGCCCGGTTTACGGTCCGGGTCGAGCGAGGACTCCTGAATAAACGAACCGGGCGCCATCTCTCCCGCGATAATGGCATGCGCCGCTTCGGGATCGTTTTTTACCGCTGCCGCAGCCAAGCTGTACTTGTCGGCGAACGAGGTTAGCATGCCTTGGATAATATTGCTCGAGATCGTCTCACGGCTGCTCCCGTAGAAGTGGATGCCATTGTCGTCTATCTCCGCGTATGCCGTATATTGATTATCCTGAACGGCTTTCTTGCCGTCGATGCCGTTCGCAGCGGGCGTCAACTCGACGCCTTCTTTGCCGATCGCTTGAGCGAAGCCGTTCCAATAGCTTTGCAGCTGCTGGCTCTGTGCGGTGTTTTTAACTAACAGCTTCATATCTCCGAGTTCTACTCCGTTATGAAAGGCGTTTGTGAGAGCCGTTCCGAGGATCAGTATAAGCACGATCGGAAAGGCAAGCATAAAGATCAGCGTGCGCTTATCCCGCAGGTCCTTCTTGATCTCGAATAAAGCTATGTTCAGCACGTTCACGTTCTTCGTCCTCCTTTAGTCGCGCAGGTTCCGGCCGGTTAAGGTCAGGAACACCGTCTCCAGATTTGGGGCTTGCTCTTCGACCGAACTAATCTCGACTTGATCTCGAATCAACACTTGGATAACCCAGTTGAGATTGTTGATCTCGCCTCTGGACACGATCTTGACCGTCTGTTCTTCCAACCGGACGGAGTTGACGCCGGAGATTTGCTTCAGTGCGTCCAGGTCAAGACGATCGGCGTTCTTCACGCTGATCCAAGTCTCCTTCGTATCGGTGATGATTGACTTGAGCTGCTCTTTCGTGCCCTCCGCGATGATCTTGCCGTGGTCGACGATCGCGATTCGTGTGCAGATCTCCTCGACCTCTTCCATATAGTGGCTCGTATAGATAACCGAGCAGCCCATCTGATTCAGCTTCCTGACCGAGTTTAGAATGTAGTTGCGCGACTGAGGATCGATACCCACGGTTGGTTCGTCCATGATGATCAGCTTCGGGTGATGGGCGATTGCGCAGGCGATGTTGAGGCGCCGCTTCATGCCTCCGGAGAAACTCTTCGGCAGAGCTTTGTGCTTGTCGCCGAGACCGACGAACTCCAGTGCCTCCTCCGTGCGTTCCTTAAGCAGCGCGCCGCGGAGACCGTACAGTCCGGCGAAGAAACTCACATTCTCATAGGCGGTCATCTCTTCGTAGATCGCAAGATCCTGCGGTACGATGCCAATGTTCATCTTGGTGAATTTGCTCTCCTTTACGATGTCTTTGCCGAGCAGCCGGATCTCACCCTTCGTGATTCGCAGCAGGGAGGAGATCATGTTGATCGTTGTGCTCTTGCCTGCGCCGTTCGCTCCGAGGAAGCCGAAGATCTCTCCTTCGCGAACACTGAGATTCATGTTGTCGACGGCGATGAAGTCGCCGAATTTTTTGCTCAAGTTGCGGATTTCCAATACGTTCATCCGTATCACTCCGTTTTCGTTAATGTTTATGGTTTTATTCTAATAAAAAAGGATGACCTCATGTCAGTGCATAAGTTCATCCTTTGTATATGAGAAATCTCATGTTCGAAGCGTGAGTTCTTTCATACGCCCTTCTGGAAGGGAAGAAGAGTGGTCACGCGAAAGCCCTTCGTGCCGTCGACAATGACGGTTCCCCCCGCTGACGCGGCTCTCTCCTCCATGCCAACGATGCCCAGTCCTTTGACGACTTTGTCAGCGCCTCTGCCGTTGTCGGCAACGACGGACTGGATCATGCGGTTCAGCACGCGAATCTCGAACTCGATGTTGGACGCTCCTCCGTACTTCAGCGAATTGGTGACCGACTCCTTCGCGTTCTCATGGACAATCTTCCATTGTAGAGGCGTGATCACATCCAGATCTCCCGCATGCGTGACGGAAACATTTACCGAGTGATTGGCGGATAATTCGTCCGCGAACAACCGAAGCCGGTGGATGCCAAGCTCCTCCGACCGGGGCTTCATATCTTTAAGCGTCAGGCGGATCTGCTCCAGTCCCTCCTTGGAGATGGCGATTGCGTTGCCGAGCAGCTGGGATGACTTATCCGGATTCGCATGAAGCAGGCGCCTGGAAGCTTCCATCTGGATGAGCGCTCCGGCCATCGAGTGGCCGACCTCGTCGTGGATCCTCTGCGACAGCCGATTGCGCTCCTCCAGCTTGATCGTGTATCCGGATTGGCGAATATACTCTTCGTTCGTGCTAAGGGATTGCTTCAGACGCTGCAGCTCGAGGCGAAGCGATTCCTTCTCCTCACCGATCTTATCGAGCTTCTCCGTATGAACCCGCATGCCATAGTAGAGAAGTAAGCTTAAGGAGGCTGCAAGAAGATAGATTGGGGCCTCATCGTCCGGGATGAGGAACAGCGGCACAAGTCCAAGAAGCAGCGCGAAGCGATTCCTCCCTCCAGACATCAGCACAATCTCATATAGATTGACGGGCAGCAGAAGGATAAAAATCGTGTTTATACGAAACGCGAATAAAGCGACGAGTACGGCAGAAGCGACCGATGCCAGCAGTTGAAGCCGTTTTTGCTTCCGTAGTACCGGAATGGCCATGTTCGCGCATAAGTAGGACAAGAAGGCTAGTATCACCCAGGGAGACGCTCCGCGCACGACTGAATAAGAGACGAAGATAACGTAGAAGAGCAAGGCAGCCTTGTTGCCGATAATCCAAAATTCCATGTCGAGGCTCCTAATCATCCGATGGCTTGATTTCGCCCGTCAAATAATAGATTGCGATCTGCGTCCTGTGTTCAAGTCCCGTCTTGTTCAGGATGGAGGTGATGTAATTAGCCGTTGTACCTTCGGAGATGAACAATTTCTTCGAGATTTCCTTGTTGGAGAGCCCTCTAGCGATCTGTGCCATGATCTCGAGCTCCCGGTCGGTAAATAGGCTGCGGTCAATCCGATCCGAACCGGAGGAAGGAGCGGCAGAGGGTTGAAGCGAATCGAAGGCGGCTTGCGGTTCGCTTTTGGCCGGAGGATGAAATGGCGCGCCAGACACTAGATTAGATTTAATTTTGTTCAGGACGACGTCCTGGAGAACGTGATGGTCATGGTAAACGCTCTTTATGGCGTCCCTTATTCTCTCGGGGTCATTATTTTTGAGGAGGTACCCTCTGGCTCCAGACCGCACCGCCTCGAGAATATATTCGTCGTCATCGAACGTTGTAAGGATCAGCGGCTTGGCCTTCGTCTGCTCTGTCAGGAGACGGGTTGCCTCGACGCCGTTCATGTTCGGCATTCGCACGTCGAGAAGCGCGACGTCCACTTCGTGTGAGCGGCAATAATCAACGGCCTCCGCTCCGTCGCCGACGGTGGCGACTACCTCGAACTCATCGAAAGTAGTGAGGATAATCTTCATTCCTTCGCGGATAAATGAATTATCGTCCGCGATTAGCACTTTTATCTTCAATGGATATGCCTCCTCATGAACTCGCTTCGCAGGGTATGCATTGATACAAGAATATACCAATTGAGACCATCCGACAATCCGAGTAAGCGTAAGAAGATCATTCAAATAACAAGGTGGAAATTTACAATAACAAATGAAATTTTTAACACATCAGGCGATTTTCTCTCGCGTTTAGTTAATGTTTCATAGATAAAATAAATTGTTAATCGAAAGGAGAGTTGTAGAAAACAATCATTTATAAAAAAATAAGAGGAGAGTCATCATGAGAAAGTTTATTAGAAACAAAAAATGGCCGGCGATGGTGCTGGCACTCGCGACGGTACTGAATTTATCCAATATTGGCGCTATGACGGCCAATGCAGCTCCGCCGGGCGTAAACGTCCTGAAAAGCGAGAAGATTTCATCCGGCGTCCACTTTACCTCGGAGGAATACAATAACTACTATAAAGAGAACAATCGAGTGGTCGTTAACCGTCTGGATATTAATCCGGCAGACTCGAATACGAGGATCATTACCGCCAAGGCATACGATACCATCAGCGCCGTGGAAACGGTCGGCGATCAGGCAAACCGGGAAATTTTGAAGGGCAATCAAGTCATTGCCGGAATCGACGGCGATTTTTACGATATCGATCCTGCCTCCGGAAGTCCGCTAGGGCTAATGATGAAGGACGGCGAGCTGATTATCAGCCAGGCTCCGGACGAAAACGCAGCTAATTATCGCACCAGCTTTTATATGGATAACGCAAATAAGCCCGGAATTAACCAAGTTCATGCGGAAGGTAAAATCTCGGTTGCGGGGACCGACTACGATGTAAACCTGCTGAACCGAAACCAAAAAGTGACGGACGGTTTGGTCATCCACACGAGCAAAATTACGAAAACGCGCAAAATGACGCATAACTACGCTGCCGATAGAGGCAAGTCAGCTTTTGCGTTGATCCGCGTCAATAACAATTTCGACGGCGTTCATCCAGGGCAGAATTACACGGGTACCGTCGTTAATGTTACCACCACGGAAGGCTTCGATATTCCCGACGATTCCGTCGTTCTGGAAGGCGTAGGCACATCGAAATCGATCGTCGAGGCGTTGCAGACTAACGCCGAGGTGAGCTTTAAGTACGATTTGTACGCAGGCAAGGATGCGAACAACAACGATATGATGAACAATGATATCGTGACGTCAATTACCTTTAACACTTGGCTTGTGCGTGACGGCGTAGCGCTGTCGACCGGAGACACGGCCCCTAACGCCCATACGGCATTGGGCATGAAGGCGGACGGAAGCTTAATCGCGGTTACCGTAGACAAGCCAAGCTCCAGTTATACCGGCAGCATAGGGACTAGTCTTGACGATCTCGCGAAATATCTGCAAGAGGCGGGAGCCGTCAATGCGCTTAATCTGGACGGCGGCGGCTCAACGGAGATGATCGTGCGCCAAGCCGGCAGCGATCGTCCGGTAACGATAAGCCATCCGGGCGATGTCAACGGATCCAGACTCGTATCCAGCTCGTTGCTATTCGTCAGCACGGCGACAAAAGGAACGACGGTCGGCAACGTGGTCGTCGACAAGAACGTGACGCTCTATACCGGCTCGAAATACGATTTCTCCTATCGTTTGGCGGATGAATTCGGCAATCCGATCTCCAGCGGCAACGGTCCCGCAACTTGGGCATCGACCATCGGAAGCGTCGACCCGGCCGGCCATTATGTCGCGAATGCGGGAATCGGCGCAGGGGAAGTAACCGCGACGGTGGACGGCGTGAAAGGCAGCGCACAGGTAACGGTCGTGGATACCGTCAACAATGCGGCCTTTACGAGCAACAACGTGGTTATGATGAACAAGGAGAAAAAGCAGTTCGGATTCACCGCGGTCGACGGGTCCGGGAATCAGGTGTACATTGATCCTTCCGTCGCGACTTGGAGCCTTTCCGGAGGCATCGGGGACGTAGACGCAACCGGTCTCGTCACGACGAACGAGAACGGCGGCACGGGCACGCTTACCGCAACGTTCGGATCGTATACGATAACGACCAATGTTACGGTCGGACCCAAAGAGCAGATCATCGACAACTTCGATACCGTTTCGGATAGCAACGGAATCAGTCCGAGCAACTTTCCGATTCAAGGTTATCATTTTAGCGGAACAGCCTATCCTGCGAACACGAGTACCGCAAGCAGCCCTTATTTCAGTTTCTCAACGGCGATCAAGCATTCGGGAGACCGAAGCTTTAAAATGGATTACGATATGGCCAATTGGAGTAAAGCCGCAAACGGCACTTTAAATTGGATTCCGCATTGGTATAAGGGCCCCAATTGGAGCGATAGCCTTGCCGAATCGATGGATAAATCCTATAAAACCGATATCTATCCGAAGAAGTTCGGGATTTGGGTATACGGAGACGGTAAAGCTCCTTGGTTGAGAGTCATTTTTAAAGACGGTACCAACACCAACAAAACGCTCGATCTGACTACCGAAACTCAAGATATCGATTGGGTAGGCTGGAAATATCTCGAGCTCAATATTCCTCAAGGCTGGGCATTGCCGATTCGGCTGAATTACGTGTACATGGCCGAGACAACGAAAACAAAGCCTAACTATTCCGGTTCGATCTATTTCGACGATATGAAATTTATTTATACCGACGAGGTTCAAGACATCAGCGGTCCCGTATTCTCGAATACGTCCCCATCGTCTGACGGCTGGTTCGACAGCACCCTGGATTTCTCGACGACGATTACCGATAACCTCTCGGGCGTAAAAGAGGACAGCATGATCGTCAAAGTGAACGACGCGCCTCAGACTTATACTTACGACAAAGCTACGGGCCGTCTGAGCTTCAAGCTGGAAAATCTGGTTCAGGGAGATTACAGGGTATACGTTGAAGCCAAAGACGGAGCTGGCAACCAGTCCGTACCTTGGATCGATAAAACGTACCATGTAGATTTGACTCCGGACGAAGAGGCTCCGGCGATGACGGACGTAACGCCGACGAAGGACGTCAAAGTCAAAATTCCGACGCCGAGGGTCACGTTCAAGCTGTTGGACAGCAAATCGCAAGTGGATCCGGCGAGCATTTCCGTTAAGATGAATGATATCGAGCTGCCGGTGTATTACGATGCCAAGACAGGTTGGGGATATGCCGAACCGGCAAGCAACTTGGCGAATGGCGCTTATACCTTAAGCATCAATGCCCGGGATAATGCGGGGAACGCCATGCCGACCTATAAGGATGAATTGACGCTCGAAGCCATAGCCCAGCCTGCTGACGGCCATAACTTCAGCATCTCGGTAATTCCCGATACGCAAGGCAACGCTTTTACCCAAAAGCTGTTTAGCCGTGCGGCGGCCGACGATACTTCCTTGGTTATGCACATGGGCGACATCGTCGACGACGGCTCGCAATTGCAGTACGATCAGGCGGACGATTTCACGAAGCTGTTCGGTAGCAAGCCGTTCTTCGTGCTCGCGGGCAATCACGAGGCCTTCAAGAACACGCTGGACATCTTTTACAAGAAATTTGGTTCTCCGACGCAGCATTTCGAATACGGGGACACGCAGATCATTATGTTGAATTCGGCTTATATTCAAAGCATTACCGAATCGGATTCGACCCAATTCCATTGGCTCGAAGACGTTCTGGCCAAGAACACGAAGAAGAACGTGCTCGTATTCGACCATGTTATTACGAGGGATTCTTTCGGTACGGCTCACCAAATGGATCCAGAGGATGCTAAGAAATACGAATCCATTCTCGGCGAGTATAAAAAGGCCCATCCGGACACCGAGATTTACAGTTTGTTCGGACACCTTCATACGCTTCAAACATGGGACGTAGACGGAGTGAAATACATCATCACCGGTAATGGCGCGGATAAAACCTATGTCTCGCACGGAGACGGGGATATGCTGGGAAGCGGCAAAATAACGCTTACCGACGGCAAGATGAAATTCACCTACGATCCGCTTCTCACGAAGACGTATATTAAAAACGAAGCCATCATTGGCAACAAGATGAGTGCGGTCATCGGTTCCAAAGTCCAATTGGATATGTTCGGCGATTTCCGAGAGTATCCTGCCAATTACGTGACCCAAATTAACAATCACGATCTAGTCGGAATCAAGTGGAGCTCGAGCAATGAAGCGGTCGCTTCCGTGGACGAGAATGGCGCGGTCACATCCAAGACAAGCGGTTCTACGGTTATCACGGGAGTATCCGGAGGAAAAGCCAGCTCCATCACGATCGAGACGGTTAAGCCTACGGACGTCAAGCCGGTCAAGCTGAATTTGTTCGTCCCTGAATCCATACAGGTCGGCAATACGTTCATCCCAACGATTAAAGCGACCAACGCTTACGGCGCGGTTTACGCCCTGGACGCGAAGGACGTTACCTTCAGCTTCAAGAACGGAAAGGCACACCTGCAAGATGATGGAGTAATCATCGCAGATGCCGAGGGCGACGAAGAAATTACGGCTGCGTTTAGCGGTTTGAAGGCGACGGCCATCGCGACAATCGTTGCTAAGCCGACTACGCCTCCAGGTCCGGGCAATGGGGGTCCGGAAGAGACTAAACCGGATGTCGATCTGACCAAGGACAGCGTCGTGAAATCCGACGTCTTCGCGGAACTCGCGAAGGACAAGAACGCGACGATGACGTTTGCGGGCAACGGCTACAAATGGAAGGTTAACGGCTCGGACATCACGAATCCTAACGCTAGCGTAGATTTAGGCGTTACCATCAAAAATCAAGCTCCCGTAGGGAAAGTTTCGACCCCTGTGCAAGTGAATAAACAGAAAGTTGTTATGGGCTTGTCTCTCAACCATAAAGGAGCTCTTCCGGGGAAAATGACGCTTGAAATCCCGACGGGCAATGCGGGCAAAAAGCTGTTCTTCTACGCGGTAAATTCCGCCGATCAGGCTCCTGTGCTCGTATCTGAGCTTACCCTGGACGAAAACGGAACGGCAGCGATTCCTTTCACTTCCTCGACGTCGGCCGAGTACGTGCTAACGACGCAGAAGATCTTGGATTTCAAAGACGCCGACGCTCACTGGGCTAAAGCGGACATTTATTATCTGGTGGGTAAGGATATTATCAGCGGCGCTAACGACAGCCAGTTCTTGCCGAATAACGCGATCACGCGCGGCGAATTCGTCAAGTTGATCGCCGGAGCCGCCGGAGCGGACGTGTCCGCGTTCACGAGCAGCTCGTTTGCGGACGTCAAGCCAGGCGACTGGTACTCGCCATATGTAGAATGGGCGAAGAAGAATAACATCGTGCTAGGAGTTAAACCGGATGCCTTTGCTCCTAACGAGAAAATTTCGAGGGAACAAATGGCGGTTATCCTCGTAAGACTGTCCGACTTGCTCGGATACACGCTCAAGAACAGCGCGCAGCCTATCCATTTCAAGGACGAAGCCAACATTTCCGCATACGCGCGCGAAGCTGTGAGAAAGGCGCAGCAAGCCGAGATTATTAACGGCCTGCCCAATAAACAGTTTTCGCCAGCGAAGATCGCAACTAGAGGCGAAGCGGCCAAGATGCTAGCGACTTTGCTCAAAGCCATGGAAAAGTAAAATAAATAAAGCCTTAAACAAAGCGATCGCTTTCCGGCATTTTGGATGCCGGGGAGTGATCGCTTTTTGCTTGCTAATCTAGCGGACCGAATTATTTTTACCGTATTTTTACCGTTTATTTGATATACTAACCTATTATTTCGAATGTAGCGGCGGTGAGCGTAAACGTGAATATTTTATTGGCGGAAGATGATAAGAAGCTTGGCAAGCTTGTTAAATACATGTTGGAGAAAAAGGGAGGATATCACGTCGATTGGGTGGAGAACGGCGAGGATGCGCTTGCTTATTCCTATGGCTCGGCTTATGATGTGCTCATCCTGGACTGGATGATGCCGCTTATGGACGGGGTCGATGTCTGCAAGCGGCTGCGGAGCAACCATTATGGACAAGCCATCGTCCTCTTGACGGCGAAGGATTCGCTGCAGGATAAAATTTTTGGCCTCGATGCGGGAGCCGACGATTATCTGACTAAGCCATTTGAGATGGAGGAGCTGCTCGCCCGTCTTCGTGTGCTGGCTCGGCGAAATTTTGCGCCAAGGCAGTTGGATATTGTGAAGTTCGGACCGTTCACGCTTAATCGCACCTCACACCAGCTGTCGCGGGACGGCGCAGAGGTCCAGCTTAGCCCGAGGGAGTATCAGCTGCTCGATTTTTTCCTGCAGAACACCGGCAATGTGCTTACTAGAGAGGCGATTCTCAATCGCATCTGGGGGCTAGGCAGTGATGTTTCCTACAAGAATGTCGATGTTACCGTGAAGATGCTACGGGACAAGCTGAATGATTCGAATGGGGAGACAGTCATTCACAGCATCAGGGGGGTAGGCTACCGGTTTGAAATGGACGCTTAAAAAAGGGAAGAAGCCCGACATATTCCAATACACGCAGAGGAAGCTTACCGTTACCTACACGTGGCTCATCATTCTGTTTCTTGTATTATTCTCGATCATCGTATCTCTCTTCTTTATCTTCATGACGTATCAGGAGCAGAGCAATTCGCTTCGCTCAACCATGTACGCAACCGAGGAAGGACGTGTTGTCGTTCCGAATTTGGTGAACAGCCGCAGCGATAATCTGTACTTTTTCTATGTGCTGGATAAACGTGGTCAAGTGCTTGCTCAGAGCGATGCAATCCCGCAGCTTAGCGAGCGAAATAGGGAAGAGATTAGAGAGTGGCAGCCGGACCAAGATAAATTCCGGTTGCGCTGGCAGCCTGAACAGCAAGAACGCTTTGGGGATTTTATAATCAGGACGGATACCCGACTGCTCTTTATTGGCGCTCATCCGATAATGACGACGAGTGGGCCGGCCACAATCTATGCAGCGAAGGATGTCACGTTTTATTGGGATATCCTCCGCAATCTTCTCATTGTGTTCGTTATTATTCTTATCATTTTCATTATCGCTGCCATCAAGCTCAGCTCTTCGATGTCCCAAAAGGCGATGATTCCAATCCAACTAACCTTTAAGCAGCAGCAGCAATTTCTGGCGGATGCATCACATGAACTGAGGACGCCGCTCAGCATTATGAATACATCCCTCGACGTGATTGATCTGGAGAACGGAGATACCCTTACGCCTTATTCGAAGGAAGTCGTTACGGATATGAAGGAAGAGATTGGCCGGATGAGCCGGATGGTGCAGCACTTACTGATGCTTGCCCGATCCGACGCTGGCTCAGTTGAGTTCGAGATGAGCGCTTTCGACATTGCGCCAAAGCTCCGCCAGTGGGTGCTTGCCTTCGATAGTGTTGCTCAGAAGAAAGAAATTGCTCTTCGGACGATGCTGCCGGAGACCCTGACCGTGAAGGGAGATCCGGAGCGATTGAAGCAGTTGGTCTATATCCTCTTGGATAATGCGATCAAGTACACGCCTGAGAAAGGCAAGGTCGACGTTGGCCTTGATCCTAATCCGAAGCAGTGGCGGATCATTGTCAGGGACAGCGGCATCGGCATTGCCGAAGCGGATCAGCCGCGCATCTTTGACCGGTTTTACCGTGTCGAGAAACATCGCTCTCGTGAGGAGGGCAGCGCGGGGCTTGGACTTGCAATTGCGAAGCAGATCGTTATAGCTCATCGGGGCTCGGTC
This sequence comes from Paenibacillus glycanilyticus, assembly GCF_023715145.1. GTDB lineage: Bacteria > Bacillota > Bacilli > Paenibacillales > Paenibacillaceae > Pristimantibacillus > Pristimantibacillus glycanilyticus_A. The sequence continues at coordinate 493,824 of NZ_JAMBNP010000001.1, read as the reverse complement.
GTTCTCGAGAGTTCACCTGGCAAAGGAAGTACATTTTCAATAGAGTTTCCTGTATAGCACACAAAAGTCGAGCAGCCCTTTCTCTTAAATAATGAAGAGGAAGGGTTTTTTTTGTCCTTTACCATACTTTTACCATAGCGCGATATAGTTGCTACTGTAGTGACAAGAACACAGTTATGAGAGGATGATTCATGCGTGAGACGCACGAGACCTTGGGTAAAAAAAGCGGTGCTGGCAACTGTTATCCTTGCAGCTGTCGGAGCCGGCTTAAGTTTTGCGGTTGGTGAGCACGGGCGTGATGCCATGAAAGTTGTAAGGGTTAGTCAGGAATTTCATGGCAGGCCTGCAGGCAGCATGAAGATTGAAATGAAAAATGGCGAGGACGCGGCTGTGCCAGCGCTGCGCGGTGAAGATGCAGCTCTGTCCATACCGGCGCAAGGGCCGATGATCGGAGGGCGCAGCGTACATATCGAGCCGGGTCTTGAGCACGGCATTGGATCCGGAGTAGCAGTGGCCGGAACGATTCTAGTCGTCGGACTTTTATGGTTATGGGTGAGAAGGCGAGGCAAACGGTCAAGAGTAGCCGAGGGGTCTAGTGTACTTGCAGGCATTCCGACGGCCTCGGATTTCCTGGATCAATGGGAAATTCAACAAAATCAAACGAAGGAGTCGAAGTAAGATGGGGATCTTCACGCGTGTCAAAAACGTGTTTTTAGCCGAAACGAACGTACTGATCGATAAGTGCGAGAAGCCGCTTCATATGGTGAATCAATATATGCGGGAATTTAGTGTTGAGCTGGAGAAAGGGCAGCGTGCGCTGGCTCATCAGCTGTACATTGAGAAGAGGCAAGCGGCGCTGATAGCGAATGCCGAAACGGCAGTAGAGAAGCGGGACCGCCAAGCAAGATTGGCGGTGGCCCAAGGCGAGGATCAGATCGCGAAGCTGGCGCTGCAGGAGAAGCTGCTGCAGGAGAAGAAGCTTGCCGTTTATCACGAGCAATATGCAAAGATCCGGGAACAAACAAAGGTGCTTGAGGAGCGTATCGCCCAGCTGCAAGCGCAATCAGAGGAATATAATCATCGCCGGCTGCTGCTTGAATCCCGGGTTAATGTGGCAAGCTCCCTGAAGCAGCTGAACCAGAGTATCGTATCGTTCCAAACGGACGGCATGGTCAGAGGATTCGCTCGCGCGGAGGAGAGAGTGCTGATGATCGAGGCGGAGCTGGAGGCCATGAATCATTTCAATGTATTGTCTAAACGATCCGCGCCGCAGTATCTTGATCCGTCGCTTACGCCGGAGATCGAAGCATCACTGGCAGAATTGAAGCAGTCAGCAGAAGAAGCAGTAGAATAGCATGCTTACCCTTCTTCTACCGCGTACTTGTTCTGATTACGAAGAACAGGGAAAAGCCCATACATCCAGATGACGGCGACGGCTAGTGTCCCAATGCCGCCGATAATGGTCGCTGGTACGGCGCCAACGAGTCCGGCCATCGTGCCGGATTCGAATTCCCCAAGCTGATTCGATGTGCCAATGAACAGCGAATTGACGGCATTAACGCGGCCCTGCATCTCCTGGGGCGTGTTAACCTGTACGAGCGTCGAACGGATAACAACGCTGACGACGTCGGAAGCGCCGGTGAGAAACAACGCGAAGAGAGATAGCCATAAATTACGGGAGAGTCCGAACAAGATCGTCGCTAATGCGAAAATCACGAGAGAGGCAAACAGCGTCTTGCCAATAGCCTTCTCAACCGAATAACGCGTTAGAATAAGAGAAACGACGATCGCGCCGACTGCCGGCGCGGAACGAAGCAGGCCAAGACCAAGCGAACCGGTCTTAAGAATATCCTCTGCAAAGATAGGCAGCAACGCAGTCGCGCCGCCAAGCAGAACGGCGAACAGGTCAAGCGAGATGGTGCCGAGGATGATTTTGCGTGCGAATACGAACCGTATTCCGCTGAAGAAGGTGTCCATGTTGATGGAATCCAGCTTCTTCACAAAGTGAACGGTCTTGACGAAGAAGATCAGTATGGCCGATACCAGGAGCGCGATCAACGTGGTCATGTACGCAAAAGAAACGCCCCAGATGACAAGTACGCCTCCGAGTGCCGGGCCGACAATCATTGCCGTCTGCATCGCCGAAGCGGACCAGGCTGCTGCTTTAGGCAATTGCTCGCGGTCCACGATATCCGGAATTAGCGCGGCTGAAGCCGGTCCTTCAAAGGTACGGCAAGCGCCAAGAAGGGCGGCGGCAATTAACAAATGAATGGCATCCAGCCAGCCCTGCAAGCTGCCGATGACGAGCAGGACGACGACGGCGCTCTCTATCAGTTGGCAAAGATAGACGATAGAACGGCGATCGTAGCGGTCCGCAGTCTGCCCCGCCGGCAGAGTCAGCAGCAGCATGGGCAAGAACTGAGCCAGGCCGACGAGGCCGAGCTTAAAGGCGCTGCCCGTCAGATCGTACATTTGCCAACCGATAGTGACGGACAAGATTTGAAAAGCACTAGCTGAGAAAATCCGTGCGATCCATAAGCGCAAGAACGAGCGGTTATGGAGCACGGACGAGCCTTTTACATGCAAGATAAGCCATCCTTTCTAGTTGCGAAGCATTTATTCGTGTACCGCTTGTGATACGTTGCCGAGTACATCCGATACTTGTCTTGCTTAACACTGCGGCCGCTGAATACATCGGTCAATAAATCCGGCTCATGTATTCCGATGGAGAGCAACCAATATGCTTGCTAAATACCCTGCTGAAATAAAAGGGGTTTTTAAACCCGAGCAGCTCGCTGATCTCCGATACATTTCGATGCGAATCCTTCATCAGTCCGATTGCTTTATTCATGAACAGCCGGGCGTTGTACTGGTTAATCGTGTTACCGGTTTTCTGCTTGAAGATTTCGCACAGGTAGCTGTAATTCATATCGAGACTAGCCGCAAGCTCCTTGGAATCTATGTCATAGCAGATCTTATGCTCGAGGTAATCAATAATCCGCTGTACCGTACGGTCGGATTTGGTTGGCTGGTGTTCTTGCATGGAATCTTTGTATAGGTTCATATACATCTCCATGGATTGCAAGCTCAGGGTAATTGTCCGGAAAGGGTCGCTTGAATGAAACAATTGAACGAGGGCAGCCAGTCTATTTTCCATTATTTTAGGCTGAGGTAGCGTTCCATGTTTGGGCAGAGTGATGAACTTCCGATATCCTTCTTGAGAGTTCAAGACGGCTGGAGAGGAATTCATATTGATATTCAATTCCTGCAAAGCCTCCATATTCGAATGACCGATAAAATGACTCCAATACCAGGATGTGCCCGCTGGCGTTTTTGGCTCTCCCCAGTGAGCTAGTCCGCTTCTCAAAAACAGGAACTGCCCTTTTTTGATAACATACTCAATGTCGTCTTCCCATACTTCCATGTGGCCCTCAGCGACATAGAGAAAGACATCCCAGTCAAGCCTTCGACTCGGATGCGCGTACTGGCTACTTGTCGTGTGAAATCCAAATTCTTGTATGGTTAGAATTTGATCAAACCGTAATTTTAAATTATTCACAGTTTCAATCTCCTTCATTGTCAGTGATATTGCTAATTGTAAGTTGTCTTTATTGGAGATGTCTACTAGTATTGAAAACCCAAAAATAATATATGCAATCCAAAGTGTGTGAATTCAAATAGTGGAGTATCCGCTATAAAATAGAGTTAGCGCTTACATCAGAAACCGAAAGAAAGAGGTGCTTGCTATGCTAGGCAATTTTAACTTAGATGAAGTCAAACTGACTGACAAAGTGTTTGCTAGTCGAAGAGAACTCGCAAAAAAATATCTCATTGAATTTGACGTGGATCGCCTCATGCATACCTTTAAGCTCAATGCAGGTATTCCCTCGAACGCCGAGCCCTTGGGTGGATGGGAAGACATTCACTGCGGACTAAGAGGGCATTTTGCAGGTCATTTCCTTTCAGCGTGCGCGAAATTCTCCAATGCTGATGGAGACAAGCTGTTGGCGAATAAAGCTTTTGAGATTATCGGCATGATGGGATTATGCGCGCAGCCAAACGGTTATCTAAGCGCGTTCGAAGAGGGAAAACTGGATATTTTGGAATTCGAAGAAAATCGAAATGTATGGGCGCCTTATTATACCCTTCACAAAATTATGCAAGGTCTGGTCGATGGTTATCTCTATTTGGGCAGCTCCAAGTCATTGACTCTTGCCTTAAATCTAGCCCTTTATATTCATCATCGATTCTCCAAGCTCTCATACTGGAAAATCGACGGAATTCTCCGGTGCACGAAAGTGAATCCAGCGAATGAGTTCGGGGGGATCGGCGATACTGTCTACACCTTGTACGAATTGACAGGGGATTCCCGACTGTTGGAGCTGGCGAACCGGTTTGACAGGACCTATTTTGTCGATCAGCTTGGTTCTGGACACGACGTGCTTGAGAATCTGCACGCCAACACGCACCTTCCCATGGTCATTGCTTCTATGCACCGGTATTCCATCAGCGGAGAGGCGAAATACAAGGAGATGGCCTTGAATTTCTATTCGTTTTTGCAGGGAAGGACCTTTGCCAACGGTAATAACAGCTCAAAGGCTACAGCTTATGTTAAAGGCGGCGTATCCGAGAAGTCGGAGCATTGGGGAGGTCACGGTAAGCTAGGGGATGCGTTAACCGGTGGAGAAAGCGAAAGCTGTTGTGCCCACAATACGGAGAGGATTCTGGAGAGATTGCTTGGTTGGTCCGGGTCGATTGAATATCTGGATCATCTGGAGACGCTGAAATATAACGCGATACTGAATAGCGCGAGTGCGAAAACAGGACTCTCTCAATATCATCAGCCTATGGGCAGCCGTGCGGTCAAGAAATTTAGTGATCCCTATGACTCTTTCTGGTGCTGTACCGCGTCCGGAATCGAAGCAATGAGTGAGCTGCAGAAAAACATCTGGTTTAAAAGCGAAGGCACGATCATGCTTAATGCTTTTATTTCTTCAACGGTTATATGGAGAGAGCAGAATGTGGTCATCTCTCAAAACAGCGAATTCCCCGACAGACCGATATCTAGACTCGACATCAAAGCTGCCAGTCCTACGCCACTAAAACTATTACTGAAGAAAAAAGCCGTTAAAGCGGTAAAAATTAATTCCGTTCCTATTAATTTAATAGAAGACAACGGATATATCGTTATTGAGCGCATTTTTGAGGATTGCGATATCATCGATATCCATATCGATGCCGGCTTGTCTCTAGTTCCTCTTCAAGGCTCCGAAGGCGTATCGGCGGTCATGTACGGCAGCATTTTGCTCGCTATGGTTGGGCAGGATCGTCTGCCGGAGGGTGTTCTCGAGAGTAATCTCCTCGAGAAACTCATTAAACTTCCAACGGAGCAGTTGGAATTTGCCGTCGATGATGATCGAGACAGCCAAGTAAGATTCATCCCGTTATATGGAGTAGAGGAAGAAGAATACACGGTCTATTTGGATTGGAAGTCTGAAGGAATGCCGCAATATAGTAGTTTTTCAGGCGCAAAGGACGGCAGCTCGGCCTACGAGGCGGAATCGGTAGCCTTAAATGGATAGTGACATGAACCTCCATATCATTCACCCATTTTTCTATAAATAGATTCTAGTCTAGTCAATAGGTAGCTATTCGTCCATGCTGAAGAAAAACAACTCACGTACACTGTACAATCTTTATAGGAGGTGTCATGGTTGAGTTGTTCCGATACAAAAAAACGGTGCAAAAGAAAACCCAATATCGTATGCCATCCGAAAGGAAAGAAAAAGAAACGTCATCCGCATAGAAAGCATGTTTGTATAAAGTGTCCCCCGCTTAACGGACAGCAATTATTAAGTGGACTTGCCGAAGCAATTGTAGAGGTTGGGCCTCAAGGACTTGCGGGAGCTCTTGGACCTCAAGGATTAACTGGACTTGTGGGAGCAATCGGCGCACTTGGACCTGAAGGACTTGCAGGAGCACTTGGACCCCAAGGAGCAGCAGGCCTTGCAGGAGCGATTGGCGCGCTTGGCCCCCAAGGACTCGCAGGAGCACTTGGACCCCAAGGAGTAGCAGGCCTTGTAGGAGCGATCGGTTCACTTGGACCTGAAGGACTTGCAGGAGCACTTGGACCCCAAGGAGCAGCAGGCCTTGCAGGAGCGATTGGCGCGCTTGGCCCCCAAGGATTAGCGGGGCTTGCAGGTGCAATTGGCGCAGCTGGAGCGACGGGTCTAACAGGAGCAACAGGTCCAACGGGACCAGCGGGACCAGCGGGCCCTGCAGGACCAGCAGGGCCCGCAACCGGTGTATTAGGCTTTGCGGATTTCTTTGCCTTGATGCCTCCTGATAATGCGGCAACTGTGGCTCCTAATACGGACGTTAGTTTTCCGCAAGACGGTCCAATTAGCGGGACAGCAATTACTCGCTTAAATGCGAGCTCATTCAACCTGGCTGCAATTGGCACATATCAGGTTTTGTTTCAGGTAAACGTAAACGAAGCGGGTCAATTGCTTTTAACGCTTAATGGCGCTGACCTAGCTTATACGGTGGTTGGACGTGCAACTGGAACTTCTCAAATAGTAGGAATGGCGCTTGTGCAAACAACGGTCATTAATTCAGTAATCACAGTTCGAAATCCCGCAGGTAATGCAGCGGCACTCACAATCACTCCATTAGCTGGAGGGACCAGGTCGGATTCTGCACATCTGGTTATTATGCAGATTGCGTAGAGGGTAAAAATCTTCATAAGGATCCTTTGCTTCTACGATACGAATATAGTTGCTTAGTAGAACGGTAAAACAGGGATGTTTTCTATCTGAGATAGAGAACATCCCTGTTTGATATTTAGTTAGAAAAGGTACATAAATGAGGTGTTATCCAATAATTTTTTGGAGTGGTTGTTTAAGCTAACTTGGGACTTTATTGCAACACGCGAAACGCCTCGGGTTCGACGGAATCGAGCTTCATGGCGCTCGCGGTTGCTTGATCGATCAGTTCTTCTGGTCAAAAACAAATCGCCGCACGGACCGCTACGGCGGCGATTTGTCGGCACGCAACCGTTTCGCAGAGAAGGTCATCCAGGCTTGCCTTAAAGCGGTCGGCCCGGATTTTCCGATCGTGCTTCGCATATCGCAGTGGAAGGCGGACAACTACGACGCGAAGCTTGTCGATACGCGGATCAGCTCGCGCAATGGTTGACGCCGCTGGCGCATGCAGGCGTGGATATGTTTCATTGCTCGACTCGCCGATTCTGGGAACCGGAGTTCGAGGGCTCAGACTTGAGGCGGGATGGGTGAAGAAGGTAACGGGCAGACCAACGATTTCCGTCGGCTCGGTCGTTCTCGAAGCGGATGTTCTTGGTTCCGCGAATGACGGCAGCCCCTATGCACGGCTTGATGCGTTGAATGATCAAATTTAAGCCAACAGGAACTTCGCCGGATAGAAAAAGTAACCATTTGCATTTACGGGCATATGAGACTATTATATGCTTATAACCAATCAAGCACGCAAGGAGGATGGAGGTGAAACGGATATCCTAATTACCAAATAATAAGTACGTTTCGACGTCGGTGAAGTCAATAAGCATCGTCGATTGTTATCCGATCAATACGGGCATATGAGACTAATATTGGTGTAATATTTGTTCTTTTTACAAAGGACATACTAAGAAAAGAATCAGACAAACGGACGGGGGAAATCCATGAAAACAATAAATGCAAATTTTAAAGAGCATCGTATCGATCGAGGATTAGGCAGCATCTATGTTCGCGACTACGCGGGTAAAGATCCAGCCTACGTCCTCATGCATGGATATCCGGATAACCTGCATATATACGATGATTTGGTCCCTCACCTGATAGCAGGCGGTAGGCGGGTAATTGTGTTCGACTTCCTCGGGTTTGGCGCTTCGGATAAACCCGCAGGTGCAAAATATAGCTTCGAGCAGCAATTAGACGATCTCCATGCGGTAGTGAAAGCCTTGAAGCTCGATAAGATTGTGCCCGTAGGGCATGATTCCTCCGGTCCTGCAGCAATCAACTATGCGATCGAATATCCGCAGCACGTCGATTCGGTTTGCCTGCTAAACGCTTTTTACATGGAATCCCCAACAGCCAAATATCCGGAGTTCATCGAACTGTTTGCGACGACTAGCCTGAAAGCCCTGACACAAGCCATTCTACGCAGCCCGGAACAATTCGCATGGGTGCTTAACTTCCAAAGAAGTCTGTTTCAGGAGCATTTGACAGAGGAGCAAAAGGAATATTACTCGAAGTTCCTCGGTCCAATCATTGACGCCAACTTCCGGCAGCAGCCGAGCTCAGGTCCGGCGTTCGCGCAAATGACATCACAACATTTCGATGAGTTGGCAAGAAACACAAAACGAATAAATAAAATGTGGCAGCTTCATATCCCAGTCAAACTAATATGGGGCGAAACCGATCCGTATCTTAATTATGGCATCGCGCGGCACCTGGCAACGCTTCTGAAAAAGCCTGAATTGCATGTGCTGCCTGCTGGGCACTGGCTGCAAGTAGATATTCCGGATCAAGTTGCTGCGATTATGTTAGAACATAATTAAAGAAAAGTTTGAAGATTAATTCCTTGAATCTGTTCAAAATAAAAAGATAATGAATGGGAGAGCATGCGAAAATGAATAAAATTGAAAAGAAACTATACACGGCTACTGTAAACGTTCAAGGCGGAAGAGAGGGAAAAGCTGTTTCCAATGATAACAGGCTGAACGTGGACTTGCGATATCCAAAGGAATTAGGCGGTAATGGAGAGGGAACTAATCCGGAGCAATTATTCGCCGCAGGATTCGCGGCATGCTTTGAAGGCGCGATGGGAACCGTACTTCGCTTGAAAAAAATCAAATCGGATGGTATTTCCATTGTTTCTAACGTCACGCTCGGCAAGGATGTGAACGACGGCTATGTGCTCTCAGTGACGCTGGACATTACGATTAAAGGCGTAGATCGCAGCATCGCACAAGAGGTCGTTGATGAGGCGCATAAGGTATGTCCTTACGCGAAAGCGACTAGAGGTAATATTGAGGTCATCTCGAACGTCGTCGATTAGTAACCTTTATGGAATGGGCTCGGATAACCGGGCTCATTCCTTATTACTCTCGAAGGTCGGCCATACAAGCGTCGGGGGGACGGAACAAATGGATAAGCGATTGGACAGACCCCTCAACGCGGAAAAGCTTTCAGTGGTTTTAATCGGAAGAGCTGGCATCAAAAGGGGTGCGGAGCGAGCTGGATATTGTATTGCGCGACGCACAAGCTTCTCGCCGGATGTATTTGGCTGTTGTTGACGGAAAAGCTAAGGAAGTGCTGGAGAAAAGTTTCAGCTCTGAAAAGTTTCAGACAGAAGGTATCGACCCGCTTGGTTTGGGAGATTTCGTTAGGAGCAAGACGAGAAATTGGAATGAAGAGAAGTGGAAAAGAGAATATGGATTGTTAAACGTAAAAGTGAATGTGAAGATGGAAATTGAAGAGACCGGAATCACGCAGTAATATCATGCGGCAATATTCATGGCTGATGCAGAAATTACAACTAGTTTTGTAAGAGAGTGGATTCCATATGGTTTGAAATAAATGATTTACTTACATCAAAGTAACTAGATGAAGTTTTTTTCAGTACTACTGGTGAAAAGGCTGAACTGATATACTTAAACTGATTATTCGTTACTATTTTTGGAAGCTTAAAAACTATCTCTAAGGAGGTTGTACCATGACAATGCAACAACGTAAGCTAGGTTCGACGGGAATAATCGTAGGGGAAATCGGAATGGGCGGAATGCCGTTGTCCGTTAATGGACGCCCTTCGGAGGAAGACGGCATCAGAACGGTGCATGCCGCATTGGAGCAAGGCATTACCCTGTTCGATACGGCCGATTCGTATTGTTTGAATTCGACCGAAAACGGTCATAACGAACGTCTGCTGGCCAAAGCTTTACATAATCGGCCCGAAGCGGTCATCGCGACAAAAGGCGGCCACATTCGTCCGGATGGACGATGGGAAACCGACGGCCGTCCTGAACACTTGCGTCAAGCGTGCGAGGACAGTTTGCGTGCGCTTGGCGTGGAAGCAATCGCACTCTATCAATTCCACCGTCCGGATCCTAAGGTTCCGTTTGCGGAATCCGTGGGAGCAGTCGCGGAATTGCAGCGGGAAGGGAAGATCGTTCACGTGGGGCTGTCCAACGTTTCCGTTGCACAACTCGAAGAAGCTCGCGAAATCGTAACAGTCGCGTCTGTTCAAAACCGTATGAATTTGTTTGACCATTCGTCCATGGAAGTACTGAAGCGCTGCGAAGAGCTCGGTATTGCCTTCCTGCCTTACAGCCCTCTAAACGGCATGGGTAACGCGCAAGGCATCGGCAGCAACGAGAAGCTTTCGCGGATTGCCAGAAGTTATGATGCGTCGCCGCAACAGATCGCGATTGCATGGCTGCTTCAATTGTCGCCAGTCATTCTGCCAATTCCCGGCGCCAGCAAAGCGGTGAATATTGTTAACTGCGCCGGTGCATCCAACTTGAAGCTATCCGACGAAGACGTAGCCGAATTAAACAGCATCGCGGCTCAACTAACGGCATAATTGCCACTTTCAGTATTCTACCGGCATTAGAATTCAATAATGAAAAATGGTCGCGCCTTAAGGTGCGACCATTTTTATGGATATGTTATTGTTTCGGAGTTTTAAGTCTATTGCTTTATTCGCTCAACATTTAGAGCTGCTTTGTGGTGAGCCATATTATGGCGTAACACGAATAGAGTCAAGCAACATGTACGTACCGGACTTCTTGACGGCCTTTAAAGTATGATTGCCGCTAGTCAAGCCCGTTGCCTGGTAGACAACTTGATTAACCTGCCGTGCGGTGCTTGACGTGTTGACCGTCGTCTGGAACACGTTGTCGATATAGATGTCCACGTTGCCCTGAGACGCGTCCTTCTCCGTGATGAGCTGCACGCCAGTACCCGTGAAAGCGAATTGGAAGGAATCGTTGTTCGTCTGCGTGAAATGAACGTCATTGTTGTAATCGCCAAAGCCGCGGTTGCTATTCAACGACCAAGAGCCCGTGTAGGTGATACCGGAATCGGTGTCGTTGTATTGGATGAGCGGACTTTTTATTTTTAACTGATCGAGCAGCATGTAGGTACCGGATTTTTTAACGGCTTTGATCGTATGAATGCCGCTCGGCAGTCCGCTTATGCTGAATACCGTTTGCTGGACGAGGCGCGAAGGGCTGTAGGTATTCACGGTTTGCTTGAATACGTTGTCAATGTAAATATCCATATTGCCTTGAGCTGCGTCTTTCTCCGTGACGAGGTCGACACCAGTTCCGTTGAAGGTGTATTGCACGGAGTCGTTGTTCGTCTGCGTGAAGTGGACGTCATCCTGATAATCGCCGAAGCCTCTGGCGCTATTAAGTGACCAGGCGCCCGAATATACAATACCCGGATCCGTATCGTTCACGGCGAGCGGCGACGCCACGAAGAAGCGCAGCTTGTCGAGCAGCATGTAAGCGCCGGATTTTTTGACGGCTTTGATCGTATGCGTCCCGTTCGTCAGTCCGCTCGCGCTGTACACGGTCTGTTGGGTCTGCCTTGTAGCGTTATAGGTGCTGACCGTTCCTTTGAAGACGTTATCGATATAGACGTCGATATTCCCTTGATCGGAAGATTTCTCCGTGATCAGCTCAATCCCGGTGCCCTGGAAGGTATATTCAAAGGCATCGTTATTCGCCTGAGTAAAATGCACGTCATCTTGATAGTCTCCGAGTCCGCGGTTGTAGCTGCGCTGCCAGGCACCCGTATACTTGACGCCGGTATCATCGTCGTTAGCGGTTACAGAACCGCCGGCGGCCGTCACCTTGAGCAATCGCGAGGCGTGCGGCGGCAAATTGACGGAGGTGTAACCCGTATTGAAGGAACCGAGATCGCTATGGTTCCACAGATCGCGGACAGATGCGGTGCCGTTCAGGCCGATATCGTTCCAATTGACAGTCACCGACGAGGCGGAGGCACCGAGGTTGAACAACCCTACGGTATACGTACCGTCGCCGTTGTTCGCGTACCAGACTTGTTGGTTGGTCGCCATGGAGACGGGATGGGCAGGCCGGCCCGCTTGGTTGACGGCGATCACTTCGTCGTTTGTAAGCAGCGATAAACCGAACTCGTCCAGGTTGGTCAGATCGTTGCCCGTGTACAGCTGCGCAGAGGACATTGCCCACAGCGACATTGCCGTCCGCCGCTCGTCCTGCGTCAGTCCGTCCATAGCGCCGTTGCCGACGTTAAGCGAGTCGAAGTCGTTCCAGCCGCCAGGACCGGCGTCCCGCCACCAGATTGCGGCGTCGGGGAATAGCCGCGCAATGTTCGGCCAACTCGTCAGCGCCGTATTAACGCAATAGCACTCCACGTCCCAGTCCACGCGCCAGCCGTTGGCGTACTGCTTCCAGGTGTCGACGTAGTTGTGGTCGAGCGCCCATGAAATCTCAAACCAGATTCCGCGCGCGCTCAAAGCCTGTGACCAGGCGGCCACGTCGCCACGGGCGTCGATGGACGTATCGTTATGCCCGGATCCCGGGGTAACACTGTCGAATTTCACGAAATCCACGCCCCAGGAATCAAACAGATCCGCGATGGAATCAATGTATTTTTGGGCACATGGGTTGCCAAAATCAATTTTGTAATCCAATCCCCAATAATCCGCGGTAGTAAGTGGTTGGACGGCAATGTCCCGCATCGAACAGCCTTGTGCGCCGTAGATCGGCAGATCGGCGTCATAAGCTTGCGGGGAGAGACCCGGAATCATGTACAGGCCGAACTTTTGTCCATTGGCATGTACGTAATTTATGACTTCCGTCAGTCCGTTCGGATAAAGCGTTGTGCTCGGCACGGGCCGTCCGTAGCCGTCCAGGCTGCCGTTCCAGCCCGCGTCTACGTTGATGTACTCATACCCGTGCGACTGCAACTTCTGATGCATCGCATCCGACTGCGCTTTAATTTGCGCCGCCGTAATCCATGCGCCGTTGCCGGAATACACCTGCATGCTGTAACTGCTCCAGCCCATCAGCGGCTTTAGCGCCAACCCGTTGTTTGCAGCCTCCGCGACGCGTGGCGCCAGTATGCCGTAGCCGCCGAAGACGGCAGTCAGCAGGAGGGCAATACCCAGGATAATGGCGCCTACCGGTTTGAACGAGACAAACAACTTTGCAGCAATTTTTGGTTTGTGCAATGCTTTCATAAATTTCACTCCTTCGCGTAAATAGGATGCAATCAAGAACGCACTGCCCGCATATTGGAGAAATAGCGGAAAAGACAGCGCTTTCTTTGTTCAAATCATAGTGTGAAAGACGAATATCGAACAAGGTACAGTTAAGCGCTTTCAGGTACGAATTTCCTTGTTTTATTGCATAAGGATGAATTTTCGAAGAAAGCACTCTCTTTATTGCTTTCAAATGGTAGATAAATGGATTATCCTGCTCCATATTGGAGATAGAGAAGCAATCTCATAACTTCAGCAAAAGGAGGACCGCGCTATGCGCGTGCTTTACGAAGCACCTACAGAAGATGGTCTAGATAGATTTGTCGTTGGCGACGTAACGGAGCTCTACGGCAAGAAGGGGAATTTCCGAGTGCTGCAATTTTCGGATGAGGCCATGCAAGGAGCGCTTGACCTAGACGATCCACAGAGGATCGTGTTCGAGTATCCGCGAGCGATCGTCCATCTGCTAGAGCATAACCATCAACGGCTGGAGCATATTTTTCAGATCGGGCACGGGATAGGAACAATCGCCCGGCATTTCCGGAGAGCTCGGTTCAAAACGGCGGAACTCGACGCGCGGATCGTCCAAGCGAGCGAACAGTATTTTGGATACGACGGGGAGTCTATCGCTATCGGCGACGGCCGTCGCATTTTGGAGGGCGAGGAAGCGGAGACCTATGATGCCATTATTGTGGACGCCTTTACCGAGAGAGGCGTGCCTCGGCATCTGACAACGGATCTTTTCTTTTCAAGTGCGGCAGGCAAGCTCGAGGCAGGAGGGACGATCGTGCTGAACGTGACGGGCAAAGGACCTAATGACAGGTTGATTGGCGCTCTTCACGCCACACTCCGCGAATCGTTCACTCACGTACTAGCCCTCATGCTGCCCGCGGATGGGGCGTCCGAGACACGGAATATACTGCTTATTGGACGGAATCGCGGAATCGATTACCGAGCGCGGGATATGGCCGGATTCGTTCTATTCGAGCCTGCTCCGGGCCATGTAATTATGGAGAAAGGCTGAAGGATTGAACCAGCCAGCGAGACAGGGAGACAATAAAAAATAAATCCAGGTTGTATGGAAATACAGAGCAACCTGGATTTGATTAAAAAAACTATTGAGGTCACGGATGACCAGTTGTAATTCTATAGAAAATTCATTAGATGATAGTTCAATCCTTCGGCAATCGATCGGCTAAAAATCTTTTAATTAAAGCAACGCTTGCTTCCAAATCCTCCTCCAACGGAAAGTGTCCCGTATCGAGCAAATGAACTTCCGCATCTTTTAAATCTTTCTGAAACGCAAGCGCACCGGCAGGACCAAAAAAGATGTCGTTTTTGCCCCAAGCGACTAAGGTTGGCGGTTGATAAGAACGGAAGCTTTCGTGCCAAACGGGGTATTGTTTAATGTTGTTTTGATAATCATAAAAGAGCGCAAGCTGGATCTCGCTATTGCCAGGCTGATCGAGGACAAGCTGGTCCATTTTATAAGCGTCCGGGCTAATGGCTTCGGGATTGCGAGTGCCGTTTACATATTGAAATTTAGTCAGTTCAGGCTTCAACAAACCCAGCATCTGATTTCGGTTCGTTTCATCGGCGGCATCTCGCCAGTATTCCATAATTGGTTTAAATGTGGCCTCTATAAGACCCTCTTCGTATGCATTTCCGTTTTGCGTAATAATAGCTTGAACTCGCTCCGGATGCATAACCATTAATCGGAAGCCAACAGGAGCTCCGTAATCGTGCACATAAAGACTGTACTTGTTCAAGCCAAGCTGCTCCACAAAGCCGTTTATTACGTGAGCAAGGTTGTCGAAGGTATAGTCAAATTCCGTTGTGGATGGCTGGTCACTGTTGCCGAATCCCGGATAATCGGGCGCAATAATATGATAGCTGTCTGCAAGCCTAACGATTAAATTCCGGAACATGTGCGAAGACGACGGAAATCCATGCAGTAAAAGAATCGTTGGCCGATCCTTGCTGCCTGCTTCTCGGTAAAAAATATTTAATCCATTAACTGTGGCTGTCTTATGCAATACAATCATGTCTGTCACCTCTCGAATATGGGTTGTTGTCGGAAAACTCTCGACACCAGAAATTATACATACAGGTCTGTATAGTTTCAAGCGTTTTTTTTTAGGCGATATTTGCCTAATGGTTTAGTGACGGAGTATACTATAAATACAGGTCTGTATATAATGCTGTGTTTCAATCGAATGGAGGGAATCTGGTGGCGAATAAAAGCAAGAAGGAGCACATTCTTAAAATCGCCTCTGGCCTTTTTAATAAACAAGGCATTCGCGCGACTGGTGTTGATCAAGTTGTGTCGGAATCCCAAATTGCGAAGATGACGCTATATAACCATTTTCAATCAAAAGATGAACTGGTGCTTGCCTATTTAAGGGGACAGGACGAACAATGGAGGAAATGGTTTGAGTCAAGCGTCAACAAGCAGGGTACGAACCCATCCGAAAAATTGCTGGCTATCTATGATGTGCTGGGAGAGTGGTTCGAAGACCCGGATTTCAATGGATGTACTTATATTAAGACGGCATCCGAGTTTTTGGACCGCTCGCACATTTACTTTGAGGCAGCTCATCACTATAAAATGTTTATGCGCGAGTTCATTGCTTCCCTTGTTGAAGAGCTCGAGACATCAAATCGCGAAGCATTGACGAACCGTTTATTTTTGCTGGTGGAAGGCGCAATTACGACCAGAATGATGCAAACCGACTTAGAGTCCGCCCGGCATGCGCGAGAAACGGCAGAAGTCATACTTGAAAAATTTATTCAAAATAAGAGACAACCAACATAGAGAAATGTTCAAGCCGCCTCTTCACATTGAAGGGCGGCTATTTTCGTTTGCTCATTTATTGCCTTTGAGCAAAAGTTAAGAAGAGCTATTATGCAATTATCAGTGACGAGTCATTGTAGAGGGCATGGTGCTGCAGTAAAATATTGGATAAGCGTAGGTGGCATGTAAGCAAGGGGGAGAGACGGCGGTGGATATTTCGTTACTTGTTGCACTAAGTATTTCGTTTGTCATTGTGACGGTGTTTACTCCTGTCTTGATCTGGGGGCTGCGCAGCCTGAAGCTGCTTCAACCTATTCGGGTGGAGCTGCCGGCGGACCATCAGGCCAAACGCGGCACGCCGCTGATGGCTGGACTCATTCTGCTTACCGGAGTGTTTACCTCGATCTATTTTCACCCTAAGCCGCTTGTGCTTTTTCTGGGCGCAACGTTTATACTGTTTAGCCTGGTTGGTTTTATGGATGATATGAAGAAGGCGGCCTTTCAGGATCCTTCGGGTATTTCCGGGAAAACAAAGCTGGTATTCCAGTTTGCATTTACGATTCTATTGCTATATATTCTGTTGACGCAATTCCATTTGAGCTCCGATATTCTGTTGTTTCGTGATTTAGCGATTCATCTGCCGATTTGGTTATACTTGATTCTGATGATGCTCTTTATTGTCGGCTCCGCGAATGCGATCAACTTTACCGATGGACTCGACGGACTGCTGATTAATGTCTCCATTCCGACCTATTTTTTCTTTTTTATGATTTCGGACAAGACGGAAGTTAAAACGTTCTCGTTGGTCATGATCGGTTGTTTGCTGGGGTTATTCCTATACAATATTTATCCGGCCAAAGCTTTTATGGGCGATACCGGCTCGCTGGCGATTGGCGGGTCGCTTACCTTTCTAGCTGTCATTGAGAAGGTAGAAATTCTTATTCCGTTATTATTCTCCGTCTATATAGCCGAGCAGCTATCGGTCATTTTGCAGGTCTGGTATTACAAGAGAACGAAAAAGAGATTGTTCCGGATGGCCCCGTTTCACTATCATTTCAGTTTGAAATATGGCTGGAGCGAGAATAAGATCGTCATCATTTTTGGATTTGTATCTTGGATCTCCGCTTTGATCTGCTGGATGTTATGGAAGTATATGCGATAAGCACTGACTCCTTAGAGGGTCTGTGCTTTTTTTATGCGTGAATGACGCATCATTTCTATCGGCTCGTCTCCTGATCTCAAAGCTTTCGACGAATGAAAGCGTTGACAATCCGGTCAGGCTGGCGTCAAACTTGATTGTAGTTGCCATCATACGTACAAGAGGGGATACCGATGAGGATCAAGTGGGCCAGAAATGCTTTGCGGGGAATCGTCCGCCCGTTTCAAATCAGCCTTCGGTACAAGCTAATGCTGCTCATGGTGCTGATCGCCGTGCTTCCGCTGTCGCTCGTTACGCTGTTCGCGACGAAAACGACGAAGCATTCGCTTGCATCGGAGGTCATCCGGTCGAATGAATCCCGGATGGAATGGGCGGCCAAATATTTTGAAGAGAAGTTTGATCAATTGCAGGCGGTGTCTTATTCGCTTCTTCTCGACAGCACGTTGTTTCCTAATGCGACCGGAGGCACGGTTCAGAGCGAGGGTACGCCGTCGTTCGTAAACCAATATACGATCGATAAGCTGAAGTCGTTGTACAGCGCGAACAACAAGAACATCGCCCAGGTTGCGCTATATCTGAAATCTCAGAATCGACTCTATGTCGTCGATAAGGACGCGGGCATTACGACTGATCAGCTGAATACGCCGCAGGTGGATTGGGGGAAGATCGGGCAATCGCACGAGAGCTTGAATTTACTGCTCAACAACGGGCAGAACACTTTCTCCATCGTCCGCAGCATGAACCGGTTCCCGGACCGGGAGGTGCTCGGAGGCGTCAGGCTCGAGGTGCGGTGGAAAATGATGAATAGCGTGCTCGACATGGTCCGCTCGGAATCGAACAGCGAGGTATTCGTGGCGGATGCGGACGGCAACGTCATGTACAATCCCTATTCCAAGCGGATCACGACCGATCCGGAGACGGTGAAGGCGGCGCTGGCAGGACCGAACGGACCCGGCTACACGGAATCCAAAAGGGGCTTCCTGTTCTATCAGCCGAGCGTGTCAGGCCAAGTCTGGCTCGTGAAATTCATTCCGATTGAATACGTGACCGAAGGCACGTCCTCCACGCTGAATTTCAGCTTGTTCACGGCGCTGGTATTCGCGGTCGTGGCGATTGCGGCCTCGGTGCTCATCGCGTACATTACGACGCGGCCAATTATCCGGCTGACGCAGTCGATGAAGGCGGTTGAAATTCAGAATTTCGATGTAGACATCCGAGAGCCGAGAAGCGACGAAATCGGCACGCTGGAGCGACGTTTCAACTCCATGCTCGGCCGGATCAAGGAACTGATCCAGACAGAGTACAAGGCCACGATCGAGAAACGGACGGCCCAGGTGAAGGCCATGCAGGCACAGATTAATCCGCATTTTCTGCATAACGCGCTGCAGGCGATCGGAGGTATCGCGCTGTCCCGGAACGTGCCGGAGATCAATGACCATGTCCGCGCGATTAGCGATCTGTTCCGGTATACGATCCGGATGAAATCGGACCTGGTCACGATCGCGGACGAGCTAGAGCATGCCCGGAACTACCTGCAGATTCAGAAGCTGCGCTTCCAGAACATGATCGAGATTCGAATCGATGCGGACGAGGAATGTCTGGGCTGCAGTATTCCGAAGTTTTCGCTCCAGCCAATCGTGGAGAACTGCTTCTTTCACGGCCTGGAAGGGAAAATGGATGCCTGGACGATATCCATTCGGGTGGAGAAAGTGCTGGACGAGATTGAAATAGACATCGCCGATAATGGCATGGGCATCGATGAAGCGCGTCTGGCTGAAATCCGCCGTCAGCTCAGCCAGCCGGCGGATGGGCAGGAGAACGGGGAGGGCATGGGCATAAGCAACGTCAACGCGCGGATCAAGCTGCTCTTCGGCGACGAATACGGACTGTTCATCTCAAGCGCGTTGAATGCGGGAACGACGGTGAAGCTGCTCATACCCGCGCAAGAAGAGGGGGAGAAGACATGAAGGCGGTTATCATAGACGATGAATTCTGGACGCGCGACAGCATCAAGCGACTCGCGGATTGGGAGCGATTCGGGATCGAACAAGTGGAAGAAGCGGAAGAAGGGTTAAGCGGACTGCGCATCATCGACGAGATCCACCCGGAGATCGTCATCACGGATATGCGCATGCGCGGAATGGACGGGGCGGAGCTGCTGAAGAAGCTGACGGAGGATTATCCCTTCATCCGAAAGATCGTTATCAGCGGCTTCGACGATTTCGCGTACACGAAGCAGGCGATCCTCTCCAGGGTGGATGAATATATCCTGAAGCCCGTGCAGGCGGAAGAATTGAACCGGGCGCTGGAGAAGGCAGTATCGGAGCTGCGGATGGCGCGGGGACTTCATGCCGCGCAGCCCATGGACAAAAACCTAATGAACGTGGTAACCGAATATAAGGAGCAGATCTCGCGGCAGTTCCAGGAGCTAAGGGCCGAGGCCGTCCGCGAGTCGTTCGAGTCGCTCGAAACGCTGCTGCGATCACAGGCAAACACTGCTCCTGGGCTGCATCATTTACTGTACAAGCATTTCATGCTGCTGCTGGACGAGCTGATGGCGAAAGCCGATATTGATTCCGCCAGAGCGCTTCCGGAGCAGGCAGCCTCCTTCTTCGTAACCGACTTCACGCCGCTCGAGCAATGGATGGGCATGCTCCGCTCTTCGTACGGAGCGGTGTTGGAGCAGACGATTCAGCTCCGCCAAAGCAAGCATCGCATCGATATCGAGCATATCCGGCAGTTCATCAACCGTTCATTCGCAGAGCCGATTACTCTGGAGTCAATCGCGGGCCTCTACTTCGTAAGCAAGGAGCACCTGTCGCGGACATTCAAGCAGTCGACGGGCTCGACGGTTATGGACTACATCGTTATGAAGAGGGTAGAAGAAGCGAATCGGCTGCTGCAGTCTTCCGCATCGATCAAAACCGCGGCGGAAGCGGTGGGGTATTCCGACCTGACCTATTTTCACCGCATCTTTAAGAAAGTTACGGGTATCACGCCAGCCCAGGCGAGAAAGGAATCGGCGGAGCAGTGAAAGTGAATGTGCGGTCCGGGCGGATTCGAAGCGTCGATCAACATGCTAAATATCAATATCGTCCATAAAAACGCGCAAATGCGGTCCAATGCCAAAGGTAATGCCTCCCGTTATACTCATAACGTAAGCGTTATCATTACTTAGGGAGGTCTTGGAATGAGAAAAACGATTTCAATATTGACAGCGGTTACAGTGCTGGGACTAACGGCTGCCTGCTCGTCCGGTGGAGGCAACGCGAATAACGGGGCAGGCGCCAGAAATGCGCAAGGAAGCGGGGCGAACAACGCGCCTGCAAATACGGTGGCCGAAGCGCCAAAGAAAGTCGAGTTGAAGATTTTCCTTGGCGGCCTAGACCGTTTCCGGGAGCAGTTCGACGGCTACTTCGAGAAATTCGCGGAGAAAGAGAAAGCCGAGAAAAACATCGAAGTCACGTTCAACTCCGAATATCCGGGCGCGGACAACGCCCCGCAGATTTTGAAAACCCGTCTCGCCACGGGCGACGTGCCCGATGTATTCAGCCTCCATGCCGGCAACGATATGCCTACCTTTTATAAAGCCGGCTACCTGACCGACCTCTCCGACCAGCCGCTCGCGGGCAAGCTGATCGACGGCATCAAGGACCTTGTATCCATGGACGGCAAAGTCGTAGCGGTGCCGATGGAAAGCTTGTCATGGGGCTACCTTTACAACAAGAAGATTTTTAGCGATCTCGGCATCACGCCGCCTAACACGCTAACGGAAATGAAGGCGGTTGTGCAGAAGCTTAAGGACAACAAGGTAACGCCGTTCCTGCTCAGCTACAAGGAAAGCTGGATTCCGCAATTGTTCCTGCCGCTGACGGTAGGCGGCCTCGTCAACAGCAGTCACCCGGACTTTATGGATAAAATGAATAGCGACCAAGGCAGCTTTGCGGACATCAAGGAGATGTTCGACATTATCGATCTTGTCAACGCGAACGGCACGGATCGCGCCTTCGAGAAAGGCAACGATGATGGCGCGGCCGACTTTGCGAACGGCAAAGCGGCGATGTGGGTACAAGGCACATGGGACGCGGACAGCATCCTGAAGATGAACGACAAGGCGGAATTCGGCGTTGCGCCGCTGCCGATAAACGACGACCCGGCTTCGCTGCGCATCAACGTTTCGGTGTCCACAGCCCTGTCGGTTCCACCAAACAGCAAGAACAAGGAAGTCGCAATCGACCTGCTCAACTTTATCCTTGACGACCAAGCGTCAAACGACCTGTACCAAAGCCTCAAATTCAACCCGGTTTCCAAGAATCATACCTTCAAGCCTTATCCTTGGGTAGAAGACGCCGCCGTTTACGTGAACAAAGGACAATCCTACAGGGACCCTGCGATTCCGTCCGCGGTGAAAGACGAATCGGGCAAAGCGCTGCAATCCTACTTCGACAAGAAGCTGTCCAAAGAAGACGTCATCGCGGAATTGGACAAAGCCTGGAAGGAAGCCAACGCGGCAGCCGCCAAGTAACCCGGACCCGTATCAAAACGAGCGTATTCCGTTTCCGCAGGGCTTCCCTTGGGAGCAGGCGGAAACGGGAGATGTCTCTCCTAAGGAGTGAATGCAATCATGACGAGCCGACGTTACAGAGCATCCTTGTCACTTATTTTGTTCGTTCTGCCCGCCTTCGTGCTTTATCTGCTGTTTCTGGTCATCCCGATGATCCAAGGCTCGTACTACAGTTTCACGGATTGGAACGGCCTGAACAAGACCTATGACTTCGTTGGCATTCAAAATTTCGTCGAGGCGCTGAAAAGCGACCGTTACTTCCGTTCCGCCATTTTGTTTACCGCCAAATACGTGATCTTGGCGGTCGTCTTCCAGAATGTGCTCGCCCTGCTGCTGGCGATGCTTATCGAATCCCGCACGCGGGCAAAGGGGCTGTTTCGGACAATCTTCTTCCTGCCGAACATGCTAAGCGTCATCATTAGTACGTTTATGTGGGTATTCGTCTTCTCAAAGGTCATTCCAGCCCTTTCCGAGTATGCCGTGTTCAAATTCCTGGATCTGTCCTGGCTTGGCGATCCCCAGGTATCGTTCTGGTCGATTCTGCTCGTGTCCTTATGGGGCGGGGTCGGCACGCTGATGCTGATTTATATGTCGGCCATTCAGGGGATTCCGCAACACTTGAAAGAAGCGGCGATCATCGACGGGGCGACGCCATTCCATATGCTCCGGTATATCACGCTGCCGCTGATCGCGCACGCTCTGACGATCTGTATCTTCCTGACCTTGAACAGCTCGTTCAAGGTGTATGATCTGGTCTATGCCTTGACCGGCGGAGGTCCTGGACGGGGGACGCAGGTTATCACGATGAATATTCTCGAGGAAGCGTACCAAGGCAACAACCGGTACGGATATGCCAGCAGCAAAGCGATTATTTTATTCCTGATCATCCTCGTTATCACCATGATTCAAGTATCGATCATGAAGAAGCGGGAGGTGGAAGCATGAGCAGACGCGTCTATTCCGTTCTGGCCTGGGTCGTGCTCGCCGTGCTGGCGGTCTACTTCCTCTTTCCGATTTACATGGCCATCGTCAATTCGTTCAAGACGGAGGGCGAGGTATACAACTCCGTGTTGGGCTTGCCGCCTACCTTGAAATTCGATAATTACACCGAAGCGTTCAAGAAAGCGAGCATGCTGCGAAGCGGCTGGAATACCATCATCGTGACCGTGACGGGCATTGTCGGCATCGTCGTGTGCAGTTCCCTGGCTGGCTATAAGTTATCTCGCACGCGAAGCCGTCTGAGCGGTTGGATCTTCATGCTGTTCGTCGCCTCCATGCTCATTCCGTTTCAGACGATCATGGTTACGCTAACTCGAATGGCTCGAGATCTTGGGTTACAGGGCTCTCCGTTCGGACTTGGGGTAGTCTGCGCGGGACTTGGCGTCAATATGGCGATTTTCCTCTATCACGGCTTCGTTAAAGGCATCCCCCGTGAACTGGACGAATCAGCGAGTATGGACGGCTGCGGCGAATGGAGAGCGTTCTTCCTGATCATTTTCCCGCTGCTTGTGCCTATCACATTCACGATCATCGTGTTGAATCTGCTCTGGTTATGGAATGACTTCCTGTTGCCGGTACTGCTGTTGAACGATTACCGCAAATACACGCTCGTTCTGACGATCAACATGTTTTTCGGCAAATACAGCCGGGACTGGGCGCTCATTCTCGCTTCGCTGATTCTCTCGTCAATTCCGATCGTAATGATCTTCGCGTTCTTCCAGCGGTGGATCATTCAAGGGATTACGGAAGGAGCGGTCAAAGGGTAAACCCCGTAAGCGAAGCAACCGTTCCCTTTTATTCGAACTCAAAACTATTCGCAAAACACGACAGCAGCCGATAATTGACAGGCTCCCAGAGGAGCACATCAATATCGGCTGCTGTTTGTTGCGTTATCGTGCAGTCGGCCACCCGTAACCACCCAATGAGGTGGTTTTCTGTATAACAGCTTCCATTCACCAGCGCTTCTTCTCGGATTTTCTTGAAAACGGAAACGACAACCGCCGCACGCGCGTATATGCCCAATAATGGTTATTTCTTCATGTTCTTATAGGGTTGGACGAATTTGCTAGAGATTAAACGATCATCCATAAATTTCTAGCCCCAAGATTTAACATTGTTGTACAATGAAAATGAAACGGGAAGGGCAGAGGAGGGGGAGAATGAACGTAACCGGATACATAAAGCTGCTAGGCTTGACACTAGGTGTCGTAGCGTTGAATATTGTCGTTTTCTCCCGCGGATTTATAGGGATCGAGATTGGCGACAATGCTCTTTCTTCGGCAATCGGCGTGACTATTCTTGTCGCCAGCGCCATTACGCTGACCTATGGGTGTTACTTTCTCCTATTTAAAGGCCCGGCAGCCCTGCCGGTGAAGGAGATTAAGACGCATGACGATTATGTTGTGGCATTAACGCGCTTCAAGGGCATTAAAATTTTAGAAGAAGATATCGGTTTGGCTTTGCGTCAGCTGGAACGAATGCGGAAGAAAAAGAACACGCTGCTCGAGGTCTTGAAGCAGCGTTTCGATCCCGCGGAATTGAGCTATAAGAAGTTTTCTACCGTCATCCGCGAGGTGGAGAAGCTCTTCTACCTGAACGTCAGGAGCATCCTCAATCGGCTGCATACATTCGACCCGTCGGAGTTCGAAAGCGTTTCGGGCCGGAAGCCGCCGCCATTGCCGCAGGAGCTATTGCAAGCCAGGAAAAACGTGTACGGCGAATACCTTTCCTTCACGAAGCAATCGCTTGGCACAAACGAGGAAATCTTGTTAAAGCTGGATCAGCTCATGCTGGAGATCTCCCGCTTGGACAGTTTGGAGCCGGGCGACATCGACAGCATGCTTTGCATGCAGGAAATCGACACGCTGATCAAACAAACCCAATACTACAAGAATTAAGAGGTGGCCTCGATGCAAAGAAAAAGTAGTTTTATGCTAATCTCCGCTGTTCTTCTGGTGGTCGTCTTCGGGCTTGTTTATGCCGGGGTAACCTTGACCTCCAACCTGGGCAAATCGAAAGCGGAGGTGACGACCGAGAATGCCGGGGATCGGTTGAGCAAGCTGTACAAGAAAATTTCCCCGACTACCGAAACGCCCGTGAAAGGCCAAATCGATCTGGACCCCGTCGATGTGGCCGCGTCCTTGCCCGACATCGGCAAGTTTCCCGTCACGGTGAACAATACGAACGACAATTACGTCGAGATTTTCTCGTCCACGGAAAAGTCGGGAACGGGCGTCGACGGATGGCTGACGGACGTGGCTACCGAGTTTAACAATGCGAATATTACCGTGAACGGGAAGCCCGCGTCGGTAAAAATTCGCAATATCGCCTCGGGTACGGCCGCCGACTACATCAAATCCGGCAAGTATGTTCCCGATGCGTTCACCCCTTCGAATGAACTATGGGGCGAGATGGTTCAGGCAAGCGGAGTTAACGCGCAGCTCGTGGCCAAACGTTTAGTCGGCAATGTTCCGGGAATCGTCATTGCCAAAGCCAAGTACGACGAGATGATCGACAAGTATGGCTCCGTCAATATCCAATCCGTCACGGAAGCCATCGCGAATAACGAGCTTTCCATGGGGTATACCGATCCCTTCGCCAGCTCCACGGGCCTGAATTTCCTCGTAACGGCACTTCATACCTTCGATAATACCAATTTGTTGAGCGATCAGGCAGTGCAAGAGTTTGAAAAATTTCAGTCCAATGTACCGTTCATCGCCTCCACGACCATTCAGATGCGAGATGCGGCAAAGTCGGGCGCCCTAGACGCATTCGTCCTTGAATATCAAACGTACGTCAACGCCGCGGATCTGAAGAGCGGGTACGTATTTACGCCGTTTGGGTTCAGACACGATAGTCCGCTTTATGCATTAGGCGATCTGCCGCAGGAGAAGCTGGATATTCTCAAGAAATTTGCCGAGTTCGTGACGCAAGACAAGTATATGAAAACCGCGCAGGAAAGAGGATTTAACGGTCTTGAAACCTACAAATCGGAGCTAGCCCCCGTGGATGGCGACCTGCTTATATCCGCGCAGAAGGTGTGGAAAGAGAAGAAGAACGGCAGTAAGCCAATTACGGCGGTATTCGTCACCGACGTTTCCGGCAGCATGGACGGCGAGCCGATCAACCGTTTGAAAGAGTCGCTCTTGAAGGGGCAGAAATACCTCGGCAGGGATAACAGCATCGGACTCGTCTCGTATTCGGATGGCGTTACCATCAAGCTGCCGATCGCGAAGTACGACACGAATCAGCAGTCCTTGTTCGTCGGAGCGGTGAATAGTCTGCAGTCCGGCGGCGGGACGGCCACCTTCGACGGGATTGTCGTAGCGCTGAAGCTGATCGAAGATCAATTGGCTATTGACCCCAACACCAAGCCCATCATCTTCGTCCTAAGCGACGGCGAGACGAATCAGGGTTATACGCTGCAGGACATCAAGGGATTGATCGAGACATACAAGATCCCGATCTACACGATCGGCTACAACGCTAATATCCAAGCGCTGCAGAATATCTCCAGCATCAACGAAGCGGCCAGCATTAACGCGGATACGGACGATGTCGTGTACAAAATCGGAAATCTATTCAATGTGCAAATGTAACCAATTCGAGGGGGGATTTCAATGGCATTCTCGATGAACGTATCTAGTACAGAGGAGCTGAAGGCCGAGATTGAGCCTACCATACAGCCATTGCCGGAGGAAGAGGCAAAGCTGAAAGAAGAAGCGGATTCAAACGTCAAGATGATTATGGCGATGGATGTCGAGTCATTGGAAGAGCGCAAAGAGATTCTTCAATCGATCGACGCTTACGGTCTGAATACCATGAAACGGTCTTCCGACAAAAACACCCTGCTGCAGGTCTCGGTCGGCAATCTTGCGAAATCGGGCGAGGAAGGCGGCCCGGTTGCCAAGGGACTGGCCGAATTGCACACGCAGCTGAAGGATCTGGATCCGAGCATGATCGACTTTGCCAAGAAGGGATTTCTCGGCAAGCTCTTCAATCCGCTCCGGTCGTACTTTATCAAGTTCGAGAAGGCCGACGAGGTAATTGCCGATATTGTGGTGTCGCTGGATAAAGGCGGTGCCGTGCTCAGAAACGACAATACGACGCTGGTGCTCGAACAGCATGATATCCGCAAGCTAACCAAAACGCTCAAGAAGGAAATTCAGCTCGGGATGCTCATGGACGAATCCATCGAAGCCCAGATCGAAGCGGCCAAAAGCCGCGGCGAAGATCCTGAGAAAATTCGGTTCATAACCGAGGAAATTCTATTCCCGATGCGCCAGCGCGTCATGGATTTGCAGCAAATGCTGGTTGTCAATCAGCAGGGGATCTTGGCCTACGAGGTTGTCATCCGCAATAATAAGGAGCTCATTCGCGGCGTGGACCGAGCGAAGACCGTCACGATCTCTGCCTTGAAAATCGCGGTTACGGTGGCGAGCGCTCTATATAATCAAGGCATCGTACTCAAGAAAATCGAACTGTTGAATCAGACCACAACAAATCTTATCGCCGGAACGTCCCGAATGCTCAAGGAGCAAGGAGTCGCCATTCAGCAGCAAGCGATTGAAGCCACGGTTTCGGTCGATACCTTGAAACAAGCGTTTGCGGACGTACTATCCGCGTTCGATTCTATTAGCTCGTACAAACAGCAAGCACTTCCGAAAATGAGAGAAACCATCAACCAGTTCAGAACATTAGCCGATGACGGCGAGAAGCATATTACGCGGCTCGAGAAGGGCAATGCTTTGGGACTGTAAAGAAGTAACCAAAAAAGCGATCGTAGCGGATCGCTTTTTTGCGTGCTCCTGCTGGATGAGAATGACCTTGCTCTTAATCCCGATTAGGTCAAGAGGAGTCGTGTTGTGAATAAACATGTAAACGTACTAAACGTATCTCTAGGCACCCGTATACTCGCGTTTTTGTGGGATTATGTTATCATTGCGGGCTACATCAGTTTTCTGATCGGCGTGTCTTTTCTTATACGCCCTTTATTATTACCGCTTTTCACGACAGATCCAATATTGGCGGAGATTACTGGGTTCCTGCTCATTACCCTGCCTGTATATCTTTATTTCGCCGTATGCGAGGGATCCAAATCGCATGCGACATGGGGAAAACGAAAAATGGGGCTTGTGGTGACTGGCATTTATGGCCAACCAATCGGACTTGGTTCCTCGCTTTTTCGCTCTGCCCTGAAATTCCTGCCTTGGGAGCTTGCTCATTTCACCATCTGGCACATGGTTATTCCTTCTAATTACTCCGACTCGCTATATTATTCTTTATTGGGAACAGTCTATGGCCTGGTATTCCTATACTTGTTAAGTCCATTATGGAGCAAAAACAAACAAACGGTATATGACTTTATTGCGGGGACCGTTGTGAGCTATAAGGAATAATTAAACAAGATAGCAGCCGGTACATGAAGTACGGCTGCTTTTGTGTTGAGCGATAGTGCAGTTAAATTAATGAATCTCCCTTGAGTAAAATCCCAAACTATTCGTTCCATTGGTTATGAAGAACACAGTCGCAGAAACTCGGGCGTTTGTATCCTGGCAGCAATAGCTCGCATACATCGGATTTGATATTGCCAAACGTCGTTTCCGGCTTATGCTTGAATCCTTCCAAGAACGCATGCAGAATTTTTTGTTTGAAGTTGTTGCGAGGGAATGCGGCAATGACCTGTTCCCGTACCTCCGTCGATAGTGCTTCGTAATTCTCGCCCATAACGTCATAACCGACACCCGAATAGATCAACGCAACTTCCGGCTCCTTGTACTGAGCGACCCCTATCGTCGTGTGAAGCGCGATCGCGTCCCACACAAGGCGAACGGATTCTTCCGGTACGCCTTGCGACCGCAGGAAATCGCGGGCTGCATTCGCTCCGTCAACCTCGAAGCGTTTGTCTGGACTGCTAAATTTCTTAGTTAAACCCAGATCGTGAAACAATGCACTGATATATAGTAATTCAGCGTCGAATTTTAGGCCAGCCTGTTGTCCTTGAAGAGCGCCAAAAAGGAATACGCGGTTGGAATGGTTCCAAAGCAACTCGTCTCCATGATCACGCAGCAGCTCCGCTGCCTGAGTGGCCAGCCGACTATCCGGTATTACAATACTTGCAATGGTATTCGTCATAATGATTAACCTCCCAAATTGGATGATGTCTTGCACTATCATTGTAAGTGTTTGAAATTTCATAGATCAATCCAATTGTTTCTATAAAAACGATAGATATTTTTGATCAATTTGAGGAATGTTATAGCTGCCTATAGGCACCATTAGCGCTCCCATGTCTCGTATGATTTATTTCATCTATGATTTCTATAGAAATGTTAAGATTGATCAATGGTGCTGGATTTCATAGAATGAAGTTGGCTGATCGGAGAGAAGAGCCTGAAGCCAGACATCCGTACATCCGGGCATTAAAGAAGGCAGTACAATTGAAGAGGAGGATATATTATGGACATAATTTCCTTAACAACCGAGAATTTTCGGAGTCAGATAGATCACGGAATTACGCTCGTTGAATTTGTTGAGCCTGGATGCGATTCCTGTCGAGAACAGCTTCTTATTACGGCGGAGTTAACACATGAACTGAGACACGAAGCTGCATTTTTTAAAGTGAATATCGAACAAGAAAAAGAAATCGCAAATGAATATGGCATAATAAGCGTCCCGACTATAATGCTGTTTAAAGATGGTTATCAAGTGGAAACCTTAATTGGTATACAAAGTAAAGAAAAACTGCGCCAGACCATTCTTCGATATGCAGCTATGGGCGATACTTGCTGACTTTCATTGCGATGTAATGAATCATCAGTTCCTAGAGAGCGAATATGTAGTCTCATCTTAATTTCAAAATCCCGATCAGAAACCTCTGATCGGGATTTTTTTGCTCTTGAAGTTTTCAAAACATGTAAATGGCAATATATTCATTTTCTTTCGAGAATAATAAACGTGTCCGGGATAAAAAATAATCAAGCATGTACTCTAAATGAAAAGGGGTAAGAAGATGAAGAAGTGGTTAGCGCTTTTAGGTCTTGCAGCATGCTTGATGATGTTTTCCGCTGTTCCTGCTTTTGCCGATAATATGGCAAGGACGGACAATACGCCGGGTGACGAGATTCGTCATGAAGTCAATAAAGGGATTAACACAACAAACCGCGCGTTGGGGACGGATATCCATCGCATCAATAACGGCAATACGGTAAGCGCGAATAATTATCGCGCCAATGCTACTGACGATAATGATTTTGATTGGGGATGGCTTGGTCTTCTTGGCTTGATTGGACTTGCCGGCATGAGAAACCGAGGCCGCGATCGCGCATAACGATCTGATTGCAACTAACAATAAAGGAACTCTTCAGAAGAGAATTCCTTAGTGTGTACGAAGTTGAAGGCTGCCGGTAACGGCGGCCTTTTTAACGTTTGCGGTTCCTGATCATATTCACCAATCTAAGTCTTCAAAAACGAAGAATCCACTCTTGCGATGGGAATAGAAGCGGGTAGTGTCATTGCCAGCGTGGTGATTATAACTTGGGGTTACGGAAGAACCCCAAACCTCTGCAGATAGGTAAAGCATTTCTTTTGCTAAAATAAAGGGCATTTAATTAAGTTCCTTGACGAGAATATTCCCTATAAGGTATATTCTTTTTGTGGAATATGATTTGCCTGGTGCTTACTACTCCATTACCTCATCAGAAAGGAGGAATCAATAAATGAATCAAGAGGTCACATCTTTTATTCAAAATTTAAATCAATCATGGCAGATTGACATTTGCGATAAGCTTCGCCATATGGTTCATGAGACTATAACTGATGTTGAGGAACGGATTCAATACAAAAAACCTCATTTTTTGAAAAATGGCCATTACGCTGCTGTGATCTCCCCTTCAAAAGATGCCATTGCGTTTATGATTATGAATGCCGTCAGCGTGGAGTTTCCAAAAGGTTTTGAAGGTCCAGCCGAGCGGAAATGGCTCAAAATACGAGAAGGGGATTCGCCAGACTACATCCTGTTGTCTCAACTGCTTGCACAGGCATCCGGCACTCTTTAAAGTATTGAATCGGGGAGGGGAGAGGAAGATATAAATACGGCAACTTTGAGCGCCCTCGCCGAACCCAACCGATTACAAATGGTCGAATTGCTTCGGGATGGCCCCATGACCGTGGGCGATATTGCTGATCGGCTCTATATTCGGCAGCCCCAGGTTTCAAAGCATCTGAAAGTTCTCAATGATGCTCGAATTGTCGAGGTGCGTCCGCTTGGCAATCGCCGGTTCTACCGTCTCCGGCCAGAGCCTCTTCAGGAAATCGACTCTTGGCTGCAGACATTTCGCAGCATGTGGGAGGATCGGCTTGATCGTCTGGACGATTATTTAAGTGAACTTCAAGGCAAGAAATAAGGAGGAAATAAAATGACAGATACGCAAGACTACGGCTTGGTGCTCACGCGCACATTCGACGCTCCAAGAGAACTCGTATATAAAGTTTGGACAGACCCGGAGCATTTCGGAAAGTGGTGGGGACCGCAAGGCTTCTCCCTGCACGTTGAGAAAATGGATGTTCGAACAGGGGGGATATTTTTAGGCAGCCAAAAATCTCCTGAAGGACACGTCATGTGGGGCAAGTTTTTTTATCAGGAAGTGACGCCTCCCGAAAAACTCGTATATATACAATCCTTCTCCGATGAATCAGGCAACACAATTCGTGCACCATTCAATGAGAACTGGCCATTGGAAATCATCAATATCCTGACGCTCGTAGAAGAGAACGGGAAGACTACGCTAACGCTGCAAGGAGGCCCTATTAACGCGACAGAAGAAGAGCGCGCGGCGTTTGAGCAAATGCGTCCGATGGTACAACAAGGTTTTGGCGGCACGCTGAATCAACTCGAAAATTATCTTGAAAGCCAGAAATAATCATTTAGACGCGACAGCAGCCGGCAGACCTAGCCGGTTGCTGTTTTGTTGAACGATAGGGTAGATTAATGTTGCTGACTATAGCTTGATCGAGCGCGGTTTTTGTTTGCCTCTGACGTTTGGCAGCGCGTTCTCAACAAAGGGCTTTGCTTGCCCGCCAGCAAGCGTAGCATTGACCTCCCCGCCCAAAATGATAATATTGGAGCTGATATACAGCCAGATCAGCAGGATGATAATGCCGCCGATGCTTCCGTACGTTTTGGAATAGTTGCTAAAGTTGTTAATATAGAATTGGAACAGCAACGAGGATGCAATCCAGCCAAAGGTCGCAAACAGCGCCCCCGGAATGGCTGATTTGAAACGAATTTTGCGATTGGGCACAATCCAGTAGAGCAGCGAGAAGACAACAATCATGAACGAAATGGGAAATACATATTTCAATGTGCCCCAGATGAGTCCAAAGCCTATCGGAGAATCAAACCAATCAAATAGAAATTCACCGATTACCTCACCAAAAATGAGCATAACGATCGCCAGCAAAATAGACAGGGCTAACACGACCGTCGCCGCAAGCGAGATCGCTCTCACCTTCCAGAACGGACGGTTTTCTTCGACATCATAGGCCTTATTAACACCTTTAATGACCGCGTTAACACCATTGGACGCTGACCAGAGCGTAGCGATCATACCGATCGATAGAAGCGTACCCCTGCTGTTGTCCGTTACCTCCTGCAGGATAAGTTGAATTGCTTCACCGGTTTGCTCTGGCAGCAGACGAATGAGCTCAGCGACGACGTTATCTCCGGATAACTGAACAAAACTCATCAAGCTCACCACAAAGATAAGAAACGGAAAAAACGATAAAATAAAATAATATGTAAGCTGCGCCCCTAAAGCAGGAACATCATCATCACGATAACGGCTATACAAATTTTTGGAAAACGGAAGAATCTTAGATACTCGTTTCATTGCTCTCACTCCTCTTAGTTAGAAGGTAAACAAGAGAAGCCTATCTTTAAACAGGGGACAAGAAATCGATGAGACAAAGAGGGGGAAACGGAAATGAAGACGATTAAGAGCATGATGGAGCACCTGTACTGGGCGGACGGACGGATCTTGGACGCGCTTGAGGAGAGTGAGACGAAGAACATTGACCTTCTGAAGCTGGTTCGGCACGTCGCGGTCGCGGAACGAGTGTGGCTGTCCCGATTGCAGGGCAAGGGCAGCGCGCAATATTCGTTATGGGAGGAAACGGACAGCCTGACGGAGATCCGGACGATGTTCGAAGAAAACGCCGGGCAGTATCGCGTCTATATCGAAGGTCTTGAGGAATCCGAGTTGGACAAGATGATCGACTATGCGAACCAGAGCGGTGATCCGTTCCGAACATCCGTCCGGGACATTCTGTTGCAGGTCCTCTTACATGGGCAATATCACCGGGGACAGATCAATCGGGCACTTCGGATGGAATCGGCAGAGCCTGTCCAAGTCGATTACATCACGTTCGCGAGGCTCTGATAGGGCCATTACTCGGAATCAGACGATATGAGAAGTAACAAGCTCCGTTCCTTGAGAACGGAGCTTGCTGCATAACCCGCTATTCAGGCTTTCCATGCCGTAATCACAATACTGCCCATCACATTGGAGAAGCTGCTCATCAGGCGTTCATTTTTCATCATCATGGCAACTACGTCTGGTTTCGTGAATAGCTCGTGGTCGATTACCCGTAAAGGGTCGTGATCGTTGGTCATCTGTTTCATCTGCGAAAAAGGAGAAGCGGAGTATTTATGAAATTTTGATTTGCTCATCAGCTTCAGCCATTCCGGAACGGTTCGCAGATGCTGAAGTCCGTAAAACGACTGCAATGTTTTCTTTTGCGCCGTGGTTAATGATTTGGCAAATGCCAGCTCGCGATCGTAGAGGACTCCTGTCGGCTTCAGCACTCGCCAGTACTCATGTATAGCGGTACTTCCTTGCGTAAAAGCCGTAACCGATTCCGTAAAAACGGCATCAAACGTCTCATCCGGAAAAGGCAGGGAAGAGGCATCCGCCTGCATGAAGCGAATCGGAAGTCCGCTCAGCCTCGCACGGTGTGTCGCTTTTTGAATCATATCTCCGTTCCGGTCTATCGCTGTCACGCTTACGCCTAAGCCGGCTAAATAACACGCGGTCCGGCCAGTTCCGCATCCTGCCTCCAGCACTTTTGTGCCTCTCGAAAAGTTGATTTGTCCGATTAATTCCTTCGTCGCTTGGAAACCTCCCGGATGCGCGCTTCCTTCGCCGAGCCGGGCTAATAAGGTATGGTAATCCAATGCCTTCTCACCTCTTCCGATATAGTATGCATAACCTTCGTTCTGACTGCACCCATTCTTCGCTGCTTCCGGTATCTTGTTTTTTTTCAAATAGAAGACATTCGTACAAACCTTATAGCAGATATTTTCATAGTCTAAGATATACGAGCATCAGGTTAGGAGGAATGAGGTTATGCAGGAAGTTTATCCGGTTTCCCATAGGACGGTTTATCCGTATATCGGGCGGAGGGTTAGCGCGGTCACCTATGACGGAAAGCATATTATCGGAACGATAAAAGGAGTCAAAGACGGTCAGTTAATATTGGAAGACTGTACTTTTGACAAGATGTCGGTAACGGTGTCGTCCGTTCGGAAAGGAAAGCAATCTAGAAAACAAACCCGCTCCAAGCATAAAGCGAGACTGTCCAGTTATTATGACGGTTATGGTGGAGGCTATGACGGTTACGGCGGGGGTTATGGCGGACACGGTGGAGGTTGCGGGTGCGGTTGCGGCGGTTCCTTCTTTTTCCCGTTTGCAATCTTTGCTTCGCTTTTCATTTTGCCTTTCTTCTTCATTTAATAGCGCTGGCACGATTACAATTTGCGAAAAGAGGAATCTCAATTGGCATCCAGGAAAGCTCCTAAAAAAAGAGAGCCTAAGGGAAGTGTTCATGCGGTCAAAAGAGCTAGACGTTGCGTCGGGCAGCCCGTTTGCGTACTGCTAAATGACGGTAGCTGTTATGTCGGAACGGTTCAAGCCATTCATGACCATAAGCTAATTCTTTCGGAATCCAGACACTGCGGGAAAGTGAATCTTTCTGATCGTTCCAAGGCGCCGGAAGTCCAAGTATCGGGGCTTCTGGATTCCTTGATAGGGGGAATCGGTGCGCTTAATTCTTTGGGTTCCATGGCATCGGGCTTATTCAAGCCCATGTTATCTAGTCCTTCAGTCTCTTCCGGACCGGGAGTTCAAACCAACCAAGAGAATCCGGCAGGTCAGTCAGGGCCGGGGCCGGCGGGCGGAGAGCAGCAGGGGGCCGGTTTTTTAGGATCTATTACACAAATGCTGCCGAAATTCCAAGTTGGTCTTAATATGGTGAAGACGATTATGCCTTTAATGGGCATGTTCAAAATTTGATGCATGGCTCAGCCTGCCGGGAATCCCTGGCAGGCTGTTTCTATGTGTTAACTTGGCTTCAAGAGTCCCGTTATCTCCAATGCCCGATATGCCATTTTGATGAAATCTATTAAATGGGCTTCAAGACAGGAGCATTGGAAGAACCAAGCCGTACAAGCCTTCATAGTATGAGATAGCTTCACAATCAACTATGAGGGGGAAACATGCGATGAGCATCATTAATTACGTCACGAACAGCGGATTCGAATCGGGACTGACGGGGTGGGTGACCTCGGGGACGGTAAACCTCAATACAACCTACAGCAATACCGGCTTGAACTCCGCCCAGGTTGCAGGAGGTACGTCAGGCTCTTATATCTATAAGCTCGTTAGCGTACCCGACAGCAACAGCTTCGAGCTGATGGTATCCTTGTCGAAGAACGGCTCCGGTCTTGGACCGTCCGTCATTATAGGCGTCTTTTACTTCACGAGCGGGTTAGTCTTTCAGAATACGGGACTTGTAGCTACCGTGCCATCCCGCCTGCCGGACGGCACGGCGAATAACTGGAAGACGGCCTACTTCAACGTGGAACCGGCCTTCTCGGGAGCGACGATTGCGCAAATCTTCATTATGAACAGCTCGCTGGCCAATTCCGTGGACTTGTTCGTCGATGATGTCCAGCTTCTCAACAGCGCTTTGGACCTTGGCTAATCAGAAGTGCTATCCCGTCCCGCACAGGGGCGTGCAAGAATGAAAAGGGAAGAAACAGGTATGTCCTGTTTCTTCCCTTTTCACTTGCCGGCAATACTTTAATTAACAGGTATCGGATTAGCCAAGATCGCTAAAATTAGTGATACGTTGAAGTCTTTATTTTCAAATTCATTTAAAAGGTGGGTTCATCATATGGAGACAGCCAAGAAATGGATAGGAGCAGTATTAGGAACAACGATCCTGCTAAGCGGGGCTACTGGATGCGCACAAAATAATGATCAGAATACGATGAAGCCCCAAGCTAAAAATATCGTATCCCAAGCTAATCCAAGAACGATTGTAGAGGCAGCAGCTAATACCGCCAGACAAGAGCCTTTAACATTTGTGCTTATACATGGCTCCTGGGCGGATGCAAGCTTCTGGGATAAAACCGCTGCCGAACTAAGAAGAAATGGGCATACGGTATACGCTCCGGAATATGCCGGGCATGGTAAATTATATAATCCGTCTGTAAAGCATGAAGATATTGTGAAGTCCGTTACGGACTATATTGCAACAAAGAATTTGAAGAATATCGTCCTGGTCGGACACAGCTTTGGGGGTACCGTTATTCAGAAGGTGGCAGAAAAGGTGCCAAATCGGATAAACCGTCTCGTATTCTTTGATGCGTTCGTACCGCTCGATGGACAAAATGTCAGCGAGCAATTCCCGCCTGAGCTTCAAAAAGTATTCGGGCAATTAGTTGAACAATCCGGCAATGGTACGATCAACCTGCCATTTGCGTCCTTCCGGGAAGGTTTTGCGAATACGGCCAGCGCGAGTCTTGCCAAGTCGATATACAAAAGCGCAAAACCGGAGCCGGCAACGCCGCTTATTCAAAAGCTTGATCTCAAGAAATTTTATGGCTTGAAAATTCCGAAAAGCTATCTGTATTTAACTTCCGATAATGTTACGCCGCAGGGAGAAAAATACGGCTTCCATCCTGGTCAATCCAGTCATTTGGGCCAATTCCGGCTTATCGTCGGGGAAGGCGATCATATGACTACGGCCTATGCGCAGCCTGGTTATCTGGCGCAAAAGCTGTATGAAGCAGGCAGGAAATAAGAATCTGCAGAAACATAAACATGAACAGCGTAAATAGAACCTCACTTACAGCCCGCGGGACTTGGGCTGCAAGCGAGGTTCTATTTGCGTTTTGATTGAATGGCAAAATTGCCCTTATCTCTAGTGTGACATTGTTACAGTCTAATTTTTTTCAGGCTGTTATTATCGTATCTGTAAGCAGCGGCTGCAACAACTAGTCAAGCCAATAGGATGAATTCAAGAATATCAATTAACTATGCAAAGGGGAGCTTTAGACATGATGAAAATGAACAAAAAATGGGTAGGAGCTGCATTGGCAGCAACAATTCTGGTAGGTGGCGCGCAATTGGGGACAAGCAGCTTTGTTCAAGCCAGAGATGCCTCAAGCAGCCTTGTGCCGGTGAATACAACGTTATCGAGCAAGTATCAAATCGCTCCGGAACGGCTTTATTACGACTCGTCGACGGGTTATTTGCAAATCGATGGACAAAACGCTTTTAAACCTAAACTTCAAAACGGTCTATTTTACGCCAATTCCGGCACGATTGCAGAGGCAGCAGCCAAAGCGAATAAACAAGAGGCTATGACCTTTGTTCTTGTGCACGGTTCCTGGGCGGATGCAAGCTTCTGGGATAAGACCGCTGCCGAATTGAGAAGAAAGGGCCATACCGTATATGCGCCAGAGTATGCCGGTCACGGTAAATTATATGATCCAGCCGTGAAGCATGAGGATATCGTGAAGTCCGTAACGGACTATATGGCATCGAAGAATTTGAAAAATATCGTCCTGGTCGGTCACAGCTTCGGCGGCACGGTTATCCAGAAAGTCGCGGAGCAGATGCCGGACCGGATCAGCCGTTTAGTATTCTTTGATGCCTTTGTTCCGCTTGATGGACAAAGCGTCAGCGACCAATTCCCGCCTGAGCTTCAGAAGGCGTTTGGTCAATTGGCTGAAGCATCCGGCAACGGAACCATTAACCTGCCATACCCGATCTTCCGTGAAGGCTTCGTAAATACAGCGAGCGACAGCCTTGCCAAGTCGATTTATAAAAACGCTAAACCGGAGCCTGCGACCCCGCTTGTCCAGAAGCTGGATCTGAAGAAATTTTACAGTTTAAATATTCCGAAAAGCTATCTGTATTTAAATTCGGACAACGTGACGCCGCAGGGAGAGAAGTATGGCTTCCATCCCGCTCAGTCGAGCCATTTGGACCAATTCCGGCTTGTTGTTGGCGAAGGCGATCATATGACTACAGCGTACGCGCAGCCTGGCTACTTGGCGCAGAAGCTGTACGAGGCTGCCAGAAAGTAATTCAAATATAAATCTAGGAGTGAAGCCAGTTGAAGCCATTATTCAATTCTTTTCAAATCAAAAATCTTGAATTGAAAAACCGTGTAGTTATGCCTCCAATGTGTCAATATGCCGTGCAGAACATGGATGGAATCGTGACGGATTGGCATTACCATCACTATGTCAGCCGGGCAATTGGCGGAGCTGGCCTCATCATTATTGAAATGACCGATGTTGAGCCGGATGGGCGGATTACGAATTTCGACCTCGGCTTATGGTCCGATGAT
Organism: Paenibacillus glycanilyticus; assembly: GCF_023715145.1. Taxonomy (GTDB): domain Bacteria; phylum Bacillota; class Bacilli; order Paenibacillales; family Paenibacillaceae; genus Pristimantibacillus; species Pristimantibacillus glycanilyticus_A. Next base: position 455,334 of record NZ_JAMBNP010000001.1, on the reverse strand, counting down.
CAGATTGCGCCACTGAAACGCATCGTTGATGCCTGCCACCAGTTCGGGGCAAAGGTGGGCATACAAATTGCGCATGCTGGACGCAAAGCGGAAGATGCGGACGTTCCGGTTGCTCCTTCTGCAATCCCGTACGATGAAAAATCCAAAACGCCTAGAGAGCTGACAACAGGCGAAGTGAAGGAGATGGTGGAAAAATTCCGCAAAACGGCCGAACGCGCCGTGAAAGCGGGAGTGGATACGATTGAAATCCATGGCGCGCATGGTTATTTAATTCATCAGTTCCAATCGCCATATACGAATAAACGGAATGACGAGTATGGCAAGGATTTAAATTTGTTTGGCGTGGAGGTCATCCATGCCGTCAAGAGCGCAATGCCAGATGGCATGCCTTTAATCATGAGGATTACCGCTAAAGAATACGTGGATGGGGGGTATGGAATCGAGGAGAGCGTTGCCTTTTCAAAAGTTTATAAAGAGGCTGGCGTAGATATGTTCCACGTAAGCTCGGGGGGAGAAGGGCCAATTCTTGCGCACGGCAAACCGGGTACGCATGTCGCGTATCAAGTACCGATGGCAAGGGCAATCAAGCAAGGCCTTGACGTTCCGGTCATCGCGGTAGGCAGACTGGATGAGCCAGCCCTTGCGAATGCCGTTGTTGGCAACGAAGACGCTGATCTTGTTGCCGTGGGGAGAGGGATGCTGCGCAATCCTTATTGGACCTTGGAAGCCGCAACAAAGCTAGGCAAGGAGATCTCGTTCCCTGGCGTATACGGCATTGGCTTTAAGGATTTAAATAGATAATTGATTCCATACGGAAATTAATCTGCTCAGAAGCACTTGCTTATAGCGAGTGCTTCTTTTTTTGTGTTTATCGATGACAGCGAAAGTACATATACAGCGGAACCCGCAAAGGTGCGGCTTTTTTCATTAAAAGCTGCACCTGTAAATCTGTATAATAATCCGTTTTTTGAGACAAAATGAACGGAGAATTTTAGCCGAAAAAAGTGATTTATATTGCGCATGTCACAAATTGCGATCCCCAGTTGTCTTAATCTACGTCAGGAAAACGAGTTGCCGAAGCAATGCATGCTTCCATTTTTTAAGCACTTTTCTCGGGCAACACCAGCTCTATAAGAGCAAAAACAACTAGGAGGATTCATATGAAAATTGTAGTCATTGGCGGCAGTGGATTAATTGGCAAAAAAGTTGTAAATAACCTTCGTGAGCGTGGCCACGAGGCAGTAGCGGCATCACCTTCCTTAGGTGTCAACACGATCACTGGCGAGGGATTGGCAGAAGCGCTCAGCGGCGCACAGGTTGTCGTTGACGTGTCCAATGCGCCTTCGTGGGAGGACCAGGCGGTACTGGAGTTCTTTGAGACTTCTACCCGCAATCTCCTTGCTGCTGAAGCAGCTGCTGGCGTAAGTCATCATGTTGCGTTGTCCGTTGTTGGAACCGAGCGTCTTCTGCAGAGCGGCTATTTCCGTGCGAAGAAGGCTCAAGAAGAGCTGATCGAGAATTCCAAAATTCCTTATACGATTGTCCGCGCAACGCAGTTCTTCGAATTTGTCGGCGGCATCGCCGATGTGGCGACAAATGGGGAAACCGTTCGTCTGCCTTCTGCCCTCATGCAGCCTATCGTGTCAGACGATGTTGCAAGCGCGGTGACTGATTTCACGCTTAGAGCACCAGCTGACGGTATTGTCGATGTAGCGGGTCCGGATCAGATTCCTATGGATGAATTCATTCGACAACACTTTAATGCAACGCAAGATAAACGTCAGGTGATCACGGATGATAACGCGCCTTATTACGGTTCCGTACAGGTCAATGATCAGTCTCTTGTTCCAAATGGAGATAGACCCGTGACCATCACTACGACGCATTTCCGTGATTGGCTCAACCGTTAAAAATCTTAAGGCTTAAAGATATGGAAAGGAGAATTACGGTTCTCCTTTCTATTATTTTTGCGTTTGTAGGGGTATTTTTACTTGGTACTTTGCTTTTCTTGCTATCGCAATCGCTTTTACTGGCAATGAATTCAAATAAACGGTCGGTGGAGGCAATAACATGAAGGTGCTGGCTTACTCTATCCGCGTTTTATTAGTGCTGGCTACAATCGGCGCGCTGCTGTTGCTCGCCATCGCTTTTCTATTCAATGATACCGGAGAGTCAGCCCATACACTGCTTGCCATTTGGGGAGTTTATCCATTACTCGGACTCATCCTTATCATTGTGAACGAGATTTTGCTGCGAAAGGCGTACGTAAATCGTTCGTTTCGAAAGATTTACGGTCTTTTTTGGGCATGCATCTTGGGAGCGGGAGCATGCGCCTGGGCGATATACAACTATTTATAAAAGAATACGGAATGGCAGGCATACGGGGCGCAACGGCAGTTGCTCCCTTTTTTTAATGAAGCTAACGGGCTAGGCGGGACGGGTATTTATTATCGCCCTCTCTACTGCCGGAGGAACACTTCCGCTTCACCTACAATATGATGAGTCTAGAAATCTAAAGAGGTGAGTCAATGGCAGTCGTAAAAGCCAGGAGTCAGGATATTGATATGTTGGCAAGGTTGCTTCGCGCTGAAGCTGAGACCGAAGGCGAAATGGGCATGCTCCTTGTTGGCAACGTTGGCATTAACCGAATAAGAGGCAATTGCTCCGACTTTAGAGATATCCGGACAATTCCCCAAATGATCAACCAGCCGCATGCATTCGAGGCGTTGCAGCATAGTTTGTATTATCAAGGAGCAAGAGACAGGGAGCGCCGTCTAGCGCAACGGGCTGTAAACGGAGAGAGGAATTGGCCAGGCGAATTCTCGCTGTGGTATTTCCGTCCAGGATCGTTCGACAATCCCGGACCATGTCCGCCAACTTGGTATAATCAGCCGTTCGTTGGACGATGGAAGAAGCATTGCTTCTATCAACCGACCACGAAAGAATGCGAAAATATTTATAATACGTAATGATATCAATGAAAAGAGCTCATTAGATGAGTGCCGCGTATATCGCGGCTTCTTTTGGTTTCGGGGGTGATATGAATTTGCGCTTCATGTTGTGTCCTTTTTACGCAACAAGAAATCAAATATTATCGTCTACTATGAAGGAAAGTGTAATAAACAAATAGACTCAATAAAAGTCTAGGAGAAGATGATATTGAAACGAATATTAATTCTAATTATATTATGTGTAATTACAGCGGGATGTTCGGCGGGCAATGAAGCAACCGTAGGAAAGCCGGCTACATATAAGGAAACAGTTGGAGAGTTGGCGTATGAGATAAATTTGAATAAGAACAGCTATGATAGGAATGATGAAATCGTAGTAAATACAAGAATAACAAACTTGGGAGAAGAATCGATAAACTATGTATCAGGCAGTTCTAGTTGTCCTAACCGTGCAATCGTAAAAATATCTAATGTCAAAACAAACGCTGAATTAGCGATAAAACCGTATGGGCCATGTACGGATGACCTAGGTACATCTCAATTAAAACCTGGTCAAACCGTAGAAGATACACACATTTTTGTTGCTAAAGTATATGAAGAGTCTGGTCTAAAGACTGCACGACCCGGAAAGTACGATATAGAAGTGAAATTGCCAGAAGATTTAGATATGACTGGAAATAATCATTCTGCTTCAATTAAATGTCTAAGTGTAAAAACACAGACAACACTGGTTAAATGACAATCGTTCTTCTAAAACGGATTAATGTATGTCAATAGATTTGAAACATGAAACAGAGCGCAGCGTTTGCTGCTTTTTTTGTCGGTACAAAGGTTAAAGTGGTTCCAATATGTGGTATTATTTCAAATGAGGTGATTTATTGAGCAAGACAAATATTGCTTATTACAGTTCGTATATCCCACAAGTGGAAAGGTGAGTATATGAAAGGCTCAGTAAATATATTGGGAGTGCCCTTTTCAAAACTAACGCTGAATGAAACGACACAACTGTTAAATGATCATATCGGTAAAGAAAGGCCAAAGATGTTTCATTTAATAACTGCGAATCCAGAGATCACAATTGCACATGAGACGGATGAGTTGCTTCAAGTAATAATGAAAGAAGCGGATTTGATAACTCCGGACGGGGTTGGAATTGTCATGGCTTCCAAAAGAAAAAGGGATCCCATTTCTGAGCGTGTCACTGGTTTTGATTTACTACTTCGTCTCTTAGACAGTGGGAACGTAAAAGGTTGGAGTTTCTATTTTCTTGGTACGGATGAGGAAACGAATCAAAAAGCCGTAGATGAGATTCGCAAACTATATCCAAACGTGGTAGTTGCAGGACGGCATAATGGTTTCTTCTCCCAAGACATAGAGACAAACATTCTGAGGGAAATTCAGCATTCCAAACCTGATGTACTTATTATTGCAATGGGTGCACCCTACACTGACAAGTGGATTTATAAGAATAAGCATAAACTTGATGGTGTTAAGGTTGTTTTTGGTGTTGGGGGAAGTCTAGATGTACTTGCTGGTAAAGTAAAGACTACACCTCCTATTTGGAAAGAATTGAATCTGGAATGGCTGCATAGGCTACTTACAGTTCCTGTTGCAAAGGGGCAAAAATCACGGTGGCGGCGACAATCTGCGTTACCAAAGTTTTTTTATCGAGCAATCATAAAAAAGTAATTGGCGCGAGTATTGTCGGGTAATAATCGGCAGCTCTTCGTCCTTATATAAGTAAGACAAATTAAGGAGGAAACTATGCAAAGAAGAACGGTTGGCGTCATTCTATTATGTATCTCGGCCTTTCTTTATGGAATAAGGTATCTATCGGCTGCCATCTTTGGATCAGGAGTTACCTCTTGGAACCGTCAATTATTTGATGAAATGTTAGAGTCTGTAGGCAATGGACCATTAATCATGAGTTTGATTGCATTAATCGCTGGAGTTGGATATTTAATTTTTGCAGAAGTTGAAATCTCCATTGCCAAGGATATTAAAAAAATCAAAGACAATTGGAATCGTGAGCTATAAATGAATACGGAGCTGTGCAACGACTGGGTTCGCGAAGGTAAGATCATGAGGGGCTATAAGCAAGAGGGGATTATGCAATCTTGAAAACAAAAGCAACAGGTCCGATAATGCAACCTGTTGCCAACTTTGCTACATATTCGTTCGTTAAGCACTTACACCTTGACTCCATTTGTAAAAGCCGTATCCCTGTCCTTCAAAGTACTCTAGAAACCCATTTCCTGCTTGTATAGGTTCAAGTGTTACCTTAATCGATTTAGTCGTGTCAAGCATATGAATGAGCTTACCCACCCATTCTCCATTTGACATTTCTTCTTTTACTTGTTGCATCGTTTGACTTACGTACATGCAGTTCCACCTTTCTTGTGCCTCATAGTAGTGTGACAGCCGTCTATTTATCCCCTGTACGTTTAGCTATCAATTCAGGTATTCATAGTTTATGCCGCTATTCGATTATATAGAAGGCGACGAATAATTAATGTCACATTCCGTTGTCGCTTATTAGGTAGTTTTATCGACTGTGTTGTTCCGTTCAATCGTGCGGTTCGCAGCCATATATGGGCAGCAGATCAGAATAGGATCTGCTGCTTTTTTTTGACGGATTTTTTCGAATAGATAAGTCCTTAAAAACAAATACTCCCCTTATGGAAATAAGGAGGATTTGCCATCAGTGTCTAACATTGGAGAAAACAAAATTCATTTAAATGAATTAATTTCATAATTCCAAAGCCTTACTGTACTTAAGTTTTTAGAGCATGAAAGAGGGGTGCCTCCCCAAATCCCGAAGTGTATAGTCCCCCTACCAGACACTGATGAGAAAGGTGTTCGGTGAAAATAAAGTTGTAGACTACCGGTGTTGATTCTACTCACTTTTTATCTGGAAAATCGTTTGCCTTTTGAAAATAAGATTTTAGACTATACGATTCTAATAAACAAAAACCCAGTCAAAACACGAAAATAAAGTGTTAGACTGGGTTTTTATTTATTGTACTCTTGTTTCCGACTAGCACTTCTAGGCATCACGACCTTTATTGTTTACTTTACAACCTTGTTTTAAGTCCATGATAGATTTTATAGAAATACCCAACATCTACTTAATCAATGTAAGTATAATCTCTACAGAATTATCAATAAAAGATCGTTCTGGACGAGATTTCATCATTACGGTAAGTCCGATTAACGATACAACTAGTGTCTGTGCTAATGCTTTTGCGTTCATGTCGGTTTCAAGCTCACCTGATCGTAAACCTCGTTCAATCGCTTCTTGAAATATGGCCGAAAGATACATCTGATGTTCCCTTGTAAGAATTTCAAATTTCTCATCATGAGGAGCAAGTTCCACCATCGTATTAATGCAAAAGCATCCCCGATTGCAACTTTCTGAATATCCTTCTTCCACAATACTCTCAAAAAAAGTGCGAAATCCTTCTTTTACGGATGAACGATTCTGAAGTTTAGCTCGAACATTGGAAGAGTGATAGGTTGTATATTTCCGCAGCGCGGCTTCGAATAATTCTTTCTTGTCACCAAAGGCGGAGTATATGCTTGGCCGCTGAATTCCCATTCTGGATGTTAGATCACTTAAAGAGGTAGCTTCGAATCCCTTCTCCCAATATATTTGCATAGCTGCGTCTAATGCAATGTCTACATCAAATTCCCGTTGCCGAACCATGACAGCACCCCTTTCCATATCGTTCAGTATGTTATGATTTTAAGCTTTGAAGGATATGCTGTCAAATCAAAGTCCCTTCACACAATGATTTTTGACATCTATCTATTGACAGCATGTATTTGTGCGAGTTATATTTACACTGCATCATAACATACTGAACGGTATAATATACTGATTGGTATAATATTTAAGTTAAAGAAGAATGGATGTGTGAAAAATGGAGATGCTCGAAGAAAAAGCGGCAGTTATTACCGAAAATGATTGCGATATAGAAGAGGATACAACACAAGGAGAATACACCGCATCCGATTCCGTTCCTGTTACTAAAATGTCTCGTTATGTGGCACTGTTGTTTGCAACCGCCTGCGGGTTGGCTGTCGCCAATATCTACTACGCGCAACCGCTGCTGGACGCTCTGGCGAGCGAGTTCGGTATTGCCCATTCATCCGTTGGCATTGTCATTACCATTACTCAGATTTGTTATGCACTGGGACTGTTGCTGTTGGTACCGCTCGGCGATCTGCTGAATCGACGTCGGCTGATCCCCGGTCTAATGCTATTATCTGTGTTGGCTCTTGTTGCGGTTGGCATCGCCCCAACCAGCACGGTGCTGCTCACAGGCTTGGCTGCGGTTGGACTGCTCGCTGTAGTAACACAGGTGCTCGTGGCGTTTGCAGCGACTTTGGCTGCCCCTGTCGAGCGCGGACGAATAGTCGGCTTGGTGATAAGCGGAGTAGTGATCGGTATTCTGCTTGCGCGAACCTTCGCTGGCGTATTGACAGATCTCGCCGGTTGGCGTTCGGTTTATCTCGTCTCAGCGGCGTTGATGCTTGTCATGGCTGGTGTGATGTTCCGTGTGCTGCCGCATGATGAACGCGAAAGAGCGTCACTAACCTATCCGCAGTTGCTTCGTTCGGTACTCGCTTTGTTCTTGCAAGAACGAATCTTACGCGTCCGCGCCGTACTGGCTTTGCTAATTTTTACCGCGTTCAGCACATTGTGGACTTCGCTGGTGCTACCTCTAAGCAGCCCGTCGCTGTCGCTTTCGCATACCACTATTGGAGCGTTTGGTCTCGCTGGAGTTGCCGGAGCATTAGCGGCATCTCGGGCAGGGCGGCTCGCCGATCGAGGTTTAGGACAGAGGACCACCGGCGTAGCGCTGACCTTGTTGCTGGTATCATGGTTGCCAATTAGCTATACCGAACACTCGCTGCTTGCATTGATCGTTGGAATACTCCTCCTTGATTTGGCGGTGCAAGCCGTACATGTCACGAACCAGAGTTTGATCTATAACGTGCGTCCAGAGGCACGCAGTCGGCTCACTGCCGGCTACATGATTTTCTATTCCATAGGTAGCGCCACCGGTTCAATTGCTTCGACTAGTATCTACGCTTACGCTGGCTGGAACGGAGTATGTTCGTTGGGTGCCGCTGTCAGTGCTTTGGCCCTCTTATTCTGGGCATTGACCCGCCATCCGCGGGCTGTCATATCGAAATAATGATTATGCCTCGCCTTAGCCCATCTTTTATATCACACAATTAAGACGTCTATGCATTAGGCTTTTGCCTGTACAGACTCCTATTCAGTGCTATTATCACGACCAATAAACGAAAAACGCTAACAGAACAGATTTTTGTCACATGATTATGACAAGAATCTGTTCGCAATGGTATTGGATATCATTCTTGTCATCCGACAAATGGAGGGTCACTTTAGACGCCATAACGCCGGAGATTCTCCGCGCTTGCGAAAAAGAACTCGAAGACAAAGTGAAAAAGGAGCTTGAGGCCGCAATCATTAAAGCGCAAAAGGAGTGCAAGTCAGACTTTCTAGGCATTGGGCAATTCTTTTATCAGCAGCATCGTAAAGAATGGAAAACGAAATATAAACCGACATGGGATCAGGTTTTTCCTACGGTACCTATACATGTAGACGTTAAGATAAAGATACTTAATTCGGGAACCAAGATAGTTCCGTTAAGCGAACAATGATTGCTGCTTTCTCAAAAATGAAAATAAAATACGCCGGCCATGGACAAGCGCGTCCATAGCCGGCGTATGAGTATAAAGGAGTAGTCCGTTTAGTTGATGCCCGCCAAGAAGCTCTCATAGGAGGAAATCATCTTATCCATCCTGGCGTTTAACTCTTCGTCGATTGTCTGAAGCTCCGGTCGTGCTTCGAAATACACGAGTGATTGTCTAATGCCCCGTTCGAAATTCGTCGTGGCCTGATAGCCAGGCACAAAGGCTTTGATTTTTCGATTGTCGACGACATAGCTATTGCTTACGTCCCCGAATAATCCGCCCTTGAACTCGGGCAAAAACAACGAAATGCATTCCGACGTCATGTGAATGGCATCCGGCTTAACGCCTGCCGCTTGGCCGATTACGGCAAGATACTGGTTCCATGTCTTAACCTCGTCCGAAGTGATGTGGAACGCTTGGCCGAGTGTCTGGCTATTGCCGAGCAAGCCGACCAAGCCTTTGGCGAAATCGGTATTGTGCGTAATCGTCCACAGCGAGGTGCCGTCGCCCGGAACGATGATTTTCTTGCCATTCCGTATGCGGTCGATCAGCGTCCAAGGATGCGCCCCGCTCGTTACCGCAAAAGGGATCGTCGTCTCGCCGTATGTATGTGAGGGCCGGACGATCGTCGCCGGGAAACCCATCTCCCGGTAAGCCCGCAGCAAGCGTTCTTCGCAGGCGATTTTGTCGACCGCATACGGCCATCCCGGGTTATGCTGGGGCGCCGACTCATCGAAGAGATAATGGCTTGGCGGACGTTGATAGGTAGCTACCGTGCTGATGAGGATGTATTGATCTGTCTTTTCCGTGAACAGCTCGACATCCCGTTCGATATCCTCGGGCTTGAAGGCGATCCAGTCGACCACCGCGTCGAAATGTCTTCCATCCAGCAGCTTCTTCATGGCTGCCCGGTCGTTAATATCCCCGTGAAGCACAGTGGCTCCTTCGGGCACAAATCCTTCCCGGCGGCCCCGATTCAAGAGATACAGCTCCACTCCTTGTTGCAGCGCCAACTTCGAGGCTGCAGTACTGATGAGACCCGTTCCTCCGATAAACAGCACTTTCACCGCTATCGCTCCTTTGATTGATAGATTCCTTCGCTAGTTATTGTAGCACACCCAGTAACCGTGAATAGTGTTTCAATAATCAAAAAACCGCGCCTCCATTGTTAGAAACGGCTAACGACGGAGGTGCGGTTTGTTCAAGCTTCATTCCGTTTTAAATCTTCATGGATGTATCGGATAAGCTGATCCTTAATAACCGTTATAGATAAGTTGTGAGGGAAGAGCTTTAGCATCAATACCGCTCCCTCAGCAGAGGAAAGAATAAATAATGCGGCTTCCTTAGGATCAATATGGGACTTAATTTCCATCTTGGATTTCCCTGCTTCGATAATCGTTTCAAGTAAATTGAGCAAGAGTGTCATGGCTTCCTGGGCATTTTGAAATAAGGATGGGGAAGCCGAATTTGCTTCGACAGCCGCATTCGCAATGGGACAACCGCCCGGGAAATCCAAGTCGCAATAAAGCGTGACGAATGCGATCAGTTTATTAACCGATGTCGTTTCTGCTTCGAGGGCCGCATGAATTCGTTCATCAATGAGCGTGCAGCAATACTTAAATGATTCCACCATGAGTTCTTCTTTATCTTTGAAATGGTTATATAACCCGCCTTTTTGCAAGCCTGTTTCATTTGTAATTTCAGCCAGCGAAGTCGTCAAATAGCCTTGGCGGTTAAGCAATAGAGCAGTTTTTTCAATGACGCTTTGCTTTGTTTTCTCGCCTTTACGAATTTCCTTTCCCTCCATTCAAGTTTCTCGCATTCAGATCAACACGTTCCTTTTATTTTAACATAAATGGTTGATTCTGAAAAAATCAACGAATACAAAGCAAATATAAGTTTAAAAAAAGCTGACACCGATGGAGTATCGGCGTCAGCTTCATATATGGAATGAATGGCAAGGGTTTATCACTATCTATAATCTGGAGTCATGGTCTCAATCCGCTTCACTCGATAATTTCTCCCAAGCGTTAATTTCTTCGATTCTTTTGCTAAACGCGTTGCGGATGCTGTGGGATGCAAAGGAACCAACAGGGAAGTGAAGAGGAGGATTCTCGCTGTTAATCATATCGATAATCGTCTTCACGGCCTTGACGGGATCTCCTATTGTTAACGAAGATATCCCTTCGTTATAGGCTGCATAGACCGAATCATATTCGGGCTTTCTGTCGGTATGTTCAAGCGAATGTCCCAAGAAGTCGGTAGCGAATACGGCTGGTTCAACGATTGTGGTCCTGATGCCAAATCCGGCAAGTTCACTTGCCATGGCTTCGGAAAACCCTTCTACAGCAAATTTTGATGCAGCATAAAGGCTGAACGGCGGCATTGACCAAGTTCCAAAGAAGGATGAAAGGTTGACGTAATGCCCGGAGTTTTGATTTTTGAAAATTGGAAGGGTTGCGCGGATCACATCTAATACGCCAAACACATTGACATCAAATTGCTTTCTAATTTGTTCATCGGAATATTCCTCGATCATGCCGTAGAGACCATAACCCGCATTGTTAACAACCACATCGATTCTTCCGAATGTATCGACAGCCTCTTGAACGGCGGTTTTGATTTGTTCTTTGTTAGTTACATCAAGCGAAATAAGGCTGACTCTATCCGGGGCAATCGATTTGAAATCTTGAATGGCTTCCAATTTACGCGCTGTTGCAATAACTCTATCTTCCGTCGTTTGAAGCAGCTGCTCTACAAATTGTCGGCCGAATCCTGTTGAGGTGCCCGTAATAAACCATACTTTACTCATAAAATAATTCCTCCTCTGATAATGAAGCTTGCGGCTTATAGAAATTGATAATTCTTTTATAAAAAAGACAGACCGTTCATTTTTATTATAGTCATAAGCAGAGATTAGTCAAATAAAAACTTCTTGCTATAAGCTCGAAGATTTCATGCGGAATAATCGTGATTTAACTGATCTATCGTTTCTATAGAAATGACATTATTGATTAATCATCTTGAATTTCATAGAATGAGCTTGTGCAAGGGTGAAAGGAGGACAAAGCATCGAAACTTATGATCCAGGTATTCGGTTGCCGGTTATCGCTCAGGCGACTTGATTTATTTCATAGTTTGTTCATACAATGATTTTATGACTAATGAAAAAATGTTGAATGACGAGAGCAGAGCCCGAATTTTCAAGGCATTGGCCGATGAAACCAGATTAGAAATTATCCGGAATCTATATGCCAATAAAAAAGAAATGAACTGCGGAGAAGTGGGAGACATACAAGGAACTTCGAAATCGAATACTTCGTATCATTTGCGTACATTAAGGGAGGCGAAATTGATCAAGGTACGAAAAGAAGCGCAAACGAGGTATATGAGTATCGATACGGAGACCTTTCAAGCTTACTTGCCCGGATTTCTGGATACTTTGTAGAAAGAAATCTTCTTTTTTCGCCCTATAGTTCAAAACTTATTGAACTACAAAATATATTGCTTTTATCTAAAATGATACGGGAGTGAACAGACATGGCCGAAATGCTAATCATTAATTCGCATCCGAAGGTGGATTCCGATGATTCATTCAGTTTGAGGGTATTTAAACATTTTTTGAAGGCGTATAAGGAATTGAATCCTTCGGCAGCAATCGAGCAGATCAATCTTCATGAGGAGCATATTCCCTTGATTGATCGCACCGCTCTTGAGGCGCGGGAGAAATTGGAGGAAGGAACGGCGCTCACGGAATCGGAACAAAGCATTGTGGATCGCGGCTACGAGATCATCCAACAATTCAAAGAAGCTAAAAAGTACGTTATCGTTATGCCCTTGCATAATTTCAACATACCGTCGAAGCTAAAGGACTATATGGACCATATTATGGTTCCTCGAGAAACCTACAAGTTTACGGAACAGGGATCGGTCGGTTTATTGGATGATGGCCGAAGCCTTCTCGTTATCCAAGGGAGCGGATCAATCTATACCAATGACGACTGGTACAATAAGGTTGAATTCTCGCATAAATATCTGAAAGCCATGTTCGATTTCCTGGGCATTAAAGATTATCAAATCGTAAGAGCACAAGGGACTTCGATTAAAGCTCCCGAAGAGGTATTGCAAAAGGCTTATCTCGATGCGGAGGCTGCCGCTAATCGTCTGTCGGTTGCCGCCTACTGACGCGGAAAGAAATGCTTCTTTTTTTTGCAACGTAGTTCAATACTTTTTGAATTACTACTAAATTAGAGAGAAATGGGGGGGCCAATTTGGGGAAATTAACGGTTTTATTATTTATGATCATGTTCTTTATCGGCACGGATACATTTTTGATTTCACCTCTGATCCCGACTCTCCAGGAATTGTTTGATATCCCGACCGCATATTCCGGTTGGATGGTAGGTGCTTATGCTTTAGGCTATGCCCTGTTTGCATTGATTGCCGGACCGCTCTCGGATGGATGGGATCGCAAAAAAGTCATGTTTTACGGCATGCTCGCTTTTTCGGTATCCACCATATTATGCGGATTTGCCACGGGCTTTTGGTCGATGTTTTTATACCGTTTCTTGGCGGGAATCAGCGCAGCGTTTACCTCGCCTCAAGTTTGGGCTTCCATTCCCGTGTTGTTTCCTGCGTCCAAGAACGCCAAAATATTCGGAGTCGTTATGGCCGGCTTGGCTGCTGCTCAAGCGTTCGGCATTCCGATCGGAGGACTGCTTGCTTCCACCCATTGGTCTTATCCTTTTTATGTAATCGGCGCTTGTTCCCTCGTGGTGTCGATATTTATCCATTACGCTTTGCCTTCCATGAAACCGAACCAAAATCAAGGCACCAGGCCGCCGATATTCAAAAGATATCTCCCTTTATTGAACAGCAGAATCGCTAGAAGATCCTTTCTGGGACATTTCTTGTTTAACAGCGGATTTATGGCTGCCTTTTCGTTTATTGGCAAATGGATGACGGACAGATTCGAGCTTTCGGTTGATCAAGTAGGGTACGTGATGTTTTTTCTTGGTGTCGGTAATCTGGTGGGGAGCTTTGGCGGTGCTTACGTGATTCAAAAGTTCAATCGGTTCAATACGCTGGTTGCGGGCTTTCTTCTCGCCACCGCATGTTTTATCGTATTGCCTTTCTTGCCCTCGGTTGCGGCGTTCGATGGTGTTTACTTTTTCGTATTTTTGAACATGGGAATCGCTTTTCCGTTAATCATGGGGCTTCTCACCTCGTTAAATCCGACGATTCGCGGCACGATCTCAAGCTTGGGCAATTCGATCATGTATGCGGCGACCACAATCGGCTCTTGGATTGCAGGCTTGATTTATGCCGCGTTTAACGGTTTTGTCGGCGTCGCCTTATTTGCTGCTCTATGCTTTGCCGGTGCATTGTTCTATTTCGTATCCAGCGGTATTCTGTCTAGTCAAGCGGAAACCAAGAAGAAGCTTATTGCTTCATAAAACATTACAATAGCAGAGGTGATTTCGTTGTCTACTTATATACTCATTCACGGTGCTTGGCACGGAGCTTGGTGTTGGGAGAAAATCGTTCCTGTGTTAGAAAGCAACGGACATCGCGTAATAGCTATAGATTTACCCGGTCACGGTGAAGACCAAACCCCCGTATTAGACGTAACGCTCGATCTATATACAGATCGCGTGGTAGCAGTTATTGATGAGCTTGACGAAGAGGTTATTCTAGTCGGGCACAGCATGGGCGGGATTGTTGTATCGCAAGCAGCAGAGTACCGTCCGAATCGAATTAAATGGATTGTTTATTTAACCGCGTTTCTGCTGCAGAATGGTCAAAACATGATCATCATTCCGCCTAATCCGAATATGCAGGTGTCAGAAGATCGCCGCACCATTACCGTTCCCGCTGAGAAAGCAAAGGATACGTTCTACAATAATTGTCTGGATGAGGATGCCGTTCGGGCAGCGGTTCGATTACGGGTGCAATCTTTGAGTCCGTTTGTGACGCCATTAAACTTGACGGAACAAAATTTTGGCCGAGTTCCTCGCTACTACATTGAAGGCCTTCGAGATCAAGCCATACCTATCGATCGGCAGAGGCAAATGCATGCTGCATCTCCCTGCAAGAAAGTATTTTCGCTGGATACGGACCACTCGCCGTTCTATTCCATGCCAGAACAATTAAGTAACATCTTGCTCAACATTGATTAAATGACATTTCGTGCGTATAGGGGGAAAGTTCCGTATACCAGGACCAGCAAATGCGAAATATAGAACTATTCATTGTTATAAGGATAATGAGTGAGTAAAGGGGAAGTTGTCGATGTCGAATTTAATTGCGGATATTAAAATCCCTGATAGTAAGCTGGCTGTTGAAGCAGCTGAGCTATTGCGCGAGCATGGCGACGATCTGCTATGGAACCACTCCAACCGGGTATTTTTGTTTTCAGCTATGAAGGGCAACCTTAATCAAATTAAATACGATCCAGAATTGCTTTATATCAGTTCGCTATTTCACGATATTGGCCTCACTCCCGCATTCCGGAGCGATGACAAACGATTTGAGGTTGATGGAGCTAACGCGGCACGCAGTTTTCTAAAATCCCGCGGCGTACCGGAAGAATACATCCGGCTGGTATGGGATGCCGTAGCCCTTCATACTACCGTCGGTATCGTCGAATATAAGGAAACCGAAGTAGCCCTTATGAATTTTGGAGTCGGATACGATGTAGTGGGGAAGAACTTCGATCTCATCTCGGAAGAAGCGCGGGAGCAGATCGTCAAGGCTTTTCCGAGGAACAATTTTAAACAAGACATTTTACATGCGTTCCTGGAGGGCTTCAAACACAAGCCGGAAACAACATACGGGACGATCAACGCGGACGTGTGCGAAATGTTTCTTCCGGGATATAAACGACCGAACTTTTGCCATAGTATTCTTCATTCCAGATGGGATGAGTAAGCCGGTTTAGAATGAGCTGCACCTTCATTTGTTAGGCATCACTAACAATGGAGGTGCAGTTTTTTTGTCTGCATGGCCGTGAAGGAATTGCTCGACTAAACGGCGAAGAAGTTCGGCAAGGAACCACGGTTAGAAGAATGCGTGAATGGAGGAATGGTAATGGTACAGATCCGAAGATTGACAGGCGCTGAAATGCAGGAAGCTGTCCGCTTGTCAGATGCAACATTCCGCGACGGCGATCAGCTGTCTATGGGACAATTGTTTCCGTTTCTCTTCTCCGATGCGGCTATGCATCTATCTTACGGCGCGTTTGAGGAAGACGGAAAA
The DNA here is from genome assembly GCF_023715145.1 of Paenibacillus glycanilyticus. Lineage (GTDB taxonomy): Bacteria > Bacillota > Bacilli > Paenibacillales > Paenibacillaceae > Pristimantibacillus > Pristimantibacillus glycanilyticus_A. The sequence goes on along the minus strand of NZ_JAMBNP010000001.1, from coordinate 439,396 downwards.
TTGGTATCGTTTATGGGCGTTGCTCTATGGACGATCAGAATCGGCGAAGCCGCGCTGCGAGTAGCCTCGCTTGGTTCCGTCTGTACGGACCCTTCGGCAAGAGGAAAGGGTTACGCAAGTCGGCTTTTGGAGGAGGTTCAATCCTTCACGCGGCAAGCAGGAGCCTCCTTGCTGCTTGTCTCCGGAGATCGTTCACTGTATACGCGGGCAGGCTGCGCATTGTTCGGGAGACTTAAACGATACCGCATGAATGAATGGCAAGCGGAGTCGTTGTTAGACAATTCCGATGTGAATAACGAGATCCGGGAGATGCGACCGGAGGATTTGTTTGCCATGCAGGAGGCTGCGGAAAGCCGAGAGATTCGCTATCAGCTTGGGATCAACGAGTTCGGCACGCTGCTGAAGGCAGAAGCAATGGCAAGCGTATATAGAATGAGTCAACGGGTTCTGGTACAGGAGTCATGCGATAGGATATCAAGCTTTGCGATTATTGGAGTATCGACGGAGGCGAATCCAAGCGGGGCAGTTCTGGAGTATGCCGGTGATTCGGCTGAGGTCGCGAGACTGTTCGCCGATGCTGTCAGCCGATACGGCTTGCAATCGTTGGAGATTCCCGTTCCGTGGCACGAGAAGGCTATTCAAGCGCAGTTGTCTGCAATTCCGTCGTCGCTGGATGGTCAACCAGGCACCGTCTGTATTCTGAACGGCGAAGCCTTGATCGACCAATTATCTCCTTGGCTTTCGCAGCAAGCAGGTCCAAACGGTCTTCAGTTGAACCGGAAGGAGAACGGCAGCTGGCAATTGGCAGAACTTACAGGCGGAAATCCGGTAGATTTGAGCGAAGTGGAATTGATCAAGTTGATCTTCGACCATGCCGGAACGGAAGAAGTGCCGCTGCCGTCTGCAGCCCAAGCCTATAAGGAGGTATTCCCGATTCCGTTTCCGTACACGGCAGGCTTGTGCTTTATATGAATGCTTGATCGATAGATTAGTATAACCTATCCACTAAGGGTAAGCACCTCCGGGTTCCGCGTGAGCAGGCTCCGGAGGTGCTTTAATGCGGGTATGATGCACAAACAATTAGGACGTTTATTGAAAGTCATGAGTTAAGCGATTAACATGCTGATAAGGAAAGGAGGGGAAATTGAAAAAATGGCGGTGCCTCATTGAATTGGACAAGTATTTTATGGTCAATTGCGGGATTATTCGTGCTCATCATTGTGATTTTTATGGTTATAAATAATAGGAAATGATTTATTCTGAGTGAAAGTTAATAGGATAGGAGTGAGAGCTTGAAGCATTTGTACAAAACGTTCATCTTCTTGATCGTAATTATGTTGTTCACGGCCGCTTGTTCCTCCAAAAAGGAAGAAGAATCCCACGCACATGCCGATTCGGATCTCCTGGAAACAACTTCGTCTACCAAAGTACTTCCTGCCTTTTTATCTAGTCAATCCGATGAGGTTCGTACCGTGTATCAACTGGCCGCAGCAACAGAGGACATCCTTCAATGGATACCTTGCTATTGCGGCTGCGGCGAAGGTCACGGTCATAAGAACAATTTCAACTGCTTTATTAAGGAGACTAAGGATGACGGTTCAATCATCTGGACGGATCATGGAACACGCTGCGGGGTATGCCTGCAAATCGCTGTTCAGTCCGCCCAAATGAAACAGCAGGGAGCCACGAACAAAGAAATTCGGAAGTTTATTGATGAAACCTATAAAACGGGGTTTGGTAAGCCTACTAAAACGCCAATGCCGCCTACATAGCCTGAATATCCTCCGTCAAATCTGATAGGAGGATAAAACCGGCACACATATTAGCGAATGCTAATATAATTCATATTAGGAACTATTGGTGGAGGGATTAAAAGGATGAAAGCCAATTATGAAGTCAAAGCCAAATTCATTCGCGGCTTTAGCGATAAGACGAGGCTTCAAATACTGGAGTGCATTAAAAACAAAGAAAAAACAGTATCTCAAATTGTCGATGAGCTAAACGGCAATCAGTCTAATATTTCACAGCATTTGGCCTGTCTTAAGGGCTGCGGAATTATCGTTAGCCGTCAGGAAGGCAAGTATATTTTTTATAGCTTAAGAAATGCGGAAATCGTTCAATTAATGAACATTATGGAGGCTGTTTTTGTTCAGGTGGAAGGGGAAGTCGCAGCCTGCGATAAAAATGATGAACGGGATTGCTGTTCTAAGCCGTAAGGGGGAATCTCATTATGAGCGTGGATAAGGCAAAAGAAGATCATGCCGTCGGAATAAAAAGGGAGTATATCATACATGGGATGGACTGCGGCTCTTGTGCCTTAACGATCGAAAATCATCTTAAATCCCAACCAGCCGTGAAACAGGTCAGCGTAAATTTTTCTTCGGGCAAAATGACAATCGAGCATGACGGATCCGTGGAGGAAATCATAAAAGAGGTATCGAAAGCGGGATATACAGCCTCTCTCGTCTCGCGAAAACAACCGGTAGAAGCAAAAAAAGACAAGTCGGGGACAAATCGGGTTGTTTTATCGGGAGTCTTATTGCTGTTTGGATTCATCGGATCGTATACGGGCGTTTCGGAAGCGTTGATGAATGTCCTGTATGCAGCTGCCATTCTTATTGGAGGATACAAGCCGGCGAGAAGCGCCTATTATGCGGTGAAGAGCCGATCGTTAGACATGAACGTATTAATGACGGCTGCCGTTCTTGGCGCGGCTGCAATTGGAGAATGGCTTGAAGGCGCAACCGTGGTATGGCTGTTCGCGTTGGGCAACGTTCTTCAGGAACGGTCTATTGAAAAGACTCGAAACTCCATTCGCAGCCTGATTGATTTGACGCCGCCCGAAGCATGGGTGAAGAGCGGTCAACATCTATTAAGAAAGCCGGTTGAACAAATTTCGGTTGGGCATGTGATTGTCGTTAAACCAGGCGATAGAATCCCGCTAGACGGAGAAGTGATCAGTGGGGAGTCCAGCATTAATCAGGCTCCTATAACCGGGGAATCGATCCCTGTCGATAAGCAGCCCGGGGATCTGGTCTATGCTGGAACGATCAACGAGCATGGATCTTTGGAGATCAAGGTTACGAAGCTCGTCGAGGATATCACGATATCCAAGATCATTCACCTGGTCGAAGAAGCTCAAGAACAGAAAGCGCCTACCGAAGTCTTTGCAGACAAGTTTGCTCGAATCTATACGCCAATCATCTTTATTCTGGCACTTGGGGTTATGCTATTTCCGCCTCTCTTATTTGAAGCATCTTGGAATGATTGGCTTTATAGAGGACTGGAGCTGCTCGTTGTAGCTTGTCCTTGCGCGCTTGTGATTTCTACGCCTGTGGCGATTGTGTCCGCAATCGGCAACGCGGCCAGGAACGGCATCCTGATTAAAGGAGGTGCATTCCTGGAGGTTGCGGGACGAATGACAGCGATTGCCTTCGATAAGACGGGTACTTTAACGGAAGGGAAAGTCAGTGTTTCTCAAGTGATACCTGCCGGAATAACGACGGAAACTGAATTATTGTCTATCGCGTTTACCTTGGAGGAGTATTCCGCGCATCCTATAGCGAAGGCCGTTGCGGATTTTGCAAAAGATAGAGGATTGCGTGCCCGGCGAGGTGAGAATTTTAGAAACATGGTAGGCAAAGGGGTTAGCGCCAGCATTGACGGTCAAGAATACTTTGCAGGAAACCTCAAGCTGTTTCAAGAGCTTAATAGCCCGATAGGGGACATGGAATCGCAGATCGGCGTACTTAGGCAGGAAGGACATACTATCGTAATTGTGGGCACTCGAGAAGAGCTGCTAGGGGTAATTGCCGTTGCGGACCGTATTCGGAATTCTTCCGTGAAGGCTATGAACGATCTCCGAAGTGTCGGCATTAATCAAGTTGTCATGCTGACGGGAGACCATGAAGGCAGTGCGAGGAAGGTTGCCGCTCTAACGGGGGTGAATCGTTATTTCGCCGATTTATTGCCCGAGAACAAGGTGAATGCAATTAAGCAGATGCAGGCGGAGAATCAAGTTGTCGCGATGGTCGGTGACGGCATTAATGATGCGCCTGCCCTTGCAACGGCCAACCTGGGAATAGCGATGGGCGGTGCCGGGTCAGATACGGCCATGGAGAGCGCCGACATCGTTCTTATGGCTGATAATTTAGAGAAACTGCCCCATACGATTAAGTTAAGCCGTAAGGCTCTTCAGATCATTAATCAGAATATCTGGTTCTCACTGATTATTAAGGCAGCTGCTTTGATTCTTATTTTTCCGGATTTGCTGACTTTATGGATTGCGGTGATAAGCGATACGGGAGCCGCGTTGATCGTAATATTGAACAGTATGAGGCTGTTAAAATTGAAAAGCGATGAAACAACCTCGTAACCGATTTATTTTACGGATTGGAGCAAGCCTAAAAAAGAGGATAACACGGCAACGATCGTATAGACAGTGAATAATCCCCTTTTATTTCTTCTATAAGCTGTGAATAAAAGAAAGAGCGAGATCATTCCAAGAATCATGCAAACGGTGCCTATCAAATTCCAACTCCATTGAAGGGCCAAATCTTTCAAATGAGGGTGAAAAAGCCTGATTAGAATAGAGGGGACTGGATCCTCAGATTCCGTCTCGTGGGGAGGTTCCTGGCTTCCCATAAAAGCAGTGGATACAAGAATGAATAAAGCAACAATACTCTCCGCTTTGAGCCACGACTGCAAACCGCGTGCATTCTGACCGTTTGCATAGACTTTGGTCAGAAAGCCGTTCATAAATGCCAGAAATATAAGCGGAATAAACAACAGATGCTTGAGCAGCAAAGCGGCCCCGTAATTTATTCCCCATGAGCTGATATAGCCAACCTCAATGATAATGGACATCATGACTAAACCAGCCGCCACGATAAGGAGCATGCTTAAGATGGATAGCGGCGTATACCAGCGGGTAAAAGCTTTCCAATTCCAATTTCCCTTCCTAAACCATGCGATAGCAATGAGTATGCCAAGCCAAGCGGAAACCGCGCCAACATGAATGGACTGGGACATCAGTCCCCATGTTTTGGACAGCGTTGCCGGGTGACTTGCCCATCCGTGAACAAGAACCAAACATACCCAGATGCAGGCTGCACTCCATTTTGAAGTTTTATGTTTCAAGCCATTATAAGAAATAGTCATAAATAAAGCGCTGCCCAGTATAAACATCATGATCCAAGCACGTCCGAAGGAATAGTCGCCGAGTACGATCAGGAGGACTTCCGCGAATGACATTTGGGGTGCAAAATCCATTAGTATAACGGATGTTCTCACTATGGACGCAAATGAAAACAACGGTATTCCAATAGCGGCAAGCTGCACCAATCGAAAGGGCATGCTCATTTCCGGTTTAAGATTAGCTGGAACAAACGCTAGTATCAGATAACCGGCGGAGATCGCAAACGAGAGGTAAAGAACAGTTTCAAAAAAATAGATATACAATGAATCAACTCCAAAAATAAGGGATGAACATACTGGGATTAATCTTACCATGAAAGCCAAACGGAAATAAGCTGCTAGCCAGATAAGAGCAGTTAGCATAGTCAAACAGCAGCAGTCAATTTTTCGCCCATGACTGCTGCTGTTTGATTTGTTGGTTCGGTCAAATTATTTATAAATCGTAAAGATGAAATCCGTGTCCGGCTGCTGCTGCCAAGTCGTTCCGCCATCGTTGGAATACTGGGCGATGCCGCCGGCATAGATGTCTTGATTGACGTAGCCGAACCCGTATTTATTATCCGTTGAACCGTCATCCAGCGCGTTTGGCGACCGGTAGATCAGACCGTATTTCTTGTTGACATCGAGCCCCTTCAGTCTCGGATAGATCGAATAAGGCTGCGGAGATCCCAAGATATTGTAGGGAGGAATAGCCGCCGTGAACAATTTCTTGACAGGTTTAAGGTTAGCGTCCAGCTCTACGATGTCCAGGTACAGATTATCTTCCGGCATCTTGTTGACATAGCTTTCATAGTAGTAGACGTCCAGTTTCGGTAAATTGCCGCTTGTCAGCGTGAACGTTTGCATTCTTTGGACTTGAGCTCGAATGTCCGAGTAACCCGAGTACGAGACGTTGCTGGTGTCCTGCGCAATAACGTAGCCCGTATTCCCAGGGATGTTATAAGCCTCGATTTCGGTCACCGAGTTAAGCCAGTGGGCTGTTTTTATATATAGCCTGACTTTAGAAGTTGTTACGGTAGGGAAGTCCAGCAGTCTTCGGTCTCCAAGCACCAAACCTTTTGTCAGATCGACGTACTTGGATGCAGCAGCATCCCAATATTGAAGCGCGTATTGCCAGGCTTGGTATTCTTGCTTGTCGTAGCCATATTCGTTAACGACAACGCGATTTAGGGCAGTTGGCGAGCCGAAATCGATTTCCAGCCATTCGTCGTTGGTTCCCGGCCAAGCGGCGCTCCAGCGCGTTGAAAGATCGCCGTCAATCACTTTGGATGCTTCGTAACCTTCGCTATAGTAGCTGGAAGCCATTGCATGGACTCCGGCACCGCGCGCCAGATTGACGGGAGCATCAACGCCATCGCCTTTGCCTTTATTGGAGATGCGAAGGATGATGGATTCGCCGGGTTTAAGAATGCGCGAGAAACTTCCCGTGAACGTCCCGAGTTTGGTTTGGCTATAAAGCTCGGAAATCGCGTACGGAGCGTTTTTATTTAATTCAAGATCTTCAAAATTCACGACAACAGGCTTGTTGTTGTACATATCCCAGTTAGAAATCCCGACGATGGTGCTTTTGCCGTTGTCTTTATTGTCTATCATATACGCGACGGACGGAGAGCGCTCGCCTTTATGGTAGAAATTCGTCATGCTGACCGGCTTGGCGGCTTTTCCCAGACTCGATACGTCCATCAAGCTTGGGTTAATCGCGATTGTTTTCATCCGGTCTTCGGAGACCATCGTTGCATTATCGCCGATCAGCCAATGTCCTCCGCCTAGTACAATGGCCGTAGAGAGGAGCGTGGCTTGATTCAGCGTCGTTTTGCCGTATACGCCTTGAACGACGTTTTCCAATATCGCCATGTCGCCGTCGTTGTATTTGTATAACGTACCGTTCGTCCACCAAGAGGCAGCCGCGTTAAACGCCTGGCGTTCCATGCCCGAATATTGAATGCCGGCATTATCGTTTAAGCCGATTGTCGTATCGCAGCCGCTTCTTCTGCTGTGTGCATAACCCGAAGGCAGCAACGGCGCGATCGACTCGTGAATGAATATTTTTTGAGGGGCGGCCAGCAGCGTATCGCGCATGGCTTCCATACCGATCCGGTATGCCTGCATCCCGTTTTTCGTTGCGTCGTGGAAGCTGCCTTCAAACATGCCGAAGTCAAGGAAATCCAGCTTAACGTAATCGAATCCCGGCTCTACGAAGTAATAGTTCATCAGCCAGATAAGGTAGGCCTTTCCGCCCGGATGGGTCGCATCGACAATCGGCGTATTAAGATAAGACATGATATTTTGGCCATTCGCATCTTTAAGCGCGATTTCGTCAAACGTATAAGAAGTGGTAGGCACGGTATCGGTCAGCTTGTCCCAAATCGCGAATGGAGCCGCATAGGAACCGGCCTTCATGCCTTTGCCATGTACGTAATTCACGTAATCATGCAGATTCTCGACGACCGTCTTGTCTTTGACGCCTTTGTAGCAGCAATCCAGATTCATATAAGTATAGCCGAGCGATTTGAGGTTCGCCGCGAAGTAATCGGTCATGCTAAACAGCGCGTCGGCCGTGCCGTAATCGTTAATATAATAGTTATAAAAGGTATTGTATCCTTTCGGAACCGGTTCGCTCCACGGCAGCATCGGTTCTCCGGCGGAATAGACGTTGCCGAACGTTTCCAGTCCTGTCCGATAGTCATCGAAGTAGCCTAGGAAAAACAAGTCCGAGGATACCGAGGTGCCGCTTTGCCGACCACCGGCATTATAGACGGAAAAGCCGGTCAGCGGCCCGTTCTGGGCGGTTGCTTGCCCGAGGTGCTGCATGCTTTTCCAATTCTTCGTCGTGGCCGCGCCTGCGACGACTCCGTTCCTACCGGCATCGTCGAACATAGCAGCGACCCAATAGCTTGTTCCGTTAAAGCTGCTCCAGACGTCATCAACGCCGTAAGGCTTGTCGTATCCGTTCTGGCTTTTTCCGAAATCGCTCACTGGCGCGACGCCAAAATCGTAGTTGTTCGTGTAAGGCGTCGTATAGATCCGCTTATCGTTGCCCGGACCGATATCCAGATTGTCCGACGCGATGGGTTCAAGAATGTCGATCGATTGGCTGGTCGAGTTGTTTACCGTCATGTCGGCGAGTATGTACGACTGGTTATCGTACATGGTAAGGCGTAAAACGATCGTCGAGCCGGCGTCCAAGACGTTTGTAATCGTAAGCCGTTTGCCTTTCTTGCCGTATTGATCGTTGCCGATCGACGTCCAGGATGCCGTTCGCGTTCCCGGATCATAAGAATGAACGCGCTCCGTCGAATCGGCCGCTTGATAATCCGAATAGAAATTATTAATGAGGGTCGTTGAGCCTTTCTTGAAAGCTCCGCGTCCGGTGGATAGATCGTAAGTAACGGCAATGGAGCGATTATCAGCGGTAACTACCGAACCCTTTTGCGAAATCTTAAAGCTCTCGGCATCTGCAGACGCATGGCCGACGGGGAGTATGATCGAAAGTAAGAATAGAAAAACGAGCAATCCGTTAACGAGTCGTTTCATTAATTGCTTCCCTCCAATAAGGATAGTAACCTCTCGAATATTTCAGCAGTTCGCAATCATTCGTTCCTCCTTCCCCAAAGCTTTGTCGTACGATAGAGCACGTACTTGCCCCTATCTTACTGTTCAGATTGCCTAATCGTAAGGAAAAAATTTGTGCTTGCGATGTTCAATATTTTGATCGAGCTCTTGACAATCCAACTACTACGTGATACTTTATAGCAGTAGTAAGTATTACTGGATACCGGTCGTGCAGAATAGCAAGGAGTGATTGTGCTGGAAAACCTGACGGAAATGCTCAAAGGTGTGCTTGAGGGCTGCGTCCTTGAAATAATAAGCCGTAAAGAAACCTACGGTTACGAAATCACGCGGCAGCTGAATGCCCTCGGTTTCGCGGATGTTGTGGAGGGAACGGTATACACCATCCTGATCCGTCTTGAAAAAAACAAGCTGGTGGAGATTACGAAGAAGCCCTCCGACATGGGACCGCCGCGAAAGTTTTTCGCGATCAACGATGCGGGGCGTGAGGAGCTTCAGCGATTCTGGGGAAAATGGGAGTTCGTATCATCCAAAATGAACGAGTTAAAGGAGAAATGATCATGAATTTTTGGGAGAAAATTACCGGCAGCGACATGACTAAAGAATTGAAGTCTTTTGAATCGCGAATCAAAAAGCTGCCAGCCGATTATCAAGCGGCATGGGCCAAAGTCTTTGCAAGCCTTTGGCCGTATTCAGATTTCACCGGTCGCAACCTTATGCCCATTCTTGACGGAGTGCTTGGCTTGCTTGAAGAAACGGCGGCGGACGGTCAGAGTGTTCAAGAGGTATTGGGCGACGATATCCCAGGCTTTTGTTCAGCGCTGGCCGGCGAAGAAGGGGCAAAATCTTTCCGCGATAAGTGGCGCGATCAACTCAACCATAATATCGCCAAAAAATTAGGCAAATAGGGGGCAAATCATGAGTATACGAGATATCATCGAAGGCAAAAAAGAGTGGCGAGCACATGCGGCTCGTGTCAAAGCGCTCCCGCAAGATTATCAAATCGTTTATAAGGAGCTTCAAAAATACCTCTTTAAGGTCGGCCCTGTTGAGCTAACCGAAGGAACGGGATTGCTCTCGGGGATTGTCGGTCTATTTGAAGAAGGCGCGGCATCGGGGAAAGGCGTGCTCGAAGTGACGGGCAGTGACGTAGCGGCTTTCTGCGACGATCTAATGAAAGATTCGAAAACGTACGCCGACATCTATCAAGAAACGGTCAGTCAGGAAGGCAGCAAGGCCATCAATAAGGCTAAGGATAAGAATAAGTAAAAAGAAGCAGGTTCAATCATTTGTACAAAGGAGGAGTGACATGCTGCACATTGTAAACGGCGATTCAGTGGCGGAGAAGCTGCGGCAAGGAATCGTAAGCGGTGATGTTCTGGTGTGGAGGGAAGCCGCTTGACTTTATATCTACTGAAAGGTAGAATGCAGACATGAATAATAACAAAAACACTTCAGAGTTGATTCTGGACACAGCCCAAGCCCTTGTGCAAGAGGTCGGCTTCAACGGCTTCAGCTATGCGCACATTGCAGAGAAGGTAGGTATACGCACGGCGAGCATTCACTACCATTTTCCGAATAAGGAGGATCTAGGGGAAGCGTTAATTACCAGGTACCATCGAGAATTCGTCGCTACCGTTGCGCAGATTGATACCGAGACACAGAACAGCCTGGAGAAAATACGCAGATACATCATGATTTTCAGTATCCCTGTGGATACGTATTGTACCTGCCTGAGCGTAATGCTTTCTTCGGATTTGGCAACCTTATCGGAAGCGGTTCGGGAGAGGCTCGCCGGGTTTTTCACCGCTAACCTGGCGTGGGTGGAACGTGTGCTTGAGCAAGGACGAAGCGATGGACAGCTTCATTTCCAAGGCTCGGCAGACGTGCAGGCGCATAAAATTTTGGCTTCTCTTCAAGGAGCGCAGCTGCTTGCAAGGAGCTTTAAGGATGCGAATCGATTCACCATGATCGCCGATAGCCTGTTATCCGCTTTAACGTAACGGGATAAAGCGGATTTTTTTTCTCCACTTTGTATACCTTTTAATAGACAGCTAAGCGCATGATAAATAAAGAGCACCTCTAAAGCAGTCATTGGTAACCGCCAATGAAGACTTTAGAGGTGCTTTTTTATAAGAATTACATAATCAAAATCCGTTTGCCAAATTCCAGGTGCTCCTCCATGGCTTGACTAGCCTTGTCGGCATCACCTTCGCGAATATACTGGAAAATTCGAACATGATCGTTATAGGATACGCTTATTCTGGTCCGGTCCTTCCGAAGAACTCCTATCGCAATCCGGTACAGCTGATCCTGCAGACGCTCCATCGCTTGAATGATTTCCGAGTTTGCGTAGATCTCGACAAGCTTGCGGTGATATTGGGTGTCTGCTTCGGTGAACAGGGCTTGATCGCCTTTCTCCACATGAATCTCCTGCTGCCGTAAATTTTGTTCGAACCATTTCAGATCGTTTTTCTCGAGCTCCATGGCGGCCAGCTTACGGACGATAAAGCATTCCATCGCGATCCGGTAATCATATAAATCGATGGCTTTGCGAAGCGACAGTTCGGCCACGACCAATCCTTTGTTCGGAGTATAATTCGCCAAGCCTTCGGCATCGAGTCTCTCCAGGGCCGCTCTGATGGGAGTCCGGCTCATCTCCAGCATTTCCACAAGCGTTCGTTCCGTCAATACTTCACCTGGTTTCAGTTCGCCATTCAATATCAGCTTGCGGAGATGGATAAAGGCCTTTTCTTTCAAAGTTACGGTTGTACCTGACATTATGAAATTCTCCTATTCAGAAAAATAGTTCGTTTGCAAGTATTGAAGGCTCTGTTCAAACCATTGGCGTTCCAAAGCAATCGTTTGTTCTACCGTTTCGGTATAAGGTGTCCATAGTTCGAGAATGGCATTGGAGTCTGTTGAACGATTACGAACGGTCTGTAATAGTCCCTCTATATCCAATTTACCATACCCTGCCGGTTTACCCAAAACCATAAAGCCCATTTGATGATCGATTCTCGTAATATCGAAATCTTTCAAGTGAAGATTGATGAGATAGGGGGAGAGATCCCGAATAACGGTTTCGGGGCAGTCAAGCGCGCTAAAAGAGTTGACCGTATCCAGGCAGCAGCCGATAAAGGGATGATTGCAGGCATCAAACAGGGAAGCAAGCTGCTTCGTCGTATGCAAGCCATGGTTTTCGACGGCAATGCGAACGCCCGATTGTTCGAAGGCAGGCAGTACCTCTTGAAGCTCGCGCAGAGGTTTAGTCAGATTCTTATCTAATATCAAGGTGCGGCAAAGAGAAGAGCCAAGTAATTCGGCGATGCGCAAATAGAGCAGAAGGTGGTCGGGATCTGTTCCTCTCGTACCGATTTCGATTTCGATCCCCAGAGAATCGGCGTATTTCTTGATGGATAAGAGCTCTGCTTCACTCATTTGATGGAGCGGAAGGTTATCCGCAATTTGTACAAGCTTAATATGATTGTTGTAGGCGATGTCGAGCAGCTGGGCGACGCTCAGCGGATTGCGGGGAGCGGGATAACCCGCTATTCCTATTGACCATGTCAATGAATAGGTGCTGATTCCAAGCTTCATAGTTCCCTCCTTAAAAGAATTGCCGCATGCTCTTGGCGGCAATTCTGCTACGAAAGCATGGACCTAAGAATTGCCGCATGCTCTTGGCGGCAATTCTGCTACGAAAGCATGGACCTAAGAATTGCCGCATGCTGTTGGCGGCAATTCTGCTTCGAAAGCGTAAGCATTTGCTTATGTGTATATAGAAAAGTATAAGCGGCTCAGAGGGCTTTGTAAACAACATTGTATACAAAATATATTTCTAAAAAATTTTATTGTATACATATTGTGTGCTGAGAGGTTGTGTGTTAGTCTGACCCTAGAACGAAGTCATTTCATTCCAATTACGAGGTGAACGTCTTAAGGAGGTGCTTGCTTTGGTACAAATCGCACTCATTGGTGCAGGGGGTAAAATGGGATGCCGAATTACAGACAACCTGAGAAAAGGAGATCACAACGTTTCTTACGTTGAGATTGGCAGTAAAGGAATTGAACGCTTGGCTGAGCGCGGGATTGTGCCGGTCATGCAGGAGGAAGCCGTGAAGGATGCGGATGTGGTCATTCTCGCGGTTCCCGATGTCGCCATCGGACGGATATCCACAGCCATTGTTCCGCTCATGAAGACGGGAGCGATGCTCATGCTGCTGGATCCGGCAGCGGCTTATCTGGGAGAACTTCCTTCCCGCAGCGATGTTTCCTTCTTTGTTGCACATCCTTGTCATCCCCCGGTGTTTAACGACGAAGTTACAATCGAAGCTAAGCGGGACTTCTTTGGCGGCGTGGCGGCAAAACAAGCGATTGTGTGTGCATTAATGCAAGGTCCGGAGGAGCACTACTCGCTTGGAGAACAGACGGCAAAGGACATATTCGCTCCCGTAATGAGGTCCCACCGAATCACGGTGGAACAAATGGCCATACTGGAGCCCACGATGGCGGAGACCATCAGCTCAATGATGGTGACGGTTTTGGGAGAAGCGATGGAAGAAGCCGTCAAGCATGGCGTACCCTATGAAGCCGCCAAGGACTTTCTGCTTGGACACATCCATATCCAGCTGGGAATCGTGTTCGAAAAAGTGAATCCGTTTTCAGACGCTTGCCTGGTCGCCATCGAATATGGCCGCAAGGCCATGATCAAAGAGGGATGGAAAGAATTGTTCCGGCCGGAAAGCGTGTACGAGCAAGTAGACGTCATGCTTCATCCCGAGAAACTGAGCACCCTCCAGTTCAAGAGCTCCTAACATGAAGGTCTGGAAAATTGGCTTGGTCGGAGCCGGATGGTGGTCGGAGAAGCATTTAAAGGCATGGCGCAGCATCCCCGGCGCTGAAGTCGTTGCTCTTTGCGACCTGGATGAGGCGCGTCTTAAGGCGAAAGCTGAGGAATTTGGGGTATCCAAGAACCAGTTGTACCGCAGCATGTCCGAGATGCTGGAGAAGGCGGACATCGATATCGTGGATATCGTAACGGTACCGGATACTCATCTGGAGCTTGTAAGGGCGGCGGCTACCAGCGGCAAGCATATTTTATGCCAGAAGCCGTTCGCAACTTCCATGCGGGAAGCCGAAGAAATGGTGCAAATCGCCAAGGAAGCTGGCGTAAGGCTGATGGTAACGGAAAACTGGAGATGGCTTCAGCCTTTCCAATTGATCAAAAAGGCGATTGAGGCCGGCACGCTCGGAACGCTGCATTCTGCGAGATACATACACACCGATTACTATACGCCAAGGATGGAGCCCGGTACGATACTGCCCCAGCCGTTTTTCCGGGGAATGCCGAAGCTTCTGTTTTTCGAAATGGGACCTCACTGGTTTGATACCTGGCGATTTCTCTTTGGTACGCCAAAGCGGCTTTATGCGGAGACGTTGCGTGTGAGCCCTCATATTGCAGGCGAAGATTCGGGTATTGTCACGATGGGCTATGATCATTTTTACGGATATCTCGATGCGAGCTGGGCGACCAGGCAGAAGTTAGACCGTCCGCTAGGCACGGAGGTTGGACCCGTGCATTTGGAGCAGCTTGTCATTGATGGTTCCGAGGCAACGCTCAAGATGTATACGTCGGGTCAAATCTCAATGGTCGGCAAGGATGGATCAAGAGAGCATATTCTCGCGGAAAGCACGGAGCTGGATCATGAGGAAAGCCACATCCGGCTGCAATCTCACTTTGTGGAATGCCTGCGAAGCGGCGCTGTTTTCCAAACCGAGGGCAGCGATAACCTGATTACCCTGAGCATGGTATTTGGCGTGTATGAGAGCGCTGCAAAGCACGAGCCGGTCATAATAGGAGGAAAGAAGCCGTGATTATAGACGTCCATGCTCATTTGGGATGGGATTATGTGTTTGATGAGGACTTCTCATGGGAGGAGCAGCTCGAGAAGCATGAAACCTACAGCATAGCTAAGACCATTTTGCAGCCGGCTTCCTGCCACGATATCGAGTCGGTGAGAGAGCAGCACGACCGGATTGCCCAAGCGGCCAGAACTCATCCGGGACAATTCTACGGAATGGCCAATCCCAATCCTCATTTAAAAGACGCGGTGTATGAAGAAGAAGTCAGACGCTGCATAGAGGAGCTTGGTTTTGTCGGCATTAAGATTCATACGTTCGCCCATGCCGTTCATCCAGGAGGACGCGACGGCATGAAGGTCTTTGCGCTCGCAAGGGAGCTGGACGTTCCGGTGATGGTGCATACCGGAGCGGGGATACCTTTCGCGAACCCGACCAATCTGATCGCGCCTGCGCTTGCTTTTCCGGAAGTGAAGATTGTCATGGCCCACTGCGGCATGATGATCATGGCTGGCGAAACCTCGATTGCGATGAAGGCAGCGCCTAATCTTTATGCCGATATTACTTGGACCTCCGGCTTTCATTTGCGGCATTGGTCGCGGGAATTCGGAGCTAGCCGGTTTATGTTCGGCACCGATCATGCGGATAATACGGGGACGGAACTGGCGAAGGTCAAGACCTGCGGCTTGACGGAAGAAGAGCAGGAGTGGATATGGAGTAAAAGCGCGTTGTCAGTCTACCGGCTGGCAGAATAAGAATTCGGAGGAGTGTGCTAAATCGTGTCCCATCGCATTCAACGTTTAAAAGTTAGCGAAAACAAACGTTTTCTCGTTCATGAGGACGATTCTCCCTTCTTTTGGCTGGCCGATACGGCTTGGGAGCTGTTTCATCGGTTGAACCGCGAGGAAGCCGAATTGTATCTGAGCAATCGCGCCGAGCGCAAATTCACGGTTATCCAGGCAGTAGGTTTAGCAGAGCACGAAGGCCTTACAACGGGCAATGCCTTCGGCCGGTTCCCGCTGAAGACAAATGAGGATGGCCAATACGATCCGCTGCTTCCGGATCTGGATGGGGAGTACAGCTATTGGCAGCATGTGGACTATATCATTGATCTGGCAGCTGAACATGGACTATATATCGCTTTCTTGCCGACTTGGGGAGACAAATACAATCAGATGTGGGGCAAGGGACCAGAGGTATTTCATTCGGGGAATGCAAGGCAATACGGACAATGGCTGGGAGACAGGTACAAGGAGAAAACCAATCTGATCTGGGTGCTGGGCGGCGATCGTCCTCAACATACCCGGGAGCACTTCGACATCATTTGTTCCATGGCGGAGGGGCTTCGCGAAGGAGACGGCGGCGCACATCTGATGACCTTTCATCCTCCCGGCGCTCAATCCTCCTCCCTGCACATGCATAACGAGCCATGGCTTGCCTTCAATATGATCCAATCCGGTCACCACGAGTGGATTCGCACGAATTACGACAAGGTTGCGGCCGATTATCATCGCGAGCCGATCAAGCCGGTGGTCGACGGGGAACCGTGTTATGAGGATCATCCGATAAACTTTAAGGCGGACAATGGTTATTTTGATGCCGATGACGTCCGAAAAGCCGCCTATCACGCTGTATTTGCCGGAGCCTTTGGCCACACCTACGGACATCACTCCATCTGGTCGATGACCACTGAGCCGGATACCTATTTCATCATGAGCTGGCAGGACGCAATCCTGCGGCCTGGGGCAGAACAAATGACCCACCTGCGCAGCCTCATGGAATCGCGTCCTTTTCTCGAGAGAATACCCGACCAAAGCTTAATCGCGGAAAACTATAGCGGGGCTAACCGAATGACCGCTGCGCGCGGAGAGAGATACGCCATGATTTATTCCCCGAACGGCATTCCTTTCCGTGCTGTTATGGGCAAGATCCGAGGCAATACCGTTAAAGCCTCCTGGCTTGATCCCCGAACCGGAGCCTGGAAGGATAACGGAGAATATCCGAATCGCGGGGAAGTTCATTTCCACCCGCCTACCAGCGGCAGAGACGGAGACTGGATCCTTGTGCTTGATGGAATGGAATAAGGATAAGAGGGAGCTGATCAAGAATGAAGAAGAGTTTAGCCGCCATTGTGCTTATATTCATCTTGATAATAACAGCATGCAGCAACAACGCGGGAAATAATGAAAGCGATTCCGAAGCTTCCGGCCAGGAGCAAAATGGTCAAATCGATATTCAGTTCGGATCGCCTATCGACCCGAACATGGAACAGGCCGGCCAATTAGAGAAGAAAACCGGGGAAACCCTGGAGAACAACCGCTGGACGAAATTATTCGCCGAGAAGAATGGCGTCGTCACGCATTATAAATTGGTGAACCCGCAAGGGGATTACGCGCAAAAGCTCAAGCTGTCAATCGCCTCGGGCGATTTGCCGGACATTTATATCGTGACGGATAAATCCGATCTGAAGCAGCTTGCCGAAGGCGGCGCTATTCAGGAAATGGGGCCGATTTACGACCAATATGCTTCTCCGCTATTAAAGAGCATCATTGAGTCTGAGAGCATGAAGGTATTTGATCCGATGACCTACGACGGCAAGGTTTACGGCGTACCCGCGAAGATGCCTTCCACAAACGGCTATAACCACTTGTGGATCCGCGAAGATTGGCTTCAGAAGCTTGGGCTCGAGAGACCGAAGACGATGGATGACCTTTATCATGTCGCGAATGCCTTCGCGAAGCAGGATCCCGACGGAAACGGCAAGGCCGACACGTTTGGACTTGGATTGCACAAAGATTTTCTGAACGGCATGAAGGGACTTTTCTGGAGCTATAAAGCTTATCCGGATTTTTGGTACAAAAACGCATCGGGGCAAATTGTCTACGGAAGCGCACAGCAGGAAATGAAAAAGCCGCTTGAGCTGCTGGCAAGAATGTACAAGGAAGGGCTTGTCGACCATGAATTTGGCTCAAATGACGAGTCGAAGATGCTGGAGTCGGTGGTCGCAGGAAAGACGGGGATGATCTATGCCCCTCACTGGACGGCTTATTCGGTCGAGAAGACGATGGAGAATGATCCCCAGGCGAAGTGGATTGTTGTGCCGCTGCCAACGGAAGGCTCGGATCCGATCACTATTCCACTGACCAACTCGACGGATGGGACTTATGTCGTGAACAAGGATTTCAAGCATCCCGAAAAGCTGGTTGAGATGTTAAACACCTATGTGGAAGCCTTATTCGGGGAGAACGCGGATTTCAATAAATATTGGGCAGACGGGGACATTGATTCCGTATGGACGATGAGCCCGGTCCATACGCTGGATCCGTCGCTGGATCTTAAAGGGCATCAGGATATCAAGGCGGCTCTCGCAAACCAAACCACCGATCAATTGACTGGAGTGGCAAAAGGCTTCTATAAGACCATGCAGGACGGCGTATGGGGAATGAGCATGATGTTCGGGCCGGAGGATACGCCATTTGCCTTCGTTGACCAGACCTATCCGGATCAGGTGATGTGGAGTGAATACGAAGGCGCTCCTACGCCTACCATGGCAACGAACTGGAGCTCCATGAACGAGCTGTTAAGTACGGAGTTTACGGCCATGATACAAGGGAAGAAGAACCTGGACGGCGATTTCGACAGCATGGTTCAGAACTGGAATAAGCTGGGCGGAACGAACGTCCTTGAAGAAGTCAACGCGCAAGCCGCGAAATAAGCAGCATGTCCGTCAGATAAGGGCTGGTCCATCCAGCCTGCTGTCCTAGGAAAGGATGAGCCGTCATGAGCAAAGCTAAAAGCCGTGCATGGAAAAGAGAGCTTCCCATGCATCTCATGCTGGTCCCTGGGTTAGTCCTCATACTCCTGTTCGCTTACATTCCCATGACCGGTATAATAATCGCTTTTCAGCAGTTTAACCCCGTGAAAGGGTTGTTTGGACATCAAAACTGGGCGGGGCTTGATAATTTTCATTACATCTTCTCCATGCCGAATATTTGGAGAGTGGTGGGCAATACGCTGCTCATCGCAAGCCTGAAAATCGCATGCGGCATGATTACGGCGATTCTGTTTGCCCTTCTGCTCAACGAAGTGAAGAACGTGGCATTCAAGCGCGTAACGCAGACCATCATCTATTTCCCTTATTTTCTGTCCTGGATTATATTAAGCGGGATCATGATTGATGTTCTGTCGCCTTCCAGCGGACTCTTCAATCAATTGCTGGGCGTGTTTGGGATAAAGGAGATTTATTTTCTGGGGGAAAATAAATGGTTTCCTTTCACCATGGTCGCCTCGGATGTGTGGAAGAACTTCGGGTTTAATACCGTCGTTTACCTGGCTGCCATAGCCGGCATCGATCCGTCATTATACGAGGCTGCCGCCGTTGACGGGGCGAGCCGCTGGAAGCAAACCTGGCATGTAACGCTGCCCGGCATGCGGATGATCATCGTGCTGTTAATGGTGCTAAGCCTGGGCAATATTTTCGACGCCGGCTTCGACCAAATATTCAATCTTTACAGCCCTCAGGTTTATCAATCTGGCGATATTGTCGATACGATGGTGTACCGGATGGGACTTCTCCAATCCCAATACAGCGCCTCGACCGCGGTTGGACTGCTGAAATCGGGTGTTTCGTTCGTGCTGATCACATCATCCTACTACCTCGCGTATCGGCTGTTCCGATATCGGCTGTTTTAGGAGGCTCGCACATGAGAGTGATAAAACGTTCGGGGAATCATTGGTTTGGCATCGTCAATTACCTGTTTTTAATGCTGACCGGGATTATATGTCTGATCCCTTTCATTCATATCGTGTCGCTGTCGCTCAGCGACAAAGCCGCCGTATTGGGGGGACTCGTCAAGCTGTGGCCGGTTCATTTTACATGGGAGCCCTACAGCTATGTACTCGAGAGGACCGCTTTCTGGCGTTCCTTCGGCATCACGCTGGAACGCGTGCTCATTGGCGCGGGCCTGAACATCGTCCTTGTCATTCTACTGGCGTATCCATTGTCCAAGCCAAGCCATAAGCTCCGGCTGCGTTCCGTCTATGTCTGGATCTTCTTCTTCACGATGCTGTTCAACGGAGGGTTAATTCCCAATTATATATTGGTGAAGGAACTGCATATGCTGGATACCATCTGGGCCTTGGTGCTGCCGGGCGCCGTGTCGGTATTCAACATCATTCTGCTGCTCAATTTCTACCGGGAGGTCCCGTCCGAGCTGGAAGACGCCGCCTACATCGACGGTGCCGGACATATGCGCACGCTGTGGCAGATATATGTCCCGATGTCTTTGCCGGCAATCGCCACAATCACGTTATTCTGTATTGTCGGACATTGGAACGCGTGGTTCGACGGCATGATTTATATGAAGGGCAATCATTATCCGCTGCAGACGTACCTGCAGTCCATCGTGATCAAATTTGACTTTAATACGATGTCCGTCAGTGAAGCGCAGCGATTAGCCAAGTTAAACGACCGATCGGTGAAAGCCGCTCAGATGATTGTAGCCGCGATTCCCATCTTGCTTGTTTATCCGTATTTGCAAAAGTACTTCGTAACGGGGATCCGTCTTGGCAGTGTAAAGGGATAACGAACGAAGTTGATGGATGAAGGAAATTATGCGATTAATGCAAGGGCTGTCCCGTGGTCAATTTGGGGCAGCCCTTTTTATTCTTGGGCAAGCAAGGTATTATTAATTATAAAATCAACTTTGCGAGGGAAATTTGTGGAAACACTCAAAACTTTTTTTGCCCATGCGATCGTCAAAAGGGTTGTGTTCGTCTTACTGGTGATTGCTTTGCTGTACAGTCTCCGAGATATGCTGAATTTGCTCCTGCTGCTGTTTATGGTTACGTTCGTGATGAGCCGGCTGCAAGGCTTTCTGACCACGCAAATTCGTCGGGTGATACCGGTGTCGCCGATCCTGGTAACCTCGGTCCTTTATGTTGCGCTTATTGTTGGTGTCGTTTACGGACTGGTCAATTACGTTCCCAAGCTGATCAACGAGATCGTGGATATCGTCAACAATGTGCAAAAGTTTCTAAGCTCGTCGCAAAACGATCAGATCGCCCAAGTGGTCGCCGATACGCTCGACAAGATCGAATACAAGACCTATTTAAACAGCGCACTCACCTACGCCAAGAAATTTGGCAGCTGGCTCGAAATTATTTTGCTCGTTATTTTACTCAGTTATTTCTTTTTGCTCGAGAGACGCAAGATCGTTCAGTTTACGGAAAAATTCAGCGGCAGCTCGGTAAGCTGGCTGTATCTGGAATTCCGTTACTTTGGCGGCAAGTTTATCGCATCCTTTGGCAAGGTGCTTGAAGTTCAGCTGATGATCGCCGTCATTAATACGGTGCTTACCATTGCCGGTTTGTGGATTTTAGGGTTCCCGTATCTGTTCGCTTTAACCATCCTGGTATTTCTGCTAAGCCTTGTTCCGGTTGCCGGCGTAGTGGTGTCCTTTATCCCGATTGGCATTATCGGCTACCAGATCGGCGGAGTTACGACGATCATTTGGGTCATTGTGCTTGTGCTGCTCATCCATGCCGTGGAAACCTATTTCTTGAACCCAAGGCTGTATTCGCAAAAAACCAATCTGCCGATGTTCTATACGTTTTTCATCCTTATTTTGTCCGAGCATTACATGGGCATCTGGGGGCTGTTGATCGGCATTCCGATCTTTATGTTTATGCTGGACGTGCTCAAGGTGGAGCAAGGCGGCTCATCGTCCGAACCCTAATAATCAGCCATCGTCAAAAAATCCCCCTCTGCATGTAAATGCAAGAGGGGGATTTTTTTCTCCAACATTTTTTACTTGACCTGGAGTTAACTCTAGGGAGTAAGATTTAATGGATAGTGGCGAACTCTGGCTGCTGAAAGTTTCAAGGAGTACGAATCGTAAACAAAGGGAGAATCAGATAGATATGAATAAAAGTTATGCCGGATGCGCGGCGAAAGTTTGTCCGTCTCGGACGGAAACGAAAGAATACAGAATTCGAACCCGCCAAGACGAAACAGGCTGTGCGATAAGGAACAAAGCTGCGCTGCAGGAGAATGATGTCGCGGTGATAAATGGCAATAAATTTTATATTATTCAGGATTAAACCCGGTCGGTGAGGATGTGAGAACATGAGGTTATCCGAGGAAGTGCTGCATTCCTTTCATCTTAGCGGGGATATTGTGCCATTAAGCGGAGGGCAGAACACTTCGGTGCGGGTGGGCGATGCTGTATTAAAGCCGGTAGACGACGTCCGACATACTGAATGGCTGCTCCATATCCTTCACAAAATAAATCCTCAAGGATATAGGCTGTCAAAGCCCGTTAGAAGCGTGGACGGTTCTTTTGTATGTCAGGGATGGGCTTGCGCTCATTATGAACAGGGACAGGATGCTCATGGACGTATAGAAGAAAAGCTGCGGGTATCGAGGTTATTCCACCGGGACCTGGCTGCTGTTGATCACCGGGCCTTCCCCCAAACGGACAATCCTTGGGCCAAGGGACATCGCATTGCATGGCAACTTGAGGAGCTGCCCACGGAATTTCCCAAAGAAGTGCGAGAAATTATAAATCGTTTACTCGCAAGGGTAAGCCTGAAAGAGCCTTACAAGGTGCAGATTGTCCATAGCGATCTATCGGGGAATATTCTTTTTGATCCTGGCTTGGAGCCATTAATCATTGATTTTTCTCCGGCAATTGCCCCGGTGGAATATGCTGAAGCGATATTGGTATGCGATTGTATAGCTTGGCAGGGAAGTGCGGTATCGGAGGTTAACCTGCTTCCGGACGACGAGCTGTATAAAGAAATGATTATGCGAGCCGTTATTTTTCGTTTGGCGGTTTCCGCCATTCTGTCCCAAGGGGATTATGATCGATTTATGGCAGAGTACAAGGCATTTCAACCCATCGCAGATTATATCGATTAGGATGATCTAGTCTAACCTTTACTCAATTATTAAAAAGTCGAAGGTTCTTTTATTATGTTGTGATTGCCGTTTCTATGATAAAATTGAGTTTCTATAAAAATTGAAGTAGAGACAGAGAATAGTTATAGGGATAGGAGATTCTATTAACAATGACCAAGAACAGACAGCGTGTATTTGGGCTAGCCTTGCTGCTAGGTTTATTTTCGACCCTAGGGCCTTTTACGATTGATATGTATTTACCGGCGTTTCCGGAGATTGTGAAGCAGTTCGATACGACGCCTTCGCTCGTGCAGCTTAGCTTGACGGCTTGTTTACTCGGACTTGGCATCGGGCAACTAGTTATGGGTTCCTTAAGCGATGCCCACGGAAGACGCATTCCACTGCTAATTTCCATGGCCGCTTATCTTGCCGCTTCATTGGCATGCGCATTCGCGCCTAATATCGGCTTGTTGATTGTGTTCCGATTCATACAGGGGTTTGCCGCTTCTGCGGGTATCGTTATTTCGCGCGCAATCGCACGCGACCTGTACAGCGGCCACGAGCTCACGAAGTTTTTCTCGCTGCTCTTGCTTGTCGGTAATTTGGGGCCTCTCGTGGCACCGGTATCGGGCAGCGGAGTTCTATCCTTCTCGAATTGGAAGGGCGTATTTATTGCCCTGGCCTTGCTTGGAATCTACCTCACGGTGATGACCAAGTGGAGTTTGAAGGAGACTCTGCCGGCTGATCGCCGAAGCTCCGCAAATTTCGTGGAGCAGCTGCGGAACTACGGATCGCTATTGCGCGATCGTCAGTTTGTCGGTTACATGCTCGCGCAGGGTATTATGATCGCCGGCGTCTTCGCATATGTTTCGGGAACGCCTTTTATTTATCAAGACATTTACGGAGTCTCGCCAACGGGCTTTGCTCTGTTATTCGGATCCAATGGCATTAGTCTTATCATCGGTTCCCAGATTGTCGGGCGAATGTCGCACCGCGTATCCGAACAGACCTTCTTGTTAATCGGACTATTGCTTGCCCTGTTGGCAAGCGTCGTGGTCTTGGTGGTGGCCTTCCTGCATGGCCCGCTATTCGCGCTAGTGATTCCGTTGTTTATCTTCGTAGCGTCAATCGGCATTACGTCAACGGCAGCCTTCCCGCTCGCGATGGAGAGCCAGAGTCATATGGCCGGCAGCGCTGCGGCATTGCTTGGCGTTATTCCGTTCCTGCTTGGCGCGGTTGTCTCGCCGTTAGTCGGTATCGCGGGTGAAGACACGGCCGTTCCGCTTGGCGTTATTATTCTGCTCACGAGCGTTGCGGCGATGCTGTCTTACTTCCTGCTCGGCAAGAAGAAATCGACGTTGATAACGAACGCTACGAGCATCTAGTAGGAAATGAAACGAACGAACAAAGTCTGGTTAGACCCGAATGGGTCTGTCCAGGCTTTTCTTTTTACTTGTGATTCGGATGATTAACATCCGTGCCAAATGTAAAAGATGGAAATATTCGTGCAGCAAATCGAAATGAGGGAAATCCAGGAATGGAATCGGAAAGTAAACCGTCTACGATTATTGATTTATTGAAGAGAGGAAGTACTTCGTCAGCTACCGCAGCGCTTGGAAACACCGGAATTGCAATCGTGAAAGCTTTCGCCGCGATAAGCACGGGCAGCGGAGCCATGTTTGCATCAACGATGCACTCGATAGCCGATGCAGTGAATCAGGCTTTCGTGTTCGCCGGAAGCGTATTGGCGGAGAAAAAGCCTACCCGCCGATTCCCGACGGGGTTCGGGCGGGTGATTAATTTATTTTGTATGGTTGCCGTTATTGTCGTGACCGTTATGGCTTATGAAACGATTAGAGAAGGGCTGCGGTTAATCGCTCATCCTTCTGCCGAGTCTCGCGGGTTTTGGCTCAATCTGATTGTCTTGCTCTTATCCGTCACTGTAGATGGATTCGTTCTGATCAAAGCAACAAAGGAGATCGTTCATGAGTCGCGAATAGAAGCAAAGGGACTGGCGATCTTCCCGCAAGCCTTTAAAAATGTCGGCCGGGCAGCACCCCCAACGCGCTTAGTGTTTTTCGAAGATCTGGTTGCCACAACAAGTGCTCTCTTAGCACTTCTTGCGGTTGTCGTTACCTCGTTCACCAGCCTTGCGCTGCTGGACGGCGTTTCAACCCTACTTATCGGTTTTTTAATGATTTGCGTTGCCTTTAAAGTAGGCTACGATAACATGGTTGGACTTATCGGCGTCTCGGCCCCCAAAGATGTTGAGGATAAAGTCGCCAAAATTATCTTCTCCATCAATTTCGTAACGGATATTTTCCAGATGCGGATTCTTCAAGAGGGGCGTTATTATCACGTGGAGGGTCTCGTAGAGCTGCGCCCGGGTTTAACGCTTGCCGACGCCGATGATATCAAATTCAAGATTAGGGATACCCTTCTAAAAGAAGCGGAAATAGCAGATGTAACGATAGGGATCATAGAAGATAACGGTGTGAGGAATTGGAATCCCGAGCCGGTGAATACGTAACAGCACGTTTGAGAAGCGCCCGCTACAGGACGCTTTTTTTGCGTTTTGGTTTTTGCATTGAAATGTACAAAGAACAAAAATTCGTTCCATGAATGTCCAAACGCCGTTCATCCCCTGATCGGGACGCTGGTGATACAGTTATTGTCGTAGCAGACATGCTGCTCATCTTCACTCGAGTCGGTTAAGAAGGAGGAAAGTTTCAAGTTATTGAAAGCGCAATCAACGAAACGGGAGGCTGACGTTATGACATGGAAAAGAAGAACCGGAGCTAAGCTGCTTGCTGCTGCATTGGCAGGATCGGTAGTTTTGACGGGAGCGGGTGAAGTTCATGAAAATCGGGCTTATGCAGCGTATACGGCTGTCGTAGATCCATCGAAATCATTAAACACTTGGGAGGGCTGGGGAACATCCCTTGCCTGGTGGGCAAACCGAATCGGCGGCGAGTCGGAGGCTGTACGGAATATGTATGCGGACAAATTGTTCAGTCTGGATGGTGACGGGCTAGGGCTTAACATCGTTCGTTACAACATTGGCGGAGGCGAAAATCCCTCCTTAACCAACAGTATGGATCTCCGCGCGCAAATGCCCGGCTATAAAGCCTCCGCGACTGCGGCTTACGATTGGACGCAGGATGCGAATCAGCGGAATGTACTGAATGATGCCATATCGCGGATTAATCCAAGCGAGTTTGTTGCAGAGGCATTCTCTAACTCGCCTCCCTATTGGATGAACTACAATCAAAGCGTCGCCGGAGGCAATAATGGCGCAGAGAACCTAAAGGCGGATATGTACGATGATTTCGCGGACTATTTGACAACGGTTGTTCAGCATTTCCGCGACACCTGGGGGATCCATTTCCATACGCTGTCTGCGTTTAATGAACCAAGCGCCGGCTATTGGATCTATCCGAAAAACCAGGAAGGCAACCGCGTGCTGCCCGCAAACCAAGAGAAGATGATCTCTGAGCTCTACAATTCGTTAGCTTCGAAAGGATTAAACGTTGGAATCAGCGGCCCCGAGGAGACGAGCCTCGACGTGACCAGGGATACCGTGAACAGTTACTCTCAAGCCACGATGGACAAACTGGCTCAGATCAACACGCACGCTTATGCGGGAAGCGACCGGGCAGGCGTATTTGCGGCAGCTGAAGGCAAGCGGCTCTGGAATTCCGAGACGAGCGACGGGGAAGGCAGCGGCTTCAATATGGCCCGCGGAATCGTCAAGGATATTAAACAGATGAACATTAGCGCTTATAGTTATTGGCAGGTTGTAGAGAAAAGCGTCGGAGATACCAACTGGGGCATGCTTATTACCGACTTGAATAACAAAGCCGGCGGAGATCTAAGCCAATACTCTACTAACAAGAAATATTACGCCATGGCGCAATTCAGCAGATTTATTCGTCCAGGGTATGACATGATCGATATTAGGGACGATAACTCGGTTGCTGCCTACGACAGCACGGGCAACAAGCTCGTCATCGTGACGGTGAATGACTTCGGCAATTCCAATGACGTAACGTACGATCTTTCCAAATTCACAAACGTAACGGGAACGGTAACGGGGTACCGTACGAGCAGAAGCGGAACGCAGAATTTGCAGCCAATTACAGGAATCTCGTTATCGAACAAAAGCTTTACCCAAACGAATCCGGCTAATTCCATCAGTACATACGTCATCAGCGGTGTATCGGGATTTGAGACAACGCCGGAGAATCCGGATCCAAGCAAGCAGACATTATTGACGGACAGCTTTGACGACGGCGATGCACAAGGCTGGACATCGGCAAGCGGCAGCTGGTCGGTTGCGAATGGTTCGTACCTGCAATCGGGCAATGCGGCAAGCGAAGCGGTATCGACGACGGGCGATTCGGCTTGGACCAACTATGACGTGTCGGCGGATGTCAAACCGCAATCTGCGGCGAGCTTTGCAGCCACAGGCGTTATCGGGCGCTATCAGGATAATAACAATTACTACTACTTGCGCCTGCATGCCGGCGACAATCAGCTTCAATTGTACAAGAAGGCAAGCGGAATGTTTACGCTGCTCGGCAGCGTGCCGCAGGCTGTAAGCCTAAACACGGCATACTCGCTTAAGCTGTCGATGATTGGCAGCACGATTAAAGGCTACTTGAACGACGTAGAAAAAATATCGGTAACGGATACCGCTGTCTCCGCAGGGAAAATCGGACTGCGCAGCTACAATCAGACAGCTGCAATCGATAATGTCCTGGTGTCCGGGGTGCCTGTGGAAATAATCGTAGATAATAACGATCCCGGATTTGAAGCGACAGGCTGGACGGCAAGCACGTCGGATTACGGCTTTTACGGTTCAAACTATCTGCATGACGGTTCGGCTAATGCGAACCCAACCATGTCCGCGACATGGAGGCCATCGATAACGGAGCCGGGCACGTATAAGATATTCATGCGGTATCCGTCTTCCAACAACCGTGCGGCAGCGGCACCGCTCGAAATCAAATACAGCGGGCTGCTGGATAATTCCAAAACCATTAATCAAACGAATTTAGGCGGCACTTGGGTAGAGATCGGAACGTACGTCTTTACGTCAAATCCCGCCGATAACTACATCAAGATATCGGCTTCGGCAAACGGTTATACCGTAGCTGATGCCGTGAAATTCATCAAGCAATAATACAGCGATTGCGAAGGAAGCCGCGTACAACGCGGCTTTTTTTGTTCTGGATAAGTAGTAAAAAAATGTAGAGTCGAAGTTGGCAACGGATGATTTCATCGCATTGAGCCCTCCCTTATTGTTATCTTATCGGCATTCCAGGGTTGCCGAATCGTTGATAACCTACTAATGAGAATGGAGTGGTCAACCGCAATGAGAATTCATTCTTTACGCAAATGGCTATCGCTTGTCCTGATCCTAGGGCTAATTGTAAACGGCTTTCCCGTTCAAGCAGCAGCCGCTGCGGGTGAGCAAGAAGTTACGCTGACGGCATCTTACACCTATCACGGCGACCGTCTGGATCATGCAAGCGACGGAATTGTCTCCTACGACGATACGCCGAAGAACCGATGGACATCGTACGAATCGCCAAACGAACAGGATTGGGTACAGCTTGAATATGCCGGAGCTCGATCCAAGAACGTGGCGGGCATCTACCTGTTTGACGATGGCGGGGGGATTAAAGCACCAAGCAGCTATGACATTCAGTACTGGAACGATACAGAATGGGCAAGCGTTCCGAACCAAGTGAAATCTCCTTCCGAGCCTGTTGGCAACGAGCTTAATCTGGTTACCTTTGACTCCGTATCCTCTACGAAGTTCCGGGTAATGTTCACGCATTCCGGATCGAAAAGCGGAGCAACAGAGATCGTGTTCGCCGATTCGAACACCGAGCCCGTACCGGGGGCATCCGTTCCGCCGCTAGGCATAGCGTCGGCCTCTTATACGTTCCGCCTCGATCAGGTAAGCCAGGTGAACGACGGTATCGTCTCCTACGAGAGTACGCCGGCAAACCGCTGGACTTCCTATGAGTCGCCCAATGAGAGCGACTGGGTGCAGACGAACTTCGGAACCTCGAAGAGGAAAGACGCGGTTGGCATTTATTTGTATGCCGATGGAGGAGGGATTAAAGCCCCCGCTTCCTATGATGTTCAATACTTAAACGCGAACGGCGAATGGGTGAGTGCTGGCAATCAGGTCAAGACCCCGGAAGTGCCGGCCGGCAATGCGCTTAATCTGGTTACGTTTGATCCGGTTGATGCCGAGAAGTTCCGCATCCAGTTTACGCATAGCGACGCCAAGACCGGCGTGACGGAGATTCTGTACGTGGATTCCGCCACGCAATCCCTTCCGACAGAGACTATCTCGGCCGTTGTGACGGCTTCTTATTCCAACAATGGGGATTCGCCCGATTTTGCAGCCGACAGCATCATTTCGTATAGTGATTTTCCTAGAAACCGCTGGACCGCCTATGGTTCCCCGAATGAATCGGATTGGGTACAGACGGAGTACGAACATGCCGTATCCAAAAATATGGCGGGAATCTATCTCTACGATGATGGGGGAGGCGTCCGGGCACCTGCTTCTTATGATGTCCAGTACTGGAACGGAAGCGAATGGGTCGGCGTTCCGAATCAAGTGAAGACACCGGCAGAGCCAAAGGGCGGAGCGCTCAATTTGGTTTCCTTCGATACCGTCGTCTCTGACCGTTATCGAATCTTGATGACGCATCAGGCAGATGCCAAGTCCGGAATAACGGAAATCATGTACGTCGATACGAATAAGGAACCGGTACCGGTCGAGCCTCCCGTTGTAGACGTAGAGCCGGCAATTGAGATTTTGTCGCCAGCGATAGGTTCATCGGTCTCCGGTTCTGTCACGATTGAATTCAAAGCGCCGGAAATGAAAAATGTATGGGCGCGGGCTTGGCATCAACCGGATGATTCGCATCCTGATCCCAATGGATACGATGCCTGGATTCAGAACGCGGCCCCCGACGAGGAGGGGTACGGCTCGGTCACTATAGATGCCGACCAATTGCCCAAAGGTCCTCTGACCATCATCTTGAACGCTTGGAATTCTCCGGAGGGAGACCCGAATTTCACGGAATCAACAACAAGTTATGTGCAGCTGTATAACGAAGGCGGGATCTAGTGGAACAGCGGAATTCCTGCAGCGCCGCCGCAGGCGCAAGGCATGCATGTGTTGTTCGAAGACGATTTCTCCGGTCTGCTGTCGATATCGAAGACCGGCGCCGGCACAAGGTATGCCTCGCTGAAGCCGGATTGGCCAAACGGCTCGGAATTTGGAGAGGCGATATTCGCCGACCCGACGGATGCCGTTAATCCTTTCTCTATTCTTGGCGATGACCATTTGCGGATTCGGGTAAGCAAGGCGCCGGACGGCTACGCCGACCCGCAAGGCTGGAACCGCAAGCATATCGGAGGATTGCTGTCTTCCGTACGCCTCGACGGAACAGGAATTGCCGCCACGAACGGTTACTTTGAAGCCAGAATTCAGATGCCCGCGGGCAAAGGAGCATGGCCGGCGTTCTGGCTGATGTCGCAGAACAGCGCGGGTCCAGGCCACTTGCCTTCTACCGCTGAGATCGACACCGTCGAAGCTTACAGCCATGATCCTAGCGGAGCATGTCAAGCCAAGCACTGGTGGTCGGGCAATCCGGAATCGCATGAAACGAATTGTTCTTCTACGAATTTCGCTTACGGGGATAATGCCTCAACCTGGCATACGTACGGAACAAAAATTACCCCGGAGGAAATTATCTATTACATCGACAACGTGGAGGTATGGCGGCATGTGTCATTCGAGCAAGCCAATACTCCGATGTATTTCATGCTTAATCTTGCGCTTGGCGGTGGCTGGCCAATTGATCTGGCGAAATACGGGGATCAAATCGATATGTACGTCGATTATGTAAGAGTATTTGAGCCGGACGCGATAACAAATCCGAATCCGGCGACGCAGCCATCAAGCCAACCGGAGCCTAAGGTGCAGGGAGATGCGGTTATCGCCCCGGTTGATTTATCTATCGCTTCGAGTACGGGGGCGGCTACCTTATCGTTAAACGCAGACACCTGGAAGCAGGCCCAGGAGCTAGCACGCAAGCAGGATGTTCATAAAATCGTTCTCGAGGCACCTCCGATAGCGAAGGATGCCAAATCCTTCGAGCTGAAGCTGCCGGCCAGCGCTCTTGACGGCTCGTCCGGCCTGTCAGTTGAAGTTAGAACAGCACAAGCTTCCCTAGTATTGCCTGAGGACATGCTCGAAGGTCAATCCTTGTCCTCGGATATCGTATCCATTCATATCAACAACAGGGATTCCGGCTCTTTGGGCGATGATGTGAAGAAGCAGGTTGGCCTTCATCCCGTTATTGATCTTACGGCGGCAGTTGACGGACAAATCGTTGCCTGGAACAATCCGCAAGCCCCCGTAACGGTTCGGATCCCTTATGTGCCAACGGCAGAAGAGCTGCTCCATCCCGAGCATATCGTGGTGTGGTACATCGATGGAGCGGGGAACATAACAGCGGTTCCGAACGGACATTATGATCCCGCGACACAATCGGTCGTGTTCAAGGTCACTCATTTTAGCACGTATGCCGTTTCTTATGCTTATAAATCCTTTGAAGATATCTCGTTACTTAAGCCGGCGTCTAAGAAAGCCATAGAAGTTCTTGCCTCCAGAGGGATTATCAAGGGAACCTCGGAGAAGCGGTTCAGCCCGGGCAAAGCAATAAGCAGAGCGGATTTCATTCTGCTGCTATCGCGCGTCCTGGAATGGCAGGGGCAAGCAGGCAGCCCGTTCTCTGACCTGCCCGCCCAGGCGTATTACAGCGAAGCGGTTCACAGAGCGAGGGCTTTAGGCGTGATCAAAGGAAGCGGCAACAACCAATTCCGGCCAGGGGACCCTATTTCTAGAGAAGAAATGATCGTCGTTATGCAAAGAGCGATAGCAGCGGCGAATATCCCGGCAACATCCGCATTAGATGCCAAGCTGATCGAACAGCTCAGCTTAAGCAGCTTGCCGACGAGAGCAGAAACGGCGGAGGTTCTTTATCAACTTTACAGCCTCGTGCAAAAAGTTGAATTTGGTCGATCCGATGTAAACAACGGACGATAGTCGCTCACAGAAACCTGCTATATCATTAAGCCTATAAGGAACGACACCTTATACAATCGGGGGAGGCAAAGTATGAGAAAGAAGCTGCGCAACAGAGGGATAGCCGTATCATTTGCCCTATTGCTGGCGGTTACAACCGCCTGCGGCAACAATAATAACACAGGCGGTAATAACAACGCGACACCATCCGCAGAGGCCACGTCGGAGACCGCAACGGCAACGCCGGCCGAGTCGACTGCTCCGGCAATCGATCCAGCCGCGAAGTATGATCCGCCGGTTGAAGTAACAGCCGTACGTTATACGGATCCTACTTACAAGTTCAAAGACGGCGACACGATCGAGAACAACGTATGGTCGAGAGCTTACGAAGAAGAGCTTGGCATCAAGATCAAGTACAAATGGATCGTGAATGGCGACCAATACGGGCAAAAGATGAACCTGACGATCACATCAGGAGATCTTCCGGATATTTTCCAGGTAGATTCTCTGCAATTCCGCCAGCTGGCGGAAGCGGGGCAGCTCGAGGATCTGACTCAATTGGTGCAGGACTACGGCTCGGATTTGACCAAGGCCATGATTGACCGGGGAACTAATGCCAAAGCAGCCGCGACTTACGATGGCAAGCTGCTCGCCATTCCTCCGGCAGAAGATTATCTGGGCAGCGCCCCGCTGCTCTTCGTCCGGACAGACTGGCTGAAGAAGCTGAATCTCCCTGAGCCAAAAACAATGGAAGACTTCATTAAGGTCGCCGAAGCGTTCACGACGCAAGACCCGGACGGTAACGGCAAGAACGATACGTACGGCCTGGCCGCTTCCAAGGATTTATTCGGCGGGTACCCGGATTTCTCCGGCTTCATGAACGGCTTCCACGCTTATGCGAATATTTGGGTCAAGGAAGCTTCCGGAAAGCTGGTTAACGGCAGTATTCAGCCGGAGATGAAGAACGCGCTGGCTAAACTTCAGGAGCTGTACAAAGCTGGAGTTATCGACAAGGAATTTGGCGTTAAGGACGGAGGCAAAGCAGCCGAGCTGCAAACCGCGGGCAAGGTAGGCATGAGCTTTGGGGCGATGTGGAATCCGCTGTGGCCGCTGCAGGATGGCATTACGAAGGATCCGAATGCGGAATGGGGCGTATTCCCAATTCCATCCGTAGACAGTACGCCTGCCAAGGCGCAATCCAAAGCCGATTTCAACGCTTTCTGGGTAGTGAAGAAGGGCGCGGCTCATCCGGAAGCGATCGTAAAGCTGTTCAACCTCTATAACGAAAAAATCATCAGCGAGAAGGCTGAGCCGGCCAAGTTCCACAGCGCGGACGGCATCGAGTTCTTCAAGTATGCGCTGATGCAAGGCGGATTTGGTACGCCGCAAGGCCTGCTTTCCGTGCATAAGAATGTGGTTGCCGCGCTTCAAGCGGGTGATGCTTCCAAGCTGAATCCGGAAGAGAAGAGCTACTACGACAAGATTGTCCTGTTCCAGGGCGGGGACAAAGCGAACTGGGGAACTAACAAAGTATTCGGAGAAGGCGGTTCATGGGCTGTCATTGGAGCGAATTACGTGGATCAGAACCTCCTGATGAAGAGCGAATTCTTTGGTGCCCCAACACCGGAAATGACGGCCAAGCAGGCTATCCTGGACAAATTGGTGCTTGAAACCTTTACCAAAATTATTCTAGGCGCGCCAATCTCGGAATTCGATAAATTCGTCGGCGACTGGAATAAGCTTGGCGGCGAGAAAGTGACGCAGGAAGTCAACGAGTGGCACGCGCAAAGATCTTAATTCATTAACCCATTCGGAAGGCCGGGACTTACTTCCGGTCTTCCTGACTTTTTAAGACAGAAAGGCGGTTCCATTGATGTTCAAATCCAAGCTGCTTCGCCAACTGCCCTTGCATCTGATGATAGCCCCTTCGTTTATTCTCGTTCTTATCTTTAGCTATGGTCCAATCGCGGGACTTGTTATCGCCTTCCAGAAATTCTCGATCGTAAAAGGCATGTTTGGCTCGCCGTTTGTAGGCTGGGACAATTTCGATTACATGTTCAAGCTGCCGGATATTTGGCAGGTTGTCCGCAATACGGTAGGGATTGCGGTTATGAAGATAGCGGCTGGCTTAGCCGTTCCCATATTGGTTGCGCTTCTGCTTAATGAACTGAGAAAGCAAGTATTCAAACGATGGATACAGACCATTATCTATCTCCCTCATTTTCTGTCATGGATTATTCTGGGAGGGGTATTAATCGATATCCTGTCGCCAACAGCAGGAATTGTTAATCAATTTCTCGGGATATTCGGCATTAAACCGATCTTTTTCCTCGGCAGCGTGCAATGGTTTCCCGGCGTGGTTGTTATCTCGGACGTATGGAAGGAATTCGGGTTCAGCACGATTGTTTATTTGGCCGCACTGGCAGGGATTAATCCGGCTCTCTATGAAGCGGCTGTCATCGACGGCGCGAACCGGTGGAAGCAGACGCTGCACATCACTTTGCCGGGAATTGTCCCTATCATCGTGCTCCTCGCGACTTTAAGCCTCGGTAATGTCCTGAACGCCGGGTTCGATCAGATCTTCAACTTGTATAGTCCGGTTGTCTATGAAAGCGGGGATATCATCGATACGCTAGTGTACAGACTTGGACTGGAGCAAGCTCAATATAGTCTTGCCACGGCCGTCGGGCTTATTAAATCGGTTGTTTCCATCGTCTTGATCTCCGGATCCTATTATTTGGCGTACCGATTTGCCAACTACAGAATTTTCTAATAGGAGGTGGAGAAAACATGAATATAACTTCCCTGTCAGGTCGTATTTTTAATATTGGCAACTCCATATTCCTGCTCTTGCTTGCATTTCTATGCTTGTTCCCTTTAATCAACATTCTCGCCGTCTCCTTAAGCTCCAGCACAGCAGCGAGCGCGGGAGAGGTTTCGTTATGGCCGGTTGATTTCACATGGCAATCCTATCATTTCGTCATGCAAAAGCCGGAATTTCTGAAGTCACTTGGAATCAGCGTGGAGCGGGTGTTATTAGGCACGACGTTAAATATGCTGCTGACCATTATGCTCGCTTACCCTCTGTCAAAGGAATCGTCCGCCTTCAAAGGAAGATTGTTTTATGTCTGGTTTTTCGTTCTGACGATGCTGGTTAGCGGAGGACTTATTCCCTGGTATCTTGTCATCCAGAAGCTGCATTTGCTTGGGACGATTGGCGCGCTTATCCTTCCCGGGGCGGTGAACGTGTTTAATGCCGTGCTGCTGTTGAACTTCTATCGGGGCCTCCCCCGGGAGCTAGAAGAGGCGGCATTCGTGGACGGAGCAGGTTATTGGAAAATATTATGGAGCATTTACGTGCCATTATCGATGCCGGCTATCGCCACGCTTATTCTGTTCTCCATGGTGGGACATTGGAATTCCTGGTTTGACGGTCTTATTCTCATGAACTCGCCGGATAAGTATCCTCTTCAAAGCTATATGCAGACGGTCGTCATCAACCGGGATTTAAGTCTCGTATCGATGGCCGACGCGAATTCGCTTGGGGATATATCGGACCGCACGTTAAAAAGCGCGCAGATTTTCCTCGCCGCGCTGCCGATCATTTGCGTGTATCCGTTCCTGCAGCGGTTCTTCATTAAAGGAGTTGTCGTTGGCAGCGTGAAGGAATAAGAGACGGAAGAAGGAGCTGCAAGATCATGGCTGAGCTAAGCAAGGAAATGTATGAGCATCTGAGAACGGAATATAAACGGGGGATACCGGTTCTGGAAGGTTCGGGAGAGAACGGGGCGTATGATGCCTGGGCGGTTGATTGTCCGTTCGTTTTCTGCCATAACGATCAATTTTATATGATGCATATCGGCTTCGACGGCCTAGGCTATCGAACGGCGTTAGCGACGAGTCAGGATCTGGTGGAATGGAGCCGTGCAGGCGTTATTTTGGACCGTGGCGAAGACCCTTCGAAATGGGATCACGTCGGCGCGGCGGGCTCGTGGATTCTGCTTGAAAGCAACGATCTCTATGAGCTGCCCCGTTTAAAAAAAGTGGACAACAAGTATTGGATGATTTATCACTCGTACCCCGAATATGGTTATGAGGCCGGCGGGGCCAAGATGGGAATCGCCTGGTGCGAGAACGAAAGCCTGCTTGAATGGCATAGGCTGCCTGAGCCAATCCTCACGTATGAGAATGGCGGAGAATGGGAGCAGGCAGGTCTATACAAATGCTGCTTCCTCGAATCCGAGGGTCGTTATTGGATGTTCTACAATGCCAAGGATAAGCCCGAATGGCCATGGAAAGAAGAAACGGGAATTGCGGTATCAGACGATATGTTGAACTGGAGTAGGTTGTCGGATAAGCCCCTGATGGGAACGGAGCCAGGAACCTTCTACGGTCAATATGTCAGCGATCCCTATATTCGATTCGATAGCCGTGCTGGCATCTGGGTGAACTTTGGCTTCGGTTATGACGGGAAACATGCGCAAGGTTTGCTTGCCGTATCGAGAAATCTTGCCGAGTGGAGGATCCTCTCTGAACCCTGGATTCCAAGCGGTGGGCTAGGGCAGCTGGACGTGACGCATGCGCACAAATCTTCCGTCCTTTATTGGAAGGACCGTTTCTATCATTTTTACTGCGCTTGCAGACCATCAAGAACGGATGATCTCGCAACGATCAAGGAAGGCAATGGCGAATTCCGTTGCATCGCCCTTGCAACCAGCAAGCCTTTAGTTGAAAAAAGGAGTGAATAAGGTGAGCTCCAGAAAACCCGTAGATTACGTAAACCCCTACATCGGATCGATTGGCCATCTGCTGACGTCAACCTCTCCGATCGTGTCATTGCCTCATGGGATGGCACAAGTCATTCCAATGACAAATCCGGGAGTGACGGACCGCTATCTAGCAGACCGGCTGCACGGCTTTCACATCGGCTGCGCGATTCTCATGCCCTATATCGGCAACGGACGGAGTGAATATGCTTCGGCCTACGATCATGATCTGGAGACCGCGACTCCATACTTCTATTCGGTACTGCTCGAAGATTCCGACATTCACATCGAATATACGGCTCTAAACCGCAGTGCCTATTTCCGTATCGTCTATCCGGAGCATTCGGCTGCGCGGCTGCTCGTTCAACTGCCGAAGGAAAGTGAGCTTACGGCTCCCGCCGGACGTATCCTTGCCGGTCAGACAACCATACAAGGCGTTCCTTATTATGTTCATATAGAGCTATCGAGCGCTTTCTCTGAAGCTGAGCCGTGGCTTAACGAATCAAATAGAGGATTTGCGTTAGGTTTTGCAAATGCAACGAAAGCTGCGGTGCTTGAGCTTAAGGTTGGCATCTCGCATCTTGGATTTGAGCAGGCTCACAGAAATATGGAGCGGGAGCTTGGAGCGATCGGGTTCGAAGAGGCGAAGGATAAAGCCCGCGCAATATGGAATGAAGCGCTAAGCCGAATCGAGGTGGAAGGCGGATCGGAGTCGCAGCGAACCACTTTCTATAGTGCCTTATACCGATCGCTTCTCCCCATGATGAATATCACCGAGGACGGCAAATATTTCAGCGGGTTTGATCGCGCGGAGCATGAAGCTGCCGGCCATGATTACTATACAATGGATAACCTGTGGGACAGCTACCGCTGCCTACATCCCTTGCAGCTTCTGCTGGAGCCGGAGAGACAATCCGAGATGATTTCCTCCTATCTTCGAATGTTCGAGCAGAGCGGATGGCTGCCGCAATTTCCGGGTCTTCACGGTGACCGGCCGTATATGACCGGCAATCATGCCGCGGCGTTCTTCGCGGATACCTTATGCAAGGGCGAACATAACTTTAATGTAGAAAAAGCTTACGAGGCGGTCCGCCATAACGCGACGAAAGCCACCATGCTTCCTTGGACAAACAACGGCCCGTTGACGGAGCTTGATCTTGTTTACGCGGAGAAGGGCTTTTTTCCGGCATTGGCTAAGGATGAGATTGAAACGGTGGCCGAGGTGGATGGGTTCGAGAGAAGACAAGCGGTATCCGTTACGCTGGAACATGCTTACGACGACTGGTGTGTAGCGCAGCTCGCCAAGGCGTTGCATAAAGAAGAAGACTATGTCTACTTCATGAATCGTGCGTCCAATTACAAGAATTTGTTTGATAAAAAAATCGGCTTTATGGCGCCGAAGACTGCTGACGGTGAATGGGTGGAGGGCTATGATCCGAAGCGCGGCGGGGGACAAGGCGGCCGAGACTTCTATGCGGAATGCAACGCATGGATCTACACGTTCCATGTCCAGCACGACATTGAAGGTTTGATTGGCTTATTCGGGGGATCTCATGAATTCGGGAAGAAGCTTGATGCGTTGTTCGTGGAGCAATACGGCGGATCCAAGTATGAATTTCTGAATCAATTTCCGGATTCTACCGGCCTTATGGGGCAATTTTGCATGGGCAATGAGCCGGCTTTCCATATTCCGTATCTGTATAATTATGCCGGTACCCCTTGGAAAACGCAGCGCAAAGTCCGGGAGATGATGAAGCTGTGGTTCAACGATGGACCGCTTGGCATATGCGGAGACGAGGATAACGGGGCGATGTCTTCCTGGTACGTGTTCTCGGCAATGGGATTCTATCCGGTATGTCCGGGTAAGCCCGTCTATGACATCGGCAGTCCGCTGTTTAACGAAGTTAGAATCCGGCAGCAAGGCGGGAAGACCTTCACGATTCGCGCGGCGGACGTTTCGGATGTCAATAAATATATACAAACCGCCCGATTAAACGGGAAGACATACGACTACGCGCGGATCCGTCATGAGGATATCGCAAACGGAGGACTACTTGAACTTCAGATGGGGCCAAGACCTAATAAAGGCTGGGGTGGGACGGTTTAATCATCGTCTCACTCCGTTTTTTTTATTACGCAAAGAAAAGTAGATATCGGTAGAGAGGAAGTAGGGTGCGGATGATGGCGCCGGAGGCATGCTTCGTTATAATAAGCTTGCAACTCTAACAAGCGAAAGGCAGGGATGATTAATGTTAAGAAAGAGATTTCAGCCTAGAAAAGCTTTAATGCCTTTGTTGATTGTAAGCGTATTCACCATGATTTTTTCCGGCATGCAGGCTTACGCATTCGACACAACGGCAACGGTCAGCGCATCGTACACCTTCTTCATGGACCAGACCGATGACGTGAACGACGGCGTAATATCTTACGACGATACCCCGCATAACCGTTGGACAGCCTATGAATCTCCCAACGCTTCAGACTGGGTACAGACGGATTTTGGATCGGCGGTAACCAGAAGCAGCGCGGACATTTATTTGTACGGTGATGGAGGAGGCATTAAAGCCCCAACCGGCTATAACGTCCAATATTGGAACGGGACCACCTGGACGGATGCCGCAGCCCAATCGAAATCGCCTGCGGCTCCAACTGCCAACCAAATAAATAAAGTGACATTCACGTCCGTGTCCGCTTCAAAGTTCAGAGTCGTATTCACTCATCAAGCCGGATCGAAATCCGGCGTAACGGAGATCAGCTACGGCACGGATTCTTCGTCTGAGCCGCCAACGACACCGCCATCCTCAGAGCTTCAAGGGACATCTTCCGCATCTTACACGTTTAGTTCCGATAGCGCAGCGCAAGCAAATGACGGAATCATCTCTTATAACGATTCGCCAAGAAATCGCTGGACCAGCTATCAGTCGCCGAATTCCACGGATTGGCTGCAGACGGACCTGAACACAGCTTCCAACGTTACGCAAGCGGAAATTTACTTATTCAGTGACGGAGGGGGAGTTAAGACGCCTGCCTCTTATAAGGTGCAGTACTGGAACGGAACCGTTTGGACGGATGCGGCTAACCAAGCCAAGTCGCCTGCGGCTCCAACAGGCAACCAAGTAAATACGGTTACCTTCACGCCGGTTACGACTTCCAAGCTAAGAGTGGTGTTTACGCCCCAGTCCGGCTCCTCTTCCGGTGTGACGGAGATCAACTATTTCGGAACCACAGGCGGTACCGGAACGCCGGGAAATTATCCTCAATATCAGCTTAGCGTCGTTTCACCATCCTATGGCGCATCGATTAACGGCAGCATAACGATTAAGTTCTATGCGCCCGGAATGAAAAACGTATGGGCAAGATCCTGGCATCAGCCGGATACGGCGAATCCGAATCCAAACGGGTATGATTCCTGGTTTGCCAGAGTGACTCCTGATGAGAGCGGTTATGGGGAAGTGACGTTCCCGGCAAATCAGTTTCCGCATGGGCCAATCTCCGTTGTGCTGAGCTCCTGGGATTCGGCGGAAGGCAACCCGAACTTTACGCATTCGGACAATTGTTATTTGCAGCTGCATAACGAGGGCGGAGTCACCTGGAAGCAAGGCATTCCTTCCGCGCCGGCTCAAGCATCCGGCATGAGCGTGCTGTTCCAGGATGACTTCTCGGGTCCTCTGTCCGCTTCACGGACCGGTGCAGGGGCGACATACGCAACATCAAAGCCTGACGCGCCAAACGGGACCGAGTTCGGTGAGGCCATCTTCGCGGATTACGGCGGAGCGAATAATCCATTTGCCATATTGGGCAATCAATATTTGAGGATACGGGCAAGCAAGGCCCCTGCCGGGACGGTAGATCCAATGGGCTGGAATCGTACTTATACGGGAGGCTTGCTCTCTTCCGTGCGTACCGATGGAACGGGGATTGCTGCAACGTACGGCTACTTCGAAGCACGTATTCTGATGCCGGCAGGCAAAGGAACTTGGCCAGCCTTCTGGCTGATGTCGCAAAACAGCATCTCGCAAGGCGTACCGTCAACAGCCGAGATCGATACGGTTGAAGCTTACGGACAAGACCCAAGCGGCGCGTGCCAAGCGAAGCACTGGTGGTCGGGCAGTCCGGAAATGCATGATACGCATTGTTCTTCCTCCAGCTTTGCCTTTGGCGACAATGCTTCTGTCTGGCATATCTATGGGACTAAGATTACGCCTACGGATACGATTTATTATATTGATAACGTAGAGGTTTGGCGTCACGCGACTTTCGAGCAGGCAAAAACGCCGATGTACTTTATGATTAACCTCGCGCTTGGCGGCGGCTGGCCAATCGATCTGGAGAGGTATAACAATCAGGTGGATATGTTCGTGGATTATGTGAGGGTGTTTCAATAATGACAAGAAGAGCCGCCGGCAGATGCCGGCGGCTCTTGATATATGTTCTTGGAATTAGGACGCAGTATCGCGATACTCCTGAGGGGTCATGTTTATTTCTCTTTTGAAGAACCGGCCAAAGGAAGTCGCTGAATCGAAGCCGACTTTTAAAGCGATTTCCTGAATCTTCAGCTTAGAGAACTTGAGCAGATCGCAAGATCTGGACAAACGAAGCTCAGCCGTGTACTCCGAGATGCCTTGTCCGGTCTGCTGCTTGAACAGCCGGGATAAGTAGGTCGGATTGAGATAGACCGTTTCGGCGAGCCGAACAAGCGAGAGGTCCTCATCCAGATGATTGTCGATAAAAGCCTTCAGCTTGGCGATCAAAAGATGTGTTCCCGCTTCGCTCTCTTGATTGCGGACTTGAAGCAAGCGGGTGATGATTGCTCGTAAGTAGTCTAATGCGCCTTCCCAGGAAGAATGAGCTTCTAAGGAGATGAGCTTCTTAGGCCAGTCCTCGGGGAAATCTTCTTTGCGCGGCTGTTGGTTAATGGCGGATAGCAGCATATAAGCGACGCCATTGTACATCTCGTACAGGAAGGGATGATCGCCGGTCAGCTTGCGGGATAATTCCGCGAGCTCATCAAAATCGTGCAGCAGACGGTTTTCCATCGCGAGGTCCGATGTTAACAGCTGTTTTAAACGGCTTTGGGCCTTGATAATCGCTTCGCCGGCCGGAGGACCGCCGGTCGCAAAATGATAGTTAACGACATCGGTCAACAGCATTTCTGTCCGTTTGCCATATCCGTAGAACATCATTTGCTTAAGCTCGGAATACTTCAAGTAAGCGACATTCCAATCAACGGGCTCGGAGCTGGCGATTAATGACACAGGCAGTTTCAAATATTGCTTGCTGGCGGATTGGATCATCTCAAGCTGGCCTAAGACGAACCTGACCCATTGCCTGCTTCCGCGCTGCCAACGGTCATCCGGCATAGGCTGAACGAAAGTGATCATCGCGTTTGATTCGAGCATAACACTATGGGCACGGCAGCCCGACCAGAACTCGCCGGCAATATTTTGGAGGGCGTAATACATAAGCGTTTTGTCAGTATCGGAATGGGAAGGATTCCAGCTGTCGAAACGGGAGACAAGCAGAAGAGAAGGAGAGGATGCATTAATTGGAATTTGAAGCTCATCCAGCTTCTCTTGTTTGACTGTAGAAAGACCGTGGATCAGCTGTTTGACATAATCTCGCTGTAAGGAAGCGAGTGACTGCTGAAGCTTGTCTTTGGCTTGTTCGATCAAGCGAAGCATCTCGCCGGAGCGGGACAATTCGTTAATGGCTTTCTGAATGGCCTCCAGAATGGCTTCATCCCCGTCCATCTTGAGCACATAATCCACTCCGCCATTGCGGAATGCCGTCTGGATATAATTAAAATCATCATAACCGGATAAGAAGACCACCTTGCAGTGAGGCCATTGCTCCGAGATTCTGGCTTGCAGCTCCAGACCGTTCATGCCCGGCATGCGAATATCCAATAAGGCGATATCGAAACGAAGCAAGCCGAACAGCCTTAACGCTTCTTCCGCAGAATGCACGCCGTATACGTCGAGTTCGAATGGCGCTTCTTCCGTCAGCAGCTGCTTTAAACCCCTGACGATAATAGGCTCGTTATCTACGATTATGAGTCGATGCATCCGTAAGCTCCCCTTTGAGTGGAATGATAATGGTCAAGCGCAAGCCGCCGAGCGCTCCGCGATCCGCCCGCAGCCCTGCATCTTCGCCAAAGCTGAGCCGGATGCGCATTTGAACGTTACGCAGGCCCTCGCTATCCGATTTGTATTCGGAATTAGTCAGCAAAGAAACGATATGGCCTAATTTCTCGTTGCTCATTGCGCCGTTATCCTCGACTGAGATTTCGGCATGATCTCCGCAATCCTCAAACGCAATCATCACAAGCCCTTCTTCGATCTGATCCTCAAGCCCATGCTGGTAAGCGTTCTCGACTAAAGGCTGCAGGAACAGCTTAGGGACATGCAGCTGGTGTAGCCGCTGAGGAGCTTCGCCGAAATAGACTCGAACATGATCATCAAATCGGATGCCTTGGATAGCCGCGTAAGAACGGCAGAACTTAATCTCTTGCTCCAGCGGAACGGAGTCCGCATTCTTGGTTACGTATTTGAAATATTCGCCAAGATGCTTGGAGAAAGCGATGACTTTGTCATTCTCGTGAAGCTTGGCAAGCCGGTACAAATTAAAGAAGCTGTTGTACAGAAAATGCGGGTTGATCTGGGATTGAAGCTGTTTAAGCTCTGCCACCTTGATTTGATATTGGTGAACATACGCCTCGTTAATAAGGTCCTGCAGCCTCGATACGGTTCGGTTGTATTGCAGGTATAAGTAATTGAATTCATCCCTGGAGCGGTAGTTTAGACGAAACGAAAGATCGCCTTTCTCCAAGCCCTTGAATGCGCCTACCAGACGTTTAAGAGGGGTATGAATGACCTGATAGAGCTGATAAGAGAAGAGCAGAATCAGCAGCGGAGCCGCAATGCAAATACTCCATAACCAGTACGAATATTGCTTGAGCGGGCCGATGAAGCTATTTTCATCTACGAATATAGCCAGCGTAAGTCCTAATTTGGCAGATTTCTCATAGAAGCCGTAATAGGTGGCGTTATCCTCCTTAAATATGTCGTAGCCGCTCATGCTGCCGGCATCCAGCTGATGATGAAGGAGAGACTTTAGTTCGTCCCGATTGGCAGGAACGCTGCCGCTTGTTTCATTCCAGGTAAAATCATCGCTTATAAGCATCGCTCCGCCGTTCCCGTCAATCAGGAAGCCGGATAGCGAATCCTTGATCGCATGACTGGATATTTCAAGAGCAATCGTGAAGCCTTCGCCAATAGGCGGTCGGTTCGGATAAGGCAGACTCATCCACAGGTGATTCCGGTAGGCAAGAAAAGGGGATTCGTACGTGTTCGCCATCTGGTTCAAGGCAGCAGCCTCTTCCGGATTCAGATCATTAAAGGATAAGGCTGATATTTTGCGGTTGAGGGAAGGGATATTTACGAATGCATCTTCCACATAAGGGCTCAGGTTTTTCAGAATGAGCAGTTTTTTCTGGATATTCATGATCGTTTTCGTGTACTGTTCGCTCGACATGATAATGGAGGAGTAGGCGAGATTGAGGATATCGTCGTCAAGCGTATATTGCTGCTGCAGCGTCACGAGGGGACCAAAGTCATCCTCCAGAGCATTCATATAATAATTAACCTTCGCTTGCATGGACCCGGTTATTTCATTTCTTACCAAGCGTTTGCTGCGAATATTGATGAGGAGACTGATCGTGACAAAGGGAATGATGATGACCAGAAACGTAAGTACAAGCTTGGGGTAGAGAGTCAGCCGCCGCAGGATGTTCACCTTGCACCTTCTTAAGGAGAGTTTTTCTTAAGTATAACTTGTAAACGCATTCTTTCAATGGACGTTCTTTAGGAAGTAGATAAATGTAGATAAGAAGTTGAGAGCGGAAGATTGCTTGAAATAAAAGAGAGCATGGACGCTGGTTCGTCCATGCTCTCTATAACTGAACGGCTAATGCTCCTGACGATAGATCTTTGGGGACATCCCGTAAAGCTTATTGAACTGGCGGGTGAAATAATTGCTGTCGTTAAAGCCGCTTTTATAGGAAACCTCCGTAATCGGTAGGTTGGTAGTCTTAAGCAAATGGCAAGCATGCTCCAGACGGAGACGCAGCAGATAGGCGAAGGGCGTCGTTTGGTAATAGGATTGGAAAATCCGGTTCAAATGCCTGACGGAAATACCCGATTTATCCGCGATCTGTTCCCGCGTAAGCGGCTCAAGA
Organism: Paenibacillus glycanilyticus; assembly: GCF_023715145.1. Lineage (GTDB taxonomy): Bacteria > Bacillota > Bacilli > Paenibacillales > Paenibacillaceae > Pristimantibacillus > Pristimantibacillus glycanilyticus_A. The sequence continues at coordinate 394,742 of NZ_JAMBNP010000001.1, read as the reverse complement.
TAGTGATCCTCCATAAAGGAGATGGCATTGGCCAAATGCATGAAATTGCTTTGAATGCCTTCCCGGTCCTGATTCTCGTATTGCCTGGACAAATAGACGACAAGCTCCATAAAGCGGGAGCGAAGCATGGTTTGATAGCCTTGGAGCTTATCCGTATATTCCTCAATCATAGAGGCGACGAGAGGGGAGACATACTCCAGGCTCGAGATTGGCAGGCTGAGTTTGCTGGTAAAGGGCTGGATGTTCCGGTAAAACGGCTCCAAAACAAAAAGCGCCTGATAGCCGATGGACGTTCTAAGGTCAGGTCCGGCTGAATTTAACAGATCAGGGCGGTACATAATGTTGCAAATTCGAAAGTCATGCGGATCTTTGTAGGCATGCGAGGTTGCCCCGTCGATCACAAATACGTCCCCCTTTTTAATAAAAGACGCCTCTGTATTTACGATATGGGTGGCATTTCCGTTCAATACGATAACGAGCTCGGAAAAATCCACATGGTCATGAAGATACATGTCCTCATCATGTCCGCCGTACCCGATATAGAACAGGAATTGCTCGTCGGATGTGAACCAATTCAAATGAACGCTTCTCATAGGAATCCCCTCTTACAAGTTGACTGAATGGTTTGATGTCCTAATCATGCTATTTTAAGACCCTAAAATCAAGGATTAAGGATAATTTCATCCCTTATAATGCTAGAGGAACTAGAAAACGCATAAGGAGTGGTACAGATTTGTCCGTCATATGGCAACGCATCGTTCGTCAAAGATATCTTTATTACATGTCAGTCCCGTTTGTAATTTTTGTGTTTCTTTTTAGTTATTTGCCGCTATGGGGTTGGACCATGGCTTTTCAGCAGTTTAGGGTAGGCAAGTCCTTCTTTGATCAGAAATGGGTCGGGTTCGATAACTTTCGGATGCTGTTTCAGGACGACCAGTTCTTTAATGCGCTGCGGAATACGTTAGCGATGAGCTTCATGGGGCTCGTTGCAAGCTTTACTATACCGATCATTTTCGCTGTTCTCTTAAATGAAGTACGCCTCTCTTTTCTGAAACGCTTCGTACAGACCGTTTCGTATCTGCCGCATTTTGTCTCGTGGGTGGTAGTGGCGGGAATCGTTACGAAGATGCTTTCGGCGGAAAACGGAGTGGTTAATCAGCTTCTGGTCAGCCTGCATCTTATCCATGAGCCGATTCAGTTCATGGCGAAGGAAAATTTGTTCTGGTACGTGGTGACCAGCGCTGATATTTGGAAAGAAACGGGCTGGAATGCCATTATCTATTTGGCCGCCATTGCAGGTATTGGTCCCGAGCTGTATGAAGCCGCACGCGTTGACGGTGCAAGCCGGTTGCGCCAGATTTGGCATATTACGCTGCCGGGGATTCGTTCCACGATTATCATTTTGCTCATCATGTCCATCGGTCACCTCGTCAGTATCGGATTCGAGAAGCAGTTCCTCCTTGGCAACAATCTGGTGAAGGAGAAATCGGAGGTTCTTGATCTGTACGCTCTAAATTACGGTTTGGGAATGGGACGATATTCGTTTGGTACCGCGATTAACATCTTTAATTCCGTCGTTAGTCTGATTCTGTTATTCGTCGCTAACGGCATTTTCAAGAGAATGACCAAAGAGAGCATTATGTAAGGAGGTTTGGAATGGTGAAAGCTCGTTTCTCGCTGTCGGAACGACTATTCGATGTGATTGTCTACGTTACCATTTCACTGGTAGCGGTCTGTACGCTTTATCCGTTTCTGAACGTGCTGGCTATATCGCTTAATGAATCGACCGACACGGTAAGGGGAGGCATTACGATATTTCCCCGTCATCTCACGTTTGACAATTATTCGTTGATCTTCTCGTTCGCAGGGCTGCTTACCGGACTTAAAATCTCGATGCTGCGGACGATAGCGGGTACGTTATTTGGACTGATCAGCTCCTCCATGCTGGCCTACGTGCTGAGCCGGGTAGACTTTGACGGACGTAGGATTTTATCCATGTTTCTTGCTCTTACGATGTATGTATCCGGCGGACTCATTCCTTTCTACCTCTTGATGCGCGACATGCATCTTATCGGGAGCTTCTGGGTGTATGTGCTGCCGGGACTCGTAAGCGCATTCAACGTATTTGTCATTCGCTCGTTTATTGACGGGCTGCCTTATGCGCTGCAGGAGTCGGCCAAGCTGGACGGAGCTAATGATTTTACGATTTACTGGCGCGTTATTCTTCCGCTAATGACTCCCGCACTAGCAACGATAGCGTTGTTCCTGGCGGTTGGCCAATGGAATTCATGGTTTGACACGTATTTGTATAACGGTTCCAAGGAAAATTTGACTACTCTGCAATTCGAGCTGATGAAGGTTCTGCAGAGCACGCAGGTTGGCACGAGCGGCCAAGAGGTGAATGGCCTCAACATGAATCAAGTGTTGAACCGGATCTCTCCCGAATCGGTCAAAATGGCTATTACCATCATTGTTACCGTACCGATTCTGCTGGTCTATCCGTTCCTTCAGAGGTATTTCGTTACGGGCATGACGCTTGGCGCCGTGAAAAGTTAATGGATGGGCTGACGGTATTTGCAGGACAACCTGTTTATACAATAAATGAATCTTACATGGGGGTATACAGATGGCAAAAGTAAGGGAAATGTCGAAGCTGGGCATGGTCTTCACGCTCGCGGTGGGCGTATTGGCGGGCTGTTCGGGGAACAACGGCAACAACAATGCTGTAAGCGGCAACTCGGGCAGCGTGCAGGAAAATGATACATCTCCGGTTACCTTCTCCTTTTTTAGCGAGGATCCGAATCCGAACTGGAGAAAAATGCAGGATGACGTGGGCAAAGTAATTACGAAGCAAACAGGGGTTACCCTGGATGCCGAATTCGCGGTTGGCGATCCCGCACAGAAGGTAGCGCTCATCGCAACCAGCGGGGATTACCCGGATCTAATTAGCCCGAAAGGCGATCTGAACAAACTAGTCGACGCGGGGGCTATGCTGGATTTAACCGATTTAATCGACAAGTATGCTCCGAATCTGAAGAAGCTGTTTGGCGACCAAATGAACCGTCTTCGTTACAGCAACGATGACCAGTCCATCTATGTCATTCCGACTTACTCGGCCGTGGACGGCAAAACCTTCGTTGCGGGGGGAGGATTCGAGCTCCAGCATCGCGCGGTGAAGGAAGCGGGTTATCCGGCAATTAAGACCCTTCAGGATTACGAAAATGTAATCAAGTCCTATCTTGATAAGCATCCGACGGATGAGAACGGGAACAAAAATATTGGCCTGCTTCTCAATGCGGATGACTGGCATACGTATATTTCCGTTACGAACCCGGCAGCCGAAACAACGGGCAAGTCGGGTGACGGGGAGTATTATATCGATCCCGAGTCGAATGAAGCTACCTATCATTACCGGACGGAAGGCGAGAAAGAGTATTTTAAGTGGCTGAACCATATGTATAATACCGGTTTGCTGGATAAAGAAAGCTTTGTTCAGAAGAACGACCAGTATTTGGCTAAGGTTGCATCGGGACGGGTAATTGGCCTGATTGATGCGGACTGGGGTTATGCAGACGGTGAAAAATCCCTTAAGACGGATAAGAAGCTTGACCAAACGTACGGGCATTATTCCGTTATGTTATCGGACAGCTACAAGGACAACCGCTTCCAGTCGACCGGCTTTATGGCAGGCTGGGGAGTCGGCATTACGACCTCGTGCAAGGATCCGGTACGGGCGATTAAATTCCTCGATTATTTGGCATCCGAACAAGCCCAGGTTCTTAACAATTGGGGCATTGAAGGCAAACATTACACGGTGCAGGACGGCAAACGCGTCGTTCCAGAAGACGTGCAGGATCGCATTATCAATGACAACACGGCATTTAGCCAGGAATCGGGCATTGGCTTCTATTCCAATCTAGGCGCGCATTACGGTGACGGCGTTAAGGATTCGACGGGCAACTACTATACGAAGAACTTCCCGGAACAGATTATGGATACCTATACAAGCGCCGATAAGGAAACGCTGAAAGCCTATAACGCGACAACCTGGAAGGACCTGTTCCCGCAAGAAGAGGAATTCCCGGTTAAAGCCTGGGGCGCTGCCTGGAATATAGCTGTACCGGGTGATGATGAAGTCACAATTCTCGGCAATAAAATGAAGGACATCACTTGGAAGCTGATCCCGCAGGCTATCATGGCGAAGCCGGAAGACTTCGATAAGAAGTGGGACAGCTACCAGAAAGAGCTGATCGATGCCGGCGTCGAGAAAATGGAAAAAGGCTTTACGAAATACGTTCAGGATCGCGTAAAGCTGTGGAGTGAATAAGCCTTAAATTCGCAGAATGAGTAAATGAAGCAACGACAAAGGGAAAAGTCGTGGTAATGCCGCTTCTGGCAGCTTTACTGCGGCTTTTCTTCTAAATAGCGGATAGATTAGGAGAGCATACGTATGCATTATAGCAATCCCGTTATCAGCGGGTTCCATCCAGACCCTAGCGTCTGCCGGGTTGGAGACGATTATTATTTGGTAACAAGCTCGTTCGAATATTTTCCGGGTGTACCCCTATTTCATAGCAAGGATTTGGTCAATTGGGAGCAGATGGGGCATGTCTTGACGCGGACCGAACAACTGGATCTGAGAAAGGCATGGAGCTCCGGCGGAATTTTTGCGCCAACCATACGGCATAACAAAGGAACGTTCTACATGACGACTACAAACGTGTCGAGCGGAGGCAACTTCTATGTCTATACCGATGATCCCAAAGAGGGATGGTCGGATCCTGTATATGTCGACCAGCCGGGCATCGATCCTGATCTGTTCTTTGACGAGGATGGCTCCGTGTATTATACAACCTCTCATGATGCTATGGGACAAGGCGCGTATCAGAGCAGAATTGACATGAAGACAGGGGAGCGCCTGTCGGAAGTGAAATTGCTGTGGAAGGGGACTGGCGGTCAATACCCGGAGGCTCCGCATATCTATCGGTTCGGGGAATGGTATTACCTGATGATTTCCGAAGGAGGCACGGAATATGGGCATATGGTAACGATTGCGAGGAGCAGAAGACCGGACGGTCCTTACGAGGGTTGTCCGCATAATCCGATCCTCTCCCATCGAAGCTTATTAAATCCGATTCAAGCTACGGGGCACGCCGACTTGATTCAAGGACCGGAAGGCAGCTGGTGGGCCGTATTCCTGGGCATTCGACCGGCCGGTTATCCGAACCATCATTACCTCGGAAGAGAAACCTTCCTGGCGCCTGTCACTTGGACCGAGGATGCCTGGCCGGTTATTGGAGATAACGGAACCGTTGGCGTGACGATGCCGGCAGGCAATCTGCCATTGCAGCCTAGACCTGATGATGCGGCGAGAGAGCATTTCGAAGAGACGGTCCTTGCGCCGTGCTGGAATTTCCTTCGTTCTCCCGATCCTAAGAATTGGTCGCTTTCAGAGAAGAAGGGCAGTCTGGCTCTATACGGCTCCGAGGTTACGTTGAATGACATGGGGGTGCCTTCGTTTGTTGGTCGTAGACAGCAGCATTTTTCATGCCGGACAACCGCGCATTTAACGTTTGCTCCGCAGCAGGATGGTGAAGAAGCGGGTCTTACGGTGTTTATGAACGAACGGTTCCATTACGAGATTGCGATCAAGCGGATTGCGGGTGAGCGGAAGCTTATCTTCAGCAGAAGAGTCGGCTCGTTATGGAAGATTGAGAACGAAATGCCTTGGCCGGGTGACTCCATTGTACTGAGCGTAGTTGCGGACAAGACTCATTATGTCTTCGGCTTCGCAGCAAACGAAGAAGAAAAACCGATCCGGTTTGGTCAAGGGGAATGCAGGATGTTGGCCACGGAAATAGCAGGCGGGTTCACGGGCGTGTTTATTGCGATTTATGCAACAGGCAACGGCGTACGTTCTACCTCACCGGCTTATTTCGACTGGTTCGATTACCAAGCAACCGAGTAGACCATTTAGGAGAGTGACAAATTGGCAAGCGACAAGACATACCCGTATTGGAATCCCGAGCTTCCTCTTGAGGACCGCGTGAACGATCTGATTGCGCGACTGACGCTGGAAGAGAAAATCGGACTTATGCCGCAATACCAGATGGAGGTTGAGCATCTTGGCATACAGGCGTACAAGCATGGCACAGAAGCTGCTCACGGGATCGCCTGGCTGGGGGAGGCGACAAACTATCCGCAGCCGATCGGCCTTGCCTGCACGTGGGACAAGGGGCTGCTTAAGCGAATCGGAAGTGCCATAGGCGACGAAGCGCGGGGATTTTACAAGCGCAATCCGAATCATAACGGGCTGACCTTGTGGGCTCCGACGGTTGACATGGAGCGCGATCCGCGCTGGGGCAGAACGGAGGAAGCGTATGGGGAGGATCCGGTTCTAGCCGGGAAATTAACCGCCGCGCTGACGCAGGGCATTCAGGGCGATCATCCCTTTTATCTGAGGGCTGTAGCCACGCTGAAGCATTTTATCGGCAATAACAATGAAGTGGGCCGGGGCGACGCTTCGGTGAGTCTCGATCCGCGAAATATGCGCGAATATTATTTGAAGGCGTTTGAAATTCCGTTTAAGGAAGGCGGTGCCTTGTCGATGATGACGGCTTATAACGCAATTAACGGCGTGCCGGCCAATCTTAGCCGAGACGTCATCGACATCGTCAAGCGCGAGTGGGGAATGAATGGTTTTGTTGTCAGCGACGCGTTTGATGTAACAGGTACCGTTAGAGATCATCATTATCTAGAATCGTTAAAGGAAGCTGTCGCCAGGTCGATCCGAGAAGGTGGCATCGATAGCATTACGGACGAAGCGGACGTTGTGACTGGAGCCATTCGCGAGGCGCTTGATGATGGTCTTCTCACCGAAAACGATCTTGATGCAGCTCTTCGCAACACTTTCCGCGTCCGCTTCCGTCTCGGGGAATTTGATCCGGCAGAACGGAATCCTTATGCGGGTATCGACGAGTCATCAATCTTGAGGCCAGCGCATGCGGAGCTGGCAAGAGAGGCTGCACGGAAGGCTGTCGTACTGCTCAAGAACGACGGCGGCATCCTTCCGCTGCAAGCGGATAAGCTGCGCAAGGTCGCGGTTATTGGCCCGCTCGCAGATACGGTGTACCGGGATTGGTACAGCGGGACACTGCCGTATGTCATTACGCCGCTCGAGGCGATTCGCAAGCAAATGGAGTCGGCGGGGAACAAGGTGCACACGGCGTACGCCGAAGGAACCGACCGCATCAAGCTGAAAGCAATCAGAAGAGGGCGTTACGTGCAGGTAAGCGGCGATGAGAAGGCGACACTGGCAGCTGCGGCAAAGCTCTCGGAAGAAGGAGATGTGTTCCGCGTTACAGACTGGGGTTGGGGCAGCCATACTCTGATCTCGGAAAAGAATGGCCGTTATCTGACGACGGATGATAAAGGCGTTTATGCGTCAGCCGATCAAATATGGGAATGGTTTACGAAGGAAGTATTTCACATTCAACCAGCGGACGACGAAGGTGCTCTGGCAACGATCTCGACCTGGAACGGAACACCCTTGACCGTAAACGATGTAACAGGGGCTTTGCTTGTTGGAGACGGCAATGCGGCAGAGACCGCCAACGCCATTAATGTAGGCGGAGCGGCAGAAGCAGGCGGTTCTGAAACAGCAATAACGGCGGAAACGTTTGCGTATGAAAACGTGACGAATGGTATAAATGAGGCAGTTGAAGCAGCGCGTCAAGCTGACGCAGCGGTCGTATTTGTAGGCAATCATCCTTTGATTAACGGTAAAGAGACGATGGACCGGCCGGATATTACGCTGCCGGCCTCGCAAGAGAAGCTGGTGCTGGAAGTGCTAGCGGCAAATCCGAATACAATTGTCGTGGTTGTTGGCAGTTATCCCTTTGCCCTGAATACCATTGCAGAGAAGGTGCCGGCGATTCTGTATACATCACATGCCGGTCAGGAGCTCGGCAGAGCCGTGACGGATGTGTTGTTCGGCGAAGCCAATCCGGCGGGGCGCGTGAACATGACCTGGTACAAGTCGGTCGATCAACTGCCGCCGTTCATGGACTACGACATTATCCGCCGCGGCCGTACGTATCAATATTTCGAGGGAGAGCCGCTGTATCCGTTTGGACATGGCCTCTCTTACAGCGAGTTTCATTACAAAGACATTAGACTTTCAGCCAGCCAGGTTGAACTTGGAACATGCTCAGAAGTAGAGATTTCCTGTTCCGTGACCAACGCCGGCAACCGAAGGGGAGAAGAGGTCGTGCAGCTCTACGTGCGTGCCGGCCAATCGCGAGTGAAGCGGCCGCGTCTGCAGCTTGCCGATTTCAAACGGATCGCATTGGCGCCAGGCGAGACGGTGGATCTGACGTTCCGTTTATCGCTTGAATCATTGGCCATCTGGGATGTGACGCGCGAGCGCTTCTGCGTGGAAAGCGGAGATTATTCCGTTCTACTTGGCGCATCTTCCTCGGATCTGCGGATGGAGGGCAAGCTTGCGGTTGCGGGGGAGACAATTCCTCCACGCGATCTCGCCAAGCTAACCCGGGCAGCGAACTATGACATGTACGAGGGAATTCATCTAGGCGAATGCGCCGAAGGCGGCAGCGCTGCCGCCGTAAGCGGGCACACGGGCTGGATTGCCTTCTGCGATGCGGAGCTTGGCGAAGGCGTATCCGCCTTCGAATTCCGGGCGGCATGCACGGAAGACGCGTCTATCGAAATCCGGTTGGACGCCTTAGGCGGTCCGCTTATAGGCAGCTGCTCGATCCCTGCCGGTGCGGCACAAGCATGGGGAACCTTCTCTTGCGGAATGTCTATGGCTGGCGGGCGTCATGATGTATATCTGGTTCTGAAGGGACGGCTGTCAGTAGCCTGGTTCCGTGTTATAGCTTAAGAGTAAAGCCCCACCGGAATCGGTGGGGCTTTACTTCTCATAAATATTCGCACTTAAATGTTGAAAACTCGGCCACAGAGCCTTGACCATAAGCATACAAACCAATAATAACACCCGTAAAGCCACCGGCCACCTCGGAGGAAAGATATTTCGTTTGTGCTGTTCCCAAGAGTGTTTCCTTGCCGTCCGTGCGAAGAAGGAACGTATAGCGATCGTTCGTTGCCTTAATAATCAACGTAGCATGATTGCCGCTTCCCAGCTCCGCTGCGTTTTCGATGGATTTGATATCCCCGATATTAAGACGCTCAATCACCTCGTATCCGTTCGTACCTTTGCGAACAGCCAGATCATAATGATGATGTTCATCCATATAGATGGTGATGCCGGCTTCTCCGTCGCCATTCGTAAGCTTTATATCGCATGAGATAACCGCGTTAAAGTCTCTTTGACGGATCCCGATGAAGGTTGGCGAGTCCGGTTGATCCAGCGTGACCGCGGTTCCTGTTAACGTGAGCTTGTCTTGCTCCAGCAGATAGTTATGCGAATGCGGCAGGCGAAGATAACACCAATCCTTGTCCCATTCCGTATTTTCAAAGGTAAAGCTTTTTTTCTCAAACTGAACAAGGTCTCCGGGAATCTCAAAACTCGATGTGGTTGTCCCGTTATGCCCCGCGGTAAACCAGCCGTCCTCTCCAAAGGCAACCGGCGTAAGAAAAACTTCGCGGCCAAGATGATGATAGGTAAGCCATTTTCCAATTTGGCGGAAGCCAAGATGAAGCAGCCACCAGCTGCCGTTGTCGTCTTGGATAAGGTCACCGTGACCAACGGCCTGGATTTCGTAACCGCCCAGATTGCGATTCGTCAATACGGGGTTTAAGGGATACGCTTCGAATGGACCGCTGATTGAGTCTCCCCGGGCGTAAGTGACCATATGACCAAATTCCGTGCCGCCTTCTGCGGCCAGAAGATAATATTTACCGTTGATTTTGTACATATGCGGCGCCTCTAGATAACGTCCGCCCGTACCTTGCCAGATTGAACGGCTTGGCGTCAGCTTGCTGCCCGATTCCATGTCAATCTCACATTGCACGATGCCGCCAATGCCGTTATCGTCCGTCCCGTTGCTCATAAAGAAGGCTTTCCCGTTCTCAAAATACAAATCCGGATCGATTCCCCCCTGATCGACATAAACCGGCTCCGACCATTCCCCGTAGATATCGTCAGTCCATACATAGAAGTTTTGACGGGTTGTGTCATTGGTGGTGGTCATATAAAATCGTCCGTTGTTGTACCGTATGGTAGGCGCGAATACGCCGCCGGAGCTGTTCACCTTGTCAAGCCGGATCTGACTCTCTCTCGTTAAACAATGTCCGATTGGAGTCCAATTAATCAGATCCTTGCTTTCGAACAGCGGGACGCCCGGGAAATACTGCATGGAGCTGCATACCAGGTAATACGTATCGCCTGCTTTGCAGACGCTGGGGTCGGGGTAAAAGCCTTTAATGACCGGGTTAGTATACTTCATTACAATCACCTCATGATTAAATTCACATTTATGAGAATTAATATAGATATGCGTTCTGCTAAGGAAATTAAACACTAAGACAGAATGATATTCAATAGATTGAGGGTTGAATGTCAGCTTACTTTCAGTTAAATTAATATAAATGTGATTTCATTGAATGAGGCAAGGGGATTATAGGCATGATCAAAGCAAACGGGGAACCCCAATACATGGCATTATACGAAGCGCTGGCAAGCGAAGTCAGATGGATGATTATGAGCTTTCTTGCCGATCGCGAGATGAGCGTGAAGGAAATAGCGGAGAAGTTAGAGCTCAGCCCCTCCATCGTTACGATGCACATCCGAAAACTCGAGCTGGCCGAATTAATCGGGAGCCGCAGGGTGCGAAGAAATGGAGGGACTCACAAAATGTGCTTCCTCAAACAAAAACAGATCGAGATTGAGCTGCCTAGAGCGAGAAGCAGTGCGAGGATCAGAGAGCAGACGATCTCGGTTGGTCATTACACGGCCTTTGACGTTCATCCGACCTGCGGGCTTGGTACGCGGGAGAAGGAGATAGGGGTTTGGGATGATCCCCGCTATTTTCTGGATCCGGAGCGGGTACAAGCCTCGATTCTGTGGTTTGGGAAGGGGTATGTCGAATACAAGACGCCTAACTATTTGCATCCCGAACAAAGAGTCGAGGCCATCGAAATCTCGATGGAAATTGCATCTGAGGCGCCAGGGCTAAGCGATCGTTGGCCGTCGGATATTACATTTACGTTTAACGGCATCTCTCTTGGCGCTTGGACAAGCCCGGCCGATTTCGGAAGAGCCGCCCGCGGCAGATATACACCGAAGTGGTGGCATCGGAACGTCAATCAATACGGCTTATTAAAGACGATCCGCATCGACGACTCGGGAACCTATATGGATGGAGAACGGATGTCGGATGTGACCGCTGCGGAGCTTAACATGAGATATCCGTTTTGGACGCTTCGTTTTGCGGTGGAAGAGCAAGCTGCCCATATAGGCGGATTAACGCTGTATGGTTCCGGATTCGGCAATCATGACCAGGATATTGTCATCCGCGCGTATCTTAGTGACGACATATGAGAAAAGGAGCAGACTATTTCATTCGTCTGCTCCTGCTGTATTTAGATATCAAGTTTGCGGTTGCCCAGCCATTTCACCATCTCGGGATCGCGGTGGGAGAAGAACAAGCTTTGTTTGGTATCGAGCGAAAGAATCGAGTCCATATCCTCTTGGCTTAATTCAAAATCAAAGATAGTAAAGTTTTCAATGATTCTTTCCTTGCGAACGGACTTTGGAATGACAACCACTTCTCTTTGCGTCAACCAGCGCAATACCACCTGGGCAACGGATTTTTGATGCTTCTCAGCAAGGGAAAGCAGTACGTCATTTTGGAACAGGTCGTTTTTCCCTTCGGCAAAAGGCGCCCAGGATTCGATCTGAACTTTATTCTCTTTCATAAATGCCGCATTAGCGATTTGCTGTTGGAATGGATGGGTTTCAACCTGGTTTACGGCAGGAGCGATTTCATTATGGATAATCAAATCGATCAGTCGGTCTTCATGGAAGTTACTGGCGCCAATTGCCCGGACTTTTCCTTCCCGGTACAATTCCTCCATCGCGCGCCAAGAGCCATACACATCGCCATACGGTTGATGGATCAAATACAAATCCAAATAATCGAGCTGCAATCTTTTTAATGATTTTTCAAAAGCTTCTTTGGTGCGTTCATAACCCGTATCCTGAACCCAAAGCTTCGTTGTTACAAATAATTCTTCTCTAGTTACGCCGCTGCGTTTGATTGCCCGGCCAACGGCTTCTTCATTGAGATAAGAAGCGGCGGTATCAATCAGCCGGTAGCCTGCCATAATAGCGTCATAGACGCTTTGTTCACATTCATTCAGATCGGTCATCTGAAAAACACCAAAGCCAAGGATAGGCATCTCTACGCCGTTATTTAGCCTTATTTTTTGCATTTTAGATCCTCCTATTATTTCGACTCTTTTTATTATGATTCACAGGAAAGGGCAACCGTTATCCCGATCATGCCAAATGATTGCCTAATCCTCTCAATAGCTCTTAAGTAACCGCTGCAAATGAATTATAATGACGATACAGAAATGACGGAACTCAGGGGGAAACAAATGTCTGGCAAAATCGCTAGAAAACAGAGTGAGCTTGTAGAAATCATCAAGCGTTATGCAGTTGAGGACGGAGTTCACGGAACTGCTGTTCCTTCCTTGTTTTTCATGCGCCGTTCGAATGTGACGGGACCTACCCACGGAGTATACAAGCCTTCCTTTTGCATGATATTGCAAGGAGGAAAGGAGGTCTGGCTGTCGCAAGATCGATTTAAGTATAATCCTGCCGATTACTTGGTGGCATCCGTTCATTTGCCGGTTACCACCCAGATTACGAAAGCCACTCCTGAACTTCCCTATTTTGGTTTGAAGCTCGAATTTTCACCAAGTCAAATCTTAAAGGTCATGCACGACTCTAAAATTCGGGTTAGCCCGAAAGAAAATACAAAACGAGCGATGTATGTCAGCCGTATCGAATCCCCTTTACTGGATGCAGTCATCCGTTTAGCAGGTTTGCTAGATCATCCCGAAGATATTCCCATGCTTGCTCCCCTGTACACGGAGGAAATTCTCTATAGGGTGCTGCAAGGCGAGAATGGAGATATTTTAAAGGGGATCGTGATGGAAGAGAGCTCTATACAACAAATTAGAGATGTTATCGAGCATATCATGAAGCATTTCAGCCATGCTTGCCGGATTGAAGAGCTTGCGGACATAGCGAATATGAGCGTATCCACGTTTCATCGGCATTTTAAAGAAGTAACGGCCATGAGTCCTATTCAGTTTCAAAAGCAAATGAGACTGCAGGAAGCACGGCGTCTATTATTAACCGAGTCCGCAGATGCCTCTGACGTTGCCTTCCGGGTAGGTTATGAAAGCACGTCCCAATTCAGCCGGGAATATTCCAGGATGTACGGATTCCCGCCTATCCAGGATATAAAGCGTCTTAAAGTATAATAGGCGACAAATACTTTCAAGCAGCCGTGCGAGCGGCTGTTTTTTTATGGCCATAGATGTCGAGAGGATTAGGCAATGATTTGGGATCAATGGGATAACGGTCGCTTCTACCCATACAGCATAATTAGAATGAACTAGCGAAAGGAGTTGTCCGGTTTTACTATGTATGCACGTGTAAAAAGAATGTTTGCAATCAAGGGGTTTACTATTTTTGTCATTTGCGTTCTAATGATCGGCATCGGAATTTCGATTACCTTGCCCTACTTGGCTCTCTACTGTACAGAGGATTTGGGAATGAGCGCGGGAGCCTTTGGCGCATTGACGGCTGTCAGTTCATTAAGCGGCGTTGCGGCAAACTCCTTCATTGGTAAACGGTCGGATCGCAAATGGGACCGCAAATGGATCATTATGCTGGCAACCGTTTCATCAGCGCTGGGTTATACATCATATGCAGTGTTTGACAACTATTATATTTTGCTTATTTTGGTTAGTTTTTTTAGTGGTTTAGGCGCTGCTGCAATGCCGCAAATTTATGCCTACGCGCAGGAATCGGCAAATGAAAGCCAGTACGACGACAAGACGTTTGCGATGTCCGCTTTACGCTCGCTTGTGTCGCTTGGATTTCTGGTGGGACCGTTGGTGTCCTGCCTCAAAAGAGAGCGGTTCAAAAACAGAAACCAGGCGGTGCCGGTGCGAATTCCCATAATCGTAAGCTGATTTGGTATCCAATGATTGCGTTTGTCTTTCTATTCGCGGTTAATGCGGTCAACGGGATCGTCACGCCATTGTTAACGAGCTCGATGGAACGCATACTGACGTTGGCCTGGTAGTTAGCATTTGTGCCGGTTTAGAGATTCCCATTATGATTGTTCTAGGTGCATGGGGCAGAAAGCTGTCTAATCACGCCTTGATGATTTGCGCCTGTTGTATTGCGTTTCTGTACAACATTATCGTAAGTTTCTCCACGGATTCTTGGCAGCTTATCGCTGCACAGCTTTTGCAGGCGGTGTTTGTGGCCATTGTGATGGGCAACGGTCTAAGCTATTTCTCGGAGCTGCTTCCGCATTCACCGGGAATGTCCTCGACGATTTATTATAATGGGTCCATCATTGGCAGGTTGATTGGGAATTTAGGCGGCGGGATCATTGCTCAGTACGCGGGTTTCCGCGATGTTTATTGGGTATGTATCATCATGGTTGTCTTATCGTTTGCAATTTTATGGAGGATTAGACCCCAAAAGCATGGGGAAGCGGTCAGCAGCAGTTCAAGGTTGTAGGGGATACGGTTTGGATGACTTTTAACTAATATTGACGCAAGCAAAAAACGACAAGAATCTATTGGTTCTTGTCGTTTCTTTTTGCGAAGAGATCGTCTTAAGCCTTGGGAGGATTCGCAAAATACTCTCGCGTCTCTTTACGGGACTCCGGGGTTAGTACGCGATCAAGCTCCTCGTTCAACCAAGTAAGCGTCTTCTTGCGCAAGCTATTTCGCATGCTCTCTTCTGCTTCGAGCATGGTCAAATTAATAACACAGGGAGTTGCAGCGGTGCATTTCAAAAAGTCTTCATCGCGACGGCATAAATAGGAATTGTTTTTAACGTTCTTGCATTGAAAAACGGGACGGGCCCCTTCAATAGCTTCCACAACATCCCAGAACGATATTTCGGCAGGTGGCTTGGCCAATTTATAGCCGCCTTTGACACCCGGTACAGAGCTTACAATACCGGCTTTGGTTAGTTTGCCAAAAAATTTCGATAGATAAGTCTCCGAAACGCCTTGAAACGCAGCAAGCTCTTTAATGCCAATAGTAGCATCGGGCGGAATATCGATTAAGTAGACCAAGCAATGAAGGCTATATTCGACGCCAATACTATACTGCATGCAAAGACCTACTTTCTAAATAAAAGTTATTATTAAACATCTTAGGTCGATTAATATACCTTGTCAAATAGAGTGCTTGAATTTTTCCAGTTCGAGGAATATTGAATTTGGGTTGACAGTCATGAAACAAAGGGGTATATTGTGGACATACCTAATCGACGATAAATGTTGTCGACGTTAAGAGGTGAAGGCAAATTACAATTCGAAGGAAATTCGCATGAAGAGGAGTTAAAGCAGAAAGAGAAAAACATCAAGGAGGTTTCATCTATGTCAGTCATTTTATATGTAACCGCACATCCGCTTGATAGCGGCGCTTCCCATAGCTTGTCTGTAGGCCAACATTTCATAGAAGCTTACAGCAAAGCAAATCCTAATGATGAGGTTATTCATCTGGATCTTTATCATACGGACGTTCCTCAACTGGATACAGATGTGTTAACAGGCTGGGATCAGTTGAAAAACGGCCGTTCCTTTGACCAATTTAGCTCTGGAACGCAAGCCAAAGTAGCTCGTTTGAATGAACTTGTCGATCAGTTTCTCGCTGCCGATAAAATCATCATCGTTAACCCGGTATGGAATTTCTTGTTCCCGCCGGTATTGAAGGCGTACATTGACGCGATTTGCGTTCCGGGCAAGACGGTTAATTACACGCCGGAAGGTATTATTGGCCTTGCTACTGACAAAAAACTGCTCCATATCCAGGCTTCCGGCAGCATGCTTTCCAAGGGCGGCTTGGAATTCAGCCATAAATACTTGTCGACAGTCGCTCAGTTCATCGGAATACCTTCGATTGAATTGATTTACGCCGAAGGAACGGGATCGCAGGATCAAGCACCTGCCATTAAAGAGAAGGCGATTCAGGAAGCGTATGAATTAGCCGGCAGCTTCTAAAGATTCTGTAATGAAATGCATCATACTTGTGCTGGCTGGCGCATGCAGCTTTGGATTGTTAGGTACTTTTGTGAAGAAAGCCTATGAGTCTGGTTACAAGGTTGGCGATGTGGTCGGAAGCCAAAATCTATTTGGCGTCATGATTTTGTGGATGCTGGTATTTTTGACCGTAAAATCAAGCAAGCAGGCGCAAACGTTAGTCGTTACAAAGCGTCAAATTGTATCGCTGATGGCCGTAGGCACGACGACAGGCTTAACCGGAATGTTTTATTATGCGGCGCTCCAATATATTTCCGTTTCATTAGCGATTATCTTATTGTTTCAATTTACGTGGATGGGCATACTTTTGGAAGCCGTTGCTGCACGCAGACGTCCCGACAAAGAAAAGGTCATTTCGCTCGTCATCTTATTTGGCGGGATTATCGTGGCTAGCGGTTATCTGGACGATGGCAGCCAAACCGTTTCCTTAAAAGGCATTATTCTTGGCTTGTTATCGGCAGTTACCTATACGCTCTTCATTTGGTTTAGCGGCAGAACAGCCAAACAGGTCGTTCCGATTACGCGACGTGCCATTATGTTGTCCGGCTCCTTTATTCTGGCCATGTTCGTGTTCCCTCCCTATTTTCTTATTAATGGTTCTTTGCAAGAAGCGCTGCTGCCGTGGGCGCTGCTGCTGGCTCTCTTTGGTGTCGTTATTCCGCCGTTGCTATACGCAATAGGCGTACCGCGTATCGGTGGAGGACTAGCGACCATCCTGAGCGCAGCCGAGCTGCCAACAGCCGTCATTATGTCATTCATCGTGCTGAACGAATCCGTGAGCTGGATGCAATGGATAGGCGTGGGGATCACGATATGCGGAATTGCTCTTCCCGAGCTCATGAAGCGAAAGACGCAAGGCATATCGCTTAATTTATAAATGAATTTAAAACACGAAGGAGTGTATGTAAGATGGAAATGCGATTGGATTATATGAAGGTACAACCGGAAGCTTTTCAAACCCTGTTGAAATTGGAAGGCTATGTGAAGAAGAGCGGCCTTGACGACAGTCTGCTGGAGCTTATCAAAGTCCGGGCATCGCAAATCAACGGGTGCGCCTTCTGTCTTGATATGCATACGAAAGACGCGCTTGCCATGGGCGAGACTACGCAGCGGTTGTTCCTGCTTAACGCATGGCGGGAAGCTCCATTCTATACGGATGCAGAGCGTGCTGCGCTTGCCTTAACCGAGGCTGTAACGAAAATCTCGGATGCCGGCGTGCCGCAGGAATTGTACGAGCAGGTTCGCAAGCATTATGACGAAGGCCAATATGTTAATTTGATAATGGCTATTAACGCGATCAACAGCTGGAACCGGATAGCGATCTCAACGAGTATGGTGCCTGGGGGCTACAAGCCTACAATTCGCAAGTAACACGGTTATACGGACAAAGAAAAAGATAACTCACTAAATCAACCCAAACAAAAGGAGTGCATGAACGATGGAAATGCGATTGGATTATATGAAGGTACAACCGGAAGCTTTTCAGACCTTATTGAAATTAGAAGGGTATGTGAAGAAGAGCGGACTTGACCAAACACTGTTGGAACTGATGAAAATTCGTGCTTCGCAAATTAACGGCTGTGCGTTCTGTATTGACATGCATACGAAAGACGCGCTTGCCATGGGCGAGACTACGCAGCGGTTGTTCCTGCTTAACGCATGGCGGGAAGCTCCATTCTATACGGAAGCGGAGCGTGCTGCGCTTGCCTTAACCGAGGCTGTAACGAAAATCTCGGATGCCGGCGTGCCGCAGGAACTGTATGAGCAGGTTCGCAAGCATTATGACGAAGGTCAATATGTTAATTTGATTATGGCCATTAACGCGATCAACAGCTGGAACCGCATGGCGATCTCAACGGGCATGGTGCCTGGAGAATATCAGCCGGCTGTCCGCAAGTAATTAATCAAGATTTTAATAAAAAGGATGCCCTCATTATTGGTGATTCATTAAACACCGATATAAAAGGCGGGCTACTGTCGGGAATTGATACCTGCTGAGTCAACCGGAAGGGGCTGGAGCGTTCTGCAGAAATTCCTAGTACGTATACGATAACCAGCCTTTATGAATTGCTTGAAATTTGTGCCCCTATAAAATAAGCAAAGCTGTCGAGAAATTCTCGACAGCTTTTTTTGTCAAATCTTACTCGTTCACCTGCAAAGCCTGTTTCCGGCCTGCTTGCCGCCTTGCCGGCAGCAAGCTGAGTAACGTCACGGCCAAAGCCGCGGTCACAAATACGACTGATCCCAGCATAGAGTCCGATATGGCGTGAGCAAATTGCAGGTTTGATGGTTGACCCGTATCGCCTGATCCATTAAATACGGTGATCAAAACAGCCAAACCTAATGAGGCGCCGCTTTGATGCGCGACATTAATCAGCCCGGAGGCTGCCCCGGAATTTTGCGGCTCCACACCGGTAAGACCCATTGCGGTGAGCGGCTGGAATACCATTCCCGCCCCAATGCCCATAATGGCAAGGAGGATGAACATCTCCGGAAAGAAGTGACTTTGTACAGAGATGATTCGGCTTAACCATAGCGTACCGATGATCGCAATCAGCAAGCCGGTCAGCAGCACTTTTACATTGCCAAAACGGCGTATGAGCCCCTGCATCAAGTACATCATTCCGAACTGGGCAACCGTAAATGGCAGGAAGGCTAGACCCGCTTCAAAAGAGCTGAAGCCAAGGGCATTTTGCAAATATTGAGGGATAAAGAAAAAGAGCGAGAAATTCCCTCCTACCATAAGGAACCGTCCAAGGTAAGCTCCTGACCGCTGGCGATTCGCGAACAGACGGAGCGGGATAATCGGTTCAGCCGCCCGAGCTTCAATAAAGACAAATGCCGTTAACAGAATAATCCCGGCTGCCAATGGAATCCAGGTTGCGGTCGCATCCCAGCCTTGATCTGCAGCTTGAACAAATCCATAGACCAATGACGTCATCCCAATGACAGAAGTGAGCGCGCCTCCCAGATCAAACCGTCCGGTTCGCATATCTGTCCTTTGAATAAACTTTTGAACCAGGTACAGCAAAGCGATTCCGATGGGCACATTAATAAACATGCCAAGGCGCCAGGAAATATAATCGGTGAAAAATCCGCCGATAATGAGACCGATGCTGCCCCCGGCAGCCGAAACGGCGCTGTACATGGCGATTGCTCTCGAACGTTCCTTGGCCTCTACGAAGGTTGCTGACAGCAAAGCCAGCGCGGCAGGTGTTGCAAGTGCAGCCGCAAAGCCTTGGAGGGCTCGGGAGATAAGCAAAAATTCGGCATTTGGCGCAATGCCCGCTAGAAGAGAGGTCAGCGAAAATAATCCGATGCCGATCGCAAGCATTCTTCTTCGTCCCAGCAGATCCCCTGCCCGGGCACCGAGCAGCAGGAATCCGCCAAATGCCAACACATAGCTGTTCTGTACCCAAGTCAGGCTGGTTGTAGACATATGGAGGGAACGGCCGATTTCGGGTATTGCGGTTACCATTATGGATGAATCAAGCACAACAATAAGCTGGCATGCGATGATAATGGTTAGAATGATCCATTTGGACTGATGCATGCGGGCATCTTCCTTTCCGCGTTTCAAGATTGAGTTCCTGAAAGCTATTATGAATGGAATCGGCTTCGGGAAGTAGATCGTTCCTGCTTAAAAATTGCCTAAAGCTGCAAGAAGAGCGTTGTATCCCTTTGCAAGCTAATGGATTGCTTATATAATTTAGACAACAGACGGGAGGGATTAAGGCATGCCTGAACAAAAAATCGATCCCCGCACGCCAAACGGGAAAAGCGTTACTATTCATAAGAAAGTACTGGACCAACTCATTGCAATGACAGAACGGATTACCATGACTGAAGGACGTACGACAACCATCGTGCCGTTCTTGTCCATAGTTAGACGCCATCATGATACGATGCGGAGTGCGGGAGTATTAACTCCTTCTTTTTGTCTGATCCTTCAAGGAGCGAAGAGACTGTACCTAGGTCAAGACGTATACAATTACGAAGCGGGTGATTATCTGGCATCCTTAATTGATATCCCGGCTTCCGCTCAGATTGTGGGAGCAACCGAAGATTCGCCGTATATCGGACTGCGGATTGACTTTACGACGCAAGAAATCGCTTCTGTTGTTGTGGAAGCTGAAATTAATACAGAGCCAAAAGAGAGAAGTCTGAGTACGGCAGCCTTTATCGGCAAATCGGATTCGGAGCTGTTGGATATCTTTTACCGATTAATGAAGCTGATCGATAAGCCAAAAGAGGCCCGGTTCATGTCCGAGCTGCTCAAGAGAGAAATGATATTTAACCTTCTTTCAGGCGATTTTGGACACTTGTTTATGCAGAAGGCGCTCTTTGATCAAAGAGCGGATGGAGTTGGCAAGGCCATCCTATGGATCCAGGAGAATTATACCCGTTCCTTTACCGTTGAGGAGCTCGCCAAGTCCTGCAACATGAGCACTTCGGGGCTTCATCACAAGTTCAAAGCCATCACCACGATGGGGCCGTTGCAATATCAAAAGCAGCTTCGACTTCAAGAAGCGAGACGCCTGATGCTGAGCGGTCCCGTTGGAGCAACAACAGCAGCATTGACGGTAGGCTATGAAAGCCCGTCGCAATTCAACCGGGAATACCGCAGGCTGTTCGGTCAGCCTCCGTTGCAGGATATTAAAGCGATGCGCCAAACTTCGGGTGCTTTGGGCTTCGAAATCAGTTAAGCGAAGAGGAGAAGACGTCTGCGATTTAGCGAGAATAATAAGAGCAAAAGGGACATCCGAAGATGTCCCTTTTTTGATTTCTTTTTAGCCGCCGCTTATGATGCCGTACAGCTTCTCCATATCCAGATGCGCTCGTACATGATCGGCTAATCGGTCAAAGGCTTCAAGCTGCCTGCTGCGGAACGGCAAAATTTCTTCAAGGGCTGCTAGCCCCTTCTGTTTGCGAACCATATTCAAATACTGTCTGCGGAAGGCATCGTTATGAAAGATTCCGTGAATGTAAGTTCCGAAGATACGGCCATCCTCCGAAATCGCTCCTTCAGATTGACCATTAATGGTTAACAGGGGATGAACCTGCTCGAGCGGGGTAGTCTGTCCCATATGAATCTCGTAGCCTTCTATGGCAATTCCCTGCATGGCTGGCCAGTCGGGATGCGCGCACGCGACGGTTCCGCTGACCCGTTCGGTCCGCTTCTCGGTATAAAACGTCGTTGCTAGCGGAAGATAGCCTAGTCCGTCTGCTTCTCCATGCTGGGATTCAACCTGCCGAGGATCATGCAGCTTGCGTCCCAGCATCTGATAGCCGCCGCAAATCCCGGCAAGCAAGCTGCCCTCCGCGACCCGCTTGGCGATAGCCTTTGCCATGCCGGACTGCTCGAGAAAGAGCAGGTCGTCAAGGGTGTTTTTCGAGCCCGGAATGAGGATGACGTCCGGTTGTCCCAGCTGATCCACGCTTGCTGCGTATCGAAGCGAGACATCCGGCTCCGCCTGCAGCGGATCAAAGTCGGTGAAGTTCGAGATGCGAGGCAGCCGGATAACGGCTATATCAATCTCTCTATCACCGTTATCTTCTTGTGCCTGCTGCTTGTCCAGCACGACGGAGTCTTCCGCTTCGATATCAAGCCTCGGCAGATACGGGATAACGCCCAGAACCGGAATGCCCGTGCGTTCCTCCAGCCAATCCAGTCCGGACTGCAGAAGGCTGATATCGCCGCGGAATTTATTGATAATGAAACCTTGTACCCGGCTTCGCTCGTCTTCTTCCAGCAGCTCTAGCGTACCTACAATAGAAGCAAAGGCACCGCCTCTGTCAATGTCCGCGACAAGCAGGACGGGGGCATCGGCCCATTTGGCCATCCGCATGTTCACGATATCCCGATCTTTGAGATTAATCTCGGCCGGGCTGCCTGCTCCCTCCAGCACGATGAGATCATATTCTGCGCGAAGCCGCTCCAGCGAATCCGTCACGATGCCTTCGGCTAGCGGGATATATTCTTCCCGGTAGCGCCATGCGCTCATCTCCTCCAAAGGTTTGCCGTGTACGACGATTTGGGCTTTCATCTCGCCGGTCGGCTTGATTAGAATCGGGTTCATATCGGTCGTGGCCGCAATCCCGCAGGCCTCTGCCTGCACGCCTTGCGCTCTGCCAATCTCCTTGCCGTCCAGTGTTACGTATGAGTTAAGCGCCATATTTTGAGACTTGTAAGGCGCCGTCTTATATCCATCCTGTACGAAAATTCGGCATAAAGCCGTTGTCAGCACGCTTTTTCCAACATCCGAAGCCGTTCCTTGCACCATAATAGTGGCTGCCCGTTTCAAGCTTATACCTCCTAATATTGCCTTTTGTATGATTTCAATATAAACCAAGACTATGGAGGGCTGTCAAAGTTTATTGGCGATTCGTTGGAGAATGACTAAATAGATATATTGAATATAAATAATATGGATGATATACTATTTATAAATAAAGCGCTTACACATTCAGGCACATTAGCATGATTGTGGAGCGCTTTATTTTGTTATTTTGCATCTGCATCCGTAAACCAAGGGGGAAGGAAGGTGGTAGGAAAGACCGCGTAAAGGTTGGCAACCGGTAAGGCTTATCGTTGTATAAGCGAACCATTCAATCAAAAAGGAGAATTGAAATGAAATGGAATAAGAAGTTAGGAGCGGCAATTCTTGCAACGGTTATTTTAGCTGCATCTTCTCCATTCGTAGGACTTCCGAAGGCGGAGGCGTCCGGGTTAACCTGGCCAGCGGGACAAATCCTTCCGTCCTTTTCAACGCCTGCTTCCACGCTTGACGTCATGAATTTGGTTACCGAGTATAAATATGAGGCAGAAGGGACGTTGGTCGGACACGGCACCGGTCATTTGGACGGCAACGGGTGGCTCGCTCAAACGTCCATAGATGCTCCCAATCAGCACATGGTATACGGTCCTTATGCTACCGATATTCCTGTAGGAGCGAACCAGGCTTTCTTCGATATGATCATCGATAATAATACGGCCAATAATGATGTCATTGTAACGGTAGATGTCCGTGACAATACGAACGGGCAAATACTGGCCACCCGAGATATTACCCGTCAGGAGTGGACGAAGGCAGGTTCTTACGAGAGGTTCAATCTATCCTTCAACAACCCGACTGCCGGCCATGCGATCGAATTCAGAGTCTATTGGTACGGACGCGCTTATACCAAAGTGGATGCCGTCGGGACAAGTCTGCAGGGCAAATCGGATGAAGCTGTGTTATTCACGACGCTTAAGGGACTCGTTAATAAGACGCAGCCCAGAATCTATACTTATGATGATGCCGTCAAAGGGGAGGACGGGAAGGATAAATGGCTGAATGATTTGGGCATTGGACATGCCGATGTAGCGGACAATTGGTCGCTGATCACCAAATACGCCAGCGAGATAAACGGGATTGTTGTTTACGACGATGCGGTGCCGGATACGGTTAATCTGGCGACGACGATTGCTTCGCTGTCCGGCGGAATCGTAGCGCCGCCAAGCCTGGTCAGCAAGTTGACCTCCGCGCCTTACAATCTTCCGATTGTGAATGATTTGCGCGGGGATTTCAGCACGAAGCTGCAGGTTTATCAGTATTTGCACGACCATTATTGGTCAACGCTGCCGCATAACCTCATTATCGGATTGAACCCGGGAATTAAAGGCTTCCTGCGCGACTATGCGCTGGCAACGGGGACGGCTGTCGTATGGCTGGATCCGTCCGTTCCGGCTGAAAAGACATTGCTGCAAAGCTTCCTAGCGGATATGCCTTACGGCAGCGGGGCTTACATGGGCTGGTGGCCGGATGAAGCAATCGGGGTTCAAGCCGGTTCGGAATACGGCATCTCTACGATCGCGAGCGATTTCTCTTCCAACCTGACGGTATTCGGGGGAGCTTCAAGAACCGTTAATGTGAAGCCCGTACCTAACAAACCGGCGCTTCAGAACAAAATCTATGTCTCCTTGATATTGAGTGACGGCGACAATCTGCAATATATGGAGCATCGCTTCAAGAAAATTTGGGATTCGCCAAACCGTGGAGCCGTGCCGCTCGGCTGGACGGTCTCCCCGGCCATGCTGGATGCCATGCCGGGCGTGTTGAATTACTTGTACAATACCGCTACGCCTAACGATGCTCTGATTGCGGGGCCTTCCGGAGTTGGTTATACCTATCCGAACGCTTGGGCCAATCAAGCTTATCTGGATAACTTCGTGGCTCTATCGAACGATTATATGAACCGTGCCGGGTTAAAGGTCGCTACCATCTGGAATACGATTACCGGCGGCATCAATCCAAACGTAGGGAACAGCTTTGCGCAATACGCGCCGTCATTATTGGGCTTAACGGGGCAAAACGCCGGCAGTCCGATTACCATCTATGGCAATTCGCTGCCGACGCAGGGGCTGAGCGCCACCTATTGTTACTCGGAAGCCACGATCATCTCCGAGATTAACAATGCCATTGCAGGCTGGGATGGGGCGGCACCGCGCTTTGTCAGCATTCAGTCTAATCCATGGGATGTCTCTTATCAGATGATCGTCAACGCGGTGAATAACTTCAGCGGCAACAGCAACATCGTGTTTGTCAGACCGGATACGTACTTCCAATTAATGCGGGAACATAATCAGCTGCCGATCGATCCTTCCGCGGTCGTTAAGCAATACGAGGCAGAAAGTGCTTTCTCCCACGCTACGGGTGCGGCGAGCGGCAGCGATTGGTCGGCTAACGTAAGCGCGCATAATGCCGGCTACATGCTGTCCGGCAATTATGACAATACCGTTCCGACCGGGCGCCATACGGCTACCTTCAAAATGAAGATCGACTCCGTCACGGGTACGAACGATAATGTCGTTACGCTGGATGTCCGGAATAATACAACCGGCCAAACCTTGGCCTCCGTTGATGTTTACCGCAATCAATTCAAGAAAAGCAATGCGTACCAGGATTTCAGCTTAGCCTTTAACAATCCTTCCGGAAGCAGCCTGGAGTTCAGAGCTTATTACCGGGATAAGGCTACTATCGGCATCGATAAAGTAACCGTTACGAAAAGAATCGGGAAATATGAAGCGGAAGGCGCCGTGGTGGGGCATGCTCAAGGACGCGTGAGCGGTGACGGCTGGCAAGCCTCTCCATCGCTCGACGGAACGGGCCATATGCTGTATGGTCCATATGATGCCAATGTTCCGGTAGGAAGCCGCACGATCACCTACCGGCTTAAGGTAGATAACAATACTGCCGATAATGCTGCGGTTGCCATCATTGACGTCTGGGATGCGGCATCGAATTCCGTGGTGACGCAAGCCACGGTGACGAGGCAGCAATTCACGTCCGCGAACCAATATCAGGATTTCAGTCTTTCCTTCAATCAGACACTCAATCGGAATCTTGAATACAGAGTTTGGTATGCCGATACGGCAACGATAACGGTAGACCATATTACGGTTAATTAACCGTCTGGCCAAACGAAGCATTGCGGGCGGGAGCCAACTATGTAGGCGGGGTAGACCCGGCCGGTCTGGACGGGCAAGTGGACGCAAGTCTGGAAGCGATGTTCGAGCTCAGCGCGGAATTTCAAGCAGGCGTGGATCTGCATCTTCATGATCCGGGACATCTTGGCATGTATACGATCAGCCGATTCGCGGATTTGACCCAGCAGGCTGGCCAAAGCGGCCGTACTGCCGTGAGTCATGCCTATTAATGCGACGTAAATCTTAAGCAGGGCGTTCTAAATGGACGCACTGCTTTTTTATTGTTTAGCGGAGCGAACTCTTTTCCATAATCTTGGAATTGCATACAGTTT
This sequence comes from Paenibacillus glycanilyticus, assembly GCF_023715145.1. Classification (GTDB taxonomy): domain Bacteria; phylum Bacillota; class Bacilli; order Paenibacillales; family Paenibacillaceae; genus Pristimantibacillus; species Pristimantibacillus glycanilyticus_A. The sequence goes on along the minus strand of NZ_JAMBNP010000001.1, from coordinate 368,655 downwards.
CCGTAGGATTGCATCTTATGGAGGGAACCGGTAAGTTCCTATAATTAGAGATACGCCAAAGAAAGGAGGGACGGTTGGAAGACAACTTGTAATCGCTTCCAGATCAGGACCGAAGTACATTAATACGTCAGTTTTTATTATGGAGGAGGAAAATAATGCGCAATAAGTATATGGCAACGCTGCTGATTGCAGCGTTACTGATCACCAGCTTGCTGGCATCCGTCGGAGAGCAGGTCTTTGCTGCCGGCGGACAGAATCTGGCTCTCGGCAAGACGATTACCGCAAGCGGGCAGTCCCAAACGTATTCGCCAAACAATGTGAAAGACGGCAACCAGGCGACTTATTGGGAAAGCGCGAATAATGCTTTTCCGCAATGGATTCAGGTTGATCTTGGCTCTGTGACAAGTATCGATCAGATTGTGCTCAAGCTGCCGGCAGGCTGGGGAGCAAGAACGCAAACGCTGGCTGTACAAGGAAGCACGGACGGTTCAGCCTTTACCAACCTTGTGGGTTCAACCGGCTATCTGTTTGATCCAAGCGTTGCGAATAACGCGGTTACCATCAGCTTCTCCGCAGCCAGCACGCGTTACGTGCGTCTGAATGTTACGGCAAATACAGGCTGGCCGGCTGCTCAGCTGTCCGAGCTTGAAATATATGGCGCAAGTACGCCGGTAACTCCTGGTACATATCAAGCGGAGTCGGCTGCTTTGTCCGGCGGAGCCAAGGTGAATACCGACCATACCGGCTTCTCCGGCACCGGATTTGTAGACGGCTACTGGACGCAAGGGGCAACGACAGCCTTCACTGTGAACGTATCCTCTGCGGGAAGTTATGAGGCATCGTTAAAATATGCCAATGCAAACGGCGCCGCAAGAACGATCAGCATCTATGTGAATGGAACAAAAATCCGTCAGACCTCGCTGCCAAATCTGGCGAACTGGGATACATGGGGCACGAAAGTTGAAATATTATCCCTCAATGCCGGCAACAATACAATTGCGTACAAATTTGATGCAAGCGATACAGCGAACGTTAATATCGATGAGATTAAGATAACGGCGTCCAGCACGCCAACGCCAACACCAACACCAACACCAACACCAACACCAACACCAACACCAACACCAACACCAACACCAACACCAACGCCAACACCAACACCAACACCAACACCAACACCGACGCCAACACCCCCGGCTACAGATAACATCGCAATTGGCAAGACGATAACGGCGTCCTCCAGCACGCAAACTTATGCGGCCGCTAACGCAAACGATAACAATACGAGCACGTATTGGGAAGGCGGCAGCAATCCGAGTACATTAACGCTTGATCTCGGCAAAAATTACAATATGTCTTCCATTGTTCTTAAGCTGAATCCGGCAACGGAGTGGGGTTCCCGCACGCAAACCATTCAAGTATTAGGCCATAATCAGTCAACCACAACCTTCAGCAATCTGGTCTCCTCACAGAGCTATACGTTTAACCCGGCTTCCGGCAATACCGTGACTATTCCGGTAACGGCAACGGCAAAAAGGCTTCAATTAAACATCACTTCAAATTCCGGTGCTCCGGCGGGACAAATTGCGGAATTCCAGGCATTTGGCACGGCTGCGGCAAATCCGGACCTGACCATTACCGGTCTGTCATGGTCGCCTGCATCCCCGGATGAGTCGAGCAGCATTACCCTTCAAGCAACGGTAAAAAATGACGGAAACGCAAGCTCCGCCGCATCTACTGTAAATTTCTATCTGAACAATGAGCTGGCAGGTTCCGCGGCAGTAAGCGCTTTGGCTGCCGGGGCTTCCGCTTCGGTCTCCTTAAATGCAGGGACCAAGACCGCGGCGTCTTATTCAGTTAACGCAAAAGTAGACGAAAGCAACGCCATTATTGAGCTTAACGATTCGAACAACAGCTACACGAGCACCGCGTCTTTGGTTGTCGCGCAAGTTGCAAGCTCCGATCTGGCCGGAACAACCTCATGGTCGCCAAGCAGTCCGGTTGCAGGCAACACGGTTGCGTTTTCGGTTAATCTGAAAAACCAGGGGACCGTAGCCTCGGCCGGCGGTGCTCATGCCATTACCGTCGTTCTTAAAAATTCGGGCGGTTCAACGATTCAAACCTTCAGCGGTTCGTATAACGGTGCTTTAGCTTCCGGTGCATCCGTTAATGTAAGCATCCCGGGCACCTGGCCAGCCATTAACGGCAACTACACGGTTACGACTACCATTGCGGCCGACGCGAATGAAGTGACGTCCAAGCAAGCGAATAACGTAAGCACCGCTAATCTGGTTGTCTATTCCGTGCGTGGCGCAAGCGTGCCGTATACCAAATACGATACGGAAGACGCTACACGAGGCGGGGGAGCGACGCTTCAGTCCGCGCCAACCTTTGATCAAGCTCTGACAGCCTCCGAAGCCTCCGGGCAAAAATACATCGCGCTTCCTTCAAACGGTTCTTATCTGCAATGGACGGTGCGGCAGGGTGAAGGCGGCGCAGGCGTAACCATGCGATTTACCATGCCTGACTCGGCAGACGGCATGGGACTAAACGGGGCGCTTGACGTCTATGTGAATAACGTGAAAGTAAAAACCGTGGCATTGTCCTCCTACTATAATTGGCAATATTTCTCGGGAGACATGCCGGCTGATGCGCCTGGCGGAGGTCGGCCGTTGTTCCGGTTTGACGAAGTGCACTGGAAGCTGGACGCTCCTCTTCAGCCTGGCGATACCATTCGCATTCAGAAAGGCAACGGAGACAGCCTTGAATACGGGGTAGACTTCATCGAGGTTGAACCTGTTCCGACAGCCATTTCCAAACCGTCAAATGCAGTGTCCGTCACCGATTACGGAGCAATTGCAAATGACGGCCAAGACGATCTGACGGCCTTCAAATCCGCCGTTACTGCAGCGGTGGCAGGCAACAAAACGTTGTACATTCCCGAAGGTACGTTCCACCTGGGCAACATGTGGGAGATTGGTTCGGTCAACAGCATGATTAACAACCTCACCGTTACGGGCGCTGGTTACTGGCACACGAATATCCAGTTCACAAATCCGAATGCGGCAGGCGGGGGGATCTCGCTCCGTATTACAGGGAAGCTGGATTTCAGCAACGTGTACCTCAATTCGAAGCTGCGTTCCCGTTATGGGCAAAATGCGATATATAAAGGCTTTATGGATAACTTCGGGACCAACTCCAAGATCCATGACGTATGGGTGGAGCATTTTGAATGCGGATTCTGGGTAGGAGATTACGCACATACGCCGGCGATCTATGCAAATGGCTTAACGATTGAGAACAGCCGGATCCGAAATAACCTGGCCGACGGCGTCAACTTCGCTCAAGGAACCAGCAATTCCGTTGTCCGCAACAGCAGCGTCCGGAATAACGGGGATGATGCGCTTGCCGTCTGGACGAGTAACACAAATGGCGCGCCTGCGGGAGTGAACAATACCTTCTCCTACAACACGATAGAGAACAACTGGCGAGCGACAGGCATTGCTTTCTTTGGCGGCAGCGGGCATAAAGCCGACCATAACGTTATTATCGACACCGTTGGCGGGTCTGGCGTACGTCTAAACACCGTCTTCCCGGGCTATCATTTCCAGAACAACACGGGGATTACCATCTCCGATACAACGATCATTAACAGCGGAACAAGTCAAGACCTGTATAATGGGGAGCGGGGAGCGATTGATCTGGAGGCTTCCAATGATTCGATCAAGAACGTAACCTTTACCAACATTGATATCCTTAACGCGCAGCGTGATGCCATCCAATTCGGTTATGGCGGAGGGTTCGAGAATATCGTCTTTAACAACGTGACCATTGACGGAACCGGTAAAGACGGCGTAACCACATCAAGGTTCTCTACCGCGCATCTGGGTGCCGCAATCTATACCTATACCGGCAATGGATCCGCAACGTTTAACAATCTGGTTACGAGAAACATCGCTTATCCGAATGTGAACTTCGTGCAAAGCGGATTCAATTTGACTTTTAACTAGTATTGCAAAGCCATCCCTAACGCGGGATGGCTTTGTGTGCTTTTGGCAACCAAATCATTGCTTCTGACTAAATCTTTCTCGGCAATCTCTCGGTATAGTTAGGTTATCCATTACTGAAGGAGCTGATTGTGAGATGAATCGCCAGCCATCCAACCTTGCCTTGGAAGCCGATGCTAACCGGCAGCAGGTTATAACGGATGAACAAGCCCGGTTTTTCCTCGACAACGGATTTCTTGTTATCCGTAACGTATTGAGAGGCAAAGAGCTGCGGCTTTTGCAAGAACAAACGCTGCAGATGGTCGAGAAGGGACTTGCGGGTCAAACGGATGACCGGGACTACTTATACCGGATCAGGGCTAACGGAGAAAAGGTCTATTGGCGAACCGAGTATGTCATTGATAAGAGCGAGGCGGCCAAAGTGCTTTTGGGCCATCCCTTTATTCTGCATACTGTCGATAAGCTGCAAGGTCCCCATTTTATTCCGACCTGGGATTCGCTTGTTGTCAAAGCGCCTAATAACGCCGCTGCGGTCCCTTGGCACCGGGATGCGCTTTTGCCGGAAGGCTGTAAGGATCCAAGACCAATATTCAACGTGGATTTTTATTTGGATGATGCGGACGAAAGCTCTTGTCTGTGGGTCATTCCGGGGAGTCAGCACTGGGAATCGGCTGAAGCCGATGAACGCTGCTCAAGGCCTGGCTTTACAACAGGCGATGCCGTTCCGGTCCCGATGAAGGCCGGCGATGTCATCCTGCACAATATTCAGCTGCTGCACGGATCGCCCGAAGGGGAAGGCAACGCCTTGCGTCGCACGGTGTATTACGAGTTTAGGCCAGGTGAAATAGAGACCGCTTACGGACCGCATACGCTCGAATACCTTCCAATCAAGCAGCGTATTTTACTTGACTGCATAAACAGACGGCGGCAAAGCGGTTATACCGAAGAGGAGCAGGCGTTTGAATACCGGCCGACCGGAGCGTTTGCCCCGTCAAGGGAGGATGAGGCTCCGGCATCCTATCGCATTCCGCATGAGAGCTACTGGAGAAAATGAATGCCATGATTGTCAGGAATGAATCAGATTAGCGCAAAATTGACTGAGACTATGTCCGGTTTTTTTCTTAAACATGCGGCCAAAGGTATGGACGTCCGAATAACCTACGCGCTCAGCAATCTCGCTGATTGTAAGGTTGGAATGGATAGCCAGCTCTTTGGCTTTATTTATGCGCAGCCAGGTCAAATACTGGATCGGAGACATGCCCATATATTTGCGGAAAATAAGCAGCAGGTAATTCTTGCTCCAGCCGCTCAGCTCTTCTAATTCCTTAAGCTGTACGTCACGGTGATAGTTACTATGCAAGTAGTTTTTGACAAGCACTAATTGCGGTTTGTTGGAAGCATCGTTTTTGGCGTGTGCCTCTTCCTTGCTCCGCAGGGAAGCGTCGGTCAAGATGCGCATGAGCAGGCTCTGGCAGCGCATTTGATAGTCCAAGCCTGGCTGTCTGTAGTTCGCAACCAGCTCAGAAAGCATATTATCAATGGGATGGTCGGCAAAGTTGCCCAGGTAATGTTCATCCGAATACAATTCATGCACGGGAAAAGGAGAAAGGCCAAAGTGAAAAACAATAGAGATGCAGACATACGGCTGCGAGGAATGGGGCAATATCGAATGGCGCTCCATTGGACGATGGAAGAGCAGATCACCGCGTCTTGTCGTATACGAATTCCCTTCTATGGGATAGTCTGCGATACCGTCAACGACATATTGAAGAACATACTGCTTCATCTCCCGGTTGCGGATCGCCCAATTAGGGGGAGCTGAGAACATATGGGCTAGCGTAATAAAAGGCGGAAAATAATAGTCGGGCAATACGCCGATCGTTTCATTTGGTCCGAGTCCAGAGAGCTTGTAATAATCCATACGATATACAGCTCCTTATCCGTAGCCATGATGAAGGAATTATAGCAGATCTTGCATTTGAGCGTAATAGATTTGAGATATTCATAATCCGGCTGCGGAAAGTACGATAGGTCAGTTTTAAGGCAGGATAATGAATTGTTTTCGATTGGACAAGTCCTTAGAATCGTAAGAAAACGAGAGCAAAGGAGATACAATCTTAATGAATGCTGCCTTAACAGTGCATACACAGAAACAAGGTGCGGAATTAGGTGATTTGTTCGGCATTTTCTTCGAGGATCTGAACCATGCGGCGGACGGGGGTCTTTACGCAGAGCTGGTTCGGAACCGTTCCTTTGAGTTTGATCCCATTGATCATCCGGATTATCATGCCTTAACGGCTTGGGAAAAGGTCGAAAGAGGCGGAGGCAAGACCGAAATTACGATTGAAGAAAGTTATCCGTTGAACCACCATAACGCTCATTATGCAGGGATTGAAATTATATCCGAAGGTGACGGCGTCGGGCTTATGAACCTTGGATTTAACAGCGGCATTGCCGTTAAACAGGGGGAGAGCTATCGTTTCTCGGTGTATGCCCGGCGGGATGCCAGCTTTAACGAGCCGCTTAACGTAACGATTGAGGGAGCGGATGGCGCCATTCATGGCGAGTCTGCAATTGAGGTGAATTCAGCCGAATGGGCTAAGTATGAAGCCGTCATTACGGTTAACGTCACAGATAACGGGAGCCGCCTTGTACTTGTAACAAAAGGGCAGGGAAGGCTGTATCTGGATATGGTGTCTTTGTTCCCAGAGCGGACCTTCCTTGGCCGGCCAGGCGGGTTAAGAAGCGATATTGCAAAGCTGCTGGCGGATCTGAAGCCGAAGTTTATGCGTTTTCCGGGCGGTTGTCTGGTGCATGACGGCTCCTTGAATCCCGATGACCGAAATTCCATGTACCGGTGGAAAAATACGATTGGACCTATTGAACAAAGACCGGCCAGAAGAAATAACTGGCGCTATAATCAGACGCTGGGTCTTGGTTATTACGAATATTTTCAATTCTGCGAGGATATCGGCGCCAAGCCTATACCGATTCTGCCAGGCGGTTATGACCCGCATCATAATCGGATTGTTCCGATCGAGGAGCTGTCGCCCTGGATTCAGGATGCTCTAGATTTGATAGAGTTCGCTGTCGGAGATTCTTCTACCGAGTGGGGAGCTATACGTGCGGGGCTGGGTCACCCTGAGCCGTTTGGTCTCGAATATATCGGAATTGGCAACGAAGAGGTTGGAGAACCGTTCTTCGAACGATATCCGTATTTCCACCGGGCCATCAAAGAGAAGTACCCGGAAATGAAAGTCATCAATTCCGCAGGTCCGTTTGCGGCAGGCAGCGAGTACGAACGCGGCTGGAAATCCGCCAGAGAGCATCAATCGGATTTGGTGGACGAGCATTACTATTCGTCGCCGGAGTGGTTCTTGGCTCATTGCCACCGTTATGACAACTTCAAGGCGGATGACCCGAAAGTGTTTTTGGGCGAGTATGCGTCTTGGGGCAACACGTTTTATAACGCGCTTGCCGAAGCTGCCTTCATGACGGGGCTGGAGAAAAACGCGCATGCAGTGGGGCTGGCCTGCTATGCACCGCTATTGTGCAACGCGGATTACGTGAATTGGAAGCCGGATCTGATCTGGTTCAATAATCATGAGGCTTTTGGAACGCCTAACTACTATGTGCAGAAGCTGTTTATGCATCATCAGGGAGATCATCTTCTGCCCATTGAAGCTAGCGGGCTACAAGCGGTTCAGAAGCATGCCGGTAACAGGCCGATTAACGGAAAGTTCAAGCTGGAGACGGATCGCTGCTCCTTCCGCTATTGGGATATGCAGCTTACGAACACCGATACCGGTGAAGTGAAGCCGTTAAACGGAGGTCAGCCGGGCAAGCTGTCGGATACGGAAGAAGACAGGCTTAACGGAACATCAATCCGGACGCTGGACCTGGGAGGGACGGAGTGGGAGAACTATACGCTCACTTTGAAAGCCCAAAGAATCAGCGGGCCAAAGGGATTTAATCTTCAATTTGGTCAAAGCGACGGGAAAAATAAGATGAGCTGGGAGTTTGGCGGCTGGCAGAACCAGGATTCCATCATTGGTTCGCTTGTTAATGGAAGAGGTTCGGTCCTGACCCAAAGCCTCTTTGCCGTAGAAGACGCGACAGAATATACCTTGAAATTAGAAGTATCGGGCAGACAGATCCGCGCCTGGATTAATGGAGTCCTCTACAATGAGACGGAAGACAAGCTTCCGGTTATTGAACCACTCTATTATTCCGCCAGCTATGATCGGGCAACAGGGGATACTATCGTCAAGGTTATTAATGTACAAGAGAATAGAGTAACCGCGGAGGTTATTCTAGCGTATACGCAAAGCACATCGTTAAACGTTGCTGTCTATGAGCTTTCCGGCCATTCTCCGGAAGACGAGAATACATTCGAGTCACCGGAGCGGGTATCGCCTAAGCAAAGCGGGTTCATAACGGAGGGCAGCCGCTTTTCCTACGATTTTCCCGAGCATTCCATTACGGTCTTCAGAATGAAATAAGTTTATGTCTCAAAAAAATCGCTTTAAAAAGCGATTGGAGGGAAAACAGATGAATCAGTTATATTCAGGGCATTCAAATACAGTGGACAGGGGATCGCCGGATCATTCATTACACGAGCAAGAACCTGATCGAGTGGGAGCTAGAAGACAGCGTTGATCTGTATCATTGGGATCATGCGCAGCCCGTCTTGACGCATCGGGGACCTGAAGGCCATAACATATTCTGGTTTAAAGGCAGCTATTGGATGATTATCGCGAGTGGAGAGGGCAGGGCGTCTACCGTTCGGATGATCTGGACAACTGTGAGCGTAACGGGATGATTCTGGATACGCCCGGTGTCCGCCAGGACGACGGATGGATCGGTCATCACGCGGATGTTGTGGTTTCCGGAGAGGAAGCCTTTGTGTTTTATTTCACCCATCCCGGCCGTAACGGACTGCAGGAGGGGCGAAAGAAGGGTATGAGCAACGCAGGTCGTCGATTCAAGCCGCAAGGCTTGATGTCCGGGACGGTATCCTCGTTTGCGACCGCAATGAGGATTTTGAAATAAATCTGATTGCAGAATGATCATGCAAGAATAGATGAAGAGAATGGCATCGCTCTATCTTGGCAATTGGAAGGCATCATTGTGCTGCCGGAAGCGTGAGAATAATAATTCCATACAAACAAGTGAAAGAAGCTGCCGGCATGATCCGGCAGCTTCTTACTTGCATCAACGGCAGGGATCAGCGCAGCGGGCGGAAAGCCGTCCGGAGTTCATTCGTAAACAATGCCGGCTGTTCCCATGCCGCGAAATGTCCGCCTTTATCCAATACGTTGTAGTAGAAGAGGCCAGGGTACGCTTGCTCCGACCAGCTCTTTGGCGCCTCATAAAGCTCGTCGGGAAAGACGCTGACGGCAGCCGGAATCTTGACTCCCTTCACGCCAAAGAAAGGATATTTATTCTCCCAGTAGAGACGAGCCGATGAAATCGCGGTATTCGTTAACCAATACAGCGTGATGTCATCCAGAATATCATCGCGAGACAGTCCACCGGGCTTTCCTCGGAATGCGCTGGACATCAGCTCCAGGCTTTTATCGTCGTGATCGAGCATGAAGGCTGCCAAGCCGATAGGCGAGTCTGCCAGCCCAGCCAGCGTTTGCGGCCGCGTACCCATCAGCTCGGCATAACCCGTATGCATGTTGAAGAACTGAAGCTGTTCGTAAGCACGTTTCTCTTCGGCGGTTAAGCCGGGGGGTGCCGGTGCGCGGCATTGAAGCGCCTTATCAATATCGGGTGGTACCGTGCCGGGCATATTGCTGTGGATGCCGATCAATCCTTCGGGCGTCTTCACAGCCATCAAGTCCGTGATCATCGCGCCCCAGTCTCCTCCCTGAGCCACATACTTCTTATATCCAAGACGATTCATCAGCTCAATCCATGCGCTGGCGATTCGATCAGGTCCCCACCCGGTCGCTGCAGGTTTGCCCGAGAAACCGTATCCCGGAAGCGAAGGAATGACCACATCAAATGCATCCGTTGCCTTGCCGCCATAGGCTGTTGGATTCGTAAGCGGATCTATAATTTTCATCATCTCGATAAACGAACCCGGCCATCCATGCGTGAGGATGATCGGCAAAGCTCCTTTATGCTTCGACCGGACATGAATGAAGTGGATGTCCAAGCCGTCGATATTGGTAATGAACTGCGGGTAGCCGTTTAGCCTTGCTTCGAATTTGCGCCAGTCGTAATCATTTGTCCAGTAACGCGCCAGCTCCTTCATGGTCTCGAGCTGCGTGCCTTGCGATTGATCGGGGACGGTCTCTCTATCGGGCCATTTGGTCTCGATTATCCTTCTGCGCAAGTCAGCAAGCTCCGCATCCGGAATATGTACCTGAAACGGACGAATGGCATCCGATTGCGAGGTCTGGGAAGGTGATTTCGGTTTCCCGTCAGCTGCTGCGGGATTTAATCCGTATACGGTTATGGCTATAGTCAGGACAAAGAATATTGCCAAGTTTAGTTTGAATCTAATGTTCATGAGCAGTAATTTCCTTTCAACAGTATTTCAGGAATCTACGCCATTAAGTTCCATCAAAAGGGTGAAAATTATTCCTCATCTCGCCAACTGCCGTTCTTGCATAAGAGTCGGGCATGCGGGAGCGTGATTAAAACGGCTGAGATTTGGAAAATATAAACACGATTTTTGTATAGGAAGGAGGTAGCTCATGACTGCTCCAATTAGCGAATCGTTAGAAGAGAATGAGGAGCTTCTTAGAGGTACTTTCCGTAACTGTTACGATATCGTCTTTCGGCGTATACAAGGGCCAAAAAATTTCCTGCTGGTCTATATGGATGGCTTGGCGGATGCCAAAGCCCTGGATAATATGCTTCTGCAAATCTTGGGACCGGCGAATTCCTCTAATTCCGGCGAATTGATGGAGCATGGCTCTTCGGGCGAGATGCTGGAGCAGCAGCTGGCTTCCTTCGTTAAGACAACCTTGGCAGAAACAATGGATGACGTCGTACATGGCATATTATCCGCTCAAGTGATCATCCTGTCGGATTATACAAACCATGCCATTATTGCGGATTTGAAAGGCTTTGAGCAGCGCGGCATTGAAGAACCGTCCAACGAGATCACGATACGCGGTCCAAGAGAGGGTTTCACCGAAAACGTCAATGTAAATACGAGCATGGTCCGCAGAAAAATTATGAGCGCAAAGCTGAAGATGGAATCGATGACGGTGGGCAGTCTTTCAAAGACGACAGTGGTTATCGCTTATTTGGAAGGCATCGCAAAAGAATCGGTTGTCGAAGAGGTTCGTAAGCGGATCAGACAAATTCAAATCGATACCGTGCTTGGCGGGAATTTTATCGAAGAGTTTATTGAGGATCATCCGTTTACGTTATTTCCGCAGGTGCAAAATACGGAGCGCCCCGATATTGTGGCTTCCTATCTCGCCGAAAGAAAGGTAGCGGTCCTCATAGACGGCTCGCCTTTTGCCCTCATCGTTCCCTGTACATTGTGGAGCGCCTTTCAATCAGCGGATGATTATTACGAGCGGTTCATATATGCTACCCTCATCCGCTGGCTGCGAATGGTATTGATTATAGGCTCCTTATTTTTGCCGTCCATATATGTGGCCATCACGACTTTCCATCCAGAATTACTCCCCGCGAATTTCTTGCTCAGCATCACCTCTGCCCGTGAAGGAGTTCCCTTTCCGGCGGTTATTGAAGCCTTGCTGATGGAATTTTTATTCGAGGGCTTGCGGGAGGCCGGCATAAGGATGCCCCGCCCTACAGGTTCGGCTATCAGCATTGTAGGGGCTCTTGTTATTGGACAAGCGGCCGTTGAGGCGGGGATCGTATCGGCTCCGATGGTTATCGTTGTATCTATCACGGGAATTGCTTCTCTTATTACTCCGAGATACAGCATGGGCGTGGCTTTCCGCATGCTTCGGTTTCCGATGCTGATCTTCTCAGGAATGTTTGGATTATACGGCATTACGATGGCATCGCTATTCCTTCATATTCACCTCACCAATCTGGAATCCTTCGGAGTGCCTTATCTAAGTCCAATATCTCCTCTGTCCAGACAGGATTTAAAGGATGTGCTTATCCGCGCGCCAAGGTGGAGTATGAACACGATCCCGCTATCGGGCTCCAAGCGAAATAAATGGCGAATTCCCAAAGGCCAAAGACCCGGTGACCAAGGAGACGAAATCCTATGAGACATCGTCTGGCATCCTTCCCATGTTTGATATTTTGTCTCGTCCTAACCACAGGCTGCTGGGACCGCGTAGAGCTGTCGGACCGGGCATTTGATCTCGCGGCGTCAACGGATCTGATGGAGGACGGGAGTTATTTGACAGGCGGACAATTTATTATTCCTTCCCGAATTTCCGGGGGAGCGGCCAATGGGGGGCAGCCTTATTTTATCGAGACGGGTAACGGCAAAAGTCTTCTGGAAGCTATTCAAAAAACAAGGCAGAAGCTATCCAGAAATATTACCCGCAGCCATCGGCGGAATTATTACATCGGTGAAAGTATGGCCAAACATGGGATTAACGAGCTTCTTGACGGCTTTTCGCGGGATCCCGGCAATCGCATCCGATTAGACATATGGGTCGTGAAGGGAGGACAGGGCATGGATGCATTGAAGGTGCATTACCCTTTGGAAAAGATCCCTTCCGTCGCTCCCGTCAAAATTCACAGAGCGATTGGAGGCACGACGGCTACATCGTACCTGGACTTTATGATGGCATCAAGCAGCGAAGGCAGCAGTCCAACCTTGCCCGTGGTCGATATCGTTCAAGGAGATTCTCCGCAAAAAACGATTCGATTTTATGGACGGGCTATTTTCAACCATGATTATAAGTTGGTGGGTTATTTGAATTTTGTGGAGGGGGCCTATCGGCAGTGGATGCTGCAACGGATTTCTTATTTGGATTTGGCGGAAGAGCTTCCCGAAGCAGGAGGCAAGGTAGGCGTTATCGTCAATCAATTTGGATGCAAAATCAAAAGCAGGATCACCGGAACCAATAAAGTGAAGATGGAAATCGAGCTGACGGGATCCGGATATGTGGCTGAGAATAATACCAAGCTTAACCTGATTAGCAATAAAAATTTGAAGCTAGTTCAAAAAGAGATAAACAAGAAGACGAGCGAGCATGTTCTGGCGATGATCACGAAGGTTCAAAAGGAATACCGAGCCGACGTGTTAGGGTTTAATCAAGTGATGAACCGTCAGCATCCCGGCGAATGGAAAAGGTTAAAAGGGCAGTGGGATACGGTATTTCCCGAAATCGAGGTTGCCGTTCATGTCAATCTCAATTTGAAATACGTGGGCTTAGTAAGGCAGCCGCTTCAATATAAAGAAAGCGAGATTATAAAATGAAAATCTCCGGTTATCAGCTGTTCTGGCTCATATTCACGATGGAATTTGGAATGACGGCAATCTTTACGCTTTCAGCGACCGTGTTTCTCGCCAAACAAGATACTTGGATTTCGGTCCTCTTTGCAACGGTAATAGCCTTGGCCGTTACATTCGTCGCCGTGAAGCTAAGTCTGCTCTATCCGGAGAAAACCTTTATTCAGTCGACTCAAATCATCCTTGGCAAGTGGCTGGGGAAAATCATTTTAATCCCTTATTTCGTGATGTGGTATTCGGTGACGGGAGTTATTCTAAGGGAGTTCGCGGATTTTGTGTACATTACCTTATTTAGCTCTACGCCGCTGTGGACCATCATACTCATTATGCTAGGTGCTGTCGTGTATGTGAACTATAGCGGAGGACTTCGCAGTATCGCCCGTAGCGGAGAAATAATTGGTCCAATCTCTGCGGCGGGCAGCGTTATCATCTTTTTCTTTAGCGTGAAGGATTGGGATTGGCTGCGGCTGCTTCCGGTCTATTCCAACAGCGGAATGCTTCCCATCCTGGAAGGGGGCTTGACGCCCGCTTCCTTCCTGGCCGAATCCTTTATGGTTGTTATGCTGGCTGCCTTCATGATCAAGCCTCAGAGGCTGATGGTCACCTCGTTATTGGGAGTAGCCGTTGCTTCCATGGCCGTTCTCGGCATGAGCATCATTATCATCATGGTCTTTGGTCCGGATTTGCCGGATAAATTTATTTATCCGCTTTATTCGATCGTCTCTTATATTTCCGTCATGGAATTTATCCAGAACGTGGATGTATTGATCGTTTTGCTATGGATTATCGGCATCTTCGTTAAGCTGTCGCTCTATATGTTCATTACAAGCTACGGCACGGCGCAAATGTTTCATATTAAGAAATGGAAGCGTACCATCTGGTGGATTGCGCCAATTGTATTTGCGATATCCCTAATCCCGCGAAATACGAACGATACCATGGATTATGCGAAAAACATTTGGCATAATTGGATATTCCCCATAAATCTTGTCGGAATCCCGTTGCTCCTATGGATCGTAGGGGCCATCCGCAAGAAGCTTAAAGGCGACAGAAGGGCAGCCGAACACTAGATTCGGCTGCCCTTAAATTTTGGCTTTCTATCCTTTTTTCGTTTGCAGACGGATCACGTTCCAGGAGGCTTTGCCAAGAATCGCTTGAACATTGCCGTTATCCGCGGAAGCGCGGCCGCCGGCATGCGGTACGACATTACGCGGGTTGGATTTGGTGTTTGTCGCTTTCAAATCCTCGCTCTCGAGCACAATATGCTCGATGACGCTCACATCGCCAAAGCTGCGGAGATCCAGATTCAGCTCCATTTGCTCTTCCAGATGACGGTTAACGGCAAACACGGTTACGAGACCTTGCTCCTCGTCGTACACGCTGATGGCTTCGAGGAACGGTACGTCCGTGAAATCCTTGGAGTCGTATTTCGGAGAAGAAATAACCGCTTGGAGCACCGTGCCCCTGCCGAAATTGGATGCGTGAAGGAACGGATAATAAGTCGTTTGCAGCCAGATCGCACCGTTTGTTTCGGTCATAATCGGCGCAATAACGTTAATTAATTGCGCGATGCATGCCATTTTGACGCGGTCCGCATGCTTGAGCAGCGTAATTAAGAAGCAGCCAACGGCCAACGCGTCTTCATGCGTATACGTATCTTCGAATTCCGGCGGGGCAATCTGCCAGCGCTCATCAGCACGGCTTGTCCCAATGGTGTTCCATACGTTCCATTCGTCAAGCGAGAGCATCAGCTTTTTCTTGCTGCGTTTCTTTGCTTTCACATAGTCGCAGATCGCGGCAACGCTGTCGATAAATTGGTCCATATCCAGAGACTTCGCGAGGAAGTTCGCCGTATCATTATTGTTGTTATTGTAATAAGTATGCAGGGACAGGTAATCCACCTGGTCGTAAGTCAAATCAAGTACGGTTGCTTCCCAATCGGCGAAAGTGCTCATGCCGCTGCTGGAGCTTCCGCATGCCACAAGCTCGATTGAAGGATCGATCCATCTCATCACTTTGGCAGTTTCATTAGCAAGCCGGCCGTATTCCACAGCCGTCTTTGCGCCAATCTGCCAAGGACCGTCCATTTCATTGCCGAGACACCAGGTTTTGAAGCGGTGGGGCTCCTTGTAGCCATGAGAGATCCGGAGATCGCTCCAGTAGGTTCCGCCGGGATGATTGCAGTACTCGACAAGATTTCTCGCAGCGTCTATTCCCCGAGTGCCCAGGTTGACCGCCATCATAACTTCCGTGCCGGCAAGCTTGGCCCAGTCCGCAAATTCGTTTGTACCCACTTCGTTCGTTTCCGTAGTCCACCAAGCCAGCTCTAACAGACGTTTCCGCTCGCTCTTTGGGCCAACGCCATCTTCCCAATTGTAACCGGATACAAAGTTGCCGCCAGGGTATCGGATGATTGGCACATTCAAAGCTTTGATGGCCTCAATGGCATCTTGGCGGAAACCGTTCTCGTCAGCGGTTGGATGACCCGGATCGTATATGCCGCCGTAAACCGCGCGGCCCAAATGTTCGATAAAGGATCCGTACAGGCGAGGATCTACGGGGGAGACGGTGAAGTTCTTGTCAATTAGCATGCTGGAACGAATAGTCATTGGAAAACCTCCAAGTAGAATTTAGAATTAGCTTAAACCAAAATTCATAAAAGTATTGAATTCCTATAATATTCGTAACATAATGGTTATTGGCAGGCAACAATAAGTTTCAGGATTAGAAAAAAAACTAATCCTAATGAGGTGAGAATATGCTATCTACTAACGCGGAGTCCTTAATGGTTTATGAAGCGCTGGCAAGCGAAGTGCGCTTGAAAATAATTGATAAATTGTTTGAACGGGAAAGGCATGTGAAA
Source organism: Paenibacillus glycanilyticus (assembly GCF_023715145.1). Taxonomy (GTDB): domain Bacteria; phylum Bacillota; class Bacilli; order Paenibacillales; family Paenibacillaceae; genus Pristimantibacillus; species Pristimantibacillus glycanilyticus_A. Next base: position 352,367 of record NZ_JAMBNP010000001.1, on the reverse strand, counting down.
GAGCTGGCCGCCGAATTATTCCTGAGCAGCGCCGTCATCAGCGGACATATCCGGAAGCTGGAGCAAGCGGGAATTGTCGGAAGTACGATGAAGCGGGTGGATGGGGGCACGTATAAGATATGTTTTATCAAGTCTGAATTTCTGCAGATCAAGCTGTCTCCGAACGTCTCCTCCTCTCTCAGCTTCCACGAGCTGTCGGTGCCGATCGGGCATTATACCGATTATGAAGCTTGGCCAACCTGCGGGGTTGCAACAACGGAGCGAATGATTGGCCAGTATGACAATCCGGTCTGCTTCATGGATCCGGAGCGGGTAAATGCGGGGATCTTATGGTTTGCCAGAGGATGGGTCGAATACAAGATTCCTAATTATTTGTACAAAGACCAGCAGCTCCACGAGATTGAGATCTCCTTCGAGATTGGTTCCGAGGCACCGCGCGTGAATGAACATTGGCCATCGGATATCCACTTCTATCTGAACGGACAGGCGCTTGGCGTATGGACGAGCCCGGGGGATTTCGGGAAAACGAGAGGGCGGCTGACGCCGGACTGGTGGTCGCATGATGTCAACCAATATGGACTGCTGAAGGTCCTTCGGATCAAGGAGAAGGGCATCTACATCGATGGACAGAAGATCTCGGACGTTGGGCTTAAGGATATCGGGACGGATGCGATGAACTGGACATTCCGCATCGCTGCCTTGGATACGGGGCGTGGGCGGGGAGGACTTACTCTCTACGGGAAAGGCTTTGGCAATTACAATCAGGACATCGTCTTTAGAAGCATTTATGTTTAAGTGAAGTTAACGCCTGAATAAGGAAATATGGATCGGAATAGGAAATCGCAGCTTATCAGAAAAAATGGACGTAGGATAGAGGAGGGGCCTGGATAACCAGGCTCTTTTTTGATGATAGCTGCATACGATACTGCTATTTAATTCTACTATAATTTATCTAATTTAAATTTAATTTTGTATTGAATTTTAAACTAAAAATAAGTATGATTAGGTTGAAGTTCGGAGCGCAAAGCTTTTGTTCTTCAGCAAGTCAAGGCTTGATTCAGGTAAAGAAGGAGGTGCTTTTGAAACTTTGTAAGCGCTTTATTATTGCGGGTAACAGGAGGATTTGCCGTTCGAACAAATAAACCTGGGCGTTCAGCCCGAAAGAGGGGTAAGGTTGTTGATGAAGAGTGGCAGCAGAGGAAAAGGATTGTCCCTAATATTGTCTGCAATGTTGTTATTCACGGGTATCGTTCCTGCAAACCTTGCGTTTGCTGATGAGAACCCAGCGGAATATCAAGGCTCGACGGGTTATTCCGGCCAACAGGGAAATCATAATTGGCGTTATCAGTACCGTACATTCGACTCAGCGGATTTCAAGGATCTTCCTGTGTACAACAGCAATATATGGTGGAAGTCTGCATTTAACTGGGATTGGGGGAAAGTTTCGAGCAATGAAATAACACCGGGTAACTTAAGCGATACATCCCGTACCTTTATCGCGCCGGAATCCGGCTCGATGGTCATCAAGGCTGCCGCGCCGATTACCATTAATCCGGGAACGTATGGAGGCGCAAGGCTGAAAATCATGCAAAATGATGCGCAAATCTGGCCGCAAGCCGGAGAATGGGAATCGATTAATGCAAATCAGCCGATTAACTTCGAGGAATTGACAGCTGACGTCGTGAAGGGTGACCGTATTTACTTCATCGCCAATAGCGGAGCTGATCATGTGAACGGGCAGGATGACATTAAATGGGATCCGGTCATTACGTATGCGGAGACCGCCGAAGTCATCTCGCCAACTGGGGTCACGCTGGATCAACATGAGCTGACCATGAATGTAGATGATACGGTTACCCTTAACGCGGAGATTGCTCCCGCGGACGTATCCAATCCAAGGTTGATTTGGTCATCCAGCGACCCGAACGTCGCGACCGTAAAAGACGGTGTCGTAACCGTCGTGTCGAGCGGGACGGCTGTCATTACGGTGACGACGCAGGACGGCGGATTAACGGATACTTGCGTGATCACAGCAGTCGGCTATCCGCTTTACAAGGCCTCGTCCAGCTTCTCGGGCCAGCAGGGAGCGGATAACTGGCATAATCAGTATCGCCCTTTTGGCTCTTCCGAATTTGTTGACCTTCCCGTATTCAGCGGCGGCGGCTGGTGGAAAACAAATAACAACTGGGATTATGGCAAAATTTCCAGCAATCTTGTAACACCAGGCACGCAATCCGATACGGCGCGTACCTTTGTTGCTCCTGCGACAGGGAATTTGACCATTAAGGCAGCACAGCCAATTACTATACACAAGGATACATACGGCGGTGCAAGGTTAAAGGTGATGAAGAACGATGCCCAGATCTGGCCGGAGAGCGGGGAGTGGACATCGATTGACAGCGGAGAAACGATCATCTTCCCGGAAGTAACAGCTTCCGTCCTGAAGGGAGACCGTATTTACTTCATCGTCAACAGCGGCGAAGACCATGCGAACGGATTTGACGATATCGTATGGGATCCGACCCTCAAATACAATGAGGTAACGGAGACAATCTCGCCAACGCAGGTTGCCTTGGATCAGCATGAGCTTAGTCCTGGAATCGGGGAGTCGGTTACCCTGCAAGCCGCGATTACGCCTGCTAACGTCACGAACAGTAGCCTTTATTGGAAATCCAGCAACCCGGAAGTTGCAACGGTGAACAATGGGAAGGTAACAATTATTGGCCCGGGAACCGCAGCGATTACCGTAACGACTGCGGATGGAGGATTGATGGATCAAGCTCAGGTTACCGTAGACGGCAACGGCGCAACAACAAGAGTAGAGCTGATCTTTATGCTCGCTCAAGCGTTAAAGCTGCCAGGCTCGCCATATCAGGGTGTATTCAATGATGTAACGGCTGGCAACGCTTCCGCGGATTTGCTGCAGGGCGCCTACGATAACGACATTATTGACACCAATCTGCTGGATAACGGCAGCATTCATCCGCAGGCTCCGTTAACGAGAGAGGAAGCGGCATCCATTCTTATCAATGGATATAACCACGCGATGGTGCAAGACGCCGTGCTTGGAGATATCAGCGCTTTGGAGGATAAGGATGCGATCAGCGATTGGGCACTGAAATATGTTCAGGCAGACAGCCAATTGGGAATTGTGCTTCCTAAAGAACCGTACCCGGCTCAATTTGAACCGCAGGCTGCTTTTACGAGATTCCAGGCTATTGAAATGATTCAAAGATTATTGCTTTCGATGGATATTCAGGAAATGGTCAAGCAAGCCATCGCCGAGAATAAAAGCAAGCTGGTTATTCCGCCAAATACGTATCGAATCGGTCTTAAGGAAGGCAGCGTGCTGCTTCCGATAGCGGGCGCTCACGACTTGGAGATTGTTGCCGATGGCGTAACCGTAATCGGGACGACCTTAACTAGAGCGATGGAGATTTCAAACAGCTCCAATGTAAAAATTCAAGGAATGACGATCAACTATGATCCGCTGCCTTTTACGCAAGGCCATGTCAAAGCCGTTGCATCCGACCTGTCCTATGTGGATATCGAGCTGGATGCGGGGTATCCGCGCAAGCTCTTCTCTAGGCTTACCGTGTATGATCCGGAGACCCGTTTCCAGAAGCATCGCATTAATCATTTATGGGGAACGGTTGCCACTTGGAACGCTGACGGCACAATGCGCATTTCGCTTGCAGGCGTTGGCAGCCACGTAGATGTCGGCGACCCGGTGTCCATGGCAGGCGGACCGGAAGGGAACGGCATTCCGCACGCCATTACGGTTGGGGGCAGCAGCGGTATCGTATTTAAGGATGTTACGCTTAATACGGCGCCAGGTTTTGGCTATCTGGAAGCAGGCAGTGAAGGCGGAACGGTACTTGACGGCTTCAAGCTTATCCCAGGCCCTGCTCCAACAGGGGCAACAGAGAAACCGTTGCTGACAGCTGTCTGGGACGGGATTCAATTTAAAACAGGCAAAAAAGGGCCAATCGTCGAAAACTCCGTCATTCAGAACGCGGGGGATGATTCCTTCAGCATTCAATCGGGCGATATTGGCGTAGTCAAGGTGCAAGGCAATGAAATTACGATCGTTCTTCGCGACGGAAGCCAAGGCCTCAAGGCTGGTGACAGGCTGAAGCAGTTCAATTCCTCTCCCGAAGCCATCGTAACCGCCGTGGAGAAGGTGCTAAAGGCAGATGCCGGCATTGATCCTGCCTTATTGCAGAAAATCAACACGGCCGCGGATTGGACGCCTTGGAGATTCACGGAGGAGACGTATTATAAAGTGAAGCTGGATCGTCCGTCTCCGTTTGAGCAAGAGGATTTCATCTTTACGCCTGACCGGATGGGGAATGGCTTTATCTTCCGGAACAACGATGTGTACAGCCCTGGACGCGGCATGCTGCTCAAAGCTGGCGACGGCCTCATCGAGAATAATACGTTCCGCGGCGGAGACAAAGCCATCATGGTATCTCCGGAGGACGTAACCGATTCGCATGCGGGAGCAGCCAACAATCTGATTATCCGCAATAACAAAATTATCGGCACCGGGTACCACCACTTTATGCCATGGTCTGATCAAGCCGGTGCGATTGGTTTCGCGGCCGGAAACATTACCAGCATGAAAGCATTTGATAACATCCTTATCGAGAACAATACGTTTGACTCCGTTAACGGATTAAACCTGAATCTGAGCGGCGTGACGAACGCAACCGTAACGGGCAACAAATTCCTGAACACGCATCTCGAGGATCCGGGCAACAACGGCGCGGATAAAGGCATTGATCCAACCTCCGTTATTTTTATTCGGAACTCCGATCATGTGACGTTTACCGATAATGTTATTGACCGCATGGGGGCTTATTCGACATTGCCGGTGAATATTCAGCAGCCGGCAAGCGATATCGTTGGAGCGGATACAGGGGTTACCATTCTCAATCCGTCCCCGTACAATCAGCTTAGCGAATTGACAATGACGGCGAATAAAACCTCGCTGCGCCCGGGGGATACGGCTACTACGCAATTAAAAGGCAAATTGAGCAGCGACGCGGCTACGCCTCTTATCGGGGCCACTGTTACTTACAAAACGAATCAAGCCTCCGTTGCAACCGTTGACGCCAGAGGCGTAATAACAGCCGTAGCGGATGGCACGGCGGTCATTCAAGCCTCCGTCAATTTGAACGGAACGGTAAAAACGGGTGAAGTCACCATCAAGGTTGCAAAGCCGAAGTATACGGGCGTTCCCGGATCGCCGGTTCTGTCCAGCGACAGCGGGTACAGCGGATTAAAGGAGGGCAGCTATACGATCACCATGAATATGTGGTGGGGAAATAACGGCGACGTCTTCAAGCTGTATGAGAATGGCGTTCTGATCTCAACCCAAACGTTGCCCGAGGCTTCGCCGTCCGCGCAAGTCGCCAAATTCAAGGTCAGCGGCAAGGTCAACGGAACCTACACGTATACGGCGGAGTTGATTAACTCCCTCGGAACAACCGCAAGTCAGCCGCTTGTCGTAACGGTAACCGATGCGGCGCCTGGCAAGCCGGTGCTTTCCCACGATAATTGGGATGGCGATGGCAATTATAAGGTGACCATGAATATGTGGTGGGGCACCAATGCTACGGAATATCGGCTCTATGAGAATGGAGAGTTAGTTGCCGCCAAGCCGCTAACTGCCGCGACGCCAAGCGCGCAAAGCGCGGCAATCCAGATTTCAGGCAAAGCTGTTGGCGATTACGAGTACAGAATTGAATTAATCAATGCCGGAGGAGTCACGTCAAGCGACAAGCTGACCGTCCGCGTTACGAAGTAAGATCCATGCGAAAGGAAGCATCACTGCCATAGTGATGCTTCCTTTTTTGGTGCCCAGCTATTTAAAAAAAGAGGTGGATGGTAGAAGTCCTTCCGAATTGGCTGGTTACATTTACCCTTTTCCATTCTATGATGGGCAAATGGAGGGATGGCGTTGAAGTTTATTACAACAGGAATCATGTCTGCATTGCTTGCTTGTACCGGAGGAGCCTTACTGCTCGTCAAGGCAGCTGAGATGGCGGGATTGCCTGACCGTGAGCTCCTGTCGTGGTTCTTCGCCGTCTATGTCATGGGCGGTCTGTTAAATGCGTTTCTAACATTGAAATATAAAATCCCTTTTGCAGGCGCGCACTCGATTACGGGTATCGCTTTTGTCGGATCCGTTGCTGCAAATTATCCGCTGCCCGTTCTGACTGGGGGATTTATATTGTCGGGTTTGTTAATGATTGTAGTAGGCAGTACCGGCCTATTTGGACGGGCACTCCGTTTTGTTCCCAAACCAATCATTGACGCTTTGCTGGCGGGATTATTGTTTTCTTCTATATGGGGGATGATCCCTTCCGCTATCCAGCTTCCGTTATGCGGAATGATGGCTGCAGTTGGATATTGGATGATTCCGAGGTTCGTTAAGTTCCTGCCGCCGGTTATATGGTCTCTGATGTTGGGGGTTGTTGGTCTGCTCCTGCAGAATAGACTGCCATGGCGGGAAGTTGCGGCCATGCCTTTCCAGCTCCCGACGTTGATCATGCCGGAATTTACGGTATTCGGATTGTTCTCCATTGCGATTCCATTGGCTTTATTAATCATGAGCAATGATCTGGCCGTTGCGCTTGCATCGCTGAAGGGCCATCATTACGATCCCCCGGTAAACAAGGCAATGGCAGCCTCGGGAGTGGCGGCGATGGCAGCCGGGATGCTCGGGGGACACGCGGCTAACGTTGGCGGGATGATGACGGCGCTATGCAGCAGTCCGGAAGCGGGAAGCCACTGGCGGCGTATTGGCGCGGCATTAACCTCCAATGTCCTGGTCATTCTCTTTGGTCTGTTTGCCTGGAAAATGATTGGCTGGCTTCAGATTATGCCCGCACCGTTCCTATCGATGATGACCGGTATTCCGCTGCTTGGCTTGTTTATCCATTCCGTCAAATCCGTAGTCCGGGAACGGAAGTTGATCATCCCGACCATCAGTACTTTTTTGATAGCGGCCTTGCATATCAATCTATTTGGTCTATCTGCTCCGTTATGGGCTTTATTGGCGGGCGTTGCGTTAGTATACTTGAGGCAGAAGTTTGTGAACAGAAAAGGTGGCTTACAGGATGAAGCATGATTTTGATGAAGTGGTAGACCGAAAGAACTCAAACAGCTTTAAATGGGATACAACCCCGCATATCGAAGACGTTATCCCGATGTGGGTGGCGGATATGGATTTCAAGGCAGCCGATCCAATCATCCGTGCACTGGAAAAGAGACTGCGGCATGGCGTATTTGGTTATGCCCATCTTCCCGATGCTTACTATGACGCGGAGTCGAATTGGTGGCAGAAGAGGCATCATTGTCGGATTGAGAAAGAGTGGATTGTCTTTAGTCCCGGCGTCATAGCGGCATTGGCTGCTATCCTTCAAGCTTTTACAGAGCCGGGAGACCATGTCCTCATCCAATCTCCTGTATATAACAGCTTTTATTCAACCATTACTAATAACGGCCGAAAAATTATGGAGAATGAACTGATTAACGACGGCTTGTCGTATGAAATCGATTTTGATGATTTTGAGGCGAAAGCATCCGATAAACGCGTCAAGCTGTTTATTTTATGCAACCCTCACAATCCTGTCGGAAAGGTGTGGAAGAAGGAGGAGCTTGAGCGGTTAAGCGAAATCTGCCTGAAGCATGAGGTTATCGTTGTTGCCGATGAAATTCATAGAGATCTGGTCTTCGACGGGCCTCCCTACGTTCCGTTTGCGTCCATCGATTCGACGAATTCGATTACCTGTACATCCCCTAGCAAAACCTTTAATCTGGCCGGACTGAAAATGGCAAACATGATTACCGCAAATGAGGCTTATAAGAAAAAAATCAAACAAGCCTTGCTTGCAAACGGGGTGCCGGACCCGAATGTATTCGGCGTTGAAGCGCTGATTGCGGCCTATAACGAAGGTGAAGAGTGGCTGGATCAGCTACTGGTTTATCTGAAGGAGAACAGGGATTATTTCGTTTCCTTCCTGCGGGAGAGATTCCCCGGCCTGAAGGTCATAGTGCCTGATTCGACCTACCTGATGTGGGTCGATTGCAGAAGCGCGGGTACCGGCTCGGAGGAGCTGAGCCGCAGGCTGTTAGAGGAAGCGGGTGTGCGCGTGAACGAGGGTATCATTTACGGGAATGCGGGAGAAGGCTTTATTCGCTTCAACATTGGTTGTACCCGAGCCGTATTGGCAGACGGCCTGGGCAGATTTGAACAGGCTATAGCGGCAATGAAATAAAATGTCGGTTTAAAGAGATATTTGGTGCCGGTTCCAATCGTTGATTGGGACCGGTTTTTATTTGCAGTTATTCCTATAAAATGGCGACATCGAAGTGAGTTGCATTCATCTTACGATGTCTTCATTCTATAATTGACCTTTTGCGGAGAAGGATTTTATAATGTCCCTAGCTACATTAACGATAATGTTAACGTAAATGGAGGTGGTAATCGGTCCAGTCACTGAATTCATTCATCATGACTTGCAGCTTTGGTTGAAAAGAAAAAGAGTGGGGATTTTTAACCAAAATTGAGGGAGGTAAGTCTATGAAGAAGACAATTGGTTTAGCATCCGCAACCATGTTAGCGCTTTCAGTATTTATGGCAGGCTGCAGCGGCAATAGCGGGAATAACGGAAGCAACGGGAATGCAGAAGTGAAGGAATCATCCGGCACCGGCAATACGGCGAGCAACGTTGGTCAGGCCGAGCCGGAGAAGCATGATCCGGTAACCTTGAAGTATACGTTCTGGGGCAGCCCGAACGAGAAGAAGGTACAGGAAGCGGCGATTAAATCTTTTACCGAGAAATACCCTTGGATCAAAGTGAATACGCTTCATATTCCGGATTCTTACACGACCAAGCTGACTACGATGGCATCATCGAATCAGATGCCCGACATCGGGCTTTTGAACGGCGACGTAGCGCTGGAATGGGCATCGCAGGGCCGGATTTACAACATCATGGATTTCCTGGCTAACGATCCGGATGTCAGCATTAACGATATTCTTCCGAACACCTTGTATTACTGGGAAGAAGGGAAGCTTGCGGGTGTCAACGGGGCGCTGGAGGCTTTCGCCTTGTTCTACAATAAGGACGCTTTCACGGAAGCCGGGGTGCCGCTTCCTCCAACAAAAGCCGACGAGGCGTATACGTGGGATCAATTCGTGGAAACGGCGCAAAAGCTGACGCTGGACCAGAAGGGGCGGAATGCGCTTGATACGGAATTCGATCCCAAAGCCATTAAGCAATTTGGCATAACGATGCCTTTATGGGCTTACATGAATGGAGTTGTGTCAAACGGCGGGCAATTCGTGAACGAGACCGGAACGGAGTTCAAGCTGTCCGATCCTGAAGCGGCTGAAGCGATTCAGCGCTGGGCCGATCTGATTAACAAATACCATGTTGCTCCGTCGCCGACGCAATCGAAGAACATTCCTTCCGGTGCCAACGCGCTTTCTTCCCGCAAGGTAGCCATGACGCTGGACGGACAATGGAGCCTGGTTGACCTGGGCGCAGCAAAGAAGCTTAATTTCGGCATTGGCGTTGCCCCTGTCATGAAGAACAAAGCCACTATGACGCTTGGCGAGCCTATCGTTATCTTCAAGGATACGAAGCACCCCGAGGAAGCATGGATGCTGTACAAGTGGATGATGAATCCGGAAAATACGCTGGAGCTTCAAACAAGCGGGCTGTGGATGCCTGTCCTCAAGAAATGGTACGAGAACGAGGAGCTGGTTGCGAAATGGGCGGCCGGCAACCCGGCGCATCCGGATGGCTATCAGGATGCCATCATGCGAAATGCCTTTGAGAACGGCTTCCCGAATACCTCGTATTACGTGAAGAACCTGTCCAAGGTCAACAGCATTATCGACCCGGCGCTTGAGCAGGTTTGGCTTGGCAAGACAACGGCTCAGGAAGCGTTAAGCAAGATTAAGACCCAAGTGGAAAAAGAGCTGAAAGGGGTTTATACGGAGAGATGATCACCGGGAGGAAGCTATGGAATAAAGAAGCCCGGGCTGGCATTTTGTTTGCATCACCGGTCATTGCCGGTTTTATCATCTTTGTCCTGGGGCCGATGATCGCCAGCTTTACCTTCAGCTTGTCGGAATACAACGTCATTACTCCCTTGAAATTTATTGGCTTTCAGAACTACGCGAACTTATTCGACGGAACGGACCCGTTATTCTATAAGTCGCTTGGGGTAACCGCCTATTATGTCATCCTAAGCGTACCTTTGCAGATTTTGCTGGCCTTTATGGTAGCCTTGCTGCTGAACCATCCCATTCGGGGCAAAACGTTCTTCCGAACCATCTTTTATATGCCGACCATTGTGCCTGCAGTGGCTTCATCGATGATTTGGCTGTGGCTGTTCGACCCGGATCTTGGTCTTCTCAATCAGCTGCTTAAGGTGTTCGGCATCTCGGGTCTGCAGTGGATTTATTCCGAAAATCTGGCGGTCCCTTCGCTGGTCTTGATGAGCTTGTGGACGATTGGCGGGACGATGGTCATCTTCCTGGCCGGTCTTCAGGGGATCCCGAGGCATCTGTACGAATCGGTCGAAGTGGATGGCGGCACCTGGTTTCATAAGCTGTTCTTCATTACGATACCGCTTATGACGCCCACCATCTTTTTCAATCTCGTAATGGGGTTCATTGGAAGCTTTCAGGTGTTCGGGCAGGCTTACATTATGACGCAGGGAGGACCGAATAACGCGACGTTGTTCTATTCTTACTATTTGTACCGCGAAGCGTTCGAGTTCTCCAGCATGGGCAGCGCTTCGGCCATTGCTTGGGTCATGTTCCTGATCATATTGGTACTGACGTTAATGGTATTCAAGACGTCCGCCTTATGGGTGTACAGCGAAAGCGAGGGGAAAAGATGATCACAAGCAGACTGCTCTCCAAAACGTTCATCTATTTGCTGCTCGCGGCCGGAACCTGTCTATGCCTGTTTCCGTTTTACTGGCTGCTTCGCAGCTCCGTCATGGACCAATCGGATATCTTCGTCATTCCGCCGATCTGGATTCCCCAGGATTGGCTGATCAGCAATTACCGCGAGGCGCTTACGATTCTGCCGTTCAACCGGTATTTCCTGAACACGCTGATCATCGTTGTACTGGAGGTTTCCGGGGTTGTATTGTCGAGCTCGATCTGTGCTTACTCGTTTGCCAGACTGCGGTGGCCGGGACGCAATATCGTATTTATGGTCATCCTGACCAGCATGATGCTTCCTGGAGCCGTAACCCTGATCCCTCAATATGTCGGTTGGGCAAAGCTTGGCGCGACCAATACCTATATTCCGCTCACGCTTCCGGCGTGGTTTGGCGGAGGAGCGTTTAACGTCTTCCTCTTGCGGCAGTTTTTTATGACCATACCAAAGGAGCTGGATGAAGCGGCATTGGTAGACGGTGCGGGGTACTTCAGGATTTACAGCCGCATTATGCTTCCGCTGCTGGTACCCGCGCTGGTTGTTGTCGGGTTGTTCTCCTTCCTGAACGGATGGAACGATTTTATGGGTCCGCTCATTTATTTGAGCGATGAGAAGCTGTACACCCTTGCGCTTGGACTGCAAACCTTCAAGGGCATGTACAATGCGCAATGGCATTTAATGATGGCGGCTACAACGGTTGTCCTGCTGCCGGCAATGCTCGTCTTTTTCCTCGGGCAGAAATATTTCGTAGAAGGTATCGTCATGACCGGTCTGAAAGGTTAACAGCTGATCTCCTCTGGATAATTGACTCCAAAAATTTCTAATGCTAATCTATTTAACAAAAAGAGAGAGTCTAGCAAAGACACTCGGCTGCTGGGGGAGAAAGCATGGAAGGCAGGAAAGTTACGCTGAAGGATCTGGCCGTCAAAGCCGGGCTTTCGGTGAATACCATCTCGAGAGCACTGAAGGATAAAGAGGATATTGCAGCTTCTACACGCCAGATGATCAAGGAATTAGCCAAGGAAATGGGGTACGTCGGCAATGCGCTTGCCGGTTCGCTGCGGTCGGGTCTAACCCGGACCATCGCGGTTATCGTAAGCGACGTAGCCAATCCCCACTTCGGTATTATGGTCAAGGAAATTGAGAAGTCGGCGCGCAAGCATCATTACACGATCTTCGTCATTAATACGGAAGACGATTACGAAATGGAAGAACGGGCGATCTACACGGCAATCGGGAAAAATGTGGATGCCATCATTATTTGTCCTTCCCAGCGGGGAGCCGATAATATCCGGTTTCTGCAGAAGAACGGAGTTCCGTTCGTGTTGATCGGCAGAAGGTTCAAGGATGAGCCGGAATTCGATTACGTCATCTGCGATGATGAGAAGGGCGGATATCTGGCGACCAAGCATCTGATCGACAACGGTCACAAGAGAGTGCTGTTCTTAAACGGTCCAATCCGGATCTCCAGTGCGCAGGAACGTCTCGAAGGCTACAAGAGAGCGCATGAGGAAGCGGGCTTGCCGGTACAGGAGGGGCTGATCATTGAGGTCGGTGCTACTGCTGGGGATACGAGGTCGGTCGTTAAGCAGCTTATTGAACAGCAGTTGGAATTTACGGCCATCTTTGCTTTTAATGATGTTATCGCCTGGGAAGCGGCATATGTATTAAGCAAGTACAGCTACCGGGTGCCCGAAGATTATTCGGTAATCGGCTTCGATAACATTCAGTCGCGGATTTTCATTCCATTCCAGCTGTCTTCGGTCAGCAACTCCAAAGGCAAAATGTCCAAACGGGCGGTTGATATTGTTTTGCACAAAATCAATCATCCCGAGTCTGCTCAGAAATTCAATGAGATTATTGATACAAAGCTGGTCTTAAGGGAAAGCACAAGGTAAATGAAGCTGAAGGGGTGCCTAGTTGCACCCTTATACATGAACGATAATGTGAACGTTTAAGGAGATGGAGAAGATGAGTCAAGTTTTTCATATACCGCAAACAATGAACATACCGCTTTTTGTCGGCCAAGGGAAAATCGAGTACGGAGAGAAGCCGGTACCTGTACCGGGCAAAGGCCAGCTTCTTCTTCAGGTGAAGGCCAATGCTCTCTGCGGCTCGGACCGCAGCCAATATTATGACGGGAGCACAACCGTGCCCGGTCATGAAGCCGCAGGCATTGTTGTTGGTGCAGGCGAAGATGCAGGGACTGCAATCGGGACTCATGGCGTCGTCTTCCTGATGGATTTCTGCGGGGAATGCCGCAGCTGCAAGCTAGGATTCACGAACCAATGTCTGCAGAAGAGAGCGGATTACGGCTTTACCCACGATGGAGGTTATGCGCCTTATATCGTCGTTAACGAAAATGTCTTCTTCCCGGTGGATCCATCTATTCCGTTAAGCGAAGCAACCATGCTGCTCGATATTATGGGGACTGGCGGACATGCGATCAAGCGCGCGAAGCTGGTTCATCCCGACATTCAATCCGTGCTTGTGGCAGGGGCGGGTCCCATTGGCCTTGGCGTTCTGGCGATGGCGAAGCTGCTGCTTGGCGAAAGGACGCCGGTATTTATTATGGATTACGTGGATTACCGTCTGGAGCTTGCGGAGAAGATGGGAGCGATTCCGGTTCAGCTGTCGAACCGCTTGGTCACTGACGCGATCCGGGAGGCTGGACTTGAAGGCGTTGACATTGCGATTGATACGAGCGGCAAGACGTCCGGCAGACGCACATCCCTCGACGCGCTTAACCAGCGCGGTGTCCTTGTCTGTGTCGGTCATGGCCAAGAATTGAATCTTGGCGTATCCAACGATGTTATTGCCCCTGAGCGCGCCGTGCTCGGAAGCGAATATTTCCAATATAACGAGCTGGCGGAGAATCATGAACTTATTCTTAAGCATCTTCCTTATTTGCGGCAAATCATTACGCACCGATACGGCATGGATCAAATTCAGGAGGCCTACGAGCTCTTCTTCGAGGGGAATACAGGAAAGGTGTTAATTGAACAATGAGTGAAGCGAACAAGCTGAAAGTGGCTTTAATTGGCGCCGGCGGAACCGTAAGTGCCCGCGGAAGATCGGAAGGCTTCCAATCGGCGGGCAGCTGGGGATTGCAGCATGCGCGGATTTGGGAAGCAAGGCCGGATGTGGATTTCTGCGCCATTGTCGGGCGCAACGCCGCAAGGACTGAGGAGAAAGCCGCATTATACGGAACGAAAGCGTATACGCGGATTGCGGATATGCTTGAGCGAGAGACTCCCGATCTGGTCAGCATGTGCCTTCCGAACCAAGGGCATTTCGAAGCTACCTTAGAAGTGATTCAGGCGGGCTTTCCCTTGCTCGTCGAGAAGCCGTTGGTGTTTGATCGGAAGGAAGCGGATATTCTACTGAACGAAGCAACCAAACGGAATGTATTCTTCGCTATTAATTTCAATCACCGCTTCGCCAAACCGGTAGAGCTTGCTCACGAGGCTATCCAAGGAGGAAAGCTTGGCGAGCTTTCCTTCGCGACCTGGAGGTTTGGAGGAGAAGGCAGCAGCGATCATCCGCATGCCAATCTTATCGAGACGCAGTGCCACGGGTTTGACATGCTGGAGCATCTATGCGGACCGGTCGAGTCGGTTATGGCAGAAATGTCCGATAAGACAGGCGGCGGCTATCGGACTTTGTCCCTCGCGCTGCGATTTGAGAGTGGGGCGGTTGGCAGCCTGGTTGGCAGCTATGAATCGTCCTATGCTTATCCGGACACTCACCGCGTAGAGATTAACGGTTCGCTTGGACGTTGCGTGATCCAGGATACAGTGAAAAAGTATACGTATCATGCTGCGGGCAACGAGGTCGGAGAGAGCTGGGAAGCCGGTTATTTCAACGATGTGGACCGCGAATTCCACCGGACGTTCGATAAGCACGCGGATGCGCTGCTGCAAGCCCTTCGCAATGGCGAGGCTCCTCCGGTTCACGCGTCCGCGGGTTACCGGGCTCTGTTAATTGCGGAAGCCGCAATCCAGTCGTATGAGCAGGGACGCAGAGTACGGGTAAATCACCCGTAAAGAACAAGATCTAATTGGCGATGAGGTGGATGAACGTTGATCAAGCTCTTTGTCTCGGATATCGACGGTACGTTAATGGACAGAAGCAAGCAGATTCGCGCGGAGGATATCGAAGCTATCCGCTTGGCTCACCGGCAAGGCGTTCATATCTGTCTGGCTTCCGGCCGCATGCATGAAGAGATTAAGGTCGTGATGGAGCTGCTTGCCGTACCTTGTTATGCGGTTTGCCAAAATGGCGCCACCATTGTGGACCGGGACGGAACGGTTATCCGGGCCAGCCAGTTCCAATCCGAGCTGGCGTTAGCCGTGCATCAGAAGACGGCACCGGCTGATCTGGTTACGGTTATTTGCGGAGGCGAAGGCAATTATGTTGCCGAGCAGACAGCCGATACGGAGCGGGTCGGTCAGCGGTTTCTGACTCCGTTAATCGAGCGCCGCCAAGTCGTCTCCGATATGGCAAACGGCATGACGGTTACGAAGTTCTCCGTCTATGGGGAGGTGCCGCTGCTTGAACGGATGCTGGAAGAGCTGGATCAACAGTTCGGAAGCCGCATTACCGCCTCCTTTTCCGACCCGGACGGTATTGATGTGATGCCCGGCGGGGTAGATAAGGGAGCGGCTGTGGAAGCTTTAATGGAGCTGTTGGGAATTCGCAGGGATGAAACGGCATGCATAGGCGACTCGTTTAATGATCTGGCTATGTTCCGGATATGCTCCTACAGCTTTGCGATGTCCCATTCCCACGGGACGGTCCTTCGGACGGCGACGCATCGCGCGGATACGGTTGGTCAGGCGTTAAACGATTTGCTTGCGGTATAATAATAATTTCATGCAAAGGGGTGTCCGGGTTTGTCTTTCAAAGCAACGGAGATGAATAAGAAGCCTATTACCTATAAGCACCAAGCGGTTCATAATGTCCCGGTTCAATCCGTACGAATCCAGGATACGTTCTGGGAGCCCAAATTGAAGGTTCTGCGGGAAGTAACCACGTACGATGTATTAAATAAATTCGAGAACGACGGCGCCTTGCGGAACTTTGATTTTGTTGCGGAGGGAGCAGGCGGCTTCCATTCCGGCGAGCCCTGGTTCGACGGCCTGATCTATGAAACGATTCGAGGGATTTCGGATATATTGGCGGTGGCTTACGATGAACAGCTGGATCATCGCGTAGACGATATTATTGAACGAATCGTCCGCGCGCAAGCGGCCGTTGGTGACGGATATATCAATACGTATACGACTCTTGACCGTCCCGGCCAGCGCTGGGGGGAGAACGGCGGATTCTTGAGATGGCAGCATGACGTGTACAATGCCGGTTGCTTAATTGAAGCGGCTGTTCACCACTACAAGGCAACCGGTAAAACAACGCTGCTCAAAGCCGCAGTTTTGTATGCCAATCATATGAGCGAGATTATGGGGGCTCCGCCAAAGCGCAATATTGTTCCGGCGCACTCGCTGCCGGAAGAAGCCGTATTAAAGCTGTATCAGCTTGCCCAGGATGAGCCTGAGCTTGGAGCTGCGATGAAAGTACCGTTTGAGGCAAACGATTACCTGGAGCTCGTTACCTTCTGGATTCATAACCGGGGCAATCATGAGGGCAGATACTCGCATGGCGGGGAATACGCGCAGGATCATAAGCCGGTTCTGGAGCAGGAGGAAGCTGTAGGACATGCGGTACGCGCGACGCTTTTGTACACGGGTCTGACAGCGCTCTATCTATGCACTGGCGAAGCAGCTTACCTGGAAACGGCGAAGAAGCTGTGGGACAACATTTCGTATCAGAAATCCCATATTACGGGCGGTGTCGGCGCCGTTCATCATGACGAGAAGTTTGGCGCCAACTACGAGCTGCCGGATAACGGTTATTTGGAGACTTGCGCGGGCGCGGGCATGGGCTTCTTTAGCTGGAATCTGTTCCTCGCTACCGGCGAAAGCCGCTATATCGATAAGCTCGAGACGATTCTCTATAATATCGTGCTGGCCGGACGTTCGATCGACGGACATAAGTATTTTTACGAGAATCCGCTGGTCAGCAAAGGCGGCCATAACCGTTGGGAATGGCATTCCTGCCCATGCTGCCCGCCGATGATTATCAAGATTCTGCCGGAGCTGGCCTCTTATATTTACGCTTATGACAATAAGGGAGCTTTCGTCAATCTGTATATCGGAAGCGAAAGCGAGTTGACCATCGGAGATGTTCCGGTGACGTTCAGGCAGCAGACGAATTATCCTTGGGAAGGTGCTGTGAACATTACGGTTACTCCGGAGCGGGAGGCGTCCTTCGAGGTTCGGCTGCGCATACCGGAATGGTGCGATCAGCATGTTATTCGCGTGAACGATCAAGCGGTCAGCTTTGAACTGGAAAACGGATATGCGGTGTTGAGCAGGGCATGGTCTCCGGGAGACCAAATCCAGCTTGCGCTTGAAATGCCCGTTCATCTGGTTGAGGTTCATCCGATTGTGACGACTCATGCGGACAAAGCGGCGATCCGCCGCGGACCTGTATTGTATTGTCTGGAGTCGGTGGATAATGAGAAGTTCCTTAACGATACGGTCCTCTATACTCGCGAGGCACTGCGCGAGAATCATATGGAGCGCAAGCTGCCGCTGAATCCCGTGTTCGAGACGGAATATGATGCCGGTTTCTTCGACGGGGCGGTATTAGTCAGGACGAAGGATGAGGCGGGCAATCCGCTTACGGCAATTCCTTATCCGTATTGGAATAACCGTTCCCGGGGGACGATGGTTCTCTGGCTGCAGCACGAGCATCCTGTTCAACAGGAAGGCTGGGAGCAGAAGCTTTACCGGACGATTGAATAGAAATGAGAGCCGCCTTGCTAGCAAGGCGGCTTTATTTGGCGTTATTGCATAGCGGCGCGCAGTGCTGCTTGTTCCTCCGAGGTTAATGGAGCAAACGGTTCGCGGAAACCGCCGGAGATGATGCCTTGCTCCGCAAAAGCATGACGAATCGCCTTGATCCAGCCGAGGCTTCCGATCAGCTCCAGCTTTGGCTGGAGAGCCTTTAACCTTAAATCGGCTTCCTCGTGCCGTCCCGACCCTAGGAGCCGAACAATAGCTTTCATTTCAACAGGGAATAGATTGCCCGCAACGCTCGTTAAGCCGTCATAGCCCTTGGTATAGTAGTCCGCGATTGTCGCGTCGATTCCCGACAAGACCTGAAAATCGGCTCCAAGTTCTTCTTTTACCCGGATGACGCCATCCGGGCTGCCCGTTTCTTTGATTGAAGTAATCTGAGGGAATTTATTCGCGAGACTGATGAGGGTCTGATGCTCCAGATTAAATCCAGTACGCGTCGGGTTATTGTAGAGCATGACCGGCAATGCGGTTGCTGAGCAAACCGACTCCACATAGGCGGCAGCTTCCGGCTGATTCGGGCGGACATATGGCGGGAAACCAAGCATAATAGCAGAATGTCCGGCTCGCTCAGCTTCCGCGGCGAGGCGGACCGCATCTCGAGTCCGGATTGCGGCAACTCCCGCATATAAAGCCATTTCCGAAGGCGCCGCTTGTCTGACCGTTTGATAGAGTTGAATTCTCTCGTCTATGGATAAGGAATGCTGTTCTCCGGTAGATCCGCTGACAATCAGAGCGGGGACTTGATGCTCCAGGTAATATTGGACCATGCGGTTAATACCCGATTCGTCTATGGAATCGTCCAGATTGAACGGGGTAATCATGGCGACGCTGTAAGGCGAGTAACGAAATTGCGCCATTATTTATGCGGCCTCCTCATTTAACGTTTTGTGCCGCTATACTAGCACAATTGATATCCGATAGGAAGAGATACGGGAAAATCAATTTACAAACTAACGAATGATTCGTTATATTCAACTAGAGGTATTGTTTCCAAATGAGAATAGAGGGAGCAATAAGATGAGAATCCAGGCCGTATTTTTTGATTTGTTCGAAACACTTATCACCGAGTTTGAGAACGGGAAAAGGAAGGCGTCGCGTTCGAATCATTTTGTTGCGCAGCTGGGGATTGATAGCAAGCTTTTTGAAGCGGAGTGGAAAAAGAGACAGGAGCATAGGATGAACGGGACGTTTCCCGATTTTCCTTCGGTATTGGAAGATATCTTGAATACTCTTGGACATGATGTGCCCGAAGAGAGCATTCATGCTATCCATGAGCAAAGGATTGCTTCCAAGTCCATTCCTTTTAACGGGATAGACTCCTCCGTTCTGGAGATGCTCGAACAGCTTCGCTCGGAAGGCGTCAAGATCGGCCTAATTAGTAATTGCACGCCAGAAGAAGTAAAAGCATGGGAGGCTAGTGCTTTAGCGCCGTATTTTGACGATGTCGTCTTTTCCTATGCCGTTCACTCAGCCAAGCCCGAGCCTGTCATCTATCAGCTTGCTTGTCAGAGACTAGGCGTATTACCCTCTGAGGCCATATTTGTCGGAGACGGGGGCTCTAATGAACTGACAGGAGCTTCAAGCTATGGGCTGCATGCTTACCATGCCACATGGTTTCTTACGGAGGATTGGGCAGGCAAGATCACGGGGTATCCGAAGCTAAGCCGGCCATCTGAGCTGATTGGCCAAATCCAATTGCGAAATATCGGTTCGGTCCAATAGAACATGAAAGAGGCCGTCTCAAAAGGTGATCGCTCACTATAAAGACGGCTCGCATAGGTAAATATAAACGTTTTTTCATGAAAATATCGCTGCAGAGGGTTACCCTTGCAGCGATATTTTTGCTCTTGCTGCTTTCTTCAGCAAGTTATGGGCAAGGGAAAGCCACCCGACCTCGAGGCTCACTTTCGGCAAGCCTCGAAGCAGAAATCTGCGGAATCCCCGGTTATTCTTTATTTGGCCAAACACACTTTCCGGCTCATGCATCCGTCGAACCGACAAGACATGTCCATCCTCGCTCTTTAGTTGCTCTCTCGCTTGCTGCTTGAGTCGAAGATATTCCATGCTGACCTTTATTTCTCGATCTCCTTGTGCCTTTGTACACCTGTCCTTTAGCGGACAGCCCTCGCAGGAAATACTGCGATAGTTGCGAGTAACGATCTCGTATCCGCTCTCGGTTAAGCTTTTGCTTTCATAGCGAAATAGCAGTTTCTGTCCTGCTGCACATGTCCACGAATCTTCATTCTCGTCATACAACCAGTTCTCGAACTTGCTTATATCTTGCTTCCATGCTTTGGTGTTTTCTTTATGATAAGTATTGTATTTTACAAGTGCTCGTTGTTCTTCAGACTCTAGGTAAGCATAATTTTCTTCGCTCCCATAACCTGCATCTGTGATGATGGTTCCCGGTAATTCACCCAATGAAGCTTTCACTTTATCCAGGTGTGGCTTGAGACAACGGGTATCCGTTGGACGTTGATGAATACTGTAACTGAGAATAAATTGGTCTTCTGTTCCGATCTGCACGTTATATCCGGGTTTTAATTGTCCATTGCGCATGTGGTCTTCCTTCATGCGCATGAATGTTGCATCGGTGTCGGTTTTGCTGAAACTGTTTCGGCTGCCAAGCGTTTCTTGCTGCCCTTCATATTTTGCAGGCGAGGCAGAAGATCCATCCGGACAAGGCGAACGGCTTTCTTTAGCGGTTTGTCCTTCGGCTTTTCTTGAAGCTTGCTTTCTAATTGCTGAACAGCTTGCTCCAGCTTTTCGCTCGTGATAGCGGAAGCCTCTCCGAGCTCAGGAAGGTCCAAGTTATTCAGCGCCTGGTCTTCCTGTTTCTCTGCCTCTTCAATGGCAGCGAACAAGGTTTGCACCTTTTCTTGAAGCTTCATCTTCTGTTTAACGACAGCTTTGCCCCATACAAACGTGTAACGGTTGGCATTCGCCTCGATTTTCGTCCCATCCAAGAAGTAGTGCTCCAGCTTGATGAAGTTCTCTTCCTTGAGAAATTGAAGAACAGCTGTAAATACCGTCTCTAGAACGTCTTTCATACGCTCTGAGCGGAAACGGTTAATGGTACGGAAATCTGGACGCTGCCTAGCAGCCAGCCACATAAACATGATATTTTCACGTACTGCTTTGGCAATTTGGCGAGAGGAGTAGATGCGCTGTGTATACGCGTAGATAACGACTTTCATGAGCATTTTGGGGTGGTAGCTGTCCCGGCCACCTCCGGGATAAGCTTTGGTGAAGAGCTTCATATCTAAGCGATTGACCGCATCGTTGATGACGCGTACGAGATGATTTTCGGGGATATCTTCTTGCAAGTCCATTGGCAAGGACAGTTGATCCATGGTATATTCTTTGTACATAAAGAAGCCTCTCTTTACTTAGAATGGTTGGGTGGTACCTCCATTTTAACAAGGGTCGGCTTCTTTTAGTTTGAGCATTTTATGAACAGGTTAAGGGCAGACGGAGCATGAAATGATTCTGGAGAAGCGTCAGCGTTCGCTTTTGTGAAGGGATGCCAACCATACCTCGTTGATTCGAAGGAATCCCTGAGCAATGGCGATCGGAAGAACATTTCATGCGCAGGCTGCTGTTTAGCCCAAATACAAACAAAGGGGGTGTCCCATCGTCATTTACATGACTTATGGGACACCCCCTTCTTTATGGAACAAGTTAAATGAACGAAATCGTGAATGCAAAGTTATAAGGCCGGTTGGCGAATAACTTGTATTCCGGATGGATGGGAGCAGCCCAGCTGTCGTCGCCGCCAACGCCCATTTGCTTGTCGTTTACTCGCACGACCGTTTTCGAAGAGATGGGCAGTTTGTACGGATGATCATTTGCTTCAAGCTCTTCCGGTGTCCATGGCAACGCATTGATTTCCATCACCGTAGCGCTGTTGAAGCGCAAGCCGTTTCCGTCCGTACCCTTCGTAATCCGAGCATGACGGACATTCGTTTTGTTGCCGCATTCCTGAGGGCGCAAATAAGGAACAAACTGATCCTGCACCTTGCCGGTGTAGCTGCCTAATTTGGCGCCGGTCTTACGATCCCAATAGTTCTCATGCGGACCTAAGCCATACCACGAGATAGTGTCCAGGCTTCCATTAAGCACGAACAACATGCCAAACTCCGGAATCTCAGGCAGCTTGTCACTGCCTGGCAGGAGCTGTTCATTGACATCAATCGAGCCGTCTTGATGAACCGTATAGTCGATTTTTAAGGTGGAGACAGGATTGGTTGCCAGATGATGTACGGTTGTAACGCTATAATGATCAGCGATTGCATTCCAAGAGAAATGAATGAGCTGCTTCGTAGCGCCGGCATCCCTCCAAATCGCGCAGCGCTCCGGCATTTTGTTGCCCAGGTCATTATCCGTCACTGCCCGCCAGAAATTAGGTCGAACCGGCTCAAGCAATTGCTCAATATTACCCTGAACATAGGATACGATATCACCGGATAATCGGTTGAACGTAACCGCAAATTGCTGATTGCCGATAGCTAACGTATCCGGCTTCTCTTCAGCCTGCAGCGGAGCCGCCGTCGTATCGGCGATACGAATATTCGTCTTCGCCGCAAGTGGCGACAATACGAATTGCTCCCATGCGATTTCATGCTCTGCAGCTGCCCATGTTGATGCTTCAGGCTGAACGAAGGAAATATTCAGTACCGCTTCTTGCTCAGTGGACGAAGAGGAGTATGGAATCGTTACTTCCGTTGTCTCGCCTGGTGCCAGCGTTACCTTCAAGCTGCCATCCTGCACCGTCTGTCCTTCCAGCTGCACCTTCCATTTCAGATCGTATGCGGCTAGATCGGTGAACAGGTTTTTATTCTTGATGCTTACTGTCCGGTCTGCCAAATTGATGGATGAA
This sequence comes from Paenibacillus glycanilyticus, assembly GCF_023715145.1. Lineage (GTDB taxonomy): Bacteria > Bacillota > Bacilli > Paenibacillales > Paenibacillaceae > Pristimantibacillus > Pristimantibacillus glycanilyticus_A. Next base: position 329,589 of record NZ_JAMBNP010000001.1, on the reverse strand, counting down.
ACATCAATATTCTGGTAGCATTTCTTCACTTCATGCAGCTTGGGAGTCACGGTCCGGTCCGCAAATAACAATCCGTTGCCGCTGAAATTGCCGTCGTGCGGAGTTTCGCCGAAATCTCCGCCATAAGCGAGATATTCTACGCCGTCTGCCGTAGTCGTACGGATCGCTTGATCGACCCAGTCCCAAATAAATCCGCCCTGCAAAATTTCGTATTTATCAAACAGCTCCGTGTATTTATGAAGTCCGCCGCAAGAATTGCCCATGGCATGGGAGTACTCGCACAGAATGTAAGGCTTCTTGGGATTGCTGCGCGCATAATTCTCAACTTCGTTAGGTCTTACGTACATCGTGGATTCGATATCCGTCGCAGCCTCTGAAGGACGGTAATGGCAAACCCCTTCGTAATGCACAAGTCTTGTTGGATCGACTTCTTTCAAGTAATCATGCATCACAATAAAGTTATCGCCGCCGAAGGATTCATTGCCAAGCGACCAGATGACGATCGACGGGTGATTCTTATCCCGCTGGAACATGGAGTTGCAACGGTCCAGCACGTTCTCGCGCCACTCCGGATGACTGCCCGGAACCGTATGAGCAGGCAGATCCTGCTGGCCATAACACCATGAACCATGGGTTTCCAGGTTCGTCTCGTCAATCACGTAGAGACCGTACTCATCGCAGAGCTCATACCAGACAGATTGGTTCGGGTAATGGGAGGTACGGACAGCATTGATGTTATGGGTTTTCATCAGAATGATGTCCCGGATCATGTCTTCCTTGGACAAAGCCCGGCCCGTATCGCAGGAGAACTCATGACGATTAGTCCCTTTGAACACAATTCGCTTGCCGTTGATTTGCATCAAGCCGTCCTTTAATTCGAACGACCGGAAGCCTACTTTATTGCTATGCGTTTCGATGAGGCCGTCTTCCTTCTTAAGCGAAAGAACCAGCGTGTACAAATGGGGAGCTTCGGCGCTCCATTTGAGCGGATTATCGACCTGGCCGGTGAGCAAGAGCTGATGCTCGCCATCGCCTGCAAATGCCACAACCGGTTCTTGCCATACGGTCTGCTGATCGGCGTCGTACAATTGAGCTTCGACGCGGACACCGTTTGCAGCTTCGTTATAGTAGTTTTCGAGAGTAAGGTTAACGGTGAGTTCGGCATTGCGGTACTCTTCATCCAGATTAGTGCGAACGAAGAAGTCAGAGATGTTCAAGTTAGGCTTCGTATACAAATACACATCGCGGAAAATACCGCTAAGGCGCCAGAAATCCTGGTCTTCCAGCCAGCTGGCGTCACACCAGCGGTAAACCTCAACCGCAAGCTTGTTCTCGCCTTCAATCAGATAAGGAGTAATATCGAATTCAGCCGGCGTAAAGGTATCCTCGCTGTAACCCACAAGCTCGCCGTTCAGCCACACATAAAAAGCGGATTCCACACCCTGGAAGCTCAGATAGACCGCTTGACCGCTCCATGACTTGGGAACATCAAAAGCGCGGATATAGGAGCCAACCGGATTGTATTTGGTAGGGGCAAACGGCGGAAGCAAATCCGGCTCCGATACGGCCCATGGATAGCGAACATTCGTATATTGCGGATAATCGAAGCCCTGGAACTGCCAGTGGGAAGGGACGGGCATGTCCGTCCAGCCGCTCGCGTCATAGTCCGTTTCATAGAAGTTCTGAATGCGTTTCTCCGGAACTTCCGCAAAGGCGAATTTCCAGGTTCCGTTTAATGAATAATAGCGCTCCGAAGAGGCTTTATCTCCGGCAAGCGCTTCTTCCAAAGAACGGTAGGACATCATGGAAGCGTGTGCAGGAAGACGATTAAGCTGGAAGATCTCCGGGTTATTGTTCCATTCCGGATAGCCGTTGGCAGGTGGTTGATAGTTAAGTTTGGATCGCAAAATTTTCAACTCCTAAAATTCAATGATAGTATATTCATATTATAAGGATGAAAGTATACTTATAAAATATAAGGATATTACATTCAACTCTAAAAATATGAAACGGAGGCTGCATGATGGAGGGGAACTATATCTTTTGCTCGCAGGATGAAACTTCAGGCCTCCCGCTATACGCAACGACGGTTGGCTATTGGGAGCATCAAATCGAAACGCACCGCCCGGAAGGCTTTCCCGATTATCAAATGCATCAAGTATTGGACGGCTTCGGAGAGGTTGTCGTGAACGGCAAAGCGTTTAAGGTTGATCCGGGCAACGTGTTCTTTTTATATCCGGATATGCCGCATTCCTATAGACCGCTTAACCAGCAATGGAAGGTGTCCTGGGTATCGTTTAACGGGCGTGAAGCTGACCAGATGCTGTTGTTTGCCGGAATTGGCGAATCGGGGACAGGCAGGTTAAAGGAGAATAAGCTGATCAAGCCGCTGGAGCAGATGCTGACGTTAGCCATGGACAATGAACAAGAAACGAACCTGGAACGCTCGAAGCTGCTGTATGGTCTTCTTATTGACCTGAAGTATCAACTGCTGACGCCGTCCCATTCGCATCAAGAGTTTGACCGGGTCAAGCCGGTTCTGCAATATATCGAGAATAACCTGCAGAGAGCGTTGACACTAGCCGAGCTGGCTGACGTAGCATCCGTTACCCCCCAATATCTGTGCAGGATCTTTCAGCAAACGATGAATATCAGGCCCATGGAATATATCAATCAGCAGCGCATCAAACGAAGCAAGCAGCTGATGTTCCAACACCCGGCTATGAAAATGTATGAAATAGCGGGCAGAGTGGGATTCGAGAGCTCCAGCTATTACGGCGCCGTCTTTCGCAAATTGAACGGAATGAATCCGGAGGCATTCAAAAAACTGCATGGGCTTGTTCCGTAAAACGATAAGACGAGTTTATTGACGGTGGAGTTAAAACGACGTAAAGTTGAGCTTGCAAAGGTTTACATTTCATAAGGGATTAGAAAAAGCGCAATGCGTTGTCGCAAAGCGCCTTAGATGTGACGGGGGATTATATGAACAATGAATTAAGGAACGAGCAGCATTTGGAGAGCCAAAGCTTTCTCTTCCATATTGAACCCTATCAACTGAATCAGGGCACGGTTATTCCGCTGCATCGGCACGAATTCGTGGAGCTCGTCATTATTAGTCAGGGTTCTGGCGTCCATGAGTATGACGGGAACACCTTTCCGATCCATGCAGGCGATGTGTTCATCATCGAGCCTGGCATGGAACATGCCTATACGATCGATCACAAAGAGGGAATGGAGGTCGTAAATGTATTATTCGTTCCATCCCTGCTCGAACGGGAGCTAACCGCATTATCGAGCGTCACTTCCTTTATCGACTTCTACTATATGGAGCCGTTCCTTCGTTCCGATGTATCCTTCCAAGCTAAGCTGACGTTGTCGCCACGGCAAATGCTCGACATCCGAAGTGTCTTGGATCAGCTTATCAAGGAGTATGGGCGCAAGGAGAGCGGGTACCAGTACCTGATCAAATCTAAGCTGATCGAACTGTTTATTATTCTCAGCCGAATGTATGTAAACAATCGGAGCCACTCTCTGCCGTCTTTGCCCAATGACCAAGAAGTGATAGGCCGGATCTGCGAATTCATTAAGCGCCATCCTTCCAGGTCGATTACACTCGAGCAGATCAGCCAGATGGCCGGCATGAGCCAGAGCAAGTTCACCGTCTTGTTCCGCCAAGAGACCGGCATGTCTTTCGTGGAATACCGGAATGCGGAACGAATCCATCTGGCCAAGCAGTTGTTAGCCACCACAAGCGACAGGATTGCCGAGATTGCGATGGATACCGGATACGAGGATCTGAGTCATTTCAATCACGTATTCAAAAAGACCGCAGGCGAAACGCCCAGCCAATACAGAAGGCGGCATAAAGGAGCTCCTGAATCAGGCCAGCTTAGGGAATAATCCGCCTGCAAGCACATCGCCTTTCACGAGACCAAGGCCATCTGTACATATATGGTTCGCCCCGCTGTATGTCGTGCCGTCCGGCATAAAGATAATCGCGAGTGCCCGGCGCGGTTTGTCGGTCTGATTGGCATGAGCGTAATGGAAGGTGAGCCCGTCATGAAAGCTGCAGCTGCCGGCCTTCATCCGGACAACGGCTGCTGTATTGCGGTCAATCTCTTTGGCTCCCTCGTCAGAGAAGATGTCCTCGGGATTGACGAGATCAATAGACTTTAAGTTCTTTATCTTTTGTGACTTGGGAACGAGCATCAGGCATCCGTTATTCTCGTCTACATCATCCAGGGCGATCCAAATGGACAAAGCGCCTCGCTCATTCATCGGCCAGTATGGCATGTCTTGATGCCAAGGGGTTGGCTTTGAATCCTGGGGCATCTTGAGCAAGGCATGATCGTGGAACAAACGAATGCCTTCCGCACCTGTCAATTGCTTGGCCGCATCGGCAAACCGGCGAGATAATACAAAGCGTGCCATTCCTCCGTGATCTCTCCATGTATTGACCCGTTGATTTAATACTTTGTAATACATATCCCCGGAAGCCGCCGTTTGGGTGGAGTTTCCGTTTTGTACTCCCATCGTTTCCTCCAGGTAGCCACGAAGCTCCTCTACTTCCTCCTTAGACAATATGGAATCAATCTGAACAAAGCCATTCTCCCGGTAATAGCTCACTTGCTCTTCTGTTAATTTAACCGTGTTATCCAGCATGACGGTTCACCCTTTCAATGTCGTGTGATATCACCATAATCATAAAGGTGGGGAAGCTTATTTTCTTGGTGAATCGGCCGAAAAAGAAGGGGGAATCGCCAACGTTCAACGTATGCTCCGTCTGTACTCCACAGGCGTCATGCCTGTTACAAGCTTAAACTTTTTATAGAAATAGGACTCGCTTTCAAATCCGCATTCCAGGCAAACGGAACCAATCGTATCGTCTGTCCGCATAAGCCTTTCTTTGGCCAGCATGATTTTCTTGATCAGGATATATTCGCTTACGTTCATGCCGGTGTATTGTTTGAATACGCGGGAGAAATGGGCATACGTGACCGCTGCTCTGGAAGACAGGTCGGAGAGACTCATCTCCCTTGCACCAATGTTAGCCTCGATATAATCGAGGATGGTTCTAATCCATGCGGGCTCCGTACCGGAGCTTCGTGGAGGCTCACTCTTCTGCAATGACATCCGGTTTAAGGTTAACAGAAAATCATACAGCCTGATGACGATTGCCGCACGGAAGTTCGGAAGCTGACTCAGCCATTCTTCATTCATCTTATCTATTAATCGGGAAAAGGTTGTGCGGTCGTCCTGTGACGGCTCCAGCTTGTAGCATTTGCTTTTCCTTGCTTGTTCAAAGCAGCGCAGAAGCGAAAGGGATTCGCCAAACTCCATCGGCTGAATCAGCCGGGGAGCGAAGAAGATTGCGCTGGACGTAACAGGCGACTGTTCATCCGGAAAGGCGCGGTGAACCGTATTGCCGGGTATTAGAAATACATTGCCGGGGTTCATTTCGTAAAAGCTGTGGTTAATGAAGAAAGTGCCTTTACCGGAGTAGACATACACCAGCTCGTACCAATCATGCAGATGATCGGGAAGCTCGCTTTGCGGAGATTTGGTATCCCGATAAACAAGGCTGAAAGGGAAATGATCGGAATCCTCGAAACGTTTGTGTATAGCTCGCACGGCATAAGATCTCCTTCCTTGCCTTTTAATTTAGATAATAACAAATTTGAGCATAAAATTACAGGAATAGAGCGTTTTCATGTGTAATTATGCTGATATAGAATATAGATAGTGAATCCAGATTATTTTCATGACGGGAGTGAACGGAAATTGAAATATAGAAAGCTTGGCAAGACCGGTCTGGAAGTATCGGCACTCAGCTTTGGCGCATCTTCGCTTGGTTCGGTATTCCGCGAAACGGATGACGGCGAAAGCATCCGCACGGTTCATGCGGCGCTGGATGCAGGCATTAATCTGATCGATGTATCGCCCTATTACGGCCTGAAGAAAGCGGAGACGGTGCTGGGCAATGCGCTTAAGCAAGTATCGCGTGACCGTTACTATTTGTCGACAAAAGCGGGAAGATACGGCGCGGATGAATTTGACTTCAGAAGCGGCACGATAATCGCGAGCGTAGAAGAGAGTCTGCGTCGGTTGCATACGGATTATCTGGATATTCTGTTCCTTCATGATATTGAATTTGTCGAGCCTGCCCTTATTTACGAGGAAGCGATTCCGGCACTTAAGCGGTTAAAAGAAGAAGGGAAAATCCGCCATACGGGGATTTGCGGCCTGCCGCTCAGCCTGTTCGAGGAGTTCCTGCCGCATGCGGAGATTGATGCGATCATCTCGTATTGTCATTATTCCTTGAACGATACATCGCTGGAGTCGCTGCTGCCCTTAATAGAAGAGAAGAAAATCGGACTTGTGAATGCTTCGCCTCTCTCGATGGGACTGCTTGGAACGCGCGGCACACCGGATTGGCATCCGGCGAGCCGGGAAGTGAAGGAGGCATGCAGGCAGGCAGCCGAGTATTGCGAGGCACAAGGCGAGGATATCGCAAGGCTTGCGGTCCAGTTCTCCACCATGAACGAGCGAATTCCAACCACGTTGGTCAGCACGGCTAATCCTTCAAACATCGCGAAAAATGCGATGTGGGTGGATGAACCGATTAATGCGCAGCTGCTGGAGGAAGTAAGAGAAATTCTGAAGCCAATCTTGAATCAGACATGGGACAGCGGAATTCCGCTGTATAACAAGCGATAGGGGAGTTGTCCATCCATGAAAGGCATTATTTGCGAGCAAATCGAACAATTCAATTATGCGGAGCTCGAAGAGCCTGTTTATACCGAGGGCGAAGCTATTATACAAATCAAACGGGTTGGGATTTGCGGGACAGATCTACATGCTTATAAAGGGAATCAGCCGTTTTTCAGCTACCCTCGCATATTGGGTCATGAGCTCTCGGGCATTATTCAACGAATCGGAGAGAATGCGGAGGGCTTTAAAGCCGGCGATCAAGTCAGCATCATTCCTTATCTTCATTGCGGCAAATGCGCGGCTTGCCGTCAAGGCAAAACAAATTGCTGCACGTCCATTCAGGTGCTAGGCGTGCATGCGGACGGAGGCATGCGGGAGAAAATCTCCATCCCGGTTACGCATTTGTTGAAAGCGGATGGTCTAAGCCTGGAGCAGGCTGCTATCGTTGAGCCGTTCAGTATCGGGGCGCATGCGATAAGGCGCTCGGGACTCGAGCGCGGACAGACAGCGCTTGTAATTGGAGCCGGACCCATTGGGCTTGGCATTATGGCTCTCGCCAAGCATGCCGGCGCTAACGTTATCGCGATGGATGTGAATACCGAGCGGTTGGCCTTTTGCAAGCAATGGGCAAAGGTTGATTCTACCGTGAACGCGCTGGAGAATCCTTCCGCGCAATTGGAAGCTTTGACAAACGGGGATTATCCAACTATTGTATTTGATGCAACCGGCAATACCAATTCCATGGCAGCAGCCGTAAAGTACGCGGCACATGGCGGGAAGCTTGTCTATGTTGGACTCGTGAAGGGTCAGGTTTCGTTTGATGACGCGGAGTTCCATAAGCGGGAGCTTACGATCATGGGCAGCCGCAATGCGACAAGAGAAGACTTTGAGCATGTGCTTGATGTCGTGCGTGCCGGCGGCATTGACGTTGACCGTTATGTAACCCATCAAGTGCCGTTTGAGGAGATGATTGAACATTTCGAATCCTGGCTGGACCCTGCAAATAAAGTGATTAAAGCGATGATAGAGTGGCCATAGGAAGGAGATCGCGCATGAGAATAGATTCCCATCAGCATTTCTGGATTTATAATGAGCGGGATTACGATTGGATGTCCGAGCAGCATAAGGCGATTCAGACTGATTTTCTGCCTGAGCATTTAAAGCCGTTATTGCGGCAAATCGGATTCGATGGCTCAATTGCCGTTCAAGCCAGACAATCGCTTCAGGAAACGGAATGGCTCTTGTCCTTAGCCGAGCAATATCCCGAAGTTAAAGGCGTTGTTGGTTGGGTGGACTTGTGCTCGCCAGAGATCGGGCAGCAATTGGAGAGGTACGGCTCTCATCCACTGCTTAAAGGCGTTCGCCATGTTGTGCATGACGAGCCGGATGACCGATTTATGCTAAGAGAGGATTTTATGAACGGAATAGCCGCTTTGGAGAAGCATGGATTAACCTATGATTTGCTGTTGTTTCCGAAGCATTTGCCTTACGCAGTTCAGTTAGTAGAGAGGTTCCCAAACCAGCCGTTTGTTCTTGATCATATCGCAAAGCCGGATATTGCCGGGAAAGGCTTCAGTCCCTGGGCGCAGGCACTAACCAGACTGGCGTCGCATCCCAATGTCTATTGCAAACTTTCCGGCATGGTGACGGAGGCGGCATGGGGCATTTGGAAGGAAGAAGATTTTGTTGTATATCTGGATGCGGTTACCCGGGCATTTGGGACAGACAGGGTAATGATTGGCTCCGATTGGCCGGTCTGTACGCTTAGCGGTACCTACGAGCAGACGATGAATATTGTGAAGCATTACGTTGAGGCTCTTACGGACGAGCAGCAATCCCTTGTATTAGGGGGCAACTGCGCAAGATTTTACGGGATAGGGTTGTAGGGCGCAGACAGCATGTTTTCGAAAAGGAGCAGCATGACCATGAAATTACAATACAATCAAGCATCTAAGAAGTGGACCGACGCACTCCCAACCGGAAACGGCCGGCTTGGAGCAATGATGTTCGGCGGAGCGGAGACGGAGCGTATTCAGCTGAATGAAGATACTCTCTGGTCCGGGGGGCCTCGCAACGCGGATAATGATAGCGCTATCAAGATCCTTCCGCAAGTGAGGCAGCTTATTGAGGAGGGCAAATATGTTGAGGCCGATCAATTAAGCAAACGGATGATGGGGCCTTATACGCAGTCTTACATGCCCATGGCGGATTTATACGTGAAGTTTCTGCACGGGAATATCGTAAGAGATTATCGCCGGTCGCTTCATCTGGAGGACGGCATCTCCGCCGTGGAATATCGGATTGGCAGCGTGACCTTCACAAGACGAATGTTCGTATCTTATCCGGATCAGGTAGTCGTGCTTCGCCTGGAAGCCAGCAGCCCGGGGCAATTGAATTTCCATGCAAGGCTGGAAAGCCCGCTTCGCTATGAGACCTTGTGCGACGAGAATGGTCTCATTCTTAAGGGAGACGCTCCCGAACAGGTTGATCCCAGCTACTATGATACGGATGAGCCTCTTATATACGGCGAGCCGGGCGATGCGATGCGGTTTGAAGGACGTCTGACCGCCAATCTGGAGGGCGGACATGCCAAATACGGCCAAGACGGCTTGCGGGTCTCGGGCGCAAACGCGGTTACTCTTATTTTCAGCGCGGCAACCAGCTTTAACGGCTATGATCGTTCACCGGGAAGAGAAGGCAAGAACGAGTCGGCGGAGGCTTCAGCCTATTTGGAAAAGGTTATGAAGCTTTCTTATTCCGATTTGCTGCAAAGGCATGTGGATGACCATCAACAGCTGTTCAATCGGGTTGAGCTCAATTTAGGCGAGTCCATTGCGCCGCCGGAGCATCCGACTGACGCACGGATCCGCGATTACGGTGCAAGCGATCCGGGTCTTGTGGAGCTGCTGTACCATTACGGCCGTTATTTGATGATCGCAAGCTCCCGGAAAGGTACCCAGCCCGCGAATTTGCAGGGCATATGGAACGAGGAGACCCGGCCGCCGTGGAGCAGCAACTGGACTTTAAATATTAATGCAGAGATGAATTATTGGCCGGCAGAGACCTGCAATCTGGCAGAATGCCATACGCCGCTGCTGGATTTTATCGAAAGACTGTCCAGGAACGGTCAGAAGACGGCAGCAACCAACTACGGAGCGAGAGGCTGGACGGCGCATCATAACAGCGATATTTGGTGCCAGAGCTCGCCGGTAGGCGCTTACGGGCACGGCGAGGCAATTTGGACGCTGTGGCCAATGGGCGGAGTATGGCTATGCCAGCATCTGTGGGAGCATTATGCTTTCGGGAATGATCAGACGTTCTTGCGCGAACAAGCCTACCCGATTATGAAGGATGCCGCCTTATTCTGCCTGGATTGGCTGCATGAAGACAAGGAGGGGCGGCTGATTACGTCGCCATCCACCTCTCCTGAGCATAAATTCCGTACCCCGGAAGGCTTGGCCGGAGTCAGTATGGCCTCTACGATGGATATTTCTTTGATCTGGGATTTGTTTACGAATCTCATTGAAGCTTCCGATATTCTGGGCGTGGACGAAGCGTTCCGGGATACGTTGACTGATGCGCGCAGCCGCTTGTTCCCGATGCAGATCGCAAGCAACGGAAGACTTCAGGAATGGGCGCTGGATTTCGAGGATGAGGATCCCCTCCACCGTCATGTCTCCCATTTGTTTGGCGTCTATCCGGGACGTCAATTAACGTGGCGGGAAACGCCCGAGCTTATGGCTGCAGCAGAACGCGCGCTCGATCTGCGCGGAGACGGAGGGACGGGCTGGAGTCTAGGATGGAAGGTTGGTCTGTGGGCGCGCTTCGGAAACGGTAACCGCGCCTTTGGTTTACTGTCGAATTTGCTGACGCTGGTAGATGGGGAGAAGGAGAACTACCACCATGGAGGCGGTGTTTATACCAATCTCTTCGATGCGCATCCGCCGTTCCAGATCGACGGGAACTTCGCCGCAACATCGGGCATCGCCGAGCTGCTCCTGCAATCGCATCAAGGGTTTATTCATCTGCTTCCCGCACTTCCCGATGCATGGCCAAAGGGCTTTATTAAAGGATTGCGGGCAAGAGGTCATTTCGATGTGTCTCTTCAATGGGAAGAAGGGGCAGTCCTCGCCGCCGAGATTACGTCGCGCTCGGGAGGTACATGCCGGGTACATTCTGCCGTTCCGCTTCAAGTGGAATCGGACGGCGTAAAGCTTGCCGTTAATCCGGACGTGGACGGCATGGTGACTTTTGCGACTATTCAAGGCGGCAGGTATGAGCTGCGCCGAATTTAAACGGAGGGAACATCTTCAAATATTGGCTTGGATCCTAAAGGAGTTTACGGTTCTTATAGCGAATATACTATCCGACCTTGGTCCTTGGAAGCTATTTGGAGAGAAGGAGATTACCCGACATGTTGGATCAAACAGCAATCAGTCAGATTAAAGCAACGCTTAGAAAAGGTATTGAGCATAACGAAGTAGCTGGCGCTAATTTCATGGTGATCAAAGACGGCAGAGAAATCTTTTACCATGAAGACGGCTTAGCCGACCGGGAAGCGGGACGTCCTATTACGCGGGATACCGTTTTCCGGCTGTACTCCATGACGAAACCGGTTACAGCAACCGCTGTCATGATTTTGGTGGAACGCGGAGAGATTGATTTATTTGATTCGGTAAGCCGTTACCTGCCAGGCTTCAAGAATCAGAAGGTAGAGCAAAACGGCGAATTGGTTCCCGTTGAGCGGGATACGAATATCCATGATTTGCTCGACATGACATGCGGGCTGGGATATGGCGGAGCCAGCCTGTCCGGACAAGCAACGGAGGCGTTGTTCAGAGAGGTAGACGAACGCTTGCTGGGAGAATCGCCTCTAGGCACGGTGGAATTCATGAACCGGCTGGGCGAAGCCCCGCTTGCGTATCAACCGGGGGCTTATTGGTCGTACGGAACCTCGGCGGATGTTCTTGGAGCGGTTATTGAAGTCGTAAGCGGAATGCGCTTCGGCGAATTTTTGCAAAAAGAATTGTTTGGACCGCTTGGCATGAAGGATACCGGCTTCTGGCTGCCGGAGGAGAAGAGAGGGCGTCTCGTTAAGACCTACGCGGACAATGGCGAAGGGGGATTGACGCTGTATACCGGCAATCATCTGGGCATCATTCATCAGATGGACCGTGATCCGGCATTCGAATCAGGCGGTGCAGGACTTGTGTCTACCATTGATGACGCGGCCAAATTCACGACGATGCTGATGAACAACGGCACCTTAAACGGCGTTCAAATTCTGAGACCGGCTACGGTTGCCTATTTGACGACATCAACCTTAAACGATCAGCAGCAAAAAGGCTTCGAGTCATGGCATACGCTGACCGGTCACAGCTACGGCAATCTGATGCGCGTTATGACCGATACCAAGACCGCGGGTATTCTGGCCAGCCCGGGAGAGTATGGCTGGGACGGCTGGCTTGGCGCTTACTTCGCCAATTGCCCGCATGACGGAGTTACGATTCTGTTCATGATTCAGAAGAAGGATGCCGGCACAACGGCGCTTACCCGCAAGCTTCGCAATATAGTAATGAGCTCGTTGTAAGAAGCAAAACGCTGCTGCGCCTAGTGCGCAGCAGCGTTTTGTTGTTCTGTCAATCCGGATAAGTAAGTGCCATGTAATCCACGTAGGACTGTGCAAAGACCAAATCCAGCAACGCTTCCTTGGCTGTACACGGAGCGGGACGATCTCCGCGTACGGCGGCGAGGAAATTGCGCGCCTGATTGCGCATCGCCGCCACGTTCGGCAGAATCGGCTCATAGGTAAGAGCTTCGCCAACGGAGGCATTGTCTTTCTTAATGGTTACTTTCCCCGCGCGTTGGCGGGCCAACGGGGCAGGAAGATCGATTCTTACAAAGCCTTGGCGAAAGCCAACCAAGATCTGCTCTTCCCACTCATGGGAAGTATGGTAAGGGGCCATCTCGAGGGTAATCGTAACGCCGCTGTCGCTTTCTCCGTTCAGGACAATTCCGCGGCGGTCGCCGAAGGTAAGCCGGTAATTCTCGCCAAGCAAGTGGCGGAACATATTCACTTGATGAATGTAATAATTAACGAAGCTGTCCAGCATTAGCGTCATCATATCGGTATAGCTTTCAGGGCCGGGTTCCGGCTCAAGCGAAGGATAAGGATCGCTGCTGCTGAGCGGCTGGTCAGCGCCGCCAACCCAATCGCCCGGAGGCATCGTGATCCGGATATATTGCAAGTCGCCGTATGCGCCGGATTGCTTCCATTCTTCAATAATCCGTTTGGCGTACTCAACGGCGGGATCGGAACGTTTGTGGTAGCCAATGACATGCATAGTGCCGTATTCCTCGCCAAGCCGCATCATTTTCTCACCTTCCCGGACCGTGAGGCAAAGCGGTTTTTCCGTCAAGACCGGAATTCTCGACCTCAATAGATCCGGGATGATAGCCGGATGATTGCGAAAAGGCTGAGGGGCTATAATGGCGTCAACCGACGAATGTTCCAGCAGCTCGAGGTGGCTGTTGTATACTTCGGGTACACCGTATCGATTGGCTACCAGTTGTGCCGTATGAAGCCTGGGTTCGGCGATAGCGACAACCTCGCATTCTTCCTTCAAGACGGCGTAATTGGACAGATGCGCCATTTGCCCCATGCCTCCAACGCCAACAAAACCGATTCTCAGTTTTTTGCTCATTGTGCTTGCTCCTTTTCCGGTCCCCTATTTTCAAACAGATAAAGTCCGTCTTTACCAGGTGCTACAATGTCCGGATAACCGTTGCCATTCAGGTCCTGCACCCAGAAATAGATTCCTGCACCCGAGGCTTCGCCAGCACGGCCATAATCAATGATATGCTTGTTGAATTGGCCGCCATTAATGCGGTAGTAGTAGATTCCAATCGGATCATGAGCGCCAGGGTCGCCGTCATTATGGGCGCGATAGCGTTTGCCCGTGATTAGTTCGAGCTCGCCGTCGAGATCGATATCAACCAGCCAGAGGTCGTGGAATTGCGAGCCGGTATCGTCGATTGTGTGCCGGACCCAGCTGCGGGAGCCATCTTCCGATCGGCGCTGCTCGTACCAGTGAAGGCCGTAAGCATGCGCCTGGCCAACGATCAGGTCGACGAGACCGTCGCCGTTCACATCATGGCCTAGGATGGGCACGCTTGCTGAGCCTAATGCCCATTCGGCATGGAAGGTCCATGGCGTCTGGTACGGATCATCCGGCTGCTCCAGCCAGCCTTCGCTCAGCACAATGTCGATGCGCCCGTCTCCGTTGATATCAACAAAGCCCATGCCGTGACCGCTTGCCGCTTCGCCAATTACGATTTTCTTGAATGTACCGGTGCCTTTGCCCTCAGAATCTCGCAATAGCTTGTAGAAGGCTTGAGGCTCATTGGGAGTATTGGGGAAAATCTCCGGCACCCCGCATCCGTCAATATCGTAGCATCGGATGGTCTCGATATTGCCGCAGCGGTCAATGTCAACGGTTTCCCATTCATCTGTCTTGTTGCCGGGATTACGGCGCCATCGGAGCGTCTCGGTGAACCAGGAGCCTGTGATAAGATCGGTCAGGCCATCACCGTCTACGTCCATGGGATAATCGGAAAAGTCATCATGATATTCTCCAATGGCTTCCACGTCACAGATTCGGTGTCTGCGGGTAAAGTCAGGTCCTTCATACCAGAATGCTCCGCTTACAATATCCGGAATCCCGTCGTTATTCACGTCAACCACAGCGCAGGCTTCGTACTTATCGTCCGATAGAAGTCGTTTCTTAAATGCCAGCATGAAAAAAATCCTCCCGTTCGCAGCTATTGCTTATTGTAAAAATCACTAGAATCGATTTATAGTTCAGGTAAGCGTTTACTACTAGAAAATATCGGATTTGGAGCCTGTTCTCAATGGTTTATCTTGCGAAGTAGGCTATTCATTCTTGCGAACGGAGGGAGTCTCGGAAGGAATGGGAGATTACTCGCGGTTTATTAGTCCGGCTTATTTGATAGCAAGCGGAGAGTTTGATTGCGATATATCGAATCCTTTCGTACATCCGCTTCATCGTCATGAGACTTACAGCGAGCTTCTTTTTATTGAGGAGGGCAGGGGAACCTTCGTCATTGATAATCAGAGCCATGAGACGGGACCAGGGGCCATTCTGCTGTACCAACGGGGAGTATGGCATGAGGAGATGTCTACTCATTATCCCTTTAGGGCTACCTATTTTGCTTTCAAGGGGCTTCAGTTGAAGGGCATTCCCCAAGACTATTTCCTAAGCCCGGAGCAACGGCCCGTTATCGAGCTTGGGGAGAAGGGTAATGAAATACTGAAGCTGGTGCGGGAATGCCATGCCGAGCTTCACTCTGATGCGGCGGAGTCTAACGCCGCGTCTAATCACTTGTTTGGGCTGCTGCTCGTTCGTTTGGCTCGACATGTATCCGGCGGTTTCATGGAGCGCGGTTCCGTAAAGCCGTCGGAAGCGGCAGTTATGAAGGCGAGAAGCTATATAGAAGAAAACTACCGGCAGCCAATTACGCTGGATTTGCTTGCGAAGGTTACATTCGTAAGCAAATATTATCTGTCTCATTTATTTCTTCAGGAGGTGGGAATGTCGACCATTCAATATCTGATCCGCTGCCGGATAGAGGCAGCGAAGCGGTACTTGGCAATGACCCGGCGGCCAATGAAAGAAATAGGGGAATTAGTGGGCTACCAGAGCGAGACGACCTTTCATAACATTTTCAAGAAGGTGACGGGCCATACGCCGGGACAATATCGCGAGTTGAATGAGGATCCGCAGAATTCTTTTCTGAATAATTAACGAAAGATAATTGGCCGTAAAAATTATTTTTGATAAGCTGGTCCTGCTCATTCCGAATGAAGAAAGGAGGGGACTATGAGGATAAGACATGGGAGGCCAGAGGTGCAAGAAACTCGGGCAGAACTCGTATCAAGGCTGGCCAAAGCGGCGGGAATTAAGCCGCTGGAACCGGAGAAAACGAAAGGTTTATTCACCGATGAATCGGAGATTCCAGCATGGGCGGCCGGTTATGCAGCGGCCTTGCAGCAAGCAGGCCTTTTGCAAAGAAGAGAGGATGGCAAGTTCGAGCCGTTAGGTCAGGCAACAAGCGCGGAAACAGCAGTGCTGCAGCTGCGCATTATCGAGTTCCATCAACATTAACATGAGCTTGACGGAAGCAAATAGAACAAGGCGCCTGTTCATTGGAACAGGCGCCTTGTTCTATTTCTTAAATAATCTCCAAATATTGCAGCATGCCCAGTGCTCATTACCCTTGACAATACCAAGCGATATAACCTCGGATGAGGCATCGGCTGCCCACGATGAGACGTTGTCTGCATCATTCATTTGTCGAAGAAGGGTTCCGTATTCTTCGAGGAGCCGTTGACAATCGCTAATGCCCGGCTGATCATGACGGTAAGCTCTTCTCGCGTTATTTTTTCATTCGGGCGGAACGTGCCGTCGGAATTCCCGAGCAAAAATTGTCGAAGTTTCAGTATAATAGACATAATATGTCCAACAAAAAGGTGATCGTATGTTATTCTCTGAACCTATCCTATTAAAAACAAAAATACGGGTTCCTGTTGTGAAGGAAAATCTGATCGTCCGGGAAAGACTGATGGAGTCTTTGGAGCAAGGCATGAAGGGAAGGATGACAACCGTCTGCGCTCCGGCGGGCTCCGGAAAATCCACGCTTATCGGACAGTGGGCTCAATCCGCCCGCATTCGAACGGCCTGGGTATCCCTGGACGAAAGAGATAATGATATAGCACGATTCTGGCGGTATGTAATAAACGCGTATATGGAAGCGGGACCACCAGCCTTGTCAGATTCACTCTCCGCCGCTTTGGCTCTTGTCGCGGGCACGACGGTGAACGTGATTATGGATACGCTTCTTAATGAGCTGGCGGCGGTTCAAGAACAAATTGCGCTTGTGCTGGATGATTATCATCATGTCGAGCTTGCCGCTATCCATAACAGCTTGTCTTGCTTTATAGAATATTTGCCGGCTCATCACCGGATTATCATTGCAAGCCGGGAGACCATTGCCTTCGATGCGGCCAAATGGCTGGCGAGGGGGGAACGAACGGATATCGGCATGCAGCAGCTTCATTTCACCCAAGAGGAGACGCGGGAATTTTGCCGGTCAGCAGGGATTCATTTGGAGCAAAGGCAGACCAACAAGCTTTTTGAAAAAACGGAAGGATGGGTTGCGGGGCTTCAGTTAGCGTCTATTTCGCTCCAGGCTCAGCAAGATATTGACCGAATGATCGCCCGATTTGACGGAAGCCATGAAACGGTCTCCTTGTATTTATTCCAGGAGGTGCTGGATAAGCTGCCTTCGGATTTGAAGGACTTTCTGCTTCAGACAAGCGTATTCGACCGGATGGATTCGGAGGTCTGCAATCGGGCGTTTAACCGTTCCGACAGCCGCGAGATGCTGGAACGTCTGCGTGCCCTTAACTTATTCGTCATTCCGCTCGATGATCATAACGGCTGGTTCCGTTACCACTCGCTGTTTGCTGAATTTTTGAGGAACCGTCTGCGTTCGCGGAGCCGGCAGTTATGGCTGGATTATCATCATGCCGCAAGTGTGGCCTTTGCCGACAGAGGCCTGCTCGACAAAGCGATCGATCATGCGATAGCCGGCGAAAGGTATAAGGAAGCAGCGGAAAGACTGGAGGATTATATTCAAGACGCGTTGAAACAAGGTGAGCTCGCCTCGCTGCTCGAACGTTTACAGACTGTCTCGGAGCATATCCCGTTATCGGCAAGATTATTGCTGTATCAGTCTTTTGCTTATTTCTTGACGGGCCAAATGTTTTTTGCGGCGGAGACGGTGGAGAAGCTGGAGCGAAAGTACGAGCAGCCGGAGTACGCTTCGGAGCTGGAGCCGCTGCAAGGCGGGATGCTGTTCCTCCAATCGAACCTGCTTTTCTACACCGGACGTTACGTGCAGTGGGATTCGTTTGTTGGTTACCGGCTTCACGGCGTGCTGCCGGAGGATCCCGTCTTCTACAGCTTCAATTACAATCGGATTGAACCGCTGGTCAGAAGGACCGCTTTTGGATTAAAAGGTACCTTGTCTGCCGATACCGAACGAATCGGACAGCGCTTCACAGCCGTGCTGGAGCAGCACGGCTGGGGACAGTCGCTCATCAATCTGTACGTCGTTCAAGCGATGTGCGAAGGCTATTACGAATGGAACAGGCAAAGCGACAGTCTTCTATTGGTACGCAAAATCGAGCAATCCGACCGGGCAAGGCAGACAGCCGGTTTATTTGTGCCAAGCCGCATTACTCTCGCTCGTCTTCATGCCGCAGCAGGCCAATTCCAGAAAGCGCATGACGCGATTGAAGAAGCGGTAAGGATGGCGGAACGCTTGGGCGAATACCACTGGCTGTATCCATTGCGCGCAAGCCTTGCCCATCTGTACTTGAAAGAGAACAATCTGGCTGAAGCCAAAGCCGAAATCTCCAAGCTGCATCTGTCCGACCGGATTCAGCCGGCTTCGAGCCGCTGGTCCGAATATACGGTGTATGCCCGCATCCTAACCGCTCAAGGTAAAACGGCCGAAGCGATAAGGCAGCTTGAACTTATTAAGTCGGCTGTCGAGCAGGAGCATTGTTTCCTCGTGCTTACGGAAATTGACGTTGTTCAAGCCTTGGCGGAATACCAGCGCGGCAACCGCAGCGCTGCACTGCAGCTTGTACATGCTGCGCTGCTTGTCGGCGAAGCAAACGGCTATATACGAAGCTTTGTAGACGAGGGATCCCAGATGAAGAAGCTTCTGCACGCCTATATGGAAAAGCGTCAGAGAGAGGCTGGAACGGATGCTATGGAGGATGTGTCTCTTTCTTATGTGGCTAAGCTGCTGGAATGCTTCCCTGAACAGGAACCCCCGTTACTTCCGGCTGCATCGTTGGTTGAACCGTTAACGGAACAGGAAAGCTATATCTTGCAATTACTTGATCAAGGCGCGCCAAACAAACAAATTGCGGCCAAGCTGGCCTTAACGGAAGGCACGGTAAAAGTGTATTTATCCCGGATTTACGCCAAGCTTGGCGTTTCATCCCGGACGCAGGCACTTGCCGCGGCTCGTCAGTTAAACGGCTGGAGGAATAGCGGCCGGATCGGAAGCGGGGAAAGGATATGAACGCAGGTCACAATCCAAACGTTGGCACGTTTGGATTCCGTTTTACAACGCCGGAGCATCTGTCCTTGTGCAACTTGTTTGCTATTGGCACGGATATCATCAGAGACCAGCAATACCGCTGGGACGGATTAACCCGGGGTGACGGACCTTTGCTGTTATTTCAATATACACTGGACGGAGAAGGGATATTTGAGAGAGGTGACGAGACCTTCCGAATTCAGGCGGGACAAGCTTTTATGACGGAGATTCCCGGCGATCACCGCTATTATTTTCCGGCTGACGGAAATCATTGGTCCTTTATATTCGTCTTAATACGTCCGTCTCTTATTCTTCCGAATTGGGAGGAAGTGAAGAAGCAGCTGGGAGAAACCCCTTTGTTGCCGGTAGGAAGCCGTCCGATACGACTGCTGCAGAGCATGTACGAGGAAGCGTACGCCGGTCGAATCAAGGAGCCTTATACGGCATCCTCTTACGTGTATCAATTCATCTCGGAGCTATGCAGGTTTGCGTTGGCTCCCCGGGAGGATGCCCGCGAATGGCCGTTTAAGGTGAAAGAGGCGGTTGCGCATATCGATGCCCACTTTGAGAATATGATCAGCCTTGACCAGCTGGCCGATCAGCTAAGCGTATCCAAATATCATTTGCTTCGTACCTTTACGAGCACGGTGGGGATGTCGCCCAACGATTATTTAAATCAAGCCCGGATTAAGGAAGCGATGCGGCTGCTTAAGCAAACCGACTGGAGTATCGAGAGAATCGCGGAGCAGGTTGGTTATTCCGGCGGCAGTTATTTTATTAAATGGTTCCGCAAAATTACGGGAGAGACGCCGGGGAATTTCCGTTTGGGCGAAGGCCAGCTTATCTATAACCGCGTATATTTTGATTAGACGGGCATGAGGGTAGACCGCAATATTTTACTATGATTGAAATTAGATTACTGTAGATCACTGCTTCCGATTGGAATTAATATAGGGATATAGCAGCAATTCATTCCTATCCATTCATGAACTACGGGAGGGTTACTCATGCAGCATCTTGAATTTGCCCCCACGCCACCGCTCGGGTGGAACAGCTGGGATTGTTACGGTGCAACCGTAAGAGAAGACGAAGTTCGCGGAAACGCGGAATATATGGCCGAGCATCTGAAAGCATTTGGATGGGAATATGTTGTGGTTGATATACAATGGTATGAACCGGGAGCGGTATCGGACTTGTACCGTCCGTTCGTCAGACTGGAGATGGATCGCTACTCGCGTCTAATTCCTGCCGCGAACCGGTTCCCTTCCTCTGAGAACGGAAAAGGCTTCAAGCCGCTGGCTGACTATGTGCATAGTCTTGGATTAAAGTTCGGAATTCACATTATGCGGGGGATTCCTCGCCAGGCTGTTCATGATAACACGCCGATTAAGGGGACATCGGTTACCGCGCGAGACATCGCCCATACCTGCTCCTTCTGCGGCTGGAATACCGATATGTATGGGGTAGACGCTTCCAAGGAAGGCGCCCAGGAATACTATAATTCTCTCTTTGAGCTGTACGCGGAATGGGGCGTTGACTATATCAAGGTTGACGATATTGCCGACTCCTGGCTTCATGGCGGTGCGCATCTCGGCGAGATCGAGCTGATCCGCAAAGCGATTGATCATGTGGGACGTCCCATTGTCCTCAGCCTTTCGCCTGGGCCGGCACCGGTCAAGCATGCCGACTTCTTGGAGAATAACGCGAATCTGTGGCGGATGACCGATGATTTCTGGGACCGCTGGCCGCTTCTGCTTGATATGTTCGACCGCTGCAAAACTTGGGAGGGACGCCCTAAGCGGGGGAACTGGCCGGATTGCGACATGCTTCCGCTTGGCCGTATCGGCGTACGATGCTCGCATCCGGACAGAATGACAAGGTTCACCCGCGACGAGCAGCTGACGATGATGACGCTGTGGACCATCTTCCGTTCTCCGCTCATGATGGGCGGCGAGATGCGCGATAATGACGAGTGGACGTTGTCTCTCCTAACGAATGGGGATGTTCTGCATATGCACCGCACTAGCTGCGGCGCACGGCAGGTATCCCGCATCGGTGATCATGTGGTCTGGATGGCGGAAGGAAGCAGCGGCGAACGTTACGTTGGGCTGTTTAATACCGGCGAAGAAGCCGCGGACGTATCCGTATCCTTCAGCGATATGGGCATCGAGGGGGAGTCAAGCGTGAAAAACCTGTGGAGCGGGGAAAGCATGGGTACTATGACCGCTTCCTTATCATCCGTAATTGCACCTCATGGCGCGGCTTTGTTTAGATTGGATAATGTTGCTAAGCAAGCGTAAATTCTAGAATAGAATAGCCAGACAGAAGGGAATCCGCATAATGCGGATTTTTTTCTTTTTATGAGCGGATCTGTCACTTATAATAGGTTTGGTTACATCTGGAAATAGATTGCCGTCGAGGCGATTTACTACGAAGGAGTGAAACGCATGCAGGAAGAGTTAGTGAAGGCGAATAAGTTTGCGTGGGAGACAAAAGCCTATGAAGCATGGGTCCGGCATTTTGGAATGCCGGCAGAATTGGCCGAAACATTAACCCAAACAGGCAATCATAATCTGCGTTATTGGCTAAAGTACATAGGAGATCCCGCGGGGAAGCGGGTTCTGAATCTTCTTGGTTCTCACGGCAGGAAGGCGATCGCGCTGGCAATGCTTGGAGCGGAAGCAACCGTTGTGGATTTATCCGCGGAAAATCAGCGGTACGCCCTTGATGTCGCTGCTGCCGCGGGTGTGGAGCTTCATTATATCTGCTCCGATGCGCTTCATATTCCGGATGAGGAAGCTCTGGGACAATTCGATATCGTATTGATGGAGTTTGGCGTTCTTCACTATTTCACAGATTTGCAAGCTATCTTCAATGTTGTGCGCCGCCGGTTGCGTCCGAATGGGCGGTTTCTGCTTACGGATTTCCATCCTTTTGCAAGAGCATGGGCAACGACCTATAATCTGCCCGAGCCAAGCGGCAATTACTTCGATAGGCAGGTGAAAGAGGGGGATGTAGCATTCGCCAAGCTTTTGCCGGAAGAGGAGCGGGAAGGATTGGGCAAGGTGCTGGCTTGCAGCTGGACCTTGGGAGACATTCTGTCCGCCGTAGCAGCTTCAGGATTGTACGTTCGTGCCTTTGAAGAGATTCCGAGTTCGTCAAACCCGCATATTCCGGAATTTTACACGCTCGTTGCAGACAAGATGGAGTTGGAATTAGCCCCGCTTTATCCAGATATGAAGGAGAAGTGATTCGTATGTCCAAGGAGCAGGTGGAGATCGTTGCGCTAGGGGAGAAGCATTTTATCGGAGTTCCCGTCACGAATGCTTTCCATAAGGCTGATCCGAAGAGTATACGGGAGGCTTATCAAATCTTTCTGTCCAGGAAAGAGGAGATTACGGATATGGTCGATAGAGACTGCTATGTCTGCCCTCATTTCGCCAATGATTATTTGTTCACTTATATCTATTGCATGGAAGTATTCCGGATCGGCGACGTACCGCAAGGCATGATCGGCTTCTCTCTTCCAAGCCAGCGATATGCGAAGGCGCGCTCCGCCGATCAAGATCCCTATGCACGGATCAAAGCAACATTAGAGGCTATGAATCTCGAAAATAATACAAGGTCTCTGGCGCTTGAAATATTTCGCTTTGGGGAAGAACAGCATGTCAATAACGCGGATGTGTATATCCCGATCTTGTAAATGAGCAATTTGATAATAGATTGCAAGAGGCATTAACCATTTTTTGCTAGATGTGAGAAAACTAATAGGTACAAGTCCACATTCTTTTTCGCTGTCTTCATATGGTAATGCATTCACATATGGAGGTGCTGTTGTTGGGTTGTCACGGTCTATTGAATTAAAACTTTTTGATAAATGGGAGGCTGCCGGATGGCAGTCTTCTTTTTTGATGGTATATTACAGTTAGGCGTCGAAAATACGGGAAAATTGAAACATTTTGCCTTGTACCACCGTTATATTTAGCATAAACGGGAAAGCACACGGTACGAGAAAGGGGCGGCTACATTGCAGCTATATTTTCGGGAAAACTTCTGGAATGCCGGTCTGACGGAGATATTGGATGAGCAGGAGCAAAAGGTTGGCCATCTTGATTTGAAAAGCGCGTTTGGTTCTGCCATTGATATTTATGGGGCAAACGGAGAGCTGCTGTATAACGCAAGGTTTCCATTCTTCTCGGGGAAATGGGAGGTCAACGGTGCCGATGGAGAGCAGCTGGGAACGCTTAGAAGCCGGCTGTCGTTCTTCTCGAAAAAGTATACCTACGAGACTATAGGCCGCGGGGATTATGAGATTATATCACCTGCCTTCTCCAAGGAATACGAAATCGTTGACGAATCCGAAATCGTTGTCGCCCAGTTCAAGCAAGTAAACGGCTGGTTTTCTTCCGGTGCTTTTGTCCTCGACAATCAATGCGAATTCCTGGATTCTTATGAGTTGGTAGCTGTCATCATAGGAATGCACGCGATTCAGAAGGCTGCGAACAGCGCAGCAACACAATAATACAGGATAAGGCGCTCCGATTTGCGAGCGTCTTTTTATTTTGATAGATAATCGGATTGTGAATCTATGGTACCTTTAGAAAGGATATACGGATGGGAATCTCATAAGTGGAGAGACCGGGATGAGCAGAAGCGTACTAAACGAAGATGAGTTTTACAAGAAAGTGTATGGCGGATGGATGGGGAAAAATATCGGTGGAACGACGAACTGACACGACGGACCATCCGGGCGGCTAAAGAGGTACTAACCGTGTGCTCCGGTTGATATTCGGTCAGACCTGGCAACCAGAATTGAGCCAGCTGCTTCATGGAAGCTTTATGCACCATTGTCTAACGAAGGCATTCAGGTTAATCAAGCCGGTAATCTGGTTGATTTTGCAGGAGCTCTGAAGACAGAGCGGGAAGGTATTTATCGGGCCGAGACGATACTTTATTCGCCTGATGACAGAGAGATCCTGCTCTTTTGTTTGTTAGAGAATAAATTTCCGTGAACAAATGCGAAAATAACCATGTGTATTCAGGTGGAAGGTCTCTTCGAATCATGGATTCGAAGAGACCTTTTTCTCGGAATATAGGAAAGGAGCTATCGTTACGATTGAAATCGATTTCAACAATTCAGGGAAATCTATCAAGTGGAAATAACTATTTAACGCTATAAATTAGCCGAATATTTATGCAAGCGATCAAATTCTTTTGATCATGTTATTGAAATCGATTTCAATTGATGATATTATCCTTTTCAGATAAGCCAGCAAGATTATCCATCATGGTGTTCATGAATGAAATTCAGGAGGTGCTCAAGTCACAGTTGATTTTGGCAGGATGGAGAATGTTAACGGCAAGGCAAAAAACTTTCCTGAGAGGGGTTAATAGCATGGGAGTTAGCATGTGGAAACGGATGGCCTCGCAAACACTTGTAGCCGGTCTCATTGTCTCCAGCTTTGCGGGCATTGCGGTACCCGCGGTTTCGGCTGCGGCGGATCCGGTGAATGTATGGATGACAACCGGGGACAAGAGCAGTCTGTTAAGTCAACAGCCGGATATTGCATTCGAGTCAAACGGTTCGCCGGCGGAGCTGACCATTGATATCGATGAGAATACGAAGTACCAGACGATAGACGGCTTCGGAGGCGCGCTTACGGATTCTTCGGCGTACGTCATCTCGCAGATGGATGAGCCGGCAAAGAATGCATTGATGAATAAGCTGTTCAGCCGGAATGGGGATGGCGCGGGCTTCAGCTATCTGCGTCTGCCGATGGGGGCAAGCGATTTTGCAACCAGCATTTATACGTACGACGATATGCCGGCAGGGGAGACGGATCCTGACCTCGAGCATTTCTCGATTGCTCATGACAGCGCATACATTATTCCTTTGCTCCAGCAGGCGCTCGAGATTAACCCGGATCTGAAAATCATGGGAACGCCTTGGAGTGCGCCAGGCTGGATGAAAACAACGGACTCTTCGATCAAAGGAAAGCTGAAAGACGAATATTATGGCTTCTATGCGCAATATTTCGTTAAATTCATTGAAGCCTATGAAGCAGCCGGCATTCCGATTGACGCCGTGACTCTCCAGAACGAGCCTCATTTCGAACCAGGCGATTATCCCGGCATGAGAATGGAGCCTGAAGATCAAGCCAAGTTTGTCAAAGATTATTTGGGGCCGGCTTTTGAAGAGGCTGGCATCGATACCAAAATCGTGGTCTGGGATCATAACTGGGATAATCCAAACTATCCGATTGAGGTTCTGAATGACGCGGATGCAAAGAAATATATTGCCGGCTCCTCGTTCCATGGCTATGCGGGTAATGTTAACGCGCAGGCGCTTGTGCATGACCAGCACCCCGACAAAGACATTTACTTTACGGAAAGCTCGGGCGGCGAATTTGCTCCTGACTTTGCCGGCAACGTTCAATGGGACTTCCAAAATCTCATCATTGGCGCAACTCGCAACTGGGCACGGACATCGCTCAAATGGAATATTGCCCTTGACGAGAATCATGGCCCTTACGTAGGCGGCTGTAAGGATTGCCGCGGGATTGTAACCGTCAACAGCGGCACGGATGAAGTAACCTATAATGAAGAGTTCTACGCATTTGGCCAGGCGAGCAAATTTGTTCTGCCGGGTGCGCAGCGGATCAAGTCGAATACTTTTGGGGCTGGCAGCATTGAGGATGTGGCGTTCGAGAACCCGGACGGCTCTAAAGTATTGCTTGCTCTAAACTCGTCGAAGCAATCTAAAGCATTCAAGGTAAGATGGGGTTCCAAAAGCTTTGCTTACACCCTCCCGGCAGGTGCGGCAGCGAGCTTTGTATGGAATGGAACACAGGACAGCGAGGCATCCATCAGTCCTTACGCAGCCTTGCAAGCCGAGGATTACAGCGAGGCGAATGGCGTTGCAACGGCCGTGACTACAGATACAGGCGGCGGAAAATATGCCGGTTCAACGGCAGACGGCAGCTATATCGCATTTGATCATGTCGAGTTCCTGAACGGCACGGCAAGCGTGAAAGTTAGAGCTCAGTCTCAAGGAGACGGCGGTTTCGAATTCCGTCTGGACAGCCCGGAGGGAGCTTATGCCGGCGGCGTTGATCTTGCGGATACGAACGGAGCATGGATAACGAAAGCGGCGCAAGCGGAAGCTGTTACGGGCAAGCACAAGCTGTACGTCGTATTCCGCGGCAAAGTGAATCTCAACTGGTTCCAATTCTCGTATGATTTTGTGCAAAGCAGCTTTAACTACCTGAGTATTGGCGGCAGCTTTGAAGAAGGCGCGCTTGCGGGCTGGAGCAGCTGGAGTCCGGAAGGTCAAGACAGCGCCCAAAAGGCGGACAGAGACAATCCGAGAAGCGGCTCGTATAAGCTGACGCATTATCTGGGCGGCAACACGCCTTATGAACAGACGACTTACCGTACCGTCAAAGTACCCAATGGAACGTATAAGGCATCCGTATGGTATCAAAAAGGCGGCGACACGAATGTAAGCCTGGAAGCAAAAAAATATGGCGGTGCTGACCTGAAGGCGGCAGCGGCAACGACGGCTTACGTTGGATCGTGGACGCAAATCGTGCTCCCCGAAATTCAAGTCACAAACGGACAGGTGGAGCTCGGCATTCACTCTCGTAATAAAGGCGGCGAGTGGGCGGCCTTTGATGATGTGGAGCTGACACCGGTTATTGCGAAAGCGCCGGCGGCGGCACAAGGTACAGCCGCTCCTGAAACTCCTCAAGAAGTAAGCTCGGAGCTTGAAGGAGGACATAATATCAAGCTAGCATGGAAAGCTGTAGAAGGCGCAAACGGATATAAGATTTACCGTTCCTCTGCAGCCTCCGAAGCAACCGTAAACGGTATCTATCCGGATTATCGCTTAATCGGACTGGCATCCGAAGAGGCAACAACCTATCTCGATCAGGGCTTGCGCGGGTCTACCGCTTATTCGTACCGAATGACAGCCTTTAACGCCACCGGCGAATCGGCAGCAAGCTTGTCCGTACAAGCAACAACGGTTGAGGGTTCAGATACGGCGGCACCGTCAGCTCCTGCCGGGCTTCATGCCGAACCGGGCATTGAACAGGTTAAATTGTCCTGGGAGCCAAACGCTGAGACGGATTTCCTGAAATACAACATCTATGTAAATGGCTTCAAGCGGGCTTCGGTTGATCCTGCACCTGAATCCCGTTATTCGGTAACCGGTCTAAAGGCGGGTACGCGCTATACCTTTCTTCTTCCATCGATAATGATTCGCCGCGCGGCAAATACAAAATGACCCATTGGTCGGGATCGGCTTATCAGCAATCGAACTATCAGATTCTTACCGTTCCTAACGGAACGTATAAAGCCCAAGTCTGGGTGAGAACGGGCGGCGGCCAAAACAAATTCCAGCTTGAGGTTTCGGGCTACGGCGAGAATGCTCCGCAGCTGACGAAGGATATGAGAAGCGCAAGCGGCAGCACTTATACCCCGTTTGCAATTGACCGAATCGAAGTAACGAACGGCAAGCTGCAAATCGGCGTATTCTCCGATGCCAAAAGCGGCAATTGGGCGGCGATTGACGATTTTGAAATCTATCATTATCCGGATGCAACCGTAGGCGTAACTTCCGTATCGCTGGATAAAACGGAACTCGCTCTCAATCTGGCGAATACGAAGACAGGCAAATTGACAGCTTCTGTTCAACCGGATGATGCCGAGAATCATAATGTATACTGGAGCAGCAGCAATTCTGCAGT
Source organism: Paenibacillus glycanilyticus (assembly GCF_023715145.1). Taxonomy (GTDB): domain Bacteria; phylum Bacillota; class Bacilli; order Paenibacillales; family Paenibacillaceae; genus Pristimantibacillus; species Pristimantibacillus glycanilyticus_A. The sequence continues at coordinate 301,930 of NZ_JAMBNP010000001.1, read as the reverse complement.
TGCAGCTGTCGCACATGGCGTTGTTACGGCCGTAGCGGTTGGAACAGCCGAGATTACGGTTACCGCGGAAGATGGCGGCTTCACGGCTAAGGCAACCGTAACGGTAACAAGCGGAGAGACCACTCCTGCGAATCCATCGAACCCTGGCGGCGGCACAGGCACAACTGGACCAATTGTGAAGACGGACGGAACAGTCGCTACAATCAGCGGGTTAACTTCTGCTACAGAGACTGATCCTAATGGTTATTCGGTATCTATCGTCAAAGTGGACGCGGCATTGCTGGCCAATGCGGCTAAAGAGAGTAAGGTAAACGCGATCCTAATCGACCTGAGCGATCTGAACAGCCAAGCCTCCGTACAAGCAGAGTTCCCCGTTCATGCGCTGTCAGAGCTGCTCGGCACAAATAAAGATCTGAGGATTCAAGTAAAAACCGATCTCGGAACTATAGAGATTCCGCTTCAAGCCGTTCTGAAAGGCGCGGCAGCGAGCGGTCAACAGCTGCGTATCGGAATAAACCGGGTCTCGGATGCAGTCAAACAGGCAGCAGAACAAGCCCTGAAGAACAGGCAAGGGAAATTGATCGGCGCACCGGTACAATTTACCGTATGGGTAGGCAATGATCAGAACTGGAAGGAAGTTACTGCCTTCGGTAACCAATTTGTCACCAAGACCATACCGCTTGGCAAGATAAGCGAGAGGCCTGCAACAGGTGTTGTTCTTGGGACAGACGGTTCAATCCTTCCGGTACCTACAACTTCCACAACAGATGCCAATGGCAATGTTGCCGCAATCATTCGTTCAAATCATAATAGTGTTTATGCGGTCATATCCGCTAGCAAAACCTTCGCCGATATCCAAGGACATTGGGCGGAAAAAGAGATTAAAACTCTTGCTTCCAGCTTTATCGTGAATGGTGAAACGGCAGATCGATTTGCTCCCGAACGGCAGCTTACCCGTGCAGGGTGGGTGGCCATGCTGACCAGAGCCCTTGGTCTGACTTCGAGCTCTCCGGCTGGCAGCTTCAAGGATGTATCCGGTCATGCCTGGTATGCTGACGCCGTTGCTGCAGCAACGGAAGCGGGTATCATGAAAGGCTTTACCGACGGAACCTTCCGTCCAAATGATAAAATTACGAAGCAGGAGCTTGCGGTAACGGCAGCCAATGCGCTTGCATTTGCAGGAAAAGCTCAGGCTGCCGGCGATGAGCAGCTTGCGGCACTAAAGGACGGAAGCGATATCTCGGCTTGGGCAGCGGACGCAGTGGCTCAGTCTTTGAAATCCGGGCTTGTAAAAGGAACGCCGGAAGGCTTCTATTACCCGAACAAGACGGCAACGCGCGCGGAAGCGGCTGTCATTTTGTACCGGTTAGTTACGTCGATTCAAGGTTAATAGAATGAGGGAAGCCGGCTATCTATCGTAGATAGCCGGCTTTTATTTAATTCAGCAAATCACGCTCCTCGTCAAATTCCAGCATAAGATTCATGTTCTGAACGGCAGCCCCCGATGCGCCTTTGCCTAAATTACCGTACCTGGAAATGATCGTTATGTTGTCGCCCTGACCTAGCGCTCTTGTTAAATTTGTAACCTTTTTCCTTCTCTATCGTCTAATACCAGTATAAAACTTGTTATGATTGGAGCCATGGTTCATGCCTTATACGTTAGCTCATCCGTTGTTTGCTTATCCTTTGAAATATGTAAACCGCAAATTCGCAAGCGTTACCGGTCTGGTATTGGGAAGCATGGGGCCGGATTTGGAGTATTTTGTCCATCTGCAGCCTCATCAGACGATTGGGCACACCATCATGGGGTTATTCCTGCAGGTTATTCCGCTAAGCATTGTACTTGGACTTTTGTTTCATTATGTCGTGAAAACCTCTCTGGCTCTGCATCTGCCATCGGCATTTGATCTGGATAAACGCGCTTATGGTCTGTTGAATCGCTGGAACATGCGAAGCTTCAGGGCGTGGTTGATCTATTTGCTGTCTGTGGTCATCGGGTTCTGCACGCATGTTCTGATTGACGGGTTTACGCATGAGAGCGGTTATTTCGTCAAGCATCTGACTATTTTGAACAAGACGATTGTTCTGAATCTGCCGTTATTCAAAATCCTGCAATACAGCTTTTCGCTGCTGGGTCTGGCTGTCATAGCCCTTACCATTCTTTCTCATTTATATAGAAGCGATCCGCAAGCAAAGAGTATTCCCGCTGTTCCTTCTTATCAAAAGTGGCTGTTCTGGACGGTCGTATGCTTATGGGTTGTGCTGCTAACGGGCTTGAAATTATACGTCAGCGGTTTGCCGGCTGTTAGTATTGTGGTCGTTGCGCCGATATCGGGGGCATGCGTCGGTCTTGTTGCGGCATCTCTGATTTACAGACGGTCATAGACTTCTATAAAATGGTAGAGGTATGTAAATATCATAACTTAATGTGCGAGAGGCAGGTTGTTATTGTTATGGGTAAAGTCATATTGTTCCAAGGGGACTCAATCACCGACTGCGGACGTTCGCGCGAAGGGAATCCTAGCCAACTGCTGGGACAAGGGTATGCGTATCATATTGCCGGCCAGTTAGGCTATCAGCTGCCGGGGGCAGGCCATCAATTCATAAATAGAGGGATCAGCGGCAATCTTGTTTCCGATTTGTATGCGCGCTGGAACGAGGATGCCATCGCGGTAAAACCGGATATCCTCAGCATCTTGATAGGGGTTAACGATACTTGGCGAATTATGGACAGATTGCCCAGCGGGGCAACGGATCGCTTCGAGCGGGCCTACCGTGTTCTTCTCGAAGAGACAAAGGAAGTATTGCCGGATACAAGGCTTGTGTTATGCGAGCCGTTTGTTCTTCGTACGGGCGTTACCGCGAAGGAATGGAGCGCCTGGCGAGAGAGAGTGGAACGGCAAAGCGGCATTGTGAGACAACTGGCGGAAGAATATAAGGCAGTGTTTGTTCCGTTCCAGCAGGCATTTGACGAAGCCGCGGATAAAGCAACGCCTGATTATTGGCTTTATGACGGCGTACATCCAACCGCAGCCGGACATTATTTGATGGCGGCCGTATGGCTGAAGGCGGTACAAAACAGTCCGATTGCAATTAATTAATCTTCGTTTTCCCACTATGTGCGAAACAAGTCTGGAGTCTTGTCATTTGAGCTCGGAAAATCCCCTTAAGCGATAGGCTCGCCTAAGGGGATTCTGTTTGTTTCGCTTTGTTGTTTTCTAAGCAGGGAAGGGGCAGTCCCTCTATATTTCTTGTACATCTTCGTGAAGTAGTTGGAGTTGTCGCAGCCGACACGGCCCGCGATCTCGGTAATCGAAAGACTGCCTTCCAACAGAAGCCTCTCCGCTTCATTGACGCGGCATACGTTTACATAATCGATGAACGTTCTGCCCGTTAATTTTTTAAACATTTTGCAGAAATGATGAATGTTCAGATTCATTCGTTTGGCGGCACCGGCGACCGTTTGTTTGTCTGCAAAATTAGCTTCAATATATTCGATCAGCGTCTTGAACTGTTCCCGGTTATGAACATATTGGGCTGTTGCCTGCTCAGGAAGCTGCTTCGGCAGGAATTTGCGCGACAACAGGGTGAGCAGCATATGAAGCTGGGACTTTACCATCAATTGATAGGCGGGCTGCTTCGCCGTAAATTCCGAGTTCGCCTGCTCCAGCAAGTAATAATAATCCGCGCAGGTCGGATCAAGCTCGGCAGGCTTGACCGGCAGATGGACTCTTCCTTCCAGATAAGGGAGGACGTATTTCGTATGGATAGAATCCTGCATCCAGTTCTGGAACAGGGAGCTGTTAAATACGATGGCCAGGTACGAGATATCCCCTTCGCAGAGACTGTAGCCGACATGAAGCGCACCGGCCGGTATGAACAAGACATCTCCGGAGCGGGCCTCATAAGGCTCGCTGTCAATATGAAAGATGGCGCTGCCCCGCTGCATGACAATAATCTCGAAATGCTCATGCCAATGCAGATAAAGAATCAGGTCGCCGGACTTCTTCTGATAGGCGCGGTTCGTGAATATCTGGACCGGATGCGTTCTTTCATCTATTCTAGTATTCTCGCGCAGTTCCTTCGGATAGCTCATGAAAGTCTCAACTCCACAATATTGGACTAGTAAAACACAAGAATGGTAGAGAATCGTCCATTTACCCGCGCTATACTGAGGTTGCAATCAAAATTAATCCACCAAAATAGGAGTGGTAATGATATGACACAATTGCTTCGTATTGGAACATTGGTAGGAGGAGGAGACGCAGTCCGCGTTATTCCTCAAATTGCTCCTCATGGCTTTGAGTCGTACAGCCTGACATTCTGGCAAACGACGGGGAAAACGGATCTTGTTGAAACGGCGAAACGCGTTCGCGAGCTTTCGGATGAATTCGGTTTCATTATATCGACGGTTGGCATATTTGGCAATCCTCTGACAGGCGCAGGGGACAATGCGGATACGCTTGCCAGCTGGGAGAGACTGATTGATCAGGCGCATTTGTTCGGCACTAATATTGTATCCGGTTTCACCGGCCGCTTGACCGGCGAATCGATCGAAAGCTCCATTCCGCGTTATGCGGAGGTGTTCGGGGAGCTTGGCAGGCGTGCTGCGGACAAAGGGGTGCGCATTGCTTTCGAGAACTGCGATATGGGCGGCACATGGGAAACGGGCGACTGGAACATCGCTCATAATCCGACAGCTTGGGAGATGATGTTTAACGCGATTCCTTCCGACAATATCGGCTTGCAATGGGAGCCGTGCCATCAGATGGTATCGCTTATTGACCCGATTCCTCAGCTCCGCAAATGGGTGGACAAAGTGTTCCACGTTCATGGGAAGGATGCCACAATTGCTTGGGATGTCGTAAAAGAATACGGCATTCATGGTCCAAAGCCATTCGTATGGCACCGGACGCCGGGCTTTGGCGATTCGAACTGGACGGACATTATTACAATCCTGAGACAAGCCGGATACCAAGGCACCATCGATATTGAAGGCTGGCATGATCCGGTCTACAACGGCGAGCTTGAGATGACGGGACAAGTACACGCGTTGAACTATTTGAAGCAATGCCGCGGCGGAGCGATTGTGCCGAATCCGAAGTAAGAGGTGAATGACGATGAACGCGACTTATAAGGTAGTAGTAGCGGGCTGCGGAGGCATGTCGAATATCTGGATTGATACCGCGATTGAGCGGGAAGATACCGAAATCGTAGCGTTAGTGGATATCAAGCTGGAATTCGCCGAGAAGATGCGGGAGAAGAAAGGACTGGATTGCCGTACCTTCACGGATCTTGCCGAAGCGATAGAAGCAACGGGGGCGAATCTCGTCTTTGACGTGACGATTCCGGCAAGCCATCACAAGATTGCAAGTACGGCTATGCAGCTTGGCTGCAACATCTTCGGAGAGAAGCCGCTTGCCGAAACAGCGGAGGAATGCAAGGATCTGATCCGGATTGCCGAAGAGACAGGCAAGTCGCACGCGGTCATGCAGAACCGCCGGTTTGATCCCCGAATCCGTTCGCTGCGTCACTTGATCGAATCGGGAACCATCGGCAAGCCTGGCTTTGTGAACGCGGATTTCTTCCTCGGCCCGCACTTCGGCGGATTCCGGGATACGATGGCAAGTCCGCTGCTGCTCGATATGGCGATCCACACCTTCGATCAGGCACGCCTCATTCTTGGCGCTGATCCGGTATCGGTCTATTGCCATGAGTTTAACCCGCCAGGCTCCTGGTACGAGGGGGCTGCCGCGGCCGTCTGCATCTTCGAAATGTCCGACGGATCCGTGTTTAATTACCGCGGTTCATGGTGCGCGGAAGGGGCACATACTTCATGGGAAGCGGATTGGCGGATTACCGGCGAGAAGGGTACCGCTATATGGAACGGGCATGATGCGCCATATGCGGAAGTGGTAGCTCCGGAAGAGCAAGAAGGAAAGTTTATCAAATCCTTTGTCCGCGTTGAGGCGGATCCAGCCGTCTATTCGGAAAGAACCGGACATCCGGGCTGTCTGGACGAGATGTTCCTCTCTCTCCGGGAGAACCGCAGGGCGGAGACGGACAGCCGGGATAACCAATACAGCATGGCGATGGTGAACGCCGCGCTTGAAAGCGCGCGGACGGGTCGAAAAGTCGCAATCGCAGATTTTATTCAGAAGTAGCAGGTAGACTGGAGCGGGAGCTGTCCCGCTCTTTTTGTTTTTGAATATATTTGTTTATGTCCGAAACATTTTGTTTTCAAATAAAAACAAACGTGATACTATCAAAACATAAAGATAAAACAAAGTATTCGGAGGTAAACAAAATGGTACAAAGCTTATGGCAATCATCCCAGGCATCCCAATTTACGAATGGTCTTGATCAATTGGTCTACCGCTCCAACCTGATCGGCGCGGACCGCCGCGTCTGCAACATCTATGGCGGCAATACCTCTGCTAAAACAACGGTTAAGGACTTCCGCGGCCGTGATATTGAAGTCATGTACGTAAAAGGCAGCGGCTCGGATCTTGGTTCGATGAAAGCAGCGAACTTTACCGGCCTCCGCATGGAAGATATCCGTCCGCTCTTCGAACGCGGCGAAATGACGGACGAAGAGATGGTGGCTTACCTTGGCAACTGCATGATTGACGCGAAGCATCCGCGCGCATCGATCGAAACGTTGCTGCATGCGTTCTTGCCGTTCAAGCATGTCGACCATACGCATCCGGACGCCATTATCAGCTTGTGCTGCGCGGACAACGGCCGTCATTTGGCGGAAGAGATTTTCGGCAACCGATTTGTTTGGGTTCCTTACGTGCGTCCCGGCTTTACCCTCTCGAAGATGATCGCGGAAGGCGTATTGGCTAATCCGAACGCCGAGCTGGTTCTGATGGAGAAGCATGGCTTGGTTACTTGGGGCGAAACCTCCGAAGAAAGCTACGCGCAAACCATTAAGATTATTAATGAAGCGGAAGCTTTCATTGAAGCCCGCGTAAATGAAGCCAAGCTGTTTGGCGGAGTGAAGCACGAGGCCCTTCCGGCTGAGATTCGCCGTCAAATCGCAGCGCAAGTGATGCCTACGATCCGCGGCGCGGTATCCGATGTGAAGAAAATGATTCTTTCTTACGACGATCAAGAAGACGTGCTTGCATTTGTTGGCGGTGCGGATGCGGCGAAGCTGTCGCAGGTAGGCGCGGCTTGCCCGGATCATCTCGTTCATACGAAGGTTGTTCCGCTCTTCATCGACTGGACGCCAAATACAGAGGATATCGACGGCCTCAAGTCGAAATTGATTGAAGGCGTTGCGGCTTATAAAGAACAATACAAAGCCTACTTCGAAGAAAACAAAAACGATGGCGACGTGATGTTCGAAGCGGCTCCTCGCGTTATTCTGATTCCGGGTCTTGGCATGATTAATACAGGCAAGAGCTGGGCATTGTCGCAAGTCAGCGGCGCTTTGTACCACCGTGCGATTTCGGTTATGCGCGGCGCTACCGCCCTGGGCAGCTTCGTATCCCTTAGCGCGAACGAGTCGTATAACGTGGAATACTGGCCGCTTGAGCTTTACAAGCTGTCGCTTGCTCCCGCGGAGGCCGAATTCTCCCGCAAGGTTGCCTTTATTACCGGCGGTGCAGGGGGTATCGGCAGCGAGACGGCACGCCGCCTCGTATCGGAAGGCGCGCATGTGGTGCTTGCCGACTTGAATCTGGAAGGCGCGCAAAAGGTTGCTCAAGAGATTAATGACAAATACGGAGAGAACCGTGCTTATGCCGTCAAGATGGACGTTACGGACGAGCAGGCTGTACAGGCTGCTTATGCCGAAGTATCCCTCGTGTACGGCGGCGTTGACATTATTGTTAATAACGCAGGTCTTGCAACGTCCAGCCCGTTTGACGAAACATCGCTGAAAGAATGGAATTTGAACATTAACGTGCTTGGCACCGGCTATTTCCTGGTTGCCCGCGAAGCGTTCAAGCTGATGAAACAGCAAGGCATTGGCGGCAACATGGTATTTATCGGCTCCAAGAACTCGATCTTCGCTGGCAAGAGCGTAACGGCTTACAGCTCCGCGAAAGCGCTGGAGGCTCATCTTGCGCGCTGTATCGCGGCGGAAGGCGGAGAATTCGGTATTCGCGTCAATACGATTCTGCCGGATGCCATCCTGCAGGGATCGGCGATTTGGAACGGCGCATGGCGCAATGAACGCGCTGCCGCTTACGGTATTGAGCCTGATCAATTGGAAGAGCACTACCGCAAACGGACGACCTTGCTCGTCAATATTTATCCTAGAGATATTGCGGAAGGCATCGCCTTCTTCGCATCCTCGAAGTCTGACAAAACAACCGGCTGCATGCTGACGATTGACGGCGGCGTACCGGCTGCATTCACACGCTAAGAAGGAGGCGTCCCGCACAGATGGATCCAAATGTGAAGCAAGCTTATGAAGCGGCAAAGGCATTGTATGCCCGGCATGGCATTGATACGGATGAGGTATTGCAAAAGCTGGAGACAATCAAGGTTTCCATGCATTGCTGGCAAGGGGATGACGTGAAGGGTTTCCTGAACGCCGATCAGGAATTAACCGGAGGCATCTCGGTTACCGGTCAATATCCGGGCGCGGCTCGAAATCCGGAGGAGCTTCGTTCCGATCTGGACAAAGCCTTCTCACTCATTCCGGGCAAGCATAAAGTAAATCTTCATGCCATCTATACAGATACGAGCGAGAAGGTAGAGCTCGATGAGCTCGAGCCGCGTCATTATGAAGGCTGGGTAACTTGGGCGAAGGAGCAGGGTGTTGGACTGGACTTCAATCCAACCTGCTTCTCGCATGAGAAATCGAGCGACGGCTTTACGCTAAGCCATCCCGATCCGGAGATCCGGCAATTCTGGATTGACCATTGCAAAGCGTCCCGCCGCATCGGCGCTTACTTTGGCGAGCAGCTGGGCCAGACTTGCGTGACCAACGTCTGGGTTCCCGACGGCTTCAAGGATAATCCGGTTGACCGGATGACCCCGCGCAAGCGGCTGAAGGCTTCGCTCGATGAAGTATTTGCCGAACCGATTGATCCAAAATACAACCTGGACGCCGTGGAGAGCAAGCTGTTTGGTCTGGGTTCCGAAGCGTATGTAGTCGGCTCCCATGAATTCTATATGGGTTACGGACTGCAGAACGACAAGCTGATCTGCCTTGATGCGGGTCATTTCCACCCGACGGAAGTGATTTCGAATAAATTATCTTCTCTTGCGCTCTTTACAAGCGGCATCCTGCTTCATGTAAGCCGCCCGATGAGATGGGACAGCGATCATGTCGTTATTATGGACGATGAACTGCTGGAGATCGGCAGAGAGCTGGTGCGCCATGATCTACTGGGCACTACCCATATTGGCCTCGATTTCTTTGATGCCAGCATTAACCGCGTAGCTGCATGGGTGGTTGGAACTCGCAATACGATCAAAGCCCTGCTCCGTGCCATGCTCGAGCCGGTTGAGACGCTGAAGAAAATCGAATTGGAAGGCGATTATACAACTCGCCTGGCGTTAACGGAGGAATTCAAATCGTATCCGTTTGGCGCGATCTGGGACTACTATTGCGCCGCGAAGGGTGTACCCGTCCGCGAGCAATGGATTGCCGAAGTGAAAGAGTACGAACAAAACGTATTGCTGAAGCGCGGTTAGGAGGGCGACCGATTGTCAGATATTCTTGCCTTTGACCTCGGCGCAAGCAGCGGCAGAGCTATTCTTGGCAGCCTGAGGGACGGGAAGATCGTAACCGAGGAGCTGCACCGGTTCCCTAACGATCCGGTGCAGGCGGGTGACCGTCTGCACTGGGATATTCTCCGGCTGTATCACGAAATTAAGCAAGGCTTGCTTAAAGCCAAGCATAAAGGCGTACTGCCGGTAAGCATCGGGATTGATTCCTGGGCCGTGGACTTTGGTCTAATAGCCGGTGATGGCAGCCTGCTTGGCAATCCGCTTCATTATCGTGACCGGTCGAGTGCCGGGATGATGGAGAAGCTGCAGGAGGAATTGACCCCGGATGAGATCTTTAAGGCAACGGGCATCCAATTTCTGCCTTTTAACACCATCTATCAGCTGTATGCGGCGAAGCTCAATCAGTCGCCGCAGCTTGACTCGGCCAAGCATTTCCTGATGATCCCGGATCTGCTCCGCTATTTTCTGACCGGTGAAATGCACAATGAGTTCTCTAACGCTACCACAACCCAGCTGTACAATCCGGTCAAGCAGCAATGGGATGAGGAGCTATTGCGGCATCTTGACCTGCCGCAGACCTGGTTTGGAGATGTGCTTCAGCCGGGTTCGCCTGCCGGGTATTTACAGCCATCCGTTCAGGAAGAGCTAGGATTAGGGCCAATTCCCGTTCATGCGGTAGCGGAGCATGATACGGCATCCGCGGTTGTGGCTGTTCCGGCACTTGACCGGTCCTTTGCTTATTTGAGCTGCGGGACATGGTCGCTGCTTGGGACGGAGATATCGGAGCCGATTATTACGGACGAAGCGCAGCAGCTTAATTTTACGAATGAAGGCGGCTTTGGCGGCACCTACCGACTGCTCAAGAACATTATGGGTTTGTGGATTCTGCAGGAATGCCGCAGGGAATGGGAACGGACGGGCCAGAACTACAGCTTCCCCGAGCTCGTGAAGCTGGCTGGAGAAGCACCGGCCTTTGCCGCGTTTATTGATCCCGATGATCCGGTGTTTATGGCGCCGGGCGATATGCCGGGCAGGGTGAAGGAATATTGCCGGAAAACCAATCAACCTGTTCCTGAAGATGTCGGAACGCTGGTCCGCTGCATATTGGAAAGCCTCGCATATAAGTACCGCTATGTGCTTGAGATGACGGAGCGCTTGTCCGGTCAACAGTTCAACGGTCTGCATATGGTAGGCGGAGGTATTCATAATACGCTCCTCTGCCAATGGACGGCGAATGCTATCGGCAAGCCGGTCTGGGCTGGACCTGCGGAAGCAAGCGCGATCGGGAATTTGGCTGTTCAGTGGATTGCCAGAGGAGAGTTTGCGGATATATGGGAAGCCCGGCGGGCGATCGGGGATTCTTTCCCGGTTACAAATTACGGCCCTGAAGAAGGGGACGCATGGTATGGTGGTTACGGACAATTCCTGGAGATTACGGCACTCGGTTGAGTCTATCCACCCGTGACCTGCGTAAGAGAAACGTTTTTCGGGCAGCGGTACTGCGGGGATATTCCCGCTTTATCTGCTGCCTTCGCTTTTTTTTGTCTATACTCTCGCATAATGGATAGGAGGGGCATCGAATTGAGGCTGGGATTATTGGCTTTCTATTACAATTTGCGGATCAAGTATAAAATAATTGTCCTGCTCGCCTTAATGATGGCGGTAATCGGCATCGCGACATTTGCGGTTATGCATTATGCTTTTCGCGCCTATGACAAGGAAATTTACAAGCAATCGGCCAGCGCCTTGAACAGCGCTTCGCTTGGCGTTGAGAAGGAGCTCCGCAATATGGAGAAGATCTCCTTCAAGATTGCGACGGACAGCTATATCCAGGATTATCTGAGCGAGATCAAGGCTGGCGGATCCGAGTATAGCAATTACTTGACGGCGGTCAATATACGCCAGCGTCTGCTTACCTTCACGAGCAACGAGAAGTATATTTTATCTTTTCATGTGATGGATATTTTTAAGAAGCAATATGGAAACGGTTACAAAATGATTAATCTATCAACGGGACGCAACGCCCAGGTCGTCGACGAGACGAATAAAACAAATGGAGGCGTCCGCTTTATTTTCCCGGACCATGGGGACAATGCCCTGATTGCCGGCAGGGAAATCCGCAGGGTGGACGGTCTTGAGCTTGATCACCTTGGCAATATGGCAGTCCGGATCGACATTGACCGGCTTTACAGCGATCTGGTGACATCCGCGGATAATTCCAAAGCGTATTTCGCCATTATGGAGAAGGGCGGCAATCTGGTTTACCCGCATGATCAGCCTAACGGAATTAATCTGGCTTCCTTGCAGCTTCCCGGTCAGCAGGGCTTCAAGATCGTAACGTTGTCGGGCAAAAAATATTTCATCACCTATTTCTCGTCCGGCTATTTGGACTGGGTATACGTCAATGTTAATTCCTACGAGGATATCTTCCATACAACCGAATCGGCAAAAAATACTGTTATCATCATCTACATTATTCTCTCGGTGCTTATTTTGGGCGGCGCCCTCAGCTTCTCGCGGTCCATTACGGGTCCAATCGAACGGCTGAATCAGAAGATGAAGCGAATCCAGCTTGGGCATTTCGAATTTGCAGCCGATGAGCAGGAGGAGCGGAACCTCGCGAAGGATGAAGCGGGACAATTGCAGCGCAATTTCCGGATGATGGTGGGTCGAATAGATGAGCTTATCAACGAAAACTATGTCAAGCAGCTTACCATTAAGGATACGGAATTCAAGGCGCTGCAAGCACAGATTAATCCGCATTTTCTGTACAACACATTAGAGTCTATTAACTGGTCTGCCAAAATCGCCGGTCATAAGCAAATCTCGGTTATGGTCGAATCCCTTGGTTATTTGCTCCGAAGCACGATCAGCCACAAACAGCCTACCGTTACGCTGGAGGATGAGATGAGGCTGGTCAGCCACTATATTGCCATTCAGCATATCCGATTTGAAGAACGGCTTGTCTTCGAGAACCGGATTCCCGAGCGGTTGCTTGGCGTCTACGTACCCAAGCTGAGCCTGCAGCCTCTGGTGGAGAATGCCATCCATTACGGGCTGGAGCAGATGATTGAGGCATGCGTCATTACCATTGCGGCCGAGGAATGTGAAGGCGGTATTGCCATCACCGTATCGGATAATGGACCGGGACTTGCAGCCGATGTGATAGACCAGCTTAGAAACGGCGCCATTACCCCTCGCGGGACAGGCATTGGCCTCCGCAATATCGAGGACCGCATCAAGATGCTGTTTGGCGAGGCTTATGGAATCCGGGTGGACGGCGTTCCGCCGCAATACACGAGAATCACGTTGTATCTGCCAATTGAAATGGGGGACAGAACATGAAGTATAAAGTGCTGTTAATTGACGATGAACGGATTATTCTGGAGGGCATTGCATCCCTGATGGATTGGGAGAGGTACGGGACGCAGCTTGCCGGTACGGCACGCAACGGGCTGGAGGCTCTTCAGTTCATAGAGTCTCAGGTGCCGGACATTATTATAAGCGATATCCGCATGCCGGGTATGGACGGTCTAAGTCTGGTCAAGCGTTTGAAGGAAACTCATCCGCACATTGCCTGCATTATGCTGAGCGGCTTTGGCGATTTCGACTATGCCCGCCAGGCGATGCAATACGGCGTAAAGCATTATTTACTGAAGCCTTGCAATGAGAATACGATTGCCGAGGCCCTTGCATCCGTGGTGGAGCAGCTAGATCAAGAACGGCATACCGATGCTTTCATGCGCCGGATGCAGGAAGAATTAAAGAAGGTGCTTCCCAGTGCCAAAGAGCAGTTTCTGAAGGAGTATGTGACGAATAAGCGTTACGGACGCCGGGAGTGGGACGAGTACGGCAGGCTGTTTGGCATCCAGCTTGAGAACCTGGAGGCCAGGCTGCTGTTGTGCCAGCTGGAAGGCTCCTATGAATTCGATCATCTCTTTGCGCTTAAAAATATTGCGGAGGATATCATAGGAAGGCCAACGATTCTGCTCAGTACGACGATAGGCAGCCAGCTGCTCATTCTGGTCCGCGACCAGTATCCCGAAAGCGAGCTGCTGAACATTTTGGCGGAAGTGAAACGGACCTTCATGGGGTATTTCAAGCTGGATACAACCATTGCGATCAGTGATGCCGGCGAGCTGTCGGAAGCCCGGAAAATGTACATGGATACGCGCAGCTGCCTGAACCATCGCTTCTACTTGGGCGGAGGAAGCCTGATCACGGTCCGTGACATTCAGCAGCAGCATGAACAGGTGGAGCAAGCCTTCCTCTTTGATGATGCGCAGCTTTGCATGGCTGCCAAGTCAGGCAACTGGGAAGAGGTAAGCAGGGAGCTTGACGAAGCCTTCCGGATTCTGGCTGAGCTTAGGCTTGATGACTTGACGGCCAAGTCTTATGTGATCCCCCTGTATGTCGCGCTCTTCAGACAGGCGGAGCCAAGAAGGATGAATGAATATTTGCAGCTGCTCGCCCGGATTGAAGGCTTGAGCACCCTGCAGGCGCTGCAAAGCTTCGTACAGGACGCCGCCAAGCGGATTTGCGAGGAGAATTATGAAATCCAGTCCAGCCGCCATTCCGGCATTATCCAGAAGATGATGAATATCGTAACGGAGCATTTAAGCAACCCGGCGTTATCCCTGCAATGGGCGGCAAGCGAGATTTTATATATGAACGCGGATTATTTAGGCAAGCTGTTCAAGAAAGAGACGGGGGATAAATTCTCAAATTATGTCATGAAAACTAGGATGGACAAAGCGCTCGAGCTCATCGAGGAAAGCAATGACGTTAAAGTATTTGAACTTGCGGAGCAGCTGGGCTTTGGCGATAATCCTCATTATTTCAGCCAGGTCTTTAAGAAATATACAGGAAAGTCGCCCTCCGATTTCAAGAAAACCTCCTGAACAAGATGTCTGTTTTTTGACGAAAAATCACTGGTAATTCGATTCCGGCCTCTTCTGTTTGGCTGTACTATAGGAAATGTAAACACTTACATGGTTTGAGGAAGGGGCGCTAGAAACATGGGAAAGAAGCTATCGGCAGCAATCGCACTCATCTTGGCTACGACTCTTACAGCAGCATGCGGCAATGGAGGCAGCAGCAATAACAACGCCAATCAAGCCGCCAACGCCAATGCAAGCAATTCGGCAAACGCGGGGAAATCGGATGCAGGGGAGAATGTTACGCTCCGCATTGCCTGGTGGGGTTCGCAGCCTCGTCATGATTACACGCTCGAAGTGATCAAAATGTATGAGGCCGCTCATCCAAATGTGAAGATCGAATCCGAGTACGCTAACTTTGACGACTACTGGAAGAAGCTCGCACCGGAAGCGGCGGCAAGCGAACTTCCCGACATCGTGCAAATGGATATTTCCTACCTGTCGCAATATGGCTCGAAAGGACAGCTGGCCGATCTTACGCCATACTTAAACAACCAGATTGATACAACGGATATTTCGGAGAACGCGATCTCCGGCGGTAAAGTAGGCGACAAGCTGTACGGCTTTAACCTAGGCGTAAATACGGTAAACTTCCAATACGATCCCGAGCTTCTGAAGAAGCTTGGCGTGGACAAGCCGGCGGACGACTGGACATGGGATGATTACTTCGCGCTGGCGGCAAAAGCGAAGGAAGCGGGACTTTACTTCGATAACGGCTTCCGCCCGGAAGTATTCTTCGGCTACTACCTGCGCACGAAGGGCCAGCATCTCTATAATGCGGAAGGTACCGCCCTCGGTTACGAAGACGACAAGCTGTTCGCTGATTTCTTCAAACCGCTGGCTCAGCTCGTCAAGGATGGAGATACGCCTCCGCCGGACGTGAAAGCGCAAATTAAAGGCCTGGAAGACGACCTGCTGGTCAAGAGTCAGCAAGTTGGCATTTGGCAATGGACGAACCAATTCGTCGGCATTCAGCAAGTGGCGAACCGTCCTCTGGAAATGGCGAATATGCCTGGTCCGGACCGCGAGAAAGGCCTCTATCTGAAGCCAAGCATGTACTTCTCGATTGCACAGAACTCCAAGCAAAAAGAAGCAGCCGCAGACTTTATCAACTTCTTCGTGAATGATATCGAAGCCAACAAGCTGATCAAAGGCGACCGCGGCGTACCGGTGAACAGCAAAGTCATTGAAGCCATCAAGCCTACGCTTGAACCGGCTCAACAGCAAGTATTCGATTATGTCGCTTGGGCACAAGACAACAGCTCCCAAATGGATCCGCCGGATCCAATCGGCGCAGCGGAGATTATTACCTTGTTCAGCTCGCTTGCGGAGCAAATGGACTTCCAGCAGATTACCGCCGAGGAAGCAGCCAAGCAATTCCGCGAGGAAGCCAATGCGATATTAGCCAAGAACAAATAAGGAATGTCAGGCAGGGGATGGCTGGCCATAAGCGGCCAGCCATCTTTTATAAAAATTGGCGGCGAATCTTGTGCAGGAGTTGGTGGAAATGAAAGTGGCTTTGAAGAAGGATATAACGGGTTATGCGTTTATCAGCCCTTTTGTCGTTGGTTTTCTAGTCTTTACCTTTGTTCCGATTTTAGCTTCCCTCTATTTGTCGTTTACCGATTATGATCTGTTTACGACCCCTTCGTGGGTGGGCATTGATAATTATCATGATCTCTTTACGAGTGACAAGAAGTTTTGGAAATCGCTCAAAGTTACATTCCTGTACGTCTTTATCGGAGTTCCGCTTCGCTTGTTCTTCGCCCTTATGGTTGCCATGCTGCTTAATACCGCTTCGAGAGCGGTCGGCGTGTATCGGACCTTGTTCTATCTTCCATCCATTATCGGCGGCAGCGTAGCCGTGTCCATCATGTGGCGCAATCTGTACGGCGATAAAGGGATAATTAATGTGATGCTTGAAGCTGTGGGCCTGGATGCGGTAAGATGGTTCGCCGATCCGATGGCAGCGCTTTGGATGCTTATTACCTTGTCGGCTTGGCAGTTCGGCTCCTCGATGCTTATCTTCCTGGCAGGTCTCAAGAACATTCCGGCCAGCTTGTATGAAGCTGCAAGCGTAGACGGCGCAAATGGTATTAACCGATTCTTTAAAATAACGGTGCCAATGCTGACACCGATCATATTGTTTAATGCGATTATGCAAACAATCGGGGCTTTCATGACGTTTGTTCCGGCTTATATTATTTCCAAGGGGACGGGCGGACCGCTCGACGGAACTTTGCTCTATTCGTTGTATTTATTCCGTCAAGGCTTCCAATTCTTCGATATGGGCACGGCATCGGCAATGGCCTGGATCATGCTCATCATCGTTTCGGTACTGACCGCAGTCCTGTTCCTGTCGTCCAAATACTGGGTTCATTACGAGTCGAAGGAGGGGTAAGCGCATGATAGCGAAAAAATGGAGATGGCCGATTTATCATATTGCTGCCGCAGGCGGCGCTATCTTGATGATCTATCCCGTAATCTGGCTCCTCATGAGCTCCTTCAAGAAAAGCGAAACGATCTTTACAACCTCCGGCAATTTGATTCCGGATCACTGGATTTGGACGAACTATTCGGACGGCTGGGCAGGGATTGGCGGTCATTCGTTTGGCACCTACATCTACAATACGCTGGTTCTTGTTGTGCTGGCTACGATTGGTGCCGTATTATCTTCTGCGATAGTTGCCTTTGGGTTTGGACGATTGAATTTCCGGGGCAAAAAATTCTGGTTTGCCATTATGATGGTTACGCTCATGCTGCCGCATGATGTAACTCTGGTGCCGCAATATATTCTGTTCTCCAAGCTCCACTGGCTTAATTCTATTAAGCCAATTGTTATTCCGGCATACTTCGGGGCACCGTTCTTTATCTTCCTGATGGTGCAATTTATCCGGACGATTCCGGGTGAACTGGATGAAGCGGCAACGATTGACGGCTGCGGCAAGTTCAGATTGTTCTACCGCATTATTCTGCCGCTTATTATTCCGGCAATGGCTACCGCTGCCATCTTCTCGTTCTACTGGCGCTGGGAGGACCTGATTGGTCCGCTGCTCTATCTGAACAAGCCGTCGATGTACACGGTATCCATGGCGCTTAAGATGTATCTCGATGCCGAGACTCTCTCCAACTGGGGGGCCATGTTCGCGATGTCGATTGTCAGCCTGCTGCCCGTATTCGCGATCTTCTTCTTCTTCCAGAAGCATATCGTGGAAGGGATTAGTACAAGCGGTCTGAAATAATCAAGGTAGCTGCCCGAGGGGATGATCCCGGGCAGCTTTTTCACCTTATATGATGGTAAGAGATAACATTGCAATAGAAAACAAAAAAGCGCTCCAGAGCTGGAGCGCTTTTTTGAATAGCTGTTAACTGTTACCGGCCCATCCAGCCGCCGTCTACGTTGAGGACATGTCCGCTCAGGTAGTCGGATGCCGCGGAGGAGAGGAATACAACCGGACCTTTCAGGTCATCCGGCGTACCCCAGCGGCCTGCCGGAATGCGTTCCGTAATGGAATTCGTACGGGCTTCATCCTTCAGGATAGGGGCCGTATTGTTGGTGGTCATGTAGCCTGGCGCAATAGCGTTGACATTAACGCCTCGGCCAGCCCATTCATTGGCCAGCGCCTTAGTTACGCCGGCAACCGCATGTTTGCTAGCCGTGTAACCGGGTACGTTAATGCCGCCTTGGTAGCTGAGCATCGATGCGATGTTAATGATTTTGCCGCTGCCGCGCTCCAGCATATGACGGCCGGCAAGCTGGCTGAGGAAAAAGACAGAGTTCAGGTTCAGATCAATGACATCGTACCAGTCTTTTGCCGCATGATCCGCAGCCGGCGTACGGCGGATAATACCGGCGTTGTTAACGAGAATGTCCACTTTGCCGAAAAATCCGAGAGCCTGGTTAAACACGTCCTCAAGAAGATCGGCATTGCTGAGATCAGCTGAGATTTCTTCCGCTTGTCCCCCGATCGCGCGAATCGCTTCAACGGTAGCATGACTGTTCGAAGAGGAGATCGCTACGATGGACGCGCCGGCTTCCGCCAGTCCAAGCGCCATGGCTTGGCCAAGCCCGCCGGAAGTGCCGGTTACAACTGCGGTTTTGCCTGTCAGATCAAATAACATCGATTAATTCATCCTTTCATAGATCGCGAGATTTGCACCGGCTTGCCGGTACTGCTCAGCCGTATCCGCCGAAATCCCGGAGTCGGTAATGATCGTTGTAATTTCATGAAAGTTTGCAAAGGTAAACAAAGCGCCTTGGCCAAATTTGTGATGATCAACAACGACATATGAGCTTTGAGAGGTATCGAGAAGGGCTCTCTTGAATGCCGTCAGATCACCGGTATATATCGTAAATCCAAAATCGGCATGAACGCCCGTTGCGGACAGGAAAGCTTTCTTAATATTCAGCTTCCGGATATAAGCTTCCGCTTCAGCGCCAGCAAGCATATTGCGGACACGGTAGCCCCCGGGCACAACCAGCTGGATCTCATCCTTGCGCGACAGCTCGGCGATGATATGCACATCGTTCGTAACGACGGTAAGAGGCTGATTGGGAAGCTTCTTCGCCATCTCAAGCGTCGTGCTGCCGCCATCGAGAGCAATAATATCGCCGGCCTTAATAAAAGAAAGCGCCAGCTCCGCAATCTCCGTCTTCGCCGAGGCATGGCGCACAAGCGGCTCTTGCTGAGATAGGATTCCAAGCTGGCCCGATTGGGCAAGAACTGCTCCCCCGTGAATACGGAGGAGCAGTCCTTTTTCCTCAAGCCTCGCCAGATCCTCGCGGATCGTCTTGCCCGTCACATTCAATCGTTCGCTTAATTCCTGAACCGTGACTTCGCGGCTGGCCAGCAGGGCTTCCATAATTCGTTCATGTCTTCGGATTGCATTCATTGTTATTTCAAATCTTGAGGCGCTACAGCGTCCATATCTTCAAAGATTTGGTTCTCGCCGGCCATGCCCCAGATGAACGTATATGCGCTGGTGCCAACACCGCTGTGGATTGACCAGCTAGGCGACAGGATGGCTTGCTCGTTGCGAACAACAAGATGGCGGGTTTCCTGCGGCTCGCCCATGAAGTGGAAGACGTTGCCGTCTGCTTGCATATCGAAGTACAGGTAAACCTCGGAGCGGCGATTATGCGTATGACAAGGCATCGTGTTCCAGTTGCTGCCCGGCTTCAGCATGGTAAGACCCATGACCAGCTGACAGCTTTGAATGCCGCCGGTATGGATGTAGCGGTAAATGGTACGCTCATTGTTTGTATTAAGAGCACCCAGATGGTTCGGGGAAGCTTCGCTGATCGAGGCTTTAACCGTCGGGTAGTTTTTGTGAGCCGGCGTCGAATTCAGGTAGAACTTTGCGGGATTCGCAGCATCAGAGCTTGTAAACACCACTTCAGCAGCGCCAAGGCCGATATAGAGGCAATCTTTGTTTTCCATATCGTAAGCCGTACCGTCAACCGTAACCGTACCGCGGCCGCCAACGTTAATAATGCCGATCTCGCGGCGCTCGAGGAAGGTAGCCGCGCCCATTGTTTTTGTATCTGCTTCAAGCTTAACCGCTTGGCTGACAGGTACGGCGCCGCCAATGATAAAGCGGTCAACGTGGGAGTATGTCAGAGTCAGCTGGTCTTGAACGAAAAGGGTTTCGAGCAGGAATTCTTGGCGAAGACGCGTTGTGTCGAAAGCTTTTACCTCTTGCGGATGCGAAGCGTAACGGATTTCCATGATTAAATAACCTCCATTGTTCGATTGATTTGTTTGAATAAGTTTATTTAAGTTCGTATAAGTTCATTTTAAGATGGGTTATGTGGATTTGCAAGACTTAATTCGAACGGGAAAGTTTATATTTAATGAAACGCGGTAAAGTAAAGGCTTTGACGGCTTGATATAGTGAAAGTAGAGCCGTTTATGGCAAGGGGGAGATCATATGAGCCAGATTAACATTGATTGTGAAGCGATATATCTGCGGGAATATGCGATAGAGGACTTGGAAAGCTTGCATGCGCTCACTTGGCAGCCGGAGATTTATGAGTTTCTTCCAGGTTGGAACGTATCCCGCGAGCAGCGCGAAGAGTGGTTTGTCCACTATGAGCTGGAGGAAAACCAAAGGTTCATCAAGGCTGCAGCTGAAGGCGGAGATGTTGGCGACCTGAGGTTGAGACTCGGAATTATCGAGAAGTCTAGCGGGGAGTTTATTGGCTGGTGCTGTACGGGATACAAAGATGAACTGCCGGTACCGGAGCGGGAGATTATGTATGCCATATCTAATCAGTACCGGAATAAAGGCTATACCACACAAGCAGTGAAAGGAATGATTGCGTACTTGTTTCAGCATACGAGAATTGACAGTTTGGTTGCGCTAGCCCATATACGGAATGCGGCCTCCATGCGAGTAATCGAGAAGAGCGGGTTTTCCTTGAAGAAGAAGGTTAAGCTTGAAGAAGAGAATCTTCTGTATTATAAAATAGAGAAAACCCGCTGAATCAGCGGGTTTTGTTCTGTCTGCCTCATACCGTTTCCGGATACGGATATAGATCAACCACACGGTCAGTATGACCGTTGTCGGTCATAAACACGACATGCTCCCGGCGGAATTCGCGCGGGCTGTTCAGGCCGCATGCCGCGGCAAGGGAGAAGAGACCTTCGCGCATCTGGAGAATGTAGTTCATGACGCGCCACTGCTTTTCTTCCGGAGCGAGCGCTTCCTGGTACTTGTCGTCGGTCGTTGTAACGCCTGCCGGGCATTTGCCGGTGTGACATTGCAGCGCCATGATGCAGCCGTTTGCCATCATGAAACCGCGGGCCGAGTTAACGGCATCGGCGCCAAGCGCCAGAGCAATAGCGACTTTATCCGGGGTAATAAGCTTGCCGGAGGCGAAAATCTTGAACCTGTCGCGAACGCCAAATTTGCGCGCCGTGTCATCGAGGATGAGAAGGCCGGCGAACAACGGCAGCCCCATGCCGTCCGCCATCGCTTTGAAGGTGGCGCCTGAGCCGCCTTCGGAGCCGTCTACCGTGATGAAGTCAGGGTAGACGTCCATGTCGATCATCGCCTGGAAGAAGGGCTCAAGCCGCTTCGGATCGCCTACGACAATTTTGACTCCGATCGGCTTGCCGCCTTCCTGCTGGAGCGTTCGGATGAATTCCAGCGCTTCCTCCGGCAGCGTCAGAAACTCGAAGCGGTTCGGGGAATTGACGGTTTTGCCAACGGCTACAAGCCGTGCCGCAGCTACCTTCTCGTTGACCTTGGAGCCTTCCAGATGCCCGCCGCGAATCTTCGCCCCTTGATGGAATTTCAATTCAAAGGCTTTAATGTTGGAGTGGCTGGCTTTGCGTTTGAACGCTTCGATGGAGAATTTGCCCGCATCATCCCGGAAGCCGTATAGACCGGGACCAATCTGGGATACGACATCCACGCCGGTAGACAGATGAACGTCGGCAACGCCGCCTTCTCCCGTGTTAATCCAGGAGCCGCCCGCCATATTGGCGCCGCTGCCCGTGGACTGGATGTAGTTCTCGCCAACCGCGCCAAAGGAGGTAGCCGAAGCGCCAAATAATCCTTTCAGCACCCAGGGCTGTTCACGCTTGTCCCCTACGATAAGAGCGTCATCGTCATGAAGGAGCCATGGTCTGACTTGTTCGGAAATAAACTTCTCCTGCCGAGTGAAGACTCCTTCATCGGTAATCACATACTTCTTGCCGGGCAGCATCGTCTGGTTGTCGACCTTGAGCTCGCTCGTTAATTTCGGAAACATGGCGTTGGACAAATAAAATCCGGGCTTTTCGTAGTCCCGGCGGCCGCCGAAGGAGATCAGATCCGTCCGGTATTTGGCCGCATAGACGACGCCGACAAAATCCGCCCGCGAGAACGGTCTGCCTTCCGTATCATTGTCAAACCAGTATTGGCGGAACTCGGGACCCAGCTTCTCAAGCAAATAGCGGAGCCAGCCGAGAAACGGATGCGAACGGATAATGGAATGTTTCGGTTTCTTCGACAGTGCGTACATGTAGCTGAAGAAGATAACCGGTGGCAGCACGATTATGGCGACCAGAATAAGCAGAATGGAAAGCAGCATTAGCAGTAAACCCTCCCGGTTGGAGAAAATGACGTCATAGGTTTCCATTATATCACAGTGGGAGGAAGCAATGCTTTTTCGCGTGCAAATGCTGCACGTACAAAAAATAACCGCCGTACAATCTCAGCTAATGTCCCGCCCGCATATACTGTAAGCGTATATCGATGTTAAAGGGGACGGTGCACGATGAACAGACGGACAACATTGCTGATATCCCTCATTTTGTATGTAGTTCTGGCGATAGTACTTATCTTAAGTGCCATCTTTCATTTTGGCTGAAAATGGTTCTTTGTCCGATGCCGAGACAGTTTGTCCTGTCATACCATATGGAAGATAGCAGGAGACCGACCTGCTCAATATGACGATGACGGAGGGAACCATGAATAAGGTCGCCTTCATTACAGGGATTACCGGGCAGGATGGGATGTATCTGGCAGAGCTGCTGCTCGCCAAAGGGTACACTGTACATGGGCTTAGACGCCGGAGCTCGCTCGCCAATACCGGACGGATCGACCGGATTGCCGACGAGGCGAATAAAACGGGGCAGAAGCTGGTGCTTCATTACGGAGATTTGACGGATTCCACCAACTTGGTTCGATTGGTCCAGCTCATTCGGCCGGACGAAATTTATAACTTGGCTGCGATGAGCCATGTCCACGTCAGCTTCGATTCGCCCGAATATACGGCTAATGCGGACGGCATCGGAACGTTGCGGCTGCTAGAAGCCATCCGGATATTGGGGTTAACGGAGAAGACCAGAATTTATCAGGCTTCTACCTCTGAGCTATACGGACTGGTGCAGGCGGTGCCGCAGAGCGAGACAACGCCGTTTTACCCCCGCAGTCCTTACGCGGCAGCGAAGCTGTACGGCTATTGGATTACGGTGAACTACAGGGAAGCATATAACATGTATGCTTGTAACGGAATATTGTTTAACCATGAAAGTCCGGTACGCGGAGAAACCTTCGTCACTCGGAAAATAACCCGGGCCGTTGCGCGGATTGCTTACGGACTGCAGGATGTGCTGGCGCTTGGCAACCTGTCGGCGAAGCGCGACTGGGGCCATGCCCGCGACTACGTCGATGCGATGTACCGGATTCTTCAGCAGGATACGGCAGAGGATTATGTGATTGCCACAGGCGAGACGACGGAGGTCAGGGAGTTTGTCCGGCTCGCTTTTGCGGAAGCGGGGATCGAGATCGCTTTCGACGGGGAAGGCGCAGAGGAGTACGGCTATGTGGTATCATGCGGCAATCCGGCTTATCAGCTTCCGGAAGGGACTACGGTGGTGAAGGTAGATCCTCGGTTCTACCGGCCATCCGAGGTTGAGCTGCTGATCGGGGATTCGACAAAAGCGCGGACCAAGCTGGGCTGGCAGCCGGTTAGCAGCTTGAAGGATCTCGTCGGCGAGATGGTGGCAGGCGATCTGGAGGAAGCGCGCAAGGTAGTCGACATGCGCAAGCTGGGCTACGATGTAAGCCTGGATAGGGAATAAAGGTCAAGAGAGCTGTCTCGCAGAGGCAGCTTTTTTATTTTCCCTCTTGCCGAATGAGTAAAAACTCACTATAATCTGGTGTGTGATAATGATTATCATTATTAGAAAAAGAGATCAGATGGCGAGGGAGTTTATTTATGAAAAAGCTGTTATCCAGTATTCTGTTCTTAACCTTATTTGTTGCCGCTTGCGGCAACGCTAATTCGCCGGCTAACGAGAGCACTTCAAGTGCCGCGCCTGCTCCAAGCAGCACAGCCGTTAATGAAGAGACAAGCACCGCAAGCACAACTAAAATCTACAAGGACTATAAAGGCAATGAAGTCGAGGTTCCGACCAATCCGCAAAAAATCGTCTATGTCGGCAGCAATCCCGGAGATCTGCTGGCACTAGGCGTTAAGCCGGCTGGCGCTACGCTTAGCGTAATCGCAAGCCAAATTGCTTACCCGGATTTAATCGAGGGGATCGCGGACGTTGGTTACCCGTATTCCTCCGAGAAGGTACTGGAGCTGCAGCCGGACCTGATTATTTTTGACGACTGGGATGAGGAAGGACTTGCCGCGCTGAGCAAGATTGCTCCGACAGTTGTTGTGGGTCTTGACGGTACTTTTCAGACCAAAGAACGCGTGAGCCATATCGCGGACCTGCTGGGCAAAACGAAAGAGTATGACGAATGGTTCGCAAAGTACGATGAGAAAGTGGAGGCGACTAAGGCCAAGCTGAACATTAAGGAAGGGGATACGGCAACCTCCCTTCTTCTATTAGGACCGGATATGTACATTATGGGCAATAAAGGTCTTAATACGACCCTGTTTGGCCACCTAGGCTTTACACCGGCTAAAGGCGTGGACAAATTGATCAGCGGCAACGAAAGATTTATCGATGTTTCGGATGAAGTGCTGCCTGATTATATGGGCTCCTATGTATTCCTGCTGACGGACAGCAGCGACGAAACGTCCGCAAGACAAGCGACATTGACGGGAAGTGGTCTCTGGAAGTCGATTCCGGCCGTAAAAGAAAATCATGTCTACACGCTGGACAGCAAATTCAACTACGATGATCCAATGACGCTAGACCGCTTGCTGGACGAAATCGTTGGGATTATGAAACCTTAATTTAATATAGAAAAATTCGAAAAGCCCATCTCTTTGTCCTAAAGGATAATGAGAGGGGCTTTTCACATTCATATATACGTTATACGCCGCGAACGCGCGCTTTAATCCGGTCACAAATATGCTGAATATCCTGCTCGGTTAGTCCGCCGTAAGTAGGGACGTTAAAGCCTTGTGCCGTGATCCGGTTGGCGACTGGGAACTCCTCATGCGGCTGCATGCCGAGGTAAGGAGGCAGAACGTGCATCGGGTAAAAGAATGGCCGTGTCTCAATGCCGTCGTCCTTAAGCTGCGCCATAATCGTATTTCGATGTTCTTCGTCGGCATCGTTCAGAACGACGCTGAACATCCAGTAAACGTTCTTCGCCCATGACTTCTCGACGGGCAAGGTGATGGATGGCTCATCCTTCAGGTTCGCATGATAGAGTGCGGCAACTCTCTTCCGTTCGCCAATATGCCAATCCACATTCTCCAGCTGGGCACAGCCGACGGCTGCCTGCAGATTGGTCAGACGGTAGTTGTATCCGATAACCGGGAACCAGTATTTGCGGACGGGATCGATGCCTTGGCCTCGGAGCGTGCGCATCTTGTTTGCAAGCTGCTCGTCATTGGTTGTGATCATGCCGCCTTCGCCGGTTGTAATGATCTTGTTGCCGAAGAGACTGAAGGTTGCGATATCGCCAAGCGAGCCGGTCCGTTTGCCTTTATACTCGGCGCCAAGCGCTTCTGCCGCATCCTCCAGAACGAATAAGCCATGCTTCCTCGCAATGCTCGTGACGGCGTCCATATCGGCCGGGTGGCCGTAGAGATGCACCGGGATAATGCCTTTCGTGCGCGGCGTGATAAGACTTTCGAGCTTTTCATAATCAAGGTTCCAGGTCTCCGGCTCGCAATCGATAAAGACGGGAGTAGCGCCGCAGTAGACCACCGCGTTTGCGGTAGCGATAAAGGTAACAGTTGGAACGATAACCTCATCTCCTGGTCCTACGCCAAAGGCGAGCAGCGCCAGATGAAGGGCTGTGGTGCCATTGCTGCAGGAGATGGCATATTTGGTGCCGCAATAGGCGGCGAAATTATCCTCGAACGCGTTAATATACTTTCCGGCGGAAGAGATCCAGGTAGAGTCGATACAGTCCATGACGTATTTCTTTTCATTTCCGTTAAATACGGGAACGGCAACCGGATAAAACTTGTTGTCCATGAGTTATGCCTCCCTCCGAGTTCCCTTATTTCTCAAGATAATGTCCGTTTAACAATGGCTGGAACACCAACGGCAAGCGAATAGGAAGGAATAGGCCGGATGACGGTTGCTCCTGCCCCAATCATGCAGCCTTCTCCAATCTGCATGCCGTCAATGACCGATACGCCGGTGCCAAGGAAGGACTCGTCGCCAACCGTAACGTTCCCGGACAAATGGCAGCCTGGCGCAATATGGCAGGCAATGCCGATGTTGCCGTCATGGTCAACGGTAGCTCCTGTATTAATGATGCTATATGAGCCGATTCGGGTATCCGGCTGTATGACGCTGCCCGGCATAACCGCAATGCCGGTGCCAAGCGTGACGCCGGTCGCCAAATACGCACGCGGACTAATGGCATTAACAAGCTCGAACCCCAGCGCTTCCGCATGCTTTGCAAGCTTGTGCCGCCGGGCATTGTTGCCAATGGCGACGAAGGCATGGCGGACGCCTTGCCCAAGCAGCTCCGGAAGAAGCTCATCACCGCCAAGAACCGGCAGACCAAGGACGGTGGCTTTTGGATCATGACCGATACAACCAACAAGCTCAACATGCGGATCGTGAAGCAGGATATCCGCAATCACTTTGGCGTGACCGCCGGCCCCAATGATTACGGTTTTGTTCGGCAAGGCATGATGAAACAAAACAATCGACTCCTTTTCGCATATCCCATCATATTCAAGATGCAATAAAATGCTTCAAATCCGGCTAGACAGGCGTCTAATTCAGCAAATATGGTTGAAATCCCCAGAGGGCTAGGGCGTCAGCCGTTGCTTTTTCAGACCGTGACAATACTCTATCTACAGATGAAGAGTGATGGGAGGCCAGGCAGATGAAGCGAAAGAAGAAACGCAAGTCGGTCAAACGCAGCTCACGAAGCCGAACAACACGAAGCAGAAGACGGAGGAACGGCAAGCCGAAGAAGCTGTCCAGACGAAAAGGCAAGAGACGGCTGCGCGGCAAACGGGCAGGCAGACGAAAGAAGAAACGGGATTCGTCGGCTCCAGCGTTAGCCGTACCGGATGCCCCTTCAATACCCGTTGAAGATGTCGCGCGTTTAAGAGCGAACAACACAAGAGTCAGGGGAAGTCTGGCGGAAGGAAGCCGGATCATGGATTGGCTTCATTTCATCTACAAGCTGGATAATGAAGATTTTATTTGGGAGATGTACCGGCAAATTTTGCAGCGAGAGCCCGATCCCGCCGGTTTCTACGATTATAAAGGCAAGCTCCTAACAGGCGGGATGAGCAGAGCCGCCGCAATTGCATCGATTCTGCAAAGCAGCGAGGCAGAGCAGGTCATCACCAGGAAGCCTTCCGGCGACCGGAACACGGCTGCCTTTGTCCTGCAATCCTTGTACCCGGCGCATACCCTGGATTTTATCCATGGCATCTATGCTCAATTGCTGGGCCGCGAACCGGATGAAGCAAACGTGAACAATGATGTGATGGCGATCAATTACGGCGTATCGAGGCAAGGGCTGATTGCGCGTCTGTTCATATCGGAAGAAGCGCAAAGCTTGCTGCGTCCCCCCAATCCGCCTGCTCCGCACGTCAGAGCCGCTGCCGGCGCCAGATCCGCAGGAAACGGGAATATTGGCATCTTCCTTTGCTTCGGTTCCCAAATATCGATGGACGGAGAAGGAATTGGGCGGTTTATCGTTCGTTTGTCCGAAGGGCTGCTAGGTCTGGCCAACGGATTTACGCTGCATGTCGCTACAACGGAAGCCAATTTCCGGGAGACGGAATCGATATTCGCAACGCTCAAAGCCATTTATCCGACGCGCCTGCAAATTTACCACTCCGACAGCATGAATACCATTAACCGGACAGTACCCGCGGATGTATGGATCGTTCCGTACGTCGGCATGGGGCTGGCTCAGTATCTGCACCGGCCGTATATCGTTTGTCTTCATGATTTGGTCTATATGCATTTCCCGGATTTGTACGCCAAGGATATGGATCATTATCAGTACATTCATTCCTTGGCCGAAAAAATTACGAGAAACGCGGCTATTGTTGTGTTTGACTCCGAATATATCCGCAATCACGAAGGGCTCACATTCCTTAACCTCCCGGTACATCAGACGGAGGTCGTCCGGTTTGCTGCGCCTCATGAAGAATATTCTTCCTTTGGCAGCAAGACGGAAATGGAGTTCCGGAGCAAATATAACTTATATGGGCCGTATATAACGTTCCCGTCCGTTATCCGCCTTCATAAAAACCATGAGCGTCTGGTGGATGCCTTCCACCGTTTCCGGCTCACCGAGCTCGGCAGAGCATCCGGCTTGAAGCTGGTATTTACGGATGATCTGGTTAACCGGCCAAGGCAGCAGGAAATAACGGAGGCGCTGAATGCGATCGCAGACCCTTCTATTAGAGGCTCTATTATCTTTATGGGCCGCATCCCGTCCAACGATTTGCCGTCGCTGTACAAATACGCAGCAGGCGTAGTTGTGCCTACCTTATTTGAGGGCAGCTGTCCATTCCCGATTGTGGAAGCCTTGCTGATGGATACCCCCGTTTCCTTCGGGCGTCTGTCCATCGTCCAGGAGGTCATTCCGGATATGAGCAGCTTTGCTACCTTCGATCCTTACAATCCGGTGGAAATGGCCGGTTCAATTGGCACCTTGTACGTGCAAGGGAAGTCGGTCGTACCTGCGCAGAAGGCCGCTTCAAGCGGTCTTCTGCAGAGGAGCTGGGCCGACGTTGCTCTGGATTACGCGACTATCATCGGAAGAATGAACGGCTCCTAGTAAAGAATTTTGCCGTAATAGCGCCAGAAGGTAATCCGGAATACTTCAATATATTGTTTGGCAATATCATCCCAGGTTTGGGTAGGATCATGGACACCGTGCAGGGCGGACAGTTTATAGCTGTCGTAGTTATCAAATAAATCATCCAATGCTTTAGCGATAGAATCCGGGTTATGCGGGTCAAACCAGGCAATCTTGGCGCTGTGTCTCGACAGATGCTCCCGCATAACCGGAATGTCCGAGCAGAGAACCGGAGTTCCGAGACGCAGCGCTTCTTCTACCGGATAACTTCCGCCGCCTTCCGATAAGCTCGGCATGATGAGTGCTTTGGCATTCTTGATCAAGGCCGGAATGTCGTTATCGCTGACGAAGCCAAGCGGATATACTTGACGGTCCAGGAATAGTCCGGTCCGTTTCATGGTGGAGACCAGCGTTGGAATCCAGTTAACCTCCGAGGTGCTGTCAGGAAACGGAATGCGCATTTTATCGGTCAAATACCCGGTTAAGACTAACGGGTATTTTCTTTTGTACTTGGACTTGGCAAGACCCATCAGCAAATTGTTGTGGTTCTTGTGAGGGGAAGTGTTGGAAGGATAGATAATATAATCGGATGGAATACGGGCTCCAAGCTCAGGCGATACTTTGCGGTTATACACATTGGCAATAGGCGTGATCGCATGCGGAATGACATAAGCCTGCTCGGACCGGTTGCCGAAATGGGCAATCAGCCGGTTCTTGACATGCTGGGAAGAGACGACGACGGAGGAAGTATGATCAATCCATTTCTTGGACAACCGCCAGTGAAACGATAATTCATCGCCTTTCATAAAAGGCGGCACGAAATCAAAGATGGTGGTGTCATGGAAGGTGCAGACGGTAGGGCGGTCGATGGCCTGGAACTGCTCCGTATGCGGCCAGAAGAAATAGACCACGTTCATATTGGCAAGCAAGTGACTGCTCTGCGGATGGTTAATGGGAAAGGTATTATAGCAGATTTCAATATTCCCGGTTTTCTGAAGCTCCACATAATTTCGCAGCTGCGAGTTTGGTGCAACGACTAATCTGACCCGCTCTACTCCCGGCTGTCGGGCAATAGCGGCAGTCAGGTTATACAGCAGACGCATTCCTCCGCCGATAGAGAACTGGTTAGACCAAATCAGGATATTCATGCATTATCCTCCTGTGTTGTTAGAATCCGATCAGGCATTTACGATGCCATTCAACCGCAAATAATGATCCAGCTTCCCAATATCAACAATAATATTGTCCGCACCGACATGTGCTTTGGGTTCTACTTGACATAACATCTCGTAATAATCGAGGCCGGCGTGACAGCATAGCTTCCAAAAGTAATTGTCGACAAAAGATACCGGAGCCAGCTCAATCAACGATGCTCCCGGCTCGCAAAAGGCAACATTGATGCTGCCGCTCCCGAACGGGGCTACTATGATTCTTGCAGATGCAAAGACATCAATTTTCTCCTCGGTTGACATCGGAGTCAGCACGATCTTCTTAAATCCTTTTGTTTGAAGGTATTGAAGCACTTCGGCTTCATTTGCGACGTGGCGGGCTAATGCATCCTCGCGCGTGATATAAATCCTCTCGTAACCTTTCCGTTTACGGATCTTCCGCTTGTTCTTCATCTGGTCTGTTATATAATGCGAAGCCCAAGGCGGACATTTGCCGATCACGAGCGGTACGGCAGAAACAACCAGCTTCTTCGCTTTCAGATGAAAATCAGGTTTGTCGACTTGAATGACTTTGTCAAGCGGTACGCCAAGCAGCTTTAAGGATTCAAATTGAAAGGCAAGAGTCAGCTTCGGGAGCACAAATTTATCGATGGGAATCCCGCTCTTCTCCAGCAAATGAATCCGCGGCATAAGGTCAAAGAACCAATGTCCAAATACGGTATGCGTACCGTGACTGTAGGGATTAGTAATATTCCAGCCCCAAAATAAGGGGGCTACGGTGCCGGGATAATAGTCGGGTTCATCAAGGTTCATTGCTTCATACCTGGCGTCGTATAGTTCCAGATCGGCAAGCCTCTTGTTATCCGGCGTAATTACGTACATGTGACTCGTCATAAGCCTTCCTTCCGGAATGCTTACGACAAATGCTTCGTCATACGAGCAGGTCGATACCCAGCGGTGGGGATCCACGCTTAACGGAGCGGGCAATTGGATCGTCTCGGCCGGATAAATAACCTGGTAGCGGTCATCGGCTTCGCTAGCAGGAAGGGTCTTCACCCATTCCTTCGTCTTCTTATAGATGTCTTTTGGTATAGTGTGCTTCATGGCGGTTACCTCCTGGAATAGCGGAGAATGAGCTTATGCTGCTGGGCAAGAACATCCTGGAATTTATCCGGCACTCCTTTTGGGAAGAGCACCCCTAATCCGTTTGAATGATGAAACCGCATGTGGGGGTAGATGGCGCTAAGCTGATCCCACAGAATGTGAACGCCAAAGTTCATGATTTTAACGGAAGTGTCATGGAAGAGCACGATCCCGTTTGGCGCCAGCTTCGGCAGCCAGCTCGTATAATCGTGAAGCACCGCTTCAAAGGCGTGATAGCCATCAATATGAAGAATATCAATGGACTGGCTAGGGAATAAAGGCAGCGCTTCGTCGAAGGTTGCGCGCACCATGGTGCCGGTCTGCGGAAACTCTCTGCTCTTGAACGAGTGAACAGCTTTATAAATGCCGTCATTAATCTGACCATACATGCCGGTATGCGGATCGCCCTGCCAAGTATCAACGGCGTAGCATGCTGTAGACAGACCGGCGTCCTTTATAGCCTGGCAGAAGCTGAAGAATGAAGTTCCGTATAAAGTGCCCAGCTCTACCATGACTTTCGGTTCGGCGAAACGAACAAGGTCATAAGCGAAACGGCGGTGCCCGGACCAAGCCCCTTCCGTCATCATTCCTGCCGGCATCTCCGGTGCATGGTCCGCCGCAAACTCTGGCCTATAAAACTTCCAATCCATATGTCAACTCCCCATCTATCGTTATAGAAGCACAAGAATTGAAATATTTTATGTTCGGTTGCTATAAGAGGTCAGGGACAAACGCGCAATTCGAAATACACATTTATGAAGAAGGTTGCCGTACATAAGCCGTTACGGTCCTATTGTCCGTACATACAATGTCAGAGGCAGACGCTAAGAGGATTCTATTAGCCATAAACATAGTAAGTCATTATAAGGATAACGAGGTGTAAGAGTATGAGAAGCCTCGCCAGAAAAAGAAAAATCGCCACTTCTTCCAAACCTGCATCAACCAGGCAGAGGAGGCGACTTCATCATTCGGGCAACGCTAACAAGTCCCGGCTGGTTCGGAATAAAGGCGGCCGCGGACTCGCAGCTAGTGACAATAAGTCGTCAGGACTTCCGTCCGAGATGGCTTGGCGGCTAGGCAGAAAGGCAGCGCAGGACGATCCGCTGGCGGAAGGGGCCGACGCGCAGCAGCATGTACAGGAACAGTGGCTCCGGAATAGCGGATTGATAAGGAAAACAACAGCCGCGGGCAAACAGCAGGCAGCCATGAAGGCTTTTCTAGAAGGCTATTTCTCTGTCCGCCGGGGCGAGAGCACTCCCAACTGGGTACTACTTCCAACCCATAAGAAGGTTGCAGCCGTTGTGATGGCGATGAACGAAGAGCAGTCCATTATGTCTACCATTCGCGAGCTCGAACGTTTGCCTTTGCATGAAATCATTGTGGTTGTTAACGGTTCTACGGACTCCAGCCTGATGATGGCCAGAACAAGCGGCAAAGCGGTTGTTCTCCACTATAACGAAGCATTAGGGCATGATGTGGGAAGAGCTATCGGAGCAAAAATAACGAATTCCGATATCGTATTGTTCCTGGATGCGGATATTCCGATCTCCGCTGAACAGCTGGTTCCCTTTGTGCTGGCGGCCAGCAGAGGCGTGGATGTAGTGCTTAACGATCTATCCCGTCATGTGGGGATGTTCACTGACTGGGATGAAGTGACGATTATGAAGTATTTCCTGAACCGTTCGAATAATCGGGATGATCTGTCCGTCAATTCCATGACGGCCATTCCTCATGCGTTGACCCGCAAAGCGATTGAAATAATCGGTTCTGCCAATCTGGCGGTTCCTCCAAAAGCGCAGGCGATAGCCCTGCAAAGAGGATTGCGCGTCGGATTTGGCGGAAGCGTCAATGTGTTTAAGAGAAACAGGCACCGGAAGGATAATGTGGGCATGAGCAATCCGATCTCGAAGCTCATTATGGGGGATCATCTGGAAGCGCTGGGATGGGCGATGGATGAGATTAGCCCGCGTCTGAAATATATTGATTCAAGAAGGGATCGTGTGACAGGTGCTAACAAGCATAATCATCCCTACCTATAATGCCCTTCCATTGCTAAGAGAGACGATTAGTTCAATTCGCAGGCATACCAAGGAATTATACGAGCTGATTGTTGTAGATAACGGATCAACCGACGGCACGCTGGATTTTTTGAAACAGCAGCGAATCATCACGATCTCGCTTCCGGCTAATACAGGGTTTCCTGCTGCCTGCAATTGGGGGCTTAGGCTGGCTAGAGGAGAGTGGCTGGTTCTCCTGAATAACGATGTTCTTGTAACGGCAGAATGGCTGAGCAGAATGCAGCGGACTTACGATAGGGATGCTTCTATAGGGATCGTTGGCCCGCTGACCAATTATGCCAGCGGCAGACAGCAGGTAGCGATGACGGCCCGTTACGAGGAGTTTGCTGCTCAATTAAGTGCGGAGCAGGATGGAAAGCAAGAGAAGGTGAACCGCATTATCGGCTTTTGCATGCTGTTCTCCCGTACCTTTATGAAGAAGGTTGGACTGCTGGACGAACAGTTCTCGCCAGGGCATTTCGAGGACGATGATTATTGCTACCGCGCCTACCTTGCAGGATACCGGGTGGTCATCGCTAAGGATGCTTTCGTCTATCATCATGGCAGTGCTTCCTTCGGCAGCTATGCCGAGGATGACATAAGGCAGCTGCTGGAAAGAAACAGACAGCTGTTTATGGATAAGTGGGGGATTGATCCCCTTGAGTTATCAGATGAGGATATCAAGGGGGAACGTCATGAGCATTCGGGCGCCTCGTAAGAGACAAAACGGGAAGAGGCAGCGGAAACGCAAGAGCCCCTTCATCAGAAAACGCCATTCCAGGAAAGCCGTACCCCAATCACGCCTGCCGAAGATGGAGCATCAAGCAACTCCAACCGAAGCGGCGGTTGATAAGGAAGCCGATGGGGGCCAGGCTGCAGAAGCGAGTTATCAAGCAAGCTATCAGGCGGCTTACGAAAAAGGGTATCAAGAGGGTAAATACGCAGGCGGCGAAGAGATCATCGATCAGCTGCTTCCTCCGAATCTTATTTTTCCGGACATCTCTCTCAAGCAAGTCATTGCTACGGGGGTAAGCATGTACCGGGAGCAAGCTGTTCCGCTTCTGATAGCGGAGCAGGTACGAGACGCCATTCTGCTAGCCATGAATGAACGAAAGCCATTATCCATCGTGCGACTAGGGGATGGGGAGCTGCTTACTTTAGCACAAGAGGTTGTCATGCCGGTTGATGCGGTGCGCCGGGAAGGCAAGTTCCTGGAATATGCCGGAGTGAAGGTGCCGGATCTGGACATTCGCAACCGGCTGGCAGAGGCTATTACGAGAGCGGATATAGTAGGACTTCCAAGAACCAGAATGCCGAATTATCAGCTGCTTGTTGCACCGGTCTTCCAAGCGTACGGCATATCGTTTAAGGAAAGGCAATGGACCGATTCTCTTATTAATTACAGCCTATGTCAAGCGGGATGTCTCCTATCTATTCTTCAGAACAGGCGGGTTCTCATTATTGGGAATATGGCAGAGCCGCTGTCTGCCGTTCTTGCCCAGCATGGCATTCTAATTGCTGGCATCATTGCTCCGGTGAATGGCGCCCGCGATGCGGCCAGAGTGGTTCAGCTTGCCAAACATTATGACTTTGATATTGCTCTTGTCTCTGCAGGAATCGGCGCTGTATTGATCACTGAAGAGCTGGCCCGGATTACAGGGAAGGTGGCGATTGATTTCGGCCACCTTGCCAATGCCATCGTCAAGGGAGAGGCAACAATACAGTGAGCTATGTAGAGGAACAGCCTTTTCGCGAATGACGAAAAGGCTGTTTGGGTTGATTAGACGCCGATCGAAGCTGCAAGCGAGGAGTATTGAACCGTAGCAGTAACACCTGTGATTGCGACCGAGATCGAGTTAACCGATACTTCAAGCGTGTACTCGTGCGCGCCTACTGTAAGCGTGTCGAAGTAAGTGATAGGAATCACGACTTCGAGCTCAAGCACGGCAGCAAGCGCAACCGTTGCGAAAGTAGTGCTGGTAACCGAAGCCACAACAACGCCGTCACGGAGCAAATCTACAGTGATTGTTGGGTTGAGCAATACACCAATAATGGTACCGGCAAGCAAGACATCAACAACCCCGTCAACTTTTACTTTATTGGCTGCAGCCGAAGTAATTGTAACTGGCGTTGCGAGAATTTCTACCGGTGGAATTTCTGCACCTGTGATCCCGATTGGACCAAGCGGAAATACTCCTCCGTTAGTACCAAATACCGCAGCACCTGGACCAGCAGGGCCAGTGGCGCCTGTCAGACCAGTAGCACCTGTAGGGCCAGTTGGACCCGTAGGGCCAGTAGGGCCAGTGGCGCCTGTCAGACCAGTAAGACCAGTAAGACCAGTAAGACCTGTCAAACCTGTTTCTCCCATATCTAATCCTCTCCTTTCAAATGATATACCACATCATATGTTCAGAGATTCATAGAGTTGACGGTATAAGCCGTGAACGATTGTCTATTTTTGGTAGATTTGATTCAATCCATAGTTGGGCGGAGTCATATGCCTGATTTATGTCCCTTTTGGCTATTCGTCCATTAGGATTACTCTATTAAAGCATAAGTTGTAGATATGTAAGTTATCAATCCGGCACCGGTTAAGGAAGGAGCTCCGGCTTGAATAAGCGAGATGATTCAATAGAAGGAGATTTACCGTTTCGAGGTGAACGACAATGATCGCTGTTATTATGGCAGGAGGAAAAGGAACGCGCTTCTGGCCAAGAAGCACGGTTGCGAAGCCAAAGCAGTTTTTGACATTAGCCTCTGAAGAGGCAACTATGCTGCAGCAAACCTACGAACGCTTCCGTTCCTATCTTCCGGAAGAGAATGTTTACGTGGCCGTTAGTGAGAATTACTTGCCTATCGTAAGGGAACAGCTCCCCGAGCTGGGAGAGAATCGCATTATTATAGAACCAGATCAAAGAGATACCGCCCCGTGCATTGCGCTGACGGCCAGTTATTTCATGAAGCTGGAGCGGGATGAGGTGCTTGTGACGGCTCCTTCGGATCAGTATATTCCCGATACGGAGGAACTAATGGAAGCGCTCCGGGCTGCGGAACAGGCAGCAAGCCATGACGGCGTTGTCGTTACGCTT
Source organism: Paenibacillus glycanilyticus (assembly GCF_023715145.1). Classification (GTDB taxonomy): domain Bacteria; phylum Bacillota; class Bacilli; order Paenibacillales; family Paenibacillaceae; genus Pristimantibacillus; species Pristimantibacillus glycanilyticus_A. The sequence continues at coordinate 265,145 of NZ_JAMBNP010000001.1, read as the reverse complement.
GGCATTGTTCCAACGAGAGCGGAAACGGGTTACGGCTATATTGAAACGATCGAAAATGTTCAGCATAAGGGGAAGCTCGGAGACCGGATTAAAGAGGTTAAAGCATTTATCGAGAAGCCCACAAAGGAAAAAGCCGAGAAGCTTATTGAACAGCCGAATATGTATTGGAACAGCGGGATCTTTATATGGAAGCCTTCGACGATTGCCGGTTACATGATGAAATATCAGCCGCAGATGTGGTCCATATTTGATCTTAAGGATGAGGATTTCTTGCATTCGTATGCCCGGTTGCAAAAGCTATCTATTGATTATGCCCTGGTAGAGAAGCTGGAGCGTCTCTATACGATTCCTATTGAATTTGTATGGGATGATGTAGGGACCTGGACTTCGCTTGAGAGGATATTCAGTACCGATGGAGACGGGAACTTGCTGCATGGAAGCATTTATCCGTTTGCCACGCGCAACACCATTATTTATACGGAGCAGCAGCTGATAGTCGCGATTGGCGTTGAAGATTTGATTATAGTCTCAACGGTGGAAGGGCTGCTTATTTGCCGCAAATCGGATGAACAGAATGTCAAGCATGCTATTGCTGCCATCACGGCCGACCAAGAAGGCAGGCAGGGATGAAGGCACTGATTACAGGAGTAACCGGATTTGTAGGCAGTCATCTTGCCGAGCATCTGCTTAGCCAGGGAATTGAAGTGACAGGAACCATGCGAAGCCACAGTTCGCTGCGCCATATTCGACATCTGCTCCCGGATATGCGCCTGTATGAGTGTGAGCTAATGGACCAACAGGCCGTTGAGCGGATGATGACGGAGGTCAGGCCGGACCTGATCTTCCATCTTGCAGCGCAGAGCTTTGTGCCGGTGTCTTGGGATTCGCCTGCTGAGACGTTAACGAATAATATCATAGGCCAGGTTCATTTACTTGAAGCGCTAAGGAAGCTGGGTTTGAGCTCCAAGGTGTTGATTGCTTGCTCCAGCGAGGAATACGGGCAGGTTGAAGAGGATGAGGTGCCGGTCAAGGAGACAAATCCGCTTCGCCCGATAAGCCCTTATGCGGTAAGTAAAATTGCGCAAAACTATTTGGGCTATCAATATTACAAAACGTACGGTCAGCATATCGTAAGAACCCGAACCTTCAATCACACCGGTCCTCGCAGAGGCGAGCAATTCGTTAGCTCGAATTTTGCGAAGCAGATTGCCGAGATTGAGAAGGGCCTGAAGCCTCCCGTATTATATGTAGGGAATCTGGAGGCGAAGAGGGATTTCACCGATGTTCGGGATGTGGTAAGAGCTTACCGGATGGCCATGGATTATTGCGAAGCCGGAGAGATTTATAATATTGCATCGGGGCAGTGCCGGGAGATTCGGGAGGTCATTCAAATCCTGCTCAGCTACAGCACGGTGGAGATTACGATAGAAGAAGACAAGACAAGGCTTAGGCCATCCGATGTGAAAGTACTCGTTGGCGATTATGCCAAGTTTTATAAGCAGACCGGATGGATGCCGGAAATTCCGTTCGAGCAAACCATGAAGGATTTATTAAATTATTGGCGCAATGAGCTTGCGTAATAAAGCCTGCCCGGAAGAGGACCTCTTACGATTACCGGGCAGGTCTTGCATGGTTCTAGATGAGCAGCAGCTCCTTCAACCGGCTTTTGATTTTCTGACCGATAACGGCCGGAGAGAATTCATTATGAATCGTGCGCATCCCGCTTGCCGCAATCGATTCGCGCCAGCGCACGTCGGAGACCAGACGCTGCATATAATCCGCCGCATGGCGGACATTAGGCTCCGCCCAGATCTGATGACTCTTGTACGGTCCCCAATCCTGGCCGATATTGACCAGCTGGAAGGAGACGGGACAGGAATTGCCGCTGTTCATAAATTCCGTATTGCCGGACCAGTTCGTCGCGATAACGGGCTTGCCTAAGTACATCGCTTCCGCCAGTCCCAGACCAAAGCCTTCGGCACGGTGAAGGGAGACGTAGCTGTCCGTGCACTGCAGCAAGGCGTTAACCTCCTGCCTCGAAATGACTTTATCGATCAGATACATATTGCTTCGCTCGGCGATCATTTTCTTAAGCTCCGCAAGTTCGTTAGGCCTGAAATCGGCATTATTCACCTTCAGTACAAGTCCAACCCGCGAATCGTTCTTATCGAAGGCAAGCTTGAAGGCTTCAATAACGGCCCCCGGATTTTTGCGGAGGGTAGAGCTCTGCACATCGTACATCATCAGAAACAGATACCGGTTCTCCGGAAGGCCAAACCAGGAGCGGTTCACATTTGGCGCGACTTGTACCTGGATGCAGTGCGGGATCGTCACAACGGGAACCGTTGATTTCTTCGAGATGGAGGCGGCGACGAATTTGCTCGACACCCATACCTCGTTGACATGGTTAAAGCCTTCTACATGCTCATCCGGAAATTCCGGAAGCTCCCAATGCCAATAGCCGATATTATAGCGGCTGTTGAACAAATCATCGCCAAAATGTTCACGGGCAGGACGCATAAAGTCAGCATTCATATGAAATATATTTGTATTGTAACGGGCTTTATCCATCACTTTGTGCGACCAGCTGTAATCCGACATTCTGGAGGCAACGGCAAGAGGGAAATTTAACAGACCAAACGGAATGGCTGCTGTATCGATGGCGTTCGACGCAAGCCTTGAGGATTCGCCGATTCCCATCTCGGCATGAATAAATCCAATAATATTAACTCCGGGTTCCCGAAGAGTGCTGTCGACTGGAGCCAGCACTTGTACAGCCGCTGCATCACGGCGCGTGCGTCGCTTTTGTCGGCGGTGTTTTTTTCTCGAATGCCGTTTGGCGTTTTTAGATTTGCGTTTTCCGGATTTCAGCTTGCTTGACCGCTTCGGCTTCTTGCTCTTGTGTCGTCTTTTCACCCCGGTTCAATCCTCTCGATATTAGCGGATATGCACTCGACTACATACTATTCATGCCAATCCCAAGTCTATAAGGACAATAACCTAGCAGATTCAAAAACGGCGTTTGTCTAAAAGGAAAGCTGGCTTTTTCGGGCAGAAAGGGTATAATGAAACTTACTGACGTAAGTGAATAGCACCGGGGAGCTGGTTGAGGCCAGCTGAGAGGGAATTCCTAAGAAAATTCCGACCCTTATACCTGATCTGGATAATGCCAGCGTAGGAATTGTTATTTCGGTATGTCTCTATTGGATAGCTATAGAGGCAGATCTGTAATACAGCTGACGAAATGTATGGTCCTCCGGATTCGGGGGACCTTTTTTTGTTTTTTCAGAAGGTAGTCCGGCCATAAGAGCAAACGTCATAGTCAAGTAGAGAGAGGGAGAGAAAGATGAGAACAGGTACTAAGAGAAGATTCGCTGTCATGACAGCGATGCTGGCGGTTGTCGTGCTGCTGGCTGCTTGCGGCTCGAACAATAACAAGAATGCGGCGAATGAGGATGCAGGCAACGGTGCGAAGCAGCCTCTGACCAAGGTGAAGGTTGTGCTGGACTGGACGCCAAATACGAATCATACCGGTCTGTACGTGGCTCGGGACAAAGGTTATTTCAAGGAGCAGGGCCTTGATGTCGAGATTATTCAACCGGGCCAGGACGGCGCGGATAAAATGGTAGCGTCCGGCGGAGCGGAATTTGGCGTCGGCTATCAGGAATCGCTGACCATGGCGCGGATTGCTGGCGTACCTCTCGTATCCATTGCGGCCGTCATCCAGCACAATACATCGGGCTTTGCTTCACCTGCAGCCAAAGGGATTGATTCGCCCAAGAAGTTTGAAGGCAAAACGTACGGCGGCTGGGGAGCGCCGGTAGAAGAAGCGGTTATCGGATCGTTGATGCAGGAAGAGAAGGCGGACGTGTCCAAGGTGAAGATGCTCAGCATTGGCGACACCGATTTCTTCACGGCCGTGAAACGAGACATCGATTTTGCCTGGATCTACTACGCTTGGACAGGCGTTGAAGCAGAGCTTCGCGGCGAGAAGCTGAACATGGTTTATTTGACCGATTACAGCGACAAGCTGGATTATTATACGCCGCTCCTGGAGACAAGCGAGAAGATGATCGCCGAGAAGCCGGAGGTTGTAAAAGCCTTTGTCGCGGGCGCCGCTCAAGGCTATCAATTTGCGATTGACCATCCGGAGGATGCGGCTGAGGTGCTGATCAAGGCAGAGCCGGATTTGAATGCCGATCTGGTGCGGGCAAGCCAGAAGTGGCTCAGTCCGAAGTATACGGACGATGCATCGCAGTGGGGCGTGCAGAAGAAGGAAGTATGGGTGAACTACTCGCAATGGATGTTTGACCACAAGCTGCTGGAGAAAGAATTGGACGCGGACAAAGCGTTCACGAACGACTTTTTGCCGGAGGCTTAAGATTATATAACTATTAGAGGAGCTGACGATCATGGCTAACGCGCTTGTAAGTATTCAAATATTACCGACAACCCCAAACGGAGATAGCGTTATTCCGTATGTCGACCGTGCAATCGAGATTATTAAGGCATCAGGCGTACCTTACCGTGTGGCACCGCTTGAGACAACAATGGAAGGCGAGCTTCCGCAGCTGTTCCAGATTGTTCAGACGATGAATGAAGCCATGACCGAGATGGGCTGTCCGTCGGTTATTTCGCAGGTCAAAGTATATTTCAATCCGGCTAACGGCGCTTCAATGGGCCGGTTATTGGAGAAATATCCGGATGGGCAATAAAGGCTGGCATAACGCGGTTTGGCCTTCCGTACTGCTCATTCTTGTTATCCTTACTGTGTGGCAGCTGTCCGTTGACGGCGGTCTTGTGCCGGAATGGCAGCTGCCTTCGCCGACTTCGATACTTCAAGAAATGATTCAAGGTTGGCCGCGGCTGATGTTGAATACCTCGGCAACGATTAAGCTCGCGCTTATCGGATTTGCCGGCGGTGCTTTGGCGGGCTTCATTATCGCCGCGATTCTCCATTTAATACCTTTCGTCCGGAAAGCGGTCTATCCGCTGCTTGTGGTGTCACAGAACGTGCCGGTCATTGCGATAGGTCCGATTCTTACGATTTGGCTTGGCTACGGGGTGCTGCCCAAGCTTATTCTCGTCTGGATCGTCTGCTTCTTCCCGGTTTCCGTTGCGATGCTGAACGGCTTCAAGGATACCGATCCGAATCTTCGTAATTATATGCAGATGATTGGAGCGGGCAAATGGCAGCTGTTCTCGCGGCTCGAGCTTCCTAATGCGGTTACGCATTTATTTTCCGGGCTCAAAATTGCTGCTTCGTATGCCGTTCTAAGTGCCGTTGTTGCCGAATGGCTTGGTGCGGACAAAGGTCTTGGCCATTATATGATCCTGTCATCAAAGGGCTATGAAACGGCAAGAATGTTCGCCGCGGTGTTCCTGATCGTCCTGCTCAGTCTTGCTGTATTCGGAGCGGTAGCGCTCATCGAAAGACTGGTTATTAGGTGGCGTCCGGCGAAAGGAGGGGGTAGGGCATGACAGCTTCGGCGCTTGAACTGAAAGGGATCCGCAAAGATTTTGATTCCGGCCGGAAAAACGTTCTGAACGGCTTGTCTTTTACGGTTGCGGAGAACGAATTCGTATCCATTATCGGCCCCTCCGGCAGCGGCAAAACGACGCTGTTTCAGTTGATTGGAGGGCTTGAGAAGCCCACCGCAGGCGAAGTGTGGATCAGCGGCAAGCTCACGACGGGCAGCCGCGGCCACGTCTCATATATGCCGCAGCAGGCATCCTTGATGCCATGGCGTTCAGTAAGCGCGAATATAGAGCTTGCCCTCGAGGTAGCTGGCGTGAATCGTAAGGAAGCAAGCCGTCAGGCGCGGGAGTGGCTCGATCGCATTGATCTGCTTGAGTATGCCGACTCCTATCCGCATGTTCTCTCCGGCGGAATGCAGCAGCGCGTATCCTTTCTTCGGGCGCTGCTTTCTCCCCAACCGTTAATGCTGCTCGATGAGCCGTTCGGCGCGCTTGACGCGTTAACCAGACAGCAGATGCAGCAATGGCTGATGGCGATCTGGGAGCAGAACCGTAGATCGGTATTGCTCGTTACGCATAGCATTGAAGAGGCGCTGCTGCTGTCTGACCGGATTATCGTATTGTCTTCTGCCCCGGCGGTGATTCTGGAGGAGATAACGGTGCCTTTTGATCGGCCGCGGTCCCCTCAGCTATGGAGAGAACCACGGTTTAACGAACTGAAGCAGAGGATTCATGAGCTGCTTCAATAAAACGGCAGGAGGTTAACGACCATGCGGACATATAAGGCAATAGATGCTCATATTCATGTGGATTCCTATGGGGAAGCGGACCGGCAAGCCATGCTGCAGCAGGCCTTTGCATCGGGCATCCAGGCTGTTATAGCCGTATCGATGCATCTCGAATCCAGCAAGGTGAACGAGCAGCTTGCAAGACAATTCCCGGGTCGTGTTCATCCCGCCTACGGCTTCCATCCGGAGCAGCCGATTCTCCCTATAGAAGAAAGGGAGGAGCTGTTTGCCTGGATTCGGGCCAAGCATGCGGAAGGCGAAGCATTTGCCATTGGTGAGGTGGGCCTGCCCTATTATTCACGGTCCGCGGCCGTGGAGGAAGGACTGCCTTTTAACGAGGAGCCCTACCTTGATCTGCTGGACCGGTTTGCCTTGCTTGCCTCGGAACTCAACCGGCCTATTGTACTCCACGCTGTGCATGAGGATGGGGCAAAAGCTTGCGACATCATGGAGCGGCATCAAGTAAAAAAGGTGCATTTCCACTGGTTCAAGGGGGATGAAGCGACGGTTGAGCGCATGATCCGACTTGGTTACATGATCTCGGTCACGCCGGATGTCGCTTACGAGAATGAGATCAGATCGCTGGTCGAGCGTTATCCGCTGGAGCAGCTCATGGCGGAGACGGACGGGCCTTGGCCCTTTGAAGGACCTTACGAGGGCAAGATGACGGTGCCGGAGATGGTTCATGATGTTGCTGCTCATATTGCGGCGATCAAACAGCTGCCGGAGAAGGAAGTGCGAGAGCAGCTGCTTCGAAATACCAGAGAATTTTATGCGTTGTAAAAGAAATGCTCCGTTCGGCCCTGATGGGCTTAACGGAGTTTTTTTGATACGGCACGGCAGAAACCGTTACGATCCGGATCGGAAATTCATAGATTGGAAGAACATCTATTAACTTTTCATGGGAAAGGAGGAGGTTGTAGTGGCACCTCTTACAAGAATGCAATTTATTGCTTCGCTTGTCCCCACTGTCGAGCAGGTCAGACGCGAAGGCTCGCCGATATTCCCTTCTGTTCGGCTTGCGCAATGTTTATTGGAAACGGGCGGAGTCATTCATCGTTGGTACAATCTGGGGGGAATTAAAGTCGGGGGAGGAATCCCCAATCCGTATTGGCATGGAGAAGCCGTGGTGAAGGGGACCTGGGAGGTTGTTGACGGTACGCAGGTGAGCATGAATGCTTCCTTCCGTGCCTATAGCAGCGTATATCACTTTATGAAGGATCAGGACTTGCTGTTCTCAACATCACGTTACTTGCGTGTCCGTGCTGCCGTAACGCCTGAACAACAGGCCAACATGCTGTATGTCAGCGGTTATGCGACGGATCCGGCTTATCCTAATAAATTAATTACTCTAATTAACCAATACTCGCTGAAGCAATACGATAACGCCTTTGCATCCTCGCCTGCTTCAACGATGTTCAGATCCTCGCAGACCATTCCCATTCTGGTGGACGGACTTGTTGCTGCCGTCGGCTATTATGATGCGGGGACAACCTGGGTGGCAGCACGCGCGTTAGGAGAATCCTTGGGGGCGGCCATAGGCTGGTCCGCTGGCAAGGTCACAGTCAACGGCCAGCCATTGGATTCTCGCCTCGATATCTCAACGGGTTATGTTGCTGTTCGGGACTTGGCGGCGGCACTAAACCGCAAGGCGGTCTGGGAGCAGGGCACCCAGACCGTCACCTTGAAAGCGGATCTCCCGTGAAGGGAGATGCCGCTTTTCTTTTTTTGCCTCATGGGCGGATGGTGACTCTCGTTCCAACGGGCGTAAGCTCCGACAGGGCGAGCACGTCCTGGTTGTACATCCTGATGCAGCCGTGGGATACCATGTGACCGATAGAGGAAGGATCGTTGGTGCCGTGAATGCCGTAATGCGGCTTGGACAGCCCCATCCATAACACGCCAAACGGGCCGCCGGGATTTTCCTGCTTATTAATGATCTTGAATTCTCCGGTTGGGGTCTCGGTGACCATCCTGCCGATTCCAACGGGATAAGAGTGCACAACGATATTGCCGTCAAGCAGATGAAGCATCCTGTCCGACAAATCAACGATTATACGGTACACGGCCATGTTGAGTTCACCTCATCTATCTTCTTTGCTTATGTCATGATATTTCCTGACGAGACGCTTGGTTACTAAGGCGGGGAGAGAATTGAACATGAAAAAAAGCGTTCCCGAAGGAACGCCTGCTTAAGAGACCGCCGCTTTCTCGTCGCTCTTGCGGAGGATAAAGGTATAATAGCCGATGTAGTAGGCTACGAGAAGGAAGAAGGTTGCCGCGGTGAGCGGGTCATTCGTATATTGCTGCATCTGGGCTGTCCCGCCGTTCAAGTTGGGATTCATGGCCATCGTCCCGCCTTCGCCAAACATCTCAATGACCCGGAAGGCTATTCTGCCGATGAATAGAAGAACGACCAGTGTCTCAATGCCAACATGCGTCCGGTAAAATAATGTATCGTCGCGCTGCTCGAATCGGCTGTGCTTGATTGCGTAATAGGCAATGACGGCTCCGCAGGCGATTCCCAAGGCATCGGACAGGTATATCGCCGGATGGGGAAAGCCGGTGACAAGCAGCAGAATGCCGATGACGCAGAAGAGTCCGATTCGCATTTTCAGCCTGCCGGGTTTGAAAGGCTGAAAACCGATGGACCGCTTGAAGCGACGGTACATGATAAACAGGATGACGAGCACGGGGATAATATAGCTGCTTAATTGGCTCATAAGAACCTCCCGTCTGTAAAAGTGGTATTTTTACTATACTCCAAAAGAATTGGGATTAGCAGTGGGGAGCCGTACTGCCAGGCAAAAAAATAAACACGATGGCCAAGCAAAGTTGAAGACCAACAAAAGTTATTCCATTCTAACATGAACCTGAAAATTCACGATTAACTTAGGTAAATATGCTTCTCTCCAGTTTTTTAGTTCATCATACGGAATCCGTGAACGGAAATGCTGGCCAAAGCCGAATATATCCGTTCTGTTTTTCTGGTTTTGTTTAAATATATCATTAAACCGCTGTTCAATCCTTTTCTCAAGGGCTTCTTTGAGCCGGTTATTCGATACGCCTTCATCGCTTTCCAGAATGCTTATTTTTAGAGATAAATCGCTTGCTATCCGCGGTTCACTATTTTTCATGGACGGTTTGACTTTTAATGAGCTATCAATGACCGTGATGGTGGCAAATCCCAGATTTTCTGTATTCCTTATCGTGGTATGGTTTTGAAACAAATGAACGAGATGGTTTTCACTCGGGCTGATTCTCTCCGTTATTTTCCCATTCTTCAATACAGCGGAGCCATCAAAGTTCAGTACCGTGTCTTTAGCTGTATTTACGACGGGGACGGCTATGTCATTCGTATAAGAAAACAAACTCTGATAAACTTCCCAAATGCGGGTGCTTGAGACCTCCGGTGCCCAGCCGGCCCCTTTACTAAAAAAGTCATATACAGCGGTTCCGGCGAAGCCTAATTTGCTAATATTCGAAAACATCGTTTCAATATTGTCATCCGTAATCGCAACCAACGCGATAGACGGAATTTCTTTTGAAGTCATGAAATACTTAATTATTTTTATCCATTCCGGTTGGTTAGCTGCCAATTTATTATCGATGACAATTAATTGCAATTGCGAGTAGTCAAGGGCATTCTCAGAATTATTCCGCATTTGTCCCAAAATACTTGAAACGGAATCGCCTCTCCCCGTTACAATTCGCGTTTTTTCTTCTGCATTAGTTCTTGGAATAGACAGGGTCACTCGGTATTCTTTATCGTGTTCCTTGGAAACCCCCATGACCAACGGCAAGGCACGCTGATTGATTTCTTTTATATCCCAGCACCCACAGAGTAAGGTCAAAGACATCAGTACAACTATTGTTTTGTAGGGATTATTTTTTTTCATAACCTGCCGTCCTCTTTTCAACTAGAACACTATAGAGAAGAATGGTTAATGGGAGGGTTACGATAAAATAAACATTAGTACCTCCACTCAAGTAGATGAGCTTTTCAATCCAAATCCGGTTTGGGACGCATGCTGCGAATATAAATGCGAGAAGAGAAGAAGCACTGGTCCAATAGGAGGCTTTGCTTCTCTTCCAATGGACTAATTTTTGCATGATTTTCCCGACCATCCAGAACTGTACGGCAGTCAAGATGAGATTAAACCCAATTATGGATATGCCAAAGAAGATTGTTTGCCGATTAAAAACAAACCATCCTATGTCGACTGAATCCGCCGCCTCTTTTATGGGAAAAAGAAAGGTGGAGACCGTTTCTTGACCAAATATGAAAAGAGGGAAATACACACCGCTCAAAAAAAACAACAATACATACGCCCACGCCGCAAAGAGTTGGCTAAGCTTCAAATTCGTTTCCGATGGGATGAATCCTATAAATAAGATTGCCGAGAATCCCATAAGATAAAAGAATTTTATGTTCCATAAGAAATCAAGTGAAGAAGGCCAAGCGGGCAAAGCGTTCCGCAAATCAAAATTTACGGTCGAGGAAGCAATAACAAATATCACCAATAAATTAATAGTGATGAAAAAGATGATGGATGTACGTAAAATGGTGCCTAAACCTTTTATTGCTGTATAAGTTGAAATAAAGAAGAGTAATATTAATACCGCCAAATAAGGTGTTCGAATCAAGAAGATTGAGGTAATGGTTTCGGCATGAGCGCGAAGGTCCATCGCTGCAAGCGCGGTCAGATTGATCGCATACGGAAATAGAAAAATGAATGCGACCCATCTGCCCATTTTCAAAAAAATATCGACCATATCTTCTTTTGGAAAGTAATTCAGTCCCTTCTTGTAGATCGTGATTAATATCAATTGAAGCAATCCATAAGTAAGCACGACCCCCCAATGCCCGGTATTCGTTAACGAATAGGTAAGTCTGGGATACATTAAATAACCGAAACCCATATGCATGATGATAAAAACGAATCCGATTTGCAACCGTTGCGTCACTTTATGCCTTCCTTTCCTTTCATTCGAAAAGTCATATAGGGAATATCGCAAGACGTTAAACTAGCCAAATAAATGCTTATTAAGGCTAAACCAACAATTAAACCTACAATGCCGTAAACAGAGGCTAAAACAAACACAGGGTATTTTAACGACCGGATGTATAAAGCATTTTGCACGCCTACGACGGCGGAGCTTGCAATCAGCATAAAAGTAATCACGATTACTAATAAGTTGCTGACTAATTTTGCTTCTACCATCGCTGTGCCAAGGACAACTCCGCCAACCATCGTAACGGTAGGGCCCACGCTTTTGGGGAGTCGTACAATTGCTTCGGTGATTAAATCAACTAGAATAGTCATGATAAGGGTTTCAAGTACAGGCGTTAGTGGAATGCCTTCTCTGCTATCCGCAATAAACAAGGCGAGATCTGTTTTTAAAATTTCAGGGTTAACCGAAGTTAGGGCTACATATAGAGCGGGAAGTACAAGCGTGGCAAATACTCCTAATCCTCTTAAGGCGCGGATCATTAGTGAAAGCCCGATAGGGAGATTGCGATCGTTAGCAGTATGCAGCATATCAGAAATAAGATGAGGGAAAACAAGCGCGAAAGGCTGATTTTCCAAAAAAAGAACGATTCTATTCTTTTTCAGAGAATGAATAGCCTGTACGGGCACTTCAGTTGCAAACAGATGACTGACAGGACTCAAGATGCGTTTACCCAAATGCTTATTCAGATCGTCAATGGTTTCTATATCTGATTCAATTTGTTTTAACCGCTGGTCAACTTTTTCAATTAGAGCAGTTTGAGCTTTTCCTCTAATATACAGCATTGAAATTCTCTGCTTGGCGAGCTCTCCTACTTGGTAAGAGCAGAGGCATAGGCGTTCAGTGCCCAGTCTTTTTCGAATCAGTCCTATATTAAGTTCAATATCTTCTCCAAAGGCATCCAACGGACCTTGAATGGGACTTTCATTTCTGGGCTCTTCAACGCTTCGTCTGAGGCTTTGGGGGACGGGTTCCACAATAGCGTTATTGCCGCTTTCAGAGATCAGAACTAGTTTTCCGTCCAACACGGCTTTTTTGAGTTGTGCTGCATCCTTATCAAGCTGATCGCTAAGGTTGAGGAAAAGTTCATGTACGGAAGCAGAACGTTGAGTCATCTGCCGAACATATAAATTTGACTTGGCAAAATCAATAAGCGTGTTAAAACCAATAAGGAAAAAGGCCGTGCCGTCAAATTGCGCGTCTTGAACGAAAAAATCATCTTGATCAGAGAACGCAGATTTCATTTCCTGAACTAAATTAATGATTTCAATCTGCCCCCTCAGAAGAATTTCCTTATATTTTTGGCAGACATTGGGGTTTGTATACGGATTGATTATCATGAAGTCGCTTAAGCAACAAAAAATGACGGAGCGTGAAAGGCAAACAACAATAACCCGCAAACCATTACAAGGTGTTTGCGGGTTTATAAGTTAAGTATTTATTTAAATTTGGTGGACAATTGGTTGACAATAAATGAATACACGCTTGTTTGATTTCTTCAATACCTTATAAATAAAAGCTTTATCCAAAAAAAATCGGACGCTCATTTCTGAGCGTCCTTTCATGGGAGAGGAGAAACCGGACGAAGAGCTTATGGGGAAACGTAAGTCTTCTCCGCGGTTGTCTACGGCATCTTCCGACGCCGATGATTTTATCTTGTCCGCTTTATGGGCGATTATACATTTTACGCCAAAAAAATATTGCGGCCTCCTTTTATCACGCTCGAGGTGCCTTTATAATCCAAGGGAAAGTGTGGTACTATAGGCATCGACAGTAGACGAAGGGAGCAATAAGCAGTGAGAGTCATTGCGGGAGCGGCAAAAGGCCGCACGCTGAAGGCGGTTCCAGGGATGAATACGCGTCCGACGACCGATAAGGTGAAGGAAGCGATATTCAGCATGATTGGACCGTTTTTCGACGGTGGTCTTGCACTCGATTTATTCGCTGGCACCGGCGGGCTCGGTATTGAAGCTTGGAGCAGAGGCATCGAGCGGACGATCTTTATCGACCGAGAAAAAATAAGCATTGATATCATTAAATTAAATACGGAAGCGGCGGGAATGGGGCGGCATGCGGAAATCTACCGCAATGACGCGGAGCGGGCGCTCAAGCTGCTGGAGAAGCGGGGAGTCGCTTTTTCGCTTGTATTCCTGGACCCGCCTTACCGCTTGACCCATATGGATGAGCTTATGGCGGATATGGCGCAGCGGTCGCTTCTGGAGGAAGGCGCGACCATTGTGGTTGAGCATGATGCCGGCCATGAGTATCCGGATCAGATGGAGCATTTTATATTGCTGAGAAAACAAAAATATGGCGATACGGCCGTAACTCTTTACCGCTATTCGCCTGGCAGCCCAGATGGAGGAACTAGAGATGCAGATGAATGAGAACGGACGTGTAGCGGTATATCCCGGGAGCTTTGATCCGCCGACATTAGGGCATCTTGACATTATTCGCCGTTCGGCCAAGCAGTTCGATCATGTGATTGTCGCCGTGCTGAACAATACGAGCAAAAGTCCGCTGTTTTCCTTGGATGAGCGCAAGGAGATGCTGCGGGAGATAACCGGCGATCTTCCGAATGTATCGATCGACAGCTTCCGTGATCTGCTCGTCCGGTTCATGAAATCCCGCAAAGCCAGCGTCATTGTCCGGGGCATCCGTTCGGTAACGGACTTCGAATACGAGCTGACGCTTGCTTCGACGAATCAATTGCTGGATCACGAGATCGAGACGATCTTTATGATGACCAATCCGAAATTTTCCTATCTCAGCTCCAGCATCGTGAAAGAAATCGCGATGTTCGGCGGCCCGGTTAACGAGCTGGTGCCAGCTCCTATCGAGCATCGGCTGGTGGAGAAATATAAAGCCAAGCAGTCGAACAACTGACTAGCGATTTCTTAGGCCGGGCGTTCGATGCGTAACTAACCGCATCAAAATAAACAAAATAGCAAGCACGGCCGCGGCCGTCAGCGTATAAGGCCAAAGTGACGGGAGGCCAAGTGCGGTGACGGCCTCGTATGCGTTGCTAGGGCGCTGCCAGTCTGCGCCATCCTGCAGCATAGCGGCTGTCGCGCCGGTTAACCGGCTTGGCAGCAAAGTGATAACAGCCTGCGCCGGCTTCCATAGCAGCAGAGCGAATGCGGCGGCGTGCAGCGCGTGAAGCAGCCGGACTCCGATCAGCGGCAGCAGCTTCAGGTCGGTGCCGCTTATGGCATAACCGGCTTGCAATAGGGAGCTTAAGCCGCTCCAGGCAAGAATAGCGGCAACGGCTGCGGCGCTTATTGCCGCGCTGATGCCCGGTCCTTGCCATACGGCCGCGGCATACGAACCGATGTGGCTCTCGAGAAGGGCTGGCAGGAGAAGTTCCGCGGCTCCGCTTGGCAGAACGCTCTGTATGAGGGGCAAGGCAAGCCGGGCTATAACAGCCGCAAAGATCATAAAGCCGCCAACGACAAGCAGCTTCTGTACGCCGGAGGATACGGCGTCGCCCAGCACTTTGCCGAAGCTGCGGCCATCCCGGTCGCGGCTTGCTGTAATTGCGTCGGCTACACGATCAAGCAGCCTGCCCGCGGGATGGGCTGCGGCAGTGCGGACGATCGCGTGCGATAATGGCTTGCGTCTGCCAAACAGCGTAATCCAACCCGCGGTACATAAGGCAGAGAGCCATACAATAGAAGCGATGAACAGGCCAAGCTCCGGACGGTGAAGAAAGCCCGCGCCGATAACGACCAGCATAAAGAGCGGGTTCGGCATATGGGACAATGCCAGCAGTCTCTGCCCTTCGCGTTTGGATACAAGTCCGTCGCGGCGCAAGGCGGCCGTTGCTTCGGCTCCTGCCTGATGTCCGGACAACCATCCGAATAACAGCGGCAGCGCAGCTTCTCCGGGCAGCTTGAACAAGGCGCGCATAACCGGCCGCAGCAGAACCCCGATACCGTGAATGAGTCCGAAGGCGGCTATCAGCTCGAACAAGACCAGAAAAGGCAAGAGGCCGGGAAAGACGATATTCCACCAGATGGTCAGTCCTTGAAGCGAGGCTTGGAAAGACTCGTCCGGCTGGCGGATGATTGCAGTGACCATCAGAATCGAGAGTGCGGCGTATAGGATTGTTCGTGCCATATATGAATCAACTCCAGTAGGATTAGGATTAACGATTTAACGAATGGGATGACGGGTTCGGACAAACCAGGGTCTGTTCCATTGTACGCTCGGCATGACCATGATAGACCACCAGAGCCCTCAGGAAGGGGATTACGATGAGCAAGTTTCGACTTAGCGGCAGGAAGAGACAAGCGGCAGGGATTATACTGATCGCCATAATGCTGTGGATTATTGTGTATGCGCCAACCCCGCTCGTTATCTACGAACCGGGTCTGACATTCGAGACAGCGCCGCTTGTCCAACATGGCTCGGAACAGACAAAGGTGTCTCGTTTGGCCGAGAAGGGGGAGGAAGGGGCATTTCTCGTCACGACCGTTAAGCTGACCGATGCGAAGTATTGGCAAGTTATTCAGACTGCCTGGCAGAAGGATTTTGACGTGTACAGCAAAGATTCGGTCTTGCAGGGGAAGTCGGAGCAAAATTATTTGAAGCGCATGAAGCTCGAAATGGTGGCTTCGCAGAATACCGCTATCGAGGCCGCCTATCGCTATGCGGGAATTGCCTACTCCAAAGAGGATGAACTATATATTAGTGATATTAACGGAGCTTCAAAGGACGTTCAGATAGGAGACCGCGTTATCAAGGCAGATGGCCACTCTGTTAACGATATTCGACAATTAACATCTGCCTTAAGCGGGAAAAAGGATGGGGATTCTGTACGTCTTACCATAAACAGAAGCGGTAAGACGCTTGATGCAGCTGTTCCTTACAAGCTCATAGAAGGCAACATCACAACGGCCTTAACTTCTCCGGTAAAGGATGAAATCTCTTTAGGAGAATTGCAAGTCGTACTGGCCAAGGACCTTCGAGACCGGATCGAAATTAATGCCGGGGAAGTAGGCGGTCCGTCAGCCGGACTCATGTTTACGCTACAATCACTGAATTTTGTACTGGATGAGGATTTGACCCGGGGGCTCCGCATCGCTGGAACCGGAACGATCAACGAGTATGGAAATGTTGGAGCAATCGGCGGCATTAATTACAAAGTTGCAGCCGCTGATCTCGCGGGGGCGCAGTTGTTTCTTGCTCCGGAAGATAATTACGAGGAAGCTGCTGCCAAGGTGAAATCCCTTGGCAGCAGCATGAGGGTTATTTCGGTACACTCGCTGCAGGACGCTATTTACGCCATTAGCGCCATAGTCAACAATAAGTAATCGGCTTACTCAATAATGATCGGCCGATCCGTGAAATCCCGGAACATGGAAGACGCCGAGGCATGTCCCGGCTGAGCCAGCATGTAGACCGCCGAAGCTTGAGTATCAAGCTCAAGATAACGGGAGTCAACGGGGGATCTTGCCGCGCTTAGCAGGACGGGCAGCTTAGCTTCCTTCTTCATCCTCCGAAGAAGCTCCTGACCCTTGGCTGTGAAGCCAAGCACGCGGATGTACTGGACGCCTGCGGCCAGCTTCTCCGGCGTGAAATCTTCTTTCTTGTGATGGAGCAGTATAGATAGAAGAGCACGCTGAAGCTTGGTTCTGGTATACCGTTTGGTCTTTAACTCATCGAGCAGCGTCTCGAACCCTGTATTGACTAGCTTGGGCAGGGACTGAAGCAGTCTGTACTCCAGTCCTTCCATCATTTCGCGGTAACCGGCAAGCTGATCGGGTGTATGGGTCACGGCAGCGTGCAAGAGCGGGTGCGCAAAGTTCGCCCAGCTTACAGGGCTTCTTCCCGATGCCCATTCCCGCTGCATGACGTCAAACGTTGAGGCAGGCACCAGCGGTCTGCTTGCTTCAAGCTCTCCGCCTTCCAGAAGGAGCCGTCGGATCGCGGTAGCGCTTGCTATGGCGCTGTCGGTCACCGTCGTCTGCCCGTATTCCGATTTCTCGCGGCGAATGGTGTAAGGCCGCATTCTTCCCTTGATGCGCTCGAGCGCAATTAAATAATGAAGGCCAAGCGTATGGTTCGGCTGAGCGAACGGGAAGCTCGCAGCTTCATGTCGTCCGGCAGCCGTCAGGTAGGCCGCTATAGCAGTGCTGTAAGCACTTGGGTAGCTGACTCCGCCATCCAGCGCCTCGCGGAGCATAACCTGGAATTCGGGCGGCTCATGCGCGATCAGCCTGGCTGCTTCCTGCAGCGCATCGATCTCACCGCTCTCCGTACCGAAGCAGAAGGCATCTACGACGCCCGTTGCCTCGAGAAGGGATACGGCTCCGTAGGCAAACCATTCTGCCGCTTGCGTGGCATAAGCGGTTGGCAGCTCGAGGACCAGATCGCAGCCGCCTCTCAGCGCCGCTTCCGTCCGTGCCCACTTATCCATGACGGCCGGTTCTCCGCGCTGCAGAAAATGTCCGCTCATGACGGCTACGACTGCGTCGGCGTTTGCTATTTTGACCGATTCCTGCAAATGATATTGATGACCGTTGTGAAATGGGTTATACTCAACAATTAGTCCTACCGTTCGCACCTTTACATCTCCTTGCTTCAGATGGATATATGTTCCATCATAGCACAGGGCCGACTATTTATTCACGAAATAACAGGCTTAATGATGAAAAAGAGCGTGAAAATGTTGACAAAACCGCTCAATAATAGATATAATAATTTTTGTTTGTTTGGGGTGATCTCATGCAGTTTCATGTACAAGAAACGATGTCCAAAGGCATTAAGGCAAAGATTGATGAGAATCTGGATGTGACCGACTTATTCAAGGACAGATCCGATGTCATCAATACGGGTCCACTTCATGTGTCGTTACAGGTAACAGGCAATGAGGGTTCGATTACGGTCGAAGGCGAATTGACCATTGATTGGGAGCTCGCTTGCTCACGTTGTCTTGATCCGGTGAAGCTTCATACGAAGATTCCTGTCTTCGACCAGTTCAAGCCTGCGTCCGACAAGGACGAAGACGAAACGGAAGAAGACGAGAATGACGATGTTATTGCGGTAACAGGGGACAGGCTGGATTTGAAGCCTTATGTGGAAGAAGTGCTTCAGCTGTTCATGCCGTTTGCTCCGTTATGCAGTAAGGATTGTAAAGGGCTGTGCCAGAATTGCGGACAGAACTTAAATGAACAAAAATGCGGCTGCTCTACCGAGAGAATTGATCCTCGTATGGCAGTGCTCAAGGATTTATTCAAAGACGAACAATAAAGAATGACCGATTGATTCTGTGAAGGAGGTGGGAAACATGGCAGTACCTCAAAGAAGAACATCCAAAACTCGCCGCGACAAACGTCGTACGCATTTTAAATTGGCGGTACCAGGTATGGTAAAATGCGAGCAATGTGGAGAGCTGAAACTTGGCCACCACGTATGTAAAGTGTGCGGATATTACAAAACGAAAGAGATTATCTCCCAATAATCTCGGGGTTTCCCACAATAGCACTTCATTGCGATGAGGTGCTATTTTTTGTGTCCGTTGCCTCCATAAGCTTTTTTTTATATACTTAATTAGTACCAGGTTATAATATCAGCCATCATCCGAGTAAAATCAGACTAGGGTCACAATACTGTTAAGGTGGTGCCGAAGATCGAAAGAATGCCCAAGAGACAGCGGCATCAGATGCTCGCTCAATTGATTGATGAAAACCCGTTTATGACGGATCGAGAGCTAACCCGACATTTGAAAGTCAGCATACAAACGATAAGGCTTGACCGTATGGAACTGGGTATTCCCGAGCTGCGCGAGCGGATGAAGCTGATGGCTGAGCGTTCTTATGATTCCGTTCAGTCCCTGCCGCTGCATGAAGTCATAGGTGACATTGTAGATCTGCAGCTGGACAAAAGCGGGATCTCGATATTCGAAATTCGTGAAGAGCATGTTTTCTCTCGCACGGGAATTGCCCGGGGCCATCATGTGTTTGCCCAAGCAAACTCGCTGGCGGTTGCTGTTATTGATGATAAAATCGCCTTGACGGTCACAGCGGATATCCGCTTTATCAGACCGGTAAAGCTGGGCGAGAAGTGCATTGCTAAAGCTTATGTACGTTCGATATCCGGCGAGCGCCACAAGTCTAAGGTGGAGCTCTTTACCTATGTAGGGGAAGAGATGGTGTTCCAAGGGAACTTCGTCATTTACCGATCGGCTGGTGAAGGTGAGAGCGAGGCATAAGCTTTTATGAGTTTAGGCTTGGCCTGCAGTTATGAAGGCGGAGCTTTTGGGAGGAAAAAGACATGCGGATCGCCATAGATGCGATGGGAGGCGACCACGCACCAGGCCTGATTGTGCAGGGTGTGCTGGAAGCTGCGGCGGAGTGGCCGGATATCGAATTGGTTCTTGTTGGCGATACGGCGGCAATTGAGCCGCTGCTCAAAGGACAAAAACCGGCCAACATGACGTTATGCCATACGGATGAGGTGATCGGTCCGGATGAAGAACCGGTCAAAGCGGTTCGTCGGAAAAAGGGATCTTCCATGGTCGTTGCCGGTCAGCTAGTGCGGGAAAAACGCGCCGATGCGATGATCTCAGCCGGCAATACCGGTGCATTAATGACGACCGGGCTTCTCGTTGTTGGCAGACTTGACGGTATTGAACGTCCTGCTCTTGCGCCGATGCTTCCAACCATGGATGATGTTGGAGTACTTGCGCTTGATCTCGGGGCAAATATGGACGCCAAGCCGGAGCATCTGCTGCAATACGCGATTATGGGCAGTATTTACCGTGCAAAGGTGCATGGCTTTGACAACCCTCGCGTAGGCCTGCTGAATGTGGGCACGGAAGAACGTAAAGGCAACGAGCTGACTAAAGCGGCTTATGATCTGCTGGAGCAGGCTCCGATTAACTTTATTGGCAACGTTGAAGCGCGCGACTTGCTGAGCCGCAGCTGCGACATCCTTATTTGTGACGGCTTTGCGGGGAATATTATGCTTAAGGCTATGGAGGGAACGGCGGGTTCGCTGATGACATTCCTAAAAGATGCTTTTGGCGAGACTCTTCTGACGAAGCTGGCGGCAGCCGTAATGATGCCAAAGCTTCGCGCTTTGAAGAAAAAAATGGATTATAAGGAGCATGGTAGCGCTCCGCTGCTTGGTTTGAACGGACTGGTGATGAAATGTCACGGTTCTTCGGACGCTCTGGCTGTCAAGAATGCGATCCGGCAGGCCCAGCTTGCCATTAACGCTCAGCTTACAGAGTCGATAGCGGCAGAAATAGGCGGGAGGTCATAATGAATTTACATCCTGTTGGCATTATTGGTTCGGGCAAATACGTTCCCGACCGGATTTTATCCAATCAAGAACTTGAACAAATGGTGGAGACCAATGATGAGTGGATCGTAACCCGTACGGGTATTCGCGAGCGCCGTATGGCGGCAGCGGAGCAGGCTACATCCGATCTGGCTTACGAGGCCTCTTTGAAGGCCATTGAAGCAGCTGGCATTACGGTTGAAGATATCGACCTCATTATCGTGTCGACCATTACGCCGGATATGTTCTTCCCGTCTACGGCATGTCTCCTGCAGGAGAAGCTTGGCGCGAAGAAAGCAGCGGCATTTGATCTCTCCGCAGCTTGCTCCGGATTTATTTACGGACTTGCTACGGCATCGAATATGATTGCTACCGGCATGTACAAACACGTCCTCGTTGTTGGGGCAGAAACTCTCTCCCGCATTACGGATTATACGGACCGCAACACCTGCATTTTGTTTGGCGACGGTGCCGGCGCCGTTATTCTGGGTCAGGTGCCGGAAGGCCGCGGCTTCAAATCATTCGAGCTTGGCGCTGACGGCGGCGGCGGAGATTTGCTCAGAGTTAGCGGCGGCGGCTCGCGCCTGCCTTCATCGGCTGAGACGGTTTCGGCAAAACAGCATTATATTCATATGGCGGGCAATGATGTATTCAAATTCGCTGTCCGCATTATGGGCGGAGCCGCTGAAGAAGCTCTTCGCAAAGCAGGCATGAGCAAAGAGGATATCGATCTTCTCGTGCCGCATCAGGCTAATGTCCGCATTATTCAATCCGCGCTTAACCGTCTGGATCTTCCGGAAGACAAGTGTATGGTTAATCTGGACAAATACGGCAACATGTCGGCTGCATCCATACCGGTTGCACTGGCTGAAGCTGTAGAGCAAGGCCGCGTGAGTGAAGGGGACTGCCTCGTATTTGTAGGCTTCGGAGGAGGCCTTACCTGGGGCGCTTCCGTATTGATCTGGTAACGGAGGGAATTAATTTGAGCAAAACAGCATTTGTATTTCCAGGCCAAGGTGCACAAGCCGTTGGCATGGGTAAGGATGCGTTCGAAGCATTTGAAGGCTCCCGTGCAGTATTTGAACAGGCGGACGAAGCGCTGGGCTTCAAGCTGAGCGACATTATTTTTAACGGTCCGGACGAACTGCTGAAGCAGACGGCCAACACGCAGCCTGCTCTGCTGACAGTTAGTGTGGCTCTGCTCAAGGCGCTTGAAGGCCGGGGCCTTAAAGCAGATTACGTGGCTGGCCACAGCTTGGGCGAATATAGTGCGCTTGTAGCCGCAGACGTGCTAAGCTTTGCGGATGCCGTACGTACTGTCCGCGCGCGCGGCGAGTTCATGGAACAAGCCGTTCCCGGCGGACAAGGCGCAATGGCTGCTGTTCTTGGCGCAGAGCGCGGCGTATTGGCCGAGCTTTGCGCGAAGATCTCAGAAGAAGGAAATACGGTAGAGCTGGCGAATGTTAACTGTCCGGGTCAAATCGTCGTTTCCGGTTCTGCCGCAGGAGTTCAGGCGGTTGTGGAGCGCGGCAAAGAGGAAGCAGGCGCCAAGCGCGTTATTCCGCTCGAAGTAAGCGGCCCGTTCCACTCTTCCCTGATGAAGCCAGCGGCTGAGAAGCTGTCCGGCGTTCTTGCGGAAGTAGCGATGAGCGATGCTGCGGTTCCAGTTGTAGCGAACGTAACGGCTGCCCCGGTTACGGAAGCGGCATCGATCCGCAATCTCCTGGTAGAGCAGGTCTATTCGCCGGTTCTCTGGGAAGACAGCGTTCGTTATTTAGTTGAGCAAGGCGTAGATACCTTTGTCGAGATCGGTTCGGGTACGGTGCTTGCCGGCTTGATCAAGAAGATTGACAAAAATCTGCGCGTCATTTCGATTAACAGCATGTCTGCTATCGAAACACTGTAATTACGGTTCATGCAAAACTTGGAGGAGGTAGACCATGTTTGCTAGTCTTGAAGGTAAAAAAGCGCTTGTAACAGGTGCATCCCGCGGTATTGGCCGTGCCATTGCTGTTGCGCTCGCGGAAGCTGGCGCAGATGTAGCGATCAACTACTCGGGCAGCGAAGCTGCCGCCGCGGAGACGGCTCAGGCTGTTGAAGCGTTTGGACGCCGTGCTATTATTTTAAAAGCCAACGTCGGCAAAACCGACGAATTTGAGGCAATGGTCAAAGAAGTTGTTGATCAATTTGGCTCAATTGATATTTTGGTGAATAACGCCGGGATTACAAGAGATAATTTAATTATGCGTATGAAAGAAGATGAATTTGACCAAGTTATTGAGACGAACTTGAAGGGCGTCTTTAACGGGATCAAAGCGGTTACGCGGCCTATGATGAAGCAGCGCTCCGGACGCATTATTAACATCTCTTCGGTAGTTGGCGTGCTCGGAAATCCGGGTCAGGCGAATTATGTTGCAGCGAAGGCAGGCGTTATTGGCCTCACGAAGTCTAGTGCGCGTGAGCTTGCATCCCGCGGCATTACCGTTAACTGCATTGCACCGGGCTTTATTCAGACAGATATGACGGACAAGCTTTCTTCCGAAATGAAGGAATCGCTCTCTTCGCAAATTCCTCTTGCCCGTCTAGGTGCCGCGGAAGACATTGCATCAGCAGTGCGCTTCCTCGCATCCGATGCTGCCTCTTATATGACAGGCCAAACCGTCCATATTGACGGCGGCATGTACATGTAAGATAGCATTACGCCGCAATGACCGGAAATGCACCGGTTACGTATGGCAATTTGTCTTGAATTCTCGTATAATACCCTAGGAGGAGGTGAATCGGATGTCCGAAGTAGTAGAACGTGTAAAACGTATCGTCGTCGACAGACTTGGCGTAGACGAAGCGGAAGTCACGCTGGAAGCTTCCTTCAAAGATGACCTCGGCGCTGACTCTCTTGATGTCGTTGAGTTGGTCATGGAATTGGAAGATGAGTTTGACCTGGAGATCTCTGATGAAGATGCAGAGACGATCACCACGGTGGGAGAAGTAGTCAATTACATACAATCTCATACGTAAGGAAAAGAAGGGTCCCGTTGTAATAGACGGGACTTCTCTCCATCTAGGCAAGGAATCATCATGATATTATGAATGAGCTTGTATGCCTTTTTATATAGAAGATGTGATGTAGACATCTAAAATGCAGTCCGTTGAGGTGAATCTTACAGTGAAACAAAGAGTTGTTGTTACCGGCATGGGGGTTATTACCTCGCTCGGCTCAGATGTGGAACAATTTTGGGGTAATTTGTTGGAAGGGAAATCAGGCGTATCGCATATCGAAGCGTTTGATGTATCCGAATATCCGACTCAAATCGCCGCTGAAGTAAAAAACTTTAATCCTGAAGATTATGGTCTGGATAGAAAAGAAGCGCGTCGCATGGACCGCTTTGTACAATTTGCATCTGTAGCCAGCTTGAGCGCGGTTAAAGACGCTGCTCTTGAGATCGGTTCCAATGTGGATCCTGAGCGCATCGGCGTTATCGTAGGATCCGGAATCGGCGGTCTCGGAACATGGGAAGACCAGCATAACATTCTCCTCGAGAAAGGTCCTAAGCGCGTAAGCCCGTTCTTCATTCCAATGATGATCGCGAATATGGCTTCCGGACAAATCTCGATGCTGACAGGTGCGAAAGGTCCTAACAGCGCGGCGGTTACCGCTTGTGCAACGGGTACTCACTCGATCGGCGATTCATTCAAAATGATCCAGCGCGGCGATGCGGATGTAATGATCTGCGGCGGCGCTGAAGCGACTATCCGCCCAACGGGTCTTGCAGGCTTCTGCTCGATGCGTGCGATGTCCGTCCGCAATGACGAGCCGGAGAAAGCAAGCCGTCCGTTTGACATCGACCGTGACGGATTCGTAATGGGTGAAGGCGCAGGCGTGCTTGTGATTGAATCCCTCGAGCATGCCCAGAAGCGTGGAGCGCGTATCTATGCGGAGGTTATCGGTTATGGCATGAGCGGTGACGCTCACCATATGACAGAGCCGGATCCGGACGGAGCAGCTCGCTGCATGTCGAAAGCTTTGCGCGATGCGGGAATCGAACCGGAGGCGATTGATTATATCAATGCCCATGGTACTTCCACGCCGGTAGGAGACCGATCCGAAACCAGCGCAATCAAGAAAGCATTTGGCGATCATGCCTATAAGCTAGCTGTAAGCTCGACCAAATCGATGACAGGCCATCTGCTTGGCGCTGCCGGCGGCGTTGAGGCCGTTATTCTGGGACTTACGCTGCAGAACGGCATTATTGCTCCAACCATAAACCTGGAGAATCAAGATCCTGAGCTTGACCTGGATTACGTGCCGAATACGCCACGTAAAGCGGAAGTGAGAACGGCGCTGTCCAATTCGTTCGGCTTTGGCGGTCATAATGCGACGATCGTGATGAAAGTCTATGAAGCGTGATTCCATCAACGAGCTGCAGACACGTCTGCAGCTTCGCTTCAAACAGCTCAAGCTGCTGAAGCAGGCTTTTACGCATACTTCCTATGTGAATGAACATAAGCATGGGACGATCGAGCATAATGAACGCCTGGAGTTTTTGGGCGATGCTGTCCTGCAGCTGCTTGTATCGGAATATTTGTTCACGGCGTATCCTAACCGTCCGGAAGGTGAGCTGACCCGTATGCGTGCATCCGTCGTTTGTGAACCATCACTTGCGCAGTTTGCGGAGCGGCTGGAGCTTGGCGCTCATATTCAGCTTGGCAGAGGCGAAGAGCAGCTCGGAGGAAGACAGCGTCCTGCGCTGCTTGCCGATTTGTTCGAGGCTTTTGTTGGAGCGATATTCCTTGATGCGGGCATAGAGCGGACAAGAGCTTTTCTTGAAACGCATATGTTCCCGTACATTGAGTCTAATGACTACGGCCTGCTGGTGAAAGACTTCAAGTCCAAGCTGCAGGAGCGTGCTCAGCATAAAGGACTTGGTGCGGTAGAGTATCGGATTATGGAAGAACGTGGGCCTGCCCATGACCGCGAGTTTGTCGTCGAGGTATGTATCGGTGATCTTCCGTACGGGAACGGAAGCGGCAGAACGAAGAAGGAAGCGGAGCAGCGAGCTGCGGCAGTTGCCTGGCAATCTCTGACGGAATAATGAAATAAGCCTGCCAACGGATTCGAGTTAAGGGATCTGCGGCGGGCTTTTTTTATTGCTCCGGAATGAAGCGCGAGGGGGAAAAGGATTAACGAGCCCAGTCAAGTTGTGTTACAATAGGCGATGAGGTGAAAGCCAGGTTATGTTCCTGAAACGGATAGAATTATCGGGATTTAAATCATTTGCCGACAAGACAGAAATGGAATTTGTCACCGGCATTACGGCTGTTGTTGGTCCCAACGGCAGCGGTAAAAGCAATATTTCGGACGGCATCCGCTGGGTGCTGGGCGAACAAAGCGCAAAAAGTCTTCGCGGCGGCAAAATGGAAGATATCATATTTGCCGGAAGTGATGCGCGCAAGGCAGTTAACTATGGTGAAGTATCGCTGACGCTTGATAACGGCGATGGGGCACTGCCGCTCGAATATAATGAAGTGACAGTTACCCGCCGGGTTCATCGGAGCGGCGATAGTGAATATATGATTAACAAGCAGTCTTGCCGGTTGAAGGATATTACCGAGCTGTTCATGGATACGGGTATCGGTAAAGAAGCCTACTCCATTATCGGACAAGGCCGCATCGAGGAAATTTTAAGTACCCGTTCGGAAGATCGCCGGGGGATATTCGAAGAAGCATCCGGAATTGTGAAATATAAATCGCGTAAACGCGAGGCACAGCGCAAGCTGGAGGATACGGAGAACAACTTGCTGCGGATTCACGATCTTGTGTCGGAGCTGGAAGATCAGGTAGAGCCTCTTCGAATCCAATCGGAGAAAGCGATCCACTTTAAGCAATTAAGAGAACAGCTGAAGACGCAAGAGATTTCGATGTACGTACATAACATAGAAAATGTGTACGGCTCATGGTCGGAAGCCAATGCCAAGCTTGAACGCCTCAAACGCGAACAGCTGGAGCTGTCAACCGTCGTAAGCAAGCATGATGCCCATCTGGAGAAGGACCGCCAGGCCCTTCGCGAGCTGGAGGAAGCACTTGACCAGCTTCATGAGGGCATGCTCCAATACAGCGAAGAGTACGAGAAATGCGAAGGCTTCGGGGAAGTTCTGAAGGAACGGAAGAAAAACCTCGAGCAGAATAAAAGACAGCTGGAAGAAACAATTGCCTCTCAGGATGAGCGGATTGCAGCTTTAACGAGCGAAGAAGCGGAATTCCGCAACCGCGCAGCTGTGCTGGAATTGCAGCTGGCTGAACTGAAGAGCAAGCTGGCCGTGGAAGAGGATAATCTGATTGGCGTTACCGGCGGCACCGCGGCCGATGCCGAAGAAATGCTGAAGGGCGAGCTTCTTGATGTGCTTAGCACGATGGCTCAGCTGCGCAACGAAATTCGTTACGCTGCCCAGCAGCAGGAAGCGGTACAGCGCAGAATGGAGCGCCTCAGCGACGAGGAAGCCAAATGGTCGGAGCAGCAGCGTAAGCTGAACGCCCGAAAGAACGAGCTTGAGAAACAGCTTGAGGCGACGCTCGACTCCATCAGCAAAGCACGGACTAAATATATAGATCAAGCTGAAAAGGCAAAAGAGCTTGGCCAAATGGCCGAGGATGCGACATCCGCACTTCGCAAGTGGGAGCAGAAGCTGGATGCTCAAACGTCAAGACGCGATACGATGAAGGAAATGCAGGATGCGCTGGATGGCTTTATGCATGGTGTGCGTGAAGTGCTTAAATCTTCGCGGCGTTCGTCCGGTTCCGGCGGTATTAGCGGTGTGCATGGTGCCGTTGCCGAGCTCGTTCGGGTGCCGGAGCGAATCGAGACTGCCGTGGAGACTGCATTAGGCGGCGCCTTGCAGCATATCGTCATGGAAGACGAGAAATCGGCACGAAGCGCGATTACCTTCCTGAAGCAGCGTCAGCTTGGACGGGCGACATTCCTGCCGCTTGATGTCATTCGGGGCCGTCAGGTGCCAGAGCACGATAAGCGGATGGCGGAATCTGTTGACGGCTTTGTTGGCGTTGCGGCGGAGCTTGTGTCTTGCGAACCGCGTTATCAGGCGATTATCAATAATTTGCTCGGCAACGTGCTTCTGGCTGAAACTCTCGAGCAAGCCAACCGTATTGCATCCAAATGCCAATATCGCTACCGAGTTGTAACGCTTGAAGGTGATGTCGTAAATGCCGGCGGCTCGATGACGGGCGGCAGCCTTCAGAAGAAAGGGGCAAGCCTTCTTGGCCGCCAGCGCCAGATTGAAGCGCTGGATCAGGAGATTGCGGAAGGCGAGAAGACCATCGCTCAGCTGCGCGATAAGTTAAGCGATCTTCGCAAAGAGCAGTCCATTCTCTCCCAAAACATGGAGGAGCTTCGCTCGCAGGCCGAGCAGTACCGAATTGACGAGCAGCAGGTTCGTGCCGAGCTTCAGCAATTGAACAACGAAGCGAAGCATCTCAGCGAGCAAGAGCAGCTGTTTACCGCAGACCGCAGCAGCCATACGGCGGAGCAGCAGTCCATGCAAGTAATGGCAGCTGAAGCCGAAGTTCGCCTGGAACAGCTGACAGCGGATGAAGCTAGGCTTCAGGAAGCGATCAGGCTTGCCGAAGAGCGCCGCAAAGCAAGCGAAACGGCGAAGGAAGAGCTGCAGGTTCAACTGACGGATTTGAAAATCTCCGTTGCGAAGACGGATCAGGAGAAGCAATCCTTCGAGGATCAGGCGGCCCGTGTCCGAGCCGACATTCAACGGGCCAAGCAGGAGCTCGGGAGCTACCGCACGCTGTTGAATCAGCAGGACGCTGAATTGGAGCGCCATAGCGAAGAAACCGTCGCTCAGATCGAGCAGTTGAATCATCTGCGATTGAAGAAGCAGGAATGCGCAGAGCAGACAGACTTGAAGCGTTCGGCCCGCGCCGACCGCGTCAAAGAGCTGGAGCAGGGCGAGAGCGATACGAAGGAGCAGCGTGCACAGCTTCGCCAAGTGGAAGAGCAGATGCGGCAGACCGAGATTGCGGCGAACCGTCTCGATGTTGAGCTGGACAACCTGCTTCGCAAGCTAAGCGAAGAGTATGAACTGAGCTTCGAGCTGGCTAAGGAGCAGTATCCGGTGCCGGAAGATATCGTTGGCACGCAAAATGCCGTTCGCGATATCAAGCGCCAAATCACGGCGCTTGGCGACGTGAACCTTGGCGCTATTGAAGAGTATGAGCGCGTACGGGAGCGTTTCGAATTCTTGACCGAGCAGAAGGATGACCTTGTAGAAGCCAAGACTACCTTGTATCAGGTTATTCGCGAGATGGATGAAGAGATGTCGAAGCGATTCAGAACGACGTTCGAACAGATCCGCAGCCACTTCGTAGTGGTATTTGCGAAGCTGTTTGGCGGCGGCCGTGCCGATCTGGTCATGGTGGAGCCGGACCGGGTGCTGGATACGGGCATCGATATTGTCGCGCAGCCTCCGGGCAAGAAGCTGCAAAATCTGCAGCTCTTATCAGGCGGGGAGCGGGCGCTTACGGCAATCGCGTTATTGTTCGCGATTCTGCAGGTGAAGCCGGTGCCATTCTGCGTGCTTGACGAAGTAGAAGCCGCGCTGGATGAAGCGAACGTTGCCCGTTTTGCCCAGTATTTGCGCGAATTCTCCGAGCTTACTCAGTTTATCGTCGTAACGCATCGCAAAGGGACCATGGAGGAAGCCGATGTCCTCTACGGCGTGACGATGGAAGAAGGCGGCGTATCGAAGCTGGTATCTGTGCGCCTGGAAGAAGATGCGGAAGAGCAGGAATCCGCATAAGCAGTTGCCCAATAGGATGGAGGATTTGAACCGGATGAGTTTTTTCAAAAAGCTGAAGGAAAGCATCGCTTCGAAGACAGAAGCGGTAACCACGATTTTTAAAGAAGGCTTGACCAAGACGCGCGTTGCGCTTGTCGAGAAGGTGGAAGAGCTGATCACCCGCCGTAAAAAGATCGACGAAGAGTTCTACGAGGAGCTTGAGGAAATTCTCATCGGTGCCGATGTTGGCGTCAATACGGTTATGACGCTGATTGATGAGCTTCGCGCCGAAGTGAAGAAACGGAAGATCGAGCAGGCAGCCGATCTTCAGCCTATCCTGTCGGAGAAGCTGATCGGGCTGCTCAAAGGGGAGCAAAACCCCGGGCTCCAAATGGCTAAAAGCGGGATTACCGTTATTTTGTTTGTTGGCGTCAACGGCGTCGGCAAGACAACAACAATCGGCAAGCTCGCCCATAAATTCAAAAGCGAAGGCAAAAGCGTGCTTCTTGCGGCCGGCGATACGTTCCGTGCCGCAGCTATCGAGCAGCTGGAAGTATGGGGCCAGCGCGTTGGCGTTGACGTAATCAAGCAGCAATCGGGTTCCGATCCGGCTGCCGTTATGTTCGATGCGGTCCAAGCGGCGAAGCAGCGTGGCGTTGATGTGCTGCTGTGCGATACGGCAGGACGTCTGCAGAACAAAACGAACCTGATGGAAGAGCTGAACAAGATTTTCCGCGTAATTCAGCGCGAAATTCCGGACGCTCCGCATGAGGTGCTGCTCGTGCTTGATGCCACAACAGGGCAAAACGCGCTAAGCCAAGCCAAGCTGTTCGGCGAGAAGAGCGGCGTTACTGGACTTGTGCTTACGAAGCTTGACGGTACGGCTAAGGGCGGGATTGTTATTGCTATCCGCAATGAGCTGAATCTTCCGGTGAAGCTAGTTGGTCTTGGCGAGAAGATGACCGATCTGCAGGAATTCGACTCCGAGCAGTTCGTGCATGCCTTGTTTGCCGGGCTGATACAGCGTGAAGAAGAGCAGTCCGAATCAAATTAAATAAGTGACAAGGACAAAAGCTTGACAGTGCCATCCGCGATCGTGTAAGATAAGAGACGTTGTGACACTGTCAAGGCTTTTTCCTTGACGGATGATATTGAAGGGGGCTTGGAACGGATGACTATTCATGAACCGGATGCCCTTGCCAAGACAACACGAATTAACTTATTATTTGATTTCTACGAGCCGCTTCTGACTGAGAAACAGCGGACTTTCTTAAAATATTATTTCCATGATGATTACTCGCTTGGCGAGATCGCTGCCGAATCCGGCATTAGCCGGCAGGCGGTATACGAGCATGTGAAGCGTGCGGAGCAGGTGCTGGAAGGCTATGAAGCCAAGCTTAATCTCTTGTCAAAGCATGATGCGATGCAGAGGCTGGCCGCAGAGCTGGAACGCAAGATTGCCGATCTTCCGATTGACAGCTCGTTCAAGCAAAAACTTCTTGAAGATATCGAACAATTGACAAAGACGGAAATGACGGAGGTGACGAATCATGGCGGCATTTGAGAGCTTAACGAACCGACTGCAAAACGTGTTCAGCAAGCTGAGAGGCAAAGGTAAAGTGACGGAAGAGGATTTGAACGAGGCAATGCGCGAAGTGCGCCTTGCGTTGCTGGAAGCCGACGTTAACTTTAAAGTCGTCAAAGATTTTATCGCTAAAGTAAAAGAGAAGGCGCTTGGTCTTGATGTTTCCAAGAGCTTTACGCCTGGCATGGTCGTCATCGACATCGTTAACAAAGAGTTAACGGAATTGATGGGGGGCACGCAAAGCAAGCTTGCGAAAGCGAACAAGCCTCCGACGGTCATTATGATGGTTGGTCTGCAAGGTGCCGGTAAGACCACCACAACAGGCAAGCTGGCCAAGTTGCTGCAGAAAGGCAATCATAAACCGCTGCTCGTTGCGTGTGACATTTACCGTCCTGCCGCGATCAAACAGCTGCAAGTACTCGGTGAGCAGATCAATGCTCCTGTATTCTCCCTTGGCGACCAAACATCGCCTGTGGAGATTGCAAAAGCGGGTCTTGCTCATGCGAAAGAAAATCACAATGATTATGTTATCTTCGATACCGCGGGCAGGCTGCATATCGATGAGACGCTCATGGAAGAGCTTAAGCAAATCCATCAGCATGTTCATCCGGATGAAGTACTGCTCGTCGTTGACGCGATGACAGGTCAGGATGCCGTCAATGTTGCGCAAAGCTTCCACGAGCAGCTTGAGCTCACCGGCGTCGTGCTGACGAAGCTTGACGGCGATACCCGCGGCGGTGCGGCGTTGTCCGTCAAAGCGGTAACGGGCAAACCAATCAAGTTCGCCGCAATGGGCGAGAAGATTGATGCGCTCGAGCCATTCCATCCGGACCGGATGGCTTCCCGGATTCTCGGGATGGGGGATATGCTTTCCCTGATCGAGAAAGCTCAAGCGAACATTGATGCCGACAAAGCGGCAGAGATGGAACGCAAAATGCGGACTGCTGAATTTACCTTCGATGATTTCCTTGAGCAGATGGCTCAAATCCGTAATCTTGGTCCTCTGGATCAGCTAATGGATATGCTGCCCGGCATGAACAAGATGAAGGGCAACATGAAGGATCTGAAGGTTGACGAGAAGCAGATCAATCGCGTAGAAGCGATTGTCCGCTCCATGACTAAAGCAGAGAAGCAAAAGCCAGAGCTTCTTAATCACAGTCGCCGCAAGCGCGTAGCTGCTGGCAGCGGCACGTCGATTACAGAAGTAAACCGTCTCATCAAGCAGTTTGAAGACATGCGCAAGATGATGAAGCAATTCTCGTCCATGATGGGTCCAAAAGGTCCAAAGGGCGGAATGAAAGGTTTAAAAGGCATGCTTGGCAAAGGCGGAAAAGGGATGAAGTTCCCGTTCTGACCGATAAATGATTCAACAGTTTGATTAACCGAAGGAGGTGAATTTCCATGGCAGTACGTATTCGTCTGAAACGTATGGGTGCTCACAAGGCTCCATTCTACCGCGTTGTCGTTTCTAACTCCCGTTCCCCACGTGACGGTCGCTTTATCGAAGAAATCGGTACTTACAACCCGGTTGCACAACCGGCTCAAGTAACGATTGACGAAGAGAAAGCATTGAAATGGCTGCAAACAGGTGCTCAAGCATCTGATACCGTTCGCGACTTGCTTTCCAAAGCAGGTGTCCTGAAAAAGTTCCATGAGCTTAAGCAACAGAAATAACTGTTGAACAGCGGAGGGCCTTGAAATGAAAGAATTGATTCTTGTCATCGCAAAGGCATTAGTGGATCATCCAGAGGACGTGCGCGTCAATGAGAGAGAAGATGATCGCGGTACGGTGTACGAGCTGTCGGTCCATGCCGATGATATCGGCAAGGTAATCGGCAAGCAGGGACGAATTGCGAAAGCCATTCGTGCCGTCGTTACTTCCGCGGCCATCAAATCTCAGAAGCGCGTTATCGTAGACATCATATCGTAATAATATACGATGCAGGGTTAGGATAAATATCCTAGCCCTTTTTCGTACAAATATAGATTAGGCAGGTACATACAATGAGCAATAAGTGGTTTAACGTTGGCAAGCTGGTTAATACGCATGGTTTGCGCGGGGAAGTAAAAGTATTGCCGCAGACGGATTTTGCCGATACCCGATTTGCGCCCGGAAGCAGGCTGTCGCTTCATAACACGGAAAGCGGAGAGAAGCTTGAGGTGGAGGTAACCAGCTCGCGGGAGCAAAAAGGCATGTTTGTCCTGAAGCTGAAGGGCTTTAACGATATCAATGAAGTGGAGAAATATAAGGGCTGGGTATTCAAGATCAACGAAGCGGATCTGGATCAGCTTGATGAAGGCGAATATTACTATCATGAGATCATTGGCTGCAAGGTTGTAACCGATGAGGGCGAAGAGCTTGGAACCATCTCTGAAATTTTGCGTCCCGGAGCGAATGATGTCTGGGTTGTAGAGCAGCCTAAAAAGAAGCAGCTGCTTCTGCCAGTCATCGACGATGTCTTGTTGAAAGTCGATGTAACAAACAAAACGGTTACGGTACGGTTATTGGAAGGACTGATCTGATGATGCGTATTGATGTGCTCACGCTCTTCCCGGAAATGTTCGACGGCGTATTTGGCGCGAGCATTTTGGGTAAAGCAAAGGATAAAGGGATTGTATCGCTTGAAGCGATTAATTTCCGCGATTATTCCAATAATAAGCATAACACCGTTGACGATTACCCTTACGGCGGCGGCGGCGGCATGGTGCTGAAGGCAGAGCCTGTTTTTGCTGCTGTAGAGGATCTGATGGCAAAGAAGGAAAGCGAAGCGCGTCCCCGCGTCATTCTGATGTGTCCGCAGGGCGAATCCTTCACTCAGAAGAAAGCGGAGGAGCTGGCGAAGGAAGAGCATCTTGTGTTGATCTGCGGCCATTATGAGGGCTATGATGAGCGCATCCGCGAGTACTTGGTGACCGATGAGCTGTCAATCGGCGATTATGTATTAACTGGCGGCGAAATTCCCGCTATGACGGTCATAGACAGCGTTGTCCGGCTGCTCCCTGGGGTCCTTGGGAATGAGTCGTCGGCTGTGACGGATTCATACAGCACAGGCCTGCTGGAATACCCGCATTACACTCGTCCTGCTGTATTCAGAGACTGGCAAGTGCCAGAGGTGCTCATATCAGGCAACCATGCGAAGATAGATGCATGGCGGCGCGAGCAATCGCTGTTAAGGACATTGAAACGCCGTCCTGACCTGCTCGAGAAAGCTAAACTGACGGATAAGGAGCGCAAATGGCTGGCTTCGCAAGAGTAGAATTAAACCCCATAAATAAGAACCGTCATCCAGCCGATCAGGCGGAAAAGGCGGTTCTTTTTTAAATGCTCCTCCAGTTACTTGGTAACGCGGTTAAGAACACCTTCAAAACGTGCTGTTCCTTCAATTATTTCGCCAGGCTGTTCGGATAAGATTCTAACCTCTACATCGTCGCCGCTCCGCAGTTTTACGATAGTAGTTATATCTACAAAGCCACCGGAAGTGAAATTCCCAGTTTTAACTGCTGCTATCCTATCATTAACCATAATGAAGAGGATGACTGAGGTACCAGCAGTTGGAGTGGTGTTGAATAAGACACTTGTAACAAAGGTATAGACCCCGCTTAGTTTCGCGCGAAAGGTTGAAGTGGCAGGGTTATACTCTCTCCCTAAGTCAAATTGTTCTTGACCAAATTCAACTTGTGTGAACGTATTGGCTGTGATCGGTTGGGTTTGGTTTGACAATGCGCGAAAAGCCGATTTGCGTTTTGCTTTTTTGCTGCTTTTTATAGCGACAGATTTGGCAGGTTTGCAAACACTCTTTGCCGGTTTGCAGCCGTATCCGGATTTCTTTTTGCTGGATCCTAATCCATATCCCGACGCACTTACAACTTTCTTGGCTTTGACACTGCCTTTGGCAGCAGCTTTGATTTTTGCTGCTTGTTTTTTCATTGGCATTGTTCATTACCTCCATTCTGTTAAATTTCGATGATTGCTAATCCTCGAATCTAGCAATACATTAATATACTGCGGAATCCATTTGATAGAAACGGCGATAGCGGGGAAATCTATGAAATGGGCGGTATGCAAGCCCGATAACGGACCAGGAAGCCCTTACGGATGCCGTGAAACTATAAACATCATTTT
The DNA here is from genome assembly GCF_023715145.1 of Paenibacillus glycanilyticus. Classification (GTDB taxonomy): domain Bacteria; phylum Bacillota; class Bacilli; order Paenibacillales; family Paenibacillaceae; genus Pristimantibacillus; species Pristimantibacillus glycanilyticus_A. Next base: position 230,068 of record NZ_JAMBNP010000001.1, on the reverse strand, counting down.
GTTTTGGGGTAAAGGTGGATGTAGCGGGGGTTGTACTCATTCTCTAAGTCGAATTCTTCTTGAGCATAAATGGCCTGGGGAACTCTGTTTGACAAAACAGTTTGGACAAGCTCCCACTTGGTGCTGCTCCATTTCTTGCAATTTGTGCGGTTTTTTAACCTTGAAATTAACAACTCTTTTAATAGGCATATAGCATCGCTTCATTTTAATCTGTTTTTATACTTGGAAGAGTTGAATTCGTAGAGACGCTAGATCATTGGCGCCAGGAAATAAGGGCATTCCAGGGGCTTTTGCGTTATTTGCAATACGGTGGAGTTTAATGAATAATGTTTCTGGAAATATTAATGCTAGGGAAATTGGGTTTGCGAATAATATAGGTTGAAAAAAGTTGTACACTGTGGTAAAATTTCAAATGTTGTTCGTATTAATCGGGCGGTCCGCTAATAGTGATGACGCTGTTCTGATGGAGCAGAAAGAGCTATTAAGAACGTCTATGGTGGAAGGAGTGAAACTAAGATGAATCTTTTACAAACGATTGCGCAAGAACAGCTTCGTCAAGATCTTCCTAACTTTCGTCCAGGTGACACGTTGAAAGTACACGTTAAAGTTATCGAGGGCTCGCGTGAGCGGATTCAGCTTTTCGAAGGCGTTGTAATTAAACGTCGCGGCGGCGGAATTAGCGAAACGTTTACGGTTCGCAAAATTTCTTACGGTGTTGGCGTGGAAAGAACTTTCCCGCTGCATTCGCCTAAACTCGAGAAAATCGAAGTGGCTCGTCGTGGTAAAGTACGTCGCGCGAAACTGTACTACCTTCGCGAACTGCGCGGTAAAGCTGCAAGAATTAAAGAAATTCGTTAAGATCAAACGACAAGAGGGGCTTGCTCAAACAAGCTCCTTTTCGTTATTTTGTATGACTTGCTATGTACGAATAGGGACACTATAGAAAGAATGGAAAGAAGGCGTACTGGTGAATTCACAACAACATAATGAAGATTCGAATCAACAATCGGAAGCAATCGATGGATCTGTACTGAATACATCAGGACCCGCTGACGCAAAAAAGGGCGGACGTGCTTACAAGGAAATTGTAGACTGGATTAAAGCGCTCGCCATTGCCGTCATTCTCGTGTTTGTTATCCGTACATTTTTGTTCTCGCCTTTTATTGTCGAAGGACCGTCAATGGAACCTAACTTCTATACGGGCGAACGTCTTATCGTAAATAAGCTAATATTCAAAATGCGCGAACCGCATCATGGAGAGGTCGTAGTCTTCCATGTACCGGATCAAGGCAGAGACTTCATTAAACGGGTCATCGGCGTACCTGGCGATACGATTAAAGTTGTCGGAGACGATGTCTTTATCAATGATCAAAAGGTGGATGAGCCTTATATTAAGGAAGCCATCGAATCCGCTCACGCAAACGGAGAGCTTTATAACACGGGTCCAGACTTCCCGAACGCGAGCGTTTCGGAATCCGTAGTGCCTGACGGTAAAATTTTTGCCATGGGCGACCATCGCGGCAACAGCCAAGACAGCCGTGATATCGGCTTCGTGTCTGAAAAAGAAATTATCGGCCGGGCGGACGCTATGTTCTGGCCATTAAATAAAATCAGCATCATTAAGCACTACAAAGTGCACTGGTAATGTTGCAATGAGGTGAGGAAATGACCATTCAATGGTTTCCCGGTCATATGACCCGGGCGAAACGGCAAATTCAGGAGAAGCTTAAACTAATCGATATTGCCATTGAGCTATTGGATGCGCGTGTTCCGCTTTCCAGCCGTAACCCTATGGTTGATGAGATATTAGGCGGCAAGCCGCGGCTGATTGTATTAAATAAATCGGATTTGGCCGATCCAAAGGTAACGGAGCAGTGGATCGAATATTTCAAATACGAAGGTCATGAGACAGTTGCTGTCGATTCGTCGACTGGAACGCGCGTTGGAGATATCCCGCTTAAAGCGAAGGAGCTTTTGCAGGAAAAGATCGACCGCCAGCTGTCGAAAGGAATCAATCCACGCGCCATTCGCGGATTAATTGTTGGTATTCCGAACGTCGGCAAGTCAACCCTTATCAACCGGCTGGCTGGACGGAATATCGCGATTACAGGCGATCGTCCGGGGGTAACCAAAGGGCAGCAGTGGATTAAAACCAACTTTGACATGGATTTGCTTGATACGCCGGGCATCTTGTGGCCGAAATTCGAAGACGAGCTCGTTGGGTTCCGCCTTGCAATGACTGGAGCTATCAGAGAGCAGATCTTGAACGTGGAGGACATTGCCTTCTTTGCGGTTCGCGAGCTTGCAGATCGATACTGGCCGGCATTGAAAGAACGCTTCGAGCTGGACAAGCCGCCGACGGATCCAACTGATTCGGATGAAATTGTCCGGATCATGGAAGACATCGGTCGTCGCAGAGGCTGTCTGGTGAGCGGCGGGCAGGTTGACCTCGAGAAAGCGTCCGGCATTATTTTGCGGGAGCTTCGCGCAGGGAAGCTTGGTCGTATTACCCTTGAAGCGCCGTTTCCGGCGGCAGCAGGAAGACCGGGGGAATAACGAACGTGCTGGAATACGAACAAAGATTATGGGACGAGGGCTATTCCGCTATTGCCGGCGTAGATGAGGTTGGCAGGGGCTGTTTGTTCGGCGATGTAGTCGCTGCAGCGGTTATTTTGCCTCCTCATCTAATGCTTGAGGGAGTTAATGACTCCAAGAAGCTGTCGGAGAAAAAACGGAATGAACTCTATGACATTATCATAGATCAAAGTGTCGCGTGGGCGGCGGCACGCGTTGATGCGGAGACCATCGACAGGATCAACATCAAGCAAGCGGCAAGGCTTGCGATGAAGATCGCGCTGGAGTCGCTGCAGACGGAGCCGGATTATTTGCTGGTTGATGCGGAAAAGGTGGATCTGCCAAAGCCGCAGCTTGCGATTATTAAAGGCGATGCGACAAGCCAGTCGATTGCCGCCGCTTCGATTATCGCCAAAGTAACCCGCGATCGGTTATGCGAGAACGAGTGGGAGCATTTATATCCGGAGTACGGCATTGCGATACATAAAGGCTATGCGACTAAGCTGCACCGGGAGCGGCTGCTTGAATACGGAGCTAGTCCGCTTCACCGCAAGTCCTTCCTCGGTAAAATTTTTGTAGAACAGCAACAGCTATTTTAAATTCCTTATTATTGTGTAAAAAGACAGCGTATTTGCTTGCTATTGAGCGATACGCTGTCTTTTTTTCGTGAAAGGTGCGGGGATTGGTGGGAAACAGGGATAAGATGATGCTAGCTCACGAAGCTATTGAAAAGCTTGGCATTATGCAGGACTTGGCGGAATATACACCCGTATTGTGCGGTACGATACCTATCGCTATCGATGTGGAAGGCTCGGATTTGGACATTGTGATGGAAGTGCATGACGCGGAAATATTTAAGGAGCGTATTGTTGCGTTATATAGCCATTGTGAGGACTTCCGTTGGAAGGAGAAACAAATTAGAGACAGGCCGGTATATAAAGCGAACTTCCGTTATGAAGGATTCGAATTTGAGCTGTTTGGTCAGCCCGTTCCCGTTAAAGAGCAGTACGCTTACTGTCACATGATTGTGGAAGAAGAACTGATGAAGCGCGATCCGAGCCTAAGGGAACAGGTCATCAAGTTAAAGTCGGAAGGTATCAAGACGGAGCCTGCGTTTGCGCAGCTGCTCGGATTGACAGGCAATCCCTATGTGGCGTTAATGGATTTGGGCAAGGTGATGGGGTTATTTAAATAAGCGCTTCAATGGATGCGTTCAAAAGCCGATAACTATAGTAACAAATTGTACGTTGTGCCGTTCAAAGCATAAGCCGCAACGGAAGAAGGTGACCAATGAACATCGGGCAAATGGTAAGGGGTTTGTTAGGGGAATCGTCCGGCAGCGGAGATACCCGGAAGCTGGAGCTGAAGCCGGGACAGGTCGTACGCGGCGTAGTCCTGCAGCTGTTGGAAAATAATGAGGCTACTGTTCAAATAAACGGTGTACAGGTGCGTGCTTTCCTGGAGCTGCCGCTCGAGCCTGGCAAGTTTGCGATGCTGCAGGTCCAGCCGCAATCGGCGGGCGGACTGCTTGTGCTTAAGCAGGTCGAGAATCAGGTAGGGCTTGAGGATGCGCTGAAGGATTGGCTGAAGCAAAGCGGACTGCCTGATCTGGAATGGGCGAACAACATCTTGAAGGATCTGAGAAAAGATGGCGTGACGATGAACCGCGAGACGTTCGCGGCATTGAAGGCGGCCATGGAGGCAATGCCTCCGGATGCGGATGCGGAGCAATGGATGGAGGCGGCAGCGGCGGGTTTGAAGCGCGGGCTGCCGATGTCCGGCGGCACGGTTGGTGCACTGCAGCAAGTCATGTTCGGGCGCCCTGCGCACGAACTGCTGGATTCGCTGCAGCAGCAGCTGGCCGCCATCGCGGACGTTGCATCCGGCGATGACGCGGGCGCAGCCGCGCCGCGCGCTGGCGGCAGCAGCATGCCGCTGGCGCTGCCGCAGCTTGCCGCGCGGCTTGCGGCGCTGCTCGCCGAAGGCGCAGGGCTGCAAAGCGCCGCGGCCGCGGCGGAGCCGGCAGCGCCGCAGCAGGCGCCAGTGGCGGCTGGCGCAGGCGCAGCTGCGCAGCGCGCCGAAGGCACTGGCGCGGGCGGCCAAGCCGCGCCTGCAGCGGCAGCGACGCCAGCGTCCGCGGCGGAGCCTGCGGACGCTGGCTTGCCGCCGCAAGGCGCACGCCCGGGCGCAGCCGCGGGCGGCACAGCCTCCAACAACTGGCTGGGCCAGTTGATGAAATGGATGGGCGTCGACTATGAGAACCAATTGTCGAAGCAATTGCCAGCCCCATCTCCGCCTCAGGGGGCTTCCCAAGCGCAGGAGCAGGGTGCTCCGATGTCGAGCGGGAACACGGAGGCAAGCGATGCTGAACTTCCGGTTGCATCGCGAAGTCAAAACGCGGTAGAGACGGTGCGTCAGCAGCCATTGGAGGGCCGCATGGAGCCTCGTCCTAACCAGATCGCACAGCCACCAGCACAGCAGCCTGAGCAGCAGGTTGACCAAGCAGCGCCGCATGACAAGGATCAGAGGCTTGCGCTTGGCGATCGGCAGCGTGATCTGCCGTCACAGGTGCTGCTGCAGCACTTCTCGCCGGATGGCCTAAAGGCCAACGCCGAAGATGTAAAGCCCGCTGCGCAGGAATCCCTCAAAAGCACGCTTCTTGCCATTGCTGCCTCCAGCGACGCACCGCCTGCATTGCGCGAGGCTGCTCAGCAGCTTGTTCAGCATATAACAGGACAGCAGCTTCTGTTAACGCCGGAACGCAATGGCGCAGTCTTTTCCCATCTGACGATGTTTGTGCCGCTTAACGGTCCGGATGGCAATCAGACGGCATCAGTGCATATCCAGACGAGAAGAGGGCGCCAAGGCCAGCTGGATGCGGCGAACTGCCGGCTTTTATTTGATTTATCCATGAAGACGTTAGGACCTACCCTCGTTGATGTGAATGTAATGGACAAGATCGTCAGTCTTACCTTATGGAATGATCACCCGGCGATCTCGGCGCTTGTGGAATCTTCGCGGACGGAAATAAACGCTAGTCTCAATCAAGCCGGCTATCAGTTATTGTCTCTGCGAACAACCCCGACAAGAAATGACAGCTTAGAGGGAGAAGGGGCGAAGCCAATCCTGCCGCCGGATCCGTCTCAATTTGCAAGCACGCGTTATAAAGGAGTCGACTTACGAGCATGAGTCCGGAGCAGAGGAACAGCGAGGAAAAGAGATCCGTCCGTAAGGCCGTAGCGCTTAAATATGAACCAGGCGTTCATAAGGCGCCGGTCGTAACGGCCAAAGGCAGGGGGCATTTGGCCGAGCAAATCCTGGAGCAGGCGGCGGAGCATAATGTGCCGGTGCAGCAGGATTCCTCGCTAGTGGAGGTTTTGTCCAAGCTTGATATTGATCAGTCCATTCCGCCGGAGCTTTATACCCTGGTCGCCGAGATCTTAAGCTTTGTCTACCGGTCAGACCAGAAAGCGAGGGATTACGATGAGTGAAGACCGGAGAAGACAGACGGGGCTAGCTGGTGAAGCGGCAGCCTGTCAGTATCTCGAGAATGAAGGGTATGTTATCATTGAACGGAACTGGCGCTGCCGCGCCGGCGAGATCGACATCATTGCGTCACTCGATAATACGCTCGTATTCGTTGAGGTAAGAACGAGACGCTCGGGTGGACGGTTTGGTACAGCGGCGGAATCGGTTGACCGACGCAAGCAGCAGCAGGTAGCGCTAATTGCTCAGATCTATTTGCGCATGCGACAATTGGCCTATCCGCCAATGCGGTTTGATGTTATTGCGGTCACGATGGGCCATGAGTACGTCATCAGTGAAATTAAACATATAAAAGCGGCCTTCTGACTAGCAGAAAGCCGCTTTTTCATTTTTGAAAGCTACACATCAAGTCTCCTGTATTGAATAGCCTCGGCTATATGCACATCCTCAATCCATTCGCTGCCTTCCACGTCGGCAATGGTTCTCGCCAGCCGCAATATCCGATCATAGGCGCGCATGCTGATATTCAGCACAACAAGGGCATTATCAAGAAGCTCGAATGCTTCTTTCTTCATTAAAATAGACCGGCGAAGAGCCGTACCGGATAAGCGTAAACCCGGCTTTAAGCCAAGCTCCGCGTCTCGCTGGACTTTTATTTCTCTGGCTGCAAGCACTTGCTGGCGCATCTGCATGGAGCTCGTTGCAGCCAAATCAGTTCCTCCGCCGTTAAGTTCAATCGGTCTAGGTACCTCGAGCTGGATATCGATCCGGTCGAGCAGCGGTCCGGACATCTTGCTTCTATACTTGGCAATCGCGGTATCGCTGCAGGTGCACCGTTTCTCCGTTGTTTCATGACCGGCATAACCGCAAGGACAAGGATTAAAGGAAACAGCCAGCATAAGCTTGGCCGGAAAATGAAACACGGCTCTGGAGCGTGCAATGGTAACGATGCCGTCCTCCAAAGGCTGACGGAGAACCTCCAGTACGGTCCGCGAGAATTCCGGCAGTTCGTCCAGGTACAACAAGCCATGATGGGCAAGAGTCACCTCGCCCGGCTTCGGCACGGAGCCCCCGCCGATCAGGCCTCCGGCCGATATCGTGTGATGGGGAGAACGGAATGGCGCAATCCGGATTAATCCCCGCGCATCGGTGGACAGCTTGCCGGCAGCGCTGTAAATCTTCGTCACTTCAAGGGCTTCTTCTTCCGTGAGCGGAGGCAGAATGCCGGGCAGCCGGCGAATCATCATGGTTTTGCCGGTTCCGGGCGGCCCCGCAAACAGGATATTATGCTTACCTGCAGCGGCAATTAATAATGCACGCTTTGCCTGCTGCTGCCCGTATACATCGCTGAAGTCGCCAAATCCGTCGGCATGCTCTTCTTCCTCTGCTGCAGAAGCCTTGTCTCTGCTTGCGGCCGCGTCAAACCGGATAGCTGACCAAGCCTCAGCTCCTTTGTTCTCCGTTAACAGCTCCTTCAGATGGGTCACGGCATACAGCTCCATATCCGTTATCCAAGCCGCTTCCTTGGCGTTCGCGAGCGGAAGGAGAACCTTGCGGATTCCCGAGCGTTTTGCCTGCTCGATCATCGCCAAGACGCCGGGGACCGGACGTATCTCGCCATTTAGGGACAGTTCCCCAATCAGCATCGTTTGGATGAAAGGATTCGTTTCCAGTTGTCCGCTGGCAGTCAGGATGCCTGCCGCTATCGCCAGGTCAAAGGCCGTACCTTCCTTGCGCAGGTCCGCGGGAGCCAGATTGACCGTGATTCGGTCAAGAGGGAAGGCGAAGCCGCTGTTTTTGATCGCCGCCCGGACCCGTTCCACAGATTCCCTGACGGCAGGGTCAGGCAGGCCAACAACGCTGACCTGCGGCAATCCGCTTGCAATATCTACCTCAACCGAAATACCTTTTCCTTCGACGCCAAGCACGCTGCTGCTATGCATTAAACTGAACACAACAAAAAGCACCTCCAAATAATGGGATGAAGGTGCTTCCTTACGTCCGTTCTTGTTTTTATGAAATTATCGTTAACGTCATCATAGTGGAAGAATCACATCTCTGTCAATAATGGAAAAACAAGTATGAATTCTTCTAAAAAATAGGGCATACTACTGTAGTCCATCGGTTGTTTAATCTCATTTTGAGATCAAATCCATATCAAAAAACCAAAACCCGAAGGGTCGAAATATGGCATAAATAATGCTACAATAATTAAGGTTTGTGTACATATGACTGAAGTCGAGTCTGTGAAATGGAGGATTTCTAACAATGAATATCCATGAGTATCAAGGCAAAGAGGTCCTGAAACAGTACGGTGTTGCTGTTCCAGAAGGAAAGGTAGCGTTCTCCGTTGATGAGGCGGTAGAAGCAGCGCAAGCACTGGGTACCCCGGTGGTTGTTGTAAAAGCGCAAATTCACGCTGGCGGCCGCGGTAAAGCGGGCGGCGTTAAAGTAGCGAAAAACATTGATGAAGTTCGTACATATGCCAGCGAAATTCTTGGCAAAGTACTCGTTACTCATCAAACAGGCCCTGAAGGTAAAGAAGTAAAGCGTCTTCTTATCGAGCAAGGCTGCGACATCAAGAAAGAATACTATGTAGGTGTTGTTATCGACCGTGGTACAGGCCGCGTAACCATGATGGCTTCCGAAGAGGGCGGCACGGAGATTGAAGAAGTAGCAGCTCATTCGCCTGAGAAGATTATCAAAGAAGTGATTGATCCTGCAATTGGCCTGCAAGTGTTCCAAGCGCGCAAACTGGCTTATGCAATCAACATTCCTAGCGAGCTTGTTAACAAAGCGGTTAAATTCATGATCGCTCTGTACACGGCATTCGTTGAAAAAGATTGCTCTATCGCGGAGATCAACCCGCTTGTGGTTACCGGCGACGGCAATGTAATGGCACTTGACGCTAAGCTGAACTTCGATTCCAATGCTCTCTACCGTCACAAAGACATCGTGGCGCTTCGCGACTTGGAAGAAGAAGACGCGAAAGAGATCGAAGCATCGAAATACGACTTGAGCTACATTGCCCTCGAGGGCAACATCGGCTGCATGGTTAACGGCGCCGGTCTTGCAATGGCGACAATGGACATCATCAAATACTACGGCGGCGACCCTGCCAACTTCCTGGACGTAGGGGGCGGCGCTACTAAAGAGAAAGTAACGGAAGCGTTCAAAATCATCCTGTCCGACGAGAACGTAAAAGGTATTTTCGTTAATATCTTCGGCGGCATTATGCGTTGTGACGTTATCGCTGATGGCGTTATCGCTGCTGCGAAAGAGCTTGGTCTGGACCGTCCGCTGGTTGTTAGACTGGAAGGCACAAACGTTGAGCTTGGTAAAAAAATGTTGAACGAATCGGGATTAAACATTGTTGCAGCTGACTCGATGGCAGACGGCGCGCAAAAAATCGTTAATCTCGTCAAATAGTACGAATTCATTAACGGGGATGTGAAATTCGATGAGCATTTTGGTCAATAAAGACACAAAAGTAATTACTCAAGGGATTACAGGCGCAACTGGCTTGTTCCATGCGAAAGGCGCATTGGACTACGGCACGCAAATGGTAGGCGGCGTAACTCCTGGTAAAGGCGGCACTAACGTCGATATTACACTGGAGAACGGCAGCGTTGTATCTCTTCCGGTATTTAATACTGTAGAGCAAGCGGTAGCGGCAACAGGCGCAACAGCTTCGGTTATCTATGTACCGCCTGCATTCGCAGCCGACTCGATCATGGAAGCCGTAGACGCTGGCCTTGATCTTGTTATCTGTATTACGGAAGGCATTCCGGTGCTGGACATGGTTAAAGTAAAACGCTACATGGAAGGCAGCAAAACGACTCTTATCGGTCCTAACTGCCCTGGCGTTATTACTCCGGGCGAATGCAAAATCGGCATCATGCCGGGCTACATTCATACAAAAGGCCATGTAGGCGTTGTTTCCCGTTCGGGAACACTGACTTACGAAGCGGTTCATCAGCTTTCCACGCGCGGAATCGGTCAATCTTCCGCGGTTGGTATCGGCGGCGACCCTGTTAAAGGCTCCGAGTTTATCGATATCTTGAGCCGTTTCAACGATGATCCGGACACTTACGCGGTTATTATGATCGGTGAGATCGGCGGTACGGCAGAGGAAGAAGCTGCTGAGTGGATCAAAGCGAACATGAAGAAGCCGGTAGTTGGCTTCATCGGCGGCGCTACAGCGCCTCCAGGCAAACGTATGGGACATGCGGGCGCTATTATTTCCGGCGGTAAAGGTACTGCAGCGGAAAAAATCGCGACTTTGGAAGCATGCGGCATTAAAGTTGCTCCAACGCCTTCCGACATGGGCTCTACGCTTGTATCGGTGCTTGAAGCACAAGGCCTGCTTGAGAAATGCACAACAGGCGTAGCGCAAGCCTAGCATCACAAGAAGCATATTAATGAAGCAATCGTAATGGCCGCGTCATCCTTAGGTGGCGCAGAGAGCCGTTACGTACACTTTCTTATATCTAAAAGGTAAGCAACCTTTCATTGCCCTTCGAGGGCTTGAAAGGTTGCTTTTTTTTACAAAAATTTCGGGTCGACTTGCATTCTTTTGCCATGTAACGCACAATAGGAAGGAATGCAGGCTGATCTCCCTTAAGGAGAGGACAGCTCTAATGACGCTAAATAATGATAAATGTAAGCAGATGGTTATCATGCTGCATGAATGTTCGGGCATAGGATGGCATACCGTTCAGAAAGCGGTTGCTCATAAAGCTTGGGAGACGGTGAACGGCACAAACGTTGCAGATTGGCTTGCTATAGGCTTTGGACGCGCGCAGGCAGAGACGGCCGCCAAACGTTGGAGTGAGCTGTTTGATTGGCCTCAGGCCCCTTATAAACGGGCTCAAGAGCTGGGAGCAGCCGTGTTAACGCCTTATGATGAAGAATATCCGGAGGATCTCCGCCGAATTCCGCAGCCGCCATGGGTACTGTATGCATTAGGCAGGCTTGAACTGCTGAAGAGGCCGTCAATTGCCATGGTGGGAACGAGAAATCCAAGCGCCTATGGTCGTCACACCGCGTTGTCGCTGTCTGAGCAGCTTTCTCAGCAAGGCTTCACCGTTGTGAGCGGTCTTGCCCGGGGGATTGACAGCAAAGCGCATGAAGCGGCTTTGAAAGGCGAGGGAAGCACCATTGCGGTGCTGGCAAGTCCTGTCGATCACTGCTATCCGCCTGAGAACAGGTCGCTGTACCAGCAGATCATGCGGGACGGGTTAATCCTATCGGAATCACCGGTTGGTTCGCCGCTTCATCCCGGAATGTTTCCGCTCCGCAATCGGATCATAGCAGGATTGTCGCTTGGCACGATTGTCGTGGAAGCAGCGAAGGGCAGCGGGTCGCTGATTACGGCAGACCAGGCACTTGAGATGGGGCGGGATGTCTTTGCAATACCAGGGCCAATCTCCTCGCCCAAGAGCGAAGGACCAAACAGTCTGATTCGCGAAGGAGCCAAGCTGGTCAGCAGCGCCGGTCATATTCTCGAGGAATACAGCTGGCTGAAGGAGAGGCTTGCGGCTCTGACAACGCCGAGACAAACCGTTTCGGAAGCGTCAGGCATGAGTGCTGAAGAGCAGCGAATCATCGATCTGTTGCGCGATCGTCCGCTTACAATTAACGAATTGCACCAGCTTACGATGATCCCTTTTGGACATTTGAGCGCACTTCTGATAAATTTATGTATAAAACGGAAAATCGAACAACAGCCAGGGGCAGTTTATATAGCGTTGTAACATGTAGTGAGAGAGGGGGCGCCTAACGTGGCAGATTCATTAGTAATCGTGGAATCACCGGCCAAAGCCAAGACGATCGGCAAGTATTTGGGCAGTAAATATATCGTTAAAGCGTCGATGGGCCATATTCGCGATTTGCCCAAAAGTCAGACTGGCGTCGAAGTAGAGAACGGTTTTCAACCGAAATATATTACGATTCGAGGCAAGGGCAGTGTATTGAAAGAATTGAAAGACGCGAGCAAGAAAGTTAAGCATGTCTTTCTCGCAGCCGACCCCGATCGCGAAGGAGAAGCGATCGCTTGGCATTTGGCCCATTATCTGGAGCTGGACGAGACAGACACCTGCCGTGTCGTATTTAATGAAATAACGAAGCAAGCCGTTAAGGATGCTTTTAAAACTCCGCGTAAAATTAATATGGATCTTGTTAACGCCCAGCAGGCGAGACGGATTCTTGACCGCCTCGTCGGTTACAAGATTAGTCCGCTGTTGTGGAAGAAGGTTAAGAAGGGCTTATCCGCGGGCCGCGTACAATCGGTCTGCGTGAAGCTGATCATTGACCGCGAGAACGAGATTGATGCCTTTATTCCGGAAGAATACTGGTCAATTACAGCGAAGCTGACTCAACAGGGCGTTCCGTTCGAAGCCAAGTATCATTCCATTAACGGCGAGAAGCGGGAGCTGGGCAATGAGCAGGAGATGCAGACGATTCTTGCGGCTCTCTCGGGCAACCAGTTCAAGGTAGCCGAGGTCAAAGAGAAGGAACGTCTCCGTAATCCAGCGCCTCCGTTTATTACGAGCTCTCTGCAGCAGGAAGCAGCCCGTAAGCTCGGATTCCGTGCTTCCAAGACGATGTCTGTTGCTCAACAGCTGTATGAAGGCGTAGAGCTTGGCAAGGAAGGGACGGTCGGTCTCATTACCTATATGAGAACGGACTCGACGAGGATCTCTCCGGTTGCCCAAGAGGAAGCCAAGGAATATATCGAAGGCAAGTACGGTCCGTCGTATTTTCCGGAGCAGCCACGCGTCTATGTGAAGAAGAACAGCAATGCCCAGGATGCCCATGAAGCGATCCGTCCAACTTCGACGCTTCGTGATCCTGAGTCGATGAAACCATTCTTAAGCCGCGATCAGTTTCGCTTGTATAAGCTCGTGTGGGAGCGGTTCGTATCCAGCCAGATGGCTTCCGCCGTTCTCGATACGATGACGGTGGATCTGGCCTCGGGCGATGTGATTTTTCGCGCAAACGGGTCCAAAATCAAGTTCGCCGGCTTTATGAAGGTATATGTAGAGGGCAATGACGATGGTACGGAGGAAGAGCACAAATTCCTGCCGCCGTTTGCGGTAGGGGATGTTGTGACTTCGGATTCGATCGATCCGAAGCAGCACTTCACCCAACCGCCGCCGCGTTATTCCGAGGCAAGGCTGGTTCGTACGCTTGAGGAGCTTGGCATCGGCCGTCCAAGTACGTATGCGCCAACGCTCGAAACGATTCAAAAGCGCGGTTACGTAGCGATTGAAGAGAAGAAGTTCATTCCGACGGAGCTTGGTGACCTTGTTAACCAGTTGATGGAGGAATTTTTCCCGGAGATCCTCAATTCCGAGTTCACGGCGAAGATGGAAACCGATCTTGACCATGTCGAGGATGGCGTGGAAGATTGGGTGAAAGTCCTTTCCTCCTTCTACGAATCTTTCGAGAAGCGTCTGGAAGTGGCCGAAGAGGAAATGAAGGAAATCGAAATCCAGGATGAAGTCTCGGATGAGATTTGCGAGAAATGCAGCCGCCATATGGTGTACAAGATGGGCCGCTTCGGCAAATTCCTTGCCTGCTCCGGCTTCCCGGACTGCCGCAATACCAAGCCTATCGTCAAGGATATCGGCGTCATTTGCCCGAAATGCGCGGTAGGCAAGATCATCGAGCGCCGCAGCAAAAAAGGACGGATCTTCTACGGCTGCGATACCTATCCAACCTGCGACTATGTGTCCTGGGATAAGCCTACGAACAAGCCTTGTCCGAATTGTGATTCGATGCTTGTCGAGAAACGCAACCGCAGCGGTGCGAAGCTGATATGTCCGTCTTGCGATTACTCGGAAGAGCTTGTGGAAGACGATCAGGAACAAGAGCAAGCCTAAACTACAGAAACAGATGCGGTCACGCCTACAGTCCTCCCTTATCATAGGGAGGACAGCTGTGTTTTCAATGCCGTGTTAGCATATATTGGAGGTCTTTACATTGTCACATCAACAACCAGTCATCGTAATCGGAGCAGGTCTAGCAGGAAGCGAGGCAGCTTGGCAAATCGCATCCCAAGGGGTGCCTGTCATTTTGTACGAAATGCGTCCCGAAACCAAAACACCTGCCCATCATACTAACAACTTCGCAGAGCTCGTATGCAGCAACAGCTTGCGCGCCAATGGCCTCGCTAACGCGGTAGGCGTGCTGAAGGAAGAGATGCGCCGCCTGAACTCGCTTATTCTTGGCAGCGCGGACCGTCATGCCGTTCCGGCAGGCGGAGCGCTTGCCGTAGACCGGGACGGCTTCTCGGGTGAAGTAACCCGTCTTCTGCATGAGCATCCGCTTGTGGAAGTTCGTAATGAGGAAGTAACCGATATTCCTGAGGACAGCATCGTGGTTATTGCCACTGGCCCGCTGACTGCGCCTTCCCTGTCGGAGAAGATCCGCAATCTGCTTGGCGAGGAATATTTCTACTTCTATGATGCGGCAGCTCCAATCATTGAGAAAGACTCCATTGATATGAGCAAGGTCTATCTGGCATCGCGTTACGACAAGGGTGAAGCCGCTTATCTGAACTGTCCGATGACGGAGGAAGAATTCGAGATTTTCCATGAAGCGCTTATTACGGCAGAGACCGCGGCGCTCAAAGAGTTCGAGAAGGAAGTTTATTTCGAAGGCTGCATGCCTATCGAAGTCATAGCAAGCCGCGGGAAGCAAACGGTGCTGTTTGGACCGATGAAGCCGGTAGGACTTGTGAATCCGCATACAGGCAAGCTTCCGCATGCTGTAATTCAGCTTCGTCAGGATAATGCGGCAGGTACGCTCTACAACATGGTAGGCTTCCAGACGCATTTGAAATGGGGCGAGCAGAAGCGGGTATTCTCGCTTATTCCGGGGCTGGAGAATGCGGAATTCGTTCGCTTCGGCGTCATGCACCGCAATACCTTTATTAACTCGCCGCGGATGCTGGAGCCGACTTATCAGTTGAAGAACCGCAGCACCTTGTTCTTTGCGGGTCAAATGACCGGCGTAGAAGGTTACGTCGAATCCGCAGCTTCCGGCCTTATTGCAGGCTTTAATGCCGCGAGACTGGCACGCGGGCTGGATCCGCTGGTATTGCCGGAAGATACTACGCTTGGCAGCATGGCGCATTACATTACAACGGCTGACTTCAAGCATTTCCAGCCGATGAACGCGAACTTTGGCTTATTCCCGCCGCTTGAGAATCGTATCCGCAACAAGAAGGAAAAGAATGAAGCCATTGCGAACCGTGCGCTGGACAGCCTAGAGCGCTTTAAGAAGGAACATTTCGAGCATCTGAACGTATAAATCGGTATTAAAGCCTATTAATTTGCAAGCTATAGGAGGGCGAAGAGATGGAGATGGAATTTCACGCCACCACGATATGCGCGGTGCGCCACGAGGGTAAAGGAGCTATTGCCGGGGACGGTCAGGTGACCTTCGGGAACAGCGTCGTGATGAAAAATAAAGCGAAAAAAGTTCGCCGTTTATACCGGGGACAAGTCATTGCCGGGTTTGCCGGCTCCGTAGCCGATGCGATTACCCTGTTCGAGAAGTTCGAAGCGAAGCTGGAAGAGCATCATGGCAACTTGCAGCGCGCGGCAGTCGAGCTCGCCAAGGATTGGCGCTCCGACCGTATTCTCCGCAAGCTTGAGGCCTTAATGCTGGTCATGGATTCGACGGGTCTTCTATTGATCTCGGGCAACGGGGAGATTATCGAGCCGGATGACGGCATTCTGGCGATTGGCTCGGGCGGCAATTATGCTCTCTCAGCGGCGAGAGCGCTGCAGAAGCATGCCTCCCATCTGGAAGCCAAGGATATTGCTAGAGCCGCTCTGGAAACAGCAGCCGACATATGTGTTTATACGAATCATAATATTATTGTAGAAGAAATTGGTTGAAGCGGAGGAGATATCATATGGTGAATCAAGCTTTTACCCCTCGTCAAATCGTAGCCGAGCTAGATAAATATATTGTTGGCCAAAAGCCTGCCAAACGATCTGTCGCCATTGCACTCCGAAACCGATATCGCAGAAGCATGCTGGACGAGGCGCTTCGTGATGAAATTGTTCCGAAAAACATTCTGATGATTGGTCCTACCGGTGTCGGCAAAACCGAAATTGCGCGCCGTCTTGCCAAGCTGGTTAAAGCGCCATTTATCAAAGTAGAGGCGACCAAATTCACAGAAGTCGGCTATGTCGGCCGCGATGTAGAGTCGATGGTGCGCGATCTGGTTGAGACCGCTATTCGAATGGTAAAGGCAGAGAAGACGGAATCTGTTCAGGATAAAGCGGAGAAGCTGGCGAATGAACGCTTGGTATCTCTACTGGTCCCGTCCAAAGTAAAGGAAAAGCAGTCGAAAAATCCGTTCGAGATGCTCTTTGGCAATCAGCAGAATAACAAGGATGTAGTTGAAGAGCCTGAGCATGACTCCGTTATTATTTCTAAGCGTTCGCAAGCACGCGATGATCTCGCTGCCGGGAAGCTGGAGAACGAGACCGTAGAGGTTGAGATAGAGGATAACACCCCTAATATGCTTGATATGCTTGGAGGTCAAGGACCGGATGGCCTAGGCGGCATGAATATGCAGGAGATGCTGGGGCAATTTATGCCGAAGAAGACCAAGAAACGCAGGCTGCCCGTCAAGGAAGCGCGTAAAGTGCTGACTCAGGAGGAAGCCAACAAGCTGATCAATATGGATGATGTCATTGCGGAATCGGTATCCCGCGCGGAGCAGTCCGGCATTATTTTCATCGATGAGATTGATAAGATCGCAAGTCCGTCCAGAGGCAATGGTCCTGATGTATCCCGCGAAGGCGTTCAGCGTGATATTCTTCCGATTGTTGAGGGCTCAACGGTAATGACGAAGTATGGTCCGGTCAAAACGGACTATGTGCTGTTCATCGCAGCCGGCGCATTCCACGTGGCGAAGCCGTCTGATTTGATTCCCGAGCTTCAGGGACGTTTCCCGATCCGGGTAGAATTAACATCGCTTACCCTTGAGGATTTCGTAAGCATTCTGAAGGAGCCTAAAAATGCTTTAACGAAGCAATATGCGGCTCTTCTTCAAACAGAAGGCATTGCGATTGAATTTTCTGACGACGCGATAAAAGAAATTGCTTCGATCGCAGCGGATTTGAACCGCAATACCGAAAATATCGGTGCCCGCAGGCTCCATACGATTTTGGAGAAGCTGCTGGAGGATCTGTCCTTTGAAGCCCCGGACATTAACCTTGACCAAATGGTCATAACCCCTGAATATGTGAGGGAAAAAGTGGGGGGCATTGCGAAAAATCGCGATCTGAGTCAATATATACTGTAGTAGAAATGTAGTGGGATGAGTTTTGGGAGGCTTAGGCATGACTTTACTTACAAAAACAAGAACGCTGAACCGGCTGTTGCAACGGGCAGCCGGCAAAGCGCTCAATTTCAGAGAGATGGCTGAGGTATTGTGCAGCACAATACAGACGAATGTATTTGTGGTCAGCCGAAAAGGGAAGGTTCTAGGCTGCGCAGCCGTGAATCCTTACGATCATGATACGCTTCGTTCGATGTCTGTTGAAGAGCTGCGCTTTCCGCAAGTGAGCAACAGCCTATTTCTGGATATGCAGGAACCTGTCACAAATGTGGCGCCTGATGCGGGAGTCTATGAGACATTCCCGACTCTTGGCGAGCAGGAAATTATGACAGTCGTTCCTATTACCGGAGGAGGAGACCGACTGGGTACACTCGTTCTGACTCGGACGAACGGCTCCTTCGATGATGATGATCTTGTACTGGCAGAGTACGGTTCGACAATTGTCGGCATGGAAATTTTGCGCGAACGCGCAGAAGAGGTTGAGCAGGAAGCCCGCAGCCGTGCGGTTGTATCGGTAGCTATCGGCTCATTGTCGTTCAGCGAGCTCGAAGCGGTTGAGCATATCTTCGAGCAGCTGGAAGGCAAAGAAGGACTGCTTGTCGCCTCCAAAATCGCGGATCGTGTAGGAATTACTCGATCGGTTATCGTCAATGCGCTTCGCAAGCTGGAGAGCGCTGGTGTCATCGAAACAAGATCTCTTGGGATGAAAGGCACCTACATCAAAATTTTAAATACCCAGCTGCTTCAGGAATTGGAAAAAATTAAGCAATAATTCCCTGGGACTACCAACCTATGGAAAAATCATCGTAAAGCCCTATCTTGAAATTAAAGATAGGGCTTTTTTCTTATTGTAATATTTTGGACAATTGTTGAATATTAACATGTCGGCAAAACTCGACAGTTTCGTCTCATTTTTTTCATAATTTAATGTCGAAGAAAGAAGGAATGGTTCGCAATCTGTTGAATACGTTAACTATGATCTTCTACTGAAAGTGGTGACACGCAAACGTGAATGTATTGAACGGCACATCATTTGGGCGATTGGAAGGCGCTGTGAAGGCTGCAGAATTACGCCAAGGCGTCATCTCCGACAACATCGCAAATGTCGACACTCCTAACTTCAAAAGGTCGGAAGTCTTGTTTGAAGAGCTCCTCAGCCAGGAGATGGGAGGGCAAGGTGGACTACAGGGCAAACGAACGAATGAACGCCATATTCCGATTGGCAGGTCGGGCGGAGTAGTCCCAACAGCTCAGGTCCAGACGGACAATTTGTCCCAAATGAATAACAATGAGAATAATGTAGATATCGACCGCGAGATGTCATTACTCGCTAAAAACCAACTCAGTTACAACTTTTATATTCAACAGATCAGCCATGATGTGAAAATGATGAGGACCGCAATTGAAGGGAGATAGCAAGAATTGAGGATTTCTAGCAGCTTTGATGCCAGTGCTTCAGCACTAACCGCACAGCGTTTGCGAATGGACGTCATTTCCTCAAACATCGCAAACGCAGAAACGACACGCGCCGAATATGTGAATGGTCAATTCGTGCCATACAAACGGAAAATGGTCGTGCTCGAACCAATGACGCAAACCTCTTCTTTCTCCGATATGCTGAATAAACAGCTTGAAGGGACTTCCGGAGCACAAGGCGTGAAAGCAACCAGAATTATTGAGGATCAGTCGCCAACCAAGCTTGTCTATAATCCAACTCACCCGGATGCGGATGCGAACGGATATGTCAATATGCCTAACGTTGATGTGGCTAAGGAAATGGTCGATATGATCTCGGCCACACGGTCATACGAGGCTAACGTAACAGCTCTTAATGCGTCTAAAGCCATGTTTGCAAAGGCGCTGGAGATTGGTAAGTAAAGTAAAATGACGATGACGGAGGGACGGTATGATTCAACCGTTGCAACTTAATCCCGCACAAGCCGTTAACAAGGTGCTTGAGGCTGCTAAACCGCAGCAGCAGGCGACTCCTGCTGAAATGATGAATTCATTCGGACAGTACTTGGAGAACGCACTAAACAGCGTGGATACACAAGAAAAAGAAGTACATAAGCTAAACGATAAATACTTAATCGGCGAGGTTGATGTTTCACAGGTTCTCATCGCTTCTCAGAAGGCAGAGCTCAGCTTGCAGCTGACGACACAAATTCGCAATAAAGTGATTGATGCTTATCAAGAAATTATGCGGATGTCAGTATAGTAGGGCTTTCGAACTAGACAGAAGCTGGGTGAGGTGACAACGTGAACGAAAGAATCGCCCAATACCGACAGAGGCTCACACAGTTTTGGGGTCAAATGGGCAAAAAACAAAAAATAGGGCTGGGGGCATCCATTGGTGTATTGTTGTTGTCAATTGTGATTCTAACTTACATATTCACAAGGACGGATTATGAAGTAGCGTTTCAAAATCTAGACACCACAGATGCAGCGGCAATCATGAATTACTTAGACGGGAGTGGCGTCCCTTATCAATTAAGCGCAGACGGGCACAGCATCTCAGTGCCAAGCGCGGTAGCAACAAGAACCCGGGTAGATGTTGGCTCGCAAGGTCTTGTGCAAAACGGTTCAATCGGATTTGAGGCTTTCGAAGGCGGCAGTGCGTTCGGCCAAACCGAAAATGAATTTAACGTGAAGTACATCAATGCATTGAACGGTGAAGTTCAACAATTGCTTAACCGGATGCAGGGCGTTCAAAGCTCTAAAGTACTCATCAATCTGCCGGAAGAGTCGGTGTTCCTGACTCCGGAAGAGAAGGAGCAGGCATCTGCTTCGATTATGATGAACTTTACGCCAGGTTACCGGCCGAGCCAGCAAGAGGTTGACGGATACTATAATCTGGTGAAGACGGCGGTACCGAAGCTGGCGATCCAGAATATTACGATCTCAAGTCCGCAAGGCGAACTGGTATCTTCGGAAATTGACGGAAATAAGGTTGGCGCAGCAACAGATGCGGCAGAGAGCCAATTCCTCATTCAACGGAAATACGAAGCTGAAGTGAAGAAGAACATTCAGCAGTTCTTGTCTCCGATGATTGGAGATAATTTGGTCATCAGCGTTGCCAGCAGCTTTAACTTCGACAAGAAGGTTACCCAGGAGAACCTGGTTAGACCACTTGAGAACAATAACAATAACGGCATTATCGTAAGCGAGCAGCAGGATAACAGCACGACTACGAACGGGTCCGCACCTGCAGGCGGAGTAGCCGGCACGGGTGAGACGGATGTTCCTGGCTATACGGCAACCGACAGCACCAACGGTTCTTCCGAGCAAAGCTCCCAGGTTACGAATTACGATTACGACCGCATTAACAATCAGATTGAATCTGCACCTTACCAGCTGAAGGATCTTTCGATCAGCATCGGCGTTGAACAGAGTAAATTGACGGAGCAGTCCAGGCTAGAGTTAATCAATTTCCTCAGCTCGCTTGTTCGTGCACAGCTTGCCGATTCCGGTCAAGATGTTAATGATGACGCATTGATAGCGAAAAAGGTTACAATACTCGGTCAAAATTTTGCGGCTAATGATGCTGGAACATCAGTTAGCGGCTTATCGATGCAGTGGGCAATCGGACTTGGCGCAGCAGCTCTGGCTCTTATTGGCGGACTTGCCGTGATGCTCGTGCGCAGACGCAGAAAACGGGCAGAAGAAGAAGCGGCGGCGGAAGCAGCAGCATTGCTTCAGGCGCAAGCTAAGCCGGAATTCCCTACGATTGATTTCGAAACGGTTAATAATGACAGTCAAGCTCGTAAAAATCTTGAAACACTCGCCAAACGCAAGCCGGAAGAATTCGTTAACTTGCTCCGCACCTGGCTTGTGGATGAATAGAGGTGGCTCCTATGGCAAAACCGCTTAATGGATTAACCGGCCGGCAAAAGGCGGCGATTCTGCTTATTACTTTGGGGCCGGAAGTATCCGCCCAAATCTTTAAACATTTAAGAGAAGAAGAGATTGAACAGCTTACTCTCGAAATTGCCAATGTCCGCAAGGTTGACAGTGCGGAGAGAGAGCAGATCCTAAGCGATTTTCATCAAATCTGCTTGGCTCAGGAGTATATTTCGCAAGGCGGTATTTCGTACGCGAAGGAGATTTTGGAGAAAGCGCTTGGAGAGCAAAAGGCGGTTGAGGTCATTAACCGTTTGACCGCTACGCTGCAAGTAAGGCCATTTGACTTTGCGCGCAAAGCAGAGCCTACGCAAATCCTTAACTTTATCCAAAACGAAAATTCGCAAACGATCGCACTCGTCCTTTCCTATTTGCAGTCCGAGCAATCCTCGCATATTTTATCGTCGCTTCCTCAAGAGAAGCAGGCCGATGTTGCGCGCAGAATTGCTTTGATGGACAGTACGTCGCCTGAGGTCATCAGTCAGGTAGAACGCGTGCTTGAGCAAAAGCTCTCTGCTACGGTAACACAGGACTATACGAATGCTGGCGGTATCGATTCTATCGTCCAGATTCTGAACGGTGTCGACCGGGGTACAGAACGGACCATTCTGGACGCTCTCGAGATCGAAGATCCGGAATTGGCGGAAGAAATCAAGAAGCGCATGTTCGTGTTCGAAGATATTGTCAATATCGACAACCGCTCTATTCAGCGCATTATCCGCGACGTGGAAAATTCCGATCTTCAGCTCGCGCTCAAGGTGGCAAGCGAGGAGGTGCGGGAAGCGATTTTCCGCAACATGTCCAAACGGATGTCCGATACGTTTAAGGAAGAAATGGAATTTATGGGACCTGTCCGGCTGCGTGATGTTGAAGAAGCTCAAACCCGTATCGTCGCTACGATTCGCAGGCTAGAAGAAGCCGGCGAGATTATCATCGCCCGCGGCGGAGGAGATGATATCATTGTCTAATTTGATAAAGTCTTCAAGCGTAATCGCGCTTGATCAGCTAAAGCAGCTATATTGGATGAACAAACATGCAGCTGCTGAGCAAGAAGCGGTGACCGAAGAGATTATTGAAGAGACAGGACCGGATGAAGAAACAATCTCCATTCGCGACCAAATCATCTCGGATGCACAAACCTTCGCGGAAGAACGTATTCGCGAAGCCGGCGAGCAGTGCGAGCAAATGATAGCTGACACGGAAGCTCGGATCGATGCCTGGTGGCTCGAGAAACGGCTGGAAGACGAAACTTTGTCCCAAGCTTCCCGCGAAGCAGGGTTTGAACAAGGTTATGCGCAGGGCCAAGAGCAAGCCGAGCAAGACCTGAAGAAGGAATGGGAGAGTCGGCTGGAAGAAGCAAACGCTATTCTGAAGTCTGCCTACGAAATGAGAGAGCAGATTATTCAGGAAGCGGAGCCTTTCCTTGTTGATCTCAGTGTCTCGATCTCGGAGAAAGTGATTGGCAGACAGCTGTCGGAAGCTCCGGATATGGCTCTTGAACTGATTTGCAGAGCTTTATCCAGACGGAGAGAGCAAGGTGTTATTGCCCTTTGCGTTTCGCCCGGGCAGCTCGCTTTTGTACAGGCTGCTAGGGAAGAGCTTAATCTCGTCATCGACTCTCAAGCAGAGCTTCAGATTATTCCCGATGCCACGGTGAAAGATTTCGGCTGTGTCATTCGTTCGGCATACGGGAGTATAGATGCCCGGATCGATACGCAGTTGTCCGAAATCAAACGCGAGCTTGTACAGCTTGCCAATCAAAGCCATGAAGAACGGAGTATGCCAGATGAGCGGTATTAAACTGGACAGCTCCAAATACATAGATCAGCTTCGTCATCTTGATCCCGTCCGGGTTAATGGCAAGGTTACGCAAGTCATTGGTCTTACCGTTGAATCGGAAGGTCCCGATGCGAGCATCGGAGACGTATGTTTAATCTACTCGGCCAAGGGCGCTAAGCCTATTAAAGCTGAAGTAGTCGGCTTCCGCGACAATAAGGTTATTCTTATGCCGCTCGGCGAATTGCACGCGATCAGCCCTGGCTGTGATGTAGTAGGCACCGGTAAGCCGTTGTCCGTTCAAGTAGGTTCGGAGCTTCTCGGCAAAGTGCTGGATGGTTTAGGCCAGCCCCTTGACGGATCATTCCTTCCAAGCCGCATGCAAAATTACTCAACGCATAATGAACCAAGCAATCCGCTGACACGTCCCCGCGTTACGGAGACGCTGAGTATTGGCGTCAGAGCCATTGATGGACTTCTGACCGTAGGCAGAGGACAACGGGTTGGTATTTTTGCCGGTTCGGGCGTAGGCAAGAGCACGCTGCTTGGCATGATTGCCCGCAATACATCTGCTGACGTGAATGTCATTGCCTTGATCGGCGAACGCGGCCGCGAGGTGCTGGAATTTATCGAGAAGGATCTGGGCCCTGAAGGGCTTGCCCGCTCGGTCGTTATCGTCGCAACCTCGGATCAGCCGGCGTTAATTCGGATTAAGGGAGCGCTTATCGCGACTTCCATCGCGGAATACTTCCGCGACCGCGGACTTAACGTCATGCTGATGATGGATTCGGTTACCCGTTATGCCATGGCGCAGCGCGAAGTTGGACTTGCCATCGGCGAGCCGCCTGCAACTAGAGGCTACACGCCTTCGGTATTCGCAACGCTCCCCAAACTGCTGGAACGGGCGGGAACAGGGCCAACCGGCTCGATTACTGCGTTTTATACCGTCCTGGTTGACGGAGATGACATGAACGAACCTATCGCCGACGCTGTGCGCGGTATATTGGACGGCCATATCGTTCTTAATAGGCAGCTTGCGAACAAAGGCCATTTTCCGGCAATCGATGTTCTTGCGTCTGTCAGCCGCGTTATGAAGGAAATTGTGACGGAAGAACAACAAGATTCAGCCAATCAGTTGAAAAGGTTACTCTCTGTTTATAGAGATTCGGAAGACTTAATAAATATTGGGGCGTACCAGAGGGGTACAAATGAAGAAATTGATACGGCAATCGAAAATATTGATTCCATCTATCAATTCACCCGCCAAAAAACGAACGAAAAGGTCACTTTGGCCGAAACTCAGGAACGCTTAATGCTGGAATTCCACAGGAGATGACGACAGGTAAATGGCATCCTTTCGATACGCTTATCAAAAAATCGTAGATTTGAAGTCAAGCGAGAAAACTCAGGCAGAATGGCAGCTATCATCCGCAATCGGCGTGCTGCAGGCTGAAGAATTAAGCCTGGCTGAGCTGCGGATGAAACGGGCGGAATGGGAAAGCAAACAGCATGAGAGCTCGCATGAGGCCGTCTCTCTGGCTGAGCTGCAGCTGATGCAGCATTATCTTGAATATTTGGATTCTTGCATCGCCAGCAAGCTGACGGAAGTGCGGCAGGCGGAACGAAAAGTAGAATTCAACCGGTCTAACCTGGCGGATCGAATGAAGGACGAGAAGGTATGGCTTAAGGCGAAAGAGCATGCCAAAGACCGTTTCCGGCATGTAATGCAGATCAAGGAACAGAATGAACTCGATGAAATGGCGACCGTTCGTTTCAAGGTGTCCCTTCCATCATGATCTGCGGCGCAAGGTAAAGGGAGTGAATGACAATGTCGGATATGGAATTAGAGAAGCAGGGCTATAGCGGCTTCGAACGGTTAATGTTTTTTATGACGCCGATCTTGTTTACGATTGTCCTGCTTGGCGCGTTATACGTTTTATTTAATACGGAGACCCGTAATCAAATGCTGGATATCGGCAATTCGATTCCCTATCTGAAGGATGTACTGCCCGAATCCAAGACAGCTGACGGACAGCCAAACGATAATGAGCTGAAATCGGCCAATATGAGCAGAAAAATCGACGAGCTTCAGACACAGCTGCAGGAGAAGGAAGCGGAGCTTGCCGAGACCTCCCAGCTGAAAGCAACCCAAGAGCAAGAACTGAAAAGCATGCAGGAGCAAATAAATACACTTAAAGCCTCTAATGAGGAAAAAGCGGCGGATGACGCCGCTTATCAAGCTAAGATTCAGGAGCTTGCCAGCATGTACAGCAAGATTATGCCGAGTAAAGCGGCACCTATTCTGCAAAGCATGACGATGGACGAAATGGTTCTCGTTCTGGATTCCATGAGACCCGACGACAGAGTTCGGATTTTGGAGAAAATGAATCCTCAGACAGCTGCCGATGCAACGATGATGCTCAAGGATACCGTAACCGCGAAGGACAGACAGATTGCGGCTTTGCAAGCGGAACTGAAGAAAGCCAAGCCAACAGAAACCAAACAGCCTTCCTCGCAGCTTAGCAGCGATCAGCTTAGTGCCACATTTGCCGCTATGGACGCAAAAAGCGCTGGAGAGCTTCTGATCAAAATGGCGGATATCAGCCCAAGTAAAGTCATTCGTATTCTGAATACCGTTGATGACACGACTCGTTCGGCGATTCTGGCGGAGATGTCCGGCATTAATCAGACGATTACCGCGCAGCTGATGTCGAAGCTGATGGCTGGCAACTAAGAGAGAGGAGGTGAATCATAAATGGAGATGACCATTCCTCAAACCGCGTCACCGTCACCAGCCGTTTCTTCCGCAGCCAACGCTTCTACGCAGGCGAGACCAAGCAGCGATAGATTCCAAAAGACGCTCGAAGGTCAAATGAAGGGCGATAAAGGCTCCGCGGAGAAAAGCGGAACAACAACTGCTTCAAGCTCAAAGGCCGACAATCAGAATCAAGCAGCTTCCGGTACGGAATCCGCGGCAAAGGACGCTTCTGCGGTGGATCAGGCTGCTGTAGCTGAAGCAGCGGCGGCAGCCGGAAGCGTAACAGCTGAACCGGAAGCGCCATCTGATGCTAAAGCCGATTTGATGGAGATGATTGATCAATTGCTTGCCGATCTGGAAGAGATTAAGTCGGACTTGGCGGATTCGTCAACCGACAATCAGGACCAGGACATGCAGGAGCTTGCTTCCATGATGGATCAACTGCAGGCATTGCTTGCATTGCTGGGTATTCCGCTCCCGGCTCAACAGCAGACCCAGACAACATCTTCATCTACGCAGGATGCAGCAGGAGAGATTAACGGAAATCAGCAGCTGGCCGCGATTGTGAGCAAAGTACAGGACTCCTTATTACAGCTTCAATCCGCCATGCAAGAAGGTACGACGAAGCAGATTGGTCAACTGGAGCCCGTTCAATTGATCGGTCAGCAGCTTCAGGCATTGCAGCAATTTGTGCAGAAGCATAAGGATGCGAATGCCCGTATGGAGCAGCCGGTTGTAACGGCTGAGCAGACACCGGAAATTACGGTTACAACAACCGCGCCTACGGTATCCGTTCATTTGCAGCGCTTGAGCGGGAAGGCTGTTCATCCGGTAAACCTTGCCGTATCTGTGAATCAGCAAGCGCCTCAAGAAGAGGCGGAGGCACCAACGGAGACTAGCGAGCAAGCGCCTGCCGTTACGACAGGACAAGCCTTCTCGGATGTCATTCGTCAGACGGCACCGCAAGCTGCCGTGAAGCTGGCGCCAACGGTCCAAGCTTATGTACCCGTTACTGACTTTGCGGATAATATGAAAGATTTTATCCAGAAGCTGGATATTAAGCATGGCAGCGGAATGTCGGAAGCAACCATACAGCTATTCCCTAAGGAGCTTGGTCAAGTCGATGTCCGCATCACGATGCAAAATGGACAGCTGACAGCATTGTTCCATGCAGACAACGCTCATGCAAAGGACGCGCTCGATAATCAAATGGCGCAGCTTAGAGTAGCCTTGCAGCAACAGGGCTTATCCGTAGATAAGCTGGAAGTTACGTACGGACAGTCTGCCGCGCATTTATCCAACGGCCAGCATGGACAGGGAACAGGGCAGCAGGCATTTTCTAATCAAAATAAATCCAAAGGCGACGGAATGCAGGAGGATTTTGAGTCTGATGATGCCGAGCAGCAAGCGATACAAGATTTAGGCTACGGACGCGCTGTCAACGTGACAGCATAATCAAATGCTCCTTAAACGGTACGCGCGTAGGATGGAGGTGAGTAAATGGCGACAGTATCTTCAAAAGCGATGTGGCCCAATTACAGTACTTCAAACGTGAAGGCGGCAGGCTCGGATACCGATCGAAACCAGCTTGGCAAGGATGCTTTCCTAGAATTGCTCGTAACGCAATTGAAAAATCAGGATCCGTTGCAGCCGCAGGACAATGCTGCATTCATTACGCAGATGGCACAATTTACTTCCGTTGAACAATTAATGAATATGTCGGACCAGCTTTCATTGCTCAATCAGAACCTCGGGACCGCTTCATCGATAATCGGCAAAACCGTTTCCTGGTACGAGCAGGATGAAGAGGGAGAAACCAAACTGATGTATGACGTGGTCTCCTCGATCGTATCCCAGGACGGTAAATTGTTTGCCAAATTCGCGGATGAAACGATGATCGAATTAAAGGATGTCGTGACCGTATCGGATCAGGCTCCAACTCCTAATCAGCCGGATGGCAGCGATGAAGCGGATGAGGATTCCGCCAATCAGGAAGATGGTTCCGTATGAGTGACGGAGTGAAGCTCAGACATCTGTTTCCTGTCGGCGCACCACCTTTAGCGGGTGCCAAGAATGCAGCTCCGCGAACGCAGCAACCTGGCGGCTTCCGGGACATGCTTGATGCGAAGGTGCTTAAGTTCAGTCAGCATGCAGAAGTGCGGATGAAGCAGCGCGGCATTCAGCTTCAGCCGGAATCGCTGACGAAGATCATGAACGCGGTGGATGAAGCCGAGTCAAAAGGCGCAAAGGATTCCTTAATTGTCATGAAGGATATTGCGATGATTGTGAATGTGCCAAGCCGCACGGTAGTCACGGCGATGGACGGCAAGCAGATGCAAAGCAATGTATTTACGAATATTGACAGTGCGGTGATCTTAAGCTAGGGCTGGACCGAGAAGGAGGCCCTTTGGCTGCCGACCGACTGAAGCAGCCATTCTCGCTTAAGTCACGAATGAAAGCTTGCGAATCGAGAATCATCACAAATGGCCGGGAAGAGGTCCATTAGGAGGAGTTACATAAATGCTTAGATCCATGTATTCCGGGGTATCGGGTATGCGCGGTTTTCAAACGAAGCTTGACGTAATCGGCAACAACATCGCTAACGTAAATACGGTCGGCTTCAAAGGCGGACGCGTTATGTTCAGCGATATCTTGAGCCAGACCACTTCGGGCGTAACAGCATCGATTGATGGAGAGCAGGGAGGCGTCAATGCCAAGCAGATCGGTCTTGGCGTGACGATTTCCTCGATCGATACGATCCATACGCCGGGCAGCGCAATGACGACAAACGTGCCCACCGATCTTCGGATTGACGGCGACGGATTTTTTGCCGTGTCGGCTGGGGATGGAGCGCCGGTCTATCTGACGCGCGCGGGGAACTTTACCTTCGACGGCAACAGACAGCTTGTTAATGGCGACGGAATGTTCGTTCTGTCCTCTGACGGCGAGCCGATCGTACTCGGAGAAGACGTAACATCGTTCTCCATCGGACAGGACGGCTCGATTCTGGCCGTAACACCGGATGGTACGGAGGCTATCGCGCAGCTCGGGATTGTGAAGGTCATTAACCCTAGCGGTCTTGAGAAAGTAGGCGGCAACTTGTATCAAGTGACCGCGAATGCCAATCCGGACGGCGAATTCGAGTTTGTGACAGCTGATGATCCGGAGCTTGGCACGGGCGCGGTGATTGCAGGTCAGCTAGAGATGTCAAACGTCGACCTGACGAACGAATTTACCGAGATGATCGTTGCGCAGCGCGGCTTCCAGGCGAATTCGCGCATCATCACTACATCCGATGAGATTTTGCAAGAGGTTGTTAACCTGAAACGTTAATAGCTTCTGGCAATAGCTATCGGTCATGACTGGAGGGGGCTGCGATCAGCCCCCGAAACAGCGAGGGGGGAGCTTATGATTACCGTAACTCGATTGAATGGCTCGAAACTGATGATTAATGCTCTTCTTATAGAATTAATCGAAGAAACTCCGGATACGATCGTAACGCTCACAACGGGCAAGAAGTTTATTGTAACGGAGAGTGCAGCCGAGCTATTACTGCTTATACAGAGTTATATACGTTCAGTCGGCGTTCTAGCAGCGACCCAGAAGATCGAACAAACGGAGGGTCCATAGAGATGAAAAAAATGTTGCCGTGGTTAGTTACCACATTACTAGCAATAACGCTGATCGCTATCGTTTCGATTATTATGTATAAATCCTTCTTCAACGACTCCGATCCCGCTGATAAGGATAAAGCCCCTGTCGCGGTAAAGCATCTGTCGGCAGATGAGCTTGTATCGGTAACTTCCGAGCTGAAAGATTTCAAGCGTAATCTGAAAGATTCGGACTATGTCGTTGTTCTAAGCTTCGCTTTCCAATTGGACAGCAAGAAGACGAAGGAAGAGTTCGACAAGCTGCTTGAAATCGAAGTAAAACCGATCATCAACCGCACGGTTGCCGATTTGACGGCTGCCGAGCTTAACGGCTCGCAAGGCGAAGATATGCTGGAGTCAAAGCTTCTGAACCTGATTAATCCCATTCTGCCGGAAGGCGAGAAGCTGGTAAAGGTAGAAATTACGAATTTTATCATGCAGCAGTTATAAGCTTGTTGCCGACATTCCTTGAAGGGGGTGAGAGAATTGGTTGATGTATTATCGCAGAATGAGATAGACGCGCTGCTCGCCGCTTTGTCATCGGGCGAGATGGATGCGGATGAGCTGAAAAAAGAAGAAGTTACGCGTAAAGTTCGAGTCTATGATTTCAAGCGCGCTACTCGATTCTCGAAGGATCACATACGAAGCTTAACTCGCATACACGAAAACTTCGCGCGATATTTGACAACCTATTTCTCAGCGCAGCTTCGTACATTCGTTCAGATCAACGTCGTGCAGGTCGAGCAGCTGCCTTACGATGAATTTATCCGCTCGATTCCGAAGATGACGATACTGAACATATTTGAAGCGGAGCCGCTGGAAGGACGCATGGTGCTCGAGGTTCACCCTAACGTAGCCTACGCCATGCTTGACCGGATGCTTGGCGGACAGGGGATGGCGCCGTCCAAGATCAATAACTTGACCGAGATCGAAACCATTATTATGGAGCGGATCTTCGCGAGAGCATTCGAAAGCCTGCAGGAAGCATGGAAGACGATCATCGATATATCGCCTCGTCTGGAGGCGCTTGAGACGAATCCGCAGTTCATGCAAATCGTTTCGCCTAACGAAACAATCGCCCTGATCTCGCTTAGCACCAAGATTGGCGATACAACGGGGATGATCAATCTATGTATCCCGCATGTTGTAATTGAACCGATTATGCCGCGGCTGTCGGCTCACCACTGGTTTGTCTCCCAGAAGAAAGAGCGGATTCCGGAGGAAGTGGAGATGCTGGAGCAGCGCGTCAGCAAAGCGAAGCTGCCGATCGTCGCCGAGCTCGGGGAATCGGTCATTACGATCAAAGAGTTTTTGGGATTGTCGGCCGGAGATGTCATTTCGTTAAATAAACCGATTGAAGACGGCCTTCGCATCAAGGTTGGCGAGAAGCTGAAATTTATCGGCAGCCCTGGCTCCGTTAAAGATCGGATAGCCGTACAAGTGGATCAAGTTGTTAGCGAAGGAGCGGAAGAAGAAAATGACGAGTAAAGATTATTTATCGCAAGAAGAAATTGACGCGTTGCTTAATCAGACAGCCAGCGACCTCGCTTCAGCACAGTCGTCGGCTCCCGAATATCAGCTGTCAGACTTCCTGTCTTCGATTGAGCAGGATGCTCTGGGGGAAATCGGCAATATCACGTTTGGCAGTGCTGCAACGGCATTGTCGACCTTGCTAGGCAAGAAAGTAGACATTACAACTCCTCAGGTTACTTTCATCAAACGCGAGGATCTGGCCAATGAATTTCCAAAGCCGCATGTGGCAGTCAGCGTACAGTACGTAGACGGCTTCCAGGGGATCAATTCCCTCGTCATCAAGACGAAGGATGCGCAGGTCATTGCTGACCTCATGCTCGGCGGAGAAGGCGATGTGACGCTTCAGGAGCTGAATGAGATTCATATCAGCGCCGTTCAAGAAGCGATGAACCAGATGATGGGTTCTTCCGCAACGTCCATGTCAACGATATTTAACCGCTTCGTTAATATTTCGCCTCCCGGCATCGACATTCTGGATGTCGACAGCGGAGGAGGAATGGGACAGCTTCCGCCGGAAGATGTGTTTATCAAAATCTCATTCCGATTAACGATTGGGGATCTGATAGATTCTACGATCATGCAATTGCTGCCCGTACCGTTCGCAAAGCAAATGGTAGCCATTCTGATGGGGGATGTTGAGAGCGAGATTGCTGAACCAGCTGCTTCTGCGCCAGCGCCTGCTCCCGCACCGCAAGCTGCCGCGGTTCAAGCGCCGGCACCTGCTCAGCAGCCGGCTTATCAGGATCCTTATCAGCAAGCACCGGCAGCGGCAGCATCGCAATATAACCAGCCTTATCATCCTTATCAGCAAGGTCCGGCATTCGACATTCCGATGCAGCCACAGGGTCCTCAGACCTATGGCCATCCGGGAAGCCGCAACGTAAATGTTCAGCCTGTCCAGTTCGCGAACTTTAATCAAGCGCCTTATGTGCATACAGACGAGACAAACCTCAATTTACTTCTCGACATACCGCTTAAAGTTACCGTAGAATTAGGTAGGACCCAAAAGCAAATTAAGGATATTCTGGAACTGTCCCAAGGCTCCATTATTGAGCTGGACAAGCTTGCCGGCGAACCTGTCGACATCCTGGTGAACAACAAGCTGATCGCCAAGGGCGAGGTTGTCGTTATTGATGAGAACTTCGGCGTACGGGTGACAGATATCGTAAGCCAATGGGACCGCATTCAAAAATTGCAATAATACTCTAGGAGGAAAAAAAGATGGCAAACCGCATTCTAATCGTAGACGACGCAGCATTCATGCGCATGATGATCCGCGACATTCTGACAAAAAACGGCTACGAGGTCGTCGGGGAAGCGCAAGACGGCGCACAGGCGGTAGAGAAGTACAAGGAGCTTAAGCCTGACCTGATTACGATGGACATTACGATGCCTGAGATGGATGGTATTTCGGCACTGAAAGAGATTAAGAAGCTTGACGCCAACGCAAAAGTGATCATGTGCTCCGCGATGGGCCAGCAGGCGATGGTTATTGATGCGATCCAAGCCGGCGCAAAAGACTTTATCGTCAAACCATTCCAAGCCGATCGCGTAATTGAAGCGATCAAGAAGACGCTTGGCTAAGCAATGCTTACATATGTTACGAGATTGACGTCCTTGACTGCGGTTGGCGTTGCTGTACAGCCCGCCTTCGCCGCGGCGGCGGGCAGCGAGGGGAATGATGTGTCACCGATGGAGGGCACATCAAGCTATACCGGCAATATTATATGGGTCATTATCTCCCTATTTATAGTTATCGGCTTAATTATCCTACTTATTAAATGGCTGTCTCAGCGTAATCGCGCATGGGGAACTAACCGTGCGGTACGCTCCCTCGGAGGGGTTGCGCTGGGGCAGAACAATTCGCTTCAGGTTGTTGAGCTGTCTGGCCGTTTGTATGTCGTAGGCGTAGGAGAGAACGTAACCCTGCTCGACAAGATTGATGATGCGGAGCAGGTACAGGCGATTCTTCAATCGCTCGATCGGCAGTCGAATGCAGCCGGATGGTCGGCGAATACAATCTCTGATTTTCTTAAGCGGTTCCGTAAAGAAGAGACGGGCAAAGGGGAAGACCTGACGGAAGGGCAATGGAACATGCAGGCAACCTCGTTCCAAAGCTTGCTGAATCAAAACCTCAGCAAGCAGGCCGACCGGAAGCAACAGCTGGAGTCGCTTCTGAAGGAATCCAAACATGATGGGGATGACAATGAAAAATAAATGGTGGATTTCGATCGTCACCGTACTGCTAGGGGTTATGCTGCTGCAATCACATGCGTTTGCAGCTGATCCGCTCCCGAATGTCGATATCAGCATTGGTGACGGAAGCGAAGAGCCGGGGACAAGCGCATTGTCGCTCCTTCTTCTGATTACAGTATTAAGCGTAGCACCCGCCATACTCGTGCTAATGACAAGCTTTACCCGGATCGTTATTGTTCTTGGTTTCGTCCGGACATCGCTTGGAACGCAGCAAATGCCGCCAAACCAGGTACTGATCGGACTTGCGATGTTCCTGACCTTTTTCATCATGGCTCCAACCTTCTCTCAAGTAAACGAAGTCGCTCTGCAGCCTTATCTGAAGGGTGAAATTACGCAGACCGTCGCGCTCGAGAAAGCGGCAGACCCGATGAAGAAGTTTATGGTCTCGCATACAAGGGAGAAAGATCTTCTTCTGTTCCTGAACTATACGAAGACAGAGAAGCCGGAGACCTATCAGGATATTCCGATTACCGTACTTGTACCGGCTTATGCGATAAGCGAGCTGAAGACAGCATTCCAGATGGGCTTCATGATCTTTATTCCCTTCCTGGTGATCGATATGATCGTGTCGAGCACCTTGATGGCCATGGGGATGATGATGCTGCCGCCGGTCATGATATCTCTGCCGTTTAAGCTGCTGTTATTCGTACTGGTGGACGGGTGGTACCTGATCGTCAAATCATTGCTCTTAAGCTTCAACACGTAATTAATGACAGGGAGGAACGTTCAATGAGTGCTGATTTCATCATCGGATTGGCTGGACAAGCCATCAGTACCGTATTGAAAGCCAGCGCGCCGATGCTCGTTCTCGCTCTAGTCGTCGGATTAATCATTAGTATTTTTCAAGCGACTACCCAAATTCAAGAGCAGACGTTAGCTTTTGTGCCTAAAATCGTAGCGGTCTTTGTATCCCTGATTATATTTGGTCCTTGGATTCTAAATGTAATCGTCGATTTCACTTACAATCTGCTGAACAACTTGTATAAATATGTCGGATAGGTTGTGAACGGAAATCATGGATCAGATCGCCCAGTACTTCCCTATTTTTTTGCTTATTTTTTGTCGAATGACATCGTTTTTCGTCGTGGCACCATTGTTCAACATGCGCGGAGTGCCAAGCGTATTCAAGATCGGCCTGGGTTTCTTTCTCTCTCTAATTGTCTTTATGACTTACGGATTGAAAGAAACAACCGTACCGATGGACGCCGAATATATACTATACATCTTCCGGGAGATTCTGATCGGAGTGCTGATGGGGTATATCGTTTATCTGTTCATGACGGTTGTACAGACAGCTGGCGCCTTGATGGATATGCAGATCGGATTTGCGATGTCAAACGTGATTGATCCGATGACAGGCGTCTCTGCACCGCTGCTCGGCAATTTCAAGTACATGCTGCTCATCATGGTGTTCCTGTCGGTGAATGGCCATCATTATCTGCTTACAGGTCTGATGGACAGCTACAAATGGATGCCGCTATCCAATGAAATGTTTAGCGCGTTTTATAACGGCAGCATAACCGACTTCTTGTCGCGATCGGTAGGCAATGCGTTCCTGCTTGCGATGCAGGTTGCGGCGCCGCTGGTAATCGCGATGTTTCTGACTGACGTAGGGCTTGGATTTCTCGCGAAGACAGCACCCCAGTATAACGTGTTCGTTATCGGGATTCCGCTAAAGCTTCTGCTGGGCCTCGGATTATTGATTCTTCTGCTTCCGGGTATATCCGCGATTTTCGAAAGACTGTTCGCCATTATGTTTGACAATTTGGAGCAGTTGTTCGGGATCGTCCAACAAACCGAAACCAAATAAGGAGGCTGCAACGTTGAGATCTTACTACCTAGAGCTAGACTTGCAGCTGTTTAGTCAGGAAAAAACAGAAAAAGCGACACCCAAGAAAACACAGGAAGCCCGCAAGAAAGGGCAGATAGCCAAATCGAACGATTTGCCAAGCTCAATGATTCTGCTCTTTACCTTTGCGACATTTGCCGCATTGGGCAGTTACTATAAGACGCGGATTATGAGCGTGTTCCAGGAGCTGTTTAATGATTGGCTGACGATGGATGTGACGGTGGCGAACATCATGCCGCTCTTTGACAAGCTGGCGGTAGACATGCTGATGTTTCTGGCGCCGATCTTCGCCATAGTAGTAGTCATTGCAATAGCCGGCAACGTCATGCAGTTCGGATTTCTGCTTACCGGCGAGCCGCTTAAGCTGAAATTCACGAAGCTGAATCCGATAAACGGCTTTAAACAAATCTTCTCCATGAGAACAGTCGTTGAATTTCTCAAGAGTATATTGAAGTTATTAATTATCGGTTTTCTCGTCTATCAAGCGATATGGAG
Source organism: Paenibacillus glycanilyticus (assembly GCF_023715145.1). Classification (GTDB taxonomy): domain Bacteria; phylum Bacillota; class Bacilli; order Paenibacillales; family Paenibacillaceae; genus Pristimantibacillus; species Pristimantibacillus glycanilyticus_A. Next base: position 194,423 of record NZ_JAMBNP010000001.1, on the reverse strand, counting down.
CGATTGGGACAAGATCTTGATCCTTTCCAGTCTGTCGATCCAGCAAATCTTTCAATTCACCGCCGGGCTGACGGTCAAACTGGGCCTCGAGACCGGTGCAGTGCTTGTCGTATTGGCTTTCGCCGATTATATGTATCAGCGGTATGAGCATGCGAAGAGCCTTAGGATGTCCAAGCAGGACATTAAGGACGAGTACAAGAAGTCGGAAGGCGATCCCCTGATCAAAGGCAAGATCCGCGAACGGCAGCGCCGAATGGCCATGCAGCGGATGATGCAGGAAGTGCCGAAAGCCGACGTCGTCATTACGAACCCGACTCACTTTGCCATTGCCCTGCAATATGATGCTTCCAAGATGGAGGCACCGCTCATTATCGCGAAAGGAATGGATCACGTGGCGCTGCGCATACGTGAGGTTGCCAAGGAGCACGGCGTTATTATGATGGAAAATAAACCGCTGGCCAGAGCGTTATACGAACGGGCCGATATCGGTGATTCGATTCCCGCCGATTTGTTCCAAGCTGTGGCGGAAGTATTAGCGGCTGTTTATAAAATGAAAGGCCGGGTTCGTTCATCTTAGTTCATCATAATTGAAAGGGAGGAGACAACATCATGAAAGTGAAAGATATTGCTATCTTAGCTGGGATTATCGGCATCGTACTCATGATGGTCATCCCTATACCAACACTGCTGCTGGATATATTGCTCATCCTGAACATTTCGATCGCGCTCATGATTCTGCTGATTGCGATGAATACGAAGGAAGCTCTTGATTTCTCCATCTTCCCGGCAATCCTGCTCGTCACGACTTTATTCCGGCTGGCGCTTAACGTTTCGACAACGCGCAATATTTTGTCGCATGGCCATGCGGGTGAGGTCGTACAAACGTTTGGATCCTGGGTAGGCGGAGGAGAGATCGCGATTGGCTTCGTCGTCTTCCTCATCTTGGTCGTTGTCCAGTTCATCGTTATTACGAAAGGTTCGGAACGGGTAGCGGAGGTTGCAGCCAGATTTACACTCGACGCTATGCCCGGCAAGCAAATGAGTATTGACGCCGACCTGAACGCGGGACTGATCAATGAACAGCAGGCGCGCGAGCGCCGCTCGAAAATCGAAAGAGAAGCTGATTTTTACGGCTCGATGGACGGTGCGAGTAAATTCGTCAAAGGCGATGCGATCGCTTCTATTATTATCCTGATTATTAACCTCGTTGGCGGTTTCGTAATCGGGATGGCCATTCATGGGGAGAGCTTCAGTGAAGCTATTCATAAATATTCGATACTAACGATTGGCGACGGTCTGGTCAGCCAGATTCCCGCCTTGTTAATCTCAACAGCTGCCGGATTAATAGTAACCCGAGCGGCATCGGATGGTAACTTCGCGCAAGATGTCACGCTGCAGCTGCTCAAGTATCCGAAGCTGCTCTATATCGTAGCGGGAACCATTACGCTGCTTGGCGTGTTTACGCCGATTGGTATTATGCGTACAGTTCCTTTTGCCGCTATCCTGGTGTATGGCGCTTGGCGAATGCAGAAGTCAATCGCGAAGCAAATGCAGCAGGAAGAGCTTCTGGAGGAGGAACAGCAAATCGAAGAGGTGCGCAGTCCCGAGAGTGTTATCAGCCTTTTGCAGGTAGATCCAATAGAGTTCGAATTTGGATATGGCTTGATTCCTCTTGCTGATACCCAGCAGGGAGGGGATTTGCTGGACCGGATCATTATGATCCGTAGGCAATGCGCCCTGGAGCTAGGGCTGATAGTTCCCGTTATCCGCATCCGCGACAACATTCAGCTCAAGCCAAATGAATACGTCATTAAGATTAAAGGCAATATCGTTGCCCGCGGCGAGCTTCTGCTTAACCATTATCTCGCAATGAGCCCCGGGTTCGAAGACGAATCCGTTATCGGGATCGAGACGACAGAGCCTGCGTTTGGGCTTCCGGCCATCTGGATTGATGAGCCGATGAAAGAACGAGCGGAAATATCCGGCTATACGGTAGTGGATCCTCCTTCCGTTGTGGCGACACATTTAACGGAAATTATTAAGCGTCATGCTCATGAGCTGATTGGCCGCCAAGAGACTAAAGCGCTCGTAGAGAACGTGAAGGAATCGTATCCTGCGCTTATCGATGAACTTATCCCTTCCATATTAACGATCGGCGATTTGCAAAAGGTGCTGGCGAAGCTTTTGAAGGAGAAAGTATCGATTCGGGATCTCGTCACGATCTTCGAATCGCTCGCGGATCAAGCCCATTATACCAAGGACCCGGATATTCTTACCGAATATGCCCGTCAAGCCTTGTCCAGGCAAATCACTCAGCAATTCACTTCGTCAGGAAATATGCTTAAGGTGATCACGGTTGGTCCATCGCTTGAGAAGAAGATCGCTGAATCGGTACAGCAAACGGATCAAGGCAGCTATATAGCGCTTGACCCTGTCTCTACCCAGCAAATCTATCAGAAGCTTAATGAGCAAGTATCGCGCCAGATTCAATCGGGTCAGCAGCCGGTTGTACTGACATCGCCTACCATTCGCATGTATCTCAGACAAATTGTCGAGCGGACGATGCAGGATATACCGGTGTTATCGTACAGCGAGCTTGAGCCTAACATTGAAGTTCAAAGCGTAGGGGTGGTGAATTTATGAGAGTAAAACGTTATGTCGTGAATGCCTTGCCGGAAGCGCTGCCGATGATTCGGAGCGAGCTGGGCAAAGACGCGGTCATTCTGAATACGAAGGAAGTCCGGATCGGTGGATTTATGGGAATGTTTCGGAAGAAGAAGATGGAGGTCATCGCTGCTATTGAAACGGGTGCAGCAGCTCCTGCCGCAGCGACCCAGCCGAAGAAAGCAGCGGCGGATGTGCAGCGCGTCGTTCATGCCATTCAGGAATCGAAGAGGCAAGCGGCTGCAACGGCAACAGCGGTTCTGGAGCCGCCTGCTCCCGTCGTACAGACTCCGCCGCCTTCCGTGCCTATAGCGTCTCCGTCTCAGTCGATCAATCGGATTAACGAGGATTTACTGGAAGAAATCCGCTTTATCAAGCAGTCCTTGAAGCAGCTGTCGATGCATAAGCCCGAGGAAACAAGGCCGCTCGCCATTCAAGCCTTGTATGGCCGATTGGTTCAGCAAGAGGTTGAACCGGTGTTGATTGACCGTTTAATCGATGCATTAAACGAGAAGCTGGCGGTGCGCCAGGAAGTGATAAACGCGACGGATACATGGTCAATTGCTCGTGAACTGTTGTTGGACTGGCTGGCGCCGTACAGCAATCAATCCATTAATGAATCGGCAAGAATCGTACATTTTGTGGGTCCGACCGGTGTAGGCAAGACAACAACGATCGCCAAGCTGGCAGCGGGACAATCGATCAAATTCGGCAGGCAGGTTGGTTTCATTACCTCCGATACCTACCGGATTGCAGCGGTTGATCAGCTTAGAACGTATGCGAACATCCTGAACGTTCCGATGGAAGTCGTCTTCTCGCCTATGGATTTGCCTAAAGCCTTCAAGCAGCTGGAGGACCGCGAACTGATCTACATGGATACGGCTGGCCGGAATTTTCGTAACGAGCTTCATGTTTCGGAAGTGAACAGCCTTCTTCAGTCCAGTGAGCAAAGCGAAACGGTGCTTGTTCTCAGCTTAACCGGCAAGACGAAAGATATGATGGCGGTGGCGGACAATTTTGTGAAGTACGGCGTACGAAAGGTACTGTTTACGAAGCTGGATGAAACATCCGTTTACGGATCAATCTTAAACCTGGCCTTGCAGCATGAATTAGAACCGGTCTTCATTGCAAGCGGTCAGACGGTACCGGACGATATTGGCCCATTTCATGCGGAGCGTTATATAGATGCGCTGCTGGGGGCTCCTGCCGATGAATGATCAAGCGGAGGCGCTTCGCAACATGGTAAAGATGAGGATGGGACAAGATACTGCCCGTCCTACCCGCATCATAACCATCACGAGCGGGAAGGGTGGAGTTGGCAAATCCAACTTCAGTCTGAACTTTGCCATATCGCTTCAACGCCTGGGGAAAAAAGTACTCGTATTTGACGCCGATATCGGCATGGCCAATATCGATGTCTTGATGGGAGTGACTTCCTCTTATCATCTCTATCATTTGTTCAAGCAGGATAAGACAATCTGGGATATTATCCAGATTGGCCCGTCGGGTGTGCATTTTATAGCCGGCGGCTCGGGGTTCCAGGACCTTCTGGAGTTATCTTCTGAGCAGCTGGACTGGTTCTCGGATCAAATCGGCAAGCTTCAGGGCGAATACGATTATATCCTCTTTGACACGGGAGCGGGGTTGTCCAAAGAAACCGTCAAATTTATATCAGCTGCAGAAGAGACCATTGTGGTCACTACCCCGGAACCAACCGCTATAACGGATGCTTATGCTTTAGTGAAAATGGTCAAGTCTATGGGGGTAAATACCGCCTTTAAGCTGATCATCAACCGAGCAGTGGACCGCAAGGAAGGCGTCCAGACAGCGGACAAAATCAATCTGGTAGCCAGAAGATTTCTTCAAGCTGAACTTCCGACACTGGGTGTCATTCTGGATGATCCGAACGTTACCAAAGCGGTAAAGCGTCAAACGCCGTTCACAGTTGCTTATCCTGGAAGCGATGCCTCCAGAGGGATTGAGGAAATTGCACGCCGATATTTGGAGATGTCCGTTCCGGAGCACAAAACAGCAGCGGGAGTAAGAAGTTTCATACATAAGATGTTCAAGCTATCCCGGTAGTTATTTGTACATAAGAGGGGGGAACAGGATGGCTCCTTATCGCGTGCTGGTCGTGGACGACTCGCCTTTCATGCGAAAAATATTTAGCGACTTGATCGTGCAAGACCCCCAATTTACGATTGTGGCAACAGCCTGTAACGGTCTCGAAGCGATTGAAGCAGTGAAGAAGTGGAAGCCCGATGCTGTGACCCTTGATCTCGAGATGCCCGAGCTTAACGGAATAGAGGCTTTGCAGCGAATTATGATTGAGCAGCCTACTCCGGTCATCATGCTGTCGGGGATCAGCGAGGAGAATACAAGAGAAACAATCAAGGCACTTCAGTACGGAGCTTTTGACTTTATAAGAAAGCCGATGGGGGCTTTCTCTAATGATATTGTGCGGGTTGGTGAGCTGCTGCTGGAAAAGCTCAGAATGGCGGTTCTGATGCGGAGGTACGCGATTCCCCTTAACGAGGCGGGAGAGCAGCAGGCTTTTACAAAGAACGGAAAAGAACGGCCGCAGCTTGTTAAACCCGTTAAGCCCGTTGAAGAAGAGACCAGCCGGAAGCGGGGGCTGCTGCAGCCGGAACAGCAGGCTGAGGCAAGGGATGCGGCGTCGCCGTTATCGGTGCCTGAAGTCAAGCCGACAGCCGGAATGAAGAGACCGGCCAAGCCGCTGGCCGAAGCGGGCAGGCCCGTTATTCTGGCTCCGATCGCAGCAGCGCTGGAAGACAATCTGGGACAGAAGAGGCCGAAGAAAACGTCAGCCTCTGCGGCCAGCTTTGATCACATCATTGCAATCGGGACATCTACCGGTGGTCCACGCGCCTTGCACGAGGTAATCACTTCGCTGCCTGCTCAATTGACTGCCCCCGTACTGGTCGTTCAGCATATGCCGCCGAAGTTTACAAAGTCGCTTGCACAGCGATTGGACAGCTTTAGCGAGCTTGAGGTGGTGGAAGCGGCGCAGGGAGACCGGCTGAAGGCAGGAGTCGTATACATAGCCCCTGGCGGATATCATATGGAGCTGGCAAGAGATCAGACCGGCTACTACGCCCAGCTAACCCAGAAGCCGCCCCGTAACGGGCATCGTCCATCGGTCGATGTACTGTTCGAATCTTTGACCCCATTTGACGAGCTGAAGCGTCATGCCGTTATTATGACGGGAATGGGAAGCGACGGAGCCAAAGGGATGAAGGCTCTTGTCGACAGCGGCGCGGAATCGGCGATTGCCGAATCGGAACAGACCTGCGTCGTTTATGGAATGCCGCGCAGCGCCGTCGAGAGCGGCTGCGTGAAGACGGTACTGCCTTTGCAGCAGATAGCTGCCGAGTTGCAGCACGCGGTTTTGAAAGGATACTAGAGAACATAAAGTCCTATCAGGAGGTGCGACAAAATGGATATGAACGCCTACTTGTCAATGTTTATCGACGAGTCCAATGATCACCTGCAATCTTTGAACGAAAATTTGCTACGCCTTGAGAGCGACCCCGAGGATCTGTCGATTGTTCAGTCGATCTTCCGCTCTGCCCATACGCTGAAAGGGATGTCGGCGACAATGGGGTACGAGGACCTCGCCTCTCTGACCCATGAGATGGAGAATGTGCTCGATCTGGTTCGGAACAGCAAGCTGAAGATGGACAGCTTTATCTTTGATACTTTATTCAAAGGGCTGGATGCCCTTGAGTCCATGGTCCAAGATATCGTAGGCGGAGGAACAGGCAAAGCGGATGTGACCGCGATTGTTGCTTCCTTGCAGTCGATTGTAAAAGGGGACTACAAGACGGCAGGCGCTTCTGCCGGAGCAGCTGCAGCCGCAACCGGTCAAACGTCAGGCGGAGCGGCATTGCTTGACGAGTTCCAAACCTCTGTTATCCAGCAATCTATCGATAGCGGACATAACGTTTACTATATTGAGGTCGAAATCCGCGAGGATTGTGTGCTGAAAGGCGTCCGCGCCTATATGGTGTTTGACCTGCTTGGCAAGAACGGCGATATTGTGAAGTCGGAGCCGTCGGTAACCGATCTGGAGCAGGAGAAATTCGATCGATCCTTCACGGTGTTTGCGATCTCGACATTATCGCAGCAAGAGCTGGAGACGCAAATCGCGGAAATCTCGGAGATCGAGAAAGTAACCGTTGCCTTGCTGGATCTTGAGTCGCTGGCCATGCTTAACAACGCGGCGGCGAAGGAGCAAGCGCCTGCAGCGCCGGCTGCCGTTCCCGCAGAAGCAACAGCGAAGGAGGAAGCTGGCAAGCAGGTTGGCGCGGCACGCTCGCAAGCAGCTGCTGCTTCGTCGGCACCAGCCGCAGTATCGAGAACTATCCGCGTTGATATTGATCGTCTGGATGCCTTGATGAATCTGTTCAGCGAGCTGTTGATTGACCGTGTAAGGCTGGAGCAGTTATCTAGCGAAATTCGCCGCAATGATCTGACAGAAACGGTAGAGCATATGACCCGCGTCAGCTCGGATCTGCAGAACATCGTCTTGAAGCTGAGAATGGTTCCGGTAGATTCGGTATTCAACCGGTTCCCGCGCATGATTCGCGATCTTGCCAAGTCACTCGACAAGAAGATTGACCTTGTAATCACAGGCGCGGATACAGAGCTTGACCGGACCGTTATTGACGAGATTGGAGATCCGCTCGTTCACTTGCTCCGCAACTCGGTCGACCACGGCATCGAAACGGTGGAAGAACGTCTGGCGGCAGGCAAGCCGGAGACGGGTACGATTCATCTGCGCGCTTATCACAGCGGCAATCACGTCTTTATTGAAGTCGAGGAAGACGGAAGAGGCATTAACCGCGAGAGAGTGCTTAAGACGGCTATCAAGAACGGCGTCGTTACGGAAGAGCAGGCGAAGCAGCTGTCGAACGAAGATGTCAACATGTTGATCTTTGCGCCAGGCTTCAGTACGGCGGACAAAATTTCTGATATTTCCGGACGCGGTGTTGGTCTTGACGTTGTAAAATCCAAGATTACCTCGCTTGGCGGAAATGTAACGGTTGATTCCGCTCTTGGACGAGGCACGAAGTTTGCCGTGCAACTGCCTCTGACTCTCTCTATTATTTCGGCGATGTTAATTAAGCTAGGTTCAGAGAAATACGCGATCCCGCTAACTTCAATCGTAGAAACCGGCATTATCCAGAAGGATCAAATCTTGAACGTTCATGGCAACCGGATGATTCATTTCCGTAACGCGATCATTCCTTTGGTCTCCCTCGGCAAAGTTCTGGACTCGCCTGACTTTAATGAGCATAACGAATCGGAAACCGAGATCGTTGTTATCCGCAAAGGGGATAAATGGGCGGCGGTTACGGTGGATGAGTTCATTGGGCAAAGCGAGATTGTTCTGAAGACGCTCGGCAAGTATTTGACCAATATCGAGGCTATATCGGGTGCGACCATTCTTGGCGACGGCCAAGTGGCACTCATCATTGATCCTAACGCATTAATCAAATAGGGAGGGCTTTTCGATGGGAGAAGAATTAAAAGTAATCGTATTTTCGCTGGCGCATGAGGAATATGGCATTGAGGTGGATAAGGTTCGTACAATCGAACGTTTAGCTCCGATTACCCGTGTGCCGAAAACTCCTTCCTTCATTAAAGGAGTTATTAATCTTCGCGGTATCGTTGTTCCCGTTATCGATCTTCGCGGCCGGTTTGGCCTTACAGAATCGGCAACTACGGAGAACAGCCGCATCATCGTTGTTGCCGTAAACGAAATGGAGGTTGGCTTCATCGTTGATTCCGCTAATGACGTTGTGGATATCGATGCAGACACAATCGACTCACCGCCGGAAATTGTAGGCGGTATTAAAGCGAAATATTTAAGAGGCATTGCCAAGTTCGGAGATAACCGTCTCTTGATCATGCTGAATCTGTCTGAGGTTCTGAATAAGAACGAAATCATTCAGCTCGAACAGTTAGAGGTGTAGGTGTGAACGCCTTTAACCGGTTTAAAGCATTTGAGATGGATGTATTAAAGGAAGTAGGCAATATCGGAGCGGGTAATGCGGCAACCGCATTATCCTGTCTCCTGGACAAGCCCGTTGACATGGCTGTCCCTAAGGTGAGCCTGCTGCCTTTCGAAGAAGTGGCAGACCGGGTCGGCGGTTCCGAGCAGGTCGTCTTTGCGGTATACCTCCGGGTAGAAGGGGAAGCGCCGGGCAATATGTTTTTCATCATCCAGGAGGATGCAGCCAAGCGATTGCTTGGACAGCTTCTGTCGTTTGCAAGCGAAGACCCGGACTGCTATTCGGAGATGGAGATGTCGGCGCTTTGCGAGATCGGCAATATTTTGGCGGGATCTTATTTATCTTCCCTGGCTGATTTTACCCATTTGTCGATGGCCCCTTCGGTTCCTTCCGTCGCAAGAGATATGGCAGGACCAATCCTTACTTACGGCCTGATGCAGTATGGCGAGATGGGCGATTCCGCCCTTCTGATCGAAACAACGTTTCTCGAAGACAGAGAAGAGCTGGAGGGACATTTCTTCCTGATTCCTGATCCTGACTCATTCTCTAAAATATTTCAATCCTTGGGAGTACTGACCGAATGATCCAACAAGATGTGATCAAGGTTGGCATGGCAGATTTGAAATGGGCTGCGGGCGGAGCACATCTGCGGACAACAGGACTAGGCTCTTGTGTCGGACTAACGTTATACGATCCTGTTGCACGAATTGCGGGAATGGCGCATGTTATGCTGCCATCCTCCGATATTGCCAGAGAGTCGACTATGAATATTGCCAAATATGCGGATACGGCAATTCCGGAGCTTATTGGGCAAATGAAGGCTGTAGGCGCCGTTGTAGGGCGTCTGGCAGCGAAAATGGCCGGCGGAGCGCAAATGTTTGCCTTCTCGGGCCAGTCGGATTCCATGCGAATCGGACCCCGGAACGTAGAATCCTGTTTGGAAATTCTCGCGAACTATTCGATACCGGTAATCGGGCAGGATACTGGCGGGAATTATGGCCGCACGATCGAAATCGACAGCAGCAGCGGGATATTGAGCATAAGAAGCGTGCAGTTTGGGATAAAGGAGATTTGAAATGGTTGGAAATTGGCGATGGAATGTCGGCTTGGGGATTATTGGCGCGGTATTAACCTTATTATTTTCAATTGGTAAAAACCCGCTGTCTGTTATGCTGATGCGCAGCATGTATGCTTTCATCGCCTTTGTTGCGATTGCTTTTGTAATGCGGTTTGCACTGGCCTTTATACTTCGTCCGCCAGTGATGCAGCAGGTAGAGACAGCCGTGGAGGAAGGAAAAGGAACGCAACTCGATCTCCAAACTCCTGATGAGAGCGAAGACCTTAATCAATTGCTCAAGTCACAGATGGACGGCCAAAGAGCACAGGAAGTTGAACAGCCGGAACAGAATAGGCAGTTTAAACCGTTAACACCGCCTAAGCTGGTATCGACGCAGAATAAAGAGCCTGAAGAATTGGCTAAGGCCATTCGTCATCTGACAGGAGGGTAAGTGACATGATTGCGACTGCGAATTTGGATTTGTGGCGCGCGTGGAAAGAAGAAGGCGATCTAGAAGCCAAGAAGCGTCTCATCGAACAATTTTTGCCTTTGGTCGATTATGTGACGAACCGAATGGCGATTGGATTGCCCAAAAACGTTCTGAAGGATGATCTCGCTAGCAATGGCGTAATGGGTCTTATTGACGCCATTGAGAAATTCGATTATTGCCGGGGCTTGCAGTTTGAAACCTATGCGTCCTGGAGAATCCGCGGTTCCATTATTGACGGTCTTCGTCAAGGGGATTGGGTTCCCCGTTCGGTCAGAGAAAAGGCTAAACGAATTGAAGAAGCGTATCAAAGCTTGGAGCAGAAGTATTTGCGTTCCGTTACGGATGCAGAAATCAGCGATTATCTGAATGTTAGCGAGAAAGAGTTCACAACGATGCTTCATGAAATCGCCATTACAACCGTATGCTCGCTTGAAGATCCGATTCGCGAGGAAGAATCGGAAACCAGGCTTTCGCTGCTGATTGACGACAGGGCGAAGAATCCGGATCACAAAGCGCATGAGTTTTTCCTCAAGGACTCGCTGATCAGCGGGATTGAGAAATTAACGGAGAAGGAACGCACGGTTATCTCGCTCTTCTATTATGAGGAATTATCTTTAAGCGAAATTGCGGAAGTGATGTCACTGTCTCCATCGAGAATTTCGCAGCTTCATTCAAAAGCGATTTTACGGCTGCGCGGAGCATTAGCCAAACATAAAGATCAATTATTGCAGCATTAGAAGGGAGTAGGCAAGGTGGAAGACCATTTATTGGAATCTTACTTGCGTATCCAGATATCAGCAGATAAGCTGTCTGCCTTCCTGACCTTTAACCGGATCACCGAGGATTTCGACTGCACTCCCGGTCAAATGGAACGTTTTGTACGCAGCAAGGGCGTTGTATTTGGAATACGAACAAGTACGTTAAATGAAATTTGCAGCAATACGCTGGCGTACTGCAAAGAGCAAACATTAATTGCTGTTGGTAATCCGGCTACGCTCGGCAAGGATGGCTCTATCCGTTTTGCTTATGACATGAAGGAACAGTCACAGCGTCCAGCGGAGCTGGAAGACGGCAAGGTTGATTTTAAAGAAGTATCGCGATTAAAAAACGTAAAGCGCGGTCAATTAATCGCCGAGAGGATCGAAGCGATGTTCGGTACTCCGGGCATGATGGTAACCGGCGAAGAAATTCCGGCCAAGCAGGGCAAGCAGGCAAGGTTTAAGATAGGTAAAAACGTCGTTGTGAACGAGACCCAGACAGCGATGTATGCTTTGATTGACGGCCTCATTACGATCACTGACAAAGAGAAAGTAAACGTTTTTCCGGTGTATGAAGTAAACGGAGACGTTGATTATAGAGTCGGCAATATCGATTTTGTCGGAACCGTTGTTATTCGCGGCAACGTACTCAGCGGATTCCGCGTGAAGGCCTCCGGAGATATTCGCGTCATTGGCGGGGTTGAAGGGGCAGAGATGGAGTCCGAGGGTTCGATCGAGATTACTGGCGGAATTATGGCTGGCAATAAAGGCTACGTCAAAGCGCAAAAAAATGTGAAGAGCTCGTTCATCCAAGACAGCAATGTGATTGCCGGCGAGGATGTTCTTGTGTCTCAGAGCATTATGCATTCTAACGTACGTGCAGGGCGCAACGTTATCTGTCAAGGTTCTAAGGGATTAATTGTCGGCGGAACGATTCAGGCGGTTGAGCAGGTTTCCGCACGCGTAATTGGCAATACCATGTCTACGGCAACGGCAATCGAGGTAGGAGTAAGACCGGAATCCCGTACCGAGCTTCAGGAGCTCCGGTTGAAGCTGCGTCAGCATCTGGATGCCATTGACAAGACGGAGAAAGCACTTGCCATTTTGGATCAGCAGGCGGCTTTGGACCAATTAAACGATCAAAAGATGGCGATGCGGATCAAGCTAGGCGCAACAAGACGTCAGACGGCCGCTGAGATTGATCAAATCAGAGAGCGCGTTCTGGAGATTGAGAAAACGGTGGAAGATACAGACCAGGCCAAGGTCGATATCAGCCATACGGTCTATGGCGGCATTAAGATAGTAATCGGACGTTATACGCGATTTATCAAGGATCCGATACAGCGGGTTTCTTTCCGTTACTCGGAAGGAGATATCGTCCAATTTCCTTTGTTTTCGTAAATGCCTTGTATCCTGCGCCTTTAGGGAAGGAGCTTGAGTATGCCTTTTAAGCCAATCGATTTGCAATGGTCCATACCGCGTACCCCGGAAGCGGGCGGCATGCAAAGTCAAACGAACCATAGGATGACAGCAGAACAGACGCGTATGGCAGAACTGGCATCCAAGCAGACGGAGCAATTGCGCAGCAAAAATACAGGCGTTGAACAAACGGGCGGACCAAACGTACGGAATGAGCGAGACAGGCAGAGCGGCAATCCGTATTTGGCAAAGCGGAAGAGGAAGCCGGAAAAGCCTGAGGATGCAGCCGAAGACGACCGTCAGCCAGAACATCCCTATAAAGGGCATCATGTGGATATTTCGCTATAAGATCAGCTATGTTTTGCAGAGGGTGTGAATGATGTCTAATTGGACTTATATTGTATTGCTTGGAGCTGTTGTAGCGGTTGCTTCCTTATTCCTGCCCAGAAAGCAGCAGGAGCAAGAATCAAAGGATACGCGCAACATGGAAATTGCCCTAGAGCAGTTTATGGAAAATACGGAGCTTGACCATCAAGAGCTGGTGAAGCTTGTTACCAATCTTCACGAAGAAGGTAAGCAGCAAACCGAACAAAGCAGGCAGCGGGTGCAAGAGCTGGAGAACCAATACCGGCTGCTTGAGCAGCAGTTGTCTTTGCTGCAGCAGCAGCGCCAGAATGATCTTCTCCTGGCTTCCCAGATGATGCCTGGATCGGTACAGCCGGCTGCCCCATCGGCGCAGCAACATCAAGCTATTGCAGCGAAGCAGCCTGAACCTCAACAAACCGTATCTGGCATACAGATGCGGTATTCTGATTTGTTCGAGCTGTATAATCAAGGCAAATCGATCGAGGCGATCGCCAAGAAGCTGAATATGAATAAAGGGGAAGTGCAGCTTATTTTGCAGCTGGCCAAGCAGGAGGAGAAGGCTCATGTTTAAGAACCGATCCTTTGTCGCGGGATTAGGCGCGGGTATTATTGCCGGCGCTATCTTGCTGCAGCTCATGCAGATTGGGGATGAGAGTCAGCAGAAGCTCGCTGACGGCTTCAAGGATGGCGAGCCCAAGCTCTATACGCAAGCGGAGCTGGATACGAAGCTGGCCGAGGAACGGGCTAAAGCGGTCAAGGAAGCAGGCAATGCGTCCTCTCCGGCCGCATCAGCGAAGCCCGAGGAGTCGCCGCCTGCGGAAGCTTCATCCCCGCCAGCGGCTGAAGACAAGGACGAGGCGGCAGTCCAGAAGCCGACTGAACATGATAAGCCCGTGGATAAAAGGCAAGTCCGCATCACCGGCGGCATGAATCTGACGGATACGGCAGAGCTGCTTGCCAAGCAAAAGCTGATTTCGGACAAGGATGCTTTTATCAAGGCGATGAACAAAAAGACTGTCCGTGCCGGCTATTTCATCTTTGAGGGGAATCCAACCGTCGAAGAGATCATCCGCATTCTAACAAGCCAGCCGCTAACCAAGTCGGAATTTGATGAGCAAATGAAGGGCTGAGGACAGACTGCAAAATTTCGACAATCAGCTGTTGCACCGTCTTGGAGGATATGTTATAGTAATTGACGGTGTTAAAAACACACGCCTATTAATTCCGTTAATGGTGCTTCCGGTCGCCGGAAGTTTTAGCGGAAGATGCGATGGGCGGAGGTAACTACTCAAAAACCATAACAGGAGGTGTGTTGAATATGGCGGTTATTTCCATGAAACAGCTTCTCGAAGCTGGGGTACATTTCGGTCACCAGACTCGTCGTTGGAACCCTAAGATGGATCGTTATATCTTCACAGAAAGAAACGGAATTTACATTATCGACCTGCAAAAAACAGTTAAGAAAGTCGAAGAAGCTTACAACTTCGTACGTTCTGTAGCTGCTGAGGGCGGCACTATGCTGTTCGTAGGTACGAAAAAACAAGCTCAAGACTCGGTGAAAGAAGAAGCTGAACGTTGCGGCAACTTCTACATCAACCAACGTTGGTTGGGTGGCACGCTGACTAACTTCCAAACGATTCAAAAACGTATTGACCGTCTGCGTCAACTCGAAAAATGGTCGGAAGACGGTACTTTCGAAGTACTGCCTAAAAAAGAAGTTATCATTCTTAACAAAGAAAAAGACCGTCTGGAAAAATTCCTCGGCGGCATCAAAGGCATGAAAGGCCTGCCTAGCGCGCTGTTCATCATCGATCCTCGCAAAGAGCGTATCGCTGTTGCTGAAGCACGCAAACTCGGTATCCCAATCGTAGGTATCGTTGATACTAACTGCGATCCGGACGAAATCGACTATGTAATTCCAGGCAATGACGACGCGATTCGCGCAGTTAAATTGCTGACGTCCAAAATGGCTGACGCTATCGTGGAAGCTAACCAAGGCGAGCAAACAACTGCTTAATCCGATATAATTGCTACAACAAAGGGTGGTCAGAAGGTGAAAGCCTCTCACCGCCCTTTTTTTGAACGTAAAAACTAAAAATGGAATTTCCAGGAGGGCTAATCATGGCGGTATCCGCAAGCGCAGTAAAAGAACTTCGTGAAAGAACTGGAGCAGGTATGCTCGATTGCAAGAAAGCATTGGACGAAACAAACGGCGACATCACAAAAGCAATCGAATTGCTTCGTGAAAAAGGTCTGTCCGCGGCTGCTAATAAAGCTGGCCGTGTTGCAACTGAGGGCGTAGTTGAATCGTATATCCATGCAGGCGGCCGTATCGGCGTTCTGGTTGAAATCAACTGCGAAACTGACTTCGTAGCAAAAACAGATCAATTCCGTACTTTCGCTCGCGACATCGCAATGCACATCGCTGCTGCGAACCCTAAGTTCGTAAAACGCGAAGAAGTACCGGCTGAGGAAATCGAAAAAGAGCGCGAGATCTTGAAAGCTCAAGCTCTGAACGAAGGCAAACCTGAAAAAATCGTTGAAAAAATGGTTGACGGCCGTATCTCGAAATATTACGAAGAATACTGCCTGATGGAGCAATCCTTCGTTAAAGATCCGGACAAAACAATTTCGGCTCTTCTTAACGAGAAAATCAGCGCAATCGGCGAGAACATCTCGATCCGTCGCTTCGTTCGTTACGAACTGGGCGAAGGCCTTGAGAAAAAAGTGGATAACTTCGTTGAAGAAGTTATGGCTCAAGCAAAACTGTAAACCGAACGCACAGGCGGGGCGGGGCGTTCGCCCCGCTCTTTTTTTCTAAATTCGAAGCACTTGCTTATAAGTTTTGGCTTATAAGAGGGATTAGAATACACCTTGACAGAGATCATTATAGGATGTTACCTCGCCCGCGAGGTACAAGATGGAGGTAGGGACGATGGGGCAGCCTGTTTTCAAAAGAATAGTTCTGAAAGTTAGCGGTGAATCTTTATCCGGAGATCAAGGCTACGGCATTGAAGCTTCGGTCATTTCGGAAATCGCTGATCAAGTTAAAGAAGTGGTGGCACTCGGCGTTGAAGTCGCTATCGTTGTAGGCGGCGGCAACATCTGGCGCGGAATCGCCGGTACGGCTAAAGGCATCGACCGTGCGACAGCAGACTACATGGGCATGCTGGCAACAGTAATGAACTCTCTGGCGCTGCAAGACGCTTTGGAGCAAATCGAAGTGCCGACTCGTGTTCAAACTTCGATCGCTATGCAACAAATTGCGGAGCCTTACATAAGACGCCGCGCCATCCGTCACCTTGAGAAAGGCCGCGTCGTGATCTTCGCAGCCGGCACGGGCAACCCATTCTTCTCGACGGATACAACTGCAGCGCTTCGCGCAGCGGAGATTGAAGCAGAAGTCATTCTGATGGCTAAGAACAAAGTGGACGGCGTATACTCCGCTGACCCGTTCAAAGACGCAACGGCAGAGAAGTACGAAGAATTGACGTATATGGAAGTTCTGAACAAAAACCTTGGCGTTATGGATTCAACGGCATCGTCGCTTTGCATGGATAACAATATCCCGCTCGTCGTGTTCGCGATTACGGAAAAAGGGAATATTAAGAAAGTCGTGCTTGGTGAGAAGATTGGTACTATTGTGAGAGGAAGTGCGAAATAATGCCGCAAGCAGTTAAGAAAAATGCAGAAGAGCGTATGGAGAAAGCAATCGTTGCTTTGAAACGTGATCTGGCTACACTTCGTGCGGGACGGGCGACGCCTGCTTTGCTCGACCGTGTTCAAGTTGAATATTACGGGGCACCTACGCCCGTTGCGCAATTAGCGAATATTAATACACCGGATTCCCGCACGCTGTTCATTCAGCCTTGGGATAAATCGTCCATCGCAGCAATCGAGAAAGCGATTATGAAATCCGATCTTGGCCTGACACCGTCAAATGATGGTTCGGCTATCCGCATTACGTTGCCGCCTCTTACAGAAGAGCGCCGTAATGATCTGGTAAAGACAACGAAAAAATTCGGCGAAGAAGCGAAAGTTGCGATCCGCAATATTCGTCGCGACGCGAATGACGATATTAAAAAGATGGAGAAAACGACGGTTTCCGAAGATGAGTCCCGTCGCCATCAAGAAGACATTCAAAAAACAACGGACCGTTTCATCGCGGAAGTTGACAAAGTATTGGTTGCTAAAGAGAAAGAGATTATGGAAGTATAATTGCGCCTACAGCCCCTCCGTCAGGTGGGGTTTGGTTTTTTGAAATCCGGGTGGGAGGAACAAACATGATCAGTCGACTTTGGGCCAAACTTGGCAAACCGTCCTCGAATGCGGCTGAACCGTTTTTGGCTGCAGACAATGTTCCGAAGCATATTGCCATTATTATGGACGGCAACGGACGTTGGGCGAAGAAACGTGGACTTCCACGGATTGCCGGCCATCATACCGGGATGAAAACGGTGAAGCGGATCGTAATGGAGGCAGATCGTCTTGGTGTCAAATATTTGACAATGTACGCTTTTTCCACGGAGAACTGGAAGCGGCCCAAAGACGAAGTTGATTTCCTGATGAAGCTTCCACAGCAGTTTTTGGAGATTGAGCTGGAAGAGCTTATTGAAAAAAACGTTCAAGTTCGCATGATGGGGCATAAAGAAAACTTGCCATCGTTTACACTGAACGCAGTTGAGGAAGCTATCACGAAGACGGCTAATAATACTGGACTCGTACTCAATTTTGCTCTTAATTATGGCGGTCGCAAGGAAATGCTTGAAGCAATTAAAGAGATTGCAGCCGATGTGCAGGACGGACGCTTGTCTACCGAACAAATTGACGAAAAGCTGTTGTCCAGCCGATTGTTAACCGGAGATATTCCCGATCCCGATCTGTTAATCCGTACAAGCGGTGAACTAAGGCTGAGTAACTTCATGTTGTGGCAAGTCGCCTATAGCGAGATGTGGTTTACGGACGTATATTGGCCGGAATTCAATGAAGCTCATCTGCAGGAAGCCATACTGGAATATCAACGCCGGGCCCGGCGATATGGCGGTTTATAGCATCGATAACGGAGAGTGACCATCACTTGAAACAGAGAATCATTTGGGGACTGCTTGCCGGCGCGGCTTTTGTCGCATTGCTTCTTGCCGGCAGTTGGTTTTATGCAGCTACGCTGGTATTGCTCGCTTTGCTTGGGTTTAACGAGTATACGAAAATGAACGGGCACACATGGAATGAGCCAGCATCTTTGCTTGGTTATGCCGGTGTGCTGTTGTTCGTGCTTCCATGGAAGCTTATGGGCGTAGAATCACCCTCTGCGATTACCGTTCTTTGGATTTTGGCTTTCTTGCTTTTGGCAGTAACGGTATTCACCAAAAACAAAATAACCCTCGATGGCGCCTCGCTTATGTTGTTAGGCGCTTTATATGTAGGATATGGCTTCAGCTCGATGTATGCGGTCAGGGATCTAGCGCATCACGGCATCTTCTGGTCATTCCTTATTATTACTTGCAACGTTGCTTCTGATGCTGGTGCTTATTTCGTTGGACGGTCGATGGGCAAGCATAAGCTATGGCCGTCTATAAGCCCGAACAAGACGATTGAAGGATCTGTAGGCGGTGTTGTGCTGTCCGTTATTGCGGCGCTCATCTTCGCTATCAGCGCTCCCGATATCATCGGGATTGCCACTGCCTTGCTGATCGGACTTATCGTGGCGGTAGCCGGACAACTGGGAGACCTTATCCAATCGGCATACAAACGTGTCCGCAACATCAAAGATTCCGGCTCTATTTTACCGGGCCACGGTGGTGTACTCGACCGTTTCGACAGTTGGATTATCGTGTTCCCGCTTTTGATCTTAACCGATTTGTTACCTACATAAACAAATTTAGAAATATACCGGTGTGGATAACCAAGAACATGGAGATACTGACATGTTCATAACGTTTTCCGCACTGTCTCCATCTTTTCTTTCCCGTCATTCCGACTTGGAAGGAATGACTTGCGTGCTCGCGCAAGTGCGAGGATTGAGCGGAGCGAAAGAGTCATGGTTGAGAAACGCAGTGTTCGCCTTTGTCCAAGAATTTCAACCGCTTAGCAGCTGAGATGAAGAAATTCGTGGACAACAGCGATTGAAGCCATGACACTTTTGCGCAGCGAAACCACCGAGCATGAACAAGCATCAAATGAGTTCCAGGAGGAATCCATGAAAAAAATCACCATATTAGGCTCCACCGGCTCCATCGGCACCCAGACGCTCGAAGTCATCGCCAATGACCCGGAGCGTTACCAGGTAGTCGGCTTGTCGGCAGGCAATAACCTGCCATTGCTGATTGAGCAGGCGAAGCAATTCCGACCATCCGTGGTCTGCCTTGGCAATAAGGAATTGGCGGAGCAGGCGAAGGCCGAATTGCCTTCCGGCATCCAGGTGCTGTATGGCGAAGAAGGGCTTGTAGAAACCGCGGCGAATAATGATGCGGACGTGGTTGTAACGGCAATTGTGGGCAGCCGCGGCTTGCCCGCAACTCTTGCGGCGATTGACGCGGGCAAGACAATTGCGCTCGCGAATAAAGAAACGCTTGTGACAGCCGGCCATATTGTGATGGAGCGTGCCAGACTGAAGGGTGTTTCGATTATTCCTGTTGACAGCGAGCATTCCGCGATATTCCAATGCTTGAATGGGGAGGATCTTAAGGCCCTTCAGCAGCTTACGCTAACCGCATCCGGCGGATCATTCCGGGACCGTACCCGAGAGCAGTTGGAGGGGGTAACGGTCGCTGAAGCTTTAAACCATCCGAACTGGTCGATGGGAGCCAAGATTACAATCGACTCTGCGACCATGGTCAACAAAGGCCTCGAAGTTATCGAGGCAAGATGGCTCTTTGATGTAACGTATGATCAAATCAAGGTGCTGATCCATCCGGAGAGTATCATTCATTCGTTTGTGGAGTACAGCGACAACAGCGTGATCGCTCAAATGGGCTTGCCGGACATGCGCGTGCCCATTCAATATGCGCTGACTTATCCGGAGCGCCGGCCGACTCCAACAGGGCGGATAGATCTAGCGGCTATCGGAAAGATTCATTTCCGCGAGATGGATTTTGCAAGATACCCTTGCCTGAAGCTTGCATTTGATTGCGGCCGGGCAGGACAATCCGCGCCAACGGTGTTTAATGCGGCCAATGAAGTTGCAGTAGCCCGTTTTCTTAACGGGGAGATTGATTTCTTAGGCATTGAGCGAGTGCTGGAGCGCGTTCTTGAGCGCCACTCGGTAACTGCAGTTAACGATTTGCAGGCGATAGCAGAAATTGATGCCTGGGCTCGTAAAGAGGCAGCGGCCATCTAGCTTTTGCAGTAACCTGCGGTTCTCTTGTATCGTACGGGAGAATAATGATAATCTATGTACAGGCCGTTACGAACAGGAGGCTCGCTATGGAGATGATTCGGGTCATATTTATGACCGTGCTCGTATTTTTTGTCATTGTAACCATTCATGAATGGGGACATTATTACTTCGCCAAACGCGCTGGGATATTGGTTCGGGAATTTGCCATCGGCTTTGGACCTAAACTATTCTCAATCAAGCGCGGTGAAACGCGGTTTACGCTGAGGCTCGTGCCGGCAGGCGGCTTTGTCCGCATGGCAGGCGAGGATCCGGAAATTGTAGACGTTACTGTTGGCCAAACGGTAGCTGTTCGGGTTAAGAACAACCAGATTACCCGGATTTATCTCGATCGGCTGGATGAGCGAAGCGGTGTTGTTCGCGGCGAAGTGACCGGAATTGATCTGGAGAAGGATTTGTTCGTAGCCCTTGATGTCGAGGGAGATCATGAACGTTTCTCCGTTCATCCTACAGCGCTTCTTATTTCGAGAGGGAAAGAAACGCAAATTGCTCCGATTGACCGTCAATTCGGAAGCAAATCGGTTGGCGCGCGCGCGTTGTCGATTTTTGCCGGCCCGCTGATGAACTTTGTGCTCGCGTTTATTTTGTTCATGGTATACATACAGCTGGCAGGTACGCCGCAAGGCTTGCTTGTTGACAAGGTATCCAAAGGAATGCCGGCTGAGCAGGCTCAATTGCAGCAAGGCGACTTGATTGATACGGTTAACGGAGTCAAGATCGGTACCGATTATGACAAAATGATTGATATCATCGGAGCGTCTGCGGGCAAGGCCATTCAATTGAACGTCATTCGCAATGGTGTGCTTCAGCCAATCAAACTGACGCCGGTCGCAGATGATCAAGGCGTAGGCAAGGTTGGCATCACGGCGGCATACCAGTTCCGCAGCGCAACGGTCGGCGAGACCATCACGGGTGCTGCCAAGCTGATGAAGTCGATGACCATCAGCATATTTGAAGGCTTCAAGAAGATCATCATCGGCGACTTCAAGCTGGACGATCTGGGCGGACCGGTCCGCACGGCGGAAATGACGAGTGAAATTGCCCGCAAGGGGATTACGGATCTGACGTCTTGGACGGCTTTGTTAAGCCTGTATTTAGGGATATTCAACTTGCTGCCGATTCCCGCGCTTGATGGCAGCAGGCTTATCTTCCTCGGTCTCGAGGCAGTACGCGGGCGTCCGGTTAATCCGAACCGGGAAAGCATGGTCCACTTCATCGGCTTTGCCTTGATTATGCTGCTGATGCTTGTGGTGACTTACAATGATATTTTGCGATTGGTACGAGGGGAGCCATAAGTCGGTTATGTCTAAGGATAAACAATTTGTTACCGAAATTACGCCACAAGGTGAAGATTTCTCAAGATGGTATATCGATGTTATTAAAAAAGCGGAGCTCATGGATTATTCGCCGGTTCGCGGCTGTATCGTGTTCCGCCCCGAAGGCTATGAGCTGTGGGAAAATATTCAGCGCGATCTGGACCGCCGTTTCAAGGAAACCGGCCACCGCAACGCTTATTTCCCGCTCTTTATTCCGGAGAGCTTCTTCCAGAAGGAGAAGGAGCATGTCGAAGGCTTTAATCCCGAGCTGCCCTGGGTAACCGAAGCAGCAGGCGAGAAGCTGGAAGAGCGTCTGGCGATCCGACCGACCTCGGAAACGATGTTTGGCCATATGTATGCCAAATGGATTCAATCGTACCGCGATCTTCCGCTCTTGATTAACCAATGGGCGAACGTTGTACGCTGGGAGAAGCGTACGCTGCCGTTCCTTCGCACTAGCGAATTCTTGTGGCAAGAGGGTCATACCGCTCACGAGACCGAGGACGAAGCTCGCGAAGAGACGATGAGAATGCTCAAGGTATACCGGGAATTCGTAGAAGAGTTCCTCGCTATCCCGGTGATTGAAGGGGAGAAGACACCTTCCGAGCGTTTCGCGGGTGCCGTGAACACCTATTCCATCGAAGCGATGATGAAAGACGGCAAAGCGGTACAAGCCGGTACTTCCCATTATCTTGGCACCAAATTTGCCGTAGCTTTTGATATTAAATACCTGGACCGCGAGAATACGCTTCAGTTCGCTCATACCACATCTTGGGGCGTGAGTACGCGTCTGATTGGTGCTATGATTATGGTTCATGGTGACGACCGCGGTCTGGCATTGCCTCCTAAGGTTGCACCAACACAAGTCATAATGATTCCAATCGGTCCGGCTAAGACCCGCGAGCAAGTGGTTGGCCGGGTAGACGAGCTTTATGCCGAGCTGAAGAAAGCCGGAATTCGCGTGAAAGTTGACGACCGTTCGGACGTGAGTCCAGGCTGGAAATTCAACGAATACGAGATGCGCGGCGTTCCGCTTCGTCTGGAGCTTGGACCTCGTGATATGGAAAATGGACAAGTTGTTCTCGTATCGCGCGTCAGCGGTGAGAAACGTATCGTTCTTCAGGATAATCTGCTTGCTGAAATCGAGACGATGCTTGCCGATATTCAGCGCGACATGTACGAGAAAGCAAAGAAATTCCGTGAAGATAATTTCTATGATGTAGATACGCTTGACGAGATGAAAGCTTCGATGGAAGAGAAGCGTGGATTTGTATTGGCTGGCTGGTGCGGTTCCGCCGCTTGCGAGAAGCAAGTGAAGGAAGAGACAGGCGCGACAAGCCGTAACATTCCATTCGAACCGGAGAAGAAGAAAAGCAAATGTCTCGTATGCGGTGATCATGCGGAGCACACAGTCGTTTTTGCACGTGCCTACTAATAGCATCGATCGGATTGGATCGTTTAGGAGTGATTGATTGCCATGAGCCAAACCGGAGACAACCGGCAGCGCTTTGAGCTGCTTATGCAGCAAGCGGGGCTGCCGCTCGAAATAATTAATTCTTACTACAAAGACGGCTTTATTGAACAAGTCATTGTAGGGAAAAGCAACAGAAAATGGACGTTTTGCATCCGCAAAACGTCTTTAGTTCCTTATAAGGCCTTTATGGCGCTGACTCAAGCCGTTAACATGAAATTTTCGCATATAGCCGACACCTCCTTCCGCCTTCTTTATGACGAGAGCGTACCACCAATTGATATTGCCCGCGAATACTGGCCTCTGTTCCTAGAGTGGGTGCAGCAGGAGAATCCATCGGTTAACGGATGGTTGAGCAAAGCAGGCATGGAGCCGGCAAACGATATGATTACGGTATCGCTGCTTGATGGCATGGGGCTAGAGCTTGCCAAGAAGAAGCGGATAGACGAGGCAATTAGCAGCTTTTACGAGCGTACCTTCGACCGTACCTACCGGGTGAAGATGGAAGTGGGCGAGCAGGCTAGACAGGATGTCTATGAAGAGTTCCAGCAGAAGCGCGATCAAGCGGAACGGGAAGCCGTCATTCAGATCATGGAAAGCGTCGCATCTGAACCAAGCGAAGGTGAAGGCGGCGAAGATCCTGTCAAGTTGGCGATGGGTTATGATATCCGGGATGAGCCTACTCCTCTGATGAACATTCGGGAAGAAGAGAAGAAGATCACGGTACAAGGCGCAGTGTTTGGCCTAGAGGTGAAAGAGCTCCGCAACGGAATGACCTTGTTCACCTTTAACATAACGGACTTCACCGACTCGATGGCGATGAAGGTGTTTGCCAAGACGAAGGAAGACGTGAAAATCCTCAACCTGCTGTCTAACGGCAAATGGGTGAAGGCACGAGGCAAGGTCGATTATGACCGCTTTATGCAAGAGCCTGAACTCATTATGATACCTAACGACCTTCAGGAGATTTCCTCACCGCCGGACCGCAAAGACAATGCGGAAGAAAAGCGAGTAGAATTCCATCTACACTCCACGATGAGCGCCATGGATGCGGTAACGCCGATAGGCGAGTATGTGAAGATGGCGGCCAAGTGGGGGCATAAGGCGGTTGCGATTACGGATCACAGTAATATTCATTGCTATCCCGAAGCCTTCAAAGCTGCGAAAAAGAACGGCATACAGGTGTTGTTCGGCCTTGAAGCCAATGTTGTTAATGATGCGGTGCCGATGGTTATTAATCCTCGCGAAGATCAGCTGGCAACAGCGGAATACATCGTATTTGATATTGAGACAACGGGCTTGTCGATTATTAATAATAAAATTATAGAGCTTGCGGGCGTTAGGATGCGCGAAGGCAAGGAGATTGATCGTTTTTCGACTTTCATTAACCCGCATGAGAAAATCCCTTATCATATTCAACAATTAACTAACATCAACGATGACATGGTCAAGGATGCGCCGGAGCTTGAGCCGAAGCTTCGAGAGTTTGTTGAGTTTATCGGCGACTCCATATTGGTTGCCCATAATGCCAGATTTGACATTGGATTCATACAAGCGAACCTGAAATCCATTGGCATGCCGGAAGTAACGAACCCGGTGCTGGATACGCTGGAGCTCGCAAGATTCCTTCATCCTACGCTTAAGAATCATCGTCTTAATACGTTATCCGCTAAATATAAAGTATCTCTTGAGAACCATCACCGCGCGGTGGACGATTCCGTTGCGCTCGGCGGCGTATTGTTTGGTTTGATCGGGGATGCGGCAGAACGAAATATTACCGGACTTCATCAATTAAATGATTATGTTGGCCTCGATATATCCAATTCCCGGCCATTCCATTGCAATATTTACGCGTTAAATGCAGCCGGCAAGAAAAATTTGTTCAAGATGGTGTCGATCTCGCATACCGAGCATTTCAAGCGCGTTGCTTGTATTCCGAAGAGCAAGCTTGTCGACATGCGCGAAGGCATTCTTGTCATTTCCGGCTGCGAGAAGGGCGAATTCTTCGAGACGGTTCTTAATAAATCCTACGAAGAAGCACTTGAAGTAGCCCGCTTCTACGACGTGCTTGAAATTCAGCCGGTTGACTTCTATATGCACCTTGTTGACAAAGGACTGGTTGGCAGCCGCGCTGAAATCGAACAGGCGATGCGCAGAATCTGCGAGATTGGCGATGAGCTTGGCAAGCCGGTTATCGCAACAGGAAACGTTCATTATTTGAATCCGCGGGATAAGCTGTATCGCGACATTGCGATTCACGGGATCACCGGCTTCAGTCCGCTTAAAGATTTGCGGAAGCCCGATGCTCATTTCCGTACTACGGAAGAGATGCTGAGGGAGTTTGCTTTCCTTGGCGAGGCCCGTGCGTATGAGGTTGTGGTCAAGAATACGGTTGAGCTCGCTGATCGGTTCGAACCGTTCGAGATGTTCCCGGATAAGCTCTTCACTCCCATTATCGAAGGGGCGGAAGAGGAAATCCGGAAGACATGCTATGACACGGCGAAATCGATGTACGGAGAGGATCTCCCGCAGGTCGTAATCGACCGTCTCGAGAAGGAGCTTGTACCGATTATCAAGTTTGGCTTCTCCGCCAACTACTTGATCTCGGAGAAGCTCGTTAAGAAATCCAATGCGGATGGCTATCTCGTAGGTTCAAGGGGCTCGGTAGGTTCCTCCGTAGTTGCTACCTTCCTTGGCATATCCGAGGTTAATCCGCTTCCTGCGCATTATCTGTGCAAGAATCCGGAATGCCGTCACAGCGAATGGTTTCTTGACGGAAGCGTCCCGAGCGGTTTTGACTTGCCGGACAAGAATTGTCCGAATTGCGGCATGCCGATGAAGGGCGAAGGACAGGACATCCCGTTTGAGACCTTCCTCGGGTTCAAGGGCGATAAAGTTCCCGATATCGATCTTAATTTCTCCGGTGAATATCAGCCAACGGCGCATAACTTCACCAAGATCATGTTTGGCGACAAATGCGTATTCCGTGCCGGCACGATTGGTACAGTAGCCGAGAAGACGGGATATGGCTTTGCGCGAAAATATGCCGAGGATCATAGTAAAACATGGCGTAGCGCGGAGCTGTCGCGCCTTGCGTCCGGCGTAACCGGCGTGAAGCGGAGTACAGGTCAGCATCCGGGCGGTATCGTTGTTGTTCCGAACTATATGGAAGTCGAAGACATAACTCCGGTGCAATACCCGGCAGATGATGTGAACGCGGAGTGGAAGACGACGCATTTCGATTATCACGCTTTTGAAGCTAACTTGCTGAAGCTTGATATACTGGGTCATGACGACCCGACGATGATGCGGATGCTCCAGGACTTGACTGGCGTTGATCCAACAACCATACCGATGAATGATCCAAAGGTCATGAGCATGTTCAACTCGACCAAAGCGCTGGAAGTTTCCCCAGAGAAGATCCGCACGCCGGTTGCTACTTACGGCGTACCGGAGATGGGGACGAAGTTCGTCCGCCAGATGCTTCATGAGACGCAGCCTTCTTCCTTTGCCGATTTGCTTCAGATTTCGGGACTCTCCCATGGTACCGGCGTATGGCTGGGCAATGCGCAGGAACTGATCAAAAAAGGAACCTGCAACATCAAGACGGTTATCGGCTGTCGTGACGATATCATGCTGTATCTGATCTATAAAGCGGGCATGGACGCCGGTCTCGCCTTCAAGATTACGGAGAGCGTTCGTAAAGGCAAAGGTCTTACTCCGGAATGGATCGAAGAGATGAAACGCTGCAAAGTGCCGGCGTGGTACATTGATTCCTGCCTCCGGATCGAGTACATGTTCCCGAAGGCGCATGCCGCCGCTTACGTTATTTCCGCGGTGCGGACAGCCTATTTCAAGCTGTATTATCCGATTCATTATTATGCAACGTACTTCTCGGTACGCGCGGAGGACTTTGATCTCGAGCTGCTCTGTCAAGGTTACGATGCCATTCAGAAGAAGATTATCGAGATCGAAGACAAGGGCTTTAACGCGACAACCAAAGAAAAGAACAGTATCTCTTTACTGGAAATGGCACTTGAAATGACAGCCCGCGGCTTCTCCTTCAAGCCGATTGATTTGTACCGGTCCGATGCGACGAAGTTTATCGTTGACGGAGAATCTCTGATCCCGCCTTTCTCGGCGATTGGCGGTATCGGAGAGAATGCTGCGCGTAATATCGCCGCCTCCAAGGATGCCGGCGAATTCCTGTCGATCGAAGATTTCCAGCAAAGATCCAAGGCCAGCAAGACCATAATCGAGGTGTTAACAGGGATGGGCTGCTTCCGCGGACTGCCGGAATCCAACCAGCTGTCGCTGTTTTAAACTCGGGTAGGCTAGAAAACATTTCTTGTCACCCCTATGCGGTTATGATATAATTTTTGTGGCAATGATGTGGATAGAGACTTGAAGCAGAGAGTGGGGAAACCCACTCTTTACGTTTTGTAAACGGCTTTTTTCGCATACGATTGGGCCGTTTGCAGACGTACGAAGAAACAGGAGGTTACACCGATTGAGCACATCCAAAATCAAAACCGTCGTTGAGGCAATGGTTACTCCCTTCCTTAATAGCAATGGATTTGAACTTGTTGATATTGAGTACGTCAAGGAAGGCAGCAACTACTTCCTTCGCGTGTTCGTTGACAAGGAAGGCGGCATCGATATAGACGAATGCGGTAAAATCAGCGAATTTTTGAGCGAGGAATTGGATAAGAACGATCCGGTCTCCGATGCTTACTTCTTAGAGGTATCATCCCCTGGTGCGGAACGTCCGCTTAAGAAGCCGGAAGATGTTCGCAAATCAGTCGGCAAGCATGTTTACATAACGACTTACGAGCCTATTGACGGCTCTAAGGAATTTGAAGGACAGCTAACGGCATTTGACGGCGAACAGGCTACGGTCAAGATCGGCAAGAAAGATCATATTATTCCTTATGCCAAAGTCGCGAGCGCTCGTCTTGCGATTGTGTTCTAAATAGCGTTTTATTTTTGAAAGGGGGAACTCCATTCCAATGAGCATGGATTTTATTGAAGCATTGTCGGAAATCGAGAGGGATAAAGGGATTGCAAAGGAAGTGCTGTTAGAAGCGATTGAAGCGGCTTTGATATCGAGCTACAAACGCAACTTTAATACAGCGCAGAACGTTCGCGTGGACATTAACCGCCACAGCGGCGTTATTAAAGTATACGCTCGTAAGACGGTTGTTGACGAAGTGCTCGACCCGCGTCTGGAAATTACAATCGACGCTGCACGCGAGATCAACCCTCACTACCAGTTGGATGATATCGCGGATATCGAAGTTACGCCTCGTGACTTTGGCCGGATCGCGGCTCAGACAGCAAAGCAGGTAGTTACGCAGCGTATCCGCGAAGCGGAGCGCGGTTTGATCTACAACGCATTTATTGATAAAGAAGAAGATATCGTCAACGGTATCGTACAGCGTCAAGATACGCGTAACCTGTTTGTTGACCTGGGCAAGGTTGAAGCGGTTCTTCCGCTTACCGAACTGATGCCAACGGACAAATTCAAGCACGGTGACCGCGTAAAGTCGTATATTACGAAGGTAGAGAATACGACTAAAGGACCGCAGATTATTTTGTCCCGTACGCATCCTGGTCTTTTGAAGCGCCTGTTCGAGCTCGAAGTGCCGGAAATCTATGATGGCGTAGTAGAGATTCGTTCCGTTGCCCGCGAAGCTGGCTTCCGTTCGAAGATTGCCGTTCACTCGCGCAACGAGGAAGTTGATCCGGTTGGATCCTGCGTTGGTCCTAAGGGCATGCGCGTACAAACAATCGTGAACGAGCTCACTGGCGAGAAGATTGATATCGTCCGCTGGTCCGAGAGCGTTGAGGAATATGTAGCGAATGCGCTCAGCCCATCCAAGGTGCTTGAGGTTATCGTATTTGAACAAGAGAAAATGGCCCGCGTAATCGTACCTGATTACCAGCTGTCTCTTGCCATTGGCATTAAGGGTCAGAACGCGCGCCTTGCTGCGAAGCTGACTGGCTGGAAAATCGATATCAAGAGCGAGACGCAAGCGGAGCAGGAATACGGCCGTCCTAAGACAACGACCGGCACGATGCACCAGGATTCCGTTTCGATCGATTTGACTTAAGGCTGGCTTACATCTTGGGTCCATTAACGGGCAAAGGAGGGGTGTGCGGTGAGACCGAGAAAAGTGCCGCTTCGCAAGTGCGTGGCTTGCCAAGAAATGAAGCCGAAGAGAGAACTCATCCGGGTTGTTCGGACACCAAACGAAGAAGTGCTTATAGACCTGACGGGGAAAAAAGCCGGGCGCGGCGCCTACCTTTGCGGACAGGTCAGCTGCTTTAAGCTGGCTAAGAAGTCCAAGGCGCTCGACCGGGCATTAAAGCAAGCAGTCGACGCATCGATTTACGACCAGCTTGAACAGGATTTCATTGCGGTAGAGGACGAGTTTCTGGCAGGCAAGGAGCGGGAAAGCGATGAAGATGAATAAAGGCTTGTCTTCGCTCGGAATGGCCATGAGAGCCGGAAAGCTTATTACCGGAGATGAAATTGTGCTCAAGGCGGTTCGTAAGGGTGAAGCACAGCTCGTCATAATTGCGGGCGATGCTTCTCCAAATACGAAGAAGAAGTTTCGCGACAAATGCAACACCTACGGGGTACAGCTCGCCGAAGCATTTGACCGCGATCAGCTTGGAAAGGCCATTGGAAAGCCGGAACGAGTCGTACTGGCGGTAACTGACGCAAAGTTCGGAAAAATGATTGCAGGTCATCTGAGTCAAAATTCGGAGGTGGATAATATTGAGCAAACAACAGGACAATGGCAAGGACAATAAAGATAAAACACGCGTATACGAATACGCGAAATCGCTAAACATGAGCAGTAAAGAAATTATAACGATTCTTAAGCGGCTTAATTTGCCCGTTAATAATCATATGAGTGTTATGGAAACCGAAATGGTGAATAAAGTGGAAGGCTTCTTCCGCGACATCAAGCAAAATGCGGCTGCAAAGCGTGCTCAGGAAGGCAGTGCGACTGTATCGGCAGCATCACAGCCGGCAAGCAAACCGCAGCAGTCTCAACCGGTACAAAAAAATCTATCTCAGGACAGACAGGGGCCTATGAATTCTATTAAAACGACATCTGAAACCAACCAATCGCAACAAGAACAACGTCCAGCACAAAGTCAGCAAGACAGTGCGAATACCACAAGCTCGAGCCAATCTACCGCTAATGCAAGCAGCAGCTCCAGCAACAGCAACAATTCCGGCAACAGCAATAGCAACAACAGCAGACCGCAGTACAGCGGCAATCGTCCGCAAGGCGGCGGCGGGTACCAAGGTAACCGTCCGCAAGGACAAGGCGGCGGCCAAGGCGGCAATCGTCCGCAAGGCGGCGGCGGGTATCAAGGTAACCGTCCGCAAGGGCAAGGCGGCGGCCAAGGCGGCAATCGTCCGCAAGGCGGCGGCGGGTATCAAGGCAACCGTCCGCAAGGGCAAGGCGGCGGCCAAGGCGGCAATCGTCCGCAAGGCGGCGGCGGGTACCAAGGTAGCCGTCCGCAAGGGCAAGGCGGCGGCCAGGGCGGCAATCGTCCGCAAGGCGGCGGTGCTCCAGGCGGCAACCGTCCACCACAAGGCGGCGGCGGTCCAGCCCGTTCATTCGATTCATCGCGTCCGGCACCAACTTCCCGCGGTACTGCTGCAGGGGAAACAAACCGTAAGAGCAACAATAATGTTGTCAACAAGAACAAGACAAACAACGGCAGCCAAAAACGCTTCGACGACGGCAAACCGAACTTCAGAACGAATCCTAACAACCGCGGCAAAGGCGGCAGAAATAACCGTAATCATTCGCAGCAGCCTCCACGCGAGAAAATCGACAACACGCCTAAGAAAATTATTGTACGCGGTACAATGACAGTAGGCGATCTGGCGAAGCTGCTCCACAAGGATGCTTCCGAAGTTATTAAGAAGCTTATTTCTCTTGGCGTAATGGCTACCATCAACCAAGAGCTCGATATGGATACGATCCTTCTGATTGCATCTGAATTCGGCGTAGAAGTTGAAGTGAAGATTCCGGTTGAAGAGGATACCTTCGAAACGGTTGAAGAAGTGGATGATGAAGCAGATCTGACTACTCGTCCACCGGTTGTAACGATTATGGGTCACGTCGACCATGGTAAAACAACGCTTCTTGACGCTATTCGTCATACAAACGTAACGGGCGGAGAAGCAGGCGGCATCACGCAGCATATCGGCGCTTACCAAGTAGAGATCAACCATAAGAAAATTACGTTCCTCGATACACCGGGTCACGAAGCGTTTACGCTTATGCGTGCACGCGGTGCCCAAGTAACGGATATTACGATTATCGTAGTAGCGGCCGATGACGGCGTTATGCCTCAGACGGTTGAGGCTGTCAACCATGCGAAAGCGGCAGGCGTGCCGATTATCGTGGCGGTTAACAAAATCGATAAACCGGATGCAGATCCTGACAAAATCAAACAGGCTCTGACGGAATACGAACTGGTACCTGAAGAGTGGGGCGGCGATACGATCTTCGTTAACGTTTCCGCGAAACAGCGTCTCGGTCTTGAAGAACTGCTCGAGATGATTCTGCTCGTAGCTGAAGTAAATGATTACAAAGCGAATGTAGACAAACGCGCTCGCGGTACGGTTATCGAAGCCGAGCTGGATAAAGGTAAAGGTCCGGTCGCACGCGTTCTCGTACAGCATGGTTCGCTTAAGATCGGCGATGCTTTCGTTGCCGGCAACTGCTTCGGCCGTGTCCGCGCAATGGTGAACGACAAAGGCCGCCGTATCAAAGAAGCTGGTCCTTCTACTCCGGTGGAGATCACTGGCTTGACAGAAGTACCACTTGCAGGCGATCCGTTCATGGTATTCGAAGACGAGCGCAAAGCAAGAGCAATTGCAGACCGCCGTTCGATTAAACAACGTCAATCCGAGCTTGGCGCGAACTCCCGCGTAACGCTTGACGATCTGTTCAAGCATATCCAAGAAGGCGAGATCAAGGATCTCAACATTATTATCAAGTCTGACGTTCAAGGTTCGACAGAGGCGCTCAAAGGCTCCCTTGCGAAAATTGAAATCGAAGGCGTTCGTATCAAAATCATTCACAGCGGCGTAGGTGCAATCACAGAATCCGATATCAACTTGGCTGCTGCATCCAACGCTATCGTAATCGGCTTTAACGTTCGTCCTGAACCACAAGCTGATTTGGCTGCGCAGCAAGAAAAAGTAGACGTTCGTCTGCACCGCGTTATCTATAACGTAATCGAAGAGATCGAGCAAGCGATGAAAGGCATGCTGGATCCAATCTTCAAAGAAGTCGTTCAAGGCCAGGCTGAGGTCCGCAACATCTTCAAGCTGAGTAAAGTTGGCGCTATCGCTGGTTGTATGGTTACAAGCGGTAAAATCACTCGTAACTCCGAAGTTCGCGTCATCCGCGGCGGTATCGTCGTATTCGAAGGTAAATTGGATACGGTAAAACGCTTCAAGGACGATGTGAAGGAAGTTGCTCAAGGCTACGAGTGCGGTATTACGATCGAGCGGTTTAGCGACTTCAAAGAAGGGGATATTATTGAAGCCTTCGTTATGGAGTCGGTAGAGAGGTGATTAAAGCATGGCTAAAATTCGCGTAGGACGGGTCGGCGAACAAATCAAGAAAGAGCTGAGCCAAATTATTCAAACCGAGCTGAAGGATCCTCGTATCGGATTTATTACCGTAACGGGTGTTGAGGCAACAAGTGACCTTTCCCAGGCACGTGTCTACCTCAGCGTGCTCGGCAGCGAAGAACAGAAGGAAGAAACCCTTAAAGCGCTGGGCAAAGCGAATGGATATCTCCGTTCAGAGCTCGGCAAGCGGATGCGTCTTCGCCATACTCCCGAGCTGATGTTTAAGTTCGACAGCAGCATCGAGTACGGCAGCCGCATCGAAGGGTTGCTTGAAGAAATTAACCGCGGGAATAAAGGCCAATGACGGCCGCCGCGGAATACGGGCAACAGCTTGAAGCTGCGCTTGCATTTATGCGGGAAGGAGACGACTTCTTAGTCGTCTCCCATGTGCAGCCCGACGGAGATGCAATCAGCTCCACTTCAGTTGTTGGCTGGATGCTTGACCAATTGGGCAAATCAAAAACGCTGATCAATGAAGGGGAATCTCCTTCACGGCTTAGCTACTTAAGAGGCTTTGATCAAATTGTCAATTATCGCAAGGAAAAACCGGGGCAAACGTACACGCATGTGATTGCGGTCGATTGCGCCGATTTTCGGCGTATTGGCGAGGTTTCAGCCTTGTTTGCGCAGGATGTGAAATTGCTCAATATCGATCATCACCCTACGAATAACGGGTTTGGTACGGTAAACGTAATTCTGCCTGATGCCGCGGCAACGGTTGAAATTTTATATGATATGATTGAACGGTCCGGCAGCGCAATTGACGTTGAATGCGCAACGGCTATCTATACAGGCTTGCTGACGGATACAGGCGGCTTCCGCTATTCGAATACAAGTCCGAAGGTTATGGATGTAGCTTCTCGTATGCTTGCATTGGGAGCTCCCGGTCATAAGCTGGCGGATCATCTTCTGGAGAAGATGACGATGGCTAAGCTGAAGCTGCTGCAGCGCAGCTTGGCGAGATTGACCTTCTCGGACGATCAGCAGATTGGCTGGCTGTACGTAGCCAAGGATGATATGAAAGAGACCGGCGCCGTATCCGACGATATGGAAGGGATCGTCAACTACGCACTGAATATTGATGGAGTGGAAGTTGGCATTCTTTTCAAGGAAACGGAAGATGGCGGGGTGAAAGCAAGTCTTCGATCAGCAGGTAAAGCGGATGTAGCAGCGATTGCACAATCCTTCGGCGGAGGCGGCCATGTCCGAGCTGCAGGA
Source organism: Paenibacillus glycanilyticus (assembly GCF_023715145.1). Classification (GTDB taxonomy): domain Bacteria; phylum Bacillota; class Bacilli; order Paenibacillales; family Paenibacillaceae; genus Pristimantibacillus; species Pristimantibacillus glycanilyticus_A. The sequence goes on along the minus strand of NZ_JAMBNP010000001.1, from coordinate 160,554 downwards.
TGCCGGATGCAAGGAACGCTGACTGAAGTAATCGAGGAGCTTGTTGAAGCAGTTAGAAAGGCGTTGAATGGATAGATGGACGGAATTATTGCCGTATGGAAGCCTGCCGGTTGGACGTCGCATGATGTAGTGGCGAAGGTACGGCGTATCGTTCGTATGAAGCGCATTGGGCATGCAGGTACTCTAGATCCGATGGTGACTGGGGTATTGCCATTATGTCTCGGGAGATCTACTAGAGTTGTAGAGTATTTGCAGGAGAGACCTAAAGCGTATGAAGCCGTTATACAGCTTGGCACAGCAACGGATACAGAGGATTTGACCGGGACGGTCCTTGAGGAGCAGTCGGGTATCAAGATAACCAGAGAACAGGTATTGCAGGTGCTGCAAAGCTTTGTTGGCGAGATTGACCAGGTTCCTCCGATGTACTCCGCCGTGAAAGTAGACGGCAAGCGACTCTATGAGCTGGCAAGAGAAGGCAAGACGGTTGAACGGAAGTCGCGCAAAGTTACGATCCACCAGATTGATCTGATTTATGCCGATCTTGATGCGGATAAGCCGCGCTTTACTTTTTCCGTCATGTGCTCAAAGGGAACCTATATCCGTACGCTATGCGTTGATATCGGCCGTGCGCTTGGCGTACCTGCTGCGATGGCAGAGCTGACTCGGACGATGTCAGGTGGAATTACCAGAGAGCAATGTGTCACGCTTGAAGAACTGGAGAAGCTGCAGGAAGCGGGAAGGCTGGAGGAGAAAATGCTTCCGGCTGATCTGGCTATCGATCATCTTCAGCGAGTACAAGCGGACGCAGTTGTTACGGAGATGGCGCTTCGAGGGCAGAAAATACCGTATGCGCGGATTAAGGCTTCCTTCGATTCCAGCAGGCTCGTACGCCTATATGGCGAAAATGATGCTTTTATCGGAATTTTCGAGGCCGATGACGAAGCATTGGCACTTAAGCCGGTGAAAGTATTCTCCTAACCGGGATTATATAGAGGAATTGCAGGTGTATCAGCATGGAAATTATAACCCTTACTTATCCTTTACAAGAATGTCCAGCCGTGCTTCAGAACAAGAAGCTTGCTGTGGCAATCGGACATTTCGACGGTGTCCACCGCGGTCATCAGAACGTTATTTGTCAAGCGGTTCAAATTGCAAAGAACACAGGGGCTTTGTCCGCCGTTATGACTTTTCTGCCGCATCCGAAAGAGGTTCTGGGGCAAGGAGACCAATATTTCAGTTGCTTGACGCCGCCGGAAGAGAAGCGGGCTTTGTTTGCAGAGCTTGGGGTTGATATCATGTTTGTCATGAAGTTCGACCTGACGTTTGCTTCGATCAGTCCTCAGCAGTTTGTTGATGAAGTATTGCGTCCGCTCCATGCCGAGCATGTCGTGGTCGGATTCGATTTCACTTTTGGAGCAAAGGGCAAGGGGAATCCGGAATTGATGAGAACGTTAGGAAGCCCCGATATTACGGTGGACATCGTTGAGCCTCTTTATGAGAATGAAGAAAAGGTCAGCAGCACCTACATTCGGGCTGCTCTTGAGAAAGGGGACATTGCTCTTGCAACCACTCTTCTCGGACGTCCTTATGAAGTGGAAGGAACGGTTGTACACGGTGACGCACGGGGCCGGACGATCGGCTTCCCGACGGCTAACGTAGGTTTATCGAAGCCTTATATTACACCTTGTCTGGGCGTATTTGCGATAAAGGCGAAGGTAGCGGGCAAAACTTATTTCGGCGTATTGAACCATGGCATGAAGCCAACGTTTAATAAAGAAGAGATCCGTCCCGTTCTGGAGGCGCATCTGTTCGATTTCCATCAAGAAATCTATGGTGAATCCATTACGCTGGAGTTCCATTCCTTTATCCGTCCGGAGAAACGGTTTGGATCGGTGAATGAATTAATCGAGCAGATTGGCGAAGACGCGAAGCAAACCAAGCAATTCTTTGGCCTTGCTTAAGCGTCGGCATTTACTTTGCCTGATTCATTGTGGTATACTGAGTAACGTTGTGGGCGAGAACGGCTTGTCCGTTACTGTTCCGCAATCGAACCTTAGCTTGGATATCTGCTCTCACCGGCGGTTTCGAGGCTAATGGCGATTAACTGAAATAGGAGGTGAACGAGGATGGCAATTACACAAGATCGTAAAACACAACTGATCGAGACTCACAAAACACACGCGAGCGACACGGGTTCCCCGGAAGTTCAAGTGGCTATCCTGACGGAAAACATCGTGAACTTGACGCAACACTTGCGGGAGCACAAGAAAGATCATCATTCCCGCCGTGGTCTGCTCAAGATGGTAGGTCAACGCCGTAAGCTGTTGGCATACCTGAAAAACAAAGATGTTAAACGTTATAGCGCATTGATCGAAAAACTCGGCCTTCGCCGCTAGAACATGTTTCATGAAAAGCAACCTGGTTGTCTTGCCGTCCGGGCTACCGGAGCCGGCAGAATCGGGTTGCTTTTTGTAATATTACAAAATTCAGCAGGATATACCAGAGCTGTTCACGAATGTAATGAAAACCAATGGTTACATACTTTAAGCACATGCTTACGAAGCGAGATAAGCTTTGCAATTCATAGGCATTGCTTCACAATTCATTTTAGGAGGGAATACGTTTGCAACGAGTAGAGATGTTATTAGGCGGCAGAACGCTTGTGCTGGAAACAGGCCGTTTGGCAAAACAGGCTAATGCTGCAGTAACGGTTCGCTACGGGGATACAGTAGTTCTCTGTACGGTAACCGCTTCGGCTGAGCCCAAAGATTTGGACTTCTTCCCGCTTACGGTTAACTATGAAGAGCGTTTATATGCTGTAGGCAAGATCCCTGGCGGATTTATTAAACGCGAAGGACGCCCAAGCGAGAAAGCGATTCTGTCGAGCCGTTTGACCGACCGTCCGATTCGCCCATTGTTCCCGGAAGGCTTCCGTAACGATGTTCAAGTCGCGAATATCGTAATGAGCGTAGACCAGAACTGCACGCCGGAAATCGCGGCAATGATCGGTACTTCCGCAGCTTTGAGCATTTCCGACGTACCATTTAACGGTCCAATCGGCGGCGTAAATGTAGGTCGTATTAACGGTCAATTCATCATTAACCCGACTGTAGAGCAAGAAGCGGAGACTGAAATCTTCGTTACGGTTGCTGGCACAAAAGACGCAATCATGATGGTTGAGGCTGAAGGTAATGAAGTGCCGGAAGACGTGATGCTTGAAGCGATCATGTTCGGCCATGACGAGATCAAGAAAATCGTGGCAATGATTGAAGAGCTTCATGCTGCTGCAGGCAAACCAAAAATGGAAGTGAAGCTTCATGCGGTTAACGCTGAGGTGAATGCTGCCGTTCGCGCCTTTGCTTCGGAGAAGCTGGTTGAAGCGATCCGTATTCCGGAGAAGCATGCGCGTCAAGACGCAATTGATGCTGTTAATGGCGAAACAGTTGCTCATTTTGAAGAAGCGTATGCCGAAACTCCAGAGCTTCTGGGCGATGTAAAAGAAGTATTGTACGACATCGTGAAAGAAGAAGTTCGCCGCTTGATCACCCATGACAAAGTACGTCCTGACGGCCGTTCTCTTGACGAGATTCGTCCTATCGAATGTGATGTTGCTTTGCTGCCGCGTACACATGGCTCCGGCTTGTTCACACGTGGACAAACTCAAGCGCTTAGCATTTGTACACTGGGCGCACTTGGCGATGTTCAAATTCTGGACGGTATTAGCCCGGAAGAAACCAAACGTTTCATGCATCACTACAACTTCCCGCCGTTTAGCGTTGGTGAAGCACGTCCGCTTCGTCCTCCTGGCCGCCGCGAGATTGGTCACGGAGCACTTGGCGAACGCGCATTGTCCAAGGTTATTCCTTCGGAAACGGATTTCCCTTACACCATCCGTCTTGTATCCGAAGTTCTTGAATCGAATGGTTCGACTTCGCAGGCAAGTATCTGCGCGAGCACTCTTGCTATGATGGATGCCGGCGTACCGATCAAAGCACCTGTAGCGGGTATTGCAATGGGTCTGATCAAAGACGGGGATCATTTCTCGATTTTGTCCGATATCCAAGGTATGGAAGATCATCTCGGCGATATGGACTTTAAGGTTGCAGGCACGGCGCAAGGCGTGACGGCGATTCAGATGGATATTAAGATTAACGGTATCGACCGTGCGATCTTGTCGCAAGCACTTGAGCAAGCGCGCATTGGCCGTATGCACATTCTCGGCAAAATGACGGCAGTCATGTCTCAATCGCGTTCGAGCCTGTCGCAATATGCTCCTAAGATTCTTACTCTTCGTATCAACCCTGATAAGATCCGTGACGTTATCGGCTCCGGCGGTAAAATCATCAATAAAATTATTGAAGAGACCGGCGTAAAAATCGATATCGAGCAGGATGGCATGGTCTTCATTGCTTCCTCGAATGAAGAGATGAACCAACGCGCGAAAGCGATTATTGAGGGTATCGTAAAAGAAGTTGTCATTGGCGAGGTTTACCTCGGAACCGTTAAACGGATCGAGAAATTCGGCGCGTTTGTTGAAATTCTGCCGAACAAAGACGGCCTTGTCCACATCTCTCAATTGTCTACCGAGCGCGTAGCGAAGGTGGAAGACGTTGTTGCGATTGGCGACCAAATTACGGTGAAAGTTACGGAAATCGATCAGCAGGGCCGTATTAACCTGTCCCGCAAAGCTGTTCTGACTCCGGAAGTTCCAGCGCAGTAACCTGCTGCGCTTTTATAGGATTTAAGCAAAGAGCCAGATTTGATCTGTCTCTTTTTGTTTTGTCTTCACCAAAAGAGACAGATCATTACTGTCTTCTTTTTGTTTTGTATTGCCAAAAAGAGACAGATCATTACTGTCTTCTTTTTGTTTTGTCCGAGGATGCTGATCATAATCTCGTCCAGTTGCACATACTTATTAGACAAGCGCAGGCGTATGCCTTAGTTAGGCCTGCATTCGCCAAATCAGTTGGCGTATACCGATAAGTAGGAGCTGGAATGATGCGGATGCGGAATAAAATCATTGGGCTAGGTGCTTCCTTTATCGTACTAATTGTTGTATTCCAGATGAATGCCTTTGGCATCATGGATTATATTCAAGCGATTAAAGGGCAGAACGCCGTTGTAACGGGTACCGAAGTTGCTATTTCCGATGAGGAGAAAGCCAAGCTTCGGGAAACGATTGAGGCTGAGGCTCAGCAGCGGTACGTTCAACCGATTGATGCCCGGATTGATCGAGTATGGAAAGCCATCCCCGGCTATAACGGTCTTGAAGTGGATATAGAAAAAACTTATCAGCAAACGATAGCAAGCGGCAGCACTTCGCCGATTCAGTTTGTATACAAGGAAATTTCACCGAAAATATCCTTAAAGGATCTGGGACCTTGGCCGATCTATAAGGGGAACCCCAACAAAAAAATGATTTCGATCATGGTTAACGTGGCATGGGGGAATGAGTATCTTCCGGCCATACTAGATACGTTCGACAAAGAACATGTGAAAGCAACCTTTTTCCTCGATGGTTCGTGGCTGAAAAAGTATCCGGATGTTGCGAAGCATATCCAGGAGCGGGGACATGAAATCTCCAATCATGCGTATTCGCATCCGGATATGAAAACCTTAAGCAGACAAAATCAATTTACGCAAATTTCGCGAACCGAGGATTTGTTGAAAAGCACACTAGACGTCCAAAACAAATGGTTTGCTCCTCCTTCCGGATCCTATAATCAGACAACGATCCAGGTGGCCAGCGAACAGGGACTAATGACGGTCATGTGGACGATTGATACAGTTGATTGGCAGAAGCCTTCGCCGGATTGGATTATCAAGAAGATTTCCTCCAAGCTCGAACCAGGTGCTTTAATTCTTATGCACCCAACCGCTTCTTCCCGAGATGCTCTAACCGGCATGATCCGTGAAGCCAAGCGTCAAGGTTATGCGCTAGGTACGGTCAGCGAAACATTGTCATCCGACCGTCTGCCTTCTCCGGTTGAGCAGACTCCCTAAATTTGTTATAGTGAAATCATTCATGTTTAGCTCATGCTATCGTAGCATGAATCACCACAAACGGTTGATAATGCACCATTTGTGTTGGTAATCACAAAGGTTTGATAATGCACCATATGTTTTGCAATTCATTTTAGGAGGATACGATGTGAATAAATACACGCTCAGCAATGGCCTCCGAGTCGTTGTGGAATACTTGCCGACATTTCGGTCGGTCTCCTTCGGCATTTGGGTAAAGACAGGTTCGCGGAACGAAACACCCGAGAACAACGGGATTTCCCATTTTGTCGAGCATATGCTGTTCAAAGGGACCAACGGCCGTTCAGCAAAAGATATTGCCGATCTGTTCGATGGAATTGGCGGCAATGTGAATGCTTTTACGTCCAAGGAATACACCTGTTATTTCGCTAAGGTGCTGGATGAGCATCTGCCGCTCGCAGTAGATGCCCTTTCGGATATGTTCTTCGAGTCGAAGCTGGATGCAGAGGAGCTGGCGAAGGAGAAGAACGTCATTTTGGAAGAAATCTCGATGTACGAAGATACTCCGGATGACAAGGTGCATGATGAATCATCCCGCGCGGCTTATGGCGACCATCCGCTCGCGTATTCGATTCTTGGATTGGAAGAACGTCTTACAGCCATGAATTCCGAATCGCTGCGCGGCTATATGAATGATACATACACGATCGAGAACACGGTTATCAGTGTGGCCGGCAATGTAGAAGAAGGCAAGCTTCTGGCGCTCCTGGAGAAATATTTTGGCCGTTTCCAGAACAAAGGGAAGAGCAGCATCGTTACGGCTCCCAAGTTCCACGGCGAATATATTTTCTTCAAGAAAAAAACCGAGCAGAACCATCTTTGCCTGTCATTCCCGGGCTGTTCGAACTCGGACCCGCAGCTGTATGCAATGATCTTATTGAATAACGCGCTGGGCGGAGGCATGAGCTCGCGCCTGTTCCAGGAGATCCGCGAGAAGCGGGGACTTGCTTATTCCGTCTACTCGTACCATACCTCTTATGCCGACAGCGGTCTCTTTACGGTCTATGCCGGAACCGCGCCGAAGCAGACGAAAGAAGTGCTTGATCTGACGCTGGAGCAGATGGAGGAGCTTTCGGTGAAGGGTCTGAGCGACGAGGAGCTTCACCGCGGGAAAGAGCAGCTGAAGGGCAGCCTTATCCTTAGTCTGGAGAGCACCAGCAGCCGGATGAACCGTCTTGGCAAGAATGAACTGATGATTGGAAGACATTATACGTTAGACGAAATGCTGCAACGCATCGACAATGTTACGATGAAGGATGTTCAGGAAGTAACGGAACGCATGTTGTCCGTACCGTTTGCCGTTGCCATGGTTGGAACAAACGATAAAGCTGCAGCTCAGATCGGGAGGGATCGTTTTGTTTCAAATTCTATTTAAGCGGCTGGCGGGAAACGAAGATATCGCATTGCCAAGCAAAATGTCGGAGTGGGCAGCAGGATTTGACCTTCAGGCAGCTGTAACCGAGCCTGTCGTGTTGTCGCCTGGGGAACGCAAGCTGATACCGACAGGTCTTGCAATGGCGATGCCGCCGCAAGTAGAGGCACAAGTGCGTCCAAGAAGCGGACTCGCATACAAGCATGGCATCACCTGCTTGAACTCGCCGGGTACGATTGATGCCGATTACCGCGGCGAAGTGAAGGTGCTGCTCATTAATCTCGGGCAGGAGACGTTCACGATCAACCGCGGCGAGCGGATCGCGCAGATGGTGATTCAGCTGCTGCCGGAGATCACAATCGCCGAAGCCGATGAACTGCCGGACACCGTACGCGGTGCAGGCGGCTTCGGGCATACAGGCGTATAAAAGATGGCGGCATGGCTGCCGGGAAGAAGCGTCAAGACCAGAAACCTTGGTTTTGGCGCTTTTTTGCGTTCCAAAATATTGGTTTTCACCATTCTGGGCTCAGGGCATAAGATGGTCTATAACTAGTGCGCAGAAAGGAGTGAAGCCTACATGCTAACAGGCGTTCAAATACTGCTGCTAGGAGGAGATGCGAGACAGCTTGAAGTCATACGCAAGTTAACCGAGCTTGATGCAACGGTAACGGTATCCGGCTTTGACGGACTGCATTCTTCCTTGGACGGCGCCGTGCATGCTGAATTTGACGATAGCTTGTTTGATGATGTTGATGCATTGCTGCTGCCTGCAGTAGGCACGGACGATAATGGCTTTATTCATGCTGTATTCAGTGACCGGCAGATGCAGCTACAGGATCAGCATATTGCCAGGCTGCCTAAGCATTGCAAGGTGTATGCCGGAATGGCAAAGCCTTATTTGCGGGAGCTTTGCGATAAGCATCAGATAGGTCTTGTCGAGCTGTTCGACAGGGATGATGTTGCGATCTACAACTCCATTCCGACGGCAGAAGGGGCCATCATGATGGCCATTCAGAATACGGATATTACGATACATGGATCAACGAGTATGGTGCTCGGCTTCGGCAGAACGGGGTTCACCATGGCCCGGACGCTGCAGAGTCTTGGGGCAAAAGTGCTTATAGGAGTAAGGCGGAGCGAGCATTTCGCAAGAGCCGCCGAGATGGGTTTTGTGCCATTTTACACAAGTCAGCTACTCCAAAATACGGGTAATATTGACTTGCTTTTTAATACAATTCCGACTATGATAGTCACAGCGCAAATTATAGCAAATTTGCCCTCGCGAACCGTTATTATTGACCTTGCCACGAAGCCGGGCGGAACTGATTTCCGCTTCGCCGAGAAGAGAGGCATTAAAGCGATACTCGCGCCCGGACTTCCCGGTATCGTCGCACCCAAAACAGCTGGACGAATCATAGCGGATTGCTTGACTCAGTTGATTACGGACGATTCGATAAAGCGGGGGAATGGGTAATGGATTGGACGGGGAAAACAGTCGGGTATGCGCTGTCTGGCTCGCACTGTACACTGGCAGAAATCATGCCTCAAATTCAACGGTTTGTAGACGCTGGCGCGAATGTCGTGCCAATCGTGTCGCAGACCATTATGACAACAGACACGCGATTCGGAACGTCTCAGGAATGGCAGACGCAGCTGAAGGCGATTACCGGCAATGAGATTATTTCGACGATTGTGCAGGCTGAACCACTTGGCCCGGCGAAGCTGTTTGATGTGCTTCTGATTGCGCCATGCACGGGCAGCACGACAAGCAGGCTTGCAAATGCGATTACGGACAGTGCCGTGCTCATGGCGGCGAAAGCTCAAATGCGCAACTTGAAGCCGCTTGTACTCGCGATTTCAACCAATGATGGTCTCGGGCTAAACGCTGCTAATATTGCAAAACTGTTAGTAGCTAAAAATATTTATTTTGTGCCTTTTGGCCAAGATAACCCGGTTCAAAAGCCAAACTCGCTTGTTGCGAGAATGGATCTGGCTTTGGAAGCTTGCGAAGCCGCCTTGCAGGGGAAACAGCTGCAGCCGTTGCTGATTGAGCGGTTTAATTACTAAAATGCTCTAATAGGTGCATCATCTTTCACATGCAGGCGGCGACGTAATTAAGGAGCTGGCGATAACGCCGGAACCTTAATTACGATTACGCCGCTTGTTTTGTCTTTATGAGTAAATCGAAATTGATCGACTATTCAGATGGTTGCCTCTCATCGAATCGCATGCAACAAAAAAACAACTACGATCGATAAGATGTCTTGCCTGCGGTCACTTGGTTCAGACATCTTTGTATCGGTTACGGGGGAAAGACAGCAATGCGCATCCTGGTACAAAAATTCGGGGGCACTTCACTTTCGACCGATCATGCTAGAAGCTTTTGTCTTCAACATATTGCAAGAGAGCTCGCAAATGGCTATAGCGTTGTAGTCGTTGTTTCGGCAATGGGGCGCTCAGGTGATCCGTATGCAACGGATACCTTGCTTCAGGTCATCCGAAATAATGGCGATAAGCTGCCGGCGCGGGAGCGGGATATGCTGCTGGGCTGCGGGGAGATCATATCAGCCGCCGCCTTATGCAGCTTGCTTTGCTCTGAAGGTATTCCAGCCGTTGTTTTAAACGGCGGCCAAGCAGGAATCATAACAGATGATCAATACGGGCATGCTCGGATCAAAGAGCTTCGTCCTGAAAAAGTATTACAGCAATTAAGAGACGGCAAAGTCGTCATAGTAACGGGTTTTCAAGGAAGCACGGAAAGCGGCGATATGACGACGCTCGGCCGTGGCGGAAGCGATACATCGGCAACGGCAATAGGCGCCGCATTACGGGCAGAAATGGTCGACATCTACACGGATGTGAACGGAATATTAACCGCCGATCCTCGCATCGTTGAGAATGCCAAACCTTTGCAGGTTGTCAGCTACGCTGAGATCTGCAATATGGCTCGCCAAGGAGCCAAAGTGATTCATCCTCGCGCCGTGGAAATCGCGCAGCAGGCGAGAATTCCGGTACGGGTGAGATCAACCTTTTCTTCGGATGAAGGGACGCTTGTCTCGGATGCGGCACTGACTCCGGTAGCCGACCGGCAGGCTACGGGGATTGCCCATGTATCCGGTGTTACGCAAATTTCGGTAAAAGCGATTGAAGGCAGAAATGATGTTCAGCTTCAAGTGTTCCAGACAATGGCGAAGCATCATATCAGCGTTGATTTCATTAACGTCACGCCAAGCGGTGCGGTATATACCGTGTTTGACCAGGATGCCGATCGGGCTGTAGCGGTTCTGCAGGAATGCGGATATGACCCGCTGGCCATTCGAGGCTGCGCGAAGGTATCGGTTATCGGCGGCGGCATGAACGGGGTACCGGGCGTCATGGCCCGCATTGTGGAAGCACTAACCGAGGAAGGCATTACGATCATGCAATCGGCTGACTCTAATACGACGATCTGGGTATTGGTGACAGCAGAGGATATGGTGAAGGCGGTAAGGGCGCTTCACGCGAAGTTCGAACTTCATATATAATAGTGATTATTTGATACGCTAACGAAGTGAAGTACTTTTCAGGAGGTCATAACAATGGATTTTGGTAGATTAATTACTGCAATGGTCACGCCTTTTGATGAGAACGGTCAAATTGACTGGGACACGACCGGTCGTCTGATCGATTATTTGATTGATGAACAGCAAAGCGACACGCTTGTTGTATCTGGTACAACGGGTGAATCCCCAACCTTGACAGAGGAGGAGAAAGCGGAACTGTTCCGTTATGCCGTGAAACATGCTGCCGGCCGCTGCAAAATTATTGCAGGCACAGGAAGCAACAGCACGGCTCATTCCATTCATCTGACCAAGGTAGCGGAAGATGCCGGTGTAGACGGCGTGCTGCTCGTTGCACCGTACTACAACAAGCCGAATCAAGAAGGTTTGTATCAACACTTCAAAGCAATCGCTGAATCTACCAAATTACCTGTCATGCTTTACAACGTTCCAGGGCGTACGGGAATCAATATTTCCGTTGAGACAACGCTCCGCCTTGCCGAGCTGAACAATGTGGTGGCAACGAAGGATTGTGCTTCTCCCGACCAGCTGTCGCAGATTATTGCCGCAGCTCCGGACAGCTTCAGAGTGTACAGCGGCGATGACAGCGCGACGCTAACTACACTTGCCATCGGCGGATATGGGATTGTCAGCGTGGCGAGCCATATTATTGGCGCAAAAATGAAGCAGCTCATCGAATCGTATCTTAGCGGTGACGTGAAGCAGGCAGCGAAATGGCATGCGGAATGCTATCCTGTATTCAAAGGCTTGTTCGAATGCCCGCATCCGGTTCCTAATCCGGTTGCCGTTAAATACGCGCTTGGCCTGCGCGGCTTGCCTGTAGGCGGAGTACGGCTGCCGCTGGTACCGGCTAATGAAGCGGAAGCGGCATTTATAAGCAAGCTGGTCTAATACAATCATAGAGCACGACAAGATCACAAGCAGGCGGAGAGTTGTCTCCAGCCTGCTTGTTTGCGTTCAAATGGAGGACAAGCGGCCGGTTGTTTCACCTTGTATTCCTTCTTTTTCATCATGTATAATGAGGTCAAGCGAAATGGACGGAAAATTCATACAATTGGCTGGAACGGAGAATGGTTTCATTCGAAGGAGGTAAGCACTTGTCGAAGAAAAATCAGGATAAGCTGCTCGTATTTGCCCTTGGCGGAGTTGGCGAGATTGGCAAGAACATGTATGTTATTCAACATGAGGAAGATATTGTTGTGGTGGATGCGGGTCTTAAGTTCCCGGAAGAAGATATGCTTGGCATCGATATTGTGATTCCCGATATTTCTTATTTATTGGAGAATCGGGATAAAGTAAGAGGCATTCTGATTACTCATGGCCACGAAGATCATATAGGCGGCTTGTCCTACGTGCTTAAGCAGTTAAATGTTCCTGTTTACGGCACAAAGCTGACGCTTGGCTTAATTGAGAGCAAGCTGAAGGAAGCCGGGCTGCTTGGCGAGACCACGCGAATCGTCATTCATGCAGATTCCGAAGTAGACCTTGGTACCATCAGGGCAAGCTTCTTCAAGACAAATCATAGTATTCCGGATTCCATAGGGGTCGCGTTGGATACGCCGGAAGGGACGATCGTTCATACCGGTGACTTCAAATTCGATCATACTCCGGTTAATGGCCAATACGCGGACTTGCATAGAATGGCGGAGATCGGCCAGAGGGGAGTTCTCGCCTTACTGTCGGACAGCACCAATGCCGAACGACCAGGGTATACTCCCTCCGAGAAAAATGTAGGGGAAGAGCTGGAAGATATCTTTCATAAATCCTCGCAGCGCGTAGTTGTCGCAACATTCGCCTCCAACGTGCACCGCGTGCAGCAGGTGATCAATGCGGCTATTGCGACGAACCGTTATGTTGCGGTTGTTGGACGCAGCATGGTGAATGTCGTAAGCATTGCCTCCGAGCTCGGCTATCTGCACATTCCCGAGGGGATGATCATAGAGCCGGAGGAAGTAAACAAGCTGGCCGCTGACCGCGTTGTGATCCTGTGCACAGGCAGTCAAGGCGAGCCGATGTCGGCTTTGACCAGAATGGCGCGCTCTACGCATCGCAAGGTTGATATCCTGCCTGGAGATACGGTTATTATCGCAGCTACGCCAATTCCGGGGAACGAGCGCTATGTCGGAAGAACCGTGGATGAGTTATTCCGGCTTGGCGCGAATGTCATTTATGGTCCAGGATCCGTATCCGGGGTGCATGTTTCGGGTCACGGAAGCCAGGAAGAATTAAAGCTGATGCTGAATCTCATTAAACCGAAATATTTTATTCCCATACACGGCGAGTACAGAATGCTCAAGCAGCATGCCCAGTTAGGCGAAGATGTAGGAATTGACCGGAGTCATATATTTGTCATTGATAATGGTGAAACCGTTGAGTTTCAAGACGGTATGGCCCGCAAAGGCTCCAAGGTGCAAGCCGGCAATGTGCTGATTGACGGACTTGGGGTAGGAGATGTCGGCAATATCGTGCTCCGTGACCGGAAGCTGCTCTCTCAAGATGGCATTCTGGTTGTGGTGGTCACGCTCAGCAAGCAGGATGGAGGCTCCATTGTATCGGGTCCGGATATCATATCGCGCGGATTTGTGTATGTTCGGGAATCAGAAGGGCTTCTGGACGAAGCCAACAAGATTGTAACTTCCACGCTGAATAAGCTGATGCATGATAAAGTAAATGAATGGGCTTCCCTAAAAACGAATGTAAAAGACGCCCTCGGGCGTTTCCTATATGAGCAGACCAGACGCCGTCCAATGATTCTTCCGATTATTATGGAAGTATAGCGTAATCAAGAACGTTCCGAAGAGGAGTGATTTATTCCTTTGCGGGACGTTCTTTTTTGCGGATATGCCGGTATAAATTCGCTATTCCACCTCATACTATGACGAGCTATAACAAGATGAGGGGGAGCTTACATTGAATTACACGAATGACGAACAACCGCAGCAGCCCGATCCGGCAGAGGCCGAAAAGAAGAAGCAAAATTCTATCGTAGAGACGATTCAGCAATTAGGGCAAACCACTACGCCCGCAGCGGAATCAAACATCTTTTGCATGACCATAATCGGACAGGTGGAGGGTCATATTGTTTTGCCTCCGCAAAATAAGACAACCAAGTATGAGCATCTGATCCCGCAGCTTGTGGCGGCAGAGCAAAATCCGAAGATCGAAGGCATTCTGATTGTTCTTAATACGGTTGGAGGCGACGTTGAAGCGGGGCTTGCCATTGCCGAGATGATCTCGTCCATATCGAAACCAACGGTGACATTAGTGCTTGGCGGCGGACATTCCATTGGCGTTCCGATTGCCGTAGCAGGCAATATGTCCTTCATAGCGGCTACTGCCACAATGACGATCCATCCGATTCGGCTGAACGGTCTTGTCATTGGCGTTCCCCAAACCTTCGAATACCTCGATAAAATGCAGGAGCGCATTTTGAGGTTTGTGACGATGCACTCGAATGTATCGGAGGAGACATTCAAAGAGCTGATGTTCAAGACGGGCGAGTTGACGAGAGACATCGGTACAACCGTAATCGGATCGGATGCGGTGAAGCACGGACTGATTGATGCCGTAGGCGGACTTGGGGACGCTCTGAGGGAGCTGAACCGTCGAATTGCCGAGCGCAAGCCGGCTGCCCAGACGGGAGTGTATAACTAATGACGATTTATACGGTAATGCCTCTTGAGGCTGTCCTTGACGGTCTGCACGGTGAACCGGCGCCTAGCCAGGAAGTATGGGTGAACGGGATATTCATGCAAGTCCAGCCGGTAGCCCCAGGCATGGGGAAAATCGTTCGTCTGCTCCAATGTTCCCTTGACGATTACTTGAAGCCGGAGCTTGCTCCGGGTAATTTCGTCATGTTCGGACAACCCCCCGAGCAATAAAAATACGCACAAAGGTTCTTATGTCCAATAGGAACATTTGTCCACCTATGGTATAATGTATGCCAGAGGTGACGGATCATTGGCTAAGAAAAGACGGAAGAAGAAATCAATCGCAACTCAATTAAAATATGAAGTTTACGGTATTTTGCTAATTACGGTTTCGGTTATAGCGATGTCGGGTGAAGCGACTGTTGGACGTTCCTTGTCCAAGCTATTTGGCTTGTTCCTGGGCAAGTTTTATTTTGTATTGGCATTGGTAGGCATTTATGTCGGATTGGTTGTCATGGTCAAAAGGGCTTGGCCGCGCGGTTGGACGAATCGGCGGACAGGCCTGCTTGTGTTTGTGCTTGCTCTGACGTTATCGAGCAGTATTGCGGAAATCGACCGCAAGCTGCTTCCGACTGCGGATTTGACCGGAAGAGCGATCCTGCACCAACTGACCACGGATATGAGCGATGAATTGTTGACCTTTGACGGGACGGACGACAGGCCGATCAGCCAGCGGGCTATCAGCGGAGGATATGTTGGAGCGATTGAATATTCCATGTTGTTTACGCTGTTTGGTTATTTCGGTTCCAAGCTGATCGCCGGCGTGATGTACGCCATCTCCATTATGCTTCTTACCGGCAAATCCTACGTGGAGCTTGCCCGTATCGGAAGAGACAAGAGTATACGGCTATATAAGCTGCTTTCCGCCAAATGGTCGAAGAGCGCATCGCTTCGAAGCGCGTCCAAATCTTCGAAGGCAGTAGCGAAGCCGCCTGTTTTTGTTCAATCAGACGCTATTGACGATGATGACGACGATGACGATTACGCGGCGGCATTGCCGCCAAGAAGGAAGAAATCTTTGTTCTTTTCCTGGCGGAATCAAGAGCAGAACAGCCAGCAGGAACCGCAGACCGCTCAGGACGACTGGTCCATGAATGAAGAGCATTATCACGGAGGACCGGACAATAACGCGAAGCCTCACTGGGCGAATGCCCAGGCAGAGGAGGAAGAGTGGGATCGCAACGGCGGTGCTGATTCGGCAGCGAGGCAGCAAGAGGACGAGCTTCCTCCTTGGGAGCAGCAGCCTGAACGCCAGAATGTTTATCCGCCTTACAACGAGTTTGAGGAAGAAGAAGAGCCTGTTATCACGCGCATTGTTCCGCGGGCAGATACATACGAAGAGGAAGAGCAAGAGGATTTTGCTGCAAATCCGGCAGTGGCCGATTCAGCGCAATATACGGATGAGTATGATCAGAATGATCCGGAGCCCGCTGTTCCGGATTCTATAGTGGATCCCGATAGCCCGGATGATATCGCCGAAGGCGATAAGACCGCAACAACGGGTGTTCATCAACCGGTATCGGATGTGCCGGTCAAGAAGCCGTACTTGCTTCCGCCGTTCTCCCTGCTCGCCAAACCAAGCCTAATGGCAAGAGGCGGGGACGGAGCGGATGCATTGGATTCGAAGCGGAAGCTGGAAGCCACGCTCGAGAGCTTTGGCGTAAAGGCCAAAGTGCTAGATGTGGTGCGCGGTCCGGCGGTTACCCGCTATGAGGTTCAGCCGGCATCAGGCGTGAAGGTCAGCCGAATCGTAAGTCTGACGGATGATATCGCCTTGGCATTGGCAGCGAAGGATATTCGGATGGAAGCACCGATTCCGGGCAAATCAGCGATCGGAATCGAGGTTCCTAATATGGAAGTATCGATGGTGACCATGCGCGAAGTGATGGAGACCGCCACCTTCCAGAATGCGCCTTCCAAGCTGTCGATTGCTTTCGGCAGGGACATATCGGGCCAGCCGATTATCGGCAATCTGGCAAGAATGCCCCATCTGCTTGTGGCAGGTGCAACAGGTTCGGGTAAATCGGTGTGTATTAACGGCATTATCACAAGTATCTTGTACAAAGCAGCTCCGGACGAAGTGAAGTTTCTAATGGTCGATCCGAAGATGGTCGAGCTCAACGTCTATAACGGCATACCGCATCTGCTAGCGCCGGTTGTAACCGATCCAAGAAGGGCAGCGCTTGCCTTGAAGAAGATCGTGGTTGAGATGGAGAAGCGATATGAGCTGTTCTCCAAATCCGCAACGCGCAATATTGAAGGCTACAATGCCTTAATGGCCGAGAATCCAAAAGCCGTGCTTCCGTATATCGTTGTAATCGTTGACGAGCTTGCCGACCTGATGATGGTCGCTTCTAACGATGTGGAGGATTCCATTGCAAGGCTTGCCCAAATGGCGCGCGCCGCAGGCATCCACCTTATCATCGCTACACAGCGTCCGTCCGTTGACGTTATTACGGGTGTCATCAAAGCGAATATCCCGTCCCGGATCGCCTTTGGCGTATCCTCCCAGGTCGATTCGCGTACGATCCTCGACATGGTCGGTGCCGAGAAGCTGCTTGGACGGGGAGATATGCTGTATCTGCCGGTTGGCATGTCGAAGCCAATCCGCGTGCAAGGCGCATTCTTGTCCGATCAGGAGGTCGAGGCGCTCGTAGAGTACTCAAGAGGCCAGGCCGAAGCGGAATACAAGGAGGATCTGGTGCCGGAAGTAGAGGAAGAATCGGCAGATCCGGAAGAAATATTGGACGAGCTTTACGATCAGGCTGTACAAATCGTACTTGAAGCGAAGCAGGCCTCCGTTTCCCTGCTGCAGCGGCGTATGCGGGTTGGTTACACACGGGCCGCAAGGCTAGTCGACCAAATGGAGGCACGCGGTATCGTTGGCCCTTATGAGGGAAGCAAGCCGCGCGAAGTACTGATGTCCATTGAGCAATACCAGGCAAGCCGAATTCCTTCCTGAGCCAGTGCCGGTAATTAACGATGAATAGAAGCAGGAATCCCTTCTCATACTAGAGTTAGGTAACGCAGCTAATCGCGGACTAACTTGCAAGAGAAAGGCAGATTCCTACATGAGAAATCGATTAATTGTCGTGACTACCATCATTGTGACGGTATTGTTCGGGATGTATTCTCTCCAGCGATATTCGCAGGATGATGCGGAAGCAACGTTCAGCAATGCTACTTTAACAGTAGGTTCCTCCGGTTCGGATGTATACGAGCTGCAGGGTAGGCTTAAATATTTGGGCTACTATAACGGTGCGATCGACGGAAGCTTCGGTACCAGCACCAAAAACGCGGTGACCTGGTTCCAGTGGAAATTCGGAATGAAATCCGACGGTGTGGTTGGGGCAAAAACCAAGCTTAAGCTGTGGGAAGCAACGAAGAGCTGGAAGCCGTCTGCCGCGAATTCAGGCAGTGCTTCCGGCGGCTCCGGCAGCAGCAACAGCGGTTCGAATTCCGGATCCTCGAGCGGCAGTACGCCATCCAAGTCCAATAATCTGGGGCTTTCGGAAAGCGATTTGAAGATTATGGCGAATGCCGTATACGGAGAATCTCGCGGAGAGCCTTACGAGGGACAGGTTGCCGTAGCGGCGGTTATCTTGAACCGCTTGAAATCGCCAAGCTTCCCGAATACGATATCGGGCGTGATTTTCCAGCCGCTTGCCTTCACGGCAGTGGCGGACGGGCAAATCTGGCTCACTCCGAATGATACGGCCCGCAGAGCTGTGCAGGATGCCATTAACGGCTGGGATCCTACAGGCGGCTGCACGTACTATTTTAACCCTGAGACCGCAACCTCCAAATGGATCTGGTCCAGACCGCAAGTGAAGACAATCGGCAAGCATATCTTCTGTATGTAACGTTATGAGAAGCAGCCTTTCTGCCTTGGGCAGGCAGGTTGCTTCTTCCATTTCGTATCGGTTAGAATGGTATAGGAAGCTTGAAAATGGAATACATTTACTATATTCCATTTTACTCGGAAGGAGCAAACGGAAGTGACACTATTCGAAAGAGGGCAAATAGGCCGGATCAGGCTGCATGTAATGCCAACCAAACGGTTCAAGACGTTTGCGATATCGTTATTTGCCGGACTGCCTTTATCTGAAAATGCTGTAACCAAGACCGCACTCGCCCCGTTTGTACTGCGCCGGGGGACGGTGTCTTTACCCGAGACGAAGGCATTTCGCGAGAAGCTGGATGATTTGTATGGCGCCGGATTCGGCTTTGATGTATATAAAAGAGGCGATTCCCAGATCGTTCAATTCCGCATGGACGTCATTAACGATCACTTCGTATCATCCGATGTTCCACTGCTGAGCTCATCCTTGCGGTTCCTCGGCGAGGTAGTGACCGAGCCGGTAACCGAAGACGGAGTATTCCGCTGCAAATATGTGGACGCAGAGAAACAAACCTTAACAAAGCGATTGGAATCAATCGTTAACGATAAAATCCGTTATGCGGCAGAACGCTGCATGGAAGAGATGTGCGCGGATGAGCCTTATCGCCTGCATCCGCTAGGCAAGCTGGATGAGATCAGCTCCATTACGCCTGAATCCCTGTACAGTCAATATCAACAGTGGCTGAGAGAGGCCGCATTTGATTTGTACGTGGTAGGTGATACGACAATGGAAGAAGTGGCTGCCCTTGCGAAGGAGGCCTTCCGGATTGAAGAAGGCACGCCTGCAAGCTATAGCGTGCCTTCGATGCGCCATGAAGTACGCAATGTCAAAACGGTAGTTGAACGTATGGACGTCAACCAGGGCAAGCTGAATCTGGGACTGCGGACCAATGTCGGCTACGG
This sequence comes from Paenibacillus glycanilyticus, assembly GCF_023715145.1. GTDB lineage: Bacteria > Bacillota > Bacilli > Paenibacillales > Paenibacillaceae > Pristimantibacillus > Pristimantibacillus glycanilyticus_A. The sequence continues at coordinate 141,066 of NZ_JAMBNP010000001.1, read as the reverse complement.
GGATGAGGATTATGCGGCATCCTTGATGTATAACGGCATCTTGGGAGGATATCCGCATTCCAAGCTGTTCCTCAATGTCCGGGAAAAAGAAAGCCTTGCCTATTATGCCGCTTCGAGACTCGATGGACATAAAGGCTTGCTAACTATTCAATCCGGTATCGAGATTGCCAATTATGAGAAGGCTGTCACCATTATCAAGGAGCAGCTCGAGAGCATGCGCCAAGGCCAGCTTACTGACCTGGAGATGAATCAGACCAAGGCGATGATTGCCAATCATTTGCGCGAGCTGCAGGATTCCGCTTATGAGATGATTGCGTATGACTTTAACGCGGTGTTGTCCGGCAAGGAAAGAACGGCACAGCAGCTGCTGGATAAGATTGAAGCGGTAACCGAAGAGGATATCGTCCGGGTTGCGCAGCTCGCGCAGCTTGACACGATTTACTTTTTGCGTGACCAGAAGGAGGCGTGAGCGGCAATGGAGACACTCGACTACAAAGGCGTTCAGGAAACGCTATACCGCGAAGTGCTGGATAACGGCCTCGAAGTGATCGTCCTGCCGAAGGAAGGCTTTCAGAAGACCTATGCCACATTTGCGACCAAATACGGTTCCGTTGACAATAAGTTTGCTGTGGGCAATGACGAGCCAGTCCGCGTTCCGGACGGGATAGCGCATTTTCTGGAGCATAAAATGTTCGAAGAGCCAACAGGGGATATATTCGCTACCTTTGCTTCGCAGGGTGCCTCGGCCAATGCCTTTACAAGCTTTGACCGGACGGTGTATTTGTTCTCGGCAACGGAGCAGATTCCAGCCAACCTTGAGACCTTGATCGATTTTGTTCAGCATCCTTATTTTACGGATCAGAATGTGGATAAGGAAAAGGGCATCATCGCTCAAGAAATCAATATGTACAAGGACAATCCGGATTGGCGCGTTTACTTCGGCCTGATTGATGCCATGTATCACAACCATCCGATTCATATTGATATTGCCGGTACTGTCGAGTCGATCTATCAGATCGACAAGGAAACGTTGTACCGCTGTTACGAAACGTTTTATCATCCGTCCAATATGCTGCTGTTTGTTGTTGGAGGGGTGAAGGCGGAGGAAGTGTTCGAGCTTGTGCGCAATAATCAGGCGCGCAAGACGTTCAAGCCGCAAGGGGAGATCAAGCGATTCTTCGAGCAGGAGCCGGAGAGCGTGAAGAATCCAAGAAAAGTGACAAAGCTGCCCGTTTCTCTACCAAAGGTTATGTTTGGCTTCAAGGAGAAGAAAACGGGACTTACGGGGGATGCGCTGCTGTTGCATGAGGTGACCTCCAAGCTGATGCTGGATGCTTTATTTGGCGCAAGCTCGGCTTTGTATCAGGATTTGTATGAGCAAAATTTAATCTCCGATTCCTTCGGAACGGAATTTAACGTAAGCACGGATTATGCTTTCTCGGTCATTGGCGGAGATACACCAAATCCGGATGAACTGCTTGGCCGGATTCGCACGGCTGTGGAAGAAGCCCTCCGCACAGGGATTGAACCTGCGGCTTTCGAACGGTCGAAACGAAAAAAAATCGGCGGATATTTACGGATGCTGAATTCCCCTGAAGCGATTGCCGGCGAATTTACCCGTTACCGGTTCCGTGACAGCGATATGTTCGATTTGCTGTCCCTCTATGAGAAATGCACGCTGGAGCAGGTAAACGATCGTCTCCGTGAGCATTTCGACTTTAATCAACTGGCGATTTCAATCGTCGAGAAGCCGGACGAACAACCGGTTTCATGAAACCCTTCAAACAAATGACGGTGTTAATCACCGGGGGAAGCCGCGGCATCGGCGCTGCCATCGCGCAGCGCTTTGCCGCGGAGGGACTTAACATCGTCATTCATTACCGGGAGTCGCATGAAGCGGCGAACGAAACGGCAAGAGCGTGCATGAGGCTTGGCGCGAACGTCATGACGATTTCGGCCGATCTGCGTTCCAAAGAGCAGCTCTCGCGCATGAAGGAAAAGCTGGAGGCCCATGATATGCTTCCGGATATCCTTGTGAATAACGGCGGTATTTCTCATTATGGCATGCTGATGGATGTGACGGAGCAGGAATGGGACGATGTAATGGCCGTCAATCTGAAGGGCATGTTTTTGTGCAGCCAGTTGTTTATGCCGAACATGGTCTCGAACAGGTTTGGCCGCATTATTAACGTGTCTTCCATTTGGGGCATGTCAGGAGCATCCTGCGAAGTGCTGTATTCAACAACCAAAGGCGGAATGAACGCTTTTACGAAGGCGCTTGCCAAAGAACTTGCACCCTCCGGCGTTACGGTTAACGCAGTGGCACCGGGAGCTGTGGACACAAAGATGATGAGCGGCTTTAACGACGAGGAGAAAGCGGCGCTCGAGCAGGAAATACCGCTGGGCCGGTTTGGACAACCTGATGAAGTAGCTTCAATCGTGTACTTCCTGTCCTTGCCGGAATCCTCTTACATAACTGGTCAAATCATTAGTCCTAACGGCGGCTGGCACACTTAAAATGATGATTTTCGTATAATCCTTCTCGCCTCTACACAGAATAACATTTGTTGAGTGTGCTGCACTCTTCTCAAAATGTACTTATTCAGGAGGCGAAAATAAAATGTCTAACGTCCTTTCTAGTTTCGACAATTGGAAAGAATTCCTGTCGGACCGCGTAGCACAAGCAAAAAGCAATGGGATGTCCGAAGAAACGATTAAAAACCTGGCTTATGAGATCGGTTCCTTCCTTGACGAGAAGGTTGATCCTAAAAATGAACAGCAACGCGTACTGAAGCAGCTTTGGGATGCCGGCGATGAGCATGAGCGCAAAACCGTAGCTGGTCTGATGGTGAAGCTGGTCGAACAAACTTAATTGCTGGCATCTGCAGAAAAGCCTCCCAAATCGGAGGCTTTTCTGCAATGTCTGCGAATAGGTTGCAGGAATGTGACGAAAATTGTAGAATAAATTTTTATAAGCGAGTCAATCAATTGGGATTGGTGACAACAAGGGACGGTGTGAAATGGGATCAAAGCAGCAATATTACATGGAATACAAGATACATAAGAATCGGCCGGGCTTGCTTGGCGATATCGCATCCTTGCTGGGGATGCTTGAAGTGAACATTATGACGATTAACGGGGTAGAGGACCGTACCCGCGGCATGTTGCTTCAGACGGATGATGAAGAAAAGATTGTTCTGCTGGGCAAAATGCTTCAGAAAGTGGATAACATTACGGTTAACAAGCTTCGCACGCCAACAATCGTTGACATATTGGCAGTACGTCACGGACGTTATATCGAACGTGATTCGGATGACCGCAAAACCTTCCGTTTTACAAGAGATGAACTGGGTATTTTGGTTGATTTTCTTGGCGAAGTGTTTAAAAGAGACGGCAATCAGGTTATTGGTCTTCGTGGCATGCCGCGCGTCGGCAAGACGGAATCGATTATCGCGGGAAGCGTGTGCTCGAACAAGCGCTGGACCTTTGTTTCGTCGACTCTGCTCAGACAAACCGTGCGCAGCCAGCTGTCCGAAGATGAGATGAACGACAACAACATCTTTATCATTGACGGCATCGTGAGCACCATCCGTTCGAACGAGAAGCATTATTCGTTGCTGCAGGAGATTATGGCCATGCCATCAACGAAAGTCATCGAGCATCCGGATATTTTCATCAAGGAATCACAATTTGATTACAGCCATTTTGATATGATTATTGAGCTTCGTAATACACCAGACGAAGAAATTACATATGAATCATTCACGGCCAATTATTCGGATAATGAATTCTAGCAGAGAGGAGTAGACCCCATGTCAGATTTAGGAGCGTTGCTGCGTAAAGCAAGAGAAGAACACGGGCTAACGCTTGAAGATGTGCAAGAAACGACAAAAATACGCAAGCGCTACTTGGAAGCGATCGAAAGCGGCGATCACAGTGTGCTGCCGGGAACGTTCTATTTACGCGCTTTTGTGAAAAATTATTGCGAAGCCGTAGGCCTTGACGCGGACGAAGTGCTGCGTCTGTACCAGCATGAAATTCCGGCATCGGTTACCGATCAGATTGTAGAAGCGGTGCCGGCCAGACAGCCCAAAAGGGTCCAGAGCCGTTCCTCCGAACGGATCAGCAAGCTCGGCTTCAACGTAATGATGTGGTCGTTCCTGATCCTCATCGTTGTTGTGGTATGGGTTTATTTCGTTAATCAGAAATCGAATGATCCGAAAGAGATTGATAATACCAATATCACGGATGAGGCTTCGCCAGCTCCGCCTAGCCAGTCGCCTGATTCCGCGAATGGCGGAACAGGAACAACTACGCCAACGGCAACGCCTACGCCAACGCCGAGCCAATCGCCAACGACGCTTACGTTCTCGTCCAAGGTAGGCAAGGTTGATCATTACGATGTTGCGCCCGCTGGCGTAGTTCATAAAGTAGAGATCAAGATTACGGGCGGACCAAGCTGGACTGAGGTTCGTTCAGGCAGCAATTCCGGCAAAGCGATTATTTCGGAAACGGCACCGGACGGTTCGGTCTTCACTTATGACCTGGATCAGCCGTTATATATTAATGTCGGTCGCGCCGATCTGAGCGTTATCTCGGTAGACGGCGTGCAAATTAATGACGGCGACCGTGCCGGATCGAAAAAAATCCAGCTGAATCCTGCCGAAGATACTGCGGGAACAGAAAGTCCCGACGGTTCTGCGTCGCCTGGGGATACGCAAGACACGGGTAATGTTGAGGGAACGGAATAGAAGCAAAGGGAGAGTTGTATAAAGATGAGTTCGGAAAGTTCATTTGATATTGTATCGAAGATGGATATGCAAGAGCTGAATAATGCCATTCAGCAGGCGGAGCGGGAGATTGAGACACGCTTTGACTTCAAAGGCAGCAAGAGCAGCATCAAGCTGGAGAAAGAGGAGCTTGTTGTTGTATCCGACGATGACTTCAAGCTGGAGAGCGTTCTTGATATCCTGAAGTCTAAGATGGTTAAACGCGGCGTTCCGATTAAAAACCTGGAATACGGCAAGATCGAATCGGCTTCCGCAAGCACCGTACGTCAACGGATTAAGCTGAAGCAGGGGATCGATCAGGATATCTCCAAAAAAATCAATATCATGATTCGCGACTCCAAGCTGAAGGTGAAGAGCCAGATTCAAGGCGATCAGATCCGCGTGACGGGCAAGAGTCGTGATGACCTGCAGGCCGTAATGGCCCTTCTCCGCGGAGCAGACCTGAATATCGAGCTGCAGTTCACGAACTATCGTTAAGCCGCAAACAAGCCCTTTCCGGCCCTTCGCTGCCGCATTGCTAACGGCAGAAGAAGGGCTTTAGCTCTAGGCTTCTTCCGTATTTTGACACAGGAAAAGGCATGTATTATACTTGGTTAGATAGCTTTGGAAACGATCCGGGGGACATACAAATGACAGTACAAGCAATCATGCATCAATGCAGGAACAAGGCTAGACGGTCCGGGGGTGTGAATAAATGAACCTGGCTAACAAGATTACGCTGGCCCGAATTATTTTAGTGCCGATCATTATGGTATTTCTGCTCGTGAATATCGATATTAAACCTCTTGAATTCGGCGACGATTATTCCATTACATACAATCAGATTATAGCGGCTATTATCTTTATCATAGCGGCAAGCACTGACGGGCTCGACGGCTATATTGCCAGAAAGAACAAGATTGTAACCAATCTGGGCAAACTTCTGGATCCGCTGGCAGACAAGCTGCTTGTGGCAGCCGTTCTGATCTCGCTCGTACAGATGGACAAGCTTGCGGCGTGGATGGCCATTGTTATTATCAGCCGTGAATTTGCCGTTACGGGATTGCGCCAGATCGCGCTCCTGGAGGGCAGCGTAATGGCGGCGAGCAAATGGGGCAAATGGAAAACAGCCGTACAAATTACGATGATCATTTCGCTTCTGCTCAACAATTTCCCGTTCACGTTTATTGATTTTCCGTTTGATGAGATCGTAAGCTGGATCGCCGTGCTGATTACGGTATATTCCGGTTTTGATTATTTCTTCAAAAATAAACAATTGATTCCTGTGCAATAATCGGGAGCATATAAGTAACAATAAAGCATCTTTCCATTAATGGAGAGGTGCTTTTGCGTCCTGATGCTCACTGTCCAAAGGGGGAAACCGCATGAAAGCAGAAATTATCGCAGTTGGCACCGAGCTTCTGCTCGGTCAAATCGTCAATACGAATGCGCAATACTTGTCCAGGAAGCTCGCGGCGCTTGGCATTGATGTCTATTTCCAGACGGTTGTCGGCGATAATCCGAACCGGATCCGGAAGGCAATCGAGATTGCCCGGGAACGTGCCGATCTGCTTGTATTTACCGGCGGACTTGGCCCCACGCAGGATGATCTGACGAAGGATGTTCTTGCTGATTATCTGAACCGCGGCCTATCCATTCATCAGCCATCCATGGATAAGATCGAAGAGATGTTCAGCTCCCGCGGCATTCATATGGTGGAAAGCAACCGCCGGCAGGCATTGATGATTGACGGCAGCGAGCCTATCGAGAACGAGGCGGGGCTTGCCGTTGGCAACGGGCTGTCGGTTGACGGAACCCATTATCTGCTGCTGCCCGGACCTCCCCGCGAGATGAAGCCGATGATCGAAGGACCGGGAACAGATTGGCTCCGGTCTATTCTCGGAACAGAGGTGCCGCTGTATTCCAGGCTTCTTATGTTTGCCGGCATCGGTGAATCCACGCTTGAGGCAAAGCTGATCGATCTGATTGAGGCACAATCCGACCCTACAATCGCACCGTATGCGAAGGAAGGCGAAGTGGCGATCCGAGTATCGACCAAGGCGGCTAATGAAGCAGAGGCAACTGCCAAGCTGGACCAGACCGTCGAGGCAATCAAGCAAAGGGTAGGCGAATACTTATTCGCGCAGGAAGAGATTACGCTGGAGGAGAGAGTCGTTCAGCTTCTCCGTCTATCCAGAAGAAAGCTCTCTACGGCTGAAAGCATCAGCGGCGGTTTACTTGCCGAGTTAATTACAGGCATTCCGGGTAGCAGCGGCGAATACTCAGGCGGCGTCGTTACGTATACGAACGAGATGAAACATAAGCTGCTCGGCATCTCGATGGCACAGCTCGAGGGAGACGGAGCGCCCGGAGCAATCAGTGAATCGACTGCGGCGATGATGGCCGAACGCGTCAGAGGGATCGGGGATTCCGATTTTGGCGTTTCGTTGACGGGTGTGGCCGGTCCTGCGCAAGCAGAGGGCAAGCCGGTTGGTCTTGTCTATTACGCGGTTGCCGAGCGAGGAAAGCCGACGGCCGTATTTACCGGTCATTTCTCCGGTACGCGGTCCATCATTCGCATCCGTGCGGTGAAAGCGGCCTTGTATCAGCTTTGGCTGAAGCTGCGCGAGCATTAATTTGTCGGATTAACGCGAAAAAGCTTGCCTGTTTGTACCATTTCCGCTATAATTGGTCTCATGCGGAAGAACCGTGGCGAAGATTACTTTGCTGCGGTTTTTTTATGTCTATTTTTATTGAATCGCGCGCTGCCATCCAGGATGGCAATAGCCGTTTCATCTCGCGCATGAAAGGGCGTGGAAATAAAAAGACGAATGTATGTTCGAAAAAAAGCTTGGCATTTGAGCAGAAACAAGGTATCATACAATTATAAATAACGAAGGATGTGAGTAGCTTGTCGGATCGTCGCGCTGCTTTGGAAATGGCCTTACGTCAAATTGAGAAGCAATTTGGTAAGGGTTCCATCATGAAATTAGGAGAATCCACACATATGCAAGTCGAAACCGTGCCTAGCGGTTCTCTTGCTTTAGATATTGCACTTGGAATCGGCGGTTTGCCGAGAGGTCGTATTATTGAGGTTTACGGTCCGGAGTCTTCCGGTAAAACAACCGTTGCCCTTCACGCAATCGCGGAAGTTCAACGCGCTGGCGGACAAGCGGCTTTCATTGATGCCGAGCATGCGCTTGACCCCTTGTATGCAAGCAAGCTGGGCGTTAACATCGACGAGTTGCTGTTGTCTCAGCCGGATACGGGTGAACAGGCGCTTGAAATCGCAGAAGCACTCGTGCGCAGCGGCGCCGTTGATATTGTCGTAGTCGATTCGGTTGCGGCACTTGTGCCGAAAGCGGAGATTGAAGGCGATATGGGGGATTCCCACGTTGGTCTGCAAGCGCGTCTGATGTCGCAAGCACTTCGTAAGCTTGGTGGCGCAATCAGCAAATCGAAGACTATTGCGATCTTCATCAACCAATTGCGCGAGAAAGTCGGCGTGATGTTCGGTAACCCCGAGACAACACCAGGCGGACGCGCACTCAAGTTCTATTCTTCCGTTCGTCTTGATGTACGCCGTATTGAGACAATCAAGCAAGGCAACGATATGGTTGGTAACCGTACTCGTATTAAAGTTGTTAAGAATAAAGTGGCTCCGCCATTCAAGCAAGCTGAGATCGATATTATGTACGGCGAAGGCATTTCGAGAGAAGGCAGCCTTATCGATATCGGCACAGAGATGGACATCGTTCAGAAGAGCGGCGCATGGTTCTCTTACAATGGCGACCGTTTGGGTCAAGGCCGTGAGAACGCGAAGCAATTCCTAAAAGATCATCCGGAAGTTGCAGCGGTAATTGAAAAGCAAATCCGCGAAGCAAGCAACTTGTCGGCTTCTGCACAGCCTGCTGACTTCTCGAAAGACGATGACGATGATTTCGATGAGTCCGAACTCGATGATTAATCATTTTACTTTCGCTGCTGCGAAAGTTGAGTTAATAAGCTAGGAGCAGCGCCGTCCCTTAGAGGGCGGCGTTGTTTCTATTTCGCCAAAATGAACGGAGTGTGTCCTGGATGATTATTGAGATAACGGCGGTTACGCAGGACCGCAAGGAGCGTAAACGTTACAACATCTATACGAATGGCCAGGAAGAAGCGTTGTTTTCCGTACATGAGGATATATTGATCAAGTACCAGCTATTGAAGGGCAAGGCGCTAACGAGCGATGAGATCACGGTAATAACGGATGAGGATGACCGGTACAGGGCTTATGCGCTCGCAGTCTATTATCTGGGCTTTCAAGCGAGAACCCGCAAACAGATCGAGCAGTATTTGCGTCGCAAAGAGCTGGAGCCTGAACCAATTGCTTATGCATTGGAACGTTTAGAATCGGAACATATTGTTGATGATGGAGAGTATGCGCGGCAATTTGCCATGCAACGTATCCGTTATAGTCAGAAGGGCAGCCGGTGGATTAAGCAGGAGCTGCAGCAGCGGGGCATATCGAATCAGGCAGCATCAGATGCGCTAGATTCCATCGACAAGGAAGACGAACTAGCATCCGCTGTCCATGCTGCGAAGAAGAAATGGCGTTCTCTTAAGGGAGAGAATAGAGAGAAACGACACAAGCTGATGGCTTTTTTATTGCGGCGAGGCTTTCCTACGGATGCTGTTAAACAGGCCGTAAAAGCGGCTATAGATGAAGCGGAAATCGAGCAGGCGGATGAGGATGAAGGGCTTTTGCTTGACAATTGATTTTGCCAAAAGATAAAATAAAATTGTATTCCTTTTATATCAAATCAATTTTCCTTCCAAAAGTTGATTTGAAACGATTATTTTCGTCAATAAGTTAGAGAATCAATCGGTATGGAAACCGGCTAAAAACCTAATATCATCCCAAGCAGTTGCCTTGGTGAATGCAACGAGGAGGTGAACAAGATGGACCCTATTTGGACGGTGTTGATCTGTCTCGTTGTTGGCGTTATTTTCTTTGGGATTGGTTATTTTATTCGTAAGTCTATTGCCGAAGCCAAAATTTCCAGCGCTGAGCAAGCCGCAGTCGTAATCGTTGAGAATGCGAAGAAGGAAGCGGAAGCTCAAAAGAAGGAAACCGTGCTCGAAGCAAAAGATGAAATCCACAAACTCCGTACGGAAGCCGAGAAAGACATCCGTGAGCGGCGTAACGAGTCCTTGCGTCAAGAAAGACGCTTGCTCCAGAAAGAGGAGTCGCTGGATAAAAAGATAGAAGCGCTCGAACGCAAAGAAGAGCTAGTGGCCAACAAAGAGAAACGGATCGATGAAACACAAGAACAAATTGATTCCATTTACAAGCAGCAGCTTAGTGAATTGGAGCGTATCTCCAGCTTGACTATGGAGGATGCGAAATCGATTATTTTGTCGAATGTGGAGCAGGAAGTGCGTCACGAAACAGCACAGATGATCAAAGAGATCGAGCAGCAAGCAAAAGAAGAAGCCGATCGAAAGGCGCGGGACATTATTTCACTCGCAATTCAACGTTGTGCGGCGGATCACGTAGCAGAGACGACCGTATCGGTCGTAACGCTGCCTAACGAGGAAATGAAAGGTCGCATAATTGGACGTGAGGGCCGTAATATCCGTGCACTCGAAACATTGACTGGTATCGATTTGATTATCGACGATACACCGGAAGCGGTCATTCTGTCTGGCTTTGACCCGATTAGACGCGAAATTGCTCGGACTTCACTTGAGAAGCTTGTTGCAGATGGTCGTATACATCCGGCTCGCATTGAAGAAATGGTCGAGAAGTCCCGTAAGGAAGTGGACGAGCGGATCCGCGAATACGGTGAGCAAGCTACTTTCGAGGTTGGGGTTCATGGATTACACCCTGACTTGATTAAAATTCTGGGACGTCTTAAGTACCGGACAAGCTATGGTCAGAACGTTCTGAAGCACTCGATGGAGGTTGCTTATTTGACCGGCCTAATGGCTGCAGAGCTAGGCGAGGACATTACGCTTGCTAAGCGCGCAGGCCTTCTGCACGATATCGGCAAAGCGCTTGACCATGAGGTCGAGGGCTCCCATGTCGAGATCGGCGTAGAGCTGGCGAAGAAGTACAAGGAGCATCCTGTTGTTATCAACAGTATCGCTTCTCACCATGGTGACGTGGAAGCAACTTCTGTAATCGCAATGCTCGTAGGAGCAGCAGACGCCTTGTCTGCCGCGCGCCCTGGCGCACGACGCGAGACGCTTGAAACGTACATTAAGCGCCTGGAGAAGCTGGAAGATATCTCGGAGTCGTTCGACGGCGTAGAGAAGTCTTTCGCGATTCAAGCAGGACGCGAAGTCCGTGTTATGGTTCAACCGGAGAAGATTGACGATACGGAAGCATTCCGGCTTGCACGCGATATTACGAAGAAGATCGAGAGTGAACTCGATTATCCGGGACATATTAAAGTTACGGTTATTCGTGAGACCCGTGCAGTTGAATATGCGAAGTAGATCACAAGCAAAATGGCAAGGTGAATCGGTTTTCCCCGTCATTAGGCGGGGAAGCGCGATTCAATCCGGAGAATTCTAAGCCATGTTTATGAGAAAAACTTATAAACCCTAAGAATTCAAGAACGAAAAGTGGCTGCTTGTCAGCCACTTTTTTTGCATAATAAAGGAGTGGCAGAGTGAACGTATTATTTATTGGCGATATCGTGGGCAGTGTAGGACGCAAAGCGTTAAAGCAGGTGCTGCCGGCACTGAAGAGCAAATTCAATCCGCATATTATTATCGTGAACGGCGAGAACGCGGCGGCTGGCCGCGGCATTACGGCGCCGATTGCCCGCGAGTTTTTTGAATGGGGCGTCCACGGCATTACAATGGGCAATCATACTTGGGACAATAAGGACATCTTTGAATGGATAGACGAAGAACCGCGCATCGTGCGTCCGGCGAACTTCCCGGAGGGAACTCCAGGCCAAGGTTACGCACACATTAAAGCAAACGGCAAACAGTTGGCTATCATTAACCTGCAAGGCCGTACATTCCTTCCTCCAATCGACTGCCCGTTCCGGAAGGCAGACGAACTGATTGCAGTGGCTAAAGAGAAGACGAACAATATTCTGGTCGACTTCCATGCAGAGGCGACTTCCGAAAAAATCGCCATGGGCTGGCATTTGGCCGGTCAGGCATCCATCGTGGTAGGAACTCATACTCATGTTCAAACCAACGATGACCGGATCTTGCCGGGCGGAACCGCTTATTTAACCGATGTGGGCATGACCGGGCCGCGTGATGGCGTGCTTGGCATGGAACGCAATGCCGTTCTTCATAAGTTTCTGACACAGCTTCCGACAAGATTTGTAGTCGACGAAGGCGACTGGCATTTGCACGCGGTATCGGTTCAGATTGACGATGCCACGGGGCAAGCCACCAAAATTCAAAAAATACGGCTTACGGAAGACGATTGGCTGCTCATGCAGTAGTTATATGAATATTCGAAAAGTTTAGTCAATTCAGAATTGATATGAAAGTTATTGCATTGTCAGCAGGAATTTTTTAACCTCTCTCGAATACTATCTAAATAGTGGAATCCATCCATCATTCCCGAGGAGGTCCTTTTTCATGGAAGTATTAAAAGTTTCAGCAAAGTCCAATCCAAATTCCGTTGCAGGTGCGCTGGCCGGAGTTTTGCGTGAACGCGGCGCCGCTGAATTGCAAGCCATCGGGGCGGGTGCACTCAATCAAGCGATCAAAGCGGTAGCGATTGCTCGAGGATTCGTAGCTCCGAGCGGGGTGGATTTAATCTGTGTGCCGGCATTTACTGACATTGTCATTGATGGAGAAGACCGAACAGCGATAAAACTGATTGTTGAACCTAGGTAAAATCTAATATCCGGACTTTACGTACGGATCTGGGTTGAACCGGGTATTGGAACCTGTTTACGAAGTAGACAGGTTTTTTGCTTTGTTAGAGCTAATGGAGTTGTGAAAGGCGGAATTCATAACATGACCTTTGGTATAGCGGATTTCCATTGCGATGTGCTGAGCAAGCTGCTGGTCAACCCGAATCTGACTTTTCAAGGCAGTGAACCGGGGCTGCTTGATGTAACGTATGAACGATTAAAGGAATCGGGGGCCGTGCTTCAAACCTTTGCGGTTTACATACCGGAGAAACTTAACGGCTCTATCGAGCCGATACTAGAGAGTATCGATCTTTTCTACGAGCAGGTACTGACTTGTCCGGATATGATGCTGATCCGCAATCGGACCGATCTGACAGAAAGCTTGGCGGCGGGCAAAATCGGAGCCTTGCTTTCTTTGGAAGGTGTAGACGGTCTGCAGGGCAGCATACCTGCTCTAAGGCTCCTCCACCGCCTCGGAGTTCGTGCGGCAGGGTTGACCTGGAATCATGCGAATTGGGCCGCGGACGGCGTTATGGAGCCCCGTGGAGGGGGACTGACGGCGAAGGGCAAGACCTTCGTCACGGAATGCGACAAACTGGGCATACTGGTGGATGTATCGCATTTGTCAGAAAGAGCCTTTTGGGATGTTGCGGATCTGGCTTCCAGAACGATTATCGCCTCCCATTCCAACGCCAAAGCGCTTCTCAATCATCCGAGGAATCTGACGGACGATCAGGTTAAGGCGATTATTGCTCTGCAGGGGCTTATTGGCATTACGTATGTGCCGTGGTTCGTAGGGGAAGGGGAGCAGGTTAGCGTTGATCATGTGTTGAGGCATATCGATCACGTAGGAGGACTAGGCGGTGAGCAGCATATTATGCTGGGCTCCGATTTTGACGGAATCGACAAATATGTGAACGGATTAACCCATCCCGGCGAGGTGTACAGGCTGCGGGAAGCGCTGCTGAAAAGGTACTCCGAAGAGCAGACCAAGCGGTTTCTGTCGGGTAATGCGCTTACATTTCTATCCGCTCATTTGCCGGCATAGCAAGTCTCATCTGCATACGGTATATATTCAATCGAAAATGATTATCAGAACATAAGCGTATACATCTTGCATTTTTGAAACTACACCTTTACACTTGGTTTGACTGTTTATTCATTATATAAATTATTGTTGGATATTGCCTTAGTAGTGTACGCGGCTAAGCCATCAAAAAGAGGAGATGGGCGTTTTGATTAGTCAATTGTCTTGGAAGATCGGAGGGCAACAAGGGGAAGGCGTCGAAAGCACGGACCGGATCTTTTCCACGGCGCTTAACCGGCTTGGATATTATTTATACGGATATCGTCATTTCTCGTCGCGAATCAAGGGCGGGCATACAAATAATAAAATTCGAATCAGCACCTACCCGATCCGGGCTATCTCCGATGATCTGGACATCCTCGTGGCGTTCGACCAAGAAAGCATAGATTTGAATGCAAAAGAGCTTCGCAGCGGCGGCGTTATCGTGGCAGATGCGAAGTTTAATCCCGTTGTACCTGAAGGAATCGACGCAAGACTGTTTGCCGTACCGATTACGGCAATGGCAGAAGAACTTGGAACTTCCCTAATGAAGAACATGGTTGCTTCTGGCGCATCCTGGGCGCTGCTCGGTTTGCCGCTTGAAGTATTTAATAAAGCAGTAGAAGAAGAGTTCGGACGCAAGGGCGCGGCAATCGTCGAGAAAAATATCGAGGCGGTTAAGCGCGGAGCGGAGTTTGTATTGGAGCAGGCTGGCGGGCCGCTTAACGAGTTCAAGCTTGAGGATGCGGACGGCCAGCAAAAGCTGTTTATGATCGGCAACGAAGCGATTGGTCTCGGCTGCGTTGCAGCAGGCTGCCGATTAATGTCGGCTTACCCGATTACTCCCGCTTCCGAGATTATGGAATATCTTATTAAGAAGCTTCCTGCGCTTGGCGGCACCGTAGTTCAAACGGAAGACGAGATCGCGGCCGTTACAATGGCCATTGGCGCGAACTATGCAGGTGTACGGACAATGACCGCATCCGCAGGTCCCGGTCTGTCGCTGATGATGGAAGCGATTGGCCTTGCCGGCATGACCGAGACTCCGCTTGTCATCGTGGATACGCAGCGCGGCGGTCCTTCTACGGGCTTGCCAACAAAGCAGGAGCAATCCGACCTGAATGCCATGGTCTACGGTACTCACGGCGAGATTCCGAAGATCGTTATCGCTCCCGCGTCGATTGAGGACTGCTTCTACGATATGATCGAAGCCTTTAACCTGGCTGAGCAATATCAGGTGCCGGTTATTGTGATGACGGATCTGCAGTTGTCTCTCGGCAAGCAATCTTGCGAGCCGTTTGATTACAACTCGATCCAAATCAACCGCGGCAAGCTCGTTCAAGACGCGCCTGAGCTTGCGCCGCAGCAGCTGTTCAAACGTTATGAGTTGACGGAAGACGGCGTGTCTCCGCGCGTGCTGCCTGGCGCGAAGAACGGCATTCACCATGTGACGGGCGTCGAGCACGACGAAATGGGCCGTCCTTCCGAAAGCGCCGTGAACCGTCAGCAAATGATGGATAAACGTCTGAACAAATTGAACGGTCTGCTGGTACGCGACGGTCTTCGCACGGACGCGCCTAACGAGACGCCGGATCTTCTTGTCATCGGCATGGGTTCTACGGGCGGTACGATTGATCAAGCCCGCGAATGGCTTGCGAATGACGGCATTACAACGAACCATATTACCATCCGTCAGATTCATCCGTTCCCTACGGAGCAATTGCTCCCGCATTTGCAGCAAGCGAAAAAGGTCGTAGTCATCGAAAATAACGCGACGGCACAGCTCGCCGGCCAGATTAAAATGCATGCGGGCTTCGCGGAGAAAATCCGCAGCTTGCTGAAATATGACGGCAATCCGTTCCTGCCATCGGAAGTTTATAAAGCGTGCAAGGAGTTGGACTAATCATGGCAACATTTAAAGAGTTTAGAAATAATGTGAAGCCGAACTGGTGCCCGGGCTGCGGAGACTTCTCCATCCAGGCGGCGATCCAGCGTGCAGCGGCTAACGTAGGCCTTGAACCGGAAGAGCTTGCGGTTATTTCGGGTATCGGCTGCTCCGGCCGTATCTCCGGCTATATCAATGCTTACGGGCTTCATGGGATCCACGGACGCGCATTGCCAATTGCGCAAGGCGTTAAGCTTGCTAACCGCGAGCTGACCGTTATCGCATCCGGCGGTGACGGCGACGGCTTCGCGATCGGGATGGGCCATACGGTTCATGCGATCCGCCGCAACCTGAACATTACGTACATCGTTATGGATAACCAGATCTACGGTCTGACAAAAGGCCAAACGTCTCCGCGGAGCGCGGAAGGCTTCAAGACCAAATCGACGCCGGAAGGCTCCATCGAGTCGACCTTGTCGCCGCTTGAGATTGCAATGTCCGCAGGGGCAACCTTCGTGGCTCAATCGTTCTCCAGCGACTTGAAGCAGCTGACGGCATTGATCGAGGCGGGAATCAAGCATGAAGGCTTCTCGCTCATCAACGTGTTCAGCCCATGCGTAACGTTCAATAAAATCAACACGTACGACTGGTTCAAAGAAAATATCGTGAATCTGGAGCAGCAATTCCCGGATTACGATCCATCGAACCGCGTTGCGGCCATGAATAAAATCATGGAAACAAACGGCATGCTGACGGGTCTGATCTATCAGAATACGCAGCGCAAGTCTTATGAAGACATGATCAGCGGCTTCGGCTCGGAAGCTCTGTCGAAGCAGGATCTTGCCTTGTCGGAAGAACATTTCAATAAACTTGTAGCTGAATTTAAATAAATGGTATGATGAGCATACGGCTTTTTTAACAAAAATCGCCGTATGCTTTTACTATGCAATGGATACAAAGGAGTAGAATCACATGGAACAAAAATTGGTGCCCGTAGGCGTATCGGCAAGACATATTCATCTCTCTGCGGAGCATGTCGCTATATTATTCGGAGAAGGCAGCGAGCTGACGGTTGCAAAACCATTGTCGCAGCCTGGACAATATGCGGCGAACGAGACGGTTGCCGTAATCGGACCAAAAGGCTCTTTCCCGAAAGTAAGAATACTCGGACCGGTGCGTCCGGCAACACAGCTGGAAGTATCGCGCACGGATGCATTCTCTCTTGGCATTAACCCGCCAGTTCGAGAATCCGGAAATATTAAAGGTTCTGCCGGGATTACGCTCAAGGGACCTGCAGGCGAAGTAACGATTGAAGAAGGCGTTATTGTTGCTGCCCGTCACATTCATTTCCATACCAGTGATGCCGACAAATGGGGCATTGCGGACAAGCAGCTTCTGAAGGTTCGCTTCCAGGGCGAGCGCGGCGTTGTCTTCGAACAGGTCATTGCGCGCGTATCTCCGGATTTTGCGCTGGACATGCATATTGATACCGACGAAGCGAATGCAGCGGGCATCAAGAACGGCGATACTGCTGAAATCATCGAATAGAGCTTAGCTTGTTTGAAAGGCTGGCAGGGGGTACAACCCCCTGTCAGCCTTTTTTGACATTCCCGGAACAAATGGATATCCTTCCTGAAGTTATGCTATAATTTTGTATTGGGCAAAAATGCAATATTTCATGTAGAGGGAAGTGTGAAAAACCATGTCTAAGGGGAACGATCAATCCGGCAAGGTTAAAGACTATTCCAGATACTTTGACTTCTCGGATGCTAAGGTGCTTAGTACGGATGACGGAGTAACGACCTACCGCATTAAAGGCCGGAACATACAGATTAACTCCACGCCAGACTATAAGGAAGAAAAGAAACGCGGGAAAGAAGACATAGAGGTTCATTATGATTTCTCGATACCGGAAGAGCTGCAAACGCTTGGCAAAGGGAAATTTTATTTAATACAAACCTACGGCTGCCAGATGAACGAGCATGACACGGAGGTCATGAAAGGCATGTTCGAGGAAATGGGGTATAAGGCGACGGAAGACCGCTTACAGGCGGATGTCATTCTTCTCAATACTTGCGCCATTCGGGAAAACGCGGAAGACAAAGTATTCGGGGAGCTGGGTCATCTCAAAACCTTGAAGCTGCAAAAGCCGGGTCTGCTGCTGGGCGTATGCGGATGCATGTCGCAGGAAGAGTCGGTTGTGGGCAAAATCCTGCAAAAGCATGCTTTTGTCGATATGATCTTCGGAACTCATAACATTCACCGTCTGCCAAATTTGCTGCAAAACGCGTATTTCAGCAAAGAGATGGTTGTAGAGGTAT
The DNA here is from genome assembly GCF_023715145.1 of Paenibacillus glycanilyticus. GTDB lineage: Bacteria > Bacillota > Bacilli > Paenibacillales > Paenibacillaceae > Pristimantibacillus > Pristimantibacillus glycanilyticus_A. The sequence continues at coordinate 123,148 of NZ_JAMBNP010000001.1, read as the reverse complement.
GGTCCAAGGAAGGCGATATTATTGAAAACATGCCTAAGAAGCGGGATGGCATGCGTGCTTGGGTCAACATTATGTACGGCTGCGACAAGTTCTGCACGTACTGCATCGTTCCTTATACGCGGGGCAAGGAGCGGAGCCGCCGTCCGGAGGATGTTATTGCCGAGGTCCGCGATCTGGCTCGCCAAGGGTTTAAGGAGATTACGCTGCTTGGTCAAAATGTAAACGCCTACGGGAAGGATTTCGAAGACATGGAGTACCGCTTCGGCGATCTCATGCATGAAATCTCCAAAATTGATCTTCCGAGGGTACGGTTCACGACCAGCCATCCGCGGGACTTCGATGATCATCTGATCGAGGTGCTCGCGCGCGGAGGCAATCTGGTTGAGCATATCCATTTGCCGGTTCAATCCGGAAGCACAGAAGTGCTGAAACGGATGAGCCGCAAATATACCCGCGAGCTGTACCTGGAGCTTGTTGTGAAGATTAAACGGGCGATTCCGAATGTTTCTCTCTCAACCGACATTATTGTCGGCTTCCCGGGGGAGACGGACGAACAGTTTGAGGATACGATGACGTTAGTCCGCAAGGTTGGATTTGACTTTGCTTATACGTTTCTTTATTCTCCGCGCGAAGGAACGCCTGCGGCCGACATGGAGGATAACGTGCCTCTGGAAGTGAAGAAAAAACGCCTGAAGCGTTTAAATGAGCTGATGGCTGAGCTGGGCCGAAACAGCAACGAACAGATGGAGGGCGAGATTGTCGAGGTGCTCGTCGAAGGCGAGAGCAAGAACAACTCTGCTATTTTGGCCGGCCGAACCCGCACGAACAAGCTGGTGCATCTGGAAGGACCAAAAGAATGGATCGGACAATTTATACATGTTCGTGTAACGGAAGCAAAAACATGGTATATTAAAGCAGAACCGTTGGCGAATTCCGCCAGCAATGTATCCTAGATGCTACTCAAATTAGTGGGAGAGATGATAGATGTCCGAACAACAAACTGCCGTTAATACGCACCACCATCATGATCATGAGCATGGCTGCGATGTCCCGAAATTTAATACGCGCGACCTTCTTGTCCGCGATGATATTATGGAAAAGGCGAAGGAGCTGGCGGGTCTTATCTTTACTTCCGAGGAAGTACAGCAGTACCAGCGCGCCGAGAAGCAAATCCAAGGGAATGAGCGTGTTCAAGCGCTGATCTCGATGATCAAGAAGAAACAAAAAGAAGTCGTGGCATTCGAAACGACCTTCAAAAACGAGCAAATGGTTAAAAAGATCGAAGGGGAAATGGAATCCCTTCAGGATGAGCTCGACGGTATTCCGATTGTATCGGAGTTCCAGCAAAGCCAGTCCGACATCAACTATTTGCTGCAGCTTGTTATTTCGATCGTACGCGATACGGTCTCCGAGAAAATCAATGTCGAAGACGCTTCCGTTGAAGCGCCGGCTGAATGTGACTAGAATAAAGAGAGAGGCGGTTCTGTAATTGGAACGCTTCTCTTTATTTTTCTAAGGCGAATGTTGGCAGGGTCTCTCATAAAACGGGCGGGATTGTGCCAAAATGAACTGTCGGAGCAATTTAGCCTAACAAATACAATGTAGAAGAGGAGAAATACAAAGATGAATCCATTTACATATTACAACCCGACGCGCCTGCACTTTGGCGAAGGACAATTGAAGCAGCTTCCCGTGGAAGCGGCAAAGCTGGGCAAGCGCGTGCTGCTTGTGTATGGCGGAGGAAGCATTAAGCGCAACGGTCTGTATGAACAAGTTCTCGAGAAGCTGAATGAAGCGGGCTGTACGGTTACCGAATTGAGCGGTGTGGAGCCTAACCCGCGTCTGTCGACTGTTCACCGGGGGGCTGACCTGTGCCGTTCCGAATCGATTGATTGGGTTCTTGCGGTAGGCGGCGGCAGCACCATTGACTGTGCCAAAGCGATTATTATCGCAGCGAAATACGAGGGCAGCTTCTGGGATATCGTCAGCCGCAAGGCGAAGCCAGAAGCGGCGCTGCCGCTTGGCACGATCCTGACGCTGGCAGCAACGGGCTCGGAGATGAACTCCGGTTCGGTCATCACCAATGAAGAGACGCTTGAGAAGCACGGCTGGAGCAATGTGCTCGCTTATCCAACCTTCTCGATTCTTGATCCCGCGTTTACGGCGAGCGCTCCTAAAGACCATACCGTATATGGCATGGTTGATATGATGGCGCATGTGTTCGAGCAATATTTCCATCATGATGCCAACACGCCGGTTCAGGACGGTTTCTGCGAATCGATTCTGCGCACGGTTATCGCAACCGCTCCTGGCCTGGTGAATGATCTGACCAATGTGAAGCTTCGCGAGACGATTCTGTATTGTGGTACTATGGCGCTCAACAATACATTATCCATGGGCATTATCGGTGACTGGGCGAACCATGACATGGAGCACGCGGTGTCCGCCGTTTACGATATTCCGCATGGCGGGGGTCTGGCGATTCTATTCCCGAACTGGATGAACTACGTGGTTGAAGATAATGTAGGACGGTTCAAACAATTGGCGGTAAACGTATTCGGAGTGAAGGCCGAAGGCCGTGATGATCTAGAGGTGGCGCGCGAAGGAATTGCGAGGCTAAGAGAGTTCTGGAGCTCCATCGGCGCACCGTCACGCCTTGCGGATTATGACATCGACGCGAGCAGACTAGAAGAAATGGCGGAGAAAACGACCGGCAGCGGTACCCGCGGCAACTTCCGCAAGCTGAAGAAGGAAGACGTTATGGCGATTTATCAATTGTCCCTGTAAATGATCGTGCGAAAGAGCAGATCGGGTGAGAACCCGGTCTGCTTTTTTATTTGGCAGAGAGAGTGATTTACCGAAACAATTCAGTAGATTGAAAAGTGAGGAAGCATCTTATTATTTAATGGCGTTAAAATAAAAAGGACCATCCGGAGATGGTCCTTTTCTATTATTAAGCTATGTTTTGGATCGGGCTGCTGTTTTCTTTTGCGAGCATTGACGATTGGATTCTTAGAATGTATGGTTTGAGAGATAGCACGATAATTGCTGCAACAAAGGATTTGATTGCGTCGCCAGGCAGGTATGGATAGCAGCCAGCTGTCATGGCCTTGCCAAAGCCTAGACCGGTGACATGCATCAGCCATGGTACGCCAGGCACATAAGTAAGGAATGAACCGAACAGCTCGAATACAACAAATAAAGCGATAAACGCGACGATGCGGTTGCGCATGAGAGCTTCGCTGCGGAAGAGCGCTTGCGTGGCGAAGCCGATGATTAATGCACAGAACGGGAAGGCAAATATAAATCCGCCCGTAGCGCCGGTCAAGGTCTCAAGGCCGCCTCTGCCGCTCAAGAGAGGAAGGCCGGTTGCGGTTAGGGCAATGACGATGACAAGAGAGATAAAGCTCTTGCGAGGTCCAAGAATAGCTCCCGCAAGCGTTACGGCAAGCGTCTGGAGCGTAATGGGCACATACGAACCAACTTTAATCTGAATAGCGCTCATAACAATGAATAGTGCTGCGAATAGGGCGATAAATACGGTGCTTCGAATAGAACTGCTGCGCATGGCGGATCGACTCCTTTTGTTATTGCGTTTTGAATGTTAACCATTTATATTTAATCAAGGTTAACAAATCGGATTTTAGCACAGCTTTTTCATTTGGGGAAGAGGTTGAACGAATGTTTTTGGAAAAAAATTTGGCAGAGCTGTCCAACGTGTCAGTCAAGCCGTTAACATATGGGGAACAAATGAAAGCCCAGCCTTACCTGCTGCGGAATATATCTGTTACCCTTGCAGAAGGAGAATGGATCAACTTGATCGGGAGGAACGGAAGCGGGAAAAGCACTCTAGCCAGGCTGATTGCCGGATTTGGGGCTTTGCATGTGGGAGGGAAGGTCTATAAAGACCAGACCCGGTTCGTTACGGGGCAGGTTCCGATCGTGCTGCAGCAGCCTGACGCTTCAATGGTGGGGTCAACGCCTTGGGAGGATGTTGTGATGATGCTGGAGCAGCATGGCGTAGAAGGAAGCGCAATTGCCGGATTAGCAGAGGAGGCTCTTCGCCAAACCAGTCTGCATGCAAGAATGCACCAGGCGGTAGAGACTTTGTCCGGCGGGCAAAAGCAGCTGACCGCAATTGCGGGATGCCTGGCGGTACAATCGCCGATGCTTATTCTTGATGAAGTGACGGCGATGCTTGATCCGGAAGCTTGTATGGACGTGATGGAAAAAGTAAGGGAATTGAACGGCCGCGGAGTTACGGTCATATGGATAACGCAAAAGCTGGAGGAGCTCGCCGCTGGCGACAGGGTACTGGCCTTGGCGCAAGGGGAACTCATGTTTGACGGCGAGGCAGAGCGGTTCTTTGAACGGCGTGCTGCCGGCATCAGCCCATGCGAGAAGCTTGGCTTCACCGCTCCTTATGTCGTTCAGACCGCATGGGAGCTGGAGGCGCTTGGGGTAACCTTTGAACAGCTACCCATGACGCCCGAGATGCTTATGAAGGCGGTGGCGGAGCAATGACAGGAGACTGGAAGCTGGAACAGACTGCGGTTGCCGCGCCTAACGAACCGGATAAAAGGCTGCTGAGCGGCATTAATCTTACCTTCCGCAAAGGTGCCATCACTTTGCTTGTTGGCCATAATGGATCGGGCAAATCCACCTTGCTGGAGTCATTAGCCGGATTAAGGCGTTTGTCGGATGGGCAAATCTATCAAGGCGATGAGCCTCTCTGGACAAGCGGGAGAAGAAAGCAACGGTTGAATAAAGCTATCGTGCTGCGTACGGGAATTGCCCTGCAGCAGTCGGAATCGCAATGGTTCGCTTCAACGGTAAAAGAGGAGTTTGATTACTCGCTTAAGCCTTATGGAGTGGAGGACAAGGAGAAGGAATCCAGGATAGCAAGCGCGATGGAGCAGACCGGACTCTCGATGGAGCTGCTGGGCCGCGATCCTTGGACGCTGAGCGGCGGGCAGCAGCGGAGGCTTGCCATGGCATGCCTTCTGGCATGCGAGCCGGAATGGCTGCTGCTCGACGAGCCGACGGCGGGGTTAGACGCCGACGGCATCCGCCGCTTGTGCGCGGTTCTGGACGCGCACAGGGCGGCGGGGCGCGGAGCGGTCGTGGCCACGCACGACCTCGACGCGCTGCTGCCGCTCGCGGACGAAGTCGCCGTTATTGCCGGCGGCTCCGTCCGCGAAGCGGCTCCCGCGGCCTCGTGGGCGGTGACACACGCCCACGAGGCCGCCGCGCCGCAGGCGCAGCGCGCGCTGGCGCAGCTGCGCGCGGCGGGCTTTGCGCCGCCGGCTGCGCCAGGCGGCGCGCCGTGGCCGGCGCCGCGCGAGCTCGCGGCGCTGCTGGCGGCGCAGCGCGCCGCCCACGGCCCAAGGACGGCGGAACGCCCGTCCTTGCAAGCCGCCGCCGCTGCTGCACACAACTCGGCAGCAGCGGCGGCGCATGCCCCAGAGCCGCAGGCAGCGCTCGCTGCGGCTCCACATCCAAACCGCCGCCTCGCCGCGCGGTTTGATCCGCGGGCGTTAATCGCCGCGTACCTGCTGCTCGCCACAACCATCCTGCTCCAGCGCAGCTGGGCGGGGCTTGCCGTCGCAGCTGCCTTATCCCTTGCGGTGCTTATCCCGCTGCGGGCACAAATAAGGCCCTGGATGAAAGCCATCCGGGCCTATGTCATCATGACGGCGGTTATCGCCTTTATTGCGGGAGTGCATTTCAGCCCAATGGCCTTTGATTGGGGGCCGGCCTTGCAGAACATCCAGCGCTTCAGCGGCTTGCTGCTCGTGATGATGCTTGGCTTGCCGCTTATGGGCCTCGTAACGCCGCTGCGCGTTCAACGAAGCCTGGAGCAGACGTTTGGCTGGATGAACCGGTTTAAAGTCCCCGTGATGTCCGTTGCCTTAACCGTGACGCTAATCTTCCGCTTCATTCCGCTGCTTGCGGCAGAATGGGAACGTTACGTCAAGATCGCGCATGCAAGAGGCAAAGCGACAACGCCCGCAGGCTCGCTTCCTTTCCGGATGCTGCTGCCTGCCATGGTGCCCTATATCCGGTCATTGCTCCGCATGGCGGAGCAAATGGCAGATGCGCTCGAAGCGCGGGGAATCGGTCATCCGCTGGCCAAGCCAACGCAAGGGCTGCGTCTTCGGTTCAGCCGGGAGGACCTGATCATCATCGCCTCCGCTGCCGCCGCAGCGATACTCCTTCTGTTAGTGAAGTGAGATCAATTAATTGCATTAATTAAGGGTTAAATATTCAAGAAAGTGATTAACCTCATTAATCACTTTCCCAACTACCTGAGCTCGATTAATTAATGGCCTTAATTACTTTCCGGTCAGACCGGTAATACGCGAGACATAAGACAGCGGCGATAAACCCGAAAAGTCCGCCTAGGGCAAAGCCGCTGTTTAACCCCCAGCTCTCGTTCAGCCACCCCGCAAGGAAAGGCCCGGCGAACATGCCTGCCGCATATACCGCTTGGTATAATCCCATGGCGGTAGCCCGGCCCGGCGGGTCAACATCGCGGATTGCAAGCCCAAGCAGCAAGGGGATGTGCAGACCTTGCGCAAAGCCATTAATGACCTGCGTCAGCATAAGGAGCCAGATCGAATGCACATAGCAGATGGAGACGGTACAGATAGCGCTCAGGATAAAGCCGGTGCCAATCGTTGTCCAATTCCCGAAGCGCGGTGCAAACCAGCTGGCCGTGAACATCGAAGCAAGAGCATGCGGCGCCATAAAGGCAAATACGAGCAGTGTAAGCTCGAGTCCGCTGCTGCCCATGGTCTCCGCTTTTAACGGCGTAAACCCGAACATCGTAATGAAGAGCACGCAATGGGCCAGCAGTGACAACAGAGCCACTTGCAGCAGAAGCTTCGTGCGCATAACGCTTTGAATCATGGAAAAGGATATGCCGCTCCGCTCATGAAGCGGTTTGGCAGGTTCGTAAATGGCAAGCGCAAGCAAAAGGCCAATTCCTCCGATTACCGCTCCTAACACGAATGGCGCATTCGCTCCAAACCCATCCGACATCCACCCGCTTAACAACATCCCGATCATCTGGCCGGATACGGTCATCACGCTGATATTGCCCATTGCTTTCGTAGCATCCTCGGACGCAAAATAATTCGCGTACATCACGGTAAAAGCGACCCAGGTCGAAGCGCATAACCCCGCCATCGCACGGCCAGCCAGCGGCCATAACCAGCTCCCCGGAAGAATGAACAAGAGACAGCTGATGCTTGCGGCAAGCATGCCCAGCAGAATAAACGGCTTTCTTTTTCCCCACCGGTCAGACAGCATCCCCAGCGGAAAACGGATGAGCAATTGGACGAAGCCGTAGCTTCCAAGCACAATCCCAATCAGGTCAAGCGATAATCCCCTCGTGCTCAGATAAGGCGACAATGTCGGCACGTATGTATACATTGAGATCCAGAACAGTAACGTGACCGTCATAAAAAGTAGTCGCTGCGAACGTGTTGATGGTTCCATTCTTGCTACCTCCCTCATATAAATCTACTTTATAAGACATGCCTTACGCCTGTCACGGTATTTTTAAGACCCCGGTAACTTTTTTAGCGGCGCTATCGTTATAGGTGTTGGTTATGTTGAATTCCTATTTCTTCAAGGGGTGCAAGAGAATGGATGAACAACTAACCGGAAAGTCCAAAGCTCTGAGGGAGCTTAGAGAATGGTCGATCTCGATTATCGCCGCCACCTTTATCGCTTTGTTGTTCCAAAACTATGTTTACGCGCAAGCGCAGGTACATAATATCTCGATGCAAAAAACGCTTGTGGAAGGCCAACGCCTGATCGAGGACAAATGGTCCTACCGGTTCAAATCGCCGGAGCACGGAGATATCGTCATTATCCATGGTCCGGAAAGCCCCTTACGGCTGGTAAAAAGAGTCATCGGCCTGCCGGGCGATGTCATTGACGTCCGGGACGGAGCCGTCTATTTGAACGGACAGATGCTCGCCGAGCCTTACGCGGAAGGATTAACGCTGCCCGGCGGAATGCTGTTCCCGTATACGGTCGCATCCAAGCAGCTGTTTGTTCTGGGTGACAACCGCGAGCATAGCGTAGACAGCCGGTCGCTTGGTCCCATTGCCCTCTCCAGTATTGAGGGGAAGGCCGTGTACCGGATATGGCCGCTTAACCAAATTGGAATATTGTGAAGGGAGAAAAGGGAAGTTGAATAATTTGATGCAGCATCGGCCGGTCAAACGTTCTCTCCTGCGCCTTCAGGCGGGGAAATGGTGGTTCACGAATAAAAGACGGGTGAAATGGCTGTTCAGCAACAGCAAGCTGGCCCGCATAAACAAGGAGCTTTCATTGCCTTATGTGGTTTACACCCATGCCACTCCCTTGATGAGGCAGCTTCGAAACGTAGAGATGTGGCTGCAGACGAACAAGGTAATTAATCTGAAGCTCGCGGCAGCTAAGCTGAACGGTATCGTCCTGATGCCCGGCGAAACCTTCTCCTACTGGCGATCGATCGGCAAACCAACCAGACGAAAAGGATATGTGGACGGCATGGTTTTATTTTACGGCAGGTATAAATCGGGCGTGGGCGGCGGATTATGCCAGATGTCTAATCTGATCTATTGGATGACGCTGCATACTCCTTTGCAGATTATAGAACGGCATCGCCACAGCTACGACGTGTTTCCGGATGCCGGACGGACGCAGCCATTCGGCAGCGGCGCGACTTGTGCTTACAATTACTTGGATCTGCAAATCTATAATCCCACGCAGGAGCCTTATCAACTGGTCGTTGGCCTCACGGATGATAAGCTGGTGGGGGAGTGGCGGTCATCGCTGCCGCTTAACCATCGGTATGAAGTATTCGAGAAGGATCACCGGATTGAGCTGAAGCCATGGGGCGGATACGTCCGAAGCAATGCCATTTGCCGCAGAAAATACTTGCTTGAGGATGGCGAGCTGCTCGGCGAAGAGTATGTAACGGGCAATGAAGTCGTTATGATGTACGCCCCTATGCTTGAACCGGTCTGAAATAGGCAGCATGTATGCTTGCCGCTTTATACAGCCACACTAACAGGAGTAAAGACCGTGAAAAATGTGGATGATGAGGTGGCTGTATGGGATTTAAGAGAAGTAAACCATTGATCTATATGCTGGTCGTTTCTATTTTGGCATTTGCTGCGCCTGCGGCTGCGCATGCGGAGCCTTCCTATGCCAAATACGGCAGAATAGCGATGCAGGAGGTGGCCAATCAATACCCGGATGCGGATATTATCGACTACAAGTACGAGGGGCATTTTGCGGCGGGGACGAGGAATGAGGAACGATTCAGGCTTTGGCTTAGGGGAGCGGGTTCCGAATTTGGCGTGCGGGTGCATATTTTTGTGGCTGCCGATTCGGGTCAAGTTCGAGATGTGCAATTGGAGGAGATCCGGAGCTAGCGATTGTTTTAGTACTAAATGAAACGTTTTTCCGTCCGGGACGTATTCCTTCTTATATCATCCGTTTTATCATTTTCGAGAGGGGTAATACTCATGTTAGTAACGACAACTGCAACCATTGAAGGACATCCGATTGTTGAATATTCGGGTATTGTAACGGGCGAAGCGATTATGGGGGCCAACGTTGTCCGAGACTTTTTCGCCTCGATCACGGATATTGTCGGCGGACGTTCCGGCGCATACGAGAGCAAGCTGAAGGAAGCAAGAGACATTGCATTTGCCGAAATGAAAAATCAGGCTTCCCGCCTAGGGGCAAATGCCGTTGTTGGCATCGACATCGACTACGAGGTTGTGCGTGACGGCATGCTGATGGTTGCCGTTAGCGGGACGGCCGTTCGAATCTAATAATAAAGAGAGAGAAGCTTCTGATTGCCGGGAGGCTTCTTTTTCGTTACAATGCTAGAAGAAAGCGGTGCGGACATAGGGGTAATGACGGAAAGGCGGGATCAGGCATGGACTTCATGTCCTCGTTGGTTGAGCAGCGCATTAAGGAATCGATGGCGAAGGGCGAGTTCGACAACCTGAAAGGGAAAGGCCAGCCGCTCACGCTGGATGATAACTCCCATGTGCCGGAGGAGCTCCGAGTCGCTTACAAGCTTCTGAGCAACGCCGGAATGATTCCGGAAGAGATGGTTGTGAAGATGGAGATCGTAAGTCTCCGCGATATGATCCGTTTGTGCCGGAATCCGGATGAGCAAGCCGTCTTGAAAAAGAAGCTGACCGAGAAGGAGCTGCGCTACAAAATCCTTATGGATGCCCGCGGCTTGCAGCAATCATCGGTCTTTCAGCAATATGAATCAAAGATCCTGAAGAAATTTGAAGGAGTGGAATAAAGTGTACCCAGAGATTACACCAGCCGAAGTAGAAGAGCGCCTGAAGAACGGCGAGAAGCTGCACCTGATTGATGTGCGTGAGGATGATGAGTGGGAAGCCGGACATATCGGGGAAGCGGTAAGCCTTCCGCTATCGCAATTTGGCGAGCGTTATGAAGAGCTGCCTAAGGAAGAAGCCTTGATTCTGGTCTGCCGCAGCGGCGGACGCAGCGGAAGAGCTTGCGATTTCCTCCATGCCCAAGGCTATAACGTAACAAACATGTCGGGCGGCATGCTCGCCTGGAACGGCGAAGTCGCGTACGGCAAATAAGGTTAAAGCGTGCTGACGAGAGAGCAATTGCCTCCGTCAGCACGCTTTTTTTCTGCTTATTTTTAAGCATGGGCATCCCATTCGAATCATATAGATTAACGCAGGAGCTTGTTCGATTGCAGCAGAACGGACAAGCGGAAGGCGGGTGATGGTCGATGGACGATAAGGGAATAACGATAGATTTATCCGTGCAAGGGATGAGCTGCACCGCTTGCGCGGCCAGAATAGAGAAGAACGTTGGAAAAATGCCGGGGGTTGAAGCGGTAGCAGTCAGCTATTCGGCGCGAACGGCCTGGGTACAATATATGCCGGGCATGATACAGCCATCGGCTATTATGGAGCAGATCGGCAAGCTGGGGTTCAAGGCGGATTTGCCGGAAAATGCGAAGGAGGGCTTCGACAAAGAGAGAAGCCGGCTTCGGCTCCGGCTGATGATCTCCTTGTTGCTGACGCTCCCGCTGCTGTCGGCTATGGTGCAGCATCTGGCTCCTTTTGCCCAGATTGAATTGCCAGCCATGCTGACTAATCCATGGCTTCAGCTTGGACTTGCTACCATTATCCAGTTTGTGATCGGGCTGCCGTTCTATATCGGGGCTTATCATGCCATTCGCTCCCGCGCGACCAACATGGACGTGCTGGTGGCAACGGGCACCTCCGCAGCTTACCTGTACAGCCATTTCCTTGTGTTTAATGCGGACCGTGACGCTTTATACGCGCATGAGGTGCCGTTATATTTCGAGACGTCCGCCGTTGTCATAACGGCTGTTCTGCTCGGCAAGTTTATCGAAGCGTCGGTCACCTCCAGGGCGCAGCAGGATGCATCGGGCTACAGCAAGCTGCTCAATACGATCGTCAGAGTGGAGCGGGCCGGGGTTGAAATGGAGATCAAGACGGAGTTTGTCCGCGAGAACGATTATGTTATCGTACAGGCCGGGCAGATTATTCCCGTTGACGGGACCATCACAAGCGGAGAGTCAGAGGTGGATGAATCCTTGCTGACAGGAGAGAGCGTACCTCTTGCCAAGCGCTCCGGCGACTCCGTATGGGCGGGTACCCAAAATGGCAGCAATACTTTGCGCATTCGGACAACCGCCGCCGGCTATGCCACCATGTTAAGCCGGATTGTGGATCTGGTCAGGCAGGCGCAGCGGTCGAAGTCCGTGATTCAGAGGCAGGTCGATACCGTATCGGCCTGGTTTGTTCCCGCCATGCTACTCCTTTCGCTAGGCACATTTGTGATCTGGGTCACGATTGCGGATCCGGGCAATTGGACGATGGCATTCCGTTGTGCCGTTGCCGTGGTGCTGGCTGCCTGTCCCTGCGCGCTGGGACTTGCCACGCCAATCTCCCTTGTTGTTGCATCACGGCATCTGGCCAAAAGAGGGATTGTCGTGAAGGAGGCGGGAGCCCTTGAACGGCTGGCCCAGCTGAATATGCTTGTCTTGGATAAAACGGGCACGTTAACCGAAGGCAAGCCAAAAGTAAGCAGTATCCACACGACGCAGGGAAGCAAACAAGGTCTCTTGAGGCTTGCCGCAGCAGTTGAATCAAGCTCGACGCATCCGCTTGCGATCGCGATCCGCGCCGAAGCGCTGCAAGCGGGTCTTGTTCCGCCTGCTGCGACCGAATTCACTTATCTGACGGGGAAAGGCGTTGAGGCTTCCGTCGAGCAGCGAAGAATGGGCATCGGGAATGCCGGATTTGCCGCAGCGAAGCATTGGAGCTTCGATAGTCCAACGGTCCACGGCTTTGCGGAGGAGCGGCAGAAGCAGGGAGAGACCGTACTCTATGTAGCGGATAATAATCGGGTAATAGGGGCGATTTCCTTCCTGGATGCGGTTAAGCCTTTCGCCAAATCGGCCGTCTCCCGGCTGCGCAAAGCCGGCGTAACGGTGCTTGTGGCGACGGGGGATCATCCGGCTCCGGCTCTGAGCGCAGCGCAGACGGCAGGAATAACGCCAACGCAAGTCTTTGCCAATATGCTGCCCGAGGATAAGCTAGAGCTCGTCGACCGCTTGAAGCGGCAGGATTACAAGGTTGGCATGGCCGGCGACGGCTGGAACGATGCTCCGGCACTCGCCGCGGCGGATGTTGGACTTGCGATGGGGGATGGAACGGATGCCGCATTAACGGCTGGCCACATCACTTTGCTGCAGCCGAGGATGACCGCCATACCGGAGGCTTTGCTGATCAGCCGTTTGACGGTTCGCAATGTGAGGCAGAATTTGACGTTTGCTTTTATCTATAACGCCTTCATTATTCCATTCGCCGCCTGCGGCATGCTCCAGCCATGGATGGCCGGCACGGCTATGGCTTTCAGCTCGGTATCCGTTGTGGGCAACGCTATCCGGCTTGGCGCCCGTCTTAGAAAAGTAGCTGGACAATTCTAGAATACGGGTGGTATAGTTACGTTGGTTGAAATGGAATAATCGTCAAACAGGTGCTGCAACAGCCGTTGTAAGCTTAATAGGGAAGTCCGGTTCAAATCCGGCACGGACCCGCCACTGTAAGAAGTCGTCTAAGCCTTCGCAAGAAGCAAGCTTAGGCCCGCGAGTCAGCATAAGTCACTGGATCTCCAATCTGGGAAGACGCTGGCCCGTACACTTCAAGTCAGGAGACCTGCCTGTTTGCATAACGCTGTACCTACGTGGAGTTAGGGAAGTGTTGGAATGAGGGAACTCGTCCTTATTTGCGTGCAAGCAAGGGGACTTCCGGCATTTCCGGCACTTTTGCCGGGAATGCCTTTTTTGTTTTCCGGTCAAGAAAAGTAGAAGGAGTGCTTAGAAACAATGGTAGAGAGAAACAAAAGGTTTACAAAATGGATGCTGGCGGTAATGCTGACAGCCATGCTGGTCTTTATGGCCGCATGCGGTTCCGATAACGGGAACGCGAATAACGCGACGGGGAATGCCAATGCGTCGGCGACGCCTGCCCAAAGCGAGCAGCCTGCCGAAAGTCCTGCTGCAGCGTCCGAGACGGTATATCCGGTTAAAGTTACGGATGCGACCGGTACCGAATTGACCTTCGAGAAAGCTCCAACGAAGGTGGTATCCCTTGCTCCGAGCGAGACGGAAGTGCTTTACGCGGTTGGAGCGGGCAATGAAGTGGCCGGCGTTGACAGCTACAGCAACTATCCGGAGGAAGCGGCTTCGAAGCCGAAGGTTGGCGACATGACCACGAATATCGAAGCGGTAGCTGCTCTTAATCCCGATCTTGTGCTTGCCTCTTCAACCATGAATACCGATGCGGTAGAACAGCTTCGCAAATTAAATATTACGGTGCTTGCGACAGATCCGCATACTTACGATGAAACGATTGCCAAAATCGAGACAATCGGTAATATTATGAATAAGAACACCGAAGCGGCACAAGTTGCAGCTCATATGCGCGAAGTGAAGCAGCAAGTAACCGATGCGGTGAAGGACGCTCCGAAGAAGCTTGTTTACCTGGAGTTCTCTCCGGGCTGGACCGTGGGTTCGGGCACGTTCCTCGATGAGCTGCTGACCATTGCGGGCGGAACGAATGTAGGCGCTGCTCAAGCTGGCTGGTATGAAGTGAGCGCGGAAGAAGTAGTCAAGCAGAATCCTGCTATTATCCTTTATCCTGATCTTGGAGAGGATCCGAACCCAATCGTGACCGGAATTACAAGCCGTCCAGGCTGGGAAGCGATCGACGCGGTGAAGAACAAGCAGATGTTCGAGGTTGGCAACGACGAGACGGCACGCGTAGGTCCACGTCTTGCGGATGCGCTTCTGCAAGTTGCGAAGGCTCTTCATCCGGATCTTGTGAAGTAAGATGAAAACAAAATTAGCGGTCTATGGAGGAGCAGCCTTGCTCCTTCTTGCTGTTTCTATCGTAGGAAGTTTGTCGATTGGTTCATCCACGATATCGTTTGCCGATGTATGGGGGATACTCTGGCATCAGCTTCCTTGGATCGATGACGCAGACAGCCATTGGAGTGCCGGAGAGATCGCCATTGTAACCCAGGTGAGATTGTCCCGGATATTGCTTGGCGTCCTTGTTGGTGCGTGTCTTGGGCTTGCCGGCGCGGGCTTTCAGGGCGTGCTCCGAAATCCTCTGGCTGATCCGTATACGTTAGGCGTGTCGTCCGGCAGTTCGGTAGGGGCGGCTTTTCTTATATTATTCGGTTATCAAGCTGTGCTTGGCGAGTGGACGATACCGCTCATTGCATTTGTGACGGGGACGCTCACGCTGCTCGGCGTATTTTTCCTTGCGCGCAGCAGAGGTGTCATGCAGATCGAGACTTTAATCCTGTCGGGTGTCATTATTCAATCCTTCCTTGGCGCTTTTGTATCGTTTATGGTCTCGATGTCGGATGACGTGATTAACCAGATCCTCTTCTGGCTGATGGGATCGTTAGCAATGAAAAGCTGGGCGGATGTATATGTCGTTCTTCCATGCCTGGTTATCGGTCTGCCGCTTCTGATTGCTTACGGACAAGCGCTGAATCTGTTTGTGCTGGGAGAGCGTCACGCGGCTCATCTGGGGATTCGGGTCGAGCGGACGAAGCTGATCGTCCTGATCGGCTCGACCCTGCTGACTGCAGCGGCCGTATCCGTCAGCGGAGTTATCGGATTTGTCGGGCTGGTTGTTCCTCATCTTATCCGGCTTATGGTAGGCCCGGATTACCGGCTGCTTATTCCGCTGTCTGCAATTGGCGGAGGCATCTTTATTCTATGGTCCGATACGATTGCCAGAATAGCTCTAGCTCCGAAGGAAATTCCGCTTGGCGTAGTAACCGCCCTGTTAGGAGCGCCATTCTTCGCTTATCTGCTGTACCGGCGCAAAAAAGGACAGGAGGGCTTCTTATGATCTCGGTTCAACGTATGAGCAAGAAGGTTAATGGCCGAGCGGTGCTGGAGAACCTTTCATTCGATCTGGCGCCTGGCTGTATTCATGGCATTATCGGTCCTAACGGCGTTGGCAAATCGACTTTGCTTCAGCTGTTATCCGGCGTAATGAAGCCTTCGTCCGGTGAGATCAGTCTCGCCGGAGTCAACATGCCGGATTATTCCCGCAAGGCACTCGCAAGACGCCTAGCCGTTCTGCAGCAAGGCGGTCTGCCTCCGGCTGGATTTACGGTTCGCCAGGTTGTTGAGATGGGACGATTTCCTTACCAGAACTGGTTCGGGGATGAGAGGGAGGATCATTCCTCGTTAATCGACTTTGCGCTTGATTCAATGGGACTGACGGAGTTGTCTAACCGCCAGCTCGATCAGCTTAGCGGCGGTGAGCGCCAAAGGGTTGCGCTGGCGAAGGTTATGGTGCAGGAGCCGGAAGTGATTTTGCTCGATGAGCCAACGACCTATCTGGATATCGGCTATCAGGTGCAATTGCTCGATACCGTCCGGCAGTGGCAGCGAGAACGCGGGCTGACGGTTGTTGCCGTGCTGCATGATCTTAATTTGGCTTCCTTGTATTGCGATCAGATTCTCGTCTTGCATCAAGGCGGAATCGCGGCAACGGGTTCCCCGGCTGAAGTATTGAACGCAGCTTTAATCCGTGAGGTCTATCAGACGGAAGCGTCTATCGTTAGCCATCCGTTAACCGGAACGCCGCAGGTTCTGCTGCAGCCGAAGAAGCAGGAGACCGTCCGTTTGTTTGAAAAGGTAAAATAGAACATTTTCTGTAGAGAGGGTAGGAACGTATGGCGAATGAATTAAAGGTTGCTTTGGACCATGTTATTGGACGGATTGCGCCTTTCCATGAACAGGCTGCGCTGGACGCCAAGGCACATTCCGACCAATTGACGAAGCCGACGGGCAGTCTGGGGAAGCTGGAGGATATTGCATTTCGTATAGCCGGAATAACAGGCAGCCTGTGGCCGGATCTGAGCCGCAAAGCGGTTGTTGTGATGGCAGGAGACCATGGCGTGTGCGAGGAAGGGGTCAGTGCTTATCCGCAAGAAGTAACGCCGCAAATGGTACTTAACTTCTTAAGCGGCGGCGCGGCCGTGAATGTGCTTGCTCGGCAAGCCGGAACCGATGTCTATTGTGTGGATATTGGAGTAAACGCTGATATCGAGCATCCGGATTTGCTCAGCCGCAAGATCGTACGGGGAACGGCCAATATGGCTAAGCAACCAGCAATGAGCGGAGAGGAAGCTCTTCGCGCGTTGCTTGCCGGCGTTCGAGTAGCCGAAGAATTGGCGGAGAGAGGTTACCGGCTGTTCGCTACGGGAGAGATGGGGATCGGCAACACTACTCCAAGCGCTGCGATTACCACGGTATTAACCGGATTATCGCCGGAGCTATCGGTCGGCAGAGGAACAGGCATTAACGACGAAGGCTGGCGCCATAAGATTGAAGTCGTTAAACGGGCTATTGAAGTCAATCAACCGGATGCTTCAGATCCAATGGACGTTCTCGCCAAGGTAGGCGGCGCGGAGATCGCAGGACTAGCCGGTTTTATCATTGGCGCGGCTGCACATGGCTGCCCGGTTGTCATTGACGGGTTTATTTCTTCGGTTGCGGCACTTGTCGCTGTACGGCTTGCAGAGCAGGCGAAGCCGTATCTGTTCGCCTCCCATCTGTCGCAGGAACAAGGGCATGCGGTCGTATTGGAGTCGATGGGCTTGTCACCGATGGTTCAGCTGGACATGCGGCTTGGTGAAGGCACGGGCGCCGTATTGTGCTTCCATTTCGTTGATGCGGCGTTAAAGCTGATGCAAGAAATGGCGACCTTCGCGAGTGCAGGCGTCTCCAGAGAGTAGGTGCCTTTCAGATGGCTATATTGATAACGGGCGGAGCGAGAAGCGGCAAAAGCTCCTTCGCCGAGAAGCTGGCTGCCCTGCTTGGCGAGCAGGGAATATATATCGCCACAAGCCGCATCTGGGATGAGGAAATGGCGGAACGAATTGCGCTTCACAAGGAAAACCGGATGCAAGGCGGCTTCCGGTGGGTCACCATCGAGGAGCCGTTAGAGCTTGCAAGCCGGCTTCGGCAGCTATCTGCAGAATGTTCGGAACTAACGAACCGCGGTGACAAGGCTCCCGTCGTCCTTGTGGACTGCTTGACGCTGTGGCTGACGAATGTGTTAATGGAGGCCGAGGAACGGGAAAAATCCACCGCCGTCGACGAGGCTCAGTTATGGCTGAATCGTCAGATAGGCGAACTGACCGCGGCAGCCGCGGACTATGCTTTTCCGCTTGTTCTCGTGACAAATGAGGTGGGGGACGGCATCGTTCCGGCTTATCCGCTCGGCAGAAAATTCCGGGACGAGGCGGGCAGGCTGAATCAACGGATAGCTGCCGTCTCGGATAAGGTGTTTCTTGTGACGGCTGGCATTCCGGTTGAACTTAAAGCGCTGCAGTTCCGGTGGGAGAGCTTATGATCTTTTATTCGCTGCAGGAAACGCTGCTGCTGATAGCGGCAGCTATTGCGATAGACTGGATCATCGGCGATCCGAAGTGGCCGACCCATCCCGTAATCTGGATCGGTCGGCTTATTCGCATGCTGGAAAAGCTTCTTCGCGGGAAGGAAGAGGGTCGGAGCGCCGGGCAGATTAAGGGCACCGGAATGTTCCTGACAGCCGTCATTCTACTCGTATCCTTTGGCAGCATGTGGGGAATAACGGCAGCCGCAGCCTGGATTCATCCGTGGCTAGGATATGCGGTCAGTGCCTGGTATATCTCAACGACTATTGCGGTTAAGGGCTTAAAGGATGCCGCGATGCTTGTCTACCGTCCGTTAATTGCCGATAACATAGGGGAAGCCCGCAAATACGTTGGTTATATCGTGGGCCGCGATACGGAGCATCTGACGCCTTCCGAAGCATCCAGAGCAGCTGTTGAGACGGTAGCGGAAAATACGGTGGACGCCTTTGTATCGCCTATTCTGTTCGCTCTTCTTGGCGCAGCACCGCTTGCAATGCTGTATCGGGCAGCGAATACGCTTGATTCGATGGTGGGTTACCGTAATAATACTTATGTAAACTTCGGATGGTGTTCCGCCCGAACGGACGATGTGCTCAATTATGTTCCGGCGCGAATAACAGGGCTGATGCTGACTTTGGCCGCACTCTTGAATAAAGGGATGTCCGCAGCCCGGTCATGGTCATCGGTTCGACGTTTCGCCCGCTTTCATCCAAGTCCCAACAGCGGAATCCCCGAATCCGCCGTAGCCGGCGCTCTTGGGATTGAGCTGGGAGGGCTTAATTATTATTTCGGCCAGCCTAGCGAGCGGGCAAGAATGGGTTGGCCGCTTAGAACGATGGTGCCTTATGATATCGTCTTATCCGTTCGGCTCTTGTATACGGTAAGTATTCTTATGATGGCTGGAGTGTTAGGTGTATGGTTATGTCTGCGTTGAAGCGTCATGGGCAGGCAGCTGCCGCAGCCCTGCAATTTCTTACTCGGATTCCGGTTCCGATAGCCGTGCCCTTTGAACCTGTCACGCTGGCACGGACAGTCATTTATTTTCCGGCAGCTGGCCTCGTCATTGGAGCTGTCCTGGCAGGAGGGTTTGCTGCCCTGGATTTGTTCTCGCCAGCGATGCCGGCAGCGGTGCTGCTGCTTGCCGTCTGGACAGCCTTAAGCGGCGGCCTGCATTTGGACGGCTGGATGGATACGGCCGACGGAGTGCTTAGCCACCGGTCCCGGGAGCGGATGCTGGAAATTATGAAGGACAGCCGCGTCGGCGCGATGGGCGTAATTGTCGCGGTGCTGCTGCTGCTGTTCAAATTTGCGATACTCGCAGAATGGATGGAGCAGGGGGAAGGACCTCTTGCGTTGTCCCTCCTGGTGGTGATACCCGTCTGGAGCAGATGGTGGATGGGCGCGGCGATCGCAGGATGGCCGAACGCAAGGCAAGGGGAAGGAATTGGGGCCTTATTTCATTTGGCTTCGCGACGTCAGGTGGCAGCGGGATTTGTACTAGCCGTGCTAGGGACAGCAGTTTGTACCACGCTTGACGGTCTTCGTTGGAGCGAGACGCTGCTGGTTCTGGCCGGCTGCGTGCTGCTCACCTTCCTTACCGGATCTATAATGGCAATGTGGCTGAATCGCAAGCTTGGCGGTTTAACGGGTGACACCTATGGAGCTTTGAACGAAGCGGTGGAAGCCGTCTTATTATTTGCGGGTTTGCTGGCTATTCACGTAATCTAGCGATGAGAAGAGGGGAACATCCATGCTTGAACGCTATGGACATGGGGGAGATTTACGGACAGCGGAAGAGACCTTCGGCTTCCCGGCCCGGCAATTTATTGATTTCAGCTCAAATATGAATCCTTTTGGCCCTCCTGATGGAGTAAGACGAGCCCTGGTTCATTATGCGGAACAGATTGACCGCTATCCCGATCCGGCCGTGCGGGGGCTGCGGGCGAAGCTGGCGCGGCTGCACCGAGTCGATGAACAGTCGATCCTGATCGGGAACGGCGCTGCTGAACTGATTGATCTGGTCGTTCGGGCTTTGCAGCCATCTGTTACTGCATTGGCCTATCCTTGCTTTACGGAATATGGGGACGCGGTCTTGAAGACCGGCGGTTCGATTACGCCGATCATGCTTTCTTCGGATAACTCGTTTCTTTTAACGGAACCGATGGTTCAAGAGTCGGAAGCTAATTTCTATATGATTGGCTCTCCGAACAATCCGACCGGACAGCTGGTTGATCCGTCACTCCTGCTTAAGCTGGTCTATAGCGGCGCGACGGTTGTTGTGGATGAAGCGTTTATGGACTTTGTCCCAGAGGAGGATAAGCATACGCTTATCCGGGAAGCTTCTGTCCATGAGCGGTTATTTGTAATCCGGTCGATGACCAAATTTTATGCCGTACCGGGCATTCGTCTTGGCTATATGGTGGGCTCACCCGAGCAGATTGCCGGATTGCGAAGACTTCAGGTTCCATGGAGCGTCAATTCCTTGGCTCAGCAGATTGGGGAGGCTGTGCTGGAGGAGAAGGAGTATGCGGCCCGCACGATGGACTGGCTGCTCGAGGAACGGCCATGGCTGATCGGGAAGCTGGAGGAGCTCGGCTTGCGGGTCATACCGGGAGAAGTGAATTATTTGCTCGTGCAGCTTCCTCAGCTGCCAGGGCTAACGTCCGCAAGCCTGCAGTACGAGATGGGGAGAATGGGAATATTGATCCGTGATGCCTCCCATTTTATCGGCCTCGATGAATCGTATTGCCGCTTTGCCGTTAAGCTGCGTCACCAGAACGAGTGGCTGCTGGAAGCACTCGAGCGCTGCCTCGCCCAATTCCGGGAATCCAGCGCCCGATGAGCCAGCCTTTCCGGCAAGGACAACGTTATGATTCACAGGTGTGGGAGGGCGTGAGGATCGCGCTTCTGGAGGATCGTCTGGAAATCTGTCATCCCCAACAATTAAGGACGTTAAGCAATGCCGTTCATACCGGCGGTCTGGCCGAAGCGAACGTAATCGTAAACTGGAAGGTTCCGCTTCATTATGCAGGCACTGATCCTGCCAAGGATACGGCAAGCCAGTTAAGCCTATGGGGATATTCGCCCGAACGCACAATCGGTTTGCTTACGGCGGCGAAGCTGACACATGCTTCAATTGCAGAAGTGGAGGGCGACTGCTTCAAGCTGCTGTGCGTCACGACGGCAGGAACGCGTAACGCGGCGCGTGCAGGCCTCCCGCGGGCAACGTTCTCCGCCTATTCCGCAGGGACGATTAACACCGTGTTGCTTGTGGATGGTCAAATGACCGATTCGGCCATGACCAACGCGATTATCACCTACGCGGAAGCAAAGGCGGCAGCTCTTAGCGATCTGTTTCTGACCGATTCAGAGACAAACGGGATTGCTACCGGAACAACGACGGATGCTGTTGTAATCGGGGTAAGCGGGAATCCGCTCTATCGGGCTGTACATGCTTATGCGGGAACGGCGACAACCATAGGCAATGCCATTGGCCGTCTCGTCTACGAGACGGTGACAGAGGCATGCCGAACACAACACGAGAGCTGATTCCGGCCGTCACGTCGAGCGTGAAGGGCTGGAACCAGCTCTCGTGTTTTTCGCTGAGCCGTTTAGATGAATAATTGCTTCATCAGAGAGTCATTAATGGTAATAGACTCATCGGGAATCCGGCTCTGATCGAATTGTGTGACGAGCTCATGTGCGCTGAGCGGCTCGAACTGGTCGGTTTGCCCGGCCAGCCAGGCTAGCCAGCCTACAATCCGCTCGGGCGGCACACCGGCTGTCTTCAGTCCCGCAAGAGAGGTGTCGCCATGACGTTTGGCAAGCCGCTTGCCGTCTTCCCCCATCAGCAGCGGCACATGGGCAAAGCGGGGGGCAGGTTGGCCAAGCGCTTCATAGAGCAGAAGCTGACGTGGTGTCGAGTCCAGAAGATCCGCACCGCGAAGAACATCCGTTATTTTCATTGCCGCATCATCTACAACAACAGCGAGCTGATAGCTGATTATACCGTCCGCACGGCGTACAACAAAGTCGCCGCCCGCACCCGGAGGGAACGCCTGCGGACCCGATATCCCGTCTTCGAAGATGACCGTTCTAGCATCGCCAGCTTTAAACCGCTGTGAAGGCTTCTTGACAGCCATTCGTTCCAGCTGCTGTTCCGGTGTCAGATGACGGCAGGTTCCGGCATACGTCGGACCTTCGGAGGATAATCCATGCGGTGCGCTGGCCACGGCAAGCAGCTCCGCACGGCTGCAGAAGCAGGGATACAGCATTCCTTTTTCCAGCAGCTTGTCCATTGCCTCTTCATAGAGCTGGATTCTTTCGCTTTGCGTATAAGGGCCATAAAGGCCTCCGATGTCAGGTCCTTCATCCCAGTCGAGGCCAAGCCAGCGAAGATCGGCCAATGCTTGATCGGCAAGCTCGCGCCGGCATCTCGGGCCGTCAATATCCTCCATCCGCAGCACGAACTGTCCGCTTTGGCTTCTGATCTGAAGCCAGGCGAGCAGTGCCGCCCAAGCGTTGCCGACATGCATCAGACCGGAAGGAGTGGGAGCGAAGCGTCCGCGTATATTCGACATATCGATCGACTCTCCTTTATTGACACCGATGATAGCATGTCTATTTTGCGCGGCGCAACTTTTTTACAGAATGGCCGGAACGCGTTAGAATAAGAGAATCGCTTATCACGATGGAGGATACAGCTATGATTCGAATTAAAGGTTATACGAAAGAAAAAACATGGGTAAACGACATTGCGCTGGATGATCTGAAAAAGATTGATCTGGACTGGTATTGGGTCGATTTCAGCGAGCCGGAAGCCTCGGAGACGAAGCTCCTCGATACCTACTTTCATTTTCATCCGCTTGCTATTGAAGACTGCTGCCACCTGCTCCAGCGTCCGAAGCTGGACCATTACGATGATACGCATTTTTTCGTGCTGCATTCGGTAGAGCCCCGCAGCCTGCAGGTCGAGGAAGTGAATTTATTTATCGCTCCCCGGTTTATAGTGACCTACCATATGAAGAACTTGGCCGAGATTAATGATGCGTGGACCAAGATTTCAACCGCATCCAAGGTGGGCGAAGACGGATATTTGTTAGCGGCCTATATGATCATCGATGAGCTTGTCGATCAGTATTTCCCTGCGGTACAAGAGCTGGAGGAGCAGGTGCTGGATATGGATATCGGCAGCGAAAGCGCAAACCAGATGACAATGGATGAAATCTTCAATATCCGTTCGCGGCTGCTGCGTCTTCGCAAGACGATTCTGCCTATGCGGGATTTGCTGTACCGTACGCTGAATACGGAACGAATTGAGGGATTATCCGGATATTTGGCGTTCTACCGGGATATTTACGATCATCTGCTGAAGCTGACGGAGATGACCGATGCCTCGCGCGAGATGACCTCCGACTTAAGGGACAGCTTTATGTCCTATAACTCCAACCGGATGAACGCGATTATGAAAACCCTGACCGTCATTACAACCATCTTCATGCCTCTGACGTTCTTGGCCGGAATCTACGGAATGAACTTCGAGCATATGCCGGAGCTTAGCTGGCACTGGGGATATTTTGGCTTGTTAGGGTTTATGGGAATCGTTGGCGTGTCCATGTACATCTGGTTCCGCAGAAAAGGCTGGTTTGATTAGGAGTAGAATAGCAGGGAATCGGGGTACATAATGGAGAATCAATCTGGTGCAGCTATCGATCGGAGAAGAAAGCTGATTATCGCCGGTATTATGGCAGGTCTGTTTCTGCTGTTAGGTCTGCTATTAGTTGTCATGATCTATGCGCTTCAGGCAAAAAGCGGGCCAATGGGGGATTTTCATGCACCTACCGCATACGTTTATGAAGAGCTGGAGGCAGCGAACGGGATGAAGCTTCATGTCCTTCAGACAAGCCCGTCTAACATCACCTTGGCTTCGATTCAGAACAATGTAGCGCTGTCGCCTCATTATGGGATAAACGGCGGCTTCTTTTATGAGAAAGCGCTGCTCAGCATTGCCGTTGTGGACGGGATGCCGGTCAACGGAGCACTTGAAGCCTACGGAGCGGGTGAGGAAAATGCAAAGTATGCACGGGGAACGTTGGTCTGGGATGGCGTTTCGGGCAAGCTTTCCGTGCAAGTCGTGCGCGAGGCATCCGAATTAAAGGTGATGGATCCTGCACGGTTCTGGGCGCAAGGCGGAATTAGCATGGGCATAGGACAGGATCAGAACTGGCTGACGCAGATCGGGACCGAGCAAGCGCCGTTACCGGATGCCAATCGTCTTCGTTCGGCAGCGGTATATGATCTGAACGGTAAGCTGTACTTGATTGTCAGCAGCACGAAGGGAACGCTGCAAGAGTTCCGCGATGCGATAATCGAGAAGGTAGGAGACGGCAGACTGGAGGATGGTATATTTCTGGATGGAGACGGCTCATCGCAGCTCCGATCCGCGGAGAAGGTACTGACTGGAGATAACCGGCCGGTCGTCCAGATGATGGCGTTAGTGAAATAATTCACGTCATTAAACAATATAGTTAATCTCCTTAATTATTACATATTTAACTAGATTAAATAATGGAGAAGGATCGGATAAATGATGAAGCAATTGCCGATAGATGCCGTACTGCCCGAAGTTCTGGAGGCCTTGCGGGCAGGAACCGGCGCGGTTCTGGTCGCTGAGCCGGGAGCAGGCAAGACGACGCGCGTACCGCTTGCTCTGCTGCATGAACCGTGGCTGGACGGACGCAAGATTATTATGCTGGAGCCGCGCAGGCTTGCTGCTCGTTCCGCTGCAAAATTCATGGCGGCAACGCTAGGCGAGCAGGTTGGAGAAACGGTCGGCTACCGCGTGAGATTAGATACGAAGGTAAGTGCGAGAACGAGAATCGAGGTCGTAACAGAAGGAGTCTTGACCCGAATGCTGCAGGAGGATCAGGCACTTGAAGGAGTAGGGGCAGTCTTGTTCGACGAATTTCATGAGCGTCATCTTCACGGCGATCTGGGATTAGCGCTGGCGCTTCAATCCCAGATGCTGCTGCGTGATGACCTGCGTCTCCTCGTTATGTCAGCGACGCTGGACGCCGAAGCGGTATCCGGACTCCTAGGCGGAGCACCGGTAATCAGGAGCAGCGGACGAGTATTCCCGGTGGAAACCTTCTACAGAGGCATGAGATTGGAAGGGAAAATTGAACCGCAGGCTGCTTCCGCGATTGAGCAAGCGCTGCGTGACCATGACGGGGATGTATTAGTCTTTCTGCCAGGCGTGGGAGAGATCCGCCGAACAGCCGGCCTTCTTGCCCAATCGGGACTCGCTCCTCATATACGGATCGCCGAGCTGCATGGCAACCTGCCGCTGGAGGCACAAGATGCGGCTATCGCTCCTTGCCCGGCTGGCGAGCGCAAGGTTGTTCTAGCCACGTCGATAGCCGAATCCAGCTTGACGGTGGAAGGCATCCGGATTGTAGTAGACAGCGGTCTGATGCGCGTACCGAAATTTTCGCCCCGCACGGGGATGACCCGGCTTGAGACGACATCTGTGTCGCAGGCCTCTGCCGATCAGCGGAGAGGCCGGGCAGGACGGCTTGCGCCAGGGGTATGTTACCGGCTGTGGACCGAGCAGGAGCATCCCTACCTGCCGCAGCATAACGCGCCGGAGCTGCTTGAGGCCGATTTGGCGCCCCTTGCTCTGGAGCTGTCCGTATGGGGAGTTGCCGATCCCGGAGAGCTGATGTGGCTGGATCCTCCTCCTCAGGCTGCATACCGCCATGCGCTTGATCTGCTGAAGCTGCTGCATGCGCTGGATGCAGAAGGCCGTTCTACGGCATGGGGGGCCAGAATTGCGAAGCTTGGTCTCCACCCAAGGCTTGGCTTTATGCTGCTTAAGGCAGAGGAACTGAATCTGGCAGCTGAAGCCTGTGAGCTTGCTGCACTATTAAGTGAGCGTGATCTATTGCCGCAGGAGCGCAACGTGGACATGCAGCTTCGACTAGAAGCGTTAAATGGGAGCATTGGCAGGCTTGAGGCTGATCGTGGCGCTGTTCAGCGGATCAAGGCTCAGTCGAAGCAATGGCGTCAAATGTTAAGCTCAAGTGACGGGCAGGGACTGGAATGGAAGCAAGGGAGTAGAGCATCGATCGGTTTGCTGATCGCGCTCGCATATCCGGATCGGATTGCGCAAAGACGCCCGGATGGCCGTTATCTGCTGGCGAATGGCAGAGGCGCAGTGCTGCCCGAGCTTCAGCCTCTGTCCAGAGCGGCTTATCTGGCTGCTGCGGAGCTGGATGATTCAGGGAGCGAAAGCCGGATTCGGCTGGCTGCGGAGCTTGAGCTGGACTTGCTGGAGCAGGTTGCGGGCGAGCAGTTCCAAACAGAAGAAGCCGTAGAGTGGGATTTCGACGCGCATGCCGTACGTGCCCGCAGGAGAGCCCGGCTTGGAGCTATTGTCTTAAAGGAAGCGCCTCTGCAGCAGCCTTCTCCGGAACGGGTTGCAGAAGCGCTCGCGGAAGGGATAGCGCGCGAGGGGCTTGGACTGCTCTCCATGTCAAAATCAGCGAAGCAGCTGCAGGCTAGAATGCTTCTAATGGCGAGGCATAACAGCAGCTGGCCGGATGTATCCGAGGAAGCTCTGCTCGCATCCGTTCGGGATTGGCTGCTGCCTCATCTCTATGGCATGAAGAACCGCGCTGATTTGCAGCGGCTTAATATGGTTCAGCTGCTGGAAGGTCTTCTTACCTGGGGCCAGCGGCAAGAGCTGGATGAACAGGTGCCGACCCATATGAGGGTGCCTAGCGGCTCGCGTATTCCGATCGATTACAGCGATCCGGAAGCCCCGTTTATAGCCGTGCGGCTTCAGGAGCTGTTCGGGCTGCGGGAAACGCCTCGGCTGGCTGGCGGCAGGCTGCCGCTTACGCTGCATTTGCTATCGCCTTCGCAGCGGCCGGTACAGGTGACCAGGGATTTAAAAAGCTTCTGGAACGACGCTTATTTTGAAATCAAGAAAGACCTCAAAGGCCGGTATCCCAAGCATTATTGGCCGGATGACCCGTATGCGGCGCAGCCGACGAACCGGGTAAAGCCGCGCGCTTAAGCCGCGCGGATCAGGAAGGAGCGTAATCTTTTGCAGCTACTCATTATTTATTTGCTCGTGATTAATATCCTTGCGTTTTCTCTTATGGGGATGGACAAGAGCTATGCCAGACACAAGAAGAGGCGCGTGCCGGAGAAAAGGCTGTTTGGAGTCAGTGCATTAGGCGGAGCGCTTGGAGCATGGATCGGCATGCAGGTATGGCGCCACAAAACCAAGCATACTTCTTTCCGGATCGGAATCCCGCTGCTGTTTGTATTTAATATGGTTGTTATCTATTATTTGCTCGGCTTATTCGGAATGAACTTTGATTCGATTGCTTAAGGCGATTGTCCTGTGGTATATTGATTATTCGTTTTTAGGATCTTTTTAGGAGGTAACTGACATGACCACGGTTCAAAGTGCCTATCAAGAAGAGCAAGAGAGGCTGGCTCGATCGCTTGACGATATTAAGAGTCAGCTGGCAGGCATCGGTCCCCGTTATACGGGTGATGATTTTACGGAGCAAATGCTCGATCTGCAGCGCGAGGAGCGCAAAAGAAGACTTGAGGTTGCCTATCGGGAGCCTTATTTCGGACGTATTGATTTCGAAGAACTGCCAAATGGCGAGCAGAAGCCGCTATATATCGGTAAAGCCGGCGTTGCCAAGCAAGGCAGCAACGAGCTTCTTGTTGTCGATTGGCGTGCGCCTGTAGCCAGCTTGTTCTATTCGTTTACCGGCGGGGAGGATGCGGCAACCTATGTTGCGCCGGAAGGCGAGATAGAAGGCTTTGTGCATCTGAAGCGCAACTTCATGGTGCGGCAAGGCGAGCTTGTCCGCATGGTTGACAGCTACGTGCGCGGGCAGGACGAAGAGTCCGTAACGGATGAATTCCTCCTATACCGCCTGGGCGAGAACAAAGACAATAAGCTGCGGGATATCGTATCCACGATTCAGCATGAACAGGATAGCATTATCCGTTCGGAGCGGAACAAAGCGCTGTTCATTCAAGGGGTCGCAGGGAGCGGAAAAACAACCGTAGCTCTTCACCGGCTCGCGTTTCTCCTCTATCAATATGCCGACCGGGTAAAAGCGGAGCGAATGATTATTTTCGCCCCCAACCGCATGTTCCTTGAGTATATTTCCGGCGTGCTGCCCGAGCTTGGCGTAGGCGATATTCAGCAAACGACCTTTGCCGATTGGTCTCTCGAGCTGCTTGGCCATGAGGTGTCGCTGCGAAGCGCGTCGGATGCCCTGGCATACTGGTTCGAGGAACACCGTTCAGCGGCAGAGATGGCGAACGCGGCCGGCCGGGTTAAGGGCTCCATCGCTTTCAAAGAAGCGGTCGATGTACGAATCAAGGAGCTGGAACAACGGATCTTGCCGGTCATCCCGTTCGAGCCGATTCCGGGGCTGGTATTGTCGCCTGAGCAAATGAAGGAATGGTATGAAACGGATTATGGCGATGAGACGCTGATGCAGAAGCGCGACCGTCTCGTGAGCCGCATTCGCCGCTGGTTCGAATCGGAGCTGAAGATGCGCAGAGTGACGGATAAGAAGGTACGCGCCAAAGCGCAGACCAAGCTGAACGCCTTCGCGAAAAAGATTCCGTCTTATACAGCCCCTCAGTTGTATGCGGCTCTCTTCCAAGGCAAACAGGCGGTTACGGTGATTCCGAAAGCGATAGCCTCCGCTACAGCCGCTTCCTTGCAGAATGGGCAGGTAGAAGCAGAGGATCTGGCTCCGCTTGTCTACATTCATCTGCGGCTGTACGGCCTGTCCATTCCGGCATACGATCATATCGTGATTGACGAAGCACAGGATTATTCGCCGTTCCAGCTGGAAGCGCTGCGGCTCTGCCAGCGGACGCCATCGATGACGGTACTGGGCGACCTTCAGCAAGGGATTCATGCTTATGTCGGGATCAACAGCTGGACAGAATTGACCGATCTATTTAATGAAGAGCAGACCGGCTTCTTCGAGCTTAACCGGAGCTATCGTTCAACGATGGAAATCATTGAATTTGCGAACCGTATTCTAGGGGCTATGGGCGGCGGCGTGAAGCCCGCAGTGCCCGTGTTCCGGAGCGGTGATCCGGTCGAGGTTGAGCAGGTTGACCAGACCGCATGGTACAAGCGGATTGTGCAGTCGGTAAGGGAATGGCAGGCAACGGGTCAATTCCAGACCATTTCGGTCATTGGACGCACCGCGCAGCAATGCGCCGAGCTGTATGAATTTCTGCTTCAGGAAGGGCTTGAAGCGTCTCTTGTCCAAAGCAAGCAACCGGAATACGGCGGCGGACTATCGGTTGTTCCGGTCTATCTGTCTAAGGGATTGGAGTTCGACGCGGTGTTAATCGCGGATGCAGGAGCGGACATGTATACGAAGGACGATGCCAAGCTTCTTTATGTGGGATGTACCCGCGCGCTTCATAAACTGAAGCTGCTTCACCGTGATTCCTTAACGTCATTAATTAACCCGGAATAAGCGATCAAATATGACAGTATTTCGTCATGTCTCAGCTTGTTATTGACATTAAAGCCCGTTGTAACTACACTGGCTACAAGTACAGGCAAATTCAAGCGGGAGTACGGATTGAGCATTCCCGCTAGACCTGCCCGGGCTTGTTGCGGCTGATGCCGGAACGGAGCCCGGGCCTCATTCAAATGCCGGGGAGGATTGGACAAGTTTGGGCAATCAAGCAAAAGCAAAAAATCGGCCAGGCACCTACAAGCAGCCGGTTAGGAAGCAATCCAACAAATCTTTGATTGTATTAACGCTGGCGATCGTAGCAGTTATCGTAGTCATTATTCTTGGTATCAATCATCAATCGAAGCAGCAGGCAGATCTCGCAAATAAGGTGTACGATATCGACTATACGGGCTTGCCTGTGAAAGGCAATGCGGATGCGCCGGTCAAAATTGTTGAGTTCGGCGATTACAAATGCCCGGTATGTCAATACTTCGCACAAAATGTAGAGCCGCAGCTAGAGAAGGACTTTATTGATACGGGCAAGGCCGCGTTATATTTCTCCAATTATACTTTTATCGGACCTGACTCTACTACAGCGGCGCTTGCCGCAGAAGCCGTGCAGCAGCAAGGCGGCGATGAAGCTTTCTGGACGTATTACAAAACGATCTATGATAACCAGAAGGACGAGAAAACGAATTGGGCAACTTCCGATTATCTCGTACAGCTTGCGAAAGACGCGAAGCTTTCACTCGACTTCGATAAGCTGAAGAAGGATATCGACGATAAAACCTATCAAAGCGACGTAAATAAAGACAACGCAAGCGTAGGTCCGCTGAATGTAACGGGAACGCCAACTCTCTTTATTAACGGCGTGCAATATAAAGGCAACCTTGATTACGCTAGTATTAAAGCGGCAATCGATGAAGCCGTGAATAAGGGGTAGGAACTTGACAACGACAACCGAATCCGAAATCTATGAAAGCTGGTTCCAGCGCTATGGTTTATATTTGGCTTGGCTTGTCGCTTTAGTCGCTACCGGCGGGTCGTTGTATTTTAGCGAAGTGAAAGGATTTATCCCTTGCGATTTGTGCTGGTACCAGCGTATCTTCATGTATCCGCAGGTTATCCTGCTCGGGATTGCCGCTTACCGCAGCGACCGCCGGATTATCGGCTATGTGCTGCCGCTAAGCGTCATCGGAATGTTGATCTCGATTTATCATAATTTTGAGATTTGGTTTCCGAAGATGGGCGAAATGATGCCTTGCCGCTCGGGAATTCCTTGCAATTACGATTATCTGAACTGGCTCGGTTTCATTACGATCCCGCTTATGGCTCTGACTGCCTTTATTTTAATCATCGTATTCTTGCTGCTTGGCCGCCAGAAAAGTGAATAGTTAAACTATCGGATCGCCTCATTCCTCTGCAGGCAGGAGAAGCCCACATCAGCTTCTTCCTGACAGCCGGGGATCGGGCGATTTTTCGTTTGTCTGCCGGATGTAACATTTACACCTGGCATGCGGCTTGTCTATAATGTAAAGCATCATGGGATTTGTATCGGAGTGAATCGGGTTGGCGGAGTGGACGATGGAAGAGTGGGCGGCACCACTCGTGCTTTCTTTGAAAATCTGTATAACAGCCAGCGTGTTTGTTGCCATATTGGGAGTATGGGCTGCCTGGTGGATGACGCGCAGGAAGCGGCGGGGAAGGCTGTTTATCGAGACCGTCTTTATGCTGCCGCTCGTACTGCCGCCTACCGTTATCGGCTTTCTGTTGTTAGTCGCCCTTGGCCGGAGAGGCTGGGTAGGAATCGCTTATGAGTGGCTGTTTAACCAGTCTATTATTTTCACCTGGATCGCGGGTGTTGTCGCAGCGGTTGTTGTTGCTTTTCCGCTTGTTTACCAAACAATGAAGACAGGCTTTCAAGGCGTGGAACGACATCTTGAGGATGCCGCAAGATCTGCGGGGGCGAAGGAATGGCAGGTATTTCGTTATGTCACTCTGCCGCTTGCCGGCCGTTCCTTCGTATCCTCGTATATCCTCGGCTTCGCCAGAAGTCTGGGGGAGTTCGGAGCAACGCTGATGATTGCGGGGAATATCCCTGGCGTAACCCAGACAACCCCAACGGCGATCTATACGGCGGTGGAAGCCGGACATATGCCGCTGGCATGGTCCTGGACGGCAGCGATGATTATTTTATCGTTCCTTATGCTAATTGTGACAGGCCGGTTAAACGAATCAATGAACAATAAGTGAACATGCTTATTTTCGGCTCCTGTCAGGTGGCAGGCACCTGAAAAATACGGTATCGTAAGAGGAAAGTGGTTATACGGAGAGTAGGCGCAAGAGCATGATTGCAACGGAGATCTATAAAGAGGCGGAGCAGTTTATCGCCGTATGTTACGCGGAGCTAGGCAAGACGGAAGAGGAAGCAAAACGCCGTCTTGAAGAAATAGAGCAGTCGATCGAGAAGCACGGAAGCTATGAGCATACAATGGAGGAGCTGCGGCATGGTGCTAGAATGGCCTGGCGCAACAGCAACCGATGTATCGGCAGATTGTTCTGGCAATCGCTTGAGGTTATTGATGCACGTTCCTTGCAAGCCGCTGATCAAATTGCCCAGCAGATATTTAATCACATAAAATATGCGACGAATGAAGGGCGCATTCGGCCGACAATCACCGTATTTGCTCCTGAGCAAGGGGAGCGGAGGATCCGGATCTGGAACCATCAGCTCGTTCGATATGCGGGATACGAGAGGAACGAAGGCGCCGTTGGCGACCCTGCTTCCATTGATTTCACCCGGGTATGCAACGCCTTGGGCTGGAAGGGAGCGGGTACGGCCTTCGATGTGCTGCCGCTTGTGATCCAGGTGAATAACGAGCCTCCCCAATGGTACGAGCTGCCGGAGGGGCTTGCGAAGGAAGTGCCGCTGTCGCATCCGGAAATTGAACGTTTCGAGGAGCTGGAGCTGAGGTGGTACGCGGTTCCGTTCATTTCGGATATGAAGCTGGAGATTGGCGGCATATCGTATACGGCGGCGCCTTTTAACGGCTGGTACATGGGGACGGAGATCGGGGCGCGCAACCTGGCGGATTTCAACCGGTATAACAAGCTTCCCGAGGTCGCGAGGCTGATGGGACTTCATACGTCGACAAACACGTCGCTATGGAAAGACCGGGCGCTTATCGAGCTGAACGTGGCTGTCATTCATTCGTTCAAGAAGCATGGCGTCAGCATCGTGGACCATCATACCGCCGCGGAGCAGTTTATGCGCTTTGCCGAGCAGGAGCAAAATAACGGACGGCCGCTGACCGGCCGCTGGTCATGGCTTATTCCGCCGATGTCGCCGTCGACAACGCCGGTCTGGCACCGTGGATTCGATAATACGGAATTGAAGCCGGCATACAGCTATCAGAAGGCTCCGTATGCACGGATGGATAACTAAGCTTAAGTCATGGGGGAAACGGAAAAAGTGGATTTCAGAATGGAGTACTTATCCTTCTTCGTCATTGTAACGGATGGCGAGGATAGCTCTTCTTCTAAGCGATACAAGCATTTTCAGACCTTGGAGGAGGACGACTACGAGGACAGCGAAATCAAACGCTTCCTGGACGGAGAGTTCACCCGGATTGTGAAGAGAAAGGTTGAGCGCAATCCAAACACGGAGAATGCGCCTACGAAGATCGGACGATTCATGGTAGAGCCGGGTTATGAGCTGGGGAGCAACCAGAACTATAACTTGTTCCAGCGTCTGAGGGAAGCCGACAGCAAAGAACGATTTATCGGCATTGCCGACGAGCTTGTACATATTTATATGGATACTACGGCAGTGCGCGGCGGTGCGTTCATTATTGCGAGAGCCAAGCTCAACACTTATTTCGACGAGCCGTTCCTGTTCCTGCTCAAATGCGATTTCGAACCCAAGATCGCGCGGATTTCGGATGAGCGAAGTTTGATCTCCCATGTCGAAATGGCCATTAGCGCGAGAGGCATGAAGTCGATTCAATATCCGCATATGCCGGAGGAAGGCTCGCTTGATCATTGGGAGCTCAAAATCCATCAGGCGTCCCATGCCCGATATTTTGAAGATTTCCTGAAGTTTGTCTCCTACGAGAAGCCGCTGCCTGAAGTCATGGGCGAGCAGGTGCTTGGCATGGTCCAGCAGTATATGGAGGATAAGTGGCAGGCCGAGCCGGAAAGCACGGAAAGACGCGAGGAAGAAAATGCGATCGAGGTATGGGCGGCCAGCGAGAAGCGGGAGCTGCAGGAGTATTGGACGCATGAGCAAGTCTCGACGGCATCGGCAGCCTTAGTCGAGCAAAAGCCGGATCTTCCGTTTTCCTTCAAGCTTGGCGGTATAACGGTGAAAGGGCTGCTTGCGGATTTCGGGATAACTTTGCATTTCGCGAAACATAATGGACGTTATGTAGCCGTCATTGAAGGCGAAGCGTTCCAATTCGAGAAAGGCGTCTCCCCGGTCGAGCTTTTGCAGCCGCCGGATTTGGAGCAAATCCTGCCGATAATCGGCACCAACGTGAAGCAGGAAGAACCGGCTATTCAGCCGTATGTAGACGATTCACCGGGTCAGGATGATGACGTACCTTGGTAATGGAGGGATAGACAATGGACCATTTATTTTTTATCGAGATTGGCATGGGCTGCGATCTGCATGGCCAGAACATTACGAAAGCAGCGGTGCGCGCGGTCC
Organism: Paenibacillus glycanilyticus; assembly: GCF_023715145.1. Classification (GTDB taxonomy): domain Bacteria; phylum Bacillota; class Bacilli; order Paenibacillales; family Paenibacillaceae; genus Pristimantibacillus; species Pristimantibacillus glycanilyticus_A. The sequence continues at coordinate 88,876 of NZ_JAMBNP010000001.1, read as the reverse complement.
AGAACGCGATTCATCATAATTCAATGCCGGGTCTGCGAGCTGTACTGCCGGGCGGCACATTGGACAATATGAAGGTACATGTTAAGCTGGCGGTTCCTTGCGATAAGGAATTGCTTGATGTGGAGCAGGTCAAGGCAGTTCTGCCTTATGGCCATGTTACCGTGGAGATCATGGATGGCGGAATGATGACAACAAGCGGAGTCGTGCTTCCGGATAAGGATGACAAGAATGATCTGATCTACATCGTTAACGCGTCGGTGGAAGTCGGGTACTAGATAACGACGAACAAAGCTAAACCGTATCGGGATCCTTGGAGGATCCGGGATACGGTTTATTTTTGCAGGATTCATGATTGGCCGAGCGGGGTAAAATACAAGTAATTACGAACAGTGCCGAAGAAAAGAAGGAGACGCTTATGGTTCTGAAACTAATTTTGTTTGCGGTACTGCTGTTATGTTCTGCTTACTTCGTAGCAACAGAATTTGCAGTTGTCCGTCTCCGCCCAAGCCGGGTGAATCAATTAGTCGCGGAAGGTGTCCGCAATGGGGCAACGGTACAAAATGTCATTACGCATTTGGACAGCTATTTGTCAGCCTGCCAGTTAGGGATAACGATTACCGCGCTTGGATTAGGCTGGCTTGGCGAGCCGACCGTGCACGAATTGCTGGATCCTTTGTTTCACCGTCTGCATATTGGCGGGGAACTGGTTAACGTGATTTCCTTTATTTTATCCTTCGCGATTGTGACTTATCTCCATGTGGTTCTTGGTGAGCTTGCGCCAAAAACGGTCGCCATTATCAAGCCCGAGCAAATCAGCTTGGCCGTTGCTCCTTTTATTATCTTCTTTTATAAAGTCATGTTTCCGTTTATTTGGCTGCTTAACGGCTCTGCGAACGGTGTCGTTAAATTAATGGGCTTCAAGCCAACCGGTGAGCATGAGGCGCATTCGGAGGAAGAGATCAAGAGCATTATGTCGGAGAGCTACGAAAGCGGCAAAATCAACAAAAGCGAGCTCAGCTACATGAACCGGATCTTCGAATTCGATGAACGTCTTGCCAGAGAAATCATGGTTCCGCGGACCGATATGGTGTGCCTGTACATCGAGAATTCCAAAGTCGAGAATATCTCCATCATACGGCGCGAGCAGTATACGCGTTTTCCGGTCGCGAAAGGCAGCAAGGACAACATTATCGGGATCATTAATACGAAGCAATTCTTCATGCAGTACTTCGGCAACGATGAGACGGATGTCGGGATGCTGCTCCAGCCCGTCATGTCCGTTCCCGAGGTTATGCCCATCAAGAAGCTACTCCGCAAAATGCAGCAGGAGCGGGTGCATATCGCAGTTCTGCTTGACGAGTACGGCGGTACTTCGGGATTGATTACGATAGAGGATATCATAGAGGAAATCGTGGGTGAAATCCGCGATGAATTCGATGCGGACGAAGTAAAGGAAATTGATGCCATTGAGCCAAACCGATTTATAGTTGACGGCAAAGCATTGATCGTGGAAGTTAACGAAGCGGTTGGCAGCAATCTGGAAAGCCATGATGTGGACTCGATTGGAGGCTGGCTGTTCAACCAATATCCCGATCTTCAGGTAGGGGAGCCCCAGGAGTACGAGGAGCTTACTTTTATCATTCGGGAGAAAGAACGGCATCGCATCCGCAAAATCGAAATTATCCGGCATGAAGTTAACCTCGTTAATGATTAAGAACTACCATGCCGCATTCCGCAACCCCGGGATGCGGCTTTTCTCCTAAAACGATGGTTGCTTTCGCTTGTTTCATCCTTGTGCTATGATAATAAGGTTGATTATCTCAGAAAATAAGCGAAAGAAAATTTAGGAGATGGAGGACTACATTTGGGAGATTTATTTAATGCCATTATTATGGGCATCATTGAAGGGCTTACGGAATTTTTGCCTGTCTCTTCAACAGGCCACTTGATTCTGACAGCAGATTTGTTAAACTTCCAGGATGACCGCGCGAAGGTCTTTGAGGTTGTTATTCAATTTGGCGCCGTACTTGCCGTCCTCGTGTTGTACTGGAGAAAGTTTCTAGGCTTGCTGAAATTCGATTTCAGAAAAGGATCTGGCGTTAACGCCATTCACTTCCTGCTTGCCATGATTCCCGCCGGGGTAGCGGGCGTTTTGCTTCATGGATTTATCAAAGATTATTTATTCAGCTCCGCAACGGTGCTTGTCGGTCTCGTAGCAGGCGGTATTCTGATGATCGTAGCAGACCGGATTAAAAGGAAAATTACCGCGGAAGAGCTGGATGACATTACATACAAGCAAGCTTTTGCAATTGGTATGTTCCAGGTTCTCGCATTGTGGCCAGGCTTCTCCCGTTCCGGTTCGACGATCTCGGGCGGTATGTTCTTTGGCGCAAGCCAAAAGGCTGCAGCTGAATTTACGTTTATGGTATCTGTGCCGATTATGGCGGGAGCCAGCGGCATCGACCTGATCAAGAGCCGCGAGTTCCTTACGGCATCGGATGCTCCGCTATTCATTATCGGATTCGTTGCCGCGTTTATCGTTGCGATGATCGCGATCGTAACCTTTCTGAACCTGATCAAGCGTCTCAGCTTGTCCTGGTTCGCGTATTACCGCTTCGCTCTTGCCATTGTTTTTGCATTTATTATTCTGTAGAAGCTTGAGCTTGCATGAATAGAAAAGGATGATCCGTTGGCATCTCGCCTTGGGGACCATCCTTTTTTTCATTTCTTACACGAGGAACATAGCTACAATCGTCGTTACGCAAAGGCCGATTATAACCGGCTTCAAATTGCGGCGCGCAAGCTCGAACGGGCTGACACCGCAGATTGCGGCCGCCGGGATAAGCGCCCACGGTACCAGCGTGCCTCCGCCAACCCAGATCGCGGCAACTTGGCCGAGAGCTGTCAGGGTAGCAACTCCGGAGCCAATCGCCCCGCCGAACAGCTGGGCAATCGAGCCGGCAAGCGAGATGCCGGAGAAGCCGGAGCCATCCAGTCCCGTAACCGCGCCTACAAGTGTCAGGGTGATAGAGCCAACCTCGTTGTTTACCGGTACATTATTCGCAAGGGCGACGCCAAGATCGTTGACAATGCCTTGCGAGCCTGCAGGAAGCGTATCGCCGAAGATCGCGGTGAAGCCGGAGTCGCCAAGATAGAAGAAGGCGGCAATCGGGATAACCGGGCCAAATACTTTAAAGCCGAACAGGAAGCCTTCGATTAAATAATTAGTCGTTTTCTCCAGCCCCTTGTTCTTATGAGCCAGCATCGTAATCAGCAGCAGGATAAAGATTGCCGTGCCGCCGACCAGCGCGGTCGCATCGCCGCCTTGCAGATTCAGCACGAACATCGTTACAACGTCTGCTGCGAATAATAACGGGATCAGGACCGCAAGCGATAATTTGGCTTTGTAGGATAACACGTTTTTGTACTCGAGATCCTCTCCGCCGGTAAGCTCCTTATCGCCTTCGACTTTGGTAATAATCCCGTCATTCCATTTGCCTGTCTTCATGTCCCGGCGCATCATCCAGAAGGCCGCAATGGTCGTGACGAGACCCATTACGATCACAAGCGGTATACTTGCCTCCATCACTTCACTGACCGGCAGACCCGCCGCATCGGCCGTCAGCTTGGGAGCGCCTTGGATGATATAGTCGCCCGACAAGGCAATGCCATGGCCGAACAAGTTCATGGCCATCGCCGCGCCTAATGCAGGCAAGCCAACCCTCAGCGCAACCGGCAGCAATACGGCGCCTATTAGCGCCACAGCGGGCGAGGGCCAGAAGAACCAGGAGGTAACCATCATAATAAGTCCGATCCCCCAGAAGGCCAGCGTAGGCGTCCGCAGGAAACGGGCAAAAGGGGAGATCATCACTTCGTTGATGCCGGTCCGGATGAGTACCCGGCTCATGGCGACAATTATGGATATAATGAGGATAGTGCCCATTAGTTCTTTAATGGCATAAATAAAGCTGTTAAACACGCCGCTGACGGAGTCGCTCAGCGATTCGGTTGCCAGTAGGCCAAGCGCGAAGATCCCGACGATGCAAATGAGCGACGTATCGCGCCTAAACAGCATAAAGCCGATAATAGCAACGATAAAGACGAGATACACCCAATGCAGCGCCACTAAATCAATGGCCATAGGAATCACCCTCTCATGGATACACGGAAGCGCTATCCGCTGCCGTAATGTACAGTATGCAAGGCGGAGGATAGGCGTTCATCACGGCAGCCATGAGAATGTGCGCAGCCCGAATGTTGATTTGTTGACGAATGCCGCAAACCGTATACAATATAAGACAGGCTATTTACCAAAAATAAACGGAACTATGGATGACCGGAAGGAAGAATACATCAGATGGAAAATGTAAACATATTGGATGCTTCAATGACTTACACGAAGGAAGAGGGCTATGTCGGCCGCATTCAATTCGAGATGGCAGGCCAGCCGAATCAATACGAGATGACGATTCACAGCCGGAAGAGAACCGAATGGGGCTATGGGTTGTTCTTTCTCCATGAGTCCGGAGACGAGGACCAGCTGCTTGCGGTGGAGGACCTGCTGGAAGAGGACGACGAGCTGTTTGATTACCTGGTGAATGCGGCGGAAGAGAAATTAGATCCGAAGTTTAAATAAAATAAAAAATAACCTCCGGCTTGCCCCAATAGGGCCGGAGGTTATTTTTATATGCCGGTATTACATCGGGCGCTCTGCCTTTTCGTTCTTCTTGGCGGTACGGCTGCGGATATACAGCCAGGCTGCAGCGCCGGCAGCAACGGCAATTAGCGCGTAGACCACGAGCATGCCGTTATCGGCAATCGTATCGCCGATCGATTGGACGCGGTCGCCGACAAAGGAGCCGATAATAAAGTAAATCAATGTCCAGACGAATGCGCTTGGATAAGCAAATAAAGCAAACCGTCTGAAGGTCATCTTATTGGTGCCTCCCACAAACGGCATCACATGCCGCAGAACGGGGAGCACAAGGCCGATGCTTAGCGCGAAGCCGCCGTATTTATTGCTCATGTTTTGCGCTTGATGGACGAATTTGTCCATATTCTTTTTCTTCATAAACCAGTCGAACACTTTACTGCCCGCGAAACGGCCAATCGAGTAATTAAAGGTCATTGCCGAGCATATTCCAAGGAAGACCATCGTATAGGCCGGAACCGGACTCAGAAGCCCCGACGCAGCGAACGCTCCGCCCGTCATAACGACAACTTCGTTTGGAACGGGCAGCCCTATTAAGCCAAGGCACAGGACAAGGAAGAGCGATACATAGCCGAACTGATCAATAATGGATACTAAAAAATCATAACCCATTTGTATATTCATCCCTAACGTTATCAACGTATTTGTTCAAGAAGCACTCTAATTAAGTTAACATAAATATTGGTTTTCCGGTAGGCCAAAAGGTTGTGTCTGCTGCCAAAAAGCTGAAAAAGCATTGATCTTTTCCAAGCACAAGGCTCATAATAGATTGTTTGCCAATTCATAAGACGTAAAGAAAGGAGAAATAATGAGTACAAGAATGAACAGACGCACCGTAACCATAGCCTTGTATGTCGCGACATTTCTTGCGGCTATTGAAGGAACCATCGTTAGTACCGCGATGCCAAGCATTACGGACGAATTGCAAGGGATCCAGCAGTACAGCTGGATCATCTCCGTGTATTTGCTCGCCACGGTAATTACAACGCCGATTTACGGCAAACTGTCCGATTTGTTTGGGCGCAAAAGAATGTTTATCGTTGGAGCGGGCATATTTCTCGCAGGCTCCATGCTTTCCGGCCTTGCAGCGTCGATGCCGCAGTTAATTGCTTTCCGGGCGGTTCAAGGCCTTGGAGCGGGAGCCCTGACCACTATTCCTTATACCATTATCGGTGATCTGTATCCGTTCGAGCAACGGGCTAAAGTCCAGGGCTGGATGTCGAGTATTTGGGGCATTGCCGGAATCACGGGACCACTTGCGGGAGGGCTGCTCGTCGATTATGTGTCCTGGCGCGCTATTTTTTATATGAACCTTCCGTTTGGGATTGTAGCGCTTGTGCTCTTACTGACCTCAATGATGGAAGTCTCCGCGAAGCATAAGCGGTATATCGACTATCCGGGCATTGCCGCTTTCGCCGCGGGAATGTTTGCCTTCCTGTACGCGTTGACGATTCTTCGCGAGCCCGATGCGGCTTCGTCAACCGCCGAGATTGTATGGCTCCTGGCAGCCGCGGCTGTCCTTCTGACCTTGTTTATCTTCATTGAGAAGCGATCGCGGGAACCGATTATTCCCCTCCAGCTATTTAAGCTTAGGACGATCAGCACGGTCAACCTAGTCAGCTTCCTGCTCTGCGTAATCAATGTGGTTGCCATTTTTTATCTGCCGCTCTGGATCCAAGGCGTTCTTGGAGAAAGCGCGACATACTCCGGCATTGCCATGATTCCGCTGTCTATAGGCTGGCCACTCGGGGCTATTCTAGCCGGTAATTTTATTGCCAGGTTCGGCATGCGAAATATCGCGGTTCTAGGCTCCTTATTCCTGATTGCAGGCAGTGCGGGCTTTATGTTTATGACTGCCCATACGTCAATCGTGTTGTTCATGATTTACACCTTCTTGTCCGGACTATCGTTTGGACTGTCGTTAACAAGCTTTACTGTGGCGGTGACCTCCGCCGTTAGCTGGGAGCTGCGCGGTGCGGCAGTTGGCAGCAATAACTTTATACGGACGCTTGGACAGACGGTGGGGATTGCCTTGTTTGGCCTGCTGCTGAACACCGGAACTACGGAGACGATTGATGCCTTCAAGCTCGAGCATAGTCTGCACCGTATTTTTATCCTATTAGGCATCTTGTCCGTTCTTGTGCTGCTGGTCATGCTTGCGCTGCCAAGGGCAGGCGCGGAAGACGGCCGTGCCGCTTCAGATTCGGCGGATGCATCCTCCCAGAAAGGCTGACGCTTGCATGACAACAACTAGTAAGACGGATGATTCTTATTTACGCGCGGTTTCTCCATCCGCTGCAGGTCTGGACGAATCAAAGCTGGAAGAGATTATGGAATGGCTGGAGCCATGGAAGATGACTTCCGTAATGATACTGAGGGATGACGCAATAGCTTGGGAGTGGCATGCCAAGGGGGAGGATACGGTAGGACCGCTGTTATCCTGTACCAAAAGCTTGTTATCGGGTTTAGTCGGAATTGCCATATCCGAAGGGGATATCCGGAGTGTCGACCAGCCCGTAGCGGATTACTTCGACGGAATAGCTGACCGCTCCATACATATCAAGCATTTGCTTACCATGACCTCAGGCTGGGATTGGCCGGATTTCGACAAGCCCTACAACGCGATGAAGAAGTCGGCCGATCCGATCCGGTTTGTGCTGGAACGTCCGATAATAAGCGATCCGGGTAACGCGTATCTCTATAACTCTGGCGGCTCACATCTCTTGTCCGCCATACTGACGGCCGCAACGGGGCAAAGCGCTCTTGATTATGCGACCAGCCGTTTATTCCAGCCGATGGGCTTTCGGCAGGCAAAATGGACCTCTCACAAGGGGATTAACGAAGGGGGGACCGGATTGCAGCTGTATGGCCGGGATTTAGCCAAGCTAGGCCTTTTGTATTTGCGCGAAGGAGATTGGTTTGGCCGGGAGCTGATTCCCTCTTCATGGATTCAGGAGTCGACGAAGAAGCATCACAGGGGACTTCTTCACTATGAGCCTCCTATTTACGGGGCTTACGGGTATCATTGGTGGCAGTCGTCGGTGGAACATAACGGAGCGTTCGATTGTTATTTTGCCTTTGGCCACGGCGGCCAATATTTGCTTGTTGCGCCTGAAGAACGACTGGTAATCGTGGTGCGAAAAGCACTGGCAGGCCGGAACGAGGCCGTCAAATCTCGTAATCTCATCTTTGACCATATTGCAGGAGCCATAAAAAAATAGGCTTTCAGGTGCAACCTTTTGCGCTGGGATGCGTTATACCTATGTCTGTTCAAACCATCCCGATCGAGAAAAGGAGAATCCAATGTTTAAGAAAGTCAGCTTAGTCGTTCTTGCCGCATTGATGATGTTTGCTATCCCGGTAGCAGCGCAAGGCAATGCCAATGGGCAGAATCAATTAATCCTTCTTCAGAAAACAAAACAAATGTACCAAAACGGCAAGCTTTATCTGGCCGCACAACCTCTCACGGAATTGAAAGGTACGACTTATATTTCCGCTACTGCAATTGCAGGCAGGCTCGGGGCGTCTGTCCTCTACGATGCAAGCAAGAAGGAGTATGTGCTTCGCAGCGCATCCAATGAGCTTCGTTATGCGTTGAATAAGTCTTCCTATAAGGTTAACGGTACGGTCACAACGTTTACGGGTACGCCTTTTGTACAAAAGGGAAGTCTGATGATTCCGCTCCGTTCGGTTCTGAAGCCATTCGGAATGACGTTGACTTCAATCCCTGCGCAGAAGAAGATTGTTCTGAGCTGGACGACTAAGCCGGTAGCCAAATTCAACATTACGTCCGGCGTTGTTTATGCCGGTCAAACGGAAGTCACCTATGGCGACATGTCTTACTCGCCAAGCGGTGCAGCCATCGTGAACGAACGTTGGGAAGGCAAACAAACAACATTCGAGGAAGCGGGGACTTTTACCGTAACCAAATGGGTTCAAGATGCGAACGGCGTCTGGAGTGATCCTTATACGGTTACGATTAACGTATTGCCGCCTAATCTTCCGCCTGAAGCGCGTTTTGCCACGGACAAGTCCTATTACAAGATGGGCGAACTCATTCAATATAATGATATCAGCACGGATGACGAGAACAAGATTACGAAGCGTGAATGGGCGAATAACGCCAAAGCTTTCTTCGAACCAGGCGAACAGACGGTAACGTTGAAAGTAACGGATGCTCATGGCCTCACCAGCGAGTTCTCGCAGACGGTTACGATTACGGATGAAACACTTTATACGAAACAAGAATTCGATCAGCTGTACACCGAGCAAGGCGAGAAATTCACGATTGACGGCGCTGGCGTATTGAAGCTTCCGACTCAGCCGTATACGGTTGTATCGAACGGGCAGCAAACGTTTATCCGCAGCAACAGCCCCGAGATGATTAATGACGAGGGGATTTATTATCAAGATACCGCAAACGGCAATGTCCGTTTCCTGATTCACAATCAGAATAACCGTCCTAATCCGGTTAAAGTCTATATCGTCGCAACAAACGAAAACTCGAGTGCTGCTACCGTAACGGACGAACGTATCGGTCTTGGCGGCCCTGCACCATATGTAACACAAGCAGGCAAAGCGGCAACGGCGAATTATCTGTTGTCCAGAACCGTAAATCCGGTTGGTACGGTTACAACCATTCCGGCTGGACAAAGCCGCGTTGTTCTGACTCCGCTTAACAGCAAAGAAGTCGTTAACGGCCGTATCATTACGCTGTATGCAGATGTAACGACATCCGCGCCTATTAAATTCAGCGTCATCGTTGTGGATGCAAGCAAAGACGTGCTTCAGGCGCTTCCGCAGCTTCCGATCCTGCCGCGCGACGGCAAGCATGTACGCGGTACCTTCGAGCAAGCGAACCGCAGCATCAACGTTCTGCAGACGATCGGCGACGTTCCGTCCCGGATGATTCTGGCCGATAAAGTAGTAGATACGCGCCTGTCCGGCATTGATGTTCTGACAGGGGAAGCGATGTCCAATGACGGCAACAACGGAGCTATGTATGTTCTTAATTTGTGGCATGTGAAGCCGCATACGCTTATTGCCTTGAATCCGCGAGGCGGCCATTACGGCGGTGCCTTCCTGGTCAACAATAAGCTGGTCTATGCAACCAACACGACCATTTTGAACAATGCCAACGAAGCGGGCGTCCTTTACCGGACGGGAGATACCGAGGAATCGGTTACGATCGCATTTACGCCGGCTTCCGGCAGTAACCTGCCGATTAATCTATTATTCCTGCCATTGCCTGCTGAGAAGTAAAGCTAGATTTCCATTAGGAAAGCCGATAAGAGCGAATTTCGCTTTTATCGGCTTTTTTTATGTTTGGGGAAAGGTATAGAATTTAAATATGCCATAGTTATGTTATGTATTTGGGTATAATGCCCAAATTAAGCTATAATATGAATAGGATAATGCAAGTTTAAGAGTTTATATCGTTAAATATATTTACATTCCTATTGATTAAAGGCATTCCCTGATTTAAGATGTTATATAAAATGACGTCGGAAGATGTTTACATTGTGAGCGGAGGTGCGCTATGCATTTGACAGTTGAACAGGCGCTAAACGTGTTCCCTTTATCGGAAGGGAAGCTGGTTGCCGGGACAGCAGGGCGCAATCGGATCGTGAAATCCGTCAATGTGATGGATGCCCCGGATATTACCGATTGGATCAAGGAAGGGGAGATGCTCTTTACAACCGCCTACCTGATCAAGGATCATCCGCAGGATGCCACGGAGCTGCTCGCCAAGCTGAACCAGCGGGGTTCATCGGGACTTGGGATAAAGCTCGGCCGATTCTGGGATGCTATTCCCGATCAATTAATTGCTTTTGCCAACGAGCTAGGTTTTCCGTTAATAGAGCTTCCCTATCAATTTACGTTCTCCGACCAGATGAGCGGCTTGTTCAAGGAGGAGCTGCGGCGCAATACGGGCGTATTGCAGGATATATTCGACAAGCAGGTCCGGCTGATGAGAATGGCGCTCAAGACGGATCATATTAATGAACTGTTTGATGCCGTTGCCGACATTATTGGTTTCCCGATGGCTGTCGTTGGGTCAAGGGGGCAGATTGTCTATAACAGCTCGCAGGTGCCGGATGCGGAATTAACGGGCAGCTGGCCATGGCCGCAGCAGCAGAAGTGGATGAAGAGCAAGCAGTGGCAGGCGTTCCGGATACCTCTGATGAAGCAATCGCGCTGTACGGGCTTTGTCTTGTTTTTTAATCCTCAGCTGTTCTTGTCCACGATAGAAGAGAGTCTGTATCTGCAGGCGGCAGAGCTGTTATCCTATCAAATGAATTTTAATTATGAAGATTACTTTGAATTATCTGTTCAGAAGGACTTTGGCGTGCTGATCAAACGTTACCTGCGAAACGGCCTGCCGATTGATAAAGTCGTCGAATACGCGGACCGGTGGGAGCTTGAGGTGTTTCAGAATCCTTACACTTGCGTGCTCAGCGACGCTCCGCATGCCTCCGCCTTGCACCGAATGGAGAAGCTGGAGAAGCTGAAATCGGATTTTTTAAGCCATACGAAACTTCAAGAATTGAAGGGCATGCATATTGTAATGGAGGAAGGACTTTTTTCCGTATTTCCGGTTATTGAAGGTCAGGCGGATGGGAGCCTGGAATCCGCGTTAGGCGCATGCTTCGCTTCCATCCAGCGTGAGGGCGGAGAGAGTCCGCGAGCAGCGGTCAGCAGCAGGAAGAAAAGAGCGGAGCAGCTCTACGAGGCCTTCGACGAATGCAGGCAGACGCAAAGACTGTCATCGGAATGGGGAGTCGGGCAATCCATTACGTCCTTTGATACAATGGATCTGGCTATTGTGTTCGAGCATGTATCCCGGGACCGGATGGAGGCATTCTGTCATCGCTGGCTTGGCGGTCTCGTTAGCAAGGATCCGGATTATGCGAGTGAAATGCTGCGGACCCTTGAGACCTACCTGGAGCAGGACGGGCAATTAAACGAAACGGCGAAGAAGCTGTATATTCACCGCAATACGGCAACCTACCGGATTGAGAAGCTGAGCGAAATTCTAGGTGTGGATTTCAAAAAAATGAACGATCTGCTCCGGCTCAAAATCGCTTTCTTATTCCGCAAGCTTCTTATTAACGAACAATCTTAATCGGCCATCATCAAACGAAATGGTTTCAGTAAAGGAGCGGTACGCATGAGTTCGACATTAATCCGCAATGCCGTCATTATGACGATGAACGCAGCAGATGATATCGTGATTGGCGATGTGCTTGTGAAAGGAAATAAGATCGCTCAAATTGGTCCGAATATTCAGGAAATTGAAGCAGATCGGATGATCGACGCAAGAGGAAAGGTGCTCCTGCCGGGTTTTATTCAGACTCACATCCATCTGTGTCAGACATTATTCCGCGGGAGAGCTGACGATTTGGAGCTGATTGACTGGCTGAGACAACGGATCTGGCCGCTGGAAGCTGCCCATAACGAAGAATCGGTCTATTATTCGGCTTTGCTTGGTATCGGGGAACTCATTCGCAGCGGCACAACGACCATTCTCGATATGGAAACCGTGAACCATACCGAGTCGGCGTTCCAGGCCATTCTCGAGAGCGGCATCCGAGCTGTCTCCGGTAAAGTCATGATGGATCATGGGACGGAGGTGCCGCTTCCTCTTCAAGAGAAGACGGAGCAATCGCTGAAGGAAAGCGTGGAGCTGCTTGAGAAGTGGCACGGAGCAGCGGGCGGCCGGATCGAGTACGCCTTTTGTCCGCGGTTTGTTGTCTCCTGCACGGAAGAGCTGCTGACCGGCGTAAGAGATTTGTCAGCCCAATACGGCGTAAAGGTACATACCCACGCGTCGGAAAACAGGGAAGAAATCTCGATTGTGGAGTCGGAGCGCGGCATGCGCAACATCGTTTACCTGGATCATATCGGTCTCGCGCGGCCGAATCTTATTCTGGCGCACAGCATCTGGCTGGATGAAGAGGAGAAACGGATCATTCGGGAACGCGGAGTGAAGGTTACGCATTGTCCCGGTTCGAATCTGAAGCTTGCATCCGGTGTTGCGCAGGTACCGGAACTGCTGAAGGAAGGCATTAACGTAGGGATTGGCGCGGACGGAGCGCCTTGCAACAACAACCTGGATATGTTTCAGGAAATGCGTCTGACGGCCTTTATCCAGAAGGTGAAGCATGGTCCAACCGTAATGAATGCCAAGACCGTTCTGCGCATGGCAACGATGGGCGGAGCGCATGTGCTTGGCCTGGAGGATAAAATCGGTAGCATTGAGGTTGGCAAGCTTGCGGATTTGCAGTTGCTGGATTTGGAGGACTTCCATGTCTATCCGTCCTTTGACGCAGACTGGTATTCCAGAGTGGTGTACGCGGCAACCCGCGGGGATGTGGATACCGTTTGGATTGACGGACAGATCGTGATGGAGAGCCGCATCATGAAGACGGTAGACAAACCGCTGGTGCTGCGGGAAGCAGACCGGACGCTGAAGGAATTGCTGGCAAGGCTTTAATTAGCTAGTCGGAAGCAAAGGGTTCGATGCATGCAGGCTTTTGCTAAAAGAGGCATAAAGTTGGATAAACAGTCTGTTCCAGGCTGTTCATCCGTTCATTCCATACTTATTTAGGAGGGATTGCCGATGGATATGATCAACATCTTGCGGGCGATCCGGCAGCTTGAACAGCCGGCGGTTCTGGCAACCATCATCGAGGTTGAGGGGCACGCTTACCGGAAGGCGGGTGCTGCGATGCTGCTCATGTTAGACGGAGATACAGTCGGCACGGTCAGTCCGGGCTGCATAGAATCTGATCTGCTGGAGCGCGTCCCTCTTATTCTGGAAGCAGGCAAGCATGAAGTGGCGGAGTACAACATGGAGCCTGATGAAGATCCCATCTGGGGCGAAGCTGTAGGCTGCGGCGGGATAATCCGCGTTTTGCTTGAGCCTGTTGCTGGCGCGCTGCGCAAGGTCCTGACGGATGCGCTCGATCAATTGGACAATGGAAGCGAGATGCAGCTTGTCCGAGGTCTTCGGGGAGAGGAGCTTGGGTATGAGCTTGCAAGCATGGATGCCGATAATCTTTCTTCCGGGCAGTCCTATGACTGGCAATTCAGTCTTCTATTATCCAACCGGCAGCGGGTAATTCTGTTTGGGGCTGGGCCGGATGCCGATCCGATCTATCAGCTCCTGACGCAAAGCGGCTTTCATTTGGTGGTTGCCGATTGGAGGCCGGGATTGCTTGCCGCCTTCTCGGGAGCTGAGAAATATCTGGGTACACCGGAGCGTCTAAAGGAACAGCTGCAGCTGAATGGGGAAGATGCTGTAATTGTCTGCAGCCATCACCTCCATTACGATCGCGAAATGATAGAATGGTCACTCGCTTCCCGGCCGCGATATATCGGTGTGATGGGCTCAACTAAGCGCATTGGCATGTTGTTTAACGGTGAAGTACCTCCCGCTAACGTAAAAGCGCCAATCGGATTATCCATTGGTGCTGAAGGACCCTATGAGATTGCGGTCAGCATTGCCGGCGAATTGATAGGGCTCCGCAAGGAATGGCGCAACAAACAAATGGTTGAGAGGTCTAAGGGGGGGCGGCATGAACATATCCGGCATTTATTTGGCGGCGGGGCAGAGCAGCCGTATGGGCAAGCCGAAGCTGCCGCTCGAGCTTTTCCCGGGCATAGCGCTCGGCAGTTTGGCGCTTCGTGCTCTGCTTTCTAGCGGAATCGGGCGGGTTCATATTGTGGTCCGCCCGGATGATCCGCTTGCCTGGCTAGCGGACATGAGGAATAATTCGCGCTACGCCAATCAACTTCATATTGTCGTCTGCGAAGAAGCCAGCCTTGGAATGTCCTATTCCATCCGCTCCGGTGTAGACGCCGCGCTGTCCAGCTTCCCGAAACCCGATGCGGTCGTGATCGGGCTTGGTGACCAACCCTTTGTCACGGCTGCCATGGTGCGGCGTCTTCTTTCTATTATGGGAGAGCGCCCGGAGATTGATTTTGCGGCTTCCTCTGTGGATGGGGCTGTTATGCCTCCCGCTATCATCCGAAATACGATGTTCAACGCACTGCGCGGGTTGAAGGGGGATATGGGGGCGCGCAAGCTGTTTGGATCGCCGGAGTATAACGGAGAAATTGTGGCGTATGACGGTGAAGCAGCGGAGTTGCTGCTTGACGTGGACGATGAGAAAAGCCTCCGTTTGGCAGAGAGGCGTTATCGCGACAATCGCGGTCGCAGATAAAGATGGGGTTGAGTGTAACGTATTGTTACATAAACACAGGATAGACGTGCATCATGCACAATGAGTTTTCGTTATTTTATATCTCCTTCCAATCTCATGTCAGATATATTGACGTTATAATGACACGGAAGTATATTGAGACTACATCATCCATTCCGGTCGCGATGATGATAGAGAGTTGGGGAGGAACGATATGAAACATCTTGCAAGAGCACGCACAGTGGGGTTGGCTTTACTCGTACTTATGGTCGTTATTTTGTCCGCTTGTTCCAGCAACAGCAATAATAAGACAAACGAGGCTGCGAATACCGGCAATGCACAGACATCAACAGATCCGGCAGCAACAGACAGCGGCAAGAAGCTGCCGCGGGTCGCATTCGTATACATCGGGCCTCCGGGGGACGGCGGCTGGACCTTCGAGCATGACAATGGAAGGAAGTACATGGAAGAGAAGCTTGGCATTAAAGCTGACACGGTAGAAAACGTACCGGAAAGCGCGGACGCAGAGCGCGTTATTACAGAGCTGGCTCAAAACCATGACATTATCTTCACGACAAGCTTTGGTTATATGGATCCAACCCTGAATGTGGCGAAGAAGTTCCCGAAAGTCATCTTCATGCATACTGCCGGCTACAAAACAGCGGACAATATGGGGACTTATTTCGGTAAAAACTACGAGGCCAGCTATCTGAGCGGTATTGCGGCAGGCAAGATGACGAAATCGAACGTGATTGGTTACGTGGGCGCATTCCCGATTCCCGAAGTTATCTATAACATTAATGCCTTTGCTCTTGGCATTCAGAGCGTAAATCCGGACGCCAAGGTTGACGTGGTATGGAGCAACACTTGGTACGATCCGACGGCCGAACGCCAAGCGGCGATCAGCTTGCTGGATAAAGGAGCAGACGTCCTGCTTGCTTATCAAGATTCCCCCGCAACACTGCAAGCGGCTGCCGAGCGAGGCGCGCTCGCTGGCGGCAATGACTCCGATATGACCCGTTATGCACCGGATGCTTACTTAACGAACCCGACATGGAACTGGGGTCCTTATTATACGAAAGTCGTACAATCTGTCATCGACGGAACATGGAAGAGCGAGCAGTACTCCGGTGATATAGTAGACGGCATGGTTGGCCTTGCTCCGCTTGGACCTAGCATTCCAGGCGATGTGAAGAAGCTGGTTGAAGACGCGCAAGCGAAAATCTTAAAAGGCGAGCTGAACGTATTCAGCGGTCCGATTACAGACGCATCCGGCGCTTCCAAGCTGGAAGCCGGCCAAACGATGAGTCTTGAACAGATTCTTGAGATGAACTGGTTCGTCAAAGGCGTAGAAGGAACGATTCCTCAATAATCGCAAAGACAAGACTAAACGGCCAAATCAACAAATCCCTTTCCCAAGGGATTTGTTGATTTATAGGCCTCCATCTATCTACAAAGCGAGTGCATACGAAGCAATTCTTTTAAGCTAAAGCTTACGAAGCAAGAATTGCTTCGCAATTCTTTAGGCTAATGCTTACGAAGCAAGAATTGCTTCGCAATTCTTTAGGCTAATGCTTACGAAGCAAGAATTGCTTCGCAATTCTTTTAAGGAGGATACGGAATGCTCGAAACCTACTCCGTTGAAATGCAGCGCATCGTCAAGCAATTCGGCTCCGTCGTTGCGAATGACCAGGTTGATTTCAAGGCAAAAGCGGGAGAAATTCACGCGTTGCTAGGTGAGAACGGTGCTGGCAAAAGCACGATGATGTGCATGCTGTCCGGCGTCTACCGGCCAACCAGCGGCGAGATCTATATTCATGGGGAGAAAGCAAAGATCCGCTCACCCAAGGATGCCATGAAGCTCGGAATCGGAATGGTCTTCCAGAACTTCCGGCTGGTACAGACGTTAACGGCCGCGGAGAATATCATACTGGGAGAGAAAACATCCTTCTGGCGCGGTCCGGGATGGATGAAGAAGAAGCAGGAAGAGATTGATGCGATCGCAACCAAATTCGGACTGACCTTTCCGGTTGACCGTCCGATCTGGCAATTGTCCGTCGGCGAGCAGCAACGGGTAGAGATCGTTAAGACGCTGTACCGCGGCGCCGATCTGATTATTTTGGATGAGCCTACTTCGGTGCTTACTCCAGGGGAAGCGGAGCAGCTATTCGTAACCCTTGATCAGATGAGGGCAGAGGGGAAGACCGTCATTATTACGACCCATAAGCTGAAAGAGGTCATGGCGATCTCCGACAGCATCTCCATCATGCGCAAAGGCCGTTTGACGCATACGCTGGAGAGACAAGGCACGAACGAACGCGAGCTTGCAAGACTTATGGTTGGGAAAGAGCTAACGGCCATGAAGCCTCTGGCAAGCCGTCCGAAAGGCAAGCCGCTCCTTATTGTCGATCAGCTGGACGTGTATGCGGATCATGGACGCAAGGCTTTGAATCAAATGGAGTTTCAGGTGCATGAAGGCGAGATCGTCGGGGTTGCAGGCGTAGCGGGCAACGGACAGAAGGAGCTGGCGGAGGTGCTTACGGGACTCCGATCCTGGCGCAAGGGCGCTATTACCTTTAACGGCAGCCCGCTTAAGAACGCATCAGTCCGCGGTGCTATCGAAGCCCGCATTGCCCATGTGCCGGAGAACCGGATGAAAAGCGGTCTTGCCGGAAGCCTGGGTATTGTGGATAACCTCTTGTTTAAATCCTATCGAACAAGTGAGCGTTCCCGGCTTGGCTTCCTGCGTTTCAAAGCGAACCGCGACTGGTCGCAAACGCTTGTCGAACAGTTTGACGTGAAGACGCCGGGACTTGATACACCGGTCAGACAATTATCCGGAGGCAATCAGCAGAAGCTGCTGTTTGCCAGAGAAGTTGAGCAGGATCCGCTCTTCATGGTGGCGGTTCATCCTACGCAAGGGCTTGATGTGGGCGCGACGGAGGGCGTGCACCGCCTGTTGACCGAGATGCGCGGAGAAGGAAAAAGCATCCTTCTTATTTCGGAAGACTTGGATGAGGTTATGCAGCTGTCCGACCGCATATTAGTAATCTATAACGGTCGCATGGTCGGCGAGATGGCGAGAGGGGAAGCAACCCGCGAGCAGATCGGCTTATACATGGCCGGCGTGCGGGATGCGGAAGACGAAGAGGAGGAGAAGGTCGTATGAGCAAGCAGCCGGTTCAAAGCACCATCGCCGTCGAACAACCCGATATTACGCCGCGCCGCAGCAAGCTGCTGTCCTTGAGAATCGAAATGGATCCTTCCAGGAAGGAAAGTCCATGGTGGATGACGATCATCTCCGTGCTGCTTGCTTTAGTTTTCTGCGGCATCTTTATTGCAGCCAATGGCATGAACCCGATCACGGTGTATTCCAAAATGATTACCGGGGCATTTGGCACCACGTTCGGCATTACCGAAACGCTGGTCAAATCTATTCCGCTTCTCTTATGCGGAATCGGAGTTGCGATTGCTTACCGCATCTCGGTCTGGAACATCGGGGCGGAAGGGCAATTCCTCGCCGGAGCGATGGCCGCGACGGCGGTGACGGTATATTTTCCGAATATGCCCGCATACTTGGTGATCCCGGCCATGCTTGTGTTCAGTATAATCGGCGGCGGTATTTGGGGGCTGTTAACAGCCATTCCCCGCACGTATTTCCAGGTGAATGAGCTCATCTCATCCCTGATGCTCAATTACGTGGCACTGCTCGCTTTGAACTACTTCGTCTTTGGTCCATGGAAGGATCCGAAGGGCTTTAATTTCCCGGGTACTCCGGTATTCACGGAGGCGCAGTCGCTTCCGGTGCTTGGCGATACAAGGCTTCATCTTGGCCTCGTGTTCGCGATTATCGCAGTCCTGCTGTACGCCTTCCTGATGAAATACACCCGCTGGGGTTATGAGCTCCGTCTAATCGGCGCGAACCCGGAAGCGGCGAAGAACGCAGGGATCAAGATCAGCCGTCATATTCTGCTTGTTATGCTGATCAGCGGCGGTATGGCCGGTCTGACTGGCATGGCGGAAGTATCGGGTGTCACCCACCGCTTGATGTACGGGATTTCCCCGGGTTATGGGTACACGGCGATAATCGTCGCATGGCTTGCGAAGCTGAACCCGCTGGGTCTTGTTATCTCCTCATTCCTGTTTGGCGGACTGATTGTCGGAGGCTTCAGCGTTCAAACCATTGGCCTTCCTTCCTCCATTTCATCGATGATTCAAGGGGCGATTCTGTTCTTCCTGATCGCGGGCAGCATGGCCAGCAAATTCCGAATCCGGAGAAACGGATAGAAGGGGGAGGTAGACCATGGATATCTTCGTACAAATCGTAGTAGCAGCCATCTCTTCCGGCACGCCTCTCTTATTCGCAACGCTAGGCGGCATTCTGATTGAACGTTCGGGCATTATTCAGCTTGGTGCAGAGGGACTCATGCTGATGGGGGCGGTTATCGCCTGTATGACTTATCTGAACACCGGCAATCTGGCGCTTACCTTGATGGCTGCATGCGCGATCAGCGCGGTGCTTGGCGTCGTTCATGCTTTCATGTGCGTAACGCTTAGGGCCAATCAGATTGTCAGCGGTTTGGCACTAACGTTATTCGGGACGGGGCTTAGCGCTTATCTTGGAAAAAGCATTACCGGCCAGCCGGTTGCAGGCGCCGTTCCGAAGGTGAATCTAAATTGGCTTGAAGATGTACCCGTAATTGGCGGAATATTCGCGCATCTTGATATTTTGACCTGGTTCAGCTTTATTCTTGTTATCGTTTTGCACTTATACATTCATCGCACGTCATGGGGATTGCATCTGAGAGCAATTGGCGATAACCCGCCAACGGCTGACGTTATGGGCATTCGTGTTCAGACCTTCCGTTACGGCTATATCATTGCCGGCTCGATGCTGATTGGCCTTGCCGGAGCGGATCTGCTTATGGTGTATTCGCCGACCTGGATTGAAGGCATGACGGCAGGCAGGGGCTGGATCGCCGTAGCTCTTATCATTTTTGCAAGATGGAATCCGATCCGCGCGTTATTCTGTGCTTATTTCTTCGGCGCTTTGGATACCATCGGCTTCCGCATTCAATTGATAGGCAGCGAGATTCCGTCCTACTTCCTGAAAATGATTCCTTACATCGTGACCATTCTGGTTCTCATGTTCCTGGGCTGGCGTAATCGCAACAAGCCGTCGGGATCACCGGAATCGCTTGGTACACCATATATTCGCGAACAACGATTTTAACGAAAGGGGATGGCGTAATGGCTGCGAATGCACAAGGAGTAGCTGAAGCACCTTTCGTCTGGCATCCGGCAACCGCTGCGGAGGCTTGGCAGCTGAAACAAACGCTTGGTACGGAAGGCGTGTATACCGCAGGAGGCACGCTGCTGCGGACACAATGGGAAGCGGGGCTGGCGGCCATGCCGAACCATCTCATTAACGTAGGGGAAATAGAAGAGCTGCATGGCATTCATATCGATTGCGAGAGCGGAACGGGCACTTTAGGAGCGATGATAACTCTGTCGGATCTGCGTACCAGTCCGCTGGTACATGCGAGTTTCCCGCTTCTGACCGAAGCGGCCCGCAGTATTGCGGCCCCGTCGATCCGTAATTTGGCCACAATCGGCGGCAACGTTCTATCCCTGGTAGGAGATTCGCTGCCGGCCTTGCTCATCTACGATCCCGTATTGCATTGGCATGACGGCTCGAATGGACTGCAGGAATCTTTATCCGAATGGCTGTCCACCGCTGCCGTTCATGCAGCGTGGAGGGAACGGCTGCTGATTGCCATCGAGCTGACCCAACCAGCCCTGGATTCGAATACGAAGCGATTCGTCGCTTACCATAAAGTCGGAAGAAGGGACGCCTTTACTCCATCAGTAGTAACCGCGGCATTAAGCGTACAGCTCGATTCGGACAACCGGCTGAGCGATGTGCGGCTTGCGCTTGGCGGCGGTCAAACGATTCCGCATCGGTTGGAGTTGGTTGAACAATTCCTGACCGGCAAGATTGCCAATAAGAAAACCATTACCGAGGTCTACGCGCTTGTTGTTGAGCACTATGAACCTAAAGGTGACGCTTTTGTACCCGTCAGCTATCGCAAGAAAGCGGCAGCGAATTTGATCGCTTCGGAACTATGGAAAGCGGTAAGGTGAAACGGCTTTGCGTCCCCAGGCGGCAGAGCGCGTTTCATTCCGGAGAATTCTAAGTCTGATTATAGGGAGAAGCCTATAAAAATCTTAGAATTCGAGGTGAAACGGCTGCTGCTGTTCTTCGGCAGCAGAGCGCGTTTTTAAGGTAAAGAGAGGATGGGTGGTCAAATATGCTGTTGAATCGGAAAGGAAGCGGGGCACGCTGGCGTGTTCGTCCAGACGGGCCTGACAAAGTAACCGGCAAGCTGGCTTATCTTACCGATATGACGGCTCCAGATATGCTTATTGGCCGCGTATTGCGGAGTCCTCATCCGCATGCGCGGATCACGGCCATACGAACGGAACAAGCCGCGGCGATGGACGGCGTTCACGCTGTCATTACCCACAAAGACGTACCGGGTCTTAACCGGTTTGGTATCGCCAATCCCGATCAGCCGGTCCTATGCGAGGATCGCGTACGGTATGTTGGAGACGCCGTAGCGGCAGTGGCGGCAGACTCGATAGAAATTGCCGAGCAGGCTCTTCGGTTAATTGAAGTCGATTACGAGTTGCTCGAGGTCGTGGAGGATGCGGAATATGCGCTTGAGGACGATGCTCCCAAGCTGCATCCGCAAGGCAATCTGCTCCACCGGAACGGATTCAAACGCGGCGATGTTGATGCCGGCTTCGACAGCTGCGCGCATGTCGTGGAGGAAACGTATTATACGCCGCGGCAGATGCATACGTACATGGAGACCGAAGGCGGGTTATTTATCCCTGGTGATGACGGAAGACTGACGGTTTATTCGCCCACACAGCACGGATTTATGGACCGGATGCAGCTGGCTCGCATTCTGGCGATACCGCAAAGCGATATCCGGATCGTATCCAGTCCGATTGGCGGTTCATTCGGAGGGAAAGACGAGCTGAACGTTCAGCCCTACGGAGCATTGCTGGCTCGGGCGACCAAACGTCCGGTGAAGCTTCATAATTCCAGATGGGAATCGGTTCGCGTGGGACTAAAGCGGCATCCGATGAAGATTTCGATGAAGACCGGCATTGACGAGAACGGCAAGCTGATTGCCCATCAAGCGAAGATTATCGCGGATACGGGTCCCTACGCCACGCTTGGAGCGGAAGTACTGAATTTTGCCGTTGAACATGTGATTGGCCCGTATCGCTATGAGAATCTCGATGTGGAAGGCTTCTCGGTCTACACCAATAACGGCTTATCCGGCGAGTTCCGGGGCTTTGGCGGCAATCAGGCGATATTCGCGCTGGAAGGACAATTCGATCGTCTGGCGGAAAAGCTCGGCATCGATCCTTGGGAGCTCAGGCTGCGCAACATGCGTAAATCCGATGATCCCGGCCCGTTTGACCATCCGATCGCTCTCACAGAAGGCGCGAAGCAAGTATCGGCCGCCATGACGGCAAGCGCCTTATGGCAGGAGCGCGGCAACCCGGGCAGAACCGAGGAAGAGCAAGCCGAGCCTTGGATCCGTACCGGTATTGGAGCGGCGTTCACGATGCACGGCGCAGGGCTTGGCTTCGGTATTCCCGATCCGGCAGGCGGGCGATTGACGCTCGCCGCGGACGGCAAAATCGAAGCGGTATTCGGATATGAAGAATTCGGCCAAGGACTTATCGCTTCCTTGGAGCAAATGCTGATTGAGCAGTTCGGCTTCGCATCGCAGGATATCCGCATCATTATCGGCGATACGGATGTCGTACCGGACAGCGGGTCGACAACCGCTTCCCGAGCAACAAGCATGATGTGGAAGTCGCTTCAGAACCTTCGGCCGTTGTTCGAGGAGGCAGTGCTCGGCAAAGCGGCAGAGATCTTGAAGCTTTCGGCAAGCCGGCTGCGGTTCGGCGAAGGCGGAGTCTATGCCATTGATGCAGATACCGATTCCTCCGAAGCGGAGTGCCTTATTACCTATCCGGCGCTTGCGGCCGGTTGCGTCGAACCGATCACCAGCACGACCCAATTCCACTTTCCGACCTCGGCAACCGAGAAGGTAGGCGCCCATTTTCTTTATACGTACTCGGCGGTTGCCGTAAAGGTAGAGGTGAATCAATTAACCGGTCGGATTCGGCTTCTGCATCAATATCACACGGTTGCCGCAGGACCCGTTATTAATCCGCAAGGGTTTCTCGGGCAGATTGAAGGCGGCAGCAGCATGGCGCTTGGCTTTGCGCTCACGGAAGACGCCGTCATGAGCGGCGGGCAATATTTGACGAAAAACCTGGATACGTATCTGGTCCCAACCATAGCCGAGCATCGGGGAACAATGGACGTCCATCCGATTGAAGAGCTGCCGGAAGAAGATACTTATGGTCCGCGAGGCATAGGAGAGGTGGGTTCGGTCACGCTGGCACCGGCTATTGCGGCGGCAATCTACGATGCGGTTGGCGTGCGGGTAACAAAGCTCCCGATTGATCCGGAGCTCCTGCTCGCACAATCTATCGATCAATTACTAGATAAGGCGGTGAGCGGAGAATGAAAGATTCGATGAAGCCCTTATCCAGGCTTGAGACGAGCTCGATTCCTTGTACGCTTAACGGTCAAGAGATCAGCTTGAACGTACCGCCGGCCAAACGTCTGCTTCATATTCTGCGCGATGACCTCGAGATGACGGGGACCAAGCGTTCCTGCGATATCGGAAGATGCGGCGCATGCATGGTGATGGTCGACGGTGTGCCGGTCAACTCCTGTCTGACCATGGCTTATCAATGCTCGGGCAAGTCGATTACAACGATAGAAGGCGTGTCCGCCGGGGGAATGGATCCCATCCAGCGTGCTTTTCTAGAGGAAGGCGGCTTCCAATGCGGCTATTGCACGCCGGGGATGATTATATCGGTGAAGGCGCTGCTGGATCATAATCCCGATCCGACTCCGCCGGAGATCGAAGAAGCGTTATCCGGCAATATATGCCGTTGCACCGGTTATGGGGGCATTAAGAGAGCCGTACAAAAAGCGATAGAGTGGAGGAGGGAAGCCTATGAATCTGAATCTGTCCACGATTAACGAGATGCCAAAGGAGCAGTTCGTCGAAGCTCTTGGCGCCATTTTCGAGCATTCGCCTTGGGTTGCCGAGCTTGCCTTTGACGCAAGGCCCTTCCGCACGGCAGATGAGCTGCATGACGCGATGGTGAAGGTAGTGATTCATTCATCGGAGGACAGAAAGATCGCGTTATTCCGGGAGCATCCGGATCTGGCAACGCGGATCAAGATCGGCGAGTATTCAACGTTGGAGCAGAAGGGAGCGGGACTCGACAGGCTGACGCCGGAGGAGTTCGAGGTGTTCACCAGAAGGAACCGCGAATATACCGGCAAGTTTGGTTTTCCGTTTATCCTCGCCGTTCGCGGCAAGGATAAATCCGATATTTTAGCCGCGATGGAAGCAAGGATTGATAACAGCCTGGAGGAAGAAGCGGACGAAGCGTTATGGCAGATCGCCCGCATTACGAAATTTCGGTTACATGACCTTATTACGGAATAGAAGGGATTGGTATTCATGCTTAAACTCCGCAGCGGTCGCACTCTTTATTATGGAAAAGGCGATGTGCTCACCTATCGTACGTATGCGAAGCCGTTATCCGTAACCGCAGTTCCTGAATCCGCCTATACCGGTGACAGCAATGTCATCTTTGCCCATAATATAACGTTTGCCGTAAGCAGCGAGCAGCTCCTGACTTCGTTTACCGAAGGCGATAATTCCCTGGTTGTGGCAACCGACTCGATGAAAAACTTTATTCTGCGCCATACCGCCGCTTACGAAGGCAGCACAACCGAAGGGCTGCTTTCCTTCATCAGCAAGAGGTTCATGGACAGATATCCGCATATTGACGCCGTCGAGCTGAGCGCGGACCGTATTCCGTTCCAGACGCTGGAGGTAGCTTCGCCTGGCCAAGAAGGACTGGAGCCAAGCCCGCTTGTCTACCGCCGATCGCATAACGATCATGCCAGCGCGTCGATGAAGCTGGGGCGGAAAGACGGGGCTCCCGTCATTGAGTCGCTTGAATGCGCGATTACCGATCTTCAGCTCATTAAGGTAAGCGGAAGCTCCTTCTATGGATTTGTCCGCGACGAATATACGACATTGCCGGAGAGCTACGACCGACCGCTTTTTATCTTCCTGGATATCACCTGGAAGTACGATCAAGCTGACGATGCGGTTGATGCCGAGCTTGGCCGGTATGTTCCCGCGGAGCAAATCCGGGATATTACCCATAACGTGTTCCATGAAATGAAATCGCCATCCATTCAATTCTTAATCTATCAAGTGGGACTTCGTATTCTTACCCGCTTCCCGCAGCTGGCCGAAGTGAGATTCGAGTCGAACAACAGGACTTGGGAGACGATTGTGGACAATACGGAAGCCGATCCGGCCGGCGTCTATACAGAGCCTCGCCCTCCATATGGTTTCCAAGGGTTTACGTTGACCCGGGAAGATCTGATATCGGACGGAGAGTGAAGCTTATGAGCGGAGGACGCATTACAACCCATGTGCTGGATACATCTTTAGGCAAGCCCGCCGAAGGGCTGCAAGTAGAGCTCTGGCTGATCGAATCTGCGGAAGGCTCAGCTGAAGGACGTACCCTCTTGCGGACGGCAATAACCAATGCGGATGGACGACTGGATGCGCCGCTGCTTGGCGGCGAAGAGATGCTGGCCGCCGTCTATGAGATTGTTTTCTGTGCGGGGGAGTACTTCCAGGATGAGAAAAGGCGCCATATTCTAGGCGGTGAACTGGTGTTCGACCGCATTCCGATTCGTTTCTGCGCGGCGGATGCAAGCTCGCATTATCATATCCCGCTGCTGGTCGCTCCCGGCGGCTACAGCACCTACCGGGGAAGCTGAAGAGAAGGAGGCTGCAGAATGAACCAGGTATTTGATCGCATGATCCGAAACGGAAAGGTTGTTCTTCCGGATGGCACTTATTCCATGGATATTGGCATTATCGGCGGCAAAATCGCAGCCATCTCCGAATCGCTCGCCGATTGCGCGGCCGATGATGTTCTGGATGCGGAAGGCAAATACGTCCTTCCCGGCATGATCGACATTCATGTTCACTTTAATGAGCCGAACTTTGGCCATTGGGAAGGCTTCGCAACGGGCTCGGCAGCTCTGGCTGCCGGCGGCTGCACCGCCTATGCGGATATGCCGCTTAACGGCAATCCGCCTACGGTAACGCCGGAAGCGTTGTCTCTGAAGGAAAAGCTGGCCGAGGGACATTCGGCGGTCGACTATACCTTCTGGGGAGGGCTCGTTCCCGGCAAGCTGGATCAGCTGGAAAAGATGGCGTCCGCTGGAGTACGCGGCTTCAAAGCCTTTATGTCCAATCCGGGCGGAGAAGGCGAAGGCCGCTTCCGCGAGGTGGACGACTTGACGCTCTATGAAGGAATGAAACGGATTGCCGCATTAGGAGGCTTTGTAGCCCTCCATGCGGAAAGCGACGCGATCACCTCCCGGCTGGCGGAACAAGCGGTTCAGGAGGGACGAACCGATGCCCGCGCATTTGTGGCCTCCCGCCCGGTTATTGCCGAGCTGGAGGCCGTGAACAAAGCAATCCTGTTCTCGGAGCAGACGGACTGCGAGGTTCATTTTGTCCATATCAGCAGCGTAGAGGCGGTTGAGCTGATCGATCGGGCGAAGAAACGCGGCGTTGCCGTAACGGTAGAGACCTGCCCGCATTATCTTCTTCTGACCGATGAGGATATGGCGAGCATCGGCCCTGCAGCCAAATGCGCGCCACCGCTTCGAAGCAAGGAGCAGAAGGAAGGGCTGTGGCGGCTGCTCGCCGAAGGCAAGCTGGACGTTATCGCCTCTGACCATTCCCCTTGCCCGCCGGAGCTGAAGCTTGACGAATCGTTGTCCTTCTTCGAAGCATGGGGCGGTATTGCCGGCGCGCAAAGCAGTCTCGAGATTATGCTGGACGAAGGCTGGGTGAAGAGGCAAATCCCGCTTCATCAACTGATGGATGTATTATCCGCTGGGCCTGCCAAGCGATTCGGGCTCTATCCGCATAAAGGGCATATTGCCGAAGGGGCCGATGCAGATCTCGTTCTGGTGGACCCTCGCCGATCCTACACGCTTGCAGAGAAGGACTTGTGGCAAAGGCATAAGGTAAGCCCGTATATTGGCCGGGAAATGACTTGCAAGGTGACTGCCACGCTGGTCAGAGGCCTGACCGTTTATTCCGAAGAAGATGGCGTTCAAGAGGTAAGGCAAGGACAATTATTGCTGAAGCCCGTCAATGCCCATCAACAAACCCCATAAGAGGAGGCTGTTTATGATGAGGATACCGATGGAACAAGAAGCCGCCTCCTTTGTTTCCCGTCTTCTTGATGAGTTGTCCTCCTTTGGCGCGGATGATCAGGGAGGCGTTACCCGGCTGCTATATACACCGGAATGGCTGCAGGCTCAGCTGTTCCTAGCGGAGCGTATGAAATCGCTCGGCATGGATGTCCGCTTCGATAGAGTAGGCAATCTATTTGGCCGTTTGGAAGGAAGCAGCAAGGAAGCGCCGGTTATTCTAACCGGGTCGCATATCGATACGGTACGCTCGGGAGGCCGTTACGACGGAGCGTATGGCATAGCGGCAGGGATTGCGGCCGTTACGTATTTGAAGGATACGTACGGACAGCCGGTGAATACCTTGGAGATTGTTTCCTTCTGCGAAGAGGAAGGCAGCCGATTTCCTCTTACCTATTGGGGGTCCGGCAATATGACCGGCGTCTATGACTGGCAGAGCGGCGGTATCGTCTTTGACTCTGACGGGATCAGCCTCCAGGAGGCAATGGAAGCAGCGGGATTCGGCAAGCCGGAACAGGAAGCAAGTGCCCGCGGGGATATCGGGGCCTTTGTTGAGATTCATATTGAGCAAGGACCGGTATTGGAGCGGCAGCGCAAGCGAATCGGTATCGTGGAAGCCATAGTCGGTCAGCGCCGGTATGTCGTAACGGTACGCGGCGAGACCAATCATGCCGGAACAACTCCGATGTCCATGCGTCATGACGCGCTGGTTGGCGCGGCGGAGATGATTCTGCAGCTTGAAGCCGATGCGCTGTTATGCGGGGAACCGCTTGTCGCCACGGTTGGCCGGATCGAATGTATACCCAATACGCCAAATGTGGTGCCTGGGGAAGTTAGCTTTACCGTTGATATCCGTCATATTGATGAAGCCGTTATCACGAAGTTCTGCGACAACGCAATCGCAAAATTTAATGAAGTTGCCAAATGGCGCGGGCTCGAGCTGACGATTGTGCCGTGGCTTGCGGCTAAGCCCGCACCGATGAACCGGGAGCTTAGCGATAAGCTGGAGCGGATCTCCAATGATCTGTCTCTTCCTTATCGCAGAATGGTGAGCGGAGCGGGTCATGATGCGCAAATGTTTACCCCGCATTATCCGACGGCGATGCTGTTTGTTCCGAGCAAGTCAGGCATCAGCCATTCGCCGCAGGAATATACATCGCCTGAAGAGCTGGCCGAAGGCGTCTCCGTATTGGCCGCTTTACTATATGAGTTAGCTTATGAGGGGATACTGCCATGAAACGTTACGACGAACTAGCGCCATCTCAAAGAACGATAATGACCCCTGGTCCCGTTGAAGTGGATCCGAGGGTGCTCCGGGCGCTCTCATACCCGATTCTAGGCCAATTCGACCCTGAATTCACAGCTTATATGAACGATACGATGGAGATGCTCCGCTCCTTGTTCCGTACGACGAATCATTGGGCATTCCCGGTTGACGGAACGTCCCGCTCGGGCATTGAAGCCGTATTAACCAGTCTGATAGAGCCGGGCGATAAGGTTCTTATTCCCATCTACGGCCGTTTCGGCAATCTGTTATACGAGATTGCAGAGCGTGTCGGTGCCGAGGTCGCTTTTATCGAGAGGGAATGGGGCACCGTCTTTGATCCTGAGGAGGTTATCCGCGCGATTCACCGGGAAAAGCCTGCGCTTGTGCTAATGGTGCACGGGGAGACGTCTACCGGGCGGATGCAGCCGCTTGCGGAGATAGGCAAGGTATGCCGAGAGCTAGGCATTCTCTTTGTTGTAGACGCGGTAGCTACCATTGGCGGCGTACCGGTAAATACCGATGAGTGGTTTATGGATGCGGTGATCGGAGGCACGCAAAAATGTCTCTCCGTGCCGTCCGGCATGGCCCCGATTACGTACAATGACATCGCAGCGGCCAAGATTAATGCCCGCAAGACCATCGAACGTGGCTTGCGTACAGGAACCGACAGCGTAAGCAGCACGTCTGTCAGTCGCCCCGTCATTCGAAGCAATTACTTTGACCTCGCGCAGCTGCAGGATTACTGGAGCCCGGCCAGACTTAATCATCATACCGAAATGACCTCTATGCTGTACGCTTTGCGCGAAGGCCTGCGTCTGGTGCTTGAGGAAGGGCTGGAAGCGCGCTTCGCCCGCCATCGCGTTAACGAGTCGGCATTGGTAGCCGGCCTAGAAGCGATGGGACTTACCTTGTATGGCGACCCGTCCAGCAAGCTTCCGGTCGTAACATGCGTCAGCATACCGGAAGGCATTGACGGCGAATCCGTCCGGAGCATGCTGCTTAACGCGTTTGGCATTGAAATCGCGAGCTCCTTCGGCAGCTTGAAGGGGAAAATATGGCGAATAGGAACGATGGGTTACAGCTGCCGCAAGCAAAATGTCCTTCAATTGCTAGGCGCCCTGGAAGGCGTATTAATCCGGCACGGGGCAAAGCTTCATACCGGAGCGGGGCTGCAGGCCGCACTGGATGTTTATGATCAAACATAGTAAAATACGAAGACGGTGTCCACCTTTCGGCTTGCTGCAGGAAGGGAGATGCCGTTTTCAGTTATCCGTTATTAACCATAAGGAAGGTGTACATATTGGATCAACAACTACAGGAACAAATCAGACTGCTGCCCAAGATCGATCTGCATGTGCATTTGGACGGCAGCGTAAAGCCGGAGACCATCCGGGAGCTCGCGAAGGCACAGGATAAAGAATTGCCTGTAGGAGCAGAAGGCGACCTTACGCCATGGATGCAAATTGATGAGAGCTGCAACAGTCTCGTTGAATATTTGAGCAAATTCAATTTTGTGCTGCCGTTTATGCAGACCGCCGAGTCGCTGGAGCGTATTGCCGAGGAGGTTGTTGAGCAAGCGGCTGCTTCCGGCTGTCTCTATGTGGAGGTTCGGTTTGCCCCCATGCTTCATACGCTCGAAGGGTTGTCCGCGGGGGAAGCTATTCTGCATACGATTGCCGGATTGCAGAAGGGCGAACAAACGTTTGGTGTTAAGGCTAGAGTCATCGTGATCTGCATGCGCCATGATTCCGTAGAGAAAAACCTCGAGGTCATCGAAGCCGCGCGCGAGTATTACGGCAAAGGCGTGGTTGCCGTTGATCTGGCCGGCGACGAAGCGGGCTTCCCGCCAGCGCTGCATCAAGATGTCTTCGACCTGGCAAGCCGCTATAAGCTGCCGATCACCATTCATGCCGGTGAAGCGGGAAGCGCGGGCAATGTGAGAGAATCCATTACGAGACTAGGCGCCCGCCGGATTGGGCATGGCGTTCGCATGACGGAGGATCCTGCCGTCATCGAATTAGTGAAAGCCACCCGAACGCCTCTTGAGATGTGTCCGGTCAGCAATATTCAGACTAAGGCGGTTACGGGCTGGGATGCTTACCCGATCCGCACGTTTATGGAACAGGGAATTCTGGTTACGGTGAATACCGACAACATGACCGTATCGGGAACAACGATGAATCTTGAATACGAAATGCTGGCGGAGCATTGCGGCTTTACGATCGAGGAGCTTGCGCGGCTGGCTGTTAATAGTGCCGAAGCGGCCTTTCTTGAGGGAGAGGAAAAAGAAGAGCTGAAAGCCGCTGTCCATAACGCTCTGATTAAGCTTCATGTCTATCTCTAATCTTTTTTTGCGCGGGATGGCAGGGATCGTTGAGTCAACGGCGAACCCCCAATAAGGCGGGTAGCTCCTGCCAACTTTATGCGTATGGAAGGAAGGGGTATTAAGATGGGCCAATCGGCAATCGGAACAAAAATGATTACCCAAATCGGGATTCTTGTGCATGATATCGAGGCGGTAAGTGAAGCGTACGCGAATTTCTTCGGCGTGGACAAACCGGCATGGAGCTGGACGGATACCCCCGATAAAGCGCAAACCGAGTTTCAAGGCGCGCCGTCGCAGGCACGCGCCAAGCTGGCATTTTTCAACATGGATTCGCTTCAGCTGGAATTGATTGAACCAGACGCTCATCCAAGCACATGGAGGAATCATCTGGAGGAGCATGGAGAAGGACCGCATCATATCGCGTTTGTCATAGAAGGAATGAAAGAGAAGATTGCCATTATGGAGAGCAAGGGCATGAAGCTGCAGCAGAAGGGTGAGTACACCGGCGGGCGTTATGCCTATTTTGATTCCATCCCGCAGCTTAAAATCTTAATCGAACTGCTCGAGAACGATAAATAACACCGGGGAGGACATCTTATGCACAGACTACTGGCGGTTATCGGAGACTATTATCATCCCGAATCGGTCATCGCTGAAGGGCTGGAAGAGAGTCTGGCTTCCTGGCTGGCAAGCGGTAAAGTAAATCTGACTTATACCACCGTGGACCGGCTTGCGAAAGCGCTTCAGGATAAGCCGGACGCGGTAATTCTCTTCAAGGATGATAAGATCAACCCGGCCGACGAGAATCCGATCCATTGGCTTGATCCGGAGACGGAACAGGCGATGCTCCAATACGTGTATGAAGGCGGCGGCTGGTTATCCTGGCATTCCGGACTTGCGTCCTACCCGGAGGACGGCGCGTACGTCTCCATGACGAGAGGTTATTTCAAATACCATCCCGAGCAAAAGCGGGTTCGGTTCGAGCCTGTTGCCGTATCGGCTTCTGGAGAGCATGTTGCCATTCATCCTTCGCTTAGCTTCGAATCGGTAGAGGAGCATTATTTCGTCTATTGCGACGAATCGAATACGAACGTGTTCATGCGCTCCTTCTCCGAAGACGGGGAATCCATTGGCGGCTGGTCGCATTCGTATGGCAAAGGACGGGTATGCTGCCTGACGCCGGCCCACAACCATCACTCTCTGATCCTGCCGGAGATGAAGCAAGTGGTAGATGCGTGCGTTCGCTGGTGCGCACGGGCATAAAACCTCATATTGACGATTAAGCTCCTTATATAGAGGAGCTTCTTCTATTTCTGCTATAATGTCGGTATGTACATAAGGTGGTGCTCATTGTGGAAAAAATGATCGATGATCAATGCGAAGATTCCTGTCTGGGCACGGATCTGGAGAGCGGCAGTATGGCTAGCGCCAGAGTAGAGGAAAAGACGGCGATTGATCTGGCGGAGCTGTTCAAGGCGCTTGGCGATCCGACCCGGGTGAAGATGATTTACGCGCTGCTCGACCGCGAGCTATGCGTGCACGACTTATGCCAGGTGCTGGACATGGCGCAGTCGGCTGTATCCCATCAGCTGCGTTACTTGCGCAACGTGCGAATCGTCAAACGGCGCAAGGCCGGCAAGACGGTCTATTATTCGCTGGACGATGATCATGTGAAGGAAATATTTGTTCAGACGCTTCAGCATGTGCAGCATTATTCCTGAGTATCGGAAATCGAGAGGTCAAAGGAGTGCAGCGCCTATGAAAATTGTAGTCGTCTCCGACACCCATATGCCGCGAATGGCGAAAGCCCTTCCGCCGCGCCTGCTTGCGGAGCTGGAGAATGCCGATCTCATCTTGCATGCGGGAGATTGGACCAGCTCAGCCGTATACAGCGAATTAAGGAAATTTGCCCCGGTCAAAGGAGTAGCCGGCAACAATGACGGGGAAACGATCGTCAAGAAGCTGGGCTATAAGAAAATCGTGACGGCGGGCGGCAAACGGATTGGCCTCGTGCACGGCCATCTCCCGTCCTCCGGCAAGAAGGCAGAGCAGAATGCCGCTCTGGCTTTTACCGCCAATCAGGTGGATGCCATCGTCTTTGGCCATTCCCATATCCCTTTCATGAAGGAGCACAATGGGATTCTGCTCTTCAATCCCGGCTCGGCAACGGCGAGGCGCAAGCAGCCTCAGTATTCTTTTGGCATTATGAGCATAATTGAGGGAGAACTAAAGGCGAGGCATATTTTTTACGATAATAAGATATGAAATCTTAAAGAGCAGCAAGGGAGGCTGGTATGATCGTATACATCCTAATTGGGCTGGTTGCCCTTCTTCTGCTGATCTATGTCCTGTTTATTCTCCCGACCCAATGGCTGAAGATTGAGAGAGTGACATATAAGACAGGTGCAGGTATAAAAATCCTGCAAATCAGCGATATTCATATCGAGCATATCCGAATACCGGCAAGCCGGTTAACGCGGTTAATAAAAGCCGAGAGGCCCTCGTATATTGTCATAACGGGAGATTTCACGGAGCTTGCCCCTTATTTGCACAAGGTTCAGCGTTATATCAAGGAGCTTGCTTCTGCGGGCGTGCCAATCCTGGCCGTATACGGGAATCATGATCATCATCTGGCTCCCGAAGCTCTGCGGCAATTAACGAAGATACTGGAAGGTGCGGGGGTTCGGCTGCTCCATAACGAAGTGCTGGATAAAGGGCATTACCAGTTTATCGGCATTGACGATTGGACCAGCAAGAAAAGCAATCCGGAGCTGGCATTTGCCAAGGCTGATCCCGGGAAGCCGTCGATCGTTCTGACGCATGACCCGAATGTGGTGCTCCATATCAAGCAGCCTTTCAACTACTTGATGGCGGGGCATTTCCACGGGATGCAGTTCCATCTTCCGTTCCTGTTCAAGTACTTGAGGAAAGGCGCTTTGCCGGCGGCGGGAATCTATAAAGGGATGCATCAAATGGAGAACGGCATGATCTATATCTCCAAAGGAATCAGCCAGACGGGAACCAATGCCAGATTCCTGCTCAGGAGCGAAGTTACTCTTCATCAATTGTAGACAATGGGGAGCGGGCAGCCGTTGATGAATCAACAGCAGAATTCATGCAAAATCAAGCGGATAGGGATCGTGTTGGAAGTCAAGGAAGATCGGGTATTGCTTGAAATAGAGGGTAAGCCGGTAACGGTTCCCCGCAGCAAGACGGAGGAAGCAATCGCTCTTGATGACCGGGTGCACTGGAGCGGGACCTTATGGGTGAAGATCGAGGAAGAGGAGGTGAAAGACCGATGAAAATGAGCGTTACTCCTGCCGCAACGGCACTTTTCAAACAAGAATGGGGTTTTAAAAACAATGACAGCGTGCGGATCTTCGTCCGATACAGCGGCGGCGGAGAAGACGCCTTCGCCTTTGGCATTATGAAGGATAAGGCCCGCTATCCGGCGATCGAGACCGTTGAAGACGGCATTACGTTCTATATGGAGGAAAATGATGCGTGGTACATGGATGGAAAGGATCTTACCATCGACTGCCGCAATGACAATATCGTATTTCTTCGTTAATATCCGGCATAAAGAAAGACGCTTCAACCAAGTGAGAGCCTGGTGATGAAGCGTCTTTTCTATTGCTTGGCCTTACTTTACAAGAACGGTATCTTAAATGATTTCTTTACGAGCGGATACAGCCATTTCACGCCGCTTGGCGTTAACGTATCCGCAATCAGATGCGACAGGTAGCCGGCAACGGCAATGTACATGATGCCTTCCAGCTGAAGCTGCTTCTCAAGACCCCATGCAATGGCGCCCCAAGCGATAACGGCCCATACGGTATGGGTTAATCCGCGGTGCTTCAGCCATGGCACCCAAGCAACAAATACGCCAAAACCAATCATCCAGCTCATGTTCATGGTCAATCCGCCATAGATCAGTGCACCGCCAACCGCGCTGACCAGCGCATTGCGGATCGTGCCGCTCCGGACGACAAGTCCGAGCAGCAGGAGGGCGGCACAAGCGATGACAAGCGGGATGTCTATGTAGTGATCGCTTAAGTACAAGTATGCCGTAACCGCCGTTAGCAGCCATCCACTCCAAAGCAGCAGGCCATGCAGCCATTTGGACAGCTTGCCGGCTTTCGAGCTTAACAGGCTGGGTCCGTCGAGATCGGCGCTTAAGGCGGAGAATGCGGCGACGGCAAGATAGGTAGCTGCGTTTACAACGGTAAACGGGTAATGGGCCGCAGCGGCAGCGCCTATCGCAACGCCGATAGTAAGATGAGTCGTGCCTTTCATTAGACCTCCTGTGACTGTTTTGTTGGCATCAAACATATGTTCGCATGTCTATTATAGCGCATATTTACGCGGATTACTACATCGCTTTTATGCCCGCTGGCACGGTCTAATAAATTGGAACAAAAGGGTTCGGCTCAAGGGCTGAATCCTTTTTTATAGGGGTCGGCATACGGGCTCAAATCACGATAGATACCTTGTGCATCCAAACGCAATATTCCCGACGCTTTTATTTACATTTTCGAAACATCTGTTACTATTTTTGGAACATTCTTTTGATACATTTTATATGTGCTTAATCGAAGGCTTAAGACAAGATTGACACAAGAATAGAAATCATAGATAACAAAAGGAGAGAATAACATGATTAAACTTAAGACAGCAATGAAATGGATCCCGGTAATGGCCGCTGTATGCATGCTTGCGGCTTGCTCGACAGGAGGGACTGAACCGTCTTCCTCCTCTACACCATCAACGCAAAATTCGAGCAGCGCTCCGACGGCTTCACCCGTCCAGGAAGACAACGCGGCTGAGACTCCTCAGGCAGCAACGGAAACCCCGGCGGCTACGGAGGAGCAGACTTCCCAGACGGATCGTCCGCAAACCCAAAGCTTTGACCTGAGAACGGGGGAGACAACCGCCGCCTTGAAACAAGGGGAACAATTCTCCTTCTATGCATTCGAGGGATTCGACTTTGACGCTGCGACAGGCCGACTGAGTCTGGCGGCCAACGACGATTATTACGCGGATATGAAGCGTCTGCCGGAGGGCGAAGATTTGAAGCAGCTCCGTGAATCCGCCGAAAAAGAATTGAAGGCGTTCGGCAAAGTATCCGATTACAGCGGCGAGCTAGTCGAGCATCCGCTTGGCCATGCCGAGTTGTATCTTCAGTCTACAGGCGCGGAAGGGATAAGGGATTATATCGTGTGGAAATCCGAGACCGGAGAGCAATACCTGTTCCGCATAAGCAATCCGAAAGGAGAGGAAGCTTCGGCTTTCAGCGAAAAGTTATGGGTTTCTCTGTCTACGGTACGGGGAGAATAAACGTAATACGCAACCAAATGCTGTTAGGCAATCAAGGAGATGGGAGGAAAGGCCATGATTCGACTTCTTACGGCAATAAAAATGATCCCGATCGTAGCTGCTGCTTGCATGTTTGCCGCATGTTCGGCAGGAGACAACAATCCTTCTTCTTCGCCTACTCCGAAGATAACCGTCATTGACGATGCCAATAATCAGGCTGGCGAGCCCGGCGTGTCCGTTAAGAATATGGTGCATTTGGATCATGCGGAAGTCATGGATTGGGTTGATGAGAATACGATAGTCGTCTCGAAGGAAAACGAATCGCTCGATAAAATGTCCCTCGCGGAGCTAGCGGATTCTTATCCCCGGAGTCTATATCTGTACGACCTCGATACCCGTCAATACACGCTGTTGAAGCAAAAGGAAAATACGCATTTAGGCAGTGCCGTGCTGTCTCCCGACAAAAAGCATCTGATCTATTCCGAATACTCGCTAGGGGACCCTATTTATTCGGTCATGAATATGGACACTCTTGACACATTCCGTCTGACCGGGGAGTCGAACGGAGGAGCCGTAAGCGCCAAATGGGCGGATTCAGAGACGATTATAGGAACGGCTTACAACGGAGGAGCTTATACCGCGACCGTGGATGGCAAGATCACGGGGGTCGACAAGCTGGATGAAACGGGATTGTACATCGTGGAGAAGGTTGGAGATACGCTCTACTACAACACGCAATACGACGCCTCGCTTAAGGCGCTGAACTTAGTCAGCCTGGAACAGAAGAGCTTGAACCTCGACAACGTGATTAGAGCTCTTCCTTCGCCGGACGGCCGCCAGATGCTGGTTCTGCAGGCGAGCGGCTCCAGAACGACTCTCCTTCTATGCGACATTAACGGAAATATCGTCAGAACGATTGCCAAGGGAACGGAGCTAAACGGCATTTCGTGGTCGCAGGATCAGCGAATGATCGCCTACGGCATGAAAGCCGATGTGAGCGGGGCGACGGTAAAAGGACTCTATCTGTACGATATGCTAAGCGACAAGTCTACCCGAATCGCCGTCGATGTTGAACCGGTAACCACTGCTTGGAGTCCTTCCGGCGAGAAGCTCGTTTATACGGAATGGAACTCAAAGCCTTACAGAAGCGGCATCGTCGAGATTAACTATTCCTTGCAAAGATAGCTACAGCCGCAAGAAGGCGGCCCGTCTGTTGCCTTATGGGCAGTGAACGGGCCGCCTTTTTCGCGGCTTGATCGATATGATCAAGCTTCTGATGATCCATAGGCAGGGAATACGATACGGAACAAGGTGCCTTCCGAATCGGTATGAACGAGGGTGAGGGAGCCTCCCTGAGATTCCGTGTATTGCTTAGCCAGCGAGAGGCCAAGTCCGGTGCTTCCGATTTCGCGGGAACGGCTTCTATCGACGGTGAAGAACGGATCAAAAATCTTGTGGGCGACGTCACTTGGAATCCCGATGCCTGTATCGGCAATTTCAATAATGACTTGATCAGCAGATAGCTCCGTCTTCACGAAAATGCGGCCTCTGGTTTTGTTATACTTGATGGCATTGTCCATCAGATTCATAAGCACGATGGAGAGGTGCTCCTTGTCGGCATCCACGTAGGCCTCGATCAGATCGGTCTCCACCGTAATGCCGAACTTATCCATTTTCCCCTTTAGGCTATCCAGCACCGTTAACAGCTCTTGTCGTACGTCCAGCTTCTCCTTGTGGAATTCGAATTCGTATTTCTCCAAGGCGGACAGGTGCAGCACCTTTTCGACCATCTCGTATAGCCGCTGCGTATCGCCCAGAATGTTTGCTTTGGCGGTGTCCAGCAGCTTATCGTCGTCAGGATACATATCGAGCAGATCAATATACGATTTAATCGAGGTTAGAGGGGTTTTGAACTCATGGGTGACGTTGCCGATAAACTGCTTTTGCTGCTGGTCTAGCTGCGATAATTTGCGAACGGCCAAGGCTAGCTTCTCGCGCTCCTCGTCCTTATCCCGCATCGTCTTCATGATTTGCTCGCTCATCATGTGAATGCCTTTGCTCAGCTGTCCGATTTCGTCCTTGCGTCTGAGTACGGTGGACACCAAGTTGCCGGCGCGAATCTGGTCCACGATCCTATTCAGCTTAATGATTCCGCTGGCGAACGAATTGAAGTAGAAATAAGCGAGTATAAAGCTGAGAATAAACACGCTCGCGCCGATGTAGATAAACATCAGCTTGATCTGGTTGTAGAAAGCAAGGTTGTCCGTTAAGGAGTAATAGAACTGAATGACTCCAACCTGCCCGTCGCCGATCCGCAAGGGGGCAAAGTAATACAACGAATCGTTCTCGATGAGATAAGCCGTCTTATTGTTCAGGGCGAAGTCCAACGTCTGGCGGATACCGCCCGACATGGCGAGAGGGGGATCCGAGCTAAGGACGGTTCCCTCCTGATCGTACAGCACAACCGATTGTCCCGTAATCAGCTCCAGCTGCCTCGCGAAATCCCGGCCATTGGAGGCCAGATAGGTTTGCGGTACCTTGCGGGATTCCCCCATCAGCGTTTGGATAAAATAGACATTTGCGGTTGCGGCCTGTTGGGAGAAGAATTGCTCCAGCTGGGCCTGCTGATTTTTCTTGATGCCTTCGAGCACGAGCAGGCTAAGGATGAAGACCGTAAGAAGCAGCAGGAAGACCAGAAAGACGCTGAATTTAAGCTTAATGCTAATTCTCACGATACCCTCCCAAGGTTTTATAACCTACGCCATGGACGGTTTGAATCATTTTGCCGTATTCTTCCCCCAGCTTTTTCCGAAGCCTTTGCACGTGGATATCTACGGTTCTCGTGCCGCCGATATACTCTAAGCCCCAGACCCGGTCAAGGAGCTGCTCTCTTGTAAATACCTGATCCGGGCTCGATAGAAGCAACGTCAATAAATCGTATTCTTTAGGCGGCAAATCCAGAGCTCTCGTTCCGACGTAGGCCGTTCTCTTGTTGAGCTGAAGAACGACTTCTCCTAGAGAGATCTCGGCTGCATCTTGTTTTTCCTCGGCGGCTTGCATCCTTCTGAGCAAAGATTTCAGGCGGGCCAGCAGCTCCCGCATATCGAAGGGCTTTGTTATATAATCATCGGCGCCAAGTTCCAGCCCCAATACTTTATTAACGATATCTTCCTTGGCCGTCAGCATAATAACGCCGATTCGCCGGCCCTTTTCTCCAAGCTTCTTCAGTATCTCGTAGCCGTCCATTCCGGGCAGCATAACGTCGAGAATGATGGCGTCAGGCTGGAAGATAGGCAATCTCTTGAGAGCGGCGTCTCCGCGATTGACGACATCGACGAGATAGCCTTCCCTTTGCAGCGCATAGGAGATGGCATCAGCGATTTTCTTTTCATCTTCGATCACCATTATTTTGTCGCTCATGAAAAATTCCTTTCCTTCATTTATTCATAACGTCTCTATTTCATCTTATCATAGTTGCATTTTTCTTATTTTAACGATTGTAAAATAAAGTTATGGTGCATGGCCAGGAGGGAGATGGCGGACGAGTATGCATGGCGAAAAACGGGGGATCATTGATTGTTCTTCATTAATGTTTAATCTAGGAGATTACGAGCTAAGCAGATCCTATCAAAGCTTATAAAATTTATCAGTGACTTAGTCACGCAAATACGAAAAGCCCCATTTGGGGCTTTTCATTATGATACTAAGCAATAATAGGTTAACATAATTATATTTATGTAATAGCAGTACGTTTGTAAAAGTTTGGTTATCTATATTTTCCCATTCCCATAATGTGCTTTCGTTCCGTACCTGGCTCCTAACGGTTCCTCCGGGGACGGCGGTCGATTTCCTCGGACACCACAAACGCAAGCTCCTCATTGCCAAACAAAGAGAGCACCTGCAGCACGGTAGCATCATCAATATCGCCAGCTTGCTCCTTGGGAGCCGTTACAGTCATTGCCTCCAGCAGACGAACGTTTCCGGCTTGACGCGGATAGGCCCTCGAATACAATTCCACGGCATCGAGCCCATGATTTACGCACCATTGAGCGAACACGAGAATCATTGTATCTTCATCCTGTTTGTATCTTTCTATGATAATCTGTTCCATTTCTTTTGAATTCATTGCTATTTCTCCTTTAAGAAGGTAATATAATTTACGAAAAATTATTCATAATAGACGGATTGTAATATGAATATCGCCTGAAAACAATCCTCATTTTTACCTCGTATGGAAATCCAATTCGTAAGGGGAAATCATGCATGCCATCCTGCTATTTAACGGATCTTGACGGGACTCTGCTGCGTACCGATCAGTCATTATCGGATTATACGGTAGCTCAGTTGAAGGAAGCTCTCGAAGCGGGTACGATCGTGAGCTACGCAACGGCAAGAAGCTATATGAGCTCCGAGCGTGTCACTTCCATTATTCCTTGGCGTTATCCGGTTGTATTGTATAATGGAGCAATGATCTTTGATCCGATTGCGAAGCGGGTCATTGAGGGGAATTGGCTTAGTCCGCAACTATCGAATGATATTATGGAAGCGGGACGGCTATACGGGCTGATGCCGCTTGTATTTGCGCTGGATGAACGGGATCGGGAAAAGGTGCTTCATGAGAAGCTGTACCGGAGCGGGGAAGTGGATTTCTATAACAGCAGACCGGATGATCCCCGTTTTCAGGAAATGGATAATCTAAAGGTCGATGATTCTTACCGCCCTCTAATCCTGACATACATTGGGTTATACGAGGAGCTTCAGCCCTTGAAGCTGACGGTCGAGCAGCAATTTGGCGGGCTTGTTCATATTCAGTTCATAAAAGACGCGTATATTAAAGATCATTATTTTCTCGAAATGAGTCATCCCCTGGCGAACAAAGGGGAGGGCGCGCGAATATGGGCGAAGCTTGTCGGCTCAGAGCTTGAAGATGTAACCGTATTCGGAGATAACCTGAACGATCTTGGCATGTTCCGCGCGGCAGGCACCAGAATCGCCGTCGCCGATGCCCATGAGCAAATAAAACAATTGGCGGATTCCATCATCGGCAACAGCAATGAGGATGCAGTCGCCCGATATATAGCAGTAGAACGGTCGCGTTTGACTACATGAGGATAAAGAGGGGAATTATGAGACCACTTCAAGGCCTGATTGCAATGATGTTCATTATTCTCGCATTACTATCGCCAGTACCCGTATTTGCGGAAGAGTCTGTGCAGCCAGCCGAGGATCAGACCCAGCAGCCTGCCGAGCAGCTGCCCGAAATGCCGCATTCGGAATCAGCCGTTCTGATTGACGCCAAGTCCGGCGCAGTGCTTTTCGCCAAAAACGAAACCGAGCGTTTGTATCCGGCAAGCATTACGAAGATTGTTACCGGCATTATTGCCCTGGAGCAATCGGATCCTGCCGATATCGTGACGGTCTCGAAGAACGCGCGCGGCGAAGACGGGACCCGGATCTATCTGGCGGAAGGCGAGCAGAAGCCGATGCTGGATCTGATCGAGGGGATGCTGATCAACTCGGGGAACGATGCGGCTACCGCTATCGCCGAGCATATTGACGGCACGAATGAGCAGTTCGCCCAGCGCATGAACGAGTTTGTCCGCAAGCTGGGAGCTTGGGATACCAACTTTGTGAATCCAAGCGGACTGCCCGATGAGAATCAGTATACGACGGCAAGGGATATGGCTAAGATCGCGCAATATGCGATGGAGAACGAACAGTTCCGTCAAGTTGTGGCCACCAAGTCGAGGCCGTGGGTCGGACAGGAATGGGTCTCCAAGCTCGAAAATCATAATAAAATGCTAAAAAGCTACGAAGGTGCCATCGGCGTGAAAAACGGATTTACGCAGGCAGCCGGCTATACCTTGGTATCCGCCGCTGAACGCGGGGATATGGAGCTTATCGGGGTAATACTTAAAGGCGATACGGATGCAGGCGTGTATACGGATATGGCCAATCTGCTCGATTATGGGTTTGCCCATTATACGAGCTCGCAATATATGGCCGAGGATGAGAAACGCACGTTTGTGACGCGGGATACCGGCAAATCGATGGAGTTTATCGCCGACAAGCCATTCTGGGTGACCATGAAGGATGGTGTGGTTCCAACCGTAGCCGTTGATTCGAGCGGAAGAGCTTACGTCCAGTCCTCGGAGGTCTATAGCCCGTCTGAGACGGCTGCGGCATTAGTGCCCATCGTTCCGCTAGCAGAGCAGGCGGAGGTTCAGATAGCTTCCATCACAAAGTCTGATCCGCTGAACGGAACGACTCGAACGCACAAAGCTTCCGGCTGGAGCTTGGGAATAACGATTGCCTGGTCGGTCATGCTCCTCTTTATGCTCTTGTCTGCCCGGATCATGTATGTAAGACAACGCAGAAGAAAATTATATAAATAACAAGGTAAAGAGCCAAGACTGATGAGAAGTCTTGGCTCTTTTGCGCAAGCGGCTAAAGCGTTATTCACAAATGAATCAATAAATTTTATGTGCCGGGAACAATAGTTGTCCTAATTAAAAGCAAAAATTGTCGAATTCGATTACAATAGAGTTTGTGATTCATACAACAGGAGGAATAAGCAATGAACGGTAAAACACGAATTATTTTGGATGTAGATACAGGGATCGATGACGCGCTGGCCGTTCTGTATGCCTTGCTGTCACCGGACATTCACGTGGAAGGGTTAACAACCGGATTTGGCAATATTCATGTGGAGCAGGCAACCGAGAATACGCTGCGGCTCATTAAGCTGGCGAACTGCGGATATGAGGTTCCGGTAGCGGCAGGCGCAGCAGGTCCGCTGCAGCGGGATTACGCGGGTCCGGTTCCGCATATTCACGGTCATAACGGGATTGGCGATGCGAAGCTTGCGCCAACTGAGCAACAGCCTCTCAAGGAATCCGCCGCGGAATTTATCGTCCGTAAAGCACATGAGCTTCCCGGTGAGCTTGTTGTCGTAACGGTAGGACGAATGACCAATCTGGCGTTGGCGGTGGCTATGGACCCGTCTATTGCAAGCAAGATCCGAAACGTCGTAGTGATGGGCGGAACGGTATTTGCCCCCGGCAACGTAACGCCGGTCAGCGAAGCGAACCTGTGGGGAGATCCGGAGGCGGCACAGCAAGTCTTCCGCTCGGAGCTGCCGCTTACGATCGTAGGATTGGATGTTACGCTTCAGACGAGATTGTCGCGCACTCATCTCGATCAGCTGCGCCGGCTGGCTCCAGAG
This sequence comes from Paenibacillus glycanilyticus, assembly GCF_023715145.1. GTDB lineage: Bacteria > Bacillota > Bacilli > Paenibacillales > Paenibacillaceae > Pristimantibacillus > Pristimantibacillus glycanilyticus_A. The sequence goes on along the minus strand of NZ_JAMBNP010000001.1, from coordinate 45,384 downwards.
GACAAGCAGCCTATCGTTGATTTTTTACATACGGCCTTGGAGAAATATTTCACCTTTTACCTGGAACAGAATCAATACCTCGGGGAGTGTCCAATGCATGATCCGCTAGCCGTGCTGGTGGCAGTGAATCCCTCTCTCGTGAATACCAGAGTTATGCGTGCCGATATTGACTGCGGACATGGTCTCACGGCGGGCATGATCATCACAGATCGCCGGGTTAATCCGCAGGTCGGGAGAGAAATTACGTTCTGCCTGGAAGTGGATGCGGATCAGGCGCTGCGTCAAATGCTGTCCGTGTTTCTGGCGCCGTAAGCTTCATGAACGCGCACTCGCGGATGAAAGACCAATGAGTACCTAAAAGAAAAGCGAAGAGAAGAGGATGGCCCCGATATGGAACAACGATATTCTCGCGAATCCAGATGTTATAAAACGTCTAGAATTTTTCCTACGGACGTGAATAACCACAATACGTTATTTGGCGGCAAGCTGATGGCTTATATCGACGATATTGCTTCTATAGCGGCAACCAAGCATTGCCGGCGTGCGGTCGTTACGGCCTCAACCGACTCCGTTGACTTCCTGTATCCGATCCGGCCTTCCGATTCCGTGTGTCTCGAGTCCTTCGTTACTTGGACGGGGCGAACTTCCGTAGAGGTGTTCGTTAAGGTCATTAAAGAGGATTTGTTAAGCGGGGACCGCGATGTCGCGGCAACGTCCTTCCTGACCTTCGTTGCGCTGGACGAGAACAGGCGTCCCGTACCGGTGCCGAAGGTCATTCCGGAATCGGAAGAGGAATTCAAGCTGTATGAGACAGCTCCTCATCGCGCCGAAATGCGGCGGATTCGCCGCGAGGAAAGCAAGAAATTCGCGGATTTTCTGACGGTAGCACATCCTTGGGATTAGTCAGTCAACAAGAATAGGCAATAAAAAAGGCGCATTCAGCTCGAATGCGCCGCATTAACGACATATTGGATACAGCAATATACGAATAATGCAAGAGCTACACAGATTCCAACTACAATATAAACTGCCTTACGTCCGTTCATTTAAGCACCAGCTTTCTATGTACATCGATACTTGGTCTATTATATACGAATCCGCAGGCAAAGTCATGGCGAGGAGATGCTTGCTTCATCACCCGTTGTTACATATACTTTTAGAATCGGGTTAATCGCCCGGATAAAGAAGTATCGCAAGAGGGGAATGACGACAAAATGGAGCAAGCTTCCAAACCGCAGCAGGATGCCACAAACATTCCGCAGGAGGAATTTTTCGCTGCTGCCGCATTATTTTGCCGCGCATATCCAGTATTCGTCGCGGAGATTGACCGTGTAGAGGCCGAACGCGGAAGACTAAACGACTTCCAGCTTATGCGTGCGGTGAACAAGGCCAAAGAAGGTCTTGTGATTCTAGGCTGGGATTGTCGAAAAGCCGTTAATGCGCTATTTGATACGTATGTGGAAATCTATAAGCATAGCAGCAAGGATGACGCCAACCATTGGGCAGAATCCACCTTCGGGTGCAACAAGACGTTAATCTACGAGCCTCCTTTTGAAGAGGACGTGGTACTGGAGCATGGCGTGTCCCTGGATATGAGAATTGAGCAGCTAACTGCACTTATCCATGAACAGGAAACGACTCTTCTGCAGAACTACAGGGAGCTGTACAGGCTGAAGATCGCCGCCGCCCATGACGCCGAAGCAGATCACGGTCCGGAAGCAGCGGAGCAGGCAGAGAGCAACAAGCAGGAAGAAGAGTAAGAGGAGAAACCGCTGCCGCATTTGGCAGCGGTTTTTCGATATGCCTCCGTAATCGATTTCATGCGGGAGGTTGTATGCTATACTTAGGACATGCCTGTGCAGGCACGGAGAGGAGACGGGATACAGATGGTCAAAACGATGTTGGTGACGGGAGCGGATCGCGGTGTCGGTTTAGCGCTCACTGCACAGTGGCTGCAGGACGGCAGCCGGGTATTCGCCGGACAATATGCCGACAGCGCCGGATTGCAGGAGCTGCAGAAGGAATATGGCGAGCAGCTGTCGGTGTTTCCGCTTGATGTAGCAAGTGAAACAAGCGTCAAGCAGGCCTTTGAATGGGTAGAGTCGAGAACCGATAGGCTTGATGTACTTATAAATAACGCGGCAATCCTGGGAGAAATTGGAAATACCATTCACGATGAGCTTCAATATGAAGAAATGCTGAGCGTATTCAACGTTAATGCCTTGGGCAGCCTGCGCATGAGCCAGACCTTTACGCCGCTCCTCCTGCAAAGCGATTCCAAGCTGATCGCCAATATTTCCTCGGAAGCAGGTAGCATTGCAGACTGCTGGCGAGATGCCTGGTATGCTTACTGCATGTCCAAAGCGGCGGTCAATATGCAATCGAAGCTTATACATAACGGCCTTAAGCCTCAAGGCGGACGTGTGCTGGTCATTCATCCGGGCTGGGTGCAGACGCATATGCAAGGCAAGCTGGATGAAGCGGCAGAGCTGACACCCAAGCAGTCTGCGGCAGGTATTACGAAGGTCATTCATTCAGCCATAGGAAGAGAAGCTTCCGCGATGGAATGCGAATATGTAGATTATGAAGGTAGGAAATTGAAATGGTGAAGACACTTCTTGAAGCTTATAACACGGCAGAATATCCGGTTCTGGGACATGGAAAGCGTAATGTTCAAGTATTAAAGGATACATTCGATCATCTTCAAGGCGAGATCGATAGCGATATATACGGAACGGGAAAAGTAATCGAGGATTTTCAGGCGAAAATCGCGGCCTACCTGGGCAAGCCATCCGCTGTCTTCTTCCCAAGCGGAACGATGGCCCAACAGATTGCGCTGCGTCAATGGTGCGATGAGAAGGGTAGCAGGAAGGTTGCTTATCATCCATTATGCCATCTGGAGATTCATGAGCAGGACGGCCTGAGGGAGCTTCATCATTTGGAGCCCGTGCTTCTGGCGGACAAAGACCGGCTAATCACACTCCAGGATGTTCAGAGCATGGATGACGATATGGCTTGTCTGCTGCTTGAGCTGCCGCAGCGGGAAATCGGAGGACAGCTGCCTGCATTTGAAGAGCTGGAAGCCATTGCTGCCCATTGCCGTGCGAAAGGCATTAAGTTGCATCTCGACGGGGCAAGACTTTACGAGATTTTGCCGTACTACGGCAAGACGGCCGCCGAAGTCTGCGCTTTGTTTGACAGCGTGTACGTGTCCTTCTACAAAGGGATCGGAGGAATTGCCGGGGCCATTCTTGCCGGAGAGGAAGCATTCGCGAGTCAATCGAAGATCTGGAAACGTCGTCATGGCGGCGACTTGATCAGCCTCTACCCTTATATTCTTAACGCGGATCAAGCCTTTGACGAAAGGCTGTCTAAGATGGAGCAGTATTATAAAGCTGCCGTCGAATTAGCCGGGATGTACAATAACGGCATCGAAGGCGTCGAGACTCGACCGGTAGTACCGGTATCCAATATGTTCCATGTTCATGCGGCTCTGCCGAAAGAGACATTCGAGAAGATTCTGATCGCCGTATACGAAGAGACCGGGATAGGCTTGACCGGCAGCGTGCGCGACACGGGAGAAGGCGCTTCTTATTACGAAGTAAGCCTCGGAGACCGTTATTCATTTGTTCCGAAGGACCGACTGAGAGAGGCTTTCGTTCAACTTCATGAGAAAGTAAAACAAACCTTGAAATGATTATGGTACTATTTTCAATATAGAGGGTGAAGGAGGAATCGAGAATGTCGGATTATGATGAACTATCGGAAAGACGCAGGAATAAGCTGAAGCTTATGCAGTTCAGCAAGGATGAACAATCCTTTGTCGAGACGGATAAACCGAAGGAAACCTTCGAAGACGTCGGCGGCCTTGAAGAGGTGAAGAAGAAGATTCGGATGAACTTTATTCTGCCTCTGAAGCAGCCTGAAATCTTCAAAGCATATGGCAAGGAAGCCGGCGGCAGCCTGCTCTTGTTTGGACCTCCCGGATGCGGCAAGACCTTCCTGGCTCGTGCAGTGGCCGGTGAGATTGACGCGAATTTCATCCATATCGAGCTGCAGGCCATTCTGGGGATGTATGTCGGGCAAAGCGAGCATAACCTCCATGACGTGTTCCAGAAAGCCCGGGAGAACAAGCCCTGCGTGATATTCATTGATGAGCTGGATGCCATGGGAGGAAGCCGTCATCAAATGCGGCAGCATCATGAGCGGATGCTCGTCAATCAGCTGCTGACCGAGCTGGACGGGCTGCAATCCGGCAATGACCAGGTGTTTGTTATTGGGGCAACCAATACGCCGTGGTATCTGGATTCCGCCTTGCGCCGCCCTGGTCGTTTCAATCATCTTGTATTCGTGCCGCCTCCGGAAGAGGAAGAGCGGACAACGATTATGCAGCTTAAGCTGGCGGGCAAGCCTACGAATGCCTTGAATCTTGGCAAGCTGGCAGCCGAGACCAGGCTGTTCTCTGGCGCGGATCTGGAGCAGGTCGTAAATGATGCCGTCACGTCCGCCATGGAGCGTACCTTCGAGACGGGAGAAATTCAGCCGATTACGCAGGATGATCTTCGGAAATCGGCTAAAGCAAGGAAGGCGACTACGATTGAGTGGTTCGCGACAGCAAGAAACTATGCCACCTTCAGCGATGTGAACGGCGATTATCAGATCGTGCTTGATTATGCGAAGAAGCATGGCATCAAATAGTTTTTACGGCAGGAGGATTCTATGGTAGAAGAGACAATGACCCCAAGCTCTCCTACAGCCTATAGTGCCGTGTATCAGCTGATGTCCTGGAAGAGGTATAAGGAAGCATTAGCCGAGACGGAGAAGCTGTTGCGGGAAGATCCTCACGATCCGGATCCGTATGCCTTATATGCGCAGATTTGCGCGTTGATGGGAGATTACCAGAAAGCCCAGCATTGGGTAGAGGAAGCGTTAAGACGGGACCCCGAGCATCATTTAGGCTGGTATGTCCGTGTTTCCGTTTATTATGAGACGGGCAATGAGGCTGCCTTTGACGAGGCGATCCGGGAAGCGCTGAGGATTGATCCTTACGAGGCTCATTATTATTATCTGCAGGCCAACCAACTGAACAAGAAGGGCAAGTTCTCGGAAGCGAAGGAGCAAATCGAGACGGCTCTGGAGCTGGATTCCGAGAACCCGCAATATTTGTCTATTCTTAGCTACACGCAAGCCTTGCTTGGACAAGATCATCGATCGAGAGAAATAGAACGCGAAGCACTCCGCTATGGCGCTGAGGAGCCTATCGTTCTGATGTATCTCGCCTGGGCGGCTGCGCGGCGAGGTGATTATAAGCTGCAGGAGACGTACATGCGCAGCGCGGTGCGCCTCAATCCGGACGAGAAGCAATACCAGGACGAGTACCTGGAGTCCCTTCGTCATCAATATGTGCTGTACCGGATCTGTTTGTGGCCTAATAAATTATTCCGCAAAATGAAGCCATGGCAAATATTTGTCATGTGGGCCGTATGCTGGCTCTTGTTTAAACCGTTAGTATTGCTCTTTATTTGTCTTCATTTATTTGCCCATTGGTCGACCAGAGCTATCGTTCATGTAAAGGTCTTTGGCTGGCGCAGACGGCGCTCCTAAATAAACATAAACCGGATCGGATCTCCCTGGGAGTTCGAACCGGTTTTTTTGTTTTTCCTCTTAACGGCCCGTTTCCTTATCCCCCGGATGACTCCGCTTGAAAATATGTCCCGAGGAACGCCATGTACTGCTTAGCGGCCCGCGGCAAATACCGCTTCTCATTCCAGGCAATCGAGAACTCGCGCTCACAAGCCGGCGATTCAATGCTGAGCAGCTTAACATTTGGATCTTCATTCGTATTATGAGGGACAAAGGCGATGCCAAGTCCCGCTTGGACAAGGCTCCATAAGGCAGACGGCTCATCCACCTCGCAGATTACGTTTCTCGAGATTCCTGCAGCTTCGCAATATCTGTCGTTGATATGACGGAAAGGATGCTCGGCATGATACTCGATGAATGCTTCATTCTCCGTCTCGGCTAAAGAAATACTGTCTCTCGCCGCTAATCGGTGGGTAATCGGAACAGCAAGATTGACGGTTGCTTTCAATACGATTTGTTCACGAATCCAAGGTTGATTAAGAGGCGCGGCAATGAAGCAGAGATCAACATCGCCTCTCTCCAGTAGGGAGATCATGTCGCTTGAAGAGGCAGGAGGAATCTGGACGACGCGAAACAGGATCTCCGGGTTCTCCTTGCGGAATGCGCTTATGGAGGAGGAGAGACGATTCAGCGTAGATGTGGCAAGTCTAATCGTTCCTTGCTCTGCTTCCAGCATATCCGTTAGTTCCCGCCGTCCTTCGTCCAATGCTCCCAGCGCGGTCTCCACCTGCTGCAAAAAGGCTTTGCCAAAGCGATTCAAACGGATTTGCCGATTCTGCCGATCAAACAGAGGAACGCCGACATCTTCTTCGAGACGCGATATCGTCTTGCTAAGCGCAGGCTGAGCGATTCGAAGCTCCTCGGCTGCTTTTGTCATGTGTTCGTATTTCGCTACCGTGCGAAAATATTGAAGCTGAAGCAGTTCCATGGTCACACCCTCCAAAATCTGATCATCTATTCGTTTCATATACTAAAGTATATGATTTCATATAATAATATATATTATCATTTATCAATCTGGAAGGGTATAGTGGATCATGTAAAGATAAGCAGAAGGGAGATCACTATGGCCTCAGAACAAATAAATTCCAATCCACCCCTGAATGGGAACATTCTAATTCGGCTTCTGGCGTTCACACTCATACTATCCTCCATGAGCGCTACGATGTTTAACATCGTGCTCCCGGAGATTCGGGCAGATTACGAGCTCTCAGTCGCTCAGGTCAGTTGGGTATCGACCGCATACCTGCTCATATACGCGGTTGGTTCCGTTCTCTACGGCAAGCTGCTTGATCGATATCAAGCCAAGCATCTGATTACGTTCGGCTTGCTTGTATTCGCATCCGGCTCGCTTCTTGGGCTGCTCGCCGGATCCTACACGTTCGTGCTGACGGCAAGAATGATGCAAGCGGTTGGAGCTTCAGTCATCCCGGCGTTAGCGATGCTAATTCCTGTTCGATATTTTCCGCCGGAGAGAAGAGGTCATGCGCTCGGGATATCGGCTACCGGCTTGGCCTTGGGAAATGCTATTGGGCCGATTGTGTCCTCGCTGCTCGTGTCGCTTGTCCACTGGAGGTGGCTGTTTGCGATTCCCATGCTCATCCTGCTCACGCTGCCGTTCTATCGTAAGTATCTGAGTACGGAGATAAAATCAGCTGGGCGCATCGATTGGCTGGGAGGATGTCTTCTGGCAGGTACGGTAGCTTTGTTGCTGCTTGCGATTACGCAAGGAAACTGGTGGATGGCAGCAGGCAGCGCTTTGGTGCTTATAGGTTTCTTTTTGCGTATTCGCCTGGCATCTGATCCATTCATCTCCAGGACACTTATGAGAGACCGCGTTTATTTAACGGGATTAACGATTGCCGCGCTTGTCATGAGCGTGAGTTATGCCTTGCCATTCCTGACGCCTCAACTGTTGGCGGATATCAATCGTCTAGAGCCTGGCTGGATTGGCTTCGTCATGGTTCCCGGTGCCTGCGTATCCGCTTATCTTGGAAGAAAAGTCGGCAAATTGGCGGATTCGAAGGGGAATTCCTTTGTCTTTCATATCGCTTCTCTATTCCTGTTCAGCTGCTTCTTCTTGCTAGCCTTTTTCGTTGGAAGTCATGCCGTATGGATCGGCTTTATTTATACAATCGGAAATGTGGGATTGATGTTCATGCAGATTGCGCTCTCCAATACGATCTCCCGCAGTATCCCGAAGGATCAGGTTGGCGTTGGCATGGGGATGATGACCTTATGCAACTTCCTGTCCGGCGCTGTATCGACGGGGATCTACGGAAAGATTATGGACCAGGGCGCAGCAGTGAGCTGGCTACCATGGCATACGAACGCTGCTACCTATGCATTTAGCAATCTGTATCTGGTTCTGGCGATTATTCTCGTTGGGATTCTCGCGATCTACCGGGGCGTTTTTGTAAGCAGGAATAAGACTGAAGGTGTGCGTGTGGTCAGCAAGCATTGATATTCTCAACTTGTGATGAACCAAGCATATCGAGAATAATAGAGGAATATAGAAAACCGGATCGATTCTCCGATGGAGATGGGTCCGGTTTTTTGTCTGTGCGTTTAGGATTACTTTAGATTTTCCTGTTGATTACAGGTTGACAGATTTTTATCCTAAGATTAGAATAACTAATATTAGGATATTGAATGGCCGTATTCATCCTAATAAAAATTTTTGTTACACCCGGGTTGGTGGAATACTATTGCAGATATGATACTTGCGGTCTTACGACCTAATTATCAGGCCAGATAGGGGGATGAAAATTGACACAACGCGATTCTCAAGGCAAGGAACTTGATTTAAAGCTAATACGCGTATTAAGAAATATGGTGAAAGAGCTGTATGCGAGCTTAGAACGTGATATTGACAATCATGGCCTCAGCGGAGAGACCTTTCAAATTTTGGAGCTTCTTTATAATAAAGGACCACAGCCAATCCAGAAGATAAGCGATACCTTCTCCATTCCAAGCGGAAGTATCACTTACGTGGTCGATAAGCTTGAGAAGAAGGGGCTTGTGGAAAGGCTTCCCATCCCGGGTGACAGGCGAAAAACAAATGTGACATTGACTGCTGAAGGGCGAAGTAACTTTGATGATATTTTCCCCAAGCATGCTCAATTAATTTCTGACAATTTATCTTTTGCAACGGATGAAGAGAAGCTCGAGCTTATTCGAGTGCTGAAGAACATCGGATATGGGATCAAGGATCGTGCAGGCAATACCAAATCATAATGATAATGCAGGAGGTTTTTAATATGGAAATTGGTGTAGATACATTCGTTGAAACAACTCCGGATATTAATACTGGAGAGACCATAAGTCATGGTCAGCGTTTGCGTGAGGTTATAGAAGAAATCGTTCTTGCTGACAAGGTTGGACTCGATGTGTTTGGGGTTGGCGAGCATCATCGCAAAGAGTTCGGGGACTCCGCTACTGCCGTCATATTGGCGGCGGCAGCGCCCATGACCAAAAGGATTCGCTTGACCAGCTCGGTTACCGTGCTGTCAGCTGCGGATCCGGTACGTTTGTTCCAGCAGTTCGCTACGCTTGACGGCATTTCGAATGGTCGTGCCGAGATTATCGCGGGCCGAGGTTCAATGGTCGATGCGTTCCCGTTGTTTGGCTATGATCTGAAGGATTACGATGAGCTTTTCGAGGAAAAGCTGGAGCTCTTATTACTATTAAGGGACTCGGAGAAGGTAACCTGGAGAGGAGGGTTCCGGCCAGCCTTTACGGATTTGGGTGTATACCCGCGTCCAGTTCAGGACCAGCTACCGGTATGGCTTGGCAGCGGAGGCAATCCGGATTCGGTTATTCGCGCAGGAGTGCTTGGCCTGCCATTAGTTCTGGCCATTATTGGAGGGAGCCCAATGCATTTTGCTCCGCTTGTACCGCTATATAAGAAAGCAGCTGCACGTGCAGGTCATGATGTATCGAAATTACCGGTTGCCGTGCATTCATTGGGATTTGTGGCGGAGAGTACCTCACTAGCGGTTGATAAATACTTCCCACCTACTCAAGCATCGTTTAACTATTTCGGTAAAGAGCGCGGTTGGGGGCAGTATACCCGTTCACAATTTGATGCATCACGCACTTTAGAGGGTGCATTGTACGTCGGTGATCCTGAAACAGTGGCCAATAAAATTATTCATATGCGCAAACAGCTGGGCTTCACTCGGTTTTTCCTGCACCTTCCGGTTGGTACCATGCCGCATGAGGATGTCATGAAAGCTATTGAATTATTGGGCAAAGAAGTTGCGCCGCGGGTACGGGAAGAGGTTGCAAAATGGGAAGCCAATAACGAAGGCTGATCTGCTGAGCGGGAAAACCATGAAAAATAAATAAAAGTGCCTAGGATAGGGTTAGTAAGCTAGAGACAAGGGAGAGAAAGTCATGCATATTTTATCCATTATACTTCAGGTTATATTGGGATTAGGATTCTTGATGTTTGGGTTTATGAAGTTCGGATCGAAACAGATGGTTGAAGGATTTAGTCATTATGGTTATCCGGGTTGGTTTAGAATATTTACAGGAATTATTGAAGTCATCTCAGGGATTTTGGTTATCGTTGGTATCTGGAATGTGACATTGGCTGCATGGGGCAGTTTGATTATTGTTCTTACGATGATCGGAGCTATTCTAACTCATATAAAAATTCACGACAGTGTAAAACAAATGATGATGCCGATATTATTGTTCATTTTTGGATTAGTCGTATTGCTGATTAATTTCGATAATCTGATTTAAGTTAAATGATTCGGATTTACTGCAAGCTTACCTGACCATTGAATGATTTGGCAGCACTTATGCAATATTAAATTACACGGACAAGCCGAGGAGGAACATCATGAACAGCGAAACTTCAAAGGGCATACTTGATAACAAGATCGTACTGATTACTGGCACAGGGGGCGGTATGGGACGCGTTGCTGCTCTGACCTTTGCGCGTGAAGGAGCAAAGGTTATCGGATGCGACATCAACTCCGATGCCAATAACGAAACGGTCGAACTCGTAAAGAACGCCGGCGGTGAGATGACGGGCATCGCGCCGATCAATCTGACTGACCCCGAACAAGCGAAGAAACTAGTTGAGGAAGCAGTTGCCGCTTACGGCGGACTCGATGTGCTTTATAATAATGCAGCCATGCAACGATTTGGTCCAATGCCCGATTTCTCTATTGATGACTGGCGGATTACTATCGCCGGCGAACTCGATATTCCATTCTTTATGTCCAAGTATGCATGGCCACATCTGGTCAATCGCGGTGGAGGCGTCATTATCAACATCGCGTCCGTGGCCGGGATGATCGCTGGCGAGACTCCGCCAATGGTCGCGCACTGTGCGGCAAAAGCCGGTGTCATCGGCATGACACGTCAGCTTGCTCTTGAAGGCGCACGTCATGGAATCCGTGCGGTGACAATCAGTTCCGGACCGGTTCTTACCCCGGCCAGTGACCGTGACCTTGGCAATAACCAGGCAGCCCGGGATGCGATAACAAGCAAGACCCTTCTCAAGCGTTTCGGTCAACCTGAGGAGATCGTAGAGCTCGCGGCTTTCCTAGCTTCAGACCGAGCTGCCTACATCACAGGTGTTAACTACGCTGTAGACGGTGGCGCTTCAGCCTGGTAAGCTTGATAGATGAATGAAGAAGAGGCTGACCTTGAATAAATAGGGTCAGCCTCTCGATATTTGAAAAGAATTGTAAGCGTTTGCATTTTGATAATAAAAAAAGAGCATATTGAAGCTGAAATAAGCTCCACAAAGCAAAATAATCCCGGATCCTAGAAATGAATTGAATAAAAAAATAAATGCGGATTTAGGAAAAGATTTGACTGGATTAAACGTTAAACCAGAAACTTGTGCAGCTGAAGCTTGGAATCACTTAAGATATATTAAGAAAAATTCTAAGCTAGAAATTATAAGGATCAGAATTGCATATAAACTCAAGTTGAAAACTACATGATCAGAAATAAACCCAGGTTGAAAACTACAGTGAGTCAATTCCAGAGTGTATAAAAATATAGAGACTTAAGAATTCAACGGAAATCAACTGTGATTCTGGTTTTCCATAAATACTTTTTCACAAAACCCGTATTTTATACATATGTCTATATAAACGAAAACCTTCAGGTATAACCTGACGGCATGTGTCGGATGATGTCGGAGGACAAGAAATACTATCGATAAAAGACAAGAAGTTATTCGGTTTTACTCTCTTCACTACATTACAACGATAAAAAGCTGCCGGTACTAACCGGCAGCTTTTTGGGGCATTGTCAGAGGCGCTTACGTCATTAGGTTTCTAACATACTTTTCGACATTTCGTTGTAGTTCTTTATTCTGTTCGTTGGGATTATCATAGATTTTCATAGCCACAGCTTGTGGAGAGTGCGATTTCATTTCACGTAATGCTTGAATTGATGCCTTTGTTAAAAACGGACATTCGTATCTAATGTTTTTTGTCGTTTCCGGCATGCAATAGCATTCAATCAAATTATTATCACTTGGCACTATACTATATTTGAATGCCATAAGTGGGAAACTGCTATCGACCATTTTGTCTATGTGCTGCCAACTAGGGACTTTGACGTCACTTACCCCCTTCCCAGCTTGATGAAGCCATTGCCTGAAAAAGTTAAAACAGAATTTAGCTGTAATTTTATCCATTATCCAATAAAGCTGAATTAATCGAGTATTATGCGTTCTGTATTCTCCACTAGTATGGGACCAGAATCTGCTTCTCAGGTATGATAATTTATCACTGATTATTTGAGTAGCGATACCATTTTTTTCATCTATGTCGTCTCCCCAAGGTATTGAATAAAAATTCTTTGATTTTAAAACGGTTGTTCTCCAAAATACGTATGCGTAAGCATATGGGCAAATTGGTGGAAAATCCTCGCCTTCAGCTTTTAACAAACACTGTAGAGCGTTAATACAGTGACGATGATTTTTTAACATCTTCTTTCTTATGAACCGTTCGACAGCTTTAAAAACCTCTTTATTTCGATGGTTAAATTCGAGTTGTAATCGTTTTGAATCCCCCCACTGCTCGCTCTCTTTATTTTCCACAGAGCGCACAAATGCTCTATGTTGACATTCCTCAGCTATTAGATTGATTGTCATGTGCTGAAGCATGAAGAGCCACTGTGACTGGGAGTTTGTTCGTGCTGCACGTGACACCAAAGCTTTCACTGTTGAATCCTGAATGTCACCGACCGGTTCACCCCATACAACCTTCCATTCAGAGCAGATTGAACTTGATAATGAATAGCCGCAGACACACGTAAATGGATAGCTAAGTCCCTTATCACTAAGGAGAAAGGGAATATGTCCACCACACTTCGGACAACAATCATGTAGTACTGTCCCGTGAAAAGGGCAGTTTTTTATCAAAATAAATTGATGAAACCAACTGTGGTATCCTTTGGATAAACAAGCTGGACACCAATGAAGAACCTTAGGGAACCATTGATCTAGTGGTTCATGGAAATTTTTAAAAGGTTCGATCAGAGAATTGATTGATTGTTGGCAATTCCCGATTAAATCAAAATTCAACACATTGTTTAGCAAATCCGTGTTAAAACCGCTTAATTGTATTAACTCCCTTCTGCTATCACCGATATTAGGATTTTTGATTTTTTTTACGTCATTCCCCCCAAAGAAACGAAGAATATCATTTCTTTCAACGCGATTGGAAAATGCCAACTTTTCGAAAATGGACCAAGGCGTTTCATACGCCTTGATCCATTCCTTTCTCCAAACATAGTTCATTTTCAGCCTCCTTGTGCCACGGCCATATATACTTCTGATTCGATGTATCCAGAGGAACGAATTGCTTCTAACCATTGGTTTTTACTTATCCAATCACATTGGTCACCATGTACTCCATTCTTCTTTAGTGCATTCTCGACCGTAAAGGCAAAATACTCCATCGGAATCTCGAAACTGGTTGATAAGCCGTACTCCTTTCTAACATCCGTGAAGATCTCATACAGGGCTTTGGCTTCCTTTGCAAGCCGTTCGCCTCGTTGAAAGGCATCTGGGAAGAAATAGTCGGTATAGCTACATCCGCTTTTCTCGGGATATTCTGAAATCTCCGGAGAGTCGTAGCACGTAAGCGCCAGTTTTATATCATCCATAGATCGGATTCCATAAAACCGATGTTCATGTGTCATAAACCTCCCAATAATTTGTGATTTCTTATTCTCCAAGAAAAAGGTCCTTCTCGCCAGAAGTTCCTCCTGTCCAACTGATATTACGGACATACTCACCTTCTCTCTATCTAACTCATTGTAAATGTCCATCAGCCAATTGTACTGGAGCTCAGTTAAGCGATGAGCTTCTTCCATCACTAAGATTATTCTTCGTTGCTTAGACTTCTCTGCTTTCTCTAACATTAGATTTACGATTTGACGGCGCATTTCAGCAGGTTTACGCTTCGCAGGAAACGGAAACTTAAAGTCATTAAGCATATCCAGGAAGAATTTCTCCTCACTAGGCACACGATAGGCATTACAATTAGCCACCAATATAGGTAATGGTGCTCCCACTTGGGTTGGCAAGTTTGCAATGGCGAATTTGACAGCTGATGTTTTCCCCAACCGCGGTCTGCCATAAATGATCATTCCAGGTAAGCGATTGTTTACGATCCGGCTCATAGCATCCATGAGCCGGAGTACCTCCTTGGTCGGGATCAAATAGTGGCCTTGTTCAACTGGGTGAGTACCGATTTGCAGCATAGGTCTCTGCATATAAGTCTTCGCCTCCATTAAATTGATTTAGTTTTAAATTTACCAAGCATATTCTCATATCTTGCTATCTCCATCTCTGCTTGTTCTTGGTTGGATAGCTCACGAGCTTTGTCTAACGCTTCATTTCTTTTCTCTGCGACCTCCAAAGCTTCTGTTTGTCCTTGTGGCTCGTTAACTCTTTTTCGCTTGTCATTTACTACTTCATTAACATGCGTAATTTTATTTGCTGCACCACGTTTTTTCTCAGCAGCTTTTGTGATCAAATAATTCGTATAAGCAAACACCGGGTCATCCCAGGTTGTGTAGTGAATCAATTTACGTAAAACTAATTGGTTGATGGCTTTCCTCATATGAAGTGTATGAGGGGTAAGAGCCCATTTTCCCGCTGCTGTTAAATAGCCAAACTCGCTTCCGTCTGGGAGAAATGCCTTTAGAGTACGCAGATCATCAACATTTACGTGCAATGTCAATTCAGCATTGATCAAATGGCTTGAGTTAGAGAGCTTGTCACTCCGATACTCGACACCTTCATACTGCACATAAGGTCGTTTCCCAGATTGTAAAGAGCCGCGAACGACTCTAGTTATGGTTGTTTGCAGAAAGAGCACCTCCGACCGTTTATCTTCACTTAGAAGTCGAGGCAACAATCCGTTTGCCATTCGTTTACCCAATAGCTCGAGTGGAGTTTGGTGATAAATACCACCATGAGGCGTACCGTTGTAATTTGATATCATTACATCAATAAGCTCCTTCAAATGGTCGTACGTGATCTCCCACTTTAGTGCGTTCTCCTGAGGGCTAGTGCGACGAGGATCATCTGGAGAACTACCGGTCGTATTAGGTAATCTGTGGAAACCAGCTTCTTCGAGCGTTTTGAAGAAACGTTCAATTATCCCCCTACGCATAGGTAGATCAACTGGTCCCATATTAATCGAGCAGCCAATCAAGCAGTGTAATCGGTCCTGTACCAAATTAGCGAGATGTGCTTTGGCATTATCAAAACAAATCACATCCCATATCGCCCACTCAATATCAGGAAATACATCTGATGGAAATCCGCCTACAGAATCGTAGGACAAACCACTAATTGTTAGCGTCTTTTTTTGACGTGGCAAAACAGCGTTGCGAATACATTGCATGACATCACTCGCGTTATATTCTTTCATTAGACTTATCGAGTAACCGAGAACAGCTCGCGTTGCAACGTCAATAAGACAAAGTATCCAGAAACGATCAAGTAGACGTGTAATTTCATCTCCATCTGGGGTCGTTAGCTTAACGGCAAACATTCCGTCGATACGATGTGCATCGAACTGTACCTTTTGGTAAGGGGTTAAGGTTGAAGGGTGATTTTGTTCCCCAACACCAGTATGTTTTGCACGTTGTTCCGCATCATGTCCTTCACGAGATGAACTACTTACAAAGTGATCATATGCTAAGCGTCTCAGATATCTTTGAAGTGCCTTACTGCCCATATGTCTTGTATTAAAGGGATAATCCGACAAAGGGATTCCCTTCTTCCTGCATTCATCGATGAATCTTTTATGTATATGTTTAGGCTTCATAATAGGCTCGAGTGCTCTCCTATTTCTGCCCAAATAGAGGTCATCGATCAAGTCTTTGATATCTGGGTGTTTATCCAAAAGCTGTATGAACTCACCGCTTTTACGAGATTCATTTCGTTCCTCATGAAATGGATTTAGTCGATAAACCTTGACATGTTTATTTGGGATTAACGCCCGAAAGCCCCAAACGACGCCGCTTTCATCAGGACTTATGCACCGTCTCACCATGCGCCGCAAATTTTGCTCACCGACACCAGTCACATCTTTAATCTCATTGAAGGACATTCGCTTCTGGTAGAGCATTAAAATGGCGTCCCTTCGACGATGGTAAACTTCTTTATCCTTTTCATTTAGATTTGTTTCATCAACAGTTGGCCACAACTCAGGGTTAATTTGCTCTGGCAGTAACCCTTCTTGCTCGGTAATCCTTAGTCTAGTCAGTTTTCTTGCCTCCTATGGTGCGACTTATATTAGATAGGAAACTATTTGACCGGAGTACTCGTCTGTTATAGTTGCCATCCAAAACCGGTAAAAATTTAACGTATTATCTTTGTTATAATTTCCACACCTCCATTTCATTTCCCCATATTTTTGTGCAGATGTCAGCTCCGATTCTCCCCTCGTAAAACAACCAGTGACATGTTGTCTGCAGTTCCTGAACATTCACTGTCGACATCAATTCTTTCCATATCTCCCCTAGTGTTTGCTTGGATTCTGATATGTGATCTAGAATTTCTGCCCATGATGCTGGCTTAGGTAAGTTAGTTACCGACATGACAATTTTAGTTAGATTTTCAATATAGAATCTGCTTATGCGAATCGTTTTCTCTGTTCGTACTTCGTACAGGTATCCCTTCTGTTCGCACCATATCCTTTGTGCTTCAATCTGTCTTCTGGTACGCTCATAGTTCTTGTGGGATGGCTGTAATTCGCATTCGTACTTCACTTCAACATATAGCTCTGTTCCATCGGAATGTCTAATGTACATGTCCAGTATTGAAGTGTGCACTTTACCGTTGAAGACATAACTGATCTCTTTCTCTTGTTCACAGTATGTTTCAACGTTAAAATTGGCCTCAACAGTTAGCCAATGATCATATTCTAAATCGCTGTATAAAATCACCTCCCTTCTGCCGACCTTGAGTCCTTTTGAATTCCAATAATTGTTGCCATAACGAGAACTGCGTGGCATCACAATGGGCTTGTCCATTCAGTCTCACCTCCTTTCAAGTCGTTTCCATGATATGTATAACCAAAATGTTGGTAATGAATACAAAAAACAAAAATTTTCTTAATTTAAGTGTAATATGAATTTTGTTACACTCTGCCAGAGCTAACAAAAAATCAATTTTTTTTGATTCCTGGAGAGTTTTATTGCAATTCAAAGCTACAAATCCTATCGATAAGCTATGATAAGATTCTATTAAGTCACGGTGGTATATTAATTAAATTATTAATATATATATGAGAATGAGCTGAACTTTCAATTGAATATTCAATCCCCCACTTCCACTTTGCTTGTGATAGAGTTCTAGAATTCGAATACGTTGGGAATACTAGTAGAAATAAATAGATTCTAAGAGGAGAACTTCGAGATGAATAAAAAAGCGGTTTTTGACCATGTTGATTGGAGAAATGAAGCAAGGTTATATACCGAAATAGGGAGGCGTATTAGGGAAGCGCGGAGAAGAAAAGGATTTACCCAGGAGGACTTGAGTGATCGAGTAAGTCTTTCTAGACCATCGATTTCATTTGTAGAAAACGGTCAGCAAAATATTTCACTACATGCAATTTATGAAATCTGTTTTGTACTTGATGTTTCTATTCATAAAATTCTGCCAAACAATATGAAAGAATAGACTTAAGTTTCTATCCCTCCTTTTGCTCGACTAAGCTGCTCTTTCAATGCTCTAATTGCACTTTGATATTGAAGAGTTTGATCATCTACTAACGGAGCTTGAACAGTTGTAGCAATTTCAATTGCTTGAATTTCAAACAATAATATGTCAGTAGGATTTTGAGGATCGTGCAAAATGATAACCTTCCACTCACCTTTTGTGGCATGCTCGAACCACTTTTGTTTGATCATATTTGAACAAGTGTAGACCAGACCATTAAATAGTACCCCTCTGTTGGACACAGTCGCCAAACCCAATTCATATTTCTGTTGACTATCCATTTTTATCACCTCATCAATCATTTTGATCAGAAACACAAAAAATAATACCTACAGGTCTCAAAATATGAAAATGAGACCTGTATGTGCATGTTGCCACATTAAGCCTTTGAGTACTCTATATTTGAGGTGTAATGATGGATAATAATGTGCTAGTAATCATCGGTCAGAGGATAAGAGATCTTCGAAAACAACGCGGGTTATCTCAGGAACAACTAGGTGAGATGGCCGGCGTACACTTTTCATATATTGGTAAAATTGAACGAGCAGAGAAAAATGTTACGATCGTTAATCTAGAAAAAATAGCAGCAGCGCTCGATGTTTCGTTTTTTGATTTATTTCTATTTGGTAAGTTCGTTAGACCCGATCAAACAGAGAAGGATAAAATCCTGAATCAATTATTTCAAAGTCTTGCGCTTATGAAAGTCAAGGATCTGCGTAAGCTAAATATTTTAATTCATAGTTGGTTTCAAGAACAATGATACACCATCACCGCTTTTAGAATGATGGTGTATCTTTTATTTCACGACCAAATACTCCCCTCCCTTTCAAATTGTATGTTTACGGAGTTTAGACAGATCCAGTTTCATTGTTTTAATAAGGTTCGATACTCAGTCTTCTCATCTCTCCACAGCCCTTGATTTCTAGTGACTAAAAATTTACAACAGAGAACAAAAAAGGGGAAGGCCTTAAGACTTGCGTTGCTTGAATTGTCCTTGCTCTTGGTTAGTGGTTGGTAACACTGAGATAATTGTCTAGAATGCACGCTCGATAAACCCTAAAGTTCCTCGTTAGTGTAAACCCGAAATTACTCAACCGCCCGAGAGATGAAGGCCCTAATACTTAACTGCAGGACCTGAATCAACCGACATTATTACGCAACCAGACTAGCTTAATTTCATACTCTGTCAACAAATAGTCTTGCAAATTTTTCATTAGATCCATACAGATCTCAGGAATCGTATATTCAGCGCTTATCGTTATTTCGATTGGACGGTTGGAATACTTAGGATACTGTTGGTCCATTTCTCCGCTCTCCACAAAATCCAGATAACGATACACTTTCCCCTGGATCAAACTCATATGAGTTTCAACATCCGACCAGTCCAAATCATCGACTATTGTAAGTCTTGTTGTGTTCGAGGACGACTGTATGGATATGAAATCAATTATATCTAAATTGGTAATAGCCAAGAATCTTTCATCCTTTCATACCGTAAAATCCTCACTTCTCTTTCGGTAAGGGGATATATCCTTTCCTTACCGAAGTGTTGTGCTATCGTCTCCCGATAGTTCAACGCGCGTAAGTTCAAAACGTATTGTAGAGGGCATCTGAACCTTAGTTGCGAAAGCGAAGCTGCTAAGCGCTACTCTAAGCCGATTAAGTAACAATCATTACTGGGCTGGCTATAGTTAAATCACAAATACGGAGGTTTCGGTCGAGTGCTTCTTTTGAGCTCCATGCTCCCTCTACTGACCTCATAAACCATCTGATATTGACCATTCTCTTCACCTTTACGCCAACGTTCGGTGAATACCACATTATAAGTATCCTTTCGAGAGGATTTCTCAACTTTCGTTTCCCTCTCAATGTAATAGTTTTCAATTTTCAGCTTAACTTTTCCCTCTTCCTTAGGGAAAACGTCAATAGATGTGCCTTTACCGGCTGTGGCAAAATGTAAAGCATCATCTGCCGAAAATGGGGGCATCGGAGGCGACGGAGGCGATATCGCATTGATAGTACCCGCAATAAGCACTAAAGAAAAAATAGGCAAGGCGAAGAAAATTAATCCTGTCTTTAATCTAAGACTTAGGATGTAACGAACGATGAGTAAATCTAAACTGAAGAAAAGGAACGACGCGACTCCCCCAATGAGGCTTAATTGTGGAGAATGAATCAGAAGGCCAAAACAATGACCAAAAGTGACATGGAGTAAACCGGATACTAATACCGCAACCAGACCTTTTACCTTTAACCTCACAGCTATTGCTTCAAGGATTGAAGAAACTAGGACTCCATAAATAAAGATGACGGGACTTGCGTACAAAGCAATCACTTGAACCGAAAGCAAATAATCTGCTGCGTTCCAGTTGGCTCCTCTAAAAACTATGTTAGGAAAGGACAACCAAAGGGAAATTGCCCAAGAAGTAAAATAAGCGGCTACTAGTTTGCGAACAAGCATCTGAGTTACGTCTGCCTGAGTCAAAATAATCCCCCCACGAGTTACTCCTACAGTTTCTTCGAGTGTATCAGGAAGTTCATGTGAGAAGCAGTACTAAGTTTCGTAGGACCCGCAGTAAACGGCGGTGGAATCCATAGAATATGTGTGGGGGAAACTAAATGGACATATTAGAACTAAACTACATTAGTATATCATGCAAGGATTAATGACAAATTGCAGCTGATTAGCTACCCTTTTCTTATTCAACTAAAGTTATCCGTTAGCTTAATCCGTCAACCAAATTAATAGTCTGAACTACTCAATCGGGCAATAAATTTATTACTTTTTCAAACAAATTGAATTCTCCTTTGCTCACTCTGCCAAACTCATCATGAAAAAACGTAAGTTCCCCAGCTGCTCCTACAGTTCTGAAAAGGCTCGTCCTGTCATTTCCCAATTGTTTAATGGGTTTAAGTTCGTATTTATACCATGGTTCATACGATATATATAAATTTCCACCCTCTACGGTAATCACTGGATTGAATTTTTTATTGCTTGTTGAGTATCTACCCGAATAAATAGGATATAACGTATAATCCACTGAAATGAATTGAGGTTTCTGTACTATAGGAACATACTCTCCTAGTACAATACGTGCCAAATCATTTAAGATAACTGCCGGTTGCGAGGGATGGACATTGCTCATGACAACGATCATCAAATCATCATTTATAAATCTCTGATACTCGCACATAAAACCATCAATTCCTCCGCTAAGCCCAATCATCTTATGTGTCTGGAGTGAATTTTTAAATAAGACATTATTTGAGATGTTCAACCCATATCCGTAGCTGGTAGTACCATTAACGAGTACATGTGGTGTCATCATGGATTTTCGCGATGATTCAGACAGAATTGCACCTGAATAAAAAGCTTTATCCCACAGAAATAGATCTTCAACCGTAGAATAAAGCCCGCCAGCACCAGTCATAATGGACATATCAATAAAGTCAGCATGTACATAATCCCCCCAAACTTTATAACCGGAGGCACGATGAGGCAGCACAGTATCGTAACAGTCATTTCCCGTATTATGCATTTCTAATGGTTTAAAAATGGAGTTATCAAGAAAGTCGCTAAAGTTTGCTTCACTTATGAGTTCTACAATTCGTGCAAGCAAAATGTATCCCGAATTGCTGTAAAAAAATCTATCCCCCGGATCAAAATCGAGTGGTAATGTTTTAAACTGAGTTAGAGTCGATTCAGGCGGAGAAAACAAACGTGAAATTGATCTGTATTCTATAAAGTTGGTGAAATTAGGTATGCCTGAAGTGTGTGTAAGCAGATGATGTATCGTAATTTTGTCACCGTTTGGATAGTCACTAATAAACCTGTTTAGCTTATCATTGACAGATAATTTCCCTTGTTCTTGAAGCAACAAGATCCCTGCTGCCGTGAATAGCTTGCTGATTGATCCGATTCGAAATTTTGTCTCAGAATGATTCAGAGCCAGATGTTCACGATTTGCGAATCCCCATCCTTTACTGAGTAAACATCTACCTGATTGCGATACAAGAACAGTTCCGTTAAATCCATCTACACCTACTTGTCCTTCGATGTAGGCTTCTAATTTATCAACCATCTGCTGATCCATCCGTCAAGCTACTCCTTCCACACATATGATGTTTCTCTAGTAATCATCCAGCACATCAATCCGTAGAGGCATATGCCATCAGTACAGTTCTATCCAGTTGTTCAATTATCCTGCCCGTTAACGTAATAAAGCTGCCGATCAGCGCCGGCAGCTTCTTCCTGTTCCATTGTTCAACTATCGTCTCCCGTCCATTCATGCATCTGACATTTGCACCACAGAGCATCAAAGATAATCCGTTCTTTCATGGTAGTTTAATTTTTTGTCATCCGACCAAAGGAAATTTTATTGGGTAGATCAGTGCTTTTTGATTGTTCGTAAACTTCTATAATGTCTGGTACATTCTCCTTAGTAAGAATCAGTCCACTTATTACATTACTGGTAACAACTAATTCATCCTGGGTGAATGTTTGAAGTTCTGGAATTAAACTTTGGATCCTTCTTTCGAATACCTTTGATAATGCATCGCTTACCATTTTCATTTCCTTTTCAGTAAGCTTTTCACACAGATTTATAATTGTATTTATCATTTGTTCATACCTCTCCGGCTCCACTTTGATCCGATTATTATAATCCTACCATACATACTTTGAACTATAGGTTTTGGTTGCAACAAATCCCCATTAATGTAATGAAGTAGCCGTTCGAAACCGGCTGCTTCATCTTCGTCGTTTATTGAACTATTGTTCGCCGGTAGTTGAATACGTGGACCCTTGTTATTTTACCGATTGAGCTATCTTTAGCATATTCTTTTCGGGTAAATAACTTAACATCTCAATATAGGTACCATCCTGCACCCATCTTAAGTATCCGCCTGGTGTTTTATCTGCCCATGGAGTAAACCGAGCTTCAATACCACTAATATCTAATCTTTCACCACTTGTATCAAATTTGAATTCTTCTTCGACAATCGTCCTTGAACTTTTGTTTGTACGAGCATCAATATTTATTACTTCTTTTTTCATTATGTATCCGACAGCATTGTGCTGCTCTAATCCAAACATAAAGTTTTCTTCCTTATCAAAGTAGTTTAATATGATTCTTTGAATTGGCTTAGTGGTGTCAAGCGGATAGGGATATTTAAGCTCTACCGTCCATTCGTTAGGGATGCTTTTAGGTACAAGTAATTTAAATGCAGCATTATTCTTGACTTTGTCTTGTGTTGTTGCGTCCAACTTATGGTACGTTAACGCTTGAGAAGGCCTTACTTCTGCTTGAACCCCCGTGCTAGAAAAGAACATCATTGCAATAAAAGATACTAAAAATCTTCTCATGTTATCCCACCTAATGTTAATTAGGTGTATTATTCCCAATCATACCGCTTTAACAACCCCAAAATAATCAATTCTGCCCGTTAGATGAGAAAACGGCAGCTCATCATGTATGAGCTGCCGTAGTGTCTTTCTTGAGCTAATGTTCCCAGTTAGCGTAACGACTTGTTAATTCTCGGGGAACGGTTTCCAATTCTCATCTTGTTCGTCGTTAGCGGTTGGCTTACGATTAACACGTCCCAGTAAATAGGATTTTTGATATTGTCTTAATGATTCGATATTCGCACCACCTTCATAATCGGGGTCGTTATATTGAACACCATCATCCTCCCAAAAACAAATATCACAAATATCATAGGTGCCTGGTGGTTCATAGTCCAAAGTCTTATAACCACAACAGGGACATGCATACTTCATATTAATTCTCCTCTTAGAAAACCGTTTCGCACTTTGATGTGTCAGACAAACTGCTCCTGTATGGCTGAACTAACGTCTCCCGTTAGCTCAATAAATTTTTCAACATCTCAAATTCTTGATCAAGGTTACTATGCCAATATTCATTCCATTCTTCTTTGTTTAATTGCTGAATAGGAAACGCACATTTCTGTTTGACGTAAAACTTTAATTTCAAGTAACCACTTAGAGGAAAATCAGCAGCAAGCCAATTTGCCTTATATCCAACAATTCCATATTTGCAAAGCATATTTTCGAGAGAAACAACCAATAGGTTTATGAAATCATTCAATGCACATACTTGATCAAAAACAACCTTACCCTCTTCGCCAATTTTACCATCCTTATAAAGCCATACTTTTATACCTAGGTTAGTGTCACTCTGCCTGGTGAGAATCCACTTATGTATCGCTGGTTCCGAATCCCACTCAAATACAGATTGTTTCTTAACTTCATCTTCTGGTACACATTCAGGCAGAAGAGACATAACGCCATTCATTAGATCAATTAGTGGTTCAGAAAGATAGCTGGGATTAATAAAAAGTCGTTGACTATTAATTTCCAGCTGTACACTTGCCCAGCCGACAGATTCTAAATCGTAAGAGAATAGCATCAAACTGTCCTCCGTTCTGATAAATATTTATTTCACTAACGTTCGCCGTTAGCTTAACCTTCTATTGTGAATTCTCCACTTAATGACTCAACATCGTAAGTGTTTTTCTTCACGGGAACAAGCACCGGGGAAATTACCCTATATTGCCCGATAGGAATGTCATTTGTATATTTACTAATATCGTAAATGCGTGTGATTTGAGTATGAGGCTCTAAGCTTATCTGTTCTTGCGAAAAACCAATTGCCACTTCACTATATACATCTTCCCATTTACCATTAATTTTCTTTTGAATATAAAAGCTCTGTTCACATAATAATTGTTTGTCTGTATTGTTTTTCAATATAAAAACAATTTGCTTCGTTTTAGAAGGATAATTTGATTCTTGTGGGGTCACCGTAACACCCTTCACTGATAATCGAGCAGTATCAGTATCTCTATGCGGTGATGAGTCATCATCTGATATCCCATTCCCAACCAATGGCTGAGAAAACTTCATTTCAATTATTTTGATGTTGTATTTATTCGACAATTCATCTTCATTGATTACCCCAGTGGCAAGTGGACTTGAAATACTTACACGACCAGGACTGTAATCTGTGTAATTCTTATACCCCAAATAATATTGGGGATTCCCTATGTCAAAAATAATACTCGTACCGCCTTGACCTTTAATGAAACCATCAAATAATTTAACTCCATATTGATAATCTTCAGTAAATAAAAATGATGCAAGCTTATTTCCATTGGCTAAGCGTGCTTCCCATTTAATGTGTTTTCCATTCCCTTCATCCCAACCAAAACCATTAAATTCACAAATCAAAGTATCTTCGATTACTTTCATTTCCCCATCAATCACATAAACTAAGCGAAATGGAAATTCACCATATGTGTTTTCGGGTTTCGGGGGATTTGGTTCCAATTGTCCAAATATAAATATAAACAACCAAGGCAATGTAAAAAAACCTACGATTGCAGTTACTAAAATTAATGGAATGGCTATAATAAGTTTTATTTTCAAATGATTCCCCTTCTCTATGCATCTCCTGTAAATACTTAGTCCAATATAACATGTTGATTCATCAGAGGAAATAACAACAGTTTTTTCCACTATCCTGCCCTTTACTTTAATAAAAGATCAGCAGCGGATCTCTAATCTGCTGCCGGTCTTTGTTTTAAACTAATGTTTCCCGTCGTTGTGTATTGAATGCTAATGTTACCCGCTAGCGTAATCACAACTTGCTGTTAATTCCATAATTATACCGGTCTGGAACAGACCAGATGTGTTTTGTCATATGTGCTTCGTTATGAGCGGGAGATCAGATTCCCACGGACTGCGTATCCGTACGCCTCAGCATATCTTTACGCCGGTAGGCGCCAAGCATCAGCCCAACCGCTCCTAGCTCGATAAGCGTGATGCTCGACCAATTCATGATCGGCATCTGCATGCCACCGAGGATGGGCATCAGACCAACGGACATCAGCAGACTCCACGCATATTGAAACCCAAGCACCGTTGTTAATCCGATGACAATCCCTTTTGCGTAACCATCTTGCAGCCGCATGCCCATCTTCGCGATGCGAAACAGGAACAGCAGAGATAATAAAGCGATAACGATGCCGAAAAGCCAGCCAAGGCTGTACACTAGGTAAGAATACGTCATTTCGCTTGTAATAAGAGGCAACCGCTTTGTGACTATACCAAACCCTTGTCCCCACAGGCCTCCGTCGTGAATCGCTTCCATCGAGCGGAGAGTATGAAATGAACTCATTTCGCTGCGATCGAGAAAAGTCGAATACCGTTCCCATAATCTCAACAACAAATCTTGATTATAAAACGACTGCAAGATTAACACCAGCGCACCCATGGAGCAGCAGGCTGCAAGTAAAAACCGCCATCTTCCCTTCATAAGCAACAGAACCGTTACGCCGACAAGATACGTCAGGAGATTCCCAAGCGCCGGAGCCGCAATGAAGAAACCTGAAGGCACGACCATGTAGACAGCAATGTCCTTAACCAGCTTTTTAAACCGCTCAATATCGTTCCCCTCAACAGGTCGCTTTAACGTATCTCGGTGTAGCATGCCTGCCGTAGCAGCGATTAGCAGATAAGGGGCAATCGCGCAAACATTGAGTGAGAATGCACCCACGTAAATCCACTGCTTAGCTCCGTTCACGCCCACACCCTGCCAATGCGGTGCGGCCATTATCGCCAGCGCTCCTCCATACAGGAAATTAGAGTAATCCAGCAACCTCTGGTAATTGACGAAATACAACCCGCCCATCACGCTTATTCCCGCCAACACGAACAACATTTTTCGCTCGATGCTAAGCTGCCCGTCCATCGCATAATACAGCGATAATAACGTTACCGCCCCGATCCCAAGCATGCCAACGACGAGTCCAATGACGATCCACTCCGGTTTTGGCTTATGCGTGGCGTCCAGTTGCCTGCCCACCGTATCCGGATCGCCCATCTGCCCAATGGCGGCTTCGATCGCCTCATTCTCTTCCATTCCTCCGTCCATTTTCTCGTAGACAATAGCCTCCAGATGATCGAGCATCTCCAGCCGAATGTCCTCATGCACGTTCTTAGCCCTGACCTGCGCGCACATCCGCTCGAGAAACGCTTGGACCACCGGACGCTGCTCCATTCCGCTGCCGCTCATGCGCTTCCCTCCCCGATTATCCGCGATACCGTGGAGCTGAACAGCGACCACTCCAGCTCTTTCTCTCCGAGCTGCCTGCGCCCTTCTTCCGTGATCTGGTAATACTTGCGCTTGCGTCCACCCTCCTCGTGCCAATAAGCGACGACAAGCCGTTCCACCTCAAGCGTATGCAGAATCGGGTATAGCGTCCCTTCCTTAAACGTGAACAGACCTTCCGATTTCTGCTCAATCAGCTTCATCATTTCATAGCCATACAAATCCTTACTGTCCAGCAACTTCAGAATCAGAATGACCGTGCTGCCCTTCATGAGCTCCTTATTGATTCTCATAGCTAGACTTCCTCCTCACCTATTGGTTATCTATGTATCGGTTATCTAGGTATAAGTATAATACTATTTCCATGCGTTTACAATCAACACAAAGAAGCCGCCCCACTGGCCTGCCGTTATCCTGCCAGTTCAACAAAGGCAGCCGTTCGTGGACCGGCTGCCTTCGTGGGTTTACTCAGCTATCGTTCTTTGGTAGTTTAACATCCAGTCAGTTTTTTTGTCATCTTTGCCGATATAATCGGCTGGATCAATGTCCTCCATCAGTCCCCATTCGATCATATCTGGCATTTCGAGTTAGCACTTTCTTGTTCAATAAATATTGCACACAATTGCCTTGCTGCTTTATGTGTTCATACCCGTTGTTTTTCAAAAAATTATAGACTTGGGATGATTCATCATTCCCACCTCCGCCGCATCCAGCAAGCAAAATCAAAATAACAAGCCTCAGCAGCATTTGTCTCATTGGTTACGATTCCTCTCCATCCATCTCCCTAAGATGAGAGTACCCTCGTTAGGGTAATCAATGACCAATACCTGGTATCACTTAGCCTTATCATGAAGATATTGATTTAGCTCAACCAAATTATCAGTTCGAAATATCTCTTTTTCTGTATCGAATATAATATAAACAGGAAATTCATGTATGTTTAAGGTCCTTAGCTCAACATCATTTGGTGTTCCGTTTTGATAATAACCAGATATTCTTTCTTTATTCTGATCAAATACTTGTTGAAGTTCAAGATCTTGTTCTTCATTGGTTCCTAATGCAACGAGATAATATTTACCTTCTTCTTTAGAATGCATGTATGAAAGGTTAAAGGATGGTGTAGGTGTTGGTTTAATACTTGTTTCACATCCCGATAGAACAATCATAAATAATAAACTTAATAAATAAAATCTCCTCATTAAGAACCCCCTTGTTTAATTGGAATCAACAGTTTATTAAACCAATATTTATGACGGTTTTATCTAACGAAAGTTTCTTTAATCTGCCCTTTAGTTGAGTAACCTCAACAACAATTTATTCATAAGCCTGCTGCTACTCAACCATGTGCCTAAAATAAGTGACGATATAACTCTCTTCTTCGCTCCCCACGTAGCTGGCCGTATATTTGAGTATCGGTAGTAAAGTAAACTTCCCTTTGTTTGGCACCCTTGCCATTGACAATAGCTGAGCAGTTTTCCCAATTCAGGTCCTCAATGTTTATTTTTTCTACCTCTCCTATTCGGCAGCCTGTACTATAAAGAAACTCAAGAAGTGCTCTTTCCCGGAGTGACTTACAAGAGATCTTAAGATGAATAACATATTCCTCCACAAGAAATTTCGGAATACGTTTATCCATTTTGGGCTCACATAATTTTAAAGAAGGATTGCTAGGCAGATAGGTTTCCTCAAATGCAAACCGAAAAAGAGAACGAATAAATCGAATGCGGTGTCCTAGGCTACTTGGCTTTAATCGATTAGACTGCTTAGCCAAATACTCCTTCAACAAATTTAAGGTCACTTCAGTAATATTCAGATCACCAAGCTCTTTAACTAATATTTTCAGTTGCAATCCATAAGCTCTCAAAGTATTCGTGCTAAATCCCTGAATACGTTTATCTGCCTCATACAATGACCATAGATCGCTTATAAGCATAAGAAAAACCTCCCATTAGAGCATCTAATACTAGTTTGCTTCTAATAGAAGGTTTTAGACATCTTTATTAAGCTAGAGTTTCCCGTTCCTACAGGGATTTAGTGAGTTCCTCAGGCGGTAGTAAGCTCTTCCTATTCTGCTGGTCGAACAGGAGCTCCCCGCTCATATTAATTTTCACTGTAATTTTGACACTTTTTCCATTTTACTTAGTCTATATCATATAAAGAGTTTGGGGGCGAATTCGATTGAAGGGCGAATATATGAAATATTTAGCCGAGATCAGTCTAGTCGACTTCCGGCGGGCGGTTGAGGATTACTCGGAGGTTGTGTGGAATTATGCGTATATTTTAACCCGCGACAGGCATCTGGCGGATGAAATCGCGCAGGACAGCTTCGTGAAGGCTTATCGTTCCTTTCAAACCTTCCGAGCAGAGGCTTCCATGAAAACCTGGCTACTCAAAATTACACGAAATACATGGCTCACCTACCGAAGGTCCGCTTTCATTCGAAAAGTCGTTTTAGCTCCATTCCTGCCCGATACTAGTTCAGTGCCATCGGCTGAGAATCAGTACATGAATAAGATTGCTGCCAGCGAGATGTGGGAGATCGTGTTGCAGCTTCCTGCCAAGTATCGGGAGATTCTGCTGTTGCATGCACATCATCAGCTCGATCTGCAGGAGATTGCTGAATCCCTGGGTATCTCGGAGAGCGCTTGTAAGACAAGGCTGCGAAGAGCCAAGCAGATGGCACTGAAAATCATGAATGAGAAAGGAGATTCGTGATGACCAACAAATCAGAAATTAATTGGGAACATATGCTAAAAGAGCCCCCTTCACGCGGTATGCTCAGTAATGAGATGTGGGATCATATCGAGCATAAGATCGAAGCAAGGAACGCTCCTTGGCTCGGCATGCGATGGAGAATTAGTGTCGCAGCACTGGCAGCCTTATGTGCCGCTATCCTTATCATTGGAACGCTGCTGAATCTGCCAAAAGAGTCTTGGAATTCAGCGATGGTTGGAGATCCGGTCTATGCAACGATTGAGCAAGAAGTGCTTAAAGAGATCTACAACAGCCCAGGTACTGAAATCATCCAAGATTACAGAGGACATACAGATAATTGGGTTGTCGTTTTTCTGGATTATCAAAAGGCAGGCGAAGATATACATACGCAGCGTATCTTCCTAAACTATATCGGCGAGGGGCCCGAGCCAAGTGGACGATTCAGTTATTATTACACAGGCGGAGATAGTATAGCTTCGGATATTACTGGCGCATATGATTGGGATCATGTCGTTGAAACAGGCTCTAGCGGACACAGCGCGGGAGATGAGCCGATCCCTTCCTCCATTAAAATAAGCATCAACTGGAATTGGCATACAGAAGAGCTTACGCTGCACAATCATCATCCTGACAAGGTTACCGATGTATTCGGAGCCGCCAGCTCGTGTGAAAGTCCGCCGCTGGAGGTTAGACTTTCAAGCGGCGCCTACTATAAACTCACCGACAAGAATGCTTTCGTCGAGCCCGGGATGAAGCTCGCATCGGTATCCTGTACCGAAGGGCTGTTCAAGCAAGATCTGGAGCCAGACAATACTTCCTTCACTGTATACGCTGCCAGTGATCAGCCTGACGGAAGCAAATCAATACTTCTTATTGGTAAATGGGGACGGGCGCTGTACACTGCGTTGAAGTAGAGTAGTTTACAACAATTACCTATATAGAGGAGTTTACTCATAAATTAGTCTTATAAGACCTCAGTTCATGTTACTTATCTAGTTTCCGTTGAAAAGATAAGGAGCAAACTACCCCTGAACTGCCCTCCTCGTCAAGTAGATAAATTAGTTAGGCGGTTTATGTCCTGAATTCTCAGACTGAGGCCGTCTAATTTGCCTGTAAGTAGTTTAGAACACAACAAAGCAGCCGAGTAATCAGCTGCTTTTGTGTTCTAAACTATCGTTCCCCGTCCCTCGATTTGTAATTCACTTTACTTTGGTCGGGAATAACTCCGAAAAAGTCGTATACCAATCAGATCGTTTGGATTTAATCAGTCCCAATGCTTCTTTTAAAGCAATCCCTGTCAGACTTCCTAATTGCTTAAAATCGATGATACTTCTTCTTATCCAAATATCTGCTAAAGATTCTCCTGCACTGGCTCTTATCATGTCATCGAATGAAGCTTCATTTGCTAATTTCATAAGAATATGGATCACATCATCGTCATCAAATTTGGATATATCCATAACGGCATCATCAATTTCGTCATCTCTTGATGTATCGTTATAAATAACCTCTATCAATTTTTCTTTGTCCGTCTTCACCGCCGTCACCCCTGACAAAATTATACCGCATTTCTAGTATAGGTTGGTTGCGCTAAACTGCCCTTTAGTTCAATAAAAGCAGCCGGTCTATAAAGACCGACTGCTGCCGTATTGTTGAGCTATAGTTTTCCGTTAGCGTAACTTGACTTCAATCTTCATCTTTTCTGTCCTTCAAAAAAACACCGGTTACCCCTAAGATTACACCAGCAAACACAAGGAAAACCTCATAATCTCCTCTAACAATCTCAGAAGTATTCAAGTACAATGCTACTACCACACACAGTATTCCTAGACATAACAACTTTAGACCATTCATTGTTTCACTCCTCCCAACAAAAACCTAATATCAAATAATTTGTAAGTCGACTTTTCCAAAATTTAGACGCGACGCTAGCCAACTTAGTTGCGTTAAACTGCCCTTTAGTTCAACAAAAACGCAGCCGAACGTAATGCGCCGGCTGCTGTCTTGTTGCTGAACTATCGTTTCTCAATAGCTTAACCTAAGGTTTTTAATTCAAGCGGAGTGCTGGGTCTGGTATTACAGTAAAAACACTCGCTCTTGCCGCAATTTGGAGTTACCCATTCATCACAATACACACAGAAGGTAGCATCATATTTATCGTAGTAAAAGAGCTCTTTACCACAAGACACGCAATAATTATCAGGCTCAGGAACCCCACCAATTCTAAAGTAATTGTCAATAATAATAAGCCTTTCCTTACGCACTATCTTTATTTTCAACCTACACCTCCGAAAAGTTATTTTAACTTATTTTACCACAATTATTGGAAGTATCCTGCCCTTTAGTTCAACAAAAAAGCAACCGGTCGTTGACGCCGGCTGCTGTCTCATTGTTACGCTATAGTTCCCTGTTAGTCATAATGAACGAGGCGGCCCCATTCGCTTAACGTAGGTTACGTTTGGTTAAAATGTGTAGTGGATTCTACTTAAAACACATGCAGAGCTACACTCGAAAGGAGCCGCTAATATGAAGGATTTCATAAAATTTGTTGGTTTAGACGTATCAAAAGATATCATTTCTGTTGCTGTCGCAGATACTGGTCGTGGTGAACCTCGTTTCCTAGGGAACTTTCCACACACACCTGAAGCCATGCGTAAACTCATGAAGAAGATTGGAACACCGGAGCAATTGCACGTCTGTTACGAAGCTGGACCAACGGGGTATGGTCTCTTCAGGTTTTTGTTATCGCTTGGAATTGACTGTGTTGTCGTTGCGCCAACACTCATTCCTAAGCGTGCTGGAGATCGTATCAAAACCGATCGAAGAGATGCCTTACGATTAGCACAACTTCTTCGAGCTGGAGAACTTACGCCTGTTTGGACCCCGGATGAAGATCATGAAGCGTTGAGGGATTTGGTTCGTGCTCGTCATGACGCAAAAGAAGACTTGCACCGTGCTCGCCTTCGCCTTGTCCAGTTTTTACTTCGTCATGACCTGCGTTCACCAAAGGGTACACGCAACTGGTCCGTCACACATCGAGAATGGCTGCATGGTCTTCGCTTTGAAAAATCTTCATTACGAATAGTATTCCAAGAATATCTTCATGCCATTGATGAAGTTGCGGATCGAATAAAGCGAATCGAAGCTGAAATCCATGAACAAGCAACATCCAGTACTCACGCCCCTGTTATTCAGGCTCTTCAAACAATGCGTGGCGTAGCAGAGGTAACCGCAACCACGTTAGTAGCGGAAATTGGGCAGTTCTCTCGCTTTTCAAGTCCCAGGCAGTTAATGTCGTATGCAGGGCTCGTTCCGAAAGAATATTCAAGTGGTGCTAGTCGTTGGCAGGGATCCATTACGAAGGTTGGGAATGCTCATATTCGTCATGTCATCGTAGAATCTGCTTGGTCCTATCGCCACTCTCCTTCTCTAAAAGGACAACTCCGCTCTCGCCAGGAAGGTCAGGATCCAGAAGCCAAGCGTATTGCCTGGAAAGCTCAACACCGTTTGCATCAGAAATATGAGGGCATTACTTCTCGGGGGAAAGCCGGGAAGCAAGCTGCTGTTGCTGTTGCCAGAGAACTCATCGGGTTCGTTTGGGCTATTGGATGTGCCATTGAGAAAAAGCAGTCGGAAACCATATTAATCGCTTAGTTTGTAAGGAATGCGCAAAACTACGGGGATTTGAAATCTTGGCTCGGGGGCAAACACCGGTAAGGAGAACCCTCATGTTAAGCTATGCACTAGGCAGGGATTTTTAGCCGAACGTGCGCCTTTAGTCCGAGGCAGCTCCGCGACGGATGGATTGAAATGCGGTACCCAACCCGCGCATATCAGACTGTTAACCACCGTCAACGCTTTGCCTTCGTGCCAAGATTTTAAAGCAATTCCCCATTATAAAATGATTTTAAATGATTTTTGAAAAAAAGGGGTATTGACCGCCTCGTTCATATCGAAAAAGGCAACCGATCTTAACACCGGCTGCCACATTGAGCTAATCGTAACATTTTATTATAGAAGTATGTTTAAATCCTGCCCTTCTTACTCCTGGGACATGGTACTCATGTCCATATAAGCAATTTCCCACAAGTGCCCATCTAGGTCCTCGAAACTTCTGACGTACATAAAGCCATGGTCTGCCGGTTCTTTGGACTCCTTGCCTCCGGCCGATAAAGCTTTGTCAGCCAGTTCATCTACATGTTCTCTGCTGTCTGCAGAGAGTGCAATAATTTTTCCAGCTGCGATAGAGACATCGGCAACCGGTTTATTGATAAAAGTCTGAAAATACGATTCTACGAGCAGTTGAACGAAAGTATTCTCGTTGATCACCATACATGCTGAATTTTCGTCTGAGAACTGTGAGTTAAACTCGAAGCCAATACTGCCGAAAAAATTCTTTGTACGATTCAAGTCTTTAACCGGTAAGTTTATATACGTATAATTCGATTTGTAAGAAGCCATGATTTCACCTCATTGATAATAAATTTTAATACATCAACTATTCTTAGTTCCTCATAAGGATAAGATTCGTTTCGCCAGTGCACTGAACGATTAATAAAATGTTGTTATTCCTGATCAGCAAGGTCATTGTATGTTATTAGTCAACATTTATCAATATGGTTTTCTCTATTAAAATGATAGATGAAATAAATTAAGAAAAGTTGTTAGACATCTACGTTAGTACAATGCCAACAAGTCAAATGGACGCTTATCCTTTTGATAAATCCGTTAAACATAAAAAGAGTTATCAACAGTTATGTTGCGTTAAACTGCCCGTTAGTTGAGAAAAACGGCAGCTCATCATGTGTGAGCTGCCGTAGGCCTTTATTGAGCTAATGTTCTCCGTTAACTTAAATCGCTTAATGCACCTGGCTTAAACAACGCATATCTATTGATTTATTTTTCAATATTTATAGATTAAGTCGTCATAATACGAATCCCATTCTCCGGTAACGAACTTAGCTTTGACTGCCTCCTCTAAACATACAGGTGACCAAGATTCAAAATCTTTTATTTCTTTAATCTCACTTGAGCTAGGGTACTCATTAATTACTTCTCCCTTATAGTTTACCAAGTTATATCCATTTTCTGTATCCGCTTTATAAAGTGGGAAGTTAATTGTTGGTATCGTATCGTTTCCAATTACCTCCCAATGTCCATCCTCAATTCTAGAATTCACAGTTTGAATTATGAAAATAATGGGATTTGAAGTAATATAATTAGCAGCTGGATGCTCTTTAGTTACCAAGTCAAATACAACCATACAATCAGAGATACTTCCTTCAGCAACTACTTGCCCGTAACTATATCTTGCATGATCAAGCTTAATAGCAAATATATCCCCAATATTCACCTTTTTTTTGCGTGCCAAAGTCTGCCCCTCCCCCGCTAAAAGCCGAAGCTGAAAAATAAATGCCGCAATGTTGTTATGAACTATCGTTCCCAGTTAGCTCAATGAATGTTTCAATTTATATATCGTTGGAGAGCCCCACAACTTTGAAAGGAGATTATATATCCCTTGCTTTAAATTCTTTTAAAACCCTACCTTTGTAAGTTGCAGTACCATAAGTACGGACATTTATATTAGCGTATACATCTGGATCTGTAACATTTAATTCGATTGTCTCGTTATTCTCATTTACTGCATATACTCTTCGAGACATAAATGAATAATTAACTCCTTGAACTTTCTCTTCCTCTTTACTTAAAATGTAACAATTCATCTGGATAGGTTTAGACCCATAAAAAAACTTATAATGTAATAACATTATCAACAAGATCAAGATAACACCAAATATCACCATATCGTTCTCCCTCAATCATTAACGAATTCGATAACAATTTATGTGATATTACTTAAAATTTTTTTTGAATAACCTGATTCAAAGATGATAGGTAGCAATAGCAACTTCCATAATAAGGTACGTTATAAACGATTAAAGGTTGCCTTTTTATTCAAATAAAAGCGGCAGATGTTGAAATTGCCTTTCCGACATACACATATCTTAGGAATCTAATAGGTTATGATAGATGTCGTAGCTTTCTTCATCAAAGCACACGAAGATGATTTTCTCCAGTATTCTGCACTTA
Organism: Paenibacillus glycanilyticus; assembly: GCF_023715145.1. Taxonomy (GTDB): domain Bacteria; phylum Bacillota; class Bacilli; order Paenibacillales; family Paenibacillaceae; genus Pristimantibacillus; species Pristimantibacillus glycanilyticus_A. Next base: position 9,582 of record NZ_JAMBNP010000001.1, on the reverse strand, counting down.
TAAGACTTTATCACTTCAAGACTAAGCTCAGCGGCTAATCTTTTTGGAAAGCGATATATACCTGTTGAAATACATGGAAAAGAAATTACTTTAGCACCGTAATCATCGGCTATCTGTAGTGATTTTTTATAACAGTTCTTTAGCTTTTCCTCTTCTTCATTCTGTCCACCTATCCAAACAGGTCCGACAGTGTGGATGACTTTATTTGCAGGGAGCCTGCCTGCGGTTGTTATTACAGCATCACCTGTTTTACACTCCCCCTGCCTTGCCCTAATTTCTAGACATTCTGCTAGGATGGCTGGCCCACCAGCCCGGTGAATGGCACCATCTACCCCGCCCCCTCCAAGAAGGCTGGAGTTTGCAGCATTTACTATAATATCAACTGGAATTTTTGTTATATCGCCTTTAACGATAATTAGTTCCATAACCATCATCCCCTCTTATATATTTCTTTCGCAAAAAAACAACAGCAGTTACAATACTAGCTGCTGTCGTGTTGTTTTAAACTAATGTTCTTCGTTAGCGTAATCACATGCCGCTCATCGGTACATTTGAACAAACCACATCTTAAAACCGTGCTTCTCATAGAAACCAACGATTTTCTGCCATTGCTTACTTGCGGAATACACGTGGAACGAGTTATACCATTGCTTTCGGCTGATTGGAGCAGCTTATCAACCATCGCATGCCCGATACTGTCGCTCCGATTATTCCTTGAGGATTCCCCCCAAGGTCATCAATTATTTGATTAAGACTATAATTGGTCTTGTATTTGTATTGACTGATTAAACTTGTTAATAATAGGGGAAATACGTTGATAATAATTTTCCTTTGATTTCACTGCGATACATAATACTTGTGTTTCAACATTTTCAATAACATAAAATACATACTTTGCATTTACAACTGAATCTCCATCTTCTAAAACAATACATCTAAAAAGATTATCTAAAATTAATGCTCTTTGAATAGATTCAGTAGTTATTGTTCTGTACCAAAGTATCTTCTTAGATTCTATAAAAGCAGGTCTTGAGTGAGGAAATATCCATTCGTCACCAACATAATACTGATGTGATTGTAAATAACTCCTAGTTTCTTCCGATTCATACTTTAGATTTTCCTCAATTGTAGCGAACAAAATTATTTCATCCTGACTTAAAAATAAGGACAAGAATTGTGAAATTTCGACATTACCCAATCTATTAATATCTTTGAGATAATATATTCCTTCATAATTCATTAGCAATTAACACTCCTACATTTGGAAATAGATATGTTCATTCATTAGTTTGGTAGTACCTGGTTCATATTTTTGAAAATGGGTCGGATAGTAATAACAGTCTGGAGTTAGGCCCCGCTATATTCGCGTCAACTCTATTAACCCAGGCGGTACAGAAACATAGGGTTAACACGAACATAGTTTGATCGGTAATCCATACATTATTGACCTTGTCAATCGGCGCCACTTGGGCGGCTCGTTCAACCGGAAGATATAGGTCTCGTGACAACATTCATCGCATCAGAGGATGCAAGATGGCTGCCGGGCGAGGTTCTCCTCGTTTCAGGTGGCTTGCGTCCGTAAGTGTTACCTAACGGTTTTTAAACTATTGTTCCCAGATAGCTTAATCACCTATTGTGCCATGGCTCAGACTCCCAGATAGACTTTCGAGCGAGATACATTATATTCTCGTTCGTTTTATTAAACATTTCCTTTGGGCTACCTCTATACACATCAAACAAGTGTGTAGGCAATATAACTGCGTCAAATGCCCATATATTCTCTTGTATACCACAAACCAACGCTTCCCAAGGTCTTCCGTCTGTAGCTTCGTTTGTGAAATATACTCCACTTTCTTTAAAATGCTCCGAAAACTGTTCCATCAGTGTCCAAATTAAAGACTTGTGCTCATCCTTTAACTGCCCTGTACTACTATCAAATTGAATTTCCTCTGTCCAAAATAACAAACTAACTTCTAGCCATGGTTCTTGTAGTTCATTTATCACTTCTGGAGTCCATCCCATAACAAACGGTCGAATATGTAGTTGGTAGCTGTTATTATCAAATAGCTGAGTGTAATCTCCGCCACCAACATACATATTCCCATCGTCCGAGAATTCCCATTCCAGTTCAGTTGTGAAGTATTTAGAATCAAGTGCCAGAGAGTTTAACATATTTGAAAAATCCTTAATAACATCTTGAAAGTTATTTTGATTACACTTGAGATACGTTTGGATTTGGGAATATTCGGGCATAGGAACACTTCATTTCTAAGTAGTTTATAGCCATTATACTCCAACTTTTTAGTTCATCACCACGCTATCCTGCCCGTTACTTCAATGAGCATCAAAAAGGAGCTGGCCTCGTGGCAGCTCCCCCACTATCGTTTTCCGTTAGCGTAAAGATTGAATCAAACCAAGCAGGTGTTTGCGATGGTTTGATAGTAAGAAAAACCGCTCTCCTATAGTGTGAGCGGTTTTTCGGTTTTTCTACGGGTTCTTTGTGAATTAAAGCTTTCCCTATAGTTCGTATGTTGGGAAATTATTATTATTTAGAACTGAAGTTGTCTGAACCTGTTTCATGCTTAAATGCGATTACTTTCTTCGTATAGTTGAGACTTAATTTTCTACTTATACCGAACGCTCCTGGGTATTTGACGGTTATATGGATGTTGTATGATGATGTCCAGGTTATTGAGAACTGAACAAATTTAAAAGAAGGAACGGAAGAGTCTGAATTTAATTGATAAAGGGCTTCTTTTTCAACTAGTCCTATATTCTTGTCTATCCGCGCAAAATAGTACGGCAAACTATTCGACGATTGATTCACCTTAGTACGCTCAACATAGAATTGAACATCATATACGGCATTGTTTATCGCCGCTTCCATTTTGCTCTCCATGAGCTGGTCTTTTGAACGATTATACGACATCCAGCCAAACCAACCAACCGCGACGATAAAAATGAATAGGATGGTTACCACTTTCTTTATTGCGTTGTTTTTCATGTTACGTTAACTCCACCTACAGAACGGCATCATACATGAAATGCCTGAATTTTCTTAATCACTGCCAATTATCTCACAGTGCGAAATGTTTGTTCAGTAGTAATATTTAACTCTGCCCTTAGTTCAACTCTAAAGCAGCTGAGCGTAATACACCAGTTGCTTTAGAGTTGTTGAGCTATAGTTCTTACGTTACATTAATCTATGTTAACGGAGAAAGCTGTACTTTCTTAATAATAATTGGCTCGTCTATAATGACTTCATTAATGTTCCTAACTTTTAATTCTTCAAGTAACTTTATAAAAATTCTAGCTATCAATACACTATCACCCAAGGCATCATGTCTTTTGATGTCAGAATCATTTATATTATAAAAATCTATTAGGTAATTTGTAGTAATTCTCTCTTGAACCTCAGGATGCAAAAAAGAGAACAAAACTTTCGTATCTAATGCAACGTTATCAAACATTAGCAAATTATTACGTTGACATTCTTTATTTAATAGCGGGTAATCAAATTCATATCCAGCTTGAGTTACAAGCACGCAACCATTTATAAACTCAATAAACCTTTGATAAACGCTTGAAAAAACAGGCGCTCTTTTCATTTCATCATTCTTAATTCCAGTAAGTTTTTCAATTAATTGAGGTATTTGTTTAGGTGATTTCACAAGAGAGTTGAATGATTTATTTATTACAATTTGATTATTCTCAATAATTACTGCACCCATCTGCGTAATATGTTCTTCATCTTGATTGGGACCTGTAGCTTCTAAATCAAATGCACAATACCTTTTACTTAATAAATGACTTACGCTTAATCCTTCAATGGAGTATTCTGTATCCGAAATGTTTATTATTTTCATGGACTTCCCCCCAAATATTAATCCCCCAACAATATACCACATATTGTCACTAAACTGCCCTTTACTTCAACGGGAAACGGCAGCCGATCATCTGGCCGGCTGCCGTCGTGTTTGATTCAACTATCGTTCTTACGTTAATCATTTATATTTTATACTAAGAGTCGTTCAGAGATATTTATAAGTTTTGGAAGGAATAGATAGCTAAGATTGCTGTTGAAATAGTAACAAGTAAAAAAAATAAAAAAGTAAGGAGTAGAACTATCCAAATAGAAGCATTGCAAAAGTGTTTTAAGATTTTCAAAGGATCGCTTCCTTTTCCCTTTTCCGGATAAGCATTTAGTTCTTTGTGCAGTGTGAGGCAGTCTATAATGCCTGACCTCTCTTCATTCGATTCTGATAATCAAAGATAGCCGCATAAAGAAGCTCTTCATTAAAATCTGGCCACATTTCATCAGTGAACCAGAGTTCTGTATAGGCGGACTGCCAAAGTAAAAAATTACTCAGCCTTTTCTCACCGCTTGTTCTAATCAGCAAATCTGGAGATGGATTTTGTCTAGTATAGAGAAATTGTTCAAAGAGTTCTTCAGTAATTTCATCTGCTTTTTTTGTTTTTACAATTGACCTTACGGCTTGCAGTATATCGCTCTTACCTCCGTAGTTCATAGCAAAATAAACCTGAAGTCCAGTGTTCCCTTGAGTTAGATTGGAAACATTAATCATGGCTTGCTGGGTATCATTAGGAAATTTAGATGTATCTCCAATAAAAGATACTCTTATGTTATTTTCATTTAAATCTCGAATATTTGTCTCCTGTACAAATACACTTACCAAACTAATGATATATTCTACTTCTTCTTTAGGCCTTTTCCAGTTTTCAGTTGAAAAGGCATATAAGGTTAGAAATGCGATTCGATTTTTGTGACACATGCTTATCGTTTGACGCATTGTTTGCATCCCAGCATAATGCCCAGCGGACCTAGGTAATCCTTTGCGTTTTGCCCAACGCCCGTTTCCATCCATCATGATCGCGATATGTTTTGGAAAGTAGTTATTCCAATCTATTTTATTTTTAAGATCACGCTTACTTTGACGACTCAAATTAAACCACTTCATGCCAATCCTCCCTTAAAAGGCTTTAACTTATTAATCAACATAATACCACATATTGGAACTATCCTGCCCTTTAGTTCAACAAAAAAGCAACCGAGCATGTAAGCCGGCTGCTATCATATTGATCTCAACTAACGTACGTTCCTAGTTAGCTTAATCATATAATGGACAAGTTATTGTAAGGGTTTCCCATATGGTTTCAGGAATTCAAGCATTAACTTATTGGATAATGTCAAAGCTTCTTCACGTGTTGTTGCGGGGGCAGATAACATCTTTCCATTCTCAGCGTTCCATACACTTTGAGAAGCTCCATTTTCATATTCTGACTGTTGGTCAGGTGTTTTTAGAAGCAACGTGACTTGACTGAAATCTTTGTTTGCAAATATAATATGTGACTGGTAAATTCCAGGTTTTGTTCTGGATCCCTGCTCTCCATACTTGTCAAAAATACCGTAGGGGTAATTCATCACTCCCCAACCGTCGCTTGAAAAATGAATTGCCAGTTTCCTCTGGTCTTTCGGTACTGGAATCACTTCCCCGACTATCGTAATGTAACCCTTGAATACACGCTCACCTTTTAAGCTCTTATGTAACTTCCCCTTAATGACAACCGTAGCTGGCTCCCTTTCCGACTTTGCACCTTCGGAACCTAATTGATATTTAACGCCTATCAGTTCTAAATCAATGGTTCGGGGGTACTTTAGATATATTACCCAAGCTGCACCAATGATGAACACAATTAGGCTGAAAGATACGATCCACTTTTTCATCTGCAACGCACTCCCATAATCACATATATAATACTTATTCCAATATATACACTCATTATGGTCTGTAGTTGCGCTATCCTGCCCGTTCGTATTATGAGGTCACCAGTTCTTTCTGGTCGACCTCTTTTTTGTATGGTCGTAAGATAGCGGTAGCCGGGGATCGAACGTTTCTGCCCGTGGGACCTGGATTCCGAGAGCTATACTGTTCATCCCCCCTACTTGTTCAACCATGGTTAGGCTGGTTGGGACGTTGATCCCGGATCACATGCGATAGTGTGGAATGACAAGAAGGTTAGGGGTTGCCGGTGAAATTACTACAGGAGTGATGTCATGAATCCAGTCATTGGTTTGGATGTATCTAAGGGAGAGAGCCATTCGCAAGCATTTTTAGACCGTGGTGTACCTCATGGGAAGATCTTTAGATTTAATCATGATCTAGAGGGATTATCGTCTTTTCTTAGTTATGTTAGAACAGTGGAATTAGCTGCAGGAATGAGCCCTTGCATTGTAATGGAGGCAACAGGCCATTATCATAGCCCTGTTTTTCAGTTTCTGGATGAGCACCGTTATCTGTACATCGTCATTAATCCGTTAATCTCATATGAAGCCAAAAAAACGAATTTAAGACGGGTTAAGACAGATGCTGCTGATGCCTATCAACTTGGGGTGCTGTTCTATAAAGAAGAGTTTGAACCCATCAAAAAACGGGGTCAGCATCTCATGAATTTACGCTATCTCACTCGTCAGTATGAATCTCTAACAGGTATGTATGTTCAAGCGAAGTTGCAGTTCCAGGCTATTCTGGATCAGGTTTTCCCTATATACCATGGCGTGTTTGGGGATCTCTACTCGAAAGTTTCGCTTCGATTTTTATCCTTACACCCGACATCTAAAGAAGTTCTGGATATGACTGTAGAAGAGATTTCAGTAACAATCCAACGCCTAACAGGACGCGGTAGATCTACTTTATGGTGTTTGGAGCGCGCTCATATATTGTTAGCGGCAGCAAGGAGAAATCCCTTTAAGGAGACAGCTTTTCCAAGTCATCTGATCTCCCTGCAGTTGCTCATCAAATTGCTTCTTCAATACCAGGACCATCTAGCAGACCTTAATAAATCGATAGAGACCCTGGCTGAAGAGTTACTTGAATATGATTTAATCCAATCCATACCCGGTATCGGCACTAAAATCGCTGCAACAATTTGGGCTGAGATTGGGGAAATCGATCGGTTCGATCATGCTAAGAAGCTGGTGGCCTTTGCTGGTGTTGACCCCAGTGTGTTTGCTTCAGGTAAGTTTGTGGCAACCCAAAATAGGATCACCAAACATGGCTCCAGAAGGCTTCGTACAGCACTATATCAAGCTGTGAGATGTGGTATTCGTAGTAATAGAAACAAGAAGTTAAGAGCTTTCTACGATAAAAAACGTGCTGAAGGAAAACTGTTTAAAGTAGCCGTTATTGCTTGTGTAAACAAACTCATCCACTGGATTTTTGCCATTTTGACTTCGAAAGAAGCATTTCGGCTAGAGTAACTAGCATGGAATAGTAAAAGATGAAATATATTCCTGTGCCGAAAGGGACGGTTATTTGTCATACCCTTTTTTAAGTATATCATCTCTAGAAACGGCTATTAACATTTAAATATTGACAAGCTATTAGCTGGAATAGTTGTGAAAACGGCAGCTCATCATGTGATAAGCTGCCGTCGTGCTGTCCTGAACTTTCGTTCCCCGATAGTTTAATGAGTCAGAGCGTAATGAACTAAGTCTTCATAAACTCCAGATTTTAAAATTTGCTTAGGGAAGTTATCTTCGGATTTCATCCCTATTTTCTTCATTACGTTATATGATGCTGGATTTCTCGTCATTGCAGCTGCGAAAATACGTTTTAAGTTTAGGTCTGTAAAGCCAAAATTACATACTGATTGGGCTGCCTCTGTCGCATATCCTTGACCCCAATAAGGATGACCCACCCAATATCCTAACTCAGCCTGATTTTCACTTTTGGCAACACGTAAACTTACGCAACCAATTAGCACCTCATCTGTCTTCCTTACCATTGCAAAAGAATATATATCTCCATTATTGAATGCATTCCGAATACGTTCAATCCATGCTTCAGCTGCTCCATCAGGATATGGATGAGGAATAGAGAGCGTAGTCCGAGCAACTTCTTCATTTCCAGCTAATGATTGAACTGTTTTAGCATCCGATGGTTCAAACAATCTAAGAATTAATCGGTTAGTATCCAATCTCGGACCCATAATTTACCTCCTATAAAAAACAAGAATTTAACTTGGAAATATTCGCCAAGCATTTGAACTATCCTGCTCAACTGCTTATGAAAAAAAAGAGAGTAAAACAAAAAGAGCAGGATGCCGCGGTGGCAAACTGCTCCTGGATAGGCCCTCAACTAACGTTCCCAGTTAGTTCAACAAGTGACTGGGTTAATTATCCTGATCTGGCCAGGAATCCCCTTCTCTTCGGCATACCCAGTCATAATGCATACCGGATTCAAATGGTTCGGTTGCCATCTTAATGCCATTCTTGACGATTTCGAACCCTTCAAGATTGATCTGATCAGTCAAGTAGACAAGTACATCATGAATCCCGCCGTCTCGAGCCAATTGGGCAATTAATGCGACTACCTCTTTTTGTTCTTTCGTCAATTCACTCAAGACGTTATTGATCTTCTCATTCTCAACTGTTTTAGGCCAGCCATTACCCATTATCCGACGAGGATACACACTTGGGCGAAGTTCTACCAGATCATCAATGAATTCCTTATATATATCTAATGCTTGTTTCTCCATCTATTGGCCCCCAAATTCATTTTCCCAGCTCTGAAGCTATGTATTTATTGAGTTTCAACTAACGTTCCCAGACAGCGTAATAAACTTGGTAGGAACAATAGTTGAATGGCCCGAAGAGGGAACATGGTGCTGTCAGAAGTAATCAGACATCCTCGAATTCCACAGGATAATAATAGAAGAAGTTCAGACCATTATCAATTGAAGTGCCAGTATTATCTGCGTGTGAATGAGCTTGATAATTATGTTTTGATCGATTATCTATATTTTTAAATGAATCTGTCTGATAAGCGAGATGAATTAACATTTGTTTGTCAGCTGCAATTATTAAGTTCTTCCCATGAGCTTTTGTATTTAATGTCCTTTCGAGTTTCCAGTACTTCCATTCATCAATATGTTTCTGAATCAGTTGCTTATCTGGCACTACATTTATTGTTTGCGAAGGTAGATATTTAAGTGAAGATATAATTGTTTTAGCCTCCTTAACATCAACATGTGTGAACTGATAATTAAACAGGATTAGACTAAGATTGTATTCGCCTACCTTATACCATTCTTGTATTTCTGGAATGGCCATGATGGGGCTTTTATATGCTCTATTAGGAATTGGTACATAATATATTGTGTTTTCTTTATTGCTTTGAGCGGCTATTAAAAATAAATCTCGAATAAAAGTAAAACCATCAGCGTTGGCAAAAATTGCTCTTGAGGAAACAACTGGCTCAGCAAACCATATAAAATTAGGAATCTTCTCTGGAATAAGTATTGAATATAACTTCTTGTTAGATTCTATACTTCTAAATGAAAAATTCATTGGCGGCCTGCTTTCTTGATAAATATTAACTAATTATGTTTCATTGAACTCCCTCGGTACGATTCATTTTTCTCACGAATGCTCGCTTATTCGCAGGATTTCGCCCTTGCCAGAAAAGAGGAATAAAAGTAAGAGAGCCATTGTAGTAGACCAGAACAACATGAAGGCGTGATGAAATACAGGGAAGGTTATTCCCCCATATTATTCCATAT
>NZ_JAMBNP010000019.1 GCF_023715145.1 Paenibacillus glycanilyticus | reverse complement strand
CCCCCCTCAAGATGAGATTTCCCAATTAGTAAGACCCCTTGAAGACGACGAGGTTGATAGGTTCGGGGTGGAAGCACAGCAATGTGTGGAGCTGACGAATACTAATCGGTCGAGGGCTTATCCTAAAGACTTATGATTTACTCATAAGCATTGCTTAAAGATTCAAACTTTCGCATCCAGTTTTCAGGGCGCAATGCTCTGATCTTACAGTACTCCTACGGACTGTAAGTGACACTAGTAGGACAAGCGTGGCGGTGTAGCTCAGCTGGCTAGAGCGTACGGTTCATACCCGTGAGGTCGGGGGTTCGATCCCCTTCGCCGCTACCATATATCAGGAGGCTTAGCTCAGCTGGGAGAGCATCTGCCTTACAAGCAGAGGGTCGGGGGTTCGATCCCCTCAGCCTCCACCATATATGTTTTTGCAATAATCCATGGAGCTGTGGTGTAGAGGCCTAACATGCCTGCCTGTCACGCAGGAGACCGCGGGTTCGAATCCCGTCAGCTCCGCCATTTTTTTCAAAATTCAAATATGGCTCGGTAGCTCAGTTGGTAGAGCAGAGGACTGAAAATCCTCGTGTCGGCGGTTCGATTCCGTCCCGAGCCACCATTTGCATTTGGAGGGTTAGCGAAGTGGCCAAACGCGGGAGACTGTAAATCTCTTCCTCACGGTTCGGTGGTTCGAATCCATCACCCTCCACCAATTCTCATTATTGAGAGCCATTAGCTCAGTTGGTAGAGCACCTGACTTTTAATCAGGGTGTCGAAGGTTCGAGTCCTTCATGGCTCACCATTTATTTAAACGTCCAACCCGTAGACTTCGGTCTGCGGGTTTTTTGATGCGTTAATATAGAAACAAAAAGGCTTGAAGGACCCGTGATCCTTCAAGCCTTTTTGTTTGTTTATTTGATTTTACGGATATGAAGCTCTTCGACAATCTCTGCAACAGAAGCATCCAGACGTTGTTTAAGCTCTTCATTAAGCTCGAACTGGGATTCGCCAACACCTGCATCTACTCGTGCGATCTGCGAATCAATTGCATATACACCGCTGCCGAAATGCTTGGCATTTAATGCGGACAGAACGGGTTTAAGCGAGTAATCAATGGATAGCAGGTGTGCGATTGTACCGCCGATGAACAACGGAGTAACGAATTTATCAGAAAGTCCCTTTTGCGGAAGAAGGTCAAGGAAAGTTTTAAGTACGCCGGTGAAGGATGCTTTGTATACGGGACTTGCAATAATAACAACGTCTGCGGCTTCGACGATAGCAGCAGCTTCAACGATGGCAGGGCTGTCAAAGCGAGCATGGATAAGGTCTTCAGCTGGCAGAGAAGCAACAGTAACATGGCTGAAGGAAATCCCCTTGTCCGAGAGATGCGATTCTACATATTGCGTGATACCCGTTAAACGCGAACCGGGATTAGGGCTGCCAGACAAAATAACAACTTGAGACATTATATCCACTCCTCTAATTATCATAAATTCCGATATGTAAACTGTGAATTAATCCTAACATGAACATTTTCGGTCGTCAAACACATTATAACGCCACAGGAGGAGATTTTGATCATTTTTTTCCTCATGGTAGGGAACAATGTTGAACAGCTATAACAAATGATATGACAGACGAAGGGGAACATTCGAATGATGTATTGGCTGGCTGTTGGCATGAGTGCCGTTCTGACGATTTTAATTGTGCCTGTTATGCAAAAGATAGCTCTTAAATACGGCATAGTCGACCGCCCAAATTGGCGTAAAATCCATAACCGGCCTATTCCTCTAATGGGCGGCGCGGCTCTCTACGCTGCATGTGTTGTGACGATTATTGCTTTTCAGGGGATTACATCTCTCAGCTTAAGCATTATCGTTGGCGGTGCGCTGCTAGTGTGCATTGGCTTATTGGATGACTCGTTCAAGGCGAAGGGGAAAGACTTTCCCGTCTGGCCAAGGGTCATTATTTACTTAGGGGTATCGACAATACCGCTCTTGTTCGGTATTCATATGGATGGCGTGATGAATCCGGCTAATGGTCATTTTGTCGGCTTTCCGGTATGGATTGATTGGATCGGAACGATTATATGGATTTTTGCCCTTATTAATATGATCAATTTCATTGATGGCGTAGATGGACTGGCTTCGGGCGTATGTACCTTGTCCTCTCTTACGCTGTTTGTAACGGCTCTAATCAAGGGTCAGGCTGATATTGGTGTCATAGCGATAATTATAGGCGGCTCGTGCATCGGATTTCTGATCTACAATTTCCACCCTGCGAGAATTTTTATGGGGGATGCCGGCGCTACCTTTTTGGGCTATACGCTTGCGGTAATAGCAATAGACGGAGCATTCAAGAAGGCGACTTTTATTACGATACTTGTGCCGTTGCTCGCATTAGGTTTGCCGATTCTGGATACTGTTATTGTTATGCTGCGCAGGCTGGCTACCGGGAAGGGACTGCACCAGGCAGATAAGCTTCACACCCATCATGCCCTTATGCGCTGGGGGTTGACTCAGGTGCAGACGGTCTCCTTTATGTATCTGATTGCGGCGCTGTTCTCCTTGCTGTCTATCCTGCTGCTTGTAATGAAAGGCTGAACGAGCAGTGGTTTTGTGTTACAATGACGAAAAAAAGCGTCATTCTTGGAGCTGGAGATTGGAGTAATGTAAAATGAGCACGACAGATTGGTTAACCCCGCTGCAGCACATTTTGAACTGTCAGGTTCGGTTCATTACGTTCTCATTATCGGATTGGAAGGGTCTTGTACAGCAAGCAGATACAAGCTGGGCTCATGACGATAACCGCGAAAAAGTTACGGAAGGCAATCGCGCAGCGAATAACGGAAGGACATGGATTGTTGTCCGGGTAACGGGCAATGCTGTGGAGGCGCTCGAAATCGAGGGAGAGCTCAAGCCGGCGGAAGCAGAACTGATTACATGGACGTTGCAATGGAATCAAGCCCAACAGCAGGCCGTCAAACCGGGTACGCTGTCAGAAAGCGAATCGTTTGCCTTAAAGCTGAGCGAATGGATTCAGCAGCAGCTCGAGTCGGAGGAGCCTTCCTATTCCATTCCCGATCATCTTACTGCCGGCGGGAAGCTGTTCGCAGAAATGATTCCTTTCTTATTAGTGACGGAATACACAAATGGCAAGCAGGCATCCTATCCCGAATTGGAAAAGCTTCTTCGTTCCTTCCTTGCCGAGGATATTTTGCTTATTCCGCTTAAGAATCAAGAGTGGCTCATTTGGGGACCCGTTTCATTATTAAAAGAAGCAGACAGCGAATTTATGGATGATGAGGATGAAGAAACGGTTGAAGACAGTCTGTCTTCGATTTGCCATGGCTTGCACGAGATGCTGGCAAGTGAATGGATTGGCGAATGCCATCTGGCTGTCGCTCACCCGGTGTGTCCGGCCAAAGGAATTGTGGAGACAACCGTACTGCTTCGCGAGACCATTAATCTTGGCCGCAAGTTCCATGTCGGGACAAGCATACATTTGCCTTGGATGCTTCAGCTGGAAAGGCTGCTTAATGCGATTCCGGAGGTTCAACGCTCGCGTTATCTGGAACATGCGCTTAAGCGGACGGAATTGTTCGTAGAGGCTGAAATGCTGGCAACGCTGGAGACGTTCTTCTCGCTTGACTGCAATGTCAGCGAAACGGCAAAGAAACTTTATATTCACCGGAATACTTTATTATATCGTCTAGATAAATTAAAACAGGAAACCGGATTGGATGTCCGGCAATTCCGAGATGCTGTTTTAGTCAAAATAATTTTACTATTGTACAAAGTTACGAAAAGGAATTAGTTTTTTTGTAAAGTTTGTGCATAGTCACAAACGAGCCCGTGAGATAAGATATACCCATAAGAAATTTTCTTTTAGGGGGACATTCAAATGGCAGGCGTACGTTTAGAAGGCATTTACAAAAAATACCCGGGTTCCGACAAAGCTTCGGTAACTGATGTTAACCTTGACATTAAGGACAAAGAGTTTTTGGTACTGGTAGGACCTTCCGGCTGTGGTAAATCGACAACTCTTCGTATGATCGCAGGTCTTGAAGAAATCTCCGAGGGTAAACTGTACATCGGCGACCGCGTTGTAAACGACGTAGCACCGAAAGACCGTGACATCGCGATGGTATTCCAATCCTACGCTTTGTACCCGCACATGAACGTTTATCAAAACATGGCATTTGGTCTTAAACTTCGTAAATTCAAAAAAGCAGACATCGACAAACGCGTTCGTGAAGCTGCTAAAATTCTTGATATCGAGCATTTGCTGGATCGTAAACCAAAAGCTCTCTCCGGCGGTCAACGTCAACGTGTAGCTTTGGGACGCGCTATCGTTCGTGAACCACAAGTATTCTTGATGGACGAACCACTCTCCAACTTGGATGCTAAACTTCGTGGTCAAATGCGTGCTGAGATCAGCAAGCTGACTAAACGTCTTGAAACAACTACTATCTACGTAACGCATGACCAGATCGAAGCAATGACAATGGGCGATCGTATCGTAGTTATGAAAGACGGTTTCATTCAACAAACAGCTTCTCCTGAAGAGCTGTACAACCACCCAGTAAACATCTTCGTAGCGGGCTTCATTGGCGCTCCTTCGATGAACTTCATCACGGGTACGCTTACTGATCAAGGCGGCTCGCTGAAGTTCAAAACTACTGGCGTTGACGTTGCAGTACCTGAAGGTAAAGCAGCTACACTTCGCTCCAAAGGTTATGTAGGCAAAGAAGTAATCCTGGGCATCCGTCCGGAAGATCTTCACGAAGAGCCAGTGTTCCTGGAAGCTTCCCCGAACACAATCGTAAACGCTAACGTTGAGGTAGCTGAGAACCTTGGTCACGAAATGTACCTGTACCTGAACGGTATCGGTTCTGACACAGTAATCGCTCGCGTTGACGGCCGTTCGACTCTGCGTGACGGTTCCAGCGTTAAGCTTGCTCTGGACATGAACAAAGTTCATATGTTCGACAAAGAGTCCGAGCTGAACATCTTCGAAAACTAATTCTTATAATTACAACAAGGCTGTCTCCCGAATGGGAGGCGGCCTTTTTATTTTATCTAACAGCTCTAATACCTAACTAATGGTGAAAAGGAATATGTCGAAGAACCCGTGAACGTGGTTAGAAAATGACGAAAAGCGCTGAGCGACGGAGAAACGTTGCGTTCGGCGCTTTTTTCCTTTACGATGAAGCTATTGGTAATGGATTACACCCTTCATATAACTTAATTGGAACGCAAGTGAGGAGGCCGTTCGATGGCTAAAAAAGTGAAAGTATCGGAGCTAGTGCAACATTTCTCAATGGAGATCGTATCCGGCGAAGACGGCTTGAAGCGTTCTATTCTGGTTGATGATCTGTATCGTCCAGGCCTGGAGATGGCAGGATATTTCGATTATCACCCGCATGAGCGCGTGCAGCTGCTCGGCAAGACAGAGCTTACGTTCCTCAGCACGCTGACGAGCGAAGAGCGAAGATGCCGTTTTGAACAGCTGTGCCATGAGAATACGCCTTGTATTATTTTGACGCGCGGGATGGAAGCTCCGGATGAATTGGTCGAGTACTCGAATAAGACGCAAATCGCCGTACTGCGCAGCAATGTGGCGACTACAATCCTGCAGAGCCGGATTACGGACTTCCTGGAGAAAAAGCTTGCTCCAACCGCTACGATTCATGGCGTACTTGTTGATGTGTATGGCGTTGGCATGCTGATTACTGGCGGAAGCGGCATCGGCAAGAGCGAGACGGCCCTTGAGCTGGTGAAGCGCGGCCATCGTCTTGTAGCCGATGATGCGGTAGAAATCCGCCAGACATCGGATGGACAGCTGTTCGGCAGCGCGCCGGAGCTGATTCGCCATCTTCTTGAAATTCGCGGCCTTGGTATTATCAACGTCATGACATTGTTTGGCGCCGGTGCGGTGCGGACAAGTAAGCGCATTACCCTCGTCATCAAGCTCGAGAACTGGCAGCAGGACAAACAGTACGATCGCCTGGGCCTGGATGAAGAGAAGACTCGAATTATTGATACGGATGTACCGCTTGTGACGGTACCTGTTCGCCCTGGCCGAAACTTGGCAGTCATTATCGAAGTAGCGGCGATGAACTTCCGTCTGAAACGGATGGGGTACAACGCGGCTCTGCAATTTACGAACAAGCTGACGGAAACGATTGCAGAGGATACGGATGATTTTGATTGATCGATTTAGGCAATGGATTGCAGGAATAGACCTATTATAGAAGGAGCACGGAACAATGAATCTGTTGATTGATCCAACGGCATTTTCCATCGGGGACATTCATGTGCGTTGGTACGGCATCATTCTTGGTACGGCAGCTTTGGTTGGCTTGCTGCTGGCGGTACAGGAAGGGAAAAGATTCGGCATCAAGCCGGAGTTTTTCATGGACCTGCTGCTGCTTGGCGTGCCGTCGGCTGTTATTTGCGCGAGAATTTATTATGTGGCGTTCACATGGGATGAGTACAAAAATAATCTGATGGACGTCTTCAAAATCTGGAACGGCGGGATTGCCATCTACGGCGCCTTGATCGGAGCTTTTATATGCGGGTATTTTTACTTCCGTTATAAAGGATATTCGTTCTGGCGGATGGTGGATATATGCGCGCCAGGACTGCTTGCCGGCCAAATGATTGGCCGTTGGGGCAACTTCATGAACCAGGAGGCCTATGGCGGTCCGGTGGACGAGAGCTTTCTGCGGAATACGCTGCATCTGCCTGATTTTATTGTGAATCAAATGTATGTGGCTAGCGAGGGGGCGTATCACCATCCCGCCTTCCTGTATGAGTCGCTGTGGAGCTTGGTAGGCATTATCATTCTGCTGGTTATCCGCCGTCAGAAATTCCTTCGCGCAGGTGAGCTTGTGGCGATCTACTTCATCTGGTACTCGATCGGCCGCTTCTTTATCGAAGGCATCCGCACGGACAGCTTGGCCTTCGAAGGTCCGGGCGCGCTGGGTTCCTTAATGGATGCTCTATGGACGCCGATGACATGGTTTGGATTTGAGCAAGGGTTCCTTGATCCGGCTTACGGAGATGTGCGGATTTCGCAGCTGCTTGCGGTCCTATTGATCATTGCGGCCATTATCTTTATCGTTGTACGCCGTACGTCAGGAACGGCAACAGTCCGCTACCAGGATCCGATCGTATCCACGAAGGAAACGGCGGCGCCTGCATCGGATGCTAAAACGGACAACCTGTAAGTCTTAAGAGCAGTAGGAGTGAATCTAGGTATGACGGGCAATATACGGACGATGCTGTTCGATTTGGACGGCACGATCATGGATACGAATGAATTGATTATCCGCTCTTTTATGGAATCGTTGAAAGGTCTAGTACCGGAGGACTTCGGCAGGGAGCATATTATTCCGAGCATGGGACTTACGCTTCAGGCGCAATTTCAGAATTTCACGGGTCTTGAGGATGTTGACCATCTGATAAAAGCCTACCGTGCCATTAACACGCAGCTTCATGATGAACTGCTGCGGCCGTTTCCTTACACGAATGAAGTGATGAAGGACCTGCATGAGCAGGGCATTCAGATTGGCGTGGTGACAACCAAGATCCGGATGTCGACAGAGCGCGGTATGAAGTTCTGCGGGTTGTATGATTATGTCGATGCCTTTGTCACGGTGGATGATGTCGTGAATCCGAAGCCGCATCCCGAGCCGGTACGGATGGCTCTTGAAATGCTAAATGCGGATCCGGCAACAACCATTATGATTGGTGACAGCGCGGTTGACATGATCTCCGCCAAGGAAGCGGGAGTTATCCCTGTTGGCGTAGCCTGGTCGCTGAAAGGCCGGGAGCTGCTGAAGGAGAGCGGTGCGCAGTATATCATTAATGATATGCGCGAGTTGTACGCATTCGCAGGAATGGAGCGATAGCCTTGTGCGAAACGTGGAGCGTTATCCGGTGGAAGGACCTAATGCGCTATGGCAAATGTATCGTACGGTAAGCCGGTTCAAAGCGGTACGCAATTTTATCGCCATTCAGCTGGCCCGGTATTGCCCGGAGCTAACGGTGAAGAATTGGATCTATCGCCGGATTCTCGGCATGAAGGTCGGGAAGCAGACGGCATTTGCATTAATGGTCATGGTGGACGTATTCTTCCCGGAACGGATTGAAGTCGGGGATAATACGATCATCGGCTATAATACAACGATTCTGACGCATGAATATCTGATCAAGGAATACCGGCTTGGCAATGTGAAGATTGGGTCGAACGTAATGATTGGCGCCAACTCCACGATTCTGCCCGGTGTTACGATCGGGGATCATGCCGTTATCGCGGCGGGCTCGGTCGTCCATAAGGACGTGCCTGCGCATGCCTTTGTTGGCGGTAATCCAATCCGGGATATCAAGCGGACTGGCGCCGCAGAGCATAAGGATGACGACAGGCCGGTCCATCTGTTGAAATCATAACAGAAGGCATGCAACGCAAGGGGAAAAGCCTCACTATTCGCGCTCGTCAAAGAGCTCGGATAGCGGGGCTTTCTTGCTGGATATCCGATGACTGGAAGACAAGCCCAGTCGTCTTGACGGATGCGAAGGTTCATGCTAATATTACGACTAACCCTTTATTTTGTTAGCATGGTAACATGGTAGTGCTTTAATATACTAAAGTATTTGAAGGTGAATAGAGATGTCCAAACCAAAAGTATTCGAGAAGCCGATTGGCGTTAAAGATTATCTTCCGGGCGCAGTAGCTAAGCTGCGCCATATTGAACGTGATGTGCTCGCCTGCATGAAGGGCTGGGGCTACGAACAAATTATTACTCCAACGATGGAATACTACGATACTGTAGGCGTCGCTAGCTCCACATCGGACCAGAAGCTGTTCAAGCTGCTAAATAACCGGGGCACTACGCTTGTACTGCGTTCGGATATGACGGCTCCCATTGCACGCGTCGTATCCTCGCTCCTGAAGGAGTCGCAGTTCCCGCTGCGTTTGTCCTATCACGGGAATGTCTTCCGCTCTATTGAGGAAGAATCCGGCCGCGAGGCTGAATTTTTCCAAACGGGCGTAGAGCTTGTTGGCGATGCGTCTGCCGAAGCGGATGCGGAAGTGGTAGCGCTGGCTATCGCATCGCTTAAAGCGGCAGGTGTTGACCGCTTCAAAATCGCGATTGGCCATGTGGGCTTCTTGAACGGTTTGTTCGAGGAGACGCTGGCAGGCCGCGAAGAGGCGCAGGAGCAGCTGAAGGCCTGCCTGCTGAGCCGCGATTATGTTGGATACCGAGAGAGCCTGCGCGAGCTTAAGCTCGAAGAGCCCGTACAGCGGGAGCTGGAAGGCATACTCCGTCTGCGCGGCGGACAGGAGATTTGCGAGCAGGCGCTGCAGCTTAGCGCTGATGCGACAGCGCAGAAGTCGATCCGGCATCTATGCGAGATTTGGGATGTGCTCAAGGCTTACGGCGTTTGTGAGCATGTGCTGATCGATCTGACGATGATTGGCGATTTCTCTTATTACACGGGCATGACGTTCGAGGGCTATGCGGCAGATCTCGGATTCCCGGTGGTAAGCGGCGGACGTTATGACAATCTGCTCAGCCAATTCGGGCGTCCAGCGCCGGCTACGGGCTTTGCGCTGAAGACAACACGCATTCTTGAGCTGGTTGGCGCTGAAGAGGACACAGCTGGCGATCAGCGCGTTCTGATCGGTTATGACGGCGAAGGCCGCGCAGAGGCTCTTCAAGCGGCGCAGCAGCTTCGCGAACAAGGAACGGCGGTTGTTACGGAGCGAATGACAGAAGAGGATTGGAAGGGGCTTGGCGGAAGCTCGTTTACTTATAAAGGCATGGCATACACGACAGGATTGCCGTTTATCAGCGGCGTAGAGAATAGGGCAGGAGGCAGCTGGCAATGAGCGAAGCGAAAAAAGACATTATTAAGGTTGCGATGCCAAAGGGCCGCATCTATAAACAGGCTTCGAAGCTGTTCCGTGAAGCGGGACTGCCGATTCCGAGCGACTTCGATGATACGCGCAAGCTTATTATCGAGCTGCCTGAAGTAGGCATGGAATTTATTATGGCGAAGCCGGTTGACGTTCCAACTTACGTGGAATACGGCGTTGCCGACATCGGGATTGTAGGCAAGGACGTGCTGATGGAAGAAAATAAGGACGTCTACGAGCTTCTGGATCTCGGCATTGCAAAATGCCGCATGTCCGTTATTGGTCTGGCAGACTGGAAGCCGGTAATTAATCCGCGTGTTGCAACGAAATATCCGAATGTGGCATCGCAATACTTCCGCGAGCTGGGTCAGCAGGTGGAAGTAATAAAGCTGAACGGCTCCATCGAGCTGGCACCGCTGATTGGCCTGGCGGACCGCATCGTCGATATGGTGGAAACGGGTCAGACGCTGCGCGAGAACGGACTGGTCGAAATGCAGTCCATCTTCCCGATTACGAGCCGCCTGATTGCGAACCGCGTCAGCTACCGGATGAAGAACGAAGCCATTCAAGGCTTGTGCGATCTGCTTCAGGATACGATTGCAGCTAAGGTATAACAAAGTTGTTTCAAATAGATAAATGACAGTGAGGAAGGGGACTTGGGCTATGCGGATTATGAAGGCGGAGCAGTTTGGGCTGCAGCGCGAGGTGGAGTACGGAACGCCGGAGCAAAATGAAACCGTCCGTCAGATCGTGGAAGCGATCCGGACGGAAGGGGATGCGGCGCTGCTGCGATACACGGAGCAGCTGGACCGCGTCCAGCTTGATGCGTCGTCGCTGCGCGTGACGCAAGAGGAGATTCAGGCGGCGTATGATAGAGTCGACGCCGCGTTCCTCACGGCGATCCGAGAGGCAGCCGTGAACATTCGGGTATTCCACGAGAAGCAGATGCGTAACTCGTGGATGGATCTGCAGCCGGACGGTACGATGCTCGGGCAGATTCTCCGGCCGCTGAAGCGGGTCGGCGTCTACGTGCCCGGAGGCAAAGCGGCCTACCCGTCGTCCGTGCTGATGAACGTGATTCCGGCACAGGTTGCCGGCGTGCCGGAGATTGTCATGGTAACGCCGCCGTCGACAGGCGGCAAGGAAGGTATCGACCCGTATATTCTCGTCGCCGCTGCGGAAGCCGGCGTGAAGGAGATGTACCGGGTCGGAGGCGCGCAGGCGATTGCCGCGCTGGCCTACGGCACGGCAACGATTGCGCCGGTCGATAAGATCTGCGGACCGGGCAACATTTACGTTGCGCTGGCGAAGCGCTCCGTGTTTGGCGCGGTTGATATCGACAGCATTGCCGGACCAAGCGAAATCGTCGTTCTGGCGGATGAAGGCGCCAATGCTTCGTACATCGCGGCCGACCTGCTGTCGCAGGCGGAGCATGACGAGATGGCGTCCGCGATTCTCGTGACGCCGTCGGGGACGCTGGCAGCAGCGGTGGCTGCTGAAGTGGAGCGCCAGCTTGCTACATTGCCGCGGGAAGCGATCGCGCGTGCTTCCATCGACAGCTACGGGGCTATACTGCTCGTTGAGTCTATCGAAGCGGGTATCGCTGTCGTAAACAAGCTGGCACCTGAGCATCTTGAAGTATTGACGGCTGATCCGATGAGCCTGCTTGGCCTTATCGAGAATGCCGGAGCGATTTTCCTCGGACCATACAGCTCGGAGCCGGTTGGTGATTATTTTGCCGGACCTAACCATATTATCCCGACGAACGGGACCGCGCGCTTCTCCTCGCCGGTGAACGTGGACGACTTCCTGAAGAAGTCGAGCCTGATCTACTATAGCAAGGAAGCGCTGCTGAAGAACGGCAATAGCATTATGACGCTTGCCCGCCATGAAGGGCTGGAGGCGCATGCCCGCGCAATCCAGATCCGTCTGGAGCAGGAAGGCAAGCAATAGAGAACAGAACGAACTATTTATTATAGAAAGAAGGAATTATAAGTGGCTGATACACAACGGAAAGCTGAAATTGCACGCAAAACAAACGAAACGGATATTAAGCTTAGCTTTGCAGTAGACGGTACGGGCGAAGCAAAGCTCGAGACGGATGTTCCGTTCCTGAACCATATGCTTGACCTATTCACTAAGCATGGCCAATTCGACCTGACCGTTGAAGCGCGCGGCGACATCGACATTGACGATCACCACACCGTTGAGGATATCGGGATCTGCCTCGGTCAAACCTTGCGCGAAGCGCTTGGCGACAAACGCGGCATTAAGCGTTATGCGAGCGTATTTGTACCGATGGATGAAGCGCTGGCTCAAGTTATTATCGATGTCAGCAACCGCCCGCATTTCGAATACCGCGCGGAATATCCATCGGCGCAAGTCGGCAGCTTCTCGACGGAGCTGGTGCATGAATTCCTGTGGAAGCTTGCGCTGGAAGCGCGCATTACGCTTCATGTCATCGTACACTACGGCAAGAACACGCATCATATGATCGAAGCGGTGTTCAAAGCCCTGGGACGCGCGATCGACGAAGCGACAACCATCGATCCTCGTGTACAAGGAGTGCCTTCAACGAAAGGAGTGCTGTAGCATGATCGCGATCATCGATTACGGCATGGGCAATCTTCACAGCGTAAGCAAAGCGGTAGAACGCCTTGGTTACGAAGCGGCGGTAACGGCTGATCCGGCCGTTATTGCTGCGGCGGACGGAGCAATTCTGCCTGGCGTCGGCGCGTTTGGCGACGCAATGGAGAACCTTCGCGAAACAAAGCTGGATGAGGCGACAAAAGCTTATGCCGCTTCCGGCAAGCCGCTGATGGGCATTTGCCTGGGCATGCAGCTCTTGTTCAGCCAAAGCGAAGAGCATGGCATAAACGAAGGGCTTAATCTGCTTCCGGGCAAGGTCATCCGTTTCCAGGGCGATTACAAGGTGCCTCATATGGGCTGGAACAAGCTGAACTTCCTGAAATCGGACAGTCCGCTGTTCAAAGGCCTTGAGGAAGGGCACGTGTACTTCGTACACTCCTACCACGCAAAGCCTGAGGTAGCTAGCGATCTTCTGGCTACAACGGATTATCATCAGCAGGTGACGGCGATTGTTGGCAGAGATAACGTATACGGCATGCAGTTCCATCCGGAGAAAAGCAGTGAGCTTGGCATGAAGCTGCTGGGCAACTTCCTGGCACTGACGGGAAGCCCGGTTGTACAGCGATAAATAGATCAGATTATTAGCGTATGAACGAGAGGGGAGCGTGCACGAAATGCTGGCGAAACGTATTATTCCATGTCTGGACGTGAAGGACGGACGGGTTGTCAAAGGAGTCAACTTCGTGAACCTGCGCGATGCGGGGGACCCGGTTGAGCTTGCGTCCACTTACGATCAGGAGGGCGCCGACGAGCTGGTCTTCCTCGATATTTCGGCTTCGGTGGAAGGGCGTGCCACGATGATTGAAGTCGTGAAGCGTACCGCCGGAGAGATTACGATTCCGTTCACGGTTGGCGGCGGTATTTCCCATGTGGACGATATGAAGCGTCTGCTTCGCGCAGGAGCGGACAAAATCGCCATCAACACGGCGGCGGTTCTGAATCCGTCCCTTGTCAGCGACGGCGCCCGCAAATTCGGCTCGCAATGTATCGTTGTAGCCATTGATGCGAAGTACAACGAAGCTTGGGGCGAATGGGAAGTGTTTACCCATGGCGGCCGTAAAGAGACGGGCATTAAAGTACTGGAGTGGGCTCATGAAATCGAACGCCTAGGCGCGGGGGAGATTCTGCTCACGAGCATGGATGCCGACGGTACCAAGGACGGCTTCGATCTGAAGCTGACCCGTGCGGTATCGGATTCGGTCAGCATCCCGGTTATTGCTTCGGGCGGAGCGGGACGAATTGAGCATTTCTCGGATGTATTCGAGGAAGGGCATGCGGATGCGGGTCTTGCCGCGACGATTTTCCACTACAAGGAAATGACGATCCGCGAAGTAAAGGATGATCTGAGACAGAAAGGCGTGGAAGTGCGATGACGGAATTGGCAGAGCGCATCAAGTGGAGCGAGGACGGCCTTGTTCCGGCTATCGTACAGGACGCGCAGAGCAAAGAAGTATTGATGCTTGCTTATATGAACAAGGAGTCTCTGCAGCTGTCTGTGGAGTCTGGCGTGACCTGGTTCTGGAGCCGCTCCCGCAATGAGCTGTGGAACAAAGGGGCAACCAGCGGCCATACCCAGCAGATTCGATCTTTGTCGTATGACTGCGACGCGGATACGCTTCTGGTCCGCGTGGATCAGAAGGGTCCTGCCTGCCACACGGGCTCTTACTCCTGTTTCTTTAACGAGATCGAAGTAGCTGGCGCCGAGGCGGGCAATACGCCAACGTCAGATGACCGCTTCGCCATTCTCGGCGAGCTCGAGAGCGTCATCGCCAAGCGTTATGCAGAGCGTCCGGAAGGCGCTTATACGACGTATCTGTTCGAGAAGGGCCTCGATAAAATATTGAAAAAAGTCGGGGAAGAAGCGACCGAAGCCATTATCGCTGCCAAAAACAACGATAATGACGAGCTTCGCTCTGAAGCAAGCGATCTGCTGTTCCATTTGCTGGTGCTGCTGCGCGAGCGCGGCCTGCCGCTTGATGACGTGATGGCTGAGCTTCAAGGCCGCCATGGCAAACCCGCGACGAACAATGCGATGAGAAGAGAGCAGGCTGGCAAGTAAGCTCTCGCTCCTGCCATTTATTTTGATCAAAGAAAGGCCGGTATGCACATGTTTATCGATTATCATACCCATCATGCCCGCTGCGGACATGCTGTCGGCACGCTGGAGGAATACGTACAGAAGGGGATAGAGATCGGTCTTGAGCAGATCGGTCTTTCCGACCATATGCCGCTGCTTCATGTGGATCCCGCAACGTATTATCCCGAAATGGCGATGCCGATGGAGGAGCTCCCCCGGTACGTAGAAGAATGCCTCGCACTGAAAGAGAAATATAAAGGCCGGATCGACATCCGCGTTGGTCTTGAAGGCGATTATATCGAAGGCCAGGAAGAAAAAATTGAAACGATCATTGCTGCTTATCCGTTTGACTATGTGATAGGGTCGGTTCATTTTCTGGGGGAATGGGATATTACGGACTTCCGTCAGACCCATGGCTGGGAAGGCAAGGATAGAATGAAGGTGTATGAGCAGTATTACGATGCGGTGGCCAAGGCGGCAGCGACAGGCTTTTACGACTATATCGGCCATATTGATGTCATCAAACGATTCGGCTTCAAGGCTGAAGGCGATGTCACGCATCTGGAGAACGCTGCGCTTGAAGCGGTGAAGCGTCATGGCATGGCGATCGAGCTGAATGCATCCGGTCTTCGGATGCCGGTTGAAGAGATGTTTCCAAGCCGCAGAATGCTCGAATACGCCAAAGAATTGAACATTCCAATCACTATTGGTTCGGATGCGCATCAGCCAGAACGACTGGGACAATATTTAGATCAAGCGCGTGCGGTGTTGAAAGATGTCGGTTTTTCTCAGCTGGCGACGTTTGAACGGCGAAAATTGGTATTAGTCGATTTTTGAATTATAGTAAATTAGATGTATAATAGTATGGAACAAGCTTGACGCAGTATGTAAGCGTCGGGCAATTGACGAAGGCTTTGCCCCATGCAAAGCATGGACTTCATGTCAAATTATTGGTTTAAAACGCTCAGGAGGGTATCATGTTTAGCGACAAGTTGCGTATTTTTTCGGGTTCGTCCAATCCCGCGTTGGCTCAAAAGATCGCCGGTGATCTGGGATTGACACTCGGCGCCATCAAAATGTCCCGTTTCAAGAGCGGGGAGATCTACGTCCATTATGAAGAAACCATTCGTAACTGCGATGTGTTCCTCGTTCAATCGTTCTCGCATCCGATCAACGAGCATTTTGTCGAATTGCTCGTCATGATTGACGCAGCGAAGCGGGCATCCGCGAAAACGATCAACATCATCATGCCGTATTACGGCTATGCGCGCCAAGAGCGCAAGGCAGCTCCGCGGGAGCCGATCTCCGCGAAAATGGTGGCAGACGTTCTCACTACGGTTGGCGCAAACCGTGTCATCACGATTGACCTTCATGCGCCGGCTATTCAAGGCTTCTTCAATATTCCGGTAGACCATATGACAGCGCTGGATCTGATCAGTGACTATCTGAAGTCGAAGAACATCCAGAATCCGGTAGTCGTATCTCCGGACGCTGGCCGTGCATCCACAGCAGAAAAGCTTGCAAACAACCTGGACACATCGTTTGCTATTATGATCAAGAAGCGCCCTGCGCACAACGAATCCTCGATTACCCATGTAATCGGCGATGTAGAGGGTCAAACCGCGATTATCATCGAGGACTTGATCGATACGGGCAGCACGATTGTCAACGTTGTTGAAAGCTTGAAGGAGCGCGGAGCGGCAGACGTCTACGTATGCGCAACTCACCCGCTGTTCTCGGGCAATGCCATTGAGCGTTTGAATCATCCTCATATCAAAGAAATTATCGTGACGGACTCGATCTCTCTGCCAGAGGATCATCCGGAGAAGTTCACCGTATTGTCGGTAGCTCCGCTGCTTGCGGAAGCAACCCGCATTATCATTGAAGGCGGGTCGATCAGCACCCTCTTCAAAACAAACGGCGGCGTTTAATCGAATATGGCAATGACAGAAAATCGCGGGCGTATTTTCCTTACGTTCGCGATTTTCCCACATATTCTTTCGTGTTAGGATAGGCATTGCTATGGTATAATCGTAGAAAATCAAGTTCCGGGAGGTGCCTTGCCAGGTGAAAGAGAAGAAACGTGAAGCCATAGGACAGACAGCCAAGATCATACCGATACAATGGGACGCCACGTTCTTTTTCGAGCGGGCAGTTCGCTCGTTGGATCGTTACCACTATGACAAGGCACTGAAGTATTTCCGGCGTGCCGTGGAGTATGAACCGGAAAATCCGGTTAATCATTGCAATATGGCAGGCATCATGTCGGAGATGGGCAATTATGAAGAATCTAATCGGATTTTGAAATGGATTGTCGATGAGCTGGATCCGACGATGACGGAATGCCATTTCTACATGGCCAATAATTATGCCAACATGGAGATGTACGAAGCGGCCGAAGGCGCGCTGGTTCATTACCTGGAGGAAGATGCGGACGGCCAATACCTCGATGAAGCCGAGGAAATGATGGAGCTCCTCCATTATGAGCTGGATCGTCCAGCACCGCTGACGAATATCAAAGCGCGCGAAGGAATGGTCGAGCATGACCAGGCGCGCAAGCTTCTGGAAGAAGGCAAGTTTACGGAAGCGGTCCGTATCTTGGAGAAGATTATTCAGGAACAGCCGGAGTTTCTTGCTGCCCGCAACAACCTGGCGCTGGCCTACTACTATATGGGCATGTTCGACAAAGCGATGGAAACGATCCGGGAGGCGCTGGAGCTAGAGCCGGGTAATTTGCATGCCCTTTGCAATCTGGGGATTTTCTATCAGCATGCGGGGGATACGGCTAGTCTTACTCCATTGCTTGATCTGCTGCGCAAAACAGCACCGTTCCATCAGGAGCATGTGTTCAAGCTGGCTACTACAATGGGCATTCTGGGCGAGCATGAATCGGCGTACCGCCATTTCACCCGCCTTCTGAAGGACGTGGAGCTTAACCTTGATCCTTGCCTCTATCACTACGCGGCTGTAGCTGCCTGCCATATCGGCCGTTACGTCGAGGCTGAGCGCCTCTGGAAGCAGGCGGCGAAGCTGGATCCGGATTCGGATATCCCGCGTTATTACATGGAGCAGCTGGCATTAATCAAAACCGGCGATCAGAACGCATCGGTAAGCTATCATTATCATTTGCCTTTCGAGGAGCAGTTCAAGCTGTGGGAAAATTCCTCGGACGGACTTCCCGAGCATTTGAAGCGAGATCCTCTGGTTCGCTCATCGTTCTTCTGGGCACTCCGCCATGGCGACCAGAACACGAAGCTGCAGGTGATTCAGGCGCTTGGCATGATTGCCGATAACGAAGTGAAGGATGTTCTTCGCGCCTTCCTCGTTGAAGCGGACGAAGATGATTACTTGAAGCGGATTGCCGTATTTGTGCTTCGTACGATCGGCGTACAGGAGCCGCTTCATGCTGTACTGGAAGGCAAGGCTACGGTGATCGAGCCGAACCGCGTTCCGTCACGTCTGCCCGTGTGGGAAGACAAGTGGCAGGAAGTCGTGGAAGCTGCGATGTCCCGGGTGAACAAACGCTTCGACCTAGTCCAGCAGTATGACCTAATGACCCTGTGGGTGGAATTCCTCTCGAGGCTGTACCCGGAAGTGCCTAAGCTGACTAAGCCCGAGGGCTGGGCTGCGGCGCTTGAATATTTGACGGCTAAGATGCACCGCCGGACGACATCGTATCCCGAAATATCGGAGCGGTATGGTGTTTCCATTGCGACGGTCAGCAAGAACGCCAAAAAAATCGACGAGGTCTGCGGGATTAAGGAAAAGATGAAATCGATCAGCTCGGTTTTCTCCTTGGACCATCTCGAATAGAGCATCTCGCCCATGATCAAAACGTACTTAGGATATGGTTCCCTAAGTGCGTTTTGTTTTTCCCGGGCAAACTTATATATAATAAGAATATATTGTAGGGCTCTTATCTTTCCCCTTCCAACCGTCAGTTGGTTGGACGACTTAAAATTCCTGCGATGTTGTTCGTGCAGCGACATCAGTGCGACTCAAAAAAATGCGCCACTTTTAGGAGGACAACCATGTACAAATCCATTATTATCGGAACCGGCCCAGCCGGTCTCACAGCAGCGATCTATATGGCACGCGCGAACATGAAGCCTCTCATTATTGAAGGACCGGAGCCGGGCGGCCAGCTTACAACCACAACGGAGGTCGAGAACTTCCCGGGCTTCCCTGACGGGATTATGGGCCCTGAGCTGATGGCTAATATGCGCAAGCAGGCAGAGCGCTTTGGCGCGGAATTCATTACAGGCTGGGTTAACAGCGTGGATATGTCCGAGCGTCCGTTCAAGCTTCAAGTCGAAGGAAAAGGCGAATTCGTGGGCGAGACCATCATCATCTCGACTGGCGCATCGGCTAGATGGCTCGGCATCCCCGGGGAGAAAGACAATGTTGGACGCGGCGTAAGCACCTGCGCAACCTGCGACGGCTTCTTCTTCCGCAACAAGAAGATTGTGGTTATTGGCGGCGGCGACTCCGCGATGGAAGAGGCGAACTTCCTTACTCGTTTTGCAACGAATGTTGAGCTTGTGAACCGCCGTGATGAGCTTCGTGCTTCGAAGATCATGCAGGACCGCGCGCGCGATAACGAGAAAATCAGCTGGAGTTTGAACAAAACACCGGTTGAGGTCGTGGCGAGCGGCATGGGCGTAACGGGACTGAAAGTCCGCAACAACGCTACGGGCGAAGAAGAAACGATCCAAACGGACGGCGTCTTTATCGCCATTGGCCATACGCCTAACACGAAGTTTCTGAACGGCCAGATCGACACCGATGAGCATGGCTACATTAAGGTAAAGCCAGGCAGCTCCGAGACGAACGTACCGGGCGTATTCGCATGCGGCGACGTACAGGACAACAAGTACCGCCAAGCGATTACGGCAGCGGGAAGCGGCTGTATGGCGGCGCTTGACTGCGAACGATTCCTCGAAAGCAGCGGCTCGCATTAACACAACGGTTTGAGTCAGCCCTTTCCCTCTCTGGAGAGGGCTTTTTATTGCCAAATGCCGATGACCAGAGGGAAACACTGGGACGGCGATTATCTTGACCGGAATAGGGCATTCGCTTATAGTTGGTAAAAGAGCAGATAACATATTAATGAGGTGGACTAGTAATGTCTGAGAAGATTTACGTTGGAGTCGATGTCGGCGGCACCGCTATTAAAGTTGGGATTTGTAATGTGGATGGAGATTTGCTCCATACTTACGAGGGGCCGACGGAAACAAGTAAAGGTACGGACACCATCCTTCATAATATTGCGCAGTACGCGCGGAACATTGTTGCCGAATCATCGTTTGCGTGGGAGCAAGTTGAAGGCGTTGGCGTAGGGATCGCCGGCTTCCTTGACATCCCGAACGGTATTGTGAAATTTTCGGGCAACTTGAAAATTGAGAATGTGCACTTGAAGGAATTCCTCGAGAAGGAACTTCAGGTTAAAGTGCTCGTAAATAATGATGCGAACGTTGCTGCGCTTGGTGAAGCATGGGCGGGTGCGGGCAAAGGCATCGATAACTGCGTCTGCTATACACTTGGTACTGGTGTTGGCGGCGGCATTATCATCGGCGGCAAAATCGTGGAAGGCTTCGCGGGCATGGCCGGCGAGCTGGGACATATTGCGATCGTGCCTGATCTGGAAGCGATCCAATGCGGCTGCGGCAAAATGGGCTGCCTCGAATCGGTATCCTCGGCTACGGGCATTATCCGCATGGCGAAGGACGCTGTTGAGCGCGGTGACCGTACAACCCTGTCGACCGTAGAAGATATTATGGCGAAAGATGTTATCGACGCTGCGAAAGCGGGCGATGAGGTTGCTTCGCGTATCGTTAGCCGTGCAGCTTATTACCTCGGCAAATCGATGGCACTGATGGCTGTCGTGCTGAATCCGGAATGCTTTATCATCGGCGGCGGCGTGTCGAAAGCAGGCGATTTCCTGTTCGACCAGATTCGCGAGGTATTCGCGAAGTATACGCAGAAAGAGGCGCAGGAAGGCGTGAAGATCGTTGCGGCTACGCTTGGCAATAATGCCGGCGTTGTAGGCGCAGCGGGTCTTATCTTACGGTCCTAGTGACTATGAACAGCGTTACGATGGGGAAAGAGGGTGCAGCAATGGAAACGGGAGCGATGTCAAAGCTT
Source organism: Paenibacillus glycanilyticus (assembly GCF_023715145.1). GTDB lineage: Bacteria > Bacillota > Bacilli > Paenibacillales > Paenibacillaceae > Pristimantibacillus > Pristimantibacillus glycanilyticus_A. The sequence goes on along the minus strand of NZ_JAMBNP010000019.1, from coordinate 47,553 downwards.
GTTATCATTACAGGGATGTCCGGCGCGGGCAAAACGATTGCCGTACAGAGCCTTGAGGATCTTGGCTTTTTCTGCGTTGATAATTTACCGCCGGTGCTTATCCCTAAATTTGCGGAGCTGATTGAGCAGTCGAACGGCAAGATCGGCAAAGTAGCCCTTGTTATTGATCTTAGGGGCCGCGAATTTTTTACAGCCTTATCGGAATCATTAAACTTTATCAAAGATCATTTCACGATCAGCTGCGAAATTCTGTTCCTGGATGCAACGGACGAAGTGCTTGTCCAGCGTTACAAGGAAAGTCGCCGCCGGCATCCGCTTGCTCCGGAGGGCATGCCGCTTGAGGGTATCCGTCTTGAGAGAAGAATGCTGGAGGATTTGAAAGGCTCGGCTTCGCAGGTTATCGATACGAGCACGATTAAGCCGACACAGCTGAAGGAACGCATTATTTCGCGGTTCACGAATTTAGAGAACAACAGCCTTTCCGTGAACGTGACTTCGTTTGGCTTCAAGTACGGTATTCCGATTGACGCCGATCTGATTTACGATGTTCGTTTTTTACCGAATCCTCATTATGTGGATCATCTGCGTCCGAATACCGGGCAGAATCCGGAAGTGTATGACTATGTCATGAAATGGCCGGAGACGCAAGCCTTTCTGACCAAGCTGCTCGATATGCTTCAGTTCTTACTCCCTCTTTATCATAAAGAAGGCAAGAGCCAAGTCGTTATCGGCATCGGGTGTACGGGCGGCAAGCACCGCTCGGTTGCGATTGCGGAATATTTGGGTCGCATGCTCGGCAGCAGTGATACGGAACGGGTACGCGTCAGCCACCGCGATGCTGACCGCGATAAGCATTGACGGGGTGATTGGATGCAGAGTAGGCAAAAAATAATAAGGCGTCCCAAGATCGTTGTGGTAGGCGGCGGTACCGGCCTGTCGGTTATGCTGCGCGGGCTTAAGGAGAAGCCGCTGGATATTACAGCGATTGTAACTGTCGCCGATGACGGCGGCAGCTCGGGGATTCTGCGCAATGAGCTGCAGATACCTCCGCCGGGCGATATCCGGAACGTCATTATGGCTCTTGCGGACGCGGAGCCGTTATTGACCGAAGTACTGCAGTACCGGTTCTCCAGTGGAACCGGACTCGCCGGACATAGCCTGGGCAATCTGATGCTGGCTGCGATGACGGATATTGCGGGCGATTTCGTAACGGGTATCCGCGAGCTCAGCAAGGTGCTGGCCGTGCGCGGCCGCGTGTTGCCTGCAGCAGGCCGTGCGATTGTGCTGAAGGCAGAGATGACCGACGGAACGATTATAGTCGGGGAATCGATGATTCCGAAGGCAGGCAAGAAGATTAAGCGGGTATTCGTTGAGCCCGATAATGTGGAGCCACTTCCGGAGGCTATCGAAGCGATTGAACAGGCCGATGCGATCCTGATCGGTCCCGGCAGCTTATACACGAGCATCATACCTAATCTGCTCGTGCCTAGGCTGGCGCAAGCGATCGTGGATTCAACAGCGGTTAAGCTGTTTGTCTGCAACGTGATGACACAGCCCGGAGAGACTGACGGATATTCGGTCAGTGACCATCTGAGAGCGGTGCAAGATCATATCGGCCACAGCCTGTTTGATTATGTGCTCGTGAATGATGGTGAAATTCCGCCTGAAGTGTCCGATAAGTACGCGGAGATGGGGTCAACTCAGGTAACGCTGGACGTTGACGAAGTAACCCGGATGGGTCATGAGGTCATTGCCGACCGTCTTGTGCTGTACCGTACCTTCCTGAGGCATGACGCGGAGCGGCTGAGTCATCATATCTATAAGTTAGTGGAAAACTGGATGTTAAGAAAGAGGTGAACAAGCGATGTCATTTGCGGCGCAAACGAAGAAGGAGCTGACAATGATTGAGGCGGACACCTGCTGTGAGCGGGCTGAATTGTCCGCGCTCATTCGGATGAACGGCTCTGTAAGTGTATCCAGCCGCAAAGTCGTCCTCGACATCTCAACCGAAAACGCAGCAATTGCCCGTCGGATTTACTCGCTCGTGAAGAAGCATTTCGCAGTACATACGGAGCTCTTGGTCCGTAAAAAAATGCGGCTTAAAAAAAATAATGTATATATCGTCAGAATTCCGACGAAGGTACAGGAAATACTAAGTGAGCTTCGAATTGTATCTGAGGGCTTTGTGTTTAATTTGGGTATTGATAAGGAAATCATTAAGAAGTCATGCTGCAAACGATCTTATCTGCGGGGAGCATTCCTTGCCGGCGGTTCCGTTAACAACCCGGAAGGTTCTTCTTATCATCTTGAGATATCGTCGATGTATGAGGAGCATTGCGAGGCTTTGGTTGAACTGGCGAACAAGTTCGATTTGAACGCAAGATGTATCGAGCGGAAAAAAGGCTTCGTGTTCTACATCAAAGAGGGCGAGAAAATTATCGAGTTGCTGAACATTATCGGTGCCCATCAGGCTTTGTTCAAGTTCGAGGATGTCCGGATTATGCGCGATATGCGCAATTCGGTTAACCGGATCGTGAATTGCGAAACAGCTAATTTGAATAAAACAATTGGTGCGGCCGTCCGTCAGATCGATAACATTAGGCTGCTGCAAAAGGAAATAGGGCTAAACAACCTGCCGGATAAGCTGAGAGAGGTTGCGGAGATCAGACTGCAGCATCCCGATATGAACCTGAAGGAAGTTGGCGAGATGCTGAAAGGCACCGTCAGCAAATCAGGCGTCAACCATAGGCTGCGGAAGATTGATGAACTTGCTGAAAAAATCCGCAACGGCTAAACTTTTAACCTAGTGCATCAGATGGTATAATGATATAATATGAACAAAAAGTCTTATGCAAGGCGAAACGGCTTCGCCGACCTTGGTGGCGTGGCGCGTTTCATTTCGAAGAATACTTATATTTTTAAAGGTATTAGTTCTGTCAGGCTTAGCATGAAGCGAATGGCCAGACTTATTATAGTATAGGGGGTATGGTTTCCATGACAAGGCTACCGGTTGTCGTTCGTCTTAAAACAGGTCTGCACGCAAGACCTGCCGCATTATTCGTTCAAGAAGCGAACAAATTTTCCTCCGAAGTATTTGTTGAGAAAGACGACAAGAAAGTAAATGCGAAATCCATTATGGGTATCATGAGCCTTGCGATCAGCTCGGGCACAGAGATTCACATTAGCGCAGAGGGCTCGGATGCAGAGCAGGCTGTAAACGCTTTAGTCGCACTCGTCAGCAAGGAAGAGCTGGAGAACCAATAAGATTCATTTTACTGTCTAAAAAAGGGTTGTCCTAAGTCATTACAGATGACAGTAGGATAGTCCTTTTTTCATTGGAATGGAAAAGCGAAACAACAAAGCGGCTATGCCGGGTTTCTACCCGGCATAGCCGCTTTTGTTGTTTCGTTTATTAGATGCGCTCGATTACTTTATCAACCAAGCCGTATTCTCTCGCTTCTTCCGCGCTCATGAAGTAGTCGCGGTCGGTATCCTTCTCAATACGCTCCAATGGTTGTCCGGAACGCTCAGCCAGGATGCCGTTCAGCTTGTCGCGCATCTTGATAATGCGGCGGGCGCGAATTTCGATATCGCTAGCTTGGCCTTCGGCGCCGCCAAGCGGCTGATGGATCATGACTTCACTGTTCGGAAGCGCATATCGTTTGCCTTTGGCACCGGCTGTGAGCAGGAAAGCGCCCATCGAAGCAGCCATGCCTACGCAGATTGTCGAAACATCCGGTTTGATGTATTGCATCGTATCATAGATAGCCATGCCCGCCGTAATGGAACCGCCAGGGCTGTTAATGTAGAGAGAAATATCTTTCTCTGGATCTTCTGCTGCCAGGAACAGCATTTGAGCAATAATGGAGTTGGCCACTACGTCGTTTACGCCTGACCCGAGGAAGATGATGCGATCCTTCAGAAGACGGGAGTAAATGTCATAAGCGCGCTCTCCGCGATTGCTCTGTTCAATAACCATAGGAACGAAATTCATATCCAACCAAGTCCCCTCCTCAAAATAGCAAAGATGGTATTGCAATAATCTCATCATAGCGGATTGCCAAACAAAAGTCAAAGAAAGTCAAACTTACTATCGCAAACTTATAATTAAAAAAAGAAAACAAAAAAACCGCCCTCATCGAGGACGGTTTAGCGTTTATGTATAGGCGAAAAGGTAAGTTGAATGGCGCGCCCGCTAGGAATCGAACCTAGATCTCAGGCTCCGGAGGCCTACGTCATATCCATTGGACCACGGGCGCAAAACACAATGTAAAGCAACAGCAAAACTTAGTATACGCGAATCGCTTGTAGAAAGCAAGATAGATGAGAAAAATAAATTTGAGCAAATCGTGAATACAAGCGCTTACAACCACAATTGCTTACTTGCCATGTGAATTGTTTTTAGCTAAAATAGAGGTGGGACTTAAAGTGAGTATGCGGGACGTTTAACGTCCATCCCCTGAAAGCCCATTACGCCTATTGACGGGTGGAGTGAAAAGTAGAGGATGCGTCACATTATTGAGCTGCAGCAGCAGCTTCTCCCAGATTTGCTTGACGTAATGAAGAAGCGTTACTCGATATTGCGCCAAGTTATGTTATCCGATCTGATCGGCCGGCGGACACTCGCGAATTCCTTAGGGATGACGGAACGGGTACTGAGGGCAGAGACGGATTTTCTGAAATCGCAAGGACTGCTTGAGATTCATACGTCGGGAATGCGGATCAGCGAATCAGGAAAACAACTGCTTGAACAATTGGAGCCCTTCTATAAGACGTTATTCGGCTTGTCCGATCTGGAAGAGAAGATCAGGAGGCACTTCGGATTATCGCAGGTTGTTGTTGTAGCAGGCGATTCCGAGGAGTCAGAGCAATCCAAGCGGGAGCTCGGAAGAGCGGCCTGCCAAGTGCTTCAGAAAGTCATGGAGCCAAGCGATGTCGTGGCGGTTACCGGCGGTACTACAATCGCTCAGGTAGCCAATCAGTTAACCTCGCAAGCGCCTTTGAAGAACAATTGGTTCGTTCCGGCGAGAGGAGGGCTAGGTGAAAGTCTCGATTATCAAGCCAATACCATTGCATCAACCATGGCAAAGCGGACAGGCGCCAATTACCGGATGCTTCACGTGCCGGATCATCTTGGTGACGAAGCCTACGCCTCCATGATGCAAGAACCGAATATCCGCGATATTGTCGAGGTTGTCCGAAGTGCTCGAATCGTCGTACACGGGATCGGGGACGCTATGGTGATGGCCCGGCGCAGAAAGCTGAATCCTGAACTGGTGAATGCGATGGCGGCAGACGGGGCGCTGGCAGAAGCTTTTGGTTTTTATTTCGACCGTAACGGCGAAGTTGTTCACAAAATGCAGACCGTAGGATTACGACTCGAAGATATTGTGAAGACTGAAGTTGTTATTGGTGTCGCGGGCGGCAATAGCAAAGGCGAAGCTATAGCGGCCATCATGAAATTCGGGCATGATGATGTACTGATTACGGATGAAGCGGCTGCCCTTGAAATATCCGCGATCATCGACGAACAGCAGCAATTGTTATCTTAACGATTTGCGGCAGGCTCTGCTGCAGAACGTTTTGAAATATATACCATAGTCATTTAAAAAGCTTAGGAGGAATTTAAAATGGTTAAAATTGGTATTAACGGATTTGGTCGTATCGGCCGTAACGTGTTCCGCGCAGCGCTGAACAACCCTAATGTAGAAGTAGTAGCGGTGAATGACCTGACTGACACTAAGACTTTGGCTCACCTGCTGAAATATGACACAACTCATGGCACTCTGGATGCTACGGTTGAAGCACAAGAAGGCGCAATTCTCGTTAACGGCAAAGAAATCAAAGTATTTGCTGAGCGTAACCCTGAGAACCTGGCATGGGGCTCCGTAGGCGCTGAGATCGTTGTTGAATCCACTGGTATCTTCACAGCGAAAGAAAAAGCCGAGCTTCACCTTAAAGGCGGCGCTAAAAAAGTTATCATCTCCGCTCCTGCAACTAACGAAGACATCACAATCGTTATGGGCGTTAACGAAGACAAGTACGATGCTGCATCGCACACTGTTATCTCCAACGCTTCTTGCACAACAAACTGTCTGGCGCCATTCGCAAAAGTATTGAACGACAAATTCGGCATCGTTAAAGGTATGATGACTACTATTCACTCGTACACAAACGACCAAGCCGTACTGGACGTTCCTCACAAAGACCTGCGCCGCGCTCGCGCAGCTGCTGAGAACATCATTCCTTCGTCGACTGGCGCTGCAAAAGCGGTATCCCTGGTTCTGCCGGAACTGAAAGGCAAACTGAACGGCATGGCTATGCGCGTTCCTACGCCTAACGTTTCCGTAACTGACCTGGTTGCTGAACTGAAAGTTAACGTTACGGTTGAAGAAGTTAACGCAGCTCTGAAAGAAGCTTCCGAAGGCGCTCTTAAAGGCATTCTGAACTACAACGAACTGCCGCTGGTATCGAGCGACTACAACAGCGACCCAGCTTCCTCCACAATCGACGCTCTGTCGACTATGGTAGTAGAAGGCAACATGGTTAAAGTTATCTCCTGGTACGACAACGAGTGGGGCTACTCGAACCGCGTAGTTGACCTCGCAGCTTTCGTTGCATCCAAAGGTCTGTAAGATAATCTAGCATTCCCCACAATGGCATGGAGGTCCCGGGGTTAATGCCCCGGGATACGCTTAGTCTGCGGCTCCACTTGGGTGGAATTTAAGGCGAAGGCGTTCCTTCCTGCGAGAAGGGGCGTCTTTTTTTGTATGCTTTCAATGCTTTCAACTTCATAATCTGGGAGGCAACACCAATGAATAAGAAAAGTGTTCGTGACGTAGAAGTAGCTGGCAAACGCGTATTTGTGCGCGTCGATTTCAACGTACCACTCGAAGATGGCAAGATTACGGATGACAAACGGATCCGCGAAACGCTTCCTACGATCAACTTCTTGATCGAAAAAGGCGCTAAAGTAATCCTCGCGAGCCACCTTGGCCGTCCAAACGGTGAAGTAGTTGAAGAACTGCGCCATACGGCTTCCGCTGTACGTCTGTCCGAGCTTCTGGGCAAACCGGTTGTGAAAGCTAACGACTCCGTTGGCGAAGAAGTGAAAGCACAAGTAAACGCGCTGAACAACGGCGACGTGCTCCTGCTTGAGAACGTTCGTTTCCACGCTGGCGAAGAGAAGAACGATCCGGAACTGGCTAAGCAATTCGCTGAGCTGGCTGATCTGTTCGTAAACGATGCATTTGGCGCAGCACACCGTGCGCATGCTTCGACAGAAGGCATCGCTCACTACCTGCCTGCGGTATCCGGTCTCTTGATGGAACGCGAGCTTGAGGTTCTTGGCAAAGCGCTGAACAACCCTGAGCGTCCTTTCACGGCGATTGTTGGCGGTTCGAAGGTTAAGGACAAAATCGACGTTATCAACAAAATGATCGAAATCGCGGATAACATCATCATCGGCGGCGGCCTTTCCTACACCTTCTTCAAAGCACAAGGCCATGAAATCGGCCAATCGCTCGTTGACAACTCCAAGCTGGATCTGGCTCTTGAGTTCATCGAGAAAGCAAAATCGCTCGGCAAAAACTTCCTGATTCCGGTTGATATCGTTGTTACCGACGAGTTCAGCAAAGATGCGAACACCAAAATCGTTGACATCGACGGCATTCCTGCTGACTGGGAAGGCATCGACATTGGTCCTAAGACGCGTGAAATTTACGCTGACGTGATCAAGAACTCGAAGCTCGTTGTTTGGAACGGTCCTATGGGCGTATTCGAAATCGAACCATTCTCCCACGGTACTCGTGCAGTCGCTAACGCATGTGCAGAAACTGCCGGCTATACAGTTATCGGCGGCGGCGACTCCGCTGCGGCAGCCGAGAAATTCGGCGTGGCAGACAAAATGGATCATATCTCCACTGGCGGCGGCGCTTCCCTGGAGTTCATGGAAGGCAAAGCGCTTCCGGGCGTTGTAGCTCTTAACGACAAATAAGATAGTCTAAACATAGAAAAGAGGGATTACGATGAGCAGAACACCTATCATTGCAGGTAACTGGAAAATGTTTAAAACCGTTTCCGAAGCTGTATCGTTCTTCTCCGAAGTAAAAGGCAAAGCGGAAGTTGCCGGCGTAGAGAGCGTTATCTGTGCTCCTTACACAACGCTTCCTGCTCTTGTTGAAGCGGCAAAAGGCACGTCGATCGCTATCGGCGCGCAAAACCTGCACTTCGAAGACAACGGTGCGTTCACGGGCGAGATCAGCGGCGTTATGCTGAAGGACCTTGGCGTGAAATACGCGATTATCGGACATTCCGAGCGTCGCGCTTACTTCGCGGAAACAGACGAGATCGTTAACAAAAAAATGCACGCAGCTTTCAAAAACGGCATTACGCCAATCGTTTGCGTAGGCGAAAAGCTCGAAGAGCGCGAAGCGAACCAAACGAAGGACGTTTGCAAAGTGCAAACAGAAGCAGCATTCCAAGGCCTGTCTGCTGCGCAAGCTGCCGAAGTGGTTATCGCTTATGAGCCAATCTGGGCGATCGGTACCGGCAAATCCTCGACTTCCGAAGACGCGCAAGACGTTATCGGTTACATCCGCAGCGTAGTTGCTGATCTGTACGATGCAGCAACAGCCGATGCGGTTCGTATCCAATACGGCGGCAGCGTAAAACCTAACAATGTAGCAGAATACCTGGGTCAAGCAGACATCGACGGCGCTCTCGTCGGCGGTGCATCGCTCGAACCGGCTTCCTATATCGCACTCGTTGAGGGGGCCAAGTAAGATGGCTCCGAAACCTGTTGCGCTGATTATTCTTGACGGCTTCGGCCTTCGCGATGACGTAACGGGCAATGCCGTTGCCCAAGCGAAAAAGCCGAACTACGACCGTTACTGGTCGACATATCCGCACACAACCCTGACTGCTTCCGGTGAAGCAGTAGGCTTGCCGGATGGCCAAATGGGCAACTCCGAAGTAGGACACCTGAACATCGGCGCAGGCCGTATCGTGTATCAGGATCTGACACGGATTTCGAAGTCGATCCGCGACGGCGAGTTCTACGACAATGAGACGCTTCTTGGGGCAGTTCGCCATGCGAAATCGAACGGCAAGAAGCTTCACCTGTACGGACTTTTGTCCGATGGCGGCGTACACAGCCACATCGCTCACCTTTTTGCCCTGCTGGAACTGGCTAAGAAAGAAGAGCTGAACGAAGTATTTATTCATGCTTTCCTTGACGGCCGCGACGTTGCTCCGGACAGCGCGAAGGGTTACCTGGAACAGCTTCAGGCGAAAATAGAAGAAGTAGGAGTAGGCCAGATCGCTACGGTTCAAGGCCGCTACTACGCAATGGACCGCGACAAACGCTGGGAGCGTACGGAAAAGTCTTACCGCGCGATGGTATATGGCGATGGCCCTAAATATACGGATCCGATCAAGGCTGTAGTTGAATCCTACGAAAAATCCGTTTATGATGAATTCGTTATGCCAACGGTTATCGTGGGCGAGAATGAAGAGCCGGTAGGTCTGGTTGAATCGGAAGATTCGATCGTCTTCTTCAACTTCCGTCCCGACCGTGCGATTCAGCTTGGACAAGTATTCACGAACGAAGATTTCCGTGGTTTCGACCGCGGCGAGAAATGCCCTAAGAATCTGCATTTTGTCTGTCTGACGCTGTTCAGCGAGACAATCGGCGGTTATGTGGCTTACTCCCCTAAGAACCTGGATAATACGCTTGGTGAAGTGCTTGTTCAGAACAACAAGAAGCAATTGCGCATCGCGGAGACGGAGAAATATCCGCATGTCACGTTCTTCTTCAGCGGCGGCCGCGATGTTGAGCTTCCGGGCGAGACGCGCGTTCTGATCAATTCGCCAAAAGTGGCAACTTACGACCTGCAGCCAGAGATGAGCGCATACGAAGTTGCGGCGGCAGCGGTGAGAGAGATCGAAGCCGACAAGCATGACGCGATTATCCTTAACTTTGCGAATCCCGACATGGTTGGCCACTCCGGCATGCTGGAGCCGACAATCAAAGCGGTAGAAGCTACTGACGAATGTCTGGGCCAAGTGGTAGAGGCTGTCCTTGCAAAAGGCGGCGTGGCCATCATTACGGCTGACCACGGCAACGCGGACATGGTATTCGACGAAAATGGGCGTCCTTTCACTGCGCATACAACGAACCCGGTTCCTTGTATCGTTACAGTCGCTGGCGGAGAGCTTCGCGAAGGCGGCATTCTGGCGGATCTGGCTCCAACGGTACTTGATCTGCTGCAACTGGCTAAGCCAGAGCAAATGACAGGTACAACGTTGATTCAGAAGTAAGTTTCAAGGTAGAATCAAAACAGCTTGTTTTCCATGCTTCAACCCTATAAATAAACTTAAATATTAAGGAGTGTTACTCAAATGTCTATTATCGTTGACGTTTACGCACGCGAAGTGCTGGATTCCCGCGGGAATCCAACTGTAGAAGTAGAAGTATCCCTGGAGTCCGGCGGCAAAGGCCGCGCTATCGTACCATCCGGCGCATCCACTGGCGCTTACGAGGCTGTTGAGCTTCGTGACGGCGACAAAGGCCGTTACCTGGGCAAAGGCGTAGAAAAAGCGGTTGAGAACGTTAACGCGATTATCGCGCCTGAAATTATCGGTCTGGACGCTCTTGATCAAGTAGCTATCGACCGCAAAATGATCGAGCTTGACGGTACTCCTAACAAAGCAAAGCTTGGCGCTAACGCAATCCTGGCTGTATCGATGGCTGTTGCACGCGCTGCAGCTGACGCGCTGGACGTGCCTTTGTACACTTACCTGGGCGGCTTCAACGCAAAAACGCTTCCGGTTCCAATGATGAACATCATCAACGGCGGCGAGCATGCTGACAACAACGTTGACGTTCAAGAGTTCATGGTTCTGCCGGTTGGCGCTCCAACCTTCAAAGAAGCTCTTCGCATCGGCGCTGAAATCTTCCACAACCTGAAATCGGTTCTGAAAGACAAAGGCCTGAACACGGCAGTAGGCGACGAAGGCGGCTTTGCTCCTAACCTTGGTTCCAACGAAGAAGCAATCACAACAATCATCTCCGCAATCGAGCGTGCCGGCTACAAACCGGGCGTTGACGTATTCCTCGGCATGGACGTAGCTTCCACTGAGTTCTACAAGGACGGCAAATACCACCTCGAAGGCGAAGGCAAATCCTTCACTTCCGCTGAATTCGTTGACCTGCTTGCTTCGTGGGTTGAGAAGTATCCTATCATCACAATCGAAGACGGCTGCTCCGAAGACGACTGGGAAGGTTGGAAATTGCTCACTGACAAACTCGGCGGCAAAGTTCAACTCGTTGGTGACGACCTGTTCGTTACAAACACAGAGCGTCTGTCCGACGGTATCGAAAAAGGCGTGGGCAACTCCATCCTCGTTAAAGTTAACCAAATCGGTTCGCTTACTGAAACATTCGACGCAATCGAAATGGCGAAACGCGCTGGTTACACAGCTGTTATCTCCCACCGTTCGGGCGAGAGCGAAGACAGCACAATCGCTGACATCGCAGTTGCTACAAACGCTGGCCAAATCAAAACAGGCGCTCCGTCCCGTACGGACCGCGTAGCGAAATACAACCAATTGCTTCGCATCGAAGACCAACTGGGCTCGGTTGCTCAATATGCTGGCAAATCCGCGTTCTACAACCTGAAAAACTTCAAATAAGTTTTTTGCTTGTAATCGCGATAAGGAAAGGCATCCCGGTGAGGGGATGCCTTTTTTGCTGCTGTCGAAATGCCCCGAGGTTTTGTCATATAGAGGAAGCGGCGGGGGAATTTGAAACTATTGAATTACTTGTCCTACTATGATAAAATCAAATTATGTGTTTTACGGAGCTCCTATGCTGGAGGTGGATCAAATGGAAATCTTTTGGAAGATTTTGCTCGTTATTTTCGCAGTTGGCTTGATCTCGGTTGTATTGCTTCAAAAAGGGAAAAGCGCTGGTTTGTCCGGTGCGATAACTGGCGGTGCTGAGCATTTGTTCGGCAAGCAGAAAGCTCGCGGTCTGGACTTGTTCCTACAGCGTCTAACAGTAGGCTTGGCAAGCGGCTTCTTCATCTTGTCTCTTGTTGTAGCATACGTTGTTAAAGTTTAAATGATTACGATTCGTACTCGAAAACGGAGGGAGACCTCCGTTTTTTGTTTTTTCAGGGCATTTTACGGATGCTGAACAATAAATTCGTGTATACTAAACGGTATATGATAATCTATCAACCGGTAGCTGGATGGCGGTAAGGAAAGCCTCCGGTGTATGAGGTGACGAGGTAAACTATGATGCAAGAGCAGGAACTGCTTGATTTTATGCGGGAAACGGCTTACAAGCCAATGACTTATCAAGAGCTGGAGCAGCATTACGGCATTAGCGATGCGGCGGAATTCAAGGAATTCCTGAAGCTGCTTAATCAGTTAGAGGACGAGGGCAAAGTCATTCGTACGCGTAACGAGCGCTATGGCGTTCCGGAGCGGATGAACCTGCTGAGAGGAAAGATACAGGCACATGCGAAGGGCTTCGCTTTTCTGCTGCCTGATGAGAAGGATCATCCTGATGTTTACATACATGCAAACGATCAGAAGAGCGCGATGAACGGTGATATCGCGCTGGTGCGCATTACTTCGCAAAGCGAAGGCGGCGGCCGGATGGAAGGCGAGGTTGTACGCATTGTGCAGCGTGCGGTCACGCAGGTGGTCGGCACGTTCGAAAGCCATGAGGCTTTTGGCTTCGTTGTTCCGGATGATAAACGGATTAACCGGGATATTTTTATTCCGAAAGGTGAATTCCAGGGAGCGGTAACCGGACAGAAGGTTGTCGTAAAGATCATTTCCTACCCGGAAGGACGTTCGGCTGCACAGGGTGAAATTAACGAAATTCTTGGTCACCGCAATGATCCGGGTATCGACATTTTGTCGATTATCCGCAAGCATCAATTGCCTGAAGGTTTCTCGGATGAAGTGATGGCCGAAGCCGAGGCGGCTCCGGACTCCATTACCGAAGAAGAGATTATTGAACAGGGGCGTCGCGATCTCCGTGGAGAAGTCATCGTGACGATTGACGGCGAGGACGCGAAGGACCTCGATGACGCCGTTCATGTGAAACGGCTTGAGAACGGGAATTACCTGCTTGGCGTTCATATCGCCGATGTCGGGTATTACGTGAAGGAGCGCTCGGCATTGGATCAGGAAGCTTTCCGCCGCGGCTGCAGCGTGTACCTGGTAGACCGGGTTATCCCGATGCTGCCGCATCGCCTGTCGAACGGGATTTGCTCGCTGAATCCGCAGGTAGACCGGTTGACGCTCTCCTGCGAGATGGAGTTTGATCCAAAGCTGAAGCGTGTGCGTCATGATGTGTTTACGAGCGTTATCCGGACGAAGGAACGAATGACCTATACGAACGTTCGCAAGATCTTGACGGCTTCCGAAGAAGAGCCGGAGACCGAGCTGAAGGAACGGTATGCCGATCTGCTCGATATGTTCACGCTAATGGAAGAGCTTGCGATGAAGCTTCGGAAGAAACGGATGAAGCGCGGCGCGATTGATTTCGACTTCCAGGAGTCGAAGGTTATTGTGGACGAGCAGGGCAAGGCCGTTGATATCGTGAAGCGGGAACGTTCCGTTGCCGAGCAGATCATTGAAGAGTTCATGCTGGCGGCGAACGAAACGGTGGCCGAGCATTTCCACTGGCTCCGCGTGCCGTTCCTGTACCGGATTCATGAAGACCCGGATCAAGAGAAGCTGCTGCATTTCATGCAGTTTGCGTCGAACTTCGGCTATGTCGTGAAGGGCAAGGGCAATTCGGTCCATCCACGCGCCCTGCAGACGCTTCTGGAGGAGATTCACGGCACGAAGGAAGAGACCGTTATCTCGACCGTTATGCTTCGTTCGATGAAGCAGGCGAAATACGATGCGGAGAGCCTGGGGCACTTTGGTCTCGCGGCGGAATTCTACTCCCACTTTACTTCGCCGATCCGGCGTTACCCCGATCTAGTTATTCACCGGGTTATCCGCGAAGTGCTCGAAAACGGCGGGGCATTGCCGGAAATGCGCAACGAGGCGCTCGCGGCGCGCATGCCGGATATCGCCCAGCATTCCTCCGAACGCGAACGCGTGGCTGTTGATGCGGAGCGGGATACGGATAAGCTCAAAAAATGCGAATTCATGCTGGATAAGGTCGGCGAGGAATTCGACGGCATTATTAGCAGCGTGACAAGCTTCGGCATGTTTGTCGAGCTGGACAATACGGTGGAAGGCCTTATTCGTCTGAGCGGTCTGACGGATGACTACTATCATTTCCATGAGCTTCATATGGTGCTGATCGGCGAACGTACCTCGAAGGTATACCGCATTGGCGATGAAGTGAAGATTCGCGTGTCGCAGGTCAACATGGATGACTATACGATTGATTTCGAGATGGTTGATATGAAGCCGCGCAGCGACTTCAAAGGCGTCGCGGACGCGGGCTTTGGAGCCAGCCGCGGCGGCGGACGCAAGCGCAGCGGCTTTGGCCGCGGCGGGGACACGGGCGCGGTAGTTGGCCGCGGCGGCGGAAAACCTGGCGGACGAGGCAAGGATGGCCGCGGCGGAGACGCGCGCGGAGAGAGAAACGGCGCGCAAGCGGGCGGCCGCGGAGGCAAAGGCGGACGCGGCAAGGCCGGCGAAGCCGGCAGCGCGAAGCGGAAGCCGGATGGCGCTGACCGCAGAGCGGCGCAAGGCGCGGCCCGCCCGGCCGAAGGCGCGGCCCGCCCGGCCGAAGGCGCGGCGGAGCGCTCGCCTTGGCAAGAGCAGGCGAAGCCGCTCGAGCCGGCGCGGCAAGTGCGCGGGGCAAGGGCGCGCACGGATATGTGGGGGCTGCCGATTAGCGGCAGCCGGGGCAGAGACGCCGATACGGGCGAAGATCCGGATCAAGGCTCCTCCTTCGAAGGCGGCCGCGGTGGACGCGGCGGCCGTGGCAACCGCGGCAACCGAAGCGGAGGCGGCGGAGGCCAGCGCACTGAAAATTCTTCCCGCGGGGCGAATAATTCCGGCGAAGAAGGGAAGAACAAGAAAAGGAAAAGAAAAGGCGGAGACGGCGGCAACGGGAATGGCGGAGGCAATTCCACCGCAGCGTTTGTCCGCAAGAAACGTAAATAAATATTTAACATAAAGACGTACTATAACTTGAAATAACGGCGCTGCTTTGACGGAGCGCAGGCTGCGGGGAAGCAGCGCCGTTTTCCTTGGATAAGCTGGGAAAATATATTTAAGCTTGTCGCTTGATTTTTGATTTTGGGTATAGTACACTCAAAACAATTGATGATATGAACCTGAATTCACATATTGAAAAGGGTGTCATTTAAGTCATGGACCTTTTTCAATGTGTGAATTTTTTGTTTCGATACGAAATAGGCGCATATTAATACATTTTTGGAGGTAATACACATGCAACAAGGTACAGTTAAATGGTTCAACGCTGAGAAAGGTTTCGGCTTCATCGAAGTTGAAGGCGGCAATGACGTATTCGTACACTTCTCCGCAATCGTTGGCGAAGGCTTCAAAACTCTTGAAGAAGGCCAACGCGTTGAGTTCAACGTTGTTCAAGGCAACCGCGGACCACAAGCTGAGAACGTTGTTAAGCTGTAATAGCTTAATTTAACGAACGAAGACCGCCCTTAACGGGGCGGTTTTTTGTTTTATGTAAGCGATGTATTTGCGAGCCTTGCTTTAGATTTATAAAGTTGTTACAATGAATTCTTAATAACGCTTTTTGCGTAAACGAAGATGAGGTGAATCGCTGTGGGTGCTAAGAGGAATGACGGCAAACAGCTCGCTCAAAACAAAAAAGCTTCCCATGATTACTTCATTGAAGATACGTATGAAGCGGGAATCGTGCTGATGGGCACGGAGATTAAAGCGCTCCGCATGGGGAAAGCGAATATTAGCGACGCGTTTGCGACCATCCGGAATGGCGAGATGTTTATTCATAATATGCACATCAGTCCTTTTGAACAGGGCAACCGCCATAACCCTACTGATCCAACGCGTGCTAGGAAGCTGCTGCTCCATAAACAGCAAATTCATAAGCTGCTTGGCCAGTCCAAGCAGGAAGGCTATTCCATTGTGCCGCTTAAGATTTATGTGAAGAACGGTTACGCGAAGCTGCTGATCGGCCTTGGTAAAGGCAAGAAGCAGTATGATAAGCGCGATACGGCCGCGAAGCGGGATGCACAGCGCGATATTCAGCGTGCGCTGCGGGAGAAGCAGAAGGTCGCAAGATAGTTGGCATTTGCTTCAGCCGCTGGTTCAGGTTCCAGCTTTCCGCCATCATTGGCAGCAAGAATCTGAGCAATTGTTAGGACGTTCGTGTTATACTAAAGAAGCGCCAAGGAATACAAGGCGCGGCTGCAACAAATCAGTGAAGGCAGTACTTGCTTGTAATGAACAGCGCGTAAGAAGCGCTTAACCTCATTCCGAGCGTTCTTAAGGCTAATCGGTCCATGTACCGTTTATGCTGAATTGGGGGCGTTTATGGATTCGACGGGGATAGTACGAGCACGGGTTGCGGGTAGCAGGGAGTCGTCTGCTTCATCAACGCTAAAGCCTATTAAATGGCAAACAACAACAAACTTACGCTTTCGCAGCTTAATAACCTGTGAGCGTGCTCCTACCTAGCATCGCCCATGTGACTAGACTAGGGGCTAACAAGTAGTGGGATACGCCGCTTCGGTCTCCGCCTGGGGTCGACGGAAGAAGATAATCAGGCTGACCCAACGCGTAGTCGGTTACGGGACGACGCTCGGGTGACATCAATACTGTGACTACACCCGTAGAAGCCTGTGTGGCGTTGTCTTCGGACAGGGGTTCAAATCCCCTCGCCTCCACCATCATGAACCACATCCGCATGAGGATGTGGTTTTTGCTTTTATCGGCTTCGCTGCTAATAGGCTGTTTCGCTGAGGTTTCAAACACAAGAAAAAGCTCCATCCCTAGTGGGACGGAGCTTTTTCTTGTGTTTGGTTACACGCATGTGAACGATTGAATGGACTGCAGGCTCACGCCAGTGTACATCCAAAACCTTCCGTTCCACTGAAAGCCCGCAACCGATGTGCGCCCTAAGAAAACGGGGAAAAACCAGAATTGATTTCCATTCCTTAACCAAATGTACGTATTCCTGAACATGCAGCGAGATATCGCTCCCGGGTCAACGGCAAAAGGGGAGACTGACGGTTGTTGAGGGATGAATCCCGGCGGAGGTGAGCTGGGCGCCATCGGCTGCCCTGGCTGCCCCGGCTGTCCGGGAGAGCCTGGTGACCCCGGTGGTCCCGGGAATCCTGGTGGTCCAAAAGGCGGGAAAAATGACATGTTTTTCGCACTCCTTATTTGATGGGCTAAAACATTGTATGTAGGA
The DNA here is from genome assembly GCF_023715145.1 of Paenibacillus glycanilyticus. Classification (GTDB taxonomy): domain Bacteria; phylum Bacillota; class Bacilli; order Paenibacillales; family Paenibacillaceae; genus Pristimantibacillus; species Pristimantibacillus glycanilyticus_A. The sequence continues at coordinate 30,146 of NZ_JAMBNP010000019.1, read as the reverse complement.
GCGGAGACAGGGGAATGGGCGAATCCACTATTCTTTCGCCGTCGACCATTTGTATTTCACTTATTATGGCGCAGAGACGCTGTAGTGCCTTCTAAAGCGGCGAATATGATTCGATAGTGTGTAAGAGGCTGAGCCTATGTTCGTAGCCGTAGAGGGCGTTTATAGTGGTTAAATTAAGTGCGCTACCCGAGTGGTTGTTGAAGGAGGCGGGGGCTATGGCAATCAGCAATCGAGCCGCAATAAAAAAGAGGATGATCCGGCGATTGCCAATTCATCCTCTTTCTCATTCCTTCTCATTCCGTTAAATCCCATTCACAAGTGCCGGACGGCATCATTTCGCTGCCGCGATGCCTACCGTATAGATCTCGCAAGGCCCAAGCTCCGCCGCGAACGAACCGTTCGCGCCTTCACTGGATGGCTGCAGGCGTTCGCCCGCTTGTTCGAGCACATCGCTCGCGTAAGCCGCTGCGGCCGTGCCGATGCTCGGCTGCGCCTGCAGCTTAGCTGCTTCCGGCCGCATGTTGAACCAGCGCAGCATAAGGTCGCCCGTCGCTTCGGCGATTTTGGCCGAGGAGAACGCAATACCTTCCCCTTCCCATGCCAGGAACGAGTGCACCGGCGACAGTGTTCCGGCGTGTACGCTGGTCTGCGCGCTTGTCCACGGCGCTTGGAACTGATACGCGCCAGCATATGCGCCAGTAGCCGCGCCATCTCCGCTATGCGGAAGGATCAACAGCTCGGTCGTATGCTCGCCGAGGCATTGCGCTTCCGGCGTCGGGAAGACGCCCCAGTCGCCAAGCTCGGAGACGGAGCGAAGCAGCGTGACGGCAATCGTATTGCGGCCGTCGCGAAGCACTTCGTATTCGTTTAAGCCAAAGTTCGCGATCGTGAGGCCCTGCTTGTCGTCGCTGACATCGGCAAAGGCTTGCTGATGCTGCGCGTTGCTCGGGTTCTCCCATTCGGCAGCCGGCTCGTTGTCGCGAACTGCCACTTCGAAGATCGCATCGGCCCGATGGACGGACGCGGTCAGATCGGTTGGGAACAATGCGCGCACGCGATGGTCCTTCGCTTGGTTATTAAACGTCGTACGGATGCCTACGCCGCGTCCGGAGCGTTCCAGGCTGACGACGGTGCGAATCGTGAACGGCACGAATGTTGTCGAACGGCCGGCTTTGCGCTCGGGATAATAGACGGCTTCCTGCTTCTCCTGCTCGAACAGCTCATCGGCGGATGCCGGGATGGACCAATGATGCACGATCTCGACCGCGGCGCGGTACGCGCTGTCTTCGATGACGCGGATTTCAGCCGCGAGACCCTTGGTCGTGAGAACCGGCTCGCCGTCCGGCTGCTTGAACATGTACTCGTTGCCGATATCTCCGACATTTTCATAGATGAGCAGATCGCGGTACGTGCGTCCGCTGGCGATATCCGTTACTGCCAAGGTTCCGTCCTCGGCGATTTCGATGCTCAGGCTATCGTTCGCAAGCGTACGGGGACCGGTCACCATGGAAGGCGAAGAAGCGGCGCCTGCAGCTCCAAGCACCCAAGCGTAAGTTTTCAAGCCAAGCGCCGGCACGGCGGTCGCTTCGAACGTCAGCTTCACGCGGCGCGTCCAATAGGGTTGACGGAATTTGTCATCCGGCAGGTCGTAGCCGAATTGCAAGCCCAAATCCTCCACCGTATGCGCGACGGCATTGCCATCCGCATCCACGAGCGTGCGGCCCTCGACGGACATTTCCTTCATCATGCGAATCATGTCATTCGGGGCGATGCCTTCGCGGAAATACACGCGCGCAACGTCCAGCTCGACTTCCAAGACGCCGCTGCGCGTCCATCCCGTCGTATTGAACGCGACGAGCGGCAGCGGATCCTGTCCGTAGCCCGCGAATACGCTTGTATCGACCGTGCCTGCGATCGCGTGTTTGCTGTCGTCGACGATCGTCTCCGCCACATGGCGGCTCTTATCAAAGCGGGTGACCATCTCGCGGTGCACCTCGTCGACGCTGCAGCCGCAGATGCTGTCGTGCGGATGGTTCTGCATGAGCGTTTTCCAAGCGTACTTCAATAGATGATGCGGGTACTTGGCCTGGCCCGTCACATGCGCAAACGCGGCAAGCGGCTCGGCGACCTTCTCTAGGATCGTCTGGCCGGCTTGGTTCATCTGTTTCAGGTAGACGCGGGCGGATGCCGTATTCACGAGTGTCGACCAGCCGTCCGTCCGCTGGCTGCGCAGCTCGCCGCGCACGACCGACAACTGCTTGTCTTCGAGCGACGACTTCAGCGACGCCAGGTAATCCGGGAAATTGGAGTGGACGAAATCCGTATCCGGGTAAAGCTTGCGCGCGACGCGGATCGCTTCGGCCAGATCCGTCTGGATTGGCTGGTGATCGCACCCGTTCATGAACAGCAGCTGTCCCGTCGATGCGTATTTGCCGGCATCGGCCAGCTTGCGGTCCCAGTACTCCTTGGCTTCCGCTTCATCTACGGGCACCTCATTGCCATTGCTGTACCAGTTGGCGAACAGAATGCCGAGCACCTGCGAGCCGTCGGGTCCTTCCCATACGAGCTCCGAGAAGGACGACTCATAAGCGGAGTCCGAGACCATGTTGTTGAAGCCCGTCGGCTTGACGCCGCGGCCGAACACCGCGTTGTCGATGCCCGCCTGCTTCATGAGCTGCGGCGCTTGGCCGATGTTGCCGAAGGTGTCGGGGAAATATCCGACCTTCGCGATCGTGCCGTAATGCGAGGCATCTTGATGCCCGATCTGCAGATTGCGGACATTCGCTTCGCTGCTTGTCAGGAACGCATCCTGCAGGACGTACCATGGGCCGATATGAATGCGTCCCTCGCGAATCCATTTCTCCAGGCGCTCCCGTTGGTCCGGGCGTACCTGCAGGTAGTCTTCGATGATGATGGTCTGTCCATCCAGATAGAAGCTGCGGTATTCCGTATCGTTCTCCAGCGTGTCCAGCAGCGTATCCATAAGTGCGATAAGCCGCACGTGGTGTTTCTCGTAAGGCAGATACCATTCGCGGTCCCAATGCGTGTGCGAGATGATATGCGCCGTTTTTCTATGATTAGCGTTCGCCATGGCGATCGTCTCCTTTCGATTTCAAGCCTTATTCGGCCGGCAGCGCCAGCACTTCTACTTCATCCGGGCGATAGACCGCCGTCACGCGGCCGGCCTTGTCGACGGCAAATAACACCGCGCGCTCCCGTTCCAGCACGAACGAATAGGTTGTTTCCGTCTCGGCGGACTTCACTTCGATCTTCGCGTCATGCGCGTATTCGGATACGAACACGAAGAGCTCGCCGTCCTTGAAACGAAGACTCCGCCCGTATACGCCGGCCAGGTCGCCGCCCTTAATCCATTGCAATTCGCGGCGCGCGCCGGAAATCTCCAGCGCGTGCGCGTAGAGCGCCGCGACCGGCTCGGCGCGTTCGTTCAGCTCCACGGGCAGCGGGCACCAGATCAGGCGTCCTTGCCCGTAAGCTGCCTCCATGACCTGGTCTGCTCCCGCAGGGGCGCCGTAGCCGGCTTCCTTGAACACTTCCGCGATCCTCCGGTGACCGTACGATACCGGATACGCCTTGTCCCCGATCGCAAGCCGTTCTTCCCGGACGACGTTGGCCGTCTTCCGCGGGCCGAACGTATCCGCGAGGCGGTCCGCTTCACGCCAGTAGGCATCGAGGCCGAGCGGGCCAGTGAACAAGAGCGTCGCGGCCGTCCGATCCACGATGTCCAGCAGACGCGAGAATGCTTCGTCGGCGAAATTATGCGCGGATGGCACGATGATCAGCTTGGCCGGCGCCGCCTCCAGCGCGTCCAGATGATACTCCGACACGCCGCGGAACGGCGTATTCAGCTCGTAGCCGAGCACGCGCGTCAAGCGCGTCGTCGCGTCAAACGCCAGCTTGCGGTTGGAGAAGTCGTTGGAGTAAGGGAATACGGCGGCGACATCTTCGAGCTCGCGGTCCCGGAACAGATCGCGGATCTGCTCCATGAAGCTGCCGAACCGGTAGGAGACGTCCGCCTCCGGCTTCTCGGTTCCGTCCGCCCGCAGCGCGCCGATATGGGATTCGTTCGCATTGTCCATGTAGAAGTTGGTGTTCCAGATCCACTGCACGGCTCCGGCTCCGCCTGCCGCGAAGGCATAAGCGTATTTGCGCTCCAGCATCGCCCGCAGCTCTTCCTCGGAGCGCTTCGCGAATCCGGCCGGCGTTTCCACGTACATAATGCCCGTCTCCTGCACGACGTTTGGCTTGTCAGCCGTCTTCGCGAAGATGCCGTCCCACAGCAGATGGTCGTTCAGCCACCAGGAATGCACGGTCGTGTAATCGACCTCTTCTCCGTAAAAGAACGGCGACGGCCGCTGCGCGCCGAGCGCTTCGTCCTGGCCGACCGTCACAAGCTGCGACGGATTGCTTTCCTTGATCGCATCGACGAGCTGCTTCGCCCAGCGGTTGTGCATGTCCATGGAGAACAGCGCGTAATCGAGCCAACGCGTGCCCCGTTTGCCTTGATGCATGTCTTGCACGTCGAAGTTGATGTCCTCCGGCTCCGGAATGACAGCGGACGCGAAATCCGGCAGCTCGCCCGGGGTCATGCCCCAGCGTTCGCGCAGCTTCCCGATGGCGCCGTGGCGCTCCGCCAGCCATTCCGCGTACGCCGCCTTTTCGAACCGGTCGCGGCTCGAGCGCGGACCGTCGGAGAAGATCCGCGGCGGATCGAACATCGACGGCTCGTTGATCAGGTCCCAATCGACGTTCGTCGTCTCGCGGTGTCGGCTGACGATGGAGCGGATGAACCGCTTCTGCGCTTCCACGCTGCGCGGATCGAGATACGGGTTCGTGCCTTCCCATGTCTCAGGAGTAAAGGAGAAGAACGTAAACGTTACCTGCAGGCCGTGCCGCTTCGCGGTCATGAAGAACGCGTCGATCGAGCGCAGCACTTCCTCCGACGCATGCCCGTCCACCTGCATGATGTTGCGGTACGCCGTCCAGATGCCCGTGCGGATCCAGTTGATGCCCGCCTTGCGCATTTGCGCCATATCGCGGTCCCACACCGATACGTTCGGCAGGAACAGGAATTTGCGCGCTACGTCCGATGTCATGTAAGTCATGCCGACAACCGGCATCGGACGCCCGTCCTTCTCGAAATAATCCCGTCCGCGCGACAGCAGCCCGCCGGTGTTCAGCAAGCCGGCGTCCAAGCCCCAGAAGCCTTGGCGAAACAGGCGCGTCTCGCCGTCCGAGGACTTGGCGACGCAATCCACAAGATAATAACCCGCGTGGATGTCGACGGTCAGCGGAATGCGCTTCAGCTCGAGCTCGGGACCGATTTCCGCCTCGTGGCGGTAGATGAACACGTCCGTGCCTTCGCCATGGCGGACTTTGATATCGAACGTCCAGTTCGTCGTGCCAGCCGCGCCGCGACCCAGCTTCTGCGCCTGCAGCGTCAGCATCGGCCGCTCATGCAGCTCGTAGGAAGCATAGCTTGGCTTCAACCACAGCTCGGTCACGCCTGCAGCGCAGAACGCCGCCCACGCTTGCAGCGCCTCGGCTCCGCCGCGCGCGAAGAAATCCGCGCCAAGCGTCTGGTTGACGAACAGCCAGCGTCCGCCGGCGAAATCACCCTTCGTGTTCTCCCACAGCACGGCTGGTGCAGCCACTTCCCGTCCTTCGGCGGAGATGCCCTTCAGCACGGGGTAAATATGAGCGTCCATCGGACCGGCCGAGCCCATCTGCAGCGGCAGGTCGCTCGATTTGGTCACATGCGGCACGAGGTTCCACGTATCCGCAACGTCAAGCAGCGCCTCCCGGCCCTGGAATAGCGGGATTTCCTCGGCAGCGGCCAGCTTCGCGATTGGCGCAGCCTTCACTGGCAGCATCTCGTGAATACGCAGCTGCCGGTGATACGCCGTTTGCTCCGGCTCTGCGAGCCATTCGCCGGCTTCTTTGCGGACCGGCACTCGGAAGGGCGCGCCGCCCAGGCTGATCAAGCCGCCGCCGCGTTTCAAGAACCCGAGCAGCGCTTCCCAAGCCGCCGCGGGAAAATAAGGCGCATGCAGCGACACGAATACGCCGCCGTCCGCATCTTCCAGCTTTGCTGCCAGCGCCTCGGCGCCGCATACATCGCCCACGCCACGCAGCTGTTCCAATTCCGTTCCGCCAATGGCAGAGGCGCCCGGGAAGGCGCCATCATAGAAAATAATCGTTGAATTAAGCATCAAGTAATCCTGCTTTCATCGCTTTATAGACAAGCTGCGAGAACAAGCTGTTGGACCAGGCGAACCATTTGCGCGTGAATACGGATGGATCGTCCGAATGGAACCCTTCGTGCATGAAGCCGGTGTCGGCGTCCGTCGCTTCCAAGACCGCGATCATGGCGAGTTTCTCCTCGTCCGTCTTGGCCGTCAGCCCTTGCATGGACAAGGCCATATGCCAGATATACCCCGGCGGCGTATGCGGGCTGCCGATGCCTTTTGCGGCCTTTCCTTCGTAATAGAACGGGTTTTCCTTGCTCAGCGCGAAACGGCGGGTGTTCTGGTAGATCGGATCGTCCCCGTCCACATAGCCGAGGTACGGAATCGAGATCAAGCCCGGCGTGCCCGCGTCGTCCATCAGGCAGTAATTGCCGAAGCCGTCGGTCTCGTAAGCGTAGATCGGCCCAAACTCCGGATGCCGGTAGATGCCGTACAGCTGGATGCCGTGGTTAATCTCACGCTCGAGCTTCGCCATTTCCTTCTCGAACGACAGGTCGCGGAAGACGAATTCGGCGATCTCGCGCATCTGGCGGAGCGTGACAACCGCGAACATGTTGTCCGGGATGTTGTAATGGAAATCGCAGGCGTCGTCGCTCGGACGGAAGCCGGACCAGACCATGCCCGTATAGTTGACCGGCATGCCGAGGCCGTCGTTCATGAGCGAATCGGTCATGATGCCGTTGTCCCGCTCGAAGCGGTACGGCGAACGCTCGAAATGGTGCTGCTCCCGTTTCCACAGGTCGACAGCGGCGCGCATGGCAACCTTGAAGTCCGCGTCAAAAATGTCGGCGCGGCCGGTTTCTTTCCAGTATGCGAATGCGAGGCGCATCGAGAAGCAGATGGAATCGAGCTCGAATTTGCGCTCCCATACCCAAGGGGACATGTCCGTCTTGTCGTCGGTATTCCAGTGCCAGTCGTTCGCCATCTCGTTGAACGCGTTCGCGTAAGGGTCAATGACGATGTTGCGCATGTGCAGCTTGATCAGGCCGCCGATAATCCGCTGCAGGTCGGCGTCGTCCTTAGCGAACGGTACGTAGTGCATAACCTGCTCGACGGAATCGCGCAGCCACATTGCCGGGATATCTCCCGTAATAACGAACGTCGTGCCGTCGTTCAGCAGTTTGGTTGTCGTTTCCAGCGTATTCGGAAAACAGTTCTTGAACAGCTGAAGCAGCTTCGGACGGTGCGCGAGGCGAGTCTCCGCCTCCGCCAGCACCGCTTGCACGGACTGCGGAAGAGGCAGGTGCGGCATGTCGATTTTCGGCAATCTGAATTGTTCCATGGTGGTTTTCCCCTTTGTCGTTACTATAATCGCTTCATTAATTTACGCGCATCGCAAACGGCCCGTGGGCGGTTGTCCGCGCCGCGGGCCGCTTGCGGTGTGAATGTTTGTGATAATGTGTAACTTTCGTTTAATTAGCCTTCGAGGCTAAAGAGCATTACTCTTTTACGGCGCCAACCGTCAAACCTTGTACGAAATAGCGCTGGAAGAACGGATAAGCGAGCACGATCGGCCCGGTTGCCAAGACGACCATCGCCATCCGCGACGTATCCTGCGGCATCGACTGCAGCACGGCCGTCCCCAGGGAGGCATTGTTGCTGTTGGCGAGAATGAACTGCATGCTGTTCTCGATCCGCATCAGCATCGATTGCAGCGGCACCAGGTCGGGATTCTCGATGTAGAGCAAGGCGTTGAACCAGTCATTCCAATAACCGAGCACGTTGAACAACGCGATTGTCGCAAGGCCCGGCAGCGCGAGCGGCACGATGAGCCGGAAGAAGATGCCGAACTCGCCGGCACCGTCGATCTTGCCGGATTCGATGATCGCGTCCGGAATCATGGTCGAGAAGAACGTGCGCATGATCATGATATAGAACGCATTGACCGCTAGCGGCAAAATGAGCGCCCACAGGGAATTCCCGAGGCCGAGCAGCTTTGTCGTCACGATGTAGGACGGCACGAGTCCGCCGTTGAAGAGCATCGTGAAGAAGGCGAGGAACGCGAAAAATTTACGGTATTTGAATCCTTTGCGGGAGATCGCGTACGCGAAGAGCGAGATGAAGATCAAGCTGATCGCCGTGCCGATCACCGTGACGAAGATCGTCACGCCGTAGGAGCGCAATAATTGGTCGCCCGCCTTGAACAGGTAGCTGTAGGCGTCGGTACTCCATTTGTTCGGAAATAACGAATACCCGTCCTGCGCCAGCGTCTTCTCGTCCGTGAACGAGATGACCATGACGAGCAGAAACGGAAACACGCAAGCCAGCGCGAACAGCCCGGCAATGACGTTGAAGATGACGTTCCAGGCCGGCGTCAGCCGGTGAAAGTCCTTGGTTTTCCTAAGGGATGCCATGATGATGCTCCTTTCTTCCTAATTGCTCTTGAAGCAAATGACTGCTGCATTCCCTGTCACCGACAGGGAATGCAGAACATTCTTTTTAGAATAGCGCGTTGTCTTTGTTGAAACGACGGACAATCCAGTTGGACGTGATAACGAGCACGAAGCCAACAAACGATTGATACAGGCCGGCTGCGGTGCTCATGCCGATCTCCCCGGTTGTTTTCAGGCCGCGGTAGACATAAGTATCGATAACGTTCGTGACGTTGTAGAGCGTTCCGGAATCGCGGGTAACTTGATAGAACAAGCCGAAATCCGCGTAGAAAATGCGGCCGATGGCCAGCAAGGTCAAAATGGTCATGAGCGGCGCAAGCATTGGCAGCGTGACGTTGCGGATCTGCTGCCATTTGTTCGCGCCGTCGATCATGGCCGCTTCGTACAGCGATTTGTCGATGCCCATGATTGCGGCAAGATAGACGACGCTGTTATAGCCGAGGGACTTCCATAGGAATACGATGACGATAATGAACGGCCAGTACTTCGGCTCCGAATACCATTGCTGCGGATCCATGCCGAACGCGAGGACGATTTTGTTCATCACGCCGCGATCGTAGCTGAGGAAGCTATATACGAAATAACCGACGATGACCCAAGAGAGGAAGTAAGGCAGGAACATCCCCGTTTGGTACCATTTCGCCAGCCGCTTATTTGCGATTTCTGAAAGGACAATGGCCATGGCCACTGCCAGAACGAGACCAATGATGATGAACACGATGTTGTAGAGCAAGGTATTTCGGGTAATGACATACGCGTCTTCCGTGCTGAACAGGAACTTGAAATTGTCTAAGCCGACCCAGCGGCTGTTAATGATGCTGGAGAGAAATCCGCCGTGCACGCGGTATTCCTTAAAGGAAATTACCGTGCCGAGCATTGGCAGGTACGAGAAGAAAATAAACCAGACGGTAGCCGGAAGCACCATCAGGAGCAGGGCTTTATTGCGGCTGATGTCTTTGAAGAAACGCCCTAAGGCCTTCATGGGTTTCACCCTTTCTAAGTGAAGTCGGTTCGCATGGCCAAGGGCCTGCGGCAATTTGTCCAATGGCGAAACGGCTTCACCGTCCTTAGGGCGGGGTGGCGCGTTTCATTCCTTAGAACGAGAAATAACGAGAAATAACGTACGGGATGTCCATCCCGTTCGTTTCTCCGTTTCTGAAAAAAAGGGCGAATGCCGAACATTCGCCCTTCGGTTCTATAAATGGTTTACTTGCCTTGCGTAGCTTTCCAAGCGTCGAGCTGCGTTTGCGCTTCGGTCAGGATTTTGCCAAGACCCGCGTCATTCAGCTTCTTGATCGCTTGCGGCAAGTATTTATCCGGATCGACTGTACCCGTCATGAGCGGTGCCCAGAAGGATTCCTTCGCGTTTTGCACGGCTGCGATCTCGCTCGATACTTTCGTCGGATCGAAGTTGAAGCCAAGCAGTGCCGCAGGTTTGCCGGCATCGTTGTATTTCTTGAACTGTTCCCATTTGTCTGCAGGATCGCCTGGGTTCAGGTGCGTGATCATAATGTTGCCAAGCGAGAATGTAGGCATGTCGTAGTTTTTGGACTCCGGCAGGTTCTCCATGTAGTCGCCGTCTGTTACCTTGTAGTGCGTGCCTTCGATGCCGGAGTCAACCATGTTGCGAAGAACCGGATCAGTGTTCAGCAGGTTCAGGAATTCCATTGCTTTTTCTTTATGCTTCGAGTTTGCGGAGATGGCTTGCATGGAACCCATAACCGATTGGTTGTAGATCAGCGCATCGCTCATCGGAGTCGAAACGATTGGGTAGCCATAGCTTGTCGACCATACGTTGTCCGCGAATGGCTGCGTAGTCGCTTTGTCGGCGAACCATTTGCCAGTTGCTTGTACGTCCGAGGACGATTCCAGCGTTGCGGCTTCCGTTGGGATGTAGCCGGCTTGGTAGTATTTGTGCATCGTTTCGAGCGCTTGCTTCATTTCAGGCGTTTCGAAAACGTTAACGATTTTGTAGCTGGAGTCGTCAAGCTTCACCGCGAGCGGGAATTTCTCGATCAAGTAGTCGTATGGAATGTACGGCGTGAAGGTCTTGTCCACTTGCAGCGGAGTCACGTCCGGGTTATTTTCTTTGACCGTTTTGAGCAGTGGCTCCAGGCTTTCCAGGGTACGCACGTCCGTGATGCTCAGCTTGTTCTCGTCAAGAAGGTTTTTGTTGAAGCGCCATACCTCGGATGTCGGAAGTTCTTTGTTCGCCGGTACGCCGTAGTTCTTGCCATCGACTTTGGAACCGTTCAGGAAGGCAGGGTTCAGCGTATCGGTAATGCCTTTGCCATATTGAGCCAGCAGATCGTCGATAGGAGCGAAAGCCCCTTTGCGAGCGTTTTGCACGTAATCGAACGCCCATGCCGCAGTGAACATGATGTCCATGTCCGCGCCGGAAGCCGTCAGTACTTGCATCTTCTGGTTGTAATCGCCCCAGTCGATCATCGTCATTTTAACCGTTGCACCAATCTTGTCTTTCGTGTAGGCGCTAACCGCTTCCATGACTTTATCGACGTCTTTTTGCGGCGTGCCGATTGTGTACCAGTTCAATTCAACCGGTTTGGCGCTGCTTCCGCCCGTATTGCCAGACGAAGACGTGTTGTTGTTTGCTGCAGTATTGCCGTTGTTGCCGCCGTTGCTTCCGCAGGCGCTCAGCAAGAGCATGACGGCCATCGCGGACGTCAGGCCGATCGCTGCCTTTTTACGGATTCCCATTTGTGTTGCCTCCCTTTTGTCTGTGTAGCATTCATCAGTCGCGACTTCTTGCTACTTCATCTTAGAAGATGAAAACATTTTCAAAAATAATAGAAAACAAAGAATAAGTGTACAAAATAAAGAAAGGAACCGCGAATGGCGCCTCGGCGTCACAGCAGCTCCTTAAAATCGCCCGGCACCATCCCGACATGCTTCTTGAATTGCTTGTAGAAGTAGCCGGTCTCCCAGTACCCGACCAGTCTTGCGATCTCATTAACCTTGAGCCGGCTGTCCGCCAGCAGTTCCTTGGCTTTGTCGATGCGAAATTTATTCAGGTAATCCGTAAACGTATCCCCTGTCTGCTTGTGAAAGAGCTGTCCGAGGTAATTGGGGTGAATATGGAATTGAAGTCCAAGCGACTTGAGCGTCAGCGCCTCCGCGTAGTGCTCGTGGATATAGCGCAGCGCCTGCTTGATGACGGGACTCATGTCTTCCCCGGAGAACGAATCGGCGGCGAAGAAGGCTGCCGTCCGCACGGCAATCTCCACGCCTTCGAGCGTTGCCGCGGTCACCGCCTGGTCGAGCGCGCCTTGGAACACCTCCGCGGCATCGGCCCGTCCGAGCTTGTCGACCTCGATCTTCATCAGAATCATGAGCTCGATGGCGGCGCTCTTCGCGCGGACGGGATGCAAGCTGTCCGCCATTCGTATAGCCGCGAAATCGCGGTTGATGACCTCCGCCAGCTCGTCCTTGTCTTTGGCAAGGATGGGTTTGGCATAAGCCTCCCATTCGAACAATCCAGAAGGTAATGCCGCCGTCTCCGCGGAAATATCCGCATAATCGAGCAAATGCCGGTCATGCCGCACAAGGAAAAACTGCTGCGTTTTACGCGCTTCTGCGTAGCTTGCGGCGGCATCGGCCGTTGCCACAATCCCGCCGAGCGCGATCCGCGGTCCGAGCTGCTTGCTCTCCCATTTATCCGCCACTCTTTCCAAGGCTGCCGTCACCTTAGATTGCTTCTGCTCGTCCCCGTTTATGCAGCAGGCCGCGACCAGCTCGCCCTCATCGTTGCGAAAGGGAATTAGCGACAAGCCGTCCGTCTCCTCGGCCAAGAGATCGGCGATGCAATTGTCCAGATCTTGACCGGCTGCATCAGGCCCCGGGTGAAAACAAAAGATTGCCAGCGCCACATACGGCTTCGAGAGATCGATGCCGAGGAGCCCGATTCGCTCCGTCAGCTCGGGCAACGCGATCCGCCCGTTTACCCACCTTGTCATGACATTGTCCCGCAGGATGTTTATCTCGTCTTCCCCCAGCGGCTGCGCCGGCTTGTCCGCCTCCAGCTTCCGTACCGTATCCGTCAGCGTTTCCTCCAGCTCCCCGAAGTTAATCGGCTTGAGCAGGTAGTTCTCGATGCCAAGGCGCATGCCTTCCTTGAGATAATTGAATTCGTTGAACCCGCTCAGGATGATCACCTTCAATTGCGGCTGCAGCTCCCGCGCTTTGCGGATCAGTTCAAGCCCGGTCATGATCGGCATCGAGATGTCTGTAATGAGCAGGTCGACCGGCAGCTCGCGCAGTCGCTCCAACGCTTCCTCGCCGTCTTCGGCGCTTCCGACGACCTCGAGGCCAAAGGCGGACCAATCGACGGCGTCGCTTAAGCCTTCCGTGATAAACGGCTCGTCGTCCACGAGCAATACTTTATACATCGCCAGCTTCCTCCTGTTGTTCAGCCGCGGGCCAGGTCACCGTAACCAATGTCCCTTTCCCGGGCGTGCTTTCTACGTTTAACCCATAGCCGGGTCCGTGTACCAGTTCAATCCGCTCGTGCACGCTGCGCAGCCCGAAGGACTCCTGTTCCTCGGTTTCCGGCATCTTCAGCCGGCGCATGATGCGCGCGAGCTGCTCCGCCTCGATGCCTTTGCCGTTATCGCGGATCCGGACATGGATCAGGCCGTGCTCTTGCTTGGCTTCGATAATCAGGCGGTTGTTCTTTCTCCGGGAATCCATCCCGTGCACGATATAGTTCTCCACGACCGGCTGCAGCAGCAGCTTTGCGATCGGAACCCTCAACAGCTCCTGGTCGCATTCGACCTCGTAGGTGAATTTGTCTTTGTAGCGGATACGGAACAGCTCCAGGTACAGCCTGCACATCTCGAGCTCTTCGCCCAGCGTGTTCTCCGCCTTCGCGCTGACCGAGTTGCGGAACAGCGCCGCGAGGCTGTAGATCATCTCGCCTACGTCGACAGCGCCCTGCGACATTGCCCGCATTCGGATGACCTCCAGCGTGTTGTAGAGAAAATGCGGGTTGACCCTGGCTTGCAGAGCGGCAAGCTCCGTCTGCTTATGCCGCAGCTCCGCCTTGTATTCCCGGTCGATATGACGGCCAAGCTCATCGAGCATCTCGTTGAAGCTCTGAGAGATCTGCCCAAGCTCGTCCTCGCGGGCGTCCTGCAGGCGGGCAGTGAGATTGCCGCCCTCCACCTTCCGCATGAAGTGCACGATCCGGTTCGTCCGCCGCGCGATATTGACGATCACGATGGACGGAATGATCACCGCGACGACGATGCAGATCGAACTGATCAGAATGATCGTCCGCTTGAGGCCCGCGTAAGCCTCGGCCATCACCCTCTTGGGCGTAATGCCGACGACGAAATAGCCGGCTTTGTTCTGTGTCAGCGTAGAGATGTACGACGGCTCGTCGAGCAGCTCGGTTTCCTTCAGGGAGCCGATTTGCTTCATGTACGGGAAGATCTGTCCGTAATAACGGTTCGCGGAATCGGACAGCACCTGCCCGTCCGGCGACAGCACCAGAATCTCGCCCTTGAGCGGAGTCCGCTGCTGGTCGAGCGACCGGTTCACCATGCCGGAATCGAAATATACGAGCAGCTGTCCGATGTTCTTCAGCGTGTTCTTATCATTCACCTGGACGCGCATGGAATATAGCTGCGAATTCCATTGGCCGATCAACCCGCGGATCCAGATGTTCGGCGTCGCCGCCACGGGCCCTTCCGCTGCCATGATCTCGGGAATGTACGAGCGGATGGGATTGGTCTTGTACAGCCGTCGCGGGCCGTTCACGTTGAAGGCGTACAATTGCTGCATGTCCGTACTGTACAACAGGATATTCTGGATGTCGGGGTCGCTATCCATCCGGTCTGACAGATAGCTCAGGATATCGACCGCGCTCTCGTTGCCTCCCGCGTAGTTCTGGTCGAGCATGTACTGCGCGTAATCGCTGTAGGAATGCCGGAGAAAGTAGGAAGCGTTACTGGCGAGCTGGCTGTTGCGGTAGATGTCCTGCACCGTGTTTTGCACCCAGTCGTACTTCTGCTCGATATAGCGGTTGACTCGTTCCATCGCTTGCTTCTGGTTGTTCAGCTCGCTGTTAACAATGGAATCGGATATGAGACCGAAGAGCAGGTAAGAGAGCGTGATAATCGTCACATGCACGATGAGCGCAAAGACGAGAATGACTTTGACGAACAGGTTGTTCTGTATATAGTTTCGGTAGATATTCCGGAATCTCAAGCGCCTTGCCTTCTCTCGTCGATAGTTAGGATTTGCCGCCATTATAACATTAAGATCGGAACCGCGCCTATTCGGCTCCTGCCGGCGGAGCACGCCGCTACTGCCAATTGCGGATTTTGCCCGGCGCGATGCCGTAGGCGTCTTTGAACAGGTGATAGAAGTGGCTCAAATTATCGAAGCCGGCCTCGAAGGCGATGTCTACAATGGGAAGCTGCGTTGTGAGCAGCAAGTTCTTGGCATAACCAAGCTTAAGATGGTTCAAGTAAGCGGTTGGCGTCATGCGAAGATACTGCTTGAAGATGCGATTGAGATGGCCGTCGCTTCGGTCCGTCAATTCGCGCAAGCGAGGCAGACCGGCGCTAAAGTTCTCTTTTTTCTGAAGCTGCCCTAGCAGATGATTGAACCATGGCGGCATGGTCTTCGTGCTGTCATTTCGGAAGTGGAGGAAGAAAGAGGTCAGCGCGTCGTTTAAGAAGCTGCGGGCCATCGTTCTCGCTTTTTGTTTATCCGTTGAGGTATACAACTGAATTTGTTCGCTTTTCCTCATCAGTGCCTCCATGTCTGTTCCGGACAGCATGGTAACAGGAGGAAGAGGGGGAGTCCGAAGTGCCTGGGCGAACGCCGCATGACCGATGTAATCGAAGGCACTCTCCACGACCTCCTTATAGAAATTAACGTTCAGGAATTGGCAGTCTTCTCCTTCCAACAAATCATAGCTATGCGTATCGTCGGGACGAATGAATACCATAGACCCCTCTTTCAAAAATTGGGCTTCTCCGTTAACCGAATGCGTGCATTGGCCGGATATGACGATGAAGATCTCGTAGAAGTCGTGTCCGTGCAGCGGATACGCATGTTTCACCGAATGCACGATATGGAAGTTGGATTGCACCAGCGGATCAATCAGAGTAGCCGCATACAGCATGGAAACGGTCATTGAGGTTGCCTCCGTCTCGTTAATAGATTCTTCATTATCGATGTTAATATAGCACAAAAAAAGTAGATGCATAACAAGACCATGACCGGCCTCGAGTGCTAAGATAGGCCCGAATCAAGCATTTTCCACACCATAAGGTTGGAAGAAATGCATCATTCCAGCACAATTTTAACTTTTGAAAGCAGGTTGATAAGCATGCGCTCAGTAACGCTGAACGGCAATTGGACGATGAAAAGAACGGATGAAGCGGAATGGAATAAAGCTACCGTTCCGGGCTCCGTATTCCATGATCTGTTGTCTGCCGGAAAGATGGAAGATCCGTACTTCCGAGACAACGAATACGATATTTTGGAGCTGACCAAGTTCGACTACGAATACCGCCGCAGCTTCCTCGTCGACGAGGACTTGCTACTGCTGGACCGCGTATTGCTCCGCTGCGAGGGATTGGATACGCTGTGCGAGGTCTACGTGAACGGACAAGCCGTATTAAATACGAACAATATGCATCGCACCTACGAAGCCGATGTAAAGGATCTGTTGTCCGCCGGCAGCAATGAAATTCACGTCATCATCCACTCGGCTACGAACTACGTGCTCGCGAAGGACAAGGAGCTGTTCTTGACGAGCTGCGCCGATGCCGTACCGGGCATCTCGCATTTGCGCAAGGCGCATAGCATGTTTGGCTGGGACTGGGGTCCGCAGCTTCCCGATATGGGGATCTGGCGGGATATGTCGCTATGCGGCTTTAACAATGCCCGAATCGATGATGTTGTCATCACGCAGAAGCACGGTGACAACAACGTTACGGTGGAGATTGCCGCCGCTTTGGAAAGGTGGTCCTCCGAAATTCCGCTTACGCTTCTCGTTTCCATGGAGACGCCCGATGGGCGGACGCTGGATGCGTTGGTCAGCCAGGTAGGGGATACCGCTAAGCTCGAAATCAATATTGCGAGTCCCGAGCTATGGTGGCCGAACAATCTCGGAAGCCAGCCTTTGTACGGAGTGCGGATTCAACTGCTCGGCGAGGAGCGGGTTCTTGACGAGCGCTCGCTGAACATCGGCCTTCGGACGCTTCGCGTTGTCCGCCAGCCGGATGAGTGGGGGGAATCGTTTGCGTTTGAAGTGAACGGACACGAAATCTTCGCCATGGGCGCCAATTTCATTCCGGAAGACAACATATTCGGCCGTCGCAGCAACGAGCGGACGGAACAGCTGATCCAAAGCTGCGTGGAAGCCAACTACAACTGTATCCGCGTATGGGGCGGCGGGTACTACGCCGACGATTACTTCTACGACCTATGCGACCGGCATGGCCTGATCGTGTGGCAGGATCACTTATACGCTTGCGGAGCTTACGATTTTAATGACGAGTTCAAGGAAAATATCCGCCTCGAGACGATCGACAATATGAAGCGGCTTCGTCACCACGCCTCGCTTGGCCTCTGGAGCGGGAACAACGAGCTGGAATACGCCTGGGCGTATTGGGGCTGGACGGAACGCTACGGCGAGAAGCAACGCGATGATTATCTGAAGCAGTTCGAAGAGTTCCTGCCCGTGCTGTCGCAGTCGCTCGATCCGAACACGTCCTATTTGGTGTCGTCGCCATCCTCCAAGGGCGGCATCGACGACCCGAATAACGAGCATATCGGCGACATGCATTATTGGGATGTCTGGCATGGACGGAAGCCAATCACGGAATACCGGACGCTTCATCCGCGTTTTATGTCCGAGTTCGGCCTGCAGTCATTCCCGTCCATCAAGACGGTTGAGACCTTTACGCTGCCCGAAGACCGGAATATCTTCTCGCACGTGATGGAAGCTCATCAAAAGAACGGTACCGGCAACGAGAAAATCATGTATTACATCAGCGAATATTTTAAGTATCCTAGAAATTTCGATAAGCTTCTCTATGTCTCCCAACTCATTCAGGCCGAAGGCATGCGGGTTGGCGTGGAGCATTGGAGACGCAATCGCGGCAGATGCATGGGCGCGGTATATTGGCAGCTTAATGACATCTGGCCGGGAGCATCCTGGTCCAGCCTGGATTACTTCGGCCGCTGGAAAGCAACCCATCATGCCGCCAAGCGTTTCTTTGCGCCGGTGCTTGCTTCTGCCCATGAAGAGGGGACAACGGTAGCGCTGCACGTGACCAACGAATCGCTTCAGACCGTCCGCGGACAGCTGCGCTGGCGGCTGCTCGACCGCAAGTCGGATACGATTCGGTTCGGCGAAGCTGAAGTATCCCTGGATGCTCTTACCTCGGCGGAAATTGTCTCTTTGGACTTCTCCGCCACGCTTATGACTAAGCAGCAGCTCAGCCAAAGCTATCTGGCCTTTGAATTTGTCATTGGCGAAGAGACAATCAGCTCGGGTACGGCACTGTTTGTTAAGCCAAAGCATTTCGAGCTGCTGAACCCGGAGATCCATGCGGCGGTGACCGAGGAAGACGACCGGTTTGTCGTTAGTCTGGAGAGCAGGGCATTCGCGCCATTTGTTCTTCTGGAGCTGAGCGGTGCCGATGCCAGATGGAGCGATAACGTATTTGCCCTTTCGGCCGACCGGCCGGCCATTGTGACGGTACCGAAGAACGGCTTGTCCGAAGCGCTTGACCTGGAGTCGTTCCGTGAGCAGCTTTCGGTTACGAGTTTATTCGATACTTTTGAATAATAACGGTTCTTGCTTCGGAGGGAGGACGGACGCTTGCGGCCATTGCCGCCGGCGTGTGTCCTTTCTTTCGCTCTTCCAAGCCCAATTAACAAACATTGCGATAGAAAACCAATCGTTGTTGCGTAGTTCGAAAGGCCATCGCCGCCGTACAATTAAGCTAGAAAGAGGTGATACGATGTCTGCCATACTTAAATACAAATGGCAATATCTCATGATCATGCCGGCCGTCGTGCTGCTTCTGCTGTTCAGCTACGTGCCGATGGCCGGCATACAGGTGGCGTTCAAGGACTTCCATATCGGCTACACCATCTGGAACAGCCCTTGGACCGGCTTCGAAAATTTTGCATTCCTTCACGACAGCCAATTCTGGCTTGTGGTAAGGAACACCGTGTACATCGCGTTGCTTAAATTTGTGTTTGGCTTTCCCGCACCAATCATTTTGGCATTGATGATTAACGAGGTAAGCCACGGGGGCTTCAAACGGTTCGTTCAATCGGTCAGCTATTTGCCCCATTTTTTCTCCTGGATTGTAGTCGCTTACATTCTGCAGTCGCTGCTCACTCTGGACAACGGTCTCATTAATCAGCTGATCGTGTCTCTCGGCGGTGATCCGGTATTCTTCCTGGGCTCGACCGAGTGGTTCCGCCCGATGATCGTAGCGAGCGGATTGTGGAAGGAAGTTGGCTGGAACACGATTCTGTATCTGGCCGCCATTACGTCCATCGACCCGCAGCTCTACGAAGCGGCCAAGGTGGAAGGAGCGGGTCGTCTGGCGCAAATTCGGCACATCACGTTCCCGGGCATCCTGCCGACGATTTCCATCGTTCTGATCCTCAGCATGCCAAGCCTCATTGCGGTCGGCATGGATCAAATCTATCCGCTGATGAACCCTGCCAACCAGCCGGTTGCGGACGTTCTGGATACGTATATTCTCCGAAGCGGTTTGCAGCAAGGCTATTTCGGCAGCGCGACGGCAGTAGGATTGTTGTCTTCGGTTATCAGTCTGCTGCTGGTTCTCAGCACGAACCAGATATCCAGAAGAATCAACGGAGAGGGGCTCTGGTAACCGAATGAAACGTTCAACTGGCGAAAAGATCGGGCAAACGGTTATTACCCTGCTCCTGCTGCTGCTCTGCCTGACGGTCCTCTATCCGTTCCTTTACATGCTGGCGATTTCTCTCAACACGGGAAGCGACGCCGCCAAGGGAGGCGTATACTTGTGGCCGAGGGAGTTCACGTTGTCCAACTTCCATATCGTGCTTGGCAACAAGGTCATTCAGCACTCCTACCTAATTACGATTCTGCGAACGATTATCGGCACAATCAGCGGTCTTCTGGTAACCCTTCTTGCCGCGTTCGCCTTGTCCTACAGGCAGATGCCGGCGAGAAAGACGCTGCTGACGATCGTTCTGATCACGATGCTGTTTAGCGGCGGCCTGATTCCGTTTTACATCCAGCTGTTTAATCTGTCTTTGATCAACACGTTCTGGGTATACATTCTGCCAAGCGCCTTTTCGGCCTGGAACATGTTCGTCATGCTGAAGTTTATCCAAGGTATTCCGGAGGCGTTGATCGAATCGGCGGAGATGGATGGCGCCAAGCCCCCGAGAGTCCTGTTCTCCATTATAATTCCGCTTTCCAAGCCGATGCTCGCGGCTCTTGGTCTCTTCACGGGCGTTATGCACTGGAACGATTGGTTCGCCGGCGCCTTTTTCGTCTCGGATCAGAATCTGATTCCGGTTCAAACGTTCCTGCAGCAGCTTTTGTCCGCCCAGGATATCTCGGTGGTGATGGGTTCCAATAATAGCGTGGAGGCGCTCGCGCGGGGCAGCAGAAACTTGTCCCAAGTGACGCTAATGTCCGTCAAGATGGCAACCGTTATGGTAAGTGCCATTCCAATTTTGTGCGTGTATCCGTTTCTTCAGCGATTTTTTGTCAAAGGCGTACTCATTGGTTCGGTCAAAGGTTAAGGTTTTCCGATCTTGCAAGTTATCGCAGGGTATTAGGATTTACCACATATACCAAAATAGTAGCTAGACAGAGAGGGGAAAGAATATGAAAAGTCGCGCATTTTATGCAAAGTCGGCCACGGCCGGCGCGCTTGCCGCGCTTATGCTGGCATTAACCGCCTGCTCGGGCGGGGGCGGCAGCTCGACGAACTCGCCATCGCAAGATCCGGAACAGACCGGACAGACGGCTGAGGGAGGCAAGCAAGGAGGAAAGTTTGATCTGTGGCTCGGATGGACGACCACCGTCAACAACGACAGCATGGTTCAAAAATATTGGAGAGAGAACGAACCGTTTGTCGACGTGCAGGTCGAATCTACGCAGGGAGACGCCGCCACCGCGCTTAACCTGAAGCTGAATACCGGCGGCTTCGAGGATGCGGCCCTCTTCGGACGGAACGATGTTATCAATACGTCCATGATTCGTTCCGGCACCATTCAACCGCTCGAGCAGTACTTCGACATGCCGGACAAATATCCGGGACTCGCTTCGATCCCGAAGCAATATCTGGATGCAATGAAGGACAAGGACGGTCATATCTGGTCCATTCCGACGTGGTTTGACCAGAATCCGGAGGATCCATGGCCGGGCTGGGCATCGCTTGGCTGGTTCGTACGCGAGGACGTTCTGGAGAAAGCGGGCATGAAGAAGGAAGATTTGGCTACGATTGAAGGCGTGGAACAATATTTGAAGGCCGCAAGCCAGCAGACCGACGCCTCCGGCAATAAGCTCATTCCGCTCGGCTTCCTGTCGGATGCCAACGACGAGAACGTCATCCTGAACACGTTTGGCGTATCGACCAGCGGCGGGGGCGTTGTTCCGGTAGAGAAGAAGGGCGATGACTACGAGTTCATCTATGATAATCCGCAATACAAAGAAGCTTACAAGTGGATGAACAAAATGTACAACGAAGGACTAATCGACAAAGAAGCGATTACGGACAAAAAAGAGCGCTATAAGGAAAAAAATCAGTCCGGTCGCATGGCGATGAACGTTGGCGGATTCTTCAACATGGATGCTCATCTGTGGGAAGTCCTGAACGGACCAACCGCGCCGGCTTGGTATTATCAGACTGTTCCGTATCCTAAAGTGGCTGGCGTAGACAAAGTCGGCATCAACACCATCATCAATCCGAATCCTGGCGATGACGTGTATATCAGCAAAAATACGAAAAATCTCGACGCCATTCTCAAATTCTTTGATTACGCGCTTTCGCCTAAGCCGGAAATGCAGCAGGAAATCAATGAAGGACCTGCGGGAACCTTCTGGGATTGGGTCGATAAGCCGCTGGGCAAATGGCATTATATCGACGAGAACTACACCGCTCTTCATGATTCCGGCGATGCGGCGAAGAAAGCAAGCACGACGCCTGAGCTTTACGCAGCATCCTCGTACAGCAACGAGTGGTATCCATGGTGGAACTACGAGGCTACCGACACGGTAGCGGGACGCCAGAAGACGATCGACTTCACCAACGCGATCAGCAAGATGGGAGCCATTCGCGTCGCGGAGCCATATGACTTGGTTAAGTCCGAACCGGGCAGCCTGTGGGAGAAATATTCTCCCGAGCTGGAGAACGTAAGGAAAGAATACAAGGCCAAACTGATGATGGCCAAGGACGACAAGGCTTTTGAAGCGGCTTGGAGCGAATTCCAGTCGGCGCTTGAGAAGCGCGCGCATTGGAGCGAGCTGAAGGATGAGTGGCATGCGCTGCTGTCCAAGCAATACCCAGGAGCGTAAACCATATATGCGGCGCTGTTGAGCCGTGAGAGAAGGGAAGCCGGGATGCCGGCTTCCCTTCCGTCGGCTGCGGCTGGGCATTTTTCAAGAAAGGAGCGGGTCTCTTGCGTTTCCCTCTCTCTCGATGGATCATCCGATTTACCCGCGGCATGAGTCTCCGCGGCAAGATTTTGTCCCTCTATGTGCTCATTCTGCTGCTGCCTACGCTGCTTTTGGGAAGCGGATCCGTGTATATGGTCGCTCGGGGCTTCCACAACAGCTACTTGTCCGCCGTGGATGAGACGGTCCTGCAGACGGCGCAGATCGCTGATTTCAGCAAACGAAACTACGATCTATTGGCCGTCCGAACGGCGACCGACGGCGAACTGATATCCCGTCTCTCCAGGCAGTACGACGATATGACCGAAGTGGTGGATACCGTTAATTACGTGGACCGCACCTTCCTGCTCACGGGCAAATATTTGCCCGGCATCCTGGATTTTCGCATTTATCATACGAACGACACGCTCGTGCAGGACGGTCAGCTGTTATGGCGCCCGGAATCGAGATTCATTGCGGGTCAAAAGGAAAGCGCCTGGTATCGGGAAAACATGGCGGCCTCGGAGCCTCTTGAATGGAGCGGCGTGCCGGGCAGCCCCGACCGCGTCGTCATTACGCACAAGATTATTGACAGGACAGGTACTCCGCTGGGGCTTGTTTATATATTGCTGGACTATGACTCTGTGTTTGGGGAACTGGTCGACCGTCCGTTTAATGACAAGGGAACCCTGTTCATCGTGGATAACGACAGGAGCATCCTGGCCTCGACAGACCGGGAGCAGATCGGGAAGAGGCTTGCGCTAAATGATTGGCAAGAAGATTTCGCGGAGGAGAATATCGCCAATACCGCCCATTGGCTGGATCTCACGCACAGCAAAGAGCTGCTCATCGTCAAGCCTCTGTCTTCCGGGTGGAACGTCGTATCGTCGACGGCCATGAAGCAGTTCAGCGTCCAGGACCGCAAAATCCTGCTGTTGATCGTTGGCATTACCGTCTTTTTCCTGCTGCTGTCCGTTTCGCTGTTAATGACCGTCGTGCAAAACATCGTTCGGCGCATTCATAAGCTGGGTAACCGAATGAGCGGTCTGTCGCGCGGCGAGTTCGAAGCGGCGATCCGGTATAACGAACAAGACGAGCTCGGCGAGCTGGAAAACATGTTTAATCTGATGTCTGCGCGGCTGGGCAAGCTTGTGGAGGACATTACGCAAGCCGGACTGCAGGAGAAGGAGCAGGCTTTCTGGGCACTGCAGGCGCAGATCAATCCTCATTTCATTTATAATTCGCTCGGATTGCTTCGCTGGCGCGCGATGCACGCCCGGGATCAGGAGCAAATACAAATTATCGATTCGCTGACAACCTTCTACAGGCTTACGCTGAATAATCAAATCAGCGTTATTCGGATCCGGGAAGAGATACAGCACGCGAAGGCTTACCTGGATATCTGTCAATTTCGATACCCGGGCAAGGTCCGGATTGAATGGGACATCGACGAATCCGCGCTGGACCTGTATACGATCAAGACGGTTCTGCAGCCCATCGTGGAGAATTGCTACCAGCACGGGGCAATTGTCCGCAAGCGGAACGCCCTCATCCGTATCGTCATTGCCAGGCTGGAGGACGGGGTCATGATGTCGGTGTACGACAATGGGAACGGAATCCCCGAGAAGATAAGCAGGCAGCTGGCCGAAGGCGTCCATGCGGGCAAAGGCAACGGCTTTGGCTCTACCAATATAAAAGAGCGGCTGGCGCTGTATTTCGGCGCTGATGCCGGTTACAACATTGAAAGCCAATTAGGGGCATGGACGCAGGTCACTATCCATTTTCCTGCCTGCCAGGCTCCGCCATCCATTAGGAAGGGACGATAGTGATGCTGAACGTACTTATTGTGGACGATGAAATATCGCATGCGCAGGGTCTCGTCCATTTTATCGAATGGGAGGAGCTTGGCTTCGCGCCTCCGTGGACGGCGGAATCAGGGGAAGAGGCTGTTGATATTCTGCAGGATTTGGAAGTTGACGTCCTTATTTCGGACGTGTCCATGCCCGGCATGACCGGGATAGAGCTTGCGGCAGAGGCTAGGCGGATTCATCCCCATATCCAGATCCTGATGATCAGCGGTTACAACGAATTCGAATTCGTCCAGGATGCGATTCATGTCGGCGCTCAAGCCTACGTGCTGAAGCCGCTGAAGACGGAAGAGGTCACGGCCCGGCTGCAGAGCTTCCGTACTGTGATTGAGATGCGGCGGGAAGTTGTCGAGCAGACCCGTGAGCTCGAGAAAAAAGTATCCGGCAGCGAAAAGCTCCTCAAGGAAAGATTCGTTGGCGATCTGATTGCCGATTCCATTCCCATAGGAGAGCTTCTTGCTTCGTGGGAGGGCTTGTTGAGGCTGCCCGAGCCGGACCTCGGATATCAGCTTATCGTCCTCGGCCTGGATCGTAATCTCATTTCCGGCATGGAAGCGAAACAACGCATGCTGCTGGGCAGCGGATTCAAGAAAACGGCAGAGATAGGCTTCTCTCAGGACGATTCGATATGGCTTGCGCAGACATCCCCGGATGAATTCGTCGCGCTCCAAGCTCATCCGTCGCCCGCGGCGCGCGCCAAAGTGGAGAAGCAATTCCAGTTCATCCAATCGATAATGAGAGAGCAATACAAGGCCACCGTCACGATTGGCTGCAGCCGCGAGGGCGTTGCGTGGGAAGATGCTCCATTAATGTATAGGGAAATCCGGTTCAGCATGGCCAAGGCGAGACTCATCGCGGACGGACAGATCGTGCGATATAACGATGCGGAATCCGGCGACTTTACGGCATACCGGGTGCACGATGAATTTGTCCCGGAATTGATTAAGCGATTGGAAGCGGGCGATTTGGACCAAGTCGCCGAATATATGAACCGGGTCAAGGAAGCGCTGCTCGTAACCGAAAATGCTTCTTTCTCTAGCGCGCAAGCTTTGGGGATGAGCTTCCTTGGTGAGCTGATTCGCCATTGGAAGTGGAGGAATGAGCTGGATGGAGAGACCCACATTCTGATGTGGCGGCGAATGCTGGATTGCGGCAACGCATCGCAGATGGCAGATCTGCTTGTCGACTACGTGCAGCGGCATATGGCGACCGAGCAGAAGGCGCATATGAATCAGCAGCACAATCTGATGCGGAGAGTTGCTCTATTCATCGAGGAACGGCTTCACGAACACTGGACGGTCAAGCAATTGGCGGACAAATTTAACTTGAACGTCAGCTACCTCAGTGTATTGTTCAAGAGGGAGATGGGCCGGACGATCTCCGAATTCGTTCAGGACACCCGAATCGGGCGCGCCAAGAAGCTGCTTCAGGACCCCAATATTAAAGTTTACGAGGTTGCCGATCAGGTAGGCATTCAGACAACCGCGTATTTTACTTATTTGTTTAAAAAGCTGGTAGGCGTCACTCCGCAAGAGTACCGGGATTACGGCTATTCGCTGGACGACGCCTGAACGTTCGGCTCAGTTCAAGCCAAGACGTTCATATTGTTCGGCCGGCGCATCGCTGGCTTTCATAAGAGATACGAGCAGTCGCTTCATTCGCTCCTCGGCAGCTTCGTCCTCCAGCGGCTGCGTTTGACCCGGGTCTACGGCCAAGTCGTAAAGCAGCGTGCCCATCCGGTGGGCGGGGACGAAGCTGTCCGCCTTGATCCGAAGCGTGCGCACGCCTTTCGTGAACGGAAAGGGCTCGGCGAGCTCTATGCCGCGCAGCTCATCTACGGTGAACAGCGAAGCCATATGCGTGGGCATCAGGGTATAGTTGTACAGAGGCGAGTTATCCGGATGCTCTGGGGCGCGCATATAGACATATTGTCCGTCGGTGCAGTTGACATGGGCGCCGTGAATGCCGAACAGCACGGCCTCGCGGTTTCGTTGTCCTTCGGCTTCTGCCTTTAACGCCTTCGTCAGCGGAATGCCGGTCATATCGGGCATGATCGGGGCGCCGAACAACTCCAGTAAAGTTGGAGCAAGGTCAATCATTTGCGTTAATTGCCCGCATCGCAATCCTCGACTGCCAGAGCGGGGATCCCATACAAACAGCGGTGTGCGAGCGATCTCGTTATAAAAGGGCATCATGCTTTTGCCCCACCAATCATGCTCGCCGAGGAGCAGACCATGATCAGTGGTGACGATCAGCATGGTGTCCTTCCATAGATCGTATTCATCCATCGCGTCCATCACCTTGCCGAGCGAAGCGTCGCACATGCTGAGAAGCGCCGAATACTCGTAGCGGCAATGCTCCGCTTCTTTTCTCGTTTCTTGCACCTTCGCATAGTTGGGCCAGTCGAAGGGTTTGCCATCGTAGTCGTGAGGGTAGAGGTCCCGATAGGCTTGCGGCGCGAAAAAAGGCTCATGCGGATCAAAGGCTTCGATCTGAAGCAGCCATTGGTCTTCGTGTCGGTTGGTATGTATAAACTCCAGTCCCCTTTTGAAAGTCAGCGACTGCGAATGGCTGTCCTCTGTGTTCATGTATTGCCGGTTAATCCAGTCCTGGCGGAAGAGCCAACCGCGATAGCCTTCATAGCGATGAACATGCTCCGGTATGTTCGGCTCAGCAACAACGCCTTTCCAGGGATCGCCCTCTTGTCCGCGCACGTTGTCCCAAGTCGTATATTGACCGTGATACGTCGCGCCGCCTGCCTCCCAGTAATGATAGTGATCGCTGACCAAGTGGGAGTAGACTCCTTGCTTCCGCAGCAGCGCAGGCAAGGAGTCGTCAAAAGGTTCCAGAGGGCCCCAGCTTCGGTGCAGGAAGTTATGGCGGCCGGTGAGCAGATCCCGCCTTGCGGGCATGCAGGGCATGCTGCCTACCCAGTTGTTATCGAAGGTTACGCTTCGCTTGGCGAGTCTGCTGAAGTTAGGCGCGTGAACTTCATTTCCTCCGTAGGGAGGAAGCATATGGCGATTCAGCGAGTCGAACATGACTATTATGGCTTTCATGCGGATTCTCCTTTTGGCGCTATATATAGTATAAAGAGATCAAAATCGTTGTAAGTCTTCTATAATAATCTATTATACCGCCTTAAGGAGCGGGAGCCATTGGCACGGCGATTGGATTTTTATCGTTTTTATTGCCTAATATGGCGAATCCTTATTTCGTCCATCATAATCCGCATATCGTCAATGGCCTCGAGCTTCGTTTTTCCGTACGATAAGCCCATCAATGACATGAGGTGATTCTCTTGAATATACAATTTGATTCCGTTTTGCAGCTGTTTTCGATCTCGACGCGGAGAAGTTCTTATGTGTTTGGCTTGAACGACAAGGGCATCTTGCAGCATTTGTACTGGGGAGCGCCCGTCCAAGCGGCGGATTGCGCGCCTCTCATGGGTTCCCGTTCGCACAGTTCGTTTGACGCAGCCCTCGACCGCGAAGCTGAAGAATACGCCTTTTGGGGCGGATTATCCTATATGGAGCCGTCGCTGAAGGTTCGCTTGCACGATGGCGTGCGCGACCTGCGCCTTGTGTACGACGGATATCGGATAGATGGCGCAGAAGGCAAAGAGATGCTGACGATCACGCTGAAAGACGAGACGTATCCGATCGAAGCGCGTCTGACCTACACGGTCGTGCCCGACCTGGACCTGATCGAACGGTCCGTCGTCATTGCCAATACCGGCGGCCATGATATCGTGCTGGAGAGCGCTCAATCGGCTGCTTGGACAATGCCCGTGCTTGAGGACTACCGCCTGACGCATGTAACGGGCAAGTGGGCTGGTGAATTCCAGCTGAGGGAGACAGTGCTGTCGGAAGGCAAGAAAGTGCTCGAGTCCCGGCGCGGCTTCACCGATGGACACGCAAACCCTTGGTTTGCGATTGATGACGGAAGGGCGACGGAGGAATCCGGACAAGTATGGTTCGGCGCGCTTGCGTGGAGCGGCAACTGGAAGATCGTTGCGGAGAAGACGGCTTTCGACCTTGTCCGGGTTACGGGCGGCATTAACGACTTCGACAGCGAATGGACGCTTGCTCCGGGAGAAACCTTCGAGACGCCGACGTTTATCGGGGGATATACCTCTGGCGGATTTGGCTCGATGAGTCGCCAGCTTCACCAATATCAATATGACGTAGTGGCGCCAGACCGGGGACTTCGGAAGGTGCTGTACAATTCATGGGAAGCGACTTACTTCGACGTTAATGTTCAGGATCAGACGGCCCTTGCCGAGCGCGCGGCCAAGCTTGGGGTGGAGCTGTTCGTCATCGATGACGGCTGGTTCGGACAGCGCAACCATGATCGTGCGGGCCTCGGGGATTGGACCGTCAATCCGGAGAAGTTCCCGAACGGGCTTGGCGAGTTGATCGATAAAGTGCGCGGGCTTGGCATGGAGTTCGGCATCTGGGTCGAGCCGGAAGCCGTTAATCCGGACAGCGACCTGTACCGGCAGCATCCCGATTGGGTCTACCATTTCCCGACCCGCTCGCGGACGGAGCTGCGCAATCAGCTTGTTCTCAATATTTCCATGCCCGAAGTGAAGAGCTATATCATTGATTTTATGTCGAAGCTGCTAGACCGTCATAACATCTCCTTTGTCAAATGGGATATGAACCGGACGATTACCGAACCGGGCATGCAGAACCATCCGCTGAACCGGCAGAAGGAATTGTGGGTCCGCCATGTGCGAAGCTTGTACGAGATCTGGTCAGAGCTTCGCGAGAAATTCCCGCATGTCGCGTTCGAGACTTGCGCAGGCGGCGGTTCGCGCATCGATTTCGGGATGCTGCGTTACGCAGACCAAGCATGGCCAAGCGACAACACCGACGCTTTCGACCGGCTAAGCATTCAGGAAGGATTCTCGTATGTCTACGCGCCTAAGCTGATGACCTGTTGGGTGACGGAAGAAATAAGCGGGATGAATAAACGCGTTACTTCTATTCCTTATCGCTTCCACAGCGCCATGACTGGCACGCTTGGCATCGGAGCCAACCTGAACCATTGGAGCGAGGAGCAGCTTGCGGAAGCGGCCTCTTTGGTTTCGCAGTACAAGGCTGTGCGTCCGCTGGTGCAAGCGGGCCGGCAGTATCGATTGAGCATGCTGAAGCATAAAGGCGTGGAGGCGGTGCAGTACGTCGGGGTAGGCGTGAGCGGCGAGGAAGAGAGCGTGCTATTCGCATTCCTGCATTCCCAGAAGCTTGGTGACCGTTCCCCACGGTTACTCCTGCAAGGCTTAAATCCGGATAAACAATATAGTATTGAAGGTATCGACGGTGAGCATAGCGGGCGGGCGCTCATGCGGATCGGCGTAGAGCTGCCGCTGAAGGGCGATTTCGACAGCCTTATGTACCATATCCGTGAAGTCCAATAATTCATAACCCAGTTTAAGGGGGAGGTTAACCTTGATGTGTGCTTTGGTGCGCATAAGGAGGGACCTCCCCTTTTACGTCTTGCCGCTAGCTATTGAAGAAGAGCTTTCAGCATTTCTTAATAAGAGACTGTGTAATAGGGTCATAGAACGTTTATGATCGAATAATAAGAGATTTTTCAAAAAAAGACTTGCAATCGTATTTACGCCTATGGTATATTCTAATTCCGGCCGAGAGAGACACGCGGTTGGGACAGAAAAGCTTACAATCATCGAGAAATTTGATGAAAAATAAAGCTTGACACTGAATTCGATAACGTGATAAGATATGCAGCGTTGTTGAAAAAATTGTTCTTTGAAAACTGAACAACGAGCAAAACTGCCCCGTTAGAAATAACGGAAAAAGCGATAAAACAAAGTTTGAGCAAGTCAAACAACCAAGGGGTTTTCGTCGATCGGTTTCGGTCGAACGATGAAAACACCATTTCATGGAGAGTTTGATCCTGGCTCAGGACGAACGCTGGCGGCGTGCCTAATACATGC
>NZ_JAMBNP010000018.1 GCF_023715145.1 Paenibacillus glycanilyticus | reverse complement strand
GCTCCGCCTTTCCCGATTCGGCCATGCGACCAATTCGCGTATCCGGTATTAGCATTCGTTTCCGAATGTTATCCCAGTCTTATGGGCAGGTTACCCACGTGTTACTCACCCGTCCGCCGCTAACCTTGTCCCGAAGGACAAGATCCGCTCGACTTGCATGTATTAGGCACGCCGCCAGCGTTCGTCCTGAGCCAGGATCAAACTCTCCATGAAATGGCGTTTTCGTTGATCGATGGAAACCGATCCTCGAAAACTCCTTGGTTTTGTTTGACTTGCTCAAACTTGTTTTTATCGCTTTTTCCGTTATTTCTAACGGGGCAGTTTCACTCGTTGTTCAGTTTTCAAAGAACAATTTCTTTTCTCTTTGTCGACCGTGTGTTTCAGCGGCGACTTAGATAATATACCACGTACGCCTATTCGATTGCAAGCACTTTTTTTAAAGTTTTTTCAGACTCGTTGCTCGGCCTGTTTATGCCCTTCGAAACACCCACCATTTGCTCCCCGCAAAGTTAAGCACCACCGTTACTCCCGTAGCCAGAAGCTTAGCGATAAGAGGACCCAGTCCCGCCGCTTCCGTCAATTCATATAGGAGAAGCATAGATACTCCGAGCACAGCCGCGTTCAAAACAATAAATCGAACGGCCTGAGAGCGATCGGCCTTTGAACCACTTTCCTTTTTTGTCGCTTCTTTAAAAGTAATCATGGAGTTTAACATATAACTGTTCGCCATACCCGCGCTGTAGGAAATGACTTGCGCGGGAAGGACGTACAGTCCCGCCCACACCAATAAGCTGTACACGATAAAGTCCACAAGCGTATTTAGCAATCCGATCATATTGAACAAGACGAATTGCTTGAATGCGCCAAGCCGCCTTCTCCTCGGATGAATCTGCTGCTGAGGCTGCTCAATGGACATATTCGCGTTCCTTTTCCTTCTGTTTCTCCTCTTGCTCCTTCTCATCGCCGAAGCCGCGGGCTTCCCTTACAATATATAAGGGACGATTTTTGGATTCATCATAAATACGTCCGATATACTCGCCAATGAGCCCGAGCAGCATCAGAATGATGCCATTGAACAAAAGATTAATGGCGACGATGGTTGTCCATCCCGCCACCGTGGTAGAAGTAAACAGACGCTGACTCAGCACTACTAATAAATAAACAAAACTCGTAGCGGAAAGAGTAAAGCCGATATAGGTAGCGATTTTGAGAGGCTTATAGGAGAAGGAGGTGATTCCGTCCACCGCAAAGCTGATCATTTTTTTCAGCGGATACTTGGTCTCTCCCGCAAAACGCTCCTCGCGGACGTACTCCACCATCGTCTGGCGGAAGCCTACCCAGCTGACGAGACCACGCACGAAACGGTTCTTCTCTTTCAAACCCCGCAGCACATCGCATACTTTGCGGTCGATCAAACGGAAGTCTCCGGTATCCATTGGAATATCGAAATTGGTTAGGCTTCGCATCGTGCGGTAGAACATCAGCGCCGTTATTTTCTTAAAGGCCGTTTCGCCTTTGCGCTTCAGACGCTTGCCGTAGACAACCTCGTAGCCTTCCTTCCACTTCTCAATCATCTTGAGCATCACTTCCGGCGGATCCTGAAGATCCGCGTCAATGATAATGATGGCATCCCCTTGCGCGTAGTCCATACCGGCAGTAA
The DNA here is from genome assembly GCF_023715145.1 of Paenibacillus glycanilyticus. GTDB lineage: Bacteria > Bacillota > Bacilli > Paenibacillales > Paenibacillaceae > Pristimantibacillus > Pristimantibacillus glycanilyticus_A. The sequence continues at coordinate 76,272 of NZ_JAMBNP010000018.1, read as the reverse complement.
TCGCGATCTGATGACCAAAGTTGCGCGAGAAATTGACCAGCCTCACATTCTGGTCCTGCTGACAAATCGCTTCCACGATCTCGACCGTTTGGTCTTTGCTGCCGTCGTTGACGAATACAAGCTCATAAGGCTCTCCATAGCCATCCATGACTTCTTTCAGCTTGGCATACGTGTGGCGAATCACTTCTTCCTCGTTGTACATCGGCACAATAATGCTGTATCTCGCCTTCATGCCCGTCCACCCCTTTTCGTTCATCAACTGTAAAAGACCCAAGAGTCAAAATGACGTAAAGCAATCATCACATATTCTTTGCTTACTTCCATACCTGTAATAACCGGATAATACATAATGAACAAAACAACCGCGATGCCGGCGTACAGCCAGCGGATCCATTTTCTATTCTCGCGGCCGTCCTCGATGCGGGTAAAGATATAAACTATAGCCAGGATCATGAACGGTACCATGGCGAAATAATGATATAAGAACGTGAGCCGAGGAACGAGCATCCAAGGCAGATATTGCGATAAATACGCGATCCACAGCACGTACATCCTTTTGTCTTTGCGTTTCAAGCTAATATAGAGTGCGGCAATGACCGCAAAGATCCCCGTCCACCAAATAAGCGGGTTGCCAAACGATGAAATGGATGAGACTTGGCCCGGCTCCAGATTCTTGCCGTTGTAATACCAGACCGGACGTTTCATAAACGGCCACTCCCACCACTGGGACGAATACGGATGCGTAGCGACAAGGTTGCTATGGTAATCGTACATATGCTCTTGGTATTCAATGAGACGCTCCGCTGTATACGTATCTCCTTTTACCGAGAGAACGGGAATATAGGACAAGCAGTAGATCGCAAGCGGAATAACAACGAAAAAGACGATGCAGCTTGCCAAGGTCAGTATCGTATTCCTGACAAAACTGCGGGATGCTCTCCGGTACGTCTCATCCTCCTGCCGAATCTCTCCTTCTTCCCGTCGTGCCAGGGCGCGTTTTGCTGCCGCATGTTCGCGGTAACGCTCAATGAGCACGAGGGCCAGCATAACCGCAAGCCCCGCACCGCCATAGATGACAATCCATTTGGATGCTACCCCAATGCCGAACAATAGCCCCGTCCAGAACAATGGCACAAGCGTCTTCCAAAGGGGTGACCGGTAAAAGCTCATTTCCCTGTATTTATTCATGAAATAGAACATCAGCATAATGAAGAAGACACCATACACATCAATGGTCGCGATACGCGTCTGCGTGAAATGCATAAAGTCAGCCGCAAACAGAATCGTTGCGGCTACAGCAAAGCCCGTTTTGCGGAAAAGCTGCAGGGCAAACAAATAAATAATGGGCAGCATGGCTACGCCAAAGAGCGTGCCGACGATCCTCCAGCCAAACGGACTGAGACCAAACAGCTTGATGCCTACCGCAATGAGCAGCTTGCCCAGCGGCGGATGCGTATTCTCATATGCCTTCATGCCATGAAGGTTCTCATAAGCCGTACGGGCATGATAAATTTCGTCAAAATAAGAGCTGTTCATATAATTAGGCTTATACACCGCATTCGCCTGCTCATCAAACAAACGGCTGCCCGCGATAGCGGCATCCTCTTCACTTGAAACGGAGTCTGCCGAATCCACAACCTGCTGAACCGGTATCGGCTTATCGCTGCCCTCCGAATAGAAGGCAACCTCCTGCATGGTAAAGCCCCACTTGGTGACGGTCAGCTTCGCATACCGGACAGTCTGATTGACCGGATTAACCGTCCACTTCAGGTTGTCGCCAACCTTCTGCTCGATCTCAATCGGATTGCTCCATTGATCCGGCGCGGTGCTGCTGAACTCCCACTTGTATTTGCCGACGCCAACACCGTTAAAGCTGTTAACCTGGCTGATCTGCACCGGTTTGCCAAAATCCACATAGAAGCTTTGGCCATCCCGATCCGCCTTCCAGCCGCTGTCGAAGCTAACCGTAGAGCCTAAATTAACGAGAGCAATTGCTGCGTAAACGACTGTAATGACGGACATCCACAGCCAATCCCCGCGCATCAGCCTGCGGACAGGCTGTTCATAGTCAGCCCGCACTCCTTGCAGCAGCCGCTCTTCCAATAAGGCAAGCTCCGCCGTCGTCACCGCATGAACCGGCTGCTGGCGTCCCTTGATGTATCTGTCGTAACCGACATACAGCATATACAGATACAAACCCGCATTGCACAATGAAGTAACGATGAGGATGCCGTTGGAAGAAGGAAGGAAAGCATTGGCCTGGCTGAACGCCAGAACGTAGCCGACATTAATATAATGCGTAATGCTGAACCCTAACAACAGATGGAGAATCCGGCGGTCCTTCGCTTCGATATAAGCGAAAATCATCAGCAGAAGCGCTGGGAACATGTAGCGCTCATGCATTTTTGCCGCAAACATAAAGACGGTGACGATCAGAATGATCGCCATGTAGAAAGACCCCGACAGATCCTTCTGCTGCTTGCGCAGGCCAAAAAAGAGTATGGAGATGACCGTGGCAAATACGATGCCGATATTGCCCCAGGTTGCGTATTCGAGTCCCAGCCAGTGCATATCCAGCTTCGCCCAATTCCCGCCGGTTAAAGCATACAGATTAAATGCGTTAAGCGTGGCATAAGGGTAAGAGGACAAGGTGGATTTATAGAGTTGATAAAGAGCAGGCAAACCGCCGTTATTCCATATAAATGGTGCCGCGAGCAGGAGGAACGCAACCGCTCCGTAACCGATGCCAGCCGCAACACGCTTCCACTCCTTCAGGTTATACCCGTAAGCCAGCAGGAAAACAGGCGTGAAAATAAGCGCCTGCGGCTTCACAAGAACGGCAATCGCAAACCAGATCGAAGCACGTTCCAGCTTGCTTTCGGTAATCGCGCGAATAGCGAGAATTAGAATCAGGGTGAAGAAGGAATCGACCTGCCCCCAGCCTGCCGAGTTCATCCAGACGGCAGGATTCCAGATATAGATCATCGCTAGTCCAAAGGCGGCGCGGTGATCGAGCTTTTTCACCGCGGTGCGGTAAATGAGATAGCCGGAAATGAGATCGGCAAAAATAGCCGGGAGCTTATAGAAAACAATTGCCGCGTCGCTTGCGGATCCGATCCCGGTCCAAGACTGTATAGCGCCAAGAACATAGAGGACATAAATATAGCCCGGCGGATAATCGGCAAACAAACCTTCCTGATAGAAATTGCCCAGTCCGTCCTTAAAGGCATGATTCGCCCAATAAATAAACGTATTTATGTCATTCGTATAGCCGGGATTAGTAGCTGCTATGTAAAACCGGAAGGCAAAAGCCGCAAGCAGTGCAATGCGCATGCCGTTCATCGAAGGCTTGCTTCCGGATGCCGCGAGCTTGCCGGCCGAAGAAAATGCTCGGGCACGCAGCCATCTGCTGTACAAGTAAGCAAACAAGGCGCCAAATAACGCAGATATGGCTAACACCGAAAAGGCCGATATTTTCTTCGGATCCACCTTCTCCTCATTCTGGGGTGTCGTCGAGGCGGATTGGACCGGTTCCACGGAGATTGAGGGAGAAAAAGCTTCTGTAGCAATGTTGCCCAAAGCATTCGTCTCTGTCACAATGCTCCCTTCAGATGCCGCATACCCGTTCATGGCAGGCAAAAGGCCAACTACGAAAACAAATAATAAACAGATGATTGCACGCAAGCCACTCTTCCACATTTTCCGCGGTTCACCTCAAACGATAGTTTCTTATCATGTCCTGTTAAAATTACATTCTCATTTTCCCTATCAAATGTCAATGTGTGCCCTTATCGTGATAAAACCCCTACTCGCCAATTGAATTGTAAAACAAAAAACACCGCCCGGACCTAAAAGTCCAAGCGGTGTTTCCTTTATCTCTTATTCGCCTGCACGCTCGCGCATATGAGGGAACAGCAGAACATCACGGATGGAAGGCGCGTTCGTAAGCAGCATAACAAGGCGGTCAACACCAATGCCAAGTCCGCCTGTTGGCGGCATGCCGTATTCAAGAGCGCGGATGAAATCGTCATCCATCTCATGTGCTTCGTCATTGCCCTGCTCTTTCTCTACAAGCTGAGCTTCAAAGCGTTGACGCTGGTCGATCGGATCATTCAGCTCGGTGAACGCATTTGCATGCTCGCGCGCAACGATGAACAGCTCGAAGCGGTCCGTAAAGCGCGGATCCACCGGGTTCTTCTTCGCCAGCGGCGAGATCGCAACCGGATGACCCGTTACAAATGTAGGCTGAATCAGCGTATGCTCGCAATGCGTCTCGAAGAACGCATTCAGGATGTGGCCAAACGTCATATGCGGCTCAACCGGCACTTTGTGCTCCTTCGCAAGGGCATGAGCTTCTTCGTCGCTCATCTCTACGCTGAAGTCAACGCCAGTCACTTCTTTAACCAAGTCTACCATCGAAACGCGGCGCCATTCCGGCGTCAGATCGATCTCTTGGTCTTGGTAAGTAATCTTCATCGTGCCAAGAACTTCTTGCGCAATGTGCGCAATCAGATTCTCGGTCAATGACATGATGTCTTTGTAGTCCGCGTAAGCCTCATACAGCTCGATCATGGTGAACTCAGGGTTATGGCGCGTGGAGATGCCTTCGTTCCGGTATACGCGGCCAATCTCATACACCTTCTCAAGTCCGCCCACAATGAGGCGTTTCAAGTGAAGCTCAATGGCAATACGCATATACAGCTGCATATCGAGCGCATTATGATGCGTAATAAACGGACGCGCCGCGGCACCGCCTGCGATGGAGTGCAGTGTAGGAGTCTCAACTTCGAGGTAGCCCTTCGAATCCAGGTAACGGCGCATCGATTGGATAATACGGGAACGCGCGATGAAGGTCTGCTGTACATCCGGGTTCACGATCAGGTCGACATAACGCTGGCGGTAGCGCAGCTCAACATCCTTCAGACCGTGATATTTGTCCGGCAGCGGAAGCAGCGACTTCGTCAGCACTTCTACCTCATGGGCTTTAACCGATACTTCACCGGTATTTGTCTTGAACACAACGCCGTTGATGCCTACGATATCGCCGATATCGAGCATTTCGAATGCGGCGTATTTGTTAGCTTCAACCGTATCTTTACGAACGTAAATTTGAATTTTGCCGGAGAGGTCCTGGATATGCGCGAAAGAAGCTTTACCCATGCCGCGTTTTTGCATAATGCGGCCGGCAATACTTACCTTGATTGCTTTCTCTTCCAGCTCTTCCTTGCTAAGCTCCTCATAAGCGGACACAATGTCTTTCGCATTGTGCGTACGCTCGAATTTGCCGCCGAACGGGTCAACGCCAAGGGCTCTCAGCTCGTCCAGTTTGTCTCTGCGGATTTGCAGAAGTTCGCTTAGTTCTTGTTCTTGTTCTTGTTCTTGTTCTTGTTCCACTCCCGTGTTTTGCTGATCCACTACATTCATCTCCTAAATTAAAGGCACTGCAGAACGTTCAAAAAGCTTCCGCTAAGGAAGCTTTCGAAAAATATGCGCAAATGGCAGTGCATACCTTATTTTTTAATATCGACGATTTTATATTGAATAATGCCGGCAGGAACGCTGACGTCCACAACTGTACCTTTTTTCTTACCCAATATTGCTTTGCCTACCGGGCTCTCATTCGAAATTTTGTTACGAAGAGGATCTGACTCAGCCGATCCTACAATGGCATATTCCATTGTATCACCGAATTCCAAATCTTCCACCGTTACAACCGAACCAATACTTACCGTATCGGTATCGATCTCATCATTATTAATAATCCGCGCGTTGCGGAGCATTTTCTCAAGCGTAATGATCCGGCCTTCAATGAAAGCCTGCTCATTCTTGGCGTCCTCGTATTCGGAGTTCTCGCTGATATCACCATAACCAATGGCTACTTTAATCCGTTCCGCTACTTCACGACGTTTGACCGACTTGAGGTTTTCGAGTTCCTCTTCAAGTTTCTTTAAACCGTCCTGAGTCAGAATGATTTCCTTATCGCTCATCTTCCGATTCTCCTGTCGTGTGACATATTATTCATACGTTGTATGAATTCACTGATATTTAAATATATTGCATTCCCCGTTCCTCATGCCAAGTTGCGGGGCAGCCAGCGCGGAAACGACGATGTCGTTGATGTATATTGCAAGATTATATTTCAAAGACACCCCGAATGTCAATCAAAGCCAAATTTGTGATGTAACCGCTTTACGGGAGATGGGGTGGAGAGGACCATCGGCTAATACGGCCGTTGATCCTCTCCTCTCTCTTAATGAGCAGTTTTGGAGCTGCCTGCGGCAGCGGCCATTGCTTCCTCGTCCAAAGCGGCAATGTATTGGGCCATAATTTCGACAAGTTTGTCGCGGCCTGTCTCTTCCATAATGGCATCCTTCACGCGTGCCGCGCCTGGAAGACCTTTTAGGTACCAAGCCATATGCTTGCGCATTTCGCGTACCGCGGTCGCTTCGCCTCTCAGGGCAACAAGACGGTCCATGTGCAGAATCGCTACCTCCAGCTTCTCGCGCGGAAGCGGATCCGGCATCAATTCGCCCGTTTCAAGATATTGAATCGTACGGTACAGCATCCAAGGGTTGCCGAGCGCTCCGCGCCCGATCATCACCCCGTCACAACCGGTATGGTCAAGCAAACGGCGGGCATCTTCCGGCGAGAAGACGTCGCCGTTGCCGATTACGGGAATCGATACGGACCGCTTCACATCGCGGATAATATCCCAGTTCGCTTTGCCGGTGTACTGCTGCTCGCGCGTTCGCCCATGCACGCTGACAGCTTTGCCGCCTGCGCTTTCGACAGCCTTCGCATTGTCGACGGCATAAATATGCTCATCGTCCCAGCCGATCCTCATCTTCACCGTAACCGGCTTGCTGACAGCAGCGGTTACCGCAGAGACCATCTCGTAGATTTTATTCGGGTCAAGCAGCCAGCGGGCACCCGCATCACAGCTCGTTACTTTCGGCACCGGGCAGCCCATATTGATGTCAATAATATCCGCATTGGTCTGTTGGTCGACAACCTTCGCCGCTTCAACGAGCGTCTCCCGGTCGCCGCCGAAAATTTGCAGACTAAGCGGCTTCTCGCGCTCGTCTACGTACAGCATCTCCATCGTGCGCTTGTTGCCGTGCAGGATCGCTTTATCGCTGACCATCTCCGCGCATACAAGTCCGGTTCCGAATTCTTTGGCAATCAATCGAAAGGCCGGGTTGCAGACGCCGGCCATCGGCGCGAGCACGACTTTATTTTTCATCTCGATATCTCCGATTTTTAACATGCTGCCGCTGCTTCCTCCTCCTACTTAGATGATTAGCCAACTAAATGGCCGGACTCAGGACAATGTCCGTAATTCTTATTGCGTATTGCATGCTTATCCCTTACGGACTCCAATGCGTCATATGAAAGGTACGTTATGATTCCGTATCCATTAATTCTTCATAGCTAATGCCGAGCGTATTCGCAATATTCGTCATAAGCCGAGCATCGGGCTTGCGCGTACCCCGCTCCAGCGATCCAAGGACCGCAACGGAAACGCCTAGTACCTTTGCCAGCTCCTGCTGGGTGTAGCCCTTCAGCTTCCGGAATGCCCGTACTCGCTGAGCCAATTGGTGATTTTCCATAACGTGATGCCTTCCTTTCCATCCTGAAGAGCCGCTGCTGCAGTCGTCGAAACAAGGTCCTGCAGAGGATGCGTCGAATCGATGACATCCCGCAGCGGAACAAGCACAAAAGCCCGCTCCAGCATGCGAGGGTGAGGTAGCGTCAGCTCCTCATCATCCATCGCGACATCTCCATATAACAGCAGATCTAGATCTATGGTGCGCGGTCCCCAGCGTATATCTCTAACACGGCCAAGCTGCTGCTCCGCTTCAAACAAAGCGTGAAGAAGCTCGATTGGTGAAAGAGTGGTCTCAACAGCCATCGCCATATTCAGAAAAGCCGGTTGATCTGTATACCCGACAGGATCCGTCTCATAGATGCCGGATACCCGTAAGACATGAACGCCAGGCTGCTGCTGGAGGCGTTCTACCGCCTGCCGGAGCAATCCCTCGCGATCGCCAAGATTAGAGCCAAGTGCAATATACGCTTGCGACATCGTGTTAGGCACGGACAACACGTCCATTCCCGTCACGCTTGCGCCGAAGCTCAATCGTCACTCCGTCGAAATGAATCTCGAACGGCGGATTTGGCTTTGTAACGCGAACCGTCACTTCATTTATCATAGTATAAGCTTCCAAAACCCGCGTTGCAATGCCGCCGGCTAAAGCTTCAATTAATTTGTAAGGCTCTCCCTGGACGACGGATTTGATCTCGCCGTACAGCTCGGCATAGTTAATGGTTGCTTCCAGGTCATCGGTCCGCGCCGCCTGCTCAAGATCAAGCTTTAGGTCAAGATCGACGATAAACTTCTGTCCAAGACGGTTCTCTTCCGGGAAAACACCGTGATAGCCGTAAAATTGCATGCCTTTCATGATCATGCTGTCCATGACTGTAGCTTCCTCGCTTTCTATTCTTACCGCCGTTATTTGCGGTACATGATAGCGTCGGTCATCATCGCCGTCCGCTTGTTCGCCCGTACATCATGCACGCGCACAATCTGGCAGCCCTGAGCAATGCCAAGCGCCGTTGTTGCCGCGGTGCCTTCCGCCAGGTCATCAACCGGCAGGTTCAGCGTCTGCCGGATGAACCGTTTGCGCGAGGTGCCGAGAAGCACCGGGTAACCAAGCGCGGTCAGCTCCGACAACCGGCCCATAAATTTGAGGTTGTCATCATGATCCTTGGCGAAGCCAAGACCCGGGTCGAGCCAGATCTGGCCTGCTTCCACGCCAGCCTGAAGCGCAATTGCCACGCTCGCCTGCAGGTCGGCAAGCACATCCGGGACAAGATCGCCGTAGTCCCGGGCCGGGCGGTTATGGCTGATAATGACGGGGCAGCCATATTCGGACGCAATGGCCGCCATGAAGGGGTCATACTTCAGACCCCATATATCGTTGATGATGTGCGCTCCCGCTTCCAGCGCCCGGCGCGCAGTCTCGGCCTTATACGTGTCGATGGAAATCGGCACGTGCGGTGCCGCATCGCGTACAGCCCGGATAACGGGCAGCAGGCGGCGGAGCTCTTCCTCTATGCTGACCGGCTCAAAGCCGGGGCGCGTAGATTCGGCGCCGATATCAATAATGTCGACGCCTTCTTCTACCATAGCCGCAGCACGCACTGCGGCGGCCTCCGCATGGTTATACCGCCCGCCATCCGAGAAGGAATCCGGCGTAGCATTCAGAATGCCCATAATCAGCGTACGCTTGCCAAGCTCCAGCCGAATGCCGTCCCCAAGCTCATAGCTTCTATTCCAATAGGTCGGTTTATACCCTAGTAATTCCTGATCCCGTTCACTCATCGTTGCCGTTCCTCCGTATCTTTGCGGTAAGCGAGCAGAAGTTCTTGCAGCACCGGTCCTGCCGAGCCCGAACCGACCCTTGCACCGCGGCCTGTCTCATCGGTTACGCGCGTTACCGGCACGAGCTCCTGGATAGAAGTCGTCAGCCATATTTCCTCTGCCGCAAGAAGCTCGTCAAATAAATAATGGCCTTCCCGAACCGTATAGCCCTGCCCGCGCGCCAGCTCGATAACCCGCTGTCTTGTAATGCCCGGCAAGATGCCGATATCCGTCGATGGGGTATAGAGAATACCCTCCTGCACAAAAAACACATTGCTCACGATGCCTTCCGCTATCAAGCCCTCATGACTTAGCATTAGTCCTTCAGCCGAGGCGGAAGCACCGCTTGCCAGCAATTCCCGCTTTGCAATTATATTGTTCATATAATGGAGAGATTTTAATCGAACCGCTCCCTCGGGGGTGTTCCTTGCGGTTTTAAGCAGACGTAACTCCTTGCCCTCTCGGTAAAGCTCTTCATTATGAGGCGGAAGCGCCTTGACCAGCATAAACTCCGTTGGCCGCTCATAATCGCCGGAAGGCAGCCCTAGCTCGCCAATACCTGCCGTAACGGTTAGGCGGATATACCCTTCTTCCAGCCCATTCTCGATAAGCAGCGTGCTTATCATCTTCTGCAGCGCATCCAGATCCGGCTTATACCGAATGCCGATCGCTTCGCAGCCCTCCATCAATCGCTTCATATGCCTATCCAGCAAATACGGCGTGCCGCCGTACGTCCGAAATGTCTCAAACAACCCCATACCGTACAAAAAGCCGTGATCATAAACCGAGATCACAGCTTTGCCAGATTCCATTACTGTTCCGTTCAGCCCGATCTTCATCGAGCCGCGCCCGCGTGGAGCTTCAAGAAATTGCGCAGCATGGCATGTCCGTGCTGCGTGATGATTGATTCAGGATGGAACTGTACGCCTTCAATGGCATATTCCTTATGGCGAAGTCCCATAATTTCGCCCTCTGCCGTTTCCGCCGTAATCTCGAGGCAATCCGGAAGCGTCTCGCGCTTCACGATGAGCGAATGGTAACGGGTAGCCGTATACGGAGAAGGGATTCCTTCAAAGATGGTTTTACCGTCATGCAGGATTTCGGAAGTCTTGCCGTGCATCAGCTTCTCTGCTCGCACCACGTCGCCGCCAAACGCTTGTCCGATCGACTGGTGGCCCAGACACACGCCAAAGATCGGAATAATGCCTTTGAAATGCTCGATGACCGACAGGCTGATGCCGGCTTCATTCGGAGAGCAAGGTCCTGGCGAAATCAGGATATGGTCAGGCTTCAGCGCTTCAATACCCGCCAGATCAATCTCGTCATTCCTCTTCACGACAACCTCTTCGCCCAGTTCACCTAAATATTGCACCAAGTTGTACGTAAACGAATCATAATTATCAATTACTAGAATCATCGCTCCTGCTCCCCCTTTGTATATCGCCCCGCACTATGCCCGGCTTGTCTGCTCGGCAAACCGTTCACTGTACTGAATCGCCTTCCATAGTGCCTTCGCTTTATTTAACGATTCGTAATATTCCCGCTCTGGATCGGAATCAATGACGATTCCCGCTCCCGCCTGGATATTTACGATACCGTCCTTCACCGCCATCGTTCTTATTATTATATTAAATTCCATATCGCCGTTATAGTCAATCCATCCGAGCGATCCCGTGTATGGTCCGCGCCGCACCGGTTCAAGCTCTTCAATGATCTCCATCGTCCGGATTTTAGGCGCACCCGTAATCGTTCCCCCCGGGAAAGTGGCTGCTATGACATCAAAGGCGTCCCTTCCGTCCGCCAGACGGCCCTCGACCTGCGAGACCAGATGCATGACATGGGAGTAATATTCAATAACCATCAGCTCTTCGACTTTAACCGTCCCGAATTCCGATATCCGCCCGAGATCGTTCCGCTCCAGATCCACGAGCATGATATGCTCGGCCCGCTCCTTCTCGCTTGTACGGAGCTCCTCTGCCATCTGGAGGTCTTCCTCCTCCGACCTGCCACGGCGCCGCGTGCCGGCAATCGGCCGGGTAGCCAGCTTATCGCCGTTCCGCTCGACCAAGAGCTCGGGAGAAGCCGAGACGAGCTGGAAGTCCGGACAACGGAGAAAGCCCATATACGGGGAGGGGTTAAAAATACGCAGCCATTCGTACAGCTCCTCCGGCGAGGAGCTGACCTTCCGGCTTTGCCGTTGCGATAAATTGACCTGGAACACATCCCCCTGGCCGATGTACTGCTGAATCCGGCGCACCGCGTCCATAAAGGCCTCTTTGCGGAACGGCGACGTAATGCCTTCTACCGATTCCACATCGATATGAAGGCTATCGCTCGCCGTGAATTGTCTGCGTTCCTCGCGAACAGCGGCTGCTCTGCCGTTCTGCGGCTGAAGATGCTGCTGCCAGAATGCGGCCATCTCGTCGGCTTGTACGACAGCCGAATCGTATTTGGCCTTCAGCTCCGCCTCGTCCTCTTCGCCGGTAACCGCGGTATGGACCGCGCAATACAATGTTTTTTCCTGCTGATCGACAATCCAGATCCGGTTCATCCGAAGGAACAGATAATCCGGCAGTCCCGTATCATCCGCAGCAAGCTCCGGCAGCCGCTCTATAGACCGGATCACGTCATAGCTCCAGAAGCCTACACAGCCGCCCGTCCATTTAGGCCCTTCTGCAAGCTTAGGGGAACGGTACGGCTCCATCCAGCGCCTTACGACCTCAAGCGGCTTCCCTTCCCAGTGCTGTTCCGGCATTATGCGGCCTTGAAGGTCCCACTCCGTTGACTCCGCCTGAAGTCCCTTACCGCGGATAACGCCCTCCGGATGAAGGCCCAAATAGGTATAACGTCCATCCTTGCCGCTCTCTAGTACAAATGCATGCGGTGAAGCTTCGCGCCAGGCTGCCTCCCACGAATCAACCGTAACCGCTTCAAGCGGAATACGCTTCAGCATTGGCAAGGTTGTATATGTGCGCTCCGCCTGCCATAAGGCCCATTGCTGAGGTGCGGTGAACATGTCGATTTCCTCCGATCAGGTATGATTTGCTAAGTATACAAAAAGCCTTCGCAAACGTCAAAAAGCCCCCATCCGAAAGGAATGGGGGACTTATGGGAGACAATATTAGTTCTCGAAGTTGAAAAGAGGCGTGGACAGGTAACGTTCGCCGTTCGACGGAACAACCGCGATGACGCGTTTGCCTTTGCCAAGCTCTTTCGCTACTTTCAGGGCAGCATAGATCGCGGCGCCGGAAGAAATACCGCACAGGATACCCTCTTCTTTTGCAGCACGACGTGCATATTCGAAAGCTTCTTCGTTCTCAACGGTAATAACCTCGTCGTAGATCTCGCGGTTCAGGATATCCGGTACAAAGTTAGCGCCGATACCTTGAATTTTGTGAGGACCCGGGTTGCCGCCCGACAGGATCGGGGATGCAGCAGGCTCAACCGCATAGATTTTGATACCTTCGAAGTTCTGTTTCAACACTTCGCCTGTACCCGAGATTGTACCGCCAGTGCCGATACCGGCAACAAAAGCGTCCAGCTTGCCGTCAAGCGAGTTGATCGCTTCAACGATTTCCGGACCTGTTGTTTCACGGTGTACTTTCACGTTTGCCTGGTTTTTGAATTGTTGCGGAATGAAGTAGGACGGGTTCTCTTTCGCCAGCTCTTCCGCTTTGCGAACCGCACCGTTCATGCCTTCCGATCCCGGTGTCAGAACCAGTTCAGCACCGTAAGCGCGAAGCAGGTTGCGGCGCTCGATACTCATTGTTTCAGGCATAACGAGAATAGCTTTGTAGCCTTTTGCAGCAGCTACCATTGCAAGACCGATACCCGTGTTGCCGCTTGTAGGCTCAACGATGGTATCGCCCGGCTTCAGGCGGCCTTCTTGCTCCGCTACTTCGATCATGCTGATCGCGATACGGTCTTTAACGCTTGCGCCCGGGTTCTGGTACTCGAGCTTTACATAAATTTCCGCGCTGTCTTCCGGTACAAGGCGGTTTAAACGAACAAGAGGTGTATCACCGATAAGTTCAGTTACGCTGTTAACGATTCTAGCCATGAGAATAATTGCCTCCCTTATTCCGACTATTTTAGTTGGTTTTTTCACTAATAACATCTTATCAATCTCTTATATCCGTTGTCAATAGTTTCTTTCTTGAATTTACAAGATAAGGGAAAAGGCTCTTGCCCGGAGCCGCCTGTAGATGAGCGACCTCGTTCAGTGGCAGGTTTCAGTAAGGAGAAAGCCGCCAAAGGGCGGCCTTCAGATGATTATATAAGTGCTCTAAGGGGTAATTTCTGCGTTGTATTGCTCGAGCAAATCATCCTCGATCTCATTAAGCGGCTTTGCTTTCGAGAGGGCCAGTTCCTTCCGCGCGGTATCGTACAGGATATGACCGGTAAGGCCATCCGTCTTCTGCCGCTCTAGCAGCTGAATAACGGCATAGCCGTCCTTCACCTGAATGGGCCCGGTCGTCTCGCCGGTCTGCAGCCTGCTTGCTTCTTCCAGCATGCCGGCATCATAGAAAGGGTCATCCGAGTCTATCAGTCCAAGATCGCCGCCCGTCTCCGCTGTATTCGCATCCTTCGAATAAGCTAGCGCAAGTTCTTCGAAGGAATCACCTGCCGCAAGCCGATCAAGAACTACGTCTGCTTCCTGTTCCGAGTCCGTGACGATCCACTGCAGATGCAGCCTTAGCCTGTCGGCAAACTGCTCCGGATGCGCCGTTATGTAATTCTCTATCTCCACTTCGGATAGATCCACAGTCATAATGGCGATCTTCTCAAGGAGCAGGCGGTACTGCACATCTTCCCTGACGTCACTCTCTGTCATGCCAAGCTGATCTTCCATTACTTCGTAAAAAACTTCCTCGCTGTCGTATCCTTCCATCATAGCGGCCAGCTCCCTGTCCTCTTCCTCGGAGGAAACGCTTAGCTGCCGGGCCTCTGCTTCCAGATCGATCGCTTTGTGAACCATCATTGTTCGCAATACGTTAGTACCATACTGCCGCTTCAACTGAGCTGCCAGCTCCGCGGCGGTAATTGGAACCCCGCCTACCGTGGCCGCGATTCCATTGCTTAGAGCGGTATCGGAATCGCTTGGCGTATGCGCTTTTGTCTCCGAATCGGGATCATGCTGCTCGGGATCATCCGAGAACGGAGACAGCTTCACGATTACCGCCACACTGAGAACGATCATGCAGATCGCTTGAAGAACAACAACTGCTTTTACTACCCCGTATTTCTTCATTTCCCCGATGCCCCCGGCATTATTGCACAAGATTTGGCTTTGCCTGGTTAATCAGCTCTTGCAGCTGCTCCCGGTCAAACGTATACGCCTCGTTGCAATAATGGCAGACAACCTCTGCCTTGCCGTCTTCCTCAATAATCTGCTCGAGCTCGGATGTCCCAAGGCTGATCAACGTCTGCTCCACGCGCTCCTTCGAGCATTTGCACTGGAATTTCAGTTCGAGATCATCATGGATCTGCAGATCGTCGCCTACCAGTCTCCGCAGGATGCCTTCCGGTGTTTCGCCCTGCTCCAGAAGCTGCGTCACATGCGGGATTGACCCAATGGCCTGTTCGAGACGGGTAATCTCTTCATCCGTCAGACCCGGCAGAAGCTGTATGATAAAACCGCCTGCATGGGTGACACTTGCATCCGGTTCAACAAGCACGCCAAGACCAACCGCGGAGGGCGTCTGCTCCGATATGGCGAAATAATAAGTAAAATCTTCACCCAGCTCGCCCGAAACGATCGGTACGCTGCCAAGGTAAGGATCCTTGAGGCCAAGATCCTTAATAATATGAAGGTAGCCGCTTCGGCCAACTCCGCCGGCAACATCAATCTTCCCATGCGCATTGCTTGGCAGCAGTACGTTCGGGTTATCCACATAACCGCGCACCTCACCGTGCGCATTGGCGTCTACGACGATTTGGCCGATGGGACCGTCGCCTTTTACTTTTACCGTCAACTGCTCTTCGCCCTTCAGCATGGCTCCCATAATAGCAGCGGCTGTTGCCGTCCGCCCGAATGCGGCCGTTGCCGTCGGCAGCGTCTGATGACGTCGCTGAAGCTCGCTTACGAGCTGGGTGGTGCGGGCTGCAAATACGCGAATCTTACCTCCCCACGCTGTACCCCGAACGAGTACGTCTGTTAAATGCTCCATGGTTATCCCTCCTGATTCCGTTCGTAAATAATGCGCAATCCTTCCAACGTCAGAAGTGGATCGACTTCTTCTATCGTTTCCGATTCCGTGCTAATTAACTCCGCTAGCCCTCCCGTTGCTACAACGCGCGGGCTGACCTGGAACTCTTTTCTGATCCGGTTAACAATGCCGTCTACTTGTCCGGCATAACCGTAGATAATGCCTGCCTGCATCGAAGTAACCGGGTTGCGTCCAATAACGCTCTTCGGCTTCACCAGTTCAATGCGCGGCAGCTTCGCCGCACGCTGGTAGAGCGCTTCTGTCGAAATGCCGATCCCCGGCACAATGGCTCCGCCAAGGTAGCTTCCCGAAGCATCGATATAATCAAAGGTTGTGGCCGTGCCAAAATCAACCACGATAAGCGGCGCGCCATATTTGACGATACCCGCAACGGAGTTTACGATCCGGTCCGCTCCAACCTCTCGCGGATTCTCATAACGGATATTCAGGCCCGTCTTAACGCCAGGACCAACTACGAGCGGCGTCTTGCGCAAATATTTCATGCACAGCTGCTCAAGCGCGCGCATCAGCGGCGGAACAACGGAAGAAATAATAACGCCTTCGATCTGTTCCATCCGGATTCCCGCATAGTGGAACAGGTTATGAATGTTCATGCCGTATTCATCAACGGTCGCCGAGCGGTTCGTGCTGAGCCGCCAATGATGCAGCAGATCCTTGCCGTTATAGACGCCCAGAACGATGTTTGTGTTGCCCACATCGATAACTAAAATCACGCAGGAGCGCCTCCTTTTTTCGCATTTAAATCAAGACTGATATCTAGGGCATTAAACGAGTATGTCAAGCCGCCGACGGAGATCACATCTACGCCGCAGGCCGCAATTGCACGAACGGTATCCAGGCGCACGTTGCCCGATGCCTCTACAATAACATGAGGCGAACGCGTTTTAATCAAACCAACCGCCTCCGTTATAAGCGACGGCGCCATATTGTCGAGCATAATGATATCCGCACCGCATGCCAGCGCTTCTTCTACCTGCTCAAGAGACTCGGCTTCCACCTCAATCTTCATCGTATGAGGAATAGCGGCGCGCGAAGCTTCAACGGCCTGGCGGATCCCGCCCGCACCCTTGATATGATTATCTTTGATCATCACGGCGTCATATAAACCAAAACGATGGTTAGCCCCTCCGCCAACTCGAACCGCATACTTCTCGAGCATCCGGTGACCAGGCGTTGTTTTGCGCGTATCCACTAACCGGACAGGCAAACCTTCCAGCGCCGCAACAAAAGCATTCGTCTTTGTCGCAATGCCGGATAACCGCTGCATTAGGTTCAGCGCCAGGCGCTCACCCGTAAGCAGACTGTGCGTGCTGCCTTCCACGGTTGCAATAACGGTGCCCTTTTCAACATATTCGCCGTCGCTTACTTTAGCTTCAAACTGAAGCGATGAATCAACGACTTCAAAGACAAGGCGTGCAACCGGGAGACCGGCAATAATGCCGCTCTCCTTCACATGGATCACGGCAGTGGACTGCGAGCCCGCCGGGATCGTTGTTGCGGTCGTAATATCCCCGCTTCCGATATCTTCAGCCAGCCATCCGCGAATCAGCTCGCGCAAGGCGTGGTTATAAGTGCCGAACGTTGTATCAAACATAAATAATTCGCTCCTCCGTCATCCCTTGCAGCCGGTTCAACACGGTATGCTTGCGCCATAACGCATCGTTCTTCTCAGGGAAATCATCCCGGTAATGCCCGCCGCGGCTTTCTTCCCGCTGAAGCGCGGATTCCGTCGTCAGAATCGCGCAGGTCAGCAGGTTCGCGAACTCGTATTCCTCCCGTTTGGTCAGAACGGATTGGAAGAACGGCAGCTGGCGCTTCAATTCCTCCAGCCCTCTTCCGAGACCTTGTGCGTTGCGACGAAGCCCCGCATAACGCACCATGACCTTTTGCAGCTTCAGCCGCTTCTCGACTACAGCCTGCATAGGCGCGCTGCTGCGCTGCTGCTCGATCGCGATGACGGGCTTTGTCTCCAGCTTGGGAAGTTTAATGATGCTGTCCACAATTCGTTTGCCGAACACAATCGCTTCCGAGAGCGAATTGCTGGCAAGGCGGTTTGCTCCATGAACGCCCGTGGACGACACTTCCCCGCATGCAAACAATCTTCTTATATTGGTTTCCCCGAATAGGTCGGTTTTGACTCCGCCCATCATATAATGGGCAGCCGGCGCCACCGGAATCCAGTCGGTAGTAAGGTCCAGTCCGTACTGCAGACAGAACTCATAAATATTCGGAAAACGATGTCTCACCATATCGGCCGATTCATGAGTAACATCGAGATAAACGAAGGTGGACTTGGTCTCTTCCATTTCGCTGACAATCGCGCGCGCAACAACGTCGCGAGGCGCGAGCTCCAGTTGAGGATGGTAGCGTTCCATAAAACGATCCCCGCGGATATTGCGCAGGATCGCGCCTTCGCCGCGGACGGCCTCCGAGATTAGAAAGCGCGGTGCTCCCGGATAACAAAGCGAAGTCGGATGGAATTGCACAAACTCCATGTCCTGAATAAGGGCGCCCGCGCGGTAAGCCATTGCAATACCGTCTCCGGTTGCTACATCGGGATTCGTTGTATAACGGTATAACTGGCCTGTTCCGCCTGAACACAGAATCGTTGCTTTGCCCCGCACGTACAAGCGCTGTCCGTCCGGCTTCTGCACAATAGCCCCGCAGCATTCGCCGTCTTGCGTGACCAGGTCGATGACAAAATGGTCATCCCATACGTCAATGCCCGGATCGGCCGTTGCTTTCTCCGATAGAGCGCGCACGATCTCATAACCGGTTGCATCGCCATTGGCATGAAGAATGCGGCGCTGGCTGTGAGCGCCTTCCTTCGTTAAGGCAAACTCACCGTTCTCCAGATCAAACTGCGTTCCCATGCTGATGAGATTGCTGACCCCCTCGGGACCTTCGTGAACGAGAACATTTACGGCGTCTTCCGAGCAGAGGCCCGCGCCCGCAATAAGCGTATCCTCCCGGTGATAAGCCGGCGAGTCCTCCTCCGAGATCACAGCGGCAATGCCGCCCTGGGCGTAACGGGTATTGCTGTCAAGCAGGGACTTCTTCGTAATCATTAAGACCGAATGGTTATTCTCGCTTGCCCGAAGTGCCGTAAAAAGACCGGCGATGCCGGCCCCGATTACTATGACGTCCTTCTCTATTACAGGCAAGTCCTCGATCGACAGATCAACAAGGTATCTTGGTATCATCATCTTCGTATGCGCCTCCAATCATAGGAGTAGCGCATGCTCCTCCTATTTAACGAGTAACATGCGCTCCAGGGACTTACGAGCTTGATCCGCAACATGATCAGGAACGTAAATTTGAGGCTGCATGGTTTCCAGGCATTTCACCAGCTTCTTCAAGTTGTTCACTTTCATATTCGGGCAAACCAGATATTTGGATGCAAAATGGAAGGTTTTGTCCGGGCTGTCCAGACGCAGCTGGTAACCAGTACCGTCTTCCGTGCCGACGATAAACTCCTTACAATCCGATTCCTTGCAATATTTAATAATGGCCGTTGTACTGCCAACGAAATCGCCAAGCTCTACAACCTCTGGGCGGCATTCCGGATGTACGACAAACTGCGCGTTCGGATATTTCGCTTTCATTTCCTCAACGTCTTTGACGGTAAGCATATCATGCGTGTTGCAATAGCCTTCCCAGATAATCATCTTCTTGTCCGTGTTTTGCTGCACGTAGTGACCCAGGTTTTTGTCCGGCACCCAAATCACTTCATCGCCTTCTACCGAGTTTACGACTTTGACCGCATTAGCCGAAGTACAGCAAATATCGGTCTCTGCTTTAATCTCCGCTGAAGAGTTAATATACGTAACGACTGTCGCGTTCGGATGCTGCGCTTTCAGCTTGCGCAAACCGTCTACGTTAACCATGTCGGCCATTGGGCAGCCGGCACGCTCGTCGGGAATAATAACGGTTTTGTTCGGAGCCAGGATTTTCGCGCTTTCTCCCATGAAATGAACGCCGCAAAAAACAATAACGTCCGCATCGGTTTGCGCGGCCTTCTGCGCGAGCAGGAAAGAGTCCCCGCGGAAATCGGCCACCTCTTGAATTTCATCGCGTTGATAATAATGGGCAAGAATGATGGCATTGCGTTCCTTCTTCAATTGCATGAGCCTTTCACGCAGTTCACGATTCTGTTCCGCCTTGCGTTCCAGCGCCAGTGCTTCCACAGTTGATCCTCTCCTCTTATGAGGGATGGGCGATAAAACCCATTCCGATTATGGCTATCCAGACTTTGTGAAATCATGCACAAACTATTTCAAAGTCAATGGCCTATTTGTGATTCTTTTGTTAAGGTTTAATTTACTCCAGGTGCAGGTTACTGTCAATGCATTTAAACAATAAAAAACCTCTTCTCCGCAGCAAATTTTGCATAATGCGGAGAAGAGGCCTTTAACAGCTCTTGCAACGGGACCCAAGCTATCTTTTTGCCGGATCATACGGCTCGCCAAGCGCCCCTGGCGCCGACGAACGTCCCACTGCTCCTGCCAGAACGAGAAGCGTCAGCAGGTACGGCAGCATGTAGAAAAATTCGTTCGGAATATGATGCGACCATTCGAACAGCTGCGCCCAGTTGCGGAGCGCTTGCGCCATCCCGAAGAAGATGGCCGCGCCGGCTACGCCAATCGGATTCCATTTCCCGAAGATAACAGCCGCAATGGCGATAAAGCCTTGCCCGGAAATCGTGTTATGGGCAAAGTTGCTTGTTGTTGTCAGGGCAATCGTTGCCCCGCCAAGTCCGGCTAAAGCGCCGCTCAGCATAACGCCGATGTAGCGGTACTTCGTTACGCTGATGCCGACGGTATCGGCCGAGCTTGGATGCTCGCCAACCGCGCGGAGACGAAGACCAAAGGTCGTACGGTACAGGACGATATAACTGAGAATAACAACCCCAATGACGATGTAAGTGGTCGGGTAAGCGGTGAAGATCCCTTTGCCGAGCAGAGGGATATCGGATAGCCCCGGAATAGCAACCGGATTAAATACATACTCCAGCGTTGTTGTTTGCCCGGAGCCTTCGTACAAGCTTTTCGTCAAATAAATGGCCAACCCGGCCGCAAGGATGTTAATAACGACGCCAACAATGGTTTGGTCGGCCTTAAACGTTATGGTGGCAACGGCATGCAACAGCGATACCACAAGCCCCAACACTAAGCCTGCGAGCAGCCCAATCCAAGGAGCGCCATGCTTCATTCCCCCTTGAATGGCTTGATCCGTAAATACGGCAGCGCCAAAAGCGCCTGCGATCATAAGTCCTTCAAGACCGATATTCACAACGCCGGACCGTTCCGAGAATACCCCGCCAAGACCGGTGAAGATGAGCGCCGTCGAGAAAACAAGCGTAATACTGATTAATTGTCCGATTGTATCAAGTGCGTTCATCGTGCACCGCCTCCTTCCGATTTGCCCTTATTCGAGCGGCGAATCATAAATGGCTTCAGGAAGAACTTCACGAGTCCATGCGAAGCAACAAAGAAAATGATCGAGCCGATAACGATCCGGACAATTTCCGGCGGCACATTCGCCCCAAAGCTCATCCCCGCCGAACCGTAGCTAAGCCCACCGAACAGAATAGCCCCGAGGAATACGCCGATAGGCGTGTTGCCGCCAAGAAGCGCAACCGCGATACCGTCAAAGCCATACCCCCATGAAGCGGCCATAACCGTCTGGTAGCCGAAGACGCCCAGAATCTCGAACACGCCGCCAAGACCCGCAAATACGCCGCTGATAAACATCGAAGTAACGATTGTACGGTTGACGTTCATGCCGGCATACAGCGCAGCGTGGGGATTGAGACCAACTGCGCGCAGCTCATAGCCTTTTTTCGTGCGCCACAAGATGACATAAAACACAATCAGGCCGATAATCGCAAACAGCGTTCCCCAATGCATCCGGGCATTGCCCATGCTTTCGGACAGCCATTTGATCGATACAAGCGCCGATTCATGAATCGGCTTGGACTTCTGTTGGCCTTCCATAACGAGATAAGTACCTACGATATAGTTAGACAGGAAAAGCGCAATCCAGTTCAGCATAATCGAGGAGATAACCTCGTTGACGCCGCGGGCTGCCTTCAGGTAGCCGGCAAGTGCCGCCCACAGGCCGCCAAACAGACCGCCTACAATAATCGCCAGAGGCGCATGGATGTACCATGGCAAATCAAGAGTTACCCCCACAATCGTCGCGCCTGTCATCCCCATCAGGAATTGACCGTCCGCACCAATATTGAAGAGGCCCGTACGGAAGGCAAAAGCTACTGCAATACCCGTAAAGATAAGCGGTGTAATCGCGCGGATCGCCTCGCCAATATCATACGGACTGCCAAACAGCTTCTTCACCAAGGAGCTGTAAGCCAGCCATGGATCATATCCGCCGGCAAGCATGGCAAGAGCACCGCAGATAAGACCCAGGATGATCGCAACAAGCGGCACCAGGAAGGAGGACTTGTCGAATATTTTTCTCATTGTATTCATGCTGTTCTACCCCCTCCCTTCTGTTGAAGCAGCTGCGGCTGAATCGCCTGCCATCATGAGACCCAACTGCTGATCGTCGCGATTATCGGCATCCACTTCACCCATTAAACGTCCTTCGTACATAACCGCAATCCGGTCGGACAAGGCATACAGCTCATCAAGCTCAAACGAAATGAGCAGAATGGCCTTACCTTGATTCCGCGCTTCCACCAGACGCTTATGTACGTATTCAATCGCGCCAATATCGAGACCGCGTGTCGGTTGCACCGCAATAAGCAGATCGGGATTCTTCCACAGCTCCCGGGCAATTATGGCCTTCTGCTGGTTACCGCCGGAGAGCGAACGGGCTTTGGCATGAATACCGGACCCGCGGACATCAAACTCAAGTACCAGCTTGTCAGCCAGCGTGTCCATGGCCTTGAAATCGATAAAGCCATTTTTGCCAAACTGCGGATCGAAATAACTGCCAAGAATCATGTTCTCGCTCAGCGTAAAATCAAGCACCAGACCATGCTTATGCCGGTCCTCCGGTATATGGCTTATTCCGGCAAGCGACACTTCCCGCGGCGTGCGGTTCGTAATATCCTTGCCATTGAGGTTCACGCTTCCGCCGTTTACGCCTCGCATGCCCGTAATCGCATAGACAAGCTCGCTTTGGCCGTTGCCGTCTACCCCTGCAATACCGAGAATCTCGCCTGCCCGGATATTAAAGTTGATTCCGTCGAGCACCTGCTTGCCTTGATCGCCCTTCATGCGCAAGGAATCAACAGACAGCACGACATCGCCAGGCTCCTGCTTCGATTTCTCAACTTCGAAGGTCACGTCTCTGCCGACCATGAGCTCGGCCAAATGACGTTCGTTTGTCTCCGATGTCGGAAGGGTGCGGATCACCTTTCCTCTGCGGATTACGGTTACCGTATCGGCAAGAGCCATAACTTCTTTCAGCTTATGGGTAATGAGGATAATGGATTTGCCCTCTGCCGACAGACTGCGCAGAATTTCAATCAACTCTTCGATTTCCTGAACGGTTAGTACTGCCGTAGGCTCGTCGAAGATCAGAATATCGGCGCCGCGGTACAACGTCTTCAGAATCTCTACCCGCTGCTGCATGCCGACCGTAATATCTTGAATCCGCATCTGCGGATCTACTTTCAATCCGTAACGTTCGGAAAGATCCCGAACTCTCTGATTTGCTTTTCTGTACTTCAAAAAACCGAATTTAGACGGCTCGTTGCCAAGCACGATATTCTCGGCAACCGTGAAAGGCTGCACAAGCTTGAAATGCTGATGGACCATGCCGATCCCAAGTTCAATTGCTTTACCTGCTCCGTCAATGACGGTCTTATTGCCGTTAACCCAAATCTCGCCTTCTTCCGGCTGATACAAACCAAACAAAATGTTCATTAGCGTCGATTTACCCGCGCCATTCTCACCAAGAAGGGCATGAATCTCGCCTTTTTTCAGTTCAAAATTAATGTTATCATTGGCCACTAACCCTGGAAAACGTTTCGTTATTCCTTTTAGTTCGACAGCCGTTGTGCTCCGGATCATTCTTCCATCATCCCCCCGGGGTTTCTACCTTAATGGCAAAAAAGGACAAGACCGGCTGGAGCCGGCCTTGCCTTGACACAGCGACATCAAATAATTTTCTGTCCGAAAATTATTCGGTAGGCACCGTAATCTCGCCGCTGATGATTTTTTGTTTGAACTCTTCAACTTTAGCCAAAACATCAGCTGGAACGTTCTTCGTGGAAGTCTCAGGCAAGCCTACGCCATTGTCTTTCAGACCAAGAGTTACGACTTGTCCGCCTTTCCAGTTGCCGTTGATCAGATCAGTCGATACTTTATAAACGGCAGCTTCTACGCCTTTCATCATGGAAGTCAGTGTAATTTCGTCACCGAATTCAAGCGATTGGTCTTTGTCAACGCCGATTACCCATACGTCTTTACCCGCGTCTTTACGGGATTTCGCTTCGTTGAATACGCCATTGCCGGATGCGCCGGAAGCGTGGAAGATGATGTCGACGCCAGCGTCGTACATCGTAGCAGCCGCTTGCTTGCCAAGGTCAGGCTTGGAGAAGTCGCCTACATAGTTGATTTTCAGTGCTTTTGCAGCTTCAGGGTTAACCGCTTCGATACCCGCTTTAAAGCCGGCTTCGAATTTCTTGATAACCGGAATTTCCATACCGCCTACAAAGCCGATTTTGTTTGTTTTTGTTGTCAGACCTGCAACTACACCAACGAGGAAGGAGCCTTCGTTCTCCGCAAATGCTACGGACTCAACGTTTGGCAGCTCTACTGCCGCGTCGATAAGCGCAAATTTGGAATCCGGATTTTCCGTTGCAACTTTAGTCATCGCATCCGTAAACAGGAAACCGATACCCCAAGTCAGATCATATTTCTCCGATACGAAAGCCTTCAAGTTAGGCTCCATGTCGGCATCGCCTTTGGATTCAAGATATTTTGTTTCAGCGCCAGTGTCAGCCGTTACTTTCTTCAGAGCTTCCCACGCGCTTTGGTTGAAGGATTTGTCGTTAACGCCGCCAACGTCCGTTGCCATACCGATCTTCAGTTTAGAAGCCGGTGCTTCGGATGCGTCCGGAGATGCAGTACCTGCATTGCCGCCCGTGTTAGCGTTATTTGCGCCATTGTCGCTCTTGCTTCCGCATGCGGACAAGACAACTGTCAACGCCAGGATAATCATAAGCATTAAACCCGCCTGTTTTTTCATACCTGTTTCTCTCCCCTGCTTTTTATTTTAGTTAGGGCAATTGTACTATCTTTATTATTCTTGATGTCCACCGCCGCTATTCTTCTTAATTATAATTACAATCTAACAGCCGTCAATCACATTATGTCAACTAATTTAACACAGAAATTATGTTCAGTAGAACATGGTTCATTTATGTAACTTTTGTGCGAGATCGTTCGGAATTTTCCAACAAATAGCTGACTTAATCCCGACGTGTTTGCTTGTTATTACCCTCAGAATCCGAACAATGAAACATATATCCAAAAAAACAGCTGCCTCACGCTTGCGAATGCAAACATAAGACAGCTGCTTGATTATTAAGATCCTTTGTTTGGATCTTCGTCGTCTGGTTTTTGTTCATCCAGTTCAGGAGGCGTAATATCGCCTGCGTCACGGCCTTGAATGCGAACCTTCACGCCGCCGATCGTATCTACGATTGGCTCGGAAGAAGATTCAGCTGCTCCGCTTCCTTCTCCGACAGGCTTATCTCCGCCCGCAAGATCTCCGGATTCAATCAAATTCTTGATTTGCTCAAGCTCGAGCGTCTCTTCTTTAAGCAGCGTTTGAGCGATCAGATGTACTTCTCTGCTCTTATCCGTCAACAACTGCTTCGCGCGAGTGTAGCAATCATTGATGAAGTTTTGCATTTCTTGGTCAATTTCATAAGCAATTTTATCGGAATAATTCTGCTCGTGACCAAGGTCTCTGCCAAGGAATACCTGGCCTTGCGATTGGCCGAATTGCATTGGGCCAAGCTTGTCGCTCATGCCGTATTCCATAATCATGCTGCGGACGATACCGGTGGCTTGCTTGAAGTCGCTGTATGCGCCAGTACCAATCTCGCCGATAAACAATTCCTCTGCAACCCGTCCGCCAAGCAGACCCGTTACTTTGTCGAGCAGCTCTTGCTTCGTTACGAGCATACGGTCTTCCTTCGGAAGCATAATGACGTAACCGCCGGCGCGGCCGCGAGGAATGATTGTAACTTTATGCACCATGTCCGCGTGCTCCAGGAAGTAGCCGACAATGGTATGACCTGCTTCGTGGTAGGCGACGATACGCTTCTCGCGGTCGCTGATGACACGGCTCTTCTTCTCCGTACCAACGATAACGCGGTCAATCGCTTCATCAACCTCTTGCATGGCAATGTCTTTCTTGTTGCGGCGGGCAGCAAGGAGGGCTGCTTCGTTCAGCAGGTTCTCCAGATCTGCACCGGTGAAGCCGGTTGTACGCTTAGCAATGACATCAAGCTTAACGTCTTTATTAAGCGGCTTGTTGCGTGCATGTACTTTCAGTACAGCTTCACGGCCTTTCACATCTGGGCGGTCAACCGTAATTTGACGGTCGAAACGTCCCGGACGAAGAAGCGCCGGGTCAAGAATATCCGGGCGGTTCGTCGCTGCGACGATAATAATGCCTTCGTTGGCGCCAAAGCCGTCCATCTCAACGAGCAATTGGTTGAGCGTTTGCTCACGTTCGTCATGTCCGCCGCCAAGTCCGGCGCCGCGCTGACGGCCAACCGCATCGATCTCGTCAATAAAGATAATACAAGGAGCGTTTTTCTTCGCATTCTCGAACAAGTCGCGGACACGGGATGCACCAACACCAACGAACATTTCCACGAAGTCCGAACCGGAGATGCTAAAGAATGGTACGCCTGCCTCGCCGGCTACGGCGCGGGCAAGAAGCGTTTTACCGGTACCCGGAGGACCAACGAGCAATACGCCCTTCGGAATACGCGCGCCCACCACATTGAATTTGCGAGGATCCTTCAGGAAGTCAACGACTTCGACAAGCTCTTGCTTCTCTTCGTCGGCACCTGCCACATCCTCAAACGTGATGCGCTTCTTCTCTTCGTTGTACAGCCTTGCGCGGCTCTTGCCAAAGTTCATCACTTTGCCGCCGCCGCCCTGGGCTTGATTCATCAGGAAGAAGAACAAAATAAATATGATCACAAACGGAATTATGGAAGTAAGGAACGTAAGCCAGATGCTTGGTGTATCCATTGGCTTATAGTTCAGCTTGAATCCATATTGCTCTTCTGCAGCGAGAATATCTTCTCCCGCTTCCAAGGCTACCCGCGATGAGAAGTTCTTCTCTCCTTTGGAGTCCGCAGGCGGCTCTTTATATTTACCTGAAACCAAATAAGTATAACCATCGTACTTCACGGTCAGTTCTTCAACATTGTTGGAACTGATCGCCTGGCGAAGCTGATCGTAACGAATTCCGACGGTAGTATTATTTTGGCTGCTGATAAACTGAATAATCCCAACCGTTACTAAAAAGATGATCAAATAAAATCCAGTGTTACGGATGATCCGATTCATCCCCTACCTCCTCTCAAGACGCTTCTAATATTTTAACATAGCATGACTTTCCATCTCAATAGAACCAAAGGCGAGGGGGAGGCATGCCGGTTTAACCGCAATTTCTATTTCTCGTAAACTTCCGGCTTCAGAATGCCAATGAACGGAAGGTTGCGGTATTTCTCTGCGTAATCGAGGCCATAGCCGACAACAAACTCATCCGGCAGCGAGAAGCCGGTGTAGTCCGCTTCCAGATCCACCGAACGGCGCGCAGGCTTATCGAAGAGCGTAGCAACCGTTACCGACTTGGCATTGCGGCGCTCCAGCACATCGATCAGGTAGCTTAGCGTCAGACCGCTGTCGATAATATCTTCGACGATCAGGACGTCACGCCCTTCTACAGAAGCATCAAGATCTTTAATAATCTTGACGACACCCGACGATTTGGTCGAAGCCCCGTAGCTCGATACCGCCATAAAGTCGATTTCAAGTTTAATCGGCATCTCTTTGACCAGGTCGGACATGAAAATAAATGCGCCTTTGAGGACGCAAATAACGAGCGGATTACGCCCGTCAAAGTCACGGCTCAGCGTTTCCCCAAGTTCCTTCACCTTCGCTTTGATTTGTCCTTCGTCATAGAGTACCTCTTTAATATCGTTCAACAAAATGTAAATCCTCCTATATCTTTCACTTTATAATTATGAATACAGCAGGTCTTCTTATTCGTTCTCCATTCGAATGAACAGGAAGTCCGTTGTCTCATGACCGGTTAGCGCATGGCTC
The DNA here is from genome assembly GCF_023715145.1 of Paenibacillus glycanilyticus. Taxonomy (GTDB): domain Bacteria; phylum Bacillota; class Bacilli; order Paenibacillales; family Paenibacillaceae; genus Pristimantibacillus; species Pristimantibacillus glycanilyticus_A. The sequence continues at coordinate 48,286 of NZ_JAMBNP010000018.1, read as the reverse complement.
GAACGTCGGATGCCCGGAATCCAGAGCAGGCGGCCTTCCGCATCAACAAGAAGCGGATAGCGTTCACGCTCGGACGGCGCGATCTTTTCGTCAACGAACATATCTTGCACTTTTTTGGACCCATTTAATCCTAAAACCTGAATTCGGTCGCCAGGCTGCCGATTTCGTACCGTGAGCGGAAAAACAAGCTGATCCGCATCAAAGCAAACCTCGCTTCGTCCCGCCGGCTTCACCGCCTCGCCCCGCTTCTGACGCTCGATATGCAGTCTGCGCCCGCCGGCCGCGATGCTCGCCTTCTCTGATTCGCGGGATACCGGGTAAGCATAGCCTGCTTCCGGGGTAATTGCGGCGCTAAGCACTCGAACCCATCGGATGCTGCCATACTCGCGGATGCACCGAACGCCCGAGCCTGCATCGTATCGCCAGGTACTCGGGGCTGCAGGAGCTGCCGCAAGCCGCATTGTCTCAATTGCGTCAAAGGAGGCAATTTCTGCATCCTTCGAAAGATAATTTAATATTAGTTTAATCAATCTTCTTTGTAAAGCGACATGAAGGCCGTGCAGCATGCTGACATCTACCTTGCATTCATCCGGGGTTGACGTTGCAAGAGATGCAAACAGCTTTTGCGCTTCAAGCTCCATCCAGTCATCCTCGGCCCCCGCCACGTCGGCGATCCGCCGGAGCGAGTGGGTAAGCTGAGGATTAAATTGCGAAAGATAAGGAAGAACATCGAGCCGAACGACATTACGGAAATAATATCGCTCATTGTTGCTGCTGTCGTGGCAGTACGGAATGCTCTGCCCGGAGCAATAATCCACAATGTCTGACTTGTTCATACGAAGTAACGGACGTATAAGTTCCACGTTTTTTTCTTGCCGTTTGGCTGCCATGCCCGCAAGGCCGGTCAGGCCTGCTCCGCGGATGATCCGCATCAGCACCGTCTCTGCCTGGTCATCGGCATGATGGGCGAGGGCTATGGCCGAGGCGCGATATTTATGTGCCGCTTCATGAAGGAAGGCATAACGCTTCTCGCGCGCTGCAGACTGGGCATTCATTCCTGTTTCTTCTATGTATGCCGGCATATCCAATTCAATCATTTCAAAGGATACACCAAGCTTCGCTGCATATTGGCGGACAATTTCCGCCTCCTGCCGCGATGCTTCCTTGCGGAAGCCGTGATTCACATGGGCGGCAATAACCGTGAGCTCATCTTGCTGCGCTGCCGCACAGAGCATATGCAGCAGAGCCATCGAATCGGGACCGCCCGATACAGCGGCCACGATCCGGTCGCCCTTCGACCATAGCTGTTCAGCTGCCGCAAACTTCATCATCTCGGTTGGCAGCTTATGGTCCCCCGTTTCCATATCCGTATGTATCTCCCCGTTCCCTTCATTTTAATTCCCTGTTTCTTCTATATACCTTTTATATACCACCGCGAAGCAGCCAGTAAACGGAGATCCCCAGCACAACCGCCGATACGGCTGCAAGTCCCTTCAGCCAGCCAGGCGTCTTTGAGCTTTTTACTCTCGTGTCCCGGCGGTGCAGCAGCCTCCGCCATGCTTCCACCCCTTCGGAAGCATCGTAGAACCGTCCGGCCATTGCCTGCTTCAACCAGCCCGCTACCGGAGTCAGCCCCTTGCACTCGTTAATCAAACGCTCCAGCTCCTCCGCAGAACGAATCTGCGGCAAGCCTCCGGTCAGTGCTTGAAGCTTCTTCGGTTCATGCAGCATGATGCACAGTAGGGCAAAAGAGAACAGGTCATAACTCGCATCGGCCGAGCGCGACCCCGCATTCCAGAAGCCGCGGTCATAAATCTCCGTGAACTGGCGGATGCCCTTGCCCATAGCCGTAACGCCGCCGTAATCGACAAGCTCCACGTACCCGTAATCGGCAACCAGTACGTTGTCAATCTTCAGATCGCCAAATACCCAGCCTTTGCGATGAAGCTCGGCAAGCTTACTAAGCAGATTAAGCCCAATAAGGGGGAACCACTCCGGTCCGTTCTTCGTCAAAAAATCGGAAATCGTTACTCCGCGCACGTATCTCATAATATAGAAAGGATACTCTTTGCCGTCAGGTCCAAGCAGATCGTCCACCTCGTAGAGGTAGGTCTGCTTCCGGTCCTGCTTCTCGAGTGCCTGCAGCACGTTAATCTCCGACTGCAGATCAATGGCATCCATTCCTACCTTAAGTGCGCACCAGCCGCGGTCAGCATGAACGAGATAAACCTTGCCGTTCGCTCCCTCTCCAAGCAACCGCTCCACACGATAACGGGAATGCTTCCACTTCCCCGTTACAACGGCACCGCGGCGGAGATTTAACTTAAACGACGTAGTCACTCATCATCCCATCCGTTTCATCGTTTTTGCTCTTCTTACCATAATCCCCCTGCCGATAAAAATCAATGACCTGCATAAGAGCCGGTCCTGTCGGCGTTGTCCCGCTCATCGGAAATTTCGTAAATATAGAAGAAATATTTTTCAGATTATCGGTCCAATCGAGATCCAGCTTACAGTCCTCTCCGTACTTGCTGCTTGGAAAATGGAATACCGCAATCTCGCTATGCCCCTGGCGGGCCTGCAGGCTCAGCATCAGGTCATGGATTGCTTCCTCCACCGCGCGAAGCTTTGGCTTCATACTGGCGCTCGCGTCAATAAGCAGGGCAACCTGCAGCTTAGAGGTCTCTCCCAGCTCGTCAATGACACGGACAACCTCGCTCCTCTTCTCGGGCGGGAGCGCTTCAATCGAGCCGTTGCCAAGCACCTGCTTCAGTTCCTTCTGGACGGCCAGCTGAATCGTTTGGACCGCTGTTTTCCTCGTCAGCATTTGAACCGTCTGCGACAGCTGCCGCATATTTACAAGTCTGCTCAGGCCGCCTCCGGCACGAGCCACCTCTTCAATCTCGGATGCACCAAGCTCTCCTACATCGCCATAATCCAAAATGCCTACAACATTTACCGCAATTCCTTCCGCCTTCGCATGCGCCGCCGCCACAACCGGGCTCATCCCGACGTTGGAGCAGCCATCCGTCACCAGCAAAATCTGTTTCATTCTTCATTGCCTCCTCTTCGAAACAAGCATAACCTCTCTATCAGTTTTGCCGTTTGAAGCGAGGGATAAACCGCTAGATTGCCCTATTTCCCGAGAAATTATGCAGGCTGTCGATTTAAAAACCTAAAATAAAGCATAACTTGTCCCATTTATGAAGCAAAAAGGCTCCAGGCTAAAGCGCAACCTGCCGCGCTTTAGCCTAAGAGCCTGCATCCGCCCATATGTCATCTGCCTCCTTCAGCTAACCGTACGGGGCCGTTCCAGCCGTGTAAGTCCAGGCCAGCGGAATGACGCCCACTCCGGCAAATGCTTATCGATCCGCGCTACAAGCACGGTCATATCATCATTAATATCCCCTTCATGATGCCTCACGACAGTCTCCAGCAAGGCATCGGCCATCTCCTGCGGATTCTCCGTCTTCAGCTCTTGAATAATCCTCTTCATCCACATCTCCTTATTAACCGCATGCCCCGGCGCATCATAAATACCGTCGCTCATCATGACGATTGTGTCGCCTGGCTGCAGCGGCATTGAGATCAAATCGAAATCGATATCCTGTAAAATACCGACCGGCAAATTATTTGCCGTTACCGGGATCACCTCGTTTCCGCGTTTAATAAAGCTTGGCGTAGACCCGATCTTCATAAAGGTCGTTTTGGCTGTATATAAATCGATCATCGCTAAATCAATCGTCGCGAACACTTCATCCGGCGATCTTAACAGCAGGATCGAATTGACCGATTTGATTGCCAGCTTCTCATCCATCCCGGATTTCAGCAGCTGCTGCAGAATCGACAGGGCTGCGCTGCTCTCCTGGCGCGCGCGTTCCCCGTTGCCCATGCCGTCGCTAATCGCCACGGCAAACTTGCCATTGCCAAGCTCAAGCATGCTGAAGCTGTCTCCCGACAGCAAATCGCCACCCTTAGCAGCGCCCGCTATGCCCGTTTCCACCTCAAACTCCTTCGCTGAGCCAAACACAACGAGTGTCGGCTCGCCATTCTTCTCTGGCGGCCTCTCCGACTTGACGGCCACATGCTCGCCCAAAATATCCGATAAGAGCGGCGCAATAATTTTGCGGCTTTCGTCGTAGCCCCTTGCGAAATGGTGGTACAGCTCGATTTCCACATTCCCCTCCTCCAAATTAATCACTTCGATTTCCTGTATGGATAAGCCCAGCCCCTCCAATGCTTCGCGGATCTGTTCCTCCTGCAGATGAAGAGTCTGTCCTTCTCTCTTAATCTCTCGCGCCAGGTCCTCCATTACCTGAGATACGCCCGATAGTTGATCCGCCACAAGCTGGCGGGAGTCGAATATTTGTTTTTTCCAGTGCATATCATTCTTGTACAACTCGTGCTCCTGCTCGATAATGCCCAGCACCTGTGCCGGCTTCGTGCAGTGCGAAGCCCATGTGCGCGGCATATTGTGCGAGGGTATGCGGTCCTCCTCCACCGCCGAGATCATATCTTTCATCATTTGATAGGTTTGATAGTACTTGCCCTCCCAGCAAGCCCGGTTTCTATGGCAGTCCGCGCAGCTTCGCGCCGATACCGACTGCATGAAAGTATTAATCTCCTCCTCTCGCTTCACTGTGGCTGCTGTGCCATTCAACTGACCAAAGCTCTTCGAGAGCTGGCGGAACACCTCCGAATATTGCGATACCCGATCCGCCGTTACGTCGCGTACGCGCTTGGCATATTCATGCTGCGACTTGGCATGCTCGTTGGTGCCCGGAACATAGCGGGCGATGGTTCGAATCATGATTTTGGGTGTAAGCATAAGCAGAACGGCTGCTGTGACCGACTCCCAGGTCGAGGTCATCACATCCGATCCGCTGCCGACATAAACGGCAAGAATCGAAGTGCCTAGCAGCATGCCGAAAGCGACAGCCGCTTTGCCGCCTTCCCGCAGAAGGCCGGCCAGCAGCCCTGCGAAGGCGAGCAGACTCATCTGCACCACCGAGTTAAAGTCAGCGAGGCTGAGGATCAGCCCGGCCACTACCCCAACGCAGGCGCCAAGCGGAGCCCCTCCTGCCAGCGCGAACAGCAGCAGCAGGAACCGCGACATGATATGTTCAACGGACAGACCGTAAATTTGCCAGCCTACCGCCCCGGTCATGACGGAGGCAAGCAAGATCATGAGACATATGATTTCCTCATTCTTGAGAGAGGCGGTCTTCTTCGACATGGTCAGAACCGGTATGGCTTGAATAAAGACCAGCGTAAGCACAAAGCTGAGCGCCGCCTCTACCACCACCATCATAAATCCATACCAGCTCATCGTATCTCCTATGAAGAGTCCAAATAGCTGCACAAGTAAGGTGGAGATAAAGACGAGTAAGGGAGCAGTCCCGAGCTCCGCTTTTTCGTAAGCCTCCAGGCCTTTAAATAAGAGGAATAGAACGGCCAGCTCCATCCCGATCCATAAGGGTGCGGGCGTAACCGCGAACCAGCTCCCGGCCACAAGCGAGACGGCTGTCCAGGCGAATGCGTCTTTTCGAAGAAAGTAGACAACCGCGAAGTACGCAGCAGCAAAGGGCATTAAGGATTCCAGGATCACCGCCCGTCCGAGCAGAAAACCAAGCCCGACCAGCATAATGGTCCATTTCTTAGCAAGCACTAATTGGACAAGTCTTCTTGAGGATAGCCATCCCCGCCCTTTATCCATGATCGAACGTCCCCACCCCATCTGTTGTTCTCCTGCAGGAAACATAATCACATTTTGCTTCTTCATAACAAGCACCACCCATTCCGGTTTATTGTGGTTCTCATTATAGGAGCATGTCCGTATAAAAGTTTGTCAGTTTACCGTGGGTGCCTAAAAGTTTTTTCCGACAAAAGCCAAAAGGGCAAGCCATAAATTGTCAGCGCTTTCAAAACCGCGCCGTTCCTGAGCTTAAACCTAACACGAGACTATTGGCACGTCTGCCGCTTCAACAAAAACCGTCGCTCCGCGCCTTCCGCAGCCTGCGACATCTTTGTTTTCTGCTGTCGGGATTGCAAGGAGTATCGGGGAAAACGAGTAAAACTTTTTTTCGGAAGAGGTATATTTTTTGGAATTTAGCATAGAAGAGGCTAGAAAAACGCCAATCTGGCATCCGTTTGGGAGGGAGCATGAACCTGAGGATCATAAACAACGCTGTATTTGCAGCCAGTTGAAGGCAGCGTGTCTCTGCTTTATGAAGAAGTTTGTCATGTCGTACGGCCCGTGCAGGGTGATTGTTATTACCCCGCGCTGGAAATTTTTAAACACAACCACGCGGAAGTGTCGAGACGTTAAGGAGAGTTGCGTGAGAAAACCTTTATCGATGCAGTTCGATGATGAGCGACCGCGTTTAGCGGTAGGTTTTATCGCGGATCAAATGCGGTGAGAAAACCCTTATCGTTGCAGTTCGATGATGAGCGACCGCGTTTAGCGGTAGGTTTTATCGCGGAATGGACCATATTCATGGTCCATTGCCGTAAAAAAGGCAGAACCGTTTAGGTTCTGCCCTCATATGATTGTATAAAATCCAGCTTAGACCCGTTTAGCACCGCGTCCGCCGCGTTTGCCTTCGGTATTTTTCTTCAGGGAGGAAATCCGTTCTTCGCTATCTTTCAGGAAGCGAGACATTTTATCCTCGAATGACGGTTTGTTGTAAGACGGTCTGCCAGCCGACTGCTTGTTGAATGGACGTCCACCACGGTCTTGACCGCCGCCTCCACGGTTAAAACCGCCGCCTCCGCCGCTTCCACCACCAACACGTGGTTCACGTTGTGGCGCTACTTGGCCTTCTGGCCGGTCAACTGCCTGTTTAATGGAAAGTCCGATCTTACCGTCCTTATCAACGTTGATCACTTTGACTTTAACAACATCGTCAATTTTCAGGTGATCCTTCACGTCTTTGACGTAGTTGTCGGCAATTTCCGAGATGTGAACGAGCCCTGTGACACCCCCGGACAAATCGACGAATGCTCCGAAATGCGTTATGCCTGTCACTTTGCCTTCTAACTTGGCCCCTACTTCAATTGCCATAAAATAAAATGTTCCTCCCTAAGCTAAATAGCGTTACTATCGTGATTATAACCGAATCGCCAAAGTAAGGTCAACAGACGTTCACCCGTTGTGGCGTCTATTTAATGACCTGAATCTGCTGTTCTCCAGGAGTTACCATCCCTTGTTCCTTCGTTGCTAGTTGTCTGATATATTCCGGATCGTTAAGTCGATCAATTTGCTGTTGGAGCTGTTTGGACTGCAGGGTGGAATCATCTACCTGCTTCTTGATCTCCGTAAGCTGTACCTGCGTGGCCCGGCCATCCTTGATCTGTCCAATAAAGGTATACGCAGCCCAGCACAAAAATAGAGTGATGCACATGGCCCATATGCGCAAACGGCGTTTGGATCCTGCGTTCCCTGTCGATTGATTGGCTGTGGCAGTCGTCATAACGGTAAACCTCCTAAAATCAATAATCACCCAAAAATGGCCGATTTTACTGCCCATTGCGATGATTCATGCTTCGAAAGCATAGTCTTCGTTAAAACAGGCGTTTCCATAATTTAATCACGCCAGCTCGTACCTTGTCCCATTTTTCTTTAAGCTGCAGACTGTTAAGACGCGGTCCAAGCCATCGCCACAGCGGACGAATGAGCGGACCAAGCAGAAATCTGAACAGCAGCCAGAATGGTCGAACCAATTGTAGCACAATTTTTAACAGGAATACAGTGAGTGCAGTCCCAAATCCGATAAGAACGCGGATTAACCGGTACAGCAGAATGACCGGCTTCACGATTAGCAGGTCAAATGTCCGGAGCGTGAACCGAATGAGGGCTCGTACCGCTTCAATGAGCCATTTCACAATACCGATAACCGGCTTGCTCAGCAGCCAGTAATAGCTCAATACGCCAATAAGCAAACCAAGAAAGACATACGCCCGCACCTCGCCGTAGTTGCTGGCGTACAGCACCCGGAACACAAGGAGTGATGCGGCCAGCCAGTACACCATATCGAGTACCGGCAGCGTCCACCGCGGAAAGCGCAATTCGTTCGACACCACCCGATAGCCGTCGAAGATCACGCCCATTCCGATGCCCGACAGCAGCATCATCCCCATTGTGAAAAACTGTAAGCTTAAGGAGGTCACTTAAACAGCTTCCCGAATAAACCCTTTGTTTTGGTAGAGGCATTGCCGTCCAAATAGGCGAGCGAATGGACAAGCCCCTCAATCGCAACCAGATTCTGCTCGAGGTTGAGATGTTTAATATGCAGGTTTTGCCCTTTTATCATCAGGAAGCCAAGTTCGGTATCGAGCAGAAACTCTTCGCTGTCGAAACTTTCCACATTTAAAACGCCGGTAATTTCGAGCAGCTTGCGGTTCAGCATCTTAACTTCCTGCCGCTTCTGCCCTTTGCTTTGTTCAACCATTGACCCGTCCCTCCACTTCGAAAGCATAGCTTGAGACTAGCTTATGGGGGCTCTACGAACTTTAGAACAGCCGCCGGGGGCAAATCTACTCTTTCATATTTCCGCTAGAGAGCCGGATTGCCTCCTTCCCTGGCACCCTTCACGCGCTTCAGCTGCGCCACGATAATGACGCTGATGACAACAAGCAGGAACCAGGAGCTGATCTTGCCCAGATGGACAATATGCCAGGTATGCTCTTGGTTCGGATAAGCCCATGCCCCCATAAACGTCGAAATATTTTCCGCGAGCCAGATGAAGAAGCCGATGAGCAGAAACGACAGCACCACATGCATGCGGTACTCCTTGCCCCCCACTTTGTACGTGAAGGAAGTACGATAAAAAACGACAACAAGCAAAACCGTCAGCACCCACCGCAAATCCCAGAAATAATGATGGGTAAAAAAGTTCAAATAAATGGCCGCACAGACCATAACGGCATATCGCTGCCTCGGCCATCCGTGCACGGAAATAGAGAGCCTCCTCCATGCCTGGCAAATATAGCTCGCAACGCTCGCATACATAAACCCGCTATAGAGCGGCACGCCAAACAGCTTCGACCAGCCTTCCCCCGGATAAGACCATGACCCCATATGCACCTTATACAACTCAAGCATCAGCCCGATGATATGGAACATGCAGATAACCTTCAATTCGTCGATCGTCTCCAGCTTGAATACCACCATGCCAACTTGCGCAATCAGGCAGATCAGTAGAAGAAGATCATAACGGTGAAAGAACGGAATCGAGACAACTTTCGTTAAAGCGAGCGAAGCAAATATAATAACCGGAAAAATACAGGACATCGCCTGCTGATAACCAAAATTAAAGAGCTGCCCGACGCGGCGGATCCATACGGCATTCAATAAGGGCTGCAATTCCATTGGCATGCCCCTCCCCTCCATAATGAAAAATCACCATTAAGGTACCACAGTGTTTATTGTTTTACAATAAATAATTAATGATATCATTGATATATTTGTTGTTAGAATAGAAAAGGAGCATTCCTCTTTAAGAGAAATGCTCCTTTTCTTCTAGGAATTATACCGTTGCAGCAGCTTCATCAGCCGCCTTTGCGGTCGCCGCATGTTGCTCCGTTCTAAGCTTCAGATAGAGAACTAGAGACAGAATAGTCCCCAGTATGGAGATCCAGTCTATAAACAGATTATAGAGTGCAACGGTAATCCCGTTCGAATAGGCTGCTTCCATGAATAACTTTCCTGCAGACCAGGTGATCAAAAAAAGAGCTCCCTGTATGACGACACTATAGCCGATAAAAGCCCAAAATTGCCCTTTGGCCATATTCCGGCTGCTCTCCAGCGGATTGGTTACCGACGTATTCTCGACAGACACGACTACAGGCAATAGCAGCAGCCGCACGTACATGAAAAAGCCCGGAATGATGAACAACAAAAAGCCTGCCGTTAAAATAACGCTTTGGAGAAAGCTGTACATGATCATTCGAGGCCATTTGCGCAGTCCCCAGCGGTAGGCATCGGTTATGCTGCCTTTGCTCCCTTGGAGGCGTCCGATCAAAAAGTGAACGACTACAGGAGTTAATAGAGTGATGAATAGCATCGAAATAAGAATATCCCGGACGGAGTAGCCTGAGGAGCTGGGAACATACGAAAAGCTGTAGTAGGCTATAAGCTGAATGGGCACCGAGGTGATCGCTGTTAGAAGAAGGAGCGCTCCGGCGTTTTTTATAAATAAAGAAAAAGTCATCCCTAATACCCCCCCGCCTTTCGACGGACGGATCTCGGGCAAATTCGTCATGGCTGGTATCATAGCCGCTTTCCTCCTGATCTGAGCACACAAAAGAGCTGTCACGGCTTACGTGACAGCTCTTGTTGGTTACCAGCCGAGGTTATCCTCGCGCGGGCGTTGTTCTTCCTTGATCAAAGTGTAAAGCTCACCGGCTTCATCCTTACGAGTCGTCTCCGCAATCCGTTCGACGCGAACGGTTACCGTCTTCTGTCCGTATTGGATCGTAAGCTCATCCCCTGTTTTAACCGTGCTGCTAGCTTTCGCTTCACGGCCGTTGATCCACACGCGTCCTTGCTCGGACACGTCCTTCGCTACCGTACGGCGCTTGATCAACCGGGATACTTTGAGGAATTTATCCAGACGCATGAATTACTTGATAGCGTCTTTCAGTTTGTTGCCTGCTTTGAATGCAGGAACTTTGGATTCTGGGATGGAGATTTCTTTGCCCGTTTGCGGGTTGCGGCCAACGCGGCCGGAACGTTTACGAGTTTCGAAAGTACCGAAGCCGATCAGTTGTACTTTATCTCCGCCTGCAAGCGCGTCAGTAACTTCGCCGAGGAAGCCGTTCAATACCGCTTCTACGTCACGTTTAGTCAAGCCGCTTTTTGTTGCAATGTTGTTGATCAGATCTGTTTTGTTCATTATTAATATCCTCCTAAATTCAATTCGCCTGTTTTGTTCGGTCTACTGCGGACCGTTTGTTTGGTAATTTTAAGCATAAACACAAACACGATGATACTTATTCTGCTTGTCTGTAAAAAAATCCTGCTGCACGAGTAAAAAAATTTACCGAAAGATGCAGAAATGTTGCGATTTGTGGCGAATCGGCGGCTCTATTGTCGCTTCGCTTCTTCCCACCAACGATCCATTTCTGTTAAATCAGTCTGGTCAAAAGTTTTGCCGTTTATACGAAGCTGCTCCTCAATATAAGAGAATCGGCTTTTAAATTTCGCGTTCGTGCGAGAGAGTGCCTCCTCGGGATCCGCATGGATAAAGCGGGAAGCGTTCACGACCGCAAACAGCAAATCTCCCAGCTCACCTGCTTGCTCATCCGAATCCTTCGAATCTATCGCCTCTTGAAGCTCGCGAAGCTCCTCTTCTATTTTGCTGAGAACCGGTCCAAGCTCCTCCCAATCAAAGCCAACCTTCGCTGCTTTCTTCTGAAGCTGGTAGGCCTTCATAAGTGCCGGCAGATCCTTCGGAATGCCGTCCAGCTGCGATTTGCGGGCGTCTGCTTCGCCTTTGCGCTTCTTCTCCTCGGCCTTCATCTGCTCCCAATTGCCAAGCGCCTCAGCCGCATTGCCGGCACTGCGGTCGCCAAAGACATGGGGATGGCGGAAGATCAGCTTCTCGTTCAGGCTCTCGATGACATCGTAGACGGAGAAAGCACCTGTCTCCTCTTCCATCTGGCTGTGCAGCATAACCTGCAGAATCACATCGCCGAACTCCTCCCGCATGTTGTCAGGATCGTCGTTATCAAGCGCTTCAAGCGCTTCATACAGCTCTTCGATGAAGTTCTTGCGAATCGATTGATGCGTTTGCTCGCGGTCCCACGGACAGCCCTCGGGGCTGCGCAGGATAGCAACGATCTCATGCAGGCGGTCAAACGTGCGGTTAAGAACGGCATCCTCTTCCGTACGCGGCACCCAGATCAGCGACAAATTGCCAAATCCCGGCGTCCGGTCCAGCTCATACAGCGGAACCTTTAGAATCTGCTCTTCGCCCGTAACGCCAAGCGCATGCCCGACAACGACCTCATAATCATCGGGATAACGCTCCATAAGCGCCAGCTTCACATCCGAAGCCGTGTAAGCATCATAGACCTGCCCAATAATCGTATGTACGCGCGGCTGTACATGAGCCGCCTTCAGCTCGGCAGCATCAAGCAGGGAAAAGCCTTCGATCGGATCGATGCCAAGACGGATAAACGCTTGATCCAGAAAGCTTTCGCCGCCAATAATCTCGAGCGGAATGCCGGCTTGCGAGCAGCGCTCGCGCAGCAGCTGCACCGTGCGCTCCGCCACCATCGGATGCCCAGGCACGGCATACAGGATTGGCGCGGATGCTTCCCGCGCCTTGCGGACAAGCGTATCCGCTATTGTATCATAAACCTCCGGGAAGGTGTCATGCTGCTCATATACGCTGTCAAATGACGTGTAAGCAAGATGATGCTCGCGCAGCAGCGACATCACCGGATGCTGCTCCGTACGGACATAGACCGCCTCAGCGGCCTGCAGCCGCCGCCATACGCCAAGCGTTAATTGATCGGGATCTCCGGATCCCAGGCCAACTACCGTTATCGTTTGTGCCATATTCGTATTACTCCTCCCTGCCACAGGCAGATTCTACACGTAGTATACCATTTCTTGCATGCGGATTAATAATAACCACTGGTTGATGAAGGCGGGGACGGGAGATTTAGGTATAATAATAGCAACTAAGGAACAGAGAAGGAGATGCTGTTCATGAAAATCGTTATCGCCCCGGATTCCTTCAAAGGAAGCTTGTCCGCTGCTGCGGCTGCGGAAGCCATCGCACAGGGAGTCCGAAGATGTCTGCCCGATGCCGCCGTCATCAAGCTGCCAATCGCCGATGGCGGCGAAGGAACGATCGACAGCCTGCTCGCTGCAGCGGACGGAGAGCGCGTGACCATTAGCGTAACCGGACCGCTTGGGAAGCCCGTGAATGCATCTTACGGGCTTCTCGGCCAGACTGCCATTATTGAAATGGCGGAAGCGTCAGGCCTTTGCTTACTGACAGAGGAAGAACGTAACCCTGTACGGACGACAACCTACGGAACGGGCGAGCTCATCCGTCATGCGCTTGAACGCGGTTGCCGGCGGTTTCTGCTCACCGTTGGCGGCAGTTCCACCAATGACGGCGGAGCCGGTATGCTGCAGGCGCTTGGAATGCGGCTGCTTGACCGGGAAGGCAACCCCATTCCTCCTGGCGGCGGTAATCTGGCGGAGATTGTTACGATCGACGACAGCTTGTGGGATCCGCGTATTGCCGAATCCTCTTTCGTTATTGCCACAGACGTGCAAAACCCGCTTATCGGCGAGCAAGGCGCTTCCCGGATCTTCAGCCCGCAAAAAGGCGCCACTCCCGAAATGGTCGAGCAGCTTGAGCACGGTATGATCATTTGGGCAGATCTTATTGAAGCCAAAACAGGCGTCAGAATTCACGAACGCCCGGGCGCCGGAGCAGCTGGCGGCTTATGCGGGGCTTATCTGGCCTTCTTCCCCGCTTCCATGCGCCGCGGCATTGACGTTGTCCTGGAGCATGTCCGGCTGGAGGACCATCTGGCCGGGACTGAACTCGTTATCACCGGCGAAGGCCGCATCGATCACCAGACCGCATCCGGCAAAGCACCGATGGGCGTCGCCCAGCTGGCCAAGCGGCATGGTGTACCCGTCATTGCGCTGGCCGGTTCAGTCGGCTCCGGCATTGACGTCCTATACGCGGAGGGCATCCATAGCGTCCATAGTATCGTAACTACGCCCATGACGCTGCAGGACGCGATAGAGCGCGCCTCCACCCTGCTTGAGCTGACCGCGGAACAAGTGACTCGAACCTTTATTGCGGGGCGCAAAGGCAATTAATTTAATGAATAAGGAGGGGGTCCAAATGAAATACGAATGGAAGAAGAACGACAAAACGCTGTATCTGCCCAAAGCTGTCCCTTCCGTGATCGATGTTCCTCCCGCGAGCTATTTTATGTTAAACGGGAAGGGCAACCCCAATCACTCGGATTTTGAAGATGCCATCGGCGTATTATATTCTTTGTCCTACACCTTAAAAATGCTGCCCAAAAAAGGAGTAACGCCGGAGGGATATTTCGACTATACGGTGTTCCCCTTAGAGGGCATATGGGATTTAGAGGAGGACGCCCGGCATGCCGCCGTCCTCAATAAAGACAAGCTCGTTTACACCATTATGATCAGGCAGCCTGATTTTGTAACAGAGTCACTCGCTTTAGAAGTGATCGAGACCGTAAGCAAGAAAAAACCGCACCCGCTTCTGGGCAAGGTAACGTTCGGAAAGCTGGAAGAAGGGCTATGCGTTCAAATGATGCATCACGGCCCGTATGATGATGAACCGGCAAGCTTTGCAAAGATGGAGCAATATTGCGAGGAACAGGGGCTCAAACGAAGCTCGAAGCTGCATAAAGAAATCTATATCTCCGACGCGAGAAAAACGCCGCCGGAAAAACTAAAAACCGTTCTCCGTTTCCGGGCGGGGCGCAATTGATTTCAGTGTGGGATTGTACTGATTGACGCATATGAGATCTCCGTCCAGGATTGTATCTCTTTCGGTTGCTGTTGCCGTTTTAAAGCTTGAACAAGCTCGTAAACGAGGCTTTTAGACGGCAAAGGCTACAAGCTCTCTGCAAGAAAGCTCCCCCGGAAGCATATGCTGCTGCGCTCCTCAAAAGATACAATCCCTCCCCTCAATCAATTGCTGTTATATGCCGATAAGGCTGCCCACCGAACCGGGCAGCTGATATGTTTCGAGGTCAAGGCGGCCTAAGTCGCCTTTAAAAAACAAAAATAGGCCGCCCAATAGTATGGGCGGCCTGATTTCGGTTACAAAATCGCCGGCTTAGGGCGATTTTTTTGATCGCGATGCGATCGATGGATAGGGTAAAGGAAATATACTTACTGGAAGAGCGTACGCGCTTGCCTTTGTACCCATGAAATCTCGCCCGAGCGAGTTAATTCAAATTTCATGGGTACAACAGCAACTGGAAGGAAGTATATTTCCTGCACCCGCCCACCATCGATCATTCGCATCACTTGTAGCGAGGCAACCAATCACCATGAGCCTCGATCAAATCATCGCACAAAGCCACAATATCATCCAACGACAGCTCAGCCGATGTATGAGGATCCAGCATAGCCGCGTGGTAAATATGCTCTCTCTTCTGCGTCAAAGCCGCTTCAATCGTCAGAAGCTGCGTATTAATATTCGTGCGGTTGAGCGCAGCCAGCTGCGGCGGCAAATCACCGATATACGTCGGATTAATGCCGGAACGGTCTACGAGACAAGGTACCTCTACGCAAGCTTCCTTCGGAAGGTTGGTAATCAGGCCCGTATTCATGACGTTACCGCCAATTTTGAACGGATTACCCGTCTCAATGGCCTCCATAATGTGGGAAGCGTATTCATGGCTGCGTTTATGCTCGATATTGCTGTTGGCAAGCAGGGATTCGCGCATATTGTTCCAGCCTTTGATCTGCTCGACACAACGGCGCGGATACTCATCCAGCGGAATATTGAAGCGCTCGATCAGCTCCGGATAATTGCGCTTAATGAAGTACGGGTGATATTCCGCATTATGCTCGGACGACTCCGTAATATAATAGCCGAACTTCAGCATCATTTCGAAGCGGACCATGTCATGATGCTTCTCCTTCTGCTTCTCCGCCGCGCGGCGTTTGATCTCCGGATACAGATCCACGCCATCCTTTTTCACTTCAAGCAGCCAGGCCATATGGTTGATGCCCGCAATCTTGGATTCCACGCCCGCAGCGTCCATTCCTAAGGTTTTGAACAGATCGGACACGCAAGCCTGTACGCTGTGGCACAAGCCAACCGTTCTTACTCCGCCAGCCGTAGACAGAACATTCGTCAGAACGGCCATTGGATTCGTATAGTTCATGAACAAGGCATCCGGACAAACCTCCCGCATATCCGAAGCGAAATCCAGGACAACCGGGATTGTACGCAGGTTGCGGAAAATGCCGCCGATCCCAACCGTGTCGGCAATGGTCTGACGAAGGCCGTATTTTTTCGGAATCTCAAAGTCCGTAATCGTACACGGATCATAGCCGCCGACTTGAATCGCATTGACAACATACTTAGCGCCGCGGAGCGCTTCTTTCCGATCGGAATAAGCTTTAACGACACAGCTGCTTCCAAGGGATGCTTTCATATTCAACAGCAGCTGCTCGGAATCGCGCAGCCGGCCTGCATCAATATCAAATAAGGCAAGTTCGAAGCCTTGCAGGGCCTCCGTTGACATTACGTCACCCAGTACATTTTTTGCGAATACCGTGCTTCCCGCGCCTAGAAAAGTAATTTTGGACATCTTGCTTCCCGCCTCCGTTTTCGTAAAGGAATTGACTCCTTCACTATATATCCGAAGCAGATAAGCGAACATGGCAAAGCCACTTATTTATTTGTCATAATCCCATTTCCTTATGACGAGCCGGCCTCCCGGCTTTATAATAAGAGAATAAGCTGTTTACCATCCAATGGAGGGAACTGCCCTATGCCTATAACCGAAATTCATCTTCCCCTGACAGAACGATATATGGATTTAAGCCTGTTGTTTTGGGGCAAGCAGGATTGCGATCCCGGACATTATTGGGGCCCTGGTCTGCGTGATATGTATATCGTGCACTACGTGCACAGCGGTACCGGACAATTCCGCTTGGGAGAGCTCAGCTTTGAACTGCATGCAGGACAAGGCTTCCTTATCATTCCTGGCACGCTGGTGTATTACAAGGCGGATGAGCATAACCCGTGGACCTACTCCTGGGTCGGACTCAAGGGCCTCCATGCCAAATCCCTTCTGCAGCGTGCCGGCATGAACCCTGCTAACCCGATTTTCGACGCATCTGAGCATAAGGAATTCTTTGAGTCCGTCTATGATCAATTCCATCATATCTTTGAAGATCACCGCAGCGGTGATCTGTACAGCCAAAGCTTTCTGTATCAGTACATGGCCCGCCTGGTTGCCTGCAGCAAACAGCAAGCGCCTCCACCGCATGCCGTCAATACCAAAGAAGCTTACATCAATAAGGCCGTTGCCTTTATAGAGAACAGCTACAGCCTGCCGATCTCCATCCAGAACATTGCGAATTTCGTAGGACTCGACCGCACATACCTGTCCGGATTATTCAAAGCACAGTTTGGCGTCTCTCTTCAGGCCTTCCTGCTCCGCTTCCGAATGAATCGGGCGGTGGAGCTGCTGCATCATCAAGAGCTGACGATTGGCGATATCGCCCGTTCAGTGGGGTACACGGATCCTTTCCTGTTCTCGAAGATGTTCAAGAGAGTAATCGGCACCTCTCCCCGGGCATCGCGGGATCATATTAACCGGAACCTGCAAAGTTAAACGGCTTTTTCGCAAGCGAAATAAAAAGGCTTGGATTTCCGTTGCGACGACTCTGCTCGAGAATCGATTGACGGGAAGCCAAGCCTTTATCATGTTCTGATTATTGTTCCATCTGCTTCGCCAGGAAGCCCGCCGCCGTCTCCACCATTTTGGTTTCCATCTGCGACATTTTGACTGCATCGTCTTTACTGAGCAGAACGACCGTACCAATCGGATCCCCGCCTGCAACGATAGGTGCTGCAACATAAGCGGTGTATGTGTCATGCAGGTCCTTAACGATCTCGTATGTGCCGGAAGTGCCTTCTATCGTTTTACGGTTATCCATGCAGCCTTCCAGAATTGATCCGATCTGCTTCTCCAGCAGTTCTTTCTTCGAAGCGCCAGCTACGGCGATAACCGTATCGCGATCGGTAATGAGAGTGACGTGGTTGGTGCTTTCAAATAAGGATTCGGCATACTCTTTAGCGAAATCGCCAAGCTCTCCGATTGGAGAGTATTTCTTCAGTATCACTTCACCATCGCGGTCAACAAATATTTCGAGCGGATCTCCTTCACGAATACGTAAAGTACGGCGGATCTCCTTCGGAATCACCACACGCCCGAGATCATCGATGCGACGTACAATTCCAGTTGCTTTCATTTCTTGTTGCCCCACTTTCCTAGAGGATTTTAAGTCACTGGATACTATTTGCCTTCATAACAAGCGATTATCGCTACCCTGGACCTTTTCGTTAGCATTCATGGATAAAGCGTTCTCGCGGAAAAAGAATGACTCAGCTAGCGGAGCGCCTGTTCAAAGCTGCCGTTGTCATGGATGTCGTTCGGCGGCTCTTATGCCTAGCGCGTTCGATAACGAATTCTTTTGTGAATCTGACCATAGTATTCATCGGCTCCCAATTTCTTATGCACCGCTCTCCGCCCCATCATGCGGATCCTGCTGAAGCCAGGCGATCTTGCGAAGTCCGGTAGACAAGCCGTAAAGCACCATTTAAAGCATTCCCTTCTATGGCAAAAACCTTGCTTCATTTCCTTCTTTTTAATAATTAACCCCGCTAATTGTTCCACGTGAAAAAATCCCGATCTTAAAAAAGCCGCCATTCTCCTCAAAAAAGGCAGAACAGCGGCTCATTTAAGTTATTCGTTATCCGGATTCTTGGCGGAGGGCTTAGGAAGCCTTCCGGCTTTGCCCAGCGCTTCCCGGAGTAAAAATTCGATATGCCCGTTAACACTGCGGAATTCATCATTCGCCCATTGCTCGATGGCACGGTGTAAGTCTGGATCGAGCCGGAGCGCGAAAGCTTTCTTTTCTTTCCCCATTGGACTGCCCTCTTAGGAGTACAGCGTGCCCGTATTAATAACCGGCGTTGCTCCGCGGTCTGAAACGATTGCAACCATTAGGTTGTTAACCATCGCCGCGCGCCGCTCATCATCCAGCTCGATTCCGTTCTCCGCGAGCTGCTTCAGAGCGGAATCCACCATGCCTACCGCGCCTTCTACAATGCGCTGACGAGCCGATACGATGGCAATCGCCTGCTGGCGCTGCAGCATGGCGCTTGCAATCTCCGGTGCGTACGCCAGATGCGTCAGGCGGGTCTCCAGCACTTCAACGCCGGCTACCGCAAGCCGGTTTTGCAGCTCCTTCATCATCTCCGCCGCAACCTCATCGGCATTGCCGCGCAAAGATTGAACGTGATTATCCGTAAACGTATCGTAAGGATACTGTGCGGCAATATGACGAACGGCCGTCTCGCTCTGAATTTCAACGAACCGCTCGTAATTATCAACGTCAAAGGACGCCTTAGCCGTCTCCGTTACCTTGAACACAACAACGGCGCCAATCTCAACCGGATTGCCCTCGGCGTCATTAACCTTCAGCGTCTGGCTGTTAAAATTACGAACCTTCATCGATACCTTCTTCTTGTTCGTGAACGGTACAACAATCCAGAGACCGCTGTCGCGGACCGTTCCAACGTACGTACCGAAGAACGTAATGACCTTCGCTTCATTCGGCTGCACGATTGTAAGCGAAGATACCGCAACAATAAAGATAACTTCAAGCAATATGCCAAGCACGATTAGGAAAACATTCGGGTCCAGCTGATCCGCCCCAAATACGATAAGCGCAATGCCACCAGCAAAGGAGATGATCGCAGCAAGCAGTGCAAGAAATCCGTTCACATGCCAAGCCTTGTATTCCTTCATCAAAGAAACACCCCTTATATTGTTTTGATATAAATATGATATCACTTTTTACATTTTTAAGGAAGTCCTTATACACAAAAAAAGCTGATCCCGTCATTTGCATGATAGGATCAGCTTTCTTCAAAAATTTTATTTTGCAGCCGGCGATTCGCTTGCTTCCGGAGATTCGGATGCCGCTGGCGATTCCGATGCTCCCGGCGACGCGGATGCGTCGGAAGATGCTTCCGGCGATGCCTCTGGCAACGTGATTTTCACATCCAGCTTCGGCATTTCGTCCGTCATAAACGTGTTCATGTGGTTGTAAGCCACCACGCTTTGAACTTCTTGCTTCTGCTCATCTGTCAGTTTGTCGTAAGCCGCTTGGTCGCGTTTCTCAACCAGGATGACATGGTAGCCGTATTCAGTCTCAACCGGATCGCCGATTTTGCCAACCGGTTGTTTCAGAGCCGCATTCTTGAAGCCCTCCACCCAATCGGAAGCTTTAGCGTCCTTGTATTCTCCGCCGCTATCCTTCGAGCCCGTATCGTCAGAGTATTGTTTAGCAAGGGCTGTCCAGTCGCCGCCTGCGTCAAGCTTCGCTTTGACCTCTTTGGCGCGGGCAAGAGCTTCCTCTTTTGTACGGAGCGTCTTGGTCGAATCCGCAGGATCCGCTGTTGCAACAAGAATATGACGAACCGTTACAGGGTTGTAGTTGCCGATGTTTTTCTCATATTCGGCTTTTGTCTCTTCATCCGTAACTTTCGAGTTCATATGCTCAACCACAACCAGCATCAGGTTGAGGTAGGTTCTTACGTCAGCTGTCGATACTTTTTTATCATCCAGCGTTTTCTTCACGTCGGCATTTGTTTTGAGCGTGTCTTCAAAGCTCTTCATCTGCTTGTCCGTTTCGTCGCCAGCTTTTTTGATTGTGTCTTCAGTAGCTTGTTTCGCCAAAATTTTATACGAAATGTACTGCTGGAGCAATTGCTCCTTGAATTGCGGGATTGCAATCACTTGCTCGTAGCCCGGCTGCATAATGTTGAAGATATCGAGGTATTTGTTGAATTCCGGTTCTGTTACATTGCCGTCCTTGTATGTCGCAACGACGGTACCTTTGCCTGCCCCTTCAAAAGTGAGGCCCGAGGAACCCTCGTTATCTTTCTTACCACCGCAAGCCGCCATAACCGTCATGACGAGCACTGCCGCGATTACGAGCAGTGCGCTTCTGCGCCATGTCGATTTGCGTGTTGTGTGCAGCATGTTGAATCCCCTTTCAAATTGAGAAGTTTATTGTATTGTAACAGAAAACGACAAGCCTTTGCTATAAGGTGAAATGGTTTCGCTTTCCTTTAGGTAGCGAGACGCGTTTCATTCCGAAAAATTCTAAGCCCTTTTATACAGCTATACATGTAAATTCTTAGAATTTAAGGTGAAATGGTTTCGTTTTCCTTTGGGCAGCGAGACGCATTTCATTCCGAAAAATTCTAAGCCCTTTTATACAGCTATACATGTAAATTCTTAGAATTTAAGGTGAAACGGTTTCGTTTTCCTTTGGGCAGCGAACCCGCTTCAAGCAATCACGTCTTCGCATCCTGCAGCGTTTCTTCGGTTTTTCTCGCATCCTTGAATTTCTTCAGGAAGCCCTCCAGAAGCTGAACCTTCTGATCCATCTCGAGGCCCTTGCCGCGCAGCAGCAGCGTTGGATGGTCATCCTGAATTGCTCCCTGGCGGAACCGGTTCTCGTACTGCACGCACAACTGATCTACCAGCTTGCGGTCGATGCGCTTCTTCTCGCGCTCGCCGAAGCGGACGATAAGATCGTCGCCCTTCTGGCTGATCTGCTCGATGCCGTACTGCGAGCCGTATACCTTAAGACGGGCAACCGAGAGCAGATTGTCGACGGCTTGCGGCAGGTTGCCGAAGCGGTCGATCAGCTCCTCCGCAAGATCCTCCGATTCATCAATGGAGGTAACGGTAGCCACCTTCTTATAGATCTCGATCTTCTGAATGCTGTCGTAAATATAATCCGAAGGCAGATATGCATCAATGCTGACGTCGATAAGCGTTGTGACGCGGCGCTCTTCCTTCACTTCTACGCCTTCCATCTCCGCTTTCCGCTTCGCAATCTCGTCTGCAAGCATCTGCGAATACAAATCAAAGCCGACAGAGGCGATGAATCCATGCTGCTCCGCGCCAAGCAGGTTACCCGCTCCGCGGATAGCAAGGTCGCGCATCGCAATCTTGAAGCCGGAGCCAAGCTCCGTAAACTCCTTGATCGACTGCAGACGCTTCTCCGCTACCTCGGTGAGCACCTTGTCCCGTTGGTAGGTGAAGTAAGCGTAGGCGATCCGGTTCGAACGGCCAACCCTGCCCCGCAGCTGGTACAGCTGGGAGAGACCCATTTTGTCCGAATCATGCACAATCAATGTATTTACGTTCGGAATATCGACGCCGGTCTCGATAATGCTTGTGCTGACAAGCACATCCGACTCGCCGTCCAGAAAATCAAGAATGGTCTTCTCGAGCTCCTGCTCCGACATTTGACCGTGGCCGACCGCTACCTTCGCGTCCGGCACAAGCGCGTTAATCTGCTCCGCCATCTGGTAAATCCCTTGCACCCGGTTGTATAAATAATAGACCTGTCCGCCGCGCGCCAGCTCCCTCTCGATAGCTTCACGCACAAGAGAGGTGCTGTATTCCACGACATACGTCTGCACCGGGAAGCGGTTCTCCGGCGGCGTCTCAATAACTGATAAATCCCGTACGCCGAGCATCGACATATGAAGCGTCCGCGGGATTGGCGTTGCGGTCAGTGTCAGCACGTCGACATTGGTCTTCAGCTTCTTAAGCTTCTCCTTATGCGACACGCCAAACCGTTGCTCTTCGTCTACGATAAGCAGTCCAAGATCTTTAAAGATGACATCCTGAGACAGCAGGCGGTGCGTGCCGATCACCACGTCAACCGTACCCGCCTTCAGGCCTTTCATCGTATCATTCTGCTCTTTGCGGGAACGGAATCGGCTTAACACCTGAATGTTAAACGGATAACCGGAGAAACGCTCGCGGAACGTTTCATAATGCTGCTGGGCAAGAATGGTCGTTGGTACTAGAATAGCTACCTGCTTCCCTTCGATTGCAGCCTTGAAAGCGGCACGAACCGCTACTTCGGTCTTGCCGTAGCCCACGTCGCCGCACAGGAGCCGGTCCATCGGCTGCGGCTTCTGCATATCCTTCTTAATCTCTTCAATCGCCCGCAGCTGATCGCGCGTCTCATCATACGGGAACATCGCTTCGAACTCGTTCTGATAAGCCGTATCCTGGCCAAAAGCAAATCCGGGCGCTGACTGGCGCTGCGCATACAGCTTGATCAGGTCATCGGCAATGTCTTGAACCGAAGCGCGGACTTTATTTTTCGCCCGCACCCATTCGCTGCCGCCAAGCTTATTAATCTTCGGCTCCTTCTCTTCGGAACCGACATACTTCTGAATCATGTCAACCTGCTCAACCGGCACGGACAGCTTATCGCCGCCCGCGTACAGAATGTGCAGGTAGTCCTTATGAATGCCCGCGATCTCCAGCGTGCCGATGCCGACATATTTGCCGATGCCGTGGTTCTGGTGGACGACGTAATCGCCAACCTTCAGCTCGGTATAGCTCTTGATCCGCTCGGCGTTATCGATCTTCTTATCCATCCGGCGCGCCTTGCGCTGCTTCTGCGAGAACATCTCGCCTTCCGTAATAATGACAAGATGCGAAGAGGGCAGCTCAAAGCCGGATTGCAGGTTGCCCTCAATCAGCGTCGGTGGTTCAATATGATAGTCCTGCAGGACACGGCGGATCCGGTCCAGCCGCTCCGCGTTGCCGCCCAGCATCATGACCTTCGCGCCCGTCTTCTTCCAACGGTCCATCTCCGCCTTGAGCACATTCATCTGTCCGTGGAAGTTCTGCATCGCGCGGCTTGTCATATTCAGAATGTTCTGCGGCTGCGAATGAGGAATCTGGCGCAGGAAGAGGGACATGAACAGCGTCTGGAATTTGCGGTGATGCAGAATTTCGTCCGAATCCCGGGCAAGCACAAAGGTAGGCAGCGACTTGCCGTTTGCGAGCAGATGAGTAGACCATTCCGCCTCATCCCGCTCCAGCTGGCGTGCTGTCTCGATCAGCCTGGTCGGCTCATCCAGAATGAGAACCGTATCCTCCGGCATATAGTCCAGGATCGTTTGTCTTTCCGGATACAGCAAAGATATATATTTATAGATTTCAGTAAAATAGACATGCTCCCGCAGCTTCTCAATCTCGCCGCCAATCTCCTGGCGAAGACGTTCCTTCGCTGTCCGGTCCGTCATCTTATCGAGCTGTTGGGCAAGCAATGATGCCGCATGCTCCGCTGCAGCGCTAAAGCGCCGCTGGTCCGCTACGATCTCCTGGCAAGGCGTTACGGTGAACGTCTGCAGGTTATCAAGCGAGCGCTGTTCGGAAGGGTCGAAGGTACGGATGGAATCTACTTCGTCACCAAACCATTCGATCCGGTAGGCAAGCTCCGCCGTGAGCGGATAGAAGTCGACAATTCCGCCACGGACGCTCATCTCGCCCTTGGATTCCACGCGGTCAGCCCGAATATAACCAAGTCCGGTCATTTGGCGCAAAAAGGCATCAAGCTCCAGCGTATCGCCGACCTTAACGTTGATTTTCGCATCCGACATAACGCCCTTGATCGGCTGATAGCGGCGAATGCCGGAGAATGGAACGACAACAATCCCGCGGAAGCCTTCGGACAGCTTAATCAGCACATCCATACGCTGCGCCAGCGTCTCAGGACTTGAGATCGCCGCTTCGGCAGCTACCAGCTCATTCGCGGGATATAACAATACATCATCGGCAGAGAAGCATTCCTGCAAGTCCTCTGCGATCTTCTGTGCAGCATACATATTATGCGTAACAACGAGCTGCGGACGGTCTAAATCTTCCTTCACCGCCGCTACGAGTACTTGCCTCGAAGAGCCTGCAAGTCCCGATATCATCTGTTCGCGCATACCCTTACGGACACCGGCAATAATCGACTGTACGTCCGGATCCGCGGCAAAAGCCTGTACTAACGCTTTCAATCGTGAAGGCACCCCGTTTCTATACACAAGACACAAGCAATGCAATAGAAGTATTCTTTACAAAATAGAATCATCGAAAAGAAGCCTCAGCCGGATGCCAAGGCTACGAACACTATGGTGTTACACCTGAATTATTGCAGCGGATTTACGACGAGCACAAGCTCCGGATTTGCTTCCAGCGCCTCGCGGCAATAATCGCAAACGACTTTAACCGTAATATCGCCGTTCGAGTTATACGCTATTATATCGCTGCGCTCTTCGGGGGTCAAGAAATGGAAACCGAGTCTCGTCTCCGAGATTTCCTTCTCCTCTATCGTCCCCATTGACGTCCGGCAGTGCCGGCAAATATAGTTTACAGCCATATGTATGCCTCCTGAAGAATGGTTATACCCTTCAGTATGCCCGTTTTGCCCGAGCTTAGGCGGTTACTTGTTAAACTTGGCCATTGTATTGTCAAAGCTAGCCTTGAGGGAGAACTCCACCGCGTCGCAAGCTTGTTCAATCATGCCTTTCAGCGCTTCCTGCTCGCTCTTCGGAAAGTTATCCAGCACATAGTCGGCAATGTTGCGTCCCGGCTGCGGCCGTGAGATGCCCATTCTGACCCGGTTGAATTGCTGCGTGCCCAGATGCTGAATGAGCGACTTAATGCCGTTATGGCCGCCTGCGCTGCCCTGATAACGAAGGCGGATCTTGCCGATCTCCGTATCCATGTCATCATAGACGATCATTCCATCCTCGAGATCAGCCTTGAAGTAATCCATAAATCCCCGAACCGATTCCCCGGACAGATTCATATACGTCATCGGCTTGATAAGGACTACCTTCGTACCTTGCACATTGCCTTCGCCGAGCAGCGCCTTGCACTTGCTTTGCGTCACTGAGATGTTCCAGCGCCGCGCCAGCTCGTCTATTACCATAAAACCTACATTATGCCGCGTGCTTTGATAGGTTGTGCCGGGATTCCCCAGCCCTACAATCCACTTCATGCTATCCTGCTCTCCAATCTCGTTTTACGTATGTCTATATTTATTCTACATGATGGGCGGCATTCCCTGCACGAAAGGAAGAAACGGTATCTTCCCGTAAAGGGCAGATACCGTTCGTCTTGTTGCTTCCTTATGCGTGTTCGACCTCGTGCATCTGCGCTTCCGTTGAGCGCGACACGGCTTCCTTCGCTTCAACTTCCTGCGCTTCCGCCTCTTCAGCCGTCAGATCCTTCTGAGGAACCAGAACGGTAACAAGGACGGCTGACGGGTCCGTTACAATCGTCACGCCCGCTGGTGCCTCAACGTCCCCTACGAGGTAACTGCTGCCCATCAGAAGGCCTGTTACATCAACCGGGATCGAATCCGGTATTTCTCCCGGCAGGCAGCGCACCTCCAGCTCATGCAGCAGAGCCTGCACAATGCCGCCTTCACGCTCGCCTTGCGAATCGCCTACCAGATCGACGCGTACATGCGTCGTTACTTCTTCGTTCATATTGATTTGTTGGAAATCAACATGAAGCAGCTTATGGGACAGCTTCTCGCGCTGTACCTCCGCAATCATGACGGATTGCTTGCCTGCACCCGGAATATCGAGATCAATTACCGCATTGGGATGAGAGCGCAGCAGGGCAAGCAGCTCCTTCTCCTGTATAGCGATAGAAGCCGGGGAAGCAATCTGCTTGCCGTAGACTACACCAGGCACTCTGCCGCTCGCGCGCAAGCTGCGGAGCTCGCTTTTCATTTTCGTGATTCTTGGTTCTGCCATCATCGGTATGGACATGGATATAGAGACCTCCTAAAAGTCAATTTCCATATCACTTTGCCCAACCGCTGGAAAACCTATTCTTTCTTGCTTCTTTCTTTCTTCGCTTTCGCGCGTGCGCGGATCTTATCCGCATAGCCCGGTTTATTCTCCTGACGCTGGCGGGCAATCGCCAGATCGCCGGAAGGAACATCATGCGTAATCGTAGAGCCAGCTACGACATATGCGCCATCGCCAAGCTTTACAGGCGCAATCAGATTAACGTTGCTGCCTACAAAAGCATTGTCGCCGATCTCGGTGATCGCTTTGTTGAAGCCATCATAATTGACCGTAATGGCCCCGCACCCGATGTTAACGTCTTTGCCAACTACCGCGTCGCCAACATAACTTAGATGAGATACTTTGCTGCCATCGCCAAGCGTTGCGTTTTTGAGCTCGACAAAATCGCCGATCTTGCAGCCTTCGCCAAGCTTCGAGCCCGGACGCAGGTTCGCATACGGACCTACAGAGCTGTCCTTCCCAACGACGGATTCCGCAACGGCCGAATATTTCACTGCCGCGCCGTTATGAATCTCCGAATCCGTAATGTCGGCCTGAGGCCCAATTACGCAATCCTCGCCAATAACCGTCTTGCCGCGCAGAATTGTACCCGGATATATAATCGTATCTGCTCCGATGCGCACATCTGCTTCAATATACGTATTAGCAGGGTCAATAATCGTTACCCCTTCAATCAGATGCTTGCGGTTAATGCGTTCACGCATGTAACGCTCTGCTTCCGCAAGCGCGACACGGTCGTTCACCCCGATAGCTTCTGCCAGGTCCGGCGTGCAGTAAGCCTGCACCGAATCCCCTGCTTGACGGAAGATGCCGATCACATCGGTCAAATAGTATTCGCCTTGGGCGTTGCTGTTCTTCACTTCTGCCAGGGCGGCAAACAGCTTCTTATTGTCGAAACAATACGTGCCCGTATTGATCTCCTTTATAGCCGCTTCTTCTGCCGAGCAGTCCTTCTGCTCAACAATGCGCTCTACAGCGCCGTCTGCGCCGCGAATAACGCGCCCATAACCCGTCGGGTTGTCAAAAGAAGCCGTCAGCACCGTAGCTGCCGCGCCGCTCGACTGATGAAGCTCGAGCATCGACTGAATGGTCTCCGCCCGCACTAGCGGCGTATCGCCGCAAATAACGATAGTAGTGCCTTCTTCCGATCCCAGAAGCGCCTCTGCCTGGCGTACAGCATGGCCGGTGCCAAGCTGCTGCTCCTGCAGGACATACTCCGCACGGTCGCCGAGGAAGCCTTTTACCATTTCGGCTCCATGGCCTACGATTACAACGGTCCGTTCACTCTTTGCTTCATTAACTGTATCAAGCACGTGACCCACCATCGGTTTGCCGCTTACCTGATGAAGAACTTTATATAATTTCGATTTCATCCGCTTGCCCTGTCCGGCAGCCAGTACAATCGCCATCACTTTCAAACGTAATTCCTCCTACACTCTATCTTGTTTAATTAATAAGCATCTATAATTTCGATTATATTGAACGCGCTACGCCTCCATAACTGGCGCTAGCCGTTTCACCTTGAATTCTAAGGACTTATAGGGTTGTTCCTATAACGGGCTTAGAATTCTCCGGATTGAAACGCGCCACGCCTCCATAACCGGCGCTGACCGTTTCACCTTGAATTCTAAGGACTTATAGGGTTGTTCCTATAACGGGCTTAGAATTCTCCGGATTGAAACGCGCCACACCTCCATAACCAGCGCTAGCCGTTTCACCTTGCTAAAGACTATATCCCATTATACACAAAAAGAAAAGAGAGCCTCTCGGCCCTCTTTTCTATTAGCCCCCGTTGGAAACGGCGCTGCCGTCCCAAACCGGGACGTAATCCGTTACTTAGAGAATAGGCTTAAGCTCCTTCTTCAATTGCAACTTCTTCCACTGCCGCACGCTCGTATTCAGCGAGTACAGCAGCTTGGATTTTCTCCCGGGTTGTCGAAGAAATTGGGTGAGCGATATCCCGGAATTCTCCATCCGGCGTACGTTTGCTTGGCATAGCCACAAACATGCCATTGTTACCATCGATGACGCGAATATCGTGAACAACGAATTCATTGTCAATCGTAATGGATGCAATAGCTTTCATACGCCCTTCCGAATTTACGCGGCGGAGTCTGACATCAGTAATTTGCACTTGTGTTCACCACCTTTGCCTATCTGAGACTTGGTGTATACTTCCACACTTTTGTGCAAATTCCTTCTATTTTTTTGGAAAAAAATGCGATATTTAAAATAATTTTTTAAGATTAATTATTTTTCGTTTCTATTCGACAACAGTCGATGCAATGAGCTCGATTTCGACAAGGACATCCTTCGGAAGCCGCGCCACTTCAACGGCTGAGCGTGCTGGCTTATGGTCGCCAAAGTAAGAAGAATAGATGCCGTTTACGATTGCAAATTGATTCATATCTTTCATAAATACTGTTGCTTTTACAACATTATTTAATGTTACTCCCGCTTCTTCCAGTACTGCCTGTAAATTACGGAAAACCTGGTGAGTTTGCTCCTCAATTCCGCCTTCTACCAATTGACCCGATGCATCTAACGGAATTTGACCCGATGTGAACAGCAGGTCCCCCACTTTAATAGCTTGCGAATACGGCCCGATTGCAGCCGGCGCTTTATCAGTAGCGATTACTTGCAGCTTCTTGCTTGTCATCACGAATTCCCAACCTTTCTGCATTTGTGATTCAAGAGTAAACGGCTGTTCCTTCCCTTGGAGGGGCAACATCCGTTTCGCGAGTGAAATATAAGCCCTGTATAAATAAAACATATACTTCTTATTTTTTGAAATAGTTGCCAGGAATAACCTTCGTCTGTTTAGTCTTCAGATCAACAGCCGTCAGTGTCGCAAGCGATACATAATCCTCGAGCAAGCGCTCTTCGTGCTCCACCTCGCCCGATTCCACGAATACGCCAACACCCGCAACGGTTGCTTTGAATTCGTAGAGCAGATCCATCATTCCTTGAATCGTTCCCCCGGCCTTCATGAAATCATCAATAATCAGGACGCGGGACTGCTCCTTCAGGGCACGTCTGGCTAACGACATCGTCTGAATCCGTTTGTTGGAACCGGAAACATAGTTGATGCTTACCGCCGAGCCTTCCGTCACTTTATTATCGCGTCTTACAATAACGACCGGCAGGTTGAGACAGGCAGCCGTTGCATACGCAAGCGGGATTCCTTTGGTCTCTACGGTCATAATCACGTCAATATTTCGATCAGCAAATGCCGTCGCGAACATTCGTCCAATATCAGCCAATAGCTCCGGTTGTCCCAGCATATCGGTCATATACAAATAACCGCCCGGAAGTACCCTTTCAGGCTGTTCCAGCTGGCGGCAAATGTTGTCCATAATCGATAAAGCTGTAGAGGTATGCATCTTAGGCGTATACTTCACGCCTCCTGCAGCACCGGCAAGCGTATTTAATTCACCGAAGCCCTCTTCTTCGAACACTTCTTTTATAATGGCCAAATCTTCGCTGATGGAAGATTTCGCAGACTGATAGCGGTCAGCAAATGCTGTTAACGAAATTAACGTGTGGGGACGACTCAGCAAATATTGCGTCATCTCTACCAGTCTTGCACTTCGCTTCAATTTTTTCAAAGCCATTCCCCCCACTAAATCCGAATAATATAAAGTCAATATAACATTTTTATACGGATTTAATCAAGAAAAACGTCAGCATTATGTCAGCATTCTTACCACGTAGACTTCTTTACAGAATCCTCGAAGCCCATTATAGATACGTGGAAGCTTGGCTTCCTTCGACACAAGACCAAATACGGTTGGCCCGCTGCCCGACATCAGGACGCCATCGGCACCTAGCTTTTGCATGCTTTCTTTCAGCTGCAGCACTTCCGGATATAAATCCAGGGTCACATCCTCGAGCACATTGCCAAGTCCGGCACAAATATCCGAGAAGGAGCCTCGCTCAATGGCCGATACCATATCCGATGTGGAAGGATGGCTCTTCAGCTCATTTGCGCGCAGTTTGCCGTATACATCGGCCGTCGATACGTTAATTGGAGGCTTGGCCAGCACAACCCAGCATTGCGGCGGATTGCTGATCCGCTCCAGCTTTTCTCCGCGCCCGCGGGCAATGGCTGTACCGCCAGTCACGCAGAAAGGGACGTCGGAGCCTAGCTCCGCTCCAAGGCGGCACAGCTCGTCCTCCGAGATGTTAAGCTGCCATAGGCGGTTTAGTCCGCGCAATGCAGCGGCAGCGTCGCTGCTGCCTCCGGCGAGTCCTGCGGCTACCGGTATTTTTTTGTCCAAATGAATGTATACGCCCTTGCGGACATCGTAACGCTCCTTGATCAGACGCGCGGCCTGGAAGGCCAGGTTCTTCTCATCCAGCGGTATGTATCCAGCCTGGCTCGATATAATAATCGTGTCCCTCGGCAGCTCCTCGAGCTCCAGACGGTCGGCCAGATCGACCATCGTCATGATCATCTCGACTTCATGGAATCCGTCATCCCGCTTCCGCAGGACATCGAGCAGCAGGTTAATTTTTGCCGGAGCCTTTTCGTAAATTTTCATGGCAAGCTCTCCCGTTCGTTGTTAGCTAAGCAACATTATAACAAACGGGCACAAGAAAAGCTAAGAGGCCAGCGCTGGCCTAAAGCGCCCCGCTCTCTTAGCTTTGCGTTCATTGCTTGTTATTGCTGTCCATGAGATCTGGCTGCTGCCTGCTCTGCGAGCTGGATCGCTCTTTTTACCATATTGCCCGCATCCTTTGTGCTAATACCGCCCCAGCCCTCCTGCTCTACCTTATGGATAAAACCGAGGTCCTTCGCCAATTCATATTTCAGTTGCTCGGACATGACACTTCTTCTGCGGCCCATAATCCGTGCACCTCCCGTCCTAAGAAAAGTGTGTGATTGCGCTTTAGTATGTGCTAGGCCGGGCATTGCTTATTCAGCATTAACCGGATATGAAAAAAAACGCGAATCCCCTGGATCCGCGTTTAAGCATGCTGCATGCATTTATTGTTGAATATGGGTGATTCGGACTTGACCTTCATCATTGCATACGGTCACTTCCACCGACTCTGTCAGTATATCCGCATAACTGTAGGAAACGCGCTTAAACGCGTGAGACTCCTGATCCAGTTTGACAATGAAAACAGAAGGGTAGATTTCTTCCAACGTGCCGGTACGTTCGATTGTCTTGCGCCGGCCGCCGTTAGCTCGAAGACGGATTTTGGAGCCTACATGAGCTTCCAAATTGCGTTTAATTTCCAATAGCGCGTTTTTTGCCATTGTCCACTACCACCTCTTTCCTTGTCCATTATAACCAGAAAGAGGAGGTTTGTCAAATGAAGCAAAATATTATAACAGCGATCTTATTTTCTTGTCAACGGTGTTTTCGCCCAATTTAACGAATTTCATGCATAATCAGCTAAAAGTTGTACATATTAAGACGTTATCTTCATACTCGCGGTCGATTGGGTCACTTTTTTGGGCTTTGGCAGCCCCATCCGATGCCGCCCCATCGTCTCTATTCCGCCTACTCCGTCAATCCCGCTGATGGTTCCGTGAATCACATCCGAGAGATTGATCGACTCGCGAACCGAGGTATAACTCGCTTTAATCGCAATATAAACGGGATCCAAAGCATGGATTAAGATTCTTCCCGGCGAGCTTGCGAAGTTGGAGCCTGACTGCAAGAGCGCTTCAAAATGGGATTGGCAGGCACCAGCCACAATGACAAGCCCATCCATGTTTTTTTCGTATTGACGGGCAACACGCACCGCATTCACGAAGTGCTGCGAGTTTTTGTAACTGCTCAAGCTGTACAGATCTTCACCCTCGCGGTTTTTGAGGACGCCATCATGACCGGTGATGACCACGATATCCGGCTTTACCTGCGGCAGTAGACGGTACAGCAGCTGAGCCATCTGCGACTCATGGGCATGCACGCCGTGCGCGGGTACCTTCATCGTCTGGTACAGCTGCATGCTTTTCCGTAAGTAATTTCCGTCCCCGTCCAAATGAAGCACCTTGCCTGGCAACTCAAAATAAGACTGGCTTTGCTGCTGCAAAGCAGCCCGATCATAATCTTGGCCCGATAAAACGGTCAGATGCGCCTTTTCTTGGCGCATGCGTTTGAGAGAATCGTTTACTTTAATCCGCACTTGCTGCCGCGCGCTTGTCGATTCCGGGTCATCCACGACCGACAAGTCGGGAATTGGCGCATCCGCAAGCAATCGGTAATCCGTGCCTTTCAATAATGCTTTATCGGATCGCATATCTTCAACTCGGAACAGCACGTCACCGCCATAGGATTTGCGGACGACCAGGTCCCCTTGCTTCATGGGTGAATCACCTCTTCGTCTATCGTATGGGTGGAAAGGGAGGAATGTGCGGAGAAAATTAGGTTGGGCTCCTGGTGCCGGACTAAGGGACACGGGCAGTGTACTGGCAAAGGCTGACGCGTAAAATTTCCGAAGGAAAGTTAATTCGAAAGCATATGCCTTGCCATTAAAGGGGATTTGCCCCTTACTCCTTGCGGCAGCCAGTACTGCTCAGCTGCCTCGCCTCCACTTTTCCATTTGGAGGCGGCTGACTGCCCCAAACAGCTGTGCCTTGTGCGGCGGCATTGCGGGACCAAGGGGCATGTAGGTGCTCTCTCATGCAGAGTAGCTCAAGCGGGCTTCACCCGCACATATGATGCTCAGTACCATAAGTGAAATCTAACCTCAAGTATTGCCTCGTGATAGGTAAGTACAGACAGACTGACGGGGTTCCAAATAATCAACCATCTTTCATTCGGAATGCTTGTATTGCCCGGGCAATCACTTTTTTTGGCGATCTATATGGGATGGAGTACTCGACCGGCATCGGATGGTGTGGGAGAGTGGTTAGCCTTTTGTAGCAGAGTCTTTTCCGGGCTACAGACACATTGATGGTAGGTAGAGATGACTTAGTGGGCTGTAGCAGGCATTTTCCGGGTTACGGACACATTGTTAATGGGTGGAGAGAACTTAGCACGCTGTAGCAGGCATTTTCCGGGCTACAGAGGTACCTGATGGTGCGTGGAGAGAGCGAGTGCCACGATAAGGCGCTTCTGGCTGCCTTGTCGCTTCTCAGCGCCACGCCCGCCATGCCGCGGCGGGCGGAGGGCAACGGCCGCGCAATAGCGGCGCGCGCCCGCACAAAAAAAGCCGGCGGCGCTAACAGCTCGCCGCCGACCCAAAGCTCGGCCGCTAATGCAGGCCGAGCATACTACCGCCAGCCCGCCGCCAGAAAGGCGCGGCTGATGCGGGCGAATTCGTCGAGGGACAATGTCTCTCCTCGACGGACAGGATCAATATCGCAGCTGATCAGCAGCTGCGTCATCTCCTCGCGGCGTTCCTTGCCCACGAACGCCGTAAGATTGTTCGCCAGCGTCTTGCGGCGCTGGGCGAAGCTCGCCTGGACAATGCGGAAGAAATGCGCCTCGTCCTCTACCTCTACCGGCGGTTTCTCGCGTACCGCCAGCTTGATCACAGCCGAGTCAACGTTCGGCTGCGGAATAAATACCGTATGCGGCACGATGCAGACTAGCTGCGGCTCGCAGTAATACTGCACGGCAACGCTTAGGCTGCCATATTCCTTGCCGCCCGGCTTCGCCGCCATCCGCTCCGCCACTTCCTTCTGAATCATCACGACGATGTTCTCCAGCGGCAGACGTTCTTCGAGCAGCTTCATCAGGATCGGAGTCGTCACGTAATACGGTAGGTTCGCCACTACGCTTACGCCCGTTACATCCGAGAAACGCTCCTCAAACAGCTCCTTCAGATTGAGCTTCAGCACGTCGCCGTGAACGACCTTTACATGCTCCTCGCCCGCCAGGATGTCGCCCAGAATCGGAATAAGCCGGTTATCGATCTCTATCGCCGTTACCGTGCCCGCTTCAGCAGCCAGATGCTGCGTCAGCGCGCCAATGCCCGGTCCAATCTCAAGGGCGCCTTTTGTCTTGTCGAGCCCTGCAGCACTTACAATCTTGTTCAAAATATTTTGATCGATCAAGAAGTTCTGACCTAAGCTCTTCTTGAACGAGAAGCCGTACTTCGCAATAATTTCCTTCGTGCGCTTCGGTGTTGCAACTTCAATCGCCTTTATATCGTTTCCGCTCATACCATTCACTCCTGTCCCTGTTCCATCGTGCGCAGAGCCTCTGCAAACTCTTCGCGGGAGATTTGGAAGCTTGTACACCGCTTGAAAAATTGCTTCCCGTTAGCATACCCGATACCGAGCAGCTTGCCCATTTGCAGACGACGGTTAGCCGCATCCGGATGAACGATAAGCCCCGCAGCCATCAGGTCATCCCAGGTAATATCCCCTTCTCCGGATGCCATCTCCGTCCGAAGCTCGGAGAGCGCCTGACGGATCGCTTCAGGGCTCGCGTTCTCAATTCCGATATCGCCTTTGTACATCGCCTTCTCCTGCGGCAGAAAAGCATGCTTGCAGCCCGGCACGCGCCGCGCGACAATTTTGCGGATCCTCTCGCCCGCATGATCAGGGTCCGTAAATATAATAACGCCTCTGCGTTCCATCGCCAGCTCGATCCGGCGCAGCACATCCTCACCGACCGCAGAGCCATTTGTTTCAATCGTATCGGCATCAACAGCCCGCTTCACGGCGACTGTATCGTCTTTGCCTTCCACCACAATAATTTCCTTGATCACAAGCGTACATTCCTTTCTAAAGCAGCAACTTTCGCTCTTCTTTCACCGTCAATAATATGCAGCTTGCTTAGCATCTCCATGCACACAAAAAGAAGAGGCAGCGCCTCTTCTTATAATGGCATAAATATCAATGAAATACGATAGCGGAAAGCCATTAGCTCGCGGAAGGCTTAGTTGGTCCAAGCACATACACGGTATACCCTTTTTTCCGGCCGAACTTATTGGCATAGCTTGTGCTGTCGAAGTAAACGTCAATCTTATTGCCGTTGATTGCACTGCCGGTATCCTCCGCTCTGCGGAAGCCAATGCCTTCGATGTATACCCACCAGCCGATTGGAATAACATCCGGATCCACCGCAATCGTGCGGCCTTCCTTCACTTTCGCACCGGAAGCCGTAATGCCGTACCCCGGATGGTCCTCATTCTTGCCCGTAGACGCCACGCCCGCCGAATAAGCGGTTAAAGTAACGTTCTTCAAGACCTTCTTTGCCTTAAACGTCACGCCGCTCTTGGTAAACGAGGCATTGCTCGCGGCCGAGAGCGTATGTACGTTTTTCTTCGAGCCGATAGCTACGACCTGACTAACCGTATGCTTCTGCACGACCTTATCGACCAGCTTGGAGGAAACGAGAACGCCATTCTCATACTTCTTCTCCACTCGCTCGATCACGAGGCCGTTTTTGCCGGATTGAACCAGCTTCTCCTTCCCTTGCTCAAGGGTAGGATCTTGCTTCTTCACGATCGAGAACGGCAAAGTCCGTTCAGTCTCCGCCACCTTGGTATCGACGCGGGTAACGGTAACGGTCATCGCGTCCGAAATGGTGGTAGCCAGAGACGGGGAAACTTTATCTTGATCGCGAACAGGAATATTTAATTTCCCGATCGCCGCCTGTACTGTTTTCTCTGTCGTGTACACCGTCGATGTTTTGCCATCTGCTTTTACGGTAACCGGAACCGCGTACTTGATTTCAATGCGGTCTCCGTCTTTGATGGACGCATTCAGAGGATGAGATACCTCGTCATAGGGTCCAACCGTTATAGCTTGTTCATCCAGTAGGCGTTGCAGGACCCATTGTTTTGTCTTTACAACAGTCTCTTGTCCATTCACTACTACGGATACGCTCTTATCAGCCGATCCGTACAACAACACCAAAAACATGAAAGTCATAGCGATTGAGATAATTGCACTCAGAACAATTAAACGCAAATTTTCATGCTTCCATCGCATTGCGAAAGTCATGCTGGATGATCGCTTCCCATGGGTCTCCCTAGCCTGAATCATGCCCACTTCTATCGGTCCTCCTTCATAGCCCCGCCGCCAATCTGTTACGCATGATACTATTGACGCGACTATTAAGTATATTGGCGTGACGAGCACGCTCCAGTGTTACGGCCTCCCACCTCCCAGATCTACCCACCGAAAGACTATTTCCGCTTAAATCGAAAATAAAAAGAAGCCTTCGACAGAGGATCTGATCGTGGCTTCCTGGGTAATCAAACATTCAGGAAAAGGTGAATACACGAGGTTGATCGCTCTCTATAGACGCTTACGAGGTTAGCTGACGGGTTCGGGCGAGAGAGCTGCCCTATCCGCGGAACGAATGCTCATGGCAATCGCCGCAAAATTCACCCCTGAAGAATTCAATACGCCGCCGATGCTTCAAGACGTCTTAATCATGCATCTGCTGACGTTGGTTCCCCCGCTCTCCGCTTCCGGAGATTAAGCGTAAACTGGAAATCCAATACAAAAGTTAAAGCTCTGAGAAAAATCATACCTTCACGACCGTACAATTGTAAAGACGCGTTAAAAGACGATTTTAACGAAATTTTAGCATTCTGAAGGCAAATATGGGCGATTCTAACACGTAAAAAGAGTTTTATCGCGGCTATAGTCTTTATTTCAGTGGTTTTAGACCGTTTTTAAACAATACCAAAACATTTTTTACCGTTTGTGCTTGTAATAACTGCGATTTCCTCCTTAGATTTTCCTGTTATCTCGGCTGCGGCGTCTGCGACTAAAGACACATATGAGCTCTCATTCCTCTTTCCTCTAAATGGATGAGGAGCCAAATAAGGGGAGTCGGTTTCGATAAGCAGACGGTCAAGCGGAACCTTCGCAAGCACCTCTTTTGGCACCCTTGCATTTTTGAAAGTGACCGGTCCTCCAAACGAAATGTAGAAGTTCATATCGAGGCACATTTTGGCCGTTTCCCAGCTGCCCGAGTAGCAGTGCATGACCCCTCCAATTTCGGAGGCCTTCTCCTCTCTCAGAATGCGGACAATGTCCTCATGAGCATCCCGGTTATGGATTACGATTGGCTTGCCAAGCTTCCTTGCAAGCCGAATCTGCTCCCGGAATACCCGTTGCTGAACTTCCTTCGGAGACGTATCCCAGTGATAATCGAGTCCGATCTCCCCGATAGCCACTACCTTCTTATGGGAGCACAGCTGCTCAATCCATTCCAGGTCCCCCGGCTCCATGAAGACGCTGTCTACCGGATGCCAGCCAACCGCCGCATAGATAAAATCATATTTTTCCGCAAGCTCCATCGTTGTTGGGATCGTCTCCCGGTTAAAGCCTATATTAAGCATTAAATCGACACCGGCGGCTCGTGCCCGTTCGATAACCTCGGCACGGTCGTTGTCGAATTGTGAAGCGTCCAGATGGGTGTGTGTGTCGAATAAAGAAATCATCTTAGCTGCAAGCTCCTTCTATAATAAGGTTTAAATTTTGAATAACTCCCTCACGGCCGGGCTTAAGTGATCAGCCGCAGCAAGGAGAGACTCAAGCGGATAATAGATATGGTACTGGCCTTGGTGTAGGCCGCTGATGGAACGGACGATGTCGGATTTCACCGATATTTCGCTTAAGCTGTTATCTTCGCTTAGCAGCAGAATCGGCGCTTTCTCCTCTTTCCCGCCTTTTTTCGCATCCGGGCGATAAATGTCGTAAGGCTGGTCAAACGGAAAATCAATTTCCATGTGATAATCCGGATTAAGCCCTATAGCAATGAACTGGCGAGCTGCTTCTTCTAATAAAGAATCCCCCGGATCATCAAGCGTAATGTACTTGTACAGCTGACGATTAAGGAAGCGGTCACACAGCCCGGCAAGCAGCGTATCCTGCTCCTCGGTCCAGAGCGAGAAGATCGTCTGCATATACGCCTCATCCAGCTTCAAATAATCCGGTACCGTAATCGTGCCGTCGAGGAGTTTGTTGATTGGTCCAGGCATCCACGCAAAGCTGTAGCCGCTCTCGTACAACTCCTTCGCCCGGCGGGTAATTTGCCGCAAAATAATTTCCGAGCTCCGCGTCACCGGATGGAAATAAATTTGCCAGTACATCTGATAGCGGGACATCAGGTAATGCTCAATGGCATGCATGCCGCTATCCTTCACGACAATCTTCCCCTGAACAGGCCGCAGGACGCGCAGAATACGCTCCAGATCGAAGTTGCCGTAATTAACCCCCGTGAAATAAGCATCCCGCAACAAGTAGTCCATTCGGTCCGCATCCATCTGACTGGAGATCAAGCTCACAACAATCGGATTCGGATAGGTCTTGCTGATTACCGAGGCTACCTTCTCCGGGAAGTCCTGAGACACACGGCGCAGTACCTGGTTTACTTCCGTATCCTCCAGCAATATCGCACAAGTCCACTGCTCATGGTGGGTATCAAATACCTGCTCAAGCGAATGGGAGAACGGACCGTGACCGACGTCATGCAGTAGGGCTGCACATAGCGCCAGAAGTCTTTCCTCCTGCGGCCAGCCCGGATACTCGTTACGCTCGAACTGCGAGATGATTTTCCTCGTTATTTCATAAACCCCAAGCGAGTGGGAGAACCGGCTGTGTTCTGCGCCATGAAACGTCAAATAAGAGGTTCCAAGCTGGCGAATTCGTCTAAGCCTCTGAAACTCCTTCGTGTTGATTAAATCCCAAACCGTTTGATCCTGCACGTAAATATATTTGTGAACCGGATCCTTAAATACTTTCTCTTCGGTCAGTTGCTGATTCATTCGCCCTATCAACTCCTTGTTCATGGTTTCGACACAAAACTGTGATAGAATGTCGAATAGTGTCGTAATTTTGTTTCCAAATTGTCGAAGCTGTTGTATGCTATAGTAAGATTAATATGACCTTGCTATAGAGTCAAATTCCCGTAAGTAAAAGGTCTATTGCGTTCTACTAAAGAGTTTTCCGGTTGACTATTATGGGAATCGTTGGTATTATAGTAGCCATAAAAAGAAAAACTATGTCGAATAGTGACGAAATGTAATTTCCTGAGAGGAGAAACAAAATCATGATGAAATCTACTGGTATTGTTCGTAAAGTCGACGAATTGGGTCGTGTTGTTATTCCTATTGAATTGCGCCGTACGCTTGGTATTGGCGAGAAAGACGCTCTGGAGATTTATGTAGACGGCGAGCGCATTATGCTCAAGAAATACGAGCCTGCATGTATCTTCTGCGGCAATGCGGAAAACGTTTCTTACTTCAAAGGCAAAATTGTTTGCCATATTTGTTTATCTGAAATGCCTTCTCCTGTGACAAAATAAGAAATATAGGTTATAATAGAAATACACTAACTTGTTAATTCTAACCTTTTTATACTCCTTGATGCCTTCCTGTGCTAGAACCCGGCCAGGAAGGTCTTTTTTTGCCCAAATAACGCAGTAATCTATCGATTTACTGCGTTATAGACTTCCCGCTTCGGCAGGCCGCGGTCTTGCGCCGCTTTTTTTATCGCTTCTTTACGATCTAAGCCTTCGTTCTCATAATGGGTCACATGTTGTTCAAGCTCAAGCGACGTCCACCATGTCTCTCCGTTATCCCCTGCATCTCCGGTCCCGGCAGCTGCACCTTCTATAATAAGGCAGTACTCCCCGAGAGGCGGATTCTCCTCCAGAAAAGCGATACATTCCGATATGGTTCCGCGTGCTGCCTCCTCATGACGCTTTGTCAGCTCTCTTACCATTGCGATCCGCCGGTCACCCCAATGCTCCAGCATCGCGTCAAGCGTCTTCTTCAGGCGATGTGGAGACTCGTACATCATTAGCGTCCCTTCCTGTCGCTGCAGGCGGGTCAGCCATTCCGCTAGGGGCTTCTTATCTCTAGGCGGGAATCCGGTAAACATGAACTGATCAGTTGGCAGTCCCGAAATGATCAACGCCGATAATGCTGCGTTCGCACCTGGTATAGGCACGACCTTAATCCCCTGCTCAACCGCATCCTTAACCAAATCCGCGCCTGGGTCGCTGACCGCAGGCAGGCCTGCATCGCTGACCAACGCAATAGATTGTCCTTCTATTAATAGACGGATAAGCTCGCTGCCGCTCGCCTGTTTATTATGCTCATGATAGCTCACCAGTCTGGTAGAGATTTCGAAGTGAGTAAGCAGCTTGCGCGTTTGTCTAGTATCCTCTGCCGCAATAAGCTGTACTTCCTTCAACGTCCGGATGGCCCGGAACGTCATATCCTCCAAATTGCCGATTGGCGTTGCCACCAAGTATAGAATGCCGTGCTCCGTCTGCTCTTTAAAGCTCTTTTGAATCCGTACCATTTGCCCGCTCCTTCTCATCTGTCACGCATCTGCTGCCTGTCGATTATTCGTATACGAAAACGGGCGGCAGCAATCTAAGCTCCGGCCTGCCGTCACGTATTGCCTCAATTAATACCATGTTTGCTTCGCCCTGCGCATTCGGATGGATGAACTGGACGCGCTTCGGCTCAAGCCGATACTTCCTCATCGTCTCCATAATATCAATGAATCGGGAGGGCCGGTGAACCATTGCAACTTTCCCTCCGGAACGGACAAGCCGTGCGCAAGCATGTACAACGTCATCCAGCGTGCAGTGCACCTCATGACGCGCAATCGCATAATGATCGTTCTCATTGGAGTCTCCGGCTTTTACCGCCATGTATGGAGGATTGACCGTAACGACGTCATAAATACCATTACCCGCTTCTTTCATGAAAACTTTCAGATCGGCCTCAATAATTGAGATCTGCTCTGAAAGCTTATTCATCTCTACGCTGCGCCTTGCCATATCAGCCAGTCTTGGCTGAATCTCCACGGCATCAATATGCGCATTGGTTCTTGTCGTCAGCAGCATAGGGATGACCCCGTTACCTGTACAGAGATCAAGAATCCGCCCGCGCTTTGGAATGGTAGCGAACTTGGATAACAGCACGGCATCCAGGGAAAAGCTGAATACTTCCCTGCTTTGGATAATATGCAGACCCGTCTCCGTCATCAAATCATCAATTCGTTCATTTGGCTCCAATCTTACTTCCAGCACTATTGACCTAACTCCCTTAACATAAAGATACCGCCCTCAACAGCCAAGGACGGTATGCTTACAATGTTCTGTTATTTATTAAGGAAGGATAAGCAGAACAAGCAATCTCCTTCTGTCCGCAAATGCCCGTAATACACGTTGCAAATGTGGAATCCTTCGTGATACAGCCTAGCCAAATTATCATGCGCCTCACCGACGAGACCGGCTTGCTGCGATGTATCGTTAACCGTATCTTCCTCCGCATGAGCTGCAATCTCACGGCGGGCAGGCTGAGCAGCAGCTTGTCCTTCCGGGCGACTAGCAGCGGACTTTGGCTTCGGCGACGTCTCGCGTTTCAATATTTTGCGCAGCTGTTCGTTTTCCATGCTCAGCTGCTGATTTTCTTCCAGCAGCTCTTTGACCCGCTGCTTCAGAACGCCAAGATGAACATGGAAATCACCCATCCGGCTTTCTAACTGCTCCATTTGATTAAAGATTTCTTTGTTCTCCAAGCTTTCACCCCAGAGCTTTCAAACGTAGTCGTTCATTGTTCCTTCACAACCACATCGTCGAACGGCAGCTCCTTCGGTTTACCCGACACATCGAACAACTGCACGTACACAGACTTCGTGGAAGCGTTGATGCCCGTTACTTTGCCTTCGCCATAAGACGTGACGACAATTTTCCCGACGGAAGGTAACTCCTCCCGCACGCTTTCGTAATTATCATGCTCATATTTCAAGCAGCACATAAGACGGCCGCATAACCCCGATATCTTTGTAGGATTGAGCGATAAGTTCTGATCCTTGGCCATCTTGATCGACACCGGTTCGAAATCTCCCAGCCAGGACGAGCAGCATAATACGCGCCCGCAAGGTCCGATGCCTCCCAGCATCTTCGCTTCATCGCGTACACCGATTTGCCTAAGCTCAATCCGTGTACGGAACACGCTAGCCAGATCCTTTACAAGCTCCCGGAAGTCGACCCTTCCTTCAGCTGTGAAATAGAAGATAATTTTATTGCGGTCGAACGTAAATTCCACGTCAACCAGCTTCATCTTAAGCTGATGATCTCTTATCTTGTCCAAACAAGTAGCAAATGCGTTCTTCGCGGCGGCACGATTCTCCTCCACAACCTTAGCATCTACCTCGCTGGCAATTCGGATCACTTTCTTCAGCGGCAGGACGACGTCTGCTTCACCAACTTCTTTCTGTCCCACCACGACCTTGCCATATTCAATCCCCCTGGCCGTTTCGACA
Organism: Paenibacillus glycanilyticus; assembly: GCF_023715145.1. Taxonomy (GTDB): domain Bacteria; phylum Bacillota; class Bacilli; order Paenibacillales; family Paenibacillaceae; genus Pristimantibacillus; species Pristimantibacillus glycanilyticus_A. The sequence goes on along the minus strand of NZ_JAMBNP010000018.1, from coordinate 5,599 downwards.
ATAACATGCTGGTCCTTGTCCACGGGGTGCAGGGCCGGATCAAAGTAATAAATCTTGCCCGCTTTTTTAAAGCGGACTCCGACAACGTTATACAAGGATTTAGCCCTCCTGTAGGTTTACCAATAGTTGCTCGATAGCAAGCTGCGGGGATACGTTGGAACGTATTCGCTTGCCCGCTTCAAGCGTATGCTCAATACAAGAGATCCAACTCTCGATCGGGCGGTTGAACGCATGCTTGCTGATCCAATCCAACTGATCTATATAAACAATACTTTCCTGCCTTCCGGCCTGAAATTGAATCATATCTTTGAACCATAATACAAATAAGGACAGCAACAGCTGTACCTCGCCTGCAAGGTCCGTTTTAAAAAATTGCTGCTGAGCGGTGAGCATTCCCGCGGTGAATCGGGTCAGACTCTCCTTCCCTAATTGTATCACTACGTTTCTGATTTCTGCAAACTGATTCTGTTGGATAATCTCTCTAGCACCGTCCAGTCCCGAGCTCAGCTCGACGGCAGCGCGTGCCAGAAGAGGCGAAGCTCCTTCATCGACCAAAGCCTTAAGCATTTCGCTAGAGGAGAAGGGCAGGAATGGTACCCACTGCGCTCTTGATCGGATCGTTGGAAGAACGGCTTGTCCATTATCCGTAATCAGTATGGCTACAATAGGAGAAAGCGGCTCTTCAAGAAACTTGAGCAGACTGTTTGCTGCCTGAAGGGTCATTGTCTCCGCTCGCTCGACAATATATACCTTCTTCGAGGATCCGCTTCCCCGGTAAGCAAGCTCTCGCTGAAGCTCGCGGATTTGATCGATCTTAATGGATTGTCCGTCAGGCGTAATGGTCAGCAGATCCGGCTGGTTTCCATTATCGAACTTCCGGCACTCGAGGCATTGATCACAAGCGTCGTCCCCGCCAGCCGTACAAAATAACGCCTTGGCGAAGGCTCTTGCCATAGCCTTTCTTCCCGTACCGGAAGGACCGTAGAACAAATAAGCATGCGATACCTTTCCGCTCTGCAGCGCATGCTTTAATATTCGTTTTGCTTTCCATTGGCCGGCCACTTGTTCCATGCTCATTGCTGCTTCCTTACCCTTTCTTACACGCTAAGAATTTATAAGCTTTGTCGGCGCAGCCGTTTACACTTGTCTAAAACAACAAATTAATAAGAAGTCCGCGTATTTCTCCGATCCGGCCAAGCAGATCAATTCTGCCCTGTTCGCTGTCCAGCAGCTCCTCGGCCATCGACACCAGCGCCGAATCTATCTCATCCAGCAGCTTGTATCGCTTGGTCCGGCCTCTTCGATCAAAGCCGCGCAGCTCTTTCAGCCCGATTCCGCGCTTAACCGTATCCTCAAGGAACCGCTTCACCATATGCCGATACATTTTCAGCTCGCGGACCGTCATGGTTCTGGCTAATCGCTCACCTTGCTTGTGAATCTCATCAAGCTTCTGCTGCAGCTGTTCCTGTGTCCGCAGAGCATCCTGCTGTACCATGGCATCGGAGAAGCTCCTAGCCGGAGCAGGCTTAGTAGCCGTGTCTCCGCCCGTGCGGTTCTGGCCAAGCGGACGCCAGCTTTGATCGATCTTCATCGCTTAACACGCTCCATCAGAAATGTTCGAATCGCTCAACAGGAACGACGAATACGGCCGCGCCTCCTACTTGCACCTCTACAGGGAAAGGAATATACGAATCGGTCGAGCCCCCGATTGGAGATACAGGCGTAACCAATTGATCTCTCACCTTGCAGTTTGAGCTGATTACTTGCAATACTTCATGAACCCGCTCATCTTCAATACCAATCATAAAGGTTGTATTACCGGCACGGAGGAACCCCCCCGTACTTGCAAGCTTGGTTGCACGGAAGCCATCCTTCACAAGGGCGTTCGACAGACGGTTGCTGTCCTTATCTTGTACAATCGCAATGACTAATTTCATCCTCATTCCTCCCATTTGGTTAAAGGTTAATAGAACAGGCACAAAGTCATTCCTAAGTTGTTTATTTCACATCAGAAGCGAAAAATCCTTTAAATCTGCGGTCAATCGTCAAAATAACTTCTTCCAGCACAACATTTGCCGCTTTTCCTGCATCTACCTGCACGATACGCTCCGGGAATTGCTCGCGCAGCCTATGATAGCCTTCCCGAACGAGCTGGTGAAAAGCAAGCGATTCCAGATCCAAGCGGTTAACTTCGCGTTCTCCCGCCGACTTGATCCGGGCTAATCCAACTTCCGGATCAATATCCATGTAGATCGTAAGCTGAGGCATCGCTCCATCGACCGCAAACCGGTTGATCGACCATACCTCCTCCATCCCAAGTCCTCTGGCATGGCCCTGATAAGCCAGGCTGCTGTCTACGAAACGGTCACAGATAACGAGCTGACCGCCCTCAAGCGCCGGCATGACCTTTTCGACGAGATGCTGGCGTCTTGCAGCCGCATACAGCAAAGCCTCCGTACGGGCATCCATGCCTGTATGGGTGCGGTCCAGGATAATGGAGCGGATCTGCTCCGCAATGGGTATGCCGCCCGGCTCACGGGTCGTTATGACGGTTTTGCCCCGCTGCTGCATCGTATGCGCCAGCTGCTCAATCAGTGTTGTTTTGCCGGCACCTTCGCCGCCTTCTATGGTAATAAAGATTCCCTTATTCAAGCTCGTATGACTCCTAACCTAAAGCTACTGATGACTATACTTGTGTATAGTATATATTCTAACAAAGTTATAACAAAGCGAATACCCTTGTACAATTATTTTCACCTAATTAGCGAGAATATACGGCAATTGTCCGCATGGTATTGTCGACTGCTCCCTGAAATTTGGCCCCCGTAGCCGCTAATGTCGAAATACATCCGATCATTTCGTTCGTCAGCGTCTCGCCCGGATATATAACGGGTATGCCGGGAGGGTAAGGGATGACCATTTCCGCTGACTCGCAGCCTTCCGCATCGGTTAATGGAATTCTATGGTGCTCCTTCTTTTTCCGGCTAAATTCTACCGGCTTTAGCTGACTTGGAGTACCATTACCCGGATAAAAGCCATCTGAAACTTTCGTTGCCCCGCTCTTGGCTGGCTGGGACATGATCCACTGCTCGATATGAGCACATGCATCCTGCAGCTTGAATCTGTCATCATCCGTCGTGCGGCTTCCCCATACCAGCACAACATGCCGGGTATCCGCCATTTCCGCCCAGCAGCCATACCCCTCTAATTTTTTCTGCAGCTCAAAGCCGGTTATAGTCCCAGTTCGGTCCCATAAAACGATTCTGAGCGGGTCCAGCTTATCGTATGCTTCTGTTTTATGCCCTGCACGCAGAACCTTTAGTGCTCCGTCTGCATCTTCAATCCACTCCCGGAACGCCTGAGCTGTGGCAACGCCAGGTTGAAACCAGTCCGACTTATAGCGGTCCACCATAACCCGAGCAATATCAAGGGAAGCCATTATTGGAAATGAAGGACTGGAGCTTTGAATGGCAGCTAGTACTTCTCTTATAGAATCTCGGGGAATACGCTCTCCCTGCACATGCAGCATGGCACCCATCGTTAATGCGGACAGGGTTTTATGCGTGGACTGAACGGCCGCGTCTGCCCCAGCCTGTATTGCCGACTGCGGAAAAGACGGATGAAGCCCGTAATGAGCGCCATGTGCCTCATCAACGAGCAGCAGCTTATTAAAGCGATGTACGAGTTCTGCGCAGCTTGTTAGATTCGTAGTCATCCCATAGTAATTCGGATTCGTCAGCATAACTGCCTTAGCCTCCGGGTACAACTCGAGGGCTTGCTCGATATCCTCCAGAGAAGGTTGAGTAGCAAGTCCCGTCTCGTCATCTATCCGAGGCATAAGAAATACCGCTCTGGCTCCCGCAAGCCTTAATCCGTTGATAACCGACTTATGGACATTACGCTGAACGATGATCAGGTCACCGGGCTCGCATACCCCAAGGATCAGCGCCAGGTTACCCGACGTGCTCCCGCCTACCAGGAAATAAGTCTCTTCCGCGCCAAAACATCGAGCGGCGAGCTTCTGCGCCTCAGCTATAAAAGTCTCAGGATGATGGAGATCATCCGTTGACGACAGTTCCGTTACATCGAGCTTCATAATTGTAGACAGCCAATTCTTCTCTATGGATTGTCCCTCTTCATCTATTTGACCAAAGCGGTGTCCTGGAACATGAAAACTAACCGGGCCCGTCTCATAATGCCTTACTAGTGCTTCAAATAAAGGAGCATGCAATCGATTCACGGCAATAACCTTCTATCTTTTTTTTCATCTATTGTAACGGATTTTGGCACAAAAAAAGAGCGGCATCCTATGAGAGATTCCGCTCAGGCGTTTTTTTCAATAAAGATCTGTTTCATTTGATGAATAAAAAAAGGATATTTGGCGTCTTTTACATCTGTGCGAACCATCTCCGATTCACAGTTCTCGCAAATAAACTCCGACACAATGCGGATTCCTTCACCTTCGGCTTTATGCTCCCCGCATATAATGCAATGAAGCCCGCGATCCTCTATCATAACATTCCCGCCTTTCTGTCATCCTATAACTATTATTATGGCATATATTCTAGCGGTTTATACTTGTTTCATAGCCCATTTCAAATATTTCTATATCGTATGCGGCATTCGCCTAATTGGTGAATCCAAACTTGCCGATATACTTAAGAGTAAATTCTTTACTCCTATTTACGAAGGGAAGTTCAACATGCGTCAATCCTTATTGGAACAGCAAGCAGCCACGATTTATCAATATAAGCTTGTCCGAAGAAAGGTTATACGCCCCGAGCTTGTCCAGAGCCATATCCTTATTGCCGCCATTCTCCTTGCCTTTCAGCTTCTTATGTACGGTATGGACGGCCTGTTCAGCTGGCTCTTCGGATTTGCTATCGTTCAAGTCATCCATCTTATCATTTTGCTGCTTGCCTTTATACGCGTTGAGGACGCCGTAGACCGGCGCTGGATATGGGGGATCACTCCTCCGTGGTTTGGCTTCAAGCCCGCCAATGACATTCGTCTCGCTTTATACCGCCGCGTACACCGCCATCTCTTCTGGATTGGCATCTGTGCCGTTGCCGTTATGTATCCATGGATTAAGCCATCGCTCCTAATCAGCATCTTCTGCTGGCATTTATGGCTCATTATCCCCCGGATGCTCCTGTCTCTCGCCTTTCGCAAGCAAAATAAAGACGGCATTCTCCGCCTTCAGCGAAACGAAGCTTCCTACTACCATCAATAACAAACCCGGACAAAACAAAAAGCCTGCCGCGTAATGCGGCAGGCTTCTCATTGCTTGGCGACGTCCTACTCTCCCAGGACCCTGCGGTCCAAGTACCATCGGCGCTGGAGGGCTTAACGGTCGTGTTCGGTATGGGAACGCGTGGTTCCCCTCCGCCATCGCCACCAAACGTAAGCGTTAGCTTATTCAAGGGTTTGCGCCCTGAAAACTGGATGCGAAAGTTTGTAACTCTTTAAGTCTTTAGGATAAGCCCTCGACCGATTAGTATTCGTCAGCTCCACACATTGCTGTGCTTCCACCCCGAACCTATCAACCTCGTCGTCTTCAAGGGGTCTTACTAGTTGGGAAATCTCATCTTGAGGGGGG
>NZ_JAMBNP010000017.1 GCF_023715145.1 Paenibacillus glycanilyticus | reverse complement strand
GGAGAAGCGCCAGCGTTCGCTTTTGTAAAGGGATTCCCTACCTCTGAATATTAATTCAAGGAATCCCTGAGCAATGGCGATCGGAAGAACATTTCATGCGCAGGCTGCTGTTTAGCCCAAATACAAACAAAGGGGGTGTCCCATCGTCATTTACATGACTTATGGGACACCCCCTTCATCTATTTCACCCTAGTCAATCAACCGGTGGCGGTACCACTTCTTGCCCCGGAAGCGCCAGAGGAAGATGGCTCCCCGAACGCCCCACTCCAGATTCATCGCAAGCCAGACGCCGTGGATGCCGAAGTCGAGCACGATAGCGAGCAGGTAGCCGAGCACAATCCGGAACAGCCACATCGACAGCAGCGATACGACTGAAGTAAACTTCGAGTCGCCAGCTGCACGGAGGGCTGACGGCATAATAAAGCTGATCGACCAGAACACAACTTGCATAAGAGCATTAATAATTGAAATGACCAGTATATCGTCAACGATCTCAGGCGGTGGATGGAACAGTCCCACCAGCGGATAGAACAGCGGCACCATCAGACAAGTCATCAGGAACAGGCAGGCCGTAGATAACCAGAGAAAGGAACGGGTAAACTTCCGCGCATCCTCGATATTTCGCTGCCCCATGCATTGGCCTATAACGGTAATCGCCGTAATCGCCAGCGCATTCGAAGGAATCTGCAGCACGTTAGCAAGCGATCCGGTGATCGCGTTGGTTGCAATAGCATAGGTGCCGAGGCTGACGACAAACGTTTGAGTAACGATCTTCCCGCCGTTGAAGAACATCTGCTCCGCCGCAAACGGCAGACCCACGAACAGGATTTTTCGCAGCATCGCAAAATTAACCGCCAGCATATCCCGGAGTCGAAGCCGAAGGCTGGTATCGATCTTCACCAGATAAATAATAGCCAGTATGGCCGCTGCATAACGCGAGATATTGATAGAGATGCTAAGCCCGAGCACGCCCATATGCATCAGGTTAATAAACACAACGTTCAGCAGGACATACGACAGATTCATGACGAGCGACAGCATAAGAGATGCCCGGCTTCTGCCGATTCCCCTGAGCGCCCCGCATACCGCCTCCATCATCGCAATCCCGACATAAGACAAGCCGCTGCCGATCAGATACGTTCTGCCTTCCTCGAATACTTCCGGCGAAGCCGCGCCAAACAGCAGATTAAGCATTTGGTTATGGAACACCACGACGATCAGGCTGATCGCCAGCGCGACGAGCGTAACCGAAGCCACAGAGCTTGCTGCCGCTTTGGATACCATCGGATGATTCCCGCTGCCCTTGTACTGGGCAACAACTACCGTTCCCCCGGTTGATACGGCAATAAAGACGCTGATCAGGAAAATGTTGAGCGAGTCTACCATGTTGACCGCGCTGACCGCATCCACGCCCGATGAGCTGACCATCGCCGTATTCACCAGATTGAGGCCGACCAGAAAGGCCTGATCAATCAGGATCGGGATGAACAAAGCTATTATTTGCCGGTAATCGATCGACACTCCCGTGAAGTGCCGTTCCAGGAAAGCCTCATGCTTTCCTCTCAGTCTGGGTCGTCCTATACCCATGTCATCACATTCTTCTCGTTGGATTGGCGTTGCTTAAACTACCTACTAAGCTACTACTCCGGCAAAGATTTGTCCATGACGGATTCGAGCAAAAAATGAAAAATCCACTTCCTTAGGCGGCCGTGGATTCGGATTCATATACTTGCGCGCGTCTGCTCTCTATGACCCGGACGATGTAAAGCACAAGCATCAGGCCAAGCAGCGCCACGCATACGGAGAGCGGAATAAACCAGTGATTAGGCGAGTGCGAGAAGAACGGAATTAACGCGACGGCCACAATCGGCGGAGCATTCCATTTGAATTTATTAATTAACCAGATGGTAATGAGAACGTTAATGAATAAGGAGATTGGGCTTGGATAAATGTAATACAGAACCGTCCCAAGCACGGAGGATACCACGGCGCCAAAGGTGATTTTTCCCACCTCCGCAATCGTGGACGAGCGGGAAATAAAGAGAAAGCTGAATGCGCCAAGCGTTGGGAAGAACAGCGTATCCAGAAAGCTGAAATGCAGGGAAAGCCAATAAATGAGCATTACATAAAGGCAAAGCGCGATTGTTTTCAAGTTCATAAGGCTTTTGTTTACCTCCTGTCGCAGGCCGTGCAAAATTGACACTCGTTCCATTCTAATGAGTTTTAAAAAGAGCGTCAATGCTAAAAAATTCTCAATCATTTATTCCTAATTACCTACCCGAAAACTAAGAATTAATGTATACTAAAGATAACGATTACCTGCAACGAAACAAACCGAACGGAGGATGATAGCATGTCACAGCCGGCCGTCAACTTAAGTTACGAATGCGTGGAGGAAGTGCCTCTGCACCGCGTCCGCGGCAATCAGCTTGGCATTCTTCTGAGCGTTATCGCAGCTGTCCTTACCCAGCAATGGTGGATTCTTGTCCTTCCCTTAGCCGTGCAATTAATCAGTCGTGCGTACGGAGTAAAATATAACATGTTCGTCCGTCTGCTCTCGCCCATCTGGCCGGTAAGCCAGCGGACCGAAGCCCGCGAGCTGCTGCGCTTCAACAATCTGCTCGCGATTCTGTTCCTTGTCGTAACCATTGCCTCCCACTACCTGGGTCTCACCCTGCTGTCTTATATCAGCCTTGGCATGCTGACAGCTGCCGTTATTGCTGCCTTAAGCGGCTTCTGCCTAGGCTGCTTCATGTACTTCCAATACAAGCAATTCCGGCTCCGCCGGGCTGCGAAAGCCAAAGCCGCATCATAAAAACAAAGCAAAAAGCCCGCCATCTCTATCTCTGGCGGGCTCTCTTTATATCCCATTAAAGAACGATGTCGGAAATAAACCGCTCGAGCATCGTCACATTGGTAATATTCTTGTTACAGGTCTCGCTGTTCACGCACATATAGTTGCCGATTGCCTTATAGTAGTCCGGTGAAGCATTTGCCGGCCTCGACTTCGTTACCGCCGAGAACAAGGCTACTTCTTCATGCCGGTTGCATAGAAAACATACGCTTTTCTTCTGCACGGGCGTGAACCTGCCTTCTACGCCTACAAGCCGGTCGTTCAGACGATAGACCAGGAACATTTTATTCGCGGCAATATCGGTCCAACCGAGATAGGTTACATAACGCAGGTCCATGGCTGCAAGATCGGGAACCTTCAGCTTCTTGACCTTCGGGAACAGCTTCTTCAGCTGCTTCTCCTCCACCTTCTCGAAGGGCAGCATATCGTCCTCGAGCGACTGCAGATAGCTCTGGAATTCCTTCGGCGTATTTAATGACGCAAAGCTTCCAAGCAGCTTCTGCTCGGCTTCCGTTGCCCCCGGGAATGCTTCCATGACTTTAAAAGGCGCGTTTGACCGAACCGATTCAATGACCTTCGGATCCGATACCGTCGTGCATGCCTGCTGCAGCTGTCCTACTTGCTTCTTAATTAAATTCAATTGATGGTTTCTAATAAATGGTGTACGCATTGCTTTGTCAGCCCCTTATTTTTATTTGATCGTCTAACACTCAAATAAGGTGCAAAGCCCATTATTAGAAACGATAGCCGGGCGACCATCCTTCCGTACGCCCCATGCAAAGTATCGCCCCTAATTCAGGCTCTGCATGAAGCCGACTCGTAATCCGGCAAATTGATTTGCCATTCCTACCGCCTCCCTTTACTACTCAAGTATAAAATAAATCCGGCTCCGCCCGCAATCCTTGGCTATCCGCCTTCCATCCATTCCCGCAGCCGCGGCATCATCCGCCGCGCATCCTCATAACCTTGCTTGTACAAGGCGTCAAGCTTTGCCGGGTCCCGCTCCATCCGGCCCACCACCAGCGTCTCTTGGGGGCGTATAACGAATACCGCACCGTTCTTCTCCTGCTCGGTTATGTAATCCAAGGTCTCGTTATAGAGCCGATATCTCCCGAGCATCATCTCCACGAGCTTCGGATACTTGCGATACGCGCGCTGCACAAGCCAGCCGAACCGCCCCGCCGATTTCCGGTAATCCTCATTCCTCGTCAGGATGAGAATGTTGCGCTTATAGCCGTCGCTCTCCGCTTTCCGCAGCGGAATCGGGTCGGTGATTCCGCCGTCCAGCAGCTTCCGGCCGTTATATTCCACGATCGGCGCGATAAACGGCAGCGAGCTTGAAGCCCGAAGGAGCTGCAGCAGATCGAAGTCCGGTTCGCTCTTCCGATAGTAGACCGTCTCCCCCGTCTCGCAGTCCGTCGTACCAATGACGAACTCTTCGGGACTATCGGCGAAGGCCTCATAATCGAAGGGCACATGCTTATTGGGAATTTCGTCGAAGATGAAGTCCATGCCAAACAGCTGCCGCTTCTTCCATAAGTTTGTCCAGGAGATATATCTGGGATCGCTCACCCATTCCACATTGACGGTCCGGTTGCGTCCAAGCTGTCTCGACAGGTAGCTCGCCCCCATGCAGGCTCCGGCCGAAACCCCGATCATATAAGGGAAATACACATCATGCTCCGAAAAATATTCCAGCACCCCGGCCGTATACACGCCCCGCATGCCTCCGCCCTCCAGAATTAATCCGATCGCCTCCGCCGTGCTCATGCTCTCTGCCTCCCTAGGTGAGGCTGCGCCTCTATTCGTTACTCTCATTGTAGCTATCGCCTTTTCAATTCGTCAATTTAGTCATTCCCTAATCGGACAGCCGTCCGCCAAGGCTAAAGAAACTTAACAAACTTTCCTAAGTCAGTACCTTGAAACAAGCCCTCAACTATGTCACAATCGAGTAGGATGCACGGGACAGTTGTCTATAAACTGTACATTTGCAACCGATTGAAGAATCGGCGGCAAACGCAGAAGATGCTTACGAAGCATGAATCATCATAAATAACGAGTTTTACGCTATTTATGTGATAATTCATTTGAGGAGGATTCATCAATGAGAACGATTAAACTCGGAAGCACGGCGCTCGAAGTACCGGTAGTTGCGGTTGGCTGTATGCGTATTAATTCCTTGGATAAAGCTGGGGCAGAGCGTTTTGTCCAAACCGCTCTGGAGCAAGGAGCAAACTTCTTCGACCATGCGGATATTTACGGCGCGGGCACATGCGAGGAAATCTTTGCCGAAGCGATTCATATGAACGACAGCGTTCGCGAGAACATTATTTTGCAATCCAAATGCGGGATTAAGCCTGGCGTGATGTTCGACTTCTCGAAAGAGCATATCCTCGCTTCCACGGACGCGATCTTGAAGCGCCTCAAAACCGACTACCTCGACATCCTTCTGCTGCACCGTCCGGATGCGCTGGTTGAGCCGGATGAAGTGGCTGAAGCCTTCGACCGTCTGGAAAGCTCCGGCAAAGTACGTCATTTCGGCGTATCGAACCAGAACCCGATGCAAATCGAGCTGCTCAAGAAATCGGTTAAACAACCGATCGTAGCAAACCAGCTGCAGCTGAGCATCACGAATGCAAACATGATCTCGAACGGCATAAACGTCAACATGGAGAACAGCTCCGCGATCAACCGCGACGGCAGCATCCTGGACTACAGCCGCCTGAACGATATTACCATTCAGCCTTGGTCGCCATTCCAATACGGCTTCTTCGAAGGCGTATTCCTCGGCAGCGACAAGTTCCCTGAGCTGAACAAAGCGATTGACGAAGTAGCTGGCAAATACGATGTGAGCAACACAACCATCGCGATTGCATGGCTGCTCCGTCACCCTGCGAAGATGCAGCCGGTTATCGGTTCGATGAACATCGAACGTCTGAAGGACTGCGTCAAAGCGGCCGACATCACGCTTACCCGCGAAGAATGGTATTCGATCTACCGCGCGGCAGGCAACATTTTGCCATAAGAGCATCTTAGAGCTGCAGCCTCCGGTTCCGAACCGGGGGCTGCTTTTTTCATAAAGCAAGAATCATCAAGAATGCGATCATCCATTCGTATACAATGAGGTCATCGAGATCAAGGAGGTTAGCATCCGAGTGAAGCAGGACTATCTGGTGCAGATTCAACAGACGATTGATTACATTGAAGCCCATATTGGCGAGGAGCTGTCCTTATCGCGGCTGGCGCAGGTTGCGAAGCTCTCGGACTTTCATTTTCACCGCGTCTTTCAATCCATGGCAGGAGAGACCGTGATGGAATATGTGCGTAAACGTCGTTTGGCGATATCCGCTTATCAGGTGGCCTATTCGGATGCGAGGCTGATCGATATCGCTCTCGATACCGGGTTTCAGAATCACGAGACCTTCACCCGTGCCTTCAAGCGCATATTCGATATGACGCCGGGCGATTACCGCAAGCGGGGAATCAAGCCTCCGGCCTACTCCAAGCTGAATGTGCTGCAGCGCAAGTACAATCCCTATTTAGGAGGAATACGAATGGATTACAAAATTTTAACCAAGCCCGCCTTTAAAGTAATCGGCTACGAGATCCGCACGAGAGCCAACGGAGACAACCATAAAGAGATCCCGGCCTTTTGGCAGGAATATATTCAAAAAGAGCTGTACAAAAACATCCCGAACCGCGTGCACAAGGACTCGCCCGTCGAGCTTGGCATCTGCTATAACTTCGATATGGGCTCGGACAGCTTCTCTTATCTGATCGGCATGGAGGCCGAAAGCTTCGAGGGCGTAGAAGGCGAAGGCCTCGTCTGCTGCGAGTTTGACGCCGCGGAGTATGCTGTGTTCACCACGCCAAAGGTTCCTCGCGAGCAGTTCTCCTCCTCCATCCAAAGCACTTGGATGACGATCTTCGGGGAGTGGTTCCCTCACTCCGGCTACGAGCATGCCGGCAAACCGGAGTTCGAGCTGTATGATGAGCGCAGCAATCATGAGCTTGCCGAAAACCAGATGGACATCTATATCCCGATCAAGAAAAAGGCTTAAATTGTTCTAAGCACAAAAAAGGCTATCCTTCTCTGGAGGATAGCCTTTTTTGCGTCTGCCTTGCTTATGAATTAATAAGTCCGGCCGCGACCAGCATACGCTTTATCATAACGGCCGATTCTGCGCGGGTAATCGGCTGCTTCGGCAGAAGCTTGCCGTTTGTTCCTTTTACAATGCCTTGCTTCGCTCCGGATGCTACAGCCGCTTGAGCCCAGCCGTCAATGCTAGCCTTATCGCGGAACTGGCTGATTAAGCCCGCGGTCTCGCTTGCCGAAGCCTGCGCCAGGCTTGTCATTGCCGATGCCCGGTTGATCATAACAATAGCTTCTTCGCGGGATATCGAGGCGTTCGGGCGGAAGCTTCCGTCCGAATATCCCGTAATGAGGCCGTAAGATACGGCGTTAACGACCGAATCACGGTACCAGTCGGCTGCCCGAACATCATTGAAGGCTACTTTGGCATCATCCTTCGCAGCGTGAATACCTAGCGCGCGAAGCAGAATGGCCGTAAATTCGGCACGAGTGACGGAGCGGTCCGGCGCAAAACGTTCGGCTGATACGCCTTGGATCACCATACGGGATGCCAGATCGTTAATGTCGGTTTTTGCCCAGTGGTTAGCCGCGTCGGCAAAGGTTTTGGAATGCCATACGACCGCATACACGCTGTTGGTCAAGCTGTTGATTTGGGCGAAGTAATGACCGTCCTCCTGCGTAATCCGGGTTGGCACATGCACGGCGGTACCGTCATGTCGAATTTCTCCTACCGAAAGACCAAATTATTTTATCACTAAAATTTCCTGCAACCCTGTTGAAGCATGGTTCGTCTAAGGGGAAGAAGGTTAAGCTATTTATAAAAAAACAGGCGGTGAACATCATGAAAAAAATCAGCACCCTTATTCTTCTGGTGACGATCAGCATGACCCTGCTCCTTGCAGGATGTTCAAAAGCAAATAACCCAGAGAATACGAACGATGCAGGAAATACGCCGGCAGCAGAAACCGGGAACAGCTCTTCCCCCAACTCTAACTCCTCTACGGATTCCAATAACGCAGGTACCAACGCGCCTAGCACAGAACCAGACGAGGATGACGCATCGCAGCAGCCGAGCAACGCGGGAAGCGGCACTTCTTCGAATCCGACTCCAATCAGCACAAGTGAGCAAGTCTCGCAGATCGGCAACATTACCGCGCTGCGTCTTGCCGATTCGAAGACCGGCTGGATTGCCGGCAACGGCCAGATTGCAAGAACGGATGACGGCGGCGCTCACTGGAAGCTTCAATATTCCGGCAGCAAGCCGATTAATCAGATTTTTGCGTTAAGCAGCACAAAGGTATGGGCAACGATTGGCGACAGTAAAGCAAAAGAACTGATTCTTATTCAATCCACGAATGGCGGCAAGTCTTGGACGAAAGCCGGAACCGTTCCTAACCACGGCTTCCTCCACTTCACGAATGACAATACAGCGTTTAGCGGCGACGCGGTAACGAAGAACGGCGGCAAATCCTGGACTACGCTGCAGACACCGGGCAAAGCGATTGGCGAAGTGTACTTCCATGACGCAAGCAACGGCTGGGCGGTACAATACGTGAACGGCCATATTCTCTTCATGCATACGGCAAACGGCGGTAAAACATGGAATACGGCTATGACCCGCAAATCGGAAGAGGCGCCTACCAACGTCATCATCCGCTCGACAGCAGCAAGCGATGCCTGGATTGAGCTCATTGGCGACTCCGGTATGTCGCAAACCTCCTACTCGCTGTTTCACACAACAAACGGAGGCAAAACCTGGCTTCCCGCCATTGTGAAGAACGGCGCAGGCTCCGGCCCCGCACCGGGCTTCACCATGAAGGATCCAATGGTTCCAAAAGGCTTGGCCAGCTCAAGTCCCGGCGCCTTGTATGTCGTTAACCCGCAAACCGCGATTATGGGCGGACAATGTCAAGCCTGCGACAAAGCAAACACGATCATGCAAACGACGGACGGCGGCAAGCACTGGACGATCGGCAAAGCCCAATTCACCGGCTACGGCACGCAATTTATTGGCGCTTCCGACGCGAAGCATATCTGGTTCATCTCGACGGACGCGGCAAATGCAGCCGTGCTGAACACTACCGCGGACGGAGGCAAGACCTGGCATAAGGTCTATACCTTCAAGAAACCGCAGGCCCGTTAAGGAAAATTTCCGGCGCACCAAAATCCCTTCTGCAGATTGCAGAAGGGATTTTCATTTTACACCGTTAACTATTTATCCCCTTAACCCCCAACAGTTCCTTCCGATGCGAGTAGGCGAGGAGCAGAAAGTTGACAATGCCCAGGAGCACGTAAGACCAGTCGTAATTGTCCAGTACCAGGTAGATGGTTAACATCAGCATCCCCAGCACCACATGGAACGCATCCGACTCCGAAGAGGTTGGGCTCCCCTTCTCCAATCGCCTTGACGCGAGCAGCAATACCGCCAGGATAACCGCATACGCAAGTGTTGCCGAAAAGCCGGTCAAGCCGCTCCAGACGCCAAAGGTCACAGCAATTGCTTTGCCGCCCTTCCAGCCCGTAAACGGAGAGCAGATGTGGCCGAGAATAGCCGCCGCCGCGGGCAGAACAAGCCAATATCCCGTGACCACACCGCTATGGTGCAGCCAGAGCATCGGCAGGTAGCCTTTCAGAAAATCCAATGAGATACCGGCGATACCGTAGCCGTACCCCGCTGCTTTCCATAAATTTATGGCTCCCGGATTGCCGTCGCCGTACGTTTTCAGATTAAGCCGCTTCAACCTTCCGATCCAATACGAGAACATCAGGGATCCCGCAAGAAACGCCGCCGCTGTCCATACTACGATCATGGATTGCCCCGCCTCCCTACCTCGATGCTTCTGCCCTTCCAGGCTACCTTCCGCAGAACGACAACTTGATACACGGAATAAAGCATAATGTACAAGAAGAAGACCGTACTTAATAGATGAACGGCGGGAAGCCAGATCCCGAATCGCCCCGTATAGCGGACCAAGTAATAAATCTGCAGCGTGTACAGCACATAGCCGATGGCAAGAGGCAGCAAAACCGGGGTTCCGATGGCAAAAGGGGCCGCTTCCGCCGCAATTAATCCGATGAGCCAGACGGCAACAAGCAGCGTTGTACGAATATTGAGCTTGCTTGTGCTAAGCACCGCTCCTTTGCTGAAGCCTTGAATCTCGCTCTTGATTCCCCCGGGATACATGCGGAAGGAGACCATGCCCCGCCCGATATAGTTGGTTATTTTCACACCGGACTCCATAAACCGCGCTCCCAGATTCAGATCATCGAGCACTTCGCCCCGAACGCTCTCGTGGCCCTTCGCCTGCTCATAATCCTCTCTGGTCGTCAGGATGCAGGAGCCGTATAAGCCTTTATCCGGGTTTGTCCGCTCCATCGGGGACGTGAAGGCAAATAAGCCTAACAGGTTCGGGATAAGCGCCAGGCGCTCATAAAGCTTCTCCGCCACATGATAAGGGACAACCGATATAACCCCGCCTTCCTTCTCTCTTGCCGTCAGCAAGGAGCGCAGCGCATCCGGCGCAAGGCGGACATCGGCATCCAGAAACATAATCAGATCACCGCCGGCCTGCAGGTAGCCGTTCCATACCGCCCAGTTCTTGCCTGTCCATCCTGACGGGAGATCCGGATTGGCGATTACCTTTACGCCATAGCCTTCCGCAACCGCTCTCGTGCGGTCCTCCGAATGATCGTCCACCACAATAACCTCGTACGGTTTATGCGACTGGGTCTCGAGGGAGCCTAGCAGATAAGGCAGATTGTTTTCCTCGTTGCGGGCCGGAATAATGACCGACAGCCTTCTCTCCTGAAACGGACCATCGCGGCTTACGGGCACCGTATTTCTTCGAAACAACACAAAACCCATCCCTAAGGCGAATACGAGCAAGGCAGTGAGCAAAATCTCCATCTCTCACACCCCCCAATATGCTTATATAGCAAATATATGGCTTTGACGGTCGTTCTAAGAACGTTTATCTGCCTCGGCGGCATGCTTGATCCCTTAATTTTTTATATAAGCCCGTCATTTACGCCCTTTGGCGCATCGCCGGAAAATAAAAAATAAGACCCTCGAAGGGTCTTATTTTTTATTTTCGCGCTATTTCATCCAGCGGCTGTTCAACCGTCTCTTCCTTCTCTTCAGGCGGGCCAATCGTAACCCGCTTCCCGTCAAAGGAGAGCACGGCCTTGCCTTCCACTTCCATTTGTTCGAGATAGTCCTTCGGAATTTGCAGACGGCCGACATGATCGATAACGACAAACTGCTCATGGCGCGAGCCGAACCGGGCATCCTGCACCGTGTGCTGGAGGGCTTCGGCAGCAGAGCCCTCTCCTTCCCGCTTGATCCATTCGGTACTCGTGAGTCCGTCGCGGATGGCAACGACTCGGTCAACTTGATCGGCGACCGACAGATCATGAGTAACGATCACAATCGTTACGCCCATCTCCCGGTTCAGCCGGCGGAATATTTGAAGGATCTGCTCGCCCGTAGCATGGTCGACCGAGCCGGTCGGCTCGTCGGCCAGCACCAGCTGCGGCCGGTTCGCAAGAGCAATGGCAAGCGCAACGCGCTGCTGCTCGCCGCCGCTCAGCTGGGTGAGGCGGCTGCCCATCCGGTGCTCCAGGCCAACGGCTGTCAGCAGCTGTCTCGCATAAGCCCGGTCCGCCTTGCCCTGAATCAGCATGGGCAGCTCGACATTTTGCAGCGCGGTTAAGTAAGGGACCAGGTTGCGCCCGTTGTTCTGCCAGATGAATCCGACCGTCTCCCGCTTGTAGGCGATCAGCTGTTCCTTGGTCATCTTCAGCAGATTCCACCGGCCCACATGAGCCTGACCTGCCGACGGGCGGTCAAGTCCGCCCAGTATATTAAGCAGAGTCGACTTCCCGCTGCCGCTGTTGCCGATAATCGCCATCATCTCGCCTTGCTCCACCGTCAGATTTAAGCCGTGAAGAGCTACCACTTCCACATCGTCCGATTTATAGATTTTGACCAGACCTTCGCAATGAATCATCGGTGTTCCGGCTGTTTCTTCCATTAACGTTCCTCCCCTAGCTTAACGGCCTGCGTAATGCGTAGACTCCGCAATTGCCAGAGCAGGAGGCAGGCGCCGGCGGCCAGCATGATCCCGATCGCGGCATACAGCTTCAGCATATCCTCGGCCTCGAATACGATCCGGAAAGGCGGCACCTGCCTGGCATCATTCAGGCTTTTATCCTGGAGGAACGGCAGGAATAAGCGGCTGGCGAGCTGTCCGAGACCAATCCCCGCGGCAACGGACAGCCCCATCGTGAACAGCTGCTCCAAGAGAAGCATGCTCGTCAGCTGCAGGCGGGACAGGCCCATCGCCCGCAATATCCCAAGCTGAACCGCTCTGCGCGACAAGGCGAAGAACCAGAAAATCAGATAGCCAAGCAAGGATACAAGCAAAGAGATCAGGAAGCCAAGACTAAGGATCCCAAACAAGCCGCCTTGGGCGGGATGATTGCGCCGGTCAATCCGTTCGCCCCGCGCATCGCGCACCGAGCTGACTTCAATCCCCCGGTCGGCAAGCATATCCAGTACGGATGACAGCTTCGCGCCATCCTTCATGTTCAGCCATACCTCATAAGGGGTCTTCTCCACCTGCTGATAGATATAATCCAGATTGGCGATAAAGAATGGCGACTCGTCCTCATACAAGCTTGGCCAGTACGGAACAATGCCCGCAACGACAAACTCCACCGGCGTATTGTCATAGCCGACTTGAATCGTGACAGGGTCCCCTTCCTTAAGACTATGCTTCTTGGCGAAAGCCTCGGATACAAGCACGGCCTGCTCAGCCGTGCCAAGCGCATTCAGGTAATAATAAGGATGAATCCTGTACAAGTCTTCGCGGAACCAGCCAACCTTGGCAAAAGCCGCATTATCGATGCCAACAAGCTGGCCGCTTCCGGCCGACTTGCCGCTTACCTCCACCTTGCCGTTTGCCTTCCACACCCGCGTTGCCGCCTCTACTCCCCGAAGATCCCGGAATGCTTCAAACGAAGGCTCCGTATAATAAATTTTGTTCTGATCCTTCTCATCATGAACGCCTTCCCAGGCTGTCTCCAGCACAACGTCGGCGCCATATTCATACTGCGTGCGGTCCGAGGCGTTCTGATCCATCGTCCGCGCGGCCGATGAATTATATACTCCAAGGCCAATCGTCAGAATGAGCAGAATCATAAGCGGGTAAAAGCTTGCCGCCGAACGCGACAGCTGCGTCAGCGTGACATAGATGGTAACCGGCATTCGGCTTCGCATCATCGCGTTCCAATACCGAAGAAGCAGCGGAAACAGTCTCAAGGCCAGCAGTCCGGCAGCGAAGATCAATAAGGCCGGCAGGACGAAGATCACCGTCTGCAGCGTCTTATCACCCCCGCTGCCCGCAGGTACCAGGCTCCCGCTCTGAAGCAGATACCAGCCTGCGGCAGAAAGAACAACCAAGGCAACGTCCAAATAAAGCCGCTGCCATAAAGGCTTGTCTCCCGTTCTTCCGCGTTTCTGAGCATGCTCGACAACCGAGGCATCCGCATATTTCCGGATGGGAGCCGCCGAAGCTGCAATCGCCAGCAAGGTTGCTGCGCCTCCGAAGAGCAAGGAAGTGCCGCTGATGCCAACGGGGATGGACTTGCGCCCGACAAAAGATAGAAAACCGCTGGATGAGCCGATGACCTTTGCCATAAACCAGGCAAGGCCTATGCCAAGAACCAGCGCCGTTAGACCAAGCAAGGCTGCCTCCAGTCCATACAGGGCCGTAATTTGCCCGGGACTTGCCCCGCGGCTTTGCAGAACGGCAATATCGCTCCGTTGCCTCTCCAGCGCCTGCTGCGCATTAAGCGTAATGAAATACAGCACCATGGCCAGAACCGGAGCGGCCAGAGCGAATAGCATGGCGAGAAGCAGCAGGCTTTGCTTTTGAAACTCATGCAGCATGCCGGTGAACGAGAGATTCACCTTTGTACCCGCCAGCATGCCGTGCAGCGTAATGTCCAGCCGTCCAAGCTCGCCGATAAGCGGAGCCAGGTCACGAATCCGGATATTTTGCAGATCAAAGGCATAATACCAGCCGCCATCGCCCGGCATAAGCCGATTCTCCCCAAGCAGGGTTTCCGACATCGTCTTCCCGCTGACCCATAGCGTATCCGCCAGCTTGTCCTTCCCGTCAATCGCCCAGCTCAGATCGGCGTCATTCTTCAGCTTATAGGAACCGGCGATGCGCAGCGTCAGACGTTTTGTCTTGCCGTCCGCATTTTTCGCATCGTAAGAGAATGTATCTCCAATGTGCCAGCCATACCGTTCCATGGAATCGCTTAAGACAAGCACCTCTATGGCCCCGTCCCGCACGCCGTCTCCCGGCAGCTTTCCTTCCGTCAGCTCAACCGCATCGGGAATGCCGCTTTGCGAGGCAAGCTCCATCCGCACCAGACGGCTTGCCGTTCCCTGTTCCGAACGGCTGCTCCGGATGGTGGAAGACGGCAGACTAATCCGGCTAGAGTAGGCTTCCACCGGGAACCCGATATGCTCCGGCAAAGCCTCCCTTATCCACTTGTCCAGTTCGCCCAGACCGGACCAATCCGCGTCTTTGCTGCCGTCCGACTGGTATTTCATATACAAGGAAGCGGCCGGCAGACCTTCCGTCTCCTCCTGCAGCGATTTCGCGACAACCCGCTTCAGCGTTCCGTCCGCATACATCGGAATGCTCATGGCAAAGGAAGCGGCGACGGTTAAGCCAAGCAGCGTGCTGAGCGTAAACCAGCGGTTCTGCCACATTTTCAGAAATAGAAACTGGAGAATGCGCATTATTTGCCCACAACCTTCTGGCCTTCCTCCAGCCCTTTGATAATCTCTACATCCGTTGAGGTCTGAATGCCAATCTCGACGTCCACCTCTCCCTTGCTGCCGTCCGGACCCGCGACAAGCACATAATGCCGGTTGTTCTGCGTCCGAAGCGCGGCTAACGGGATGGTCAGGACATTCTTCTTGCGCTGAACGATGACGGAAGCCGATAAAGGCGTTCCGCGGCCAAGGCCGTCAGGCAGCTTGGAAAGCTCGATCAAGGTATAGGCGTCCAGGGATTCTTCCTCTCCGTTGTCGCCCGATTGCCCGTCATTCACCGGAAGCCGGTTAACCTTGCCTTTGTACTCGCCCGATGCGTTAATGTCCACAACCGCCTCCATCCCCGGGGCAATGCTGTCCATGTCATTGCTGCTGAACTGAACGGCAACGACCAGCGAACCCATATTCGCAATCCGGCCAATCGCCTCGTAAGACCGGGCCAAGTCCCCCTTCTCAGCGGTAAAGCTGACAATCGTGCCGGAATAAGGAGCCACCAGCTTCAAGCTGCCCAGCTCCTCCTTAAGCTCGGCAAGCTCTTCCTTCATCAGCTCATAATCCAGCTGCTGCTTGCGCAGCAGCACGCGGTCAGAGGCCTCCGAATCATCGCCTCGCATCGCTTCCTTCAGATCCATCTCCGTCTTCTCGATATCGATCTCCTTGCGCCGGATCTGGCTGTTCAGGTCGCCCGGATCGAGCTCGGCCAGCACCTGGCCTTGCTTTACTTTGTCGCCGGCTTTGACATGGATGCTGGTAATCCGTCTGTTATCCGTTTCGAAGAACAGGTTCTCCTCTTGCGCGGATAACAGCTTGCCGGAACCGGTCGCCTTCAGCTCCAAATCCTTGCGCTGGACGGGATATTCCGGCTTTTGCGAAATCTTCGGCACCTTTATTTGCGGAAGAGACTCCTTCTCTTCCTCTTGCGGCATAAGCGAGCAGCCCGCGAGTAAGGTAAAGCTAATTACCGCAAGCAGCAAGCCCGCCGCGCGTCCTTTCCTATTCCGGCTCCAGCCGGCCGTCCGCCATCTGATAGACAACATCTGCCGCCTCCCATAACGTAGAATCATGTGTCGTCATGCAGATGGCGATTCCTTCCGCTTCAATGATGTCGCGAAAAATAGCAATAATCTTGGCCGCCATCTGCGAGTCCAGCTCCGCTGTTGGTTCGTCCGCAAGCAGCAGGGCGGGCTTGTGAGCAATTGCCTTGGCTATGGCAATGCGCTGCTGCTCGCCTCCCGACAGCTCATACGGACGGTGATAGGCGCGCTTCGTCAGCCCAACAAGCTCAAGGCATCGGGCCGTTCGGGTCCTCCATTCCGACCGGCCCGCTCCCGCCATGCGAAGGGAGAGCTCAACATTCTCCCAAGCCGAGAAGAGGGGCAGCAAGGCAAAGGATTGGAAGACGAAGCCGACCTGCTTGCGCCGCAGCACCGTCAGCTGTTTATCGCTTTGGCCTTGAAACGACCGGCCCCGGAACAATACCTCCCCCTCGGAGGGCTGGTCCAGCCCTCCGAGCAGATTAAGAAGCGTTGTTTTGCCAGAGCCGGACCGGCCCCGCAGCATCGTGAGCTGTCCGCTCTTGACCGTAAGATCAATCCCCTTCAGCACCTGAAGAGGGTTGCCGCCGCTGATGAAGCTTTTGTGTACGCCGCGCACCTCTAGCAGGGCAGTTGCTTGTTGAACCGCCATTATTCCGCCGCCTCGTCGGCCAGCGCCTTTGTGAGCAGATCCTGTCCCTCCGACTGTATCTTCTTCAGCGCATCGTCAACGGATTGAGTCCCCTGAACCGCTTGATCGAGCTGACCGGCGGCCATGGTCTCAAACGATGCTGCAAAGCCATCCGGCAGCGTATTCTCCTGAAGCAACGCCTGTTCGTTGATCTTCTCGTTATAGAAGGCATCGATATTCTTGCCGTCCGCTTCGTTCTTATAGGCTGTTCTGGAAGACAACGCCGGCGATGACTTGGAGCTTGTCTTCGCAAGCTGCTCGCCGTTCGCATATTTCAGGAATTCCCATGCCGCGGACAGATTCTCGGAAGAAGCGTTGATGGCGAAAATATTATCCAAGCTCATGCTTCCGGTTGCCCCTTGCTGGGAAGGGTCGGTCGGAATAGATACCACATCCCAGTTGAGGTCCTGCCCTAATGGTTTTAACGCTCCGCTGCTAGTGCTTCCCGCCACCTTCGTTGCCGCCTTCATTCCTCCTGCGCCGATTCCCATCATGTTCATCAGCATCGGCCCGTCAACCGTCATCGCCGCTTGTCCGTTCATAAACCGCATGGTAGCCGGTCCAAACGCGAAGGATGTCTTGCCTCCGCCCATTCCGCGGATCATTAGTCCGCCGCCGCCTTGGCCGCCATTCCCGGAAGGAGGGGTTGTGATGCTGCCCGATTCATAGCCGTCAACGACAGTCTGGACTATCGCTTTCCATTCCGGCGTATCGAAGGATACCGTCTTCGCGTCGCTGTCCGCGTACAGCAGTCCCTTCGCCTCCCCAATCTCGCGGACAAGCTCGAACGAATTTTGGGTTTGCATCGGAAGCGACAGCCCGTATAAAGCATCATCCGTTCCCGCCTTGTCCATGGACAGGTTATTATCGCCCTTCTTCACCGGGAATCTGGCAGCCAGCTGCAATACTTCATCCCAGCTCATGCCGTCTGTGGGATAAGGAACACCGTACTTGTCGAACAAGTCCTTGTTGTAATAGAGCGCCTGGCTCGAGAAGCTTGGGCTAAGCCCGTACAGCTTGCCGCCGCCGCGTGCTTTAAGCAGGTCTATAACCGAAGGCAGGAAGCCGTCAATGTCAAAGCTGTCCTGCTTCACGGCTGCATCCAGATCGTACAGCTTGCCTTCCTGCGCAAGATCGGCGTATTGCTCCTCCGTCAGCAGAACGGCATCCGGCTGCTGCTCCTCGATAAGGCTCTCCATCGCCGCGACTGGGTCATCCCCCGACATCGCTTCCTCCGTCGAGATGACCTCCAGCTCCACATTCGGGAACATCGCTTGAAAGGCGTTGCCGTACTGCATGTAGAAGGCTTCCTCGTTGAAGTAGCCGATCTTCAGCGTTCCCTTGTCCTCTCGGTCGAGGCTCCCGAACGCTGCGCCGTCCCCCTTGCCTCCACCGGATGTACAAGCCGTCAATGTTAAAGACAAGGCAAGCAGACTCGTGGCAAGGCCTCTTCTTTTTCTTCTCACTACCGATCACCCTTCATCGTTTAATAGGTTTCAACGGTAAGTATGCTTTGCGTTTCTTAGAAAACCGTTAGAGAAGCTGAAAGCAGGCTTAAAGGAGGATTAAAGGGATATAAAAAGTGAATATAGGCGCTCGGAGCGGCATGTTTGAGCACTATCCCCCCTTGCCCCGTATGTTGTACGTTGTGCAGGGTATTGGCTGGTTTGGAGGAAATGGAGGACCGTATCGTGCACAAAATGCAGGATATTCCCCCTAAGAGTGTCCGAATTAAGGTTGCGGGAGCGAATAGGCTGCATTTCATGCAACATATCTCCGTCCATGAGAGCCATCCGGGCAAATAGGCTGTATTTCGTGCAATCAAAAAAAACGCCTCTACCGTCAACTCAGACGGCAAAGGCGCGCGTTCCAGCAGCAAATACGTTCTCTATTTCTCTATTAACCCGCGGGCAAAGTAACGAGCACTCGGGTGCCGACGGCGGGCTTGCTTTCGATGCGGATTTTCCCGCCGTGGCGTTCCACAATCCATTTGGCAATGGCCAGACCAAGCCCGGTTCCGCCCTCCTGCCTTGTTCTTGCTTTATCCCCGCGGTAGAAGCGGTCGAAAATATGCGGCAGATGCTCCGGCGAAATTCCGACGCCCGTATCCTCGACCTCGAGGTAGACGGTATGCGCGAGCTTATGGCAGGCAACTCGGATGACGCCGCCTTCCGGCGTATATTTAACGGCATTATCCATTAACACCATAAGCAGCTGATGCAGCCGCTCTTCGTCAGCCTGAAGCTGTATCGGAGACTCTATTTCACCCCGTAAAATAATATCCTTCACTTCCGCCAGCATGGTCATCTTATTGATTCCGTCCTGTACGATCCGCTCCATGGAGACAAGCTTCTTATCCAGCTCCAGCTGATTGGAATCGGAGCGCGCCAGCGTCAGCAATCCGCTCACCAGCTTGCCAAGCCGCCTTGTCTCCTGCAGCACCATCGAGATATGCTTGCTGTCCTGCTCGATCGTATGATCCGGATGCCGGAGCAGCAGCTCCGCATGGGCTTGAATAACGGACAGCGGCGTGCGGAGCTCATGGGAGGCATCCGAGACGAACTGCTGCTGCTTCTCCATCGAGTTCCGTACCGGAATCAAGGCGCGGTTAGCCAAATAATAACCGGCCGCAACCGCTACGAGCAGTCCGATGAAGCCCCCGAGGAGCAGAATCATCTGCAGCCGGTGAAGCATGCTTACCTCGGCCGAAATATTCGTCAGCAGCTGCTGCTTGGTACCCACCTGCAGCTGCCCGTCCGCTCTGCTTAAGAGCACCGGCGAGGTTGTTTCATCGCTGCTGTTGAATACCCGGTAATATTGATCCCCCAGCTTTAACGTTTCGGGATGCTCTCCGAAATGATCCGGCTGAAGCCGCTTCAGGTCCTTCTCCCCAAACATGCCGCTGGCGGGAAGCTGAATCGGCATATTGTCCTCCGTCCAGAACAGCTGGAATACCGGCCGGTTCATCTGGCCGACCTGATAAATAACGGTCTGTTTAGCCTGCAGCGATGGCAAAGCCCGCGCGGTCGTGCTAGCGCTGACTCCGGCTACAGTCAGCTTATTGCTTACTCCCGTCAGGGATTTGTCGATTTGCGAGAACAGCATATCCTTCATCACAAAGAAAACAAAGGCATTTAGCGAAATAAGGATGATCGACAACACGGCGGCGTTACGGATCGTCAGCTGCATTCGGGTGCGCTTGATCATGATGTCTTCTCCTTCAGCATATAACCAACCCCGCGAATCGTATGGATATAGCGGTCGCAGCCGGAGGGCGTAAGCTTTTTGCGCAAATAATGGACGTACACGTCCACCACTCCGGGGCTCGCATCCGAATCAATGCCCCATACCCGGTCGAGCAGCTGCTCCTTGGTCAAGATCTGCTCGCGGTTCAGCAGCAGAAACTCCATCAGCTCGAACTCCTTGGCGGTCAGCTTCAGCGGTTCATCGTTTGCAAACCCCTCCATGAAGTGGCATTTAACGGACAAGCTGCCGTAAGTCAGCTCTCCATCCTTCGCCCCGCGCAGCTGGCGGCGCATCAGCACGCGAAGCCGGGCCAGAAGCTCCCGCATGGCAAATGGCTTGATCATATAATCATCGGCCCCCGCGTCAAGGCCCAGCACCCGGTCCTCCACGCCATCCTTTGCGGTTAGCAGCAGAATCGGCACCGCGACGCCTTTTCTCCGCAGCTCCTGCAGAACGGCAACCCCGTCCATGCCCGGGAGCATAATATCTAGTATGATGAGGTCATGAATGCGCTGCTCTCCAAGATACAGCCCTTCCAGACCATTATCGGCTTCATCCACCTGATAGGCTTCTTCCTTCAGAACCGTCGCAATGGCGTCGCGAAGCGGTCTCTCGTCTTCTACAATTAGTATCCGCAAGTTAAGTTCCCCTGCCCCTTCTTCCCACGTCAGCCTTACCGGCTTGCCCTATTGTACATGACGAACCTTAAAGAAGGGTTAGAGAATGTGCGGTATATAAAAACATGCCCCTCCCATTCAAGGAGGAGCATGTCCCGGCGAAACTATTTCGCGTAGTTAAACATCGACTGGACCGTTAACCGGCCCGGGGCCGCGGCAACAAATTCCACGCTGTCCGCCGCTTTTTTCTTGAATTGTACGGTTACGGGGATACCCGGTACCAAGTCAAAGAAGTTATCCGTGAAGATGCCTTCCTCTTCCGCTTGAACCCACACCTGCTTGGCCAGCTGCTTGGCCGTTAATACAAACGCCGAGCCTCCGCTGCCAGCTATTTCTTCAACGGCAATGCCGGGGTCCGCAAGCTCCAGATCCTTCGTATAGACAAAATAATGCTCGGAGCGTGCCAGCTCCCCGCCTGCCTGAACAAGACGCCCAACCAGCACGGCGTTGTTCGGATTAAAGCTTCCCAATTGCTCAGCCGATAAGGAGAGGACAAGCTTAGCCGAACGGGCGCCAATGGCAACGGTCTCGGTGCCGCTCTTCAGCAGCCTGCCGTCCAATTCATGCAGGCTCCATTCCAGCACGGCATCGATGGACTGCCCAAGATCGGATACCACATGGAGGTTCGTTACCTCATCCTTCTGGTCAAAGGACAACAGAAGATCCTTAAAGCTGTTCTTAATCAGGTATTGCGCTGCCTTCCATCTGCCGAAGTAGTCCATGCTTGCCCAGGAGGCAACCGGCCAGCAGTCATTGATTTGCCAGTATAACGAGCCCATGCAATAATCCATGCTCCGGCGATGAGCCTCAATCGCCTGCTTCATGGCCTCGGCCTGCAGGACCTGGCTGATATAGAGGAAGGACGGGAAATCCTTCGGCTGCTTCATATAACGATCCGCATAATCCTTGATCAGGAAGTTGCCTCTGCCGTTCTTCTGATGATGCAGCATGACTTCCGAATCCAGCGCCATATCCTTCTCTTCCGCATAAGCCCGAACGGTCTTGTATTCGGGGAAGGACTGGAAGCCGTACTCGCTCATAAACCGCCCGATATTCTGGTTGTACCGCTCGAATGGCTCCTGCGCATGCCATACCGCCCAATAATGGATATCCCCGTGAGAGGAATTGTTCGTGGCATGCTGTTCGCTGTTAGCCGTCAGGCGCTGCATCGGGGAAGACGGCCAGTATTCAATCTCCGGTGCCATTGCCGCGACAACCTCCGGCAGCACCTGATGGAATACCGCCTCGTAATCCGCCCAGATTTGTTCCCGCCGCTCCGCGGTATACAGCTGCTTCCAACCCCAGCCGCTGTTCTCCGCATAGTGGGACCAGGCCGTATCCATCTCGTTGTTCCCGCACCACAAAGCGATGCTCGGATGGTTGCGCAGGCGGCGCACATTATCCTCGGCTTCCGCGCGCACGCTGTTCAGGAAGGCTTCGTCGCCAGGATACATGCTGCAGGCAAACATAAAGTCCTGCCACACGAGCATGCCGTTCTCATCGCATAATTCGTAGAAGATATCCTGCTCGTAGATGCCCCCGCCCCATACACGGAGCATATTAAAGTTCGACTCCACGGCGCTCGCAATCTCGTGGCGGTACCGCTCTGGGGTCACCTCGCTAAAGAAGCTGTCGCTTGGAATATGGTTAGCGCCTTTCGCAAAGACAGGAATCCCGTTCACTTCGAAGAAGAACGACGATCCATGCTCGTCCGGCTTGCGAATGAGCTTAATGGAACGAAGGCCGGTCTTCACCGCAGCTTGGGCTACATCTGCCGTGCCTTGCAGGAGCGATGCTGTAAACGCATACATATGAGGTTCTCCCAGACCGCGCGACCACCACAGCTTAGGCTGTTCAACCGTAATCGGCCAAGCAACCGTCTGCGTTCCTTGCTCCAAAGCGACGCTGCGGGTCCATTCCTGCCCGTCATTGGTACGCAGCTTAAGCTCGAATTCACCGCTGCTCTCCGAATCCACGCTGAGCTGCACCGTGAGAACTGCCGCTGCTGCGGTTACTTCATCCTGCTGAATATACAGGTCCGAAATTCTAGCGCCGCTCCAGCCCCTCAGATAGACCGGCTTGCCGATCCCGCTGGTTGCAAGCCGAGGACCCCAGTCCCAGCCGTAATGATAAGGCGCTTTGCGCGAGAATACGCTTACTTTTTTGCCTTCCAAGCCTCCAATAACGGAGTCATCATTAGGTGCCGGCAATCCGGTGCCATAGGCCTCCAGCTTGGACAAGCCCTCCTCGACCGGGGAACGGAAGCGGATATACAGACGATTGTCCTTCTCCCGGACATGAGGCTTCGCATCAACCGTCCACGTACGGAACATATTATTTGCGGACAGAATCAAAGACTCGTTCAAATAAACGTCGGCATACGTATCCAGCCCTTCGAACACCAGCTCCAGCCGGGAATGGCCCAGCAGCTCGCTTGAGGCATCAAATACCGACTCGTACTCCCAAACCTTCTTATCGATCCATTGCAGGTCCTTCTCGTTGGTCCCGACAAACGGGTCGGGAATAAGGCCATTCTTGAGCAGGTCCGTATGCACGCAGCCCGGCACAAACGCCGGTCTCCACTCCTGCTCTTCGCTATTCTTAAACGTCCAGTCCGAAATCTGCCACTTCAGCTCGCTCATTAGAATCCTCCTAAATATAAGGCCGTTGCCAATGCTATTCGTGAAAATGGTTGTATTCGTCTGTAGTATAACGGAGTTCGGAATCAAAAGTATACCGCACTAATTTATACTTTTTTCAGGTTTATTTTATAGAAAATTTGAAAGCGCAGGCTACAATGGTAAAGAAATGAGGTGCATGCGTATATGTCCATTCGAAAAAAACTGATATTGTCCTACACCGCGATGGTCGCCGTTCCGGTTATTCTCTTTGGCCTGACGATTGCGGCGCTGGGAAATCTATTGATAAAAGACGCCATGCCGGGGGCCGGCAGCGGCGGCGAAGCTTCCGGCCATTCCCTGCCGTTTGCCTCCATCCGCGAGCTGTTCATGGGCCGTACCGAGCTGACATCGGGTTTGCGGTTTATAGCGGAGCATGATCCCAAGCTGCTCTCCGATCCGGACTTTCTGTCCTCGACAGAGGCTGAGCTCCGGCGGGTTGAGGCCGGAATCATCCTTATCCATAATAACCGGATGACCTACGCTTCGCCGGGACTGCCAACCGACGCCATCCTGGCTGAGGTACAAGGCCAGAGTAAGCGCGAAGAAGCGGAGCATCCGGGGCCGCCAAGCGGCGACGAATGGGAGGCAATTCCTTATACAAGCCCGGACGGCAGTACCGGGGAGCTTGTGATCGTAACCGATATGGAGCCGGTTGCGGGCTTCTTCAAACGATTGCTTCCGCTCGTCCTGCTCACGCTGCTGGCCGCGCTCGCAGTCACGAGCGGCGTGCTGACTTATCTCGTCTCTCGCAGCATCATTAAACCGCTGTATGCGCTCAAGGAAGCCGCAGACCATATTCGGGAAGGCGATCTGGATCATGCCATCCGGCTTAGAAGACAAGACGAGATCGGGCAGCTTGGAGCAGCCTTCGAGGAAATGCGCGTCCGGCTGCAGGCCTCGCTTGGCGCCCAGCTTGAGCTCGAGCAGGGCCGCAAGGAGCTGCTCGCCCATATTTCTCATGACCTGAAGACGCCGATAACGGCGATTCAAGGCTGTACCGACTGCCTTCGGGACGGCATTGCCGATACCGAAGAGAAGCGTCAGAAATATATACAGATGATTGCCGGCAAGACAACCGAGATGAACCGGATGATCGAGGAGCTGCAGCTGTATTCGACCTTGGATACCGGCAAGCTGCCTTTCCGCTGGGAGACGGTAAATTTAACGGCCTATATGATTCAGCTCGTTAATGAACTGCAGCTAGATCCCCGCTTCGGCGGTACGGAGGTTACGTTTAAAGGCGGCTCGAACAGAGCGGCTGCCCTCATCCGGGCAGATCGGCAGAAGCTGCACCGCGCTCTTATGAATCTGGCCGACAACAGCCTTCAACATATGAAGCTCGAGCCTAAGAAGCTGGAGTTCTTGCTGG
This sequence comes from Paenibacillus glycanilyticus, assembly GCF_023715145.1. Taxonomy (GTDB): domain Bacteria; phylum Bacillota; class Bacilli; order Paenibacillales; family Paenibacillaceae; genus Pristimantibacillus; species Pristimantibacillus glycanilyticus_A. Next base: position 67,958 of record NZ_JAMBNP010000017.1, on the reverse strand, counting down.
AGGAAGAACCGGATGGCCGGTACCTTCTGCAAATACGGGACAACGGAGAGGGAGTTCCGGCGGAGGCACTCCCCCGCGTATTCGACCGGTTCTTCCGGGCGGAATCCTCGCGGAGTCCGGGCAAAGGCAACAGCGGACTTGGCCTCGCGATTGTGAAGCAAATCATGGAAGCGCATGACGGAACCGCGGCGGCTGCAAGCAGCCCGGGTGAAGGAACAACGATTCAGCTCCGGTTCCCTGCGGTGAAGCAGGACATGCCGGAGCCGGAAGATGGAGGCTTAGGATGAAACGAATTTTGATTATCGAAGACGACCCGGTCATTGCCGAGGTGCAGAAGGATTATCTGCTGGCCCACGGCTTTGAAGTCGATAGAGCCGAACGGGGCGATCTTGGCCTGGAGATGGCGCTTGCGGGCGGGTATGATCTCATCCTGCTTGATCTGATGCTGCCGTCAATGGACGGCTACGAGGTATGCCGGCGAATTCGCGAGGCGAGCAATATCCCGATCCTTATCGTGTCGGCCAAGAAGGAAGAGATTGATAAGATCCGCGGTTTTGGACTTGGCGCGGATGATTACGTCCTGAAGCCGTTTGGACTTGGCGAGCTGGTAGCGCGGGTGAAGGCTCATCTGTCCCGGTATGACCGGTTAGTCGGGCATGGCGAGTGGCGCCGGGATGAGCTGCGTCTGAACGGCATCCGGATCGAGAAGCAGTCGCGCCGGGTGTTCGTGAACGAGCGGGAAGTGCCTTTTACCGCCAAGGAATATGATCTGCTCCTCTTTCTCGTGACCAATCCGAACCGGGTATTCCGCAAGGAGGATCTGTTCGAGCGGATTTGGGGCATGGATGCGATCGGCAGCGATCATGCGACAGTCACCGTCCATATCAGCAAGCTGCGGGAGAAGATCGAGCGCGATCCGTCGAAGCCCCAATATGTCGAGACGATCTGGGGAGTCGGATACCGGTTCAACATATAGAAGGGAGGCTGCGTGCATTGAAGAAAATCACCCTGCGGCAGCGGCGGATTTTACTCTTGCTTCATATTATTTTCGCGGGCATTATGCTTGGCGTGCAGGCCGTGTTTATTATATTGGGCTTAACCGCCTCCGTCACGAAGGATGCGGAAGTCTTGCAGGCATGCTACACCATCATGCATCTGCTGGCCGATTCCAGCGTGCGGGCCTCAACGATTGGCACTACGGTAACCGGCATTGCGCTGTCGCTTATGACCTCCTGGGGCCTGTTTCGCTACTACTGGATTATCGCCAAGGAGGTGCTCACCCTGCTCGCGATCGGTATCGGCTTCATTGGTCTTTATGAGTGGACCTTGCGGGGATTAAACGACAACGGCAGCTTGACTATCCATCATACGTGGCTGCTAATCGGCATCGCGCTGCAGACCGCGTCTCTTGTCATCATGTATATTCTGTCTGTATGGAAGCCAGGCGGCAAACGAAAAACCCCGGCCTTATAAGGCACGGGGGATTTCCTGTTCCATCAATAACCGATGTTTTTGTAATAAATCATTGTCGCATCAAGTCCGCCGTCCGCCGACTTCGCGAAGTTCGGAATCCGGCCGGCCAGCTCATAACCAACGGACGCGTACAGCAGATTGGACGGATCCCCCTCCCTCGTGTCCAGCACGAGCAGCGTACGATTCTCTTGCAGGGCAGCGGCCTCCGCCTCCCGCATCAAGAGCCTCGCGAGGCCTCGGCGCCGAAATGCCGGACGGGTCATCAGCTTCGCAATCTCCGCCCGGTGGGAGCCGTTGGCCTTTCCGCATAGCTGCAGCTGCACGCTGGCGGCGATCCGCCCGTCCACCTTGGCGGCGAACAGCCGCGCATCCGGCCCCGGAACGCTCCTCCAGTACTGCTTCGCTTCCTCCTTGCCTAGCGGCGGCAGAAATCCGACGGATGCCCCATCCTTCACGACCTCAACAAGCAGGTCAGCCAGCTCTTCCAACGATTCTTCTATTGATGATAGTTGCTCCACCGCTGCGGATCCGCTCATCATGCTTGATCTCCTCCAATCTCTTAGCCCAATCATAACGGCATGTTCATCATTTGTATAACGAATAATATATGTTACTATAATTCATATTTTCGATGATGAAAGGACGTTAAGCATGGATTCCTCCCAGCTCGAAGCGTTTATGGCAATCGCTCGAATTCTTAATTTCACAAAGGCAGCCGAGTATCTTCATATCTCTCAGTCCGCTGTTACGGCACGCGTTAAAGCACTCGAAGCCGCTGTTGGCAAAGAGCTGTTCCGGCGGGATAACCGGAACGTAAGCCTGACACGGACAGGTATTGCCTTTTACCCTTATGCCGAAAGGATGCTGCGTTTATTCGAGGAAAGCAAGCTGACGCTGTCGGATACGTTCGAGCAGTCGCTTGTGATGAGCGGACCGGGCTCCGTCTGGCATTACCGCTACTTGCCGGCTATTCTTGCCTTCAAACAGGATAACCCTCAGGTTGCCGTCAAGTTTCTAAGCCATATTGACCCGGGTTACATGATCCGCGATCTGCTGCTGGACGGCATGGTGCATCTCTCCATCAGGTTTGATCCGCCGGAGCATCCAAAGGTGACGAAGAAGCTGTTATTCGAGGAGGATATTCTTCTCGTGTCCGGTCAGCCAAGGGCTCATGCCGTACAGAAGCAGGATTTCCGGTCAGCGGAATATTGTCATCTATCGTGGGGATCTCCTTTTCCGGAGTGGTTCGCGGAGCTGGTTGGCACCGGTTATGTACCCGCCCTCGAGATGGATCATTCGACCATTATGCTGACCGTTCTCCTGCAAAATAACGCGTTTGGCTTCCTGCCCCGCTCCATCGCGCAGCCTTATCTGGACACGCATCGCTTGGTTGAGCTGCCTTGCGCCTTCGAGATTCCGTCCATCAAAGCATATGCTCTTTACTTAACGGATCAGCAGAATAACCCCAGCGTTCAGCATGGCCGCAAGCTGCTTGGACTTTCTTGACACAAGAGTCATATGCTCTCTTCTCTGCGCATACAATTATCTTGCTGACTGCTTATCCGGTAAAAAAGGAGGATCGCGGATGAGACACGGGGAGCCAATTACAGCTGGTTATGCGATGATCGTTAGAGAGGATATTCCAACAGGACTTCGTTACGAAGCGCTTGTTGCGGCATTCGAACGGCAGATGGGGAGATGGGCGCCGGAAACGGCGAGACAGCTTGCGGAGCAGCAGGCGACCTGGGAACAGGTACAGGCAGCCGTGAAGCAGGCGGAAGGCCCGCATGGGCTGATGATTTTGTCCGAAGTGAACCAGGGCGAGCTCCTGTCCCTTCATAACGGCATGAAGCAAAGCCGCCTCTATCTGGTTGGCAATCCGCTCATCGCGGAGCCCATTATTGCCATCGACCTAAGGGCCAGTCTGTATGTTCCGTTCCGCGTCACCTTGTACGATAACGGCAGCCCGCATGGCGCGATTATTTCGTTCGACCGGCCATCCTCGTTCCTTGGCGCTCTCCATCAGCCGGCGCTTGCGCCTTACGGACAGCTGCTGGATGCGAAGATTTACAGCGTGGTTCGATCCATTATGATGTAGTTACGAATAAAGGAGGGTACTGCATCATGCAGTACCCTCCTTCTTTGTTCCGGCCAAGGCAGGCCGATTAGAAACGCATAATCGCCACGAATAAAGCAAGCGCGAGCATGATAAAGTTCATGCCGATGCTGCCGTATTCGCCGCGTCTTGCATGAAATACCGCCGCAAACAGCATGATGACCGCAATGCCAATTGCCGCGATTGGCGTCAGAATCGGCGCAATATCCGTTGCCCAAGGCAAGATCAATCCCAGTCCGCCAAGCAGCTCCGACAAACCAATAAAAGCGATAAAGCCCGTTGAAGAGTCCTTGGCCCATGGCATTGTTGCTTTTACTTTCTGAGGCTGGAAGGTCTTCATTACCCCCGCCGGAATAAACATTAACGCGATCAGCGCTTGCGCAACCCATAATGCAATATTCATTTGTACAACCTCCTTGATGATGTCTTCTCTATAGCGCTATAATAAGCCCAAGGGTTTGATGACGGAAGTAGGCACATCAAATAAACCTAGTATCCAAAAAGATACCTTAAGCCCCGTCTGGGATTGGAGGAATTACGGTGGAGGAGAATTGCAGCACGGTTGAGACCGCGTTAGAGATGCTGGTCGGAAAGTGGAAGCCTGTTATTCTGTATCAGTTATTCAAGAACGGAACCTTGCGATTCAGCGAGCTGCAGCGGGCATTGCCGGGTATTACGAAAAAAATGCTGACCGCTCAACTAAGGGAATTAGAATACCACGATATTGTGCACCGGAAGATCTATATGCAGATCCCCCCGAAGGTCGAATATTCCATCACGGAATACGGACTTAAGATGGGACCCCTTCTCCAGGCGATGAATGATTGGGGAACCTCCCATCTCCAGCATTTGAGCGAGTTGTATGACGAGGACCGGAAGGCTGAACAAGCCGAAGCTGCTGCCGAGATTAAATGAAAAGATATAGAAAAATCCCCACGAGAGTGGGGATTTTTGTTTTAGGCGACATTCGCTTTTTGCGGATAGGAGGCCTCTCTTCTCCGGGGGCGATGATGCAGCATATAGTAGCCGCCGGCACAGATAAGAGCAATGATGCCCGCCGCGAGGTACATCATCCGGTAATCGGAGATCGAAGCGATCATTCCCATGAAATACGAGCCCAGCCCATAGCCAAGGTCGAACAGGAGGAAAAAGGTCCCGTTCGCGCTGCCCCGCCGGTGCTCGGGCGACAGCTTGATCGCAAGCGTCTGGAAGCATGGCAGCAAGGCGCCGTAGCCAATTCCCATGATAACACCCGAGAACAGCACCATCGCCGCGGAATGCGACTGGCTGAGCAGGAACATGCCAACGGCAAACAGCCCAATGCCGGGGTAATACAAATAATGCTCCTTGTAACGGTCGAACACTTTGCCGATGACAGGCCGGAAGGCCACAATCATAACCGCAAACACCATAAAGAAGGTGCCCGTCACCTGAGATTGGTGAATCTCATCGGTGAAGGAGGCCATGAAGCTGGATAAAGAGCTGTAGGCAAAAGAAAGAATAAAGCCGACCAGCGAGATCGGCAGTGCGGCCGGTTCAACGAAATGGCTAAGGCGCCAGCCTTTCTTCGCCGGCTCTGAAGCGACTGGCGCCGCTTCAGAATCGGCCTCCTGAACCTCAGCCAGCGGCTCCATTCCTTTATCCTTCGGCATCCGCAGTCCAACCGCAAACGCGAGAGAAAGGGCCGCAATGATACAGATCGCAAGCAGCAGAACATGAATGTTTTTGTCCTGCCACAGGAAGAGCCCCAGCGCTGGTCCAACAACCATCGATATGCTCATGAACATCGTATAGTAGCCCATCCCTTCCCCTTCCCGGGAAGTCGGAACAATCGTGGCGGCCACGGTACTCATCGCGGTGGAGGCAATCGCGTAGCTCATGCCGTGAACAAAGCGGACAATCAGGAACAGGATAATTCCTTTGGTTCCGAAGTAGCTCAGACAGGCGAGAAGGAAGATGACCATCCCGATAATCGCCATTTTTCTTTTGCCAAAGCGGTCAACCCACTGGCCGGATAACGGCCGGATCAGGACGCCGCCAAGGACGTAAATCGTAATGACCAGACCCATCTGCTGCTGGTTGCCGTGCAGGCTGTCCCGGACATACAGCGGGAAAGCCGTCGTCAGCACGTAAAAGGTCAGGAATCCCGTCTGCCGCCGCACCTTCGGCATCGCCTGGAACCGCAAGCATTACCTGTCCCAGGCCTCCGTCCATTTCCGCGACTTCGCAATCAGCTTCTTCGGGAAGCTGTAACGGTGAAAAAGGATGTCCCCCGCTTTCATAGCCGGAGACATCCTTTTTTCATTGAAAATACACGCCTCTAATCCCTTCGCAAGAGAAACCCAAGCATATCGCTTATCATCGGACGGTCAACCTATATATGCCCCTCCCGATCGTCTAAATCATCGGCTCTCTTTAACGAAAGCGGTTGTATGCGAATACATTATAGTATGATTTCCGCGTAGGAAGGGGTTGTCCCCATGAATATTGCCGTTGCTGTCATCCATGGGATCGGTCAGAGCAGGGAAGATTTTTACGCCGAGTTGGCCAGAAATCTAAGCGCGCAAATGGCTGTCGTCAATCCGGACGTTAAATTGCATGTAGAGGGAATTTACTGGGGAGATATCGTGAATCGCCTGGAAGCCAAGTTATGGAACCGGATTCAGGAGAAAAAGCTCCGCTGGGCCAGACTGCTCCGGCTGCGGCCCTTCTTCGTGAACCAGCTGGGCGAAGCGATTGCCTATCAGGCCATTCCCCGGGATAACGATTCCTCTCCCGATGATTATATTTATGACGAAATTCACCGGCGTTTCGCCGTCTGCCTGCAGCGTCTTTCCGATCAAGCCGGACAAGACGCACCGCTTTGCATTATAGCGCACAGCTTGGGATCCATTATTGCCAGCAACTTTTTCTATGATTTGCAGAACGGCAAACTGACAGCCAAGGCTGCGGAGGCTAGGGCGGAGAATACCCCCGGACTTGCGCGGGGCGAGACTTTAACTCATTTCTATACGCTTGGCAGTCCGCTCGCCGTATGGGCTTTGCGCTTTGAGGACTTTGGCGTGCCGATTGCGGTTCCCGCCCCTCCGCTCCAGGGGCATGGCATTGGAGAGTGGGTTAATTTCTATGATACCGACGATGTCATCGCCTACCCGATCAAGCCGTTAAATGAGCTCTACAAGAACGTCGTAACTGCCGATATTGAAGTAAAATGCCCGGGCCTGCTAAGCTGGACGCCCTTGTCTCACCGCAAGTATTTCCAGACTCCCGCCGTTATTGAACGTATCGTCCATTCCCTGAGCACGCTTCAAGTCTATTACGAAGAAGAAGCCCGGCCATAGCGTCCGGGCTTCTTCTTTCCTGTCCATAGCCTATAGCTACAGCTTAAACTTGCCTACCGCCGCTTCCAATCCGGCGCTTCTGCTCTTCAACATCTCCGTTGTGTCGGCTATCCGCTTGGCCGCATCCAGCTGATGCTTCGACATCTGTTCAAGGGAAGCCGAGCTGTCCGCCGTTGTCCGGGAAATCTGGGCGATCTGCTCCACCGAAGCAGCCACCTCTTCGGAGCCGGCCAGCACCTCTTCGGCAGCCGCCGAAATCTCCTGGATCTGGCTGTTCACGAGAATGAATTGATCCATCGTCCGGTCGAATAAAGCCTCCACCCGGCTCGACAGCTCCGTGCCTTTCTCCATCTCGACGCTGCCCGCCTGCATTCGCTCTCCGATATGGATAGACTCCTGTCCAATCTGCTCCAGCAAAGAAGTTACCTGCGAGGCGGAGATCGACGATGCTTCGGCCAGCTTGCGCACCTCGCCGGCTACAATAGCGAAGCCTGCTCCATGCTCGCCTGCGCGGGCTGCTTCAATGGAAGCATTCAAGGCAAGCAGCTTGGTCTGGTCGGAGATGCTTGTGATCGATTGCAGCACCGGCTCGATCTGCTGCATATAGGTTTGCAGCAGCTCTACGGACTCGGCGGTCTGTTTGGCCACGGCGGCCATCAGCTCCACCTGCTCCCTTAACCCGTGAATGGAATCTCTTCCGTGCTCGGCCGATTCCAGCGCATCATGGGATACGCTGGATACCTGCATGGAGGCTTCCGATACCCGCTGGATGGCCTGCGTAATATCTTCCATCGAGCTGGCGCTTTCCTCCGCGCCCATCCGTTGATGACGAGCACCGTCGGCCATCGTGGATACGGAATGCTCCAATTGCTCATTCAAAGCCAACATCTGGGCGGCTTCGGTTCCGAACTGCTGCGTCGAATGGACAATGCTCTGCGTCGTAAGAGCCATGTCGCGGACGACGTCCTCAAGCGTAACGCCAAGCCGGGCGATCATCTGGGTCATAGCCGAATAGGCTTGCCCAATCTCGTCCTTCGACTTCACTTTGGTTGAACCAAGCTGCCGGCGGGCTTCCACCAGGTCTCCATGCGCGATGGCTTCGGCGCCTTTTACAATAACCCCTAACGGCCTTAATGTACGCGATAGGAAGAACGCAATAAACAGAAAGACCAGCAGCGTTAGGGCACCCATAATCATAAAGAGCGGCATGCTGTCCCGAATAACTTCCTTGTAGATCGTCTTCGATACCGATACGTCGGTATCAATGCCCATCACGCCAATCATCTTGCCGCCGGCGTCACGCAAAGGGGCATAGGCCGAAATATAGTCCCCGTATTCTTCATTATTAATAATGCCGGATTTGGCCGTTTCCCCTTTTGCCAATGCCTCGATGGCACCCTTGGGAATATCCGTTACTTCACCGATCGGCGAAGCCGAATCCGACTCCTTCGGCTGCCCGTCGATGAGCAGAATCGGCTCGCCCTGATCATTGATTCGGACCGTGTAGACATACATCGCCCCGATACGCTCGCGGTACTCATTCATCTGCTCCCTTATCGTCCAGTACAGATCCGACTCCTGCTGATCCTTCAGAAAATCGCCATAAGCGCTTACGTCAAACTGCCCGGCATAAGCCTCCGCCATATGAATATTGAAATTGCCAATCGCTTCTTCGCTTGCCTTCTTGGTGTTCTGAACCTGGATGTAAATCAAGGCAGACGACAAGAAGATTAAGATAGCCAATATCATGACCGATAGTTTCAATATTAGCCGGCTCCGAAATACAAACATGATGTCTTTACCCCTTCGACTAGTTATTCCAAATGCAATCCTGCAAATTTCCCTAATTTTCCTTAAGCTTCGACACAAAGCTGAAATCTCCTTCATTTGGCGTAAACAAAACTTGGACTTAAAAATTCCAAATAAGAATAAATAACATATAATTTGTAAGCAAAACCTGGTTATATTACTGAAAGGAACTAATTACCACATATTTATTGTAATTAAAAGGATTTTATGTATTTTATTAAGTGGTGTTTATTATGCGGAAGTAATATTATTAGTTGATAATTTTCTAGGGGGATATAAAAAGAATGAAAGTCTGTCAATCATGCGGTCATAAAAACGTGGATACGCACAATTTTTGCGAAAACTGTGCCGCGCCATTAGGAACAACAGCTCCATCACCTTCTTTACAAGTACAGGCACCTCAAACACAAGAGGATAGTTTGGCCCGATTGAAGAAAAAGAGAAAGAAAAAGGGCCAATTCATTGCCATCCTTATTGTGGTTGCATTCATGATACTAGTAGGGATTATCGGTGCTAATGCTTCCCCAACTACTGAAACCGATGCTGCATCAAAGTCTGCTGTGAAAACTAAAACCTCAGTACAAACAAAAGCTGATAAAAAAGCCGAAGTGCGTAAGCAAGACAAGATAGTATGGTCATACTTCAACAATATTGTAGACGCTCATAATAAACTGATGGATGCTATGACTTCATACTCTGACGGTAAAATGACAAAATTGGATCTTTACAACTACGCAAAAGAAATTGAAACTTATCAACGTAATAGAAGTATGTCTCCACCAAAAAACACTCCAGCTATCGCAAAAGAATATACACGTTCTGTTGCAGATATGGCATTATTCTCGCAAACCGTTGCACAGAAACTAAAAAAATACCTCGATAGTGGAAAAACCTCCGATCTTTCGGCTGCGCAAGGCGCTATCCAGCAAGTAACAGGTTCTATCTCTGTTATTGCTAATAATCGCGTTAAGGTTTTGAAAGATGCGGGCTTCACTCAGGCTGAAATTGAAAAAATCGCTGCGGCAAGTTAACTTAAAAGCAAAAGCCACATCCCTATAATGGATGTGGCTTGTTTTTTAAGTTCCATTTTCTACTTTTGATTTAACCGCAGCATTTCTTATATTTCTTCCCGCTTCCGCAAGGACAAGGCTCGTTTCGGCCGATTTTGGCCGATACCGCCTGCTGCTTGGAAGGAACCAAGTTTCGAAGAGGATCTGTTGCCGCTCCGGAGCCGGAAGCCCCTAATTCGACCGGCTTGAAGCCGGCATTTGACCACATCCGCGTGTTATTGTACACATTGATGACCAGATGAATGACCATCTCCAGCTGCTCTCTTGTCGAAATCTCAATTCCCCGGTCTTCGAAGCCCATCATGATCTCTTCAATTGGCTTACTCATCGAGCACTCGAATTGGATCTCGGAGATCAGATCATGGACAAGCTCTTTATCCCTGCTCAAATACTCGAGAATATATTGCTCTAGACCCGCTAATTGAGGCGTTTCTTCATAATAGCCATATTCCGCGTATTGCAGGAATTCTTTCCGGTCCGGAATGTAATACGGCTTGCCCGCGACGCTTGCCAGCAGCTCGGTTAATTCGTCTTGATTGTCATTGTCATAATAATCCGCGACTAGTCTGCCGTCCGCCACATGCCAGCTTTGCTCCCGTCTTGTGAGCAGATGGCAAATACGGGAAAGAACGGCCTCATCCAGCCGATCTTCGTTCTGCGCGTTATAAATCGCGAGGAACTGATCAAACGGACAAACGCCATATAAATTCATCGCGGCAAGAATGTAGCTGCCTACCTGCTGGACGCGCTCTCGTTCCTGCAAAAGCTCTCCTCCGGCAACCTTCGCATACGTCTCCTTTACTTCCTCCGGCAGGACATAATACAGCTTGTCCTGATCATAGAAAGAGTAGAGCAAGCCTGTATTTATAAGAAAGAAAGTGGAACCGGGAGGCATGGCGTCATCCTGCAGGTAAGGAACGGCCAGAAGCTTCTGCACCAGCTCCCATTCGTTTGAGGTAGCCATAAGCAAGGCCAGATTCAATTCCTGTACATCCGTGATAGAAGCCTGAATCGCATCCGCAAGCTCCTGCTTCTTCAGCTTTGAACGTCCTTTGATCTCATAATTGCCGGCCAGGAGATTTAGCTTGTCCTTCGTCAGAAGCGGCAGTATCTCGACAAGCTTCGTCTTAACCTCGCCTTTAATCGCATACTGAATATTCATTTGCTGCAATTCATTTATTAATAATTCCAAGACTGTACACCATTCCTTTTAATGTATGATTTCAGTAACTTTCCGAATCTTTTGCTGCTTCTACCATACACGGACAAGGGATGAATATCAAATTCATAGGTTTATTCCTTTATTCCATCGCGAACTCAATCCAGTCAATCTGCATGCCCGGCTTCACGAAATCCAGCTTCAGCTCGTACAGGCCGGCCGGCAGCTCCACCTTCACCAGCTTCTGGCGGATCCAGGCGCTTTCGGTGCCATTCGTTTGAACCGTCGTCATCAGCTCGCCATTAATCAGCACGTTGCATGCGCTTTGCGCCCAAGCGAATTCAGTCGACATCAGATGCACGGTAATCCGGTAAATACCGCTTTGCTCGACTTTCATGACAACCGGCTCGCCTGCCGTAAACCGCACCTGCTTATGATCGGCCAGAGACTGCGCGTTCCCTTGCTCGAAGGACAGCTCAGCATGGGGTTCAAAGCGCTCCGCCTTCTCCTCCGTCACCAGCTCTCTACTGAAAACAGGCGCCTTCCTAATAAAATCGCAGATGTTCATGGCGCTTCGCTGCAGCTCGCCGCGGGTCAGCGTGCCGTTCCCGAGCGATTCCAGCGTATTGTCTCCCCATACATTAGACTCCGCGCCGTAGTTGGACACAACCATGTACAGATCGTTCTGGGAGCGGACCATCCAGTTCGTGAACTTGCGGTCCGCCTGGCCGCCGTCAACCACATCGTTCATGACGGCCCACCAATCCGTCATCACAATGCCCTTGAAGCCCCATTCGCCGCGAAGGATTGTCGTGTTCAGGTCGTAGTTAGATGCCGCCCAATGCCCGTTAATCGGGTTGTAGGAGGTCATGATCGAATTTGCTCCGCCCTCTTTGACAGCTATCTCGAAGCCCTTCAAATAAATCTCGCGAAGAGCTCGCTCCGATACAACCGCATTCACGCGGTGACGGTATTGCTCCTGGTTGTTGCAGGCAAAATGCTTCAGCGTTGCACTCGAGCCGCCTTTCATAATCCCGCGCGTGCATGCCGCAGCGAATGCTCCGGACACCAGCGGATCCTCGGAGAAGTATTCGAAGTTACGGCCGTTCAGCGGACTGCGGCGGATATTAAGCCCCGGTCCAAGGAGCGCGTCAATATCGTTGCTCAGCAGCTCTCGCCCTTCCATGACGTACAGCTCTTCAATCAGCTCCGTGTTCCAGGTTGCCGCAAGCAAAGTCCCAATCGCCACCTGCGTTGCCTTATGCCCGCTGTCCATCCGGATACCGGACGGGCCGTCCGCCGTGCAGGCAACCGGAATGCCGAAGCCAAGCAGATTCTCGCTTACGCCGCCAAAGGCCGATGCCGTACCCGGCGTAACCTTCGGGCTCGACATGCCTTCGCCCCGGACAATCGCAGCCAGATCTTCATCGCTTAGCTGCGCAATGAAGGCTTCCATGCTTGCTTTGCCATCGGCCACGTCCTGCAGCTTGTAGCCCTGATCGCCGGTCTGAGCAAGCGTCGCTGGAAGGTTCTTCTCGATCCGATTCGCCAGCGAAATCTTGCGCGTTGGCACCTCGGCAGAGACCAGCTCATACGTGCCGTCTTCCTTCCGCGCTCCTGGCTTCATGCGTGTGAACTGGACTGTTGGCGCCATCGCTTCCGCAAGCTGCTCCACCACCTGCAGAGCCTCCGCGATGTAGCCGTCCTTCCCGTCAACGGCTACTGCCGATGCCTTCTTCACGCTGCTCCCGGCATACAGGCGGTACGTCCCCGCTTCCAGCACATAAGCCGAAGGATAACCCGTTACGCCTGCATCGTCATAAGAAGCCATCGCATGAACCGGGAAGCTTAATGCAAGCCGCTGCGATTCACCGGGCTGCAGCTCCTTCGTCTTGGCGAATGCCGCTAATGCCCTAGCCGGCTTACCCAGCTCGCCCTGAGGCGCTTCGTAGTAGACCTGCACCGTTTCTTTGCCCGCGTAGACCGCACCCGTATTTGTAACGTTTACGCCCAGCTCGATATATTCCTTGCCGTCTCTGACAACCAGCTTCGCTTGCTCCGCCACACTCGCGAAGGTCGTATAAGACAGCCCGTAGCCAAATTCGAATTGAACCTTCTCCGGCGCGAAGGTCTCGAAGTAGCGGTAGCCGACATAGATGTCCTCTTCATACAAGTTGTTCAGCTCGTTGCCATAATTGCGCGTAGACGGATAATCGTCAATCGAATACGCAATCGTATCCGTCAATTTGCCGCTTGGCGTCACTTCTCCGGCCAGCACGTCGGCAATCGCATGGCCTCCTTCCATACCGCCCTGCCACGCATAAAGGACAGATGGAATCGATTTCATTGCAGCTGCGGTTAACCAGCTCATATCGATAATGTTGGATACATTCAGCACGACGGCCGTTTGCTCGAAATGCTCGGTAACGATTTTCAGCATATCGATCTCTTCATCCGTAAGCAGATAGCTGCCCGGCTTCACCGCGTTGTCCTGATCCTCGCCGGCTGTACGTCCAATGACTACAATCGCCTTGCCGGATTGGCTTCTTGCCTGCGATACCAGCTCGGCTGTGAGCGGCATTTCCTTCTGATGCCAAGGCTCCGCCGCCCAGCCGCCTCCGCCGTTATCGAATGGATTGCGCTCGATCCATTGCTCATAGATGGCTGCCAGCTCTTCATTCACCTTGATATTCTTCTTGCTTCGCATACCGTCCAGCAGATTGGTCGTATGGGTCACGTTCACGCTGCCGCCGGATCCCGTGCCGCTGCGGTAGTAGTTCACCTGCGTCCGTCCAAAAATTGCAACGTTTTCTCCCCCCTGAATCGGCAGCACTTGCCCGTCGTTTTTGAGCAGAACCGCACCTTCGGCCGCAACCTTCCTGCTGAACGCTGCAAAACCTTCTAATGGAATGCCATGTGTATTCATTATGTTGTCTCCTAACCAGATTCTATAAGTCCAACTATCTAGAAGTGCTATGTATTATCATATCAAATTCTATATCACGAAAACATAATAAACATTCAACACCTTTCCCTTATTTATCGCATTATTCTAAGGTCATGTAGTTACAAAAAGAAAAAACACATATAAATGTGTCTCTTCAATTGATGCAATGGGTGCAATTCGATGCGGCTTTATGATTTTCCTATGATCTGTTTCATATACGTAGGCAGTACAAAGCTTGCCCGGAAGATCTCGGGGTTAATATATTTCGCGGTCTGCCACTGCAGACGGCTGAGATCGGCCGCGAGGGGATCCCATTTTTTCGAAGCAATCGTAAAGCTCCAGATCCCGCCGGGAAACGAAGGAATGGTGCATAGATAAGTGTGCACGATAGGGAAATACTTCTTCAGATTATCGATGGTTTTGCTTAAGCTGCTCAGGCCATAAAACGGGGAACCGGACTGGAATACGGCGATGCCTTCCTTCGAGAGGCTCTCGTATACATTCTGATAAAATTGCGGCTTATACAAGCTGACGGCCGGTCCGTAAGGGTCCGAACGGTCGACCAGCAGGACATCCCATTTGTTTTTCTGCCCCTGAATCCATGCGTATCCGTCTTTATAGGTGGTTTGAATTTTGTCCGAATCCGACTCTTTGGTCAGCCATGTCCGGCAGACCTCAACTACCCGCTCATCGATCTCTACCACTTCAATCTGCTGCACACTTCCATACTTCACCGCTTCTCGGGCCGGTCCGCAGTCGCCGCCTCCGATCATCGCCACGCGCTTCGGCTCCGGGTGAGTCGTCATCGCAATATGCGTAATCATCTCGTTATATATGAAGCCGTCCTTCGAGGTCACCTGAGGGGTCCCGTCCAATACCAGCATACGCCCAAAGCCTTTTGTCTCGACGATGCTTATCTCCTGAAAGGGGGATTGCTCGTAGTGCAGAAGTGCTTTCACCTTGTAGCCGACTTCCATGTCCAGCTCGGGCAGATCATCCCACAGCCAGACATCCTCATTGTTCTCTTTCTGAAATCCCGTTAACGATCTGTTTCTCATTGTTTGTTCATCCCACCATTATATTTTCTTGAGCCGGTCAAGCAGAAGCCCGTCCGTCCTGTCATTCTCGCCTGTCACAAAATGCTTCATGTAATAGGACAGGTACTGGCCATAACCGGAATCCGTCCGCAGCAGAAGCTCGTCTACGAAATAAACGCCGTCCGGAATGTCATCCAGCAGAAGCGTCGAAAGTGCTCCGTAAATACCGCAGGCAACCTGAAAATAAGTGGCGTTTGTTTTATACTCGGCAAACACTTCTTTATTGCTCATGACATTGTACATGTACCGTTCCTTATCCTTATACACAAGCAGCACGCCAACCAAATCCGAACCGTTCAGCTCGCCGTCCAGCGGATCCAGCACCTGGTGCTTCCAGTTCCACAGATCATTGGCGTTCGTCAGATTCGCCTTGATGACTTCTGTCGTATACTCGTTCACCCGATAAATGAAGCCGCACTCCATGTTGAAGGCTACGCCCAGCGTGATGACCTCTTCATGCGGCATCAGGCAGCCATAGAACTGCTTGCCGCCAAGCGCCACCTTGAATTCAAGCTCATACACATCGTTGTACATAAACATCGGCATATGCTGCTTCATCAGCATCGGATAGTTCAGAATCGCTTCATCCAGAAAACATTCCGGCGACCATGTCGAATAGACGGTCTTCTTCTGAGCCTTCGACGGATCCGCATAAAACGAATCATCCTGTTCCACAATATAACAGCCTAGCGGAAGCTCGCCTGGCAGCTGCTTCATCAGGCTGATCGCCATCCATTGGACAACGCCGGGATTCATGCCCGAGCCGATAATCGCCTTCACGCGGGTGAAGCGTCCCCTGTTCTCTTCAAAGATGCGGTAGCGCTCGAGCAGCGTAAAGCCTTCAAGCTCTTCTCTTTCATCAACCATCGTGTTCTCCAGAGCGGTGTTGATATACATCACCCCAAGCTCATCGCAGCATTGCAGCATTTCTACCGTATCTGCCCAAGACACGTCAATAACGACGGTTGTCTTGGTGTCCGCCAGATGCTGGCGGAACCGGTTCATGTTGCCCAGATCAAACTGATGCAGCGTGAAGCCCACATGCGGAATAAACAGCTTGTAATACGATTTGTCCTTCTGCTTCTTGTCCACCAAATGAAGATCCATTTGGCCAATGAACGAATGAAGCGGATCATTCGGATCCTGGAATGCCTTGTCCAAGATCGCTAGCACTGATTTGGCGACGCCTCCTCCACTGCCTAGAATCGTTAGTCCTAACCTTTGATTCACCTAAACCTCAACTCCTTTTATTCATGGTATTCACTCGGAGTTGGGACGACCTATTCGATAACCTATGGAATCTATCATTTTTTACGAGGCCAGCAACTTCCAAAGCGCGTTAACGATCCTATAACAATCGGGATATATACTGGAGTTGTGCAGCAGAATATAACTAACTTGTTCCAAGAAAGGAATCCGAGATATGGGAATTCATTCGTACTTTCAGTCGTTAACCGACCTCGAAAGAATCATTCGCTGCCCGGGCAAATTCAAGTTTCAGGACCATAGCGTAGCCGAGCATTCCTGGAAGGTCGTTCAATATGCGAAGACTTTGGCGGATATTGAAGAAATGAATGGCGTAGCCATAGATTGGAAGAAGCTCTACGAAATTACGAGCAGCCACGATTATGGCGAAATTTTTATCGGAGACATCAAGACACCCGTAAAGCATCACTCCATGGAGCTCCGTTCCATGCTGCTTCAGGTGGAAGAAGGCATGGTCGCCCTTTTCATCGACGAGAATATTCCGGAGGAATTTAAGCCCTTCTTCCGCCGGCAGCTCCGCGAAGGAAAAGATCAATCCGTGGAAGGTCAAATCCTTGAAGTAGCGGATAAGCTGGATCAGATCTATGAAGCCTTCATCGAGCTGCAGCTGGGCAATACGGAGAAAGAATTTATCGTGATGTACCGGACCGCCCTGATTAAAATCAAAGAGATCAAGCTTCATTGCGTCGATTACTTCCTGAACCATATCCTCCCCGACCTCGTAAGCGAGGGCTGCATATCCCCGATTGATATCGAGCAAATTACGAAAGAAGCTTTGGCCGAATAATCTCATCCTTCCCCCCGCTGCATACCGCATTCCGTTCTTCTCCCTACTATATACGCAAAAAAAAGCCAGCCTCGTACGGGCCTCGTACGGCTGGCTTTTATATATAAAGAACCCGGCTGGCCCGGCCACAATCCGTGTAGTATCATAAAGACAACGCTGAACAACCGAAAGGAGAAGCTTTATGTGCCGAAATATTAAGACGCTGTATAATTTCGATCCGCCGGCAACCGACGAGGAAATTCAGGCGGCAGCGCTCCAGTTCGTCCGCAAATTGTCTGGCTTCAACGCGCCGTCCAAGGCGAACGAGGAAGCGTTCCAGCTGGCGATCAGGGAGGTTACGGAGTCGGCGCGCAAGCTGCTAGGGTCGCTTGTCACGAATGCCGAGCCTCGCAACCGCGAGGTCGAGATCGAGCGCGCGCGGCTTCGCAACGCGAAGCGCTTTGGCAACGTTTCCGAGTAAAATCTTCTGGGAGGGCAGCCGCAACGATGTTCCATGCGATACTTAGGCTGCCTATTCTGCAGAAGTCCAAATGTTTTTAGATCACAATCAATCATTATCAAATAAGTCCACCAGGACCGTCTCCCCGGGCTCTACCTTAATCCTGCTCCACTGCAGATAACCGCATGGACCAAGCGGCAGCGCCGCTTCCTCCTCCGATTCCGCCAGAAGCTTGATCTCCGCCTGGAAGGCTGTCGGATTGGTTATTCGCAAAGGCCGAGCCGAACCCTCCGTTTCTTCCAAGACGCAAATGACCTGATCGATTACCGTTACGCTGCCGGTTGTCTTGTCGACGTAGATACCCGGAAGCTCCGCATAAGTGAGCATCAGCGATACCTCGCACCAGCAGGAATACGGGATGACTTCGCCGACATTCTCTTTGCCTTCCCAATCGCTCATATTAACCCGCTCGCTCATATAGCCGGGCGGCATATCCCAGCCTTCCCAGCCTCTTACCGGCCGGTCGGCCCGGGACAAATATTGCGGCAGATTGCCGGCGATTTCGCGCAGCAGCTCCATGTAAAGCTTGTTGCCCGTTGCCCGATACAGCTTGAGCAGCGAGTCTCCGGACAACGTGCAGATTCCCGGAGCGCTATGCTTATTCTGCACATTGGCGATAACCGAGCCTGTTGTACGGATGCCAAGCTGCTCGAAGGTCGAACCCCTCGGAAAGCGGAAATCATAAGAGACGCACCAGGTCATCGCTTGAAGCGCCGCTTCCTCCGCCATCGGGATCCATTCCGGTTCCCCGGTTGTTTCATAGAGCACCATATACGACTCCAGCAGCGCGAAGGCCGATTCGCTGTCCGGGCACTGCAGGATCTCGCCAGGTCCTCCTGTCGTAATGCCTTGAGCGGTAAATTGCTTATAGTAGTGCCTAGCTGCCAGTTCGGCGACAGACGTATAGCTGTCTTCCTTGAAATACTTTCCGCACAGAGCAAGACCCGCCGGAGCTATGCCCCCCGCCGCGGAGCCTCCAATGAGGATATCTCCCGTACCGGTGTGGACCCACTGCCCGAATTGGCCATACTTATGCCATAACCGGACGAAGGCATCCGCAAGCCGTCTTGTGCCTTCCAGCCAGTCAGCGGGAACGACAAAGTCCGGATGGATCTCCTTAAGAACCAGCAAATGCTTCATGATGAAGTACAGAGCGTCCGCGCTCTTGCGCAAGATATGCCACTGTTCCGGGTGCCTGCGATCAGGAGCATCGTTAAATTCATCGCCATACCATTGCCCTTTGTAGCAGACGCCGTGGAAAAAGCCCGACTCCGCCTGGCTGCCGAACAGGAATCGAAGGGTGTCCAGCGCACGGTGAACCGAGACTTCGCTGCCCTCAAGCAGCAAAGCCAGGCTCGACATGCCTCCTCCTACCCAGCCGACCTGCCAGTCCTGATGCTTCATATCGATTGTGCCCACCGCGTAATATCCAAGCTCAACGTTCCAGTTCATCTCGTTATACTTCCGCTCCTGAATCTCCCACGCTGCGGAGAACGGGAGGCTTCGCGCCAATTCGGCCGAAGGCAGCTCCTTCTGGCGGACCTCGGCGAACCGCTCGAATAAGGTTTGAACAGAAGGGCAGGCAAACCGATAAATCCGGCAGCTAAGCTGGGCCGCATCGCCCGGTTTGAAATCATGGCCCCTATCCGTGCTGGGCACTTTGGTAGTAGCCATCTCGTATTTCATGGATGGTCTGACTCCCGGTGACTGAACGGAAATCCGCGCCGCGCTCCGGTCAGCATTTTCCGCCACATGGATCGAGCTGTCACCAAGCGTCGTGCCTTGCTCGAATACAAACAGCCAGCCGGTAGCCGACGCTTTATCCATTATCCCGATAGAGGGCGTAGCGGCGTCGCCGGTCAGCAGATGGAAGGCCGATGGAAGGCCTTGCTGCGAGGATAGGCGCGGTACATCCGTAATCAGATTGGGCACGTCCGGCCCGCCGTCCTCAAGCCTCGACCAACATGGCGCATACGACAGCTCCCGAGCCTCAAAACGGTTCCCGGCATAGACCGCACCCGGCACGAGAACATAATTGTGCTCCGACCACCCGCTCCACAAAAAGGATAACGCAACAGCAGATTCGTCCGAAATCCCGTTTGACTGGAATTGTGCCGTCAGCAGCTGGCCATCCGGATGGTCTATGCTTCCTTCTATACTTACTTGTACAGACCATCCCTGGCTAAGAGCCATTTGATTGTTCGCTTCATTACTAAACGGAATATCAAAGGACTCCAGAATCTCACTGCCTTTATATTTCGTTACGCAGCCGGCATAAGCAACACCTGACTTCATAAGTACGCCCCTTCCTTAAGCAGTTCTCTGCTTGTTGAAGGTACGTTAACATGCTCCGGACCGGCCAGTCTATTGTGAAATATCCGAATCACTGTACTTTTTCCGATGCCGGTTTATGCATGCGCAGCATGCGGAAGGGCTTGGCTTAATAAAGAAGACATCTCGCCACTTTGGGGCGGATGTCTTCTCATTTTACAGCACGCCAATCGCGATAAGCACCCAGCCGATGATAAAGGACAAGCCGCCAAGCGGCGTTACCGGGCCAAGCAAACGCACTCTTTTCAAACTTATTACGTACAGACTTCCGGAGAACAGCACAATGCCCACGGCCAGGAGCCAGCCCCCGGTTACGATAATGCCGGCATCCGGATAACGGTCGGCCAAGAGGCCGACACCGATTAATCCCAATGCGTGAATAATATGATACTGCACGCCTACCTCATACACCTTCAGCTTGTCCGGCTCTATTCTGCTCTTCAGCGCATGGGCGCCAAACGCGCCAACCGCCACGGCTACAGCCATCAATATACAACCAAGCACAACAAACGTCTGCATCTTCTTCCCTCATCTCCTGAATGTTCTTCCCTTAGCATATCACGATCCGCAATAATTTCCGATTGCTTTACGGCCCGCGGGGTAGTAATGTTGTAGGTTGGAATAGCATCAGGAGGCACTTACATCATGAAATGGCTGCAATCTACCACGGCGGAGTGGAAGGGCTGGTCCCGCAACATCCGTCTTTTCTTTCTGTCCAACATGTTATATCAATTCGGCACGGGTCTATTCTCGGTACTCTACAACTTATATATTCACGAGCTGGGCTACCCCGATGCCATGAGCGGAACGGTCGTCAGCATGCAGTCGCTCGCTACGGCGATCTGCTTCATACCAATCGGCCTGTTCGGCGATCGTGCCAGCCGCAAACGTCTGCTCGTCATTGGAGCTTTATGCAGCGGAATCGTATTGGCCGGCCGGTCGTTATTCGAATCCGAGAGCAGTCTGCTGACAATGGCAGTCCTAACCGGAATCTTCGCAACCGTGTTCCAGGTGCTCGCCATTCCTTTCCTGGCCGAAAATGTGGCCAAAGCAGACCGGCTGCGCATCTTCAGCATATACTCCGCCTTTGTCCTTGCGGCCCAAGTGGCGGGCAGCCTTGGCGGCGGCGTCATCTCCGACGTTCTGCAGGATGCCGGAGTAAGCGAGCTGCTCTCGTTCAAGCTTGTCCTGCTCGCGGGCAGTATCGCTACAATTGGGGCATTCCTTCCGCTGCAGGCGATGCGGGAGAGCAAGCGTGCGGACAAAGCTGGCGACAGCCGGGAGTCCTCATCCCTGCCTAAGCCCGCTCCCGCTCCGGTTAACAAGGAGATCAGCTTCATCGTCATGTTTGCCGTTGTTGAGCTGCTCATTGGCATCGGCTCCGGGCTTGTCATTCCTTACTTGAATCTGTATTTCACGAACCGTTTTGAGATCTCGCTTAGCGGCATGAGCTTCCTGCTCTCGCTTGGGCAAGTGATGACCATCTTCTCCATGCTTATTGGTCCAACGCTCGCCAACCGGATCGGTCAAGTGAGGGCGATCGTGATCTTCCAAACGCTGTCGCTCCCGTTCCTGCTTATTACCGGCTTCACGAATATGCTGCTTGTCGCTTCGGTCAGCTTCTTATTCCGGCAGGCGCTGATGAATGCGGCTAACCCGCTTCTGTCCGCCACGCTGATGAACCGGGTCTCTGCCCGCAATCAGAGCTTGGCCAATTCGGTCATGCAGACCGCCTTTATGCTTGGCTGGGCTACCATGGGTCCCGTTCAATCCCATATCATCACATCCCACGGCTACTACTGGGGGTACGCCATCACGTTCAGCATTACAGGCTTCTTGTACGTTACCGCCTCGCTGCTGTTCTTCACGCTTTTCCGGGAAAAGCGGAAATAAAAGCAGTCCATTCTGAAGCCCGTTCACCATGGTCCGCATGGTAAACGGGCTTTTTGCGGCCTTAACGATGTACCGCATCGTTAAGCTCGACCATTTCAGCTGCACCGGCAGCCTTTACGATGTCACACATCGTTAAGAAGCCCAATTCAGTATGTTTTACGCGTAAAATTGGACTTTCCGCGTAGCTTAACGATGTACGGCATCGTTAAGCTCGACCATTTCCCCCGTTGCTTCAGCCTTAACGATGCCGTACATCGTCGAGGCTCTTTTTTTACTTAAATGTTAAATAAGTACAGTAAGTCATTTAGTTCTTGTAGTAAAACAAAAAGTAATACACGCTATAATTTTTCTAGAAAGGAGGGGCCTCCACAACGTTTTGTAAGCGCTTAACAAAAATTCTTTTCGAAGGGGAATGCAATACATGAGTAGATCCTTGAAAAAGCTTGTCTCCATCCTGCTCGCAGCAGCCCTGCTGATCCCGATTGGCAGACTTGCGCCGGTAGCAGAAGCTGCGACAACGGAAACAACCGTGTACCATGAAGACTTTGCGGACGGCAAAGGTATCGCCGTCCAATCCGGCAGCGCGAGCCTGACTGCGGTGACCGGCAAGGTTTTTGACGGTAACGCGGATGGAAGCGCTTTATCCGTAACGAACCGGGCAAATGACTACGATGCGGCCGACTTTAGTTACGTCGACCTTGGTCTGGAGAACGGCAAAACCTATACGGTTACCGTGAAGGGCTACGTCGATGCAGCTACAACCATCCCCGAGGGTGCGCAGGCTTATCTGCAAACAATCGACAGCTACGGGGTAGTGGCCAGCGCGAACTATGCGGCTGGCGCTGCTTTTACCTTAACAAACTCGTTTACGGTTGATGCAAGCAAGGATACGAAGCTTCGCGTTCAATCGAATGCAAGCGGCAAAACCGTTCCATTCTACATCGGAGATATTCTCATCACGGCCCCGCAAACAACAACGACAAAAACGATTTATCATGAAGACTTCGCCGATGGCAAAGGAATTGCCGTGCAATCCGGCAGTGCAAGCCTGACAGCGGTAACCGGCAAGGAGTTTGACGGCAATGAGGACGGCAAAGCCTTGTCTGTGAGCAACCGGGCAAATGACTACGATGCGGCCGACTTTAGTTACGTCGACCTTGGTCTGGAGAACGGCAAAACCTATACGGTTACCGTGAAGGGCTACGTCGATGCAGAAACAACCATCCCCGATGATGCGCAGGCTTATCTGCAAACAATCGACAGCTACGGGGTAGTGGCCAGCGCGAACTATGCGGCTGGCGCTGCTTTTACCTTAACAAACTCGTTTACGGTTGATACAAGCAAGGACACCAAGCTTCGCGTTCAATCGAATGCAAGCGGCAAATCCGTTCCGTTCTACATCGGAGATATTCTCATCACCGAGACCGTATCGAGCGGCGGCGGAGAAGAAGAACCGCCAAGAGATCCGGCTTTGCCTTTCAGCACGATTACGTTTGAAGATCAAACAACCGGAGGCTTTACAGGCCGTGCGGGTACGGAAACGCTCACGGTTACAAATGAAGCCAACCATACCGCGGACGGCTCCTACGCCCTGAAGGTGGAAGGCCGGACTACCAGCTGGCACGGTCCTTCCCTGCGCGTAGAGAAATACGTAGACAAGGGCTACGAGTATAAAGTGACGGCTTGGGTGAAGCTTCTGTCGCCCGCAACAAGCACCACACTCGAGCTTGCTTCACAGATCGGCAACGGCAGCAGCGCCAACTACCCTGGCCTTGCCAACAAAAGCATCTCCGCAAGCGATGGCTGGGTGCAATTGCAGGGCACCTACCGCTATAACAGCGTTGGCGACGAGTATCTGACCATCTATGTACAGAGCTCTAACGCTACAGCTTCTTATTACATCGACGATATCAGCTTTGAAAGCACGGGCTCCGGCCCTATCGGCATCCAGAAGGATCTTGCTCCAATTAAAGAAGTGTACCAAGACGACTTCCTGATCGGCAATGCCATTACGGCTGAGGATCTGGAGGGCACAAGACTTGAGCTTCTGAACATGCACCATAATGTGGTAACCGCGGGCAACGCAATGAAGCCGGATGCGATGCAGCCAACGAAGGGGAACTTTACCTTCACAGCCGCAGACGCCATGGTCGACAAAGTATTGGCCGAAGGGATGCAAATGCATGGCCACGTGCTGGTCTGGCATCAGCAGTCCCCCGCATGGCTGAATACAACAACCGATTCCTCCAATAACACGGTTCCGCTTGGACGCGAAGAGGCTCTGGTTAACCTCAGAACCCATATTCAAACCGTCATGAAGCATTTCGGCGACAAGGTCATCTCATGGGATGTTGTGAACGAAGCCATGAACGATAACCCGCCTAATCCGTCGAACTATAAAGCTTCGCTGAGGCAGACGCCATGGTATAATGCCATCGGATCCGACTACGTGGAGCAGTCCTTCCTCGCGGCAAGAGAGGTGCTCGACGCTCATCCGGAATGGGATATCAAGCTCTACTACAACGACTACAACGAAGATAACCAGAATAAAGCGACTGCCATCTACAACATGGTGAAGGATATCAACGACCGTTACGCGGCCGAACATGACGGCAAGCTTCTAATTGACGGCGTTGGCATGCAAGGACACTATAACACCAACACGAATCCCGACAACGTGAAGCTCTCTATGGAGAAATTCATCTCTCTTGGCGTTGAAGTGAGCATCAGCGAGCTGGACGTTATGGCCGGCAGCAACTATTCGCTTCCCGAGAGCCTTGCTACCGCTCAAGCCTATCTGTACGCTCAGCTTTTCAATATTTTCAAAGAGCATGCGGATCATATCGAACGCGTAACGTTCTGGGGCCTGGATGACAACACAAGCTGGAGAGCCGCGAACAATCCGCTCCTGTTCGATAAGAACCTGCAAGCGAAACCCGCTTATTACGGCGTAATCGACCCGGATACGTTTATTGAAGAAAATGCACCTGAAACACCGGATGCCAGCCAGACGACAGCGAAATTCGGGACGCCAACCATTGACGGGACCATTGACCCGGTGTGGAGCCAAACGGCCGAAATTCCGATTAACCGTTACCAAATGGCTTGGCAGGGAGCAAGCGGCGTAGCCAAAGCATTATGGGATGATCACAATCTGTATGTCCTGATTCAGGTTACCGACGCACAGCTGGATAAAGCCAGCGCCAATGCGTACGAACAAGACTCCGTTGAGATCTTCCTGGATCAAAATAACGCAAAAACCTCGTTCTACCAAAGCGACGACGGACAATATCGGATCAACTACGAGAACGAGACGTCCTTTAATCCGCCAAGCCTTGCGGACGGCTTCGAGTCGGCAACCAAAGTTTCCGGTACCAACTACACGGTTGAAGTGAAAATTCCGCTTACTGCCATCACGCCGGAAAATCAGAAGAAGCTTGGCTTTGACGTACAGATCAACGATGCGAAAGACGGTGCCCGTCAAAGCGTTGCCGCTTGGAACGATACGACCGGCAACGCCTATCAGTACACTTCGGTATTTGGCGTGCTGACCCTTGGCGGCAAAGACACCGGCGGCTCTGCCAACGGCGGCGGTTTCGTACCTCAGACCAGCACGGTGGTGAAAAACCCTGACGGTTCAACAACCGTGAAGCCCGAAGTGAAGACAACAAACGGCAATGCCGTTGGCATCGTTATCGGCGACGACCTGAAAAAAGCGCTTGAGCAAGCAGCTCCGGCAGCAGGCGGCAAGAAGCAAGTGATCATCGACGTACCGCTGCAAGGAAATGCAGCTTCGTATGCCGTTCAGCTGCCAACGCAAAGCCTGAAGAGCCAGGACGATTACGCGCTGACGGCAAAGATCGCTAACGCTTTTATTCAAATGCCAAGCAACATGCTGTCGAACACCAACATTGCTGCCGATCAAGTATCGATTCGTGTAGCTAAAGCTTCACTGGATCAAGTTGACGCAGCGACCCGCGCACAGATCGGCAATCGTCCGGTTATTGATCTTAGCCTCGTTGCAGGCGGCAACGCGATCGCATGGAATAACCCCGCTGCGCCCGTAACGGTAGCGATTCCGTACACGCCAACGGCAGAAGAGCTCCAGCATCCGGAGCGTATCGTCATCTGGTATATCGATGGCAGCGGCAAAGCCATTCCGGTGCCTAACAGCCGCTATGATGCGGCAACCGGCGCGGTTATTTTCCAAACGACGCATTTCAGCACTTATGCAGCCGTATCCGTCTACAAGACGTTTGGAGACCTGGCCAAAGTCCCTTGGGCCAAGGAAGCGATTGAAGCTCTGGCTGCCCGAGAAGTTATTAAAGGCACCGGCGAGAACACCTTCTCCCCTAACGCTTCCATTAAGAGAGCAGACTTCATTGCTCTTCTTGTAAGAGCCTTTGAACTTCGCGGCACCGGCACGGATGCCGCCATGTTCAGCGATGTTCCGGCCGACGCCTACTATTATAAGGAGCTGGCCATTGCCAAGCAGCTTGGCATCGCCACCGGCGTCGAGAACAATACGTTCAAACCAAGCAGCAGCATCTCCCGTCAGGACATGATGGCGCTGACCGCACGCGCCCTTGCCGCACTCGGCAAGCAGCTGCCTGCCGGCGGTTCTCTGGACGCGTTCTCAGACGCGGCAAGCGTTGCCGGTTATGCGAAGGATAGCGTAGCAGCACTTGTCAAAGCCGGCGTAGTTACCGGCAGCGGAAGCAAGCTCGCTCCTAACGATGAGTTGACTCGTGCGGAAGCGGCCGTTATTTTGTACCGGATCTGGAAGCTGTAATCTGTTTTTAACAAAGAGACGCTCCGCCACATGCAACATGTGGCGGAGCGTCTCTTCCGTTCTTCTCTTATTTCTTTTTCCAGCTTGCAATTAGAGCTTCCGCATCAGCATTAAATACCGATTTGGCCTTTTCCGCGATGTCCCCGCTCCTTGCTTTATTCAGCTGCTTAATGAAGTCCTGCATCTGCTTGATCGCCTGATCCCGCTTCCCTTTGTCCAGGTGATGCTGGGCCTGCTTCAGACTAGCCGACAGCTGCGCGGCCAGCGATTTGCTCACTTCGCCAGACGCTTTGTAACGGTCAACGAGCTTGCTCATGCTCCGGATACTTGTTTTTACCTGGATATGAATCGTCTTCTGCAGCTTGTTCCCCGCAGCATCCTCTACCGCGATAACAACCGTCTTCGCTCCCAAATGGCCGGCGAGCTCAACGTTAAGCTTCGTTCCGTCATACGTCTTGCCGTCAAAGATAAGGCTTGCGAAGCGGATTGCCGTCGTGCCATCCCCCGCTTGGAAGCGCAGGTAAGCATCATCCTCAAGCACGGCGCCTTCCGCCAGATTGGCTCCGTCAGCGGTCAAGGAGTAGACAGGTGCCGCCGGAATGGCGATTTTAACGCCCGCGGACTCGTTGCCCGACTTGTCTGCGGCGCTGATCACAAGCGTATAGCTGCGATCCGCTTCAATTCCGTTTAGTACGGCCGTTTGAATACCCCGCTTCACCTCCAGGACATCACCAACCTGCTTGCCGCTCTGAAGCAGCTTCAGATGCACAACATCGCCGTCTACCGCGTACGGTCCATCCCAGCGTACAGTCAGCTTTCCATTATCGCGGGTAAACTGAACGTTCTCCACCTCTCCCGGCGGAACTTCGTCATCTACGGGATCAGGAGGAAGCGTTGGAGCCGTAAAGACGGATGGATCCCCGAATGTGAATTTGTCGAAGTTGTACAGCCAATCATTGCCCTTAAACTGAAGGTAGACGAGATGTTTCCCCGTTACGGGAGCCTTCATCTCTCCGTCAAACACCTGGAACGTCTGCCAGCCGCCCGTTCCGCTGACCTCGGCCGTCGCAATGACTGGCCCGTTGATGCCGTCAATACGCGCCTCGATCGTTCCTCCGCTCGTTGCGCTGGCAGCCTGCACATGGAACTGCGATGGGCTGACATCGCCGAAATCAACATAGTTGTACATCGCATACGGCTTATTCGGACCGTATACGCCAGCGAGGTAGGTCTGATTGCCGCCGTTTTCCGTTCCTACGTTAACGCTGTTCGTGAAATTTTCCGCCTCCAGCTTGCTGTAGGCATCCCTTGCCGTTCCTTTAATCGTCGAGAAGGTGAACCAGTCCAGATTGCAAGGATAGTCGCTGCCGTCTGCCCCATGGAAAATCAGATACACGTCATGCACGCCAACAGCCAATGAATCGTCAATAATGGAGGCCACATCCACCCACTCGTTCCAGCTGCCGAATGCAGGAATGTCGATTACCCCTGCCGTTGGACCGTCCAGGCTGTCGAGCTTCACTTCAATCGAGCCGCCTTGACTGCCGCTTGCGACATGTACCGTAACGCCGGCCGCTCCCGCGCCAAAATCAATATCCTCGTAGGAAGCATAGGCATTATTGTGAATGCCGTCGGCAAATTGTCCGCCCGAGTCAATGCTTAGTCCTTCGCTGCTCGCGAAATTCTCCGCCTGCAGCTTGGCATAGGCGTCCGTACGCGTTGGATCGGTCTTCGTGAATTTGAACCAGTTCAGATTGAACAGGTACGAATCCTTGGTTTTCTTAAATATCAGATACACATCATGCACGCCGGTTACGTTGCTTGTATGGCCCTCTTCATCCTTCAGCAAAGTAACGGCGTCAATAAAGTTATTCCAGCCGCCGGTGCCTTCGACATTTAACGTTCCGACCTTTGGTCCGTCCAAAGCGTCCAGCCTAACCTCAATCTGCCCGCCTCCCGTTCCGCTGGAAGCCCGCGCAATGAAACCGCTTGCACCTTCGCCCGAACCAAAATCCACATTTTTATAAGCCGCATAATTGCCGTCCTGAATGCCGCCCAATTGCAGCGAGCCTTCGATACTGCCCTCCATGCCCGGACCGTTTACGATATTGAAGCTCTCCGCTTCAAGCTTGTTATAAGGATTCTTGACCGCGTATTCCAGCTGCTCCGCGTCCTGCGGCTCAAGGGAGGTCAATGCCTGCACCGCCGCTGCGGCGCTCCATGATTCGAAGGTTCCGGACAACTGCTGCCCCGCCCAGTTGCTGTCGACCAGATTGGCCGCGTTCCGATGACTCCATGCCATATCGGCATTAAACGCCAGCCATTCATTATAGCTCTCGGCGAACGTCTTGTACTTGCTCTCCTTGCTTGCATTTACGACCTTCTGAAGATACCCGAGATTACGGACGAGAATCGTTTTGCCGCCCTTCAAATCCCCGTTTGGACCCTCATAGCGCAGCAGTCCGTTGGCGTCGACCAGCTGCTCTTTCGTAAAGGCGGCGCCTTTGAGCGCATCGTCCAGATATACCTTGTCTCCCGTAATCTGATAGAGACCTACGGCAGCTCCGATAAACGTGCCTTGGTTATAGTGAGTCGCGCCCTGTATAGGTCCGTTTTGCGTTTCAATGCGGTCGAAGACCTTGCCGTTGCCGTCGGTCAGCATCGTTTTGCTCCAGCGATAGATCTTGGCTGCCGCATCCAGATAACGTTCGTTCTTGGTAACGTTGTACAGAAAGACCGCGGCTTCGGCAGCGGGGAAGTTAATGCACGCGTTTTTCGTCGTACGGTCATCGCTCTTCCACCAAATGCCGCCGCCCGCAAACTCGTCATCCCACTGCGTATCATAAACATAGTTGAAGTAATATTCCGCTCTCTCGAGGTATTTCGCATCCTGCGTAATCTGATAGGCTCTTGCGCTGCCCATTGCCCACCACATAATGTCGTCGTTAAACGTATTATTCGTCCAGTCTTGACCGTACTTGGCTACAGCCCCGTCGAATACATCATCAATCTGGGTCCGCAGCTTTGCCTTTAATACCGGATCCGTGGCCTCCAGATAGGCATCCATTACAAGCTCCCACAGCTCGGCCTCTACCCAAAAGTCCTGATACCCGTCATGATTGGAGGTTTTCCAGAAATACTTCGCGCTTGCATCCCAAAAAACATTATTATAGGCTTCAATGGCTGTCTTCGCATCCGCTGCCTCGAAGGCATGGGCACGGGGTACTCCGTTTGGAAACAAGGGACTAATCGAGAGTGCAAGAACGACAGGCAATGCGATAAGCTTGGACCTTCTTCTGGTTTTACTGGTCACTACTATCCCTCCTAAAATGAATGGTCAAACAAATGGTCAAAAAGAAAAGCCGATTCGCATGCAAGGTATACGATCGGCTTCAGTCATTCAATAATATAATGTTTGGTTAATATTATGTCAATATATCATAATGAATTAAAACCTTTAGACTACTTAATGTTAATATAACATGTTATAACATTTGTGAGGGAAGAACTACTTACCACCGAATTTGTCGAATCAAGGAGAGCATACCGCTCAGCTCACCCGGCGGAGTGGGCCACTGCTCCATTTCGCGCTGCAGGCGCTCCAGATTGAGGAAGCCCTTGGCTACACCGTTCAGCCTGGCCGCAAGAGTCGAGCTCTCCAGTTCTCTCTCCGATGGATATAACAGGCTTAGCTTAGCAGCGGCATCCGGGAACCGCTTCAAATAATACTTCTGATGCCTCGATTCTGCCGGGTAGAAAGCACGAAAAGGAGCCAGCTCCGTATCCAGCAAGCTTCCCTTGTCTCCCTCGATCCGGCTCTTGATTCTCCGGAAGGCTTCCTCCTGCTCGTCGTTTCGATAGAGCAACAGCGATTGATACTGCCTGTCCTTATACCCGTTGATGTTATAAGGATTATGGTTGTTCCAGAACAGCTCCAGCAGATCCTCATAAGAAACTTGGGCAGGATCGAATTGCAGCTCGACCGTCTCGGAATGATCGCCCATGCTGCGGTACGTTGGCGCCTCGGAAGTGCCGCCGGAAAAGCCGACTCGCGTTCTGACCACGCCGGGCACCGCCCCAAACAAAGCCTCCGGACTCCAATAGCAGCCCATGCCAAGCGTGATGGTATGCAGGTTATTGTCTGCTGCGTGATTCACTCTTGTTGCCTCCTCTTCGGCTTTCGTTGCCATTCGAATATTATAATTTCCGTAAACCGTTTATCTCAAGCAGGAACGGCAACCCTAGTAGAAGAACTTCTAAAATAAGCCAAAAAACCGGGAGGTTATCATGGGAAGAGTCATTCATTTCGAGATTCATGTCGATGATGTGGAGCGTGCCAAGACGTTTTACGGAGAGGTATTTGGATGGACGTTCGAGGACTGGAGCGATTATGCCGGAATGCCTTACTTCGGTGCCGTGACAGGCGACGCCGACGCTATGGGAATCAACGGAGCCATCATGAAGCGCATGGGACCGGCTCCGCAGCCGGGACAAGCGATGAACGGCTTTGCTTGCACAATGGGAGTCGAAGACTTCGATACTACGGCCGAGAAAATCCTCCGCCTTGGCGGTACGGTTGCCCTGCCGAAGCATGCCCTGCCCGGCATGGCGTGGCAAGGTTACTTCCTGGATACGGAAGGCAACGTAATCGGCATCCATCAGCCGGATCTGAATGCAAAGTAAGGTTCTCCAGCCCATGCAAAAAGCCCGACCTCGCAAGGTCGGGCTTTTTGCAAGCTTCAAGCATCCCGCTTAAGCCAGCCAGGTTACGCCTCTGTCCTGAAGCTTTTCCGTCCAGCCGGAAGGAGGCTCGCTATTGGAAACGACGTAATCCACGTCGGATAAGTCGGCAATTCTGGCAACCGTTCGTTTGCCGATCTTGGAGGAATCCGCAACAACAATCGTGGTCTGCGAGCATTGCATCAGCTTGCGGGTGAACAACGCGCGCTCGTAATCATAACCCGTAAGCCCGTTCTCGAGCGATACCCCGTCTACGGAAACAAACGATTTGTTCACGTAGAAATCCTCCATCATTTTTTCCGAGATCGGCCCCGACACCCTAAGATGCTTCGGATCCACCTCTCCCCCGATAAAAATTGTTCTTCCGTCATATTCGCCGTTCTTTTGATAATCAAGAAGAAGCGTCAGAGTAGGGATGGAGCATACGAGAATCGTCAGATTATGCTTGTCCTTCAAATGATGAATGATCTGCATGGCGGTGCTGCCTTCGTCGATAACCAGCACGTCATTATCCTCGATCAGACCGGCCGCAAGCACCCCGATGGCCCGCTTCTCTTCGGCATGAATGATTTCCCGTTCGTTGTAGGCCGGCTCGATCTCGGTCTTGAGCTTCACCGCGCCGCCGTATACCTTCTTCAGCTTGTTGCTCTTCTCCAGATCGTCCAGATCCCGCCGGATCGTCTCGGTTGTCACCTCGAACTGCTGCGAAAGCTCATTCACGTTGACTTTGCCTTTTATGCCTAACATCTCGAGGATGCGTTTCCTTCTTTCCTCACCCGCCAAAGACATGGTGTTTCTCCCCTTAAATGATATATAGCCATTATAAAACAAAAGCCGGCTGAATTGTAATAGCTATGCCTCTAACGGAACTGCATGAGGTTAAGCCCCTCCGCCGTCATATCAAACACATGAAATTTATTTTCCCGAATTTTCATTCGAATCGTATCGCCATGCCGGACATCCGTCTCGTTATCCGCAAGGAAACGGATGGTGGTCTGCAGCTTCTGCTCGGGGTCAATCACCTTAACCAGCTTGCCGCTTCCCAAATGCTCGACGAGATCCACCTTCATCGGAAAAGCGTTCGAGTCTGTCTGCTCCGCCAGCATGAAATCATGCGGCCTAACGCCCAGCTTGACCGGCTTGTCGATATGCGCTGCCTCGAGCTTTCGCGCTTCGGGAATACGGAATTGGAACCCGCTTGTAACGATCTTCTGCTCCCCGTTCTCTTCCTTGATGACCCCGTCAATCAGATTCATCGGAGGGTTGCCAAGGAAGCTCGCGACAAACAAATTCACCGGCTGGCTGAACAGCTCCTCGGGCGGCGCGTACTGCTGGATTTTCCCGTTGTTTAAGATCGCAACCCGGTCGGAAATCGCCAGCGCCTCCTCTTGGTCATGCGTGACGATAATCGTCGTTACCCCAAGGTCTCTCTGAAGCTTGCGGATCTCGTCGCGGACATCCAGCTTCAGACGCGCATCCAGATTGGACATGGGCTCGTCCAGCAGCAGAATTTCCGGGTCCTTCGCAAGCGCTCTGGCCATCGCTACCCGCTGCTGCTGTCCGCCGGACAGCTGCGAAGGCTTTCGGTCGAGCAAATGATCAATTTGAACGATTTTGCCCATTTCCTTCGCGCGCTCGTAAGCTTGGGCTTTCGGCATCTTGCGTTCGCGGAGAGGGAACGCGATATTATCCCGTACCGTGAGATGCGGGTAAAGCGCGTACGATTGGAATACCATGCCGATATTGCGGTCCTTCGGCTCCACATGGTTGACCAGGCGGTCGCCGAAATAAATTTCGCCGGAGGTTGGCTTGAGCAGCCCGGCGAGCATCATTAACGTGGTTGTTTTCCCGCAGCCGGAAGGTCCCAGCAGGGCGACGAATTCGCCTTTGTTAATGACCAGATCAAGACCGTCTACCGCGCGGCTGCTGTCTTTTTTGCTGTCGTAGGCTTTGACGATATTTTTGAGCGTAATCACGATTGCTTCGCCCCTCCTATGTTAACTTTCATGAACATTTTCTGCGTGAAGATATAGAACACGACAACCGGCAGGGTATAGAACAAGCCGATCGCGGTAATCAAGCCGTAGTTGACGATCTGGTTCTCTTTCGTCACGAGCTTCGCCAGATACCCGGCTAACGTCAGCATGTCGTCATTAAAGATGAGCAGCTTGAACAGGAACCATTCCCCGTAAGCGCCAAGGAACGCGAAGACCGAGATCGCCCCGATTCCGGACAAGACATACGGAACCAGCACCTTCCGGAACGCGCCAAAGCGGCTTGTTCCGTCCACCATGGCCGCCCATTCGATATCCCAGGGCACTTCGTCGAAGAAGCCCTTCATAATATAGACGAGGCCCGGAAGAGAGCCCGTCGTCGCCACAAGCATGACGCCGAGGTACGTGTTCACGAGGCCCATTTTCACCAGAATGAAGAACGTTGCGATAATAAGAGTAATGCCGGGAAAAGAACGCATAAGGAACAGAAATTTCAGCGCAGCGCCCTTCCCTTTGAAATCCAGACGGGAGAAGGCGTATGCCGTTGGCACGGAAATCCCGACTTCAATCGCAACAATCATCAGGGAATAGACGATCGTGTTCAGAACAATCGGCCAGATGAGCGGGAGCTTGATCCCCGAATACTCTACCGGCACCGTAAAGAAAGAGAAGTTGTCCAGCGTAAATTCGCCGGTCGTGAAATTCAGCGTTGCCGCGAGAAAATACCAGACGATCATGGCTATGATCGGCAGCGTCAGCAACGTCATATACGTGTGCGCGAGCGCTTTTTTTAATGTGCTGGTCGACATCGGAATGGCCTCCGGTTCGCTTTATTAGTCCTCAATTCGTGAAGGCTTGATCATTTGGTCGAAATCAAACATCCGGATCAGCAGCAGCGTCAGCACGAAGGAGATGAACACCACGATTAACGATACGGCCGCTCCGTAACCATAATATTTAAGATTAAATGCCTGCTGGAAGGCGTAGAGGGATAACGTGGTTGTATCCCGCATCGGGCCGCCTTGCGTTAATAGCATGATGAAGAAATAAGACGACACGAAACCGATCAGATCGGAAATGGTGATATACATCAGCGGCCACTTCAGCGTTGGCAGAATTATTTTCGTAATCACGGATTTCTCGCTTGCGCCGTCGACACGGGCTGCCTTGTACAAATCCTCCGGGATCGAGTTGATGGCCGAAGACAGCAGGATCATGCCGCCGGATATGGTGGATACGATGGTTGCCAGAATGACGATCGCCATCGCGCCTTTCGTAAACCAGGACACGGGCTCCGAGATCACTCCCATGCTCGCCAGGAATTCGTTAATGAGCCCACCCTCGGTAGGGTCGAAAATAAACTTCCAAAACGTCACGTATACGACGGAAGGAATGATGCTCGGAATCAGCCATAACACGCGATAAACGACGGCCAATAGCTTGCCCTTGAGAAAATATTGCGTGGCTATCGAGATAATAAGCGCAAAGAGCATGGAAATAACCAGCGACAAAACGGCAAATACGGCTGTATTGCCTAAAATCTGCGGGAGATTGTAATCCGTGAAGATTCGTTTGAAATTCGTGATGCCGACGAAATGCGGCTTCATCGACGCGTTCAAATCGGTAAAAGCCATCCCGACCGTCGCAATGGCCGGCAGGATGAAGAAGACAAGCACAAGCAAGGAAAAAGGCATAATGAACAAATACGGGTAAATCTTTTTGCGAAACGGTTTTTTGTGCACCTTCAATTCGTTCATTTCTTTACGACCTCCATAAGGGTTGCGGAGTTCGGAAAGGGAAAGGCGCCCCCAACCGGATGAGAGCGCCTCTTCTATCCGCGGCTGATGCTTAAGTTCGTGGGTTTATTCCTGAATCTCTACACGGTCCGCAGGCACGTTCTGTTTCACTTCCTTCACGAAGATATCGAATGCCTCTTCAGGCGATTTGCCTTTAGTCAGCATCGCTTCGACGCCCAGCGTGTAGCCTTTCGTGAACGTGGCATAGTCCGGAAGGGCAGGACGGGTCTTCGTGAACTCGACCAGGTAAGCATGATCCTTATAGAACGGCATTTCCTTGAAGCGAGGATCCTCTTGCGCCTCCGGCGTTACCGGCAGCTTGCCGCTCGCGATGGTATGGTTGATTTGCAGGTCCGGATCCAGCACATGCTCGATTAGCTTCTGAACATACGGCATCTTGTCATCGTCCACTTTCGCGCCGACAAACATCATCGCGGGGTTGCTGTACGATACCGGCTTGCCGCCTTTTTGCGCGGAAGGCACCGGAATCCATACCACATTCTCGTTAAACCAGTTGTTATAGTCGTCCACCTTGTCCTTCATGCCGTTTGCTTCGCGCATCATTTGGTAGAACTCCGTACGCGCGAACTCAGCGAAAATCTCGCCTTTCACAAACATCGGAGCCGCCATATCGGTATCTACGTCACCGATATTCTCCGCAATGACACCGCGTTTTTTGGCATCCGCCCAGAAGGCATATACCTCCTTCGCTTTTTGAGAAAGGTCAAGCTTGTTTTGCGCCGCATCATAGTTGTTGAAGTCAAAGGCGTAGTTCCAGCCTTCAAAGCGCGTATCTTCTACAGCAAAGCCGATCTTGACCAGGCTCTTCTTCTTGGCGTCATCCGCAAGATTAACAAGATCCTGGAACGTGAAATCGCCGCTGTCTACTCTTGCTCTCAAGCCGTCAATCTGCTCTTTAGTCCAACCAAGGCCCTCGAGCGCTTTGCGGCTGATAAATACGGGAGAAGCATCCATATCCTGAATCGCTCCGTAGTAGTGCCCGTCATAGCTCATAATGTTCGTATAGGAGGCCGGAACGTTCTTGAATGCCTCGGAGTCCTTCACCCAGTCGATGTCGCGGATAAGTCCCGCGTCCCGCTCCCAGCCGATATCCACGCTGGAGTTGATGAAGATGTCTGCTACTTTGCCGGCTTGTGCCTGCAGAACAAGCTCGTCATCGTCGATACCCGGCCACCAATCCAGCTTGACCTGCACGTTTTCCGGAGCAAGCTCTTCATTCAGGCGTTTCTCGGCTTCAAGGAAGTTGTCTTTACGCGCGCCCCATGTATTCTCGCGAACCGAGATCGTGACGACCTTCGCTTCCGGTTTGTCCGAAGCGGCTGCTCCTTCCGTATTCGCGGAAGAATTTTCATTCGAACCGCATCCCGCAAGAACCCCAAGACCCATAACCATTGTCAACGCTAAGCCAGCAAACTTTTTCACTGTTACATATCCTCCTTCAAGCCTCTATAAGGTTGGCCCTACAAGACTAAGTATAAGGAGATGTGTTAAATCAGAATAAAAACCACGTAAATATTTTGTTTTGTTGTTGTTTAATTTGGTGTTATGTTGTTTGTATGGCAAGCAAATTGAATAGCCTCGTCTACAATGTTTAGAGCCGACACCAATTGTTCCTCGGTCGTTACAAGCGGCGGCACTAAGGTTAAGACGTTTCCGCTTGCAACCTTGAAGCTGAGTCCCCGCTCCATGCAGCGGTACATGACCTTCTCCGCTTCTTCGCTTGCCTTCTCTTTGGTCGTGCGGTCGCGGACAAGCTCGATGGCCGCCAGCATCCCCTTCACCCGCACATCGCCTACAAAGGCATGCTTTGCCATCATCTTGGACAAGTGGTGTTCAAATACCTTCTCCATTCGGGACGCGTGCTCCAGCAGCCCGTTTTGCTCGATATATTCAATCGTAGCCAGCGCAGCCGCGCAGCCAACCGAGCTTTTCTCATGCGTGTAATGGCCAAGCGAAATATCCTGGGCCACATCGAGGCCCTCCCTCACAATGATGCCGGCGATCGGAAACACCCCGCCGCCAAAGCCTTTGCCAATCGCAACGATATCCGGCACGATATCGTAATGCTCATGGACAAACATCGTCCCGGTGCGCCCAAACGCCGTAGGGATCTCGTCGAAAATCAACAGCACGCCATACTTGTCGCAGAGCTCCCGCAGCCGCTTGAAATACGCCTTCGGCGGAATTTGGACATCCGTGCTGCGAATCGGCTCCATCACGATTGCCCCGACATCGCCTTCCCGCTCCAGCATGTACTCCAGGTAAGCCAGGCATTTCAATCCGCAGCTGCCGCAGTCGCCCATGAAGCAGCGATAACTGTTATACGGCATCATATGCTCCGTTCCCGGCAACAGCGGTCCCATGCCGTTGCGGAATGCCCCTTCGCCCCCAACCGAGATCGCATCAAGCCCCGCTCCATGGAACGAATCCCATGTTGATATGGTCTTGAATTTACCCGTCGCCTTCCGGGCAAGCTTGAGTGCCATGCCGATGGCGCTTGTCCCGCCCGGCGTAAACAGCACCTTGTTCAGATCGCCCGGCGCCAGCTCCGCCAGCTTCTTCGCAAGCTTGATCGCGACAGGGTTCGTGAATCGGCGGGGCAGGAACGGCATTTCATCCAGCTGATTTTTGACCGCGTCGATGACATAACGATTCTTGTAGCCGACTTGATGAACGCCGTTCCCGTGAAAATCCATGTATTTTCGGCCGTCCATGTCCTCCAGGTATATTCCCTCTGCGTTCACGATAACGTTCAGGCAAGGGGTCGACATGGATTGATGAACAAAGTAACGGCTGTCCTCATCCAGGACCTCCATCGTATCCTCGCTCAAGTTGTCCGCCTGCCAATTCCTGCGCTCGGAGGAGAGGTTAATATCCCCTTCCGTTCTCATAAAAGCTTTCAATTCCATTGCAATACCCTCCCTATAGCTGTAGATCAATCCTCTATGCTGCTCTTTCTCTTTCCGAAATGCTTTGCGTCAAATTATTGGCCCACTTGTTCGAGCGGTACCGGAAATACCCGATGCAGGCCTTGGATACCTCCTCCAGAGCAAACAGGAAGTAGACCCGTTCGATTGGCCAATGAAAGAAATAGGCTCCCGCAAAAACGAGCGGCAGCGCAATCAGCCACGTCGTTACGAAAATAAGCTTTAACGTGTAGACATTGTCGCCGCCGGCCCGGAACATCCCGACGATCCACAGGTTATTGAGAAAATAGGCGGTCATAAGGACGGACTGGATGAGCATGACATGCTTAAACGCCGTCCGTACTTCTTCGCTTGTATGGCTGAACAGCATCACGATATAAGGACTCAATGCCGCAATAGCCAAGCTCGCGACGATAGAGACTATAATCGTTAATCCCGTAAACTTTCGCGCGTAGATGATGGCCTCTTCCGGCTCTTTCTGACTGAGCTTTTGCCCGATCAGGACATTCGCCGCATAGGCGAAACCGAAAATCCCCATCATGAAATAGCCGTTAAACGTCCTCGCCAGCTGGAAGGTCGCCAGTGCCGTTACCCCCATATAACCGAAGGCCACCGCGTACAGCATGTTCCCGACCGACCAGAGCCCTTCATGAAAAACGAGCGGCAGCGTTGTTGCGTACAACTTTTTCACGAAAGAAAATTTTAACGACATTAAGGTTTTAAACCGGATATGAAACGAGACTTTTCGAGCGTACACATAAGCAATCAGCATAATCCCGCCGATAATCGATGACGCAAGCGTTGCCCAGGCCGCGCCGGCAATCCCGTATTCGGGAAGACCCAGCCTGCCATAGATCAGCGCGTAGTCGAGAGCTCCATTAACGGACATCGCGATCAGGCCAACGACCAAGGTTGCCTTGATTTGCCCGATAGCCCCAAGCGCATGGCCATAGGCGTCTTTAATGGAGTTAATCAAATAGACAAGCAGCAACACGGTTAAATAATGGGCGCCGTAAGCCACGGCACCCGGATCGTTAATAAAGGCCTTGAGTATGGAGCTCTTGAAAGCAAACACACCGGCAACAAGCACCAGCGTCACAGCAACGCTGGAGATCAGCATCAGACCAAAAGCCTGCTGCAGCGAAGCCTTGTCTCCCTTGCCGTGAA
Source organism: Paenibacillus glycanilyticus (assembly GCF_023715145.1). Classification (GTDB taxonomy): domain Bacteria; phylum Bacillota; class Bacilli; order Paenibacillales; family Paenibacillaceae; genus Pristimantibacillus; species Pristimantibacillus glycanilyticus_A. Next base: position 28,733 of record NZ_JAMBNP010000017.1, on the reverse strand, counting down.
ATTGCGTGATGAAGGCCGCGATGCCGTACACGCCCGTCAGAATCATGCTAAGAACAAACCCGATCTGTCCGACCGCGGCGACAACGGCAATCGCCGTATCTCCAAGCCGGCCAACCATTAAGGTGTTAAGGAGAGAGAACGAGTTGCCCACCAGCATTTGAAGAACGGACGGGACGACAAGCCTCATCATGCTGTTTCGAAATTCGCTGTTTAAATCCGTTGATGCCTGCATGCGTTTATCTCTTCCATTCATCGGGAAAAACAGGGTTCGACCATGCTACGTTCCCTTCGTGATCCACGCACTCCACGCGAACGTACATCATATGGCTGTCCAGGAGGAATTGTCCGCTTTGAACCGGAGAGGCGTCCTGGTTGTAAACGGTGCGCCCGTTAAAGGGATGAGTGATAAATTTAATAAATTTCACGGGCGAGCATTCTACCTTTAAGTAGCCGTCCTCCACGCGCAAGTCGTAGATCTCGGGGCCGTTTGAGGAGTAGTACCGGCCTTCCTTCATGGCATTAATGATCTCCTGCTGATTCAGACGGTTAGCCTCCACGGAAATCCAGCCGCCGAAGAACTCGGAGATGGCGGTATCCATCGCGCCGCCGTGAGCATCGTCAGCGGCGATGCCGAATACCTTGCGTCCATGGCTGAGCAGGTAATCCCAGTGCCGCACGCCGTATCCAACCGCCTCGTAGAGCTCCGACTGATGGTTATAAATCTCGATCGCCGCGTAATGCTGCAGCTGGAGAAGATCCTCCGGCTTATTGCGCGACCATGTCGGATGGTTCATGATGACAAGATTGCCCTTCTCCCTCATCTCGTCTATCAGCGCTTGAATCGTGTCCAGACCGGCGTAATCCGGCTTGGCATGCTCCTCGTCATGTTCAAACGGGATGCTCGAGCCCAGCGTCTCATCCAGCAATCCGTGAATATGATATTGCTGCCCGGTCTCTCTCCAGCTCATCTCGCAAGCCATCTCATAGCCGCTCAGAAGGATAAAGCCTTCCTCGTCGAAGGAGTCGGACTTCCAGTAAATCTCGTGATCGCTAAGGCACATGAAATCATAGCCCTTGTCCTTGTAGGCCCGAATAACCGTCTCCGGCTCGTATTGACCGTCGCTTCTCGTGGAGTGGGTATGAATATTCCCTTTGTACTTGCGCTTCCCGCCATCCAAATAAACGTATGGTTTCATTCTCGGCACTCCTTCTCTATTCCATCAAATCTGCGATAAAAACGGGATTCGTCCACGCCACATTACCCTCGAAGTCAACGCATTCCACCCGAACGTATACCATATCCTCCTGGATCTTCATGGACGCTTCGGTGAGCGGCTCGCCCGATTCGAAGTTGCCGTAGAACTCTCCGCGTTGAGGAAACGCCTTAAACATAATAAACTTGCATGGAGAGCACTGGATTTTGAGTTCGCCGTCCTCCACGCGCAAGTCGAATACTTCAGGCCCGGAGCTGGAATAATACGCTCCCGCCTTCAAGCTTCTGATGACATCCGCATGCGTTAATGCTTCTGCCTGCAGCTTAATCCAGCCTCCGCCGTATTCGGGGATTTTCCAGTTCGGATCATGGGAATGCGAATCGTCGGACGCAATGCCAAACACGCGTTTTCCGTTCTGCAGGGCATGGTCCCAATAGGCGGCGCCGTAGGAGCTGCTCGGCGACCATTCCGTCGCATGATTGTACACTTCAACCGCAAAGAACCGGTCGTATTTCACCATGTCTTCAAACCGCGTTAGATGCCATTCGGGATGGTTAAAGATAACGAGATTGCCGTGAGCGCGCAATTCGTCAATCAACAACTGCGGCGAGTGATCGCCGACCCACGGCACCGGAATCGGAAACTGCTCCAGATGGCCGTATCGTTCAAGCTCGGGCTCCACGGTCGGATCGTCCAGAACGCCAAAATGATAGCCCGGATTCTTATCTGGAACGGGATTCAGCTCTCCGCGTTCGGTTGCGGGGATCGTGATGAAATCCGGCGTATTAAATTCCTCTGTCCGCGTATAGACATCATGATCGCTGAACGCAATAAAGTGATAGCCCTTTGCTTTAAAAGCCTCGACCACCTCCGCTGCGGGCAGCCTCCCGTCCGACCAGGTCGTGTGAAGATGAATATTGCCCTTGTACATCGCTTTGCCGCGGTCCAACAGAATCCTATTTTTCATCATTTCGCCTCCGTTTGGCATTTATGTTGTTTTATGTTGTTTGCATTCAGAATACTATGGCTTTTTCCGTATTTCAATCGATATACGAATAATTAACACCCCGTTAACATTGATATCATAGAATTAATACTACACAAAACAACAACAAAACAAGTGAGGGATAATCATGTCGGGTTTCTCGATAAAAGGAGTACTGTTTGATAAAGACGGCACGCTCATTCAATTCCATTCGTTCTGGATTCCGATCGCGGAGGAGCTAACCGATCACTTGCTTGCGAACTTGAAGGTCAATGAGCCGGAATCCGGCATGAAGAGGCGGCTTCTCCAATCCATAGGACTTTCGGAGGGGAAAGTGGATTCGAAGGGGATTCTGGCGGGGGGAACTACCGCGGACATTGCGGAGGCTTATTTGAAGGTGCTTGCCGAGAGCGGATTCAGCGCGGAACAAACCGCGGGACTTCATCCATGGCTGACAGACGAGATCTATCGGCTGACTCAGGTTCATCGCAATCAGCTGCAGCCTACGGCGGATTTAGAGAGCGTACTGGAGAGATTAGAGAACCATGGGCTGAAGCTTGGAATCGCGACCGCGGACGATCTGGAATCCACTCTCTTCTTCCTGAATAAATACGGAGTTGCCGATCGCTTTCACTTTATCGGCACCTCCGATCGTTACGAGAAAAAACCCAGTCCCGTGATGCTGAACGAATTTTGCGAGCTGACCGGACTGCATCCAAGCGAAGTCGCCATTGTTGGAGATACGTTAACCGACATGAGGTTCGCCCAAAACTCGAAGGCCGGCCTTGCCATCGGTGTCTTATCCGGCACAAGCGAAGAAGCGGAGCTCGCTCCTTATGCCGGACTGATTCTTCCGTCCATAGGCGAGCTGATTGCGGAAGATGGCAAGGCAGCCTGGCATGCATCCGCCGATCGAGAGCATATGTAATAGTGAAGGACCCTCCTGCCAATCGGCTTGGGGTCCTTCTCTTAAAGTGGAGTCCGCTTTGTTGCAGACGCTTTAACCCGCATTTTCCGGAGAGCAGCAAATGCACACAAAATCCGTGATTTGAACATATCCCGAGCAGAATCCGCCTTCCGGCACGGTTGGGCCAACGGATTCGCAGCGGACCACGATGCTCGCATAGTTATCAACGATAATTTGGATCTCCTGGTTTGTAAAAGTCGGCGGCAGCATCGGAGGCAACGGACGCTCGATAACCGTTCCATCCAACGTTACAATGACCAGAACAGCCTGACAGCCATCCCCCCAGAATTGATTGCTGGCAGCGGTAATAAATACCTTTTCGGAGGACGCCATCGATTGGTTGTTAAAAAGCACGGCGTTTGTTCCGCAAGGAATCCAGAAATTTTCATAGCTTCTGATTCTCTCAATGCTGCAATTCGGCTGATTGATCGTATTCATATTCCTTACAATCGTATTCGAGCTGGCGACCAAAGCATTATGCAAATCGGCATTTAAAGTGCTGAGGGACGCAGCCAGGTTGCTGTTCAAATTAGTGTTGCCCGTGTTAATGACAGTGGACAGGTTGTTCAGATCATTGTTCAGATTGTTGTTAATGCCCGTAAGCTGCGTGCTGATTGTATTCAGCAGATTAACAACCTGCTTGGTGCCGGAGCGCTTCACCGGACCTTTTTTGCATTTCATAGGCTTCAAGCGCTTATGGCATTTCGATTTGACAGATACTACCGCCACCTTAAGTCACGCTCCTCATTTTTTTCGAGCCGCAGCCGCAGTCTACGCTATGACTGGGATCCTTCAGCATCGAATAGATAAATCGATAATGCGGATTTTTATGGATCTCATCCTTGATAAATCTTTCTTTTACCGCGCTGAGCGTATTGGCATTGGGAGAATGCACGCCCTCGAGGTAGAGGCGGTAAGACTCGCTTTTCTCCAGCATCAATTTCTCGAGAGCCTCCAGCAGGACGCTATCCTCCGCATTGTTCTGTACGAGAGCCGTAATTTGCGGCAAATCAATGCGGGATAAACGATTCAGCATGCTTAACTTTTGATAGTCGTTCAGAGTGAACCTCTCCTTTCTACTTAAGAGACGGCGGCCGCAGGCGAGCAGCACAAGCAGAAATACTCTCTGATTTCAATAAAGCCCGCGCAAGTAGCCCCGTCAGGCACTTCGATGCCCCGCTCGCAGCGAATGGATATGCTTGCATAGTTATCGATCGTAATATTCGTTTCGGCTCCCTGAGGCGGCAGCGGTTGTTCAACAACGGTTCCGTCCATTTTCAATATAACAAGCACGGCTTGACACGGACTTCCATAAGGCTGAGCACTGCCTGCGCGGATAACCACTTTCTCCGGCGTTCCCGCGGACAGATTCTCGAAATAGGTCTGGCTCGTTCCGCAAGCGACGGTGAAGTCGGTCCAGCGCGTGACTCTATTAACCTCGCAGGTTTGCAAATTAATCGTATTCATATTGCTGACAATCGTATTCGTGGTCGCTATGATGGTATTTTTCAGATTTGCGTTCAGCGAGCTGATTCCGGAAGCCAGATTGCTGTTTAAGTTATTGTTGTTCGTGCTGATGACGGTACTTAAATTGTTAATGTTGTCATTGAGATTGGTATTAATCCCGACAAGCTGCTCACTAATCGTGTTGAGCACATTCACCAGCTGAGTTGATTTCGGCAAGCATGCTTTCGTTTTATGTTTTTTGCAGGTGCAGCTCTTTTTCGCTTTGAAGCACACTTTGCAGCCTACTTTCACGGACATAACGGACTTCACTCTCCTATGAATGAAAAAATGGAAAGACTCCGCTCTTGCCGATAGACGGATGTAATAGGGGGAGAAGTATACGGGAATGGCACTTGGTATCCGCTATCAGACGGAATGTCCTTCGTCTAATCATAGCGTATACAGATAGAGTCTTTACGGTCTGTACGAATAGAGGGGAGAACATAGCGGATTTTCATAGAAACTGTAATAAAATGTAAAATCCGCAGCAATAATAGCTGCGGCTTGTTTAATAGAATGAAGAAAGCTTTGGGCTATTCACCAGCGGGTTCTGCCTCTCTCTTCTTGCAAGACCGGTGTTTGCACGCCGATTTCCGGATCTTTTTGCCCCCGATTTGACAAAGCTTCGCAATTGAGCTGTCATCCTTTTTGTTATATGATAAGAAGGTTGAGCAAGACTTAGATGCTAAATGCCAAGGCACATTGTGCTTAAGATAAGAGAGGAATACTACCCTATATGAACCCAAAACAATTGAACTATACAATGCCGGCGGAATGGACGCCGCATGAGCGCACCTTCATCTCCTGGCCGGTACAAGCTTCCATGGTCTATCCGGAGCATTACGAGCAGGTCAGCGCGGGTTACGCCGAGCTGATTAACGCGATCGCGGAATTCGAGCCTGTAACCGTTGTTGTTAATCCGGCGGACTTGGAGAAGGTCAGCGGTCTGTTTGCGGGCAATACGGCTGTGGAATGTCTGCCAGTCGAGCATAATGATGCATGGCTGCGCGACAATGGCCCAACTTTTGTAGTGGGTCCGGAAGGTGAGCTGGCGGGCGTGAACTGGAAGTTTAACGCATGGGGCGGCAAGTACTCGCCATGGGATCTGGACGATGCGGTAGCGCCGCAAATCCTGAAGCATGTCGACGTTAAGCAGTTTGATGCTCCGCTTGTTATGGAGGGCGGTTCTATTCATACGGACGGCGAAGGCACCCTGCTGACAACCGAGGAATGCCTGCTTAATGTTAACCGCAATCCGGAGCTAAGCCGCGAGCAGATTGAAGGCTATGTCAAAGAATTCGTGAACGTCGACACCATCGTATGGCTGAAGCGCGGACTTAGCGGCGACGAGACCGACGGACATGTCGACAACATCGCTTGCTTCGCCGCCCCTGGCAAGGTTATATTGCAAGTATGCGACGATCCGTCCGATGACAACTACGCGATTACGCAAGAGAATCGCCGTATCTTAAGCGAAGCGGTTGATGCGAAGGGCCGCAAGCTCGAGATTATCGAGATCGGGCAGCCACCATATGCGGAATACGAGGACACTCGTCTCACGCTTAGCTATCTGAACTTCTATTTCGTGAACGGCGGCATCATTCTGCCTGTATTTGGCGGAGCGGCGGAGGAAGCGGATCGCAAAGCGATCGAGACCCTGCAAGCGGCATTCCCGAATCACCGGATTCGTCCAATCGACGGCATGGCCGTTATCCGCGAAGGCGGCAATGTGCATTGCACAACACAGCAAATGCCGGCCCGCCGGGCGTAACTCCCAGGCAGAGGCAACAGGCATACAATACATTCATGAGCTTCGGCTTACAAGGAGGCTATGCATTACGATGAGAACAGTCAAGGTGGCAGCTACGCAAATGAGCTGCACAACGAATATAGAAGAGAACATCCGCAAGGCGGAAGCTCTGGTACGGGAAGCGGCGGCGCAAGGCGCCCAAATCATCCTGCTGCAGGAGCTGTTCGAGACCCCTTACTTCTGCCAGAAGGAAAAGGCGGACTACTACGTGTACGCAACAGAGCTCGAGGAGAACAAAGCGATTAACCATTTCCGCGGCATCGCCAAGGAGCTTAGCGTCGTACTGCCGATCAGCTTCTATGAGAAGAAGAACTGGGCACGCTACAACTCGCTGGCGGTTATTGACGCGGACGGCGAAGTGCTGGGCAAATACCGCAAAAGCCACATTCCCGACGGTCCTGGGTACGAAGAGAAGTTCTACTTCAATCCGGGAGATACGGGCTTTAAAGTGTGGAAGACCAAATATGCCAAAATCGGCGTCGGCGTATGCTGGGATCAATGGTATCCGGAAGCGGCACGCAGCATGGCCCTTATGGGTGCGGAGCTGCTGTTCTATCCAACGGCTATCGGCTCGGAGCCGCAGGACGGCAGCATCGACTCCAAGGATCATTGGCAAATGTGCATGAGAGGCCATGCGGCCTGCAACCTGATGCCGGTTATCGCATCCAACCGCATCGGCGAAGAACATGACGAAGACTCGACGATTAACTTCTACGGTTCGTCCTTCATCGCCGGCCCGCAGGGCAATATGATTGCGGAAGCCGGACGCGACGAGCACGGCGTGCTTGTTGCCGAGTTCGACCTGGATCAGCTGGAATCCCAACGCATCGAATGGGGCATCTTCCGCGACCGCCGTCCGGATCTGTACGGCGTGATTGCTTCGTACGACGGCGAGATCCGAATCAAATAATCGGTGTTAAAAGAAGGCCCCGCTGGCTAAACTAATAGCCAGCGGGGCCTTCTTTTTGTTTCTATACGACCCCATTCTCTACAATTTGGTCGATTTCGCTCTTCAGCAACAGGTATCTATGAACATTTCTCATGATAGGAACTTTGGTTAGATTGTTTTTATCCACGAATACTTTCATTTGATCCTTGGTAAGACCTAGCAGCTCGCCTGCCTCTTTAACGGTAAATACATCTACGCGGCTTGTTGCGTTAAAATCACTTTTCAATTTCTGGTTCCAGTCTTCAAAAACTTTCATATATCGTTTCCTCTCTTGTTCCTGATTGATCGGATAATTCATTATACCATGACATCGGGCAAACACCGATTATCGGAACAAGTATTTCGTTTAGTTCGAACGTATGCCCTCAAAGGCATTCGACACCAGCTGCCGCACATAGGACTCATCCAGCGTTCCGCCGGTCATTAACAAGCGATAAAATATCGGACCGTAAATCAGATCAACGCCTAGGGCTATATCAAGATTTTTAATCAATTCCCCGCGCTCAATTCCCCTCTCCATCAAGCTTCCGGCTTCCAGCCGGCGAGGCTCGATATAACGGGTTCGGATGGCCTCCGCCAATCCCGCATCAAACTGCCCTCCGCCAATGAGATCCTTGATGACTCTTCCCTCCGGGCTTGTCAGGAATCGCACTAAATTCGAAGCGTGAATAACGATATCCTCATATGCAGCGCCCGTGTCGGGAACGGGGAGTCTCGCCGCGGCAGCAAACAGGAACCCGTCCATAACCACGGCTGCCTTGTTAGGCCACCATTTATAGATTGTAGCTTTGCTTACTTTGGCCTGCTCGGCGATTTTCTCCACGGTGACGGCTTCAAAGCCGCTCTCCAATAACAAATCATAAGAAGCGGTTAGAATCGCCTTTTGCGTCTCCACATTACGCGGCCGCCCTCTCTTAGCTTCCATAGGGGATCCTCCCTCTGACCAATCTATATAAACCGATTAGATACGATACGTTCAGTATACTGAAAAATGAATCCAAATGAAAAACAAATCGCCTATTTACAAAACGATACGTTCAGTATATGATTTAGACATTATATAGTGAACGATACGTTCAGTAATTAAGCGGCTCAAAAAATGAAACGCTAGGAGTGATCTTTATGAAAGCAACAGAACAAGCAATCGATAAAAATACCCCGGCATGGCTAATCATGCTGCTCGCCGCCGCGTGCGGAATCATTGCCGCTAATCTCTACTACGCACAGCCTCTGGTAGGTTTAATCAGTTCCTCCATCGGCTTGTCCTCCGGCAGTGCCGGCTTCATTGTAACGCTGACTCAGATTGGATACGTTATTGGCCTGCTGTTTATCGTGCCTATGGGCGACCTTGTCGAGAACCGCAAGCTGGTTGTCGCCGCCTTATTTCTTACGGCCATCGCCCTAATCACCGCAGCCGTTGCAAGGCAACCCTTCCTTTTCCTGTCCGCTACGCTCGTCATTGGGCTCGGATCGGTTGCTGCACAAGTCCTTGTCCCCTTCGCCTCCTACCTGGCATCCGATTCTTCCCGCGGGCGCGTTGTCGGGAATGTCATGAGCGGACTGCTCCTCGGCATTATGCTCGCGCGGCCATTGTCGAGCCTCGCGGCTGATTTCTTTGGCTGGCATTCCATATTCGTAATATCTGCCGCGGCTATCGTGATCCTGGCGATTGTACTTGCAAGAGTGCTGCCAACAAGAAAACCAACAGCTACCACCAGCTATGCCGCCCTGCTTGTTTCGATGTGGCATCTGCTGCGAACCACCCCGATCCTGCGCCGCCGTGCTTTTTACCATGCAAGCTTATTTGCGGCATTCAGCTTATTCTGGACCACTGTTCCGCAATTGCTTGCCGGTCCCGGCTTTCAGTTCTCGCAAAAGGCCATTGCGCTTTACGCCCTTGTTGGCGTAGCAGGCGCGGTAGCCGCGCCCGTGGCTGGCCGGTTAGCCGATCGCGGCTGGACTAGACCCGCTACTGCCATATCGCTTGCGACGGCTGCCGTATCGGTGCTGCTCCCGCTTCTGTTCCAAACGACTTCGCCATTCGGAGTCTTTATATTAGTCGTTGCCGCTATTCTTCTCGACGCCGGCGTATCCGCCAATCTTGTGCTCAGCCAACGCGCGATCTTCTCATTAGGGCCGGAAATCCGGAGCAGACTCAACGGGCTCTTCATGGCTATATTCTTCTTTGGCGGTGCCATTGGATCTGCCCTGGGCGGATGGGCCTTTGCTTCCGGGGGCTGGAGTACGGCGTTAATAATAGGCATTGCGTTTCCGGTGCTTGCGCTGCTGTATTTCCTCACTGAAAAGAAATCTTGATCATGCAGGCTGCAAAAAAATCGTGCACAGCACAAGGACGCCCAGACCGATTGGCCTGAGCGTCCTTGTCGTATAACGGATATCCTTAGGCTGAAAGGGAATCCTACCTGTACGATTGGATAAGAAAGGGATGCTCCCTGTGGTTCTTGTTATCTTTATTTTATACGCATGGTTTTGCATTCAAGTTGCCCTGAATCTGCGTTGCAAGCTCCCGCTAGTCGTCAACTTCCTTTTATTTATGGCTGTAGAAGTCGTCCTTACGAACAAATTGACCATTAGCGGCTACAATCTGAAGCTATTCGAAATCAACCGGAGCATACCGCATTTTATTGCTTTGATCCTGCATAATGACTTTACCGTTACGTTCGTCCTGCTTGCATTCGCGAATATTTTTCTCGCAACGACCAAAACCAGCGTCCGCATAGGGATAACCGTCTACGCCTTCTTCTTGCAATTGCTGCTTGGCATGGAGCTGCGTTGGAATCACGTTCTGATCTATCAGAATTGGAGCTACTTGAACGAGTCACTGATGATCCTCTTGATCATGCTGTATACCTTGTTCTTGGGGAAAATCTTTCATTGGATGGCTGAAAGAGAGGGGTGGAGCCGCTAATGGATACAATCGCTTACGACCATCACTTTAATGGCAACGAGTGGTTCGCCATCGGGCTGATGTCTGTCGGCTTCGCCGTTTATTGGCTGCTGCCCCGGACCCTATCGCCCATGCAAACGATTTTCCCCATGCTGATAAGCGTCACGTTTGGGCTCGTTTTTGACCATACGATTGCAGTTCCTCCGTTTGATCTGTACGACGTTGGCGACAGGGCCAGTTACGAGACGTTTGATTTCATCTCTTATTTGATGTACGCCCCTTACGGGTACTTGTTTGTGTATGGAGCCGAACGCTTGCGAATCTCCGGAATGCCCGTAATCGGATATATTATAGCGTGGTCGGGCATCTCTCTTGTATTCGAATGGATAGGAGTGAAGGTCGGCGTGTTTCATTATAAGCACGGTTATATAATCCTGTACTCCATCCCCATCTACCTGGTCGTGCTAAGCATTCAACTCACGATGTACCGAGCGGCCTTCTCCACTGGGCGCTTGCATAAAAAAAAGAACCGCATCCTGTAGAGGGATGCGGTTCTTCCGCTTTACTCCTTCACCGCGCCCAGCATAATGCCGGATACGAAGTATTTTTGCAGGAAAGGATAGACGATCAGCATCGGCACCATGGCGATAAACACCTTGGCCGAATTCAGCGTCCGGTTCGACAGCTCCGACAGCTTTTTGTACTGCTCGGGCGTCAGATTGGTGCCTACCGGAATGTTAACGACAAGCTGCTGGATATAGGTTTGGAGCGGATAGCTGGATTGGGTGTTACTCAGGATCAATCCGTTAAAGAACTCGTTCCAGTGGTATACGCTGATGAACAACGCAACGGCAGCCAGTACGGGAATCGAGCACGGGATATATACCCGGAACAGGATCGACCATGGACCGGCGCCGTCAACGACGGCTGCTTCATTCAGCTCCTTCGGCAGATTGCGGAAGAAGTTCATGATCAGGATGACATCAAATACCGGTACGCCGCCGCCAAGCACTAACGCCCAGATCGAATCGATCAAGTGATAGTTCTGAATGGTAAGATACCACGGGATCAGGCCGCCGCTGAACAACATGCAGAAGACGAGGATCCACATGAACATATTGCGCGTTTTAAAATCTTTTTGCGGACGCGCGAGCGGGTAAGCCATTAATACCGTCATCAGCAAGGCGAAGCTCGTGCCAAGCACGGTACGCTGGATCGAAATCCAGAAGGCGTTAAAGAACATGCTGTCGTTAATAATTTCCTTATACGGCGTCAAGGAGAAGCCGATCGGATAAAGCGTAACCAAGCCTGCGTTAGCGGCGGATTTCTCGGAGATCGATACACAGAAGGTGTACCAAAGCGGGTAAACGCAGCTTAAGACCAATAACCCGAGAAGGATGATATTCCCAATATCAAACGCCCGTGAACCTAATGTTGTATTTCTGACCACAGCAGCGCCCTCCTCTTAGAATATCGTGTAATCGGCATAACGATAAGCCAGACGATATGAGATATAGATCAACACAAAGCTAATGACCGACTTGAACAATCCGGCCGCGGTCGCCAGCGAGAACTGAAGATTCTGCAAGCCCAGCCTATAAACCCAGGTATCGAGAATATCGCCCGTGGAATATACAAGCGGGTTATACAGGTTATAGACCTGGTCAAAGCCGGCATTAAGCACGTTGCCAAGGCTTAATACGCCTAACAGAACAACTGTCGTCGTCAGCGCCGGTAGGGTGACATGCCGGACTAACTGCCAGCGGTTCGCCCCGTCGATAGCGGCCGCTTCGTACAAGCTAGGATTAACGCCCGTTAATGCCGCCAGATAAATAATGGCGTTATAACCAAATTCCTTCCAAACATCCGTGCCGACAATCAGTTGCCGGAATATTCCCGCATCCGCCATAAACAGCTGAGGGTCCACTCCGAAATAACCGAAGATTGTATTTACAACGCCATAATAGCCGAAGATTCCGATAACAATGGTGGACATAATAACCCACGACAGAAAGTGCGGCAGATAAACAACCGTCTGGACCAGCTTCTTGTAACGCAGGTTGCGAAGCTCGTTCAGCAGAATAGCAAAGACAAGCGGGACGATCAGATTAAGCACGATTTTGCCTACGGCAATGATTAAGGTGTTCGTGATTACGGTCTTGCTGTCATTCAGCTGAAACATATACTTGAAGTTTTCGAGTCCAACCCACTCGGATTTAAGCAGCCCCATCCCCGGATTATAATTCTGAAATGCCATCAGAATCCCGAACATAGGCACAATACTGAACATGACAAGCCAGACCATACCCGGCAGCAGCATCAAATAATAGTGCTTCTGATGGCCTAATTTCCTCATACGGCTAACCTCCTGTCTGTTAAATATAAGCAAAGTATATTGCGAGCTTATACTCTCTTATATTTTGAGAAAGCTTGCGAAAAGCACCGAAACGCTAGGTGCCTTCCGCAAGCTTTACGTATCCTTATTTCTTCAAGAGCTCCGCAACTTCCGCCGTGATCTCATCTCCGCCTTGCGCCTTCCAATCCTTCACGAACTTGTCGAAGGAATCGAGCTGCGCCTGGCCAAGGATGATCTTCAGAACGGTCTCATCCTCCATCTTCTTCAGGTTCGCCCATTTGGTTTCCATGGTTGGCGTTTGGTTGTAAGTCACGCTGTAGACCTTCTTGTCGATTGGAATTGTCGCAAACGGACGGTCGCCGATCAAGAGGGAATAGAGACGCTGGAAGTCACCGAAGTTAGCCGTGCTGAAGTTGCTGACACCCAGTTCGTCAAACGGAGGTTTAACGACATCCCTTACTTTTTTCGCATCGGCGTACATCAGCTTATACAAGCTGTTTGGTACGTTATAGTCCTCTGGTTCTGCCTCGCCTTTCAGTACTTTCATCAGCTCGGTATACTCGTACTCCGTCTCGTTGGCCGCAGCCATTACGTTGCGGAGCGGATACCAGCCCACCGCAACGGACAGGTCAAAGGTCGCTTCATCGCGCACAAGGGCATTGTTCATGATCAGAATGGCTTTAACGACATCCGGCTTGGCATTTTTGCTAATAACGGTGTAGGTGCTGCCCGTCGTTTTCATATGCGTATTCCATTTGCCGTCATCGGAGTATACCGGATAAGCCTGCCAGTTCGCCGTCGGGTCGTTCTTGAAGGAGTCCCCGTTGCCGTAGCCGCCGTTCCACCATGGTCCGAAGAAAATACCCGTCTGGTTCGCGTTGATTGGATCCCCTGTGTTATCGCGGGTACCCACCTCAGGGTCGATAAGTCCTTTTTTGTACCAGTCAGCCAGCAAGGCCAATGTTTTCTTCGTATTCTCCGATGTTGTTCCGTACGATACCGTACCGTCGCCATTGTCGAGCCAGTAGCCCGGATAGGCATCCATCGCGCCGAAGATCGGGTCGAATCCAGCCATATTGTTGGAGGACACGAGGAACGTGGAATAAGGGAATGTATTTTTGGAAGGGCCGGCAATACCAATGGTTTTGTCTCCGCCCAGCTTGTTATCGATAAACGCTTTTGCTGTCGTCTCAAGCTCCGCCACCGTCTTTGGCACCGGCAGACTCAGCTTATCCAGCCAGTCCTTGCGGATCCACATGACGTGAACGCCGTCGGTATCCACCGTAATGTTCGGGAGCGAGACCATTTTGCCTTTGTAGCTCGCATTTTCCAATGCGCGGCCTTCAGTACTTGCCATAATGTCCTTCACTTGCTTGGACGCGTATTGATCAAAGAGATCGCCAATATCGTACAGCAGCCCCGAGCTTGCCGCTTTGGTCATGAAGGAGCGGTCGTCGACCACCATGCCGTCAGGCAGCTTGCCCGATGCGATTGTCAGGCTGACCTTCTGCTTGAAGTCGTTGCCCGTAGCAGCCGTCCAATCCACAATGACGTTAATGTTGTACTTTTCCTTCAGGTAACGCGTGTACTGGTTGTTGCTTACGCTATCGCCTTCCGGCAGCGTTTTGTCTGTAGGGTCCACCACCATGCCGATGTGAACGTCAACGGGCTTCTCAAATTTGGAGAAGGCCAGGTCGTCTCCGGACAAAGCCGGACTTGCAGAGCTGTTTGAGTCCGGGCTTGAAGACGCTTTCACATTGTTGTTCGATGAATCATTGGAAGAAGAACATGCTGTCAAGCTTGCACCAAGTAATGCAGCAGAAAGCAGTAATGCCATATTCCTTTTCATCTAACCCCTCCTAAAAGATTTGTTGAGCAAATCTTGCTTCGTAAGCATTTGCTTAAGATTTGTGAAGGAAATCTTTTTACGTAAGCGCTTACTTTGTTGCTTGCCTTCTCATTGTACATGGAAAGCGGATAAAAAAAGTCAGATGGATGTGCCCTGTTTTGTGACGGATATAAGGGCGGGGGTAGATATTTGTTCGATCAATTGTAATCAATCTTCCCCCCTACGAATTGAGCCCGGAATTCGGAGGGCAAGAGGCGGGTCTGTTCATAAAATAGCTGGGAAAAATATTTGGAGTCGTTGTAGCCTACGGCATGAGCAACCCACGAGATCGACTGATTGGTCTCGCATAGCAGCCGCTCAGCCGCTCTAATCCGTTCTTGTCTTAAGAAATCATTAAACGTCGAACCGGTCAGCTTCTTAAAGCATTGGCTGAAATAACTGCGGCTCATATGCACATGATCCGCGACATCCTCGGCATGCAGCGTATTTGAAGCCTGCTCGCGAATGAACAATACGGCCTTCAGGATGCTGGTCGTCGTATTGGTGAAGTCGGAGGATGCGGCAACCCGCGCATACACCCGTTTTCTGTAATCGCGCACCCAATCGACCGCCGAACGAATGTCGTCTGCATCCGAACGGAGCTCAGCGCGAAGCGCGAGCTCGGTTTCGAGCTGCGACAACACGCGCATGAACAGCCCTTCCAGAGAGCGGCAGGAAATCTTGGCTTCAACGGTCTGTTTGCATAAGCGCTGAAAGACGGGTTCATTATAAAGCCAGTATTGAGAACGCCACTCCTTCTCCAGCCTGCTCCACTCCTCTTCCTCCTCTGAAGCGCTATCCCGCTCAGGGGCGGGTGAAGGCGACGGCGAGGATAACACAGCGGGCGCGGCTCCAGCGCGTTGAGTCATATCGCCAGTCATCTGCTGCTGGATTCGGCTCAACACTTGCTCGTCGTCCTCCGATTCCAGTCGCACCTTGGATATATAGTCGAGCACTCCCATCCGGTAAGCGGTCTGCACATTCTCAAACTCTTCGTGAAAAGATAAGATGACCGAGCGCAAGCCCGGAAATCTTTGCCGCGTAATTTGGAGGAGCTCCATGCCCGACATGACGGGCATAGACAGATCAACGAACATGAGATCCACCTCATGCTGCTCCATAAACTCCAGTGCCTTCGCGCCATTCGCCGCTTCACCTACCACAATCATATCGTGATTGGACCAAGGCATAATGGAAATAAGACCTTTGCGCGCCAGCTTGTCGTCGTCAACAATGAGTACTCGAATCAACTCGCTCTCTCCTTTCTGGGTTGGAGATAAGGAAGATATAACGTAACCGTCGTGCCTTGATTTGGAGTGCTTTCTATGCCCATGCGGGCTTTATGGCCATAAAAGGATTCCAGCATGGATCGCACATAACGAAGCCCAATTCCCCAGCCCGTCTGCTGCTGATCCGGCGTATCGCGCTGCAGCAAGGCCAGCGTCTCCTGGCTCAGCCCTTTGCCATCGTCGCGGATCGTAATCCGCACCATCTGCGACGCTTCGTCAGGCGATACGCTGATCTCCAGCTTGCCGTTATCGTCAAGGCCGTGGCAGACGGCATTTTCCACAATGGGCTGCAGAATGAACCTCGCGACCGGGCTATCGAGATAGTCTCCCTCTTCCATGTTCAGCTTCACCTCAAAATCATGCCGCATCTGCTGCAGCTCCAGATAGGTTCTCATGACCTGAATTTCTGATCGGAAGGTCGCCTTTTCCTCCGATTTACCCAAGTTATAGTTCAGCAGAATAATTAGCGAGGAGACAAACTTCTCAATCTCCTCCTGCTTGTGCATGACCGCCAGCCAGCGCACCGAATTGAGCGTATTCATCAGAAAATGCGGGTTAATCTGGTAGGCAAGCTTCTCGATCTCCAGCTGATGCCGCCGCTTCTCCTTCTGCTCCACATCGATAATCAGCCGCTGAATTTGCCGCTTCATAATATTAAACTGATCGAATATCCGGTCAAATTCATCGATCCCCGTATGATATTGCCGGGTGCCCATGTAGCCTTTGCCAAACGTTCTCATTTCCTTCTCGATTAATTGGAAGGGCCGGTTGATGAGGCGGCGTAATAGCAAAGTAAGCATAAACATCATCAGAAGGGCAATGGCGAGAATCCAATACATATGATTTTTCCAAGTATAGAGCTCGTGATTGTAGTAGGACACGGGAAGAAGCAGCGTGATGCCGTAGCCGTAATCGCCGCGCATTCGATTCCATACATAATCGCTCGTCATTCCGGATTGTTCGCTTAGCTTAAGACTCTCTCCGGCCTTGATGGCCGTTGCATTGCTGCTGTAAGCCACGCTATCCTCCGTATCCGTCAAAACAAGCGTATAAGGCATATTCAAGCTCTCTGTAAGCGATTTCATATCTGTCGTGATATCGGACTTAACCTCTACGTAAACGACCAATTGCGTACCGTCCGAGAATTGAACCTCTCTTGTCACGGATATCACCTGATCATCGCTGAACCGGCAAAGGGATTTGTGCGGAGACTGGTATTTCAGCTCCCCCGTACTGGCGACGTTAGGCAAGGACTGCAGCTTGAAGTCTCCGCGCAGCGGCAGATTCGAATACGAGGCTTGTCCGTTTGCGGGATTATAATACATGACAAGCTGCAAAGACGGATTAGAAAAAGTAATTAAGCCGATATTATAAGAAATATCGCGGGAGAGAAGACGCTGGCTGTACGTGTCCTCCGCATAGACATACGATTCCATCAAATGGCCAACCGTGCCTTCCGGCGTCATCTGCTGGGTGACCTGAAGCAGGTTATTGTACATTTGGTTCAGCTTCGTTGTTTGCTGGTATAGATCAAATGCCATGGAAGTCTTGATTTTATCGCGCTGCATCGTGTAGATCGCGTTATAAGAGACGGAGGCCATCAGAATGGCGCATCCTGCAAACCCAATGGTCAGAAACACCATAATCCGCTTGCGAAGAGAGGAGAACACGAACCGGTTTCGAAGCATGGTCATGAACCCTATTTTCCTGCTAGCAGCCTTCATCATGCGCTTGCTGTTCAACTCCATCACCTCGCAACAAGTATGGGACAAGACAATATTCGCTACTGGTCGTGTTTATCCTGCCATACGAGAAGAGTTAACATCATCCAAAAAAAGAAGCCTCTTATCTAGGACTAGATAAAAGGCTTCTGTGAAAAAAAGGGCATTCGCCCGCTTATAGATATAAATGGTCGGGATGACACGATTTGAACATGCGACCCCCTGGTCCCAAACCAGGTGCTCTACCAAGCTGAGCTACATCCCGTGGAGCGGAAGACGGGAATCGAACCCGCGACCCTCGCCTTGGCAAGGCGATGCTCTACCGCTGAGCCACTTCCGCAAATGGTGCGGTCAAGAGGACTCGAACCTCCACGTCATTGCTGACACTAGAACCTGAATCTAGCGCGTCTGCCAATTCCGCCATGACCGCATTTTTGCAACGTATAGAAGATTATATCTCGTCACTGTCGGATATGCAACAATTATTTTCCGCGAATCCGAATAGCCGCCAACCGGCAGGAAAATGCCCCGCCGCAGCCCTATTTGTCTGCTAGCGGGGCACCCTATTGAGCGGTTACTTGTAAATGGTGAAGATCAAATCGCGGCTGCCGCCGTTCTCCGTCGTCCAGGTCGCACCGCCGTTTGTCGACAGCCGCTCCAAGCCGCCGGCATACGGATTGCCGTCGCTGTAAGCGAATCCGTACTTGTTATTTGTCGAGTTGTCGTCGAGTGTCTGCGGAGAGCGGAGAATAAGCCCGTATTTCTTCGTTGCATCAAGCCCCGTGAGCCGCGGGTATACCGCATATGGGGTCGCCGCCCCCGGAATATTATTCGGATTAAGCGAAGCGCTGAACAGCTTTTGCACCGGATTGTTGCTCGCATCCAGAAGGACAATATCCAGATACAAATTGTCTTCCGGCACTTTGTTCACGTAGCTTTCGTACAGATAGACGTCCAGTCTTGGCAGGCTCGATTGGGTAATCGAGAATGTCTGCATCCGCTGAATCCCCGCGCGGATGTCCGAATACGAGGAGTACGAGGCATTGCTGTTGTCCTGGTCAATAATGAAGCCCGTATTGCCGCTGACGTTGTACGCTTCGATCTCGTTAATGGACGGAATGAACCTTGCTTTATTAATATAGAGTCGGATTTTGGACGTGTTTACGGTCGGGAAGTCGAATACGCGGCGGTCGCCAATCGTAAAGCCCTTCTTCAAATTCACGTAGCTCGATCCGTTCCAATACTGCAGGGCGTACGTCTCGATCTGGAAGTTCTGGCTTCCGTAAGCGTACTCGTTCACAACAACGCGGTTAACGCTTGTGCTTGAACCAAAGTCGACCTCGACCCACTGGTTGTCAGCCGTGCCGCTCTCCCCGCTCCATCTCGTCGCTTGGCTGCCGTCCGTCACCTTGGACGCCTCAAAGCCGGTTTGCGCGGACCAGGTCGACGAAGCAGTCACGGCCTTGCCGGAAGCAAGATTCGCCGTGGCCGCCGGCCATGCGCTGGATTGCGGAGAGACGCGAACGATAATCGATTCGCCCGGCTTCAACGTGCGGCTGTAGCTGCCGGAGTAGGTGCCAAGCTTCGTCTTGCTGTACAGCTCGGTCAACGTATAGGTCGTGCTTGGGCTAAGCCCGAGATCGCTGAACGTTACGGTTATCGGCAGCGAGTTGTTCATGTCCCAGTTGGACAGCCCGACAACCTTGTCGCCGTTAGCCGCCGTCAGGTAGACCGCTGCCGGGGAATGCTCCAGCTTATGATAGAAGTTTGTCATCGAGATTGGCCTTGCCGCCTTGCCGGCCTTCACCAAAGCGAGCAGGTCGGTGTTAAACAACGTTTTCATTCGATCTTCGGACAGGAAAGGCACATTGTCCCCGATAAGCAGATGCCCGCCGCCCATAATAATTGCCGTGGACAGCAGCGTTCCTTCGTTCAGCGTCACTTTGTTGAAGCCGTCGATTACGCTTTCCGGGAACAGCATGTCCGCGTCGTTGTACGCGTACAACGTGCCGTTCGTCCACCAGGAAGCCGCCGTGTTGAGCGCCTGCCGCTCGATGCCGGGATATGATTCCAATCCAATTGTCGTATCCACGCCCGTCCTGCGTCCATGCGCATAACCCGACGGCAGCAGCGGCGCGATCGATTCGTTAATGTAGATGTCCTGCGGCGCCGCAAGCAGGGTATCGCGCATGATCTGCATGCCAACCCGGTAGGCCTGCATTCCGTTCTTCGTTGAATCGTAGAAGCTGCCCTCATACATGCCCAGGTCGATGAAATCGAGCTTGACGTAATCGAAGCCGGGATCAATATGCTGCGTCTGCATAATCCATTGCAAGTAAGCTTGTCCGCCAGGATGCGTCGCATCAACGATGTACGTATTAATGTAGGACTTGATCGGATTGCCGGAGGCATCCTTGAGCGCAATGTCTCCGAACGTATACGAGGTGGTCGGAACCGTATCGGTCAGCGGATCAAAGATAGCGAACGGAGCAGAGTACGTGCCTGCCTTCATCCCTTTGCTATGCACGTAATCGGCGAAGTCCTCCAGATTTTGAAGAGGCGTCTGGCCGGGCACTCCTCTGTAGCAGCAATCGAGATTCATGTAGTTGTAGCCAAGCGATTTCAGATGGGAGTAATAGTAATCCGTCATTGGAAGCATCGCATCCGCCGATCCGTACGCGTAATACGCGTACCACGTGTTGAACCCGATCGGTACGTCGCCGCTCCAATCCAGCTTCGGCTCGCCGACCGCATACGCTTGGCCGAACGTCTCCAGACCATCGCGATAGTCCGCGAAATACCCTAGAAAGAACTTATCGCTCGATACGCTCGTGCCGCTCTTGCTCCCGCCGGCGTTGTATACGGAAAATCCGGTGAGCGGACCGTTCATGCTGCTGGCTTGCGCCAGGTATTGCATGCTCTTCCACGTCTTTGTCGTGGCAGCGCCGGCAACGACGCCTTTCTTGCTCGCATTGTCGAACATGGCCGCGACCCAATAGCTTTTGCCGTTGAACGGCGACCACGTTTCGCCTGCGCCATACGGACGGTCATCGCCGTTTTGGCTGTTGCCGAAGTTGTTAACGGGCGCTACGCCGAAGTCGTAGTTATTCGTATACGGAGTTGTATAGATGCGCTTATCGCTGCCGGAGCCGATATCGAGATTGTTCGCCGCGATCGGCTCGAGGAAGTTGATCGTCTGCGATGTCCCTTTACTGACCGTCATATCCGCAATGATATGGGAACGGTTCTCGTACATGGCAATGCGCAGCGTTATCGTAGAGCCCGAAGCGAGCGCGCTGGCGATCGTCAGCAGCTTGCCGTTCGTGCCGTAACCGTCGGTGCCGATAGTGGTCCAGCTGGCGGTACGAGTCGCCGAATCGGTCGATTTGTACCGCGTCGAACTGCCGTTTAACGCATAATCGGAGTAAAAGTCATTGATGAGTGTCGTGCTGCCTTCCTTGAACGCGCCTTTGCCCGTCGATAAATCGTACGTAACGGTAATCGTTCCGTTGGAAGCGGTTACAGTATTGCCCGCCTGAGAGATCGCCACGGGCGCCGCGAATGTCGTGCGGGCGCCCACAGGCAATACTACCGACAACAGCAGCGAGAGAAGCAGGAAGACCTTCACGCTATAATTCCTCATTATTTCCCCTCCTAATGAGTGATGATGAGCAGACAAGCCTGCTCTCGTCACTCATTGTACGACAGGAGGACAACCATAATAATCCAATTATTTGTGTTATCGATGTGCGGTTTTTTGCTTATGAATATCAGCCTTTTATTGCCCCGGCGGCAATCCCTTTAATAATAAAGCGCTGCATGAACAGGAAGAAGACGATAATCGGAATTAGCCCCATAACCGCGTAGGCAAACGCGAGGTTCAGATCGCTGCTGTACTGACCGAAGAAGAAGTACTGCTGCAGCGGGATGGTCCGGTAGTCTTTGTCCTGCAAGTACAATAACGGCAGCAAGAAGTCATTCCAGATATAAAGCGCGTTAAGCACAAGCACCGTTGCCGTAACCGGCTTCAGCAGCGGCATGACGATGCGGATGAAAATTCCCGGCGTAGAACAGCCGTCAATCCGCGCCGCCTCCTCGATTTCGCGCGAAATGCCGCGCACGAAGCCGGTAAAGAACAGAACGCCGGACTGAACGCCAAACCCGCCGTAGATAAGCACGATACCCCAATAATTATTCAGCATATCAAGCGACTTGCCGAGCTGGTAGAGCGGCAGCATGGTCACCTGAAAGGGTACCATCATGCCGGAGAGAAACAGCAGGAAGAAGAAGCTGTACAGCGGCTTGTTGCCGCGCGCAATCGCGTATCCGCTCAGAGCGGAGATGATAAGAATCAGCAGAACCGAAAGAACGGTGATGATGACACTGTTCAAGAATGCAGTCGGGTACTTGGACGTATCCCATGCGTGAGTGAAGTTGCTCAGGTCCAAGGACGACGGCAGCGCGTAAAAGGAATCAAACGTCTGCTTCGCCGATTTGAGCGCCATAAGCACGGCGACGTAGAGCGGAAACAGAAACACGGCCGCAACGGCTGCAACGGCAATAAACACAAGTAATCGCGTGCTTCTCATTACATCTCCACCTCCCGCTTTCTGAATATCGTTACTTGCACGATCGTTACGATGACCAAAATGACGAAGAAGATCATCGACAGCGCCATCCCGTACCCGGCCTTAAACGAGGAGAACGCGTTTTTATAAATAAATGTCGCAATGACCTCGGTAGCAAAGCCCGGTCCGCCGTTTGTCGTGACAAGCACAAGGTCGAACACCTTCAGCGAGCCGGTCAGCACAAGCAAGGTGTTGATCGTCACCGAAGGGGCAAGCAGCGGCAGCGTAACGTTGCGGAACACGCGAAGCGGACCCGCGCCGTCAATGCGCGCGCTTTCCGACAGCTCGGCCGGAATGCCCTGCAATCCGGCAATGTAAATAATCATCGGCGCGCCAATGCCCTGCCAGACGGCGATAATGATAAGACCATACAGCGCGCGATCGGGATTGCCGAGCGGACTGGTCAGGTCTACTCCGAAATTGGCAAGCAGCCTCGGGAACCCTTGACTGTAGTTATAGCTCCAGATGAAGCCGGCCAATATAACCGAAATGACGCTTGGCAGGAAGAATATCGTGCGGAACAAATTCCGCAGCGGCAAGTAACTGTCGAGCAGAAGCGCAAACAGAAGCGCAACAAAATTGACGAGCAGCGTAAGAATGATCGCATATTTGAACGTGTTGCCAAGAACCGTCCACAGATCGGCATCTTGGAGCGCATTCACGTAATTGTCCCAGCCAATATAAGTCAACTTTCGGGAAATCCCGTCCCAGCTCGTGAACGAATAGCGTATGCCCGAAACAAAAGGCAAGATTACCGCGAAAGTGAATAACAGCACACCCGGAACGAGGAACAGGATGTACCACATCTCGCGTCGAATCGTCTTTTTCAAGCTTTCCATCAGTTTCCTCTCCTTTCCAGAAGGAACGGCATAGGCTCTGCACCTATGCCGTTCGCATCGCCATGCTTATTTTATTTGTGGTTTTTGGCAACCCAATCGTCGAGATCCTTAATGATGTCTTCCGCCGTGGCTTTGTTAAAGAATACCTTCTGAACATATTGGGAGAACTGCGTTGTCCAATCAATCGTTGTAGTAATGAACACTTGCGAGTTGTACAGCTGGCCGTTATCGAAGTAAGGCTGCAGCTCCGTGATCGCCGGAGCAATGTCCGTCGAAGCGCCTTTCACATACGTCAACGTTTTCACGTTTTCTACCCACGTGTTTGCCGCAGGTACGCTTGCCAAGTACGCGAGGAATTTGAATGCCGCTTCCTTATGCTCGGACTTGCTGTTTACCGCGATAGAAGCGTCGGGGTTGAACTCCAGCTTGTTGAGCGCGGGATCGTTGCTGAACGGATATGGGAAGTAACCCATGCCGGTTGCGAACAGCTCCGGATTTTTCTTCTCGATATCCGGCAGCGGCCATGTGCCCATGTACATCATGGCAGCCTCTTCGCGGGCGAACATGTCAACCGCGCCGTTGTAGTCAACGCCGAGCTGATCCTTGTTGCCGTATTTGAACATGTCGAGCGCGTGCGCGATTGTCGTCTTCGCGGCCGGATTGTCGGCGAATTTCGCTTCGCCCTTCTCCAGCTTGTCGAAGAAGTCCGTTTGCTTCTCAACGAGCACCGTGTTGCTCGGGAAGTCGCGGCTCAGCCACATGCCAAGCGGCCAGCCGTCTTTCCAGCCGAGCGCGAACGGCGTCTTGCCCTCATCCTTGATTTTTTGTGCCGCCGCGATAAGCGCGTCGTACGTCGTAGGAATTTCGATACCGAGATCGGCGAAAATTTTCTTGTTATAGAACACGGCGATCGGTCCGGCGTTCAGCGGCATAATGAAATTGCGGCCGTCCGTTGCCTGCTCTGCGAGCACGCCCGGATCGAAGGTCTTCATGAATTCCTGGTCGGTTAAGTCCTCGAGGTAACCTCCGTCCTTGTACAGCTTCGTCGTGCTGCCTGCGTTTAAGGTGAATACGTCCACGATATCTCCGCTTGCAAGCTTTGTCTTAAGCAGCGTAGCGTAATCATCGAATTTGACAGGCTGTACATCAACCTTAATATTCGGGTTCTCCGATTCAAATTGCTCGACGATTTTGGCGATGCCGTCCGTTGCGTCACTCTTGAAGTGCATGAACGAGATCGTGACCGGTTCGGTTTCTTCCGATGCCGGCGCGCTCGCCGATTCCGTTGCCGGACTAGCCGATTCCGCTGCCGCGTTGGTCGGGCTCGCAGCGCTGTTGTTATTGTTGCTATTTCCACCGCAGGCGCCCAGCAGCGTGGTCATCAACGCGATGCTGAGACCAAGACCGAGTTTCTTGTTCATATCCATTTCCCCTTTTCTGTTGTTCTTGGATCGAGCGTTCTCGTCCTGATGCTCAGTTTACTGATTACAGGCGGCCGCAGGAATAAAATAAATTGGAGAGGCCATGTTCAATTTTTTGCAGACGGGGAAATTGGCAGAAGAGCCTCCCGGAATTCGGAAGGGGTCTGCCCGGTAAATTTCTTGAATACCTGGCTGAAATACCGCTGGTTCTCGTAGCCGACAAGTTCGGCGATATCGCTCACTTTGCGGTCTGATTCGCCAAGCAGCTCGCAGGCCTTCTCCATCCGCTTGCGAGTGACGTATTCAATAAAGTTTTCTCCGGTTGCCGCTTTGAATTGCCGGCTCAAGTAGCTCGGGTCCATATGGTAGCGGGTAGCGATGTCGATCAGGCCAACGTCCTCAAAATAATGCGCATCCAGATACGCGGCAATTTCACGGATCGGATTCGACGCATCGGACGCCGTTCTCGCGCGTATATGCGCTTCAATAGCCGCTGACAGCTCCGCAACATACTCGTGCAGCGCGGAGATTGTCATCACGCTCTCGATCGCCCGGTGATCGGACAGCAGGGGGCTCGCAGCGGCAATAGCAGGCCACTCGCTGCCGGCGGCAGCGCCCAGCTTGCGCAGCTCCTTCTGGGCCCCTCGGAGCGTCAGCAATTCTGCCGTCTCGGCTTTGCGCGCAAATTCGCCGAGCATTCTACTCGCGGAAGCTGCCTGACCGCTGACGATCGCCTGCTGCAGCAGCTTCGCGTCAAATCCGCCAAGCACTTCGCCGTGCTCCTGCGTTTCCGGGGAAACGCCTGTCGTCTTTATCGCAAAGTCCTTTCCACGCAGCAGGTTGCCGCTCAAACGGTCGCTTGCCTCTTCAAACGCCTCCGGTAATTGGTCCAGCCGATCACGCGGCCCGCTTAGTCCAACTACGGCGTGTAAATGCAGCATGCCGCTGACTGCCTCGTGGAAAGGCAGCAGCAGCTCGCGAACAGCCGCCTCTTGTATGCCCGATTCGGGCAGCAGCAAGCACAGCCGCAGGCGGTCATCCGATTTGAACACGTATATAGGCGCGCCGCTCGTCAATTCGTTCATCATATTTTCAATGCTGTACATGAGCAGATCCGCATTGCCGTTGAACTTGGTCTCCGCCAGCTCGCGGAATCGGCGCAGCATGCAGACAGCTAGCCGATAGCGGCCAATCGGCGGCTTCGAGAGCAATTCCCCCGCCTGGGAGACGATGTCCGCCGCATTGGTGATGCGCCTGCTCGTGACGTTCTGCAAGAACGCTTCGGTGCGGAGCTTGCGCATCTCGCTCGCAAACTGCTCGCGCTGCTCGAGGCTCATATGGCTTCGGCTTGCCTGGATGGCCTTAACCATGGCGTCCTTGAGATCCGCAGGAGACAACGGCTTGAGTACGTATTCGCAGGCCTGATAGGCGACCGCCGCCTTCATATATTCGAATTGCGCATGGCCGCTGATAACAACAACCTTGATGTGGTTATAACGATGATATAACTGCTCGAGGAACTGCTGGCCGTTCATGACGGGCATATTCATGTCGGTCACGATAATGTGAGGCTTACTGACCGGGATGAGCTCCATGGCTTCCGCGCCATTACGGGCTTCCGCGATGACTTCGACGTCGAGCTGCAGCTCGGCAATCATTTTCCCGACCGACTTGCGTCCCCACGGCTCATCGTCAACGACCATTACCTTAAACATGAGGTTCTCCCCGCTTTCTGAGTGGAATACGGATCCGAATAATCGTTCCTTCACCCGGCATGCTGTCTATCTCAAGACCGTACGACTCGCCGTATGCAAGGCGCAAGCGCTCATGCACGTTTTTCAATCCGATCGATACGCCGGAGAACACTTCCATCGATTTTTTCTCCATATCGCTCTTCAGCTTCGCGAGCTTGGCGGGTACAATGCCAGGACCGTTGTCGCTGATGGACAGCACGATCGTCTCACCGTCGGTTTCGCCCCCAACCCGGATAAGCAGCTGCCCGTCATCCGGCCCGCCAAGCGCGTGAACAACGGCATTCTCAATGATTGGCTGCATAACGAAGCGAATCGTAGGCGCTTCCATCAGCGACTCCGGCACGTCGAATTCCGTGCGAAGGGACTCCTCGAACCGAAACTGCTGGATATACAAATAATTGCCGACATGCGCCAGCTCCTGCCGAATCGTGGACTCCGTATTCCCCTCATAAAAGCTGTAACGGAACAGGTCCCCGAGCGACCTGCACATCTCGGGAATTTCATAATCACCGATAAGCACCGCCTTGCCGCCAATCGTCTGAAGCGTATTATATAGAAAATGAGGATTAATCTGCATTTGCAAAGCGAGCAGCTGCGCTTCCTTATTCCGAAGCTGCATCTGGTATCGCTGCTCGATCAGCTCTTGTATTTTTTCCGTCATGAAGTTGAAGCTCCGGGTCAGCTCGGAAATATCGTCCCGGTAGACGTAAGGCTGCGAAAGCGTAACATGGAAGTTACCGTTGCGAACCTTCTTCATCGCTTGGCCAAGCCGCTTAATAGGACGGGTTATATATTGCTGGGCGAGGAGCGACAGCAGCGAAATACACAACATCGCAAACACTAATGCCCCAATTGCAATCATCTGCGTATTGTTGCGATGACGCGCCAGCTCCTCGTTTGGATAAACGATCGTCAGCGTTAAGTTGCCATTGTCCAGATACGAAGTGCTGACGAGCAAATCCTGGCGCTGCTCAAAGCGGAGTTCCTTTGGTTTCTTCATAAATCGCATGTCTGGCGCCTCGAACGTGGGTACGATACCATCGTACTTGTCGCTTGTATGATAGAAAGCCTCACCTCTGGAGTTGCGCAGCACGATGACATTCGGTGACTGGTTGTTTGCCTCAATCACTTTAGTGAGCTCTTTCATCTGAACATAAAAGACGAGAGTGCCGATTTTGCTATGATAGAACGGGTCATATATCGTAATCGCGAACACGAAAAAATCCTGTTTAAACGCCGCATCCTTATAGGAGAAAGAGAGAGATTGCTGGAACGGCAAATCGAGCATGTCCTCATAATGGGGAATGCTCTCGTTAAACGGGATTGTATCGTAGCTTGCCGCTCTCGACCAGAAGTCCTTCAGCTTATTGTCTTTGCCAAAAATCATAATTTTGATAATGTTATCCTTGTTCTTGTTGGACACTAGCGTATAGTAGTTCTTCAAGGCCTCTTTAGTCTCTTTCGCAGCAAAAAAATCTTCGTCGTTGACGTTGCGGCCATGCTCCATCAGATTCATGACATGGGCGAAGCCGTACACCTGCAGTGCCGAAGAGGACAGATCGCGGAAATATTGATTTAGATAACCGGCCACATACTGGGCGTTCTGATTGGTACTGCGGTACATCGTTCGCTCCAGCGACTTCGTGCTTGATTCATAGAATAGATACGACAGCACAAGCATCGGAACAAGCGACGTAAGCACGCTGCTCCATACAATCTTCGTCCGGATACTCCGGTTGACGAACAGCCATTTCATGAATTTCATTGCTGCTGTCCCTTCTTCAGCGCACGCTGATATGGTGATGATGCATTATAACGTCCCTGCGGAATTCTCACAATTCAATTTATCGGCAATTCCATGTTCAATTTTTTGACTGATGAAAATAACATATAGCGGCCCGATATTTAACCGCTTTCAATATATTCGGTATTATATCACGCAAATAAAAAAGAAGCCTTGCTCAGCAAGGCTCCGAATTGTTATGTATGGTGCGGTTGATGGGACTTGAACCCATACGCCCGGTGGGCACTACCCCCTCAAGATAGCGTGTCTGCCGTTCCACCACAACCGCAAAACTTGAAAAATGAGCCATGTAGGACTCGAACCTACGACACCCTGATTAAAAGTCAGGTGCTCTACCAACTGAGCTAATGGCTCAAATAAGCGAATTCCATATAAGTGGTGGAGGGTGATGGATTCGAACCACCGAACCGTTAGGAAGAGATTTACAGTCTCCCGCGTTTGGCCACTTCGCTAACCCTCCAAAAACTATGGTGCCGGCGATAGGAGTCGAACCCACGACCTACTGATTACAAGTCAGTTGCTCTACCAACTGAGCTACACCGGCATATTAAAAATTTCCCACCATCCAACATGGTGGCTCGGGACGGAATCGAACCGCCGACACGAGGATTTTCAGTCCTCTGCTCTACCAACTGAGCTACCGAGCCTGATGTTTGATAAAATGGCGGAGCTGACGGGATTCGAACCCGCGGTC
>NZ_JAMBNP010000016.1 GCF_023715145.1 Paenibacillus glycanilyticus | reverse complement strand
TGTAGTCTCCTTGGTTTGTATTTGGATCCGGTCGCTGGCGAGCATCTGGGACCCTCATACATCATACCAAGGAGTCTTTTTGTTTCTCAAACCTCGTATTTCTTCATTATAGGAATGCTGCCCTTTAGTTGAGAAAACGGCAGCTCATCATTTCTTGAAGTTGTCTAGATGTGGCGTCTTTTGTAAATTTACATACCATTGTGTAATTCATTTCCAAGTGACCACTCTTTAGTACATTTAAGTTATAGGCTATATTTCAATAAAGCAAAGCCCCGCATAATTTCCCAAGCGCTTGGGAAATTATGCGGGGCTTACTTTTGCTTCAATTAGCTAATACTACAAGGGAAATCGACCACACGGGCAAAGAATAAGTACAACGCGGCTAATTATAATTCTTATTTGCTCAGCGTTCAATAGGGCGGAGCGGCACAAATTGATGTGGCTGCTGAGCAAGCGGACATGAGTCGGAATACTTTCATCCTCGAAGCTATCAGAGAGAAATTAGAACACGATATTCCTTAGGAGTCAATAAACAAACTTATCTAAAAGGCACGGAAAGGCCCGCTTGATCTTTGTCAGCGGACCTTTTTGCATGGTTTTTCCGGTGCTGCATCTTCAAATTATTGCAATGCAACTTCACCAAGATGCTATGCTATGCCAAGGAGATTCTTAAGCCAACTCCCAAAACTGAATGCCTCAAACATACCTCCACCTCCTTTTTTATGTACTAGAAATCATTTTTAAGAAAGAGAAGTTTTTAGCAACTAACTCTTTATATAAGATATCAAAGAGATTTATTCTTGCAAACAACTGTAATATTTTTTTTGTAAAAGTTTTTTATGGTTACAATAATAATTGTTAAAAAAATATAATATTTTTTTAACATATGTTTCATAAATTGCGTGGGGAATAGAGCTTCGTCAAATTTCAGCAAATGTATGGGTATTGGGCCAATTGCTCCGAGCTGGGACAGATCAAAAATGGACGTGCGCTAGTCCATAGTGCACCTTCCAGACGCCTCCTTTCGCCGCCGCATACCCAACCATCGGAGGAACATCAGGATACGATGTCCCTCTTGCATGTAGTTTCGCGCTTTCCTCACCGCATCATGTCCTCGCCTTTGCGGGCGAAATCCATAGCTTTGTTCGGAGAACGTGGGGTCAAATACAGGTGTTAGTACTTGCGTAATCGCCTGCTGAATGAGACGGTCTGTCACGGTAGGTATCCCTAAAGACCTCGTTCCACCGTTCGGTTTCGGGATTTCGACCCGACGTACTGGACTCGGTTTGTAGGTTCCGTTTCGTATGCTTTCTCGAATAGTTGGCCAGTTTTGTACGATGTGTCTGCGTAAGTCTTTTACCGACATGCCATCTACGCCATGACTTCCCTTATTCGCTTCGACCCTTGCTAGCGCCGAGAGCATATTGTCTCGTGACAGCACTTCCTCGATCATCCTTCGATACACTCCCTTACGTGAACGTCTCTTCTCTTTGTGCCGATGATGAACTCTGCCCTTCTGAGTGCCCTCGCGTATTCACCGCTACTTTCCTCAGATAAGTCCCTTCAAAAAAAATTTGGGATTGTCTGCTTTCCATGCCCATCCTCGAACGCCAAGTCGTTTACGTTCCTATTTCATGTTCAGCCCTTCCGCAAGCTGTTGCAACAGCTTGCGTACTATGGCTTCTGATGACTTCTGTACATTCAACAAGCCCTTTCGGATTTGCTTACGACTTTCGGTCGCCTATTGTACAGATCTCCCCAGGTAAGAACGCTATCTTCCTCTCCATCTATCTGCTCCATTTACTCTCGTACGCCTTTGGCAGTACGGGTTTTGGTTTGTTGTGCAACCTCACCCAACGTACGTTAGCCTTATATGAAGTTCGTGTTCCTCAGACCGGAGATTTGCCGCCGGCTTCCTTCAGATTCCACCTCGCGGTGGACACCCTTGCCTTAAGCTATGGCTACTACTGCCTTCGCCATTCGGGACTTGAACCCTAGAGATAGCGCCCATGCTGGGCGCACACAAAAACAGCAACCGGCAATTAACCGGCTGCTGTCGAGTTCTTTAAACTTTATATACCTTCTTCGTCCCCCAGTCGGACTTAATCATCTCAACTGCTTCCCTAAACCTCAACGAATGAACGATCTCTCGCTCACGAAGAAACTTTAGTCCATCCTGTAAATCCACATCATCTGTCATATCAATTAGCCATTGGTACGTCGCTCTTGCCTTCTCTTCTGCTGCAATATCCTCATACAAATCTGCTATTGGATCGCCCTTGGCTCCAATGTATGCGGCCGTCCACGGTACACCTGAGGCATTTACATACATCATTCCGTTATCATGGTTCACAAAGTTTTCGCCAAGCCCTGCCTCCTGGAGTTGTCTAGGCGTAGCATCTTTTGTCAATTTATAGACCATAGTAGCAATCATTTCCAAATGAGCAAATTCTTCCGTACACTATAGTTGTAGGTAATGGATCCGCTTTGATTGCAAAACTGCGAGCTCTGCAGCTTATGTTATATCAACGTTCACCGTTATTTTAATAACTCATGCATTCCCGGAGATTACGGGATTTTACAGAAGTTCTTGTCCTAATAGGGCTTTGCATAGAAATTCTTGTCTTGAACCAATGACAAGAATTTCTATACAAAAGAACAAAATCTTCTAAACGATATATTATAATTCATCAAATGTAGTCATCTTTGCAATAAATTATCCAAGATTTAACCTCCTTTTTAACACAATCCCCTGCTCTTCTAACGGTTATCCTAATGTTCAATTTTTTCAAAATAGCCATTTAGCTAACTGTTATTACAGTCGACCACTGTTTGGAGGTTTTCCCCCCACAATTACCCAACATAAAATAAAAAAGCTTGATTTCTCAAGCTTTGATTTTTGCTCAAAGTTATGTCCTTACTTTTGTGTCCAAGATAATTGTGCAACTAGAAGAGAATTACCATAATGGTCTTAAGAGAACGAGCCAATTGCGAACATGGAACAAGATCTGATCTGTTAAACAGTAAAAGGTTCTAGAGTTTTCATATTTACGTAATTCGCATACAGTTTAGCGCTGTTCTGTAACTCAGCATCGCTTTTTCTGTCGGTGGAATAGAGAGTAAATGGCTCTAAAAAAATAGTTTCAATTAAATTGCTTGTTGCATGAAAAGGACTGAGCAGCTCATTAATTGTATACATTTCATCTTCACTTTGACTATAATCCCTTTCGGATCCCCCGATTGATATCGCAAGTGCGAGTTCCTTCCCCCTCAATTTGCTGCCTTTTGAAGTAAAGGCCCAGCCGTACGTCAGAACATCATCCATCCACTTTTTTAGTAGCGGCGGTGAGCTATACCAGTAAAATGGAAATTGAAAAATTATACGATCATGCTGCTCTACCAGTTGTTGCTCTCTCATAACATTGATTTGAAAATCGGGATAATTGGCATACAAATCATTTATTGTTATAAGATCAGGATACTGAGTTAGTTCATTTAACCAAATTTTATTAACTCGTGAGTTGTCTAAATTTGGATGAGCGACAATAACGAGTGATTTTCTCATAAGAAGTTAGTCTACTTCCTTTCCTTTCTATATAATTACATGTATTTTTTGCTAAACCTTTAACTAATTTTTTAAATGAATATTACTGATAAAAAAATATGCTGTTGAGGGGCGAGCAGCAACGGAATCTGTTACTGCTCATCTATTACTTTAAGCTTCTGTATATTCGAACGTTTTCACA
Source organism: Paenibacillus glycanilyticus (assembly GCF_023715145.1). GTDB lineage: Bacteria > Bacillota > Bacilli > Paenibacillales > Paenibacillaceae > Pristimantibacillus > Pristimantibacillus glycanilyticus_A. The sequence continues at coordinate 94,657 of NZ_JAMBNP010000016.1, read as the reverse complement.
ACCTCATACATGCCTGAATCGAATGTTGCTATTGTCAAAGCTTCTTTGAAGAATGGCAATGGCCTTGGATCGTCACGCATCGCTTGGTAATGATCGAAATCTTTCCATTGTGCGTACATCGTTACTTTAGTTCCATCAGTGCTTTTGTGTAAAGCACAAGAAATAAATCCAGGAGCGTATTTAACAGAACTATCTGTTGCCTCAGTCAGCAATTCGACGACACGCTGTTGGTTTTCTGGTTCTACTTTAAATACATTAATAAATGTCAGAATCGATTCATTTGCATTAATTTTTGTCACGGTTTTCACTCCTCAATTGAAAAAGATAATATAGGTTGATCCCAAATAACTCAAAACATTCATGGAAAAGCTTATAACTACCCCTGAAGTCAAAAAAGACCGGTGTGCACGAATACGCACAACGGCCACTTCATTAAACCAGTATTGCTTTCCATGATGCTTCGATTATTTGTTGAATTTGCAATTCGTTTAAAGGGTATTTATTTACAAAATAACCTTTCAAAATCGAAGAAATGATACCGTGAAGCAACTGGTGGCAAAGATGTGAATCCATCTCTTTGATTATCCCATTCCTTTGGCCATCAATGATCAAATCCAGAACAATTCTACTGGAATTATATTCATCATCCAGATTACGCAGCTCAGGAGATATATATGGCGAAAAAGAATAACTGTCGATAAATAAAAACTTTTTCGGAAAATGCATGCCGAATTGCAACCGATTCATCTGAAGGCACTTAAATCGTTCGTAAAGGCTTGCATTTGCGTCGTAACCTTGTATAAGGTACTCCCCCATTTTTGAGCGCGAATCTCTGTATACCTCATTCACTAAATCCTCTTTGTTTGAGAAGTAGTTATAGATCGTGCCTGATCCGACATTCGCACGCTTGAATAATTTGGAAAATGTAACAGACTGCAGGCCCTCTTCGTGAATTAAGTCAAGTGTGGCCGTCATAATGTCTTGTTTTTTACTCATATATCCCCCCACCTCTTAACTTTATTGTAAACTCAACTCCTCGATTTCGTACAGTGTCGATTCACGATTACGGATCATTCGATGCTAGGAAAATACTGAGCTCTATTAAGATTTGCAGCAGCATTTGCAGTGTCTCATCCAAAACATCTCACACTTGCTTGAGCCAAAGAAAATAGCCAGTTACCGCTGCTGCCATGGAATATTTAAAAGCGACGAGACTGGAAGCGTCATTCATCAACGCCTCCCCTTCAAGTATGTTTTTAAGGCTGTTTGGTAAATTAATACGTCTGGATAATGAGGCAACTGCTAATGTATCATAATGGCACAGGTACAACCGGAACGAACCGATGTACGACGTTGGAAACGCCAATTAAAATTAACAACAGCAAGATTAAGATGGCAATGTCCAAAGCGGCTTCCCAACTTTCGATTTTTTATGTTGTATAAATTCATTTTATTATGAGTCAGGTTCTACTTCTTGATGATAAAAACTCAAAATTCTATTCTCATCTCGCCTCGACCTTTCTTTGTAAGCCATAAGCCATAAAAATATCCCCTCCAAGACTCACTCGAACCCCCATAGTAACATGACAGTTTGAATGAGTTTATTCTTGAAGGGGATCATACATAGCAAGTGCTAATTAGCTAATTGATATTACATCGGCAAGTCAAATCCAGTTATTGTCTTTGTCTCTAGGCAATCTTTTATGCCGTGTACGCCATATTCACGACCGATACCGGAATGCTTGAATCCGCCGAATGGAGCTTTCATTTCGAAGCCTGCGCCGTTAATAAGCACCACGCCTGCTTGGATGAGGGAAGCTAATTCGTTAGCTCTCTCCAGGTTTCCCGAGCTAATATAAGCACCGAGACCGTAGTCTGTGTTATTTGCCATTTCAATTGCTTCTTCTTCGGTTTTGAACGTCAGAATCGACAGTACTGGTCCAAAAATCTCTTCTTTCGCGATCGTCATATCAGGGGTAACGTTAGCGAAGATCGTCGGTTTAACGAAATTCCCCTGCTCTAGACCTGCTGGATGGCCTTCACCGCCAGTTACCAGCTCAGCACCTTCTTGAATGCCGGTTTTAATGAAGTACTGGACTTGGTTGTATTGCTTCTCTGTCACGATTGGTCCAAGCACAGTGTCGGCTTCGGATGGCAAACCGACTTTCATCGATTCGGCGGTTTCGCGAGCGAGCTGCTTCACTTCTTCCAGACGATGCTCCGGAACGAACAATCTTGTACCTGCTACGCAAGCTTGACCGTTATTCGAGTAACTCGATCTAACTGCAGCTGGAATTGCTTTGGAAAAATCTGCGTCATCCAGAATAATGTTAGGTGATTTACCGCCCAGTTCTAACGTTACGCGTTTCATTGAATCTACAGTTGCTCTGCGAATTTCTTTACCTACGCGAGTCGAGCCGGTGAAGTTGATCATTGCGACGTCTGGATTGCGAGTCAATTCTCCCCCTACTGTCGAACCAAGCCCATTAACGACATTAATTACACCTGCCGGAATATCGGCTGCATCGAAGCATTCCGTTAGCAGTTGCGTTTGCAAACCACTAAGTTCACTTGGTTTGATTACAACTGTACAGCCAGCAGCGATCGCGGCACCAAGCTTGGCCGTTATTTGTGAATAACTAGCATTCCATGGCGTGATGATACCCATAACGCCTACAGGCTCGGAGACGACTTTGGCTTTCCCGATATAGTGAACAAATTCGTATTGCTCAAGTGCTTCCTTGCTTATCATTAAATTCATTGCTGCCAATTGAACACGTCCGGTAGCTGCCATTCGAGGCGCGCCATATTCAAGGATATTAGCTTCTGCAAGCTCGTCGATATTGGCCAAAATGGCATCGTTTAGACGTTGAAGCATATCAGCTCTTTCTTGTACCGACGTCTTCGAGAAAGCTGGAAACGCCGCTTTCGCTGCAGCAATAGCCAGTTTGGTGTCTTCTTCATTACCAAGCACTACACTTCCGATGATTTCCCGTGTTGTAGGGTTAATCAGCTCTTGACGCTGTGTACCTTGAGGAGTTACAAACTTACCGTTAATATAAATTTGATTAATGTTTCTCATGTTGTTAGACCGCCTTTGATAAGATTATTTTTATGAGACAGATGGCATCGATTGACGCATACTGTTTCGAGAAAAAAATATGAATCCGACAGCGACAACGAATAAGCCAACAGCCACGGCCATGAACATGTCTCGTGTGGAACCCGAGTGGATGAGCAATTCGACTCCTCTAACGAACAGCGGGCTTAGGAACTGGCATGTGTAGACACATGCTAGCAACAAGGAGATCCCTGTTGTCAAAATCATTTTCGGCACAATTTCCGACGTTTTAATGAAGGAAAGCGGGAATAGCGCACCTTCGGACAAGCCAATCATGAATACCGCCAAGGCGACTGTCCATACCGCATGCGCCGAAGAGATAATCAGGAAACCACCAGCCATCAATCCCAGTTCAATCGGAACGAGTCTTTTCTTCAATACTTTTGTTAACCGCGTTACAGATAATCCACCAATAAATACTCCGACTAATGAGAATGCTATCAAGTAGCCGGCAGATGAGACACTACCGATACCGTTATTAGCAATAAATAACGAAAGGTTCGTCGGAAGCAGTGCAAACATCATCGTATGCAATCCGCCTGCTATCGCTACAGCGTAGAAAAATCTCGGTACCTTTATGGAAGACTTAACGGATTGCTCCACCTGAAGTGGCGGGAATTTAGGAAGGAATGCAATGACCAGTATTAATAGGATGACCGCATAGAAATAAGTCATGAAGACGTCTCTCCATCCAAGAGTCGCAATGAATCCGCCTATAGTCAGGAAAATAGCCCCACCTATCCCATTGATGGACGTTTGAATGCCGTTCATGCGAGAACGCGCTTCCCCTTGAAAATTCTCCGCGATCAAAGAATTGAATGTCGGCGATATCAGACCTATACTAAGGCCCAAGAGCGCCCTGCACGCCAATATAAATGAGAATGAATGCATGAATGCTGGTCCGACGCCGCCGATTAAATACAAGATAAGACCCATAATCAAGATTGATTTTCGATTAAACTTTCTGTTAAGCGTACCTGACAAAAATAATGTCGGTAAAATGAATAAGGAAGATAACGTAACGACCCACTGTATTAATAGCGCGTCTATATTAGGAAATGCCACGGCAAGTGGTTTTAAAGCCGGTGCGGCCATCATCGTTCCGAAGGTAGTCGTTACAACCATTGATAATAATGCGATTCTAGCACTTGCTTTCAATGTAACACCTACTTTCTGATATGCACGACTGGTCGGAGAGCGGCATGGATAGCGCCTCCGAGAGCCGATACAATCCATTTTTTAGACGTAATTCAATCTAGAAATCTGTCGAGCGACTAAGTTTTCCCCAACGCTTCGTTTCTTCTAATTTACCGTTGTCCATCGCGTTTGCGAGCTCAACTGCATCGCTTCCGAGCAGCAAGCGAAGCGGCGGTGTTTGTTTCATTGGCGATGGTGAGGATTGCCTGTGCAGCCTGAAATCGGCACAATAAAGTGCCGGTTTGAAAACAATGGATGTTGGATTTTAGTTTGAGCTAAATCAAAAAACCTCCATCGACAACTACATGCGTTCCTGTCATGTAAGAAGCATCGTCGGAAAGCAACATAGCTATTACTTTAGCCACTTCCCCTGGCTTACTCATTCTTCCAAGGGGGATAGACCTCGCGATGTGTACAGCTTCCTCACCGCCAGCATCAGCCATTGGTGTTTCAGTAACACCTGGGGCTAGTACATTTATGCGTATATTTTGATCTGCATAATCATGAGCAGCTGTTTTTGAAAGCCCGATTACTCCGTGCTTGCTCGCTGTATAGGCGGCACGCTGAGGAAGCGCCTTAGACGAGAAGACCGAAGCCACGTTGACAATCGCACCTCCACCGGCGCGCAAAATAGCCTGAATTTCGTATTTCATACTAAAGAATACAGAATTTAAATTTATATTCATCACATTGTTCCAGGCCTCAAGAGTGATGTCAGCCAACTTATGGTTTTCCCCAGACACTCACGCGTTATTTATCGCATAATGCAATGCGCCAAAATGCTGGACAGCTTGCTGCACCATATTTTCACAAGAATCCGGTTGGGCCACATCCCCTGTAACCACTAATGCATTGCCACCGATCGACCGGACTTGCGCCGCTACTTCTTCGAGCGGAGCGACTCTTCGGCCAACCAGAACAACGTTTAAACCGCGGGTAGCCATTTCGATTGCTGCAGCGGCACCATTGCCGGTACCAGCACCTGTAATCAATACAGTTTTAGATTCATTTGGACTGTTCTCACACTCCAATTCAATAATCAGTCGATATGCTTAGTTGTTCCCACTGTTTGGTTTCATCAAGTTTAGCTTGGTCTACCATATTTGCGATTTTCACGGCGTCACTGCCCATCAGCAGTCGGAGAGGTGGGTTTTCGGCGTTAGCAATTGTAATGATTGCTCGTGCACCTTTTACTGGATCTCCCGGTTGCTTGCCGCTTGATTCTCTCGTTCTTTGAAGCATCAGACCTACCGTGGATTTATAGTTTTCTCCTGGTTCAACGTGCTGCATGGAAGCGCCGGCCCAATCCGTACGGAATCCGCCAGGCTCAACGATGGATACTTTTATTCCAAGCGGAGCGACTTCTTTGGACAATACTTCGGAAAATCCTTCTACAGCCCATTTAGCAGTCTGATAAGCCCCAAGGCCTGGTGCACCCGTCCGACCGCCGACGGACGAGATCTGGATAATATGTCCGGAACCTTGTGTGATCATATAAGGAAGAACGGCTTTGCTTACGTGAATGACGCCCCACAAGTTTGTTTCGATTTGTGCCCTAAAATCTTCTTCGGTGGTTTCTTCGATAGCAGCGATATTTCCGTATCCTGCATTATTAACGACTACATCCAATCTTCCGAAAACGTCGAATGCAGTAGAGATTGCTTTTTTCACTTCTTCAGTCTTGGTTACATCCAATGATACGGGATGAACTTGTGAGCCGTAACGCTCAACAAGGTCCTGTAACTGATCTGCTTTGCGTGCCGTTGCAATTAATTTATCCCCGGAAGCCAGTACTTCTTCGGCCAATGAACGCCCCAAACCCCGAGAGCTACCTGTAATAAGCCATACCTTAGTCATTATTTATCACTTCTCCTTCTACAGGAGTACCTTAAAGATCTGTTTTGTATCGGAATCCCGATTCCAATGTGATAATTGGTGCTTTATTTTTGGAATAACTCCATTGAAGTATTCATTAATATTCAAAAGGAGTATTCACATTGTTCATTACTTGGTTAAAGGAGTGGGAGTAGGAGAGTCCCATTCATGCTTTCGTAACGGTCCGCCTGAGACGATCTCCATTAGCAAGTACCGCTTCCGCAAGACTTCGGCCAAACCCTCGGGAACTACCTGTAATCAGCTAGGCTTTATACATATTAAATGTCTCCTTCACGATGCAGGTTTGTGTTCGTTTGGAATGTTTATTCCATAGCTAGTATAGCTCTTTGCTCTAGATTGGTCAAGGAATTTCGGAATGAATATTCCGAGAATCCAACCTATAAATAACAAAACCCACCCTGATAGGCACCATGAAATGAAAAAATACTTCTATATCATTAATTCCATTAAAAAAAAGGAATATTAATTCCAAATAATTAGAATCTATTTCTATAAAAACACCTTGTCTTTTATCCTTCGACAACACATCACTATATAAAATGTTACTGCCCTTCATCACCTAATAGAAAAATGATTAAGGGCAGTAAACTGGTTCAATTGATCAGTAAATAATTAGATATTGATTGCTTTATGCTCAACATAAGCACCAAGACCGACAACGCCAAATTCACGACCGACGCCGCTCGCTTTGTACCCGCCAAACGGTCCTTCGTAGGATGCCGCTGCACCGTTCACAACGAAGACGCCCGTACGGATTTGACGTGCGATTTCGAGACCGTGCTCTTGTTTACCAGACCAAACCCCTCCACCTAAACCGAAAGGCGAGTCGTTTGCAATGCGTACGGCATCAGCTTCGTCTTCATATGGAATAACAACGAGTACCGGTCCAAATATCTCTTCCTGAGCAATACGCATGCTGTTGTCGACATCAGCGAAAATCGTAGGTTTTACATAAAAGCCGCTTTCTAATCCTTCAGGTACATCCGTTCCGCCAGTAACGAGACGTGCGCCTTCTTGGATACCCAATTCGATATAGGATTTTACGCGTTTTTGTTGGTCTTCTCTTACCATAGGACCGATGAAAGTTGCCGGATCTGCAGGGTTACCTACCACGAGACTTTCAGTCATGGTTTTAATTAACGAAATCGCTTCTTCATAACGTTTTTTGGAAACAAGGACGCGAGTATGTGCAATACAGCTTTCCCCATTGTTTACGAAGGACGTATATTTCAAGCCTTGTACCGCAGCTTCTAGATCCGCATCATCCAAAATGATTGTTGCGGATTTGCCTCCGAGCTCCAAGCTTACGCGCTTAAGTTGTTCCCCTGCAATCGAAGCGATGCGGCGACCTGCACCTGTCGAACCAGTAAATGCGATTTTGTCAACACCAGGATGCGAAACGAGATATTCGCTTGTTTCGCGTCCAGCTGGCACGATGCTAACGACGCCATCAGGGAATCCTACTTCAGCGAAAATTTCCCCCATTAGCAAAGCGTTAAGAGACGTTTCAGGCGATGCTTTCAGGATAACCGGATTACCTGCAAGCAAGGCAGGAATCATTTTTGCAAGAGCGGATTGGTGCGGTGCGTTCCAAGGAATAATTGCAGCGACAACGCCAACTGCTTCTCGGCGAATAATAGGTCCTTTGCCATTGTTCAATGTTTCTTCCCAGCCATACGATTTTGCTGCACGAAGGTAAGCATTCGTTTGCTCCGCTAAAGAATGTTGCAAACCGTTCGTGAACCAATAAGGTGTGCCATTTTCAGAAGTAATTAGGGCAGCAATCTCATCTGCACGCGCGGCATGCAATTCATTGAAGCGAGCGACATAATCTTGGCGTTCGCTTGGCGTCATTTTAGGCCAAGGACCGTTATCGAATGCGTTTCGAGCTGCGGCAACAGCCAAATCGATATCTGCCGGTGAAGCTTGTGCTGCTTTGCCAACTAAGGATTGGTCGTGTGGGGAACGAATTTCAATTACTTCTTGGTTAACTGGAGCTTTCCATTGTCCACCGATAAAGAGCTTGTCATATATTTTCATTTTCGTTTCTCCTCTTTGATTGTATTTAATTTATAATTGGATCTATGCGACATTGATATTCATTCATCGACTTGGTTTTTGAACAATGCACCTCTTTCTTAACGCGTTGGAACAACCGTTCCATGTGACTTATAATACTCCTCGAGATAGATAGAAGTCAACAGCATTTCGGAATCTTTATTCCATACAAATTTTGCAAAACAACAGAATTATATTATATTGAAAGCTAATTTCATCACTTTTTGATCATATTTCATGTTTTCAATAAACAATTTGGAATGAATATTCCTATTCATTGACATTTGCTACAGTAACACATCACGAAGTTACAAGGCGAATTATACTCATCCATTAATGATATGCCGATCCCCGAATCTGACCGAAAATCAGAACTCGGTTTATGAGGATTCAACGTAACCCAGCAATAATTTCGTAGTTACGAATTCGATCTTCTTAACTATACATTTGCGTCGTGAAGATGATTTCGTCGGCTGATGTATCCTGCAACAATTTACTCATGCGGCTATTTATCATGTCTCTGTCCCCGGTAACGAGTGTGCCGTTGATGAGGGCGACATTGAGGCGGCACGCAAGATCGTGACGTCGGCCGATCGAGATAACCGATCGAGGTATACGTGTAGTCAGTGAACTTCCTCGAGAGATCGTCTACGCTTTGAAGCCGATCTCATTGACATAAGTCATGCCATCCTCGGTAGTGGTAAACAAATGACCTTCGAAAAGGTCAGGAACATGAATAGTGTTCCCCACTTCTCTGAGCTTGTCGGCGAAAGTATTAATCCCCTTTGTCAGTCCCAATGAGTGGTGCAGTAACAGAATCTCTGCCATTTCTTTTCTCCCTCAAGAACCAAAATGATGGAAATTGTTCTTCTTACTCATCATAGATTTCGCTTCCTTACTGTCGTTATCTTGCACATCACCGTAACCCTTTAGTTCAAAAACAGCAGCTAAACGTAATACGTTAGCTGCTGGTATAAAAACCCTATACATGCTCATAAAAAAATTTTCATCCCCAATCCGTCCCAATTACTGAAAAAGGTACTTAACTCCAAAAATAAAGAAAAACCCTTGATGCACAAGGGTTTCGAGTGATTTTATTATGGTGGACCCAAGGGGGATCGAACCCCTGACCTCATCCTTAGTACAATTGATTGGCCTCTCATAGTTGATTTACCAACAACAAAAAAAGGATTATTTCCAAGTGTTAGTCATACTTGTCTGAGCCTCTTTAACAATGTATTTATTGAACTGTATACCGTTGGGGAGCATTTTACTATTTAACGAACTCTGTCCATTTGGTTGTATTAGACCTTAAATACTTTTTTCGTGCCCCAATCAGACTTAATCATCTCAACCGCTTCCCTGAACCTCAATGAATGCACGATTTCTCGCTCACGAAGAAATTTTAAGCTATCCTGCAAATCCACGTCATCCGTCATGTCGATAAGCCACTGGTAGGTCGCTCTTGCTTTCTCTTCTGCAGCAATATCCTCGTACAAATCCGCTATTGGGTCGCCCTTGGTACCAATGTAAGCTGCCGTCCACGGTACACCTGAGGCATTTACATACATCATTCCGTTATCATGGTTCACAAAGTTTTCGCCAAGCCCTGCCTCCTGGAGTTGTCTAGGCGTAGCATCTTTTGTCAATTTATAGACCATAGTAGCAATCATTTCCAAATGAGCAAATTCTTCCGTGCCTATATCCGTGAGCAGGCCAATAACCTGATCCGGAATGGAGTACCGCTGATTCAAGTAACGCAATGCAGCAGAGAGCTCGCCATCCGCCCCCCCGTACTGCTCAATTAAGTATCTGGCCATCCTCGGGTCACACTTGCCTACCCTTACCGGGTATTGCAGCTTCTTCTCATATAACCACATGCGAATGATACATCCCCTTTCCCTATGGGAATTCGACAGTGCTTAGACCCGGCTACACCTGCCAGGGCCATGGACTCTCCGACCATTGCCACGGATATTTTGAGTAGCTGTTGCCATATTGAAGCGTAGGACCATACAGGCTCTCAAACGACTGCCGACATTGATGCTGCTGCATGGCAAGCTGATTAAACTGCTGGATCGCCTGCGCGTCGTAAGGATGGGTATCCAAATATAAAGTTAACTCTACAAGCGCAAATCCGATGGCCTGGAGCTCCTCCAGCTTGCTGTAATATTGTTCGTCTAGAACAATGCTCACAGGATATCAACCTCCTTAAAAGAATTGCGACACAAGTGGCCTTACAAATAATACCTGGATTGATACGAGCTGTACAAAGCCGGCCAAAGCGTTCCGCGTCTTAGCGCCTCATGAATGGAGTATTGAGGCAGACCCTGCGGCTGAAAGGTAATGAACTGATTGGGTGGTACGACATAGGTTTTCAGCTTCATTGGCGGACATGGATCACATGGTCCAATAAAAGGCTCAAATACATGAATTTGATTAAGCGGGTTCAGATTGTTCGCTGTCTTGTACTCCTTATTTTCCTTGCCGATTGCTGCGTTCTCAACAGCTGCCGTATTGGCGGCGGGAGCGTTATTTGCATTACTGGCGGCGTTAACAACGTTCTCCGCTTGTACCGCCGCATTGGCATTATTCTCGGCACGGGCGTTCCTCTCGGTGATCATCCAGCTTTCCCTCCCTGTCATTTGGGCATCTCCTATTCAATTTATGCCGGGCAGGGCTTATCTCATATTACAAAATGACAAAAAAATCCGGCAGCGGAAAAATCCACTGCCGGACAACTTATTACAATTTAATATTAAACTTGAACAGTCCTGCCTTGCGAATAGCCATGTAGATAATGACTACGAGTGGTCCGAGGAATACCCCAATTACGCCGACCAGCTTAAAGCCGACATAGAGACTGATCAAGGCAGACAAGGATCCGATGCCAACCGCATCGCCCAGTATTTTGGGTTCTACAATACGGCGGAATACCGTCATGAACAAGAATAGGACGTAGAGCCCTATTCCGGCGTACAAGTCACCGGTAACAATCAGGTATGTTCCCCATGGTACAAGCACAGTCCCTGTTCCCAGAATCGGCAATATATCCACGATTACGATTAGCAGAGCAATCGCAAGCGGATACTTGATATCCAGAATGATCAGACCGATCAGCGAAATGATATAGGTCAGGGCACTCAGAATAATTTGCGAACGCAGGAAGCCAAAGATCGATTTTTTCAAATTATCCAGCACTTCATTCACTTGCGGCCGGGACTTCTCTTCGAACAAGGTCAGGAACGTCGACTTCATCGTATTCAGGCTAAATCCGAACATATAGACAGCCACCAGGAAGACGATAAAGAAGATGAACATTCCGGGGATCCCGGAGGCAAAAGAAATGACGGACGAGGATAACGAACCAACCATGCCGGTGAGCGATTTGCTCATGTCAGTCAGCCAGTTCTCAATCTGTCCGACGGTGTCCGGAGAGAAGTTAGCGTACAGAGACCGGGCATTCTCGACGAGGTCAGTCACGTAACTGCTGGCATCGCCAACATAATTCGGAACCTTCTGCGCGAAAGCGATAAGCTCCGCAACAACTTTTACCCCAAGCAGAGCCATCAGACCAATCAGCACAATCGAAAACAAACTGCTTGAGATTGTAGAAGCGACCAGACGATTCGTCTTAAGCCGCTTGCTAAGAAACTGGGTAAGCGGTTCTAGGAAAATCGCTACAACCAGCGCAAGAAGAAACGGCGCCCCTACCGTAAAGAGCAGATACAGCAGAAATAGTGCTAGTCCTACCATGACTATTGTTTTGATTGACACCTTAATGACTTCCTCCTTTCCCTCTAAAATGTTTATGAGCACCTATGTATGCGGGGCCATGACTTTCGTATGAATAAGCGTCCACTATCAGCATACGCAAAGGCACGAAAGTAATGTCCCATTTTCCACCGGAAAGCCTAAAGAATTGCCTTCTTCTGATGGAAGTCTACATCATTGTAATACATGTCTTTCACCAGCAGATTTGGACCGCAGCAGGAAGCAGCCGGGCAATGGCAGTTCACGCTGCCAGCCAGCTCATGATTCAGCCAGCGGTCGAACAATTGATCCAGCTGTTCATCCTTCATATTGCCAAATGCCGGCACATCGGAGAAGTCGGTTACGAATACCTCGCCGGTAAACAAATTCACGTTCAGCCGGTTACGTCCGTCAGGGTCGTTGCGGACTGTCACATTAGGCTCCGATGCCAATCTGGACAAGAGCTTCCGCTCCTCCGCATTATCGCTGCAATGATAGAACGGCAGCGTGCCAAACAGCATCCATACATTCTTGTCTCTCACATCCAGCAGTCTGCTGATCGCCCGCTGCATATCTTCCTTCGACAGGACCGGTAGATCTTTCGCGAACGAGCTTGGATACATCGGATGCACTTCGTGGCGCTGACAGCCCATCTCGATAATCAGCCGGTGAATCTCTTCAATCTGATGATGGGTCCGGTAGTTAATCATGGACTCGGCGGAGACAAGCACGCCCGCATCGCTAAGCCGCTTCGCATTGTCGATCATCCGGTCATACAGCTTGGCTGCCGCATCCCGTGATACGGCATGACCGGCTTTCGCAAACCCGATCTGGTGGAAATCATCCGCATTCGTGTAGTTAAACGATATATGCATAACATCCAGATACGGAGCCAGCTTCTCATACCTGCTGTAAGGCAGCGTAACGTTGGAGTTAATCTGCGAGCGGATGCCGCGGCTTCTTGCATATTGGAGAAGCGGAACCATGTATTCCTTCACCGTACGGTCTGAGAAGGACGGCTCGCCGCCCGTAATACTGATCGTCTTCAGATTCTTTACTTCATCCAGACGTTTAATCATAAGCTCCAGAGGCAGCTTCGCCGGCTCCGACATCACAAGCGTATCGCCCACGGCGCAATGCTCGCAGCGCATGTTACAAAGGTTCGATACGGTCATCTCGACACTTGTCAACGTATGACGCCCATATTGCTGCAAGGAACGGATCGGGTCCCAAGGATCATTCAGAGGGGATAATGGCGGAAGGGTATTTGTCTTCAAAGCGTAATCTATCGTATTCATTGATATCAGCACCTGACTTACATGGTTAGAATGGGTATAGCTTATACCATTGTAATGTTCGAAGGGGAATGAAGCAAATGAAATAGGTATAAAAAACGAAAAAGGAGGCAAAAGCGGCCTCCTTTTCTCCTATTATATACCCGAAGCCAGCCCAACATTCGACTGTTGGCCGTTTACGTTGACAATCATGGTAGTCAGCTGCTTCGACAAATCAATTTCGTAAGGAGCGGCGAGCTCTTCCCCCGCTTCGTTATACAACAGCCGAACGATCGGACGATGCGGATACGAATGGTTGAAATCAACCACAACCCCGGTCTCACCCGTATGGATCTGTACCGTTATCCCGATCGGATAAATCGCTACTTTATCGCGGAATAGCTGCACCATATGCTGCTCATACAAGGTGCCGGTACCGGCATACAGCAGCTCTATGGCTTGATGCGGAAGCATGGGCGAACGGTACACGCGGTTTGTCGTCATCGCATCGTAGGAATCAACCAGTCCGATCCACTTGGCGAAATCATGAATCTCGTTGCCCGTAATGCCTCGCGGATAACCGCTGCCGTCTATTCGTTCATGATGCTGGAAAGCGCAATGGGCCACAACAAGCGGCATATTCGGCTCATCCTTCAAGAGTTCAAAGCCGATCTTGGCGTGATTCCTCATCATCTGGAATTCATGGTCGGTTAAAGCCCCCGGCTTCTTCAGCACATCCATCGGAATTTGCGTCTTCCCTATATCATGAAGCAATGCTCCCATGCCCAGCTTCATTAATTCATCTCTTGTATAACCATAAGCAGAACCGAGCAGTGTCGTGTAGACACACACGTTCAGCGAATGCTGGTAGAGATAGTCATCGACAATCCCCATATTCATCAGCATAATCATAGCGTCCTTATGATTGGACAGATCATCGATTATCATGTTCATTACCTGTTTAAAAGGCTGCGCAATGTAAGGATACGGAGCACCCTTCTTCAGCTTCGGCAGATCCATCATCGCGCGGAAGTTCGATTTGATCTCCTTCAAGGCAAGACTGATCGTATTCTCGCTAATGATCTCCGGCAAGACGATATCATCGGTCCTCGGATCCTTAATAAACACGTAATGAATACCATATTGCTCCAAACGGAAAATATGGCGGCTTGTTAATTCGATGTTTTCTCCTAAGAGGACTAAACCGTCGCCCGAGAAAATTTTTTTGGCAAGTTTCATGCCAGGCTGGCATTGCGATATAGGTACCAAGCGCATGTTCTCGATTCCTTCCCCTTATTACGGTGTCTATAACTAACATATAAGCCCGGTATAAAGAAAAAGACTTATACATTCTTATTTTCGGACAAAACTAGCCGTATTGTTAATGTAAGGGATAAATTAACGCTTGGCAACCATTTTATACTAAAAATTCGACAATATTCTCCATCTTTCTTGGTGACAAGCATGAATTCCGCGTCCATCTCTTAGTTCCGTCGCAAGCAAATCCCGGATAAATTCAGGCAAATAGTAGGAGACCTCCGTCGCTTGCCCCAGCGATAAATACCCGATATGGAACGTAAACATATCGATGCAGCCAACGACATATTCCCTGTCATCGGAGAGCGGCTGCCCGTTCACAAGAATCGACACGATTCGATGAAATTCCGGGCGTGCCGGATCATATTCGACTTCCATGCCGTCAATGGCAAGCGTGCCAAGCACTTCTCCCCGGAAGCCGTAGCCTTTGATCGGCATGCCGGTAAAGGACGGAAGCAGCGCCTCTTCCAGCGCTGCCCGGATGTTCGCGCCGCTGAGCAGCATGCGGCACGGGTTAACCGGCGACGGACAGAGGGCATGAAGCTGCCCCTCTGTCACGTCGCCCTGCTGCAGGCCGCCAAGCAGCTGCCCCGTATTCACGATGCCGATCTCGGCATCGGTATGGCGGCGCAGGCCGGCGGCCAGCAGGTTCCCGAGCGGCGATTCCCGCTCGGGGAGGGCGGGCAGCGGCGCTTCCAGCCGGGCGATTACCCGGCTGAGGCGCTGCTGGCCCGCCTCGCGGTAGCCGCCGATAATCGCGGCGGCTGCGGGATGCTCCGCATAAGCGGCCATCGGCACGCATGCTGCGCGGATAACGGGTCGCTTCGCGCTCTCGTCCATCTCGATCTCGACGCGACCGATCTGCTCGCCGTATTTCCCGGCGGCGCAAATCGATGTGCCGCCGATAACCAGCGGCTCCTCCAGCAAATGATGCGTATGCCCGCCCATGATCAGATCGATGCCGGGAACCTTTTCCGCCATTTGCTTATCGATGTTTATCCCGAGATGCGACATGACGGCAATAACGTCAACCTGTTCCCTAAGCTTCTCTACTTCCACGCCGATGGCCTCAAGGGGATCGGTCAGATCCCAGCCCAGCAGCTCGTAGAAATCCGTAAACCGGGCAGTAGCGGCAATCAGTCCGATCTTAATGCCGCCCTTCTCCACGACGATGCTTGGCAGCAGCCACTCCGGCTGTCTCCCGGTCTCCATCTCGCGCATGTTCGCGCATAGCAAGGCAAACTTTGCTTCGCCGTACACCTGTTCAAGGGTTTCCTTCGAATAAGTAAGTCCTTCATTATTGCCAAGCGTAACCGCATCGTAGCCGGCGGCATTAAGCAGCTCGACATTTACCATGCCGTCGCTGCCTTCCGTCTCCAACCGGATACGGTCCATATGATCGCCGATATCCAGGCAGAGCAGATGATCGCTGCCGACGGCAGCACGCTGCTCTTCAATATAAGTCGCAATTCTCGCTGCATTCTCGAGACGGCTGTGAATATCATTGCTGTGCAAAATAAGGATGGGTCTGTTTGAGAATGTCATGC
This sequence comes from Paenibacillus glycanilyticus, assembly GCF_023715145.1. Lineage (GTDB taxonomy): Bacteria > Bacillota > Bacilli > Paenibacillales > Paenibacillaceae > Pristimantibacillus > Pristimantibacillus glycanilyticus_A. The sequence goes on along the minus strand of NZ_JAMBNP010000016.1, from coordinate 78,494 downwards.
CTGCCTCCTCGGGGTTATCCGCCAATTTGGGACATACGGCGATCGGTCGGTGTATGCGACAACGCCTCATTGGCCAGCTTGGCCGCCATTTCATGATTTTCCGGCTTCAGATCCATCGCCCGGTAGAAAATATCCCGCATCGCTTCCGGATCGCCAAGCGCCGCTTTCACATTCAGCTCATCCACCCAATAGAGGCATGGCTTCATCGAACCGTCTGCCGTCAAGCGAAGCCGGTTGCAGCTCTTGCAGAAATGATCGCTGACCGGATGAATCAGTCCAAAAGAGCCTTGGCCGCCATCCATCTGCCAATCATCCGAAGGGCCGTTGCCTTTCACATTCGTCCGCCTTGTAATCGTATATCCTTCATTCTTAGCCGTATCCAGCACATGCGACAGCGGCAAATAATGCTTTCGCCAGTTATCGTCCGCATGGCCGATAGGCATATATTCAATAAACCTGACATGCATGGGCTGTTCGTAAGCAAGCTTCAGGAACGCGGCGATTTCATCCTCGTTAATTCCTTTCAGCAGCACGCAGTTTAGCTTAATCGGAGCAAGCCCGGCCCGGCCGGCTGCTTCTATTCCCTCAATAACGCGTTTCAGCTCGCCTCTGCGGGCGATAAATTTGAACCTCGCGGGATCCAGAGTATCCAGGCTGATATTCACGCGGTTCAACCCCGCATCTTTTAAAGCCTCGGCATATTTGCCGAGCAGCATGCCGTTAGTCGTCAACGCAATATCTTCAATGCCCGGAATCGCCTTCAGTCTGCGGATCAGACCGTCCAGCCCTGGACGTACCAGCGGCTCGCCGCCCGTAATCCGAAGCTTGGTAATGCCAAGCCCCGCGGCTGACTGAACGACTTCGACGATATCATCGTAACTAAGCAGATGACTCGCATCAGCGAACTCCATGCCTTCCTCGGGCATGCAATATAAACAACGCAAATTGCATCTATCTGTAACCGAAATACGCAAATAATCGTGTTCTCTCCCGAACCGGTCTAACAATGGGGGCATGCCTCTCACTCCTTTTCTCTACTACTAGAATAACATTTTTCGCATGATTATGGTATGCTAATACGGAGTTCATCCTTAATTATGAGAGGTTATATGACATGACATTTCCTTGGAAAATACAGCTATTTGCGGGGCTTTCGGACCGATTCGGCAGCCCGGTTATCCATATAGAGACCGAAACATCTTCCATGACGGTTGCCGATCTCAAGCAGCTGCTGGCTGACCGTTTTCCGGAGCAGGCTGATCTTGTGCGAATATCCTTTGTTGCCTGCAACCAAACTTATGCTTCCGACGATACCGTTATTCAAGCATCGGACGAGCTTGCGGTCCTCCCCCCGGTATCCGGCGGCGAACCCGAAGACAGCGACAGCGAAGCTGCAACACCGGAACATGCCTCTGCGGACGGCCGCTACGTAATTACGAAGCACCCCATCACCTCGGATGAAGTGCTTGCCAAGGTCATCGTTCCGGAGCATGGCGCGACAATCGCGTTTGTTGGAACCACGCGCGAATGGACGATGGGACAACGGACGGTCCGCCTCGAATACGAAGCTTACGCACCCATGGCCGTCCGCACGATGGAGCAGATTGGCGCGGAGCTTAACGAGCGCTGGCCGGGGACTCATACCGCCATTTCCCACCGGATCGGCGTTGTTGCTATTGCGGAGACCAGTGTCGTGATCGCCGTCTCCTCTCCGCATAGAGATGCTTGCTATGAAGCAAGCCGGTACGCCATTGAAAGACTGAAGCAGATTGTTCCGATCTGGAAAAAGGAAATATGGGAAGACGGCTCCGAATGGAAAGGGCATCAGCTCGGCAGTCCTTGGAACCCCATTGATTCTTTATCCAATTAATGGATGTCACCCCGTGGAGTGGTTCTGAAAGTATAGGACAATAGTCATGATTTCACGACCCTCTTATTGCCATAACAATCATTCATTGTTACTATTATTGTATACATACCGTTTACAATTAACTATTGAGGTGCAACGATGAGGCTGCATATTTCAGATTTAAAAGAAGGAGATATCCTGCTCAAGGACACCTTTAACGGATACGGCCTGCACGTTCTGTCCCAGGGTACCATTCTTCAGCAGAAGGATATCGCGAAGCTGTTTCAGCATCAAGTTGACTATGTTGACATTGAGGACCGGAGAACTACAGAACAACCCGTTCATCGTACATTGGAAACGACCGTAAATCCCAAATGGCTTCCGAACGTGCGGCCTGATTATGAGAATGCCGTAAAGGGCTTCCAGGATTTGTTCCAGAAAGCTACTGGCGGCGGAGTCCTTAAGCAGGATGAAGTCGCAGCTGCCTTCCAGCCTCTTCTTAAAAATTTCCAAATGGAGCGCGATGTCGTCTCCATGCTGCTGCTGCTTAATACAGCGGATGATTACACGTATCAGCATTCCGTACAAGTTGGCATGTTGTCTTACTATTTGGCTTCCTGGTTGGGTTATACAGAATTGGAAGCGCTTGAAATTTCAAAAGCCGGATATCTTCACGATATCGGCAAGAGCAGAATTCCATCCAGCATCTTAAACAAGCCGGCTAAATTAACCGATCAAGAGTTCGAGGAAGTTAAGAAGCATACGATTTACGGCCATGAAATTATTCTACAATCCTTCGAGGACATGCCCGACATTGTGGCGGTTAGCGCTCTTCAGCATCATGAGCGGAATGACGGCAGCGGTTATCCGCATGGTCTGCGAGGCGATGAGATTCATCCCGTGGCCAAGCTTATTGCCGTCGTTGATATTTACAGCGCTATGATCTCCGAGCGCGTATACAAGAAGAAACGCGATTTGTTCTTTGTGTTGAAGGAACTGTACAAGATGAGCTTTAATGAACTGGATGCGCAGACTACCCATACTTTTATCAAGCATATGATTCCTAACTTTATCGGTAAAAAAGCCGTCCTGGAATCGGGCGAGGTTGGAAACATCGTGATGACTCATCCAACCGAATTCTTCCGCCCGCTCATTCAAGTCGGAGAACGGTTTATCGACCTGACCATTGACCGGGAGTACGAAATCAAGGAAATCATCTTCTAACTTACATGTCGGCATTGCCAAAAGCCCGTCCTTCAAGGAATCCTTCAAGGACGGGCTTTTTATTTATGCACAAAGACCAAATGCTCCATATCAATGCCATTATAGCGCTTCACGAATACGCATAAATCTCGGGAACATGCAGCTTTGTCCCCGCATGCTCTATCATCGCTTTAGCCCTCTCCAAAGCGTAGCCTCGGCCTGTGAAAGCATGCTTCAGCATATAACAGACCTCCAGCACCCGGCGGCCCTTATAATCGCTCCAGTGAGCGCCGATCTGTCCGACCAGCTCTCCGGTACTCTTCTCAATCGCCGCAAAGTAACCGATGCCGTCGTTTCGGTAATCGTCCAGCTGCCGGTCAATCCATTCACGGACCTGCTGATCCGTGAACGTATGCTCCCAGGCATACATCACCTTGGGATCCTGCAGCATGACAGCTAATTGGGCAAGATCGTCAGAGACAAGGCGGCGGAAACGCAATAGCTCCGAATCAAGCGGCATGCTCTGTTTGTCAATCATCTTGGCCCTCCCCGCTCGAAAATAAAATACGTGCCCGAGAATCTCGGACACGTATCACAAATCTTATTAACCGATCGAGCCTTCCATCTCAAACTTGATGAGACGGTTCATCTCAACCGCATATTCCATTGGGAGCTCTTTCGTGAACGGCTCAATGAAGCCCATTACGATCATTTGCGTTGCTTCCGCTTCGGACAATCCGCGGCTCATCAGATAGAACAGCTGATCCTCGGATACCTTCGATACGGTTGCTTCATGCTCAAGCGTAATGTTGTCGTTCATGATCTCGTTGTAAGGAATCGTATCGGATGTCGATTCGTTATCGAGAATGAGCGTATCGCATTTAATGTTTGATTTCGCGCCTTCGGAGTTGCGTCCGAAAGATGCGAGACCACGATAAGTTACTTTACCGCCATGCTTACTGATCGACTTCGATACGATGGTCGAAGTTGTGTCAGGAGCCAGGTGAAGCATCTTAGCGCCTGCGTCCTGGTGCTGGCCTTTGCCTGCAACGGCGATGGAAAGCACCATGCCTTTTGCGCCGCGGCCTTTCAGAATAACCGCAGGGTATTTCATGGTCAGCTTGGAGCCGATGTTGCCGTCAACCCATTCCATCGTCGCGTTTTCTTCCGCAACCGCGCGTTTTGTAACGAGGTTGTAGATGTTTGGCGCCCAGTTCTGGATGGTTGTATAACGGCAGCGAGCATTCTTCTTAACGAGAATCTCTACAACCGCGCTATGCAGCGAGTTCGTGCTGTAGATAGGCGCTGTACAGCCCTCTACGTAGTGTACGAAGCTGTCTTCGTCGGCGATAATCAACGTACGCTCGAATTGGCCCATGTTCTCGGAATTGATACGGAAGTACGCTTGCAGCGGAACTTCGCATTTCACGCCTTTTGGAACATAGATAAAGCTTCCGCCGGACCATACCGCGCTGTTCAGGGCAGCAAATTTGTTGTCCGTACGGGGAATGATTGTGCTGAAATATTCTTTAACAAGATCCGGATATTCGCGAAGCGCCGTATCCATGTCCGTAAAGATAACGCCTTGCTTCTCCAGATCTTCCTGCATGCTGTGGTAGACGACCTCGGACTCGTATTGAGCCGATACGCCCGCGAGGAACTTTTGCTCCGCTTCGGGAATACCCAGCTTATCGAAGGTTTCTTTGATCTCTTGCGGTACTTCTTCCCATGTCTTGCCTTGTTTCTCGGATGGCTTAACATAATATTGAATATCGCTGAAATCAAGATCAGCCATATCGCCGCCCCAGTTAGGCATAGGCATTTTGTTGAATTGCTCCAGCGATTTCAGACGGAATTCGAGCATCCATTGCGGCTCGCCCTTCATCTCGGAGATGGTGCGCACTACTTCCTCCGTCAATCCTTTACCGGATTGGAAGACCGCTTTATGCTCATCACGGAAACCATACTTATAATCTTCCATTTCAGGCATCGTTCCTGCCATGGTATTCACACTCCTCAATTATTCGTTTGTATTAAACGTGCTGCTGCTCGATTCCTTTGCGCAAGGCGTTCCACGCCAGCGTCGCGCATTTGATCCGCGCAGGGAACTTGTTAACCCCCGACAAGGCTTCAATATCTTCATTCTCTTCGAAGTCGACATCTTCGCCCTTCATCAAACCGGAGAATCGTTCAGCAAGCCCAAGTGCCTCTTCGTACGTTTTGCCTTTAACAGCTTCCGTCATCATTGACGCGGAGCTGAGACTGATGGAACAGCCTTCCCCGCTGAACTTTGCATCGATTACTTTGCCGTCCTCAACTTGCAGCTGAAGGGAAATGCGGTCGCCGCAAGTCGGATTGTTCAAGTTGATGGTGACAGCATCGGTATTCAATGTTCCGCGGTTGCGTGGATTTTTATAATGATCCATGATGACTCGACGATATAAATCATCCAATTGCATGACCGAAGAACTCCTTTGTCCGGATGAGACCTTCCACCAAGCGGTCAATCTCTTCCTCGTTATTGTATAGATAAAAGCTTGCTCTCGCCGTTGCCGAAACATTCAGCCAGCGCATCAGCGGCTGGCAGCAATGATGGCCCGCGCGAATCGCAATGCCATAAGAATCAAGGACTGTCGATACGTCATGAGGATGAATGTCGCCAAGATTAAAGGTAACCAGACCAACGCGGTTCGCTTTTGGCCCATAGATCGTAATATCATCGATCGTGGACAATTTATCATACGCGTAGGCTGCCATTCTTCTCTCATGCTTATCAATCTCATCGATGCCAATCTGCTCGAGGAAATCAATTGCAGCGCCAAGTCCCACGGCGCCCGCAATAATCGGCGTACCGCCCTCAAAGCGATACGGTGCCTCTTTCCACGTTGATTCATACAAATCAACAAAGTCAATCATCTCGCCGCCATACTCGATCGGCTCCATGTTCGACAAGAGCTCCTTTTTGCCGTACAAAGCGCCAATACCCGTAGGTCCGCACATCTTATGACCGGATAATGCGTAGAAATCGCAGTCCAGATCTTGCACGTCTACCTTCATGTGCGGCGTGCTTTGCGCACCGTCTACGACCATTACCGCACCGTTGCGATGGGCGATAGCCGTAATTTCCTTAATCGGATTTACAACACCAAGCACGTTGGATACGTAGGTCATCGCGACAACCTTCGTATTTGGCGTAATGGTCTGCTCCGCATCCGCCAGCGAAATCGTGCCGTCCGGTTGAAGAGGAATAAACTTCAGCGTCGCTCCGGTCGCTTTGGCTGCCTGCTGCCAAGGAATAAAGTTGGCATGATGCTCCATCTGATTAATGACGATCTCATCGCCTTCCTTGCAGACGCTGCGGGCATAACTCGATGCGACCAGGTTAAGCGCCGTTGTTGTCCCTCGCGTAAACACGATTTCTTCCGCCGACTTCGCATTCAGAAACTTGGCTACCTTCTCCCGTGCGCCTTCGTAAGCATCCGTCGCCCTCGAACCGAGGGTATGAACGCCGCGGTGCACATTGGCGTGATCCAGTTCGTAATAACGACTAACCGCATCAATGACGGAACGCGGCTTCTGTGAAGACGCCGCGCTGTCGAGGTAAACGAGCGGATGCCCGTTTACCTGCTGATGCAGTATCGGGAATTGCTCCCTTACCGCTTCTATATTCATCCTTCAAGCTTCCTTTCGAGCAAACGCTGAAGCTGCTCGCGTACCGCATCAATCGGAATCTCCGATACGACAGGCGCCAAGAATCCATAAATAATCAAACGTTCAGCGTCTTGCTTGCTGATTCCGCGGGACATCAGGTAGTATACCTGCTCCGGGTTAACCTGGCCTACGCTCGCTGCGTGGCCCGCTTTTACATCATCTTCGTCAATCAGAAGAATCGGATTGGCGTCACCGCGTGCTTTCGGGCTGAGCATCAGAACTTTTTCCGTTTGCACGCCGTTTGCTTTTGTAGCGCCTTTCTCGATTTTCGTGATGCCGTTAATGATAGCCGTAGCGCTGTCTCTCATAACCGCGCGAGTTACCATGTTGCTCTCCGAGCTGCGACCGAAATGCGTCGCTTGCGTCGTAAGGCTCATTTTTTGCTCGTTGCCGCCGATGCTGATAACTTTGGCATCCGAGTTGGAGCCGTTGCCTTTCAGCAGGGATACGGTATCGGATACGGTAAAGCCGTCGTTCAGGTCGCCTACAACCCATTCCATTTGGCCGTCATTCTCGATAACCGCGCGGCGAAGCGTCATATCTACGCCTTGGTCAGCCATATGATGAATGGAACCAAAACGAACATGCGCGCCCGGCTTCACGAATACTTCAACAACCGAATGATGAACGAACGGAGCATCAATCGAACCCGGTTCGGATACGACATAATCCACGTAAGTCAACGAGCTGTTGCTTTCCGCAACGATCAGAATGTGCGGAGCGAATGCAGCGTCCGCTTTGTTATTGAACAGCACCGCTTGGAGCGGAAGCTCAACCTCAACATTCTTCGGCACGTATACGAATACGCCGCCGTTCCACAGTGCCGCGTGCATCGCTGTCAGCTTGTTATCGCCCGCAGATACCGCTTGGAACAAATATGGTTTAACGAGATCAGCATGGTCTTTGCATGCCGTCTCCAGATCTGTGAAGATGACGCCTTTGGCCGCAAGCTCTGCGGACACTTGCTTCAGCACCGCGCTCGAGTTGTGCTGAACGATAATATTCTCCGTACCTTCAGCAACCAGCTCGCGTACTACTTCCGGCAGTTCGGCAATCGAACCAACCGCTTTGCCTTGCTCATAAGCGCCGACAGCTGTCAGATTCCAGCGGTCAATACGCATTTTCTCCGGCTTCGGCCACTCCAGTGTACCAGCCAGCTCAGCCGCTTCACCGCGAAGATCGACGAGCCATTGCGGTTCGCCTTTGCTGCGTGCAAGCGCTTCGGCCGATTGACGGTCCGTCGGAGTCGTTAATTGTGTACTCATCCCGTTATGCTCCCTTCTCCGCCGATTAAGCTTGGCCTACTGTTTCGTCGATAATACCAAGTTCTTCTTTAACCCAATCATAACCTTCGTTCTCCAGACGCTCAGCCAGCTCAGGACCGCCGGATTTCACGATGCGGCCTTGCATCATAACGTGCACGAAGTCAGGCGTGATGTAGTTCAGCAAACGTTGGTAGTGAGTGATGATCAGAAATCCGCGGTCTTCGGAACGCATAGCGTTAACGCCGTTGGATACGATTTTCAATGCGTCGATGTCAAGACCGGAGTCAATCTCGTCAAGAACGACGATTTTTGGCTCAAGCATAGCCATTTGAAGAATTTCGTTACGTTTTTTCTCGCCGCCGGAGAAGCCTTCATTCAGGTAACGGTGAGCGAACTCAGGGTTCATCTCAAGCTCCTTCATTTTCTTTTCCATTTGACGGATGAATTTGATCAGGGAAATCTCGCTGCCTTCTTCACGACGGGCATTGATCGCGCTGCGCAGGAAGTCGGAATTCGTCACGCCTGGAATCTCGCTTGGATATTGCATCGCAAGGAACAGACCGGCGCGTGCTCTTTCGTCCACGCTCATTTCCAGAAGGTCTTCGCCGTCGATTGAAGCCGTGCCTTCGGTAACTTCGTATTTCGGATGTCCCATAAGCGCGGAAGCAAGCGTACTTTTGCCCGTACCGTTTGGACCCATGATCGCATGGATTTCTCCGCCCTTGATTTCAAGGTTAATGCCTTTCAAAATCTCTTTTCCTTCGATCTCTGCTTTCAGGCCATCGATGACAAAATGTGTTGCCATAATATACTTATCCCTCCAAGGTTGGTAATCGGATTTAGGTTCATCCCCATAAACAAATCCCAAATGGGAATATTATAGAGTGATTCTCATTGATTCTCAATAATTATTTTATTATAAGTTTTGTTATTAATCAATGCGGGAGCGTCCAGAAGCCCGATTTATGTGCTCTCTGAAATATCTCTACCTATTAATGCTTGTTTGATTATGGAAACCTGCTGATCGAACTCCTCGTCCGACAACACGGGAGTCATAGCCGGCTGAGGCATCCCTTCATCCAGTTGTACCCAAGATTTGCATCCGTTATAAGCAGGCTGCATCGGCAGCTCTACCGGCTCCTCGAGACGGTACACTCTAAGCAGCAGCAGGTGCAGCGGCTTCGTACGCTTCCATTTGAGCCGCTCCTCGGCAAAGGTATCCGTCCAAATGTGATGCTCCCGAATCCGGTCAAGTGTTTCCTGGTCGGTAATCTCAATGTCCTCTACCGCTTCCGCGTAAGAGTGAAGCTTGATCGACGGCATGTCAGGCGTCCAGCCTTGCATCGTACCCTGAATCTGCCCCTGGTAAGCCTCCTTAAGCAAATGCTCCTTCTGATGCTCATAAGCCGGCATAAGGTAGAAGCCCTTGCTCACCAGCTGAAAATCCCGCGTTTCCTCAATAATCCCGCCTTTGCGCATCACAAGCATAAGGTGCCCTTCCTGCAGCGCTTTTACCGTTACGGCCCATTCCTTTAATGCAACCGGCTCCGGCTCTTTATTCGCCATTTCACAACCTCCTACAAAGAAATATGAAGCATAAACTAAACGTCGCTTGTCCTTCGTCACGTAACATTATATCATTTGAAGGTATTCCAAGGCGAAATAATATCCGCTATACTATGTTGAGGAGTTTACTAGGCATTTTGGCCTTCTTAATAAATATGAAAATCGGAGGTGGACGAACCGTGTCTGCTTATCATGCATTAACAGAACAAGAAGCGATTGAAATCGCTAGCGGTATCGAAGATTTTTTCCCTGCGGGCGCTAGCCTGAATTGCCGTGAAATCGGCGACGGGAACTTGAATCTTGTCTTCCATATTACGGACCCGGCAAGCGGCAAAAGCCTCATTATGAAGCAAGCTCTTCCTTATGCGAAGGTTGTCGGCGAATCCTGGCCGTTATCCCTTGACCGTGCCCGTATCGAAAGCGAATCCTTGATTCTCCAGAACAAGCTTGCTCCCGGCCTTGTGCCGGTGGTGTACAAGTATGACGCTGAGCTTGCCCTGACCATTATGGAGGATCTGAGCGATCACGTAATTATGCGCCAAGGCTTGATCAATGGAACCCGTTATCCGAAATTTGCTGAAGATATCTCAACCTTTATGGCGAATACGCTGTTCTTCACCTCGGATCTCGGCATGAACCAGCAGGACAAAAAGCTGCTAGTCAAAGAGTTCATCAACCCCGATTTGTGCAAAATAACGGAAGACCTGATTTTCGACGACCCTTATACGGTCTCCGCTAATAACAATATAGAAGCGGCGATTGAAGACGCTGCAGCCGCACTCACCGAAGATAAAGCCCTTCATCTTGAAGTCGCTCTTCTGCGCGAGAAGTTTCTGACAAGCGCCCAGGCCCTGCTGCATGGCGACCTTCATACGGGCAGCGTATTCGCAACGCCGGAATCAACCAAAGTGATCGACCCGGAATTTGCTTATTACGGCCCGATCGGCTTTGACATCGGCGCAGTCATTGCGAACCTGCTGCTGAATTACGCGGGACAAGGCCACTGGATCGATGACGAGAAAGAACTTGCCGATTTCCGCAGCTACCTGCTCGAGACAGTCCGCGACACTTGGACCAAGTTCGAACAGAAATTCCGCGCCTTGTGGAATGAGCATGGCGTAGATCGCATCGCGAACGAAACGCCGGGCTACCAAGACCTATATTTGAACCGCCTGCTACAGGATGCAATCGGTTATGCCGGCTGCAAAATGGTACGCCGTATCGTAGGTCTTGCCCATGTTGCCGATATCGCTACCATTCCGGATGCCGCAGCACGCGAGCGCGCGCAGCGCCTTGCCCTTGCGATCGGTACTTCCCTTATTCGCTTAAACCGCCAAGCGGTTTCCATTGAACAGGCTATTGATGTTGTTCTGACTGCCGAAGCAAAACAATAATTAGCAATATTGAATCAAGAGAGGATTTACAAGATGACTACTACAAACTACGCAGGCCTGCAGTCCGTCATATGGCATGATGATAAGCTGGATCTGCTCGACCAACGGCTGCTGCCGGAAGAAATCGTTTATTTGCCGCTTGTCACTTCGGAGGACGTATGGGAAGCTATCCGCCACCTGAAAGTAAGAGGAGCACCGGCTATCGGTATTTCCGCAGCTTATGGGGTTGTGCTAGGAAGCCGCCATGCTGAAACGGCTGAGGAATGGCTTGCCGATGTACGCAAGGCCGCGGATTATCTCGCTACCTCCCGCCCTACTGCGGTCAATCTGTTCTGGGCGCTTGACCGGATGAAAGCGCGCGCTGAAGCTCTTGCTTCCGAAGGCCGTGCGCTTGAAGCATTGAAGCAGGCGCTGCTTGATGAAGCTATCGCGATTCAGAGCGAGGACGAAAAAACGAACCGCCTGATCGGCGAGCATGCGTTGTCCCTGTTCCAGGATGATATAGGCGTGCTTACGCACTGTAACGCTGGCGGACTCGCAACGGCGAAATACGGTACCGCGCTTGCGCCGTTCTATCTGGCCAAGGAGCGTGGCATGAACATTCGCGTATTTGCCGACGAGACTCGTCCGGTACTGCAGGGCGCTAGACTGACAGCCTTCGAGCTTCAACAGGCAGGCGTCGACGTTACTCTCATTTGCGATAACATGGCCGGCCACGTCATGTCCAAAGGCTGGGTAAACGCCGTTATCGTTGGTACGGACCGCGTTGCGGCTAATGGCGACGTGGCGAACAAAATCGGTACGTACAGCGTTGCGGTGCTGGCCAAAGCGCATGGCATTCCGTTCTATGTAGCCTGCCCGCTCTCGACGATCGATCTGAACACCCCTACAGGCGCCGAGATTCCAATCGAAGAGCGCAATGCGGAAGAGATTACGGAAGGCTTCGGCAAGCGTACGGCTCCGCAAGGCGTCAAGGTATATAACCCTGCGTTCGATATTACGCCAAACGAATACGTGACGGCGATTATTACGGAGAAGGGCATTATTCAAGCGCCGTTTGACGTAAACCTGAAGAAGCTGTTCGAACAATAAGGACGAAGACAAGAGGCAGTCTCCGCTTGCTCAGCGAGGGCTGCCTCTTTGTGTGCACTCGTGTGCTATATCATTAAGCGGAGCGCATCTGCGCCATTCATCCCAACAGCGATGCCAAGCGTTTCCGCGGTAGTGGTGACGGATTCAAGAGGCGCCGCCAGCAGCTCTTCCAAGGTTTTCACTCCAACTGCTCTACCCGCGATGATTTCTCTATCCTTCAGCCGGTCGTTAAGCAGCCCCACATCCAAAGCACCGCACATGATATATCCTCTATCCGTGGATATCGCGAGCAGTGTTGTTTTCGGGAGTTTTACTTCAACACCAAGAGCTGTAACCCCGTCCCCAAGCGGCACGGGAACCATTCTCATCATTTTGGACACCTCCTTCACTTCAGGCCATGACAGGTCAGTTCGAACCGCAACAACATTATATGCAGAAGGTGCTAAGCAGTGTTGGTTACCTGCTCATTTTTAGGACTATGTGGACACCCTTTTTGATGATATATTTATAAAGGTATTATTAATTATTAGTCCGGAGGAACTATGAAACCAACACAATCGACCCGCACAAACTCATACGTATTCCAGGTTGAATTGCTCGTTGAAGGGGACAACAACGGTGCGGCATTGGAGAAGCTGATCAGATCGCTTAACCAAGGCGCATATGCTGATTACCGCATTCTGAACGGGATTCAACTAGGACAGCTTATCGATCAGCGAAAAACGGAATTGCCGGGCAGGCAACCCGTTTCTGTGCCGCCGCCTGCCGCAAAACCTGCACCCCCCGTTTCAAACAACGGACTCGATTCCATCCGGGCTTTTATGAAAAGCAATAAATTGATCCGCCTCATCGTGAACAAAGGGCTTGGCATCAAGCTCAGCATCCCTTGCCGCATTCTCAATATAGATGAGGAAGGGAATTTGATTACCGTCTATCATGTGGACGAGAAGCAAGTTTACACGTTTAGGCTGAACGAAATCGAAGACTTCAAGGATTAACGGCAAAGACAGTAATACCCCCCGTACTTGTTAAGTACGGGGGGTATTACTTATCTATTATTGAATGTAGGCCGCCCCAAGCATTTGCTCGATATCCGTGCTAGGCACCGGTGGACTCCAGAAATAGCCCTGCATTTCGTCGCAATTATGTTTGCGCAGGAATTCCATCTGCTCCTCGTTCTCCACGCCTTCCGCAATAACCTGGATGTTCAGGTTATGCGCCATTGCGATAATGGCTGCAACAATCTCCGCATCGCTTGGGTCCTGCTGGATATCCCTTACGAACGAGCGGTCAATCTTGAGGCGGTCGATCGGAAAGTTCTTTAAGTAATGGAAAGAGCTGTAGCCCGTTCCGAAATCGTCCACGCTGATGCCTACTCCCATTTCGGTAAGCTCAAGCAAACAGCGGGATACATGGCCGGTATCCATCGTCATGGATTCCGTTATTTCAAGATCCAGGTACTCCGGCTTAAGGCCCGTCTTCTCCAGCACCGAAGCGACTTTGCTTGCCAGATCCTGCTGAACAAACTGCCTAATGGAAAGATTCACGGATACCGGCATCGGCGGAAGTCCCGCATCCTGCCAGGCTTTATTCTGCCGGCATGCTTCCTCCAGCACCCAATCGCCGATCTGAACAATCATGCCGCTTTCTTCCGCGATTGGAATAAATTCTCCGGGCGGAATCATCCCCTTCACCGGATGCCTCCAACGGACAAGCGCCTCAACGCCTACCATCATGCCGGATACCATATCGTATTGCGGCTGGTAATGAAGAATAAACTCCTTGCGCTGAATCGCCCGGTACATCTCATGCTGGAGCGTCAGACGCTCGAAGGACGAATTGCTCCAGCTCTCGGAATAAAGCATGCAGTCGTTCTTGCCGCTTTCCTTCACCTTCACTAGCGCAATGTCCGCCTTCTTCAGAAGCGAATAGCCGTCATCCTCTTTCACAAGGCTTGTAACCGCCCCGAGGCTTCCTGTTATATGCAGCGGGAAGCCCTTGAGCTCAAACGGCTCATCAATGGCATAAAGAACCTGGCGTGCCAATTCAAGAAGCTGCGCTTCTGACTCAATGTCCTGGAACAGCAGGGCGAATTCGTCGCCTTCCATGCGGGCTATAATCCCCTGCTCCCCAAGTGCGCTTGCCAGCCGCTCTGCAACCTGCAAGAGCAGCATGTCGCCAAATTCACGTCCAAACGATGCGTTAACCAATTTGAACCGGTCCAGATCCAAGTAGCAAAGGCCGATCAAACGGTCATGCTCTCTTGCAAAAGCCAGGCTTTCATTCATGCGAATATGGAATAATGTCCGGTTCGGAAGCCCGGTCATATCGTCATAATAAGCCATGTAACGGATACGCTCGATATTCCGTTTCCGGTCGCTCAAATCCTGACTGACTATAACGGTCCCGATTACTTCATCTTCCTTCATCATCGGGGAGCTGATAAATTGAAGCTCGAGCGGGAATCCCGAACGGTGTGTAATATTAATATTGCGCTGCTCCGATTTTCCTTGAAGCGCATGGTCCAGCATCTCCTGCAGACTATTGCGGCTTCCCGGCTCCACCAATGGCGCAAGCTCAGTGCCAAGCAGATCTGTGCGCAAGTAGCCAAGCGTATTGCTGGATGCGATGTTCATCTCCATAATGACGCCATCCCGGTCCAAAATCGCAAGCGGTACAGCCTCGGACTGGAGCAATGTCTCCACGATCGGCGTATGGAAGTTACGGAACCCGATTATCTGGCGGTCCCTGGCAAAGAAGATTATCGTTACGGCAATCGCCAATGCGGCAATAATTAACGAGATCCATTCCAACACGGGGTCGGCATTCCTATACAAGGCTGCTGCAAAGAACAGCACTGCGACAATTGATATCGTTAGAACGGCCGTGCGCAGCATGGCAAATGACCGCGAAAATCGAAGCCGTCTATTAGGCGAACCGTCCATCCGTTTCGTCACGCACCAACTTCCTTCCTCTTGTCAGGTCAAGCAAGGTTGTATTCATTATAAACGAAATGGTCTGTGTGGTATAGAAATATTTACTAAAACAATAAATAATTCTTGTAGAAATTAGGCGAGTTATGTCGAAAAACAAGGTAATTCGCCACATTGGCTATGATTCTTGTAGCATTACAGCCCTATATTGACGACAATTATGCAATACTTAAGAAACAAAAAGGCCGCTTGCATTAATTCACAAGCGACCTTTCCCAATATATTCCTAATTTGTTTTTTTGGCTTTCAATGCGGCTGCTGCCACGCATCCCCATCCTGCAAGGAAGGCCACTCCGCCCAAAGGAGTTATGGCACCGAGAATTTTTATGTCAGTCAGCGCAAGAACATACAAGCTTCCGCTGAACAGTACGATGCCGGCAATAAGCAGGCGTGCGGCAGCTCTTATAAGCTTGGTGTCGCCAATCCGGCCAGCCAGCAAGGCCACCAGCATTAAGGCCAAAGCGTGATACATATGATAGCGGACGCCGGTTTCATAGACTTCCAGCATGTCCTCGGACAAAGTCTCTTTAAGCCCATGGGCGCCAAAGGCACCAAGAGCAACGGCGAGCGCAGCGCCAATCGCGCCGTATGCAAAATATTTATAAGACATCTTATTTTCATCCCTTTCATGTTTGTGTATAATCTTACAAGTAAATCCACTTATTGCAAAGGAGTCGATCTTTCTTGGAAGAACCGCGCAATACGACGCAGCATAACGACTCGTCCGCAAATCCCGAGCAGCCTTACGATAACCCTTATGCATCAAGGCCTTCTAATCCGTTTTCCCCGCTAAACGAGAACGGACCAATGAAGCAATCGGGTCTTGGCATTGCTTCGTTTATTCTGGCTCTCGTCACCGTGCTCCTTGTGGTTGGGGCAATCATCAGCGTAACCGTGTTTGTCAGCGAAGTATCCGGTGATGCTCAAGGCTTCCTGAACGAAATTGAAAGCATGGAAGAGGAAGGCACGTTTCCTTCCGAATTCGTGTCCGTCATGATCGCCGGACTCGCTATGATCGCTTCCATCGGCATTGCCATTATTGGCCTGATTCTTGGCATTGTGGGTGCCGTGCAGAAAAACCGCCGCAAAGTGTTTGCCATTATCGGCATTGTGCTAAACGGCCTGATCGTGCTTGGAACAGTCGGCTTAGTCATTATAGGTCTTCTCTCCGCCGCTGCGCAATCGACAATTTAGCAACAAATACGAAGAAGAGGCTGCCCGCGAGGGACAGCCTCTTCTTCTGCATCGTGCCTTATGCGAGCTGGTTTGCTACGGTTTTATTAACCTCTGCGATCTTCTTCTCATAGCTTTCAATCTTCACCTGACGATCCGTCATCTGCTTGACGACGCTGTTTAGCGTCGTGAGCGAACGAAGTGCGGTTTTCCCGTCGTACGTGCGCAGCGCGTACAGCAGATCGCTCCATTCTTCCGATTTCTGCTTGTTCAGCTGGCTGATTGCCGATTTCTCCACGGATATGCGCTTCTCTTCCTCCGTTATCGCATCAAGCTGGCTGCGCAGCCGCTTCATCTTGTCGTTTGCCGATGTCTTGGCCGTGCTAAGCGCGGTTTGCGCTGCCCGGATCTCCTCTTTGGCGCTCTTCACCGAGATCTCGAGCAGATCGACCTTCAGTTGAACGGCTGCCGTAAGCTCCTTGATGCCGAATTTTCGTGCCGCCTTCAGCTCCGCCTTAGCGGCTTCATACTGATTAAATAAGGGCTGATAATAATTCTTTAATTGCGCTACCTTCTTGTCCAGCGTCTCTAGCTTGGCCTTGTCTATAAGCCGGATCTTCTGCCTCAGCTCCGACTCCCTGTCATCGTTTGCTTTGCCTGCCGTCTTAATCCGCGCATCCCGTTCAACTACCGCGTTCTGCTGCTGAACAAAGCCTTGATACGATGCCTGCAGCTTGGATGCGTCGGCGGATGCCATGCCCGCTTTCGTCTTGTCGAATTGCTTTTGCGACGTTGCCGACAACGCGTTAACCGCCGCCTCCGTCACGGCTGCCGGGAGCACAGCAGACAAAAGGAAAGCGAGCAGCAGAGTCATGGCCGGAATTCGAAATTTCATGCAAATAACTCCTCCTTGAATAAAATATTCATAGCGGCAGTTAAAAAAACGCAAAAAAAGCACCCTCCAAACCAAGCTAAAAGGCTGGGTCGAAGGGTGCTTCCCGTTCGAAAGAATTCGCGTTGCCGCATATGTTCTTCCAATATACGGCTTGTTTCGCGAAGGTGTCAATCTATTATTTTAATTTCTAATGCGCTCCGCCGTGGGGCCGGCAAAGCCGTTTCACCTTACAGATATGGATGTCCGGCTGTAGCCTTCCTTCGTTTTAAACACTTCGAGCGTAGCAGGGAATGCCTGCTTCAGCTCCTGCACGTGAGAGATTACGCCAATCATGCGGCCCGAACGCTGCAAATCTACCAGCGCCTCAATCGCCTTGTTAAGAGAATCCTCGTCCAGCGAGCCGAAGCCTTCATCGATAAACATCATCTCAATCGAGATGCCGCCCTGGTAAGACTGGATAACATCGGTCATGCCAAGCGCAAGGCAAAGAGACGCGTTAAACTTCTCGCCGCCCGACATCGTCTTCACATCGCGATTCTGCCCGGTATAGGCGTCGTATACATCCAGACCAAGACCGCTTTGTTTGCCGCGCGTTTCAAGCCGGTCGCTCCGCTGCAGAACAAATTGTCCGCCCGACAAATGACGGAGCCGTTCATTGGCCGCATGCAGGATCTGCTCCAGATACTCAATAAGAATATAACGTTCGAATGAAATTTTAAGAGCATTGTCGCCTTTAAGCATCTGGTACAAATCCAATACCTGCTCGAGCTTCGCCTCCAGCTCCTTCACCCGGGTAGCCGACTCGTCTATGGAGGACTTCAGCTTGCCTGCGTCTTCGGCGAAACGGGATGCGATCTGAAGAGCATTGGCAGCTGCTTCGATTCGATGCTTCAGTTCCGTAATCGCGGCTTGCATCGCCTCGATATCAGCCTGCTGCTTGCCCGAAAGCTCCTGGGCCAGCTCGTCAATACGCTTCTGAACGGCAGCAAGAGCCGTCTTATGCGACTCGATCTGATCCTTAAGAGCACGTCTCTCCTGATCGGGCAAATGCGCCTCCTTGAAATCTGCCGCAGAGGCGAACTCCGCAAGCTCCAGCTCTTCCTCAAAGCGCTTCACCGCCAGAAGCGCGTTGTCGCGCGCTTCCGCCAATTGCTGCTCGGTCTGCTCCGCATGGGCCTGCTCTTCAGCAAACTTGGCGCGCATCCGAAGCAATTGATCCTGCGCTTCCTTCCAGGCGGCGGCAAGCGACTCGGCTAAGCTTTGCTGCTGCTTCAAGCGCTGCTCCATCTGCCTTGGTGAACGAAGCTCCTCCGGAATACGTTCAAGCTCCTTCTCCAGCGCCGATTGCTTGGCGCCCTTCTCCACCGCAACTTGGTGCTGCTCGGCTTGCAGCTTATCCTTCGCCTGCTGAAGCTGCTCCAGCTTCTGCTCAATCTCTTCAGCCCGCTGCTTCAGCTGCTTCCCTTGCTCGACCTGCTGCTGCAGCCGCTCCGCTTCTTCGTTTAATTGCTTCCAGCGTTTCCGCAGGTTCGCTTGCTGCTCGGCTAGCCCGGAAGCAACAGCTCCGTACTCCGCAAGCTCGGCCGCGCTGCCTTCCCAGCTCGAACGCGCCGCTGCTGCCTGCAGCTTGGCTTCATTCAGCTCGCGTTCGAAACGCGACAGCTGCTCCTTCGCTTGCTGGAGCTGTTCCCTTGACGGCACCGCTTCGGCCGCAACTGCTTTTTCCGGATGCTCCTGACTGCCGCAGACCGGGCATGGCTGGCCTTCATGAAGATGGGCAGCCAAGAGACTCGCTTGTCCTTCAATCCAGCTGCTCTCCAGCCGGTCATGCTCCTCCCGGATTTGAGCCAGCGACATCGCGCGCTCCTCGATGACGGAGGAATGGGCGGCCAGTTCTTTCTCCAGTTCAATTAACTTGGAAATGTATTTGCCTGTCTGTACGACCTGATTTCGCTCTTCGATTATGCCCGGCAATGACTCCGCGGCACCTTCAATAGCTTTTAGCTGCGCCATGAGCCCAAGCTTCGCTTCCTTTGCTTCGGCCATCAGCGCCTCCGCAGCCGTCAGCTTGGCTGCGCCGTTCTTCTCCGCAGCCGCAAGCTGCTCGACCGCTACGCGCTGCGCCTCCAGCGTCTGCACCGCCGGCGCCAGCTCCGCGAGCCGGTGCAGCTCGCGCTCCGCCGCCTGCCGCTCCGCGCCGCGCTCTTCCTCGCGGCGATGCCGCTCCTCGGCTGCGGCAAGCGCCTGCTTCGCGGCCTCCGCCGCCTGGCGCCGCATATCGCGGGCCTGCTGCTTCGCCGCGGCATCCCGCTCCGCACGGCCGGCCTGCTCCGCATACGGCGCAAGCAGCGCCGCCCGCTCCGCGAGCAAGAGCCGGCGCCCCTTCTCCGCATGCTCGCCGCTCTGCGCAGCGAGCCGCTCCCGCTTCGCCTGCTCGCCGGCCAGCTCGGCGAACCTCGCCTGCAGAGCCAGCTCGTCACGCAGCGCCAGCTCCTGCCCGTCAAGCTGCCGCTGCAGCTCCCGCTTGCCCGCTTCCCCTTCCGCCGCCAACTGGCGGTAGTAGGCAATCTCCTGCGCTAATGCTTCCGACAGCTGCGCGGGATTGTATAGCTCCTGTGCCAGCGTCTGGGCAAACAGGCTCTCTTCTCTACGGGGCAGATTGCCTGCCGCCTGCTTCATGAAGTGATCCACGCCGATCTTTGCTTCCTTCAGCGAATCGCCAAGCTCCCGGTTCTGCTGCTGGAAGCGCGTCTCCAAGCGCTGGTACAGCTCAGTTCGGAAGATCCGTCGCAGAATCTCTTCTTTATTATCCGTATCGGAAGTCAGCAGCTTGCGGAATTCGCCTTGCGGCAGCATCACGATCTGATTGAACTGCTCCTTGGTAAGGCCAAGAATCGTCTCCAGCTTCGCGTTCACGTCCCCGACCATGAACCGGTCCACGGCCGGAACGGCTTCGCCGTCAGTCAGCTCGTACAGCTCGGCCTTGCCGCCCGTCTCGCTCTTATTCGTCCCCTTCCGGTGAGGAAGCTGACGGAATACCCGGTACATCCGGCGTCCCACGGCAAAATCCAGCACAACCGACGTATGCTTCTCGTCATCCGCGAAATGGCTGCGCAGCATTCTTGGCTCCGAGCGGTCTTCGCCGCTTGCCGTCCCGTACAAGGCAAAGCATATGGCATCAAAAATCGTTGTTTTTCCCGCGCCGGTGCTGCCGGAAATAACAAACAGACGATGCTCGCCAAGCTCATTGAAGTCAACGATTTCGGCGTCGCGATAAGGACCAAACGCCGTCATTGTAATTTTGAGAGGTCTCATCCTGCTTCACCTTCCTCTCTTAACAGTCCGCCAAAGGCATCCGCAAAGAGCCGTTTCTTCGGTTCATCCAGCGGAACGCCTTTCACTTCCTGATAGAAGGATTCGAAGAGGCTGACCGGATCGGCCTCGCTTCTGCGTACGTTCTCCTCTGGAGTGCCTGCGTCCTCGCCTATGCCGCGCAAAGCCGTAACCCTGCGCTCCACATGGAGCGCGTTCGGATAAACCGCCCGGACCTTTTCCATCGGGAACAGGACTGGATTATCATTCAGCAGCGTTACAAACACGTAATCCTCGCATACCGGATGCGTCTCAATCTCTTCTATCGGCCCGGCAATCCGGCGCATATCCCGCAAAGGCTTAAGCTCGCGTTTTTCGATCGAAGCCGTTCCTTCTCCGTCCATCTCCACCACCAGATAGCCTTTATTGTGATGCTCCTCGGAGATTGAATATTTGAGCGGAGAACCCGCATAACGGATTTTTTCGCTTCCGACAAAATGCGCCTGATGCAGATGCCCCAGCGCCGTATAATGAAATGGCGCAAAATATTCCGCCCGAACATGCTCGGCTCCGCCAATGGATAAAGGGCGCTCCGAGTCGCTTGTGTTCGGCTCCGCCGCGCCTGTTGCCGTAACAAAAGCATGTCCGACAACAATATGCCTTGCGGACCGGTCCATCCGCGCGGCAATACGTCCCGTAATGGCCCGCATTGCCTCATCATGCGTCCGGATCGTTTCATCTTCGTACGTTAGCCGCACCTGGGCAGGATCGGCATAAGGCACCAGATGAACATGCACCTCGCCATGGGCATCCCGAAGCACAACGGGCTTCAGCTCCGCTCTTAGCCTTCCGGCAATATGAAGCCCCCGGCTCTCCATCATGGCCGTGCCAAAGTCAATCCGGTCCGGACTGTCATGGTTACCCGATATCGCGAGCACCGGCGTATCCAGCCCAACAACGATTCTTTCCAGCAATTCATCCAGCAGATCAACCGCTTCCGTTGGCGGAACCGCCCGGTCATACAAATCGCCTGCAATAATAACCGCATCCGGCCGCTCTTCCTCTACGGCCCTTACAAATTGCTCCAGCACATAACGCTGGTCTCCTGTCATATATACACCCTGCACAAGCTTGCCTAGATGCCAGTCTGCAGTATGAAAAAATTTCACTCTATGAACATCCCTTTCCGCTGCTCTAAGTACCTTAAATACCCGTAACCGTACATATATTCGCTTTTCGCCTTCGTTTTCCTTCCTGAAAATATTTCCGAAGGCCCGAACAATGGTACATTAGTAGACAGACTTCAGAGAGAGCATAGATAATAGGTGAACTCTTCAAGGATGGGGAGCGGATGAGGTATTTCTAGCGGGTATATCTTCATCATCGGGGCATGTGCTTGGTTATGCTCGGCTGTTTCGGTAATCCCGTATCGGCATCTGAAGCAGCGTAACGCTTTGCTGTAATGACAAGAGGCTGCGCCCGTCATCTTTTTCGGATGACAGGCGCAGCCTCTATTGTATTTATTCTTTCTCGGATGTCAGCGTGAAACGTTCCTTCACATGCTGCGCATTTTCAACCTCATCAACTACCGCAATCGCAAAGTCTTCATAGCTGACATAGCTCTTGCCTTTCGAGTTAACGAGCAAATGGTCTTTTCCTTCTGTATAGGTGCCCGTGCGTTTGCCTTCCGGATCAAAGAAAGCGGATGGGCTAATGAAGGTCCATTTCAGGCCAGTCGACTTCTGAAGATCCTCCAGGTTCTGCCCCTGATTCTTTGCTGTGGCAAGGAACATCTCCGGAAACTCCGGTGTCTCAAAAAGGCGAACCGTCTTCGCTTCATCCACATACAGGCTTCCTGCTCCGCCAATGACAATTAGGCGCGTGTCCGATCCCGATAGTGCATCGATCAAAGCCTTGCCGGCAGTCACGTGAAGATGCTCTTGGCCCATTGGCGCGCCAAAAGCGTTAACGACAACGTCAAAGCCTTGCAGATCAGCAGTCTTCAGATCAAAAACTTCTTTCTCAAGCACTTGCACGCCTTCCGTCGTTACTTTGGCGCGGTTCCGTACAACCGCCGTTACTTCATGCCCTCTGCTGAGCGCTTCTTTGACAACCAATTGACCTGCTTTACCTGTAGCACCTATAACTGCAATTTTCATGTTTTTGTTCCTCCTCAAAAGAATTGTGAAGCAATTCTTGCTTCGTAAGCATTCACTCAAAAGAATTGTGTTAGTGAAGTAAGCCTTATTCAGGCGTGGATGATGCTGCTTGGTTCCGGTTGTTCCTTATTAGATCCGCAACCAGATCCTCCAGCGTAATTTCCGAAAGGACGCCCTCCATCGCATGCTGTGCCTTCTTCAATACAAGCTCCAGTACAACCTGTATGCTCGCTCCTACCGGACATTCGGGATTTGGTTCCTCATGGATATGGAACAGCTGTCCCTCTTCAACCACATCTACGGCCCGGAAAATATCGAGCAGCGTAATCTCGCTCATTTCCTTCGTGAGATAAGCACCGCCGGTGCCGGCCCGCACCTGAACAAGTCCTGCTTTCTTGAGCTGACCTAATAGTCTGCGGATAATAACGGGGTTCGTATTTACGCTGCCGGCGATCCATTCGGAGGTGTTATGGGCATCCTTCGAAATCTCAAGCAGCGATAAAATATGGACCGCTATAGAGAAGCGGCTGCTGATTTTCATTTATTGTCACCCTTTCTTTGGCTCCGGTTGTTTCGGTTGCTTGCTCCTTGTAGTTTGTTCCTCGATTAGGTTTCTAGAGGCTGGAACAAACATACAATAGTCTCACTCAACTCGAAACAACCTTCGCTGTCCGTCGCGGTAGGAGGCTAGCCGCCTCCTCCATTACACTTCGGTTGATTGCTCCTTGTAGTTTGTTCCTCGATTAGGTTTTTTTGAGGTTGAAACAAACGTACAATAGTCTCACTCAACTCGAAACAACCTTCGCTGTCCGTCGCGGACGGAGGATCAACCTTCTCTTCCATCTAAAATAACATCGCTGTAACCATTGTAGTTACAACTGTGACAGAAGTCAATGCTCCGGTTTCTCGATCCCCAACCGAAACAACCTTTGCTAGCTAGTAAGGATGAATATCAATAAAATCCCGAACCCGTTGTAACTAGTTTAGTTACAACAAAAACAAAAGTCAAGGACAAAGAAAAACAAAATCATTATGCCCGATCTAACCAGAAATAGTATATTGACAAAAATATTTAATTGTGTTATAATAAAATATTTTACTGTTTACATGTTTGTGTGAAATCTTTACAATAGGCACATGACCTCGGCCGGGTCCATTCATTTTGTACGAGGAGCGTGACCTTTATGCAAGCGAATATCGCCATACTCTCCATCAGCGCACCAGTCATGGGACAGGTGGATACTGTACACCCGGTTCTTTTATGGGACGAACAACATCAAGTTTTGCTGGATACCGGTTATCCCGCCCAGCTCTCTCAGCTTCATACCGCAATAGAAGCTGCCGGCGGGAACCCAAATAAGCTTACTCATATAATCATTACCCATCAGGACATCGATCATATCGGCAATTTGCCGGAATTGACTTCGCCTACGGGAATTGGAGTATCGGCGCATCCTCTCGAGAAGCCTTATATTCAAGGCGATAAACGGCTTATTCGGTTCACCGACGAAGCGATTGCCAGTATCGGCAAGATGCCGGACTCGGTGCCCGAAGCCTTCCGCAACGGATTAAGACGAATGATGCTTAACCCGCCAAAAGCAAAAATCGACCGTGAGATTGTTGGCGGAGAATGGCTTCCGTTATGCGGAGGCATCACGGTTATCGATACCCCGGGCCATACGCCGGGACATATTAGTCTTTATCATGAACCCACCCGGACTCTTATCGCAGGTGATGCGCTGGTTGTAAGGGATGGCGAGCTCTGCGGGGCCGATCCTTCGACAACGCTGGATCCGGAAGCCGCGCAGGCCTCCATCGTTAAATTGCTTGACTTCGATATTCGGGCTATTGTCTGTTATCACGGGGGATTGTACAACAACCGGGTTATGGAAAGGCTGGCTGAACTCGCTTCCGTTAACTAAACTTCAAACAGGCTGTTATCCTGTCGCTTGGAGCGGCATGATGGCAGCCTGTTTTTTATAAGATAGAAGAGGAACTAAACGGATAAATGGAGAATATTCCCTTGTTGCATGGCCACACTTTGCAAAGGAGAAAGCTCTACATGAATCATCGGTTCCTTATCGGACAATACGGGCAATTCGATTACAGCAAATACGACAGAGATTACAGAGCTGACTTCTACGGGATTGAAGCCTGTCTTTTTCGGAATGAACAGGATATTTCGAATTTACTGAAAGAATCCCGCGATGCGGGCTTTAGGATCGGCATCCACTTCCCGCTTCGTTCCGGCATTTCCCCGCTCAGGGATGCATTGTTTCTCGCGAAGGATGCTGCCGTCAGGTCGGAGGCATACTCCCTTGTTCTGCAAGAGCTGGACTATATCCGCTCTTTCCTGAAGCCGGACTATATACTGTTCCATTATCCTAAGCCCGTCATTCTTGACGAGCGGGCGAATTGGACAAGCTGGCGGTTCGACGACCAAGCGGAGTATGACTTCGAAAGCGAGTACAGCTTCGAGGAGTTTAAGAAGCATAGCGATGCCTTATTCGAATGGCTTGCTCATAGGGGCGAAGAGTATGGGTTTACGCCCGTGTTAGAGTTTGACGCTCTAAACAGATACGTCTATGAGGATGATTATTTGCGGAGCAGACTGGAGAAATACAGCAGTATTAAGCTTTGTCTCGATACGGCGAGGCTGTACATCCAGGATCGTATCGACCCGCATTTCGACGCGGCGGCCATCCTCCGGCAATATGCGAGGTATGCCGCAACCGTTCATCTGTCCAATATTCTCATTACGGACGGCCTTATCGCGCAAAGCCGCATGCCCGTCTTGCCCGGCCAAAGTCCAAGCGAGGGCTGGGCACCGATCGAGCTATATTTGCGCATCATCCTGCGAGAGAATCCCGATGTAAAAATCATGTTCGAGCATCGCTCGGAAAAAGTAACCGATGATCAGCTGGAGCAGTGCTACCGCTGGGTTTCCCGGATTCTCGAAGATACGAATACTAATCTTTAGCTGGAGGCTGGATAATATGGAGAACCTGAAATTTCGTGATGACGGCACCTTTACGATCGTACAGTTTACCGATTTGCATTGGCAGAACGGAGTACCGGAGGATCTGCAAACGCATGCTTTAATCAAATCGATTCTTCGGGAAGAAGCTCCCGATCTCGTAATTTTCACGGGGGATGTGATCCAGGGCGAGTTCTGTAAGGATCCCGTAGCCTCGTACTCGAACGCCATAAGCGTGATGGAAGAGTACCCTATTCCCTGGGCTGCGGTATTCGGCAATCATGATGCGGAGAAGGACTGCACAAAGGAAGAATTGATTGCGGTGCAGCAAGCCAGCGGCCCTTATTGCCTGACCGAAAACGGCCCTTCACTTGGCGATGACCGCCTGGGCAATTTTGTTCTTGAGATTCACTCTTCACAAACGGCTGACCAGACGGCTGCCGCCTTGTACTTGCTTGATTCCGGCAGCAATCTTCAGCATCCGATTGGCGGTTATGAACGTATTACCCATAGCCAGATCGGCTGGTATAAGGAGCAATCCAAGCGGCTTGCCGAAGCCCATAACGGACGCCCTCTTCCCGCCTTGGCTTTTTTCCATATTCCCGTCCCGGAATTTAAAGAGGTGTGGGCCAACCATACCTGCTATGGTCATAAATACGAAGATGTATGCTGCTCCAAGCTGAACTCCGGCATGTTTGCAGCCTTTGCGGAGAACCGGGACGTACATGGAATTTTCGTCGGCCACGATCACGTGAATGATTTCCAAGGCGAGCTGCATGGCATAAAGCTCTGTTACGGCCGGGCAAGCGGCTATAATACTTACGGTAAAGACGGCTTTGCCCGCGGAGCTCGAGTCATTCAATTAACGGAAGGAGAGTCCGGATTCCGCACCTGGCTTCGGTTAGAGGACGGCTCCGTTATTGCCGATCAGCCGGAGCATTCACTGGAGCAAGAATGGCAGAGAATCTAATGATTAGGGCAAAGGGGAAAGAATTCCGTCCGGATTCTTTCCCCTTTGCAGGTTAACTATATTGGATTTGTTCGCCGTTCTTGCGCGCTTCGGCTTGGCCGGTCCCCGTAACGTTCAGCTCGAGAATATCCGGGTTGCTGATTCCCCTATAAGTCAGCCTGCCCGTTTGCCGCGTATCCGACTCCAGCACCAAGCTTGCCGACCGGAACCGTTCAACTAACGCAGACAAGCTGTTAATTCCAAGCTTGCTCGCTTCTTCCGGACCCAACACCTCCACCGCTGCTGCAGCAGGCTCTCCCAAGAGCCGGATTTCCTGGTAGCCTTCACGCGAATCCATCGTATAGCGGCCCTTTACGAGAATGGCAACGTAGCTGTTCTGCACCTGGCCAAACAAACCTAACTCCCCGGTTACCCATTCCGCGAGTGGCAGCACGCCGATCACTTCCTGATGCGGATTGTCAGCCGGAACGGGGAAGATGGTCAGGATCCGGTTCTTATCGTACAGCACCCCGGCGTATTCGCTCTGATGTCTGGGATCGCCCTTGCGGCACCCTTCTCCCGGATGGAAAAAGTACAGTTGATTGACGCTTGGTCCTGCCGTAACCGGGAATGAAACCATCCACCGGATTTGCTCATTATCAAACTCCTTGACCCGCTCCCAAATACCCCCTGCCGCGTAATCCTTTGTTACATACACGTAGGAATGAAGCGGTATTTCTTCGACGGTATCCGTCTTGATTATTTGCTTGCGAACTTCGGCAGGCATCTCCCGCTCCATCGCTCTTTGACGGGCATCCTCGGGAGCCGGATAACATAGGAGACCCGCATACTCCGTGCGAGGCATGACCTTCCCCAGCGGAAAATCCCCGAATTGCACATAATCATGCAGCACGTTGCGGTCAGCAGGCGCGTCGTGCGGCCAGCCGCGGGAATGAGCGCCGATCCAGGCGCCTTTTAGATAAAACAACGCTCTCTCCCGCCACAAGTCATCCAGCAGATCAGCGAGCTGCCGCTTGATCGCCGGTTCACTCGTCAGCTCCCATGCGGAGGTGAACGCCTGCACCCAATGCCAGAACCAAGGGAGGGCGCCGTACTCCGGCATTCCTTGTGTCGTTACCCGCTCCATTGTTAGCTTCAAGGAATAAATGCCGTCTTCGAGCAGCTTCCGATCCTCGTACCGCTGTCCAAAGATGATTTTGGCCGCCGTATATTTCGCTTCATGATGGTTAAACAGCTGCAACGGCTTCCGGTAAAAGCCTCCCCGGTAAATATGCCCTAGCGCTGACTCGAAACCTTCTTGCAGTCCCGGATTTAATTGACTTTCGTAACGCGAATAGAAATAGGCCATCAAGCTGCCCATCAGCTCCACCGGAAGCTCATGCGGATGAGCCTGATCGGGCGAGGGATTCAAGTTAAGCGGAAAATGGCCGTACAACGGCTGCTCCGGATCCGTTTGCTGAAGCTTCAATACTACGGCAAGCACGGCTTCCGCTCTCTTTTTCGCATCTGCCGGATGATCGAGAACCGCTTGCAGCTTAGCATCCGCCGCTGCCGCGAATAAATACGATGCGTAGTAGAAATTATCCCGGATATCGTTATGGAACCATAACCCGCTGGCAAGCAAAGGCAGATTCTGCGCTTGTAACGCGATGATTCTTATAATCTCCTCTTGGCGTTGTGGTTGCCCGTTCATTGTGACACTCCTCTCGTCTGGACTCCAAAAGTTCATTTATGTTTATTTTAGTTCATATATAGGGAATACGCATTAATTAATTTGGATATAAACCTATATAAACCTTGTTAGAGAGATAGACGAGACTAAACGCCTGACGTTACAATACGGGTAATACCCTACGAGAACGGATGAACAAGGACATGAATCACTTACGCCGATACGAGAGCATTATGGAGGTTCTGCTGACGCAGAAGGAAGTGACGGTTGCCGAGCTCAGCGAGAGACTGAACGTAACCGGCAAGACAATTCGCGAAGATCTGACCAAGCTGGAGGAGCAGGGGCTCGTGAAACGGGTGCATGGCGGAGCCGTGCTCGCCAATAGCGACCAATTCGGTATTCTACCCGTGAAGGAGCCGCTTGTTAAGCATGCGGGCGAGAAAACCGATATTGCGGAGACCGCGATGCGGTTTATCGCAAGCCATGACATCATTGCTTTGGACGGAGGCAGCACAACGCTCGAAATCGCAAAACGGCTTGACGACATTCCGGTAACCGTCATTACAAACGATGTGTACATTATCAGCGAGCTGGCCACGAAGGAAAATGTCCGGCTTGTCGTCCCCGGCGGCTACCGGGTCCGCAATGTGCTGGCTGGCCCGGAGGCGGTTGCGTATGTGCGAAGCCTGAATATTAATAAAGCGTTTATCTCCGCTACCGGCGTCCATCTCGAATACGGCTTGTCCGTCTACACCGGGGACCTGATTGACTTCAAGCAGGCGCTGATGGCCACCGCCCGGGAATGCTACGGCGTGGCCGATCATCATAAGTTCGGGCAGAGCGCGCTGCGCACATTCGCGAGGCTCTCCGAGCTGACGGCAATTCTGACGGATAAAGGACTCTCGGAAGAAACGGCTTCCGCGTTCCGCAAAGCGGGAGTACGGGTGGAACAGTAGAAAAAAAGATCGCCATACACCTGTTCTAACAGGCGCGGGCGATCTTTTTCATTAGTTAAATCCGCCGTTCACGCGAATCGTCTGGCCGGTAATCCAGCGGGCCTTGTCGCTTACAAGCAGCTCGACGGCATTGGCGATATCTTCAGGCTCTCCGAGGCGTCCAAACGCGTTCATCCGGCGGAACGAATCCACTAGCTCCTCGGATTTGCCGTTCAGGAATAATTCGGTCGATACCTGACCCGGCGCAATGCAATTGATTGTAATATCCTTTGGAGCGAATTCCTTGGCCAGCTGGCGGGTAAGCTGCTCAACCGCGCCTTTCGTTGCGGCATAAACGCTGTAGGTCGGAAGCATGGCGCCTGACACGGAAGTCGAGAAGTTGATGATCGTCCCTCCGCCCGCCATATGTCTCATCGCTTGCTGGCAAGCAAAGTAGGTTCCTTTGACATTAATGTTGAACTGCCGGTCAAACCTCTCCTCGGTCATTTCCGCAATAGGCAGCGTATCCATAATGCCTGCGTTATTCACCAGGATATCCACGCGTCCAAATTGTCCAATCGTCTCCGAGAACAACGCTTCTACCTCGCTTACCTTGCTGATGTCGCCGCGAATGGCAGCCGCGTCACCGCCTGCTTGCTCAATGATCTTCACTACCTCATTGGCTTTATCCTGATTGGAGGAATAGTTAATGACTACCTTTGCGCCGGCTTGCCCCAATTGAATGGCGATTTGACGACCAATTCCTCTCGAAGCTCCGGTGACGATCGCGACTTTTCCTTGTACACTCATCTTTCATTCTCTCCTTTTATGTTCAATATCATGTTCTTCCGGGTTATGCAAAGCGTTTGACTACAACACCGATTATATAAAGGATGGGATTACGACCGTTAGAACAGAACCGTTCGTTCCTTGCCTATTTCTCTTTCATCCCGCTACAATAACAATAACCACCTTTTCGGAAAGGAATTCATGAGCCATGGAAGAAACTTTGCGCATGGAGCAGGCTTTGCGGCAAATGGCGGATTTGATTCAACGCCACGCGCCAACAAGCGGCACGTTTCCCACCCCTGTTCCTAACTTGTCGCTGATGCATGCCACACAATTGTCGGAGCCGCTGGAATCCGTGTATAAGCCCTCCCTCTGCCTGGTGGCGCAAGGGGCGAAGACGGCAACATTAGGAGATGAAACGTACCGATACGACCCGATGACTTACGTAGTGATTGCTGCCGAATTGCCGATCATCAGCCATATTGTAGAGGCTTCGCCGGAAGTTCCGTATTTAAGCCTGAAGCTGAGCTTTGACCCCGACGTTATTCTCGATATTGTAAAAGAGAGCAGCCGCCCGGCTTCCGCGGAAGCTTCGCGCGGGATAACGATGAACCGGACATCGCCGGAATTGCTCGAAGCCTCCGTAAGGCTTCTGCAATTGCTGAACAAGCCGGATGACATTCCGGTGCTGGCACCCCTGATCATCCGCGAGATTTTGTACCGCGTGCTTCAAGGCGAGCATGGCGCCTTCATCCATCCGTTTGCGGTTATCGGCAGCCATTCGCATAGCATTGCTCAAGCGATACAGATGATTAACCGACAATACGACCATCCGCTCGCGGTTGAGCAGCTGGCAAAGTCAGTGAACCTTAGCACGTCGGCTTTTCACAAGCATTTCAAGCGCGTCACGGCCATGAGTCCGCTTCAATATCAGAAAACGCTGCGCCTGCAGGAAGCCAGACGCTTAATGCTGACCGAAACGGTTCAAGCCTCCGAAGCCGCCTTCCGCGTGGGCTATGAAAGCCCCTCCCAGTTCAGCCGGGAGTATACCCGGATGTATGGACGATCGCCAAAGCTGGATGTTCAGGAGCAGCGCGCAACAACGGCAACAGGGCCGTGACGACGAATCGTCAAGGCCCTGTTTTTGTTTCTGCTTTTAGGTTGGAATAACGGTAAAGCTCCAATTCTGATTCAGGGAGCCTGTTGCCGTCCACTGGATATTTACGCCGCCATCTGCCGTATTGCCTGCGCTAATCCCCAGCAATTTTCCGCTATTGCGATTTTTCAAGGTGTAATACCCCCCGCCCGCATCAACCAATTGCCACTGCTGGCTTGTGGAGCTGCCTGCCGTCGCAATGATGTTATTGGCGCCATCTGCCGTTGAAGCACCGGCAATATCCATATATTTGCCGCTGTTCACATTCTTGATCTTATAGTAGCCGCCCGCATATTCGAACTGCCAGGCTTGGCTGACTGCGCCTGAATACGTACGCTGCTCCACTTGCGTGCCGTCCGCCGAAGCGTCGCCTGCCGTGCCAAGGGATTTACTGCTGTTGCGGTTTGTGATCGAGTAGGTCTTGGTCAGATCAAGCTGGGCAACCGAGTCAAATCGCCAGGTTTGGTTGGTCGAGCCGCTCTCCGCCCATTGAATGACGGGTGCCCCGTTTGCCGTGGAGCCTTGACTCATGCAGAGCATTTTGCCGCTTTTCGCGTTTTTGATTTTGAAATATCCGCCACCGGCATCGATGAGCTGCCACAGCTGATTCGCTTCGCTGCTCGCCGTCCATTGAACGCCTGCCGCGCCGTCTGAAGTTGAGGCGCTCGCAACATCCAAATAGAATCCGCTGTTCGCGTTCTGAAGCTTGTAATTGCCCGAGCCCCCATTAACCAATTTCCAAGCTTGGCTGACAGCTCCGGTGTACGGCTGCTGCTCGAGCGTTGCGCCCGAGGACAGCGAATTACCCGCTACGCCTAATGCTTTGCCGGAGTTGCCGTTCACAACCGCATACATTTGCAACGTGCCCGCAAGCGGCGGTGCGCTCCAGGTGCCGGCCGACGCGTCCAGCTGCCATTGCGCATACCCGTTAATGGTTGGTTTGCCCGCGCTGTCGAAAGAAACCGGATAAAACTGATTGCGTCCTACCCCCGTACTGCCTCCAAAGTTAAGCCAACGGTCACCGATATAAATGTACGCCGTCCCTTCCGAGCCATGAAGCGGGAATACCTGGTCAACCTGCGTATCAAACGAATTCGCAGAGCTTGGGCTCGTTGCGCATGACTCGGAGGACCAGCTTCCCGTCAAGCTCGTTGACTTGAAGCAAAACGTCTGGCTGGATCCCCATCCGTTCGTTTGAGAAGCAAAGAGATAATAAGTAGAGCCGATCTTGATTAAGGACGTTGCTTCCTTCTCGTAATCATAGGCGATAAAGGTTTTGGTCGGGGCTCCGTCCAGATCCATATAATCCGACGTAAGCTTGCTGATTTGAAGGGCATGGTTGGTATCGTTATTATAATCCGTGGTGTATGTAATATAAGTGCTGCCGTCGCTGTCCGTGAAGATGGACCCCAGATCCCCCATGGTCCAGCCGCCAGGCGTCAGAATCACCTTCTCGAACGTGAATGGACCGTCAGCCGCGGCGCTTGTGAAGATGGCGAGCTTATTGCGAGTGTTATTGTTGTTCCATTCCGCAAGAAGCACGTACTTGCCCAGCTCGCTATTATACTGGACGAGAGGTCTTCCAACCCATTGCGAATGCGCAAATCGGACGGAAGGATCAAATTGGATCGAATCCAGCTTCGGATTAATGGTCGAGAAATCCACAATGTTGGCATGCTTCGTCCAATTCTTGAAATCCGTTGACGTGTACAGACTAACCTTCTTCACGCCTGCAGTCGAGAAATCCATCCCGTACCAATAAAACGTATTTCCTTCCTGCATCATCCAGCCGCCTTGCGCGTAGATCAGATTGCCGTCCGTGTCATACCCGTTCGAGTTATTCACGATCGATTGACTTGCGGCGCTTGCCGGTTGCACAAAAACCAAGGTCGAAGCAAACAAGAGGACGGCGAGCATAGCTGACAGAAATGTTCTCGGTAACAAGTTGGCCATATGAATTCCCACTCTCCTAAACGGTTTAATGAGGCTCGTGATGAAGCGCTTTCAAACTCATCATCACATAAGCGGGCCATTAATTAAACCGAGAGAAACAACGAACTCTAGTATATAATCAACGAAGTTCTTGCCAAAA
Organism: Paenibacillus glycanilyticus; assembly: GCF_023715145.1. GTDB lineage: Bacteria > Bacillota > Bacilli > Paenibacillales > Paenibacillaceae > Pristimantibacillus > Pristimantibacillus glycanilyticus_A. The sequence goes on along the minus strand of NZ_JAMBNP010000016.1, from coordinate 45,291 downwards.
AAAGATCGCCATGCCCCTATTAAACGGGTGCAGGCGATCTTTTTCTAAGTTATGGCGTAACCGGCAGCCCTTTGCTCTCGCGCATGAGCTGGAAGTATACATCCGGCCGGACAAACACCACGTCCTTGTTATCTTTATACAGATTCATGGCATTGACGAAATTCTGATAATTAACCTGCCAAGGGTTAGCCTGAATCGAGACGAAGGCCGGAGACTTGCCGTCCCATCGCTTGAGGCCGTCCGCGATCCCATTCGTCAGGTCGGACTCCGCGCTGCCGTAAGCCACGTTTAATTCCTGTCCGGGAAGCGAATTCCCGTAGACGCCGATTGAACCGGTACCAAACTGCGAAGTAAAACCAAGCAGCGAAGGCGCATGCTCCGCAAGCTTCTCGCCAACCTCCGGCTTAATCTCGCCCTTCACATAATTCCACACCGTCAGAACGTTCAAGCCGGAACGCTTCATATAATCGTCCGTGCGATCAATAAACCGCTCAAGGCCTTCCTCGTTCTCCCAGAAGTTCGGGTACGTATAACCAACGCCGGATGGTCCGGAGACGAACGCATCGTTAGGCGTGGCGTTCTTGTACAGATAGTTTAATATACCCGGCATGGTGTCGATCATGAGAGGCGAGACCGTCCAGCCAAGCGGCACTTCTCCCCGGTTCGGCGAATCCCAGACCTTCTTGAAGAAATGCTCCATGTATTGAAGGTTATCTCCGTCACTCAAGATAAAGGATACATACACCTTATTGTCCAGAGCCGGCTTCTCCGGAGCCTTCGGCATCTCAATCGTCCGAGAGGTGCCGCTGAACACGCTTAGGTTCGAGGAATAATCGCTCGCTACCGTAGCAAGACCGAAGTCCGATGTTTTCTTCACGCCCATGCCTTCATCCGGCCACCAGCCGAGATAAAGGCCCGTTCCATACGGCATATCCTTCAGGAACGTATCCAGCAGGGCATCCTCGTCGGGATTCGCCGGATTCAGCCAGACAACCGCGGCATCGATGCCAATCGCATAGTCCCGCAAATAGGACTGGAGCGCGGGATCTAGACCTATGATCGCTTTATGCGTCGTCTGCTCCCAGTATTGATCGTGAAGATAGCTGTAGACCTCCAGCTTGGATTGGAATTTGCCGCGCAAATCCTCCAGAACCGGCAGCTTGTACGGGGCGCCGGTCAGCCTATCCAGAAGCGACGGCGGAACAACAAGACCGCCTTTTAAGCCCGCAATCGTTGTTGCCAGATTAATCGTATCCGGCTGCTGATCGTCGTACACAATAAGCCCTTTAATCTCGGATTTGTATTTGCCGAGCAGCTCCCAGTTATCCTTGACTTCAGTATAGTTCAGCCCTACCGCGTCCAGCCAGGAGGTGCCCGTGGAGCCCCTCACATTGTCCGTATACGAATAAATGCGCGGCTGCTTCTGATTGACTACGCCTTTGAGCGAGGTGAACAACAGGTTCTCGTCCTTCCGCTGCGGCCAAATGACGCCAACATCAAACAGCTTCAGCGTGGATTTGCCCGTCCATACGACATTGAATGCCAGCTCATGTCCCTCGCCGGGTCCTTCGAAAGCAAGCTCGAAGGTCTGCAGCGCATTAGGCAGCGTAAAATCCCAGTTGCGGATCTCCATGGAAGCCAGCGCTTTGTCCGCCGTCTGATCTCGGATCTCCAGCTTGGCGACTACGCCATCCTCATCCGCAAAGCTGTCAACCTGCATATTAAATACGGCTTTGTTCTGTCCTGCCGGTATTTCCTTGCGGCCTTCCACCTTGAAGATCGCTTGATCTCCCTCATCTTCACCCGCTTTGGCTAACCAGCCGTCCCCGTCCGCTTTGCCCGTAGCATGGCCAAAGGCCGTATCTTCCGCCTGATAATAGTAGTAGTCCGTCGTGTAGATCAAATCAAGCGTATCCGCCGGTTTATTAAAGGAAGGCAAGGCCTGCTTTTCCGGCCAATTGACCCCTCCCGCCTCTTTTTCCGGCCATGCAAGATAAGAGGACACCGCTGCCACAAGGATAACGGCTAGCGAGATAAATACCATTTTGCGCTTCAAACGGACTTCCTCCCCTATTTCGTATTCAAGGCGTTACCAGATCACCCTCACCGTGACGCCCGAAGGATGATTGGCATATCGAAGGAGCACCGTTGAGCTCTCCACATCCCAATCGAATTCCAGCGGTATCCGGATCGAATCCCCTTCCTGGCCAATCGATACGGTCTTGGGCTTATGAGGACAGAGGAATCTTGCTGCCCCTTGAATCCCCTCCGGACCGGAAGCCGTAAAGACAAAGCCGCCCGCTCCCTCTTCTACTTGATCAATCCGGGATGCGGCTGCAATAAGCTGCACGCCTTCTCCTGCCCGGCTGAGATCATATAACAAGACTTGCTCCCCGCCTGCTACCGACACCTGATCAAGCACGGGCAGATTCGCGTCCAGCAAATCCACAAACTTGCCGCGGAGCTCGTAGGATTCTTCATTAATCGCTTCATCCAGCACGGCAGCAATAACGTAAGGCCCTCTGCGCAAAGACATGCCGTTCTTGCGCTCCCAGCTTCCTGCCACCTTCGCAAGAGCGGCATCGAGCGTTTCTCTTAACAGCTCGCCCGCTTCCGGACGGACAGCGCATTGCGCTGGATGCAAGGGCAGATAGGCTAGAGCGCCTTTGCCCACGGCGTAAGCGCCTGCTTCAAGGGCTGCCTCCAGGCCAAGGCTCTCGAATAAATGCTCCTTTGGCGAAGCATACTTCTTGATGCCTTGGTTCCACCATTCGCGCACCTTGTGAAAATCGTCGCTTCCGTCCCCGACATAGATCAAAGTGCCGCCTTCCTTCACCCATTCGGCAAGGACGTTATGCAGACCCGAAGATTCCGGCTTCATATATTCGTAGCTGAGCACCAGAACGCGGTAATCGTCCAAGTAGCCCGGGGATCTTCCCGCATTGTCCAGCTGCACCGGGCGAACGGCAGCGCCATGCTTCAGAAGCGGCAGAGCAAGACCATAGAACGGCGACCAGTCAAGCAGCTCCATGAACTCGCTGCCGAGCGCCGAAGCCACTTCCGTACCGTCATATTTGAACGCTGTAGCTTCTTCGCTCCAATCCGGATGATTGCGCTGATACATCGCGGAGTCAGCCAGCAAGAGACCCACCTGCAGACTATCCGTCAACCATTCGGCATCCAGTCCTTCCATCGTTCCCAGCACGTTTAATACGACCTGCAGCTCTGTTGCATAAGCCGCCGGAATTCTCTCTTTGCCATTGCCGCCTTCTCTCGGATATTCGCCCTGATAGATTCGTCTCGGCCAAGGACAGACCTCATATCGGCTGACATGCGGATGCAGCAGGGAAGCTACCAAGGTGCGGATATAATTCGTGCGGTAGTCCTTCCAGGTATGCTTCGGATCATCGGCAATCGGGTCATGCAGGAACCACATTCTGCGGTCGGTGCCGCGGACAAGCTCCTGCATAATGCCGTACTCCAGATACGCGGTTTCGAACGTGCGCTCCTTGCGGACGCCGTTATAGACATTTGGGGTTTGCGCCGTACCGGTCCATACCTGGGCGATGTAGCCGTCAATGCCCGGCAGCTCAAGGAGCTTCGATTCCGGACTGACAATTCTCCACTGCGTGTAGTTGATGAGACTATGCGTCGGCACGTAAAAGCGAATGCGGCGGCCGTACTTCTGCATCGCGTATTCCTTCAGCGTGCTGCAGATCCGGTCCAGCGTACGCGTATACAAATACGCCTTCAGCTTTGACGCGCGGTACTGGGCATCCGCTGAAGAATGAGGAGCCTGCCAAGGCTCGCGGTAGTAGATCTCCCATTCCCGCTTGAACGCATCCTCGTAACCGCCTTCTACCCAGAACTCCGGCTCTTCCAGATGAATGGCTTCAACTCCTGCATCAACAGCCGGGCGAATCCGTTCCGTCAAATAATCCGCGTAAGAGATAGTAGGAACCATATAAGGAATGTCTACTGACGTTCCATGGATGATGTTATCGTATCTGCGGTTCTTCTGCGCTTCATCCCAATGCGAGCGGCCGTCGATTTTTCCGTTCAAATAGTCTTGATAGCCGCCCCATGATACGCCGGTCATCAGATGAACCACGTAGCCCTTCTCCTTCCAGGCTCCGATCCGCTCTTCCAGATTCCCGTGAATGCCATACATCATAACGAAGTCCGTCTGCAAATCGTAGGACGGATGATATGGTCCGCCTTCTTGAAAGCCCGTCAGCTCTTCCTGCCGATTCCGTCTAATCATCGATGAAACCTCCCTCTCTTAATAGAGTCCATAAATTAAAAAAGGGGAAAGTCATCCTGCTCACTTCCCCCGCCTATCACAGCTTTTATCCTAATATGACGCGAAGCGTCTTAATTTCGAACGGCTGGAACACCAATCGGCCATCAAACGCTCCTATCGGGTTCTCCATCAAATCGACTTCCTCCAGCTTCATGTCCGCTATGCCGAAGGCAACCGACGTTTCCGCGAGCGTACCTGAAGTCTCGTACAATCGGATAATCAGATCATCCGAATCTTCCGCCTTCTTCACGGCCTCTACCATTACATGCGGGTTGTCAACGAGGACAAGAGAAGCAAATGCTGCCGCATGTCCAGCTCCTCCACCAGCGGAAGACGGCTCTGCAACCGTTAACGGCGTATTAAGCTCATAGCCTTTCCGGTATACCTGGGCTTGGATAAAATCCCCTCGGTGCGGATAGACCGCATACACAAATTGATGCTCGGCACGGTCTGCCACCGGATCCGGATAGCTTGGGCTGCGAAGCAGATTGATGTCCAGTACGTTTCGCTCCGCGCTATACCCGTATTTGCTGTCGCTCAGCAGCGCCACGCCGTAATCCGGCTGCGACAAATCGATATATTGATGAGCGCAGATCTCGTCTCTTACGAATTCAATCATCGTATTCCGGGTGGTAGGGCGCTTCAGATAACCGAATTGAATTTCGCAGTTCACATGGTCAGACATGACGTAGACCGGGAAGGAGACGCGAAGCATCTTCTCGGCTTCCTTCCAATCGGCTTTTGTCTCAAACCTTACGGCCGTTCCCGCTTCGTCCAGCACGATGCGCTGCACCAGCGTAGACTCTCCGAACCGGTACCGCTGCTCCGCAACGGCTTGCGGCCCGTCGATATAGAAGGAGCTTCCCTCCAGCTTCATGCGGCCGGCAACCGTATCCCGGTAGTCTCTCGGGAAATCCCAGGCATCGCCTTTGTCATGATAGATGGTAAATACATTCCCCTGCTTGCCCGGCACGATCGTTTCCCGGCCCGCCGTTTTATCGTAAATCGATTCGATACTGCCGTCCTGACCAAAGGCAACGCGCAAATAGGAGTTCTCGAGCAATCGCTCATCCGCGCGCAGAGCCGCTTCTTCTTGCCCTTGCCATTGCTTCGCTTCGGAGAGCGACGCAAACCCCATCGCTGGGACCTTCACGGCATAACGGTTACCCTTATGCTCGACAACCTCTTCACGTTCCCACGGCAATGAATTAAAGACTACAGCCTGGCCTTCGCCGGCTCCCGCGAGGCTTGCGGCTTTCGCATAGGTACCCGCAATCAATTCCTGCGTGCGGCCATGCATAACGGCATAACGCTCCAGCGATTCTTCGAACACGCGCGTAATCGAAGAGCCCGGCAAAATATCATGGAATTGATAGAGCAGCGTTTCCTTCCAAATCTCCTCCAGCTCATCGGACGGATATGCATTCTCACCGAGTGCCAATAACAGGGAAGCTGCAAATTCAAGCTCTCTCAGCGACTTTTCCATCTTGCGGTTATACCATTTGTTGCGAGCCTGCGTCGTTAGCGTGCCTTGATGCTTCTCCAAGTAAAGCTCGCCGCGGTACGTCTGGAAACGTTCCTTCTCCTGTTCGAGCTTATGGAAGAAGGATAAGGAGGATTCTTGGACAACCGGAGGCAATCCCAGCAGGTTATGCTCGCGCGATAACCGCTCCAGATGCTCCTCGCCCGGTCCGCCGCCGCCGTCGCCAATGCCAAACAGCATCAAGGCATGCTCGGATACGTTGCGGTCAAGGTAGCTGTTCTCGATCTTCGCAAGCGATCTTGGCGCTCCCGGACTGTTGTACGTATCTTCAGGCGGAAGATGAGCCAGCACTTTGCTGCCGTCAATGCCTTCCCACTCAAAGCTGTGATGAGGATGCGTATTGTACACGTTCCACGACAGCTTCTGCGTCATCATATAGTCCACGCCGGATTTCCGGAGGAGCTGAGGCAGGCTCGCGGAGTAGCCAAATACGTCAGGCAGCCAAAGCACCTTCATCTCCTGGCCAAATTCTTGCTGGAAGAACCGCTTGCCGTACAGGATCTGGCGGACGAGGGCCTCCCCGCCGGAAATATTCGTATCCGGCTCTACCCACATCGCGCCCTGCACTTCCCAGCGCCCTTCTTGAATTCTCTCCTTGATCCGGTCATACAGCTTCGGATAATACTCTTTCATCCATTGATATAATTGCGGCTGGCTTGCGCCAAACACATAATCGGGATATTTCTCCATGTTCTTCAGCACCGTGGAGAAGGTACGAGCGCCTTTCCGGATGGTCTCCCGGATGGGCCACAGCCAAGCAAGGTCGATATGGGCATGACCAATCGCGCTAACCGTAACAACCGGGTCTCCCCCGCGTTTGGCGAGCTCTTTGGACAGAATTTCTCTAGCCTTCCGGGCGGTCTCCTCATTTACGACTTCCAATAGAAAAGCCGCATCGTACAGGCTTTGAACAACGCGCTCTCTTCTTGCCGAGTTCTCGCTTAAATGCTCCGCCAGCTCCAGAAGCACTTCATAATCGTAGTACAGCTGACGAATTTCCTCGTAACAAATGGCAATGTCGGCTTCCTTGAGCGTGCCGCTGCGGTATTTGCCAAACAAATCGTTACAGCCGGCATCCGCCCACAGATCGATGTGCTGACCCGCTGAAGAATTTCCGAGGTCAACGACCCGTTTGCCCGGCAAGCCTAGGCTGAAATCAAACTCGGAGTTGATATTGGTCAGTCCTTGCATCGGGGAGCCTTCCTGATCCACCAGGCACAGCTCTCCATTGACATCAATAAGAAGTACCAGCTTGCTGCCGGCAACGGATTCCGGAACGGTTCCTTCGAACCGGAACCAGGCACAATCCCACAGGTTGCCCCATTTATCGCCAGGAGCGAGCTCAATCATAGAGCCGGCTGTCCGCTCGGAGTAAGGCACGGGCTCCTTCGTCACCCACGCCGTTACCTTCAGTGCGGAGACAGGTTCATAGATGGCGTGGCGTATTCTTGGGAGTATATTTTTGGCTTTCTGCAGCATAATTCGTTTCGATTCGTATGGCATCTATGTCACTCCTGTGTTTGAAAAAAAGAGGACTGATTAACAGTCCTGTTGGCTGAAGGTATTGTTGACTTGCTAGTTCTCTGCTGCGTTAACAATTACTGTCCAGACCACTAGGGACGTGTTAAGAAAGTCCTCTTCTTTTGTTGTATTTTATTTCGTTACTTGCTCCGCGCGTTTTTGAGCGTCGTCGAGAATGGCTTTTACATCGCCTTTGGTCATGAGAGATTTTACGACTGCGTCGCCCCAGATTTGCCATACCTTCGAATTGTCTTTCGCAAAGGTTGGCAGACCTTGAACGTTACCGGACATGGCTTGATAATGCAGATACATTTCCGGATGCTTTTCTTGGTATTCCGGCGACTCGCTGATTTCTTTCAGAATCGGGGAGCGTACGTTGGAGTCCGCAATCAGCTGCTGGATCTCTTTGCTGTACATCGCTTTGATGTATTCGAATGCCGCTTCCTTGTTCTTCGCGTCTTTAGGTACCGAGTGGAATGCCGCGCCGATGGTTACGTTGGCAGCCTCTCCGCTTGGAGACAACGGAATTGGTGCCATGCCGCATTCGAGTCCGATATTCTTACATTCCTGTACGCGCCATGGACCATCGATCAGATAAGCGATTTGCCCTTTGTTCCAGGCATCGAAATACGAGCCTTCGTTATTGTTAACCATCAGACCGGCAGGATGATCGGTGTTCAATTCGCGGAGCAATTGTACCGTTGCCACGTTTGCTTCCGAGTTGAACGTCGGCTGGCCATTCGCATCCGCGAAGGTACCGCCGTTGATTGCGACCAATGCCCCGTAGCGCAAGTATCCGCCAAAGTTTGGAGCGCCGTAAACGCCGCCGCCATAGAACTTGCCTTTGCCGGCTTCCGTTACTTTCTTCGCGTTGTCGGCCAGCTCTTGCCAGGTAGTGATCGGCTTCTCCGGGTCGATACCCGCTTCTTTAACCAGCTTCTTGTTCCAATACAAGCTGCTTACGCCAGGCTGGGATGCGAGGCCGTAGATTTTACCGTCATGCTCCATCGGCTTCCATGCTGCCGGGGAGACATTGGCGCGAATTTCATCGGCCATTGCATCCGGGAACGGCTCAAGCAGTCCTTGCTGGGCAAAACCGGGCATTTGCGTCTCGCCTACGATGATATCCGGAATATTTTTGGCCAGGAAGCCTGCGGTTTCCTTCTGAACCAGCGGCTCGCCCCAGCCCCAGTCTTCGGTTTTAACACTGATGTTTTTCTCTTTCAGTTTGTCGAAAATAATTCGTTGATAATGAAGCGGGAATGCCTCTACCGGATTGCCCGGTGTATAAGTAACGTCAACGCCGTTGCCCTTCAATTCCTTCTCTTTGGGTTCGAACAAATCTTCCAGCTTGCCTACGCCGATCCCAACCGCGCCTTCATTCAGTACCGTAATCGTTACCGGATCCTTCGCTCCCGCAGTATCGGTGCTTTCCGCCGGTGCCGGAGTCGCCGACTCGGAAGCCGCCGATTCCGACGGCTTAGGCTGATTGTTCGTTGTTGAGGAATTGTTATTTCCACCGCAAGCCGTCAAGGACATGGTTAATAGTGCAGTTACAACCAAGGATGTGATCTTTGTTCTTTTCACATGAACCCCTCCAAATTAGGATAACTGACCTTTCGCAATTAATATATCATGACTATTTGTTATATTCAATATGTTATAATAAAATTTTCTTAACCCTTGATACCGGTATTGGCAAGTCCCTGAACGATATATTTCTGGAAGAAGAAGAAGATCAGCAGCGCGGGAATGGTCATGCCAAGTCCAAGCGTGATGATAAGCGGCCAGTTCGGCACAGCGCCCGGGCTGGCAGCAGCCGAGGACAATCTTGTAATGGCAGCCGGCAATGTCTGCAGCGCATCCGATGACGTGTAGAAGAACGGCGTTGCAAAGTCGTTCCATGTGCCAAGAGCCGTCGTAATCGCAATAAACGCCATAATCGGCAGCTGCAGCGGGAGCAGAATTTGGAAAATAATCCGGATCGTACCCGCTCCGTCCACCTTCGCCGCTTCATCCAGCTCATACGGCACCTTTTCGATGGACTGCTTCACCAGAAAGGCGCCCATAATATTGATGCTTGGTCCGCCGATGAAGTAAACCCACCAGGTGTTCAGAATCCCCGTACCGCCTGTGAAAATATCGTTGCCTCCGGCAAACGGCCATCTGGCGAACTCCAAATACGTCGGAATCAGAGCAATCGTCCCCGGAATCATCTGCGTCCCGAGCAGGATAAGGAACAACTGATCCTTCCCTTTAAAACGCAGTCTGGCGAACACGTAACCGGCCAGCAAAGAGGTCAGCAGCGCCCAGAAGGTGTTGTAGAGCGTCCGGTATCCGGAGTTGACGAAGTATTTCTGAATCGCGGATTCCGCGGAGCCATAGAACAGAACCAGGAAATTGCGCATGGTCGGAGCTTCCGGGAATGGCAGCAAGCCAAGCACCGTCGTTGTGAACTCCGTCTTGGTGAAGAACCCGGCCAAGATCATAAAGACCAAAGGATATAACAAGACAAGTCCGATACCAAGCAATACAAGATGGGCAAGCAGATTACCCGGCTTCAATTGAAACGCTAGTTTTTTGGCGAATGACTCTCTCATGATTTAGGTCCTCCTTTGATCTTGATCGTGTTGCTTCTGTCGGAGTTCGTCGACCAGCGGTAGTAGAACACGGTTCCGACAAAAACAACGACAGCCATGATGAGCGAAGACGCGCCCGCCATACCCATGTTGAAATCCCAGAACGCATCGCGGTAAATACGGAACACGAGTACCTCTGTCTTGCCGTAAGGACCGCCGTTTGTCATAAACAATACTTGCTCGTAGATCTGAATCGCGCCGATCAGGCTCGTAATGACGATGTAGGTTGCAATAGGCTTAAGGCCCGGAAGCGTCACGTTCCAAAGCTTGCCCCAGCGCCCTGCGCCGTCGATTTCGGCTGCTTCATACAAGGAGACGTCTACGGATTGCAGACCTGCGAGCCAGATCAGCGCCGCGCCCCCTACACCCTTCCACACGGAGTAGACGACAATCCAGAACACGCCCCAAAAGACGGAATATTGCCAAACGATCGGCTCCTTGCCAATCGACTTCAGGAAGTTATTGATAACGCCATTATTTGTATCGAGCAAGAGATTGAAGATCTGCGTGGTTGCGACGGTTGAAGTAACCGCCGGAATATACCAGATGGACCGGTAGACGCCTTTGCCGAACAACGGCATATTCATCAGCAGGGCCGCGCCAAAGCCGGCGATTAGAGTAATGGAGGTTACAAGTCCACCTAACCAGATGGATCTCCACAGGGCTTCGTAGTATAACGGATCCTGGAAGAACCTTACATAGTTATCGAACCAAACAAATTTGGGGCTGTCCGCAATGCCGACCCACTCGAAAAATCCGAGAAAAAAACCAAACATGGTCGGGAACCCCGATAAAACCAGCCACCACAGGATCATCGGACTTAATATCGCCGCAGCGATTAATGCATCTTTGTGTCTGACCGCAAACTTCTTGAGAGAGGACTGTGTTGATGCGCTCTTGACCGGCAGATGCAACGGGGCTGTTTCTACTGCTTTCCTGTCATTCATGTTCATCTTCCTCCTTGCTTGTTTTAGACTTACTCAAATGCTATAAAATCCCTATACAATAGATTATATTTGTTATATCAAATTAGTCAATGAGAAAACCTCTACGAAGCCATTTGAAGATGAGCCGCCCGTTCTATACTGGTTAGAAAAAAAAAGAAAACCCGATGCCCTTGGTGAAGGGGATCGGGTTTTCTCGTCTATTTTAGCTTGTCTGATTCGGTTAGGCCTTTGCTTTGGCTGTGGTTTTGCGGACGACCAGGCTTGGCTTCAATATTTTCTTCTCGAATTTGATCGGCTGCTTGCCCTTATTCTCGATCACTTGAAGCAGCAGCTGAACAGCCTCTATGCCCATATTATATTCCGATTGGTCAATATGGGTAAGCGAGCTGAATTCCTCGAGCAGCGGCGTCGGGTTATCAAACGTTACAATGGAGATATCCTCCGGCACGCGGAGACCAACCTGCTTGGCAATCGATAAAATCTGAACGCCCAGCGAGCAGTTCAAAGCGATATAGGCGGTTGCCATCTGATTTTTCACAAAGCGGAAAAACGGATGCTCCGCATTCATGCCGCCGCCGTTAATATGAATGTCATTCAAGATAAGCGAAGGGTTAATCATAGCGCCCTTCTGCTTCAAGGCTTCGGAGTAGCCTTGAATACGCTCGTCTACCGACACCGTCATGAGCGGCGAGTCCGAGCAGATCGCGATATTCCGGTGCCCCAGCTCCCATAGATGGTCAACCGCCAGCATCGTTGCAAATGCGCTGTCTGACGCAACAACGTTAGTCTCCACGCCCGGCAGATACCGGTCAATCAGGACAAACGGATAGTTCTGCATCTTAAGCGCGATAATTTCCTCGTTATAGACCTCCGCATCAACCGGAAAAATAATAAGCCCGTCAACCGTGTTCTTCAGCTCCCGGATAACTTCCTTTTCCTGCTCCTTGGAGTTGTTGGTGAGCATAACAACAAGCGAATAGCCTTTGGCCTTCAGGCCGTCCGTTATCCCTGCTATCAAGCGAATGGCGAAGTAGTCGCCGAGCACGGGGAAGACAAGGCCAATCTTTACTTTTGGCTCCTTCTTCTCTCTGCGCGCCTCGCTGATCGTCGGGCTTGCCGCCATCTGGGTTTCCGGAATGCCTTTGACAAAGCTTCCTCTGCCCGGAATCCGGTAAATCCATCCGTCCTTCGCCAGCTCGGCCAGCGCGTTGACAACCGTAATCCGACTAACGTCGAAGTCGTCCATCAGATCCTTCTCTGTCGGGATTTTATCGTCTTCGACGAGCTCCCTGGAAATGATCAAATCCTTGAAATGGTTCTGTATCTTAATATACAGAGGTTCTCTATCTTGGCTCAAGCGTAATCCTCCTATCCGGACCGCAATTCATTGATTATAACAAATATACCATGTATAGGTTTGTTAACAAAGAAGTTATTATAAACAAATGTCTATTTTTTATAGTCTATAGATGAAAAAGAAGGGCGCACTTCACAGGCGCCCCCGTTCCTCACAGGTCTATAAATTTACTTGCCTTCGTTAATGGAAGAAACCGTTTGGAAGGCCTTCATGATTCCTTTATCCTTCAGCACCTTCATGAAGATGCCTCCGACAACCGTCCGGTGCTGGAAGCCGATCTGGCGGGCCGTAACCGTATCCGTCCAGTCCGAGAACTGCACGCGGTCAGCCGATTCGTTCAGCATATCCCAGATCGGGCTCACCAGCTCGTTGAAATCATTCTGATCATCCGACAAAGCGGCGGACCAAACGAGCCAGTCGTTTTTCGTGTACGCAGCACGGTTATCAAGCGGCGTACCGTAGTCATTTTTCATCTTCTTATACCAGCTGATCTCCTTGTTGATCATTTCCTTGGAGAACAGCTCTGTGCCAAACAGCACATCCCAGATCAGGTTATATTTGAGGCTCCAGGTGCCTTCCTCGCCAAAGGCCAGCTTCGTATGGTCGCCGTCTGCCGCAAGCACTTGCCATGCTTCCGCCATTTCCTTGGCTTTGGCCATATAGCGGGATGCGGTTTCTTCATCCCCTTGCAGCTTCTTCAGAATGGAATAGCTGGCTACGCCCATAACGGCCTTCACGGACAGGTTCGCGTTGCGTGCCAGATGCCCGGCGAAGTCGTCGGTGCACAGCTGGTTTTCCGGATCCAGACCAAACTCGGTCAAGTAGTCTGCCCACTCTCCGAGAATGCCGATATGGCTGAACAGATAATCGCGGTTGCCGCCCGCAAGAGCTACGGATGCGGCCATGACGAGCATATTGCCGCATTCTTCAACCGGCATTTGTCCTTCGCGTTGGTTCTCGCTATACACTTGGCCGTTGCCAATCGGATATTGACCGATATCATGCGGCGCAAATTCGAACGTCCAAGCATCGCTCTCCGCATATTTCAGGATCGGACGGATCATCCCTTCAACCAGCTCCGGAGCATACAGCAGGAACATCGGTACAGACGGATAGCTTACGTCAACCGTAGCCATGCAGCCGTTGCTGTAGCATTCCTTGGACAGGAAGAGCAGCCCGCCTTCCGTATCCGCTACAAGCTTGTGCGCGGCAATAGCCTGGCGGTAGGACAAGGCCAGCAGATCCGCATAACGGCTGCCGCCGGACTTCTCGCCTTCGGCTACGATCTGCTTATCAAAGGCAGCGCAGCGCGCGAGCAGGCTTTCATATTCCGTAAACGCGGCTGCAATCATCTCAGGCGTGGTTTGCCCGTTTCTTTTCCAATAAGCCTGCAGCTTGTCTCCGAAATATTCGATGGCAACGATATCGTCATAAGCGAGTACAGCGAGGCGTTTCTCCGTAACGGCACCAACGCTGCCAATGTTGTAGACTAACGCCATTACCGGCTGTACGTCCGCAACAACCTGAGCTTCGGTCTCTGTAACCGACTCGGCCAGCTTCTCGCCCCGTACGAAGTTTTTGCGGATGTGAGCAGGTGCTATGTATCCGTTCACCTGGTCGGATTGCTCCGCGTTCAGATAGAAATAGCCCCAGTCGATGCGGTGGTCGTCACCGGAACGGTTCACAACCTCCTGCTTCTCATGACCGATCTGCAGGGAGATCAGTCCGCCTTCTTCCTGCTTCTTGCTGATAACCGCCTGCTTCGATTGATCCACGCACCATTCGCCGGTGACGTCGAAGTAGATTTGAACGTCATGCTCCACGCCATCAATCGAACGCACTTCAAAAGCCACGTACGAAGCCGGTCTCGATAACACGTCGAGATCATTCAGAAGCAGCGGAGAAGTAAAGCGAACCGTCAATTCAACTCCTGCCGATTGGAACGTATAGACCGTGCTCAGCGGAGAGACGGATACGCTCAATTGCTCCATCGCTTGCGGCTCTGTATAGTAACGCTCGGCATTAGCTTCTACCAGGCCGGCAAACCGTTGTACAGTACCGTCAATGCAAATCAAGCCAGTCATGGCATGTCTTTGCCCCGTCCAGTGGCGGGTAAAATCATCAGTCAGCCGGTCAGCCTGCGACCATACACTGAAATAAGGATCTACGGTTACGAGAGGAACTGCAGGAGGACGAATTGCGGACATGAAAACATCTCCTTTATCATATATACATTTGTTATAATGGATATATTATAATGCTATATCAAAATTGATGTCAATGTGCATATTTATAAATAATGGGTAAAACTTTTTACGATAGTTATTCCGGCAGAAAGGGCGTTATTGAGCTTTTTCCGCTCCTGTGGTCGTACACACAAGCCATTTGCAAGCTTGGTTCATATTCTTACGTTAACACTAAGAATGCAAAGGACTGTGATTATGCGCAATATTACAGCAACTGAAATGTATTTGGAATTGTTGAAGAAAGCGATATTATTTGAAATCTGGCTGGAGCATGAGCCGGGCGCCACGAAGGAAAACCGCCTTCAAGGCCTGGATTGGCCCATTATTGCACATAGCATGATCGGGCGGATCCGTATGAATAATCTCCATATGCTGATGAATGACGTCATTACCAACAACGTGCAAGGCGACTTTATTGAGACCGGCGTATGGCGCGGCGGAGCGTGTATCTTTATGCGCGGTTTTCTGAAAGCACACGGCGTCAGGAACCGGAAGGTTCTTGTTGCCGATTCCTTTGAAGGACTGCCTAAGCCGGATCCTCTCTATCCGGTCGATGCAACCTCCAAATTCCACGAACAGGACTTTTTGCGCGTTTCCTTGCCCGAGGTACAAAGCAACTTCCGCAAATATGATTTGCTGGACGACAGCGTTGTTTTTCTGAAGGGCTGGTTCAAGGACACGCTGCCTACGGCGCCAACGGAGAAAATCGCCATTGCCCGCCTGGACGGCGACATGTATTCCTCCACAATGGATGCATTGACCAATCTGTATCCGAAGGTTTCCATCGGCGGCTATGTCATCATTGACGACTACTCCATCGGCTATTGTGCCGCGGCCGTACATGATTTCCGCGCCGCTCATAACATTACCGATCCGCTTGTTGTTATCGATATCACAGGCGTGTATTGGAAAAAGACGAAATAGGCGTTGGCCGATTCCGTCTTTTTCAGCTTGGCTGGACAGCTTAACGATGCCGCGCATCGTTAAGCTTGATGCAAATAGCCGGTAGCTTCCTTTTTCGTGGCTTGCTGGACTTCTTAACGATATGGCATATCGTTAAGGTACTAAATTCTGGCTGTACTTGTTGGCTTAACGATGCCGCGCATCGTTAAGCTTGATGCAAATAGCCGGTAGCACCCTTTTTCGCATCTGATTGGATGTCTTAACGATATGGCGTATCGTTAAGGTGTTAAATTCTGGCTGTACTTGGTGGCTTAACGATGCCGCGCATCGTCAAGCCACCGGCGAAGCAACTTCGGCAACCGAGCATATAGCTTTAAGGGGCTGCCCATCATGGGCAGCCCCTTAAATGATTCTAACCAGGATTAGTGTCCTCTTTCTCTTACAGCCAACAATGCGTCCCCTAGCTCCATGAGCTCTTGTCGCAGCAAGATCTTGTCCGAATATTTCGGCAAGATCCCGTCATATCCCCAATAGAGGCCTGCGAGTCCGCCGGCGATGGCGCCAATCGTATCCGAGTCGCCGCCTCCATTGGCCGCGCGCTGCACAACCTCCGCAAAGGATTCTGCAGTAAGAAGATGATGGATAACCCATTGCATCGTATGAACAACAAAGCCGTCAGGAAGAGATGCCGGTGCCCCGCCGTTCAGCAGCAGCTCTTCATAGCGGGTTCCGGATATTTCGGCGCGGATGGCCGGGGTCAGCTGATCGCCTTGGAGAAGCCTCTTGGCAATCCGGTTATAGATGAGGCAAGCTTCCGTTGCGAGCGGATCCTCATGCGTCATCTCCGACTGCCGCTTGGTCACCTCTTCCATTATTGCCGCCTCCTTATACGCAAGGGCAATCGGCAAGCAGCGCATCAGCGTTCCGTTTCCCGCTGTTTTCCCGCCCAGCAGCACGCCTGCCAGTCGCGCAGCTTTCGACCAGCTGCCGTCATAAAGGTCAAATACCGTCCGGATAATATTGCCGATATCCTTCGGATTGGTCGCCCTCCATCTCAGAAAATGCTCCCCGATCGCTTCGATCGGATCCCCGGGATTTTGCAGAATTCCTCTTGCAACCGCTATCGTCATCGCCGTATCGTCCGTGATTTCACCCGCCTCCAGCTCCCAGACGCCTCCGCCGATGATTTCCTCCAGCCATCCGTATTCGAGGCGGATTTCCGCTTCGCTCATAAACTCCGTTGTTCCGCCCAGCGCGTCGCCAACCGCAACGCCAAACAAACCGCCGAGAATCCGGTTCCTCATCCTCTTGCACCTCCCATCCATTCATAAGGATTGCTGTATTTCTCATAACGTTCAAGGACGGCTTTTACCTGCTCCACTCGCTCCTCCAAGCTGCCGCGAATCGATATAAAAGGAATCTTGCGTTCAATCAAGTCCGCCACAATCCGCTTCTGGAAAGTCTGCCTGTTCACCTCGCCGGACCGATCCGGCGTATCATCGTAAGGGATATCATCCTCGCATAGGAAGACAAGATCGTAACGGGAGGCGCACCGGCTCGCGAGCTCTACGAGCTTGGGATGAGCAATGCCATGATAATAGAGGGAGAACATATAGGTTGTCATGGCATTCGTATCGGTGAACAGCACATCCCTCGCGCCCAGCAGCAAGCGCTCCTCCCGTTCAAGATGGCCTTCCGCAATCTCTAGCAATTGCTCCAGCGTCAAGCGGCGCTCGATCTGATGCTCCTCCCAATACTCCCTGCCGTATTCGGGCATCCAGACCGAAGACAGCTCCTCTGCCATGCGGGCGGCAAGCGTTGTTTTGCCTGTGGAGGGGGCACCAAGGAATACCGCATTCGTAATGAGATCGCGATAGACAACCGAATCTACTAAATGTTTATTATCATATAAGGACTCTCTTACCTTGGTACCGGATACGGGGAACAACTCCCTCAGCGGATCCACTTGGCGGTTGACCGCTCCCAATGCCTCGCTCATATGCTCGCCATAAAACTCGCTGGAGTAGAAATGCGCAACCTTCCTGCCGCCAAGCAGTCCAAGAATATAATTCTCCTGCAAACGCTTGATCTCCGGCGTATCTCCGCTGTCCGAAGGACCATCCCAGGCTTCCAGCACTTCAACGGTTGGATACAACTCGCGGATCCAGCGGGCACGCACGGATAATGGAACCCGCGTGACTTCCGGGCTGTCATAAATAACGACGATGAGGTGACCGACCTCCTGAAGGGCTGTCTCAACCACATGCTGGTGACCACGGTGAAAAGGCGCAAATTTGCCTAGCGTCAATCCTATCTTTTTATCCGGCATACGTGTTCACCTCATCCCGCTGGGTCCGCGGATCTGAAGCGCGACGATTATATTCCCGCTTCCATTCAACCAATCCCATAATGGCAATGCCGAGGAAAATCACGTATAAGAACGAGGTCGTATACAGCCCCTTGTAGAAATACATGCCGATCGAGAGCACGTCAACAACGATCCAGAAATACCAGCTTTGCAGGATTTTATAGGAGAGCAGGAATTGGGCAACCAGACTGAGCGTAGCGATAAAAGCATCAAGATAAGGAATCGAAGCGTCGGTATGACGCTCAAGCAGATAGCCCCACGCCAACGTGAACACGATTAGAAATACGATAAGCAGTACAGCCATCCGCGGAGTCCAGACTCTTGTTGGCCGCACGGCCGCCCCGCCTCGCTTCGTCATCCATACCGCCCAGCCGTAGATGCTGAGCACGAAGAAGAACACCTGCAGCGTCATATCCGCGTACAGCTTAACGTCCAGGAACATATAGAAGAAGCACGCCACATTCACCAGACTGATCGGCCAAGTCCACAGCTTCTCCTTCGCCGTCAGCCATACGGCAGCCAGCCCGGTAGTTGTAGCCGCGATCTCGATTGCGCTGGACGAGGTGAAATAGACGACCGCCAGGATCGCCGCGAGCAGTCCCAGCATCGAACGATTTTGCTTCATAAACATACCTTCTTTCACATTCAAGTTAACTGTAAATCGATAGCTCCGGCACAAAGCCGGTAAAACGGTACAGCTGTGCCGCACGCTGCGAATACTGGTTGGATTGCTTTAGACTTCCGTCTGCTTGTCGCACCTCTTCTATAAGACCCTTGCGGCTTTGAGTGGAGGTGACTTTGCGAATAAAATTTTTCTCCTCAAACGTTGGCACAACGGTCTGAATGATCTGGTACAGCTCCCCGATCGTAAATTCCTCCGGCAAGAATTCCTTTGCAATCGGCATCGTCAACATTTGCTGCTGAATACGCTGATGGGCATCCCGGATAATGTCATGGTGGTCAAAAGCCAGCTCCATCTCAAGCGCTTCGCTTAGCGGAAACAGCTGCACATCTTCCGCATCATCCGATGCCCTGCGGTCGCGTAAGTACCGTTCATTCACCAAGGCGCAGAACGCATGAGAAATCATCCAGCCCCTCGGGTCCCGCCCCGGGTTGCTGTACACCTTAAGGAATTCCATGTGCACATGCTCGACGCCCGCTTCCTCCTTCAGCTCCCGAATGGCGCATTCCTCCACCGTTTCCGTGTCGCGGGTAAAGCCCCCGGGCAGCGCCCACTGCCCCTCAAATGGCCACACTTTGCGACGGATCAGCAGTACTTGGAGCTCCCTGGAAGGGAGAGCTTTCTTGGACGATTCTTTCTCTTGCGAGGTGATGGTGAAAATTACGATATCCGACGGCGCACCGTCCGGCGTACGGTAGTTGCTTGCGGAATAGTTGCGTTCGTTCTCATTCGGGTTCAAGAGTACGGGTGCCTCCTCCATAACTCATATTATCGTTTTGATAATATCAATATGACATAATTAAAAGAAATGTTCAAGTCCATTTTGGCAAAAAAAAGAAATGACCTTCATACGAGTCGTATGCGGTCATTTCTTTTTCCCCCTATTTCAAAACAATACGTTTCTGCTCATCGGATTGCACGTACTCCAGCTCGATCGCTTTCTGGACGCCGTTTCTGATAACACGGTCAAGGGCATTGCCTGATCTTGCGTAGCCTAGCAGTCTCAGGACCTGCTTAACCAGATCTTCTTGCGGCAGGCTGATTTGCGAAGCAAGAACGGCCTTAACCGCAGCCGCGATTTCTTCCGCCGGCAATTCCTCCGCCGTCCGCCTTGCCTCATCGGTCGCAACGCGGAATAGATCATAACGGGAAGGCTCCGAGCCTTCCGGCCAGTAGAATACGGCACCGTCCGAGACGCTCTCCAGCGGCTTCAGTCTGGCAATAAGATCGGTTAGACGCTGATCCAGCTTCGCGCCAAGCCGGGTAATGCCCCAAGCCTGCAACACCCGCTTCGCCAGCAAGCTGCGGCTGATCGGCCCTTCCTCGCGGACCACCTGCCTGATCTGTCCAAGAATCAGCTCCGTGGAGGCCGGGGAGTAGAACATCTCCGTTCCGAGCGAGACGGGTTCAAGCCGGCTAGGCAGGTAGGTTAAAACATCCGACTTGCCCGGCTGTTCTGCTACAGCTGCGATGGATTGCACTTGCACAACAGGCTCAGAATGAATCGCTGCCATTGGCACGGCAATAGGTTCGACCTTATGCGATCTTGCCTTGGCGTTCTGAATCGCATCAACAATCTGGCGGATCACATTGCCTTTGTTCTCCCACCATTCCGGGCTCCAGACACGAACGAGATTCCATCCAAGCTGCCCCAGCACCTGCTCCCGCAGGATGTCCCTGTCGCGAGCCGCTCCCGCATCCCGGTACATCGGTCCGTCGAGCAAGATGCCAAGCACATATTGCCCTTTGTTTACGGGATCAAGCACCCCAACATCAATACGGTAACCCGATGCGCCTACCTGCTGCTCCGTCTCATAGCCAAGCGCCTTCAGCTCGGCAGCCAAGCTCCGGTGAAGATTGGACGCCAGCGAGATTTGCTCAGACGAAGCGCCTGCCGGCAGCGCACGCTGCCCTTTTTCCGCGTAATCGAGGAAGGCCTTCAAGCCAAGCACGCCTTGCGCGCTGATTCGGCTGGCATTCAGGTGATGGGACATCAACGTCGAATAGACCAGCATCTCATGCCTTGCGCGGGATACCGCGACGTTCAGGCGGCGCCAGCCGCCTTGCCGGTTCAAAGGTCCAAAGTTCAGATTGATCTTGCCGGTTGCATCCGGTCCGTAACCCACGGAGAACAGGATGACATCGCGCTCATCCCCTTGCACGTTCTCCAGGTTCTTCACGAAGATCGGCTCCGGCAGCTGCGCGAATAACAGGTCCAGCTCTTGATCCTGCTTCATCGCCTCTTCCAGCAAATCTTCTATTAACGTTTGCTGAACGGAGCTGAAGGTTACGACCCCGATGCTGCGCTGGCGCAATACCGGATCCTTGACTCTGCGGATCATCTCCGCTACAACCGCTTCGCCTTCCGCCCGGTTCTGCTTCGAACGGCCGCGGTCGTAATAGCCTTCCACGGGTATCAAGGTCACGCTGGAGACAGGCTCATCCGGAGACGGGAAGGTCATCAGCTTATTCTCGTAATAATGCGCATTGCTGAAGGCAATTAGGCTCTCATGCCGGCTCCGGTAATGCCAGGTCAGATGCCGCTCCGGCATGCCTAACGCGAGGCAATCATCCAGAATGCTTTCCATATCCTGCAGCGCTTCTTCCTCATCCGTTTCAGTCGAATTCTTAGAGAAGAAGCTTGTTGGCGGCAGCTGCTTCGGATCGCCTACGATAACAGCCTGATGACCTCTCGCAAGCGCGCCAACCGCCTGTGCCGTAGGTACCTGGGACGCTTCGTCGAAGATAACGAGATCAAACTTGGCGCCATTCGGATCCAAATACTGCGCGGCCGAGATCGGGCTCATCAGCATGCAAGGCGTCAGCCTTGGCAGCAGATTCGGAATGGTCTCAAACAGCTTGCGGATGGAGAGATTTCTCCCCCCGCTTCGGATGGCCCGCTGGAGAATTCCGGCCTCCGAGCTTTGAGCGGCTTCCACCGACATTTGCGGGATTTTGGCCGATAAGCGCGCTGCAATCTCCTGCTGGGTTAAGGTCAAATACTGCTCATCCGCTGCCCGGAAGCGCGTTATCGTGTCTTCGAACAATTTGCCCGAGAACGCGAGCAGACTTTTATCTCTTGCAATGATATAGTTGGCAATTGATCTATACAGCCCTCTCTCAAATGCGGCGATAAGCTGAGCATTACCGAGCTGGCCTTCCTCATACGGGCTAATAAGTGACTGCAGATCCGCTTCTACCGCTTCCGCGCGGACTCTGCGCCATGTGCTCCATTCGCGCAGCCGGTCGATATGACTGGACCACAGCCTCGCCTTATCCGCGATAAATACCAGCCATTCGCCAGCCCTCTGTGTTGTCCGCAGCTTCTCGAAAGGAATGCTCAGCAGACGCGCAAGCTCGCTCTCATCCGCCTTGATCTGCTGATCAAGACTTCCAATACTCCGCAGTAAGGTCAGCTGCGCCTGATCATGACGACCGTCAAGGAGAACATCGGTCATTTGCTGCCTGGATGAATTCGCGGTGGTGCGGTTGCCGAACCATTGGACTAACAGAGCCTGAAGCTTCTCTGACCAATCGCAGGCGGATACAAGCTCCTCCCATTTGCCTTCCTCCGAGTCTGCCCACGTCTGACCCAGATAAGAGGCGGCTTTTCCCTTCATCTCCTTCAGCTTCGACTCTTCCTCCTGCCAAGCGGTTAGCTCAACCAAAGCCGGTTTAACCTGATCCTTCGACAGAGCCGATGCGCTTGCAGCAAGACCCTTCAGCTTTTTAAGAATGCGTTTTTGCCCGGACCATCTCGGCAGGAACCATTGCAGCTCTGCCCGATCCCATTCGGCTAGAACCGATTTCGCATCCAGTCTGGTTACTTCCGGCGTAAATCTCGCGATTACCTTCGCCCGAAGCTGATCTCTTCGTCTGCCCTGCTCGGCCGTTGCCCTCACTTGTGCCAAAGCTTCCTCCAGATCCGCTGCCTGCAGCAAGGCGGGCTTGATCTCCGGAGCACGGCTCGCTAGCTCGCAGAGCTGAACAAGTATCTGTTGCTGGAGATA
Source organism: Paenibacillus glycanilyticus (assembly GCF_023715145.1). Lineage (GTDB taxonomy): Bacteria > Bacillota > Bacilli > Paenibacillales > Paenibacillaceae > Pristimantibacillus > Pristimantibacillus glycanilyticus_A. The sequence goes on along the minus strand of NZ_JAMBNP010000016.1, from coordinate 22,772 downwards.
GCCGAGATTAGCGGTGTCCAGCTTGAAGCGTCCGGCCGCTTGGCTAAGAGCATCACGCTGGTGAGCCAACAACGGAATATAACGCTTCAGCAGCTGATCCGCTTCTGATTTTAACGCCTGCGTATAAGTGGTGAGATCCGAATCGCTCCATGGATGCAGATGCGGCTCGCCAGACTCCGCTCCCGCGATTTGCAGACGCGCCGCGAGATCCTTCCAGACCATCAGCTTATCCGGAGTCAGTGCTTCTATTGTCGCATCATTGAAATGAACAACAACAGGAGCCTCGCCTGCCTGTTCGTACCCCGAGATCGCTTCAAATAAAGTCATGCCGAAGGGATGCTTATGATGAAGGGCAGACACATAGCCGTTCAGCTCGCTACGGAGCTGGAACAAGCGGTCCGCCTGACTGCTCCAGGCTTCGGATGCCGGAATTTTCTTCGCCTCAATGGCAGCCGCTAATTGATCCAGAACGGATTTCTTCGTGCTTTTATTGGAATGCAGCTCCAGGCAAAACGGACCAAGTCCAATCTGCTCTAGCCTGCGCTGTACGACGGATAAGGCCGCCATCTTCTCCGCGACGAACAAGACCCGCTTCCCTTGCGAGAGCGCATTGGCAATCATATTCGTAATCGTCTGGGATTTGCCCGTCCCCGGCGGACCATGAAGCACAAAGCTTTGACCGGCCCCTGCGGCACGAATCGCCGACAATTGGGAGGAATCGGCGCTGATCGGAATCGATAAGCGGGTCGGATGATCAAGATCAAGCGATGCTGTCTCCTCCGGCTGCTCCTGCCATTTCAGCTGGCCTTCCATCAGACTGGCAACGATTTTATTGTGGGCAAGCTTATCGGCATGCGTGCGGATATCATTCCACATGACAAATTGGCCGAAGGAGAACAAGCCCAGATAAGCTGTTTCTTCAATGTCCCACCTTGGCACCTGAATCAGGGCATGCCGGAAGACGTGGAACACCTGCTTGAGGGCAATTCCCTTCTCATCTCTCGGGAGAGGATCAAGCCCGTCAATGCCGATGCCGTAATCCTGCTTCAGCATCTCCAGCAGCGTAATATTCATCTGCGGCTCTTCGTCTCTTGCCCGGATCACATAGCCCTGACGGGAGGACTTCCGGATAATATCGACCGGAACGAGGGCAATTGGCGCATAACGAGGCAGCTCGCTGACGGGAGTCTCATACCATTTCAGGAGGCCAAGCGCGAGATACAGCGTGTTTGCACCATTTTCCTCTAGGGAGACTCTGGCCGAACGGTACAGATGCACCATTCTTCTCTCCAGCTCAAGGGCATCCAGATCGACGCGCAGACGCTTCCGGTTGAACTCTTCTCTTAAGAGCTGGGCAAAGGGATGATCATTATGGATGCTCTGGTACAAATCCGCATTCCGGCCGTTATTCTGCCAGTCATTTGGCTTGGCAAGCAGCTGGAACTCTTCGCCGTCGGCCAGCGCATCCTCCAGATCTCCTAATTGAGCCGTAATGACCGGAATACTGGATTTGGACAGGCGGAAGTTAAGCAGCGAATTTCGGAGCGTCAGATCAAGCAGCCTGCGTTCCCATAACTTCTGCCTCGGGGATTGCGCCAAGGCCTCTACTTCGAGCGGTTTTTCGAACACATCAACAAGCCCCGGTGCTGCTGCATCCTGTTCAGCTGGCGTACCTGCCGGCTGTTCAATGATCCAGCCTTCGGGCGTAGCCGTTCGAATCGGAAGCGGACGCACCGCCGCAGAGCGCGCTCTTCGGATATCCAGGGCGCAGTCGAATTGATCGGGGTCGAGCAGATGCTTTTCCGCAAGTACAACCGCCTGGTCAAAGCTTACCGTCTCGCCTTCAACGAAGGCCGTAGCCTCCACGACGCAGATTTGATTCATCCCCGCCGAGATTCGCTTGGTTATAACGGAGATATCATCCTGCACGCTTTCCGCAAAGGTCTCTTCCTCCAGCCATAAGCCGGCGAAGGCATGCCCTTTCGTAAAGACGAGCAGCGGATGCAGCCCAACTGCCTCCAGACAGGCCGCATAGAGGAGAGACAAATCCAGGCAATTGCCCATCCGATGCGCAAAGATCGTCTCCGGCAGACGGACGCGCTGACCAATCGCCTCAAAGCTTGGAGGAGCTACGCAGTAAGCGATCCTGCGGTTCTGCAGGGCCGCATAAATCGCCGCGGCTTGCGTCCGCACCTTGTTCGGATCCTTGCTCTGATAAGCGGTGAACGAGGAGCTTCCTGTCCATTTGGCCAAAATATCCGCCGCTTCCCGAACGACCTGCGCAATATGATGATGATTCGGCATGACAAAAGCAGCCGTCAGCTCCGGCAGCACGGCAAGGCCGCTCCACTCGTCGAAGGCTAATACCGAGATGCTTCCCCGCTCGCGGTAAATCTCCGAATCTCCCTGGAGAACCTGTAAAGTGAGGGTTCCGGTTAAACGCTCGGACTGATTAGCCAGGAAGGTCGCCGACATCTGCAGGTTAATCGTTCCCAGATTCAGCGATTGACCGGCGGGCAGATGGCCGTAGGTTTTGCTACACTCATAGGCAAAATCCGGCTCGGAAGTGATGCGGACCGTAAAGTCGCGCAGCTCCTCTTCCGATTGATTATGTATCTCTATCGATCTGACGACCGGCACATGATTCTGCTGAATGCCATAATTGACAATCTCGCTGTAGGACCAGTCGCAGGATATGCGTTTATTATCCAAAGGCTTCGTACCTCCTAACATGAACGATCACAAGAATAGCCAAGTTTGAGCTATAGGCGATGATTCATCCTTCGTAAGAATGTGGCTTTACGTTTCTATCAATCTGTCAATAGATTTATCATAGCACTAAAGGATTATTAATTCTGCTAAATTCGACACCGATTCAAGCATAAAAAAGAGAGAGTCTCCTCTCTCCCTCATAACCAATATTCTCTTATATTATACGGGATGCCCTGCACATTCATGTCTATATACAAAAACATGGCCATTACAGCGTCATCGCATGCCCGTGCCGCGCCAGATACGCTTCCTTGTCTTTGTAGTCAGGCATGATGCTTCCGAGAAGACGCCAGAAGGAACGGTCGTGATTCATATGCGTAAGATGGCAGAGCTCATGGATGATGACATAATCGATCACTTCCAGCGGCGCCATCGCCAGACGGTAGTTGAAGGTGAGCTTTTTGCTGGAGCTGCAGCTTCCCCACTTGGTCGCTGACTCAACGATATCAATCGATTTGGGCTTCGCCTTCAGCATCGCCTGATACGGCTTGATCCGTTCGGCAATAACCTTCTTGCAGCTGGCAAAATAGAACTTTCGGAGATTAAGCTTCAGCTCCTCCTCCGTCAGACCTTCCGTCTCAATCAGCTCCTGAAGAGCATAATACTTCCCAAGATGAAGGAACTTGCCCTCTTCCTGGTACTCTCTTACCTTTGGCGCGTTCTGCGCTTTCGCTATGGCCTGCAGCCTGCGCAGAATTTCCCTCTCATGCTGCTTCACCGCTCGCTCAATGACCTCATCACTTGTATGATTGGGCGCGCTGACCGTGATATGCCCCATGGAATCCATCTGGATAGCAAGCTTCTTCCGCACGCCGTAGAGGACGTTAATGTCTATCGTTTCATTGTCTAGTTGTACCTTCATAGTCACCATCATTCCTAGTCATCGACATCGATTAAATAGACTTTATCTTGAAAGCCGCCTCGCGCTTCAGCCTTCTTCGCTCTTATCGCTTCAAGCTGCTCCCAAGAGGCACCATGCGTTGCAGCCAGCGCGCGAATAACCTCGAGCAAATCCGCCAGCTCTTCAAGCGATTCCCGCTGATTCTGTGCGGAGAGGTATTCTTCAGCCTCTTCCTTGAGCTTCATCCTTAAGGCATCCGCATACTCGCTCTCTTCCAGAATGCGGGTACGGCATTCTTTCCCCGTAGCTTCTATTACCTGAGGAACCAGATCGCGAACCAATTTATTGTAGACCGGCATCGAGGAACCATCTCCTTCTTCACTATTTCTAGTGTAACAAAATCCGTCCGATTAACAACCTAAAGCACATCGCATAAGACGCCGGTTCTTCTCGAACCGCGCTCCCGATGCGATGTGCTTTTTCGATTGTACCTGTATATGTGGTTGCCACCAGCTTACTCCCCGCGAACTAGACGAAAGCCTTGATCCGGTCCAAAGCCGTTTGGCTCGAACTTACCCCGGTAAGCAGACTCGGCGCTGCCAACGTCGCCAATCCAGCCGCCGCCTTTGACCACTCTTAGAGCGCCTTGCGGCACATCCTCGCCTACGTACCAGTCCCAGCACCATTCCCGCACATTGCCTGTCATATCATAAAGACCCAGCTCGTTCGGCTTCTTGATGCCGATTAATTTCGTCGTATCATGGTTATTCTCGATCGCGGGCCAGGTCCAGTCTCCGTCCAAATACTTCTCCCCGGCATTTCTCCAGTACCACGCAATTTCATTAATATTATTGCTCCCGCTATAGGTGAAGCTTTGGCTTAGCTGTCCCCCGCTTGCGGCGTACTCCCATTCCGCATCCGTTGGCAGCCGGTAACCGTTTGCTCCTTCGTTGATGGTCACGCTCCATTTGAGCTGATCATTCTCGCTCTTGTTATTCGGGTCTTTCGTAATCTTGTCTATGCTATAAAAAGGCTTTAAGCCTTCTCGCATGCTTCTCGCATTGCAGTACTCGATGACATCATACCAGCTCACCATCTCCACCGGCAGCTTGGGACCTTGGAATTGGGAAGGGTTGCTCCCCATGACGTCGACCCATTCTTGCTGCGTGACCTCATATTTGCCGATATAGAAGTCGGGCAGCGTCAGAGCTTTGCCATAGTAGCTGGATTTGGTATTTACGAAAGCGCCGCCTTTCACCAACACAAAGCCATCCTTGCTGCCGACCTCGGCAGGTTGTTTTGCAGCAGTCTGTTTAACGGCGGCAGCTGCTTCCGTCTGTTGCTTCGGCTCACCTTGCGAACAAGCGCCGATAACAACCATGGCTGCTAATAGAGAGCAGGTAACGAGCTTTCTCATAACGTTATCTCCTTTAAACGATGGAAATAGGGAAGGCCGCCGTCTGGGAGACCGGCCGGCCTTTACAATAGCTAAATGAAATTTTCAATAATGGGCAACTTGAATTACCACACCGTTACGTTCGAGCTGCCGCTGCTTTGGTAGCCTTCAGTTGCGAGCACCTGGTAGGACCAGCTGCTGCCCAGGTTCATGCCTTTGCTCTTCCAAGCGTTAACGTGGTTGCTGAAGGTGATGGCGACGTTGCTGCCGGTTGCTCTCTTCGATTGACGTACGCTCCAGTACTGCGTGAAGGTAGCCGTTCCATCAATGGAAGGGGCGTTGACGCGTTGCGTGGTGTAGATGTCGTAGGTGCCGCCGTCGCTGCTCACTGTTCCTTTATAAGTACCGGTAGGCCGGTAAGTACCCCAGCTGTCTACCACGTAATATTCGATCAGAGAGTTTCTTGTCCATCCATAAAGGGTCAGATAGCCGTTACCGCTTGGCGCCCATACACCCGCGTTATAGTTGATTACCCGGGATGCGGAGCCGGTATTCCAGCCTTTGCCTACTACGAAGTTGCCGGTATTCGACCAATTCACGCTGTAGTTGCCGCCGGAACCGTTAACCGCGTTCACCGTTCCGCCGCCGTCCGTCCAGTTCTGCCAGTAGTCTGTTGCCGCATTTGCCGTTGCCGCGAATAAACCGATACTCATGGATGCTGCCAGTACTGCTGTCATAACCTTCTTTTTCAACTTAAACATAATCTACCTCCTGGGATTTTGATATGGCTTGTCACAACATTGTACCTACGACTTAACGTGAATCATCTCTGCGCGCTGATTCTCTATGAAGTAGATTGTTATTGTGTCTGACCCTCTCTGCTAAGCCTCGGCTGCCACCTCCTTCTGAACAAGATTATAGAGAGAAAACGCTTTCATAATAAGGATCAAATTAAAGGGTTATCCCCCTTGGATTTAACTTGTATGTAAGTATTTTTATTTTTTGGGGCACTTCTGCAAGAGGTAAAGATAGTTTCATTACATGTAAAATTAATTGGATGAATACGCTTCCAAACTTTTCTATAATAAAGCGGCGTAATCGAATACGGAAGGGGGAACATCAGCGAGCCATTGCTTGGCATACGCATTCACCATCACATCTTAGACGAGACACCTTACAGCATGACCATCGTCCATTAAGGAGTGAGCAGGTAATGAAGATAAGCAATCCGCTTCAAAAAAGCCTTTCATTTGTTCTAGCGCTTGTTCTCGCTATACCACTGATCTCCGCTGCCCCGTCTGCTGCCGCCGAATCGGCGCCAACCGTGGTTACCATTGACGGCGAAGCCGCCGATACCAACCCTGCCAATACGTTCAAAGGCTACGGCCTTGTGTCCGCCAACAATACCTCCCGCCTGCTGCTGGATTATAAGGAAGAGCATCCCGACCAGTATTGGGAAATGATGAATCTCTTATTCAATCCAGACTCCGGCGCTGGCATCAACGATATTAAGATTGAGATGGGCAACGACTCCAATACCTCCTCCGGTACCGAGCCCGCTACCAAGCGGTCGGCTGATGAAGAAGCCAATGTTCGCCGAGGAGCCGGCTACCTATTCGCAGCCGATGCCAAGACGATCAATCCCGACATCAAAGTCAGCATCCTCCGCTGGACGCAGCCAGGCTGGGTACAGCCCTGGAGCGACGGCAATACCGACCCTTCCCAGCCCGCTACACTAACCGCTTACGAGAGAATGTACAAGTGGTACAAGGATACCGCTATCGCCATTCATAACACCTACGGCTACGACCTCGACTACATTAACCCGGACCGCAACGAGACCGGCACTCCTAACGTGAACTTCATCAAGTGGTTCGCCAACCGCATGCGCAGCGATGCGGAGTTCCCTAACTATGACAAGATCAAGATTATCGCTTCCGACGAAAATGCTTCCCTCAACATCCCAACCCGCATGCTCGCGGACCCGGATCTGATGAATGCCGTGGACGTAATGGCTTATCACTATAACATGGCAACCAGCGCCGACTACTTGAAGGTCAACGAGCAGAACCAGAAGGAAGTCTGGTACAGTGAAGGCGTAGCGCCTCAGACATTCGCCAAGTACCGTGCCAATTCGGATGAAAAATTCGGCGGCGTCGCCAGCGCGCTGGACGTGGCAGGCCGCTTTATCGGCATGTACACGCAGGGCAAACGAACGCATTACATGTTCCAGCCCGCGATTGGCGCGTTCTACAGCGGTGCTCCGTATAGCAGCAAAGAGCTGATCGGAGCAAGAGATCCATGGTCCGGCTACTATGTTCCAGACGTGGGTATCCAGACGGTGATGCAGTTTACGCAATTCGCCGCCAATGACTGGATGTATATTCCGAACGCAAGCCTTGGCGTCATTGGCAGCCGCGGCAACAGCGAGATGGAAGGCAATGCGGCCGGAGCGGAATATAACCGCCTTGCTTTTGTCAGTCCGGATAAGAAGGACTTCTCCGTCGTGATGGTTAATGACAGCGATCGGGTAGCCGAGTACCAATTCGACGTGAAGAAAAATATCGCCAATGCCGGAAACCCGCTTCAGGTATGGGAAACACGCGGAGCCGACGCCGGTCAGGCTTATGACGCCAACTGGTACAAGCAGCTTACTAACCTTGCTTCAACCGATAATGGAGACGTGTATTCGTATACCCTTACGGTCAAACCGCATTCCATGGTCAGCGTGACAAGCACGACGGTAAACCCGAATACGGGCAATCCGCGCACGCCATACACACGCAATAACGATATTCCGAAGCAATCCGTGCTGGATGTTGACGGAAGCAATCCGGCCGTCCTGTACGAGGATGATTTCGAATACGCCGATTATCCGGCGGACAGCAATGGTCTCAGCTATATCGAGCGCCGCGGCGGCACGCCTCGTTATACCGCCGACCAAGGCGGTGCCTTCGAGGTCTATCCGGGCATCGGCCAGGACGGTTCCAACGGCATGAAGCAGATGATCTACTCCGGCAACAAGCCGGGCACTTGGGCGACAACGCCATTCTCGTATACGGTGCTTGGCGATGAACGCTGGGCGAACTATGAGACCTCCATCGACTTCAAGATGGATCAGGACCCAACCCATACTGGTGATAACTATGTCGCGATCGGCATGCGCCATAAGTTGAACGGCACCACCTCCGATTCGGAGTCCGGTTATAAATTCCGAGTTTACACCGATGGAACATGGCGCCTGATCCGCTTAACCGCAACGGTTGCAAGCGGCACTTTAACAGGGTTCGATGCTTCCAAATGGCACCGTATTTCGATTAAAGGGACCAGCCAATTTATCACCGCATCCCTTGACGGCAAGGTTGTAACCACCTACAACGACACGGCCAGCGGGGCTCCGCTCTCCGGTCAGGTGATGATTCAAACGAGCCTGAAGCAATCCGTTTTCGACAACCTGAAGGTTGAAGCCGTTAACGGTTATGTGCCTTACGCAACGGAGCGGGTCGATGATCTGGATTCCCGCGTGACTTATCACGAGGGCAGCTTCCCGTGGGCGCATAGCTTATCCGGCGGCGCAGGCCGGTTGAACCGGACGATCTCCACCAGCGGAACAAGCATTATGTTCAGCAGCACCTCCAAGATAGAAGGTACGTTGAACCGTTGGTATATGGTGAAGAACGAAGGCAATACCGCAGCCTGGAGCTCGAACAGCACCAATGCATGGGCCGGCGAGACGGGCAGCTATGCCTCCCTCACCTTTAACGGGACCGGCGTTTCCGTATACGGCCAAGGGCAAGGCACCAACGCGGTTGTCCGGATGGACGTGTACTTGGACGATTTTGGAACGGGCTATAATCATGACGCTTCGAAGAGAGTTGTTACGAGCAAAGCCTACGACAATAACAGCAGCAGCCAGCTTATCTATCAGATCAGCGGCCTTGCGCCTGGCGTGCATAATGTCAAAATCGTCAAAACCGCCGCGGCATCCGGCAGCGGCAACTTCCTATCCATTGAGAAAGCCGTCGTAACCGCGGGTGCAGCGGATCCGACTTCTTTTGAACTGCCGTTTACGGGTACCGGATTCCGTCTCGTAGGCGATACCGGAGCAGCAACGATTGATGTTGCTGTGGACGATAAGCTTGTAGGAACTAACGCTGCGATTCCTGCCGCTACGGTCAATCGGACGGACTCGTATTCCTATGAAGGCTTAAGCTACGGCCCTCATACGCTGAGAGTCGCCGTGAAGGACGGCAGCTTCTCCATCGATGCGATCGATATTTTGGGAGAGGTATACGGAACGGTATCCAAGGCTGCTCTCGCCGACTTCATCACTGAAGTCAGCGGATATTCAGAAGCGGATTACATGCCAACGGAATGGGAAGCTTTTACGGCGGCATTGGAAGCTGCGCAAGCGGTTCTGGCCGACGAAGCGGCTACGCAATATAAAGTAGACCTTGCCTTGAACAATTTGAAGGATGTATCCGGCGCACTTAAGCTGCGGACACAACCGGTGGCCGTCACGGGTACGTACCCAACGATGGTAGCAACTCGAGCCGGCCAAGCCGTTACGGGACTTCCGGATACCGTAAAAGTCACGCTGGCGGACGGAACAACGGATGCGGACGCAGCGGTTCATTGGCTGAACAACACGCCGGAGCGCTTCAATACGCCATACTCCAGCGTACAAGTGACCGGTGAAATTGTCGGCGGCATCCATCTGTCCATTAACGTGCAGGTCGAAGTTGTTCCTGACAACCTAATCTATTTCCTTGATCCTGGAGTATCGGAGAGCACAACAACGCCACCGTATAATGTCATCAAAGCTTTAGTGGGAGATGCTCTGCTTAATAATGCAGCCGATCAGCCTTCCACTGGCGATACCGTCTGGGGCCATACGCCTACCGATGCGAACTACAAGTATAAGACTCTTACAGGTGCAGTCGTTGCAACCGATAAAAGCCAGACCGGGGTTTACGGCTCCGACACCATGAACAACCCGCTCGGCTACGTCCTTCCATTAGCCGCAGGCGACTATACCATTACTTCCTTCCATCGCGACTGGTGGAATAACACAAACAGGACGATGGATATGACCTTGAGCTACAAGGATGAAGACAACAATAATGTCACATTGCCTGTACGTACCGGTCTTATCCCTGGAGCTGACGGCACAACGGTGACCTATGATTTCACCCTGCCTGTCGACAGCACGGTCACTTATTCGATTAACAACACGTATACCGGCAACCAAGCAGCATTAATTAGCTATCTTGGTGTTGCGAAACGGATTGCGGACCCTGCGGATGTGCAGGCTCTCGAGACTGTGAAGAGCATTATTGAAGCGGGTAATTATACAGTCAAGAAAGTGACGGCAAACTCGGAGGATGAAGTGAAGGCATGGCTTGAGGATGCGATCCAGGGCTTGGATGGGTTAAGTGCAACCGGCGCTTCCGTTGATAGCATTACGCTGGATGCCTTCCAGGCCGCAACCGAAGATAACAACGGCAGCTTCAGCTTTACCATTCAATTGTCGAAGGGACTTGCGAAAGATACTGCGGCTTCTGAGGGAGTTATTGCAGCAAAAGATACCATTAAACCGGTTATCTCCTTGAACGGAGATGCCGTCGTTAACCTGCCAATCGGCGCCGAATATACCGATGCGGGCGCTACAGCACAGGATGATTGGGATGGCGACCTTACTGGAAGTATCGTTACGACGATTACGAACGACGTGAATGACGAAGCTACACTAGATACTTCCGTGGCCGGTACTTACACCTTCCACTACAACGTGAGTGATGCTGCGGGCAATGCAGCGGATGAAGTGACTAGAACTGTTGTTGTGAGCGAGGATCCGGATATAGTTAAGCCAGTTATCACGTTACTTGGCGATGCCACTGTTAATCTGGCGAATGGAGCTAGCTACACAGATGCTGGGGCTACCGCATCTGACGATCGCGATGGAGATATTACCGACCAGATTGTGACGACCATTACGAACAACGTCAATGACGGCACAACGCTGGATACTTCCGTCGCTGGCACTTACACCTTTCACTACAACGTATCTGATGCTGCCGGTAATGCTGCCGATGAAGTAACTAGAACGGTTATTGTAGCGGAGCGGGTACAGCCGCCAGTCGTAACCAATCCAACGCCATCTGAACCAACAGTTCCTGCAACTACACAGGTTCTGACGAGTGCAGATCTGCAAAATGCGGTTTCGGGTACGATTACTGTCACTGTAGCTAATGGTAAGAATACGGTTCAGTTCCCTAGCAATGTCGTTCAGCTTGTGGGCAACAACACCTTGAAGCTTGTTATGGATGGCATGACTATTTCGTTTACGAAGGATGATCTGGCCGGGATCATTGGTGTTGTAACAGGTGTGCAAGCATCTGGAGCAAAAATCAGCTTCACTGCCGTTAAGGTGCCGAACAGTGAAATGAATAATTTTATTAACAACAAAGCTGTTAATGGTACAGTAAAGCTGACAATAGCAAGCACGGTCTATGATTTAAGCTTGTCGGTTATCGGAGCAGATGGTGCAGTCGTGCCGGTATCAGCATTCGAGAAGCCATTGAAGCTTACATTCACCGTTGATCCAAATGCGAAAACTGATCTGCTTGGCGTGTACTACATCGCAGCGAACGGAGCTTTGCGATATGTTGGCGGCACATTATCAGATGGAGTGATGACAACTTATGTTAAGCACTTCTCGCGATATGCCGTGCTGGAATACGACAAGTCGTTCACCGACCTCAGCCCAGCCTTCTGGGCACATGATGTCATTCAGCAAATGGCTGCCAAGCACATTGTCACTGGTGTCAGCGACACTCTGTTTAATCCAGAAGGCATTGTCACTCGTGCCGAATTTGCCGCTATGATTGCTCGGGCACTAGGGCTCGAAGTAGTCGATGGATCCGCTACCTTCCTCGATGTGAAAGCCGATGCTTGGTACGCCGGCTACATTGGGGCAGTTAGCAAAGCTAGTATCGTAATGGGTCGTAGCTCCAATATGTTCGCACCTAACGATGCCATTACCCGTGAAGAAATGGCCATCATGGCCGTTCGGGCTTATGAGTATGTGAAGGGTAAACAGGCGGATGTTGCGAATGGTGCTGCAACATTTGCGGATGGTAGCAGAATCAGTGCTTGGGCACAAAATGCTGCCGGACTTGCGCAGGAGCTTGGCTTGATTAAAGGCCGCAACAGTAATTTGTTTGCTCCGCAAGACCTTATGACCCGCGCTGAAGGCGCGCAGGTGATGAAGAATTTGATTAAGCTATTGTAGAAATAAATTGGATGCCACTTCATCAGGAAGTGGCATCCAATTTATTCTGAAGTGATAGCCATCTGCTATTACATAAAAATAGTAATTGCCGAACAAAACGTATACATGTTCCGTATGCGGGAACATTGCTTATTTGATTGCCATCCATCGTGGTATGCTAAATCCTTGATTTATAAGTATTTTCTCAACTCTAGTGTTGCTGCGTTTGGTTGCTGTTCTATCGAAAATGATAGCTTTCGTCCCCATTTCGTCCCCAATCACAGAAGCCACTAAATTAGTTCGTAAATTGAGGATACCTTAATCTCCACCAAGCTATGAATGGTTCAATCTCCTTAAGCATTATGCGCCGGGAACTATTGAATGAACTTTTGAGGGAAGCCAATAACACATTAAATGTTCCACTTCTCGCTTTTTTCGGTTAGTTCCTCGATGGTAAGTATTGGGTCGTACTTTGCGGTGTGAACCTCATTGCCCAAAAAGTCTTTTTGGACACGAACCACGAAGTCGCGAAAATCGGGATTCTTGCTACACATAACATTCACTGTTTCCCAATCGATTTCCTGTTTCATCCGAGCGGGAAAAAGCATTTCAGAGTTGTCCGGATCTTTTGGATTGAGCCGCAAAATACCAATTCCAAAGGCATTGGACAGACGCTTGAGATCGCTTTGGAACTCGTCATCATTTTCGATAACAGCCGCAACCAGGTAACCTTCATTAGCCCAGGAAGAATTAGATACCGCCTGAAAGAACGATTCGCGAAGATTCAGCCGGTTTAATTCACGCTTCAATTCAAAGGACACGAGGCGCAGCGATCTTGTGCCGATCGCCTTTGACAAGTCCTTTACCTCGTCCCGCCATTCTGGGTACACGACACCTACCATGTCAGGATGCAGCCATTCACCACTGCCGGATTTCTTCGTTGACTTTTCGTGATAAACCGTCTCTGTAATCGTCTTCAGGTGTGTAAATGCATAATAGGCGAGAAATAGATGCAGTTCTCGCTCGATGAAGTTGAATTTCGGCGTAACCAGTACCGGCTCATCTGGTTCCTGATAATGGAGAGCTGGCTCGGCAAACGTTTTAAGCGCAAACCGAACAGGGCCTGAACCTACTTTTGTAAATATAGTATTCTGATGGTTCACCATGTTCACGTGAATTTGGGATTCGATCGTCTTCCATGGGGTTTTCCCTTGAGTCTGAAGTGATTGTTCATAACCACGAGTTAGAATAGCTTGCCAAATCTCCTTAGCTGTTAGTGGCTTTTGCTCTTCCGTCAAGACTTTTTCGCTTGCCGTCAAAAATGTTAGTTTCATGATTTCCTCCATGAGTCAGTAATGCCCGCCTGCGTCCTTCAATAGATCCATCAACAGTTCTAGTAGCCCAACCCTATATTGGAAACGTTTCCTTTAGACCTGCGAGGGGTGAGCCTTGCCTAGCGTATCAGTTTCTGCGCCGACCTCGTTCGACAACATAGGAAACTCAAGTTTAGACCTTACTGGAATTGGACTCGCCTACATAAGTCATTAAGTCATTTTCCATAATTCAATAAAAGAGTTCGAAATCCTCTCAAAACCCAACAGATAACTATATATCCATTCTGAGATACTTCGTAAGAATATAGCTTCCCTGAAATTCGCAGCAAAATTTTCCACCAAATTTAAATGTTTTTCCTTTATGCCCATTAAATAAATTTAAGCATGCTCAATCTGCAGCCAGAATATACGTTCTTATTTTTGTTGATATGTCTCTTTCTTCGTGCTATATTACATACATAACATATGTAACATAGGAGGGGTATAATATGGCTAGGGGAAAATCTGGAAGGGTAGTATTAGAAATTGATACTGCCCTAAAAAGAAATTTATATTTAGTATTAGAAAAAAATGAAACCACACTAAAAGAATGGTTCGTAAATATGGCTTCATCTTATGTTACAAAAAACCTTCACTCTCTAAATGAACATTTTTTAATTGCTGAGAAAAACGAAAACAGCTATTTATCACAAGAAAATATATAATAAGAAAATCTAGTTTTAATTACTTCTTGTGTATTCATTCTAATAAATAAGGTGGTTTATTTTGAGGTATATAGGATCAAAAGAGAGGCTGATAGGATTTATTTCTGCTGAAATAGAAAGTAAAACAAACAAAGATAATTGTAATACCTTCGCAGATCTATTTTGCGGAACTGCTGTTGTTTCTAAACACTTCAACGAAAAAAACTATGAGATTATTGCAAATGACAATTTATCTTATTGTACTATATGGGCTAAAGCAGGCTTATTAAGTCCTGATAGACCCCTCTTTGAAAAGTTGTTGCAATCTAACAGGATACTTGTAAAGCCAGTTAATTTATTCGCCGATAACTATGACATTATTCTAGATCACCTAAATCATTCTGAACCTTTGCAGGGGTTCATATATCGAGAATATTCTGATGAAGGTACAAGAGAACAACTCAATCACAGACTATTCTTTACTGGTATTAATGCCGCAAAAATCGATGGCATCCGTTCATTAATAAGCGAGTGGAAGAATACAATGCTGATTGACGAGTATGAAGAGTGTTTGCTACTTGCGTCCCTTTTAAGTGCTACGAACAAAATTGCAAATATAGCGGGGACCTATGGTGCATTCCTAAAAGAATGGGACAAGCGTGCGTTAAATGATATTAAATTGGAAAGGGTCCAATTGAATTCACAGCAAATAAAGAATAAAAACAAGATATTCAAAGAAGACGCTCTAGAATTAGCAAAACGTATTCAGTCCGACATCGTATACCTAGATCCACCGTACACGTGGAGACACTACGGCGCTTATTACCATATTCTCGAAACCATTGCAGTAGGCGATGAGCCTGATGTTAAAGGAAAGACAGGCTTAAGGCCTTGGGGGGCCACAAGTTCCCCCTTTTGTTATCGTGACAAAGCAGCCCCAGCTTTGCTTGAATTAGTAAATAACATACGCTGCCGTCATTTGTTTCTAAGTTATAATGCAGATGGACTAATTAGTCATGAGGAGATTATCAAGATTCTTTCAACAAAAGGTTCGGTTGAATTCAAGGATATCCAATTTAGACGTTATAAAAGTAATAATGGGAACTCAAAAGGTCCTGATGTTAAGGAGAGATTATATTATGTTAAATACCAATAGTATTACAAAAACAATAGAAAATGACCAACTTGATTGCGAGAATATTGAATCTATTATTGAAACTACCGGAGAGGCGGATGGAACTACCGTTGAAGCACCATTCTGGAGAACAGAAAAGAGCAAAGGAAGGAACAAGAGTAAAGCCCCCGGAAAAAATGGTATAGATTTAGGGGAACGTGGAATATTCGACAAAAGAAACAATTTAAATGACTTAACGGGTAGGGAGTGGACCTTCTTTTTAAATAGTGTATTAATTCAAGCCTACCCTCCAACTATACGAGATGGGAAGAGCTTTGACCTTAGAAAAATTCATCCTTCTCCAAAGCCACCACAGTTAATGAGAGATATCATTTCCTTCTTCACCAAAGGTGATCAATGGATACTCGATCCATTTGTAGGTGTTGGTGGGAGCTTAATCGGTGGATCTATTTGTGAAACACCCCGGCACGGAGTAGGAATCGATCTAAATGGTGTGTATTTAGACGCATACCAACAAGCATGCGTAGCAGAAAATTTACCAATAGAGAGTACGATTCAGGGTGACTCCTTGGAGGTCCTAGCCTCTAATAATGAACTATTGAATAGAGAGTTCAGTATGATTATTACCGATCCTCCTTATGCAGATATGATGAAAAAAAAGAAAACTGGACAAAAAATGAAGTTTTACGGTAAATCTGATCCATCCCCATATACTGATGATCAAAGAGATCTTGGAAACCTAGAGTATAACGATTTTCTTATTAGATTCAGAGACATCATGCAACTAGCTGTTAATCGACTTGCTGTTGGAAAATATGCCGTTGTTTTTTGCAAAGACCTTCAGCCCAAACCAGGGTCCCCAAACATTTTACATGCCGATATAATTAATACACTGTCTACAATACCTGGGCTTGTATACCGCGGTGTTAAAATCTGGTATGATCAAGCAAATGATTTGTTTCCTTTCGGATATCCTTATGCTTACGTGATGCATCAAATGCATCAGTATATACTGATATTTAGAAAAGAAACTTAGGATACCTGATTTAAGGCCTTTGTTATTGTTATCAGAATTAATAATAATGCAGAAGAACCGCTCTCATAGCCTATGAAATGGCTTGAACGGCTCTTCTGTATTTTTTTAATAAATTACTTCGTTATCTTTCAAAAAAATGTTCATCCTTTATTTGTTAAGGTTTCTTTTTGTATATTAATGCTCTTCTTCTTGCTTTTCTATTTTTTAATACATCGATAATCTCTAATAGATGAGCTTTTATCTCATTTCGCTGCGTATCTCTAACGGAAGTAGATAGTGAAAATGGATATAAGGGTAACGCACCAACCGAAGGCAATACCTCCCCTTGTTTTTCAAACCATCTAGTCCCATTAAGTTCTTGACTAGGGAGTAGCACATATGCTCCAGAAACTTCTCTAATCGAATCTTTATAGGCATGCATCATTAACAAATCAATTCGTTTTACTTTACGGATTGAGGAGACGTTATCTCCTTCCCCTTCTTCTTCCAAAAGTTCTCTATTCATAATCTCGTTTACTGATTTGAATTTGTACTTAGCGTCAAGAACAATCCCCCCTAGTAATTTTGAACCATCGAACACCGTTAATCTAAAATCTGGGTCCATTCTAAGAGAAAAAGAAGTTAGCGGTTTATTTGATATTTCAGGTTCAATAACTGTTTGATAGTTCAATTCCAACATAAGAGAGTGGAACGGTATTTTTACTGCAGTAATTGGTGCTTTGCCTTTGCCATAACTATATTGAACAGTTCCTGTTGCAATTGATTTTAGAATTTCGATCAATTCAAATAACACCCATAATTCGTAAATCTCATATACCGGTTTTATTTGTCGATGGAATAATAAGTTCACCAGGTCATCTAAATCCAGATCGGACATCTCAGAAAACTTCTCGTACAATTCGAACATCTCAGCATAGCCCGCTCGTCTTCTTAGCGACAAACTACTAGTCTCTGGGTATTGTACATTAGAAACTTCATTAAACATCGGGTGAGCCAACAAATGCCTAATTTCTGCATTAATCAGTTTAGAATCAAAGCCAATAAATGTATCGTCATCATAAAATTTCTCAATTTCATCCAATCGATTGCTGATTTCAATCATCCAATACTTTACGAATTGGTTTTCTGGCGTATCAAAGGTCAATCGATTAAACTTTTCTTCAACATCGGTTGGTAAACGGTTAAGTAGACCAGGTATGGTAGGTATCGCTGTGTTGGCATGCGTAATAAGAAAATCTGGGTTTGAAGCAATCGATATCAAGCTTCTATAATCTAGATTACTTACTTCACCTATTGATTTAACTCTTCGTTCGTATAGCAAATCTGTTACAGGGGAAGACTCAATTATTTGCAAATAAGACGGAATTCGGTCAGGCATCATCGCCGCTTTAATAAAGAAAAAGTCCTCAAGTTGAGATCTCTTAGATTTTGCATTCTTTTTCGCAGCGTTTAAACTGGTCATCGACTTCTCATTCCAAATTATATTCGAAATTGAAGCTGTTATTTCTTCAACCATTGTTTTGTAATCAGCAAAGTAATCTACCTTACTTGCTCTAACTTCGATAGGAATTTGCCAACTGGAAAAAGTGTCCCATGTAACTCTTAAATATTCCTTACCAACATACGATCTCCAATTAACAAAATTAGCTGTCACATTTGGATTGACATAGATCTCTTTACGCAATGATGTTGGTGATTCATTATGCAACTTTGACATTACCTTCAGATTCTGAACCCCAGGATGTGCAATTTCCAGGCGATATGATTCGTTTTCTAAAGCTTGAAGCTCATTTATGAATTGTGAATCTTTATAAATTAAAGGATAATGGGCAGCTTCGGTCTGTTTATCAGTATAAGATCCGTATAACTTAATTATATATCCGTGATAATACATTTCTAATGTTTCCTGAATGACTACCGGATTATTTTGTACAAAAAACTTTATTTTCACTTGGCCTACGTTTGATTCCAAATGATTAACTTGAAACCAATCCGTCATTAGATAAAACTCCCATAATTATTATTCAATGAATGTAAAACTTTATGTGTGGCTTTGGCGGTTCTAGGGAACCTATAATCGGTAGATGTAAACAACGGATTTGTAATAGTTGAATGAAGTCTTGGAATAGTTTTAGCATTAATAATTTCATCATAATCTGTTGTCGAAAATGTCGCATTGCAAAAATATAAAAGGTTGGTTAATAACGTTTCAATTTGGCGTCTCTGTCCATGAATCCTTGGCAAAATCTTTAGTGTGAAGCTACTATCCAAACAATCTACTACATCGTCATATGTAGGAGCTAATCCACTATTGCTAATCAAATCAATCCCATTTCCAACGAATTGTAGAACCCTATTAATGGTTCTGTAACTAAAACGAAATGGCGTATTATTTAGAATACCCCATATTTGACTCATTGAGACTTCAACTATGTTCTCCCCACCACGAAAGTTTAGTGGATCGAACAAAATGGAGGCCTCTGTTCTCGGTGATTGGTAATTTCTGTTATGTGATAGATCTTCGACCGTGAAATGAATACTACTATAATTTGAAATAAGAACTGGAGCAGCGGCTGGAGCAGCGGCTGGAGCAGCAGCTGGAGCAGCAGCTGGAGCAGCAGCTGGAGCAGCAGCTGGAGCAGCAGCTGGAGCAGCAGCTGGAGCAGCAGCTGGAGCAGCAGCTGGAGCAGCAGCTGGAGCGGCTACTGGTCTCAGGCTATGAAAGTAGTTGATTATTTCTGCACCATTCATCTCAATTACATGTGCCCTATCTATGATTTTTGGGCTAAACCTGTAAGTTGTTTCATCGATATTAACAGTACCAATCACATAAACATTCGGTGGGATCTGTATTTTTTCAGGTACAAAATACTCCCTTTCACCAGAAGGAGTAACCAAAACAAACTCATCATCATTGACCGGCATTCTTCCTACTGCCGCAATTCGAAATGCATCGCTTGTATAAATTTTCGCCAGTACTCTTTGACCAGCTCTGTGAAGATCGATCTCCTCAGACTCCCACTGCCCTGTAACTGCAGAAAATCTTCTACTCTCTAGTACACTTAAGAAATCAGCGAAATAATATTCAGCTTTCGCCAAATTCATCTCATCTAGAACTATGAAAAAAGGTTCTGTTGGTTCATGATGGGCATCCATTAGCAATTCTAATATAGGGGTGCTGTAATAAACGCCAGTCAAGGGGTTATAGTAGCCCAATAATCCTTTATTATCTAGCCAATCCGGTCTAACTGATACGAATTTATATCTGTGATTTTCGACACTTACGTGAGGTGTGATACCAGTTGGAGCTGCAACAGCTGTAGGAATGCAGAAATACTCCACTAAACTTTGGGCCAATTTAGTTTTACCACTGCCTGAAACGCCTGTAAAAATCACTAAAGGAGAAGTTTTTAAAGATATGAATAGGTCCAAAACGTTTTGAGGGTCGAAGAGAAGCTGGGTACCGGTTAAATGTGTCTGAAGTGACAAACCAAAACCTCCTAATAAATGGTGTATCCTAGCGATTGTAATTGGATATTAACTTCTTGAACATTGAAGAATTTATTAAAAGGATAAACCACATTCGAAGGGGAATATCCTCTTGCATTTATACGCTCGATAATAGGAATCAGCATGATTGAAGTAATTGCTATCCTTCTTCTGCTCTCTTCTCTATTGTATGTTTTTATTCGTGTCAACAAGCTTATCAATAGATTATCATGGGTTGGGTGTAACCGTGAAATAAGTGAATCAATATTAGTATCTGATCGGTTTGTCAAAGAAACAATTTGTGCCCAGGATAAATGAAATAACCTAGTTATACTTTTTGGAAATGGAATTAGATGTTCAGCAAACGCAAGAGCCTTATCGCTTTCATAGGATCCGTCAAACAGTTTTCTAGAATACTGACCAGAAATATGTTTTAGAAATATATGCAAATTATTGTTTCTTCTCACGAATGTACTTTTCAGGGTATCCGATGTTGCTCGGGAATGCTCTCGATATATCCATAACTCCTTGGAGAAACTATTAGGAGCTGTAGCTGCAAAAGCTAAAAAATCATGACCTAATGCGTTAATACTACCCACACCGTCTGCGAAACCATAAACCCCCTGTAAATCTACCCAAACTTGATTTCTAGTATAGGTCCCCCCTCCAAGAAGATGTATCATTTTCTGCTCAACTAAATCCACCGTACGTAAACTAGACTCATGAATATGAATGCTATATTGCTTCCAAGGAGGAACATGCAGATCCGCTAAATTATAGTCTGAGAATATATATCTTAATTCAGTAATAGGCAACCCGAATAACCTCCGAGAGTTTTATTTCCATATATTGTACCGTCAAATCACAAAAAAAACTACATGTCAAATTTTTAATAAACACCTCTTTTCACACTTTTAGTAATTTTCCTGTCAAAACCGTATTGCATGCACTGATTGTTTATCTCTCGATGCATACTTAGAAAGTTGATATATCTTTCTATCGTAAAACTAAAATGGTCATTTCTATATTATACCCATGATACTTAATAAGAATGGAGATGATACGATGCCAGCAAATGTCGAATCAATGTTTTACGTAAGAGAAGCACCATGGCATGGGCTCGGAATTCGAGTAGAACACGCACTTACTGCAAATGATGCTCTAAGCGCAGCCGGACTAGATTGGACAGTCATTCAGAAATCAATTCAAACTGAAGATCTTGTTGAAATCCCAGGTTATAAAGCAAATATCCGAGCAGCCGATCATCGGCTGCTCGGTGTAGTTTCGGACAGATATAAAATTGTCCAGAACCATGAAGCGTTTGCTTTCGCAGATGAGTTGCTTGGCAAAGGTGTACGGTTCGAAACAGCGGGTAGCTTACAAAACGGCAAAAAGATATGGCTTCTCGCCAAATTGCCTGAGAGCTACGTCATTGCCGGGGACCACATATCTCCGTATATGGTGTTCTCAAATAGTCATGACGGAAGCGGTAGCATTAAAGTCGCAATGACTCCTGTTCGCATCGTATGTCAGAATACTTTAAATCTGGCCCTTAGCAGTGCCAAAAGGATTTGGACGACGATTCATACAGGTAACATTCAATCCAAATTAGATGAAGCCAAAAAGACTTTGCTCTACGCAGAATTGTATATGGACAAGCTCGGAGTCGAATTCGAACGACTTCATACGATTAGAACCCCAGATCACAAAGTTCAGGAGTACATTGAGACACTTCTTCCTATACCCGACAAAGCAACGAATCTTCAATTGAGGAATGTTAAACAATTGCGAAATGATCTGACTGAACGGTATTTTGAAGCACCTGATTTAACTCAGGTCGATAAGAATGGTTATCGATTTATTAATGCTGTGTCGGACTTTGCCATTCACGCCAAGCCACTACGGGAAACAACTTCCTATCAGGAGAACTTGTTCTTACGCACTATGGAGGGAAATCCGATTATCGACAAGGCTTATGAGTTGATATTGGCTTCAGCCTGATTCATTACTTATTCAAATAAAATCAATAAAGGAGTCTGTTTTCTTTATGAAAGGTACACCCCACGAATTAAAATATTGGTTAGCAAATTCAATTCGCGAAAACCCTACCAGCTACATTATTGAAGAAATCTTCACTCGGTTTCCTACTCCTGAGGAGCTGATCGATGTAACAGAACAAGAGCTTATTTCAATAAATGGGATTGGAAAAACAAAGGCACGCCAGATCCTTGCAGCTTTAAAATTTGCACAAACACTATCGATATCCCCTCCTCCCGTTTATAAGATCCAGTGTCCTGAAGATGTCTTTAAACTAGCCGAACCTGAGATGCGTTATTTGAAAGTAGAGCACTTTGTTATATTAATGCTTGATTCAAAGAATAGAGTCATTGCAAAAGAACTCATATCAATTGGATGCCTCAACGCTTGTATCGTTCATCCAAGAGAAGTGTTTCGTCCAGCCATTAAACGCAATTGTGCATCGATAATATGTATTCACAACCATCCTAGCGGAAATCCCGATCCAAGTCCGGAGGATGGTGCAATTACAAAACGTTTGACAGATGCCGGAACGATTATTGGAATCGAAGTGCTGGATCATATTGTAATCGGCCATCATAAGTATGTCAGTTTAAAAGAACGGGGGTGTCCCATAAGTCATGTAGATGACGATGGGACACCCCCTTTTTTTGTATTTGGGCTAAACAGCAGCCTGCGCATGAAATGTTCTTCCGATCGCCATTGCTCAGGGATTCCTTCGAATCAACGAGGTATGGTTGGCATCCCTTCACAAAAGCGAACGCTGACGCTTCTCC
>NZ_JAMBNP010000015.1 GCF_023715145.1 Paenibacillus glycanilyticus | reverse complement strand
TTGCCGAAAGTGAGCCTCGAGGTCGGGTGGCTTTCCCTTGCCCATAACTTGCTGAAGAAAGCAGCAAGAGCAAAAATATCGCTGCAAGGGTAACCCTCTGCAGCGATATTTTCATGAAAAAACGTTTTTATTTACCTATGCGAGCCGTCTTTATAGTGAGCGATCACCTTTTGAGACGGCCTCTTCTTCCTTTCTATTATGAGGTACGAAAAATATCCTTGAAATCAATCCAGCCAAGCGAATTGATCCGCACGCCTTTTAACGAAGGATGATAATCGGTATGAAACTTCATATGAAGCAGAAAATAGACCTGCTGCTCCTCCTTCAATCTCTCTTCAACCGCGGTATAGATGGCCTTCCGAATGGAGGGATCCTCGCTTGCCAGCGCCCGATCGAAGCTTTCCATCGTCCAGCGAGACAGCTCCGGGCTCATCAGCTCCTTCAGGTAGCTTCCTTCCTGCTCGCAGCCTTCAATGAGGCTTACTTCCTCCTCCGGAAAGACCAGCGCATGGAATAAGAGATCAACCTCATGCAGCACCTCGTGAATCGTATACGGCGCCTCAATCCGGACTTCAGCCTGAATACCCGCACGGCGGAGACGCTCTTGAATCCAGTACACATCTTCCGCATGACCCGGATGCGCGCACAGGAACAGCGGAGCTCCGTCATACCCCGCTTCCAGCAGCAGCCTGCGAGCCTCCTCCGGTTCCAGGCAGTCCTCAGCCGGATCATCGACAGCCATAAGCTCGGGGAAAAATCCTTTCGCCGGGAAATCCCTGTACCCGGATAATTCCCGGATCATGGCGCTCCGGTCAATCAGCCGGTTCGTGATACGGCGGAATTCGTCCGAATGCTGCGGTCCAACTCTTTGCATATTCCAGCTGAGCAGGCTGGTACATAAGCTTTTGGATTCGATCTGAATCCAGCCGTTCTCTGCCGTTACGTCTCTCAGCGTTGGATCGCAGATCAGCTGCTGCCAGTTGATCATTCCCGCTCTTACCGCTTCCGCCTGCGGTACGTGGACGATCTCAACCTGGTCCAGATGCGCCCGGGACTGGTAGTAATGAGGGTTCGCCCCAAGCAGCAGCTTCCCGTCCTTCCACTCTTCAACCTGGAAAGGTCCGGTACCGGACGGCTTCTTCCAGAACTGCTCTTCGCTCTGCCCCATCAACCCGGCAGGCAGAATCGCCATAACGTTAGAGGAAGCGTATTTCAGAAACAGCCAGTTCGGCCTGACCAAATGAAATCTCACAATTCGCTCCGATACGGCTTCGACCGTCCGCAAGGAACGCATGATCCAGCTGTTGCGCTTGCCGCCGTTTCTCAGCCGTTCCGCCGTAAAGACCACATCCCCCGCAGTCAGCTCCTGTCCGCCATGGAACAGAATGCCTTTCCGCAGATGGAAGGTCCATACGGTGGCATCTTCATTATGCTCCCAATAATGGGCGATCCCGGCCTTGATCTGTCCGGTCGACTGCTCCAGCAGCACTAGCCGGTCGAATATCTGCTGAATCATATGCGAGCATAACGAATACACGAAATCCGCCGGGTCCAGCGTCATAACCGTCTTGAATATCGGAAGGCGAAGCACGTCGGCTTCTTTGCCCGGCTGCTTGCGGAAGCCAAAGCTGCCGCTCATCCAGTCCATAAATTTCTCGTTCGCCGCCGTTCCGTCCCCAAAAGTTTGCAGAAGATGAAATGCCTTATTGTACTCCCCGTCCTCCGCATACTGCCGAGACAAATCAAGCAGCAGCTTCTCCCGGTCTTCCCGGAAGGTAATATGCGAGCGGTTGCCTCTGCCCCGCCCCGCCCTCCAGTCAATCAAGCCCTCTTCCGTCAGCTTTCGAAGCACAAGCTTGGCATTGCGTTCCGTGCAAAATAACGCCTCCGCCACCTGCTCCAGGGATGCCTCTGCCGTAGCGCCCGCCCCAAGCTCGCCCGCAAAACGATTGTACAAAGTCAAATACCTCTCCAATGCCACCAATCTTCTCACCTCGCTAAAAGGGGAAATCTATTGCACATATTCTACACTTTTTACCTCATTCTTTCACCTGCATAATGAAAACAAGAAGAGGTACTTGGACCTCAAATAAAGGGGATGTTCATCATGTCTTACGATTACAATGACTACCATACCTTCGATCAACTGTACAAAATGCGTCAAGCCGAAATCGAACGGGCGATCCGTTTGGGACTGTATGTAAAGCATGACGGCGATTTCAAAAAAACGCGCCGCAAGCTCGCAGCTCCTCTCCTGCATCTTATGAAGCCGCTTATGTGGAGGAAAAGATGATCGGCAACGCATGAAAAAGGACCATCCTAGGTATGGGACGGTCCTTCATTACTCTCCCCCTGAAGCCGGAATTTCCGGGAAATCCATCGTTTCTCCAGGAAACGTTCGTATAACCCGATACTCATCATCAGCCAAGCCGCGCTTACCAAATACCCGCCGATTACATCGCTTGGATAATGGACCCCAAGATAGATTCTGCTGATGCCAATCATCAGGATTAACGCGGTGCCCATCAGAATAACCACCGTTCGCATCCATCTGTACTTCAAGTGCTTCCATAGAAAGTAGATCGTAATCCCGTAAAGCGTAAAGGCCGACATTGAATGTCCGCTTGGGAAGCTGAATCCCGATGCCTCCACAATCCGGTTAATATCCGGTCTTGCCCGTTGAAAGACCGTCTTCAGCAGCAGATTCAGCAGCGCCGAGCATCCGATAACGCCGAGATAGAAGATAAGCTCTCTCCGATAGCCGATCAACGCAAGCACCACTGCAAAACCAACGATAATCAGAATGACTAGAAATTCCGATCCAAGCTCGGTAAAGCCCTTCATCCACGCCGTCCATGCATTCGAATGATTGCTGCGAATCACATCTATAATGGCATCGTCAAATGCTGCAATCCGCCGCTGGCTGACCAGCTGCGCGATCCAGCCAAATACGAACAGGATAACAATCGTGATGACAAAGGCGCGCAGCAACAACGTGTTCTGCTTCCGGTTTGTTTTCATTCCAATACGCTTCTCCCTCTTCCCTTTGTTCTTATTATACCCTCATACGGCCAAATCAAGAGTTTGGTAGCACAAAAAGCGGCTGATTCGCGGTAATCGGCTGCTTTACTCTATGGCCACCGTTAAATTCCCTGCTATACCGGGTAAGGATGAAGTAAACGAAAAATATTTTAAATATTCCTTTACAGGAATATTCCCTGTGGTGTATATTTAAATCAACAACAAGAGATACTATCACATAAAGAGGTGAACGGCATGTCAGGACATAATCCGGGCTTGGATATGACGACGCTGAGCGCATTGTCTGAGCCCAATCGGATGAACATCGTTGAGCTGCTGCGCGACGGTCCCCTGACAGTAGGAGAAATCGCCGACCGGCTGGGGATTAGACAGCCCCAAGCTTCCAAGCATCTGAAGGTGCTTAGTGATAGCGGAATCGTGGAAGTGAAAGCTGATGCCAATCGAAGATACTACAAGCTCCGGCCCGAGCCCTTCCACTTGCTGGATTCATGGGTTAACTCCTTCCGCCGCATTATGGAAGAACGGTACGACAACCTGGAGAAGTATCTGCAGGAGCTGCAAAAGAGCGAACAATACCAACATCCCAAACCAAATAACGAGGAGGATTTCAAATGACAAACGCAATGGTTTCAAGAGTGGAAAACGAGAATGTATTGGTGCTGGAGCGCGTATTCGCCGCGCCGCGCGAGCTGGTGTTCAAGATGTTCAAGGAGCCCGAGCATCTGAAGAACTGGTGGGGACCTAGAGGCTGGGAAGTGCCCGTTTGCAAGATCGATTTCCGTCCTGGCGGCGTATGGCATTATTGCATGAAATGCATGGATGAGAGCCAAGGGGAATTTTACGGCATGGAATCATGGGGCAAAGGCGTCTATAAGGAAATTGACGAGCCAAACAGCTTCAGCTATACCGATTACTTCTCCGATGCGGAAGGCACTATCAATACCGAGCTGCCCGCAACGGACATCGTCTTGGAATTCGTTGATCTGGGCGACGGCACTACGAAGCTTGTTAACCGCGCTGTCTATGCTTCGGGCGACGCGCTCAAGACCGTTATGGACATGGGCATGCTGCAAGGCATCACCGAAACATGGGATCGCCTCGAAGAAGCGCTGAACGCAGCGAAATAAGCTGTAACGGAACCAATAAAAAGCGGTAGACCGGGACTTGATCATCAAGTCTGGTCTACCGCTTTTTTTTTGCGGTTCCAACCGCTTCTGCCCCATGTGCGGCAATCGCGCCCATACCCTGCCAACCGCTTCTGCATAGGCTGTTATCTAGGGAACAGAAGAAGCTTTGCGAGGTGAACGTGATTCATGAGTCACAATAAAAATGGCAGCAACGACAGCAAGAATCAAAACAATAATGATTCCATTGACCTCATCGTCGCCCGTCTTGGATATATTGGCGCGATTATCGCTACGTTAGGTGACGGCATTGCTGCCATCGCTGCAGGCATAGCCCTTCGGGCATTGGAAGAGGAGACCTTCTCCGAATCACGATCCGAGGTTGATCAGCTGAGACAAACCGAATCTGTGCAGCAGCAGATTGATTTTTATATTAATGAGTTAGTTCAGATCAGAAAAATGATTAAATAGATAACTAAACGCCTTCGCCACTCGGCGAAAGCTTCTAGTCCATCAGATGTTTAATCATCTGCTCGGTATTATTCAGAAACTGCTTCATGATGATGTAATGATCCGTCTCTTCCAATTGCTTAGACTCGAACCCGACTGGTGTCAAGTTATAAATCGTGGATTGCGGGTACGCCATAATAATTGGTGAATGCGTCGAAATAATAAATTGGGAGTTCTGCTATACCAGCTCATGAATGCGTGAGAGCATCGCCATCTGACGGAATGGAGACAAAGCCGCCTCCGGCTCATCCCCCTCTAACTCGCTTTTTTCGTACTGGCACAAAAATCATACCATGCAGTCAGCTTAAGTAAAAATCCCAAAAGCCAGAATATAGCGATGACATGGAAAAGCCCACCCGATCAAATGATCAGATGGGCTTAATCTAGCAGGGTTAAAGCTAAACCACGTTTAATTGGACGTCGATATTGCCGCGGGTCGCTCTGGAATACGGACACACATTATGCGCCGCTTTCGCAATGTCCTCCGCCTGGCTTCTTTCCACGCCAGCCAAGGTAATGTCGAGTATAACGGCCAGCTCGAAATTGTCCTCCGCATCTTTGCCAAGAGTCACTCGCGCCGTCACCGACGTGCTGTCCGGCTTGATTTGTCTTTGCCTGCATACCAGATTGAGCGCGCTTTCGAAGCATGCGGCATACCCGCCGCCAAACAGCTGCTCCGGATTGGTTGCCCCTCCCGGGCCCCCAAGCTCCTTCGGATGCAGAACGTTGATGGACAGCAGGCCATCGTCCGATTCGAGCTTGCCGTCACGGCCTCCAACTGCCTTAACACTTGTCTTATACAACTCTTTCGATATCACTTGCATTCCCTCCTGAATCTTGCGCTTGTGTTTCCGCTCCCGAATGAAATGACCACAATCGAAAAAGCAGCACCATAGGAAATATTCCCTTAAGGGGATTACTTCAATCATCCTTACATGATACAATCGACGAAAACTATGGAGCCCATTGGACGAAGGAGAGAACGAATGAAGAGAATAGCAACAGACGCCATGCTGTTCCGCAGCAGGGGCAGCAGCGATTCCGGTAAAGTGTCCTTTATCGAATTGTTTTTTGACTTAATCTTTGTCTTTGCGGTCACCCAGTTATCCCATTCCTTTCTGAAAAATTTCACTTTGGAAGGCGCCATTCACCTCGGCATCCTGACCATGGCAATCTGGTGGGTCTGGATCTTTACCGCTTGGGTGATGAACTGGCTGAATCCGGAAACGACGCGCGTCCGGTTTATGCTTATTGGACTTATGCTGGTCGGACTAATCATGTCGAGCTCCTTAACGGAAGCCTTTGAGAAAACGGGCATTTATTTCGCTTGTGCCTACACCTTGTTCCAGGTGGGAAGAACCGCTTATACCGTCTGGGTTCTGCAAAAAGGTTCCACCGAGCTCCGCATTAACTTCATCCGCATCATGAGTTGGCTGGCATTTTCCGGCATCTTCTGGATTGCCGGGGGAATTGCGCATGAAGAGAATCGGCTTGCCCTATGGGCTATCGCGCTGTTTATCGAGTACCTCTCCCCATCGCTTGGCTTCTGGGTGCCTAGACTTGGCAAAACGCCAACTACCGTATGGGATGTGGAAGGCTCGCATATGGCGGAGCGCTGCGGATTGTTCATTATTATTGCGCTTGGCGAATCCATTCTGGTCACGGGGGCGACCTTCGCCGAATTAGAATGGGATCTCCTTACCTTAAGCTCATTTGTTATTGCATTCATAAGCTCCGTCGCCATGTGGTGGATTTATTTCAACATGACAGCCAAAACAGGCCATCACTTCATCGCGCATTCCGACGATCCGGGCCGTGTTGCCCGCTCCGCTTACACCTATACGCATCTTCTCCTCGTTGCAGGCATTATCTTGTCCGCCGTAGCAGATGAACTGGTGCTTGCGCATCCAACCGGTCACACGGAGCTGAAGACCGCTCTCGTTATCATCGCGGGGCCGGCGCTCTATCTGCTTGGAAACATGCTGTTTACGCGAATTGTAGCAGGCGTGATCTCCGCTCCTTATACCGTCGGGGTTATCGTGCTTGTGGCTTCGCTTCTGCTCTACAGTGTCATTTCACCGCTCTTCTTAACTATTATCGCAACGTTAACGCTTATTGGCGTCGCTATTTGGGGCTCCGCCTTCACGGAGCGGCTTTGCCAGATAAAGCCGCTGCCGGGGCAGCATAAGACTGAAGCTTTATAAGGGTATGGGAAAAGGCAACCGCTTGAGCGGTTGCCTTTTTTGAATGGATATAATATAGCGTTCACGATATTCCCGGCTGCTAATTCTATGGTACAAGCCTAGCAATCTTTTCAAACAACGAATCGTCTGCCCGCTCGCCGTTTGCGTACAGCTCCGACCCTTCTTCTCCGATAGCTGCCGTCAGACGTCCGTTGGCGATTTTAAGGCCGATTAGACCTCCGCCATGAATATCAAACGCGATGCCGGCGTAATGGAACGACACATTTAACTCCCCGCCCAGACGCGGAAGTAACGTCAATACGGTCCCGTCATCATCGTAAGAGGTTTTGGCAAGAACACCCGGAGGCAAATGCAGCTCCTTGTATTCTTCAAGATCATGCAATAGAGACTCGAAGTATGGCGTAAGCGGCAGCTCGAACGAATAATAGTCAACATTGGCTCTTCGCGCCGCGATGGCCAGATCGTCATGCCTGATCGTCACCCTGGTATCTCCTGCTCCGTTTGCAACGGAGAACGGAAAACATTTCATCGGGATCCGGTCCCTCGTAAACCATAGATCCCAAGCCACGTATTCGTATTCGCCCGAATAGTCAATTTCCCCTCGGTCGCCCTCATGAACCGCTGTTCCGGTAAGTTCCTCGAATTCAGCTGCAATATTCCTGCCTTCCGTCGTGCAAACCGCAGGCGGCCCGATAACAATCAAACGTTTCCCGGTCAACTCGCCATATCGCCGAATTCGCTCCCATGCAGCCTCCGGCAGCATCGCCGGCCAAAGCACAATCAACGCGTCGTAGCGTGAGAGCTGCTCTTCATAGGCAGGCACGACATCAACCTCCACGTGACGCAGCATCAGCTTATGCAGCAGCGCCTTCAGGCTTAGGCGGTGATAATGCATAAACGAATCGTTGCGATAGGCGACCGATTCCCATGCATACATCAAAGCGACTCGAGGACGGCTGACCGCTTTGCCGACAAATCGCTGCATCGCCTTCTGCATCGCAACGCAGCGGCTAGTTATCGCCCACGTCGGGTGATGAGGATAGCCGGGTCCGAACGGTCCGGAATGTCCGTAGGCATGAGCGACCCAGCGTACGTTGCGGGCGGCAAGCAAACGATGGTAATACGTCATTTTTCCGGAGGTTGGCTCCCGGTCCCAGCACATGTTGTACGCCAACCCGCTGTCCGAGTATTTCGCAAGCGACTCCGCAAGCATCGTCATGGAGAGCATCGTCCGCTCCGCGTCGTATTGCGCATCGACAAAACCTCCGCTTAGGTTATCCGTCAGCTTAAAATAGTCGATATTGCCCGCCCACAGATCGCCGGAATTGCCTTCTCCCCACCACGTGCTGTGAAAACCCATAAAGGAAGCCTTTCCATGCTGCTTTTCGTACCGCTCCTTCAGCTCTTTCTGGATCCGGTACGTCAGCTCCATCGTCAAATTGTAATAGTCGAAACGAAGCTTGCCCAAGCGATCGTCCGCCGACTTGTGCCGCATCAGATAAATCCGGTCGAGAAATTCATAGCCGTATCGATGGCGAAAAGCTTCCAAAAAAGCGGCTCCGCCTAAATAGACGTCTTCCTTCTTGCTGCCGGCTCCGAATTCGTCGATGGCGAAGCCGTCAAGCTTCATTCCAAGGTAACAAGCAAGCGTTTCGTCTATGGACTCGGCCATGGCAGCACTCGCAAAATCGGGATAATCGGTCGAGTAGGACGCATAGAGCAGCAAGTCGCCGTCCTCCCCATACCTTCCGCTTAGATCGGAGCGGCTCGTAATGACCAGACGGACATCCCTTAATTCCGCGGTAATATCTTTTGCCTCCCGAATAATTCCGCCTTCCCGCTTGACGAGAAACGCTTTGGCGATCCCTTCGTATACAGGCCGGATATCGGTATGTCCGGCAGACTCGAGATCGTTAAGCCTGATTTCGAGCTTGCCGTTTCTAATGGAGCCTTCATGCTCGCTTATCCATTTCTGTCTAGCCTCGGGATGATGTTTGAGGAGCCGCAATCCCGGCCAGGGTATAATCTGGACGAAGGCGAGGCCGTGCATTCGGGCCTCCTCCTCCGCCGTGCGCATGGCTCTCTGACCGATCTCGTCGAATTCGCTGTAGCTGCAATTCCGAAATTCAAGCGCTATTGCGTCGAAGCCATGTCCCGCGATATCGGCAACGGCATGCCGTATGCTGTCAGGTTGAGCCGCCATCGAAGTGTCGATCAGCAGCATAATAGGTGCCATTGTCATCGTTTCTTCTCCCTTATTCGAATCGGAACCAGTCAAAGTCGGTTGCGCCCGAGAACAAAATATAAATATCGTGGATGCCGCTCGCAGGCGTGAGCAAAGCCGTTCCTTCCGTCCAATTGCTCCATCCGCCCGTAGCAGGCGTCGTGATGGTTCCAATTTGCGTACCGCTCAAGCTGTCCAAGTGCACGGTCGCCGTCTTGGTCGTGGATTCGCCGTTCGCGAATCTGAATTTCAACTGCGTGAAGCCGCTGCCGAGATTGACGCCGCTATACTTTACCCAGGATCCCGAATTCAAGCCTCCGATCGTCGTAACATAATTGGAGACGCTATTGCTGCTGTTGTAGCTCTCCGCTTGAATCGTTACGGGTGTCGGAGCGCTTACGCTATCCTCGAAGCGGAACCAGTCGAAGTCGGTCATGCCGGAAAACTTGATGTAAATATCGTGCGTGCCGCTCGCTCCGGCGAGCGAACTCGTCGTCTCCACCCAATTGCTCCAGCCTCCCGTCGGCGGCGTCGATATCGAACCAATGAGCGTGCCCGTCAGACTATCCAGCCGGATCTCGGCCGTCTTGGCGCTCACATCGCCGTTCGTGAAACGAGTCCGCAGCGTTGCAAATCCGCTTCCCAGATTCACGTTGCTAAACTTGATCCAGTCTCCGTCATGAAGATCGCCTATCGTGGTGCCGAAATTGACAATGCCGCTCATATCGGCATAGCTTTCCGCTTGCAGCGTCAAGTTACCGCCGCCCGAGTTCGTGTAAGCTGCCGTCGATACCGCTGACTGCAGCATGCCCGCTTTGCTTGCCATCGCCTTTACGGTCTGTGAAGGCGATACGGTAAGCGGCGTTCTGTAGATCGGCGAGCCCGCATTCGGCGTACTGCCGTCCGTCGTGTAGCGGATCGTCGCTCCGGTCGTCGACGAAGCGATCGTCACGGTCTGCGGCGCGCTGTACGATCCCGCCGCCGGGGTGAAAGTAGGCGCGGCCGCAGTAGACTGAGAGGCTGCCGCTCCCGCGTTATTGGCACTCTGCGTATTGTGCGAGCCCGTATCTCTGACGAAGCTGCCGGTAATATTGGCCGTTTTGTTTCCTGCAAGCACCGTGCCATAGCTGCTATGGGTCAGAGTGACGGCATACTCCTTATTCCGGACGGTATTGTCCTCTACGATCGTATTTGTCGTGTCTCCTGATACGCTCACGTCGTTATTGCCGTCGTAATAGCCGATATCCGCCGTGGAGATATAGATGCCGGTATTGTAGGACGGCGCTTCCGTTATGCTATTGCCGACGGGCGTTTCGTTCGTCCCTGATATGTCATTGCCCCTGAATTCGTTGCCGAACGCCTGAACGGCGAAGTAATGGCCGCCGCCGTTGTCGAATCGCTCCGAAGCGACTCCCACGCCCGAGTTTTTGCTAAGCGGAGAAACGCCCGTCAGGACATTGCCCGTCACCCGGTTGAAGTAGTTGGGCGACAGGCTGGATTCGTTCGCGTTTTTGACATCCACGCTCCAGATAAAGACGCCTTCCGAATCCAGAAACGTATTGTTGGCGACTACGCTGTCATAGGCATTGCCGAACAACCAGATGCCCTTGTCGTTATCGGTGATCGTATTGTTGTAGGCAGTCGTATGTTCGTTAGGCGTGATAAGGGTCCATTTGCTCGTGCCGTCCGGCATTTTGTCCCATGCCTTGTCAACCGTGATCGTATTGCCGGAGATGCCCGTTACTCTGCGCAGTTGTCCGAGCCCCGTTCCGTCGATAATCTGGATAGCCGGATAGCTGTACATGACGGTCGGCGTGACCAGCGCGCGATCCGCGCTGACCGTGACGTTAAGTCCGCTTGCCGAACTAACCGTTCCGTAGTTGAAATAACCGCCCGGCGCTTCCGACATGATCGCTTCGCCGTCGTTATCGTGCCCCTCGACAAGCCCGCTCGCCACGGAGCGCATGCCGACGATCGTATTGTCCGCCACGTAGTTGTTGGCGCGCACCGACAATCCGTGTTTCTCGGCATTGACGGCGGTATGTCCGATGAGGGTATTGCCCGTCGCGATGTAATATTCCGCCGTATTAATGTAGACGCCGAAGCTGAATTCCATATAGGAGTTCGTAAACGAAGAATATTGGTTGACATAGTTATGAGCGTAACCCGCAAAACCGCGGAAGTCGCTGTCCGCAACGAGAAAACGTTCCTTGCCGAGCGTCATCATCGGGAAGCCGCGCTGCCCTGGGGCGCCGTTCGTGCCAAGATCATAATCGATCTTTACGCCTTTAAGGAACATCTGCTCGGCCGTGCGCTGCAATACATTGCCTGCCGGATAAGTCGGATTGCCGCTTCCGTCCAATACCTCCCACGGAGAGCCGAGTATGAGGAAAATATCCGGACGGCTCGTGTGGCCGGGAGCGATGGTCACCGTCAGATTGGCTACGCCGACCTGACCGAAGTTCGTTTTGCTATCGATAGCCGTGGCGCCGCCCGTCCCTATATACTGCAATATTGTACCCGAGCGGCTCTGGCCGCGGAGGACGACTTTGCGCGAGAGATGCAAGGATGTGATCCGGTACGTTCCGTCTGTCAGATACACGACGCCACCGTTCGGATTTGTGCCCGCAGCGTCGATGGCAGCCTGAATGTCGGCAGTCTCGTCGACCCCGCTGTTAGGAGCTGCGCCGTACGAGCTCGCGTTCACTTGGTTCGCCCAGTTGAAGTTGCCCGCCCAAGCAACGCCAAGCCCCAGCGGGTCGCTTCCCGCGGAGACGACCTGCAGCTGCTGCCCGCTGCTCGGCTTGCTCCAGTGCACGCCGCCGTCGCTTGAGATCTCGACGTCGTACGTGCCCAGCGGTGTGTTAGACGAGATAGAAAACTCGGCCATATACGCATTGCCGGACGTGATGGTCTGGTTCACCGCGTTTGAGCTGTTTTTTAATCGAACCACGGTTCCGTTCCCTGCTCCAAATTCGGAGCCCGCGAAATTCCGGCCGACGATCGTGATTTTTTGGCTGGACCAGGCTTGTTTCTCGGAAATCCAGAGCGCGCGCGCCGCATTGAGCTTAGCCGGAGCGCTCCAGCCCGTGGCGTTTTTGACCCATACGTTATAGACGCCCGCGGCCACCCCGCCAGGCATTGTCACCGTGACGTAATTCCCTTTCCGGTCGCTCTGGATAATGGTTGGGTGCAGGGCGTCAGCCGGTGGCGCAGCCGGAGACGTATTGGCCGAATCCAGCTTGATCGCGACGTCTTGCGAGGATGCCGTCATATCCCACCCCGTGATCGTAAACGTTTTGCCAGCCTGCACCGCATCCGATAACCGGTCAATCTTTGGAGCGTTAGCCGCATAAACCGGCCGGACATCTAGCGCGGCTATCAAGGTGAATAACATGGCCAGGACAAGGATTTGGGACAAGCTTTTGCGATACTGCCTTCCAAGCGTTGCGTACATCAGTTAGCCTCCTAACAGATTGGTTTGTCGTTCTGTAAGCGGTTTCCAATTCGCGTATATGCAACCCCCTGCCTGACAACCTCGCCACTAGGGGCGAGGTTGTCAGGCAGGGGGATTGATGTCCGGATAGCTTGAATAGCCGCAGACTTTTATTTCAGCGATTCAAGCTGATCTTTGTTCGCCGTTTTGAAATAATCGTCGATCTTTTTCCGCAGCTCCTCGTTGCCTCCGTTTTTCTTCGCGATCTCGCTGAACTGCTTCCACAGCTCTTCGAAATGCGCATCGTCGCGGGCCGCAAGCGTCTTGGTCAACGCTTTCTCGAAAGCGTCGCGGCCTTTCCAGAACTGATCGGCTTCCGGCACGACGCCGAAGAAATTCCAGATCTGCATGTCGTTATTGATCGGTATGCCAAGATCCGAGTACGAATGGTTAGGCAGATTGCCCGGATCGAAGAAGTTTCTTGCCTCCGAAGGCGAAATGACCCGGTCGTAGCTGTAGAACGGCGATACTTTGGAACCGCCCCACATGTAGGTCGGATAATAAGGCCAGCCGCTGCCGTACACGTTCGTTGAAGCCAATCTTGTGTTCGCCAGGTTGTATTGAAGCGACTTTCCGTTGTCCTTGTTGTAAACCATAGCATCCTCAAGATCCTTGTCCTTGAACACGCGCTTGCCGTCTACCTCGTCGAATAAGCCCGCGCTTTTTGGTCCCCAGGTGTACATTTTCTCGCCGACCTCGGAAACCATGTAATCCAGGAAGCGGACGACCTGCGGCAGATCCTCTTCCTTCACGCTGTCCTTGAAAATAACGACGCCGATATTGTTTTTGACGCCGCCCATCGGCGAGATGAATTTATCCGTGTTGACCGGTGAATCCAGGAACACTTTGCGATACCTGTACGTTTTGCCCGCGGCTTTCATGACATTCTCGTCAGGCATATCGTACAGATAAGCTACCGCGTATTGTCCGTTATTCAGCTTCTCCAGGTGCATCGCGTTGTTCTCGACAAGCGAGTTCGGGTCCATCACCTTATCGCGCACGAATTGGTTGAAGTCATGCACGATATTTTTGAAGAACGGCTGCTGGAACATATATTCGATCTGCTGCGTTTCTTTGTCAAAGTACGTAAAATAGTTGCTGCCTTTCGGAATTCGGCCATACAGGTTGGCCAGAACGGCCAGCGTGCCCCAGTTGTCTTGGCCGCCAAACGCGTAGCTCACTTCGACCGGCTTGCCGTTCTCCGTGATGTTCTCGGTTTTAATTAAATTTTGGAGATCGTATAGAAGCTTTTTGAAATCTTCCGTTGTTTTGACAGGAACGTCGTAGATATCCTCTCTGCTGAATTTTCCGCCCTTCTCGACGAACAACGATTCAATCTCGTCCTGCGTCTTGGCCTCAGGGTACAGCTTCTTCAATAGATCATCGCGCACCCACACGAATTGGTCCGTACCCTCGAGCGCGTTCGGAGTGACAAACGACGGATCCATGATTTTCATGGATCGGTCAGGGTCCCCCATCTGCGTCGGGAACGAATAGATGCTTCCATCCTGATCGTTATTGGTCGAAAAACGTTTGACGTAAGGGAACGTCTCGAAGCTCAGGCGCTTCTGCAGATTCGGAGCATACTTCTCGATCGCTTCCGTCAGGTCATACGCCTTGCCCGCGGCAAACATGTCCTTAAGGCTGCCCATGCCGGAATCGGTGACAAACGCGAGATCGGGCCAATCGTTCGCCGCGTTGATCATGCCGAGTTTGACGTCAATTGCCTGCCCGCCGTTGTCGAAAGAGCCGTCCTTGTCGATCTCGATGCCCGTTACCCGCTTGATCTCCGGACTAACGATATCCTCCGTTGGAACCGGGCGTTTAGCGTCGCCCGTGCCGTGCGCATACCAGATCTTCAGCTTGAGCTGTTTGCCCTTCCAATCCGGCAGCTCGGAGCTGTCGGTTACCTCATCGTACATGTCGTAATAGGCTTTTTCCCCGGAAGCGTTTCCATTTGAAGCGTTGGCTGGAGCTGCCGTCTCTGTCGGCGTATTGCCGTCGTTCGTGCACCCTGCCGTAAGCGACATCAGCAGGACTGCGGCCGTTGTCAGCATAACCGTATTGCGCATCCTTAATTTCATGCTTACTCCCCCTAGAATGAATTTGCATCTATATCATGCCGGACGTGCATTGGGTGTTGTTTACTATCCTGCCAAATCCGGCATCATACCGTGGTTATTCTCGCCCTATTCCTTAACTGCTCCAAGCGTAATCCCTTTGACAAAATGTTTCTGAAGAAACGGATATACGATAACGATCGGAATGGTCGTCAATATAATGTTGGCAGCCCGAATCGCCTGCGGTGTCACCTGTGTCTGGGTATTCGTGCCGGACGCAATGCCTGCCCGAATTGCCTCCTGGAACATGCTCGCCATCCGCTCGCCTTCCTTCAGGATTTGCATCAGAATATACTGCAGCGTGTTCAGTTTCTGATCCGTGACGAAATAAAGCGTCGTCGTCCAATCGTTCCAGTGATAAACAGCCGTCCATAATGCCATAACCGCAAGGATTGGCATCGATAACGGCACGTAGATGCGCAGCATAATGACAAACTCGTTCGCTCCGTCAATCCGCGCCGATTCGGCAAGACTGTCGGGGATCGTATACAGAAACGAACGGATGATGACCATGTTGTACAAGCTGAACGAAACCGGGAGGATATAAACAAGGAAGTTATTGAGCAGATGCATTTTCGAATAAAGCAGATAGACGGGAATGAGACCGCCGCCGAAATACATCGGAATCATCAGGAAAATCAATATGGCTCCCTTACCCTGCAGCCCTTTCAGAGTGAATGCGTACGCGCAGGTGTACTGAACGAGCAGGGCGAAGGCCGTGCCGATCACGACGCGGAGCACGGAAATAAGCGTCGACTGGATAATGGCGGAGTTCGTAAGCAGCATCTCGAAGTTGGCAAACGACAGCTCCCGCGGATAGAAGGTAAGGCCGCCGAATTGAGAATCCGTCGGATCGTTGAGAGCGTAAGCGAGAACGTTAAGATACGGGAACACCATGGCGACTACGATCAGGATCAGCAACGAGGCGTTGCCGATTTTGAAGATGCGGTACGACAGCGATTCATGATTCAATGGGGCATCCTCCTTACCAGATCGAAATTCCGGTCGTTTTTTTGGCGATCGTGTTGGCTCCGACAGTCAAGAGAAGCGCCACAAGTCCTTGCAGGAAACCTACCGCTGCCGCCATCGAATAATTGCCCTGCTGAATGCCTGACGAATAGACGATTGTCGAGATGACGTCATAGCTGATAAATGCGTTTTGCATCCCGTAGACAAGCTCGAAGTTGCTGTTGAACAACGTGCCGAGAGTGAAGATCAGA
The DNA here is from genome assembly GCF_023715145.1 of Paenibacillus glycanilyticus. Lineage (GTDB taxonomy): Bacteria > Bacillota > Bacilli > Paenibacillales > Paenibacillaceae > Pristimantibacillus > Pristimantibacillus glycanilyticus_A. The sequence goes on along the minus strand of NZ_JAMBNP010000015.1, from coordinate 100,034 downwards.
AGCAGAATGGTCGTCATCTTAAGTCCGGGCAGCGTGATGTAGAGATGCTGCTTCCACCGGTTGGCTCCGTCGATCTTTGCCGCTTCGTACAAGCTTGGATCGATCGAAGTGATGGCAGCCAGGTAAACGACCGTTCCCCAGCCAACCTCCTTCCAGACGCTTAGCAGAAGCAGAAAAGGAAGGAACAGCTCTTGTTTGGAGAGAAACATGATTCTCTCGCCTTCTCCGCCTGATAGCTTAAGCAACAAATCATTAAGAGGACCATAGAGATCGAGGAACGAGTAGGCAAGACCAACTACGGCGATCCAGGAAAGGAAATGGGGCAGATAGCTGAGCGTTTGCACGGATCGTTTGAACAGGCCGTCCTTGACCTCGTTGATCATTAAAGCAAGAATGATTGGTGCCGGAAAGCCTACTAGAATCGTCAGTACGCTAAGCTCCAGCGTATTAAAGATCGCCTGCCTCAGCATGGGAGTCTCGAAGATTTCCCGAACGTGCTCGATCCCGACCCATGGGCTGTTCCATAATCCCAAGAAAATGTTGTAGTCCTTGAAAGCCGCGATAATGCCCGGCATCGGCACGTAAGCGAACACGAAGGTAAGCACGATGGACGGCAGCATGAGCATGTATCCGAACGAGTTTTTGCGCAGCGCCCGGATAAACCTGCTTCGGGGCGGCTTGGCAGAATGATTGAAGATGATCTCTTTGCGCATGTTCCAGCTCCTCTCCTCGTAGGTGTTGCTCTCATTCTAGTGCATTGCGGAAAGTGGTTATAGTAAATAAACGGAGCTCCTATAGCTGAATTCGGACATAATCCGAATCGGAGTAGAAAGCGTGCGCTTGCTTCAGTGCCGAAGAAACGCCAAAAAGAGACTTCCGCTTTCGCCAAAGTCTCCTCTTCTTTCCGTCGATAGTCGATCACCCTGCTTTTTATGCGGATGCCGGTATGCGCAGCGTCACCGTCGTTCCGTTACCGGACTCGCTCTGGACATCGATATCATACGGCTTCCCGTAATAGACCTCGATCCGTTTTCTCGTATTAATCATGCCGTAACCGCCATACATGCTGTCGCTTTCACCCCTCAGTATGCTGCCGAGCTTCTCCGTATCGATGCCGTCCCCATTGTCTGAAATTCTGATCCATACCTCGTCGGATGACAACTCCGGATTAGGCTTTCGTTCGACGCGAATATCGATGCTGCCTCCAGTCTCCCTCCCGTTAATGCCGTGCAATACGGCATTCTCCACGACGGGCTGCAGCAGATGCTTCAGCATGGGCGTGTTGCCTAGCCCTTCCTGGATTCTAATCGTATATTCGAAATCAATGCCATACGCGAATTTCTGCAGCTTCAAATATTCGTTCATCATCTCCAGCTCTTGATCGATAGTAATAATGCTGCTGCCCTTATTAAGCGCGATACGGTAATAACGCACCATGGAGTCGATGACGCCGCGAATGCGCTCGTCCCCGCTCAACCATCTCATGGTGGAGAGCGTGTTGTACAAGAAATGCGGATTAATGCGCTCTTGCAGAAGTTGGGTTTCCAGCACGGTGCGCTCCGTTTCATAAGCGTTGATTCGCTGATAATAATCGCGGACGCGAACCATTAGCTCATGGAGAACGCTGCCCATACGGCTAAACTCGTCATCGGCGGTGGAGAATTGCAAATTCTCGTTATGAAGTAAATTTTCTACGGTCGTATTCATGCGGCGGAACAATACCTCTAACTTTCGGGTCAGGTAAAACGAAACGATCTCTACCATTACGAACAGAATCACCATGACTCCGATCAACATGGCAGCGGCTCCGATCAGATAAGACTTCAGCTCCCGAATGACCAGCGACCTGGGAATCTTCATGACAATTTCCCCGATCCCCGACTTGAGCGTATTTCGAATTTCGTAATGACGAGATGAACCGGCGTCAATGGCTCCCCCTTCGGTTTCGAGACCTGCAATAGGAAACCGTCCTCCCCCAATGGAGGAATCGAACCCGATAGACGAGTTTTCCGGCAGCTCGACATCGAAGTATCTCTGGATAGACGAGAAGGGAACCCGAATTTCCGTTACGGCGAGCGGCCCGCGAAGAGAAGCCATTTTTTTGTAGAGATAGATAAAAGTCCGATTCTCCGATGAGCCTTGCCCCTTAAGCGTAGCCAATCTCCAAATAATGCTGCCGGTATCCGAGGCCAGAATATCCCGCCGGAGCTGGCCTCCTCCATCCGGCTCGAAGTTTCCCAGAGAGTCGATTCTGCGCAAATAGTCGCCATTCAGCGTGTCCTCGCTGAGCGAATAGATAATGACGCTGTCGTTCGACATATCCGCTTTGACTGCACCGGCAACGCTTTGTAAATAATCGTTAAACGATATGATGCCGACCAGATTTTGATCGGTCTTCGTTTCGAGATAGTTGTTAATATAAAAGTTGCTGTTAATGAAAAGCAGCTTGTCGACGTTAGACGTCAGCATATTATCGACTCCCGTCACGCTTCCGGCGAGCTGGGCTTCATTTTTTTCCAGGATGGCGTCAACTTTATCATTCCAGACGTTGAAAAACAGCACGGAACCTAGAATGAGCATTGGAATGAGCGAGAAGATAAAAATAATGGAAGCGATTTTGTGACGGTATTTCCACTTTCCGAACATGCTGCCCTGCCCCTCCCAGGGTACATGCGGCGATCTATCGCAGCATGACCTTATTTTTATATTCCGCCGGGGTCATGCCGACATTTTTTTTGAAGGCCAGGCAAAAATAAGAGGTGTTAACATACCCTACTTCTTCCGCGACTACGGCCACCTTGCTGTCTTGCTCCTTCAACAGCCCCTTGGCGACGCCAATCCGGTAGTCGATCAAATAATCGAAGATCGTCTGCCCCGTCTCCTTCTTGAAGATATGGTTAGCATGCCGTCCGCTCAGATAGACGGATTTGGAAATATCTTCGATCGTCAGCGGCTCGCTGTAACGTTGTCCGATGATTTCGCGTATTTGATCGACGACCTTCTGATTCTTGGTCGGATTGCGCTCCGTCAGCTGCTCCCGGAGCTCCCTTAAGATATGTCGCAGCCACCCTCTCGCTTCCTTGACGGAGGAGAGTCCGTTAACCCTGCTCCAGACCGCCGGCTCCTCGCCAAGCAATATCCGAAACGATTTGTTTGCCTCTTCCAGCTGCACGCTGGCCAAATTCAGCGTCATAAAGACGAACACCTTAACGTAGCTTTCGCTAGGTGCTCCTCCTCCGGGAACGATCAAATATTTGTCCAGAAACTCGTCGATACCTTCTTCCCCGCCGTAAGAGAGCAGCGCCTTGACGTCCCCGTACAACGATTCGAGACCCGGCACCGCGTCGAACGGGCTTCGCTCCGCCCGGTCTTCGATCTCCGAATACGCAATAATCGGGCTGCTCCCTTCGTAAAAGGTCGTTAATGCCGCTTGGCGGGCTTGGCGGTATAGCTCCGCCATGTCGGCAAGAGAGGCCGAAGTCTGGCTCATGCCGATGATGACGGAGCGGTTCAACCGCTCCGCGATCATCATATGCAGGTCCACCGCCGTCTCCAGAAATTGATCGGACTCTCCGAATAGCAGCACGGAAAAGGAGTCACCCGCCATCTGCACCGGGTAAGCCGAAACACGGCGTTCACGGGATGCTTCCCGCGGCGGCGAACCCGCTCCTTCAGCAGCCGTTCCGATACTCGCGCGTTGCTCCAGCGCGACAACCGCCTTCTTGATCGTATACGACTGATAGTAGGCGTCGACGATGCTTCGGGACGATTCTCCGCCCGTCTTCTCCTCTTTCTCCCTGACATCAAGAGCAAGAACCGCGAAGCTCGAATTGTTCGGTACAAATACGCGAAGGAAGTCTATTCGTTCGCGTATGTCTCCTTCGTCGCGAAAATTGCCGAGCAGCAGCTCCTTAAAGAACTGCTCCTGCACGAGCGGGAGCATGCCTTCGAGCTGACGCAGCATGCCGGCACGTTCCCTCTCCATCCGCTCCCGTTCGGTCATCTCCTCCAGCACGCCCCGCACCGCGGCCTCCAGCTCTCCGGAAATAATCGGCTTAAGCACGTAACCGTAAACGCCGAGGTTGACGGCGGATTTAGCGAATTCGAAGTCGCTATGGCAACTCGTAAATATGATTTTTATAGCGGGATATTGCTCCCTCACGCGCTCCGCCAGCACAATTCCGTTCATCATTGGCATGGCGATATCGGTCACGATCAAATCGGGATGAAGCTCGCCGACGCTCGCGAGCGCATCCGCTCCGTTAGCGAAGGTACCGACGACTTCGATTCCAAGCACGGCCCAGTCCACCGCTTGCCTGATACCCATTCGTTCGTATTTGTTATCATCGACGATAATCAGCTTGAACATTATCGCTCCCCCTTAATGGATAGTAAGCGTTTTCATTCTAATGGTAGGATGGCGCTCACATAAAATCCAGTCCATATCAGGAGAATGCATACCGGAATTCGGAGCTCTATTATTCGTTTATTATAGCTTGTTTCTAAGCAGCGCATAAAAAATCCTCCTTATTGTGCTACATGAGGAGGATTTTTACTGAGTTATGGACAAGCGTGTTGAAGAATCCCTAGCGGGGAACGATCTCAATGTTTCTCGCCAGCACCCAACCATTCATGCCATAGGAGGATAATAGATTAAAGTATCTGTATTTGCCCTCGACTAACGTCTTCTCAAGCTCATCTATGGTCTCAAAGAAAACGGGCCAGCCGTAGTCCTTGCCTTTTTGTAGCATTCCAAGATTACCTGCAATGAAATTCGATATCTGATATTCCGTAATCGCTAGAATAATACTCCGTTTCATCTGATGCTCGAAACTATGACAGAGCACATCGGTATACACAATATCCGTTTGCTGCAACGATGCTTCATTTAATGTATGCAGGGTTATTCGATCGTTCTGCAAATCCACTTCATACGATACGATTACATTGTCATGAATCAAGGACATGATTATCCGCTCCTTTTTTCTCCTAGTAAACGATATAAAATGAATTAACCAATTATCAGCACATATCACCTTCAGTGCGGCTCCCCGCATATCCTTCTTTTATTCGAATAATCCTTTTAAGGAAAAATTCAGGAAATTTATAGGCTTAGCTTATGTTCATTTCAGTTCCGTTTAAGGTACCGTGTCCATAATGGGTCCTGTAAGACAACCTACAAGTCCCAAGGAGGAAATGGAAATGAACAAATACTTAAAGACAATCGGTATTACGGCTACTCTGGCGGTAATGGTTCCGCTAAGCGCATTTGCAGCAACAGATACAACTTCCGCTACTAAAAATACGGCGCAGGTTCAAACGGATACAGCTAAACCGGTAGAAGGCAAGCATGGCCGAGGCGGGTTTGGCGGAAACCTCATCTCCGACTCGGTACTTACGCTGCTCAAGCTTGACCGTGATGCGCTAAACGAGAAGCTTGCCGCTGGCAGCACGCTTGCTGAAATTGCTGCGGAGCAAGGCGTATCGAGCGATGATCTGAAAGCAGCGCTGACGGCTGCATTCGAAGAGCGTCAAGCGAACGAAGAAACTCGGTTTACGGCTAATCTGGACAATATGATCAACTCCGATCAGCTTGCTCAAGGACGTGAAGGACGCAAAGGACGCGGCTTTGGTCAAAACCTGGATGTCGTTGCAACCGCGCTGAGCATTACGGAGGATGAACTGAAAACAGAGCTGAAGGCCGGCAAAACGATTGCCGATATTGCAAAAGAGAAAGGGATTAGCGAGGATTCCGTAGTCAGTGCGATTGAGACCGCCATTAACGCTCAAATCGATCAAGAGGTAAAGGCCGGCAAGCTGACGGCAGATGAAGCCGCTGCGAAGAAAGAAGATGCTGCAGCTCGGGCCCAAAGCATTGTGGACGGCAATTTCCCGTTTAAAGGCGATGGCGGCCATGGCGGCGGAGGAATGAAGCCTACGAGCCAAACAGAATCGGATAGCACAGCAACAACTGAAACTAACGCTTAACGAGATTAAAGGCCCTGTTATTATCGCTAATAACAAGACCTTTTAAAGCTTATTCGGCTAATTATTGAACTCGTCCCTCGCTTAACAGGCTGATTGCTTTATCGATGCGCCGCTGCCGGGTTTCGGCAGTCTTAGCATCCTCGATGTTGAGTACAAAACGTCGCTTGTTGCTGTACGACAATCCCTCAAAAAATTGCTTCGCCTCTTCCTTCTGACTCAGCGCGCCGGAGAAATCCTCCGGAACAGCAAGCTCTCTCGGTTCATTATCCAGTTCTACATTCACATCAACTTCGTCACCCGCAGCGACTCCGGCACCTGCTCTGACTTCTGCGCTGACCGGTATCATGTATTTTCCGCTCATAGAGCCCACGGTTGTACGGTATGCATAATCTCCTATCGTGACGCAAACGGCAGGCTTCTTGCTTGAACCAAGACTCTCCATGACCTCCACAGGGACTTCAATACCCGTTGCGGTCTTTTTGCTCAGCTGGATTACAGCACGAAACTTCATAAATTTAATTCCTCCTATTCGTTATATCAATAGAGTTAATACTATTTTACAGGAGCTCTTCCATCTGCGAAAACAAAAAAACGCCGCAAGGATAAACCTTGCGGCGACTGTTCAAGCGTACTGCTCCATTCGGTCCCGAATTGCGCTCATGATTGCAGGAGCTCCCGCGGTATCGCTGTGCACGCAAACCGTGCCAATATCGGCAAAAGCCGGATCTCCTAGCATCGCCTCTACTCGCGCGGCGATAGCGGCAGGCGAACCGATCTCCCCTAACGTCCACCCGAACATCTTCACTTTACCGGACAGGTAAGGACGGTCTGCGAAGTATTCGTTTACGACGGGCAACCCCAATCTTGACGCGCTCGCAGCCGTTTCGCTATCGGGCAGCGTATAGACGCGAAGCGAGGGCTGAAAGGCATGAACGGCTTGGGCAAAAGCATCGGATAGCTTCTTATCCTCCGCCGCCATCATGTAGAGCGCGCCGTGCAGCTTCACGTGCGACATCTTCCGTTCTTCCGCCCGAAGGAAGGCTTCTAGCGCGCCAAGCTGATAGAGCGTAATGGCATAGACCTCATTTGGCGACATATCCATATATCTTCGTCCAAAGCCGCCTCGGTCTGGCAATCCGATATGAGCGCCAACGCGAATGCCGTAAGCCTTGGCAAGAGCAACGCTCTCCCGCATGACGCTGGCGTCCCCGCCATGGAATCCGCAGGCGATGTTGGCAGAGGTAATCAGCGGCATCATTTCTTGGTCAGCCCCGTATTGGTAGATGCCAAAGCTCTCGCCCATATCGCAGTTCAAATCAACTTTTCTCACAGCGCCGGCTCTCGTCTTGGCGACGCCTGCTGCTCATAAGCGTGAGCGAAGCGAAGAAGATCGCTTTCGGCATACGGCTTGCCGACCAATTCGAAGCCTACGGGGAGATGGGCGGCGAACCCGGCCGGGACGGACATCGACGGCAAGCCGGACTGCGATGCAATAACCGTATTCGTCGGGAACGTCAGACAGGTCCATTTTTGGGCATACAGCTCTTCGCGCGTTGGCGGCAATACCCGAACGGTTGGGTAAATCAAGAAATCCACGCCATTCTCCATCATCAGATGGAGGATGGTACGGCGGAACTCCTCTTGCCGAACCCGTTTGCGGTAATAGGATGCATCTCTTTCCGGCACTTCCGGACCACCGTTAATATCATGGAACAGGTCATTCATCGGATGGAACAGCTGCCCCTCATAAATTTCCTTGAAGCTCTTAACCGGAGCATTGGGACGCTTGGACAAGAAGCGGTTAATATCATTCTTCGATTGCGTAATGTACAGTGACGTGTCCTCGGTCCATTGCGCCATGTCCGGAATGGACAGGCCTTCGACAACCTCAACCCCGCTGGCTTTCAACCATTCCACGGCGGCTCTGACCTGCTCGTTCACCGGTGCGCAGTCCGGATCGGTGTCTGGCCCAAACGCGTCCGACAACACGCCGATACGGTATTGCTGCATGGCTGCGCCTTCCAGAGAAGCTTCGTAGCTTCCCGCATCCGATGTGTAAGACGTGGCGGATGTAAACGCGTCGTTCTTATCGAAGCCAACCAGAACATCCATTAACTTCGCCGCATCATTGACGGAACGCGTGATGGGGCCCGGCGTGTCTTGGAAATGGACAAGCGGGGAAAACCCGTTTCTGCTGATCAAGCCTGTCGTGGGGCGAAGACCAAATAAGTTATTAAAAGAAGATGGCAGACGAATCGAGCCGCCCGTATCCTCGCCTACGCCGATCAGCCCGAAATTCGCGGCGATGCCGGCGCTTGTGCCCGCGCTCGAACCGCCCGATTCGCGATCCAGATCGTAAGGATTCTTCGTGTGATCCGTCACCGAGGAGAAGGAGAACCAGCCTGCCGCGAAATCGCACATGCTGGTCTTCGCCAGAATAACCGCGCCGGCTTCGCGCAGCTGCTTGATAATCGTGGCGTCTTGTTCCGGCACATACGCTTCGAAAGCCTTGGAGCCAAACGTCGTCACGATACCCGCCGTCTCGGCCTGGTCCTTTACCAGCACGGGCACGCCGTGCAACGGTCCCTTCAGCTCTCCCGTCTCATTGAAATATGCGTCCAGCTCCCTTGCTTCCTCCAACGCGCGCGGATTAACCGTGACGATGGCCTGAATGCGAGGTCCTTGATTGTTGTACGCTTCAATTCTATCCAAATAAAATTCCGCTAATTGGGAGCCGGTAACGGTTTTGTTCCGTAATGCCTCATGAAACGAAGTTACCGTTGCTTCCTTAAACGTAAACGCGCTCATATGATCAACTCCGATTATGATGTAAGTACAATTTTCGTATGCTACAATGACAATAATGAATCTTCTTGGCAGGAAACGCGTTGGCAGACGCGCCTCGTGCCGCTTTCGCTCTTATCTTCTTGCGGTAACGGATTGCGAGGTAACGACGGACGATTTTTTGGAAATAAGCCAATACGTAACGGTCGATACGAGTATTCCTGTAATTGCGGTAGACAGGCTTGGGAACTGATAATTGACGATCAACGCGGCTGCGGAGCCGATTCCCCAGGCGAGGAAGGGCTGGAAACGAATGTCTGCGTCGATGGCAGTCGACGTCTTGCGCGTAACCAGCTGATCCATCAGGATAATGGCACCGATCGGCGGCACGATGACGCCAAGGAGATTCAGCCAATTAATGAAATAATTCCAGATGCCAAACGCGGCCGCTACAATGCCGATGATGCCGAGGATAATCGTCATCGTGCGCATCTTGGTACCCGTGATATGCGACCAGCCGACGGCGCCGTTATACAAGCAGTGGGAACAGACCGAACCGAGATTAATGAACAAGAATATAACCGCGATCCATGTGAGCGCGCCGCCCTTATCGACGATGACGCCAAATACGTCGCCCGACCCGGTGAGCGTCGCCGCCGCGATAACCCCGCCAATCAGCATGGCGATCAGGTTCGCAACGGGGAACGCCGCGAAGGTAGCGATAGCCGCATGCTTGCGGTTTTTCGCCCATCGGGTAAAGTCGGCCGTCATCGTTCCGGAATCGGCAAACAAAGCGAATACAAGCGTAACGGCCACCCAAAACGCTATCGGCGAATCCGAGCTGCCGGCGTAGCTGGCGACGGCATGCCCGTTCTGGACAGCCTCCGCAACCGAATAGATTCCCAGTATCAGGAACAGCGGTGCCGATATCATGCCGATAATGGATAACGCCTTAATGCCCAGCAGCGTTAGCACGACGTAGAAAATGCCGGCCACCACGACGATGAGCACCGTACTGACGTTGAAGGCGCCGCTCATGCTCACGCCGGTTAATCCCGTCTGCACCGCGAACCATCCGATGACGAGCGTTGACAGAAGCGCGGATGAGACTATGTAGCCTTTACGCCCGAACGTTCGCGAGGCTTGCAGCGAAAAGTTGTTGCCGTCCCTTGCCCCCAGCATGCTCAGCAAACCTACATAGGCGAACAGCAGCACGTTGCCGAGCACCATTGCCAGAATGCCGCGCGCAAAGCCTAACCCGTGGACGAGCGTCGCACCGGTAACCGCGCCCGTAATGATCATCGGGAACCCAACCCAGATGGACGTGACGGACAACAGCGACTTTCGTTTGTTTTGGGGTACCGCCGAATGTTCATACTCGCTTTCAAAAAGCTCCTGATCAAGCGTTGATTGCGTCATTTCCTCTACACCTCCATTTAATTGACTCCATTTTGCTGCCTCTCACTTCAATGACGAGCCTGCTTTATGTCATGCCATCCACCTCCCAGCCGGAATTTACTTTTTATTCGCAAGCGCCTTGATGACAACCTCGCAGGTATAGTTCAAGTGATCTGAGATTTTCTCCAATAAGTTCGGCAAATCGCGTTTTTGGATGAGCTCCAAAATCTCGCTGTGCTGCACCTGCGCTTCTTGGAAGTCCTCCACCGTGGACGAATAGATCGTCATATACGGTTCGACCTTGTCCCACACGTTCCTGATCAGCTCCAGCAAATGGGTGGATTCCGAGCATTGATAAAACCGCATGTGGAACAGCTTGTTCAGCATCCGCCATTCCTTCACGTCAATCTTCGGATTCGCCATCGTGCTTAGCACATCTTCCAGTACGCCGATATCATCGGGCGTCACGCGCTCAAGCGACCACTCCGCGGCAAGCAGCTCCATGCGCAGCCGGATCGTGAACACTTGCTGGACTTCTTCCACGGAGAGCTCGTTGACCGTCACGCTGCGCCGTTCGAATGTAACAAAACCCTCCGCCTGCAGCTTGCGCAGCGCTTCCCGAACCGGCATCGTGCTTACGCCGAAGGATTCCGCCAACGTGCGGATCGAAATTTTCTTGCCTGGAGGAATGATGCCAAGCGTGATACGCTGCTTCAAACGGTCGTACACCTCGTAATTCACCGTAGACACTTCAATGGTTTCTCTCACTCGTTCCTTCACCTCAATTATGTGATATGTGATCACACTTTAATGTTACACCTATTATGACCATTCGCAGTCGTTACGTCAATATCATATAAATTCCTTACTCGTTCAGATTTTTATGCGTTTAATGACAAACAAAAAAGCAGCCAATCTTGGCTGCCCTGCATTCCCTATTCTGAACGACCCTCATCCATTCTATATTCCAGAATATCTCCTGGCTGACAATCCAAAGCCTTGCAAATCGCTTCTAACGTGGATAAGCGGATTGCTTTTGCTTTTCCATTTTTGAGAATGGACAGATTCGCCATCGTTATTCCCACCCGCTCCGAAAGCTCGGTAACACTCATTTTCCTCTTGGCCAGCATCACGTCAACATTAATAATAATCGCCATGTTATTCCACCTCAGATCGTTAAATCATTTTCTGATTTTATATCGATGGCATTTTTCAAGAGCTTCTGAAGTACAGCCGCAAATACAGCGATCACCAAGGATGCAAAGATAACCACTAATCCGATGACGATAAGACCCGGAGCATCGTCGACATCCGCGATGAAAAAAAGGAATGGTTCAGCCGCCGCGTACAAAATACTAATGGCTATCCCGCAGAACTTGATATTCTTGAGAGCCGTCACGGATAATTCGGAGAAAGCCTGGTTCCTGTCAATATAGCCAAGCAGCTTAAATGCCTGATACAAGGCAATGTAAAACGGTATCGCGGACAGATACATTGCAGTAATAACGGGATATACCCAATAATCCGGCCAAGCTTCCGTAGCTTCCTTCATAATCGCAGGCAACCCGAATATACACAATGCAAGAATCGGAAGCCCCATCAGAAACACGGTCACTTTCAAAAAGAGTGTTGTTCCCCGTTCCACAAACATGCACCTCACTTCGTTATTGTCGATTCGAATGTAACATAATGTTTATCGTTTTACAATATATTTTACTCGTTTTATAGATAATTATGATTGTTTCCTATACCCATCGAAGTTCAGGCTGCTCCATGTTCGTATTGTCGATAAAAGCATGTGCGCGAGAAGATGCCCCGGTCAACAAAAAACAGCCGATGCCAGTCGGCTGTTTCTGCTGCCATTCCTATTTTCCGTCTAACCAAAGAATAGATCCAGAAGGTTTGAGCCCGCAGAGGATTGCTTATTGTAAAACTCGGAGTATCCGCAATCCTCGCAATAGACAACGATAAACTGATTATGCTGAATATCGAACATTTTGGAGAGACCTGTGCCGGTCATGGCTACTTCCTTCGTACTTGCAGCTTGGCTGCCGCATTTAATACAACCCTTTTCGCTCATAAATGGTTCACTCCTCGATAAATTGACTTTGCATATCGCTTAGAACCTCTATACGCCTCCAATACCTGGAATGTTTCACGCGCCTGACAAATACTGCTCCGGCGACCTTCCTATTACTGCCTTAAAGTCTTTGCTGAAATGCGCCTGATCATGATACCCCAGCTCAACGGATAACCAGGCTAAATCCTGAGCTTGTCCAAGATCCATCGCCTCGGCGGCATTCTGCAGCCGGTACAGCCTGATGACCGACTTGGGGTTAACGCCCACATACTTGGCGAACAAACGCTGAAGCCGCCGGATGTTCAGATCGAATTCCTTGGTCACCTGTTCGCGACCTTGGTAACTTCCCGATTGCCTGCAATGAAGTTAATCATCCGGTTCACCAGCTCGATATGATCATCGTAAGGAGGCAGCTTGGCCGCCAAGTATTGCTCTACCGTCCGAATCATTCCGGAATCATCTGCCTGGGCAAGGACAAGCTTCTCGAGAGCCGTACCTTCAATCCCTAGAACTTCAGCAACCTCGAGCGGTCTTCCGGTCAATTCGGACATCTCCCTGTTAACAAACGGAAACAGTCCTCCGGGCCGAAACTTGACGCCAAAGACAATCCCGCTTCCCTCAAGCAGATAGGAGAATTTCACCTTGCCGGGTCCATAGAAAAAGGTCTTGCCCAGCTCCACTACCAGATTGGCACACGGATTGGGCACAACATGCTGCCAATAGGGGGCTTCCCGATCCAAATTCCACTCAACGATCCAGTAATGCATGATAAAAGGCGACAATGCCTCCGAGGCCGGATAACGTTCCAGCCGGAACGGGTCTCCTGATCCGTTAAGTCCAAGAACGCCCATGCTGGGCCGCGCTACTGAATGGCTCATCCTTTCACTCCTGTCGCGTTTTTACAATACTTAGCAAAAGCCTCCATTTATAATGAGTTTACCACGCTAGTATTACTGATTAATAGTTTCTGAGGAGGACAAACAAAGATGGAACTAAGCTACGTATTCTATATCAACGCAACACCCCAGCAGGTCTGGCAGACGCTCGTCAGTCCGGAAGGCACGCGGAGTACCTTTTTCGGTACCGTTCTGAACTCGGCCTTGGAGCCCGGAGCATCCTTCGAATATGTCGGTCCGGGAGCGGACGGCGAGAACACGGTTCATGTATACGGCACTATTCTAGAGGCGGATCCGGGCAAGGTGCTCAGCTATCGGGAGCATCCGGGACCCTCCTATAGAGCGAACCACGCCGAACTCGAATCAAGGGTAACCTTCACCTTGGAGACGGTGGGCACCTGTACCAAGCTGACGCTCGTAAATGATCAATGGACGGAGAATCATCCCTCCCTTGCTAACTCGAAAGAACACTGGTGGATGATGCTCAGCAACATCAAGACTTACACGGAAACGGGACAAACGCTGGATTTCGGCTGGTAATACAAGCAAGGGCAGCCGGTCACTGTGACCGGCTGCCCTCTGCATGTTAAGGAGCCCAATATCTATTGCTTAATAAATTCGTATCCTGCAGAGCGCCATCCGCTTCTTGCAAAACAAACAGGTTCTCCCCTTCGGCACCAGCCCATGCTAGCCCGAGCAGCAGTCCTTCGTCCGAATGGGCAAGGAACAGCACCTCGAAAAGCCCGGGATCATCTCCGCCGTCTACTCTCCAAGTGCCGGTCTCGTTATACGTTGCGGGAAAATCCTTGAACAGCACTTTATCGCCATTCATATAAGCAATGCTTGCCAGCATGTCATCCCCCTCGCGCTCGAATACAAACAAGGCTATTTTCTCTTGCGCCGATTCGGACAGTATGCTGCTCGAAGCAACCTTCCGCTTCTTCAAGGCTTCAATGCGTTTGACCGTATCGGCATCCGCCCGGAAATCTTCCCCGTTCCCCGTATTCGTTAAAGCAATCAAGAAGCCTTTACTAACGACGTCTTTCCTCGCTAACAGATAGGACTTATTCGATAGGAGAGTCCCGTTCTTCACCTTGTAAAGGTATCCCGCCATATTATTAAAGTTATTGATCGTCTGTCTATTGGTATCCTGATCATTGGCTTCCTGGTGGCGGACATACTCGATCTCAATCAACTCCCCGCCATTTCCTATAGCCGTGTCGAACTGCTCGGGATTAGCGAGTTCGGCTCCGCTGTCGATTGGAATGGTAATCAGCCGCTCTCCCGCCTCGTCCGCGAACCCAAATACGTTATCCAGACGGTTCAGCTTGATCTCTCCGCCTGCCGTTCCCTCATCCGTTTCGGCAGGCTGCTCTTCCGGCGTTTCGGTTGCCGGAACCATGGATTCAGCTTGATCACTAACCACGGGCGTTGGCTTTAAATCCTCATCCGCCGAATTGTTCCCGCATCCGGCCAGCAGCAGCAAACAAGCGATTCCTCCGATCCATATGCCTCTGTTCCTCATCTCCAACCTCCTTCAGCTTAAGATGGATATCCCTATAACCAACCTTACCATACGTTAGAAAATATAAAACAGCCGCGAGGATATTTTCATCTGACGCATCTGGTTTAAACAGGGAAAAAGGCCATTCCGCAAATGCGGGTCCCATCGTATGCGAAGAGCAGAATCCCCTGGATTTCGCTGCGGTCAACGGCTAGGGAGGAAATCATCGAATTCATGATCGGACGATATATAGCTGCCCGAGGTCGAGGAGGTTCCGCGCTTCTTTTTGGCCCTCGTTTCCGGTCCTCCCCATCGTCCAAACACGGATGCTCCAACTGATGCCCCTTATTGTACACGCTTTCTTTTTGAGGCGGTAGTGATAAATTAAGGGCTTTAAATGTTAATCACGTGTGGATAATACGGCCTGTGGATATGTGGATGAATGCTGTGAATAGCACATCTAATCCCATTAACTACTCGGTTGATATGTGTGTAACATTGTGCATAACTTTGTATAACTTTGCGGAGTGCTGCTGAAACAAGGAAAAGCTGCCGGCGATTAGCCGACAGCTCTATTTGATTAACGTTCTAAATAATTAAGGGACCAAATCAGTTTACGCTTAAGCTTAGATCGTCAAAATGGACGACGCCCGTCTGCTGCTTGTAAGCATGGAGAACAATTCGCAGCTGATTGCCCGCCGGAGTGAAGGTGAGATTCAAGCTTTTCGTGCCGTTCGTAAAGTCCTGGGCAAGGACCTGGGTGCCGTCGTAGATGTAGACATACCCGTAGGTCGGATCGCCGGTGCTCCACATCGAGCCCGTTAATTTATAAGCCTGGTTTGCCGTAACATTGACGACCTGCTCGACCTCAACGATATCGGTGGCGCTTGGATGGAGGTTCATGGCGCCGTCGGTATCGTCGACCGTTCCGCTAGTTTAATATAGTTAAAAACACGAAGGACCGCATCCTTAAAGGAAGCGGCCATTCTATTAATTTATTTCAGAACCAACGTTCCGAAGCTGTCGCTGCGGTGGAAGTTGGGCGTATCCGATTGCACCGGCGACCAGCTCAAATAATGCGGGGCCGGCGTCAGGTCGCCGCATTTGTAGAAGTTGCCCTTCATGACCGTTCCCGGCTCCGCTTTAAAGTCCGGGAACCAGTACTTAAGGAAGGCAAACGGAACACGCAGGTTAAGCTCCCAATACATTCTGCGGCATTCCGGATTCCATAATCCAAGAGCCGTGCGTATGCCGAACTGGCTAGTGGCTTCCGGAAGAATCCGTTTGCGCTTTTGGCCCGGTTCGCCGATTTCCAGCAGCAGCACCCCGGCGGCATTCAGCTCGAAGTTGAGGTAACGCTCGTCCCGGGTCGGAAGCGGCTGGAGGAAAAATTCCACGCAGCTGTCCTGGTAGACCGGATCGCCGTGCTGCCTGTGCCGCATGATCGGCGCTTCCTCGTATACCCGGAACTGCAGGTGCAGCGCTACTTCATCGTAGGCTCCGCGAACCTCCGTCTCGGGCGGCTGCTCCACCTGCAGCCATTGCTGATAGCCTACCTCGGCCGGCTGCAGCTGACGCCACTCCTTATCCGTGAAGGCTGCCGCATGTATGGCATAAGGAAATTCGTGATATTTGCTCATTTACGGGA
The DNA here is from genome assembly GCF_023715145.1 of Paenibacillus glycanilyticus. Classification (GTDB taxonomy): domain Bacteria; phylum Bacillota; class Bacilli; order Paenibacillales; family Paenibacillaceae; genus Pristimantibacillus; species Pristimantibacillus glycanilyticus_A. The sequence goes on along the minus strand of NZ_JAMBNP010000015.1, from coordinate 83,736 downwards.
CGGCAATCCATGCGCCGCGCTGATCCGCCGATTCTCTCTCGGCTGTCACGATCTCGATGCTGCCCTTTGTGCTTTCCGGAGTGGCCGTATCCAGCGGCAAGCCTTGAACAAGCGCTTCCGTGAAGTATTTTAATTGATAATAGTAGCCTTGATCCTCCGGCAGCTCCGCAGTGAAGCCCGCGCCGTCATTCGGATTTACCTTAACGGCGGCACCGTCGAATTGCACGTTGCCATGCTCAAAGTTAACCTTATAGCCCATTTCGAAGCCAAAATCGCCGTTCAGCGTCCAATCCACATGCGCGGAGACGATTTTGTTGTCGTCATACCGGTAATGGGTGGAGACGATATCGTAACCGCTGCCCGGGATCACGTTTCTGCCATAGCAGGATACGGCTTCCGGCTTGCCGAACAGCCAGTTCACAACGTCGGTATCATGCACGTGCATGTCGAGCAAAGCGCCGCCGCCCTTCTCGTTCACCAGCACCCACGGTCCCCACGAAGGAGTGCCGCCGCCGCGGTAGAAGTAAGCGTTCGTCACGCTGCCGAATTTGCCGCTGCTGACCAGCTCCTGCAGGTAGACGTATGCCGGCCAGAAGCGCAGGCATTGCCCGATCATCAGCTGCTTGCCGTTAGCCTCGGCAGCTTCAATCATAATGTCGCATTCTTCCGCGTTCATCGCCATCGGCTTTTCGCAGAGCACATGAACGCCGCCGTTTAAGCATTGAAGCGTTACATCGCGGTGCAGGAAGGTAGGCAGCGTAATATCTACCGCATCCAGCTGCTCGCTCTCCAGCATCGCCTGTACGGACGTATATTTGTTAAACCGGCCGTAATCAATGACGTTATCCGAGGATGTCTCGATATTGCCGCCGCTGCCGCCGCCGTTCAGCTTCGCTTCGTCCACGTCGCAAATCGCCGCGACGCGGATCGGCGCTCCTTCTCTCTCCAGGCGCAAATAGTTTTCCAGATGGGTTTTGCCCATAAAACCAAGTCCAATTAGTCCGATTCTCAGCATTAGCGTTCCGTCCTCCCCAAGATGGCATCCATGGCTGCCGATGTGTTGTACACGATTTGTTTCGTATGATGCGTGTATGGCGGGATCATCTCCGCCGTTACATAATCGTTATAGCCGATCGCTTCCAGCGCTTGAATGACAACCGGATAATCCACGTCGCCCGCAAGCAGGTCCACAAAGCCGTGCAGTCCGCCCGCTTGTCTGCGGTAATCCTTGAAGTGCACCTTCTTGATTCGTTTGTTTAAGATCGAGATCCAATGCTCAGGGTAGCCGGAATAGACGACATTGCCCACATCGAAGTAAGAGCCGACATAATCGGAACCAACCGCATCAATGAATCCGCGCATTTCGAGCGGCGACAGCAGGAACTTGTTCCATACGTTCTCGATGCCTACGGATACCTTCAAGGCTTCCGCTTCCTTGGCCAGCTTCGTGAAGAAGGCCAGCGCGTTGTCGTATGCACGGTCGTAAGGCACAACCGGCGCATTTGGAATAAAGTCTACGCCAACAGCCCCCGGCACGATCAGTACGGAATCAACGCCCAACGCCGCCGCGTGCTCAAGCTGCTTTCTCGCGATATCGAACGCTTTTGTGCTCACCTGCTCGTTCTCGCTGGTTGGCGGGTAATCCCAATATAAACCGCTGGCAAGGCTAGACAGCTCGATGCCGGCATTGTCCGCAAACTGGCGGATCGCGCGGACTTCCTCCGCGGTGCTCTCCACGCTTAACGGACCGGTCAAGTTTAACGACAGCTCGATGCCGTCAAATCCGGCATCCTTCGCGAGCTCAATGCTTTCCTCTATACTCATGCCTGACGGAAAAGACCAGATATTAATCCCTTTTTTCATGCTGGACAGCCTCCTCTTTGCTCTTTATACAGCTAATTATATAGGCCGTCCCCCAGCCCGCCTTTAGCAAATCAGCCGGACCTTTTGCACAGCGCGAAAAGGATTTATAATAAGTGCAAACGAAGATAAAAAAGGAGAGATCAGCAGTGGAATTCGCCCGTCATACGCTTCAGGAAATGCTTGCGGTACGCAAGCTGATTTCATTCCATTATTTTGAATTCGCGAAGGGTTATGTGTTTGAAGGGGAGCAGCATGACTTCTGGGAGCTGCTGTATGTGGACAAGGGATCCGTGGAGGTCAGGGCCGACGAGCAGACGCATCAGCTCGAGCAGGGCATGATCATTTTCCATAAGCCCGGGGAGTTCCATACGGTGAACGTTGGCCATCAGCATAAGCCGCCTAACTTATTCGTGTTGTCCTTCGAGTGCGCATCCCCTTGCATGGAGAGATTCGAGAACCGCGTCATGCAGCTGGGCACCAAAGAACGCAATCTGCTGTCGCTGCTCCTGCAGGAGGGCTTTCATTCCTTCGCGCCGCCTTACGATGATTCCCATATTCATGAGCTCATCAGCCGGGAAGACGCCCCCTTCGCCAGCGAGCAGGCAATGCGGAATTACCTGGAGACCCTGCTCATTCAGCTCATCCGCCAGCAAGGCGATGCCGAGCTGCAGTCCGTCCGCAAGCCGGCTTCCTTCCAGACCGAGAAGGCAGAGCAGCAGACCGCCGACAGAATCATTGCCTTCATGCGGGGACACTTAGCCGAGCAGCTTACTCTGGACCGGCTTTGCCAGGAGCTTCATCTCGGCAAAAGCCGATTGAAGGAGGTTTTCCATGCGCAAGCCGGCGTTGGGCCGATGGATTATTTCAAGCAGCTGAAGATTGAAGAAGCCAAGACGCTGATCCGCGAGCAGCAGTATAACTTTACCGAGATAGCCGCTATGCTCGGCTACAGCAGCATTCATTACTTCTCGCGCGATTTCAAGAAAGCGACCGGCATGCCTCCGTCGGATTACGCCCGCACCGCCAAAGCCCGGGCTCAGGCGTGAACAAGACTCTATTTGCAGTCTATCAAGTTTGTTTTGTTTACCTTTGAATTGGCCCCCGTCCATCTTCATTGCACAAAATACAGCATAACGGAACGTTTAAGCCTAATAGCCTGCAATATCCTGCACGAAATGCATAATACTTCGGCAAAAATGGCGATTCCGCGCTTATTACGAGAGAAATACTGTATTTCGTACAGTATTTCTCTCAAGCAACCGCCATTCTAGGCAAATATCCTGCATTTGGTGCAATATGAATCCGTTGATCAAAAAAAGGCGCCCCAGAGTCATCACTTAAAATGACTTCGGGACAACCTCTTATTGCGCGCCGATAATGGCCGGACGCTGCGACTCGGAAGAACGGCGGTAGACCATCCGGTACGGAATCGTCATGCGCACCGGCAGCGAATATTGATGGTTCAGATAGTCAAGCAGCAGCTTAACGGCATACATCCCCATCTCGATCTTCGGGACATGAATGGTCGTCAGCGGCGGCGAAGTAAACTCGGAGATTTCAATATTATCAATGCCAACAACCGCAATATCCTCCGGAATGCGAAGTCCGCGCTCCGTGGCGGCACGCATCGCGGCAATCGCCATCATATCGCTGGCCGCGAATATGGCGGTTGGCGAATAGCCTTTTTTCTCAAATGCCTGCTTGGTCAGCTCATAGCTGAGGGATACATCCCATTTCACGTCAATAATCCAGTTGTCATTCAGCTCAAGACCGGCTTCATGCATGGCACTCTGATAACCAAGGAATCGCTTCTCCTGCCGGAAAGGATCGCTCAGCTCCGGACCTCCGATATAGCCGATCTGCTTATGGCCTTGCTTGATAAGATGCTGCACAGCTTCCTTCGCCGCGGCTTCGCGGTCGTAACAAACGACCGGGATGCTTCTGTCCGCCAAATCGACGCCGATTACCGCCTTCACATTCTGCTTGATCCATTGGTAGGCATCGGCATCAATCCGCTCGACGATAATCATGCCGTCGATCCGATGCTCCTTCACGAGCGATTGGAGCTGCTGAATGTCTGCCTGGTTCTCAATGCTGTATACAAACTCCAGCCGGAGGCCGGACTCCGTTAACGCTTTCTCAATGCCCTCCAAAATAACGGAGAAATAAGGATTATTATATTTGTTCTGAGGAATAGCAACAACGCAGCCGATATGAACCATCAGCTTGCTGTCGGTTTTTTTCTCCACACGGTTCGCTTTATAGCCAAGCTTCTCCGCAGCTTCCCAAATTTTCTTGCGGGTCTCTTCGCTGACGGAACGCGTAGAATCATTCTTCATGACCCGCGATACCGTCGAGATGGATACCCCAACCTGCTCTGCAATGTCCTTTAACTTGGCCATCATACGTTCCTCTCTATCCCTATATCGAATATATGCTCTCTATAATTGCGGCAACTAGTCAAAAGTTGCGGCAAATTCTATTGTATAGCCCTATTCATCAATAGTCAAGAAACACCGTCGTTTCAGGCTTTTTGGCCTAAGCAAAAAAGGGAAAGAAGCGACCAAACGCCTCTTTCCCCGCTCTTTCCTAAACCCTTTTTACTTCAGCTTCGACTCCAGATCTTTAATGGCCGCGTCCACGTCACCGTCGCCGGCAAGCGGATTCTTCAGCGATTGCTCGCCGTATGTCCATACCAGGTCCGTTTTCTTCACTGTGAACGGCGAAATGATGCCGAACTGCTGCGCGTCGAGGAAGATTTTGTTTGTTTCGCCCGCGGTTGCGATATAAGCATCGGAAGCTGCTTTATTCGCCGGGATCGAATAGCCCTGCTTCGCAAGCTCCGTTTGACCCTCTGGGCCTGCCAGCCACGAGAGCAGCGTATAAGCCGCGTCTTCATGCTTCGTATTGTGGGAAATCGCAATGCCCGCCGGTTGCACAACCGTTTTGTTTTCTTTGAATTTCGGGAGGTACGTAATGCCGTAATCCACGTTTGCTTCTTTGAAGTTTGTCGTGTTCCAGTTGCCGCCCGGGTTCATCGCCACCTTGCCAGTTGTAATACCCAGGTTCACCTGGCCGCCAAGTCCTTCGATTTGTGCAGGCGTCGTATTGATTTGCTTCTTCGTTGCATCGATAAAGAAGTCCAGCACTTCACGCGCTTCAGGGGTATTCAGGGCAAGCGATCCGTCATCATTCACAAGCTTGGCGCCATTGGACCAAAGCTCCGGTTCAAGGAACCAGTCCATCGAAGCGCCCGGCGATACGGACATGCCCCATTGCACAATGTTGTTGCCGTCAAAGCCGGCTTCGCCAGGGTTTTTGCCGTTCTTGTCAAGCGTCAGCTTTGTTGCAATGTCCAGAACCTCAGCCCAGGTTGGTTCGAGGGATGGAACCGGAGCGCCTTTCGGATTCTTCTTCGGATCCGCAAAGATCGCTTTGTCGTAGTACCAGACGATGACGTTCGCATCGATTGGCAGAGATACTTGTTTGCCGCCGTATTTATGTAGACCAAGCAGGCTTTCGTCAATGTTGCCCAGTTCGAAGCCTTTGTCGGCAAGCAGGCCGTCAAGCTCCTTGAAGATGCCAAGCTCGCCGTATTTCTCGATAAAGGCATAGCTGGTCTTGAACACGTCAGGAAGAGTGCCGCCCGCTGCGTTAGCCGTCAGACCATCCCAATAGCTGCCCCAGTCCTTGCCTTCCAGCTTGACCGTAATGTTCGGGTAGGCTTCCATGAATTTATTCAGAAGCTCCTGCGTACGCTGCAGCTCTTCCGCCGTGCCCCACTGCGAGTAGGTAATCGTAACCGGCTCGGCTGGCTTCTCTGTCTGCTCGGCACTGCCGTTATTGCTCTGCCCGCCGTTTGTCGCTTCACCGGAACCGCCGTTATTGTTGTTGCTGCCACAGCCTGAAATGATAATTGTCATGGATAATACCAGCGTAAAAAGACCCAATAACCACTTTCTGTTCGTTTTCATATCCAGTTCCCCTTTAGATTAATTTGAAAACAGCAGTATTGATAATCTTATGCCTTGCCCGCGATGTCCGTCTTACCCCTTCGAACCCGTGAGCACCACCCCCTCAACAATATAGCGTTGCGCGAACAGGAACAGCAGCCCGATTGGCACAATGCTTATGAATGCGCCGGCGGCAAGCGCCGGGAAATCCTGGCTCGTCTGTCCGATCAAGAGCTGCAGACCAACGCTGAGGGTAAACATGTTGTTGCTCTTGATATAAAGGAACGGTCCGAGAAAATCGAGCCATGAGTTCACGAAGGCAAAAATGACGGTCGTCACGACAATTGGCTTCGACAGCGGCATAATAACCTTGGTGAACACGGTCCACCGGTTCCCCCCATCAAGGTAGGTTGCTTCATCCAGCTCCTGCGGTATCGTCATGAAAAATTGCCGGAACAAGAAAATGTAGTACGCGCCGCCGAGCCACGCCGGAACGATAAGCGGCAGCCAGGTATCCACCCAATGCAGCTTGGTGAAGAGCACATAGGACGGAATCATCAGGATGGACGGCGGAATCATCAGCGTCATGAGCACAATCGGGAACAGCCGATCCTTGTACTTCGTCGTAAAACGCGAGAAGCCATAGGCCACGATGGAGCTGGACAATATAGCGCCGAGCACAACAAGAGCGGAAATCGTAAATGAGTTCTGAATCCATCTCCACATTAGCGGCTGTACATCAAACAGTCTGTGAAAAGCCTCGAAGTTCAGTGATTCCGGCAGTATGCTTGGCGGCACCTTGTACGTTTCCTGCTTCGTCTTCATCATCGTCGACAGCATCCAGACGAGCGGTCCGGCGAACAGAACAAGCGCAGCTGTCAGAATCGCGTATTTGCCGGTTTGCTTCGCAATGCGTTTGTTAGACGTGGTCATCTTGTTTCCCCCCTTTATTTCTCGCCTTCATAGTAGACAAACCGTTTCGACAGCTTCATCAGCACAAATGTGACGAGCGAGATCAACGCGAACAAGAAGATGGACTGCGTCATCGCCATGCTGAATTTCAAATCCGTAAACGCCGACTTGTAGATGTTATAAACAAAAGTGTAAGCGGCGTAGTTGGGTCCGCCCTTCGTCAGCAGCAGCGCCTCCGTAAACATTTGAAAGTTGTACATGGTCTGGATAATAACCACGAACAGAATGGAAGGACTAATCATCGGAAGCGTTACTCTGAAGAACGACTGAACCTTGTTCGCCCCGTCAATAAGCACCGCTTCATACAAATGCTTCGGCACGTTCTTGAGAGCGGCCAGGAAGATCAGCACCCCGCTCCCGGAGATCCATACCTGCAGCAGGATAATAACCGGCTTAACCAAGCCCTCGCTGCCCATCCAATCAATCTTGCCTATTCCCAGCACGGACAGTCCCGCATTCAGGATGCCAAACTCGGAGTTAAACACAAGCCGCCAAATAATGACCGTTGCCACGATTGGCACCAGAGTCGGCAAATAATAGAAGGTCCGGTAAATGGCAATGCCTTTGACGTTCATATTGAGAAGCATCGCGAGCAGCAGCATGCCCGCTGTTACGACCGGAACGCCAATGATGACGAAGTAGGCCGTATTCGTTAAGCTTTTGCTGAAAATCGGATTGTTGAACATATCTACAAAGTTGGATAACCCGACGAAATTGTATTCCGCCGCCCCCGGAAGACGGGCATCGGTAAACGCGTAAAACACGGAAGTACCAAAAGGAACTAGGAAAAAGAGCGAGAAACCAATTATCCAAGGGGAAATAAATAAGAAGAAAATAAGTGTGTCATATCTTCTCAGCTTGCTTTTCATCGCGGCACCCCCTTACTTCATTAATTCATTCACGTACACATAGCGTTCTTCCACAATCGACTTCTCCGCGGCCAGCGCGATCAGCAGCGCATCACGGCCAACAAAAGCGGATGCGAAAGGCTGCTTGCCTTCCTTCACGCTCTTCACGAATTCAATCCTCTGCGTTTGTCCGCCGGTATGACCGCCCATAATCGAGTCCGAGGTCACATCGATATCGAGATGATCGCGGGTGAAGTTCTGTCCGCCCACGATATCGATCGTCTTATCGTTCTTCGCCACCATCTGGCCGCCGTTCTCCCCGATTAATCCGATCTCAAGGCCATCCCCCATCAGATTGCGGGGCTTCAGATACATGCACAATCCCAGATTCGCTTTGCTTCCGTTCTCGTATTCAATCGTTACAAAGGCGTGGTCCACAATGGATACGTCTTCAATTGGCTTAGCCGGATAATGAGTGTAGGAGTTGGTGATCATATTCGGCTGCCCTTGCTTCATCACATGTTGTCCGCCGGTTGCAAACACCCGTACAGGCTTCGAGCCGATCATCCAGTTGAAAATATCAAAGTGATGGCAGTCCTTCTCGACCAGCGCGCCGCCCGATTTGTTCTTGTCGTAGAACCATTCCGTCGGCGGGAACGGATCGCGGAATTCCTTGCACCACATCAGCTTGACATCGCCAAGACGTCCCCGCTCCAGCTCTTCGGCCATTCTCTTGTATACATTGGAGTAGCGGTACACGAGACCGATCTGCAGGATGCGGTCGCTTGCTTCTGCCGCTTCAATGATCGCGTTGCAATCCTCAATGGTATGCGCAACGGGCTTTTCCAGAAAGACATGCTTGCCGGCTTCGAGAAACGCGACCGCCACCTCGCGGTGCAAATAGTTAGGGACGCTGATGACAACCGCGTCGATATCCTCTTTATGTAACAGTTCCTTGTAGTCCTGAACGATTACCGGACTGCTGTTCTTCAATTCCGCCAGCGTACGGTCCACATTCGCCTGGCTCATATCGCAAATATAGTTCACCTTGCAATCCGGCAGCAGATCAAAACCGATGCAATGATGCGAGCCCATATCTCCAACGCCGATAAATGCCATTCTCAGTTTTTCCATGTCTACACTCTCCATCAATAATTTTGCGCCAAATATGATCCAGATTATTACAACTCATGGCGAGTACTCGTTTTCATGTTCTGATAATAACGCAGCCTTCACGACAAGTCAACAATTTTTGGGTAAAATACCTGACATATTTGCGCCAAATATTTTTTTATCATTATTTTCAGTTTTAATGCGGGTTTTTCGCTAAAAGTTTTAACTATTTACTCCATAAAAATTGTCAATATGACATCAATAAGTCAGGTTTTTATATATTGTTTGCGCCAAATAAATTTCTATTTAGGCAAAATGCGATAAGTTTTTGCTCGATATTGTCCTATCAAGTAAAAAAGACTGCCCGGTTTCCCGGACAGCCTTCTTGTTCAACCTCTATTTCAACAGCATTTCCATCAAACGGAGGGTGAGAACTGCGGCCTCCGCGCGGGACACGCCTTCCTGCGGACGGAAGAAGCCGTCTTCGTCCCCAATCATTAGACCAAGCTGCTTCGCCTTACTCACACTATCCGCTGCCCAGCTGCTAATCCGATCCGCATCCCGGTAATTGCCCGAAGCCGGTCCGGAGACCGCTCCCCCGGAGGCCTTCGCTGCCGCCCGGACAACCAGGACCGCCAGCTCCTCGCGCGAAATTTCTTCGTTTGGCTTAAACGCATCGCCATATCCAATCATTAGTCCTGCTGCCAATACCTCTTTCAACTCCTCTGCATACCATGCCTGCGCCGGAACATCCCGGAACGGAATTTCCACTCCATCCCCCGAGTCCGTTCCCAGCCCCGGCATTCTCGCCAGCATGGCCGCAAGCTCGGCGCGCGTAACGGAGCGGCCGGGAGCAAACCTGCCGGCATCCACGCCTTGCATCACCTGCTTGGCGGCTAGCGCTTGAATGGCAGCTGCCGCCCAATGACCAGCCGGAACATCGCTGTATGTCTTCTCGTATTGCAGCCATTGATAGGTTCCCGATCCCGCTATGCGCGCCGTTAACAGGCCGTCCTTCCATACCGCGGCCGCAGCCTTCAGCCGGTCGCCTTCGATCCTATAAAGATTAATGGCCTTTACAGCCTTCGAGTCCGCCTTCACCGATACCCGAATAGGCTCTGTTGTGAAATCAAACGTTTTCTCTCCTGCTGCCGTTGTTACGGCAAACCCCAAGGAGAATGCATGCCCGATGCCTTGCGCTTTGGCTTTATCCTTCTCCGCGTAAGAGGCTATATCCGCAGCTGCCGCAAGGGTAATGGACAGCCAGGCCGAACCGTCGCCAGCCTGCTCCTTCGCCTTGGCCAGCAGAGCACCCGGCATTTCGAAGCTCAAGTCCCCGCTCGAAACCACGATAGGCGGATTGCCCGTTAACGCCGAAGCCCGAAGCGGCAGCTCTATGCTGTTCTTTCCCGCAAGCAGATTAACCGCAAGCTTCCCGTTCGTAATTACCGGATCGTTAATGCGCTGCACGCTTCCGTTATCCGGCGCCGAACCATTCCCGCCGCCTGCGCTGCCAGACGAGCCAGACACAGTAAGACTTCCAACTTCGTACCTTCCATCCGGGCGTTTCCCTTCAATCGCCAGCTCCATGCCCGGCGCTTCCGTTGCCGGATCGATGACGGCAATCAGCAATTTGTAGCTGCCCGCCGCAAGCGACGAGGGCAAATCCAGCTGATTATCAAGCACATGCCTGCCCGGCAGTAATGTGCGAAGATCGGTATCCTGCTGCTGCTTGTACACAATCGTTCCACTTGCGTCAGCAAGACTGTATTCCAGCTTCCAATCCTGATAGAACGGAGCTACGCCTTTGTTGTTCAGCACCGTATCCAGGGACAAGGATGTCCCGCGGGCAGCCGAGCCGGCATGCTTAACGGCCTCCACCACATAGCGGTAGCCCATCATTTTCTGCATCGTCTCGATGTTTGATTGTATGGCCGTTCCGTAAGCCGTACGCGCCGGAGAAGAAGGCCCAAGCCACGAGGTATGGCTGACCCGCATCTGGCGCAGCGATTCCATGATGGCATCGTCGGTCAGCCAGCTCTCCGGGTTGCCGTTGGCAAATTCGCCGCCGGAATATGCATATTTCCAGAAGTCCGGCATGACGGACGCCGCTTGGGCAGCTGCAGCATCTGCCGGATCGTCCACGAACTCGCCAATCCCCGACCAGCCGTTCTGCGTCCAGCCTACCCATTCATCCGTGCTGGATTTGATGCCAAACACATCGTTAAACAGACCAACCCGCTGCTCGCTTGCGATCGGGAACGGCTTTCTCATCCCAATCTGCTTGCGGGTGAACGCGTCCAAATAATGCTGTACGTATTGATCGGATATACTCAGCTTCGGAAACACCCCGGAGCCGCTTGGCCAAGTATGCCATTCGCCCCAGTGGCCGAGACTTCCCAGCTGCACGTAGGCAATCCGCTGGTCATTGTCATAACGCTCAGCCACCTTGGCAATCATCCGTTCATGTTCGGCGAGCAGCAACGCGCTATTGTAGTTTGGACTGAAGCCGGATCCAACCTCCTGCGTATCGTACCAGGTGCCGGCATTCCCTTCCGCCGCCAGCTCGTCATACAGCCAATCCGGAATATCCTTATGCGTCGGATCCGCCGTAGGCGTATCCAGCACAATCCTCAGATTAATCCGTTTGCCCTGCGAAGCCCAATAAGCGAACTGGTATTTCCGCTCGATGCCTTCCCAGTCAAACTGACCCTTCACCGGCTCGAGCTCTCGCCACGTGATTCCCGCATAGACCATGCTGTGCTGCTGGGGATAAGCCGTACCGTCCGGCTTAGAGGAATCCTTCGCCCAGGCCACCCAGCCCATATAAGGATTGTTCAGCAGCTCAAAGCTTTGGCGCGGATAAAACACATCCGTTGCCTCATGCGTCTGCACGGTGTTATCCACGGTCAGCGGAGCACCGCCGCCAGTCGGCAGCTGAAGCATTCCCCGGTTGATGAAGCCAAGCTTGACGGGTACCGGTTCATCAAGTCCCAGCTGATCCAGGTAGACGTTGATTTCAAGCGAGTCGCCGGTTACCGCCAGATATACCGTACCCTTCTCCACCCAAGCCTGCTGCCGGTATTCGTACAAGGTGCCGCGGTCGATTTTGTAATCGAAGCCCTCCTCCGTCCATAAGCCTGCCGAAGCCCCGGTATTCTCGTTGCCGTCCGTATTCAGGTAATAGACGTTGCGGAGATCCAGATTACCACCCGTCACGCGGACGTACAGCTTGCGTTCATCCTGAACAGCATCAAGCCGATAAGGCGCGCCGCTTGCCGAAGCCCCGATCTCCACCCCGCTCCAGTCGCTGTCGTCGCCGTCCACCGTAATCATTGATCCGTTGCTCTTGAGCGGAATAACGGCAGGATCGCCGCTAGCATCAGGCGAGGCGTACGAATTACTGAGGAACCCGGCATGAATGGACTGTTCATCCGCAATTCCCAGCTCGCCGAGCGGCACGGACCATTCGATCACTTTATGATCGCCGGTCCCCATACTGACATAAGGAAACACCGTATCCGTCTGCTCCCAGCCGCCGCTTCCGCTGGAAGCGTACAGAATGGCCGTCTGAACCAGATACTCGGCTCCGAGCTTGCCTGCCCAGGCCCAGCTGGAGGTTCCGGTAGAAGGATTTTTGTCGATATCAAGGAATAGATGCTCCCACAGATTAGGGAATTCGGCGTTATCAATCCGGCCGTCAATGAGGGCGTACAGCTTCCCGCCGGCAACAGAAGTCTTCACGGTTGTAAGACCGTCAGCCGTCACTGTCAGAGGCTGGATGCCAGCCCAATCCGACGCATCGCCATCCACCGATAACTGCGGCTTCGCAACAAGGCTGATCTCAGCAGGATCTCCGGCAGGGTCCGGCATGGCGTAGCTATTGCTTAGAAAAGCCATATGAACGTCCTTCGCGTCACCGGCATGCAGATCCGCAAGCGGCAGCGTCCATTCAATCGTCTTGGCATCTCCCGTTCCCGATCGGGCATAGCTTAATCCGGTCGCCGCCTCCTGCCATCCGCCGCTGCCATTTGCCTCATAGAGAAGACCGGACTGAACGAGATATTCCGAGCCCAGCGTTCCCGCCCAAGCCCACATGGCATTGCCGGTCGAGGGCTTACGGTCAACATCGATTAATAAGTGCTCCCACAAATCCGGAAATTCCCCATTATCAATACGTCCCTCGATCAGCATATGAAGAGCATCCGCCGATACCGCGTACTTCACGGCCGTTTTCCCGTCGCTGCTGCGCAGCAGCTCCGGCACATCCGCCCATTCCGCTCCATTGCCATCGATTGCGAGATCAGCTGGCGGAGGCGGAGCATCCTGCGCCGCGCCGCCGGAGGAGGATGGCTGCACCGAGACCATAAGCTCGCCAAGCTCCGGCAGCATCGCTCCTTCCGAGAAGAGGCCAACCTTGATCTTCCCGGCAGGATCAGCGGCCGAAAGCGAACTCAGATCAATCTCGTATTCCGCCAAGGTCTCGGAATCCTCAAGCACTGCCTGTCCCCGCTGTACCCAATCCCCATTCTCGAAGGCGTACACGTTACGGTCCTCAACCTTGTAGTCAATACCGGTTGAATCCTTCCATCCCGCAATCGCCGCGCCAGTCGCCGAGTCATTGTCGGCATTTATGTACAGCGTCTTGGACCGGTCCATCCCTTGACCCTTCGCCATGACATAAAGCTTGCCGTCCTGATTAACCGCCTTGATCAGCTCCATCCGGTTACTGGCCGTTGCCTGATCCGCGGATCCTCCATCCCAATCCTCAAAATTGCCGTACAGCGTTGCCGTTCCGGAGCCGGCTCCCGCTTCCGCCGCGGCCGGCAGTCCGGCTGCCGGAAGCGCCCCTATCATGACAGTCAATGCCGTCAACGCCGCTTTCTTGCCCATGGTCCATTCCTTGCTCATCGTTTCCCCATCCCTTCGGTTTCTTTGAAGCGATTTTCGACGAACTGCCTTATACACGTCCCCTGATCTGGATGCCTCCTTATCTTTTCAGCGCAAGGCGCTTGTTGCCCCTCATTCTAGTAAATATTTACACAAATTTCAATCATTTTTAGGAAAATATTTATATGGTTTGCCGCAAATAATTTAGGGAGTTGATATCTAATCTCCTTTCTCTTTAGAGTCGTTAATCACGGTTATGGACAGCTTGTCCTCTGAATACGTAGGAATTTAATCATTGTAATCGCTCGATTGCTGGATTATAATGGCGTCGTTGGCGCATGAGAATTTATTGATTTCGTTACGTTTTTTCGTTATTTTTGCGCCAAATATTTCAATAGATTTAGGGGGTGAATTTTCGGAATTTTCAAATGTATTGAAGCAGGTTTTCTATTTCAAGAAAAAGAGGAGTGACAATTTTGCCTACAGCCATTTATCGTTTGGCTCGCCGAATGCTCACCGCATCCCTTGTTCTGCTTCTGCTGTTTCCGACATTCAAAGCCCCCGGCTTGACCCCATCGGCCCATGCTGCCATTGGCAAGGATCCGCTCTACGGCAAAGTGCCCGGACTTAGCCAATACAGCCGGGTAATGATCTGGTACGGCACCAACACCGCCACCCAGACTCAGCTTGACTCCCTGAAGACGTACGATCTTGTTATCCTGGAGCCAACGATCCGCATCATTAACGTGGCAAAAAATCAATTCTATTTCGAGACCTTTACCCCCAATCAAGTCAACGAAGTGAAACGAGGCGCAGACGGAATCCTCGGCACCGCCGACGATGTTATCGTGCTTGCCTATATGTCGGTCGGGGAGCTAGCCACCTCCAGCGTATTTACCGGCTTTACCGGCGACATGACCATTCAGAACGGCAAGGACGTCGGCCTGCTTCCGGCCGACTACAGCGGTCCAAGCGGCCCGCTGCATGGCCCCAACCCTTGGAACTACAACAGCTCGGGCACTTACATAAACGTTGAGGGAGGCGCCGCGCCCGACGGCACTTATAATTCCGGCTACAGCAGCTATAACGGCATCTCCATCGCAAGCGACTATTCCTCTACCGGCAATCTGCTCAGCTGGGGAAATAATGGCCTGATGCCCTGGTATTTGGATCAGCAAGGGACCTGGGTGAACGATACCCGCTATATGTACGGAGGGTATTGGAAATCCGGAGACGGCATCCCGGACAAGAACAAAACTTATGGCGGAGGTTATATTAACGGCGGGGATCCCACGTGGAAAAAGCTCATTACCTTCATGACCGACAAGCTGGAGCATGATGCCGGGTACGACGGCGTATTCCTCGACACGGTTGATACGCCGGATCCCATTGGCGGCGCCGGCCCTACCACCTCATGGGGACCACGCGGCAATTTTGGCTTTACGGCCAAAGGAATGGTCGAGCTGGTTGAGGCCGTCAAAGCGGTGGATCCTACCAAAATCGTAGCCGCTAACCGGGGCTACTGGTATTTCAACCCGGATGAAGGAACCTCCCAATTCGCCGAGCGCTACCGGCATGCGATTAATATTTTCCTGACGGAATCCTGGTATTTCAACCCCTACATCACGTCAGGCTCCAAGTTCTATGACGAGAACCCGGCTTTCGCGGATAACTGGAACACGAATTCCGCCTCCCCTACCTACCGCAGCCGCGACAACTTCGGAGGCTTCTGGAAAGACTACATGAACGCCCAGGCGAATCAGCCAGACGGCTTCAACATCATCATTTGCGACTTCACCATTCCCTCCACCGGCACGAACAAATGGATGAACGAGATTGTCAGTAACAGCGGCTATATGGGTTACGATGTCAGCGGCGCCACCCATTTCGCCAACATGTACCATGATGCGAGAAACTGGCTGGATGCGAGCGGCCATCCCTCCTCCTCCCTGGCAGGCACGCATCCGACCGATCTGCACGGCGGCTTCAACATTGACGGCCAGTTTAACGACTGGACGAACGAGACGCCGGTCTACAGCGACCCGGCCGGCGGCAATGCCAAAGGCATTACGAAGGTATACGCCAAGTTTGCCGGAGACAAGTTCGCGATGAAGATTGACTCGTTATCGGCGTTAAATATGCAAGGCGAGATGCTCTACTTCGATTATGACAAGAAGGGGACAGCGGGCTGGCAGGGTGTAGCTTGGCCAATCACACCCGACTCGCGGATCTATTTCGAGAACATGAACAAGGTCTATCTCGCTCCCCACGTGAGCGGGCAAGCGGATGTGTTCAAGTTTCCCACAACTACCGTCGGCAACAACGGCTGGCCGGTGCTTGCGAAGCAGTCCGGCAATTCGGTCGAGCTGATGTTTGACGCGGATTATCTCTTCAGCGGCGCGATGGCCGGCCAAGAAATATGGATGTGGTTCCGGACGGCCAACTTCGGCGGATCATCGGTCAAATTCACCGTACCGGGATCTCCCGCCGTACCCGGCACTCCGACAGGTCTATCCGCATCGCCGGGCAACGGGCAGGCCGCTCTGAGCTGGAGTCCAAACTCGGAATCCAATCTCGCGGGCTATAACGTTTACCGGGGCGGAACAAAGATTAACAGTTCGCTGGTCGCCAGCCCTTCCTATACGGCAACGGGACTGACGAACGGCACCAGCTACAGCTTCCAGGTTGCTGCCGTCAATACAAACGGCGTTCAATCGCCTTTAAGCACGGCGGTATCCGTTACTCCTGCAGCCCCGGCTGCACCGTCTGCTCCAACCGGACTAACGGCCGCGGCCGGTAACGGGCAGGCTGTTCTGAGCTGGACAGCTAACGCGGGACCTAATCTGTCGGGTTATAACATTTACAGGAACGGCGCGAAAGTGAACGGCTCCTTAATTAACGCCACTTCTTACACCAATACCGGATTAACGAACGGAACGTCTTACAGCTTCCAAGTTTCCGCCGTGAACAGCGCGGGTCTGGAGTCGCCGTTAAGCTCTTCCGTATCCGTTACTCCAACAAGCACATCCGGAACGGTCATTACTATCGACGGATCGGCCTCCGACTGGAGCGGCATCAACTCGCTTGCTACGGGCACATCCGATGTTCAGTCCTTAAAGGCAGCGAATACAACAACCCAGCTCTATCTGCTCGTCCAAGGCAATAACCTGAACGTGAAAGGCCAGCTGTTCCTCGATACGGACAACAACCGGTTGACCGGCTATAATGCGGCAGGCTGGACGGCATCCGGAGCGGAGAGCGGCGCCGAATACATGATCGAGAACAATCTCGTCTACCGCAATACGGCGGCCGGCTGGTCCTGGACATCCGTCCGTACGCTGAGCACCTCCGAATTCCAGCGGAACAACAACGTCGTTGAGCTGTCGATCCCGCTCTCCATCCTTAACCTTTCGAGCGGCAGCACCATTCGCGCGGGTTATATCAGCAACGACTCCACGGTGAACCGGCTGCCGGGAAGCGGCGGCATATTGCCTAGTTATACCTTGGGCAGCGGAACAGGAGGAGGCGGAACTACCCCGGATACGACCGCTCCCGCCGTACCCGCCGGACTTGCGGCAGCGGCAGGCAGCACTCAGGTTACCCTGTCCTGGTCGGCCAACACCGAATCCGACCTTCAGGGCTATAACCTGTACCGGGGAACAACAAAGGTAAATGCAACGCCAATAACCGGAATGTCCTACACGGCAACGGGACTGACCAACGGAACCTCCTATTCGTTCCAGATCAGCGCGGTGGATACGAGCGGCAACGAATCTGCCAAATCAACGTCCGTCAGCGCCACTCCGCAAGCCTCAACTACGATTACGATCGACGGCAGCGCAAATGATTGGGGCTCGGTATCGGCATTAAACAGCAGCGCCGGCGGAACGATTACCGCTCTGAAGGCGAAGAACGACGGCGCCAATCTGTATCTGCTTATTCAAGGCAGCGGCCTTAACGCCAAAAGCCAGTTCTACCTGAACACGGACAATAACACCTCCACCGGCTATAATCCGGCGAACTGGGCAACAAGCGGAGTAGATACCATGCTCGAAAATCAAAACCTGTTCGCCTACAGCGGAACCAACAACGGCTGGACCTGGAGCCTCGCCTCCACGATTAGCGCAGCCCAATTCGTCCGCAATGATACCGTCATCGAGCTTGCGATTCCGCTGTCTTCACTTGGCCTTAGCGCAGGCAGCACGATTCGAGTCGGATTCATTGCCAATGATTCAACCGCGAACCGCCTTCCAGCGTCAAACGGTTCACTGCTAAGCTATACATTGTCGTAATTCCCGGAACAACCGCCTCTTTCCTAGCAGCAGCTCAGGTGTGGAGGCAACCATCCTGAGCCGTTACAAATAAGGGGCAGCCCCGTCGTCATGAATTAACGACGGGACTGCCCCTTCTATTTTTCGAGCTGCTATTTCGATTAAACAGTCACCAACGCTTTCGGGAAGTAACCGATTTTAACGGCATGATCCATCATATTCCCCATAAAGCGATGGTCTGGCGCAGCGCATGTTACGCCAATCGCCTGCAAGGCCGCATAAGTGGATTCGCATCCGTAACGGTAACCGGAATCCTTCGCGCCATCCCCTTCTAGCTGGGCGATCGCCAGCTTGACGCCTTCCGCGTTTTTGGGAATCGATGCGTCAAACAGCCAGGCCGTATAAGCTTCCGGCTCCAGCAAGTCCACCTGGTAGCCATAGCTGCGGATCAGATCAATCCATTTGGCATAAGTAAGAGTCTGCGGATTGCAAATATGATACAGGCGTCCCGCGCGATCCGGCTGCAGCGCAAGCGAAGCAATTGCTTTGCCCGCGTAATCAATGGGAGTGAAATCAACCTCCCACTGCACCTTTGGCGCCTTGCCGAGCAGCAGCATCGCCTTCAGCATGCGGTAAAATGAGTTGCTGTCGATATTCCGCTGGAACAAACCGCTTCCTGAATGACTGGACAAGTTGCCTGCCCGGTAAATGTTGACTTGCAGCCCTTCGCCTGCCGCGGACATCAGCGCTTTCTCCGCTTCCATCTTGCTGTTCGTATACAGATTCTCCACCTTGAGGTCAGGACGCAGCGCCTGCTCGCGCACAACCTCTTCCCACTGCCCGCTTAACGCCAAATCCTCCGGAATGCCCAGCGTAGAAACATGGTGGAACCTGGCTGGCTTCACGCATGCCTTGGCAAGATCGATAAGAGCAAGCGTGCCCGCAATGTTCGTCTTCGCGAACTGTTCTTCCTCGCCGAAATGCCTGACGTCCGCCGCGCTGTGAATAATCGCGTCAAGCGTCCCCAGAAGCTTCTGTCTCACCTCGGGCACGATGCCCAAATTCTCTTGCTCCAAGTCGCCCTCTACCGCGATTACCCGGTCCTTGACAAGCTCCTTAACCGATGAGCCAAAGAAGTACTCCATATGAGCCTGAATCCGGACCAATCCGGAGTCAATGCCCGGCCGCACCAGACAATATACCGTCGCCGCGCTTTGTTCAAGCAGCTCATACAGCAGATATGCGCCTAGATAGCCGGTGGCCCCCGTCAAAAAGATGGCATTAGGCTTACCGCGGCTTTCGTCCTGCGCCCCTCCGAGCAACGGGATCGGCGGCTCTTCATTCAGCGGAACGGCCGGCCCGGATAGCTTCGCGGAGCGCTCCTCCGCCTGAGGCTGTTCTGCCTGCAGCTGCTCGATCCTGGCGGATAAAGCCTCCACCGTCCGGCATTGGAAGAAGTCATTGATCTTCAGCTCCGGATATTCCGGCTTCAGGAGCACGAGAACATGAATAATCGCCAGCGAATC
Organism: Paenibacillus glycanilyticus; assembly: GCF_023715145.1. Lineage (GTDB taxonomy): Bacteria > Bacillota > Bacilli > Paenibacillales > Paenibacillaceae > Pristimantibacillus > Pristimantibacillus glycanilyticus_A. The sequence continues at coordinate 64,300 of NZ_JAMBNP010000015.1, read as the reverse complement.
GCCGCCAATCGAGAAGAAATCATCGTACCTCCCGACTTGCTCCAGCCTAAGCGCCTCCTGCCAAGCTGCCGCGACATTCCGCTCAATATCCGTCGCCGGCATGACGAAGCCTTCATCGGCAACTGCCGTCTCCATATGATTGTAGCGCTGCAGGCCTTTGCGATCGATTTTGCCCGTTGGCGAAGTGGGGATTACATTCAGCTGCACAATCCATTTCGGAACAAAATAAGACGGCAGCTTCGTCCCCAGCATTCGCTTAATAACCGCAGACGGAAGCTGTCCCCCGTCTTTCGTCGTGAAATAACCGACCAGCATATTTTGACCGTCCGTATCCTTCTTGCATATAACCGCAACGTCTTGCACGTCCGGAATTTTCGCAAAGCTGTCTTCGATTTCCCCTATTTCAATGCGGTGACCGCGGATCTTGATTTGAGAGTCGCGCCGGCCTACGTATTCGACCGTCCCATCCGGCAGCAGCTTCGCGATATCGCCGGATTTGTAGATTTTCCCTTCGCCAAACGGATTCTCGATAAAGGCTTCGGCCGTTTTCTCCGGCTGGTTCAAATACCCCTTCGCGAGACCTACCGTAGAAATATACACCTCGCCATGCACGTTCACCGGGCAGAGCTGGTTCTCCTCGTTAACGATGTAAACCTTGTAATTGTGAATCGGCTTGCCGATAGGAACGTTCGTGAGGTCATCCGGGATAAAGCCTTTTACCGTAAACGTTGTTGTGCAAACCGTGCATTCGGTTGGCCCGTAGACATTAACAATGTCGATGGCATCCTGGAATTTGCGCTGGAATGCCCGAACCTGCTCGCCGTATAACGCTTCGCCCGCTACCGTGATAAGCTTGACCCCCGACAGCTTGCGATAGCCCTCTTCCGAGAGATAAGCGGACAGCTGATTAAAGAATACCGTTGGCAGGATCGTAATAATCGTCGTGCCCGTTCTCTCAATGGCGCTTGCGAATTCCTCAACGGATACCCGTTCATCGGGAGACAGCAGGTACAAATGCGCACCGTAAAACAAGGCTCCGACCGTATCCCATACGGAAGCGTCAAAGCTGTACGTTGCGAATTGAGTGAGTACGTCCTCGGGACCGATCTGGCAATCCGTACGGACCGTCTCGCCCAGGTTAACGACGCCTTCATGTGCGATCAGCGCGCCCTTCGGCCTTCCCGTGGAGCCTGAAGTATATATGATATAGGCAAGATCCTGGGGAGTAATCCCAATCTCGACATTACAGACGCCTTCATAAACCTCCGTCATTCCGGAGTCCATCGCGATGATTTCCTTGACCGTAGACACTCCTTCGCACAGCAGAGCTGCCTGCGCTTCATAAGCTGTCTTGGTCAATATATAGGCGGATGCCGTGTCCGATAAAATATAGCGGTTGCGGTCTTCCGGATGCTCGGGATCAACCGGTACGTACACGCCGCCCGCCTTGAGGATGCCAAGCAGGCTGACGATAAGCTCCAGGCTCCGCTCCATAAAGATGGTTACAAACTCGCCCTTCTGAAGCCCGCGGTTTAACAGCATCCGGGCCGTACTGTTGGCTAACTCGTTTAATTCCCGGTACGTAAGCCGGCCGTGAACCGAAGAGAGCGCGATCCGATCCGGATAAGCGGCCGCGGCCTGCTCGAACATGCCATGAATCGTCTTGGTTGTATCGTAAGGAAACGCCGTATCGTTCATGAGATCATAGACCGCTCGGTCAGCCTCGGTCAGAATATCGACGGAGGCAATCAGGCTGCCCGCATCCGCGAGAGCTGTCTCCAGCAGCGCATAATAGTACAACATATACCTGCGGATCGTGCCTTCATGAAGCACCGAGCTGTCATAGTCCACGCGCAGCATCCAGCGGTCCTCCTCATGAAGCACCTGCCAGTTCAGCAGCTCTTGCACCGTGCTAACCGGCTGACCGCATGAGAACCGAGTATCGAACTGAAGCTCCGGCGCCGTGACAGCCCCGGCAGCCGCTTGCTCGCTAATCGTTTTTTTCAGACTCGCGAAGGTCTGCTTCTGTTCGAAGCTTAGAAGAAGAGGTACGGCCTTTCCGCCCGTTGTCATCCACTCCGCCATAATGTCGGTTTCCCCGGACAACCGGTACAGCAGCGCCATATAGGCAGCTGCCAGCATTTCCTCCGCATTGCCGTTCAAGGCTTGCAGCTTTGCGTTTAAGCGATCCTCCAAGCCTGCTTCTACTGTTAAGTAGGAATACGTGCGGCCGTGACGTGATGAATCAAGCGGGATAAATAGCGGTAAATTTTCCGTTAAATTGTGGTATGGATTAATCTCCGTCATATCTCTATACTCCTCCGTGCAGTAAAATGCCCCCGCACCGGGTCCGATGCGGGGATTGAACAGTGTCGGCCTTAACCTTTAACCTGGAATTGGTTAAGCAGCTGCTGAAGTTTCTCCGACAGAGCCGTAAGCTCCGTTGAAGATCCCACGATTGCGGACATGCTTTCCTTCTGCTCTTCGACAGAATCGGATATTTTGGCGCTGTTTACAGCCGTAACGCTTACCGCCGCCGACAGGCTTTCGGACGTTGCCGTAAGCTCCTCGGTACCTGCCGACAGCTCCTCCGTGGAGCTCGACACCTCTTGAATTTGCATCGTTACGTTTTGGGTAGCCTGCAAAATTTCGTTCAACAGCTGCTCCGTTGTGTTCGTAATCTTCAAGCCGTCAATAACCTCGTAAGTGCCCTGCTCCAGTGCCTGCACAGCAATCCCGATCACGTCCTGAATTTCCTTCACGAGCTCGGAGATTTGATTAGCGGATTGGTCGGACTGCTCCGCCAGCTTCCTGACCTCGCCGGCCACGACGGCAAAGCCTTTGCCATGCTCGCCTACCCGCGCAGCTTCGATCGCCGCATTTAATGCCAGCAAGTTGGTCTGACCGGAGATGTTCATAATGATCGAGACGATATTCTCGATTTCCTGCGAACGGCTGTCCAGCAGTTTAATCGCGCTTGTCGATTTGCTCACAACGCTCTGAATCTGCTCCATTTGCGTCATGACCTGCTTAACGGCCGCATTGCCTTCAATGGATTTTTGCTCCATGTCGTAGGCCTCATGCGCAACCCTCGAAGAGTTTTCCGCGATGGTCTGAATAACGACGGCAAGCTCGGACATGGCTCTCGCCGTATCCATGGTTGCCTGCTTCTGCTCCACGATGCCCCCCGAGATTTCCTGCACGCTTGCCGTGATCTGGTTCGTATTCTTGCTGTTCAGCTCCGACACTTCATGCAGGTTCTTGGCGGAGTTCGTAACGGCATGCGAGGTATGCTGAACTTGCAGCATCATATCGTTAATCTGGCTGACCATCTGATTGAATTTCTTGTTCACCGTTCCAAGGTCATCCGGACCTGTCTTCAGTTCTACATTCAGGTTGCCGGTGCTGACTACTTCAATACCGCGCACCAGGTCCTTAATAGGTCTCATCGTGCGGCGGGATACAAAGAATTGGATGAGGAAGATGATCAGCATAAAAATAACCATAATGGTAATGCCGTTCACGAGAAGCTTATGAAGCCCCTCCGGAACAGCGCTGGCATCCACGTCGGCAGCGAAGAAGGCAAGCGTCTCGCCTTGCTCATTAACAACCGGATAAAGAACCGACGTCCAGGTGCCAAAGCTGTCGGAATAGAAGCTTGTAAATGTCGGCTTTCCGGTCTTCAGCATTTTGGCAACCGCATTTGCCATCGCCGCCGGCTGCTCGTACATATCGCCGATATTTATGTTCTCGGGCGAGAATGCTTCTACGAGACTCGTAGGCATGGCGACAAGCGAGGTTTTATTCCCATCCTCAAGCTCCGTGCCAAACAGGTACGCTTGAGCGATATTTGGGTTATATCTGTGAATTTCATCTAATTGCACCTGCAGCTTCGCCTGTGCCGATCCTTGGTAGCTCTTTTGCTCTATTGCCTGCGCAACGACAGCCGGATCGATTTCTTTTGCCCACTCCTGCGTAATCGCAATGATCTGACCGCGCAGCTGTTCTATCAGGATGGTTTTTTGAGTCATATAACTGGAAGAGATTAGAATCGTGCCAATCAAAATAATGTTAATAAAGGCTAGCAGCAACATCTTTGTGAAAAAGGACAACCGTCTGATCAACAACATCTGTAAACGCTCCTAGTATGATTTAATTGTCTATTTGGCTGCATATATCAAATATCGAAGCGTAATAAACCCCCTTTTCCGGATAATGAATGGAATAATTTCTGAAAAAAATATTCGAACACTCATAATGCTGCCAAATTTCGACATAGACTATTATATAGTATCGTACTTTTTAACTATAAGTTGAATAGCATTTCGAAAAAAATCGGGAAAGATAATTATACATTTTGTAATAATTTCGTTAAAAAATGATTAATACATAGTTCTTTTGCACTAATTCTCGTTCCGACACAACAAAAAAGCAGCATTTCCGCAAAACGGAAATGCTGCTTTTTGTCACCCATTGGATCTATTATTTTTTTCTGGACCAGATCACGACCGGCACAAGCAGCAAGGCCAGCGCTCCGCCCGCAAGCGACAGCGCGGCATAGCTGGAATGGGACACGATCATGCCGGACAGCACTCCGCCTGAAGCACCGGATAGGGCAACCAGCACATCCACGGTTCCTTGCGTCTTGGCGCGGGTAACCGGATCTGCGGAATCTACAATAATGGCCGTGCCGCTAATTAAACCAAAATTCCAGCCAAGTCCAAGCAGCGACAGGGCAATAATCAGCACCAGCATCGAATCGGCAGGAGCCGCCGCTGCCACGAGGCCCGCGGAGAGCAGAACAACGCCTGACGCGATGGATATCGCCGTCCGGCCGATTTTATCGGCTAGAATTCCCGTAATAAGCGAAGGCAAATACATGAATCCGATATGAATGCCAATGACTAAGCCTACATCGCTAAGGCTACGCCCATGATGCTTCATATGAATGGGCGTCATCGTCATAATGGCAACCATGACGATCTGAGTCAGAATCATAACGCTCGCTCCAACGATTAGACCTTTGTTACTGCCCTTTTGAGCCTTCTTAACAGCATCCGCGGGCTTGCTCTGCATGGCGGCTTGGTCGCTGTGAATCGCTTTGGCCACGATAAAGGGGTCGGGACGCAGGAAAATAAAGAAGACCAGGCCTGCCAGAATAAAAGCCGCGGCACCCAGCATAAACGGCCCTGCCAGGGCGGGCACCCCAACGGAAGAGGCAAAATTCCCCGTTACATCCACCAGATTGGGGCCCGCAACGGCTCCTAAAGTCGTTGAGACCATCGCGATGCTAATCGATTTGGCCCGCTGATCCGGCCTTGCCAAATCCGTGCCCGCATATCGGGCCTGCAGGTTTGTTGCCGTTCCCGCTCCATAAACGACGAACGAAATAAACAAGAGCCATATGCTGTTATTTACGGCAGCCAGTATAACGCCAAGCGCCCCTATTCCCCCCGCAAAAAATCCCGCCGATAGACCAAGCCTGCGCCCGTATTGCTGCGAAATACGACCTACCAGCATGGCGGCTGCAGCTGAACCAAGGGTGAACAAAGCCGAAGGAAGGCCGGCAAGGCTTTCCGACCCCAGCATATCCTGCGCAAGAAGCGCCCCGACGGTTACCCCCGCCGCAAGCCCCGCGCCCCCGAAGATTTGGGACAGAACAACGATCAGGAGCGACCGTTTATACAGCTTTTGCTGCAGATCAACGGAAGCATATGGATTCAAGCGGCTGTCTGTCTGCAATTGCGGTTCATGCGTCATCGCTTAGAACCACCTTTCTATTCAAGTTCAATTAACGTATTTTATCATCAGCAGCCGTCTAGGTGGTATATATTTGTTTTCCCAAATTCTTGATAGCCAAATAACAAGAGCCTGATCAGCAGATGCGCTAATCAGGCTCTTGTTATTTGGCTAGGTATTTAACCGGCTTAACAATGCTATTCCTTCACGCCGCCAAGTGCTACGCCTGCAATAATATAGCGGGATAACAGGAAGTAAATGACGAACAAAGGCAAGGCCGTCAGGGCTAGGCCCATATAGATCGAGCCAAACTCCGTCTTGTAGATATCGCCCTTAAGCAAGCTGACCATAATCGGCAGCGTATACTTCGATTTGTCCGTGAGCAGGATCAGCGGCATAAACAGGTTGTTCCAGCTTGCCACAAAGGCGAAGATGGCTTGAGTCGCCACGGCCGGCATCATGATCGGGATAATGATTTTGTTGAAGGTCGCAAATTCGCCGGAGCCGTCAATCCGCGCTGCCTCCACAATCTCCAGCGACAGCGTTGCCAGCAGATACTGGCGCATGAAGAACACAATCGCCGGGGCTGCAATGGCAGGCAGGATCAGCGGCAGGAAGCTGTTCGTCCAATGCAGCTGATACATGAACTGGTAGAAGCCGATGGCGCTGGCCTGCGCCGGAATCATCATGACGCACAGGATAAACGTGAAGAAGGTCTGGCGCCATTTCCAGTTGTACACGACAAGCCCGTATGCGGTTAATGACGAGAAATATACCGCGCAGACCGTCGATGTTGCGGAGATGATGAAGGAATTCAGGAACCCTTTTAACGGATCAAAGCTCTTACTGGTCAGCACGTCCCAGTTGGTCTTCAAATGGGACGACGGCAGCAGCGACAGACCGCTTTGAATTTCCGCCGTAGAACGAGTAGCATTGACGAACATCACCCAGAATGGAAGGATGCTAAGCAGCGCAAGGCCGATGCAGACGACATAAATGATCGTCTTGTTAATGCCTCGGGATACCGATGCCGTACTTTCTATTTTCGCCATCCCTCACACCCCCTTTGCCGCTGCTTTTGCAGCTTTCTCTTGCAGCTTCATTTGCTTTCTAAGCTTCGCCTCGCCGCGATCGCGCATCAGATAGAACAAGAGCGCAGACAGCACAGCCGCAATGAGGAACATGATCATGCTTGCTGCGGCAGCCTTGTTATACATGTAGCTTCCCTTGAACGCTTGCCCGTATATAAATACCGAGGTCGTTAAGGTGGCATTGTCCGGACCGCCCGCCGGAGTAATAAACAGCTGCGGGATATCGAACATCTGCAGACCGCCGATCATGGAGGTAACAAGCGAATACAGCAGGATCGTTCGAAGACTTGGCAGCGTAACCCGGAAGAAGGTTTGGGTTCCGCTTGCCCCATCAATAGCCGCAGCCTCAAAGAGTGCCGGATTGATTCCCATAACCCCCGCGATCAGAATGATCATGGTGTTGCCGTACCACATCCAGAATTGAATAAACGAAACAATGCCCCTCGCCGTGTTCTTATCCTGCAGGAATTGAATGGGAGCGTCGATCCAGCCGAGCGCTTGGAGCAGGCTGTTCACTGGCCCCATCGGATAAGCGAACAAGGTGCTGAAAAGCACGGCGATTGTACTCGCCGTGATAATATTCGGCATGTAGAGCAGAACCTTAAATGCGCCTTGTCCCTTGATATTGAGGCGTTTATTGGTGAACCACGCCGTAAGGAAGAGCGCAAGGCCGATCTGCGGGATGAAGTTGGCAATCCAAAGTACAAACGTGTTCACAAGAGATTGTCTGAACGATACGTTCTCGAGGATCAGATCTTTAAAGTTCTGAAACGGATTATCCAGAATATGAACCGGTTTGGGTATAACCCCTTTCATATCCGTGAAGCCGATAAAGGCGGTGTAAAGCGTAGGATACAAAGAGAAAATAAGAAACGCTAGTATAAAAGGAATACTGAAAATATAGCCGTATTTCGAGTAGTTGACTCCCTTGCGGCGCATGCTCTCACCCCATCAATTGATATAAAGGGGCGGGATCATGCTCCCGCCCCTTTGGCGCCCTCTTATTCGCTTTCGATACCGAGCTGGTCTTTAACCGTTTGCTTGAAGTCTTTTAGCGCATCCTCGCGGCTCTTGCTGCCGGAAGCGTATGCGCGCACTTGATCGCGCCAGATCAGGTTGATCGATTCATCGTATTGCGTCAGGTTTTTGCCCGTTGCGTTAGCGTTAGCCGGAACAAAGGCTTCGAACATGTTTTGTCCGCCGAGCAATGGAACCTCGCCGTTCGATTTGCCCATTACAACAGAGGAAGCAACGCTGTCCTTCGTACCTTGCTCGCCCGCCTTCATCGTGCCGTTAGCCCAGAAGTACTGAAGGCCTGTTTCGGAAGTATCAAGCGTAACCCACTTGATGAAGTCCGCAACCGCTTGTTTCTTCGCATCGTCCTTCGTTACGTCTTTGTTCGCGAGGAGCCAAGTGCCGCCCCAGAAGAAGCCTGTCGTTGGCTCGGTAACCGCCCAATCGCCGTTTGTATCTTTGACTTGCCCGTTCATAACGTAGTTAATAAGCCATGCTGGACCAAAGAAACCAAATACCGGTTTCGCGCCGGTGCCGGACATGTCCGCGTACCAAGCTTCCTGCCAGTCCTGCGTTCCGTTGCTGTAGCCGTTGTCTGTCAGCGACTTGGAATAATCAAGGAATTGCTCGCGTTTCGGATCGACGTGAAGCTTGCCGTCAACGATCCAGCCCTTGTCGGAGCTGTTCTCGATCGGATGCCAGATGTCGCCGTCACCGGACACGATCGCATAGCCTTTTGCCTTCAGCTTGTCAGCTGCAGCAAAGTATTTATCCCAGCCTGGGCCAACTTCGTTCTTGATGGCTGCCGGATCGTCCGTGCCGAATACATCCTTGGCGATCGAACGGCGATAGATGAAGCCGCCGCCGGTTGCTTGATAACCAAGACCCTTCAGCTCTCCGTCCTTGCTGCCGATATCAACGGAATATTGGGCTATGCCCGCGTCTTTCACCATTTGATCGGTAAGGCCCAAGTCCGCATAGTTAGCGGAATAGCTGGACGCGTCACCTTGCGTATACTTGAGAACAAACGCCGCTTCAGCCGCGAAGATGTCCGGGGCGTCGCTGCCGCCACCAGCCAAAGCCTGGTCAAGCGCGGGCTGATAAGCACCGTCGGTCGTTGCGATTACGGTTGTTTTGAACTCTACGTTTGCGTCTGGATGAGTCTCGATGTACTTTTTCGTCATGTTCGGTATTTCATCCGTGAAGCTCCAGAGATTGATGGTGACTTTCTTGCCATCGCTTTTTGCCGGTTCCTCGGAAGCAGCCGCAGATGCTGTCGGGCTAGGGCTAGATGAGTTTGAATCTGAATTCGAATTCGAGTTTGAGTTTCCGCCACAGGCTGCGAGAGCTGTTGTCATCACAAGCAGCGTGGAGATCCCCATTAAAGCACGTTTCATTCGTTTCATACTTTGCCTCCCTTTTAATGATCCTTGTATTTGTGCGTTTAATTTGTAACCGCATTCATAATTATATGACCAAAAATTTACAGGCGTAAGGAATCCATTATTGGGAAAAATTCCACTTTTATTGGTTTTTTCTGCCAAAGTCATAGATAAGTAGTAACGAAAAAAGGTACCCCTCGATAAATAACGACAGGTACCTTATTCTCGGTTCTTCTTACGCTCTTCTTACAACCACCAAATTAACGGTATGCAAAATAACGGTGTCAGAATGCTCGACAGTCCCATGGCGAATGCGCTGATCCCGCCTTGGATCTCGGAATCCCGCATGATGCGCGCCGTACCAATGCCATGCGCTGCCGTCCCCATTGCGGCTCCAATCGCGAGATCGCTGCGAAACCTGCACAAGCGAAGCAGGATAGGTCCCATCATGCTGCCAAGGAGGCCCGTCAATACGGCGAATACGCCAGCGAGCTCGGGTGTTCCGCCTAACAAATCCGCAATTTCAATGGCAATCGGCGTTGTTACCGATTTGGGCATCATGGTGAGCATCATTTGTTCCGAAGCATGCAGAAGACCGCTAATCCCCCATACCGCGAGCAATCCGCATAATAATCCGGCACTGACGGCTATAACAATAGGCACAAGCTGATCTCTTAGCTTTTGAAAGTTTTTGTAAAACGGTACGGCAAGAGCAACCGTAGCTGGCCCGAGGAAAAAGGTAATTATATCCCCTCCCGCACTGTAAGCTTCATAAGGAATATCGCAAAGCAGCAGCAATAAAATAAGGCCTCCCGATGTCAAGAACAAAGGGTTTAACCATCTATAGCGGCTATTAAGGAGCTGGGCTCCCACATAGAACAATACGGTAATCGCAATGCCAAACAACGGCTGTTGAAACCAGGCATCATTCATAGGTCCGTTCCTTCGCTTTTCCGGATTGCCAGGCCATAACCCCTGCGGTAACGAGCAGAACTATCATCGTTGCGGCGACCAAAGTAACGGCTGCCGCAAACCATTGGTCTCCGATAACTCCAAAGAACATCATGGTACCCACGATGATAGGCGCAAAGAAAATCATCATATGCTTCAAAAAAAATTGAGCCGTCTCCTCGATCCAGGCCAGCTTCACCCATCCTGCAAATAAACTCACAACCAGCAGTACCATCCCTATCACATTCCCCGAGATCGGTACGGACAGCAGGCTGTGAATGGCATTCCCCAACAAAGTATACCCAAGCAATATTGCTAATCCTCTCAAAAGCCGACATCTCCCTTAATACTTTCTTATTTTCGCGTAACATAACTCATAAGAATAATAGCCCTTATGCGAAGAAAAGCGCAACGCCGATGTAATGGATTAGCGAAAAATAGAAGCCTATCTCCGTCTGTATCTAGAATCCTATTTTTTTGTAAGGATAGGACGGCACGGAGCAAATGAACGAAGAGCTCGACGAGTCGAATCGTCTCTACGTCGAAGACTGGGACGTTGCGCCTTTCTACGACGACAAGATGCACAGCCTGGCATGGTCGCTGCTTGCGCATGATGCCACCGAGGCCAAGCTCATTAATTATAATGTTCGTGTTCTAAGCAGGCAGGGGGTTGTGTCGGCCGTCTTGGTCTCCGACCCGGAGTATCTGGCAGCTGACCGGCAGACGATGGAAGACAAGGTGATGCCTGCTTCTGATCTGGCATAGAATGAGATAACTATTGATTAAGCATATTGTAATCAATCCACTTATTTATTTCCGTTTCATTATAAAACTTTTGATTCCCAACACTAATATATGGAATATACCTATAGGTGTCGTAAACTTGAAGCCCCTTCTTCTGTTCGATTTGATTCTTAATAAGCCAATCAAAATCCTCTTTTGAAATTCCCATGTATTGGGCTGCCTCATCCGAAGTCATCAATGCTTTTGTCTGAGTAGTGGTATGAATGGATTGATTAGGCGACTGTAGCCCATTGGTTATAATCCAAGCGGATAGAACTAGGCATCCTCCGAGGAGGATAATTGAAATTGGCAGCAATATATTCTCTCTTTTCACTTTTAACCTCCAAATAAATATCACTCTATGTATTGTTCAACAACCTATAGATTATAGAATTCTACTTTTCCTAAGAATAGCTCTTAATATTAAAACAACGGCAAGTGTTACATATGCATATCCCATTTTTAAATAAAGTTTAATTATGTCTTCCGGTGTAACTGGTTTATTGAAAAAAACAAAATAGCCTATATATACGACATATCCAATTGAGCAGAGTGTAATAATTTCTGCAACTAATTTAAACCATTTTTTAGACATGTAATTACCTCCACAAACCGCGTGGTTAAGCTGCCGTTCTCCCGTCAACCTAACATTCATTGTGGTTTATATCCATAGTAATCTTGTGAATGTACCACTTTGAATCCAACCGATTCATATAGCCCAAGAGCATGCTCGTTTTTTGTTTCGACTTCCAAGTGTACGGAGTATCCGGCCGAGCTTTGTTCTTTAATGATTTGGCGCAACACTTTTCTGCCTATCCCTTTGCCTTGATATTCTGGTAAAATGGCAAATCCATAAATCCACGCCTGCCCCTCGTCTCGAATCACTCTAACTTTCCCTACCGTTCCTTCGTTCACATCAACCATTAAGATATCCCTCAGTGTCTTGCTCTCCATTACTCTCGCATCTTCTTCGTTCTCTGCGAATGCCGTAACGGATATTCGCACGCACATTTCGTAATCTTCTGATGTTGCTTGCCTGAGCCGCACACCATCGGTTTCCTCGATAGAACTACCTTTCCATTCCATTTGATGCTCCGAAAATTCATACTCAGCACCTTGATTACTCAAGAAAGCTTTTGCTGAACTGGATCCCGCAGGCGCGTTCAATAATATTTTCTTGTATCCGTTTTGTTTAATCTTTTCCATTCCTAGCAGGAACAATTGATGGAAATGTCCCTTTAGCCGTTCCCTTGGATGAACCATCCCGCATACTTCGACTGTAGAACCAAAAGCGTACAAACCCAAAAACGCTACAAGCTCGTCATTTTCATAATGAAAAAAATCCAACTGATCCGATCCGCGGTTTCTAAGCATTTCCCAATTAAGTTTTAGTTGTATAGGATCATGATTCTCGCACTCTTTTTGCAGATGTTCTATATCTATTAATTGTTGTGGCGTTAGCATTTTTTCTCCTTTGGTTACTTATTTAAAAGGCGCTTATTATCTTTGATTTCATCCTCAGTTAATCGTCCCAGTTTCATCTTAGCAAGAAGAACTTCTCAATTACCATTTTATGGTATTTATTAATCATTTCACGCTCCTGCTGTCTTTTTAGTTGTCTTTCCCGCCTATGCGATTTCCATTTTCATCGTAGTACGTTATTGTTATCGGTTCTGGCATTAATTCATTTTTAAGTGGGTTATATCCACCGTCTCCGTACCACTCATGAATCCTGTATTTTTCACTTCGAACAAACCAGTTTTTATAGTCGTAGTAATACACATCCACATCCAAAAACGCACTTACTTCGGCAAGCATTTTTGTGCCATCTTGCTCAACCATCTGCTCCTCGATACTTGCAGTATAAAATAGTGAAATGAACCACCCCCAAAAACATCCAAAGCCAACAGCTGCCAACAGTACTATCGTCCCGACTGTACGAATCAACACAGCGAACCTTTTCTTGTACATTTGTAGACAAGCTATAAATCCACAAGAAAATGCGGCAACCAAAAGTAGCAACAGGTAACTTGGATCAATAAAAAGTTCTTGATTATTGATTTCAAGCTGTACACTAGACCAGCCGGCAGATTGTAAATCGCATGCCCGATATTATCGCTCCGATAATCTGATGAACGTAAACCTCATCGACCTCAAGGTAACACTCGCCTTTTTCTATGACAGCCTAACCGTCCCTTTCATGGACTGTTTCTGTTATATATCCTACTACTACAGTGTCAATCTCTGCGACCCAGAAAGAATCCCGGATATAGTTCCTTAGAATCTCTTCGGTATTTGCCCCAAACAGAAAGCCTTATTTATTAACATTATGCGGGTATAAGAAAAGACTAAAAGTGAATAATATGCTCAATAAATTTCTCTTTTTTTTTGGAGGAGTCTGAGTTTATACTCGCTACTATAATGAGAACAACAACCGTTTATCTTGCTCATGTTGCTATCCTATTATATTTACTAGTTTGAAGAAAGTTAGGTCTTGGAATTTTTACTATGCAGGAGATGACAGTTAGTTATGAAGATACTCGACTATTATGAAAAACTGCATAACCGCTATGCAGCTAATGCCGATTTTCAAGCTTTCTCTGTACCAATTGATGAGATTGCAGAAGTGTTGGATTGCACCCGTCGAAATACTCAACTCGTGCTACAACGTCTGTCTGCCGAACTTTTTATTCAATGGAAACCAGGCAGAGGCCGGGGGAACCAATCGGAGATCAAATTTCTCGTAACAAGACAGGAGTTGTTGCAACGAAAAGTTCATGAATTGATTGGAAAGGAAAGCATAAAGGAAGCCTGGCAGTTAATAGCCTCACTAGATGAAATGCAAAAACATGAATTTATGAGATGGATTAACATGCAATTTGGCATTCAAACAGATGAAGATGAACTCGATATATTAAGGTTTCCCTACTATCGGGAGGTCAGCCTTCTGGATCCTGCTACTGTTTTACGAAGTTCAGATTTAAATTGGCTCAGGCAATTGATGAACAAACTTGTGGAGTATTCAACCAAGGAGAAAAAATTGCTTCCGAAGCTCGCTCATCATTGGGAGTCTGATGCTAACTGCAAAAAATGGACCTTCTATCTGCGAAAAGGCGTTCGCTTTCATGACGGTCATATCCTTTCTCCCCACGATATCGTCCATACGTTTAAGCGCATATTAACAAAGTCTCCTTCTGATTGGCTTAGCTTGGTCATTGCGGATATATATGCATCTAGCAAGCATAGCGTTACTTTTGAACTAACCGAATCTATTGTTGCATTTCCAAATATGATATGCACCGATCGCTGCTATATCGTTCCAAAAGGTTGGGAAGGAGAACATCCCAGCATGCCAGTTGGAACAGGTCCGTTCCGCATCGTGAAAAACAATTCCTCAATACTTGTCCTTGAAGCCCATGAGCACTATTTCGAGGGACGGCCGCATCTAGATCGCATTGAAATGTGGGTATGGCCAAATTACGAGGGTTTACCTACTGAAACTACTTCGGAGCAGAATGTACAATTGCTTTACAACGAAGCCTATTTGAATCAAGAAGCAGGTAACCATGAACGTACTACCCTACAGGAACTTGAGCATGGAAGTAACTACGTTATCTTCAATCAAATCAAGCCAGGACCTCTTCAGGATATTCGGCTGAGACAGGCAATTCATTTCGGGCTTGATCGTTGGGAAATAATTGGCGGGTTAAATGGAAGCCGGGTAATGCCTGCTAGCGGATTTATCTTTACAGAAGAGAGCGAAAGCAAACAAGCACATTACAATATCACAAAAGCAAAAGAGCTTCTAGCGGCATCTTCTTATAAGGGCGAAATTTTGCAGCTCTATACATATGACAATCCCTCCAATAGAGAAAACGCCGCTTGGATACAAATCGCCTGTGAAAAACTGGGTATTCAAGTCCAGATTAAGGTTCTACAGGTTGAACAACTAGTGGATACAGCTGTCATGACACAAGCAGATATGATATCGGTTGGTGAAGTACTTGGTGAGCAACCGGATATTACACTGATTGAAACGTACCGTGCTGGCAATAGCTTAATCCGGAATTTGCTCCCATCCGAATGGAAAAAAACAATAGATGCTCGGATATCGTATTGTTTGCGTGTACCTGAGCAATCGGGACGTCTTGCAGTTCTTCGAAATCTTCAGCATGAACTTAAGAAAAGCTTTTGTCTGCTATTTCTTCATCAACATATGCGAGTGATCGGCCATCAAAATTCACTAAGAGGAATCACCATGAATGTTTGGGGAAAAGTTGACTTCAAAGACGTATGGCGCCGCCCACAATAAGCAACGGACTCAAGAATAATTGGTCAAGGGGCACTTAATCAGAACCTCTCGATGGATTAACCTTATTCGCGAATTGTCCCACTTATCCTCTTAAGTAAAACGCGTCTGTCTTGAATGCCAATGTTCCATAACTACTTGATGATTCATCTTCATACAGTTTCTGGATGTCCATGATGGTTTGTCCAGGTGTCCGTGATCCTCTATTCGATTTCATCGTTCGATAAGCCAGTAAGATGTTTTCTCTGGAAGTAATGATTTCATTTTCCATACGTTTTAACTTTAAACACGTACATTCGGAAGTTTGTCAGTTCCAAAAAAAAATCTTTGAACATTCTCATCGTATCCTGTTTTTCAGCCGCGCGGCATATCTGTTGACATACCTTCCCGTAAGGGTGGCTGCAGCCTCCATTCTGCCGAATCCACCCGTACTTCATACCTCATACCCTGTCAGATATGACGCATGCAGGTGTGTTGGCGGGATGGTTTCGGGATACCCTCGATAGCTTAATGGTTAGTTAATGAGACTCGTCTTTAAAATGAAAATGTTCATGATGGATGGCATCCATTCCAACTAATTTTCCATTCTTTTTATGGTAATACGAAAAATCTTTATTAATTGGCATTTTAAGAAGTTGGTAATTATTTTCCCAGGGCATTGTTTCAATTTGTTTAATAGCTAATTCGCGTGTTGTATATATTCCAACCGGAAAGAAATTCGGAAATGGCTTTGAGGTAGAACTTTCTGCTACGAATATTCCCCAGACAAATGTATCCTCCATCATCTCACCGCTCACCTTGCTTTCCAGAAGTTATACTAAAGTTTCCCGTTAGCCTTCCATGCATCTGTTTCTGCACCACAGAGCATTAAAGTTAATACGTTCTTTCATGGTAGTTGAATGCTTTTATCTTTACAGGTTCTCAATCGCTGATTTGATTAATTCATTAAAGAGTGGCTTTTCCTTTGAACTAGCCCAGTATATAGTGAGAACATTTCCTTTCTCATATAAAAATGGATTTGTTGTAAACTTGGCATATTTCATTTTTTCATTAAATTCCTTAACACCAGCTTCTCGGGCAGTTTCTGTTTGGAAAATATAAAAATAAACATATTCAAGACTTGAGTCATATATAGTCGCTTCACTCTCAATTGAATTCATTTCTGGAACAACATCATTCAATGTTTGTATATTTCCAGTCATCCCATATGGTGCTAATTTTAGATTCTGCGATTCAAAAACATCAATAACATCTTGATAACTATATTCCTTTTCCTTTGCCCCTTTATCATCATTTGTGCAACCAACTAAGACGGTTATATATATTAAAATGATTAATCCTAACATAGATTTAATTTTCAATATTTTTCATCTCCTTTTAAATCCCTAATTTTGGAATTAACACTTATACGTTTTATAATCCAAAATGTTGCACGTAACTCCCTCTACTGAGAAAACGGCAGCTCATCATGTGTGAGCTGCCGTCCCGTCTTTATCGATCGCCATTAGCTTAATGAATGTTTCAATTATTATATGGTTGGAGAGCCACACCACTTTGAAAGGAGATTATATATCCCTTGCTTTAAATTCTTTTAAAACCCTACCTGTGTAAGTTGCAGTACCATAAGTACGGACATTTATATTATCGTATACTTCTGGATCTGTAACAGTTAATTCGATTGTCTTGTTATATTTTCATTTACTGCATATACTCTTCGTGACATAAATAAATAATCCGTCGGGAATGACATCAAGTTCGCGCTGCACGTCGTGTAGTTCGATGGGCGCGTTGCTGACGAATCTAGGCGTCGCCGGATGTTCGTCAGCAGCAGCCGGCCGTCTTCCCGTTTGCCCTCGATCCGGATTCCACCGACGGGGACTCAGCTCCACGCCGTGGGAGAGCACGAGGAGAGGCAAAAAACAACTTATAACATAACCAATAATAGCACCTACAATAATACCTGTAATCCCTAAGTTAAGTACTTTGAAAATACCAATAAATATTATATATATTTGCTCTATTCTTAATACATGAGTCTGAATGAGAAAATTGAATCATTTCGAGGAAGCGTAACAAAAACAGCAGCCGATATCGGCTGCTGCATGCTATTCCTAGGCGGTTTTTAATTCCCTCTACACCTTGAATACTTTCTTCGTCCCCAGTCGGGCTTGATCATCTCCACCGGCTATTAATATGTGATGCGAGTCCGTACCTGCCGGGAATGAGACCATTTTATAATCACCCTCCAATTAGATACGTTTCCACTTCTTTTCCGAATCAATTGCTTGCCGATTTTTCAGTTCGAATGATTTACCAAGCAGTCGCACCGCCGTCGACGGCGTAGTTAACTCCCGTGATGTACGCGGCTCGATCAGAAGCGAGGAATGCAGCGAGTTCTACAAGCTCCTCGGGTTGTCCGAACCGCTTAAGAAGCGTCTTCTTCGTAACGGCGTCCCGCGCCTCCTGATTGTCTCCTAAATCGCGATCGCTAGCCGGAGTGAGAAACGGTCCAGGACTGATAGCCACCGCGCGGATTCCATGCCGTGCACCTTCCAAAGCTAGCTGCCGGGTCATGGAGATAACGCCTCCTTTCGCCGCCGCATGCCCCACCATCGGAGGAACATCGCCGGCGATAATACCGGAGATGGAAGCGACGTTTATTATGACGCCACCGCCTCTTTTCACCAAGTGCGGCCAGGCGTATTTCGATACGAAAAAGGGAATGTCGAGTTCTCCGGCAATCGTCCTCCGCCAATCCTCGATCGAGAAGTCCGGCATCGGTCCGAATTTCTGTATGGCCGCATTATTGTAAACCACATCAAGTCCGCCGTATGCTTGAGCGGCTTCCTCTACCAGCTTCTTTACTTGTTCGTGATCGGTGAGGTCGATCGGTGCGATGCCTGTCATTTCGCCTCCGGCGCTTCGCACGAGTTCGACCGTCTCGTTATTTGCCTCTACGTTTATATCGCTGCCGACTACTTTAGCTCCTTCGCGGGCGAAGGTCAATGCCGCGACGCGACCCAGTCCTCCGGCGGTTCCCGTTATAAGTACAACTTTATTATCAAGAAATCTCATGATTTTTCCTCCTGGTATTCAAATTGTCATCTGAATTTAGTAATTATTTACTTCCATTTGATTCAAGCAAATATTTTGCCTTTAATAAAAAGCAAGCTGCCAAGGCAACCTGCTTGATGTGGTTATTAAGCTATCGTATTTCGTCCATTAGTAACTCGGTTTCTATACGCAATATCATCTTTATTTAATGACGAATTGATTTTAATGCTGCGCTCCAAGAAAGCACCTGATCCAACATACCATTTACATTCGTAAGATGCAGATCCGCCGGCTTGAATACCGAAAAATTCTCAAAATCGGTGAACAACGACAATGCAGGATGAATACGGACGTCGGCTACTGATAATTCCCCCAAAATTCCTCTGAGATGCTCAGCCGCGCGGGCACCGCCTACTGAACCGTAGCTCACAATTCCGGCAGCTTTGTTATTCCAAGCTTCACGTGCATAATCTAATGCGTTTTTCAATGCCGCAGAGATGCTGTGGTTGTATTCAGATACAATAAATACGAATCCGTCCAAACTCGCGAGTTTAACGTTCCAAGCCGTAGCTTGATCCGTAGCATCTACCTCTCCTAAAAGTGGGAGTTTGAAGTCGGCGATATCTACGATTTCATAGTTAGCGTCCCCACGCTTATCAGCTACGCTTTTGATCCATTCCCCGACTTGTGGGCTTACCCGACCCTCTCGTGTGCTGCCCAAAATGATCCCGATATTTAATTTAGACATCTTATTATCCTCCATATTAAGTTTTTTCCCTAATAGTCTATCCCAAAAAAATCCTATGAATATTACTCCGAGGTCCTGCGTTCAAAACATCCCGCCGCCGAGTACCTATGGTTCAACAGTGCAGCATTACTTGCCGTTTAGAGGTGTCGCGATTTCTTGTAGGAAACGGCCGAAGTTCCCTTCCGACCAGTGCTCGACGGATTTGCCGTTCACAATGCGGTCGATGGAAATGCCGCTGAGGTGGACTTCACGGCCGGATGCTGGGATTCCTAGAATCGTGCCAGTATGGACGCCTCCCAGGGTCCAACGCGTAACCACTTTGTTGCCCTCTACGATTTGATCGAGCACTTCCAATTTATAACCTTTGAGCGCCCCTTTTAGCTCGAGGTCGCTAGCGAGCCAAACTCCGCGGTCCATGGGGCCGTCGAATCCGTGAAGCACCAGGTCCTTCGAGATATACTTATCGAAGCCGGCAGCGAGATCCCCGTTGTAGCTAGCGTAGAACGCCGCGGCTACTTGTTTTGGATCCTGTTGGTTGTTTAGAGGAGTCGAGATTTCCTGCAGGAAACGACCGAAGTTTCCTTCCGACCAGTGCTCGACGGATTTGCCGTTCACAATGCGGTCGATGGAAATGCCGCTGAGGTGGACTTCACGGCCGGATGCTGGGATTCCTAAAATCGTGCCGGTATGGACGCCTCCCAGGGTCCAACGCGTAACGACTTTGTTGCCCTCTACGATTTGATCGAGCACTTCCAATTTATAGCCTTTGAGCGCCGCTTTTAGCTCGAGGTCGCTAGCGAGCCAAACTCCGCGGTCCATGGGACCGTCGAATCCGTGAAGCACCAATTTCTTTGAAATATATTTCTCGAAGCCGGCGGCGAGATCCCCGTTGTAGCTGGCGTAGAACGCCGCGGCTACCTGTTTTGGCTTCAGTAGATGATTGGCCGAGACTTCGCTTGATACCTGGACTTTATTGTTTTTAATGTTTTGAGTTACTTGATTGGTTGGGGGAGCCTGGAGCTCCTGCAAGAATCGTCCGAAGTTCCCTTCCGACCAGTGCTCGACGGATTTGCCGTTCTCAATGCGGTCGATGGAAATACCGCTGAGGTGGACTTCGCGGCCGGACGCTGGAATTCCCAGAATCGTGCCGGTATGGACGCCTCCCAGGGTCCAACGCGTAACGACTTTGTTGCCTTCCGCTATTTGATCGAGAACTTGCAGTTTATAACCTTTGAGCGCCCCTTTTAGCTCGAGGTCGCTAGCGAGCCAAACTCCGCGGTCCATCGGACCGTCGAACCCGTGAAGCACCAATTTCTTTGAAATATATTTCTCGAAGCCAGCGGCGAGATCCCCGTTGTAGCTGGCGTAGAACGCCGCGGCCACCTGTTTTGGCTTCAGTTGATGACTAGTCGATGCACCCTGGTTGGATTTTTCAACTTTGTTCGCTCCTACAACAGCAGCGGCGTAAGAATGCGAACTATTCGAGAACGATACTGTTCCGACTATACCAAGTGTCATCGTTAGAGCAAGACTTAATACCTTTAATTTATTATGGAATTTCTTCATCGCAAATTATCTCTCCCTTAGCATCATTTAGTTAAGTCTTTAAGGTAATCGGCTTAAAGAGACTCTTAGCACTTCTCTACTCGAAGGGGTTACTATCCAAGTAAGGTCATGCGTTCAGAACATCCCCCCGCCGGCGCCGATTGTTTGACCGGTGATCCATCGGGCTTGATCTGATACCAAGAAGCCGACAATGTCAGCGATGTCTTCCGGCGTACCGACGCGTGCCAGAGGTGTTTGGGCAATCTCTCCGTCGATAACCGCTTGTCCGGCAGCGATCAGAGCCGGCGTAAGGGTACATTTCATCGAACTGTTCATCCGTCGTGCCGACAATGGTGCCGTGTTTCACATTCGCAGCGTTCAGCACCACGATATCCACGTGTCCCTTCCGGTCACCAACGCTACTTTGACCTGAAGAGATAATCTATCCATGTAAATTCCTCCCTCCTTAATTTCTAGATTATTGAAAAAATCGGGGTTTACTTATCTAAGCTCCCGAGGCTTATCGGAACGCACGAATATTATAAGCTGCCCTACTATGATGCCGGCTTTCGATACGTTGTGACTGACAAAATACGTATAAATCATGCTTAGAATAAATTGTTCCGCCCCGGTACAATTACTACTTTACATCGATAATTACCGCATGATAAGCACTATATCAATGTACATTAACACTAAATCTATATATAATAGTCGCTGAAGCTTGATCAAACATGGAGGGTTTTCATGGAACTGCGACAATTGCGCTATTTTATGAAGGTAGCCGAGACCTTACACTTCGGACGCGCGGCCGAGCAATTGCATATGGCCCAACAACCGCTCAGTTATCAAATAAAGCGGCTTGAGGATGAGATAGGCGTTGAACTGTTGAAGCGAACGACCCGTACGGTCGCGCTAACGGCCGCTGGCGAGGCGCTGCTGGCCGATGTTCAGGCCGGTCTTGGGCGAATTGACCGAGGGGTGGAAATAGCGCAACAAATCGCGCGCGGTGAAGGCGGCAAGTTGATTATTGGTTATTCGAGTTACAGTTTATATAGCGTTCTGCCACCCATTGTGCGCCTGTTTCGAGAACGGTTCCCGGATTTTGAGATCGTGCTTCTCGAGTTGGTTTCTCCTGAATTGGAGCTTAAGGTTCTAAACGAAGAAGTGGACATTGGCTTCTTGATGTTCCCCGGCGCCAAAATGTCTGGATTGGCGTATGAAACGATCTATCAGGAGCCAGCCGCAATCGCGCTCCCCAAGAATCATCCCCTAGCCGAGCGACAATCACTTTCGCTCCGGGAACTAGAAAACGAGAAGTTCGTAATGTACTCACGCAGCGCAAATCGCATGATCTTCGACGATTTCATTTCGTTATGCCATTTGGCTGGATTTAGCCCCGTCATTAATCAAGAGGCGGCAACCGAGTCTGCTATCATTAGTCTTGTGGCAGCCGGAGTTGGGGTGTCTCTAGTAGCGAGCAGCATTAGCAGAGTTCGACCGGACGAAGTTGCCTATCGACGACTTATCGATCCCCCGCTGATCTCGGAGGCGGCAGTGCTATGGAAGGAGGAAAAAAAACTACCGATTTTGCAAGAAATACGTCAGATCGCGCGCGAGGTAACACAAAGAGAAGGTTCTGATTAAAATAAAAGTCCACCCGGTTACTGATGAACTGGGTGGACTTTTATTGTCTTGCGCAATTTATGTTTGCTATTTGACAATCACCTCTTGAGCGCCTCTTGAAATTTCCGCCTACGTGAACCCAGCAGCCCAATTACGTAATGTCGTTTACTATTGTTATAGCCCTTTAGCCATCCGTTCACCTTGAAACAGCCAGCTCATTTGCTGCGTTAATCTCCCTTTAACATAAAAAAAAGGAGTAGCTGCCGCCGGCAGACTACTCCTCTGTTTGTTAAACTAAAGTTCCTCGTTTAGTTGGATCACTATTAGCTTGTTCACAGTACCAATTTCTCAAGAGCAACAGCAACACCATCATTATCATTTGATTCAGTAATGTGTTGTGTTATAACTATCGGCTTTTAAAAAATGTTCAAAAAATCGCAAAAACAAAAAGCTTCGGCACAAACCGAAGCCTTCTGAGATTAATCTCCGTATTGTTTGTTCCAACGAATGTCCTGCGGGACAATTGCCCTTGCGGAGAGTATTGGCGCAAGTTCGGAAAACATATCCGTTAACGTCTAATCAACCTGACTTTACATGTATGGTAAAGAAGGAGAATTTTTGCAAAGCTTATCAGCGCCAAAACCATTCTACTGTTGGTCCGGCAGACGTAATGCATTTGCTGAGGTTTGTGCCTGATCTAAAAATTCCTCTGCTTGGGTCAATTGCTGCCGAGCCGTCTCCAAAGCTTGTGAATTATTTGCTGCATTATATTCACTTATCGAGCTTATCGCCTGATTTAAAGCGGTTTGCGCCTCAGAAACCGCATTAGATGCATGCTGCTCCAGCGCATTGCCGCTCGAGTTAAGTGTACCTTCTGCTGGTTTTTTTGCATTTTCAGTGGCTAAATCAATTTTGTCTTCATTGGGCAAAACGAGTCCTCCTCCCTTGAGCAATAATCATTAATTTAAACAAAATAAGTATGCGGTTGAGCTTTTGTTTATATTCCTGCGACTACATGGGAGTATCTCGATCCCACAGTATAAGATTAGATACGTAGGAGGAATCTAACGTTGATGAAATAAGGAGGTGGGAATATTTTAATGAATACGCCAACGCTAGCGCCGCACGAATCGTTGGAACTGCATGAAGCGTTAAACTTTAAAACGCTTTGCCTCGCTAAGTCAAAACTTATGCAAGGCTTAGTATTTGATCAAGAGTTGAAAGCGCTGATGCAGAAAGACGTCATACAATCCACACAACAGATCGCCGAGCTGCAAGCCATTTACGCAAGAGTACCTTTCCAAGCGCCTGTTCCGAATAGCCCAACACCTATAACACATTGAGGGGAACGTAAAGCAAATGAATACCGATTATTTAGACCCCATTAACGCATTAAATATGCCGGAAATGGCAGATATGACTTTTGCAATGGACTTCCTTCTTCGCGCCAAGGAAGGTGTGCGAAATTCGTCCATCGCTCTGACGGAAGCGGCTTCTCCGGATGTAAGAACGCTGTTGCGCAACCATCTTAATCAGGGGATCGCTTTGCACGAAGAAATTACGGAGCTCATGATTCGCAAAAAATGGTTCCATCCTTACGAGCTGAATGAACAGTACCAACTTGACCAGCTCTCGGCGAAAAATACGGTGATGATCGGGAAGATGAATTTGTTTCCGGATGATACGTCGCGTAAAGGGATGTTTGATCGGACCCCAGATGAACATATCGGAGGACATAAAGCATGAAGGCGGTAACGTATCAAGGGATTAAAAATGTGGTTGTCAAAGAGGTACCGGATCCGAAGATTGAGAAGGCGGACGATATGATCATAAAGATCACCAGTACCGCCATTTGCGGTTCCGACCTTCATCTTATTCATGGGATGATCCCTAACCTTCAGGAGAACTATGTCATCGGGCATGAACCTATGGGGATTGTAGAAGAAGTTGGCCCCGGTGTGACAAAAGTAAAGAAAGGCGACCGTGTGATCATCCCGTTTAACATCGCATGCGGAGAATGCTTTTTTTGCAAAAATCAGCTGGAAAGCCAATGTGACAATTCAAACGAACACGGGGATATGGGCGCATACTTCGGCTACTCCGGAACGACTGGTGGATATCCTGGAGGGCAAGCCGAGTATTTACGAGTCCCGTTCGCAAATTTTACCCACTTCAAGATTCCCGAAAACTGCGAACAACCGGATGAAAAGCTAAGTTTAATTGCGGATGCGATGACGACGGCTTTCTGGAGCGTAGATAACGCAGGTGTCAAGAATGGAGATACGGTCATCGTGCTCGGATGCGGTCCGGTCGGACTTTTAGCTCAGAAATTCTGTTGGCTGAAAGGAGCAAAGCGGGTCATAGCTGTCGACTATGTCGACTATCGCTTACAGCATGCGAAGCGAACGAACAAGGTGGAGATCGTAAACTTCGAACAGGATAAGAATATCGGCAATAATCTCAAAGAAATGACCAAAGGCGGCGCCGATGTCGTGATTGATGCGGTAGGAATGGACGGCAAGATGAGCGATCTCGAATTTCTAGCCAGCGGTCTGAAACTGCAAGGCGGAACCATGAGCGCATTTATCATTGCGTCTCAGGCTGTCCGCAAAGGCGGTACCATCCAAGTCACTGGGGTATACGGCGGACGCTATAACGGATTCCCGCTCGGCGACATCATGCAGCGCAACGTTAATATCCGTTCCGGACAAGCCCCGGTCATTCACTACATGCCGTATATGTACGAGTTGGTTACGTCAGGTAAAGTGGACCCTGGAGATATTGTTACGCACGTCATTCCGCTCAGCGAAGCCAAGCGCGGCTATGAAGTATTTGATACGAAAACGGATGATTGCATCAAAGTCATCTTAAAGCCTTAAATATGTTTAGATACACAGGAGGACAATCCGAATGAATTCCAATTATGCTTTACATGAGATGCTGGAGGTTCGTGAAATAGCTGCGTTTAAGTCGGTTTGCTTAACTAAATCCAAAACCATGCAAGCTCTGGTAAGCGACCCAGAACTCGTGCAAATTTTGCAGCAAGATGTGCAATTATCACAGCAGCATCTTCAGGAGCTCGGTATAGTGCTGTCTAAAGTGACCCAATAGGAGATAAAAACATGAATACAATATTTGAACACATGACAGGGCTTCATACGCTGACCGATGACGTGATCGCAATGGATTTTTTGATGAATGCCAAGAGCGGTGTTAGAAATTACGCCATGGCCGTAACCGAATGTGCCACTCCCGAAATCAAGCAAATGTTAATGAAACAGCTCGACGAAGCCATAGACTCCTATGAAAAGATAGCAAACTACATGACGCAGAGAGACCTATACCATCCCTACCATATTCCAGAGCAAATTCAAATCGATCTGAAAAACATTCAGACCGCTATGAACATTCCGTCCTGACACCATACTTCGTCTCCAAAACGCGCTAAACCACAAATGGCGCGTTTTGGATTTTATACGGAGACTTCATGTTCATTGGTGTCATGTTCCAATAAATAAGGGCGGCTGCTTTTTTTCCTCGGTGGCATAAAAGTGCTATAGCACTACCATTTAACCCTTTCGCGGTAACCCCTTATTATTAAACACTATAAGACAAACAGAAAGAACTTGCCCGTTACTTCTCCATTCAACTAACGTTCTCCGAGGGAGTGCAATGATATCTGAATTATGACTTATTTCTTAGCTTGTTGAAGTTGCTAATTATAGTTTCTACATCTTGTGCATCGTTCAAATAAACAATCTTGCGAAGTTTCATACTCCAGCAACTTAAGTTCAAGGAGTTACATAGTTCCCTGCAAATATGTAACACTTCAGATATACTTCCTTCTTTTTTATAATAATTAGTTCTGACAGAAATCATCTCAGCTTGTTCAGATACAGTACCAACGTTTAGTTCAATTTCAACTTTGTACTGCTCATCGTTATATTGAAAATAACACGCATCATCGAATGAGTTCCAACTTTTCAATGTTGGGTCATTTTTAATATTATCTATTTTTTTGAGCTCATTTACTGCTTGGACAAAGTTAAAAAAATACGGTCCAACAAACTCCATTCCTTCTTCCGTTAGCATAGCTGAATTACCTTTAGGATACAAAATAAACTGATAATCCCCTAATCCCATCAAATTCACCTCCGGTAACATGTAGTAACGTATCGACTATTTATTAATCATTTATTCAATATAGTTTCCACGCTATCCTGTCCTTTGCTTCAATAAAAAAGAGCAGCTGCCGTTGTGACGAACTGCTCTATAAAGGCTGAACTAACGTCTCCCGTCCCTCGGTTTTAAGGGTTTATCTCACATATACTCACTCATTCGCAGGATTTCAACACCTTAGATTAGATCAATCTTAGGATAGAGGACAGATGAACCTGGTTGAGGTGGCGGGCTGGGCATGCGGAAATAGAGGACTATCAGGAAATATTCCCCAATTCGTTTCTACTGCACACATACTCCACTGATCCCTTGGCGTTCACCCTCCCATAACTCAACGGGTCATTGCCCTTACAATCCTTCGTTATACTTGTCCAAGGTGTGGAGACCGATCGCGTTTAGCGGATGGGTCTTAGCCCTTATGGGAAACGAACTCGGTTCTCCGTGCTTTCTTTGTGAAATCCCGCGAACGAGTCAATATACGTGATGTATCTTCAAAAACTTAAGCAGCTTCAGGCCAGTTCAGAACCATTTCCTCTCGCGTAAACTTTTCTCCTCGTTGAACAATACCAACCAAGATTCGCGCTAGTTTCCCAATTAATTTAAAGATGGACTGCTGCTTTTTCATCTTCTTTTCCTGCACATTATGTTCATGCAAATGGCGGAAAACAGGGTTATTCCAAACAAGCTGAACGGTAGCGAGATAGAGATATTTTCGCAAAGCAGAGTCTCCTCGTTTCGAAAGAACAATCTGTCCTTTGCGCTTTCCGGACGTGCTTTGGGCCAGATTTAGGTAAGCCTTCCGTAAAACCTGGCGACCGTGCGCGTATTGCCTTAGATCCCCTGTACCTGCTAATATGGCCGCGGTGAAAATCTTCCCGAGCCCTTTTATGGTGCGAAGCTGCTGCGCCATTGGGATCTCCAAAAGCAACGCTTCGATGTCCTTTTCAATCTGTTCTAGCATGGATGTTATACGTTCAAACTCTTCAATGAGCCGTTTTAAATCTGCTTTCGCTTCGTCAACAGCAACCCGTTCTCCAACACTTCGTTTAGCTTGTGCAATCAGTTGCGCGGCCTTCTCGGTTCCCGTAGTGCCTCCGGCACGCTGCATATGGACTCGCCATGCACTAAGGACATCCGATACAGTATACTTCTCAAGATCCTGTGGACAAGGAAAGGTTTTGAGAGTCGCCAATGAACGCTTACAGGTCCAGTCTTTGAACACCGAAGGATATTCCGGGAAACGAATGTCCAGCCAGCGTACGATTCGATTCTGCAGCCGCACACTATTCGTCACCCAAAATTCTCGGTCACTCATCAAGATCTTCAAACGCTGAAACTCATGTGACTGACGCGTGTACTCGTAGTAGAAACCTCGGCTGACGGAATCTGCGATGGTCAGTGCATCTTTTGGGTCATTCTTTGACGGGCTATTATCCCGGTTTTCTTTATTCCTCTTCGTCGTGGCTGGATTAACCATGACCACATGCACGCTTTTATCTGATAACCAGTTGGCCAGGTTAAACCAGTAATGCCCGGTTGGTTCCATGCCAATAATGAGCCTATTCAATCGATGTTTCTGCTGTAATTCACTCATCCATCGGCTCAGTTTTTCAAACCCTTCAATACTATTGGAAAATCAGAGATGGCGTTTCGAAACCACAATTCCGCGGAAATTTGTAACTTGTGCGACATGTATTTCTTTCACCATATCGATCCCTATTACAAGATGCGAGGTAGTAATTTATTCGACCCGTTGATTTTGTGCATCTATTTCCTTAAACTTCATAGTAAGAGCGCCTCCCTGATGTGTTATCGACAAACCCATCATACCGAGGCGCTCCTTTTTTTACAAAGCTCATTTCTTAAGCTCTACAGGATTGTTTAGTTTAATCAATTATAATTCAATCTTAATTCATTAATAAGAAAATCGCCTTGCTCAATTTTCATTACTCTCTTTCTTTTGTATAATCCCAACCATTTTTTATTGAAAAAAAGTGCGAAGTTTTATTTTTTGAAGGATATATTAAAACTTACTGACTCATCTTTCCGCCTACTTGATTGCTGTGGATACGGATGGTCATTTGCTCTCCGGGCATCGTATCAAACCATTTGAGATCCTTGGCATAAGTAACGGCTGCTCCAGTTACGGTTTCATTTATCTGTTTCATCTATCATTCTCCTTAAATCCATTTCGTGTTCAAAATTTTGCAAGGCGCTTTTGTGTGATCGTTGGGGGTTTCCCATTGCTAGCTGGAATGAATTGTGATCGTCAGTTCTTCTTTGAACCCAACCTTTTGATAAACCTTTCGTCCCATCGGGGTTGCATGGATAACCGCCAGCTTTGCGCCTTTTTGTTGTACGACACCTAATGCATGTGCTAGCACCGTTTGAGCCAGTCCTCTAGAGCGGTAGGATTCTACCGTTGTGATGCTATAGATTCCTGCGACATCGCCCTCGATAAAGGTACCCAGCGTAGTCACAGGCACACCGTTCAAGTAAGCAATATAATGTTGAATCCCGGACGAATCCTGATTGGGGCCATCTACAAACACTTTGCAATAAATGTCTGCCATCGACTCTGGAATGCTAAATCCAGCCAGGATGGTCTTTCTATAGTCCTCCAACTCTTGCGGTTCCCGTACAGGTCGAACCTCCAGACCCGGTATTTCCGGTAAATCCAACCGCCATCCATCCAGATCAAGTCCCAAGCCGAAAAGCACATCGCTCTGCTTCAAATCATTAGCTGCAAGTGCTTGATTGACGACTTCATCAGGCTTGTGAGAGTAAGTCAACCAACGCAATTTCTGGCCGCGATTATGGTACAATGACTTAATGGTTTTGATTTCTTCTATGGGGTCAATCCCTTCAGAATGTTCATAGTTAACTACACTATTAAATAATTCAAAGGGAACATCGGATTCAAAGCGTTGTGTGCGATCCGTTTTAATAAAGGTGAGTAACTGGCTGAGTTCACCTAGTCTTTCATAAGCGCGAATTAAGTTTTTAACGATTAGATTTTGCATTGATGACAATTCAATCTCCTCCACAATTTCTTTAACCAAAGATAAGTGCCAAGTAATTGTAACACCTCGCCAGGCCACTGCTGCGGGTCGAGCGTCACTAGAATCGCTCCTTATGGAAGAGGGTTAGAACAACCGCGTATCTGTATCTAACCCAGACGGACACCGGTATCCCTTCCAAGATCCTCTAGCTCGCAGCACTTCTGCGCCTATGCGCCGTTGAAACATCCGATTGGAAGTGTTCCACATTGCTGGTTTGCCGCATGCTAGTATCCTTCCCTGAGTGTGAAGCGCCTTAGGACCCTGAGCATTCATAAGTTCAAGTTCGTACTTCAACATCCCGCGTACTTTGGTCGCGAGCATCAAGTCAAGGGTATCATTAGCATAGTCGATGAGTGGACGAGCGTAATCGCCGCCGTCGGACGCCTGCACTATTGACAGCAAAGTCGATACGTCCGGTGTCGTCGGCAGCAACCTCTACCGCACGATGTACCACATCCTCGTCGCGTACGTCAGCGATGCGTACCTGGAGATACCACCGGCTGCCTCATTCCAGAGTCGCAGCAGTGCGACCTGCGACGGTTATCGCGCATCCTTCGGCAGCCAGTGCGATTGTAGCAGCTCGACCGATAACGGTGCCTCCACCAGTGATGAGAGCAGTCTTTCCAGCGAACTGTTGTGTGGTCTGTGACATGATATTTCCTCCTTAATTGGTTAGACAATTATCTTAAATCGTCTATTAGTCTATAATAAACAAATAGACACATCATGTCTACGAGTATAAAAAGGAAATATTGACGATAGAGAACGGCTTGCCGCTGCTTTCAGACTTCTCATACGCTCGATGTCGAGACCTCGCTTGGCAACCTTTTTGAGGTGACTCAGCAAGGCTTCCTCAGACTCAGAAACCAGCTCATGCGGCAACAAACAAAGACTGAGCATTTGGCGTGCTGACTTGCATTCCCAGTCCTTAAATACCGTGAGGAACTCTGGAAAGTACCGATCCAACCAGTTATGGACGCGGCCTTGCACCACGCGCAGGTCAGTTGACAGATGATCGCGAATTTTCATCGCTTCCCTTAGTTCGGCATAGATGCCTTGGGGAAAGTTAGGTACGGCATATCTTCCATCTTTGACGAGCTGTGCAATGACTTTAGCATCTTTGATGTCGTTCTTGGTTGGTGAATTGTCATCCAATTCTTTGCTTTTCTTCACGTGGAGCGGATTAACCACAGCGCACGTAACATGCTGTTCTCTTAAAAAATGGGCCAGGTTCAGCCAGTAGTGACCGGTCGGTTCCATGCCAACGATGACGTCTTGGAACCCTTTCTCCGTCGCAAGCTTTCTGAACCAGCTAACGAACATTTCGAAGCCTTCACGGTCGTTCTCAAATGTAATTGACTTCCCGAACTCGACTCCGCGGTAGTCTTGTGCTCGAGCGACATGTTTGAATTTAGCTATGTCTACACCGACAATTAAGGTAGAAGAAGTAATTTGATTAATGCGTTCATTTTGAGTAGAATTCATTTTGTAGTCTCCTTGGTTTGTATTTGGATCTGGTCGCTGGCGAGCATCTGGGACCCTCATACATCATACCAAGGAGTCTTTTTGTTTCTCAAACCTCGTATTTCTTCATTATATGAATGCTGCCCGTTAACGTAATAAAGCTGCAGCTGATCCTACGGTCTGCTGCAGCTTTTATGATTGAACTAAAGTTCCTCGCTGAATGAATTATATCTCCCATCAAAGGGCAGTTGGATGCCACTCCAACCGTTTATATCGCATTGGCCATATGCATTGTCACCGACAGCAATCATTGTGCCATCCGATTTAAGGCCGAGAGTATGTGCGCTTCCCGCCGCTACTGCCACAATATCACGCCAGCTGCATACATTGCATTGGCCATGCTCATTCGAACCCGCCGCCGTCACCGTGCCGTCCGATTTTAGACCAATGGTATGATAACTACCCGCCGCAATTGCCGTTATACCTCGCCAGTTGCTTACATCGCATTGCTGATGCTTATTCCATCCCGCTGCCGTCACCGTACCGTCCGATATTAGACCGCCGGTATGTAGGTAGCCCGCTGCTATAGCCACTATGTCGTACCAGTTGCTCACATTACATTGGCCATACCGATTATTACCAACACCTGTCACCGTACCATCCGATTGAAGCCCGACGGTGTGCCAATCACCCGCCGTTATCGCCACAATGTCATGCCAACGGCCTACATCACATTGCCCTTCATGAGTTCTACCTGCAGCCACCACAGTGCCATCCGATCTCAGTCCGACGGTACGACGCCAACCGGCCGTTATCGATACAATACCGTGCCAAACGTTTACATCGCATTGGTTATGCTTATTCCAACCTACTGCTGATACCGTGCCGTCAGATGCAAGTCCGATTGTATGCGAGTTCCCTGTATTCGTCGCCCTATGAACATTGCCAGCCGCTACCGATTCCATATCTCGCCAGCCGCTTACATTGCATTGGCTAAATTTATTATCCCCCACAGCTATTACCGTTCCGTCCGAAAGGAGACCAACGGAATGCCGATGCCCCGCCGCTATGGTATTCTTTGGCCACCCTTTCATTTTTAGCGCCGTTTTATCCGGCGAAGTATGATACATAGTTCACTTCACTCCTCAAAACAATGACCTATCAATAATAGGTGTCATACTCCTTGCAACTTTGCAAGTAGCTCACCTTTAATATATTTCACCAATTCATTAAACTAACCTGCCCTTCAACAAAAGCTGCAACAGATGGGAGGATCTGCTGCAGCTTTATTGATTGAACTATAGTTCTCCGTTTAGCTTAAACTCCTCAGCTAAATATATGTGCTTAGCATTCAGTGCTCTTCCCAAAAAATATCTTATGATAGAATATTTACCATTCCCACATCAACAGAACCCATAAGTGTAAACTCGATGCTCCCATTTTCAGCATTTAAACTTACCTCAAGAAATTCATTACTGTTAATCAAAAACGATGGTGGTTCATTTGAAGTGATTCTACAACAATAAATGTCATTATTCCTTCCTGCATTTCGGGCTCGGAAGTATCATGATGTTTTTGTCTCCACTGACATAATTCCAGCTTTAATTGAACCTTTTTCTCATCGACCAAGTATTCAATTTGCTCTACAATGCTATCGTGTAAGTCGTAAGTTTCCAATTAGTTTTAATTAGAGGGAAGGTAAATATTAGCCTCTCATATTTTACTGAATCTGTATAATCGAAACAGAACCATCAGTCGGATTAGCTGGGGCCGAGCCATTATAAAGAAAATCCATTGTTACAGCACCTGCGGTAGCGTCAACTAAGAACGTACCAGAAACACTTGCATTAGCATCTAAAGTACCAGTATTTGCTTTACCTGAAAAATCACTTTTAAATACTAAATTAAGCCTTGGTGTAACAGTAATGTTTCCAGCTACTGAACTAGTTGCCCTGAAAGTATAGGAAACCAAATAAATGTGCCCTGTTGCTAATAAAAAGGTTGTGGCTGTTGGATGTGAAATATTAGGGCCATTAATAAATGAGGTTACATATGAAATATCTGTACCATTTGCAATAGGTGATACACTAACAAGAAAAAGCCCGTTTTGTGTTGTTGCAACTGCTCCGGTTGCACCTGTGGCTCCGGTTGCACCTGTGGCTCCTGTTAGACCCGCTGGTCCTGCTGGCCCCGCAGGTCCCGCAGGTCCCGCTGGTCCCGCTGGTCCCGCTTCTCCCGGTGGACCTGTCAATCCAGTTGCGCCAAGTGCTCCTGCAAGACCCTCTAATCCTTGCGGTCCAAGCGCGCCAATCGCTCCTGCAAGGCCTGCTGCTCCTTGAGGTCCAAGTGCTCCTGCAAGTCCTTCAGGTCCAAGCGCGCCGATCGCTCCTGCAAGGCCTGCTGCTCCTTGAGGTCCAAGTGCTCCTGCAAGTCCTTCAGGTCCAAGTGAACCAATCGCTCCTGCAAGACCTGCTGCTCCTTGAGGTCCAAGTGCTCCTGCAAGTCCTTGGGGTCCAAGTGCGCCAAGTGCTCCTGCAAGACCCGCTGCTCCTTGGGGTCCAAGTGCTCCTGCAAGTCCTTCAGGTCCAAGTGCGCCGATTGCACCCACAAGTCCTGTTAATCCTTGGGGTCCAAGTGCTCCCGCAACTCCTTGAGGTCCAGCCTCTACAATTGCCCCAGCAATTCCACTTAATAATTGCTGTCCTTTAAGCGGGGGACACTTTATACAAACTTTCTTCTTAAATCGTGGATGACGTTTCTTTTTATTTCTTTTTGGATGGCATACAATAATGGATTTCCTTTTGCACCGTTTTTTTGTATCGGGACAACTCAACCATGACACCTCCTATAAAGATTGTACAGTGTACGTGAGTTGTTTTTCTTCAGCATGGACTAATAGTTAACTATTGGCTAGACTAGAAACTATTTTTAAGAAGATGGGTTAATGATAGGGAGGTTCATGTAACTAACCTGCCCGTTTAATAAAACAGGGAGCAAAAGCCGCGGCGATCTGCTCCCTTGATCAACTATTGTTTCCCATTCGTTCAAGAAGTAAAAGTACTTTTTAAGTTCTGCTAGGGTCTCGCAAAAGTCCTTCGTCGATGCCACTCTTGTAGCATTCTAACAAGAAAGATTATTAAAACTAAGCTTATGGTATAAATAAACCCATCCGGCTAGAAGCTCGTATAGGTTAGCAAAACCATGCAGAAACTTATGGAAATATAATCAAGGCAAAGCAGCAGTAAACCCCATATGTTACCTGGCCTACTAATAATCCTATTATGACTCCAAAGAATATCCGCATAGCCATGGAGACTTCATTTTCGTAACTGTCCATAAAAATCTCAAGATAAGTATACGGGCCATCCCCGTGAGTAAAATTTGTTACATTGCGAAAATGTTGCCTATTGGTTAATACAAAACCCCACACACCGAGGAATAGAGAGAAAAAGGTTCGAAAGATAATGCTGGACGTATTTTAACCTCCTCTTACTAACAAGTTAGTTTTAATAGAAACCTTCTTATAAATATTTAAAGTCATAGTATTTTTTCGAGTTCAATTTCGTCATGAATCGGGATATCGTAAAAGCCCACCGCTGGGATTGTGGGCTTCAGCAGCGTCCTAGCCTCATCAATTGCACCGGGATATACGGCAATAATTCGATTACCTTTGGTTATCATGGTTTCGTCACCCCACTGTAACCACTGCTCTTTCAGCCATTCCAAATCGTCTTCGCTCATAGGAGCTAGAATTCCGATATTATTATTTTCGTCCATTATTATCACCCCAGTTCAGTATATTAAGGAAAGAATCGACTATGTTTCGGCAGATGAAGAGTTAACCGCATAAATAGGTAACGCAAAAAAAGGTACCTATCGTCAAATAACAATAGGCACCTTATGTTAACTGTAATGGATGATTACGGATAGTTATCTTAGCTTCACAGGCAGGCCTGTTCTTGCGGATTCATTCGCAGCCATGGTGACGCGATGAGTCTCCCATGCATCCTCGTAGGTGGAAAGAATTCTGCTGCTGTCTCCTGTTCTAACCGCATGCAGAAAGGCTTCATTTTCCCGTACGTATGGATTGGCGGAGGATTTGTACTCGGTTCTCTTATCCGCTTCGATATTAACCAGAGCCTCGCCCGTAACTTGCAGCAAGCCGGTGCTGGTATAGATCTGCAAGCCGGCATGGCCGCCGGCCGGAATTGCGCATGTATTGCTGATCGTAGCAACCGCTCCGCTAGCCAGCTTCAAGGTTACCGTACCTACATCCGGCACCGTAACTCCCTCTTCTACGCTCGCCATATGCATGTTGCCATACGCCGCATAGACCTCGTTTACGTCCCCGAGCAGATAACGCATCAGGTCCACGATATGAGTGGTTTGTTCAACAAACTGTCCACCGGAGGTCTCCATCTTGCGCCACCAATATACGCCTGGCATCGAGCCCATCCATTGCCCGAGGGCCATCAGCGGTTTGCTGCCGGCAAGCAGTTCTTTCGCGCGGCTCGTGCTGTCCATGTAACGGAAATGGTAGCCAACCGATGTGATTAGCCCTTTATCGGCAATCGCCTGCCGGATCCGGGACGGCGTCTCTTCATCCACCCCTATTGGTTTCTCAACCAGGAATGGTATTCCCCGCTCCACAAGCGCCAATTCAATCTCGCCATGCGCAAACGGAGGCGTACAAATATACACGGCATCCAGCTTGCGGGCATCCAGCATCGCCTCAATAGATTCATAACCGCGTGCATCGCTGTACGGTCTTGCCGCTGTCTCCGCCTTCTCAAGGCTTGTCCCGCAGAAGGCGCTGACGCTGACATTCTCGATTGCCGCAAGCTTCTCGGCATGCATCCGTCCAAACCAACCCGTTCCCGCTATACCAATCCGAAGAGTCACTTTCATTCCCACCTTACGTCCGTAGTTTTTATAACCTGTTCATAAACTAACGATACATCCGGGCCTGAAAGCTCTTTCAGCCAGTCTAGCCCTCCCCCCATTGTTTACCTTAATTTTGCTTGATGTCAAGTGGATCTTTGCCGCCGAGCGGAAGTCTCACCTGAAAGGAGGTTTTCCCTTCCGCGCTCGCCGCGGCAATCGAGCCATGATGCAGCTCCACGATGTTCTTGGCGATCGCAAGGCCAAGTCCCGAGCCTCCCGTATTCTGCGAACGGGACTTCTCGCCGCGATAAAACCGTTCAAACAACAACGGTATCACCGATGCCGGCAAAGGCTCGCCGTAATTGGCGATCTCGACGGCAGCTCGCCCGTTGTCGCTCCAAACGGCGATTTCGATCGGCCTGCCTTCCTTTCCGTACTGAATCGCGTTAACGATCAGATTCTCGAACACCCGGACAAGCTTGTCCCCATCCGCGTTGATGAGGATTGGCTGATCCGGAAGATCCATGCGGCATTCCATCCCCGCCTGTTCGAATTGCAATCGGAATTGTCCTGCCAATTGACCTAGCATCTCGACGAGATTGATCGAGGACAGCCGAAGAACCATGCCGCCGCTCGTCCTTGTATATTCGAATAAATCGTCAATCATCGTCTTCAGACGTATCGATTTCTCATGGGCAATTTGAACGTAATGTCTCAGCTCCACCTCATCGCGGTAACGGTCCTCTTCGATCAGTCCCAAATACCCGACGATAGACGTTAAAGGCGTGCGCAAATCATGGGAAACGTTCGTGACAAGCTCGGCTTTCGTCCGCTCGGCTCGCCGTTCCTCCTCGATGGACAACTTGAGCTGGACTGTCATTTTATTAATATTCTCCGCCAAGGCTCCAAGCTCGTCATCCCCCCGGACTGGTAGCGGGGAATCAAAATCCCCGCCCGCAATCTGTTCGATTCCTTGCGAGATTCGCAATAAATAGCGAATAGTCGAGCGGCTGAGAACGAAAAAAAAGATGAAAAAAAGAAAAATGCAGGCGGAAATAAATATAGTCAGAAGGCCGAATTTATCAAGCAAGTCCCTTACTGGATAGGGGAGGTGAAAATAATCGGTACTGTACGCGACAACGGCAATCAAATAGAGCACGCCGACCGTCAGTACGGACGCCCCCGCGCTTAGGCCAAACAAATACAGCATTTTGAAACGAAGGCTTTTCCACGGTTTACGGATCAATTTTATACCCTACTCCCCATACGGTCTGAATCAGCTTAACGCCGCCCAGCTCGCTCTCCAATTTGTCGCGAAGCTTGCTTATATGAACCATGACGGTATTGTTCGACTCCAGGAACCTGTCCTTCCATACCGCTTCGAAGATCGCCTCCGCACTGAACACCTGCCCGGAGTGGCTTGCCAGCAAATACAAGATATCGAACTCCGTCGACGTCAAATTGATATTGCGTTCCTCCACCGTAACGGTATGCGATTTCTTGCTTATTTTCAGACCATGGATCGAGATGAGGTCTTGCTCCTGTGCCGCTTGAATCTGGGCATTCAAATAAATGGACCTGCGGAGCAGCGACTTCACCCTCGCGATCAATTCAAGAGCGTTAAACGGCTTGACCATATAATCGTCCGCACCTGTCGTAAGCCCCATGATCTTGTCCATGTCCTCGGCCTTGGCGCTCAGCATCAGGATCGGAATTCCGTACTCCGCGCGTACGGCGCGAACCACCTCCAGCCCGTCCATCTCCGGCATCATGACGTCGAGGACAATCAATTGAATGGATTCCTTGGCGATCAAATCCATTGCCTCCCGGCCGTTGCTTGCGGTCAGCACTTGGTATCCTTCGTTTGTCAGGTAGATTTTGATCAGCTGAGCGATTTCCGGGTCGTCATCCGCGATCAGAATTTGAATATCATTCATGAAATCTCTCCATCTAAACCGTATTTGTGCCCTAGTGTATCAGAAAACTTCAACATAACCACCTGCTGTTTATCACAAATAAGAAAATCTTAAGGTTTCCTTCAGGATGTCTTACGAACCTCACCAGCTTGAGGAGTTATCTTGGATATAGAGCAACGGACAAGAATTCTACCTGGAGGTATTCCCATATGAGAACAAAGCTGTACGTCCTATACGGAGGCAAATCCGTCGAACACGAAGTGTCTTTGAAAACCGCCCTTACCGTTCTTCTTTCCATTAATGAAAGCCGGTTTGAGGTTTATCCCGTTTATATCACGCGTGAAGGCTTGTGGTGCACGCCCGGGCCTCTTGCGAAGGAAGGGTTGACGGTCGAGCGCTTGATCGCGCAGCCCGCGTTCCGCGACCCAGCCAGGACGATCGGACACATCTTATCCGGCGTTATGGCTTTGCCCGGCCCGAAGGTTGCCCTGCCGCTATTGCATGGCTCTAACGGAGAAGACGGCACGATCCAAGGCTTGCTGGAGCTGCTGAACATTCCTTATGTCGGAAACGGCGTTCTGTCTTCCGCCTTAACCTTGGACAAGGCGATGTCGAAGCATCTTGCGGCCGAGGCCGGCATTCCTCAAACGAGCTATCTGGTGTGCGGCCATGAGGATTGGAAAACGGATGAGACCGCCGTTCTGCGTGAAGTGGAGGACAACATCGGGTATCCGTGTTATGTAAAGCCTGCCTCCCTCGGCTCCAGTATCGGCATCAGCAGATGCACAAACCGGGGAGAGTTCCTGATCGGCATTCGTGAAGCTTTCTCCTACGACAGGAAGCTCGTCATCGAGCGCGAGGTGGACGGCAGGGAAATTCAAGTTGCCGTACTGGGTAACGAAAGACCTCTAGCTTCGTTGCCCGGCGAATTCATTCATGAGCATACTTTCTTCGATTACGAATCCAAATACATGGACAAGCGCCTTACGATGTCGATTCCCGCCAAAGTGGCGGACGGCACGACCCAGCGAATTCGCGAGCTGGCGATCCGGGCTTATCAAGCTCATGGCTGCGAGGGTCTTGCCCGCGTCGACTTCTTCCTCGGCGAAGATGGCAGGCTGTACCTGAACGAAATCAATGCTTTGCCCGGATTTACGAATTTCAGCATGTATCCCGTTATGTGGGAGCGTACCGACGGAACGTCCTATTCAGAGCTTATCGAAAAACTGATTGCTTACGCCTTCGCGCGTCACGATAACAAACAAACGATTCGCTATACAAGATAATGAGGTGATCGTCATGTTAAGAGATACATGGGCTGAAATTAGTTTGAACCGCATTCGCGAGAATATGCTGAGCATTCGAAGATCGCTGCCGTATTCGGTCAAGTTAATGGCCGTCGTGAAAGCAAACGGCTACGGGCATGGCGACTTGGAATCGGCCAAGGCTGCCGTGTTGGCCGGAGCGGATTATTTGGCAGTCGCTTATCTTGAAGAAGCGCTGAGACTCCGCGATGCCGGAATGAAGCTGCCCATTCTCCTGTTGACGCCGATTCGGCCGGACCAGGTGCCACTCGCGCTGAAGTACGGCCTGACCTTAACCGTCACAAGCGCCAAATGGTTTGCCGAGATGCGCGACTACAAGCCTTACGCCTCCGGGGGAAAGCTTCGGGTTCATGTCAAGATGGATACGGGACTCGGACGGATCGGTATACGGAAGAAAGAAGAATGGGATGAGCTCGCTTTGTGGCTGCACGCAGAGGATGTTGAGGTCGACGGCTTTTATACGCATTTCGCGACGGCCGGGCAAGCCGATACCGCCTTTCTGGAGCAGCAAGCCGCTCGCTTCGCCCAGATGAAGGAATGGGGACGCGCATCCGGCCTTGTCATCCGGCATTATCATTGTGCAGGAAGCGCTGCAGCCTTGAGGTTTCCTCATTTGGCGATGGATATGGTTCGCATCGGAGCCGCGATGTACGGCTTTTATCCGGAAAAGCTCGTACATTCCATAAAGCTGGAGCCGGCATTAAGTCTCCATAGCCGTCTGATCCAGGTGAAGAAGCTCGCTAAAGGGGAATATCTCGGCTACGACAATTCCTACCGGGCCGAGGAGGATGAATGGATCGGAACGGTGCCTATCGGTTATGCCGATGGCTGGTCGCAGCGGATGCAAGGTACGGAGGTGCTGGTCGAAGGGCAGCGAGCCCCCATTGTGGGCAAAATCTGCATGGACCAGCTGATGATCAAGCTTCCGGGGCCGTTGGCGGAAGGCACCCTAGTCACCTTGATAGGTGCTCAAGGTTCGCAGCGTATTACGTTTGCGGAGCTTGCCGCCCATATCGGAAGCGTGTCGCAGGAAGTATCCACTTCGCTTGGCGTTAGAATAGCAAG
Source organism: Paenibacillus glycanilyticus (assembly GCF_023715145.1). Lineage (GTDB taxonomy): Bacteria > Bacillota > Bacilli > Paenibacillales > Paenibacillaceae > Pristimantibacillus > Pristimantibacillus glycanilyticus_A. The sequence goes on along the minus strand of NZ_JAMBNP010000015.1, from coordinate 24,163 downwards.
AACCTATATCGATATGGAGGAGGAATACAGAACATGGGACAAACAAATCTGGCCAAACGAAATCAATCGGGCCGTCATATAACCTTTAAAACGATTAAACTCGCTAATTCGGAGATCTATCAGGGGCAGCTGGTCTTGATTAATCCCGAAAATCCTATTCGACAGGCCCTTTCGCCCGGCAGCTTAATGCCGCTCAGCTCGATTCCGGCTATCCATACCTTGAGGGACGGCATGCTCTTGGAGCGTACCTGTTTGCGGCAGTTGGCCGAGCTGCTTGAGGCAAGTCAAGGGATCAATGATATCGTCGCTGTGAGCGGCTATCGAACCAAGCAGGAGCAGGAGCATATTTACGCTTCTACATTAGCCGAGAGAGGCGCCGAATATACCGCGTGTTATGTGGCATTGCCCGATCGGAGCGAGCATCAGAGCGGACTGGCCATCGACGTCGGCAAGCTGAGCAAGGACGTGGATTATATCGCGCCCGCATTCCCGGATACCGAGACCTACAAAGCGTTCAAGCAGCTTGCCGCAAGCTTTGGGTTCATTCAGCGCTATAAGGAAGGCAAGGAAGCGATCACTCAAATCTCTTGCGAGCCGTGGCATTTCCGTTATGTCGGCTATCCGCACGCCGATATTATGGAGCGGAACGATTGGTGCCTGGAGGAGTATATCGACGCGCTCAAAAGCTACACGCATGATAACGACCATCTCTTATTCGAGGATGATCGATCATTTGTTGAAGTATACTATGTGGCAGCGGAGGCAGGAGCTTCTACAACGATTCCCCTTGTCTTATGCGACCGGTACATCTTATCTGGCAATAACAAAGACGGCTTTATTGTTACGGCTTATTGGGATAAAAGCAGGCGCGCTCATGTCTAAACCGAATTTCGGCGGGCTCGATTGGCTCAAATTCATGGCCGCCATCATGGTCGTAGCCAACCATACCAGCCCGCTTCTATCTTACAGCGCTACTGCCGATTTTCTTGTTAGCAATTTGCTTACCCGCATTGCCGTTCCCGTCTTTTTTATGACGGCCGGATATTTATTTTTCCGCAAGCTGACGGGCAACGAATTATCGGACCGGATCGCCCTTCGAAGCTATATGCTGAAAATAGCGAAGCTCTATGCGATTGCCATCCTGCTGTATATTCCGCTTAATGTATACACAGGTTATTTTTCCGATTCTTTTACGGTTTATTCCTTGCTTAAGGACATCGTGTTTGACGGAACCTTTTATCATCTATGGTATTTGCCGGCGTTAATCATTGGCCTATATATGGTTTATCGCATGAATCGTGTAATGCCGATGAAAGCGATGCTCGCTTTGGCTGGCTTATTATATCTGATAGGTCTGCTCGGAGACAGCTACTATGGCATCACTCAAAGCAGCCATGCACTATTCCCTATCTATGAGAGCATGTTTAACGTGTTTGATTACACCCGCAACGGCTTGTTCTATGCCCCCATTTATTTGGCGGTTGGAGCCTGGGCAGCCAAGCGGCCGCCTTCGGCCAGAACGCCCTTCGCCAATGCGTCCTTATTTGCCGTGTCGCTCGGGTTGATGTTCGCGGAAGGCATGCTCCTTCATTCGGCGGGAACCCCAAGACATGACAGCATGTACGTGTTCGCGCTGCCGGCCACTTATTTCTTGTTCCAATGGTCCATGCAGTGGAAGCTTGGAGCAAATAAAACGTTCCGTGAGTGGAGAGCTTGGGTCTATATTCTGCATCCTATAGCCATTGTGCTTGTCCGCGGAGCAGCCAAAGCAACGCATCTTGAACGCTTGTTTATTACGAGCAGCCTCCCCCATTTTGCAGCGGTTTGCCTGCTTTCCATCGCGATGTCCGCGGCAATGGTAGGGCTGCTTGCCGTCATCCGGAGATTCCGTTCTCCCCTGTTCATGTGGATAACAAGTCCTGTGGATAAGTGGATAACACTCCGAAAATAAATAAATATCGGACAGAAAGTACGCTTGATATGTGCATAACCCTGTGAATAAGTAGAGCAAAGAGGGCAGCTTCGGCTAAATCCCCTTCCAGACCGCTTCCCGATAGGCCGTTGGCGTCAGGGAAAACCGATTCTTAAAGGTTCTTGTAAAGGCATATAAGGACGAATAACCCGTCGTATAGGCCACCTCCGTAATGGAGGCATCCGTCTCTTCCAGAAGCCGCTTGGCGGCGTCCATCCGTACCCCCGTGATGAATTCGCTTGGCGGCATTCCCGCCTTCTCCGCGAAGGCAACGGAATAATACGTCCGGTTCATCCCCGCTGCCCTGGCCGCTTGCTGAACCGTAATGCCCTCCGAAGCGTGCTGCCGGATATAGGACATGCTTTGCTTCACCCAGTCCGCCGTGTCCATGGCATGCGTCTGCGGAGCAGTACGGCATAACGCCGCTAAGAGGCGATAGAGATGACTTTGCATTTCCAGGGACCGTATGTTGGCATTCCCCGTCTCTCCGCCGCGCATTAGACCAAGCAGGCCTTCCAGCACGCGCTCCGCTTCCTGCGTCCATATGCCCTCCAGGAACGGTTTCTCGCCGCTTATTCCGGTTAGATTCAACATCTCCGCTGCGCAAGGACCGTCAATAACAATCCAGTTCATCTTGGGCGGAGCCGCTCCTTCAATCGCGTAGTACGTATAAGTACGTTTGGGAAATAAGCAGAACATATCCCCTCCCGATAATGTCACGCTATTCGCGCCATCCCACTCCACCCGGACCGTGCCTTCCTTCACGATGTGCAGGCTATAGCTCTCGATCCGCTTTGGTCCTGCATAGTAGCCCCGCTTCGTGACCGTCGAGCCCCCGCGCACGGGCCAAATGGAGCACTGCTTATCCAGCTCATTCAACGCGTAATACAAATACTCGGCGGTCTCGCTGCCGCCCGAAGCATACGTATTCATCTCCATCCGCCCCTCAACCCGACAAATTGGTAAATCGACCATACATGATGCTATTTTACGACCGCCTCTTATCTATTACAATGATTGACATGGAGGCGATTACCCCTTGAAAAAACCAAACATATTGTTAATTACGAGTGATCAGCAGCACTGGAACACGCTGGGTTATTTCAATAATGAATTAAGCACGCCTAATCTGGATCGGCTCGTCCGCTCAGGCACAACCTTTACGAGAGCCTATTGCCCGAACCCGACCTGCACGCCTAGCCGCGCTTCGATCATTACGGGACAATATCCGAGCCAGCATGGCGCCTGGACGCTCGGAACCAAGCTCCTCGAAGACCGTCACTGCGTGGGGGAAGACTTTAGTGCTGCCGGCTATAAAACGGCGCTTGTGGGCAAAGCTCATTTTCAGCCGCTTGCTACAACGGAGCAATACCCGTCTGTGGAGGCGTATCCGATTCTTCAGGATTTGGAGAAATGGAAGCACTTCCATGGTCCCTTCTACGGTTTCGAGCATGTGGAGCTCACGCGCAACCACGCGAACGAAGCTCATGTCGGCCAGCATTATGCCCTATGGATGGAGGAAAAGGGCTGCATGAATTGGCGGGACTACTTCCTTCCGCCTACCGGCCATATGGATCCCTCCATCACCTACAAATGGCCCATTCCCGAGGAATACCATTACAACACCTGGATTGCGGAGCGCACGAACGCCCTTATGGAGCAGTACAGCGAAGACGACAAGCCGTTCTTCCTCTGGTCGAGCTTCTTCGATCCTCACCCGGAGTATTTGGCGCCGGAGCCATGGGATACGATGTACGATCCCGACACTCTCACGATTCCGTCTCTTGTACCGGGCGAGCATGACCAGAACCCGCCTCATTTTGGCTTGACGCAGGAGGATAACCCGGACTTCTCTCCTTGGAGCGAAACCGGCAAAGGCATTCATGGCTACCGCTCGCACCATTACTACGAATATGGCGAGAGGAAGAAGCTTGCCGATGACGACAAGAAGAAGCTGGTTGCCGTCTATTACGGCATGATCAGCCTGATGGATAAATATATCGGCAAAATTCTGGATAATCTGGGCGATCTTGGAATCGCGGACAATACCGTTGTCGTCTTTACAACGGATCATGGCCACTTCTTCGGCCAGCACGGTCTGCAGGCCAAAGGCGGCTTCCATTACGAGGACCTGATTCGTCTGCCATTCATCGTGAGCTATCCGGGACATGTGCCTGCAGGAGTCACGTCCGATGCCATCCAGTCGCTTGTTGACCTGGCGCCAACGTTCCTGTCGCTTAGCGGGATTCCCGTCCCGCCTGCGATGACCGGCGTAGATCAAAGCCAGGTCTGGAAAGGCGCGGCTTCTTCCGCCAGAGATCATGCCATCTGCGAATTCCGTCATGAGCCAACGACCATTCACCAGAAGACGTATGTGGATCAACGTTACAAAATCACCGTGTATTACAACCAAACCTACGGCGAAATCTTCGATTTGCAGGAAGACCCAAGCGAGCTGAGCAACCTGTGGGACAATCCCGACTATGCGGGGCTCAAGTCGGAGCTGCTGCTCAAGTACATCTGGGCGGAGCTTGGGAAAGAACCAATGCCGATGCCTCGCATTTCGGGGGCATAAATAGAAAGGCGGCAAGGGATTAACAAATCCCCTGCCGCCTTCCTATTTATTACACCATGAAATATTCCCAAACGTTATATTACAGCCTTGCTCCAAGTATCTCGATTATTTTCCCGTACACATGGTTATCTAATTGACGGCTTTCTCTATTACCATTTCGGAGAGCGATGGCGTTTACGTGTGCCAAATAGCGGATAATGGAACGGGGATGGACAAGGAGCGGCTTGCCATTGTTCAACGAAGACTGAAAGAAGACGTGGATGAGGTATCGATATTCCGGCCCTCGGAAAGCGGAGGCGTTGGACTCTTGAACATCCAACAGAGAATTCGGTTCAATTACGGCAAGAATTACGGGCTTGAAATCGATAGCGGATTATCAGGTACGGTTGTTTCCATCCGTTTTCCCGATATTATAGGAGGAAATTCTCGTGTTCAGCCTGCTAATCATTGAAGATGATGACAATATTAGAAGAGGTATCGTTAAAAATTGTATCCAAAATGGACCTGCCGATCTCTTCCGATCTCATCATTACGGATATCATGATGCCTTTTCTTGACGGACTCAAGCTGCTTAAGCAAATTCGAGAGTGGGAGCTCCTCCCGAACCATTATCATTAGCGGACTCGACGAGTCAGCTACGCGCAGGAAGCGATCGCCTACGGCGTCAGCGCTTATTTATTTAAGCCCGTGAAGAAGAATAAATTATATCAAGTCATAACAAGGCGATTCAAGAGCTGCCCAAGGATGATACTCATCTCAAACAGGCATTGAATAGTCCGCAGTACGAGCATGACGTAGGCTTTGTCACGCGTTATCTGGAGGAGCATTATGCCGAGGATATCGATCTCAACAAGGCCGCTAGTCTCGTCTTCATGAATCCCGCCTATTTCAGCAGCCTGTTCAAAAAGATGACCGGTGTCAGCTTCATTCAATACCTTCAAAAGATTCGCGTGGAAGAATCCAAGAAGCTTCTCCTTAACCATCAGCCGAAAATTTACGAAGTCGCCGAAAAAGCCGGTATCTCCGACGAGAAATATTTCTTCCGCGTCTTCAAGAACACGACGGGACTTACGCCAAATGAATTTAGATCCTTAAAAACGAAGCAACGCGTATTGGATTTGCACAGCCGCAATCATGACTGACGAATAAGCCATTCTTAACCTTGAGGACAAGGCGTTCAAGAACGCTCTGCTCTTCAGGGTTAAAGCTCGTCATCCGCTTGGCAGCGCCGGCAGGAAACAAAAAATAAATTGACAATGCTTTTTTCTCGGTTATAATAAAACCGAACGGTCGGTTTTTAATTCCTCAAAATAAAAACGATAAGGAGACGATAGATAGATGAACGAATTATTAAAGCTTGCGGTAGATGCCCACGGCGGCTTGGAGCGCTGGAAGACATTTACGAAATTGACGGCCCGCGTAAACGCCGGAGGGGTGCTTTGGCCACTCAAAGGAGTTCCCGGTCTCTTGGATGATTATAATCTGGAGCTGAGCACGCGCGATCAATCCGTTATTTTCAATCGTTTCGCTGCTCCAGATCAACGCAGCTTCTACACGCCGAATCGGGTTTCGATCGAGAGCGTAAGCACTGACGAAACGCTGCAAAGCCGCGACAATCCGCGCGCCGCTTTTGATGGTCATGTATTAGAGACGCAATGGGATCAGCTCCATCTGGTGTACTTCGCGAGCTATGCGATGTGGCTGTATCTTAATCAGCCTTTCTTGTATACGCAGCCTGGCTTCGTGACTGAAGAGCTGTCCCCTGTTCAGGAAAATGGCGAAACCTGGCGCCGCCTCAAAGTAACGTTCCCTGAGAACATCGCCACTCACAGTCGCGAACAGATTTCTTATTTCGGAGAAGACGGCTTGCTGCGCCGGCACGATTACACGGTCGATGTAAGCGCTGGTGCGACAGGCGCCAATTACGCCTCCGACTATCAAGAGGTGAATGGCATTATTGTGCCGACAAAACGCCGGGTATATCCAGTGGGTCCGGATGGACAAAAGGTACCGGAACCGCTGCTCGTTTCCATCGACATGAGCGAGATTAATCTAAAATAAGGATGTATCTCCCCCTTAATTGATTAGGCGCCAATCGCATGCAACCATGTAACAAAGAAGCACTTTTCCCTTGGAAAGTGCTTCTTTGTTACATGCGGCATTTTATTTTATTAGATGTATAATAAAAATAGACAATCGCATGGATGCTAAGAGGAGACACAGATGAAAAAAGGTGAAGTTACCAAAAAACATATTATTGAACAGGTCGCAAAGCTGATGAACCAACGAGGGTTTACATCCACTTCGCTTGCCGAAATCGTCGAAGTAAGCGGATTGCAAAAGGGCGGGATCTATAACCACTTCAAAGATAAGGAAGAAATCATCCTGCTGGCTTTTGATCAATGCTGCAAGATCATGTGGGAGCGAATTGAAAGCGAGCTTCAATCAAAAACCTCCGAAAAGGATCGATTACTCGCCTTTATCGAAGCCTATTTCTCGTTTGGCGATAATTCTCCCCTGGCTGGAGGATGTACGATTATGAACGCGGGCGTCGAAGCCGATGACGGTCAATCTCCCAGGCTGCTAGAGCAAGTACAGCAGCAAATGCGCATTCTGCTTCTGCAGCTTGAAGACATCGTTAAACGCGGAATCGAAAACAAAGAATTTCGCGCCGAGGCAGAGCCTCATGAAGCAGCAACGTTTATCATGTCTTCTATTGAGGGCGGTATCCTGTTGAGACAAATATTCGCCGAGGAGTCCCATGTTTTAACGGTGAAGAAGCATTTAAGCTTGTATATTAATCACGAGCTGTCTGCTATATCAGAGTAATTCCCGCTATGCCAATCCGCAGCTTGCTTGGACTGATAAAACAGATGATAAAGAACAACTCCCTAGTACTATGTACTAGGGAGTTGTTCTTTTATTTAATATCTTACTTAATACGACTAGAATGAATCCCTTACTCGACCGTTACGGATTTAGCCAGGTTACGCGGCTTATCAACGTCATGGCCAAGGGCCAGAGATGCGTAATAGGAGATCAGTTGAAGCGGTACAACGGACAGAGCTGGCGTCAGAAGCGGCAAGGTCTTCGGAATCGCGAACAATTCGTCAACCGATTTGCCAACCTCAACTTCGTTGCCGGCATTAGCGAGGCCCAGTACATGAGCGCCGCGCGCTTTTACTTCCTTGATATTGCTCAGCGTTTTCTCGTACAGCTCTTCTTGGGTTACCAATGCGATAACCGGAATGCCTTCTTCGATCAGCGCCAGCGTACCGTGCTTCAGCTCGCCTGCAGCATAAGCTTCGGAGTGAATGTACGAGATTTCTTTCAGCTTCAGCGATCCTTCTTGCGCAACTGCATAGTCCACTCCGCGGCCGATGAAGAACAGGCTCTTATGATGCGAGATCGACTCCGCTACTTGCTTCAGCACGGGAGCATTATCGAGGATGCTCTCTACTTGCTCAGGAAGCTCGTTCATCGCGGTGATCAGGCCAGCAACCGTTGCTTCGTCTTTCGTGCCCAGGATGCCTGCCAAGTGCAAGCCAAACAGATAGAATACAACCAGCTGCGACGTGTAAGCCTTTGTCGATGCTACCGCAATCTCGGGACCCGCCAAAGTAACGAGCACGTCATCCGCTTCGCGGGCAACCGAGCTCCCCACAACGTTAGTAATCGCCAGAACGCGCGCACCGTTACGTTTTGCTTCACGAAGCGCTGCCAGCGTATCCGCTGTTTCGCCGGATTGGCTTACAACGATCACGAGCGTGTCAGGCGTAATGATTGGCGAACGGTAACGGTATTCGGAAGCTACATCCGTCTCAACCGGAATGCGCGCGAGCGATTCAATAACCGTTTTGCCAACCATGCCGGCATGATAAGCGGTACCGCAAGCAACGATGTGCACTTTACGGATCGACTTCACGTAATCCGCTGTCATGGTCAGCTCTTGCAGGTTTACGGACTTGCCATCTTCCGCGATGCGGCCCAGCATGGTGTCTCGGTAAGCCTTTGGCTGCTCATAAATTTCTTTCAGCATAAAATGATCAAATCCGGCTTTCTCTGCTGTGACGAGATCCCAATCGACATGGTATATTTCCTTGGAAATAAATTCGCCCTCAGTCGTCATGAGTTCGACACCATCGCGTGTCAATACAGCCATTTCGCCGTCGTTCAAGATATATACATTTCGAGTATGCTCCAAAATTGCCGGAATATCCGACCCGATAAAGTTCTCGCCTTCGCCGATACCGATTACAAGCGGGCTTGCAAAACGAACCGCAACCAGACGCTCTGGTTCGAATTCAGTCAGCACGCCAAGCGCAAATGCGCCGCGCATGCGTTTTACAGCACGTTGTACCGCTTCGACAACGTTGCCGTCGTATTCGTCAGCAACCAGGTGCGAGATAACCTCCGTGTCAGTCTCCGACACAAAACGATGGCCCTTCGCAATCAGCTCATCTTTCAGATCCAGGTAGTTTTCGACAATGCCGTTATGCACGACCGAGAACTTCGCCGAGTTATCTGTATGAGGATGCGAGTTAACGTCCGATGGCTTGCCATGAGTAGCCCAACGCGTATGACCGATACCAACCGATCCGGCCAGCGGCTCATCGCGCAGTTTATCCTCCAGCACAGCCAGACGGCCTTTGGATTTCTTGATCTCCAGTCCGTTCGTTGTGAATACTGCAATACCAGCGGAGTCATAACCCCGGTATTCCAGCTTCTTCAACCCTTCGATCAAAATATCCTGAGAATCGCGTTTACCAATATATCCAACAATACCACACATATATAAAAACCTCCGATAATCGATAGTTGTCTCCCAACTATGACTACGGCTGCCAGCCTATATGCGGCACAGGCGTTATTTCCCCTATTGCCCGTGCCGACCTCTCAGGCGGCACCATAGACATACGGGAGCATGTTTACTAACTCGAAATGATAATATCAATAATTGCAGCCTGCCGAACGTTTGTGAGATCAGTCACCCAATCTTTTTGCGTTACGGCTTTCGGTTGGCTTACAGTAACCGGGAGGTCCCCGCCGAACATTTCGAACACCCCCACCTCGTCAGCTTCATGTATGCTCCTTCCATCATCGCAACCCTGATTGGAAGAACGTCATCCCCTTGAAGCTCTGGCGCTTATAAAACATGAATGTAACCTCTATCCTCGCTTTCCTGCTGGAATCATACTTCCTATCATATTCACTTTCGACTGGTTTCGCAACCTGAACTTTAGGCGCAGGACGAACAACGCCCGCATTTTCTCCTATTAATATACGCCTTCTCGTCCGAATTGCCCAAGCCCTGCCTTACATTTGCCCCATATTTACAAATAAATGAATTCCCTTACATTACCTATATATTCATTAGCCTAGCCGCAAATGTAAAGTCTCCACGGAATCGTGGAGACTTTATACTTGTCGGCAACACTAGACCTATGCCTGCTTAAGGCTGCTAACGCTTAGCCTAATTGCTTTTTCACCACGTCAACGATTCGAGCCACATAATTTTCGATCTGGTCCTTTTCCGGGCCTTCGGCCATTACGCGGATAAGCGATTCCGTGCCGGAAGGACGAACAAGCACGCGGCCGTTATCGCCAAGCTCCTGCTCGACTTGCTCAACGGCACTTGCGATTGCAGCGTTTCCTGCGTACAGGCCCTTGTCCTCTACGCGAACGTTGACCAGCACCTGCGGATATTTGCTCATCAGGTTCTTCAGCTCGCTCAGCTTCTGGCCTGATGCCACAAGCGTGTCTACCAGCTGCAGAGCCGTCAGGATGCCGTCGCCGGTTGTATTGTAATCGAGGAAAATAACATGGCCGGACTGCTCGCCGCCCAGGTTATAGCCGCCGCGGCGCATTTCTTCCATCACGTAGCGGTCGCCTACCGCTGTTTGCGCGGTTTGCAGACCAAGACGCTGCGTCGCTTTGAAGAAGCCAATATTCGCCATGACCGTCGTAACGATGGTGTCGTTCTTCAGCTTGCCGGCCCGCTTCATCGCATCGCCGCAAATGCACAGGATATAGTCGCCGTCGACTTCCTCGCCCTTATCGTCAATAGCGATCAGACGGTCAGCATCGCCGTCGAACGAAAGTCCCAAATCCGCGCCGTGCGCCAATACCTGCTCGCGCAAATATTCCGGATGCGTTGAACCAACGCCCGCATTAATGTTGCGGCCGTCCGGCTCCGCGCCAACGGTAATAATCTCCGCTCCAAGCTCGCGGAATACTTTGGGCGCCAGCTCGTAAGCCGAGCCATGCGCACAGTCAAGAACGATCTTCAAGCCTGCGAAATCGCCTTTAATCGTTGTTTTCAAATAATCGAGGAAACGATATTTCGCGTTGTCGTCATTCGTTACCGTTCCAATCTCGCCGCCGATTGGACGAGGCAGCTCATCCACTTCCGCATCAATCAGGCGCTCGATCTCAAGCTCTGTCTCATCGGACAGCTTGAAGCCGTCGCCGCCAAAGAACTTAATGCCGTTATCTTGAACCGGATTATGAGAAGCCGAGATCATGACGCCCGCATCCGCTTTAAGCTCGCGCGTGATATACGCAACCGCTGGAGTCGATACGACGCCAAGACGAATAACGCTCGCGCCAATCGACAAAAGACCTGCGATAAGCGCTGCTTCCAGCATCGGACCCGAGATCCGCGTATCCAGGCCGATAACCACCTTAGGCTTATCCGCCTGACCTGTTAACACATAACCGCCGCAGCGGCCGATTTTATAAGCAAGCTCCGGAGTAAGCTCCTGATTGGCTACTCCTCGCACTCCGTCCGTACCAAAATATTTCCCCATATTTTCTCATGCCCCTTTTGTCGTTAAATCTGCTGCTGCAATAGCCTATTCCTAATCCTACTCGATCGGAGGCCTCATTTAAACTACTTTTCAATCTCCCGCTTCCAAATACAAGCTTCACGGGCTGGTATCCGGTTCTGTCTCGTTGCCTGTGCCTGAACCGGGATCGGGATCGGTGTTCGAACCATTATCCGTGCCCGTATTGTCTCCGGAGCCGTTACCGTTGCCGGCACCGGTATTTGAGCCCGGATCCGACGTTGCCGGCGGCGGCGAATGACTAGGCGAGCCCTCCGGCTGACCGCCAGCGGGAACATCCCCGTTCCCGCTGCCTTCATCCGTGTTGTTCCCGCCGCCTGTTGCATTTTTATCCGTAATATCCAGCGTAACCGTGAACTTCTGCGACTTATCGGCCAGGTCGATAAACCTTGGGAGCTTCACAAGAATCGGAAACGTTGTCTGACCAATCTTCGCTTCGCTCAAGTCCGCGATCAGGCGCACATCTTCGTCCTGAAGCGCCGCCAGCATATTGGACGATCCATGGACGGTAACCGAGATATGACCATCCGCAGGATCCTTGAAGGCAGCCTTCAAGCCTTCCGGCAGGTCATTCAAGATCACGCTTCGGTCCAGCGTTAACGTCTGGGAAGGAACTACCGTAACGGCTACATCGATTTCTGACGGCTCGACCATCTTCACATCGCCTACTGCCGATACTTTGGCTTTTACCGTACCCGTTTCCTTAATCTTCGATAAATCAACCGTAACGCCGCCAGTATAGGTTTCCATGGAATCCAGCAGCTTCTGGTCGCCGTATACGGCGACCTTATCAATATCCGCCTTCACCGAGCTTATGCTGAGACCATCCGGCAGACTTCCCGTGAAGCTGATCTGCAGCGGCATCGTCTTCATCGGCGGCGTAACCGGAACCTCGACTTCTACTGTAGAAGGCCGGATGATGGCATGCTCCATTGCTTCGCCTTCCGTATCGTAAACGACAACCTGCGCTTTTTTATTGACGACGGTCTTCTCCGCGCCTTCAATATCGACGGTTGTTCGCACCGCTCCGACAAGAGCCATCTCGTCCTTCGGCAGCGTGATGTTCACGATTGTGCCGGATTTCACCGTTGGCGCACCTGCGATATAACCATTCGCTGGCGTCCCTTCCGTTGCGACCCCAAGATCGAAGGTCTTCGTCTCGATCTCCACTACATCTACAGTAGCGGAACGGGGAGACATTTCAATCAGACTAATGCCCTTGGGCAAATCATAGGTCAACGGCACCACATGCTCGCCTGCGGTCACATGGCTTAGATCCAGATGTACAACATAATCTTCGTCCTTCAAGGTCAGCAGACTGGCACGGCGCCCTTCCACGACAAGCCGGACTACGGTAGGTTCGACATTTACGAGTGCATATTTCGTTTCATCAAGTCCCGTCGGGATAACCGATGCGGCCTCAATGACTTTGGTATCCAAATTAGAAGTAACGGTGGCCGGCGTCGATTCCGGATCGAAATGGACAACCGCCCACAGAAGCAAAGCAATGGCGACAGAGAGAATTCTGAGCATCGTCGGATGACTTAACCACTTATCCATCGCGGCCCCCTTTCCGCTTCCAGAACGAGAACGAGAACGAAGACACGGTTGCCCGCTCCTTGCTGCTCGTCTGCTTTGGCGTCAGCTCCTCGAACAGCTTGGAAATAAGCGATTCTTCCTTAATATCGCGAACGATCATTCCGTTAATCGCGAGGGAGACTTGTCCCGTCTCTTCCGATACGATAACCGCAACGGCGTCGCTGACCTCGCTCACCCCGATAGCGGCACGGTGACGAGTCCCAAGCTCCTTGCTGATAAACGGATTTTCAGAGAGCGGCAGATAACAGCCGGCAGCCATTATCTGATTGCCCCGGATTATTACGGCTCCGTCATGGAGCGGCGTATTCGGCGTGAAAATATTTATGAGCAGCTCGGATGTAATCCGCGACTCCATCTGGATCCCGGATTCAATGAGCTCGCTGACTCCTGTATTACGTTCAAAGACGATCAGTGCCCCGACGCTTCGCTGAGACATATGCTGAACGGCTTTCATGACGCTCTCGACCTGTTCAGCCACAATATCCTTCTCCAGCGATGATGTACGAGCAAACAGCTTGCCGCGCCCCAATTGCTCGAGCGCGCGCCGAAGCTCCGGTTGAAAAATAATAAGTACGGACACGACGCCAAACGTAAACATCTGGTTCATCAGCCATTTCAGCGTATACAAGTTAAACCAGGTGCTGATTGCCCAGGTACCGACCAGTACCAGTATCCCTTTCAGTAGCTGGACGGCTCTTGTACCCCTCACAAGCAAAATCAATTTATAGATGATATAACTAACAATGCCGACATCAATGATGTCCTTAATCCAGCCATTCCAAGTCAAATCGTTGAAGTAATTCATAGATCAACCCCCAAACTGCCGACGACACTCATCTTTAAAATATAAGATTGTATATAACTTCTCTATACTGCGCTTATATTTCACCCGCAAAACGTTTACGTTTATTTGGATTCAACTTTATTATTTTCTAGAATTGCTCTTGGAAACCCTTTTTTTTAGAAAAAAAATAACTGCCTCTCTGCAAGAGAGGCAGTTCGTCCTAAGAAGCCAATCCGCTGAACGTTTCCGTCACTTTGTACCAGAACCAGTCAAGCGCCTGATCAATGGTTCGGCTTTGTCCGGTAATGTACCCGGTTGATGCCAGATTCAGGCTTCCGTCGATGACCGTAACATTGCCATCCACTTCACCCTTCACATCAGCCGTTCCATTCTCGACAACCAAATTACCCTTCACGTGGGCACCTTCGGGAACCGTAACCGTGTTTCCATTAATGACTACCTGCTGCAGATCTTCACCGGATACAATCAGCTTGGAATCCTGCTCCCATATCGAAGTGAAGCTGCCAAGCATAACAAGAACGAACAACGCGGCAGCAGTAAGGCCCGGATACTTGTAAATGTACCGAAGCAAGCCGCGACGCTCTTTGGTTATTGCCGGTTTCGGCAGCTGCGCCATAATACGGTCAGTTAAAGCTGATTTATCATAATCCGGAATAGAAACGGTGTGCTCAATTGTACCCAGCATCATCGCTTCCGTCTTCTCCAGCTGTTCAAAGCGGGCTAGGCAAGCGGGACATGAGTGCAGATGAGTTTGTAATTCTCGCGCATCTTCGCGCGGCAGATCGCCGTCCAAATAGTCATGCATCCATACAACCGCGACGTTGCAGTTCATAGCAGCCAGTCCTTTCATTCGTTTGCTCGCGCATAAGCTCTTCACATTTATAAAGTACGTACAGCTCGCATCAGATGTTTCACTTTTTTTGCGTTATAGCTTGTGCTCCAGTTTTTTCCGCAGAAACTCCCTGCCGCGGTGGACGCGTGTCTTGATCGTCGTCACCGGCATATCGAGCACATCGCTGATTTCTTGCAGAGACATCTCCTGAATATAGCGGAGCATCATAATCGTCTTGTACTTCGGAGGCAGCGAATCAATGGAATCATGAATAATGCGCTGGGTCTCCGACAGCAGCAGCTCCGACTCTGGCGTACGGTCATCGCTTGGGATCATGGAATAGCCGTCCAGTCCTTCATGATCCGTGGACTCGGCGTCCAGCGAGTAGGAGGGCTTGCGCTTCCTCAGCCGGTCGATGCACAGATTAGTCGCGATCCGGTAGATCCACGTCGAAAATTTAAGCGACTCATCATATCGCTCCAGATTTTTATAGACACGCAGAAAGGTTTCCTGAACGACGTCCTCCGCCTCCTGGCGGTTATATAACATTCGGTAGGCCATATGGAACAGCTTGTCCTGATACAGCCCTACAAGCTCAGCAAATGCCCGCTGGTCGCCTTTCAACGCTAACCGGGCGAGGCGGGCTTCCAATACATTCACTATTCATCCTCCTACAAAGAATTATCACATGCCTTTCGTGATAATTCTTACTTCGTAAGCATGGTCCAATCACGTGCTCTTTCGTGATAATTCTTACTTCGTAAGCATGCTCCAATCACATGCCTTTCGTGATAATTCTTACTTCGTAAGCATGCTCCAATCACGTGCTCTTCGTGATAATTCTTACTTCGTAAGCGTCCTCTCACGTTTGAACCGTTTGCTGTCTTCGTCGGGAGCCGTATTCAGCCAGCACAACTCCCCCAAGAATGAGCACGATGCCGATTATATCGCTAAGCGATATCGACTCTCCGAGAATAAGCCAGGCGCTGACAACCGCAAAGGGCAGCTCCATCGCTCCAAGCATGGAAGCCAACCCGCTTCCGACCCGCGGAATACCGGCATTAAAGAAGACAGTCGGCATAACTTGTCCGATCAGCCCAAGCGCGAACCCCCATCCCAGAAGTCCCCATTGCTGATCCTGTCCGCCCTCAAATGCCTTATAGCCATACAAGGCTAGAATAACGATAAATCCACATGACATCATAATAGCCGATTTATATACGGGATCATAACCAGGTGCCACTCTTCCGGCCAAAAACAGAAACAGGCTGTAAGACAACGCCGAGGCTAGTCCAAATCCTACGCCTGCCCAGTCCATATCCATAAGCTTATTTTGAAGCAATCCGGCAGCCAATACCGTTCCTGCCATGCTTATGACAATAGCTGCCCATTGCCATCTGGTCGGCCATTTCCGGTTCCGCAAACTTTCTAGAAAAATCGTAATCCACATGAACTGAAAAAGCAAGACAATTGAGAAAGAAGCATCCAGCTTCTCCAGCGTTTGATTATAAAATACCGTCGTCATGCTAAGGCCAAAAATGCCGGTAAACGCTAATGCCCCCCAATGCTTGAAGCTGAAGGCCAGCTTGCTCCAGGTACCCGGCCGAAGCAGAATCAGAATCCATAGGAGCGCAGCCCCCAAGCCGACCTGATGCACGGTAATTTGTTGAAAGGTATACTCCTGCTTATAAGCAAGCTTTAGAACCGGCGACATCATTCCGTAGCATGCCGCAGCGATAATAACCATGATTACGCCTGTCCAATAGCCAGATGAAGTTTTCATTGTACAAAAATCCTCCATTCGCATCTGGTCTATTATATCGGTTCTTTTACTACAAAAGCAAAATGAATTTGGCGAGTTTTCCGCCTTTATTCGTCTCCCCATTAATAGCAAAAGCGAAGAAGCATGCCTGCCTCTTCGCTCACAAACCTTCTATAATTAATACAAGTCCATTAAACCGTACGACCAAGCAGTTGTTTTAGTGTTTCCTGGATGGTGCTTGTCGGTATAGCGAAGCCAATGCCTTGCGCCTCCGCATTTACGGCTGTGTTGATTCCGATTACTTCACCTTTGGCATTCAAGAGCGGTCCGCCGGAGTTGCCGGGGTTAATGGAAGCATCCGTCTGCAGCAGATGTTCATATTGATGCTCGCTGCCATCCTCTTCGCTGATTGTAATGGGACGTTCCTTCGCGCTAAGAACCCCAACTGTCATCGTATGGTCAAAGCCGTACGGGTTGCCGATGGCAATCACCCAGTCCCCGATAGCCGTTTGATCCGAATCGCCAATCGCTAGGGTCGGGAATGCTTTTGTTCCGGTAATTTTAAGTACGGCCAAGTCCTGATCCGCATTCTCCCCTACAACCTCGGCAACAAACGGCTCATCGTAGCCTTCAACTTGCACCTTCACCTGCGCTGCACCCGCAACAACATGGTCATTGGTCAGAATGTAGCCGGACGATTCAAAAAAGAACCCTGTCCCCGTACCGCTTAACTGCAGCTGCGAGCTGTCCAGCGAACCGGATTTTCCGCTTGCCTGCGGCACTTCACCAAATCCCTGCCAGCCGCCTCTTCCGCCGAAGCCTCTTCCGCTGCTTTGAACCGGTTCTGCATAGTTCTCAATCTTCACGACCGCAGGGGAGGCTGCTTTGTATACATCCGCGATAGAAGCATCTACGCTTGCCGAGGCGGTTTTGACACCTGCATTCTGCTGCGCCGTATTACTTGCCAATGTTGTTGCTATGGAAGGCTGTTGATTGGCGGTAAACAGATTCGTCCGGTCCGAAGCATACATGAAGCCGCTGATTACGACTGCACCAACAAGAAAAGCCGCTACCATCGCTTTAGCCTGCGATTTTTTACCCTGCTTCTTGCCGCCGCGCCCGGATCCGCCATTCGAACCATCTGTGCCTTCCATCAGCTGCAATTGATGCTCGTAGGCTTCACGAAGGCCAACTGCAGAACGGTTAGGACCATAAGTATAGGTGTATGGCTTATGTTCTGCTTTGGATTCCGTCTTATCTGTATCGTTTACATCAACATGGTTATTTTCAAATTCGTTATTATTCATTATTATCGCTCCTTTGTTCATGCAATTGTTTTTTCAATTGATGTCGCTTGCTTGATTACTATCATGAAGGTTGTACCTTAAATCAAACTTAAGCGTATTTAAAAGGAGGATAAATAATAGGCGAAAAGCAATCTTTCTCATATATAAACAAAAAAACGGGCAATCCAACTTGTTAAAAGTCGAATTGCCCGGTTTTATGGATTGCCCTTGCTGTTAGCCCGTGTTTCTCAGACCAGCCGCAATGCCGTTAATGGTAAGAAGTACTTCGCGTAGCAGCTCAGGATCGTCTTCTTCCTTCGCGCGCAGTTCTCTCAGCTCTGTCAGCAATTGAACCTGCATGTAGCTGAGCGGATCCACGTACGGGTTACGCAGACGAATCGACTCTTGGATAACTGGTACGTTATCCAGGATCTCATCCTGACCCGTAATTCTTAGAATCATGTTCGAAGTCAGCTTATATTCGTTCTCGATCTGCGTAAAGATGCGGTCGCGAATCGTGCTGTCGGCGATCATATCCGCATACTCCTTCGCAATCGTCAGATCTGCTTTAGCCAGTGCCATCTGCAGATTGTCGATAAGCGAGCGGAAGAACGGGAATTTCTCGTACATTGTCTTCAGTGTTTCAAGACGCTGCTCATCATCGCCCGTGTATTGCTTAAGCGCTGTACCTGCCGCATACCATGCAGGCAGCAAGTAACGGCTTTGCGTCCATGCGAATACCCAAGGAATCGCGCGCAGATCTTCAAAGCGGTCGCTGTTTTTCCGTTTCGATGGACGGGAACCGATGTTCAGCTCGCCAACCTCGGGAAGCGGAGTCGACTCTTTGAAGTAAGTCAGGAAGTCCGGATCACGGAAGATTAAATCCTGGTATTTGTTCAGAGCCGTTTCCGAGATGGAACGGGAAATCTCTTCCCACTCTTTCAGCACTGCATCATCCTGAGCCTGCGGATATTTAGCTAGACGCGCAGCCGTTATAAGCGCCCATGTTGCTTGCTCAAGGCTGCGATAAGCAATGCCTTGCATCGAGTAACGCGAGGACAATACTTCGCCTTGCTCGGTAATCTTAATTCCGCCGCCAACCGTATGAGGCGGTTGAGCCAGGATACTGCGGTTAAGCGGCATGCCGCCACGGCCAAGCGCACCGCCGCGTCCATGGAAAAACTTCAGCTTCACGCCGTGTTCGCCGGCAGTTGCCGTAATATCGTTAAGAGCTACGCGCAGCTCCCAGTTTGCTGTTACCGCGCCGCCGTCTTTATTGCTATCCGAGTAACCAAGCATGATCTCATGCAGGTCGCCTCTTGCTGCTACAGCCTGACGATAAATCGGCAGTTCGAAGAGCAGCTTCATGATGCCAGGAGCAGCATGAAGGTCGTCAATGGTTTCGAAGAGAGGCACCGATTGAAGCGTGCAACGAACGCTTCCGTCCGCTTCCTTGCGGAACAGGCCAACCTCTTTCGCGAATACCATAACCTCCAGCATGTCGCTTGCGCCTTGCGTCATACTAATCAGATAAGTCGAAATACAATCCGGTCCAAACTCCTGCTGGGCTTTGTATACCGTATGATATACGTCCAGACATTCGCGTGTCGACGGCGAATAATCGAGGTGCGAAGAAGTAAGCGGACGAGGATCCTCCAGCAATTTGCCGAGCAATTCAATCTTCTCTTCTTCCGACAGGGAAGCGTAGTCGGACACGACATTCATTTTCGCCAATACTTCAGCCATCGCATTCTCATGCTCTTGGCTGTGCTGACGGATATCAAGCGCAAGCATATGGAAGCCAAACAGCTCAACTTGACGAACCAGCTTGCCGATATGCGTATCCGCTACATAATCTGCAAAATGCCCACGCAAGCTGCGGTCGATAATATGCAGATCTTCGAGCAGCTCGCTTGCGCTGTTATAACGCATTGGCGAGCCTTTCATCGACTCGTCGCGAGTATTAGCCAGCTTCTCAAGCATAAAGCCGAGCTTAATGCGGTAAGGCTCCTTCGCATTGCGCCACAAGTCGATGCACTTCAGCTCAACATGCTCACGGTCTTTCTTAATGGAGTTAATCAGCTCTTCCGATACTTCAACCAAGTTCGTGCTGAAGCTCAAAATACCAACAAGCTCATTTAACTTCTCTTCATATTTCTTAATAGCAAGCTGGCGGTTAAGCGTCAGCGTCTCCCATGTTATCTTCGCGGTTACCGACGGGTTGCCGTCGCGGTCTCCGCCGATCCATGAGCCAAAGCGCAGATAACTTGGTACATGCCAGGACTCGCCCGGATAATATTTAGTAAGATTCCGTTCTAATTCTTCATATACGTTAGGAAGCACTTCAAACAAGGTCTCGTCGAAATAATACAACCCGTTGCGCACTTCATCAATAACAGTTGGCTTACGGTCGCGAAGCTCATCAGTCTGCCACAGAATAAGCACTTCGTTGAGCAGCTTGTCCCGAAGGATCTCGCGTTCACGGTAAGTCAGAGTCGGATTATCAAGCTCCATTACATCTTCGGCAATCCGCTTATGAATATCAAGTACGGCACGACGAGTCGCTTCCGTTGGATGCGCAGTCATCACGAGCTCAAGAGAAATATTGCTCAAGATTTCTTGAACGCCTTCAATGTCTATATTGCGCTCTTTCAGATCGGAAATCGCGCTCTCAATGGAACCTCGTTGTACACTTTCCCCGGCCGAACGCTCGTAGTCGCGTTTACGGCGAATACGATGGTTTTGCTCTGCAATGTTGACCAATTGGAAGTAGATCGCAAATGCACGAATCACTTGATGGCGAATTTCGGGGCTTAATGATGCAATTGTCGTCTTAAACTGTTCAAAAAGCTCGGGCACAAATTCTGCGCGTAACGCTTTACTTGTTTCACGAATTTGCTCGACGATATCCAGCAGTTCGCGGCCGCCTTGATGGACGAGCACTTCCCCAAGTATGTTGCCTAGGAAACGGACGTCTCTGCGCAGCAAATTGTTAGCCTGCGGCCGGTGTTGTGCCGATAAAGTCGATGTTACTTGGTCCGACATACTGATCCTCCTGTACTTTAACGCATTTTCAACTTCCTATCATCATACTACAAAATGACGCTCGGTTGAAGCCCGAAGCCCCCACTTTCTTTTGCAGAACGCACGAAAGGCAGTCCCCAAGGGGGCTGCCAATATAAGGGCATAAAATATAAAAACTCCTTCCGGAGAAGGAGATTGTTTGAGAAGTGGAGCGGGTGATGGGAATCGAACCCACGCTATTAGCTTGGAAGGCTAAAGTTCTACCATTGAACTACACCCGCGTATTAAATGGTCGGGATGACACGATTTGAACATGCGACCCCCTGGTCCCAAACCAGGTGCTCTACCAAGCTGAGCTACATCCCGACAAGTATGAAGTAAGTATTAGTAAGAAATGGCGCGGCCTAAGAGATTCGAACTCCTGACCTTTTGATTCGTAGTCAAACGCTCTATCCAGCTGAGCTAAGGCCGCACATTATGGAGCGGAAGACGGGAATCGAACCCGCGACCCTCGCCTTGGCAAGGCGATGCTCTACCGCTGAGCCACTTCCGCATGTTACTTTCGATGTCGCTTGCGTTGTTTATCATCGCGGCGACAAGTAATAATATATCACCTTCGAAAACAAAATGCAACTCTTTTATAAAAGTTTTTTAAAGAATTTTTTTGAAAGGAAAAGCCGCGCTATTCAGCACGGCTTTTCGGTATGATTATGCTCCTGCAGCAGTCAAAATACGTTCAGGTTTCGAGTCAGGCAACACTTTAACCGCAGCCGCTTCGCCAGCCAAAGCGTAAGGAAGGCAAAGCGGTACTCCTGTACGAGGATCTGGAACGATATCTGCTTCGATATTAAATACTTCACGCAGAATATCCGGTGTCATGACTTCAGCCGGAGTTCCTTCCCCTACAACCGTACCCTTCTTAATCGCTACCATATGATGCGCGTAGCGGGAAGCATGGTTCAAATCATGGACGACCATCACGACTGTACGATTGTTCAGCTCATTAAGCTTCTGCAGCAAATGAAGAACTTCCAGCTGATGGGCCATGTCCAGGAAGGTTGTTGGTTCGTCTAGGAACAAAATATCCGTCTCTTGAGCAAGTGCCATTGCAATCCATGCACGCTGGCGTTGGCCACCCGACAATTGATCCACAGGCCGCTCTGTGAATTCACCCATGCCAGTCGCTTCAATCGCCCATTGGATAATACGACGGTCTTCCTTCGTCAAAGAACCAAAGCCCTTCTGATAAGGGAAACGGCCATACGATACAAGCTCGGCAACCGTAAGGCCGTCCGGAGCTGTCGGATTCTGCGGCAAAATCGCAAGCTGTTTTGCCACTTCTTTCGTAGACTGCTTGTGAATCGATCTGCCGTCCAAGAGTACACTGCCTCCAGATGGATGCATTAACCGTGCCATTGTCTTCAGGATGGTCGATTTACCAGATCCGTTAGAGCCGACAAGGGCTGTAATTTCACCTTGAGGGATGGCAATATTTAAATTTTGAACGATGAGTCGATCATCATAAGCAATGTCCAGATTCAAAGTCGCAAGACGAATCATTTGACCTGCACGCTCCTTCCGATGCCGTAAGGCAGATCGTTTTCAAATTATGCGCCTGCAGCGCGTTCCGTGATAACAATTATCAATTAACTAGGTATAATGATAATCGTTCTCAGGTTCGATGTCAATGACAGAAATGTGATACTTGCCCACATGACATATAAACCCACGCTGCGACCCGATCCGACAATCCGTATTATTCGAGCTTAAACCCCTGCTTCTGTAGAAAGGATCTCATATGCATGCGTACTGGACCAGCCTTGCCCGCCATAGCAAGCGACCAAGTCGTACTTACTTTTCCGTTCGATCTAGCCTTCATATATGTGCTCAATGTTTCATCATAATCATCAATAGCAGAGTCTATGGTATCGGGTTTGTAACTATTCTCGAAATAGACTGCGCGCAGAGGCAAGCGCGGCCGGTCAAGCGGCGACTGATCCGGAACGCCAATGCACATCCCAAACACGGGGTATACATACTGAGGAAGCCCCAGGAGCTCCGCTACCCTATCCGGATGATTGCGTATGCCGCCGATATACACGATACCAAGTCCAAGAGACTCCGCGGCGACAGCCGCATTCTGAGCCGCTAATGTCGCATCTACGGTAGCAATAATGAAGTTTTCCGTGCTGCTTGGCATCTCTCCATCATAATGCCGTTTGGCGGCTTGCTCCCAGCGGTACAGATCCGCACACCAGACGAGGAATACGGGGCTCTCCTCGACATATGCCTGGTTGCCAGCCAGCTTGGCCAGTTCGCTCCGCAATTCCTTGTCCGTAATACCAATAACGGAATAAGCCTGCATGTTGCTTGAAGTAGAAGCTTGTTGAGCCGCTGTTAATATCGCCTCCAGTTGTTCTCCCGTAACCGGATCCTTCGTGAATTTACGAATTGAGCTATGCTGCTTCAACAAGGTTATTGTCTCATTCATTATGACTTCTCCTTTGCTTATAAAATAAAGTTATATGGCTACAATGTAGCATAAAAAAACCTTCAGGACATCTCCTGAAGGTTTGGATTTAAGTATGGTGCGCGTAGAGGGACTTGAACCCCCACGGTCGCCCGCCAGATCCTAAGTCTGGTGCGTCTGCCAATTCCGCCATACGCGCATGGGTGAAACTTATTAAGGAAAAGTGAGCCATGAAGGACTCGAACCTTCGACACCCTGATTAAAAGTCAGGTGCTCTACCAACTGAGCTAATGGCTCTTATTAAAATGGCTGGGGATCAAGGATTCGAACCTTGGAATGACGGAGTCAAAGTCCGTTGCCTTACCGCTTGGCTAATCCCCAAAGCTGTAATGGTGGAGGCTGAGGGGATCGAACCCCCGACCCTCTGCTTGTAAGGCAGATGCTCTCCCAGCTGAGCTAAGCCTCCACAGGCAATTTGTTTCCACCAACATAAGAAAGATAATGGTGACCCGTAGGGGATTCGAACCCCTGTTACCTCCGTGAAAGGGAGGTGTCTTAACCCCTTGACCAACGGGCCTTGCAAAATTCTTCTGGAGCTCTCAACCGGGATCGAACCGGTGACCTCATCCTTACCATGGATGCACTCTACCTACTGAGCTATGAGAGCAAATGGCTCCCCGAACAGGACTCGAACCTGTGACAACTCGATTAACAGTCGAGTGCTCTACCAACTGAGCTATCAGGGAATACATTCAAAGCTTGTGCCTTGAAAACTGGATGCGAAATAATGTTCTCCTTAAGTTTCTTGCGGGGTCCCCGAAAAGTAATCGGAATAAGCAGCAACGCTTAACTTCACTTTTTGGGGGTGTTTTAGGATAAGCCCTCGACCGATTAGTATTCGTCAGCTCCACACATTGCTGTGCTTCCACCCCGAACCTATCAACCTCGTCGTCTTCAAGGGGTCTTACTAGTTGGGAAATCTCATCTTGAGGG
>NZ_JAMBNP010000014.1 GCF_023715145.1 Paenibacillus glycanilyticus | reverse complement strand
CGTGTTACTCACCCGTCCGCCGCTAACCTCATCCCGAAGGACAAGATCCGCTCGACTTGCATGTATTAGGCACGCCGCCAGCGTTCGTCCTGAGCCAGGATCAAACTCTCCATGAAATGGTGTTTTCGTTGATCGATGGAAACCGATCCTCGAAAACTCCTTGGTTTTGTTTGACTTGCTCAAACTTTGTTTTATCGCTTTTCCGTTATTTCTAACGGGGCAGTTTTGCTCGTTGTTCAGTTTTCAAAGAACAATTTGTTTTTCGTTTATCGCCCGTTTCTCTCAGCGGCGACTTTTATAATATATCACAGCCGTCTAGATGATTGCAAGTACTTTTTTTCGTCTTTCGACATTTTTTTCAAATGTCGTTTTCGACTTATTTCGTCTTGCCTCAAAAGCGGCGACTATTAATGTACCACAGGGATAAAAGTTAAGTCAACCCTTTAGCAAATAAAATACCCGCTGAATTTAGCGGGCATTTTACAACCACTTTGCATCAGATTGCTGTAAGCAAATACTTTAGCTCCAGTACATCCGGATCACCGTTATCCGGCATAACTGCAACCTCGCGGACGTACGCGCGTTTAACCAGATTCTGAACAATAAGAGACAGATCTATGTGCAGCTCCTGAATCGACGGATAGTTTTGCAGCTCACATATGGTCCAAGGCTCTTGCCTGCTGCTGATTGCTTCAAACAACAAAGAGCAGCATGATTTCATTTTGTTCATCACGGTAAACTCACAAGCAAGCATAACGAGACGGACACGCTGTTCCAGAGATTCCGGACTTGCCGTTAATTCCTCATACAGCTTGTATACGCCCGGATGAACTCTTCGGATCTGCCTCCAAACCGTAAGCTCCGGATGATGGCCTTCTTCTATAAGTACGATATGTGCCCAGTGATGAAGTGCTGTCATGACATGACTGTGCGCATCTAAAATGTTGTTGTCCTCAAGATCCTGCTTTGCTAACAGATAGGTGCGCAAGAAACCGGAAAACTCAGCGAAACGCTTTTGTTCCCGCATGATATCCGGAAATAACATCAATTGCTCACGAATATTCGTCAGGTAATTGTCGCGCTCCATTAATATATCCCCCCGTACCATCCATTGGATCATGCTGCCGTTATCCCTGTTGGCAATCCATTGCTCCAAACGACCGGTGTCAACCGTCCGAACCATAGTCCGTTTGCCATTCAGACAGACGTGTTCGGTTGCTTCACTTGCCCCACTCTCTCGCACAACAAGAAATAAAACGTCCAATCCTTCAATCATCGGATTATAAGGATACGGATTTTCGATTGCTGCCAGACCAACTACATCCAGCTGCGAACGATACGTTTCAATAAAATACTGTTTCGTATTCACTTCGGGCCTCCGTATAGCTAATCCAAAGGGATTAAGCTATAATAATTATCTGTATGGTATTATCTTTTTCGACAAACTGTGGCGGTTTCCTGCTTCCAAATAAAGAAAACCGTTTACGTTACATACGTCTGTCGTTATAGAGAGGAATGGAATAGTGAATAAGATTTTTTTCAAATCGGCAAAAATCAATGAATTCCGTTTGTGGGGCCTCGTCTTTACGCTAGTTGGCATGGGAGTCATGATCATTGGAACAGGCGGAATTGTCTGGTGGGGACATGCCGGCAAAATATTCGCTGCTATCTTTATGGTCATCGGGATGATCTCCCTCCTGATCAGCTGCGTGGTATATTTCTGGGCTGGCATGATGTCGACAAGCGCCACGATGCTGGAATGCCCTGAATGCCACCGACCGACAAAAATGCTTGGCAAAACCGACCGCTGCATGTATTGCAAAACAATGCTTACGCTTGATCCCGCTCAAGCGACTCATGAACCTTCGGTTGAATAGTAATGAAAGAAGCAGCCCCTTGGTGCACGACACCAGGGGCTGCTTCTTTGTTAGGAAAATGATTTAATTATGGCCTCTTGTTAATCGCTTCATCAATTACCGACCAAATCGAGGAGGTCTGGAAGGAACGGTTCCATGTCGCAACTCCCGCCAGATTAAGATCGCGCATAAGCTTTACACGCGACTGAATTGACAATGCATCTTCAATCCATATCCGGTTAAGAGCGCCGTTCTCCGTATATTCCACGTAATTCTGCCCCGCGGCCGGGTCAAGCTTAGGTTTAAGCTTCTTACTCGCAATAATATCCTTCACCTTGTCCATTCCGACAGCCTTGGAGGACACTTTTCCGTCCTGTTCCGTCCAAATGCGGGTATAAAGGGGCATACTCAGAATAAGTTTGTTCGCGGGAACGCCGTCTTCTTCAATAATGCGTTTTACGGAATTTTGCGTCCAGCCAAGAGATGCGACTGAACCCGCCACCGGACTGGAAGACCAGTGCTCATCATACGCCATCACCATCATGTAATCGACTGTACGCCCAAGCGCCGCGCGGTCAAGGAACAAGGACCACAGCTCGCTATTGGATTTCGGCGTTACATCTATCGAGACGACTAGCCCTTGTTCATGCAGGAGAGGAGTCAGCTCTCTAACAAATTGAACAAGATTAGCCTTGTCCGAAGTACGTACATTCTCAAAGTCGATATTAATGCCTTGAAGATCATACGTTTCCGCAAAAGCGAGCAGCTGTCTAATCATCTTGAACCGCGTGTCCGCCTTCGCCAGAGCCTGCGTTGTTTGATCGGGTTCAAAGCCATTGCTGAATAGCGCCCAGACCTGCATTCCCTGCTTATGCGCCCATCGCACATACGACGGATCGACTTTGCCTTTAATGGTTCCGTTCCCGTCCTGAAGCTCGAACCAGGTTGGACTAACCACATTTACACCCTTAAGATTGCCTATGGCATCGGGATCGGGATTTTTCTCGTACACGGCTTCCCAGGTGAGATTGATTTTCTTCCCGAGCACTTTCCAAGGAATAAACGCCTCTTCCTTAGAGGCTTGAGGAACCTTCTCTATACTAGCTAGCTCTACGCTCGACTTCTGCATATAACCAATCTGTCCTTGCGGGCCCTGCACGAAGAGCCATCCGTTCTCCTCTCCCCAAATCCGGACCAACTCGCCTCGAGGCACTTTTTCGGCTATTGGAGAATGTATCGAAGTTTTAGTCCGAATGGCACTACCCTTCGACTTGAGGGCCTTCGCTTGCTGAATAGATTCCCCTGCCTGGAGTAAAATAACGATGCCGGTATCGGGCTTGTATTCTGCCTTCAAGCCGTACAGCTCTTCAAGCGGTGTAATCGGTATATAGACGGCATCATCCTTTGTTTGAGCCGCGATATGCAATTCATAAGGCTTTTGATTGAGTTCTGCGGTGAGCGCATCTGTCTTCAGCCTTAATACTTTATTAGTTGTGGTCAAAATAATGGATCCGGTAGCCGCTTCGTAATAGATAGGCTCGTCCGGTCCAAGCACCTTTTGCAAAGCTGTTATGGGAAGCATGACCTCATCATTATTCAATACAGCGCCTTGATCCATCACTTCGCCTTGATACGTTATCGGATGCTCCAAACCGTAGTCCGGAACGGTTATATGCTGATTAGGGATAAACTTCATGTAAATAAACCATACGCCCATCGCTGCTGCGATAAAAAGCAGGAACAGCATCGTATACCATGCTCCCCCGCCCTTACGGCGGCGCGGCGCCCTGGTGTACATCGTCTCCAATTGCTCACTCTCCTAAAAAGAATTATCACATAAACAGCCTGAGTTAAGGCTGTTTATGATGATTCTTACTTCACCTTAAAGAATTATTACATAAACGGCCTGATTATGGCTGTTCATGATGATTCTTGCTTCGAAAGCTTCACTTTAATAAAAAGACGTGCAAATCCGCGAATTACCGCATCTATGCACGCCTTATTTCTTCTAAACTATAACAAGTTATCGGGTTAGACTCTTGCAGCAGACTCGCAGCAGCTGGAGCATACCCCGTAAATCTCCATACGATGCCCTTCAACCGTAAAACCGGTCTTATGGGAAGCAGCTCGCTCTACTTCCAACAGCGGCGGATATTCAAAATCGACGATCTGGCCGCAGTTCTTGCAAATCGCATGGTAATGGTCGGACAAATCCGCATCAAATCTGCTGGAATCGTCACCGTAGGTTAATTCGCGAACTAGACCCGCTTCGACAAATAACCTCAAGTTATTATATATCGTAGCCACGCTCATACTCGGAAAATTCGGAGACAGCGATTTGTAGATTTCATCGGCTGTCGGATGTGACATCGAGCCCATCAAATAACTCAATATGGCGTGACGTTGCGGGGTCATACGGACGCCATTCATCTTCAACTGTTCAATTGCTTCGTTAACGCTGGCTCCCATTCCCCTCACGCCTTTCTTCTACTAGATAAAGCTATTGTACGTTCATTCAAAATGGTTTGTCAATGAAAGCGCTCATCAACCGGCCTCATTCAACTGTATGTAAATACTGTTAGTTGCATTCACCTGAATTCGGTAAATGCCCGAGCCAATTGTACCCCGAACGGTTTTCTTGCTTACCGTAAGCGGCAAATCGGTTGTAATGCTTCCGAATGTTACCGATCCAAATACAGAATAATCGCCGACCGCAGGAACGCGAAGCTTGATTTCACCGACGGTGCTATCGAGATCCCAATCTCCGCCAACGGCATGGCTCGCGAGCTCGATATTACCGTTAAGCGTAGATGCCTTGACCTCTCCGGTTACTTCCTTCATTGTAATCTTACCGTTCTTGGTTTCCGCCGTCACGTTGCCGGTTACATTGCTTAACGTCATGGCGCCATTCCAGGTTTCCGAAGAAAGATTGCCTGTCAACGCAGCTACGGTCACCGCTCCATTCTTCGTAGACAATTCGGCATCGCCGGTTACATCCTGAAGCTTAATCCCTCCGTTAAGTCCATGAACGACAAGCGGACCTTCGGTCTGTTGAACCCCAATATCGCCATTGTCGCTTTTTAGCTGAAGGCCTCCGGGTGCAGACAGTCCACTGGCTGTGATCGGCCCATTATTGACGTCAACCGTTATGATCATCTGCGGAACGGATTCGGTTTCTGTTTCTGTTAATGGTGTAGCTGTAGAATCGGAAGGCGGAATTTCAGTGCTTTCTACGGGATCCTGGACAGTAATTTGATTCTGCGGAACCGTAATAACGATATTCATACGAGGTTTACGGCTTCCGTTCGTGCCATAAGGCTCGCCTTTAGCCGTAATGTTCATCGAATCAGCATCCGAGACTCTTTCCACAGCCGATTTGGCCGCAATCTGCTCGGCATCCTGCTGATCCGTGACATCTACCCATACTTCGGTATCAATGACAATCTGATTGGTTCCGCCGCCGCGAACCGTTACTTTGCCGTTCGGATTGGAAATTTTGAGCTTGGTTATAGCCGCAGCGTCAAAGGGAACCGTATCCGTTTCCTTCATAAACTTAAAGCCCTTCTCCTCCCCATAGTCGGGGGAGCCGTTCAAATCAACGTATTGATCTAGCCAGCGGAACGGTAGCTCCGCATATTGGGTAACGGTATAGGCGACGACGGATATGACAATCGCGATAACCGCGCCTATAAAGTCAAACCGGAGCCTCTTCGCAGCTTTTCGAAAAATAATGCTGTAAATGATAATCTCTGCGCCAAGCAGAATAAATACGGCAGGCCACCACTTGCCAATTAGCGCTACATCATTGCGGCCCTGCACCTGATCCCACAGCAGCAAGCCGCCAATTGCTATAATAAATATGGCGGCTGTAAACCGCCCCAATCGAAACATGGACTGATCTCCCTTCAATTGCGAGAACCATAAAACCAGCGCTACAGCCATCAGAAACGGACCTACCAGCATCTCCGCCAGATCATCCATCCATGGGATTAACGCAGCTGGCGGATCAATCAGAACAAACAGCAGCACACCAGCTGCCATAATCAATAATCCAATCAGCGGCGATAATTGATCCGTTGATCCCTCTCCGGCATCAGCCCTCGTCTGAAGAGCGTCAAATACGCTGACAAAGTAATAGACAGGCAAGGTAATGCCTAAATAGACAATAAACAGCAGATGCCTTGCAGCGTTCGCATCCGCAAGTCTAAGGATAGCTGCTATATCAAGAACTAGACCGGCGGTCAAAAGCAGTCCTCTCTGATAACGCCCCGTATATAAATGTCCGGCTCCAGGGAGCACAAATGCGAGTAATAAGGTAAGGAGTCTGCTCTTTGGCCGATCTAATCCGAGCTCACGCAATGCACGCCCTCCATCTGCTGAATTTGTTCCAATAAAGCCAGTAACGATTCGTTCTTAGGGAGCTGTACGGTCAAATGAAGCATGAATTGCTGCACGCCATGCTCCCGCTTCCCGCTTTCCTCCAGCATAATCTTTCGGATCACAATCTGTTTCTCCGTCAGCAAGGCGTTCAACGTTCGGACAATCGTTGACTGCTCATCGGCCTGAACGACTAACTGATGCTCCCGCTTGGTGCTGATATATCTTTTCTCCAGCTTGTTGAATGCCCATAAGATAAGAAGAACCAGGACTGTCGTTGTAACTGCAGCAAAATAAAATCCGGCGCCAACCGCAAGCCCAATCGCCGATACGACCCATAAAGAAGCTGCCGTCGTAAGGCCAGTAATGGATTTGCCCGTGAACAGTATCGTGCCCGCTCCAAGGAAACCAACCCCCGTAATAACCGCCGCTGCCAAACGGGCAGGATCGACACGGACGTTCGTCTCATTCACGAAAGAGGAAAAACCATATATGGATAAGAGCATTAGCAAACAGGAACCGATGCATACCAGAATGTTCGTGCGCAGTCCTGCCGCATGATTTGACTGTTCACGCTCAAGGCCGATTAACCCGCCAAGCAGCATGGCGAGCAGCAGCCTCAGTCCAAGATGAAGCTCATTAATATACCAAGGATTTGTCAGATCATGACCCAAGAGGCAGCACAACCTTTCTTTATGATAATTGTACCATATTAGTATGTTATGGACCTGCGTTCCATGAAAAGACGCCGCTCATCGATTAGGATGAGCGGCGTCTGGTTGTACCAAGCGGCAGTTACGCTTTCAGACGTTCAAGCAGAAGCTTATTCACGAGAGCCGGATTCGCTTTGCCCTTTGTCTCTTTCATAATCTGGCCGACCAGGAATCCGATCGCTTTATCTTTTCCTGCCTTAAAGTCCTCCACCGATTGCGGATTCGCTGAAATAATCTGATCCACAACGGCTACAAGCGCGCCTTCGTCGCTAATCTGTACAAGACCTTGCTCCTCAACGATTTGCTGCGGCAGCTTGCCCGACTCCAGCATCGACTTGAAGACCGTCTTGGCGATTTTGCTGCTGATGGTGCCCTTCTCGAGCAGACCGATCATTTCCCCAAGACCTTGGCCGGTAATTTTCACTTCGGAAAGCTCCAGGCTGTTTGCATTCAGATAGCCCAGAAGGTCGCCCATAATCCAGTTGGATACCGCTTTAGCATCCTTTGTATAGTTCAAGCTTTCCTCAAAGAAATCAGCAAGCTTCTTCGAAGAAGTAATAACTTCCGCGTCGTAGGACGGCAGACCGTATTCGCTTGTGTAACGGGCCTTTCTTGCATCCGGAAGCTCCGGAATCGAGGCGCGGACACGATCTTTCCATTCCTGACTGATGTTCAGACGAACAAGGTCAGGATCCGGGAAGTACCGGTAATCATGCGATTCTTCCTTGCCCCGCATCGAGAAGGTTTTGCCCTGCGTATCATCCCATCGGCGTGTCTCTTGAACAACCAGACCACCGTCGTTCAGAATCTCCGCCTGGCGGATTTGTTCATATTCCAGACCGCGTTGAACGCCGCGGAACGAGTTCATGTTCTTCAATTCGGCACGCGTGCCAAACTTCTCTTGCCCATAAGGACGAAGGCTGATGTTGGCGTCGCAGCGGAGACTGCCCTCTTCCATCTTCACGTCGGATACATCGCAGTACAGCATAATAGCTTTGAGCTTCTCGAGGTAAGCCTTCGCTTCTTCCGGCGTACGGATATCCGGCTCGGATACGATCTCGACAAGCGGAGTACCAACGCGATTGAAGTCAACGAGAGAAGCATATCCGCCGTCCACATGCGTAAGCTTGCCGGCATCTTCCTCCAGATGGAGTCGGGTAATACCGATCCGCTTGGTCTCTCCGTTCACTTCGATATCAATCCAGCCGTTTTCGCCAATCGGCTGATCAAACTGCGAGATTTGATACGCTTTTGGCGAGTCCGGATAGAAATAGTTTTTGCGGTCGAATTTGCTAATGTCGGCGATTTCGCAGTTCAGCGCCATTGCCGCTTTCATCGCGTATTCGACAGCTTGCTTGTTCAATACGGGCAGAACGCCCGGGTGCCCGAGACATACCGGGCATGTATGAGTATTAGCCGGAGCACCAAAAGCGGTAGAGCAGCCACAGAAAATTTTACTGTTCGTATGCAGCTCCACGTGCACTTCCAGACCAACTACCGTTTCGTATTTAGTCGCTTCAGACATCGTTATATCTCCCTTCACCCCAGCTGCGGCCGTAATTTATGGAATTCGGTTTGCTGCTCAAACGCATGAGCCGCACGCAGCACGGTCGATTCATCAAATGCCTTGCCGATGATTTGCAGACCGATTGGCATGCCGTCGGCCGTTCCGCACGGAACGCTGATTGCCGGAATACCCGCAAGACTTACCGGAATCGTACAAATATCGTTCAGGTACATCGTCAGCGGATCGCCAACCTGCTCGCCAATCTTGAACGCCGTTGTCGGAGCCGTTGGGCCGATGATGATATCGTATTGATTGAAGACATTATCGAAGTCCTGCTTGATCAGCGTGCGGACCTTTTGCGCTTTCAAATAATACGCATCGTAGTAACCGGAGCTAAGCGCATAAGTACCCAGCATGATCCGGCGTTTCACTTCCGGGCCAAAGCCTTGGCTGCGCGATTTGCGGTACAGGTCGATCAGGTTGTCCGGATTGTCCGCGCGGACGCCGTAACGAACGCCGTCAAAGCGAGCCAGGTTGGACGATGCTTCCGAGGAAGAAAGCAGATAGTAAGTCGCAATGGCGTATTCCGTATGCGGAAGCGATACTTCCTCCCAGGTTGCGCCCATGCTCTCGAAGGTTTTGAGCGCGTGCATAACCGCTTCTTTCACCTTCGGATCAATACCTTCGCCCAGATACTCTCTAGGCACGCCAATTCGGAGGCCTTTCACATCGCCCGTAAGAGCGCTTGTGTAATCCGGAATATCCACGTTGGCGGATGTCGAATCCTTCTCGTCGTAGCCGGCAATCGCTTGCAGCACGTACGCGGAATCTTCGACGTTTTTCGTCAATGGTCCGATCTGGTCAAGGGATGATGCGAATGCAACAAGACCAAAGCGCGACACAAGTCCGTATGTCGGCTTCAAACCAACAATGCCGCAATAAGCAGCAGGCTGGCGGATCGAACCGCCTGTGTCAGAGCCAAGAGAGAAATAAACTTGCCCAGCCGCAACCGAAGCCGCAGAACCGCCGCTCGAACCGCCCGGAACATATTCCGGATTCCATGGGTTGCGCGTTGGATAATAGCTGGAGTTCTCGTTGGAGCCGCCCATTGCGAACTCGTCCATGTTCAGCTTGCCGATCGTAACCGACTGTGCCGACTTCAGCTTGGACACCGTTGTTGCGTCATAAATCGGATTATAGTTGCTCAGGAACTGGCTCGCGCATGTCGTAAGCAGCCCTTCCGTCACGATATTATCCTTCACGCCGGCCGGCAGTCCAAACAGAAGACCGCGTTCGCCGCCCTCCTGAAGCTGCTTGTCCAGGCTATCCGCCTGGCGGCGGGCATTTTCTTCGTTTAACGTAAGAAAAGATTTAATCTTCTCGTCTGTCTCCGCAATGCGGCGGTAAGATGCGTCCACCAAATCGGAAACCGTCAATTCTTTGTTATTGAGCTTGCTATGTACATCCTGTAGGCGTAAATCAAACAGTGACAACAGCAGTTCCTCCCTTCAAGTACCTGTAAATTCTATTCCAATACAGCCGGCACTTTAATCTGGCCGTCTTCTTCATCCGGTGCGTTAAGCAGCACTTTCTCAATCGGAAGCGATTCGCGGGTAATATCTTCCCGCATCACATTCGTAATCGGCAGCACGTGGCTTGTTGGCTCTACATTGTCTGTATCCAGGCCATTCAGCTTCTCGGCATATTTCAGGATCGCATTAAGCTGTCCCGTAAATTGTTCTTTTTCTTCATTCGAGAGCTCAAGCCGCGCCAAATTCGCAACATGCTCAACATCTTTAATCGTAATGCTCATGGATGCTTCGTCCTCCCTTGTAACCTTGTACTCATTCCTCCTATTATAGCTTATAATCGTCATTTCACAAAGTGGTAAGGCACGCAAAATGAAACGGAGCCTCTCCCGGGTAAGGGATCAGCTCCGCTAAGATGATTGCTGTTATATCCACGCCTTCAGATTAACCTGGCGAATAAAGTCTTCTCTCGATTGGCTCTCTACGCCCGCGCTCTCCGGCTCTTCGTGCACTTCTTCGCCTTTCACAATCCGGTTAAACAATTCCTCATTAAACGTGGCAAGCGCATAATCGATCAACGCTTCCCTTTCAATCCGGTCAACCTCTTCCTGCAGCAGTACTTCCTCCAGCTCGACATCCTCATCCGGAACAAGGAAATTGCGGTTAGCCGCGGGTACTCTTACCACATAGTCGAACACGTTGTCCGCATTGCGATCATAAGCAATTATATAACCATACTCCCCAAGAGGGAGATTTTGCTCGAATTGGTCAGCGATTATTACGACCTTTGCCCCTAAACTCAGCATTGTCTTCACTCCTGTCTATCACGCTGTCTATCACTATTATCCTACTAAAAAATAATAGCGGTGTCCAATAACGGGAGGAATGCCTCCCGTCTTTTACCGTTTACTGGAGCGGCTGTACCAGTCCCAGACACGTTCGACATCCTCCCGCTCCAGGCAGAAAACGCGGTAAGCCTGCATACTGCCAAGCACATGTGCGGATATCGACAGCAGCTCCCTCTTTTGCTGACCTTTCGTCCTCCTCGCGGTCATTGACACAATTTGTGGTCTGCGCATGTAATAAGTGATTCGCGCCAGGTTGCGCTTTCGGAGGGTCAGCTGCCCGTTCTCCAGCTTCATGCCCGCAGCGGACAAGCAGCTCCAGCTCCAGGCTGCGGCAAGCGGCAGCAGGATGAGCGACCACAAGCCTTGGTTATGGAAAAAGTAGATGATCACCGCGCAGAGAAGACTAGTAATAAGCAGTCCTTTCCAGACATAATCGAAATACGCCCGCTTCGGGGCAGCTGCTTGAACCTGCGCCGCTGTAAACTGCGGGACAAAGCAAGCCATAACCGAATCGATCGACTTTACCGGCATAAACGGATGCAGCATTAAGCGTTCCATTTTATCCGAAGATACGACCTGTAATTGAATCTGGGCAAAGCCGATCCACTGGTGGAGAAGACCCTCCTGCACGATAACCGCCTGGACTTTGCGGGAATCAAAGTGATGCACTTTTTTCTCCAACAAGCCATAAGAAATCGATATCTGTTCCTCCTGTTTGTCTGCCGCAAATCCCGAAAACTTGATCACGTACAAGACAAGAGAGAGCAGCCAAGCAAATGCGAGCCCGCACACGGCAATAATCGCAATAACCGTATAGCTCGGATCGACGCTGGTGGATTCCTCATAGAGCCGGGAATACAAGTTTGGGGCCAGCTCGCTAATAAAATCATCAGCCAAGGAAATAACCCCTGCAATAAAGGCAGCAACGAGTCCAAAATTCAAAGAGGTAGCAGCGGCCAGCAGCAATTGGCCCGCGCTTAATTGAAGCTTCGGGATGTCGTGGACCTCGGGCAATGACCGGCCCTGATCCTTAGGCCCTTCCACGTTCTGCAAAACAGCCTCCGCCTGCGGGTCAACCGTCGATAACATCAGCTTCTGCAGCTGTCTGGCATCCTTATCGGTTAGAGCGGCAAGAACCCCTTCCGCCTTCTTGTTCCCGCCCGGCGTCTCGATCTTGACCTGCGTGACGCCAAGCAGCCTCTGCAGCAGAGGCTGCTCGAGATTAATGGAATGAATCCGGCCGAAGTAGATCGTCTTCTCGTCCCTGAACAGGATGCCTTTGCGGATGACAATGCGGTCCTCCTCCACGGTGAAAGAGAACTTGCGCCAGCCTAATAGACCAAGAAACATCAACAGAGTTACACTGGCCAAAATCCCGAGATAGATATAACCGTTTAATTCCGCCCAGTTCACCCCTTGAAGCAAGGTAATAATGATGAGCGGCAACAAGCCTTTCACCGTATTGAACAGCGGGAACAGGATATAAATCGGATGCAGCCTGCGCGGCTTGTTTCTTTTAATCATCCAAATCATCTACTTTCGCAAGCTGTCCGATCCTTCTCTTCAGAAAATGGGCTTCGCTTTGCTTCAGGCCGCTGATCCGGTGCGTTGTTGCCGCCGTTACAACCGCGACGCTGGCAAGCTCGTATTTGCGCATCAGAGGTCCGCTCTCCAGCTCCACATGCTGCACGCGCACCATCGGGATCAGCACATTGCGAATGATGATTAATCCCGATTTAATCTCCAGCTCCTCATCAAACAGCTCATACTGGAAACGCCGGTACTTCAATTCGGGGAAGAGCCAGACAAACAGAAAGGCCGATATCGTGACAAGCGCGAGACCGATAAAGCCGGGAATAAAGGTCCAATGCTTCCAGGCCGCAAAGGTGAGATAGGCGATCACAAGCACGTACATCACCAGATGTGTAAGAAGCGAGCTTACCCGATAAACGGTAATGTAATCACGATGAAGTCTCTTTGACAATAGACGATCCATACCGGCAAAGCCCCCTTGGTTTACCATCTCTTATGGCAATTTGATTAGTCCTTCTCTGGTAAACGTTAAAGCCCGAGGGCGGGCGGCCGTGATCAGATAACTGTTCTCGATCCCGACAACTCCTTCTCCGGGAAAAGTAAACTTCGGCTCGACAGCAATAACCATTCCCGCTTCAAGCGGAAAATCAAAGCCTTTGGCCAGGACAGGCCATTCGTCGATCTCAAGCCCTATTCCATGACCCAAAAATTTAGCCTGATCAGCTCCATAGCCCATAAAATGCGAGGAAAGCCCCGCTTCATCCGCTTGTTCAAGCGCTCTTGCGTAAAGGGCCGAACAGATAGCTCCCTGTACCATTCCGTTCTCGGCCTCCCGAATAATGGCTTCGGTTACCTCATAGGCATGAGACAGCTTTTCCGGCAGTTCTCCGATAACAGCTGTACGGGTCTGGTCAATCACATAGCCGTCTATACAGCAGCCAATATCCATCAGAATCGGCTCATTGCGTTCAATCGGCCGGCGGCTGACGCTTTGCGGCGAGGTCGCTCCCAGGCCAAGCCCGCCGGCAGGTCCATCAAAATAAGTAGGGACGGCTGCAGCAGGACCTGCGATAAACATGCCTGTAGCGATCTCCTGGTTGTAGCCGCGCATCCGCATCAGGCCGATATGCCCTCTGCTGCGCAGCTCATACTCCACACGCGCCATCCATTCCAGTTCCGTAACGCCCGGCTTGAGGAAATTAAGGGCTTCATTCAATGCTTCATCAACAACGGCTGCCGCTGCTTCAAACCGGCTGATCTCAAAAGCCGACTTGATCATCCGCTGCCGTCTAATCATGGCGGAGCCGTCAACGACGGCGCTTGCGCCGGCTGACTGCAGCAGCCCTGACAGCTTCAGATAGGTTTGCGCAGGCAGCACATCCAGATCCGCCGCAATGGTAATCTTGCTGCCCGCTCCCCCGGTGAAGAGGTGGGAGAACTCCTTCGCCAGCGTCTCGCCAAACTGACGGAATGCCCCAAGTTCTTTTACGGAAATAACACTTTCAAGCTTGGCTCGCTCAAGGCTCCTTTTTACAAAGAAAACCGGTTCCCCATGCGACGGAATAAAAGCATATCCGTTCTGCATGGAGCCGGTATAGTAATAGAGATCTATATTTTGCGTCAGAAGAAACCCGTCGACCGACGAAGCCCTCATTCCTTCCTGAAGCTTCGCGATCCTCTCCCGTACAGCTTCCTCAGATATATCCTTCTTAATGTCCATTCTAAGCCAACTCCTAACTTCCATATTCCCCCTTTATTACATCAATTTTATGATGGATCGTCAACAGGGAACGAAAGGATTCGTTCCATCTCCCCCTCCTTCAAAGAATTGGCGCATGCTCTTTGCGGCAATTCTTGCTTCGTAAGCATAGGCTTAAAGAATTGGCGCATGCTCTTTGCGGCAATTCTTGCTTCGTAAGCATAGGCTTAAAGAATTGGCGCATGCTCTTTGCGGCAATTCTTGCTTCGTAAGCATGGACTTAAAGAATTGACGCATGCTCTTTGCGGGAATTCTTGCTTCGTAAAATTTCAGCTACGTTACCGTCAGCTCGGAAATGCCCTTGATATCCCACTCGATTGGCTCAAGCAGCGTAAACGCACGCGGGTAAACGACATGGATAATAAGAACCACACCCGGTCTTTGCAGAGTCGCTTCAAAATCATACTGCTCATTTCTGTATGTATAAGGAAAAGAATGATCGTCATTAATTACTTCGAATACAAGAACATTCACCCGTTCACGGACAGGCGAGTTAGGCAGGGGATTCCCTTGCCCGTCAAGCTGCAGATTCGCCTGCAGGTAGGCAGCCGCAGCGGCTTCCGCCGCAGAGGGATCAATCCTCAGAATGCCCGCAGCCATCGCTGCCGGATCCAGCTGCTGCGAAGCCGCATGAGCCGCGCGGTTCAGCGCGTGCTTCCCCTGATAGAGCAGCTTCATCGCCATTTCCTCATCCGTTTGCAGAAAATGCACCGATACCCATACCGTCATCATTAATACGATCAACATCAGCTTATACATGGCAGCTCCTCTTTTAACGCCTTACGGCATGTACTCGCTCATCTTCATCCCAAACGTCCGCATCCGGCTGTCCGGAGAAATGGGAGCTAGTCCAATCAAACGGTCGATCTGGAACAAGTTCTCATACGGATAGCTCATCTGCAGCATCATTCCCGATCCCCTCGGCAAAGGTGAAGCCGGATCAGTCGCAGCAAGACCGTTATCCGCCGTCACCTCGAATCGGACAAGCTCCGGTCGCATTCCGAAGGCGGCAAGACGCTCTTTCGACTGCTCCATCATGGCTGCATCAATGTAACCGTAGCTCCCGCTTGCCCCGACCTCGAGCAAGTAATCGGTCTCTTGCTGAAGCACCGCCTGCCTTGCAATCAGCACATGCTTATAAATCGGTGAAAACATCATCCAGCACACCATGGCGGCAAACAACACGAATACTAAAATATTTCTCATGGGCTCATCTGCCGGATATAGGCGCCGATTGCCGCTCCGGAGCGTTCCACCTGCCGCTTCGTGCCGCCTTCTCCGCCGGTAATCCCCGTATACAGCAGAATGACGGTCACCAGTAGCAGCATCGATATAAGCAAACTCCTCAACGCCGCTCCCCCTTAGTTGGTACCGGTTCCTAACATGGAGCCGATCTTCGTATTAGCAGAGCTGCCCTGCGTCTGAATCTGCTTGCTCGTTCCTGTCGTATCGTTAGCAATAATGTTATTAAACAGAATGATTACGACAACAAGCAGCATAACCGTCATCAGAATATTACGCATCTTGATTCACCTCCTTCACAGCATTTTCTTTCCCAGAGACAGCTGCTCTGTTAAGCAAGTTAACCTAAAGACTCAAACAGCTTGCGCCCTTCCTGCACCCACGGATAAATAAAAATCTGGAACGTATACAGAATCGGGATTCCCGCGATGATGAACAGGAAGTAGGAGGTAGACTCTTTGCGGCTTTCTTTCGCCAGTTCCAGCTTCTCCTTATAATCCTGGATCCGTTCTCGCAGAAGTCTGTAATATTCCGGGCTCTCGTGAAGACGCAGGGAATCGATTGTCTCCACGAAGCTCATTCCATCATCGGTGCCGATCCTGAGCTTGAACCGTCTTAGCGCCTGCTCGGCGTCGTGGTACCATTCGGCAAGCAGTCGTTCAAGATCCCCGCGCAGCGTGCGGGTAAACGGAATGCACCGAGTCAGCTTCGTATGAATATGCAGCGCCGATTCCGACAAATACAGCAGCTGGTTGCTCATGAAGTAGATTTCCTTCGTAATCCGCTGGGCTCGCATCCGCCTGAAGGAACGCAGCCATGGCAAATCCCAGTACAAGAGCACAAAAGCTGATAGAACAAACGTGTAGCAAAGCCATGCCCCTTGTTGAATGGATAACCCTGCGTATATGGCAGCGACAGCCGGCAGCACGATAAGCAATATTCTTCTTGCCGCCGAATACCATGCCGCATCCGCCGTCACCCCGCAGCCCGCAAGAAGTGCGGCACGTTCTACGAAGGAATCGCTTTCCCTCGACAGCCGGAGCAGCTTCAGCCATTTATCCGGCAGCTCGTTCGTCCGCCAGTTCAAGGCATCCAGATGGAACCATCTAGGCCGCCTTCGGGGCATTGATTGAAAAATCATATAAACCGCGAGGAAGCCAAACAGAAACTCCCCGGCAACTATGAGCACGCGCAGCAGCGATTCCATAGACTGCACAGCCTCCTTCTACATCTTTTTACGCGACAGCCATAACCCCATCAGGAAAGAAGCAAAGATCAGAACAATCGCGTTAAGCAGCATGTCTCTGCCCTGCGGATCAATCAGGTAATAATAATAGGAGTTCTCCCGGTTGTAACGAACATTAATTCCGATATAAAAAGCAAGAAACAGAATGGGGGTAAAGTTGGCAATCCGGATCTCCAGCAGTTTATTACGCTCCTGCTCATTGGCCCTGCGCGCTTTTCGCATATCGGCAATGAGCTCCTTCAGGCTGTCCGCAATCGGAGAGCCTTCCGCTAATGCCACCCGCATAATATTTACGAAATAATCGCCCCAGACATGTCCTAGCGCAGCCGAGAAAATACGCAGGCTCGCCTCATCGTCCCCACGAACCGACAGGTTCCGGTACAACTGTTCGAACACCGACTGCATTGGCCCGAGCAGCCGCCGCTCCTCCACTGTCCGTTGCAGCGCGCTGCGCACCTGCCTTCCTCCCGTCACCAGATAACATTGATAGAACAGTTCTATCGCCGGCAAGAAATCCATCTGCAGCTGCATTTGCCTTTGGATAAGCATCGCCCGCAATATTGTGTAAGGCAGGCAGCCTACGACCGCCCCAAATAGCAACGTTCCCTTAATGCTCTGAAAGAAAAACCCGCCGACAGCAACTCCAGCAAGCAAAAGCAGGAATGATCCGAGCATGAGGCCGGATGGCTTCAGCTTAAGCTGGAGCGTCTCCAGAAGCTCGGATATATGGCGGTATATCCGTTCGAAGCGTTTCAGCCTTTCTGTCAGCCGGTAGCTTAGACGGTTCCTTGCTTGATAACTCAATCTGTCTCTTCGTTCCTGATGATTAGTCCAGGCAAACAGCAAGCTGGACAAGGAAATGAACCACAAGCTGAAGAGAAGCAAAGCCGCAGCCGCAATAGACAGCTTAATCATTTCCGCCATCTCCTCTTCTAAGTCGTGCCGCCGCTTTAGAAGAAGGCTCCTGCGGGTAGACCCATTGCCCGCTGGCCTCATCAAATCTTGCCCAATCCCGGACTATAACTTCGTTATTATCCCAGACAAGCTCGCCGATCCGGGCTAAAATCCGCCTGCCGTTCATATAACGCATCTCAATGCCGATTTGAGTGACGTACTCGGCGATCCTTTTCGTCAAGCGCTCCGGGTTCATCCCCCGACCATCCAGCATGCACATATCCGCAATTGCTTCGGGCACATCCTCCAAGGTATTGGCATGCACCGTAGTCATGCTGCCGGAATGCCCCCTCGTACATGCCCTTACGTAAATATTGGCGTCCATATCGCGGATCTCGGCATGCACGATACGCTGCGGGGACTGACGAAGAGCCAGCTTAAACGCCTGCTCCGCCCGATGCTGCGGATCATCCTCGTCGGCCTCATATTCAACCGTATTCTTCCGAGGGA
The DNA here is from genome assembly GCF_023715145.1 of Paenibacillus glycanilyticus. Taxonomy (GTDB): domain Bacteria; phylum Bacillota; class Bacilli; order Paenibacillales; family Paenibacillaceae; genus Pristimantibacillus; species Pristimantibacillus glycanilyticus_A. The sequence goes on along the minus strand of NZ_JAMBNP010000014.1, from coordinate 122,406 downwards.
AATCCCGGCCAAGCATCATCTCGAAGCGCCCTTCGATCGTAACGATCCTCTCATCATCGGGCAGCTCTGCGATCAAAGCCTTCATGAGATGCGTCTTGCCGGAGTTGGTCGGGCCGATAATGACCAGATTAAACCGCGCGTTAAGCACATTCAGAAGCATATCCTTCATAAGCGGACTTAACGTTTGATAAGGAGCCGAGCATAAAGCTTCAAGACTAAAGCTCCTCACGGTAAAAAAACGGATCGTAAGCGTTGGCTTGGAAGTAAACCCAAAGCCGGTCATGGTTACGCGCGAGCCGTCCCGCAGCATAACCTCGGCCCAGCGCTTCCGCGGATTAATCCGGTCATTGTTGTAGAGCACGAGGTTCTGCTGGATTCTCTCCACATCCCGCTCATGGTCGAATCGGTAGGATGAGAGCTTCGCTTGTCCGTCTCTGACTTCATAGATCTGCGAGCCTACAACCTGAATCTCTTCGAGCCCTTCCTTTCTCGCCAGCACAAGCTCGAGTACATTTAGTCCGATCACTTCGGCAAACAAGGCTTCGGCAAGGGTAGCGTACGGATGCTTGTAACCATCCAGGTGATGAATGCGGAGCCGGATCAGCCGATCGGCAATAATCGCGAGCACCTGCTCCCGCTCTGATGCAAAGCCAAGCACAGCCCGGTTCAAGGTCTCGCTGTATTGCCGCCGCTCTTCCTCCGTCAGCCCCCTCGGGGCAGCCAGATAAGATCTGATCTCGTCTGCCAGCCGCCCGAAATCCGCCCCCCGTCCCGCCGGTTCTCCGCGGTCTAGCGGATCATCAGCGGCAGACTGGTCCAGCCTAAGCCGCGCAGAGTAATCCGATGGAGAAAATTTACCCGTACTCGTGCTCAAGAGCTTACCCCGTTACGATGAGCGAGCAGCTTTCGATACCAAGGCTGGACGGCAAGCGTTGGCGTTACCCTGCGTATATGATGGCGGTCCATCAACTGGTCTGCACTCTCCTGCATCGCAAGCTTGCCCGCAGGATCTTCCTTCAGCCACTGGCCGTAATGACCGCTGTCCAGCTGTGCATAAAAGTGATGTCCAAACCGTAATTCTCCAAGTTTCGTTGTACCCATCTCTTTGCAAATGTCCTTCATGCGATATCCTCCTGTGCTCCATGGCGAGTAAATGACAACGGTGTCGTATTGTTCCGTTGATAATCCAAACAGCGGCGATACTTGCGTAATCCAGCGCTTTCCGTCTTCCTGAAAATGGGACAAGGCATCCGTGGTCACGATAACACGCGTATCCGCCTCCCGCATGGCGCATATCGTAGCCGCATTATCCCAATAAGCCCCTACATCGATAACAACTATGGAGAACGTCTGTCCGGCGACCCGGAGCAAATGCTCCATCTCCTCCGGCGAGTAAAACTCCGCCTGGTCTCTCAGCATGTTGCCGAACAAAACATGCAGATTCGGCATTCCTCTGACCGGCTGAACCGCCCGCATCAGCTTATCAGGCGTTAAAGACCCGGATTTCAGCTCCGGTCTCAGCTTGTCCAGCGTCACTGCCGGCTCGGCGATGCCCAAATACCGGTGCAGCTTCGCGCTCTTCAAATGCAGGCATAAATAGCCAACCTGTCTCCCGCTTCCTTCCGCTATCCGAAAGGCTGCGGCAAAAGCGGCAGCGGTAGTGCCAATATTCGGCGTCGTTCCAACAAAGGTGATTAGCGGTGCCGATGTAGCATTCACGAAGGATCCTCCTCTTCCAGCTGCAGCGATTCCGGACTGTAGGCGATCACCAGCTTATGGAGGCCGTCCTTGCAATAACTGTCAATCTGCAGCCATTGCGACTCCGTCAGATTCAAATTAATATATTCAATCATGCCGTTCGCATCCCGCCGCGAGGCATACATCCGTTCCTTGTCCCCCTCCGCGAGTGACAGCAGATTGGGATCCTTCATGTTGTCAATCTCCACGTTGCTCGAAGATTTGACCGAGGCTACCGTTACCAGCGAATCAAACATCCGTTTCGACGGTTCGTTCTCACCCGATAAATACACGGAAACTTTATCGCCTGCGCGGATGCCGTTGGAGATTGAACGAACATAATCGCGCGGAATTTGAAAGGTTGATTCCGTACCAGCCGGCAGCAGATGGTACAAATCGATCTTCCAGCCAAGAATCGGCTCATTGGTCCCAAGCGGAATAACCGTCTCCATGCCTACCGCCTGCCTTGCATCAACGAGCATTTCCTTCTCATAGCCTTCACGCGGAATCCGCTTATAGGCGATATCCGCTTCCGTCAACTGCCTGCCCGCTTCAATAAACTGCTTGGCCACGATAACCTCTACCGTTTCTTCTCTGGTAACCTGCAGCTTCTGCAGCTGGAACAAGCCATAAACCAAGAGCCCTGACAACAAAGCGGCGAGCAAGCCAATTCCCGCATTTCTCCTTCTGTTCATCTTCTCTCCCCTCCGCGTCCACCGGCGAAAAAAAAAAGAACGCAGCAGTAGCCTTATTAAGGCTGATCTGCTTGCGTTCTTCGCTAAGCCGTGCACGTATATGTATTTAACAACTAATTGACCATATAATAGCAAAATTATTAAATAGTTGTCTATAGATTTTTTCATTTTCTAAGATGAAATAGGTTTTTCTTATTAACAGTGCTCAGAATTCTCCGGATTGAAACGTGCAACTCCAAGAATGGCGATAGCGCCGTTTCACCTTGAATAATCCTGTTATTCTGTATCATGCGACGCTGCTCTGCAAAAAAACAAGGACAGCACAATGCTGTCCTTGTTCCATACTGGCTTAAAAATCAATTAATCCAACGCTAATCAGCAGAGCATCGTCCACTTTACGCATCGTTTCATCGTCCAGGTGGGTGATCTTGTCGGTTAGACGCTGCTTGTCAATCGTCCGAATCTGCTCAAGCAGCACGACGGAGTCTCTGTCGAAGCCGTGCGACGCCGCTTCCATCTCAACGTGCGTAGGCAATTTGGCTTTCTGGATTTGCGCCGTAATGGCCGCGACTATGACCGTCGGACTGAAGCGGTTGCCAATATCATTCTGAATGACAAGTACTGGTCTTACCCCGCCCTGTTCCGATCCGACGACCGGTGACAAATCCGCAAAAAACACATCTCCGCGTTTTACGATCAACCTCTACACCCCGCTTACGAGACGGCCTAACGTATGATCGGCTTCTTCCTCCGCTTGAAAAGCTTCGGAGGCCATGTTCAAGTTGATCTTCGCCATTTCCAGATACCCACGCTGCATGGACTCACGGATCTGCCGTTTTTTTCGTTCCACAAGATACAGCTTCATGGCCTGCCGAATAAACTCGCTGCGGTTGGAATTTTCCTTGGCGACGATGCCGTCGACCTCCTCCAGCAATTGATCCGGCAAACTGATCATGATCCTCTTGGTGTTCTGCATATTGGCCACCGAACTAGCACCCCCAAAACTTTTCCAAAACCATTAATATTCATTATTACAAAAATACGCTGCCACTATACTTCATCATATCTATGTTCCGCGTATATCAATTATGCTGCATGATGAATGGTACCCCGGAGCATATACAAATTGCTTTAACATATTCGCGGTCGACAGCAAAAATCCTCTATTTTTCGCGAATAGTCGCAATTAGCAATTAATTCCTACCCTAAAACGAGCGGATTCGATACCGCTGTCACCTGTCCGTCTCTTACATAGACGCGAGGCACGCGGGCCGCAATCATACAGGTTACTTCATAGTTGATCGTTCCCAGGAGGGAAGCGAGATCCTCCGCCGTTACTTCCTCCTCGCCTTGCCGTCCGATCAGCACGACTTCTTCACCCGGCTCAACGGCTGTATCCCCCGCCGCGCCGTCCAAAGCAATCATGCATTGATCCATGCAGATCGTACCAAGTACAGGCACCTTTACTCCCCGCACGAGCACTTGAGCACTGCCATTCACGTTCAGCATCCGGCTGAACCCGTCGGCATAACCGATTGGCAGCGTGCCAATCCGTTCCTCCCGTTTGGTTACATACCGGGTACCGTAGCTGATTCCCCAGCCCGGAGGCGCATCCTTCACCATGACGACTTCCGTCTTGAGCGACAGTACCGGATCAAGCTTGATCCCGTCGCGGTTAACTTCACCCGAAGGATATAAGCCGTACATGCTGATGCCAAGCCGTACCATATCGCCGCCGTATTCCGGCGTATCAATCCCCGCCGCACTGTTGGCGGCATGAATAAGGCGGATCGGCAGATCCTGGCCCCGGACATGTTCGGCGACGGCGCGAAAACGTTCGTACTGCTGCCGGGTATAGCTTTTGTCCGCTTCGTCGGCTCTGGCATAGTGAGTGAATAAGCCTTCTACCTCCAGCTGAGGAAGATCGAGCGCTTTGTCGATAAAAGCAATGGCTTCATCCGTGCCAATAATGCCAAGACGCCCCATTCCGGAGTCAACCTTAATATGAACTTTAAGCTTCTTGCCATCCGCTTGATCCGGAAGAGCGGCAGCGGCTTCCAGAACATCCTCGCGGAACAACGCGATTGTAATATCCTTGTCGCGGGCAATCGAAAGCGCTTCTGGCGGCACAAACCCAAGTACCAGAATCGGCGTTGCAATTCCCGCATGGCGAAGCTGCAGCGCTTCATCCAGAAAAGCTACGCCCAAATAATCAACGCCGAACCGCTCTGCCTCGCGGGCGATTTCCACAGCGCCATGCCCGTAAGCGTTCGCCTTGACCGAAGCCATTAACAGACGCCCTTCCGGCATGGCGCTGCGGAACGCGCGCAGGTTCCGGTTCAGCGCATCAAGCGAAATTTCTACCCGTGTCGGGCGATAATACGATTCCAAGTCGGTTCACCTTCTCCTCATTCGGCAGCCGAGCAATCCCGAGCAACTTTAAACATCAATAGAAATAATGTTAAACGCTGTCGCTTGGACTGTCAATGAAATGGCGGCCGTAATCGGATAGCACGTCTTGGAAAAAATCTTATGCCCTGCTGTTTTTTGTGTCTTTTATTTCGTTGTATCCACTTGAACGGATTGTGCGATTCTGATCATTTCCGTCTCAGGAAGCGTGCTGCTCGTCAGACGAAGCTGATTGCCATCCACGATCCAGGTCAGCGTCTTCTGGTCGTCTCCGCCTGACAGCTCGCCAATCGTAAATCCGAGATCAAGGAAGGTTCCGCCTGTGTACGTAGCCGCCATATCCTTCGGTTGTGTCTGAATAATCGAGAAATCATAAGAACCGGTATAGCGGGATACAACACCCGGCAGGCCGCCGAATACGATGTCCATGCTGTCTTTCAAGACAACGCCGTCCGGAAGTTCAGTTGGCACCATGACTTGAAGCTCGCTTGCCGCATCTGCCTCCGGATTAGCGGTTGTGTCGTCGGCATCCTCTTCATCTTCCGCAGCCGCGTTCTTATCATCATCTTTTGTTGCTTGATCATCCGTTTTGCCGTCTGTTTTGCTGTCATCTTGCGTTTCTGCCGATTTGTCCGGCGTTACGGCATCCTTGCTCTCTTCCGAGCCTGCATTTGTGCTTCCGTTCACATCCGTTTGATCTTGGTCGGGATCCGCGAGTGTCGGCTGATCGCCGGTGCCGCCGCTCGAAGGCGAGGACTTCATGTTTGCTTCCGTCTCAAACGTTGTTTTCTCAAAGCTTGGACCAAACTCGAAGCTCGTAAAGTCTACTTGCACCATCACGGAAGCATTTGCATCACTTACTTGGACTTGAACCGGCTTGTAGTCCGATTTGTTCAGCCAAATTTTTTGTCTGGCGAGCGTGCCGTTATTATAGTTAGCCATCACATCAAAGACGTAGGATTTATCATCAACCGCGAACTGACGCGAGTTATCTGTCAGAATGCTTTGAATCAGCGTTTGATAGAGGTATACCTGCCCTTGATTTTGCGGCCAATCGCTTTGGAATCGGAACACTTTGTTCAGACGCGGCGTAAGGACAAACACGCCGTCATCGTTGCGCAGAACAATTTGTGTTATATCCTTCTCCGCATTCGTCAATTTAATGCGGTAATAATGGGGCTTCTGGTAAGAAACATCTACGTTGTACGTTAATTCCTGCTGACCGGTGTTAAGCTTCATCGTACCTGTCCCCTGGTAGCTCTCCATGTTGCTTACCACTTTGTCGAGATCCTTGACAACGGACTCGGCGTCCTTCTTCCCGCATGCGCTAAGTACGAGTGAAAATACTAACAAGATTGCCGCTGCCCATGTCATGCGACGCATTACAATCATCCCCTCTTCACAATGTTTTTCCAACTGGTAACATGTCTATGAGGGAACTTGGACAATTATGCGGACTAGTTTGACAAGCTGGGGCTTGTTTCAAAAATTCAATTCAAAAAAGCTGCCCCGCAAGGCTAATGAGCCCTGCAGAGCAGCTTAATTGCGTTTTATTTGGCAGCAAGAAACTTCATGATGACCGTAATCGCTTCTGCTCTGGTTGCCGTTCCATCCGGCACGAAACGATTGTTCAAACGGCCTTGGACAATGCCTTTGTCCGCCACCGCTTTAACCGCGCCTTTTGCCCATGCGGGAATGTCCGCGTCGTCGGCGAAGCTGGTCACGGCATCTTCCGCCGTTGTCAGCTTAAGAGCCTTGGCGATCATGACAACCATCTCGGCGCGGCTGATCTTATTACCCGGCTTAAACGTTCCGTCCGGATAGCCGCCCGCAATCCCTGCGCTAACCGCCTGCGCAACCGCGGCTTTCGCCCATGAACCGATGGAGGCGTTATCCTTGAAGGTCAGATCCGCTCCCGACTGTTCCGATTTGAGCGCGCGCATCAGCATGGCAATAAACTCTTCCCGGGTTACGGTGAGCTCCGGCTTAAAGGTTCCGTCGCCGTAGCCGTTCACGATGCCGGCAGATACCGCGCTCTTAATCGAATCCGCTGCCCAGTGACCTGCAATATCGGAGAAATCCGGTACGGCAGGAGCGCTATTAACAGCAAATACGGCAAACTTCGTGAAATGATCGGTTGTTACGGAAATCGTGCTTCCGCTCACTGTACCTCCCATCTCTATCCATTGTTTCTTCGTTTCATCATAATAGAAGACCGAAGCTTTCTTGCCTTCCTTAACCAGCGAGGGATCAAACTTGAAGGTCAAGGTTACCGGAACAAGGAAGTTGCCTGCTTTATTCTTCAGTACTTCAAAAATCGAGGACAGAAGCACATCGTCTGCGTCAATCAGTCCGCCTGTCTGCGTAAGCTTCTGAACCGTGATGATAAGCTGCTCGCTGGTTGCCCCGCTTGGCACCTTTACGGTAATGCTGTTGTCATAGACACTCAGCTCCCCTGAGCCGCCCGACGGAACGGTAAGTTCGTTGCTATTTGGAGGCGTGACGGTTCCTCCGCCCGATCCCGAACCCGATGAACTCGTCTTGAAGGTGCCTGTCAAACCAACGCTCTCATTCCCCTTCTCGTCAAAGGCTTTGACCGTAAAGGTGTACGGCGTATTCGAAGCAAGTCCCTTTGCGGTATAGCTGCTGACCGATGCTTCAACCTTCGCAATCGGCGCCTCTTCCGAACCTTTGTAGATGGCGTAACCTGCAACGCTCGCAGGTTCTGTTGCCTGCGGCCAGATCAAATGAATGCTGTCCGCCGTTTGAGCATCCGAGGTAAGCTCGGCATTCGCCGGCCATGCCGGAGGAGCTGCTTCGTCAATGACAATATCCTGCGTGCCAACGGTCTCGAACCAGTTCTTGATCGTATTGTAATCATTCGAGAACGCGAGGGACAGGAGCAGCATAACGCGGGCATGCTGAGGGTTCAGGTTATCCCCGGCAATAACCCCGTTGCTGCTGCCGCTCATCGTTCCGGAGCCTGTCCTTGTCGTTGTAACAAAGATAACTCCCTTCTGAATAGCTGCGCTGCGGGCCTGGCTCATCTTCGAAGAAATGCCCCCCGCTCCCGTTCCTGCAGTGACGATTCCTTTTGCACCGTCCTCAACCAAAGCCCGGATGGCTCCGCCGCCTGCCTCCTGATAGCTGTAGGCGATCTCTACAATCGGCAGATCATCTTTGGAAATGGTCCGCAGATCAAACGGAGTTGACCATTCCGGTGTACCGGCTTTCATCGCTCTGGCATTCAACCGGTACATCCGTACTGCCGGATCATCGACATAACCAAGCGCTCCAAACATCGGCGTGTCAAACGTATCCATACGATGGGAATTGGACTTTGTTACTTCACGCGCTGCCTGAATGACATCGTTTAGCATAAGAACCGTTCCATACCATTTGGTCTTGTTGCTGGCTGCCACTTTGATCGCTTGATAAAGATTCGCAGGGCCGTCCGTACCGATGACATCCCAAGGTCTCATCGCGCCGGTTACAACAACCGGCTTCTCGCTGCGCACTGTCAGATCAAGGAAGTAAGCAATTTCTTCCATCGTATCCGTGCCCGTTGTAACAACAACGCCATCATAAACGTCGAGGGCTTGGTCTATTGCGAGCGACAGATCATATAGATCCTTCATGGTATAGCTTCCAGATCCCTTATTGCCAAACTGAAAGGTTGATACGTCGGCATTTTTGTGCGTAGGAAGCTGAGCGACCATATCCGCCATTTTGTACGTGCCGGCCGCATAGTTCTGAAAGTTTGTTTTGTCGCCGCCTGAAGCAGCTCCGGCAATGGTTCCCCCGGTTGCCACAACCATAATATTCGGCAGCGGAGAAGCTTCAGCTTCTGCCGACAACGCCGGTATATTAAAGGTTGGAAGCTGGGGGACCGCGTCTTCTGCCGCCCGGGCATACCCCACAAATCCGGAGAGAAGCGCAAGGATCAGCAGGGGAGACAGAAATCTCCGCAGCATTCGATTATTGCTGATGACAGTCATATCGGATTACCCTCCCTTCGTATTCGGCTTTCTGTTTAATGCGCGCCAACAGGCTCTTGTGTCGCAGGCGCGGATTCAACCGGATCGGCAGAAGGTTCAGCTGAAGGCTGTGCCGAAGGTTCGGCCGTTGGCTCCGCAGAAGCAGGCACCTCTACGATTGGTTCTTCTGCTGCCGCATCTTCCTCAATCGAAGTTGTCAGGACCGTATTCTCGTCCACGGAAATCTCAACGTCACCCGTACCAAACGATTGGAACCAGGAATGAATCGTAGGCAGCTCGCTCGTGAAGGCAAGAGAAAGGAGAAGCAGCATTCGCGCATGCGCCGCATTCAGGTTATCCCCGCCAATTGTGCTGCCCGTACCGCTGTCATACATCGTACCGGAGCCTGTACGCGTCGTTGTGACAAATACAACCCCTTGCTGGATCGCAGCCGAACGTGCTTGGCTCATCTTGGAGGAAATGCCGCCAGCGCCTGTACCCGCAGTAACAATGCCCTTCGCGCCGTCCTCTACAAATCCGCGGATCGCTCCGCCGCCTGCCTCTTGATAGCTGTAGGCAATCTCGACAATCGGGAGGCTGTCCTTGGAGATCGTCTTCAGATCAAACGGTGTTGCCCATTCCTCCGTGCCCGCTTTGATCGCTCTGGCAGGTGCGCGGTAGATACGTACCGCCGGGTCATCTACATAGCCAAGCGCGCCAAACATCGGTGCATCAAACGTATCCAAGCGATGCGCGTTTGTCTTCGTTACCTCACGCGCAGCAAAAATCACATCGTTAAGCATCAGAACCGTACCAAACCATTTTGTTTTGTTGCTGCTTGCCACTTTGATCGCTTGATACAGGTTAGCCGGTGCATCGGTCCCGATAACATCCCAAGGTCTCATCGCCCCCGTTACCACAACCGGTTTTTCACTGCGAACCGTCAGATCGAGGAAATAAGCGATTTCCTCCATCGTATCCGTCCCCGTCGTTACGACTACGCTGTCATAGTCAGCAAGCGCGGTATCCACCGCCAGGGAGAGATCGTATAAATCTTTTATCGAATAGCTGCCTGAGCCCTTATTGCCGAATTGGAAAGTAGATACGTCCGCCGTTTTATGTACGGGCAATTGAGCGACCATATCCGCCATTGTATAAGTGCCTGCCGCATAGTTCTGGAAATTCGTTTTATCGCCGTTTCTTGCTGCCCCCGCAATTGTTCCTCCCGTTGCGATAACAAGAACATTAGGCTTTTCCGAAGCCTCGAATTCAGCCGAAACAGGCGGAATGTTAAACGTAGGAAGCTGTACAGGTTCGGCTGCATTTGCCAGATTTCTCGAAACGACAACACCGACCGTCCCCGCAGCCATCGACAATAATAGAAGTAATACAACAAACCTCTTACCAAACATACCCTTTACATAGTTTGTCATGATTTGCCTTCCTCCCTATTCTATCTATTTGTTTCTAGCACTTATAAGTCTATTTGATGTAACATATATTAACAAACCTTATTTTACCAAGGTTAAGCGCTATCATCTGTATAAATCTAGCATTTCCGTCATTTTTCCTATAGATGCTGGATAATTCAATTGATTTAAATGTTATATAAACTAACATAAAGTTAACAAAACTTGATCGTGTGGTTTTAAAAGGGAGGGGATATGGAAATAACGGAGGATTGTCGAAATTCGCTTCTGAACTTACTTATATTTCTTTAGCGGCCAGAAAAAAAGTGAAACCTAAGTCCTAAACTATCGTATAATTAACTATGGCTTTCCATGCGTAGAGAGGTGTGTGCCATTTTCATGCTCCAAGACATTGTAGACTTCCTAATGAAATTTGGCCCCTGGGGTTTGTTTGTTCATTCTATGATTGATGCAATCATCTTTCCAATACCGGCCTTATTCCTCCAGGTTCCATTAAGCCTAGTAAATCCGTCAGATGCGTTTTTACTGGCTACCGTAGGATATATCGGTTGTTTGATAGGCACCCCGATCGGCTACTTAATTGGCAAATTCCTCGGCAACTCTATCCTGTACAAGATTCTTAAGAAGGAATGGATCGAGGCTGCTACAAAAATGTTCACGAAGAATGGGGACACCGCTGTACTGATCGGTTCCTTTACCCCTATTCCGTTCAAAGTATTCACCATCTTGTCCGGCGCACTAAACTTTCCGCTCTGGCGCCTTATCATGTATGCGGCAGTAGGCCGCGCAGCTAAGTTCTATCTGGTTGGCGCACTTATCTACTTCTACGGCCAGGCGGCCGAAAAGATGGTCCACAACGCATCGATGTATTTGTTCGCCATCGCGGTTCCGTTAATCGTCTTATTCTTGTTCTTCCGGAAAAGACACCGCAAGAAAAAAGCCGCTAAAGCAGTCGCGGCGGCGGAAGCGGCAGCATCCAGCGCAACGGCGGAAGCGGTTCAGGAGCAGCCTGCGGTTGCTGCAGCATCGGAAGAATCATCGACTACAGCCGCAACTTCGACGGATACCCCCATTACCACAACAACTCCCGTAAGCCACACATAAACGGAGATACCAAAAGCCCCTTCCCGATCGGGAAGGGGCTTTTACTTATGATTATTGGCCAAACTGCGCAATCTTCACAAGGTTTGTCGCGCCGGCTTTACCTGTAGGGGTACCCGCTGTAATAACAACGTAGTCTCCCTTCTCCAGAAGTCCCGTGCTGCCGCCGTTTGTTAACGCCGATTCAAAAATATCGTCCGTCGAATTAGGTCTGCCGCCTTTAACCGGGATTACTCCCCACATGATTGCCAGGCGCGGAAGAACCTTCTCATCCGAAGCGACTGCAATAATCGGCGATTTCGGACGGTATTTCGATACCATGCGAGCCGTAAAGCCGCTCTCTGTCGGAGTCACGATCGCTTTCGCGTTCAGCTCAAGAGACGAGCTTACAACCGCTTGGCTGATTACTTCCGTAATTGTTGTTGGCTGTGCGCCTCTGCGTTGTTGGAATTCATCGAAGTAATCCAGCATCGATTCGGCCTTCACCGCAATGGAAGCCATCATGCTGACCGACTGCACCGGATATTTGCCGGCAGCCGTCTCGCCGGAGAGCATAATAGCATCCGTTCCTTGGAGAACGGCGTTCGCCACGTCACTGACTTCCGCACGGGACGGACGAGGGTTGATCTGCATCGAATCGAGCATTTGCGTTGCCACAACAACCACTTTGCCTGCCGTGTTACATTTGGAGATCATCTCGCGCTGAATCATCGGCACATCCCAAGCCGGCACTTCCACGCCAAGGTCGCCGCGGGCAACCATGATGCCGTCAGATGCTTCAATGATGGAATCGAGGTTATTAACGCCCTCTTCATTCTCGATCTTGGAGATGATTTGGATATGCCCTGCGCCACTCTCGTGAAGCAGCTCGCGAATTTGCAAAATATCTTCCGCTCTTCTCACAAAGGAAGGCGCGATAATATCAATCTTCTGCTCGATACCAAAGAGGATATGGCGGATATCACGATCCGTTACGCCGGGGAGAGTCGTGCGGATACCCGGCAGGTTAACGCCTTTTCTTGCTTTAATTACGCCGCCGTTCAGGATCACGCACTCGATTTCCGTGCCTTTTACTGCCGTAACTTCCATTTCAATCAAGCCGTCGTCGAGCAAAATTTTATTCCCAGGGTTGACTACCTGAGGCAGCTCCGCGTAGTTCACGTGAATACGCTCGCCGTTACCGATGATCTCTTCCGTCGTCAGAGTCAGCGTCTCCCCAACCTTCAGCAGGTAAGAAGCTTCCTCCAGCTTGCCGATCCGAACCTCCGGACCTTTAATATCAAGCAAGATCGCGACTACACTGTTCGTCGCTGCCGCAGCTTCACGAATACGCGCAATACGTGCCGCATGATCCTCCAGCTCTCCGTGTGCCATATTCAAACGGGCAACGTTCATTCCCGCGTTAATCATGTCAATTAATACTTCTGTCGATTCGCATGATGGTCCCATGGTGCAAACAATTTTTGTCTTGCGCATAATGTGTCTGATTCCTCCTGATTGTACAAGTCTGATTGCGTTTGTGGTAAACAAGAATAATCTTATTGTAGCTCGTTTCTTCCCAATCGACTATGAATTATAGTACTCTTATAGAAACATAGTACGGTTATTTTTGGAGGAGATAGGAAACCATGCTTGGACTTGTAGAAGTAAAACAGCACCGGGGAACCGACTGGTTTGACAACGGCAATCGCCCCGAAGGCGCGTCTACGCTCGTATTGGCCAGCTACGGCAAAGTCGTGTACTGGATCGAAAACGAGAAAATCATTTTGGAGAAAGGCGATTTGTTATACATCCCGGCCTGCCAGTCCTATTATGGCAAATGCGTGCCAACCGTCTTCCATGAGAAGTACGTCATTGAGTTCACGGCTGTCAGTCCTCCGCTCCCGCTTCTGCAAAACAATCATTGGGTGAAATCGAAAACCGGGGCCTATGAACGGATCCTAGAAAGAATTAAAACCATGCACAACGAATGGACGGAAAAACATCTGTACGCCAACGTCCTTGGCCTTGCCATTCTGTATGAATGCCTCGCCCTCTGGAACCGGGAGCTCGATGAAGGTCCGGTCACCTCCGCAGCCCATCAGCAGGTGGAACGGATGAAGAACTATATCATGAACTACTATCAGCAGAAGATTACGAAGGAGGAGCTTGGCGAGCATATCCACAAAAGCCCGAATTACGCCGCTACTCTATTCCGCCGGGTAACCGGACAGACGATCAGCGATTATGTGCATAAGGCCAGGGTAAAAAAAGCGATTTACCTGCTGGTTGATTCCACGCTTACCGTAGGAGAAATCTCCGAATCCGTCGGCTACCGCGATCTGTCCTACTTCCAGCGCATCTTCAAACGCGAGACCGGCAAAACACCAACCGCCTACATGAAAGACCGGCCAAACCCCATTCCATAATCCCTCACGGGGCAACCGCGGAAAATCGAGCGCGACCGCAACCTTCGGGTCCGATTTCCGTTTATGAGGATAAGATAACTTCCATCTGAGTTTATCTCTGAAGGACCTGTGGTAAAAGAGACTAATCAAGACTAATTAAGCGTCATGAAACGGAGTGAGGCTCATGTGGCGTCTATTAAGTATGCTGGCCGTGATGCTGGTGCTTGGCGGATGTTTTGGTCTCGGAGGGAATGGAAATTCGTTATCGCCGATGCCTTCAGCCACTCCAACAGCCGAGCCTTCGGTTGAACCATCACCAACTCCAACTGCTGCTCCTGCGGCGACGGCTGAGGAAGCGGCTGAAGCGATTATGAGCGCCCTGCAACAGAAGGATATGGAGAAGCTGTCCTCCTTTATTCATCCGGAGAAAGGGCTGTTATTTTCCCCTTACGGGCATATCCAAAAGGACACCGCCGTTACGTTTCAAGCAGGTGAACTGCCGGTGCTTGAGGATCCAACGATTTATGAGTGGGGAAGCTTTGACGGCTCGGGCGAGCCGATCAGCCTGACCTTCGGCGACTATTATAAAAAGTTTGTATACGATCAAAACTTTGCGGAGGCTGAAGAGGTCAGCCCTAACAAAGTGCTTGGCCAGGGCAATACGCTGGTCAATATCGAAGAGAGTTACCCCGGCAGCACGTACTTCGACTATTACTTCAGCGGCTTCAACCCCGAATACGGCGGCATGGACTGGGAGAGCCTCATCCTTGTTCTCGAGCAGCATAACGGCGCCTGGTATGCATGCGCCATCGTGCATTCCCAATGGACCATCTAACGATAAAAGGCGCTCTCATCGTCATGTTGACGATAAGAGCGCCTTTTCTTCGCATCTTATTCTCCGGATGCTTTAACCGAACGGAACAATTCAACGAATCTCTCCGGCGTAACCGGCGGACTAAACAGATACCCCTGCATCAAATCACAGTTATGCTCTTTGATAATCTGCAGCTCCTCCGCAGTCTCTACGCCTTCCGTAACAACCATCATGTTCAGGTTATGAGCAATGACGATCAACGATTTGAATATCATCTGCTTGCGGATATCCGTCACGATGCCGCGGATAAACGATTTGTCCAGCTTCAAATAATGAATCGGGATGTTCTGCAGATAACTAAGCGACGAGTACCCCGTGCCGAAATCGTCCAGGGAAAGCTTTAATCCCAGCTCCTGAAGCTCATGCAATATTTGCAGCGTATGCTCCGGGTTTTCCATAAAGATCGATTCCGTTAGCTCCAGTTCGATCTGCTCCGGGCGCACGCCCGCTTCCGCGATGATGGACTTGATACTAGCCACTATGTCCTTCTGCTGGAACTGCATCATCGACATGTTTACGCTGACCAGAATAGAATCCAGCCCCATCTGCTCCCATAGCTTCACCTGCCGGCAAGCCGTCCTCAGCACCCATTCCCCGAGCAAAATAATAAAGCCCGTCTTCTCGGCGATTGGAATAAATTCAAGCGGAGATACCATGCCAAATTCCGGATGCTTCCAGCGCAGCAGCGCCTCAACGCCATAAATACGGCCGGTTTCAATTTCAAGCTTGGGCTGATAATGAAGCATGAACTGATTATTCTCAAGCGCTTCGAACATACTATTTTCCAAAATAAGCTCTTTCGTTGGGACATCGTTCATCATCGGCGAATAAAGCTTGTAGGTATTGCGCTGCTTCTTCGCTACATACAAGGCGATATCGGATTCCTTCACAAGCCGGTCGCCCGTCTCAGCCGTCCATTCCTGCTGCACGCTCATCCCGATGCTGGCCGTCAGATAGAAGAGCCTCCCCCTCATCTTGATCGGCTCGGCGATGACGCTAAGGATGCGAGCGGCGATTGCGGTAGCCTCTCCCAAATAGCAGATCTCATCCAGAAGAACAACAAACTCATCGCCGCCAAACCGGAAAACCTGGCCGGAATGGCCGGTTACTTCCACAATCCGGTCCCCAACCTGCTTAAGCAGCAGATCCCCCATCGTATAATCAAGCGTCTCGTTTATAATTTTGAACCGGTCCAAATCAATATACAGCAATGCGACTTGTCCGCTGCCGTCCGTTCTGGTCTCCATGTACCGCGCATAACCATAACGGTTGGGGAACCCCGTAACCATATCATGCGTGGCCTGATGCTGAATCAGATGCTCGGCTTCCTTGCGGAAATCAACCATTCGGTTAAAATGATTCGCCATCGTCTCAAATTCATCGTTGGTCCGGATATCCAGCTTCAGCCTCTCATTGCCAATCGCCACGGCCGAGGTAACCTGAATAACCTTCTTAATATTTTCCAGCACAATCTTCTTCAGCAGAAGCAAGGCAAGGAGCGACATTAGCACAAGAGTAAAGACCGCCAGCAAAATCGAGCTCCACAGCGAGGAATAGAACTGAGTCAGCATATTGCCCTTCGGAATGGCCATCTCGAAATGCCACGTAAAGTCCTGGATCTGAATGGGAATAAGCATCCGGAGCATCTGCCCTTTCGCATAACGGTCCGGAGTGTACTGAATGGTAGAAAAGCTCATCTTATAATCGCTTATGGATCCTCCGCCTTGCCACATCTCATAAGGCTTCATGACGAGATCCGGGTAAGCTCCATTAGCGAGATAATAGTTATTGGACGTAATAATGCTGGCGTGGCCGTTTAACGGACGGATCTTGCGGATCTTCTCCTGCACCGTCTGAAGCGAAACATCGCCGCCAACAATGCCAAGGAACTGGCTGTTCTCATCGAGGAGCGGCAAAATAAAGGAGGTTACGATGATCTCCTTGCCGTTCAAGTCATAAGGATACGGATCAATTAAGGTAAATTTTTTTGATTTTTTGACAGCCTGATAGAAGTCCCCTTCCCCTTCCTTGTTATAATTAGCCGTAGGGATTGCCTTAAGACCGACATTCGTGCGCATGATATAGGGGATAAAACGACCGGTAGCATCATCATAGCTGCTTCCCATGCGATGCTGACCATCCTTCTGATCAAAGGCATCCGGCTCCCATACGGTATAAACGCCAATCAGATCCGGGTTATTGCGGACAATACCTTCAAGCATATGTACGGCATAAGGTCGGTTCTGCACGGCATCGGTTCGCATTTGAAGCAAGGAATCTCTTACCGTCGTAAGAGAGGACAAGCTTTTATTAATAGATGTGGTAAATTCGTCTATGTATTGGATAGACTGTTTCTGAGCGAGCAGCTCGCCCTTCTGCAGGCTGGTGTCATAGAGATTGTTCAGATAGAAAAAAACTAATAGAGAATAAGACAGCAGCATGAGAGCTCCCAATGCAGTAATTAGTTTCTGTGCGATGCTGAGCCTTATTTTCTTCAAAACTCTATCCTCCTCCTCAGTCTCCAGACCTACCCGCAAGTTATTTTCCAATTTATGATATGCTTCTAGTATACTTGACAAAATAAGATAAATTCAACGGAAAACTAGCAATTCCTATGACATAATAATCAATTCTTCGACAGATTAATGTCGAATTATGTCACAAATCGATGATCCAGGAAAAAGAAAAGAGGCTGCCCGTGCGCAACTCGCAACGGGGCAGCCTCTTTGTTCCTGATTCTATGGTCCCGGCTGTGCTCAGCCCTGTTTGACATCTCGCTGCGGCTCTTGCTGCGCATCGCTCTTATGATGCATCCGGTGAAGCTTATGCAGCTCCTCACGAAGCTGTTCCGCCGTTTTGCCTTCCGTAGCGATGCCGTTTTCTTTGGCCTTCTGACGCAGATGCTCCAAGATCTTCGCTTTATGCTCCGTCTTGAACGCTTCCCACTTCGCTTTATCCTTCTGCTTAGCCGCTTCCAGCTCTGATCTCAGCTGCTCAGCCGACTTGCCTTCCGTCTTGATGCCGAAATACTCGGCCATATAGCGGAGCTTCTCAAGCCTGTGCTCCTCGCCGTTTTTGCCAAACATGCGTCCATGGTGATGGCCATGTCTGGGGCCATCCTCCATGCGGTTATCCTGAGCTGCGGGTGGTGCCTTCTCCTCCGGCTGCGCCGCATAGACCGGAGCCGATAGAAGCAGCATAGTCGCTGCGAATGCGCCGATGATCCATTTACCCTTCATGCCTTGCCACACCTTCCTATCCAATTCGTGATGCCGGAGCCTTGGAGCTCCCTAATGGATTATTTTTCCCAAGCATGCGATCGGATAGACATAAGTTGGCGCCAAACCCATTATTCTGTCGAATCATCAGCCAGGTTGTCGAGTTCAAGAAGCTCCTCAAGCAGCTTATCCTTCGAGAAATGCTCGCCGATAAAGACAGCAACATCGTTCACTTCGCCCTGCGGCGTGATCCGGATAAAGTCGGTTTCCCGGTAAGCGTATTGGAACAAGAATCGGCTGTTTGTATCCGTGAAGGATACGATTCCTTTCGCCCGGTACACGTTATCCGGCAAAGCCTTCAGGAAATTCTCAAAGGCAACGCTGTCAACCGCACCGTTCATGTAATGAGTCATCACCATCACATGCTCATGAGTGTGATGATGATGATGATGTTCCGCATGATGCTCAAGCCCGCTGCCTGTTTCCTCTTGACGTGCAGCTGACAACCGAGCCACCTCATCGACTTGTCCGTCAAGGAATGTCCAGTCTTCGACCTTGCAGCGAACCGTAGTCATTACCGGGGCTACCGCATTCATCTCCCTAAGCAGCTGCTGCGCCTCTACCCGCTCATCCGGCTGCAGCTTATCTGCTTTGTTAAGCAGTAGCCTTGTCGCGCAGCGGATCTGCTCGCGCATCAGTTTAAACGTCTTGCCTTTCCCGCTCCGGCTGCGCTGCAGCAGCTCCGGTCCATCCACCACGGTTATTACGCCCCGCAGCTCGATCCGGCAGTATAGTGCCGCTTCCGTAACCCCATCCATAATCTCCATCGGATTAGCTGCTCCGGTTGACTCAATAACAATCACATCCGGCTTATGCGTCTCAACAAGTGTTTTAATCTCCAGGCTGAGATCGCTTCGAATCGTGCAGCAGATGCAGCCGCTTAGCATCTCCGACATCGGAACATCCTTGCCGACCATCTGCCCATCCAGATTAATATCGCCGAGTTCATTCATAATTACGGCCGCTTTGAGACCTTGTCCCTGCCAATGCTCCAGTAGTCCGGTCAGCAGCGTGGTTTTGCCGCTGCCAAGAAATCCGGACAGCAGATAAATCGGTACTATGCTTTTATTCATCGTTGTCGTTCCCTTTCCGTCTGTCATTCCTTATATTATAGCATGGACATATCTTACATGACATGTTAGGATGTTAAGAGTTATTTTATTCAAACTTTTTAATAAAGGGGCAAAAAAGTGAGTATTCAAAAGATTCAAGTAGGTATCGTAGGTTATGGCAATCTTGGCAAAGGGGTACATAAAGCCATCGCGCAAAACAGCGACATGGAGCTGGTTGCCGTGTTCACGCGGAGAGAACCGTCCAAACTGGCAGCAGGCACGGAGGGCATCCTCTTCGAAGCCATTGCGAATGCGGAAGCGTATAAAGGAAAAATCGACGTTATGATCCTGTGCGGGGGCTCTGCAACCGATCTGCCTGAACAAACGCCGTTCCTGGCAAGCATGTTTAATACCGTCGACAGCTTTGATACGCATGCGAAAATCCCCGAGTTCTTCGAGGCCGTAAACCGTGCCGCATCGGAAAACGGCAATCTGAGCGTAATCTCGACCGGATGGGATCCGGGTCTGTTCTCGCTCAACCGTCTGCTGGCCGAGTCGATTCTGCCTGACGGCAAGGACTACACCTTCTGGGGCAAAGGCGTAAGCCAAGGCCACTCGGATGCTATCCGCCGCGTGCCGGGGGTGAAGGGCGGCGTGCAATATACCGTCCCTGTGCAAAGCGTTATTGACCGGATCCGCTCCGGTGAAACACCTGAATTTACAACGCGCGAGAAGCATCTTCGCGAATGTTATGTCGTTGCCGAAGAAGGCGCGGATCAGGAGCAAATCCGTCAAACGATCGTAAATATGCCGAATTATTTCTCCGATTATGATACAACGGTTACTTTTATTACCGAAGAGCAGCTGAAAGCCGAGCATCAAGGCATGCCGCATGGCGGATTCGTCATCCGCAGCGGCGTAACCGGCGAAGGCACAAAGCAGCTGATCGAATTTGGTCTCAAGCTGGAGAGCAATCCGGAATTTACGGCAAGCGTGCTTGTTGCTTACGCAAGAGCAGCCCATCGTCTGAGCGCAAGCGGCCAGTCGGGCGCCAAAACCGTATTTGACATTCCGTTTGGCCTGCTCTCGCCAAAATCGGCAGAGGAGCTTCGCCGCGAATTGCTGTAACAACAAAAGAGGCTGCCCGACGCCATAATGGCGAGGGCAGCCTCTTTCTATTTAAGCTGAAATTATAACCAAACGGATCTGATTATGATAACTAACAGAATAAAGAGGACCAGAACGAATCCGAAAGAGCTGCCGCCGCCATATCCGCAACCGGCACCTGCAACAGGACCTACTCCGTAGCTCATTTGTTCATCTCCTTTAACTAATGTACAGTATCCTATGTTTAAAAACCCAAACGGTATAGGCATTCACCAAAATTGTGCGTTTGCTGAATTTTGGATTCTGATGCACATTGTTCAAGAAACTGAGCATGTACCCTTTTTTAGGACGATTTTATAGATGTGCACCCAACCGCTCGTTAAAAATAGTCAAATAATGAAGATCCGTTTCATCGAAACGGCTGAAGGACGGGCTGTCGATATCCAGCACGCCAACGATCTGGCCGCCGCTGTACAGCGGAATAACCAGCTCCGAATTGGAGGCACTGTCGCAGGCGATATGCCCGGGGAACTGGTGAACGTCTTCGACCAGAACGGCTTCCTTGCGCGCAACCGATGTCCCGCATACCCCTTTGCCGACCTTTATCCGTGTACAAGCCGGTTTCCCCTGGAAAGGACCCAGTACAAGCTCATCCCCCTCGAGCAAGTAAAAACCAACCCAATTGATATCATCAAGAAACTGTTCCAGCAATGCCGAAGCATTCGCCAGGTTGGCGATCCGGCTGCGCTCATCCTCTACCAGCCCCGTTAGTTGCTTGATAAGCAGCGCATAGTTCTCTTCTCTTGTGCCCGTGTACAAGCTTCCGTTAAACAATAATATCACTCCTACTCTATCAACCTGACCAACCATCCAAACCAGACTTGATCGTATGAATAGAATATCATATTCCAGCAGCATGAGCGATTAGGGGGATAATTTGGGTGACGAAGAAGAAAACTGTGGTAAGGAAGACTAGCACAACCAAGAAGACTGCCGCCAAGAAAACCGCCGACAATAATACGAAAACGGATCTGCTCTATCCTTTACAGGAAACCTTTGAGGATGAAGTGTTTGCGCTTGTTAATCAGGAACGCGAAGCCGCGGGATTGCTGCCTCTCGCGAGACTGGAAGTGCTCTTTGAAGCCGCGGAAGCCAAGGCGCAGGATATGCGGGATAATAACTACTTTGATCATATATCCCCTACGTATGGCACTCCCGGGCAAATGCTGACGCAATTTGGCGTCGCGTGGACCGCATATGGCGAGAATATCGCTGCCGGACAACGGACTCCCGCCGCGGTTATGGAAGCTTGGATGAATAGTCCGGGCCATCGGGCCAATATTCTATCCTCCAAATTCACCCATCTTGGAGTGGGTTACGCTCCCGGGACAACCGACAGCCGATACCGGACTTATTGGGTGCAGGAGTTTGTGAGACTATAGACTGATTTTCCAGCAAACTCCTACTTAACTCCTATTAATGCAAATTATTTACACAAGTTTTACTTTCCTCGTACATTCTCCTAATAGAAGCTCTGTAAGATGCAGTTGAAGCGAGAGCATTCAATTAGGAGGAGATAATAGAATGAAAGGCACAAAAGCTTTGAAAACAGCATTGCTTGGCACGGCGGCAGCCGCACTTGTCGTTACCGGATATACGGGCATTCATAACAGCAATGAGGCAAGTGCAGCGACGCAAAAAGCAAAAAACGTAGTACTATTCGTTGGCGACGGCATGGGAACCGCTCAGCGTGATGCCATTCGTCTTGCCACAGTAGGCGAGAGCGGGCAGCTGGCAATGGATTCAATGCCGTATGTCGGCCTCATTCATACTAGCTCCACAACTGCCATTACGGACTCCGCCGCTTCTGCTACGGCTTATGCCAGCGGCGTAAAAACGTATAACGGCGCAATCGGCGTGGACGCGAACAAAAAAAGCGTAAAAACGATTATGGAATATGCGAAGGATAAAGGCATGTCGACCGGTCTTGTAACAACAAGCCAAATTACGGATGCTACGCCGGCGGCTTTTGCCTCCCACGTGGAAGACCGTTCGAAGCAAAGCGACATCGCCCTGCAATATTTAACGAAGGCGAAGGTTGACGTTCTTCTCGGCGGCGGCGAGGATTTCTGGTACCCTGCAGGAAACAAAGGGGCTTTCGCGGACGAGACGGCGGCTGATCCTTCCGAGAAAAGCAAAGGGACGCAAGGCGATCTCGTGAAAAAAGCGAAATCGCTCGGCTACACGTACGTCACGAACAAAACGGACATGAGCAAAGCAAAAGGCAAGCTGCTTGGCCTCTTCGCTAACGAAGAAATGTTCCAGCAAAAGCCTGAAGGAGAAGGCGATGTCTACAACCCTATCGTCTCCCTGCCCGATATGACGAAGAAAGCGCTCGACACCCTCTCCACCAACAAAAAAGGCTTCTTCCTTATGGTCGAAGAAGAAGCTACGGATGAAATGGCGCATAACAATAACGCCAAGCTGACGATCAAAGCCGGCCAGGAATTGGACAAATCCGTTAAAGTAGCGAAGGACTTCGCCAAGAAGCACCCGGATACGCTGGTACTTGTCCTTGCCGACCACGAAACAGGCGGCTTCTCGGTTGAAGAGGTTGATGCCTCGGACGAGTCTACGGACGGCAAAACAATCTCCGGCGAAGACGGCCCATTTGCCATCGCAAACTCCAAAATGAGCTTTGTGGTGGATTGGACAACCTCCGGCCATACGGGCGTTGACGTTCCGGTTACGGCAATTGGCGCAGGCTCCGAGCTGTTCACAGGCATTTTTGAGAATACCTCCATCTTCAACAAGCTCGCGCAAGCCTTGAATATTACAGTTAAGAAATAAACCCCGCTAGGAAAGATCCCCGCTAACTGCAAGAGACCTTCTAAAGGAGCTGCTCCTTTAAAAGGTCTCTTTTCTTATGTTCCTTATAATACTTTGCTGAGGAATTCCTTCGTTCTTGGATGCTGCGGATTGCCAAATACTTCTCTTGGAGGTCCCTGCTCGACAATCTGTCCTCCGTCAATGAATAATAAACGGTCGCCTACCTCGCGAGCGAAGCCCATCTCGTGGGTGACGATCACCATCGTCATCCCTTCCTTCGCCAGCGATTTCATGACATCAAGCACCTCGCCGACCATTTCGGGGTCCAGCGCCGATGTAGGCTCGTCAAACAGCATCACATGAGGACGCATCGCAAGCGCGCGCGCAATCGCAACACGCTGCTTTTGCCCGCCGGACAAACGGTTCGGATAAGCATCGCGTTTCTCTTCCAGACCAACCCGTCTAAGCAGTTCAAGGCCAATCTTCTCCGCTTCTTCCTTCGGCGTGTTCAGCACCTTGATTGGAGCAAGCGTGACGTTCTCCAGGACAGTCTTATGCGGGAAAAGATTAAACTGCTGGAATACCATGCCCATGCTTTGACGCAGCTCGTTGATATTAACGTTCCGGTCGGTCAGCAGCTTGCCTTCGTATTCAATCTCGCCGCCTGTTGGCGTCTCGAGCAAATTCAAGCATCGAAGGAAGGTGCTTTTGCCGGAGCCGCTCGGCCCGATAACTACGACAACCTCGCCCTTTGCGATTTCCGCATCGATGCCGGTCAGGACATGCGCTTTGCCAAACGACTTCTTAAGTCCGCTTACCTTAATCACTAGCCTTCAACCTCCTCTCGCCAATGCCAAGCAGCTTGGACATCGTAAAGATCAAGACAAAATAAATAAGTGCCGAAATAAGCATAGGCTCAATCGAAATATAGGTCGCGCCCCGAATCGCATTCGCCTGGTAGGTCAATTCGGCGAAACCGATAACCGACAGGACCGAGGATTCTTTAATGACGACAACGAACTCGTTGCCAAGCGCAGGAAGGACGTTTTTGAAAGCTTGAGGAAGAATGATCTGGCGCATCGCCATGCCTCTCGACATCCCAAGCGACCTTGCGGCCTCCATCTGACCTTTATCAACCGCTTGGATCCCCGCTCTCATAATTTCGGCGATATAAGCCGCGCTGTTGATGGTGAGAGCCAGGTATGCTGCCGTAAAGATGCCGATATCAAAGCCCAGGAAAATCGGTAAACCGTAGTTAAACAGGAATAACTGTACGATAAGCGGTGTCCCGCGAATAATCTCCACATATGCAGATCCGATAAAACGAAGCGGCCATAGCCCCGACAGGCGAAGCAATGACACCAGGGTGCCTAATACAAGTCCGCTAAGAACGGCAAGCAGAGACACCTCGAGGGTCATCCTGATGCCTTTCCAATAGTATGATCCATATTCGTTCAGAAATGAAAAATCCCAATGATACGCTAATTCCACGTTGTCTACCCTGCCTTCTGTATTCACGCAAGCGTAAACGGCTGCGGCTTCCCTAGGGGAAGCCGCTTTCGTTTCGCGATGAGATAAATCGGTTTATTGCTCCGAGACAGCCGTCATTTCCGAAACCCATTGATCAATCTTCTTGTCCGCAATCAGATGATCAAGCGTTTTTTGAATCTCCGCCAGGAGATCCGCTTCTCCTTTATTAACCGCGACAGCGGAACCGCTGTTCTCGTACTCCGGCGAGATCGAGGTCAATACGAGATCCGAGTTCGTGTTGGCGTAACCTTGAGCAACCGGAAGCTCGGCGATAAGCGCATCAACTTTTTTCGCTTTCAGCTCAAGAACCAGATCCGTTGTTTTACCCAGGGATTTCAGCTTGGCGCCTTTGATGCCCTGGCCGATTTTCTCTTGAGTAGAGCCTAATTGAACTCCAATAGCTTTGCCTTCCAGGTCAGCCATCGTATTGAATTTGGCTTTATCCTCGGCGCGTACAAGGACGCCTTGCTTCGCTTCGTAATAGATCTTCGAGAAGTCTACCGCTTTCGCGCGCTCTTTGTCCGGTGTCATGCCCGCGATAACGAAGTCGATTTTACCCAATTTCAGCTCCGCAAGCAGGTTGCCGAAGTCCATATCTTTAATCTCCAGTTCGACACCCAGATCCTTGGCGATTTCTTTCGCAATCTCGATGTCGAAGCCTACGATTGTATCCTTGCCGTCAACGTTCTTATGGAACTCGTAAGGCGCATATTCGGCGCTTGTCCCAAGGACGATTTTGCCGGCTTTCTTAATGTCCGCCAGCTTGCCCGTTGCCTCTGCAGCACCGTTGTCGGCCGAAGCGGCCGGACTTTCGTTAGACGATGCATTATTCCCATTTTTGTTGCCGCCGCATGCTGCAAGCGTCAGTACGACAACCAAAGTTAATACCAATACCAAGCTTTTCTTAACCGTCATGTCATTCAACTCCTGATGTCTTTATCTTTAAAAACTAGTTGATTATAATTCATAATCGCGTATAAAGATACAGGTTTTTTCTCCCAAAATTTTCAGCTTTGCTAAGTCATTAGCCCCAAAACAGCCTTCTATGGAAGCATACCCAAATTCATGACAAACCTTCCCGTCATGCATCTGTTAAAAACTTCATCCCGAAGCCAAAATAACGAGTATAATAAGCTTACCCAATCCCATAATGAGGTGCTAAGAATGTCTATCAGCTTCACATCATCGATCATAAGCCGTTTAAAACGGGAAATTACCGAGATCGAGCGGCAGATCGCAAATGATAAAAGCAAAATCGCCAAAATGAATGCGAAAATCAAGCAGTTGCAAAAAGACGCCAAGGATCATTCCTCACCGGCCGAGCAAAGCAAGCTGACTCAGATCAAAAAGCTGAACGCTCAGGCTGCTCAATTAACGGACATGCAGACCGATCTGGCCAAGCAATTGTCCGTGAAGAATGCCGAGCTTCGGCTGCAGCTTGCGAAGGACAAGTAAATATACATTTAAAATAAGGAGGGGATGTAACCGCAGGGTTACATCCTCTCCTTATGAACTCAAGCATCGGAGCTGTTCTTGCGCGATAAAAGCAAATTCAGCAGAATGGCGGTAAACGATCCGTTTACGATTCCGTTCTGGAGCAGCATCTTCGCAAAATCCGGCAAATGGTCGAATATTTGCGGAACCGCAGACGACCCGAGGCCGACGGCAATGCTGCAAGCGGCGATAAGCAAGTTACGCTCCTCGCGTAAATCCACATCCGATAATATCGAGATACCGGATGCCGCAACCGAGCCGAACATGACGATCATCGCTCCGCCGAGCACGGCATTTGGGATAACCGTTGCAACAGCGGCAAGCTTTGGCAGCAGGCCAAGCACAACCATAATGCCGCCAGCCGCAAAAATAACGTCCCGGGTCTTCACGCGAGTCAGCGTGATCAAGCCGACATTTTACGAGAAAGCCGTATAGGGAAAGGCATTAAATAAACCGCCAAGCATAATTGCCGCCCCTTCGGAGCGGAGACCGTTAATAATCTGCTTCTGCTCAACCTTTTGGTCCGTCGCTCTGCCGACAGCCAGGTAGACGCCCGTAGATTCCACCATACTTACAATATTGACGATCATCATCGTAAAGACTGCGGTTAAGCTGAACTGCGGCGTACCGAAGTAGAACGGCTGAACCACGTTAAACCAGGAAGCCTCCGATACGGGAGCAAAGCTGACCATCCCCATGAAATAAGCCGCAATCGTACCAACCGCAAGCCCGATCAGAACGGATATCGATCGCAAGAAGCCCTTGGCGAACCGATTCACAAGCAGAATAACAACAAGCGTGCCGAATGCCTATAGCAAGTTGCGCGGCATTCCGAAATCGCTGCTGCCTTGACCGCCGGCAACATTATTCATGGCTACCGGGATCAAAGAGAGCCCTATAATCGTCACGACCGAACCGGTCACGATAACGGGAAAGAACTTTAGCAGCTTCCCGTATAACGGGGCTGCCAGCACGACGAATAAGCCCGATAATATAATCGCTCCGTAGGCGGTAGCCAAATTCGAAGCCGATGCAATCGCGATAATCGGACCTACTGCGGTAAACGTGCAGCCGAGTATGACGGGCAGTCTGCTGCCGAAATATTTTGTGCCAAGCACCTGCAGGATCGTCGTAAGGCCACAAGTGAACAGATCGGCTGCAATTAAGTATGCCATCTGTGTTCCGTTTAACTGAAGCGCGCCTCCGACGATTAAGGGAACAACAACGGCGCCCGCGTACATGGCTAAGACATGCTGAAATCCTAATGTAATTGCTCTCTGTTTGCCCAGCATACCTATACGGTCTCCTTTGCAAGCTCTTTGGCAGGCCCGGCGGCCATCGCAAATTGAATGCCGCTTGCTTCGATCGTCAATATCTTTGTAATTTGCTTGTCCGCAAACCTTCCCGCCAGTTCCTTGCCAATCTCTAATGCAAGCGCCGTGTCCACTTGATGATTCAAGAAGGAGTCCACCTTAAGTACCGTATCCGATAAAATTAGTCCTTCTTCGCGTATGCGATCTTCCAGCACTTTCATTGTTCTAATTCCGCTCCTCTTCGTGGAATGTAAAAAAAGGACAAGCCCCCGAGCTACTGCTCCAGTGTGGCCTGTCCCTACGATATCCATATTCGTGCACGCTGCCCTGCATTCGTTTACATCCATGCTCTTCCTAGTACATAAGAGAATAGCTATAGCAATCAAAATGCGAAAAGCGAATCACTCATAGTCGGATAATTGCAATGGTTATCCGGTAGAAACTTATGGGCCATATTCCCATGATTATATGAGTCTCATTTTTAAAAAAGCATTTTCTATCTTACAGGGTATGAAGGTTGGATGACAAGAAGAAAAATCTTCCACGACTCATAAGATGTTATTAGAAAACAGAGACTATACAAGAGCTGACATAGCTCGTGTATAGTCTCTGTTTTTACAACATATAGTCGCTCATCCTCGGAAATTATGAAGTCCTATATCCCTCAGACTTGCTGTTCCACCTTTTAATGAAGGAATACATATAAAATAATTTCTTAGCACTTCAAATCATGACCATGGGGCCCTCCTTATATAAACGATAGGATAGTCACAAGTACGGACGATTCCCCCTCATATTTGAATTTCCCTACACAGTGAATTTTATCGGTGATATTTCTTCATGCTCTTTCGGTAACGGAATACGTTCGGAGTACAACTTCTTCATCTCTTCGACTATGGTTCGAATATCAAAGGAGTCTGCCTTCTCCCAGCTGTTTTCCCCCATCTCTGCGCGGAGCTTTGGATTTAAATACAGCTTCAACAAAGCTCCCGTTGTCGCGGTAACATCTCCAACCGGTACTCTATAGCCATTCTCGTTTTGTGCGACTAGCTCTCGATTTCCACGAATATCTGTCACGACCATCGGTTTTCCGGCCGCCATCGCTTCAAGCAGCACTTTAGGAAGTCCCTCTCGCTCAGACATTAACGTGCAGGTATCTGCAATATTCATCAGTTCTGCAATATCTCTGCGGAAACCCAAGAATAGGATGTTCTTCTCCATATTCAAACTATGGACCAGCGCTCTCAAAATCGGTTCCCGATCGCCGACACCAGCCAGCAAGCCAACAACAGGCACGCCAAGCTGTTTCAATTCATGCAATGCATGTATGAGTTGTTCCAGGTTCTTATTGCGATTCAATTCTGCAACACTCAATACAACAAATTCTTGACCGTTCAAACCCAGCTCCTTACGGAGCGAACCGACTTTCTTATAATCAATGTTCCGATAAGAGCTGACATCAACGCCAACACCAGGGATATAGGCAGCCTTATCCCGCACTGAAAATTTAGAGGCTCTCTCGTAGTCTTCATGATTGATTGCTATTAATATATCCGTCCATCTCGCTAACATCCGCTCCACGGGATAGTAGAGCAGCCAGTTGAGCAGCGGTGAGCCTTTGAAAAAATGAAAGCCATGTGCGGTATAAATAACATTCTTGCAGCCAGCAAGCTTAGCGGCTATTCGACAAACAACACTGGCATTGGGAGTATGAACATGAATCATATCGTATTGCTCTTCTTTGAATCGCTTAATCAATTGCTTTAATGCTTTAAAATTCTGCATAGAGAGCGGATTTCGACTAAACGGAATATCGTGACAGGCAATAAAGGCTCGTTTGACATCTTCCCTGCAGTGATCTGGACTTGCATAGGCATGCACCTCATACCCTTGACTCTTCAGCATGTTCATGAATGGTACATGAAAAACGGACAAATGAGAATAAACCGTTGCTACATAAGCGACTTTTCTTGTACTCATCGAAATCCTCCTTGCATGCTTCCCACTTTGGTTTTTCGCACCTTTAATTGTTGATATAAGGCTTCCCATTTTTCGATAATCGCGTCCATCTCATAATGCTTCATTACAAATTCACGGCCATTTCTCCCCATTGCTTCCCTCTCGGCTGTCGGCATGGACATAAGCGAAATCATTTTCTCAGCCAATTGCTCACTGTCAGAGGATCTTGCCAAATATCCCGATATCCCCTCTTTAACTACCTCACGATTACCGCCTACATCAGTTGCTACCATCGGCAGCTCGCATGCTGAGGCTTCAAGCAGAACCATAGGCATGCCTTCCCATAATGAGGACATCACATAGGCATCAGAAGCGTTCATGATACGAGGAATATCTTCACGAATACCTAGAAACTTAATATTATTATCTACTTCCAGAGTCCTGGACAACTGCTCTAGTGCAGAGCGATCTTCTCCATTACCAACAATCAACAGCTGACACCGACTATTATGCTGAATAACCTGTTTAAAGGAACGGATTAATGTGGGATAATCCTTTACTTCGCTTAATCTTCCTACTGCAAGCCATACAAACTCGTCTTTTATCCCGAGTTCTTGGCGAAGTGATTCGTCATTAGCTGCATTTTTCTTAAATCGCTTCAAATTGATCCCGTTTGGAACAAATATAATTTTCTTCTTCGTGCTTGCTCCCTTTTGTATAAAGCTGTCTACCGCATCCTGACTTACATTCGTCATTAAATTACATAGAGAATCGGTTAGCCGGTACATCAGCATCCTTACTTTTCCGCCCTCATTCGTGTTGTGCGCCGTTGAGATCAATACAGGCATGCGCGTAATAATACGGGTGATTCTCGCCAGTAAATTCGCATGAATCATATGACTGTGAACGATATCCGGCCCAAATTCCATGATCAGCCTTCTCAATTTCCATATCGCCCGCGGATCCGGCGCTCCTTTACTCATATCCAGTGTATTGATCTGGATGCCTTCCTTGCTTATTTTCTCTACATCAATGGTAGGCTTTATCATGGAGATGATCTGAGTTGTCCAGCCTTTCAACGCCAATCCTCTCGCCAGCTCAAGAACTTGCATTTCAGCTCCGGCATGATCCAAACCAGTGATAAGAAATAGAATTTTTTTCATCTCTTCAAGTCTCCTTCTTACCCACTTAATCGATTTTCATCAAACTTGACAGACGTTACTTGGGCAGTTAGATCTTCCATGCTCATGCTTTCCATTCCGTATTGCTTATTTAGCTCTTGAAAATGATCTATTATCTTCTTCATAAAAATCCAGTTTTCTTCGGGGTTTCTCGCTAAATTATAAGGATGCCACCACAGATGATAGACAAGACCATGTTTGGCAGCATGGGTCATGCTTGATAGAATCCGTTTCAAGCGAAGTCGTTCAAGGAACCGAAGCTTCCCGGAATAGGGTCTCAGAAAATGGCTGGCTGGTATATTAGCTGGCATGTTGTCTGCTGACTCCTTTACCGAATAGCAGTTATGCCCTGAAAGATTGAAATAGGTATCCATTAATCGGAATACTCTTAACAGGATTGAATCATTTTTGCTGTATCCTTTTCGATAAATCCAATGATCGGGATTGCCCCGGTAGGATGCAATACCCTGCTCCTGCAGCACGCCTAAATATTTTTCATTAAATTGATTTCTAGGGAATACGATACTTTGGATATTGAAGCCCTTCTTCTCCGCGATACGAATGGCAGCCGCTATATCCGCACTAA
Organism: Paenibacillus glycanilyticus; assembly: GCF_023715145.1. Taxonomy (GTDB): domain Bacteria; phylum Bacillota; class Bacilli; order Paenibacillales; family Paenibacillaceae; genus Pristimantibacillus; species Pristimantibacillus glycanilyticus_A. The sequence continues at coordinate 91,467 of NZ_JAMBNP010000014.1, read as the reverse complement.
ATTGTTCAACCGTCTGCCCTTCCTCCAAGCAATAATAATGGGAGAAGGTATGTGTAGATATGCTCTGATTCTTCGTTTTTTGAATCGTTTTTATGATTCCTGGTGCAAAATGAAACGCTTCCTGCTGGCCGCCGGCAAATATTTGATCTTCAATATAAGGGTAGGGAGATAAATTTTGATTTTCATAGGTTGGTTTTTGCTGCGGGATGCTGCCCATCATCTCATTAGCATGCTCGCAGAACATAAGTCCAACTACCGCCCAGGTAGCGTGGATACGCTGCTCTTCAAACAGCTTTAACAGTTTCGGGATGACTTCCAGCTCACTGGACATTTGTGTTTCATACTGATCCAACGTAATAATATCCCTTACTCCCCAGTACAATTCAAAATCAAGTGATATGACAAAGCGGCCATTGTTTCGCATGGATTAGTTTCATTCCTTATCGTAGGTTAATTTTTCTTAAGCTTAATGCACCATTGAAATGGTAAAGCGGTATTTCCCCGAAACAGTTGATTCGATATATTCAACAAACTCGAAATCCACTTCACATTGCCCGCCCATAATAATTCTGGCATCCTCTACCAAGCTTTTAATTTCCTCCGAATAAACCTTATAATGATCCAGCTTCTTATCAGCAGGATCTACAATAATCTTGATCCTGTCATATCTGTCTTGGACGACCTGAAATTTATTAATGAACGAACTTGACATCAACAGGCGGATAAACATCCTTCCATCTATTCGATCGCCATTCTTATTGATGAAAATATCCGTCGTTCTTCCGATCACATCCTTCAGCAAAGGCATTCCCCTGCCGCAGGAGCATTCTTCATCCGATAAGACGCCCATATCGCCTATGCGGTAACGAATCAAGGGCATGGTATTGTTGGTCAGCAAAGTGATGACGATTTCTCCATATTCTTCAGGTTTTGCCGGATATCCCTTGTCATTTAGAACCTCTACATAATGCGTCATTGACGACAAATGCAATCCGTGATGATGATCACATTCGCAAGCAATATCGCCTACCTCTCTCGAACCGTATCGATTAAACACCGGTGCCTTGAAAACCCTCTGAATGGTTTCCCGCATATGCGGATGGAGGACGCCGGCAGAGGTTAATACAGCTTTGGGAGTATAAATGTAAAGTCCTCTTTCCTCGATGAATCTTGCCAGATCATAGAGATTCTCCGCAAAAGCAGTAATCTGAACAGGTTTGAATGTATTTAATTCATGGATAAACTCTTTCATTCTTTCTTGCGTCATACGGAAAGAATTTAGCCACCGCTCATTCCTCATCCATCTTCCTAAATAGGTTTTTACAGTCTCTTTCCCAACTAGCGTGTCTCTTACGGATCCCCAGACATAAGCTCTTCTGCAGCCCATCATCATACCGGTCCACTCGTCGTCTTGCATCTTGACCGCTGAGCTCCAGTCTAAAAACTCCTTGTCCTGAAGCAGCGTAATCGGTACCCCTGTTGATCCTCCAGAAGACTCTTCAAATGGTGCGCGGGAATCCAGATCATCCGACTTTAGTGCTTCAAAATGTCGCTTGATCGTATCTTTATCGAGCAGCGGTATGTGTTGAAAACGATCGAGGTGCACATTGCCGCTCTTATCAACCGTTCCGCTCTCAAGCAATAATTTCCGGTAATAGGGAACATGCACGTAAGCGTGCTGGAGCAGCGCGGTTAGTTTTTGCTGCTGTAATTTCAATATTTCTTGTCTGCAAAGCCATTGCCAGTCATCAAGTTTTTGTTTGTACTTCAGCGTGTTCCCTCTTACGTTAAGCTCAAGCTTCCAGGCTGCCCGTTTAATATTGTTCATATTTGGTATCTCTCTCCTAACCGAACAATGAATGGTTGAGTTACGTCTGAATATATTTAGTATTTGATAATGTAGCCGAACAATTTGATATATTCTGAAATCGTGTAGTTCACGTATTTCCGTTCACTCCACCAGTACACGGGATCGAAGTTCACACTTGGAGCATCAACATAGGTCAGATCTATGCCTGAATGGCTGTAAACCTTATTGAATGTGTAGCTTACTCGTCGCATATGATAGTTACTCGATACGACTAAGGCCGAATGAAAGCCGTACTTCTCCATAAGAGCCTTTGAATAAACAGCATTCGTATAAGTGTTTGTCGCCTGGTATTCAGGAATAATAGCTGACGGTGAAACCCCCGAACGTATCAGCGAGTTTAATTTAATTTCACCGTAACCGCGTCCATCTGTTCTTGTCACAATAATGCGATCGGCATATCCTTGCTTCAGAAGTCCGATAGCCTTCTCCATCCTGCCCACGTCTCCGCTTAGCAAAATGATGACATCCGCTTTTTTCGGGGCTTCGTTGACGACCAGGAATCTGCCGATAGAAAAAACTAAAAAAGCAATCACCAACAAAACCACTACATTGATTATTATTAACTTTCTAATCATGTTACTTGGCCGACACAGACAAATTGTCTATTCCATCATCGATATAAGCCAAGTCATCCGCGGAGACATTCGATTGAATTTGATTGCGCAGCGAGTCTTTGTCAAGATGGACCGCTTCCGCACCCAAATGGTAATCCCAAATCATTGCTTGAATATAGTTTTTTGTTCCTTTAATAAATATGGCCTGCCTCGTCAACTCACTCGTTTGGATTTGTACGCCAGTGAAGTTATTCCCCGAAATCTCATAAGGCAAATCCATATGGCCGTCGAGATATATGCCGTAATACGCGTCTTTTATAAAGATTTGCGAAAGGTTGTTGCCGTTAATCCATATTTTGTCAGGTTTCTTCACAGGTTCTGTTTTGAAATAAATCGCCTTATCAAAGCCGGTAATGTTCACGTTATGCGCTTCCACCCAGCTCACATGATCGGATCCTTCCTCCGCATAAAAAAACAGGCCATTACCAAGTCCCGGACGGCCAATAATCTTGATATTCGAAATACTGGCCGATTTTAACGTTCCTGAGAATTCCTGTGCTCCATCCAAGTAAATACCCGATTTACTATACCTCTTTAGATCATAGGCATAGATGATTCCCCCGTTAACGGCGGAATTTCTGCTTAGTTCAATAACGTTGACATTACTGACCGGTACAAGCATGGTACCCGAGTTGAGCTGAAGGGTGACGGAGGGTTTTACGATGATCGTATTCTTCACTTCATACTTGCCTGCGGGAATCTCCACATCCCCACCGCCGTTTGCGGCTGCCACATCAATCGCTTGTTGTATATCGTCGCCGTCTTGTATATGAGCTATTGCTTTCAGCACTTGATCACCTGCCTTCGTAGGCATAGTATTATTGGAGCGGTCAGAATACCAATAGTTATAAATTGCCAATGCGCATACGGCTGCAATTATAATAATAAACGCTGTTTTTTTCTTCATGAATCCGCCCCGCTATAATCAATTTAGCCTTATCTAGCCCCTTCGCCAGTTATGATTACTCGAACGGTTTTCAGCATAATCAGAAGATCCATCCTTAAAGAAAGCCTCTCAATATAATGCATATCCAGCTCCAGCTTTTGTTTTGGAGTAATATCGTAGCCGCCATTAATTTGTGCCCATCCGGTTAATCCCGGCTTAACGGCAAGTCTGTTCACGAAGCCAGGAATTTCGCTGTTAAACTGATAGGTAAAATGCGATCTTTCCGGTCTTGGCCCAACAATACTCATTTCACCCTTAATGACATTCCATAGCTGAGGAAGCTCATCAATTCTTGTTTTTCTTATGAACGCACCTACTTTAGTCACTCGGGAATCATTCTTCTCTGCCCATTGAATGCCGTTTTTCTCTGCATTTTTGACCATCGAGCGCAGCTTGATGACAGAGAAGCTTCTTCCCATTAGTCCAACACGCTCCTGTTTGTAAAAAGCGGGGCCGGTTGTTTCCAAAATGATAGCAATGGTAAAAATGGCTATCACAGGTGAAGACAGCATCAACCCGACCACTGCAAGGACCACATCCAACGCCCGTTTGAAAAACTGGAGATAAATGCCCTGCTTATTCTCCGCATGCGAAATGACAAAGATGGATTCTGCCAAATCTGGCTGATAAGACTTCCTAATCGCCTCTTCCGTCATCATCAGTTGCTCACCTCATAAGCTAATAAGTACTTTTTCGTACAAGTCAGTAATTTTACGAGAATCATAGTCCATCGCTCTGATATATCCATTGCTTCCAATATGAGGGTCGCATAATCCTCTTATCATTCCGTCCGCAAGAGCTTCTGCATTCTCCACAGGGACAAGCAGGCCATACTCGCTTCTGCATAAAATATCACCTGGACCGCTGTCGCAATCCGCTGCCACTATTTTGGCGTTACATGCCAGCGCTTCGAGCAGGACATTCGGGAAACCTTCGTACCGGGAAGACAATACAAATTGATCTGCATGCCTCATATACGGGTAAGGATTTTCCGTAAAGCCTACAAAGTGTACTTGCTCACCAATATCTAAGGATGCAGCCAACCGGGCAAGTTCCTCTTGCAGGCTCCCTTCACCCAAGATATACAGATTTGAATCGGGGTATTGAAGCGAAACCCGCTTGAAGGCTTGAATCAGAATATCGTAACCCTTTTGATACTCCAGCCTGCCGACCGATACAATATTTTTCCCTGAGCGACTTGAGAATGGGCTTGGTTCATTGGAGAGCTTGGCAATCGTCTTGATATCGATTGGATTATTAATGGTTGTCACTAGGCTCCCCTGAACACCGGTAAAGCTTAAAATCTCATTCCTCATCAATTCGGATTGAGCGATAATTTGATCCGCCAGCGGATATAGTCTTCTATACATCGATTGATAAATCATTTTGCGATAAAAGCTGTAGGAGTTTATTGTTTTAGAGGGTAGATTCGCTTCTCTTATAACCACTTTCGTTTGTCTGCGGATAAATGGCCTGGCTAGGAGCACAGATAAATTCAATTGTTCTAGCGTGGAGAGGATCACATCGGGTTTGGTCTTATGAATGACCTTCAACAGTTCTGGGATCATATAACGTGCTCTGGTTATACCTAGATCAATCACTTCAACGTCTGTTGGAAGATGTTTGGTATAGGGTCCCGTTAAATTTGCTGTCATAAATACGGGCTCAATCCGTTCTCTGTCAAAATGCTTTAACAGATTGACAAATACTCTCTCCGCCCCGCCACCATGCAAATTGGGAGTCATTAGCATCAGCTTTGTTTTCAAACGAAATACTCCCTCTCTTTATTGTTCTACAGCTTGAGACTGCGGAACGGACGTTCTCGTTCTCATGTAATAAGTAATCCCCATAATGATCGACAACATGATCCAGTGAAATTTGCTGTAGTAGGAGACATGCGCTAAATCCCATAACAGGAAAATGAGAAGAGTAGAAATACTAAAGAATCCAATATGGCTCTCTTTTTCATTACCGCTTAATAACTGCTTGCATGCCGTGACCAGCAAGATGATAAATATGGAGTAATACAGCATTAAACCCAGCAGCCCATTATCGCTTAACAGCTCGAGATAATTGTTGTGGGAGTAGGTTTGATAATCCGTTAGATACCGAAATTGATCGGTGCCCCAGCCCGTTATCGGTCTGGCCTTCCATAGATTTAACGCATCGCTCATCATGCTAGATCGTTCCGTTAAGCTGCTGTCGTTGACATTTTTACCTTGAAGCATGTCAAAGATTCTGCTCAATCTGACAAAAAACACGGATTCCTTCAAAAGAATAAACATCTCTGTCAGCACGCCAGCTCCTACAACGAGAATGAGCACTTTTTGCAGAAATTTCACTTTGATAAAGAATCTCATAAAAATCAGGAAGCCAAGCATAAATACGGAAAGCATGGCTTTGCGAGAGCCTGTCAGAAAGACGATTTCATAAGTGAAAAGCAATAATAGAAGGATGTATATTCCTTTTATGAGAAGGCTTTTCCTTGCTTTGTTCATCAGCCCTTCCATCGAGAGTAGCATGCCGATAAACAAGGCGATTGCAAAGGTATTCGGATTCCCCAAAAACGATGTGACCCTGGTATTGTCATCCGTAACGATAAAACCGCCGATCTTATTCCAGATATCGATGGTCGCAACAACTAATGCCGCAAGAAAGCCGATCGTGATGGAGTGGAAATGGCCCTGATAATTGACGATATTGACCAAGATGAGGGATATGAAGAACAGCTGGACAAGAGTGAACATCATATCCACGCTCTGATTCGTCCATATCAAACTTATGGAGATATAAACAATAAAGCAAAGGTAGCAAAGCAGCGGAATAGGCACTACAAACTTATAATTCTTGATTTGAGTGATCTCAAATACAAAGGCACCAACGACCAGGCATGCACAGCCTTGTGGAATCCAGGACAAAGAGGGATTAAACGAAAACAAGATAATCGTAAAAACAAATACGGATAAACATATATTGGTCAACGTTAAACGCTTGTCAGCCGCCATGGTATTGGTCATGATTAGCCTCCATATTTCCTCACTCTTTCTTTGCTGGCCTTCAGCATGGATACAATCAAATAGGTATTAAATACAACTCCGACCAAGGTAAACATTGCAATACAGTTCACCACTGAAAAATAGGTTCCGCCTACGAACAATGCCCCGAATCTTGCTAACATGAGCAGCGTCTCGTAGATTAACAGCCTTCTTTGCAGACCAAAAACGGTCATTAGTACTAAGGCCGGAGCGCTTATAAAGGACAAGAACATCCATATTACCATCCAGCTCGCATAAACGCCGGCTTCCATCCACTCGCTGCCAAGAATAACCTTGAATAGCTGCGGGCCAAAAACCACGATGAACATAGAAGGCAATAAAGCAATTAGGGCTAAAATGATCGTAAATTTCTTGAACATCGCATTCAGATTAATCTCATCCTGCCCGGCCTCACTTATCCGTTGCAGGAGCACTTGTCTAACCGATTGGGCGACCAAGGTAACAGGGAATTGAATAAGTCTAAGCCCTAGTGAATAAAGGCCAATAACCGCTGAACCGTAGAAATAGCTGAGCATAAAAATCGGCAAGTTTTGCGATAACGAGTTCACAAGCGTCTGAGGAGTGCTGTATACCGGAAATTCCGAATATTTTCGTGCTGCTTCCTTTAACTGAGTTACTTTGAAGTTGCGTTTAAAGAGGCTTGAACTCTCTCTCCAGGTTTGGAATAACCAAATTGTGGAGGCAATCACTTGTCCGAAAATTTGACCGCCGATCAAACCAAGCGAAGTAAATCCGTATGATCCTGCTGCGATTTGAGAAGAGGCTATGCTGCCTTGGCGTCCTACCAGTGATTTGGACATCCGTTTGTATTGCTTCTGTCTTGTGCTCCAATAATTGAGGCATTGATAAAGACCCATTGCACAAACACTTAAAGGTACCCAGATCAGCCATCTTTTTAATTCCGGGGAGCCAAATAATCCGGCAATGGAATCATCAAACACCAAACAAACAATTAGCAATGCCGCACTCAGCAATACGGTAATGATGCAGGAAAGGAGAAAAATACGAGTCGCTTCATCTTCATCTTTGGGCAGCACGATAGCCACTTCATATTTGAAGGATGCAACAACGGAGAACAACGTGATGATCGATACATAGAGTGAGAATACGCCAAGCTGGTCCGGCTGATAGATCCGGCTCAACACCGGTACGATAATCATGGCGATAACCTGGGCAATTGCCGTTCCAGACATTACGACAGAGACATTTCTGATAAATGTATTGTTTATCCACCTGGGATTCGTAAGACTGCTTATCTTCATATGATGCTCTCCGTCCTCACCGCTGCACCTCTAACCATCAATAACAAGGATAAAGATGCAGCGACATTTCACCTTGCACCAAAACTAATTAGCGACTTTGCGTTTATTTTTGTTATTAAATACAACTCCGACGACTCTGGTATTAACCTGCTCAATCATGCTCTTCAGCTTCAAGGCTTGATTTTTCTTCACCGTACCGTCCTTCATGACCAGCAGCACGCCATCGCTCATGGAAGCGATAATTTGGGCATCCGACCATCTCATGGCCGGAGGGGTATCCATTATGATCAAATCGAATTCCTTTTTTAACTCCTCCAGAAGGCCTGACATCTTGTTAGAAGTCAGTAATTCAATCGGGTCGATGAAACTTGGACCGGATGAAATCAGGAACAAGTTCGTCATCATGGTGTAGCGAATGATGTCGCTGATCTCGTAACGATCCGTTACTACATTTGTAAGCCCATTACTATTGGATGTTCCGAATACTTCATGCAGGAATGGCGTCCTGAGGTTGGCATCTATTAACAGCACTTTCTTGTTATTCTGAGCGTAAGAACAAGCCAGGTTCACTGCGGCTGTCGTCTTACCTTCCGATTTCCCGGCCGAAGTGACCATAAGCACCTGGCAGGTTTCATTCTGCATAATTTGATCGATCTTCGTCCGCATTTTCCAACTTGCCTCAACGATAGGAGATGACGGTTTATACTTTGCTTTTCTACTGGTTAATGGCCACATAGGTTCTCTCACCAACTCTTTCATCAGATGTAACGCGAAGCGAACTCGGGAGCACTTCATTCTTCTTCATCTGTGGAATAACGGTTAGTACGGAAAGCCCAAGCTCCTTCTCAATCGTTTCTTCCGATCTCACCTTATCATCCAGATACTCTCTGAGGAGTACAATGGCCATGCTGAACAACGACGAAAGGATAAATCCGATGGCGATGTTAATTATTATGTTTGGTGTGACAGGCTTTGGAATAGGCAGGTTTGCTGCCTGATCCAGAATGGAAACGTTATTGATGTTCATTATTCTCGGAATTTCCTGAACTAGTACGACCGATACGGCGTTAGCGATTTGTGCAGCTTTGTCGTAGGAAGCGTCCCTTACTTGAACCGACATAATTTGGTTATTGGAAGAATTTACTTTGACCTTTAGAATAAGCTGCTCCGGCGCCATGTTTATTTCCGGATAAGCCGCAATGACCTTCTCCATCAGTCCAGGCGTCTTCACAATATCCCGATAGGTCTCGATCAACATCACGTTGGCTAAGAGCGAATCATAATCAACCAGTCTGCCTTCTGTTTCACCGTTAGATTTTAAAACTATTTTCGCAGAGGCTTCATATACGGGTTTAATGTAAAAAACACTGAAGATGCCTACAGCCGTTGTAATAATCAAAATGAAAGCAACAATGAACCAGGCTTTGGACTTAAGCACTCTTAGAACTTGATTTAGCTCCATTTGTACCCTCTTTTCACTCGTAATTTGTTACAGTTAGTATCTATACTCTGCATTTCAGATTTTATGATACAAATTGTAACTTGTCAATCAAATTTACCCATTCTTTGTCCACTTACTTTGTTGCTCTGCTTCTTAGGCTTCTGCTGCTGGTTTCCTATACCAACCCTGCCTGCAATAAGCGGGCCAAACCGGTTCTTATTGAGCAAATGCGTAACGGTTATAGAACCGAAGACAGCAGCCAAGAATGCAATAACGATAAATAGTAAAAGGTTAGTTAATGAATACCACGCGGGAGCTAGTAGACTTACACCATACAGAAAGAACCGAGTCAGCAAAAATATTCCGAAGGAATATTGGCTGACTTTCACTAGAACGACCGGAACTTGCGTTAGTTGTTTGGCATAATACACCATAGTAAAGATGATACCCGTCGTATAGAATAAGACATCGAACCGTTTGGAATATACCCTGTCTATAATGCCTAACTGGTTCAGGGTAAGCATGGCTGCTGCCGAGAGTAAAGCGAGAGCGATTATCCATTTGATATGCCTGCCTAGCTTTTCGACAAAAACTTCATAGTTTCTGCCGCTATAGAATGCTATCGAAAAGTAGGCAAGCCAAGCGATCGCCGGCACCTTGTTCAGAAAGCTGATCACGTAGTAATTTCCAAACGGGAGAGATTCAAGGTCAATCAGATTAAAGATAGCCAGATAGACTACATTGGCTCCAATCGAGCAAATAAGCACGAATCTCATTGAAAATCTGCGAGATACCCATCTGGCAAACAAGATATGCAGCAGATAAAATTGAAAGACAACTAGAAGGAAATAACCGAAGAAGTCTGCAAGCAGGATGTTTTTGGCGAGCTCGTAAAGGTACAGCTTAAAGGAAGGTACCGCATGATCAACGTTCACATCGATCAATGAAAATAAAACCGCCATTGTAAGATAAGGCATTAAAATATACTTGGCTCTTTTTTTCAAAAAGCCTGGCGGAACCTCATCCCGATACGACTTCGATATAATAAACTCAGAAATAAAAATAAACATAGGTGTAGAGAACAGCAGCAGCATTTGTATCGTGTGGAGGATGTCCGGTGTTATGCTGTAACCCGCAGACTCGGTTAGATTGAAATGTGTAATAGCCGTATCCAGTGTGTTGAATAATACGATTCCTAAGCAAGCAATGCTTCTTAGCACAAACATTTCTTTAATAACCTTGGATGAATCCTTCATACCCATCCACCCTCCAACGCCTAATTAAATATGCGCCGCCGATTTGAGTGCTTTCTCTTGCGCCATTTTTGACAATCGGTAGGAGTATGTTTTCCAAAGTCCCTCTTCCAAACGTACTTTGGGTTCCCATTTCAACTGTTGAATTGCTTTTTGATTGTCCAGGCAGCTATGTTTGATGTCACCGGCACGAGCAGGACGGTACTCAACTCTTGTTTTCTGGTCACAGCAGTCTTGCAGGCTTGCTACAAGAGCATTGACGCTTAGTGGGTGCGCCGTGCCTACGTTCGCGATCACATTCTGTTCTGTAAGAATGGCAGCAATATTCGCATCTGCAATATCCTCAACGTAGACAAAATCCCTAGTCTGCTCTCCGTCTCCATAAATGACAAGCTTTTCTCCGCGCAGCAGACGGTCCACGAAAATAGCTACTACGCCGCCCTCCCCATCACTAGCTTGGCGCGGTCCATATACATTTGCGTAGCGTAAAATACCATATTCCAATCCATATAATTTAGCATACGTACAAATGTACAGCTCAGGCACATACTTGGAGACTCCGTAGCCGGACATCGGATGCTTCGGATGCGCCTCGTTGATCATAACAGCTTCCGGCATTCCATAGATGGCGGCAGATGAAGCATAAACAAACTTGCGCACGCCATACTTGACGGCAAGCTCAAGTAAACGGATTGTGGACAAAATATTCGCAGTGGCATCTTCAAGCGGCTCATTAATGGAATATTGAACATCTGTTTGTGCAGCTTGATGAACAATCACATCCGGTCGTTCTTTAGCTAGAATCCCTTCCATCTCATGCGATCTGATATCGGTATGATAGAAACGAGCCCCGATAGGGATATTCTCGAATTCCCCTTTAGACAGATTATCAACTACGATTGTCTCCCAGCCTTTCAAGAGACAACGTTCAACAATATGAGAGCCAATAAAACCTGCACCGCCTGTAACAATTACTTTTTTGGGATTCATAGGGGTTCAATCCACCTCTTCAAATTATTTAGTTAGTCCAGCGGCGGTGACTTATCATGCAGCGACAACGCAATGTACAGCTAGACTGTTGTATGAGTGATGCTTCTTTACGATTTACAACTGCCATCATAACGATACAATTTGTATCATAGGGAGCGTGATCATTCACTCTCTTCCCCCAACCTCGACTAGTTCACTAGATATTGGTTTTCCGATAATTCTACATGAATAGCAGCACGCCCAATGGAATGGTATTCAATAGCATGTTGACTCATGCTTTCAAGCGGGTAGCAATTTCGTCCGTCTACTACAATCGGACGCTTTAAGAGCTGACGAACTTGCTCTAAGTCAAGCGTAATGAATTCCCTCCACTCTGTAAGAATCATACATGCATCACAACCAGAGATGGTTTGATAAACGCCCGTACCGTAAATCACATCGCTACCAAACCATTTTCTCGCCTCAGGCATGGCAACCGGATCGTACACCCGCACGTTTGCTCCGGCGGCAATCAAAGCAGGAATGAGTGCCAGCGATGGAGCATCGCGCAAATCATCGGTATTAGGTTTAAACGACAATCCCAGCACCGCTATCGTTGTTCCTCTCAAATCGCCTAAGGCTAGAACCAATTTCTTGAGTAGCATATACTTCTGCTCTTCGTTGGTTTGAATAACCTCCTTCAACAATCCGAAATTATACCCCGCTTGATCAGCCATCCAGTTCAAAGCATGGGTATCCTTCGGGAAACATGATCCGCCATAGCCAATACCTGCCTGCAGGAACGCAGAACCGATGCGGCTATCCGAACCGATTCCTTCAGCCACATCCTCAACATCTGCCCCATACCGTTCACATAGATTCGCAATAGCGTTAATAAACGAGATCTTAGTCGCGAGAAATGCATTTGCCGCGTACTTGATCATCTCGGCACTCTCATTACTTGTAAAATAGGTTCTCGTGCCAAGCGGCTCAAAGCAGTCTGCTACAGCCTGAGCGGCTTCAGGACGAAGCGCCCCCACAATACACCGTTCCATATTCATAAAATCTGCTACGGCAGAACCTTCGCGTAGAAACTCAGGATTGGAGACCACATCAAATGGGATATGCGGATTTGGCATATTTTCCCTGATCCAGTTCTCTACCTTGCGTCCTGTACCCACCGGAACAGTGCTCTTGATTACGATTGTTTTGTATGCCGTCAAATGACAGCCAATGAATTCCGCTACCGCTTGAATATAGCCAAGATCCGCTGCACCTGTAGGAGCCATTGGCGTTCCAACAGCAATAAACAGCAAATCCGATTGCTCAATAGCAGAAACCATATTGGACGTGAACGACAACCGTCCGGCAGCAACATTGTCTGCGACCAAAGCTTCCAGTCCCGGCTCATAAATCGGAATTCGACCCTGCTGCAGCCATTCGATCTTATCGGAATTCGTATCGCAGCATTGCACGCTATGGCCGATATGTGCCAAGCATGTGCCGTTTACAAGCCCTACGTACCCCGTACCAATCATAGCAATTTTTCTCATGTTTCTATCTCCCCTATTATTCTCCGCTTAACTTCGTCAATGCTAGCTCGTTTACTTCATAAAAGGCTTTATACCAGGAAACGAATTTACCTAACCCCGTATCCAATGGAGTTTCAGGCTTGAATCCAACCTGCTCCTCTAATGATTCCGTGTCGGCATAAGTCACTTCAACATCGCCAGGATGCATGGGGCGATACTCAATACGAGCTGGCTTATCCAAATGCCGTTCAAGAAGACTGATCATATCGGCCAGTTTAACCGGATTGTGATTGCCGATATTATAGATGCGGTAAGGAGCATTGCTGCTACCTGTCTGCCCACTCCAATTGGTGTCAGCCACAGGCGGAAGCGGTATAAGATGGATGATTGCCTGCACGACATCATCTACATATGTAAAATCACGCCACATTTCTCCATTATTAAATACTGTAATCGGCTTCTCTTCCAGAATGGAGCGCGTAAACGAAAAGTAAGCCATATCCGGTCGCCCCCATGGACCATATACGGTAAAAAACCGCATTCCCGTCACAGGTAATCGATAAATATGACTATAGGCGTGCGCCATCATCTCATTCATTTTTTTGGTGCTTGCATACAAACTGACCGGATGGTCGGTCTTATCCTCTACAGAGAAAGGTACTTTTAGGTTAGCTCCGTAAACCGAACTTGACGATGCATACAGAAGATGGCCTATTTGATGGATTCTACACATCTCCAATAAGTTGAGGAAACCCGTCACATTAGAGTCAATATAGGTTTGAGGATGCTCCAAACTATACCGTACTCCTGCTTGTGCAGCTAGATTAATCACGACTTGAAACTGATGTTCTGCAAACAGCTGTTCAAGCTCGGATCGATTTTCTAGAGACCCTTTTACAAAATGAAATTGATCATACTCCAATAAATGTTCCAAACGAGCCTTTTTCAACTCCAAGTCGTAATAGCTATTCAGGTTATCAAAACCAACGACCGTGTAGCCCAGATTTAACAGCTTACTGGATACGTGGAAGCCAATAAATCCAGCGGAGCCCGTTACCAAGATACGCATCTTTCATTCACGCCCCATTTTAGAGTAAGAAAATAGATACAATTTGTATCCTTGATTATAATTCTAAATTTAAGATACAATTTGTAACAAGTCAAGATAATTTTCTTTATAGGGCTTCTGTGTCTCTCTCCACTAACCATAAGCATTCGTCCATTACTAGTTTCACATTTTGCAACACGCTAAATATCAATTTTTGTCATGAATTTTATCATAATTCTTCTTTATCCACCCATACCAACTCTACTATTCTTTCATATGTTATATAAAAGTGAGTGTCATAGTGTCATAAATATTAAAAATTTTGGTAACCAAACACCGGCTGATTCTACATGTCCCTGCTTGACTACTCGGCACCACCTTTTATTTTTTCAAGCAAAAAACGGGTGACGCTCACGCGGGTTGTAGCAAATAAACCCGCTTGTGTTTAGTTACAAGAGAAAAGGAGATGTTGGTATGGCAAATGGGGATATGCTTAAATCTGTCTATGACACGAACAATAATGGTGTTGTGGATAAGGCAGCAAAGCTGCAAACTGCTCGAAACATTACGTTAAGCGGAGATGCCGCAGGCTCCGCTGCATTTGATGGCAGTAGTAATATCAACATTGCGACTACTATTCCAAATGCAACATCAAGCAAAAAAGGCTTAATGAGCGCTGCAGATAAAGCAAAGTTAGATGGGGTGGCAACAGGAGCAAATAACTATGTCCATCCTTCCACACACCCTGCCTCCATAATCGTTCAAGACACAACACATCGATTCGTAACCGATATAGAGAAAGCAGCGTGGAATGCAAAGGGTAGCAGCGGAGATATGCTGAAATCCGTGTATGACACAAACAATAATGGCGTTGTTGATCAAGCAGCAAAATTACAGACCGCAAGAACAATTACGCTGACAGGAAGTGTTGCGGGCTCTGCCACCTTTGACGGCTCAAGTGATATTACCATTACAACTACTGGCGGCACTGCTGGCGGCACAAGCCCTCTTGAGAACTGGGTGAATGTGAAAGCCTTTGGTGCTCTGGGTAATGGCATTAACGATGACACAACAAAAATTAACGCTGCTATTAACTCTCTTCCGGCTTCTGGCGGCACGGTGTACATTCCCGAGGGCACTTATATGATCAATACAGGAAACCCTTACAACCCGGTAACAAACGCAACATGTATTTCTTTAAAAAATAACATCACAATTAAAATGACCGAAAACACAGTACTGAAAGCCATTACAAATGCGTTCAACAACTATGCGATTTTTCTTGTCAGAGCTGTTTCTAACGTCACTATTGAAGGCGGCATTCTGCAAGGAGAACGATATACGCATACTGGCCCCGTCGCGGGTCAAGTTGGTGTAGGCGTCTGGCTTGAGGGCGCAACAAACGTAACCATTCGGAATGTAACCTGCAAAGAGTTTTGGGGTGATGGCATTTACACTCTATATCACGCCACACTTGGTAACACAAAAAAAGTTACCGTCGAGAATGTCAACTTTATTGATAACCGCAGGCAGGGTATTTCGATTTGCGCCAATGAAAATTTTCGTGTAATCGGCTGTTCCTTCGAAACTACGCAGGGTACGGATCCAGCAGCGGGGATTGATCTCGAGCCAGAGCTCGGCGGTACGGTTAAAGACGTTACAATTACGGGGAATGTCTTTAAAGGAAATAAAATTGGGATCCAAGCCCTCGGCGATGCAAGCGCGACAATCACCGGTAATGTATTCGACGGAAATACTATGTGGGGGATTTACTTGGCTTCATCTTCGCGTTATTACAGCGTTACTGGCAATATCGTGTACGCTAGCGGCAGTTACGGTATTTACGTTAACACCTCTACTGATAATGTTATAAGCAGTAATGTTGTCTATAATAACGGCTCGCACGGTATTTATTTGCTGAACAATGCAGACCGGAACGTCATAACAGACAACAAAGTATATGGAAACTCCGGTGAGGGTATCAATGTTTATAAAAGCTTTGACAATGTCATTAATGACAATAACGTTACAAACAATTCAGGCCGCGGTATTTTCTTGGCCGTTAGCACCGACAATTCCATTAATGGCAATACCAGCTCAAGCAACACTTTGTCCGGCATCTACCTTTGGAATAGTAAATATAACTTGATCAACAGCAACCGCTGTGCCAAAAACGGTCAACATGGGATCTTTATCAAGGGGGACTCGGCGAACGATTCGCACAGCAACACTATCTCAAACAATCAATGCAAAGAAAATAGCCAAACAACTAACCAAGGCTATCACAATATCTTTGTCAGTGGCGGGGCACAAGGGGCGAACACTACAAATAATGTACAAGGCAATATTTGCCGCGCAGGTGGACTCACGAACAAACCGCAGTATGGCATATTGATTGACGTAAACACCAGCGCAACCCTAATGCAGAATAATGATACTCGCGGCGGAGGCGCGAAGGCGGACTTGTCTGACGCCGGTATAGGAACAATAACCTCGATATAAAAAAAACGGCGATTTATTCCTGTTTATAACAGGTATGGATCGCCGTTTTTCGTATAAAAGTAATAAAAAGAAGCTTTCCATAGTTCAGCGAACTTATGGAAAGCTTCTTCAATTCACCGCTAAATCGCGGCCGAACTTCCGCATCGGACGTACTTTGCCCGATCGGCATATCAGACTACCGCTGAGGCGCGGTCGCTCATCTACGAATTGTTAATTCGTTAGATGATTGAATTACATCATGCCGCCCATACCGCCCATGCCGCCCATATCTGGCATGCCAGCGCCTGCGCCCTTCGGCTCAGGCTTGTCAGCTACTACAGCTTCAGTCGTCAGGAACATAGCCGCTACGGAAGCAGCGTTTTGCAGAGCGGAACGAGTTACTTTCGCAGGGTCAACGATACCCGCTTCGAACATGTTCACCCATTCGCCGGTTGCGGCATTGTAACCAACGCCGACTTTTTCGTTTTTCAGACGCTCAACGATGACGGAACCTTCTTGACCAGCGTTCGCAGCGATTGTGCGAAGCGGCTCTTCGAGGGAGCGCAATACGATGTTAACGCCTGTTTGCTCGTCGCCGCCTGTTTGAACGGCTGCAACAGCTTTGTATACGTTGATCAGAGCAGTACCGCCGCCGGATACGATGCCTTCTTCAACCGCTGCGCGAGTCGAGTTCAGGGCGTCTTCAATGCGGAGCTTGCGCTCTTTCAGTTCTGTTTCAGTAGCCGCGCCGACTTTGATAACCGCTACGCCGCCAGCCAGTTTAGCCAGACGCTCTTGCAGCTTCTCGCGGTCGAACTCGGAAGTTGTTTCTTCCAATTGTACGCGGATTTGGTTCACACGAGCTTGGATGTCTTCCGCGTTGCCGCTGCCGTCAACAATGATCGTGTTTTCTTTTGTAATGCGAACTTGGCGTGCGGAACCGAGTTGCTCGACGGATGCCGATTTCAGCTCAAGGCCCAGCTCTTCCGTAACTACTTGAGCGCCAGTCAGAGCAGCGATATCAGCCAGCATGGCTTTGCGGCGGTCGCCGAAGCCTGGAGCTTTAACGCCTACGCAAGTGAATGTGCCGCGAAGTTTGTTCAGTACGAGCGTAGCTTGCGCTTCGCCTTCGATGTCTTCCGCGATGATCAGGAGTTGTTTGCCGGATTGAACGACTTTCTCCAGAACCGGAAGGATCTCTTGAATGTTGGAGATTTTTTTATCGGTGATCAGAATGTATGGATTGTCGAGGACAGCTTCCATTTTATCTGTATCTGTAATCATATAAGGGGAAACATAACCGCGGTCGAATTGCATGCCTTCAACCACTTCAAGCTCCGTTACGAAGCCTTTGGATTCTTCAACCGTGATAACGCCGTCGTTGCCCACTTTTTCCATTGCTTCCGCAATCAGTTGGCCTACTTCGTCGTCAGCAGCGGAGATCGAAGCAACTTGTGCGATCGATTGTTTGCCTTCGATTGGTTTTGCGATGTTTTTAAGCTCTTCTACAGCAGCTTTAACCGCTTTTTCGATACCTTTGCGGATAACCATAGGGTTAGCGCCAGCCGTAACGTTTTTCAAGCCTTCGCGAATCATCGCTTGAGCCAATACGGTAGCTGTAGTTGTGCCGTCACCGGCAACGTCGTTTGTTTTTGTTGCTACTTCTTTAACCAGCTGAGCACCCATGTTCTCGAATGCATCTTCCAGCTCGATTTCTTTCGCGATGGAAACACCGTCGTTTGTGATGAGCGGGCTGCCGAATTTCTTCTCAAGCACCACGTTACGGCCTTTAGGACCAAGCGTTACTTTAACCGCGTTTGCAAGGGAATCGACACCGCGCAGCATTGCGCGGCGAGCGTCTTCGCTAAATTTAATTTCTTTTGCCATTATCGTGTTACCTCCCAAAAAGTATAATAAGTATCTTACGCCTTGCCCTCTATATTAAGAAGCGGGCTTATCCAAAGATCGCGTGAATGTCGCTTTCCTTCATAATCAAATACTCTTTGCCGTCGTATTTGATTTCTGTTCCCGCATATTTGGAGAAAAGAACGCGGTCGCCTTCTTTAACTTCCAGCGCAACACGAACGCCGTCTTTCAGCGTGCCGCTGCCAACTGCCACCACTTTGCCTTCTTGTGGTTTTTCTTTAGCCGTATCCGGCAAAACGATGCCGCTTGCAGTCGTTTCTTCTTTTGCGATCGGTTCGATCAATACGCGTTCACCTAAAGGTCTGATCATTGAAAATAGCCTCCTTAAAAAATTTGTCGCTTATTGTTTTAAATTAGCACTCGTAAGCTTGAAGTGCTAACAACCATTTTTATCATACTCATTTTCTTGTCCGATTTCAAGTGTCTTTGGTCATTTTTGCAGTTATTTAACATCAGCTCACATGGCACCTTCACCATTATAGCCCTAGCTAAAAGACGGCATACGCGATTAACGCGCATGCCGTCTTCTTCTACAGCTTGGCTTGCAAGCCGTTCATAATAAAATGAGTCATCTCTTCAATCGTGTTTTCCAGAGTATGAGGCTCTTCAATGCGGATTGACTGCCAGTAATCCGAGTAACGGTTAAAGAGCAGTACTCCGGCTATGGAGAAGAGAGTAAGGTCAAGCGAGCGAAACTGAAAGACGCCTTGCTCTCGCCCTGTCTCCAGCCATTGGCGCAGCGCTCTCCACAGCGGCATTACGTAATATCGAATTTTCTCGATTCGGACGGTATTGAGCAAAATCTCATACTGGATAATTTGGATTAGCTCCGGATCGCTGTAACGAAACTTGGTGACTTCCGCAATAACAAGCTTTACGCCCTCCGCGGGAGGCAAGTCCATGTTTACTTCTGCAAACTGTCGGCTTGGAAAATAAGCATCAAACAGCGCAGCGAACATATTCTCTTTACCGCCAAAATGATACGAGATGAGAGCGACGTTAGCCCCACCCGCTTCCTCGCATATTTGCCTTACCGTCGTCCCGTCGAAGCCTTGGCTGGCAAACAGCTTCCTTGCTGCAAGCAGGATGCGAGACTTCACATCGCTCTCATTCGTTGTCATTGTCTAATCCTCCAGCATATCTATTTACACCATTTATTTGGCTGCGATTGCTGCTTCATGCTGTCTGCCCGCGCTTCGTTTCAATCCCGTAGCGGCAGCGCTGACCGCGACAGCCACCGCGGTAATCAGGAAGAGGATGGCTACCTCATGCCCTACTCCCGGCCCCCCAAACAACAGGTTCATATTGCCCTCAACCGCATACGTTGCGGGAAGAAGCAAGACCAGTCCGGTATAAAAGTCCGACAACAGCTCACGCGGCACGATCGTGCCCGATGACACCAGCTGCGCCGACAGCAGCATAATATTAAACAGCATGCCCGCCATGCCAAACAGATAAAGAAACATCTGCGATACGAACATAAAGGTCAGCAGGAACAGCATTTCAAATAACCACAGATGGATAAAGCCCTGCTCGATTTGTCCGCCTAGCGAATAAAGCAGCGTCGAGCCAACTAACGACACAAATAGGGCCGCGACGATATTAATGATACTTCTTGCGGCAAATCTTCTCCAGCGGCTTACGCTCGCTTGAACCGCCATAGACGACTGCTCCAGATTCATTCCCATTATCATAGCGCCTACATAAGAAGCAAGCACCATCATCATCGGAACCATCTGATTGTTCATGCCATGTATGGCATTGGTTGACTGGATATCAGCCGTTACTCGCTCAGCCAAACTTTGTGCCGCTGTTGCAGCCTGAGCTTCGGGCATCTTAGCCGTCGCTCCTAGAGTTGACTTCACGCCTGCGAAAACAGCTTGTTTGTTAACCTCGGCCGTTACCTGCTGCGCTACCCCGTTCATTATACTTTTAATTAAAGCAGGATTCGACTCATTAATCCAATATTGAATATTGGCGTGTCCGTCCGGAGACGCGGTCTTCTGCGTGAAATCCTCCGGCATATAAATAACCATCTGCAGCTTGCGGTCATCGAGCTGCTGCTTGGCATTCTCCAATTCATCGATCTTCGACATCCGGAACGGTAGTTCCTTCATCAAATTATCGCTTACCTGAGCTCCAAGCTGCTGATCTTTGTTGACGATCGCAATATGGAGCCGGTCAACGCGGTCGGTTACCCCGTCATAACCCGTCATCCAGATCAACGAGAATACAATCTGGAAGGTTAATGCTGTAATAATGCCTACCCATGTGGTCGGACGCTTCATAAATGCCTGCAGTGCCTGATTCAATCTCTCCACTCCCTATATCTGTTTTAATGATTTAAACATATGTTTAAAACAACTGTTTAATACAACTGTTTAATACATTATCAAGCACGCCTCTTCATGTCAATGGCAAACAAAAAAACCTTCCATCAACCACCACCTATAACGCAAAAAAAGCAGCTAATCGCAAAGACCAGCTGCTCATCCATCGAAAAACGGTGAAGGGAGGCACCCTTCACCGCCTATTCTTCTAAATTTAGAGAATTATATCATTTACAGCTTCAAGTCAAGCTCCAACGCTTTGCCAAGCGTGCGGAGAACAAGCACAACGGCCTCTTCGCGTGATGTGTTCGCATCAGGAGCAAAAAGATTGGCGCCTTTGCCCTTAAGAATCCCCTGCTCGGCCATCGAATTAATCGCGTCTTCCGCCCAGTGGCCGTTCACGTCCGCGAATTTGCCGGCTGACGATGCGGAGGTCAAGCTCACGGCTTTTGCAAGAATGGTAGCCACCTCCGCGCGCGTGATGACCTGGTTTGGCTTGAAAGTGCCGTCGCCATAGCCATTAATCAAGCCTAAGGCATGGAGATTGTTAATGGCATTTGCCGCAAAGCTCGTGCTGCTAACATCGGAGAAGGCTGCTGCTCCCTTGCCGTCGTTCAAGCCTAGTACACGCGCAAGCATCGTTACTAATTCAGCACGCGTAACGTTTGCCTCCGGATGGAAGGTATTGTCAGAGTAGCCGTTCACAAACCCAATATGACTCGCAAGCGTGATGGCCTTCGTGCTCCATGCTTGGGTTGCCACATCCTTATATGCAACGGGAGCCGTATTGGCTAGCGCTTGCTCAATTACGGTTTTAAGCTTGACGGCATCTACGCCTTCGATGAGAGATGGCTTCCCGGCATCAGGATTCGCCGGCGGCGGCGTTGGTGTTCCCGGATTGCTTGGCGTTGTTGGCGGATTCGTGCCGCCGCCGGACGTTCCGGCTTTTACAACGACCGGAATAATAACAAGATCGCCATGATATTCCGCGCCGATAACCGCCGCTCCGCGGGAATTAGCTTTAATAACACCATTCTGAACGTCAGTAACCTTCGCACTCGACGCTAACCAGTTTACTTTGGAAGTGACATCTTTAAACGTTCCGTCCGAAAACATGGCTGTAATCGTAGGCTTCACTTCAGAGCCGACGCTTTCAATCACATAACCGGGCGAAGCGTAAGTCGAAACGATTGGAGCAGGATCTGGATCAACAATCGGATCCGTCACCGTAATTGTAAGATCAAGCTTGAGTCCCATATAACTGATTGTAATAACTGCTGTACCCGGAGATTGCGCAAGAATTAAACCAAAGTCCGTTATAGTCGCTACGGATTCATCCGAAGAAGTCCAGTCTCCATTATCCTGCACTTCAGCCGGAGATACACGAGGCACACCTTCATAGAACATTTGGATTATGGTTTGATGCTCTGTCTTAGCCGGAAGCGTATATTCGGTTGCACCGTCAAAGGTTGCCAAAGAGCTTGGAGTTACAACTCTGACGAACATTTGATCATTAAGCGGTGTTTCTTGCCTTGGTTCGTCATACTCGAATTTGACATAAGCGATGCCGAATTCATTATACGTCTCGACATTGCCATGGGAGTCCACGGTTGCAATGGAAGGCTCACTTGTGCTCCATCTTCCCTGATCATTTACTTCAACAATGCGATGATTGGAGTATTCGGCAAACACTCGATGTGCCGGCTCCTGAGTATTACGACTAATGAGAAGGTCAATGTCTTCAATCCAGATTCCGACGAGCACAACATCACCGGGTTCCGATTGCACGGTAACCGGAATATCAAGCGCCGGATAATCGCCATATTGGACAGTTGCAGTCGTTTCCCCGAGGGCAACGCCTTTCACTTTGCCTTGAGAAACTGTAGCGATCGAGTCGTCCGCAATCCCCCATTCCGTTGCAGCGAGACCCGCGACAGGATCATTTTCGGAGAGCTCCGTCACGTCAACGATTCGGCCATCGGATAATGCAGCCTGCAGACGCGCTGGATACAGACCAGTAGGCTGTACAACGATATGGGCAGGCTGATAAAAGACGTCAACATGGCTTTCATCTGCCGATGGAAGGCCGTCATCTATACCTACCGCTACTTCGATCATTTCACTAAAGCTGCCGTAATGAACCAATACTTCGGTTTTACCCTTACCTACAGGAGTCAGAACTCCGTCCTTTACGCTAACAACGTTCTGGTTCAGAGAAACCCAGGAGCTAGCTTGTGTAGCGTCATCGGAAGAGCCGTCATTATAATGCGCCCGCGCGTTCAAATCATGCGAGGAGCCTGGCTCAAGCTTGACTTGGTTCTCATCCAGCACAAGCCCTGTCATTTGTTTAAAAGGAACAATGCCAGACGAAGCAACTGTCACTCCGGAGGTAACATCAATGGTCAGACTCTTCGTAAAGGAAAGACCATAAATGGTAATCGTTGCTTTCCCTTCTTTCAGAGCCGTGAGCTTTCCGTCAGGACTTACGCTCAGAATATCCGGATTCAGCGATGTATAAAGAGCAAGGTCGGTAATATCGAAGTTTTTGGCAGGATCCGAACCGAAGTTATAGATCCCTTCCACATGAAGATCCCGAGTCTCATTCACTTGCATGGTCGTTACTTCAGGAGTTACCTCCAAAGAGGTGAAGATATGTGTTTCCACAGGCGGCTCTCCCGCATCCTGCTTCACGTAAACCGGCACATAAACCGATCTGTTCATGTAAGTGGCCATAACAAGACTAGCTCCAAAGCCGGCGTCCGTAGCCACTATGGCATTGTTCTCTACGGAAATCAGAATATTGCCGACTTCCCATTCGATCTCATCGGTAACGTCTTTGGTGGTACCGTTGCTGAACACCCCCGTAACGACCATCGGCTCCGATTTCTCAGTCCTGCCCAACGTATAGCTCGGCTGGTTAACGCTCAGTCCAAGCAAGATCGGCTCCTTCGGATTGTTGGTCACCGATACGGCAATATCGTAAGTAAAGGATTCATACGAGACCGTCACCGTTGTTTCGCCCTCGGACAAGCCGAAAATGACGCCGGTATCAACGTTCGCAATTTCCGGGTCTTTAACCGTCCAGACGGCTTGCGTGGTGATGTCGCTCTTTGTATTGTCATTAAAAATAATATAAGAACTAACATTCGTTCCGTCATTTGGCATAATCTCCACGCTGTCTTCACTTGCGGTCAGCCCAACCGTGTCGATCACGTTCACCTGCACGGTGTACGTAAGGTCTTCATATTTGAAATGGATATAGGTTTCGCCTAATTTTTTAGCCTGGATCAATCCCTCGGCAGTGACAGTAGCAATACTCGGGTCAAGCGACAGCCACTCGCCTTGGGTGGTAACATCGTTTCTTATCAGGCTAATATTTCTCCGTGTTGCCGATAGTTGATAGAAGCCGCCTTCCTTCAACTTGACACGCTCACTGTTCAGCACGATGTCCAAAGTCTCATCAGGCAATGGTTTCTCGGAAACCGATACCCAGAAGGACACCGGAGCATCGTTGTTGTATGTAGCGGTGACAACGGTATCGCCAGCTGCCGCAGCGTGGATAACAACAGCCGTGTTGTCGGAGCTCCCGGATTTCGACACGGTCGCAACGGACTCGTCATTGGATGTCCATTCGGCGGATTGGGTCACGTCCACCGAGGTACCGTCGCTAAATAATTGTTTCAGATGAACCTCGTGATTGTCGTCTACCGTCAGGTAGTTGTCGACCTCCGTGTCAACCACCAAGGATACCGGCTCAGGCGCCATATCCGTCTGCAGTTGGCCATCCGTCGAATCGCCTGCCGAAGGCGTTGACACAGGGGGCGGGCTTGTCGCCTCAACTTCACCCGCTTCCGCTGGGGCGGAGCCGTTCGGCAGATCAACCTGAGCGGGAACAGAAGTCGATATTCCTTTAACAGCCTCCGCAGAGGCTAGCGCCGAAGTGCTGAAGGATGAAAATAATAACGTGCCGGCCAGTACGGCCGAAAGGATGACGCTTGGGAATTTTTTCATGCTACATGCATTCCTCCAATGATAAATGTTAGTGAACCTCCGTTTTTTGCTTCTTTATTCATCTCCAGTCGATCCACAAATGCCATGAGGGGACATACCCATTGACGGCAAAAATTTAAGCTTATTGCGAAATATACCACCTCTTTTGCTTCCGTCTTTTATACGTTCCACTCGCAAGATCATGCGCATCGGATCGTATTTACCGCAGTTTTAGAATTTGTGTTTTATATAATGTTATATAAATTAACATAAACATAACAAATCCTAATATTATTATATTATTCTCTTATTAATAGCACGTCAATTAATTTGTTTTTTATACATTTGCGTTATATAAACTAACCCGTAGTTAACAAATTGCTGCCAACAATTAAAAAAATGTTTAGATACGGATGGAACCCGTGTACTTACTAAACAAACAATAAAAAAGGAGAGATGTATATGCCCCGCCATTCATCCGCTAAACGAATAGAAGGAAAGGTCGCCCTCATTACCGGCGCAGGCTCCGGAATCGGAAAAGCTGCCGCCATCCGGTTCGCTGAGGAGGGAGCAAATCTTGTCCTGCTGGACCGGGACCGGCAAACGCTTGCCGCGGTGTGCCGTGAAGCCGAAGCGATTGGCGCGAAATCTATAGCCGTCGAAGCGGACATTTCGGACGAGCATTCTCTGGAGGAAGCTTATGGCAAAGCTATCTCCGCGTTTGGACAGCTGGACATTGTGTTTGCCAATGCAGGCATTAACGGCACCATATCCCCTATTGAGCACATGAGCAAGGAGGAGTGGGAGAAGACCATCGCCGTTAACCTTACCGGCACGTTCCTGACCGTCAAGCATGCGATACCGCTTATGAAGAAAAGAGGCGGCAGCATTATCGTAACAAGCTCCATTAACGGCAACCGCGTGTTCTCGAACTTTGGCTTCAGCGCCTACAGCAGCTCCAAGGCCGGAGAGACTGCCTTTACCCGAATGGCTGCCCTTGAGCTGGCGGAATACGGCATCCGCGTCAATGCCATATGCCCTGGAGCCATTTCGACGAACATCGATCAGTCGACCAAACCGAAGCCGGAGGTCGAGGAAATCCGGATCCCCGTTGAGTTTCCCGAAGGCGGCCACCCGCTTGAGAATGGCCCCGGAAAGCCAGAACAGGTTGCTAATCTCGTTTTGTTTCTGGCATCGGACGAGTCCAGCCATATAACCGGAACACCGGTCTATATTGACGGAGCAGAGTCGTTGCTTCGCGGTTAACATGCACAACCGTAAGTATAGAGAAAAGGAGAGTGAACCCGTTTGCAATTAGAGAGCATCTACCATTCCCCCAGCCACAGATGGGCATATGCCTATGATCCGGAAACTTTCCATCTGCGTCTTCGAACCAAACGCGACGATATCGAGCGGGTTGTTGCTATTGCAGGAGATAAATACGACTGGGATCATCATTGCCAGGAAATCGACATGGACCATATTGCGGCAGATGGACTTCATGATTATTGGGAGGCCGTCATCCGGCCGGAATTCAAACGGTTCAGCTACGGCTTCCGGCTGCATAGCGGCGAGGAGACGATCTGGCTGACGGAGGACGGCTTCTTTTCCGAGCAGCCAGCGCCTGCCGGAGGTTATTTCGAGGGACATTATATTCATCCCATCGATCTGTTCGAGGCTCCCGAATGGGCCAAAGAAGCGATTTTCTATCAGATTTTCCCCGACCGCTTCGAGAACGGAGACCGGTCCAATGATCCTGAAGGCACCTCCCCATGGGGAGAGAAGCCGGAGGGTGCATCCTTTTTCGGCGGGGATCTGCAAGGCATTATCAACCGGATTGGCCACTTAGAGGAGCTGGGCGTAAACGCCGTCTATTTGACCCCGATCTTCCTCTCTCCCTCCAATCATAAATACGACACCGTTGATTACCGTGAAGTGGATCCTCAGTTCGGAGATAAGGAGCTGCTGAAGAAGCTGGTCAGCGTCTGCCATGAGCACGGCATCCGCGTTGTGCTGGATGCCGTGTTTAACCACTCAAGCGAACAGTTTCCGCCGTTTCGGGACGTGCTGGAGAAAGGCGAGCAATCGAAGTACAAGGATTGGTTCCATCTGAACCAATTCCCCGTTGAAGTGCGGGACGGCGTTGCGAACTATGATACGTTTGGCTTCTACGGCAATATGCCTAAGCTGAATACGGCTAATCCGGACGTGAAGAACTATCTGATCGGAACCGCGGTAGGCTGGATGAAAGACACCGGAATAGACGGATGGCGGCTGGATGTTGCAAACGAGGTGGACCATCACTTCTGGCGCGACTTCCGTAAAGCGGTGAAAGAAACTAACAAGGAAGCCTTTATTATAGGCGAGGTGTGGAGCGATTCGCTGCGCTGGCTGCTTGGCGAGCAGTTCGATTCCGTTATGAACTATCCGTTCAAGGAGTTGGTCCTCCGTTTTTTCGCCGACCGTTCAATCTCTTCAGCCCAATTCGCGGAAAAGATGAACCGGCTGCTTATGCGTTATCCGCAGCAGACGAACGAAACGCTGTTCAACCTGCTGTCGAGCCACGACATTCCGCGCGTTATGACCCGGTGCGGCGGGGATGCCAAACGGCTGAAGCAGGCCGTCGTGTATCTGATGACCACAATGGGCTTGCCTTGTATCTATTACGGGGATGAGTTTGGCATGGATGGCGGCGAAGATCCGGATTGCCGCAAATGCATGGTCTGGGACGAGGAAAACCAGAACCGGGAGCTGTTTGATTTCTATAAGCTGCTTATTTCGCTCAGGAAGGAGCGCGCCGCCCTGCGAAGCGGCCGTTACCGCGTATTGTCTGCCGATGGCGAAGGCGGTTCTCTCGTCTATGAACGGTTGGACGGCAAAGAGCATTTCACGGTATGGATGAACCGTTCGGATGAGCCTGTGGAGCTGTCGCACCCAATGAAGGAAGGCGGATGGCGCGATGCGTTGACCGACGAGCAGATAGACAATCCTGACGGCAAGCTCGTTATCTCTCTGGAACCAAACGGGTACCGGATTGTATGGCGCAAGATTGATTAGCGGGTGAAGCAACAATAAAGGCGGTGCCGGACGAATCCGGCACCGCCATTGTCTTTATAATAGCTCCTCATATAATTCCTTGTACTGCTGCGCCGATCGGTTCCAGCTGTAGTCGCCCTGCAAAGCGCGCCTTACGAGCTTATCCCGTACCTCCGGGTCTCTCCATAAAGATAACGCCCGGCGTACCGTATACAGCATATCCCCGCTATTGTAGGAAGCAAAGGAAAAGCCATTGCCCTCTCCCGTCCACTCATTATAGCTCTGAACGGTATCACGCAGTCCTCCCGTCTCGCGGACAATGGGCAGGCTGCCGTATCTTAGCGCAAGCAGCTGGCTGATCCCGCATGGCTCAAACCGCGACGGCATCAGGAACAGATCCGAGCCGGCATAGATTCGGCGGGCAAGACCTTCGTCGAAGCCAATATAGGAGACAACTCTTCCTTTATAGCGGTGCTCCGCTTCGCGGAACAGATACTCCAGATGTGGATCCCCGGTGCCAAGCAGCGCAAGCTGGACATGCTCGGTAGCCACCAACTCGTCCAAGCGCTCCAGAACGAGCGGAAGCCCCTTCTGGTCCGTAAGACGGCCAACCATGCCAATGAGCGGTACCTCTACGTCTTCCCGCAGGCCTAGCTCCCACTGCAGCGCCGTTTTACAGACCATCTTGGCATCTGGCGAGACGGCCGAATAATGCGCCTGCAGCTCCGCATCCGCCGCCGGATCATACAAACCATCGTCGATGCCGTTCACGATGCCAACCAGGCTGCCGCCCCGGCTGCGCAGCACCTCTTCCATTCCGCAGCCATATTCCGGCGTCTTGATTTCGGCCGCATAAGACGGACTAACGGTTGTGACGCGATCCGACAGCTGAATGCCGGCTTTCATAAAGCTGACGGAGCCGTAAGACTCCACATGATCGTAGCTCATATAATGAGGCGGCAGTCCCAGCAAATCGCCGAGTACATGCGGCGGATAATTGCCTTGATACTGCAAATTATGAATGGTGAACACCGTCTTAATTCCCGCATATTCCTTCCGCCAGCCGTAATGATGGCGCAGCAGCGCAGGAATCATGCCGGTATGCCAATCATGCCCGTGTATAAGATCGGGCCAATATCCGATTGAAGGGAGGGACTCCAGCGCAGCGCGGCACAGGAAGGCGAATCGCTCCCCGTCATCGTCATGTCCGTAGGCAGAGCCTCTCTTGAAATACTGCTCGTTGTCGAGAAAATAATAAATAATACCTTCATGCTCCAATTCGCGAATTCCGCAATACGCATATCGCCATCCGACCGAAACCCGGATTTCCGCTATCGTCTTCATGCGGGTCCGGTAATGCTCTGGAATCGAGGTATACAGCGGCAGCATTACGCGTGCTTCAACTCCTTGGGATTTAAGCGCGGCCGGCAGTGCGCCAAGCACGTCGCCAAGCCCGCCCGTCTTCAGAAACGGGGCGCATTCCGCTCCTACAAACAAAATATTCAAATTTCGTTCTCTCCTTTGTAAACCTGCTTATACCGTAGCAATTCGTTCCCTCTGCCGGCTTCTTCGCTTATTACCAGGTAATTCCAGACTAAGCTCCTTATGCAGCGCTTGCGGTTCCTGTTCCATTCGGACAGCGGCACGCGATTCCTTCTCCCGCTTTAAAATAACGATCGACAGCGGCGGAAGCGGCAGCTCAATGCTATGCTTGCGGCCATGCCAGATAACCGCCTGTGACGGAATGACAGTCCCTTCCGCCGCGGACAGCTCCATAAATCCGGAGCCGCCATAAGAGGGGCTGTCGCTGTTCAGCAATATTTTATAGCCTCCTTGGCTCGGAACTCCTATCCTGTAATGGGCATGGGCATGCGTATGGAAGTTGCAGAGGATGATCAGCGACTCTGCGTTTGCCCTCCCCTTACGTCTGTACACGATTACGCTTTGCCCCTCATCCCGGAAGTCGATCCACTCGAAGCCCTTCGGAGAAGAGTCAAGCTGCCATAACGACCGCTGCTCCAGATACAAGTGGTTCAGCGTGCGGACAAAGCCGTGAAGCATCCGATGCTGCTCATAAGCGAGCAGCAGCCAGTCCAGCTCCGCTTCATCACGCCATTCAATAAACTGGCCAAATTCGCCGCCCATAAACAGCAGCTTTTTGCCCGGATGGGTCATCATGTAGCCCAGGAGCAGACGTAATCCCGCAAACTTCTCCTCGTAGCTTCCGGGCATTTTGTCGAGCAGCGACTTCTTGCCGTGAACAACCTCGTCATGGGAAAGCGGCAGCGTATACTTCTCGTCAAAGGCATACCAGATCGGGAATGTAAGCAAGCCATGATTAGAGCTCCTTGCCTCCGGCGGAAGCGCCAAGTATTTCAGCGTATCGTTCATCCATCCCATATTCCATTTGTGCGTGAAGCCCAGCCCTCCCTTATCGGCAGGAACAGTCACGCCGGGGTAGGCATGCGATTCCTCCGCCATCATGAGAGCATGGGGAAACCGAGTCAATATAGCCGAATTCAACCGTCTAATGAACGCGGAAGCATCCAGATCTTCTCTCCCGCCATGACGGTTCGGCCGCCAACGCCCATCCGGGCGGTCGAAGTCCCGAAGCAGCATGCTGGTTACCGCATCTACCCGCAAACCGTCGATATGGTACATTTCCATCCAGAACAAGGCGTTTGAGATCAGAAAACCGCATACCTCCGGCCTCTCGTAATTAAAAGCAAGGGTCCCCCATTGTTCCTTCTCTGCTATAAGCGGATCGGCATGCTCGTACAACGGACTGCCGTCAAAACGGCGGAGGCCTGCCGCATCCTTGGCAAAATGTCCGGGAACCCAATCCAGAATTACGCCAAGCCCCAGGCTATGGCAGCGATCAACAAAAGCCATCAGCTGATGAGGCTCTCCATACCGGCTTGTTGCTGCAAAAAAACCCGTCCCCTGATACCCCCAGGAGCGGTCATACGGATGCTCCGCAAGAGGCATCAGCTCGATATGGGTATATCCCATATCCGCGGCGTAAGAAGGCAGCTCCTCCGCAAGTTCCTCATAGGTATATAAGGTTCCGTCCTGATGCCGCCTCCAGGTACCCGCATGCACTTCATATATATTCAAAGGCTGGTTGAACAGCGGCTTACGGCCGCGAAGCCACGCCTTATCCTGCCATTCGTACCCTTCCAGCGAGCAGATTACCGAAGCCGTGCGCGGACGGACCTCTGCCTTAAACGCATACGGATCTGCCTTCAGCTGCCTGTCACCCGCTGCTGTCTCTATATCGTATTTGTACATATCGCCTTCACCAAAGCCTTCGAGAAAGCCGCTCCACAAACCGGACTGTTCGACCTTCTGCAGGTCATATCCGGCATTTCGAAACCCGTCCCAGCTGTTGCAATTGGATGCAACCGCAATCCGGCGGGCATTGGGCGCCCAGACGGTAAAACGGGTACCCGTCTTCCCCTTCTCTTGAACCGGATGAGCGCCCAGCTTACGGTAGCTGTCCATCCATGTGCCTTCATGAAATTGATAAATATCGTCTGCGTTAAGCTTGATGCTTCGTTTCAATGGTTCCAACCTCCTAAAAGAAATGCTCTATGCCTTTTAGGGCATTTCTTGCTTCGCAAGCATTCGCTAAAAGAAATGCTCTATGCCTTTTAGGGCATTTCTTGCTTCGCAAGCATTCGCTTAAAGAAATGCTCTATGCCTTTTAGGGCATTTCTTGCTTCGCAAGCATTCGCTTAAAGAAATGCTCTATGCCTTTAGGGCATTTCTTGCTTCGCAAGCATTCGCTAAAAGAAATGCTCTATGCCTTTTAGGGCATTTCTTGCACGTAAGCATTTGGAAAGCTTGTTTCAGCTATATAGCAATTCTTGCTTCGCAAGCATTTCCCCTCTAAAGCAACAACACAATCCAGAATGTTTAATACCCGCTATCCATTTTATTGAAACAGCTGTTTCAAATGGGAGGGTTAAGGTGTAAGCAGATGGTACAAGAACACCTGTTGATCAAATGAAACCCAAATAAGAAAGCTTGGAGGAATATAGAATGACACAGATGAATTGCTTGGCCATGCTGCTTGCGGGCGGCGAAGGCAAACGACTGGCACCACTTACCGCCGAACTCGCCAAACCGGTTGTACCGTTTGGGGAAAGGTATCGGATGATTGACTTCCCGCTAAGCAACTGCATGAACTCGGGTATCCGCCGAATCGGTGTTTTGACCCAATATTGCGCGGACACGGTTCATCGCCATATTGGTGACGGAGGAGCGTGGCTGAACGCGATCCAAACGAAACATCTGGGAGAAATTGCGTCGCTGCCCGCTTCCGACAGCTCTCCAGATGGCCTCTACTCGGGAACAGCCGATGCGATCTACCGCAACCTCTCGTACATCGAACAGCATAATCCGGAACATGTTCTCATCTTATCCGGCGATCATATTTATCAAATGGACTACCGTCCCATGCTGGAAGCGCATATCGAGAGCGGTGCGGCCGCTACAATTGCCGTTAAGCGGGTACCGTGGCATGAAGCAAGCCGTTTCGGCATTCTGAACACCAATGAGGATTACAGTGTAGTTGAATTTGAAGAAAAGCCTTCCCGTCCAAGGAGCAACCTGGCTTCTATGGGCATTTACATGTTCCGGACGGACAAGCTGAAGGAGGTGCTCGCACGCGATGCCTGCAACCCAGCCTCCAGCCATGACTTCGGGAAAGACATCATTCCGATGCTCCTTCAGGAAGGAGCCAGCCTGACCGCTTATCCTTACGAAGGCTACTGGCGGGATGTGGGTACGGTTGAGAGCTTGTGGGAAGCCCACATGGAGCTAATCGACGGTACATTGCAGCTATCTGAACCGCAATGGCCTCTTTATGCCGGCTATGTGCCGGCTTCAGGCAGTCAGTACCGCAAGAATAATAGTATTCCTGACGACTGCATCATCGACAGCCATTGCCGGATGGACGGCAGCGCGCAACGCTCGGTTATTAGCACAGGTGCAGAAGTAGGAAAAGGCAGCCTCGTGTTCGAGAGCGTGATTATGCCGGGGGCACGGATAGGACGTAATGTCCGCATCCATAAGGCTATTATCGGGGAGAACGCCGTTATTGAAGACGGTGCCGTTATCGGTGCTCCGCAATCGGAGCAAATAACGGTCATCGGACCGGGCGAGCGTGTCACAGCAGGCCGCAAGTCCGTCTCCGCAAGCCGGGAGGCGATTACCACGCTGCTCGCCGGAGCCGGACGGCGAGAACGCAAGCTGTACAAGGGTAAAGTACTCAGCTACTAAAGCCGGCCGAAGCCAAAAAAAACCTTGGGGAATGGGAATCCCCGAGGTTTTTTCATTTCCTATGATTGACCTGCCCATTCCGCTTCACGTTTCGCGGCTGCCGCGAGCTGTTTTTTATAGACCATACCGGACAATAACACACTTATTTCGTACAAGATAATAAGCGGGATCGCCACAAGGCTGTCGGATACGAAGTCCGGTGGAGTAACAATAACCCCAATAAGAATCATCAGAAAATAAGCGATTCTTCTCATCTTGCGGAGCCGGGTCGGATTAAGAATCCGGATAGCCGTCAGAAACATAATGACAAGCGGCAGCTCGAACAAGAGGGAGATCGGAATCAAAATATTAAACATAAACGAGAAATATTGCGTGATTCCAATCGTTTCTTCCAGATTCAAATTCGAAGAGATTTTACGCGTAAAATGAAAGGCCAGCGGAAAAACGACAAAGTACGAGAACGCCAGACCAATTAAAAACATAATAAGCGCAAAAGGGATGTACTTCAATGTTGCTCTTTGTTCAACCGGCTTAAGCGCGGGCTTGACGAAAGCCCACAGCTGGTATGCCGTGAATGGAATCGCAAGCAGTAGCGCGATCACAAATGCAAACTTCATATAGATACCGATGCCGTCCCATAAAGAAAAGGCATGCAGCTGCAAGCCTCTTGCCGGTTCCTGCTCCATCAGGAAAGTGTAGGCCGGCTCTGCAATAACAAGTCCGATAATAAGGCCGGCAACGATGACAATCAGCATATAAATAATACGCTTCCGCAGCTCGCCAAGATGCTCAAACAAAGGCATTAAGCCTTCCTCACGAATTCGAGCCCGATCAAACGGCTGCTGTCCGGAAGCATTGTTTTGCGATGTGCTCAACTTCTATAGGCCCCCTTTCAGCAAAAAAGCGGGCCCGGTTTAGTCCGGAAGCCGCTTATTATCCGATTCGATATTTTCCGATCGGTTCACTTCAACGCGTTTCGTGTCTTTCTCATCATCCATCATATCTCTTGCCCCTGCTTTAAACTCTTTCAGCGTGCGTCCAAACGCACGGCCAAGCTCAGGAAGCTTATTTGGTCCAAACAGCAGCAAAGCAACAATTGCGAGTAATATAAAGCCTGTTGCGCCTATACCTGACATCCTTGATCTTCCCCCTAATCGTTATACGCTTATGTACTACACTAACCGTTGTTCAAACCGCCATATCCCATACGGACAATGTCTTCTCTCACGATAGTCTGACCAGCTAATATACGAGGCAGCAGTACATCGAAGGAAGTATACGGATCATGCATGACGCAGCCTGGCAGTCCCATAATGGGTACGCCGTTCAAATATCCCATAAGCAGCATCGAGCCCGGCAGCATCGGTGTGCCGTAGCTGACTATATCCGCTCCGGACGCTTTAATGGCGCCTGGTGTCCGGTCATCAGGATCAACCGACATTCCGCCGGTCACTAGTATCATATCATAACGTTGCTCTAGCAAATAGTGTATTTCCTTGACAATTATTTGTCGGTCATCCGGCGCAAAGCGCTGTTCACCCACCTCTGAGCCGAAGGCTTCCAGCTTGGCCCGGACGGCCGGTCCGAATTTATCCTGAATACGTCCGGAGAACACTTCTCCGCCGGTGGTCAGAAGTCCCGCGCGCAGCTTGCGGAAGGGAACTACTCGAAGCGGCGCTTGTCCTTGATGAGCCGTTCTATATTCCGCAGCAAGCCTTTCTACCTCTTCAACCTTCGCTTTTGACACGGTCAGAGGAATCACTCTTGTTGCGGCCAGCGGCCGTCCTTCCCTTACTACGCTATGCGTCTTCACTGTCGCCAGCGCAATCTCGCCAAGTTCGTTAATCGCCTCTACCAGCACCTGGTCCACTTCGGCAAGACCAAGCTGGCTTGATTTCAAGCTAACCTTCCCTTCATGGGGTTCAGACAATGTAATACCATCGCCCATTAGCGCCTCTGCCATCCGGAGTGCGGCATCATCCTCATGAAGCTCTCTCTCGCCCAGCTCCATAATATAGATGTGCTCCTTGCCGATATCCAATAGACTCGGAATATCCTCTTCCGTAATGACATGCCCTTTCTTGAATAAACGTCCTTTGAACTCTCCCGGAATGATGCGGGTAAGATCATGGGCAAGCCTTAGGCCTATGGCTTCCCGCACCGGCACTTCTTTCAGAATTGTCTCCGCTCCGTTCATTCGTGATCTCCATGACTGCCGGATATAATCTCCAAAGCATGCGGCAGCTGATCCATAATGGCCATCAAGCTCTCATGCACACCCTTAGGACTGCCTGGCAAGTTGATGATAAGAGATTGACCGCGAATACCGCATACCCCGCGGGACAGCATGGCGCGACGGGTCTTCTGAAGGGCTCCGATTCTCATCGCTTCCGCAATCCCCGGCACAAGCCGGTCTACTACCTTAAGGGTAGCTTCCGGTGTAACATCCCTTGGCGCGAGTCCGGTTCCGCCGGTGGTCAGAATAAGCTCCGCCTGATAATACTCGGTCATTTCGATGATTGCCGCTATAATCTCATCCTGTTCGTCAGGTACGATCCGATAGTCAACAATCTCTCCGCCGAGTTCTTCCTCTACCAGCTCACGAATGACCTGCGCGCTTGTATCTTCGCGTTCTCCGCGCGAGCCTTTGTCACTTGCCGTCAATATCGCTACTTTCCACCGCATCTTTTATTCCTCCCATCCCTTATCCGCTCATGGGTAGTCAAATCCGATAGTCTCCGTTTTTGCCCCCGGTCTTCTCGATCAGGTAAGTCGGACCGATGACCATATCTTTCTGAAGTGCCTTGCACATATCGTATACGGTAAGCGCAGCGGCAGAAACAGCAGTCAAAGCTTCCATTTCCACGCCTGTTTTACCGGTTGTTTTTACCGTCGCTTCTATGTACAGTTCATCATTCCCGTTATCGCCGAAGGTCACATTCACCCCGGTTAACGGAAGCGGATGACACATCGGAATCCAATCCGACGTTTTCTTCGCGGCCATTATCGCAGCAACCTGGGATACGGCCAGCACATCCCCTTTGCCGATACTGCCTTCCTTAATACGGGCCAGCGTACCTGGGTTCATCTTCACCTGCGTACGCGCGGTTGCCGTTCTGGCTGTCACTTCTTTATCGCTGACGTCAACCATCCGCGCCCGGCCCTGCTCGTTAAAATGCGTCAGTTCCATTATAAGTCACTCCAAACTCTAACCTTAAGTTCCGTTACTAAACCGTCCATTTGCTTGTCATGGGTCTGCATTGGAATCTCTTCCACCAGCTGATCTTCAAAAGCGATGCCCAGCCACTTCACCAGTCGCGAGGCTTCTCCTTGTTCGCGCCGGAGACGATCCGCGAAACGGTCGTAATAACCGCCCCCGTATCCAAGCCTCCCGCCCTTACTGTCAAAAGCAAGGCCCGGCGTGACGACCAGCTCAGGCATATATGCAGCCGGAAGCGGCGGACACTCGCCTGGATCCGGCTCGAGAATGCCATAGGCGCCGGCCTTAAGCCCGCTCCAGCTGTCCAGCTTGTGAAGGGACATCGAGCGGTCCGATGGATAACATTTCGGCACAATAACCTCTCTGCCCGTTTCCCAGCCCCGCTCGACGAGTGAGCGGGTATCCAGCTCGGAGCGGAACGGAACATAGCACATAAAGCTTCTTACTTCATGCTCTATCATCCAATCCATTAGATACCGGCATGCCGCAGCTGACCGTACGGAACGCTCATCTGGTCTTATGCCTTCTCGCAGCTTCGTCATAGCTTTCCGCAGCGACGTTTTATCGAAATCCATGGCACCTCGCTGTTCACTCATCATTACCCCGCTCTGCCTTCCCATACATGCTTGTTGTTTATTTGTAGTTTACCATTGTTATGCAACTTTCGCCAATGGCGGCAGTGGTTTGTGGTAATATATAATGAACGAGTCATTATTTGTTGGAGGTATATTCATGCTGCTTCAAGTATCCAATATCAGTAAAAACTATGGCATAGACGTCATCTTATCCGATATATCGATGCAAGTCCTCGAACGCGAACGGGTTGGACTTGTTGGCGTTAACGGCGCCGGCAAATCGACCTTGCTCAAAATTATTGCCGGAGAGCTGTCCTACGACTCCGGTGCCATACACAAAGCCAAAGAAACGCGCATTGGTTATCTGGCCCAAAACAGCGGCTTGCAGTCGAACCGCACCATCGAAGCGGAAATGCGCGCCGTCTTCTCCCATCTGATCGATGCCGAGAAGGAGCTTCGCGAGCTGGAACAGCAGATTGCCGATCCGGCTCTTCATGATAATCCAAAGCGTTACGAGGAGGTTCTTGACCGTTACTCGCGCAAATCAGACTGGTTCCGCGAGCAAGGCGGCTTCGAGATCAACACCCGGATTAACAGCGTTCTTCACGGAATGGGGTTTGGCAGCTTCCCGCCGGACACCTTGATCAGCACTTTAAGCGGCGGCCAAAAAACCCGTCTCGCGCTTGCGCGCATTCTCCTGCAGGCACCTGATCTATTGATGCTCGACGAGCCTACCAACTACTTGGATATCCCAACGCTGACCTGGCTGGAGGGTTATCTTCGCAGCTATTCCGGCGCCATTCTGGTTGTATCCCATGACCGATACTTCCTTGATGCCCTGGTCACAACCATCGTGGAGATCGAACGTCATGCAGCCAGGCGGTATACAGGCAACTACAGCCGCTACATCGATCTGAAAGCTGCCGAATACGAAGCGAACATGAAGGTTTATGAGAAGCAGCAGGATGAAATTGCGAAGATGGAGCAGTTCATTCAGCGCAATATCGTTCGTGCTTCCACAACCAAACGCGCGCAAAGCCGCCGGAAAGCGCTCGAGAAAATGGATGTGCTGGACAAGCCGCTTGGCGATCTCAAGAAAGCGCGGTTCACTTTCGAAATCGAACGCCAAACGGGCAAGGATGTTCTGGATGTAACGGACTTGTCCGTCAAATTCCCGGAAAAGGACCGTCAGCTGTTCCAGCAGGTATCCTTCAAGCTGTCGCGTGGTGAAACGGTTGCCCTCATTGGTCCTAACGGGATCGGCAAGTCCACCTTGCTTAAAGTGCTGGTTGGACAAAGACAGCCGCAAACGGGCAGCGTCCGCTGGGGCTCCAACGTTAAGCTCGGCTATTATGACCAGGAGCAAACGGGACTAACCTCTTCCAATACCGTTCTGGAGGAAGTGTGGGGCACCTACCCCCATATGGAAGAAGCCCGTATACGTACGGTCCTTGGCAATTTCTTATTCAGCGGAGAAGATGTCCTGAAGCGCATCTCTTCCCTCAGCGGCGGCGAGAAGGCGCGCGTATCGCTTGCCAAGCTGATGCTCGAGCAGGCAAACGTTCTGATCCTTGACGAGCCTACCAACCATCTGGACTTGTTCAGCAAAGAGGTACTGGAATCCGCTTTGATTGATTACGAGGGAACACTTCTATTTATCTCTCATGACCGTTATTTCCTTAACAAGATGGCGGAACGGATCGTCGAATTGACTCCGACAGGAACCGAGCATTTCCTAGGAAATTACGACGACATGATCGAAAAGAAAAACGAGCTTGAAGAAGCCCGGCTTGAAGCTGCTGCCAAGCTGGCAAGCAAGTCCAATCAGCCCGCTCAAGAAGCTCCTACCTCTTATGAAATGGATAAGCAGGCCAAACGGGAAGAACGCAGCCGAATGCGCAAGCTCGAGCAGCTGGAACAGGACATTGCTTCGCTGGAAGAGCAGATCGCCGAGCACGAAGTGCAGTTAACGGATCCCGCGATCTTTAATGACTACATGGCTATTCAAGAGATTCAGGCTAAAATTGAAGAGAAACGCGCTTCGCTAAACAACGCCTACGAGCAGTGGGAACAATTAAGCGAATAAACAGCAAAAAGCCTCCCGGTACCTCCATAGTGAGAGTGGCGGGAGGTTTTTTATTTTTTTTCCAAATACCTATCCATCCACGCATAAATAAATCCTGCCAAACCAAACAAGATCATGGCGCTATTGAGGTTGAGCCCATATCCCTTCACGTAATAGTCATCATCTAACGCGTAGAATTGGTCAAATACCCAGATTCCCCCTACTGCCCCGGCAATGGTATAAATGATCATTCTTCCGAGCAAAAACTTTACAAACCTCGTACAAAGGAACGTTAACGGAAGGAAGGTAATCAGATAAAAAACGATGCTGCAGAGTAAACAAAAAGCAACAAAGATGCTGCCCATGTTACGCAGCCCATAGTATTCCGTTGTCGTAATCTTATTCCCCTCCAGCAGCTCCAGTCCAATAGCGGCCAGAGTAAATACAATTGCAAAGACGATCCACAGCCACAAATACTTCAAAGCTATGCCTCCTTTCCGGACCTAATTGTTACGCGACGTAATATGAGCGCAGTATAAAGGAACCTTATCTCTAATATTTAAAAAAAGATGCTTACGCCATATAGACGTAAGCATTGAGAGGGAAACCAAAAGTTAGGGTGGTCTTGCAAGACAATCATGGGGATACGATTCTGCAGCGAATGCGGCAGTTATCCCATATAGGAAGACTTTCATGATTCACCGCAGACGGCGAGTCGTTAAAAGTCGTAGTAAACATCATTTAGGTTAAGAATTGCTCCATGCGAATAAGTCCAAGCCGCTTGGCTTCCACAATCGCTTCCGATCTTGATCGGACGCTCAACTTCTCGAATATACGGGTCAGGTTGTACTCCACCGTCCGCTGGCTCATATGAAGCTTGGCGGCAATATCCTTATTGCTGCTGCCATTGGCAACTTCCTGCAAAATATCCTGGTCCCGTTCATTAATCGAGACCTCTTCAATTGCCTTTTCCGCGCGGGTAATCTTCACTTCGTTGCGCCTCAGCTGCTTCAGCAGGGTAATCGGAATAACCGCTTCCCCCCGCATCGCGCACCGGATGTTATTATGCAGCTGTTCCCGCGACACCGTCTTGGAGATAAAGCCGGATACCCCGCATTCGATCAGCAAGTTATAGTGGGTACTGATCTCATATCCGGTATAGATAAGAACTCTGCGGTCAGGATCCTGCTGAATAAGCCTTTTGGCAAGCTCCAGCCCGCTGATCCCCGGCATATTTAGGTCACACAATATAATATCAAAGGGATCATGATTGACGGCATCCAGCGCTTCCATCGCGGATAACACAACCGTTACCTTCATCTCAGGATCCTGTTCGATCATGGTCTTGGTTCCTTCGCCTACGGAAGGATGATCGTCAACTAATAAGATACGAATCACGTAATAATCCCCTTTCCGAACGACCGGTCGTCATTGTCTCCGGCAAGTTGATTACAACCTCCAGCCCGCTTCCACGCTTCGACCGGAACGTAATTTCTCCTTCAAGGCTGGCTACCCGCTCTTTAATCCCGGACAGTCCCATATGCTCGAAGGACGCCTTCATATAATCAACATCCATCCCGATTCCGTCATCCTTGTAGCGGAAATAAATCTTTCCTTTCCGCTGTTCAAGCTCCAGCGTAACCTGGTTCGCCTGCGCATGCTTGGCCGCATTGCGAAGCAATTCCTGCACGATCCGGTAAACGGCGGTGATCTGCTCTTCGTTAAGCGGATGGATAAACGGTTTAGGTCTGAAATCTACGGCAAAGTTATCCCGCATCTGCGAATGCTCGACAATGGACTCAACTGCTTCAATGACGCCCATCTCTTTCAGCAGCGGAGGCCTCAGCTCGTTACAGGTCTCGCGGATTTGATGGATAACATCCAGAAGGCCTTCCTTAATCTCATTCAGCTCGTCACCCAGCTTGTCCGAGATCGGATAATCATTCATAACGCCTTCTAGCTTGCGGTACCAGATTAACTGATCCTGAAGAGCGGAGTCATGTAGATCCGCGGCGAGCTTTCGGCGTTCATTTTCCGACAGACAGAACAATAAGCGCAATACCCAAGGCGCGGTCGTTTGCTCCTTGCGCACTTCCGATTCCAGGTCCTCAATCAGACCTTCGATCAAATACAGATTCTCAAATACGATGCTTGAATAGTTGGCTAACGTCTTTAGCCAGCGCAGCTCGTCCGAATTGAAACGGGTGTGGTTCGTCTTCGAGCCGATCCAGACCACATGGTATCTGGAACGCTGACGGCCTATGACAAGACCAATCCCGTGAGGCAGCTCCACCATTTCGCCAACCTGAAGCGAGTCCGCGACTTGAAGCAGGAATAAGGAAGTCCCTTTCTCTTCGTCGGATTCGCCCATCTTGTGAACCGAACAGTCCGCTTGATCAACTAGAACGAAATCAATGCGGTTAACCGGAAGCAAGTCGCTGATCTCCTGCTTGAGCACGGCCTCCAGATCAGCCCTCTTCATAACCGTCGCAACTTTGCGGGAGAAACGGTCCAGACTGTCCTGATAGCTGTACATCGCTTTGAAAAGCTTCGGACGAAACTTGTGATCGATCTGCTCCTTCACGTACAAGAACAGAGTCATCACGACGTAAGACGACAAGAACATCTGAATATAGCCAACCCATGATACTTCCGTCCTATCGCTCAGAACCCCGATCATCGCGAGCGTCAGCACTAGAGCCGGCACGGCAGACAGAAGCGTATAATATTTAAACCTGGTTAGGATGAAGTCAATGTCAAAGAGCTGATTGGATGTTAACAGGTAGAAATACACGATTGGCAGCACAAACAAAAATAACGATGTAAACGCAGCCGGTAAAATCTGGCCGCCGCCAATAAACAGCGGCAGAAGGTTCATAGCCGTAAACGGCGTGAACGCAACGATATGCGACACTAGCGTAATCTTAAACAACGAATTAAACTTCGTCTTGCGGTACTGCAAAA
The DNA here is from genome assembly GCF_023715145.1 of Paenibacillus glycanilyticus. Classification (GTDB taxonomy): domain Bacteria; phylum Bacillota; class Bacilli; order Paenibacillales; family Paenibacillaceae; genus Pristimantibacillus; species Pristimantibacillus glycanilyticus_A. Next base: position 49,603 of record NZ_JAMBNP010000014.1, on the reverse strand, counting down.
ACTTGTGGATAAGCTGATAGATGCAAATGAAATTACCGATAATTAACGTACCGTAGTACAACATCCGTATGTATACGAAAGCATCGTTGGATATAAGACTCGTCCAGACATACAGCAGCATTCCGAGTTCAACGATGCCAAACGAGCTAAGCATCCCGATTAAACCGGATTTGCTGATAAAGACGACATTATATCTCTTCATGTACTGATTCATGAACTGCAGGAAAATGATCGGCACAGACGGCAATACAAAATAAATAATGGAGAATCCGACAGGATCACTCCGATAGGATGCAGCCGATGAATAGTAGCATAGCCCAATCGTGGCAAAAAACAGCATGAGCATTAAGGCTGCGCTGTCATTTTTTCTTTTCGAATATAGAAAAGAAGAAAACCCTGCGAACAGGATCAGCGAAATAAGCGGTATATACAGCTGGATGAATAATTCCCAACTGGAATGATCTCCGTACCAGCCCCGGTTAAATACAATCAACTGCTGATCCTTGTTGCTATGCTCGACAAGCACAGCATCTGATTTCTCAATGGAGAAAAACTTCTTCACATTGCTATATTGACCTGCCGGCGCACCGTTTACGGAAACGATTTTGTCGCCGACCAAGATGCCTTTGCTGATAGCTTGTCCGGCAGGCTCGAGAGCTTTCACAAAATAATCTCCCTTTGACCCTTCCACAAGCTCGACTCCGATAAAAGGCTCCTTGATGATCGTGAAGGTCAAATAGAGCAAAATAACGAGAAATGCAATCAGGAAGAGAGGTGCTGAGATTCTATGAGTGGGTTTTAACATCGTCTATTCTCCTCCTGCACTCGCATGAAGTCGTTTTATGACTGAATTAGCCCCAAACTGCCAGCGTATAATTGCCTTTTTTCTCGTCTTGATTCTTCAGCGCATCTTGGAGTGCTTTGTGCTCAGCTGCGGATACGCCAGCCAATTGCAGCTGTCCACCCATCACCATCGACATTTTCTCTTTACTTGCAGCAAGCGAACGAATAGCATCTTTCAACATTTAAAAATTCCTCCTCTGCTATAGTAGAATCAAATTCTGATTCTACTATAGCAGGAATTCTTTCGACAGCAAACGCCAACATGTCCCGTATTTCCCGCAATCCTCATTGCGGTTTGTGAGGAAAGGCCCTAGCTGGAGAAAATCTGTAGGAGCTTATCCTTAGCTGATGCGGCCTCAGGGACCTCATCTATCAGCTCCTGAAACCGATTGAAGTGCATTCTCATGCGAACAGAGCCATATAATGCTGCACCTGTCCGGTCACATGCCTCTTCCAACATTTGCTGCCGGTCAGCGACATCTTCTGCCCGCAGCCTGCCTTCGAAATAGTCCTTGATCCACCTATCCTCCTCCGCAATTTCCTCCAAAAGGAATAAAGTGAGCAGGGTCTTTTTGCGCAAAATAAAATCGTTCTTGTCATCCCAGCGAAGCAGGTCCCTGATATCATTTTTAATTTGAGCCGCCATACCTACTTCTTCCGCATATTCCGCGACCATCGGATGCCATTCCCGGCCCGCAAGCATGACTCCGGTCATGCACGCCATTACGATCAGCGCCGCGGATTTAAGCTGTACCATGGCGATATAGGAATCCTCATCGGTAACGGCGTTCATCAAATCCAGCATTTGTCCATTTGCTGCTTTAAGGAATTGATCGTTCATCATCTGCGCCGCGCGAAGCCGTTCGGCCTGTCCGAAATCAAGCTCCAGAATCGCCTGCTGCGAAAGCACCATCAAGGAAGCAGCCGTCTGCATCGCGGCGGCCGGCGGCACCTGGGACCAGGCCTGATGAGGCGCGTCTCCATCCTGCAAGTCATCCAGAATATCCGACGCCAGTATAAATAGCTCAACTGCAGCAGCAGCCTGAAGAATCTGCTTAGAGCCTCCTCCAAACATCCGGTAATGAAGCATGGTTAAAAGACCAAATCTCATCGATTCGGCCTGCTTTTCCCGTATAAAAGCGAGGGCATATCCGCGAAGCGGCTCCGTAGTGAAATACTTATCGGAAATCCGCAGCATTTCTTGCCCGATCATAGGCACAATGTCTTCCATCTTCTGACCTCCGTCATGGTAGTGTCATCACTATCATATACGATGGAAGAAAATGCCGGCAACTATGCGCATCAGCTTATCGTTATTTCGCCCCTTTCGTTTGTGAGATGCTTGCCTGGTTTTGGATTGTTGGACGATCTCCTCCCCATTTAATTTATCAAGCAGCATGGCGATCATCTCCATGCGCTTCTCTATCACCTGGCTTCGATGAACGGACGGACCTTCGTTGATGTCGTTTCCATGATCCATATACAAAAGTCCTCCTTCAAACTAGGCCGGATCATTCAGGTTAGGTCACATTCCCGCGTAAGCGAAATGGACGTACACACCCTCCATCGTAAAACAGCCCTCTGGAATTTGGGAGATGAGCTGCTGCGGAGAATCGCATCTGACGATATCTCCTTTGCGCAGCACCGCAATACGATCGCAATTTCGTTGCATTTCCCCCATGTCATGGGAAGCCATTACAATCGTTTTCCCTTGGCTCTTCAATTTCATAAGCAGCGCCCAGTAGTCTGCTCTCGCCTGCTTATCGAGCCCTGTTGTTGGTTCATCCAAGAATATAATATCGGGATCATTCACTAGCGCGAAAGCAAGCGCAATACGCTGCTGCCAGCCGCCTGACAGCCGTTTAACCGGCTTATTCACGTAAGGCTCCAGCTCCAGATCCGCAATAATGGAATCAATATCTTTTTGCCTGATGTAGAACGATTTGGAACAGTTCCAGCGCCTCGCGAACCGTCAGATTGTCTACGAGCGAATTGCTGTACATATGCATGCCGATATATTCCTTCAGCTGTTTGGCCTCCATGATGGCATCCATGCCAAGCACTTCTATGGTGCCCTCATCCGGTCTGCGAAGCCCCATCAGCATCTCCAGCAAGGTTGTCTTGCCTGACCCGCTGGTCCCAATAATACCAAACAGCTCGCCTCTGTTTACTTCAAAGGAGACCTCATTTAATGCGTTGTACGGACCATAACATTTGCAGATTGAGCTTACTTGAATGACCGTCTCTAATTTCACTTCAGTTCTCCTCCATTCAGGCCGGAATGCCTATTCGCCGGAACGTTATCTAGTAATTTAACCTTACCTGAAACTGAAAGTGTTTTCACCGAAAACCGTATTGCAGTATCACGCAATTTTATTGCGGGAACGCAAAAAGTCCCGAAACGACAAAAATCGCGAAAAGCTTCAAAAACATAAAAAAGCCACGAAAAACATAAAAAGAGCCCCGAAAGCACAAAAGCGTGAAAAACATAAAAAGCTTCGAAAACATAAAAAAGCCCCGAAAGCACAAAAAACGTGCTTTCGGGGTAACTGTCCACGTTATCCACATGTTTATCCACATAAAAACGCAAATTGTTAGTTAATTCTGTCGATAACAAAGCTTGATTTGTAAAGGTTAATGTCACTAATTACTTACAAAAGCTTCCTTGTCCGTAATTTTATCCACGTTATCAACAATATCCACAGGGGGCTGTGCAAAAACTATCCACGAAACACTCACAATTTTATTCACAGGGAAAAGGTTGTATTTATCCGGTTTTTCCCTCTTATGCACAGAACGTTTGGTTTTGTGGATAACCATTCGGGTTACACGGCATTTTCCTCGATGACCCGTTTCCTGCCCGTCATTACCGCTTGATTGCAGGCACCCACATAAGCCTGGGCAGCTGCATAAATGATATCTTTATGGATGGATGTACCGCGGAACCTCTCGCCTTCTATAATAATGCTCACGACCGCTTCACCATGGGCGTCCTCACCCGTCGATAACGAATGCAGCTCCAGATCCTCGAATTGCGCAGCCACCGGAATCGCCTGCTGTATGCAGTGAATAACGGCCTCCAACGGTCCTTCGCCCATGCCGGAGTAAGAACGTTCGACGCCGTCGTCGCTTTCGCGTATCGTCACGGAAGCGATTCTGGACTTCTGACTGCCTGCCAACACCTGCAGATCAACCAGCTTGTATGGATCGGGCTGCGTCTCGGTCATTTCGCCGGCGATGCGGATCAGCTCGTCATCGGTGACGATTTTCTTCTCGTCCGCTACTTGCTTGAATTGGTTATAGACATCATTTAACTCGTTATCCGCAACATTAATTCCATATTCCGACAAACGATGCTTAATGGCATGACGGCCGGAGTGGCGGCCCAGAATAATCATGCTGCGGGAGATCCCCATTGCTTCCGGATCCATAATCTCGTAGGTGCTGCGATCCTTCAGCAAGCCGTCCTGATGGATGCCGGATTCATGCTGGAACGCGTTGCGCCCGACAATCGGCTTGTTATAAGCGATCGGATAATGCATCGCGCGGCTGACCATATGAGAAGTTGTATATATCTCGCTTTGTTCAATATGGGTCTCGATCTGCAGCGCCGATTTGCGCGTCTCGATCAACATGGCCAGTTCTTCGAGCGAGCAGTTGCCCGCCCGTTCGCCGACACCGTTAACCGTAACCTCAACCTGCGTTGCCCCGGCTTGAACCGCCGCCAGGCTGTTGGCTACCGCCATGCCCAGATCGTTATGATTGTGCGTGCTGTAACGGACCTTGTCTCCGCCACGCGCCTGCTGGCGAACCGAAGTAAACAGGTCCACCATCTCGCTTGGCAGCGCATACCCCAGTGTGTCCGGCAAATTAATGATCGTTGCCCCGGATTCAATGGCCGCCTCTACCAGCTCAATAACAAAATCCCGGTCCGATCGGGTCGAATCCATCGCCGCGAACTGAATCTCGTCTACAAACTGCTTTGCATAAGAGATCATGTCCCTTGCAATCTGAATAACTTCCGAACGCGTCTTGCGGATCTGATGGCTCAAATGAATATCCGAAGAGGAGATGAACAGGTGCAAGCGCCGTTTTGCGGCGTCCTGCGTAGCCTTGACGGCCGCATCGATATCCACCTTCACCGCACGTGCAAAGCCGCAGATTTCGACGTTTTGCAGCTCGCGCGAGATTTGCTGAATGGCTGCAAATTCGCCGGGGCTCGAGATCGCGAAGCCCGGTTCGATAATGTCTACGCCCAGTTTTGCCAGCTGGCGAGCGATAATAATTTTGCGCTCAGGCTCGATCGATGCTCCGGGCGATTGCTCGCCGTCACGTAAAGTTGTATCAAAGATTTGAATTTTTTTCATGGGTAAACCCTCCGTTTATGTGTTTTTGAATGCAAAAAAGCCTGCCGTCTCTTTGTAAGAGACGACAGGCTCGTAAGTGAGCTGCCGTGGTACCACTCTCATTGGCCGGACCTTCATGAAGCGGCCGCAAGCCTTCTGCGGCAAGCCAAAACTTAAGCTTCATGCAGGTCCGACCCGCTTGAACACCCGATGACGGAGGTATCCGTAACGATGTACTCGCCGCATACTGACTGCTTCTCTTCGAGCAGTCCCTGGCCTCCATCATTCCGCTCCCAGGTGAGTTCAAGCTTAAGCTTCGACCGCGTCGCACCAACCCGCAGCTCTCTGCGGCAGCGATCGTTCAGGCTAACCCTGATCTTCTCGCGCCGTGTACCCGCTTCATTGCTTTACTAATCCTGTTCCCAGCGTTTTGTATATGAATTTCCGTGTGTTTATTCGTAAGTGATCATCTTGCCTTTACCTTGCCAAAACTAGTCCAAAGACACCAAAAAACCTGTCGCCTCTTGAATTCAAGAGACGACAGGCTATTATTAACCTGCGCGGTACCACCCTTGTTGACATCATTTGCTGCTAACCGCAGCCAAACGAATGCCCACCTTAGGCACATTGCCAACTCCGGATGTTGACGAATGCGCACCCTTTTACGGGGGTTAACCGTAGCGGCGTACTTGCGGGCTGTCCATGGCCAGCCTAATTTCCGCTGCTCCGCTCCCAGGCGAGTTTCAGGTATCCTTCGACTGCGTTGCACCTTCCCGCAGCTCTCTAAACCCGGATCAACCTTACTACTCCTGTTCTTTGCGTTTGCACAGTATGGAGTTTGAACTATTGGTACCCATTATATTCCCCAACAAATATTCTGTCAATTCCAAGAAAAAAATATTCTTTATTGCGGCACGGAAGGCTCAGCCCAGCCCTCCAGCGAGAAATTCGGCTCCGCCTTCATGTCGAGCGGAGTGAATTCTCCCTGCTGCCACTTCAAGTAAGCTGCCGCTCCAATCATCGCCGCATTGTCCGTACACAGCTTATGCGGCGGAACCAGCAGCGGTACGCCTTCCTTGTCGCAACGCGCGGCAAGAGCTGCGCGCAGGCCTTTATTCGCCGCTACGCCGCCGCATAAGAGCAGCTGCTTGGCGCCAAATGCGCGCACGGCGCGGAGCGCTTTTTCCACGAGCACTTCAATCACCGATTCCTGGAATCCCCGGGCAAGCGCACCGGCATTCAATGTTTCGCCCTTCATATTCGTCTGATTGATGACGGCAAGAACGGCCGATTTCAACCCGCTGAAGCTGAAGTCATAGGAATCCGGCTCCAGCCACGCGCGGGGCAGCTCAATAACCGATTCCGCCTCCGAAGCCAGCCGGTCGATATGAGGTCCTCCGGGATACGGGAATTTCAATGCCCGGGCCACTTTGTCGTACGCCTCGCCAACGGCATCATCGCGGGTACGCCCGATCATGCGGAACTGTCCTTCGCTCTCGAGCAGTACAAGCTCTGTATGACCGCCGGAAACGACAAGCGCCATGCACGGATACTCCAGCTCGTGAACAAGCTGATTCGCATAAATATGGCCGGCAATATGATGCGTCCCGATAAAAGGCACGTCCAGCGCCATCGCAAGGCTTTTGGCTGCAACAATGCCAACCAAGAGAGCTCCTACAAGCCCCGGTCCCTGAGTAACGGCAACCGCCGAAATATCCTGCAGCGTCAGGCCGGATTCCTCCACCGCCTGCTCAATCATCAGCGTAATCACTTCTACATGCTTGCGCGAAGCGATCTCCGGGACGACTCCTCCAAATTGCTTATGAACTTCGATTTGACTCGAGATAACATTCGATAATATATGTTTACCGCCGCGCACGACGGCGACCGATGTTTCGTCACAGCTTGTTTCAATTGCCAGAATTACGGCATCCTGATTTGTTTTGCTCACCATTCCTGCTCCTCTGCCGTGGGCTGGTACCGGTTCAATTCCGCCCACATAATTAGCGCGTCCTCGTTATTATCCGAATAATAGGCCGGACGGATGCCCGATGGCTTGAACCCAAGCTTCCGGTACAAGCGCTGAGCGATCTCGTTGGACACGCGTACTTCGAGCGTCATTTTGTTCGCGCCAAAAAAAGCGGCCGTCTGTTGCAGCTCGCTTAGCAGACGCTCTCCAAGCCCTTGGCCTCTATGATCCGAGCTTACAGCAATATTGGTGACATGAGCCTCGTCAATAATGACCCACATGCCGCCGTAGCCGATAATTTGTCCATCCTGTTCCATCACCATATAGCGCGCAAACATATTGCTCGTCAGCTCGTTCTTGAACGCTTCCGGTGTCCAGGGGGTTGCAAACGCTTCTTGTTCAATGGCAACGATGGAAGGAATATCAGACATCGTCATGGAACGGAAAACAAGATCAGATACCATCAGGACTTCGCCTCCCCTTGCTGCTTCGCGCGCAGATTAACTTCCGCTTCTGCAAGCTGGGTGTAGTTAGGCGTTAGTCCATGTGTATCCGCAAATTTGCCTTCAAGCTGGCGATGACGGCCAAGCCAGGCGATCGCGCGGCCTTCCAGTTCATAAGACAGTAGATTGACCTCGATACTCGTCAGGTTGTCCTCGCATAAAGCTTTGAGACGTTCTGCCTCGCCGGCATGAATAGCCAAATCGCCAATAACCCATATCCGCTTCAATTGACCCTGCAGCTCCGCTGCCTCGCCGGCAATGCGATCCACCCATTCATGCATAAGCCGTACGCCGTCTGCAGCAAAACAGCTCCACGACCCGCTCGATGACATCGCATATCCGCTTGTATATACTTGTCCTCGCCGAGCATCCATAATGGGCAGAATCCAGTCTTCGCCTTCCGCCGCATCTGCGGGTGAAGCCGCTCCAAGCTCTATGCCTGCGCCGTGATACCAGCCTCCGTAGGCAATCGCTTCAAGGCTTGATACGCTGATAAGCGGCTTGCCCCATACCCAAGCGAGCGTCTTGGCTGCCGCAACCGCGATTCGCATCCCGGTATAGGATCCCGGACCGCTTCCGACCGCGATAGCTCCTACATCGCTTGCCGTTACGCCGCATTGCTCCATGAGCTGCTTCACATGCGTGATAATGTGCACGGAATGGTTCCGTTCCGCCAGCGACTGCGTGTCACCCAGTATGCGGCCTTTCTCTAATATCGCTGCCGCAAACGCAGCCGTTGAAGTATCAAAAGCCAATATTGGTCCGTCATTAAGCTCTGTCATCGTTATTCCCTGCTCCCATCTCGTTCAACGCCTCACACCACGAAGCATACGGTTCGCCTATTCCGTTAATCCGGAACACCCGCCCCCCGCTGCCTTCATGCGCAATATACATTTCCAGCCGCTCAGGCGGCAGAAGCTCCTCGATCAAGCTTGCCCATTCCACAATCGTAACCCCGCTGCCGAAGAAATAATCGTCGAGCCCCAGCTCGTCCGCTTCCTCGAGGGAAAGGCGGTACACATCCATATGATAAAAGGGCATGGAAGCCCCCTCGTATTCTTTAATAATCGTAAACGTCGGGCTGTTCACCACGTCGGTTACGCCAATTGCCTTTGCGAATTTTTGCGAAAAGGTCGTCTTGCCGGCCCCCAGATCTCCGTCAAGCGCCAGAACCGTTCCGGGCTTAACAAGCTCAGCAATCCGTTGCGCAAGCAACGCTGTCTCTTGTTCGCTTCGAACGGTCAGGACAATTTGTCCTCTGCTCGTCATCTTCTTCACCTGCTTATTACTCAAAATGATTATAACCCCGCTTAGCCAGCGGCTGCTTCTGCTCGCCTCTGTCCGTAGAACGGATTAATTGGACAGCCGGGGTGCCGGCTGATGTTTCCCCGATGATATAAAAGGGCAGCCCTTCCGCATGGAAGGCCGCCTGTACAGCTTCCGCGTCACTTTGTTCCATCGTGCCCAGCAATACATAATCCTCGCCGCCGTACAGCATCCACTCGAGCGGATCTACTCCCGCGGCCCCGGCATAAGCCGCCATGCTGCCGCTGCGCGGAAGCCGCTGCTCCGCTAACGTGACTACAAGTCCGGATGCCTCGGCGATTTCCCAAGCCTCGCTCGCAAGACCATCGCTTACATCGTTAAGCGAATGACAGGTGCCCCGGGCAAGCAGCAGGCGCCCTGCCCGCACCGAAGGCGACGGGCGGCGGTGAGCATGCACAAGCTGCGCCGCCCGCTCTCCCGCGAGCGCATCCGCACCGCGTTCCTGCTGCGCGAGCAGAAAGTGCAGACCGGCCGCCGACATGCCTACGGGGCCGGTCAACACTACCGCGTCGCCGGGCTTTGCCCCGGACCGGCGCAGCGCCTTCCCCGCTTCGACGGCTCCCGTCACCGTCACCGCGACAACAAGATGCTGCGGCGAAGAAGTCGTATCGCCGCCAATAACAGCTACGCCGTATTGCCCGGCGCAGGCATACAGCCCATCATAGAGCCGGCGCATGGGGTCCGGCCCGAGCTGCCGCGGCACGCTTACCGAGATAAGCGCCTGCAGCGGCACGCCGCCCATCGCGGCGATATCGCTGATGTTCGCGGCAAGTGCTTTATAGCCGATATCCTCGTAGGACATCGTCACCTCATTGAAATGCACCGTCTCTACCATCGTATCCATCGCCATGACATATTCATACGGCGAGCTTACTCCGGCTATCGGAGCGGCAGGGTCGACAAGCGCCGCATCGTCACCAATGCCAAGACGGACTCCGCGTTCCCGCTGCCAACTTTCGCTTTGCCGCCCTGACGTCCAATGGCGGATGCTTGCAAATTCGTCCACTGCCTGATCTCCTTACTATCCCTATTAGTGAATATCCCGCTTCTTGAATCGGCCGCCCTTCACATCGTGGATGTTGCCAACGGCAAGAAACGCAGACGGGTCAAGATCATTAACAATCGACTTCATTTTCGCTTCTTCCAGACGCGTAATGACACAGAAGATTATTCGCTTCTGCCCGCCGGAGAAGCCGCCTTCCCCATGCAGATAGGTCACGCCCCGCCCGAGACGGTCAATGATGGCGGAGCCAATCTCCTTGGCTTCATCGCTGATGATCCAGACTGCTTTCGATTCTTCGAAGCCTTCCATCGTAATATCAATCATCTTGTAAGCGATGTAGTAAGCCACCAGAGAATACATAGCGCGGTCCCAGCCAAACACGAACCCTGCGCTGCCAAGAATAAATAGATTAAAGAACATGACGATCTCGCCAACCGAGAAAGGAAGACGCTTATTGAACAGGATGGCAATAATCTCCGTTCCGTCCAAAGATCCGCCGAACCGGATAACGATCCCGACGCCAATGCCCAGAATAACCCCGCCGAATATGGAAGCCAGGAAATATTCTTCCGTCAGAGGCGGAACCGGGTGAAGCAGGAACGTGCCAAGCGACATGACGCTTACCCCGTACAGGGTAGACATCGCAAAGGTTTTGCCAATCTGCTTGTAGCCAAGCACTAGAAATGGCAGGTTCAAAAGGAATAAGAAAATACCAAGGGGCAGTCCGGACAAATGGGATACCATAATCGAAATCCCGACGATACCGCCGTCAATAATGTGATTGGGAACCAGAAAAATCTCAAGTCCCACGGAAACAAGTGCCGCTCCAAGCGTAATAAACAATACCCGGCGCAGAATTTCCAGCTTAGGCAGCTTTAAGTGCTGTGAGTGACTTGGCATATGTAAGCTTGTTCCTCCCCCCGAACTCGCTAATTACGATTATTTTACCTTAATAAACAAGATATTCAAAGACCAGCCTATGCAGAATATATCAATCTCCCGCGAAACTTGTCCGATAGAGCAAAATATTAAAAAAATCCGGCGCCTCCGTTTATGCGAAACGAAGTCGCCGGATTATTACCGGTTAGCCGATTACGGCAAATGTCTCTACACCGGACGGGATCGTTCTGGTACGGTACAAGGCTCCGTCAGAGATCCGATAGATCCGGATTGTAAAAATAGAGTTTGTAAGTGTTGTAATATTATTAAAGCGGACTACGCCAAACCGATCAAAGCTGGATGTTGAAACAATAGTCGTTCCTCTGAACAACCTGGCAAAATAACCTGCCGATGTATCAAACGCAACGCCATTTTCATTCACCCATACTACCGTTAAACGGCTAAAGATCGGACCCGTTTGCAGCGGAGCTAATTTTGCGGCTTTTTTAATCACTTTCCCTTTGCCTTTGGAAGGACTTATTAAAGTTGGTTTTATTCTAGCAGCCATACTGTCTCCACCCTCCCTCCTAATTCTTTATTAGGATATTCGGAGAGTGATAGCTTGGTATGGTTACAACCCTACTAGCTGCCGTCCAATTACAATTCCTTCACGATAGTCAGATGAAGCTCATCCTTTAATTCCAAATCATAAGGCGAAGCAGGCTCCTTGCCGTCAGCCTCGCGGATAATCCGGATTCTCGGGCGATGCAGCGCCAGCTCGCTGTTAAGCGATACCACGCCAACCTGACCGGAGCTCAGCAGTACAGTCGTAGACACCGGATAGATGGAGATATGCTTGCAGAACAGCTTGATCAGATCGAAATCAAAGTAAGTATTGCCGGCAGCAAACAAAAACTCGATCGCCTCCGATGGCGTATACCGCTTGCGGTGCGGTCTTGGAGAAGTGAGCGCATCATACACATCCGCAATCCCTACAATCTGGGCATACATATGAATCTCATCCCGCTTCAGCTGGCGGGGATAACCCGAGCCGTTGTAACGTTCATGATGCTGGAGCGCGCAATGCGCGGACACGATGGATATATCATGATATTTGCGCAAAATATCAAAGCCTTCCTTCGTATGGCTCTCCATAACAACCCTTTCATCGGCCGTAAGAGGACCTTCCTTCTCAATTAGCTTTTGCGGAATTTTGGTCATCCCGATATCAAACAAAAGCGCGCCGATGCCAAGCTCCTCCAGCTGATTGCGGTTATAGCCCTTTGCTATTCCCATCACCCCGGCTAGCATGGCCACATTCACCGAATGATGGAACAAATACGCGTCTGCCACGTGAATATTGGTCAGATTCACCATCATGTTTGGCCTTGCCGTCAAATCCGTCATGATCTGACCAAACACATTGCGGAAGGTCCGGCCCAAATCCGGCGCGATCGCCCGGCCTTTCATGACTACAGACTGATCCTTAAAGGTATTCATCGTCTTGTAGATTGCTTCTACGGCTTGCCTGCGGGTCTCATCCCGAAGCGTCTCCTCGGGGATAAGATCCTCCGTCATGCCATCTTCAATATAAACAATATCCACGCCTAAATTTTGAAGCCGATTTATATATCGTTCACTCAGCTCTACACCCTCACCAAGCAGAACCCGTCCATTATCTTGAAATATCGGTTTAGCAAGCTTGTCCCCAGGTTTGACCGATCCAATTTGCACTTTTCTCATCGCTCATTCCTCTTTCAATCATACTAGTACGAAGCTATTTTATCAGATATAGGATGGACTTACTATCATGGAAGGAAATCTATCACTAATACAAAAAAACTCGGCATGCAAAGGCGTATATCCCTTAAATGCCGAGTCTTTCTGTCAGGCGAGCTTCCGCTTAACGATACGGTTGCGCCCGCTATATTTTGCTTCATACAAGGCCGAATCCGCTTGTGCCAGCAGCTCTCTCAAGAAGGCCTTTGGATCATCAAGCGCCTGCCGATCGAACTGCTCCACCGAAACGACGCCCATGCTGATCGTCACGGTAACGGACTGATTGCCATGCCCCGTCTTGACCACATTTTGTTCGACGGATTCCTTGACCATGTCCGCGATAATATCCGCCTGCTCCCGGTTGGTATGCGGCAGATACACCGTAAATTCTTCGCCTCCGTACCGGGCAAGGATATCGGCTGCGCGCAGCGTGCCTCTTACGGCCTCAACAGTCGCGCAGATCACTTCATCACCAACAAGGTGGCCGTATCTATCGTTAATAGACTTAAATAGATCGATATCAAAGAGGAAGATCGAAAAAGGAATGCCGTACTGCACGTTCACCGCGAGCTCATGCTCTAGCTGCTGCAGCAAATACCGCCGATTATAGCAGCCCGTTAATCCGTCCGTAATCGCCATGTACTCCAGCTTCTTATTCACCTGGAACAGCTCTTCCTGCATCTTAAGCAGCTCTTGATTCCGTTCCTGCAGCAGCTCGTTCTGCGAGTTGGTCTCGTCAACCAGCAACCGCAGCTCGGTTACATCATGGAAGGTTAAGAGACGGCCGAGCAGCTCCTTCTTCTTCTGGCTTAGAATAGGTGCGGACTGCATCACGATATAACGGTAATCGCCGTCGCTATGCAGCGCGATCTCCAGCTCCTGCCGCTCCATCGGCCGCTCTTTCTGCAGCTTCAGAAAATCGTCGAATTCCTCGCGAATCGGATCAGGAAGGTGAATACCAAGCGCTTCAGGGTTAAACCTTTCTCCGATTTTCAGCTTCACAATCGGCTTCATCGCTTTATTGAATTCAAGGACAATCCCGCTTTCGTCCAGTACAATAATGCCCGTCGAGATCGTATTCATAACGTCGCGCTGCACAATTTGAATGATGTCGAATACACGGTGTCTGGTAATGGCATGCACGAGGTAAACAGCAGATAAGGTAATCCCTACTGAGAAGATGGAGAAATAAGAGGAAAAATAATCGATAAAAATAATATTAACGAGAAAATCGCCAAGTCCAAACAAGACAAGAACAAGTACGCCGATCATCGCTGTCCTGACGAGCATTTGGTGCCGGACGGATGCCGCCCGGCGAATGGTATAGCCCATCACAATAAGCGATACGAGAATATACGAGAACAGCTGAACGATCATGAACCAGAACAAAGGTCCGCTTTGAAGCTGCTTGGTCCCAAGCTGTTCATTAATGGCCAGGAACATATGATTGGGATTGGCTATGACGCCGACTACGGACAGAAGGGCCGGAATGGCCAGCATCACAATCCTTCCAAAACGTATGACCTTGGCTTGTCCCGTCATGAATACTACAAAAATAAACCAGCATACGCCAACGAGAGACAGTCCTACATAAGAGCCTGAAAGATAAAAAAGCCTGTATGAGGAACCAGGCATCGTTTGAGCTATAAACTGAGTCAGCGGCCAAACCATCAACACGAGATGCAGGGCAAAATAAATTTTGTGCAGTACGGTAATGGTACCAACCGCAAACACGTAAAAAAACAAACCGAGCAATACGAGGAACATGCTAAAATCCAGCCACATCATCGATTCCAATACGGTTCACCCATCCATTAACATTCCATCTATTGCCATTGTAGCAAATGTTATTTCAATCGACAATTACTTCCATAGGACTTTTCGATTATTATTTTCAGGATGGGATAGGCCAAAGGTCCGAAAGCATATGCTCCAAGGAAGGCGAAATTTGCAGGAAGCTGCGGAACTGCTCATATTGCTCCCACTTCTCCTTCGAGGCACCCTGACCGCTGCGAACAGCGCGGATCAGCAGGTTTTTCGGGGTATGCTCAGGATCAACAAACTCCAGCATCTGCACTTTATATCCAAGCACCTCAAGCAGGTTACCGCGTGCCGCATCCGTAGCGAGCGCGGAGAAACGTTCCTTCAGAAGCCCCTGCGACAGAATCGGAGACAACACCTCGCTCTCAACCTGCCGGAACAATTCATGCTGGCAGCAAGGCACGGACATAATGACTGACGCCCCCCACTTCACGGCTTTGGCAAGCGCTGCATCCGTTGCGGTATCGCAGGCATGGAGCGTTACGACCATATCGGCTGCATTCAATTCCTCGTAATCGGCAATATCCCCGACGAGGAATTTCAGCTTGTCGTAACCAAGCCTATCCGCAAGCTCCTGGCAAAACGCGATGACATCTGCCTTCAAATCCAGACCGATAATGGATATTTCACGCTTCTGCTCAACGGCGAGCAGATGATAAAGGGCAAAGGTCAAATAGGATTTGCCGCAGCCAAAGTCTACAATGGTAAGCGGCTTGTCCTTCGGAAGGCTAGGAAGCACATCCGTCACCATTTCGAGGAAACGGTTGATCTGCCTGTACTTATCCTGCTTCTTCGCATGTACGGCGCCTTCCTTCGTCATAATGCCAAGCTCCACCAGGAAAGGGGCAGCCGTTCCTTCAGCCAAAATGCGGTTTTTCTGGCGGTTATGCTGCAGATCCGCGGCAGCCTTATTGCTGCCGGTCGGCGGCTTGCTGAGCATAGTAGCCTTCCCTTTCTTATTAAACAGCATCTGAATATCCGCGTTTGGCGTTTTGAATAAAGCCTGCTTGTAGTCGCCTTCCAGAAGCTCGACGATTCTGTTGCCTGCGAGCTCGGGCTTTACATTATCATGGGTTACTTTATTGCTGTAGTGGTATTCGAACTGCATATGAAGCCCGTTCTTCAATTGAACCGGCCGCACAACGGTCTTCGGAGCAGCCGCGCTGTCCTTGCGCCGCAGCTGGCTAAGCGTTCCCTGCAGCAGTTCCCCCGCTTCCACTACTTTTATTATTTGCTGCTGCCATTCTTCTGTCATGCTGTTAGTCACTCCTATAGATCAATGCTTTCATTAATTGGCTATCAACGAGTCCAGTCCATGCTGGACTTCCTCGCGCGGCAGTCCGCCAGCTTCCAGCTTCTCGTCCGCACAGTACAGAAGACGCCGGTAGTAAGCTTCCACTTCCTCTTTGGTAACCGCCTTGTCCTCCATAAGCTCATAAAGTACATCCTCGGCCCGGGCGAAGTGTCCCTCTCCTTCCAGCCATTCCGCCTGAAGCAGCTTGACATGGTCCGGCAGCTCATAAGCCTTTAATTGCTCAAGGAGCTGCTCGGCTTCCTTCGACGGGTTCACAAGCGTAGGCTCCGCTCCAACCAGCGACAGACGCATGAAGAGCTGCAGCGCCTTCAGACCGGATACAAAGCTTGCATCTTCGTTGCCAAGCTCGGCATGCACCTCCGACTCCTGCTTCAGAGTTACCGCAATGGCCTGTATTTTATCCGTCTCAATCACGCCGTTAGTGGTCAGTACCGCCATCAAATCCTTGTCGGACAAGGACCGGATCAGCTTACCGCTCAGTCCAAACCGTTTATCCAGAAGCTCGTCGATTACGAGCAACGCCTCCTGATGCTTAAGCTCCTTTTTCAACTGCAATAAGTGTCCGACCGCTTCGGTCATCTGCTCAATCATGTTCATCAAATAATCGCGACGAAACATCTTGTTCCCTCCCCTCATGATAAACCAAGCGTTTTAGAATTTAATAAAACGAAGTAACGCTTCCGCGAATGGACCCGGACGCTCGGTCATTCCCATATGCCCGGCTTCCGCAAGCAGCTCCCGGGTTACATTCGGTCCCTCAACAGCAAAGGTGCGCTCTGCCGGAATAATCTGATCATGCTCACCGGCAAGGAGAAGCACGGGCAGAGAGGCTTTCTTCAAGACCTCTGTACGGTCCGGACGGATCTTCATGCCTTTGGCTGCGCCAATTGCTCCGGCCGCGCTAGTTCCTTTGCCAATCGCGATAGAACGCTCTACCCGATCCGGCATAGCGACTTTATTGTCCGGGGAATAAAGCTTTGGAACAAGACCTTCCACAAAGGCAGCAACGCCGTCCTTCTTAATGGCCGCCACCGCATTGTCTCTATTCTCCTTCGCCGCTTCGCTGTCCGGCAGCGGCGTAGAATGAACAAGTCCAAAGGCTGACAGCTTCTCTTCATAGCGCTCGGCAAAAGCCAACGTTATGTAACCGCCAAGGGAATGGCCGAGGACGCATGCCTTGTTTATTTTCAGTTGGTCAAGCATGGCGGCAAGATCGTCTGCATACAATTCCATTGCGTTCGTCTCCTCCGGCCCGGTCTCCCCGGATGAGCGGCCATGTCCGCGTAAATCCAATGCAATAATACGGGCCGCGGCGGAGAGCGGCTCTATAACCTGTTCCCAATAGGCCGAGCTTCCGCAATAGCCATGGAGGAGCGCAACAACCGGTTTGTTTAACTGAGCTGTATCTGCTCCTTGGGGATCGGAATCGTAATAAGCTAACGAAACGCCGTTTGACAGTGTGATCGTTTGATTGGCGATGGTTAATTGAGTCATTTTGGGCCCTCCTAAAAAGAATTATCACACAAACAGCGTTTCCGCTGTTTATGATGATTCATGCTTCGTAAGCATTCACTTAAAGAATTATCACAGAAACAGCGTTTCCGCTGTTTATGATGATTCTTGCTTCGTAAGCATTCACTTTGTAAAATCATTTCCAGGCTTGATCCACCAGCTCCGCAACGGTGTCGGCCATTTGCATCACGGTGTACAGCGATGTGGTCTGAAGCGTCATGTATGGCTTATGGCTGCTGGCATTCACGACTCCGGCGATGCTGTAATCGCCAACAGCCTTCAATCTTGCACCTGTCGCCTGACCGGGCGTAAGCGGCCCTTCTGCAGTAATATATCCTCCAACGGACTGCGGCTTGCCCAGGCAGGCATCAACGGCTATAACAACCTCATGCTCTGCGGCTTGCTTAAGCGCCTCCTCAAAACGCTTAGCGTCACAAGGCTGCTTCAGCGTGCCGAAGACATGAGGCCAGCCTCGTTCCTCCAGCCTGGAGCCTAACAAGGGGCCAAAGCTGTCCCCGGTGGAACGGTCCGTGCCGATACATACGAATACGACCTGGCTGCGGTCAGGGTGTCTCGCTGCGACTTGGGTCAGAAATGACTGCAGGCTGTCCGGCCCATTTTTTGCTGCTTCGCCTGTCTTCCCTAACATGTAAACACCTGCTTTATGTTGTTCGTGCGAATGAGAGTTACCTTCATTGTACCCGAATTAAGCGGCATGGTTCAATTTACAGGCATGGGATGCGCGAAATATGTTACAATGGCGAGAATGATAAAGACTAACCGAACATGGAGAGGGGACTAATCATGGTCAATCTGGAAGAACCAACCCAGCAGAACGTGGAATTTATGATCGAAACCATCAAGACAAAGCTAAGAATGGCGACAGCGGCAGCGATGCAGGCTTCCCACTTCCGCGTTGAACAATATGAGGATATCCGCGACCTATATGAAGTTGTTGCGTCCAAGGATAAATTCAGCATCAGCGAAGTAGAAGCGCTCGTGTCGGAGCTTGGCAAGCTGCGCAGCAAATAAAATACGGCAACGAAGAAGCACCGGCAGACTCCAGAGAGCCTGCCGGTGCTTCTTTTTTGCGCTCATCCGACTTAAGGACGATGCCCACGGTCCTAGCTTTATGCAAATTTTACACATAAAGTAACAGCTGTAATTACAATCTTTACCACTAACAGCCATTAACTAGAAATTTTTTAGACATATGTTCAATAAACAAAAAAAGAGCTCCTATCCCAATCAGAGCTCCCCTTGTTGTCTTATTCGTTTGTTTCCTCGGAATCAGGCGATGCCCCCGCATCTGCCGATTCGATGGTTAAGCTGATCTGAACCTGCTTCTGTTCGCCCTTCAGGAAGAATGCCAGACGCTCCAGCTTTTCTGCCAGCTCCGAGCCTGTAAGCGCTGTATTCAACTGATAATTGAAACGGTCCGCCGGCTGTTCCTCTTGCGCAGCAAACGTCGTACGGCCTCTCCAGGCACGCTCCTTGGAACCGCCCTGCTGCACCAGCAGCTGGTCCTGCATCGGATAAAACTTGTCTGATTTATTAACAACGCGTTCGTAAATACGCAGCTTCTTGAGCAGCATATAATATTGCGCCGAATGCTTGAAATTCCAAGCTTCACGGATATCCTTCAGCGTGTAATCCATCTTCCAACGCTTCAGCTTCTCGATCTGCTCCTCGGCATTCAACTGCAAGAAATCATCTAAAGGCATAATTGCTTCCGGCATATTGACCCCTCCGTTAACCTGAAATGAATGTTCCAGATAAGCGTTAACTTTCCCCTTTATCAAAAAGTACACATATCTTTCATTAAAAATATAACATTGCGAATAGTTTATATTTTCATATAAAAAATACCATAATTTTTTTCGATTTACAAATTAATTTCTTTACATATTTCAAATAATTGCACAATCCTCATAGGAGAATCGCAGCATCTCGAAGATAAACGGCCGCGTTTAAAGTCGCCAAATTGATTTTTGGTTATATTTCTCATAAAAATGCTATGGGCAAAAAAACCGTCGTAAATGTCCATTGGGCAAATTCGACGGCTTACACTTCATTATTAAGCTGGTTTTAGGCCAAATTCAGCCAGGAAACGTTGGAATGCGGCATGGCCTTCTTCCGTTTGCTTGAACACGCCTGCGTCCTTCAGCACCTCGGAGAATTTCGCACCTGTCTCGCCCTCCACAATCGCTTGTGCCTGTTCAGCCGAACAGGATGTGCCATAGCGGGCTACCAGCGATTCAATCCACTCGGCATGGAGACGAAGCGGATGCTCCGCGCTGTGCAGCTCGTTATGAAGCGCGGCTGTTTCGCCGGTCAGGTAAGCAGCAATCTGCTCGAGCTCGGCTTTCAGGCGGCCAGGCAATACAGCCAGACCCATAACCTCGATCAGGCCAATATTTTCTTTCTTGATATGATGCAAGTGCTGATGCGGATGGAAGATCCCCATCGGATGCTCCTCGCTTGTCCGGTTGTTGCGGAGTACGAGATCAATCTCGTAAGCACCGTCGTCAAGCAGTCTCGCGATCGGAGTGATCGTGTTATGGGGAGTAAGCGTTCCGTCGCCGTTTGCAGTGAATGCAAGCACGTCAGCAGCTTCGTCGCTATATCCGCGCCAAGCATCCAGCATCCGGCTTGCGGCCTTCAGAACATCCTCTTTGGATGCGCCGTTCACCCGTACGACGGTCATCGGCCAGTTCACGATGCTGTAGCTTACACCCGGCAAGGACGGATCCGAGAACGAGGCTACCGCTTTTGCCTTCTCCATCGGGAAGGTATGGCGTCCTGCCTGGAAGTGGTCATGACTCAGGATCGAGCCGCCAACGATCGGCAGATCGGCGTTTGAGCCGATGAAGTAATGCGGGAACTGCTCAACGAAGTCCAGCAAGCGTTTGAAGGTTCCATGAGAGATGACCATTGGTTCATGGGCGCCTTTAAACACAATGCTGTGCTCGTTGTAGTACACATACGGCGAGTACTGGAAGTACCATTGCTGATCGTCCAGCGTCAGCGGCAATACGCGCAGGTTCTGGCGTGCCGGGTGATCGGCACGGCCGGCGTAGCCGACGTTCTGCTCACAGAGCAGACATTTCGGATAATGTGCCTGCGGCAAGGTTTTGAGCAGCGCAATCTCCTTCGGATCTTTCTCCGGCTTCGACAGGTTGATTGTAATCTCGAGCTCGCCATGCTCGGTTTCGTGGAGCCAGTATTTGTTTTTGCGGATGCGGTCCATCCGGATGTAGTTCGAGTCAATGCTCAGCTTGTAGAAAGCATCCGTTGCCGCTTTGATGCCGGCTTCTGCCGTTGTACGGCGGAAAGCCGCCGCAGCCTCGGAAGGACGCGGCATGAGCAGTCCCATAATGCGGGCGTCCAGCAAATCGCGGAACGTTAGAATATTGTCCTCGATCAAGCCAATCGTATACCCGTAATCGAGCAGCGGTTCAAGCAGAGATACCGGACTGTCCAGCTCTTCTTCCGGAATCTCTCCCTCATGGGGCTCCGTGAACTTGAACAGATCCAGCAAAGCATTGCGGGAATAGTTCACATCAAGCGGTTCGATCATCCCTTGACGAAGGGCAAATTGGACAAGCCTGTCGATCAGGACGAGAGCCTCCGCTGCGGTAACTGTTGTATCTTCTTTGACTGTCATGATGTGTAAATCTCCTTTCCGCTCCTAACCGGCAGCTTAGCCGTTATAGCCGTTAGGATGATTGACATGCCAGTTCCATGCGCTGCGGATGATATCTTCAAGGTTAGCGCGCGACGGATTCCAGCCGAGCTCTTGGCGGGCACGCGCCGAGGATGCGACCAAAGTAGCAGGATCGCCTGCGCGGCGAGGCTCGATAACCGCTTTGATCTCGCGCTCAGTCACCTTGCGGGCAATCTCAATCACTTCTTTGACGGAGAAGCCTTGGCCGTTGCCGAGGTTATAGATCGAGCTTTCCGCTCCTTCGCGGCGAAGCTTATCAACCGCAAGGACATGGGCATCGGCCAGGTCGCTGACATGGATGTAGTCCCGGATGCAGGTACCGTCCGGCGTTGCATAATCATCGCCGAATACCGAGATATGCGGACGTTGACCAAGCGCTGCTTGAAGCACGATCGGAATCAGATGGGTTTCAGGACTGTGATCTTCGCCGATTTTGCCGCTGGCATGAGCGCCTGCAGCGTTGAAGTAACGAAGGGATACGTATTTGAGGCCATGAGCGACATCGAACCACTTCATCATTTTTTCCATCGCCAGCTTGGTTTCGCCGTAAGTGTTTGTTGGAAGCGTGCGGTCAAATTCGTCGATCGGCACATTCTCGGGCTCGCCGTAAGTTGCGGCCGTAGAAGAGAAGACGATCTTCATAACGTCATGCTCGATCATTTTCTCCAGCAGGCACAGGGTGCCGTAAACATTGTTGTGATAATATTTCGCAGGGTTAGTCATGCTCTCGCCAACCAGCGAGTTTGCTGCAAAGTGAATAACTGCGTCAATCTTGTTTTCTTTAAATACCGTATCCATAAATGCTGCGTCGCGAAGGTCGCCTACGTACAGCTTGCCTTCAACAACCGCCTCGCGGTGACCTTGCTGCAGATTATCGACTACTACGATTTCCTCTCCGCGCTCTGCAAGTGCGGCTACGGCATGCGAACCGATATAGCCCGCTCCTCCGGTTACTAATACTGCCATACTCCTCATCCCACTTTCTCTATGTTATTTGAAATAATTTATTGAAGCTGTTCTACGCCGTTGCCGATGCTGCAAACGTAGAAGTCAGGCGTAAGTCCCGTTGCTTCTGTGTATTGGCGCCCTACCTCTTCCTTGAAGCGTTCGATGCTGTCTTCGTGAACAAGCGATACGGTGCAGCCGCCGAAGCCTGCGCCTGTCATGCGCGAGCCAAGTACGCCAGGAACCTGACGCGCAGCCGCAACCATTGCGTCAAGCTCAGGACCCGTTACTTCATACAAGTCGCGGAGAGAGTCGTGCGAGCCGTTCATGTATTGACCAAATGCCGTCAGATCATTTGCCTTAAGGGCATCCATCGAGCGAAGCACGCGGTCGATCTCTTCCACAACATGCTGTGCGCGGTTGCGTACGACTTCATCTTTGATCAAGTGTTTGCTCGCGTTAAACTGCTCGAGGTTAATTTGACCAAGCAGCTTCAGCTCAGGGAATGCGGCTTGGAGGTCAACCACGGCCTGCTCGCATTGAGAGCGGCGTTCGTTGTAAGCGGAATCGACAAGTCCGCGGCGTTTGTTCGTGTTGCCGATCACAAGCTTGTAAGCGCCGGATTGGAATGGAACAAGCTCATATTCGAGCGTATCGCACATCAGCAGGATCGCATGATCCTTCTTGCCGTTTGCGACAGCAAATTGATCCATGATGCCGCATTGCACGCCATTGAATTCATTCTCCGATTTCTGGGACAGAAGAGCGATTTCGACCGTATCCGTAGGTTTGCCTTCCATCGTAAGCAAAGCGTAAGCTGTTACAACCTCGATCGATGCCGAAGAGGACAAGCCTGCGCCGTTCGGAATCTCGCCATGGAAGAGCAGGTCATAACCGCTGCTGAATGTAATACCCTTTTGCTGCAGCTCGTAAACGATCCCTTTCGGATAGTTCATCCAGTCATCCGCTTCATCATATGCGATCGCATCAATCGCAAGCGACTTTGACGAAGGGAAATTTGTTGTCGCGAGGCCAAGCTGGCGGTCGTCGCGCTTGCGGATAAGAAGCGTTGTTCCGAAAGTCAGTGCTGCGGGGAATACATAACCGCCGTTGTAGTCGGTGTGCTCGCCAATCAGGTTAACGCGTCCTGGTGCGTGAAAAGCTTTGATCTCAGCGGCTTCTCCGCCGAATTGCTGTATAAATTGTTGTGTAAGCTGTTGGATAGATGCCATATGCTTGCAACAGTCCTTTTTTGTATAATTTTTGAAGCCGTTTGTTCAATCTCAGTATAACGCAAGCCTCTCCTGAGCAAAATGGCGCAAAGTGCTTTTCACATGGATTTATGTGACTTTTAGTAAGGCAATGTGGCATGATATGATGGATTTATCGTAAATCCACACCTTAAGGCAGGTGCTGTTAGAATGAGGCAAGATACATATAAAGTGGCTTCCAATCCCGTCATTACGTACAACGAGCACATGAATGTATTGTTTGCAGGCGAGAGCCAAACCAAACCGTCTCATCAGCGGGGACCCAAAGTATATGATTTTTACCTGATGCATACGGTGCTTGAAGGAAAAGGAGAATTCACCTGCGGCGGAAAAAGCTATCAGCTTCATGCCGGACATACCTTTCTGATTGAACCGGAACAGCTCGTCAGCTATGTCTCGGATGCGGATGAGCCCTGGTTGTACCGCTGGGTCGCCTTCAATGGCCCCCAAGCAGCCGAGCTTGCTCAGGCGGCGGGCTTCTCGATGGCCAATCCCGTTGCGGAGATCTCTCCGATCAGACGCGTCGGCGTCTTGTATAACCATATCTTCAGCGTCTTTCGCAAAAGCGAACCTGCAGCCCATCTGAAGGCGGCCGGTTATTTGCAGCTGCTGCTCGCCGAACTTTGCAGCATTCATCAGCTGTCCGAGGATAAAGCCGCCCTGACGACTATGGATGATACCGACAGATTGATGCAGCAGATGATTCATTATTTATCTACCCAATACGCCCAGCCGGTCTCAATCGAGCAGATGGCCGAGTCCTTCGGCTATAACCGTGCTTATCTTTCGCGAGTTTTCAAACGCTATACGGGCGAATCGCCAATCACGTTCCTGCTCAAGCTGCGCATAGACAAAGCCCGCCAAATGATCCGGGAGCGCGAAGGTCTCACAATCGAGCAAATCGCTGCCTCCGTCGGACTGCAGGATTCCCTGTATTTCTCCAAGCAATTCCGCCGCTTCTACGGCTTATCCCCTTCCGCCTACCGTGAATCCATGCGTCAAATGAAGACTTAACGGGTATTAAAAAGTTAGCCCCAATATGGGCATAATACGGGCGAGGTGATCTTCATGAAGGAATTGCATAGCGGTCATTTATTCTGGCCGCTTACGATGGAGGAGTATAAAAACTACCCTGCGCTATCAGAAGACCTACAAGTGCAGGTCGCAATTATCGGAGGCGGAATGTCCGGTGCCATGTGCGCTTATGTCTTCGAGAAGAGCGGCATTTCAACCGCTGTTTTGGAGAGGGATACGATTGCCGGTGGAAGCACCTCTGCCAATACCGGACTATTGCAGTTTTCCAATGATATTATGCTTTGCGATTTAATTAATCAGATCGGCCGGCAGCCGGCCGTGCAATTCTATGCTGCTTGCGCGAACGCGGTCAAGCAGATCGGACTTATTGCCGGCGAGCTTGCCATAAATCCCCATTTTGTACCGCGCAGAAGCCTTTATTATGCCAGTTCGGAGCAGGATCTCCCTAAGCTTCATAAAGAATACGATGCGCTGCGGCAAAACGGCTTTGACGTCTCCTTCTGGGAAGCGGACGAAATCGCGAAACATTTCCCGTTCCGCCGTCCCGGCGCAATTATTACAAATGGCGATGCGGAAGTGAATCCGTTCCGGTTCGTACACGGGGTTGCCGATGCCGCTGCGGCGCACGGAGCGCGAATTTATGAGCATACAGACGTGATAGACCATGAACGCAAGGCCGATGGCAAACATCAACTTACAACCGCAACCGGTCATGTTATTTCGGCAGAGAAGGTTATTTACGCCATCGGCTATGAGCCTGAAGAACTGCGCGGACAGCTAATCAAACCCGTCTTGAACCGTTCTTTCGCCGCCGTTACGGCGGTACAGGATAAAGATAAGCTCCTGCGGTGGCATGAACAAATGTTTATATGGGAAACGGCCCGCCCTTACTTATATATGAGGACAACGCTTGATGGCCGAATCATAATCGGTGGTCTTGATGAGGAATTCGAGCATCCCGTGGAAGGTGAACGGGAACGCGGCAAGCGGATCAACAGGCTGTACGACAAGTTGACCGCTCATTTCCCCATGCTGGATGTCCCGTTTGAATACGAGTGGAGCGCAACCTTTGGAGAATCCTTTGACAATCTGCCGTTTGTCGGAGAAGACCCTGCCCAGCCAGGTGTCTATTATTGTCTCGGTTATGGCGGGAACGGCACGGTATACAGCATGATCGCGTCTTATGTCCTTCATGACCTTATCAAGGAAGGTTATCATCCGCTGGCCGATATTGTGGGACTCAAGCGGCCAACGCTTCAAACCTAAGACAAAGAAGGGATTCGGCCCGAGGCCGAATCCCTTCTTTGTCTCTATTCAGGAGCCCGTAAAAATCCGCGCCGCTCCGTTGTTCCTGAAGATCCCTTCCGCAATGCCAAGACGCGATAAGTCGGGACCGCCGTCTTTATCCAGAAGCGACTTACTCTCATCTGACTCAATGACAATCAGGGTTGCTCCATCCCGGATCGAATCCCGGCAGGAAGTCGCTTCCTGCTCATCAAGTCCTAGCGCCATCATAGCGCCCTGAATGTGATCCTCGTCACCAAAAATATAATCGCCCGTCAAGCTGCTGCCTGAAGCGATGAGACCTGCAGCCGCAAAACCCGGATTCCAGGAACCGCCTCCCGTCAGCCCGATAGCGGGGATCATGGCAGCGCTTGTCAAGGCCCTGCCGTGGCGATCATCTCCCTCCACCTCGTTGGTGGTCTGCGCCAGCTCCGTCAATTCATCAACGTGTATATCGCTTTCCGATTCAATGCGACGGGAATGCTCGCCGTCCTTCGCGATAATCTTCATCTCCCCCTGGACGAAACCAGCCTGCTCCAGGGCATTAATCGTATCAATAACCTGCTGCTGCGTAGCAAATGCTCCAATTAATTTAGCCATCGCTATCCTCATCCTCCTCTTCTTCCTTCTACGTAGTTATACCCTGATTCTCCGGCAATCAATCTCGTGTACAGGAAGGTTGTGTAAGTAAGCCGTTCAAGGTATGATGAAGAGTAAGCGACATGGAAATCGGAAATTAGATTTTATGAACAGGAGGTACAGAATGATTCATCGGATGCTCCGCTATCCCGCCAAATGGGAATGGCATGTGCTGCAGCTGGAACGGCCTCCAATGGAGTCGGCTGAGGAGCTGCCAAAGCGCAAGGACAATCGCAAAAAGAACGAGACGTCGAAGGCATCTATGACATTTACTACACCTCCTGTAACGGACGAGGACTTCGAAGAACAACTGAGCTGCAAGCGGCTCCTTCCGGAATGCGCAAGCTGGCTGGACGACTGCTGGGGCAAAAAGGAGAATCAGATTGCGGTTAAGCATTCTGCCGTTCAAAGTACGGTTGTGTCCGGCACCTTGATGCTCCAAGCCTCTGAACAGACGACCGACGTACAGCCATTTTATTTCTGGCTGATGGAAGATAAAATCGTTACCCTGCATACCGACCTGCGATTTATGATCCGCCTGCAGGATGATACGATCACTTCCCGTTTAAACAACTGCGCATCGGCGCCGGAAGCCCTCTTTATCATGCTGGGCCATTTGCTCGGTCCGTTCCATCAAGGACTTGACGGCTTCGAGAAACGTCTGGGTGAGCTCGAGCAATCGATGCGCATCTCGAACAGGACCGGACTTCTTGATGTTATTTTTGAACGGCGATACGATTTATTGCACTGGAGTCATCAGTTTATTCCGATCAGAGAGCTGTACGGTGCCGCTCAGGAAGCCTTTATGGACAAACTGACCGACACGGAGGTATTCAAGCGGACCACCTACAAGCTGGACCGTATCGAATCTCTTCTGAAGCATTATGCTTTGGAGATAGATACGCTGATCTCCATGGATGATGCACTCTCCAGCTTCCGCGGCAATGATATTATGAAGACATTGACGATTTTTACGGTTATCTTTACGCCAGCTACCGTCATCGGTGCCTTATGGGGAACAAACTTCAACCCGCTCCCCTGGGATAATCACCGGCTGGGCTTCATAGGCATGTGCGTCATTATTCTTATTGTTACCCTGCTTATCTATTTATGGCTGTGGCAAAAAGGCTGGACCGGCGATTTGCTTACCGGACGCAGTTCGAAGAAGCAATCGCGTATCCTGATGCTTGATGAACCTCTTACCGCGAATAGCGAACCGGAGCCGCCGGAACAGGAGCTTTCCAGACACTCCCGCAAGCGTCGCTCCAAGACTATCTAATAAGGCTTGGAGCGAGCCTACACGGACTCATCTGCGCAGATGGAGCTCCTCGAGAATGCTTCCGGCAACGGAATTGATCTGGCTCACAGCCGCGTCCGCTTCACCGCGTTTTCGAACGGAGACGCTGCCGCTTAACCGCTCGTTTTTCCCTACGACAAGCATATAAGGAACTTTCTCAAGCTGGGCCTTCCGTATTTTGTTGCCCAGCTTTTCGCTGCGCGCATCTACCTCTACTCGTATCCCTGCCTGGATCAGCTTAGCTTTCACCTGCAGCGCGTAATCCAGCTCATGCTCCGACACCGGAATGATCTTGGCCTGGACAGGAGCCAGCCAAATCGGAAAGGCGCCGCTGTAATGCTCGATCAAGATCCCGATAAAGCGGTCAAGAGAGCCATATACCGCGCGATGGATGACAACCGGCCGCTGCTTCTTGTTATCCTCTCCGATATAGGACAAGTCAAACTTCTCCGGCATTTGGAAATCCAGCTGGATTGTTCCGCACTGCCAGCTTCTCTTCAAGGCATCTACGATATGGAAGTCAATCTTCGGCCCATAGAAGGCACCATCCCCCTCGTTAACGCGATAGCTCATCCCGCGGGCATCCAGTACATTATTAAGCGATTGCTCCGCCTCATCCCATAGCTCCTCCGAGCCCATGTGGTCAGCTGGCCTTGTGGACAGCTCCACGCTATAGTCGAAGCCAAACACCTTATATACATCGTCGATCAAAGCCATGACCTTGCCGATCTCCTCTTCGATCTGGTCGGGACGGACAAACAGATGCGCATCATCCTGGCAGAAGGTCCTCACCCGCATCATTCCGCCGAGCGCCCCGGACAGCTCATGCCGGTGTACCTGCCCGAATTCCGCTAGACGGATGGGCAGCTCCCGATAAGAGCGCAGACTGTTCTTGAAGATCAGCATATGCCCCGGACAATTCATCGGCTTAAGCGCAAACTCAGCCTCGTCCACCTGCGTGAAATACATATTGTCCTTGTAATGATCCCAGTGCCCGGACTGCTCCCACATCCGCTTGTTCATCATAAACGGCGTGCGGACCTCTTCATAATCGTTCCTGTTGAGCAGCTCGCGGGAGAAGTTCTCCAGAGCTGTCCGGACCGCCATTCCCTTCGGCAAATAAAACGGTATTCCGGGTGCTTCCTCCGAGAACATGAACAGCTCCAGTTCTCTGCCAAGCTTGCGATGATCACGCTTCTTCGCTTCCTCCAGCCGATGCAAATAATCGGCAAGATCGGATTTGCTCAGGAAAGCTGTTCCATAAATGCGCTGAAGCATCTGATTATTCGAATCGCCGCGCCAATAAGCTCCAGCTACATGCAGTAATTTGAATGCTTTAATCCGGCCTGTCGAAGGCAGATGCGGGCCCCTGCACAAATCCGCAAACTCCCCTTGCTCGTAGATGCTGATGATATCGCCGCTTGGCAGGTCCCGGATCAGCTCCAGCTTGAGCGGTTCCTTCCGCTCCGAGAAGATAGACAGAGCCTCCTCCCGCGACACAACCTGCCGTTTAATCGGCCAGTTCTCCTTGATGATGACTCGCATTTCTTGCTCGATTGCTTCGAGATCCTTGGTCGAGAGGGTATGATCCAGCTCCACGTCATAGTAAAAGCCGTCTTCGATAACCGGGCCGATCCCGAGCTTTACTGCCTGCCTCCCGTATAATCGTTTGATCGCCTGCGCGAGCACATGAGCCGTACTATGCCTGTATATATGAAGCCCTTCCGGGCTGTCCTGAGCAATCATGTCGATTCGGCTGCCATCGCCAAACGGCTCATCAAGATCGGTCATCGTCCCATTAACTGCCCCCGCTATTATTGTTTTTTTCCAATCGGCTTCCATCGATTCAGCCACTTGCGCAATCGTCGTGCCTTGCAATACCCTCCTTATACTTCCGTCTGGCCATACAGCTTGAATCTCCATTTCTGCTCCTCCGTTTCTCCCTGATTTTTGTGAACGCAAAAAAACGCAGCTCTCCCTGCAAGGGACGAGTGCGTTCTGCTCGTGGTTCCACCCTAATTCCATCCCGCGCTTCAATTGCGCAGAGATGCTTCATTGGAATCCGTTAACGGGGATCGGTCGGTCACGTGTACTACCGCATCAATAATGCAGGTTCCAGGTCACGGCTGCAAAGCGGTAATCTCGATCTTTCACCGAAGAAGCTTTCAGCCTGGGCTTCTCTCTCTGGGCGGATATGTAAAGGAGATCTTGTCTTTGGTCAATGCCTTATTATGAAATTTACACTATGTTACAATGTTTTATTTCAAAAAGTCAATAGGAATCAGTTACCCATACAAGCGCCCAGTCATAGTATACATAATCAGCCCATGGAAAGAGCGGAGGGATCCGTATATGGCAAAAACAACGAGAAGGACCAATACAACGGTATTTCCAAGGCCCATGAGACAAGGCCAGCCGCAGCCGTTTGATCTGAGAATTGCCCTATTTCTTGCCGGTATTGCTGGACAGACTTACTCGCAATTTGAGAATAAGGACGGCCTTTTTCTTGTCCCCCGCGATTATCATATGACTGGGGCCTTCTCCGCCAAAGCTTATGATGACACCGAGGAACGCTTTGGCTTTGTTTTGCAATCGGACCGTTCTTCCGTTCTGGCCTTCCGAGGCTCGGGTTCGGCTGTGGACTGGGTATCTGACTTCATAGCCCAGCAAACCACTTACCGTCCCGTCAAAAATGCCGGCCAAACCCACAAGGGGTTTACCGATATTTATTCGTCAACGCGCGATCAGGTGCTTGAACTAGTCGAGCAGCTGCCCGTCGACAAGCCGTTATTCATCACCGGACATAGCCTTGGCGGAGCGCTCGCTACCCTTGCCGCGCTCGATATCGCCGTCAACACGCCTTTCACGGCACCAATCGTTTATACCTTTGGCACCCCGCGTGTCGGAGACCCCCGCTTCGTCCGGCTTTATAACAATACCGTCGAAACGCACTGGCGTCTTCAGAATGAATTTGATATCGTGCCTCATTTGCCGCCGCTGGTATACCAATCCCCGGATACCAAAAAAACGTACTTCTACATGCATGTAAAAGGCGAGGTCAAACGTTCCTTCGGAATGGGCTCCGTCTCCGGCAACCATATTCTGAGCAGCTACTTTGCCGATTTGTGCAGGGAGGAGCCGCAGTTTGCCGAAGCGGTCTGCTCCGAGCCCCCGGGCTGGTGTCCGCTGGTTTGACTATATAAGCAAAACTCCGCATTTCCTGCGGAGTTTTTGATGTGTTCATGAACCAATAAGAACGAAAATCAAGACCAGGATTGAAGAAGCCAGTTGCGTACCCGATTGATGGTTTTATCCAGATTACATACGGAATCCTGATCCACGTAAGGCGTTTGATGAGAGAAATAGTGAGCATGTCCGCCGATTAACGGAATCCCTTCCACGATGGACGGAGAATATTTGTATCGGTTCCACCGCGGAACCGCTGTGTCTCCCGCTGACCAGCCTCCCCAGGTACCAATCCGGCTGATGGGATCGCTGAGCTTCCCTTCCTTGTCGACGGAATGGAAAAAGCACACTTTATCCCTCAGCTCCGGATGAATCGGAATACGCGGCGAGCCCACCTGAACAATACGGAAGTTCCGGTTGAGACGCTGCTGATACAGCATTTTCCCCGCCTGGTAAGCCGCCGCTCCCCCGCCGCTATGCCCGATAAACAGCATGGGTTCATCTTCGCCCTGCATGGTTTCTTTTACCTGTTGAAACGCGGCACGTCCGCCAATCCGGCCAATTGACATCCGGTTAGTTAGATCGGTCCCCACCTCAACAATTTGCCTGTACAGATTACGGCTGACATCCCCGTACGGGTGCAGGACATGAATAATCGGTTCGCGTCCATCTGCCCGGAATATCCGGTCGAGCTGGTTACGGCATTCATCAAAATAACCCTTGGTTGTAGCAACGCCAGCAAGCAGGTAAATCCGCATGGTTGAGCCGCTGATCGCTGTCATGATTCATCCCTCCGTTCATGCTGTGTTCATGGAATTGTGTACTTTCATTATGCGGGGGGACAAGCACTTTCATTCCTCTATATAGATGTGTTTTCCGTTCCAGCTAATCTGGTAGCCAAGCTCCTCCGCAACCATTACCAGGGGCAGGGCATTTATTTCCCGCCATAACGGGTATACGCCGTTCACCTTGTAACCGCTCCATATTTTATGCGGAAGGAACGGAACCTGCGCTGCTCTTGGTATTGCGCCGTTCTCCCACCTGGTCAGCCGGACCATTCCGTTCTCCGTCGTTTCAATCTCCACCTGCAGCATATGGCTGAAAAACTGCTCATCCACGTATAGCTCGCCGTCCTGCTCGAATATATGCCCGCGGTAAGTAAAGGGTTGCGTGACCATAGAGGAAGTCCCGCTTCCCGCAGTAGCCGCTGCACGGCTCAAATAGTAAGGACTGGCCGTTGCCGCTTGATAAGCCTCCAAAATTTGCTGCTCGCCGGTTATGGAATAATCATTAATACGGCGTGCTTCGTTGTATTCCGTAAGGTTGTTCACGTCAAAATAATAAACGGCTTTTACCCTCGGATAGAGCTCTTGGAGGTTGGCATAGAGTCGATTGATTTTCGAGATTGCAAACTCGTTATCCTGCACTCCATCGGTAACCGTATAGTGAGTCACGCCGTATTCCGACAGCTGAATCGGCTTCGTCCGGCTGAACCGGTTATAGACGTAATCAATCATCTGAAGAGGGTCCTCGAAATCCGAACGCTGCTTCAAATCCCCGTTATGATATCTTACGTTATAGACATTGATTCCTATCCAATCTACGTAATCATCACCCGGATAATAATCCTCAATCGGCCGCTCCGGCACATTAAGCACGGTCCAGACCATTGCCGTCTTAGGAGCTCTTTCTTCAAAGATATCATGAACCAATCTCCATGTGTCCATATAAAGCTCGGGATCACCGCTGTAATTCGTCCAGGTTCCGTTCATCTCGGAGGCAAACCGCAGGAAGATCGGCACATCGGCCTTGCGGGCAGCATCGGCAAAACCCCGTAAATAAGCATTGTCCTTTACCTCGGCCAGCCCGTTGTTAGGCTCCCAGGCAATATGGGGAAAGGCGCCCTCGGCCTTCACTTCGTTAACCCATTCAACCGGGAAAGGCTCCCCGTATCCGACATACTTGAAGAAGCTGGCATGCTGCTTTCCTGCTAATTGGTTGAACTCCGCCATGCTGTAATGGATCGTTGAATTTTGAAGCACGTAAGCACCCAAATACACTCCCGTTGCCGGCTCGGATTTGCCCAGCATGTAATTGGGATGCGCGGACGAGACATGGATGGTCCAATCCGAGTAGCTGGCCTCTTCTCCGTCAGCGACGGAAGCATATGCGCTTGCCTCGAGCGGAGTGTTATGTTTTCTGGCAGCGCTCTCCGCTCCTTCCAGCATGACGATGAGAGCACAGACCAGCATAAGACCGGGCAGCTTGCGGCGGTGCGTTAACCAATAGCTCAGCAGGGAAACTCCTCCTCTTCTCTATTCCAAGGATGAGACAAAGAAGAGGCATTTATACTTCCTATGAAAAAAGGCTGCCCCTATCTAGTCCTGAACAGACTAGTTAAAGACAGCCCCTGCATGTTTTCATTAAACGCCCATTTTTTTACGTTGGTTGTTTACTTTCTTTGTATTCTGGCTCTTCATAGCCTGCGTAGCAGTCGATTGATGCTTCAGACCGGCTGCTCCGTTTTGCCCTTGCTTCTTCTGAGCAAGAAGCTGCTTCGCGCGCTCAGCTTGTGTAAGCGGCTTTGCTTGCTCTTGCACCTCAGCTTGAGCCTCATTATGTTCATTGGCGGACATATGATCACCTCGCTTTAATGTAAACAGCATATCAAGTGACGCGTCAATCGGCAAGCCCCTTCGCCTGGAGTTTGCGAAGTTGTACGAATCCGATTCTCGTCAGGATGACGGCCAGCACCACAAGTTGCGGAATTGTCGTCTCCCAAGTCGGGTACACCCCAAGAAAACTTAAGGTTGCGAGCGATTCCGAGGAATGTGCCGGAAGCCATGAGGCCACCTGAAGCGAATGAATGCTTTCGCCAAGGAATCGGACAACCAGGTAATAGATTAAAGCCGAAGCCGCAAGGAAGAACGGCCGGATGGGCAGCCTCGCGCTGAATCGGATAATCGCAAAGCCGATCATGAGCAGAAGGAGGAACGTCACTCCAATTCCGAGTATCAATTGAACAGGCTCGATGGAACCCGCCATCCCGATATAAAAAATCGTCGTCTCCGCCCCTTCCCGCAAAATCGCGAGACCCGAGACGATAAACAGCGACCATAAGCTCCCCTTCGCCAGCGCGCTGCCCATGCGGTCATCAATATATTGGTTCCATGCCTGCAGATTGGATTTCTTGTGCAGCCAGTTACCAACCGAGAGCATTAGCAGCACGGATACCAATCCCGTTATTCCTTCCATCGCTTCCCGGGCGCTGCCCGCCGTGGCTTCCGCTATGAACGTTGTTAATAGAACGGCTAGAGCCACGCTGAGAAGCAGCCCCGTCCATACGCCAGACCATACCCAGATATTTTTGGACTGATTGTTCGTACGCTTCAGATAAGCAAGCAGAGCCGCCAGCACGAGAATGGCTTCAAGCCCTTCCCGCAGCAAAATCATCCCCGCATCCCAGGCCGTATATTTCGCTTCCGACATCATTGGCGTCAGCTGGCCTCGGATTTGCTCGATAACCGCTTCCGCTTTATCCGGTGAAGGCGTTGCCGCTAGCAGATATTTGGATACATCCGTCATCTTGATTTCTATGTCCTGATAGGCCGCCGCAGAACGAATCTGCACTTGACCTTCCACGGAAGGCCAGCTGCTGATAAACGACTGCATCTGACCGTCCGCTTCCTCATAATGACCCGCTTTAATGTCCTGCGATGCCTGATTCAGCTTATCGACCAGATCCCCTATTGATAGTTCCTCTGACGCCTTGCTTGGTTCCGCCGAGATTTTCCCGTCTTTATAATCATTAATAAGGGTGATTAGGGCAGACGCATTTGACTGGGCATCTTCTTCCCGAGGCGGTTCCGCCTGGAGTGCGATTCGAATCATGCTCATGCTCGTCTCCAGCTTCCCATAGACGGTGAAATTCTCGCCGCGGATCGATTGCTCAATCGGCGGCCAGCTGTCATTGATCTGCTTGTAGGCGGCATTTGCCTGCTCCCATTGCCCGGCTTGAATGCTGCCAAGCAGCTTCTCCGCCAGCGGCAGCAGGCTCGCTGCCGCCTCCTTCCCCGATAACGCCGGCTCTTCCGCCGCCTTCTCGCTCTTTACGAACGTATTAATCGCTTTGGCCAAAGCGGATAAAGCCGCCTTGGCCTCTTCCGGCTTAGCTGCCGCTTGATCAAGGGCTTCCGTCGCATGCGCAAGCGCCGAGGAGACATCGGCAGCACTCGCCTTTGCGCCTGTTTTTAACTGTTCCCAGCTCTCGTTAGCCTGCTTGATATGATCCTTGGCATCCTGCCAGTCTCCTTCGCCGGCAGCCGCCAGAGCCCCGCCAACCAGCGGAAGCAGCTTATCGAGCTGTTCGGTCGACTGACCTTCCGCGGCATAAGCACTTGGGCTGAAGCCTATCGCGGAGGCAGAGCTTATCATTCCGGTCCACAAGAGGACAGCGACAAGAAGCAGCAGGAACCGGGAGAAATACGCTTGAGGTTGATGTTGTCCGGTCATTATTAATTGTCTCCCTTCCGCCTACAATAACGTATCGCCGATATAGCCGCCTTCGCGTACGCCAGGGAAACAAGCAAATACGGCACTGCCGTTATGGACAATATATTCGTTAAGGGCATCCATTTGCCCAAGCTTTTGCTGCATCGGAATAAACTGCTTTCTCGTGTCGCGATTATAACAAATAAATAAGAGACCAGCATCAAATTGTCCGGTGCGGTTATCCATGCCGCTGGAGTAAGAGTACGATCGGCGTAAAATCTTGATCTTGCCGTCTCCCCGCGCCAGCGCGACATGCGAATTTACGGGGATGAGAGGCTTGCCCTTCTCATCCTTCTTGCCCAGCTCCACCGGATCAAATTCCTTCTTGGATCCTATCGGCGCGCCGCTATCGCGATGACGTCCAAACGTAGCTTCCTGATCGCCCAATGTTGAGCGGTCCCATACCTCTACTCGAATCCGGATACGTCTCACAACCATATAACTGCCGCCTGTCATCCATGGCGTACCGTCCCCGGCCTGCGCCCATACAACCTCATTCATCAAGGCATCGTCGTTCACATCCGGATTACCGGTACCGTCCTTAAAGCCCATCAGATTGCGGGGGGTTGCCCCCGTTGGATCCGCGCCTCCGGTACGTTGAAAGCCCTCCTGCGTCCAGCGCAGCACAGCCTTGCCTCTTGCGATGCGGGCCAGATTGCGGATCGCATGGAAGGCAATCTGCATATCGTTCGCGTTCACCTGCACGCCAATGTCGCCGCCGCTCCATTCCTCCCTCAGCTCGTCACCGCCAAAGGCCGGCAGGTCGGCAAGCGCAGCAGGCCGCTTGGAGGCAAGCCCAAATCTCGAATCAAAAAAGGATGGACCAACCCCAAACGTTAAGGTTGTTTTCGAAGGATTAAGCCCCGCTGCCTCTCCTGTATCCGATGGAGGCAGATTCTGATTTCCGTTATTCTCGCCAATCATATCGCCCCTTGCCATCGCAGCGGAAGCCTCGGTCCAGGCCTTGAACAGCTTACGCACCTCATCTGCGGATTCGGTCGTCAGGTCAAAGGCCGCAAACATTAAGAAGTCTTGTGCGGGAGTCGTAATTCCGGCCTGGTGCTTGCCGTAGAATTCAATCCTGTCTGCCTCGTTATCCTGCTTGGCTGTACCTGATACGCTCATGCCTTTTGTGCCGAATATTGCCCCAACGCCTGAAGCGCCAAGCAATAGCCCGGCGCCCCCAACACCAGCCAACCGCAAAATATCTCTGCGGCTGATCGGTTTCTCCAATATGCTGTCTCCAGCATTCTTATTAGTTTTGTCGGTCGTCATATTGTTAAGCTCCCAGAATTGTTCCCATTTGCGACAATGGTTCAGCTAATGCGTCAAGCAGCTGGCTGAGCTTCTTCGTATCTTCCTCTTTCAGATCAAGGTAAGACACATATCCGTCTCCGCTTTTGTAGGCTGCGAGCGCTTGATCCAGATTGTCAAAGCTTGTGCCGATTTGCGCTTCCAGGTCAGCGTCCTGTTTGTTCAGCTCGGCCTTCAGCAGCTCGTAGATTTTCTTCGCGCCTTCCACGTTTGCGGCGAAATCATACAAGTCCGTATGCGAGTAACGCTCCTCCTCGCCCGTTACTTTGGAGGAGGACACTTCGTTTAGCAGCTCCACCGCACCAGTAACGAGAAGGCTTGGTTCTACCTCAACCGTTTCAATTAAAGCGCGCAGCGTCTTCGTATCATCCAGAAGCTGAGAAGCGTAATCCTCTGCTCCGGCTGTCGTGTTATTCACCCAGAGGGCTTGCTCGATGCGGTGGAAGCCGCGCCAGTC
Organism: Paenibacillus glycanilyticus; assembly: GCF_023715145.1. Classification (GTDB taxonomy): domain Bacteria; phylum Bacillota; class Bacilli; order Paenibacillales; family Paenibacillaceae; genus Pristimantibacillus; species Pristimantibacillus glycanilyticus_A. The sequence continues at coordinate 12,601 of NZ_JAMBNP010000014.1, read as the reverse complement.
CTTCTCCTCCACATCATTCTCGCGGGCATCGATGTTCGGATCCAGATCCCCAAGTGCTTCCGCGATTGGTTCAATTCTCTCGTAATACATGCGCGTTGGCGCATACAGCGATTTCGCCTCTTCTACCTTGCCTGATTTTACGGCCTGAACAAATTTATCGGTCTCCGCCACCAGCATGTCGGTCTGATCCAGGGCGAATTGGCGGTATTGTCCCGTAATCTCATCCCAATTCTCTACCTTCGAGACTTGTTGTTCCGCATTGGCCGAAGCCTCTTTCGCGTTATCTGCTTCATTATTGTTAGAGCCGCAGCCTGCAAATACGACCGCGCTTGCCAGTGCAACTGCAGCTAATTTGATTTTCATTGAATAGTTAACCCCTTATCCAGTTAATATGTAATTCGATAATGAACTACCAATGAGTATATTCATAATGATAATCATTGTCAATTAGATTTTTAACTCCTAAACCTTTTCACAAGCTACTCCTCGCCTACGGTCAGGCATTCGCCTAAACCACCCTCTCCGCTCATGCATAGTGTATAGCAGACCTCCCAACATCCCACACTAATAGAAGAACGGATATCCAAAAAAGGAGGCTTTGCCCAGTGTCACAATCGTCAAGCAATAAAAGCGTGGTTTTCCCGCCGCAGCATCAGAATAAGCAGCCAGGTATAGAATCTGAGATGAATCCGCTTCCGGTCTATAAGACCGATCATTATAAAGCGGCTAACAAGCTGGCGAACAAAGCAGCTATTGTTACCGGGGGAGACAGCGGTATTGGCCGGGCGGTAGCAGTTGCCTTCGCCCGTGAAGGCTGTGACGTCAGCATTGTGTACTATAATGAGCATGAGGATGCAAAGCTTGTTCAACAAGAGATCGAGCAAGCCGGAAGACGCTGTCTTCTTATTCCCGGAGATATCGGAGATGAAGCATTCTGCCGCAATGCCGTCGAACAGACGGTCATGTCCTTTGGCAAGCTAGATATTATCGTCAATAACGCCGCCGAGCAGCATGTGCAGCAGCGGCTTGAAGATATTACCGCCAAGCAGCTTGAGAAGACATTCCGGACTAATGTATTTGGCATGTTCCATCTGACAAGAGCCGCTCTCCCCCATCTGAAGCAGGGCGCCACCGTCATTAATACGGCTTCCATCACGGCTTATAAGGGCAACCCGACCTTAATCGATTATTCCGCTACCAAAGGCGCCATCGTGTCTTTTACAAGAGCGTTGGCAACCAATCTGGCAGATCGCGGCATACGCGTAAACGGCGTTGCCCCGGGACCGATCTGGACACCGCTTATTCCGTCCACCTTCGATGAGCAGTCGGTATCCACCTTTGGTTCGGATACGCCGCTGAAGCGTGCCGGCCAGCCTTATGAGCTTGCTCCGGCTTATGTATATCTGGCCTCCGAAGATTCCAGCTATGTAACCGGACAATTCCTCCACATAAACGGCGGAGAGGCTGTAAACGGTTAAGCGTGAACGGCAAATAAAACAACAAGCGCCTTGCGTCGTTACGCAAGGCGCTTGCCTATTTCGTCGTCTATCCGATTATTTAACAAGTTCTGCAGCCTTCCCTCATAGATGAGCTCAAGCGTTGGAGTATTCTCCAGATCGCCCGGCGTCACGAGAAAGGAAGACTTATTAACAAGATGGACGCCGCTCTTCTCGAATACCGCTGCAACAAATTCCGAACAAAAGTAAGCGTAATCCCTCTTAATGAGCTGGGTGTTGAACAACAGCCCGATAACTCCAATCAAGTTGTAACGATACTGCTCTCTGTTTCGTTCCATCTCGGCAATGACACTACGCATTTTGGCATAAGCACCAGGATGTACGCGGCAGCGGTATAAGGCGCAATTAGCCTCGGCAAACAGCTGTCCGCGCATATTTTCCCTCACGAAGCCCGCGAAGAACGGATTCTGCGGATTTTTGCGGCCAAAGCTGTAGACCTCGTTTAATCCGCTGTCAAACGCTATAGACGCATGATTAAGCGGATCTTTCGTAAACCACTTAATCGTTCTCGTGAATAACGTTCCCGTATCTGTAAGTACTACATAAACCTCCAACTCGCTTGTCATGCCTGATAACCTCCACATTAAAGAAGTAACGCTACTCATCTAACTTTAATGCAGGAGCCATGGCTTCATAACCTGCTGAGGTACAGTCCTATCCACGACCTTGGTCCTGTTCTGGAAAATTGTTTAATCATTCTCCTATTTTAATGGAATTATAAGGATCTCTCAACCAAAACTTAACAGAATGATAGCAAAGTGTAAATTAGTGCTCTTCTAGTCCTTTTGGCAAGTAGGATAAGCATTTGGCACTAGAGCGATTTCTAGCAATCTCCTTTTATATGGTATAATAAGCCACATTACAGCTGGGATACAAAGGAGATTGCGATACAAATGGAATTCAAAAAGGTGAATACGCCCCTTCGTCTCGTGGGTATTCAGAAGTACAAAAGCAAGGACGGACAAGCCTGGATCAAATATCCGGGAGGCTCCCGAAAACCGCTCAAGAAAAACACAGTCATTTGGACCAAGCTGCTGACTATCCTCGTCATTCTTGGTGTCGTAGGCTTTGCGGGCTACAAGATCGGGTTCCACTATTTATCCAATAAAATGATGAACGAAATGGCAGATCAAATTCTGACAACGGATGAAGTAGAAGCTCTTAAGAAGGATCCTGACGTTCAGCAGATCATTGCCGATAACTCCAAATATTTCGATAAAAAAACAGTTGAAGCCCTTCAGGGTTCAGTCGCTGCTGATGCAAACAACGGCGGCAGTAAAGACCATACGGCGGCAGGGGATAAACCGGTTAAATCCGATTCAACGACGGATAAGGGTGGTGCATCTAAACCAGCAACGGACAAGCCTGCTACCGGTGATCAGCTTATTGTTAAGAATAAAGATGAAGCTGCCAGCCTGCTGCTCAGCAAGTTCTCCAAGAAGGAATTGACGGGTTTAGCCGATAAAGCGAAGGACGGCCTGACGCCTGAAGAGAAACAATCCATTAAAGATACCCTTCTATCCCGACTGTCTGATGAGGAATTCAGCTCCGTCAAGATTATTGCCTTGATGGAGATTGTGAAGCGTGATGAATAGAGCGAACAAACGGGGAGCCTCCAGATGAATTATTTCGATCCTTATGTCTCTGAATTGCAATTGGTCTTTTCTGAAGCTAGACGGCGAATCTCCAATTTCCCTGAACCGTTTAATGAGAACGGATTGGCTTATCTCCGCAAATTTGACGTCTTTGAACGGGAAAGCTCCAAAAATTATATTTGTTATTTGCTTCCCTACTGGATTAATGAAGCTGTCCCCATTCCGATCAGGCAATGCCGCGCGCTCTCATTGGCTAATGTGTTCAACATGCTTTATTACTTTCTGCAGGACGACGTCATGGACGAGACGCCTGCTGCCTGGAAAGAGCAGCTTGCACTAGCTCATTTATGCCACTCCGAGCTGGAGGTTATTCTTCGCGAGCTGTTTGCTGCCGACTCGCTTTTCTGGAGCTATCGTCAGCAATATGTGAATGAATGGGCGATTGCCGTTGTTCATGAAGACAAGCATGATTATTTCAATACGGACATCGTGAAGGTTGCCAAAAAAGCCTCACCGCTTAAATTAGCAAGCACCGGCGTTCTTCTCCTGGCAGACCGGCCAGAGCTTATCCTACAGGTGGAAGAACGGGTCGACTTCAGTCTGGTTCTCCTCCAGATGGCGGACGATCTGGCCGACTGGGAGGATGATCTTCGGGAAGGGAACTATAACTGCCTATTATCTTTAATCCGTTCCAAACGGACGTCTACCCAGATCGCGCTAAATTCACAAGAAGTAGAATCGCATATCTATGACCGTGGTCTTATGAAAGTATATTGTGCCCGTGGCAAGGATATTCTGGACTTCCTTAACAATAGCCCGCTCCACTTAGAGCGTCTCTACTCTTTTAGCAAATCCATATACGAAGGTATAGCTTCCTTTACCGAAAGAGTCGAGCATACAAGAAGGACTTTATTATCAGGCGGATTTGATTATATTTTGTCGAATAATCGGATAAGATAGTATAATATAACCAATAGTTATGCTATAATTTGGGTACTCGGGTGGTATTCTATTAGCATAATTGGAGGGGTTATTTTGTCGAATCAGATTACTAGGGATCAAATTATTCAGAAAGCTTGGGAAGACGATGCATTCAAGCAACAATTGCTGGATGATCCCAAAGCAGCAATCAAAGACGCGTTTGGCGTAGACATTCCGGACAATATCGAAGTTACTGCCGTTGAAGAAACACCAGAGCATGCTTATCTGGTTATTCCGCCGAAACCCTCCACATTGAAAGCTGCTTCGGCAGAGGAAATTCCTGCTTGGTAACTAAATATAAAAATATAAACCACTCCGGAAATCGGAGTGGTTTTAACTTATCCAGCAGGGAAAGTAATAACAACTTCTGTTCCTATCCCTTTGCTACTTTTGAACTTAATATTTCCTTGCATCACTTCTATGATGCTAAAGGTGACCATAAGACCAAGTCCTGTTCCTTTGGTTTTATTCGAATAATACGGCTCACCAAGCTGTGCAAGCTCGCTCTCCGTCATTCCTACCCCATTATCTTTTATACAGATAATAACCCGGTCCTCTTCATGATAGCCGTTGATTTCTATTTCACCGTCACCATTTAACGCTTCAATGCTATTCTTAATCATATTGATAAAAGCTTGCTTGAATTTAGAGGAATTGCCTTGAATCTGCAAATGATCTGGAATGTTTAATTTGATCCGGCCTCCCTGCAGATTAGCCAGCGGTATAAGAATGGTGCCGATATGCTTGAATTCGTTTGCAATATTCAATACTGTTACATGCTCAAGCTGTGGCTTGGCAAATGTCAGGAAATCGGTAATAATCTCGGAAGCACGGTCAAGCTCGTTGATGGCAAGCACCATATAATTCTTCTCTTTATTGCTAATGCTCTTCTCTTCCAATAACTGCAAAAAGCCACGGGTAACCTGCAGCGGATTACGGACTTCATGAGCAACCGAAGCAGCTAGTTGGCTGATCATATCCATTTTCTCTGAACGCTGAAGTTCATTATTATAAATCTCAAGTTGTCTGGAATAAGTTACAACCTTCTCGAAGTTGATTACAATTTGCCTTCCCAGCAGGACTACTAACGTAAATACGAAGCATACGATTCCCCATTTCCAATACATAAACTCATAATTTCTCGATAGCGAGTAATATTGGATAATATCTGCAACTGTAAAGATGATAAATAATCCAAGGCCAGTAGCTAATATCATCGCATCTTTTTGTTTCTTGAAACTGAATACCAGTAAAACTCCAAGTAGAATGAGACAACCACCAACTACCCCAAGAACAAACAGGATGGTTGAGATTGAATAGTAAGTGGAATAGAAAGAATTATTAGTTAGAATGTTCAAGAATAGTCCTATGGTCGAAAAAATCATCAAGCATAAAGCATATATTTTAAAGATGCGAATGATTGAAAACTTTCCTCTGCCAAAGAACGTTTCCAGGAAGAAAAATAAGGCAGGAAGGAATAGATTAGACGATAGATCAAAGCCGGTGGCATATAGCCAACCATAATCTTCATTCAACATATATAGAAATGGTGAGTAAAAAATCAACATACAACCAATAGAAAAAATAATTAAACTAAGCGATTTCCAGCCTTGAACGTGGACTTTTTTTAGGAAAATCATACAAATAAACATCAATGCTGCTATGAAAATAAATGCCGCACCGAGTATGATATTATCTATTTGCTTGACCAACGTTGTACGGTATAGCTTTGCGTAATCTCCAAGCACAAGACCACCGCTGACACCAATGTTGCCCGTATCATTAACAAGATGAATGTAAAGGGTTTCATCCGATGCCTCAGCTAACGGAATAACAAATCGATTAACATCGTAAGAGTGATCTCTAGTCGTTTCATAAAGATTTCTTCCATCCATATAGACAGAGACATTCTGCGCATAAGCTTTTTCTACCAGCATCCCTGCATGCGGTTCGGCTATAATAGGCAGCTCAACCTTGACCCATAAAGAGCTGGTCCCTTCCGGCAATTCAGGCGCTGCTTCATCTTCCTTTACCGTAATCCAGCCGGCGGCCGGCGGCGTCTTGCTATCCTCATCCGTCCCCGGGTGGATCTGCCATTCGGTAATCCGAATCTCCGGGGCTGCCTTTTCTGTGTTCGCAAAGGTGATTGTTGGGCGTAATGAAGTGGTAACTGCAATGAATAAGAGAACGAATAAGACGTACTTCAATACTGCCTTCATCTTTACACCTCAATACTGGGAAATAGTTCTTAATGCTCACTAATTCGACATATTTCGATTAATTCCTTCAATTCACAACTTCTTAATTTAAAATTCTTCATATAAAAAGAGCGGAAAATCCGCTCTGTTGTTTGTCCTATGATATGGCTGCTCTTCTTGCCGGTACCGAGATTGAACGTACCTCTTCGCCAATAATCTCAAGCGCATTTAATTGCAGCCCGCTTGCACAGCCGCCATCAATGCCAATCTTGCCTTTGCCGTACCAGACATCCGGTCTGCCATGCAGATCTACCGTCTTCGTATGGCCAAACACGACAATCTTATCAACGACCGTATCCGCTTTATGAAAGGAATCCTTAATATATAAGAAATCCCGCTTTGGCTGCTCCTTCCAGTTCAGATATCTTGGATTAAGTCCCGCATGTACATAAATAAAACGCTGATCCTCAAAGTAATACGGAAGCTGCTCCAGAAAGTCGGCATGATGCGGATAACGCTCCAGAACCGTCTCTCTGAGCCTTGTCAGCAAGTCCTCCTCGCTGCCAGTCATGTCGCTGCCCTTCAGATAGCTGTATACGGTCTGACGGCCGCCATGGCGGAAGAACTTCTCTCTCGCCTCTTTGGTTTTGTTACGGACAATATCAACGAAGCGCTCATCATGATTCCCTTGAACCGCAATGGCTCCATTTTCCCGGACCAGGCTGACTGCTTGTTCCACCACCTGCCTGCTTTCCGGTCCCTTACTGACGAAATCCCCAAGCAAAATCAGCTGATCTTTCACCGGCTCGTAATTAACCCGTTCCAACAGCCGGTTGAAAGCATCATAACAACCATGAATATCACTGATGACAAGCGTTCTTTCCTTCCCCATAACATCCCTTCCTTCCCCTATACGTATTTGAATTCTACAGCTATAGGGAAAAACCCTCCCGAACGCAAAAAACCGCAGGACAGCAGTCCTGCGGCTCTTTTTTTGCCATATACTTGTCCCTCAACGCTCACTCGCAAACCCTGATTAATTCGTGTGTAAAAAAGAAACGCCACTATATTCACACAAGCTCTTGACGCTTTTTGAAGCGGACAGGCTTCTTCGTATGGCGATTGGCATAAGCGGATGCCGCATACGAATCCGGCTTCACCCTCGCCGCATATGTTCCCATTCCTCTGACCCGGTCTATCATCTCTTCTACATAAAGCGATGTCTTATTAATGGTCGGCTCCGTACCTGCGTCGATATCGATAAACAAATCAAGCGAAGCTCCCTGGTATACAAATGGCAGCAGAAGCTCCTCCATCCGCTGGATGGCGCCTTCCACGAAGTAATAGGCTACCTCCTGCGACAAGGCCGTCTCAAGCGTCAGCTTCTCCTTCAGCGAGGTTAGCTCGCGCGGTACAACGACCTGCCTGTAGCAGGCCCACGCGCCTTTGCCCATCCGCCGAATAATAATGCCCGTTACGAACTTCGTATATCCGTTAAACCCTTGGCTGTCTGTTCCAATTACAAAATGATAAGCTGCCCGTGGATCACTCGCCATAAAATTCAAAATGCGGTCATATACCTCTTGAATCGTAAGCCTGCTCTCCGTCACGTTCTGGAACCTCAGCTCTTCCGGTAGAAGGAGCCGTTTATTCGATTGATTTTTTCTCATCATCGTCACCTGTACAATGTACATTTCAGCCCTTTCTTATCAGCCATCGCCTAATTCCCTCTCTTCTATACCCATGCCTATGCGAAGGGAGTTGTATATTATTATTAAAATATGTTGACAAGCACGAAAGTGCCTTACCCAAATATAAAAAAAGCCCCTGTCTGCATCACAAAAATGCAGCCCAGGGGCTCTTCGCCAAACCTTATTTATATTTCCGCCAATCCTGCTTGCTGTTCTCCAGCAAGTAATTCATATCGTTCTCCAGCCGTTTCTGCTCCTTCTTGCGAGCTTCCTCGGCCTCTACCCGGGCTTTCTGCTTCTTCTGCTCCTCAGCCGCCTTCATCTCGTCAGATTGGGCTTTAAGCTTCTGCAGGACATCTGCGCTAAGCATATCCTTTAACGTTGGACCCTGCTCCTGCTGAGAGCTTGTGCTTCCTCTATGGCTGGGTGCTGCTGGTCTTTTCTTTTTCGCCATGACTGTCATCCCCTTACAATCCGTTCAATTCCTTAAAATGCCCAGTTCCCTTTGCGGAAGATCGGCACAATTGTTCCATCGGATTTGATGCCGTCAATATCCATTTCCGCGGATCCGATCATAAAGTCGACATGCGTGATGCTGGCGTTTACGCCATTCTCCGCAAGCTCCTCGGAAGACATCTTTTTACCTCCGTCGATGTTAAACGCATAGCCGCTGCCAATCGCCAAATGGTTCGAAGCATTCTCGTCAAACAAAGTATTATAGAACAAAATATTCGATTGCGAAATCGGCGATTCATGCGGCACAAGCGCAACCTCGCCCAAGTAATGCGAACCTTCGTCTGTATCGACAAGCTTTTGAAGAGTTTCCTGGCCTTGCTCTGCTTCTACCTTAACGATGCGGCCGGCTTCAAACGTAAGCTTGAAGTTATCGATAATGTTGCCGCCATAGCTAAGCGGCTTCGTGCTGGACACATAGCCGTTAACTCCGGACTTAAGAGGCACCGTGAATACTTCCTCTGTAGGCATGTTAGCCATAAAAGCAACGTTGTTCTGATTCTCGCTGCCTGCGGCTACCCAAATATGCTTATCCGCCAGCTCAATGGTGAGATCCGTACCTGGAGCCGTATAATGCAGCTTCACGAAATGGTTCTCGTTTAGCGCCTGCGCTTTGGTATGAAGCGTTGCGTTATGCTCATCCCATGCTTTTACGGGATCATCCGAATGCAGTCTAACCGCTTTGAAGATGGCTTCCCACAGCTGACTGACCGCTTCGTCCTCGGATACATTGGCAAATACTTTGGATGCCCATGCTTTTCCTGCAGCAGCAACAACCGTCCAGCTTACCTTATCAGATTGAGTCGCTCTGCGGAAAGCTTGCAGACCTTGGCCAGCAGCCTTTTGGAAGTTGGCAATTCGCTGCGAATCAATGCCGGACAGCAGATCCGGACTGGAGGAAACGATGGAGATAAATACGGCATTGCGCTCTACGAAGGAATTCCTTTTTGCCGTTTCCCACTCCGGATATTGGGTGAACACCTCGTCGGCAGCTTTCTCGTACTTGAGACGGGACAATCTGTCATCGGTCCAATCTACGTGTACATTACTTGCCCCGGCCAAATAGGCCTGCTCGGCAACAAGCCGTACAAGGTCAGCTTGATCGACAGCACCTGTAATAAATACCTCCTGGTTCTCCTGTACATTAACGCCTACTCTAACGATCAGTTCCGCGTACTTGGTCAGATTGCTCTGGAATGCAACGTTTGTCATTGCTCATTCACACCTTTCTAAATATGTATAAATCGTATTGTTTGCTTCTTGCCCCAGGCATATGAAAATAATTACCCGAGACGAAAAGAATGGAAAATGAAGGTTTTTCGTTTTTCCATACCTCTTTTTATGTTATTATATAGGAATGTACTCTTGCATAAAAGATTTTCGCACGAAGGAGCTCATATGTCTAAACTAGGTAGAAATGAACAATGTCACTGCGGCAGCGGCTTGAAATATAAAAAGTGCTGCATGTCGAAGGACGAACAATCGGCTAGAACAAGCAAAGCCTCCAATACACTTCGTCATTTTACAGAAGCTGAACTGGTTCACTTGGTTGACCACGAATCCACGTGGGCTAATCCGCAATATGCAGAACTGGCGCATGAAGTTATTGCTTCCATGAAACAGGATTATAAGCCTAACCATATCGCAATGGCGATTATGATCTGGCATGATTTCACGAATATGACGAAACCAACGTATCGTAAATCAGGCGCATTTTGTGCCGCGTTGGAATATATGGTGTGTGAGGTTACCGAATCCGGTAAGAGCAAGAATGATCTTGCCGAGAAATATGAAGTATCCGCTGCTACTGTCACTAAGCGATATCAAGAGCTTTCTGCATTCCTTATGCAGCAGCTCGAGCAAAACGAGCAAGCCCCAGAGCTGGTTGCTCAATAATGGGACAGGCTGTTCCGGAGTAATTATCCGGAGCAGCCTGCTTTTTTTATCCCCTTACTTCCCGTCCGCCGGGTACACAATCCCAATCTGGCGGCGTGCCTCATCCATAATTTCCATGACAGTAAGCGAGTTTGCATAAGAGTTAACCGGGGATTCAAGCTCGCCGCGCTCAATGAGCTCAGCAAAGGCCAGAATCTCATAGACCATTGAATTATCCCCTTGTTCTCTGCTTACATTCTCCTCAGGGCGGCCGTCGCGGTATTGAATTCGAACGCTCGAAGGCTGACTGATTCTCTCAATAATCATATTGCCCTCTTCACCTTGAATTTCGGTCGGCATATTTGAATTCGATATCTTCGAATGAAGCAGCACAGCCTCCATATCCCCGTAGTTCAGGATCAGGCTGCCTTTGCCGTCTACACCGGACTCCAGCATTACCGCGCTTGCCTTCACGCTGTCAGGCTTGCCAAACAGCACAACAAGCGGATAGATGCAGTACGTGCCGATATCCATTAGAGATCCGTTCGACAATTCCGGCAGGAATGCATTCAATACTTCTCCCGCCTTGTATTTGTCATAACGAGAGGAATACTGGCAGAACGAAGCAAAGAAGGTCCGGACTTTGCCTATCTTGTGCAGATTCTCGCGAACCGCTTCAAAGTTCGGCATAACCGTCGACTTCATGGCTTCCATTAGCAATACCTTATTAGCGCCTGCCGCTTCAAACATAGCTTTTACTTCATCAGCATTGGAAGCCAGCGGTTTCTCACAGAGAACATGCTTCCCATTATTCATGAAAGCAATAGCATACTTCGCATGAAGGGAGTTTGGGCTAGCTATGTAAATCGCATCAATCAGATCGCTTTGTGCCATCTCGTCGAGATCCGTAAAGGTATGAGCAATACCATGAGCAGCTGCATATGCCTTTGCACGCTCCTCCGTACGGGAGTATAGCGCAGTTACTTCCACCTTATCGACCTTACTTGCTGCATTCATAAACGTTTCCGTAATAAAGTTAGAGCCAATAATACCAATGCGCAGCAATTGAACTCACCTCTTCTTTCTTAAGTCTGTCTCTAATTGTCCATAAACTAAAAAAAAGCCCGCCCTACGTATCAAGTACGTCTGCTGACTTCTAATGAATTGAAATGGTCGGGATGACACGATTTGAACATGCGACCCCCTGGTCCCAAACCAGGTGCTCTACCAAGCTGAGCTACATCCCGTAATTCAATTTGTAAAAATGGCGCGGCCTAAGAGATTCGAACTCCTGACCTTTTGATTCGTAGTCAAACGCTCTATCCAGCTGAGCTAAGGCCGCAAAAAATTATGGAGCGGAAGACGGGAATCGAACCCGCGACCCTCGCCTTGGCAAGGCGATGCTCTACCGCTGAGCCACTTCCGCATATGGTGCGGTCGAGAGGACTCGAACCTCCACGGCTGTTACACCACTAGAACCTGAATCTAGCGCGTCTGCCAATTCCGCCACGACCGCATGCATATTGTGTTGTAAAAATGGTGCCGGCGATAGGAGTCGAACCCACGACCTACTGATTACAAGTCAGTTGCTCTACCAACTGAGCTACACCGGCATAAAACTTTGTAAAAATGGCGGAGCTGACGGGATTCGAACCCGCGGTCTCCTGCGTGACAGGCAGGCATGTTAGGCCTCTACACCACAGCTCCATGTTACTTTCGGATCTTGTCCGAAGAAAATTGGTTGCGAAGACAGGATTTGAACCTGTGACCTTCGGGTTATGAGCCCGACGAGCTACCGGACTGCTCCACCTCGCGGCATTACAAAACTTATATGGTGGAGGCTGAGGGGATCGAACCCCCGACCCTCTGCTTGTAAGGCAGATGCTCTCCCAGCTGAGCTAAGCCTCCATATAGTTGGTGACCCGTAGGGGATTCGAACCCCTGTTACCTCCGTGAAAGGGAGGTGTCTTAACCCCTTGACCAACGGGCCTTGCATTCAAGATTTGCGCCTTGAAAACTGGATGCGAATGAATGATTTCCTTAAGCTTTCCGGTTTTACACCGGGGCCCCCGCAAAGTACTCGGAATCAACTCCGAAGCATTTGCTTCACTTTTTGGGGTTTGTTGTAGGATAAGCCCTCGACCGATTAGTATTCGTCAGCTCCACACATTGCTGTGCTTCCACCCCGAACCTATCAACCTCGTCGTCTTCAAGGGGTCTTACTAGTTGGG
>NZ_JAMBNP010000013.1 GCF_023715145.1 Paenibacillus glycanilyticus | reverse complement strand
GAGCCGATGGAACGGAAGTGAAAGCCGAGCCGGCAACGGGCTATCATTTTACCGGCTGGAGCGACGGCGTTCAGGAGGCTGTGCGTACGGATAAGGGGAATGTGGCTGACCTGAACGTGACGGCGAATTTTGCGATTAACGAATATACGTTAACCTACGCGGAGGGTCAGCACGGAACGTTGACAGGCGACAAGCTGCAAACGGTACAGCATGGCGCGGACGGCACAAAAGTAACGGCAGTTGCCGATACGGGTTATCACTTTACGCGTTGGAGTGACGGCGTGACGACGGCAAGCCGCACGGACGTAAACGTGACCGGCAATTTGAGCGTGACGGCGGAATTCGCGATCAACACGCTTACGCTCACTTATACTGCGGGAGCAGGGGGAAGCGTGACCGGAACGGCAACGCAGGAAGTCGATTATGGAGCCGATGGAACGGAAGTGAAAGCCGAGCCGGCAATTGGCTATCATTTTACCGGCTGGAGCGACGGCGCACAGGAGGCTGTGCGTACGGATAAGGGGAATGTGGCTGACCTGAACGTGACGGCGAATTTTGCGATTAACGAATATACGTTAACCTACGCGGAGGGTCAGCATGGAACGTTGACAGGCGACAAGCTGCAAACGGTACAGCATGGCGCGGACGGCACAAAAGTAACAGCAGCGGCCGATACGGGTTATCACTTCACGCGTTGGAGTGACGGCGTGACGACGGCAAGCCGTACGGACTTGAACGTAACCGGCAATCTAAACGTTGCTGCAGAATTCGCGATCAACACGTTTACGCTCACCTATACTGCGGGAGCAGGAGGAAGCGTAAGCGGAACGGCAACGCAGGAAGTCGATTATGGAGCCGATGGAACCGAAGTGACGGCTGTTCCGGATGCGGGTTACCGGTTTGTCAGCTGGAGCGACGGACTGGGAACCGCAACAAGAACGGATCGCGGAGTAACCGGCAACCTGAATGTTACGGCTGCATTTGCTGCAATCGGCAATAGCGGCAGTGGCAGTAATACGGGATCGTCTTCCGGATTTGATATCCTTATTGACGGAAAGACGTACCGTTTAGGCGAGCTGAAATCCTCCAATCGGGGAGGGCAAACGGTATCGACTATATCCATGAGCCTGGATAAGGTGAAAGAGGTGCTTGCTTCCGCGGGTCAGCAGGTGACGGTTGTTCTGCCGATCAAGACGGGATCGGATGTCGCAATTGCCGAGCTGCCGGGCGAGCTTCTGCAGCTGCTGATCGAGAAGCAAGCAAGCTTGCGGATAGAAACGGAGTATGCCGCATACACGCTCCCAATGGGGCTTATCGACTTGGCGAAGCTATTTGGCGGCAGCGTCAAGGCCAAGGATGTCGTGGTTAGCGTGGAGCTGAGCAAACCAACGGCGGAAATGACAGCATTGGCACAGAAAGCCGTTGAGCAAAATCAGCTCACCTTGGCATTGCCGCCTGTAAATTTCTCAATCTCGATCTCTTACGAAGGCAAGAAAAATGAGCTATCTACATTTGCTTCCTATGTGGAACGCATGATTGCCATTCCGGAGAGTATCTCCGGGAATGAGGCATTAACGGCAATCGTCGTGGAGCCGGACGGATCCGTTCGCCCCGTGCCGACCAAGCTGGTCACGATTGACGGAAAACGATTCGCGGTCATTAACAGCCTGACGAACAGCTTGTATGCGCTCGTGAGCAAGACGGCTGCCTTCTCGGATGTCAATCATCACTGGGCAAAAAACGCGGTGGAAGATATGGCGTCGCGCTTAATCGTTGGCGGAGCGGGTGACGGACTGTTCCACCCGAACAAAGCGATTACCCGTGCCGAGTTCTCGGCCATCATCGTTCGCGCGCTGGGGCTTCGTTTGGAGAATGGCGCTAGCAGCTTCTCGGACGTGAAAGCATCGGTCTGGTATGCCGATGCTGTGCAAACCGCATACTCGCACAAGCTTATTAGCGGGTATCCGGACGGCAAATTCCATCCAAACGACAGCATTACTCGCGAGCAGGCTATGACGATCATAGCGAAAGCAATGGCGTTAACGGGCATTCAGACCGATCTTCCAGAGAGCAGCGTTAACGAACTGATCAAAGCGTTCTCGGATAAAGGGAAAATCTCGGCATGGGCTAAAAACGGCATTGCGGCTTGCTTGCAAGCCGGAGTTGTATCCGGACAAAGCGCTTCCGTTCTTGCTCCTGCTTCAAATATTACGAGGGCAGAGGCTACAGTCATAATTCAACGGCTGCTCTTGAAGTCCAACTTGATATAAACGAACCAAAAAAGACGCTTCTCGTCCAACCCGGGCGAGAAGCGTCTTTTTATGCTTGTCTGCTCTTAATTTGTCACCTTGTTGCGGTATTCCTGCGGCGTAATGCCGAAGTGCTTCTTGAACAGCTGGATGAAGTAGCTTGGCTTCTGGTAGCCTAGCATCACCGAAATTTCATAGATTTTCTCATCGGTTTGCGTGAGCAGCTCGGCGGATTTCTCCATCCGGGCGCGAAGCAGGTATTCGCTGATGCCTTCGCCTGTTTCGGTCTTGTAGATCTTCGACAGGTAGGAAGGATTCAGGTAGACATGCGTGGATATGGAGTGCAGCGACGCCTGCTCCAGATGGCTGTGAATATATTCCTGGACCTTGCGGATAATGCCCGACCGGGAATCCTTGTCCTCAATATGGATGGACTTCCGGTAGGAAGCTATCGAACGGGATGTCCATGAGCGCAAATCCTCAACGGAATTAATCGGACTGCCGTTCGCAAAGGCGTGGAAATCATCGCCGATCATATCGGACAGCCATTTCTTGTTCTTATGAGCCAAAGCCGCAAGGGTTGCGGCAATCGAAAAGTAAGCCTCCAGCACATGCTCCTGGGAATCGCGCCACTCCTCCTGAATTTCGCGGAAAATCGCTTCAAGCTTGTCGTTTGCCGCATCCCACTGGCCAAGCTCGAGCATCTGCAGCACGGAAGGCGGGCGGTACAGCTCGCCCAGCAGCTGCGGTGTTCCGCGTGTCGGCTCCTTCGCCAGTGACACGAACAGTTCCCGCTCACCTCCGATGAACTGGCGGAAGTTCGTAATAGAAGCTTGATAGAGAGGGCTTACCTCTTGGGGGAAAGAGCCTCTTTTGCTCGTCAGAATAGAGATGCCAACCTTCAGATAAGACTTTACCACATGCTGCAGCTGGAAGGCATGGCTCTCAATCCAGCCGTCCAAATCACTGGATACGGTTGAACCGGCTTTGGCCTTTAAAAGGCAGACGATAAAGCCGTTCGCATCCTTGCAATGCCAGATATCCAGCTGGTCTCCGAATACTTCCTCCGCAATATTGGCAATGGCGTAATCAATCAAGGCTTCGCTCTCGCCGTCATCATAGAGCCGTTCTTCATCATCGAGACGGAGCAGCATCACATGGAAGCCGTCATCCTCCCGGAATGGAATCGTATACGTGGCCAGCTTCTTGTTCAAGCGCTGCGGGGATAGAGACTGCTTGCCGCTCACCATATCCAGAAGCAGATATTCTCTTAGCTTTGGCAGCTGCTCCCGCAGGGAGTACATGGCCCGCTGCATCGAGCTGATCTCCAGCCATTCCTGCTCAAGCTCCTTGATCGCGCGGCGAACGGAGGTAATCAGCTCATCGTCGGATGCCGGCTTTAGCAGATAATCGCTGGACTTCAGCTTCAGCGCCTGTTTGGTATATTCGAAATCGGAGTAACCGGAGAGCAGAATGCATTTGGTATGCTTCCAGTTCAACTTAATCTCCTGAATCAGCTCAAGACCCGTCATGCCGGGCATCCGGATGTCGGTAATGACGACATCGATGGCATGCTCGTGCATCAGCTCGATGGCTTCAGGGCCGGAATAAGCTTTATGCACAGCATCAATGCCGGCTTCCTCCCAAGGCAGCATATCTGCCAGATCGTCTGCAAGTATCGATTGGTCATCTACAATTAATAGCTGGCGCATGTTCGATTCCTCCTAAAAAGAATTGCTTCGTAAGCATTGATTTTAAGAATTGTGGTTTGTCTCGTTTGGCCAATACAACTCAACGGTCAGCCCGCCGTCATCGCCGCGATTCAGGCGCACGCCAGCCTCTTGTCCATACTGCAGCAGCATGCGCTGGCGGGTATTCCATAAGGCGCAGCCTTTGTCCTCCGTCGGAGGCATCGACATTTGGAGCTTCAGCTGGGCCAGCTGCTCCTCGGTTACGCCAATGCCGTTATCCGTGACGGTAATGAGGTTGTAGCGGTCATTTTGCGAGCCTATGATCCGGACTTCGCCAGTACCGATCGGCTCAAGGCCGTGCACGACGGCATTTTCCACGATTGGCTGCAGGATAAGCCTTGGAATTTCGAGCTCTTCCATCGCCTCCGGAATCGTGATGACATAGGTCAAATCCTGGACATTCATCGCTTGGATGGCAAGATAGCTTTTGACAAGCTCGACTTCTTCCCGCAGGTAGGCAAGCTCTCTCTCGGATCTGGTTGTATAGCGGTAATAACGGCTGAGATGAAGAGCAAGCTCCATAACCGATTCTTTCTCTCCAAGTCTCGTCAAGCTGCGGATGAGAGAGAAGCAATTATAGAGAAAATGCGGATTGATCTGGGATTGCAACTGCTTCAGGTTAGCGTCTCTTGAACGGATCTGTTCGAGATAAACGTTCTGGATCAGCTGCTCGATCTGGACGGCCATATCGTTAAAGCTGACGAGCAGGAAGTGGAACTCGTTGTTCGGATGGAACACCTTCAGCTTCGGATATTCGCCTTTCTTCAGCTTCTTCACGCCGCGGATCAGCTCGCGGATCGGAACCTGCACATTCGTATACAGGACATAGGCCGCAATCGTGCTGCCGATCAGCAGGAATAAGATGCAGATGTAGAAAAGATTGCTGTTCGTCGTAATGGGTCTGACAACGTCATCAATCGGCAAGTAATCAAACAGATACCAGCCAAGCTCCGGCATGTACACGCTGTTCACGGTATATTCGGTTCCGTTCAGTTTGATGCGGCTGTACTGGGCATGGGAGAGCGTATTCAAATCTATTTTCGAGAGAAGAGTTTGCTGAAGCTCGCTATCGGAACCATTCACGGCTAGTATTCGCTGGTCGGGCGAAACAAAGAAGGCATCTCCTTTGCCGCCTTGCTTAAAGCGCTCGAGCGCTTTCACCAATTCGTCTGCCGCAAAGCTGACTTCTACGACAAGGCCGGCTTTCTCGGAGGAGCTGTCGTAAGGCTCGCTGAGGAACCGGACAAATCTCGGATTGTTCTGATAGTAAGGAGCGACGTTCTCGGTATATTTCCATACCTTTGAATAGTTCTTCTTGACGAGATCTTTATCGTATTCCAGATGGAAGTCGGTTGAAACGAAGGTATTGGTAGCCGGCGCATAGATGCTTATGGTTGTATCCCACGGGGAAGAGGCGTTAATGAGCCGCAGCTTGTCGGCAATTCGGATCTTCTGGTCGGTTTGTTCATACAAAGTGGCGATTTCCAGGAATTCGAGGGTACGGACGTTAATGTCTTCCGTGATCATGAGGCCGCTTCTCGCAAGCTGGCTTGCCGTCTCGTCGGTCTTGTCGGCGAAATAGGACAAGTCCTTATGCATGGATATTTCCACTTCGTTCATGACAACGTCCATACTCGTTTTATTCGAATACCAGTAGAGCGCGATAATCGGAATAAGCAGCAAAACGATAATGCCGACTATTTTTGTAAACGTATTCAATCTAAGCGACATCCTTGTCCGTCTCCCCGCGTCAAAGTGGATGAAAACAAAAGAAATGGGTATCGTTCTAAAATCATTGGCGCAGACTAGCCGATTCCCCGATTGCTATACTTACTATACATCATGATGAAACTCTGTCAATCGACAAAAAGAATAGCGGAAAGGACAATGGGGATGGGGACAACAACAAAGGCGATAGCCCGTAATGAGGTCTATGGGGAGAACAACGAAAAAACAAAAACAAGAGGTTTCCTGAAGAGGACATGGCCGCTGCATCTCATGTTGCTTCCGGCAGTCGTCTTGCAATTTATCTTTGTGTACGTACCTCTCGGGGGACTGGTAATCGCTTTTCAGGACTACAAGCCTTACGATGGCATTTTCCATTCCAAGTGGGTTGGGCTTGAGCACTTCAAGTTTATGTTCGATTATCCGGACATCAAGCAGGTTATCACGAACACGGCCTTTATCGCCGCCTTGAAGATTATATGCGGGATTATCGTGCCATTTATTTTTGCTCTCTTGCTGAACGAAGTGAACGTTAATCCGTTCAAGCGCACGGTGCAGACCTTGGTCTACTTGCCCTACTTTATTTCCTGGGTATTCCTCGGCGGCATTCTGAACGACATGCTGGCTTCGGACGGGATCATTAACACGGTTCTTCACAACTGGTTTGGCGTAAAAGAATCGATTCTGTTCCTTGGCGACGGAGACTGGTTCCGTTTTGTAGTGGTGCTTAGCGATATCTGGCAGCAGTTTGGTTACGGCACGATCGTATACCTTGCCGCGCTGGCGGGGGTTAATCCTTCCCTGTATGAGGCAGCCGAGGTGGACGGCGCGACACGCTGGAAGCAGACCTGGCATGTAACGATTCCGTCGCTTTTGCCGATCGTTATCGTCGTAGGGACGCTTGCGCTCGGCAATATCCTGAACGCAGGCTTCGACCAAATCTTCAACTTGTATAATCCGCTTGTCTACGATAAAGGCGATATCATTGATACTTTCGTTTATCGTACGGGGATTTTGAACGGGCAGTACAGCCTGGCAACAGCGGTGGGCATATTCAAATCCTTGATTGGTTTCGTGCTCATCATCATCGGCTACAAGCTCGCCAAAAAATATGCGGATTATAAAATCTTCTAGAAAGGGGTACCTGCGTACATGTATCAGAAAACATTCGGCTACCGGGCATTCTCTGTCTTTAACTATCTTCTCTTAAGTCTCGCGGGACTGCTGTGCATTATACCAATCATTCATATCTTGGCCATCAGCTTTAGTGCCAGTGCCCCTGCGAATGCGCATCTGGTCGGGATGTGGCCGGTAGATTTCAATACCGAATCGTATACGAAAACGATGAATAACCCTAACTTCCTCCGGGCGTTTTGGATCTCCATCGGACGTACGGCGCTTGGAGCGTCGATTACACTCGCCGTTATCACGTTAGGCGGCTATGCGCTGTCGAAGGATACGACGGCGTTTAAAGCCCGCTCGCGTTACGCTTGGTATTTCGTATTTACGATGTGGTTCAGCGGCGGCATCGTGCCTCTCTATATCGTCATTCGCAATCTTCATATGATGAATACCATTTGGGCGCTTGTTCTTCCGGGCTCCGTTGCCGTATTCAACATGATTCTCTTGATGAACTTCTTCCGGGCTACGCCCAAGGAGCTGGAGGAAGCAGCTTTCATCGACGGAGCGGGGCATTTCTCGACTCTGTTCCGGGTCTATCTGCCTCTGGCCATGCCGGCGCTCGCGACCATGTCGCTGTTCACCATCGTTGGCAACTGGAATGCCTGGTTTGACGCTTTGCTCTATATTAACGATTACCGCAACTATCCGCTTGCGACCTTCCTGCAGACGATTATCGTACAGCAGGATTTCAGCAAGCTGAACCCGGACGTAAATGAGCTCAAGAACATATCCCAGCGTACGGTGAAGGCGGCGCAGATCTTTATCGGCATGCTTCCCGTACTCCTTGTGTATCCGTTCCTGCAGCGGTTTTTCGTCAAGGGGATTGTCCTTGGAGCGGTCAAAGAGTAATCATTTCAGGAAGATAATAAATTGGTATGTTACTCAAAATTATGGTATTTATAACATCAATAACCAAGACTATAGTATTAATTGAGAGTAAATAAAGCGCTCTCATGCTATAATAATCATTTTACGGGGGGAAAAAAATGCGTAATTCAATGAAAAAGCTTATGCTCGTTTCGTTGACTGGTGTACTGGCGGCAAGCCTTGCGGCATGTGGATCAAGCAACAATAATAACGGCGGCAACCAGCCGGCCAGCGAGAAGCCTTCTAATTCCGGCGGCAACAATGCGGCAGCAACAAGCAACGCCGGCACGGACAGCGGCGTAGACGAGACAGGCTGGGACGGCAAAAAATACGCAGAGCCGATCACTCTGACAACGGTAAAAGGCGTAGGCACAAACTACTTCTTCAAGACCGGCGAAACGATGGAAAACAACGTTTTGCAAAAGTATATGAAAGACAACCTTGGCATCGACGTGAAATATGATTGGGTGGTAACGGATACCAACGATGCTTACAAAACGAAGCTTCGCTTGATGCTGTCTTCCGGCGAAAAAATGCCCGACGTCATAACTTACCGCGGCGACATGGAAACGGTAAACATGCTGATCGACTCCGGTCAATTCATGTCGGTTAACGAGCTGTTCGATAAGTATGCGGGCGACGAGTACAAAAAAGCGGCTGCTCTTAATCCGGATACGTTCCTTCCTGTAACGCGTGACGGCGAGAGAATGGCTCTGCCGGTTCTCGATTACGCATTCAACGACGATATGGTGCTGTGGCTCCGCCAAGACTGGATGGATAAATTAGGTCTGCAAGCTCCAAAAACAGTGGCCGATCTCGAAGCCATTATGGACGCGTTCACAACGAAGGATCCGGACGGCAACGGCAAACCGGACACATTTGGTTTGGCACTTGGCTTCAAGAACGGCTTCCTGAACTGGATGACGGACGTTAGCTGGCTGTTTGGCGCTTACGGCACAATGCCGGGCCAATGGAACAAAGCAGCTGACGGCACGCTGACATTTGGTTCGGTTGATCCGGCTGCCAAGCAAGCTCTGGGCACATTGAAAAGCTGGATGGACAAAGGCTGGATCTCGAAAGACTCCGGTCTGAAGGATGATACTTCCGGTTCCGAGTTCTTCACGAAAGGTCAAGCAGGCGCAATCGTAGGCCGTAACTGGCTGCCAGACTGGCCGTTTGGCGATCTGATCAACAACGTACCGGGCGCCAAATACAAAGCTTACCCGATCCCTGCTGGTCCAGACGGTAAAATCGGTTCCCAAAGCGGTAACCCTTCCGTTAACGGCTGGATGCTGATCAACAAAAAGGCAGAGCATCCTGAAGCGCTGCTTCGTTACTACAACTTCTTCTACGATAACTGGGCGAACCCGCAAAAGGGCAGCGAGTTCGAGAACGGCTTCGCGGAAGGTTATGACTGGGCCAAACTGCCAGACGGCACAATCACGAAAGATCCGCAAAAATATCCGGACCTGTTCCCGAACTATGCGGACCGCACGCATCTGGTAGAGCCAATCTACTACTCGCTGACCTTTGAAGGCGCGCGTCAACCTTCGTTGTACGCGGATACCATGATTAAGCTGTACAATGGCGAAGCTCCAACGACGCCGTACGAAGAGCAGACGAAAGCTGTTCGCAAGCCGGAAAACCTGGAAGCTATGAAAATCGTCATGGACCAAAAAGATATCCGCATGAAAAACTACTTCCAAGGTCCGCTGACGGAAACGATGAAATCGAAGAACGAATTGCTGAACAAGCTTGTGAACGAATCGTTCTCCAAAATCATCTACGGTCAAGCACCAATCGATTCGTTCGATACAATGGTTGAGAACTGGAAGAAATCCGGCGGCGATCAAGTGACGAAAGAAGTTAACGATTGGTACGCTTCGGCTTCGAAATAATGAGGTTGTGAGTTGAGTTATACGCATTAGCAACAGGATAAGGAACGCCATTTTATGCCAGGCGTTCCTTTTCTATTGCCCATATTCGTTTTTTTTAAAAGATAAGAGAGTATAAAAAACGTTAACAACACGAGAGACTCCCTAAGAATAACGTAAGAGAGGGGAAACGGCGTTGATGCAAAGTAAGAGAAGAAGCAGTCGTCTTCGCATGAGACGGGTGTTGTCGCTTGTGATGTCGGTAATGATTCTGGCAAGCTATCTGCCTTCTGCCGCTTATGCTTCATCGGCTTCGGCAGAAGCAACAAATGCCGGTCCTGCTGACGTAGCGGGGCATTGGGCAGCGGAGCAAGTAGGCGAATGGACCTCCAAGGGACTGGTCAGCAGCTACCCGGACGGAAGCTTTAAGCCGGAGCAGCAAATTACGCGCGCGGAATTCACGAAACTGATTAACAGCCTGTTTGGTTTCACGTCAAAGGGCGACAACGGCTTCACGGATTTGGCAGCCGGCGCGTGGTATGCGGATCAGGTCGCCATGGGTAAGCATGCAGGCTACATTAATGGTTATCCGGACGGAACATTCAAGCCTAATGCGGCGATTACGAGACAGGAAGCTGCGAAGATTGCGGCAGGCTTGTTCCGTCTGCCTGAGGTACAGGGCAATGACCCGTTAAGTGCCTTTAACGATAAAGCGCAGATTGGCGCATTTGCAGAAGTGCCGCTTGGCCAATTAGTAAGCGGAGGATATTTGAAGGGCTTCCCTAACGGAACGATTAAGCCGCTCCAATCCATTACGCGCGCGGAAGCGGTTGTTCTGCTCGACCGTCTGGCCGGCGAAGCCTATACGAAAGCCGGCACCTACAAGAATCAGAAGCTTGAGGGCAATGCATTGGTGAATACGAATGGCGTAACGCTTGGGGATGCTGCAATAAGCGGTGATCTGTTCTTAACCGCGGGTATTGCTGAAGGCGATTTCACGCTGAAAAATTCCGAAGTGAAGGGCATCATCTACGTAAGCGGCGGCGGTGTTCACAGCATACATTTTCACAATGTGAAGGCGCCTAAAGTTGTTGTCGATAAGAAAGAAGGACCGGTAAGAATCGTGTTCGAGGATTCCAAGATCGATACGATGAACCTCGATTCGGGCACGGTTATTGAAACCAGCAACACGGATATCCATCAACTAAACAGCAATAATCCGAACTCTTCATTAAACGGCAGCAGTCTGAACAACAATCAGCGCTATGTCGTCAATAGCGGCAACGGCGGAATCGGCGGCGGCGGAACTCCAACCCCTGCGCCAACTCCTACGACCGCGCCGGAAGACGAGTGGGAGCTGCTCTGGAGCGACGAGTTTGACGGAACCGGCAGCAACCTCGACACAAACGGCGTGAACCTGGATAAGTGGGGATACCAGCTCGGGACGGGTTCGCAATACGGACTTGACGGCTGGGGCAATAACGAGCAGCAAAGCTATGAAGCGGACAATATGAAGGTAGAAGACGGCAAGCTTGTTATTACGGCGAAAAAAGAAGCAAACAGCAATAATAAACCGTATACATCGGGACGGATTTTCACGCAGAATACATTCACCAAAGCATACGGCAAATTTGAAGCGAAGCTGAAGCTGCCGAAAGGCCAAGGATTCTGGCCAGCCTTCTGGATGATGCCGGCAACAAGCGAATACGGCACATGGGCATCTTCCGGCGAGATCGACATTATGGAAGCAGTGGGCAGGCTGCCCGAAGAGGTTTCCGGAACGATTCATTATGGCAAAGCCGCTCCGGGTAACCGTTATACGGGCAACAAATATAACTTCCCGGATGGAACGGATTTTAGCGGTGAGCATGTGTATGCCGTTGAATGGGAGCCGGGCGAAATCCGTTGGCTGGTAGACGGCGTTGTCTATCAGACGCAGAATAATTGGAACAGCTGGGGAATTGATCAACCGGCGAAATATGCCTATCCGGCGCCATTTGATAAACCGTTCTACATGATCTTGAACCTCGCTGTCGGCGGCAATTTCGACGGAGGCAGAATGCCGCTGGACAATAACGATCGGACGATGGAAGTAGAATATGTCCGCGTTTACGATAAGAAGGGCGGCTATTCGACGGAAGGTCTGGAAGAGCCAAAGATTGAGCAGGAGGCTCTGCCGGACAATCACAAACCGGCCATTGACGGCAACTATGTGCATGATGCCAATTACGCGAATGGCTTCAAAACGGTAGCAACGGATACGGATACGCTGGATCCGGAGAAATGGAACTTTGTTCATGTCCCTACCTATAATGGCCAGGGATCAATCGGAACAGACGTCATTGACGCGACCGCCTATGCGAAGGCGGAGATAACAAATGGCGGGTCCCAGGATTATGCCGTTCAGCTTATTCAGAACGTGACAGTGGGCAAAGGAAGGTACTACAACCTGTCCTTTGACGCCAAATCAAGCACCAACCGCACAATGTCCGCCAAGATCGGCGGCGGCGCGGAACGCGGCTGGGGTACTTATTCCGATGTCTTGTCCGTTAATTTGACGGATCAAGTCAAGAACTACAGCATGACATTCCAAATGGCGGCGGAGACAGATGTTTTGGCCCGTCTCGAACTTAATATCGGCCTTAACACCAATCCTGTATGGATCGGCAATGTGAAGCTGGAAGAAGTGGACGCACCGGATCCTTATAACGAGGATGCGGCGAAGGAGCCGCTTAACGGCAACCATGTCTACAACGGCAGCTTCGATCTTGGACGACTGGACCGCCTGACTTACTGGCATTTCAATACGGCAGACGGTGCAGCCGCAGCGGCTTCCGTTGATCCGGAAGATCGCGATTTTACGGCGAATATTACAAATGGAGGAACAAGAGCTTCATCCATTACTTTGCTTCAAAAGGGCATTAACCTCATTCCGGGCAATGATTATCAAGTGAAGTTCAAGGCAAGCGCAGCCTCAGACCGTACGATTAAGGTCGGCATTCAGAAGCAGGACGGCACGAATGTGGTTGAACCGATTGAGGTAAATCTGACGACAGCCTCCGCGGTACAGACCGTGAACTTTAACTCTGCGCAAGCGGCGGATGACAAAGCCATTCTGGTCTTCCTGCTTGGCGGAAGCGATGCGGATGTCGCCATGGATAATGTGGTCATGACGCGCCTTACGAACAATGGCATCGGCGATCTGCCGCTGGCGGATTTGTTCCCGCTGAAGAACGGCGATTTCTCGAACGGCAAAGCCTCATGGAACCTGCATGTGCAAGGCTTCTATGACGGCTGGGACAAAGTGACCGGCTATGCCGAAGACGCAGGAAGCATGAAGGTAAATGTAAGCAGCGTGGGCAACTATCCTTGGGATGTCATCTTCATGCAGAATGATTTCAATCTTCGCAAAGACAATACCTATGTGGTATCCGTTGATCTCAAATCGACGGCTGAGCGCGATGCAGAGATCGTTATCGATAATGCGGGCGGAAGATTGCTCTCGAAGACGGAGCATCTAACGGCAGACTACCAGACGTTTACGTACGAACTGCCCGTGACTGGCGATACGTTGGCTTCCTTTAAAGTGCTGCTCGGCAAGCAAACAACGAATCCGGCAGGCGCGCATGATGTATATGCGGACAATGTCCGCGTAGAGATCAAAGGCGCGCGCGACAAATCCTTCCTATTAAAGAACGGCTACTTCACGGACGGAGAAGCAAGCTGGTCCAAGCATGTGCAGGGCGTCTATGACGGCAATTCAAAAGCAACGTTTGATTTTGCGGGCGGAAGAGCGAAAATCAACATAGAGAATGTAGGCGCCAATCCTTGGGATGTGATGCTCTTCCAGGAGCCGCTCCCGGTTAAAAAAGACATCTCCTATATCGTCACCTTTGATGCCAGAGCTACCGTAGGCAGAACGATTGACGTTATCGCGGAGAACGGTACGTACACGCGTTATCTGAATGAGAAGGTTGCGCTTGGCGAAACAACAAAGAGCTATTCGTTTGAGTTCGCCATGCCTAGGGATGAGACGGTAGGACTTAAATATTTGCTGGGCAAGAACGGCGATGCTCTCGCGGCTCACGATGTCTTTATTGATAACGTCCGCTTTGAGCGGAAGGGCGCGAAAGAAGCATTGGGAGAAAAAGTGCCGCTAGGGAACGATATCCGCCTGACTTCGGCACCGATCGTAACGCCGGATGTGACGGATAACAGTCTGGGCAAGGAGGTTACGCTGACCTTTGCTTCCCAGCCTGGCTGGAGCAGCTCGATTCATACCATCACGGTTGACGGAATAGTCCTTGCGGCAGAAGATTACGTCATTGGTACAAACCGTATTACGATTAAAGCCAGCGTCTTTACGGCCGCAGGCGATCATGTCATTGTCCTCCAAGCTTCCGGCTATGAGCTGGGACAGGTGACCCAAACGATTGAGGCGGAGCAAATGTGGAGCCTGGTCTGGTCTGACGAGTTTAACGGAGATGCGGTTAATCCGGACACAAACGGTGTCGACCTGTCCAAATGGGGCTACCAGGAAGGTAACGGCTCCGAATATGGCGTAGCAGACTGGGGGAATAACGAGCAGCAATATTATCGCAGGCAAAACGTTGCCGTAGATCCGGAAACGGGCAACCTTGTGCTTACGGCGAGGAAGGAAACCTTTAACGGCAAGCCGTACACTTCCGGCCGTTTGTGGACCAGCAATACGTTTACGAAGGCTTACGGGAAATTCGAAGCCCGCATGAAGCTGCCGGAAGGAACGGGGATTTGGCCGGCCTTCTGGATGATGCCGGAGGGCAGCGAATACGGCGGTTGGGCAGCATCCGGCGAGATCGATATTATGGAAGCGAGAGGACGTCTGCCGCATGAAGTTGGCGGTACGATCCATTATGGCAAGAATGCTCCGAACAATAAAGCAACGGGAGCAGCTTATAACTTCCCTGAAGGCGAATCGATTGCCGGCTATCATACCTACTCGGTAGAGTGGGAGCCTGGCGAACTTCGCTGGTACGTGGACGGCAACCTATATCAAACGGTGAATAACTGGAGCAGCTGGGGAGCGGATCAACCGGATAAATATGCTTACCCTGCGCCGTTTGACAAACCGTTCTATATGATTCTGAACCTGGCCGTCGGCGGCCAATTCGACGGGAACCGTCTGCCGGCCGACAGCGACCTGCCGGCGAAGATGGAAGTTGATTACGTTCGTGCTTACGAATTGACCGGCCGGCCTTACCGTACGCCGGTAGAGCCCGATGCGAAGGATGAGATTCCGGCGGGGGCCAAGGCCATTGTCGATCAGGATTTCGAGCATGGTCTGACGGATATTGCCGATTCGACGCATGCGCTTAACGCGAATTACTGGAACTTCCTTCATACGCCAGATTTTGGCGGCGCGGGTTCTGCCGTTGTTGATACCGTCGGCGACGATAAGTTCGCCAAAGTATCGATTGCCAGCGGCGGCAATCAGAACTATGCCTTGCAGTTGATTCAATATGCAACGATTACGAAAGGCCATGCTTACAAAATCAGCTTTGACGCAAAAGCTTCGGCAGCAAGAAACATCAGCCTGAAGGTTGGCGGCGATGCGGATAACGGCTGGGGCGCTTATTCGGATAATTTCGATGCCGCGCTGACGACCAATCTGAAGCATTACGAGTACCGCTTCCTGATGAACAATGATACGGATCTTGCCGCGCGTTTGGAGCTGAATCTTGGCCTCAATACGAATACGGTATGGATCGGCAATATCAAGATCGAAGAGGTTGACGCGGCGTCCGAGCAAAACGGAGCCAAGGCTCCGCTTGGCAACGGGCAGCATGTCTATAACGGCAACTTCGACCTCGGTTCGATGGATCGCATGACGTACTGGAACTTTGTAACTTCCGGCGACGGAGAGGCAACGGCATCGGTTGATCCGGAAGCGAGACGGCTTGAGGCAGTCATTACGGACGGCGGAGACAGTCCATCGGACGTCACGCTGACGCAAAAGGGCATCAATCTGCTGCAATCGGATTCCTACAAGCTGAGCTTCAAAGCTTCCGCGGAATCGGAACGTTCGATTAAAGCGTTCTTCGCAAGCAAGGACGGCAATACCGTGTATGCGTCGAAAGACGTTGCGCTCACTACGGCATTAACAAGCCAGGAATTCGCGTTCACGATGCCGGTTGGCGTTACGGACGAGGAAGGACAGCTGGTATTCGGACTCGGCGGCGATGATTCGGATGTAACGATCGACAACGTCTCCTTGATCCGTACGACCAATAACAACTTTGACTTTACTGGCGTGGATCTGTTCCCGCTGAAGAATGGCGATTTCTTCGCCGGCCTCTTGAACTGGGAGCAAAACTCGCAGGACGGCGGAGCCTCACAGTTCATTGCGGAGAATGGCGCTGCGAAAATCAACGTAACAAGCCTTGGCAATCAGCCGTACAGCAATATGCTCATTCAAGGCGGCATGAGCTTCAAGAAAGGGCTAACCTACACGCTGGAGCTTGATGTCAAAGCATCGGTTGCCCGCGATTTGCAGGCAACCCTTGAGAATGCCTCGTATGTTCGGAGATTTGATTCCGGCGTGCAGGCCGTTGGTACGGAGTGGACACATCTCAAATTCACCGTTCGCCCGACAGCGGACGAATCGCTTGCTCTCAAAATCATGCTTGGCAAGACCCCTGGCGGAGCGGTTGGCACCGTCTGGATCGACAATGTAGTGCTTGAAGTGGAAAATGCCCCCGTCAAGCGTCCGCCGACGATAGTAGCGGATAGTACGGATAATCTGGCAGGTCAGGAGATGGTGATCCCGTTTGCCGATGACGTTGCCTGGAGAGGCGCCGTAACATCGGTGTCCGTAAACGGTGCGGCGCTGAACGCATCGCAATATGCGGTGACGGAAGGAACGCTGACACTTCATTCGGATGTCTTCTCGGTTGACGGCAACTATCCGGTGAAGGTAACGGCAAACGGCTATGGAGATGCCGTCATTACGCAGCAAGTGTTTGCCGGGGACGGGAACCTGGTGCTGAACGGCAGCTTCACGAACGGCACTACGAACTGGGAAGCCTGGAAAGGTGCCGACGACTACTCTTCAATCTTAGTAGAGGATGAGAAGGCGAAAATCCAAATCAACTATAACGGCGGACTGGATCCGCAATGGCATGTTCCTTATACCTGGTCTACGCAGTTCATGCAGTCCGGCATCAAGCTGAAAGCAGGCAAGACGTATGAGCTTAGCTTTAAAGCATCCTCTACGGCTAACCGTCCGATTCTGGTGGAACTGACCGGCTACAACAATAATCAGCAAGTGGCGTTCTTTATTACGGGTGATGAGGCGGTCTATTCGAAGGTGCTGAAGCCAACCGCTGACATCACATTAACCGTGAAGTACTTGCTTGGCAACGTCATTAACGGCGATCAGGTAACGCCGGATGGCGAGCATACGATCACTATCGATGAGGTAGCCGTACGCGAGAAGGTATCGCCGCCGGCCATAGCCGCAGATTCGACGGACAATAAGCTTACCCATCCCATCGAGCTTACCTTCACGGATAACGCGGCTTGGAGAGGCGCAATTACGGGGATTACCATCGACGGGGCAACCGTGAACGCAAGCAACTATGCAATAGCGGCAGGCAAAATCACAATCGACACCGCGCTTTTCCCAGCGGTCAAGACTTACTCGATCGCAATCCTTGCGAATGGTTATGCGGCTGCGGAAGTATCGCAGGAAGTGAAGACCAACGCGAACAATATCGCGCTTGGCAGCACGGCTACCGCATCATCGGGCAATTCGGGCGCCGCAAATGCCGTTGACGGGAAGACCGGTACCCGATGGGAAAGCAGTGCCGAGGATCCGCAATGGATCTCCCTCGATCTGAAGAAGCTTTATAAGCTCGACAGCATCATATTGAACTGGGAAGCGGCCTATGGCAAAACGTATACCGTTCAAGTCGCAACCGCGGATAATCCGGGCGATAGCGACTGGGCGACCGTTTTCACCGAGCCATCCGGCAATGGCGGGCTCGACAACATTACGCTCCACGGAGAAGAAGCCCGCCATGTGCGCGTCTACGGTTCATCGAGAGGCTCGCAATGGGGCTACTCGCTTTGGGAATTCGAAGTATACGGTAATCCGTCTAGCCCGGACCCGGTGCTGCCTGCGGGTCCCGCAATAACAGCCGATTCTACGGATAATAAAGTAGGCAACAGCATTGAGCTTGCCTTCGCCGGCAATGCGGCATGGGAGGGCGCTGTTACGGCAGTGAAGGTGAACAATGCGGCTCTTGCCGCCAATCAATATGCGGTTGCAGCGGGCATTATCACGCTGAATCCAAGCGTATTTGCGGCGGCAGGCAGCTACGCGATTGCCGTAACGGCAACAGGCTACGCGGATAATGAAGTGACGCAGGTCATGACGGCGGATGCTCCGGCAGTTAATCTGGCGCTGAACAAATCGGCAACGGCCTCTTCCGTGCAAGGCGTATTCCTGGCAGCAGAGGCCACTGATGGCGACCAAGGCTCCAGGTGGGGAGCAGACTGGACGGCTAACGCGGATAACCATCCGGAGTGGATTTATGTTGATCTTGGCGCAATCGAGACGTTCAATAAGCTTGTATTGAACTGGGAAGGGGCTTATGGGAAGTCGCTTGAAATTCAGGTGGCACAGCCCGGTGCTGATCTAGCAAGCAATGACAGCTGGACGACTGTTCATGCGATTTCCGGTCAATCGCTCAGCGGCGAAGGCTTGAAGCAGACCATTAACCTATCCGCTTCGGCACAAGGACAATACGTACGAATCTACGTAACGGAGAAAGGCTTTGCGAACTACGGCCCTTCGTTATACGAGATTGAAATCTACTAATCTATTAACTAAAAAAGCCGCCTCATCTACTGCCTGCTGGCAGCCGTTGAGGCGGCTTTTTTTTGCATTGTCTATTAGAGCCGGGAGAAGGCTTGATCAGCTGCCGCTAATGTAACCTCGATATCTTCTTTCGTATGAGCGGTTGTAAGGAACCAGGCTTCGTATTTGGAAGGGGCGAGGTTGATGCCCTGCCCCAGCATCAGCTTGAAGAAGCGGCCGAACATTTCGCCGTCCGTATCCTGCGCTTCATCATAGTTGGTCACCGGATGACTGCAGAAGTGGGTGGAGAATGAACCGCGGATCTGGTTAATCGTCAGCGGAACGCCATGCTTCGCAGCAGAAATGCGAAGACCTTCCGCGAGTGTTGTCGCCAGCTCGTTCATGCGGTCATACACGCCGGCTTCCTGAAGCACTTCCAGGCAAGCGATGCCGGCTGAGATGGATGCGGGATTGCCCGCCATCGTTCCCGCCTGATAAGCCGGACCAAGCGGCGCTACCTGCTCCATAATTTCTTTGCGGCCGCCGTAAGCGCCGATTGGCAGGCCGCCGCCGATAATTTTGCCAAGCGCCGTAAGATCCGGCTCGATGGCTTTGAAGTCCGGGAAGACGTTAAACGTCTGGGTCGTGCCGTAATGGAAGCGGAATGCCGTGATAACCTCGTCATAAATAACGAGCGCGCCAGCTTCGCGGGTCAGCTTGCATACCCCTTCGAGGAAGCCGGGCTCGGGCATAACCATGCCAAAGTTGCCGACAATCGGCTCAATCATGACGGCCGCGGTATCGTCGCCCCAGCGCTCGAGTGCTTCTTTTAAAGCCGGCAGGTTATTAAACGGCACGGTAATCACTTCTTGCGCGATCGAGGTTGGGATGCCGGCGCTGTCCGGAATGCCAAGCGTGGAAGGGCCGGAGCCCGCGGCAACCAGAACAAGGTCGGAATGGCCGTGGTAGCAGCCTGCGAATTTGATGATTTTGTTGCGTTTGGTATAGGCGCGGGCTACGCGGATCGTCGTCATCACGGCTTCGGTGCCGGAGTTGACGAAGCGCACTTTATCCAGAGAAGGGATGGTTTCCTTCAGCATGCGCGCCATCTGAATCTCGAGCTCCGTAGGCGTGCCGTACAGCGTCCCGTTCCGGGCTGCGCGGACGATTGCCTCGGTAATGTGCGGATGGGCATGTCCGGTAATAATCGGGCCGTAAGCGGCCAAATAATCGATATAGCGGTTATCGTCAACATCATAGAAGTAGGCGCCTTCCGCACGCTTCATGAATACCGGCGCACCGCCGCCAACGGCTTTGTAGGAGCGGGACGGACTGTTGACGCCTCCGACGATATGCTGCAGCGCTTCCGCATAAAGCGCCTCCGAACGTGTACGTTGCATAGACATAAAATAAATCCTCCGTATTTCGTATTATGTAAGCCGCTGTTGGAAAGACGAACGGCCTGATTGAAAGAAAAATCGATACTATCCATTATCGCGCAAGCGGAGCAAAAAGCAAGTCATGCTCGCGAGGGTTTCTTGCAAAACAGTTATCTTCCGCCGCGCTGCACGCAAAAATAGGCTGCGCCGCTATGGCAGAGCTTCGTCCGACAAATGCAGGGTCCCCCAGCTCTTTACCCTGCACGAAGTGCAGTATATTTGCCTTAAGGACAGGCAACTGGTTAGTTATGCTGTACCAAATGCAGGATATCATTCGGAAACTAGCTCAACGGGGCAGTTAAGTTTATCTTATCCTGTATTTCGTGCAGGATATATCTGCTCACCGGGCTCAAATTCGTCAATATGCTGTAATTCGTGCAACGTAATGCGCAACTGCCAATGATTAAGTTAATAAATGGTTAACGATCTCCAACTTTAATTGCATGAATGCGAAAGAACCTCCGCATCTGCCGGCTGGCGGACGCGAAGGTTCTTTTTTTCTAATATCTATATCCCTATTGTGTGCTGCTGTTATTGGTGGTTGTGTCTGTTCCGTTCTCCGCCCCTGGGGAAGGAGATGGCGTTGTTACCGTATCGTCCTTCGACAAGGTGTCCTGAACGGAAGCCTTCAGTTCATCCAGATCGCGAACGCCAAGGACGGAAGCGCCGCCAACATGCTCTTCGGCGATGAGGTCCATTGGAGGAACCTGCTGCGTGCCTGCCAAATGCGATTCAACACCCAGCTGGCCAAGCTTCAGCATATCCGTAACCTGCAGGTTGGTCTCGATGTAAGGCGAAACGCTGTCCAGAATTTTTTTCATCTGAACGATGTTCCAGCCGGATTTAAGCTTATCGGCTAC
This sequence comes from Paenibacillus glycanilyticus, assembly GCF_023715145.1. Taxonomy (GTDB): domain Bacteria; phylum Bacillota; class Bacilli; order Paenibacillales; family Paenibacillaceae; genus Pristimantibacillus; species Pristimantibacillus glycanilyticus_A. Next base: position 167,992 of record NZ_JAMBNP010000013.1, on the reverse strand, counting down.
AGCGCCAAGAAACTCGCGCTGCCGCTCCGTACGGGTAAAGTCGCTCATCGCATCGTGGCGGAAACGAACGTATTGCAAGGCCTTGTCGCCGTCAAGCAGCTGGTAGCCCTTCTTCAGATCGATATCGTACTTGTTCTCATCCGCATTATCGGTGTAATGCATGTCCTTCTCGACATCGAAGTAGACGCCGCCGATGGTATCGACCAAAGCTTTGAATCCTTCGAAATCGGTGTAGACATAATATTGAATATCGAGGCCAAGCAGATCGCCGACCGTCTTCATGGCAAGCTGCGGTCCGCCAAGCGTAATCGCCGTGTTGACCCGGCCTCTGCCATGACCTTCAATATCGATATAGGTGTCACGGAGAACCGAGAAAAGATGAGCTTTCTTGGTTACCGGGTCAAACGACGCGATCATGATGGAGTCGGAACGCGGTACCTGGTTTTCTTCTAAGCCCCGGGCGTCACCGCCAAGCAGCAAAATGTTGACGCGCTCTTTGCCTTGCCATTCCGGCGGAGCTTCGACGGTTGGGTTGTTCTCGAATTGGCCAAACCGGGAATCATCTTTGTCCTTGCTGAAGTCGTCTAACGAATTGTATACGCCGGTGCCCCAATATACGAGGCCTGCGACGGCAATGACTATAACTACGAGAAAACCGCTGAGTACCCATTTCCAAGGTTTTCTTTTCTTTTTAGCTTGTGTAGCCATGACTGTAGTAGTGCTCCTTTCAGCAACTCATCCTCATAAGTGTGTAAACCCAAATCAGACAGGCAATTCATCGCTCCCGAACCGATGATGCCTGCCATTTACGCACAACCATAACTAATGTAATATTACATATCATAAAATTATAAAGCGGAACGATGGATAGAAGCAAGTTTTATCGTTTTCCTTGGAAAAATATCATAATTCCCCGGGAAATGTCGACCGTTCTAAACGGAGAGGAGAAATTTCGAGCTATGCTGGCAATTGATGTCAAAGATCTGCGAAAACAATTTAAAGTGCAGAAGAACCGGGAAGGACTGTCCGGCGCACTCAAAGACCTGTTCAAACGCGAATATAACGAGGTAACAGCCGTTAAAGATATTTCGTTCCAAATTCCGCAAGGCGAGATTTGCGGTTATATTGGCGAGAATGGAGCAGGCAAGTCTACAACGATCAAGATGCTTACGGGTATTCTTGTACCGACGTCCGGCCAATTAAAAGTAAATGGTTATGTACCGTTCAAAGACAGAGAGAAGTTTGTAGGAGGGATTGGCGTTGTTTTCGGCCAGCGCTCACAGCTTTGGTGGGATATCGGTGTTATTGAGTCTTTCCAGTTGCTGCGCAAAGTATATCGCGTGTCCGAGGAAGATTTCCGCAAAAGATTGGACAACCTGGTGGAACGCCTCGATCTGGGCGATCTGCTGAACCGTCCGGTCCGCAAGCTTAGTCTTGGTCAACGGATGCGCTGCGAGCTGGTTGCATCGCTTCTGCATAATCCGTCGATTCTGTTCCTCGATGAACCAACCATCGGTCTGGATATTGTCGTGAAGACGGAAATCCGCGAATTCCTGAAGGAGCTGAACCGCGAGGAAGGGACAACCATTCTGCTCACGACGCATGATCTGCAGGATATCGAAGCGTTATGCTCGCGTGTCATTATGCTGGATGACGGCCGGATTATATATGACGGGGGGCTTGAGGATCTGAAGAACCGCTGGAGCAAAGGGCGGGAGATCCAGTTCCAATTCAGCACGCCTACCTCGCTCGCCAAGCTTCAGCTGTTAACGGCGGGGCTGGATGTCACTTGGACGATGAGCGAGCAGGGGGCTTCGATGTGGCTGCCTCATACCATTAATGTCTCCGATGCGCTTGGCGTCGTTGTAGGCGGAGCGGATATCCGGGATATCAAAATCCTCGAGACGAACACCGACGATATCGTTCGGGAGATCTATCGCTCCGGATCGGCTTCGGCGACTGCTGCCGCAACGCTTCTGGAGGCAGACTCCCCAAAGCAGGAGGCAGAGGCTGAGGAGCCCGAGAAGGAGACTTCTCTCCGATGATGAGCGCTTATCTCGATTTTATCCGAATCCGGTTTCTGACGATGCTTGCTTACCGCGTTAATTATTACAGCGGTATTGTTATTTATGCGATTAATATTGGCGCTTACTATTTCCTGTGGAAGGCGATCTTCGGCTCAGCGGAGACCCTCCAGGGCTTTACGCTTGCCCAGATGACCACGTACATTGCGGTGTCCTGGATGGCGCGCGCGTTTTACTTCAATAACCTGGATCGCGAAATTGCGAACGACATCCGGGACGGAAGCATAGCGATGCAGCTGATCCGCCCGTACTCGTATTTGTTCGTGAAAATGATGCAGGGTCTTGGCGAAGGGCTGTTCCGCCTTATCCTGTTTATGGGACCGGGGCTCTTCATCGTCTGCCTGCTGTTCCCGGTGAAGCTTCCCAAGGATCCGTCCGTTTGGATTATTTATTTCATCATGCTGATGTTCAGCTTGTTTATTAATTCGCAGCTTAATATTCTGACTGGTCTCGCCGCTTTCTTCGTGGAAAATAACGAAGGGATGATGCGCATGAAGCGGGTGCTGGTTGACCTGTTCTCCGGCGTCCTCATTCCGATTGCTTTCTTCCCGGGCTGGCTGAAGAGCACGATGGAATGGCTGCCCTTCCAGGCCATCACGTATCTGCCAAGCGCCGTATTCACGGGGCGTACGCCGATGAGCGAGGCTTGGGGAGTTCTCGGGCTGCAGGCGTTATGGTTCTTTATTTTGCTTGTGCCCATCATGTTTACTTGGCGTGCGGCCCGCAAGCGGCTGTTCGTGCAAGGAGGTTAATTCGATATGTTGTATGCCGTATTATTCTGGGAGTACATTAAAAACTACGCCAAAACGCGTCTGACGTACCGTGCCGACTTCTGGGTCGAGGTGCTGTCGGACATGATGTTTCAGGGGATGAACCTGATCTTCATCCTGGTCGTGTTCCAGCATACGCCGTCGCTTGGCGGCTGGACGGAGTCGGAAGTGGTCTTCGTGTATGGCTTCTTCATGATCCCGTACGGGATCTTCTCCACCTTCTTCGGGATGTGGAACTTCAGTGAGCGTTATATCGTAAAAGGCGAGATGGACCGCATCCTGACGCGTCCGGCTCATAACCTTTTCCAGGTGCTGCTCGAGAACGTGGATCCGCCGTCCCTGATCGGCTCCGTAGTTGGGGCCATCATTATGGCGGTCTGCTGGAATGATCTTGGACTGGCCTTCCATTGGTATTACGTGCTGATCATGCTCCTGTTCGTGCTTGGCGCCGTGCTTGTGTATGCGGGCATTTATACGGCGCTGTCGGCCATCTCGTTCTTCTCGGACGCGCCGACGGGGATCGTGCCGCTAATTTATAACGTTCAGAACTATGGCCGTTATCCGGTCAACATTTATAATAAAACGATTCGTTTCGTCCTGACCTGGCTGCTGCCGTTTGCCTTCGTTGGCGTTATTCCGGCATCCTACTTCCTGGAGAAAAAGGCGGATGATTTGTCCCAGCTGGCCTGGTTTACGCCGGTGATGGGCATTATCGTGTTCTCGCTTGGGCTGGCCGTATGGAATTACGGCGTTAAGCGGTACCGCGGCGCGGGCTCTTAGGATGTGCAGGTTAAGGAAGGCATTGGAGGTTATATAGGATGAGTGCATTAGAGATAGGCAAGAAGGCGCCGGACTTCAAGCTGCCGGCCTCAAACGGCGAGACCGTGAAGCTGAGCGATTACCGCGGGAAAAAGGTCGTTATTTATTTCTACCCGAAGGACAATACGCCGACCTGTACCCAGCAGGCCTGCGATTTCCGGGATGCCTATCCGGCGATGGCAGGCAGCAATACGGTGGTGCTTGGCATCAGCCCGGATCCGGTTCCCTCGCATGAGAAGTTTATCGCGAAGCAAAGCCTGCCGTTTCTGCTCCTGTCGGACGAGAAGCATAAGGTATGCGAGAAGTACGGCGTATGGCAGATGAAAAAGCTGTATGGCCGCGAGTACATGGGCGTTGTCCGCTCGACCTTTCTCATCGACGAGAAAGGCAAGCTGGTCCGCGAATGGCGCGGCGTAAAGATTAAAGGTCATATCCAGCAGGTTGCGGACGAGGCTGCAAAGCTTTAAAGGATTGGAAGGCGGGCCCGTCGGGGGTCCGCTTTTTTGTTGCGCAATTTCGGTCATTTGCTAGATTTGCCGCTCATATACTCTATTAGATTGATTACGAGAGTAGAGAAGGGTGGCAGAATTGATGCGCTTGCTCATGCAGACCGCGTTATGTTTGGTTGTGATTTGGTTTGGGCTTCTGGGAGCCGGTCCTGTAACGGAACGTCAGGGAGAGGTCGCTCTCGATGCGGCATACGCGGGGCTGGCAAGCGAGGTGGCAACCGCCGCAGAGCGCGTAGCTCCTGGACAAGCCGTTCAGTCTGAAGAGGGCGCGGGCAGCTTGATTCTGGCGGATCAGCTGGTCGACTATAGCGCGGAAGAAGCAAAGGCCGCTGCCAAGCCAACGGTCTACTTGACGTTTGACGACGGGCCAAGCGAGCTCACCAAGGAGGTTCTGGCCATCCTGAAGCGGGAAGAGGTGAAGGGAACCTTTTTCATGCTGGGCAAGGAAGTGAAGCAGTATCCGGGCATAGCCAGGCAAGTCTTGCAGGAAGGGCATGCGATCGGCAATCATACGTATAATCATGTGTACGGGGAGCTGTACGGCGATTTCGCCGTGTTCGCGAAGCAGGTGATGGACACCGATGACGCCATCTTTAAAGCGACGGGTGTGAGGACGAATCTGCTCCGCGCGCCGGGAGGGACGTTTGGCAACTTTGATCAGGGTTATTTCGACGCTCTTGCCAAGGCCGGTTATATCGTGAACGACTGGAATGTGGACAGCGGCGATTCGAAGCGGGTGGGCGTCCCGGAGAAAGAAATCATAAGCGCCGTAGAGGGCTCCAGGTTATCGGGCAAAGTGGTCGTGCTGATGCATGACAGCTCGATTCACGGGGAGTCGGTGAAGGCTTTGCCGGAAGTGATCGCTTTTTTCAAAAAGAAAGGCTATCAGTTCTCCGTCTTGACCGATCAGGTCAAGCCTATCCAGTTCCGGCTCGCGGCTACGTTGAAATGGAAGCGCGCGAAGGTGACGGCGGCCGAGACGTTGACCCTTGTTCAGTATACGGCAAAGACAAGAGCCAAGCCGGCTGCTCCAAACACGCAAAGCCTGCTTGTCCATGCGGGCGAGCGTGAGCTCCAATTTGCACCGCAGGAGTACAGCATGCAAAGCGGCACGATTGCCGTGCCCTTGCGCCAACTGGCTATTGGGCTGCAAGGGATTATTCGCCTGGACATGACGAACGGCATCGTTGAAGCGGTGGTCAATAATCAAAGCGTAAGCTGGACGGCCTCCGAGGCAGGAGGCAGCGGGAAATCATTGCCAAGCCGTATTATGGTCCCGTTGCGGGAGACGCTTCAGAAATTCCATATTGTCATTAATAGAATCGCCGTAACGGCGGATAGAAGGGAGATTTGGGCAGAGCCTTCCGCAATCTAGCAGGTCTAAATAGAACGGGGCATGGCGATACTGAAAGATAGAGAAGCTATTTTTCAGGAGGTCGGTGGAAGAGATGATAGTGCCCAAGTTCGAAGGATCATCGGGGAGACAGGAAGCGCAGCCTTGGCCCGAGTCGCCGCAAGTGCTGCTGCAACGGCTTATTCATAGAGTAGATCATGTATTGCTAGGAAAAAGAGAGACGGTCACCCAGCTGCTGACGGCCATGCTTGCGGGCGGTCATGTGCTGCTGGAGGACGTGCCCGGCGTGGGGAAAACGATGCTGGCCGGCGCTTTTGCCCGCGTTCTCGGCGGAGAGTTCAAGCGAATCCAGTTCACCTCGGATATGCTGCCCGGCGATGTGATAGGCGGAGCGGTCTGGGATTCCCGCATTGGCGAGCTTGTCTACCGGCCGGGGCCCATTATGGCCAATATCGTCCTCGCCGATGAGATCAACCGTACTTCCCCGCGTACGCAGTCCGCGCTGCTTGAGGCAATGGAGGAGCGGAGAATCAGCGTGGAAGGGGAGACCCGCAGGCTGCCGGAGCCGTTTGTGCTGATCGCAACGCAAAATCCATTAAGCTATGAAGGAACCAATACGCTGCCGGAAGCGCAGCTGGACCGGTTCATGATGCGGCTGTCCATCGGTTATCCGTCTATGGAGAATGAAGCCAGGATGCTGGAGCAGTATGCTTCCGACTCCCGGCCCGAGCCTCAGCAGCTGCGCCCGGTGCTGATGCTGGAGGAATGGGTGCGGATGCAGCGCGAGGTAAGGCAGGCGCATGTTCATCCCGGATTATTGGAATATATGGCGAAGGTGACGGACGCGACAAGACGCGCACCTGAGCTGGAGCTTGGATTAAGCCCGCGCGCGGGACGCGACTGGCTGCGCGCCTCGCAGGCCAGAGCTTATGTGGAAGGCAGGCGCTACGTGCTGCCGGATGACCTCTTCGCTACGGGAGAGGCCGTGCTTGCTCACCGGCTGAACGGAGTAAGCGCCGGAGGCAGGCAAGCAGCGGAGGCGTTGAACCGGATTATGAGAAGCACGCCTCTTCCTGCGTCGATTGCGCCTGGTCAAGCCGGGAGGCAGAGATGAAAGCGCAGCAGAAGACCGCGAATGCGACGGCATCGGCTACAAGCCACCAAGTGGTGCAGGGCTCACTTGCTGACGGGAGTAAGGCTGGGGATGCCGAACAAACGGAGGCAGCGCCGGAACAAATGTTCTTTTACCGTACCCGGTGGGGGGCGTGGCTCATTATTACAGGTGGCTGGTCCTTTAGTCTGGTAGGTTTTCTGACCCGCGGCGGAGCGGTGGAGACCTTTATGCTGATCGTGCTCAGCCTGCTGCCGATTTTATCCGTTGCGTTGCCGTTGATCTCGGCTATAGGGCTATCGGTCGGCCGGGTCATACCCGATCCAAACATCAAGGACGGCGGAGAGGCTGCCGTAAAGCTGACGTTGAAGCGCACTTCAGCTGTCCCTTTTGTCTGGCTGGCCGTCCATGACGGAATGACCAACGCGAGTGCGGCCGGAAAGCCCCGATTGGACTACCGGTATATCGTGATGCCTTTGCTTCGGAAAGAAATCGAGATCAGCTATTCGGTCCTTGCGGTAAGGCGCGGGGAGCATCAATTCGGCCAGGTGACGGTGACGGTTGGGGATTGGCTGGGTCTTACGGCTATTCACCGAAGGCTGGAATGTCCGGGTACCCTTATCGCCGTACCGGCGCTTCCGGAAGAGCTGGGGAGACGCGCGGAACGATTGCATGGAGCGGTTGCGGAGCAGATATCCGGCGATTCCTCGGCGGCTTATATAAGCGACAGCGGGGAGATCAGCGAGACCACGGCAGACAGGCTGCTGCAGCAGGCTGGCATTGGACCTGACAGCAGGCCTTACCGCGAGGGCGATTCGATGCGGCATATCAATTGGCGTGCCGCGGCCAAAGGGCGGGGCATGTTCACGAAGCAGCATATGGTTGAGCAGCCGGCGGTAATCATGATGATTGCCGACACGTTCTCGGCCGCTTATAGCCATGACGGCCGGTTATTCGATGCTTCTCTTGCGTGGATGGCAAGAGGCATTGAACGGGCGGCAGCGGAGGGCTGCGAGATCCGTCTTATTGCGGGAGCAGAAGAGGCGAAGCCGGATAAAAAAGCATCCTTCCGCAAGGGAGAGAAGAAGCGGGGCGGTGTGACGGGCCAGCAGGAGAAAGCTTTGCTGGAGCGTCTTGCGAGGCTGAGGCTTGCGAAGTCCGCCGTTTCCGTCGACAGTCTTCGGACCGAGCTAGGCGGCTTGAAGCCGGGCGGAATTGTCCATGTCTATACGGCAGACTGGAAACGCGGCCAAAGCTGGATCCAGCTGGCGGGCTACGCTGCCGATCATAGCTGCCGGATTGAGCTGCATGTCGTGACGAAGCAGTCTGTCCTTACGTATGCGATGCGGGAACAGCAGCGGCTGCTGGAGCAGGCGGGCTTGCTGGTGAACTGGCTGGCTTATCCGGAACGGATGAACCGTCAGCCGCAAACGGCGGAAGGAGGCGGACGGCATGCGTGAAGCAAGGCAAGAGAACGGATCGCTTGGCTTCCGCCTGCTGACGACAGTACTGCTCTTTGGCTTATTGGCGGAATGGATGCTGCCGTGGCTGCATTACGGGGAATGGGCGGATATCTATCAGATTGGTCCGCTGATGACCGTTGTTGGCTGCGTGATGATTACGGGGCTCTTCCGCCCGGCCTGGTATATGTCGCTTCTCATGAACAGCGTATTATGCGTCATGACCCTTATGCTTCTATTTAAAGGCGACGACGAGAATGCCGTGCAATGGCTGGCGAACTATCCCGGCATGCTTGCCGGAGATATCAAAGAGCTGTTTGCTTACGGCATGTGGACCATGACAAACGAGCTGCGGACGCTGCTGCTGTTCGTAGGCTGGGTGATGCTCGCCCCCGCGCTGCAGGCGCTTGTATGGATCAGGCAGATGGCGTTGGGCTTGACGGCCGTTACGGCTTCCTATCTGCTGATTCTTCATACCTGGGTCGGGATGGACGTGTTTGACGGACTGCTTCGAACTTCGGCGGAGGGTCTGCTGCTTGGGGCGGTCGTGACGATTGCAAGAGTAAAGCGCCTGCATGGCGGCACCAGCGAATATGACCGCCAGTTAAATCCGAAATGGGTGGCTGCGGGCGAGTTTCTCGTGCTGCTATGCGTTGGCATCGGCATGCTGATCTCCAGCGGCCAACCTAGGCAGACCGAGCCTTCGGAGTGGACGGTGAACGCGGCGAACCGGCTGGAGCAGGCGATGGCGGAGCTTGGCAAAGCGGATTATTCCGCCGCTATGCAGGCGGCCGTCGGCGCAGCGGGGCAAGGGCGTGCCGTTACCGGCTACGGCTTGGATGACCGCGAGCTTGGGGCTTCAATTAAGCAGGATGATACCGTTGTATTCAGCGGCTTTTCTCCTGTGCAGACCTATTGGCGGGGCGAATCCAAATCGGTCTATGACGGCCGCGGCTGGAGCAGCAGCTGGAGCGGCAAGGTGCTGCATCCGGTGGAGTACGGAGATAAGCTGCCTGAGATTACGGTCAGCACGTCAGCGGACAGCCGGACGATTAAGCAGACCGTCGTGATGACCGAGCCTTCGGGTTCGCCGGGGCTGCCGTTGTTTTTTGCGGGGAGCGCCGGACGCGTAGTCAGCTTGTCCGCCGTTGACCCGAACCGGCAATTAAGCACGTATGTCGAGGATGAACTGGCTGAAGCGCTGTATGCGGCGGATAAGGAAGCGAAGGTCGAGCGGTATACGGTGGAAAGCCTTCTTCCCGTAACCGATGACGCGGCACTTCGCAGCACGGACAGTTCGTCTTCCGCCGGGGAGACCGCCGCGCTGAATCCGAAAGCCGATGAGCCGGATCTCTCGGAGTATCTGCAGCTGCCGGATTCCTTGCCGGGCCGCGTGAAGGCGCTGGCCGACGAGATAGCCGGAGCGGGCCTGACCAGCCGTTATGACCGGGTGAAAGCGGTCGAGCAATATTTGAAGAACAGCTATGCCTATTCGCTGGACAGCGCCGTTCCTCCGAAGGGAGCCGACTTTGTCGACGACTTCCTGTTTGAGCAGCAGCGCGGTTATTGCGTGCATTTCTCAAGCGCGATGGTGATTCTGCTCCGCGAGGAAGGGATTCCGGCGCGCTGGGTGAAAGGGTTCGTATCCGGTACGCCGGTATCAACGGCGGCGGGCGGGGATGTGGCCAGCTCGACCGGGACCCTCTACAACGTGCGCGCGAAGGATGCGCACGCTTGGGTAGAGGTGTACTTCCCCGGCGCTGGCTGGGTGCCGTTTGACCCGACGCCGGGCTTTGCCGGCGGAATGGGTCCAGCGGAGGCGGACGCCGGGTCATCGGCGTCCGGAGGAGCGGCATCGGCGGGCGGAGCCGCCGATGATGCGGGGGCGCCAGATCATGCCGTCGCCGGAACGGACGGCATGCTGGCGCGGTTTGAGGCGGCAGTGGAACGCGCCGCCTCGGGCGTGGCGCGAGGGGCGGATGCCCTCGCGCAGGCGGCGCAGAGCGCCGCCAATGGCGCGGCGGCGGCTTCGCCCGCCGCGCTGGCCGCCGCAGGCGCGGCCGCGCTCTTGCTCGCGGCCGCTGCCGCGGCAGCGGCGCAGCGCAGGCGGCTTCGCCTCGCGCTCTCGCTGCGCCGGTACGGCATGGCGTACGCTGCTGGCCGCGCCGCCGCCGTGCAAGAGCAGTTCGCCGCGGTATCCGCCGCGGCGTGGAGCCTGCTCGGCCGCCGCATGATGGCGCGGCCGCCGCATCATACCGCGCGCGAGTACGCGGACGCCGTATCGGCGTCCATGCCCGGCGCGCGCGCCGAAGCGCTCAAGCGGTTCATCGCCTGGGACGATGCCGCAAGGTTCGGGCAGCGGGCCGACTGGACCGCCCCGCCTCCGGAGGAGCTTGCCGCCGCGATGCATACGCTGCTTGGCAAGCCCGGCAAAGCTGTCCCGGCGGCAGCCGTTCAAGCTGCCGAATAGCTCTAACACCAGCCCGTCACCGTTTCCATTCGGAGACGGGCTTTTTTTGCGTTGAAATAAAAGAGATAAGGGCCCTGAGGGACCTTAAGAGCGGGAAAGAGGGAACTAGCTGGGTGTTTAAGGTCCCTGGGGGACCTTAAACACGGAAAAGAGTTGGCTTCGTGCGCTGAAATAGGGACGAATAACAGAGATAAGGGCCCTGAGGGACCTTAAGAGCCGGAAAGAGTGAGCTAGCTGAGCGTTTAAGGTCCCTGGGGGACCTTAAAGACGGCAGAGCGGCAGATTCATGCCACTAAAATGCAAGCGGAAGAGGCTGTTGGCCGCCTTTATGAATAGACTTTCCGCCAATTGCCATTCTAATAAAATGGAAAACTACGACATGACTATGCGCAGAAGGAGGATTTACCATGTTTAGAGGGTTAGCCGTTGTGCTTATAGCCGGCATGCTTGCGCTTGCGTCAGCAGGCTGCGGCAGTCATTCGGGCGCGGCGCAGAATGAGGGCAAGGAAGCACAGCCCCAGCCTAATGCTTATTCCGATGAAGGAGTGCCGATCCGAATTCAGGAAGACGGGGATGACGATACGCCTGAGCTGGTAGACGGCTCGGAGAAGGCGGTCCGCAAGGAAGAGCCTCTAACGCTTGCAGAGCTGCGCGAGAAGTATAGAAGCACGTTTTTGCTGGAGGGCGATTCCAAGGAGAAGCGGGTGGCGCTGACCTTCGATGACGGTCCGGATGAGACGTTTACCCCGCTGGTACTGGATGTCCTCAAAAAAGCCGGCGTCAAAGCGACCTTTTTTGTCGTGGGCAACCGGATCGAAGCGAACCCGGAGATTTTTCAGCGGATCTTGAACGAAGGGCATGCCGTCGGCAACCATTCCTACAGCCATCCGAATTTTTTGAAGCTGTCCGATGAGGACTTCAGAGACGAAATCAACGCAACCGATAAGCTCATCAAGACCTATATCGGTTACCTTCCTTCGCTCGTAAGACCGCCTTACGGGGGGGTGACGGAGGATCAGATCAATTGGCTGGCCAGCATGGAGAAAAAAATCATTAACTGGAACGTGGATTCCCTGGATTGGAAAGGGCTGAAAGCCGAAGAGGTCTACGCCAATATTATGAACGCAACCAAGAACGGCAGCATTATTTTGCAGCATTCGGCGGGCGGGGAGGGCGAAGATCTGACGGGGAGCGTGGAAGCTCTTGGACGGGTGATCGCCAAGCTGAAGGCGAAGAACATGGAACTTGTTACCGTGCCCGATCTTATCCATTTGAAATAAAGCCCCGATAAGTCGACAGAAATCGAGCTTTCCTCTGCTTCCTGCCTTGACTCGTCCAAAGGGCTATATATATAATTACTACATTAATTGAGGGAGGCTCGGTAATGAACAAGAATGAAATTATCATTGTTCTCGACTTTGGGGGACAGTACAATCAGCTGATCGCACGCCGCATCCGCGATTTGGGCGTTTACAGCGAACTGCTGCCATTTAACACGTCGGTGGAACGGATCCGCGAATTGCAGCCGAAAGGCATCGTATTCTCGGGAGGACCGGCAAGCGTATATGAAGAGAAATCCCCGCTGGTTGATCCGGCAATCTATGATCTGGGCATTCCAATCTTTGGTATTTGCTACGGCATGCAGCTGATGTCGCATCAGCTCGAAGGCAAAGTGGAGCGCGCTGGCAAACGCGAGTACGGTAAAGCAGAAGTTGACTTTGCGGAAGGCAGCCATCTGGCACAAGGCCTGGAAGCGCGTCAAACGGTATGGATGAGCCATAGCGATCTTGTAGTCGAGCCGCCTGCGGGCTTCCGCGTCGACGCAAGCACCGAGCATGCGCCAATCGCTGCAATGAGCCATCCTGATCGCAAATTCTACGCGGTACAATTCCATCCGGAGGTTCGTCACTCCGTGTATGGCAACGAAATGATTCACAACTTCCTGTACAACATCTGCGGATGCGAAGGCAACTGGACGATGGAATCGTTCATCGAAGATACGCTCCAAGAAATTCGTAACGAAGTTGGCGACAAAAAAGTACTTTGCGCCTTGTCCGGCGGCGTTGATTCTTCCGTTGTAGCGATCCTGCTTCACAAAGCAATCGGCGATCAACTGACTTGTATGTTCATCGACCATGGTCTGCTGCGCAAAGGCGAAGCAGAAGGCGTAATGGATACCTTCGTTGGCAAGTTCGACATGAAGGTTGTGAAGATTGATGCGCGTGACCGCTTCATGAGCAAATTGGCGGGCGTAGACGATCCCGAGCAAAAACGCAAAATCATCGGCAACGAATTCATCTATGTATTCCAAGAAGAATCCGCGAAGTTTGACGACTTCGAATTCCTGGCGCAAGGCACGCTTTACACGGATATCGTAGAGAGCGGTACGGCTACGGCTCAAACGATCAAATCCCACCACAACGTAGGCGGATTGCCTGAAGACATCAAGTTCAAGCTGGTTGAGCCTCTTAAAGCATTGTTCAAAGACGAAGTTCGCAAAGTCGGCGAAGAATGCGGTCTGCCTGCTGAGATCGTATGGCGTCAACCGTTCCCGGGTCCGGGTCTTGCGATCCGCGTGCTGGGCGAAGTAACAGAAGACAAGCTGCACATCGTTCGCGAATCCGATGCGATACTGCGCGAAGAGATCGCAAAAGCCGGTCTAGACCGCGAGATCTGGCAGTACTTCACGGCTCTGCCTGGCATGAAGTCCGTTGGCGTTATGGGTGATGCTCGTACGTATTCGTACACGGTCGGCATCCGCGCGGTAACGTCCATCGACGGCATGACAGCCGACTGGGCTCGCATCCCTTGGGATGTTCTCGAGAAAATCTCCGTTCGTATCGTTAACGAAGTCGACAACGTTAACCGTATCGTGTACGACGTAACTTCGAAGCCACCGGCTACGATCGAGTGGGAATAGGCGGAAGAAATTCAATCTTATAAATCGCTTGGAAGCCTTGATAAATAAGGGTTTCCAGCGTTTAGGAAATTGGAGTCTTAAGTACACTGCAACAATAGAGTTCAAAAAATTACTCTCTTTTATTTGCGTTGTTTAGCAAATAGAAGGGAGTAATTTTTATGACCAAAATCAAAGAACGGATTGACGATTTCAAGTTAAACCAAGAAATTTTGGGTATGTGGTAAAGGGGGATGTCGACCTTTGCATGTTTCGACTGCATAGATGGGAGAAGTTCACTGTAGGTGGATTAGGCATTACGGAGATTCCTTTGTCGGGCCTCAAGGCCGATTCGTTCAGCGTCCCCATCGCGCCTTGGAATTCGGTGATTCTGCCATTTTGTTATTGAACGAATTTGAAATCAGAACTGCAGCAGTGAAATGTATTGGATTTCCTCATTCTCCCATTGACAGCAAATGGGGGGATTTTTATGTTTATTTGTTACTACAAAATATAATTAAATAGGAATCATCATTACCATTGACTGGAGTTAATGTGGTTATTATAATGAGGCTTACAATCGGATTAGAGAAGGGGAATCGTAATGGATAATTTGATCGTTCAAGGAGATCCGGATCAAGGGCTATGCGCATTTACATTCGACGATGGACCGCACCGTTACCCGATCGAGCTTTGGCTGGACATTTTGGAACAGGGCGGGGCGACAGGCACGTTTTTCTTCACCGGAGAGTGGATCGATCGCCATCCGGATCAGGTCAGGACGATCCTTGCCCGCGGTCATGTCCTTGCCCCGCATTCTTATCATCACCGCCGCATGGCTCAAATTCCAAGGCATGTGTTCTTCGAAGAATTAAAGCTGACCGAGCTCGCCTATCAGGATGCTGCGGGACAGCCGTGCCCTGCCTTTATGCGGTTTCCCTACCGTTCCTTTATGCCGGAAAACCTTGCTTGGCTTGCCGAATGGGGTTATACGAATGTGGAGGGGGAAGACTCCGGGGATTGGGCGGGCATATCGGCCGAGAGTATTGTCTTGCGGATCGAGCCGCTGCTCCGGAGCGGAACCATCGTCGTCCAACATTGCAACGATATTGCGCTCGGAACGCCTGCAGCGCTTAAAATATTGCTGCGCAAAGCGCACGAAAGAGGACTGGATCCCGTCGGAATTCCCGAAATGCTCAAAGCTTTGGGGAGGAAGATAAGCTTCCGCGCATGGAAGCTGGTTATTGACGTTCCGGCAGAACCGGACTATCCCGCCGATAACTGGGAGCCGGTATCAAGCGATGAGGCGCTGCTCAGGCTGGCCCATGAATCGGCGGATTGGCGTGCGCCTCAATTTACGTTCGCGCATACGCGCGAACGCGATTGGTATGAGCATTTGAGAACGCCGCTGAACTGGGGTGCAATTACGGAGAAGCGCGAGCTGTTGTCTGCCCGCCGTTTCATGGATGCTTACTGGGGTTACGTAAGGGCGGGCGTCGACGGCGACAAACTTGTCTTAATGGATTATGACGCAAAAGAAGCGCAGGCCGATACGCTGGTTTATCTTCTTCGCTGGGCCGTCCAAACTGCGAAACGTTTCGGCTGCGTCCGGATCGAAGCGGTAAGAGATATTCGGAGAATGAGTGAAATGTGCCGTCAGCTCGGCTTCAAATCGGAGCTCGTCCCCGATTCGGAGGCGGCGCTGCGCTTCGGCGTCAGGTAGGCGGCAAAACAATATTGCGATCTAGAGCCTTTTCAAGCTCCTTTTCTATATATGATCATATTTGCGCTCAATGACGAAATGGGACATTTCGGTGCTAAATATGCTTTCGCTGTATTCAATTGGTGTATTATCCTGCAGGAACGAAATGGTTTCGATGTGAATGGAAGGGGAGCCCGGCTCAATATTGAGCAGCTTCGCGATCTCTTCGTCCGCGATGACCGGCTTCAGCGTATCGACGGAACGATCGATACGGTGACCGTATTTATCCTGCAGCAGCTTAAATAACGACCCGATTTCCTTCTCGTTCGAGAGACCCGGAGCGAGGGACCAAGGCAGATAGATGGTTTCATGAGCGACCGGCTGATCGTCCGCCAGGCGGAGCCGGACCAATTTCGTGACGGGCGATTGCTCCGGAATATCAAGATGCAGTTGAAAAGGATGCACGGCCGGTATGACGGAAGCCTCCAAAATCCGGGTCTCCGAACGGCGGCCCAATTCTTCCATGTGATCGGAAAAGCTGACGATCGGAGCGAGCATATGATGAACGATTTCCGATTTGGATGTCGAAATAAACGTCCCCCTGCCTTGTATCTTATTGATACGGCCTTCCAATTCCAACTGCTGAAGCGCCTGACGGATCGTCGTCCGGCTGACGTTGTACATTTTGCACAATTCATCCTCCGTCGGCAGTTGTTCTCCAGGTTGATAATGGCCGGATTTAATGGAATCCAGCAGTTTCTGCTTCACAATGGCATATTTGCTTGTAGACATATCGATACTCCTCAATATTTCTTTTGGATCCATAAGTACAAATGATAATGGAGAGGTATTCATAATAACATATCCGTCAGAACTTCGAAAGTAAAGAATGTATACTTCGCCTATGAATACCAGAGCCGTCATGCGAAAACGTCCTTCGCCCGCTTGATAATGCCCTTGAAATCGCATATTCAAAACGACTGCCGCTAAAAAAATGGGATCAATTGGATTGACTAATTGTAATAACAAATTTATAATTAAACTATAAAAGTAATAACAACTAGGCGGAGCGAGTTTTGCCGACTTTTAATGATGGAGGCTTCAAGCGAATGAAAAAAGATCAGTTGAAAGTGGCGGTTATGGGCGGGGGATCATCCTACACCCCTGAATTGATAGAAGGATTTATTAATAATTACAGCGTATTCCCCGTTCGGGACTTGTATTTGGTCGATATCGAGGCGGGAAGAAGCAAGCTGGAGACGGTAGGCAGTCTAGCGGGAAGGATGATCGAGAAGGCTGGCGTTCCAATTCGGCTTCATACCACCTTTAACCGCAGGGAGGCGATCGAAGGCGCGGATTTCGTCACGTCCCAAATGCGCATCGGCATGCTGGACGCCCGTTCCCGGGACGAGAAAATTCCGCTCAAATACGGATTAATCGGTCAGGAAACGACGGGGGCGGGCGGCTTTGCCAAAGCGCTTCGCACGATCCCGGTCATCTTGGATATCGCCAAAGAGATGGAGGAGCTGGCTCCGGACGCTTATATGATCAACTTTACGAATCCGGCGGGGATTGTTACGGAAGCCGTGCTCAAATATTCGAGCATCCGCACGATGGGGCTGTGCAACCTTCCGATCGGCACCAGAATGCAGATCGCGAGACTATGCGGCGTGGATGCATCCAAAGTAAGCGTTGAAATGGTAGGCATCAATCATTTGACTTGGACGACCCGTATCGTCGTAGACGGTATCGATATTACGGCCGACGTGCTGAACAAAGCGGCAGGAGCAAGCGGACTCACAATGAAGAACATTCCCGATTTCGGATGGGACGCGGAGTTTTTGCAGTCCATGGGAGCTCTGCCGTGCAGCTATCATCGTTATTATTATTTGAAGGATCTCGTGTTTGAAGATATGAACAAGAAATTTCTGGACAAAGGTACAACCCGCGCCGACGACGTCAAAAGAGTGGAGGCCGAGCTGTTCGAGCTGTACAAAGATCCGAACCTCGCGATCAAGCCGCCTCAGCTTCAGCAGCGCGGGGGCGCCTACTATTCCGAAGCGGCCGTGAACCTCATGACGTCCATTTATAACGACAAGCAGGACATTCAAACGGTAAACATCCGAAACAACGGCGTTCTGCCTTTCTTGCCGGAAGACGTTTCCGTAGAGGTTAATTGTGTGATCGATTCCCAGGGGGCGCATCCGGTTCAAATCAATACGCCGATCTCGCCGCAAATAAGGGGGCTGATGCAAGTCGTCAAAGCGTATGAAGAGCTTACCGTGAAAGCGGCCGCAGAAGGAGATTATTCGGCGGGCTTGCAGGCGCTGACGATGCATCCGCTGGTTGGCAGCGCGAGGCTGGCCAAACTACTGCTGGATGAGATCATTGACGCCAACAAGGATTACCTCCCGCGTTTTCAATAAAAGGGAAGAGGAATTATCCATGTCCACGATTATCGACCGCACTTCTCGTGCGGTCGATAATCGTGGACCGGGCGGAATAAACGCTTCAAATCTTTGTTATAACAAATATTTATGAAAGCGTTTACATAATTATGAATTTGGTTATTTACATAAAAGGTAATAACACATATAATGGAACATGCAATGTTATAAAAACGAACATGTACATATCATGAGGAGGTGTGGTTTTTCGAAAATCGATTGTGTTGGAACTGTGTAGTTGGAAATTGTGGATAAAGTGTCCAATTTTGATGGAAGGGGTGAAGATCCTATATGGCGGGTATGCGTCTTAGCAGGAAGACGGAATTTCGTGAGACGAAATATTTTTACTTGTTCATTTCTCCTTGGATTATCGGACTTATTCTATTTACGGGCGGTCCCATTCTGGTATCCGGCTACTACAGCTTTACGCGTTACGACATCGCTCACGATCCCGTGTTTATCGGTTTTGAAAACTACATCAACCTGTTTCATAACGATCTCTTCTGGAAATCTTCAGGTGTAACATTATATTACACAATAGTGGGAGTTCCGGTCGGGCTCGCGGCTTCACTCGCTCTGGCCATGCTGCTTAACGTCCGCATTCCGGGACAGCGCATATTCAGCACCATTTTCTACCTGCCGTCGGTTGTTTCCGGTGTCGTGCTTTCTTTATTGTGGGTTTGGCTGCTGGACCCCGACTTCGGTGTAGTGAACGTCTTGTATTATAAAATTACCGGCATGGCCGGCCCCCAGTGGCTGTCAGATGAACACTGGGTCATTCCTTCCCTGATCATGATGTCGTTATGGACACTGGGCAATAACGTGATCGTCTATCTCGCCGGTCTAAAAAGCGTCCCGGCCAATTTGTACGAAGCGGCCCAGATTGACGGCGCATCGCGATTCCGTCAAATGATCAACATTACGCTCCCGATGATTTCGCCCGTCACGCTGTTTCTTCTCATCACCGGAATTATCGGATCGTTCCAAGTATTCGTCCAGGCGGACATCATGACCAAAGGCGGTCCGAACTATGCGTCGTACTTTTATGTCTACTATCTGTATCAACAGGCGTTCAGGTCGTTTAACCTCGGGTATGCTTCGGCGATGGCGTGGGTGCTGTTCATTTTCGTCGGCGTTCTGACTTGGCTGATGATGAGAGTGTCCAAACGGTGGGTTCATTACGAAGGAGGGGGAGAGTAACGTGTCAACGCAAAAGGTTTCCCGGAGCAGCTCTATTTCTGCAGGCGAGCG
The DNA here is from genome assembly GCF_023715145.1 of Paenibacillus glycanilyticus. Lineage (GTDB taxonomy): Bacteria > Bacillota > Bacilli > Paenibacillales > Paenibacillaceae > Pristimantibacillus > Pristimantibacillus glycanilyticus_A. Next base: position 149,119 of record NZ_JAMBNP010000013.1, on the reverse strand, counting down.
GACCGTCAAAGTTGCGGCTTTCAGCATTCTGATCATTTTGTCTGTGCTCATGATTTTGCCGCTTTATATTATGGTAAGCACCGCACTCAAAACGCAGCAGGACGTCTTTTTGTTTCCCCCCGAATGGGTTCCCCGCCCGGCGGTTTGGCACAACTTTATCGATGCGATGCATGCCCGGTCGTTCGGCCGTTTTTTTTACAATACGACCACGTACTCCATTCTCGGAACTTTCGGGGAAGTCATTTCATCGGCCTTCGTTGCCTACGGGTTTTCGCGGTATCGCGGGATCGGCCGCAACTTCATGTTTATGATTTTGCTGGCTACGATGATGATTCCTTATCCCGTAACGATGATTCCGCAGTTCGTGCTGTTCAAAAACTTTGGCTGGATCGACACCTACCTGCCGCTGGTCGTTCCTTCTTTTCTCGGTTCCGCCTATATCATCTTTTTGCTGAGGCAGTTTTTCAATACGGTGCCGGTCGATTTGTTCGAAGCGGCAAGACTTGACGGCTGCAGCGAGCTCCGCACCTATTGGAATATCGCGATGCCCTTGTGCGCACCCGCTTTGGCCAGCGCCGCCATCTTTGGTTTCATGTATAGATGGAACGACTACCTGGGTCCGCTGATCTACCTGAACACCGAATCCAAATTTACGGTCTCGATCGCACTGTCTTCCTTTACGAGCATGTTCAATATCGTGCCGTGGCATCTGCTGATGGCCGCCGGACTTGTCGCCGTTCTGCCGCCGATCCTCCTCTTCTTCGTGGCGCAGAAATATTTCGTTCAGGGGATTGTCGTCTCCGGATTGAAATAGGCCGCCGCTCGATTGGCAGGGAGGTGATGTAGGTCGGGGGAAGCGCTGCATCGCAGCAAAGACGGGTTTTATTATTCAATGTTATGGGAGGGTTACACATGGCGAAGAAGTGGGTAAGCATGGCAACTGTGTTCAGCATCGGGGCGGTTTTGGCGCTTAGCGGCTGCAGCTCGAGCACGGACAATACCAGCAATACCGGCAATACGGGTGAGGGCTCCGCAGGCACAGCCAATGCGCCTGCGGGCGGCAGCAATGCGGACAGCGGCAAAAAGGTGACGATCACCCTGCTTAACGCTCAGGATAACGGGATTCGCGACAAGTTTCTGCCGGACGTTGTAAAAAAGAAATTCGAAGAAGCCAACCCGAATATCAAACTTGAAATTATTAGCGTGCCGTATGATCAGTTCGACTCCAAGATGAACACGATGGTTGCGGGCGGAACGCCGCCGGATGTATGGAGCCATTGGGGGCAAAGCGGGTTCGTCGACTACAATGTCCGCGATATGGTGCTCGATCTGACTCCTTATATGAATGACTTCAACAACCCCAATATTTCGCAATCCACCCTCGACATTTACAAGATCGACGGCAAGCAAAAGGGTATTCCGCTTAATATTTATTCCAGCATGATTTTCTACAATAAAGATTTGTTCGACAAAGCCGGCGTGACGGTTCCGAACTACAAGCCGGGAGACCCCGCATGGACGTGGGATGAATTCGTCGAGCTCGCTAAATCGGTAAGCAAGGATTACGGCAAGCCGAGCGCCGTTTACGGCTTCACGTATGGCATGGGCGAGCATTTTCTGACCTACAGCTGGGATTGGGGACTCGATATATTCGATCCGGCGTATGCAACCGGATTTCTGGGTAAGGCAGACCTGACCGACCCTAAACTCGTTGATGCGACGAAGTTTTTCCAGGACCTCATCTTTAAAGACAAAATCATGCCGACAAAAGCCGCCGAAGAATCAATCAGCAAAATCGGCGATCCTTTACTAACGGGCAAAGTCGCGATGTCGCTGGTCGGCAGCTGGGCCATGGGCGGCTTCAAAGACACGAATATGAAATTCGGCGTTCTGCCGCTTCCGACCGGATCAGCCGGAACGTCCACGCCATTCATCTATGCCGACCCGCTTATGATTTCGTCCAAATCGAAAAACCCGGACGCCGCATGGAAGCTGGTTCAATTCATGACCAGTCCGGAAATGCAGTTGGAAATGACGAAGGCAACCGGTTATCCGCCTTCGGACAGCGTAGCTTACAAAGAATGGTTTAATCAGTATAAGGATCTGACTGATATCCAGTATTTGGAGGAAGTCAACACGGCTGCGATCGAGAAGGGCAAGGAGTCGCCTAACCACCTTATCGCCGGATACGGTGATATTACTTCATTCATACTGAACGAACAGCAGGCGATATTCAATAAGGATGAGGATCCGACGGCCGTTCTGAAAGAAATGAACCCCAAATTCCAACAGCTGCTTGACGATATTAAGCAGAAAGCCGGTAAGTGAGCAGGGTGGCAATTCGCAGCCGGGAGGATCGAGTTTCCGGAGCTCCCGGTTGCGAAATCATGGTTATCAGGCATAGGCCTATTCCACCGACCGGAAGGAGAAATGAGTCATGAAATTCGAACCGTTATTTAACCCTTATCCGTCACAGCGGATGACGACTTACGGTCGTAAAGGCATGGTTGCGACATCTCAGCCGCTTGCCGCCCAGGCGGGGCTGGACATTCTTAAGAAAGGCGGAAACGCCGTCGATGCGGCGATCGCGACGGCAGCTTGTCTAACCGTCGTCGAGCCGAACTCGAACAGTATCGGGGGAGACACATTCGCCATTGTGTGGTCGGAAGGAAAGCTGCACGGATTAAATGCAAGCGGGCCGTCGCCTGCGGCGATTTCACTTGAGCAGGTGAAGGCGGAAGGGCTGGAGCGGATTCCAACGTACGGAATGGTTCCGGTGACGGTTCCCGGCACCCCGGCCGCCTGGGCCGCGCTATCCGAACGGTTCGGCCGGCTCCCTCTGACGGAAGTGCTGCAGCCGGCTATCGACTATGCGGAGCAAGGGTTTCCGGTATCTCCGACAATCGCGAAATATTGGGCGGACGGCTTCAAAAACATCGGTAATTTGCAGCATGAGCTGTACGGGCCGTGGTTCGACACGTTCGCGCCTGACGGAAGAGCGCCCGCCGCCGGGGAAATATGGCGCTCCGAGGGGCATGCCAGGACGCTGCGGTCGATCGCGGAGACGAAAGCGGAGTCGTTCTACAGAGGCGAGCTGGCGGATAAGATCGACCGGCACTTCCGGGAGAAAGGGGGATACCTCCGGAAGGAAGATTTAGCGGCATATGCTCCCGAGTGGGTAGAGCCTATCCATGTGAATTACAAAGGGTATGAGGTGTGGGAAATTCCCCCGAACGGTCAAGGGCTGATCGCGCTGATCGCGCTGAACATTCTGAAAGGCTTCGACTTCGCCGCCAAAGATCTGGTCGATACATACCATAAGCAGATTGAAGCGGTAAAGCTGGCATTCGTCGACGGGCTGAAGTACATTACCGATCCGCGCAGGATGAGCGTATCCGCTGAGCAGCTTCTATCGGAAGCATATGCCGATGAAAGAAGAGCTTTGATCGGAGAACAGGCGCTCGTTCCGGAACCTGGCGAACCGCCGAAGGGCGGCACCGTATATTTGGCCGCGGCCGACGGCGAAGGAAATATGGTCTCGTTCATTCAAAGCCATGCGGGCGATTTCGGAGCGGGCGTAGTTATTCCAGGGACCGGGATTTGCATGCAAAATCGCGGCACCGGCTTCTCTCTGAACCCAGATCACCCGAACGTTCTGGAACCGGGAAAAAAAACGTTCCATACGATCATTCCCGGTTTTCTTACCAGAAACGGGGTTCCCGTTGGACCTTTCGGTGTCATGTGCGGGTCCATTCAGCCGCAGGCGCATGTGCAGATTTTGCTCAATACGATCGAATTCGGATTGAATCCGCAGGCGGCCTTGGACGCGCCGAGATGGCGATGGCTCCGGGATAAGGTTATTGAGGTGGAGCCGCAATTCCCGGATTATTTAGCCCAGGCACTGGCGCGAAAAGGGCATACCGTGCAGCGGGCGCTCGATTCCGGAATGTTCGGCCGCGGGCAAATTATATTTAGAGATCCGGAAAGCGGCGTGCTGGCGGGAGGAACGGAACCGAGGGCGGACGGCGAAGTCGCAGCCTGGTAACGGCTGCATATCGATCGAACCGGTAACGGGCACCTTCGTGGAATTCGTGGGAAACTATGCCAAACCGAATACGAAAGCGACGTATCAAACGATTTTCGTGGCGGTCAGTTCGGGGCTTGGCGGCATTATCGGCAATTCTGCGGGAGGCATAATCTTGGAGTATAAGGGCGCCCCTTTCCTGTACCTGGTTTTATGTCTCCTTTGCACGGCGGCATCCTGTTTATTTCTCGTCATGCAACAGGGCAAATTTACAAGAGCCGATGTAGAGAGAGCCGCGGGATGAACAAAAAGGAATCACCAAAAAAAAGGAAGGAGACAAGGAAGATGGCTTATATCATGGGCGTGGACGGCGGCAACAGTAAGACGTTTACGGTGATTACGGACGAAGAGGGGCGGCTTCTCGGACGCGGACTGGCGGGCTGCGGCAACCATCAGGGTCCGGGTATAGAGGAAGCGATCGCCAATATTTCGAAATCCGCCGATATAGCGCTCGAACAGGCTGGATTGAAATATGAAGATATCGCATTCGTCCAGTACGGGCTGGCGGGCGCCGACCGGGAGAAAGACTTTCAGCTTCTTCGTCCTGCTCTGGCAAGGCTGCCTTTCCCGAAATGGGACGTCGTTTGCGATACGTTCGAAGGATTGCGCACGGGCACTCACGACAACATCGGTGTCGTGCTGGTATGCGGCAGCGGCACCAATGCGGCGGGACGGAACCGGGAAGGGCAGACGGTGCAGACTGGCGGATTCGGCTATTTGTTCGGTGACCGGACGGGAGGCGGCGATATGGCCAAGGAAACGTTCAGTCACGCGGTACGGTCCTGGGATTTGCGGGAGGTTCCTTCGGTTCTGCCGAGTAAAGTGGCGAAATATTTCGGTTATTCCAATATGGGGCGGGTATACGACCATTTCCTCGATAACGACATCAACCAAGTTCCCCGCGACTTGACGCTTGTGCTTCACGAAGCCGGGGACGAAGGCGACGAGCTGGCCGTCCGGCTGTTGCGGCGGGCGGGAGATGAGCTGGGCCGAAGCGCGAATTCGGTCATTCGCCGTTTGGGCGGCTTTCCCGGCGAGACGATCCGGATCGTCATGGTGGGCAGTGTCGTGCAAGAAGGCAGAAATCCGCATCTGCTGGCAGCTTTGCGGGAAAAAATCGCGGAGCAGAACGAGCGGTTCGAATTTATTATACCGAAAATGGCGCCCGTATACGGTTCCTTATTATTGGCGATGGATCGCTTGGGATTGCCGGTCTCGGAGGCGATTGTACAACGGTTTGAAGAGTACGGCGGCTATCAATCATAGAAAAAAAGCCCAATGAAATTAACATTCCATCTTATGTCGCGGAAATCGAGGCATTTTTGATGCAAAAGGGCAGGGATACGCTTGCAATGTTATCCGTATCGTCTACGACGTAACGTCTAAGCCGCCAGCTACCATTGAGTGGGAATAGGTTAGAAGCTGAAAGACGAAGCGCGAAGCAGTTCTCTGCTTCGTCTTTTTTTATTTGAACTCAACATCCCGCGTCAAAGGTAATCACCCACCAACTCAACCTACCAGCTGCCAAACTTTGGCTTACTAGATGAATGCTGGACGGGGCGCTATAATAGACACATTCACAAATAGTTACTTCAAGTAGGAAAGGGAGTTCAGGCATGTCGAAAGCCAAACAATGGACGCTGATGATTCCCGGCATGGCTCTCCTCGTGCTGATCCTTGCAGCGATGCCGCTTGTCATCAAGGCCGGGGACGGAGGAAGCGCCATACAGCTCGCGTGGAGCCAAGGGGCGGAAGCGTTCAAGGGATATTTTGCTGGGATCGGGGACGGGGCGACGTTCCGGTTCTACATGGGCAGTAACCAGTATTTATTCTGGGATCGGATCGGCTATTATTTCAAGACATCGCTCTTGTACGTGACGTCGGGAGCATTGCTGGGTACGGCGATTGGTATATTTGCAGGCTTGTATTTTGCGATCTCGAAGAGGGGCTGGATCAAAAGTATTATTGATTTCCTGGGTTCTCTGCCCGATTTTGTGTTCATCTTGCTGATGCAGTTCGGCATCGTATGGATGGCGAGCAAGACGGGCGTTGTTTTGTTCGAGGTTGCAACGCTGACCTCCGACGATCCGGCCATCGCGCTGCCGCTCATCGCTATGATTGTCATTCCGGCGAATTACATGATTCGGAGCGTGGCGATGCAGATGAGGCTGACGCTGACGGAGGACTATATCCGGAACGCGAAGGCAAGGGGGCTCAGCCGTACTTATATCGTCTTTTATCATGCCCTGCCGAATGTGCTGCCTTTCGTCAAAGGGGATTTGCATAAACTGATGGGCATTATCATGGGCAATTTGTTTATTACCGAATATTTGTTCAATAACAAAGGAGTGACGATGCTCATTTTCACGAACGCGTTCGGCGACGCGGTGTATCAATATAACGTCGTCGTGAACGGCTTGCTTTCGTTTCTGGTGCTGTACGGCATTGGTTACGGCCTGCTTCGGTTGTTTATATTCGGACTTAGAAAGGTGTTCGTTCGATGAATAGGATGAAAATGGGCAAAACGTTGATCGCTGGCATTATTCTCTCCTCATTGATGCTCTTGATTGCGGTATTCGGACCGCTCTTCGCCCCTCATGGTCCGAAGGACCAGGTAAAAATTGAATATGTTGTCGTCGAAGGCGGAGATAGCTACGTGTATGCTCCGCCGATCTCCCCCGGGAAAGACGGGTACCCTTTGGGTACGGACAAAGACGGCTACGACATATTGACCAAGCTGCTGTACGGCGCCCGGTATACGATTCTGTTGTCGCTAGGCATCGCCGCGGCGAGATTAGCGGCAGGCGGGCTCATCGGAATGCTGCTGGGTTACTTCGGGAAACCGACGTCCAAGAAAAGCTCCGGATCATCGGTATGGAGCGTGCTGAACGGCATCCCTACCTTCCTGATCGTCTGGTTGGTCATGCTCGGCATAACTATGAATCCGGCCGCAAGCCCTATTGCCATGTCGCTCCTTCTTGCAGGGGTGCTGACGCTTCTAGGCATTCCATCCATCGCTTCGACGGTCAGGGAGAAGACGATTGTGCTCCGAGAGAGACAATTCGTCACGGCAGCAGAGGCGCTTGGAGCAGGAAGATGGAAGGTCATCGGATCCCATCTGCTTCCCCATCTAAAGGAAGCTTTTCTCATCTTGCTCCTGCAGGAAGTCATCTTGGTGCTGAGCCTGTTCGGACAGCTGGCGCTTTTTCATATTTTTGTGGGCGGGACGACGGAATACTTCGATCCCATCGAATACCATAGCCGTACGAATGAATGGGGCGGTCTGATCGGACAAGCTCGCGGAAGCTTCTACGCGAACCAATGGATTTTCTACTCGCCGCTCTGTGCCTACGTGCTTCTGCTAATCAGCCTCCACCTGCTGTCCAAAGGATTGGAGAAGAGATACAACCGGATGTTCTCTAACTTCTCGCACCTGTGAAACAATGAAATCAATATTGGCTTGCCGGGAGGCTCCGCCGTGAAACCAACTGCTCCCGTGACCCGAGATCATATTTCTCAGTCGGAGGGCGTCAGTCCGCTGTTCCAGCGGCTGCATTGGCATACGGCTCTAGAGATCAACTATATTCCGGGGCAGCGCCTTTCAACGGTTCACGGTATGACTTTCAGCAGGGGGATATCATTCTGATTAACTCCAATGATCTGCACCGGGCGTTTAAACGGAGAAGGTTATGACCGTCATCCTGTTCGATGCCTCGTATCTTGCGCTGGAGCAGCGCTATGATCCGGAGCTGCTTGTCCCGTTCCGGGAGGTCGGCATCCGCGTCGTAATGTCCATCGACGGCATGACAGCCGACTGGGCTCGTATCCCTTGGGATGTACTCGAGAAAATCTCGGTACGTATCGTTAACGAGGTCAACAACGTAACAGCAAAGACGCCGGGAGTTATTCCCGGCGTCTTTGCTGTTTAAAGTGCCACGAGTTCATCATGATTGCATTACGCTGTCCGGAACAAAAACGACGCGATGCAAATTAGCGGCTATACCTGCAGCTGCGAAAGCTCTATCGCTTTGCCAAGCTTGGCTGACAGGTTGGAGGCTTCCATAAGACGGGTCAGGTCAAGAGCCATCTCCAGATTTTGCGTGTTGATCGTGTTCTGTTGAACATGGGAAGCCCATTGCTCCAGATCGGAAGGCAGGGCATCCGGCAGCGGCCATTCGATTACCGGATTGTCTCCGTTGTCCACGCTGGCCACGATCAGCTTCCGATTCTGCAGGCTGAAGGCCATGCTTCCTTTCGTGCCGTGCGCTTCAAGCGTTAACGGGGACAGCGGATTCACAAAGCCGGTTTCGACGACGCCTACAGCTCCGTCCGCATAACCCAATACGGCGACGGCGTTGTCTTCCACATCTCTCCCTGTCACATAACCGTAGCTTGAGATGATGCTCTTCGGCATGCCAAGCAGCATGCGGGTCAAATACATCGGATGACAGCCCAGGTCAATCATGGCACCGCCTCCGCATTGCTCTAGGCTATAGAAGTAAGGAGGCAATCCCGTATCCGACAGCGCTCCCTTGTGAGCCATTCTTACCCGGACCTGCGTAAGTCGGCCGAGCAGTCCTTTGGCGGCCACTTCCCGGGCGGCTTGGGCAAAAGGGGTATTCAGCCGGGGGAGGGAAACGGTAAGCTTGACGCCCGCTTGTTGCACGGCGTCCACAATTTCTTGGGCTTCCCGAATGGTTGCGGCTAGTACTTTCTCGGTGAAAATATGTTTGCCTGCTCGAGCCGCCGCCGAGATCACATCCCGGTGCATCGAAGTTGGAGTCGTGACAATAACGGCATCAATTTCAGGATTGGCAAGCAGTTCGACCAAATCTGCATAGAAGGGCACCTGCCGCGCTTCTGCCTGCACGGCTCCGCGATCCGGGTCCTCGTCCCATATCGCTTTGATAACCATCTCCGGATGCTGCTCGGCCTGGAGGGCGTAATCCCTGGCATGAACATGCCAAAAGCTCAATATAGCTATGTTGATCATCTCTTAAAACCTCCTTTTGGCAGGGCTCTATCAGCTCTATCAATCAAAATAAATGGCCTCGCCGGTGCGGTTGGATTCATAAATGGCTTCGATAATTTCGGAGACTACGCAGGCTTGCTCAGGTAATACAACCGGATCCGTATCGCTAAGAATCGCTTCGATCCACATCCGGCATTCCCGCTCATGCATGCTTTCCTTGCGTCCGTCGAAGAAATCCGCGCCTTTGACGTCGAACTGGATGCTATTGGCGTAGAGACGGCCGTATTTTTCACCGTTAATCCGAAGCGTATCTTTCACGTCCGCGCCGCCTTCCGTGCCGCAAAGCGTGTATAACGCTTCGCGCGTATCCAGCATATTCAGCGCCCAGCTGGACTCCAGCATCAGCGTAGCGCCATTTTTCATGACGATCATGCCAAACGCCGAGTCCTCTACCGTAAATTTGCCAGGATCCCAAGTTCCGCCCGCGTTAGCCGAACCCTTGCGGTTAGCCAGCTTTTGATAAGTGGTTCCCAAGACTACCTTGGGTTCGTAATTGTTCATGAGCCACAGCGTCAAATCCAGCGCATGGGTACCGATGTCGATAAGCGGGCCGCCGCCTTGCTTGTCCTTGTCGAGGAAAACGCCCCAAGTGGGAACGCCCCGTCTGCGCAGCGCGTGGGCTTTGGCGAAATAAATCTCGCCGAGATCGCCGTTGTCGCAAACCTGCTTCAAAAATTGGCTGTCCGGCCGGAAACGATTGTTAAAGCCGATGGTCAGTTTTTTGCCTGTGCGTTTAGCGGCTTCCACCATGCGGCGGGCATCGGCTGCGGTTTTGGCCATCGGTTTTTCGCACATCACGTGCTTGCCTGCCTCTAGCGCAGCGATAGAAATTTCGGCATGGGCATCGTTTGCCGTGCAAACATGCACAACGTCGATGGAGGAATCCGCCAGCAGCTCCCGGTAATCGCTGTACACCTTAGCGTCCGTCGTACCGAATTTTTCAGCCGCCTGCCGGGCTTTCTCGGTCACAATATCCGCAAAAGCCGTAATGGCAACGGCCTCTTGTTTGCTCAAGTTAGGTAAATGTTTGCCAAATGCGATAGCTCCGCAGCCAATAATTCCGACCTTTAATTGTCTGTTCATTTCTCTTCTCCTCCCAGGAATTCATCAATTTCAGCCAGTCTTTCCTTAATGCGGACGGGGACCTCGGCATGAAGCTGCTCCCAAGTGGCGTACAGCGCCGGATCAATGCGATATTCGCGGAATTCCATGGCAGGCTTGAAGCGGAAGCTCCGCAAATAAAGCTCTACCTTGCGGTCCGTTTCGTCATCGGTCGAATAAACCCCGTCGAACGGACCGGTAACTAACAACCCGCGTCTTCCCGCATATTCATCCGTTGCGGACATTAACTCCGGCAGCAGATAAAACATGTCCGCCTGAGGCATGAAGGCATGTTTGCCCGGCTGGGAGTACAGCTTGACATGGGTGCCGTCAACCAGGTTGCTGCGGTCACGCAGAAGCCCTTTGAAATGTCTGCCGTGGAAGCTGGCGTCGCAATCAATGACCTCGTCGTTTTGCCCCACATAAATCCATACATGCTCCAGCTCGTACAGGTGCTGAATATCGTAATCCCAATAGATGGCATACTCGATAATATACTTAAGTCCCGGCTCGTCGAAAGCAAAGGTTCGGCGCGTAGAAGGAGAAGGACCCGCTTCCTCCAGCACGGTAACGCCGACGCGGACAGGGAAGAAAGGTTCGTTGTTGTCAAAATAAATATAAGGCGCGTATTTGGAAATCCATTCGGTATTCATCATTTGGCTTGACCCTCCAACACGAGTAATTTGTTCATGATTTGGTTGTGACTTTGCTCAATCTCCTCGGGCAAACAAGCGGATTTCAGCTCGTATACCCGGACAGGAGCTTTATGGATCATATCCAGGACAACATCGAAATCGTCCTGCCCGCTGTGGACATAAGGACACCAATGATCGGAAAGCCCGATCGTTTCGTGAATGTGCACGCCGGCGAGCGGAAGCTCAAGCTCCCGAAGGTCGCGCAGATTCTCGTACAGCCCCATGCGTTCCATCATCATGGCATGGCCGATGTCGTACCAGAGCCCGACGGGACTGCCCTTCAGGCGGCTGGTCAGCCATTCGGCCTCGCGCAGCGTCGGAATTTGGTAGCAGCGTGCCCTGGTCTCGATACCGATGGCTACTTTGTAGCCTTTCCGCTCGATGAAATCGCTGATCTCCTCCAGGCTGCGATGAATGCGTTCCAGGTTCTGCGGAGCCTGGCTTTGCCTTTGCTCCAGCATCGTGGTCCAGAGCGTTGCGTAGGCCTCCGAGCTTCTGCCTTGGTTCTTGTATATGTCTTTAAGCCGGGCGTCGACGTTGCCCGGAAACGGGACCTCGCCGGGATGTACCACGACGGCTTTCGCGCCGTAGCGCACGGCGTATTCAACGGATTGCTTAAGCAGTTCAAGCGCCCTTCTCCGTTTGTCCTCGTCTTCGTAACCAAGCATGGGCGAATCCGTGTCGAAATCCTTGTCTTCAATGAACGGGAAAGCATGGTGGACGCTGGATATGCCGATGGCGCCGTTTTCGATCATCGGTTCGATCGTGGTCAGATGCTCCCGCGTAACGTTATAATTCAACTCGACATTTTGGAAGCCGAGCGCCATGATTTCTTCCAGCATCGCTCTGCCATTCCGGTGTTTCTTGATGTTCCAGCAAGTCGAAAATGAAAAATCTTCTTTATTCCTCACGATGCGCTACTCCTTTACGGCCCCGATCATGACGCCGGAGATGAAATATTTTTGCAGCCAGGGGTAAACAAGCAGAATCGGCAGCGTGGCAAACATAATGCTTGCCGCTTTGATGCTTTCCGGCAATACGGAAACGACCTGATCGCCCTGCATGGACAAAGGATCGTTGGTCATGCTGTTCATGACGACCTGATACAGCTTTAGCTGAATGGGGTACAGATTCGGATTCGTAATGTACATCAAAGCGTCCATGAAACCGTTCCAGCGGCCTACGGCGTAAAACAGGCTGAGCGTAGCCAGCGCCGGCATCGACAGCGGCAGGACAATTCGGACCAGACTATGGAAATGACTGCTGCCGTCCATTTCCGCCGCTTCAAGCAGCCCGCTGGGCAGCGAACGAAGAAAGGTAAGAAGAATGATCAGGAAAAACGGATTAATCATCGCGGGCAGCAGCAGCGATCCAAGATGATTGGTCAAATGCAGGCTGCGGATGAGCAAATAATCCGGAATGGTGCCACCGCTGAAAAACATCGTAAATAAGATAAGGAACATGACGAACTTTGCGCCCTTCAGCCGTTTGGACAGCGGATAAGCGGCAAACACGGTCATCAGCATGGACAAGGCGGTATAACCCGCCGTCAAGCCTATCGACACCAGGAGCGAACGGATCATGGAAGCATCCTGGAAAATTTTTTGGTACGCTTCGAAATTGATGCCGAGCGGGAACACGGTCACCTCTCCGGAAAGAATAGCCCGGTTGGAGCTAAGCGACATGGAGGCGATATGAAGCAAAGGAGCCAGGCACAAAATGACAAGCACAGCGATGATCCCCATATTAAGGAGTTCGAAAGCTCGGATACCTGGTGCGGACGAATGGGGCCGTCTATGGTTTACAGCTTTCATCAGAACACTCCGTTACCGGTTATTTTCTTGGCGATCCGGTTTGCCGCAAGCAGCAGAATGATGCCTACTACGGCCTGGAACAGCCCCACCGCCGTTGCGAGGGAGAAGTTGGCCGTTTGAACCCCCGTCTTATAGACAAACGTACTGATTACTTCCGAGAAATCCAGAACGCTTACATTGCCGATGACATACGGCCGGTCAAAGCTGATTTGCACGATTTCCCCGATCTTGAGGATAAGCAGCACCACAATGGTCGGCCGGATGCCCGGCAGGGTAATGGACCGCATTTTCCGGAAACGTCCTGCTCCATCCATGGCCGCAGCCTCATAAAGCTCGGAATTGATGCCGGTAATGGCAGCCAGATAAATGATCGTCCCCCAGCCCGCGCTTTGCCACACTCCTACAACCAGGTAAGTGATCAGCCAGTTGTATTTGTCGGTTAGAAACGGAATCGGATCAATCCCCAAATGCCCCAGCAGCAGATTAACAATCCCCGTATTGGTGGCGAAAACTTGAAGCATGATGCCGCCGATAATGACCCAGGATAAAAAATGGGGCAGATACAGAATGGTTTGGGCCCATTTTTTGAACCTGACCCGGGTTATTTCATTAAGAAGCAGCGCAAGCAAAATAGGGGCAGGGAACGAGAAAAGCAGGTCCGCCAAATTCAGCATGAAAGTGTTCCGGAGCGCCTTGTAAAAGGCGCTCATGCCAAAAACCTCGCGGAACACGTCGAACCCGACCCAAGGACTGCCCATAACCCCCTTGAAGAGGTTGAAATCTTGAAAAGCAATCAGGATGCCGTACATCGGGCCGTATTTAAAGATTAGAAAATAGGCGACCGGACCAAGCAGCAGGATATACAATTGCCAATTCCGCAAAAAGTAAAGCCATGATTGTTTCATTCCGATCCTCCAAAAGTTTGATTAGAACAGCAGTCATTTCGCCATTGCTTTGTAGGCTTCCGTACGTTCTTTGATAATGGCGCCGCCGCCGCTTGCCATATAATCTTTAAGGAGATCGTCATAGACCTTGTCGAAATCCGCGGGCTTGGCAATTACGCTTTTCACGATAAGCTGGTCATATTTGTCTCTCAGCGCCGGCATATATTTGTTTTCGGCTTCGATCGGCGTGGTGAAGTTGGCATAACGGGTCGTGTCGGTCAGCGACATCTTGTAAGCGTCGATCACATATTGCCGGAATTGTTCAGGCGCAATAGCCGCGGCCGCGGCCCAGTTCTTCTCGTTGCTGCCGAAATCCTCCCCCTGCGTGATCATGACGATGTCATTGGAATTAAACATCCGCTTAGCGGTTTCTTCCGATTGCGTGCGCTGCGGCAAACCGTCCACCAGCGTATAATCCTCGCCTTCAATGCCGTTCATCAGCGTCAAGAGCACGTCCGGCTTAGCCATCCAGTCGAGATATTTGATGGCTTCGGCACCGCGTTTGCTGGAAGCCGGAACCATCAGGAAGAATCCCGTAGGATCGTATTCCGGTTTTAAGTGTTTGCCGGCATTGTTGGTATAGGGGTCAACAGGGACCAGATTCGCGCCGGGAACATTTTGGGTCAGCACCTTGGCGATGCCGGGATTATCCATGTAGGCGTTGCCCAGGTTATCGCTGAACATGCCGACTTTTCCGTTCATGACGTCCTGGAAGACCTGTTTTTCATCTTTATCAAGCGCAAAATCGGGACTTACGAGGCCTTCATTGTAGAGCTTGTTCAAAAACTTCAATGCGTCTTTATGTCCTGGGAGCAGAAGCGGATATCCGAGATTTTCCGACAGGGTGTAGCGCTGCTCGTCCGTAAGGCCGTCCTGAATGAAAGACCAGACGATCGGTTCGAAGGAGGCCGGCGTCAGCGACAAGCCGAGAGGAATCACTTTACCGCCCGTCTGTCCCGGATCCTTTTCCTTAAAAGCCTTCAGCGTTTCATACACCTGCTCCGTGGTTTGCGGCATCGGCAGACCAAGCTTGTCCAGCCAGTCTTTGCGGATCAGGTTTTCGTATTTGCCCGTGTTGACGCGGCGTCCGGGAATCGAATATTGCACCCCGTCAACCTTGCCGACGTCCAGAGCGCTTCCCAAATACTTTTTAAGGTTCGGGCCATATTGGTCGATAAGCGAATCGAGCGGAAGCAGCCCGCCATCCTTGGCGTAGCTATAAGGCGTCAGTACGTTGGTGCTGGCGAATACGATATCCGGCGCGTCGCCGCTGGTCATCATGACGTTGACTTTGTCGGTGGCATCGGTGCGCGGAATCGGGACAAACTCAACTTTAATATGGTTGGGATCGCCGAAATTTTTCTGGACGTAGTCCGTCCAATAGTTGTCCGTAGCCGTGTAACCGGCAGGCGCATTCCCCCGGTCAAAAATACCGATCTTTAAAGTTACCTGCTTGCCCGCATCTGCGGACGCCGCGCCTGCCGCGGCAGGCGCTTCGTTGCCGCTTCCGGACGAACATCCGTCCAACAAGCCGGCAGCGAAAACGGCCAACAACGCGTAGCTCAACACTCTGTTTCTCATAAACCTTTCTTCACCTCGCCATAAGTTTTGGAGTTGCAATTACGTTATAGCCCGTGCGGGTGAGGCGAGACAATTTACATGTTTCTGCCGACTATGCAAAAGAGCAGAAATGGCGCCGGAGAGGCGCCAATGGAGTGAAGCAAACCTTATTCAGCTAACATGCAAAAAGCCAAACAAAGCCGGAAATAAGGACATTTGGCTCATAAGACGGGGTTAGCTTGACTCTCGGCGTTCCGCATCAGCTTGCGGTAATCGCCGGGAGATACGCCAACCGTTTTCTTGAATATTCTTCCAAAAGAAATGACATGCTCGTAACCGACAAGCCGCGAGATTTCGCTTATGGATTCGTTGGTTTCCCGCAGCAGAATCTGCGCTTGATCTACCCGCAGCCCAATCAGGAAATCGACGAATTTGACCTTGAATTCCTCCTTGAACAATTGGCTGGCGTATTTCCCGTTAATGCCGAATCGGTCGCTTATGGATTTCAATGACAGATCAAAGTCGGCAAAATGTTCCTCGATATATTTTTTCACCTCGTAAATCAGGCGATCTTTGCTTCTGGATTCCAGCATGGCGTTGTATTGCTCGTACAGCTGATCAAGCAGCTCGCTGAACAACAACCGGATTACGGGAGTTTCCTCCATATCTTTGAGCGCTTCGGTCATCCGGGGGTAGGTCACCGTATGCCAATATTCGCTGATCGCGGGCGAAGTGTCCTCCATCTCCCGTGCGAAGCGGTGCGTCAGATAGTTGAACAGGAGCTGCATCTCTTCGTTCTTCAGCAAGTGATTCTCCAGAAGATCGAAGATCCGGGAGAAGTCGTTTTTCCACTCCGGCTGCTGAATCCGGAAATGGTGCACCAAATCTTCTACCCGCTTGAAATAAAGCGGGTTAACGGATTTCTCCCCGTCGCTTATGTCGGGATAAAGGAGAATCCGATTGCTGCCTGCCGTCATTTTATATTGCAGGGCGGTCATGGCTTCCTCGAAAGACTTTTTAATTTGCGGCAGCTCCGGCACAGGGGAGCCGACCCCCATAGTGGTGGTAAACGCCAGCTCACTTTCGGCACTCATCCGGAGCCGCTCAAGGGCGCGAACCACGGCTTGCAGCGGCTCGTCCCGACCTTCGGGTCCATGCTCCGGGTCCGGGGGAACATACATCATGAGGGACAGCCTGTCGGCTGAAATCCAATTCTGAGAGACGGTTTGGGCCTGCAAATCCGGCCGCTCTCCTGCCAGCTTTTCCAGCCGCTGCTTGGAACCCAGCATGTTCTGGCGGTTCTGTCGCATCAAAGGGACGTATTTATCGATTTCCAAGATGGCGATGATCAGGCTGCCATGCTCCGGAAGATCAAACAAGGAAAGATAGTTCCCCCATTCTTCGGCGGGAACGACGTTTTCATAATCCTGCAGCTCGTTGAAAAATTGTTTTCGTTTGTACTGCAGATTTTCGGCTTCCTTAAGATCAATTTGATCCATCCGGAACAGCATATCCTCGAAGGCTTGCTCCAGAATGGCAAACTCGTCGTAACCGGAGGTTTTAAGCTCCTGGCGGTAGGAAGAAACCCTCGTCACCATATGTTCGATCGGCCGATAACTTCTTCGGGTGACGTACAGGATCACGGCTACGATGACGGCCAGCGTTAAAACAATGATCGTTAAGGGAATCAAGGACAAAAAGGCTGCTTGTCCGAGTAAATGCTCATCGGCCGTCCCGCTCGAAAAAGTCCAGCCCATATAATTGGAATAGAATTGGATCGACAGCTTGGAAGGACTGTTTCCGGGTCCGGTTGCGTACAGGAGCTGCCCCTGTTCATCCGAAATGTTCATGAAGCCGCGGGAATGGTTTTTGAGATTGTCGGCTGCAGCGAGCAGCAGGTCCGCCTTTACATTCAAGACGATCCAGCCTTCGGTTCCTATCTTTTGGGTCATGGATATAATTCGCTCGGGAGGATCGATTAACGGGAATTCACTATAAGTACGGAGAGACGACCAGCGGGAGGCTGGGGGGTTCTTTAGCAGGTTTTGAATGAAACAATTGTCGTCGAACTGGGAAAGACCGGTGATGTAACCTCCCGTCAGTACAACCTGGTCCTTGCTCCGGAAAAAATACACGGAATGAATCAGCGGGTTATTGCGAAGTTTAGCTATCTCGCTGGAAGCTTCATAGTTGGTCAGGCTTGTTGTACCATCGCCTCTGTCATCGTCAAAAAAATCACTGACCGCTTGGTTTTTGACGATCTGTTCGGCTAGCGTCCGTTCGATATTCTTTAAGGATGCCGTCATGCTGTCGACTACCCGGCTGGCGTAATCGCCGTTGGATTTCTTTATATCCCGAACCAGGTCGCTGTAGGTGATGGCATATGTGATGCAGATAATAGCGGCACCAAAGCTGCACAGGATGGCTAAATGGGAATAAAGCATTCGTCTCAACCATTTTTTATTTCGCATCTGAATCAAATCCTTCCGTAACACGTTGAGTAATTTCTCGTATTGGGTTGGATAAAGCCCGTTTTTTGTTCATGTTACTCGCCCTGTGTTAACGCAGTGTTTTGGACAGGCAAAGAGAAGGGGGAGCGACTTGTCAGCTCCTGCCGGCAGACTTTCTCGAAACTTGCGATAATAACGGGAACGGAGCGGAAAATCAGCAGATTTTACTCCTTCCAAAGATCGCCTTTTCGGTAAAATGTTTTTTTTGCAAAGCGTAAAATAGGCTGATCTATAAGGTCTGCATCGCTCCGACAATAGGGTGGGAAAAGGAATGAAAAAGCTCCCAGCCAGCTGCTGTAACGCAACTGGTTGGGAGCTTTTTTGTTTCTTGTTTCTTGTTTCTTGACGTTCGTTTTTTTAAATGTTTAAAGCATCAAGCAAGGCGTAAGCGATCTTCACCGCTTCGGCGCGCGTCAAGGTGTCGTCCGGGCGGAAGCTGCCGTCCGGATAACCGCTCACGATACCCGAGGCCGAGGTTTGGTTTACCGCGTCTAGGGCCCAAGCCGGGATAGCCGACACATCGCTAAAGGCCTTGCCGGTGCCGGACGGTGAAGTGCCGGCAGTCTTCAGAACGCGCGCGGCAATGACCGCGATTTCGGCGCGCGTGATCCGCTGCGAAGCGTTAAAGACGGAGCCGTCCTTGGTATCAAAGCCGGTCACATAGCCGGCATCGGTGGCTGCTTTCACTTGTGCCTTCGCCCATGACGGGATGAGGCTGTCATCGGCGAAGCTAGTTGCGCCGGATGCGGCGGGCAGCCCAAGCGAATCTGCCAACAGCTTCACCCATTCCGCGCGGGTGACCGGCTGGTCCGGCCGGAATTTGCCGTCTTCGTAGCCCGAGATCACTCCCATGCCGATCAAGCGCTCGGCGTAAGGTTTGGCCCACGATGCAGTCAGATCCGAGAAGGTGTGAGGCATGTAGCCGAACACTCCGAATTTCGTGAAATGCTTAATGTCGACGGTAATGGTCGTTCCGTTTGCTTTACCGCCGAGGAAGATCCATTTCTTCAGCTTTTCGTTGTAGTAGTACACGGCAGGCTGGCTGGTTGGCGCAGCCGAGCTTATCGCGTAGTTAAATGTCAATTCAACCGGCTTGCCAAACGTCGTGCCCGCATTGCTGGTCATCTCGACGATTGGGCTCAGCGCCTGCAGATTGCCAAGCGGAGGCTGTTGCCCCGAAGGGAGAACCTGCGCGCCGACGGTTCCGTTCGAAGTTAAGGCACCTGCCGGTATCTTGAAGGAGATCACGTCTTTCAAGCTGCCTTCCGCGCCTTTTGCCGGATCAACGGTAACGGAAACGGATGTTGCCGGCGTAGTAACCGGTGGAGTTCCGCCTCCCGGAGTCGAGGTTGAAGGCAGTGCTTTAATCGTAATCGCAAAGGCTTTGGAATCCGATGAATCGCCGCGAGAAGCGGTTGCTTTGAGCGTAACCGACGCATTGGGATGTCCCGCGGCAGGGCGGGTTACTTTAGCGATGCCATTCTCGATGGTGACCGCGTTCGAGGTATCGGTTGTTTCCTCCCAGGCGATAGCCGCACCATGCTCTCCTTCGGAGGGAAGAACGATATTCTCGGTAACCGCGTCAGCATTGCCGAGAGTCAGCTTGCTCAGCGTATCCTTAACCGCTTCTTCATCGGTGTATGCGGCCGTATCCACAAAGACAGGATTCGAGTAGAACCACAGGTCTTTATAATTGCGGTCGTTAATTTCGTTGAATCGGGCCGTTGCATCGGCAGTTGTTGTTTTTGGATCGATTAACGGATTGCCATCCAGCGTCTCGCCCGCCACGTTCATTCCGAGGTTCGTGCCTCTGAGGCGGAAATACTGATCTTTGCTAGCCTTCGGCAGATCGTAGGTGATGACGTTGTAGCCGTTTGCGTCGGTTGTCCAGTCCTCGCTCGTGAAAGTAGCAAGGACGCGGGTGGAATCGTTGGTATCCTTGTCGTAGGCCGGAGTTCCTTTTACTGCCGGGCCCGTAACATCGCCGGCAATCAGGTCGATATGATCAACCGCGGGTTTCGCGCCTGCGGATTGCCCGCTGTAGATCGGATTCTCGTAGTTGTTGGAACCGGGGCTTTTGAACTTGATCGTAAGCGTAAGCTTATCCCCTTCGGTTGCCTGCAGGCTCTCGCCCATTTCGGCATCCGCGCCGCCGTCCGCAACCCGGAAATCCAATGCGTTAATCAGATCGCCAAAGACGGAGAACGATTTGCCCGAGCGCATGCCGTTCAGAATGTCCTGCGTGGATCTTCCTTCGCTCCAAATATAGTTTTTGGCGTATTCGCCCGGCCAGTATCCGCTCGAGTTGGTATCGATCGTCTTGAAATGGTAGTCGGAATTCGCGAAGTTCCAGAACTTGCGGCCTTCGCCAAGCAAGGAATCCCAGACGCCTCCGACCTTCGCTACCATGTAATCGACGCCGCCGTAAGAACGGTTCTTATAGTTGTCGTTGGCCGTTGGATTAGCGGGATCGTAAGCCGAGTTGTAACCGCCGCGGTCCGGCTCCATTTGGTTGCCGAGCATCCCCTCGAAGCCAAACGCGATGTCCGGAGCGGCATTGTTGAAGTCGCGGAAGTCCGAAATCTTGTATTTGCCAACGCCCCGGGAAGGATGGTTGACGATCATGTAGCTGGTTTCCGGGTAATTGCGTTTAAGCCAGTTAATCGCGGACAAGCTGTCCGCATGCGTGCTGTACGCCCGGTCATCGGCGGCTTCCCACTGCAGGACATCGGCCGGATTGAACCAGGTTGCGTCGCGGTTCGTGAACAGGTATTCGAATTGGTTCGCGGCTTTCAGCGCTGCCGCGGAGCCGGGTTCATCCGTAAGAATGCCAACGGAGCCATGCTCGTGTGACGGGATGTCCCATTCAAAGCCGGAGAATATTGTCTTGCCGGCATATTTGCCCGCCTCTTGCAAAGCCTTTATTTTTGGAACCTGGTATTCGAGCAGCCCTTTCGATAACGGAATGGGGCCTCCTGGAATCTCGGCGCCCGTATCATCCCGTTTGGAGGAGCGCAAATGATCCGCCAGCATCAGAAAATCGAGGCCGTAAGTCGTCAGGCCGTGATCAAGCACCGATTCGAGCGAGCTTTGGGCATCGTCCGATTCGAAGGTGTGAGCGTGGAATTCGCCGGTCAGCCATTGCCCTTGACCTTGATCTTGCGCGGCGCCCGCATCGGCGGCCGCTGCTTTAGGAGTTGGAACAGCAAGACCTGTCGAGAGGATGCTTGCCGAGAGAACCATGGGGAATATGATTCGAGCTTGCTTGTTAAATTTCAAAATTCATACACCACCAGTCTGCGAATGTGTTGCCCAAAGATGAAGCAGGGGCATCTAGAGTGTACAAGTCTAATATCAAGGGGGTATTAGGAGGAGGAGCATTTTTGTAAAGCGGCGGTAAATCTTCTGCTATACTAGAATCAACTAACTATCCAGCAGGAGGCCCTCCCATGAAGCCGATTCCTGACGTTTCGCGCGATTTGATTGAGCTGCCAACGGCTTTTCCGATTGTTATTTCCCAATCGGAGGGCGTCAGCCCGCTGTTTCAGCGGCTGCATTGGCATACGGCTCTGGAGATTAACTATATCAGCCGGGGAAGCGGCTATTATTTGATAAACGGTACGCGTTACGACTTTCGGGAAGGGGATATCCTCCTCATTAACTCGAACGATCTGCACCGCGCTTTCGAGAACAAAGAGCTGGTCATGTCCGTCATTATGTTTGATCCGGCGTATTTTGCGCTGGAGCAGCGTTATGATCCGGAGCTTCTGATTCCATTTCGGGAGATCGGCATGCGGTTTGATAATCTTCTTGACCGGAGCCATCCGATGCTGGCCCGCCTGGGAGCGGCGATCGAAGAGATGCGCAGCGAATTTACCCGCCTGGAGCCGCATTACGAGGCGGTGGTCCGTTCGCTGCTCGTTCAGTTCATGTCGTTTGTTAACCGTTACTTTGCGAAGGAGCAAGAGCGGGGAGCCTCCCGCCTTCGCGGAATGGAGACGATTCGCCAAGTATTGAACGCAATGGAAGCCGATGTTGCTCATCCGTGGACGTTAAAAGAACTGGCGGCATACGCACATCTCAGTCCGTCTCGCTTCAGCGCTCTATTCGTTCAGACGGTTGGCACGTCGCCGCTAGACTATTTGATTCAGCTGCGTTTATCGGCGGCCGTCCGCCTGCTCGAGTCCACGGACAAGAAAATGATTGAAATTGCGGAGATAACCGGATTCCGAAATTTATCGAACTTTAATAGGCTGTTCAAGCAGCATATCGGAAAGCAGCCTTCGGAGCTTAGACCTCGCCAATAATTAAAAACAGTAAGATAGTATCAGAACATCGTTCTTTATCAGTAGAGGAGCGGTGTTCTTTTCTTTTATGATGGTCGTACAATACAACACTTTTAATAAGTCGTCAGGAGCGTGGCTATTTATGTTGTTTCTTGGAATAGACGCAGGCGGAACCAAGACGCATGCTTTGCTAACGGATGAGAACGGCCGAGTGCTTGGCAGGGGGAGCGGCGGCAATGGCAATCACCAGACGGCCTTTGATGCGGCGCGGACAGAGATTGACCGGGCATGCTCGGAGGCGCTTCAGCAGGCAGGCGCAACCAAAGAAGAAGTCGATTTCGCATACTTCGGCCTCGCAGGAGCGGACCGCGAACCGGATTACGCGATTCTCCGTCCGATGATCGCCTCGCTGGATTTTCCACGTCACGACATTGCTTGCGATACGATGATTGGCATGCGCGCGGGCACTCATCAATCCTATGGTGCCGTTATTATCAGCGGGACGGGATTTAACGCTGCCGCGCGCAACGCCAAGGGCGAGGAGCTGCAATACGGCGGGTTCGGCTATTTGTTCGGGGACGGCCAAGGCTCCGGCACGGACCTGGCGGTTCATGCTTTCCGAAGCGCCATCCGCAGCTGGGAAGGTCGTGAACAGCCGTCGGTTCTGACGGAGCTAGTGCCTCAAGAAATGGGCTATTCCTCCGTTCAAGCCATGTACGATGATGCGTTGGACAACGGAGTGAGACCTTTGGAGTCTCTATCCAAAATCATGTTCAAAGCCGCGCTGCTTGGAGATGCCGTAGCGATAAGGCTGCTCGAAGACGCGGGATACGAGCATGGGAATGCCGTGAACGCCTTGATCCGAAGGCTTGGCATGGAGCAGGACAGCTTCGATGTCGTGCTGACGGGAAGCGTGCTCGCGAAAGGCAGCTCCCCGCATATGATCAATGCCATTAGAGAAGAAGTAGCCGATACGGCGCCTAATGCGAAGATTGTAAAACTGACGATAGACCCGGTCATTGGAGCAGTCATGAGCGCGATGGACAGCTGCGGCATCGAGATTACAGCGGAGACGGACGCAGCATTGCGCCGGATTACTTTTTAATATTAAGGCTGTTGCTTACGAAGCAAGAATCATCACGAACAGCTTATTTAAGGCTGTTTGTGTGATTATTAAATGCTTACGAAGCAAGAATCATCACGAACAGCTTATTTAAGGCTGTTTGTGTGATTATTAAATGCTTACGAAGCAAGAATCATCACGAACAGCCTATTTAAGGCTGTTTGTGTGATTATTAAATGCTTACGAAGCAAGAATCATCACGAACAGCCTATTTAAGGCTGTTTGTGTGATTATTCTTTTTAGGAGGCATCATTACTATGACTACTAAACAAGGTTTAAAAGTTGCCGTAATCGGGGGAGGCTCTTCCTATACCCCGGAGCTGGTCGAAGGATTTATTAAACGATACGACGAGATGCCGGTTCGCGAGCTTTGGCTCGTTGATATTGAGGAAGGACGCCATAAGCTGGAGATTGTCGGCAAGCTGGCGCAACGGATGGTCGAGCAAGCGGGCCTGCCGATCGATGTCCGTCTAACCCTGAACCGGCGTGAAGCGATTTCGGGAGCAGACTTCGTGACCACGCAGATGCGGGTAGGACTCCTAGAAGCAAGGCGGCGGGATGAGCATATTCCGATCAAGCATGGCGTTATCGGCCAGGAGACGACCGGTCCGGGAGGCATGCTGAAGGCGCTTCGGACGGTTCCGGTTATTTTGGACATATGCCGGGATATCGAAGAGCTTGCACCCAATGCGTGGATGCTGAACTTTACGAATCCGGCGGGCATCGTGACGGAAGCGGTGCTGAAGCACAGCAAGGTGAAGACGGTAGGTCTGTGCAACTCGCCGATCAACTTCCAGAAGTACCTGGCCAAGCAATACGGCGTTTCGGAACGCGAAGTGCTGCCGGAGTTCGTGGGCATCAACCATTTGCATTGGATAACGGCTGCTTACGTGAATGGTGAAGATAAGCTGCAAGAGATGATAGGCGGCGGCAATGATTACTCGGCCACGAACGTTACGGCCTTCGACTGGGATCCGGAATTCCTTCGTTCGCTTGGCGCGCTTCCGACCTACTATCTGCGCTATTTCTATATGACGGATACGATGTTCGCGGAGATGAAAGAATCGCTGGAGAAGGATGGTACTCGTGCAGATGTGGTCAGCCGGGTAGAGGGAGAGCTCTTCGAGCTGTATAAGGACGTTAATCTGAAGGAGAAGCCAAAGCAGCTGGAGAAGCGGGGAGGAGCGTTTTATTCCGAGGCAGCGGTTAATCTGATGCATTCCTTGTATACGGATCGACGGGACATCCAAACGCTTAACGTACGCAATGCGGGGATTATCGGCTTCCTGCCGGAGGATGCCAGCATCGAGGTAAATTGCGTCGTGACGGCGCAAGGTCCGGTGCCGCTGCCGCTGCAGCGGGTTCCCGAGCATATCAAGGGTCTTCTTCACGCGGTAAAAACCTACGAATCGCTCACGATCGAAGCTGCGGTTACGGGGGATCGTGGGATCGCGCTTCAAGCGATGGTGCATCATCCGCTTGTGCCAAGCGTATCCGTTGCCAAGACGCTGCTTGGTGAAATGCTGGAAGCGAACAAGAAGTACTTGCCGAGCTTTTTTGAATCCTAGAATGCTATTTCTAAAGCCGCATCCTTGCGGCTTTTTTTGATTTATGGATGGGTTGTCGCCTCCCTATGCCCGTTCATAGTTGTAACTTTATGCCAGAACCGGGACGAATGGCCTACCATTTTTTCGGTAAAAGACGAATGTTTGGTTTCGGAAATAACACGAACGTTCGTAAAAATTCATTGACAAGGAGCGGGTTCCTTATTATATTAATGTACGGATAACAACTACTAATATAATAACTTTTCGTATAATCTCAAGAATTGGCTTGAGAGTCTCTACTCGATCACCGTAAATGATCAGGCTACGAAAAGAGAGGAAGAGTGCCGCGCAATGTCATTCCGTTATGATTTTAACGGTATGGCATTGACTCGGTCCGCGGTATACTTTTCCCCTTTTTGCGGAGCCTAGGAGATAAATGCGTATTTACGCATCTTTTCCTAGGCTTTGTTGCAATTCTAAGGCTTTATGAGTTTTAGATAGAGCTTAGAATTCGTCGGATATCGAAGCGCTCTGCACCATGAGAGGACGGAGCAACGTTTCGCCTTGGCTTGTACACATTTTTGGGGGGTTAATGGGAAAATGGAACGGTTCTTTAAGTTCAAGGAACATGGTACAAACTTCAGAACGGAAATTATGGCAGGTCTGACCACTTTCATGACGATGGCTTACATTCTGGCGGTCAACCCGATCATTCTGACGCCAACTGGTCTTGACTGGACGGCAGTATTCCTCGCGACAGCAATCGCAGCGGGTATTTTCACCATTGCAATGGGCTTGTTCGTGAACTTCCCGGTAGCTTTGGCACCAGGAATGGGACTTAACGCGTACTTCGCTTCAACCGTCATTGCTTCGCAGGCTACGGATAAACCAATCTCGGTAGCAATGGGTCTGACAGCGGTATTTATCTCGGGTATTATTTTTATCATCCTAACGCTGACGCAAATTCGTCAAATGCTGATTACCGCTGTTCCGGACAGCCTGAAGCATGCGATTACCGTTGGTATCGGTTTGTTCATTACGATTGTTGGCTTGAAAGGCAGCGGCCTGATGACGGTTGCCGTAACGGCCTTTGGCGATATTAAGGCAAATGCGTATACGGATGTATCCGGTTCGGAAACGGTTATTCATATCGGCAGCTTCGCAAACGAAACGGTTATCATGACCGTAGTTGCCTTGTTCATTATCGGGATCCTGATGGTTCTGCGCGTACCGGGCGCAATCCTGTGGGGTATCCTTGGCACTACCGTGCTTTCGATCATCCTTGGTCAAGTTGATTTCAAGAAGACATTTACGGATCAAACGTGGGTACCTGACTTCTCGACCATGAACATCGGTCACTTCGATTTCCCGGGCGTGTTTGAAGTAGGTATCGTAACGGTCGTATTAACCTTTACCTTCGTTGAATTGTTTGATACATTCGGCACCCTGGTTGGTACAGCTAACCGCGCAGGCTTCATGAAAGATCCTGCCCAAGGCAAAAAACGCGTTGGCAAGGCGATGTTCGTTGACGCCGTGGCCGTAAGCGGCGGCGCCTTGCTTGGCACAAGTACAGTAACGGCCTTCGTAGAGAGCTCGGCTGGCGTTGCGCAAGGCGGACGTACAGGTCTGACTTCGATCACGACAGGCGTATGCTTCCTGCTTGCGATCTTCCTGTCGCCGGTCGTGGCGCTGGTTCCAGCGGCTGCAACTAATGCAGCGCTGATCATCGTTGGCGTATTGATGCTTCAATCGGTGAAGGAAATCGACTTCTCCGATATGGTTTACGCTATTCCTTCGTTCTTGACGCTGGCGCTTATGCCGTTCACTTACAGCATCGCTAACGGCATCTCGTTTGGTATCGTATCGTACGTAGTTCTGGCGACAGTAGCTAACGTATCGAACAAAGGCAAATATAAAGTTCACTGGCTCATGTGGATCCTGGCGATTCTGATTGTCGCTCGCTACGTATTCATGGGAACTGAGTAATCTATAATAGAAGAGAAAAAGCAGCGCTGGACCGGCGCTGCTTTTTTATGCTTAAAAACCTTGCAAAAACCTGTTGCCGACAAAAAAACAATTCCAGGCTCGTTGAGCCTGGAATTGTTTTTTGCGGCTAATCATTTAAAAAACAAAAAATGCGTCGGCAGTTTTCGAAGCTGCCCATCGGACGGTTTGTTAATGACGCGGCCGTTCCAGATCAGCGAGGAGGAACCGCCGCCGTCCAGGTTATAGCCGTCAACGGCGCCGTAACGCTGCAGCAGCAGCTGCATCTCGGCCAGCGTTGCGCCGGAGCTGCCGCCTTCGTTGCGTCCATCGGCAACAATAATAAGCAGCTGTCCATCCTTATAATTGGCAATTACCGTTCGCGGCGCGCGCACCGGACTAATCTGCCATTTGGTTGGAATCGTTGTTGGGTTGCCGTTCTTCATCAGAACAGGCACAAACGAAGCCCCAAATTTGACATTCAAGTCATCGAGCTGCTGCTTGTTTGTGAACTTGCCGCCAACAAGCTTGTTGGCGGCGTTTAGGCCAACAAAGAACAGATCGGAGCGAGTAGGCTCGAAGCCGTCAACATAACTGCCGTTTAGAACCGTGGTGCTAAGCGGATAACGCTTGCCCCCGCCGTCTGCAAAGCCGCCGGCGTTAACACCGGCGACAGCACCGTAACGCTGAACGGCAGCAAGCGTTGTTTCGGCACCGCCAACCTTATCCTTGCCGAGCACCATCTTCATGGCATCGCTCGATTTCAATTTGATTTTAAGCGCATAGCTTTGGAAGTTGTCGGCCTTTATGTAGAATAATTGCGCGCGCAGCTTGTCCGAGCTGATGGTGCCAGAAGGAGAACCGAGCCGTCCCGTGATGATTTTATCGTAGATAACTAGCGGCCGGTTAGCCTGCGCGGAAGCTGTCTTGACGATTTGAGCCATATCGGCGTTTGTCTGGTTATACAGCTTCAGCTGTTTCTTAATGGAAGCACTTGTCTGGGCAGCAGTCTGATGGGCCGCATCAAGTCCGCTCGCAAGCGATTTGGTACGGTCTGCCGCGGCACTTTCCTGTTGGCTGCTCTCAGGGAAGCTGCTATACGGCAATATGATCGAGATCTGGGTTACCATGAGCCATAACAGCATAGCGACAAACGGTGTGCAGGCAAGCAGCATCGTTCGGTTTAGCATTTGGATGGATGAGCTCATTTGAGCACATCCAGATTTTTTTGCAGTTCGCTCAGCTTCTTCTTCACTTCGTTCAATTGGCTGTAAAGCTTGTTGCTGTTATCGGTTTTGACATCAGCGTTATCCTTCGTAAAGGTCAGCAGCTCGTTAAGCGCTTCTACCTTGGACTCCAATTGCGACAGCTCACTTTGATAACCGGTTTCCATCTTGGTCATCCGGTCTTCGTATTGCTTTTGCATTTCGGCAATCTGGGCGGCAGTCTGTCGCTGGACATCGGCAGCAATCTGCTGCTGAACATGCTCGCTGTACAGCTTGGCTCCTGTAATGCCGGAAGCAATCAGAATGACCCAAACGCATACAAAGATGACAAAAGCACGCTGTTTAGCTGCCTTGCGTGGTTTTGCCTCGTAAGAAGCATTTGTTTCTAAAGCGGTATTGCTCATTAGGCGTTCACCTCGTTCTCTCATTTATATGGAAGAGAGAGTGAACGGACTGCAAAAATAGCATTAAAGCTAGTCTAACATGTTAAACGAACGAACGATGCCCAAGGTTAAGGCTGTCACTACATTGTAACAAAGATTACGCGGGATGACGGCAATCATTTTGTGGGAATTGAAGGATAAGGTATAATAAAGATTAAGCTTCGTTCACGTTTTTGAAGCAGGAATGTTTACAAATCGTTTTGAACGCCGCAATTTGGGTGACAAATTCTTTAAGCTTATGCTTACGAAGCAAGAATCGCTTCGCAATTCTTTAAGCTTATGCTTACGAAGCAAGAATCGCTTCGCAATTCTTTAAGCTTATGCTACGAAGCAAGAATCGCTTCGCAATTCTTTAAGCTTATGCTTACGAAGCAAGAATCGCTTCGCAATTCTTTAAGCTTATGCTTACGAAGCAAGAATCGCTTCGCAATTCTTTTTAGGAGGTAATCGAAACATGACCACATCTGTAGAACAAGCCATGTTTGCCGGAGGATGCTTCTGGTGCATGGTATCCCCGTTTGAAGAAACGCCGGGCATTTTGTCTGTCGTATCGGGTTATTCCGGAGGCCATACAGCAAATCCAACTTACGAGGAAGTTTGTTCCGAAACGACAGGACATGCGGAAGTTGTTCATATTACGTTTGATCCATCGATATATTCTTACGAGAAGCTGCTGAACGTGTACTGGCAGCAGATTGATCCGACCGATGCAGGCGGCCAATTCCATGACCGCGGGGAATCTTACCGGACAGCTATCTTCTATTATAATGAAGAGCAGCGCCAGAAGGCGGAAGCTTCCAAGGCGGCGCTGCAAGAAAGCGGTAGATTCAACAAGCCGATCGTAACGGAAATTCAGCCGGCGAAGGAGTTCTACCCGGCGGAAGATTACCATCAAGGCTACCATCGGACGAACCCGTTCCGTTATAAAATGTACCGCAAAGGCTCCGGCCGCGACGCGTTCATTAATAAGCATTGGACCGTTAAAAAGGAAGAAGGCGAGCTTCGCTCCCGTCTTACGCCAATGCAATATGAAGTAACGCAAAACAACGCGACGGAACGTCCGTTCACCGGCGAGTATTGGGATCACAAGGAAGAGGGACTGTATGTCGATATTGTATCCGGCGAACCGCTCTTCACGTCCCGCGAGAAATACGATTCCGGATGCGGCTGGCCTAGCTTTACGAAGCCGGTGAAGGAAGCGGCCATTACGGAAGTGCTCGACACCAGCCATTTCATGGTTCGTACCGAGGTTCGCAGCAAGGAAGGCGATTCTCATCTGGGTCATGTATTTGATGACGGACCCGGACCAAATGGACTTCGTTATTGCATTAACTCCGCTTCGCTAAGGTTTATTCCCGTGGCGGATCTCGAGAAAGAAGGATACGGGGAGTACGTTGGTTATTTCAAATAACTAAAATATTGGAGGAGAAACGATGCATATTGAAGAGGCGATCCGAACGAGACGTTCCATTGGGCGCGTTAAGAAAGATCCGGTTGATCGTAATCTGATTGAAAAAGTGCTGGACGCGGCGACATGGGCGCCAAGCCATCACAACACGCAGCCGTGGAGGTTTATCGTCATGACCGGGGAAGGACGCGCAAAGCTTGGGGAAGGCTACGCGCGCGTGGCGCTTGCAACGCTTGGGGCAGGGGAAAGCCCGGAGCTTGAGGAGCGCCTCCGCAAGGAACGCGTGAAGGCATACCGTTCGCCTGTCGTGATTGCGGTTGTGTGCTCGCCGTCGGATGATCCGCGGGCAACCTTGGTGGAAGAGATTGCAGCTTCGCACAATTCGGTTCAAAATCTGCTGCTGGCCGCTCATGCTAACGGTCTGGGTGCCATCTGGCGTTCCGGTGATCCGATGTACCATCCGCTGATGAACGATACCTTTGGTCTCGCGGAGAATGAGCAGATTGTGGCATTGGTTTATATGGGATATCCGGATATGACATCGCCGGAGCCAAAGCGTACACCTGCTGCGGAAAAAACGATCTGGCTTGAATCTTAAGTTATATACAAAAGGCGCCCATCAGGAGACCGCTGCAAAAGTACCTATTTAGAAAAAACACAAAAATCAGGGGGGCAAAATGACCTCCTGAACAAGAAACGAGCCTTAGAAGCGATTCTGGAGGCTCGTTTTTCTTTGATTTTGTCTTGGTCTAAAAAAGTGGACTTTTGCAGGGCGCCCATCAGGGCGTCTTTTTTGTGCCGAACAGAGCGTTTAAGTTAATGAATCAGGCGTCGAATACACTCCAATAGGAGTCTTTTTTATTTGGACAAACGGGAAAAAATAAATTACGGGCAATGGATTGACTGATTCACAAAAAAGATATATAGTAGTAAATGCTTTATTAATAATTTATTTAGTATTAAAATATTAAATACTAACGAATTAGATCGGGCGAGGCCAAAGCCGGAATGGAAAGGAGAGAGGAAATGACGAATGCCAACGAAGAAATGATTGGTTTTATCGGCCAGTTCCGGACTTTCCTGAAGAACGTGAACAATGAATGGAGCAAGAAAACAATGAGCGGCATGAACTATACGCAATTCAAGCTGCTGTTCACGCTCCATACCTCGGGCTCGCTTAAGGTGTCTGACATTGCTGATGTTCTGGGACTCACATCCGGCGCAATAACGGGTATAGCGGATAAGCTGGTTGCGGAAGGCTGGATCAGCAGAGAACGCGCCAATGATGACCGCCGGGTCGTGTACATTGAATTAACGCCAAAAGGCAAGGCTATGGTGGACGATGTACTTGAATCGCAGAAGGAAACCTTTTCCTCATTCTTTCATGTACTGCCAGTAGAGGATATCCAGCATCTGAGAAGGATCTTCACTCAGTTGCTTGCGAATATGGATAACAAATAGGGGTATCAGCTTGAACCTACATCACCACAGAAAAAAGGAGAGAAAAGACCATATGAGTAATGCTGTAGCAGCATTTAAAAGAGGTCCGATCGTCGCATCGGTACTTATCGCGGCTTTTGTCGCGCTTCTGAGCCAGACGCTGCTTAACGTCGCGCTCCCAAGCATTATGACTGACCTGAATGTCAGCGCAAATACCGTTCAATGGTTATCAACCGGTTACCTGCTTGTCAATGGCGTCCTTATTCCGATTAGTGCTTATTTGATCAGTCGGTTCTCAACCAGGTCATTGTTTGTCGTTGCAACAAGTTTATTTACAGTAGGTACCATCGTCAGCGCCGTGGCGCCGAGCTTTGAAATCCTGCTTACCGGACGTATTATTCAGGCAGCGGGCGCAGGTATTCTGATGCCGCTGATGTCCATCATCTTCCTGACGATTTTCCCGATTGAACAACGTGGCAAAGCAATGGGCATGATGGGGATCGCGATGATCTTCGCTCCAGCTGTTGGTCCAACGCTGTCGGGCTGGGTTGTCGAGCATTATGACTGGCGCGTTCTATTCTACATCGTTTTGCCGCTGTCGTTATTTGGCCTGATTTATGGCGCATTCTCCATGAGGAACGTAACAAAAACAGCGAAATCCAAGCTGGACATTTTTGCGGTTATTTTATCCACGCTCGGCTTTGGCGGCCTGCTGTACGGCTTCAGCGATGCCGGTACTGACGGCTGGGATAATGTAACGGTGTACACAAGCTTGATCATCGGGGTTATATCCCTCGTTGGCTTCGTATGGTATCAGCTCGTTGTTAAGAAACCTATTCTTGAAATGCGCGTATTCAGATTCGGTATGTATTCCTTAACGACAGTCATTAACGTTATCATCACGATGGCTTTGTTCTCCGGTATGATTCTGCTGCCGATCTATCTGCAAAGCATCCGTGGCTTTACGCCGCTCGAATCCGGTCTGCTCCTGCTTCCAGGTGCAATTCTAATGGGGATTATGTCCCCGATTACGGGTATGATCTTCGATAAAGTCGGCGCACGCTGGCTGGCGGTTGTTGGTCTTATTATTACGGTATTCTCGTCATACGAATTCAGTCAATTGACTGATCATACGACGTACGGCTATCTCATTACGATGTATACGCTGCGGATGTTCGGTATGTCCATGCTGATGATGCCGATTCAAACCGCCGGCATGAACCAATTGCCGCAACGTCTTAATGCTCACGGCTCCGCAATGTCTCAAACGCTTCGTAACGTGGCGGGCGCGCTGGGTACGGCATTCCTCGTTACCTTGATGACGAATAAAGCCGCTTCCGAGACTAAGCATATCGTGGCTACGCAAGGCATTGATACAACGGACAAAGCAGCAATGGCACATGCCGTTCAAGAAGCTACCATTGTCGGTATCAACCACTCGTTCGTAGTCGCCACTTGGTTCGCTGTTGCGGCGCTGGTGCTTGCGTTCTTCATCCGCAAAGTTAAACCGCATGAAGAATCTGCTAAGGTAGTAAGCGACGACCTTACGGAAGCCCATTTTGCGGCAGAATAAGAGATGACAATAAAGCGGCCATGCAGGTCATAAAAACCTGCATGGCCGTTTTTTATTTCATCCATTTTTGAATATGGAAATTATGCTCCAGCACTTGCCAGAACGCCGGGAATGGTATATCGAGCACCCAGCCGCTGATGCCGCGCAGATGATAGCATTTGACCAGGTCCAGCTTCGCCTGCACGCTCCTCGCATCCTCGAACCAAACCTGATGGTCGCGTCCATACTCATCCCTGTAACCGTAATACGGTGACTCCGCCATCAAATCGTAATGAATGGCTGTGCCGTATTTGGCTGCTATCCGGACCGCATCATTCGCGCTGATGGATAACGCAAAATCCTGGCCCGGGATATACGGAAGGGTCCAGTCGTAGCCGTAAAGCGGCATCCCTAGCACGATTTTGCTTGCGGGAATAAGGGACAGGGCGTAATGGAGCACCTTGGCTACCTCATTCCTTGGCGCAACGGGCATCGGCGGTCCTCCGGCCCAGCCCCATTCATAGGTCATAAGGATAACAAAGTCCAGAATTTGTCCCTGCGCGGCGTAATCCTGTCCTTCAAACAGCTGGCCTTCCTGATCGGGCGAGCTTGAAGGGGGCAGCGTCGAGGACACAAGACATCCGATCGCATGAAGAGAACTCGCAAGCCTTTCCAGGAATTGATGATACAGCTTGCGGTCGGCAGCCTGGATGAAGGCGAAATCAACATTTAAAGCCCAATACCTGTTCGCTCGCATGACGCTGATGATTTGCCAGATCAAGCGATCTATCACGGCTTCATTCGATAGAATAAAATGTGCCAGGCTGGGACTGAACGTATAGCCGTCAAAGTTCGTGATAACCATCATTGGCGTTGCCCGGTTGCGGTAAGCTTCCTTAATGATCGGCTGATCGTGCAGGGCGCTGAGGGTGCCGTCCGGTCTGACCTGGTAGCTGAACGGACTAAGGAAGGTCAGATGTCTGGCTGCAGCGGCTGCCGGGACGGTAACGCCGGTGGCCGAACTGGACGGCTCGGTATATCCGTTCACTTCAATACTCATCTTGCGCGGATTCGGAATGCGGAGCCGCATGCCGGGAAGAATAAGGGCGGGATTGGTAATATGGTTGACCCGCGCCAGCTCCTGCAAGGTTACGCCGTATTTCTGCGAGATCAGCCATAAGCTTTCGCCCGGCATGACTTGATGGCTGTCGACCTCCACCGGCAGAATAAGCGACTGTCCGGAGACGAGAGGCTCGGATTGCAGCATGCCGTTGGCGGCAAGAATGGCTTCTGGTGATAAGCTGTTTTGCTGTGCCAGGCTCTGTACGGTATCCCGTCCTTTGACGGTGTAGATCTGCATTGCCTCTCGCCCCCTTAACCAATCGAATAATCTCTTCTATTATTCTATTCCGCTGCTCCCCAAACTTAACACCACGCCAATTAATTTGATAAAGGTAGGAAAAGGAATGGAATAATGTTGCAATTCAAGACAAAAACGAACTTTATTTGAACTCATTTATTTTAATGTTCGTATTTTATATGCTTTTCATTGACAGACATAGGGGGATTGGATAAACTAAAATAGGTTAAGGCGGAACATTCGTCGAATGATCCGTAAATAGGTTGAAATTCCTCGTATATCCTCGGGAAAAAGGCCCGGAAGTTTCTACCCGAAAACCTATATTTTCGGACTACGAGCATGATGGAACAAATAGACAGGTTGCCCGCAAGTACGGGCAGCCTTATGCTGTCTTTGCATTACCGCATTAATGTAGTAAAGACAATTGTTGCCATCTGCTCGGGTCCCGGCAGCATCCATAGCTTTTATGGTTGCAGCGCGGGATTTTTATGTTTCTGGAGGTTGGTTTTCGCGAGATGTACACAATTTATAG
Organism: Paenibacillus glycanilyticus; assembly: GCF_023715145.1. Taxonomy (GTDB): domain Bacteria; phylum Bacillota; class Bacilli; order Paenibacillales; family Paenibacillaceae; genus Pristimantibacillus; species Pristimantibacillus glycanilyticus_A. Next base: position 114,479 of record NZ_JAMBNP010000013.1, on the reverse strand, counting down.
ATGAAGGAAGGTTTGAGCGCATGTCTGCGAAAGTAGGCGTCATCATGGGCAGCAAGTCGGATTGGGATACAATGAAGCTTGCCTGCGACGTGTTAGAAGAACTGCAAATTCCGTACGAGAAAAAAGTTGTTTCCGCGCACCGGACACCGGATCTGATGTTCGAATATGCGGAAACGGCTGCAGAACGCGGCCTGAAAGTAATCATCGCGGGTGCCGGCGGTGCCGCGCATTTGCCGGGCATGGTTGCTGCGAAGACGATTCTGCCGGTCATCGGCGTGCCAGTCAAATCCTCCAATCTGAGCGGTCTTGATTCGCTCCTGTCGATCGTGCAAATGCCAGGCGGCATTCCGGTTGCGACGGTAGCCATCGGCAACGCCGGCGGTACAAATGCCGGACTGCTGGCCGCTCAAATGCTGGGAGCTTTTGATCCGGAAGTACAAGCCCGGGTGGAAGCGCGGCGCGAGCGGATCAAGCAGGAAGTGCTGGAAAGCAGTGAAACCTTATGATGACGGAAGATAACAAGCGGACGCTTCTGCCGGGCAGCACCATTGGTGTCCTTGGCGGCGGGCAGCTTGGCCGGATGATGGCGCTCGCAGGCAGCGCGATGGGTTACCGCTTTGTTGCGCTCGACCCGACGCCGGATGCGCCTTGCGGACAAGTAGCCGAACAGATCGTGGCGGCTTACAACGACCGCGATGCAGCTCGCGAGCTGGCGCGCCGGGCGGATGTTATTACGTACGAATTCGAGAATGTCGACGCCGACGTGGCTGCGATGCTGATGTCCGAATCGTATGTACCGCAAGGCAGCGAGCTGCTCTACACGACGCAGCACCGGCTTCGCGAGAAGCGCGCGATTGAAGCGGCTGGCGTACGGGTTGCCCCTTACAGCGAGATCCGGAGCAGCGAAGAGCTTCGCGCCGCGGCCGAGAAGTTTGGTCTTCCATGCGTGCTGAAGACGGCAATGGGCGGTTATGACGGCAAAGGGCAATGGGTGATCCGGAGCTTCGACGAGATTGATGAAGCGTACGAGACCTTAAGCCGTGCCGGCGTAGAGCTCGTGCTGGAGCAATTCATTAAGTTTGACAAGGAATTATCCGTTATTGCGGCAAGAAGCCCGCAGGGGGAGATAAAAGCGTTCCCCGCTGCGGAAAATATACATGTCGAGAACATCCTGCATCTGTCGATCGTTCCCGCCCGCATAGCGGAGAGCGTCCAGCAGGAAGCGGAAAAGCTGGCGATGAAGATTGCCGAAGGACTTGGCGTTGTAGGCTTGATAGCGGTCGAGCTGTTCCTGACAGCGGACGGCGAGCTGTTCGTTAACGAATTGGCGCCGCGCCCGCATAACAGCGGACACTACACGATGGAAGCATGCAGGACCTCGCAGTTCGAGCAGCATGTACGGGCGGTATGCAACCTGCCGCTCGGCGATACGCAGCTTCTTACACCGGTTGTTATGGTGAACGTGCTTGGTCAACATGTTGAGCCGCTGCTTGCGCGGATGGCAAAGCATGATGAAGCGGCAGCCCGATTCAACGTGGCCCCGAAGGTTCACTTGTACGGCAAGAAGGACGCGGTGTTCAAGCGGAAGATGGGCCATGTTAACGTGCTTGCGCGCGATGTGCAGCAGGCGCTTGATTGGATAGAAGAGACAAACATTTGGAAGGTGTGAACGGTACATGTTAGAGCGTTACAGCAGACCGGAAATGAGAGCAATTTGGACGGAGCAGAACAAATTCCAGGCATGGCTCGAGGTTGAGCTTTGCTCCTGCGAGGCTTGGGTAGAGCTTGGCGTAATTCCTAGAGAAGATGTTGAGGCGCTTCGCGAAGCAGCTACCTTCAATATCGACCGCATCTATGAAATCGAACAAGAAACCCGCCATGACGTTATCGCGTTCACACGCGCTGTATCCGAGACGGTTGGCCCGGAACGCAAATGGGTTCATTACGGTCTGACTTCGACTGACGTTGTAGACACGGCGAACGGCTACCTGCTTCTTCAAGCAAATGCCATTCTGAAAAAAGACATCGAGCGCTTCATCTCGATCCTTCGCGAGAAAGCCGTTCAATATAAAGATACGCCAATGATGGGCCGTACGCACGGCGTACATGCCGAGCCAACTACCTTTGGTTTGAAGATGGCCCTCTGGCATGAAGAAATGAAACGCAACCTGGAGCGTTTTGAGCATGCGGCGAGCGGTGTTCAATTCGGCAAAATCTCCGGTGCCGTTGGTACTTACGCGAACATCGATCCATTCGTGGAAGAGTTCGTCTGCAAGAAGCTTGGTATCAGCCCGGCTCCAATCTCGACTCAAACGCTGCAGCGCGACCGTCACGCCGAATATATGGCGACGCTGGCACTCGTTGCTACGTCGCTTGATAAATTCGCTACCGAAATCCGCGCTTTGCAGAAGAGCGAATTCCGTGAAGTGGAAGAAGCTTTTGCAAAAGGTCAAAAAGGCTCGTCCGCAATGCCGCACAAACGCAACCCGATCGGCTGCGAGAACATTTCCGGCCTGTCCCGCGTCATCCGCGGCCACATGCTGACAGCGTACGAGAACGTACCGCTGTGGCATGAGCGCGACATCAGCCACTCTTCGGCTGAACGCGTTATTTTGCCGGACGCGACGATGCTTCTGAACTACATGCTGAACCGCCTGGGCAACATTATTCAGAACCTGACCGTATTCCCTGAGAACATGAAGAAAAACATGCAGCGCACGTTTGGCGTACCGTTCTCCGGCCGCGTCATGACGAAGCTGATCGATAAAGGCCTGAGCCGCGAGCAAGCGTACGACACCGTTCAACCGCGCGCGATGCAAGCTTGGGAAGAGCAGCGCCAATTCCGCGACATTATCGAATCGACGCCGGAAATTACAAGCCTGCTGTCGGCGGAAGAAATCGACGATGCGTTCAATCCGGCTTGGCACTTGAAGCATGTGGACACGATCTTTACACGTCTTGGCTTGAACTAAGAGGCAAAGGGGATTCGAGGAATGAATGCACAATCGCAAGCTTTATCCACGGCGGCGGACTACATCAAAGCTCCGCTGCTGTATAAAGGGAAAGTACGTGAGCTTTACGATCTCGGCGAGCATTATCTGATCGTCGTGACGGACCGCATCTCGGCATTTGACTATGTGCTGGATCCGGCTGTTCCTCAGAAGGGCAACGTGCTGAACCGCCTGTCGGCTTTTTGGTTCGAGCAAACGGCTTCGATTCAAGCGAACCATGTTGTCCATACGGACGTAGAAAAGCTTGGAGACATTATTACGGCTCCCGAGCTTCTGAAGGACCGGATCATGGTAACGAAGAAAGCACAGCGCATTGATATTGAATGCGTCGTTCGCGGCTATATCACCGGGGGCGGCTGGAGACAATACCAGCAGACGTCCGCGATTAACGGAATCGAGCTTCCGGAGGGCATGCGCAAGAACGAGCGTTTCCCTAAGCCGATCTTCACGCCGGCAGCGAAAAACGACGTTGGCCATGACGAGGATATCCCGTTCGAGCGCATGCAGGAGATGGTAGGCGCCGAGCTGGCCGAAGAGCTTCGCGATCGCAGCATCAAGCTGTACGAGTTCGCTCACGAATATTGCGCGAAGCATGGCATCATCCTTGCCGACTGCAAATTCGAGTTTGGACTCATCGACGGCAAAGTCATTCTGATCGACGAGATCTTTACCCCGGACTCCTCGCGTTTCTGGGCGGAGAAGAGCTTCGCTTACGATATCGAGATCGACAGCATGGACAAAGAACCGGTCCGCACTTACCTTCTCGGCTCCGATTGGGATAGAGACAGCAAGCCGGCTCCTCTTCCTGAATCCGTAGTAAACGAAACAACCAATCGTTACCTCGACATTTACAGCCGTCTTACCGGCCGTTCGCTCGGATAGATAGGAATTATATTAACTTTTATCATTTAAGCTTTGATCTTATGCTTTGTTTTTCTCTTTGGCGTTAAGCACGGTTAGTGCGCTAACGCCCAGCTGCGGTACACACGACTACCCGGGAGGGTGTTGGAAGTCCGGCTGCCGGGAGTGAGGGAGCAAGGGTATCTATCGGAGAGCGACAGCGTTCGCCTTTGAAATTCGGAAAATAACCGCTGAGCGGTTCTAATCAAATTTTCCGATTTCAACAGCGGCGCAGAGAGATACCCTTGCGACCGAGCGACCTAACAGCAGCCATCACATCCCACCACAGGACCGGAAAAACCATTTTCAGGAGGCCCTACTATGAAAGCAAAAGTCTATGTCACTATCAAACAAAATGTACTCGACCCGCAAGGTCAAGCCGTTCAAGGCTCGCTGCACACCATGGGCTTCGCGGAAGTTGAAAAAGTTCGCATCGGTAAATACCTTGAGCTTGAACTGGACACAAACGACCGCTCGGAAGCGGAAGCTCGCGTGAAGGTTATGTGCGAAAAGCTGTTGGCAAACACGGTAGTCGAAGATTTCCGTTTTGAATTGGAGGGATAATCGATGAAGTTTGCAGTTCTCGTATTCCCCGGCTCCAACTGTGACATCGACTGCTTCAAAGCGGTAGAAGATACAATCGGCCAAGAGGTTGATTACGTATGGCATACAGCGACTGACCTGTCCGGTTATGACGCGATTCTTGTACCGGGCGGCTTCTCATACGGCGACTACCTGCGCTGCGGCGCGATGGCTAGTTACGCTCCGGTCATGAGCGAAGTTGTCAAAGCGGCAGAGCAAGGCAAGTTCATTCTTGGCATCTGCAACGGCTTCCAGATCCTGACCGAAGCTAACCTGCTGCCAGGCGCGCTGATCCGCAACACGGGCCTTAAATTCCGTTGTCAGCAGCAGCTGCTTGAAGTGGTTAACAACGGCACAGCTTTCACGAACCAATACTCGCAAGGCGAGATTATCGATATTCCGATCGCGCACGGCGAAGGCAACTACTTCTGCGACGATGCAACACTGGCTGAACTGGAAGCGAACAATCAGATCGTATTCCGTTACGCGGGCGACACGAACCCGAACGGTTCGGTTGCGAACATTGCGGGCATCAGCAACAAAAAGGGCAATGTCGTGGGCATGATGCCTCACCCTGAGCGCGCGATTGACCAAATCCTCGGCTCGGAAGACGGCAAACGGATGTTTACATCGATTTTGAATGCATGGAGGGAACAACATGGCGCAGCAATTAACGGCTAAGGAACCAACAGCCGAACAAATCGTCGAGCAAAAGATTTATCAACAATTCGGTGTATCGGATTATGAATTCGAGCTTATCTGCGGTTTTCTCGGCCGTACACCTAACTATACGGAAATCGGCGTATTCAGCGTTATGTGGTCGGAGCATTGCGCGTACAAGAACTCCAAGCCAATCCTGAAGAAATTCCCGATCACCGGCCCTCGCGTCCTGATGGGACCGGGCGAAGGCGCGGGTATCGTGGATATCGGCGACAACCAAGCGGTTGTATTCAAGATCGAATCGCATAACCATCCATCCGCGGTTGAGCCTTATCAAGGCGCAGCAACGGGCGTGGGCGGCATTATCCGCGACATTTTCTCGATGGGCGCACGCCCGGTGGCTCTCTTGAACTCGCTTCGTTTCGGCAAGCTGGAGAACGACCGCGTGAAATACTTGTTCGAGAACGTCGTAAGCGGCATCGCCGGCTACGGCAATTGTATCGGCATTCCTACCGTTGCGGGCGAAGTGATGTTCGACGAGAGCTACGAAGGCAATCCGCTCGTTAACGCGATGTGCGTAGGCCTTATCGATCACGACAAAATTCAGCGCGGCGTAGCAAAAGGCGTTGGCAACCCGGTATTCTACGTGGGTCCTGCTACAGGCCGCGACGGTATCCACGGTGCGACTTTCGCATCCGTTGAGCTGTCCGAAGAATCCGAAGAGAAACGTACGGCGGTACAAGTCGGCGATCCGTTCATGGAGAAGCTCGTTATGGAGTCCACGCTTGAACTGATCAACTCCGGCATCGTACTTGGCATTCAAGATATGGGCGCAGCGGGCCTCACTTGCTCGAGCGCGGAGATGGCTTCCAAAGCCGGCAACGGCCTGGAGCTGTACCTTGATGAAGTTCCGCAGCGCGAAACGGGCATGACGCCTTACGAAATGATGCTGTCGGAGTCGCAGGAACGCATGTTGTTCGTTGTTGAACCGCAGCATGAAGCGCAAGCGCAAGAGATTTTCGACCGTTGGGGCGTTATTTGCAAAAAAGTCGGCAAAGTAACCGACGACGGCCGTCTCCGCCTGTTCCACCAAGGCGAGCAAGTAGCCGACATGCCGGTTAAAGCGCTCGTTGACGAGTGTCCGGTATATAACAAGCCATCCTCGGAGCCAGCTTACTACCGCGAGAACGCAGCGGTTGATACGGCTGCGTTCGCGGAAATCGCGGATCTGACAGGCGCTCTCGAGAAGGTACTCGCTTCGCCGACCGTGGCAAGCAAAGAGTGGGTTTACAATCAATATGACTACATGGTTCGTACGTCCACAGCGGTTCAACCCGGCTCCGACGCGGCAGTGGTTACGATTCGCGGCACCCGCAAAGGTCTTGCGATGACGACGGACTGCAACGGACGTTACGTATATCTCGATCCTGAAGTTGGCGGCCAAATCGCCGTGGCGGAAGCTGCCCGCAACATTGTGTGTTCCGGTGCAGAGCCGCTTGCGATTACGGACAACCTGAACTTCGGCAGCCCGGAGAAGCCGGAAGTGTTCTGGCAAATCGAGAAATCGGCAGACGGCATGTCCGAAGCTTGTCGCGTACTCGATACGCCGGTTATCGGCGGCAACGTCAGCTTGTACAACGAGAACGCAAAAGGCGCGATTTACCCGACGCCGGTTATCGGCATGGTTGGTCTCGTGCATGATGTGGATCACATCACGACGCAAGGCTTCAAAAAAGAAGGCGACGTTATTATCCTCGTTGGCGAGACAAAAGCAGAGTTTGGCGGCAGCGAGCTGCTCTACGTTCTGAACGGCTCGGCGGCAGGACGTCCGCCGCAAATCGATCTGGTAACAGAGAAGAAAACATTGAACGCTGTTCTGACGGCGATCCAAGGCGGTCTGGTTGCTTCGGCGCATGACCTGTCCGAGGGCGGTCTGGCCGTAGCTCTTGCGGAATCCGCAATCAGCGGCGGCATCGGCGCGGAAGTAAACGTAGCAACGGACCTTCGTCCGGATCACCTGCTCTTCAGCGAATCGCAATCGCGTATCCTGCTCTCGGCAACGCCTGAGAAAGCAGCGGCATTGCAAGCGCATCTGAGCGAGCAAGGCGTAGTGAATGCAGCAATCGGTACTGTCAAAGGCAGCAGCCTGACCATCAACGTAAACGGCAAATCCGGCGTTAACGCACCGGTACAACAACTGGAGAAGGTTTGGAAGGATGCGATTCCATGTCTGATGAAATAAGACAGCATAAGCTGTGGACGGGAGATCATTACAACGAAGGCATTGGCCGTGACGATATGTTTGACAAATTGCGCGAGGAATGCGGCGTGTTCGGGGTATTTAACGTCCCGAACGCGTCCTCCCTCAGCTATTACGGTCTTCATGCTCTTCAGCATCGCGGCGAGGAAAGCGCGGGGATCTGCACGGTCGATACGGCGGAGAACAATCGCTTCGCTTACCACCGCGGTATGGGGCTTGTGAAGGAAGTATTTGACAAAGAGCGGATTCAATCGCTCACCGGCGATCGCTCCATTGGCCACGTTCGTTATTCGACGGCGGGCGAGAGCAAGCTGGCGAATGCGCAGCCGCTTATTTTCCGTTACCGGGACGGCGATCTGGCCGTTGCAACAAACGGTAATATCGTAAACGCGCCGGAGATCCGCAAGGAGCTGGAGAGCCAAGGCTCGATCTTCCAGACTTCGAGCGATACGGAAGTTATCGCGCATCTGATCGCGCGTTCTCCGAAGAGCTTCGAGGAAGCGGCGAAGGATGCCCTGCAGCGTATTATCGGCGGCTTCGCGTTCCTTATTATGACAAACGACAAGCTGCTTGTGGCTTCTGATCCGAACGGTCTTCGTCCGCTCGTGATGGGCCGCATCGGCGACGGTTATGTCTTCTCTTCCGAGTCCTGCGCATTTGAATCGATTGGCGCGGAATATGTACGTGACGTTCAACCGGGCGAATTGCTGTATCTTGACGCCGACGGCATGCGCGAAGACCGTTATGCGGAAGTCGAGCGCCGGGCAACCTGTGCGATGGAATACATCTATTTTGCCCGTCCGGACAGCGATATTAATACAATCAACATCCATTCCGCGCGCAAGCGGATGGGGAAACAGCTTGCGAAGGAATCGTTTGTGGACGCGGACATCGTCATTGGCGTACCGGACTCGAGTATTTCGGCGTCTATTGGTTATGCTGAGCAGACGGGCATTTCTTATGAGCTTGGACTTATTAAGAATAAATACACAGGGCGTACGTTTATACAGCCATCCCAAGAGCTTCGGGAACAAGGCGTGAAGATGAAGCTGTCCGCCGTGCGCAAGGTCGTGGAAGGCAAACGCGTTGTTATGATCGATGACTCGATCGTTCGCGGCACGACATCCCGCCGGATCGTGAACATGCTTCGCGAGGCTGGCGCGACGGAAGTGCATGTGCGGATTACATCGCCGCCATTCAAGAACCCTTGCTACTACGGTATTGATACCCCGGATCGCAAAGAGCTGGTTGCTTCTTCGAGAACGGTGCAGGAAATGTGCGAAATGATTAATGCGGACTCTTTGTTCTTCCTTAGCCAAGAAGGTTTTATCGATTCGGTAGGCGGCAATGACGGCGCGTATAACCGCGGCATGTGCCTCGCTTGCTTCGATAACGATTATCCAACGCCGGTGGACGAGGAATCGGATAAGAGCTGCAGCTGTTAATAGACAAGTTAATAAAAGGGGTTGACTGGTGTGTCAGAAGCGTACAAAAAAGCCGGAGTCGATATTGCGGCCGGCAATGAAGCAGTCGAACGGATGAAGAAGCACGTTAAGAAGACTTTCCGTCCTGAAGTGCTGACTGATCTCGGCGGATTCGGCGGTTTGTTTGGCCTTAACAAAGACAAATACGAGGAGCCTGTACTCGTATCCGGAACGGACGGCGTCGGCACCAAGCTGAAGCTGGCGTTCATGATGGATAAGCATGATACGATCGGCGTTGACGCGGTTGCGATGTGCGTAAACGATATTATCGTACAAGGCGCTGAGCCTCTCTTCTTCCTCGATTATCTGGCATGCGGTAAAGTCGTTCCGGAAAAAATCGAAGCGGTAGTCAAAGGCATCTCCGACGGCTGCGTGCAAGCAGGCTGCGCATTGATCGGCGGCGAAACGGCCGAAATGCCTGGCATGTACCAAGGCGATGAGTACGATATTGCCGGCTTCACCGTTGGCGTTGTGGATAAAAAGAAAATCATCGACGGTACAACAATCGCTCCCGGCGACGTTGTTCTTGGATTTGCTTCTAGCGGTATCCACAGCAACGGCTACTCGCTGGTGCGCCGTCTTCTTCTTGAAGAATGCGGCTATGCGCTCGACCAACGCCTGCCTGAGTTGAACGACGAGGTTCTTGGCGACGTTCTGATCGAGCCAACCCGCATCTACGTGAAATCGGCTCTGAAGCTGATTGAGCAAGTGAATGTAAAAGGCATGGCGCATATTACGGGCGGCGGCTTTATTGAGAATATCCCGCGCGTTCTTCCGGAAGGCGTAAACGTAAACGTGGAATACGGTTCGTGGCCAATTCTGCCGATCTTCCAGCTGATGCAGGAAAAAGGCGCAATTACAAACCGCGACATGTTCACAACGTTTAATATGGGCATCGGGTTAATCGTAGTTGTTCCAGCTGAACAAGCAGAAGAAGCTCTTAAAGCAGCGGCTGAGCTTGGCGAAGCAGCATACCGAATCGGTACTGTAACGGAAGGCAACCGTGTCGTTACGTTCACGGGAGCGGACGTTTAATGGGAGGATTGCGAATAGCCGTGTTCGCGTCAGGGCAAGGAACAAACTTCCAGGCCCTGGTCGATGCGGTGCAGCAAGGAAGGCTCGATGCTAACATCGAGCTTCTTGTTTGTGATAAGCCTTGCGCGCCTGTTGTTGAACTGGCGCGCAAGGCGGACGTGGATACCTTCGTCTTTGTGCCGAAGGAATACGCGTCCCGCGAAGCGTATGAAACCGAAATTCTGGCGGAGCTTCAGCGCCGCGGCATTGAACTGGTCGTCCTGGCCGGCTATATGCGGATCATCACATCGGTTCTCGTTGAGCCGTTCTATGGCCGCATGATCAATATTCATCCTGCTCTGCTGCCTTCATTCCCTGGCGTGAACGGAATCGGCCAAGCGCTGGCTTACGGCGTGAAGGTGACGGGAGTTACCGTTCACTATGTGGACGGCGGCATGGACAGCGGACCGATAATTGCGCAAAGCGCTGTTGAAATTCTTGCCGGCGATACGGAAGAGACGCTTGGCGGACGCATTCACGCAGCCGAGCGGCAGCTGCTGCCGCAGGTCGTGCAGTGGATGGCGGAGGGCCGCGTAGCCCTTGAAGGCCGCAGCGTTACGGTGACAGCGTAGCTTATACAGCTTAATAATATAAGTACCTATTTTGAGGAGGCAATTTGGCGTGGCAATTCGTAGAGCGTTAATTAGTGTATCGGACAAGACTGGTATTGTGGAATTTTCTCGTGAGCTGGCAGCTCAAGGCGTACAAATCATCTCGACGGGCGGAACGTTCAGCTTGCTGGAGAAGGAAGGCATTCCGGTCATCGGAATCTCCGATGTAACGGGCTTCCCTGAAATTCTGGACGGCCGCGTTAAAACTCTTCATCCGGCGGTTCACAGCGGACTTCTGGCAATCCGCGATGACGAAGAGCATCAGAAAGTAATGGAGGAGCTGGGTCTCGACTACATCGATCTGGTTGTCGTGAACCTGTACCCGTTCAAGCAAACGATCTCCAATCCTAACGTCGCTTATGCGGATGCGATTGAGAACATCGACATCGGCGGTCCTACCATGCTTCGTTCGGCAGCGAAAAACCATGCGTTCGTTACCGTTGTTGTCGATGCGAACGACTACGCTGCCGTGATCGAAGAGATCAAGGCCGGCGGCGACACTAGCCTCTCGACGCGCAAACGCCTGACGGCAAAAGTATTCCGCCATACAGCGGCATACGACGCGCTGATCGCGGATTACCTGACAAAGCAAGTTGGCGAAGAGCTGCCTGAGTCTTACACCGTTACTTACGAGAAAGTGCAGGATCTGCGTTACGGCGAGAACCCGCATCAGAAAGCGGCATTCTACAGCAAGCCTCTGGCGGCAGTTGGCAACATTACAACAGCTGAACAGCTGCACGGTAAAGAATTGTCCTACAACAACATTAACGACGCGAATGCGGCGCTTGCCATCGTGAAGGAATTTGACGAGCCGGCTGTCGTAGCCGTGAAGCATATGAACCCTTGCGGCGTTGGTATCGGCGCTGACATTCACGAAGCTTATCAAAAAGCATACGCGGCTGATCCTACTTCGATCTTTGGCGGCATCGTTGCGGCGAATCGTACAATCGGCGCGGACACTGCTGAGCTGCTGAGCCAAATCTTCCTTGAAATCATTATCGCGCCTGACTTTACTCCGGAAGCGCTGGAAGTGCTGACCAAGAAGAAGAATATCCGTCTTCTGAAGCTTGGAGAGCTGTCCGCATCGGCTGCTGAGCGCAAATCCGATTGGCTGTCCACAACCGTTGACGGCGGCATGCTCGTTCAGGAGAGCGATGTTCGCAGCCTGACCGAAGCGGACCTGCAGTTCGTTACGGACCGCAAGCCGACGGAAGAAGAGCTGAAGCAATTGCTGTTCGGATGGAAAGTCGTGAAGCACGTGAAATCGAATGCGATTTTGCTGGCGAAAAACAACATGACCATCGGCGTAGGCGCCGGCCAAATGAACCGCGTAGGCGCTGCTCGTATTGCCATCGAGCAAGCGGGCGAGCAAGCGGTTGGTTCGGTCCTCGCATCCGATGCCTTCTTCCCGATGGGCGATACCGTTGAGCTGGCTGCCAAAGCAGGCATCACGGCGATCATTCAAACCGGCGGCTCGATTAAGGACGAAGAGTCCATCGCGGCAGCAAATGCCCATAACATCGCTATGGTGATGACAGGCGTTCGCCACTTCAAACACTAAGAACGAATAACAGCGGAGCGTCTTGCCGCGTCTCTTTCGAGGCGGCAGGATCAGCTTCGCTTTTGGTCATAATCCGATCTATTCTACCAGGGGGTAAAGAAAAGCGATGAGAATTTTAGTTGTTGGCGGCGGCGGACGCGAGCATGCGATTGTCTGGGCGCTCAAGAAAAGCGAGAAGGTCAAAGAGGTATTTTGTGCACCGGGTAATGCGGGGATCGCGCAGATTGCGGATTGCGTGCCAATCGCGGTTAATCAATTCGACGAGCTTGTGAAGTTTGCGAAGGACGCGTCGATTGACCTTGTGTTCATCGGTCCGGATGATCCGCTTGCAGCAGGTATCGTCGATGCGTTCGAAGCGCATAACATTCCGGTCTACGGGCCGAACAAAGCGGCAGCCGAAATCGAAGGCAGCAAGATCTTCATGAAGGATTTGCTCCGCAAGTACAACATTCCTACGGCTAAATACGAGACGTTTACGGATTATGAGACGGCTCTTGCTTATCTGCGCCAGCAATCGGCTCCAATCGTCGTCAAGGCGGACGGCCTTGCCGCGGGCAAAGGCGTTACGGTTGCGTATTCGCTGGAAGAAGCGGAGCAGGCTCTGAGAGAAGCAATGGTAGACAAGGTATTCGGCGAAGCCGGCAACCAGATCGTTATCGAGGAATTCCTGGAAGGCCAGGAGATGTCGATCCTTGCTTTTGTAGACGGAGAGACCGTTAAAGCGATGGTTCCCGCACAGGACCACAAGCCGGTATTCGATAACGACAAAGGCCCGAATACGGGCGGCATGGGTACGTACACGCCGCTGCCTCATATCGAGCAATCCATTATCGACGAGTCGATCGCGAACATTATTATTCCGACGGCTAAAGCGATGGTAAGCGAAGGACGTCCGTTCCGCGGCGTATTGTTCGCCGGTCTGATGATTACCAAAGACGGTCCAAAGACCATCGAATTTAACGCTCGCATGGGCGACCCGGAAACACAGGTTGTTCTCCCGCGTCTGAAGACGGAGCTGGTTGACGTCGTTCTGGCTTCCCTGAACGGACGTCTGGATCAGCTTGAGCTTGAATGGAGCGAGGAAGCGGCAGTCTGCGTTATTGTTGCCTCGGAGGGTTACCCGGCAGCTTATCCGAAAGGCCGCGAGATCACGGGTCTTGAGGCAGCGGAAGCGCAAGGCGCGCTTGTATTCCACGCCGGCACTGCCGAGCAGGACGGCAAGATTGTAACAAGCGGCGGACGAGTGCTTGGCGTTGTTGGCCGCGGCCGCGACATTGCGGAAGCGCGTGCCCGTGCTTACGAAGCGGTTAGCGTAATTCATTTCGACGGCATGCACAGCCGTACCGATATTGCAGCCAAAGCGCTGAAGGGCTAAGTAAGCCCACGGCCTGAGGCATAACAAAAAGACCTGCTTCCCGCCTAATGGCGAGAAGCAGGTCTTTTTTACACGGCTCGTCTTTACTATCCTACTCCTTGTAGAACAGCAGGCTGCGGTCAAGGATGATATATAACACGGCAACCAGGATGCCGGCTAGCAGTAAAACCGTCAGCCAATGCTCGGTGAGCCAGGATATCCACATCGGCATCGGAATCATCTCCTTGGTACTGGCATGAATGTGCTGATTATAGATTGAACCGAGAGCCGCGCAACTATTCGTCAGAGGAGCAAATTATTCGATCGGCCCTGCGGGCACAATAAGACTATTGACACCATCCGGAAACAGATGATATTATGAACCTAATTAAATTCATAGTATTCGGGTAGGAATTATAATAGATAATAAGAACGGACTGCAGGAGGACTTATCGTTATGGAAAAACAATTATTGCTGCGCCATGAAGGGCTCGAGCTTACAGCGACGCTCCACTATCCGAGCGATAGTACGAAGGACAATACGAAGAAGCAAGCCATTATTATTTGCCATGGATTTATCGGCAGCCGGGTTGGTGTAGACCGCTTGTTCGTGAAGACGGCAAGAGCGCTTGCGTCGGAGGGCTCTTACGTCATCCGCTTCGATTACGGCGGCTGCGGGGAGAGCAACGGGGATTACGGAGCACTGGGCTTCGAAAGCATGATCGACCAGACTCGTACCGTTATTGATTACATTGCAGAAATTGATTGCGTAGATCCAAGACGGATTGTTCTGCTTGGACACAGCCTTGGCGGCGCGATCGCCATCATGACGGCTGTTAGAGACAAACGGGTGAAGCGTCTTGTTTTATGGTCTCCCGTGGCGTATCCGTTTAACGATATTGTAAGGATTGTAGGGCGTGAAGGTTACGACGAGGCGGTGCAGAAGGGCAGTACCGACTATGCGGGCTTTACGCTGCAGCCTGTATTTTTCGAATCGCTGCTTCAGCATCAGCCGTTCCAGGCGGCAACGCGCTTTAGCGGAGAAGTGCTGCTCGTTCACGGTACAAGCGACGAGTTAATTCCGGTTGACTACAGCTTCCTGTACCAGAAGGTGTTCTGGACCCGCAGCGACGGGCTTTGCGACAAGGAGATTATATTCCAGGCGAACCATACGTACTCGAGCCGCCATCATCAGGAGGAAGCGATCCGCGTCACCTCCGAGTGGCTGGAAGGGCTTGATAAGAAGCAGCAGGAATGGCATAACTGGAGTATTTAGGAAGACATGTCCCGATTTTTGTGTTTAAATGGTAGTATTCGATTCGAACTCTATCATTTTTACTAAAAAGGCGGGGAACTCATGGGCAGACGTATACGCGGTATGTGGTTGATTAGCATGGTTATTCTACTTGTTGTGTTAACCGCATGCAGCAGCGGCGCGGGCAAGAATACCGAAGAGGCGACAACGGCCCCGACGGCATCTTCGGAGCCTGAGGCAACGCCAACAGCCGAGCCGACACCGGAGCTTGCTTTTACAGCGCCGCTTACGGGATTGAAGCGGGAGACCGAGGCTGCAGCAAGGCCCGTTGCCGTTATGATTAACAATTTGAAGCCGGCGCGTCCGCAATCCGGACTGACCAATGCCGACGTCGTGTGGGAAGTGCTAGCCGAAGGCGGAATTACGCGGCTTGTAGCGATCTTCCAAAGCACGGATAAGGGAACCGATCCGATTGGTCCGATCCGCAGCATCCGCCCTTACCTGATTGATATCGGGGAAAGCTATGGGGCTATTCTGGCCCATTCAGGCGCCAGCAATGATGCCTATGATATTTTGCAGCATCAGGATAAGCCTTATCTCGATGAGATCTCGAACGCAGGCTCGTACTTCTGGCGGAGCAAGGACCGCAAAGCGCCGCATAACTTATATTCGGAGCTAGATAAGCTTCGGGCAGGCGCCGACAAGAAGAACTACCGGAGCGAGGTAACCGTGCCGGCCTATCCTTTTGCCGAGGAAGGGGCTACCGCGGCGGGAGCAGCGGCGACTTCGATTCAGATCAAGTTCCTTCTGAAGGATTACAAGGTCTCTTACGAGTATGATGCTGCTGGCGGGTTGTATAAGCGTTCAATTAACGATGAGCCTCATACCGATCTGAACAATGGCGAGCAGCTTTCGGCGGTTAATGTGGCCGTGCTTGGCGCGAATCACAAGACGCTTGACGATGCGGGACGGCTTTCGGTTGACCTGCATGCGGGAGGCCCGGCCCTCTTGTTCCAGAGAGGCAAAGTGATCGAATGCGAATGGGTGCGCGGCAATGACAATATGGTCCGGCTGATGAAGGATGGGGCAGAGCTGCCTTTTATCCCGGGGAAGACCTTCTTCCAGGTTGTTCCGAATACGCCGACTTTTGCTGAGCATGTGATTTATGGGTAAAAAAAACGCAAGTCGGACACACTCTAATTAGGTGTAGAGGGTGCCCGCGTAAACAGCCACAAAGGATATAAATGGCGGTGCGCTCCTGTGCGGAGCGCGCCTTTTTATATTTTTTTTGCAAAAACGCAAACTTTTCATAAATCCTTTACATTCCCTTAACAATTATAAAGTAAACTGTGTTAAGATATTGTGGGCTCATTTCGAAATGATGCCTAACCATCCAGTCGGGTAAAGGGGATTAAGATGTTTAAGAAAAAGGATATTTTCTTTAAAACGTTTGAGGAAATGGCTGATACTCTGGTTGATGCAATTGAATATTTCGCAAGCGGTGTTTCGAACCTGTCGGATGTCACTCAGTTCGCCAAAACGATGAAAGAGCATGAGAGCAGAGGCGACCAATACGTACATACCATTCTGAAAGAACTGAACAAAACGTTCATTACCCCAATTGAGCGGGAAGATATTATGGCATTAACTTCGTCTCTCGACGATGTGCTTGACGGTATTGAAGCTTGCGCATCGCGGTTCGAGATGTACAATATTCAAGAAAAAGACGAGTACATAACGCTCTTTGGCGATATTCTGCTTCGTTCGGCTAACCAGATCAAGAAAGCCATCTACTTGTTGACTGACAAAAAGCTCTTGGCTATCCGTGAGCCGAATATTGCGCTTAACGAGCTGGAGAATCAGGCGGATGACCTGCTCCGTGTCAGCATCAAGAGCCTGTTCACGAATGTGACCGACCCTATTGAACTGATGAAACGCAAAGAAATCTACGAGATGTTGGAGCAAACGACCGACTACTGCGAAGACGTAGCGAATACGCTGGAATCGATCATTATGCGCAACAGCTAAGCTTACACGGAGAGTAGGAGTCAATTCAAATGGATTCAATCACATTATGGATGGTTGTCATATTAGCGCTCGGCTTTGACTTTATTAACGGTTTCCACGATACGGCGAATGCCATTGCAACAACCGTATCGACCCGCGCGCTAAAACCAAGGGTTGCTATCATTATGGCAGCCGTAATGAACTTTGTTGGTGCAATCACGTTTACCGGCGTTGCGAAGAAAATCGGCAGCGGCGTCGCAAACCCGGCCGATCTGCCAAACGGGGTAGAAATCGTTATAGCCGCGTTATTATCGGCGATCATTTGGAACTTGCTTACCTGGTGGTTCGGTATTCCGTCCTCCTCGTCGCATGCCCTGATCGGTTCCCTCGCGGGTGCCGTAGCATCGGGAGCAGGCTTCGATGCGATTAATGCAAGTGGTTTTGTCGATATCATTAAAGCGCTTATCTTCTCGCCATTGATTGCCTTTACGATTGGTTTCATCATCATGTGGATTTTAAAAATTATATTTGCGAAGACAAGCCCTCATCAGGTGAACAAAGGCTTCCGCTTCGGACAGATTCTGACTGCGGCATTCCAATCGTTCTCGCACGGTACGAATGACGCTCAGAAGGCGATGGGTATTATTACTTTCGCTCTGGTAGCGGGCGGCATTCAGGATCACTTTGAGGTTCCCCTCTGGGTTAAGCTGTCGGCAGCACTCGCTATGGCGCTTGGTACATCCATTGGCGGCTGGAAAATCATCAAGACGATGGGCACCAAGATCTTCAAGATTGAACCTATTAACGGCTTTGCGGCTGATATTGGATCCGCTGGCGTTATCCTGTCGGCTACCGTGATGGAGCTGCCGGTCAGCACAACGCATGTTATCACTTCGTCGATTCTCGGCGTAGGCAGCGCGAAGCGCTTCTCCAGCGTCCGCTGGTCGCTTGCCGGCAAGATTGTTGTCGCTTGGGTCATCACGATTCCGATTACAGCGATCTTGGCAGCAGCTATCTATTGGGTAATCGATCAAATTTTCTTTTAAGAGATAAGGAAAGTGCCGGGGATGGATTCCCCGGCACTTTTTTGTTTTCGACCAAACCTGCTTATTGAAGCTGCCAAAGCGCAGGTACATTCGCCGGCTCCCACCCCGTTAATGATGTATGGGCCTGCAGGCATTTGTAAGTTGAGCCATTGTAGGTGACTAGCGCGCCTACCGCGTAGGAAGTATTGGCAGCCCAGGCGGGAGCACCCGTGGAAGCGGCGGTCGTGCCGCTGACCGTGCTTGCCGTAGATTGGTTGCCTGACGCATCGATGGCATAGACCGAGAAGCTGTAGGCTGTGCTTGCCGCAAGTCCGGTCACCGTATAGGATGTTGCGCTGCCGGAGGTGGTTGTGACGAGTGTCGAGCCGTTGTAAATTTTATAGCCGGCAACGGCTACATTATCGGTAGACGGGCTCCACATCAGCATCAAGCTGGAGGAGGTTGGAGCGCCCATAATATGAAGTCCGCCAGGAGCGGAAGGTGCAGTCGTATCGACGGCAGGCGGCGCTGTTGTTGTGACGCTTAAGCTGTTGCTGGCGCCGGATTCGTTCCCGGCAGCGTCAATAGACTTGACTGTGAAGGTATAGGCCGTGCTTGCGGTCAAGCCGGTAACGGTATAGCTTGTTCCCGTGCTTGAGGTGGTTGCCGCTAGAGTAGTGCCTCTATAGATTTTGTAGCCGGTTACGCCAACATTATCGGTTGACGCGTTCCAGGACAAGGTCACGCTGGTGGCTGCCGTGGCAGTTGCAGCAAGCGAAGTTGGTGCCGAAGGAGCTGTCGTGTCGACCGGATTTGTTCCCGTGAAATTCACGTCGATTACGTTATAGAAGGCGTTGGCGGTATCGGCAACTTCCCAAACGGCGAGAATGACCTGATAACCGCTGCGCTGAGGAACGTTACAGGTGTTGGAGTAGCTGAAGGGCGGCTGTGCACCGTTATAGGCAACGGAGCAGAATGGCGTCAGGTCAAACGAATCGCGGGTAAGCGCGGCATTCGGGTTCCAGGTTGGCTTGGTGATGTAATACTTCCAGCTTGCGGTGGAGTGGTTCGCCGTCAGCTTCCAGGTGAAGGTATTCGTGCCGGAGGAGATGTTTACTTTCGCCCAGCGGGTTGCGGATTGTTCGTCAAGCTTTGGAAAAGCTCCGTTTGCGCTGGCGATTTTACCGTCGGCAGGTCCTGCGGCAGGGAAGCCCTTTGGCGCTTCCAAGCTTTGCGGTTCATACACGATAGCTCCGCAATCGGTATTGGCTCCGCTTTTGCACAGCGCTGCCCGGCTGGCGGGTCCTTCCACATAGCCATGCGAATACGCTTTGTCCTTCGTGAATAGCATCGAGATGGCGGTGAGCACGAGGAGAGCGCAGATCATCAATAGTTTTGCTGGAGCAGGCCGCGATAATCGAAATACGGTCATTATTTATTCCTCCTAAGAAATTGGTTTATATAAACTCTGCGAGCTTATATCGGCCAAACGGGCAGGATTGGGTATGTATGCTGCAGCGGCTTAGGGTGGAACTGGTGGCGGGGGATGGAAGGGTAGCATGAGAAGAGGTGGGGCAGAACAGGTGGATAAAAGTTATAAGGTTATAATGATTGTAGGTGAAGTTAAGGAATTCCTCATGAGTCTTTTGGATTAAAATTCCAAAATTATGAAGGTTATGGTCAAAAACGAGAGCCGTCTGTGCAAAAATCCGGAATAGCGGTTCGTAGCAAGAGGCCTGATTGGATTTTTCGACATTGCGGTTAGGTCAAAGGTCATGTAGGGGCTTGGACAGATATGTCATCACTCGACAAAATAAAAAAACCACTCCGATTACAGCTAAGGCTGCAATCGGAGCGGTTCATCATACTTTGTAATTAGCGTTGCCGCTTCCGCTTGCGGCGGCGGCCTGCGGAGCCGGTTGGTTTCTTGCGGCGTTTGCGTTTCTTCGGCACGACTTCAATATCGTCGTCCAGGGAGTCGCTGCTGGAGTCTTTTTTGAAGGAGCCGAAAATAACCTTGACGAGAGGAGCCATCTGCGACACACTGGATACGACCTTTTGAACCTTGCCGACTGTGGTCAGAATGCCGTCCAGACCGCCGATCCGGTCGACAAAGCCTTTAATGTCAGTCAAGCTCGGCATGTTAAAGCTGCCGGATTTGGTCGTTGTTGTCGCCTCCACCAGTTCTGCCGCTGTTGCCGGTACAACGACAGGCAAGCTGTCCTCTGTTTGTATAATAGTCTCTTCGGTTGAAAAGACAGGAGGCGCAGGTGGAATCGGCGCGCCGTCGGTACCGAAGCCAAGGGGGTTCTGGAAGCTGTTCATTCCCTGGCTCGCTTGATTCCGAACATAGCCGCGCCGGTGATGGCCGCTATGCGGCGAGTGCGGCGGATACTGGTGAGGGTTTGGATGCCCGCCTCCACCAGGGTAGTTCCGGTAATTCACGCGGATCACAACCTTTTATCAAAGTTTATGGAACAATGGCTTCCCTACTCCGTCCGCTTCCATCCGGGGCGGTCAGCCTGCACGCAAGGCCCGGTCCCGTATGCCGTATAGGGAAGTATTCTTGGTATTAGTCTATGGCATAGGCAAACGTGGCGATTGGACGAATGACCCGATTTTACATAAATAATGTGGATAATAACCTACGGGCTTCTCTTCCATCCTGTAAAGCGTGAATACGGTGATGCTTGAAAAAGCCCCCTAAAAAAGCTACAATGAGAGCATTAGACATTAATGATAATGCCTGAAATGCGCGTGTAATCACGCCCCCGAGGAGTGGATGATAATGCAGCTTAAGAAGCTGAACGATAAAGCGATTGACCAATTATTCGAAGCCATCCTGACATTGAAATCGGTCGAGGAATGCTATATCTTTTTTGATGATTTGTGCACGGTGAATGAAATCCAGTCGCTGTCGCAGCGTTTGGAAGTGGCGCGCATGCTCGGCAAGGGCAGCACGTATAACCAAATCGAGGCAGAGACCGGCGCAAGCACGGCGACGATCTCCCGGGTTAAGCGTTGTTTGAATTATGGCAACGATGGGTATAAAATGACTTTAGAGCGTTTAGGCAGATAGTGTCATGAAACCAGGCATTCTCGTGATCAGTCATGGTTCGAGAGAAGCAGAATGGGTTCGGCTGGTTGATCAGGCGGTAGAGGCTGCAGCTGCTTCTGCGCGTGTGCCGGTTTATTCTTCTTTTCTCGAAATCGTTGAAGGCCGTTTGATTCAGGATGGTATAGATGCGTTAGAGCAGCAGGGAGTTACGGATTTATTCGTACTGCCTTTGTTCATTTCGTCCGGCAGCACGCATGTCGATGAAATCGGGCAGGCATTTGGTCTGCCGCCGGCAGCCGAGCTTGAAGGCGATCTTGGAACCTTTCGGGTGAACGCCAAGGTTCATTACGGCATGCCGATTGACGATGATCCCGATATTGCGGAGCTGCTGCTGTCGAATATTAAGCCGCTGTCTATCGATCCTGAAGCAGAGACGGTCATGCTCATTGCCCATGGAAGCAAGGAAAAGGTCTTTCATGAGCGCTGGCAGCACGGTCTGAACCAGCTCGGGGAACGGCTGCGGAAGCTGGGCGGCTTTGCCCACTTCGCGACGGCGATGCTGCTGCCTGATCAGGCGGCGGATCATTTGAGAGCTCTGCAAGAGGAGCGTCCGGATGAAGCGGTGATCGTCGTTCCTTTGTTTTTGAGCAAGGGTTATTTTACGAATACGGTCATTCCATCGCGGTTACGAGGTCTGGATTACCGGTATAACGGGCAGGCGATGCTGCCTCATCCGGCAATTGAGCGGTGGCTGGAGCGGCGAATGACGGCCTGGCTTCAGGCGAAGTAAATGACCGTCTTTTGAAAGAAATGGTGGGTTAATCGATGAAGCGTGCAAGATTGATTTACAATCCGACATCGGGAAGAGAAGAGATGAAGCGGCGTCTCCCGGATATTCTGCAGAAGCTTGATCAGGCGGGTATCGAAACAAGCTGCCATGCGACAATTGGGGCAGGCGATGCTACGCTTGCCGCAGCGGATGCGGCGGACCGGGATTATGATCTGATCATCGCGGCGGGCGGTGACGGGACGATCTATGAGGTCATTAACGGGCTTGCGAATAAGCCGAATAGACCTCCGCTTGGTATTTTGCCGCTTGGGACAACGAACGATTTTGCCCGGGCGATGGGCATCCCGAAGCATTGGGAATATGCCTGCGATCTTATTATTCAGAATTACACGCGGCCGATTGACGTTGGTCAAGCGAATGAGCGTTATTTCATTAATATTGCCGGAGGCGGCTCTCTGACCGAGCTGACCTATGATGTGCCGATTAAGCTGAAGACGATGATCGGGCAGCTGGCGTATTATTTGAAAGGCTTAGAGAAGATGACCCGCTTAAGCCCGACGGAGCTTGTCATTGAAGCAGAGGGTGTGGGCAGCTTCCATGAGGAATTTATGCTGTTCCTCATTTGCAACAGCAACTCGGTTGGCGGATTTGAGAAGCTGGCGCCGGATGCAAAGCCTGATGACGGGCTGTTTGACGTTGTGCTTCTGAGGAAGTGCAACCTTGCGGAGTTTATCCGGATTGCTACGCTTGCGCTTCGGGGCGAGCATTTGAATGATTCCCATGTCATTCATTTCCGGACCAATAAGATGAAGGTGACCTCGCCAAGTTATGTGCAGATTAACCTGGATGGTGAGTACGGCGGTACGCTGCCGTTTACGTTCTCGGTGCTGCCGTCGCATCTGCAGATTTTTGCCGATGAGCATGGCGAAGCTTCCTATCGGAATCGTTAATAGCAGTTGGAAGAAACCTCTAATAGTGAGCCTGGGGCTTGCTGTCGGAGGTTTATTTCTTTTATCAGATGCATTACACTATAGGGATAATAGCATGAGGAAGCGGGAGCAATGATGAATAGAAATCAAACGCGTAATGCGGGTTCAAATAGAAGAGGTAATACGCAGGCAGCGGCGGGCGGCCGGAAGAACGGAGGAGCGAGAAGGGCTCCAGCCTCGCAGGCCGTCGTAGATGCGCCGGTCCAAAAGAACGATGAAGTGGTTGTCGATATCATCGGTCTGACCCATGACGGAGAAGGAGTGGGCAAGGCTGACGGATATACCCTGTTTATTCAGGGGGCGCTCCCGGGGGAACGGGTAAGGGCCAAAGTGATGAAGGTAAAAAAAGCCTACGGCTACGCCCGCCTTCAAGAGCTGCTGGATGCAAGCGCGGACCGCGTAGTTCCGGTATGCGGTATCTACGACAAATGCGGCGGCTGCCAGCTGCAGCATATGGATTATACCGCACAGCTGAACTGGAAACGGCAGCATGTTGTTGATGCACTGGAGCGGATTGGGAAGCTGCAGATTGCGGGAGAAGCCGCGGCGGAGCCGGGCGGGATTATTGTTCATCCAACGGTCGGCATGAGCGAGCCTTGGCGTTACCGCAACAAAGCACAAGTGCCGGTAGGTGCTTCGGCGGGAGATGGGGAGCTGATCGCGGGCTTTTATGCCAAGGGCAGTCACCGCATTATCGACACGGACGAATGCCATATTCAGCATGACCGGAACGACGAAGTGGTCCGCATCGTGAAGACCATTGGACGCGAGCTGGGGGTACCCGCGTATGACGAGGAGTCCGGTCAAGGGCTGCTCCGCCATGTCATGACCCGGACGGGCTTTGTGAGCGGCGAGATTATGATCGTGCTCGTTACAAACGGGCGCAAGCTTCCTAAAGCGGAACAGTGGGTAGAGCGGATCCGCGCGGCGCTGCCGGAAGTGAAGAGTATCGTGCAGAACGTGAATACTCGCGATACGAATGTCATCTTTGGCGATGAGACCCGCGTGCTATGGGGCAGCGAGGTCATCTATGACGAGCTGGACGGCATCCGGTTCGCGATCTCGGCGCGGTCGTTCTATCAAGTAAACCCCGCGCAGACGGTTGAATTGTACCGTAAAGCCGTAGACTATGCGCAGCTTACCGGAACGGAGTCGGTTATTGATGCTTACTGCGGCATCGGGACAATTTCGCTCTTCCTCGCCCGCAAGGCCGGTCGCGTGTATGGCGTAGAGATTGTGCCTGAAGCGATCGAAGACGCGAAGCGCAATGCGGAGCTGAACGGCATTAATAATGCCTCCTTCGAGGCAGGACCGGCAGAGGTTGTTATCCCTCGTTGGCGCGAGGAAGGCATTATCCCCGACGTCATCGTCGTAGATCCGCCGCGCAAGGGCTGCGACCCGGCGCTGCTGGATACGATCCTGAAGATGCAGCCGGAGCGGGTTGTATATGTCAGCTGCAATCCATCGACTTTGGCGCGCGATCTTCGCACGCTCGAAGACGGGGGTTATAAGACGGTGGAGGTTACGCCGGTTGATATGTTTCCGTGGACGAGCCACGTGGAGAGCGTTGTGTGGATGAAGAAAATAGATTAATAAGATGACAAGAGGAGAGCGTCTCAACGAGACGCTCTCTTTTTTTATTGAATGCTAGAAAATCCACCCGCTTTTGAGCCATACATGCTTCGGATTATTTTGGAAAGAATAATCGATGACTCCATAATCAGGTAATTTGAGGAGGATGTAATATTGTCCGATATTCTTTCATCTCTATATAGTCTGAACGAAAGACAAGATTCGGTTCCTTTGCTGGATCTGTTAAGAGAAGCATTTGCGGATTCGAGCGATTTCAAAGCGGCGTTGGTTGGAACCGTTGAAGATGACGAATTGTATTTGTGCTACTTTCAATCCCTTTGCTCTGCGCAAAAGCTGGATTTTTTGCTGGTAGACGACAACGGGGGAGATTTGTCCTTTAGGCTTGCCCGATATAGCGGAGCCGGTCTGAGCGAGGGGGATTTTCAGCGCTGCGAAGCAGCGGTGTGCAACGGCTTTGCTATTCTATGCAAGCTGAAGTCATCTGAAGGTCTGATTCTGCAATTATCGGAAAATCAGCAAAGAGCCATCGGTTCTCCCATTACCGAAAATGTGCTACAAGGCCCGATGAATGCCTTTATCGAAAGTCTTGACGTGAACACCGCCTTGATCAGACAACAGATTCATTCTTCCAAGCTGAAAATGTGGGAAACCGTTATCGGCACGGCTAGTCATACACGCGTTGCCCTGTTTTTTTATGCGGATGCGATTGATCCTGACCTGTTGTCCCAGCTCAAAGAACGAATGGCGAGCATCCGGACGGAGGCCATTCAGGACAGCGCGCAATTCTTGCGTCTACTGATGTCTCGGAAAAGAATGCATCTGTTTCCCTTGGCGATATCCACCGAAAGACCAGACCGCGTCTCGATGGATCTGCTTAAAGGCAAGGCCATTATCATGATTGACGGGTCCCCGTTCGCATTAAGCGTTCCTTCGGTATATACCGATTTCTGGCATTCCCCCGAAGATAAATATGTAAATCCTTATGTTACTTATTTCCTTCTTACTCTGCGGTTTATGGCTATGTTCATTAATTTATTTCTTCCGGCTGTATACGTCGCGCTGACCTCAATAAATGTTGACGTCAATCGTCTGGAGATTAGTCTGGCAGCGGCTGCTAGCCGGGAAGGCGTGCCTTACCCTGTCTTCGTGGAGACGTTTCTTATGCTCATCATGATTGACTTTATAACGGAGGCTGGCTTGCGGTTGCCCAAAACCGTCAGCTCGACGGTTACCATGGTTGGGGGCGTAGTCCTTGGACAGGCGATCATCCAGGCGAATATCGTGAGCAACCTGCTTATTATCATTGTGGCCGCCACGGCCATTACAAACTTTATCGTGATTGATTACCAGATGGGGCTTGTACAACGGATTCTGAAGTATTTCATTGTAGTTGGAGCTTCCATCGCCGGACTTTTGGGCATTGTTTTCTGCTTTGCCTGTTTGACTATCTATCTTAGCTGCCTAGAAACGTTTGGGACTCCTTATCTTAATTCCTTATGGCCGAAGAAGAGAAAGCTGACCTAGCCATTTCATTCGATCTGAAAGGAGCGTATTATGAAGCGCTTATCAACCATCGGCGGTTATGACATGCTGGTCATTCAAATGCTGTATACAGGCGCGGCGGCAGGCTTCATCTACCCATGCTTCATCATTCGCAGCACGGAAGGGGCTTATTGGATTCCGTTAGTGATATGGGCAATTGGTGCTCTTCTTAGCTCTTGGATGTACAGCAGGCTGCTGGCTCGACTAAACGGAGAGAAGCTTTTAGCCCGAATAATTGCCTCTATAGGCGTGGTCTGGACATGTATCATCTGCTTGCCCGTATTTCTGTTTTTATTTGCGGCTCTCGTCACTATGCTGAGGGCATACTCGGAAATGATCACGATGACGATGCTTCCTACCACCCCGATAGCCTTTCTGAACGGAATGCTCCTTGCTCCGGCTGTACTCGCCTTAGCCGGGATGATGCCTATCGTGCGGGCGGCCAGGGTGTTTTTCCTGTTCACCGTGCTGTTAACTTTGGGGTTGTTGATTGTTGGTCTAAGCGATGTCCATTGGACGCTTGGTGCTCCATGGATCAGAACAAACGGCGACTTCTTCTACGATAAAAGCTTCTATGCCGGATCGTTTATGTGGATGGGGTTTGTTATTACATCGTTTATTGGACCCTATACAGGGCAGTCGGCACGGCGTGCCTGGAAGGCGTATGCGACGGCCATTCTGTGCGGGCTCCCTTTTATCGCCGGGCATATTTATTTGCCGATTGTGACTTTCGGGAGAGAATTAAGCAAGCGCCTGACATTCCCCTTCATTTCCAAAATGGATGCCATATCTCATTATTGGGTTTTGGTTGAGAACTTGACCGCTATTTTTGTATCCGTAACGATGTTCTACATTTTGGTTATTATGGCTCTGAAGCTGCGCGCCGTAGGCGAAATGTTTAGCGGCTTAATACCAAGGGCGAATATACGCATTATTTATGCGTTGGCCTTCTTGGCCGTATATACGGCAGCAACCCTGTTGACCTCCTGGAGGACTGTTGAAGAGATTACCCTATTAACAATCGGTTTCAGGCTCTATGTCATGTTTATTTTTCCTTTGCTTGGATGGCTTGCGCTGGCGTACGGCCAGAGAGTCGGGAAGGAAGAGAGCTTATGAACAGGAAAAGGTGTGGATGGAGGATTGTCAGCCTATTCGGTTTGCTTATGTTCCTAACAACCGGATGCTGGGATGCTAAAGATATCGATAACCGCATGATGGTTGGCGTTATGGGTCTTGAGAAGTCCTCCGGTTCTGATATTAACGTATGGTTTCGGTTTCCGTTGCCAAAGGGAACGCTTGCCATGTCGGAAAAAGATTTTTTTACGATGAGCCAATATGGGCAGACCGTTTCGGATGCGATGAACAAAGCGAAATACAAGCTGCCAAAAGCACTTGATCCTTCTTCTACCCGTGCGATTCTGGTGGATGAATCATTAGCCAAGTCGGGAATTGAACCCTATTTGGAATTTGCGGTAAGAGAGCGTTCCGTTCCGCTGGATGCCGTTGTAGCGATAATAAGAGGCGATATGGAGCGCATCTTTACAAGGACAAACCCTACTGGCGAGCTGTCGGGCATTTATACCAAGCTCTTTTTCGAAACTTACGCCGGAGGCGTTCCCAGAAAAAACAAAACGATGCTGTGGGAAGTATACGCTAAATTGTATAACCCCTTCCATGCCAATCTGATCCCCTTGCTAACGGAGGGAAGACAAAATTCCTTTGTTCTTGCCGGCAATGCGATATTCGTCAATGATAGGATTGTTGGAGAGTTAAACAAGGACGAGTCGCTTTTGTATGAAATTTTCACGCACCGGTTCCACGATTCGGAGGTTGAGCTGATGAGCAAATCGGATATTCGAATCGTAAATAATCATAGTCGCATCAAGACCGCTCTTCAGGATGGCAAGCCGATTATCCGAATCGATTGCTCGCTTGTCACAACGTTAATCGACAGCTCCCGTTCCCGGAAGCAGAATGCTCCGCAGATATTAGCCGAGCTGGAGTCTGATCTGAACAAGCACGCCAAATCCATGTTTGAGAAAACGCAGCGGGAAGGCGCCGATGTATTTGGCTTTGGCGATCGCTTCCGAAGCCGCTTGAAGCCTGCCGAGTATGAGAAATGGCCGGAGATGTTCAAGCGTGCGGAAATCAGCTATACGTTTCATATCGACTTGAGAAATACGGGATTGGAGTTTCTGGACTGAAGGTTATCTGTTCGACCAAATAACGATAATTTGGGTACCGGGGCTGCTGCAGCTCCGGTTTTTTTGTTAATTGGAACCAAATTTCAAAGGGTTCCGCGCTGAAATTGAACATATGAAAACCTTAGAAAGTTTAGGACTAAAAAATTAATATTGGGATGACAATTGTCGGAATTAACGGTGCTATAATGCAAATGGGGTAAGGCTGACCAGCTATTTTTGGGGAACTTTTTAGAAGAATTTTGCGGAAAGGAGTCATCATCTCTTGCGATGCGTAAATAGGAATCGAAAAGCCGCGATCCGTTAGCTTTTGGCGGGGCGCACGGACCGCGGCTTCTGAAGAAACCGGCTTATCGGCGGTTTATTTGCCGTTGACAAGCAAGTCCTGTTTATTTTATCACCATACAGCTTGGCCTACCTCTGTTAAGGACTTTCTCATTACTGATTAATTGAACGGAGGCATTTGAGTGGGTTATTCGGCGTTAAAAAATAAACGCGTATTCGGCATCGTTTTATCCGTTATGATGCTTCTGACGCTGCTCCAACCGGGCAGCATGTTGCCTCAGGCAAATGCGGCATCGGCGGTAACGCTCGCGAAATGGGACGGGACCGGCACGGGAGTGGCGGATCTTCCCGCGAACCAGAGCGTTACGCTAGATATCAATAAGGACAAGAAAATCACGACAAGCTTGCCAACCGTGTCGTTCTCCAACGATGCATCGACTCCCGCAATGTCAGTAGTCAGCGGGAAAGATTGGAAAGTGGGCGATTACTGGCAGGTTTCCCTGGTGACCACCGGTTATACGAATCTAAAAGTATCGTCGACTCAACGTGGTTCAAATACGGGACCGAGAGACTTTCAGCTTCAATACAGCTTAGACGGGACAAGCTGGACTGATGTTGCAGGCGGCACCGTAAAAGTTCAAAACAATTGGACAACAGGCGTGCTAAGTAACGTAGCGCTGCCTTCCGGCGTTGATAATCAATCATTGATTTATTTGAGATGGACGATTTTTGACAATTTATCTGTTCGTGCGGGTACAGGGACATCTCCGGAAACGGATGCATTCCAATCCACTGGCACAAGCCAGATCGAAAATATCATCGTTGCCGGTGAATCGACTGACGGCTCCGGCGGCGACGGTGGAGACGGCGGCGATGGCGGTGCGCAAACAACGACGCCTCCTGTAACCAGTAAAATCACGTTCGTGGACGACTATTCGACATTGAACGGCGATGTCGGAGCCGTGCCTGCGAACGCGGAAGTTAAAGGATACGGCGCGGACAATACAACGCTTGGCAACACGACCGCCAATGCGGACGGTTCCTTTACTTTGGCGATCAGCAATCCGACGCATGCGGGTACCGTGGCGTTGACGGCAACGGAGACCGGCAAGGAAGAGAGCGCGAAGGTGAACGTATCGGTCGGACAAACAGCCGCTCCGAACGCTTCCAAAATCACTTATTCCAGCTACTCGACAGTGTCGGGAGCGGCTTCCGCCGTAGTTGGCGGCTCGGCCGTTACGGTTTATTTGGCGGACGGCACGACGCCGGCCGGCACAACGACAGCCGAAGCGGACGGATCGTTTACGGCTAGTCTTACCAATGCGGACGGCAATTCGAAAGTATTCGTGACTGCCAAAGCAGCGAATAAGCTGGTCAGCGCCATGACAGGCGTGAACTTTGCGATTGAGAACCCGAACAAAGCCAATCCGGGCGACGTTGTCTTCAGCATGCTGAACGTCAGCGGAACGGCAAACGGCGTTTACAAGAATAAGTTTTTCGAGCTTTATAATCGTACCGACCACGATATCAGCCTGAAAGGCTGGGTCATCGATTACACGGCATTGACCAATCCGGCAGCGACGGGAAAAGGAACCGTGCTTACCGGAACCATCAAAGCGCATGGTTACTATCTGGTGACCGGAGCAGCCAATACTAGCGCGTTGTCTGCCGTTCCGGCAGCAGCTGACGATACCGGATCGCTTGGGCCAAATGCAGGCTCGTCGGGCGGCGGTATCGTCATTCTGACGCAAGCAGCGACGGCGACTTCCGATCCGAACAACGAAAATATCGTCGATTTGTTCGCTTACGGCAGCGCATCCTCTTTCTTTGACGGCAAAACGTTCTTATGGGGAACGCCGTTTATCGCATCGGATATCGCAAGCGGCGTCATGGTCCGCAGAACCGAGATTGGCTCGGACCCGCGTGCGGCTGTTGGCATGCATAACGGTGCTTACTTCACGAAGGATCCGTCCAAGGATTTCGTGACCTTTGTGCCGAAATCGCCTGCGGCGCCGTCTGAAATCATCGTGAAAAATGCTTCTTATAAAGAAGCGCCCGTAGCTGCCAATATCACTTTTGACGGTTCAACGTCGGTGAGCGGCACGGCGGATGCCGTTGTGGCGAATTCCGCGGTGAAAGCTTATGCCTACGTTGGCGGCGCGTTCACGGCAGTTGGTCAAACGACGGCTGGAGTTAACGGTTCGTTTACGATGACCATCGAGAATGCGACCGGCATTCAATCGGTGTATCTCACGCATACATACGCCAATGCGGAAAGTCCGTATACGCGTATTGATGCTTCTTCCTACAACAAACCGGCCATCACGGCTATCAGCGACGTACGTGCTTCCGATGCAAAAGGCATGACGCAGCAGGCTGCTTATACGGCAACCGTGGAAGGTATCGTTACCGCGGCTAACGGAACGTTGGGTACGGAGCCGACCCATTTCTATATGCAGGACGCTACCGGCGGTCTTACTGTCATTGCCGGGGCGGCACCAAGCATTTCCATTGTACCGGGACACAAAGTGAAGGTTACCGGCACAATCGCATTTACGGCAGGCATGATTCAGCTTCTGGCTTCCTCGATGGAAGACGAAGGCGAACAAGAGCAGCCGGCCGCAGCAGCGTTTACGCTTGCGCAGGCTTCAACGCCGGCTGTTATGGAGCCGCTTGAAGGCAAGCTTGCCGCCATTAAAGGCAAAGTCACCAATACGGCTGCATCGGGCGCGGATACGGACGTAACGCTGACCGATGATGCGGGCAATACGTTTATCGTCAGGGTGACGGCAGGCTCGGGCATTGCTATGTCCGGCAATACCATCGAGTTAAACGAAACCTATACCTTTACCGGCATTGTTGGACAAGCCGACCGGGTAGCTCCTTATGACAGCGGCTACCGATTGATGCCGCGCAGCTCGGCGGACGTCAAGGGCGAGCTTCAATTCAGCCATACGCCTCTTGCGAAAGCTTATACCGGGGTAGACGTGGGCTTTGAAGCCATGGCGAAATTCGCCGATTCCGTAACCCTGTATTACAAAGGGGCGGAAGGCGAGGATTATCGCTCCATTCCGCTGACAGCCGCGGATAAGGTGCACTATAACGGCCATATCCCGCAAACGGATGTTCCAACGACGGGCAAGCTTTTCTATTACATCGAAGCGGCGTCCGGAGAGGTTAAGGCCGGTTCCGGCAGCAGCTTGGAGCCGATCGCTATCGATATCGTTGACGATCAAGACGGCCCTGTTATTACGAGCTTATCACCTGCCGAAGGGGACAAGCTCCAAACGCAGCATCCGGCTATCTCCGCATCTTACAACGATCCGAGCGGCATTGAATTCTCCGATGCCACGTTGAAGATCGACGGCGCTGACTATACACAGCGCACAACCTTTACGGCAACGCAAGCAACGCTTACGCTGACGACAGACGATGATTTGGCTGTTGGCGACCACACAATCCAATTGGTTATCAAGGACACGCTTGGCAACAAAACGGATAAGTCGTGGACGTTTACAATCGAAGAGCGTTTTTCCGGCGGCAATCATTACTACGGCACAACGCATAACCATACGAATATTTCGCATGACGCGCATGGGGATCCTCAAACCGCGCTTGATCAGGCCAAATATTACGGCTATGACTATTTCGCGTTCTCCGACCATTCCCACGATATTGATGCATCCATTCGGGGAACGGAGGCGGATGCAGCGACCCATGGCGGCATGCCTGAGCGCAAGGGCGGCGAAAGCTGGGCACTCACCAAGTCGCTCGCAAAATCAAATACGGTTGACGGACAATTCGTCGTATTCCCGGCATTCGAGATGACGTCGACGACTTGGGGCCACTCGAACGTATTTGGCACGGAGAACTTTATCGACCGGGTTGAAGACGGCGGCATGTACCAGGACCTGGACAAGTATTATTCGTGGGTCATGTCATACGATGACATCGTTGCCCAATTCAACCATCCGAACGCGCCAACGGGCTCGTTCAACAGCTTCCTGCCGTATAACAAACAAGTAGACAAGCTGTTCACCATGTTCGAAGTCGGCAACGGCTCGGGCAACTACTCTTACGTAAACCTTGAGAATATGTACTATAAGGCACTCGATATCGGCTGGCATGTTGCTCCAACCTTCGGGGAAGACAACCATGACGCGACTTGGGGCCAGACAAAAAGACGTACGGTCATAGTATCGAAAGATTTGACGACGGATTCCCTTATGGATGCGATGCGCAACATGCGCGTCTACATGACCGAAGATCCAAACGCTAAGCTGGACGCGACGGCAAACGGCTGGTATATGGGTTCGACCGTCGACAGCAAGACGCTGAATTTCAATATTTCGGGCAGCGATGACGTGCTCGAAAACAAATCCGACCCGCGTTACAGCTATATCGCGACGCAGTCCAACGATAACATCGCGAAGGCCGAACTGATTACGAACGGCGGCGTGGTAGCGGCATCGTATACGCCGGCGTCTAATGAGACTTCGTTCAACTGGAAGCCAACCGTTACGGTTGCAGGCGGACAGCAATGGTTCATCGTCCGCGTTACGCAAGCTGACGGAGACCGGATTTACTCCGCGCCGTTCTGGTCGGAGGAAGAAGCGGTCGCTGTGAAGGTTGGTACGGTTGTAGCCGCGGAAGGCGCCATTATTGGCGGCAATGCTGCGACGCTGAACGCTTCCATCAGCAACCAAGGCACGGAAACGATTAACGGCATGACGGTTTCGTACTACTACGATCAACAAGACAGCGGTCATTTGATCGGCCAGACGACAATCGATTCCCTGGAGAGCGGGAAATCAACGACGGCAAGCGTCATCTGGAGCAATCCGTTGGCCGGCAATCATGATATTATCGTGGTTCTGACTACGGCAGAAGCGACGTTAAACGAGTATCACCAATCCTTCTCCATCAAAGCGCCGCTTGGAAAGAAAATTCTGATCGACGCTTCGAAGAACAACGAGAACACGACAAAAGATACCGGCAGCTATAAAGACAATCTGAAGTCGTTTACGAACCAAATGAGACTTCAAGGCTATACGGTTGCCGAGAATACGGCGTCCGCAATTAACGACTCCGTTCTTAACGGCGCTGCCGTGCTCTATATTTCCCATCCGTCTGCGGCTTACAGCGCGGATGAAATTACGGCGATCAAAAACTTCGTCAATAGCGGCGGTTCGGTCTGGTTGGCGGATAAGAGCAACTATGGCGCCACAAACCAGAATTTGAATCCGCTTCTTGAAGGAATCGGCTCATCCATTGTGCTGAATAACGATGAGGTGGTCGATGAGACGAAGGACGGCAACTTCTGGAGCACGCCGCTGACTTCGAACTATTCCGTCCGTTTGCATCCTAAGCCGATCAGCAATTACTTGACGGATTTCGTATCGACAATCGAGTATTACAGCGGATCGAGCTTGGCGAAAAACAGCGGTGGTCCGGTCAAGGCGGGGCTGACCGACAGCGATACGGTAACGATTCTGGCAAGAGGCAATGAATCTACGTTCCAGCTTGCTTCACAGATGAAGAGCGATACGTACGCGTACAATGTCTCGGCTTCCCCGGCTCCTACGGATCTGACGGGAGGCTCGGCGATTCCGGTCATTGCGTCGGAAACGCTTGGAGCAGGAAGAATCATCGTTTCGGGCATGAATATTTTCAACGATAAGCAAATGGACGAAAGCTACAACGCAAAGGGCAATAACGAATTTGCGCTTAACGCGATCAATTGGCTTGCGCACCGCGAGACGGTTGTTAGCTCCATTGCGGAAGCGCGCGCGCTGCCAGTCGGTTCGGATGTTGTCGTACAAGGTACCGTAACATCCGATTCGGAAATCTTCTTTGACGCGTTCTACCTGCAGGATGCAACCGGCGGCATGATGGCGTTTAACGAATTGCCAGAGCATACGCTCTCCTTGGGAGACGTCGTGCGGGTATACGGCCATATCAGCGAATTCGAGAACAACATTGAACTTGAGTACAACGGCTTTGCGGCCAGCGTAGTAAAAGTCAGCTCCGGCGCAGCAGCTGAACCGAAGCCGGTCAGCACGCATGATGCGGTGGCTGCCGCAAACTTGGGTCAACTGGTGAAGGTGACCGGTACGGTCACTTCGATACCGGACAGCAATTCCTATGTTATCGATGACGGAAGCGGACCGTTGCTTGTGTTCGCGGATGGCTACATCGTTGATCAGAGCGGACCGATTCCGGTTCTGAGCGTCGGCGAAACCCTGCAAGCGGTAGGGTTGTCAGGCGGTTATTCCGGAGGCCTGCGGATCCGTGTACGGAATACGAAAGAGCTGTCCAAAGTGGAACAGACCGCTGCCGGAATAGCCGCGGCGCTGACCAGCCTTCCGGCACCGGCGAAGGATGCGACATCCTGGACATTGCCGGCAGCGCCGACCGGATTCACTTATGCAATCAAGAGCGTGACGCCAACAGGAGTAATAGCAACGGATGGTACTGTAACACCGCCAACTGAAGCTACTACGGTTCAAGTTGTCGTGACGGTAACAAGAACATCCGATCAAACAACGGCGGATACGGCAGCGATTTCGGTGATCGTTCCGGCGAAGACACCACCTGGTAATGACAATGGTGGTCAAAAAGAAACCGCAGCTGAAATAGCCGCGGCGCTGACCAGCCTTCCGGCACCGGCGAAGGATGCAACATCCTGGACATTGCCGGCAGGACCAAGCGGATTCACGTACACCATTAAGAGCGTGACACCAGCAGGCGTAATAGCAACAGATGGCACTGTAACACCGCCAACGGAAGCTACTACGGTTCAGGTTGTCGTGACGGTAACAAGAACATCCGATCAAACAAAGGCGGATACGGCAGCGATCTCGGTTATCGTTCCAGCGAAGACGCCGGCCGAACAGACCGCTGCTGGAATTGCCGCGGCACTGACAAGCCTTCCGGCACCGGCGAAGGATGCGACATCCTGGACATTGCCGGCAGCGCCAAGCGGATTCACGTACACCATTAAGAGCGTGACGCCAACAGGCGTAATAGCAACGGATGGAACGGTAACACCGCCAACTGAAGCTACTACGGTTCAAGTTGTCGTGACGGTAACAAGAACATCCGATCAGACAACGGCGGATACGGCAGCGATCTCTGTGATCGTTCCGGCGAAGACTTCTAGCAATAACGGAGGCAACAACGGCGGAAATAACGGCGGCGGCTCGACCGGAACGCCGACTAACGTTACTCCGATAACGGCCGACATGCTTAAGCAAGGCGTTACCACAGTAGTCTTGAAGCCGGACACGACGGCATTCAGCTTGCCTGGCAATGCATCCGATCTTCTGAACGGCCATCCGTTAGTTCTTCAATCGGGAAGCGTAGAGCTGCAATTGCAGCCGGAGCTGCTGAAGCAATTGACGGCACAAGTGCCTGGAGCGGACCTTTCGAAGGGGACGATCTCCATCCAGATGTCGCCGCTAAGCACGGCTGACGCCAGCCAAGCGATTGATAAGAGCGAAACGGGCAGCCATTCCGTCATCCAAGTCGAAGGCCAGATTTATGAATTCAGCCTTTCCTTCACGACAGCTGCCGGCGAGACATCGAAGCTCACGCAATTCAATGAGCCGATTACGCTCCACCTGAAGGTCGATCCTTTGGTTGTAGCGGCAAATCCGGGACTGTATGGCATCTTCTATATCGGTGATGACGGCAAGCTGGAATACATCGGCGGCGAATACGCAAACGGCGTAATGACAGCTCAGATCCGCCACTTCAGCAAATACGCCGTACTGAAGGTTACCCACAACTTCAGCGACGTAACGTCGAGCTTCTGGGCGCACAACGTTATTCAAGAAATGGCTGCCAAACAAATCGTCAACGGTACGAGCGATACGACCTTTGAACCAAACCGGGCGATTACGCGCGGCGAATTCACGAAGCTGCTCGTCAATGCGCTTAAGCTGACTGCTTCGACGAGCAAATCGTTCTCGGACGTACCAAGCAGCGCTTATTACGCGGAGCCGATCTCGATTGCGTACAGCAATGGCATTGTGACCGGCCGTACCGTAACAACGTTTGATCCGCAAGGCATCATCACCCGCGAGGAAATGGTTGCCATGATGATGAGAGCTTATGCGGTTGTGAAGAAACAACCACTTGATACGGTAAACGAATCCTCGTTTGCGGATATGAGCACCGTATCGGACTGGGCTAAAAATTACGTCAATGCCGCCGCCGAGCTTAAGCTGATTAATGGCCGCTCGGGCAATAAATTTGTTCCGCAAGGCATCACTACCCGCGCGGAAGCGGTGCAAGCGATTTATAACCTGATGAACAAATAGAGTCAGCAGTATCGCATTAATTTTTTAAAAAGCAAGCCAGGGTGCCCCAGTCGCCAGACCGGCACCCTGCTCCTTGTTTTTCTTGAAATATAAGAAAGTATAAGTTTTCTCTATACTGTGCTTATATTTCTCCGCGATAAACGTATGCTGCTCCTCCAAAGGACGGCGCAGCCGTTTACGCTTGATCGAAGGGAGACCGGATCATGTTTGCGCTCAAATTAGGAAAGGTTATCGCCGGTATTGGCGGCACCATTGCTATTGCATTGGCGGCCGTTTCGTTTCCGTTGTCGGCATCCGCGCATGCGTA
Organism: Paenibacillus glycanilyticus; assembly: GCF_023715145.1. Taxonomy (GTDB): domain Bacteria; phylum Bacillota; class Bacilli; order Paenibacillales; family Paenibacillaceae; genus Pristimantibacillus; species Pristimantibacillus glycanilyticus_A. The sequence goes on along the minus strand of NZ_JAMBNP010000013.1, from coordinate 77,606 downwards.
CAGCGCAAGCTATACGACCGTGGATTTGACGAAATCCGGTACCGTTGTCACTTATGCGATTGACGAGCTATCCGTCATCGAATGGGTAGGCGGCGATGCCAACGAGAACAAAATGCTCGAGCCGGAAGAGTTCGAAGCGGACAAAGATCCTTTTGCGGAAGTCTTTGGCAAGAACATAACTTTGAAAATAGGCGGGAAAGCTCAGGCGCCGGTTCGGATCGAGAACTATTATCTGGACCGCAAAGGCGATGCGACGCAGGTATTTATGCAGGTTCGTTATCCGGCCGCATCCGGAGGAGATTCGCTCTCGCTTTCAGATACGCTTTACGAGAAAGATCCCAAAACCAACTACGTCAATTTGCTGACGATCCATTACGGTTCCGGCCAAAGCACCGCGGCATTAAACGGCGGCGACCGGACATGGGCGATGCAAGTCACCGATGATCAATACGCGGCATTGCCGGCGGATGTACAAGCAGTCGCCGCAAGCGGAGGAGATCAAACTACCGATACGGCGGGAGATGCCGCAGTCCCGGACAGCGCCGTTGCAGAAAGCGGCGACAGCTCGACTTCCGGATGGTATTCGTTTTTCAAATTAGGCATGCATCATATTCTCGGCGGGTATGACCATCTGCTGTTCCTGTTCTCGCTGCTGATTGCCAGACAAACGATCCGGCAGTATTTCGTCATGATCACCGCGTTCACCGTCGCGCACAGCATAACGCTGACCATGACGGTCCTGGGCTGGATCCATGTTCCGGGCGCGTTTGTAGAACCGATGATCGCATTAAGCATCTGTTATGTAGCGATCGACAATATGGTGCGTCCGAAGGTCAGCTACCGCTGGATGCTTACGTTCTTGTTCGGCTTGATCCATGGCATGGGCTTCGCAGATATTCTGGTTGGCATGAATATTCCCCATAAGGAGATGGGCGTTGATCTGGCAAGCTTTAACCTGGGCATTGAGGCGGTCCAGCTCGGGATGGTTTGCATCGCGCTTCCGATTATCTTGGGTATTCATCGTTTCCGGCATGCGAGAACATTTGTATTGGCCGGATCGAGCACGGCGCTGCTATTAGGCGGGATTTGGCTTGTTGAACGGGTATTCATCGGTTGATTCGGGAGCGTGAACATATGGAAAATACGACAATGCAACGCAGGACGGCATCCTCGCGCACCAATCTCTTCGCTGCCGTCAGCCTGCTGATTATTCTCGGGCTTTACTTATTTTCGAGTAAAGCTTCCGGGACCTGGCTGGCCGATCCCAAGCTTCAGTTGTTCAAAACCTTATTCATCAGCATCATGCTAGAAGCCATGCCCTTTATTCTGGTTGGGGTAATCGTATCGGCGCTGCTGCATGTTTTTGTATCGGATGCTATGATTCGCCGCTTTATCCCTTCCAATCCCGTGCTTGGAATTCTGACGGCAACGGTGCTGGGCATCCTCTTCCCGATCTGCGAATGCGGGATGGTACCGGCTATTCGCAACCTTATTCGCAAAGGAATGCCAACGCATGTAGCCGCGGCTTTTATCCTGGTGGGGCCGATTATTAACCCGATTGTTTTTTGGTCGACGTTTACGGCTTTCCGCAGTCATCCCGAAATGGCGTATATGCGCATGGGGCTCGCTTTCGTTATTGCTTTCCTTGTTGGCCTCATTGTCTACCGCTTTGTGCGATTCGATCCGCTGCGGGAAGCAAAGAATGCTCCGATCAGCCACGCCCACGAGCATGCGCATGCTCATCATCAGCATCATGATCAACATGATGCTGACCATGAACATTCTCAGGCTCACCGCTCAGGCAAAATCGCCGAGGTTATGGGTCATGCGGTGAGCGAATTTTTCGATATGGGCAAGTTTTTATTAATTGGCGCGATCTTGGTTGGTCTTTTGCAGACCTTTGTCTCTAACGCCGACTTGATGGCCTTGGGCCATGGTCCCGGCAGCTCGAACGCGCTGATGATGGTGCTTGGTTTTATGTTGTCGCTCTGCTCGACGTCGGATGCTTTTGTCGCGCAGTCGTTTCTGAACACCTTCGATAAAGGCGCGCTGCTTGCCTTTATGGTATTTGGTCCGATGCTGAATCTGAAAAGCCTGCTTATGATGCTTGCGGTATTCAAAGCGAGGTTCGTGCTTATTATAGGCGCCTGCGTGACCGTGCTTGTGTACGTCGGCTCGCTGCTTGTCTTGAACTAGGGAGGGAAAACATTGATACGCTGGAAACCCGCATTTACCGAAGCCTTTGACCACTCCTTTAAAGGGCTTATTCTAATTGGCTTTGCTGCGCTTATCCTTTACTTGTGGCAAACGGGAGATATGCTGCTCTACATTGCGCCCGATCTGGTGCCTTATGTCGTGGCGGCTTCCGTCGTATTGCTTGCGCTGGCAGGCTCCCAATTCCGTCTGGCCGCTCGTTCGCTTCGGGAGAAGGTCGTCGTCTGCGACTGCGGGCACGATCATGAACATGATCATGGAGCCGCGGGGCATCGGCAAGGAGGCACGCGCCTGCTGCTCAAGAAATCGGGCATATACGGTCTGTTCCTGCTGCCGCTGCTCCTTGGCGCTGCGCTTCCGAACACGGCATTTGCCGGAGCGCTTGCCGTCAATAAAGGAATGAACATGGGAGCGGTTCCCGTGGATGACGGGAAGGCGGATCTCGAGCTTGTGGAGCTGGAGGGCAACGTGGACAGCGGACTGAAGGAGCTTTTCCGCACACAGCCTTACAACCTCGATTATGCGAAGCTGGGCATGCTCCTCTATCAACAAGACCTGATTGAAATGAAGGATCAGTGGTTTATTGAGAAGCTTGAGGCTATTAATCGCTTCGTGGACAATTTCCAAGGGAAAACGATTCAGATTACGGGCTTTGTTTACCGGGACAAGCAGCTGCCTGGCGGTCAGTTGATCGTTGGCCGAATGGCGATGACGCATTGCATTGCGGACATTGCGCCTTACGGCATGATTGTCGAGACTCCTTCCGCGGATGATTACGCCAACGATACATGGATTACGGTGACGGGCACGATTGGCAAAACGCAAGCGGGAGGGCGAGATATCATGAAGATTGTCGCAACCGATATCGAAGCAGCCGAGCCTTCCGCGGTGCCTTATGTATACCCGGATATCAACTTTGCATCAAAGCTATAACATCATTCTATTAAAACGTCGAGAGAGAGGCTCCTTTTATGGGATTAGATATTGGAAGCTTATTGCTCGTGCTGGGTGCAACGGTATACTTGATGATCGCGGGAACGGCTAACAGGACGATCGCGATAGCCCTTATCTTCCTTGCGTCCGCGGCGCTTGGCTTCCTGCTTATTGAAACGCTCGATTACAGGCTGGGACTATCCGCCGTAATTGCGGGGGCTGCGGTAACGGCTTTGGGCATGGGTTATATGAAAAAATACGGTGTTGCAACGGCTGTTAACGCCGCCATTACGGGATGGCTGGGTGCGGGAATCGGCTTGTTCGCAGGCGCGCGATTCTATGTATCGGATGCCGTCATGATTAGCGCAGATATAACGTTTGTCGCTCTAGCATTCCTCATGCAGAAGGCCGCCGAACGGTACGATCGAAATGCATCGGAGCCCGCAGGGACGAAGAGGAAGTCAGCGGTGAAGACAAAACGCGCATTCTCCGGTGTTCCGGCGTCCGCCGCGTATGCGGTGGCCGTTGCCCTATTTTTCTCCGTGCTGCTGTCTCATGCGAATCACTCAAACGCGGCCAAGATTGGGCAAACGTCAACCGCCGATGCCGTATATGACGCCGACAACGGCTTTCAGACGGCTACGGTTGAAGTGAACGGGGCAGGCTTTAACCCTCGCAATATCAACTTCCGATCGGACGTTATGATTAAGCTGGTGTTCCATGTTACGTCGCTGTCCGCGGACGGCATGACGTTTGTCTCCGAGGATTTGAACCTCGAGGCGCCCCTGCATAAAGGGGATAATATCTTCATGCTGAAGAAGGCTCTTCCCGGCGTTTACGGCTTCACGGTTCAAGGCTCGAGCGTGAAAGGCACGTTTACGGTGCAGGCTATTTCTTGATTGATTCCATACAACGGCAGCGCATGGTTAAACTATGCACTGCCGTTTTTATTTCCTTCCATATGAGTTATCTATTTCTTCTAACAAGCATACACATTAGTAGTCTTGCTTTGGAAGAATTATAGATTCCATGGAGGGTTCGATGCGAATGATCGTGCTTAAGTATTTGGCAGCTTTGCTTATTTTTCTTGTCTTTAATCTGGAGGCGGCGGGCAATGTTACCGCTGTAGCAGCATCCGTAAAGTCTGTCCCTAAAGAGGATAAGCCCATTGAGATCAGCTTTGGCGGGGATATTTTGCTGGACGGGAAGGTAGCAGCGAACATCGAGAAATATGGAGTGAATTACCCTTTCGAGAAGGTCCGCGATATTTTATCGGGTTCGGACATCAGCTTCGCCAACCTGGAGACGCCGATCTCCACACGCGGGCAAAAGGCCAATAAAACCTATACCTTCCGTTCCGCTCCCCAAACGCTCCAAAGCATCATCAATTCCGGAATCGACGGCGTATCCATCGCTAACAACCATACGCTTGATTACGGGGTTAACGCATTAGCCGATACGCTCGCTTACCTGGATGAGTACAAGCTTGGACGGACCGGGGCCGGCCGCGATATCGACGAGGCTTTTACCGCTTATTCCAAGAAAGTTAACGGCAAGAAAGTAGCCATTGTTGGGATCAGCCGGGTGCTGTCCGGCCCAAGCTGGTATGCGGGGGATGGCAAAGCAGGCATCGCTTCGGGATACGACTTCGATACGATGATGCGCTACGTCAAGAATGCGGTCAAATATTCGGATCTGACAATCATATATATCCATTGGAACAACGAGTACCAGGATTATCCGGAAGATTATGCAAGGACGTATGCCAAGGCTTTTATCGATGCCGGCGTGGATGCCGTTATCGGAAGCCATAGTCATTGCCTGCAGGGGATCGAGACGTATAAAGGCAAGCCAATCTTTTACTCGCTGGGCAACTTTGTATTTACGCCAACGCAGCGTTCCAATAAGGCATACGACTCCATGATTGCTACTCTGACGTTTGACGGGGACAAGGTAAGCAGTAAAATTACGCCGGTCAGATTAGAAAATACAAGGCCGATTCTCCGAAACGCGGCTTACAATGAGACGACCTACTCGAAGCTGAACAAGATTTCCTTTAACGTTAGAATCAACGAGGACGGATCGGTAACGGCAAAATAAAGAAGAGGTTATGAAGAGACTCCAGCGAATATATTCCAATGGATAAATATCGCAGGAGGTTGTTATATTGAGAAGAAGTCGGTCTAGATATAGATTTTTTATCTATTTAGCTTTGTTTATTATTACGGTTGTGGTCATCAATGTCGTGTCCAAGTATGCCGATGTGTCGAATGTAGCCGTCTCAACCGTGAAAACCGAGATGAACGGCAAGCTGAGCTTGAAGATTGGCTCTCTGAAGGGCAGCTATGACGTGGATGATTTCTCCGTTTCGGATGCAGGCCCGATAAGCATTCCCTTTGAGGCGTCAACGGAAGAGGGTACGTTCACCATCAAGGTAAGCAGCAATGACGAGATCGTATGGGAGAAAACCGTTTCGGAGCCGGCAACCGGAGCCATAGCATTTGATGGGGTGAAAGGACATTACGAGATTACGGTCGAGACCGAATCAGCGAAAAAGCTTGTCCTCAAGCTGTCCCGTTAAGGCTTAATAGCAAACAGCAAGGCCCCCGATCATAAAGATCGGGGGCCTTGCTCTTGTTACATCGCTTCCATCTTCTGAGCCGTGTACAGCTTGTAGTACCGGCCGCGCATGGCCATCAGCTCGTCATGCGAGCCGGCTTCGGCGATGCCTTTGTCCGCCACGTACAAGATCCGGTCGCAGTTCTTAACCGTAGACAGACGGTGCGCAATAATAAACGACGTCCGTCCTTTAAGCAATTCGTTCAGGCCCTTCTGAAGCAGGCGCTCGGTCTGCGCATCAATCGACGAGGTAGCCTCGTCGAGAATAAGGATACGCGGATTAGCGAGCAGCGTGCGGGCGAACGAGATCAGCTGGCGTTGACCCTGGGAAAGCTTCGAGCCGCGCTCATTCACTTCAGTCATATAACCCTGCTCGAACTCGCGGATGAAATCATCGGCGCATACCGTCTTGGCAGCGGCAATGATCTCTTCTTCCGTAGCATCCAGCTTGCCGTAACGGATGTTGTCCATAATGGTGCCGGAGAAGATAAAGCTGTCCTGAAGCATGATCCCCATCTGGCTGCGCAGCGACTTAAGCGTCACGTCCGCAATGTCATGTCCGTCGATCAGAATACGGCCATCGGTGACATTGTAAAAGCGCGAGATCAGATTGACGACGGTTGTTTTGCCTGCCCCGGTAGGACCTACGAGAGCGATGCTCTCGCCGGCCTTCACATCGAACTTCAAATTCTGAAGGACGTTGACGCCAGGGTCGTAAGCAAAGGTCACATCGTCAAAGGTAACCCGGCCTTTAATTGCCGGAAGCTGGCGTGCGTTCGGCACGTCGCTTACGGTTACCGGCTCATCCAGTGTTTCGAAGATCCTCTCCAAATAAGCGACAGCGTTGATAAAGCTGTTATACAAGTTGGAAATGTTAAGGATCGGCTGCCAGAAGCGGGCCGCATAGCTGCTCATCGCAAGGATAACGCCGAAGGTGACCTCTGCCGGGCTAAGAGCCAATAAGCCCACGAAATAGATGGACGTCGTCACGAGCGTCGTCAGGTTATCTACCGAGAACGGGACAAGGAAGTTGAAATACATCGCTCTCATCCAGGATTTGCGGTAGTTCACGGACAGTCGGGTGAAGGTGCCTTCGTTATGCTTTTCCCGGGTGAAGATCTGCGTAACGCGAATACCGCTGATGCTCTCCTGCAAATAAGCATTCATGTTGGAGCTCTTATTCGATACCGCCTGCCATGCCCGTCTTTGCTTCGTCTTAATAAGCAGCATGATGCCGATGAAGATCGGCAGACCGCCCAGGATAAGAAGCGACAATCTGGCGTCAACGGCGAACATAAACGCCGCAATGAAGATCAGGTTGAGAATCTCCAGAATCAAGTTGATAATCCCGTTGGACAATACATCGGATACCGAGTTGACGTAGTTGACGACGCGGATCAGAATTTTGCCTTGCGGGCGGTCGTCATAATATTGGAACGGCAGCTCCTGCAAGTGCTTGAACAGATCGGAGCGGATATCGAAGATAATATCCTGCCCGACGCGCGTCATAATGCGGGAGCGGATCGTCGCCAGAATAACGCTGACCACAATGGTGGCGAGCATCAGCATCGACAACCAGACAAGACCGCTTTTATCCTTCGCGGGAATCGTAACGTCAACGACATGCTGCATGATCAGCGGTGCGGAGAGCGCGATGCCCGCTGACAGGGCGCTCAGAACGAAAGCGAGGATCATCGGTTTCTTCTGGCGCTTGATATAGACGAGCGCGCGTTTGAAGTGCTTTATGTTAAAGGGTGACTCCAGATTCTCGTCGATGTCGAATTTATTCCTTGCCATGTGCAGTCACCTCTCTCTCGATGCCTTCGTTCTGCAGCATAAACACGCCGTAATAATAGCCGCGCTTCGCGAGAAGCTCGGCATGGGTGCCTTCTTCGATAACTCGGCCGTTTTCCAGGATGAGAATACGGTCAGCCTGCGACGTTGTGGACACCCGCTGCGCGATGATAATTTTGGTGCAGGAGAATTCCAGCTCCTTCAGACTCCGCTGAATATGTTCTTCCGTTTCGTTGTCGACGGCCGATGTGGTGTCGTCAAGAATAAGAATCGGAGGCTGCACGGCCATCGCGCGGGCCAAAGCAATACGCTGCTTTTGTCCGCCGGACAGACCAACCCCGCGTTCGCCGACGACCGTATCATACCCCTCCGGCATTTTGCGGATAAAGTCATGAGCCGCAGCGAGCGTTGCAAACTTCGTTACTTCTTCCTCCGGCATATCCGGATTGCCATAGGCGATATTGCCGTCAATCGTATCGGAGAAGAGCAGAACGTCCTGCGTGGCTACCCCGATATTGCCGCGAAGCTCATCCAGCTCAAGCTTGCGGACATCCTTGCCGTCCACGAGAACGCGTCCCTTCGTCGCATCATAGAAGCGCGGAATCAGATTGATCAGCGTTGTTTTGCCGGAGCCGGTCGCGCCCATGATGGCAATGGTTTCGCCCGGTGAAACTTTAAAGCTGATATTTTCCAGCACCGTAGCACTGTCGTATTTGAAGCTGACATTGTCGAACTCGATGCTGCCCTTGTAGCGGTGCTTCACAACCGGTTTGTGCTCATTTACGATCTGAGGCTGGGCATAGTACACATCGATGATTTTGCTAAGGCTGGCGAAAAACCGCTGAATATCATTAATAATGATGCCGATGTTGCGCATCGGGTTGGACAGGCCCCAGATCAGCGCGGAGAAGGCGGAAAATTCGCCAAAGGTGATCCTTCCGTTCATGACGAGCAGGCCGCCAGCCAACATGAGAATGACGTTAAAGGCCTGGGACAAGGTCTCCAGATACGGAAAATAATCGAGCCAGACCAACGCGGCTTTCTTATTCGCCGTAGAATAGTTGACGTTCTTCTCGGTAAACTTTTGAACCTCGAATTCCTCGCGGGCAAATGCCTTGACGACACGGTTGCCCGCAATGTTTTCCTGAGTCGTTGTATTCAGCTGCGACAGGCGCTCACGGAGATCGACATACATAGGACGGACGCGTCTGGCGAAGATAAAGGCTACGATAAGGATCGGCGGCGACAGAAGCAGCAGCCATAGCGTAAGCGAGACATCAATGAAGAAGAAGTAGACGACCGCTGCCAGGAAAATCGTGAGCGATTCGATAATCGTCTTGATAATCCACGCCAAGGAGTGGCGAACCATCTCAAGGTCGCCTGTCATCTTGGTCATCAGGTCTCCCGTACGGTTGCGGTCATAGTATTGCATGTCTTGCCCTTGAATTTTGTTGTACAGGTAAATCCTAACGCGGAACAGCATGTTCTGCGATGCGCGTTCGTAGAGCAGGGTTGTGAAATAAGCCAGCCCCGTGCGCAGCAGGGAGAAGCCGATCATGCCAAAGCATAAGCCGATCAGCAGCGACCGTTCATCCGTCAGGTTTTGCACCGCATTATCGCCTGCGATAAAGGTATCGACAATGCGCTGACCGATGTACGGGTTAATAATCGTGAGCGATGAGCCAATGACTGACAGACATAGGGCGATGATATATCGTGCCCGATCACCGTTCAGATTGTGCCAAAGCCACTTGAATTGAAACATGTGTGATCACCGATTTCTGTAGTAGTGTAGATGCTTTATTGGTAAAAAACTATGGAGATTATATCACAAATACTCCAATATCCAACGGGTTTTTATAAGTTTATCTGAATAAAAATAAATGACGAAAGGGCTGTCTTAATCTTGCAGAATGTATGTCTGAATATTGGAGTATGAGGATTGGAGAGTAGACATACAATTTAATTTTGGATAATAATGGAGGTAAGCATGCGTTCCGGGAGGAGGTCGTCTATTTGAAGGGTGGCATGGCGGATATTGATGCCTTTTTGGGAAAAGCGGTGAACGCATTCAAAGCGGTGTTGAAAGAGAATTTAACAGGCATTTATTTGCACGGTTCATTGGCGATGGGCTGTTATAACCCGGAGAGAAGCGATATCGATCTTATCCTTGTCGCAAAGGAGAAGCTCTCAGGAGAGGAAGTGTTGTCGATTACGAGACAAGTCTTGCTCCTCCACGAAGATTCGCCTGGCGGCACAGGGATGGAGCTTAGCATTATTTTGGAGTCCTATGTGTTGGACTTTGTGTATCCCACGCCATTCGAATACCATTACTCGGAGCATCACCGGGAGCGGTATCAAGCAGATCCCGGCTACCTTTGCGGAGGAATCGACGATCCCGATCTTGCCGCTCATCTTACCGTTATTTATCATAGGGGCTTAACGTTATGGGGCGTTCCGGTTCAGGAGCTGTTCCAGCCGATCGAGAGTAGATATTACATACAATCCATTCTTCAAGATGTTAGCGAAGCCGCCGCGGAGATTACCGGATCACCGGTCTATTATGCCTTGAATCTATGCAGGGTCCTGTTCTATTTGCGGGAAGGCGCCGTGTCCTCCAAGAAAGAGGGCGGGGAATGGGGACTGAAAGCTTTGCCGGACAAGTACCATTTCATTATAAGGACCTGCCTGGATGAATACAGCGGGAACGGACTAGGAAATCCACAGAGGTTGGATGATGAGCAATTAGTGGAATTTGCCGAGTACATGCTGGGCGAGATAGATAGAGCTATGAAAAAAGTTTAGGAGGAGAGAAGGCTTGAAAATTGAAATAAAAACACTCCAGGACTTTATTGATATTAAAGCAAAAATGGAAGGTGTTATCGTAATTACAGATAAGCCGACATCTTCGAATAAAACCCATAGATTATCATGTCCTTATCTAGAGGAAAGGCATTTCACTCAGAAAGTTGTCCAGAATAAAAACCTTAATGGACATTATTTTTGAGGTAGTACATTCCAATTGGATACCCATAGAGATGAAGAAAAACGGTGAAATAGAAAAAACTTTTAATAATCTTCAAGAGTGCTATAGATTTTTAAGATCATTGGAGTCAACAGCCGGGTATAGCAATAATGATGTTTATGAGATCATTAACAAGGGAATTGACAACGATATGCCATGGGGAGAATATGAGTTTCAGACTACAGAGGAAGCTCGCGAATTAAGATCTACTCGCAAGACAAGGAAATTCTAGCTGTTTGGCAGGAGGTAACCAAATGAAACATCTCTATATCGTGCGTCATTGCAAAGCGGCCGGGCAGGAGCCGGATGCTCCTCTAACGGAGACAGGCATTCAGCAGGCCGAAGAGCTTGCGGAGTGGTTCTCCAATAAAGAGGTGGATTTCATTCTATCCAGCCCTTTCGACAGGGCTTATCGCACCATCTTTCCATTGGCTAGCAGACTTGGGATAGAGATCACGTTGGATAATAGATTATCTGAAAGAATCTTGTCGAGCGAGAATCATGCGGATTGGCGAGAGAAATTGAGCAAAACCTACGAGGATTTGGATTTATGCTATGAGGGCGGGGAGTCCAGCAACGCAGCAATGAGCCGAGCGGTTAGCGTGGTTGTGGAAGCTCTGAACAGCGGCAAGAAGAATATCGTCATCGTCTCGCACGGCAACCTGATCTCGCTCCTGCTCAAGCATTTTGACAGAAGCATTGGATTTAAGGAATGGGAAGCGATGTCTAATCCCGACGTGTTTCAACTCACTTTTTCGGCAGAGAATAAATCTAGCAAAATCAGCAGGATTAATGGTTAGTCCGATGTTTATTTTTACCCGGTTTGTGTTAATTCTAGTAATAGGTAAAAAATAGAGTTAAAAGGGGACCTGTCCGTATGCCGCAAGGCAAGTGGTTTCGCATTGGTTATGGCATTATCGTTGTCTTATTAATCGCCTACTTGGCGTCCAAGGTTGATTTCGTGTTCGATCCGATCGGCAAGGTGCTAGCCGCGTTATTCGTACCGCTATTGATCTCGGGCATGTTCTATTATTTGTTCCGGCCGTTCGTGAGGCTGCTCTCCATGAAGCTTCCAAAGACGCTCGCCATTCTGCTGGTCTACATCGGCGCGATTGGCGTCTGTTACTTATTCTTCTGGATGATCTGGCCTCCAATCCGGAACCAGTCCGTTAATCTGATTAACAACTTCCCGCAGATCGTCGATTCCGTCCGTACTTGGCTCGAATCCGTGCAGCAGCACGAGTGGCTGCAGGAAATCGGGCAGAAGGACGCGCTTTCCACGCAGAATCTATCGGATAAGCTGACCGGTTCGCTGGATGAATTGCTTAATTCCATCGTTGGCAGCGTGCGCAACATTTTTAATTTGATTATGAACTTCTTCTTCCTGCTGGGTCTCGTTCCGTTCATGATCTATTACTTGCTGAGCGAAGGGGATAAATTCCCGGGCCTCATCCTGCGGATGCTGCCGGATCGTTATCATCTCGAGGCCAAAGGCGCGCTTAAGGAGATTGATGCGTCAATCGGCTCGTTTATCTTGAGCAAAGTGCTTACGTCGCTGCTTATCGGCGTGCTGACCTTTATCGGGTACCTGTTGATTGACATGCCGTATCCGCTGTTGCTTGGCTTGATCGCGGCAATCACGAACTTTATTCCGTACATCGGACCTTTGATCGCCTTCATTCCGACGGCTCTTGTTGCGCTTACCGTCTCGCCGATGACGGTACTTCTGGTCGGAATCGTGCTTGTCGTCTCGAATCAGATCGAAGCGAACCTGATCGGCCCGCGGATCATCGGCAAGCAAATGAACGTTCATCCCTTTACCGTCATGCTGCTCGTCATCGGCGCCAGCTCGATTATCGGGGCGCTCGGAATGGTCATCGTTGTTCCCGTCTACGCGATCATCAAGATTATCGCGACCCGCGTCTATGCTTTCCGCAAGATAAACCGAATTCCGCAGAAGGATCCCCTTGCGGAGGTTACCGAACGCCACTAGATTACACTGTCCAAGATGAAGCCGTCCGCTTGCCGGGCGGCTTTTTATTATTACCGCCAGCCCGTCTCTTTCCTCTTGCTGAATTTTTTTCCATCTCTATGAGCATGATAAGAAAGCCGATTTTGGGCATATCACGTGGGAGGAGGGGATAAGTCATGGTGACTCTGAGGCAGATGGCCATCATGGTCATTCTGTTTTTGATTGGCAGCTCCTCTTTATTCTTGCTTGGCGGCAAGGCGGAGCGGGACGCGTGGATGTCGGTGGCGGTAGGCGTGCTGGCAGGCTTCGTATTAATCAGCTTCGTTACGCTGCAGATCCAGAGGCTTGAGCCTGACCGGAACTTGATTGAGATTTTCAAGCTTTATTTCGGCAAAGTCATTGGATTCGTCTTTGGCTTCATCTATGTCATCTACTTTTGCTACAAATGCACCCGTAACGTTCGGGAGTTCGCAGACCTGTCCATCATGTTCCTGCTGTCGGATACGCCGCTTTCGGTCATTATGCTTATCATTTGCATCATTGGCGGCTATGCCGTCATGGGTGGGCTCGGTGTTTTCTTTCGAATGGCCGAGGTACTGCTGCCGATTCTGCTTCTCATCTACGCAGTAATCTATATGCTGCTCATATTCACCGGGACAATTGATTTGGGAAGGCTGCTCCCTATACTGGAAAAAGGGTTTAAGCCGGTCTGGGATTCCGCCATTCCGGAAATTATTTCATTTCCGTTTGGCGAGATGGTGCTGTTCCTTATGTTCTGGCGGTATATCGACAGAAGCAGCTTCAGTCAGGTCATCAAGGTAACGCTGAACAGCTATTTGCTTGCCGGCGTTTTTATTACGGTCATGAATGTGGTCATTATCGCGAGCCTTGGCTCCTTAGCCGGATGGAGTACCGTACCGCTGCTTCAAGCGACAACCTTTGTGGCGATCGGGGATGTATTTGAGCGGTTTGATCCGCTTGTAGCCTTGCTTTTTTTCACCGCGGTGTATGTGAAGCTGACGGCTTACTATCTTGGCGCATCGCTGGCCTTGGCCTATCTGCTTCGAATTTCGCTGCGTATTGCTGCCATTCCCGTCGGGATCGGCATATTCTTTGGTTCGTTCTGGTTTAAAAGCTACATGCACCAGGTTAACGTCGGATTTGAGCAGAACCTTAAGTATCATTTTCCGATCTTTCAAATCTACATCCCGTTACTGTTATTAATCGTTATGCTTCTCCGGTCAGGAGTACGGTCGAGCAGCAAGCATCAAAGCCAGCCATCTAGCGAGGACAGCAACCATGCCAAATGACAAGAATACAATAAGTTCCGGGAAGCAGAATTCATCTTTATCCGGGAAAGTCAAACAAGCCGAGCAGGTGCTGCTTCCCGATCTGGATGTCAATCTCGAGCGTCTGCATCGCTTCCTTGGCGGCGGCGAGGATATCGCATGCCGCACGCTGCAGCATCGTTCTTTTGACAATACGCGTTACGCGCTTCTATATATTGACGGCATCGTAGAAGGAACGTCGATCAACACGATGCTGCTTAGCCTTCTGGACGATGCCAACAACCAGTATAGCGATTCCGTTAGCGGGGAGACCCCGGATCTTTATCGCCATTTGACCGACAGGTCCATCGCAATCGGCAGGCTCAGCGAAGTGAGCACGATTGAGCAGGCAGGTTATGCCATGCTGGAGGGATGCACCGTCCTCGTGGTGGATGGCTGCCTTCGGGCAATTGTAATGGATACATGCGGGGGCAAAACCCGGGCGGTAGAGGAGCCAAGCAGCCAGACGGTTATTCGGGGGCCCAAGGAGGGCTTTACGGAAAATCTGCGGACCAATACCTCGCTTATACGAAGGATTATCAAGTCGCCCGATTTGCGGTTTGATTACAAAGTGATTGGGCATCAGACGAGGACCAATGTCGCGGTCGTCTACCTGGAGGGAATTGCGGAGCAGGAAATCGTGAAGGAGGTTCACCGCCGATTAGACAAGATTGATATTGACGGGGTGCTCGAAAGCGGTTATATTGAAGAATTTATTCAGGACAGGGCGTTTACGCCATTTCCGCTTCTTCAGAATACCGAGCGTCCGGATACCGCCAGCGCCGCGCTGCTGGAAGGCCAGGTTGTTATTATCGTGTCCGGAACGCCGTTTGCTCTTGTAGCCCCGGTCACCTTTGTGAAGTTCTTTCAATCCAGCGAGGATTACTACCAGCGGTACGATATTGCGACCTTTCTGCGGATAATCCGGATGGCTTCCTTCTTTATATCGATGCTGCTGCCGTCGCTGTACATTGCGATTACTACCTTCCATCAGGAAATGCTGCCGACCTCGCTGCTTATCAGCTTGGCCGCACAGCGTGAGGGCATTCCTTTTCCTGCACTGCTGGAAGCGTTCCTGATGGAGATTACCTTTGAGATTTTGAGGGAAGCAGGCGTACGGATGCCGCGCATTATCGGACCCGCCATCTCGATTGTCGGAGCGCTCGTGCTTGGCCAGGCCGCGGTTCAGGCCGGCATTATTTCCGCAGCCATGGTTATTGTCGTATCCTTTACCGCGATCGCAAGCTTTGTTATTCCAGCCGTCAATATGGGGATTGCCGCCAGGCTTATCCGATTTGTGTTAATGATACTGGCGGGCACGTTTGGTCTCTTTGGCATTATGTCCGGGCTTATGATTCTGCTCGCTCATTTGTGCGGTTTGCGTTCCTTCGGCAAGCCGTATATGATGCCGTTTGCGCCGTTTGTCGCTTCCAATCTGAAGGACGTGCTGCTTCGCGTGCCCTGGTGGGCCATGCGCAAACGTCCGCTTAATATATCGAGTGACAATAATTTAATAAGGGAAGGTACCGGGCAGAAGCCCAAGCCGGATCAGGAAGGAGCCTAAAGCCATGAAGCCAGCTATTTCGACCGCTCAGACAGTCGCATTAATCCAAAGCGCCATTACGCCTACCATGGTATTGGCATTGCCTAGCGTGATGGTCAGCATCGCTCATCACGATGCCTGGATTTCGGGCATCGTAGCGGCAATAGTTGGTCTCGTTATGGCTCTAGGAATAGCGATGATAGGCAGGGCTAATAAGGGGCAGCTTTTTGTTGCCTGGATGGAGAGTCGTTTCGGCAGACCAATTGGCGTGACAGTCGGCATCATGCTGGGCATCTATTACTTCAACGCCTTTTGCGTCATTGTCCGGACGTTCGCTAATTTTGTGTCCGATATCGTTCTTGATGCGACCCCGCTTTTTTTGTTGACGGGCATTATGGTGTTGGTTGCGGCATTTACGGTTATGCAGGGGATTGAGGCTATTGCGCGCTCCGCTTTTATGGTGCTGCTTCTCATTATGGTTATTATTCCGGTATCCGTCTTTATCCTCTACACGGACATCAGTTTCGAGCGGTTAATTCCGGTACTCGATACAAACCTGGTTAGGATAGCCGTCGCTTCGTTTCCTCCCATAGGCTTGCTGTCGGAAGTTTCGGTTCTGCTGTTGATAATTCCCTATATGAAAAAGCCCGCATCCTGCCTGCGCGCGAGCCTGATCGGTACGTTGCTCGGCTCTTCACAGCTGGTGCTTGTTATTTTGCTCGCCTTGACCATCTTTGGGCAGCAGCTGGTTCCGCTGATGTCCTATGCGTTTGTGAACGTCATGGCGATCGTCGAGGTCGGCGAATTTCTGGAGAGAATCGAGGTCTTCACCGTGTCGGTCTGGTTTCTCACGATGTATATCAAATTGGCGGTGTTTCTGTTCGCAACGGTTCATTGTCTATTCCATTCCCTTCGTCTGCATAGCGAGCGTCATACGGTAATCGGCATTAGTATTCTCGCAGTCGCAACGACATCGGGCGAATGGCCTCGCAATATGAATACCGGCATGATGGCGACATTGGTGAATATGCCCGTGCTGCTGATCATGAATATTGCAATGCCCGTTCTCATTGCGATAGGACTCCTGATTACGAGGGGGAAAAGCAAGCAGAAAGGAGGGATGCAGGGGCCATGAGTATACGTATGAAAAGCGTATTAGGCGCTGTCCTCCTAATTTTTTTCGCAATGATCACAACCGGCTGCTGGAACCGAATCGAGCTCAACGAGGTGGCCATTACCTCCGCTACCGGTGTCGACTGGGACGGAGAGAATTGGATTGTATCCTACCAGGTCTTAATACCCGCCGCGATCTCTTCGGTAATGGGAGGATCGGGAGGCGGAGGGCCGAAGTCGCCCATCATTGTATACTCCACGAAGGGCAGGACCATCCGCGATGCCATCATGCACAGCTATTCCGAAAGTCCGCGCAAGCTGTTTTTCGCGCATAACCGGGTAGTCGTGATTGGGGAAAAAGCTCTGCAGCGCGGAGTAAATGAGCTGATTGACGTTTACTTCCGCAATTCGAGCACGAGGGAGACCGTAAGCGTGCTCGCAACTCCCGGCACTGCAAGGCGGATTTTGGAGCAGTTCATGCAGCTGCAGGCCATTTCGGGCGCAGGGATGAAGGAAATTATTTTATCCGAGATGAAGAACACGTCCATTCTGCCGAATATTCCCGTCTATCAGCTGGCCATGGAAGTGACGGGAGACGCGAAGAGCGCGGTAGTCCCCGAAATATTTGTGTCCGGGAAGGAGGATACCTCTTCTCTGGAGTCATTTGGCACTACCTCCATTCCGTCCAAGCTGAAGCTCGGGCGTCTAGCCGTGCTAAAGGGCGACAAGATGATCGGCTGGATGAACCGGAAGGAATCGCTTGGCGCCGCCTATCTGAGGGATAGCGTGCAGCAATCCTACATTGTTGTTCCTTGCGAGGACGATAAAGGGAATACGGGGTTTAATACCATTCATATTTTGAAATCCTCCACCAAGGTCATCCCGAAGCTGAAGGGGAAGCAGCTTGCCTTCACGGCGGATGTCCAGGTTACCGGAACCTTAATGGAATCCAACTGCGCGCAGGATTTATACAAGCCGGGCGTTATTCAGTCTCTTGAGCAGGGAGGGCAACAGCAGGTCGGTATCTTGCTGCAGGAAGCATGGGCAAAAGGGCAGCAGATGAATACGGATATATTCGGAGCAGCGGAGAAGACGCATCGCAAATTCCCGAAGCAGTGGAAAGAATGGAGCAAGAATTGGGAAGAAGTATTCAAGGAAGCGCCGCTTGAGACGAAGGTTAAATTCCGAATGGCCCGGATGGGGCTAAGCAACAAATCATTCCGATACCTAATGGATAAGAAGGAGAAATAGTCCATGCCATACATTGCTCTCCTTATCCTGCTTTCGTATGTCGCGCTGCTCATCGTTGGCGGCAAACCGCTATTCCGCAAAAAATGGTACAAGGATTTAATCCTGTATGTCGCGCTTTTGACCTGGAGCGCTTTTATAGCGGTAGGATGGGTTCTCGAATGGCCTGCTGCGGCTGTGGGGACAACGGTGGCTATAATTAATATGGGCGTGGAGCCCATAAGGCTAATGATGGAGGGGATGATCGGCTGGGGCATGGAGTAAAAGGATAGGGCTTTGATCCTTGTGTAGGATAGGTACATCGGTTATGGATAGTTCTGGAGAAACCCGCGAAAGCGGGTTTCTTTTTTATGCTTCTCCTACGAATGCATCAATTGTTGGAGTGAGCTGCGGAGCAAGAAGGAATCCTGACGAAACTTAGCGAAACAGATGACCGCTATTATTCCTACAGAAGGTGTGATCATCGTTGAGCAGGCAGTCGAAGTGGGTCCTTTGTATGATTATGATTATGATGGTAGTGGTGAGTTATCCCGGAAGTTTGGGCGCTGCGGCGGACAAAACTCCCGGAATGACCGTTTCGTACACCATCCAACCGGGGGATACGTTGTTTGGCATCTCGAAGAAGTATTATTTGACGGGCAGGTTTGAGCAGGTGGCGAAAGCGAATGGCTTGAATCCGCAAGCAGGCTTGAAAGCCGGGACGGTGATCAAGCTGAAAAATCCGCTGGTCCTGGATTACTACGAGGTACGGCAAGGAGATACCCTGTTTGCCATTACCAAGCATTATTTCAACCGCGGTAACTATATGGATGCCCTCATGACTTACAATGGCATATCGGATCCCGATACTCCATTAAAGATCGGCATGACCCTTCGCGTACCGCTCCCTTCAGGTGAAGGAAGACATCATGTCGTCAAGGGGGATACCTTGTACAGCCTGTCCGTCCGGTATTTCAAACCACAGGACTATCAGAAGGCGCTTGCTCAGACGAACGGGATTAATACCGCTTCGGGTCGGATTCAAGCGGGTCAAGAGCTGCAAATTCCTAACCCTTATTACATGGCTCGATCGGAGAGCACAGCCTCGGCAGCTGCGCCTGCCAAGCTCTCCATTGATATTGATATTACGCGCAACAAGCTGTACGTGAAAGCCGGCGGAGCAATCAAGAAAACATTTGATATTGCCAGCGGGAGAAAAGCAGGCTTAACGCCGACCGGAAGCTTCGAGATTATGACGAAGATCGAGAATCCCTGGTACTCCGCCAAAGGAATTCCGGGCGGCGATCCGAAAAATCCGCTTGGCAGCCGCTGGCTTGGATTAAGCGTCCCGAATACGCAAGGGACGAAATACGGCATTCACGGCACTAACGCTCCTGCGTCAATCGGAACAAATGCCAGCGCCGGATGCATCCGGATGTTGAATGAGGATGTAGAGTGGCTCTACGATGCGGTGCCAAATGGAACAAAGGTGAGGATTCATACTTAATAGGAATCAAGAGGAAAGGCCTCTCTTCTGCAGAGAGGCCTTTCCTTTCTATTAGGAACGCATAAGCCTGGAATCTTTCGGCAGCAGGAGCGCGCATAAGCCAAGCAGCGGGAGGAAGGAGCAGAGCTCGATTGTAAAAGCGACCTCCTTCACGTCCGTCAGCCAGCCGAGCAGAACGGAGCCTAGTCCGCCCATGCCAAACGCGAGTCCGAAGAAGAGGCCGGATACCGTGCCGATATGCCGGGGCAGAAGCTCCTGCGCATAGACGATGATAACGGAGAAGCCCGACATGAGGATGAGGCCGATCGCGCAACACAGGACGAGGGCGACGCCCGGGCTTGCGTAAGGAAGCAGCAGCGAGAACGGCGCTGTGCCGGCGATGGAGATCCAGATCATGGTCTTGCGGCCAAACTTATCGGCGAGCGGTCCGCCAAGCAGCGTGCCCACCATGCCAGCGAATTGCAAAGCAAACAGGCAAATTTGAGCGCGGGAGAAAGACAGGCCGTAATGGTCAATGAAATAGAACGAATAATAACCGGTCATGCCCGCAATGTAGACAAACTTGGAGAACAACAAAATGATTAACACGGTTATCGTACCCGCTACAAACAACTTGGAATGCGGTGTTTCCTGATCAAGCAGGCGGTTTGCGGTCTTTTTGATCAATGCGGCAGCGGCCAGTTGACCGGCATACCAGCGGCTGATGACAAGCTGAATAAAGATGCCAGCCACGGCAAAACTCGTAAACCACAGGAAGCCCTGCTGGCCATGCGGCATTAACAGAAAAGCAACAAGCAGCGGAGCTAGCGCCTGGCCGGTATTGCCGCCTACCTGGAAGACCGATTGGGCCATCCCTTTGCCGCTGGAGGCAGCCATCCGGGCTACCCTGGAGGACTCCGGATGCAGGACGGACGAGCCTACCCCAATCAAGGTTGCCGAGACCAGCAGCATCCAGAAGCTGTCGGCATAAGCGAAGCCAATTACGCCGGCCAGCGAGAACAGCATGCCGAGCGGGAGCAGGAATGGCATCGGCCTGCGGTCGGATACGTATCCGATAAACGGCTGGAGCAGGGACGCGGTTATGTTGAGCATAAAGGCGACCCAGCCGATTTTGGTGAAGCTCAGATGCATGGTAGATTGAAAGAGCGGAAAAGCAGACGGCACGACGGTCTGCATCGCGTCATTCAGCAAATGAGCGAAGCTGACGCCAAACAGCATCCAGATGGCCGGGTTGCGCTGTGCGTGTAAAGCGGCGGTTTGATTCATGGAGCGGATCCCCCTTTTCATTTTTTTCAGTATAGCGGGGAAAGCAGAATATGGTCGTTGCGAAAAGTGCTGCAAATGGAGCAACTTTTGCTATAATGGTGGCAGGTGAAGAGACATGGAGATGAAGGTAGAGACGGATTGGATCGAGTTATGGCAAGGGAGCCATGGCTTCAAGAACGTTCCCCATAGGCACGAGGACTGGATGCAGGTTACCCTGCCGATCAAGGGCACGGTTCACTTTACGCAGGAAGAGCGGAGCTATGGACTGAAGCAAGGCAACGGCCTGCTTCAGCCGCCAGGGACGGAGCATCATTTTTACCTGGGCGAGCAATCCTCCGTTATTATCGTGAAAATACGTGAGCGCGGGGCCGGGGGCATGGAGTCCATCGGGCCGCAATTTGCGGCGGGAGAAGGGCAGGATATCCGGCAGGAGTTTCACACCGGAGATATGATAGGCCGTTTCCGCCAATGGATGATGGCGCTTATTGAGGGGCAGGCTTTGGCCGATCCGCTTGCGGTGCAGGAGGTCGAGCAGGATGTTGTCGCTTATCTGGGCGGCATGCTTAAGCTTGGCAAGAAGGAGCCGCTGCCGCCCGGCATTAGCGATCCTCATATTTTGCGGGCATTAACTTATCTCCATGATTGTTATGAAAATATGATTAATATCGATGAGCTTGCCGGGATCGCGCTTCAAAGCCGGTATCATTTCATCCGTTCCTTCCGCGAAGCGACCGGTACAACGCCCTATCAATATTTGCTGAGGCTGCGTATTTCGGAGGCCATGAATAGATTGCGCCGCTCGGATGCAACGATTGGACAGATCAGCGTGGATTTGGGATTCTCGAGCACGAGTCAATTCCACCGGGCTTTTCTGAAAATGACCGGCGTAACGCCGCAGGTTTACCGGCAGCAATAAACAGGATTAACCCTTCCGGGCACGGAAGGGTTTTTGCATAATGAAACGCGCTCCCGCGCCTAAGGGCGGCGAAGCCGTTTCTCCTTGACCTTCACATTAATGTGAGGGTATATAATCGATTCGAATCGACGATGCGGGAGGCGTGTAGGAATGAAAATCGGAGAGCTTGCGGCGCGTACCGGGGCCAGTCTGCGGTCGCTTCGTTATTATGAGGAGCAGGGACTGCTTACTCCCATTCGGCTGGACAACGGCTACAGGGAATATTCGGCGCTTGCTGAAGAGCAGGTGCGGACCATTCAGCTGTACCTCCAGCTTGGATTATCGACGGAGCAAATTGCCGGTTTTCTGCATTGCGTCCTGAAGAACAAAGAGGCTTTCTGCAAGGAGGTGCTCCCGATCTACCGGCAGAAGCTGGAGGAGATCGAGTCGCAGATCCATCTGCTGAGCGGCATCAAGCGGAATCTCGAGGACCGCATTCAGTCGATTCTGGAGGAACAGAAGGAAACGGAGGAATAAAGATGAGCGTGAGGAAAGTAGACGGCCAATCCTTTCATGAAGCTGTTCGCGGTAACGGAGCTGCTTTGGTCGAATTCGGGGCAAAATGGTGCCCGCCATGCAAGGTGCTGCTGCCCATTCTGGATGAGCTGCAGCGGGAGGAAGGCGAGCGTGTCTCCATCCTTCAGGTCGATTGTGACGAATCGCCGGAGATTGCCTCCGAGTTTGGCGTGATGTCAATGCCAACCGTCATTGTCTTCCATAACGGCGAGCCGGTGGACAAATATATCGGTCTGCGTCCAAAGGATGTATACCAGCAGGCAATTGCGAGGTACGCGTAAAGAATATCATGGCAGTCACGGGATGGGTCCGTCCGTGGCTGCCATTATTTTTCGGATTTATTTGGAGGCAGGAAACGGAATGTCTTTGGGAGAAAACAACTATGCTCAATATCTTCCAATTGGAGGTTAGATAGAATGGAGTTACAGCCCTACATAAACGATCTGTTTCAAGCTGCGCAGAACGGCGATGCTGCTCGGGTGAAAGAGATAGTCACGGCCCATCCTCGGCTTGCCAATACCGAAAATCAAGACGGGCTTACGCCGCTTGGCTATGCAGCGCATTTTGGCCATCCTGAAGTGGTGCGGGCGTTACTTGCGCTTGGCGCGGATGTGAATGCTCTCTCGCATTCAAGCATCTCCTTTATCCCTTCGAACACGGCGTTGCATGCGGCCATTGCGGGGGAGCGGAGCCTTGAAGTTATTAAGCTTCTTCTCGCGCATGGAGCGGATACGACAATACTGGACAGCAATGGCCATACTTGCCTGCACGCGGCCGCTTTCCATGATGACAATCTGGAGATGATTAGACTCTTAATGGAGCATGGGGCGGACGTTAGGGCCGCAGCGGAAGGCGGGGAAACGGCGTTATCCCTTGCCATCCAGCAAGGGAACGAGAACGTCGCGAGCCTTCTTCGGGAGTACGGAGCTTCAGTCTAAGAGGTTAAAAAGGGCAGTTGCTTAAGCCATCGGCCTAAGCAACTGCCTCTTCTATTATTTCAAGCCTTTCTGCGCAAGGAAGGCTTCCCACTGCTTCGCTACTTCGGTATCAACCTTCTCCATACCGGAAGCCTTCAGCTTCGAAACGTATTCCGGCAGGACTTTGTTTGGATCAACGGCGCCGGTCTCGAGCGCGGTTTCGTATTCATTTTTCACCGCGTTGATGTTGGCGACCTCTGATTTGAAACTCTCCTCGTTGACAGTAAAGCCGCTGCTTGCAAGAACGACAGCGTTGTCGTTCAGCTCGATCGTTTTTTGCCAGGTATCGGCTGCCTGACCAGGTTTCAAGTAAGCATTAAACTGGTTGCCGAATACCCAGTCGCCGTTAGGCGCATAACCGGAGCCTTCGATTGGCTTGATATTGAGATCGTCAACCTTCTCGTAATGCTTGCCTTCGATTCCGTTGCAAATCAGATTGTACAAGTATTTATCCGTGTTCAGTAGGTTGATGAACATGAGAGCGCGTTCAGGGTTTTTCGAGTTTTTGTTGATGACATGCATCGCGCTCGCGATACCCGTGAAATAGCTCTCGGAGATTGGTGCGTACACCACGTCATTGCCGCCGTTGATCGCTTTCTCGCCAATCTCGCCGCCCGGCTTCGAAGTGAACTCGATCGATACGGCAACGTTTCCTTTCGCTTTCAGATCGTTAATGTTCTGAAGGACAGGCGCGTCTTGATTGATGTAGCCCTTCTCATACCATTCATGCAGCTTCTGGTAGTAAGGGAGACGGTCATTGGCGGTATTCAGGAAAGTCGAAAGCGTGTAAGCCGGATCATCCTTTTTGTAGTAGACAGGCGAGCCGTCCGTGCCTGCAACCGTGGAATCGATATACATGCCTCTGGAGTTTTGCGCCAGACCAAGCGGAACAACATCCGGTTCGTTTTCTTTCAACGTCTTCAGGAATAGCTCGATATCGCTGTAGCTATGGATCGTCGAGACATCCAGGCTGTATTTGTCAATGAAGCGCTTCTGGATAATTAAGCTCTTCTGCTTGGCAGCGACCTGATAGATCGGGAAGCCGTAAACCTTGCCGTCTGCGGCAAGCATATCCGGCCAGAATTTATCCGGAATGTTCGCCCGTGCTTCAGGCGCATACTTGGCGAGCATGTCATCGGTAATTTCAAGATAAGCGCCGCGGTCGATATAAGGCTGATAGTTGCCGAGCCAGCCCTTGGAGCTCCAGGCAATATCGAAGTTCTCGTTAGCGGCGAGCATCGCATTCAGCTTAGGCTCGTATTCGTCGAAGGTAAGAGGCTTTAGCTCAACGGTTGCATTGATTTTTTCCTGCAGATATTTATTGATCTCTTCATTGACGAGCTTCTGATCCGGACCGGGATCGGCTGCAACCGGATAGAGGAAGGTCAGCTTAACGGGATCCAGCGCGGGTTCCGTTGATTCGGCAGGCGTATCGCTTGCAGCGGTGCTAGGCTCTGTGGTAGGAGCCGGAGTTGGATTGTTATTACCGTTATTATTGCTGGAACAGGCTGCGAGAATAACGAATACTAAGGCGACAGACAGCAGCTTGGCGATCAATCTGTTCTTTTTGTTGTTCACCATGAACTGAACCCTCCAATTATTGTTCCTGATTTAGTATTACTACACTTCGTGAAGCACTCCTGCTTAAGCTGTGTAAAAGGGTGCGGATCACCTCCTGAAAAGAATTCGATTCTTTCGAAAGCACTAGCCTAGAATTGCTGTACATTAGCCCTTGAGGGAGCCAACCGTTAACCCTTTTACGAAATACTTCTGGAAGAAAGGGAAGATGACAAGCATCGGCCCGCTGGCGATGATAGCCATGGCCATCCGGACGGTCAGCGTCGGGAACTTCGCGAATTTGAGCTTGTCGGCTGCTTCGGCCATCGGCGAGTTAGCGAGAAACTCTGCCTGCGACAAGATCCGGACCAGCAGCAGCTGGAGAGGAACGAATTTGTCGTTGTCGATGAAGAGCAGGGCGTTGAACCATTCATTCCAATACCCGAAGGCGATAAACAAGCCAAGAGTCGCCAGGGCAGGCGTGGAGAGCGGCAATATAATGACGAAGAAAATCCGGTACTCTTTTGCCCCGTCTACCTTTGCGGACTCGATGATCTCCCTCGATATCTTGTCGAGGAAGCCCTTCATAATCATGATGTTAAACGGACTCATGATGGCGGGAATAATAAGGGCGGCCAGCGTGTTTTTCAGATGCAGATATTGCGTCATCAGAATGTAGAACGGAATCAATCCGCCGTTAAACAGCATCGTAAAGAATACATAGAAGGTAAGCGGCCGCTGGTAGCGGAAATCGCTGCGTGAAATCGGATAAGCCATCAATGCGGTCATAAACAGCGATAACACGGTGCCAATGACGGTAATGGCAATCGTAACCCCGTAACCTCTAAGCAGAGGCTCCGGCTTCTCGAACACAATCCGGTAAGCCTCGAGGCTCCATTCCTTGGGCAGGAATTGATAGCCGAACTGATGCAGGCTGTCCTCGGAACTAAGCGAGATGGAGATGACGAGAACAAAGGGCATGGCAATAAGCAGACAAACGATAATGAAATACAGATTGATAAAAGTATCAGCAACTTTGATTTTCATGGTTAGGCGGCCTCCTCGGTCAGAAAAGCGCATTGTCTTTGTCAATGCGGCGGACAATCAGGTTAGCGGTTACGACGGTCACGAGTCCAACGACGGATTGCAGGAACCCGACGGCAGCGGCGGAGTTAATATCCCCGAGCTTCGTTAAGGCGCGGTACACATAGGTGTCGATAATGTCCGTTGTCGGAAAGTTAGGTCCCACATTATTCGGAACGAAGTAATGCAGCCCGAAATCCCCTCTGAATATATTGCCGAGACCCAAGATAAACAAAATGATGACGAGCGGCTTGAGGAGCGGCAGCGTAATCCGGGTCATCATCTGCACGCGGGAGGCTCCGTCTAGCCGGGCAGCTTCATAATAATCGGTGCTGATTCCCGTAATGCCGGCGAAGTAGACGAGGGTTGAGAACCCGACTCCTTTCCAT
This sequence comes from Paenibacillus glycanilyticus, assembly GCF_023715145.1. GTDB lineage: Bacteria > Bacillota > Bacilli > Paenibacillales > Paenibacillaceae > Pristimantibacillus > Pristimantibacillus glycanilyticus_A. The sequence goes on along the minus strand of NZ_JAMBNP010000013.1, from coordinate 51,588 downwards.
AGGGCGACAAGCGGCAGGATAAAGATCCACGGTGTCGTCTCCAGATACCAGTTATGCGTCTTCAGGCCAAAGAAGGTAAAGATGGTGTTCAGGTATCCGTTCTCGAAATCCAGAAAGGCGTTGCCGATATAACCGACCAGTACCATGGAGATGAAATAAGGCAGGAACAAGGTCGTCTGGTATACCTTGATCAGCTTGCTCGTCAGCTCATTTAGCAGCAGGGCAAGCAGGAGGGATATCGCCATCGTGAGAAGAATGTACGAAAAGTTGTACAGCAGGGTATTGCGGATAATGCGGAAGGCATCCTGCGCTTTAAATAGAAACTCGAAGTTGGCAAGGCCTACCCATTTGCTGCCGAATATCCCCTGATCATACCGGAAGTATTTGAAGGCCAGGATCAGCCCGACCATAGGCAAATAGGCAATGACCAGTTTGAATAGGACGCCGGGGAGGGCAAGCAGGATAAGCTCGCGGTTTCGCCGAATATGCCACAGCTCTTTGGCAAGCCAGCTTTTGCGTTTGACAGGCGCAGGTGCTGCCGGCTGTTCAGGGCTGCTGGAAAGTCCGGCAGGCGGAATGTTGGACAAGTGCATCTCCTCCAAATTTGTGATGAGTCCAGCATGCCATGACCCGGATCGTGCAGGATAGAGTTCAATCCTTGAATAACTGTAGAAGCGGGGTGTACTTATTGCGAATTACTATTTAATACCGTTTGAGGCAGTAAAAAGCCGCCTGCTTCCTTGTAAGGAAACAGGCGGCTTAGCTTCAGGAGATCGATCTCTTAATGCGGAATTCCTTCGGCGTACTGCCGAACTTGCTTTTGAATAAGCGGAAAAAGTAGCTTTGGTTGCCATAACCGACCTTCTCCATGATTTCGGCAATCGTGCTGTCCTCTTTGAGCAGCAGCTCCTGTGCCCGGCGCAGGCGGACATCGTTGAGATATTCGGTAATCGTAATTCCGCAGCTGTCCTTGAACAGCTTGCCGACATAGGCGGAGCTTAGCTTGACGGTCGAGGCAATGGACTGCTGGCTTAGATTGTAGTCGCCGTATTTTTGCCAGATTAATTCCTTCACCGTCTCTATGATCATCTCATTGCGTTCCATGCTGGAAGGCTTTGCTTCATCGCAGATGGCGGTGCAGAGGGACAGGAAGGCCATATGCAGCTCATCCAGCGTATAGTGATCCTGCGGCAAGAGGGGAATGCGCTCAATATCGACGGACAGATGGGTAATCCGGTTGCTCGTGATATCCGCCGCGGCGTTCTTGATGACCCACGCCATGTCGGCGATGGCTCTCCTCATATCCTCCAGCTGCAGCTTTGCCAGTAAGGTGAAAGCCCGCTCAAGCTCGCTGCCGGCATCGGTCAGCTTTCCTTTCTTAATGGCCTCCGACAGCTTCTTCTCTACATCCTCCGGCAGCGACTTTTGTTTGTTCTCGAGATTTGTACGTATATCCTGTATTTCTATAATGGCTTTGTAACCCATCAGAATACTGTACTGGCTAAGCTGATAGGACTGATAATAGCTTGCGGACAGCTGGGTCAGCTGGGCTGCGGCTTCGCCGATTCCGCATGAGAGGGAGAGATGGTAGTAACGTTCCAGAACCTGCTGGACATCGGCAATAGATGGTTTGACAGCGGTCGGATCGAGCGGTTCTTCCTTACCGGATAAGATCAAGGTGAAGTGATCCTCCTGCATGTCAATCATCTCGCAGCAGAATGCCCGCGACAGCACTTCCCTCGTGATATTGATTACGGCAAAGCTGTGGAGCTTCTTCATCGCCGTTGAGGTACGGCGGTCATATTCATCGTACCGGTCGATCCGAAGCGTGCATACCGTAAATGGTCCTTGCGGAGCAAGCTGCAGCTCATGCTTCGTAATCAGCTGCCGCATATCCAGCTCCGAGAGGCTCCGGTAATCGGTCAGGAACTTGCGGATATAATATTTGCGCACGATCTGCTCCGAGCTGATCTCTTGCAGTTGTCCGGAGAGCTGCTCGTAGAAATCGCCCATGGCATCCAGTTCATTGCGCTTGCTTGAATCGGGAGCAGCGGTTCGCATATGCGGCAGAATCCGCTTCAGCATCGTTTCGATAGGACCGTAAAGCTTATAGCTCAGCCAGATGGAAATTCCGATAGAAAGAAGGATAAACGCGCCGGTGAGCGCAAAATTCCTTGTCCGCATATCCGAGACCGCTTGCATGATCTCCTTGTAAGGCTGAATGTACAGAATGGTCCAATCCCCGATCCCATGCAAGTACGTAATCATAACCTTCTGCCCGCCGGAATTGCCGATCACAAAGCCGGAGTCGCTTTGCTGTACGGATGATGCCGTATGATCCGGATCTACCAGCTGTCCAATGGCCTCCTGATCCAAAGGAAGAGACTCGCTCGAATGCCCGCTGTCGAACAACTGCCCGCCGGAGGTTCGGATTAGAATTTCGCCGCTGTTCCCGCTGCTTACGCCGTTAAGCTTGCTCAGGCTGTCGAATACCCAGTCCGGTTTAATGAACAAGATGACGGCTGATTGCTCGGAGGTGAACGGGCCGTATGCATCCGTTACGATAAAAGCAAAGGCATCGATGCCGTTAGAATGATTGAAGCTGAACGGAATCAGTCTGGAGGTAGGCAAGGAGCCTCCAGAGGTATGCAGCAGCCACTCTAGGATACTGTTTTTCGTCGTGCCGCCGTCCACCAGAAAATCACTGGAGGAACCGTAAAGCTCTCTCGTCGAGGCGTTATATACCGCCATTGAATGAAGGAAGGAGGAGCTTTCCAGCATGTTGTACATTTGCTGATAACCGCGGATATATTCCATCTTGGGCAGATTGTTGCTGAACATCAGCGGAATCAGGGCATTATCGCGATACGCGAAGGTAGATAGGTGTACGATAATTTCATTCATATAGGAGAGGTTGTATTGGGTCTGGGTCAGAACCTTCAAGTTCGCGTCCTCTTGGACATGCTTGACCGACCTCTCGAGCAGATAGGTATTGGCTGCGGACAGACCGGTCAAGATCAGGGCCATCGTCAGCATAATAGAAAATAACACGCGCTTGAAATATTTCTTGGAGGTAAAGTAGCCGTATGCTTTCATGAGTATCTGCCCCTTTATCCAGCATGTAGTCTCTATATGTATAGTTGTAAACGTTACCAAAAAGTTACGCAAGGGTTATTTTAGACGGAATCACCTTATAAAGGGGATATACGCAGATCGTACGCTTTTTAGCATTTTGTGCAGTTTACAGTATAGCCGGTGCTGTGGCAGTGTGGAGTCAAACCTACAAGCATAAGGGGTGTAAGCATGCTTGAAATCTATGTCAGCGGATCGGGCAGTGATCATGGCAACGGGAGCAAGGAACAGCCGTTCCGAAGCATTCGGGAAGCACAGGCGGCCGTCCGTTCTATCGTTAAAGAAGGCGCGGCTGCGGGAGTAACCGTTATTGTCCGGGGAGGCACCTATACCCTTGATGAACCTCTCCGGTTCGGCTGCGGCGACGCGGATGCTGAGCGATGCCCGGTCATCTACCGGAGCGCGGAAGGAGAAACCGCTGAGTTTATCGGCGGAATGGTTCTGACAGCGTGGGAAGACGAGGGAGATGGACTTTGGTCGGCACGGGTGCCGAAGGGTGTGAAGTTCCATACTCTTTATGCGGATGGCCGGCGCATTTCGAAAGCCAGAATGCCAGACTCCGGGTACTACCGCTCTCAGCCGCTCGAGGAAGACGGACGAGCCGGCATTCGCTATAGGGAGGGGGAATTCCCGGATATTCCGCATGGCGATGCGGATGGCCTGCAGATTTATGTATGGCCGGGCGGAGGCGAGGCGAACTGGTTCGCGGAGACCATTCCGGTCGCCGATATGGATGCCGGGCAGCGAACGATCCGTTTCAAGCGGCCCAGCTGCTGGGAGATTGGAGAGGAGTCCCGTTATTATTTGCAAGGCTCGCTTGCCTTCCTGCGGGAGCCCGCCCAGTTCCACCTGGATGAATCGGCCGGCGTGCTGTATTACCGTCCGCGAAGCGAGTCGCCATGGAAGGAGCAAGTCGTCGCGCCGTTAATCGGCCGTATTCTTCATATACAGGGAGACAGCGAAGAAGAGAGAGCTTCCGGACTGACCTTTTCCGGTCTAACCTTTGTTTGCACGGATTTCGTTGAGGATTTCCGAATGATGCGGGAGGAGCCCGGCATGGATAACGCGGAACCGGATGAGAACCGGAATGGCATCGTTTATCTGCGTGATGTTCAAGATATCGAGATCTCGGACAGCATCATTCGTAATTCGGGTACCTGCGGGGTATATCTTGACCGCGGCGTTGAAGGAGTTCGGCTGCTTCGCAACCGAGTCGAGCGGGTGGGCCATACCGGTATTTATGCATCAGGTTATGCACCGGGAGAGGGGGATTTTCGGGATAACCTTGCTCCTTACCGGAACAAAGGCCACCGTATCGCGGATAATGTGATTACAGACGGCGGCGAACTGGTGGGGCATGGAAGCGGCATTGTGCTGTATCAGAGCGGGGATAACGAGATTGCCCATAACCGGATCGCGAATATGCCCCGTTATGGCATTTCCATGAAAGGGCTTCGCTATCAGCGGATGCCGTCCATGCTGTGGGAGACGGCTGTCGCTTGGGATAACCATTATGATTTCCTGTATACCCGTAACAACCGGATCTGTTATAACGATCTCTCGAATGTAATGACGGACAGTCAGGACGGCGGGATGATTGAGTCTTGGGGAATCGGGCGCGGCAATGTCATTCATGGCAATCGGCTGCATCACAGCGGTATTCATTTCTCCTTCGGCTTTGGGATCTATCTCGATGATGCGACCGACGACGTAGAAGTCACTCATAACGTGATCGATCATTTGTACCAGACCGGTGAAGGCAAGCTGTGGATGGCCATATTCTCGAAAGGGATCGGCAACCGGATCAGGAACAACTTAATTACGAATAACGAGTCGGAATGCGCTTTTGGCACGCAGGAAATGGTAGGCGAGTACAACCGTGATATTGTGATCGAGTCGAATATCGTATCCAATTCCGGTTATATGTACGCGCATGTGAATTGGAGCGGGGAGCGTCTGGCATCGGCTGACCGTAATCTGTATTGGCGTGATGGCGCGGCGCCATTGGTCACGGGCGAGCTTCCTTTTCCCTCGATCGGAGTAAGTAAAGTCTGGGGTAACCTGTATGCGTGGGAATCCTGGCGTTCATTACTGGAGGGAAAATATGATGCGCAGACGCTGCTTGCGCCTGCCGGGTTCGTTGATGAAGCGGCAGGGGATTACGGGCTGCAGCCCGCATCGCCCGCGTACCCGCTTGGATGGCAGGATATTGATTTCTCGCTAATTGGTCCAAGGATGAAACCAAAGGAAGGGGAGAAAGGTATAATCTCCATAGATATAGGATCAGTTAACTAAAGGAGCTGAACGGTCTGGAGAGAATTATCCCGATTTTACCGTGTCCATCCCTAAAAGAGCAGGTGGCTTTCTATGAGACGCTTGGTTTTCAAACCGTCCAATTGTACACTCGTCCCAATCCTTACGCGGTTATGAAATACGGCGACATCGAGCTGCACTTCTATGGCAGCAAGAAGACGGTGCCCGTCGAGAACCAGAATATGTGCTATGTTCAGACGGATGATGTTAATGGGCTCTATGCAAGCTTTACATCCTCGCTCAAGGAGAAGACGGGGAAAATCCCGCGCGGCGGCATACCCCGCATATCCAAGGTAAAGGATCTGGCCGAGGACAGACGGTTTGTTCTGACCGATATCGGCGGGAACACCTTATTCGTAGGAACGGCTCACTCCAAATTAGCCGACCAGGCTGTATTCTTAAGAACAATCGAGAACGCCGAGTATGCGAATCATTTTGAGGTACTATATGATCTGATGTACTCGAAGGAAGACAGCCACTCCGCCTCCCTGATGCGGGTGAAGTTTTTCCCGGGGGACCTTGGCGAGCTGCAGGTGAGTGACCTGGATCTTGCGAAAATATTGCTGGTCGCGCTGGACATCGAGCTTCAGCAAAAGCAGATTCTAAATGACGAGCTGATGAACAAGTTGTCTGCTTTGCTTGATCAATATGGCCAGGAGCACGCGGATTGGTCCCGCATTGCCCAGAAGGCTGATGACATCGTGAATGTGGAATAAGTGTCTAACTATAGCTTAAGCCCCTCCTGTAGGAGCGGGCTTTTTTATTACAATTATTTTTAAAGTGCTGACTTAATAAATAGCAAGGTACAATAGGTGATAATGCTATAGAAGTGACAGGTGATACCATGAATACGAATCAAATACTCGACCTTTTTCTTAGAGACCATTTTTCTCCTGATTTCAGGCTGAAAGCTCCCTTATTTTATAATGCAGATACAGGAATTCGATATGAAATTGGAAATCCTGATCCCAATGTATCGTATGACAGTTATTTCAAACAGGTGAAACATCGGGCTCTGACTTTATTCAAAGATACGCATCAGGCAGATGATGATCTGCTTTTTATTTATTATGATTGCTTTAAACGAATACCCAACAAGCCTCGAAAATTCAAACCAATCAGTCGGCTACTGCTTAACTCGCATGCAGTTCGTACGCTCAGCTGCATCAGATGGCGTCCGGATGAGGAAGATGACGTAGAGGATGGCTGGGAATATTATCGTTTTGTGCTAAAGTGTAAAGCTTCAGATATTCACATCAATAAAATGCTGTTTTCAGGTCGCTGGATTTATATTGTTAACGAAACGAAAAAAACCATTTTTCATTTTTATGACAGTCGAGGTTTAGACATTGTGTCGGGTTCTCCCGAAACTCTTCGGTCCCAGTATTATAAACGGAATAACTGGATCCTTAATTATGACCGGGAGAGAATAGATTCCATTTTTTCATAATGCAAAGCATGCATTGCATCTTGGAATCTGCCCTGCTATAATCAACGTTAATTATCCGAGTTATGTGAAGGAGTTGCGCATATGATCACAATCATGCTTAATCAACTTCATCATCACAAAAAGCGTTAGCACCCCTGATACAAAATTCAGGGAGGGCTAGCGCATTTCGCGTTGGCCTCCCTGCGGCATAGATAACGCGCAGGACCAAGAGGTCCTGCGCGTTTTTTTGTTTTTTACCAAAATAAAAGGAGAGTGCCGGATATGCAAAATGTAAAAGGAACCTACGATTATTTCGGACGGGAACAAGCGCTTCGCAAGAAGGTAAGGACTGTGCTGCAGGAGGTTTTCGATTGGTATGACTATGAGAGCATGGAGTCAACCGTGCTTCAGGAGCTGGATTTATTGACATCCAAGTATGCGGGCGGCGATGAAATTCTGAAGGAGATGTACCGGTTCACGGATCAAGGCGGAAGGAGACTTGGTCTGCGCTATGATTTGACGATTCCGTTCGCGAAGGTTATGGCTTTGAATCCCGGAATCAAGCTTCCGTACAGACGGTACGAGATCGGGAAGGTTTTTCGCGATGGTCCGGTGAAGCGCGGCCGTCTGCGGGAATTCCTGCAATGTGATGTTGACGTGGTGGGAATTGCGGGGCCGGAAGCAGAAGCGGAGCTGCTGCTGATTGCGGTTGAGGTTTTTAAAAGGCTGGAAATTCCCGTCATAATGCGGTGGAATAACCGCCGGCTTCTAGGGGAGATTCTGGATGCGGTTGGAGTGCAGGCGGAAGACAGTCTTTCCGTCATGCTTACGCTCGATAAACTCGAGAAAATCGGCAAGGATGATGTCCTGGATGAACTGAAGGGGAAAGGCATTCCCGGAGCAACGCTTCGGGAGTTTGCTGAGCTTATGGCCATGGAAGAGCTGTCATTTGATGTTCTGGTCGATCGATACGGACTTGCGGAATCACAAGGTGCAGCCGAGGTTAGATCTCTGCAGACCCTAATGGATAAGCTCAGACTGTCGGACATTTGCCGATTTGATCCTTTTTTATCAAGAGGCTTGTCTTTTTATACAGGGACCGTGTACGAGATCTTTGACGCAAGCGGCTCTTATACGTCCAGCATAGGGAGCGGCGGGCGGTATGACGCCATAATCGGAAAGCTGATCGGAAGCGAAGACATTGCATATCCGGCCGTGGGGCTTTCGTTTGGCATGGAGTCTATTATGGAAATGATCCGGGATCGGCCAATTCCGGCGCCTGCTCCAAAGGTCGTCGTTATAGCCATCGGCAATACGATTGATGAAGCCTTGCTCGCTGCGACCGTCTTACGGTCGAACGGGATGAAGACGGGAATGGAACCGGCGGGCAGGAAGCTGAAAAAGGCATTGGCCTCGCTTGAAAGCAGGGCGATCCGGTATGCGCTGCTAATCGGCGAAGAAGAGGTTCAAAGCGGCACCGTCCGGCTGAAAGACATGGAGGGCAGGCAGGAGTACGAGGTTACGCTTGATGAAGCGTTGTTTCTTATTGAAAAGAACGATAAATAACCGGACAACTCAAAGTCCCGTCCGCACAAACTCCGGACGGGACGGGATAATGGCAAGCTTTTATATCTTCTGCGCCATGATCGTGCTCATCGCATGCTGATGAGGGATGCCGCTGGAATTGCAGTCAAATACAAGCTCGGCGCTGTCCTTGATCAGCCAGTCATGATAATGGCTTAACAGCTCGCCCGAATGCCATTTGTAGGCATGAGGTTCTTTTTCCGGCGGCGGGGCGATAAATGGTTTATGCACGAATACATTCAGGACATGGATTCCGCCAGGGTTAGTGAACTGCTTGTAGTTCGCGAAGATCTCCTGGCGGAACTCCGGCTTGATATAATGAAGAACTCCGCTGGAGTAGATGATGTCATAAGCCGAATCCAGCCGGAAATCAAGCACATCCGCTTTGATCACTTTCACTTGAACCCGAGCAGCGTCGGCGAGTCGTTTCGTCTTCTCGATCCCGGCATCCGACACATCGATTCCCGTTACTTCATAACCGTTGCGAGCAAAAAACACCGCGTCGCGCCCTTCCCCGCAGCCGATATCCAGCAGCTTCAGTCGTTTGGACGGCGGCATCTGCCGCAGCACCTCGTATACGCCGCCGTTAGGCTCCGTTCCCCAATAATAGTTCTCCGTTTTGTACTCCTCTTCGTAGATGGTAATCGGCTTATCCTGAGAGGCATAGCCAAGCAGTTTATCCGCGCTTACCTGAAGAGTCCGGCATAATTCCGGCAGCAGCGAGAGATCCGGCATCGTTAGGGCGTTCTCCCATTTGGATACCGCCTGAAATGAAATGCCGAGCCTTGTTGCCAGCTCCTCCTGCGTCAGCCCCCGTTCCTTCCGGTAGATCGCAATGCTCCGCGCCAGTTGCTCCTTCATAATAGTTCACGCTCCTTCGATACTCTTCATTCTATTGAAGTTAATCCGACGGAACAATAACGCGGCAATTGAACTTTTGCCGGACTCAACCTGCGGTTGAGATTTGTAGAAGCTTGGACAAAGAGAGTATACTGTAGGTATCTTAGGCTATTAGCGGGAGGACACCATCGATGTATACACATTCAGAACCAATCGGGATCATTCAGAATCATATAAAAGTATTCCAAGCCACGGAAGGGGATACGCCGGCCGTGCTTGGGCTGCTCGCCAGTACGGCGGAATGGCTGAAAAGCAAAGGCTCCACGCAATGGAGCGGTCTTTTGCAGGGCGAAGACTCCCATCGTACGCCGGAAGCCATCAAACGTGGCGAAGTATATATTTTCATGCAGGAAGACACGCTGATGGGGATGGTTATGCTGATGCAGCAGGCAAGCCCGTGGGACCGGGAACTGTGGGGCGAGGAAGGGCATGAGAGCTCCGTCTATCTGCACCGGCTTAATATTAACCGCAAGGCTGCCGGAACAAATCTCGGCGAGGCGATTGTTCAGTGGGCGGGTTCAGGCATTCATTTCCCGGGTAAAGACCGGGTTCGGCTTGATTGCATTGCCAACAATCCAAAGCTGAACGATTTCTACGGGAACGGCTGCGGCTACGAATTTAAGGGTACGGCATCCAACCCAATCGGCGATTTTAATCTTTATGAGAAAAAGGTATCGGAACGTTAATCTTATTCTTGCTATTCCGATAAACTTACTATACAATCTTCTCAATTCATCTTAATTATATGGTCAAAGGAGAATTCAAGATGATGCAACCGATCCATCCGGCTGAGGTTCAAAGACGCCTGGAAAGCTTGAAAGATCAAGATGTGTATATTCATCTTGAGATGACGACAGGAGCCTATGCGGCTCATAACGACGCCTCCAAGCATCCGGCCGCTACTTTTCTAACGAATGCCGTTATTCAATATTCGAATGGTTTAATTTCCGGGAACGGTCCTTTCCGCGTCGGACTGAAAATGCGGCAGGGCTGGGTTTATTCCGAAGGCCTGACTCATTATGAAGAGAACGAATCCGAGCGGCTTATTCTCGCCGGCCATGACCAGCAGGGCAAGCTGGTTGTCGCGCTGCAGCTGAGCCGGGAGCCGTTTTAACTGGAGGTTAATGCTTACGAAGCAGCTTTCTTACAGAAAGCTTAGCTAATGCTTACGAAGCAGCTTTCTTACAGAAAGCTTAGCTAATGCTTACGAAGCAGCTTTCTTACAGAAAGCTTTTAGAAAGGAGAGATACGAATGGAACGTATTCTAGTTATTTTTCCGCATCCGGATGACGAAGCGTTTATCTTATCCGGCACGCTTGCGCAGCTGATCGATCAAGGCGCGCATGTGACTTACGCCTGCCTGACGCTTGGGGAGATGGCCCGCAACATGGGCTTTCCGCCTTTCGCAAGCCGGGTTACGCTGCCGCAGATCCGCCGGGGAGAGCTTGAAGAATCCTGCGCGGCCATCGGTATTCAAGATTTGAGAATGCTGGGCTTCCATGATAAAACCATTGAGTTCGAGGATAAAGTGTACCTCGATGAACATATTCATGCTCTGATTGAAGAAGTAAAGCCTACGGTTATCTTCACGTTTTATCCGGGCTACAGCGTTCACCCGGACCATGACGCAACCGGGGAGGCCGTAGTTCGGACGGTAGGAAGACTGCCCGAAGAAGATCGACCTCCCGTCTATTGCGCGGCGTTCTCCCGCAATCATGAGCAGGCGATCGGCAAGCCGGATATCTCGTTTGATGTGAGGGATTATTTGAAGAACAAGATGGCTTCCATCCGGGCCCATCGCTCGCAGTTCCACGCATCTGAGATTTTCGGCAACAAGCTGCATACCGACAAAGAGATTCAGGAGCGCTTCGGTACGGAACGGTTCTGGACATACAAGTTTGAGAATTGGAATTAACGTTATAAACAGCAGAGGGAACCTTTCACTGAATGGTGAGGGTTCCTTCTTTTTTTTGCCGCTTGCCAATCTGTTAAAGCCAGGCGTCGTTTGCTTTGTTGAAGAGCAGAAAAGAGTATGCGAGTTAGTGAAGCGACTTTCATTAATTTGCTTACTCATTTTTATTTTGCTTAAACATTATAATGTTTTATTGACCTCTTCCCGTTTCCCCTGTATCTTAACCTTATAATGTTATCACTGATGTCTCTTTATGAAAAAGGTGGCAGGATGAGCGAACGAATCATATGGCGGAATGTCAGGCTGATTAACAGCTTGCAGACGGTGGATATTGTCATTGGCGAGGATGGACGTATTGCGGAGCTGGCGGCAGCGGGTACGGCAGGCGGCAGCCGGATCATAGACTGTACCGGTCTCTATGCCTCCAGCGGATGGATTGATTTGCATGTGCACGCGGTACCTGGACTGGATCCGTATGGCGATGAGATTGACGAGATTGGCGTCGGGCATGGGGTAACGACCATTGTTGATGCGGGAAGCTGCGGCGCGGACCGGATTGGAGAGCTTGCGGCAAGCAGGCAGCAGGCGAAGACGAGAGTGCTGGCACTGCTTAATGTATCCCGGATCGGGCTGCAGCGGGTGGATGAGCTGTCGGAGCTGCACTGGATTGACAGGGAAGCGGTATTGCGGGCGATTGACCGTTATCCGGATCTTATCGTGGGGCTAAAAGCCCGAATGAGCGGCAGCGTTGTTGGACGGAACGGCCTTGATCCGCTGCGGCTGGCACGTAGTCTATCCGAGGAAAGCGGCTTGCCGCTCATGGTGCATATCGGCTCAAGGCCGCCGGGCGTCGAGGAAATATTGCCGCTCCTTCGAGAGCGGGATGTCGTCACGCATTATTTGAACGGCAAGCCGGATAACCGGCTGTTTGATCTGTCAGGCAGACCGCTGCCCGCTCTGCTGGAAGCGAGGGCTAGTGGCGTCCGGCTGGATGTCGGCCATGGGACGGCGAGCTTCTCTTTTGAGGTGGCGGAGATGGCGAAGCGCGCGGGCATTCCGTTCGATACGATCAGTACGGATATTTACCGGGGCAACCGGCTGAACGGTCCGGTTCGGAGCATGTCCGATGTGCTGACGAAGTTTCTGTCTCTCGGGTATGAGCTGAACGAGATTATAGCGGCGGTTACCAAGCGTCCGGCGGAATGGTTGGGTAGGCCGGAGCTTGGACGCGTTAAGGCCGGCGAGCAGGCGAATCTTACCTTGTTCGAAGTGGCTGAACGGCCTTTGGAGCTTATCGACTCCGAAGGCGAGAAGCGAATGGCGATGCAAACGATTCAGGCGAGGGGAGTTTATACGAATGGACAATACCTTACATGCTAGATATGGATTAAAGCGGGTTATTAACGCCAGCGGACGGATGAGTATCCTGGGGGTCTCCGCACCAACCGATACGGTCATGGACGCGATGAAGCAAGGCGGACAGAGCTATGTGGAGATTGCGGATCTCGTTGATAAGGCCGGCGACTACATTGCGGGAATTATGGAATCCGAAGCCGCGGTGATTGTAAATTCCGCTTCAAGCGGCATTGCATTGTCGGTAGCGGGGATCGTGACGAAAGGAAATCGGCGGCTGACGGAGAAGCTTCATCAAGAGCCGATTTTACAGAACGAGATTATTATCCTCAAAGGCCATAACGTGCAATACGGAGCTCCGGTCGAAACGATGGTCTATCTTGGCGGCGGCAGGCTGGTCGAGGTTGGATACGCGAACGAAGGCAAAGCCGAGCATATGGAAGAGGCGATTAACGAGCGTACGGCGGCGATATTGTATGTGAAATCCCATCATGCCGTGCAGAAGAACATGATCAGCGTCGAGGAAGCATGGGAGATTGCGCAGCGAAGGGGCGTTCCTATGATCGTAGATGCGGCGGCGGAAGAGGATTTGCGGAAATACGTTGCTTGCTCCGATCTTTCGATATATAGCGGCTCTAAGGCGATTGAAGGTCCTACCTCCGGTATTGTAGGCGGCAAGCGGAAGTATATCGAGTGGGTGAAAATGCAGCTCCACGGCATCGGCCGCAGCATGAAGGTCGGCAAGGAGACTTCCTTTGGCCTGCTGCAGGCGCTGGACGAATACCGCGATAAGCCGGATAACAGCGAGCGGGAGAAGGCCGCTCTGAATAAGCTCCTTCCGCTTGGCGAGCTTCCCGGCGTGAAGGTGACGATCGTGCAGGACGAAGCGGGGCGGGCGATTTACCGTGCGCGCGTTCAGATTGACCCCGATTTGGCCGCTGCGACGGCCAAGTCCGTCAACGACGGGCTGCGCGAGGGAGATATTGCAATTTATACCCGTGACTATGGCGTGAAGCAAGGCTACTTCGATATTGATCCCCGCCCGCTGACGGGTGACGATATGGACGTCATTGAAGCTCGAATCAGACAACTGGCAGGAGGCCGTACCCATGTCTAATATGACGAAGAGATTGTACAAAGGACGAGCTGCGCTAAATGTGCTTGCGGGCAGCATCGGCAATGCGAAGGAAGTATTCGAGACGGCGGAAGGTTATGTGCTGGTTGGCGTCTTGTCCAAAAACTATCCGACCGTCGAGGCAGCGGTGGAAGCGATGCGCGAGTACGGAAACGCGATAGACGATGCCGTGTCGATTGGCCTTGGTGCCGGGGATAACCGGCAGGCAGCCGTTGTAGCGGAGATCGCGAGGCAATACAGGGGCTCGCATATTAATCAGGTATTTCCCGCGGTTGGTGCCACGAGGGCTAATCTGGGAGAGCGGGACAGCTGGATCAACGCTCTGGTATCCCCGACCGGCCGGGCGGGCTACGTAAATCTGTCTACGGGACCGGCAAGCGCGGTTCAGCGGGAGCAGGCGATTGTGCCGGTGAAGGCGGCGATTGCGCTTGTCCGCGATATGGGCGGCAATGCGTTGAAATATTTTCCGATGAACGGCTTGGCCTGCGAAGATGAGCTTCGCGCCGTTGCACGGGCGTGCGCGGAGGAAGGCTTTGCGCTTGAGCCGACGGGCGGAATCGACATGGATAACTTCGAGGCGATTTTGCGCATTGCGCTGGAAGCGGGCGTGCCGCAGGTTATCCCGCATGTTTATTCCTCGATCATTGACAAGACAACCGGAGCAACCAAAGCGGAGGACGTAAAAGAGCTGCTCAGCACGATGAAGAAGCTGGTTGACCAGTATGGAGGCTAAGCGGATCGCGGCATTTGGCGAAGTCATGATGCGTCTGCAGACCCCAGGCTGTGAGCTGCTGACGCAAGCGGGAAGCCTTGCCTATTCCTTCTCGGGGACTGGCGTTAATGTGATGTCGGCGTTATCGAGGTTCGGTTATTCCACCTCGCTGATCTCCCGCCTTCCGGATAATCCGCTTGGCGATGCGGCAGCGGCAAGTCTGCGCAAGCTTGGCGTAATGCAAGACCGGCTTTTGCGCGGCGGCCAATATATCGGCATGTATTTTCTCGAAAAAGGTTTTGGTTCGCGTCCTAGCCGCGTCACTTATTCGAACCGGCAGGAAAGCAGCTTTAATACCGCTCCTGCGGATGCTTATCATTATGAGCGGATTGCCGCCGATATCGACGTTCTTCATCTATGCGGCATATCGCTTGCAATGAATGACGGCGTCCGGCTTCATATGCGGAAGCTGGCCGAGGCGGTTAAGGAGCGGGGCGGGACCATCGTGTTCGATTGCAATTACCGTCCTGCATTATGGGGAGAAGGCGGATATGGCGCCGCGAAGCCGCATTACGAGAAGCTGCTTCAGCTGGCGGATATGGTTATGATGAATGAACGGGACGCCATTCATATTCTCGGCATGCAGGCGGAGGCAACGGAACGCGAAGAGCAGCTGAAGGAGCTGATGCCCGGCGTGGCCGGCCGGTATGGCATTTCCGTAATTGCGGGTACGCACCGTACCGTAAACGCCGACCAAACCCACTCGCTGCGCGGCTTTCTCTATAAGGAGCAGGACTTTGCTTTTTCACCCAAGCGGACGTTTATGGTTTACGACCGCATTGGGGCTGGCGATGCTTATACAAGCGGGATCATTCATGGGGAGCTGCAGGGATTTGCGGCGGAGCGGACGGTTGGCTTTGCTGCTGCTGCGGCAGTACTAGCCCATACCATCGCAGGGGACACGCCGATGTCGCTCGAGCGGGATATTGTGCGCGCAATGGCGGATACGGCAAGCGATGTAGAAAGGTAGGAACAGATACGATGAAGCTGGCACGAAAGAACAGGCCTCTTTATATACAGGTGATGAGCATCATTAAAGATCGGATTTTGCACGGCGTGTACCCGGTGGATTCGAATATTCCATCGGAGCCGCAGCTGGAGCAGGAATTCCAGGTAAGCAAAATAACCGTGCGCAATGCGATAAAAGCGCTTGTGCAGGAAGGTTATTTGGAGACGAGCAGCGGCAAAGGGACGAGGGTCGTCCGTAATACTTCATCCTCCAAGCTGTCCAAGCTGAAGCGGTTCACCGAAGTGCTGGTCGAGGAGGGCCATCAGATTGGCAAGCGGCTGCTGCGAACTGAGCTTGTGGATAATGAGGAGGGCACCGAGCCGTACCGGTTGTTTGGCCCTCAGGCATTAAAGGTGGAAAGATTATATCTTCTGAATGGACATCCTTATATTCATTACACTCATTATCTGTCGGTCGGGCTTTATGCGAATGGCGAAGGCGGGGCTAATCTCTCCATTCAATCGCTATACGACTGGCTGGAGGAGCAAGGCTTTGTTCCGGAGCATTACCGGGACGAGTTCGGCGCATCGCAAGCCCCCGCGGCTGTGCAGGAGGTGCTCGGCCTTTCTGCGGAGCAGGCTATTTTGCTGAAACGTTCCAGGTTTGCGTATGGCGCTGCCGATGAGTTGATTGAGTACAGTGTGGGCTTTTATAATACGGACATGCAGCCCTATGTCGTTAATTACGAGGTGTAGGGGCGAAAGGAGCAGGTATGGAAGCGAATAAGACAACTTACCAAACGATTGATGAGTATATTGCGGATTTTCCCCCAGACTTACAGGCCATCTTAACGAAGATCAGGGAAGTGATTCGGGAAGCCGCGCCGGATGCCAAGGAAAAGATCAGCTACCAGATGCCGGCTTTTGAGCTGAACGGGAACCTGGTCTATTACGCGGCCTTCAAAAAGCATATCGGCTTCTATCCGACCGCGGGAGGCATCGCTGCTTTCCACGAGGAGCTGTCCGGTTACAAAGGGGCTAAGGGCTCTGTACAGTTCCCGCTGAATAAACCGATTCCGTATGAGTTGATTAAGCGGATTACCGAATATCGGGCAGCGGAGAACCGCGAGAAAGGGAAGAAGTAGCATGGAAGAGGTGTATCTGGTTCGGCCGGCGGCGGATTGGAAGGAGCCCTATCTGGATTTTTATCGGGAGTGGATCGCAAGCGGAGAAGATATTGTTCCCTGGGTTGTAGAAAGGGATCCGTCTGATTTTGAGGCGATGATTCAATGGCTGGAGGATCAAGCGAGCGGAGCTGGTCTTCCGGATGGCTGGGTGCCTGGCTCGACCTATTGGCTTGCCGCCGGTGATCGCACCATTGTTGGCGCCGTCAATATCAGGCATGATTTGTCGCTTTGGCTGCTGAACAGAGGAGGACATATCGGCTACGGAATCCGCCCTTCGGCCAGAAGGAAAGGGTATGCGACCCAGCTGCTTGCCTTCTCGCTGGAGAAGACGAAGGAGCTTGGGATCAAGCGTGTTCTCGTCGTTTGCGATAAGGACAATTTGGCCTCTGCCAAGACCATTCTGAACAATGGCGGAGTAGAGGACGAAAGCTTCGTGGAAGAGAACGGGAATGTAATCCGGCGCTTCTGGATAGAAGGATAAGCGTTCAGCCTGCTGAAACGGTTTGCCGCTGGCCGCAGGTAATGATTGTTGATTGTTGTAAGCATAAGGTTTTCGGAATTTGTCAATTTTCACACAAGCCAGTCGAAAAGTTTTGGGCGCTCTTAATCAACATGTCACCTTTCGTCGCATATGGTGTAGTAAGGTGGTGATGATGGAGTGACATTTACACTTGTCGACTGGATCAAGTACACGTTCTGGGGCGTATTCGGCTTTATGATCATTGATTTCGTAATTGCCTTTTCCAAATCGTTCTGGGACGGGAGCTTCAAGACATCATTTCTTCCTTATCTAAAAGACATCCTATTCTACGTATATCCTCTATATTTCCTTATATCAATAGTGAATTTGGACCCGACGGAATGGACGCTGATTACCCTATTCTTCATAGGCGGCTTATCCCTGATTATCAAGTACGTGCTGGACATTGCCGGACGTTTCAAGCCAAAAGCCGAAGAAGAAAGCGAGTCGTAGGCACTCACACGAACGCAACGCAAAAAGACCCCGAGTGGGTCTTTTTTCGTTTTTTTCGCGTTGCTCCACAACTTAGTTGCGAGGGTGAGCCAAATAGCAGGCAAAAAGCCTGCTGCAGCCGATCGAGCACCTTGGCGCGCGGAGGAAAGTGGCGAATAGCAGGGAAAGTGCCTGCTATAGCCGTTCAAGCGGCGTGACAGGCCGAAGAGGGTGGCGAGTTCCAAGCCACGAGAAAGAGCAGGTAGCTAATACAATACAACCCGAGCAGAAAAAAAGACCCCTGCGAGGGTCTATCTTTCCGCTTCATCCAAACGATGAAGCGAGGTTTTTGTGGTGTAACGCCAAACGGAGCAGGCGGACACGGAGCGAGTGAATGCTTTTTAGAAGCGTAGATTATGCTTCCGAAGTAGCTTTCTTGCAGAAAGCTTGTAGCTCGCCTTTGTTTTCGAAGTTTAACCATAGACCAATTTTAAATCGGAAACTTTGAAAACAACAGCGATCGAAAGAGCATTCACTTGCGTAGTGCCAGCCACAGCGCAGTGCCAGCCACAGCGCAGTGCCAGCCACAGCGCAGTACCACGCGCCAACAGTTACCCGCAACTACCTCCCCTCATCGTCCCTATACTCCTGGGGAGTCACGTCAAAAAACTTCTTAAACACGCGGATGAAATACGCGGTATTGTTGTAACCGACAATCTCGGCGATCTCGAATACCTTGGAAGGCGTTGTGCGAAGCAGGAACGCGGCCTTTTCCATCCGAAGCCGGTACACGTATTCCGTCAGCGGCTCGCCGGTTTCCGCTTTATAGATTTTCGAGAGATACACGGGATGCAGATGGACGTGGTCCGCAATAGCCGGCAGCGATACGTCCTTAGCCAGATTGACGTCGATAAACGACCGGACCGTGCGGACAATCGTGCTGTGATTATCCTTCAGCTCCTGATCGGCATCCTCGCGGATACCCTGCAGGATCCGGATCGACCATTCCATCAGCTGCGCCGCCGTGGTGTAGGCGGGGGCATGGAAGAATTTGAGCGCCTCAGCTGAGAGAACGGAGGACAGCAGCTTGCCGTTCTTGTGAATGATATACGAGAACGCACCGGCCAGCACATGATAAGCTTCAATCAGCTGTTCCGACATATCCTGCTCACTGCCCGTCTCCAGCATATCGCGGAAAATATGCCGGATCTTCGTCTCGACGTCGTCGAACCTTCCGGCATCCAGAAGGCTGATCAGGGTAGGCGGCTCGTATAAGGACCAGACCGTATTCATCGGGCTGGAATCCAAGGCTTCCTGCGTGGTCACAAACAACCCTTTTCCGTGGCCCATCTTCCGGCGCATGGAGGTAACGGCATGCTCATAGATTTCCTTCACTTGTCCCGGAAACGTTCCTTGGCCTCCTACAAGTACCGAAATAGCTCCCTTGAGATAGTTCTGCACGTTAGTCTGAATTTGCGCGGCGTAACGCTCGAGCAAGGCCCTGGCTTCAGCGCCCGCAACCGCCGGATTCCTTGGTTTTACTAGAATCGCGATGTAATCGTGGCTGTCTCGGGCATGCCAGATATGGTAATCATTTTGCATGATTTCACTCGTTATATTGCAAATCGCGTACTCCATCAGCGCGGAGTCCTGCCCCGGCATTTCGGCAAAACGCTCTTCCATCCGGATCAGCATCATGCAAGCCTGATCGCCCTCCGCAAAAGGAAGCTCCAGAAGCGCCAGCTTATCCGCAAGCGCAGACTGATTGCTGCCTCTCAGCAGCTCATTTAGCGTATTAGCCCTCAGCAAAGGAAGGTTCTCGTTCAAGGTATACAAGGTTTTCCGGTAGGAGGCAACCTCTTCCCATTTCTCCTTGATTTGTTTCACTACGCGCTCAACCGAATCGATCAGATCCTCGTCGCTGACCGGCTTCAGCAGATAGTCAAAGGTATTCTGAGCAATCGCTTGTTTGGCATAATCGAAATCGGCATATCCGGTAAGCAAGATAGTCCGGACATGCGGCCATTTGCCGTTAATCGCCGTAATGAGCTCTATGCCGGACATCCCCGGCATTTTGATATCGGTAATCACAATATCAATCGCATGATCCTCCATAATTTGCAATGCCATGGAACCGGATAACGCTTCGTGAACAACGGAAATACCGCATTCTCCCCATGGAATCGTCTCGGCCAAGGTCTCGACAACGGACCGTTCATCATCTACCAGCAAGAGCTGTAACATGCTGTTTCACCTACTCTATTGTATTGTCACTCCAGGTAATAATCGTTTTGATTCCCCCCAAGTCCGAGCGGGAATAAGACAAGCCGGCTCCTTCTCCAAACAGATAGATCAGTCTTTGATGCACGTTCCAGGTTCCGCAGCCCATATTGTCGTCCAGCGGTTTGGTAAGGCTGAGTTGCAGTTCCTGAATTTCATCGTCTGCCATGCCAATCCCGCTGTCCTCCACGACTAACCGATACCACCCGTCCTTCGCATATCCTCGGATCCGAATCTCGCCGTTCTCCGCCTGGGGCTCCAATCCGTGGACAATGGCATTTTCGACAATCGGCTGCAAGGTTAACCGCGAGATCGTCTTGTTCATGAGCTCATCGGGTACCTCAATCGCAAACCGCATCCGTTCAAGCCGGAGAGACTGGATTTCCAGGTAATTCGTGACCATGCTCAGCTCCTCGCGAATTGTCGCCACGTCGTTTTCCGACCTCGTAATGTAACGGAAATACTCTCCAAGATTTAACGCCATCGCCACTACGGCCTTTTCGTTTTTCATCCGCGCCATGTTTTTGATATAGAACAGACAGTTGTACAGAAAATGCGGATTGATCTGGGATTGCAAATGCTTCAGCGTTGCTTCCCGCCTCCGCAGCTTCTCCTCGTATACGTTCTCGATCAGCTCTTGAATCCGCTGGGCCATAATGTTGAACCGGCCGAGCAACAAGCTGAATTCATTCGTGCCGGAATGACTGAGCCGGACCGAGAAATCGCCGGAAGACAGCCGCTTGGTGCCCCGGACAAGCTGAAGCAGAGGGACCTGAACGCTCCGGTAAATAACAAAGATAACCGCGATACTCATGACGAGCAGGACGGCAATCGACGTATAGAACAAGTTCCGGCTGCTTGTAATCGGGCTCAAGATCTGCTGCATCGGAACATAATCGACATAATACCACTTCAGGCTATCCGACTTGATGTAAGAGACGTAATACTCGGTATTGTCCAGCTTCGTGCGGAAGCCTCCCCTGTCCCCGAGCTTGGATGATTTCAGCTTCTCTGAGAGAAGATCTATCTTCGCGGAGTTGGCGGAATGATTGCGGATCGATCCCTGCTCCGGATTAAACAGGAACGGATCGCCGCTGTTGTTCACTTTGTTTTCATCCAGCATGGCCGTCACATGGTTGATCGGGAAGCTGATCTTCGTAATGAGCCTCGCGCTGCGCGGATTGGACATCGCCGTCGTTGGTTCGGTTGCATACCAGACAAAGCTGTCGCCCGTATACTCCCAGGATTTGAGGAACGGCCTTGTAAAAGCATCCTCCCGATACGTGATCGTATTGTAATAGTCCGTGGACAAGGCGTCTCCCGTGCGCGGGAAAAACAACGTAATGGTGGAATGCCACTTGCTGGCGGCGTTGTACAGATTCATTTTTTCCAGTATGGCGACGCTCAGCTTTACCCGTTCATACGGCTGCTCCCGGAAGTCCGGACGCTGGTACTCCTGAATGCTGGAGTCCTGCCCAATCGATACGCCGTAGAGGGATAACTGATAAATATTCGACTCGACCTGGGCAGCGAAGGAAGACAAGCGATTCGTTGTGCCGCTTTGGATTTCATTCTCGATGACGCGCACGCTTTCCCGGTTGGAATAGGTGTAAAGGGATAGGACCGGGATAAGCAGGAGCAGGACGAGAAGGGAGATTTTCGTAAAAACATTGAACCGCAGCAGCAAGATGATGCCCCCTTCAGATAGTTAAAATATCAATATCGTTGTTGCAATATTAGGATATAGATCACAAATCCCCGTTGCTATAATCGTTATATTACAAGGTCAGGACGACCTAGAAAAGCACAAATTTGTCTGAACATGGAGGATACCGCGGTGAAAGAAACTGCTTTACAGCTACCTGCACAAGAAGAAAAACGCCGTGTTTCAAGGAAAAGCTGGAACATGAAACGCAACTGGCCCCTGCACGTGATGCTCCTGCCGACGCTTGTTCTCGTCATTATTTTCCAGTACGTTCCGATGGCCGGAATCGTAATCGCGTTCCAGGATTTCAAGCCTTGGAAAGGGTTAACCGGATCTGAATGGGTCGGCCTCGACAACTTCCGGTTTCTGTTCAAGTATCCGGATATCGGTCAGGTGGTTTGGAATACGCTTGTCATCGCCTTTTTCAAAATGGCAGCCGGACTTATCGTTCCGTTCCTGTTCGCCATTCTGCTGAATGAAGTTAGGCTGATGGCCTTCAAGCGGGTCACCCAGACACTCGTCTATCTGCCGCATTTCCTGTCCTGGGTTATTCTCGGGGGGATTCTGCTTGATATTCTTGCCCCTGACGGGGGGCTCGTGAATAAAGCCGTAACGGCGCTGGGGTTTGAACCGGTCTTCTTCCTCGGGGACAACAACTGGTTCCGCTTCACGCTTATTGTCAGCGACGTCTGGAAGGAATTCGGCTTCGGAACAATCGTCTTCCTGGCGGCGCTGGCGGGAATCAATCCGGCGCTTTACGAAGCGGCGGAGGTGGACGGGGCGTCAAGGCTGAAGCAGACCCTTCACATTACGATGCCGGCGCTGATGCCGATTACCATCGTGCTTGGAACCTTGTCGATCGGCAATATTTTGAATGCCGGGTTTGATCAGGTGTTTAACCTGTACAACCCTCTCGTGATGGAGAAGGGAGATATCATCGACACCTTCGTTTATAGGCTGGGGATATTAAACGGGAAAATGAGCTTCGCCACAACGGTTGGACTGTTTAAATCCGTCGTAGCGACGATTCTCATCGCGACATCTTACCGGCTGGCCTATAAATTTGCGAATTATCGCGTCTTCTAAGGAGGTTCTACTTTTGTACCACAAAACGTTAGGCTACAAAATTTTCAACATCGGCAACTATGTGTTTCTTGGTCTTCTGTCGCTTCTGTGCATCTTGCCGATCATTCATATTCTGGCCGTATCGTTCAGCAGCATGGCGCCGGCTTCTTCCAACCTTGTAGGCTTTTGGCCAATCGGCTTTACGACGGATGCTTACGAGAAAACGTTCGGCAATTCCAATTTCCTGAACTCGCTTGGCGTTTCGGTTATGAGAACCGTATTATCCACGGTAATCGGCATGGCTCTCTGCCTGATGACCGCTTATCCGCTGTCGAAGGAGGATCTTCATTTCCGGGGCCGCACGATGTATATCTGGATCTTTGTCTTCACGATTTTATTCAGCGGGGGCTTGATCCCAAGCTACATCCTGGTTCAAAAGATCGGACTGATGGATTCCATCTGGGCGTTGGTGCTGCCGGGCGCGGTATCGGTATGGAACGTCATTCTGATGCTGAACTTTTTCCGGAGCCTGCCGAAGGAACTGGAGGAAGCGGCTTTTCTGGACGGGGCGGGACAGCTGAAGACGCTGGTGCTGGTGTTTATTCCGCTGTCGATGCCGTCCATCGCGACTTTGTCGCTGTTCACGATGGTCTATCAATGGAACTCCTGGTTCGACGGGATGATCTATATGCGGGATATCAAGGATTATCCTCTGGCTTCGCTCCTCCAGACGATTATCGTCCAGCAGGATTTCAGCAAGATCAACGTCGATCCGAAGCAGCTGGAGAACATTTCGCAGCGTACGGTACGGGCCGCGCAAATCTTTATCGGCGCGCTTCCGATTCTGCTCGTTTATCCGTTTCTGCAGCGGTTCTTTGTTAAAGGGATGGTAATTGGCGCGGTAAAAGAGTAGCGATAGGCAAAGGAGGGGCCGATTGATGCGGCCCCGACCTGTAAACCATTGGGGAGGTAACTATGTTAAAGAAGAGATTATCGCAATTAACGGCCTGCAGTCTGCTGGCAGCCACTCTTAGCCCGCTTGTCGGAGGGACAGCGATTCATGCCTCGGAAGCGGCTGCGGCAGCTTCGTTTAAGGATCTCCGAGGACATTGGGCGGAATCCGCAGTCAATCGCATGGCTTCATTTGGAGTTGTAAGCGGTTACGAAAATGGTGCGTTTAAGCCTGGCTCGCCAATCAGCCGTGCAGAATTTATTGCCATGCTGGACCGTATATTTGGATTCGCCGGACAAGAAACAGCCGGATTTCAGGATGTGGCACTTGATGCGTGGTATTCCGATGCGGTAACGAGAGCAAGCGGTTCCGGCATTGTTCAAGGCGTGGACGCGGAGCATTTTGCTCCAAACGCCGGCATTACGCGGGAAGATGCGGCGGTCATGATTGACCGGGCGTTCGAGCTCTCCACGGGTTTGGAATCCGATGCGGAGCTGAAGCAGTTCAAGGATTTGGCGGATGTTTCCGGCTATGCAAAGAGAGCGCTTACTTATTTGGCGAGCGAAAAACATATAAAAGGCTATAACGGCAAGCTTCAGCCGAAGTCGCCGATTACGCGCGCCGAATCGGCCGTGCTTTTGTCCGGCATGATCGGGGATTTGGTTGCGAAGCCGGGCAATTATGAAGCCTTGCGGGTGGAAGGCAATCTTGTTATCCGTTCAACGGGCGTTACGGTCAGCCAGACGTCCGTGCACGGAAACCTGCTGCTTGCCGAAGGGATTAAAGAAGGCGATGCGACGCTCAAGGGCATAACCGTTACAGGCAAGACGGTTATTAAGGGCGGCGGAAGCCATTCGATTGTTTTTGACGGCGCGAAGTTGAAGGATGTGCATATCAACAAGCCGGGCGGCCAGGTCCGCGTTGTTTTCTCAAACGGAACGACGGCGGATCTGGTCCTTATCCAGCATCCAACGGACTTCGAATGGTCGGCGGATAGCCGCGTAGGAAGTCTTCAGGTCCAGTCGGGCGGCGTGACGGTGAATGACAAAGCCGTGCCTGCAGGGACGCAAACCACCCTTGGTACGGGTTCTGAGGGAACGACCAATCCTCCGGCAACCAACCCGCCTGCAGCCTCTGGGGAGAAGCCCGTGCCGCCTACAACGATAGCGGATAACGAGTGGAAGCTTGTATGGAATGACGAATTTAATCAATCAACGATTGATTCAAGCAAGTGGACGGTTCAAGATACCGGCGTTGTTTACAATAACGAGCTTGAGTACTACAAACCGGATAATGCGGTCATTGAACGGGATGGCGAACGCAGCGTCCTGAGCCTTAAAGCCAAGAAGGAAGAGCACAAAGGAAGCCATTACACCTCGGCGAAGCTTATCTCCAAAGAAAAAGGCGACTGGACCTACGGCAAGGTTGTTGTCCGCGCCAAGCTTCCCGTTCAGCAGGGCATGTGGCCGGCGATTTGGCTGATGCCAACCGACGAAGCCCATTACGGGGGCTGGCCGGCTTCCGGCGAGATCGATCTGATGGAGCTGATTGGCGGGGCGAACAAGAACCGCGTCTTCGGCACCCTTCATTACGACAGCGTTCAGCCTGACGGCTCGCATGGCTCCGAGCAAGGCAGCTATGTTCTGCCGGAGGGTAAGAGCTTTGCCGACGATTACCACGATTTTCAGCTGGAATGGCTCCCTGGCATCATTCGTTTCTATGTAGACGGCCAGCTCTACCAAGAAGTGAGCGACTGGAAAACCAAAAGGCCGGGGCAGCCGGACTATTATACTTATCCCGCGCCGTTTGACCGCCCGTTCTATCTGATTCTGAACCTGGCGGTAGGCGGTGATTGGCCGGGTTCGCCAAACGGCGATTTTACGGCCGATCAAATGAATGTCGACTTCGTAAGGGTGTATGAATACAAGAATTTGGACAGCTGGGAGGATGTAACGGGCAATCCGCCGGAGCCGTCCCCTAAGCGCGAACCGCAGGCTGACGGCAATCTGCTGTATAACGAAAAGTTTACGCAGTCAATGGATGCAAATGGCGTGCCGCAGGATTGGCAGTTCCTTCTTAACGCTGGCGGCTCAGGCCAAGCGGCCGTCGTGGACGATGCGTTCAAAGGAAAAGCGGCAAAAATCGCAATCGATAACGCCGGTACGGAGATTTACTCCGTTCAGCTGACGCAAATGCCGGTGTTTTTGCAGAAGGGCAAAAAGTATAAGGTCACGTATGAAGCGAAGGCCGACGAGGCCCGCACGGTGATGTCGAAGGTAAATCAGTTCGAGAAGAACTGGAAAAATTACTCCGGCGAGCAATACGGCAATCTGACGACCGAATGGCAGTCCTATGAATATACGTTCGACATGCTGGAGAGCACGGACAACAATGCGAGATTCGAGTTTAATCTCGGGAAAAACGCGGCGGCCGTCTATATCGCAAACGTGAAGCTGGTTGAGATCGGCGATGCGTCCCCTCTGCCGGAGGTGCCGGGTGAACGGACCGCGCTGGCGGACGGCAATCTGATCTACAACGGTACGTTTGATCAAGGGAAAGACCGGCTGGCTTTTTGGACCAAGTCCGTTGCTCCGGGTGCGGAAGCCGCGGTCAGCGTGAATAACTTCCTTGCGTTTCCGATATATGAGAGACAGCTAGTCGTTGATGTGACAGACGGCGGAGCGGATGCGGAAGCCGTAACGGTCTCCCAGCCTGGGCTGGCGCTTGCAGGGAACAGCGAATACGGCATTTCTTTTGAGGCCAAGGCCGATGCGCCGCGGAGTATGAAGGTTGAACTGGCAGGCGATCATTCCGCTTCATACCCAGGAGGCAACAGCATATCGCTTGGCACCACGCTGCAAGCCTACTCGCTGGAAGCGGTATTGGGGGACGGCGCGGATACGGCGGAAGCCGAGTTGAAGCTGTTGTTCGGCGGCGAGAGCGGTACGGTCTATGTCGACAATGTCCGGCTAGTGAAGCGCGGCGAGCCGATTACGGTTGCGGGCTATACTCATATTCCGGCGGCAAACGCATGGGAGATGCAGGGGCTGCAGCTCGAAAATGCAAGCGAAGGCGGCAAAAACGTCGCTTACATGGATGAAGGCGATACGCTCAAATATAAACTCGGCGTAACCCGTTCCGCTGAATACCAGTTCTCAGCCAGAGTGGCAAGCGGTAAGGATCAGTCGCAAGTCCGCCTGCGGATCAAAGACGAGAATGGTGCCGTAGTCTCGCAATCAAATTATGATCTCGGCAATACCGGCGGCTGGCAGACGTATCAAACCATCTATATGAATCCTGCTGCGCTGGCAGCCGGACATGACTATTATGTGGAATTCCAAGGCTACGACTATAACACGCTTTGGGTAGACCTGTCGCCTAACTTGGTTCAGAACGGCGGATTCGATACGGATCTTAACGGCTGGAATCTGATTGCGGGAGGTTCGGCGACGATGAGCCGCTCGGATGAGGGAAGCCTGGTTGCGACGCTCCCGGGCACAAGCGCGAACTGGTGGGACGATACGCTTCAGCAAGGCCAATTAACGATCGAGAAGGGCAAGACTTACAGGCTGGAATTTGATGCTTCCGCTACTAGCGAGAAAGCCGTGCAGGTTGTTGTCTCGCAGAGCAGCGGCGATTTCGCCAAATATTTGGAGGACACCGCCCAGCTTTCCGCAGACCGCAAGCATTACGCGTACTCTTTTGCAATGGCCGGCGATTCCGATCCTTCGTCCGTGCTGGTGTTCGGGCTGGGCAATCCGGCGGGCGCTGCAGGCGGGCATTCGGTAATTTTCGATAACGTGCTGCTCTACGAGGTTAATGCTTCCGCGGAGAGCGGCGGCCAGCCTACGAACGTCAATCTGCTGCAAAACGGCAATTTCGCGAACGGCCTCGCGGGGTGGTTCTCTTATACGGCGGCACCGGGCGAGCTTACGATCGGGGCTAACAACGGAAAGCTGGAGGCTTCGATCGGCGCGGTAGGCGATAACCCTTGGGACCGGCAGGTTATCCAAGAAGGCTTCGCTATTCAGCAGGGAAGCAAATATGCGTTTAGCTTCAAAGCCAAAGCCAGCACGGCAAGGAAGCTGGGTCTTGGCATCGGATGGGTAGATGTGCCGGCAGGCTATGCCTGGCATGGCTATTACGGCCAGCAGGTGGATTTGACGGAAGAGGAGCAGAGCTTTACGTTCACCTTTGACGCGACCGATCAGGGGTATAATACGTCCCGCATCTCCTTCGATATGGGCAATATCGCGGGCGGCAACGCCGGTAACGCGACGATTACGATCTCGGACGTTAGCTTGGTCAATCTGGGGCCGATTTAACGCCATTTTATAGATCGAGAGCTTGGTGCTGGGGGAGGGGATAAGCGAAGGCGGCAGGCAATTCCAAGGCACGATAAAATCCGGAGGTGTTCGATGAAAAAGAAAGCATCCCTTCTTATGGCCGGTTCGGCGATTGTATCGATGTTGTTTGTCTCAAGCTCTTACGGGGCTACGGAATTTTGGGAGCCTCTTACGTATTATAATCCCGCTACCTGGCAGAAGGCGGACGGCTACTCGAACGGCGGCATGTTCAACTGTACCTGGCGGGCGAACAACGTAAGCTTTACGAGCGACGGGCATTTGAAGCTGGGCTTGACCAGCTCCGCCTACAACGTGTTTGACTGCGCCGAGTACCGTTCCGTCAACAAATACGGTTACGGTCTGTACGAGGTCAGCATGAAGCCGGCCAAAAATACGGGCATCGTCTCTTCCTTCTTCACTTATACCGGTCCGTCTGACGGTACGCCTTGGGATGAGATCGATATCGAGTTCCTCGGCAAAGATACCACCAAGGTTCAGTTTAACTATTACACTAATGGCGTAGGCGGCCATGAGAAAATCGTTGATCTTGGTTTCGATGCGTCGCAAGGCTTCCATACTTACGCGTTTAACTGGCAAGCCGGGTCTATCAAATGGTATGTGGACGGCGTACTGAAGCATACGGCAACCTCCAACATCCCAAGCAATCCGGGCAAAATCATGATGAACATCTGGAACGGTACTGGGGTAGACAGCTGGCTTGGAGCCTATAACGGCGCAAATCCCCTCTATGCCGAATACGACTGGATGAAATATACGAGCAATTAGGGCGGAGAAGCGGTGCGGGAGTACATCCTGTACCGCTTTTTTTATGCAGAATATACCAACTAGTAGCAGGCGGCCTTGTACAGTAAAATTTTAAGATACATATTCAATTTTCAATATCCTAAAGAAGTGCAATCGATGTTGCAATCTTAGTATAGAACGGGGTTGTTCGACTCCTTAATATAAGTCCTGTAAGCCAATACATTGCACTGGGGGAAATGCAGTTGAAAGAACAGAAAAGAAAATGGCTGCCTACAATGGTACTCGCGGGAGTTGTGTCTCTAACGGCGATTACAAGCGCTTGCGGCAACAACAATGCACCGGACAATGCCAATGCGAATGCAAGTCAAGAACCAAGCAATACTTCTGCTGCCGGAAATACGAATACAGGCACGGAAGCCAAAGACGTTAAATTCGATCCTCCGATCACGATTTCCTATTTGCGTCCCTGGGGTCCGGATGTGAAGTTCAAATCCGGTGAAGATCAAGATAATAACGTTCATACCAAATGGGCGCTTGATAAATTCGGTATTCAGCTTAAGAATCAATGGATCGCTCCTTCGACGAACAATGCCTTTGAAACGAAGCTCCGCTTATCTCTTGCGACCAACGAAAAGATGCCGGACATTATTTCGTACCGCGGCGACTTCACCCTCGTGAGAGAACTGATCGATTCCGGCAGATTTATAGATGCGGGCGAGCTGTTCGACAAATATGCAAGCCAGGTTTGGAAGGACGCGATGAACGAGGATCCGACTGTATGGTATCCGTACATGGAGGATGGCAAGCGGGTTGGCATTCCGATTCTGGATTACGCTTACAATGGCGACCCTGTCATGTGGATCCGTGAAGACTGGATGCAGAAGCTTGGACTGTCGGCGCCAAAAACGTTGGATGATCTCGAAAAAGTGATGGATGCCTTCACGAATCAGGATCCGGACGGCAACGGCAAGAAGGATACTTACGGTCTCGCAATCGGCTTCAAGAACTGGATCAATACATGGATGTCGGACGCGGGCTGGATCTTTGGCGCTTACGGCACAATGCCTAACCAATGGAACAAAACCGCGGACGGCAAGCTCGAATACGGCTCCGTAACCGAAGGCTCCAAGAAGGCGCTGGCCACGCTTCAAAGCTGGATGAGCAAAGGCTATCTGCCAACCGAAGCGGGTCTCTATGACGAGACGAAAGCGGCGGAAGACTTCACGGCGGGCAAAGCGGGTATCGTTGTTGGTCCTCACTGGATGCCGGCATGGCCGCTGGAAGACGTGAAGAAGAACAATAAAGACGCACAGTATAAAGCCTATTCGTTGCCAGCGGGACCAGACGGCAAAGTGGGACGTCACGGTACATCGAACTCCAACGGCGTTGTCTTGATTAATGCCGAGATGGAGCATCCGGAAGCGTTCTTCGCTTACCAGAATTACCTGTTCGAACAATACGCGAATCCTCAGGCTGGCGGAGAGTTCGAGAACGGTCTTGCCGAAGGCTACGACTGGGTTATGGTAGACGGCCAAGTGAAGACGGACGCGGCAAGCACAGGCGGTTACGCACCTGAGAAATATACGCTGACGTTTGACGGCGCGCGTATTCCAAGCTTGAACATGCAAGTGCTATCGAAGCTGGCGAATGGCGAAGAAGCGACTACTCCATTCGAGAAGAAGCTGAAGATGAGCACACCGCTGCCAATGCTGGAAGCGGCTAAAATCGTACAGGAGCAGAAGGATTCCGTTCTGCCTCAAATGTTCACGGGCGCTCCGACCAAGACAATGCAGACAAGCAACGATATTCTGGGAAAGATGGAGAAGGATACCTTCTCGCAAATCATCTACGGCAAAGCTCCGGTTGATTCCTTCGACAAATTCGTGGAGAAGTGGAAATCCTCCGGCGGCGATAAAATCACCCAGGAAGTAAACGAGTGGTACCAATCCGTCAGCGGCGGAGCAAAATAATAAGTAAAAAGCAAGACCGCCTCTCGAATGAAGAGGCGGTCTTTTTTTGGCCTTCTCTTGTTGTGGTAGTGTGGATTAATAGATTATAGTGAAATAAAGTATAAAGACGAATCGGGAAGGAAGATGAAGAGTGGCACAGGAATCAGACAATAATACGGAAAATTCCTGCTGTTCGACGCAGCGCTCATCCATCGTCATGGCTCCCAAGAACCTTAAGCTGAAAGCAGAACTTAAATCGGTGATTGCTGCACCGGCGAATGTCGATACAGCAGGCATGGTCCATATTCCGGGCGGCACCTTCCTGATGGGAACGAATGATAAGGAAGGCTTTCCTGCAGACGGCGAAGGACCGGTGCACAGCGTAACGGTAGATAGCTTTTATATGGATGAATGCGCGGTAACGAATGAACAGTTTGGGCGATTCATTAAGGCAACCGGTTATGTAACGGAGGCTCAACGGTTCGGCTGGTCCTACGTGTTCCACCTGTTTGTCTCGGAAGCCGAAGCGGCGAAGGTGAAGTCGGTGCCGCAGTCGGCCCCGTGGTGGTACCCGATTGAAGGAGCGGACTGGAATCATCCGGAAGGACCGGACTCCCGGATCGAAGGCCGCGAGGATCATCCCGTTATTCATGTCAGCTGGAATGACGCGATGGCGTATTGCGAGTGGGTGGGCAGACGCCTTCCAACGGAAGCCGAATGGGAGTATGCGGGACGCGGCGGTCTGGTGCAGAAGCGTTATCCTTGGGGGGATGAGCTGAAGCAGGGCGGCGAGCATAACTGCAACATTTGGCAGGGCAAATTCCCGGTCAAAAATCACGCCAGCGACGGTTACCTGGGAACCGCCCCGGCTAAGAGCTTCCGGCCAAACGGCTATGGCCTCTACAATATGTCGGGCAACGTATGGGAATGGTGCTCCGACTGGTTCAGTCCAGGCTACTATCAAAGCGGAGAAAACGACAATCCGGCTGGCCCCCGCGCGGGAGAAGGACGCGTCATGCGCGGCGGATCGTATCTCTGCCACAGCTCCTACTGCAACCGTTACCGGGTAGCGGCGCGGAGCAAAAATACCCCCGACAGCTCAACCGGCAATTGCGGCTTCCGCACGGTGCTGTCCGCACCGCAGCAATAATATAGCAAAGCCGTCTACCAAGCATGCCGTTAGCTTGGCGGACGGCTTTTTTTGTAGCCCGAATGCACCTGCGGCGCGGAGGCTGGGGCTATTTCAACCAAACCTACCTAAACCGTGCTTTCCCGATCTTAACGATGCCGCACATCGTTTAGGAACGCTCAATTGCCCCAAACTAGCTCGCAGCGCTGTTTTCCCCAAGCTTAACGATGTCCCGCATCGTTAAGCGACCTCTCTCCATCCGCCATCTCACCGACAGGTCACAATCTTAGCCTTTCAGGTCACCGGATTGGTAGTGAGGCACCCCCTCAGGCTCTTACAATTAACTCATGAACCACGGCAAACCGGGGTCAACAAATCAAAAAGAGTTGATAAAGGGAAGGGAGCTCTCAACGATGTTAAAGAGCAAAAAAATGCTTATCACGCTTAGCTTGCTGGCTGTGTCGATGTCGCTCGCAGCATGCGGCGGCAACAATAACGGCAATACCGCGGCTAATGCCAATGCCTCCGCAAGCACAAATGCAAACGCGAACGCACCGGCTTCCGAGTCGCCATCGCCAAGCGCGGATGCAGCGGCAACAGGCAGCAACGGGCCGACTGAAGCCAAGCCTGCGGAGCTGACGATCTGGCCGGACACGGCTGAAGACAAGCTCGCAGTCATTCAAGCAGCAGCAGACAAATATACGGCTGCGACCGGTATCAAAATCAACATCAAGCCTGTAGCCATGAACGACCAGCCGGATGTGCTTGCCCTTGACGGTCCCGCGGGCAAAGGTCCGGATCTGTTCTACCAGCCGGGTATCGGCAGCTTGGTCGTGAAAGGCCTCGTGCAGGAGGTGAAGGCATCCGACGAAGTAAAAGGAACGTATACACCGGAAGCGCTCGCGGCTCTTAGCCAAGACGGCGTTCTGTACGGTCTGCCGCTCGTCACCGAAACTTATGCTCTCTTCTATAATAAGAAGCTTGTTCCCAACGCGCCCGCAACCATTGCCGATCTCGAGCAAATCATGAAGGACCAGACTGATGCGAAGAAACAAAACTACGGCTTCCTTTTCGAAGCGGCAAACTTCTACTTTGCCTGGGGCTTCCTTGGCGGTGAAGGCGGCTACATCTTCAAAGACAATGCCGGCAAATATGATATCAACGATATCGGTCTGAACAAAGAAGGCACGGTAAAAGGCGCTACCTTGATCCAAAGCTGGTTCAACAACGGCTACCTGCCTAAAGGCGTGAGCGGCGACATCGTCGGCGGCCTGTTCACGCAAGGCAAAGTTGGCGCGGTAATCAACGGACCATGGGCGATTAACGATTACAAGAAAGCATTGGGAGACGATCTGGCGGTTGCTCCAATCCCTACTCTTGAAGGCGGCGCGCACCCAACCTCCTTCATCGGCGTAAAGGGCTGGATGCTCTCCAAGTTCTCGAAGAGCCCGGAGTGGGCGGCGGATTTTGCGGCTTTCCTGACGAACGAAGAGAACGCGCTTGAGTACTTCAAGAAAACGGGCGAGGTTCCGCCGGTTATCAATGTTCTGAACAATCCGGCTCTGACAGGAGATCCGCTGGTAGCCGGATTCTCGCAGCAAATCCAATACGGCCAGCCGTTCCCTACCGTACCTGAGCTTGACCATGTATGGGATCCAATGGCGAATGCATTGAAATTCATCACGGAAGGCAAGGATATTCAAGCTTCCCTGGATGATGCCGTCAAACTCATTAACGATAAGATGACCATGGCCGGCGCGAAATAAGGGCATTCACAGGTACGAGGCAAAAGCTTGAAACAAAGAAAAAGGGGCTCCTAGAAGCCCCTTTTCCTATAATATCTCAATGCATTCGGAATTATGGAAGGTGAACCAAACATGAACATCAACGCTCTGGAGCCGGCGCCGCAAGCTGACCCGATCAAGAACAATCATAATCCTCTCCTTGCGACCGTTCTCTCGATTGTGCCTGGATTAGGCCAGCTGTACAACCGAAGGTGGATTAAAGGAATTGTATTTCTTGTAATTGGCTTAAGCTTGATCATAGCGTTAGCCGTACCTATCGCAAACAACATTACGGGAATGATTACTCTGGGCGATAATCCGGAGACCGACGATTCACGGAATTTGCTCGTCCAGGGTCTGCTATCCTCCATCATTGGCATCATCCTGCTGGGACTTTACGTGCTGAATATACTTGATGCCCGCAAGGATGCGAGCAAACGGCAGGAGGGTATCCGCACGCCGTCGGTTCGGCAGGCCTTCCAGGACAGCTGGGAGCATGGCTTCCCTTACTTTGTTGTCGTGCCGAATTTCATTATGATGGCGCTGATCGTTATTTTTCCGCTGCTGTTTATGATCTCTCTCGCTTTTACCAACTACAACCTGTACAATTCTCCGCCCGCTCATCTGCTGGATTGGGTTGGCTTGGCGAACTTTAAAGCCCTGTTCACGGAAGCCGTGTGGAGCAAAAGCTTGTTTACCGTGCTTTCCTGGACGGTGGTATGGACGCTTGTCGCAACAACGCTTCAAATTATACTGGCCTTTTTCCTGGCCGTCATGATTAACGACAGTCGCGTTAGATTCAAGCGTCTGATCCGTACCGTGCTGATTCTGCCTTGGGCAGTGCCGTCCTTTATGACCGTGCTTGTGTTTACCGCGATGTTTAACGATACGTTTGGTGCGATAAACCGGGACATTTTCTCTCATTTTGGCGTGACTATTCCATGGCTGTCCGATCCAACCTGGGCTCGCGTAGCGATAATTGGCATTCAAGTATGGCTAGGCTTCCCGTATGTATTCACGCTTATTACCGGCGTGCTGCAAGGGATCTCGAAGGATTGGTACGAGGCAGCCGATGTTGACGGAGGCTCCCGCTGGAAGAAGTTCCGGTTTATTACGATGCCCCATGTGCTGTTTGCTACGGCTCCTCTGCTCATCATGCAGTATTCGTTCAACTTCAACAACTTTAATATTATTTATCTGTTTAACAAAGGCGGTCCTCCGGTGCCCGGCCAGAACTCGGGCGCAACCGACATTCTGATTTCATGGGTGTACAGTCTGACGTTCAAGGAAAACAACTACAAAATGGCGGCTGCCGTTTCCATCATCATGGGTATCGTGGTAGCGGCGTTTGCTCTCTATCAATTCAGCAGAACCCGTTCCTTCAGAGAGGAGGATATGTACTAAGATGAAGCGTTCATTCAAATCCGCTCTCGAAGTATCCGGCATTTATCTGGTCGTACTAATTATGTTCGTCATCATCCTGTACCCGCTGCTGTGGGCGTTCAGCATGTCCCTCAACCCGGGCACCAGCTTATTCTCGCTCAAGATGATCCCGGACAACTGGTCGCTGGAGCATTATGAATGGCTGTTCAACAATCCGAGCAGCAACTACACCTTATGGTATAAAAACACCCTGATCGTTGCTTTCATTAATGGTCTCGCATCGGTCTGTCTGGTCTCGATCGTTGCTTACGTATTCTCGAGATTCCGGTTTGTCGGCCGCAAGAACAGCATCTACACGTTCCTGCTGCTGCAGATGTTCCCGGTGCTCATGGGGATGGTTGCGATCTACCTGCTGCTCAACACGGTGAATTTGCTGGATACGTTTACGGGTCTGATCCTGATCTATGTATTTGGCGGTCTTCCGATGAATCTGTTTCTTGTAAAAGGGTACCTCGACACGATTCCGCGCGATCTCGACGAATCGGCCAAAATCGACGGAGCCGGCTACCTGACGATTTTCTTCAAGATTCTGATTCCGCTCGCTAGTCCAATTATTGCGGTTGTCGCCTTGTTTACGTTTATGGCGCCGTTCTTCGACTTCCTGACGCCGCAGATCATTATCCGCAGCCCGGAGAAGTTTACCTTGGCGCTTGGCTTGTACAACTTCATTAACGATAAGTTTTCGAATAACTTTACGATGTTTGCCGCAGGCACCATTCTAATTGCGGTTCCCATCTCGATTGTATTCCTGCTGCTGCAGCGGTTCCTCATCTCCGGACTTGCGGATGGGGCGACCAAAGGTTAACCGTTTCAAGAATGGCTTCAAATTCTTTATACCTATGCTTACGAAGCAGAATTGCTTCACAATTCTATTAGGAGGAATGGGATCAATGCCATCATTATTAAAGAAGCTGTTCATTCTTTGCATGGTGCTCCTTATTGCGATCCCCCCGCTGTCCGCTCAGGCGGACGGCGTTTCCGGGGTTAATAATGAAGACGCTTTCATTCGAATTCATAATCCTTGGCAGGGTTATTCGCTTTATGAGGATGCGCAAGGCAAGGTACGGTACGGCTATCCCGCTGCGAACGATCCGTATGCGCAGTGGATGATTGAAGAGAAGGACGGTCATAAGCGGATCAAGAACCGCGCGACCGGTCATTACATGAATTCCGAGCAAGTGACGGACGCGAATATTACCAATGCGGTTGAAAGCACGGCTATCGGCGAGGACTGGGTCTCCGATACGTGGGATATCGCGGAAGCTGCCGGCAAGCCGGGCGAATTCAACCTTATCAGTACGCGCAATTCCTCGTGGATTGTGAACTTCCAGATTCAAGACGGCAATGTGCAGTCCAACAACTGGGCGCAAAAGGATTGGGGCAGCGCGACCTGGACGCTTGATCCGGCGGAAGAAAGCGAACCCGTTCGGATCGTTAATCCATGGAACGGTTCTTATCTGTATGAGGAAGAGGGAGAAGTCAAATACGGCGAACGCGTCTTGAACGATACGTCTTCGCAATGGTTTGTAGAGGATAAGGACGGTCATAAGCGTCTCCGCAACCGCTCGACCGGTCATTATCTCCACTCGCAGGCAATAACGGCCGAGCAGATTACCAATCCGGTAGGGATTTCCGATATTGGCGAGGGATGGACGTCTGATCTATGGTCTTTGGAAGCGGCTGACGACAATGGCGGCATCAATATTGTCAGCTCCCGCGATAACAGCTGGATTGTGAATATCCAGGGAGCGGGCAACGGTGCCGACGGGATTGTTAGGGCGAATAACTGGGCGCAGAAGAGCTGGGGCAGCGCGGTCTGGAAGCTTGAGCCCGCGTCGGACTCCGTGCCCAAGCGAATTAAGAACAACTGGAAAGGCACTTATTTGTACGAAGACAACGGCCAGATCAAATACGGCGAGCCAGCCTATTCGGATAAAGCCTCGCAGTGGATTCTGATCGATTCGGCTGAAGGCACGCTGCTGCGCAATCTCGCAACCGGTCATTATGTGACGAGCGTGGATTATGCAGGAGCAACACCGCTGTCCGCTGAGGGTACGCCAAGCGTGGACTCGAACTGGATTATCGCGGCTGCCAAAACCGACAGCGGCGGCGAAGTGGAAGGTTACGTCACGCTGAGAAGCGCAGCCAACGGAGGCAGCTTCATCAATGTGCAGAATCAGGACGGCTTCGCGCAGGGCAATAACTGGGCGCAGGCAACCTGGGGAAGCGCGCAATGGGCGCTGGAGGATCCGGCTCCGCCGACAGCTCCAGTTGTTCCGTACATCCGAATCAAGAATAACTGGCTGCAGCTGTATTTGTTTGAAGATCCAAACGGAGTTGTTCAATACGGCAACGTCTTGCCTTCCGACCAGAACGCGCAGTGGCTGGTAGAAGAGCATGACGGCGTAAAACGGATCAAGAACCGCGGCACCGGCCATTATTTGAACAATGATGGCGTAACGGGTGACCGGGACGCTTTGAAGTCTACCGCTTTGGCTGTTGATTCAACGGCTGGCGATTGGACAATTGAAACGTATCAGGGCTACAAGCTGATCAGCAAGCCGGGAGATGACAGCGGGAAATACGTCAATGCCGAGAACAAGCTGAAGCATGCGCAGTATAGCGTGGTGCCAAAGGATTGGGGCAGCCCGAAATGGGAGTTTGTCACAGTTGGAGAGACAGCGCCGGCTTATGTGCGTCTGAAGAACAGCTATTTTGGCCAATATCTCTATGAGAATGAAGACGGCAAGGTAGCATACGGACAGCCCGATGTGAAGGATCCGGCTTCCCAATGGTCGATTGAGACCGCTCCGCAAGGCGTGTATATTGTGAACCGTGCAACCGGTCATATGATCTCGAACGAGAATATTAACCGTGATCCGGGCAATGAGACGGATCCTCATCTCAAGCCGCTCGAAAGTCTAACGCTGGATAAGACATGGGGCAGCGTACAATGGACGATGACCGATGTGGAAGGCTCGGCGAATACGAAGGTGTTCAGCAACAGCTGGAATCCGAACTGGAATAATGAAGCGGCTAATATCCACATGCAGGATGAGACCGGCTTTGCGCAGGCCAGCAATATTCCGGCGAATTGGGGCAGCGCGCAATGGGTGCTGGAGGCTGCGCCGCAAGCACCGACGGAGCTGCCGGAAGGGTTTATCCGCATCAAGAATGAAGCTTCCGGCGAATATTTGTACGAGAATGGCAGCAACGTTGTCTTGTACGGCACGCCTGCCGCTAATAACGCCGCATCCCATTGGAAGGTGACGAGCGAGAACGGTACGCAGCGTATCGTGAACCGTGCGACGGGTAATGCCATTTCCATCGAACATCTGCAAAGTTATCTCGAGACAACAGCATCGCCGTCTTCAGAGGATAGGAAGGTGCAATGGGTAGTGGAAAATGGCCCGTCAGCCGGTCTTTATCTTCTTCGCAGCAACGCGGAAGGCTTCGAAGACAACTATATCCATACCGAAGACCTGCAGGGCTATGCGCAATACGAGCTTAGATCCATGGAAAGCCGCGGCGTGCAGTGGAGATTCGAGACGGCACCGGCAGAAGCGGTGACGGTACCGTCTGTGGATGGACCGGCAAATGCGGTAACTCCGGTATTGAAGGAGCTTAACGCGGTTCGGATAGTTGACGCGGCAACAGGCAAAGCGTTAATCGAACGCAATGGCGCCATTGTGGCGGATACGCCAGCTGCTGTCGACGGCAAAGCAGCCGAATGGCTGCCGCAGGACTACAATGGGCACAAGCAGTATGTGAATCAAGCAACCGGCCGTAAGCTGGCGGTAAAAGCGAGTGGCCTCGCAACCGTGCTGACGGATGGAGCAAGCTTGTCCACGCAATGGGATGTCTCTGCTTATGCGGGTTATCAACTGCTTAGTAACGCTTCTTCCGACGGGCAATTCTTAACGATTGGCGATTCAGGCTCTGTCGCCGTTCAAGTCATTCAGCCGTCCGACGCCAAGGCTCATTGGCTGCTTCAACCGGTGAAGAGCGATGTCCGTTACGAAGCGGAAGAAGCTTTTATGACCGGCGGGGTGACCGCAAATGGAGCCTATGTATCCGGCTTTAAGCAAGAGGCTGCAGCATTGCTGTTTGCCGTAAATACGGACGGCGAAGGTTCGTATAGCGCCAACGTGCATTACCGCAATTCCGGCAGCAACACGACAACGCTAGCTGTCTATATTAACGGCTTGAAACAGGCTGAAGCGGTGGAATTCCCTGCTACTGGCAACGACTGGCGGAATATAGCACTCACGCTTCCTCTACGCTTAGGAATGAATACGTTCTCGCTGCAGTATGATAACGGCAGCACGGGCGGGATTGAGGTTGATTACCTCATGGTAGAAGATGCGGTGAACAAGGATTACCGCGGAGCAACCGTTCCTTTTACCACTTATGAAGCCGAGCATGGAGTAACAAACGGCACTCTGATTGAAGAGGATCGCACGTTCAAAACCTTTGCCTCCGAAGCATCCGGCAGGGAAGCCGTCCGTCTGGATGCTGAAGGGCAATATGTAGAGTTCCAAACAACGGAGCAGGCGAATGCGCTGACGATGCGTTATATTATCCCGGACGCTTCAGCGGGTGACGGCGAAGAACATACGCTGACGCTCTATATTAATGGAGAGAAGCAAGGCAAGATCACGTTGTCCAGCAAGTACAGCTGGGTGTACGGCAAGTATCCTTGGACGAATAATCCGGCAGACGGCGATGCTCACCGCTTCTACGACGAGTCGCGTTTGCGGATCGGGGATGTGCCGGCAGGCTCGACGGTCCGGCTGGTGAAGGAAGCTGACGATACAGCGGAGTACTATGTGGTTGATCTGGTTGACCTAGAGCAGGCGCCTGATGCATACGCCAAGCCGGACGGCTACGTGTCGGTGGTAGACTTTGGCGCAACGGCAAGTGACGGCACCGACGATTCGGCAGCTTTTGAAGCCGCTATTGCCGCTGCGAAAGAGGATGGCGTTGGCGTATGGATACCGGAAGGTCGATTTACGCTTGCGCAAGGTCCACTCCATATCGACAATGTAACAATCCGCGGAGCGGGCATCTGGCATACCGAGCTGCATGGAGCAGGCTTCCTGATAGAAGGCAGCAAGGTACGAGTCTACGATCTGTATATGGATCTTGGCGTAACAGCCCGTCATGACGAGCTGCGCGAAGCGGGGTTTGACGGTACCTTTGGCAAAGGCTCCATTATTCAGAATGTGTGGATCGAGCATGCCAAAGCGGGCATCTGGTCGATGCGAAGCAATGCGGGGATACCGACGGACGGCTTGTATGTTGGCGGCGTGCGCATCCGCGATACGTATGCCGACGGCGTTAACTTTACGACGGGTACAAGAAATTCGATGATCGAGCAGACCCATATCCGCAACTCCGGCGATGACAGCATCGCGCTCTGGTCGCAGAAGCCGGAAGGCGTATCCGATGATGACAGCCGGGTAAGCGGCAATACCGTTCGCTTTAATACCGTTCAACTGCCGTGGCTTGCGGATAACGTAGCGGTTTTTGGCGGGCGGGACAACAAGGTGCAGGATAACATCCTGTCGGATACGGTTGGTTTTGGTGCGGGGATCGCCGTATCGACGCGCTTTAATCCGGTAGCTTTTGACGGAACCACATGGATTGAGCGCAACACGCTGATCCGCACCGGCGGCCGCGAGCCAAGCTGGGGACAAAACTTCGGAGCCATTTGGCTGTTCACGGGCGACAAACCGATTGACGCGGATATTAAGATCCGCAATAACACGGCGCGGGACAGTACGTATCAGGGCTTGTATGTGAATGGGCCAAACGCCATCGCAAATGACACCCGGAGCATTACGGTTGAGAACTATGTCATTGACGGCACCGGCACATGGGGCATTCATGTAAACAATGACGTCAGCGGTTCGATTAATCTGGATAACGTTATTGTCCGCAACACCAAGATTGGTCCGATCTTTAATGCCGGATCAACGGGCTTTGAGCTGCGTACCGTTACCCATGAGGACCAATCGGGTACTGGGAATCCAGGCGGCGGCATAGAGCCTTCCGTTAATCATGATGCGGAGCTGAAGGCAGGGCTGACAGCTGGGAAGAACGAGATTGTAATTGACCTGCAAGCTGGCGGCGGCTCGGTTACTGCTGAGTTCTCCGCTTCCGCATTAAAGGCAGCGGCATCTGCCCCTCATGAAGCATCTATCATCATCCGATCCGGCGGCATGACCTACACGCTGCCTTCGAATATTTGGACCATTCTGGAGGGAGCGGGATATGGGGAAGCGTTGGCAGTCGCGGATGCTAAGCTGACGATTACACTCTCGCCTGTTTCCGGCACGATAGCAGCTGAGATGAACGATAAAGCGGCATCATCCGGCTTTACGATTGCAGGCAAGCCGGTTTCCTTCGAGTTGACGCTGCAATCCGGCGGCGAATCGATGCCGGTACACCAGTTCGGGAAGCATTTTGTAGGGAGGAGCTTTACGCTTGACGGCCAATTGGATGAACAACGCAGCTCGGTAGTTGTATATGATCCGGCGACCGCTCAGTTCAGAACAGTACCTGCTTTATTCGCAAGCGAAGGCGGCCATACCGTCGTCACGGTACTTAGCACAACGAACAGCTTGTATGCCGTTGCGGTTACGGATGCTGCCTTTAAGGATCTTTCCTCCCATTGGGCGAAAGAAGATATTATGCTATTGGCCAACAAACGAATCGTGAATGGCGTCTCGGCAGACCTGTTTACGCCAACCCGCAATATTACAAGAGCCGAGTTCGCGGCGCTGGTAGTGAAGGCGCTTGGCTTAACTCCGGCAGGTGAGGCGTCTATTGTATCTTTCGCGGATGTGGCTTCTACTTCCTGGTATGCTTCTTATGTGAAGACGGCTGTCCGGTACGGCATTGTAAAAGGAATGAGCGACGGCAACTTCCGTCCGAATCAGGAGATTACCCGTCAGGAGATGGCGGTTATGCTGGCACGGGCGTTGAATATGGTCATGAAATCCCAAGCTGGGGCGGCGGATTTTGCGCAAGACGGCACCCAAATCGCGGATTGGGCACAGTCAGCGGTCAACGAGCTTGTAGCTGCAGGTATTATGCAAGGCAAATCGGC
Organism: Paenibacillus glycanilyticus; assembly: GCF_023715145.1. Taxonomy (GTDB): domain Bacteria; phylum Bacillota; class Bacilli; order Paenibacillales; family Paenibacillaceae; genus Pristimantibacillus; species Pristimantibacillus glycanilyticus_A. The sequence continues at coordinate 9,439 of NZ_JAMBNP010000013.1, read as the reverse complement.
CGGCAGCTTTGCGCCGCTTGACCACGCAACGCGCGCCGAAGCAGCCGTAACGCTGAAGCGATTGCTTCAGGCAGCAAGCCTAATGAATAAATAAGGATAGATGGCGTCATGGGGGATTTTCCCTGTGGCGCTATTTGTTTTTTAACAAATTGGTAGAAATATGATAAAAAGAGAAGAGTAACAAAATATAATCATTCACTGAATATTTAGATGTTAATAAGTTTTTGATAAGAAATGATATGTATACTAACGACAATAATGAGTATTCCAGGAGGCACTATGGCGGTAAGCACAATATTAATGGTTGATGATGAGGCTGAAATCCTTAAGCTGATGAGCTTATATCTTAAAAACGAAGGCTACAAGTATCTGCAGGCATCTAATGGGCTGGAGGCTCTTGAAATTTTAGAGAAACAACCTATCGATCTTGTCATTCTCGATCTTATGATGCCGAAGATGGACGGGATCGAAGCTTGTATGAGAATACGGGAAAAGAATCATATTCCGATTATTATGCTGTCCGCCAAAAGCCAGGATATCGATAAAATATCCGGTCTTAGCGTTGGGGCGGACGATTATGTAACCAAGCCGTTTAGTCCGCTTGAATTGCTTGCGCGCATCAAATCGCAGCTTCGGCGCATGAATCATTTTAAGACCGGTCCTTCGAACACGAACGAGATTCATATCGATAATATCGTGATTAATATTGCCTCTCATACCGTGACGGTGGATCAGAAGGAGATCAAGCTGACTCCCCGGGAGTTTTCCCTCTTGAGATTTTTGGCTGTTAACCGTGGCAACGTGCTGAGCATGGAGCAGATCTATGAAGAGGTTTGGAACGAGCCTTTTATGGAATCCAAGAATAGTGTAATGGTTCATATCCGCAAGCTGCGCGAAAAAATTGAGTCGGATCCGCGTGAACCCCGAATTATCAAAACGGTTTGGGGGATCGGCTACAAAATTGAAGCCATCTGATGACGGAAGGAATTTGAGATGAATAATAAATGGATGTTCACGATCCGTTGGCGCTTGCTGTTTATCCTGTTCTTGAGCCTTGGCATGACGGCGCTCGCTCTTTTTGTCTGTTATTATTTGACGGGGCTGCTCCTCGAGGTCAAAGTGCTGAGAGCACCGTTTAAGTGGATCATTGAAACGTATGGATCCGAGCCGGCCATGATTGTAGTAGGCATCATTTGTTTCCCGTACTTCTTCTTTGTAGCGAGCGGAGGTCTTGTTAAAGATTTGCGCAACGTCGACGTGGGGCTTCGGGACATATTGGACGGGCGGTTAGGCGGGCAGGTCCAGGTTGGAGGAAGGGATGAGTTAACCCGAGTAACGGAGAGCCTTAATCAGGTAAGCAATAAATTGGATCATTACCTGGAGGAAATTATACAGGGGCTGGAAGAGATTGCGAAGGGCAATTTCGATCATCAAATTCCGGAAATGGCCGGAAATAAAATGGGGAGAATGGTAAGCAGCATTAATCGGATGAGCGAGCAGCTTAATCGATCCATCCAAGAGGAGAGAAATGCCGAGAAGACGAAGAACGATTTGATAACCGGCGTTTCACATGATCTGCGGACGCCGCTCACTTCTATTTTGGGCTTCCTTGAAGTTATTGAGAAGGATCGTTATCAGGACGAAACAGAGTTAAGATATTACGTGAACATTGCCTACGAGAAGTCGTTAAGCCTGCGCCGGCTGATTGACGATTTGTTCGAGTATACCCGGATTAACAACGGACTGCCGCTTAGTCTTCGGGAACTCGACATTATCGGATTGCTCCGGCAGCTGAACGACGAGTTTGTTCCGGCTATGGAAGGCGCAGGGATGACCGGCAGGCTGAAATTCGACGAAGTAAGCTGCAAGATCGTCGCGGACGGAGGTTTATTGGTCAGGGCATATGAGAATTTAATTGCGAATGCCATCCAATACGGCCAAGAAGGCAAATATGTCGACATCGAATTCGCGCGAGAGAATGCCGATGTGGTGGTGCGAATCATAAATTACGGGGAGCCGATTCCGGAAAGGGATCTACCCTATATCTTCGACCGGTTCTACCGGGTAGAACGCTCCCGTTCCAAGGAGACGGGGGGAACCGGACTTGGACTTGCCATTACCAAGAGTATCATAGAGCTTCATGGCGGGAAAATTACCGTTCGCAGCAGCAAATGGTTTACTTCCTTTGAGACGCGCCTCCCAATTTCAGGTCCTATCCAAGCTGATTAAAAGGAAAACAATCATATAAGCTGTTACCGGTCCTTGTACCCGTAACAGCTTTTTTCATTTTTCGATAAATCTTTAGGAGAAGTTAAGGAGTTCATAAGGAGTTCGCATCCCGTTTATTAAGTTATGCCTTTTATACTGACTTCATCAGTCACATAGGAGGCATGTTTAATGTTAAGCAGAGGCAGATTTATTATTTTATCCTTGGTCAGCTTGTTTGTTATTGCTCTTATCACTACAACCGTATACGCGAAAGGAATCTCCGGTCTATCATTATCGAGCATAAAGACAAATCAGGCAGTACCGGTCAAAAGCTCCGGAGCTGACCCTCATGCACCAAACGTTGCCGTTCTTATGTACCATCATATAATGGACAAGCCCACACAGGACGGCATTATTTCGACCAAGCAATTCGAAGAGCAAATGCGTTTGCTTAAAGAACAAAATTATCATGTTATTGGATTGGATCAATACAGAGATTTTATTCTTCACGGAGCGGCTATTCCGGACAAGGCCGTCTTGATCACCTTTGATGATGGCTATGAATCTTTCTATAAGCTGGCATATCCGATCTTGAAGAAATATGGTTACTCCGCAGTCAGCTTTGTCATTGTATCGAGAATCGACCATCCGGTTAACGGCGAAATCCCCAAGATGACTTGGGATCAACTGCGCGAGATGAAACAAAACGGCATTGCGCTTATGAATCATACTTATGATCTGCATAAGTCGGCAGCGGTTAACGCAGCCGGCGGACAGAAGCCAATGACGGTCGGAAAGCTGTATTTGAAGGATCAGAAACGCCAAGAGACGGATGCCGAGTACCAGAAAAGGTTGAGCGAGGATCTTAAGAAGGCCGAGGATCGGTTGAAAGATGAATTGGGCAATACGTATGGCGCACTGGCTTTTCCTTATGGCGCTTATAATGACGAGCTTCTAAAGATCGTGAAAAATCTTGGCATCGATTTGACCTTTACCGTCAAGCCGGGGCTGACCGACCAATCGAATGCTAACGCATATCGAATTAACATGGGACGTTCCGATGTAAAACCGGAAGAATTCATGAAGCAGTTAGGCGAGTTTGAAGCAGGAAAGCGCTAAGAGAACAAAAGGGGTTGTTCCAATAAGGGACAACCCCTTTCTGATTTGGACCATAAGTCACAATCTTGTTATTTGAAGTTACAATTAGAGTAGTCGGAAAGAATCAAGCCGTTGTATGATGAGGTATCTAACCTTACGCCAAGGAGACGAGTGACATGTTTAACAGAGCCAACAAGAAAGCGCTTCCAATTATAATCGGATCGCTGCTCGTCGTCGCTATTCTAATTGCTTTCTCGACGATGTACGGACAAACGCCTAAACCGGCCAAGTCAACAGCCGATTCCCATACAGATACAGACAACAAATCCTCTGCAGCCAGGCCGGCAGCAGACAACAATACCGATCAGCTCGTTATGGTTTTCCCTGCGGGAAACGTGCCCAAGGACCTTAACCTGGTTGAAGACAAAATCAACGACTATCTGATGAAAAAAATCAATGCTACTCTCGATATCCGCACCATCGACATGGGCTCCTGGTGGGATAAGACCGGGCTGATGTTTGCGTCCGGCGAGCAGATGGATATTCTCTTTACCGCGGGTTGGATGCGCTTTGGCGATGAGATTGCGAAGGGACGCTACCTTCCGCTTGATGAGCTGTTAGACAAATACGGGGCCGGTATCCGCAAAATCCTTGATCCTTCCATACTGGAAGCCAGCAAGGTAAACGGCAAGCTGTATGGCATTGTGACCAACAAGGAATTTGCCTCGAGCAAAGGACTTGTTCTCCGCCAGGATCTCGTCGACAAATATGATATGGATATTTCCGGGATTAAGACGCTGGCTGATTTTGGGCCAATTTTTGAGAAAATCAAGCAGGATGAGCCTGGTGTAGCTCCACTCCAAGCACGCGCGGACCGCAGTCCGCTCACGTTTATGATGCAGTACGGTATTTTTGACATGCTGGGAGAAGGTCCCGGCGTGCTCCGGCGCGAAGGGCAGTCCACGAAAGTGCTCAATATGGCGGAAACTCCTGAATTTATGGCATACGCGAAGCTGCTCTATGAATGGAATCGCAAGGGTTACCTGAACGCGGATGCAACAACATCGAAGGATAATGAGTATGACGCGGTAAAAGCCGGCAATGCCTTCGCCTATGCGGAGTCGCTGAAGCCCGGCTTTGAGATTCAAGCCTCGCGGGATACCGGCTATCCGATGGTGAGCGTTGAGCTGACAAAGCCTTATACCACAACGGCGGATACCACAAGCGCCATGTTCGCTATAACCCGTAATGCGAAGCATCCGGAGAAATCGATGATGCTGCTTAATCTGCTGTATACCGATCCTTATTTGCTGAACCTGCTCGATTGGGGTGTCGAGGGGGTTCACTATGTGAAGAAATCGGATAATGTCATTCAATACCCGCCCGGCGTAGATGCCAAGACGGTTGGTTACAACCTCAATCAGCCATGGATGTTTGGCAATCAGCTGAACTCCTATTTATGGGACAACGAAAATCCCGGTCTGTGGGAGGAATACCGCAGCTTTAACGAGCAGGCGGACAAGTCGAAGGCGCTTGGGTTTGTGTTTAACCCGGAGCGGGTGAAGGCCGAGATAGCCGCTTCGATTCTCGTTGAAAAGGAATTTATGCCGGCGTTTAACACCGGAGCGCAGGATCCGGAGAAAATCATGCCGATGTATATAAGCAAGCTGAAAGCAGCAGGCGCGGATAAGGTCGTCCAGGAGAAGCAGCGCCAGCTTGATTTATGGCTGGCGAACCGCTAGAAGTTCTTTACCCAGGAGAGGAGGAAAGCAATGAGACAAGCAACGATGCGTTCCAGACTGATTATTGGCTATGGTCTCGTGACGGTTCCTCTCGTCATCCTTCTGTTATGGAACAACCTCTACGCCACCAAGGTCGTTCACTCCCAGGTCGCGCAATCGAACCGGAATATGCTCACGATGTATATGAACGATATGGATCAGGTGCTTGGTGAGATCGAGAACTATTTATACAAAGCGGCGGAACAGGATCAAAGCCTGATCTCGCTCAGCCAATATGACAAGGACAGCTGGGAGTATTATTTGTCCACGACGCAGACGTCAAATGATTTGGATCTGAACATTAACTATTATGATGCAGCAGATGTTCTATTCGCTTATAGTGCCAAATACGGTCAGCTGCTGGTGGCCCAGCAGCAATCCGTTACATACGATCGTAAACAGGAGATCCAGTCAAAGCTGAAAGAGCTGCTCGCTAACGGGGATCCGTCAATCCGGGCAGGCTGGAACGTTGTGGAGCTGAAGGGGCAATATGCGCTCGTCCGGGTGGTTGATACGAATTACGATTCGTATATCGGGGCGTGGATTGATCTGAACCGATTAATGGAGCCCATGCGGGTTCTGGGGCAAGGAGGCAAGGCCGAGGCGCTTCTTGTATCGGGTCAAGGGAAGCCTTTATCTACGGTAGGCTCTTCGATCCGTCAGAAGCTTGAAGACTTGGACCTGACCGCCTATATGGATAACGGCAATGCGGCTTATAACATCGTGAAGCTGGGCAATCCCTATCTGCTTGTAGCCAAGAGCTCCAGAATGGCGGATATGAATCTGATTTTCCTGCTGCCGGAGCGCACGCTGCTGGAAGGCCTTCCGATCTTCCGGAAAATGACGTTTCTTATTCCGATGCTGGCGGCTATCATGCTGGGTCTTTATCTCTTCTTTCTCCAGAATTCGATCGTCAAGCCGATCCATCATTTCATTAAAGGGATGCGCAAGATCCGTTCGGGCGACCTGAGCGTCCGGATGGAGGATTATAAGCTGCAGGAATTTATTACGCTCAAAGAAACGTTTAACGGAATGGCCCAGCAGATCGAGCATTTGAAGATCGATATTTATGAGGAACAGATCCGAACGCAGAAGGCGGAGCTGAAGCATCTGCAGGCTCAGATCCATCCTCATTTCTTCATGAACTCTCTTAATATTGTCTATCAGCTCGCTCAGATCAAGGACTATGAAGTGATCCAGAATATGTCGCTGCATCTTGTGCGGTACTTCCGGTTTACAACAAGAACCCAGGTGTCGACGGTTACGGTAAAGGAAGAAGTCGAGCATATCTATCATTATCTCTCGATTCAGAAGTATCGTTTTCCGGAGACGCTCGCCTTTGATTTCCACGTGGATCCGGCGTTGGAGAAAGCAAGTCTGCCGCCGCTCAGCATTCAGCCTCTTGTTGAGAACGCCATGGTGCACGGCTTCTCCATCCGAACGGGAACACCTTTCCATATCCGGGTGAAGGTATGGGCCGAGGGCGAAGGGGATGACGCCGAGATGGTCATCGAAGTAGAAGATAACGGGAAAGGCCTTACCGAGGAACAAAAGGAACAGTTGCGCTTGAAGGTTTATCAGCTAGAGCCCGGTGACGGCAGCTTGGGGCTGTGGAATGTGGTGCGGCGCTGCAGGCTCTATTACAAAGGTACAGTCAGAATGGCATTTGACAGCGTTGATCCGCAAGGCACGGCCGTTACGCTGCGTGTGCCGAGGAACAAAACGGGCGAAAGGGAGCCGGGACAATGATACGAGTGCTCATTGTGGATGACGAGATTTATGCGGTGAAGGGACTTCGTTCCGGCGTCCGCTGGGAGATGATTGGGGTGGACGAGGTTTATGAGGCATATCATGCTCCAATGGCGCAGCAGGTGTTGGTCGAGCAGCCGATTGACATCGTCATTTGCGATATAGAAATGCCCGAGATCAGCGGGCTGGAGCTGATGGAGTGGGTGAAGTCCCGCGGCATGCAGCCGGAGACGATTGTCTTGACCTGCCATTCCGAATTCGAGTACGCCAAGCGCGCGATTCATCTGGGAAGCTTCGAATATTTGCTCAAGCCGGTCGTTTATACCGAGCTGGAGGAGACGCTTCTCACGGCGATCTCCAGAGTGAAGGAGAAGCGGAGAATCAGCGAAACGGATGATCAGTATAACAAAATCGTTGAGCTGTGGAATAGCCGCAAGCCGCTGCTTGTTGAGCGCTTCTGGCAGGATCTGCTGGAGCGCAGAGTATCAACGGGCCGAGAAGCAATCCGGCAATCCTTGTCTGCTTATGATATGAGGCTTAGTACGGTAGAACGGGTTCGCCTCATTCTCATTAGCGTGGAGAGCTGGGAAAGACCGCTTAACGAACGCGATGAGCTTATTATGGAATTTGCTCTGCGCAAGGCAGCCGAAGAGCTGCTGCTGGAGAAGCTGCCGGGCAACGTTATTCAGGATCATCGCGGCAATATTCTGGTTGTGCTCCATCTTGGCGAGATTGATGCGCAGAGAGCTGAGCTGGAGGCGTTATGCCGGAATTATATAGAGGCCTGCAGCCGCTACTTCTATTGCCGCGTATCCTGCTATATCGGGGAGTTGTCCGCCGTTACCGATGTGCTGCAAAGCTATCTGGGCCTGCTTAACAAGGAATACCGCAACGTCAGTATGGCGGGCGGGATCATTTGGAGCGAGGATCCATCGAGTAACGCGGTCAAGCCGGCTGCTCCATTTACGGAATCGATGCTGGACTGGGCCGATTTGCTTGAACAAGGTGATGCGACGGAACTGAAGCGCAGGCTGGAAGAATGGACGGATGCGATTGATCCGAACAAAGCTACTGTAGAGACCTTAACGGCTTCTTATCATGCGCTGCTGCAAGTGATCTATTATGCCATGCATCGAAAAGGGCTTCAAGCCCAGCAGCTGTATGACAATCATGCCTGCTCCGGGGTCGAGACGGCAACCCGTTCAGTTGGTCAGTTCAAGATCTGGGTGCGCTGCATTGCCGATGCCGCCGGCAGCCTGTTTATGAGAACAATGGCCGTCAGCCCGATCGTGCAGAAGGTAAAAGCTTATATTGCCGAGCATCTGAATGAAGAACTGTCCCGCGAGCAGCTGGCATCTATTGCTTTTGTGAACCCCGCCTATCTCTCGCGTTTGTTCCGCAAGGAGACCGGCATGGTGCTGACCGATTATATATTGAAGGAAAGAATGGATAGAGCCGCGGAGCTTCTGACAACAACGGACCGCAGCATCAGCGAGATTGCAGACGGTCTCAGCTATGGCAACTTCTCGTACTTCGCGCGTTTGTTCCGCAAGGTGCATGGGGTAACTCCGCAGGAATACCGCAAGCCGTACCGCAGATAATCATGAGCCACCCTTGAGGGTGGTTTTATATTTCCTTCATAAAATTTCCTTTCAAGGGAATCATAAGGAAAACGAAGCGGCGGAGTTTGCCCTACAAGAATGGAGGGATGTACATGGAGCATAGCGAACAAGAGCAGCCAACTGCGCCATTTGCATCCGTGAAGGATAATATCGCCTTTATCAGACAATCACTTGGTTCACCCGCCGATTTATTAATCCACACCTTTTTAACGGCAGACGGTGAAAAAGCGGCAGTTGCATGCATCGAAGGCTTGGTCGATAAGCAGGTTATTCAAAATCAGGTCATCAGCCAGCTAATGCAGGTTGGTGGGAGCTATTTTACCCGTTCCGACCGTACCGAGGGCTTGCGGGATTCCATCTATTAAAATTTACGGATTTGATCGGAGACAATCCGGATCGCTGGATCCGGTCGGACAATATGTGGCTTCGCAGAACGGCTCTTCTCTATCAACTGAAATATAAGAAGCATACGGATCCGGAGCGTTTGTTTCACTATATCGATCTGCAAAAAGATGAGGGCGAGTTCTTTATCCGCAAAGCGATAGGCTGGGCGCTTAGAGAATATGCGAAGACGGATCCGAAGGTCGTCCGTCCTTTTGTAAAGGAGACCCCATTGTCTTCTCTCAGTGCGAGAGAAGCTTTGAAGCATATAGGGAAGGAGTGAGCAAAGTCTGCTAGAGAAAGTTTTTCAAAAAAAGACTTGCAATCGTATTTACGCCTATGGTATATTCTAATTCCGGCCGAGAGAGACACGCGGTTGGGACAGAAAAGCTTACAATCATCGAAAAACTTGATGAAAAATAAAGCTTGACACTGAATTCGATAACGTGATAAGATATGCAGCGTTGTTGAAAAAATTGTTCTTTGAAAACTGAACAACGAGCAAAACTGCCCCGTTAGAAATAACGGAAAAGCGATAAAACAAGTTTGAGCAAGTCAAACAACCAAGGGGTTTTCGTCGATCGGTTTCGGTCGAACGAT
>NZ_JAMBNP010000012.1 GCF_023715145.1 Paenibacillus glycanilyticus | reverse complement strand
TGTAGTCTCCTTGGTTTGTATTTGGATCCGGTCGCTGGCGAGCATCTGGGACCCTCATACATCATACCAAGGAGTCTTTTTGTTTCTCAAACCTCGTATTTCTTCATTATAGGAATGCTGCCCGTTAACGTAAAGAAGCTACCGATCAATGCCGGCAGCTTCTTCATGGTCGTTTATTCAACTATCGTTCTTACTTTAGCTTTATGGCTATTTCCCTGTCATTTTTCATCTATAGATGATCCAATAATGACACCATCTTTAGATATGCCGATTCGCACCAGCTCCTTACCATCCACATCGTAGACGACCATACGATTGGCCATCGAGGCTTCAGGCTCCTCTAAAAGGTTAAAGTAAGAGATGTAATACTCGCCTTCTTCAACGGGAATGTCTATTGCTTCTTCGTCAAGATATGCGCGGATCCGGCCAATACCATCTCTTTTACCTGCTACTTAGTAATAGAATCCATTGTTTGTCTGAATAACATGGTGGTGAATCCAATTAGTCCCGTATCCAGCATTCTCAATTTTGTATTTGCCGTTTTTCCCACGGCTTAACTCTGCTACGCCAGTCTGATCGTCCAGCGTAAACAGGACATCAGCTTGTTATCGATATTCCTAGAAAGTTGGATATCAATCGTTTTCTTATCCTCGCTAGTACTTCCCTTGTTTATGAAGCTTTCGATCGCTGCGTCAATCACTTCATTATTATTGCTAATGGGATATGTTACGGAGGTTCGGTATATATAGCCGCCACCGAGCGCGATAATGACTATTAACGAATATATTACCATTCTCATGTTCATTAGAGTGCCCCACAATCTGTGTCCGATGGATTTATCACTTATTTCTTCATTCAGTCCCAGAAGATCCACAGACATGATACCACATATTGGATCTATCCTGCCCGTAGCTTAACGATATTTGCAGCAGTCTACAACATTATTGAGGGTAATAATTGACTCCCTAAACGAAAAACGAGCCTTAGAAGCGATTCTAGAGACTCGTTTTCGTTGCTTTTAATTGCCTTTGTCTTCTTTTTATCTTCTTGAATTGTCTAATTTTATCTTGTAAATTGTCTTGCTGTATCCTGTGAATTGTCTAGTTCTATCTTGAAAACTGTCTAATCTATAACCGTTACTCACACAACAACTATACTGTATCTACGATTAAACCTTATAAGCCTTCATCGCCTTGCGAAGCTCTTTCCAGCTAGGCCGTTTACCGTAGAGCAAGACGCCGGTGCGGTAAATCTTCGCCGACAACCAGCCGGCTGCATAGATGCTTACGAGCAGAATTCCGATAGATACAAGAACCTGCCAGATTGGCGGATTAGAGAGGCCGACCCGCAGCAGCATCACGAATGGCGAGAAGAACGGGATAAACGAGGTCACTTTAACAAGCATCGTATCCGGACTGGAAATGCTAAATGTTGTGATGTAGAAGCCCGCCAGCGACAGCATTGTAATGGGCATAACCGCTTGGCCCAAATCCTCTGTACGGCTTACGATCGAGCCAACCGCTGCGAACAAGGTCGCGTAGATTAAGAAGCCCATTACATAGAACAGCAATCCATAAACCAGCAGAAGTGGATCAACCTTCGACAGATCAATATCGTATTGCATGAACGCCGAATTGTTATGCGGCAGATTAATGTTGATGAAGACAACCACAACATAGGCTACAATCTGCGATAGACCAACAACAAACATGCCGAATATTTTACCAAACATCTGCTTCAGCGGAGATACGCTTGTGACGATAATCTCCATGACGCGCGAGCTTTTCTCAGCCGTAATTTCCGAGGCAATCATTTGGCCGGAGACCATAATGCCGAAGAACAACAGCAGTAAAAGGAGGGTTACAAAGCCCATATCTACGCCTTGCTGAGCTTCGGTCTTGCCGTTTCCTGCTCCTCCGGCACCGTCGCTTGCGGCGATTTGCATCGTATTGATGACAACCGGACTAAGCAGCATGGATTTCTGCTCATCCGTTAATCCGCTGTCCTTCAGAACGATGTCCGTCTTTACGATCTGAATCCCTTGCTCCAGCGCTTGCGAGGTTTTCTCGTCAAGCAGCTTCTCGGATTTGTAGGTCACCGTAGGCAAGCCCGTCTCGTTTACCGCGCCAAATAAGAGATAACCCTTGATCTTCTTATCGGCAACGGCAGCCTTCAGCACTTTCTCGTTCCCGTCGGTTGAACCGGCATCCGGGTATTCGATCAGCTTAATCGCCGGCTTCTCCTGACCTGCGTAGCTTTCCCGCAGCTGTTCCGCAATCTTGGTGCCCTCAATAGCCTGGGCATCGATGGCGTAACCGATGTTCGTTGCTTTGTCACTGTTCTTATCAAATAACGAGATAATATAAGGAAGGTTTGCAATGACGCATAAGATCACAACAAAGATCAGCGTTGTAATTAAGAAGGATTTCCCCTTAAACTTATTCTTCATCGTAAAGCCTGCTACCGTCCAGAAACTATTCATGCAGATCACCGCCTACCGCTTTAATAAAAATTTCGTTTAACGTTGGCTCCATAATCTCAAACTTGTGAATGGCCGTCTGCTCAAGGGCATGGCGCAAAATATTCGCGGCCGCGGCTTCCTCGGCAATCCCAACCTCATAGCCGTATTCATGCTTCTGAACGCCCGTTACGCCGCTGATTCCTTCAAGGCCGGCAACCTCGCCTTCCGTGCGCAGCACAACCTTCTCGCGGGGATAACGTTTCTTAATGTCCCGCAGGCTGCCTTGCAGAACCGGATTAGAGCGGTGAAGAATCGTAATGTTGCGGCACAGCTCCTCGACATGCTCCATCCGGTGCGTCGAGAACAGCATGGATGTTCCGGAATCTCTCAATTCCTTAACCGTAGACTTCAAGAGTTCAACGTTTACCGGGTCGAGACCGCTGAAGGCTTCATCAAGGATAACGATACGGGGACGATGGATAACCGAAGCAATAAACTGGATTTTCTGCTGATTCCCTTTGGACAGCTCCTCGACGCGTTTTCCATAGTATTCCGGCACTTCGAACCGGTCCAGCCATTGCTTGAGGTTGGCATCCGCATCCTTCTTCGACATCCCGCGCAGCTGTGCCAGGTAGATAATCTGATCGCTTACCTTCACCCGCGGATACAGTCCGCGTTCTTCCGGCAAGTAGCCAAGCATGCGAAGCTGCTCCTGCGTATATGGTTTGCCATGGTACAGGATTTTGCCTTCGTCCGGATAAATCAGTCCAAGCACCATCCGCATCGTGGTGGTTTTGCCGGCACCGTTCGCCCCCAGCAATCCGTATATTTCTCCTTGTTCAACCTCGAAGCTGATCCCGTTTACCGCTGTTTTTTCCCCATATTGCTTATGCACCCGTTCGACTACTAATGGTTTCATCTTCTCTTTCCTCCTAGAAAGAATAATCACACAAACAGCTAGAATTAGCTGTTCATGATGATTCTTGCTTCGAAAGCATACGCTTAAAGAATAATCACACAAACAGCTAGAATTAGCTGTTCATGATGATTCTTGCCTCTTACGATCTGAGCCTCGTCCGTTCCTGCTCTACCAATACGGCCAAAATATCATCCAGTTGCAGCGCCTGCCGATGCGTTATCGTCATTCCTTCCCTTCCGCACCATTCTTCGGCATCAGGAGCCATTCGCGTAATAACGCGAAGCATGCCTCCGCCGGTTTCTTCGATTCCGCATAGTCCCGGCATCGCCTGAACCAGCTTTCTGCTTACGTGCTCCCCATGAACATAGAAAGCATGCCAGCTGCCGAACAGCTCATCCTTCTCGTAAACGCCAAGCACCCGGCCATGTATCATAAAGACGATATAATCGGCGAGCCGCTTCACCTCCTCCACAATATGGGAAGCCATCAATATTGTACGGTCGCCAGGCTCCATATAGCGGTGAAGCACATCAATCATCGTGCGCCATGCCAGCGGATCAAGGCCGGAAGAAGGCTCATCCAGGATGAGCAGCTCCGGGTGATGCGACAGCACTAGGGCGAGCTCATACTTGCGCCGCATTCCCTTGGACATCCTGCCCAGCTTAATGCTGTCATCCACTTCAAACAGGCGCAGCAGCTCCTGATAGCGGTTGATGTCCCAGTTGCAATACCACTTCTTCACAAATTCCGTCTTCGAGGAAGCCTTCAGCCTATCGTCATGCGAGGAAATCAATTCCGGCAGATAGCCAACCCTGCTCTTCGTCTGCCAGTCTTCCTCTTCCGAGACGCTTTGTCCAAGGAGGCTGATTTCTCCTTTATCGGGTTTGCACAAATCCAGAATCAGCCGAAACGTTGAACTTTTGCCGGAGCCATTAGGTCCAACAATTGCCGTAACATACCCCTTCGGCACTTCCAGATGTATGGGACCCAGCTGAAAATGCGGCCGCTTCAGCTCAACCTCCGTCAGCCGTACAACATTGTCGGTCATTTCTTCACCCTCCGAATTTTCGATCAAGCACTTCCTGGAACAGCTTCGTCAGCTCTTCCCTTGTGCATTGCACGAGCTTGCCGGCATCAACGGCTGCCTCCAGGCTGTCCATGACGGCATCCAGACGATACCGGTCCATCGCATTCTGCCCGATGCGGGCGACATAGGTCCCGGTGCCTTGCTTCGTCCGAAGCAGTCCTTCCGTCTCCAGATCCTGATAGACCCGACGCACGGTTATCACGCTGCACTTCAGCAGCTGCGCCAGCTCCCGGATCGAAGGCAATAATGTTCCTTCTTCCAGCTGCCCGCTTACGATTAGCGCTCTTAGTTGCACTTCAATCTGGTAATAGAGCGGTTCCGCGCTTTGTTCGTTAATATGAATTGGCAGCCACACAGTCACACCTTCTTCCAATCAAGAGCTCATCAATAATTTTTTGTTCAAATAATGCCGTTGCTTGAGCCGCCGCTTAATGATCATATAACCGGAGTATAAAGTAACCGCGCACACCGCGAATGCTCCGGCCGTGTACCACCAATGTCCTTTTTGCAATTCACCAAGCAGCCCGTGTACAAGGCCGGCTTTGGCAAGGCCAATGACCACGCAAATAAGCACAAACACCACAACGCTGATATAACAGAACAACGCGTATGCTTTTCCGGTATGCCCGATTTCAAAGTACACATAACCAACCGCCATCGATAAGGCGTAGAAGTACCAGAACAAAGCGAACAAGATATATGCGCCAATAGATATTTGCTCATGCAATTGGGAAACCAATACATACTGCGTCGTGAAAAATATCGTCAGCGCCAGCGTCAACACCATAACTAGCTGGAGCAGCCGGCCTATAACCAGATGGGAGAGCGGGATCGGAATCGTCCGCCATTCAGCCAACTTGCCGGTATAGGTGTCGTCCCGCCAGAAGCGCATCGTCGTCTTATTCATGACAAAGGCAAGACTCGGGAACGTAACGATAAAGACCATATCCAGAAGCCATGACGTGATTCTTTCATCGTCGTTATAGACCGAAGTCGTTATTAGGGCTAGATAGAGACAAAACAAAACGGTGAATACGACTCCTATCCAATCCCGCGAAAGCTCGTGTTTTGCAATATGCCAAGCCCCTTGGCGTATGTTCAAATGCCCCACCCCTTCAGAAGTACAGTCATTATACTGTGTATATCCTTATATACAGTATATACACAGTATAAACTGGAGTCAATTCCCATTTGTGGATTTTAACAAAAAAACCTTCAGCGGCCGCATACTATCGCGCGGTGCTGAAGGCTCTTCCCTGCAGAAGACTATTCTATCTTGATAGACTTAATTTCAAACGGCTTGAACGACAACGTAATCTTGCCTTCGGCGCTGATGTCGCACGGTTCGAGCTCATCTTCCAGCAGGTTGACGATGCTCGCCCGACTTGTAAGCGAAGGAAGCTGCAGCGTTATCCGGTCGCGGCTGCCCGTCGACTCGTAGAAGCGCATAATCGTGCCCGCGCCGCGCTCCTCCCGCTTCACGGTATCGAGAATAACCGAGCGGCTGTCCAACTGCAGCAGCGATTGCTCGGGCGGCAGCTGCTCCCCGCTCATCGCGCTTGAGCCAACGCCAACCGCGCCTGCTCCCGCGACCGCAACCGCCGGGCTGTTCAGCTCGGCCGCGCGGCGAACAACCTCAGCCGAGCGCCAATCCCCGGCATGCGGCAGGAATGGACACCATGCTCCACAATTTGTTCTTGCTGCGTGGTTTCGCTCAACTTAATCCCCTCCTCGTGTATTACCGTCTACGATAAAGAATGATGAAAAAGATAGCAATTCACATCATTCTACAGGATCACAATTTTCTATAAAGCTTACAAACGCAAGGAACTTATCGTAGGATTATACATGTCATAATAGGAATGTACATTGTGACTTTACAAGCTGTCCCACTAAAATAAAGTCGTTCCAGCACATCAGCACAATTTTATTAAACGTGGAGGGTACTTGATATGCGAGTTTTATTGCTTGATTTGGATTCCACCAGACCGGATCATTTAGGCTGTTACGGTTATGCGCGAAACACTTCGCCGAACATTGACCGCATCGCAGCGCAAGGCGTTCGCTTCGATAACTTCTATACGTCGGACGCGCCGTGTTTTCCATCGCGGACTGCCCTTATGACGGGCGAATTTGGTATCCATAACGGCGTAGTGGGCCATGGCGGAACGGCATCCGAAATACGTTCGGAAGGAGCGGCGCGTGATTTTTGCGATCAGCGGACAGCAAACAGCTTTCCTTATCTCTTCCGCAAAGCAGGCATGCATACGGCGCTTGTAAGTCCTTTCGGCGAGCGCCATTCTGCGTGGACTTTCTATGCCGGCTTCAATGAAATCCATAATACGGGCCAAAAAGGACACGAGTCCGCCCAAGAGGTAACTCCAGTCGTGCTGAATTGGCTCGAGCGCAATGCAGATCAGGACGATTGGATGCTGTATGTGAATTATTGGGACCCGCACACCCCTTATCGCGCGCCTGCTTCCTTTGGCAACCCGTTCAAGGACGAGCCGCTTCCGGAATGGATCACAGATGAAGTTCTGCGTACGCATATGAGTAAGGTCGGTCCGCATAGTGCAAGCGAGATTAATATGTATGACAGCGAGATATCCCCCGAATATCCGCGCTACCCTGGGGAGATTCGCTCCCGGGAAGACTTGCGGATGATGATCGACGGTTACGATTGCGGTGTTCGCTATATGGACGATAATATCGGCAAGATTTTTGAATTGCTCGAAAGCAAAGGGCTAATGGATGATACCGTCGTGATTATTACAGCCGATCATGGCGAGAATTTAGGTGAATTGGGTATTTACGGGGAGCATGGTACTGCCGATCATGCAACATGCCGCGTCCCGATGATTATCCGCTGGCCGGGCATGCAAGCCGGTATCGTTGATACAGACCTTCACTACCAGCTTGATCTCCCGCCGACGGTTGCCGATTTGCTTGGCAAATCCCCGCAAGCCAGCTGGGATGGGACAAGCTTTGCCGGAACGGTTCGAACTGGCGAGAACACGGGTAGAGATTATCTGGTCCTATCGCAATGCGCGCATGTATGTCAACGCAGCGTTCGTTTCGGTGATTGGCTCTATATTCGCACTTATCACGACGGTTATCATCTCTTCGATAAGGAGATGCTCTACAACCTCTCGGAAGATCCTTACGAGCAAGCAAACCTAGCGGCGGAACATATATTTAGGCAATGCCCCTTTCGCGTGATAAGGACCACCTTCCTTCATTACGGTCCACAGTGGGTCGACACCATGAGGCATGGAGGACATCATATCGTCATGCCACTCATTCAGCAGATAGACCGCTTCACGGAGATGCCGTTCCGGAGCTCATTCGCAGACATCCCCGTGAAATGGCTCCAAATTAAGAGGTAATATTCAAAATTCCCCGTGAGCAAAAATGCGCATGTCTCAGCCGCGAGACATGCGCATCCTTACCTACGATTTACCAACCAAAGATTGCATCAATAACCGGTTTGGTATGACCGCCCGGATATAGCATATACAGCAATATGTACACGGCAACCCCAGTAATCGCCGTAAAGAACCAAATAACCGAAGTAACCTTTCCCCATTTCCTATGCTTCGCAAATTTCTCTTTAAACCCAAGCACAAGAGTCGTTATGCCGAACACCGCCGCAACCGTAGCCAGGACGATGTGGAATAACAGGAAGGTTAAGTAATATGGCTTCAGACTATCCGGTCCTCCCCATTCCGTATTGCCGACAAGAACAGTCCGGGACGAATAGATAATGAAGAAGATGATCGCAGCAATAGCCGCTGCTATCATGACTTTCTTATGTTGATCGAGCTTCCGCTTAATAGCCAGATTCCAGCCGATCGCGACCAGAATCGCGCTTATGACAATAAAGCTCGTACTGATCGTAGGAAAAAGTGTGTACTTGTCCAATAGCTATCCCACCCAAAAAGAATTATCACATAACGCTTAAAGAATTAATCGTACAGACAACAATATCGTCTGCTCTATTATACCGTGCCTTTGTTCATGTTGGGCAGTTCATTTGGCGCTTCATTTGTCACATTTGTTACATCGTCATCCTTATGCTCGCGTCTGAACCAGTGGAAGAAGATATAAGCCAAAATAACGCCGTACATGAACTCTTGCAGCAGCTTCATCACGATACCGCCGAGCTGTTGATCCTCTTCCGGACTCGTAAGAAGATTGAAGAACTGCGGCCCCTCGAACAGCACAAGCAATTGCGAAGGATCGCTCACGCAATATCCCATTGCCTTCACCCAGGTCTGGGGATCGCTGTATACCGCATACATCGGAGTGCTGGCGAAAATAATAAAAGCACAAGCCGGCGTCAGCAGTACGCCGTTCGCAAATACGTAAGCCATCTTCTTCAGATCGGTCAGGCGATTCCATTCCGGAACCGGATTGGCAAGCTGAGCCCACATAAGCAGCGCGGCAACAAGCAGGATCGTATAGACAAGTCTGTGCAGCATGTAATGCGTCATGACATAGTCATTAATAAGCGGCACATGATAGAGAGAAAATAGCATATTAAACGTCAAAATGCTTGCAATCGGATGCATCATAAAGTTGAGCTTCTTCCAGCCCTTAGCAGCGAATATTTTCCGCCAGATGAAGCTGGGAATCGAGAGCAGCAGCATGGGAGGCACAATCAAATAAGAGACGGACATATCGATCATATGGAAGGTAAACATCATGTGGCCAAGTAAGCTGAATGGGCCTCCTTGTACAAGGTAAAACATGACCGCAGCAGCCACGAACATGATCTTCTGCCAGATTGTTGCCTTGTCTTCATGCGGTGCATGCTTCTCCCGCCATGGTCCGATCAAATAGAAGTAAAGAATCACAACGGCGATCATGAAGAACATAAACCATGGGGTCCACAACTCTTCAAAGCTGAAATACTGTAAGCCAAGCATGGATGGCAGCTCCTTTCAAATATCTGCAAAAGAGGAGGGCCCGTCATTGGAACTGGGGACCCTCCTCTTTTCAATTATGCAATACTGTTACCACCAAGCCCAATATTCTGCCATGATGACACATGTAGCGACGACCATTACACCAAACAGGATACCGATAATCGCGAACGTATGGCCGCGATCCTTCATATGCATCCAGAACGCCATCTGTACAAAGACTTGCAAGATTGCGCAGCCGATTAGAATGATGTAGATGAAGTCGGTGTTAATCTCACCGCCGGCAACAGCCGCGAAAGCGATCAGTGTCAACAGGATCGAGAAGATAAAGGCAATGATATGTTTCTTTGGACCTTCAACCTTGTGACGAACCGGACGTTGTTCCTCCGTGGAATGATTGCTTGCCATGGATTAGCCCACCTTTCCCATCAGGTAAACGACGGTGAAGATAAATACCCAGACAACGTCGATAAAGTGCCAGTAAATGCCGGCAACATACGCCTTAGGAGCAGTTGTGACCGTCAGGCCTTTCTTCGCCAATTGTCCGATCAGAAGCGAGATCCACACGATACCAAACGCTACGTGAGCGCCGTGGAAGCCAACCAGCGTATAGAACGAGGAGCTGAATGCGCTCGTTGTAAAGCCATGTCCTTCATGTACATAATGGTAGAACTCGTAAATCTCAAGGCCAAGGAAGCCAAGTCCAAGAAGGACCGTAACGAGCAGCCACCAGATCATGGCCTTCACCTTATGCATATGAAGAGCTTGAGTTGCAAATACGCTCGTGAGCGACGAAGTCAAGAGCAAGCCGGTTGCAAGTGCAACGAGCGGAAGCTGGAACAGCTCTTGCGATGTCGGACCATCAAGCACTTGATCGCGGAGTGCCAGGAACGCCGAGAACAGCGTTCCGAACAATACCGTTTCCGCACCAAGGAATAACCAGAAACCAAGAATCTTATTGCGACCCTCGAGGGTTGCTTTTTCAGGCTCATGAGGCAGATGGCCGTCATGGGAATGTGCACTCATGCTTTTACCCCCTTATCTTGCAGTTCTTCTGGTTCGATATGGAAGCCATGGTCATCTACAAGGGAGCGGATGATCATACAAGTAAACGTAATAATCAAACCGATGCCGCCTACTACATAGCCTGCTTCAATACCAGCGATTTTACCCCATTCGCCATGCGAGTACATAAGACCAAGACCTGTAATGAACAAGCCGATTGACATGAACAGCGGCAGAATGGATGGCGATGGCATATGGATCGAGCCAAGCGGTTCAGCCGGCGTCATTTCCGTATGACCATCCATTTTCTCTTTCCAGTATGCATCATATCCGCGTACAAGCGGAGTTTGCTTGAAGTTGTATTCAGGTGCTGGCGAAGAAATCGTCCACTCCAGCGTACGTCCGTCTTCCCAAGGATCGTTTGCAGCATTTTTCGGTTTGAATGCCGTTACTACAATGTTCAGAAGGAAGAAGATTGTGCCCAGACCCATCAGGAGAGCGCCGATTGTACTAATCAAGTTCATTTCATTGAAGCCAAGACCGTCCAGGTAAGTCCAGATCCGGCGAGGCATGCCCATCAGGCCAAGGAAATGCTGAACGAAGAACGTCAGGTGGAAGCCGATAAAGAATGTCCAGAACGTCAGCTTGCCAAGACCTTCATTCAATACGCGGCCGAACATCTTTGGCCACCAGTAGTGCAGGCCGGAGAACAGACCGAGTACAAGACCGCCTACGATAACGTAGTGGAAATGCGCTACGACGAAGTAAGAATCGTGATACTGGAAGTCAGCAGGCGCAGCTGCCAGCATGACACCGGTTACACCGCCCATTACGAACGTCGGGATAAAGCCTACAGCGAACAAGTTCGCCGTTGTGAATTTAATGGAGCCGCCCCACAGGGTGAACAGCCAGTTGAAGATTTTGATACCCGTTGGTACCGCGATCAGCATCGTTGCGATTGAGAACAACCCGTTCGCAACCGGTCCAAGACCCGTTGTAAACATGTGATGCGCCCAAACCATGAAGCCAAGGAAGCCGATCAGGATGGTAGCGAAGACCATCGAGCTGTAACCAAACAGACGTTTACGGGAGAACGTGCTGACAACCTCGGAGATAACACCGAATGCCGGCAGGATCAGGATATAAACCTCAGGATGCCCGAAGATCCAGAAGATATGCTCCCAGAGGACAGCGTTACCGCCGCCGGAAGGGTCGAAGAAGTTTGCATCAAATACGCGGTCGAACATGAGGGCCGCAAGGCCAACTGTAAGAGCAGGGAATGCGAACAGGATCAGTGCCGAAGTAATAAAGACAGACCAAGTGAACATCGGCATACGCATGAAGGTCATTCCCGGAGCACGCATGTTAATAATCGTTACCAAGAAGTTAATACCGCCGACCAGTGTACCGATACCGGCAATCTGCAGGCCGAGTACATAGTAGTCAAAACCGTGGTCGCCGTTAAAGGTTGTGCTGGATAGCGGAGCATAAGCTGTCCAACCGCCATCCGGTGCCGCGCCGGTAAACCAGCTGACATTCAGCAGCACCGCGCCGAAGAAGAATGTCCAGAAGCCAATTGCGTTTACGAATGGGTAGGCAACGTCGCGCGCGCCAATCTGCAGCGGCACGATCGCATTCATTAATGCGAAGATAACCGGCATAGCCGCAAGGAAGATCATTGTCGTGCCATGCATCGTAAGCAGCTCATTATATGTATCCGCGCTAACGAAATCATTAAGCGGCTTCCACAGCTGGATCCGAATAAGAATTGCTTCTAAACCGCCGACAAGAAAGAAGAAACCGCCGGCGATTAAATACAAAATGCCGATTTTTTTGTGGTCAACCGTTGTCAGCCAATCCATCAGGCCGGAATAACGTTTAACCGCATGTCCATGAGCCAAGGTAGGTACCTCCTTTAATCACCGATGATTATTGTTCGTAGTCGAGAGTCAGTTCCGATAAATATTTAGAAATTCCGTCAAGCTCTTGTTGAGTTAGATCAACCTTAGGCATATTTGAGCCAGGTTTTACAGCCGACGGATCTTCAATCCAGCGATGCAGGTTGTCATAAGTCGAACCTTCGTTGGAATATTTCGGATCATCAGTGTTAACGAGGATACCGGCCACAGACTGACGGCTGCCGATACCTGTCAGATTAGGGAATGCAGGACCGCCTTGATCGCCTACAGCGTGGCAAGTCAAGCATTTGCTGACAAAGGCTTCTTTAATAGCAGGGTCGCTTGGAAGCGCAACCGGAGCTTGCAATGCAGCAGTCCAACGGTCAAACGAAGCCTCGTCCACCGATTTTACTTTAAAGTCCATAAGGCCGTGCGAAGGTCCGCAGAGCTCGGCGCATTTACCTAAGTAAACGCCTTCTTTTGGAGCTGAGAAGTACATCACGTTAACGTTAGCTCCAGGGTTTGTATCGATTTTACCGGCAAGGGAAGGAATCCAGAACGAGTGAAGAACGTCTGCTGATTTCGCTTCAATGGAGATCGTCTTGCCTTTTGGAATTACCAATTCCTGAGCAGTCTTAATCCCAAGCTCAGGATACTCAAACTCCCACCAATATTGGTGCGACGTTACGACAACTTTAACCGCATCCGGATCTTTTGTGTGATCCTTTGAGAGGTTAAATACCGATTGGATAGTTGGTACGCCGAGGATGATCAGCAGGACAATCGGAATTACCGTCCAGATAATCTCCAACTTATGGCTACCTTCTACTTGCTTCGGAATCGTCTTGTCGCCAGGACGTCTGCGGAAACGAATAATTACATAGAAAGAAATCGCAAACACGACAACAATCACGATAAGCATGATTGAGATCGCCAGCTTCATCAGTCCGAATTGCTCTTCCGCTACAGGACCTTGGGGCCTCAGCGTGGACAGGTCACTCCGTCCGCATGCCGACAGCACGAGCACCATCAAGGCCAGAAGCGGCGCAAGCTTTCTAAAAAACTGCCACCGATTCATCAATAATCAACCCCACTTTTGACGTTTTCGCAGATGCTAACATCTTAGTAATAATGCGGCAAACTGCGTGTTTCACAGATGTTATGACAACTACTGGAACTAAATCACTTAATTAAATATAAAGTTGCTGTACTTATTTGTCAATGTTCCACAGAGAGTTCACAAATTGTTCTCAAAGCTGTCAAAAACTCAGGTTTTTCACGGTTTCTCGGCTTTGACAAAGTGGTTTGAAACATGCTTCTGAACGTGGTTTCCCTACCCTACATTGTGCACCAAACCCATGGTCAATTATGTATGGAGGCTGAAGCGTATATTTCATCGTTCCCTACAAAACCTATTCCTATAACCGCCCGAATGGAGGCTGATCACCCATGAAGAAACGAGTGGCCGGATTACTGATGATTTCTTGTTTACTAATTAGCATGACTGCAGCCTGCGGCTACGAGAAGCGCATCCAAAGCAGCGACCATGATTACGGGAGCCGTAAAGCAGGAGACGCCAAAATGCTTGGCGGCAAGCTGTACGGCACCTCTTCCGCGAATAATCCGTACCAGCACGACAATTCCTTTTTCGAATACAGCAATACCATCTCAAATGAAGTATCCAAGCTTGGCGGAGTTGGCTCTGCCATCGTTATGCTGACCGACAAGAACGCTTACGTTGGACTAGCTCTCGACTGGTCGGCTGTCGGAACCAAAAGCGCCGGCCATACCGACGAGCAGGACCGCAGCGGAGCAAGCGAAGGCGTGTATAACCACGATACCGGCAGCCAGCGCTGGGATAACCGCCATCTGGTAACGCCATACAACTCCCTGTTTACTGTTAATGATCACAGCATGCTGTCCAACGAACTCAAACAAACCGTCGCCATAAAAGTAAGGGAGCTTGCGCCTGCCGTTCAGGAAGTGCACATTTCCGCCAACATGGACTTTGTGAACGAACTGAATGAATATGCCAAGCAGGCCTGGATGAATCATTCCTTAACGCCTTGGCTGAATGACTTCAACACCTTGGTCAAATACCAGTTCGCGGGCGGAGATATCATGCCTCAACAGATCAAGGATTACGACACGATAAGAGCCAAACAACGGAGCGGACAGTCCATTATTCCTACTCCATAATCCGTTCCAAAAAAATCTCTTCCTATTAATATATGCGAAAAAGGGATCATGCGGCGTTAGGTCGCCCTGATCCCTCTTTTCGTTTGACTGACATTGCGCGAAATGAGCAGACCGCAGCATGCTCCGATGAACGATAAGACCGACATGCTTGCATATAATGCCTGTCCCCCTATCCAATCAAACAGCCATCCTCCCAAGGTGGAGGAGATGATGCTCGATATGCCAAACAGCAGCATCGCAAGGATCGTCTGTCCCGTTGCTTTCCACTGCTCCGGAATTAGCGTGTACAGATATTGAATCGATGCGGCGTAGAACAGGACGAATGAGACTCCCTGCAGCAGCTGCAGCCATACGATTGCAACCGGATCATCCCACCAGGCCGACAAGGCAAAACGCAGCACGTAAAAGCCCGCGGCAATAGAAATTACCGGAAGCTCCTTGCCCGGCTTGATGAATCGGTTAATCAGGGCGAAGAATGCAACCTCCGCCAGCGTCATGATGAACCAGGCCAGTCCAACCATCCCAACTCCGCCGCCAAGGCTTTGGACGTATAAGCCAACGTAGCTGTCATTCATCCGGTGCGGAATTGCAATGAGCAGCACAAGCAGCAGAAACTGCACCGTCCGCTTGTCCCGGAAAAAAGGAACCATATCCCGCCAGGCCACGGGCTTCCCTGCTGCCGGTGTCTCCGGAAGCATCGCGCACAGCAGCAGCGTTATGATCCCATAACCCGCATACAAATACACAAAGCTGCCCATCCCGTAATGGTCGCCAACGTAGCCTATTATATAGGAAGCAACTGCATAACCAAGCGCGCCGTACATCCGGACCGATCCAAAGCTGACTCCTGCTCTTACAGCCAGGCGGTAATTCATGCTTTCCGTCAGCGGATCGGCAGGCATCAAGAAGAAATACATCGCCGCAGTTAGCGCAAACGCGGCCGGCATAAGCGATACCGAGAACAGCACCATCCCAAGGGCAATAGATGCAAGCAGTAAAATAAGCAGCACGGCTTTGACCGTTTTATATTTGTCGCTGACCATTCCCCATAACGGCTGCGAGACAACTCCAATGACGCTTCCCGAACCAAGGATGATTCCGATCTCCGATGCGGTAATGCCTTTCTCCGCGAAATAGATCGGCAGGAAGGACAAGAACATGGCGAACATCGAGAAATAAAAGAAGTTATAACCTCTAAGCAAAATAAGCTTCATGCCTTCCATCCCTTCAATTAATCCTTCACTTAACCTGAAACCATCTTACCTTATTTATTATTTCTATTATATATACTATACTGAAGGTAACTTTGGCTCGTTAGGAAAGAAAGGAGCTTTAATGATCATGAACGCAAATAATTACATTCCGAAAGAACCGGTTACGATTGAATGCAATATCGAGAAGACACTGGATGTTATCGGCGGCAAATGGGCATTCCTTGTGATCAGAGAGCTATTCTGCGGTACAAGAAGATTCGGTGAGCTGCAGCGCCTGATTCCGGCGGTCAGCCCGCGCGCATTAACAAGCACGCTCCGTCACCTCGAGGAAAAAGGCGTGCTGGAACGGCAGGTATTCCCGACGGTTCCCGTAACGGTTGAATATACGCTTACGCCAAAGGGCGAGGATCTTCACCATATTCTGAAGCAAATGAAGCTGTGGGCAGCGAAGTGGACCTAACATTTTCTACCTTTTCCTTGCTTTTTCTGGCGCAGTCATTTATACTATAAAAGTTGTGTTATATTTAACCCCTGTATATCCCTCCTAAGAACAGAAAAATTCATGAATTCCTCGAATTTGATTTTTCTTTTTCTGTTAATTCCAATCCTTACGAACAGTAAGAACTTTGATTCACACTGGCGCGGTCTAGGAGCCGCAAGGACGGAAGAGAGGCAGGGCTTTCGTTGTTTTAAAGTATACTTACAAGCTGCTTTGTCCGTTACACGAAGCAACCCAGAGTATGCGCAAGATGATCATCTCACACAAATCTTGTTGCAATTAACAAGGGATATGAACCACGCGGCCAGCATGATGCTGTATGAAGTCCAAGTACTGCCGCCGAGGTTAAATATACGTTACACAAAATCAGCGGCACCCTATTCAGGGTGCCGCTATCCATTTCTAGACCTTGCTGCGACGAAGGCTTGCGGTGTACTCTCTAATACTCAAATAAACACACAGAATAAGGAAGCAAACGAATAAGCTCGCGCAGATTGTTCCGTAATACCCCCGCTGATTGCCTACCATCACGCCTGATATAATAGAGGCCATCCCCCCCGCCAGCGTCAGCCAGATCCCAATGCTGTAGCCGTTTATCTTCATATCCGAAGGCATGCTTTTCTTCTTCCTTACCCCGAGTCCTATAAATAAACCCGCTAGAAACAGAATCTGAACGCCAACCGAGATCGGCAGAATGCCAAAAGCGTAGAATAACGATACTTCATCCGTATTATCAAACGTAATCGCCGCGAGGATCGTAAATACGATGCCTATGGGGAGATTGATGAAGTCGAATTTTTTCTGCTTCGTATAGGAAGCAATCCCGGTCAAGATGGCAATATAAAGCGCCGCGAATTTAATGAGCAGGACCGGAACGAACAAGGAGATCAGGAACAAGTCGATTCGATCCAGGAAGTCTGTAATATGTATCTGCTGCACAAGAATCCAGCCGATATATAACATCCGCGAAGAGAGAATCGGACTAATTACGCTGACCACGCAAAATAACCAGACCGTAAGCATGAAAGCGGAGTAGATCACGCCCATCTTCATCGCAATATATACATCGCGCGGTCTTCTTACATGATGCAGAAAGGCGCCGAAGATTATAAGATCCGTGAAGGAGCCCAGCGCCAGCACTCCCCCTTTTAACGGCTCGAATATGCCGCTGCTCAGAGACGGCTTTATCTTGTTCATGTCAATCTCATTGAGCAGGAATATTGGCGTGAACATGTAGAGGGAAAGGTACAGGGCAATAAATACCACGTTCGTCCGGAACAAGTGCTCCATGGAGCCTCCCGCGTAATACACGAGCAGCAGCATCGTCATCAGCAGAATATAGATTTGCGGCGTCCGCAGCAGAATGGAAGAGCTGAAGAAGTCGCTGTAGATCCGAAGCTGGCTGATTAGGTCTAAGGACAAATAGGCGATCAGGATCCCGTTCAGCAGCCCCCCGAACCATTTGCCGCAGGAGTGCTGCATGATTTCGTACATGTTTTTACCCGGACTGAAACGAGCCAGCCTCCACATCAGGTAAGCCATTCCAATACCGTACGGGATCGGGAAAAGATAAGCGTACCAGGCATCCTGTTCAGCTGCCATCGTGATCGCAGTCGGCATCGTATTCATATTAGAAGCAATAAGCAGCGAACCGACAAGCAGCGCCATCTGGAGCGTGGAAACCTTCATGCGGTCTTGCATACTAGCCCCCCTGTCCTCTCATCAGATTATACATACTCATCACCATTACCCGTACAAAGGGGATGCTCATGATGGAGTAGTTTTTATAATTGATGCAGATCACGATTAATAAGGCAATCAAGCCTGCAATCGTGAAAAACAATGCTTTGCTTGAAGTACTCTTCATCTTCTTCCATTTGACCTTAGCCGTACCGATGAGAAGAATGATCGTTAACGCAATAAACCCGATATCCATCCTATTGCTCCTTCCTTCCCAGGTTCTTACTGCTCATGCCCAGGCGGAACAAGTTAGCCTTTGCCGTCACTTCGAACTCGATTTTCGGGAAGATCGTCCCCCAATCCCTGCGGTATTGATTGGTCCAAGCTTGCGGATAAGCACGGTATGCCTGCAGGCCAAAACCAACGGCGTCGCAATTGCTTTTCTGCATGCTTTCTATAGCGAGCTTAATATTATCCACCACGCGCTCCGCAACGATTTTTTCGATTCTCTGACGTGTCTCGTAATCATCGTAATTCCTATCCAAATTACGGTCCTCATTCACGCTTGCTTTCACCATCGAATGAATTCGGAAGGATAGCTCGCCGTTCTTCATCACCGGCTTAATGCTGATTTGTGCTTCGGTAATCGCTATCGTCATAAAGTTGCCTTCATCATTAAACGTTTCATCATATTTGCGGAACGAATGATTGAGCAGCCGAAGACCAATTGCCGCATTCCCTTTTATTGTTCCGGTCATTTTACCGTTATGCGTCATGACAAAACCTTCAATCAACACGTCTT
The DNA here is from genome assembly GCF_023715145.1 of Paenibacillus glycanilyticus. GTDB lineage: Bacteria > Bacillota > Bacilli > Paenibacillales > Paenibacillaceae > Pristimantibacillus > Pristimantibacillus glycanilyticus_A. Next base: position 176,451 of record NZ_JAMBNP010000012.1, on the reverse strand, counting down.
CCGATTCCTGGCCTTTTATCTTCGTTTTCACTTTCTCGATGTATGGAAAGAACGCATCTTCTCCTATTGAAATTATTTTCCCGATTACATCCTTCAGTGTGATGCGTACGCTCGCTTCCGATTGAAGCAGTTCCCTCATCGATTCAGCCGAGAAACGTTCGAGGCGCGTATCAGCGTTAAGCACATCCTGGGCTTTGCCTTCAGAGATAGCGATAAAGGCGGTTAGCCTGTTCTCCGGTGTTCGGGTAACCGCATCGAAGATGGTGGATACCCCTTCTTCTCTCGCCAGCTGTTCGCCAATGATGATGACACGCCGATGGCCAAAGAATAGATGCCGCGGGAGGCGGAATTGAAGCTTCGAGACTGCTTCGCGCACGGTTTTTCCTGTTTCCGTCTTAATGGCAAACGGCTTCTGACCGCCAGAGCCGCCGCCGCCGCCAGTGCTTCCCATATTGCCCGGAAGCGGAATAAGCACGCTTACTCGGATATTGTCTCCTTCTTTATCAATCGCGCTGGCCAGCACAAACGCAACGTCATTGATTTCGCGGCGGTCCCAGCAGCCCGTAAGGACAAGGAGCAACCCCATGCATACAGTTATGGAAAACACGCGCCAACATTTGCTTTTCGTCATAGCCGTATGGGACACTCCTTTCTGTTTTATCAGGATTGCGGGCGCTGACGGCGAACGTTATTATTACCCAAGTATTTCGGACGCTTGTTCATTTTCCACCATGGTGCACGCACCATAACATCCTTCAAATCGGAGAGCTCTACCGGCGTTACCGGGGCAAGATAAGGAACCCCGAAGGTTGTGATCTTCGATAAATGACCTACAATAACCATAACGCCGATCATGATCCCAAGAAGACCAAAGATCGAAGCGAGCAGCATGATGGGAAAACGCAGCAGCCGAATCGAAATCGCGGCATTGTACCTCGGCAGCGTAAAGGAAGCGATACCCGTCATGGATACGACAATAACCATCGCCGCCGATACGATACCGGCTTGCACCGCTGCCTGACCAACAACCAGTGCTCCAAGAATACTGACCGCTTGGCCAACGATGCGCGGCAGCCGAATGCCCGCTTCCCGCAGCGCCTCGAACGCCAGCTCCATGATGAGAGCCTCTACTACCGCAGGGAAAGGTATCGCTTCACGCGAAGCCGCGATGCTCAGCAGCAGGTTCGTCGGAATCATCTCCGGATGATACGTAGAGACCGCAATATACAGCCCCGGCGAAAGCAAAGCGATAAACAAGCTTGCTAATCGAAGCCAGCGCAATAAGGTAGCGGCCATGAATCGCTCATAATAATCCTCGCTTGCCTGCAGCCACTGCCAAAAACCAAATGGAGCAATGAGCGCAAATGGGGTTCCGTCGACCATTACGGCAACACGGCCTTCCAGGAGGGCGGCTGCTACCGTATCGGGACGCTCCGTCGTTTGTACTTGCGGAAATGGAGAATAGCCCTGATCTTGGATAAACTCCTCGATATAACCGCTTTCCAGAATGCCGTCGATCTTGATGTCGCTTAAGCGGTTCTCCACCTCTTCCAGCAGCCTTGGATCTACAATTCCGGCCATATAAGCAAGAATCACATTTGTGTTTGTCTCTGTCCCGATCACGAAGGACTTCAGCTTCAGCCGAGGCGACTTGATCTTGCTTCGTACAAGCGACGTATTCGTTCGAAGATGCTCGTTAAAGCCTTCCCTTGGCCCGCGTACAACGGTTTCGGTCTCCGGCTCGGCAACACTGCGTCGTATACCGCCCCGGAGCCCCAGACATACCGCTGTATCCTGCCCGTCTACAAACAGGACGCTGTCTCCCGATAAAAGGTTGGTGAGGAGCTCTTTGTAGAACTGAATCTTGGAAGCCTGCGCAACCGGAAGCGTCTGCTCGGTAATGCGGTCAATGGTAAATGCATCGCCCTCGAGGATCATAAGCGCCTTTAACGCATCATCAACGGCACTTGTCGTTACCATTCCATCCACATAGCAGAGCAGCGCTTTGGGACCGTTCTCGATTTCAAATTTACGGAGAACGATATCCGAGCTGTCCTTGAACAGCTCTTCCATAATTTTGTTGTTCTCTTCTATGTTTGAGCGAATGGGAACATCCTCGAATTCATCAATGGCGTGATGATCCAATTGCCCTTCGGGCAAGCTTTTCGCTTTTTTCGCTTTCGTAGGCATTGTTGTCACCACCGTTCATTATTAGAGGTTATCATTTCCTATTTCGCCTAAATTATGATAAGCGATCTCTTCTGCATGATTCTCCGCTCAAAACGCCAACCTATTGCTTATGAAGGGAGGTAATTGTCCATGACATCGCCGAAAAACCGCAGAGAGAACGCGTGGAAGCAACGCAAGCATACGCAGCATCCAACCCATGGCAAAGTGAAATCATTCGATGAGTTGAGTAAAGAAGTTGGGCGCAGTAATCCTAACGATGTAGAGATTTATTAAAAGGTGAGTTAGCTGCGCTTATTCGCGCTTTGGTGGTAGTAAGGTGGATAGCCGCTCCGCGGAAATAACGTCCTTCCGATCGCTGCTGGCCCCGAATTTCTTCGAATTTATTCCGCCTGGTGCGGATGAAATTCGGGGGCAAAGGCGCACTAAAAGCTTTCTGCATGAAAGCTACTTCGGAAGCGCCTTTCACACATTTAAAACCACACCATTTATCTGTTGCTGGTCTCAGCCTTACAGCTACAAATTAGAAGTGCTTTCAGGCCATTTAACCGCAGCAAAAAGACCATCCCATAGGATATCCCATAGGATGGTCTTTTTGACGTGAAGCTTATTCTTTTACGCTGCCGAGCTGCATGCCAACTACGAAGTATTTTTGCAGGAACGGGTACACGACCAGGATAGGCACGGATGCGACAATCGTGATGGATGCGCGGATGGAGAGAGGAGTAACCATCGCTTTGGCCGCGTTCGGATCGGCACCGTTCTGAAGCGCCGGGTTGCTGTTCGAATTCATCGCCGACGAGAGAAGCTTCATAAGCTCGTATTGGAGCGTGCTGAGCTCCTGCTTCGATGAAGCGAACAAGAAGGTGTCAAACCAGGAATTCCACTGCCCTACCGCTACGAATAAGGCGACCGTTGCTAGAACGGGCTGGCATAACGGGAGGATAATCTGCATGAAGACGCGGAAGTCGCCTGCTCCGTCTACCTTTGCCGATTCAATCAAGCTCTCCGACAGCGTCCCGATGTACGTGCGAATGACGATCATATTAAAGGCGCTGACCAGACCCGGAACGATATACACGAGAAAGTTATTCAGCAGGTGAAGATCCTTGATCAGGAAGTAATACGGGATCAGCCCCGCGTTGAAGTACATGGTCATGACGATCATAATGGTAATCGGCTTACGGAATGTATATTCCTTCCTGCTGACGGTATACGCCAGCATCGTGGTGAGGAACAAGCTGAGCACCGTAGCTAATATCGTACGGGCAACCGAGATATAGAATGCGTTAAATACTGTCCCTGTTATGAATACGGCCTTATAGTTCTGAAGCGTCCATATTCTCGGCCAGATGTAGATGCCGCCCCGAATCGTATCAAGCCCCGCATTAAAGGATACGGCAAGCGTATTCAAGAAGGGGTAGAGCGTAACAACGGCCAGCATCAACATGATAATCGCATTTACTGTATTAAAGATAGCCGGCTCAAGCTGAAGTGTTCTTTTTCTCATGCTATTCTGTCCCCTCCTTATCAAATAAGCCTTTCCTCGCCGAATCGCTTCGCTATCGTGTTCGCGGCATAGATAAGCGTAATGCTGACGACGGTCTTGAATATGCCTGCCGCGGTGGCCAGCGAGTAGTTGCCCTGCTTGAGTCCGTATTTCAGAACGAAGATATCGATCGTCTCCGACCAGTCCACAACAACGCCGTTGCCAAGCAAGTACTGCACTTCAAAGCCCGCTTCGAGAATCCAGCCCAGGTTCATGATGAGCAAAATAATGACGATAGACTTGATGCCCGGCAAGGTTATATACCACATCTTATGATAACGGTTAGCTCCGTCGATCTCTGCCGCCTCGTACAGCGATGGATCAATAGACGTAATCGCCGCCAAATAGATGATTGCATTCCAACCGACTTCTTTCCAGACATGCGATGCGCCAACAATACCCCAGAAATACTTAGGCTCGCTAAGCCACAGGATCGGCTCGTTAATAAAGCCAAGCTTGATCAGCACCTCATTGACGATACCGCCGTCTACGGAAAGAGAACTTGCAACAATGCCCGTAACGATAATCCATGACAGAAAATGCGGCAAATACGAAATGGTCTGAATCGAACGTTTGAACAGCTTGTTCTTCACTTCATTAAGCAATATCGCAAAAATAATAGCGGTTACGAAACCTAGTATCATATTAATGGCGCTCATGCCAATCGTATTGCGAAGCACGCGCAAAAAGCCGTCATCGGTAAACAAGAACTTGAATTGCTTTAATCCTACCCACTCCTGCTCGGCAAACGATTTGGCAGGTCTGTAGTTCTGAAATGCCATGGTCCAGCCCCAAATCGGGTAATACGAGAAGAGCATGACATACAGGAGTACGGGCAGGGACATCCACATCAGTTGACTCTGGTTTTTGAACCATTTACGACGAGTCTTTTTCGGCTGGACAGTAGCCTTTGCAGCTAATGCGTCAACAGGTTTGGCCATTTCTCTTCCTCCGCTCCAAAGATAAAGCGGAAGGGGGAGGCAGTCTGCTTCATCCCTTCCGCTTTCTGCTGTCTGTATTACTGGCTGGTCCAGTTTTGAATACGCCATTGAATCTGTTCGTTAATGCGGTCTTCGTATGCTTTTACATTGATCTTCTTATATTCATCCACGTAGTCCTGCCATACTTTATCGAATTGATCCGGTTTCGACATAATCGCTCTAGGCAGGAACTTGAGCGAGGCATCCGTCATTTTCTTGTTTGCAATCGAAGCATCCGAACCGTCAATCAGGTCGATTTGCCAAGCCGGGTAATAAACCGGGTTATCCTGCGGCATCGAGAAGAATTCGGTCCATGTTTTATGTCCGTAAGCGTTCAGAACTTCTTTATCGACATCCTTCAAGCTGTCGTAGAACTCCTGAGGGTCACCGCCTGGCGTTGTTGCGTTGCCGTCGCTCAGCGTACCTTCAAGCTTAGGCAGGTAACCGAAAATACCATCTCCCAAGTTTGCAAGCTTCCAAGCCGGGTCTTCATAATTTTTGCGTTGCTCAGGAGTACGAGTATATTTCCCGTCAGCACCAACTTGATAGTCGACGCCTTCTTCGCCCCAAGTGAACATCTTCTGGTATTTCTCGTCCATCAGCTGTTCAAGTGCTTGGATAATACGCTTCGGATCCTTCGCGTCCACGGAGATACCAAATCCGTTGTTCAAGTTGATAACCGCGCGGTCACGGTAGTAGTCTTTGATGCTTGTGTCATATACCAGCGGGAAACCTACATACGTGCGGTCCGACTTGTTTTGCGTATTCAAGGAGTCTTCGGCCGTTTGGAAGTTCCAATGCTGGTCAAACATGCCAAGCACGCTGCCCGTAGTAAGCTTCGCCAGGTATTGGTCATAGTTTTGCGTAAATGCCTCTTTATCCATTAGCCCTTCGTTATACAGGCTGTTCAATTCTTTGTAGTAGGTTTTCGAGAAGTCAGCTGTCGCAAACACGCTTGCTACGCCATTGTCTACCACTACGCCGCCGTCATTTGGATGGCCGGTCAAATGCTCGGGAGCATTCAAGAGACCAAAGGTCCGCCAGTCGGAAGCAAGCGTCGTAAAGCCAATCGTTTTCTGACCGTCGATTTCCGGATATTTCGCCTGGTAATCGCGGATCAGCTTCATGTATTCGTCAAGCGTTTGCAGCTTCGGATAGCCGAACTCCTTCAGGACCGCTTTTTGAATCCAGAATGCCGGACCGCTGTAATAAGTTTCATTCACATCGCCTTGATAAGCGCCGTAGTTCGGCAGCCAGTAAATATGGCCGTCAGAAGGGTCTTTCATTCTGTTCCAATATTTCGCGTAATGCTCCTTCAGTTTCGGAGCGTATTGTTCAATGAGATCCTCAAGCGGAATAACGGCACCGGATGTTACAAGCTTCGGATTCGCTGTAATCAAGTCAGGATAATCGCCGCCGGCAATCATAACCCCAAGCTTCTGCTCCAGATCGCCGACCAGGAACTCCGGCTTGAATGTAATGCCCAGATCCTCTTTAATCTTCTTGAACAGCTTGTTGTCTGCTGTAGGCTGTTGTCCCGGTGCACCGATAAACGCAGAAATCTCAATTGGCTTCAGCGCTTCTTCCGTTGCTTCCGGACTTGCGTTACCGCTGTTTGTTGCCGCGTTAGACGGTGCTGCAGATGCGCCGCTGTTCTCGCCGCCGTTATTGCCGTTACTGCAGCCCATTACGGTTATGCTTAATGCGAGTGCGACTGCCGCTGTTGTCAATAATGGCTTCTTTGCTTTAACCCCCATTTTGCTTCTCCTCCTACGAGTTGTGTGCTTGCTTCTTCATTATGAAGCAGATGTATGCGTTTACATCATAATCAGAGTTAAGCATTATCCCCCTATGATTTAAGGTCTGTTATTGTTTTTTTATACTCGGCGAGCTTCATCCCGTAACGCTTCTCGAACTGCTTCAGGAAATGCTGATAGCTGCAGTAGCCAAGACCCTCCGCAAGCGCAGCCCCGGAAATCTCCTTCTTGTGCAGCTGCTCCTTCGCCTCGTCCATGCGCAGATGATGAATATATTCGTGAATGCTGACCCCGTATTTTCGCGTAAAAGCCTGGCCCAGGTAGACCGGATTCATAAAATAAATTTCCGCAATTTCCTTGACCGTAACGGACTCGCGGTAATGCACGCGCAAATATTCTTCTACCTTGGCAATCGTCCCTCCTTGCTGCCTGCTTCGAAGAGCCGCCAGCTCCTCCCGGCACATCAAGCAGAAGGACAGCAAGAACGCATGCAGCTTAAGCAAGGATTGCTCATTTACCCCGGCAAGCGGGGAGCCGGTCCTCTCGAGCAGCCGATCCGCATCGCCGCCAAGCTCTTTGCAGATGCCGGAGCACTGCACCATGATATGAGTTGCGAAAGCAGAGATCAGGGAAGGCATCGTCATTTGCCCGGCAAAATGATCGAAGATGCGTTGCAGCCGCTCGATAATCTGCAGCTCGTTATTGGTTTCCACTGCCTCGATGATCCCTTCAGCCGCACCCCACAGATGCGAATCATAACCAAAGCCCTGCTCTTTGATCTCCTCGTAGTAGAGAGGCCCCTGCTTCCGGTCAAAAAAGAGGTAGGAGCTCGCTTCCATCGCATGGCGGAAGGAGACGCTAATATCGGTCAGCTCGCTCACGGCGCTTCCGACGACCAGGCTGAAGCCGCCATTCACCGCCTTCCGAATCTGCTCATAGACAAGCTCCGCGATTTCCCGCAAAGCCGGTTTGTTGTCTTCCCGAAGCTTGCAGATAAGACCAAAGGAGGCGATCTCCTGATTAAGAATGTAACCCCCTGGCGTTCCTTCCGCTCTCGCTCCGGATTCCAGCATCTTCTCGACGGCTTCTAAGGCTGCGGCCAGCACCGATTCCTCCAGCTCCACATGGATATACGCCCAGCAGCCAGCCTCCGCGGAAATTCGGTCAACGGCAGTCAGTTCCTCGTCCGATAACGCTTCGCCGCGGATGAATGCCGATAAAGCCCGGCGCCGAGAGAAGCGCTCATTATACCAAACCGCCCGCTTCTTCCGGCCCTCTTCCCCCAATACTTTATTCAGGCTCTCCAGCACTTCATCTGCTTCGTCGCTCATAATCGGCTTCGTCAAATAGTGGGAGACGCCGAGATGAAGCGCTCTTCGCGCATATTCAAAATCGCTGTAGCCGCTCATGACGACGAATTTTGTCTGCTTATGTCCTTCCAATCTCATCTGAGTGATCAGTTCTAATCCATCCATAAAAGGCATCCGAATATCGGTCACAACCAGATCGGGCTTCGACTCCCGGATCAAGCGGGCCGCTTCCTCGCCATCCCCGCATACCGCCTCCACCTCAAACCCATTCTTCTCCCAGTCAATCAATAACTGCAGCCCTTCTATCGCAAACGGTTCATCATCAACAAGCAGAACGCGGTACATCTTGCTCCCCCTTTCGATTCTATGAGGCGGCTCCCGGCGGCTTCGTCTGCGTGTGCTCAAGCTGTTGAAGCGGAATCTGATAGCTGACAGTTAGTCCGCCTTCCGGTCCGCTCATCATCCGGAACTGCACGCTCTCGTGGTAGAAAAGCTCCAGCCTGCGGTACACGTTGCGCAGACCGACATGACCTTCCATTGCCTCCTCCGAACGGACGGCCTGCTGCAGCCGGTCAAGCAAAGCCTGCTCCATGCCAATTCCGTTGTCGGCTACGGAGACGGTTAGCCCCCGTTCGGACATCCGTGCTTCAATACGGACGATACCTCCGCCTTTAATCGCCTGCAGCCCATGCTTGCAGGCATTCTCGGCAAGCGGCTGAATGCTCATGATCGGCACCTTGATTTCATTTGCGTGCGGATCAATATCCATAACGTAATCAAACCGGTCGCCAAACCGGAATTTCTCAATCTGCAAATACATAAGGGTGAATTGCAGCTCTTCCTTAAGCGGCACCAGATCATCCGCCCGTCTGAGCAGCCTCCTCAGGAGAAGCGACAGGCTTTTAATAATTTCGGTGACATCCTTGTAGCCGTTTTTCGTCGCCACAACGAGCAGCGCATTCAGCGTATTAAACAGGAAATGCGGATTCATCTGGCTCTGGAGCATGTTCATCTCCATCCGCACCCGTTCGACCTCGAGGCTCTTCTGATGAATTTCCAGCTTATAGACGTCATTAATCAGCGTATTAATCTTTCTGGTCATCATATTGTAGGCGTTAATAAGCCCGCCAATCTCGTCTTTTCCTTCGGGCAGCATCACTTGGTCAAACCGCTCATTGCGCACGCGGTCCATATGGCGGGCCAGCTTTTTAATCCGATAATGGTAGGAACGGAGCATCACGAAAATAAGGAGCGAAGGAATAAGCGTGCTGATCACCGCGAGCCATAGAATTGACCGCCTCGCCTCGTCGAGGAGACCGGTAATCCGGTCATTATTTGCCCGGCCGACCAGCTTCCAGCCCTGCACATAGCTGACTGTGCCAAGGTTAGACACAAATACCTCATCCGTCCCCCAATCCGCCGTATCCGCGGCATAGACCGGCTTGCCATGGTCCCCCGTTTCCGCGACGATCTCATTATGTTCATTGACCAGCTCAAGCCGCAGGCTGTCGCTCTCCCTGGACAAAATATCGTAGATTTTGTCCACGTTCAGATCGACTCGAAGGAATTTCCGGTATTGCGGCTTTACGATGCTGAAGCCTTGGTCCATGTCGCTGATGACGCTCATTTTCTTGGAAGGGCCCGTCGTCCCGGACGTCTCGGTATAAGCGACCACGCGGAATGCGTGACCGGGCTGCTTCAGGATTGGCGACAGCCAAGGACTGTTCACTTCCTTTTGGTTAATGACATAATAATTGCTTCCGGTCTGAATGGACCGGTTATACGTATAAATCCGGAGCTCCAGGATGTTCGGATATACCGGCATATAACGCTTCAGCTTATTGCGAAGGACGCTGTCATAGCTTTCATAGGATGAGACGGGACTGTCGTACGTTTTGTCCAGCACTTCGTTCAGCGAATCATCGCCTTCGATCGAATGGCTGACCGCAACGCTCTCGTCAATCATGCTGTGCAGCTCCGCTGCCGCACGGTCCATCGACTTGCGCAGGTTCTCCTGCTCGCGTATCCGGATATTGTCCGAGTTCTGCTGGTAGAAAAACACGTTGATGCCGATAATCGGGATGAGGATGCATAACAAGTAGATCATAAGAAACTTCAGATTCAGGGGAATATCGTTGATTTTATTCGAAATCTTCACCCTAGCCAATCCCCTTTTTGGTTTGATTTGTAAGCCGAAGGCGACACTTTCGTAAGGGATTTAAAGACCGAGCCGAAATATTCCGTGCTGTGATAACCTAGCTCACTGGCGATGGCGGACACCTTCAAATCGGTTCGAAGCAGCAGCTTCTTCGCCTCCTTGATCCGCAGGAGATGCATGTAATCGTTAAAGCAATAACCGGTTACCCGTTTGAACTGCTGGCCCAGATAGACCGGGTTGAGCCTGAACAGCTCCGCCAGATCCTTAAGCTGCAGCTTCTCCCGGTAGTGGGCGGTCACATAAGCAACGGCATCCTGAAGCCTTCCTTCCGGCCGCTTGTTGTTCAGCTCCTCCATTTGCCCGGCAGCCTTCAAGCAAACCTCCGTTAGCTGCTCCCGTACATTCGCATGCCGCGCGTACTCCGTCAGCATCCAGTCCGGCGGATGAACCGGATCGCCGCCCGCCTTATGATAGGAGCGCAGCAATCCGCCTTGCAGATAAGACAAGCATGCTGCCATGCTGTCTGCCGGCTCGGCTGTCCCTGCAATGAACTCGGCTAATGCGCCAGCGGCACTCTCGATCGCAGCAATATCATTGCATTCTGCGGCCATCAGCAAAGCCGATGCCCGGCTTGCCGCATCCCCCCACCGCCAGTGAGCCGGTTCAAGAGCTTGTTCATGCCAGTAAATACCGGGCTGTCCCTTATACAGACTTCGTCTGCGAAGCTCCAGCAGCTGTTTATGCAATTGCCTTATTTGCTTCCATCCCCGCGTGCTTCCGCTGATATAGATCGAGCATAATGGCCACTCGCCTGCCAGCCTTGCCGCGATCCTTCGAATATCCGAATCCAGCCCGGCATCCGCGCTATCCGTTTGCCGCGACCAGACCAGCAGTCCTGCCAATCCTGCGGTATCCTCTACACAACCGCAACCGGAAAGCAATCCGGCCGCAATCGCTTCGAACTCCTCCTTGGCCGGGGCTGCTTTCCCGGTGTCCACGAGTATCAGTCTTCCAATCGCATCGGGAGGACAATCCAGTAATTGCAGCAGCGAGGCACGCGCTTCCTCCGACTCCTCCTGCAGCGCTCTGGCAAATACGGCAGACAATTTTTCGCTTGCGAGGCTTTCCGCGGATTTACGCTGATCAAGCATTATCCGGAGCGTATTCAGCAGCTCATGGATCTCTTCCTCTATTAACGGCTTTAACAAATACTGCTCAATCTGATGACGGATCGCGAACTGCGCAGCATCAAACCGCGAATAGCCGCTGACGATCACCGTTGTTATATTCTCAAGCCTATGGCTTCGTTTCATTTGCCTGATCAGTTCCAGTCCATCCATCACGGGCATCTGAAGATCGGTAAATACGAGATCGGGAACTTCCTGCTCCATCATCTCCATCGCTTCCTTGCCGTCCGATACCGCCCAGCAAAGCTGGAAGCCATGCGCCTCCCAATCCACCATCGTCCTCCAGCCCTCCAGCATGAACGGTTCATCATCGACGACCAGCACTTTATACATGGGGAGCACCACCTTTCAGGCGTTAATCTTCATCTAAACCCAGTGTCACATAGGGGAAAACCATCAGCAATGTGACAGACATATGATTTGTTGGATTATTTTAAGGTAATATGTAAGCGTTTACTAAAGTGTGAATGGTCTCTCCCCAAGGATATGAAGCCTACGTTTCGCTTTAAAAATATTCAGCCCCCGAATTCTTCGAAGGCTGCTGCAAGTCTATGAGAGATTCAGGATGATTGCTGGGATAGACGGTATTTGGCGGGACTTACCCCTACCGTCATTTTGAATAAACGGCTGAAGTAGGCATGATCCGCATACCCGACCTGCTCGCCAACCTGATATATTTTCATATTCGTGTCCCTCATCAGCCGGATGGCCTGGCGCATCCGGATGCTTGTCAGGTGATGGGTAAAGGTCGCCCCCGTCTGAGCGCTGAATTGTCCGCTTAAATAGTTCGGAGTCACGCCAAGCCGCTTCGCAAGCTTGACCAGCGACAGCTCTTTATCCCCGTACTCGGTCTCGATAATCTGCATCGCCGAGCGGATGATGCGGCTGACAAACTCATAGCGGAGCAGCTCCTCGTCCTCTTCCCCCGCATGGCCAAGCTGGCGAAGACTGTTCCGGTATAAGGAGCGGAGCTCCGATACCGCTGCCGTAATGCCGCCAAACCCAAGCTTGATCGGAATGCGAAGCCTTTCTTCGAGCGTTCTTTTTTTCTTCAAAACGATCTCTTCCATATTCGGAACGGTATGCCTCGCGGTCAATACCGCAGCACTCATAAACGGTCCGTCTTCAATAACAACGACCGTCCCGAGCTCCCTCATATCCTCCGTCAGCTGCTCCTTCATCCAGAAGCGGTCCGTGGACTGCCAGAAAGCTTTATCGTCGATCTGGAGCGTAAATACGCCCGCCCAGCGGAAGGAAGGCAGCGTCGCCTCATCCCTCTGGTCATCCCGCATGTATGGCGCGGAAAATAACCTCTGTACCTTCTTCTCCAGCGAAATCCGTTCCCGGTGACGCAATAAGGGGACGGAATACTCGCCATGCGGCCTTCCGCTTCGTCCCGGATGCGGCTGCGATAAGCTTCTGGCTTCCATCGTAAGGATCAGCAAAACCTGCATCACCTTTATCCGGATATCAAGCCGTCTACTCATATCGTAGTCCGAATCGGCCGAGCAGATCTCCATCAATTCTTCGATATGAGGCATTAACTGCCGTACAATCGGCGAGTCCGCATGGAACAGATGCTGCTCGATCCTGCCAAGCAAATCATATAGATCCGGATCGTCGACATCCAGATGAAGGGCAAAATAAGTCATCGGCTCCTCTGCCGCATTACGGCACCGATGGAGCTCATCCGGCCGGATCAGCAGCAGGTCACCCGCGTTCTGGATATATTCCTGGCCGGACACCATGGCTGCTTGGCTGCCTTGAAGCACAACATTCAGCTCTAGCAGCGGATGCTGATGCTCCGCGTAAGACCAGCCTTTATCCACTGTCCGCCAATGCGTGCCGACCAGCTGAAACGCCAGCCGAAAGTTCTCAAGAGCGATTTCGCGCTTCACTTCCGGTACTTCCCCGTCCCGATTCGTCTGCCAAGTCACGCGATCCGCCCCGCTTCCAGCGTTTTTCCTTGGATTATATCACAGAACTTAGTTATTGGGGACGATGCTCTTTAAGACCTACTGTTCCGGACAGCCGCTGACGAGATGACCCGAACGGTTGATCTTGGTCTGCAAATATTTCTCGTTATACTCCGATACATCGCCCCATAGCGGAATCCGGTCGGCTACATCAAGACCGGCGGCGCGCAGCGCCTCCAGCTTGCGGGGATTATTCGTGATAAGCGTAACCGGCTTGCTCTTTGGCCGCAGGGCCCGCAGTACCCGTATCGCATCGCCGTAATTGCGCGCATCGTCAACAAAGCCCAAATTCAGGTTCGCTTCAACCGTATCGAAGCCCTCCTCCTGAAGCAGATAAGCCATTGCTTTGCTGAACAGCCCAATGCCGCGCCCTTCATGATTAGCCAGGTAAAAGAGCGCTCCCGCCCCCTGCGCCGCAATCATCTTCATCGATTGATGCAGCTGGTAGCCGCAGTCGCAGCGTTTGCTGCCGAATATATCTCCCGTATGGCAAATGCTGTGCATCCGAATAAATGCCTCGTCGGCATTCTCGAAATCACCGTAAACCAGCACGCTCGACTGTTGCATTTCAGCAAGGTTAGCGCCGGACAGCTTATGTATAATATCTTCGAGCTTATCTACTTCCTCCTTGCAGAGCAGCCAGCAATACCAATGGAAAATAACCGTCTCGTCATCCAAATTAACCGGCAGCTTAATGGGACCAACCAGATAAATCTCCCCATCCTCGGTGTCGACATGCCGGATTTTACCTTCCAATATCGAGATCACTTTCTCATTCATGACTCACAAACCATCCCTTCGCTTCCATTATTGACCTAGGTTGCTCAAGGGTCGCGGCAGCTATGCTTATTCCCCTACTTTTATTGTAAAAGAAGCAATAAAAGTATCGCCATGACGCTGGAACTGGCCCCATACCTTATACAAGCCGGGAACAGGAAATTCCGTCTCGAATAAAGCTTCCGGCCCCGCCGTCTGCCCATCCTTCGGATGGACATGTAGATATTGCGTTAAGTCTTCGCTGATAATCACGACATGCCCGGCCGCACCGAGGTAGGGCTCCATATCCTCTGCGGGTTTACCTGTTGCGGCGTCCTTGAAGGAGAAGGCGAGGGAGGTTTCCTTGCCTGCTTGCAGTTGACCGGGGTGGAGAGTTACCTGTGTGCCGGCCACCATCCGAACGAGCTGCTTGTCCGGAACAAGCGGCACGGCGGGTGCAGTCTTACCGCCAACTTCCACTTCCGTGTCCGCTACCTGATGGCTTCCCCCTGCCGGGATAAAATCGGCAAACAGCTTGTAGGCTCCACCATTCGGGAAGATGGTATCCACCGTAAAATGTCCAGTTCCGTCATCCACGGGATGCAGATGCTGAAACTCGCTCAGATCGCTGCTCACCGCGATCAGATGAATCTCCTTCTCGTGGTTAAGAGAGAAGCTTCGAACAGGTTGTCCCTTAGCATCCGCGACCGCAAGCTGAATAGCCGCAGGCTTGCCCGCTTGCGGCTGCTTCGGGGAGAAGCTCCATTGTACGGTGGCGCTTTGGTTATGCTCCTCATGAGCATGGTGATGATGGCTGGAGGACTCGTCGTCCGCCAGACGTGTGCCAGCTTGACTGAAGACTGAACCTGACGCTGAGGCAGAATTGGAAGCCGCCCAACCTGTGTTGCTGGTTGTATAAGCGGCGGATAATAAAACGGCCATAAGTCCAATATGTAATTTGCGGTGTCGATTTCTGCGTTTTCGTTGCATGTTACGGATACGCTCCTTCCATTTATCCCTAACAATATACCCACAGCCGGTATCTGCTAATCATCTGCGGAAGCGCAAAAAAGCCTCGAAACCCTCTTGAAGAAGCGGGTTTCGAGGCTTTTATTAAATGTGTATGGTAATGCGGACAATGAGCATATTGCCTTGCTTAACGATGATACCGCACACGTTCATTCGTAAATAGGCGGTTGAGCCAACTAGCATAAAAAGGCGCTGCCAGACTCCTTCGGAGCTGACAACGCCTCACTATTCTGACTAGCTATTAAACGACGTCGTAGCCTTGATCTTCGATAGCGCCTTTGATTGCATCAAGCGATACTTTCTTCTCATCGTACTGGATGGTTACTTTGCCTGCAGCCAGATCAACCGAACCGGTTGCGCCAGCTCCGGTAACCGCCTTCTCTACTGCGCTTACGCAATGTCCGCAGGACATGCCCTCTACCTTCAACGTTGCATTTGCCATAACCTTAATCCCTCCCGATCTTATTTCATTAATTTATTTACCGTAACGAGCAGCTCGTCAATAACTTCACTTTCTCCCGCCTGAATGCGTTCCATTACACAGCTTTTCAGATGACCTTCCAGCAGAAGCTTCCCTACGCCGTTCAGCGCCGACTGCACGGCAGCGATCTGGTTAAGCACATCATCGCAATACGTATCCTTCTCGATCATCGCCTTTACGCCGCGGATTTGACCTTCAATCCGGTTTAAGCGGGATACGAGATTGGATTTCATTTTATCCGAATGATGACTCTTCCGCTCGGCGCCTTGCTGGTCCGGCTGATCGGTATGGCAATGCGGGGTCTTCTCTTGTTCAATCATCTTAAATACCTCCAGGGGGTATGGCTTAATCTTATCATATCATACCCCCTAGGGGTATGCAATCCGCAATTTCAGCATAAATATAATCGAGATTAATATGCCGCAAACAAATCAGAAGTAAAGTAAAATTAATTCAATTTTATGATGGGGATGGGAGTGGGAGAACGGTTATGACAACACTTGTGAATTATGCGCACCGGGGAGCTTCCGGCAGCTATCCGGAGAACACGATGATCGCCTTCGAGAAGGCGATCGCGCTTGGCGCGACAGGGATCGAGACGGATGTGCAAATGACCAAGGACGGCAAGCTGGTGCTCATCCATGATGAGAAGCTGAAACGTACAGCAGGCGTAAACGCGCTTGTCGCTGAAACGCAATCCGAGGAGCTGCTGCAGCTGGATGCCGGAAGCTGGTTCTCTCCCGCGTTCAAGGATGAACGGATTCCTTCGCTTGAGCAGCTGCTTGACCTTGCCAAACAGACGGGGACCTTCATCAACATCGAACTAAAAAACGGCATCGTACCTTACCCCGGAATGGAGCAAAAGGTTATCGAAACCGTTCGTGCTTACGGGATGGAGGATCAGGTTATCCTATCGAGCTTCAATCATTACTCGCTGATCGAATGCAAGCGGCTTGCGCCGGACATTCCGACAGGTATTTTGTACATGGAAGGCTTATACCGCCCGTGGAAATATGCTTTGTCGATCGGAGCAGCCGCCCTGCATGCCTCGCATTATGCGGTGCTGCCGGACTGGGTCGCTGAAGCCGCCCAGCATGGCGTGATCTACAACGTGTTTACCGTGAATGAACCGGCCGAGATGCATCGCCTGATCCAAGCGGGAGTCGCAGGCATCATTACCGATTACCCGGACCGGCTCACTGCCGCTCTAAGCAAGCTTTAATCCGCTTAATGGATGCTTTTCTTCGTAAAGCCGCCGCCTTGTACGTCGGCGACATTTTCGATCGCGATAAAGGCTCTTGTATCAATGTCATGCACAATCGCTTTCAGCTTCGCAACTTCCAGACGGCTGACCACGCAATAAACCATTTGCGTCTCTTCTCTGGAATAACCGCCGCGTGCCTGAATATACGTCGTGCTTCGGCCTAGACGAGTCATAATGGTCTCGGCGATTTCTTCGTACGCGCTCGAAATAATAGTAACGGATTTCGATTCCTCAATACCTTCAACAACGATGTCCATGACTTTCGTCGCCAAGTAATAAGTAACCATCGAATACATGGCAGAATTCCATTCAAACACAAAACCGGCGAGAATAAAGATAAATACGTTTACGATCATGATGATCTGCCCGACCGGCATGCCGAACTTTTTGGATGCGAGGATCGCAACAATCTCCGTGCCATCGAGGGAACCGCCAAAGCGGATCGCCAGACCTACGCCGGCACCAAGAATGATACCACCGAACAGAACGGCGAGCAGTTTTTCTTCCGTAAAAGCATGAACATGGTGAAGCAGCTGTGTGGTAATAGACATAACCGCGATACCGTATAACGTGGAAATGGCAAAGGTTTTGCCGATTTGTTTAAAGCCGATGAACAGGAATGGAATGTTCAAGAGGAAGATGAATAGACCAAGGGGCAAGTGGGTTAATTCGGATACCATAATGGAAATACCGGTGATTCCACCGTCGATAACATCATTAGGTACGAGGAATAATTCCAGTGCTACACCCATTAATACAGACCCGATCGTGATAAAAAAGACCCTTTTTAACATCTCTAATGCAGATAATTTTTTATGCGCTTTTGCCATCGTGACCTCCAGCCTTTTCTTTTTAGCCTAACACAATACTAAGATCTTTTCAAAAATCCGAATCAAAAAAAATAGCAGCCGGCGTCCATTTATATGACACCCGGCTGCTATTTTTTTGCTCTTATTCGTACAAGACCGCTTTAATCTCGTCGCTGTCGATATTGGACTTATCGTAGTAATAGAAGCCCGTATCGATCGTCGATTCGACTTTTTCCCCGCGGATGGCTTCTACTGCCGCTTTCACCGTTTCGTACCCGATGCCTACCGGATTTTGGGTGATGGCTCCGGCCATCACGCCGCTCTTGATCGCGTCAAGCTGCGCCTTTCCGGAGTCGAAGCCGATTACCGTAATTTGGCCTTCCTTCTTCAGCTCGGTTACGGCGTTGATTACGCCTACGGCGGAGCCTTCGTTTGCGCCGAAGAAGCCTTTAATATTCGGATGCGCTTGGATCATCGCTTTGGCAAGGTCCGTCGATTTCAGGTGGTCGCCGCCGCCGTATTGAATATCGACAATCTTGATGTTCGGATATTTCTCTTTAATCCGGTTCACGAAGCCGTCGCGGCGGTCCACGCCGGTAACGGAGGTCTGGTCATGGACGATTACGCCAATCTCGCCTTCGCTGCCGATCAGCTCCGCCATTTTGTCGGCGGCAAGGGCAGCTGCAGCCAAATTGTCCGTCGATGCCGTTGTAACCGGGATATCGCTGTCTACGCCGGAGTCGAAGGCAATCACCGGAATGCCCGCATCCTTCGCTTTTTGAAGAAGGGGAACCGAAGCCTGGCTGTCGAGTGCGGCAAAACCAATGGCGCTTGGTTTCTTGTCGAGCGCCGCCTGCAGCATCTCAATCTGTTTATCCACTTGCGATTCGGTCTCCGGGCCTTCAAACGTAATCTCTACGTTGAATTCGGTTGCCGCCTTCTCCGCGCCGGATTTGACCGCCTGCCAGAATTGATGCTGGAACCCTTTCGAGATAATCGGAATATAAATCTTCTCCCCGCTCGCTTTGGTCCCGCCGTTGTTGCCGCTGGACTTGCTTCCCGAATTCGAGTTGTCCGAACCGCAGGCACTCAACATAACAACCGCCATTAACGTCACAAGCAGCACTGCCGTAAACTTCTTCACCGAAATCTCCCCTTTGATATGGTTTTATAAGTCCTGTATAGAATCTCCGGTCCCGGCACATCCCCCAGGCGGAGCCTCTAGCGAACTACGCTTTGCGGCGGCGCAGGATGTCCGCATATACCGCGAGCAGGATAACGAAGCCGACAACTACCGTCTGCCATTCCTGCGGAACGGACAGAATCCGAAGCCCGTTGGTCAGCACGCTCATGATCAAAGCACCGATAACCGTGCCTATAATCGTGCCTTTCCCGCCGCTAAGCGACGTCCCCCCAATAACTACCGCGGCAATCGCTTCAAGCTCATAACCGGAGCCCAGAGCGGGCTGAGCGGAATTAAGCCGGGAGGCAATCAGAATACCCGCCAGACCGGTGAAGATGCCGGTAATCGTGTAAATCACGATTTTCCAATAGTTCACGTTAACGCCCGAAAGCCTTGTCGCCTCTTCATTGCTGCCAAGAGCGAAGTTGTAACGGCCAACAATCGTCCTCGACAAAAGAATGCTTCCGATAATCGCGGCGATGAAGAAGATCACAACCGCATTCGGGATTGCAAACCCCGGAATAATCTCGTCAAAGAACGAGCCTTGCGACACTTCGCTGAACACCGGATCATCGTTGAAGTAGATCGGCTTTGTGCCGGAGATAACAAGGGCCAGACCTTTGGCAATCATCATCATGGCAAGCGTCGCGATAAAAGGCGGGATCTTGAGCCTGGCAACCATTACCCCGGATAACAGACCGCATATCGCCCCCGTCAGAATACCGCCGATAATGCCAAGCGGGACCGGAAGGCCCCAATACGTAATGAACACCCCGGTCATGACCGCGCTTAAGGTCATCACCGTTCCGACCGACAGGTCAATGCCGCCCGTTATAATGACGAATGTGGAGCCTAAGGCCAGAACACCGGTAACCGCGGTGGACAGCAGAATGCCCACGATATTCGAGAATTGAAAGAAATTGCTGGACGAGAATGTGAATACCAGGATCAGGACGATCAGACTGGCAAAAGCAAGCACCTGCTGCAGAGCGCCAGGCTTCAGAATAAGCCCGGTCTGCTTGCCGCCAAGCTGCGACATTTCGGCTTTTGGCTGCATTTTCATTTTGCGTATCCCCCTTCAATGAATGCCACACTTCCGAGAGCATCATCTTTTTCTCCGATCTTAGGCTCTTAACGTGGCATATCGCATAATCTGCTCCTGCGTCGCTTCCTCGCGGCTCAGCTCGCCCGTGATTCGTCCTTCGCACATGACGATAATGCGATGGCTCATACGCAGAATCTCCGGAAGCTCCGAGGAGATCATAATAATCGACTTGCCCTTGGCAGCC
The DNA here is from genome assembly GCF_023715145.1 of Paenibacillus glycanilyticus. Classification (GTDB taxonomy): domain Bacteria; phylum Bacillota; class Bacilli; order Paenibacillales; family Paenibacillaceae; genus Pristimantibacillus; species Pristimantibacillus glycanilyticus_A. The sequence goes on along the minus strand of NZ_JAMBNP010000012.1, from coordinate 156,536 downwards.
AGATCGTTCAGCAGCTTGTAAATCTCGCTTTTCGCTCCTACGTCAATTCCCCGCGTAGGTTCATCGAAGATCAGAATGTCACAGCCCTGGGTCAGCCATTTGCCAATAACGACCTTCTGCTGATTGCCGCCCGAGAGGAATTTCAATTCCTGGTCAATATGCGGCGTCTTCACCTTCAGCATGTCGACAATCTGATCGGCCGCCTTCTTGATCTTGGCCCGGTTCACCCAGCCTATCGGATTCACGTACTGCCTTAGCGAGGCAACAGCCACGTTCGTTTTCACATCCATCTCCACGATGCAGCCGTAACGCTTGCGGTCTTCGGACAAGTAGCCGATTCCTGCCTGCACCGCATCGTAAGGCTGCTTCAGCACAACCTTGCGGCCATGCACGGTTATCTCCCCCGAATCAAGCGGATCAGCGCCAAAGATCGCTCTTGCTACCTCTGTTCGGCCTGCCCCGATCAGACCGGCGAAGCCGATAATCTCGCCTTTGCGCAGCTTAAAGCTGATATTATCCAGCGCGCCCTTGCGGCTAAGCCCCTTCACTTCCAGCACTGTTTCGCTGTTCTCCGCGATCTGGCCTTGCTTGGTGCCGTCATAAATCTCGCGACCAACCATCATCGCGATTATCTGCTCGTTCGTTACGGAAGCCGTTGAGACCGTATCGATATATCGTCCATCCCGCATAACGGTGATCCGGTCGGTAATCCGCTTCAGCTCATCCATCCTGTGCGAGATGTAGACGATGCCAACCCCGCTGCTCCTCAGCTGATTAATGATGACAAACAGATCGTCGATTTCCGAATCGCTAAGCGCCGCGGTAGGTTCGTCCATAATCAGTACCTTGGCGTCGTAAGATAATGCCTTGGCGATCTCCACCATCTGCTGCTTCGCAACGGTAAGATTAGCGACTGCTTCATCCGGATCCAGATCCATGTTCAGCCGGTTGAACAACCGCTCCACCTTGCGCTTCAGCTCCCGCTCGTTCAGGAACAACCGCAATCCCCGCCGCGGCTCGCGGCCGATATAGATGTTCTGGGCTACCGTCAGATCAGGCGCCAGGTTCAGCTCTTGATGGATAATGGAAATGCCAAGCTTCTGCGCTGTTTTGGAGCTTGGTATCTCAACTTCCCGTCCATCATACGTAATGCTCCCCGCGTCCTTCTGATAGACTCCCGTCAGCACCTTCATCAAGGTGGACTTGCCGGCTCCGTTCTCGCCGACCAGCGCATGCACCTCGCCCCGCCTTAATTCGAAGCGGCAGTCCTGCAAGGCTTGAACGCCTGGAAAATGCTTGTCGATTCCTTCCATGTGAACGAGTATGTCCGTCATGCCTGCCTCACTCCATCCCGCTGTTAACTACACTCATTGTAAATCCGCGCCTTCCTTGCCAGAATGGAATAATGTATTTGAATAGTTGAAAAACATCTGATTTCCATTTCCCTTTCCCTAAGAAAAAAAGCTACTCTCCCACAAACGGGAAGAGCAGCTTCTGATTTTGTTCCGTGTACATATTGTCTTTATTAATGATGACCGATTCCGTATCTATCAGCTTCGGAACCTTCTGTCCGCGTACCGCCTCAATAGCGGTTTTCACGCTTAAATAACCCATATTGTACGGCTTCTGGACAACCGTCGCGTGCAGCACGCCGCCTTCGAGCAGCTTCACCTCATCCACCGAGCTGTCGAAGCCGACGAGCTTTACCTTGCCGCTAAGGCCAAGATCCTGGATCGCCTTGCCCGCCCCAACGGTTGACGGCTCGTTCAAGCCCACAATGCCTTTTATGCTCGAATCTGCCTGTAGCAGCTCCTTGGTCAGCTCGTAAGCCTTGTCGAGCTGTCCTTCGCTGTAGAACGTATTCGCCACTTCAATCCGCGAGTTGCTCCGCAGCCACTCGCGCACGCCCTGCTCCCGTTCCATCTGCGAGGACGTACCAAAAACGTAGCTCATAATCGCTATTTTCGAGGAGTCCGATTCCGGCAGCAGCTTGGCCATTTCTTCTCCGGCTTTCTGTCCGGCGGCTCTATTATCCGTTGCGATAAAGCTGAGAGCATCATCGCTGTTAATGCTGGAGTCCACGGTGATCAGCTTAATGCCCGCTTTGACGATTCTTTGGGCGACGGGGACAAGCCGGTTATAATCGGTTGCCGCCATCACAATCGCGTCCGGCTTCTCGCGAATCGCCTGCTCCAGCTGTTTCATCTGCACGTCAATCTGAGTCTCGGCGGGAGGCCCGATCACCGATACCGTTGCGCCAAATTCATTCGCGGCATCCTCCACGCCGGTTATGAGCACCTTCCAGAAGTCGATGGCCGAACTTTTAGCTTTTACCGTCACAATGATGTCGACGTTCTTCTCTGTCCGCTGGCTTGCCGCCCACTTATAGATCCCGACAACAGCAATAAGAACAAGGATGGCTGCAAGGACGGCAGATGCCGATCTGCGGCGGTATTCACTCATGCGCCAACACCTCCGGCATATTCATCGCCGAGAATGGCCGCAATCCGGACCGTGACCGTTGTCCCTTCATCCGGGACGCTCTTGTAGGACAAGCCGAATTCTTTGCCGAAATACAGCTGGATCCGTTCATGGACATTAACGACCCCGACCCCTTTGCTTTCCCTGTCGCTCTTCCTTGGCTCAAGAATGGATCGGAGCGTATCCGCCTCCATGCCCACGCCGTTATCGCTCACTTCAAACCAGATATAATCGTCCCGCTTGCCGCCCGTGACCTGGATCGTTCCCGTTCCGATCCTATTCTTGATGCCATGGTAGATTGCATTCTCAAGCAGCGGCTGCAGAAGCACCTTAAGCGTACGGCAAGAGTAAATATCCGGGTCCACATCGATATGGAAATCCAGCTTGTCCTTGTACCGGATCTTCTGGATCGTTAAGTAGTTCGCGACATGCTCAATCTCCGTCCGGATCGAGACCAGCTCCTGCCCCCTGCTGATGGAGGAACGGAACAGCCTGGCCAGAGCGGAAGTCATCAGGACAACCTCGTCCGTCTTTTTCCCCTCCGCCATCCAAATAATCGAATCCAGCGTATTGTACAAAAAATGAGGATTAATTTGGGCCTGCAGTGCCGTCAGCTCGCTCTTCCGCTTAATCTCCTGCTCCCGGACAACCTGGCTCATGAGCTCTTCAATCTTGACGACCATCAGGTTAAACGTCCGGGCAAGCGATGCGATTTCCCTTGGATTGCCTATGGGCACCCGAATATTAAAAATCCCTTTCTCCACCTTCTTCATATGCTCCTGCAGCTGCTTGATCGGGCGGGACAGGTTGCGCGAAACAAGCACGGCGAGCAAAAGTCCCACGATCAGGCAAAAGATCCCGGCCGCTACCATCGACAGCTGCATCTCGCGCTTATTGCCGATCAGCTCGTTAGCGTAGGATACCCCGACGATTTTCCAGCCAAAGCCGCTGTCCTGAATCGTATAGATGCGGCTTGTCTTCCCTTCGTCTGTCGTAAAGCTGCCGCTGCCCTTGGCCAGCACCTCGTCGATTTTTTCGGATTTCAGGTTACTGTAGATAAGCTGCTGCTGCGGGTGATACACGATATTTCCGTCCTCATCGACGATAAACACGTACCCGCGCTTGCTCAGATCGATGTTGTTAAGCGTATCGTTAATGACGCTGAAATTCAGGTCAACCAGCAGCACGCCGCGCGGCTCCGTCTGATCCTTGCTCCACAGCTCCCGGCTGAGCGATACGACCCAGTCATATTCATCCTTGAACATATGCTGGACATGGGAGGAGGAGACGACGATCCGGCCGGATGCTTCCTGCGCGCTTTTGTACCAAGGCTGCTCCTCCAGCCTGACGCTTGGATTCAGCTCCGCCTGCCCGCGGTCCGAGACGAAACTCCCGTTGTAGCCAATCACGTTGATGGAAGCAATATCTTTCCGGGAAGCGATTATGGAGTGAAAATACGCCGAGATTCGCTGCGAACGGGCAAGCTCCTCCGAGCTTGTCCGGTTGCTGCCCGCTTCACCGACAAGCTCGCGGACATCCTCGTTGCTGAGGGCGAGCACCGATATATTTTCCATGCTGGTGATGTACGTCTGGATATTGGCATTCACCTGCCGGATCAGCTCCGCCGTATAATCCTGGGCAGTCTCGCGGACGGAAGATGCCGACAGCTGGTAGGAAATCACGCCTAACAGAATGGCCGTTAAGAGAATAAGACAAGCAGAGGCGGCAGCGATATTGGTCTGAATGCTCTTGAATTTAAATAGCTCCATCTATGCCTGCTCCGCGGCCGTTCGATGCCGGTAATCGGTTGGCGATTCCCCGGTGTGCTTCTTGAACAATACGCTGAAATACTGCGCATCGCTGTAACCGGTTCTAGCCGCAATCTCATAGGTTCTAAGGCTCGTGAATTTCAGCAGCTCCTTCGCCTTGTCCATCCGAATCGCGGTCACATATTCAACAAACGTCCTGCCGGTATGCGATTTGAAGGCCGCGCTGAAATAGCTGACGCTCATGTGAACCTGCTTGCACACGCCCTTCACCGACAGCTCCTCATCCTCGTAATGGGACTCCAGATAGGCGATAGCTGCTTCTATTTGGAAGCGGCATTGATCATGACGAGCTGCCGTAACGCTATGAACGGCTTGACGGCAGGCTCTCTTCAGCCACTCCCCGATCTCATCCATCGTCCTGAACCGATAAATTTCGGTCATCGGATTAACGCCTGCTCCGAATACCTCGGACTCCTTGCAGCCGATATCGCCAAGCGCCTGCATGACGGCGAGAATCGTCTTCTGTATGCGCAAATAACAATGATCGATGCTTGTAAGCTCTGCTTTGTTATGCCGGATCAACGCTTCAATCGCGCGCTCCACCTCATCGGCGGTACCGGTCTTGATACCGGCTATTAATTCGCGGTCGAACTCTGCCGGATGCCCTGCCGGCGAGCTTTGGCGCTTTTCCATGTCGAGGATGCTGATCACGCTGTTATCCCCGAGAACAAGCCGGTAATCCAGCGCGGCGACCGCTGCCTTGCAGGACTCTCTAATCCGCGTATAGCCCTGAACGCTGGTCCCGATCCCAACCGAAACGGTCAGCTTCAAGAATTGAACCGCCAGCTGCCGGATTTTCTCCGCAAGCTCCTGCGCTTTTTCCTGCAGCGGCTCATCGCGTTCACCGCCAAGAATGGCCATGACCCGTTCCTCTCTGCTGCGGAATACTGCCGCACCAGGCTCCCCGCTAATAATTTCATGTGCAATATTGTATACGGCGAACCGGAGCAGCTCCCGGTCCGTATCGGCGCCGGTCTGCTCTTCCAGTCTATCCGTGTCTATCGCCAGCCCCAGATAGCAAGGCCCCCCCAGTTGAAGCTGAAAATAGGACAGCCGCGAGGCAATTTCCCTTTCGCTTAACGCCATCGTCGACAGCCGCTCGAGGAAGCGTTCCTTAAGGAGCGGCATGCTCTCGTGAAGCTGGCTTTGCAGCCGGGCCAGGTCCTCCCGCTCCTTCTTCTCTTCATCCAGCTCCAGCCGCAGCTTATGCAGCATCGCCGACAATTCGGCTGCCGTCACCGGCTTCAAGATAAAGTCCTTCACCTTCAGTTTAAGCGCCTGCTGCGCGTATTCGAAATCATCGTAACCGGTCAGAATAACGACCTTCGTATCCGGATAACGCTCCATCACTTCGCGGGATAAGGCCAGCCCGTCCATAAACGGCATGTTAATATCCGTCAGCACGATATGCGGACGCAGCCGTTCAATCTCATCCAGTGCCTGCACGCCGTTCTCGCAGTCCGCCACGCAATTAAACCCAAGCTCCCCCCACGGGATGCGCTCCCTGATGCCTTCCCTCACGACCGCTTCATCATCTACCAGCAATATCGTATACAAGGCGGTTCCTCCTAGCAGCTTTCAGGATTGGAATTGTATGCGCTTTTATTATAGTCATCGGAGGAGGAGGCCGGCAATGAGAAAAAGGAAGGTTAATCCTATTCGAAGGTTACCGATGCAAACAAAAAAGCGAGTGAGCCAAGCTTCACCCGCTTCTACCGTTTATCTATTTAACTTCTACCGGCTCCCCCTACTCCGAAGGAGTCACGGCCAGCTGCAGCTCACACTCCAGCTCCTCCGCGTAGATGGCGCTGTCTCCTGCCGACCAGCCGAAGAGCTCCGCCATATAACCGTGCACGCTATCCTTCCAGCGCTGCACCCGGCTGCGGTCGAACAGGAGGCTGCCGCTGCGGCGGATCCAGAAATCGACCGGCTTGCAGGCCATTTCATAGCGAATGGCATAGAGCAGCTCCAGCAGAAGCGTGACGGGCAGCTTTCTGCGGATGGCTTCCTCCTGCGCTTCGGGCAGCAGCCCAAGAACGGTATCGATATTCGAGCCGAACCGGCGGACCAGCCGCTCTGCATCCGGCTCGGCAAGGCCCGCTGCGACAGCTGCTGCCTTTTTATCCGCGACAAACGTTGGATAGCCCGCGGAACCGCCAACCTCGCCGCCCGAAATCGGCAGCGTCATCGTCCGGCTGTCGCCGGTACCGTTCCGTCCAGCTTTGGCAAGCTGCGCCGCTGCCTGATCCATGACGGTCTCGGCCATCTTCCGGTAGCCGGTCAGCTTGCCGCCGGCCATGGAGAGCAAGCCCGATGGCGACACCAGCACCTCGTCGCGCCGGGAAATCTCGGAGGGGCTTTTCCCTTCCTGGTGAATAAGCGGACGTACGCCAGCCCAGCTGGATTCTACATCCTCCGCCTTCAGCTTGAGCGATGGGAACATATCGTTAGCCGCCTTCAGAATATATTGCCGGTCGGCAGCCGTCATCCGCGGATGGACAAGATCCGACCGGAAATCGGTGTCGGTTGTGCCGATGTACGTTTTCCCGTCGCGGGGAATCGCAAACAGCATTCGGCCGTCCGCCGAGTCGAAGTAGACAGCCTGGCCAAGCGGAAACCGCTTCTGGTCAAACACGAGATGAACGCCTTTCGTATGATGGAGCGTCTTCCCCTTCTTGGAGCCGTCCTTCTCCCGTATCGTATCGACCCAAGGGCCGGCCGCGTTAATCGTGACCTTCGCCTTTACTTGTCCGGTTCTGCCTGTCAGTTCATCATGCAGCTTCGCGCCAGCAACCCGCCCATTATCATAGAGCAGCGATTCGGCCTTCACATAAGACAAGGCGCATGCGCCAAGCTCGACTGCTTTTTTCATCACTTCGATAGTCAGCCTGGCATCATCCGTGCGGTATTCAACGTAATAGCCGCCGCCCTTCAATCCCTGCTTCTTCAGAAGCGGCTCGCGCCGGGCCGTCTCGTCCACTCCAAGCATCTTTCGTCTCTCGCTGCGTTTGACCCCAGCCAGGAAATCATACAGGCGAAGCCCAATCGACGTGCTGAACGTCCCGAAGGTGCCGCCCTTGTAGATCGGGAGCAGCATCCATTCCGGCGTTGTTACATGCGGCCCGTTCTCGTATACGACTGCGCGTTCCTTGCCAACCTCCGCTACCACTCCGATCTCAAGCTGCTTCAAGTATCGCAGACCGCCATGCACCAGCTTGGTAGAGCGGCTCGACGTGCCCGCGGCAAAATCCTGCATCTCCACAAGCGCCGTCTTCAGCCCCCGCGTTGCCGCATCCAGCGCGATGCCCGCACCCGTAATCCCGCCTCCGATAATGAGCAGATCATATTCCTCGGCCTGAAGCCTTCCGAACTGCTCCTCTCTCTTTAACGCGTTAAAAAAGTATGGTTCTCCCTCATGCCTGTTCCCGCTTGCCATTACGAACCGCTCCTATCGCTTATGTCTAAAAAGAAAACCGCGAACATCTCTCCATTATGCTATTACGCATCATAAAGAAAAGCCACGGTCTTCCTTCCTATCTACTTATCGAAAAGCCATCGCTGCCTGCACGGCCTTCTGCCAGCCGGCATACAGCTCTTTCACTCTTTCCGGCGCCATCGACGGTTCAAAGACGCTGTCTAGCCGCCGCTGCTCCAAAATCTCCTCGCGGCCCTGCCAATAGCCTACCGCAAGCCCCGCCAAATAAGCAGCGCCAAGCGCCGTTGTCTCGCTAATAACCGGCTTCTCAACCGGTACTTCCAGCAAATCGCTTTGGAACTGCATGAGCAGACTGTTGCGGATAGCCCCGCCGTCCACGCATAACGTCTGAAGCGGAATGCCCGCCGACTGCTCCATCGCATCCAGCACATCCTTCGTCTGATAAGCAATCGACTCCAGCGTTGCCCGGACAAAATGCTCCCGCCGCGTCCCGCGCGTCATGCCAAATACCGCACCGCGGACATCGCTGTCCCAGTAAGGCGTACCCAGCCCGACAAAAGCGGGCACGACGTAAACGCCTTCGGTAGACTCCACCGAAGACGCAAGTCTCTCGCTCTCCTCGGACGATTCGATCATTTCCATGCCGTCGCGAAGCCATTGCACCGCCGAACCCGCGACAAAGACGCTGCCCTCCAGCGCGTATTCCACATGCCCGTCGATGCCCCACGCAATTGTCGTGAGCAGTCCATGCTCGGAGCGGATCGGCTCGGCCCCGGTGTTCATGAGCATGAAACAGCCGGTGCCGTACGTATTTTTCGCCTCGCCTCTCTCAAAGCATCCATGCCCGAACAAAGCCGCCTGCTGATCGCCCGCAGCGCCTGCAATGGCAATAGAACCGCCGAACAACGATGCTTCCGTTGTGCCGTATACCTCGGAGGATGAACGCACCTCCGGGAGCATCGCCGCCGGAATATCCAGCCATTCCAGCAGCTCGGCGTCCCACTTCAGCTCATGAATGTTGTACAGCAGCGTACGGGACGCATTCGAATAATCCGTTACGTGAACAGCGCCGCCTGTCAGCTTCCAGATCAGCCAGCTGTCTACCGTGCCGAATAACAGCTCGCCCGCGGCGGCTTTGTCGCGCGCTCCTTCTACCTCGTCAAGCATCCATTTCGCCTTCGTGCCGGAGAAATAAGGATCGATAAGCAGCCCCGTTTTCTCCCGGATCGCGGTCTCATGGCCTGCATCCTTTAAGGCTTCGCAAATGCCCGATGTCTGGCGCGACTGCCACACAACGGCGTTATAGACGGGCTTTCCCGTTGTTTTATCCCAAATGATCGTCGTTTCCCGCTGATTGGAAATTCCGATTGCGGCAATGCGCTCCGCCGTCAGCCCTTCCTTCTCAAGCAGCTGGCGAATGACTTTTCGGGAGGTTTCCCAGAGCTGCTCTGCATCCTGCTCCACCCAGCCCGGATGCGGGAACGCGCAGTCCACCGCCGTCTGGGCAACAGCGCGCGGGCTCCCCGCCTTATCGAATAGAATCGCGCGAGTGCTTGTTGTTCCTTGGTCAAGCGCGATCATATAAGTTTCCTGCTGCGTCATTATCATCGATCCCCTTTTAGTATCCTGCAATCCCAAGTGCCTTCTACCACTTATTGTATTCTATTCGAGGCGCGGAGCCAAACTCCCTTCGGTTAATAGCGCTCCGATACGATTTTGGCCTGCGTAAAAAGAAGCAGATAATCTCGTCCGCCTGCCTTCGAATCCGTACCCGACATATTAAATCCGCCAAACGGGTGGGCACCAACAAGCGCGCCCGTACATTTGCGGTTCAAATACAGGTTGCCTGCCATAAACTCTCGCCGCGCCAGCTCCAGATGCGCGCGGTTCCTCGTGATCACCGCCCCCGTCAAGCCAAACTCGGTATTGTTCGCCATCCGGAGCGCCTCCTCGAAAGACTCCGCTTTGGTGAAAGCGAGCACCGGGCCAAAAATCTCCTCCTGCGATATGCGGGCATTTGCATCGACGTCGGCAAAAATCGTAGGCTCAATGAAATAGCCCACCGAATCATCCGATGCCCCTCCCGCTACCAGCTGCCCTTCCCCTTTGCCGATCTCGATATATTCCTGGATTTTACGGAATGCCTTATCGTCAATAACGGCTCCTACATTCGTGGAGACGTCCGCAGGATCCCCTACCGTAAGCCGGTTGGTCCGCTCGAGGACCTTGGCGAGCACCTCATCGTACACCGCTTCGTGGACGATTGCTCTCGAGCAGGCGGAGCATTTTTGCCCGGAAAAGCCGAAAGCCGCAGCAACGATGGACTCCGCAGCCAGGTCCAGATCCGCATCTTCATCCACAATAGTTGCGTCTTTCCCGCCCATCTCGGCGATGACGCGCTTGATCCATTGCTGCCCCGGCTGCGTCTTCGCCGCCCGTTCATTAATTCTGAGACCAACCTCGCGGGAACCGGTAAAGCTGACGAACCGCGTGAGCGGATGATCAACGAGATAATCCCCCACCTCGCTGCCCGGACCCGGCAAATAATTGACTACGCCGGCCGGCACCCCCGCTTCTTCCAGCAGATCAACGAATTGCGCCGCAATAACGGATGTCGGGCTCGCCGGCTTCAGGACAACCGTATTTCCGCAGACAAGCGCGGCTGTCGTCATTCCCGCCATAATGGCAAGAGGGAAATTCCAGGGCGGAATGACAATACCGACGCCAAGCGGAATATAATAAAGTTGATTCTCCTCTTCATCAAGAGGAGTTAGGGGCTGCGGTTCGCTTATACGCTGCAGCTCGCGCGCATAGAATTCCATGAAGTCAATCGCTTCTGCCGTATCCGCATCGGCCTCGGCACGCGTTTTACCCGCTTCAACCGTCATCCACGAGGAAAATTCGTGCTTGCGCCGCCGCAGCAGTGCCGCAGCTTTATATAAGTACCTGGCCCGCTCGTTCGGCTCGGTATGCTTCCAGCTGTCGAAGGTGCGCGCTGCCGCCCTAATGGCCTCCTCCGCAAGGCTGGCATCCGCTTGGGAGACAACGCCGATTACCTGGTTTTTGGAAGCCGGATTTGTAGATATCGCGGTTCGGTTCGTCGTAATCCGGCGTCCTCCGATAACGAGCGGATACTCCCTTCCAAGCCTTGATCTAACCAGTGCCAGCGCCGCATCGTAGGCTTTATTATTCGACTCGATCTGGAAGTTCGTAAACGGCTCGTTCTTAAAAGTTGCCCTCATACCCGCATCCCCCTTCGATACATGCTCACTATTCCATTTATAGTTCATCCGGCTGGACGTTATGTCTTAGGAAGTCTCTTAGGATATTGAAAGCGCACAGAAAGGAGCGATTGACATGGGTGGAGGCCTTTACCGCCGAACACTGCTAAGCATTACGGGCAACAAGCTTGTGGAGCATTTGTCCATCCGCTACGGCCGCAAGCTCGCATCCAAATTCATCGCCGGCGACAATCTGGAAGAAGCGATGGATCGGACGGAGGAGCTGAACAATCAAGGCATTATGGTAACGCTGGACCATCTGGGAGAAGGGATCAAGGACCTTAAGGAGGCAGAAGGCTACAGGGATGAGTACTTAAAGATCGTCCGCGAGATTGCGAAGCGAAAAGCAAACGCCAACGTCTCGCTGAAGCCGACCCAATTCGGCCTCGCGCTGGATAAGGAGCAATGCCACGCCAATATCCGGGCGGTTGTGTCGGAGGCGAAGTACAGCCGGATCTTTGTCCGGCTTGATATGGAGGATACCCCGTACACGCAGGCGACTATCGATCTCGTCCGAAGACTGCATGCAGGCTGGATGACCAATTGCGGCACCGTCATTCAGGCTTATCTGTTCCGTTCGGAGGATGATGTGCAGGCGCTGAGCAAGGAGAAGGTTAATCTTCGGCTGGTGAAGGGCGCGTATAAAGAGCCCCCGGAAGTGGCTTATCAGAGCGCGGGTCAGGTACTCGATAACTTCAAGAAGCTTATTGAGCATCGCCTGACAAAAGGCGTCTACACGGCCGTTGCCTCCCATGACGACAAGGTAATCAATTGGACCAAGGACTTCGCCGCTGCGAACCATATTTCGAAGGACGCCTTCGAATTTCAAATGCTGTACGGCCTGCGGATGGGCAAGCAAGCCGAGCTTGCGCAGGAAGGCTACCGCGTCCGCTGTTACGTGCCTTACGGCACGATGTGGTATCCGTATTACACTCGCCGCTTGGCGGAGAAACCGGCTAATTTGATATTGGTTTTGAAGAACGCTTTGAAATAAGGAGCCTGCGGAGCTAAACGTTAAGCATGGACTTCGCGTTAGCGTTAGCGTAAGCCATTGCAGCAAAGGCCAAAGTCCCACGGTATCGTGAAGACTTTGGCCTTTGTTGGCATCCCCCCATATGGGAAAGCATTCCTCCCCTGCCCCGCTAACGAAGCCTCGCGACCAAGCCGCTTTGTTGACTATGCTAGTTGTTCCCCAACACAATCAGCTCTTTCGGATAGCTCGTCAACACCCGGACGGAGCCGTCCGCTTGAATATACACATCATCCTCAATCCGAACGCCGCCGATTACCGGATCATAGATACCCGGTTCAATCGTAAACAGCAGACCCGGCTCGATAATCGACTGGTTTTGCCCGGATACCGAAGGCTGCTCATGCACATCCATGCCAAAGCCATGGCCAAGGCGATGGGTGAACAGCGGCCCAAAACCTTGCTTCTCAATAACATCGCGGGCAGCTTTATCCACAGAAGCCAATGTGACGCCGGCTTTGGAAGCTGCAATCCCCGCCCTATTGGCCGCCAGCACCGTATCATAGATGGCTCGCTGCTCTTTCGAAGCCTCGCCCATCACAAACGTTCTTGTAATATCCGAGCAATAGCCTGCCGCTTGCACGCCAATATCAATGAGCAAGAAATCGCCGTGCTTGATCGTTTCATACCCCGGCGTGCCATGCGGCAGCGCGGAACGGGCACCGGTCAGCACGATGGATTCAAACGCCGGGCGGTCTGCGCCAAGCTTGCGCATCTGATACTCAATCTCCGCCGTCAGCTCAAGCTCCGTCATACCGAGCTTCACATGGGAAGCGGCGTGAGCAACTACCTTTTCCACCATAATGACGGCATCCTGCACCTTGCTGATTTCTTCCTCGCTTTTATTGGTGCGAAGCGACAGTATGAAGCCTTCCAGATCTACGAAGCGTGCTCCTTCCAGCGCCTCCTGCAGCCGTTCCGCCTTGGCAATCGATACGGATTCCTTCTCGATTCCCGCAACCGTTGCGCCCGAGGCCGTATGCTGTCTCAGCACGTCATAAGCATTCTCCGTATCCGATATAGGCACGAGAGTGCCGTCTCCTCCAAACGGTTCAGCCGCAGACAGATCAAGCAGCGGCATATAGAGCGTCTCCTCGCCGGTACGCGCATCCAGAGCCAGTGCCAGGAACCGCTCATGAGGGTTGCAATAAAAGCCCGTGAAATAATATACATTCGTCGAAGACGTAATAAAGGCGATATCGATGTTGTTGTCTCTCAAATAGGCAGCCAGCTGCCCTTTTCTTTTTTGCCAAATGGATTCCATGCTTCTTCACTCCGTTTCTCAGTTAACACCTACCTAGCTATTATAACGCGGTCGAGTGTAGTAACCAAACGAATGCCCGCCTCTATTATTTTGAAATTCCTCGAAAATAAGTTCATACTATAGCTATAGGGTCCACAGGAAACTATACATAAATTTTTAACGAGAGAGGAATGAAGCCCATGCTGACTTTTGAGCAAAAATTAAACAACTATGCGGACATCATCGTAAAAATCGGAGCGAACATACAACAAGGACAATCGGTTATGGTTAATGCGACAATTGATGCGCCTGAGCTCGTTCGGCTCGTTGTGAAGAAAGCGTACGAAGCCGGCGCATACCAGGTAAAAGTATTCTGGCATGACGATGCCGTATCCCGTCTTCATTATGATCTTGCGCCGCTTGAATCCTTCCTGGAGGAACCGAAGTGGTCTGCCGGCGAAAAAACCGAAATGGCGGAAAAAGGCGCTGCCTCCATTACCATCGGTTCCGCCGATCCCGATCTGCTTCGCGGCGTGCCGCAGGAGCGCATCCGTACGGCTGACCGCACGGCCCGCACCGCAAGCGAGAAATACCGTCAGATGGCGCAGGCGTTCAAATTCACCTGGTCTTTGGCGACAGCCCCGTCTGCCGCTTGGGCAGCCAAGGTCTTCCCGGATTTGCCGCAAGAGGAGCAAATCGCAAAGCTGTGGGATACCATCTTCCAAATGGTGCGTGCCGACCAGCCGGATCCTATCGCCGCTTGGGAAGCGCACATCAAGCAATTGAAAACCAAAGCGAATTACTTGAACGATAAGGCCTACAAATATCTTCACTATGTGGCTCCTGGCACTGACCTGACGCTCGAAATGCCCAAGGATCAGATCTGGCTCGGCGGCAGCAAGCAAAATGAACAAGGCACCTGGTTCGTACCGAACCTGCCAACGGAAGAAGTCTATTCGGCTCCGCTTCGTACCGGCGTAAACGGAACGATCTCCAGCACCAAGCCGCTCAGCTATAACGGCAACATCGTGGATAACTTCTCGTTCACCTTCGAGAACGGCCGTGTTGTCGATTTCAAGGCCGAGCAAGGCGAGGAAGCAATCAAAGGCCTGCTCGATACCGACGACGCAGCGAAATTCCTGGGCGAGGTCGCTCTTGTGCCGCATAAATCGCCAATCTCGGATTCGAACATCCTGTTCTACAAAACGATTTTCGACGAAAATGCTTCCTGCCATCTGGCACTGGGCAGCGCGTACGCGTCCTGCATCAAAGGCGGCGCCGGCTTGTCGCGCGAGGAGCTGCTCGAAAGAGGCCTGAACCAAAGCATGGCGCATACCGACTTCATGGTCGGCTCCGCCGAGCTCAACCTCTACGGCATCACGGAAGACGGCACCCGCGAGCCTATCCTTGTGAACGGCAACTGGGCGTTTTAATCGACAGCTATCCTTCAGGACGTTGTTATCGACGGTGATCCCGCCGAAAAAATATCTCCCTCCAGTTGCTGTTGAAATCGTGAGGATTTGAATCAAGTTTTTATAGTAATCTCACGATTTCAAAGGCAAGCGTTACACTCTTCCGGGAGATATTTTCTCTTCGAATCCTATCGATTATTTTTTGAGACCATAAAGAGTGGAACTAGGCTTTAAGCCGGTTCCACTCTTTTTTTCGTCCCTCCCTCAATGATTGATAGGTGGAGAAGGAAAAGTATCTCATGGAGGAGCGTTAGCGCTTGCCTTTGTTATCTTGATATAACCGCTGAACATTCGATCAGAATATCAAGATAACAACAGCAACCGGAAGGAGATACTTTCCTGCGCAACCCGATCAATATATTAGCCGCGACCGACTCTACTTATCAAGCATAGACTATAAACATCTTATCTATCAGGAGGAGGCCCCCCTTGATTCATCAGAATGTGAAAACATACCGGTACCGCGTCGGCCATAACAATTACATCATCATCAATATTTATCAAAACGCATCGGCAACCGCTGAAGCCGGCAACGTGCTCGCGAGCAATGCCGTTAACGTGCGAATTACGAAGCAGCTGGCGAAGCAAAAGAAACGCAAGCGTTAATCAGTCTCTTCATTCGTCCAAGCCAGACAGACGAGGAGGTGATTTGAATGGGTCGCAAAAGAACAAAATCCGCTGACAAAAATGTTGTCAAATGGAGCTCGGGCACAACAAACGTCCGCGTTGGCCAATCCGCGAACGCAACGATTAACCAAGGCGGCAACGCGTTTGCCATCAACGCTTCCGAGATCGGCGTCGTCCGTCTCCGTCCAGGCGCGCAAGGATAAGCAGCGCATAGCAAAACAGGGCTGTTCGCCATGGAGATCCTCCTCCACGCGGGCAGCCCTGCTGTTTGTATCATCTTTTTGCTGAAATCAGCTTTACGGTCATCTTCGCCGCGTACATTACGCTAACCACAACCATCATATCGAAGCAGACGTTATACAGGAACAGATGCTTGCCAAGATCTGCTTCGCCATCTCCAACCAACGGTACCGCGAACCCAAACATCCCGGCTAACGCGATTACAAGCAAAGCCTCCAGATACAGCCGTTGCTGCACCGACCCTCTCCGCCTTACATATTCAACAACCAGAATAATGAGATAGACTGCGGCAAAGGCTGCAACAAAACCAAGGTTATTCGGCATGCGGTTCAGCTTGAACGAGCTCCAGGCACTATACGCGCAACTGACCGCCCCGTAAGGCTTGCCCGCCTCCTTCTCGTAGCTGCCCAAGTAAAGCGGCCGGATGCTCATGCCATTTCGCGAAGCACGCTCCAGCTTCTGCATGAACCTGCCCGGATGCTTTGCATAATACAGAAGCACGTCCTTATGGCTGATGCCCTTTAACGCCTCAAGAATACGAGGATCATCCGGCCTGATAACCGTATCCGCTTGAAAAAAGTTCGTGCCCGCGTTTACCTTTAACGCTTCCGGCATGCCGAGCTCCCTGAGATCCGCGGCCGGATCCGGAGAATCCTTCAACACGCCGAAGAACACCGTCTGATACAGGTTAATATGCTTCAGCTGGTTTGGCGCGGCGGCGTACATCGTAACGGTTGCAAGCAGCAGGACGGCCGACCAGGTCCCTGCCGTTCTTCGCCATGCCCGATCGGCGCGAAGCTTCCGGAAGCGCAGCCCAAGCAGCACGAGCAGAAGGCCGATGGGCGCGTTTTGCAGCTTGGTGCCAACCAGACAAACCGCGCATAAGAAGAATGCCGTTAACAGCCAGATGGAAGGCTTGTCCGAGCGGGGCAAGGCTAGTGCCAATCCGAAGGTAAGCAGCAAAAAGATGACGGTGACGGCTTCCCCAAAGAACGAATTGAAATAGGCCGCGTACCCGATATCCAGAAATACCAGCGACAAGCTTGCGACAAGGACGGTATTACTAACAATCGAGCGCTGCTTATTATATTTGACGATTACATGCAAAGCCGCAATATACAGCACGGAATACAGCAGCGACAAGATCCGGATGTCGAACTGCTGCGAATTGACCAGCCTGCCGATCATCCCCGCAACAAACACAAGGATAATCTGAGAGGAGACATAGCTCTCCGCAGAGAAAGGGCCATAATGATATAACGAATGGAAATATCCGAAGTACTTATCCCGGTAGGATTCGCCAGGATCTGCAAAATCAATGCCTCCCGCAAGCATCATGCGGTAAAAGTCGCCATTATTCGCAACTCCGATTGGGCTGAAGAATAAGAGCGGCAATATGACAGCGGCCGCAATAATAACCATAAGCCACTCCAAACGAATCCATGATCTCAAGGGAGAACCTCCGACAAATCTCTACATTTTTGCATGTATGACCTGACTTCCGGACTAGGACTTTATGTGGACAGCCTCTGCTGTGGATATGTTATTAACTTTATGTAAATCTCGATCATATCTGGGGATTAGCCATGTTGATAATGTGGATAAACCTGTGGATTAATTAAATTGCCCGTACAGAAAATAGATATAATCCGTAGCAACGCCAGGATGACCCTGTTGTCTTAGTATTGCCGTCACATTCCCCCGATGATACGTCCCGTGATTCACAACATGCTGAATAAGCCCGGATATTGGCGCTGTCATAGAGCCCGCCCTCGGATGCGTAATGGACGTATGCTTGTCCAGATCATCAACACCGGCCATAAATTCGCGAAATCGGCCCGCAACAAGATTGTAACGCTCCTCAAGCTGAGAAGCGGTCAGCCCCTTCGCTTCCTCCGTCAAACGGTTAACGAGCTGGATCAGGTCCGCTTTCTCCCCCGATATGGCAGCAAGCCACATTTCGTCCCTTACATACAAATGCTCAAGCACTGCGGCAACGGATGGGAACACGCTTTGAACCTCAGCCGCATACACTTCCTCGGGAAGCTGCTTCAAATGCTCAAACAGCCGCTTATTAGCCCAAATATGATACTCATATTGACGGATAATTTCATGACTCATTCCTGTTCATCTCCCTGGTATGAAGATATACTTGCCATTTAATTTTACCAAACATTGCTAAATTGGTTCAATCAAGCCAGGGCACCACTTTTTCCCGAACTATCGAAATGAAACTAATATAAGCGTATAATCGTATGTAGGTGTTATAAGTTCCAATATTGAAAATCGAAAAATGCGGGAGGATGTTTAAAATGTCAATTTTCAAACGACTGCGCGACCTTACTTTATCGAATGTGTATGCTTTGATTGAGAAAGCGGAAGATCCAATCAAGCTGACTGACCAATATATCCGTGACATGCAAGAAGATCTTGAAGATGCCGAGAAAGCGGTAGCCGCTCAGATCGCCCTCGAGAAAAAGTTCAAGCAGCTGTATGAAGAGCAAGCTCAACTGGTGGAAAAACGCGGCGAGCAGGCGCATATCGCGGCGCAAGCTCAGAATATCGACCTTGCCCGCCGGGCGCTGGAAGAGAAGAAAGCGGCAGAAGCAAAAGCCGCGGAATACAAAACAAGCTTTGACAGCAATAAAGCAATGGCCGATAACCTTCGCGCGAAGCTTGACGAAATGCGCAAGCAATTGACGGAAATGAAGAACAAGCGCGAGACGCTGGTTGCCCGCTACCAAGCGGCGAAAGCGCAGGAGCATATCAACAAATCGCTCGCCGGCTTCAGCTCCGACTCTGCAAGCGCAGGCCTCAAACGCATGGAAGAAAAAATGCTGCAAGCAGAAGCCCGCGCCGAAGCAAGCAACGAACTGGCACAATCGAAAGGCAAGTCGCTTGACGATGAGTTCGCCGCTCTGGGCAAGGATAAAGCGGTTGAAGATGAGCTTGCCGCACTTCTGAAGCAATACGAGAAGAAGGAATAGCCCAGTCACGCATTGAATAAAATGGACTGACGTATGATGTCCGCCGGCGCCATCGCTTTGACGGCTGCGCCGGCGGATTTTGCAGTTCTACTACTTTATTGGGGGATAGATTCATGACTTGGACGGATTTATTGCAAATTCCGGTGTGGACAGGCGCTGGGGCGCTGCTGCTTTTTGTCCTCATGTACTTAGACTCGTTGTCCACGAAATACCATGATTTTAAGGAAATGAAAGATGGTAATATTGCTGTAGCGGTCCGATTTGTGATGAAGCTAGGCGCGCAGGCGTACATTCTGGCGTCGTCGATCGGACAGGCAACGTACATGTGGGAAGCTCTTGTGATCTCGCTTGTATCGTTTATTACCCTTCTGATTGTTGAAGCGATTTTCCGTATTATTTTTGGAGCTGTAGCCGGTATTCAGCTGGATAAGGGCATTCACGAGGGCAAGATCGGCTACGCGCTGATCGCCGGTTCCCTTCATATTGCTGGCTCGCTGATCATTGCATCGGTGTAACAGAACAATCGTACGAAGGAGTAAACCTTGATGAGCATTTTTAAACGGATTAAAAATATTATGGCTAAACCCGAGCCTGTCAAAGCGGAGAAAAGCATTTTGTCTCTGGCACCCGGCGATGTATGCGAAGTCTCCCTGGTCACGTATCAGGTGACGGGCAGCAGCCGCAACCGCAGCCGCAATGCGGTTGTCCTGACGCTCCAGGACGGGACGGACATCCGTTACCTGTCAATTGAAGAACGGGAAAGAACCGTGTACGCGTTGTACGAGCAGATCGACGGACGACTCGATACCTTTGACGAGGTGCCGACTACCCTTGAACTGGACGACCGTGCCTACCATATGGAAGAGAACTACTCGGGCGTTATTGCAGCGAGCGGTAAAACGCCGTTCATGCAAGGCGGCGAGCAGTATGTATGGCAGTATCAGTCCGACGATATGAAGCTGCTCCGCGTGGAATGGCTGGACGGGCGCTTCATGCTGTATGTCGGCGAATCGGTGCTCCCTGCCGATGTTCGCGTGATCAGGGGCGCATAATTGCTTCGCAATTCTTTTTAGGAGGAGCATGATGAAGAAATGGTGGCTTCATAGCATCAAAATCATATTATTAATCAGCTTCATTGTTCCAATGCTCGCTGCCTGTGCGATCTCCGACACCGTAAAGGAGCAGTACCCGCTTGAATCGGTGAACGGCTCGGGCAACCAGACGTCTTATGTCTACCGAGCAACGGACCAGACCGTTCCGGAGGTCGCGAAGCAGCTTATCGATAAGAAAAAGCCGGAGCAGCAGTCAGCGGAAAGCACCGAGCGGATGTTCCTCGTCTACAACGACGAGGTCATCCAGATCCAGCAGGCTCCTGATGATCCGGCGGATACGCTGATCGAGATCGACTCCAAGGAATATGTTCGCAATAATTACAGCAGCAGCTTCCTTGAAGGTTATTTGCTAGCCAGCGTGTTGAGCGATCTGTTCGATAACGGCAGGTACGGGCATGGCAATTATCGCGGTTACTCCCAGAAAGACGTCTATAAACCGCAGACCACCTACCATAAGCCAACCGATCAGGATTTGAAAAAAGCACCGCCGATGACGGTCAACCGGACCGGGAAGATCTTCAAGCGTTCGAAGAACGCCGATTCCTCTGCGGTCGGCACCGGCAGCGGCAGCGGCGGTTCCTCCGGTACAACCGGCAAGGTTATTACCGGAGGCTCATCAAGCTCGTCGAAGAAGAAGTCGGTCTTCACCAAGCCGAAGAGATCGGCGCCGAAGATCCGAATGGGCTCCGGCCGCGTATCGCGGCGGCGATGATGCCTATGTGATGAAGCCAACCAGCCCATCTGGTTGGCTTTTTTGTCGGCCCTGCCTGCTTTGAGGAGTTGGCTTAACGATGCGCGACAGCGTTAAGCTCTCCTCCAACTTGTAATTATTAATGCTGCGACTATGCGCCCACAGACGAAGATTGTGGTTTTCGCCAAAGAACCAAGCAATAGACACAAAGAAACCGTCCGAGCTGTCGCTGCGGGACGGTTTTTTTGCGTAAGTTATGTTAATGCAGCCTGCATTTAGTAGCCAATGTCGTCCCGTTCTGCAGCTTTTTGAGCGACAAACTCGGTCATTTCCTCTACACCGGCATCCCTGAACTTATCTTGAGCATTGTGAAGGATTTTCAAAGCTTCTTCATCCGATTTCGCGAAGTAGGCTTTCTGCAATTCCGCGTTAAAATCAAAGCCGCCTATCTTGTCGCGATATTGCTGATATTTCGGCCATTCTCTTTCAAGATAGGTCGCGCTTACTTTATCAATAATTTTAATCGGCATTTTCGCCGAGAAGCTTTCCTCCAGCTTATCCCATTGCGTTTTTTGTTCTTCCGTTTTCGGCCATGTCACCGTATCGGAGAATGCGCCAATGAATCTTCCCGGAAGGAAGTTAAGTCCCGCGTCGCGCTTCAAGTCCGGGTTCTCGTCAAATTGCTTCTTCACGTCCGGAATCCATTGCGGCTTTCCGTCCGCCATCGTATAATGGGTGCCCTCAATCCCCCAGTAAGCGAGCAGGCGGCCTTCGTCGCTGTTTACGAAATCAAGGTAACGAAGAGCGGCATCCGGGTCTTTGATCTTCGCGCTCAAGAAGATGGCAGGGAATCCGGAACGTCCCGGCTTCTCAACCTGCGTCGCGATTTCACCGTTCTTATTCTTAAACGGACCAAGCAGCTCGTATTGCATTTCCGGATTGGTCTTATACAGCGTTTTTTGCAGATCGAGGAGCAGAGGTTGGGCTCCAAATACCGCCAGCTTGCCGGTAGTCAGCTTCTCTTTGGCTGTCGTGTCGGTGTTGCTGAACGCTTCAAGATCGAATAATCCGTCCTTGATCAGCTTCCGCATATACAGCATCTTGTCTTCCTCGTCTTTGGATAAAGCCCAGAAGTTCAGCTTGCCGTCTTCCTCGCGGAAGTCCGAAATATTGTAACCCGTCCAGCCTTTCGTGAACTGGCTGGAATCCCAGCCGTTGTGCATCGTGCCGGCAGGAATAACAGGCTTGCCGCTGATATCTTTGAAATTGCCGTTTTTGATCTTCTCCAGCAAGTCGTACAGCTCTTCCTGGGTATCAATATCCGCCGCGTTTACGTTCAGCGCCTTCAAAATATCGCCGCGGGCAAAAAGGCCATAATTCCAGTTATGAATGCTTTCGATCGAACCGTCAGGCGTTTCCGTCGGAATAATATACTGCTTGCCTTCCAGATCGGGACTGTTCATGTCAAACTCGGCAAAGTCCTTCGCAATGCCGGTTGTGACCAATCTCTTCACATTCGGATATTTATCGAGATAAGGCGTTAAGTCAAGAAGCTGACCTTCCAGAGCGGCTTTCTTGATGACTTGTCCTTCGCCGCCAGTCGTCGACCAGTACGGAGCGTTTACGATATCCGGAACCGTGCCGGAAGCGAACATCGTATTCAGCTTCTCGACTTCGCTTGTCGTGATCGATTCCATCTTGAGCGTGACGCCAGTCTTCTCTCTTATCGCTTTGGCTACCGGATTGTTCACCTGGTCTTGCGGGAAGCCTGCTCCGCCGCCATTCCAGGCGCTTAGGAAGGTTAACGTGACCTGCTTAGGTGCATCCGCTTCTTTTTGCCCCGTATTCGTTGCGTTTCCTGCAGTCGAATTTGGTTCGTTGTTCCCCCCATTATCGCTGCACGCCGACATCGACAATGCAAGCAGCGGGATCGCAGCAGCCAGGCCAAGAGAACCTTTTAATCTGGTTTTACGCATTTGACAAGCCCCTCTCATTTTTTAATTGTATATATAAAAGGCAATGCCTTTTATACCCCTCGCGACTATTCTTTGAGCGAACCTACCAGTACACCCTTTACGAAGAACCTTTGAAGGAACGGATACACGCAGAGAATCGGAGTTGTAATGATGATAACAAAGGTCATTCGCAGCGCTTCCGGCGTTACGCCCCGCAGCTCCATTTGGGATTGACTCATGTTTTGGATAGACGATCCGCCGCCCGAACCCGTCATCGTCTGGAAGGACGCTTCGCTGATCATCTTGTTCAGGAATGTCGCTGCGGGCTGAAGGTTTTCTTTCGATATGAAGAACTGACCGGTAAACCAGTCGTTCCACACGCCAACTCCTACAAACAAAGCTATGGTTGCGAGTACAGGCATGGACAGCGGGAGAATAATCCGGGCAAACACCTGCAGCTCGCTTGCGCCGTCGATTCGGGCTGATTCCGACAAGCTCGGAGGGATCCCGTCAAAGAACGTCTTCATTACAATCGCATTAAAAAAGTCATACAGCACGGGCAGCACGAGCACCCAATACGTATCGATAATATGAATTTGCCGGTACAAAATGAAAGTCGGAATCAATCCGCCGCTGAACAAGGTCGTAAAGAAGAAGAAAAAGACGATATATTTCCTTCCCGGCAGACCTTTCCGCGAAAGACCGTAAGCGAGCAAAGAAGTCAGCATGACGGAGCATAGAGTTACGATAAAAGTACGCGAAACGGAAATCGTAAAGGCATTTAAGACCTGCGGGTTATTAAATGCCTTGGAATAGTTCTCAAGCGTAAAAACGCGAGGGTAGAAGTAAATGCCGCCTTTCATGGCGTCATAGCCGTCATTGAACGAAAGCGCTAAAAAATAAATAAAGGGGTAGAGTGCCGTCAGGCAAAATATGATCAGCACGGCATAATTCAAGGACGAATAAATTTTATCGGCTGTCGACATTCTTCTCGTGCCCATCCCACACCTCCTGAAATGAATTAGCAAAGTTCTAAAATGAATCATCACCTAAATGGCATTCATGCCATTTACCATAGAGATACGTCGCTTACCTTCTTGGCTACCTTGTTAACCGTTATAATAAGGATCAGCGAGATTGCCGATTTGAACAATCCGATCGCCGTGGAATAAGCGAATTGTCCTTGCTGGATACCCGTCTTGAGCACGTAGGTGTCCAATATCTCAGAGACGCTTAACGTAGCAGGCGTCTGCATTAGCCATATTTGGTCAAACCCGGCATTCAGAATGCCGCTTAAGGAGAAGATCAGCAGAATGCCGATCGTAGGCACCAAGGTTGGCAGCGTGATTTTGAACAGCTTGCTCCAGCGGCCCGCCCCGTCCATTTCCGCGGCTTCATACAAGTGTGGATCGATGTTGGTTAGGGCGGCCAAATAAATGATGGATCCCCATCCGATCCCCTTCCAGATATCGGAAGTGATGACCAGAGGATAAAATAAGGACGGCATTCCCATAAAAAAGATCGAATCGAGTCCCATTTTTTCGCGGATGTCATTCACAAGACCAACGTTGGGAGAAAGAATCTTTTGCATCAGGGTTACGACAACGACCCAGGATACAAAGTGGGGCAAGTAAGAAATCGTTTGGAAGATCCGCTTTATTTTGCTGCGCATCACGGCATTAAGCATTAAGGCGAGAATCAGCGGTGCCGGAAATCCGAACAACAGCTTAAGGCCGCTGATCGACAGCGTATTTTTGAGGACCGAATAAAAGCTGGAGTCATTCAAGAACTGCTTGAAGAACCGCAGTCCTTCCCATGGACTTCCCATAATTCCTAAGTTGTACTTGAAATCTTTAAATGCAATCAAAACGCCGTACATCGGATAATAGCTGAACACCAGATACCAAATAACAGCTGGAAGCATAAATAAGTAGGCGTGCCTGAAATACCAAACTCTAGACCAAGTCTCGCTCTTTTTTTTCGGGATCGGCATGACTTCCACTTTTGCCTCGTTCACAATCATTGTCTCTTCCACCTCCTAAATGAATAACACACCCGCGACCGGGCTTTTCCAGTGGTATGATTCATACTTCGCTAGCAATTGCTTAGGCTAAAAGCAGCTTGCTACTTCAATCGCGGAATTGGCTAACTTTCCCCAAAGGTGAAAGCGGTTTCATATATGTTAATATAATATATTTAATATATATAATCAATACGACCAATGAACGATTTTAGGGGTTATTTGAGCAAAAAAGCTGGATTTTCAAACAAAACATGGGTATTTCTCTAATTATCTATTTCATCTGATTTCATTTAATCTATATAACATATTAAATATGTTTGTCGTATTATGTAGTATCTTGGAGCTTTTGGTCGCATAAACGCCAATCTTCGCCTTCGCCGGCAAGACTTTTGACATGGTTGCGGGGCGGATAGCACCATTCTAACAGCCTATGTTCGTCCGTTTATCTGCAATGGAAGAAAGACAAACATGATCGTAACTTCGCCGTCACATGATTGGTATGCAAGCCCATATACTAGAAGTAACAACACTTAGGGTAAGGGGCTGGATAGGCATGAGGAGCAAAGCGCGCAAGGTAGCGATCGTCGGGGTTGGCAACGTGGGGTCAAGCTGCGCGTATTCCCTTATCAATCAGTCGATATGCGACGAGATTATGCTAATCGGACGGACATCTGACCGCGCAGCGGCGCAAGCGCTCGACATGTCGCATGGCATGGATTTTATCCATTCCCGCACGAAGATCTATACCGGTACGTACGAGGATTGCTCAGATATGGACGTCGTTATTCTGTCCGCCGGCGGTTACCCGCCAAAAGGAAAGGACCGTATGGGCATGCTAAGCGCGGTCGCAGACATCTATGGCCATATCATTCCGCGGATTATGGACAGCGGATTTAACGGTATTTTTCTGGCGGCGGCGAATCCGGTTGACGTGGTTACTTATATCGTATGGAAGCTTTCGGGACTACCCCGCAGCCAGGTTATAGGCTCCGGCACATCCATTGACTCAGCCCGACTCAAGACGCTGCTTTGCGAGCATTTCTCCGTCGATCCGCGAAGCGTGCACGGCTACGTGCTGGGTGAACACGGAGAATCCCAATTCCCGGCATGGTCGCATGTGACCATCGGCGGCAAGCCGATAGGGGATATTTTGACCCAGCATCCCGTCCGGTTCGGCCATCTCAAGCTGAATGAAATTGCCGAGCAGACCAAGAATGCAGGCTGGGAAATTTACACCCGCATGGGCTCCACCCACTACGGCATCGGCAATGCGCTTGCCTACATCACCCGCTCCGTTCTGTATGATGAGCACCGCATCATCGCCGTCTCCTCCATCCTGGAGCAGGAATACAACCAGACAGGCATGGCGGCAGGCGTTCCCGCCATCATTACCCGCAGCGGAGTAAAGGAAATTATTGAGCTTAATTTGACGCCGGAAGAAGATCGGCAGATGGATTTTTCATGCGGTATCATTCGCGGGGCAATTGAGCAGTTGAAGCTGGGATGATACAATGGAGGACATCATTCATTCTTATTATCCGGGAGATAACCTCTTATGTCTTTGAACCAGCTCACTGATCAACAGCTACAGGAAGCAATCGCGAGCGGAGACTCCGTGCTTGTTCTGTACCGCAGCACCTTCTGCACGCCTTGCCATACGATTGCCGGACAACTCGAGGCCGTCGCTCCCTCCCTTCGCGGGGAGATGGCCATTGCTTCCGTTAACATCGATCTGTTCCCGCAGACAGCCGCTCCGCTTGAGCTGCGCGCCGTTCCTGCCATAGTCTTGTATAAGGATGGCGAGCCGATTACAGTGATGCGGACATTCGTAGCCTGCCAGTCGTTTATTGAAATTCTTAGTCATCGGACGAAATAATAAATTGATTATTCAGATAATATCAAGTATGATGTTCGTTATATAACATCGAGGAACGGGATAGTAGCAGGATGATGCCCATGAGCAGCGAGCCGGGTTGGTGAAAGCCGGCGATGGCGCGTTTTGCGAAAAGGACCCGGGAGATGGCTGGCCGAACCTATAACCTGCAGTAGGCCTGCCCGGTTCAGTACCGTTACAACGGCGAGATGCTTAGAGCAGCGCGATTATTATTCTTCCGCCTGCCAATAAGCAACAAGAGTGGCACCGCGGGATTAACCCCCGTCTCTTACGAGACGGGGGTTTTATGTTTTTATTTTTGCTACCATTTTTTCAGGAGGCTTACCCTTATGTTAAAAGAAATGATTGCCGCAAGTCTGGCGGAGCATTGCTCCTTATCCAGCCAGCAAATTGCGGAGCTTCTGGAGTTCCCGCCTAACGAGCTGCTTGGCGACGTCGCTTTCCCCTGCTTTGCCCTGTCGAAGACGATGAAGCAAAGCCCCGCTCAAATTGCCGGACAACTGGCCGCTTCCCTGCCTGGCAGCAGTCAGTGGACAACATCCGCTGCCGGTCCCTACCTTAATTTCAAGTTCAACCGCGCTGCCGTAGTAGAACAATTCGTACAGAATGGCGGAGCGCAAATACCGGACATTGGCGGGGGCAAACGCGTCATTATCGACATGTCCTCCCCCAATATCGCCAAGCCGTTTGGCATCGGGCATCTGCGTTCGACGATGATCGGCAACGCGCTATACAACCTGCTCCGCAAGGTAGGCTACGATACGGTTAACGTTAATCATCTTGGCGACTGGGGCACCCAATTCGGCAAAATGATTGCGGCTTATCTGAAATGGGGAGACCCCTCTTACAAAGCCGAGGATCCGATTAAAGCCTACCTTGAGCTGTATGTCCGCTTCCATGAAGAAGCACAGCTGCAGCCGGAGCTGGAGACGGAAGCGCGGGAATGGTTCGTCAAGCTGGAGAGCGGCGACCCGGAAGCTCACCGTTATTGGAGAATGTTCATCGAGGATAGTCTCGCCGCTTTCAACAAGCTATATGACCGTCTAGGCGTGTCCTTCGACCACTATCTTGGCGAAAGCTTCTATAACGACAAAATGGATGCCGTAGTCGATCGGCTGTCGGATCTCGGACTACTTGAAGAGAGCGACGGCGCCTTAGTCGTGCGTCTCGACGAAGAAGGGCTCCCTCCCTGCATCATTAAAAAATCCGACGGCTCCTCCATCTACGCTACGCGCGACTTGGCCACCGCGATCTACCGCCATGACCGGATGCAAGGCGATGAGCTCCTGTATGTGGTTGGCGCAGAGCAGTCCCTGCATTTCCGCCAGCTGTTCCTGGTGCTCGAGCGTATGGGTTTGGATTGGGCAAAAGAGTGCAAGCATGTGCCGTTTGGCCTGATGCTGATGGACGGGCAAAAAATGTCGACCCGCAGAGGCAAGGTCGTCTTTCTTGAGGATGTTCTGGATGAAGCGGCAGCGCATGCTCTGCGCATCATTGAGGAGAAAAATCCAAACCTCGCGGGTAAGGAAGAGGTTGCGGAAGCCGTTGGCGTTGGCGCGGTGATCTTCGGCGACCTTCTCCATTCCCGGCTGCATGAGGTGAACTTCTCGCTTGAGGACGTCGTTAACTTCGAAGGCGAGACCGGGCCATACGTGCAGTACACCTATGCCCGGACACAAAGCTTACTACATAAAGCAGCAGGCGGCATCACAGGAGATAACCATTCTGAAACCGCCAACTACCAATATGCCGAAGGCGACCACTCCTGGCTGCTGGCCAAGTCGCTGATGCGCTACCCGGATGCGCTCGCGCTAGCTTCGCAGCGGCATGAACCGTCTGTTGTTGCCCGTTATCTTATCGAGCTCGCTCAAACCTTCAACCGGTTCTATCATCACGAGAAAATCATTACCGGCCATGCAGCCGAGCAAGGCGCCAAGCTTGCGCTTGTCCGCATGACGGCTGACCTTCTCCAAGACGGGCTGCAGCTGTTGGGAGTAAAACCGCTGAAGGAAATGTAGATAATTAACGGGGGCAGCCGCTTTTACCGCTGCCCCCGTTAATTACTTGTTCCTTTGAATGTCGGATTCCTCAACATAATTTCGATACTGTCTCCCGCAACAGTAATTGATGATATCCTCATTGATCTCCGGGTACAGCTGAACAGCGTGCAGCTCCGAAATCGGAATCCATTTTACGCCCGTCTGGTTAGGGTCAGGAGTATCCGGGAGTTTGGGGATTGAACCGTTCTTCAGGGTACATTCAAAGGTAACCCCTACTGAATGAGTATCTCCGTAGATGCGGTTATTTTTCGCGGGTTGATATTCGTATACAAATGCCAACGAACCAACATCTACCTCCACGCAAGCCTCTTCCAGAGCCTCCCGTTTCACTGCTTCCGCGAGCGTTTCTCCAGCTTCAAGGCCGCCTGCCGGAAGGTTATAATGCACGCCGTCGTCATTATCGTTCTTAAACTCGATTAGCAAAATCTCTTCATTCACTACAATCAAAGCACATGCCCGTAGACGTATCTTCTCCATGCCATTTCCCGCCTTTGTCTTATTAGGAATGAGTCCGTTATAAATTCTAACCTTAACCGCAACATTCCTTGTTTTTCCAGTGTATATAGTTATAGGTTTTTACGGATGGACCGAAAGCGGGGAATGGACATCTTGGATAGGAAAAAGATTATTTTGCAAATTACGGCGTTTACTCTTCTTGTTAGTATTCTGTGGACGGCATCTTGGCTGTACAATAACCGCAGCTCGGCGGTGTACCAACGAATCATTAACCAGGACGGATATAGCCTCTCCTTAGTTAAAGAAGGGATATCCGCAGAGTTTTCCCTGAAGCCGGAATGGATTCCGGAGGAGGTTGGAGAGACCGAGCTTGATCTGGTTATTGCCAAGAAATTTGATTCGGACATTGTTCTGGAGAAGGTCGGCAAGCGGGAAAACGATTTTTATATCCAATTGAATGTCGTTCCGCATCCGAACCGTAGCTCCGGACAGTTACTTCATATCTCTCGGATCACCAACGACACCTTTACCTACACCGGAGGCTTCAAGTGGACCATCACCGATCCAACAGGCAAGGATGTGCTTGGAAATCAGTACGGCGCAGGCGAGGGACCCGGGAATTTATCCGATATATTCATCGACGATGTCCATCGCGAGAAATTCAAGGATGGCGTCACCGTTCGTTACTCCGGCTATTACTTGTATGGTTACCAGCAATATAACAAGTCCTATTCCGGGGCTGTGCCGACTCTCTTCATTTCCGTGCTTGTGATCGGAAGTTTGGTCTTGCTTTACCGCAAGCGCGCAGAGCCGGAAAAAGGATTGGGCTGGAGGCTCGTTGGCTATTTGCTGCTGGGAGGATTCACGTTTTCGATGAACGGCTTCCGGCTGCCGCTGGGCTTTGCCATCTGCCTTCTATTCCTCCGAAAATCAAGGACCAATCTCGCGGTTAAGCGTAAGGCAGCCCTGCTGGGTTTACTCCTGTATGCTTTGCAGCTTGTAGTGCCCGGAATTGCGAATCATCTGGCTTCAGAACCAAAGAACACGACCATGCGCCATATATCGGCCGAGGAGGTTGGCATTGACGGGGTGTGGAGAATGGTTGCGGCACGCACCCCAGTCAGTAATCGGGCTAGAATACAGAGCTTTAAGACCACATTATCGGAGAATGCTCAGGTGAAAGAGCTGAAATTCGAATGGGTAGAGCATGATCCGGCAACTGATCGCTACCTTCATACATCTGCCATTTATCACGACGATGATCAGACCGTAACGTTAACACGATACAAGACAGACGAATGGCTGCAATATTCAAGACAGATGATGGCCGAGCGTTTTATCGAGCGTGTGCAAACCCTGAAATTGATTGACTTGAAGCCATCAGGCGGAGATCACCGTTATGTGAGGATTGAGCTGGACCGCGCGTTTGAGGGCTCGCAAGGAAGCTATGCCATGAAGGACGAGGACAACTTCGGAGTTGATGAGAAAGGGATCTACCCGATCAGCGACGAGCAGCTCCCGGTGACGGCTAACCGCATGCTGGTATGCGCGCCGCAAACCTTGGAGGACTGGTCAACCTGCGAGGACCCCGTTAATTATTACTTTGATATCGTTGAAGGCGGGGCACGGGAATAAAATATTGCCATACAAAACGGCTTCGACTAGCGCGAACCTCTGCCGATTGGGCAGCAGCCGGTTCAACGCTAGACGAAGCCGTTTGTTCAATCATTCTAAAAAAGCTTAAGCTCTCATGGATGCAGGAATAAAATCATGCTCATTCACTTGACGGTCGAACAGCTCTGCATTTTTCTCAAAGCAGCCGCAGTAGTAGTCTTTCATGCACAGCGGGCATGGAACGTTGAGCAGACGGGTTACGCCTGTCAGATGCCACTCTGGTTTGTTGCTGTAGAAAAGTCTTGCTCTGGAGCCGTCGGCAAGCGTCATAATGTACTGGAATAAACCGGATTTCAAGTCTTTGTCCGCTAAGGTTACGCTCTTAATTTGAAGTTTCGAATTCAAGATCTTCACCCTTACTATTCGTATTCAAGCTTGTGTAATAATACCCTTTATAGCGCCTGAAGTCAATATTTGCGCCTTGGGATGCGGCTTCGCACCTACTGTACTTATTTTTGTAACAGTTCGCGAATTAGAGTATAATCAAGGTTGCATATACTTACTCGCACTGGAGGTGCACCGCACTCATGATCAAACTGGGTATTCTCGACCAGTCACATATTAACGAAGGACAGACAGCGGCAACCACGCTAGCGGATACAACCCGCCTGGCCCAAGAGGCCGATAAGCTGGGGTACGGCCGGTACTGGATTTCCGAGCATCATGCCGGCAAAATGTTATCCTTCTCCAGCCCCGAAATTCTGATCGCCCATCTAGCCGCGGCTACCTCGCGTATTCGCGTAGGCTCGGGCGGTATTATGCTTCCGCATTACAGCGCCTACAAGGTCGCGGAGAACTTCAAGCTGCTGGAGGCTCTGCATCCAGGCCGAATTGACGTTGGTCTTGGCCGTGCCCCGGGCGGGATGCCGATGGCGACCCGTGCGCTTCAAGAAAACAAGTTTGTGGATATTAACAAGTATCCGCAGCAGATTATGGATTTAATCGGGTACTTGCGCGAAAAAATGTCCGAGGGCCATCCATTTGCCGGGCTGCATGCTGCCCCGTCTATCGAGCAGATCCCTGAAGTATGGCTGCTTGGCTCAAGCTACGAGAGCGCAAGAATCGCCGCCCAGCTGGGAACAAGCTATGCGTTCGCACAATTCTTCGGGACGCAGGGCGGCGAGACCGCGATGAAGCATTACCTGGAGAACTTTGAGCCTTCCGTCATCAATGACAAGGCTCATTCGATGATTGCCGTGCTCGCGATTTGCGCAGACACGCAGGAAGAAGCCAATGAGCTTGCGCTCAGCACGGACTTATTCTTCCTGCTGCTGGAGAACGGCGTTGACCAGCTTAGCTTCCCGTCCGTGCAAACGGCCTACGATTACCCGTACACGGAGTCGGATCTGTACCGGATTAACCGCGCAAGAGAGCGCCGGATTATCGGCACGCCGGAGCAGGTGAAGGCCGGCATCCTGAAGATGGCGGAGCAATACCAGGCGGATGAGGTGCTCGTGATGAGCTCGATTCACAACTTCGACGCGCGCGTGAAATCTTACCGTTTAATTGCCGAGGCGTTTGGACTGCAGGGACAGGGACAGGAATAGGAATAGGCAGAATAACCGTTAAATAAGGCGAACAGAGGTTACATTGGATTCTATCCAGCGTAACCTCTGTTCGCCTCATTGCTTCAAATACAGCTGATTTTATTGAACTCCAACGCAGCCGCATTCCGTTCCCGGCTATTCCTCGTAGATCATTTTCCGCGTCATACCGCCGTCGACGACCAGGTTGATTCCCGTAACGAAATCATTTGCCGGATCGGTCAAATAGAAACAGGCACGTGTAATGTCATCCGGCTTCCCCACTCTTCCTGCAGGATGCTGGGTATGGTCTTCCGGACGCAGCGCGTCGTAATCGCCGTTCTCGATCCAGCCCGGGCTGATCGCGTTTACTCGTACATGATCCGGCCCTAGCGATACGGCGAGCGCGTGCGTCAACGCGACAATCCCGCCCTTGGACGCTGCATACGCCTCCGAATTCGGCTCGGACATCAGCGCGCGGGTCGAGGCGAGATTCACGATCGCTCCTCCTCCATTGTCACGCATGCGCTTGGCCGCTTCTCTTGCGCACAGGAACGTGCCCTTCAAGTTCGTATTCAGTACATAATCCCATTCGTCTAAGCCCAGATCATAAGGGGATTTCCATTTCCCCAAGCCGGCATTGTTGATCAACACATCGATCCGGCCAAACAGCTCTTCTATAGCCGCGAATGCCGCTTCAATCTCTTCCGGTCTGCTGATATCCACTGTAAAGGCAACAGCTTGACCACCCGCTTCAGTAATGCGGCTTACCGTCTGCTCCGCCAAATCCCGGTCACGCTCAAGCGCCGCTACGCTTGCTCCTTCGGCTGCATAAGCAGCGGCGAGCGCTGCGCCGATTCCTTTGCCCGCACCCGTAATGACGACTACTTTTCCATCAAATTTCATCCCGATCCATACCCCTTCCTTAATACAGCATCCGCCATAAATAAAATGTCGCATAGGCCTCCCAGCCCTTCCAGCCCTCCGCCATCCGCTTGATCTCGCTGATCGCAGGCTTTGAGCTGCTGCCGGTCAAAGCTTTAATCGAATTATGCAGCCCTACATCCGCAATCGGAAAAGCATCCGGCAGACGCAAACAACGCATTAGCGCGTAATGAGCCGTCCATGGGCCAATGCCTCGAATGCTGGTCAGCTGCTTTTCGATTACGCCGGTATCTCCAAGCTCAAGAAGCCGCTGCTTATCTAATGCGCCATCCGCCATCAGCTTGGCCACACCAATAAGATATTCGGATTTTTTGACGGACATCTGCATCGATGCCATATCCTCCGGTTGCAGCGCGGCAATAACCTCGGGAACCGGGAACTCCCAGAACGTACGTCCCTCCCGCTCCACGCTGCGGCCATACGCCTCTACGAATCGGCGCTTCAGCTTGTACGCAAAGGTCAAATTAATCTGCTGCCCGATAATCCCCCAGCATAACGCTTCGAACAGATCCGGAATTCCAATATTTCGAAGACCATATAAGCGATCAATCGTCTGAACAAGAAGCGGATCCAAGCGAGCCATCTCGTAGAAGGGCAGCAAATCCGTCCCGAAATCAAACCAATCGCGGATATAAGCTTCGGCCTTCCTCTGCCGCCCCTCACTGACCTGCGGCTCACCGATAAACCTCACCAGCAGTTCGTCATTGCCGGATGCCTGAATCTCTACAGCCGCCGGCTCTTCGTCGGCCCCCATTGGGATCAGCCGGTATACCGCGTCGTCCTCTACCTGATAGAGCGGTTCATTCGATGATCTCCTAAGGTAGCTGAGTGTCTCTTTATAGTTGAAAGGCTCCGGCACCTCGATGCGCAGCGTTGATTTTGTCATGGACAACCTCCTAAAAAGAATTACCACACTTTATGGCTTTGTAAGAAGCTAATGGTGGTAATTCTTACTTCGTAAGCATGAGCTTAAAGAATTACCACACTTTATAGCTTAATAAGAAGCCAATGGTGGTAATTCTTACTTCGTAAGCATGAGCTTAAAGAATTACCACACTTTATAGCTTAATAAGAAGCCAATGGTGGTAATTCTTACTTCGTAAGCATGAGCTTAAAGAATTACCACACTTTATGGCTTTGTAAGAAGCCAATGGTGGTAATTCTTACTTCGTAAGCTTTTCCTCCATTCTACTCCATCCATTCAAACATACAAAGCCCGCCGCCTGCTTTCGTAATCTTGCGCTTTCATTCCGACTTGCTTACGATTTGACGGGGATTCGAGGTATACTGAGCCTAGAGGTGAACAAAATGGGAAATAGCGATACAGCACGCATACCGGAGGACAAGTGGCATGCCGTTCTGTCGAATGACAGGTCTTGCGATGGGCAATGGTATTATGGAGTGACCACAACGGGAATCTTTTGCCGGCCTTCTTGTAAGTCGAAGCCGCCGAACCGTTCGCATGTACGGATTTTTCAGACCGCGAGCGATGCTCTGTCCGAACAATTCCGTCCGTGCAAGCGGTGCAAGCCCGTCCAGCAGCAGCTGCCCGATGAAGAATGGGAGACGCAGGCGCGGTCCTATATCGAAGCGCATTACCATGAACCGCTAACCTTGACGCTGCTTGCCGACGTGCTCCATCTCAGCCCTTATCATCTCCAGAGAACGTTCAAAAGACTAACGGGTTCAACGCCCGCAGCCTATATTCAGCAAATCCGGATCCGGGAGGCGATGAAGCTTCTTACCTCAACGGATCTGCCCGTTACCGATATTGCAGGGCACGTGGGTTTTATGAACGCCGCCCATTTTGCCACGAGATTTCTTGGCGCAACCGGACTTACCCCAACCCAATACCGAGGAGCGAAACGAGAGCCATGACCAACCCATTATATTGGACCCTGCTTCAGCATGAGGACTGGAATCTGCATTTGGCCGCGACCGATAACGGCCTTTGTTATGTAGGCTCGCAAGGCGCATCCTTCGACGAGCTGGCCGAATGGGCCGAAGCGCGCCTGCCGGGATATGAGCTTGTCCGGCAGGATACGGAGATGGAACGCTACACGCATGAATTCACGAAATATTTCCAAGGAAGCCTGGACGTCTTTTCTCTGCCGCTTGATCTGGTCGGCACCCCGTTCCAACAGCGGGTATGGCAAGCGATGAGCGAGGTGCAGTATGGCAGCACGGCTGCTTATTCCGATCTTGCCGAGAACATCGGCCGTCCGCAGGCTGCCCGCGCAGTAGGAGCTGCCGTAGGAGCCAACCCGCTCCTGATCGTCCTGCCCTGCCACCGGATTGTCGGCAAGACAGGCTCTATGACCGGCTACCGCGGAGGTCTTCCGATGAAGACCGCGCTGCTTGAGCTGGAACAAACACGAGGCTGATCCCATAGCGGCGAGAAAAAAGGCTGATCCGAACCAACCGTTGTTACACATCGGTTGATCGGAGCAGCCCTTTTTATATTTAAGCGTTGTAGAACTTCACGATTTCCCGGACGATTGCTTCCTGCGTGCCGTCAACAAGCGTCTGACGCTGCGGTTTATTGAAGAGCGCCTGGATTTGCTCGGGGAACTCCTGTTCAATGCCAACGAGCTCAATTGCTTCGTTGAACTTCGCCGGATGCGCGGTTGCCAGCGAGATCGTTACCGTTCCGGCTTCTGCGGTTTGACTGGCTGCCGCTACGCCGCATGCGGAGTGCGGATCCAGCAGATAGCCTGTCTCTTTGTTATAAGCTGCGATGGTATCGAGGCATTCGCGGCCCTGTACGCCATGCGCGGCGAATTCTTCTTGAACTTTGCTGAGCGCATCGCCGGATACGACGATTTGCCCGTCGGATTTAAAGCCGTCCATGATGGAACGGATTTGCTCCGGATTTTCGCCCAGTACGTAGTAGAGGTAACGCTCGAAGTTGCTCGCCACCTGAATGTCCATCGAAGGGCTGTACGTCGTGCGGAAATCGCCCGGCTTGTACACGCCTTCCTTGATGAAGCGCTCCAGAATGTTGTTCTCGTTAGTAGCGAGAATCAGCTTGTCAACCGGCAGTCCCATGCGCTTCGCCAGGTAGCCGGCGAAGATGTCGCCGAAGTTGCCCGTTGGCACGCTGAAGTTCACTTTCGCATCGGCGGCACCCGTCTGCTTCGCCACTTGGAAGTAGGAATAGAAGTAGTAGACCGTTTGCGCCATAATGCGCACGAAGTTGATCGAGTTGATCGCGCACAGATGGTTAGCCGACTTGAACTCCAGATCCGCGAACAGGTCTTTGATGATGCGCTGGCAGTCGTCGAAGTTGCCTTCAACGGACAGGTTCAGGACGTTGTCCTCTTGAACCGTCGTCATCTGGAGCTCCTGCACTTTACTTACTTTGCCGTTCGGATGCAGGATGCAGATCTTGATGCCTTCCTTGCCTTTGACACCTTCGATGGCCGAAGCGCCCGTGTCGCCGGAGGTTGCGCCCAGAATATGAATCTTCTTGTTCTGCTTGCTGGACACGTACGTATATAATTGACCCATGAACTGGAGCGCAATGTCCTTGAATGCAAAAGTAGGACCATGGAACAGTTCCAGCAAATAAAGGCTGTCGCTGAGCTTATGAACCGGCGTCACTTCCGGATGGCGGAACGTTGCATAGCCGTCATATACCATTTTCTTCAGATCTTCATAAGGAATTTCATCATTCGTATAAAGCGAGAAAATTTCAAGCACCAGCTCCTGATAGCTGAGCTCCTGCCATTCTTTCAGCTTAGCCGCGGAAACGACCGGAATTTCATAAGGCACGAGAAGACCGCCGTCATCCGCAAGACCCATGAGAAATGCGTCGACAAAGCCGATTCTGCCTACATTTCCGCGAGTACTGATATATTCCATCTGTAATTCCCTCCTACTATTGCCTAACCTTCCCCCTATTATAGAAAAAGACCGCCATAACCACAAGACATACTTGCTGGTTAAAAGCGGTCATTTAAGATGATCCGGCCCTTATTTCGCCGTGTTTTTGATCAGATCAATAAGCTGGGACAATGCGTCCTTGCGGTCATTTTTTTGCATGTTATCGACGTACTTATCCCGGTTCGCGTACAGGTCGGTTACGCTGCCGACAAGCGTCTCGGGCGTCATGTTCTCCTCGTAGAGCACCTCGCAGAATCCTGCCGACTGGAACGAGCGCGCATTCAGAATCTGGTCGCCGCGGCTTGCTTCCTTCGTCAGAGGGATAAGCAGCATGGGCTTGCGCAAGTACAGGAACTCGAAGATCGAGTTCGAGCCCGCCCGCGAGATAATGACATCCGACATGGCAAGCAGATCCGGAAGCTCTTCGTTCACATACTCGTACTGTTTGTACTGCGGGGACTGCAGGGCAGGATCAACCTGGCCTTTGCCGCACAGATGGATGATCTGGAATTTCTCCGTCAGCTTGCCGAGCGACGCGCGTACAGCCTGGTTAATCTTGCGGGCACCCAGGCTGCCGCCCATGATGAGCAGTACCGGCTTCGTGGAGACGAAGCCCGCGAATTTCCTGCCCCGCGCCGCGTCGCCTGCTTTGAGCTGATCGCGGATTACGGCTCCGACATAATGGGACTTGCCGTCGGGCAGATGCTGCTGCGTCTCCGGGAATGTCGTGCAGACTCCCGCTGCAAACGGGATGGCGATCTTATTCGCAAGTCCCGGCGTCAGATCCGATTCATGGATGAGCACCGGTACCTTGTTCAGCCTTGCGCCGATTACTACCGGTACGGATACGAAGCCTCCCTTGGAGAACAAGACGTCGGGCTTTTGCTTCTTAATAATGCGGTAAGCCTGGAAGGCTCCCTTGATGACCTTGAACGGGTCCTTCACGTTCTGCCAATCCAAGTAACGGCGCAGCTTGCCCGTCGCAATGCCGTGATAACGCACATTGCCCAGCGGCTCGATGAGCTGCTTCTCAATGCCAGCCTCCGAGCCTATGTAGTCCACAGACCAGCCTTCTTGTATGAAATGGGGGATCAACGCCAGGTTTACCGTCACATGACCTGCGGATCCGCCGCCTGTAAACATGATTTTACGCAATACTCTCACTCCTAAAAAGAATTATCACACGACTGGCTTACTATAGGCCTGTCGTGATGATTCTTTGCTTCGAAAGCATCTACTTAAGAATTATCACCGTAGGTCGTGATGATTCTTTGCTTCGAAAGCATCTACTTAAGAATTATCACCAGACCGTAGGTCGTGATGATTCTTGCTTCAAAAGCATCTACTTAAGAATTATCACACGACCAACGGTCGTGATGATTCTTGCTTCAAAAGCATTAATCCGCTCACTTATCCCGTCTATTGTAAGCCAGCAGGCTTGTTGATTTCCAGTGTGCGGCGAAAACTTTCCATCGCATGTCGGGTGTACCAGCCGGCGCAATAACAAAAAGCCGCGGCTGTCCGAGCATTAGCTCGGCCAATCGCGGCTTTGATTATTGATCCTTCGGCTTGCCTTCTGCAATCTTCAGCGGACCTGACGGCTCGCCCGCCGGCATGTCCTCCTCGACGAAGCGCTTGAGCGCCTGGAGCTTGTTCTCCCAGAACCGCTCGTAATAGCTGAGCCAGCGCTTCAGCTCAAGCAGCGGCTCCGGCTCCAGCCGGTAACGCGTCTCGCGTCCCACCTTGCGCTCCTTCACGAGCCCCGCTTCCTGAAGCACGCGGAGATGCTTCGACACAGCCGTCCGGCTCATGGAATAATGACCGCTGATTACGTTCACCGGCATCTCCTGATCGACTAACAGCTGCAGCAGGCTTCGGCGGGTCGGATCGGCAATCGCCTGGAAGACGTCATGCTTCGGCTCCGATGCGAGATTATTGTCCTTCGACATAGCCGACAAACTTCTTCACGATGCCAACCCAGCCGCCGGCCATATGCTCGCGAACAGCCGTATGGGGTTGGTTAAACTCGGTAACCTTATCTGCATCCCATCCGCCATGAATCAGCGTGAATTCGGTCTTGCCGCCTTCCAGCTCCTTCAGTTCAAAGGTAAGCGTCCAGTCCTTGCCCCAATTGAAAGTCAGACGGTTGGGCGGGTCAACCTCCGTCACTTTACATGGAGATTGTCCGAACTGGCCAGCCTCCAGATGGAATTCGCAGCCGATCTCCGGCTTAAAACTCTCGCTTGGCGCCATGAACCAGGCCGATACTCCCTCTCTTGTGGATACGGCATTCCATACCTTCTGAATAGTTGCATTCAGCTCCACCGTCTGACGAACGTCAGGCAATGCATTTACTCCGCTGCTCATGATCAAATACCTCCGATAATGATTTCGAATTTACGATGTCCATTTTGCTAATTAGGAAACCATTTGGTTTCGCTTTTCATTATAGGAAACCAAATGGTTTCCTGTCAACAGCCTTATTTCGCCAATAGCAGTAAGCGGTCATCTCTATCTGATGGTGTCCCTCTGCCGTCCGTATTATTTGTAATGACATAGACGCGGCCGTCATGAACGCGGACATCCCGCAGCCTGCCTTCATTCTCAAGCACGGTCGACATCTTCTTGGTCAGCGTATTGTATTGGAGCAGCTTCTCCCCTCTCAGGGTGGCAATCAAGAGATTATTGCCCGCGGCCATCGCTATGCCCGACGGAGCAATCGTACCCTCGCCTGTATGATAGACCGGGTCGATCATCCCGTCCCGATGCTGTCCGCCAATGACAACCGGCCAGCCATAGTTGCCGCCAGGCACTATGCTGTTAATCTCGTCATGACCTCCGGGGTCGCCCGATGGCCCATGCTCGGCGACAAACAGCATGCCGGAGCCGCTCCAAGCCAATCCTTGCGGATTCCGGTGCCCATAAGAATAGACATAGGATTCGGGAAAAGGATTGCTGCTCGGGATCGAGCCGTCCAGCTTCATGCGCAATATTTTTCCCGCCAGACTGTTCCGATTCTGCGCCAGCTCATCTTGTCCGGCATCCCCTGTCGTGACGTACAGAAGCCCGTCCGGCCCAATCGCCATCCGGCCGCCGTCATGGTTAAACGATCCCGGAATTCCTTCAAGCAGCGCCCTTGATTCCGTCCAGGCGTTATTCTCCAGCTTCAGCACGATAATCCGATTCAGAATTTCTCCGTTTTCTTCGTACGTATGATAGGCGAAAGCCTCCTTCGACGTCTGAAAATCCGGAGCCAGCACAAAGCCGAGGAACCCGCCTTCGCCCTGAGCATGCACGTTCTTATGGAATTGAACCGTCATACGCGTCGATTTGCCGTCAGCAACCCGCACAATATTGCCGTCCCGCTCGCTAATATAAATCACGTCGCCGTCAAATGCGATCACCCACGGAGCCTTCAGCTCCTCGGCAATAACCTGGTAGGCTGCTTGTTCTCCCGGCTCTTGTGCTCCGCCTGTATTTACGGACGACTTATTGCCATCGCAAGAGGCCAGCAGCATAACCGTTAACACGATTGCGGCCATAACACTCTTTCTCATCCCCATCTCTCCCTATCCCAATAGTTACAGAGGCTGACTGAGCATGATGTACTTCATCTTATTGTGGTCAAAATAAAGAATGGAATTTCAGATAACCGCCAATTTTGTAGCTCCACTTGGATTCCAGCTCCAAATTCGGCTTGCCCAGCTTCTGCAGCACATCCTCTTTGGTCATCCCAACCGTCAGTCCATCCGGTGTCGCATAATTGCCGTCCATAAAGACGATACCCCGGTTCATCTGCATAATTCTATCGCTGTATTCCGTTATATGGCCTATCTTCTGAACGGCGTCATCAATAATAATGTCCGAGCAGAGTAGGCTGGACGCTGCTTCTCAATAGGAGAAGCTGCTCCCAGACGATATTCGTTTGTGTTTACGTCGTAAGGGATAGCGTATATCGTATTAGCGGTCTCGAGCCGGATTAATGTCTTGACATTTAACGTCTTATTGTCCGAAGCTGCCTTCGTCAGCTCCAGCCCGTTCAAGTTTTGCAGTATAACATACATACGTTCCGCGGGGATTATCGTTCCTTTCACCCAAATCTTCCGCACCTCTTCCATCGAGAAAGGCAAGGAATCCTTCAGATAGCCAACCAGCTTCGCAGGAATAACTATTATCTCTTCCTTTTCAACAACCGGAGGGCTTGGCGAAACATCCGGCAACTGCTCCTCGGTCTGGCTTGGAGCTGGCGAGTTAGTCGCTCCTTCCCCCCGCTTCCTCCCGTAGCTCCTCCGCCTTCGCGCAAAGCAAAAAACTTAGCCAATTAACCGCATTAATCGATTCCGAACTGAGTCCGGGAGCTACACGCCCGACTTTCATTCGCCGGATCCTTTCTTCGTCCTCTTGTTCAGTCAAATGGAAGAAAACGAGATGTTCTACCGGGTTCTGCTGACAAGGGCAGCTTACCCGGCTGTCCATACTCGGCTCCTATGAAGCAATGGGGATGCTGAGGGCATAAGGATGAAACAAAAAAGACCCGACTAAGCCAAAACTCATGGCCTTACCGGGTCATTCAACCGTCTGATCACAAGCTCCGCCAGCAGCATTAGCAGCATGATTGTGCTGTACACGGAGACGGTATAGCTTAAGGTATAATCTACCCCGAAGCCATTGTGAAGAGCCGCCGTAATCAGATGAGTGAACATATTGGTGAATACAAAAACGTAGCTTCGAATCATCCACCTGCGATGTTCCGCAACCTTTTTCTTCCGGATCTTCACGACGGCAATTACCGTGATGACAAGCCAGATCATATTAATGAAATTGAACGCGATGCTGTTCACTCTTCCGCCGGTTGAAGACGGAGCCATGTAACCGGAGGTCAGATCAACGATTGCCACGGACAATACGTAAACATAGCCGATCAGTCTATGAAGCTTGGCGCTTCGCTCTCTTAACCGCCTGGAAAAGTTGATAAGTCCGGCAAGCATAGCCGCGCAAGCCGCCACGATATGCACATTCATGACGGTCAGCCAGAGCGACACATGCTCCAGGTCGATTTTATGACGAAGGAATCGGCTCGCTTCCGGATCATAAATGAAATTTGCATAGGTCGTATATAGAATAAATACAACGGTCACGATGAACGTGACTAGGTACAGCCATTTTGTTTGTCTCACAGGAGCAACCTCGCTTAAAAACCGCTTAAATGATAACTTTCATTTAGTGTACCACGAGGGACCCCCGCCTCCCTTTTGCAAATACGTCAGTATTAGAACAGATCAAGCTGCTCATATTGTGGCGGTTCTTCGCGAGGCTCCAGCGAGTCCCTGCCATCCGGGCGGAGCTGCCCGAGCAAGGCCATCATCTGCTTCGCGTTGTCCGCCGCATCGCCGCCGGAGTTATTGTTGAAGATCACGCAAATATGCTCGCTCTGCTGCTGTAGCTGCTGAAGATATTCCGCCCACTGCTTCAGCTCGTCCGAATTGTAACGGTACAGGTAACGGACATCCCGCCAGTTCGCCGCTCCTCCCTGGTTCCAGCCGCTAGCGTTGCGGCCGTGGAAACGGACGACCGTCATGTTGGTATCCGTCGCCTCAAGCACCGTCGGGATCGATCCAGGCCCCGCCTGCGGCTCGTCGCATACGCTATGCACCCAGCCTTCCTGTCGCATGAAGTCCAGCGTGCGTTCCCGGTACTCCTTGGTGAACCAGCTTTGATGCCGGAACTCCAGCGCGCATGGCACGCCTTCCATCCGCTGCTTCGTCTCGCGCAGCAGACGCACATTCTCGCGGGTACAATCAAACCAAGGAGGGTACTGAAACAGCGCCGCTCCAAGACGCCCGGCTTCCATCACTGGCTTAATGGATTCGCGGAATGCCGCAAAGGTGCTGTCCGGATCGCTTGCGGCAGCGGCCGCCGCCGGTCCGCGCTGATGGCCTGTCATGCCCTGATAGGCCTTCACGATAAAATGAAGGGACTCCGGCGTCTCCTCCGTCCATTTCGCAAACCGCTCCGGAGGCTGGATGGCATAGAAGCTGCTGTCCACCTCCACAAGCGGGAAATGCTTCGCATACTCCTTCAGACGATCCTTCGCTTTGACGCCGGGGCCATACAGCCGGTCCTGATCGCCCCAGCCCGCAAGTCCGATATGTATAGGCATCTCTTTTCACCGCCTTCGCTCATTCGCTCATGCTCTCTCTGTCTTCAACCTATCATACCTGCCGAGTATTGCGCAAACCTCCCCCCCTATTCCAAAAATAAAAGCAGGTTATTTCCGCGAACCAGCCGGAAAGACTGATTTGCAGAAATACCCTGCTTATTCGTGTTCATATATGACATTCTGGCAACGCGGCCATTGTATGAAATACAGTATACCGATGCCTTATCGCTCAACAACTCACGATATCCTGCATGATATGCAGGATATCCGGTACGTAACAGCCCAAATGAACCTATTAGAGACGAAAATCCTGCATATCGTGCAGCCTATCATGCCCGGGAGCATCATTTCAGCCCTATTGGCTGCATGTTGTGCAATAGATGTGCTCGGAAGCGCCATTTCAGTAGGTCGCGATCCGGCAAACTGCCTGACCGGTGATCCCTACATCGCCGTCCGCATCCAGTTGCCGATGCGCTCCATCGCTTCCGTCAGGTTCGACACCGATGAAGCATACGAGCAGCGGATGAAGCCCTCGCCGCCCCGGCCAAATACGGACCCGGGAACCGCGGCCACCTTCGCTTCCAGCAGCAGCCGCTGAGCGAACTGCTCGGAGCTGAGTCCCGTTGAAGCGATGGACGGGAATGCATAAAAGGCACCTTGAGGATCGCGGCAGAGCAGTCCAAGCTCGCTTAGTCCTTTGACGAAGAGCCGGCGTCGCTGGTTGAAGGCCTCAACCATCTCATCCTTATCCTCCATGCAATTCCGCAGGCATTCGATAGCGGCAACCTGCCCCACTATCGGCGCGCATAACGCGGTATACTGATGGATCTTTGTCATAGCCGCAATCAGCTCTTGACCGCCGCAAGCATAGCCGACCCGCATTCCCGTCATGGCAAAAGCTTTGGAAAAGCCGCTGATCACAACGGTACGGTCCTTCATCCCCGGCAAGGAGGCGAAGCTGACATGCTTATCTTCATAGCTCAGCTCCGCGTAA
This sequence comes from Paenibacillus glycanilyticus, assembly GCF_023715145.1. Lineage (GTDB taxonomy): Bacteria > Bacillota > Bacilli > Paenibacillales > Paenibacillaceae > Pristimantibacillus > Pristimantibacillus glycanilyticus_A. The sequence goes on along the minus strand of NZ_JAMBNP010000012.1, from coordinate 112,538 downwards.
ATCTCGTCGGACAAGACGATCAGGTTATGCTCCTCTACAACCTTCGTAATCGGCAGCCAATCCTCATAGCTCATAACTGCGCCTGTGGGATTGCTCGGGAAGTTGACGAAGAGCACTTTGGAACGGGGGGTTATCGCCTGCTTCAGCGCCTCTGCCGTCAGCTTGAACGATTGGGCCGCCGTCATCTCGAGTTCAACCGGGACCCCTCCGTTCAGCTTGCAGATCGGCGCGTAAGCAATATAACCGGGTACCGGAATAATCATTTCGTCGCCGGGCTCGAGAATGGCCCGCATGGCCAGGTCAATCGCCTCGCTGCCGCCTACCGTAACCAGCACTTCCTTGGCTGGCTCGTAGCTGACGCCAAAGCTTCCTTGCATATACGCCGCAATTTCTTCCCGAAGTTCCCTAAGTCCTTCGTTTGGCGTATACATCGTCCTGCCCCGCTCCAGCGCCCGTATGCAGGCCTCTCTGGCGGCCTTGGGCGTTGCAAAGTCGGGTTCCCCAACCCCTAGCGATATGATTTCCTTGTTTCCCTCAGCCGCGTTAAAAAACTTGCGAATGCCCGATGGCGGCAAATCGCGGACTAGCGGCGACACCCATGTGCTCGTCGTCAGCATGGTTAATCCTCTCCCTGGCCGACTATTTCTCTTTACGCTCCTCAAGAGAATAATCGATGATGTAATCAAGCAGCTCGCTGAATTTGATGCCAGCCGCCTTTGCCGCCTTCGGCAGCAGGCTGTTCTTCGTAAGGCCCGGCAGCGTATTGGCTTCCAGAACGTACGGAACGCCGTCTTTGATGATCATATCGATACGTGCGTACACGCTGCATTTCAGCGCTTTGTAGCAGCCAAGCGCAGACGCTTCAACACGGGCGTGCACGTCGGCCGGCAATTCGATGATTTCTTCTGTTGCTCCGCCGTCCTGGTACTTGGAGTCGAAGTCGAAGAACTCCGAGTTCGCCTGAATCGACACGATCGGAAGCAGCTCGCCGTTCAGCACGGCGCATGTAATCTCGTCTCCGCCGACAAATTGCTCGATCATTACGGAATCATCCCATTTGAGCGCTTCCGCCACTGCTTCCGCAATCTCTTCATGCGTTTTGACCAAGCGCGTGGCGATGCTTGAACCGCCTGAGTTCGGCTTTACGACAACCTGCAGGCCGAGGCGCTCCACGTTCGCCGCCGCAAGCTCCTCCATGCTGGCTACGTTAATCCAATCCGCTGTCAGAATGCCGTCGAAGCGGATCAGCTTTTTCGCCAATTCCTTATCCATGCTCACGCTGCTCGACAATACCCCGCAGCCCGTGTAAGGAATGCCAAGCGACTCCAATGTGCCTTGTACGGTGCCGTCTTCGCCGTATTTGCCGTGAAGCGCGAGAAGCGCGAGGTCAATGCCCGCCGTTTTATCGATCAAGTCGCGTTTGGTATTAATCTCGATCGGCAATACCTCGTATTTGCTGCGATCCAGATTCGCTATCATTTCTTGCCCCGTAAGTAACGAAATTTCTCTTTCGGACGAAATACCGCCCATAATAACACCGATTTTCATCATGATGTAGATTAACCTCCTGAATATTTGCGAATGAAATCATGCTTGCAAGTTAACGCTCTAAAATAACTTTCGCAGTATCGCCTATGATTTGAATCCCTTTGACGATATTCTCGTCTGACACGCGGGAGAAGCCCAGCCGCATCGTATGCCGTCCGCCGCCGTCCGTATAGAAAATATCTCCCGGCGTGAACAGCACGCCATGCTCGGTGCAGGCCTGCAGCAGCTCTCTTGCGGAGAAGGTCTCCCCGAATTCGACAAACAGATGAAGTCCTCCGTCGCCCGAGAGCCTCTTCAGCGGCAAATACGTCTTGCAGCTTTCGACAGCCAGCTCGTATTTGCGTTTGTATTCCGCCTTCGCCCGCTTCAGATACTTCTCAAAGTTGCCGTTGTGAAGATATTGATACAGCAGCGACTGATCGAGCGTCGATGTATGAATCGTGCGCGCGCGCTTGACGCTCTCCAGGTAATCGATCAGCTCCTTATCCGCCAGAATCCATCCGACGCGCAGGCCGGGGAACAGAATCTTGGAAAAGCTGCCTAAATAGATCGTCCCGTTGTTGCGATTGCCGCCATAAGCCAGAAGAGGAGCAACATGAGCGCCGGAATAACGCAGCTCTTCATTAAAGCCGTCCTCGATAATCGGAATTTGGCGGTCGTTCAGCATGCGTACCGTCTCCGCGCGTTTCTCGTGAGACATCACAATGCCGGTAGGGTTATGGTACGAAGGAACAAGATAAGCGAGGTCATATTCCTGCCTGCCAAGCTTCTCTTCCAGCTGCTCTAGGCTAATGCCGTCAGGCTCCATATCTACGCCGTTTATGGCGAATTGGTGCATCTTTAAATTTTTTATTGCCGTATGATGGGTAGGGTTCTCGCATAACGCGTGTCCGCTGCGCTTTCCAAGCGCCGACAGGACAAGGTCGAACCCTTCCGTAAAGCCGTTTGTAATGAGCATGTCTTTGCCGCTCAGATCGACGCCTTTATTCTCCATATAACGCATCAGGAACTCGATCAGCGGCTTATAACCCTTGGCGTAGCCGTAATTGAGTATAATGTTGCCTTCCAGCGACATCCGGTCGAGGAACGCCCGCTTCACATTTTGCAGGTCAAACAGCTTCTCGTCCGGAGCGATGCTTGTAAAAGAAATAGCCCCCCGCTTCGCGCGGATGCCATGCTTCATCAGATCATGCTCCTCGGCCGTGCGGGCCAGATCATTGATCCGCTCGCTCCAGTTCAGCTGCCTGCCGGCGCCTTCTTCCGCAGCAACGCCGCCCGCCGATTGCGCGACGAAGTTGCCCTTGCCTTTTACGGCATAAATAAATCCTTCTTCCACCAAGTCCGAATAAGCGGTCACGATCGTATTGCGGCTGACATTCATCAGCAGACTTAACTCTCGCGTGGAGGGGAGCTTCTGATTCGCCTGCAGCGCGCCCGTTATCATCAGCCGTTTCATATAATCCTTGACCTGCATCGATACCGGCCGGTCGCCAACGAATTGAATATCAGAATACACCCCATCACCTCCTAAAAAGAATTAACGCCGCTTTTTGGCGGGAATTCTTGCTTCGTAAGCATAAACCTAAAGAATTAACGCCGCCTTTTGGCGTTAATTCTTACTTCGTAAGCATAAACCTAAAGAATTAACGCCGCTCTTTGGCGGGAATTCTTACTTCGTAAGCATAAACCTAAAGAATTAACGCCGCTTTTTGGCGGGAATTCTTGCTTCGTAAGCATAATCTTATCATGGCATAAAATGGCCTCAAGCAAAAGAACCACGCCGGGCGTCTTTCGCCTTCCGCGTGGTTCTTGGACCTAACAATCTGATTAATAAATAATGGCGTGAATCCATAACCTAATTAAAATTTAATCCGTAGAACCGTTCCGCGTTGCTGAGACTGGCGTAAACATCCGGACTTGCTCCGCCCATATACCAGTAGGCAAGACCGGCCAAATCATGATCCATTGCGGTTTTGTATTTGGCTGCGAGCGAACGGCCGTCCTCGATCCAGATCTGGTGCTTCAGGCCGTTAAGCTGGTAAGTGACCGTATACTGCCCGACGGAGGCGTCCCAGGTTGGCGTCAGCGAATACTTGCGGATCAAGTTATTTTGCTCAATCAAGGTCAGCTCCGTTGCCGTGACGGTTCCGTTATTTTGGATTGCCCAGTCCCTGTTGTAATAAGGAAGCGCCAGAATAACCTTGTTCGCAGGCACCACCTGAAGCAGGGTGTTTACGGCATTGTTCACATAAGGCATGGAAGCTACGGAACCGGCTTTGGGACTCGTACTCCAATGCTCGTCGTAGGCCATCATTACAATATAGTCTGCTGAAGCGCCAAGCGCTTGATAATCGAAGCCTTCGGTCCAGTCGCTGCCAAGGTCCGGAGATACGCAAACCGAGACAACGGCTCCCAGCTTATGCAGCCTCGTGCTGAGCTCGCTAATAAAAGCCGTCATGTAGGCGCGATCGCCGGGAGCGACATTTTCAAAGTCAATATTGAGCCCTTTAAGGCCATACTTCTGCACGTAGCTTGCCAGACGATCAACGACTTTTCCGCGGTAGGTCGCATTGGACAAGTTCTGATGCGTAACTTCCTGACTGGACCGGTTGCCGACCATGGCCCAAATCTGCCTCTTGTTCTTGGATGCCCAATTCACGAGCGACTGATCCGTATAGTCCGACACTCCCCCGGCCGGATCGAAGAAGTACCATCTTGGCGACAAGGTTGTGACTTTGGCTTGAACCACGGACTGCTCATATTGGGCAGCCGTCTGGCCATATTGCCAGCCGAATTGGACGCGGGCTGCATTTTGCGGCTTGGCAAGAGCGGAAGCCCATTTCGCGTTTTGCAGCGCGCGGTCAATAACGGCAGCTGTTTCCTGTCTGGTCAATCCGTCTGCCGGATTGAAGTTGTTATTCGAATCGCCGGTCATCAGACCTAGCGTCCGAACCGCTCCTACCGCCGTATCTGCCCAGGCGGCAATCTCGCCCGCGTCGGCATAATCCCATGTACTGCCTGTGACATTAGACTGCTTGAAAGCACGAACGAGCATAGACGCGGCTTCCTGCCTGGTTACGGGCTTCGAAGGCTCGAAGGTATGCACGCCGGTTCCATCCACAAGACCAATCTGGACGGCTGCCGTAATCGCGTCGTAATACCATGCACTCGCCGTCATATCCTTAAATGGGCTGATTGCGCTGTGGACGGGCTTGATGCCGAGCACGCGGTCCAGAATCGTGATGAATTCGGCACGCGTAACCGGTTGTTTCGGCGAAAAGGTTCTAGCAGAAGTACCCGATAATAGTTGTTTGTCATATAAACGTATAATGGCGTCTTTCGCGAAGCTTCCCGCAATATCGTCGAAAGGCAGCTTGTCCGCGCTTGCTGCATCAACGGTTGGCACGACTCCGATGAGACAGGACAAAGCCGCAGCGCCAGCGAGCCATCTCTTAAACTTGCTAGCAATCAAGAGAATGCCCTCCTAAAAAGAATGATCATTCATAGATAAGGTCACGATTCTCTAATGGTAACAAAGTTTAAGCGGGTGTTCATCGGCAAGAAAATGGGAATTTGGATATGCGGTATGTGTACATCCGGTACAAGCAACGCAGTGCCGCATTCATAATTAGTCAAATGCCTCAGGAACAAACACCCAAGCACCTCGGCGCAAAATGTCATAAGTTATAGAGTATTCAAAACGTAAGGAGGTGCATGTATAATGTCCGGTTACGTTGGTGGTGTTAACTCTACAGGTTTCATCCTGGTGCTTTTTATACTGTTGGTGATCATTATTTGCGGTTGTGGCTTTGGTAAATTTTATTAATCCCTAGCTAATAAACACGAATCATCCGAAGCAGAGTATGCACCATATAGCGCAAGCAAAAGGCCCATTTCGATGGGCCTTTTGTGTTGTTCGTGCCATTCGCCTTACGCTGCGGTACAACCTCTTTGCCCGGTTTCCATCCCCTCCCCTGGTCGGGGGTAGCGTATGTCCATCTATGCTACAATAAGACAATCCGGGTTTACGACCCTACATAATTGCGCATGCTAATAGAGAGAGTTATAGATTAAGAGAGAGACAGCTTGGAGAGGAGACGTTTAGAATGCCCGAACCTTTGGCGCGGCAGGATACAACCGTCGGCCGAATAGGTCAGCCGTATGTCATACCGCGGCAGAAGCAGAAACGAAGCCGGGTCATGACCTCGCTTGTGCTGATCGCGATTATCGTGATGGGCTGGAGATGGATGGATACCGTGCAAAACCGCCCTGCACCCGCTCCGGAACAGAGCCAAACCGGAAGTGCTACGGTCACTGGCCTTAACCCGATTGTTGCGAAGAAAGCTGATGCGCTTGTTGCTCAAACCGGTAAAATCGGCATAAAGATACTGATTACGGATGATTTCCGCTCCAGCGAGGAGCAGAACGCGCTTTACAAGCAGGGACGATCCAAGCCCGGACAAGTTGTCACCAATGTCAAGGGCGGCGCTTCGTACCATAACTACGGCCTTGCGGTTGATTTTGCGCTGGTAAAGCCCGATGGCGATGTCATCTGGGATATGAAATATGACGGGAACGATAACGGAAGGGCCGACTGGATGGAGGTTGTCTCGGCAGCCAAAAAGCTTGGTTTTGCATGGGGCGGAGATTGGACAAGCTTCAAGGATTACCCTCACCTGCAAATGGATTTTGGCTATTCTATCAAAGATTTGCAGAATGGCAAGCGTCCGCCTGCAACGGAGTAAGCACAAAAAAAGTCATGGCCCCTGTCGGGCCATGACTTTTTTTTGCTTAAAGATTGCTTTTCTACTCGGCCAAACTTAGCAGCTCACTGACGGTTACCAGCCGGTATCCGCTCGCCGTAAGCTCCTTCGTCAGCACGCGCACTGCTTCAACCGACTGCGAACGGTCGCCATATCCGTCGTGGAATATCAGGATGCTTCCATTGCGGACTTCTCTGCGCGAGCATTCGATAATATGATCAACACCGGGCATTTCCCAATCCTTCGCATCCATGTTTAATGCGCCAATGGACGGATAGCCTTCGCGTTCAAGAAGAGAATGCACTCTCTCGTCCCCGGCCAAATAAGGCAAACGCATCGTTGCCGCCCGCGAGCCCGTCACCTGCTTGATGAGCTCCTCCGTCCGGGAAAGCTCGCTTCCAATCTCTTCATCCGTCAGCTCCGTCATATTCGGATGCGTATAGGAGTGATTGCCGATCTCATGCCCCTGCTCATGAACAAGTCTCGCCACCTCCGGATGAGCGGCGATCTGCTCGCCAATCATATAGAAGGTCGCTTTTCCTCCCGCCTCAGCAAAAATCTCAAGCAGCTCGGGCGTATACACCGGATTAGGTCCATCATCAAACGTAAAAGCAACCGCTTTGCTTGAACAATTAACGGCTTGAATTAGCATAATTGCATCTTGCTCCTCTCTGGTCAGGAACTCTATATATATATTTGTAATCCACGAAGGTTGCCGCCTGTCCCCGGTATATCCCCTGCTCATCTACCAGGTTCCATACCGTGGCGTTTACGATATAAAACCGCCGGCCCGAGCTGGAGATCCGGATTCCGGTATAGTTATCCACATAAGCGTTAGCCGTAACCTGCGTGAAAAACCGATCCCGTTCCGCCCTCTCCATGGGTTCCGCCGTCAAGCGGGAAGGCGTGCTCGTCAACTGCTCCCACCCCATCTCCCACAGCTCAAGAGCCATGTGAAATGATTTGTGATCCAAAATGAAAAACACCTCCTAATTAATCCCGAAGATTACACGGAGGTGTCTTTGTAATTATCCATTCTATTACTTCTTCAGGAACTTGCGAATGCCGTCAACCGCCGCTTGATGATCTTCTTCACCCGTCAGGCCGGATACGGTAATAGTGCCGACTTTGCCCTGACCGCGGACGATAATCGGGAACGAACCGCCTTCGCCCTGATATTCCGACAATGGCAGGCCCGAGCTTTCCGGGAACGTTGTTCCTTGATCGCGGAACGACTCGCCAACATATAGGGAGCTGTGGCCAAAGTGGTTCACAACGTTTTTCTTCGTATTCACCCAATAAATATTATCCTTCGAAGTGCCCGCCATATAGTGGGTATAGAGCGGATGCTCATCGTTCTCGATATGTACAGCGATACCTTTGCCGATAACGTCCTTCGCGTGCTGCACTACGATGTTGCCTAGTTGCAGCGCATCCTCATTCGTGAAAGAATCGAACTGAAGCTCCTCTTCCTGTGCAAGCAATGTCTTCATCAAATCGTTCATAGCTGCTTCTCTCCCTGCATCCGAATCATAACAAATCCATCTTACTATAAAAATGTCCCCCTTGGAAACCGCATGGCTTGGACAATTCAAATCGCTTTGCCATACGGCTTCAAGAGGCTGATCCGCTTATATATCCAGCGCCCAATGCGGCTTGCTGTAATGACTTACGCCGCCTGAGCCAACGATGACCGTTCCGCCTTTATTAAAGGTGATGAGCTTTCTCGCCCCCGTTGTGAGCAGCACCGTTACCTTGGCATCGTTTTTTTTCGCAATAGGAGAATTATCTTTATATATAAGCTCATTTAAGCAATTGGAATCATTTGGTTAATATTTGTAACATACTCGAAATCTAATGTTCATCTTACTTTAATGAACATTGCCTATAATAGGACTCAACCCCCCTTTTAATAATATAAATACTTAGCCCCGCAGCCCGATGCTGCGGGGCACTTTCTTTATATGGGGATTACTTGATCTTGCTTACGATCTTCAGCACGGCGTCCCTTGTCAGTTTGTTGCCGCCAACGGCAATCAGATTAACGGTGGCATGGGCAAGCGACAACGGGATTTGGCAGAAGGTGCGCGCAGGGCCTTTTTTCAATTCTGCGAGATATTCATCGGCTTGCTTTAAATTGCGGCGGGTGTAACGAAGCATGTCCTTGAGATCCCAGCCGTCCGGGAAGAAATCAACGCCGCGTTCCATATCCTCCGCTCGATTGCGCATAATATTAACCGCTTGCAGACCGCGGCCAAATGCAACCGCTTTGTCGCGGTCGGTCTCCGTTCCGTCATACCAGCGCCATATATCGGACAGCATCTCGCCTACCATGCCGGCAACGCTGTACGTGTAATTGTCCAGATCCTCTTCCGTGTGGATATTCCACGAGGTGCCGACCCAATCTGCCATCTGTTCGGCCATCATCGCAATATAGTTGTACACGGCAGGGGCAATGCCCGCCGGGCACAACTGCGCCCATTCGTTCATCCGCAGCGTTACTTCCGGAAGCTTGTCCCGATGCGGCTGCCACACCTGATGAAGCGCTTCCTCCATGTTTGGCGATTTCATTGCTTTTGCCGCTCCAAGCAGCAGTTCTTTCTTGATCGGAGCCGGCAATTTCTCGTCGTCCTCCACCTCGTCAATTGCTCTCATGCACAGGTAGGCAGACGATACCGCTTCTCTTAATTCAGGCACAAGCTTGCTAATGGGAATATAAAAAGTCCGGCTTGTCAGCTTAAGCATTTCCATCGCATCATTCAACATCATGTTCGTAATGGGAATTCCCTCCATACCACGGTAATCTCACGTTAATTCTTATGTATCCATCTTACTTTAACGCATCCCCAAAAGTAAAATTTTCAACCCATTCCGACCCGTTTGACGCGTAAAAAGAGCTGTCCTCCATCTGATTGGTTTTTTTTGGGACATCCGATGAGTGTGAGAGGCCGTTTTGCTGTCTTCCTAACACGATTGAAAATCCTTAACGATGCCGTACATCGTTAAGCCCAACATTTATTGCCGGTAAAGCAGCCTTAACAATGCGGCACATCGTTAAGAGGCCCATTTCAACTCATTGGACGGGCAAAATGGGATTTTTCTTCAAGCTTAACGATATGCCATATCGTTAAGCTCAGCTTTAACCACCGCTCCGGCAGCCTTAACGTTGCCGCACATCGTCAAGGCCTAGCTTGTTTGACCGTCGACGTATGACTGAGCACCACTAGCAAGGATTATCGCTCGAGCTTTCTTTTTCCGATACGGTAATAACGTACACGTTCCCCTTGAGAGGCAGACATTAAAAATTTCTTTGTCACCAGCTCCTGCATGAGTTTTCTCGCAAACTGCGTGCTGATGCCTAACAAAGCACTTATCTCAGATGGTGATACAGGCTTCACATGATGCGATACAATTCGAATAATCTCCCTTTGATGCAAATTGATTTCCTTCACGGCACTATGGCTGTATAGCATCCCCAGCATCTGCTGAATCATTTGTTGGCATTGACGCGGATGCTCCTTCACATCATCTAAGGAGAAACGAAGCAGCAACCAGTGATCCAGAATCAAATGATTCTGCCGAAGCAAACGGTCAGCAAAGCCCCGACGATCGATATCGCGGCAATGCGGCCCGTAACCGTCTATCTCTATCGCAATCTTGTGCGGATGTCGTAGATAGGCGAAATTCAAGTAACGCACGCCATCCTTATAGTCATTTACTTCATATTCTCCATACAAATGCTCCATCTGCCCGAATGCCGGACACCACACCTTTTCCCCCTAAAAATAAAATAACCGCCCCTTCCCGTCAGCAACGGAAAAGAGCGGTGTGCTTCACACGCTATTTGATTCCCATTATACACCAAGCATTACACCCACAACAGTAGACGCTGCAGATTCGCCTGCCGCCTCTTGCTTCCCCTAATCGTCCGCCCGGATATGCTTCACTGATGAGGCAATCTGCGCGTACAGCCGAGGATTCGAGTGGTGGCGGAACAGCTGGAACTGCGGTCTTGTATTGGCTTCCAGCAGCCAGACGCGGTGCTCGTTGTCGATCGCGATATCAAGGCCAAGCTCGCTAATGAGCGGAAAATGCTTTTTCATCCCGCGCGCGATCTTAAGCGCCATCTCCTTCAGCTTCTTCTCCCACGGCTCGCATTCCTGCGTGGTGATTCCCAGCGCATGATGAAGCCGGATCGCTCTTCCGCCGCTGCTGTGGTTGGTTACGTATTTGTTGGGTGCCGCCACCTTGCCCATCACGCCAAAATACTTCCACGTCGCATCCTTCCTCAGATGCAAGAGGATGCGAAAATCTATCGGGTTCCCGTCTATCTGCACCAGATCGATGCCTTGCTGCATAATATATCGTTTTGTTCCGATCAATTGCTTCAGCTTCAGAGCGGCAAACTTTGCGGATTGGAAGGAAAACCGGCCATCCTCCGTGCGGATAACAATTCTGCCATCCTTATAATAAATCTTCATAACGCCCTGTCCCTTCATGCCGAGATCCGGCTTCACGAACAAGACGGGGTAACGATCAATCATGCTGACAAAACCTTTAGGCGTAAATGGCTCCGTATCCGGCAAGTAATCGCGGAGCTCTTCTTCACCCGACAGTGCTACATGCTTTAACCATTTTCGACCGGGATACTTAATCATATAGCCTTTCATGGTGGAATCTCCTCCATTGATGTACAGCAGTTACATGTCCTTCTGCATGAGGCTAGTCGCTTGCTCCATACTATTCCTTCACGCGGCAAAAAGTACCTTCCGCACCCGCCATCTCCTTCAGGAATGGGCGTTTATCCATACCGGACAATAGCCTTGCTTCATATGATATTACACAGTTCCGATTACAGCCCCCAAGCCACATGACAGGAGAAACAAAGATGAGCGACATTCTAGGAATCATGACCCATCGGATCGGCCATCCGGGCAGCTTCTCGCGACATGCCAAATCGGCTCAGGCTGAGAAATTTAGTGGCATACTCGTGTACACCCCTAAAGACGTGAATCTGACAACCAGAAGAATTACAGGCTACGTATATAACGGCGGGAACTGGAGCAGGCAGACGATGCCTTTTCCAAAGATCAATATGGATATCGGATTTTACACGGGAACCCAAAGCACCAGAGCCACCTTGGTCAAAAAAGCCCCTTCATTCCCGTTCACCGGGTATGGCATCGGCAACAAAATCCGGATTCAGAAGCATCTGATTGCTTCTCCTGTTCTGAAGCCCTATCTGCTGCCTACCGAGCAGGTAAAGGATCCGAACAGCTTTATTGCTTTTGCAAAAAAATATAACAGCGTTATGCTAAAGCCCATTAACGGCTGGGGCGGGAGAGGTATCGTGCGCATCTCGCTGGAGAACGGCCAGTACAAGGTGCAGAAAAACGGCGAGCTGACGCAGATAATGAGCGCTTCCGGCGTCCGCAGCATGATCAGAAAAGTGCTGAGCAAGGAACGGCATTTGATGCAGCAGTGGATTGATATCCGGAACAAGCAAGGGATTGTGTTTGACATTCGGGCGCTGATGCTGAAGAAAAGCGAAGGAAATTGGCAGACTACGGGGATTGCCGTGCGTGAAGCCAGGCGCGGCCGGATTACGTCCAACCTGAAGAGCGGCGGCCATGCTTATGAAGCGAGCTCGTATTTGAAGAAAGAATTTGGCGACGAGAAAGGTGAAGCACTCGCCAAATCCATTCGCGAAGTAGCGGAATATATTCCCGGATTCACGGAGAAATCTTACCGCTCCCGCCTCTGCGAGCTTGGCATTGACCTCGCCGTTGATACGCACGGCAAGCTATGGCTGCTCGAGATCAACATCAAGCCGGGGAAATTGATTATGCGGCAGCTGTACGGACAAAAAGCCTGGGAGCAAAGCCTGCACACTCACTTCCAATATGCCCGCAGCCTGCATCCAAAAACCAAATAAACGGAGATGAACCATGAGCACGGAAATAACGATAGCCGCGGTCGGTGACTTCCTCATGAAGACGCGAATTATCAACTCCTGCAAAGGGGAAAAGGGTTATTCCTTCGACCATTTGTTCGAGCCGATTGCGCCATATCTGCGTAATGCCGATCTGACAATCGGCAACCTGGAGACGGTCTTCGCAGGCAAAACATCCGAGGACGCTTACAGCGTTGTAAAGCGGCATCCTCGCACGAACTGGCCGATGTTCAACTGCCCGGATGCTTTCGCCGATACATTAAAGAACCTGAGCTTCGACTTTGTCTCGACCGCCAATAATCATTGCATGGACAACGGCATTAACGGTCTGAAGCGTACGCTCCGAATATTGGACGCCAAAGGGATCGCCCATACCGGTACTTACCGGACGCCAAGCGAGGCCCAGCATCTTGTCATCAAGGAAGTGAAGGGCATCAAGATCGGCTTCCTAGCTTATACCAAAACAACAAACAAGATTCCGGTTCCCTCGGATCACAAATGGGCGGTTGACCTTATCAACCCGACCAAAATGGTCTCCGATCTGAAACGGCTGAAGGCGAAGAACGTGGATTTGATTATCGTATGCCTGCATATGGGAAGAGAATACGCGAATTATCCGGTACAGAAGCAAAAGGATATGGTGCAATTATTATTCAAAAATGGCGCGGACATTATTCTGGGAGCCCATTCGCATACGATCCAGCCGGCTGTCTTCTATAAGAGCGGCTCGGGTATCAGCAAATTCGCCATCTATTCCCTCGGCAATATCATCTCTACCCGCCTCTACTACAATGATCATACCTTAACCGGACTTATCACTCAGCTGCAGGTCCGCAAGCTGGACGACGGCTCTATCCGCATCAGAAAAGCCGACTTCATTCCAACCTGGACGCGAATCAGCAAGTCGGGAGGCAGGAGCGCGTTCCGCGTCTTCCCTCTCACTTCCCATCTAAAAAAGCTGGACCCTGCCAGTGCCGAAGCCGTTCGCATAAAGCGGATGTTACAGCATGTCCGCCAGCATATCGTCAAAGATCCTTCCTCCGTCAACGCGGAAATCATATAAAAAAGAGGCCGTACGGATCGCTCCGTACGGCCTCTTTCGGTCTCTTTTAGCAATTAAATTAAGTTGCCTTTTAGCTTTGGTTAAACCTCGAACGAAGAATTCGAATATTTCTTGAAAAGCGTAGCGCCCGCCTTTGTTCGGGGGATTTCTCCTATTCAACCTTATTCCATTAATCCCCCGAACAACAGCGGTTGAAAGGAATATTCGAATGTGCAGTGCAAGTGTTAACTCAGCTAATCAGCCAACCTATTTAATTACGCGTCTTCCCACGATGAAACGCTCTTTATAGTAGCTGTCGTTAACATTCGAAATGATAACGTCCTTCGAAGGGCTTGCGTTGTGAATCATTTTACCGTCGCCGATGTAGATGCCGACATGGCCTACGTCGCTATGGTTTTTCGAGCCGCTGTTCCAGAAGAACAACAGGTCGCCTTTTTTGAAGCTGCCGTAACCTACTTTAGTTCCTACTTTAGCTTGATCATCATCATCGCGGTTAACCAGGGTAACACCAACATTAGCAAGTCTATATACAAGTGCCGTGAAGCCGGAGCAATCTGTCTTGTAAGGGGCTTTTTTCTCTTGACGGTCCTGCCAGCTTACATAGTTAACTTTACCTTTTAGATTTAATGCGGTTTGGACAACCTTTGCTCTCTTCGAATCTGCTGACATCGAAGCGGCATCTGCTGTCGTATGTAGCAGCGCCGTAACCGGTAATGTAATGGCCACCAGAAGCATTGCGATTTTTGTCATGAATTTCATTAATTGTTCACTCCCTATCTTTGGTGATAGGGTTAATTATAAGGAGGTATCGACCCGGTTTATACCCGCAAAAAATGGAAACGACCGGTAAATGAAAGCGTTATGAATGCTGAAATCTAGGCGTTTGCTGGGTCTTAACCACATTCTGAGAATCCCTGAGCCTTTGATGAGTATTTTCTTACTTGTTGCTCCCGATCTTCTATGCTATAATCCGATTTTTTTCATATTTTTGCATATACAGACTCGCGTATAGATAAACGATATATACGCTGGTCTATCAAAAAAGCCCGCTCTTCCAACGGAGGAGAGCGGGCCTTCCAGATATATCTCTTCTATTTTAGTGCTTTCAAAGCATTTACAATTTCGATACATAAATCCTCAGCCTGCGGCACAAAGCCCAAACGGTCAATAAAAGCATGCGTGCAGCCTTTGTAGCGGATCGTCTTCACTGGAACGCCGGCCGCCGCAAGCTGCCTGCTGTACATTTCCGATTGAATGCGCAGTCCGTCAAATTCCGCTCCGATACATAGCGTACGCGGCAAGCCTTTGCTGTCTGCCAGAAGCGGACTAACGTATGGATTACGGAGCTCCTCTTCGCTAGGAAGGTAGGACTCCCAGCCTTTTCTCAATTCAGGATCGGCGTCGGTAGGCCTTCCAATGCCCAGCATCGGATCAATCATCGCCCGTTGTTCGTCTGCCATCTCGAACTGAGACAGCTCCCACCGATAACCGTTCACCCCATTAAGGAAGGTTACGCACGGATAAATAAGCACCTGCTGCGCAACCATACCCGTACCCAGATCCCGGTCCTTGGTTGCAACAGCAGCCGACAGATTCCCTCCGGCGCTGTCGCCGCCAACGGCGATCCGATTCCGGTCAATCCCGTACTCCTCGGCATGTTCATAGATATATTGAACGGCATTAAAGCAATCATTAAACCCGTTAGGGAATTTATGCTCCGGAGCCAACGAATAATCGATATTGAAAACAACGGCATCCGCCAGCTCGGCAATAAGCCGGCACGGGTTCTCAACCGCGAACACGGTACCGCCGATCCAGCCTCCGCCATGAATATAAATCAGGCAAGGCTTACCCGGCTTCCGCATCGACTTGCGCGGGTAATACCGCCACAGGCCAACCTCATTATCGCCCAGCTTCACGCGTTCATAGCCGGTATAGATCTCCACCGTGTTCAAGTTCCGATTCGGAAATCCCATTGAATCACGAACAAGCTGAAGCTGTTCTTCCGGAGACAACGGCACGGCAGGAGCTTCCTGCTGCTTCTGAGCCCCTTTCTTCATGAGCTTAAGCTCATAAGGGTCCAGATAACCGGCTCTTGTCTCTTCCGGATTTACTTTTACAATAATCTGCGTGCCGTTCAAGTCCACTTCTTCCTGCTGAGCCTGCAGGGCGTTCACAAGTTCCTGGCTGTACTCTCTCATTAACGGAAGCCTCCCGGGATGTGAAATGCTATCCCTTCTTACTTCTCCTTAGCCTCGGGAACCTCCTTTATTTATTCTTGGCAGGCTGACCGGAAGGCCGATAGACCATATGATCGTCATGCTCCGACAGATCCTCCAGCCACGATGCTTCAGGAGGACAGTCCAGCATGATAAAGCGGCCTTTCCCCTCTTCCTGGTAGTGATGATATTTGACATAGGCTTTGCCGCCTTCTACATCCAGCAGCTCAACCTTGCCATAATCATGGGCCATCAAAAGCCTGATTCGTTTCCCAAGCTCCGCCGTTAATTCTTTGGCTTGCTGAACAATGGAGAACTGCGTTTGCAGGGATAGATTAGATTCGGCATACAAAGAATTAGGACGGTTAATGATAAAGGAATATGGCGAAACCCCAGCCTGCGACAGCTGATCAATCAGCTTGCCTAACAGAAGAGGGTCATTATTAACGCCCTTGACAATAGGGGTTTGATTAAGAACGACAACTCCCGCCTGGTGAAGGGCATTAAAGGCTTTCTTCGCTTCTGCCGTTACTTCTCTCGGATGGTTAATCGTTGTCATCAAATAGATCCGCTTCTCGGGACTTGAGAACTGGCTCAACAATTCCAGCAGTTCATGATCCTCATAAATCCGCATGGGATTATGAACCGGCATTCTGGAATCCAGCCTGATCGTGCCGACATGCTCGATCTCCCGCAGCTGTTCGATAATTCTGCGCAGCTTGGAAATCCCGAGCAGCAGACTATCCCCCGTCAGCACAACCTTATGAATTTCATTATGTTCGGCAATGTAAGCAATTCCTTCCGCTGCCTGGGACACAGGGAGAAGAACCATGGATTGATAAATGTGCTTGCAGCCGGCAGCTTCCCAAGTGTACTCCTGGATCCCGTGAGGGGCTTCCCCCGCCGCCGCAATGAGATGCTTGCGGATCGGATCCTTCGGATCATCCCAATCAATCAGGTTTAAGTAATAGTCATTAACGCGAAAATGCCTCTTGAGCTGCTCTCTTTCCGCCTCCGACAGACCATCCGTTCTACCGTTATCGGCCATTGGTTGTACCATTTCCCATCCCTCCAAAAGGTTATTAGAAGCATCACCTATGCCGGGAAGTCCATCCCACCTCCACGAAAAATGAAAAAAAAGACCCCCGCAGCACAGAGCATGATCATGGTCTGTGTGCGTTTTGGGCCTTTAAAACAGAAAAAGACCCTTCGTAGGGTCTGTCGTTTTGCAAAATATGCGCAAAAGACCCATCTTAAAGCTGACGAGGTTAGCTGACGGACTCGGGATAGATGGTTCCCTACAGCCAAATACCGGCTGATTCGCCCCAAAAGATTGGTTTCCCCGCTTCTCGGCATCGCCGAGAACTAAGCTTATTATAATTATCTCACAATTCTTAATATTGTCAACAATTAATCAGTAAAAAAATAGCCCATGTTCGAAAGGGAAGCTCATTTGCTGAGTTCGCCAACGGACCGGGCGGTAATTCATCATTTTTTATCCACCTGAAGAAGAGATAATTGCTTAACCGAATACGTATCCTTAATGGTCTCTTCCGAAATGACATTCAGCTTAATCAGTCCCGCGATCTTGGAGGTATCGGGCTTCGAGAGCAGCCGCCATACTTCAGCATCCGGCAGAGCGGCGAACAGCTTAGCCTCATCGAATTCCTTGCGTTCCTGTGAAATGATCTTAATCTTGTAGCTGCCTACTTCCAGCTCGGAGAGCTCCAGTCCTGCACAGTGCTGTACAATCTCGCCGCGCAGCTCGGATAATTCCTGTTCAATTTCCTTCTGCTTTTGCTTGAGCTGATAATACCGTTTGACCGTCTTATCTTCCACCTTATTCACGCTCCTCTATCACATATGTATGATGTGAAAAGCGGAATTAGGACATAACTTGTCCTGCTACCTGGTGACAAGCCCTCTCTTGCGGTATGCCCAGTGGTTGGTTGGTCCGTGACCGCCGCCGATCGCAATCCCATCCTCGATGGCGGCTTGAATATAAGCTTTTGCCTGATGCACGGCTTCTTCGATGCCAAGCCCTTGAGCAAGACCGGCGGTTAACGCAGCCGAGTAGGTGCAGCCCGTGCCATGCGTGCGCTCGGTATCGATTCGTTTGCCCGACAGTTCGGAGCAACCGCTGCCGTCAAACAACAGATCAACCGCTTCATCACCGGCTTCATGACCGCCTTTAATTAAGACATACCTGGCACCAAAGCCAATCAGCTTCTTTGCCGCTTCCAGCTTATCCGATTTGTTGCGAATCGCCATCCCCGTCAAATATTCTGCCTCGGGGATGTTGGGCGTAACAATCATCGTATGCGGCAGCAGCTTCCGGGTCAGTGACCGGACGGCATCTGCCTGCAAGAGAGATGCCCCGCCCTTCGCGATCATAACAGGATCAACGACAACCTTCGTCCAGCCGAAATAAGCAATGGCCTCGGCCACTTCCTCAATAATCTCGGCGCTGAACAGCATTCCCGTCTTCAGCGCATCAACGCCGATATCGCTGCCGACAGAGTGAATCTGCGCTTTGACCGCTTCCTTAGCCAGCGGGAAAACGCCCTGTACGCCAAGCGTATTTTGGGCGGTAATCGCCGTTAGAGCAGACATCCCGTACGCGCCAAGCTCTTGGAAGGTCTTCAAATCCGCCTGAATGCCGGCTCCGCCGCCGCTGTCCGAGCCGGCAATCGTCAGTGCCCGGGCCACGTTCCCGTTTATGTACTCCGCCATCTATGCTTCACCCCGTTTATCGTTTAATAGGCGAGAAAACTTCAATCTCTTATAAATTCTTATATGGTAAACCGTTCCGGCGCAAAAGCCGGCAGCCTGCTGCCGTGATCGATATAATCGGCAACAACCCGTGCCGTTACCGGGCTGAGCAATATGCCGTTGCGGTAATGACCCGCCGCCATGACGACGCGGCCTGCGGATTCCCGCAGCGGCCCAAGCAGCGGGAACCCATCCTGCGTGGAGGGCCGGAGGCCCGCCCAGCGGTGGAACGGCTCCCTCTCCGCCAGGAACGGGAACGCCTGCTTGTTCCATTTGCGCAGCCTTTCAATTCCCCGCTCCGTTACGGTTGTATCAAAGCCCGCCACATCCTCGGAGGCTCCGCATACTAGCGTTCCGTTCGCTTTCGCAACGAGATACCCCTGATTGCAGAACACCATATGCTGCACCGGCTTCACTTCCGCCTCATAAGCGCAGATCTGGCCACGGATCGGGTAGACCGGAATCCGGATGCCAAATTCCTCTTCCAGCTCCTGTGCCCAGGCGCCGGAGCTGACGACCAGGCGGTCGCCGGTAAACCTCCGTCCATCCCGCGAAGCGAGAACGACGTTGTTGCGCCATTCCGCAACCGACACCCTGCCAAGCTGATCAAAGATCTGAACGCCGGTTAACCGGCAGGCATGCTCAAGCGCCAGAACATAGTCCGGCGCGTAAACATGGCTTTCTTCGGGCGTGTACAGAGCGGCCTTCACCTCGCGGGAGAGCATCGGCTCCTGACGGAACAGCTCATCCCCCTCCAGCACAACCCCGCTTGACCCATGCTCGTTCTGCCAGAGGCGCCGTCCTTCGAGTGCCAGACGGTCTGCCTCATGGTAGGCAATATAGAGACTGCCCGAATCGGTATATTCGAAAGTCCGCCCGGATATCTTCCTGACCTCATCCCGCCAGGAAGGATACAGCTCCAGACTTTGTCTGCATAGACGGAAGAAATCATCCGGTCCTTCTACGTTTTCCGAGTAAGGAGCCAGCATCCCGGCAGCAGCACCTGAAGCCTGCCCTCCGCAGCGGCCAATCTCCAGCACAATCGCTTGATGGCCGCGCTTCTGAAGCTCGAAGGCGCAGGAGAGACCTACTACGCCTCCGCCCATTACGACAATTGTTTCTCCCATGGTTAAACCAGCTTTCTATATATCAGGTAGGTTATTTCACGATAAACTGCTCATGTCCGCTGCTTGCCGATGCGTAACGCTTCTTCGAGATCCGCCCCGACAGATACGACAGACGGCCTGCTTCAATCGCCAGCCTCATGGCCCGGGCCATTGAGACGGGGTCCTTCGCCTTGGCAACCGGCGTATTCATCAAGACGCCCGACACGCCAAGCTCCATCGCCTGTGCCACGTCCGTTACCGATCCAAGTCCGGCGTCCACGATTATCGGCACCTTCGCTTCCTCCACGATCAGACCGATATTATACGGATTTAGAATGCCAAGCCCCGTGCCGATTGGCGCGGCGCCCGGCATAACCGCGGCTGCGCCGGCCTCCTCGAGCCTTTTGCAAAGAATCGGGTCATCTGATGTGTAGGGCAGCACCGTGAAGCCTTCCTTCACGAGAATTTCCGTTGCCTTCAGCGTCTCCATCGGATCGGGCAGCAGCGTGCGCTCATTGGCGCTGATCTCTACCTTAATCCAGTCGCTCAGCCCCGAAGCGCGCGCCAGCCGGGCAATGCGAACGGCTTCCTCCGCCGTGCTGGCGCCTGACGTATTAGGCAGGAAGCGGAATGCTTCGCCTTCCACATGCTGCAGAATGGAATCATCTTCGGTTGAAGCCAGGTTAATCCGGCGGATTGCAAAGGTCAGTACCTCTGCTCCCGACTCCCGGATCGCTTCCTTCTGCACATAAGGGCTTGGGAATAATCCCGTCCCGATAAAAAACCGCGAGGTGAGCTCATGTCCCCCGATATGCCATACATCCTTCTTCATCCCACGCTCAGCCTCCCCCGACAAAATGAACCAGCTCGATCTTCATCAGCGGCCGCACTTCGATAGCCGGCCATTGTTCCTTCGACACAATCTCTCCGTCCGCTTCTACGACAACCGGCCTCTCTTCCAGGCCAAAATGACGAATGACATCCGAAATCGTACCGGCTTCGAGTTCCGTTGCCTCGCCATTAATGATGAGCTGCATGAGACTCTCCCGCTCCTTCCAGCTTGCGGAGGAAGGCCTGGCAGGTGCCGGCAACATCGGTGCTTCCGACGATTTCGCTTACCGCACAGATCCGGGTTGCTCCCGCCGCAAGCACTTCATCCACATTGCTCAGCTTAATTCCGCCAATCGCGACAAAAGGAATCCGGACCCGCTCCGCCACCTGCTGAACATACGCAACCGTTACCGGGTCCACAACATCCACTTTGGTCTTTGTCGGGAATACCGGTCCAACGCCGATATAATCGGCGCCCTGTTCTTCGGCGAGCAGCGCCTCTTCAATCGCATGAGTGGAAATGCCGATAATCTTGTCTCCGACGCGCCGTCTTGCTTCTGTAAGCGTGACGTCATTTTGTCCGAGATGGACGCCGTCCGCGTCTACTTCCAGAGCAATATCGATATAGTCGTTTACAATAAACGTCACGCCGTATTTCCGCGTCAGTTCGCGCAATGCCTTCGCTTTACGCAGCACTTCCTCGGGGCTGCCGTCTTTGTCCCGCAGCTGAACGATGTCTACGCCGCCCTTGATCGCTTCCTCCATTACTTCCAGCATGTCGCGGCCGGGGTGGAACTGCTCTCCTGTGATCGCATACAGACGAAAATCCTTCATCCTGCTCTCATCTCCTCTGATGTTCGTTTCTTAATAACCAATGTATCTCGCGTACAGCGTCTTGGCACGGACCATATCCTCTGTCCCCTGCACAAGCACCCTTCCGTCCGGGAACAACACAAGCCGTTCTCCTTCCGGCAGCTCCGCCTTAAGCAAATAAGCATTCCGTTCTACCTTCACCCCGGCCGGCTCCAGCCGTTTGCTCCATAGGCCCAGGTCAAGCGGACCGTGCCCGCTGATCTGAACGGTGCTGCGGCCGCATAAGGACACCGTCTGATCCGTCTCCGTCACCTGCAGTGCCGGATATTCCTTCAGCTGGCAGCAAGGGCAGTCTTTCTTCGCCTCGCCAAGCTTCATCTCGTAATAGTAGTTACTCCATAGATCAAACGTAACCAGGCTGCTCCGTCTCGCCCCGGCGGCCTCAACCAAATATTTAAGCGCCTCAACCGCTTGGTAGGAAGCGACAATATCAACAACGGGGGCGATAACGCCAATCGTATCGCAGGTCTGGCCGCCGCTGTCCGCCGACGGGAGGAAGCAGCGCAGGCATGGCGTCTTGCCCGGCACCAGAATCGCGCTCATGCCGCGCGAGCTGACCGCGCCGCCGTACGTGAACGGAATACCTTTGCGGAAGCAGGCGTCATTGAGCAGGAACCGGGTCTGGAAGTTATCCGTGCCGTCCAGCACCAGGTCCATTCCCTCCAGAAGATCATCTATATTGTGAACCGTCACATCGGCCACAATGGCCTCGACCTGCACATCGGAATTAATCCGGCGGAGCTTGCGTTCCGCGGCGATTGCCTTCGGATAGCCCTCCCGCACATCATCCTCGTCGTACAGCATCTGACGCTGCAGGTTGCTTTTCTCCACATAATCACGGTCTACAATGCGGACCTTGCCAACACCCGCCCGAACCATATGATTGGCCAGCACGGTGCCAAGCGCGCCCATTCCGATGACGCAGACCGAGCTCTCGCTCAGCTTCCGCTGACCTATTTCGCCGATTGGCGCAAACAGCATTTGTCTTGAATATCTCTCCAGTCTCTCGTCCATCCGTCAAACCTCCTAAAAAGAATTGTCACAGAAATGGCCTCTTTAAGGCCATTGTGGCGATTCTTGCTTCGTAAGCATTCGCTTAAAGAATTGTCACAGAAATGGCCTCTTTAAGGCCATTGTGGCGATTCTTGCTTCGTAAGCATCAACCAATATTGCCTACAAGTTGCGGAAAGCATCCGCCGCCTTCACCGGCTTCGTGATCTGACCATGCTCCGTCAGCCAGCCGATTACCTTATTCCAGGAATCCTCGGACTGGCTGCCAAACGGTTCCTCGCCCGCATCCATCAAAGGAAGGAGAATAGCCAGGCTTTGCTTCTCGATATCCGCATCCAGCGGGAAGTCGGTGCTCTGCTTGTCGAGCAGCAGCTTCAGCGCTTCGTCCGGATGGCTGGCCGTATACTCCTGGCCTTTGGCCGCCGCCGCGAGGAAACGTTTGATCGCGTCGCCTTTGCCCTCCAGCTCCTTCTCGCTTGCCGTCAGCACCAGCTCGTAATAATCAGGAACGCCGTAATCCGCCGGGTTAAACGCCGTCAGCTTCTCGCCTTCCTTCTCCAGCAGCAGCTTCTCATGATTGATATAACCACCGATAATACCATCTACGCGGTTTGTTGTCATTGCAGGTATCAGATCCCAGCCGATATCTACGTAATCTAATTTCGACGAATCCCCGCCATCGGCCTCCACCATCGTGTTTACGATTGCTTCATCCAGCGGGAGGGAAGGATAGCCGATTTTTTTGCCGGCCAGATCCTTGGGGCTCTTGATCCCCGACTCCTCCGAGACAAACAGCTGATTAAGCGGATGGCGGACGATTGCCCCAACCGATACAACCGGAATATCCTCCGACCGCGCAACCGCAACTTGAATCTGATAGCTGAGCGCCAGATCGGCTTTGCCCGTAGCGACCAGCTTCAAGGCGTCATTCGTATCGGCGGGCGTCTGAAGCTTGACCTTAAGGCCCTCTTCTTCAAAATACCCTTGCTCCTCCGCCGCATACAAAAAGGTATGTACCGCATTTGGATACCAGTCCAGCAGAACGGTGAACTCTTCTGTTTGTTTCTCCGAGCTGCCGCCGGTGCTGCTGTTCTTCTCCGAAGAGCAAGCTGACAACAGCAAAGCGAATATGAGCCCCACGGCTAATCCTGATTTCATGAATCGATTATTAGTCCTGAACATAAGTGAATATCTCCTTTTAAAAGAATTGCCTTCTCAGATGGCTGACTCCAGCCATAATGGCAATTCTCACTTCGTAAGCATGAACTTAAGAATTGCCTTCTCAGATGGCTGACTCCAGCCATAATGGCAATTCTCACTTCGTAAGCATTTATGCCTTCTTAGATGGCTGACTCCAGCCATATTGGCATTTATCTAGCTTGCCGGCGCCCAAGCACCAGTCTTTCTATGAATTGCGCGGCAACAAACAGGGCGACTCCCATCAGCGACAGCAGCAGCACGCCAGCGAATACATCATCGCCGCGAAGCATATTGGCCGCCCGCTTGGTATACACGCCAAGTCCCGATTCGCCTCCAAGCCATTCCCCAAGGGTCGCGCCGCCAACGCTGATGGCCGCTGCCATCTTGAGGCCGGTGAAGAAGGACGGCAGGGCCGAGGGGATCTTCCACTTTAGAAACAGCTGCGCCTTGCCTGCCCCCATCGAACGAAGCAGCTCCCCAATCTCGCGGTCGGCCATGCGGAAGCCGTCCGCCGTATTCACCGCAACCGGGAAAAACGTAAACAATATAACAACCGCAACTTTGCTTCCCATCTCGTAGCCGAACCACATCACCATAATGGGGGACAGCGCGATGATCGGCACCGTCTGCGAAGCGACGATCAGCGGGTATATGGTCTTTCGCGCTAGGCTGGAGCTGTCGATCCAAACAGCAGACAATACGCCGAAGACAACCGAGAACGCAAGTCCAAGCAGCGCTTCCCACAGCGTCAGGGCAAAATGCTTGCTCAGCAGGGCCGCATGATGTCCAAGTGCGGCAAACACATCCGAAAGCCGTGGAATGATGTAAGACGGAATATGAAATATACGGGTCGAGAGCTCCCAAGCTGCCGCGAGCAGCAATATAAACAGGAGAATGGGCAGGTTATCCTTCACCAGCTTCATCAGTCTGCTCCCCCTTCCCCGCCGGAAGCTATCCGTCCAAGCTGGCCGAGAAGCCGGCGCTTCAGCGAAACAAACCGCTCATCAAGCGTAGCTTCGTATGTCCGCGGGCGAGGCAGATCAACCACGAGCGGCTCCAGCTTTGTAATGGGTCTTGATGCGGCCACCAGCACTTGATCCGAGAGCAGCAGCGCTTCGTCAATATCATGCGTGATGAACAGGATGGTCTTCCTATGCTTCTCCCACACCTCAAGCAGCCATTGCTGCATGCTGACCCGGGTCATCGCATCAAGTGCGCTGAACGGTTCGTCGAGCAGCAACAGGTCCCCGCCGGCAAGCAAGGAGCGGAGAAAGGACACCCTTTGCCTCATTCCCCCGGACAGCTCATGGGGATACTTCGCATCCGTGCCGGCCAGCCCAAGCTCCGGCAGCAGCTCGCGCACCCGGCGTCTCGCTTCGCGCTTCGGTACGCCAGCAAGCTCGAGACCAATAGCGGCGTTATCCAGCACCGTCCGCCAAGGCATCAGGCAATCCCGCTGCGGCATATAGCCGATTGCGCCGTGGACGCCTTGCCCTAGTTGACCTTGGACGGCACCGGCTGCTTTTATCGTGCCGGATTCCGGCTGGAGCAGACCGGCGAGCAGGCGGAACAAGGTTGTTTTGCCCATGCCGCTTGCCGCTACAATACTGACGAATTGTCCCTCGGGCACTTCCAGATCAAGCCCTTTGAACAGCGGTTCCTCCCCTTCAAATCCGTAGGTTAAGCCTTGTACCGACAAGCCGGCGTGAAGAGGCGGATCCGCGGCTGCATGCCCCCCGCTCACACCGGCCACTCTTCCTCTCTGTAGGCCATATCCCAGAACATATATTCAAGCCTCGATGCCATGATGAAATGCTGCTCCAGCTTTGCCATTTCCTGCTCAGGCAATCCGTCAGCCAGCTGATCCATAATGCCGATGCACCAGTCGGTCAACTCGCCAAACTCCTCCGAGCTGTACATGAGAATCCAGTCGCGGTAGAGAGGGTGATCGAGCGCGCCCGGCTCCTCCGCGAATAAAACGCCAATCTCCCTGTAACTCCACATGCAGGGCAGAACGGCAGCCGCTACCTCCGCAAGGGAGCCATGCGCGGCAACATCAAGCAAATATTTGGTATAAGCGATAGTGGTAGGCGACGGTTCCGTACTCTCCAGCTCTTCACCCGAGACGCCGAATCGCTCGGCATACAGCCGGTGCAGTCCCATCTCCACGTTCAGAATGGAATGGCACAGCTCGGAGAACTTCCCCATCGTATGGAGGTCATTAGCCTTAATGCTGCCGTAAGCGAACATTTTGGCATAATCGATTAAGTAGACGTAGTCTTGCTTGAGGTAGTAGATAAATTTCGCGGGATCCAGCGTCCCTGCCTTGAGCTCCTCGAGAAAAGGATGACGGTGGCTCCGTTCCCAGATTCCCTTCGAGCTCTCGTACAATCTTTCGGTGAATTTGCCGGTTTTGGTTTCGGTCTTCATTGTTTCTGGTCACTCCTTCGTTTTAGTAACCTTAGGTAACTAAACGCGAGGGCGTTCGAACAACAGAAAAAGCCATTCGAGAATACACGAATGGCGAAAATTCGATCGGTTCTCTACGCCAGCATTACCTGGTTCAGATTAACGGTCAGGCAAACAAGTTGCCTATCTCAGCCGGACTTCATCCAGCACCCGCACGCATTATGCAATTACATTCACTATAACGGATATGAGAATATTAGGCAATAACCTATTATTCGCCTGCTCCGTCCTTGCTTTCAGCCGAATCCTTCTTGTCTGCGCCAGCCTTAGGACCTTTGCTGAATACGCGTTTTGCGCTTTTCTTCTTTGCTGCCTTGTCCCAGCGGCTCCAGCCCTTCTTGCCGGTTCCTTGTCCGATGCCGCTCTTTTTTGCCTTAGTCAATCTATACCGCTCCCTTGTCTTCTACTACGCTGTATTGTACCAATAGCCGGGGCGTAATAGCAATTATTACGTTGTTATCGCCTTCTATAGTTCAAGCTTCGGGCTCCAGCCCGCATACGCCGTAGAAGAACAAATGAAGGAACTCCTCGAAGAATCGCTCTCCCTTCCCGCTTTGCTGCGCCTGCTCCAGCAGCTTTTGAGATTGGGATACAAACATATTGACGTAGGTCAGAATCATTTCCGTGGATACTTTATCCGAGATCTGCCCTTGCTGCTGGCATTCCTCGATGAAGGCATGCATGAGCGGCATCGCCCTCATCTGCGTCACTTCCTCCACGTATTCGGCAAACCCCGGATCACCGCTCATCATCTGCTGAATGAATTCGGGCGAGAATCGGCTGAAGGCTTCCTTGTCGGCTAACACCACATACTCCACAAACTGCTGAAACGTTGGCCCGCGGCTCATAAAGACCTCAAAATCATCGACATGCTCCGTCACGTACTGCTTAAAGACATCCCGGATGAGATCCTCCTTGCTGCCAAAATAGTTATAGATCGTCACCTGCGACACTCCTGCTTCGGCAGCGATGTCGGCGATGCGGATATTTTTAGGCTCGCATGTCTGCAGCATGGTCAAGACAGTTGTCCTGATCTTCGCTTTGAGCTGCTCGGCTCTTTTTTCGAATCCGTTCATATACCCTCCGGCTTTTGTATGAAGATGAATTTAATGAAATTATAGCACATAAATATTTCATAAACCCATTGACTTCTCATTTGACCGAGCCTATCATAATGATGAAATATAAGGATTATCATATTTCATAACTTTTCGAAAGAAGGTGCGGTCAGCATGCTGGTCGTAGACGGTTTAACGAAGCTTTTTCCGGGAGGAAAAGGGATTAACGACGTGTCCTTCACCGTGGAGCAAGGTGAGGTGTTTGGCTTTCTTGGCCCTAACGGCGCCGGGAAATCGACAACAATCCGCCATATTATGGGCTTCATGAAGCCCGATCGCGGAAGCGCGTCGATTAAGGGACTTGATACATGGAAGCAGCAGGGCATCGTTCAGAAGCTGGTTGGCTATCTGCCGGGGGAAATCGCTTTTATCGAGGGGATGACGGGCAAGGAGTTTCTGGACTTCCTTGCCCGCATGCAGCGCGTGGACAGCGCGGTCCGGCGCAAGCAGCTGATCGACCGGCTCCAGTTCGACGTCTCCACCCCGATCCGTAAAATGTCCAAAGGGATGAAGCAAAAGGTCGGGATTGTCGCTGCCTTTATGCATAGCCCGGAGCTCATTATTCTGGATGAACCAACCTCCGGCCTTGATCCGCTTATGCAGCAGCTGTTCATCGAGCTTGTGCTGGAAGAGAAAGCCCGGGGCACGACCTTCCTCATGTCCTCCCACAGCTTTCCGGAGATTGAGCGGACTTGCGACCGCGCCGCGATTATAAAGGATGGCGTCCTTGTCGCCACCAATAATATTCATGAGCTGCAGTCGATGCAGCGGAAGCTGGTTGTGATCGTGTTCGAGCATCCGGAGGATGCCGAGGCTTTTGTGCAAAGCGGCCAGGTCCCGGCAGAGTCGCGAGACGGAAGAAGGGTCACCGTGGCCGTCCAGGGGAATTACAACGAGCTGATTCATGAGGCGGCGAAATACAAGGTGCGGAGCCTGGACATTACCGCGCAGAATCTTGAGGACGTCTTTATGCAGTATTACGATCGGAAAGGGGCTGCTGCGCGATGAACCTTCCCCTGTTTAAGCAAATGATGAAGATTCATGCGAAGGGCATGAGCAATTACGCGTTTGGCTCTGCCTTTTATATTCTGCTGATGTTCTGGCTGTATCCCGGCATTGCGGATAATACGGGCGCGCTGAACGAGCTGCTGAAATCCATGCCCGAAGGCATCGTAAATGCCTTTAATATTCAAGGCGGCTTTGGCAGCATGGAGGCCTTCATCTCCGGCGAATATTACGGACTTATTCTTCCTCTTCTGCTGTCCATATTCAGCATTATGCTGTCCACCGGTCTGATGGCCCGCCTTGTGGATCAAGGCTCGATGTCCTATCTGTTGTCTACGCCAACTACGCGGAGGCAGGTTGCTATTACTCAGGCAGGCGTGCTGTCCGCAGGATTGCTGCTGATTATCCTGGTGACAACAGGTGCCGGCCTGCTCGGTTATGTATGGTTTATCGGGGATCAGTTCGAATTCAACGGCGCGCGTTACATCGAGATGAACGTAGTGGCCTGGATGCTGTTTATCGCGGCAAGCGGCATAACCTTTCTGATTTCCTCGGTCATAAATGACGAGAAGAAGGCGCTTGGCACCTCCGGGTTTATCATTATCGGAATGTTCGCCCTCGATATGCTTGGCAAAATAAGCGGCAGCGTCGATTGGCTGCGTTACGGCTCCATCTTCTCGCTGTACCGCCCAAGCGATATCGCCGCAGGCAGCGGCGATCCGCTGCTCGCCTCGCTTGTGCTGCTTGCGATCGGTCTTGCCTGCTTTGCCGCAGGCATTATTGCCTTCAGCAAGCGTGATCTGCCGCTGTAGCGCCAGCGTTGGCCGTTCGCGTAGCGTACGCGGAGATGGGCAGCGAGCACGGGGATGGCATGTAGTGCTGGGATTCCCCCGGCATGCCGCACAGCCCGGCGTGGCGCCCTTGCCTGTGCACCTTTCCCGTCAGTTTCTCCGTTAAGGTCCATATAGGGCCTTAACGGCTTTCTTTTTGTATACCCGAAGCAGTTTAAGGTCCCTCAGGGACCTTAACTTTGGCGATATTGGCGGTTCTCTCGCCATTTCAGTCACTTCGTTAGCCGTTAAGGTCCATAAAGGGCCTTAATGGCCTTCTTTTTATCTACCCAAGGCAGTTTAAGGTCCCTCAGGGACCTTAAACTTGGCTGACATTGGCGGTTCTCTCGACATTTCAGTCACTTCGTTGGCCGTTAAGGTCCATATAGGACCTTAACGGATTTCTTTTTGTCTACTCAAGGCAAGTTAAGGTCCCTCTGGGACCTTAACTTAGCTGACCTTGGCGGTTCTCTCGCCAATTCAGTTACTTCGTCAGCGGTTAAGACCCATATAGGGCCTTAATGGCTTTCTTTTTGTCAGCTCAAGGCAGTTTAAGGTCCCTCAGGGACCTTAACTTAGCTGACATTGGCGGTTCTCCCGCCAATTCAGTTACTTCGTTAGCCGTTAAGGTCCATTAAGGGCTTTAACGGCTTTCTTTTTGTCTATCCAAAGAAGTTTAAGGTCCCTCAGGGAGCTTAACTTAGCTGACATTGGCGGTTCTCTCGACATTTCAGTCACTTTGTTACCCGTTAAGGTCCATTAAGGGCCTTAACGGCTTTCTTTTGGTCTACCAAAGGCAGTTTAAGGTCCCTCAGGAACCTTAACTTAGCTGACATTGGCGGTTCTCTCGACATTTCAGTCACTTTGTTAGCCGTTAAGGTCCATAAAGGGCCTTAACGGCTTTCTTTTGGTCTACTCAAAGCAGTTTAAGGTCCCTCAGGGACCTTAACTTAGCTGACATTGGCGGTTCTCTCGCAATTCAGTTACTTCGTTGGCCGTTAAGGTCCATAAAGGGCCTTAACGGCTTTCTTTTGGTCTACTCAAAGCAGTTTAAGGTCCCTCAGGGACCTTAACTTAGCTGACATTGGCGGTTCTCTCGCCATTTCAGTCACTTCGTTGGCCGTTAAGGTCCATTAAGGGCCTTAACGGCTTTCTTTTTGTCTGCCCAAGGCAGGTTAAGGTCCCTCAGGGACCTTAACCTGGCGAGCATTGGCCGTATGGGCAGCAACACGTGCATTTCCCGCCTAACCTAAGCAAATAAGACCCGCTTCGGGGTCTTATGATCACTACTAGCAGCCAGCTACAGCAAAAGAAGCCGTCCCTGCTGCCCAAAGGCAGAAGAAACGGCTTTGTGATTAATCTTATACGGCTTCCAGACTGTCCAGAATCTCGCTTAGGCTAAGCTCTGCGCAAGCCATGGACGTATCGGCTGCACCGTAGTACATACGGATGCGATCGCCGTCTACCAGTGCGCCGCAGGAGAAGACAACCCCTCCGAAGAAGCCATTCTGCTCATAGTCGGCCTCCGGCTCCATGACCGGCTTGCCGGAACGGGCAATGACCTTGGACGGGTCGTTCAGGTCCAGCAGTACCGCGCCCATGCAGTAGCGGTTATCCTTAGTCGCTCCGTGATAGAGCTCCAGCCAGCCTTTGTCCGTCTTGATCGGCACGGCGCCGCCGCCGAGACGGCCGCTGTCCCACATGCCATCGCGCAGCCCGATCAAATGGCGGTGATTGCCCCAGTAGAGCAGGTTGTCGGACTCCGCAATCCACATCTCCGGACGTCCGACGCTCTTGGTCGTTGGACGGTGCAGCGCGTAATACTTGCCGTTCACGCGTTCAGGGAAGATCAGCACGTCTTTGTTGTCCGGGCCGAAGATCATCCCGTGATGAGTCACGTTCACGAAGTCCTTCGTCGACACGAGCGATTCCCCGATGCCGACTGGGGAAACCGCCGAGAAGTAAATATAGTAGGTATCCCCGATCTGCGTAATGCGGGGATCCTCGATGCCAAACGTTTCGAGCGATTGGGACGGATAGACAAACGGTTGGTCGTCGATTGTAAAGTTCCGCCCGTCCTTGCTCCGCGCAATGCGCAAGTAGGACAAGGAAGTCAGATATTCAAAAGACGGAGCGTTCTCCTTCCGCACGATGACGCGCGGATCGGAAAAATCGTAGCGCTCGTCATCCAAACGGATCGGGAAAAGGTCCAGATCGTTTCGTTCCACGTTATAGACCGGTGCCAGCACAACGCTCGGATCCGGGCTGATAGGCCGTTCCGCGACGCGGAGCAGCATAATGACTTCGCCGTTATATTCCGCAATACCGGCGTTGAATGCGCCGATGACTTCAAAATCGGAGCGGTGCGGCTTAACGTCCGCAGGCGTAACCAGCGGGTTCTGTTCATATCTGTAAATGTTCATAGGATGATTCCTTTCTTTCGTTCATTGCTTGAACGGCCGCATTGGGCCGGATAACCATTACAAACCGGCAAAAGGGTCGGCGATAGTCAGTGTCTGGGCGTCGGCGTCGCTGATGCCGGCATACAGCACGGCGCTGCCGTCCGCATGCCTCACGAGGCCTCCGCTAAATACAACGTCCTGCAGATCCGGCCGCTTGGACGGTCCAGGCAGGAATCGGCAGCGCTCGGCGATGATCGCCATATCGGTAAACGAAGCGTCCCGCGGATCAAATACGAAGGCCATCGGATAATAGTGACGATCCCCGGCTTCGTCGAAGCAAGCCGTGTGACCGAGCACGCCGACGCGGCCGTCATTCAGCAAATGGGCTTCGTTAGCGCCGCCCCATTCGCCTTCCGCGAATTGTCCCTCAAGAAGCGGAGCGTCATCGATGACGGCCTTCGACAAGGCATCCAGCGACGCGACTTGCGCGAAGCCGATCTTGCCTCGGCCGCCCTTCTCGCCTTGCGGACGGGTGAAGACACCAACATTGCCGCCCGGAAGCTCGACGAGACGGATATCCTTCATTCCGTCCGGACCTTTGAAGAAAGGCTTCAAATCGCGAATACCGCTGCCGCGGTAGAAGACCGTGCGCCACATGAGCGCGTCCTCCTTTTCCGGATGCGGATAGATCTCGACGCCGCCCAGCACCAGCTCTCCGCCGATCCGGCAGTGAAACGGATCCTGCAGCGCCAGCACGGGAGCATCCTCTACGGGAAGCCACTTGCCGTCTTGCTCGGCGAAGAAGACGACGTCGGAATGCTCGCTGTCCCGGGATTCCACGCGCCCCGGAATGATGTCCTTCCCGTTCTCCCGGATTGGAGCGGCGATATTGTACACGTCTTTGTCGCCTACGCCTTCAAAGACGATGTGCGACGGGTTGTCGGCCCGGGCTGCGGAGGCGCGGTAAGCTTCGAGAAGCTCCGAGCAAGCCAGCGCCCGGCGGGCGTTTGTTTCGTGAACGGTCATGTTTCGGTACCTCCAAGGTTGAGATTATTTCAGGCTGAACTGCATGCCCTCTTGGAATTTCTTGCTGAATATCAGGAACATTACGATAATCGGCAGCGTCAGGATGGTTGAAGCCGCGTAAAGAGGACCCGGATAAGAACCGTACGGTCCGAACATCTGAGACAAGAGCACGTTCAGCGTCAGCATCGAGTCGCTCTTGACCGCAATCATGTCCCACAGCAGCTCCGTCCACCGTTCCATAAGCAGGAACAGGAAAATAACGGTCGTGATCGACTTCGACATGGGCAGCATAATTCGGAACATAATCTTCAAATCGGATGCCCCGTCCAGCTTGGCCGCCTCGATGAAGACTGTCGGTACCGCCTTGAAGAAGTTCGTATACATAAAGATCGCCCAAAGACTGACGGCCTTCGGAATGATTAGTCCCAGGTACGTATCATACAAGCCCACCCGCTGAATGATCAGGAACGACGGCACGAGCAAAATGATAGCCGGGAAGAACATATGGAACAGAACAAAGTTATTGATCGCGTTCCGGCCGAAGAAGTTCAGCTTCGACAGGGCGTAAGCGACCATAATGCCAAAGAACATCATTAGCGCCGTTGAGGCGAGAGAAACAAAGATGCTGTTGAAAAAGGCGTTTACCCAAGGCCGGGTAATGCCGGTCTCGCCGCCGCTGAAGAGCCAATCGTACGACTTGGTCGTAAATTTGGTCGGAAAGAGCTGCTTGTCGATCTGCGTCCAATCCGCGAAGGAGCTGAGCACCATATACAGGTACGGATACACCATAATGAGCAGGAGCACGGCCGCGATTCCGTAACGGATCGCCCTTCTTGTACCGCTGTGCTGTTTAGACCCAACCATTGCGTTTCCCCCATATCTCCAAAATTTTGCGGATAACGAAGATAGAAATAAATGTCGCCACCGAAGCCAGCAGCGCTACCGCGGATGCGTAGCCGACCTGCATGTTCTGGAAGGCCTGCTTGAAAATTTCCATCTGCCACGTATTCGTCGCATGACCCGGTCCGCCGCCCGTCAATTGATACACCTCGGTGAAAATGCCAAAGGTGACGCCAAACGCGAGAATGAGCGTCGTATACAGCGACGGATACAGCAGCGGAAGCGTAATGCGCCAGAACCGCTGGCTGTCCTTCACGCCGTCAATCGCGGCTGCCTCATACACTTCCTTGTCTATGCTCTCAAGACCCGAAGTAATAATAAGCGCGTAATAGCCCGTGAACTTCCAAGCGAGAATTGCGCCTACCACGCAGAGCGCCGAGAAAGGCGAGCCCAGCCAGTTGATGTCCAGCCCAATACTGCGCAAAGAGACGTTTACCGGGCTCGTATAGGACAGCAATCCTTTCACGATCAGCGCGCTAACAACGCCAGAGCTCAGGTAAGGCAGGAAGAACCCGATCAGGAACAGGCTCTTGAACCGGTGCAGCCCGTGCACGAGCACCGCCACGCCGATCGCCAATACGATAACGAGCGGAACGAAGATCATCATGAACTTGTACGTATTCCAGAAGGCCGCATGCACGCTCGAATCCTGCAAGGCGTCCATGAAGTTGGCAAAGCCTACGAAATTAAATGTCGGGGCAATCAGGTCCCAGTCTGTGATGGACAGGAAGAACGACCAGATTAGCGGCCCGAAAAAGAAGATCAAGGAATAGATGAGATATGGGCTGGTAAATAACCAGCCCAGTTTGTTATTGCGTTGGTCCATGAGTAGGAGCCTCCCTTACTTCAGGGCTTTTTCCAAAGCAGCCTTCATCGCCGCCCAGCCCTCAGTTGGAGCGATTTCGCCTTTGACGACTTTATTGAATGCCTGCTCGCCGATAATCGTCTGCAGGTCGTTGTATTTGGCATTGTCCATCGGCGGCACGGCATTCGGCACGTTATCCGCGTATGGCTTCAGTTGAGGTTTCTCATCCAGAATGACCTTGAACGAATCGTTCGTCGACAGGTCGTCGCGAGCCGGCGGCAGATTTGTCTGCTCAAACCACTTGGCGTCGTTCTTCGCGTCGCTGTACACCCATTTGATGAAATCAAGGGCTGCCTGCTGCTGCTCTTTCGTCGAGGAAGCGTAGATGACGAGTCCTTTCGTGTCGGCGAACGTTTTGCTTTGCGCCGGATCAACGTCGTCCGGCACAGGCGGCATGCTAAGCGCGAACGTTTCGTTAAACTTCAGGTTAGGATATTTCGCTGCCCAGGTCGTGAAGGTCCATGGACCAACGTCGGTGAAGATGCCCGTTCCGTTCTCGAACGGATCCGTCACCTGGCGGGACAGCAGACCGTTCTCCTTGCGCAGATTGTCAACAAAGGTAAGCACTGCGGTTCCGGCTTTCTCGTCTCCGGTGAACTTATCGCCTTCGATGAACTTATTGCCGTTGGAAGCCGCGTCATACAGCATGTAGAAGTCGAACCAGCGTTTCCACGCCGTAGGATCGGCAAGATCCGGCTTTGCCCACAGGAATTTCTTGTCTCCGTATTTCGCCTTCAGCTTCTTCGTCACCTCAAGCACTTCGCTGTAAGTCTTAGGCGGTTCGTTATAGCCGAGCTCCTTCAGAACGTCCAGGCGCCATCCGAACAGCATCGGGTTGGAGTAGATCGGCAGCACGTACTGATGGCCGTCCGCGAATTTCCATGGCTCGATCGTTTTGGTCATGCTGCGGCTTTGAATGATTTCGTCGTAGCCCTCCAGCGTATCGAGCGGCACAAGCGCCTTACTGTTGGACAGCTGCGCGGCGAAGCCGCGGTTGATGTTCTCGGAAATCGTCGGCGCGCTCTTCGCCGCGATGGCCGATTGAATGCTGGCCTCGGACGTTGGGGATTCCTTAATGGCGCTGACATTGATCTTCACCTTATCGTTAGTTGCCTCGTAGGCTTTGGCGAGCTCTTGCCAATAAGCTTGCTGGGTCGGGTTTGGAGCCGCCCAGAATTCAATTGTCGTTACCTTGCCCCCGTTTGACGAGTTGTTTCCCGTCTGAGCCTGGCCGCCTTGGCCGGTGGAGCAGGCGCTGAGCATGCCAAGCGCCGCGACAGCCGTAAGCAAAATCGGTGTTTTTTTCTTCATTGATCAATAACCTCCCGGAAACATGATTTATAATTACAAAAATAAACCTGTCATGTAAAGCGACATGACGTAAAGTAACTGAAAGCGTTTGCTACCTAGATTATGCGTCGTAAGCACCTCTTTGTCAAGTGATTTTATCGAATTTTGTCGACAAACGAACATTACAATTAACTTTACTATTTTGTTTTGTAACGTTACAATTGTATGCAGGATGTTTGTTTTGATTCCGCTCATCCAATTCATGAAGAGCTTGCTTGACACTCTTTCGAGGAACGGGAACAATGAAAGACAACCAGCTTTATTTGGGCATTTTGCACTTGTCGCAGTCCCAAATTCCAACGGAGGTTACCTTGTGAACAGAAAAACTACGATGCAGGATATCGCAGATAAACTAAGGTTGTCCAAGAATTCTATTTCTCAAGCGCTCACCGGCAAACCGGGCGTAAGCGATGAGACGCGCCGATTGATCATGCAGACGGCCGACGATATGGGCTATGTGTACGGCAAGAGGGCCCAACAGCCAAATTCGACATATTCGGGTCCTCGTACGATTGCCTTGATCGCTTCCAATTATGCGTTCTCCATGAAGAGCTTCTTTGGCGACATATATCTCAGCGTCGATAAGGAATTGAAACAAAGGGGCATGGAGCTCATTATTCAGTCCATCAGCCCGGAGGACGCAGCCTCCCTTACGCTGCCGCCTTTTATTCAGCAGCGCGCCGTAGACGGCATTCTCATTTTGTCTCATATAACGACGCCTTATATTCGCGCGGTTCTCGAGACCGGCATTCCTTCCATACTGATTGACCATCACCACCCCGACCTTGCGGCCGACTCTATACTGACCAACAACCGGTTCAGCGCATACGAAGCGATCCGTCATTTGGCCGGTTTAGGGCACCGGGACATTGGATACATGGGGAATATCCGCATCTCGCCAAGCTATTACGAAAGGCTCGAAGGGATGCGCCTGGCAGCTTTTGAGCTGGGGATCGAACTTAAAGAGCAATGGATCGTAACCACGGCGAAGGAAGAAAGCGGGGAAATTCGATCGTTGCTCGAGGGAATGGCCGATTTGCCGACCGCCTGGTTCTGCGTCAACGACGGGTTTGGCTTTATGGTGAATTCGGCTTTGCAGCAGATGGGAATGAATGTGCCGGAGGATATCTCCGTCGTCAGCTTCGACAACGGCTACCTCTCCAGACTTGCTACCCCGCCAATAACAACGGTAGATGTCGATCTTCAGCTGTACGCGCGTTGCGCGGTCGAGAAGCTGATCAGCCGGCTTAACGATTCCGAGCAGCCGCGCACGGAGACGCTGTTGTCTACCCGGCTGCTTGTCAGAGGTTCGACAGGTCCGGTTGTGCTCCGAGACAGCCAAGGAGCTCCGAACGGACGATAGGCATAAAAAAAGCGGCCAGCATGAATCATGCATGGCCACTCGTTTCATCCATCCTCTATTCAAGGCTACAGCCGCTCCAGTACCTCGAGCGTAAGCATCATATGCTCGAGCAGCTCGGGCAAATCATTCATTTGCTCCTCGTCAATCCGGCGGTTGAAGCGGAGCTCCACCGTGTTCTTGTAATTCCCGCTGCCGCGTTCACCGCCGTAGACAAAGCAAAGCGTCTGGGTGAGCGACAGTTCCGCTCCCCATTGCCCGCGCAGAGCCGCTTCAATTCGAGGACAATGCGCGTCCGCATCCGTCACCTTCAGATGGAAGAGCAGGCGAAGACTGCAGCCCGGCGGATCGCCCTCCTGCAGCTCCAGCAGCTCGGCCGCCAAATCGCGGAGTGACGTATCGAGCCGGATCTCGCCAATAATCCGCTTTGACCGCTCGCCTCCGGCCAGGATAAATTGCAGCGCGAACTCGCGCGACATGACGGCCATATCGAGACGGTCCACGCGATTAACGATCCTCACCCGTTCATCCAGGTTGTCCAAATCATACAGCTGGTTTTCCAAAGCGATCTTCAGGTTATCAAAGATGGTCGGGTCAAATAACATCGCCATACACAAACCTCTCCAGCCGCTGAAGCGCCTCTTCCTCCATTGCCGGAGAGTTATCGTAATACAGTACCGACGATTCCGGCAGCTCCCAAGCCAGCGTTTTCTTCGCTAGCGAACGGCTGAAGGACTCCCAATGCTCCAGCTTGTATTGATCGGTCTCCAGCCCGCGTTTCTCGATCCGGCTGTAATGCTGCCGGTCATTCTGCAAATAGACCATAACCGCCTTCACGTCCACATCCTGCACAGAGGCGCCAACGGAAGCCAATTCCTTCACAAGCCAGGACGGATCTCCGATCTCTTTCGTGAAAGGTCCGATAACAAAGGCATCCGTACCTATATCAATATTCTCAAGCGCTGCATCCATCGTAATCCGATAGCCCAGATCCCGGCACAGCACCTTATATTCTTCCGAATCGCGGTCATTTGGATCCAGCCCCGCGACCGTCATGATCTGCACGGCAGCAGGCCGCAGCATCGTATCCATATCGAATACCGCCACGCCGCGTTTGCGAGCAAGCGCTTTAGCCAGCGTAGTTTTCCCCGCGCCCGCGCCGCCTACGAAAAACACAAGCTTACGCATCTAATCCGCCTCCTACTTCTGCTGCAGCTGCTTCCAGACGGTCTTGTTGCTGTACTCCTTCGAGCTGCTGATGTCCTGGCCGAACCAGTCCGGTGCCGCGAAAGCATTCGCCGCCTCCTCGGAGTCGAATTCCACCTCAAGCACAGTTAATTGGATCTGGTCATACACATCGATCTCTATGATGATACCGTTCCAATCCGCCGTAATGCGGTTCTTCGTTAGAGCCACCGCTCCAAACGCCTTCACGACCTGCTCATATAGTCCCTCATTTATGGAATACTCGACTTCCTCGCGCTTAATGCCAAAGCCCTTCTTAAACGTATGCGTATACGTCACTTCGCCGCTGCCCACGTCCGTAATCCGGCGTACGCGCAGCTCCTGGTCGGCTTCCAGTGCCAAATACGTCTGCTCAATCCGCTGCTCCGAGCGGACCTGAATCCGGCCCTCCAGCTGCTCATATGGTACCGCCAGCAAAAATTTGCGTTCAATCTCTAATGCCATAAATGGTTCTCCCCCATAAACATGAATTTGCTTTATCATACCATAAGGCGATTTCGCCATCTATTGGCGACGAATCGCGTTTCATGCCGGTGTATAGGTCAGCGGGACGCGCCAAAAAACCGGGAGATGCTTCCTCCCCCGGTCCGTAAGCTCATTTAATATTTTTCCCGTAAAAGATCTCGTACATCTCGTCCGTCAGACGCTCCGTAATCTCGATCTGCTCGTCCATGCTCAGCTTGTCCTTCGTATAGCCGAACAGGTAGTTATTGAGATCGAATTCCCGCAGCTTGCATTTGGTGTGGAAAATATTTTCCTGATACACGTTCACGTCAATCATATCGTACTGATCGATCACTTCATCCGGTATGTAATTCTGGATCGAGTTGATATCGTGGTCAATAAACAGCTTGTTGCCGTTAATGTCCCTCGTAAACCCCCGCACCCGGTAATCAATCGTCATAATGTCCGTGTCAAACGAATGAATCAAATAATTCAGCGCCTTAAGCGGCGAGATTTCTCCGCAGGTAGCAACGTCGATGTCGGCACGGAAGGTACTGATTCCTTCACTCGGATGGTATTCGGGATACGTATGAACGGTAATATGGCTTTTGTCGAGCTGGAGCACAACATTGTCCGGGAGCGGTCCCGGCGATTCGTCATACGTCGATTCGTTCGGCACCTCAACGATTGGCCCTTCCGAGACCAGTATCGTGACGCTCGCGCCTTGCGGGACATAATCCTGCTTCGCAATATTAAGCACATGCGCGCCGATGATGTCGGCAACCTGCTTTAAGATTTTCGTAAGCCGGTCCGAATTGTACTGCTCGTCAATGTATTCGATGTAAGCCTCGCGCTCTTCCTTCGTCTTCGTAAAACAGATATCGTACATATTAAAGCTGAGCGACTTCGTCAAATTGTTAAAACCATGCAGCGTAATCCGCTGCTCGGGCGTAAACTTCACCTTCAATCCCCCCGTTCCTAACTCTTCCACTACTATTACCCATTTTTCCGGGACTGATTCAAATGATGGCCATAATCTCTTGATTAAGGCAGGTGCGAGATAAGCCGTTTATGGTATACTGCTTCAATAAAGAATTGCATTGGAGGGCCAGCAGCAATGAAAATTTATGTCGTTGTCTCGTTCACGGAAGACGGGATGGAGAATGTATACGTCGGTGACGACGAGGAAAGAGTGCAGGCGCTGAATCCGGAGGATTTCGAGAACTGCGACGCGCTGTTCGTCGAGATTTGGGAAGACGGCGAGAAGACCGATGATTACCGCGTCGGCGCCTATGAAGAAGACGAGGAACTGGAAAACTAAACGCACCCTACGAAAAACGGTCTCTGCTTTGCCTGATTCAGGCAAAGCAGAGACCGTTTTAAATTCACAACAGACCCAAGCTTCGCAGCTCCCCTGCAGTAAAGACGCGGGATCTCGTCAGGAATCTCAGTCCCTCCGGTCCTTCCAGCGAGAACATCCCGCCCCGCCCGGGGACAACGTCGATGATCAGCTGCGTGTTTTTCCAATACTCGTATTGCGCTTTGGTCATATAAAAGGGGGCGCCGCCAATCTCGCCAAGCAACACATCCTGCTCGCCGATTAGGAGTTCGCCGATCGGAAAGCACATCGGCGAGCTGCCGTCGCAGCATCCGCCCGACTGATGAAACATGACGTCGCCATACTTGGCCCTAAGCCGCCCGATCAGTTCAAGCGCGCTGTCCGTCGCAAGCACCTTCAGCACGGATTCCGCTGCCATAAGCCGGCGGGCCTCTTAGAAGAAGCCCAGCGCATCAGGGCTGTAGCTGACGAGCAGGTTCTTCGTTTGCTGGTAATGAGACAGCATCATCTTGTGGTTCTCGCGGCCAACGCCGGACATTTTGTAGCCTCCAAACGCCGCATGCGCAGGATAAGCATGATAGCAGTTCGTCCAGACGCGCCCCGCTTCGATCTGACGGCCCATCCGGAACGCCGCGTTGATATCCCGCGTCCATACGCCGGCGCCAAGCCCGTACAGCGTATCATTGGCGATCGCCAGCGCTTCTTCCGGCGAACGGAAGGTGGTGACGGCTACAACGGGGCCAAAGATCTCCTCCTGAAAAATCCTCATGCTGTTATCCCCGCGAAGCACCGTCGGCTGAATATAATAGCCCTGCGAAATATCGCCGGCAAGCCCCGCGCGTCCTCCGCCAATCAGGCATTCCGCCCCTTCCTGGCGGCCGATGTCGATATAGCTTAAGATTTTCTCCATCTGCTCGGTGGACACCTGAGCTCCGATCATCGTTTCCGTATCCAGCGGATTGCCTTGACGGATCGAAGCAACCCGCCGCAGCGCCTTCTCCATAAAGCTGTCGTAGATCGACTCCTGAATGAGCGCGCGGGACGGACAGGTACACACTTCGCCTTGGTTGAGCGCAAACAACGTAAAGCCTTCGAGCGCCTTGTCGAAGAAGGCATCGTCCTTCGCCATAATATCCTCGAAGAAGATGTTTGGCGATTTGCCGCCAAGCTCCAGCGTAACCGGAATGAGATTCTGGGAGGCATATTGCATGATGAGCCGGCCGGTTGTGGTCTCGCCCGTGAAGGCGATCTTTGCAATCCGGCTGCTCGATGCCAGCGGCTTGCCCGCCTCCAGCCCGAAGCCGTTAACGATGTTAACAACGCCTGCAGGCAGCAAATCCTCGATCAACTCCATCAGAACGCAGATCGACGACGGAGTCTGCTCGGCAGGCTTCAGGACCACGCAGTTGCCGGCGGCAAGCGCCGGGGCCAGCTTCCAGGTAGCCATCAACAGCGGGAAGTTCCACGGGATGATCTGACCAACCACGCCTAGCGGTTCATGATAATGGTAAGCAACCGTATCGTTGTCGAGCTGGCTGAGCGAGCCTTCCTGCGCCCGGATACAGCCGGCAAAATAACGGAAATGATCGATCGCAAGCGGCAGATCCGCTGCCAGGCATTCACGGATCGGCTTGCCGTTATCCCAGGTCTCCGCAACGGCAAGCATCTCCAGATTGCTCTCTATTCGGTCTGCAATCTTGTTCAGGATATTGGCGCGTTCCGCAGCCGACGTCCGTCCCCAGGCGGCTTTTGCCGCATGCGCCGCATCCAGCGCAAGCTCAATATCCTCGGAGGTGGAACGGGCTACCTCGCAGAAGGCCGCGTTGTTCACGGGGGAAACATTTTCGAAATATTGGCCTTGCGTTGGAGGCGTCCATCTTCCCCCTATGTAGTTATCGTACCGCTTCTTGAACGTAATCTTCGAATCCTGCTTACCCGGCTCAGCATAAATCATGGGCTAACCATCTCCTTTTCGAAAAGTAGCTTGCTAGCGTTATTGATAGATTTCGACGCGCAGTTCCACGAAAACGCTACCATAGTGATACAAGCCTATGCATGGCAGGTTAGTGTTAGAACGAAGACGCAAAAAAGCCGGCCAAGGGAATATCCTTGGCCGGTTGTCTGCGTTACCGCTTAGTGCGGCGGTTACACCATGATTTTGCAAATATCGTTCGTAAACTCCACCGGATCCTGCACCGTCAAGCCTTCAATAAGAAGCGCCTGGTTGTACAGAAGATTCGTGTAGAGATTCAGCTTTGTTTTATCGCTTGCGTAAGCATCCTTCAGCGCTTTGAACACGTCATGGTTAACGTTGATTTCGAGCACTTTGTCCGCTTTCACATCTTGGCCGCTTGGCATTGCCTTCAGCACTTTCTCCATCTCGATCGTCACTTCGCCTTCGGAAGACAGGCAGACCGGATGAGACTTCAGACGTTTCGAAGCTTTGACGCCCGTTACTTTGTCACCGAGGAATTCCTTCATCGACGTGAACAGATCCTTGTTCTCGCTTACTTCTTCTTCGGTTTGTTTATCCGCTTCGTCCGCTTCGATACCGAGATCGCCGCTCGAGACGTTTTTGAACGACTTGTCTTTGTACGCGTTAATCATCTTGATTGCGAACTCGTCGATATCGTCCGTGAAGTAGAGCAGTTCGTAGCCTTTGTCCGTTACAATCTCGGCTTGCGGCAGCTTCTCCAGACGCTCGATGGACTCGCCTGATGCGTAGTAGATATACTTCTGGTCTTCCGGCATACGCGCTACGTATTCATCAAGCGTAACCTGCTTCTTCTCCTTCGACGAGTAGAACAGGAGCAGATCCTGCAGCGTATCCTTGTTCGCGCCGTAGTCGTTGTATACGCCAAACTTCAGCTGTCGGCCAAACGACGTGTAGAAGCTTTCGTATTTCTCGCGCTCTTCCTTCAAGAGGCTTTGCAGCGTGCTCTTGATCTTATTCTTGATGTTCTTCGCGATAAGCTGCAATTGACGGTCATGCTGCAGCAGTTCCCGGGAAATGTTCAGCGACAGATCCTCGGAATCCACCATCCCTTTGACGAAGCCAAAATAATCCGGAAGCAGGTCGCCGCATTTGTCCATAATGAGGACGCCGTTCGAGTAAAGCTCAAGGCCCTTCTCGAAATCCTTCGTGTAATAATCGAATGGCGTATTCTCCGGAATGAACAGAATGGCGTTATAGACAACCGCGCCGTCCGCGCTGATATGGAGATGCTTCAGCGGCTTGTCGAAGCCGTAACGCTTCTCGAAGTAGAAGTTATCGTAATCTTCCTGCGTCAGCTCGTTTTTGTTTTTCCGCCAGATCGGAACCATGCTGTTGACGGTTTGTTCCTCTTGGTATTCCTCGAACTCGCCTTCGCTGCCTTCCTTCGGCCGTTGGCCCTTCATATCCATCTTGATCGGGTAACGTATGAAATCGGAATATTTCTTGATGATCGCTCTCAGGCGGTATTCTTCCAGGAACTCGTCATAGTTGTCGTCTTCGGTGTTAGGCTTGATCGTCATGATGATGTCCGTACCCACCGATGCTTTCTCCGCAGCTGTGATCGAGTAGCCGTCCGCGCCTTCCGATTCCCACTTGAAGGCCTCGTCCGAGCCGAGTGCGCGGCTGATGACTTCGACTTTGTCCGCCACCATAAACGCGGAGTAGAAGCCTACGCCGAACTGTCCGATAATGTTGTGGCCGTCCTTCGCTTCATTCTCCTTCTTGAAAGCGAGCGATCCGCTCTTCGCGATAACGCCAAGATTGTTCTCCAGCTCCTCGCTTGTCATGCCGATACCCGTGTCGGACAGAGTCAGCGTGCGGGCAGCCTTATCGACAGTAACCTTTATGTAATAGCTCTCTTTGTTGAATACCAGCGTATCGTCCGTTAGAGCTTTGTAGTAGATTTTATCGATTGCATCGCTGGCATTCGAGATAAGCTCTCTCAAGAAAATTTCGCGCTGCGTGTAAATGGAGTTGATCATCATCTCCAGCAGCCGTTTCGATTCCGCTTTGAACTGTTGCTTTTCCATTCGTGTGATGTTCCCCTTCCAATATCGTTTGATTACGTTAGCACTCTATGAGTCAGAGTGCTAATCCTTGCTCTAACTATATAATATCTGGATTTTGAGTGTCAACTAAGATACGGAAAATGACTTATCAAATTCTCTCCTATTCCAGTGAATAGCCGTTGCCGTCTGATCTTTTGCTGAAATCTGACCGTTTGGAATACCGATACAATGCTTCATTCCTCATTTCGATATAATAGACATACTAGTTCAAAGCTTAGACATCTAAATTCCTTTGTTCGGAAAATAAGCTATCTCTAATCTAGAAAGGGGCAAGAAGTTATGACGATTATTCAATCTCCATTAGCCGGACACCTGCTGTCAAGCGAACGATCCAATCTGGTCATTGCCGAATGGACGGCAGAAGGCTGCGCGGAAGGAACGGAGCCCGAATGGATCGCCCCGCTGCACATTCATCACGAGGATGATGAAGCGTGGTACGTGCTTGAGGGAACATTAGGCTTTCGAATTGGCGATCAGATCGTAGAGGCTAAAGCCGGTGACTGCGTCTTGGCTCCCCGAGGGAGTGCCCATACCTACTGGAACCCAAAGGCGGAGCCGGCACGTTATCTCCTCATGATGACA
The DNA here is from genome assembly GCF_023715145.1 of Paenibacillus glycanilyticus. Lineage (GTDB taxonomy): Bacteria > Bacillota > Bacilli > Paenibacillales > Paenibacillaceae > Pristimantibacillus > Pristimantibacillus glycanilyticus_A. The sequence goes on along the minus strand of NZ_JAMBNP010000012.1, from coordinate 68,199 downwards.
TACCGCATCAACGAGCTGATTCAGGCGATTCATGCCACCTCGGACCGAAGTCCAAACTCTATGCGGACGCTATTTAAACGTTATCAATCCGAACTCGCATAAAAGAAAAAGCTGGCCTCAAAGTCAAAGACCTGAGGCCAGCTTCCTATTTTACGACCTAGATAATCTCCAGCTCATCAATGGTTGGAGTCGGGGGATGTGGGACATGCGGCTCAAGCTGATACCAGTAAGCCACCGAAGCGATGTCGTCCTGCAGCGGCAGATAACGTCCGTGCGAGCGCCAGCCCAGCGCCTGCACCGTTACTTTCAGATCATCCTCGAAACGGATCGGATCCATTACATGGAACCGGTACATGCCAAAGCGTTGATTCGCCTTGTACAAGCCGTCGGCCTTAATCGCCTGATGCATGCCGAGGAACGGCGTGGAATACGTCACGTACTGCCCGTTCATATCCCAGTTCCAGGCACCTCCGAAATAATCCTCTGTGCCCGTGCTGCATATCGTCGGATACTCCTTGTCGCCGTCCATGAAGAACTTCAGTTCTCCCTCCCCCCACCAGTTGTTGCTGTTTACCTGCCAGGCGAGATAAGTGCCGACGTAATGCCCTTTACCTTTAATCCCGTCAACAATCGTATGGACATCCATATATTTAACCGGATTGCTCCGGCGCCACTGGGCGTGGAAATAAGCCATATCATCCGGAATTTCCGTCAGCGTGTAATTAATCTGGTAATACAGGAAAGTAGCTTCATGCGACAGATTGGTCATCACAATACGAGCCTTCTTGCGGAAAGGCATCTCCCAATAGCTGTTGAAGCCGCCCGCCGGATTAACCGAGATCGGCAGCGCATTAACTAGCGCGCGTTCTCCCCAGCCGTTGCAGAAGAAATCCCCTACCGGCACACTTACCGACGGATTCTCTTCTTCATCCCAATAAATGTTGAAGATAAGGGATCTTACCGCCTGATGAGGACAGGTCAGCCAAATATTCTGAATGACGCCAGGCCCGTCGATAACCCCCATCGTGAACTCCTGATGACCTTCAATCTTGACCGAAGGCGAGACCTTCCAGCCAACGCCAAGGTCACGGGCCGCTTGAGCGCCCGTACCCTCAGACGCCATGGCGCCTTTGCCCTTCTCGCCCGTAAAGTTCTCCGGGGATATCGATCTCGATACCGCATTCGAAACTCTTGCCAAATTGCCAAGTCCCATACCTAATCCGTTAAAAGCGTTCATGTTATTGAGTAGCCTCCCTGGATATATGAATTGTAAGCCTGCTTATGCGTTTACGGCTTCCGTGACGTCAATGGCTTTAATGGTTACTTTCGAGGATTGGAGTCCATCCGCTGCTGCGGTCACCACAATCTCTCCCGCCTCTGTTGTTGCTCTCACGTAAGCGAGAAGCTTGCCGCGATGGGCTTTGCGAACCCGCGAGCTGTACGGCTCCAGGTCTTGAATATCGCCATTTTCCATCCCGATAATTTCTCCGGGACCTTCAATGCTCACCGCGATTGGGTGATCCGCCAGATAAACAGGACGGCCATCGGCATCAGCCACCTGAATCTCGATATGCGCAATATCCAACCCATCGGCATGAAGCTCGGTAGCATCGGCCTTCAGCTGCAGCTGAGCAGGCTCCGAGACCGTGCTAAGCGTGCTGGTATGGCTTGCTCCGTTTTTCCCTTTCGCTACCGCTTCGAGCGTTCCTTCCTCATAAGCGGTCTCCCACGTCAGGTACAATTCCGGCGCATCCGCCAGCTTCTTCGCGCCAAGAGAGCGGCCGTTCAGGAACAGCTCCACCTCATCGCAGTTCGTATGACAGCTGACCTTGATCCGCTCTCCCGCTTCCCAGTTCCAATGCGGCACGCCGCCTGTCCATCTTCTCGAGCCCTTCTCGGAATCCTCTGCCTTGATCGCGGCAAGGAAAACAACCGGCTGATCGCTCCATAAGCTTTGGCGGTAATAATAGCTTGTCTTCTTGAATCCCGCCGTGTCCATAAACCCGGCTCCGGCTACGCGCACCGGCCAGCCTTTGGCTTCGCCTAAATAATCGATGCCGGTCCAGATGAACTGCCCGCTTATCGCATCATTATCCCGGACGGCAAGCCATGCCTGCAGACTGGAGCCGTTCTCGCTGCCGTAAGTAACCCGGTCCGGAAACTTCCGGAGATCCTCCTCGTACAGATGCTCCTTATAGTTGTAGCCGACAATGTCGAGCGCTTCCGCATAACCCGTCAGGTTGGACAGCTCCGGAAAAGCAAGCGCTGCCGTAACCGGTCTTGTCGTATCGCATTCCTTGACCGCCTTCGCAAGCTTTCTGGCGATAACCGCAAGACGATCCGCGTTTGGCTTATTCGGATCGTATTGACGCTCCGCAGCCGGTTTATTGGCATCGTTGTTGCCGGTCATCGTTTCAAAATAAGGATGGCAGTACGGGTCATTCGGATAATCCACTTCATTGCCGATGCTCCACATAATGATCGACGGATGATTGCGGTCGCGCAGCACCATTTCCTTCAAGTCGATCTCGCCCCATTGAGGGAAATCCTCGTAATAGCCAAAGTGCTTCGGCGGATACACGTTATGACCCGTCGACCATTTGTTCTTCACGCCTTCCCATTCGTCAAACGCCTCGTCAATAACAAGGAAGCCCATTTGATCGCATAGATCCAGCAGATTGGAGGCCGGCGGATTATGGCTCATCCGGATCGCGTTGCAGCCCAATTCCTTCAGCGTCTCCAGCCTGCGAACCCATACCTTTGCCGGAACGGCAGCGCCTAAGCCGCCTGCATCATGGTGAACGCATACGCCTTTCATTTTCATATTCACGCCATTAAGGCTGAAGCCGTTCGCCGGATCAAAGTCGAACCAGCGGATCCCGGCCGGAGTCTCGACATGGTCGATCAGCTCGCCGTCTCTGCTGACCTCCGTCCTTACCGTGTAGAGATAAGGGCTGCCTGGCGACCATAGCTTCGGATTGGCAACGATAAGCGTCAGCTCCGTATCTTTTGCAGAATCGCCCGGCACGGTGACGATGCTGTTCACGGTTTGAACAATTTGCCCTGTCTGATCCAGAAGGACATTCCGAATTTGCACGGACTCATCCTTGTCCGAACCATTTGCTATTTTCACTTGGACGGACACCTCAGCCTGCTCCTCCGATACGACAGGCGTGGTGACAAACACCCCGTAAGTATCGATATGAACCTGATCCGTAACCGTCACGTATACATCCCTATAAATACCGGAACCGGTAAACCATCTGGAATCGGCGATATCCTTATGGTCTACTTTTACCGAAATCACATTATCTTGGTCTCCAAATGCAACAAAATCCGTTATATCATACGTAAAAGAACTATAGCCGTAAGGACGTTTTCCGATATAATAGCTGTTGCACCATACCTGAGAGTTATTGTAAACGCCTTCAAAAGTGATGTAGACGCGTTTTCCCTGGAGGTCTGAAGGAAGGTTTACCGCTTTCCTATACCAGCCGATACCGCCGGGCAGATAGCCCGTCCCGCTGGAATGCTCCTCCGAGAACGGCTCTTCGACCGACCAGTCGTGAGGAAGAGTAACCTGACGCCAATTAGAATCGTCCAGGCCTTTATACCAGGCGCGCGGCTCATCACCTCTATGAAATTTCCAATTCAAATTGATATTTTTAATGATACGCCCCTTGTTCATCTGCTTACCCCTTTCGCATTCACAAAATTGCGATTCACCTAGATTATAGAGCTATAATAGGGAATATAGAATGAATCAAATTGCTGTAAACATACACAAAATTGTTGCGGGAGCGTGAGTCTGTTGATCAGTATTTCCGGCGATGCGCACGGCTGGCAGGAATATGGCATTGAGAATAAAGAACAGTTTCTGGCCGTTAATTGGTGCGGTTATCAGAAGCTGCTGACAAAAAGCTTATCTCGCAGCCGGGATCAAGGCAGGGTGGATTACCAGCTGATCTATATTACGCAGGGAAAAGGAACGTTCCATATTGGCCATGAAACGATGGAGGTAGCAAGCGGAAACCTGGTTATCTATACCCCTGGTCAGCCGCAGTATTACAGCTACAATGCGGAGGATGGCACGGAGGCTTACTGGATTCATTTTACCGGACATGACGCCCATCGTTACCTGCAGCAATTTGGTCTTCTGAAGCAGTCCGTTCATACGGTTGGGATCATGGATGAAGTGATTGCCCTGTTCAAGAAAATCATACAAGAATTAAACAGCCATATGCCGCTAGCCCTCCCATTAACAGCCGCTTATCTGTTCGAGATGCTCACCTTGGTTGGCCGAAGACTGCAAGCAGCCGATGAACCGGGAACGCCAGGCCGGCATCCCGACATTAATCATATGATCGCTTTTATCCACGAGAAATACAGCGAAAGCTTAAGCATCGCCGATCTGGCCGGAGAGTGCAGCCTTAGCGTATTCCGGTTTATTCATAAGTTTAAGGAAGTAACCGGCATGACGCCGATGAAATATATAACCGAGATCCGGATGAACGAAGCGAAAAAGCTGCTCTCGGAATCATCGCTTCACGTGAAGGAGGTCGCTGCCGTTGTCGGCTACGATAATCCGCTCTACTTCAGCCGGATCTTCCGCAGTACGGTTGGCATTCCGCCTAGCGAATACAAGAAGCAATTTCATTGAGAGCCGGAGATGATGATCTCATAGGGATAGCCGGGAATGGTAACCTGCCGTTCAGATGGCCCGGCTATCGTTATGGAGAACGGAGCTGCCTCCGCACGGTCCTGCGTGGGAAACCATGCACGGTCCTGCGTCGCAACGATAAACAGGCCATGCTCGTCCCCGACGGGCTGAAAGGTTGTCCCGTTGCCGCGCCAAGGCGCGAGCCCCAGCTCTTCCGAGCAATACCGGACCGTGTCCGCAACAGCTTCCACCGCCATGCCAAGCTCACTGATCCCCATCAGATCTTGGATGGAGAATGCTCCGGGCGAGTGGCTCGCGAGGTTATGCCGCGCGATAAATTCGACGATATTGCCAGCGGCATCGTAGAAATAACAGGCATGTGCATTCCAGTCCTCGAAACGAAAGATCTCCTGCGCCCCATCGCTCAGCAGCGGAATCCTTGCTTTTAGATAGCCGACCGCTGAATCCAGCTTATTCTCCTCAACATTAACGGCAAAATGATAGATGCGTCTTTCATTAGCCCGTTTAAACGTTAATCGCGTATATCCGGCCCGGACGGTGAAGGAATCCGCCGTTTCCTTCGTTATTGGCATGCCAAGCACCCGGGCATAAAAGCTTTTCTGCTCCTCCAAAACATGCGTGTATAGTTCTAAATGCTGAATGATCACGTGTCCGCCTCCTACTCCCGCTCGTATTTCACCAGGTTAAATCCTTCGAACTTCAGCGTTACCCCTCCTGCCAAACCCTCCAGCTGCTCCGCAGGAATAAAGACATCGCGGCTGCTGTTCCCGTCATTAATCGGCAGCAGGCTGCCATCGTCGGCATAATATCGGGGCATAAACATTACTTGGCTATAAGTATTATCCTCATTAAATATCGTGTCGGTGACAAAGCTTCCTTTGCCGTACAGATAGGTAGGCTCGAACTTAAGCTTTATATAGATATGGTCAGAATTATTAGGCGGGTTGTACCAGGCAACCGTCTCCAAATAGATTTTCGTATGATTGCGGTTATAAATAACCTCGTGGAGCTGAAACACCTCACCCTGCTTCTTGGGGATGTACTTGGGATCGATTCGAAAATCCAGCTTAACCGCCTGCTGCTGGCTCGTAATCCGGTAACCGCTCTGCGAGAGAATGCGGTCCTCCATAACGGACTGGGAATACCGCTTCTGGAGCACGGCATGCAAGGTAAACAGCAAAGGAGTCAGCATGAAAGCAATCAGCAGTGCCGTCAGGCTCTTGATCGTAAAGATCCGGTCAAGCGAATAGCTGCGAATATTTATGTTCACCCTCATCATAACCTCCTTCGGTTATTGATCGATTCTCTTCCTTCCATTGTACTCGTTCCCCGCCATATACATATGCTTAGCCCGCAAATTTATACAAACTCTTTTTGATATAAAAAAGATCCCGAAAGGACTTGCGCCCCCTCAGGATCTTTGAACATTATTTTACTTCGCGGAAACGGTAAACCTTGCTCGAATAATCGCCATGGAACAATGGCGTCTGCAGGCCGGCATTCATCAGCTCGTCGCCGCCAAATGCACCTGCCTCGCCAACAAGCTCATAATCACGGTTTGGATCAAGGCCTTTCAGGCGGATACGGTCCAGCTTAGCGTTTGCTTCTTGAAGAACAGATACATACACGACAAAGGCTTCGCTCTTGTCCTTCGACACGAACATCCAAGCCGTCTCATTGCCTTCAAACGGGCTGAGAAGACGGTAGAAGTCGCCGAATTGCACCAAAGGGCGCACTTCTTTGTACAGAGCAACCTGCTCTTTCACGGCTTCCTTCTCTTCTTCCGTAAATACAGTCAAGTCCAGCTCGTAGCCGAAGTTGCCCGACAAGGCGACATTGCCCCGAGTCTCAAGAGAGGCTTTACGGCCAACCTGATGGTTCGGAATCGCCGATACATGGGCGCCCATTGTGCTGATCGGATAGACAATGCTGGTGCCGTATTGGATTTTCAGACGGGATACCGCGTCGGTATTATCGCTGGTCCAGGTTTGCGGCATGTAGTACAGCATGCCCGGATCGAAACGTCCGCCGCCGCCCGAGCAGCTCTCGAACAGGATGTGCGGGAACGACGACGTGATCGTCTCCAATACTTCGTACAGACCCAGCATGTAGCGGTGAGCCGTCTCGCGCTGGCGGTCTGCCGGCAGGAGAGCGGAGCCAATCTCCGTCATGTTGCGGTTCATATCCCATTTTACGTACGTAATAGGCGCGCTCGACAAGATATCCGATACGGTCTTCACGATATAGTCTCTAACATCCTGACGGGAGAAGTCGAGAATAAGCTGGTTGCGGCCCTGGGATCTGCGGCGGCCTTCCACATGGAGGCACCAGTCAGGATGCGCTTTGTACAGCTCGCTCTCCGGCGAGATCATTTCCGGCTCGAACCACAGGCCAAATTGCATATCCAGGCGTTTCACGCGATCAACCAGATCTTCAAGTCCATTCGGCAGCTTGTTACGGTCAACAAACCAGTCGCCAAGCGACGTGGTATCCGCGTTCCGTTTGCCAAACCAGCCGTCGTCGAGGACAAACATTTCGATGCCGAGCTCTTTGCCGGCCGTTGCGATCGCTTCGATTTTATCCGCGTTGAAGTTGAAGTAAGTCGCTTCCCAGTTGTTAACGAGGATCGGACGGGTCTTGTCACGGAACTCTCCGCGGACCAGTCTTGTGCGGTACAGCTCATGGTAAGTGCGGGACATGCCGCCAAGACCTTCAGACGAGAAGACCATAACCGCTTCCGGCGTTTGGAACTCCTGACCGGCTTCCAGCTTCCAGTTAAAATCAAATGGATTAATGCCGATAAACAAACGCGACGAATGGTACTGATCCACTTCTACGCCGGCGATAAAGCTGCCGCTGTACACAAGGTTAACGCCATAAACATCGCCGTGATCTTCTGTAGCGCCTTCGCTTAGCAGAGCGAGGAACGGATTTTGCATATGGCTCGAGGAACCGCGGCGGCTCTCAACCGATTGCATGCCAGGCTCAAGCTTGCGCTTGTGAACATATCGCTCGCGCGCCCATGCGCCCGACAATTGCAGCAGTTCGAACCGGTCATGGACGAAGTCTACGCTCATGCTAAGCGCGCGCTGCAGATCAAGCGTCATATCGCCGCCATTGATAAACCTCACGGAACGCGTAATCGCATCATGATTCTCGAAGACGGTATAGGATAATACCGCTGTCAGCCCGGTCATATCATCCTTGAGCTTCAGCTCAAGCGTTTGTGCTTCCGAATCCGACTCGACATAGACGGCCGGCAAGCCTTCCAGCTTCTTTTTCCCGTCGTAGATCACATGGGAATCATACGTCAGTTCAAGAATCGTCGAGCCGTTAGGCAGCTTTACTTGGTAGGCCGGCGTACGGAAGTCGGTAGCTCCATAAGAAGGATACTCCTGCGGCAGCGCGTCGAGCGACAGATTCAGCTGGTTCTGATCCGGGTTCGGGCTGAACGATGCTCTTTCTTTAATTTGAAGCAGGCGGTCAAGCTGCAGGCCTCTTACCTTCTTGCCCCAGTAAATGTGAGCGGGATAGCCCTGCTTCAGAATCTGAAAAGCGTAGCTTGTATTCTTCGATTGCAGATGGAATAAACGCAGTTCCTTATCGTATAAAATAGCCATTCTCGTGTTCCTCCTCATAGGGGATAAAAGTGGTTGGTTTGCAACTTGCTATTTGCTGCTTCCGCTGCTCTCCCGGACGACCAGCTTGGTGTTAATCGTAATGTGCGACGTAATTTCTCTTCCTTCTACCCGTTCGAGCAGGAGCTGTACGGCCGTGCGGCCCATCAGCTCCGTATGAACGCGAACCGTCGTAAGCGGAGGCGTAAGAAAAGCGGATACTTCGATATCGTCGAAGCCGATAACCGCCATATCCTCCGGAACGCGCAGTCCGCGTTCATGAAGGGCGCGAAGCGCGCCAACCGCCATCGGATCACTGGCAATGAAGCATGCCGACGGCCGGTAGCCGTCATCAAGCATCCGAAGCATGGCCTCGTAACCGCCGTTCGAGGACCAGTCCGCCAAGTACATCAGATTCGGATTGTAGATTCCCCGCTTCTGCTGCAGCTCGGCAAATATTCTCGTCCGCTGATCCTCGTAATGCCCCTCATCCCGCTGCAGGCTTGGATCCGAGCTGCCTCCGATAAAGCCGATCTCCGCATGCCCAAGCTCGTACAAATGGCGAAGCACTTCCTTCATCGCCTGCGCGAAGTTCAGCTGCACGGAATCGCAATCATCCGGCGTCATATCGTGGTTGACGAAGATCACTCTCTCCTTGTGCGGGTAGAGCCGGTTAATCTCCTGATCGTCAACAGACCCAACAACGATAAGCCCGTCCAGCTCGGTTAGAGGCGTCAGTTCCGTCTTCAGCACACCGCGTATGACCTTATCGATTCCGATGCCAAGCTCCTCGCAGCGGGTCTCGATCCCGCGCCGGATGGCGCCGAAATACGGATCGCTGTGCTCATCTTCGAGTGTTGACCACATAACGAGCCCAATCCTTAACGTCGAGAGCAGCTTTTCCTGTTTCATTCGCTTGAGGCGTGCCGGCTTATATTGCAGCTGTTCGGCAATACTAAAGATGCGGCTGCGCGTCTCATCACTGACACTCAGCGTCAAATCATTATTCAGCACCCGGGATACCGTCGCAGGCGAGACGCCCGCTTCGCTCGCAATTTGTTTAATCGTAGCCATATATGCCTCATTCACTAAAGATTTAGTTAATAAATTTACTAAACTACGATAAATATTGTAGCAAATAGCCGCGAAACAAACAAGAGCGAAGCTTGCGTATGGCCATGATAGCCGTCGCAGACTTCGCTCTATTTTTGCATGGGATTAATATTGCCCGCGTTCTTTATACTGCTCGGAGAGTGCAAGGGCGCTAACGTAGTCCGTGGCCGGAGCCAGGATTTGGAGGTCTTTGCCTTGGCCCTCTCCTTTTCCTACTGGTTCCGTAAGCAGCAGTTTTACACTTTCAAATTCCTCAGTCATCCAAATCGAGCCAAATCCAATCAAATTGGCTGTAATGGGAGCGCCATTCGCGTCTCGCAAACCCAGCATATAAGTAAAACTGCCCCAGCCATTATGAATGTCGTTATGGAACGTTACCGGGAACATCCTTGATTTCGTCACGTCATACTTCGCAATCTCCATTTCTCCCGTAAAACTCTTATTGCGGAACAGCTTCCGGTGCAAGGTTCCTTTAACCGTAATCGTCGTATCATCAACTGAAGACGGATCTCCCGGCCGGAACTCGACTGCAGGATAAGTAATTGCTCCGCATGAAAGCCACGCCCTTTCCATTCTCAAAATTTACCACAAAGAATAGAACGAGCACAATGATGAAAAAGGTTCAAATATGGTTTAATCGCATGGCAACTCTGACCAATATAAGTGACCTTCCGGAAGGTAAAAGGGGGAGTTGGGATCCTCCAGAATCGGCCCCCTTAATTTATGCTCGCCTTCATTTGCTACGACAAGGCTTGCCCTTTCTTCTCCCTTTTCCTTAGCCATATCCCCTGCCTTTAAGGTCGATAAACGAGGATCCGTAATGGCTCTGTCAATTAACTATTTTACTTCCCAATCTTCAATCTTGTAATCCTTCTTCGCTAATCCTTCCTCCACCAGGAAGTCCTTTGTTCCGGTAATGCGGGTAATCCCTTCCGCCGGGAACGGATCTTCCGTTATATAACTGATCGGGCTGATCTTCTTCGCCAATTCGACCGTTGTTTTGTTCAGGTCGGCAATAAACTGATAGTACTCTTCCTCATGCTGCTTCAGATCTTCGATGGCCTTTTGGCGCGCTTCGTTCCAGACCTTCGGGAAATCCGGGAATTTCTCCAGATAGCTGTCCGATACGACGGTTACGCTTGTTCCATGAAGCTCCGGATGCTTAGAGGAGTCGTCTATTAACGTGTAGCCTTGAGCTAACTGCTTCTCCGCATTAAAGCCGGAGTTGGTCATCGCGTCGACATCACCTCTGGCAAGCGCCGCTTGACCGTCCGGAGCGAGCATATGAACCAGCTTGTAATCCTTAACGCCAGCCTGCTTCAGCAAACCCACAACGTAACGGTGCATATAGGAGCCTTTTTGAATCGCAATCGTTTTGCCCTTCAGCTCCTCAACGGTCTTCGGACCGTCAGGACCCGAGATCAGGTAACCCACGTTCGTGATGTTCGTCTGGTTAATGAGCCTCGTCTTCGCGCCCGAAGCGGCCGCAACAATCGCCGGCGTATCGCCCAAGCCGCCAAAATCAAGCCGTCCGCTAATCAACGATTCCGTTTGGTCCGGACCGTTCGGGAAGCCCGTCAGCTTCACTTCTTCAATGCCGTATTTCTTCAGTTCCTCTTGAATAATGCCTTTATACAAGCCCCAGCCTTCCGCTCCGCCGGGAAGATTCTTATCATTGCTTCCGATATAGCCATAGTTCAGGACAGACGGCACCTTGCTGTTCGTTTCCGCTGCGGCTGTACTCTCCGTGCCCGTTGAGGCTTTCGCATTTGAATTCGAATTGCCGTTCGCTCCGCAAGCCTGCAGCCATGCCGTAGCCATGACCAGCGCCGCGATCAGGATAAGCCTGACCGGCCCTCGCAATCCTTTTTGTTTTTCTCTCCTCATCAAACAGACCCCTCTCCGTAATTAAGTAAGTATTGTATGATTGTCGTAACCTTTAAAATCTGGCGTACTGGGAAAGCCGGTACATATAGTCATGCGAAGCGATAGGCGTTCTGCCTTTGCCCCAGCCGACCTTCTCCCGGTAGCCGCCAAGCAGATGCTCAGCCTCCGATTCGGTAATGCCAATGACCTGCTCCGAATCCGGTGCGACGTATAACGCATCAACCGGGCAATAAAGCTCGCACATGAAGCAGGTTTGGCACTCATCCTGCCTCGCGATGACGGGAATCCCGTCATCGCCCCGGTCGAATACATTCGTCGGACATACCGATACGCACTGATTGCAGGATACGCACCGGGACTCGCTTAGAACCTCAATCATGGTACGATAACCTCCTTCTTCTCCGGTGCGTCATGAACCGCTTCGGGCTTCACCCATACCTCGTCAAGGCCGCCGCTGACCAGGCGGTAATGCTGGCCGGCATCCTGCGTCGGAAAATCCTCGCGTTTATGCATGCCTCGCGTCTCCGTCCGGGCAAGCGCGGAATTGTACATCCATCTTGCCGTCGCCGTCATGGCCGCGGCTTCCCTGGCTTTTACGCCGTTGGCCGAACGCTCCACTACCTGATTCCGCTGGTCCTTCCACAGTCCGTCAAGCCGTTGCAGGGAGCTCTTCAGTCCTTGCTCGGTCCTGAACAGATTGCGGTCATAAGGCGCCACTTCCTCCTGTACCGCATGGACAATCTCCTCCGTTCTGGATGGAGATGCAGCAGCCGTGCTTGTAATAATTGAAGTAGAAGCACTGTGCAGCTTACGGTCAGCCGCATGCCCGCCAAGCTTCTTCACATAAGCGGCTGCGCCTTCGCCGGCAAATGATCCGGAGGACATCGCCCATGCCGCATTATGGCTGCCGCCGCCGGTAAATCCGCCGCAGATCAGCTCGCGCGTAGCCGCATCTCCCGCTGCATACAAGCCGGGAACCGACGTCGCGCAGGTCTCGTCGGTGATGCGAATACCGCCCGTTCCGCGGACAGTCCCTTCCAGCCGCAGCGTTACCGGGAACAAATCGGTAAACGGATCAATGCCCCGGCGGTCGAACGGGAGGAAAAAGTTCGTCTGATTCACCCGCAGCAGCGGCTGAATCTCTTCGGGAGCAAGATCCAGCTTCGCATACACCTGACGGCCTTCCAGCAGCTTGCGGGCAATAATGGAGCGGCCGCGTTTCGATCCCGCGCCTTCTACCGGCGTTCCGTCCTCATAATAGAAGGAAGCATAAGAGTAGTAAGCCGTCTTCGTAACCGAGGAGAACGTTGGGCAAATGGCATAAGCGTTCGAGAACTCCATGCCCGACAGCTGAGCGCCCGATTCAGCCGCAAGCAAATAGCCGTCGCCGGTTAAGACATTGCAGCCAAGCGCCTTGCTGAGGAAGGCACAACCGCCGGTTGCGATCACAACGGCACCCGCATGCACCGTCCACGCATCACCGGTCTGCGTCTGCACGCCGGATGCGCCGCCAACGCCATGCTCATCCACTAACAGCTCAAGAGCCGGACTGTGATCCAGAATTTTCACGCCAGCCTTCTTCACCAGCTTTCTCATCAATCGCATGTATTCGGGACCTTGAAGTCCCCGCTTGTGAAGCTCGCCGTCATCATCCTTCGGGAAAGGATATCCCGCATGGCCCAGCCGGTTCATATTCTCGTACGTCCGGTCAAGCACCCGGTCCATCCAGCGGTGCTCGGCAAGCCGGCCGCCCATTTCATAACGGCTGGCCTTCGCCTCCTCCCGCAGCTTCTGATCCGGCTTCACATACCAGACACCCGTGCCCGAAGGCGCGGTCGCCCCGCTTGAACCGCAATAGCCTTTGTCCGCCAGAATAACCTTCGCGCCTTGCGAAGCCGCCGTAATAGCCGCCCATGTTCCTGCAGGTCCACCTCCGATAACAAGTACATCAGCCTGCAGATGAATGGCACCGTTTTGCAATAAAATCGACATTTCCTTTTCCCCCTCATCGAATAATTATTTGAATATTTCGACTATTGTCGAGTTGAACAGCCTAGCCGCCGTGCCAGCCGGTAAGGATTACCCTTTGTAGCTGTCGCGCCAGCTAAGCCAGCGTTGCTCAAGACCTTTCATTAGCGAATCAATCAGCTTGCCGATAACCGCAAAAATAATAATGCCTACAAAAATAACGGAAGTCTCCGAATTCTGCTTGGCTTCATTAATAAGGAAGCCAATTCCGGACCGTGAGCCGATTAACTCCGCTACAACCAGACCAATCCAGGATACGGCCAGCGAGATACGCACGCCGATCAGAATATCGGGCAGCGAAGCCGGAAGAATCAGTCTGGTCAACCTCCTAAGCGGACTGAAGCCCAGTATTCTTGAAACCTCAAACAGCTTATTGTCCACATTGCGAATGCCAAGAAACGTATTGATATAGAGCGGGAAGAATGAGCCTGTTATGATAATGGCGATTTTGGAAGTTTCTCCGAAACCGAACCACAGGATAATAAGCGGTGCAATAGCAAGATGCGGGACAAGCCGCAATACCTGAATGCTTGGATCAAACAGATACTGGGCTTTCAGGAATAATCCTGTCAGCAGCCCGATTAACAGCCCCGCCGCTCCCCCAATGAGGAAGCCCAGTCCAGCCCGGCCCATGCTGACCAGCAAATGGTGAAGAAGATTTTCCGAAGTCGCAAGCACCCAGAATGCATGCAGGATAGAACCCGGCGACGGCATGAACATGGGGGAAATGTAACCGGCCGATGCGGCAATCTGCCACAGGATAAGGAGAACGGCAGGGATGGCAGCTCCTATCGCAATATCTTTAAGTACCGTTCCCGCAAGCCTGGATAGCTGACGTTTGCGTCTTGCCGATCCCGTTCCATGACTGGCTTCCGGTACCGCTTGCGGCGGAACGATTGCTTCGAGTGAATTGCTCATGATTCCTTACCTCCTGTCTATCCGTTATAACGATCCTTCCATCTGAGCAGCCGACGCTCCATATAGGCAAGCAGCGTGTCGGTGAACAGCCCCAGTATGGCGAAAATAAAGATGCCCACAAATACAACCGGCGTATCCGCAAACTGCCGGGCATCCGACATCATATAACCGATCCCCGAGGTCGAAGCAATCAGCTCCGCTACAACCAGACCAAGCCAGGACAGGCCGATCGACAAGCGTGCGCCCAAGACAATATTGGGAAGAGCAGCCGGCAATATGAGTCTGGTGATCTGCTTGAAACGGCTGAAGCCAAGCACTCTCGCCACTTCGAACAGCTTATTGTCCACATTGCGGATCCCGAGATACGTATTGATATACAGCGGGAAAAAGGCGCTTTTGGCAATGAGCAGCACTTTGGATTCTTCTCCGATACCAAACCATAGGATAAACAGCGGCACAACCGCAAGGCTTGGAATCATCCTGATCATCTGAATGGTAGGATCGAGCAGCTTCTCCGTTCTGCGGAACAATCCAACCGCTACGCCAAACGCAAGTCCAAGGGATCCGCCAAGCGCAAAGCCGAGCAAGGCCCTCGTCACGCTGATCCGGATGTTCGACCATAGATCACCGGACTTAGCCAAGGATATACCCGATTCCACAATCGTATAAGGCGTCGGGAACAGCAGCTCCGAGATATAGCCGTAATGCCCGAGAAGCTGCCATAAGACCAGTAAGGTTACCGGAAAAACAAGCGCCAGCCCCGTAAGCGCCAGCTTACCCGGCGTTCTGCCTGCTGTTGCAGCTTGACTGCTCATCATTGATCACCACTTTCCCAGGTTCATAACGCAAGGCAAGTAACAAACAAACGGAGGCATCCTCAAATGCGTTGAGAATGCCTCCGTTAGAACGGTGGACCGTATTATTAATTTCGTTAATTCCTATTGATTAACTGTGGTATAAGAGTAGCATGGGGGATTTTGACTGTCAATACGTTGGCGAAAATTAGGGTTAACAAAAAAAAGCACCACGGCTCTTTAGCCATGGCGCTTCCTTCTTACCGGATCTTCCGTATTATGCTGCGGCCGTTACGTTCTTGGCCTGATTCGCCTTTTTGCGAATGATCAGCGTAAACGGAATCGCGACTACCGCGATATAAGTCGCGATCGTAAAGACATCATTTACGCTAAGCGTAAAGGCAAACAGCGGGATCACCTTTGCATTTTCCGCGCCGGATTGCGTCAAGTCGGCCACATGCGTAATCGTATGGGAAGCCAGCAGCGATGTAAACAAAGCGATCGCGAACGAGCCGCCGACATTGCGGACCCAGTTCGTTACCGAGGAAGCATGCCCCACCATCTGCGGCGGAATTTCCTCCATGCCGGCCGTGCTTGTTGCAGCGGCTGCAAACGACACGCCGAGGTTACGAACAGCCATCCAGAAGATCACGTAGAAATGCGAGCTGTCCGTATGCAGATGCGTCATCTCATAGCTGCCCAGGATAATAAGGACAAGTCCCCCGATGGTCATCCATTTGGCTCCAACCCTCGGATACAATTTCCCCGCGATTGGCATGGCAAGCGCCATGACCAGAGACGATGGCAGCAGAATCAGCCCGGTATCCATTGCTGAAATTTGCTGCACATTTTGCAGGAATAATGGAACAAGCAAAGTACCGGAATATAGACTGATCGTAATGATGGTATTTGCCACTAACGTGATGGAGAAGCGGTAATTCCCGAAGACTCTCAGGTTAAGAAGCGGATTCTCCGTCCGGAGCTCATGCCAGATGAATACAATCAGCATCAGGACTCCCAATCCGAACAAGCCTAATACTTTTCCCGAGTCCCAGCCCCATTGCCGTCCTTCGCTCAAAGCAAGCAGCAAGGCTACACTGCTAAGCACCACCGTTGT
The DNA here is from genome assembly GCF_023715145.1 of Paenibacillus glycanilyticus. Classification (GTDB taxonomy): domain Bacteria; phylum Bacillota; class Bacilli; order Paenibacillales; family Paenibacillaceae; genus Pristimantibacillus; species Pristimantibacillus glycanilyticus_A. The sequence goes on along the minus strand of NZ_JAMBNP010000012.1, from coordinate 52,044 downwards.
GAGACCAAGTTTATCCAGAACCTTGGCCGTTCCGATTCTGACATCCGGGATCATTGCGATAATAAACAAGATCGCCACGATGCCGATTGGCACGTTCATGAAGAAAATCCAGCGCCAGTCGAACTGTTCAATCAGCCAGCCGCTTAGCGTTGGTCCAAATGCCGGCGCAAGCATGCCGGACAAGCCCCAGATACTAACGGCAAACGGCTGTTTCTCTTTTGGAATGATTTGAAAAATAATCGTCATGGTCGCAGGCATAACAAGCCCAGTGAAAATGCCTTGAATGATACGGAACGCGATCAGCGACCCGGCATTCCAGGAAAAGCCGCACAATAAGGAGAAAATAACGAACCCTACCATCGCATACAGGTATACGTTCTTATAACCGAATTTTTCCCCCAAATAACCCGACAACGGCGCTACCGTTCCAAGGGAAAGCATAAAGCCTGTTAACGTCCACTGCACGGTGCTCAGGTCCGAATGGAAGTCCTGCATAAAAATCGTCAACGCGACATTAATCGTGCTGATCCCGAGAATACTCAGGAACGCGCCAAAAAATATAGCAATCATAATCGGCCAGAATCGGATGTCCTGGTTAGATGATGCACTCATAAGTTCTTCTGCTCCTATCTAATAGCCGCGTGGGCCGTTTGTAGAAATGATCATACTGCAAAATTTAGTCAAAGTAAACTCATTTACATAAAATTAGTTTAGATTGACCAATTTATTTATCCGACAAATTCGTGTATACTCTTACATAGTAGGAAGAGAGGTTGAACGCTTTATGGAGACAACCAACGAAACGCAGAACTGCCGATACACCGATGAAGCGACGAAAAACAAATATGTCGTCAAGCTTCTGCATCCCGTTAAGACAAACGGTTTTCAGGGACTTCGCATGGATGACATCGCCAAGGCGATGGACTTATCCAAAGCGACTTTATACAAGTACTTTCCTTCTCGTGACGAGATCATTGAACGGCTGACAGCCCTTTATATTAAATATTTAGTTTGCGACGAAGCCCAGCTGCTCGAAGGAAGTCCCGAAGCTTATATCAAGGGCTTCCAGTCCACCTTCTCCCAGACGCTGCTTATTGCTAACTACGGTACGGAGCCCTTTTTCCAGGATTTGCGCGAGGTATATCCTCAGTTCCTGGCTTCCATTGAAGTGGCGATTAGCGATCGGAACGGCCGGCTGCGGGCGTTTTATGAGCGGGGAATTGCGGAAGGGTATATGAATGATTTGAATGCGATGCTTTATATTTTGCAAGACGAGCTGATATTCCAGAAGCTTCTAGATCCTCATTATTTAATGAGAAATAATCTTACTTTACGCAATGCGATTTGGGACTATTATCAGATTAAGAAGCAGCAGTTGTTCAAGGCCGATGTTCTTTCCCAGATTAATGACGAGGCTATGTCGGAGAAGGTCGATTATTTGGTTCGGAAAATTACTTTTGGAGTTTCTTAAGCGTTTTTCTAAAGTCGTTTCTTGGACTTTAGAAAAATCGCGGTTTCCCAAGCGTTTTCCCGAAGTGCTTTTCTTTGGGAAAATCGCGGTCCAAGCGTTTTCCCGAAGACGCTTTTGCTTCGGGAAAATCGCGGTCTAAGCGTTTTCCCGAAGTGCTTTTCTTTGGGAAAATCGCGGTCTAAGCGTTTTCCCGAAGACGCTTTTGCTTCGGGAAAATCGCGGTCCTAAGCGTTTTCCCGAAGACGCCTTTTCTTCGGGAAAATCGCGGTCTAAGCGTTTTCCCGAAGACGCCTTTTCTTCGGGAAAATCGCGGTCTTAAGCGTTTTCCCGAAGACGCCCTTTCTTCGGGAAAATCGCTACATTGGATTTCCTACAGTACAAATCACCTAACCAGCTTCATCCAATGAAAATGCGTGGATTATCCTGCATGCAATCCAATGTAGTTCAAGTTACGCAGCGTAAAAGGCGCATTTTGCTGCATGAATTCCAGCCCTAAACAAAGAACAGCTTGGCAGGATAACCCCTGCCAAGCTGTTTTTCATCTCAACTCTTCGCCTCGTCCCATCTCAACTCTTCCTCTTCGCCCCGGCATACAACAAATACGAATACAGATACGGAATAACCACGCTCACCACAATCCCTACACCCAGCACCGCAACAAGCCATTTAGCAGGCAGCAAGCATGCTCCCAGAAGCATCAGAACCCCCGCAATAAACCATAATCTTGCCCCTATCCGGTGCGTCCTGCGCCAATTGTTCTCATCGGAGATCGCCCAGGGCGTCTTGATCCCGACGAAAAAGTTGCTGCGCACCTGTCCCATCCGGTTGCCGATGATCATCCACATCACGCCTAGCCCGCCAATGACGATATTTACAAAAGGCAGATCATAATCGAGGTTTTGCAGGATCATCAGCACAAAAGCACCATGAATAAACAGGCTGACCGTCCACCGTATCAGCATGTAATAACCGCTGAACCGGGCATAGTTCTCGCGGCGCGGATCGACATTTCGAATCACCGAGAGAAAAACGGGCAGCGCGATGCCGATCCCCGCATATACGAGCCACATGCTGGATTTGGCCATCGTTCCGTCCTGCTCCCCGCGAATATTGTAGTGGCTGCCAACGACATCCGGAAGCTGATGATTGAACAGGAGAAATATAACTCCAAAGATAACAGCGTTAACAACGAGCAAGATCCAGTCCTGCTTGGTCCACCGTACCGTCTGATTAGTTGTTTGGTCCATCTTCATTTCAATCCCCTTTCGTCCCGAGTATCCCGAGGAACCAGCCCATTGCTTCCTGTACGACGGTCATGTTCAGCGAGTATACCCGGTTCTGACCCTGCCGTTCCTCCGTAACCAGCTTAGCTTGCTTAAGCAGATTCAAGTGATGGGAAATGCTCGGCTTTGATATATTAAAATGGTCGGCGATTTGTCCGGCGGACAGATCCTGTTCCTTCAACAATTGAAGGATCTGTCGTCTTGTCGGATCGGACAACGCCTTGAAAGCGTCGTTCAAGTTGGTTCACTCCTCTCTCCAAGAACTATTTCGATATTTAGATAATATTCTAAATATCGAATAAAAGCAAGCAATCATTCACCCTTTTTTGTTCGCATCACAAAAAACAACATGCCGCATTCATGCGGCATGTTGTCGAGATAAGCGGGACTGCCTATTCGCCTGCTATTACATAAGGAACGCTATCCTGCCACCCAATCTCCGCCTTGGACAAATACCAGGTCTTGCCGTGATCATTGTTTCCTTCCCAACCTTGGTCCAATGCTCCAGATCGCTGCTTTCCGCAATGCCGATCCCCCAGCGGCCGTCCGTGAACGGCCCTCTGGAATAATACATCCAATACTTCCCTTTATACCGGACAACGGCAGGGTCTTTCGCATAAGGAACGCCGGCAGTCGTATCTGCGAATCTCAATCGTATCCCTCTTAATTCTGAATGAATTTCCACATGTCTTTCGCGAGGAAAGCCGTATCTTTGTTATCATCGTACCATTTCAGATAGAACTCTTCGAGCTTCTCGCCTCCTGATTTTTGCCACAAGTCAGCAGGACTACAAAAACGAAAAGACTGCCCCATGCGGGACAATCTTTTCGTTCCCATTAGTACCCGTACACGTCAAAGCTCCAAAGCGAGTAACCCCACTGCGTGCCGCGTTCCGTGCCCAGCATGCGTACATAACGGCCGTTGCCGCTCACATTCTGGTCTAGCTCCGCGCCAGTGCCGGCTGTTGTGCTGTACAGGTCCGTCCAGCTGTTGCCGTCCGCCGAGACTTGCAGCTTGAACGATTTGGCATAAGCGGTTTCCCATTTCAGCTTGATGTTGGTCACGGTACGGTTTTGCCCAAGATCCACCGTGATCCACTGCGGATCGGCGCCTGCCACCGAACCCCAGCGCGTACCCGGATCACCATCCACAGCGGATGCCGGAACGAACGGATCTTGGTAAGTGGAAGCCGTTGCTGTCTTGCCTATGGACAACAACGTTGCGTTTGAAGCGGTTGCGGCATGGCCGTATACTTCTGCTTCATAAAGCGAATAGCCGTAGATCGTGCCGCGTTCGGTCATGTTAATCCGGACATAACGTCCCGTTCCCGTCACGGTAAAGTCATCCGTGCCGCCGTCACCGGTTGTTGTTGTATAGATGTCGGACCAGCTGTTTCCGTCGGCCGAGACTTGGATTTTATACGATTTGCCGTACGCCGTCTCCCAGTTCAGCTTGATGCGGCTAAGCTGCTGCGAGGAGCCAAGATTAATCGTAAGGGTTTGCGGATCGGCATTGGCAGCCGAAGCCCACCGGGTCTGCGAGTTGCCGTCCACCGCATTGGCACCGGCAAAAGGCGCCTCGGTCGACGATACCGTTACGGTTTTATTAAGCGCTACGTTTGTATCGTTTCCATTGTTCCCGCTATTGCCATTGTCTCCGCCGCTGCCGATGGGCGCCCAGTTATCGCCGGCATTGGAGTTCGCCATCGGATTAACCGTAACGAGCGACCTCGCGGCTACTACCGCCGTACCTGTGGTTCCGGCAGCGTTCTTGAAGGTTACCGTTACGGGATTTGATGTCGGATTCCAGACTTGAGCGGAGTAGGCGCTGCCTTTCTTATATACCGTGGCGCTTGTCCAGCCAGTTGCCCAGACATCCTTTGTGCGCGTGCCAAGAGTCTGCATGTTATGAATGAACCAATACGTATTGAAGATCTCGTTCTTCTGCATGCTTGCCGCGCTCCATTTGTTAATGACCGCCTGCGGATCGCTTAACGCCTGGATAGGCCACACGATATGATACCAGTCTGTCTCCTGACCGCCGTTATCGGCTACAAAGCCGCTGTACAGACCTGCCGCTTTGCCCGGCGCTAGGCTGTAGCTGGTTAAATATTCGGCCGTCGGAAGCCAGTGAATACCGTATACATATACCGGATCTCCGTTAAAGAAGGTGCCGAAGAAATTGGATGCCCCATAGACTTGTCCAACCGTTTTGTGCGCATATTGCGGAATCCAGTTGTCGCCGTCATAGTTGAACCAGTATTGCATCACCGCGTTAAGCTCGGTCGTAAATCCATAGATCGCCGCATTGCGGAAGGCCGTGTCGCCATTCGTCAGCGCCCATATGAATTGTCCAACCCAGCCAAAGAGCGATTCGCCCGCTGCTTCCTGGTTGTTGCCGTTATCATTATCCGCATAGCCGCCCGCCCATGAATGGCCTTCATAAGGGTCAAAGCTGCGGAAGAACGGGAACATCGAATCCGTGCGCGAAGGGTTCGCATAATCGCGGACAAGATGATCGATCATCGGACCGTATTGCGTCTTGAAATCATTATCGAACGTTGCGAGAACTGCGGAAGCAAACACGTAGTACCCATACGTGAAGTGATGGTCCGTAATGCCGTTGTTCGCGCCGAACTCGCTTGATTTGTAATAAGTCGTACCCCAATCGGAGTTGTAGTACAAGAAGTAATCCGGCTCGCCGTTTGTGTACGTATACCAGTCCGTCAGAATGGATTTGATCCGCGACAGGAACTTATCCCGGTAAGCCGTCTCGCCAAGCTCATTGGCCGCAAGAGCGCCCATCGCAAGCGGATGAAGCTTCTTGCCTTGCCAGTAAGCATCGGCGGCCATCAAGTTGCTGGTCGTTTCTTCATCCAGCGCTTTCAGGTAAGATACCATCAGCGATCTGTCATAAGCGGAATCCGTCGGCTCGGTGAATTGCGGCACGATGCCGTAGAACCGGTCAACGGTTGTAAAGGCGTTGCCTTCGCGCACCTTCAATGTACCGCGGACCGATGGATAAGTAAGCGCCGTAAGCGGCGTCGACGACACCTTCCATTGATGAGGAAGCAGCGTGGTCAGCGCCTGGTTCGAGAAGCCCGTGCGCTTCAGCGCCGTCGTCAACGCGTAATCGGTTGTCACTTGCGAAGTGGATTCGCTATAGCCGTAATTCACCTTTGTATCCGTTACGAAGGCATAGGCATGCTGGTAATAGTAGTTCAGGTTCGAAGCAGCCGGCAGAGCGCCAACCGACAGGTAATTGCCGCCGCTGCCGAGCTGGATTTTCACCTTGGCCCCAACCTTCTTGAAGACCGTTCCCGCAGGAGCGAAAATCCCGTAGTAACGCGTATGCGATGTGCCGCTGCCATCCGTGTTCACCAGCTTCACGCCGATGTGGTCGGTTGTCAGCGTTGCGCCTTCCGTCGTCAGGACGGAGTTGCCGTTGTCATCAAACAGCTGCGTAATCAGCGAGGAATAGATCTCAACCGAATTGGGATCAGCAAAGGTATTGTAGACGTAAGGCGAGCCTTTGACGAAGGTGGATTTCATTTTGTCCGTTGCATCGTCGCTTACTACCGCATCTACCGACCAGTCGCCATACCCGGTTACGCGGGTTTGCAGCTTGGATGTATTGATGCTGCTTGACATCACGTACAGATCCGGATTGCCGTCGGCATTCACCGCCCTGCCGTCCGATGACAGCCAGCCCGCTCCCGGATTCAGAATGCCAAGGCCTTGCTGGAAGTACTTCGCTTTCAGCGGCAAAGTCACCAGATAGTCGCCGTACGGCTTGATCAGAATCGACTGCCACCAGTCATTCGAAGGAATCGGAGCCGAGATGTTCGAAGACTTGTTGGCCGGATATTTCGGCTGAGGCATATGAATATCGTTCGTCAGATAGCTGCCGGAGCCCGATTGCACCGCTGCAGGAGTTGGCAGTGCAGGAATCGTATAAACCGGCTGCGGCTGGCCCGCGGTATAATCATAAACCTCAAGCTCAAGGAGCGAATAACCAAAGCTTGTTGCTCGTCCAATGCCGTTCATCCGAACGTAGCGGCCGTTTGTATAAAGCGGGATTTCGTGCTTTCCTCCCGCCCAGTGAAGCTCGCGATAGACGGTTGTCCATTGCGTGCCGTTATTCGATACTTGAACATCGTAAGCCCGCCCCGCTGCTGCCTCCCAATTCAGGACGACGCGGCCGATCTGATGGGCTGCCCCAAGATCCACATAAATCCATTCATTGTCGGTGGCATTCGACGACCAGCGTGTTGCCGCGCTTCCGTCTACCGCGTTAGTAGCAGCCGTCGAGCCCGGAGGCAAATAAGCAGAATTTTCAGTCGACGATACGGTCACCGGTTTGTTCAGCGCAACGTTTGGACCGTAATCAACCGGAGGTGCCGTTGAGCCGCCCGTGCCGTATACTTCGAATTCCAGAATGGAATAACCGTAAGCGGAAAGGGCACGCTGCGTGCCGTACACTCTGACATAGCGGCCGCTGCCCGCGAGAGTCAGATCATCCACGCCGCCGTCCGCGGTTGTTGTGGAATAGACATCGTTCCAGGTAGATTCATCGCTTGATACCTGGATTTTATATGCCTTTGCATAGGCGCCTTCCCAGTTGATCTTCACGCGGTCAATCGCGGCATTGGCGCCTAGATCGACATACAGCCATTGCGGGTCTGCGCCCCATTGGCTTCCCCAGCGCGTGCCGGTTGAACCGTCCACCGCAAGATTCGCCGCATTTCCGCCTTCTACGGAAGAAGCGTATGCCGTTTTATTTTGCGATAAGAGATAAGAGCCCGCGGCATTCGCCTCACGGATAAACAAGGACGATACGAGCGAGACCAGCATAACCGTACATAGCGTCAATACAAGGAGCTTTCTCGTCGCCCGCTCCCGAACCATCATATACATTCGTCTATTTCCTCCCTAATCTGCCTCATTGTCCATGGCTATTCTTGGTTGAAGCCAATCGCATGATTTGCCTCCCTACAACCCTCCTTCCTCAATCAACGACTGCTGGCAACGCTTTCATCGCCATGCACGGATTAGTATACTGCCGCAAGATATAGGAAGAACATGCCAATATTTAGCGTTTTATGCCAAGATATCTTGTGCTTGTCCGTTCCCGAATGGAACTTAAGCGCCCTCAGCACGCCCGGATATCGGGCATTACGCAGCTTTCGCACGTTGTTAAGATCCCTCAGGGACCTTAACTCCCTCTACGCGGGCAAAAACAAAGCACTTAAGGTCACCTATGGACCTTAAGTGCTCCACTATACATCAAGTGAGTTGCTGTTTGCTGCCTGAACCTCCGATTTGCGGTTCAGCATAATATTGCGGAAGTAGATAAAGACGCTAGGCAGCTGTCCCAGCAGAAAGACCGGATCCTTGCGGTAGATCGCATAGATGGAAAGAACGGCGCTGCCCAGAATGCTGTAGATCCAGAAGGACTGCGGAACGACGGTTTTTTTCGCTTTTTCGCTAGCCAGCCATTGGGTAATGAACCGCATCGTAAACATGATCTGCCCGATAAAACCAAAGATAATCCATCCCATGTTGCCAGCCGACACATTGCCTATAATCGAATGCCACCACATAATTAATGGCCTTTGATCTGATAGCGAATGACACGTCTGCGGAGCCAGCCGATGACGATTGCATCCATGAGCCCTACGAAGGCCCGGTTAAACACGCCATATTTGGATACGCCATGCTGTCTTTCTTGATGGGATACGGCTACCTCAACGACCTTAAACCCATTGATTTTCGCCAAGGTCGGCAGAAAACGGTGCTGCCCCTCGTATAAGTAATAGCTGTCCGCCACCTCGCGCTTCATCAGCTTCATCGGACAGCCGGTATCGTAGATATGATCGCCGGTCAGCCAGTTGCGCACGCCGTTGCCGACGCGGGAGGACACCTTCTTGACGACCGTATCTCTGCGCCGCACGCGTTTGCCGTTCACGAAATCCATGTTCGGAATATAGGGCATCAGCTTGAAAATATCCCGCGGATCGGTCTGCAGATCCGCGTCAATCAGCGCTACAAGCTCACCGTTTGAGCCCTTCAGTCCCGCGTAGATCGCCGCCGTCTGGCCGCAGTTCTTCTCGAAATGGATGACCTTCACATGAGCATCCTGCTCTACCAGCTCATCCAGCAGAAAGGCGCTTCGGTCCTTGCTGCCATCGTTCACAAGCACGATCTCATAACTCTCTACTTTATCTTTAACCGCGTTTGTGATCGACTCATGCAGCAGCTTAATATTCTCTTCTTCGTTATAAATTGGCGCAACGACCGATAATTTAACCATGTCTATTCCCCCTGTACCATGTAACAAACTTGTGTATGCCTTCGGCAAAATCGGTCTGCGGTTGGTAGCCGAACAACCGGTTCGCCTTGGATACGTCTGCATAGGTCTGCTCCACATCTCCCGGCTGATTAGGCAATGCACGAATAAGAGCTTTTGCGCCAAACTCCTGTTCCAAGCTTGCAATCAACTCTCGGAGCGTAATGGTTCGGTTCGTGCCCAAATTCACGATTTCATAGAGATGATCCGTCTGTTCCACATGCGATAATGCGCCAAGAATGCCCGCAATAATATCGCCGATATACGTGTAGTCGCGTCTTGTCGAGCCATCGCCGTACATCGTTAGTTCTTCTCCCTTGTCCAGCATCCTCGCGAATTTGTGAATTGCCAGATCCGGGCGCTGCCGCTCTCCATAGACGGTGAAAAACCGCAGCATAATCGTACCGATACGATGCAGATGGAAGTAAGTATGCCCCAGCACCTCGCAGGATTTCTTCGTCGCCGCGTATGGCGAAATACTGAAATCTACGACATCCTCCTCGGAAAAAGGAACCTTCTTATTGTTCCCGTACACGGACGAGGAAGAAGCGCAAAGCCATTTTCTGACGCCATGCTTACGCATCGCCTCCAGAATATGAAGGGTTCCCTTCACATTTACCTCCTCGTACAGAAGCGGATCCTCAATCGAAGGCCGGACTCCCGCCATCGCCGCGAGATGGATGACGGCGTCGATCTTTTCGCTTGCGAAGATGGCATTCAACTCGTCCATGCTTCGGATATCCGCAACGGCAAGCCGGTAATGATCCGATTCCACGGCGGCTTGAAGCCTGGCCAAATTGTCCGACTTATCCTCCGAATAGAGATAGGGAAATTCCGACCCCGTACTACTCAGGATATTCCTGATTTTGGTTTTATAGTCGTACACGTCATTGAAATTATCGATATTGATGACCCGATGTCCTTGTTCCAGCAGCTGTCCGCATAGATGAGAGCCGATAAAACCCGCTCCCCCGGTTACGCAATACGTCTTCATTGAGCCTCCCGCAAGGAATGCCCTTGCTCCTCGCCGTTCTTCCTCCCGGCATTTCTTGCGCCCACCCCATTAAACAGGACATCGCTTGTTTGAATGCCTTGTTGCGTACTGGTGGTAAAGGTTAACTTTCCTTTTCGAAGGCCTTCTCGCAGCAGCTCTTCGTGGCCTGGCTCATAGACTACTCCTACGTTAACCATTTGTACCACCCCATTATTTTGGCGTCAAAATAATTAGTTTACCAACTTAACTATAATCATAATAAAGAGAAATATGATATATTTCAAGTAGAACAATTAACAACTAACGGATTGGAGCAGGTATGGACAAAGACAACCAGCAGGAGATTATTCAACGTTTGAGGGAATCATTTACCCGCTTTACGAAAGCAGAATGGAGGCAGAAGTCATTTAACGGACTTAACCGGAGCGAGCTTCGCATTTTGTTTTGTATTATGGCGAATACGGATGAGGGAAAACCCAAAATCAAAGTGTCCGATATCAGCAAGAAACTGCTGGTCACCACCCCTACCGTTACGCAGCTCATCAAGAAACTGATGGCAGACGGACTTGTGGAACGTACGGTAGATCCGGATGACAGACGTTCTGTGGGAATCGAGCTGACCGCCAAAGGAGAACAGATTGCCAAGGAAGCCGATGATCAGTTCAACCTTCATCTTGGCGGTCTGATTGAGCATTTGGGCGAAGAGCAAAGCCTGATGCTAGCTGACTTGTTGTCGAAAGCGTACAACTACTATAACGAAAAAGATTAGACAAGCATACAGGATGGGTATTTAAAAAAGAGAGGGTTATCCCTCTCTTACTTACATATTATTAAGATTTTTCATAGACTATGACTTCGATTTACAATCCGATATTATTCTTCAGTCCCTTATAGCTCCCGGCATCCGGAAATCCGTTCTGCACAAGCTTCTGAAAGATCGCGGAAAACCCGTATTCCGAGAGCTGCGAGACCGGAACCTGACCTGCAGCAGATTGCTCATTCATATCACGCCTTTCCTGTTAGGTTGCTTGCCATATTCGTTCTACACGAGTCAGAGTCAGCTGATTAAAGCTAAGCTTATAAATATCAGGCATGGAGAGCCGCTTCCAGAAATCGAAGTCGTAGGCCGGGTTAAAAGCGTTCATCATTAATGCCATGATGTTGCCATGCGTGCCGATCGCCACTTTTTCGCCCAGATAGCGATGAAGCACGTTCTCAAGGGCCCGTACGCCTCTATGCTGCGCGGCAAGATTGGATTCGCCTCCCGGCCACGAAAAGGAATCCTCCTCCCATACTTTCCGGATAGCGTGGTCAAAATCCTCCAGATGCCCGTCTGCCAACAACCGTTCCCGAAAGTCATCTTCCACTTGCATGGTCAGGCTAGCTCGTGCAGCTAACGGTTCAACCGTTTGAACCGCCCGTCTGTATGGACTGGAGATAATTGCGGTAATCTGTTCTTCTACAAGAAGATCAGCGACTCTCCTGGCCGCTTCCTCGCCTTGCGGGGATAAAGGACGGTTTAATTCATCCGGCGTATAACCGGAATGCGCATGCCGCACCATATAGATCTGTGTTTCCAATACCTCGCCTCCTGCACGGTTAATGATGTGAAAGATGAACCTTATGCCACCTGCTCCTCCAGTTTTTCTTGGCAAGACGTTTCTCGTAGATCTGCATAAGCGCGGGGGATTGTTTAAAATGCGGTGTCGGACGGACAACAAAGCTTAGCAGATCCCCGACCCCGCAAGGCGCAGACAGAAGAACCCCGTTCTCTTCATCCAAGGTCAGCCCTAACGCGGTAACCGTCTCCGGGAACTTGGACATCGCATCGGTGGATGACGCATACGGCAAGATATCGTCATGATTAACAAGATGCATCCTCGCCTGGTTCTTGACGGACCAAGGAATTCCCGGCATGAGGCCGCTCAGCTTCTGCTCCAGCTCCTTCTCCAGGGCTTCGTCCGGCGCCGCAGGGTCATGATAGATGACATCCACATCCGGCAGCGAGAACCGCTCCGCATAACCATGCAGATAATCCCACACCTTTGACCTTACAAAGCCGGCACATACCCACCAATCGGGCAGATTCAATGATTTTGCCGTATGTAAAACCTCCATCATCCACTCGTCCTCCATCACTAGTCGAATGATGTCCTGTTCATTTTCAAGCTTTCGCAAGCCAGCTCCTCCTTTATGAACGAACGTAAGTTCTCTTTCATTAGGATACAAGATCTGGAAGGGAATGCAACATCAAAATGCAAACTATCGTATAATGAAAGCAAAAAAGCGAAACCCGAACTTCAGGCTTCGCTTGTATTTATGGAGGCTTCATACCTTATATGATTGTACATAAAGGCGAGACGTTATTTCTGCAGGGCGAGTCGGGACCGCTCTACCACTTGCGCAGCGGATTGCTCAAGATCGTGCGCGTCCACCCTGACGGCTCGCAAATTCTGGTGAACATCATCGTACCGGATGAAATCATACCGCATCATTCGCTTATCAGTCCCAACCCTTATTTCGGCACGGCTATCGCGCTTGTCACCTGCGAGGTGGATGTTCTTCCCGCGGCATCCTGGTATGGGGAGCTGGAGCAGCATCCCGATCGCTACCGCTCTATTGCCCTGCAGCTGCAGGACAAGCTCCGTATGATGCAGCAGCGGATCGACCAACTGACCGCAATCGCGCCGGCGGACAAGCTGCGGAAGCTTGAAGTCTGGTTTGATCATTATATCTCCCCAACAGCGTTGACCGATGTTCTGACGCAAGATGAGATCGGTCAGTTTATCGGCCTCCGACGCGAGACGATTAACCGGCTGCTGCGTGCCAAAAAGGAGAGCTGATTATCTAGCGGACGTCTACTTGGTAACTGCCGCCTTTTCCGATGCCTCGTTCAGACTGCCGGACGGTCCAAAGAATTCAAAATGAATATCTGCGGCAGGAACTCCCCATTCTAATAGCAAGCGGTTGATATGAGCCATAAACGGCGTTGGTCCGCAGAAGTAGAACACGGCATCCTTGGACGGAATAATCTCTTGCAGCCAAGGCAGATCGATGTAGCCTTCCTTATGGAAAGCTCCCGCATCCTGCGCGGTTGGCTGCGCATAACACCAATGGGCCGTTGCTTTAGGGGCTTGCTCCACTGTTTTCTCTACTTGCTGCTTCAGAGCATGGTACTCTCCATTCTGAGCCGCATGAATAAAGGTAACCTGGCGGTCCGATTTCGTATCCGCAAGCGTATTCAGCATGCTGACCATAGGCGTCAAGCCTACGCCGCCACTGATCAGAACAACTGGACGGCTATCCTTCAAATCAAGCGTGAAGTCGCCAGCCGGGGCGGATAACCAGAGCACGTCGCCTTCCTTCACTTGTTGATGCAGGTATACCGAGACAACACCGGCAGGCTTCTCTGCCGGCAAGTCCTCCCGTTTGACCGAGATCCGATAATAAGGCTTGCCCGGTGCATCCGATAAGCTGTACTGGCGGATGTGCGTGTTTTTCTCGCCGGGAATATCCATCCTCACGCTCACATATTGCCCTGGTACAAACGAAGCAATGGCTCCTCCATCCTGCGGCACCAGATAGAAGGAGGTAATAACGCTGCTCTCTTCTACCTTGCGCTCCACGCGGAATTCCCGGTAACCGGCCCAGCCTCCATGCTGCTCTTCTGCCTCCTTGTACATCTCCGCTTCAACACCGATGAACACACTTGCGATTACGCCATACGCATCCGCCCATGCATTCAAAATATCGTCGGTTACAGCGTCACCAAGCACCTCTTTGATGGCTTGCAGCAAATTTTGCCCGACAATCGGATATTGATCTGCAGTAATGCCAAGACTGCGGTGTTTATGCGCGATTTGTTTTACCGCAGGCAGAATCGTTTCAAGTTTGTCGATATATTTCGCTGCCGCCAAGACGGCATTTGCAAGCGCGGTCTGTTGTTTGCCTTGTCTTTGATTCGCATGATTAAATACATTCATAAGCTCGGGATGACTGGTAAACAATAATTGATAGAACCGTTTCGTAATGGCCGTCCCGTGAACCTCAAGCACCGGTACAGTCGATTTAATGATGCCTATCGTTTTTTCACTTAGCATGAAGCTCTCCCCGCTTTCTTCAACTTGTTAACTTGTTATGACCCAAGTATACGGAAGAATGGCACTACGCCGGTGTGATTCCAATCACACCAAATCAGAACGATATGTGACTTCAATCCGGGATAGGAAGCAGCTTGAATCCTTTTTCACAATTCCCGTGAAGTCCATCCCGCACGACTACCTCGTCAACAATCTCATTATAATGAACCTTCGCTTATCCCACCTTCGATTACTAAGCTCGCTACGTGATCATGAGATACCATAGGAGCACTACAAATTACTCTCTTGAAAAATATGAACTAGGCGTTTGTGCTCAATTATTGATGAGAAGGGCATTAATTAACAATCGTCGAACAAAACTAAACTATTCTATTACTGGCTTCAAATCGATTATTTCAAATAACATAGAAAGAAGAGTGAGTAAAGTTGAGAAGAAAATGGCTTATATCCGCTATTGTTGCTCTAATCATGTTGTTTAGTCTGGCTTACGGTGCATGGGCTGCATCTGATCCGCAGCTTAGCGACAGCTTGGAGCAGGATAATCATGGGCAATCTAAGAAAATCACCCCATTGGGATTTTCGTCTAACGCAAGAGTGTCGGACACCTTTTCATTTAGGACATCTTCAACAGTAGATCCATTGAATATTACAAGCGGAAGTGTTCCGCCTTATATTTCTATCCTTGACGGAACGGATAAACTGGATTTGTCTAATGCAAAAATCAGTGCAATAAAAGGCACAGATGGAATAGCCTACGCGATAACTCATTTGCCTGCCGTTAATAACGCTAAATCTTACAGGCTGCAAATCAATCATTCTAAAATCTCTTTAAAGAAAGCTGCTTTTAAACCGGCAAATTCTTCTAATACTAATCTTATAATGCTAAATAACGCCATTCACCTATCAAGCATCGACAACGCAAACAGCTCTATTTATATGCTGCCTCAATATCATGTTGAACAATTGCTTGCTGAAATTGATTCCACGGACCATTCGATTCAACATTATTCGGTTACAGACCGTTCGGGAAACGAAAAAAGATTGTCTGATGAAATCGTGAACGATGATAGATTAACCGTAGTTGCTGAGAATGGAACATCCAAAACGTTTACAATCCAGCTATCAACTCTAAAAACAAACCTGCAGCAATATACAGCAGATCAAACTCAAGATGTAATATTAGAATACTCCATCAATAGAACCACTCCGGAAAGAAAATATTTATACGGAACGTTAACCTTTCATTTGCCGGATGGAATAACCGCTTCCCCTACTGATACGTTCGATTTAATTGGCCGCGGCTTCGTACCATTAAACAATGCTGCGATCGCTGCCGCTAAAGACTATAACCATTCGGGAAGAAACTGGGTTAGAGATATCAATTCAAATGAGGACTTACGGACAAAAGTGTCCATAACGGACGGTGGAAAAACGGTTTCCATAAAGAATACGGATTTTAGCGCATACAATGGCGTTGATGTTACGCTTGTTTTGAAAAACAAAAAAATGCCGCGTCATGGCGGAACCTTCCGTGCAACTTTCAGCGGCAAGGCTTATTCGGGAACACCTCGCGAAACGGATTACACGGAAACAGGAACGGTAAACTTCCATGTAACTGCTAATGTAACAGATTTAGTCAGAAAAGCTGCTGATGTCTCCTATACTACCCCAACAACCGTTGTGCTTGAAGCTGATTCAGTGAATAAACAAGCAAGTGTTTATGCAAGTTTAGACAAAGGTTTAACATGGGTGAAAACAGGAATAGCTTTCAAATCGCAACAAGCGATACTCTCGAACCTATTACCGGAAACAAACTATTACTTTAAGCTGGTAACATCCGACGGAAATTCAAACATGGTAAGCTATTATACAGGTAAATATGACGTAACGGATTTTGGTGCCGTTGCTGACGCAAAAGTATCGGACAGCGCTGGCGACATTATTAAATATACCGGATCGGATAATGCTGCCGCTATCAATGCGGCCATTGTTGCAGCAAGCAAAAATGGCGGCGGAACGGTTTACTTCAAAGGAGACTCCAATTTCGCTTCAAACAGCATCCATTTGAGAAGCAACGTGTATTTGTACTTTGACAAAAACGCTCAACTTATAGCTTTAGACAATATCGATGCAAGAGAAGCCACTTTAAATTATCCTTTTGCATTGGGGCAGGATGACGGTCATGGCTATTGGGAAGACGCTCTGATGTGGGGCGTTCGCGTAGAGAATATAAAAATTATCGGCAACTCCGCCAAAATTTACGGAAATATGAATTTATATACGGGTTATAGCGATCCTTATGTTCCCGGCGGCGGGACGAAGACCATTTCGTTCAAACTATCTAAAAATATCGTGATCGGCGGAACGGATGAGGATCATGTATTGACCATCGAACAAGGCGGCTGGTTTTCTGTACTGACAACCGGATGCGATAACATTCGGGTTCAGAATATCTTATTGCCTGACTCTACCTCCGGTCGTCAAAGAGACACCTTTAACTTTATGCAAAATAACGACGCATCCGCTTATAACATCACAACGTTGAAATCCAGTAATGACGTAGCAAAATTGGGAAGCGACTTTTCTTTAGGATTTATTAGACATGTTTCCAACATCGATATTGAAAAAATCGTTGCCGGCGACATCGCGGGCGGAAACGTGTTCCAATTGGGTTCGGAAACGGTTGGAGATATGGAGAATATAACCGCGAGAAATTTAACTTTAACAACAAATGCGAATAAAACCGGCGTAGCCATCTGGGTTAACGACGGTTCAAACGTAAGTAACGTAACCTTTTCCGATATACATTTGGAAAACACATCCGGCGGGATCGCTTTCGGCGTGTCTCCCCGCTTTGAAGGCGCCGGGTTAGACGAAGACGGAAGTCTTCAAACCGCAAGGCTGCCTCTTGGAGTAAGAAGACCCGGTTCGATTTCAAACGTAACGGTTGATGGGGCTGTTTTATCCAAGAACGCGGGAGGAGACGGAGCGTTCCCCATTGTGATCCAAGGATATAAACGATTTCCAAGCACCGGATCCGCAGGCCAAGTTGACGTTGGTTCGGTAGGAACGATTGTGGATGGAGAAACGTATCCCGTTCGCAATATAACGATTAAGAACCTTGATCTTACGGCGTCCTTTAATCCTGCCAAGCCTGCTTCCAAGCCCGTTTTATCAAACACGACGGAAGTTATAGCTGAAGCGAAAAACGGAGGTAACTATCGAACCTCGTCCTATTCAAATGCAAGTTCATTCCCTGCCTATGGAATACTCATGAAATATGTAGATCATGTCACGATTCAAGACAGTTCAATAAAATATGAAGACACATTAAGAAATGACCGGTTTGCGATTGTTGTTGATAATGGAACTGACGTTAATTTAAGCAACCTAAATATTTTACAAGGCGGGTTAATCGGCAGTGCCGTACAAGTTAGAGGTACTTCAAGTTATCACTTTAGCCATATAGGTATTAAAACGTTCAATAAAAAGTATAGAACTCAAACGGCGACGGTGTATCCTGACGCAAATGGCAGTACCAAGTTCGATAGCTCCGTACAGGCAAATTTATCGCAGTCCTACGTTTTCCCGAACATTGTCTCTGACACAGCTGTAGATATGGCCTATACAAGCACGCATATTAACTCCATTTCAGGAAGTGCAATTGACATTAAAGCCGAAACTACGGTTGGAAATGTTCTAGACGAGTTAATATCCCTAAATGGTGTCCAAACGATTTCCGTTGTAGATGCTAGTGGTAACGCTGTTGCTTCAACCGAAGTTATTACAACAGATCATCGTCTTAAAGTGATTTCAGCCGATGGAACTAAAACGATCGTCTTACCGTTTTCGATCGATGGCGCCGTTGCTTCTGGCACGGATGCAGCTCGTGTTTCACATGAAGCCGCTTAAACGCAATGAACTCAGAATATCTTGCGGAGCACGGCAGGCATACGTATTCGTATGCCTGCTGTGCTCTTTTTGCTTTGACCCTGAGGATGAAATAACATATAAATATAACCGTTTCTTCTCTTAAGCAGTCAAACCCTCTTTGCTATAATCGGTATAGAATATTACGATGCAAGGAGTAAACCATAATCTATGAATATTGCCGCACCCGTAACTGCCTCGCAGTTAATGGATGTTTTGCTTAACGTCTCCGTTATCCGTCCCGTCTTCATATGGGGCGCACCCGGTATCGGAAAATCCTCCCTTGTCGAGAAATTCGCAAGGCAAGTTGGTCTTCCATGCGTATCCCTCCTCGGTTCCCAGCTTGCCCCTGAAGATATTATCGGCGTTCCTCAAATTAAAGACGGCAAAAGCCAGTTCTGCCCGCCGGCCATGATTGCCCGTGATGAGCCCTACTGCCTGTTTCTCGATGAGCTTAACGCCTGCTCGCAGGAAGTGCAAAAAGCCTTTTACAGTTTGATCCACGAGCGGCGCATTGGAGACTACTATCTGCCTGAGGGCTCCATTGTAATAGGTGCCGGCAACCGCGCGCAGGACAGCGCAATCGTCAAGCCGATGAGCTCCGCCCTCATTAACCGCATGTTTCATGTTCAGTTAAACGTGTCCTTCAAAGACTGGATCAACTGGGCTTACGAAGCTTCTATTCATCCGACCGTCATTGAATACTTGGAGACCAGACCCGATCATCTATGGAGCGCTCCTCCAAAAAGCGAAGAGACCTTCTCGACACCTCGTTCCTGGCATATGCTCTCGGATGCGCTTCATGAGTTCGGGGAGGCGGTCACGACGGATATCGTCGGCATTCTGGCTAACGGTGCTCTCACTCCCGCGCATGCGGTCCAGTTCAAAGCCTTCTATAAGAACTTGAGCAGCAAATATCAGCTTAATCAGATCATGGAAGGCAAAGTTGGTTTCCCGGATGCCCCGGAGGATCGTGACGTCCTCTATTTCCTTGCGCAGGCTTTCCGTTCTCAGATTGTGAAAGAGCTGCCCTCTAATAAAGAGCACATCCGCGAGTCCCATCGTCAGTTTGCCCATACGGCTAAAAAGCTCATTAAAGATCTGAGTCAGATTTCTTTCGAGATCGCCCAAATGGTTGTCGCGAGGCATGATCAGCAAGCTAACATTCCGGATTGGCTGATGGTGGAGATCGTGCGGGATCTGCCTAGACTTGCCATGAAAGACCGGTGATCCGCTATGGCGCGCAAACCTAAAACGATAGATCCCGCAACTAAAAATGCAAATGATGCGATTCAATTTATCTCCGATCATCCCATATTTTCGCCGCTGGTCTCACGGGTCCGAATGATGCGCCAGGAAAGCGCCCCTTATCCGGAGACGGGCTGGGCAACGGTAACGATTGGCGGAATCCTGTATCTTCATCCCAAGAGACGCGGCGAAACAGCCGAGTGGATCTATGTGCTCGCTCATTGCCTTCTTCATCTTGGCCTAGGTCATTTCAAGGTAAAAAAGGAAAGGCCTATTCTTTGGAACGCCGCTTGCGATGTCTATATTGCCCGCTTTCTCCAAGATCTAAGGATTGGGACCGTACCCGCCGATATGGAAACACGAGTTGAAATTCCGTTCAGGGATGAGGAGCAGCTTTACTCCTATTTTCTTGAGCGGGGACTACCTCACGCATTAAATTACGTTGGCACGGCAGGACCTTCTGCCTGCGATATGAATTACGACCATAAGGTTACTTCCTATTACTACGACCGGGAGCCGGATTGGGAAAGCTACCTGGCAAAGGGTCTTGCGAACGCTGTAACCAAAGCGGTTAGTGTCGCCGGCGGCCATCTGGACTCGCTTACATCGAATTCGGCTTCGCTTACCGATGCGGTAAGAGCGAAGCGTTGGTTCATCGACCATTATCCGCTGCTTGGAGCGCTCGCGTCCGGCTTTAAAATGATTGAAGATGTGCAGATCTGTCAGCGTCTCGAGATCTCGATTGCTGCCATTAATGTCATTGACCGTGTCATCTACATGAATCCGGCTGCCGGGTTAACCGATGATGAAACGTTGTTTGTGATGGCGCATGAGCTCCTGCATGCCGGCCTTCAGCATCATGAACGCTGCCAAGGGCGCGACCATTATCTGTGGAATATAGCTTGCGATTATGTCATCAATCTGTGGCTGGTGGAGATGAAGATCGGCGAATACCCTCGCATGGGATTAATGCTTGATCCGGAGCTAAAGGGACTTAGCGCGGAATCGATCTATGACAGAATGGTTGCGGATATTCGCGTCTATCGCAAGTTAGCAACTCTACGCGGGAATGGACTTGGGGATATTTTGGATGATGGGTCACCCGGCTTTCGCGATACCCGCGAGGGGCAACGCTTGGATGATTTCTGCCGCAATGCGATGCAGCAAGGACTCGTCTACCACGAAGAGCAAGGGCGCGGCTATCTTCCGACGGGACTTGTGGAGGAGATCAGAGCTTTGGGCCAGCCTCCCATCAAATGGGATGTGGAGCTTGCCCGCTGGTTTGATCATTATTTCGCTCCACTCGAGAAGAAGCGTACTTATTCCCGCATTTCCAGGCGGCAGTCCTCTACCCCGGACATTCCGAGGCCGCAATGGGTGGACGCGGGAAGCAGCGAAGACGGGCGGACTTTTGGCGTCATACTCGATACTTCAGGCTCTATGGACAAAAAGCTGCTTGCCAAATGTCTTGGTGCCATTGCAAGCTACGCCGAGGCGCGTGACGTGCCGATGGCTCGCATCATTTATTGCGATGCGGCTCCTTACGATGCCGGTTACATGTCCCCCGATCTCATCAGCGACAGAGTCCAAGTAAAGGGGCGCGGAGGCACCGTTCTGCAGCCCGCGATTGATCTGCTGGAGCATGCTGAGGACTTTCCGAAAAAAGGACCTCTCTTAATCATCACCGACGGCGATTGTGACCGGCTTCGCGTAAAGCGTGATCATGCCTACCTGCTGCCAAAAGGCAAACATTTGCCGTTTTATCCGAAGGGCCCGGTGTTCCGGATTGAGTAATAACAAGAGGGTTGAACCGCGGCGGTTCAACCCTCTTGTTTTATTACCAGCTGATCCTCTCTAATGGTCGAACCAATTTGTAATCGTCAGCTTTTTGGTAAAGCCCAAATATTTGTATTTGACCGTAACGCTATGAATCGGGCCGCGATTCGCGGCGAAACGTATACCATAATGGATTGGGGTATGGGTCTTCATCGCAACGGCCTTCCTGAACTCCGCATCGGAAAGCGCCGGATAGATGGAAGAATCATGAATTCCCATATACTCAATAGCCGGAACTGGCTCAGGCAGCACCTGTACAATCTGCCCTGAATCATAAGTGATGCCAAGCTGAACGGGACCCGGATCGGGAGGGCCGCCTATCGTTACGCTGACGAGATCAATTTTCCGAAACCCCTGATTTTGCAGATCTACAACATATTCCAAGAGCTCTCCCTCAGGAGTCGAAATGGTCGATACCCCGTCATTCACTAACGGAGCCGTATGCCGGTACCATATTCCCGCTGCTGCAGCTACCCCGACGATGGTGATTAGTACGGCATATACAATCACTCGCATTAATCGTTTAGCGCGTTTCAATTTAACCCTCCTAACCTCAGGACGAAGGCTTAGCGATAAATCCCGTCTTTATCCCTCGCACAAATCCCGCCTTCTCGTAAAATTCCATCGTCCCTTCCTTCCTCGAGCTCGTCAGAAGCATAACTTTATAGCAATGATGCTCCCATGCGATTGTCAAAGCTTCCCGTAACACGCGGGTTCCGTAACCTTTCCTGCGGAAGTCGGGATGGGTAACCACATTTTCGATTAAACCGTACGGCCTTGCTCCTCTTGTTAAATTGGGAATAAGCAGGAGAACGCAGGCCGCAGCCAAGCGGCCGTTATCTTCAACGACCAGATAATGCATGTTCGCGTCCTGCTGAATCTGCTTCCACAGCTCCTGTACGTCCGCTGCCTCAAGCTCCGGATCATCCGGATTCAAATAATGATATAAGTCCAGTAGCTCTTGAAGCTCTTCTTCCCGGATAGCTCTGACATGGCCCATTCTCAATATCCCTACTTTCGTATTCCCCGCTTTATGCGCAGAGGCGATAATCTCATTCTAAAGGAAATGTATGTAAACTCAAGACTTATACCGATGATGGGCCGGTGCTATAATGGTGGAAGGAAACGGGATAAAGGAGATCTTGACGATGAGTAAATTAGAACAGCCTATTCTCTTCTTCGCGAACCCGCCGGCTTTCGAGGAATGGCTTGCCAAGCAATATGATCTGTCGACCGGCATCTGGATGCAGCTTGCCAAAAAGAATGCCTCCCGCCCATCGATTACGTACCATGAAGCACTGGATATCGCATTATGCTACGGCTGGATCGACAGCCATAAAAAAGCGCATGACGAAGAAAGCTGGCTGCAGCGATTTTCGCCTAGAGGTCCCAAAAGCATCTGGTCGCAAATCAATAAAGATAAAGCCGAGGTCCTCATTGCTTCCGGTAAAATGCAGCCAAGCGGCTTCAAGGCGATTGAAACGGCCAAGCAAAACGGATTATGGGAAAAAGCTTACGAGTCGCAGTCGAACGCCACTGTTCCCGAGGATTTTGCCCATGAACTGGCACGGAGCGAGAAAGCGCAGCAGTTCTTCGAGGCCTTGGACAAGCAGAACCGATATGCCATTCTGTTCCGCATTCATAATGCGAAGAAACAGGAAACGCGGATAAAGCGTATTGCGCAATTTATAGACATGCTGGAAAAAGGCGAGAAAATATATCCAAGCAGCAAATAAGCACCCCTAAGAAAGGAATCTATCCTATGCCACTATCCGTTCAGACCGTTATAGATAAATTATGCTCTTCGGTTCCCCCAATCAGCAATACCGTGGATATTCTGATGGCCGGCCAGCCGGATACGGAAGTACGAGGAATTGCCGTTTCTTTTATGCCAACTCAGCAAGTCATCGAGAAAGCCATTGCGTTGGGAGCCAATCTTCTCATTACTCATGAGCCTCTCTCTTACAGCCATCGCCATGAAGAAAAACTGATTGAGAACGATCCGATTTATGCGCAAAAGCAAAAGTTGATCGCGGAGAGCGGTATCGCAATCTTCCGTTACCATGACTACTGCCACCGGAAGCAGCCGGATATCATTATGACGGGCCTGCTCGCTGCTTTGGAATGGGAATCCCATTTAACAGAAATGCTGCCTATTGCCGCAATTGTGGAGCTTCCGTCCTTGACGGTTACCGAGGTTGCCGCGCATGCGAAGCAAAAGCTGGGGATGCCTTTCCTCCGTATTACGGGAGATCTCTCCACTCCATGCCGCCGTGCCGGCATATTGGTTGGCTATCGGGGAGGCGCCTCCACGGCCATTCCGTTCATGCGCGAGCATGAGCTCGACCTCCTGATTGTTGGCGAAGGACCGGAATGGGAGACGCCGGAATACATTCGGGACGCTTCGTACCAAGGGCGTCCGAAAGCCCTGCTCACCCTTGGCCACGCCGAAAGCGAAGAGCCAGGCATGCGGGCTTTGAGCGAAGAGCTGAGACGGCAATATCCGGAAGTGGCGGTGGAGTTTATTCCGATCGCTCCGATCTTCCGGATCGTATAATCGAATACACAGCAGCAAAAAGGCTGCCCGCAGGCAGCCTTTAAATATTGATTATTTTATTTCAATAACAGCACCGGGCAATGCGAATGCTGGGATACACCATGGCTGACACTTCCGAGCAAGATTTCCGAGACCAGCCCAATGCCGCGGCTGCCCATAATAATCAGGTCGCAATCTCGCTCCTTGGCCGTCCGGCAAATCAAGGTGGCAGGGTCACCGTCCGCCTTCAGCAGAGTGTAAGCAACCCCCGAGGTCTTCAGTTGTCCAGCGGCTGCGGAAAGCACTTCATTCTCTTCCTTTTCCAGCATCTCTCCCACATCCACATAAACAAAAGCCTCATTCATCGCGACGCGACCGGTAATATGAATGACGGACAGCGGTATGTCCTGGCCAATAGCCTTCACCAAGCCGATGGCATGGTCAAGAGCTTTGCTTGCCTGCTGCGAACCGTCAACGGGAATAAGAATGTGTTTGTACATAATTGGTGCCTCCTTCAAATGTATTCCCTAACCTTTTGTTACCCACTTCCATGCTGTTTCAAACGTTGGATCTATATTTAGCATACTCCCCTATAACATTAACGTAAACGTAATTGTTGGAATTGTAATTCCCCCCTTTACAAGCGAACATTTATTCGCTATTCTATTCATGGTTATATTTCCATATTTTAGGGAGTGATATAATGCCTGCTCATCAAGCCGAATTTATTGAAAAAGATGAAATCAAGCTGGTTGGCTTCTCGATAACGGAAAGCCTTAATCATGTTCTGGAATCACGAATAGTAGGCAAGCTGCGCGAGACCCTGGCGGAACGGAAAGCTGATATCAAGCATCGGAAAGAAGCCGGTATCTACCTCATTCAGATCTATAACCAGGAAGGCCAATGGACGCATGACACCCCCTTTCAGCATGTAGTGGGCTTCGAGGTAAGCGCATTAGACGAAATTCCAACGGACATGACGACGTTCATTCTGCCTCCAGGCCGGTTTGTCAGAATCGTCCATCACGGCGCCGAGTCGGAGATTGGCCATACGTATGACTATATAAACAACACCTATGGCGAGAGGCCCATAGATATTGAATACTGGAATGATATTTACTCTCTTGAGCAGACCGACTCTCAGATCGACATTCTTATACCGGCTAAGTGAAATAAAAAAACCGGGATTAGACGATTACGTCCAATCCCGGCTTTCGCTGATTAACCTTCGATCAATGCTTTGTAAGCATCCATTTGTTTTTGCAGCTCGGCAAGAACTTTGTCATAGCCGGCTGTTTTCAGCTTGCTGCGGAATTCTTCAACCGCTTTGGCAGGGTCGCCTGCTTTACCGTATGCAATAGCCGGGCCCATTTCACCGGTTACTTGCGTAATCGCCGTCAGCTCAGCTTCAACTGGCGTTTTGTCGAATACGAATTGGCCGTAAGGGTAAGGTTTTTTGATTTTGTCATACTCGGCATAAAGAGTTTCTTCGAGTTGATCCCATGTTGTTACGCTTGGAATTTCGAACTTGTCAACACGGCCGCCCCAGAAGTCTGCATAGAAGCCGTCTTTAGCCTCGTCATAGCCTGCCGGCTGTTGACGCTTGCCGTCTTTAACTTCATATTGCACGCCTTCAATACCGTAGTTGAGCAGGTGGTAAATTTGCTCGTCGTTGCGGATCAGGTCGTAAGCCATCAGAGCGCGCTCAGGGTTTTTGCTGTGTGCGCCTACGGAAGTACCGCCGTGAGTGATGGACAGCTCAAGCAGGTTGTTGCCGCCTTGGCGGGCAAACGGGAACATTTGCAGCTCGGAACCGGGTTGGTCTTTGTCCATTTGAACGCGGAGACCGCCAAACGTTTGCGTATGATGCTGGTCCATGCCCGTCAGACCGGCGCGCAGGGAAGCACGAGTATCGTTTTTGTTATTCAATACATCTTCGCGCCAGAAGCCTTTGTCCGCCCATTCTTTCATCATGGTTGCGTATTTCACCATCGTATCTTCGAAGACAGGGCTGTTGATCGTATATTTCTCGTCAAACGATTTCGCCGTGAATACCGGCAGGTAACCTGTCGAAATCGGCAGTTCCAGGTTATCCGTGTAGGAAGTATCAAAGCCGCCGAATGTGCTTACCCCGGAAACAGCGTCCCAAGGAATGACATCAGGTTTGTTGTCTTTAATGTACTGAAGGTATTTGCCAATGCCTTCCCAGTCCTTGATTGGCTCTGTGATACCTGCTTCTTTGGCCCAGTCGCCGCGGTAGAAGAAGCCATGGTTAACCCATTGCGTATAATCATTTTCAGGGATAAGGACGATTTTGCCGTTGTATTTGCTTTCCGCCCAATCTTCTTCAGGGATTGAGTTAAAGGTTTGAGGCGCATATTTAGGAAGCAGGTCATCCAGGTTCATAAAGGCGCCGCGTTGCGCGTTACCCCAAGTATCGAGCCAGTCCGTACCGATTGTAATCAGGTCCGTTGATTCGCCGGATGCAAGTGTAAGGTTGTATTTGGTTTGCCAATCCGCCCATTCAACCCATTTCCATTCCAGCTCCGCATTGATTTTTTCTTTCATGATTTTGTTAACTTCAGCAAGGACCTTCTCGAATTGACCGTTTGTCGGCTTATTGCCAAGTACGAGATAGCTGATTTTAACGAACTTGGAAGTATCAACAGCCGCATCGCCGCCAGTGTTTGTCGATGCTTCTGCGTTCGTGCCTGCATTGCTTGGTTTAGCGGATTCTGCTGGTTTATTATCTTTGTTGTTATTACCGGAGCAGGCTGCCAAGCTGGAAGCCATCAAAATAGACAGCAAGATTGCAGAACTTTTCTTAAACATGCACGTCTCCCCTTTGTTTTTCAATATCGGGCTTTGCCCGTTATGTGAAGAGGCCTCTTTGGCCTTCGGCACATTAACCCTTAACTGCGCCAACAGTAATACCTTTAATGAAGTAACGTTGTACGAATGGATAGAACAGAATGACCGGACCTGTTGCGACAACCGCTGTAGCCATCTTCATGGATTCAAGCGGCACATCCCTCAGTTCAACGTTAGATGCCGCGGCAGAGTTCCGAATGAAGTCTGCGCTTGTAATAACGTTATATAAGAACAGCTGCAATGGACGATATTCCATATTAGGCGAGAGGAACAGCATCGAGTTATACCATTCATTCCAGTAACCCAGCGCGATGAACAAACCAATCGTTGCGAGTGCCGGCGTTGTCATCGGAAGAATCAGGCGAATGAATATCGTGAAGTCTCCAGCACCGTCAATCTTCGCGGATTCGGTGATCGCATGCGGGATCGAGCGGACGAAGCTCTTCATCATGATGATCAGGAACGGGCTGAGAAGACCTGGCAGCAGGACTGCCATATAACTATCCTTCAAGCTTAAATATTGAGTAACAAGCAGGTAGAAAGGAACAAGACCGCCAGAGAACAACGTTGTGAAGTAGATGAAGAACGAGATGCTGTTCCGGTAGCCGAAGTCCGGGCGCTGCAGCGCATAACCGGTCATCGCTACAAGGAATAAGCCAAGCGCTGTGCCAACTACCGTGATGCCAATCGTGACGATATAAGAACCAACCATCATATCCGGATTCTCGAATACGATCTTGTAAGCAAACGTTGTGAATTCCTTCGGCCAGAAGTTAAAGCCGAACTTCTTGATTGCCGACTCCGTCGTGAGCGATGTGCCCAAGATAAGAAGGAACGGCAGCAAACAGCTAAGCGCAAAGATGGAAATCACAATATAGCCAAACCATCTGACTATGACCTCGCTCGCATCAGTCCGAATGCTTCTGGATTCTGCAATATTTTCTTCCATGACAGCACCCCCTAGAATAACGAGTTTTCTGGCGACGCCTTCTTAACGAGCCAGTTGGCCGTTATGACGATTACGAAGCCGAATACCGATTGATATAAGCTTACTGCACTACCGATAGAGAAGTTGAAGTTCGTCATAAGCGAACGGAATACATAGGTTTCGATAATATCCGTCGACGCATATAGGGCAGTATTGTTTGCTCCAACCAAGTTGTAGAACAAACCGAAGTTCCCTTTCATGATCCCGCCAAGCGAGAAGAGCAGCAAGATAATGAACGTTGGTTTAAGCCATGGAATAACGATGTGTATAATCCGTTGGAAAGCGTTTGCACCATCGATTTCGGAAGCTTCAATGATCTCGCTATCAAGACCCATAATGGCAGCGAAGTATACGATAGAGCCATAACCCGTTGTCTGCCATAGGTAGGTTATTACGATAATGAAAGGCCATACGTGAGTATTGGAGTAAACCTTAACTGGATCCATGCCGATAGATGCTAGCACATGGTTCAGCAAGCCGTAATCATAGCTGAGAATGTTGTACGCGATCAGACCGATCAGTACGGCCGAGATGAAGTGCGGCAGAAACATCAGCGTTTGCGCGACCTTCTTGAACCATTTGCGGCGCAGCTCGTTAAGCAGGATCGCGACGAATATTTGCAATAAGTTACCCAGTACGATAAACGCCAGGTTATAAGCTACCGTATTGAAGGTCAGCCGCCACAGATCTCCGTTCATAACGAGGAATCGGAAGTTATCGAAGGCTACAAACGGGCTCTTGAATATTCCGTCCGCGTAATTGTACTGAATGAACGCCAGATACACGCCCGGCATTGGCAGATAAGCAAAGATAATGAAGAAGGCAATTGCTGGCAAACACATTAGAAGCAATGTCTTGTTGTTCCAAAAACGTCTCAGTCTTCCGGAGCTTTCCCTGCGAGTCTTGCTCTGGATCGCTGGTTGTATAACTTTTTCCATTTGATTACCTCCTTAAAAGAATCGGCACACGCCTTTTGTGGCGATTCTTACTTCGTAAGCATAAACCTATGAATGGTCACATGCCTTTTTGTGACCATTCATACTTCGTAAGCATAAACCTATGAATGGTCACATGCCTTTTTGTGACCATTCATACTTCGTAAGCGTAAACCTAAGATTTTTAAACCGGTTGAAGCCTTATAGCCTCCAGCCTGCAGGCTCCAGCTTGATCAACTGCCTCCAAAAGGATGGCAACCTCGCCTTCCTTCTTCTCGAACCATGCGCCAGGCAAGTAAACGGACTCTTGGCTTCCGCCGGTAATGACCGGCCTGCCCTCTTCACTAGGCGTCCAGATCCGTCCAACAAGCCGACCTTCGAGAAACACCGTCAGCTTAAGGCCTGATCCCGAGACGAATGCGCGCCAACCCTTGCCGTTATCCGAATTCTGAATCGTGCTGTACAGCCATGCCGTCTGACCCGGCTCCAGCTGCACCGGCAATTCCGCAATCTGTGACTGAGAGCGTGCCGCATCCGCATGGGCTAACAGCTCAGGCTCCTCTGCTCCGCTGATGATCCAATCTGCCGCCTTCACTCCCTCGTACATCACAGCTCTTCTTCCGGCAGGAAGTCCAATTACTCTCTCCAGGAAGATGGCAAGCTCAGCCTGCTGTCCAGCTCTAAGGCAGGAGGATAAATCCAGATAAGGATCAAACGGATAAACATCGCCTGCAGGATTGCCGTCTACAAAAACCTTCGCCATGGACTGCATGCCTTCGAAGTAAATCGTCCAGCTGTCTGCCTGATCCCCCGGAGTAAAGCTCTTCCGGTAATATTCGAAGGCCGGATGATCCGGCGATAACCAGCCGCCCAGATTCACAACCGGCCATAACTTCCGGTCAACCTCAGATGTAAGCTCCTGACGAATCGTACGATCCGCCGCCCGGTACACGCTCCAGTTACGGCTCAGTTCATGCTGCTTGGTCACAAGCGTCATTCCTGTAAGCCCTTTCAAAGAATGAAGCTTCAGTCCTGGCAATCTGGAATCATCGAAGTTGGAATGTCCCCAGATTTCCGTGCGGGCAACCAGCTTACCTGATTGCAGCCCTTCCTTCAACGGAAGATAACTGCTGCTTCCGCCCGGTACGGTAGTTCCTGCATAATGGCCGTCCACATAAAGCGATATTACATCGCTGCCATTCTTGATAAGTACCCCTTCCGCTTGAGCTGAATCATGAGGAGGAACCGTCGCTTCATACCAGGCATATCCGCGATAAATATCGCATTGCTCCAGGTATGCTGCCTGCTCTCTTGACTGCCGCGCACCCGGTGAGCTCATCGGCACCGCTCCATCCAAGGAGCTTTTCTGCCAAATCTCTACTTCCAGCAGCTCTTCATGAGAAGCGCGAGCTTCCGCTGAACCAAAGCTACCTGTTCCTACTTCATCCATTTCATCCATATAAAGCGCTTTTATTTTATTGTGGATTACAATCGTCAAAAGCGTCCCGTTATGGTAATTTACTCGGCATACTGCATCCGATGTCCCATCAAATTTAATCCTCAACATGCCATCCCGAAGCTCTGCCTCGCCGTTCTCCGTCTCAACAGCAGCAATGGCTTCGCTGTTAAGTTGAATTTGACCGGCACTTTCCGTATGGAACGCAAGAGCGGTTTTGCTTCCGGCTTGCTTCGCGAAGTACAGCTCTGCTGTGGATTGCTCCAAGGTTCCTTCCAATCCCCAACCCGTTAATGGAATCCGGTGAGGCAGAGCAAGCGAGCAACCTCCCCGCAAAATGAAGGATGGCGAGCCGGCTATTGCTATCTCCTTATCCTCATCGTCCAGATTTGTCAGGAATAGCAGTTGTCCGCCATCCTTCAATTCCAGTACATAAGGACCGGCAACGTTATTCCATTGGCCGGTACGGCTAAGACTATTGTCTGCTGCTCCGACTGCTTTCGCTTCGGCAAGTCTACTGCCGTATGCTTCGGTCAGCCTGCCGAGCATCCGCCCCTCATACGCTTCCGGCCGAATGTGGCCTTCAGGCGAAATCATTCCTCCGAAGTCATAATCCGATGTCATGAAAGCAAGCGGCTTGCCCCAGTTATTCGTTGCATTCGTGAAGCCAAAGTCCGTGCCCGATACCTGGAGGTATGGTCCAAGAAGTTTGGCACCGCAGCCAAGCAAGCGGCGAAGCAGGTAATGCGCACGATTCGTCTCGGTCACTAGAAGCGGATAACCAAGCTCTTCCATGAGTCCGCCGTAATGAAGCACTTTTTGCTCAAACTCAGGATCACGGTTATCCGGGTAGAAGTTGCAGGTAGGAGCTACACCCTCGGCAATTCCTGCCGCCTGCAGCAATCCTCCTTGACCGGCACATGCGAACAGCGGAACCGAAATGCCATGGGCAAGCGTCAGATCTCTTAATGCGCCGATATATCCTTCCGGATCCTTGCAGTCGTAGAAATCCAGCTCATTGTCCAGCTGAACCGCGATAACCGTCCCGCCCTCTCCAGCCTGATAGGCTTTCAGCAGTGGTATAATGCGGTCGAACCAGCCGGCTACTCTTGAGAGAAACACCGGATCATTCTGGCGAATCTCAATGCCCTGAGCGAACAGATATGCAGGAAGCGCACCGCCGTCCCATTCGGAGCAGATGTAAGGTCCCGGTCTTGCAATCACCCATAATCCCGCTTCTCTGGCTGCAGATAGGAAGGCTTTGACATCACGCTCACCGGTGAAGTCCCACTCGCCTTCCCTTAATTCGTGATAGTTCCAAGGGAAGTAGACATCAATGCTGTTATAGCCGTAAGCCTTCAGCTGCTCCATCCGTTCTTTCCATAGGAGCCTCGGAATCCGGAAATAAAAGAGCGAAGCGCTTAAGAGAAGCTTTGGCTCTCCATGGATACGAACAGCATCAGCATCGAATTGAACAGCCGATATCGCTTGTGTATCTAAACTCATGAGATAAACCCCCCGATCTATCAGACATGTATCCCGTTTCATGAAACCCGTTTCATTTTTTGGTAAAAATAAAATACACATTCGATCCGAAACAACATTAACTGTCTAATTACGGTATTCTTACGTGCATTTCATGGGTTAAGTATGATGATAGCCGATAGCATTGAAACGGGTTTCATTTTTATTCGAACAGTGGATTGCTTTGACACCTTGATTCTAAATCAGAGTTGAAAGCGTTGTCAATTAGTTTTTTTGAAATATTTATCTAAAAATTCAATTTGGTCCCTTTGGCCTTGAAACATTAGGAGGAGCTGTCGACTCCCGGATGACTAATTCGGGTCTGAGCTTGGTCTTTTTGCTGACTTTGCTTTTGGTAATCATCTTATGCAGCTGCTCGGCCGCGTATTTCCCGATT
Organism: Paenibacillus glycanilyticus; assembly: GCF_023715145.1. GTDB lineage: Bacteria > Bacillota > Bacilli > Paenibacillales > Paenibacillaceae > Pristimantibacillus > Pristimantibacillus glycanilyticus_A. The sequence goes on along the minus strand of NZ_JAMBNP010000012.1, from coordinate 20,127 downwards.
TCGTAGCATTTGAGAGAAACCGTCGTTAATTCCGGGATGCTGTTGGACGCATAAGGAACATCATCAAAGCCAACCAGCGACAGATCCTGCGGCACCCGAAGACCGGCATTGTAAGCCGCCTTAAGAGCGCCAATCGCCACAAGATCGTTCGCGCAAAATAGTGCCGTCGGCCTCTCGGGCAGACTAAGCAAATAATTCATGAACAGCTTGCCCTTCTCAACCGTAAAGCCGCCGTCCAATACCCAGTCCTTGCGGACCTTCAGCCCGTTTTTCTCCATGGTCTTCACAAATCCCTGCACGCGCTGCAGCGTATTGGCCATGCTCTGGTAACCGCCGGCAAACGCGATATCCCGATGTCCCAGGTCGATCAAATGCTGCGTCGCAAGCTCGGCTCCCTCCCGTTCGTCCACGCAAACCGAATGGATATTTTGCCCGGGCAGATTCCCGTTAATGAGCAGGGTAGGCACGCGTTTGCTGATATCAACCACTTCGCTGACCATGGCTTCGCTTGGCCTCGCCAGATTAATCCGGCCGCCAATCATCACGATGCCGTCGACCTGCTTCTCCATCAGCAGGCCAAGATACTGCGATTCACGTTCATATTGCTCCTTGGAATCCCCGTTTGTCGACACGGTATCGCATAGAAAGAACGTATAGCCCTTATTCCTCGCCTCTTGCTCAAAGCCGGCCAGAACCGCTGGGAAGAAGGGATTCGTAATATCCGGCAAAATGATGCCGATCATCCCCGTTTCCTTCTTGGACAGGCTTCTAGCTAATGCATTAGGCTGAAACTGGTACTTGTTCATCAATTCCACGATGCGATCTCTCGTTGACTTTTTTACAGGGGCGGTATTGTTCAAAACACGCGATACCGTTGCAACCGATACATTCGCTTCTTTCGCAATATCATACACTGTAACCGGTTTCAAAAGTGCTCACTCCCCAATCCATTAGCTGATCACCAGTAGAATAGCAGATTTTTTCGAAAATAAAAACAATGATTTACAATTATTCGCATTTAGTATTAACGGCCTATATATTTAGCCTTGTTGATCATGACAAAAAACCTATCCCGCTCGGGATAGCCGAGTCACGATGAAAAGTGACCCGCTATCCTCGAGAATAAGGATAGGCTTCCGTTTTTTTTCAATCTATTTCCCTTCGGTTTTCTTCCACCAACGGTCAAAAACCGTCACCGGCTGTTCGCGTTTGTGAATCGTCCGGATATACCAATTTTCGATCTTTTGGCGGCTTTCCTCTCCGATTTCCTTGCCCTCCAGATAGTTGTCAATATCGTCGTAAGTCACGCCCAGCGCGACTTCGTCAGCGAGCTGCGGCTTATTCTCTTCGAGGTCCGCCGTAGGAGTTTTCAGGTACAGATGCTCCGGGCAGTCAAGCTCCTTCAGAATCTGTCTGCCTTGCCGTTTGTTCAGCCGGTATAAAGGTGTCAGATCCGCCGCGCCATCGCCAAACTTGGTATAAAAGCCCGTGATCGCCTCGGCCGCATGATCCGTGCCAATCACCAGCCCGTTCTCTTCGGCAGCGATCTCGAACTGCGCAACCATGCGCTCTCGTGCCTTCCGGTTGCCCTTCGTAAAGTCGCTTAATTTCTTTCCTGTCCGCGCTTCATATTCTGCAGCTCCGGCATCAACAGCCGCTTTAATATTAATCGTGATGAAGCCTTCCGCTCCGATAAAAGCTATCGCGTCCTGCGCATCCTGCTCATCCTTCTGATTGCCGTAAGGCAGCCGGACAGGGATGAAGCGATAGGTCTTTTCCCGCTCTTCATCGTTTAATTCGTTAACGGCCATCTGGCAGAGCTTGCCGGCAAGCGTCGAATCCTGGCCTCCCGAAATACCGAGCACAAGAGCGCTTTTTCGCGCGAAGGTCATATAATCCTTAATAAAATCAATCGTTCTCCGAATTTCCTCCTGCGCGTCAATCTGCGGCTTTACTCCCAATTTCTCAATAATCTGCTGCTGCAAGGTCATCACCATGCGCCTCCTTTAATCGATTGTCTTATTGTCGGTACAGCCCGTATTTCTTGATATAGTCATAGCAGGCATCCGGCAATAAATACCTCGGTTCCCCGCCACGGCTGAATTCATCCCGGATATAAGTGGAGCTGATCTCCATCGCAAGCCCTTTGCTCATCAGCTGGAATCTGCCGTCGTCATGATTGCGCAGCAGCGGCGAGCGGGAGATCGCTTCCGTCATATCAATTCCATTACGTGCCATTATGATGAACTTATTTTCCTCAATCAATTCCTTCTCATGCGACCATTTTCCTTCCGAAATATCGACCAGCAGATCCGCTCCCATAATGAAATACAGCTCATCCTCCGGGTATTGCTCGCGGAAATGCCTCATCGTATGAAACGTATACTGCATGCCGGCCAGCACCTGAAGCTCATACGGATCCATAATGAATTTCGGATTGTCCTGAATCGCAAGCTTTATCATGTTTATCCGATGCTCGTCGCTTGTGTTCGTTTTCTTGTCATGTCTCATGCTGGAGGAAGGCAGAAAGATGACTAAATCCAGATTTTTGCGATGCGCTACCGTGGATGCCGTCCACAAATGCACATTCGTAACCGGGTCAAACGAAGAGCCGTAAATGCCGATTTTCCGCGATTTCGTTGTCATGTCTGTTTGGCCACTCCTTCCGCTTTCTCCTTCATCGCATGGATGAGATTCATCTTGTTATCCCAGCAGCGCTGGCTTAAGTCTACCGGATAAGCCTCCGGGTTCTGATTCCGCTTGTATTCGTCCCAGAGCAGCTCCAGATTCGCCTTCGCAAAGGCCTGCACCTCATACAGGCGGGGCAACTCGTACACCAATTTTCCGTTTGCGAAAATATCCGCATGAAGCTCCCGCGCCTCGTAATTCGTTACGAATTTGCTGATGTAGGTGTACACCGGATGGAACATCTTGAGACGCCCTTCCTCCTGCGGCTTCTCCTCTTCCAGCGCAATATAATCGCCCTCCGAGCGATGATTCGCCAGATTAATGATCCGGTACAGCTTCTTCATCCCCGGCGTCGTGACCTTCTCGGGATTGCCCGAAATCTTAATGGTATCGACCATATTTCCTGTTTCGTCTTCTATCGCCACAATTTTATAGACTGCGCCTAAAGCCGGCTGATCATACGCCGTAATCAGCTTTGTGCCGATTCCCCATGCATCGATGACCGCTCCCTGCGCCTTCAGGTTCAGAATCGTGTATTCATCAAGATCATTCGAAGCGTAAATCCTTGTCTGCTTAAAGCCCGCTTTATCCAGCAGCTTCCGGACCTCCTTCGACAGATAAGCAAGATCGCCCGAGTCCAGCCGAACCCCTTCGAACAAGTCTTTAATGCCAAGCTCCTTCACCACTCGAATAGCGTTATGAATGCCCGATTTGAGCGTGTCGTACGTATCGATGAGGAAGACGCATTTGCGGTTCATCTGCTTTTGTCGTTTGGCATAACGCAGGAATGCTTCGTATTCATCCAGCATCGCCTGAACCATCGCATGGGCATGCGTACCCGATACCTTCGCGCCAAACCGTTTGCCGCAGCGCACGTTCGAGGTCGCGTCGCAGCCCCCGATAATCGCAGCCCGCGAGCCCCACAGCGCAGCGTCCATCTCCTGGGCACGACGCGTGCCGAACTCGAGCAGCGGCGCGTCCTCCCCAACAACATTGCGGATTCTCGAAGCCTTTGTCGCGATAAGCGTCTGGTAGTTCACGATGTTCAGCAGCGCCGTTTCGATTAACTGGGCTTCCGCCAGCGTGCCTTCTACCCGGAGAATCGCTTCATTGCCGAAGACAAGCTCACCTTCGCGCATGGCGGTAATTGTCCCGTTGAAGCGAAGCTTCCCAAGGTAGTCCAGGTAATCCTCTTCATAACCCAGCTCATCCTTCAAATACGCCAGATCCGATGCGGTAAACCCGAAGCCTTGCACATACTCAATTACCCGCTCCAAGCCCGCGAATATCGCATAGCCGTTCCCGAAAGGCAGCTTGCGGAAAAAGAGTTCGAATACCGCTCTCCGCTCGCTTATCCCTTCGGCCCAATAAGTCTCCACCATATTCACCTGATATAAGTCCGTATGCAGCGCAAGGCTGTCATCCGCATAAATCTTCGTCATTTGCTCCATGCTGTCCATCTCCCCTAACCTCCGTATGCTTATATTGCAAGGCCCTCCGCCGTCACAAGCTGAATGCCGTATCGTTGAACGATCTCCTCCATGGCCGCATCCGTTAATGCTTCCGTTCCCGGAATTGGGCTCGAACAATCCTTAAGCAGAAGAATGCTTTCCGTAAACGCTCGATTATCCGCATGATGCTCCAAAATATGCTTCAGCGTATCGAGCACGCAATGCGAGAGTGCCTGACCCGCGATATAAATTTTGCTGTAATCCAGCAGGCTGTCCAGGAAAGCGCGGTTTGCGTCGCTGGCCACGCCATCCTCCCGGTAGAACGCGCCATACATTTCGCTAAGCGGATCCTGCCCTTTCTCCAAAATAACCGGCGTGCTTCTTCTCGATACGGTATGGAAGTAAACCAGATTCATAAACTGGCTTTCGAATTCTACGCCGTTTGTCCCTTCCAGGCAGTGATACGGCCAGATTCTGAGCTCCCTTTTTCCTCCCGACTTCAGCTCATGAAGATAGGCAAGGCTCCTCGCCGGCGAGAAGACCGGCGTCCATTCGCCATTCATCACGGACTCTACTGTAATGACCGTCTCCACGGGCACGGGATGCCGACCGTTCCGGTCGACCCACCAGCAAGGATGGAAAATTTGCAGCGGGGTATGGACGTCTTTGGTGAGCGCGACTTGTGTGATTTTATGCAAATTTTCGTACATAAATTTTCCAAGCCGGGCTGTATCCTGCACCGAACCGGGAACCCCCAAATCCCCTCCTTCGATGAAGCTGTTCTGCTGATCGATGACAAGAAGCAGAATACGCTCTTCGTCTGCTTCCGCGGGCGGAAGCTTCTCCTTCGCTGCTTCGGCCAGCACTTCGTTCATGGTAACGCTGCTTTTACCGCCAATCTCCAGCATGTGGAACAGATAATCAAACGGAGTATTTAGCCGTTCATTTTTCGCTGTCATAGATAAATCTCTCCTTATATTCCTTATTTCATGTTTTATGAAATATTTTTTATAAAAAGAACAGGTATTGTGACAATACCTTAGAAGTAGATGGACTCCAGAGGCTCTCCCTCTTTGAAACGGTACAAAATCGATGGCCGCTTGGAGTTTCTTGATGTCGTTTTGGTTTCCCCGTCCGTCTTCACCACTTCGATGAAAGGAAGCCTCTCGGCACGGTTGCGGAACGTGGAATATTTGGCCACCTTCGGGCTGTCCGTTACGGTCAGCAGCACGCTTTGCAGCTCGCTTAATGTAAATTCCTGCGGCAGGAAGTTCCGTGCGACGGTCGAAAGCAGCATATGTCTGCGGATAATCTCATACGCATCGGCGATTACTTGGCGATGATCAAAGGCAAGCTCCAGCTCCTTGATTTCATCAATGGTAAAGAGCTCCACATCCTCGGCATCATCCGCGGCTTTGCGCTTGCCGAGATAATCCTCCGGCACAATGGCGTAGTGGGCATTCGATATAATCCATCCCCGCTTATCCCGGCCCAGCTTATCATAGACGCCGTAATGCTGGATATGAATGCCCTCTACCCCGGTCTCCTCGGAAAGCTCTCGCTTCGCCGCTTCGTAGGCTATCTCCTCGGGATCAATAAAGCCGCCCGGCAGCGCCCATTTGCCGCCTTCGATATTCGGATTCCCTTGCCCATCCAGCCGCGACCGGCGGATCAGCATCAGCTTTAACGTCCGCTTCGGCGGTTTGTTTGGCGCGATTGGCTCGCTGATGATCGTAAATACGGCAATATCGCTTGTATAGCCATCCGGCGTCCGGTATTTCTTCGGATCGTAATGGGCGAGAACTTCTTCTTCGGAATTGTAGCGGGCCATTCGAGTCACCTCAATAATATTTCATATTTCATGTTTTATTACTTATAGACCCATATTAACATGCTCCCGCATCGGTAACAAGCGTTTTTTGTAAAAAATCCGCCTAATTCTGCTGTGGCTGCTGCGGTTGTTGTTGCGGCGGCTGTTGCGTCTTCTGCTGTTTTTTCTTGATCGCAAGCAGGAGAATCAGAAAAACGATCGGCAGCGCAAGGAAAAAGGTGATGTCAAACCACGGATAATATTCAATTAGAATTACATTGTAAACCACGATGTTTGGCGTGCCAACAACCGTGCCAACCAGCAAAATCATGCCAAGGGGAATGGTCAGCATCTTGCTCTCTTTCAATTGAAACACCTGCGCCAGCCCTGTCGTAATGGTGAAGAAATGAAGCAGGGTTTTATAGAACACGGTAATAACCCACAGGAAGGCCATTACGGCTTCAATCCGCTCGAAAAAATGGCCAATCATAATTTTCTGGGCAAGCACAAAGGTCGGGTAATATTTCGTCTCCATCAAGCTTGGCCCAAGCACAAGAACACTGAGTAGAACCACCAGGAACAAGACCATGCCTCCTACTGTAAAGCCCGTCAGAATCGGCTTCGTCAGCTTGCCTTTACCCGTAACGTACGGTACTAGCATGAGCAGCACGGCCATCTCAACGAAGCCTGTACAGTAGGCAGGATATGCCCCCGAGATAATCGAGAAAAACCCTTTGGCCATTATCGGCTGAACATTGGGCCAATCCACCTGCGGCAGAAGAAAGACAACAAGCATGACAAACAGTCCCATAAAGACGGGGAACAGCAGCTCTCCCATTCTCGCATAAGATTCAATGCCATACCGGTAAGCAATAATAATGACCGCTGCAAAAAATATAATGATCGCCGTAACCGGAGTCTCGGGCATCAACTGCGTCGTCATAAATTGGATCATCTCGCTGAGCAAGGTCAAACAACACATAAACGAAGCAAACAGAAAAAGAAGAAAAAAGAAGCCGCCAAACCATACTCCCAGCCTTTGGCGGATGGCTTCATATAAGCTTACTCGCTGAAGCTTATTGGCAATGGCTGCGAATAATCCGCCCGTTATAAGTCCCCCAATAAAGGCAAGCAGCATGGAGAGCCAGGCATCCTGTTTGGAGGAAACCGCTGTAATCGTCGGCATAACGAGAATGGAGTCTCCAACCGTTCCAATCATAATGAGGATGCAAAACTGTCTGACCGATATTTTACTATTCTTATATATAGACATACCTGACCTCCCCCTTTCCCTCTACATGGTGCTTGTCCCCCCTGTCCATGCATACATCCATTTGATGAACATAAAAGGATTAGGGAGCTTGACTTGAAGCATCAAAGCACTATACAATGCACTTCCTGCCAAGAGAAGGACAAGGAAAATAACTAGCTCGCGGAATTGCTTCTGTCGGATTAGCGCAGGCGCTTCCAGCCAAAAAGTAGCTGCCGCCAAAGCCAGAACAGCAAATACGGATGCCATCTTTTGCCGCTCTCCTCTCCTTATTTAATCGTGCTATTCATGGTTGTACCGGTATCCCGGATAAAGATTTGGATCTTGTAATTCACCTTGATCTTCGGAAAGTATTCATCGCGCCATTTATCCTTGACCTGGTTCCAAAAGGCTGGATGATCCTTCTCCATCTGAGTACCAAAGCCAAATATATCCGACTTCATCTCCTTGGCCCGTGAAACGGCATCTTCAACATTGGTTTGAACGCTTTGCTTCGTCTTAGCCTCTAATTCCTTGATCGTCTCCGGTTTGGATAAGTCAACGTCCGTACACGACCTCTCGACAATGTTTGCTTCCGTTCGGATGGCTACCTCGACCTCCGGCTTACCGTTAACAACCTTTGTTTTGATTTTGGAATTGGATGAGGTCACTTCTACTCCTAAATATCGCTGTTCCCCGCATGGTATAGCGATCGTAGTACTATCCAGATTATTCGTAATATCGGTATAGCCCCTGCTCTCCCTTTCATTCAGCCAGCCAATGAGCTTATCGCCCTTGAATGCCGCAATACCCGAATAGCGGAATCGGCTCGGCGGCAAAAATTTCTCTACATTTTGCTTGGTTTCTCCTATTTCCGGGCTGCCAATGACCCGTATACCGGTCAAAGCCAGCTCGCTTCCTTGCGAAGAGAGGTTGGTTAAGGCCTCATCCAGCGTCACGGCAATGGTTGGCGCCCAGTTCTTCTCGGAGGTCTGCAGCGACTGCTGCATGCTGTAGCTCGGCAGCTTCTCCACCGGTGTATACAGCTTTAGAACGTTCTCCGCTTTGGTTCCTTTTGCGATGATAATATTAAAGTCCATTCGCGTTTCGTTATCGCGGGCGGAAACGTCTATTAACTCGTTGATGCCTCTTCTTGCCGCTTCCTCGCCGATAACGTAAATTTGCAAATGTCCAAGATACACCTTGCGCGGTGCCTCGGTGGTAACCGATCTGGCCGCCTCAAACAACGTTCTTCCTCTTCCCTGAAAAAGAGTGCTCGGCGGACGGTCTCCTCTTTTCTGCTGATTGGAGATCTCGCTTGGGTTTACAACCTGGTAAGAGACAAGGTAATGTCCATCCTCCCAATCAATCCCCATCCCGAGAACAATCAGAAGCTCGTTTAATTCCCGTCTGCTCCAGCAGCCCGTCAGCAAGAGAAGGCACAACATTGAAACAGCAAATTTGTAGAGCATGTTAATGCCTCCTTAATTTTTGCGGATTCTGCTTGAGTCGGCTTCAAGCGAGGTATCCGGCCGTTTGAACGCAAGCCATCTTGGCAGACGGAATAAGGCGTCCTGCATGTTTGTTTTGACAAATGGCGAGAGCGGAGACATAAACGGTTCGCCAAAGGAACGCAGAGCACACAGATGGAGCATAAGCACAAAGAAGCCCATAATGATCCCAAACAGGCCAAAGCTTGCCGCAACCCCCATGAAGCCAAAGCGAAGAATACGCACCGGGATCGACATGCTGTAGGCTGGAAGCGTAAACGTCGAAATCGCGGTAATGGATACCACAATAACCATCGCCGCGGAGACAATTCCCGCTTCTACCGCTGCCTGACCAATTACAAGGGTACCTACTACGGACACCGCCTGACCGATCGCTCGCGGCATGCGCAAGCCGGCTTCCCGCAAAATCTCGAAGGTAATCTCCATAATCATCGCCTCGAAAAAAGCCGGAAACGGTACTCCCTCCCGCTGCGCGGCCAAAGAGATCAGCAGGGATGCCGGCAGCATATCCCGGTGAAAGGTCGTAATCGCAATATAAAGAGACGGGAAAAACAGCGAGATAAAGACGCTTACGAATCTCAGAGCGCGCAATAAACTCGCATAGAAGTAACGCTGGTAATAGTCCTCCGGCGACTGGAAAAAGGTAACGAGCTGGGTTGGAGCAATAAGGACGTTAGGCGTACCTTCGACCAGAATGGCCACCCTCCCTTCCAGCAGCTGTCCGGCCACATTATCCGGCAGCTCGGTATTAAATACCGTAGGGAAAAGCGACCATTTGCCATCCTCAATCAATTCCTCAATATATCCGCTGTCGAGGATACCGTCGATCTGGATTTTACTCAGGCGGTCTCGTACCATTTGCAGGACAGCTGGCTTTGCCAGCCCCTTAATGTACATAATGGTCACGTCCGTTTTGGTGAGATCGCCTAGGGTGACCGTTTCAAGCCAGAGCCGGGGGTCTTTGATTTTCCGCCGGATCAGCGACGTATTGGTGCGAAGCGTTTCGGTAAAGCTTTCCCGCGGCCCCCTTACGGATGTCTGGTTCGTCGATTCCGTAACGTCCCGGCCCTTCCATTCCCGGATATCCGCGCTGTAAGCATGCTTTTGCCCGCGAATCAATATAATCGCTTCGCCCGAGAGCAGATTTTTATAGAGGGAGCCCAGCTCGGACACGGTTCGGACGGGCCCCATTCCGTTTAACAGCTTTTTGGCTAGCGCCCCTGCATCAAGCGTAGACGTATCCTCCCTAAATTGAGGCAAGGAATAGTCCAGCACATCAAATATGTATTGATTAATAGCCGTCGCGTTACATAATCCATCGATATAGACAACCGCCGCTGCCGCCTCGCGAATCCCGGTGTTATGGATTTGCCTCATGATCAGGTCATCGCTGCCGCCCATATCGCGCTTCAGGCGCAATAAATTATTTTCAACCAAAGGATCTATAGGAACGTTGGCGTACTCGGGCAGCATTTGATTGTCATTGGTGCCAGAACGTTTTTGCCGATGCATAAGCGAGCCTTCCTCCCGGATAAATGTCTATCCTTCCCATTATGACCATCCGGTGAGGGTCGTTAAACTTCGGGCTTAGATATCCGTTAGAAGGTGCGGAGCTAACAAAAAAGACAGCCTAATGGCTGCCTGCTTAAAAATAACTCGCGCGGATCTCTTTCTTCCGCTGACGCTCGAGCGCCTTTAACAGGGTATATCTTTGCATCCCTGCCGACCGGGCGAAGGCCAGGTCGCCATGCTAGTCATATTAAGGAAAAATAAAAAGCCCTGATGATCAGAAGATCATCAAGGCTTATTGGTCGCAAATTATTTTCTCTCCATTATCGCGAAATAATTGTCTTCATAATCGGCGAAGTTAAACACCCGGCCGAACGGCAGCTCAACAAGCTCTCCCACGGTAACGCCTTTATTCTTGAATTCGCTGTAGAGCTCATCCAGCTTATCCGAGAAGAACATGAGCGATGGAGTTCCGAGATTGACCATTGGAGACATCTTGGCAACTACTTCTTTATTATGGAGAATAATCGAGGTTTGAGCACCAACAGGAGCAAGCTCAATCCATTTCTCGCCCATGGCTTCTTCCTCAGCCACCACTTTAAATCCCGCTTTCTCGGTCCAAAACTCTTTGGCTTTCTCCTGATCATTCACGTACAGCATAACTTGTCCAAGTTGATTAATCATAAATTCCAACACTCCTTGTATTAGAGTAATTGCCAGCTATATATTACCATAACTACCTATTCAACCGTAAGCTGACATGTTGGCTGCCTACAATTGCAGACCATTCTTCAGTTCAGCCTCCATGGCTGACTGCCTTGGATCACGGGGATGAATCGCCGGATCCTCCAACCGGCGCAGCTCTATGCCGTACGAACCTTGGCCTGTTGGAATCGGCATGCGAAGCGCCCATTGCAATGCCTCTTCTTCCGTATTGACGTCAATTAAGGTAAATCCCGCTATCAGTCCCTGCTCAATTGGAAAAGGACCCGGCCAAACCTCCGGTGCAGCGCCGCCGGATAAATAAGCTACTCTCATTCCCGACGAGCTTGGGCTCAGCTCCTCCGCGGCAAGCAGCGCGCCTGCCTTAGCCAGCGACTTCCGGTAGGCGGTTACAGCTTCCTTATAATCCTCGCCGGTCTGTACGCCAGCCTCCGTAAAGCCGGTAGCCTTCACCATTAACAAATAACGCATTATGTCCGCCCTCCTTCCCCCTTGCATGCTGCGGCCCGCTTGAGCAGCAGCTGCTGCTCCTTCTCATTGCGGGTCATGGCAGCCGCGCGTTCAAACTCCGTGCAGGCTTCTTCGAGCCGCCCCAGCTTCTCCAGCAGATCGCCTCGAACGCTAGGCAGCAGATGGTACCCCTGCAGCAAGGGCTCGGCTTGCAGGGCGTCAACCAATTGCAGCCCGTATGCCGGGCCAAAAGCCATACCGATGGCAACCGCGCGGTTCAGCTCCACAATAGGAGAAGGGGTTTTCCTCAACAGCGCTTCATATAGGGCCGCAATGCGGATCCAGTCCGTATCTGCCGGAGTACGCGCCACCGCATGACAGGCGGCAATAGAAGCCTGCAGCGCATACGGACCAAGCGTCCTTCCCTTCCTTTGCGCCTGCTCCAGGGCAGCAAGCCCGCGGCGAATCAGGAGCTGATCCCATTTCGCCCGGTTTTGCTCCATCAGAAGAACGGGCTCCCCTTGTGCGTTAACGCGGGTTTTAAGCCTTGAGGATTGAATCTCCATCAGAGCTGTCAGACCATGAACCTCCGACTCGCCAGGGGCAATGGCAGCAAGGACGCGACCCAGCCTGAGCGCCTCCTGGCAGAGCAGCGGCCGGGTCCAATCCTGTCCGGAGGTGGCCGAATACCCCTCGTTAAACATGAGATAAATGACCTCCAGAACAGCGGATAACCGCTCCTCAAGCTCTTTTCCCGCCGGAACTTCAAAGGGAACCTTCTCCGTATTTAACGTACGCTTAGCCCGGACAATCCGCTGGGCGATCGTCGACTCCGCAAGGAGAAAAGAACGCGCTATCTCATCGGTGGTCAGGCCGCATAACAAACGCAGCGTAAGCGCAACTCTTGCATCCTGCGACAACACCGGATGACACGTCATAAAGATCAGGCGCAGCAGATCATCCTCAATCTCCCCGTCTAATGCACGATCAACATCGTCCTCGGTATATAAATCTATTTCCCGGGCTATCTCGACGTATTTCTGATCCCGCAGCTTGTTGCGTCTTAGCAGATCGATAGCCCGGCGCTTCGCCGTGGTCATCAGCCAGGCACCCGGTTTGTCCGGAATGCCCGCGTTTGGCCAACGGTCAAGCGCGATGACGAGCGCATCCTGCGCGATATCCTCAGCCAGCCCGACATCCCGGACGATCCGGATTAACCCTGCAATCAGCTTCGGAGACTCCATTCGCCATATCGTATCGATGGTACGATGCGTTTGGGAGACGCTCACGCCTTTTTGGACTCCTGGGCCTGCTTGCGAAGCGCTTCCTCCTTGGCTCGCGACTCCGGGTTCTCCATCAGCTCTTCCAACTCGAACACCTGGCGAAGCTCAATCTCGCCTTGCCCAAAGCCATGCGGATCCGGCATCCGAAGCGCCCATTCTAGAGCTTCTTCCCTCGACTTCACTTCGATCAGCGTATAACCCGCTATCATTTCCTTCGCTTCCGTAAAAGGACCGTCAACCACCTTTGGCTTGCCGCCCGGCTCCGGATACGAAATCCGAACCGCGTTCGCGCTGGAATGCAGACCGTCCGCCGCGAGCAGAACCCCGGCTTTAGCAAGCTCCTCGTTGTATTTCTGCATGGCGTCAATCAGCTCTTGACTAGGCAGGACTCCTGCCTCCGAATCCGTTGTTGCTTTCACGACCATCATGAATCTCATCGAAATAACCTCCTAATAGGTGTTTGTCTTTAACTCTTCTCCAGCAATCTTCCGTCACCTGCCAAAAAACTAACTTGCGAAGAAAGAAGAAAGCTCCCGCGCGACCATGGTGGCATGAAGCTTTTTCGTATGCCCAAGTCCCTTCTTGCTGATCAGCTGCGCGTTCGGCAGGACCTCGGCTGTCTGCTGAGCGGCATGGCGCAGAGATGCAGGGCTTTCCGTCCCCTCGAGCACCAGCGTTGGAACGGTGACATGGTTCCACTTGTTCCGGGGCAACGCTTGACCGCCGACATAACCTTTGAGCAAAGCCGCATCATAAGGAAGCGTGTGCGCAACGGCCATCAGCCTGCTCCATACGCCGGGCATGATTCGCATCATCGGGATAATGAAGGAAGGCGCTCCCATGCCTTTGGTCATAAAATATTTAATGGCATCCGCGCGCCGGTCATCGGCAATCAGCTTGCCGACATATTCGGTAAAATCGCTTGGCGGCTTCGGATCCTCCGCCTTCACGATAAACGGCGGCTCATGCAGCGCCAATCTTGTAATATTGGAGCCGCTCGCCGCAGCCTCCAGAGCCAGCACCGCGCCGGAGGACAACCCCCAGACATAAGCGGAACCGCCGGCTGCTTCAATCATTGCGTTCAAGTCCTCGATCTCCCGTTCGATTGCATAAGATGCGGCGTCACCGCTCTCTCCCCGGCCTCGGCGGTCATAATTGTAGACGGTGTACCTGGTGGACAGCATATCCGCAAGCTCCAACTGACCCGGGAACTTCCGGTAGCTGAATGCTCCCGCTACCAATACGAGCGCCGGACCATGCCCTGTTTTGTCATAAGCAATCTTGGTGCCGTCCTTAGAAATAACTATGTTCATTGCCATCTCTCCTAACCGTGGTTTTTGAGCTTCTTACTATAACGACGAACGCCCGGCATCGAAATCGACATCCGTAATAAAAAAAATGAAAAGTTTTTTTGGCAGGGTAAATAAAGCAATTAAACGAATGAATCTTATTACCAGGAATTTAAATTTAGCGAGGTGAACTTAGATGAATGGACTGACCATACGAATAGGCGGCGAAGCAGACGTGGAGCTGCTCGCGAAGCTGAACAAGCAGCTGATTGAGGATGAGCGTCACGATAATGCCATGACCGCGATAGAGCTGAAGGAGAGAATGTGGCATTTTATTCGGACAGATTATAAAGCCTATTTGTTTGAGCAGGGGGGTGAGATAATCGGTTATGCTCTGGTTGACCATAACCGGCAGCCCCTTTATGTAAGGCAGTTCTTTATTTGCCGGGATCAGAGGAGAAAGGGCTATGGGAGATTGGCATTTGAACGGCTGGCCAGCCTGCTGCGTACAGACCAGCTTGATATCGAAGTGATGCATTGGAATGAGTCCGCTAATGCGTTCTGGAAATCGCTTGGTTTTCGGGAGAGAAGCATCTGTATGAGACTGGAGCGTTAGCTCCTAGAAAGAATCGCTCCCGCAGATCGCCTTGTTCCAATCGCCTAATTGCGGGATCGCTAAACGCTGCTCATTGGTGATCCCCGCGCAGATTTGACCGGATTTAAGGCCTTCTCCAAGCGAGAAAACGGCATCCACCGTAACGGCCGGACCATCCGCCTGAAACGTAAGCTTCGCATGGCCGCCGCACACGCAGCCATCGTCAAACACGGCTTTTATCCGGCTGTACTCGACTAACCGCAAAGGCTGAAGAGCTTGCAGGCTTTCCCGCCTAAGCGGCTCCCCGAACAGACTAACCGCGTCATCATACCGCTCTAGCTGAACGGCTTTAAGAAAATGCGCGGTATTCCTCTCCGCCTGGAGCTTCTGCCATTGAACCTTCCCATAGTAGCCGAGCAGAAGCGCTGCCCAGGCCAGCACAATGAACAGTCCCATGCATGCGCCTATTCTGCCCATGATCTTCGCCATAAGTCACCGATCCTTTACCGACTAGTATATAGTCCTAGACTTGCCGGATTAGAGATCGTTCAACCTTGGCTTAATGCGCGATATCCGCAAGCTTGCCTTGGGAAGCGGCAGCCAGGTCGGGACCGCTCAGGAAAATCTGCAAGCCGCGGCGGCCGGCACTGATGCTGACCAGTTCCGTTGACATCACGGTTTCGTGCAGATAAAAAGGGTAATTCTTCTTCATCCCAAGCGGCGAGACCCCTCCCCTAATATATCCGGTCAGGCCTTGAATCTCCTTGACCGCTACCATCTCGACTTTCTTATTGCCGCTTGCTTGCGCCAGGCTTTTCAGATTAAGCTCTTTATCCCCCGGGATGCAAGCTGCAATAACCCCGGACTTATCCCCCCTGAGCACAAGCGTCTTATAGAGCTGGTCCGCCGGTAATCCGACCTTGGCAGCAACGGTATCCGCGTCAAGCTGATCCTCGTCCCACTCGTATTCGTGAAGCGTGTATTGGATATGAAGAGAATCCAGCTTGCGGCAGGCGTTTGTTTTGCCAGACATATAAAAAACCTCATTCCTGAATGTAGTCCTAAATTGACTATACCAAGGAATTGAGGCGGAGACCATTTCTCGGGCACAAATAGAAAGCGGACACCTCAAAAGATGTGTCCGCTCTACTCTGTCTTGCTAGCTTACCGGCGTTGCCGCCGTACCGCCTAATCCCGTTGGGGACGTGCTGGATTTCGACAGGTAGATTTTATCCACCTTTGCGCCGTCTTCTCTTACTTTAATGTACAGCGTATGCGTACCGTTTGCGATCGAGATGGAGCCGCTTGTTTTTTTCCAAGCCCAAGTGTTGTTCGATGTCGTTGTAACCTGTGAGCCGGATGCGCCGTCAATTGCTACTGTAAAGCTGTCCGAGCTGCTGTCAACACCGCTGCTCAGCAAATGAACGTAGAAGGAGCCGCCGTTGGTTACGTTAATCGTGTAAGCGACGTAGTTCGTATCGCTGTTGCCGGAGCCGTTTGCCGTCTCCATCTCATAACCGTTCGAGCATGCCGAGCAGGCTGCGTTTACGAAGGCACCATTTTTCGTCGTATAACTCTCCGCTTCCATATAAGCGCCCGTGCTGCCGTTTACGTTATACGTACCGCCAACGGTTCCGCCGCTGCCCGCAGCTAACGTCGTTACGCTGACCGCGCTGCTCGCTGCCGAAACATTACCCGCCGCGTCCTTCGCCTTCACCGTGTAAGAATAGCTTGTTGAAGCCGTAAGTCCCGTGTCGCTGTAAGAGGTACCCGTCGGCGAGCCTGCCAATACGCCGTTACGGTAAACATTATAGCCGGTGACACCTGCATTATCCGTGGAAGCCGTCCAGCTTACATTCACCTGGCTGCTGGATACGGCCGTTGCCGCCGCATTGGTTGGCACCGACGGAGCCGTTGTGTCCGGTACGGCCGGGGCCGGGGCATAACGTTGGATAATTTGGCTTGTCCGGAGCAGATCCTGCGGGATCAGCCAGCCTTTGCCGTTAAGCTCGTTAATAAGCGCCGTCCGCGTCGAGCTTGCTTCGCTGTAGCTGTCCGTCTTGAAGGAGGCTTCCACCCAATACTCGTAACCCGTCTTCGCTTCATTAATGACCGTCCATACTTCAATGTCCAGGTCGAGATCATCGAAGGTTCCTTCATAACGCTTGAAATCAACCGGACCGTACACAACCGCGTTGTTCAGCTGAGCTGTGCCCCAGCCGGAGCTTGTCCAGTTCGCAAACTTGCTTGGCTCATTGGCAACGGACACCGTACGGGATGTCGCTTCATTTGGCATTTTGAGGCCGCTGCCGCTTGATCCGGAGATCGATACTTCCTTCTCGTAATCGATGCTGAGCGTTTGCTTGGAATAGCCCCAATCGACTTGGAAATCGAAGCCAGAGGACGAATCCAATCCTTCGCCTGCCGCCTGATTCAACGCCGCGTTAATATCGCCGTTTGCAACGTCATAGCGCTTCTTATACTGAATCTCATGCTTGCTCTCATCGTCGCGCTTGCGGATCCGCTCGCTCCAGCCTCGGCCCTGCATGCTTTGCGATGCCGTATCCATGTACTGGACTTTGTAAGATTTGTAGGAGCTGCCTGTGTCAAATTCGCTTCTGACGGCACTAACCAGATTGTGGCTCGAGTCCAGTACCAAGGCCGGATCCAGGTTCAGCTTAACCTCATAGTTAGGCGTGCCTACTGCCGCAAAGGCCGGCTGCGAATGGAGGAACGGAGTGGCCAACAGTGCTGCTGCCATTGTCCCGACCCAAGCTGTTTTCACCATGCGTTTCATTGGTGACGCGTACATGAATTCACTCTCCCAATAGGTAAAATGTGGTACATACCCTATTTTATTGACAAATGATTAAGCGAATGTTCGGCGCAGTTGAAGGTTTGATGTGAAAGCTATCATGCCATCTTAATTCCTCAAGAGGATATCAATGGAATAAATCAGGGGATTATTGGAAAAATAAACATGCTGCGTCCAATATGGCTTATCGGGGTTGATCTTATTCCTGCTTTTGTCCCTTATCTGGTCCTTACTATCGTTAGCTTTGCGTTTATCGCACTCTCCTCCGTTAAAGCGAGAAGCTTGAAGCTTATCCCCTTCTACATAGCTGTTGCCGGGGCTGTTTATATGCTGGAATTGATCATTTTCATTATTTTGCACAGCTACGATTACATGCCCGGCATACTCAAGGATCCCTTCTATGACAGCGCCATGGGGGCTATTGTATCCAATGGCTTTATCGTTCCGTCTGCGTGCACGCTGATTGCGGTATACGGCGTTCGCTTCCGGCGGATTCTGCTTATTGCGGCGGGCTTTATGGGGATTGAACAAACCTTTATCTCTTTGGGAATTTTCGAGCATCATTGGTGGAAAATCATCTATACGGGGATAGGTCTAACCTTCTTATTTGCCACAGGAAAATGGTTCTGGAGAAAGCTATGCCAGTCGGATCAGCCTTATCTGTTCCGTTTGATAGTGCTTTATATCATTAATGTGTCTCTGCAGGGGACCATCATGTCTTCGTATCTGCTGCTGTTTCACCGGATCGGATTTCGGCCCGGCTGGTTTGAGGATCCCGCAAGAGACAACCTTGCATTCGCCACATTAATCGTTCATATAGATTCCGTTTTGTTTGCATGGTTAATTTCGATGCGGGGGAATTGGATCTGGAAAACGATAGTGATCGGTTCGCTTGCCTGCGGCTATTGGTGGCTTATGAGGCGGGATATTTTATATACATCGGGTATTGGACTGATACTCCTGTTAATCTTGCTTCAGGTTATAGTCCTTCAGCTGTTAAACGGCATCTACCGCATTGTACGAAGGGAGCGTTAGACCCTGCATGAATCCTTCACGCCGGCCTTTGGCCAAATTGAGCGTATTTGGTGTGACCTCGCTAAATATCCGCAGCCCTTACATGGTTCTCTGGTGGTCGGCAGCCTTCCCCGGCTTTGGGCATTTTTTGCTGAACCAATATTTGAGAGGGACCATTCTTACCTTGTCCGAGGTGATATTCAATACGCTAGGCCATATCAACATTGCCATCGTTTATTCTCTATGCGGTAAATTCGAGCAGGCCAAGGCGGTCCTTGATCCGCGTTGGGTTCTTGGGTATATCATTATCTATTTCATTGTCATGTGGGACAGCTATCGTTCCGCTGTCTATCAGAATAAGCTTTATCATATTGCCCGGCTTGAACGGGAGCCGCTACCGAGCATGAAGCTTTTTGCATCCGAGGTACAATACATCCAGCCCAAAAGTCCGTTAGTCGCAGCTGTGTTCTCGTTGTTCTTCCCCGGTTTAGGTCAGCTGTACAACCACCGGATTGGTCTGGCCTTCTATGCGATGTTCTGGTGGTGGCTGTATATATCGCTATCTCATGCTCACGAAGCGCTAATCCATATTCTAACGGGCCATATCGCCGAATCGGTCACGGTATTGAATCCGCATTGGCTGTTATTTATGCCTTCGGTCATCGGAGGAGCAGTCTATCACGCTTATATCAAAGCCAAGGAGCATAATCTTCTGTTCAACCTGGAGCAGCGCCAATATCTAAATAACCGGTATCGTTCCTCTTCCGTTCAACTCTTTGGCAGGTCAGGTGATAAGGCATGATTATCATTGGAACCTTTCCGCATTCCATTGAGCTTGAGTATGCGTTGACCAAGCTGGAGAGTATAGGAATCTCCAGAGAGCGGCTGTTGGTCGTTTGCATGGAACATGTACCCCGGGAATTTCAAACCGATCATCAAAAAAGAGAAAGCTCCCATTCCAAGGGAGTCGAGATTGGCATGGCCTGCGCGACAGCATTGTCCGTCATTGGCACGAGCCTGGGGTTTATATGGACCTGGGGTCCAATTATCTGCGGCATAATTGCAGCCTTTATCGGCTTCTGTCTGGGATTCGGGATTCATGCTGCTTTTTCAAAAAAAACCAGACAGCTTCCGAAGCCTAAAGCGGATGTCAGCGTCATCGTGCAATGCCATGCCGGTCAAGCGGGCGAGGTTCAACGGGTCATGTGGGCGAACAGCGCATTCACGGTTGGCCTCGCCCGCGTATCCGATGAATAGCTGCCCGCATCACAAGGGGGTGTCCCATAAGTCATGTAAATGACGATGGGACACCCCCTTTTTTTGTATTTGGGCTAAACAGCAGCCTGCGCATGAAATGTTCTTCCGATCGCCATTGCTCAGGGATTCCTTGAATTAATATTCAGAGGTAGGGAATCCCTTTACAAAAGCGAACGCTGGCGCTTCTCCAGAATCATTTCATGCTCCGTCTGCCCTTAACCTGTTCATGAAATGCTCAAACAAAAAGAAGCCGACCCTTGTTAGAATAGAAGTACCACCAACCATTCTAAGTAAAGAGAGGCTTCTTTATGTACAAAGAATATACCATGGATCAACTGTCCTTGCCAATGGACTTGCAAGAAGATATCCCCGAAAATCATCTCGTACGCGTCATCAACGATGCGGTCAATCGCTTAGATATGAAGCTCTTCACCAAAGCTTATCCCGGAGGTGGCCGGGACAGCTACCATCCGAAAATGCTCA
>NZ_JAMBNP010000011.1 GCF_023715145.1 Paenibacillus glycanilyticus | reverse complement strand
CAGCAATAATCTCTGCTTCTACTACTTGCAACTGTTGGCAAGCAAGGTCATATTCAGCAAGTAGCTGCTTTAAATGGAGCTTGTACGCGTGCGTAGCCTGTTTGGAACCAACAGAATGACTAGCAAGAGCTATAAGGATTTTAGCTTTTCTCTCGCCCGGTTGACGCTTCATTAGGGACTTCCACCCGTGTACCACATCTTGGGGTTCCAACTTACTGAGTTCTTCTGGTGTCGGGAAAAGACGTAGTGTGGCCAATGATCCTCTGCACACAGGGTCCTTAAAGACTTGCCTAAGCTCAGGGAACACGACATCAACCCAGCGATGAATTTGGTTCTTCGCACTAACAAGTCTCGTCACAACAGAATCGCGATTTGAGAGGAAGACACGCAGCTCCTCAAATGCCTCAGGCGTGCTGCGAACGAAAGAGTAATAACCGTTTTTGACCATGTCCGCAATGACGAGAGCGTCCTTTTTGTCGCTCTTAGATGGCGTATTATCGCGGTTTTCTTTATTCTTTTTCACGAGATGAGGATTGACGAGAACCACTTCAAATTGATGTTCAGAGAGCCACCTAGAGACGTTAAGCCAGTAATGACCGGTAGGTTCCATGCCAACAATAGCCGAGCTAAGGTTATGGTGTGCTTGCAGCGAATGAACCCACCGAAGAAGGAGTTGAAAGCCCTCTTCATCATTTGAGAAAGATATTGGATTACCGATAACGATTCCACGGAAGTTAACTGCACGTGCGACATGTGTTTGTTGTGCAATGTCGATCCCCACGACAAGATGCTGTGCGGTAATTTTTTCAATGAGTTGATTTTGTTTGTCCTGCGATTTAAACTTCATAGTAGAGCGTCCTCCAGGATGATGGAATTTTTAGGGCTATGACCCGTTGCGTACTTCCATCGTACCGAGGCGCTCGTTTTTTTGCAAAGCGGAAATTTAACGCTCTACAGGAATGCTATCGTTCCTCGTCTAACGATAAAAAGTGAAGATACCAATTCATCCGACATCCCCTTATAAACCCCAGAGCTTCATTCAGTGTAGTTCCTTCAAGTTACACTATTGGATGCGTATCCATCAAAATCCACGCTTACAGCAGCGGTGGAAGAGTGAAATTGGACGTTATAATCACCAGAGCGCATACCTTGCGGATAATTGGTAGTGCTTCTCCACGTATACTCTGCTCCTGGAGCTATAGTTACTGCTACATATTCTAAGCCTGTAGCAACGTGTTGTACCGTAACAGTTACCGCGCCTTTACCTACGTTGTGAAAGTGAAGTTTTCCATAGCCGAAACCACCTGTCACTACGAAAGCAGAGCCAGCGCTAGTATCAGTACTGCTATAGTTTGTCAGTGGAACAATAACAATGAAATCGTTAGGTGATTCTGTCGAAGTGGCTGGAGTTACAAATGGAAGAATGGATTCTGTCTGTATTACCTCGGCAGAATCAGCGTTAATTATTGCTGGAATCGTTAAAGCTGCGGCTAGTGTTAGAGTTAGCACAGTGAGTTTAGTTTGCTTCATCATTTAATACAATCTTCCTATCTACTAAATTTTTGATTAACGGGTAATTGGCATGGAGCAACTGCCGCGGCGGGAAAATACCACATATTGGAACTATCTGCCCTTTACTTCAACGAAAGCTGCAGCTGATTCTCTGATCTGCTGCAGCTTTATTGATTGAACTAATGTCTCCCGTTAATTTAATGATACAAGCTTGCTTTCAGATAGTTTAAAACTTAATACCGCGCCTTTTTCTCTAGATTTCCATCCTTGTCTAATTGATTCAGTAATGATTAATGCTATCTCAGCAGGCGTCACGATCTTGTTATTGAGTGACTCAACATGAGGAAATTCTACCCAAAATTCATTGATGTCTGACTCTATATCTACCCTTAGCAATTGCCCTTTCACTTCATCATGCTGAACGGTTAACGTAATAATACCTTTTGATAATGCAGTGATTACCCATCTGTATGATTCTTGGTCTACAACAATCTTTCTTGACCCCTTATTGCTAATTGTCATTGATTCAACTCCTAATTTTAGCCCCCTTCATTTTAACACATATTGGAACTAACCTACCCATTAGTTAAGAAATGTCAGAAGCCGGTCAATAATGACCGGCTTCTGTGCTGTTCTAATTGAGCTATAGTTTCCCGTCCCTCCCTCGGTTGAACATTAGACAGCTCCTGTCCTTGCTTTCAAATACGATTTTATACCCTTCAAACAGAGTATACGTATTAAAATTAAAAGACGTTATTGCTCGAGAAGTCTCTTTAAGAGCGATCCTAACCTGTCTAAATTTTGTTCATTCCCTTCTTCACAAATGGGTTTGAGATTATCGTAATCTTCCTTCGATGCGAGCGTCTGTCGGAAAGTAATTTCCGTCCCACCGTCAACCTCCTCGAATGTAGCAGTCACAGTAAAATGATGAAAAGTTTCATGTCTTAGCACAATACGTTCAGGCCCGATTTTTTGAAAAACGTTGCGGTTCGGATAGTCTTTTCCATCCGGGCCATGCATCGTATACTCCCAGACGCCTTCGGGCCTTAAATTGAATGTATGGAACGTATTCGTGAAACCGTGCGGTCCCCACCACTGTGCAAGCAGTTCCGGTTCCGTCCAAGCGCGGTAGACCAAGTTCCGAGGGGCGTCAAGCTTTCGACGAGACACAAGTTCAAAGGTATCGGGGTTACTTTCCCCAAGAGATTTTCCCAGAAGGTCCAGCAATTCTTTGGTCCCCTGCTCACGCTGTTCCGACGTATCATGACCGTCGAAAAACGTTCCCTGCTCTGTAAACACCAGCTTCGTACCCTCGCTGGTTGGCATCAATTCAATGGTTGAGATGGAAGCCGATATCCGAGTATTGCCTTGGTCCAGACTGTAAGAATACACCAGCCGTTTATTAGGGACGATTTCCTGGTAATAAGCTTCAAAGGTAAAGACAGGTCCACCTTTAGGACCACCCTGACTAAACTCTTGACCTCCGATGCGGAAGTCGAATACTTCAGCAGGCTGGTACCAGCGCGCTTTGGCATTTCGGCCCGACCATGCCGCAAAAACGCGTTCAGGAGAAGCATAGTAAATGCGTTCAATCTGAAATGTAGCGTGAGTTGTAAATCGTGTTTTCATAAGAAGAATCCTCCCGAACACAATTATTGTTTAGAAAATCCCCAAGCTAATCAAGATGATGTTTTTCCCAGTTCAGCCGATGTGCAATGATAAAATTTTCTTGGCTCATCTTCATTGTTTCCGGTAATGAAATAAATTCATCGACGGAAGGCGGCTCCTGACGGTTCATCAGTTCAGCAACACGTTCAAGTTCAGCCAGAAGTTTCTGCTGAGTAATTATATTTTTACGAATTCCGTTCAATTTGAATATCCACGATGGCAGAAGGCGTATACCTATGTCCTTTAAGCACCGACTAAATTTCTTCAAGCGATAAGCCCAAATCTTTTAGAGACAAGATTTGTTGCAGCCGTCCGATACCGGCTTCGTTATACAACCGATGTCCGATTTCGAAATGCCCAAACAGGGAAAATAATCCAATCTGTTCATATAGTAGGGTACGGACTGTAAGTCCAGTCATTTTCGCTAGATCTCCCACTTTCCAGTGCGGGTGCATAATCCACTCCTTACTTTGGCGCTAGCTGATCACCGGTGTAATTAGTGTAAAACATTACGTTTCGTAAGGTGCAAGAGGTTTAAAAGTAAAAGTTGTATCTTTTCTTTGCAGAGTATCGTGAACAGATTATTTTGCCCTCACGAGGAATTTCAGAAATTTCTAAATCTCCGAGGTCTCTAACCAGCATTCTAAGCTGTAAGGCATATGCTTTTAGAGTGTTGGGACTAAACCATTGAATTCGCTTATCCGATTCATAGTGACGCCAAAGCTCGCTTATAATCATAACAAAACCTCCTACTGAAGCAATTAATTCTAGTTTGCTTCAGATAGAAGGTTTTAAACTGCTTGTATTCAACTAGCGTTTTTCGTTAGCGCAATAAATTAGTCTAATATTTCAGCATTTATAAGTGGTTAATTACATGTTCTCTTTTTAATTAAGTTAAACCACCTTACTAATGAGTACGTTTCATGATAAGGTCTTCCCCAGTAGCGAGATACAGCAAAAAAAGGATTTGCACTAACAGTCGGTCTACCACCTATCTGCGAAACAAGCGGTTTTGCTATACCGGAGTCGTCTATTATCCATCTTCCTCCTAACTTCAAATTAATAAAATCACCAATTGCTTTTGCCGATTCCATAATGTAGTGCCAATCTGGTTTTTCAACACCATTATTAGAACGATTAATTATATCTTTTTCCAGTTCCTCAATAAATTGATCGTTAGTAAGGTCCCACTTTGATGAGTTATTTGTTGGATCGGAGACATATTTAATAAACGGATTGTATTCCTCTTGCTTTGGTACTATGTCAGGGATGCTCATAAAATTAAGCCATTCAATCCCCTTATTCATAATAATATCCGATAAAACCTCTAGTGCTTGAAGTAATGAATCCTCATTTGTAAACTTAATTCCAAATGGGTACTGTTCTAAATCCATACCTATTCTATGATCAATAGTCTTCAAATTCACTGAAGTTTTAAGAATAAACCTCATATACTCATTATGAATTTTTTCAAATGTTATATACTGTTCGACATCCCCATACTTACGGGAAAACATCCAGCTTATAGAATCAGTTTTACCTGCATATTTAAAATGCAACTCTGATATTTGGGGTTCTACGATTTTTTTTATTGCTCTCAAAATAGACATTTTTCACCTCCGAATATAGTTTGTTTACTGTAAAGCTTACTGCCGTAGGTGTTTTCTAATTAACGTTCTCCGTTTAACCGATTAAAGACATTATTCTAACTCATCTAAACTTAAGTTCGGAATTAAGTTGTCTCTATCTTGGATCTTAGCTACAGCATTTTTAATATTATAGTTCCAGCCATTGTTTATGGCATGTTGAATTAACTTTGCACAAACCATTGGTCGACAAAGATTGGTTTCCCAATTGGCCTTCCAAGAGAACATTATTGAAAAGCATGACGTTTTCGTGTTGGACGGGTATATTTTAAAACTAATAAATTCCCTTTCAGATCTTTGGTCAATTACGCAAAGAAACTCGTAATCGTTGACTATAATCTTCTTAACTTCCTTTGTAAAAAGCTTCAATAGCTCATGTCTCCTCGTGAAAAATAATCATTCATATTAGTTCATCAGATAAATCAAATTACCTACCACCGTGCTGATTTTTCCACGCTATCCTGCCCGTTACTTCAATGGCGGCAACCGATCGTTCCTAGACTGCTGCTGTTTTATTGAACTCCCTACAATAGTCCAATAACAAGACATTCTAATCTTGCATGTTGCTCTTGACTTGGAGTGAACTCCAAGTTGTAGAGTGATCGTGAGTCAAGTAACTATCACTTATAGGAGGCGTAATCATGAGCACATCAAAAATCGTTTTGATCACTGGCGGAAACAAAGGGATCGGCCTTGAGACTGCTAGGCAATTGGGCAAGCTAGGATTCACGATATTGCTCGGTTCAAGAGATGAAGCAAGCGGGCGGGAAGCGACGGCTACCCTGACGGCCGAGAACATACATGCAAAGGCAATTACTCTGGACATAACAGACTTGAATACCATACAATCCACAGTAGAGCAAATTGACGATCAGTATGGAGCGCTTGATGTTCTGATCAATAACGCTGGCGTGTGCTTTGAAGGAGTTCTTCCTCCGAGCCAACTGGAATTAACGGTTCTAAGGAATACGTACGAGACAAATGTTTTCGGCAGTTTTTCTGTCATGAAGGCCATGCTCCCTTTGATTAAAAAATCGCCTGCCGGCAGAATCGCAAACCTTTCAAGCGGCTTGGCTTCCTTGACCGAGTACAATACCCCGGACTCAGATGCCGAAAAATACGGATTGAATTTGCTCGCCTACATGAGTTCGAAAACGGCCGTCAATGCGCTAACCGTCTTGTTTGCCAAAGAATTAAAAGATACACCGATCAAGGTAAATTCAGCCGATCCAGGGTACACGGCTACGGATTTGAATGGGCATACGGGTTATCGTACCGTTGAACAGGGCGCTTTCATCGTCGTGAAACTCACCACCCTTCCGAGCGATGGACCGAACGGCGGTTTCTTTGATGAGAACGGCGTGATACCATGGTAATACGTCTGGAGGTGCGGCAAAGCGATGGACATTCCCGAAACCGCAAGCTCGATTAAACAGGCGGCTGAATTCACGGGCCTGTCGGAAGATACGATCCGCTATTACGAGAAAATCGGCTTGCTTCCATATGCCGACCGCAAAACAAGCGGACACAGAACGTACAGTAAACATCAATTGGATGGCATGGTCTTTTTAACGAGACTTAAAGCGACCGGAATGACGCTTGAAGAAATGAAGCGTTTCCGTAAGCTTTACGAAAGGGGTGAAGTCACGCTCCCCGAGAGAGTCTCTCTTCTGATCGAACACAAGAATAGAATTCAGAACGAGATCGAGAGCTTACTGGAGACGCAAAGGATGATTGATTACAAAATCGACACGTATAAAGAGGTCCTTGTAAATCCAGATTCAAACAAAAAATGGAAATCCTCCTCAGCCGATTGAGAGCTTTCTTATTGTTCTTATTGAACTCTTCTGCCCTTTAATCAACGTGTGCCAGTCTAATACTTTATTTTCTTTGAACAAGGATTTCGCCTCCCATTTAAGGAAACCTGCCCTTTACTTCAACAAAGCTGCAGTAGATCCTCCGATCCGCTGCAGCTTAGTTGATTGAACTATAGTTTCCCGTTACATTAATCTATGTTAACGGAGCAAGCTGTACTTTCTTAATGATAATTGGCTTGTTTATAATGACTTCATTAATGTTCCTTACTTTTAATTCTTCAAGTAACTTTATAAAAATTCTAGCTATCAATATACTATCACCCAAGGCATCATGTCTTTTGATGTCAGAATCATTTATATTATAAAAATCTATTAGGTAATTTGTAGTAATTCTCTCTTGGACCTCAGGATGCAAAAAAGAGAACACAACTTTCGTATCTAATGCAACGTTATCAATCATTGGCAAATTATTACGTTGACATTCTTTAATTAATAGCGGGTAATCGAATTCATATCCAGCTTGAGTTACAAGTACGCAACCATTTATAAACTCATTAAACCTTTGATAAACGCTTGAAAAAACAGGCGCTCTTTTCATTTCATCATTCATAATTCCAGTAAGTTTTTCAATTAATTGAGGTATTTGTTTAGGTGATTTCACAAGAGAGTTGAATGATTTATTTATTACAATTTGATTATTCTCAATAATTACTGCACCCATCTGCGTAATATGTTCTTCCTCTTGATTGGGACCTGTAGCTTCTAAATCAAATGCACAATACCTTTTACTTAATAAATCACTTACGCTTAATCCTTCGATGGAGTATTCTGTATCCGAAATGTTTATTATTTTCATGGACTTCCCCCCAAATATTAATTCCCCAACAATATACCACATTTTGTCACTAAACTGCCTGTTACTTCAATGAACAACGGCAGCCGATTGAGGTGGCCATCTGTTAGTTTAAGACATAGGGACCATCGCCAGTATCGACTGTTTTTAATGAATTTTTTCATAACTTCATTAGAAATGATTAGAGCTTGCTCCCTGGTAATAGCGGGTCCTGCAAACATCAGGCCATCTTCACCATCCCATCCACCACGCGGTAGATACGTAATTGAGCTGAAATCAGAGTTCGCAAATAAAACACCGTTGGAAAAAGTTTTTGGTTTGGGCATCTTTTGTTCCTGAATTCTCGATATAACCGTAAACGATCGAACCATATCCGTTTTTGTCAAAATGAATGGTGGTATCCCGATTCTCTTTCGGGATGGGAATCGTATCATGTTCGAACGTTATCGAGCCTTTAAATGTTCGTAAGCCATTCAAACTTCTAGACAAAGAACCTTTAATACTTACTACCTCTGGTTGCACGTTATCGATATGTTTAGTTCCTAGTTGAAAGTTTACTCCACGAATCGTCGTATTTATTGATCTGGCATGAGTAAGTACTGTAATGTAAACAACAACTATTGCGACTAGCAGGATAAGAGATACTAATGTATATTTTACTTTCACAAGAGCTCCCCCTTCTTTTAGTTTTCACCATACATTTTAAGTGAAAATCCCATGACTTGTTGCGCTAAACTCCCGTTAACGTAACAAAGCTGCCGATCGTTACCCGGCAGCTTGTTGTTTCCCGTTAGCCATCCATGCCCCTCTCGGGGCACCACAGAGTAATGAAAATTTTGATGCGGCGTTTTATACTATTCTTACGGCTGGTGAGGAAGGTCGTTAAGCTATGGTGTCGCGAACCCACCCGTTAGTCTGACTCCAACGATCATGGTGCACCACGGTATGTCGCTCCTTTTTGGAAGCACGCGGGGTAGATTAATCCTTTTCTGGTTGTTGCCCAGTCCTCAACTCTAATTGCCGTAGAAAGGTGAATGTTATGGTTGTCCTCATCGAACGCGCTTGCGGTTTGGATGTTCACAAGAAGTCCATCACCGCTTGCATCGTGACTCCCGAAGGAAAGGAGATTAAGACGTTTCGTACGCACACGGTTTTCTTGCTCGACTTGATCGACTGGATCAAGCAGCATCGCTGTACACATGTGGCCATGGAGAGTACCGGTGTCTACTGGAAACCCATCGTCAATCTGCTTGAAGCCGAGGAGATTCATTTTCTTGTCGTTAACGCCCAGCATATCAAGGCCGTCCCCGGCAGGAAGACAGACGTGAAAGATGCAGAATGGATTTGCAACTTGCTGCGTCACGGGCTGCTTAAGCCGAGTTATATTCCTGACCGTAACCAACGCGAACTTCGTGAATTGGTTCGTTACCGTCGCAGTCTGATTCAGGAACGATCTCGTGAACACAACCGAGTCCAGAAGGTTCTGGAAGGCGCCAATATTAAGCTCGCTGCTGTTGTCTCCGACATTATGGGCGTGAGCAGCCGCGATATGATGGGGGCCATGATCGAGGGTGAAGAAGATCCGGAAAAGCTGGCTGCCTTCGCAAGACGAACCTTAAAGAAAAAGAAAGAAGAGCTAGAATTAGCCTTACGGGGTAACATGAGTGCACACCAGCGGATCATGCTGAAAACGATGCTTACTCACGTTGACTTTCTGAATGAACAAATCCTTGAGTTGGACACGGAGGTAGCCAAACGGCTCGACCCTTTTCAACAAGACATTGAGCGATTAGATACCATCCCGGGAATTGGCCGACGTACGGCGGAACAAATCTTGGCTGAGGTTGGAACCGATGTTGGTTCTCGCTTCCCTTCTGCCGCTCATCTCTGCTCATGGGCTGGCCTTGTGCCAGGGCAAAATGAAAGTGCCGGAAAACGAAAATCCTCGAAAACTCGCAAAGGCAATAAGTATCTCCGAGCGGCACTCATTGAAGTCGCCCACTCCGTATGCAGATCCGATAATTACTTGGGAGCTCAGTACCGGCGTATCGCCGCACGTAAAGGCCGACACCGAGCAGCTGTCGCTGTCGCCCACTCCATCATGGCTATTGTGTATTACCTTCTCACACGCAAAGAGGACTACAGAGATTTAGGCAGTCATTACTTTGAACAAGCGACAGCAAGAAACCATTATGAAGCAAGCTGTTCGCAGGCTTGAGAGTCTTGGTTTTCAGGTTGCTCTTTCTGCCTCAGAAGCCTCTTAACAAGTCCTAATCTCTCCTATTTTCGAAGAAGCACAGTTTTTAAAAAACATAAAAGCTGGGCTTAGTTTCGTGCTGCCATTTTTGGGTCTGTGCTAAGAGTAATTTTCGGGGTAGATTAAAGAACGGGACTGTATCACTCTTGCATAATTTTTAGTCCTAAGTTTGTAATATGAATGTCGTCGGAATTAAGAAAGTGGAGCAGATCTTGGATAAAGAGCCTAAGCTCATCTACTTCTTTATTTTTATTCTTTATTTTAACCTGCGCTTTGATGTAATTCTCAAAGCTCTTAAATTCAAGTAATTTAAATGGATTGATATACCTTCCATTATAACCATATGTCCATGTGCGAAATAGATCATTAAGAATAGTAGCGTTAAGTCCTTCAAGTGATTCATTACATATCATTATAATCTCTAGTGTCATCCCATTTTGAAGTTGTTCTTCTAGAGGAGAATAAATATTTTCTATTGAATCCCAAATAAATTCAGCCAAATAATCACCTCAAATCGCACTATAACTTAACAAAAAGAAACTATTGTGAGTCGAGTGCTGCTTCTTCAAATGTTGAACTAAAGTTCTCCGTTAGCGTAACGGCTCATCTGAACTGATCAGCTTTATTTCGAGATAGCCAGTCCACCATAAAATCAAACAACTCGATTGAGTAAGTATGCTTATTTTGGGTACTCGGAATCGATGTAATAATTTCCCCAATATTTCTATCAACGCTCACGGAATCTATAAAATGGACTAGACCGGGAACCTCTTTATTAAGCGCTTCGAAGTAATTTTTTTGTGGCTTGATGAACTGTAAATTCATATCAAAGCCCCCTCGTTTCCTCGAAGAATCCGATTCTTTCCGTTTAATTAGTTCATCCTTACTGCAGCTGAGTAGATAATATCTGTCAGGGAATCCGATTTTTTGGTCTAGAATCAGATTCCGATAGTAATCGGCTATAAACTCTAACGACTGATTATCAAATAAAGTAAAATCATACGCCCAGTTATACCAAAAGGGTTGAAATAAATCGATGTCTATAACAACAAATGAGTGCTTATTCCTGTTTTCCAAGGCTATTCTCCATCGATCTGCCTGACGTTCAAACCACCATTCTCTATATTCAGGGTTAGGTCGTTCTTTCCACCAGGTATTAATTTCAGGGATATGAAAAGCCCCATGAATGGCAGCCAGTTCAGAGGATGTGCTTGTTTTTCCTACAGCACTAGCACCTTCGATACTTATTATGGTCATACCTTCTCCTCCATAATTTGTTGAGTTAACCTCTTTTACTCCATAAAAAACGGCAGCGGATCTCTAATCTACAGCCGTATTATGCATGCTTTGAAACTAATGTTCCTCGTTAGCTCAATCAATTATCAACCAAGGCTCAGTTTGCCAGATAGCATTCCTTGCAACAAAGATTGAATGTTCATTAATTTTAGTGAACATTTCATCAGCAGGATAATCCTTATAATCAAAAGACAAATATTTAGGCAGAATGGCAGCATCAAACTCCCATATGCCTTCTTCCCCATAAGTTAATACTTCCCACGGTTTTCCATCCGTTACTTCGTTTGTGAGATACACTCCACTACTATCAGGAAACTTATCCGAAAACTTTTTCATAATTCCCCATAAGAGAGACTTGATCTCATCTTTTGGATTTTCAATTTCTACTGTTAAAAATAATAAACTAACTTCTAACCAAGTATCTTGGGGTTCATCTCTTTCCTCAGGGATCCAGCCCGTCACATATGGACGTATATGAAGTTGGCACCAGCCATTATTGAATAGCTGTTCCTCTGCATCACCACCTAACCACAAAGTGTGTAAGAGTCCCCATTTCTGCTCAGATGTAAAGTATTTAGATTCTAATCCAAGAGAATCTAACAATCTGCATACTGCCTTATTATGTCTTTGAAATTTTCCGGCACACTCTTGATATAAGTTTGTATTTGAGAATATTCGGACATTAAAGCACCTCATATTTAGTACTATTACCTGTCATTATAAATCCAGTCTCAGGGACGATCCAATAAACTATCCTCCCTCTATCGAGAATCGCTGCCCTTTACATTAATAAAACGGCAGCAGATCCTTGATCCGCTTCCGCTTTGTTTATTGAGCTATAGTTCTCCGATAGCGTAAGCCTTCGGTCTATCGAAAATCGTTCCTCGCTTAAGTTTGCCTCTTGTACAGATATTATCTCAAGTGTTCCGGTCTTCTTTCTTTTGCAATCATCATTACATCAATCTCGGTCCCTGTGAGATTCGTAAACTCCAAATTTTTAGTTTTAAGGTTGTCAAAAATATTCTTTACCCTTTCTGAAACATACTTATTCAGGGTATATCCTCTTGTATCAGGATTATCCATGAACAAATCCGTCCCATCCCAAAAATCATCCTTAAAATAGCTACCTTTAAATCTAGGAAAAATCCCCCCAGGATATTCCCTGTACACAATTTCGCTGCGGGAATAGTCGAGCGGATTGCATCTGCCTGTAATGGAAACTCCTGAATAATTAGGAATGATTTCATCATTTTTTCCGTAGAGAGCTATTCGGAACGTTTCCCAGCCAGTAATCTGGTTTTGGATGAACGCCTCAATAATCGAATCGTGCAGCAATAAGGAAAATCCGGTATGGATAGCAAGCGCTGGTGTGTGTGTTCCCCTCATATGTCTAACTTCAATTGTTTCAGAAGGCTTTATATCACCACGTAACAAAGCGCAGGAATATTCAAAATCGGCTTCAATACCTGCCTTAAAAGGTCTTGTTGAGTAAACATCTGAACATTCGTATAACTTTTCGTAATCTGGTAAGTAAGAAGGCAATTTCTTCTTCCTCTCCTTGTTTATGAAACTTATTCGTTAGTCCAATTTAGTTATCCTGCCCATTCATTCAGCAAAAAGCAGCCGATCTTTATATACCGGCTACTGTCGTGTTGTTGTTGAGCTATAGTTCTTACGTTAGCTCAATAAATTTTTCAACATCTCAAATTCTTGATCAAGGTTACTATGCCAATATTCATTCCATTCTTCTTTGTTTAATTGCTGAATAGGAAACGCACATTTCTGTTTGACGTAAAACTTTAATTTCAAGTAACCACTTAGAGGAAAATCAGCAGCAAGCCAATTTGCCTTATATCCAACAATTCCATATTTGCAAAGCATATTTTCGAGAGAAACAACCAATAGGTTTATGAAATCATTCAATGCACATACTTGATCAAAAACAACCTTACCCTCTTCGCCAATTTTACCATCCTTATAAAGCCATACTTTTATACCTAGGTTAGTGTCACTCTGCCTGGTGAGAATCCACTTATGTATCGCTGGTTCCGAATCCCACTCAAATACAGATTGTTTCTTAACTTCATCTTCTGGTACACATTCAGGCAGAAGAGACATAACGCCATTCATTAGATCAATTAGTGGTTCAGAAAGATAGCTGGGATTAATAAAAAGTCGTTGACTATTAATTTCCAGCTGTACACTTGCCCAGCCGACAGGTTCTAAATCGTAAGAGAATAGCATCAAACTGTCCTCCGTTCTGATAAATATTTATTTCACTAACGTTCTTACGTTAGCTGAAAAAGCTTGCCGAGTCATCCATGTTTATATCCGCATGTTTCACAAACAATTTGGAACTCATCTAAATCCTTGAAAGCACCCGTTCGTTTAATCCATTCTCGTAATTCTTCCGCAGTATCTGTGGGACCACCACGCCCAGCGAAGAAATATTCCCAACATAAACCATGAGCTATAACCTTTTTTACCGCCGGACAAAACCATTCGTCTTCCATAATTCCCCCATCTTCAGTTACATGAGATATAGAATACTACCGCAGCCGGTCATGCGGCTACTTTAGTGTTGTTGAATTAAAGTTCCCAGTTAGGGTAATGGATGTATTAAAGCCATGAATAATTTTCTTTTATCATCTGGAGATATATACATTCCTTTTGCTCTTAAATGTTCGACAGCGAAAGCAGTTAATTCGTGTGCCATTGCTTCGTCACAGTCAAAATATTCCTTCGTAAAGATATCGAACCCTGTAATGGATTTTAATTCTTTCAAAATTGAGGACTGTTCTTTTACTTCATCTGTCATGCTATTGTTTGCCCATGCCCACAACCAAGTATTACTTTTGTTTGACCATGAACCAATAAACACAACGCTAAATTCAAGCAATACTTTACCATCATTTTTAAACTGAATCTTACTTGTTTCTTGGTCATACCAATACTCTTGAAAGTCCCCAATTCCGTACTCTTTATTTAGTATTTCTTGTTTTTCCTCTAAGTTCTCGTAACAATAATCCAAATATTCATCGAATTGGTCATCTGTCATCGACATAATCTTTTCACCAAGCTCTCAGTTACTGAAAATCAGTTAAAGTTATTATAGAAAAGGTTTCGCCTAATACTTTCAAACTCCTTTTATCTAACCTTAGTTCTTACGCTAAACTGCCCTTTCGTTGAATAGCGGCGGAGTGATTATTGGATCCGCCGCCAAGCATTAAAAAAAGCGTTTATAAAGCTCTCTCCTACGCTCTCCGCGGAGCTGTGCGTAGATTTGCGTGGTTGATGCCTTCTCATGGCCGAGCATACCTTGGATGAAATCCAGAGGGGCTCCATTATCAAGTAGTTGGCACGCATAGGTATGCCGAAAACGATGGGGGTATACATTTGCTTCAATCTCTCCACGGTCTGCAAGGCGTTTTAATGCCCATCCTATTGTAGGTATTGACATTCGTTTAGTTGGACGAGTATCTGTTACAAATAAGGCTTTACAGGAGTCCTTCCGGGTGGCCAGATACTTCTTTAACCATACCTTGCACTCTGTCGTAAAGTAAACTTCTCTCTGTTTCGATCCCTTGCCATTAACGATTGCTGAGCTGTTCTCCCAGTTCAGATCCTCGATGTTGATCTTCTCCATCTCCCCGACACGGCAACCGGTACAGTAAAGGAACTCAAGCAGTGCTCTTTCCCTTAGCGACTGGCATGAAATCTTCAAGTGTATAACATCTTCCTCAATTAAGAACTTAGGGATACGCTTATCTAATTTTGGTTCTCTTAGTTTGAGAGAGGGATTCGAAGTCAGATATGTTTCTTCATAAGCGTAACGGAAAAGAGATCGAACAAACCGGATTCGATGGCCTAGGCTGCTTGGTTTCAATCTGTCTGCTTGTTTTGCTAAGTACTCCTTCAGCATTGTTAACGTTACTTCTGTTATAGCCAGGTCGCCTAATTCCAATATCAACATTTTGTGCTGAAGCGAGTATGCTTTCAGTGTTTTTGGACTGAATCCTTGAATACGTTTATCCGCTTCATACAACTTCCATAAGTCACTTAAGTTAATAAATAAAACCTCCCTTTAGAAGCTATTAAATCTAGTTTGCTTCTAAGGAGAGGTTTTAATCTGCATGTTGTATTAAACTAGCGTTTCCCGTTAGCATAATGAACTTTGTCGAATGCCCAATGGAGTTATGGTGTTACGATCAATTTTTTAGTTTACTGGTTTAATTGAAATAAGACGTGGACGTTGAAATAATCTCTCTTTATATTCTATGTCAAATAGTTTTTTTCTTTCAGTTATTAAATCAGAAAGATCAATACTTATAGATATTTCGCTAATATGATTATCTTTATCTTGTATAAGTATATTATGGCTACCAGCTACTAATAAAGTAACTCTCTCCCCAGTTGTAGTATCAAATAGATACCAACAAATAATTAAAATAAGACTTATAGGAATTAGGGTAGATTTAATTGTTTTTATATTTATGTTCTTATTCAAATTATCACCTCAAAAATAATTGTATCGACTTTGCGGGAATTTCTTACAACGTCTTTACTGCGAACTTCGTACTTAAATTTATTCGCGAAGTCATTCAACTATCCTGCCCTTTACTTCAACAAAAATAGCAACTGATCATCGGGATCAGCTGCCGTTTTGTTGTTCTCAACTAACGTCTCCCTATAGCTTAACAAAGAGTCAATCAGAACGAACTCCCTTTAGTCCCCCATACTGGTTAACCACTTTTTTTAATCCATCGAGTGTTTCCACAAAAAAACTTTGATTGCTTTCAAACTCAAACTTCAGTTCATTGTCCTCGTGTGCAAATTCCTGAAAGCACCCTTCTATAACGACTTGCCCTCGATTGTAAAATTTAACTTCAAATTTGAGGTTTTCTTCAGTTGAACAAAATATAGCTGTTCCGTCTAATTCCGTATAACAACGAACTATTTGATTGTAGAACTCGTATGTATCACCAGTTGAAAACCATACTTCGCCATTAACATAATAGCTCCCGCTTTTGATTTCTGTGGATCCTTTAACATCATAACCACCAAAATGGCTTGTCGTTGTCGGAAAACCGAATATCTCATCTAAAGTGATTCGTATAAAAGAACCTTGTTTACCTCGAACAATAAAATCGAGCAGGATAATCAACTCATTTCGTTATAACTGTTACTTCTTTTAATATTAATTTTACCACCAATTCATCCGTTCTGTGGAAGTGAACTGCCCTTTAGCAACCGATCGTTGTACGCCGGCTGCTGTCCCATTGTTACGCTATAGTTCCTCGTCCCTCGGTTTTAAGGGTTTATCTCACATATACTCACTCATTCGCAGGATTTCAACACCTTAGATCAGATCAATCTTAGGATAGTGAACAGATGAACCGGATTGAGATGGCGGGCTGGGCATGTGGAAATAGAGGACTATTAGGAAATATTCCCCAATCAGTTTCTACTGCACACATACTCCACTGATCCCTTGGCGTTCACCCTCCCATGACTCAACGGGTCATTGCCCTTACAATCCTTCGTTATACTTGTCCAAGGTGTGGATACCGATCGCGTTTAGCGGATGGGTCTTAGCCCTTAAGAGGAACGAACTCGGTTCTCCGTGCTTTCTTTGTGAAATCCCGCGAACGAGTCAATATACGTGATGTATCTTCATAAAAACTTAAGCTGCTTCAGTCCAATTCATAACCGTTTTCTCTGGCGTAAACTCTTCTCCTCTTTGAACAATACCAACCAAGATCCGTGCTAGTTTTCCAATTAACTTAAAGATGGACTGCTGCTTTTTCATCTTCTTTTCCTGCACATTATGTTCATGCAGATGGCGAAAAACAGGGTTATTCCAAACAAGCTGAACGGTCGCTAGATAGAGATATTTTCGCAAGGCAGAGTCTCCTCGTTTTGAAAGAACAATCTGTCCTTTGCGCTTTCCGGACGTGCTTTGGGCCAAATTAAGGCCTGCCTTCCGTAAAACCTGGCGTCCGTGCGCGTATTGCCTTAGATCCCCTGTACCAGCCAATATGGCCGCGGTAAAAATCTTCCCTAACCCTTTTATGGTGCGAAGCTGCTGCGCCATTGGAATCTCCGAAAGCAGCGCTTCGATGTCCTTTTCGATCTGTTCTAGCATGGAGGTTACACGCTCAAACTCTTCAATGAGCCGTTTTAAATCTGCTTTCGCTTCGTCAACAGCAACCCGTTCTCCAATACTTCGTTTTGCTTGTGCGATCAGTTGCGCGGCCTTCTCGGTTCCCGTAGTGCCTCCAGCACGCTGCATATGGACTCGCCATGCACTAAGGATATCCGATACCGTATACTTCTCAAGATCCTGTGGACAAGGGAAGGTCTTGAGAGTCGCCATTGAACGATTACAGGTCCAGTCTTTGAACACCGAAGGATATTCCGGGAAACGAATGTCCAGCCAGCGGACGATTCGATTCTGCAGCCGTACACTATTCGTCACCCAAAATTCTCGGTCACTCATCAAGGTCTTCAAGCGCTGGAACTCATGTGACTGACGCGTGTACTCGTAGTAGAAACCTCGGCTGACGGAATCTGCAATGGTCAGTGCATCTTTCGGGTCATTCTTTGACGGGCTATTATCTCGGTTTTCTTTATTTCTCTTCGTCGTTGCTGGATTAACCATGACTACATGCACGCTTTTATCTGCTAGCCAGTTGGCCAGGTTAAACCAGTAATGCCCGGTTGGTTCCATGCCGATGATGAGCCTATTCAATCGATGTTTCTGCTGTAATTCACTCATCCAGCGGTTCAGTTTTTCAAACCCTTCAATACTATTGGAAAATGAGAGATGGCGTTTGGAAACCACTATCCCGCGGAAATTTGTAGCTTGTGCGACATGTATTTCTTTCGCCATATCGATCCCTATTACAAGATGCGAGGTAGTAATTTGTTCAACCCGTTGATTTTGTGCGTCTATTTCCTTAAACTTCATAGTAAGAGCTCCTCCCTGATGTGTTCTCGACAAACCCATCATACCGAGGAGCTCCTTTTTTTACAAAGCTCATTTCTTAAGCTCTACAGGATTGTTTAGCTTAATCATATAATGGACAAGTTATTGTAAGGGTTTCCCATATAGTTTCAGGAATTCACGCATTAACTTATTGGATAATGTCAAAGCTTCTTCACGTGTTGTTGCGGGGGCAGATAACATCTTTCCATTCTCAGCGTTCCATACACTTTGAGAATCTCCATTTTCATATTCGGACTGTTGGTCAGGTGTTTTTAGAAGCAACGTGACTTGTCTGAAATCTTTGTTTGCAAATATAATATGTGACTGGTAAATTCCAGGTTTTGCTCTGGATCCCTGCTCTCCATACTTGTCAAAAATACCGTAGGGGTAATTCATCACTCCCCAACCGTCGCTTGAAAAATGAATTGCCAGCTTCCTCTGGTCTTTCGGTACTGGAATCACTTCCCCGACTATCGTAATGTAACCCTTGAATACACGCTCACCTTTTAAGCTCTTATGTAACTTCCCCTTAATGACAACCGTAGCTGGCTCCGTTGCCGACTTTGCACCTTCGGAACCTAATTGATATTTAACGCCTATCAGTTCTAAATCAATGGTTCGGGGGTACTTTAGATATATTACCCAAGCTGCACCAATGATGAACACAATTAGGCTGAACGATATGATCCACTTTTTCATCTGCTACGCACTCCCATAATCACATATATAATACTTACTTATTATTCCAATATATACGCTCATTGTGGGCTGTAGTTGCGCTATCCTCCCGTTAGCTTAATAATTCGTGCAACTCTACAGGAATTTTTTACTAAGAAACGATCTCCACGATCATACATAAAAAAATAAAAAGTCGCATTTTATGCGACTCCCGTGGTATGTAGATGTTCTTGTTTTCCAAGCTCACTCTGTACCCGTGAGCGCGGGAAATTTCCACCTATAAGCAGTATTAAAGAACTTTATTTTCACAGACAATTAGCTATTCCCTATCGATTAAAGAACTTTATTTTTCATTAAACAACTTTATTTTCAATTAAAGAACTTTATTTTCCCTCATCAGCAGCATTCCCTAGACTTATCAAGAATTCAAATTGTAACCTTCCTGTAATATTCCGCTCAGGTTCCCTTCATTATCGGCTCCTATAATAAAGGACAAGACCCCCCTTTATATATTCTCTATTGTAGCCTGCGGCTGATTGCCGCAGGCCTTTTTGTTTTTATGCGGAAAGCCCCTGCATTACAAGTCTCGCGGGGGCTTTCATTTTAAGCTTAGAGCTTTACAATCATAACGCCGTATGCCGGCATTTCCACTTCATTTTCAACCGTTGCTCCAGTCAGCAGCTCTGTCGCGCTTTGCTTCACTATAACCGTTACCGGGTGTTCCATGTAATTCAGCAGGAAAGCGTAAGCCGCATCCTCGGAGGCACGGATACCCATCTCAACCTCAGCAGGTGCCTCGATCCGGCCAGCAAGCGGAGAAATCAGGCCGATCTCATCCAGCAGCGCATCGACTACCGGCTCGCTGTAAGCTGCGCCGTAATACCACACCTGACCTTCGCCGTAGGTACGACGGGTTAAGGCTGGAGCATCTTTGTAATACTCGGAGGAATACCGGGCTACAACCTCCGCTTCCGGATTCTGAACGCTTAGGATCTCGTTGAATCCAACCGTCTTTGTTCCTTCGGACAATCTGCCTTCCCAGTTCAGTTCCGCAGCCTTGATTTTACCTTTAACGAGCGTGAAGTCCTCAACCGTAATGCCGCACAGTCCGGCTACCGGACCAGGGAATGGACGCATGTAGCATTGCCCGTTCAAATCCTTATATCCTGTACGGGCACCAAAGAACAGCTGGCCGCCTTGTTCCACATAACGGGTCAGAAGCTCCGCCGTTTCATCGGTCATAATCGCCGGATGCGGATACACGATCACTTTGTACTTGGCTAAATCCTCGAGACTTGTATGGGAACGCAAGAAAAGAGAGTCAACCGGGATATGCCG
This sequence comes from Paenibacillus glycanilyticus, assembly GCF_023715145.1. Taxonomy (GTDB): domain Bacteria; phylum Bacillota; class Bacilli; order Paenibacillales; family Paenibacillaceae; genus Pristimantibacillus; species Pristimantibacillus glycanilyticus_A. The sequence continues at coordinate 206,642 of NZ_JAMBNP010000011.1, read as the reverse complement.
GTATTGCAGCTGCTTGAACCAGGAGCGCATGCTTTGCCACTGAAGCGGTCCATGCCACACGTCCAGCTCCGCATCCCAGTTATTAGGGTAATCCTGCAGAAAAGCTACTTCCGCCCGGTAGGTCGTCCCCGCGATCAAAGAGCCGATCTTCGCGAACTCGCCGCCAACCTGCGCTACTTCCCGGACTCTTCGATTCGGCTGATTGTGGTAGTCATTGATGCCATGCCAATAAATTTCGGTGCCAAACGTCGCTGTGCGCCAGCGGAAGTAGACGAGCAGATCCGTTCCGTGAAGGACGGATTGATAGGACCATAACCGAATTTGACCCGGTCTTGGCGTTCCCATCTCAATCCGGTCCACCCAGCCTCCCGGCCCGGATTGCTGCTCCATGACACAGAAGTTAGGAGATATCGACCTGACATTCGTCAGATTAATGCTGGATTGCCGGTCCTGCAGCGGATTAATCTCGTCTTCCTTGTAGAAAATCGTGCTGAACTGCGGGTACGAATCATACGAGAAGAAATCGAGCAGCTCATCTGTCATCTCGTGATTCTCCAGATGGCCGAACAATCCGTTTGTCGTTACCCAGTGCTGCGGCGCCAGCTCGCGGATGATGTCAGCTTGAAGCCTGGCAAATGAAATGACATTATCCGAAATAAACCGCTTCTCATCCAAAGCCAGATGCGGATTCGGCGAATCCGTCTGGGACAGATGCAATTGCTCCCATTCCGTATAGGTCTGGCTCCAGAAGACCGTTCCCCACGCTTTATTCAAATTGTCCAGCGTACCATACTTTTCCTTCAGCCATACCCGGAACTTGGCATGATCGGCTTCCGCGTAGAACACGTTCTTCTCGCAGTTAAACTCGTTATCCAGCTGCCAGCCAATAACCGATGGATGGTCCTTGTAAGCGCTAACCATATTGCGCACAATACGCTCGCAAAGCTCCCGGTATTTGGGACTGGAATAATTGTAATGACGTCTCATGCCATGCTTGATGAGCTCACCGTTCTGACGGGCATTTAACACTTCCGGATATTTATGCGTCAGCCATGCGGGCGGCGTTGCGGTTGGAGTACCCAGAATCACCTTTAAGCCATAGCTGTGCGCCAGGTCCATTACCCGCGCGAAAAAGCTGAAATCAAATACGCCTTCCTGCGGTTCAAGCATCGCCCATGAGAATTCCGCCATCCGAATGACGGATATATTCATCTCTCTCATGCGCCGGAAATCATCTTCCCACAGCCCTTCCGGCCAATGCTCCGGATAATAACACACCCCTAAAGTTAACTCGTCCATGCGAATTGATTTTGCCATTCTGACAGCCTCCCGACTTATGTTTTATCTACCTCCATTCTAGTTGACGATTCTGCCCAATGATATGACAAAAAGATGCGAACTGTATTAAAATATTGTCATATCTATTACAGCGAATTGCTGTATTTACTCTTATTTATCATTACCGTGTGAAAATATTGCGTTATATAGAGGTGCCCGATGAAAGAACATATTTTCCTCCCCAAGCCGCTATTCCAGAGGCACACCTGCTTCCCGGACTTTATCGGAGGCTACAGCGGCTTCGCCGAGCATGCCGTTAACCGGGAGTATGCGACCACAGAAAATAACCTTGACCGCTATTACAATCTGCATATCGTGCTTAGCGGCAAAGGTTACCTGCAAACGGATAATATGACCTATGAGCTCACGCAGGGACAAGGTTTTCTGTACGGGCCGGGTCTTAGGCAAACCTATCATTCCGATGCGAGGGATCCTTGGAATATAAGATGGGTGCATTTTTTCGGCGCAAGGCCGGAGGAGCTGCTCGATGGAAAAGGACTTGATGAGCCTTGGCTGTTTCAGCTGCCGGATCTCGCTCCGGTCGAGCCCTTATTGGAGCGGCTGCTGGAGCTTGGCAGAAGCTATGAAGTGGATGATGAATTTGCTGCCGCATCCACTCTCTACGAGCTGCTCACAAGGATTCAGACAACCGCCAGCCAGCTTAATGTTTCCGTTCATCAAGCGGCGGACAAGATCCGCGCGGCGGCCAATTATGTTCGAGCCCACTGCAATCAGCCCTTCACATTGGAGCAGGCCGCAGCTATCGCCGGGTACAGCCCGCATTATTTCAGCCGGAGGTTCAATAAGACGTTTGGCAAATCTTTTTCGGATTTCCTCGTCGAATCCCGTATTCTTCAGGCAAAGAGGCTGCTGGCTTCAACCAGCTTGTCCATCAAGCTTATTGCCCTCGAAACCGGCTTCTCCCAAACCAGCTATTTCAGCAAGTGCTTCCGGGATCTGGAGGGAATGACACCGCTTCAGTTCAGGGAAATGCATAAAGCGTAATTATTATTTTGCTAAATACCACTTGACTTGTCGGAATTATTCGTATCTGGCCCTTATCGGTGCCGAGATGATTGCGGCGAATGAAGGCGTAGGCTTAAAAGCTGCCGGGATACCCTCGGCAGCTTCGCTACTGCTATTCCAAGCTCTGCGCCAAATCGGCGATCAGATCCTCTTGGTCCTCGATTCCGACCGAGATGCGGATCAAGCCTTCGGTGATGCCAAGCAGCTCTCTCCGCTCCTTCGGTATGGACGCATGCGTCATGCGCGCCGGAACGGAGATCAGGCTTTCGACGGCGCCTAGGCTTTCGGCGAGCGTGAAATACCGAACCTTCCGCAGCACCTGCGCCGCCCGCTCCTCGCTTCCGACGTCGAAGGAGATCATCCCGCCGAAGCCAAGCGCCTGCCGCTTCGCCAGCTCATGCTGGGGATGCTCCGGCGAGCCGGGGTAGTATACCTTCCGGACAGCCGGATGCTCCGCCAGAAATCCCGCAATCGCGCGGGCATTTGACTCATGCGCTTGCATGCGCAGTCCCAGAGTCTTCATCCCGCGCATCAGCAGCCAGGAATCATGCGGGCCAAGTACTCCCCCGACCGCGTTCTGAATATAATGCAGCTCTTCGCCCAGCTTCTCATCTGCCGTTACAACCAGACCGGCAACAACATCGCTATGTCCGCCCAAATATTTGGTTGCCGAATGGACAACCACATCTGCGCCGAGCTCTAGCGGCGTCTGCCAATACGGCGTGCCAAATGTATTGTCAACGATAAACAGCAGGCTATGCGCTTTGGCCCAACTTGATACGGCAGCGATATCCGTAAGCTTCAGCAGCGGATTGGTTGGCGTCTCCACCAGCAATGCTTTCGTATTAGGTTGTACCGCCTGCCCCAATGCATCCAGATCGGCCGTATCCACAAAGGTTGCTTCAATGCCAAGGCGCGACAGTACCCGGGTGACGATCCGGAACGTTCCGCCATAAACATCATCGGTGACAAGCAGATGGTCCCCGCTGTCCAATCGGGACAGCACCGTATGAATAGCCGCCATGCCCGAGCTGAAGGCAAGCCCGCGAGCTCCCCCTTCCAGTTCCTTGATCAACTCCTCTAGCGCATGCCTTGTCGGATTGCCCGTACGGGAATATTCGTAGCCGCGGTGAACGCCTATATCGTCCTGCTTATACGTGCTCGTCTGGTAGATCGGCACGTTTACCGCACCCGTATGCGGGTCCATCGGCGTACCGCCGTGAATCAGCTTCGTTAATCGCTTCAACCCAAGCGCCTCCTCTACTCCCCATATATCTGCTTGCTGAGGTAGCGCTCGCTTCCGTCCGGAAATACCGTAACGATATGGCTGCCGGACGGTGCAAGCTCCGCTTCCCTCAGCGCCGCTTCAAGCGCAGCACCGGAGGAGCTTCCGACCAGCAGTCCTTCCAGCCGAGCGAGCTCCTTCACGCGGGCAAACGCAATATCATCCGTAATCGTATGGATCGCATCGAAATAAGAGGCATCCATAAACGGGGCCAGCTTTTCCACGCCAATTCCCTCCGTCCGGTGGGGACCGGACTTGCCGCCCGCCAATATCGAGCCCTCCGGTTCCACGATTACCGTCTTAACGGAAAGGTTCTGTTCCTTCAAATAACGCGCCGTCCCCATAAAAGTGCCGCCCGTTCCCGCACCCGCCACAAAGATATCGATTCTCCCGTCCAGCTCCTGCCAAAGCTCCGGACCAAGCGTGTAATAATAAGCGGAAGGGTTAGCCGGATTCGAGAATTGCGCCGGTGTATACGCTCCCGGAATAGACTGCACAAGCTCTTCCGCTTTGCGGATGGCACCAAGCATTCCCTCCTCCGTTCGGGTATTCACGACCTCCGCTCCAAGCGCGCGCATAAGCGTCTGCTTCTCCATGCTGAATTTCTCCGGTACAACAAACATCACTTTATAGCCTAATCCGATAGCAGCAAGCGCAAGACCAATTCCGGTATTGCCTGCCGTCGGCTCAATAATGGTTCCTCCCTGCTTCAGCGCACCGCTCTCCGCTGCATCCCTCAGCAGGGCGAGTCCCAGACGGTCCTTCACGCTTCCTCCGGGATTCATCAGCTCCAGCTTGGCGAATAAGCGTACGCCTGCAGGCAATGCAAAACGAGTCAGTTCAACGATTGGCGTATTTCCGATCAGCTCATGCACATTGCGATATACAGCCATGTAAACATCTCTCCTCTGCTGTTCCCGTCTAGAGGTTTTGATTTAGGCCAGCTTGACCGCTTCGAGCAGCCATACATAACGATTGAGCCGGGTGAAGCTGACGGTAAAGCCATGCTCCGTAAACAGCTTATTCAAAACTTCGAGAGACGTATAATATTCCGTGCGCAAATCCCGATATAAATTTAGGAAGCCCACATCAAGAGCATTCTGTTCAATCTCCTGCCGTTCCTCCGCGCTTGCAAAGGACGTATCCGCAAATACAACACGCCCGCCGGGCGCGAGCAATTCGCTGTATAACGCAGCAGCCCGTTCTTTCTCCGCATCGGTCAAATGGTGAAAAGCATACGTGCTGACGATCGCATCAACCTGAACCGGCAGCTGAGGAAATTCCAGAAAGTCGCCGTCCAAAACCTCAACCGGCAGCCCCCGCTTCGATACCTCCCGGCGCATCCCTTCCGAGGGTTCGATTCCGTATACTTTATCGCTCCGCTTAAGCAATTTTTCCGTCAAATTGCCCGTGCCAACGCCAAACTCAACCACTGTGCCGCTGACTCTCTCCGCTACCGCTTCAAGAATGCGGTCATACCCTTCGAATACTTCCCGATATTCCACATCTTCTCCGGCAACCGTGCGATCATAGGACTCCGACCATTCGTCAAACAGTGCCGTAAACTCTCTGCCCATCTGTACGCATGCTCCTCTCGTGCTGCCACAATGTGTTGCTTATCCTCAGCATATGTAGCCGGGCTAAAGTTGTTCTCTTTCTCCAACCCTTTTAATCGGATTTATTCCAAAAGAAAAAGCCCCGTTCAACTTGCGAACAGAGCTTCCTATCTTAATTTGATTAATCACCGATTGTAAGCCGGAGCAATCCGGTCTATCCGATTCGTCCAGATGACGCCCGAATATCCGTCTGGCAAGCGCTTCAGATCTTCCAATGTATCAAAGCCGCTTGAAAAATCGCTGCCGTCCCCTCCGACTATAACAACCCGGGTATCCGCTTTTTCCATCCGATCTATAAACTTGTCCGGCCATCCCCATAGGAAAGGTGCAATCTTCTCGGGAATATGCAATTCCGTGTTTTTGCACGCAGCGGGCATGTATCCCGTCCATCCAACGGCCAGATAAGGAATTAAGCATTTCTTCATCGTAGCCTTTGACATCACCCGCATATCCGGAAGCTCTTCTTTCAGAGCAGCGATCGGTTCGTCGCCTCCATAGACGGCCAGCTTGCTTCTGCGTTCTTCCGGAAGCTCGGACAAATAGCGAGCCAGGAGTTTCCCTTCTTCGGGATCATTGCTCTTTACATCGATAAGCAGCGACTTATCCGGAAAATGAGTTAATACCTCTGTTAACGAAGGCATCAGGCCAACGCCTTTACCTCGGAACGGATAACTTTTGCCTCCGTCAGCCGTATAACCGTAGCCAATATCGAATTGCTTCAATTCCTCCATCGTATAATCCCGGGTGACGCCTTTCGCGTTGGTTCGGCAGTCCAGGGTCCAGTCATGAAAGACGGCAAATTGGTCATCTTTCGTGATATGTACGTCAAATTCAACGATATCAGCGCCGGCATCAAAAGCAGCCTCCATGGAGTCTATCGTATTTTCCAGGTAGGGGTACTCCGGTTCATAGATTCGCTCCGCCGTGCAAGTATCGTTCTGAATGTTTTCCATCGTAAAGGTTTGCGCCAGTCCGCGGTGGGCAAGTAAAGCCGGACCGCTGCCTGACGGTTTGCTGAACAAGGAGGTATTATTCAAAAATACCAAAACTACGAATAAAACAAGCAAAATAAACGCTTTGCTTTTAATAATCTTCCTAATTCGATTCATGGGCTGCTCCTTCCAAACTGCACTGCCATACAGCAGATGCTCTAATTCTGCCGAAGCGGCCCATCTTTTTCAATGATTGCTTAATTACTTTTGACTGATAGGGCAAAAGAAAACCGCACTGCCGTCAAAGGCAAATGCGGTCTCTTGAGCGGTAAGCGCCTCATTTTTTTAGATAAGTTCCTCTTTTTTTTTGATAACGACATTAAATTTAAAAAGCTGACATCGGTTTTAAAAAAACGACATCAGCTTTATGGAAGAATATCAACGAGCTTAGGATCGCGCTTCCTGCAGACTGCGTTTGCGATCGCTTAATGTCAAACCGAAGCATACGACCAGAACGAGGAAGGCCAGCGTATACGGATAATTAATATCCACATCGAACAGAAATCCGGCGATAATTGGACCTGCAATGTTCCCAAGACTGGTGAACGCCGAGTTGAGGCCCGCCACATAGCCCTGCTGGTCCTTGGCCACCATCGACATCTGAGTGCTGATCGCCGGACGCAATATGTCAATCGCGAGGAAGATAATAAACGTAACGGCGAACACCATCCAGAATTGATGGACAAACAGGGTAAGCACAATAAATATACCCGCGAACAGAAGGCAGACCGAGATCACGTTCCGTTCTCCGAAGGTCCTGAGGATCCAGCTGAAGATGGTGAGCTGAACGACGGCGCCGGCAATGGAGCCAAACGTGATAATAAAGGCGATATCCTTAGGCTCATAGCCAAACTTGTGATCGACGAACAATCCGAATACCGTTTCGAAATTCGCCAGCCCGAAGGACATGACAAACACGATGATCAAGCTTAGGAAGTAGGGCTCACGGTACGCATACCGCAGCTGCGTAAGAAGCCCGCTTCTCTCTTTGGCTGCCGCCGGAGCTGCAGCTGCTTCTTCCTCCTGCGCCGGCTTCGATTCGGGAAGCACAAACAAATTGATAAGAGCGGCAATCAATCCCGCTACGCCAGCCGCATAGAAGGGCACCCGGATCCCGAACTCGGCGATATATCCGCCAATGCCGGGACCAATAATAAAGCCGGTGGTAATGGCCGCGTTAATAAACCCCATGCCCGCAGCCCGTTCTTCCTTGGTTGTAATGTCTGCCGCATACGCCATAACGGCCGGCATAATCATGGCGGCGCTAATGCCGCCAAGCAGCCTGGATACAAATAATAAGACGGAAGATTCCGCGACCCCAAACAGCGCCTCGGATCCGGCAAACACGATCATGCCGATGACGATCATCCTTTTCCTGCCGAACTTATCGGATAACCGGCCGGCAAGCGGCGAGAACAGAAGCTGCGTCAGCGAGAAGGCCGCAACAAGCAGGCCAACAACCCCTCCGGTAATGCCGAGCGTCTCCATGAACTTTGGCATAATCGGGATAACAAGCCCGATCCCCGTGAACACTAGCAATAAATTAAACATCAGGATGAGCAGAGCTCCCCGATTCTTAAGCAATAAAGTCATTCCTTATTCCCCCGATTCCCATGCTGTGATAATACTGAATATTCATTCTAGATTATTGCAGAAAAAAAGGCCTAGCGGGCCGGTTTGGCAATGCCATGCAGGAACACGTCCATAGCCAGCCGGTAAGCCGCCAGAGCTTCATCCCGTTCCATTCTTCGCGTATGCTGATTAAGGCCATACATCAGACTGTCCAGAATAATGGCGAGTCCGGTCACATTCGCGGATTCGAATTCGCCGTTGTCGATGCCCCGCTGCAGCAAATTCCGGTTAAAGTCAATATAACCCTTTACCATCTCATTAATGCGCTCTTCCACTTCCGGATTTTTCTCCGCATTGTAGAAAAACTCGTCAACGGCCTTCGTAAGCGGGTGATTAAGCTGATCATGCGCAAGATGCTCCGCCATGCCGTACAGCTTATCGACCGTGGTCGTATATTGAGGCTCCTTCGCCAGCCAGGTCTCTTCCCACTCCGTATTCCAGTCCTCGATCAGATGCAGGAACAGCCCTTCCTTGCTCTTGAAGTGATAATAGATGTTGCCGGCACTGCAGCCTGTTGCTTTCACGATATCTTCGATCGATGTCCCTTTATAGCCCTTCTGCACGAATAAAGCCCGCGCGGCGTCTGCTATTTTTCTCTTTGTCTGCTCGGTTTGCTGCTTTTTTTTATTCACTTCGTCTCACCCCGCTTAAGCTCCGGTCACCATACTGAACATTTATTCAGTATCTTAAGCGATAAACCCGTTAAAGGCAACTGCGTTCTGTTCGTTAGAATAAAAAAAAAGACTGTCCGCGCCGGCAGGCTTTCGGAACAGTCCATAAGCATTATGCTTACAGCTTACGCGAAGGGTAACGCTCGTTTCTCCGCGCTGCTTAGCATCGCAAGCTCAATTACTCTAATCGTATTTCTGGCATCGGCCGCATCCACCGGTACAGGCTTATCTTCCGTTATCGCTTGATGCATGCCTTCATAGAAGCGTTCGTAGCTGCCTTGCTCGGTTGCCACCTTGCTAGCAACCGCTTGGCCGTCATCCATTAGGGTAAGCTCGCCGTGCCATTCTTCGCGGTCTTTGCCCCAATCGGATTGTCCCGGCAAGCCGCCTTGTCTCAACGTTTCTTCTTGCGAATCGAGACCGTACTTGACAAAGCTGCCCAGACTGCCGTGCACCTGGAACCTTGGACCATGCTGCAGGACAAGCGATCCGCTGTGCAGAATGACCCGCATGTTCTCGTACGTCAAGATCAGATGGAAATAATCAACGACCTCGGAGCCCGCTCTTTGCTGGAGAAGATCCGCGTATACGCTGGACGGCTTCCCGAACAAATGCAAGGCCTGATCGATCAAATGCGATCCCAGATCGTACAGCATGCCGGAGCCGGGACCCGCCTGTTCTCTCCATCTGTCCGATACCTGCGGCCGGTAACGGTCATAATGCGTTTCGTAGGAGGCGATATCCCCGAGTTTGCCGGATTGAATAAGGCCCTTTACGGTAAGAAAATCATTATCCCATCTCCGGTTCTGATACACGCTGAGCTTTCTGTTCTGCCGCTCGGCTGTCGCAATCAGATCCTCCGCCTCTTCCGAAGAGATGACAAAAGGTTTCTCGACTACAACATGCTTGCCGGCCAGCAAGGCCTGCTTGGCATAGGGATAATGCGTCTGATTAGGCGACGTAATGATGACAAGCTCGATGCTTTCGTCGGAAAGCAAATCGTCCAGCTTGTCTACAACAGCGGCGTCCGGCAAGTATTGCCCCACTTTCCCAGGGTTGCTTGATACTACCTTCACGATTTCCATTCCATCTATGGACTGAACGATTGGAGCATGAAAAACTTGTCCCGATAATCCGAATCCGACTAAACCCACGTTTACTTTATTCATTGTTTCGAGCACTCCTTCTCCGCCAATTCTTTAATCAGTATAAGCGATGGCATGCATAGTTACAATCATTTGTAATTATTAAACTTAAGTTAACAAGCATAAAACTTATAACAGGTCATGTTTTTCTTGTATCCCCATTCCCCTGATGCTTATAATGGGATAAGAATGCGCTTATAAGGTGGGCATAAGATGACGCAAGAGGAACGGATCCAATCGATCGTCGATTATTTGAAACGGAATCAGAATATAAGCATGGAAGACATTTGTACGAAGTACGAGGTCTCTTATGATACAGCAAGACGCGATCTGGTCAGGATGGAAGCCGACGGCTTAATCGTCCGCGTGCGCGGCGGCGCCATACTGCCTACGATGACCAAGCATATTAACAGCTACAAGGAGCGGCTCGCCGATGCCGGGAGCAAGCGTTCCATCGCCCTGACTGCCGCAGGACTTATCCAGAACGGCGATTACATGATGCTGGATACGGGCACAACGACGCAATTCATCGCCGAGTTCATGTCCACCACGGGCAACGTTGTGGTGACCAATTCGATCGATATTGCCGCGATCCTCTGCGACAAGCCGCAGACAACCACGCATTTGCTTGGCGGCATGCTTCATGCCTGGCATCGGTACGCCTATGGCCCGCGCACGATTGAGATGCTAAGCGACATCCGCGTAGACAAGCTCTTTCTGGGTACATGCGGCATTTCGGCCGAAGGGTTATTTACCCCTACGGTAGAAGAAGCATACCTGAAACGGGAAATGATCAAACGGGCGAATCAGGTCATTCTGCTGGCCGACTCCGCCAAGTTTGAGAAAACGCTGTTCCACCGCGTATGCCCGTTTGACGACATTGATATTCTGATCACCGATGCCGAGCCTCCCGCTCCATTCCGCAAAATATGCACCGAATACGAGATTAAGGTAATCGTTGCGGCCGGCTAAAGGCTGGACGAAAAAAAAGCTTGGCATGGATGACTCCATGCCAAGCTTTTGTCTTATCTGCCCGTTGTGCCCCAAGCCTCGGTTAACGCGTTATATTCCGTTTCGGTCAGATTCAGGAAGGAGCCATGTCTCTTCTTCGTTGCGCCAAGGTTATACTCTTCCGGATTCAGAATACGGAACTGTCCGCTCGACAAATCCTCGGTAATAAGCGGCAGATACCCTTTGCCCGTTGCGTATTGATCAACCATCAGACACCACTCGTTGCGGTCGTTGAATTTGAATACTTCGGGCCCTTCTACCCCAAACAGGTTGTCCAATACAGGAGAATGCAGCTCCGAGAATGTCGACGGAGACAGCGAGCCGCTGCTCTCAACCGTAATGCATTTTGTTGTTTCATCCTTCGAATAACGGTAATACGCATCCCCTTCGCGGATAATCGTCGTATCGATCACATGATTGCCCCGCTCGATGTATTTCTCGGGCTTCGTGAAGGCCGTAAAATCCTTCGTCCTCGAGCTATATATAATCTGCTTAGGTTCGTTGTCTCCCTCTTTCACCATAGAGGCCCAGAACATCAGATGCTCCCCGGCTTCCTCGTCAAAGATGCTCTCCGGCGCCCAGACGCAGCCCGCATACGGAAGAGCAATCTCCGCGCTTCTCTCCTTCGACCAATGCACGAGATCAAAAGATTCCCAAACGATTATGGAGCGGCTGCCGCGGTGCTGCGCAGCATCCCAGCCCTTGTCGCTCGCAATCCGCAAATCGGTCGCAATGATATAAAACTTGTTATCAAGCGGAGAACGGATGACAAATGGGTCGCGCACTCCCTTTTCCCCAATCCCGGATTGCAAGACGGGCTTACCCTCATTCAGATCATTCCAGTGCAGTCCATCCCGGCTGACAGAGAAATAGACCTGCTCTCCATCCTCATGCTCACCGGTAAAATGCACAAAAAGATAAGCTTTATAATCCAATGACATGTTGTCTTCCTCCTAAAAAGAAATGCTCTCCAGCTTCAATTATCCGGTAAGAGCGGCCGTTTGATAAGCCCTTATTATGCTAGGAATTGACCTATCGTGCTTTTTTTTCGCAGACCTCCCGCAACGTGTCCGTCATGCAACACACTACAGAAAACTAACTTTCCAAACAATTAAGCGATCTAAACTTTAAATATCAAACAAAAAAGTATTGAAAACTTTATATTGTTAATTCCATATTCTTCTGCTATACTCGGTCTCACTAACATGTTAGGAAAACTCACACACAAACAAGAGAGAGGGAGATTTCAGTATGGGGAAACGTATGTCATGGAAGGTTGGCCTAGCTTTATCCGCATTTACGGTGCTTGGATCGCCACTCTATGTTGCGAATGCTAACACGGAATCACTGCCAAAAACCCATTATCTCGCCGCTAATGCGGACAATGTCCGTTGGGGGAATATCGGCAAGGGAGATCCGGTGCTTACGGTCAACTCCGGGGACATCGTAACGGTCGAAGCCATCACCCATCATTCCGGCGATGATTACGAGAGAATGATTGAAGGCGATGCCGGCGTAGAGGATATTTTCCACTGGGACAGCGTAGAGAAGAACGAGGATTTGCGCGGACCCGGCGTACATATTATGACCGGACCTATCGCTGTCGAAGGAGCCGAGCCGGGTGACGTGCTGGAGGTCAAGATTCTGGACATGAAGCTTCGGCCTAACGGCAATGAGAAATATGCGGGCAAAACCTATGGCGTCAACGCAGCCGCCAATTGGGGTTACTTGTATGGTGACATGGTAGAGGAACCAAAGAAACGGGAAGTCGTCACCATCTACGAGATGGAGTCGGACGGCGTAACGGATTATGCTACGGCCTTATACAGCTTCAAGTGGACACCGCAAACCGATCCGGACGGCAAAGTCCATCCGACCATCGATTATCCGGGCGTCATCGTGGACCATGATACGGTTGAAGAGAATTTCAATGTGCTTAAAGGCGTGAAGGTTCCGGTAAGGCTGCATTTTGGCACAATGGGCGTCGCTCCGAAGGAAGCGGATATCGTGGACTCCGTCCCTCCATCCTACTTCGGCGGCAATGTCGACGATTGGCGCGTTACCGAAGGCGCAAGCATGTACTACCCGGTGTCCGTGCCGGGCGCTCTGCTTTCCGTGGGTGATCCGCATGCCGGCCAAGGCGATTCGGAGATTAACGGAACGGCGATCGAGACATCGGTCACTGGGGATATTCAAGTTATTCTTCATAAGAAGGCGGACTTGGACAAAAAGCTGAGCGATCTCAATTACCCGCTGCTCGAGAATGAGAATGAGTGGGTCGTGCACGGCTTCAGCTACGCCAACCACCTGGCAGAGCTTGGAGACAATGCGCAGAAGGACATCTACAACAACTCTTCTATTGATAAAGCGATGAAGGACGCCGCGCATAAAACGAAGGATTTCCTGATGAAAGGCATGAATTTGACCGAAGACGAAGCCTACTCCCTCATGTCGGTCTCCACGGACTTTGGCATTACGCAGGTTGTCGACGGCAACTGGGGCGTTCATGCCGTCATCGGCAAGGAACAGTTTGGCGAGTCGGAGCAAAAGACGGTAGGACTGCGAAGCAGCTTTGAAAGCTTTGGCGGCAAGGTTGGCTGGAATAACGCCAAGCAATCGGTCATCATCAGCTATAACGGCAACAAGCTGGAGATCAAGCTCGGAGAAACAACCGCATCGTACAACGGAGAAAACATCAAGCTCATCGCTCCTGTTCAGCTGGCGAATGAAAAAGCCGTAGTAAGCGACTACTTTGCAAGCTTCTACAAATCCGTATTATCGAAGACCAATAAATAATATCGGCACTCATTGCTTATTTTCTAAAAAAAGAACCGCCGGATTTCAAGCCCCGGCGGTTCCTTTAAATATTCAAGCCATCCTGATTCTTATGCCGTTTCAGCAGAATCTGGTTCTCGACGCGCAGGATCCCTTTCAGCGAATAGATCGATTCGTGCATGAACCGGTCCACCTCATCCATATCCTCCACCAGGTAATGGACGTGAAGCAGACATGGCCCTGTCATTTCATAGAGAACAACGACGCGTTCATTCGCCTTAAGCGACTCCAGAATTTCATCCAAATGCGCGGGCTCCACCTCAAGCTCCAGATAGGCGGATATTTTCTTCCCCAGCTTCTCGGCATTAATCACGATGGAGAACTGCTCAATAATGCCTTGATTCACGAGCCTGTCGATCCGCTCCTTCACCGCAACCCCCGACAAGCCCACTTCCTTAGCTAAATCGGTATATGAAATCCGGCTGTTCTGAGACAGCTTCAGTAGAATATGATTATCGATCGAATCCAGCATGGTCTCACCTCTTTAGTCGTTATTGTAACAGATCTAAAGAGAAGTCTCACCGTTTGTCTTCTTTCTGCCTCTATACTTACTGATGATTATGCTGATACCTGTAAAACACAGAAAACAAATGACAAACTCAAACAAAAAAGCAACAAGTCCAAAATCATACCAGAATAATGTCGCTTCTCCGGAGCCCTCTCCGTCATCCAGAGCAAATCCAAAAACAGCAGCCTCCTGGTCGTTTCCTTCGTTGCTATCTGCTATGCTCCACCATTCAAGAAACAGCCAATGGAGCACCGGAACCGCGGCAGAGATGATTGCTCCAAGCGCGACTATGTTTTTCTTCATCCATGTCTCCTTTAGGGCATACGGGAAATAAATATCCATCCCCTTCTTTTCTCAATACAGCCCGTTTTTCCTGCTCGCGAATCAAAAAAAAGTGCTCAACGCAGCTTAGCTGTGCTGAGCACTTTTCATTAGGAAATCTCTACGCGAAGCGTCCACGCGTTGGTCGATCCAGGCTGCGCCTGCTTCGTTTTGCCAAGCTCATGCGCGCGATAAACGCTGTCCATGTAGCCGGTTGCCGGTTCTACGGCGAAGGTGTAATCGCCATAGCCGCCGTAATTGGCCCACATCGCCAAGTACGGCACGTCCTCGGGGGAGAACCGGAACCGCATGCTGTCGCCCGACGAAGGATCCGTTAATTGCACGTCGCCTTCCTGCAGCGGTGCAGTGAAGTAATATTTCTCGGCTGCGTTCTTGTCCTTATCCTCCAGCACGGACAAATCCACGGCAACGCCATCCCGACCGGACGCTATCGGGAACGTATTGGTATCCCGCATCCGTCCTAGCCTCTCGTCTTGCGAATAAGCGATCTCGATCTCGCTTAATGAAGGGGAAACGTTCAGCTTCATCCCTGCGCGGATATTGAGCAGAGGATGGGCTGCCCACAAATAAGAGAACGCGTGCGTCGTGGGGTTAACCACTTCATAATCAAGAAGCAGCTCACTGCCTGCTAAGGATACCTTTTTGCTGAAACGATAAGGTACCTGTCTGCCTTCGACGATTAAGCGCAAGCTTTCGCCTTCAATCGCGTACGTCCAAGGAATACACCAGACCTCGCCATGATCGGGATAAGACCTCTCTTGCCAGGGCTCATCCGGACAAGCGCAGGCTTCAATCGTCGGGAACATCTCATCCCAGCCGCCTTGATCGCCTTCTTCCCAGTTCATCCCGTAATGCAGCGCCGTCCAGGGACGTTCCGTCCGGTGAATCCAATCCTTCCCGCTTCTCTTATTGATCAGCGAGATTACTTTGCCGCCGCGCTCGGGGACGAGACGTACTAGAAGGAGATCGTTCTCTCCCTGCAGCACGGTATATCCCTGCTCTTCCGCAATGCTCCACAACGTTCTGGACATAAGCTCCTCCCTTACCCTTTTTGATGAAGAAGAGCTCCCTGGTGATTCGGTTCCGATTGCAGCACTTCCGCAAGCCGTTCATTCGCTTCGGCCGTTCGGCCAAGTCCAAGCAGACCAAGCCCCATCATATACAGGCAGTGAATCCGGTTGCGCTTGTTCAGGTCATCCTCGAATACGAGGAAATCCGGCAGCGATACGGCAAAATAATCAATCTTCACTTCATCGAACAGATGCTTCTCCGCATAGTCGATCAGCTTGTTGAATCTGCGCTTTGCTTCCTTCTCATTGCCCAGTTCAAGCCATGCCTTGCCCTGATAGAAGATCATATCCGGCGGCTGATCATTGTAATACATGGCGCTTGCCGGCTCCTCAAGCCCTTGCGAAGCAATCGCCCAATGGTAGGCGGCTTTTGCTTCATCGCCAAGTTGATTATAGGCACGGCCAAGACCGTAATGAACGTTGTTTTCCTGGGCGCCGTCAAGCTTGCCTTCTCCCAGGTTCTCCGGATATTTCAATGCCCGGTTGAATAGCGCAACCGCCTCTTTGCCGTTTCCTTGCTGTAAATTATGCTTGCCAAGCTCCACAAGAGCAAGCACATACTGACCGGTTACTTTTCCTTCGCCGCCTTCCCATGGATGGAACTGACGGGAGAGCAAGGCTTCGAGCGCCTCTTCATGCCGTCCGAGAAGATTGAGCAGCGTCACGAATTCCAGATACAAATCATCCCGTTTATCGACAAGCTCCTTATACTGTTCAAGACGCGACAAGCGTTCCTGAGCGGACATGCCGATCTTCTTGTACAGCTGATCCAGCTCATAGAAGACGCGCGCGTCTGCCCCGTTGTTAGCGAAAGCCTTCTCCAGGGACTTACGGGCAGCCTCCGGTTTGTTCTGTTTGTTGAAGTAGGCCAGCGCAAGATTCCGATGGACCGTTGGGAACTTATCCTGCAGAGACGCTGAAATCTCCCAATGCCGGATCGCTTCTTCATGGCGTTTCTTATCGTAGAGCAGATTGCCCAGATAGTAATGGGCTTTATCATCCGCTGGATGAATAGCTTGCGCGCTTGTCAGAATCTGCAGCTCGAACAGGCTGTTCGGGAAGCAGTAATCCGAAGGTGCGGCTTGACCCGCCTGGCGCTGGGCGGCAGCCTCTTCGCTTCTTCCTTCCTGCTCGTAAACATACGCCAGCGCGTAGTGGACTAACGGGTAAGCTTGATTGCTTTGGCTCAGAATCGCTTGCTCCAGCACATCGCCTGCCTCCGCATAGAGACCGCTTCCCGCGTAATCCGCTGCCAGATTCATATAGTTATGAACATCGCCGCGCAGCAAACGCGCCACGTTATTCAACGCCTCTGCCCCTTCCTTTTCTCTGCCCAGCCCGGTTAGAATCAAGCCAAGCTCGTAAGCTGCTCCGAAATCCGCAACATCCAGCTTCAGGGTCTCTTCCGCAAAAGCCAGCGCTTCGTTCAGTCTGCCTGCCTTCCGCAGCAGCGCTGCCTTCAAATGTCTCGCCTTATAGTTGCGGCCATTGCGGATCAGCGAACGTTCAACAAGCTCCAATGCCTCAAGCCATCCCCCTTGACCTGCTGCGATCTGAGCCAGGGAGAAGTATCCGCTGTCCTGCCAGGCTGCCGACCATACCGACTTATAAAAGGCCGCGAAGGCTTCCTTGTTCTTCTCCTGCAGCTTCAATGCTACGCCAAGCTGGTAATAAGCTTCGCTGTCGTATGGGTTCGGATTGCGCC
The DNA here is from genome assembly GCF_023715145.1 of Paenibacillus glycanilyticus. Classification (GTDB taxonomy): domain Bacteria; phylum Bacillota; class Bacilli; order Paenibacillales; family Paenibacillaceae; genus Pristimantibacillus; species Pristimantibacillus glycanilyticus_A. Next base: position 189,466 of record NZ_JAMBNP010000011.1, on the reverse strand, counting down.
AGGTCAACGATTTGACTGCCGCACGGAAAAGGGCCTCCGCTTCCTGGAACTGTCCTCTGCGCAATAACAACGTTCCGTAAGCCACGTTGATGCGAATATCCGAGCTGTCGCGCTTCAGACCTTCGAGATAATACGCTTCCGGCTCAAACGTTGCATGACGGTATTGCTCAAGATGCAATCCAGCCAGATACAACTGTTCGTTTGTGTTAAGCTCCTCCGGCAACGGAAGAGGCTTAGCCGCATCCGGAACCTGTTCAATGGACGGCTCGGCCGGACGGTAGGAAATGAGGCTGCGACCAGCCGAGTCGTATACGGCAACCTGCAGATGATGCGGCTGATCGTCCTCGTCCAGAGTAATGACGGTTTTGAACGTCGATTCCGGCGACAGGTTAATCGTCTCCTGAATGTAAGTGCGTCTCGAGCCTTTCAGCTCAATCACCGCATCCACAAAGACCGATGTGGCATAAGCCATCACAACCGCCGTGCGGGCAGCCTCGTCAACCTCCAGGTTCACGGCTGCGTCGATGGAAGCGTTCTTTACGACGCCGATGTTTTTATAAGGCATGAAATATTGCTTAAACGTCTTCTCTTCATAGGGCTGAAGCCACGTAAAGTCCGGCTGGTTATCCGTAAAGACGCCCGTCATCAGCTCGATGTACGGACCGTCCTCATCCGTCAGATTGCGGTCCCAGGCTTGGCCGAATTCCCCGTTGCCCCATGTCCACTGCTTCTTGCCCGGAGATACATGATGGTTCGCGACATGCAATAATCCCGCTTGAACGCCGTGATCGTAGCCGCCTACGAAGTTATAGTCCGACTTGTAAGCCATATAAGAGGTTGGAACCGGGATATTCTTGTAGCGCGAAATATCGACGCCTTCGGAATAGTCCATTTTATAGTAAGTGCCCGTTGCGATCGGGAACCGCGATACGTCGCGCTTGCCGTGGTCAAATACGGCCGTTACGTCCGGAGGAAACACCGATTGAGTATGATCGTTAACCGCAACCGCCGGATTTGCCCACCAGAGGAAGGTTTGAGGCTCAGGCGTGCGGTTGTACAGCTGGGCGGAGATTTCCAGATAAGCTTTGCCCGGATACAAGGTGAAGCCGGTTGTCACTTTGGTGCCGTACATCCGGTCGATCTCGCTGACCCAGACCGTCGCGCTGCCGTCGTCATTTTGCGTGAACAGATGCTCGACAGGCCCGTAGGTGTTCGGACGGTGATGCTGCGGCCAGTTGAACTCGATTCCGCCGGAGATCCAAGGTCCTGCCAACCCTACCAGCGCGGGCTTAATAACGCGATTATAATAGACAAAGTCATAATTGTTCGTTTTATCCAGTGCCCGGTAAATCCGGCCGCCAATCTCCGGCATGATCTCGATGCGCACATATTCATTCTCCAGGATAACCATCCGGTAAGTCTTCGCTTCTTTTTCGTCCAAAATTTTATCAATAACAGGATGCGGATACACGCGGCCCGAGCTTCCTTGATATACGCGCTTCTCCAGGAACATTGGATTCTTATCCGGTTCACCGGTACCGTACGTCGGAATGTCAACGGCTTCTTCCCACACCCGAACGGCTGTTTCAGCGGATGACGCGGCTTGCTGTATATTCATTTATTTTCTCCTCCTTTATCACTTACCTCCAATTTACAGCTGATGAGCCTTGAATCCAATTGACGAAACTCGGCTCTTGATGGATGATATTCTTATAACCGATGGAGGAAACTACAAATGGATGAGACCCGGAAAAAAGACGGTTTTGAATCGCAGAAGCTATTTATTCAACCTGATTATATATTGGGGGAACTTGCCGCCAATGAACTGACCAGCACGCTGTACGTCAGCGATATCGGCTGTTTTCCAAAGGCTCAGTTTCATTACCGGGAGAGAATGGAGGGCTGTGATTCCCACATTCTTATTTATTGCGCGGATGGCGAGGGCTGGCTTGAAACGGGGAGCCAGATGAAGATATCGCCCCGGCAGCTTGTTGTCATCCCGGCGGGAACACCTCACCGTTACGGCGCGTCCAAGGACAACCCCTGGACGATTTATTGGATGCATCTGCATGGCCGGCATGTGCTGGAGCTTATCCAAACCTATGGGCTGGACACCGGCCTGCTGCTCCCTGTTGCCACGCATGCAAGATGGCTGGAGGATTTCCAGCAATGCTATTCCCTCTTGTCGGACAAGCCGTACTCCATGCCCGCGCAGATTCATGTCTCCCAGAGCATCAGGCATCTTCTCAGCCACGTCGGCTTAACGACAACCATTCAAGACAAAAAAAGAGAGGATTACATGGAGCAGGCGATCCGTTACATGACCGATCGGCTGACTGACTCCATCACCCTCCCCGAATTAGCCGGGCATACCGGCTTGTCCAAGCAGCATCTTATCTATCTGTTTAATAAGGAGACGGGCTGTCCGCCCATCGAGTTCTTCCTTCGCATGAAGATGCAGCGGGCCGGCCAGATGCTTGCGCTGACCAATCTGAGCATCAAGGAAATTTGCGCCGAGTTCGGCATCTCCGATCCCTACTATTTCTCGCGGCTGTTCAAGAAATACATGGGCGTATCCCCTACTCAGTTCCGGAATACCCCGAAAGGGTAACGTCCGAAGCGCTTCAGACTTACCGTTTCGAGCTTTGGGGGCAGTCAACCGTCGCGATCAGCGGCAGTCCTGTCGTGGCTCATCATAACCGGCTGGTATGCACATCACCGGGAAGCCCGGCATTCACCGTTTCCCTGTTCCCGGCGCCAAAGACGGAGCTTATCAGCAATAACAGTCAGATTGTACCTTTTCAGCAGCAAGGCGTGTTCCACACGTGTTCGCTCGAGGTACCCGCCTATACGCCGGAGATTACCGTAACGCAGACCTCGGACACAACGGCACTGGTGCAATTCGCCGGTAATTGGCCTTCGCATGTAGAGGATGTATGGCTCAAGATTGATTATGACGGCGGCGTTGCCCAGGCGTTCCTGAACAGCCGGTTGCTGACCGACCACATTTATTGCGGCCAGACATGGAGCATCGGGCTAAAAGACTTCTACAACGAGCTGGAGCAATCCACGCTGCGTCTGACCATTACCCCGCTTCGCAAAGGTACCGTTCACACGTTCGTCAACCAAGCGCAGGTTGAGCGGTTCGAAGGCGTTGAGATCGCGGTCTTCCACCGGATCGAAGTTATCCCGCATTACCGGGTAGCCTTGCTGCCGGCGGTGCAGAAATAATAACAAAGGGATCGTCATGGTTTATTTATGCTCCTCAGCAACTCCTCATAGTCAAACCCGTTAGTTGTATCCACCTCAACGAGCGTCCCGCCAATCGATAACGGCGCAAGCTCTTCCTGTAACAGCCGCCGTTTGTTCCCCTCTTGCTCAATCCATTCCCGATCGTTATGTCCGACATGGCGCCCCTCTGATCCCATGCGGGCATAGTAACGCTCCACAAGCACTTCTCCGTCTGCTCTGCACATGATCTGAAAAGGCTCAAACTCATGCTCCCGCTTCAATCGAAGAAATTCGGCGCTTCTTAATTCCGGCCGGCCGAAGAAGCCTTCTATAAGGAACGATTGTCCCGCAGCCAGCAATGTTCCGGCGAACGAATATAAAACCGTAAATGCCGCCGGTGCCAGCATAGGCGGCGATCCGTGCGTCTCGCAGTCTAAAGCATCAAACAGGGTTTCATATATACCGTCCCGGGACAAAAGAGGCAGCCGTAAATCCGATGATAACCGCTTCGCTAACGTCGTTTTACCCGCGCCGGGAAATCCATTAATGACGATTACTAAAGGCTGATCCATCACTGTTTTTTCCCCTCTCTTTGACTGCTCCTCCCATCATACAACAAAAAACCATCGCCAAAATAGACGATGGTTCTTCCGATCGGAGTCTACCTCCCGGCAACTCTTGTTCCATTCTGCAGCCGTTCCAGCGCAAAGTCAGCCAGCAGAGCCAGAATCGCGGCAGGAATAGCTCCTGCGTACAGACGAGCAGAGTTATTCATATTGATTCCGGAATAAATTTCTCGCCCCAGTCCGTCCCCGCCTACAAGCGGGGCAATGGTAGCAACCCCAATCGCAATAACCGCCGCGATCCGTATTCCCGTCAGCATAAATGGCAGGGCCAGCGGCAGCTGCACATTCAGCATAATCTGCAGCGGGCTCATTCCGACGCCTTTGCCCGCTTCCATAATAGACTTATCCACTTGGGTCAGCCCCACATACGTATTCCGAATAACCGGCAGCAGCGAGTATAGGAACAATCCCGCAACAACAGTTGTTGTCCCAAGGCCGAAGACCACCATCAAGAGCACCAGCAGCGCGAGGCTCGGGAATACCTGGATAATATTCGCCAACGTAAGAATGATCCGCGCGCTCACCCGGTTTCGCGAAGCCAATATTCCGAGCGGTATGCCAACCACTAGCGCTAGCAGCAGCCCGATTAGCACCATCATAATATGCTGCCCCGTGAAAACAAGCAGATCAGCCCAATTTTCTCTAACATAGCGGAGAAACAATTCCATCTCGACTCACTCCATTATTTCAGCAATCCGACCTTCTTTAAATACTCCTCGGCTACCTTCTTCTCATTGCGTTTATTCACGTCAACCTCGTAGTTCAGATCAATAATCGTCTTTGCATCCAGCTTGCCGATAAGCAGGTCAATAATCTCCTGAAGCTCCGGGTGCTTCTCCAATACTTCCTTCCGAATAACAGGTGAAGCATCGTAAGGCGGGAAGAAATGCTTATCGTCCGCAAGCGTTACCAGATCGTATTCCTTCAATCGCGCGTCTGTGGAATAGGCAACGACGATGTCCATTTTATTCGTTGCCACCGCGTTGTAAACAAGCGCAACCTCCATCGGATATACCTTGCCGAACGAAATGCCATAGGCTTTCTTAAAATCCTCATAGCCGTCACCCGCACGCTCCAGCCACGACGTATCGACTCCAAGTCTCATCGACTGTGCTTTATCCTTCACGTCGGATATTCGTTGAAGCTGCTCCTTCGCCGCCAAATCCTTGCGAACCGTAAACGCATACGTATTCTCGAAGCCATAGGAATCGAACCATTTGAGCCCGTAATGCTTATCGAACCCCTCTTGTGCCTGCTTCAAAATACTGGCGCGATCATTCGTGCGCTCAATTGGGAAGTAGTTATCAAGTATAATTCCCGAATAGAGCGACGCCATCTGAATGTCATCCTTCGTTAAGGCATCCAGAACAACCGTGCTGGTTGCCAGATCGGGCAACACCTTCACCCTCATATCCGTCCGGTCCTCAATGAGGAATTTGTACATATTAGCGATAATCTTGGGCTCAGAGAAGGTCTGCGTCCCGATGATAATGGTGTTCCCATTGCCGCAGCCAGGCAGCAAGCTGCAGACAGAGATGATCGTAACGACAAGCAGTGCGAGTCTTACGCGCCTTTTCATTCCAATCCCCCCTGCCGTCATACAGTACCGGATGCCGGCGTGCTCTTCGTCTTGGCCGTTACCCATTTCTCCGCGAGTCCCAGCAGATAATCCGCCGCAAGCGCCAAAACAACGGCAAGAACGGCGCCGGTTACAATCAGCTCCTTCTTATTGACGCCTAGTCCGGAGAAGATAAGCTGGCCTAGACCGCCAGCTCCGATTAATGTCGCAAGCGTTGCCCAGCTAATAATATAAACCGTCGTAACGCGCAGCCCCGACATGATGTATGGGAACGACAGGGGCAACTGAATGCGGAGCAATCGCTGCATGCGGCTGTAGCCCATCCCGCGGGCCGCTTCCATCACGTTTGGATCAACGGCCTTGAAGCCGGAGTACGTGTTGCGCATAATCGGCATAATCGAGTAGAGAAACAGCGCGAAGACAGCCGGTGTACGGCCAATTCCAAGCAGCGGTATCAGAATGGCGAGCAGCGCCAGGCTCGGAATCGTCTGCAGCACATTGGCAATGGTAAATACAAAATGGTTAAGCCAGCCAATCCGGCTTCCCGCCAGCCATATGCCGACCGGGATAGCCACAATCGCTCCGAAGATAATGGAAAGAGCGGAAATATAAATATGATCGCGAAGAGCAATCAGAATATCTCCTTGTCTGCTCGTTAGGAAAACTCCATATTCAGACAGCCAGTCCATCATGCGTGCTCTCCCCCTTCTTCCTCTTCCTCTTCCTCCGCAGGCTCAAGCGGCGTCTCCTCCTTCAGCTTCTCCGCTTCCGCTGTAAGCTCCTCCAAGCTCATATCGTCGGGATTATAGATCTCTGCCATATGCCTTACCACGCTGCCCCTCGTAACCAGTCCTACAAGATGTCCATCCCGAACAACAGGTACATAAGGCAAACCGTGCTCATTCATCAGCGTTAAAGCAAGAGCGACAGACGAGCCGGATTCCACGACATGGACAAATGGCTTCATGATGTCCCCCAAACGACTGTCTTCATGTCTGTACCCTTTTAGAACGTTGAATACAGAGACATAACCGAGCAGCTCTCTTTTTTTACCGACTATGATCAAGGAATCGACTCGATGTCTTTCCATGAATTGGATCGCCGCCGCCATCCCGCGTTCTGGAGAGGCAGTAACCGGATTGACCGACATAACGTCATCAACGGTTAAACCAGGATCAAGTGTATCGGTTGTCAGATGCTTCTTGCCGATAAAGCTCGTAACGAATTCATTTGCCGGATGCCGCAAAATATGCTCAGGAGAGCCGGTCTGTACAATTTCCCCACTCTTCATGAGAACGATCGTATCCGCGATCTTGATCGCTTCATCCATGTCATGGGTGACGAATACGATCGTCTTCTTCAGCTCCTGTTGAAGGCGGATCAGCTCATCCTGCAATTGTTCCCGGCTGATAGGATCCAGCGCGCTAAATGGCTCATCCAGAAGAATCACGTCCGGATCGGCAGCAAGCGCTCGAATAACGCCAATTCGCTGCTGCTGTCCGCCGCTAAGCTCCGAGGGATAACGGTACCGATAAACATCAGGGTCCAGATTCACCATCCGAAGCAGCTCATCGACTTTATGGGCCGTATTCTCTTTATCCCATTTCAGCAATTTCGGGACAACGGCAACGTTCCTGGCAATATTCATATGCGGGAATAGACCCACGTTCTGAATCACATAACCGATGCTTCTCCGAAGCTGGGTAGGATCTATACTCGAGATGTCCTTGCCGCGGATAAATATTTTGCCGCTTGTCGGATTGTTCAATCGGTTAATATGCTTCATAAGCGTGGACTTTCCGCAGCCGCTGGGACCAATCAATACCGTTAATTCGCCTTCTTTTATCTCCAAATTAATCTTTTTTAACGCTTCAAAACCATCATCGTATATTTTTCTCACGTTCTCGAATCGGATCATTTGCGGGTTAACCTCCGAATTTTCTTAAACTTAGACTTTCCGATTCGCGTGCAAATAATGCCAAATGCACATTCAATTAACCAAATGATTTATTAATTAACCTATGTATTGACGTAAGGGATTATATTTAGCATAATATGTACGAGAATAATGAACTTTTTAATCTTTATATTAACCTAACAGTTAACTAAAAGGAGAATGAAAAGACATGACCAGTACGCACAAGTACGTGAAGGATTATCCGCGCCCGCAATGGGTACGCGATGAGTGGCAATTATTGAACGGTGAATGGAGCTTCCGCTTTGATGATTCCTTTGAAGGAGAGCGGAATAAATGGTACAGCCAGCTGGATGCGGACCGTTCGATTCAGGTTCCGTTCACCTACGAAACAAAGGCAAGCGGCATCGGCGAGGAGAAATTCCATCCGTGCGTCTGGTACGAGCAGAATGTCGCGATTCCGGAGGAGACTGGTGACAAGCGCGTGGTGCTTCACTTCCAAGCCGTCGATTATTTGGCTAAGGTGTGGGTAAACGGTGTTTATATCGGCTCTCATGAAGGCGGATATGCCGCATTCTCCCTTGATATTACGGATGCTGTGCAGCCAGGCGGAGACAACCGCATCACCGTCCGGGCCGAGGATGGCAACAGCACGATGCAGCCCCGGGGCAAACAGCGCTGGACGGACAAGAATTATGGATGCTGGTACGTGCAGACGACGGGCATCTGGCAGTCCGTATGGCTGGAATACGTCGATACCTTCCATGTGAACAAAGCCAAGATTACGCCTAAGCTGGAAGAAGCGTCGGTTACGTTCGAATACGAGCTGGGCAGCACCATTCGTTCCTTCGAAGGCTTGACCCTGCAGACGATTATCCGATATGACGGGAAGCTGATCCGTTCTTCGGAAACGAATGTAGACCGGATGTTCCTGAAGACGGAGTTAAGCGTCATGAACGACGTAAATGAATGGAAAATTCATTCCTGGCATCCGAATCATCCGAATTTGTACGATGTTGAGGTTGTGCTGAAAAAAGACGGCCAGCCGGTCGACACCGTATACAGCTACTTCGGCATGCGCCGCATTCAAATTAAAGGCGACCGCATCCTGCTGAACAAGCAGCCGCTGTACCAACGCCTTCTGCTCGATCAAGGGTACTGGGAAGATACGCATCTGACGCCTCCATCCGAGGAAGCGATTATCGAAGATATTGATAAGACATTAGCGCTTGGCTTCAACGGAGTGCGCAAGCATCAGAAGCTGGAGGATCCGAGATACCTTTACTGGGCGGACCGCAAAGGCCTTCTTGTCTGGTCGGAGATCCCCGCCACCTACGAATTTGGGGATGACGCCGTAGAGCGGTTCACGAAAGAATGGATGGAGGTTGTCCGCCAGCATTATAACCACCCTTCCATTGTGACATGGGTACCGTTCAATGAATCATGGGGAATCGGACAAATCTTCACGGATCGCAAGCAGCAGCAGTTCACCGAATCGATCTATCATCTGACCAAATCGTATGACCAGATGAGACCCGTTGTTGTAAATGACGGCTGGGAGCATACGATCTCGGATATCATTACGCTGCATGACTACGAGGAGCTCGGCTCTGTGCTCGAGGCACGTTATAAGGATAAGGACGCCTTGCTCAGCAACGACTTCGCGCATGATAAATACCGCTATCCGTTCGCTAACGGATACAGCTACAAAGGCCAGCCGGTTATCATTAGCGAATACGGCGGCATCGCGTTTACAAGCGAATCCGGTTGGGGCTACGGCAACCAAGTAAAAAACGAAGAAGATTTTTTGGCCCGTTATGAAGGAATTACACAAGCAATCAAGAATCTCGATTATGTAAGCGGATTCTGCTACACGCAAATTACGGATGTGCAGCAGGAGGTTAACGGCTTGCTTACGATCAACCGGGAGCCAAAGATTGCTATGGAGAAGATCAGAAAAATCAATCTGCAGTAAGATCGGCTTCCAATGACCACAGTTCATGAGAAGGCAGGGATTTGTTTCATGTCAAAAATGCAACGTATTGGAATTATCGGCAGCGGCGGTATCGCTTCTGCTCACGTAAGAGCCTACAAACAGCTTCAGGACGTTGAGATTGTCGCCGTTGCCGATGTGATTCCGGGCAAAGCGGATCAATTCGTTACGCGCGAGCAATTGCCGGGAGCCATCGGTTTCGATGATCATCGCAGGCTCCTTGAGCTTGATCTGGATGGAGTCAGCATCTGTACGCCAAATGCCTCCCATCACGTAACAACCGTTGACGCGCTGCGCGCAGGCAAAAATGTCCTGCTCGAAAAGCCGATGTCCGTTACCTTGGAAGAAGCGATTGATATGGTTCAAGTCGCCAGCGAAACGGGAAATATGCTGACGATCGGTTTCCAGCCCCGTTATGATCCAAACATGAAGGTCGTTAACGAAATCGTCCAATCCGGCAAGCTCGGCAAGGTCTATTACGTTGAGACCGGCGGCGGCCGCAGACGCGGCATGCCTGGGGGCACGTTTATCAGCAAGCAGCTCGCCGGGGCCGGCGCAATGGCGGATATCGGCTGTTACTCGCTCGATATGGCGCTAAATGCACTTGGTTATCCGAAGCCCCTTACGGTATCGGCTTATACGTCCAATTATTTCGGCACTAATCCCATTCATCATCCGGAAGCGAGCAAATTCGAGGTTGAGGATTTTGGAGTAGCGCTTGTGCGCTTCGAGAATGATCTGGTGCTTCAATTCAAGATCTCTTGGGCAATGCACATGGATACGCTTGGTTCCACCATGTTCCTAGGAACAGAAGGCGGCCTGAAAGTAAACCCTTACGGTACGGGCAACTGGTCCGGCGTTTGGGATGGCCGCGTCGGCGAGATGAAGCTGTTCCACGACTTTATGGGCAAGCAGACCGAAACGCCGGTTCCGGTTACGAATACCGATCTTAACCTCTTCAACGAGAAGGTTCGGGATTTCTCCGAAGCCGTGCGCGAAGGACGTCCTGCCCCTATTCCGGGCTCGCAGATCGTCATTCAGCAAGCCATTATTGACGGCGTGCTGCGCTCCTCCGCCGCTAAACGCGAAGTTGCCATTGAGCTGCCTTTCTAATCCGTTATCGCGATAGTAACTAAGCAGGCGCCCTCTCCTTATGGAAACGGCGCCTGCTTTAACATTAAGAGTCCAATCGGATCTCTAACCAGCTAAATGACCGCAGGATTGATGCGTGTCATCAATAAAGTGCCCCGCCTTGCTCTAAAAGCAAGGCGGGGCACTTATTGTCGCTGGAGATGAATTCCACTACCCCTTACCGGTATGCCGCCACCTTCACGCCTCCCGAGCACCCTCCCGAGTATTTCCCGACAAGCAACATGCCAGCAGGCCAATTCACCTATCAATTATTCATTCGCTCATGTTCCAAATCCATATCATTAGACCTCTCTCTACGATGAATGACGCAGGACTATTCTATCGATTATCCAAATTTACCTGATATTAACTGGATTTTAATCATGCGCAAACATAACCGCCACAATATGAATACCAATCTTAGAAAATGTCATATGGTGTGGAGGATGTCAAAATTGCGCGTAAAATGGTCCCTGTCTTTAATCGCTATGTTCCTGCTTATCTTTGCCCTAATGCCGGTGTCGCAGGTGTCAGCCCATACAGATAATAGTGAGGGCTTCTCTAAAATATCCGCCGCATCCCGCCAGCTGAACTATGAACTCATGCTCGATTATTTTGAATTCGGACGTGTTGTTATGCTGGATGCCCGTCCCGACCAATCGGAGGCGGAGCTGCTGGCGCTGCTGGACCAGAACAAGCAGGCTGTACTCGACTACGTGAACGCTCATCTTAAAATCTATATCAACGGAGAAGCGGTTGACGGCATGCTTGCAGAGACGAAGATCACATCCAAGCTGGGACGCTACTATGCCGATCTGAGCCTCAACTATCCCAATCCCTCGAATGCCAAAGGCGTAGAGGTCGATTACACGATTTTCTTCGACGATAACGACTCCATGCATCGCAATATTGCGGCCTACTCATGGGAAGGCAGAGAAGGCCAATTTGTCTTCAACAGCGGAGAACGGCACATGGGGCTGGGCAATCCAAGCTATATCGGACAGGCCTGGCGGTTCATCCAGCTTGGCTTTCACCATATCATGATTGGTCTTGACCATATTTTGTTCGTCATTGCGCTCGTGTTAACGTCGAAAAGCTTCCGTTCCATATTCAGAATTGCAACAGTGTTCACACTCGCCCACAGCGTGACGCTGGGGCTGTCCGCCTTCCATGTTTTGTCCGTGCCTTCGGAAATTGTCGAGCCTTTAATCGCGCTCAGCATCGCTTATGTCGCTTTGGAGGCCTCCTTCCTTAGCGACAGCAAAGCCCGGCCGTTCGTTGTCTTCGGCTTTGGACTCGTGCATGGAATCGGCTTTGCCGGTGCACTCGAAATGACCGGTGCCATTAATGCCAGCTCAATGCTTTCACTGGCTGCTTTTAATATCGGCGTGGAAGGCGGACAGCTGCTCATCATCTCCCTGCTGTTCCCGCTCCTGCTCTATATTCGCCGGTACAGCTGGTCCAGGCCGGTGCAAATTGCCGCAGTGGCCTTCGTATTCGTCTCCGGTATCTACTGGTATATGGAGCGGATGATGATGTAAGTTCTTTTTTCTTTAGCCCTATCCCCAAGTTATTGAAAGGAGTGATGCCCACCGCCATAAGGATTGCTGGATCTATATTTTAGATAGGAAGAAGGAGGAAAATAATATGTCTTTCAAGCGCAAATTTCTTCGCAGCAAGAAAACCATTCAAGGATTGACGACGTTCACCATGGCCGGTCTCGCACTTGCCGCCGTGATCAAGCCCGCGATGGCGGAGATTCCCCAAACGACGGTCACGGGAGTTGTGTTCGCCGATCAGAACGGAAACGGCATTCAAGACAAGAACGAGAAGGGCCTCTCCGGGGTCAGCGTATCCGATGGCGCGACGATTTCCATTACGGACAAGCAAGGCAAGTACAGATTGGTAGTCAATCCCGACAGACGCTTGACGGACATCGTCTTCGTCACCGTACCAAGCGGATACAAGGCGCAAGAAAGCGACAACAAGATTCCGCAATTCTATCAAAATCTGGGTCAGCTCACGCAAAATGAAAGCCGTACAGCCAACTTTGCGCTGCAGCCTGCTCCGCAATCCAAAAATCCAAACTTTGAATTTGCAGGCATTGCCGACGTGCACGTTCAAGCCGGGACAACGAATAACCGTGAACGGCTGACAGGCCAATTGGCTGAGCTTAACGCATTGACCGGTTCGCCCGCTTTTATCACGATCAGCGGAGATATTACGAACGGCGCCTCGGATGCGGAATTCAAAGATTTTCTGGCGAGCTCGGCGACTTCCAAGCTTCCCGTTTACCCTGCCGTAGGAAATCACGACTTTACAGGCGGCGCGGATTTCTCGGCCCGCATCGACCGTTACCGGACGTACCTTGGCCCGGAATGGTATTCCTTCGACTATGCGGATAAACATTTTATCGTGCTCGAAAATAATATGGGGATGCGTGAAGCCGATCAGATGGCCTGGCTGACCGAAGATTTGAAGCAGACCGGCAAGCATAAAGAAATCGTCGTGATCACCCATCGCCCATTCAACAATCCGCAAACGCCGGACGCAGCCGAGGCTCAGAAGTACATCGACTTGCTTGGCAAGTACAATACCCGCCTCGTCCTGATGGGTCATACGCACGTCAATGACGTAGCAACCGACACAATCGAATCGGCTGATCATGTCGTGACCAACTCCAGCTCCTACACGATCGACCAGACGCCAAACGGCTTCCGCGTCATCTCGTTCAAAGGCAGCAAGGAGACACATCCGTACAAAATGTATGGCGTGGACAAAAATCTCGTTATCGTAAATCCGGCTCCGGGCAGCAGCGTGCCGCAAGGCAACGTACAGCTGCAGGTGAATGCGTATAACACGACAAGCCGCGTAACCGAAGCAAAATATCGAATCGACGGGGGACAATGGCATACGCTGAAGCAAAGCGGCGAAATGACCTGGTCGGCGGATTGGAAAGCTGGAAAAGAAAAGCTTGGCAAACATACCATTGAAGTCCGCGTGACGGATGACGGGAAGCAGACCTGGTCGGAGAGCAGCTCCTTTACGCTCGTTAAAGCAAGCGAAGCGGCCCTGCCTGTTCAAGGTGCTGACTGGCCGATGTTCCACGGCAATGCGCAGCATACCGGTGAAGCGATTGACGCCTTGGCGCCTGATCTGAAGCTGGCGTGGAGCCATTTGACCGATGGCACCATCCTTACCTCGTCGCCAGCCGTTGTGAACGGCAACGTGTACATCGGTACTAGAGATGAGAATGGCACGGATCAGAACCGTGTGCTGGCTCTGGACCTTACGTCAGGCGACAAGAAGTGGGAGTTCAAGCCGGATGCGCAAATCCAGGCTTCCCCTGCAGTCGAGAACAACATCGTTTATGCATCCTCCATTCGCGGCACACTGTATGCGCTTGATGCCAAGAAAGGCAACAAGCTGTGGGTGAAAACCATTGGCGAGAAAGACGTAAATCGGGCCTGGATGTACTATTCGCCAACTGTTGCTGACGGTATCGTCTATCAGGCTTACAGCTCGAAGAACGGCGGAGAGATCATGGCGTTAAACGCCAAGACAGGCGAAACAGTATGGACCGCCAAACTCGCAGGCGGCTGGATTGCCGAGAGCTCTCCGGTTGTGAAGGACGGCAAAGTGTACGTCGGTTCAGACGGCGGATACTTGATCGCGCTGGATGCAAAAGACGGCAAGGAGCTCTGGCGCAAGCAGCCTGCAGGCGGATGGATGCACTCTATGCCGGCAGCAGCGGACGGCAAAGTGTTTATGGGCTACGGCGGCGGATTGATCGTTGCGCTCGATGCGGACACCGGAGCCGAGGTATGGCGATACCAAAGCAAAGCCGGACCATCGCTTATTCCAGGCGATGCAACGGGCTCTTCGCCAGCCGTCGTCAACGGCGTGGTCTATATGGGCTTCCCGAACGGCAGCGCAGAAGCCTTGAAAGCCGATACCGGCGAGAAGCTTTGGAGCAGAGCGACAGACGGCGGCATTATCTCGTCCGCAGCCGTTTCCGGCGACACGGTCTACATCGGCTCCAACGACGGCAATCTGTATGCACTGAATAAGCAAAACGGCGAGATCCAGTGGTCGTACAAGATTGGGGCATGGGTTGCTTCCTCACCTGCGATCTCAGGCAACGCGCTTGTTGTAGGCGCCTTTGACGGCAATATCTACGCCTTTACTTCCTCAGTGAAATAAGGTCGCCAACAAGGCTGGAATAATAGCGAAAAGCCCTCTATCCGGATTTACGGATAGAGGGCTTTTGTTTGGCTTAAAGTTTGCCATTATCAGCGTTAAGGCAAGCCTTGCGCTATATCAGCTTCGCAGCCGAAAGCAATTGGAACAGCACCTTCGCTGCCGCTTCGCGCGTGGTCGGCTTAGCAGGGTCGAAGTAGAAACGGCCCTGCCGCTTGCTGCCCTGCATCAGGCCTGCTTCGGTTACACTTTCAATGCTCGCTTGCGCATACGAGCCGAACGATTGAGCATCTGCATAAGGACGGGACGTGGAGTTGCCAGCCGGCTCTACATGAAGCAGCTTCATCGCTCTCTCCAGCATCACCGTCAAGTCTTGACGCGAAATCGGATCATTCGGATGGAATGCGCCGCCGTTACCTTTAATCAGGCCGGCTTCATATGCCGCAGCAACATCCTGTGCAAACCATTCGTTGCCTTTGACGTCGGTGAACGGCGCCTTAGACGCGACCTTGTCCAGGCCAACCGCGTTGACCAGCATTGCCGCAAGCTCCGCACGTGTGACGTTATTCTTCGGACTAAACGTCGTCGCGGAGGTTCCGTTCAGCAGGAATTTATCCTCGAGCGCCTGAATCTGCTCGTTCGCCCAAGACGTCTTCGTGTCCGTGAACGAGATTTGCCGTTCAGCGGCGGCATACGTCGAGAAGCCCGGATTCGCGATCGTCACAATCGTGTGTCCATCCGATAATTTCTTGAATGCGGCTGGAACCGGATAAGCATGACTACCGTCTGCATACAGCGCACCGGCATGGCTGGCGTCAATACCCATATTCAGTTCAAACGCCTTGCGAACCAGCTGCTCTGCAGTCGTCTTCAGCGGTGTCTCCTTGCCATCCACGAGCGTATACGCGGCGAACGCGTAAGGCGTACCAAGGATGGTTGCTTTCGGATAGTCGACGGTGTACAGCGATTGGCCGTTCGCATTTGGCGCGATGTCGACCGCAAGGCCGGCCTCGCTCTTCAGCGCCGCAAGCGGAATCGCAACCGATGCTCCGTTCCAAGTGAATGCGACAGAGCTTGCGGCCGGTGCGGACGCGAGCTGTTTCGTCTGCTCCGCGGTCAGCGTCAGGCGCGCAGCCGCTCCGCTTGCCGAGCCGCCTTCAGCCGTAATGCCGAAGACCGCAGGCTTGCCTTGCGCTTGCTCCAACGCCTTCGAGAGCGCGTCGTCCGTAACGGTAACAACCGTTTTTCCACCGTCGTTGGAGACTTTGCCCGTCAAAGTGATGACCTTCTGATCCGCCCATGCGACGGTCGCGAGCATGTCCGTGGTCAAGGAGCCACCCTGGTCCATTCCGCCAGACGAAGGAGCTCCTCCGCCTTGACCCGGATTGCCTGGGTTGCCTGGGTTGCCTGGGTTGCCTGGGTTGCCCGGGTTGCCCGGGTTATCAGACCCGTCGTCGTTCACATCATTTTGCACATATACCATCGAACCCATCTTTTGGATGTTTTCCACTTCATTCATTTCATTCAGATGGGCAACGAGCATCAAAATAATGTATTGGCCTTCCGGCAGTTGACGGACAATATCATAGCCGTATTCATCTTCTTCTCCGTCCAAATAATAGCTGCCATCGAGCTTCTCGAACTTGATCGGCCCGGCCGCTAATGGCAAGCGTTTTTGCGCCTCCAAGTCGATGTTGTTCGTAAAGGCCACCGTGCCCACATAGTCCTGATTGAGGTCAAGTACGTCGATTTCGGCGTAGTTCATGGAATCGTCGAGCAGCGTCGCAGTCGCGTCGATCGGCGCGCCGGGCACGATCCGCTGGCCGGACAATGCAAAGTCCTGCAGCACGAAGTCGTTATCCTCTGCATCATCGCCGACGTGTACAACGAACGGCAAATGCAGCGTAGGCAATCCTTCGGTTGTCAACCGCACTTCGCCTTCGTATACGCCGTGAGCCGCGCCATCTGCTGCAGCAGCCGACAGCGTGAAGGCCTGGCTGGCTCCCGCCTCCGCCGTCACGGTTCCACCTTCGCCGAGTCCATCCAGTTTCATGATAATGTTGTTCACATCCGGCGTCGGCACTTGATCTGTCGGATCCGATGTCACTTTCGGGTGCAGGACAACCGAAGCCGCGTACGTTACCGAAGCGTCAGACAGGTTTTTCACGCGAAGCGGCTTTGCAACCGGCTCAGCGCCTGGATTGATAGCCCCGAAGCTGACACTGCTTGCTTCGCTTTCGATGATTTTCTCGTTCAGCTTCTCGTCGTAGACCTTGATCAGATCCATCGCTTCCAAGACTGCAGGCGTCGAGATGGCGTTCACCATATCCGCCCTGCCGGCACCTTGCGAGTAGACATCGAATTGCGTACCGTCAAGGTCATAGAGCGTATCCGCCGTGTTAGCGAGTGCCGCGCGAATATCGCGCGGGGTCCAATCAGGATGCTCTTGCTTCATAAGCACCGCGAGGCCTGCGATATGCGGGGATGCCATGCTCGTGCCGCTTAGACGGTAGTACGCTGTATCGTAATCGGGCACCGGCGTGATCCCATAATCCATCTCGTGATAAGCAGGCACGGTCGAGCGAATGTTCACGCCCGGCGCACTAATATCGGGCTTTATGCCGTAGCTGCCGTCCGAGTTTGGGCCGCGGGAGCTGAATTCCGCGATCGTATCGCCCCGAACGACGATTTCCGTAAACTCCGGCCCAAAAGTAAACTGCAGCGGCTTGCCTTCATTAGCCGGATCGAGAATCTGTCTTGCCAGCGCACGTCCTTCAATGCCGGACATGTCAAAAGTAGGGAGATAGTCGTTGCTCTCGCCGAGGAAGGCTCCAGAGCCAATCTTGCCATCCCGACCGTCGATATGCTCGGACAAATCGGCCGTTGCATCGTCGTTATTCAGCACATTGCCGTTGAAAATAATAGCTGCCTTCGCCCCATGCTCCTTGGCGATCGTAATTTTATCCACGAACGCGAGATTGCCCCGCGAGATGAGCACGATCTTGCCCTCGACGTCCGTCTGGTAGTCCTCGTCCGCTCCAATGCCGACATACACGGCATCGAGCGGTTCCGTCCCGAGTGTTTTGGCAAAATCTTCGCCGCCGATCGGCCATGCCATGGCATCGATCGAATAAGCGGGATGCTCCGCCGTCAGCGAATCGGTGAAGCTGCCGCTGAAATGGCTGCTCTCACTCGTCGCAGCAGCGACGGAAATGGCAAGCTGCGCACTTGCCGGCGAGCCCATGGAATAATAATAAGGACCTTCTTGAGCAGCGTTGCCGTTCGCCACAACGGCCGTGACGCCGGCAAGAACGGCGTTATTGACAGCGATGGAATCCGGTGAAGTCGGACTCTTGTCTTCATCCGTCCCCAAAGACATATTAATCACGTCCATGTGGTCCTTGATCGCATGCTCGATCCCGTCGATGACCTGCGCCGAGGTGCCGGTGACATCGATCTCGAGTGTCCTAGGGTTAAGCTTAGCGCCGAGCACTTTATAAGAATATAAGTCCGCTTCGTACGCGATGCCCTTCTGCACCATCTCGGCATTCGGGTTAACCGCGCGGCCGGCAATCGTCCCGGCGACATGCGACCCGTGCTCGGAGCCCGCAAAGCCGAAGCTAATGTCCGGCAGGTCCTCATATGGATCGTAGTCCTTGTTAATCGAATCGTATCCGCCTTTATAGGCGTCCTTCAGATCCGGGTGATCATAATCAATGCCGGTGTCGATAACGCCGACCTTCAGACCTTTACCCGTCAATCCCTTCGCCCAGGCAACATCCGCGCCGATCTGGCTGATTGGATCGATATCGTAATTTACATCCCCCTCCGCGGAAGCCTCCGGCGGAAGCGGAATCGCGTGATAGGTCAAGTTCTTGCTGATGGACTTCACGCCGGGCATGGCTGCCAGCTGAGGGATTTTATCCGCAGGGACCGTCACTTCCATCCCGTTCAGAACCGTATCGTACTTATAATTGACGTGCAGACCGATGCCCTTGTCAGCTACGGCATCTACGAAGGTCGACTGCTCCAAGCTCACCTTACGCTCGGCCGATGCGGCGGAGAAGCTGCCGCGCGACAGCTCCGCAGCGTGCTGGGCCGCAGCGACCGGCGGCTCGCTCAGCTGCACGATGACGTTAATTTCCTCCTTCTTGGAGGTGTCGATGCCGGGATCAATGACAACGGGTTCCTTAATGGAGCCTGCCATCGTGCTTGCAGCGCCCTTGGATGCCAGCGCTAGAAGCTGTGCCGTGTCCGGCTTCCCAAGCGGAGATTGTTCGGCAGGATGTGCATCGCCGGCAGAGCCGGCCGCTTCACTTACGCCGCCGATAGGCGCCGTCAGAAGCATGGAGGCCGCGAGAAGAGCGGCCGCGCGTTGTATTTTTACAGTGGATTTAGCCAAGTGAGATTCCTCTTTTCGTAAGATGGTCAGCTTCTATTCGGAGGCGATCGCCACGGCATCAAACGGAACAACCGTTCCGCCCGACAGCGGGTTCTTCTCGCCCAGGTTGACGATCTTCAGCGTATGCGAGCCTGGAGACAGCTTGCTTGTTTCAAAGATGACGGCACGGAAGTGGTCCTCGGCTGCATACAGATCAACCGGTTCCGGTGTCGCCAGCTTATCGTCGATATAGACGTTGATTTTGCCCCGGTCCTTGCCGGTGTTCCCGTAGACCGTTGCCTTCGTTCCCTCGAACGACACCGTCGCACTGCCGCCCGCTTGTGACGAGTAAGCAGCCTCGCCTCCATAATGGTTCACACTGTAGGTTAACGTCCATTGACCCGAGAACAAGACGTCATAGTCGGTCTCCTGCAGCAGATGCTTCACGTCGAAGGCGTCGACGTTAATGAACGTCGGATCGGATTTTTTGGCCATCGGATCATGCTTTCCGGTCCAGACGATCTTGATCGCGTGCCGTCCGTACGGCAACCGCTTCTCAAGCACGATCTGTTTATCAAGCGGCTTCGCCGCGTACAGCGACGGCGATGCTACCAGCTTGCCATCGACGTACAGATCCGCAATGCCTTGCTTCGGATTCTTCGAGCCGATCCATGCGAAGTAGCTTCCATCGAAGGCGAATTCCACGCTTCCCTTCGCGTCAATCTGCTTCATGCTGCCGCCCGTATAAGCTCCGCCCGTCACTTGCGACCAATCTCCCGTAAACGCCAGCGACTTGCTGGTATCCTCGTAATCGCCGATACCGTTATTAGTCGCCATAGTCAACGTATACGCGCCTTTGCCTTTATGAGCATAGACGTTGACGTAATACGTCCCGGTTTGCGTTACTTGATAGGCAATTGACTCCTTGGACGTCTTCTCGTTCTCCGAATAAGCCAGCAGATTGGTGTTCGAGTTGACGGTTTCCGCTTCCGGCGAATATAGATACAGGTCGAAATCGGTGCCCTCGTCGCCCGTCAGTTCAAAGTTCACGTCCTCGCCCGCATGGAGCTCTACCGCGAAAACATCGTTCCGGTCGTTTGCGTCATCGAGCCGGTTGGATATGCTGCCGCCGGAGAAAGGCGTGCCCGGCACATCATCGTCAGCCAGCGCTTGATACGCATTAATCAGGCGCCCGCTCTGCGTCTTGCCCGCCAGCGAGCTGAGGCGTGTGCCGCTGTTGACGATCCGCTGCTTCGCCGCGAGTGCGCTCAGCGATTCGTCCTGGCTGAACACCAGTGCCGCGACTCCCGCTGCGTGCGCCGCCGCAATATCAGTGCCCCTCCAATAAGCATAGCTGCTGCCCTGGAAATCCTTTATTACGCTCACCAAGTCGATCTTGGCGATCTTCGGATCCCTGGACTTGATCCAGTTGTAGCTGTCCTTGTCCTCGTCCAGCGGGTACTCCTTGTACGCGTAAATCGTGTCCGGCAAGCCGACCGTTTTGTCGTAGAAGTACTGGTCAACGAACGCCAAATGCAGCACGTCCTTGACGAATGGCGTGTCGATAATGCTCGACGGTTCATCTCCGCCTTCCTCGGTAGGACCGTTCAAGACGTTTGAGCCCGTCAGCATGAGATGTCCGCCGCCTTGAATAAAGGCAGTCAAGTTCTTCTGATCGTTCTCGGTAAGGTTCGAAATATTCAATCGATCCGCCGAGCCCGTAAACCAAATGACAGCGTCATATTCAGACATTTCCTGTGATGTTGGGCCGTCGCCACCATCCGGCGCCGACTGTACGATTGTCACCTCGCCAGCGTAATCCTCCAGCAGGGCTTTATACTTTTCTAATTTATTGGAGCTTGGAATACTCGTGAAATTGGACAAGTCGTCCTGCACGAGCAATATCTTCTTGCTCGCGTCATACTTGGATGCCTCGAGATAATCCATGGCCACATCAAACGCGTCTTGGCGATAATTGTAGTCCGCATCCTCATCATCGAGGATATTCTCGAAGGCGATACCGTTAAAGATGACTTTGGAGCCGTTAGCAGGATCTGCTATTTCAGCGGCATGCCCCGGTTTCGACACCTGTACAATCGTGGCGACCGCTTCGCCAGGAGCGGCTACGTCAACGCTCTTGTAGCCGAAATTGGCATCTGCAGTAAGATTACCTTCGTTGTCAATACCAGTGACCGATAGCATATTCGGACTGTCGAAGGAAGCCGGATAGGATGGGCTGCCGTCCGTATTTACGACGTAATTGCCGGAACCGGCGACGAAGAGCATGGACGAGGAATCGACAGCATCCTTCATAGCCTGGCTGAAGGTGTACGTTTCCGCGTTCATGTAAGCGATCTGTGCACCGTTCCTCTCCGCGTAGGCGATTGCCTCGATCAGATCCGAAATGTAGCCATAGCCACCTTCTCCGATGTACTTCACGGGCATGATCTTCACATCGGGCGCAATTCCCGCAAGGCCAATGTCATTATTCGTGCCTGCCGCAATTACGCCGGCCACGGCCGTACCGTGATCCTCCCAGTCGAGCTCGCTGTACGTCTCATTGCTGCCTCCAGCAAAATTCCAGCCGTGAACGTCATCGACGAACCCGTTCCCGTCGTCGTCGACTCCGTTACCGGCACGCTCCTTCGGATTGGTCCAGATTTTGCCCTCCAAATCCGGGTGATCCGCCTGTACGCCGGTATCGATGACGGCGACCGTGACGTTCGGACTTCCTTGCGTCACCGTCCAAGCCTCTGGTGCCTTGATATCGAGCCCAGGCTCCCCGGGATATCCATCTAGAAGCGGATGATTGTAATTGAACGGCGGGGTTTGCCCCGTGTTGCGGAGCGCCCACTGCAACGGGAAATATGTATCATTCGGCGAGTCGGCCTCCGCAGCCTTAGCCGCTTCGGCGGCAGCCTTCACGATCTTGTTTTTCACGTCCTTTTCCTTCTCGTCCTTCGCCGGAGCACCGTCCATATGTAGGCGCGAACCAGAGATTCGGAAATCCGGCTCGGCGTATAAGACGTTGGGATCTTTGTTCAGCGCTTCGAGCACCTTCGCCGCGTCAGCAGGGTTCGCAAGCTGGACGAGCGAAGCGCCTAATGTCGGAAGCGAGGCATTGCTCTTCGTCTTGGCCGTCGCAAGAATTGAAGTCGAAGCCGATTGGTGACCAGGCTTATACTTCACGATGATTCGTCCGCCTGCTTCGGCTAGGCTTGCTTTGCCCGGCAGGGTGGGCTTAGCCCCATCCTTCGGTTCATCTGTTAACGGCGCGACCTGCACGACGTTGTCTTGTGGTGCCGTCTCTGCGGTCCAGGCGCTTTTTCTATCGTCCGTTCCGGCCGCGTTTAAGAACGCGGGATCCACCGAGCCGAACAGCAGCGAGCAAAGGGCTGCGACTGTTATCGACTTCTTTACCAATTCTCTCTTCAAGTTGTCATCCTCCAAATAAACAGAAATAAGACCTATAGGCGTAAGAAATAAATGAATCCTGCTGCAGGTTCACCTGCCTTTCAACGGCGAATCTATCAAATATTCAATAACTTTTTACAACTATTTTACAACTAAGAGAATTGTATCATAGTACAAATAGACTTACAATAATTGCTTGTTAGATTACATCACATAGAATTAGTGGTCAAGTATTATTGAACCGTTTACAATATCACATATATGACGTTTTATTAATTAACACGCGAAAAATTACATTTTTCTTTCAAAATAATAATAAATTTTAACAACATTTTTTTATTATCTGACATGCAATGTGATAAAATTACTACTTTTTTTCAAAACCTCTTTCTAATCCTTACGACGAGACTATCAAATGCAATACTTTTGAACTATGTTTCTGTATACAAATAGTGCAAATGACTTCTTGTCTCCTTCTGTCAATTCCCTCGAGTCTAATCCGTGGCAACGGCAAATAAGCCCAAGCATCGCTTGGGCAGGGTCACTACACTAAAAAGTCCGCCGATGAGAAAAATGCCTACTCTTGGCTCTTCTTCACGCCTTTGGCTATGACGTCGCAATTCCTTTTTTTAGCAGGTATGTCACTCGAGGCCGCCTCAAGAAGAGGTTCACTCACTAAAATGTTGCATGCAAGCAGCCGCTAGCGCCACAGAGGAATTGATTTAGTTACTCATGCATGATCATGGATCGGCCACAGCCAAGTGGGCCTGAGCCAACGGGTGCGGTTTAATTGCTCAGGTTTATGACGTAACTTTGGATTTCCACAGCTCTCTTCAATTATTCACTTTTCAAACACGAAAGAATTCGTTAGACAGTTGCTTAATCAATCTTAGTCATTAGACTACGCGCGTTCGGTTGTCTTAGCAAAGATAATTTCGGTTTTGTTTAAGACCTTCTATTCTAATTCCGCTCAAGCCACACTTGACAAAACTAGGATCAATTTCATATTATGAGAACGATCGATCTACAAAAGGGGGTGGATTTATGTGGAATTGGATTAAGACTGTCCTTAGCTTTTGCTTTTAATACCATCTTGGCGAGGTTGTAAAGCTCAACTTCCCAAAACGTCTGCTGCTTTTTTTGTTCATTTTGCGCCAGGATCATTTGTAATCTTCCTGTAATATTTTGCTCAGGTTCCTTTCATCATCGGCTCCTACAATAAAGGACATGACCCCCCCTTAATATATTCTCTATTGTTGCCTGCGGCTGATTGCCGCAGGCTTTTTTCTTATTTCCCCGTATCGTCGAGGAGGCAAAGGGTATTTGCGTACGGACAGCATGACCTACGAGCTGACGCAAGGACAAGGCTTCCTGTACGGCCCCGGCCTCAGCTAAACGTATCATTCCGATGCCCGTGATCACTGGAGGCCGGAGGAGTTTTTGGACGGAAAAGGTTTCGATTATTAGTAACAATAATGTAATTTATTTGTTATAAATAGTAACATTAATTATTTCATACATGACATGAAAATAACATTTACTATTCTATTTGTTTAGTTAAATATACTTATTGACGTGAGAAAATCATAGATTATATAATCTCTTCAGAAACCTGCCTATTATATGTTATATTTCATGACATTTGGTTGAGTTTCTGTTCGTATTCAGTTCGATCAAGGAGGTTGGTCATTTTAGGAGAGTCCCCTACTTGAAAGTTCCAATGAAAAATAAAAAATAGGAGAGAATTTATTCCCTGAAGGGAAAGAAAGGCCCAGCACGAGATAATGGCACGTAAATTCAGCCTATTGCGAGACCCCTAACGAGATTCATTCAATGAGCAAGCACTCGCAGCCGATGCGAGACACGTATGTTCAGAACCATTCGTCTAGGAGGAGATACGGAATTGAAGCGTCACTTGAATAAAACCATCTGCTCATCTTTACTGTTAACGACCATTTTGGTCAGCGGCACCCTCGCCCCTTCCCTCGATTCGCATAAGCAAGGAGTAGCGTCAGCGCAAGAAACTTCATCCACCGAGAAAGTGCGGAAGACGCAGCTTCCGGAAGGCGAAAACGTAAAGGAACCGGTTATCGAAGTTCCTGCTGGTCCTCATTTGGAACCGATACCGCGGCCATCCGTCGATGCCCCGAAAGCCGACAGCATCGTCGTTAAGTATAAGAGCGGCACCAACGCGGCGGCGATCGCCGCAAATTACGGCCTGAAGCCGGCACGGACGCTGCCTAGTCTCGGCAGCGAGGTGCTGAAACTGCCCGAAGGCGCGGATATCGACGCTCTCCTAGCTCGAATCAAGGCCGACCCGAACGTCTTGTACGCGGAGCCGGACGCCCAAGTATTCGTGCCGGAGCCGTCGGCAATCGAGTCCAACGCACCGCAAGCCAAGCCAGCTTCACAGGCGCCGATCGCAACGACGGATACGGCCTCCACTAAAGAACTTGCAACCGTCACATCCAAGTTATCCCCCCTAATCCCGAACGATCCAATATTTCCAGAACAATGGGCTTTGCATAACACCCTCGACACCGATGATTGGCCAGCCAGCATATCGGATATCGACATCAACGCCCCGGAAGCCTGGCCTACTCTGAAGAACGGCGGCAAGGAAGTCGTCGTAGCGGTCATCAGCGACGGCGTGGACGGCGATCATCCCGATCTCGCTGACCGTGTTTGGACGAATCCCAAAGAAATCCCTAATAACGGCATCGACGACGACGGCAACGGCTTTATCGACGACGTTCACGGCTGGGACTTCAATCATGAAGACAACAATGCCGACGACTTGAACGACCCCTCGAAGAACGGGACGGCAATCGCGGGCATCGTAGCCGCCTCCATGAATAATAGCGTGGGGATCGCCGGCGTGGCACCAAACGCGAAGATTCTTCCGATTAAGACGTTTTCTTCGATATCGCGCAGCGGAACGTTCTCGCAAATCGCGGCGGGCATTGCCTACGCCGAGCAGATGGGTGCCGACATCGCCGTCCTGGACTTCGCTACCTGGGAACCGAGCGAGCTAATTCTGGACGCGCTTCGGCACTCCGATATGCTTTTCATTGCGCAGCCCGGCGACTATCGCGACGACGTGGACCGCATACCGACCTACCCGGCATCCTACATGCTTCCGAACGTGCTGACTGTCAACGGCATCGGGCGTAACGGCTATTCATCTACGAGCTACGGCAAGAATACCGTTCAGATCGCTGCGCCGGCCAACGATGTAATTACGACTATGCCTTCGGAAAACCTGGCATACGCCGCCCAAATCGATACCGGCTCGTACAGAGCGATCTATAACGGACTCGGCTTCGAGAATTTCGCTCCGCCGTTTCAAACCGACTCCTTCCGCGCAGCGCTTGATTATTTGGGCGAGGGCGCGGACAAACCTTCGGTACTGCTTGTCCAGGACGACAACTCGGTTGGAGGCAACGAGGAGGAACGGAGCTTTCTAGAACTATACAAGAGCTTCCTCCTGTCCGCCGGCTTTGAGACGGACGGAATGCCGCTCGACGATGCGCGGGGAACGTTCCACGTCGAGACCGTACCCAAAAACGATAAGGGACCCGCTCTGGAGGACATGCAGGCGTACGATATCGTCATTTGGTTCACCGGCTACGCCAACGCGAGTACCAATCCCGATCCGAACGCGCCGCCTGTGCTGACCGAGTCCGACAAGACCGATTTAACGAGTTACCTGCAAGCGGGCGGCAGACTTCTTCTAACGGGCAGGGACGCTCTCTTCGGAAGCGAAACCTCATCTTTCGTGAAGGACACGCTGCATCTGGATTATCTGTACGAAGGCTTTTTCGGTTATTACGATTTGGTGGGAGAAGAAGGGACCATTTACGCCGGACAGTCCGTTCCGATGCCGGAGGCCTCGCTTGGCGATGTCGTTGCAGCCCGGGATTCATTCGCCCGAACCAATCTGCTCCTCGATAAGCCGGATTACGACCTCCAAGGGTCCTACGGCACGCCGGCTATCGCTAACGCCGCTGGCGCGGCCGCCTTGGTACTCGGCGAAAATCCCGCCTACGATGCGAAACAGACGATTCAACGCTTGATTAACAGCGGGAAGAAAATAAGCTCCCTGGCTGACACGAACATGTCCGGCAAGCTGATCGACGCCTATCATGCCATTTCCGATAAAGATATTCCCGGGACCCCGCTTCAGACTTCGGAATTAAGCGAGCGCCTCGAAGAAGCCTCCGATCCGGATCGCGTATACGCCGTTGATCTGCACGCGGGCGAAACCATTCAAGCGGAGCTGACGGGTGACGAAGGCACCGACTTCGATCTCTACCTCTTCTCGCCTTCCGCGGTTACCGTTCACGGCAAGACCGGCATCGTCGCCGCTTCCGAGCATCCGGGGACGTCCAACGAGAGCTTCACTTATTTCGCGAAGCAGACCGGCACCTATTACGTGAATGTCTATGCATACGCGGGAACAGGCGACTTCACGCTGCGCTTGCAGCACGCCAACCCTTCCGGCGCCTATGAGGACGATTCGGAAGCCGTGACGTTCGTCGGCGATTGGGAGACGGTATCGGACGACGCGTTGTCCGGCGGAAGCGCGAAGCGCATAGACGCCCCCGGCCATGCCGAACTCTCCTTCGATGGCAGCTACATCGAATGGATCGGAACCAAGAACCCGCAGCAAGGCATCGCCAACGTCTATCTCGACGGCAAGCTGGCCTCAACGGTTTCCTTGTATGACAAGACCGAATCGAAACGCCAGGCGCTCTTCAAGAAGACGGTCTCCAACGATAAGCATACGATCCGCATCGAATGGACGGGCAAGACCGATCCGAGAGCCAAGAAGAACGATCCCGCATTCGTGAACGTCGACGCATTCATCGTCAAACATCTCGTTCAGGATGCCGACTTCTACCAGGTGCACTATGACGGTACTTGGACCACGAGCTTCAGCACGGTTTACTCGGGCCAGTCCGTGACGACGTCCATCGCAAAGGACGATTTCGCCGAGCTGAGCTTCACCGGCACGAAGATTCGCCTCCTCGCGCCGATCGGGAGCAACCGCGGCATTGCGGATATCTATATCGACGGAAAATTGACAGGATCGGCGGACCTGTACCGGCCGGCCCGGAAGTACGAAGCCGTTGTCTTCGAATCGGGGACGCTGTCCGCGGGCAAGCACACGGTGCGCGTGGTGAACAGCGGGAAGAAGAATGCGAGCTCCACAGGCTCCGTCATCTCGATCGACGCCTTCGAGATCGTATCGTAATCATGCGGTCGCCATCAATAATTAGGAAAAGAGGAATCCGGACTTGAAGAGCATCTATAAGCGCATTCATACCTTGTCATCCCTTATCACGGCCACGGCTGTCCTGGCCTCCGGTCTGCTCCAGTCGGCCGTTCCCGCGGCTGCCGAAGCTTCGGCTTACAATCCTATTTCTGCGCTTGCGGCCACAGCGGCTCCGGAAGCGAATCTGTTCGAAGCCTTCGCGAGCGATTGGAAGCGCAGCTTGTCTTCCGCTTCCAGCAGCTCGGACAGCCTCTTTATTTCGCCGGACATCGATACCTCCTCCACCGGCCCAGTGAGCGTTATCATTCAATTGAGCGCCCAGCCTGCCGCTGTCGGCAAATACGCCGCAAGCAAAGGGTATAAGACGCTGGCTGCCGAAGCGAACGTAAATGCGGTTCAAACCGAGCAAGCCTCTTTCTTGAAGTCCGCCACAGCGAGCGGCTTGCCCCTTGACGTCGACTATCGGTACAACCAGGTGCTAAACGGCATGGCCGTCACGCTGCCGGGTACCGGCATCGCCAAGCTGGCGAAGCTCCCCGGCATCAGGGCGATCTATCCGAACCTGACTTATACGGCCAAGCCGGTGCAATCCTACGAGACGGATGCGGAGGATCCGCGGATCGATATGACCCCTCTGCAGCAGCTTGGCGTTGATAAAGCCTGGGCGGAAGGCTATACCGGCAAAGGGCTGAAGGTTGGGGTCATCGATACCGGCGTTGACTATGTCCACCCCGACTTGAAAGGAGCGTTTAAAGGCGGACACGACTCCTTTTACAACGACGACGATCCCTACGAGGACATCCCGGTACCGGAGCAGCTGGTCGCCGGCACGACCCACGGCACCCACGTTTCCGGCACCATCGCGGGACGCGCGGCGAACGTCGACGGTCATTTCCTGCAAAAGGGCGTGGCCTACGAATCGGACTTATACGTCTATAAAGTGTTGGGCGGACCGCTTGCCACCGGCACCTCGGCCATGATCGTCGACGGCATCGAGCACGCCGTCAAAGACGGCATGGACGTGATCAATCTGTCTCTTGGCGACGATGGGACAAAGGATCCGTATTCGGCCGAGGCAGTCGCCATCAACAACGCGGCCCTAGCCGGCGTCGTTCCCGTCATCGCCGCGGGCAACTCCGCTATGGACGCGCCTTACTACTATTCGCTAGGTTCCCCGTCGACGGCGGAGCTCGGCATTACGGTCGGTGCCGCCACCAGCCGGATCGACACCTATGAGACGGTTGCCTCCAGCTCTCTGACGGGCCAAGCGTATACGCTTCGCGCAATGGCTTGGTCGCCCGGAAACACGGATTTCGCCAGTCTCCTCGGAACGGATCCGATCGGGGCGGTCTACCTCGGATTCGGTCTGGATGCCGATTACGACGGGAAAGACGTGACAGGCAAAATCGTCATCGTCACGCGAACGCACAGCAGCCAGGGAATTTCGTTCAGCAGACAAATCAATTCAGCCAAGGAGCATGGCGCAAAGGCTGTCGTCATATTCAACGGCACGACCAACGATAGCCGGGACGTCTGGCAGGAAAATACCGTCGATCTATCGGAATCCATTCCGGGACGTGACGGCCCAATCGGTTACATGGGCTTCAATGGCCCATTGGAAGACTCCATCCCAGCCTTTGACATCGCGGGCAAAGAAGGCCGCGCCTTGGTTCGGGCGATGTTGAAACAGCCTAACGCACCGGAGAGCCTGACGTTCGACAAACCCTTCAAGAGCGTTTCCCTCCCCGGCGATACCATGGCGGAATTCAGCTCGCGCGGGCCGAACCAGGATGACAGATTGGGCATCAAACCGGATGTCGTCGCGCCTGGCCATCGCATCGTCTCGTCTGTACCCGCCTTCGGCTTGGTTCATCCGGATGCCGATTACGACGAAGCATACGACCGTTACAGCGGAACCAGCATGGCAACGCCGCATATCGCCGGCCTCGCTTTGCTGCTGAAGGATAAATTTCCGAATTGGACGCCATCCGATGTCCGGGCGGCGCTCGCGAATACGTCGGATCCGCTGGCGGACGAGAACGGCTTGCCGTACGATGTATATTCGCAAGGCGCCGGGCGCGCCGATGTAGCGAATGCCTTGCATACGGCAGCTTTATTGAAATCGCTGGACGAAATTACGATTTTGGATAAGAACATGAAACCGATCACGCTCCCCAGCGAAGCCAGCAGCGTTGCGTTCGGCGTCTTGGATCCGTCCGCCGGCGATGCCAAAGCTGCAAGCACATTGCAGCTGAAAAGCGTAACCGACAAATCGGTTGCTTACGAAGCCAAGACGGAACTGCATAAGACGTTCACCAATAAGCCCGGTTATGCTACGACCCCGGATTGGGCCGGCATCACCGTGAAGCTGACCGGACTTGACGCGGGAAGCAAGCTTTCCGTCGATGCGGGGAAAGCCCGTACCTTCGGATTGTCCGTCGAAGCGAAGCCGGACGCGAAGCCAGGCGTTTACGAAGGGACCGTGGTTCTGGAAGGCGATAGCGTCCCGGCTCTGCACCTGCCGTTTGTTTTTCATATCGGGAAGAAGCCGCTTGATAACGAGAACGCGTTCGGAGGAATCAGCGTATCGAACCGTATCGTTTCACCGCAATCGCCAATCGATATTGCCATAAATTACAATGGCGGAGGTTTTAATATCCTCCAGCTCGGCCTGCTGGACAACAACGGCCGTTATTACGGTCTCCTGGCCGATTGGAAGAGCTCCAAAAACGGGTTGGATGCATACATGTCCAAAGGCACATACGTTATCGAAGGCTTTAATGGCAGTTATCTTTCAGCCGAACAGGATAGCGGCGCCAACGGCAGCTATGATCTGCCTGCTCTGCCCGACGGGCAGTACGTGCTCTCCGCCGTAACCGCATATTCCGTCTTCGGCTTCACATCCGAGATTCATTTCTCGAATATCACCATCAATGTAGATAACGACTATACCGGCGGCGATCAGCCTGGAGGCGGTAATCCCGGGGACGGTAATCCGGGCGGCGGCAACGGAGGTCAGCCTGGAGGCGGTTCGCCGCAAACCTCCGACCCTGTGCCGACAGATAAGTACGGGGACGTGACGACCTCGGTCATTGCAGACTCTCAAGCCCCGGTTAAGCTGGTCGCGAAAACAAGCAGCGCAAGCGGAAAGCTGACCGCGACCATAGACGACACCGAGCTTGATCGCGCGTTCGAAAGCGCGGCTAAATCGACCGCTTTCGTCATCACCGCTACCTCCGCGGATGCCGAAGAAGCGGTGCTAAGCTTAACGCCGGCGCAAGCGCAGCGTCTGAAAGCCGCACCGCCAGAAAGCTCGGTCGTGCTCGCCTGGAACGGAGCATCCGTCGCGCTACCGCTATCGGCTATCCGAAGCCTCTCGCAGGACGCGGGTCTGGCCATCCGAATCAAGAAGAACGGAGCTGCCGTCAAACGCTTCGAAGCCGTGTATCCGGATGCCAAAGTCGTTGGCACGCCGATTGCCTTCGAAGCGAGCAGCGTCAAAGATGGCATCGAGACGCCAATTCCGCTCTCCGTTAAAGATACGATAACGCGCGCCTTCTTGATAGACGGAGACGTACAAGCCGCAAATGCGGGCGCTCTGTATGAAGAAGACGGCGCCGTACGTCCGGCGACCGCAACCTTCAAGACCGGCAAAGACGGCGGCACGATCGCGATCGTCGCGCGTCCCGGCTTCTCGACCTATGCGGCAGCGGTACGCGACATCGCGTTCTCGGATATCGGGACCTCTTGGGCGAAGGAAGAGATTCGGAAGCTTGCTGCCCAATTCATAATGAACGGCACGGCATCCGGAACGTTCGCGCCGAAGCGCAACGTGACGCGAGCCGAGTTCGCCTCGATGCTGGTCAGAGCACTCGGCCTGAAGACTCCTGGCACAACAGCACCGTTCACGGACGTAAACGTGAAAGACTGGTTCGCCGCCGAGGTTGCCGCCGCGCACGCGGCCGGGCTCGTGACCGGCGAACACGGGCGTTTCCAGCCAAACGCCGTAATCAGCCGCCAAGACATGGCTGTCATGCTGAATCGCTCGCTTAAGCTGTTGAATGTGAATCCACCAGCCAGCGGCAGCAGCGTATACAGCGACGCGGGGACGATCGGCGCTTATGCGATCAACGACATTCGAGCCGTCACCGATGCCGGCCTGATGAACGGCATTGACGTTAAGGGCGACCGTTTCTTCCACCCTGCCGAAGCAACGACGCGCGAAGCTGCAGCAACGGTATTGTACCGTTTGCTTCAAGCGGCGAAACGAATCAACTAATCAATAAACCGATTAGTTGGTCAAGAATTTTCCTCTTACATGTGACTTCGATTAAATAGGCCATGCTTAAAAATGAGCTGCACCCCCGATTGTTGAGACCATTTCCAACAATCGGGGGTGCAGTTTTTTTGACGTTCTCGTCCGCACCGGTTTGTTCCATTTCTTGATGCCGACCTGCTGCGACAATGACCCGGGGTAGCAAGTTCGTACAATTGGAACTTCACCAGCTTCACTAGCCTTCCAAGCTCTGGACCAAATCAGAGATTAGATCTTCCCGGTCCTCGATGCCAACCGAGATGCGGATTAACCCTTACCAATATGGCATCAATTGTAGGCATAGGTAGCCGTTAAAAAGGATGAAAGAACTTTATCTATTATTAAAAAACTTTATTTCCACATTAAAGAAATTTATATTCACTTCGCTCTATCTGAGTAAATGCTCATAGAGTCACCACATTGTAATCTAGCTGTAACACTGTACTCAGATTCCTTTCATTTACGCAATCTATACTTATAGACATGACCCCCCTTTATTATATTTCTCTCTTGCAGCCTGCGGCCCCCGTGCCTCAGGCTCTTTGTTTTTATGGGACGATTGAAGTTTAGGAAGCTTTTCGCCGGAAATGATGATAGTCTAATAGGTGATTGTTATTTGTTGGAGGGGAATTATGAATCCAAATCAAATCAGTATCGCAGAGGTACCCTGCCTGCTCTTCGAGCCTGCGGGACGGCCAATCGGCACCGTTATCTTATACCATGGCTGGGGTTCTTCGATGGAAAGCTACCAGTTCTTCGCTTCCTTAATCGTTGGCTGGGGGTACAAAGTTGTTGTTCCCGAGCTGCTGCATCACGGTCAGCGCGGCAAGCTGGACTATGCGGATCCGGAGGTTCTGGAGAAGCAATTCCTGGAGATTGTTTTACAAGGGGTAAAAGAAGCCCGGTCCATCGTGGACGAGCTCTCGGCAGCAGCCGGCCGTATCGGCATCGTCGGACATTCGGCAGGCGGCTTTATTGCAGCGGGTTCCTTTGCCAAGCATTCGTCCCTGCAAGCTGCCGTTGTTATTAACGGCTCATGCGCGTGGCTTCGGTTCGAGGAGAAATACCTTGAATATATGGGAAAAACGCCGCTCACACCAGAGGAGAGAACGACGCTTAAAGCCCATGATCCG
Source organism: Paenibacillus glycanilyticus (assembly GCF_023715145.1). Lineage (GTDB taxonomy): Bacteria > Bacillota > Bacilli > Paenibacillales > Paenibacillaceae > Pristimantibacillus > Pristimantibacillus glycanilyticus_A. The sequence goes on along the minus strand of NZ_JAMBNP010000011.1, from coordinate 156,270 downwards.
TTATCGCAAATAACGTTTGAGAATGAGCGGGCGCTCTTGCTGCTTCACGGCAAAGAGGATACAACCGTTCCGATCGACAGCCAGCGGCATTTCATGAGCAACATGTCCCAAATATCCCCCGAGCAGCTCCACATGATTGAATACAGCGGAGTTAATCATCACATTACGCTTAAGATGCTGGAGCAGTCCAAGCTGTGGCTGGATCGTCATATCGGAGATCAGCAGGCTTTGTGATTACAAGGTGCGCGCCACGTCAACGAACTGGCGTGCACGCTCCGTTATAAGGTCGAACTTGCCCTCGCGGACCCAATCCAGGTTCAGCAGCTTGCCGCCCATTCCGACAGCATTGGCGCCCGCGGCGAAATAATCGGCGATATTATGCAGATCTACGCCGCCGGTTGCCATAATCGGAATGGCATCCAGCGGGCCGCGGATCTCGGTTAAGTATTTGGTGCCAAGCGTCCCCATCGGGAACAGCTTTACCGCTTCGGCCCCGGCCTTCCAAGCCTTCACGATTTCCGTTGGCGTCATGACGCCCGGCCATACGGAGATTCCTCGCTCTTGACCATACGCGATAACCGCTTCATCCAGGTTCGGCGAGATAAGGAACTGCGCACCGGCTGCAACAGCGGTCTTCGCCATCTCCAAATCAAGCACGGTTCCCGCTCCAACAGCGGCTTGACCGTCAAACCGGCTGCGCCAGCGCTCGATCATTACGGCTGCGCCAGGCGTGTTCATCGTAATTTCCATCAGACGGATCCCCCCGTCAATCAGAGCTTGTCCAGCCGCATCCGCCTGATGATCCTCAATCCCTCTCAAGATCGCAACAATCTTATTTTCGAGCAGCAAATCCAGCATCTTACTCATGTTATTGTCCCCTTTACGTCCAATAATCCCGCAATATGCGAATGAATAAATTCGGAAAAGCCAAGGTCTCCATATCCGCCGGTCCAATCCAGCGGTACTCGCCCTGTTTGCCTTCAGCCTCAGCTTCATAGGCGGCAGCAGACTCTGCAGCCAGACTTGCACTAGGAGCATCCGCCAGCTCCGCATGCGTACCCAAGTCTGCGAGGTAAATCCTCATTTTCCAATGAATATGGCTGAAGACATGATCGGCATCCATTAACCATCGCCGAGGTCGAATCAATAGCCCGGTCTCTGCCTCCATCGAACGGGTCAGCCATTTCCCGGCTGCAGCCGCATTTGCGCTGCTCAATTCGTCAGCCGCTTCCATGACGGATTCCTGCTCCTTCGGGATAAGCAAATGAGGAAGCTCCCACATCTGGGCGAGCAATCCGGTCTCCGGACGCTGACGGATCAATATCTTGCCTTCATGAACGCCAGTTCCGGCAACAATAACCGCCGCCCGCTTCTCCGGACGAGGCGGCTTCGCTTTGGTCTTGATAGGAAGCTCAGCCTCGCGTCCTGCAAGCCTTGCCGCGCAATGCTCCATGACCGGGCAAGGCAGGCAGCTAGGAGATTTTGGCGTACATACAAGTGCGCCAAGCTCCATCAACGCCTGATTGAAATCTCCGGCAGCTCCTTCCGGAATCAGCGATCCCGCGAGCTTTTCGATATTGACGCGAGTTGCCGGCTTCGCAATATCGTCCTCCAGGCAGAAATACCTGGACAGTACCCGCATGACATTGCCGTCAACCGCAGGCTCAGGCCGATTAAAAGCAATGCTCATAATCGCTCCGGTCGTATAAGGACCTACACCCTTTAAGCCCGAGACCGCCGTTTTATCGTCCGGCACCACGCCTCCGTAACGTTCAACCACCTCGCGCGCTCCAGCCTGGAGGTTGCGGGCACGCGAATAATAACCAAGCCCTTCCCAGCACTTCAGCACTTCCGGCTCCGGCGCTTCGGCAAGCGTCCGTACGGTGGGAAACTTCGTCATAAACCGCTCATAGTAAGGAATCACCGTGTCCACCCGCGTCTGCTGCAGCATAATCTCCGATACCCATACGCGGTAAGGATCCTGGTTCATCCGCCATGGCAGATCCCGCTTAATCCTCCGGTACCAGATGAGCAGCTCGCGGCTGAAGTAGGCCTTGGCTTCCTCATTATTAATGGCTTCCATTATTCTTTCACCTCTGAATTTCCATTCCCTGAATTAATATTGCGAATATCCACCTGCATCAACCGGCGGTATTGCTTTGGCGTAATCCCCGTTTGCCGTTTGAGCAGCCTCGGAAGATAATGATTGAGCATGCCCACCTTGCTTGCAATTTCGGAGATTGGAAGATCCGTTTCCTTCAACAGTTTCTTAGCCATTTCAAGTCGTCTTTCGGTTACGTATTGAATCGGAGAACAGCCCATTACCGTTTTAAATGACGTTATTAAATAGTTCGGATGGAGATACGCGACTTTGGCCAAATCTTCGATTTGGATATTCTGATGCAGATTTTTCTCAATGTAATCAATAACCTCGGTCCATTTCTCCCCGCTCTCAAGCAGTTCGTAATAGGAGCTCTTGGATACCATTAAAGCACTATTATCAACGAAATAAGACATTAATTCCAATATTGCGGCTTTTAGCTTCAATCTGCTCGTAATCGACTCCCGACCTAGAGCATCCATCATACGCAGAATGATGCTAATGACATACTGCCCGTCTTGAATCGGAATGGAGGAGGTAAAAGGCAATTTGAGCAGCTTGATAAATTTGAAGTCCTGCGTTTCCAGGCAAAAATGGCACCAGTACAGCTTCGCCTTCTGCTCGACGGTAATTTCGTAGGATTTAAATGTTTTGGGTCGTAGCAAATACACTCTATTGGGCTCAATATTATAAGTAACACCGTTAATTTGGACAACAGCTTTCCCTTCAGTTGCATAAATAAACCGGTAAAAGTCAATGCCATCCCGACTATCGGTCCAGCCGGCATCTCTTTCAGAATAGGCAGCCATAATAACCTCTGGTTCTAACAGAGAAAATTGCCGTTGTAATATTCGTTCATTCGTATCCATGACTACCCCTGTTGTCTGGTTTTCGCTAATTATTTACTCTATTATATAGGCTATAGCTTTAAAATCATATGGAAGTTCTATCATCTCTTTAGATTTATTTTAATCTAGTGAAAAAGAAAGAAGGAAATGTAAATGTTTGTTAAATACTTAGCGATAGCAGCAACCGTTGCTGTTCTGTTAACAGCCTGCGGGAATAACGGCGGCACAGGGTCCTCCGCTTCAACCAGTCACATGGACGCGCCGGACAAAACGGGAGCCGTCTACAAAGCCAATTGCGTCAGCTGCCACGGCTCCGACCTGCAGGGAAGAATGGGCTCGCAGACCAACCTCCAGAAGGTAGGAGCGCGCATGACCGAACCCGCCATTGCCGAGCAAATCAAGAAGGGCGGGAGCTCCATGCCTCCCTTCGAGGAACGTCTGACGGACGAGCAGATTGCCGGGCTTGCCGCCTGGCTTGCGGGCAAGAAATAAGATAGCATACAAAAAAGGCCGATCCGTCAGGCAGCTTAACAGCCGCATAACGATCAGCCTTTTTCTCTATCCCGTGCGCTCCACGATCGCAACTGCTGACGCAATCGCGCGATCATGGGTAATCGTAATATGAATACGGTAGCTCTCCGGCATGAGTCCAAGACGTCCCCAGGCCTCCCCGGACAAATAACATTCCGGCTTGCCCTCGGGTCCGCGCAAAATATCAATATCGGCAAAGCTGACCTTGGCACCAATCCCGCAGCCTAAAGCCTTCACCACGGCTTCCTTAGCCGCAAATCTTCCTGCCGTGAATTGCGCCAGACGCTTGCCCTCATAACCATAAGCGAGATCCCGCTCCCGACTTGTCAATATACGGTCCAAGAACCTTTCTCCCGCCTTGCCCGCAAGCAGTGCGGCAACCCGGTCCATGTCCGTCACGTCATGTCCGACCCCTGCTATCATCGCGCGTATCAGATGCCCGGAATCGGGGAACGTTTATGCTCAGTACGCAAATATTGCTTCTCGAGCTTGGCTTTCGCTTCGGCTCCGATTTCTTTGCCTTCGAGATACGCGCTGTTCTCGTCATACAGGATGCCAAGCTCCGATTCGTCAGTCTGCCCTTCCCAAAGTCCGGCAGTTGGCGCTTTGTCCAGAATGCTCTGCGGTACGCCAAGGACGCTAGCGAGCTGGCGTACCTGACGCTTGTTCAGCGAGCTGAGCGGAGTAATGTCTACCGCGCCGTCGCCCCACTTCGTGAAGAAGCCGGTGATCGCTTCCGACGCATGGTCTGTACCCACAACAAGCAGATTCAGGTCAAAAGCAAGCGCGTACTGGACAACCATCCGCGTTCTTGCTTTCACGTTTCCTTTGCCGCCGCGGCTGAGATGACGCGAAATTCCGATCGCCTTAAGAGCATGCTCGGTCTCCAGCGCAATCTCGTCTACCGCTTCGCCGATATTCGTCTCCACCTTATGCTTCAGCTTGAAGGCTTCCGCCGTCGCGTAGCTGTCCTGAATATCGACTTGCTCCCCATAAGGCTGAAACACGCCAAGCGTCATGTATTCCCGGCCGGTCTCAGCAGACAATTCATCCGTTGCCATTTTGCATAAACCAGTCGTAACCGCGCTGTCGATACCGCCGCTAATGGCAATCAAGAGGCCCGTTGTGCCCGACTTCTTCACGTACTCCTTCAAGAAGTCCACGCGTTTGCGGATCTCGGCGGCAGGATCAATCTCCGGCTGTACGCCGAAGCGCTCGATTATTTCCTGTTGTAAACTCATAGCACTTGTCTCCCCCTGCTCCAACTGCCGATTAGCGGCAGTAACGGTCAAATGCGTTTGTCAGATCAGCCGCAATATCGGCAGCGGAACGGTTCTCGATTTGATGGCGTTCGATGAAATGAACAAGCTCGCCGTCTTTCATCAAAGCGATCGACGGGGACGAAGGCGGGTACGGCGCGAAGTACTCGCGCGCTTTCGCCGTTGCTTCTTTATCTTGACCCGCAAACACCGTATACAGGTGATCAGGCGTAATATCATGCTGAAGCGCTTCTGCTACGCCCGGACGGCATTGACCTGCAGCACAGCCGCAAACCGAGTTAACAACAACGAGTACTGTTCCTTTTGCATCCGGTAAAGTATCCGCCACTTCTTCGGCAGTGCGGAGCTCTTGAATCCCGATTCGGGTCAAGTCGTCACGCATAGGTTGAACCATATCCAGCATATATCTTTCAAATGACATCGACATTTGAAACACACTCCTTTGTAATAACTTAATTTTAGTTACTATTATACCGCCCGCGATGAAAATAAAGCAACCGGAGCGCACTCACTCCGGTTGCTTTTTGGTTGCGTCCTCCGAGCTGGAAACAGGTTCTCCGGCCCGGTAGGCGCTGTCTTTATCCTGATGCATAAAAATTCCCGCCCGAGGGGCTATTCCCCGTTCGAAATAATCCCGGTTCTCGACGGTTTGAAACCCGATATCCTTATAGGGATGAACCCATTCCTCACCAGCCATCACGGCTGGATCCGTATCGGTACTCCACTGATTCAGCGGAGATTCCGGCGACTCGTATTCATGATCCCCGATCACAACGCCATGTTCGTTCACGAAAGGCTCTCGCGGGCCTCTTCCCTCGCGGAATTCCGGGAGGAAAGAGATTTCGAACGGGTCAAGCGACGGATCGTCCTCTTTGCCCTTGCCCATCGCAATACCTCTTAAATCGAAGGGCGGTTTGGCCCGTCCAGCTTCTTGTCGTAGCCGGCTTCGCCTGGAGCAGGTCCTCCGGCTTTATTCTTGCTTGCTTGCTCGGTTTGTTCGATCGAGCTGCCTTTTTTGCTTTTTGTCATCGTTAAAAGTCCTCCTGTGCATGACTGATCTTCCAACGATAGTATGTACGTTAGGCACAAGCTTTATGATCTTTCTTACGCTGTTTTCCGGATAAAAGAGACGATAAAGGTCGTACCGACTCCCTGCTGCGATTCAACGTCGATACGTCCGTTATGGCGTTCCGCGATGCTCACGCAAAGAGGAAGTCCAAGGCCGGTTCCCTGCGTCTTGGTTGAGAAGAACGGATCAAAGATGCGCTGCTTCTGCTCTTCGGAGATGCCCACTCCCTGATCCTGTATGCGCAGGACAATCTCTTCCTTTTCCGCAATGTAAGAAGTATGGATAGACAAGCGGCCTTTCTCGCTCATCGCCTCCATGCCGTTGCGTGCCAGGTTCAGAAGCAGCTGCTTGATCTCTTTCTCGTTAAGCTGAATGGACGGAATAAAGTCGCAGAGCTCGACCTCTATGGTCTGCCCCCGCAGATTCGCATCCGCGTTCAAGAGCGGAACCATTTCGCGGATAATGTCATGCAGCGAGCTCTCCTCCATCGTCAGCGCCCGGTTCTGCGCAAGGGACAGGAAATCGCTTATAATCGTGTTGGCCCGGTCAAGCTCGTCCATTACAATCCCGAAATAAGTCTGTTGACTTTCCGGGCTCCGCTCGCGCATCAGCTGAACGAAGCCTCGGATTACCGCCATCGGATTACGGATCTCATGGGTAATGCTGGCCGCCATTTGCCCGATTAAGCTAAGACGCTCCATCCGTCCGACTTCATTCCGAAGCAGCGAGAGCTCTGTAATATCCTGCGCAATGAGGGCTGCACCTGTTACTGTATCCGCTTGCAAATTACGGATGCAGAAAGCCGTCTTTAATAACGTCCGGCCGTTCTCGATCTGCGGAAGCTCCCGCGGCGGGCTTTGCCCTCTCAGCGCTTCGCGCAGCAGTCTGACATTGGTCTCTTCCTCGCCAAAAGCTTCATGAAAATATTGGCCGATCATAGGGCTGTTCTCGTGCTTTCCGTCTGCCAGCAGATGATAGCCCATGTCGTTGAGATGCGTGATTTTGCCATATTGGTTCACTAGAACAACGGCAATCTTCGTCTGATCGATAAACTGCTGAAGCTTCTCCACTTCCTGCTGGAGGCTGGTCGACATCCGCTTCACGTCATAATGCAGCTGGGCGTTTTCTTTGAAGCTTTCCACCGCATAGACCGAGATGAGCGAAGAGACGATCGACATAACTAGAGTCAGGAGCGAGAGCAGAACAAACTCAAGCGTAATGGGCATATTAGCCGTAAGGACTGCCACCGTAAAGGACAGTACCACAATTGCGCACATCCCAAAGATAAGCTGCATCACGATTCTGATCTTGCGGCGCCGGTCGGCCCGCTGGAAAGCTTTGATAACAAACGGCATAAAAACAAGATAGACCAGCATAAAGGAAGCAAATACTACCGTTTCCCCGACGCTGTCGAGATATTCTATTCGAAGAGCTGCATAAACACCGCTTAGCAATAGCAGAAAATAGGGTCCTCCATACAAGGAACCAATCAATAATGGCATAAGCCGGAAATTCAGCTCGCAGCCATAATAGTCCTTTGTAAACATCATGCACAATGCCATAGAAACACAGCTGGACAACCCTATAATAATGGGAATTCTCCGCCAATAGCGGCTTGAATTATGCCATAACTGAAAGGCAAAGGCAGGTACCAGCGTAATAAAGAATTGTAAGAGCAATTCTTTCAACACGAACGATCAGTCTCCCCAACGAAACACGTCATGTTATATAAATTAACCTGTCTTCACCTATTCACTTGATAGTCCGATTAAATCACAACTCTCATAATTTTACAATCGCCTTCCCAGCCAATTGGCAATATTATTTAATAAATGCACGGCAAATATGTCGTTGTGCAATTCATGATAACCGCCCTCATACGCAACAAATTTACACCTGTCTCCAAGGCGCTCCGCTATCTCTTTGCTGGCTTCGAACGAAGTGACCTTATCCCCCGTGCCATGCACTAATAGTACGGGAACCTTCAGCTGCTTGCACTGTTCAATCGCCCACTCGCCGTTATCCGTCATAATATGAAACGTCCGAATCGTAATGGAGCTGTGGCATAACGGATCATGCAGGAACGTTACGGCATGCTCGTAACCGGGACGGTACAGATCATCCGGACTGATCCCCGTTGAGAGCGACAGCTTGGGCATAAGCCCTACAAGCAGCCGGGCCATGGCTTTCATAACGGCATTGGGGCCTTTGGCCAGACGCAGCCATGGACTGCTCAGGATCAGGCCGCTGATGCTTGGCTGAAGGCGCAGCGCGCAATTGAGCGCCACATTGCCCCCCATGCTGTGACCGTACAGAAAGCAAGGCAGCTGCGGATGACGGGTTCTTGCCTGCTCCAGGAGCAGTCCCGTATTATGAACGGCGGTTTCTATAGAAGTAAGATGTCCCCGCTGTCCCGGGGATTGGCCATGGCCCTCCTGATCATGGGCCAGCACCGCGTAGCCTTCGCTTGTCAGCCTCTCGGCTACCGCCGAATAGCGCTCCCCATGCTCCCCCATTCCGTGCACGATGCATACAACGCCTTTTGGCTCCGCACCGCCCGGAAGCCATTCTCTTGCGTAAATCTCATTGCCGTTTGCTCCGCTGAACCGCCAGTCCGTCCGTTCCATGCGCTCTCCGCTCCTTTCAGGTTTCAACTCGTGATTATTATATTTTAAATTTTGCAAGAAAGAATGTTACAATGTACTGCAGTATTAAGGTTAGAGAGGCAGTGTGAATATGTTTGATGTCGTTATTATCGGCGGCGGACCGTCCGGATTAATGGCTGCCGTTGCAGCCAGCGGAGCCGGCGCGTCTACCCTCCTCATCGATAAAGGAGACAAGCTTGGGCGCAAGCTCGGGATTTCCGGCGGCGGCCGGTGCAATGTCACGAACGCGAACGAAATGGATGAATTGATTCGCAATATTCCCGGCAACGGGCGGTTTCTGTTCAGCGCTCTAAATCAATTCGGCAACAAGGAGATCATCGCCTTCTTTGAAGGGATGGGAATTGCCCTTAAGGAAGAAGACCGCGGGCGCATGTTCCCGGTGTCGGACAAGGCTAAGACGGTTGTGGATGCGCTGCTCCGGAAGGTGAGGGAGCAAGGCGTCGAGATCCGCACGAATATGCCGGTGAAGGAAGTGCTGTACGAGAACGGCGCTGTCAAAGGCATCCGGCTTGCTTCTAACGAAGTTATCGACACCAAGTCCGTGATTATCGCAACCGGCGGCAAATCCGTTCCCCATACGGGTTCTACGGGCGACGGCTATCCATGGGCGAAAAAAGCCGGGCATACCATCACGGATTTATATCCGACAGAAGTGCCGCTGACCTCGGCCGAGCCCTGGATTCGCAGCAAGGAGCTTCAGGGGTTGTCGCTGCGAAATGTGACGCTGACCGTCTGGAACGCGAAGAACAAGAAGCTAGTCTCGCATGAAGGCGATATGATCTTTACTCACTTTGGTCTATCGGGACCGGCGGCGCTGCGCTGCAGCCAGTTTGTGGTTAAGGAATTAAAGAAAGCTTCCGATAGCGAAGACGGCAGACGCAACGTTCTCGTCACCATTGATCTGCTGCCTGACCGCTCGGAGGCCGAGATCTTCGACGAGACGTTAAAGCTTGCCAAGCTGGAGCCTAAAAAGGCGGTCAAAAACGTGCTGCGCGGCTATGTGCAGGAAAGATTGCTGGAGCTGCTGCTCCGCCAATGCGAGATTAACGGCGACATTACGTACGATAACATTCCCAGAGAGCCTTGGCGCGAGCTCGCCAAGCGCATGAAGCAGTTCCCCGTGGCAGTCAATGGAACTCTATCGATTGAGGAAGCTTTTGTGACGGGAGGCGGGGTGCATCTGAAGGAGATTGATCCAAAGACGATGCAGTCGAAGCTTGTCCATGGCCTGTACTTCTGCGGAGAAGTGCTTGATATCCACGGCTATACGGGGGGCTACAATATTACGGCCGCGTTCACGACGGGCCACAGCGCAGGAACAAGCGCGGCATCGGCTGCTTTAAGCAGCTGACGCCGCGCTTTTCCTTTGTCTATCTATCAAGTGTGCACGTCTCCCGAGAAGTGGCTGTATTCTCCGGGATCCGGCAAGAATTCATTACTCGTATCCGCATCATCATCCCAATTATGAAGATCCGAAGCTTCCTCGGCCTCAACCCAGTCCTCGTTCACGATATGCGCCGGAATCGTAATGGCATTCATGGAATAAGCAGAATCCGTTACCGCTCCGCTCCGGATTGCCGACTGCTCCACCAACTGGCCGCCGTGAGACATGGCAATTTCCAGTGCTGAAGTCAGATCATTTCCGTCCACATGAATATGCAGGCGGTTCCCCTCATGCATAAGAGGCTCATAGCCAAGCTCCTGCAGCGTATCCCGTGCTAGGGCAGCGCTAAAGGAGTCTGCGAAATCGAACAAAATAGCCGAGCTCATCGTCTCATCTCCTTCAAATAAATTTCCAGAATATTAGGATTCCCTAACTTTACACATTTTTATGAATGAAAGGTGTTGTCATTTCAACAAAACTTTATATAATTTAAGTTATACTATTACGCGTTAGATTTCTTAACACTATACGTTATATTGACTACGAATCCCTATAATAACTTCCAGGAAGGTGACAGAGCGATGGATAATGTGTTTTATTTGCTAGCCGATCCGATGTTTATCGTCGAGCTTGAGCATAACCGTTGGTATATACGTGACATCAATTATGCCTTCACTAAGCTTACCGGGTATAAAAAAGCAGAATTAACGGATGCGGATCCCGACGGACTACTACGAAGAGGATACTCGTTTGGCGGGCTTATGACCCAGCTTGGCGATGAGCATGAACAGACCGTTGAACAGGAGCTGATCTCCAAGACTACAGCTTCCATACCCGTAAGGTTCAGCAGCCGACGGTTACCGTCCACCCAGCAGTCCTGCTTCATCATCATCTGCAAAGACATGTCAGAGGAGAAATATATCGAAGAGTTTGCCATGGATAATCAGATCCTGATGAGCTTCCGGGTATCCGATCAATTCCGGATTACCAACGCAACCAGGTATTACTCGCCGTTCAAGCAGCCCGGGATTAATCTGGTTAACCAGGTCGTATTTGACCATGTGGCGGAGGACAGCCGCAAGTCGCTGCGACGCATAATGGATTATGCCCGCACCCATGGCACAACCGAGCATGCGGAGATCCGGCTGCATATCGGCGATCAGTTCAGAATGACGTCAGCGGTTATCAAGCCCTTTTACTCCGGCAACAAAGAATTCAAGAGCTTTGTTATCCTGCTGACCGGAATGCTTCAGTCGGCAAGGGAAGAGGATGCCGCCTACAAGCTCCGAATGCTTATGCTGAACAAGAACATTACGGCTACATCGCTGGCTCAATCCACCCTCATATCCTTAACGACCATCTCCAAAATCCGCAACGGTAAAATTAAAAAGCCCCAGCGTCTCACGGCCGAATTAATAGCCGGAGAGCTGGGGGTTAAGCCGGAGTCGATATGGAGCAGCTTTAAGCGCTACTAGACGGAATCAGAAACGGAACTTCATAACCAGATCGTTCAAGTCTTGAGCGATATCCGTCAAACCGCCTGCGGCAGAAGCTATTTCTTCGGCTGAGGCGGTTTGTTTGTCTGCGCTCTCCGCAACGGTTCTGGCAATAGCATAGGTACGGCTAGCAATATCCGTCAGCTGGTCAATGGAGGCGGACACCTCCTCCGAGCTTGCGGCAAGCTGTTCGGCTGCAGCCGCAACCTCCTCAATCTTCCCGGACACATCACCGGCGGCAGCCGTTATTTGGCGGAAGGATACGCCTGCGGCATGGACATTCTCCAGCCCCTTCTTCGTTTCCGCGCGGCTTGCGTTCATTTTATCAGCGGTTAGAACCGTATCTTCCTTGATCCTCCCTATCGCACCCGCTATGTCAGCGACTGACTCCGCCGTCTGCACCGACAGCTTGCGCACCTCTTCGGCTACAACGGCAAAGCCCTTCCCTGCCTCCCCCGCTCTTGCCGCTTCTATTGACGCATTAAGCGCCAACAGATTTGTCTGCTTCGAGATCGAGCCAATGAAATCGGTGATCCTGCCAATGTTGTTCATATGGCTCTCGAGCAGCGCCACATGCTCGGCAGCCGACTGGACCGTCTCATCGATGACCGTCATCGTTCGGACAGCCTGACCAATGGTCTCCGCCCCTTCCTTCGCCTGCTTCGCCGCTTTGGAAGACAATTCCGCCGCCACAGAGCTGCTCTCCGCGATCCTCTGCGTCCCATGCGCCATTTCCCCTGTAGACCGGCCAATCTCCTCAAAGCTGTGAAGCTGCTCCTGGGAGCCCGAGGCTGCTTCGCGGAACATGGCAGATGCCTGTTCAACCGCGCTAGCGTTCTGCTCGGATGCAGCAAGCATCTCCTCTGAAGAAGCGGAAATACTGGATGAGGCTGCCTGCACGCTTTGCATCGCTCCGCGCAGGGAGCTAACCATGTCCTCTAGCGCGTGTACCATAACCCCAATCTCATCCCGGTTTCGGACCTTGGGAATGGTTACCGACAAGGAGCCGCCCGCTACTTCGGATAGAACCTCCGATGAACGCTTAATAGGCAGGGATATCGTCCGGCGCACGTAATAGAGCAGGGCAAGAATCAGAACAAGCGCCGCACCGAGACTGCAGGCAATCGTCAATACGGCTTCCCGGTTAATGCTCTCGCTTGATTTCTCGGCCGCCTTTGCCCCTTCCTCATTTATCCGGATTAATGTATGAATATAGGACTCCATTGTGCTGAAGGATTGCTCCGATGCCATCAAGGCATCACCGACCTGCTTCTCGTCCTCCAAATTCGAATAACGGATGACATTCCGGTATAACGCCAGATAAGCCTTCCATTCCCCTTCGAGGTTGCGGGACAAGTTCATGTCATCGCCGGACTTCGGCAGCGACATAAAGGCCTTCAGCTTCTGCTGCAAAACAACAATCGTATATTCGCCGTCCTCCTCCAGCAGCTTGCGCTTTAAGGGATTACTCTCCCCCGCCATCTTGTACTGAATGGTCAGCATATGCTCATTTAAATAATTGATTTCGTTGATTGCCTTAATATTGGCGAGCCATACCCGCGATATTTCTCGCGCATTCCCTGTCAGCTTGCCCATCCTGTCAAAGCTGAGCGCGCCATTTATCGCCATAATAATGACGATCGCCAGGAAGGATAAAGTAAGCCTTTGGCTTACCGATCGATTCCATTTCCATTTAATCGTGAATGATTGCCGCATATAAAGCCCTCCTCTGGACTCGCTCGTCTATGATGTCAGTATATCTCACATTCCAGTAACTACCAACATCTTAAGCATGCAGCAAATCGGTTATTTTGCCGTACTTGCTCGCATTCTTTCCGCAACAGGCGAATTAGCGGATAAAAAGCAAAAGCTTTAAAGATTTGATCAAAAAAAGCCCCGGCGATTGATATGCCGGGACTGCCCTTTTCATCTTTTTAAGCGCCAGAGGCTTCAGCTAACGCCGCTGCGGCTTTTTTCCGTCCGTAGACAATACGCGACAGCAGTACGCTGATCTCGTAGAGCACCACTAACGGGATAAATACTAACAGGTGGGAAATCAGCTCCGGAGGCGAGATCAGGCTGGCTACAATAACTAGCACCAGATACGCATACCTTCGCATTTTATGAAGCGCCGTTGGGGTTAGAATACCGATCTTCGTCAGGAACATCACGATAACCGGCAGCTCGAAGGCGATCGCAAGCGGCAAAATAATATTAAACATGAAGCCAAAATATTGCGCGACGCCGTATGTCTCTACAAGATCCATGCTTTTCGTTATTTTGGAGGTAAAAGAGAAGCTCATCGGGAAGACCACGAAATACCCGAAGGCAAGGCCCGTGAAGAAGCAGATCACGCTATACGGAACGTACCGCAGTGCCGCTGTCCGTTCCACGGGATGAAGGCCCTGCTTCACGAATCCCCACAGCTGGAACAGGATATACGGAAGCGAAACCGCCAGCGCGATGACCAGCGCAACCGACATATACATGCGGATGCCATCCCAAGGCGAGAATACATTCCAGGTCATTTCGGAGCCTGGCGGCACGCTTTTCAAATAACGGAGCAGCTTCGGAGATACGTATAATCCTCCTCCAAGCGACAGCAGCACAACAGCCAGGCTTCGCCAGATCCGGCTCCGCAGCTCGGTAAGGTGCGCCAGCAGTGTCATCGTCTCTTCCATCCCCTTCATTCGCTGCACAACCTTCCCGGTTTTCTCAGCTCAAAGGTATGGAAGCCATCCCTCAGCTTGTCGTTAATCTCCTTCAGCCGATCTACATCCTCAAAAGAATACTTTCGCGCGCCCCCCTTAGTCCTTACCGGGAATACCAGCTGTTTCTCTTCATAATAGCGAATTTGTCTTTCCGTCAAACCAGTTAAGTCGCTAACGATTCCAATACTCATCACTTTGTCCTTCATCGTCTCACGCCTCCCGCAAACGGATATGTAATATAACCTGACACAAAACCTCTCGCTACGAATTTATCAGCGTACTCTTTCTTCGTCAATGGGACTGATTGCCCTGGTCTGCTTGGACGATACCAAATGTAACAAAAGAACAAAACGAACATAAAAGGTGTGCGAATGCTTGTTATGCTTGAGTTTTTAAGAAATCGGCAGTCTCAATTTGCAACTATAAATGGTTATAATTACCTAAACCATTTTTTTCGATTAATTATTTTTATTAACTTAATAGATTTTATTTATGTTAGACTTCCTGACAAAATGTTGGCGACGAGCAGAAAAACCATGCTACATTTCTTTCCGAGACGGGCAAACGATCAAGCGAAGGAGCTGAATGGCATGGAAACGAAAGAAACTCCCAATGAACTGTCACGCAGACAATTTCTGACGACAGTCGGCAAAATTGGCGGAGCAGCCGCTGTGTTTAGTGTAATGGGGACGATGGGGTTATTTACGCCGGAGACGCTTAAAGCAGCGGAGTATGAGCCGCCATCCAGCTGGGATCTGAAAGGTACGAACCGTTCAGGCAAAAAAATCGTTATCCTTGGTGCAGGCGTCGCCGGCCTGACAGCTGCTTACGAGCTTGGCAAGGCGGGTTATGATTGTACGATTCTGGAAGCGCGAGCCCGTTCCGGCGGCCGGAACTGGTCCGTACGCCGCGGCACGACGGTAACCGAGATCGGCGGACAAAAGCAGGTTGCGCGCTTCGATGACGGCATGTACCTCAATGCGGGGCCGATGCGCATCCCTCAGTTCCACGTTACGATGGACTACTGCCGCGAGTTTGGCATCGCGATGGAGCCATTCAATAACGTGAATGAAAGTGCCTACTATTATAATGAGAACGTTGGGGCATTGTCCGGCACCCGCGTCCGCAAACGGGCTGCAAAAGCCGACGTGAGAGGTTACGTTAATGAGCTGCTCGCCAAGTCCATCAACCAGCCTGGCCTGGATCTGCCGGTTACCGCGGAAGAAAAGGAGAAAATTGTCGCTTATCTCCGCTCCGAAGGCAACCTTGATGCGGATCTGTTCTATAAAGGCTCTTCCCGCGGCGGTTACAAGGATGAGCCCGGCTCCAGACTCGACGCCGGCGTTATCCGCGATCCGTTCGACATGAAAGCCATTATTAATTCAGGCTTCGGCAACTTCTTCGCAAGCGAATACAGCTATGATCAGCAAATGATGATGTTCCATCCGGTAGGCGGTATTGACGCGATTCCGAAGGCGTTCGAGAAGCGGCTTGGCAACCGGATCAAATTCCACTCCGAGGTGAGCGAATTCAAGCATGTCGGCAACAAGGTGCAGGTCACTTACACCGATCTCTTGAACGGGCAGGCCAAACAAATCGAAGGCGATTACCTGATCTGTACGATTCCGCTGACCGTCCTGAAGAATATTAAGCATGATCTGTCTCCGGAAATGACTAACGCGATCAATAATACGAAATACGCCAGCGCGGGTAAAATTGGCCTTCAATTCAAACGTCGGTTCTGGGAGGAAGACGACCAAATCTACGGCGGCAACACGCTGACTAATATGGACATCTCCTCCATTTACTATCCGCCAACCAATTATTTTGCCAAGAAGGGACTCTTGCTGGGCTATTACGCTCAAGGAGCCAACGCCGATAAGATCGGCGCAATGTCCTTCAAGGAACGCGAAGCTCATGCCCTTGCGCAAGGCGGCAAGATCCACCCGCAGTACTATAACGAGTTCGAATCTTCGTTCTCCGTCAACTGGAAGACGATCAAATACAATGAAGGCGCATGGGTTTCCTACTCGGCGGACGAACGCAAGACCAATTATCCGGTCCTCTGCAAGCCCGACCGCCGCGTCTATCTGGCCGGTGAGCATATCAGCTACATTACAGCCTGGATGGCAGGCGGGATTGAATCGGCGCGCGAGGTTGTCACGGACATCCATGAGCGCGTCATGAAAGAATAACCACGGGAGGGGTCTTATCATGAAAATGACCGGAAAAATGAAAGTAATCGCAGGGGCTGTTGTGATCTCCTGTCTTGCTGCGACAGCCAGCGTATACGCGGCGGTTACGCCAAGCAAATACGCGCTAGCCCCGATTCACGAGCCTGAATTTTACGGAAGCCCGTCGTCCGCGATCTCAAGCGCGGTAGCGATGCCGGCGAGCATAGCAACCTACGAAACGAGCGGTACCGTACCTTCGGTCGTGAACAAAGAAGGCAAAACGGTCTATGAGCGTTACGGCGATACCGAGAAACAAGGCCTCAGCGTCCTGAAAAATATTGAAACCCAGCTGAAAGAGCAAGGCCTCTCCATGAAGGACGTCACCTATCTGCGCGTGTACATAGCGCCTGATGCCGCAAAAAGCGGAAAGTTCGATTTTGAAGGATGGAATAAAGCTTACGCCAAATATTTCAATACAAAAGAAAACCCAACCAAAACGGCTCGTTCGACGGTTGGTGTCGCAAGCCTCGTAAACTCCGATTGGCTGATTGAGATCGAAGCCGTTGCCGCCTACCCAAGCAATCATAATCAAGACTAATAACAATCGAATGGAGATGATCATATGTTACAAAACGTTGGTTTCCCGGGTCTCATGATGATTCTTGTTGTGGTATTGATTATTTTTGGACCTTCCAAGCTGCCTGAGCTGGGCCGGGCGGTTGGCCGCACGCTTCACGAGTTCAAATCGTCTGCTAAAGAATTAGTATCCGATTCGAAGGAAGAAGTCGTCTCCGAGAGCAAATCCTAATATATAAAGAGGCCATACCCTTTCTGTTGGGTATGGCCTCCTTTGCTGTATTCTCTAGCAGGGCTGTATGTAGCAGGGCTGTCTTTGCTTGTAGCAGGCTTTTTGCCTGCTACAAGCCCATTCTACGACCGGCTAGTACCTCAATTGGGCTGTAGCAGGCTTTTCACCTGCTAATCGCCTACACTACGACCTGATAGTACCTCATGTCGGGCTGTAGCAGGCTTTTTGCCTGCTACATGCCTACACTCCAACCGCCAAGTACCTAATGCCGGGCTGTAGCAGGTTTATTACCTGCTAATTGCCCACACTCAGACTACCTAATACCTCAATACTGGCTGCAGCAGGCTTTTTGCCTGCTACTCGCCCACACTACAATTGCCTAGCACATCATGTCGGGCTGTAGCAGGATTTTTGCCTGCAAATGTCCCGCTACGACCGGCTAAAGCTATTAGTTACATGCCCAAACAAAAAAAGAACCGCTCCTCCCGGCTAACCGGAAGAAACGGTTTCAACTCGCGTTATATGGTGCGGAAATTAACCGCGGTAAGCAACAAGCTCTTCGTTCAAGCCGCGCGTTTGCGCGTAAACTTGCTGGTAAATACGGAACAACCCTTTGTACGTCTCAACCGCTTCAGGCTGAGGCTCGTACGAAGCCGCATGCTTCACGAACTGCTCGGCACAAGCCTCGAGGCTGTCGAACCAGCCGCAGCCGTAAGCGGCCAGCATCGCCGCGCCAAGACCAGGGCCTTGTTCATTCTCAAGCGCAACAACCGTTGCGTTGAAGATATCCGCCTGCAATTGCAGCCATACCGGATTTTGTGCGCCGCCGCCGATGGAAACGACTTTATCGACCGTTTTGCCAACGTTGCGGAAAAGATCAACGGATTCGTTAAGCGAGAACGTGATGCCTTCCATCACGGCACGGGCAAAGTGAATGCGCTCATGCGAGCCGTCTACGCCAATAAAGCTGGCGCGAATAGCCGGATCGGCATGTGGCGTGCGCTCGCCAACGAGGTAAGGCGTGAACAGAAGACCGCCTGCACCAGGTTTTACTTCGCCTACCCCTTGCAGCATTTCATCGAACGATTCGTTAGGAGCGAAGGTTTTCTTGAACCAGCTCAGGCTGTACCCGGCTGCTAGAGTTACGCCCATCGCATAGAAGGAGTTCTCTTTGCCGTGGTTAAAGAAGTGGACCTTGCCTTGGAAGTCTTTGTTCTTGTCATTCTCGTAAGCGAGAATAACGCCCGAAGTACCGATACTCGACAGCGTCAAGCCTTCGGACAGGATACCCGCGCCAATCGCGCCGCAAGCATTGTCGGCACCGCCGGCAAATACCTTCGTCGAAGCTTGTAAGCCAGTACGCTCAGCGATCTGAGGCAGCAATGTCCCTACGAGGCCATGCGATTCTACTAGCGGCGGACAGAAGCTAGCCGGAAGGCCAAACGCGGCAATCACGTCGCTGCTCCATTCTTTTTCCGCAACATCCAAAAGCAAAGTGCCTGCAGCATCGGAATAGTCCATGTGCAGCTCGCCTGTCAGGGCATAACGAACATAATCTTTCGGCAGCACAAACAGCTTCGCTTGCTCGAAAGCTTGAGGTTCGTATTGACGAACCCACAAAATTTTCGGCAACGTGAAGCCTTCAAGCGCCGGATTGCGCGTAATGCCAAGCAGCTTGTCGCCAAGCGTGCGCTCGATCTCGCGGCATTGTTCTGTCGTGCGCGTGTCATTCCAAAGAATGGCGTTGCGTACTGGCTTGTTGTCTGCATCCAGCAGCACAAGACCATGCATTTGACCGGAGAAGCTGATGCCTTCGATCTGCTCAGCAGCGATTCCATTCGACGAAGCAACTTCATTTAAGGCTTCGATTGTAGCTTGAACCCAGTCCTCCGGCTTTTGCTCGCTCCAGCCGGAATGCTCGTGGAACAGCGGATAGCTGCGGGATGCTTCCGCAGCTACCGTTCCGTTCTTGTCAACGAGCAGTGCCTTCACGGCACTAGTGCCTAAATCTATACCAACTACATAACTCATTGACGTCATCCTCCCGTTATCCGGTTATCCTCAGCTATTAAACGCTGAAGATAACTTCGCTGAGCATCAGTCTCATGCGCTCTTGCTTGCCGGATTTGTTAACGATCGGGTTGTTTTGCAGGGCATAAGCTTCGAGGGAAGCCAGCGATGCTTTGCCAGCAACAACTTCAGCGCCGATGCCGGATTTGAAGCTGCTGTAACGGTCTTCAACGATGTTGTCGAAGATTTTTTCTTCAATCAGCTTCGCAGCTGCTTTCAGACCCCAAGCGAAGGAATCCATACCGGCGATGTGAGCCAGGAAGAGATCTTCAGCTTCGAACGAGCCACGGCGAACTTTCGCGTCGAAGTTAACGCCGCCGCGAGTCAGACCGCCGGCTTTCAGAACTTCGAACATGGTCAGCGTAGTCGAGTACAGGTCAGTTGGGAATTCGTCCGTATCCCAGCCGAGCAGCAGGTCGCCTTGGTTAGCGTCAAGGGAGCCCAGCATGCCGTTGATTGCTGCGGTGCGGATTTCATGCTCGAAAGTATGACCAGCCAGTGTTGCATGGTTCGCTTCAAGATTCAGCTTGAAGTTGTCTTTCAGGCCGTATTTTTGCAGGAATGCGATTGTTGTTGCAGCATCGAAATCGTATTGGTGTTTAGTTGGCTCTTTTGGCTTAGGCTCGATCAGGAATTGCGCATCGAAGCCGATTTCTTTTGCATAAGCGATTGCCATGTGATAGAGACGAGCAAGGTTGTCGAGCTCGAAGCCCATGTCCGTGTTCAGAAGGTTCTCGTAACCTTCGCGGCCGCCCCAGAATACATAGTTTTCAGCGCCCAGCTCTTTACCAACTTCAAGGCCTTTTTTCAGTTGCGCGCCAGCGTATGCATATACGTCAGCGTTGCAAGTTGTGCCAGCGCCATGTACATAACGCGGGTTCGAGAACATGTTAACCGTATTCCACAGCAATTTTTTGCCGGATTGTTGTTGTTGGTCTTTCAGCATAGCGACGATAACGTCGAGGTTTTTGTTCGATTCTTGCAGCGTAGCACCTTCAGGAGCAATATCCACATCATGGAATGCATAGAACGGCGCGCCGATTTTGTCCAGGAATTCGAAGTTAGCTTCTACGCGTGCTTTCGAACGGTCAAGACCATCGAATTTGTCCCAGCCGCGGAACATCGTTGCGTTACCAAACGGGTCAGTACCGTTAGCGTTAAAAGTGTGCCAGTAAGCAACAGCGAAGCGAAGATGCTCTTCCATTGTTTTGCCCAGAACCACTTGTTTTGGATCGTAGTGTTTGAATGCAAGCGGATTGTCGGAGCCTTTGCCTTCGAATTGGATCTTGCCGATGTTAGCGAAATACGTCATGAGATGAATATCCTCCTTTAAAATGTACGAGTATAAGTTCAATCTGCTCGTTAGCTAAATGTGTTTTGAAAACGCTCACCAATAATATAGCACGGGTAACTTAGTTTGTCTATTAAACAAACTAAGATTGATCTAAAATATTTTTAACAAATTTTCAGGAGTAATATTCCCCTTCGTTTGCTTCATTACGCTGAAGCAAAGGGGAGATAAAAAACTGCCTATTCTAATGCGGCAGCTTACCGATATAAATCAGATCGATTGTAGGTACACGATACAGAGCGCATAATTTCATGGCAATGCTGCATGGAATCAAGCTACTGTCCTTCTCGTATTCCAATAACAAATCATCCGATACACCTATTCGTGCAGCAACTTCAGTAACCTCCAGTTGGTTCGCCAAGCGAATTTCTTTAAATGTAAAGACCACTCGAATCACACTACCCTCCTGATAATAGCTGATCCTCATATTTGAAGATGCCAGAAAACAAGCGATACGCTTCGCTCTATATAGGCCGACTATATAATAAGAACATTTGTTCCTATTATATACCAAACATACGTTCCTATTGCAAGTTGAAAATAATTTGGAAATAGGGTTTGGATCCAACCTCCATGCCAAATAAGCAGCATATATTTCGAAAAAGCTTCTCTATGTCAATGGCTGCTTTAGCTTGCATCCTTACCACTATTCTTCGTTTTAACGCAGCTGTAGGCACCCGATGCGGTGAGCCCAATCGTAGCAATGTTAACGACAGTATCTCGTACAGCTGAAGGTACCATTACCAAAATAGCAGCTATGCCAATTGCAATGACTGAGCTATGTTTGGCCTTGACTCCATAACCTTTAATTACACCGACAAAAGCCGCCACAAGGGCGGCCAGTCGAAGAATTTCTGATTGTTCCATTGCGTTCCGCCTCCAATCGATCAATTCGACATAGTCGCAATTCCTAGGACAACAAAAACAGCCTTGCGCTCTCGCAAAGCTTTGTCGATAATCCCATTTCATTTTCCGCCAAAATAGCTTGTTAGCGCATATGGTATCAACCTCTCCCTCTATCATCCGATAATGTTAGCCGACGATAAAAGGCTGCGGAATCATTTCCGCAGCCCGGCATTCAAGTAAAAAGCCGCCCCTCAAGAGCGGCTGCTACTTGTTAACATTTCGTTTGATACTATCATATTAGCATGGGTTAACTTGCCGAAACAGTACATTCAAGGGGACAACCTTAGGGACAACTTTAAGCAGAAAGAATAATATACTGCTCAATGGCCTGCTTTCTCCAACGTTTATACGTTCGTTCTACAATACCCAGAAGGCCGATCGTTTCTTCAACCGACTCCCCCTCAACATACCTCAAGCGAAGTAGTTTGGATAAATTCGGTTTATAACACTCAAGAGCCAATAGGATGGTATCGATCTGGCTGAGTTCCTCCTGCAGAACCTGCAGCTCGGTTATGCGGTCAAGAACCGCCTCAAAATCATTTCTCGTATCCTCGTATCCCCGTGCGGCAATAACATTCTTGATTTTCCCGCGCAGCTCAGCCAGAAGCATCTCGTCCTCTTCGTTCTCCGTTTCCTTTGGAATCTCGGCAAGCTGACTTTTAAGACCATTCCGTTGTTTGGACAGATAGGCGTTTGCCGCTCTTTCCAATTTCTGTTCGCGTTTAGTTAAGTACTTATAACTTGGCATTCCCCTCAAACTCTGATGCAAAGCGAGAAGCTTATCGTCCTGATTTAGCCGTCTCATCGTTAAACCGGCTCCTATCGGATAACAATCAAGAACTTGGATCCTAGCCTGAATTTGCTTGTATCTATTTAATTGATGAATAACTTGTTTTTCTTCCTTCGTATTTTTATTCATCCTCGATTTCTCCTTTACCGGGCTCAATATATATTTGATTAGAACCTTTCATATCTCGCAATATTTGCTATACTATCAATAATTAGATTTGTCTTTAAGACTGTCTTGGCTCCTACCCCAAGGCAGTCCCGCTTTACTGATTCTTTCAGTTACCATCTACCATTAGAAGATATATCTACTTAAAGTAGATCTATAACTAAAAAAATATCTTCCTTTCATCGATATTCATTTTATAAATTGCATCATCCTCTCGTCTATCTAAGTTGTTTCCATAATATTCTTCTTAAAGTAGATTGTCAACGTTGAAGCAGCGATTTTATCCGCCTTTAAGTTGATTTTAATGAACCTTTTTTTGTACAATTATCATAAAACAAGTATGGAGTGATTATGTTGAGTATCAGCGCAAATTTAAAAAAGCTACGTGAAAAATACGACCTAACGCAGCAGGATCTCGCTGATATTGCAGGTGTAACTAATAAAGCCGTTTCCGCTTGGGAAACTGGTCTTAAAGAGCCTCGCATGGGAGCAATTGAGAAGATAGCCAACAGATTTGGAATCAAGAAGAGCAATCTCATCGAAGAGAATGGGATGGATCTTACTTTTAATCATAATCAAGACGAAACAAATAAGAACGAGGATTGGACCGAAGAAGAATTAAACGAAATCAATGCATTTAAACGATTTATCCTTTCAAAGCGTCAAACGAAGTAAATATAAACGACGAGGTAGATTGGTTCGCCTTTACCTCAACTTTTTCTCCCCAGATACTCCAGCGCTTACAAAACCCTCTAATATCGCCCGAGCTTCTGTTTGTATGGGCGAAATCATAAACTCCATCCAAAAATCATTGCCTCCTCCCTTAGTTTGTCTATTAAACAAACTAAGTTTTTGTGTTAAACTATTTAGAACAGCCGATCGCGGGCAAATTCTGATACAATAGGCTGAATGGACGACATGGACGGAGGCAATTGCAGTTGAAAGTAACAACGACAGGCGATTTGACCCTTATTAAAAAAATAAATACATCCATCGTGCTGGAAGCCGTATTGAAAAACGCCCCTCTCTCACGGGCGCAGATTTCCGAGCTTACAGGACTGAACAAGGCTACTGTCTCGAACCTGGTTCAAGATTTAATCGACAGTGATCTTATTATAGAGATTGGTCCCGGAGAATCAAGCGGCGGACGCAAACCGGTTATGCTCCTGTTTAACGGGCAAGCCGGTTATGCGGTTGGCATTGACCTGGGTGTTAACTACATTCGCGGGGTGCTTTCCGACCTTGAGGGTCATGTTGTTGCAGAGCTGCAGCGGAGCCTCAAGAAGCATAAGCTGGAGTTCACCCTGAAGGAACTTGTTCAATGTATCGAAGAATTAATTGGCAAAGCACCAGTTAGTCCTTATGGCATAGTAGGAATCGGTGTTGGTGTACCCGGCATCGTAGATGATCAGGGGGCCATCCTGTTCGCTCCGAATCTGGAGTGGCGGCATGTCGAGTTGCAGCAAATGCTTGAGGAACGTTTTGAGCTGCCTGTGACCATTGATAACGAAGCAAATGCCGGCGCGCAAGGCGAGCAGAAATATGGCATTGGGCGCGGGATCGCCCATCAAATCTATGTCAGCGTCGGGATTGGTATCGGTACGGGGATCATTCTTAATAAAGAATTGTATAAAGGGGCGACAGGCTTCTCCGGCGAGCTAGGTCATCTGTCTATTGAATTTAGCGGCAAGCCATGCCGATGCGGGAACGAAGGCTGCTGGGAGTTATATGCCTCGGAGAATGCGTTGCTCGAGCAGGCTGCGCCGCTTGGTTTTGACAGCTTGGAGGATCTGCTTGAAGCAGCGGAAACCGGCAATGAAGAAGTACGGGCTTTGTTCTACAAAATAGGTGAATATATGGGCGCGGGGATATCCAATATCGTTAACGTGTTCAATCCCGATGTCGTTATCATCGGCAACCGGATGAGCCGGGCGAAGAGTTGGCTTGAGGAAGCCGTACAATCCTCCGTTACGCGCCGGACATTGCCCTATCACCGGGAGCGGCTCCGGATACTGTTTGCGGAGCTTCAGGATCAATCGGCTGTGCGCGGTGCCGCGTATTATGCGATCAGCAAGTTTTTCACGAAAATTAAGAGCGGATAGATGTAAAAAGGCTGCCCCTATTGGAGCAGCTTTTTTGTATTATTTCACCCGATGCACGCCTACGATATCATAGACATTTCCTTCAATCTGAATCGTTACGGTGTTCCGCTTCACAATTCCGTTGTTGTAATAAGCGTTAAATTCAAAGACAAGCGGTCCCTTCTTCAGCTCCGAGAACGCGGCTTCCCATAGCTCGCCTTGCCAGTTGGAACGAGATGCATTCACCGAAGCAAGTGACTCGGAATAGCTTTTCATCGTAACCTCAACCCGGTCTGCTTTTGTAGCTGTTCCCGTATCCGTTGTTGCGGCTGATAGGAGGAATTTCTCCCCGGCCCAAAATACGTTATACCCCCGAGGCGAATTCTCGTTGCCGCTTTGCTTCTTGTTAAATTCCTTTCGGTACTCATCCCACTGCTCGGTATGCTTCACGTAGCCTGTTAGCCCAAGTGCCAATACCTTTACTTTTTTCTCGGTTTGCACCGTCTCCATCCCATCGCTGACAGTCAGAAGCATCGTCCACTCTCCCGTTTCCGTCATCCGATAACTTGGACCGGTTGTTGGATAAGGTGACTTGAACGCATAACTAAAGGTTCGGGTTACGCCGCTTGGACTTGTAAGCTTGTACGCGATGGATATATCATTGCCGTCCGGATCTCCGGCAGCAGTGGTGAAGGCCACCGTATCTCCTTCATAAACCGGTTTTGGCGACCAGTCAAAATCGGCAGTTGGCGGGCGGTTCGTGGTGAAGTAAATATATTGGTACTGTCCCATATTCCCCGCTACGTCCCAGTCTACGACCATCAGCCGGTACTTGGCGCCCGTCAATAACCCTCCTACCGTATAGCTGGTCGAGCCGTTTGATAGCGGTATGCTGTATTCCGCCGTTCCGTTACTGTTCAAATCAATGCTGGTGGTCGAACCGTCGTCGTTAACCTTTTGCATATAAAAGGCTCTTGAAGCATGACCCGATGACGGGGCTGCATCGCTGAACGGGTTAAACGTTACTCTTACCGATGTTGGCTTGATCTCCAGCTGTTCATTCGTATCATCCGGCGGAACGGTATCTACAAAGAAGTATCCATTCTCCGAATAACCGCCCCAAGCCATTCCGTCATTCGCCCTGGCATGCCAGTTATGAAGCCCTTCCTGCAGCTTAGCCGGCGTAAAGGTTGTTGTACCTATCGCGTTGTTGGTATCAACGACAAGATCGCCGGTTGCATTGTGATAAACCTCATAATCGACCTTCGATACAGGCTGGCCGTCAAAGTCTGTCACCGACACTTTTAACTGCGGCCGATTATTGTTGGTATAGATGGGCTCAGATGCTTTCGGACCGTTAAAACTGAGCAGATGCGTGACAGGCGGCGTATTCAAGATAAAATAGACGATGTTGCTGTCATCCGACCAATAGCCTTTCGAGTACACTTTGCCTTGCACTTTTACTTTCCGTCCCTGCTGAATCCCTTCATCAAGAATGAAGGAGGTATCATCGCCGGGATAAGTCGCTTCCATGATGGTTGCCCCATTATCCACGTACGAGACTTTTAAATAAAACTGCTCCTGCGCATCATTATCAACGTCTCTGTAAGTCCATTTTAGAGTCGGCTCGCTGGCAAGGACAGTTGGACTAGCTAATGTACCGTTTGGATACGTAATAACCATCTGCGGCCTATGCTGGTTGGCTGTCGGAAGCGCATCTTTGTAGACTCTCGTTTCCACCCAATAGGACCATACCCCATAGCCATCCTGCACTTGCTCCTGAATAATGAGCTCCACACCCGGACGGGTATATAGCTCCCGCTTTCCGGTCGTCCAAGTCGGTTCGTCCGCCCATCGCGATCGGAACTTCCGATCCGCCAAGTAATCCGGAATATCCGGATCGTAGGACGTATCATGGGTTAGGTAGTCAAGCGTCTCCCCTTCCGGATACACAATTCCGGTGAAGCGAACATCAGGCTGCGCGATCGGTCGGCGATGAACGTAAATTTGTTTCGTTACAGGTTCAGACCATGCCGCATACTCGTCCATGCCCGGACTATCTATTGCCTTAAACGTAATGTTGTAGAGACCTGGCTTATCCAGTGTTAGAAGCTTGGTATCGAAGGATTTGCCGTCATGCACACTTAACCCAAGCGAATTGGCAAAATAATTCGGATCATGCTGATAGCTCCAGTTCTCCAAGGATTCCGGATCCTTCTCGATGTCGTCAAAGACGGCATCATACTTGATCTCTTCGCCAACCAGAACAGAATCTTTCGTTTCTTCTACGTAATAGTCACCGTAGTTTTTAACCTTCACGTCACTAAACTTAGCTTGCTGCTGACCAAGTGACATGATGCCTGCCGAACCTTGCTTGTATGTAATGTCTGAAATTTCAATTAATTTGACATGGTTGACATAGACACGCAAACTGCCGTTGCTGGCTTCAAGCTCAAACGGATACGTTATAAAAGGTGACCTTGGGTAATCGACCGTTTGAAGCACCTTTTTAGTGCCCGCCGTGACTTTGAATAAAGTAAGCTTGTCTTTGGTCCACTCCGCTGCGTACATGTTCTTTCCGTCCTGAACATGGATCGCCGCACCAACCGGCTTATCATTAGTCGCGTCATTGACAGCTACATTAAAGGAAAGACGATCGTTCTTCAGCTTAGTTGCCGGATCATACCATAGGCCAGCCCAAGTTGAATCAACAACTTCAATGGTGTTATTATCGATTGATTTAGGATAATCACTTTTGCCGCTTGCAGAAACGAATGGAAATACATACTGTATACCAGATCCTGAACCAGGCTTCGAAAATCCATAAAAGGACCCATCAGGTAAAATCGACGTGTTTAAGGTCGGATCTTTTAAGGCGCTGCTTAGCCAATCACCTTTCGTATCCGTAACCTCACTGTGATACGTCTTGCTGCCATAGTAGTTATTATTCGGATCAATAGGAGCCCTCCCGTTCACTATTAATGAAACATAAGGTGTATAGTCTCCACCATATACCGCATACGCTCCATTATCCGGAAAAGCAATATTACCGCTTGG
The DNA here is from genome assembly GCF_023715145.1 of Paenibacillus glycanilyticus. Classification (GTDB taxonomy): domain Bacteria; phylum Bacillota; class Bacilli; order Paenibacillales; family Paenibacillaceae; genus Pristimantibacillus; species Pristimantibacillus glycanilyticus_A. The sequence goes on along the minus strand of NZ_JAMBNP010000011.1, from coordinate 128,782 downwards.
CATTAAAAAAGCTTTTGTATTCGAAATTAAGTTACCCTCGGTATTCTTTTTGATCAGGTTTAAATACTTGTCAAATTTATAATCTCCCCATGCGTAGCGAACCGTTGCGTAAACGGAACCATCCGGATAAATAATGGGAGTGCCTACTCCCCAGCTATCCTCCCAGCTCATCATATCGCACCATGTCTGGCACGTATTCCAACTCTCTAGAGAGTATTGCGTAGGATTAGGGTTATCTGGATAGCTAATCATAGAGAGATAGCCTGTTTTTTTATTAAACATAAAACCAAAAATGCCAGTCCCCATATAACTATCTTTTGAATACTGGGTATAACCTGAAACCGTGAAATATAAATGCTTGGCCGCATCCCCGCGATAGTCGAATTCAGGCGTCGCAACCATATAGGATATATCCGCGTTGTTGGTCCTACTAGATTGATATCCCATAGCTCCCGTATTACCGTTGACAGCCATCGCATAAAACTCGTAACCATCATAGGTGCTTTGAGTCGTCCACGTTAAATAAAAGTCACCATCCGAATCGATTACCCCTTTATAGTTCTGCAAGAAGGTAGGACTATACTCCAAATCTCCGGTTTTAACATCCCATTGAACGGACTTGTCTACCATGGAATACTTTATAGCGTGGATGGTGTAATAGTAATTATCGCTAGGATTTCTAAATCGCCATGAACTATACATGTATTTCCCGTCATCAGAGACTTCAAAGGTCAGCATATTATAGTTGCCAACTTGCGTTGGTATATCATAGCTGCCAACCAGCTCGCCCTGATTATTAATTTTTTTAACCGCATATTTGTCGGAGGCCGGATCTATATTAGAGCCGTAATAAAAATTCTCATTTTTATCCGCTCCTAAATAGTCAAAACCATTAACCGCGCTTAAAGAAAATCTTCTTAGTTCCGTTCCGTTTTTTGCACTGCGTTCAACCATACTGTCACCTTCACGAGAATACAATCGATGACCGGCATAGATGTACGGAACGGCTATTGCGCCCGTTGGCAATCCCCAAACCGGCAAATTAGTCAAATCGCTTGCCAACTCGTATTTAGACCTGCTGTTAGCACCCAAGCCCATATTCGGATACTTAATAAAGAAATCCGCCATCTTGGCATTCTTGGTTTGCAGCGCACCGCTATTTGTTTTCCAGCCAACAGGTATATTGGTGCTCGTCGTATAAGGTTGGACTAGCTTCCACGAGCGCATGATAGACTCGCCAGTATAAGCCAAATCTTCAGGCTGGCTGTCATCCCCCTGATCCGGCTGCTGCGTCAGGCCATACACTTCAAAATCTACAAAAGGTGCATAGTTAAGGACATTTGTCGCAGCTATCTCAGAAATAGCCGACAATCCATAATCCTCGGTTACGCTTGCCCGATATTGTCTCTTCCCAACACTCGCATACGTGACGGGATATGTATCCTTGAATGAGCCGGTATATAGCGTTTTCCAAGGCTCTTCCTCATAGTTACCATCATTATCATGGTCATAACGTTCCTCGATTTTCATGCTTGCGAGCGTATCGCCGTCCACACTCTCAGCATCAATAAAGATCATAGATTCATTAAACCGATAAGTCTGTTCCGGAGCCATTATGCTTACAATTGGCGGCTGATCGGGAACAACCTCGAAGATGTGGGAGCCCCAATCACTCTCGCGTCCCTGCGAATCGAAAACTTTGCCTTCTACTGAATAATCTCCAAGCACGCTTGGCCCTTTGGAGGGCCAGCCATCCGTGTAACCAGGCTCACCGGCCTTTTTGTAACGGGTTTGATTCTTTGTAAAATCAATGGTTACCCCGCGCTCTGCAAGCGGCGTATACGAATTATATAGATGGAAAATGCTCGAAAAATCTCTTCCCTGAATAACCTTAGTTGGCCCCGTTACCACTGCAACCGGCTTTGGATCAAGGACCTGCAGCGAAGCTGTATCCCACTTTGTTTCCGTGCCATTGGTAACCATTATCTTTGCTTGGTAAAAGCCAGGCTTATCAAATTTCACATTGGGGTATCGATACTGGCTGTCATCCGGTATGACCTCTTGTAAATTGCTTGTGAACGTCCAACTCATCGATGTATAACCATCCGAGTTATTATCTAGAGTTGATGTGTCACCCGTAATAATGGTTTTAGGAATAAACTCAATATCCGCAGTGACCGGCGGTGTTGGCGGTGGGGTTGGGGTTCCTCCCGGGTCCGGAGTGGCAGTCCCTTCTCTTACCACCGTTGTTGTACATTCAATTGGCTGCTCGGCCGTCGTACCATCGGTGAAATTGACCCGTGCTCGCATGACCCACGTTTCTGTATAATTGTTGACTCCGTCCAGCTTGGTCTTGGATATGGTAAAGCTGAACTTTTGCGTAATCTTGTCCAAGCCGTACCCCACGGTTGAAGTCGTATACTGACTGCCGTCATTAGCTCGTCCATATACCGTCCAGTTCTTGACCGTCTTTGTTCCTTTTCCCGTGATCTCCGCATTCAAAGTGGCCGTGACTGGAACGTCTTTACCGGCAAAGGTGATGTCATCCGGTTCCGCCGAGCAGTCGCAGGATACGGTTGGTGTGTTTACTGGCGGGATTGGTTCGTAAGTAACTCGAACTTCGCCTTCGTAGTAGTGTGTACTTGCAGACCAGTTTAGTTTGGTTTCCATAGTATACTTTTTGCCTATTGCATTTCCTGAACATCCAGTACAGTCTGCAGTATCAAGTACTGATGCCTTGACTGGCGATATAGATACTGCTAATTGACCTTTACCTGTTATTCCTTTACCAAAGGAATCTACTCTATGCTGTGCATATCCTGATGGTGTAGCTTTTGTTACATTAACACTGTCTTGAATTAATGCTGTTTTATATACAGAATCCGAAGATATAGGTGAAATATAATTATCAGGTCCAGTAACACCATCACTTATGGCTTTAATCCAACCATCAGATGTACGGAGTCTACCATCAATTAACTTCCCTCCATTATCTTTAGCAGGTAGCAAGCCAGGACAAACAGAAAGTGTTCCACTCCAGCAAGAATCTCCAGTTGCCGGGGTCACATTATATGGCCCAACCCCATTACCTTCTATTACCCACTCTTTACCATTTGACCTACGATTGATGACCGCATACATATTGGATGGTACCCCTTCTGCTGTCACTGTAAGTTTTGTTCCTTTGATATTGTTTAAAGTTAATCTTTTTCCACTTAATGAAAAGTTACTGTTGCTTGAACCCGCTGATGTCTGTGATTGTTGTATTAACTTCACCTTCCCACTACTATCAGCAACCATCAACCATAATTGATATGATTTAGGTTTATAACCTATTGGAATATCTAAATCAATTGTTATCCCTGACAAAGTGGAGCTTGCATTATATTTCTGACTAGCTTTAAAAGAGAGTGAAGCTGTTTTTGAAATAGATGTTTCTGCCGTAATTGCTAAAACGGATTGAAAGTTAAAAAGGCTTATAAATATTGATAATATAAGAAGTTGAGGTAGTAATCTTCTTACAGTGCCCATTTATCTTTCACATCCGTCAGATAAAATTGTGATTGCTTTCCAAATGCGACATTATAACGCTCAAGATGAATCGGAACTCCTCCATATTGTTTAATTTGATCTTGAATGTAATTTTTAGGTACTAATTTAAAAACGTAATTATGCGCTATACTATCAACCTTATGAAATCCAAATTCTTGATTGTTATAGAACAATCCTTCTCTTTCAATTAATTTACCGTCATCGTATACATATGGTGTGTCGAGCAAAATTGTCCCAGTTTTTCCTTCTGTGTACATTTCAAAACTAGTTCGCATAACTTGCCCTGAACCATCAGCAACAAGATTTTTCCCAATTATTTTATATGCAAAAAGATACACGTCTTTTGGTTTTTCTAACTTATTGGCTGGAAAATAAGTAGCACCCTTCAAATACTCCGCATAATACCCCTTCGTATCCGCAGGATCCAAAATAATCAATTTATCAATCGTCACGTTATATTTCTTACTTATATCCACCGAATAAGGCAGCTTCACCAGATCATTCTGATCAAACATCGTGATCATGTTATGCCGGTGCCATGCGATCTCGGCGGCGCTGGATGCACCTTGATCGACCGTCAATTTACCGCCGTCAGCCAACTTAAGCAAACGAGTCACCAACACCGCAGCTTCCGCCCGAGTTGTTGTGCCTTCGGTATTAATCGTCTCTGCCTTTGTCCCCGAACGGGACAAAATCCCCTTGTTCACTGCGCGGAACATCAGCTCAGCCGCACTTAACTTCTTACCCCGGTACTCCGCATACTCGCCGCGTACGGCCAGCTTGGCCATTTCGTTACGTGTCGCCGGATTGTTCAGATTACCCGAATAGTCACCCTCTATATACACGCCGGCTTTGGACAATGCCGTCTGATATGGCGCATACCAAGTAGAACCGCCCGTGCCCACTTCAATCTTAAAGGTCATGGCCACGACTTTCAGCAGCTCCGCCCTTGTTATCGTATTGTTTGGTTTATAGGTCCCATCCGCATAACCATTCAGCACCCCGGCTTGAACCGCCGTCTCAATAGACGACTCCGCCCAATGACCTTTGATATCGGTGAACGAAGGCTTAGCAGCCGCCTCGACACTCCGCCCCTTGCCGGTCAACCCTAATCCAACTATACTTCCCGCCGCAACTACACTTGCCAGTACAATAGACACCCATGCTTTTCTCACAATCTATCATCTCCTCATTCATTTTTAAGCTCTATGAAGCCTCGGTTTTTGTCTACTTTCCCCCATAACTCTCATAATTGGATAGCAAAAAAGCACACAAAAAACCCGTAAGGCTTTTGGCGTGCTTCGCTCAAAAATTATTTCTATAATATCGTAAAATATCATTTTTTGTCAAATGTTACCGTTAACTAACCTAACCCACTCGACCGCAAGCGGACCACCTTCGGCCTTAATGGTCACACGGCATCGGCCCGGGGCCAGCAGAACGTGTTCGATGGCGTCCGCATCCTGCCACTCCGTGCCGGTGAACGCACAGATGCCGGCAAGCTGATTATTTACGCGAATAACCGCTACCGCTTCGCCTTCAACCGCCTTTGCGCGTATGGTTACGACATGCTGAAGCTCAGCTCCCTCCGGCAAATAAAGCTCGTACACCAGCCAATCGCCCGGAGCAAGGCGGACATGCAGCCAATCCTGCGGCTCCCACGACTGCCCGCCGCCATGATGGAAATGCGCCGTCTCCCGCTTACTGTCCGTGAATCGGATATCCGTGCCGTCCTCGTCACGGAAGCCAAGCTGCCGCACGGTACGCTCGCCTACGCCATAGCTGACTCCTTCCCCATAGTAGCCGTAGAAGATAGCCGGAATCCGGATTGGCGTCCGGAACAGCAACGAACGCACAACCTGCGGATGATAGACGCAGCGGTCTAAGGCCAGATTATCCAGGTACGCCCACAGAATTCGCTTCGCTTCTTCCGCGCTTGGCTTCACGCCGCCGTTTAAGTAAGCAACCAGCTTGTCCCAGCCCTCGGGCATAATGACGGAGCAAGGGGAATTGGTTGTACTTAGCTTTTTCCAAGTCCAGAAGTTCCATGAAATATGATGATCCTCATACAGACGGAATGCGCCCGTATACCATTCGATATTGTTCTCTCCACCTTCTCCCATATAGATCGGCAGATTCAGCTCCTCGCGCTTGTCCAGGAATTTCTGGATGCTCGCCGTATCCGGGCTGTTCCAATACTTATGGAATTGCAGCATCAGGTTATCGTCAATTACTTCGTTGAATACCGACCAGTCCGTCGCCCAATGGGCGCCTTCAATAATAATCATATGCCGGTCATCAACCTCGCGGATTGCTTGGACCATTTCTTTATATAAAGGCATCAGCCTGTCATTGTATTGGGCATTCCAATCCGGAAGGGGCTCGTTCAGCAGATCGTAGCCCGCTACAATCCACTCGTCCTTATAACGTTCCGCCAACAAACGCCACATCTCAATCGCCATTCTGCGGTAATCGTCGTTTAAGAACAGCTCCGGCTGATCATTTTCCGAGTCATCGATGTTTGCTCCCGTTTGTCCTCCCGGAGCACCATGCAGATCAAGAATGACATACAATCGGTGCTCGCGGCACCAGTCAATCGCCCGGTCAAGCAGCGCAAGATGCTTCTCATTATATTGTTCCGTACCTTCAACCATCAGGAACCGCCAGTTGATCGGAAAACGAACCGAGTTGAAGCCCTCCTCCGCAATACGCCGGATATCCGCCTCCGCGATATAAGTATTGTAGTAAATCTCCCAGAAAGACGCCGCTTTCTCTTTGCCGATGAGCTCGCGTATCATCTTCTCTATCCGTCTTGGACGGTCACCCGCATCGGGGAATTTCCACATGTATCCTTCGGGAAGCAGCCAGCTCCCGAAGCCTACTCCGCGCAGCACAATCTCCTCGCCGGCGCCGTTTACTATTTTCTGTCCAACACGCTTTACAAATCCACTTACGTCTCCCAATCTCCGATCTGCCATCTCGAATTCCCCCAATAAGATATGTGTGTCTTTCGAAGACAAACGCAAGAACAAAAACAGCGCCTGCATACACGCCGGATTAGAGCGGTTGCAAGCGCCGTTAAGGCAACTTTATCAATGGGGTTGTGGCCGGGCAATACCCGGATTTTTGTCTTGAAGCCAATCTGTTGTCTTATTTATTCTCTACGGTCTTTCGGAAGCAAAATGGACAGCAGGCCAATCAGAGGCAGGAAGCTGCAAGCAACCATCGTATCCAGAATCCCATAATGGTCAGCTGCCGTTCCGAGCACGATTGAACCGAGACCGCCCATACCAAAAGCTAGACCGGTAATGAGACCCGACGCCATTCCTACCTTACCCGGCAGTAGCTCCTGCGCGTAAACAACGCTGACCGAGAAGCCGGACTGCAGGATGAATCCAAGGATGAAGATAACCGGATAAACCCAGCCCAGCGACACATGAGGCAGCAGCAGGGCGAATGGCGCTGAGCCAGCAATCGAGAACAGCATCATCCGCTTCCGGCCGAACCGGTCCGACAAGATGCCGCCGAAGAACGTGCCAAGCACGCCAGCCGCCATAAAGATAAACAGCGGCACCTGGGCAGCTTTGATGGACAAACCGTAGTTATCCTGCATGTAGAAGTTATAGAAGCTTCCGATCCCCGCTGCATACCACGAACGCGCAAAGACAAGAATAAGCAGCAACGTCAGAGCGAAGGCAATAATTTTATTATTGTATGGCGATACCGCCGGTGCGGCACCCGTTTTTTTCTTAACGGGCGTACCGTTTGCCGCAAGCTGTGCGCCATACCACGGCACGACTCTCAGCAATACAAGGATAGCCGCAATCGCAAGGAAGCTGCCCAATACCGCGCCGCGCTGACCAAGCGGAACGAAAATATAAATCGTCATCAATGGAGCGAGCGCTTGACCGAAGTTGCCGCCGACCTGATAGATCGATTGCGCAAGGCCGCGGCGTTCACCGGCAGCGAAGAATACGACACGGGAGCCTTCCGGATGAAACACGGCCGAGCCAAATCCAACGAACACAACCGCAAGCAGCAGCATCCAGAAGCTAGGCGCATAAGCCAAACCAACCATGCCGACCAGACTGCAGGCCATCCCGACCGGTAACATCCATGGCGCGGGCTTTTTATCCGATAATATTCCCACCGCCGGCTGCAGCACCGAGGATGTCATATTCAGGGTAAAAGCGATCCAGCCGATCTGGCCGAATTTTAACCCAAGCGAATCTTCAAAAATCGGGAACAATGCCGATACGACGGATTGCATCGCATCATTAAGGAGATGAACCGAGCTGATAGCAAAAAGAATAGAGTAAACCGTCCCCAGCTTGACTGCCGGAGAGATTTTCGCCGTATTGCCAGCGGACATACGAATTCCTTCTTTCTTTTATCCAAGCCGCTTGGCAGCACCTAAACGAATGCATACCGGGCTTGGCACTTCGAGTATAGTACCTTCTGAATGGATAAGCCCCGTCTCTTGATTAACCGAAAATAACACGATATTGCCTGTTTTCTGATTGGCAACAAGCAGCTGGCTGCCATCCGGCAGCACGAGGAAGTTACGCGGTGCATCTCCTTCACAGGAAGCATTCTGAATAAGGGTCAGACCGCCATCTGCTTGATCAACGGCAAATACGGCGATGCTGTTATGACCGCGGTTCGAGCTGTACAAGTATTGTCCGGATGGCGACAGATGAATGTCTGCAGCATCATTGTAGCCGGAGAAGCCTTCCGGCAAAGCGGATACCGTTTGAACGGGAGTCAGCTCGCCGCTCTCCGATACGCGCAGCAGGGTAATCGTAGAATCGAGTTCATTCATAACGTAAGCATTGGATTGGCTCTTATGGAAAACAATATGGCGAGGACCCGCTCCGGAATGAAGCTTGCACGAGCTTTGCTTCACAAGCTTGGTTCCCTCTTCAATCTTGAACGTGTGAATGAGGTCCGTACCAAGATCATTAACGTATACATAATTTCCATTAACAACAATAGCATGCGCGTGAGGAGCTTCCTGGCGCGCGGTATTGGAGCCAAGCGGCGCTTCCTCGCGGACAACCGACGTTGCCGGGGCAATCGTGCCGTCTTCATTAATAGGAAGAAGCGAAGCATTGCCTCCGGTATAGTTCGCAACAAGGGCAGTCTTGTTCAAAGCGTCAACCGTTATGTAGCAAGGATCCGCGCCATGCGACAGCTGGCGGTTCAATTCGGTCAGATGACCGCTTCCCTCTTCAACAGCAAAGGAGACAACGGATCCTCCCGCTTCAGTTCCGGTCCGGCCCGTTTCGCTTACGGCATAAAGATGACGACCCGACGGATCCACAGCCAAATACGAAGCGTTCTCAACCTTGGTCACTTCTTGTTTAACCGTAATGGTGCCGGCCGCACCGTCAAAATCGCATACGCGAATGGTAGCTTCCGACTCCGCTCCGTAAGAGCCAATGTATAAGGTCCCTGCAAAAGTCTGGTTCTTGCTCATTATTCAACAACCTTTCTTTGGGTAGAGTACAGTAAATCGAACATAGCACATGCCAACCGTCTTCACAATGGTTTAAAAAAAAATGTCTTTTCATCCGTGAATAGGCGTGATATAATGTAAGCGCTATCAAATCAGTAGTTCACATTTCTAAGGGGGAATCGGAATGATGAATACTACGCTGAGCGGCAGAAATGTCTATGAGGATTTCGAACTGGAGTCGGACGTTCTTTACTTTAAGCTTGGTACTCTTGGTCTAGTCAGCTTCCACGGCAGAAACTACAACATAAAGAAGAGAATGACTGCCGAGCAGATTCAGCAGCTCACAGCAAATAGCAGTTTCTACCCGGTCCATACGAATTGCTACATTAATATCGGCAAGATCAAATCCATTGCCGGCGGCGTCGTATATTTTGGTTCGGAATATCACGAATCCAAGCAGGTACCGGTACCTAGACGCAAACAGTACGTGCTGCAGCAGCTCTTCACGCAGCGCACGATTAACAACGAGCTTCGCATAACGCCATAAGCTCGGTTCGCAACAAACAACCGCCGCATTCCAACCTTGGAATGCGGCGGTTGTCTGTTCAAGTCCATCCTGTTATTCTATTGGAAGGTTGATTATAAGGAGGCATTATCCATGAGCACGCAAGGAAAAGCATTTGAGGAATTGTATAAAGGCGAGCCTGCAGTATGGCTGCAATGGGGCTCTTACGAAGCTGCCGTTCTGCCTGAAGTTGGCGCGAATCTAATCGCTTTCCGCGACACAAGCAAAGGTTATCATATTCTTCGCGAGCCAGCTGAACAAGAAATGGAAGCGTTTAAAGCAAGCCCGGGCGTACACGGCATTCCGGTATTGTTCCCTCCTAACCGTTATGAAGACGGCCGCTTCCACTTCAACGGCAGAACATATACTTTCCCGATTAACGAGCCTAGAACAGGCAACCATCTTCATGGATTTGCCCATACAGCGGTCTGGACAGTTGAAGATTATGGCGTAAACAAAACGGAAAGCTACGTGTCTTTAAAGCTGTCGGTAGACGAGAAGCATCCGATCTTCGAATTCCTGCCGCATGTGTTTACCCTTCGTCTCCGTTATGCCTTGAACGATACAGGACTTCTTCAGCATATTTCCGTACATAATGAAGGTCAGGATGCCATGCCTTGCATGGTCGCATTCCATACAGCCGTTAACGCGCCATTCGCGCCTAACAGCACGCCGGAAGACTGCTCCTTCACGATGACGATCGGCAAGCGTTGGGAAATGAGCGAGCGCATGCTGCCTACCGGCCAATTCCTTCCGTTGTCCGAAGGAGAGCAAGCTATCCAAACAACGGGTGTCCCTACCTATTGGGAAGCGATGGACAACCATTACACGGCTGAACCGCGCAATGGCCGTAACCAAATGGTGCTCACGGACGCACGCGAGCAAGTGTCGCTTGTGTACGATGCGGGTACTGCCTTCAAGCAATGGATGGTATGGAATAACAACGCTACAAAAGGCTTCTTCTGCCCTGAGCCGCAGCTTAACCTGGTTAATGCGCCTAATGTTAGCCTGCCGGCAGACGAGATTGGTCTCGTAAGCCTGGAGCCGGGCGGCATCTGGGAAAACTCAAGCCGTTTCTACCTGCGGGCGGCTAAGTAATAGAACATAAGACGGAAGCCTAGGCTACTTTGCCCAGGCTTCTGTCTTTTTTTATTTAGAACAGACCAAATCATTTCTTACAGGCGCACCTCTACTCCAGTCTCTGCCCTACCCCAAGCCTCTCCGCCGCCTCGGCGTAATGCGCCGCCACCGCCACGTCGAATATGGCAAGACCCATCGGCGTAAACAAGGTTGGTCTTGCCGGACGAATCAATTGCTCCCGCGGCAGTGACATTGCCTCCGCCAGCGTTATCGTATCGGAAGCCTGCAAGCCGGCATAGAGATGAAGACGTTCCGTATCCGTATCCGCCCGGCAGATCTCCTCCCAGCTGTCAACAATGATGGTTCCCACGTTCGCCAAGGCATCCAGCTCATAATCGCGAAGCGAGACATGCATCAGAATCGCATCCGGCTTAGCAGCCTCGTCGATATACCGCTCCGGCGCTGCCGTACAGGTGAATACCACGTCCGCAGCGCGGTATGCTTCCTGCCAGGAAGCCGCCTTCTCGACCGGTATGACTGCCGGAACGCCGTTCAGCCATTCCTCCACGTCCACATTTCGCCGATCAAATGCGGTTATTCCGCTAATTCGGTCACCAAGCAGACCATTCAGCATATGAACATGCATCCGCCCGATTGGCCCCATGCCAATAACCGCCGCTCGCAGCGGTCTATCTCCTCCGGCGATCAGCTTGCGCAGCATAGCGCCGCTTACAGCTGCCGTACGGATCGCGCTAATGAGGCTGCCTTGCACCATCGCAACAGGAATGCCGGTATCCGGGTCATTCAGAATCGTGACGCTGTTTGCCCTCGGCAGCCCAATGTCGATATTCCCAGGGAAGCTCGCAATCCACTTAAGGCCGGCGGCCCGAACCGGACGATTGACATAAGCCGGCATCGCGATAATCCGATTGCGCTCATCGCCGTATTTCAGGTAAGGCTTGATCGGCTGCGCGCACTCCCCCGCCGCAAATGCAGCAGCGGCTTCTTCTATAAGAGTAGCAAGGACCGGCCAATCAATACCGATCTGCTCCAAATTCCGCTCGTTCAAATAAATCATTCCTTGATCGCTCCTCCATGCTTATGCAGACCGGCAGCAAAGCTATCGCCAAACAACCGAGATACCCATGTATCGTCATAAACGGTATTTAAATAACGTTCTCCGCGGTCCGGCAGAAGCACCGCGCAGGTTGAGCCGGGCTCGATGAACGGACTATATTTTTCCACAGCCGAAATCACTCCTCCCGAGGAGCCGCCAGCCAGGATCGACTCCATACGAACCAGCCTCCGGCAGCCGGCAATACAATCCCGGTCGTTGACTCTAACTACCTCATGTATACCTTCGTCGGGACATAATCCCGGTTTAATTCCCGCTCCGAGCCCCGGAAGCATGCGGGTAACCTTGCCTTTCTCGCCGCCGAAAATAATGCTGCCTTCCGCATCAACGGCTATGACCTTCGTCCGAAGCCCGTTCGAGCGGATATAGTCCACGCAACCCCGGATCGTTCCGCAGGTGCTGACCCCGCAAAACAAATAGTCCAGCCCCGGAAGATCTGCTGCGATCTCCGTCATCGTTGTCTGCTGGTGGGATAAGGCATTGTTTTTGTTGCCGTATTGATTGGGCCAGAAGGCATCCGGAAGACGCTTCAGCCAGCGGCGAACGCGGGCAAGCCTTGCAGGAACAAACTCTCCCGTCTCGGGATCCGGCTTCTGGACCAGGTCAATTCTCGCGCCGTAAGCCCGAAGCACGCGAAGATTCGCTTCCGTTGTCTTGGGATCCACTACGCATATAAATTTGAAGCCCATCGTGTTGCACAGCTGTGCAAGCCCTACCGCCAGATTGCCCGAGCTGGATTCTACAATGACGGAGCCGGGCTTGATGCGCCCTTCTTCGAACGCTGCCTGGAGCATCGCCTTCGCCGGCCGGTCCTTCACGCTGCCGCCGGGATTATGCATCTCCAGCTTCGCGTATACCTCGAATCCGGCATTTTCAAACAGCCTCCCAAGCTTCACCATGGGAGTATTGCCAATCATGGCGGCAACATTGTCGTATACGCTCATCCATGATCCCTTCCTTCGCTGCCCTGCTGAACAAACAGCTTTTTCTGCTTAATCGGCTTTTTGCCCGTCCCCTCCGGCGAGGAAGCTTCCGATGCTGAGCTTTGCGCAATAAACAAAATATCCATCTGCTCGAGAAGCCCGCCGCGGATCATGGCGCCAATAGCCGGAATCGTGCTGTGCAGCTCGTCGCGAACCGCAGCTTTCAAAGCCTCATCCTGCTCTTCGGCCGTCGTAATCCGAACCTGCAGCTTATTGCCGTTCACTAGCACCTTCACAACAGCTTGCCGGACATGCTTGAAGATGGCATTTTCAATATCGTATACACTGATTTTTTCCCCATGCTTCAACTCCGGTCCGACCCGCTTCACGATGGCGTCAAAGGTTGTGACCGATTTACCGTCCCGCTCCTCCACTCTCAAATCCCGGACAACATCATAAGTGACAAAGCGCAAGGCCGGAAAACGCCGCCGGACAAGCGATGTAAGCACCAGGAGCTGTTCACCCTCGGGCAGTTCTACATCAGGCAATGCTGCCTCAGCTGGCGTTACGCCTTCCGCAAGGATATCGTCCATTACAACATACCGACCGATCGTCCGGTCATAATAAGCAATGGTTCCAATCTCGATGCTCCCCAGCGTATCCATCACGTCATGCTCCGTAATGCCAAGCCGCTCCGCAACGCGTTGCCTCCATGCGGGAGGTGCCGGTTCCCCGACCAGAATGACGCATTTCACGCCCCATTTGTAATCCGGAGGAGCAACGCGCAGCATGCCGTCAAGAAGAGAAGGCATCGTGTACAGAACATCCGGTTCATAATCGGAAATACGGATCAAATGAGCGGCGGCAGGCAGACCAAAAGGAACCGACTCGCAAGCAAGGCCCAGCTCCTCAAATATTTGCACGGCGGTAGCCTCCGCATGACCTGTCCCCATATCGCTCAACGCCCGGGTTACGTTATAGCCTTTGAGCAGCTCCGCGAACATCTCTTTTTTATACTGGATATATGCTTCTTCATCTATTGCGTCGTAGTAGATGGCCTTGCGTTTATTGCCGCTTGTACCCGATGTGCGGTATACATTCCAATCTTGCGGAACAGTCCTCTCGTCGCTCTCGTAATAGGGAAGCAGTCTGTCCTGCGTAAGCAGCGGAACGTCCTCCCAATTGAAGTCGTCCCGATCCCCGGTTAGCTGTTTATACCAAGGATACAGCTGTCTCACTTCCTCCCATTTGGTACGGAGAGAGAGAATATTCATAGAAATAGGCATGAAGCATCCTCCATTTCGGTCGATCATTCTTCCATCCTATGCGCCCCAAAAGAGAATCGCCCCGCATAAAGCCCACTCGCAGCAGAAAAGGCAAGCATATGTTATTTCTGTAAGACTATCATGTCAGGAAGACGGAGGAAGATAGTTTCCCTATGAAAAAAAGAAGAGGCGTTTATAACAAATGGGCTAAAACCGTTGTTCTTAACCGAAAAGCTTCAATCCGCAGTCATGTTCCGCACACTCTCCTGTTTAGTGAAAACTCTTTGAGAAGGATGCTCCAGCTCTATCAAATGGTCTATATCAAACCAAATACCGGCTCCCATGGCGACGGCGTTATGCGTGTAGAACATAAGAATGGCAGTTATTCCTATCAGCTGGGTGCAAAAAAGAGAAGAAATCTGACCTGGCCGCAGCTGATTACTTCCTTGAAAAACAAAATAAGAGGCACCAAATACCTCGTGCAACGGGGCATCCATCTGTCGCGATTCAAGAACCGGATCTATGATCTGCGCATTGAGGTGCAGCTGAACGAAAGCTGGCAATGGCAGATCAGCGGCATGCTCGCAAGGGTTGCCCAGCACGGCATGGCCGTAACCAATGGAGCGCAAGGCGCCGATATATACACCTTCGACGCGGTTATTGCCGCTCATGGCGGCGCGGAGCTGGTCCAAAGGCTGCAATCGGAGCTGCATGTCTTATGCGTAGACTCTGCCCATCTTCTGAAGGCAAAGTATCCGTTCTTAAACGAGCTGGGCTTCGATATTGCGCTTGACCATAAGATGCATCCCTGGATTCTTGAGGTGAATACAACTCCTGAATCAATCCCCTTCAAGAAGCTTCCGACGAGGACGATGTACAATCGCATTATGCAGCTGCGGAGGCTGAACGCCCGCAGATCTTAAGGTGAAACATTCAGCGATTCTTTGAATGGGAGCAACACGCGTTTAGCGGTCAAAATATAAGCCCACTGCAGGGAAAACTTATGCTTTTTGTGATATTTTGAACAAGCTGTTTGAATAGCCTCTATAGTAGGTCAATGCTTACGAAGCAGGAATTTCCGCAATAAGCGTGAGTCACCGCAAAAGCGCGCGTCAATTCTTAAGTCAATGCTTACGAAGCAGAATTGCCGCAACAAGCGCGCGTCAATTCTAGGTCGATGCTTACGAAGCAGAATTGCCGCAAAAAGCGCGCGTCAATTCTAGGTCGATGCTTACGAAGCAGAATTGCCGCAAAAAGCGCGCGTCAATTCTTATAGGAGGGATCATTACATGGCCATCGTTCAAATGGAGCAAATTACGAAGCATTACCGCATGGGCGGGCAGCGTTTCACCGCGCTGCAGCATATTTCCCTTGAAGTACAGCAAGGTGAATTTGTCGCGATTCAAGGGCCGTCCGGTTCCGGTAAATCTACGCTCATGAATATCATGGGCTGCCTGGATACTGCAGACAGCGGCACCTATACGCTGGAGGGCAGACGGGTATCGTCAATGAGCGATAATCAGTTGGCGGATGTGCGGAACAGGCGGATCGGGTTTATTTTCCAAAGCTATAATCTGATACCAAACTTAACGGCTTATGATAATGTCGAGCTGCCGTTAATCTACCGGGGAGTGCCGGGACATCAGAGGAAGCAGGCCGTGCTGGATACGCTCGAATCGGTTGGGCTGAGCGGGCATCTGTACCATCGTCCTGCGGAATTGTCAGGGGGCCAGCAGCAAAGGGTCGCAATAGCGAGAGCGCTTGCAACAAATCCTTCGATACTGCTCGCGGATGAACCTACAGGCGCGCTCGATTCACATACGGGTAAGGAAATAATGGCGCTGTTAGCCAAGCTGCATGCCGAAGGCCGTACGATTATCCTGATCACCCATGATCAGGCGGTGGCCTCTTATGCGGACAGGGTCCTATATATCAGAGACGGAGCTATCGCTTAAGCCGTAAGCCTCATTGCTTATCCGCCCGATGCGGAGGGCTTTGAGGCTTATTGGCGCTTGGCGGCGCGGCGAAATTGACTTCTTGGGCGGGACAAGTTACTTTTAGAGAGGTGAAGGAACGTAAGCCGCAACAAGAAAGGGTTAGATAAGATGCCTCTTACACATGCTACTTTTGCAGGAGGATGCTTCTGGTGTATGGTAACGCCATTCGAGGAGCTTCCCGGCATTCACGGAATTGTATCCGGATATATGGGCGGCCATTTGGTCGATCCAACTTATGAGGACGTTAAAAAAGGGACAACCGGTCACCTCGAGGTCGTTCAGATTACCTTCGACCCGGCGGTATTTCCTTATGAGCGCCTGCTTGAGCTGTTCTGGCCGCAGATCGATCCAACCGATGCGGAAGGACAGTTCCAGGATCGCGGGAGCCAATACCGTACGGCTATCTTCTATCATAACGACGAGCAGCGGGAGCTTGCGCTGGCTTCGAAGGAGGCGCTTGCGCAGTCCGGCCGCTTCGACAAGCCGATTGTGACGGAGATCCGGGAGACGGAGACGTTCTATCCGGCGGAGGATTATCATCAGGATTACCATAAGAAGAATCCGAAGCATTACAAGGAAGACCGCGAGCAGTCCGGCCGCGATGAATTCATTGAGCAGAATTGGAAATAAAACTAAGCGAAACCCGCCTGGACAGCCCCGGCGGGTTTCGCTTTTTTATCCGAGCTTTACGATGGTTCTGCCGCGCACTTGGCCTTGCAGAATGCGGGCAAGCTCCTCCGGAAGCTCATCTAACGTAATTTCGTTTACGATCGTGGTACTGAGCATCGTTGGCTTAAGATCGGCAGCAAGCCTCTCCCATACCCGGCGGCGAAGCTCCATCGGGCATTCTACCGAATCGATCCCCAGCCAGTTCACCCCTCTAAGAATAAAAGGATACACGGACGTCTCTATCTCAACCCCTCCGGTAAGTCCGCTTGTTGCGACCGAACCGCCGTATTGAAGCGTGGACAGAAGATAGGATAACGTCTTGCCTCCAACCGGATCAACCGCCGCCGCCCATTGCGGTCGCCGAATCGGCCTTTTTTCGGACTCCGTCAATTCATCCCGATGAATGACATGAGCTGCGCCAAGCTCCTTCAAATACCCTTCTTCGCTTAGCCTGCCGGTGCTCGCCGTTACCTCATAGCCGCGTTTGGCAAGAATATTAACGGCAACGCTGCCTACCCCGCCGCTCGCGCCGGCAACCACCACCTGGCCTTTATCCGGCGTAAGTCCGTTGTCCTCAAGCCGCTGAACCGATAACGCCGCTGTAAAGCCCGCCGTGCCTAGTATCATGGCTTCGCGGAGAGTGAGTCCTTCGGGCAGAGGAACAACCCAGCCGGCCGGAACCCTGGCGATTTCGCTATATCCGCCATAATGCGCTATGCCAAGACCGTAGCTCGTAACAATCACCTGATCGCCGGGCTGATAACGCGAATCGCTTGATTCGGTTACCGTACCCGAGAGATCAATGCCCGGGACATGAGGGTAATTCTTGACCATTCTCCCCTGGATTCCAACCATTCCATCTTTATAATTCACGCTGGAGTAGGCTACGCGAATGGTTACTTCTCCTTCAGGCAGGTCCGCCGCGGTGAGGTTTTTGATCGACAGCTTTGGTTGTTCTTCTCCCTCCTTGTCCGCTACTAATGCGCGATAGTGATTCACCCTGCATCCACTCCTTCGGTTTTGTTTCTTTTATTTTACTCCTTTACTATCCCAAGCACAAAACCGTCATAGCCCTTTGCTCCAACCGTTTGAAGGGCTGTTGCCGTTACTCGCGGCTCCTCCGCAAGCAAATCCATAAACCTGCGTACGCCTTGGACGCGCGGATCCGTGCTGTGCTTGTTCGTTACTTCCCCGTCCCGAATGACATTGTCTCCAACAATAACCGTGCCGGGACGAGAGAATCGCAGCGCCCATTGCAGATATTGAGGATTATTAGGTTTGTCGGCATCAATAAAGATAAGGTCAAACGGCGCTGCCCCTTCCGCCTCCAGCTTCGCTAATTGCTCCAGCGCCTCTCCAACTCTGATCTCTACCTTATGACTGAGCCCGGCTAAAGCAATATTTTGCCCGGCAACTTCAGCATGATGAGGATCAAGCTCTAACGTAACCAACTGTCCAAGCTCCGGCAGCGCTCTTGCCATCCAGACCGTGCTGTAGCCGCCAAGCGTGCCAATCTCCAAAATTCGGGATGCGCCTATCATTTGAGCATACATATTTAGCAGCTTCCCTTGATTAGGCGCTACATCGATAGCAGGCAGATCAGCCTTCTTATTGTTCGCCAGCACCTGCTCCAGAACCTCATCCTGCTCAATAAGCCGCTCCGTGATGTACGCATCAACCTTTTCCCAAGTGTGCATCGTAGTCATGTTTACCACTTCTCCTCGCTTTGAGATGATCTTCTACTTCCATAGTAAGCGAGTTATAATGATAAGAATAATATATGTTTTTGAGTAACTTATATAATATATATATATGTGTGGAAAAGAGGGACCTTAACCATGAACCTGCATGCCTTGCGCTTGTTTCATACCATTGCCGTTACCGGAAGTGTAACCCGCGCCTCAGAACTGCTGAACATCAGCCAGCCTGCTATAACAGGGCAGATCAAGAAGTTCGAGAAGGAGCTGATGCTGACTCTCTTCATGCCTCAAGGGAGAGGAATAGCTTTAACCGATGCCGGCGAGGAGCTTGCCGTGCTGGCCAAAAGACTATTTGCCGTAGAGCATCAGATTGAGCAATTTGCCTTGAATTATCGCAGCGGCACCATCGGCAGCATTCGGCTTGCCGCCACTTATCTGCCTGCCCACTTCCTGATCCCGGCCTGGATCGCCAAGTTCAAGCAGCAATTCGAGCAGGTAGAGATGAACATTACAACAACCAATTCCAGCGGCGCCTTACAACAGCTGTTAGACGTCGAGGTCGATATCGCGATATTCGGCGGCATGGCCGAGAACTACCCCGATACCATTCAGACGGAAGAGCTGTTCCAGGATGAATTATGGTTTGTTGTTGCGCCAAGCCACCGGTATGCCAACCAGCAGGTTACATTGTCCGAGATGATGAAGGAGCCGTTTGTCATGCGCGAAGAAGGCAGCTCCACGAGGGAAAGGCTGTTATCGCTATGCCGCACCTATAACTCCTCCGTCCCGACCATCTCCCTGCAGTTTAACGGACTGCATGAAGCCACAACTGCCGTCATCGCAGGCTACGGCGCCAACTTCGTCTCCTCTCTTGTCGTTCGCGATTATGTCGAGCGCGGCGAGCTTGCGCGGGTATATGTTGAAGGCATTCATCTCAAAAACTCGATTGCCATCTGTACCCGGAAATATGAACCACTCTCCGCTTCGGCGATGAATCTAGTAAACATGATTAGCCAGAACCCCTTTGTGAGGTAGGAATCGGGGCTATCTCATCGCCTACCGGCTGTAGTAAGGTTTTTGTCTGCTATTTCGCTGATTGCTTCCATCTATCGCATCGCCTACCGGCTGTAGTAAGGTTTTTGCCTGCTATTTCGCTGATTGCTTCCTTCTATCATATCGCATACCGGCTGCAGTAAGGTTTTGACCTACTATTCTACCGCATGAACCCGTCTTACGCACCGTCACTGCTCCTATTGAGACGCAAAAAAGCTGTCCCCCATTAGGAGAGCCCTGCAAAAGTCCACTTTTTTAGACCAAGGAAAAAATCAAAGAAAAACGAGCCTCCAGAATCGCTTCTAAGGCTCGTTTCTTGTTCAGGAGGTCATTTTTGACCCCCTGATTTTTGTGCTTTTTTCTAAATAGGTACTTTTGCAGCGGTCTCCATTAGGGACAGCTTTCCGTCTGCTATAAGCCTAGCAGCTTAAAAATCACCTTCGCGCTTTCAGCGCGTGTGGTGTTGCCTTGCGGGTCGAATTGGCCTTGACCCTTGCCATTGAGGAAGCCCAGCTTCACGGCTGCTTCAATGGACTCTTTTGCCCAATTATGAATCGCGGCCGAATCGATAAGGGAGCTGCCCTCACCGCCGCCTTCTGCTTTCTTGCCGCTCTTCGCTTCATACGCGCGCATGAGCATAACGGCCATCTCTTCTCGCGTGATTACGGCATTTGGGGAAAAAATCGTTGCCGTGCGGCCGCGAATGATCCCCGCTTCGGCAGCGGCATTTACGCTGCCTTCATACCAGCTGCCAGACGCTACATCCGTAAATCCGGCCGGCTTCGCCGCCTTCAGGTTCATCGCGCGCACAAGCAATGCCGCAAACTCTGCACGGGTCACGCTGCGCTCCGGCTCAAACCGGTCAGCGGTGACGCCCGTAATTACATGATGAGAGGCTAGCTCCCTAATCATCTCCCCTGCCCAATGGGACAACGGAACGTCTTCAAACGTCTTGGCGTATTCCAATGCCGCATAGCTGGAGAAGTGGTGAATTGCTGTTGTAATTGTACCATCCGCATTTACCGTTCCGCCGTTATACTCCAGCTTGCCGTTATCCGCCACATAATATATACCGGTCAGCTTCTGGTTAGCTTCGCTGTCCAGCTTGAACGTCAGCTTGAGCGGTTGAACAAAGGTGCTGAGCACTGCCGTGTCCTTGCCGCTGCCGTCAACTACCGCAAGCCGGAAGTCGTACACTTCCGAGGCGGGTTTCAATTCCACGCCGCTTGCCGCAGCAGCCTTATCAATCAATTCCTTCTGCGCCTTGGCAGCCAGCGCCTGAAGCTTCAGAACAATATGCGAAGCCGAACCTGCCCCTGCCTTCTTAAGCAGCTCTTGCAGTACCGCTCCTGGCACGAGCAGCGTCAGGTCTCCCTGCTTCAGCTCGAGCGCCTTGCCGTTCAGCAGTTCTGCCGTATTCATTGGCAGGAGAACTTCCGACTTCCCTTCAACCGCAATGGTCGCTTTGCCGTCGCCGGATTGTTTGACCGCATCCTTCAACTGCTGCTCCGTTACCGTGACGGAGGAGCTGCCAGGCGTCACTCCGCCGCTTCCGTTGCCGTTGCCGCTGCCGCTTTCGCCGCCCTCTCTCGTGATAACCAATTCTATCGTTTTGGTCGCTTGCGAAGCGCGCCCCTTATCGGTGTACCATTCCTGCGCCAGCGTCTCCGCGCTTGGCTCAATATGAAGCGTAAACCGGTTCACTCCAGGCTGCAGCGCAATATGGTCCACCGACACATTCCCGTAAGCATCCATTGCGCCTTCGGCAAGCGGCTGCCCGTTAATCGTGAAGTCCACGCCGTACGGCACATTCGACTTCAGGGTGAATGACTCCTCGCCCGTCTCGTACGAAATATCTTCCCCATAAGAGATGCGAGGCATCGTAACGATCATCGGCATATCCACCCAGCGCAGCACGTAATCGTCAACGACCATCGTATTGCCGCCCTGGTTCTTAATCGTCAGCCTCATATTCGTATCCGTCGAAGAATACGCATAGTTGCCGGCATCCACCGTATCGCTGGCTACGCGGGCATGCGAGGTAAAGGCCTCGGTCGCCCATGTCCCGCGGGTGTATTTGTATTGGATCGTCTTGCCTGCCATCATCTTGAAGCTGTATTCCACCACGTCGCGAGTGGTTGCGCCGCTTGGCACATTCAGTTTATTGCCCGACGAATTCCAGCCGTTCAGATCGCCCGCCAAATAGATATCGTCTTGAACCGGCGTATAACCGGGCAGATGAACGCGGAGCTTCACATCGACCATAACCAGCTTAGGCGTAACCGATTGCTCGCCCGAGAAAGCACGGTTATAGGCGCTGTCCACGGCAGCTACCTTATACGTGTATGCCGTATCATTGCTGACCGTAAAATCAACGTAAGAAACAGCTGTCTTCGCGGCCGCGGCGATTTTCACAAAATCCGAATCCGCAGCCTTCCGGTAAATCTCAAAATGATCCACCGTTTCCTCTTCGGCATCCTCTGTCCAGTTCAGCAGAACGCGGTTCGATTCAACCGCAATATCCGATAGCACTGGCGCTTTCGGAGCCGCTGTATCCGAGCTGTCCGCCTGAACGTTCACCGCGGCCTCGGCCGAATCGGTGTAGGACTCGCCATTATCCGTGGATACTCTTGCATAATAGGAATAGGTTCCCGCTTCCGTCGGCTCAAACGCCGCCCAGTATATTTTTTTGCCGTCTTCCGTATCCGCCTTGTAACGAAGCTTTGTATCTTCCGCGTTCGCTTTGTTTGCGTCGTCCTTATAGAAAGCTAGTCTCGCAATGACGTTTGGCGCTTCCTTGCCCGCATAAGCCGCATCATCGGTCAGACCGGGAATATCGATCGTGACTTCAATCTCGGAGGTCTTATGACCAACGCCCAGCGTCACTTCCTCCGATTGTTTCGTCACGGCTGTACCTCCGACCGGGAACGACGGAGTTGCCGACCCGTACTCGCTTAACGGGCTCTCTCCATCTTCGGTGACAGCCGTTACGGTATAGTAATATTTCTTGCCGTTTACGACATCCGAATCCGTCCAGCTTATGTCGGTTGGCTGTCCAACCAGCTGCAGCTGACCGCCTTCAATTGCCGCGCGGTATACGTTATAGCCCGTCGCTCCGGCAGAAGCGTCCCAAGTGAGAGTCACTTTACCGTTGCCGCCGGTCGCGTGAAGATTCTGAACTTCAGGAACTTGTACAAGCTCTGTCGTCGAGATCATCATGAGGCCGCTCATCGCTTTTACCGTCAAGGCGATTTTGCCGCCCGCAACCGTTGCTTCCATACCGCTGCCCAGCTGATCCTCAAGCGTCAGACCCTCCGGCAGGAAGCCAGCCACGTCAACTTGAATCGTAGCATCCGACGAACCTCGGTTTATGGCAACCAGTCCGCCTTGACTGCCCGTTTTCCTAGCATAAGCAATGACATCGCCCGTATTGTAAGCCGTCTTCAAATCGCCTGTACGGAATACTTCATTGTTGTCTCGAACGCCGCCTGCTTTCTGATACGTATCGAACAACGAGGCATATCGGCCAACGCCTGCATACGTGCCATTCGAGCCGGATACGCGTTCCCAAGGGAAGGCGCGGCGGGAATCCGGATCCTTCGTACCGGCGAGTCCAACCTCATCCCCATAATAAATGGTCGGGGCTCCCGGGTAGCCCATTTGGAAAATCGCCGTTAACGCCTGCATTTGCAAAGCTTTGTCGGAAGGCTCCGGCGCAATCGCCAAATGCTCCTCTTCCCATTCCGGCTTATCGTATTTCGTAATCGAGCGGATCGTGTCATGGGAATCAACCAGGTTCAGCATTACTTCCCAAGCTTCTGCCGGATAATCCTCGCGGATTGACTCCAAGGCATCGTTAAACTGCTGCGCATTGCCGCTGATAATAAAGCCTTGAAGCGCGCCGCGGAAGCGGTAGTTCATAACGGAATCGAACTGATCGCCAAGCAGGAACTTTGTGGCTACGCCCCACTCTTCGCCTAGAATAATCGGCTCCGGAATGGTCTCTCCATTGCTGTCCTTGCGCCCTTCCGTCGATTTCACCGCTTCGCGGAATTTCTGCCAGGTACCTGAGGACACATCGGGCGCGACGTCAAGACGCCAGCCGTTCGCGCCCATCCAGCCCCAGCGCTGCGAGTTCGCCTCCTGCATCATGGCGGAAGCCTCTTCATCCGATTTGCCGGTCAAATCATGGCCAATAACGAGATCGCGGTAGCCCTGCACGTTCCATTCATGGTTGCCTTCAAGACCTTCGGCATCGCCTGCCGCAGGCGTCAGCGCATCGATCACGGGCAAGGAATCATACCCCCACCAGCCTTCGTATTTGTAATGGCCGTCCACCTTTTCATTGGATACCGTAAACCAGGTTGTAAAATCAAAATCCTCCGGATAGGCGTAATGCCCGCCCGTTGCCGGGTTAATCTGAGCCGTAAAGGAATCAATGACCTGCTGCTTCGCCGTTTCCAGCGCCGCGCCTTCATCATTCACCTTGTCGTAGACTTTTGCCCAGAACTCGTAAGCGCCAATCTCCGGGTATTTCTCATAACGGTCAAAATAAATCGAGTCATCGCCGACATGGTTAAACACGCCGTCAACGATCAGCTTAAAGCCCATGTCATGCGCTTTTTTCGCAAAATCCGTAAATACGCGGTCAGAGGCCACTCTTGTTGCTTCATAATCCAGACCGGAGCTAGGATCGCCAGGCGTATTGTATACCGGCTCGCCAAACATCGGGTCAAGATGCTCGTAATCCGTTGCATCGTATTTATGGTTTGAAGCCGCCCAGGCAACCGGGTTGAAGTAAATGACGTTTACGCCAATCGACTTCAGGTAGTCGAGGTTTTGTGAAGCCCCCTGAATGTCGCCGCCGTAAAACTCATTCGTCCAGACACCGTCCGATTTGGCATCCGGGAAGTACGGCTTCTGCTCCGGTGTTATCCGGTCGGGATTTTCCGGAGCCGTCGTCCATGTTCCTTCCACCTGACCCGGCGTTGGATCATTGGTCACTCCGCCGTCAAAGTATTGCAGCTCATAGCCGCCTTTCGCGGTTACGCCTGCCGTTGTCGTATCGCCTTGGACGGGACCGCGGTAGCCGTCCTCTGTTTTCGCGCGGTTATTTGACTTGTCTCCATCATAGAAGCGGTCCGGGAAAATCTGATACACAACCGCGTTCTTCATCCAATCCGGCGTCGTAAAATCCTTGTCGTAGACGGTCAGATCGTAAGGCAATACGCCCTCATCCGCCGTTGTCCCCGTTCCGCCGCGCGAGCCGTCATCGCCGTATTCAATTTTCGCTGCCCCGTCGATCAGAATAAACTTGTAGCCCCACACCCCGATGCCCTGGAATGCCGCACCCGGAATGGTCACTTCCCAATAATCCTTGTTATCGAAAGAAGTTGCTTTATGCATATCGAATGCCGACGCAATACCCTCCGGATTGCTGAGCTCTGCGCGCACGACCTGCGCGTCGCCCGCTTCCGTCGCAATACGGAGCGTCACATCCTCGCTGCCTTCTTTTATAGCGCCAAACGGTTTCTTGTAAGTAACCGACCGGGAATCAAACAGCAGCTTATCCCGCTTAATCGTCCCGTCATACTGGCTGTCCGCCGGCTTGTAGTTCGTCACGATCGTCCGTTCTTCCAGCACGGTGCTGAAGGTCACATCTGCCGGATCAATGGTCGTCAGGATGAAATTGTCGCCGCCAGCGCCGTAATTGTCAGTCGACCAGTTGTCACCCAGCACAACCTTCATCTCATAGCGGCCGGCCGGCAGCGTGCGCTGCAGCTTATAGACCGAACCGTCAAAGTTGTAGTCGACAAACCTTTGCTTCGCTTGATCGGGGGCCCAGGCTGACTCTCCGAGTACGGCTTGAATGTCTCCCACAAGGCGCGGCCATTCCGCTGCCGACTGAGCAGGCGTATATTGCGGGATGCCGCTTGCCCCCGGCACGCTGATTCGGACCTGCCCCAGCTCGTCGTTCACGTAGAAGTTCACCTTCGACTGAGCGGCAAGGGTAAAAGCAAAGTTATTGCCATTATCCGAGTAACCGTCCCAAGTCCCTTGGCGCACCAGCTTGAACTCGTAACGGCCTGGATCCAGCACGGTCGAATACGCATAGAATTCGCCAGCCAAATGACTCATTTGCGTTTCCGTCGAAGCGTTATTCCAGCCTTGGAAGGAGCCGGCTACAACCCATTTGGCACTGCCGCCAGGCTGATTCGCAAATACATCCGGCGCCGGAGCATCAACGGGTGCTTCGCCTACGAGGATTTTGCTGTTCCCGTTCGAGGTGTCCGTATGGGTTGGATCAAGGAACCAAATGCTTGGCAGACCGTCTGCCGCCGAAATAAATTTGTACGTATAAGTCCCGTCCGCGAGCGACTCCGCCGCAAACGTATAACTGCCCTCGCTAAGCGCCATCTCATGCTGATCGGCAAACGCGTTCTCATCAAAGCTGCCGGCCACCTTGAAATGCGGCGTATAGCTGAGACGAATGATACTGTTCTCGTCCGAGGTTACGCTCAAATTCGGATCATCCAGCCAGTTGCCGTTAACCAGAAACTTGTAGCCGTAAGCCTTGTTTGGCGCATCACCGGTTAGTTCAGCGGTATAAGTACCGTCCCCGTCCTCATCCGCCAGCGCTGCGGCCGGATCTCCCCAGCCGTTGAAATCGCCTTTGGCGGCAATGCTGACCGCCGACTTCGGCAGGACAAAATGAATTGTTCCATCCTCCGCATACGTTTCGCTGACAGCGCTTGCATGAACCTGCTTAGGCATCAGCCCACCCACCTGAATAACCATTATGATCGCCAGCAGCAGCGACCATATTCTTGTTTGTTGCCTGCTCCTTATATGTCTTATCATATGCGCGTAATCCTCCCTAGATCATCGAAATTGAGCAAACGATTGCACAAACAGACGCAAAAACTCCTTTCCTGCCGATAAAAAAAGCTATCCCTTGGGTTAGAAGAGATAGCGGGGTTGTTCCGGCATTATCAGCAAAAACCGGAATGCATTGCCCTTAAATTAGGCATTTATCAGCATGTGTTGATTAATTCCATCCTATTATGAAAACGCTTTACAGTCAATGGGAGGATAGAAGAAATTTACTATTCGACAGAATTGGCAATATTTTGAGCAATCGTTTGCGCAATTTGAACTAGGAAAATTACTCTCTGGGGGAAAAAATAGGCATCCTGCCCTTCACCGCACGGCATGGGCGGGATGCCACCTACGCCTTACCTGCCTCGTACACCATCAGCCAGCAGTCCCGGTATTCTCCCTCATGCCATTCATGCTTCTCGAGCAGCTTCACTTTCTTGAAGCCGTTCTTCTCGTACACTCTTAGCGCTCTAGCATTCCAGGCTTGCGGATCCATCGCGATCTTCACTGCTCCCCGCTCCATGGTCAAATAACGGACGGTTTCCTTCATCAGCTCGGAACCAATCCCCTTGTTCCAATAGCCGGGTTCACCGATGAACTGATCCATGCCGTAGAGCGTGCCCTTCTCGGCATCCTCAGGCTCTAGCGTACGAAGACCAATTTCTTTCCCCCGAAAAAGAATCATCTCTTCAGCTCCTTGTTCAATGACGTCATTTAATTAGATGCTGCCTGTACGATAAAGGGGCTACCCCCATAATCTGACGGAAAATTTTACTGAAATACGACGGATTCCCAATCCCTACGCGATAGCCGACTTCCGATAAAGGCAAGGCGGTTTTGCGAAGCAGCGAGCAGGCATGCCGGATTCTCGTCGCCTGGGTATAAGCCACAATCGTTGTTCCCGTCGATTCCTTGAACAAGTGAGCGACATGATAAGGCGACAAATGCAGCTCGCTTGCCAGCTCCTCCAGCCGGAACGGCTCCATGTAATGCTTCTCAATCCATCCCATGATATCTTCGACGCGGTGGTTATGTTTCTTCAGAAAGGCAGATTCTCCATCCGGGCTTTGCTTGAGCTGATGCACAAGACTGAGCAGGAAGACGCCCATATTCTCTTCGAACTCCGCTTCACGCATGCTGGCCATCGAGGTACTGAACTGCCTGAGCAGAGCAACAAACGGCTCGGTCTCCGCCATGGCGTTCACTGGATGGACATTCGCCTGCTGCAGCATTAACCGTTGGAAGAAGCCTTTCAGACTCGGAAAATCATTCAGATAGCCATGCAGCACGGCCGGCTCGAACAGCAGCACGCTTCGTATGAAAGGCTCCTCTTCCGTCACCTGAATCTGAATCCGGTGCATCTGGAACGGCGGAAATACGAGTAGCGTGTTAGGCTCGATCGAATAGGATTTCCCGTCAAGGATCAGCAGCCCCCTGCCCTCATGCACGTAAGTGAGCTCCAATTGGGAATGAGCATGAAAGACCTCTCGGAAGTACTCGGTTGACGTTCTTCGATATTCATATTGGAACCATTTTGCCTGTAGCACCCGGTTTCCCGCCCTTCTCAGAATTACCGCAAGATACAAACATTTTACCGCAAAATCGAGCGACAAAGCATTCCTTTTTCCATATATTCTAGAAGCAATTCCACTAAAGGAGATGTTACTCGCTTTGAATAAATCAGACGGCATGAACTATGCACCGCAGGGCAAACCCAATCCGGCTGTTGCGCCCGGAGAGTTTCAATTTGCAGCCATTGCGCTGGATCACGGACATGTCTACGGCATGTGCAACGGACTTATCGAAGCAGGCGGCGAGCTTGTTTACGTATATGACCCGGATCCGGAGAAGGTAGCCAGGTTTGCGGAGCGTTATCCTCATGTAAAAAGAGCGGCTTCGGAAGAGGAGATCTTCGCGGATCCCCGGATCCAGCTGGTTGCATCCGCAGCCATTACCTCCGAGCGCTGCGCGCTTGGCCTTCGGGTCATGTTGGCAGGCAAGGATTATTTTACGGATAAGGCACCGCTCACGACCCTGGAGCAGCTTGAAGATGCCAAGCGCGTGGCGGCGGAGACCGGACGCAAATACATGGTTTATTATGGCGAAAGACTCCATAACGAAGGTGCCCTGTTCGCTGGTCAATTAATCGAGCAAGGCGCCATTGGACGGGTTGTGCAGGTGATGGGCTGGGGACCGCATCGCACGAACGCGAAGTCGAGACCGGAATGGTTCTTCGAACGCGAGAAATACGGCGGTATTATATGCGATATCGGCAGCCATCAAATCGAGCAGTTCCTGTCTTATACAGGGGCCAAGGACGCTCAGATCGTACAGTCCCGGATCGCCAACTACCATCACAAGTCCTATCCCGAGCTGGAGGATTACGGCGACGTGATGCTGACGGGCGATAACGGCGCGGCTGCCTATTTCCGGGTGGACTGGCTGACGCCGGACGGACTGAGCACTTGGGGAGACGGCCGGACGCTTATTCTCGGAACCCAAGGTTACATTGAAGTCCGCAAATATACCGATCTTGCCCGTAGTCCCGAGGGGGATCAAGTATATATGGCCAATCACGAGGGAGAGTATCATTTTTCGGTACGAGGCCAGGTTGGTTATCCGTTCTTCGGCCAGCTCATTCTCGACTGCATCCACCGTACCGAGAATGCAATGACACAAGAGCATGCCTTCAAGGTTGCCGAGCTTAGCGTATTAGCCCAAAATCTTGCGGTCCGCATGGAATAGGAGATGAATTGATTATGCTGAAAATCGCCATTATTGGAGCGGGGGCTATAAGCCGAGCCCATATCGACGCTTATCTGAAGTTCCCGGAGAGATGCCGGGTTGTTGCCATATCGGATATTTATAAGGATAAGGCGGAAAGCCGAATTGCCCAAAGCCAGCTTGCCGAAGCGAAAGCCTATAGTGACTATAAGGAATTGCTCGAGCAGGATATCGATCTGGTCTCCATCTGTACCCCTCCTTACACTCATGCCGAGCTGGCTGTACGATTTCTCCGGGCAGGCAAGCATGTATTGGTCGAAAAACCGATGGCCTCCTCGCTCGAGGAATGCGACGCGATGAATACAGCGGCGGAGGAAAGCGGCAAGCTGCTGTCGATTGTTGCCCAGAACCGCTTTCGCACGCCAATGATGAAGCTGAAGTCCGTACTGGACAGCGGGCTGATCGGTCCTGTCGTTCACTCGCAGGTGGACTCCTACTGGTGGCGCGGCCACTGCTATTATGATCTGTGGTGGCGCGGAACCTGGGAGAAGGAAGGCGGCGGCTGCACCTTAAACCATGCCGTCCATCATATCGATGCGCTGCTCTGGATGATGGGCCGGCCAGCCGAGCTGCAAGCCTTCATGAGCAATACCTCGCATGACAATGCGGAAGTGGAAGACCTGTCGATTGCGATGCTGAAGTTCGCCGGCGGCGGTCTTGGCCAAATCACAAGCTCCGTCGTCCACCACGGCGAGGAGCAGCAGCTGATTTTCCAAGGCAAGGCAGCCCGAATCTCCGCACCATGGAAGCTGGTAACGTCAAGCTCGATGGATAACGGATTCCCGACTCCTAATCCTAGTCTCTCAGCGGAGATCCAGGCCTATTACGACAACCTGCCCGAAGTTGCTTATGAAGGACATGTTGGTCAAATCGATAACGTGCTGTCCGCGATCGAGAAGGGAGACTCCCTGCTCATTGACGGACATAGCGGCCGGGCAACGCTGGAGCTGATACTCGGTATCTACAAATCCGCCAGCACCGGGGAGAAGGTAACCTTCCCGCTCCGCGCCGACGACCCGTTCTATACTCGTCAGGGCATTCAGGACAACGTCCCGCATTTCTACGAGAAAAGCGCTTCGGTGGAGAACTTCCAGGACCGTACCATTACAACGGGAAGTAATTTAAGAGGGTAGTAGATTGATGTTCAGGAATAAGACCCTGCCGGGGTCTTATTCCATTTAATGGGGAATTATAAAAGCTGTGTCTGCTTGTTCCGGATGGTTAAGGTCCTTTAGGGACCTTAACACGACCTACGCAGACTCTTTTTACTGCCTTAAGGTCCTTTCGGGACCTTAAGCTTCCGCGAACGCTCCGTTTGATTGATGGTTGCTGTTTGTTCCGCATGGTTAAGGTCCCTTAGGGACCTTAACCTCATCAACTCCGGCTAATTTTACTGCCTTAAGGCCCCTTAGGGACCTTAAGCTTCGGCAAAACATTACCGTTTGAACGCTTTGGCCCCACGTTGGTTTTCATGCACCATAATGATCTCCTTTCTCCCAACAAGCGTTAAGCCTCAGCCCCTTGTCTCCTGCAAAAAAATAAAACCGATAAGCCTCGCAAGAGGGACTTATCGGCTCTAAATCGTTTATTGCTCCAAACGAAGCGTAACTACCGATGCAGCAGGCAGATCGAGGTTCAATTTACCGTTCTCGATTGTCCCTTCGTAGAATGGCTTCACGCTGACATTGGCCGGATCTTCGAAGGTATTGTGAGCTTGAATGGTGTCTGCGGCAAGCAACCTGCCCGTGCAGTTGAAGCTGCCTTCGGCACCGCGAAGCTCAATGCTGATCTCGGACTGCTCGGAAGGATGCAGGTTGTACAAGCTGACATGAATGACGCCGTCCTTCTTGGACGCGGTAACGCCAACCTGATCAAGCTCCTTGCCGTCTGCATTAACTTTGCCGAACTGGCCATGAATGGCAAGCGACTCCGCATCTTGATGGACATTGTACATTTCAAGCACATGGTAAGTAGGCGTAAGCAGCATCTTGTCGCCTTCGGTCAATACAACCGCCTGCAGGACGTTAACCATTTGCGCAATGTTCGCCATCTGCACCCGTTCGCAATGCTTATGGAAAATATGCAGGTTAACCGCGGCTACTAGTGCATCACGCATGGTACTTTGCTGGTACAAGAAGCCCGGATTCGTGCCCGGCTCGACATTGAACCAAGTTCCCCACTCGTCCACAATAAGACCAACACGTTTGTTTGGATCATAACGGTCCATCACCGTGCTATGTCGGGTGAGCAGCTCGTCCATATGAGCAGCTTTTTTCATCGTCACAAACCAGTCGTTCTCGTCAAATTCAGTTGCAGAGCCTTTGTCAGCCCAAGTGCCTGGCACTGTGTAATAATGAAGGCTCAGACCACTCATGAAGCGTTCTGCCTTGTTCATAAGCACATCAGTCCAACGGTAATCGTCTGAATTTGCTCCACCTGCAATTTTGTACAGCTTATTGTCGCCGTATTGGCGGACATAGGTCTGGAAGTTACGGTACAGATCCGCATAATGCTCCGGAAGCATCTCGCCGCCGCAGCCCCAGTTCTCGTTGCCAACGCCAAAATATTTCAGCTTCCAAGGCTTATCCTGACCATTCTTCCGGCGCAGATTCGCCATTGGGGAATCGCCGTCGAAGGTCATGTACTCCATCCATTCGGACATTTCCTGAATCGATCCGCTGCCTACGTTGCCGCAAATATACGGCTCCGCTCCAACAAGCTCGCATAGACGGAAGAACTCATGCGTGCCGAAATGATTATTCTCAACAACGCCGCCCCAATGGGTATTAACCATTCTCTTCCGCGTCTCGCGTGGACCAATGCCGTCCTTCCAGTGATATTCATCGGCAAAACAGCCGCCCGGCCAGCGCAGAACGGGCACCTTCAGCTTGCGCAGCGCTTCAATCACGTCATTGCGAAGACCGTCCGTGTTCGGAATATCCGAATCTTCCCCTACCCACAAGCCTTCGTAAATACATCTGCCAAGATGCTCGGCAAAGTGACCATAGATATTCTTGTTAATCGTGCCGATACTCCAGTCCGTATGGACAACCGCTTTATTCATCTTAATTGCCTCCTAAAAAGAATTGTCACCCAAACAGCCCGATGGCTGTTCGTGATGATTCTTGCCTCGTAAGCATTCGCTTAAAGAATTGTCACACAAACAGCCCGACGGCTGTTCGTGATGATTCTTGCCTCGCAAGCATCAGCTTAATGCTTCCCATAACGCCTTGACCGCCTGCTGCGGGTGAGGACATCCTTTGTCCTTCATCTTGGCGCGCACCTGAACCAGGCAGCCGCAATGCATGCAGGTCGTATCATAAGCGAAGCTTTGACAAGCCCGGCATGCGGCAAGCCGCTTCTCGTACAGCTCGTCGGTTACGCATACTTCGGGCTTCATCCTGGATAACAGGCGCTCGATCTGCTCGCCCGTCACCCGGACGTCAGCCGAGCAGCCCTTGCAGCCCTCCCGCTCTTTCTTACTGACAGATTCTGTGATTGTCATGTTGGCTTCAGCTCCCACCCGCGAACAGGACGTTTTTCATACCTCTACTAAAAGATTGTATGGGATTGAGAAAGCGCCTACAATTCACTATAATGAGAAAAAACTGACCTATCCTGCTTTTTTTGATGAAAGGAGCTGTTTACGATTATTCGATTAGACAGCTGCGGCTACCGCTTTGTTCATCCGCATGGCATCTCCATTATCCGGCCTAACGGTTCGGGAGATTATGCGTTTGTTCTGTTCAAGAAGAAATCCGAAGTGATTATTAGAGGGGAGCGCATCCTGGTGGACAGTGATTCGTTTATCCTGTTCCAGCCGGATACGCCCCATTCTTATGCGCAGTTTGAGCTGCCGTTTATTAACGACTGGTTCCATTGCCGGGGAGAAGAATTGAAGGGACTGCTGGGCGAGCTGAACTTTCCGCTCGATACGCCTGTGCAGGCCGTTGATCCGATGCTGATCTCCAGAAGCATTATGGAGCTTCACCGGGTTCAGAAGCAGGGCGGGCATTTGAGGGATCTAATAATGGATACCGATATCCGGGCGCTTCTCATGAAGCTGAGCAATCTGCATGAGCTTTCCCAGCATCCCGAAAGACCGGGCCGTTACATCCGCCAGTTCTCGGAGCTGCGGGACGAGCTGTACAACTCGCCGCAAAGCCATGTGACGGTAGAGATGCTGGCCGACCGCGTTCACTTGAGCAAATCTTACTTCCAGCATCTCTATAAAGATATTTTCGGCTGCTCCGTTGTAACCGATATGATTAACGGCAGGCTGGAGCTTGCCAAATACCTGCTCAAGAACAGCACCCTCTCCGTGTCCGCCATCGCGGCAAGCTGCGGGTACGAGCATGAAACGCACTTCATGCGCCAGTTCAAGAAGTTCGTCGGCCAAACGCCAAGCCAGTTCAAAGCGCGGGTGTAGACTCCGTCTTCCGTTTATACTCCGCCGGCCCGCAGCCGTATCTTCTGCGGAACAAGGCGGCAAAATGGTTATAGCTTTGGAAGCCCACGTCAAAGGCCGCTTCGCCGGCCGTACGGCTGGCCTTCAGCATAAGCAGCGCCGCCTGCTCAAGACGCATATTATTAAGCGTGTCGACAATAGACCTGCCGGTCTCGGCCTTGAACAGATGCGACAGCCGGGAAGCCGACAAACCTACCCGCGCTGCCAGTTCATTAATGGATAAGGGCTCCTGCATTTGCGAAGACAAGACTCGCATCACCTGGCTTACGCGGTAATCCAGCTTATCCGCCAGCTGGCCAGCCATTAGCAGAATTAAGGCACTCAGCTGATTGTCGCACAGCTCCTCCCAGAAGCTGCCCTGCGCCCTCGAATCATGAAGCAGCGACCGGAATATGCGAAGTACCCGGCGCTGCAGCTCGCTTGAAGGCAGCGGGCAGTGAAGCAGCTCCTCATCAGGCAGCAAGGACAGCTCCGGGAGCCGGTTGAAGTGCACCCACATAAAGTTCCACGCCTCTCCTTTTACGGTGCCGTAAGTATGAGGAATCCCTTTGCGGAGCAGTACCAGCTCGCCCGCTTTACCTAGCTTCTCCCCTGCGGGCGTCCGGAAGTAGCCCTGCCCCTCCAGCGTATATACAAGCAGCCAGTCCTCTCTTCCGATTGGACGCGCAATGGTATAGGAATCATTTTCGCGAAAATATCCTGTAAAAATGCCATTCTTCGATTCGTTCACCTGAACGTTCCCCCCGCCCTCTCTTATTACCTCAAGGGTAATGCCTAACGCGCCATCCGTCCAGCACAATAGCAGAATCCAAGCAGTAATGAGCATAATCCCGACTTCAACCTTCCCCCTTTAATCCGTACAATTAGAGACAAGAAGAGGCAACCACCAAGGGGAGGAGCAATACAAATGAACCAATCGCTTAAAGTGCTCACTGAGGAGCAGATGAAGCAGTTCGATACCGAGGGTTACGTCATTGTAAGAGGCGTTTGGAACCAGGAAGAAATCGAGGAAATTCAGGCGGAGTTCGATAAAATAAGCCTTTCCGAGGTACCCGGTTATTTCGAGCCCGTGCTGAACGGGGAGCAGGAGGATCCGCTTCGCCGCTATCCCCGCGTGATGCATCCTCACCGGTTCAACGAGCTCAGCAAAAATTATATGCTGCATCCTGCCGTCCTCGACATTATGCATGATCTATACGGTGAAGAGGCGCTGGCTGCGCAAAGCATGTTCTATTACAAGCCTCCGGGCTCGCGCGGCCAAGCGCTGCACCAGGATAACTTCTACCTGAAGGTGGAGCCGGGCAACTGCATTGCGGCCTGGGCGGCTATCGACCGCTGCGACGAGGAGAACGGCTGCATGCTGCTTGTTCCGAAGACCAATACGTATGAGATTGTGTGTCCGGAAGAATCCGATTCGAGCGAATCGTTCACCAACCATTACGTGAAGCCGCCAAAAGAAGAAAAGCCGGTCGCTGCCATTATGGATCCGGGCGACATCCTGTTCTTCAACGGCAATCTGATTCACGGCTCTTACCGGAACAAATCCAAGACTCGCTTCCGCCGCGCGTTTATTTCCCACTATGCGAACAGCAGCGCGCTGTCCATCTCGCATTGGTATAACCCGCTGTACAAAGCAGACGGCACGGAGCTGTCGCTGGAAGCCAATCCGGACGGCGGACCATGCGGCATCGAGACGCCGGCTTATCACTAAAACAACAAAGGGAGGCGCGCGATCTCATCCGATCGCTGCCTCCCTCTTTCTTATGCCCGGAACCGATTCACTTCCTCCAGAGTCGGAAGTGCCGCGATTGCGCCAACCTTCGTGCAGACGATCGCCCCTACTTTATTCGCAAACTCCACAAAGGAGAGAAGCTGTTCGAAAGGGACGGACTTGGGCTCATTCAGCCCGCTGATCTTCTGCAGCAGAGCCCCGACAAATGCGTCACCGGCACCCGTGGAATCTATGGATTGGACCCGGATACTCGGTACTTGCACCAGAGCCCTGCCATCCGATACCAGCGTACCGTTCTTGCCGAGCGTAACGCATACCCGCTTAGCTCCGAGCTCGTGCAGCGACCTTACAGCAGCCGTCCGATCCGCCTCACCCGTCATCAGATGCAGCTCTTCCTCGCTCACCTTGACCAGATCGGCGATAGCCGCTCCTTCCCGCGCAAGCTTGATGAATTCCGGCATTCTGCCTGCCCACAGATCCTTGCGGTAGTTCGGATCAAAGGATAGAAACGGAAATCCGTTCTCGGCAGCGCCTTGCATGAGTTCTACATAGGTTGAACGGAAAGGATCGTCGAGCAATGCGGTAGCCGAGCCAAAATGAAGGACAGACGCAGCATATAACCGTGAACGGTCTATCTCATTGGTCTCAACAAGCCGGTCCGCTCCGCGGTTGAATACAAAATCCCGTTCCCCGCTTGCTTCCAGCGATACGAAAGCAAGCGTTGTTCGCGCTTCCTCATCCATTAGAAGCATCGAGGTATCGACCTTCTCCTCTTCAAGCGCGGCCTTAAGATAATGCCCAAACGGATCATCCCCAACCTTCCCGGCAAAAGAGGACCTCCCGCCAAGCCGGGCAATCGCCGCGCTGACATTCGCCGGCGCTCCGCCGGCTTTTTTCACAAACTGCTCGCCATGTATCAGATCCACATCAATATCCATGCAGAAGAAATCAATGATCAGCTCGCCTACACAAATGACATTCCCCGCCATAATTATTCTCTCCCCAAATATGATAACCGGTTGACATAGAACCTAAAAAGAAAACCACTCTCTAAGTGGTTTCCCGCTCCAGCAGACTTACCGGCAAATAAAGCTCCTCCGCTTCATGATCGGCCTCCCCGTCGATCTGCTCCGACAGAATCCGGACGCATTCATAAGCAATGTCCTTAATTGGCTGCTGAATCGTCGTCAGCTCCGGCAGGAAGGCTTGCACCGTCTCTGAGCCGTCGTAACCGACAACCCTGATATCCTCCGGAATCCGCAGTCCTTTTTTCTTGACGAACTGGATAAACGTCGACGCGATCAGATCATCGCTGGCGAATACGCCGTCCACTTCGGGATGCTCCGCGAAGATCTGATCGAACAGGCTCGAATACCCCTTCTGCTCGAACGACTGGCGGTTCTCGTACACGATGGGCTCGCGGCCGTTCTCTCTGATCACGTCTTCATAAGCTTTGCGCCGCAAATTCGCCGGAGTCTCCAGCTCAATCGGCCCGTTAATATGGACAATATTCCGGCAGCCCTTTGCGAGCAGCAGCTCTGTTGCCAGCTTTCCGCCATTATAGTTATCCGAACCAACCACCGGAATAGACGGGGCCAAGTAATGGTCGATTGCGACAACCGCCATTTTTCCGTGATTGTAATGGTGAAAGCCCCGGTTATACGAACATACGATAATGCCGTCCACCTGATTGCGCAGAAGCATATCGAGATACCGCTCCTCGTTCTCCCTGCTATGGGTGCTGTTGCAGAGCAAGACTTTATACCCCTTCTCCGCGCAGATGCTCTCGATGTAGAAGGCCAGCTCGCTGAAGAACGGATTGTTCACCGTCGGGAGAATAAGCCCGATCAGATTCGTTTTTTTATTAAATAACGACCGTGCGACATCGTTTGGAAAATAGTTCAGTTCCTTCATTGCGCCGTATACCGCGTCTTTCGTCTCCTGGCTGATATAACCGCGGTTGTTGAGCACCCGCGACACCGTCGTTTTGGATACGCCGGCTTTCTCCGCGACATCGCTTATTTTCGGGTTCATTCGTCTCACCTCATTCCTGTCATACCACTATATGGAACCTATTATAAGCCTAATGTCTATATGATTAAACCACAAAATGCGCATTTATGAAACCGGTTGACATATGTCATCCGGTTGACATATAATTGCCCTGAAATCGGGAAAACGAGTTTAGCATCCTTTTCCGAGATCCAAATGAAAGCGTACTCTTAAGGGGGCATTAACTTTTGGCAAGTACATCCATTAGCAGAAAACAAAAGCCAAGCTGGATTTATTACGTGTTCAGAAATTACGCGCTGTACCTCTTCCTTCTGCCGGCCGTCGTGCTCACGATTGTATTCAAATACGTCCCGATGTACGGCTCCATTATCGCCTTTAAAGATTTCAGTCCGCTCAAAGGAATCATGGGAAGCGAGTGGGTCGGTTTTGATAACTTCCACCGCTTCCTGTCGTCGCCTAACTTCTACGACATCTTTATGAACACGCTGAAGCTAAGCGTTTACGGCCTCCTGCTGGGCTTCCCGGTTCCGATTGTGCTGGCGCTGATGCTTAACCAGCTCAGAGGTCCGAGGATCAAGAAAAATATTCAGCTGATCCTGTACGCGCCCAACTTCATATCCGTCGTTGTCCTTACCGGCATGCTGTTCGTATTCATGTCGCCTACGGGTCTTGTCAACTCGCTTGTGACGATGTTTACGGATAAGCCAATCTCCTTCATGTCGGATCCTGCTTACTTCCGCTCGGTCTATATTCTGTCGGGGATTTGGCAAGGTGCAGGCTGGGCCTCCATTATTTATGTCGCGGCCCTGTCCAACGTGGATCCGCAGCTTCATGACGCAGCAACCGTTGATGGCGCATCGCTCCTGCGGCGCATCTGGCATATCGACCTGCCAACGCTGAAGCCGGTTATGGCCGTTCTGTTCATATTAGCGGCCGGCGGCATTATGTCGATCGGCTACGAGAAGGCTTTTCTGATGCAGACGGCGCTTAATACTCCAACCTCGGAAATTATTGCGACTTATGTGTACAAGGTTGGTCTTCAGTCCGGAGATTACGCCTACTCCACTGCCATCGGATTATTCAACTCGCTCATCAACATCATCCTGCTCGTCCTCGTTAACACTGTCGTGAAGCGGCTGAACGAAGGCGAAGGACTATATTAAAAATTGAATCATCACGAACAGCCTGCCAGGCTGTTTGTGTGACAATTCTTTAAGCTCATGCTTTCGAAGCAAGAATCATCATGAACAGCCTGCCAGGCTGTTTGTGTGACAATTCTTTTTAGGAGGTTCAAATGGACATTCATTATTCCCCAAGGGATCGCGTTCTGCTCGTTATCACCTATGTGCTGCTCGCCTTGCTCGTGCTAATCGTTCTCTTTCCGCTGCTTTACGTGCTCCTTGCCTCCTTTCTCAATCCTAATGTGCTGCTGACGAAGGGCTTGTCCCTTAACGCTTCCGATTGGAGCATAACCGGGTACGAGAAAATATTGGGCAATGCCGCGATGCTAAAGGGCTTCCTGAACGCCATCCTGTATTCCACGGGTTTTGCGCTGGCAACGGTTGTCGTATCGGTCTTTGCCGCCTACCCGCTGAGCATTGAAGGCTTTGTCGGCAAAAAACTGTTTATGATTTTCTTCCTCATTACGATGTTTATCAGCGGCGGTCTGATTCCGACCTATCTGGTCGTGAAGGACCTCAATATGCTCAACTCGATTTGGGCCATTATTCTGCCCGGCGCGGTCAGCGTGTACAACATCATCCTGGCGAGAACCTATTTCGCCGGCATTCCGAAGGAACTGAATCAAGCCGCCCAGATTGACGGCGCGACGGATCAAAGGCTCTTTTTCCAGATTATCCTTCCGTTGTCCAAACCGATTATCTTTGTTCTGGCGCTGTATGCGTTTGTTGGACAATGGAATTCGTATTTCGATGCCATGATCTATCTCGATAATAAACAGCTGTTCCCGCTGCAGCTTGTTCTGCGGTCGATCCTTATCCAGAACCAGGTTGATCCCGGCATGATCTCGGATATACTCGCCCAGGCGGAGCTGAAGAAGCTGTCCGAGATGATCAAGTATTCTTCTATTGTTGTTTCCAGTTTGCCGCTCATCATTATGTATCCGTTCTTCCAGAAATACTTCGAGAAAGGCGTTATGGTCGGCTCCATCAAATAACTTATACGGGGGAAATAATCCATGAAAAAGACGATTTATTCCGCAACTGCGCTTGCTTTGTCCATCTCGATGATCGCAGGCTGCGGCAGCGGCGGAGACAAAGGCTCATCCGCTTCCAAGAGCTACGATCTGACGAATGTCTCCTTCCCGCTTCAGGAGAAAGTGACGCTTAACTTCATGACTCAAAGCTCGCCGCTTGCCCCAACCGATCCAAACGAGAAGCTGATCTACAAGCGGCTTGAAGAGAAAACCGGCGTTCATATTAATTGGAAGAACTTCACTTCGGACTCTTTCGTTGAGAAAAGAAACTTAGCCGTAGCAAGCGGCGCTCTGCCTGACGCTATTCTGGACGCAGCTTATTCCGACTATGATCTGCTGAAGCTGGGCTCGGACAAAACGATCATCCCGCTGGAGGATGTTATCACCCAATACATGCCGAATTTGCAAAAGGTGCTCGAAGCGGCTCCCGAATACAAAGCAATGATTACCGCTCCTGATGGTCATATTTACAGCTTCCCTTGGATAGAAGAGCTTGGCGCCGGCAAGGAAAGCATCCACTCCGTCAACGATATTCCCTGGATCAACGTGGAATGGTTGAACAAGCTTGGCCTGAAGATGCCTGCTACTACGGAAGAACTGAAAAATGTTCTGCTTGCTTTCAAAAAGGATGATCCAAACGGCAACGGCCAGGCGGATGAGATTCCGCTTAGCGTCGTCATGAACAACGGCAATGAGGATTTGAACTTTCTCTTTGGCGCCTTTGGCCTTGGCGACAACGGCGACCATACCGTTGTAACCAATGACGGCAAGGTTGTATTTACGGCCGATCAAGACGGCTACAAGGACGCGGTTAACTACTTGCATGATCTTTACGCAAACGACCTGATCGACGAGGAATCCTTCGAGCAGGATTACAATACTTTCCTCGCGAAAGGCCAGGATGAACGCTACGGCCTGTACTTCACTTGGGATAAAGCCAATATTACAGGCAGCAACGACAAATACGATCTGATGCAGCCGCTTGCCGGCCCATCCGGGGAGGTTAACGTCACCCGCACGAATAACTACGGCTTCGACCGTGGACGCATGGTTATCACAAGTGCGAACAAAAACGTTGAGCTGACGGCGAAATGGATCGACCAGCTGTATGATCCGCTACAATCGGTACAGAACAACTGGGGTACTTACGGGGACGAAACGCAGCAAAACATTTTCAAATTTAACGAAGCCAAGGGCATGCTGGAGCATCTCCCTCTTGAAGGAGCAGCACCGGCAGAGCTTCGCCAGAAGACCAATATCGGTGGACCGCTCGCCATTCTGGATGAGTACTACGGGAAATTTACAACAAAGCCGGATGATGCCGCTTGGCGCCTGAATATTATGAAGGAAAAGCTCGTTCCATACATGACTGCCGACAATAACTATCCGAAGATCTTCTTCTCGCTCGATGACCAGAAGTCGCTGTCTACCATTGAGACTGACCTGTTCTCCTATGTGAACCGCAAACGGGCGGAGTGGATCAAGACGGGTAAGGTAGAAGAGGAATGGAATGATTACCTGAAAGAGCTGAAACGCCTTGGCCTTGACCAATGGCTGCAAATCAAGCAAACCGGCTACGACAACTATATCAAATCATAAAAGGTGGACGTCTACTTGGAAGCTATCAATAAAAGCTCATATCGGCCGTTATGGCATTTTGCACCGCAGCAGAACTGGATCAACGATCCGAACGGTCTTGTCTTCTTTAAAGGCGAATACCATCTCTTCTATCAATATCATCCTCAGGGAACAACTTGGGGGCCGATGCATTGGGGCCATGCCGTTAGCACGGATCTCGTCCAATGGGAGGAATTAGAGATTGCTCTGTACCCCGATGAGAACGGTACAATCTTCTCGGGCAGTGCCGTAGTCGACTGGCACAATACGACCGGCTTCTTCCCGGACGAACCTGGACTCGTCGCCATCTTCACAAGCCATTCCGAAGGGAAGGGCGAACCGGTCATCCAGACGCAAAGCCTCGCTTACAGCCGGGACAACGGCCGAACTTGGACGAAATACGAGGGTAACCCGGTGCTGCGCTTTGCAGATAAGGAAGACTTTCGAGACCCTAAAGTATTCTGGCATAAAGACAGCGGCAAGTGGATAATGGTGCTGGCAACCGGCCAGACCATCACCCTTTACTCCTCGCCAGACTTAAAGTCATGGAAGCTTGAAAGCGAGTTTGGCGACGACATCGGCTTTCACGGCGGCGTCTGGGAATGTCCCGACCTCTTCCCTTTGACGATAGAAGGGACAGATGAGAGCAAGTGGGTGCTACTGGTCAGCGTTGGCGACAGCCCGGACTACAATGAAGGTTCGCGAACCCAGTATTTTGTTGGTTCCTTTGACGGCTCTGTGTTTACACCGGATGACGCTGAACTTCGCTGGCTGGACTACGGCCGTGACAACTATGCAGGGGTCAGCTTCTCGGATATTCCGGACGAAGACGGCCGAAGGATTTATATCGCTTGGATGAGCAACTGGCGATATGCGAATCACGTTCCGTCGAATGGCTTCAGAGGCTCGATGACGGCGGCCAGAACGCTTGGCTTGAAGCGCCGAGAGAACGGCGATGTCGTAATCGTCCAGCACCCTGTTCAAGAGCTGGAGAATTACTTCTCCAATGAAAGGATTGCCGTGAAGGATGTTGTGCTTGCCGACGGCCGCAAGGAAGTCATCGAGTGCTCGCTGGAGGCCTTCGAGCTTCGCTTGGAAGCGGAGCCGCTTGAGGCAAAAGAATTCGGCCTCATTATTCACCATAATGAAGAGCAGTACACGACGATTCAATACTCCACGGATGAGCGCGTCATTACCCTGCTGCGGGAGCATGCCGGACCTCATGACTTCTCCGACATGTTCGCGAAGCCTCAACAGATGAAGCTGGAGCCTTCGGATTCCCTCAATCTGCGGATTCTAGTTGATGCAGCATCCATTGAGCTCCTCCTCGCAGACGGAACGGCAGCAATGACAAGTCTGATCTTTCCGGACCAGACGTGCCAGAAGATTACACTATTCGCGAGCGGCGGAACGGTACAGCTTGCGAGCCTCACCGTACTGGCGGCGAAATAAAAAATATAAGGGCAGTAGCAAAAGCCATTGGCTTTGCTACTGCCCTTTCCCTTTTCGTAGCTACCGGTTAATGTCCCTTAGGGACATTAAAGTCTCCCGGAAGCCCCAATACTGCTCGGCTTTCGGCCGATTGCACATAGTTAAGGTCCATAAAGGACCTTAACCTCTATATGCGGTGCCTTATTTGCAGCTTTAAGGTCCCTAAGGGTTCTTAAAGTCTCCCGGGAGCCCCAATACTGCTCGATTTTCGGCCGATTGCACATAGTTAAGGTCCATAAAGGACCTTAATCTCTATATGCGGTGCCTTATTTGCAGCGTTAAGGCCCCTAAGGGACCTTAACGTCTCCCGTCTCCCAGGAGCCGGTCGGTTACTTATGCTCGGGCTAAACCGGAATCCCCTTCGCTTGTTCCTCCCACAAGCTGCTGGGCACTTCCCGGCGCAGCACGGGGGCAATGTCCTCGGCGAACCGCTCCATCTGTTCCCGCTGCTCCGCTTCGGATAAGCCGTCTACGCTGAGAGATAATACCTGGTGGCCGAAGGCCGCCTGATAGTTTAATATTTTCTCGATGATCTGCTCAGGACTTCCGATTAGACTCGGGCCTCTGGCGATATTATCCTCCAACGACGTAAACGGCGATTGGTTATGCTGGGCCGCTGCCGTCGCCTGGAATGCCTCATAGTATGGGCGATACCGCTTGATGGCCTCTTCCGTCGTATTCGCAATATATAAGCTGCCCGCACCCGCGCCAACGACCGCTTTCTGCGGATCATGCCCGTAGAACGCCAGCCGCTCGCGGTAATGATCGATAAGATCTTTATACTTGGCCTGCGGATGGAAGCTGTTCGAGGAAAATATCGGCTCGCCGTAACGGGCCGCAAGCTCGGTGGAGCGGGTGCTGGACGCGCTCCCGTGC
This sequence comes from Paenibacillus glycanilyticus, assembly GCF_023715145.1. GTDB lineage: Bacteria > Bacillota > Bacilli > Paenibacillales > Paenibacillaceae > Pristimantibacillus > Pristimantibacillus glycanilyticus_A. The sequence continues at coordinate 85,310 of NZ_JAMBNP010000011.1, read as the reverse complement.
CAGATCGGGATCGGCTTCTGCAGCGGTCTTGGCTGCGTAGTCACTTGATGAAGCGGCGGGCGGTACTGACCTTGCCAGGTGACCTCCTCTTCCCGCCATAGACGCCGCAGCAATTCGTACCGCTCCTCCATGGAATCCCACTGCTCTTCCTCCGTTATGCCGAACAGCGGATAATGCCGGGGATCGTTACCCTTGCCGATAATCATCTCCAGCCTTCCGCCGGACAGGTGATCGAGGGTCGCATAATCCTCCGCCACCCGTACCGGATCCAGCACGCTAAGGACGGTTACGGCCGTAAGCAGCCGGATACGTGAAGTTCTTGCGGCAATCGCCGTCAGCAGCAGCGGCGGCGAAGAGGACAGGAACGGCGCTCCATGCCGCTCCCCGATTCCGTATCCGTCAAAGCCCAGCTTTTCCGTAAGCTCAGCCTGTTTAATTATATTTTCGATTTTCTCGCTTGTCGTAAAATGCTCGCCCGTCACCGGATTTTTTAAATTCATGACCAGGCTGAACCATATAAACTTCATAGGCTTTCACTCTCCTTCGGTGTCGTAAGCGTTGCCGACATGCGTCTTCCTAACAGCAAAGCTATCGGAATAGCGAAGGCGACAATGATGCTGGATATAAGAAAGACATCATGAATGCTATGCATGTAAGCAAGGCGGTACTGGCTTGTTCCCTCTCCTCCGCCGCCGGCTTCCGCCTGATGAATGCCCATCCGCCAATAAAACAGGGAGGTGCATACGCCTAGCGCCATCGCGCTGAACACCTGTCTTAGCCAATTGAGCAATGCCGACGCATGTCCGATCCACTCCTGCGGAACGGAGGACATGCTTGCATTGGTTGCAGGCGTAGAGGCAAGACCGGTTCCGATATTGCGGACGGCAAGCCAAATAATTATGGCTACCAGACTAGTCTCCGGCGGCATTTGGCTGAAATAATAGGTGCTTACGACCAGAATCGAACAGCCGATCATAATGAGCTTTGCCGGCCCGAATTTGCGATACCACCTGCCCGCGGCAAACGTGGCAGCCGTTAAGCATCCCGCTGCGGGCAGGAACAGAAGACCAACCCGGAATGGGGATAAACCCTTAATCTCCACTAATAGCAAGGGCATGAAATATACGACCGAATACAGGCCAAACGATAAGATAAGCGATGCCATAAGACTTAACGAGAACCTTGGGTTAAGCAGCAGCCGAAGCTGCAATAGCGGATGGTCGCTGCGGCGTTCCTGCCAGGCAAAGAGGATAAAGCAGCCAATTCCGGCAACCAGCATCGTCCAGGTAAGCAGGCTGTCCCAGCCCCAAACATTCATATTGCCGAACAGCAGGAGTAACGCAAGGCTCCCTGCCGTTGCGAGCAGCAAACCTGGCCAATCCAATCTTGCGAGGCCATTGGCCAGATCCTTCGGAATGACAACCGCGCCAACAATCCAAGCTGCAATTCCTACCGGTACGGTAATAAGGAATATAAGATGCCAGTCAAAGCTTTGCAGCCAGCCGCTGAGCGACGGGCCGATGGCCGTCCCGAGCACCGTGGAGAACGACCATACGCTAAGCGCGAAGGATTGCTTTTCCACCCGGACCGTCCGGTAAATTAAAGCGAGCGATACCGGCTGAATGAGTCCGCAGAATAATCCCTGTATAATGCGAAAGGCAATAAGCGCTCCGATATTCCAAGACTGTGCACATAGAAACGAGCTGACTGTAATGCCGCCGATTGCAAATAGAAACACCCGCTTGCAGCCGAATCTTTCCATGGCATAACCGCTTATCGGAATTACAATGCCGCTAGCGAGCGTAAAGCCCGTCATCATCCACTGGACGGTCTGCAGCTCTGTGCCGAATATCCGGATAAATCCGGGAAGGGATACGTTGAGGGAAACAACATGGTACATCCCGACAAAAGAACCAATAAATATAGCTGCCAGCACCGGCCAGAATGCCGGAGTAGACGCTGCCGGCTCTTGCTGCTCCGTCTGCTTCATATAAGGGTATAATGGCATGCCGCAAAACGATCCTCGCCTAATGGGCGAAGATCCGGCTGCTCCTTCCTGCATCTTTCCGTTGCGAACGGGCAACGGGGGTGGAACCGGCAGCCGCTTGGCGGATTGGCCGGCGATGGTATTTCGCCTTGGATAAAGGCAGAGCTGCTGTGCTGGCCCGGAACGGGCTGCGGAATCGAGTCGATAAGCAGCTTCGTGTAAGGGTGAGCAGGCTGGCGGAACAGCTCGTCACTAGGCGCAATCTCAACCAGCTTGCCCAGGTACATAACGCCGATCCGGTCCGAGATATGTCTTACAATCTGCAGGCCGTGGGCAATGAACAAATAAGTCAGCCCGAGCTTCTGCTGAAGCTCCTGAAGCAGATTTACGATTTGGGCTTGAACCGACACATCAAGGGCGGATACCGCCTCATCGGCAAGAATAAAGCTTGGGTTCAGCGCAATTGCCCGGGCAATGCCAATGCGCTGCCGCTGGCCGCCGGAGAACTCATGCGGGTATTTGCCCGCGCTTGCCGGATCAAGGCCAACCAAACGAAGCAATTCTTCCACGCGTTGCCTGCGCTCGTTAGCCGTCGACGCGCCATGTACCTTAAGCGGCTCGGCAATACTGTCTCCGATCGTCCATCTTGGATTCAAGGAGCCGTACGGATCCTGGAAGATGACCTGCATATCCTTCCTTAACGGGCGAAGCCTCGGGCCGTTAAGTCCGGCCAGATCCTTGCCCCGAAACAATACCTTGCCCGAAGTAGCCTGCTCCATCTGCAAAAGCACCCGGCCCAGCGTCGATTTGCCGCTGCCCGATTCGCCAACGAGGCCAAACGTTTCATTTCGACGGATGGAGAAAGAGACATCGTCTACCGCCCGGATGAAGGTACGGGGAGCGGTGAAGCTTTTGCGCTTTACCGGATAATATTTATGCAGATGCTCGGCTTCGAATAGAATCTCGCTGCCTTTGAGGGTAACAGCATCCGCTGAATTCCCTTCAAGCACTTCCGCTCGGATCGGATTAGCACGGATCTCTTTCACGGCTGTTGCGGCAACCAGCTCCTCATGCCAACAGGCCACGCCGCTGCCGCCGCGTTGGACGAGCGGAGGAGCTTCCTCCTTGCAACGCTCCGTCGCATACTCGCAGCGGGGATGAAACAAACAACCAACCGGCAGCGCCGTTAAGGACGGAATAGATCCTTGAATCGCATAGAGCCGTTCTCCCCGTACGCTGTCCAGTGGAGGAATCGATTGCAGAAGTCCTCTCGTATACGGATGACGCGGCCTCGCAAACAGCTCTGCCGCCGTGCCCTGCTCGACGATCCGGCCGGCGTACATGACGACAATACGATCCGCCACCTCGGCGGCAATGCCAAGATCATGAGTAATAAGGAGAATAGACATCCCAAGCTCCTGCTGCAATTCCTGCAGCAGCTTCAGGATTTGAGCCTGAATGGTCACGTCAAGGGCCGTTGTTGGCTCATCGGCGATAAGCAGTTCCGGACTGCAGGAGAGCGCCATCGCAATCATCGCCCGTTGAAGCATGCCGCCGGACAATTCGCCGGGATATTGCTTCATGCGAATTGCTGGCTCCGGTATGCCAACGCGGCTGAGCAGCTCTATCCCCCTGTCCCACGCCTCACGCCGGCTGACTCGCTCATGCTGCATAATCGTCTCGACAATTTGCTGACCGATCGTGAAGACCGGGTCAAACGCAGCCATTGGCTCCTGGAAGACCATGGCTACCCGCTTCCCGCGTAATTGCCGGAGCTCGGCTTCGGGCAGCGCCGCAATGTCACGTCCCCGCAGGACAATGCTTCCGCGGGTAATCGAGCCATTCTCGTAATCGATCAGCCGCATAATGGCCTTGGAAGCAACCGTCTTGCCGCTGCCGGACTCGCCAACAAGGCAGACGGTTTCTCCAGGCCGTATCGAGAAGGATATATCCGTAATGGCCTCCAGCAAGCCATTTTTCGTCCGGAAACCAACCGACAGCTCCTGGATATCTAACAAAGCTTCCAATACGGTTCCCCCTTCCTATCTCGCGCTTTTCTTCGGATCCAGCTGATCTCTCAGCCGGTCGCCAATCATATTAACCGACAGCACAAACATCGTGATGGCAAGTCCCGGGAAGGTACAAATCCACCACGCGACCGTCAAATACCCCCGGCCCTGCGACAGCAGGGTTCCCCAGTCCGGGACTTCCTTCAGAACGCCAAGACCAAGAAAGCTAAGCCCCGAACCGGTCAGAATGGATGTCCCTATTCCGATAGTCGCCATAACTAGCAGCGGAGAAAGCGAATTGGGCAGTACATGCTTCCAGAAAATATGAAGCGGCGAAGCACCTGCGGCCTGAGAAGCCAGAATAAAAGTCCGCCCTTTAATGCTCATAATCTGGGAACGCATAATGCGCGCATAACCCGGTATCGAGGCTACGGCCACGGCCAGCACAATGTTAAACAGGCTTTTGCCAAGCGCGCCCGCGATAGCCAGCGCAAGCAGAATGCCGGGGATTGTCATCAGAATGTCGTTGAAGCGCATCAGCACCGCGTCAATCCAGCCTCCCGCATAACCGGACAAAGCGCCAATAGCGCCGCCCGCCAGCCCTCCGACAAGAACGGAAGCGAAACCGATAAACAGGGAATCTCTGCTGCCGTATACAACAACGCTGAATATATCCCGGCCGAAATAATCCGTTCCGAACGGATGCGCCGCGCTAGGCGGCTGCATAATGCTGTCCGTTAACATCTCGGTAGGCGAATAAGGGGCAATGAAGGACGGCACAACCGCGCAGGCCGCGATAAACAGAATGATCACTGCCGCTGCAAGCAGGAACAGATTGTTAGCCGTAACTTGTTTGAACCGGATTGCGGCGAACCGTCTGCCGCTTCTTTTGTACCGGATTGTACTAGCCGTAGCCGCTTCACGCATAGGTTCTCAGCTCCTTTCTCCTTTTGTCCTCATGCAGAACGCCTGACTCTCGGGTCGATAACCGAATACGACAAATCAACCAGCAGGTTCACCAGGACATAGATTACCGCGGTGAAAAAGATAACGCCCTGCACAACCGGCAGATCCTTCGCCATCAAGGCATCCCCGATAATCCGTCCGATGCCTTGGCGGGAGAATACGGTCTCGATAACAACCGTTCCCGCAAGCATCTCCCCGATCAGCATGCCAATCATCGTCACCGCGGGGATCAGCGCGTTGCGCAGCGCATGCTTATACATTACAGCCCGCTCGGATAATCCTTTGGAACGCAGCGTCAGCATGAAATGCTCATCGATAATGTCGAGCATGCTGCTGCGCACCATCCTTACAATAAAGCCGGCTCCAACAATGCCAAGCGTGAGCGCCGGAAGCACAATCGTCTTCCATCCGTCAGAGCCCATGGCAGGGAACCAGCCAAGCTGAAGACTGAACAGCACAATAAGCAGAATGCCCGACCAGAAGGTCGGCATCGAGATGCCGAACAATCCGACGAGGCGGGCAATGAAATCAATGGGGCCGTTACGGTGGATAGCGGACAGCACGCCGAGGACAAGGCCGATCGTAACCGAGACCAGCGCGCTTGCCGCCGTCAGCGCCAGGGTTGCGGGGAAATGCTCCAGTATTTTATCCAATACCGGCTCGGAATTCAGTAGAGAGCTGCCGAAATCGCCCCGAACCATATCGTTTATATAACGGGTGAACTGAATATAGAAGGGCTGGTCAACGCCAAGCTGTTGCTTCAGACTGGCTATCTGCTCGGCTGTGGCAACCGACGGATCAATCATGTTGTCCGTCGGGTCGCCGGGAAGCACGTACAGAATCGCGAATACCAGCACCAGACTGCCAGCGATGACTAGCAAGGAGGAGAGAATGCGTTGGGCGATAAACATGGCGAGCCGCCTCCCTTGAATTTAAGAATGGATCGAGACTCCGTTAAATAACGGGTAACCCAGCGAATCGAACACAAGTCCTTGCACGGATTTATCCGCCGCTACCGTATAGGGGAATACGTAAACCGGAAGAATGACAGCCTGGTCGATGATATACTTCTGAATTTGCTTATAAATGTCCGCGCGTTTGGTATCGTCCGTTTCCACGCGTCCTTGCTCAAGCAGCTTGTCGATCTCGGGATTGGACAAACGGGTGAGCGACTTCTGGGCTTTCGGATCGGTCGTGTGATAGAACGGATACAGCGCGTTTGGATCGGAGTTCACCTGGCTGTTGCCATAAAGATCGTAATCGCCGTTCGTATACACGACCGTCCGGACATCCTTCGTAATCTCCACTTCAACGGCAATGCCGAGAGCCTTCAGCTGCTGCTGGATAATAACCGCGATATCGTTGCGCTTCTCGCGGTTTGGCGTGCCGTCCACGTAATGCAAGGTAAGCTTCTTGCCCGCCTTCTCCCGGATACCGTCCGCGCCTTTTACCCAGCCAATCTCGTCAAGCAGCGCGCCCGCCTTCTCCAAATCAGGCTTCACGCCGTTCTCAAGCGTTGGATCATAGCCGAAGGTGCCCGGTGTAAGCGGCGACCAAGCGCGGTCGTATGTACCGAGATAAAGAGTCTTCACGATACTGTCGATGTCAACGGCCAGCTGTACCGCCTGTCTTGCCTTCACATCATCCCATGGGGCATGCTCCTGATTGAAGAATAGCGTATAAGGCAGACCAACCGTATTGGCTTCAAGCAGCTGAACCTTCGAATCGCCTTTCAGGGCCACGATATTTTGCGGAGGAACGGTCTCTGCCGCGAGCACCTGACCGCTCTGCACGCTTCCGATCCGGGTAGCCTCCTCAGGGACAATTTTAAAAGTAATGCCGTCCAGATATGGCGCGCCTGTATTCGTTACAAGCTCCGGCGCCCATTTATAATCAGGGTTTTTCGCAACCTGGATTTGGGCATTTTGTTCCCATTTCACAAACTTGAAGGGTCCCGTGCCAACGGGATTGAGACCAAACTGGTCACCGTCCTTTTTCGCGGCCGTCGGGGATACGATGCCAAGCAGCGCCTGGCTCAGGTTGCCAAGGAAAGCGCGTGAAGGGGTAGCCAGGTTCAGCTTAACCGTATATTGGTCGATCACTTCCGACGACTGGTACGGTGCGAGCAACGCTGCCGCATTGGCTGCTTTCGTGGCCGGGTCGAGAATACGGTCGAAGTTATATTTGACCGCTTCGGCGTTAAACGGCGTGCCGTCCTGGAACTTCACGTCCTGGCGAAGCTTGAAGGTATAGCTCAGTCCGTCATCCGAGATCTCCCACGAAGTGGCAAGCCACGGCTTAATGGAATTGTCCGGAAGCTGTACGACCAGCGAATCGTAGATGGTGCGGATAACGCGCACCGCAACGGCCAAGCCGCTGCGATGAGGATCAAGCGAATCCGGCGAAGTGGCGAGCGCGTAAGTCAGCTCCCCTCCTTGCTTCGCTTCGGTAACCGCTGGCGTATCCGACTGCTGGGCAGCCGGCTGGCTGCCGTTATTGTTGCTTCCTTTATTCGACGCGCATGCTGACAGGACCAGTGTTAGCGCAAGCAGCAAGGCAGCCGAAGTCCGGATAGGTCTTCTTACGAATCCATTTCTATTCATGGTATCTCTCCTAATGGGTTAGTTAACGGTAACGCCGGCTTGTTTGCGGGCTGCGGTATAACGGTTCTCCGGAACAGGAATGCCCAGATTGCCGCGAAGCGTATCTGCTTCATATTCGGTACGGTACAATCCGCGCTCCTGCAGAATCGGTACGACCAGCTCGACAAAATCATCCAGGCCGCGCGGCGTAGCCGATGCAATAATGAATCCGTCCGCCGCTTCCTCTTCAAACCACTCCTGCACCCGATCGGCCACAAATTCCGGCGTTCCGATAAAAGCGTTGCGCGGAGTTGCCGCCTGCAGAGCGACTTCACGCAGCGTAAGCCCTTGCTCCTTGGCGCGGCGCTTGATCCGGTCGGTTGTGCTGCGGAAGCTGTTTGAGCCGAAATCGCCAAGGTCCGGGAACGGCGCATCCAGCTCATATTGCGAGAAGTCATGATGCTCGAAAAATCTTCCCAAGTGGTCGAGCGCTTTCTCGACCGTAACCAGATCCGCAATTTGACGGTATTTTTCTTCCGCCTCTTCCTGCGTGCGACCGATAATTGGCCCGATGCCAGGGAAAATAAGCGTATGCTCCGGGTTTCGGCCATTCTCGGCGATACGGCGTTTCACATCGCGGTAGAATTCCTTCGCATCCTCAAGCGACTCGGGACCCGTAAATACGGCATCCGCTGTTTTGGCAGCCAGATTACGGCCGCTTTCGGACGATCCTGCCTGGAATACAACGGGCTGGCCCTGCTTCGAGCGCGCGATGTTCAGCGGTCCTTGAACCGAGAAGAATTGACCTTGGTGATTCAACCGGTGCAGCTTCTCCGGATCGAAGAACACGCCGCTTTCTTTGTCGCGGACAAAAGCGTCATCCTCCCAGGAATCCCACAAGCCTTTTGCAACCTCCAAGTATTCTTCCGCAATCCGGTAACGCTCGCTATGCTCGGGATGCTGCTTGCCTCCAAAGTTAAGCGCGCTGCCTTCAAGCGGGGAAGTAACCACATTCCAGCCCGCGCGGCCGCCGCTGATATGATCGATGGACGAGAATTGACGGGCTACCGTAAACGGCTCGCTGTACGAAGTCGATAAGGTTCCCACTAGACCGATGTTGGATGTAACGGCGCCAAGTGCCGACAGAATCGTAATGGGCTCGAAGCGGTTCAAGAAGTGGGGAATGGATTTCTCCGTAATGTATAGACCGTCCGCAATAAAGAGGAAGTCGAACTTGCCTTCTTCCGCCTTCAGCGCCTGCTGCTTATAGAAACCGATATTGACGCTTGCGTCCGCCGGAATATCGGGATGTCTCCAGCCTGAGCTGCTTCCTCCAACGCCATGAATAATAGCTCCTAATTTCAACGCTTTTCTCTTTGACATATACACTCCACCCTTATCCAAATTTTTGTCTGATTCAATAAAGTTCCGGTATAGTAACATATCCCATCTGTTTAATAGGAATTTATCTTGGCAATACTCTAACATCCGGCTACCGGCAGCACAATATCATATAAATGTCTTCTATCGACTGTTAGTAATCATCTATGGGTCAGGCCTTAAAAGGCAAAAAAACACCAAGCGCCGGTTGGCGTTTGGCGTTGCTTCATCTCTATGATCCTGCAGCAAGCTGAACTAGCAGTCTGGTACCGTGAACAAGAATAGCCTCGTCCAGATTGAAGCGTGGACGATGCAGCCCCTCCTGTTGCCCGAACTCTTCATTCAGGCAGCCCAGCAGCACAAACGCTCCCGGCACTTGGTCCAGATACCAGCCGAAGTCCTCTCCGGCAAGACTTGGCTCAAGCTGCGTCAGCACGTTCTCCCTCCCAAGCACGGAAGTAGCCGCGCGGATAACCTCTTCAATCGCTTTGCTGTCGTTTACGACAGCGATCCCCTCGCGCAGCACAATATCATAGCTTCCGCCGTAGGAAAGAGATGCTGCTTGCGCGTGTCTTTCCAGCCCCGCCGTAATCGCGGCAACCGTCTGCTTGCTGAAGGCACGGAACGTTCCCGTAAGGACGCTCTGCTCGGCAATTGCGTTAATAACGGTGCCGGCACGCAGCGTTCCGAACGCAAGCACGGCCTGCTCAAGAGGGTCAATACTATTCGCCATCATGCCATTCACGCCGGCAATATAAGCTGCCGTCATCTGAATGGCATCCGCCGCGAGATGAGGTGAGCTGTGATGCCCGTTAGTCCCGCGGAACGTCACTTGGAAATGGGAGGAAGCCGCCATCGCGTATTGCGGATGGACGCCAATCGTTCCCGCATCAAGCTCCGGCCATACATGCAGGGCATAACAGCGGTCAACGCCTTGAAGTATTCCCGCCTCGATCATATCCCTCCCGCCGGAGAGCAGCCTGCCGTCAAGGGGACTTGGCAGCGCCCCTTCTTCGGCGGGCTGGAAGACAAACCGGATTTCCCCGGCGAAGCTCTCCCGGTAAGCCGCAAGCGTCTTGGCAGCGCCAAGCAGCATCGCCGTATGCGCATCATGGCCGCAGGCATGCATGATGCCGTGCGTTATAGATTTATAATCAATCTCGTTTAATTCCGCGATCGGAAGAGCATCCATATCCGCTCGCAGCAGGATCGTCCTGCCGCCATCCAGGCCTCCGCGCAGCACTCCAACTACGCCTTTGCCAAAATGGGGGCCGACGCCCGTTCGGACGTCGATCCCCCATTCTTGCAGCAGCCGCGCGACTAATGCCGCTGTACGATCCGTGTCGTACAGCAGCTCCGGATGGCGGTGCAGATCGCGGCGAATCGCGACAAGCTCCTCATGCAGCGAGCCTGCATACGCCATCATCTCAGCTATTGCTGCCGTATTCCTATTTAGACTCAAACGTGCTCAGCCGCTTTCGTATAACGGTTGCCCGGAATCGGCAGGCCAAGATTGCCGCGCAGCGTATCGCCTTCGTATTCGGTGCGGAACAAGCCGCGAGCCTGCAGAATCGGCACGACTTGCTCAATGAAATCTTCAAGGCCATGGGGCACCGAAGAACCCACCATAAATCCGTCGGCAGCGCCGGCTTCAAACCACTCCTGCACACGGTCGGCTACCTGCTCTGGCGTGCCGATGAAGATCGGACGAGGAGTGGCCACCTGCAAAGCCACTTGACGCAGCGTTAACCCCTTCTCCTTCGCATTGGCTTTGATCTTGTCGGTACCGCTTTGGAAGCTGTTGCGGCCGAGATCTCCCAGCTCGGGGAACGGCGCATCCAGATCGTATTGGGAGAAATCATGATGCTCGAAGAAACGTCCCATGTAGATCAATGCATTTTCCGCCGATACCAGATCCACAACCTCCTGATATTTGCGCTCCGCCTCTTCCTCCGTGCTGCCGATAATCGGACCGATGCCAGGGAAGACCAGCACATGATCCGGATTGCGTCCGAACGCCGCCGCGCGGCGCTTCACGTCCTGGTAGAACGCGGCCGCGTCTTCAACCGAATCATGGCCGGTGAAGATGGCATCCGCATGCTTCGCGGCATAATCCTTGCCGACCTCCGATGCGCCAGCCTGGAAAATAACCGGATGCCCCTGCTTCGAGCGGGCAATGTTAAGAGGACCTTTAACCGAGAAGAACTCGCCTTCGTGATTCAGCGCGTGCATCTTGGCCGGGTCAAAGAATACGCCGGATTCTTTGTCGCGGACAAACGCATCATCCTCCCAGGAATCCCAGAGGCCGCGCGTCACTTCCAGATATTCCGTCGCGATCCGGTAACGCTTGTCATGATCCGGATGCTCCTTCTTGCCGTAGTTCAGAGCGGAGCCTTCAAGCGGGGAGGTAACGATATTCCAGCCTGCGCGGCCGCCGCTGATGACATCAAGCGATCCGAACTGGCGCGCGACCGTAAACGGCTCGCTGTATGAAGTGGACAATGTACCAACAAGGCCGATATGATTGCTCACTGCAGCGAGCGCGCTCAGAATCGTAATTGGCTCGAAGCGGTTCAGGAAATGGGGGATGGATTTTTCGTTGATATAAAGACCGTCGGCGATAAAGGCCAAATCAAACTTGCCGGCTTCGGCTTTCTCTACCCACGATTTGTACAGCTCGAAGTTCACGCTTGCATCGGACGGAATCTCCGGATGTCTCCAAAGCGAAGTGCTGCTGCCGACGCCATGAAGCATCGCGCCTAGCTTTAATTGTCTGCGTGCCGCCATTATACATTGCCTCCTTGCGCTACCTGGCTTTGAGCTTGGTAAGCTGTTTTAATCCGGTTGATTTGCCCGAGATGATGATGGACATGCTTCGAGAAGCCTTGAATAATGTCGCGGACGCGGACCGTCTCGCCCTTGAAGTTGATGCCCGTTTTATCCAGATCCTGCTCGCTCAAGCGGCCAAACAGCAGACCGTTGTACTGCAGCAGCGCCCAGAACACGTTCAGAATATCGGATGCATTGCCGTCATTGGAATGCTGGCCGGACACCCAAAGATCCTGATTAAAGGCAGGAAGCTGCGCCTTCGTATCCGCAAGAATGTCGCGGATGCGGAAGGACACTACAATATTGTGATCGGCCAGATGGGAGAGCACCTCGGTTACGCTCCATTTGGCTTCGGTTTCTTTCCATTTCAGCTTAACCTCATCTAATCCCGCGATCGCCTGAGTCAGCTCCAGATGCGTATCTAAATAAGCTTGAATATTGATTGCACTCATTAGAATCCCTCCGTTATATGGGCATCCCGGCACTAGGCCGGTTCCTGCGTGAAGCGCGAGAGCGAGAATAGGCTTAGATCCCGTTCAGAATCAAAACCTTGAACCAGATCAGCCAACAGCTCGCCTACCGCGCTCGAAAATTTGAATCCGTGCCCGGAGAAGCCGCCGGCTATAATAACCTGCGGATGCTCCGGATGACGGTCGATCAGAAAACGTTCGTCCGGCGTTAGCTCGTATTTGCAAACCGCGCTTTGCAGCAGTCTGCCTGCCGCACCCGGCATAAATGCTTCCAGCGCGCTTCTTAAATCGCCTTCGTCATCGGGATAAGCTCCGAACGGTGCCGGTGTCTCGCCCGGCTGCCAAGGAACGCCGCCGTCATGACGGCCAATCTTCAGCCCCGCTCCGCCGATGCTTGGGAAACCGTAATAACCGCCTTGCCCCGTCCCCAGCGTAAACCCGAAAACGTCCGGCATCGTAAGCCGGGCCATTCGTTTCGAACCAACCGACGACCTTTCTTACCGGCCGGATCGGCAGCGTGACGAAAGGCTTCAAAGTCTTGAACCAAGCACCCGCGCTCAGAATAACGGAACCGGCCGCATAGTCGCCTTTGGAGGTATGGACAATAACGCTTCCTTCTTGCGCGGTAATACCCCGGACGGGCGTATTCACTTCCAGATGCGCGCCGCTCGCAAGCGCCAGCTGCTTATACGCGGCGACGCATTGCTCGCTGAACAGATAACCCGCATCCGGTTCATACAACGCTTGATACCGTTCCGGGAGCGTCAGCCCCGGCCAGCGGTGTTGCACTTCATCCGCCTGCAGCAGCTCGGTCACTACGCCAAGCCCCTCCGAATCCGTTCGTTTCCCCTGAAACGAATAAACATCCGGATCCGCCAGATTCAGCACTCCAGAACGTTCGAGCAGCTTGCTCCCCGTCCTTGCTTCTGCCTCCCGCCAGAACTCATCTGCCCGCAAAGCCAGCCGGACATAAGTCTCGCCTCCGTCATAAGCATGACGGATCAGCCGGGGCTCGCCGTGATGACTGCCCTCCGGATGAGGCGGATCAAAGGCATCAAGCAGCAGTGTCTTAACGCCGCGCCGTGCCAGCTGATAACCCGCGCTCATCCCCATCGAGCCTGCTCCAACCACGATGACATCATAGACGGGAAGACGGCTGCTCATTTAAGCTTCCGTCCCGTCACCAAAGTCGGCCGCAAATTGCTCAAGCGCGCGAACGGCCGTGCCGGCAAAGAAATCAGCTGCTACCGGAAGCGCGCGTTCATCAAGATCAAACGCGGGATGATGCCACTCTCTTGGTCCATCCGTGCCAATAAAAACAAACAGACCCGGCACCAGCTGCTGGTAAGCTGCGAAATCCTCTCCTGCCAGCGACGGTACAGGACTGACCGGAAGCAGCTCCAATTGCTCGGCTTCCCGCCATGCCAGCTCCGCCAGCCCTTCATCGTTATGAACCGGAGGAGGACCCTCAATCCAGCGGACAACTGCGGTTGTGTCAAAGGCAGCGGCAACACCGGCTACCACCTGATCAAACCGCTCGCGAACCCGGCGGCGGACATCCGCATCAAAGGTACGAATGGTACCCTCAAGCACAGCCTTCTCCGGGATCACATTCCACGCCGTGCCGCTGTTCAGCTTCGTAACGCTGATAACCGCGCTATGAAGCGCGCCTACGTTACGACTAACGATCGACTGAAGCGCGGTAACGATATGCGAAGCCGTTACAACCGGATCATTGCCGGCTTCCGGTACAGCGGCATGGGAGCCATGCCCCGCGACTTCAACAACAAAACCGTCGGCAGCCGCCATAAGCGGACCGCCTTTTATGCCAATGGCGCCCACGGGCAGATCCGGCTTATTATGGAGGCCGAATATAGCCTGCACGCCTTCCAATGCTCCGCTTGCAATCACTTGCCGCGCGCCCTTCGCCTTCTCCTCTGCCGGTTGGAAGATCAGCCGGACCGTACCTTTAAGCTCATGCTCGCGTTCCTTCAATAAATAGGCGGTACCGATAATGGCCGCCGTATGGAAATCATGTCCGCAGGCATGCATCTTGCCCGCTGCGGCCGAGGCAAACGGCAGTCCCGTCTCCTCCTGAATCGGAAGCGCATCGATATCAGCCCGCAGCGCAATAACCGGTTTACCCGCTCCGATCTCCGCGATGACGCCTGTCTTCAGAGAGTAATTGGCGATCCGGATGCCGGCCGCCTCCAGCCACTTCCGGATTCGGATGGTTGTTTCAAACTCCTCATGGGAAAGCTCCGGGTTCCGGTGCAGCTCCCTGCGGATATCCGTCAAACGACCCGCCAGCGCGGCAGCGCTAAGGGTCCTCGTTTCGTTGCTCATTTGTCCAACCTCCTGCGCTTAACGCTTAAGCCGTCACTTCGGCAAACGCCTCGCTTAGCAGCTCATAAGAGCGAATTCGTTTCTCGAACGGCGAAATATTCGTGGTCACAATAAACTCGTCTACGCCTGTAGCTTCCTGCAGGGCAAGCAGCTTGCCGCGCACCGTTTCCTTCGAGCCTGCGGCAATAAGCGGCTCCTTCTCTTCAATCGTGTACGGCTCGCCAGCTTGCTGGCCGTAAGCTTCCGCTTGTTCAACCGTGCCGAGAGTAACCTTGCGGCCGCTTGCCAAATGCACCTTCACCAGCTTTTGCGGCGGAATCAGACTGACGGCTTCTTCGTCCGTATCCGCGACAATGGCAGCCAGTGCCAGTATCGCTTGCGGAGCAGCTCCAAGCTCGTAATTAAATTCATTCTTATATTTATTAACCGAATCAATAGCCGCCTGCTCGTCTCCTCCGATAAACAAGGAGAATACATAAGGCAGGCCAAGGCTTGCAGCCAGCTCTGCGCTGTCGGCAGATGCGCCAAGTACATGCAGCTCCGGCGCAACAGCCGGGATCGGCGTCGCCTTCAGTCCGGCAAGAGGTCCTTCTTCTTCGGCGCGTCCTTCTACATAACCGCGGAGCTCGACGATTTTGTCCGTAAGAGATTGAGGATTTGCAATGTTACGTTGAAGAGCCTGCGTACTGCGCGGCAGTCCGCCCGGAGCGCGGCCTACGCCAAGATCCACCCGGCCAGGTTCAAGGGAAGCCAGGACATGGAAGTTCTCCGCTACCTTGTAAGGACTGTAATGCTGCAGCATAATGCCGCCGGAGCCAATGCGAATCCGATTCGTGCGGGCCAGCAAATAGGAGATCAGAACCTCCGGAGAAGAGCCCGCTACATGCTCGGAATCATGATGCTCCGATACCCAGAACCGGCGAAATCCAAGAGCTTCCGCTTTCTGTACCAGGGCTACCGTATGAGCAAATGCCTCTGCCGTGCTCTCACCCGGATAGACCGGGCTTTGATCCAAAATGCTTATTGTAATGGACATGCCATCTACCTCCCAAAAAGACTGGATTAAGCTGATTGTGACGAATTTCTGCTAAATCGAATAGCTGTATTCCGTCGTAAAACGCTTCAGGAACTGCTTGGTTCTCTCTTCCTTCGGGTTTCCGAACAGCTCAGCCGGATTGCCCTCTTCGACGATAACCCCGCCGTCCATAAACACCACGTGATTGGCCACGTCCTGGGCAAAGCCCATCTCGTGGGTGACGATAATCATCGTAATGCCTTCCTTCGCGATCCGCCGTATAACCGCCAGCACTTCGCCCACAAGCTCAGGGTCCAGCGCCGATGTCGGCTCATCGAACAAAATCACCTCAGGCTCAAGAGCGAGCGCTCTGGCAATGCCGACACGCTGCTGCTGACCGCCTGACAGCTGGCTCGGATAAGCATCCAGCTTGGCGCCAAGACCTACCTTCTCAAGCAATTCGATACCGCGCTTGCGAGCCTCTTCCTTGCCAACCTTCTTCACCACGATCAGCCCCTCGATCACGTTCTCGAGCGCTGTCTTATGGCTGAACAGATTGTATTGCTGGAAGACCATTGCCGAGCGCTGGCGCAGCGAATAAATATCTTTTTTCCCCGCATGCTTGCAGTCCAGGGTGAAGTCGCCGATCTGAATCTGGCCGTCACTTGGCTTCTCCAAATAATTAATGCAGCGCAGCAGCGTTGTTTTGCCGGAGCCGCTTGGCCCCAGAATCGCGACAACTTCGCCTTTATTCACGGTAAGATCAATACCTTGAAGCACTTCATGTCGTCCAAACGACTTGCGAATGCCATTGAGCTTGATCATGCTACCCCTCCCTTGCTGTACACGCGGATTCTTCTTTCAATAAGGCCGGTAATGCGTTCAATCAGGATCGTTAATCCCCAGAATATTAATGCCGCGGCAACGTAAGATTCGAAGAATTTCCAGTTCGTTGAAGCCACGATTTGCGCTTTTGCGTTCAGGTCCACAACCGACACGGTAAAAGCAAGCGTCGACCCGTGCAGCATGCCGATAACCGAGTTAGACAGATTCGGCAGGCTTGCCGCCAGCGCTTGAGGAAATACAATCCGGCGAAGCGCCTGCGGCGTTGTCATTCCGACCGACCAGGCAGCTTCCATCTGCCCGCGGTCAACCGCAAGCAACCCGGAGCGGACAACCTCGGACAAATACGCGCCCGCCGTAATGGAGAACGAAATGTAAGCAAATCCGATCATCGGAATTTTGGCGGAATTCCAGCCAAGCCCGTAATGGGCGGAGAGGCCGTCCACAAGCATCGGCAGTCCGAAATAAATAAGAAGCAGATGCGTCAGCATCGGCGTACCCCGAATAAAGGTCACATAACCGCTGGACAGCTGGGACAGCACCGGAATCCGGTAAATCCGCGCGAGTGCCGTTATTATCCCGATCACAAATCCGACGGATACGGATACGACCGTAATGTACAGCGTAGTTGGTACAGCTGACCACAGCTGCAGGAACGCGGTCCATATAAACGACGGATCAAGCTTCATAACGAGGCACCTCCTTGTTGCCCGGCTTGAGCTCGCGGGTTAAGCCGCCTAAGGTCAGGCGTTTGCGTCTTCTCGTAAAGAATCGGTTCTTCTCGCTTGCGTCGCGGCGCATATGACGGGATAAACGGCGCTCGGCAACAAGCATGAGACGTTCGAGCGCAATACTCATAACCAGATAAATAAGGGCCAGCGCAATATAAGTTTCGATAAAATGCTGGGACAAGGAGCCAAGCGTTTGAGCTTTGCCTGTCATCTCCATTACGCCCAGCGTAAAGGCAAGAGAGGTGTCCTTCAGCATCGCAATGACGAGATTGGAGAAGACCGGAATTGCAATCGCGACTGCCTGGGGCAGCACGATCCGGGTGAACGCCTGATACCCGGTCATGCCGACGGCATACGCCGCTTCCACCTGCCCCCGGTTAACCGCCAGTACGGCTGCCCGGATCGTCTCGGATACAAAGGCGGCCACGTTAAGGCCAAACGTTAGAATGACGAAATAAATGACGGGAAGCTTCGAAATATCGATAGAGACAAGCTTCAATATTTCCGGAAGCCCGTAATAGAACAGAAATAGCTGAATGAGAATCGGAGTGCCCCGGAAGAAGGAAACGTATACCATCGATACATTCCGAAGCACCGGTACGTTGTAGAGCCGGGGCAGGGCTACCAGGAAACCAATCAGCAGTCCCAGTCCGATAGCTCCTGCCACGATTAACAGGGTAATATTCAGCGTACTCAGCAGTTTGGGAATAAAATCGAATACATAATTAATATCGAAGCCATACTCCATCTTGCGGTCTCACCTCTCATTACTCTTTAAATCGCCATGCTATTTGGCGCTGTCTTCCGTGAAGTCGCCGCCCAGCCATTCCGTGCTCAATTTGCCAAGCGTACCGTCTGCTTTAAGCTCCTTCAGCGCAACGTCCACCGCATCGGACAGCTCTTGGCTTGCCGGATCGCCCTTGCGAAGCACGAACAGAATATCCGCTTCCGACAGGTTATCGCCCGTTGTCTTCAGCTTCGCTTGCGGATCAATCAGCGACAGCGTGAAGTCTGCCGCAAGCGTTGCGTCTACGCGGCCGCTTGTAATTTGGCTGACCGTATCGTTAGCCGCACCGTTCTGGTACACGATGTTGATTTTCTTGTCATGGTCCTTGTTGTAGTTCTCAAGGATTTGAGCTTGCGCGCTTGTTGCGCCAACCAGCACCTTCTTGCCAGCCAGATCGTCGAGGGAATGAATGGTGTCATTGTCTTGCGGAACAACGATTTTATTTCTCCAATGAGCGTAAGGCTCGGTATTGAACAAATATTTCGCTTCGCGCTCCGGATTTTTCTCCATTTCATGCGCAACGAGATCGATTTTGTTCGTTTCCAGGCTCAGCAGCAGGTTCGAGAATTCCATCGTTTGAATATCAAACTCGTATTGCGGCAGGCGATTGTCGATTTCTTTAATGAGCTCGACGTCGAAGCCTGTCAATTTGCCGTTCTCGTCAATAAAGCATACTTGCGGGAACCCGGTGCCCGTACCGATAACGACCTTTTTCACTTCGCCGCCTGCATTGCTTGACGCCGATACGTTGGCAGCAGCTTTATTGCCGTTTTGCGCTTGCGTATTGTCCGATTTATTGTTCGAGCCGCAGCCTGCCGCCACCAGAACTAGCGATAATGCGGCTGTAACGACTAATGCTTTTCTCTTCATATAGATAACCCCCATTTCATTTTTTAATTTAATTTGCTGCCGTTTGCTCTCTGCTTGCTTGTTCAAACAACTCCGGATTAACGATTTTGCGGAGCAGATGCATCGGTCCGTCGCCGTTCCCGGAATCGAAGGATCGAATGCTCTCATAACCTCTGCGCTGGTACATCGGCAGCAGCCAAGGATGCTTCTCGGCCGTTCCAAGCGTTACCGCGGCTTCGCCCTCCTTGTCGCAAATAATCGCGTTCTCGACCCAGGTAAGCAGCTTATCTCCGTACCCTTTGCCTTGCTCGCCGGGATGGACCGCGAACCATTTGATAAACGGCAAATCCGTAATGGCCTTCACTTCATCGTTTCTCGATAAGGTAATGGTTGCGACGATCACGCCGTCTGCCTCCAGTACGTAACACTCATTCTGCGTAATGTTGTCCCGTATTTGATCCAGTCCGGCATTCGCCGCTGGCCATTGCAGATTCAGCTCCCGAATGAGCGAATAGGCTTCATACGTTACTTCGCGCAGACGCTCCGCGTCTTCCACTCCGGCTTGCCTAAACAATTCACTCATAGTTCCACCCCTCAATAGTCTAATTAGATAATTCCTATAAACTTAGTAAGAATTAAGTTGGTATAAATGTATCATCTAGTCAGCCCAATGCGCTAATAGACTTTCTCTATTGATCGATTGATTATCTTGGAACCGCGAATAAGGGGGATGGATGCCTTCTTAGATGCTGTAAAAGCTTAAGTTATTCTTGGGCAGCAGCGCTTGAATAAACTCCTCGTTCTCGCCCGTGAGCGCAATCAGGTTCGTCTGCAGGGAAATGCCCTTTGTCTCTTCTATCTCGATCGGAATAAGTCTGCCCTTGCTTACTTCTTCTCTCGCGCATAGGCCCGGAAGGAAGCAAATGCCGGCCTTCTGCAGCACAAGCTTCTTGGCGGTCTCGGAGTTATCCGCGTGGAAGACGATGCTTGGCGGCTGCTCCAGATGCTCGAACACACGGTGAAGCCGCAGCCAGTCCAGCGATCCGCATTCGAAGAAAACAAGCGGCTGGTCACGGATCTCGTCAATCGATACTCGTCCTTCCTCGGCGAACGGATGTCCTTCATAGACATACAAACGGATGGGATCATCATAGTAAGAAAACGACTGCAGCGACGGATGAACCAGCTTTCTGACAAAAGCGAGATCAATCTCCCTGTCGAGGAGCTTTTTGACCAAATCATCCGAAGGCGCCGTTGTTAATTTGAAGGTTAAACGCGGAAATAAGCGCTGTAATCGCGGGAGCAAATCCGGAATTAAATAATTGGAGACCGACACGGTGCTTCCGATTCGAAGCTCCTGCGGACGGGCACCCTTCTCCTGCAGATGGAGACGTCCTTTTTGGATCGTTTGAAGGATCTGCTGAGCGTAAGGCAGGAACTGCTTGCCCTTCTCCGTCAGCATGATCTGCTTGCCAAGCCGGTCGAAGAGCCGGCAATCGAGCTCTCGCTCCAGCGTCTGAATGCGTGCGGTAACGGATGGCTGGGATAGGAAAAGCACCTCCGCCGCTTTATTAAAGCTGCCGTAATGATTGACATACACAAAAGCTTCGATGTTCTCAATATTCATACGCAATCCCTCCGTGACCTTGTCGATAGATAATCTCTATACGGTTTTTAAATTATTTTTATCATATAGGATTAATCGGATTTAGGGAATAGAGGGATTGTAAAAAACTTCAAAATCACGTCACCTCCGACCTTGCGGGAGGGTAAACGTGCTTGGCAGCCAATGCCAAGCACATAAAGAAGGGACCGGTAATCCGGCCCCTTCCTTCTCTGCTATTTCCTATCCGGTATGATAATGCCTTTGGCTTTCCAGCAGGCGATGCATTTCTCCTCCGTATCGCATTTGTGGGCATCCTCGCAGGTAAAACAGAACTTGATCATATTTTTCGTCATTTCGCTTTCACTATTGCTGCCCGCCATGATCGCTCTCCTCTCCCTTTCTGTTCATTCATTTGAGAAGCTGATTAACGGGAGGAGCTGTACCCCCGCCTTTCCGCAGGTTCCCGGTCCATTTCCGCAGCAGCGGCAGCAGGTAGTAATCGACGCCGAATTTTCCGCCGTTTGCTCCCGCAATCATCACAATGCCGCCAAGAAGAACCAGCCATGGATTCGTGCTTACCGTTCCCGCGAACAGGAACATAAAGTTCATCAGCAATCCGAAAAATGCTGCCGTTGCCGTTAACGCGCCTACGATTAAGCCAAGTCCAACAAGAGTTTCGCCAAGCGGGATAAGAATATTAATCGCCTTCACGTTCGGCATTGCTACATGCTCGATGAACCGGACAAAGTTCGGATAGACGTTTGCATTCGTCTCGTGATCGATGACCGGATTCGTAATGGCCCCTTTCAGGAACCCGCCGGCATTAAAGCCGTCTTTCAGCTTGTGAAAGCCCGCATCCAGCCACTGCCAGCCCACATACAGTCTGACGAGCAGCATAAGACCCGCCGCATAAACATTCTCGCGCATAAATTTAATAATCATGATCCTCGCTCCTTTGGATTTGTGAATAATTTCACAATATTTTGAGAAAGCACATGCACCGGATAGCTCTAAGAGTCGTATATCATCCGGCGTGCATTTATTTCGTGTACGCGTTACAGCTTGTGCAGCAAGCCGGTCCTTCCGAAGAACAGCTGAATCTCCCGGCTTGCATGATCTAAGGAATCCGAGCTATGAATCACGTTCTCGTCGATATCCGAACCATAATCGCCCCGAATGGTTCCCGGAGGAGCCTTCACGGGATTTGTAGGCCCAATCAGGGACCTTGCATTCGCTACGGCCGATCGTCCCTCCACAATCATCGCGAACACCGGACCGGAGGTCATATACGCAATTAATTCGTCAAAAAACACTTGCTCCTTCAGATGGCCATAATGGGATCGGGCCGTCTCCCCGGATAACTCCTTCAGCTCCGCATACACCGGCCTCAGCCCTTTCTTCTCGAAACGGTTCACAATCTCTCCGATTAATCCCCGCCGTACGCCATCGGGCTTAATGATTATGAAGGCTCTTTCGTTCATCTCCATCATCTCCTTCTTGATTCCATCTTACTGCTTTGCGTAAGGGGAAGAAGTGATGAAAATCACACCTTGATGATTATTTTGGAATAATTAGGCTAACGGTTGTCCCTATGCCCAAGGCCGATGCAATGTGCAAGCTGCCGCCAGCCAGCTTCGCCCTTTCAATCATGCTGTATCGCCCAACCCCTTGGGTAGGAACCGACGCGTCAAAGCCAACCCCATGATCCCGAATTAGGGCAGTGACTTCCTTCTCGTCTTCCCCGATGACTACTTCGGCTTCCGGTACATCCGCATACTTGGCGATATTGGTCAGCGCCTCCTGAATAACCCGGTACATGACGGTCTCCGCCTGTACGCTCAGCCGCTTCTGCAGATGATGACGGAATGCGACCTTGATTCCGTAATGGGAGGCATAATTCTCGATATGCGTACGCAGCGCGGGAACAAGACCGAGATCATCCAGTACCGACGGCCGAAGCTGCCACGCCATGCTCCGTACCTCTTCAATAATGCCCGCGACCTGGCCGCGGATAAAGGTCAGCTGATCTTTCGCCTGCCCCGGCGCCGTGATGGCACGGTCAAGCTGAATGAGCAGGGAAAATAAGCTTTGGCCAATGCCGTCATGAAGCTCCCGGGAAAAAGTTCTCCGCTCCTCTTCCTGGATCGTCATCACTTTGGATAATGTCTCCTGAAGCTGCTCCTCTACCTTTTTCAACCGGGTAACTTCGCTTCGAATCGCCAGGTATTGATAAGGCTTCCCGCCTTCATCAACAAAAGGAACAATCGTCGTGTTTACCCAATAATAAGTACCGTCCTTCGCCTTGTTCCGGATATCTCCGCTCCATACCCGGCCAGCCGTAATGGTCGCCCACAAATCCTGCATAAAAGCTTTGGAATGCGCACCCGAATTGATAATCCGGTGGTCTTGTCCAAGCAGCTCGGAGCGCTCGTATTTCGATATTTCGCAGAACTTGTCGTTTACGTACAAGATCTTTCCCTTGTGATCCGTTACCGCAACAATGGAAGAAGCATCAAGCGCTAATTTGACATCCGCCAGCTGCTTCAGCGAGCTCTGCAATTCGCTTCTGAACCGCGAGTCCTCGATTCTCTCCTCCAGCTGCAGCAGCAAGGAGTCGACATGCTCGGCCAGTACCCTATTCCCCGAATGCGCAGCTCTCCCTTTATTCAAAATGCAGCAGCCCCTTTTTCATCGCGTATTTGATTAACTCCGGCCTTGTCTTAAGGCCCAGCTTCTCCATGACGTTGCTTTTATGCGTCTCGACGGTTTTGACGCTGATGACAAGCATCTCGGCGATTTCCTTGTTCGCATAGCCTTTGGCCGTCAGGGAGAGGACCTCCTTCTCCCGCTCGGACAAAGCATGGAATAAATCTCCGCTGTCGCCCCGCTTCATTCGGTCGACGTACTCCTTCATTAATCGTTTCGTTGCCGTCGGGTAGAGATACGCGTCCCCTCTGGCAATCGATCGGATCGCCGCAAGGAGCTCCTCATGCGGAGCATTTTTCAGCACATAACCTGCCGCGCCGGCATGAATCGCCCGGAATAAATATTCATCGTCATCATGCATCGTCAGAATAAGAATAGCCGCTGACGGCAGCGACTCCTTCAGCTCCGCGGCTGCCGTCAAGCCATCCTTGCCCAGCGGCATGCTCAAATCCATCAATACCACATCCGGCTTATGGGCAAGGGCAGCCTGAATCCCTTCATCTCCGTCCGACGCTTCCGCGATGACTTCAATATCCTCGGATCCGTTAAGAAGCATGCGCAGCCCGGAGCGGACCATGGCATGATCGTCTACAATTATCACCTTTATCATCGGTTGTCCCCTTTCTCGGCAAGAAAAGAAGAGAGTCCTTGAATTTCCTCTTCCGTAAACAGCGGGTTGCTTCTCCTGCCCAGCAGCAGAATTCCGTTCATTGAATGAGTATAGCCCGCCGAAGAGACAGGGACGCCTATCGCGGATATCAGCTTCTCCGCAAGCATAACCGGACATTCCCGGAGCATCGCGGCGTTTCTTTTCTCATCCACCGCGAAGACTGTTCCATGACGCAGAACCATTCCGCCTATTCCTATTCCCGGCTGAATCTTCATATGCTCGACTTTTCCGTTCAGGCTCCCATGCACCTTGCTCCACTTCATCCCCAGGTTAAACTCTGCTGAGCTGGCGTAGGCGGCAAAATCGCTGCAGCTCCGCTGGCGAATGGCATACAAGCTGCGCAGCAGCTGCCCCTCGTCTGCCGCGGACTCCGATAACTCTCTCAAGCTGCTATCCCCTTTGTTAT
Organism: Paenibacillus glycanilyticus; assembly: GCF_023715145.1. Lineage (GTDB taxonomy): Bacteria > Bacillota > Bacilli > Paenibacillales > Paenibacillaceae > Pristimantibacillus > Pristimantibacillus glycanilyticus_A. Next base: position 61,128 of record NZ_JAMBNP010000011.1, on the reverse strand, counting down.
TCGTTTCCATGCGATCTATTCTTCTATTGTATAGGAAGTAAGGCATGCTGTAAGTAAGGGTGCTCCCTTATTCGTACGTCAGGGAATTCCCCTAGCGCAAAGGAAAAACCCCGGCTGCCAATCAGCCGGGGCTCTTTACATGCGGCAAATCTCCTTCGGACAATTCTCGCAGCAGCATATATCCCGAAGATAACGGAGATTTTTAATGATATAATGGCCGTCCTCATATGCAATGACCTCTTCTTTCTTCAGATCGCTCAGCATCCGGTTGACGCTTTCGCGCGTCGCTCCAATCATGTCTGCCATCTCGGTATTGCTTATCTTAAGCGTAATATAGATATGCTCCTCTTTCGGTTTGCCGTAAGAGTTGCCGAGACGAATGAGCAGCGAGCAAAGCGCTCCCGTCTTGCCAAACATCATGAGATCCCGGAACTTGGTCTGCGTGAGGCGGTGCATCAGCCCCATCCATCTCATAAATTCAACGGCCAGATCGCCATGCTGCCACAACAGCACCTCCAGATCCTTGCGCTGAATAACTCCGACCTTCGCATCCTCGATAACTTCCGCGCGAAAGCTGTGGACCGAATCCCGAAACGGATCCATCTGGCCGATCAGATCGCCTTCCTGATGCAGATACAAGGTCAGGCTCCTTCCGCTGTCGGTTGATTTGGCAGCCCGAATCCGTCCTTTGATCATAAAATACAATTTATCCGCCGCATCGCCCTCCCAGAACAAGCAGCTCCCTTTGTCATAGCTCCGTTTATACATAATGCTGTCCAGCTTATTGAAGCTGTCTTTGGACAAAATCGTGGTATCTATTGGTACATGTTGAACTTCCATATCGCAATCCCCTTCCGAGTGACCGTTGCTTCCATCATAACGCCAATCGAAGAGGAGCAACATCGGGGGATTCCCTGAATTGCGGGGGGTCATTTCCTTATTTACGGGGCTGGAAGAGTCCGGACAAACCGGCTGTCGATCCCTCTGCTCTTAAGCGCGGATTCCTTCAGCCTGAGCCAATTGATCTGATGCAAAAAAGCGGCGACCTCCGTCTGTCCCGTCTCCAGCAGCATTCGGATCAGCTCCGCGGAGGCCCGGTCGTATAGACCGTGCAGAGGATAGATTCTCCCTCCAATCCACGGAATGACCGCGTCGGTTCCTTCCTGCTTCAAGGATAACAACAGATCGGCGGCTTCCGCCGAAGGATACGGCATGTGGCAGCCGATTATCCAGACATTCCGGTGTCTCGCAAGAGCGAGACCCGCATGCATGCCGCTTAATACGCCTTGGCCTGCATAATAATCGCCGATGATGCGAATATCCCGGTCCACATGACGAAGGAATAGGCGCGGCTCATTCGTTACTATGGTAATGTCGTCGCAGTTGCTCCGCATCTCCTTGATCTGACGTTGAATTGCGGTCTCTCCGCCTATCCTGTGAAACGCCCGTTGATCCGACTTGCTGCAGTCCCGAAGGTCTCCCGCCAATATCACGCCGGATAGCACAAGAATCCCTCCTTCCTTCAATCAGGAGAATAAATAATCCATGTCGGTCAGTATCTCTTCGGCCAAAGGAAACAGCAGCTCCTCTTCCATTTGAAAATGCGCGGTCAAAATAAAGCAGCCCTGCGTCAAGCAATCGCATCCTTCCTTCAGCCCGCTCTGCAGGTCAGCGCCGCTTATCGGCTCCAGCCTCCAAGCATGAAGCAGCGTGCTGCTCGCTCGAATAAAAGATTCAATATACAGGACAGCAAGCTCATGATCCTTTTCCAGTACCCATAAGGAAGGCATGATGGTTGGTTCGATCTTCTTGTGCGAATAATGCATCAGAACGGGAAACAGCTCGTCTTCTTCCCACTGCGAATGCCGTTGCAGCTCGCCAAGCAGCGCTTCCGCCTCCTGCCGGAGCTCGATTAATCCTTGTATCGTTACATAACTGCTCATCCCCGTAGCATGATGGATGCTCTGCTGGCATAAAGCGCTGCACATGGCTTTTATTTGTTCATGATCGGCCTCAAGGCGCATAGCCAGCTCGACAAAAGCGCTTGGCCTGGCTGTATTTAACGGATCCAGTTTCATTCCAATCCCTCCCGACGGCTTGAATTCCTCTATATCCAACAGCTTACCATCCGGCTTTGCTCCTGGCTGTGATGCACGTCACAGGACTTGGCGTCTAAAACAAAAAACGGACTACTAGGACTAGTAATCCGTTGCCGGTCGCTTTCCGTTATGCCGTTAATGCCGCAGCACTTGCTCCTGCCTGCGGAAATCGAGCGGGCTTTTGCCGGTTGTTTTTTTGAACGTGTTGCTAAAATAGGCGATATCGCTGTACCCCAGCCTTTCCGCAATCTCCGAGATGCGCAGCGAGGTGCGGGCGACCAGCATCTTGGCTTCCTCTAACCGCAGTCCCGCCACGTAATCCGTAAAGTTCCGCCCCGTATGCTGCTTAAAATATTGGCTTAAATAGCTGGCATTCATATGAACCTGCGCTGCTATTCCGTTCAGGCTGACATGGCCGGGACGCTCATGAATAAGCCGAAGCACCCGCTCCATAATCTCGCTTTGGCCTTCCTCCGAAGACGGAGCTGCCGGGCTCTGAGTCGCTTCCCTCTTCCGCTCCTGCTCCTTCATCCATTTGCCAAGCGTCCCGGCCAGCTCTTCGGCTTCAACCGGCTTCATCAAATAGTCGATAACCCCGCAGCGCAAGGCTTTGCGTGCCGCTTGAAAATCGTCATAGCCGCTTATGAACACAACCGACGGACTATCCTTTAAACCCGCTAGCCGCTCGATAAAAGAAACGCCGTCCATGACCGGCATCTTTACATCGGCCAGCACGATATCGGCCGTATGTCCCTGCAGCCAATCCAATGCCTCCAGACCATTCGTGCATTCCTGCACAATTTGAAAAGGCAGCCCGGTCTCCCGGAGCACCTCCCGCAGAACAACTCTTACCCAGCGCTCATCTTCTACCACTAATACGCTATACGGAGATTGCGTCATGGCGGTCTTCCTCCTTCAGCGGCAAAGTAATCGTAACGGTAGTTCCTTTCCCCGGTTTACTGGCGAGCCTTAATCCAAACCGTTCCCCGCATAAATGCATGATGCGGCGATGGACGTTAATGATGCCGATATGCGCGCCGACCGTAGACAGCTCCTTCTCCCGCAAATCCCGCTCGATATGCCGCAGATGATCCGGTTCTATGCCAGAGCCCGAATCTGCTACCGTAACCGTATATTCGGAGCCTTGTAAGGCGGCTGATAGCGTAATCGTCACTCTGGACGTGCCCGTTTCGGTGCCGTGGATGACGCAATTCTCCACAAGCGGCTGCAGCGAGAACTTTGGAATATACTGCTCCAGCGCTTCATCCGGCACATCCATCCGGTAATGCAGCTTCTCCTCGAAGCGGAATTTCTGAATATCCAAATACATCCCGCAGATAGCCAATTCTTCACGGAGCGTCACGACGGGAGAAGCATGCCCAAGGTTATAACGGAGCATCTTGGCGAGTGATGTAACCAGCTTGGAGATGTCCGTAATGCCTTGCTCCAGCGCCATTCCCCTGACCGTTTCCAGCGCATTGTACAGAAAGTGAGGATTCACCTGCGACTGGAGTACCTTCAGCTCCGATTCCTTCTGCCTAAGCGACAGATCGGCTTCCCGCAGCTTGGCGGTATAGACCTCCTTCATGAGCTGCTCCACCTTCTCGACCATCTGATTAAAGTCATTCGTCAGAATACCGATTTCGTCCTTGGACTCGACCTTTGCGCGCTCCGAGAAATTGCCGTCCTTCACCCGTTTCATGAAGAACTGCAGCTTGCGGATTGGAGCAACGATACTGGCCGCAAAGCCAACCGCCAGCAAATAGGCCATCACCAGCGTAAGGAGTACGGTAAGCCAAATCGTGCGCCCGATATAAGCGACGCCGCGGTTGAGCTCTTCATTCGGCATAATGGTTACCAGATGCCAGTTCAAATAGGAGGATCGGTTAAAGGTATAAAAAGGCCCTTTCCCGCTCTGGAAATACCCGTCATCCTGCTGCAGCATCCAGTCGGCGTAACGGAAATCCGCCTTTTGGCCAATCATGGATGGATCCGGATGATAGATGTACGATCCCTTCTCGTCCAGAATCGCCATATACCCCGAACGGCCAACCGTAACGTTATAGGCGATTTCCTGAATCCGCTTGAAGTTAATGTCCATGATCAGCATGCCGACAGGTTCCAGCGTCCTTGGATCGATAATGCGTTTGACGATAGAGATGACCGGTTCGGAATCATTCCCGTCCCGGCTGGAGAGGCGGCTGATCAGGCGGATATCGCCGTTCATCGGAACGGAGCTGTACCAGGATTCTTGTTCCAGCTCCCCGGCGTAACGCATATTCGTTTCTTCTCCCGTATCAAATATGGCTTTGTTCTCCATTAGCAGCGTAATGCGGGAGATGTCGGGCCGGGAATAAGCAACGTCCTTAAACAGCTGGATGATAGAAGGACGGGCATTCCGGAGCTCCTCCAGACTGCCCGTCATAACAATGCTCTTCATCTCAGGCTGATTCAGCAGCTTAATCGAATCAATCTCGAAATCGCGGATGTAGTACTCGATATGCGATTTCACCTGCTCGATAATTTGCCAGCTGCTGCGGCTGGCGGCATCCTTCAGACTCGCCGACGAGTTGCTGTAGGAGATCAAGCCAACAACGGTTAATGGCACAACCACCAGCATGGCCAGAAATACGAGCAGCTTAACCGACAGCGGCCGGTCCTTCAAATACATGATTTTATACAGCGCTTGCCCAAAGCGATAGGCTTGTTTGAGGCGCATAACCGATTCCCCCTGAATAGACGCGTCGCCAAATCGACTCTAGCAGAAGGAAACCGGAGGCAGCCTCGCTTCTCTATTATTCCGCTTTCTCGATCGCGTCCAGAATATCGCTGTAATCCGCGCGGTACTTCTCAATAACCGGCTTCACCGCTTCTCTCCAAGGCGCGAAGTCCGTTACTTCGGTAATGGTGACGCCGGCTGCCTTAATCTTCTCTTCCGACTGCTTCTCGAACCGGTCCCACTCTGCCCGCTGAGTCGCTACCGATTCTTGCGCGGCTTCGCTGATAATCTTCTTGTCCGCATCCGAAAGCTTATCCCAAGTGATCTTGCTGATCAAAAGCACTTCAGGTACGCGCTGATGCTGATCAAGAATGAGATTTTTGGCTTGCTGGTAATGGTTCGACGTATCATAGCTCGGGTAATTGTTCTCTGCCGCATCAATGATGCCGGTCTGCAAAGCGCCAAACACTTCGCCGTAAGCCATCGGAGTAGCGTTTGCTCCAAGCGCCTCCATCAGATCGATATTTACTTTATTTTGAATGACGCGCACCTTCAGCCCCTTCATATCCGCAATGCCGGCAAGAGGCTTCGTCGAATAGAAATTCCGGGCGCCGGAGCTGTAATACGCAAGTCCCTTCATGCGGGAGGATTCGAGACTGTCCAGCAGAGCCGAGCCTTTGTCGCTCTCGAGGAACTTCCACAGATGCTCGTCGCTATTGAAGATATAGGGCAAGCTGAATACTTCGTATTCCTTATTAAATCCGCCCATCGCTCCCGTGCTGACACGGGTAAGCTCAATGGCGCCAAGCTGAACCTGTTCAATGACGGCTTTCTCTTCGCCCAGCTGGGAGGCAGGGAAAACCTCGATTTTAATGCGGCCTCCGGACTTTTCATTCACCAGATCCGCAAACTTCCGGTCGCCAACTACCGTCGGATAACCTTCCGGATGCGTATCCGCAAGGCGGAACGTATATTTGGGCCCATCGGAGGCGCTGCCTCCCGAGTTAGAGCTGTCGATCGTTTCCTTCGTATTGGAACTGCAGCCGGCAAGCGTAACGGCAAGCAAAGATACGGCCAGGACGGATCTCCATTTCCCATTCATCATAACAAGATCGCTCCTCTATTTTTGAATTATACGATACGGCCTCCCTATTGGGAAAGCGCATACATTATTAAAACCTATTAAATCATTCCAATTGCGCACAGCCTATTGCACCAGATTGGGCAGCCACATGACGATTCCCGGAATATAGGTCAGTATGAGAAGGACGATGCATAACACGTAAAAAAACGGCATCATCGCTTTGGTCGCCTGCGAGATAGAGATGTTGCCGATTGCCGCGCCTACGAACAATACGGTACCAACCGGAGGCGTCAGCAGGCCGATGCCAAGGTTCAGCATCAGGATAATGCCGAAATGAACCGGGTCCATCCCGATAGACGTCACAACAGGCAGAAGAATTGGCGTCATAATCAGGATCAGCGGCGCCATATCCATAGGCGCGCCAAGCAGCAGCAGGACAATATTAATGATAAGCAGGATCAAAATCGGATTATCCGAGATCGCAAGCATCCAATCGGTAATCATGCCCGGCACCTGCAAATAGGCAAGCACCCAGCTGAACGCGGCGGAGGCCGCAATGAGGAACAAGACCATCGATACCGTCCGGAATGTTCTTTTTAGAATCACTGTCATTCGCTTGAGCGGGATATCTCTGTAAATAAAGAACGTGAGCACAAAGGCATAGAGGCAGGCGATTGCCCCGCTCTCCGTTGCCGTAAACCAACCCGTAAAGATGCCTCCCAATATAATAACCGCCGTAAGCAGCGACATGAAGCCATCGCGCAGAATTCGCGGGATATCCTTGCGGGAGACAGGATCGCCCTTCTCATACCCGCGCTTCACGGCAAAGACGTAGCTGGTTGCCATAAGCGAAATGCACATGAGAATGCCGGGCACAATTCCGGCAAGGAACAAGCTCGTAATGGAGATGCCTCCTCCGGCAGCAAGGGAATACAAGACCAGATTGTGACTCGGAGGAACAACGACGCCCTGGATGGCGGAGGATACCGTGACGCCAACCGAATAATCGGTATCGTAGCCCTTCTTCTTCATGGACGGAATCATAACTGAACCGATAGACGAGACATCCGCGATAGCTGAACCGGAAATATTGCCGAAGAACATGCAGGCCACGCAGTTCACCATAGCCAGCCCGCCGCGGATGCCTCCCACAAAGAGCTGAGCCAGATTAATGAGGCGCAGCGCCATTTTCCCCTCGCTCATGATCTGCCCGGCCAGAATAAAGAACGGAATCGTTAACAAGGAGTACGAGTTCATGCCCTGAATCATTGTCTGGCCAACCGTGGCAAGAGGCACCTTCAGGTACAGCAAAGTCAGAATCGAGGAGCCTGCCAGCCCAAGCGCGATCGGGAACCTGAGCAGGACGAACAGGATAAAGCTGCCCGCCAGAATGCATGTGGCAATTGCCGTGCTGTCCATTATTCATGCCCTCCTATCTGCCGGTGCCTTCTGGTGTCGATCCCGATTAATTGAAGAATGGCGTAGATGCAGACGAGCACTCCCGTAATCGGCATAACGAGGTACAGCAGACTGTTCGGCCAACCGGTCGCCGGAAGCTCTGATTCGCTCATCAGCTTCGTAAAGTCCCAGCCGTAATAAACGAGATAGACGCCAAAGGCAAAGATAGCTGCGCCAATCAATTTGTCCAGTACGAGGTTAACCGCCTTCGGCAGCTTGGAGGTAAACGAATCAATTCCCATATGCAGATGCTCCCGGAAGCCAAACGCGATGCCAAGAAACGAAAACCAGACCATCAGCAGCATCGTAATTTCTTCCGAGCTGTGAAATACAAAGCTGAACACCTTGCGGGTAAACACTTGCACCGTTACAATGATGATCATCGTTAAAAGGCCGATAAGCGTAATGGATTCCAGCAAGGTGTCTATCGCAAGCGCTATTTTTTTAAGCGTTTTCATTTATCCTCCCCCTACGGTTTATAAGGCACATGGCCTGCGCTTTTATTGTAGCGACTAGGCGCTTGAAGCCGTATTTGAGTAATTTTATGATTTTTTGTAGTTTTCTTAGTTTCTTCGGATCGGCACTGCCATGCCGCTGTAATGTGCGCTACACTGCACGTATAAGGCTGGATAAATTCGAGACTTGGGAGAGTGAACGGATATGAGCAACATCGGAGTATGGGAACAAGCGGAGCCTGGCGTTACCCGTTGTATCAAGCGGGCCGGCCAAAGCCTGATGATGATGGAGGTGCATTTCGATCCTGGGGCGGAAGGCTATGAGCACAGCCACCCGCATGAGCAGATGAGCTATTGCATGAAAGGACGAATCGCGTTCCGAATTGACGGCGTAGAGACGGTGCTCGAGGAGGGCGATACGATCTGCATTCCCAGCGAAGCAAGACATGGCGTGACCGCCCTGGAAGCCTCTGTGCTGCTTGATGTATTTACGCCCGTGCGCGAGGATTTGCTCAAGCGTTAGTCATGGAATGAGAGGGTGTCCGAAGTCGGGCACCCTCTTCTGCTTCTTGAGGACAAAATCTGCACAAGTCTCGTAAATTGCACAAAATCGAGCGAGAAGCCCGGCTTCATATAAGCTAAACTTGGGAGAGTTCGTATAGATCACGTTCCGATACGGGAGGAATTCGCTCATGAGACTGGAAACAATCAAGCTGGAGCATAGCAAACAAGCAGCCTTAACCGTCTATCTGCATGACATTATGGAGCTAAGAGATAAGCCGCGCCCTCTTATTCTGATTACGCCCGGCGGCGGGTACGGGATGGTGTCCGAGCGGGAAGCGGAGCCCATTGCCATCGCCTTCTACAATGCCGGCTACCATGCGGCTATTCTCCGATATTCCGTCGGGGAAGATGCCAGAGAGATGCAGCCGATGGTCGAAGCGTTAGAATCCATTCGAATATTGAGAGAGCATAGCGGGGAATGGCTGATTGCCCATGACAAAATCGCGGTCTGCGGCTTCTCGGCCGGCGGACATTTGGCGGCGGCAGCCGGCACGATGTGGAATGAACCGGCGCTTATGGAACGGCTGAGCTACACCGGAGATATTCTGAGGCCCAATGCGCTGATCCTCGGATATCCCGTAATCTCCTCAGGCGAATTCGCTCATCGGGGTTCGTTCTACAACCTGAGCGGCTCCCACGAGGACGATGAAGCGGCCCGCTTCTTTTCCATTGAGCAAAGAGTGGCGAGCGATACGCCTCCTACCTTCATTTGGCATACGGAGGATGATCCGGCCGTGACCGTCGAGAACGCCCTGCTTTTGATCAGCGCTCTGCGCAAAAACCAGGTCCCTTTCGAATGCCATATCTTTAATAAAGGGCAACATGGGCTGTCCATGTGCAACGATGAAGTACATACGCCTAATCCGCACTGCGCGCATTGGTTCGGCTTATGCGTCGAATGGCTGGACTCCATCGGGTTTGGTCTGGAATAAATATCGAAATTCGCTACAGCACGCAGAAGGGCTGCTTCCAATGCCATTGGCATAAGAAGCAGCCCTTTCCTATTGCCACAAAACCGTCAAACTCTTCTCATTGTGCATCACTGCCCAATGGGCAATAATATAATTATATACTCATTGCTCATTGGGCAATGAAAGTGAGGTGAAGGCACACGGCCGATGTACGATGAATAAGCAAAGCTTGCGTGATGTCAAACGGGAGGCGACGGCTAACGCACTCGCCGAAGCGGCATTCGATCTCGCCATGGAGCGCGGAATGGACAACTTTGTCGTGGAGGATGTTGTGCAGCGCGCGGGATATTCGAGAAGAACGTTCGCGAACCATTTCTCCTGCAAGGAAGAAGCAGTCGTGATGGGTGCATCTGCCTTCAATAATGTCGATGAAGTGCAGCAGCTGTTCGAGAGCCTGACGGAGAATTCTACCCCGCTTGAGGTAATGGAGCATCTGGTCCGGATGGAGCTTACCGCGGGATTGTTCCAAAAAACGCGTGAACTCGTTAAGCTGTCCAAGCAGCATCCAACCTTGGAGCCTTATATCCTGAGCGCTCTTCACAGTCATCAAGGGCTTGCCCAGCAATTACTGCTCGACTTATTTGAGGACCAATATGCGCAGGGCTACATCCAGCTGCTTGTTGGCGCTGCTTATGGCGCTGCCCTTCCGATGCTTTACGGCAGCAGCAACATCCGTTTTCCGGGTCAATCAAGCGAGGATTCGCCCGATTCCATCCCGTTAGATCAGTATTTGGATGACATGTTTGGTTATTTGAAAAAAGGTTTTTGATTCATCATCCCCTATATAAAAGGAGAGCCACACTGTTATGTCTACTTTCTTGTACAAAATAGGCAAGACCGCCTATAACAAGCCTTGGCATTTCATCATTGCCTGGATCGCCATTCTTGGCGTTGTTGGTGCCTTGATCGGCATTAACGGCATCCACACCAGCTCCGAGATGAAAATCAAAGGCACGGAAGCGCAAAAAGTATTGGACCAGCTGGCCAAAGAGCTGCCGGAGGCTTCCGGCGGTCAGGCAAGCGTCGTATTCACCGCTCCTCAAGGCGAACGGCTGGACACGCCGGAGCGAATCGCAGCCGTTACGAAAGCGATTAATGACGTGTACGGGATTGAATATGTCATCAATCCGATCGAAGCAGCTGCAGCAGCAGGCGCAACGGCAACGGATGCCGCTCAATCCGGCGCTGCTTCCGGCAGTGCCGCACAACAAGGCTCCGCGGAGTCGAACCAGGCGGCTCCTCCATATGGCCCTCTGATGGTAGACGGTAATCCGGTACCTGGCGTCATGATTTCCGCTGACGGCAACGTCGCTTTGTTCCAATTCCAATTCACCGTACAGCAGATGTCGCTGCCGCAAGAGGTCATCGACAATGTCGTTGAATCTGTAACGGCCGTTGAACAAGCCAACTTAGGCATCAAAGCATTGCCAAGCGACACGCTTGTTGGCAAGCCGGCTATCGGCGCAACCGAAGGAATCGGCATTGTCGTTGCCGCAGTCGTATTGTTTATTACGCTAGGCTCCGTTGTTGCAGCCGGTCTTCCGCTTATTACGGCCCTTCTGGGTGTAGGGATTAGCGTAGGCGGTGCTTACTCTCTCTCCAAATTTATTCCGATGACCGATATCACGCCGGCGCTTGCCATGATGGTTGGTCTTGCAGTCGGTATCGACTACTCCTTATTTATCGTGAACCGTCAACGCCGCATGATCCTGGATCAAGGCCTGAGCGCGCGGGAAGCGGCCAGCAGAGCGGTTGGCACGGCCGGCAGCGCGGTATTCTTCGCGGGTTTAACCGTTATTATCGCGTTATGCGGCATGGTCGTTATGAATATCGATTTCTTGACTGCCATGGCTCTTGTCGCGGCGGCGAGCGTCTTCATTAACGTCCTTGTAGCCTTGACGCTGCTGCCCGCATTGCTGGGCCTTGTTGGCGAGCGAATCTGCTCCGAGAAAGCACGCAAGAAAAATAAAGAACAAACGAATGTTGCCCGTCAAGGCACGGCTCATCGCTGGGCTAATGGGGTTGTAAGACGCCGCTGGCTCGTTATTCTGGGTGTTATCGTCGTCCTTGGCGCTGCCGCCATTCCGGCAGCCGACATGAAGCTGGGCATGCCTTCCGGCGATACGGCAAACCTCGATACGCCGGCCAGACAAAGCTTTGATGCCATCTCCGCCGGCTTCGGTAAAGGCTTTAACTCGCCGCTGCTTCTGGTTGCCGAGCCTGCAAACTCCTCGGACAAGGTCACGCCTGAACTTCTTGGCAAGCTTGTCCAGGATATCCAGCGGCATGACGATGTCGCGGTCGTTTCTCCAATGGGCATTAACCAAACCGGAGACATCGGCATAATCAGCGTTATTCCGAAGTCCGGGCCAACGGATGACGCAACGAAAAAGCTCGTTAAGGAGCTTCGCGATCATGACTCCAGTATTTCGCAAAGCAATAAAGTGACGCTTGGCGTAACCGGATTTACCGCAATTAACATCGATATGTCGGCGAAGCTGGCCGAGGTGTTCCCGATCTACATCGGCATCATCCTCATCCTGTCGCTGATCATTCTGCTTCTCGTCTTCCGGTCGATTATCGTACCGGTCAAAGCGACAATTGGCTTCCTGCTTAGTATTCAGGCTACCTTCGGCATTACAACGGCGGTCTTCCAATGGGGCTGGCTGCATGACCTGTTTGGCTTCGATACCGGCGGTCCGCTTCTGAGCTTTATGCCGATTATGGTATCCGGCATTCTGTACGGTCTCGCGATGGACTATCAGGTATTCTTGGTCAGCTCCATGCGCGAAGCTTACGTACACGGACATAAAGGATCCTCGAGCGTTATCGACGGATACAAGCAAGCGAGCCGCGTCGTTGTAGCAGCAGCCGTGATCATGGTATCCGTCTTCGCCGGCTTTATCCTGACCGAGGATATTATGCTCAAGCAAATCGGCTTCGCTCTCACCATCGGCATACTGATCGACGCTTTCTTCGTTCGCATGGCGCTTGTTCCGGCGATTATGGCCGTCTTTGGCGACAAAGCCTGGGGCATGCCGAGATGGCTTGACCGCATTCTGCCGAACCTGGACGTGGAAGGCGACAAGCTGATTGCCGAGCTTAACAAGTCTACGCATCAGAAGGATAACAAGGTCAAGGCTAAACCAAGCCGAGCGCATTAAAAGTATAAATACAAAAGGAAAGGACCACTGTTGTCAGTAGTCCTTTCCTTTTCTTGTCTATAACTCTTTTTTACAATCCGCGATTGTAATCATAATCAATAGCCTTCAGAAACGCGCGGGCGAGAACGGCATGCCCCGACATCGTTGGATGCACACGGTCCCAAGCGAGAGTTGCCGGATAAATATGGTCAAGTACCCGGTTAAACGCAGCTTGCGTATCCACAAACCGAGCATCGTACTTGGCTGCCAGCTTGCGGACAACTTCACCGTACCGATCCATCGCTCTGCGCATCGGATCCGCTTCATTTGGTTCAATATAGAATGGAGTCATTAACACAAGCCCTTGCAGCTGCGGCCTTGTACGCTCTACCAGCGCCTCCAGCTTGGCTTCATATTCCTCCAGATAGACATGCTGCTCGGTTTGAGCCGGCAAATCATATTGCCTCCACACATCGTTAGTGCCGATCATAATAGACAGCCAATCCGGCTCCAGATCCAGCACATCCGTCTGCCAGCGGTCCGTCAAATCCCGAACGTTATTGCCGCTTGTCCCCATGTTCACCACGCGAATGCCAAGCTCCGGATAAGCCGCCGTCAGCAACGCGTCCACAAGCGAAACATAACCCTTCCCGTTAGCTCCAAACAGCCCTTCTCCTCTAGGTCTAGCCCGTTCGCAGTCCGTAATGGAATCCCCGATCATAACCAGCTTCGACTTTTGCCCCAACAACATTGATTGTTCCTCCCCTGTCATTAAACATCCCGGATAATTAGGCAGCAATTGAATTCATTCATGCTCAAATCCAAGTTTAATGGCAGGTCCTGCCTTTTTCAATCTAGCTCAGCGGAAAAGCTTCGCTCTTCGACACGTAAATCATCTCTGCCGGATAGAAGGAACGGAAATACGTCTCCACTCTCTCATGAATATCGCTGCGGTACCAATCCGCAAGATCATGATCATCAAACAGCTGCGGCATCCCTAACCGCTTCGACCTTTTCCCCATGGAGCCGTCTCCGATATTTAACGTATCGATCCAGATCCGGTCCGCAATTCCTTCCAAGGCCTTCGGAAAATCAGGCGTAAACGGGAGCACCGGCGATATGGCGGCCTGCGTCATAATTCCGGCATCATGAACATCCCGTAAGGCTTTCAGTCGCATCTTGATGCCCGGCGCGTACGGAGCAAACAGCTGCTTCATATCCTCGCGGTCCGTCTCTACCGTCATCGATACCAGCACCTCGCATTTATCCTTCAGCTGCACGATAAGGTCCAGATCCTTCAGGATAAGCGGGCTTCGCGTCTGAATCTGCAGCAAATCGGGCGGTGACTCCAGCATTTCCTCCAGAAGCCGCCGGGTAATCCCCGCTTCCCGTTCAATGGGCTGATAGGGATCCGTTGCCGAAGACATAAAGATGTTAATCGGCTTATTCTTCCGGCGAAGCTTAATTGCTTCCTTCCGGTAAATATCCGCCGCATTCCTCTTGATGTCCACCCATTCTCCCCAAGGAATCTGCTTAAACTTCTGTATCGGCATTTCTCTGACATAGCAATATTTACACGCGAACGCGCAACCGCTATACGGGTTCAGGGAATGGGTAAAGCCTATATCTAAATAACCTTTTGCTTCGCTAAGGATCGTCTTGGATTGGATATCTCTAACTTCAACAAGCATCTTCATTCCCTCCGCTCAAAAAGATAGGAACATTTGTTCTTATATTATACGCAAAGCGAATCTAATATTCAAACAAAAAGATTCCGCGGAATAATTGAACGGAGAATTCAACGAACGCAGCTTAATGCGTTTCGCCCGGCAAAGTAACGGAAGCTACCGTGCCCGAAGGGGTGGAATGAATTGTCAATTCCCCTCCCATATCAATGATGATTTGCTTGGAAATAAACAGACCGAGGCCATTACCGGTCAGCTTCGTCGTGAAAAACGGCGTAAAGAGCTTTTCCATCACTTCGGCTGAAATGCCGGGTCCGGAATCCTGCACAAAGATGGTCACGGATTCATGGTCTTCTCTTAAGCCCAAGACCAGCCTGCCTCCGGTTTCCATCGCTTCAATGCTATTTTTGCAGAGATTAAGAATGACCTGCTTTAACAGCGACATATTCGCTTTAACCGATTTTCCCGGAGCGATTCCGCAGGTGTCCAAATGAATGTTCTTCATATTCGTATCCACCTGGATGAGCGGAAGGATATCGTTCATTAGTCTAGTCATGTCTAAATGTTCCATACTGCTCTCTTTGGGCTTCCGAAGCCATAGCATCTCACTGACCAGCTCATTGATCCGGGACAGCTCGGTCAGAATCAGGTCCACGTATTCCTGCTCTTTGTCAATGCCGTTTCTCTTCAGCGCTTCTCCCAAGAGCTGAACAAACCCTCTAATCCCGGTCAGAGGATTGCGGATTTCATGCGCCACCCCGACGGCCAGCTCGCCAAGCGCGGCGTTCATCTCCGATAAGCGCAGCATCTTCTCCATGTTTTTGCGTTCGGATATATCTACGGCAGTTGCGATGATTCCCGTAATGCGGCCCTGGTTGTTGTAATAGGGGGTCAGCGTCTTAAATAGACTTCTTCCGTAGATCTCGGTTTCAAAGTTGATCGTTTCGCCCTGCAGAATTTGATCGTAATATTTCCCCTCCTTCTCATAGAGATGGGGGAAAATCTCCCGTACCGTTTTGCCATAGCTGTTAGCGGTCGTATATCCGATCTCCTCTGCCATCTTCCCTTCCGCCAGAACGTAATAGAGCTCTCCGTCTTCTCTCATCTTCATTTGCACGACAAAGCCGTTCACCAAACGGATAGTCTGCAGCAGCTCTTCCTTCATCTCTTCGTATTTGTTTCTTTCGATAGCCTTAATGAGCGTAATGTCCCTTCCGGCAATGAGAATGCAAGGCCTATCCAGGATATGTACAAGCTCAAGATTCAGCAGGCAGGTTATGATCTTGTTAGTCTTATCCTTGACGTCAACCTCCAGATCCTGAATGACTGCTCCGTCCAGCAACGCGGATGTAATCTTCTCTCTATGGTCCTTATTTGTCCAGATTCCTAAGTCAAAGACATCCAGATCGAAGAGCTCATCGTCACCGTAACCCAACCGTTGAAAAACCGAATCGTTCGCATAAATAAATTCGCCATCCTGGAAAGTTGTAATGCAGATAAATTCGGATTTCATATTTAGAATGCGATTCAGCATCAACTGAGTCAGCTCACTGTTTTTATTCACAAAAAGCTCGTGTTTAAAGCGATCTCTAAGTGACAAGATGGTTTCCTCCTACGTTTCCGATCTATATTTATATAGTAGTGATTATACACTTCTACTTGAAAATGGAATAGCGGAAAACAAATTTATCTGACAGATAAGGCGGGCGGCGCAAACAAAATAAGCCGGCTCCGGCAGTTGCCGAAACCAGCTTATTCAAGCGTTATGAGTGCAAGAATCAAATGTACGAAGTCATAAATTTATAGTGTTCCCCAAATCGTTCTCAGCTGGTTGAGACCCTGCTGCACGGCAAACCGGCAAGGCTCCAGACCTTCGAACTCGACGGAGATATAACCGTCATAGCCGGATTGCTTCACGATGCCCAGCACGCGCCGCATATCGATATCGCCATGACCTACGATAGCCCCCCGCAAGTAATTGCCGTGGGAGGAACGGAACCATCCCTCTCCCAGCTTGCTTTCGGGATGGCGCACATAGAAATCTTTAATATGTACCATGGAAGCGTAAGCGATGTTATTGGAGACACCGGCCGCCGAATCCTCGTCCACGCAAAGGAAGTTGCCTACGTCCACGGTTGTTCTGAAATTGCCTCGGTCCGTGGCATGAATGAGAGCCTGTACACGATCGCTTGCTTGGAGGAAATAGCCATGATTCTCAACGGTTGTTATAATACCCTTCGTTGCCGCGTAATCCGTAATCCGGCGGCAAGCCTCCGCTAGCTTTGGCAGTTCGTTATTGAAATGACCAATTGACGTATCCGGTGACGAAGCCACATCGTGACGCATCAACCCTACGCCAAGCTTCGCCGCGATGTCCACTTCCCGCTTAACGCGTTCGATCTCCTGCTCGTATTCCTCTTCGCTCTTGTCGGCAAAGTTTGCGCCAATCAGGTAATTCGAGATATCAATGCCGACCTCATCGGCTTTGCGGCGAATATCTTCGATCAGCCCCGGATTATCGGTCAAATTGAAGCCAAGCGGAACAATCTCCACATGCTCGCCGCCAATGGCCGCAATGGTAGCAATGACATCAAGAACGTCCATTTCCCCGGACTGCAATGCTTGATAATAGCTATAAGTACTGACTCCAAACTTCATAGCTGAATCTCCCTCCCAGTATGGCTGACTCCTTAATGGAAATATCTATTAAATAATAGCACGATTAAATAGCCACTTCACTAGGAAACGTCCAATCCGTTAATTGGCTTCCTCCGGTATATGCACGCCGCTTCCGCTCCCGAGTCTCCCGCCGCTAAGCAATAAAGCTTTTGCAGCCCGCTGCAGGCTCGTTTCTTCCTTGTAATCTTCTGGCTTCGCCATTAACCGATAGAATATTCTTTGCTCCGCTTGCCTTGATTCTTCGTCGACTTCATACGTATGGAATAGCCGTTGAAATCTCAGAATGTTGGATTCCGCCTTCAACACCTTATCGAGACCGGGGTACAGCAGCCATGAACTGCAAATATATACCGGAGGGATTCCCCGAAAGAACGTCCGGGCTAATTGCAAAGAATGGGACACCTCATGCGGCGTCAAAGACTCCCCTTCCGGAATGTGAATATTCAGCACCAGCTGATGCTTTTCCACCGAACGATTCCCTGCCCTTAAGCTCTCTCCCTCAAAAGCCATGGGTTGAAACTGCAGTCGTCCCAGACGAAATAACCGGAGCCTGACATGCTCCTGAAGCCAGTTGTACTCTTCAATGCCATGTTCGCCGAAATCTCGGTGGCAGGCTTCGCTCCAAATCCGGATATCCGTGAACGTATCGAAATAAATGCGATCCTCAATTCCCCGCATCCGGTATTCTTCATACGCATCCACGGCAAATCTCGCGAATAGATAAAGCAGCTTTTGCCTATATCCCGCTTCTCCCGTCACCTGACGGAAGAACGAATGGCGGTCCGTTTGAAAATGCTGCTTCAGCCTCTCATATTCCCCTTCTTCCATTCGGAAATCAAATAGAATTCGGCTGGCTTCCTCTCCTAATCGTATTCCTTCGCAAAGCTCCCTTAATTGCATAAAATCATTGCTCCTCCATAGTCATAAGCTATTCTTAAACTCTTGCGGCGTCATTCCGTATTGCGATTTAAACAGCTTAATGAAATACTGCGGCTTCTGATAGCCAACCTCATGTGCGATTTGACTGATTCTCAAATCCTTGTGCTTCAGCAGTTGAAGCGCCTTCTCCATTCGCAGGCGAAGCACGTAGTTGGAGAAATTCTCTCCCGCCTCCTGCTTAAACAGGTTTGATACATATACGGGATGCAGATTGACATGGTCGGCCACCGTTTGAAGGGTTATATCGATTAGATGGTCTTGTATAAACCGGCGGATCCGCTCCATTAAGTCAGACCGTATATGATCCGAACGCCTGTCGCTGTATGCTTTGATTTGCACATAGCTGCCGAAGGCCCATTCCTTCAACGGATCCACGCTCCAGCTGGCATCAATCTTCAGCATCTTCTCGATGTCTCTTCCAAACACTTCTAAGATCCGCTTGCCTTTCTTGTGCAAATAATAGGAGTACGCCTGCAGCAGCGTGACGTAGATTTCAAGCCCGTATTCCCGGGCTCCGCTGCCCGCGCCTTCGAGCTCATCGAATATCCGGCTAAGCTTCGTCTCAAATGCCGTCCACTGCTCGAAATCTATTAATTCCATAAAGGTTTGGGAACGATAAAGCTCCGCAAGCGGCTGAATATCGAATGCTTCTTTCTTTTGCGTCACATGGAAAAAGCTTTCCGTCTGATAGCCAATGTAGTCGGTATAAATCGATAGAGCAGAGTGATACATGGGCTGTATGTCTTTCGGCAACGCTCCCCAGTTACTTAATACGATCGAAACCTTCGACTTTAAATATAATTTGATTTGATGCTGGGAGAGCCTGGCTAGATCTTCAATGGCAGCAGAGCTGTCTTTGCCGGACGGCTCCAGTTGATTGGATTGGACCAGGAATATCAAGTAATCATGCGAATCCTTGCAATACATCACATGAAATCTATCCGCAAAAACCTCTTCCACAATGTTAAACATGGCGTATTCGATTAGAGAGAGACTATAAAGATCCTTATTCGAATAGTCCTCCTCCACTCGCATGCATAAGAGGATGGCCTCCCTTTCAACAGAAAAGGGAAGTCCGTATAAACCGATCTTATCCTCCAAATCAGATAGTGGGTGATTCTTGCCGGAGATCAGGTCAAACAAGAGCATTTCTCTTAATTTGGGCAAGCTTTCCCGGAAACGGTATACAAATTTCTGCTGATTTAAGAGCTCGTTGCCTTCTTCCGTAATTCTCTCAATGATATTGCGAAGAGTCTGTTCCAGCTCCTCGTTCGATACCGGCTTCAATAAATAATCGCAGACCTGCTGTTGAAGGGCTTCTCTCGCATATTGAAATTCATCATAGCCGGTTATGATTACCGCCTTTGTGTTCTTCCATTTCTCGTTGATGCGGGCAATTAATTCGAGTCCGGTCATTCCGTTCATATGGATGTCCGTTACCACGATATCAACCGAACGGTAATTTAACAGCTCCAGCGCCTCTTCGCCGGAATAGGCTTTGTAGACATGGGAGACCCCCATTTGCTCCCACGGAAGTCCAATCGCCAGGCTGTCAACCAAGTGCGTGTGATCGTCCACGATTAATATTTCGTACATGCTTATACACCTTCCTTATCGCTCCAGCTTAACTGTGCGCAAAGCCCGCCTAACTTCGATTGGCTAAGCTGCAGGCCCGAGTCGCCGCCGTACATTAACCGCAGACGTTGATGGACATTTTTCAGCCCCGATTCAATCTCTTCGCCGCTCGAATAAATCTTCTTCCGGATAGACTCGAGCATGGAATAATCCATTCCGCTGCCCGTATCTTCTACGGCTACATGGTGCACTCCATCTTCGCTCCAGCACTTTATTTGAATCATTCCGTATTCGGATTGCTGATTAAACGAATGAAGGATTACATTCTCAACAAGCGGCTGTACGATTAATCTGGGAACCTCAAGATTCTCCATCTGCGGCTCGATCTCGATATGAAATTCAAAGTCGTCTCTCAGCATGCAATGAATCTCCAGATAGAAATGGATCAAGTCCAGTTCCTCTCTTAACCGCACCATCTTATTTCCCGTCTTGGTCGTATACCGGTAATACTTGCTCAAATTCATGGTCATTGAAATAGCGGCATGCTGTTCATTTAGTTCAATCATGCTTTTAATATAAGCAAGCGTGTTGTAGAGAAAATGCGGGTTAATCTGCGATTGCAGCTGCTTTAGCGTCGCATCCTTCGACCGAAGCTGTTCTTTATATACATCGACAATCAGCTCCTCTATTTTTGACGCCATGGAGTTAAATCGGTCATACAAAAACCGGTACTCCCCTTTGGGCTTGTCTACCATCCTTACGGAATAAATGCCTTTCTCGATTAAATTCATGTTGCGGATCATTTTCCGGAACGGAATCTGAATATTGCGATACATCACAAAGGCAAGATACGCCCCCATAAACAAAAGCATGCCGCTTATGACGTAAAACATGGTCTGGTTCCGGCTGATTGGCGCCATGATATTGCTGATGGGTACGTAGTCAACCAGATACCAGCCCAAAGACTCCAGCTTTTGATAATGAACCTGAAACTTCGTCTTGTCGGATTGAAGCAGCATGTACCCGCTTTCCGTCGAAGGATCAATCTCCTTAAGCCGGGGGAGAAATTCGTCAATCTGCTTCACGTTAACCGAATAATTATAGATAGGAGCTGACCCGGGATGGTACAGGAACGGATCTCCCGAGCCATTGGCTTTGAATTCGGATAAAGCGCTTCGCAGCGCGGCCACGCCGAACTTCAGCACGACTCTCATGTGCGCCTCGCCCGTCTCCGCCGAGTTCTCGGGATAAGATAAGATGCCCATGAAATAATCCTCGCTCGGATCGGAGTAGTATTGCCAAAAGGTATCCTGCAAGGGAAGTTCCTTTGGAAGCGCATTCAAGCTGGAGTTGCTCTTGATGACGATTCCGGTCCTAGGATAAAGCACGGCGATCACGGCTTTCCAATCGCCATAACCGGCCAGACGATTTATTTCTTCCGAGACGGTTCGGTTAATTCTGTATTTGTCCAAGACGTCGTCCAGCAAATCGGGATAAGCTAAATTTCGCACATCCGTGCTTTCGTACAGCATTTTCTTATAGGTATCCAGCCGGAAAAACAATTGATCCAGCTGGTTGGCAAACGTTTCAATCTGATAGCGCTTTACCTTAATAATTTCGTCGGTCAATACCTCCGTGCTTGTTCGGTTCGACACGGCAAACAGAAGCATGATCGGAATAAGCAAAATCAGCAAAGTAGCTATCAACTTGGTAAAGATATTGAACCTGCTCATGATCAATCGTCCTCTCAGCTGCGGGCTTGGAGTTGAAATTCCGAGAATTGCTTTTTCAGTTCGGCAAAAACAATGTCAAAGCCCGCCTTCTTGAGAGCTGCGAGGGCATCTTCATAATATTGATCGTAGCTGGCCAGTCCAAAATTGATCGGCTCGAATTTTTCCTTATAGACCGCCATGACTTGCGCGATCTCGTTCTTGACGGAGGCCTCGTTGAAATGAAACCCGAATAGCTTGGAGATGCGGGAATTCTCGTCATTGGCAAGCATATCATCGATAATGTTATCTTCTACGCTGGCAGGCGCGATGAAATAGTCCTTGTTCCGCCACATCCATTCGTACATCAGCTGGTCATTGGTCAATTGCTTGATTTTACCGTTGTCCAGTTCATAATCCTTACCCTCTACCCCATAAATAATAAAGTTATAATTTTCTTTGCTTTGCAGAATCCAATTCATGAACATCATGGCGCGTTCAGGGTTTTGCGAGGCGGATGTAATCATAAAGGCTTCATTGCTTGGGGTCGTAATGTACTTCGGCTTGTCCTTTGCCAGATAATATTCGCGAAGCCTCGCATTCGGATCGGCATTCCGAGCCGTCTGCAGATTTTCCATCGCTCGGGATACCGCGCCTACGCGGAATAGAAGCTTGCCCGCATTCTCCTGATCAATCTTCGCCGCCGGATTGCCGACAAGGTCCTTGTTAATAATCCCCTTGTTGACCCATGACTCGCGCAGCTGAGCTACTTTCTTATATAAATCGGATTCCACGTAGCTGAGCATCTCTCCCGAGTCCTCATCCACCATAAATAACATTCTCTCATCCAGGGATGAATAGTTACGATCCGTCAATTCGCGCCACAGCAATTCATGCCCGCGATCCGTTTCCAAGTAACCGTAGTAGCTTGAATCTATCGCCTGCATCTTTTGATAGAATTTTTCCAAGTCGGCTATCGTCTTGATGTCTGTCATGTCGACCTTCTCCAGCAAGTCCTGGCGGACCATAACCGAAGAGAATTTCCCGGCGGACGTAAAGGCTTGGGACGGAATCGCCCAAAGCTTCCCTTCGATCCGGTTCTGCTTGAAATTATCATCGGGGATATGTTTAATCAGATCGGGTCCGTATTTGTCCAGAAGCTCGTCTAACGGTTGAATATAACCTTTGCTGTAATAGACGGAGACGAATGGCGCGCCATACCAGAACAAATCGTAATCTTCTCCGGTGGATAAGGCGAGCTCCAGCTTTTGCTGGTAATTCGACCATGGGATATATGTCAATTCAAGATTCATATTCAAATCTTTCTTTAATCTCTCGTTTAGTTCGTTCTCAACGAAGTCACCCATGCGCGCCGACTGGTCGCCAGGCATAATCACCTTCAAGGTGACAAATGATTCAGGCGCGTCTTTTCCCGTGTTGTTCGCTGCATCGGCGTTATGGGAGCCTTTCGGATTGGATAAGCCCGGGCTGATATAGTGGCTGAACAGGATATACGCAAGAGATAGGGACAGTATCGCAACCGTACCGATAACAATAGGCTTCATCTTATAACGCTCCCTCTTTACCATAGAGACTCAATGCTAGTCTACACTAATTCTAATAGCGTGAATATGATTACCGTCATAGAACAGGAGCACATGCGCTTACGCGATGTGCTCCTTTATTCCTTCCGGCATTTAGTTCATGAATTGGACGAATTGCAGAAACCGTTTGATCATAACCGCGGCTTCAGCTCGGCTTGCAAGCGCGGCCGGATCGATTGTTGTCTCGGATTTCCCTTTCATAATTTGAGCTGCGAGCAATTCGGCTATCGACTGTTTAGCCCATGCGCTAACGGAGCCGTTATCCGCATACCTTTTAAGAGCATCTTCGTTGACTTGAACGGATTTATTCACATAGCTCAAGGCTCTTGCGATCATAACGGCTATTTGTTCGCGGGTGATTTGTTCATTTGGTTTGAACGTACCATCGGCGTAGCCATTAATGAGTCCCGCCTCAACCGCCGTTGCAATCACGTCTGCGTACCAGTCTCCTTTGGCTACGTCACCAAAAACGGACTTCGCATCCGAGGAGCTGAGTCCAAGGGAGCGGACAAGGATAGCCGTAAATTCCGCGCGGGTAATCGGTTTGTCCGGCGAGAAGCGGTCAGGCGCAGCACCGTTGATTATTCGTTTGGAGGCCAGCAATTCGACATCCGATTTCGCCCAGTGGCCTTGGAGATCAGCGAACGTTCTGCTGCCCGAACTCGAAACAACCGCATAAATGCTATTCCCGTTTCGTTTAATGACAACTTCTTTATGCCCGCCGTTTTCTTGAATAATCGATGGAACAAAAGTAAATGCCCCTGTAACCGGGTCGAATAGAAGGGCCGTCGCATTCGCTTGATCAAGGGTTCCCGGCACAATAACCGTTCTCTCGACATAGGTGCTGCCGAAGCTGGTTATCTCGATGGACTGCCCGTTTGCTTGGGCAAAGATTTTGTAATCCAGCGCGGGAACAAGCAAGGTCAGTCCCTCTTTGCCTGCCTGTGCAGCCAGTAGATCCGCCGCACTGCCTGCCACTCTGTCAATGACGATACGAATCGTCATCTCCTCTGGGCTCGCGCCAAGCTTCTGAGCTAAAGCAGCCAAACCTAGAGCTTTAACGGGAACCTTGTAGCTTCCGAAATCCGTCTGCACAAGAATCGACGCGTCCGGCAGCGCATCCCCAACATTTGCAAGGGCAGATGACGGGATATTTACCTTCACGCTTCCTCCATTGTTTTCCAATTCGATAATGACGGAATTGGATTGTACGCTAGACGGTTTGTTGCGAAGAGCTTGGAAGGCATCCTGAAGCTTTTTCGCGTCAACGGTCGCGGTTGTCTCATTTATGCCGTTTCCGTTCGTTGATCGCGCAATGGTTGCCGCATCCTGCCCCAGCTTGATTCCTTTATCCGTATGTTCCAGTCCTGGCTGAGTTGTTGATCCGCCAGAGGACGGGTTCGAGCCTGAATCGGAAGCAACGGTCACTTGGAATTGCTTCTCCAGATTGCCGTCGGAAGACTTAGCCGTAATGACAGCGGTACCGACACCAACAGCCTTGACCAAGCCTGTTGCAGACACATAGGCCACCTTCGTATTGGCCGAAGACCACACCACTCTGTTATTGCCCGCTCCTGCCGGTGCTACCGTAACATTGATTTGTGCGCTGGCGTTAGGGGACAATTGAAGCTGGCTTGGCGTATTCGCCGTTAAACCCGTAACCCTTATTGGAGCCTCGGCAGAACTATTCGATACGTCCACGCTGCCCAGCTCCAGCCACCCGTCGCTATTCTGCTCCGTATTGGCGAAGCGGAATTTCTTGGCGTCCGCGTTGATATCCTCCAGCGGATTCACGTACCGCATCAAGATTTGATACCTGCCGTTGCTTAATGCCGGATTGCCGGTCGATTCAAACAGCTTATTGTTGTCAAAGCCATTCGTATTCGGAAGAATGTCTTTCAGATCCCAGCCCGGCTCCCATACTTTCACAATTCCATTGTCTGATTTGGCCGCAAGCTCTACCTTCCAGTTGTAGTAGAATGGCGCTGCTCCTTTGTTCTCCAGCTCTACTCCTACCTTCAGATTTCCGTCCGACGCGTCCAGGTAAGCGGCTGGTACGTAATATTCATAGCCCAATCTCCGCGATCCTTCCGCAGCTCTTGCCAGCGGTTCAGCCTCCAGAGGAGTTTGGAAAATTCCTTGCGTAATCAGCCAAGAGGCATGGGTTAAGTTCAAGCTGGTGTAATAATCTTCTCCTTGCGCCCCCTCGATAGGGGCCGACGGTTCATTGTATTTAGGCGGATCATTGTTCCACATTTTCAATTGAATTTCCGGTCTCATCTCTCCGCCCATGCTGTTCGTTTTCCAGAAATCCGTTACCCCTGCGTCATTGACTCTTCCCCAGAAATGCCAGCCTTGCCCGCCGAGGCTTGGCGGGAGCGTCTGGAACGCAAAGGAATCATCATGGTATCCGACGTCGAAGTTTTTGGTTTTTAAGATGCTGTTGTCCATCGGATAACGCAAGACGAGCTGCGTTTCGTTAAAAGCATTATCCATATCGGTAAGAACCCGCTTCAGGTTGGCGTCGGATGGCATCAGATTTGGTGATTTGATGTTCCCGTCATAAGGATACGTATGCCACTCGCCCCAGAAACCGATCAATCCGATTGTCAGGAAGCCGATACGGGGATCGCCGTCATAACGCGCTCCAAGCGCGTGAATGAAATTGTCCAACGCTCCCATTAAATGCTCGTCATTATAATTAGGCGCTAAGCTCGTTGCATCCTTGCCGTTGTTGTATTCCGAATAAGCATAAGTCTCCAGCCCTTCATCCAGAAGGAATTGCGGGATTCCGGACGGTTTATTCGGATAGTCCAGATAAACCCTGAATACGGCTTGGTTGCCTCTGGACGCGACGGCGTCAAGCCGTTTGTCCAGCTCCGCCCAATTAAAATCATTCAGGTTGTTCATCAGCTTATTAAGCGGCAAGTAGAAGAACTCCATGCTATAAGGCAATTGCGTTGGCCGGTCTCTCCAATCATCGCCTTCCCTGAAATAGGTTTCCTCCGCTGCATCGTAGAAGGGAAGGAAGCCTTTGAGCGGATTGTCTACAGGTGCATGCTGATAGGTTAGCGCCTCCGTTCCCGCTGCCGTTGCCCAAGCAGGCGCCGCTGGATGGTCAACGGGATCTGTTGTTGGTCCTTCTCCCGATCCGCCGGTTCTGCCGGCTAATGCATAGAGACCAATCTGGTCAATACTGAGCACATTGTCCGTTTGATTGTTCGGGCCAAAGCCGAATTGAATTTGAAGAACCTTGCTTGCATCGAACTCCGCGTCGCAAGCATCGCAGCCTTGCCATGCGGATTGGGCGAATGCGCTCCAAGGAATTCGAACCATTCCTTTGTAGCCGGCAGCGACGGATAGGGAGCCTCCGCCAAGCGTGGTTGTCTTCCAGCCGCCATCGGCATCATAGAACTGTACGGCTCCGCCTTGTTTTAAAGAAAATTCGCCCTTTGGCGCATCCGTAACAAGCGAAAGATTCAAATCCATGCTTTTGCTGGTCGGCGAGACATTATTAACCCAGAAGGTGAGTCCGTCAAATGCGGACCAATCCGAATCCGCTCCGCTAAAGGCGACGCGTTTAATGTTTACCCAATCGGATACGGGTTTGCCCGGAGGAGGAGTAACGGAAAGCTTCATCGCTTGACTGCCATTCGATACATTCGCATGGTCAATCGTGCGAAGGGTGGACGGCTCTCCGGATTCCCAGTCTATTCTCCAGATGCTCTGCAAAGCGGCATCGTCAGCATAAGATTCGAAATCGTCCAATACTTTGTCAGCCCGATAGAGCAAGATGTCGTCAATGGTGATGACGTTATGGCTATAACCCGCTGGCGGGTATCCGAACTGAAGTCCGGTTACTTCGCTTGGATCAAGCGCGGCTGCGCAGTCTGCTTGAACACCGTCACACTGCCATGCGGATTGAGCGAATTGATCCCAAGAGATTTTGACTACGCCTTGGAATCCCGCAGGAACATTGAGCGAGCTTCCGTTAAACGCGGCAGGATGCCAGCTTCCGTCAGCTGCGATAGTTAAGGCATGCCCGCCTTCCTTCAAACCAAACTCGCCTTTGGCGACTGGCGTTTGAAGCGCGACATTTAAGCTGAAATCCTTATTGTCGTTCGTTGCATTGTCCACCCAGAAGCTTAAGCCGTCATACTTCGACCAATCTTTCTTGTCGGAAGGGATGGCATGGATAATATTCGACCATTCCGAATCCGCGATTGCAGTCGACAGCTTGAGCCCCTTGCTTCCGCTTGACTCTCCAAGCGCTCTTGTAACCGAACCCGGTTTGTCTGACCATGCTTCCGTCCATGCTTGCCCAAGCGCAGCATTATCCGCATAGGACTCGAAATCGTCTATGAGCCCCGGTTTGTCTGACCCAGGATCGGTGCCGGGATCGGTACCGGGATCGGTACCGGGATCCGTGTCCGATTCGTACTTATCCGTAAAGTAGATCTCATCGATAGAGATGGTTCCCGTCGTCCCCCACGTGGCTTGGGAGATTGCAATGCTCCAGATCGTCTGCGATAAATCTACCCCTTGATTAGGCAAGTCGATCACAATGTCTTTGTAGCTTGTCGTTACCGTATCGCCGCTGAATTGACCGAGCGTTTTCGTTACGCCGCCAATGCCGATATTGACCTGATTCTCTTCGCCACCGGCTGCTCCTTTTACCCGAATGACCAGTTTGCCCGTATCCGCAAGATTTCGGCCGATATTCGTTTCCATCCGGGACATATTCTGATATTGCAGCGTTAAAACGCCGTTCTCCACAACACCGGCGCCACTCCCATTGGCAAATCCGCTTGATCCGGTCCATTGGTTGAGATCATTTTGAGTGCTTCCGGACCATGCCGGCGTTCCGTCATAATCATCCACGAGCAAGCGCTTTGGCGGCGCCGGCGGCGATGTTGGAGGCTCGGAACAAGGGGCTGCGCAATCCCCTATTCGTACCGGCCCCAAATTCAGCCAGCCTTCCTTGTCTTGATCCGTGTTCGCAAAGCCTACTTTTTTCGCCTTGCCGCTAATAGCCTCTAACGGGTTAACGACCTTCATAACCAAATAATAGTAACCGTCATTTAGACCTGGAGCCGCAATTGTCGCATCGAAATAATAGGGTTCACCGAATGATACGTACTTCGGATCGCCAGCCACATTCCATTCCGGGTACGTTCTGATCTGCGATGGCATAACCTTCGTCATATCCCAGGTTGTATCCCACTGTTTCACAAGCTTACCCGTTGCATTCTTCACTCCCAGCTCTACCTTCCAAGGATAAGCAAAGGGAGCGACGCCATTATTTTGAATGGTTACGCCAACCTTAAGCGGGTCGCCTTGCGCAACATCATTATAATGGGCGCTCTTCACATTCAGATCGTAGCCCATCTTTCTCACGCCTGCGGCAACGGCTGCATTGTCAGCATCATAGTTGCTGATACCGCCCTGGTTAATCATCCACGTCGCATGAGTCAGTTCAATATCGTCCATGGCATCATCAACGTTAGCTCCGCCGGAAAAGAAGCTGCTCTGAATTTCCGGACGCACCTCTCCGCCAACCGATTCCGTTATCCATTTATTCTCCGATCCGGCCTCCAGCATTTTGGTCAGGAACGAATAATAGGCTCCGCCCATACTTTCGGGCTGCGTTACGCTTTGCAGCGGATCGCCTTCCTTATAACCAAAGGAGTCGTCATGGTAGCCCATGTTGTATTCCGATGCGCCAGGCAAGCCGGGATACCGGACCTCCAGCTTCGTGTAGTTGAAGGCTGTATCATAGGCGCCGAAAAGCTCCTCGATGGTATCCGCGCTAGGCATATAATTCGGCAATCCGTCTGCAGCATCCTCATCATAAGGGTAAGTATGCCATTCCCCCCATAAACCAACGAGGCCCATATGAATAAAGCCGATACGCGGATCACCGTCATATTTTGCGCCAAAGGCTTTAATAAAGTTTGTCAGATACGCGACCATTAACGGATCGTCATAATCCGGCTCGTCTTGGTCAAACGTATCGTTGTGACGCATGGCAACGCCGCTGTCGCGAATAAACGCCGGCATGGCATCCTCTTTGCCGGGATACTCCAGATAGACTCTAATCGCCGCCTGATTCCCTCTTGCCGCAATGGCATCCAGCGCCGGTTCAAGACCAGCGTCAAAGGTATAAGAATCCGGGCCATTCATCACCGCTTTAAGCGGGACATAATACCACTCCAAGCTGTGGGGGAATGAAGTCTCCGTTTCCCACGGATAGAACGGCGCGAATCCTTTCAGCGGATTGTCCAGCGGGCTTGGAGCATAGGTCAGGTCATGCTTCGTTAGAGCACTATCCACCGCAGGGCTCGGAAATGGATTTGTTGGTACACCAGCTTGGGCTGGGGCCGGGTCCGCGCTTACTCGGCTCGGACTATTCCCAAAGAACGTGCTCAATAACAAGCTTACGACGAGCATCACTTTGAGTGACGTACTCCTGATCTCATGCATGGCTAATGGTTTCATCAAAATCCTCCTTTTAAATCTGAAAGCGCTGTCAACATCGAACAAATCAATCCGGACTCACAGAAGTCCGGATACCTATTAACCTTTTGTCGCACTGAAGGCGATCCCTTCAATAAACTGCTTTTGGAATATAAAGAAGAGAATAATCATCGGAACGACCGCCATAAAGGCACCAGCCATTAACACCGGGTAATCGGTTCCGAACATGGATACCAGCGTAGCTATGCCGGATGACAGGGTCATCTTCTCGGGAGAGCTGTTAATAATAAGCGGCCATTGCAATTCGTTCCAGGCCCACTGAAGCTGAATAATAACGATAGCTACCAAAGCCGACCTGACTAAAGGAAGCATGATATGCCAATATATTTGGAACGGATTGCAGCCGTCCAGAACGGAGGCCTCTTCCAATTCCTTGGATATGCCCATGAAAAATTGCCTTAGAAGAAATGTAGCAAAGGGGCTGATTAATGAAGCAATCCAAAGCGCGGTAACGGTATTCACGAGTCCCAATTCGCTCATCATCATGTATTGCGGCGTATAGAAAACGGGATTCGGCACCATCATGACCGATAGAATCAGGATAAACAGCAGAGAGCTTCCCGGAAACCGGATCCGGGCAAAAGCATACGCCGCCATTGAACTAAAGATAACGGGAAACACGGTCTTCATTACCGCCGATATGATCGTATTCATGTAATAATGCGGAAACTCCGATTGCTTGATCGCTTCAATATAACCTCTAAAGCTGGGGGCATCCGGAAAATAACGGATCGGAATTTGCGTAGCTTCCGTCGTTGTCTTCAGCGAAGTCAGCACCATCCAAATAAATGGCACAAGCATAGCGATGGCGCTGATAATAAGAATGATATGAACAACCAGGTTGATCTTCTTAGACGTTAAGCTGTGCATATTTAGGTCTTCCCCCTTCCTTAGTCGTAGTGGACCCATTTCTTCTGAAAGGCGAACTGAATGCCTGTCAGCGCAAGGTTAATGACCAGCAACACATTGATGATTGCCGCGCCATAGTTGCGGTCATTATAAATGAAGCTGTTTTGGTAATAGGCATACACAAGCGAGCGAACCGACGGAAGCGCGACATTCGTCTTGCCGATAATCAGATAGATCGAGTCGAAGATCTGCGTAGCTCCAATGAATAGAATGATGCTCGTGAAAAACAAGGTTGGCGTTAACATCGGAATCGTAATAAATCGAAACTTGTTGAATCGCTTGGCGCCGTCAATATCCGCCGCTTCATAAAGAGATCTCGGTATTCCTTGCAAGCCTGCGAGAATGAGCAGCATATTCATGCCGATTGCCCCCCACACGCCAACGATAACGAGCACAAGCATGGCATAATGGCCATTAGACAGCCACGCCATACGCGTCCCCAATAAATGGTTGATGAGTCCGAAATCCTGGGCGAACAAGACAACCCATACCATCGCTGCCGCGGCGGGCATGGTCACTTGAGGCAAGAAAAAGATGACGCGATAAAGGGAAACCCCTTTGATCTTCGTATTTAGCAGGACGGCAAACAAGGTAGAGAGCACCAGCGTAACGGGCACAAACATAGCTACATAAATCAGGGTGTTACGCAGATTCTGCCAGAACTCTTCGTCATGGACCAGCTTGACGTAGTTATCGAATCCAACCCAATGGTTATCGGTTCCAAAATTTGAAGAATGCTGGAATCCCAGCAAAATCGATTGAACAACCGGCCAACCCCAGAAAACCAATGTGCCTATGAGAGTTGGCGCAATCATGAAATAGGCCCACACATATCTGCTTCTGGAATTCAATTTCACCACTCCCTATTCATCGGAGACGCTCCCGTCAGCAGGAACGCCTCCCGATTTCCTTCCTATTAAGCGGTACTTATTTGGCGTCCGCGATGGCTTGATTCATCATCTCCGCAACCTTCTTCGCGGCCTCTTCTACCGAGATCGCTCCGCCCCATGCTTGGGACATAATCTCAGGCTCTTTCGCGAACCATACCGGATACGCCATCGAACCACTTGGATACGGAGTGGCATCCGCCACTTGCTCCGTGAATACTTTCAGATTCAAATGCGGTCTGGAAGTCAGCCAAGCATCCTGCGTGCCGTTGTATGCCGGAATAGCCGCGCCCATTTGCGCCGTAATTTCAGCGGCTTTTTGCGATCCCAGGAACTTGAGGAACAGCCAAGCCTCTTCTTTGTTTTTGCCGCTTGCGGACATCACGTTGCCGAGGCCGTTAATGATATTGGCTCTTTTCGCTTTGCCGATAGGCAATTTCGCCCAATCCCATTTCCCCTTGATAATTTCGCTGCTATCAATATCGCTGATCCGCCAGGATCCGTCGAAGATCATCGCCAATTTGCCGGATTTGAACATCTCGGTTGCTTCCACATCCGTCATTTGCTGATGAGTTGGAGAAGCGCCGTCAACCGTCATTTGATAGCGGGCTTGCAATGCTTCGACAGCAGCCGGATCATCGTACCCCGACTTGCTCATGTCATCGGCAATAATTTTGCCGCCGTTAGCCAAAATATCGTTCCAATAGCCGGTTTGCGTGTCCATCTTCGCTCCGAAACCGTAGATGCCTTTGTCAGGCTGGCTCAGCTGTTTGGCAACCTCGGCCAGCTTGGCGTAAGTCCAAGTGTCGTCCGGATAAGGAATGCCCGCTTGATCGAACAGCTCTTTGTTATAGGCCAAACCAATCGTGTCAAAATCCTTCGGAATGCCATAGTTCTCGCCGTTCAGCGTATAAATGGAAGCAAGATTCGCGGCATAGTTTTTCAGATCGATTTCTCCAGCCTCAACCTTGCTTGTGATCGGCTCAAGGAATTTACCGGATGCATAAGTAGCAAATTGACCTCCGTGCATCCAGAACACGTCTGGCAGTGTGCCAGCAGGAGCGGCAGCGGACATTTTCGTCCAATAATCGCCCCATGGGATAACTTCGACCTTCACCTTAATATTCGGATTTTGAGCCGTAAACTCTGTCGCGATGGCTTCCATCGCCGGCTGTTGAATTTTATCCCAGATCGCGTAAGTAAGCGTTACGTTCTTCTTGGGCGCTTCAGTCGCTTCCCCGGCATTGTTGCTCGCACTATTGCCCGGATCGTTACTCGGTTTGTTGTTCGTGTTGTTCGAGTTGTTGCCGCATGCAGCAGTGATTAAAGACAAAATCATCATGACAGCCACAAGCAAGAATGAAAATTTGTTTCTTTTCGCCATATAGACATCCCCCTAATGATTGATTTAGGCAAAAAATTTGCGCAATCTCTATCCTCCGCAAACCCGCTTGCCTCTTACACACTTAGTTTAAACCATTTGCATAAATGCTTTAAATGCCTCATTTTTAAGATCATATGCCTAAATGTTAAGATGAAAAAAGGTTTGCATTCAAATCCTTATTCATCCATAATATCAATAAATAATTGCGCAAATTATTTCATAATACAGATTGGAAGTGTCTGCGATGACAATTACGGTGTTGCAAAGAGAGCCGGGAGAATTCTGGTGGGGAGGCGTAATAAACGAAGGGCATCTCATGCCTTTTGGCGGGCAGCCCCATTCTCGCGATTTGCGTTTGACGGATGATAACCAGGCTTCGCCCTTATTGCTTTCTAATCGGGGAAGATCTATTTGGTGCGAGGAGCCGTTTGCCTTCTCCTTTAATGAGAACACCCTCACGATTAATCACGAGCAGAGGATCGAGATTGAAGAAGGGCATGAGACTCTTCAAGGCGCTTATCGGCACGCATCCAAGAAGCATTTCCCTCCTTCGGGCGTTACGCCTGACCAAATAGCCTTTACGGCTCCGCAATACTGCACTTGGGTAGAAATGTTTTACGAACCGACACAGGAGAAGCTTCTTCATTACGCAAAATCCATTATTCGGAACGGCTTTCCTCCAGGCGTGTTAATCATTGACGATAATTGGATGCAAGACTATGGAACCTGGGATTTCGAGAAGCATCGATTCCCCGATCCTGCGGGAATGATCAACTCCTTGCACGAGTTAGGATTCAAAATCATGCTTTGGGTATGTCCGTACGTAAGCCCAGACAGCATCACGTTCCGCCAATTACGCGACAAAGGCCTTTTAATGAAGCATGCCGACGGCACGCCTGTCCTAAGAAGATGGTGGAATGGCTACAGCGCGGTCGTTGATTATACAAGCGCGGAAGGATCCGCATGGTTTAAGCAGCAGTTAGACAGGCTTATTGCGGATTACGGGGTTGACGGCTTTAAGCTTGATGCAGGAGAGCCGGTGCTGCCCGGCTTGCTGAATGACGTCTCGCAGGATGTCGCGTGGTCGCGTCCTATCCTCCCCATGGAGGATTGCGAATGCTATGCCCGGCTGGGAATCGGATACGCGCTTAGCGAGCTGCGCATGTGCTGGAAGCTCGGAGGGCAAGCGCTCATTCAGCGGCAGCGGGACAAAACGCATACGTGGGATGCGACTGGACTTGGGGGGCTCATCCCCAATGCTATTGCTCAAGGACTCATGGGATATGCCTATAATTGTCCGGATATGATTGGCGGAGGAATGGATGGGGATATTAACTCGCCTGATTTCCGATTTGATTCCGAGCTGTTTATCCGTTTTGTTCAATGCTCGGCGTTATTCCCCGCCATGCAGTTCTCGATGGCTCCTTGGCGAGTGCTGAGCGGTGAAGAATTGTCCTGGTGCATGGAAGCGGTACAGCTCCGGACGAAGCTGGGTCCTCTGCTCTTCGAGCTTGCGGGCCAAGCTGCGGAAGATGGACTTCCCATCCTGCGCAGCCTGGAATTCGTGTTCTCGAATCAAGGCTATCATGCCGTTCAGGATCAATTCATGGTTGGCGACTCCATTCTGGTAGCCCCTGTCTTGATGAAGGGACAGCGGACTCGAATGATTCAATTTCCGGAAGGCCGATGGCTCGGCGATGACGAAAGTGTAGTAGAAGGCCCTATTCAGGCAGAAGTCCATGCGCCGCTCTCCC
This sequence comes from Paenibacillus glycanilyticus, assembly GCF_023715145.1. GTDB lineage: Bacteria > Bacillota > Bacilli > Paenibacillales > Paenibacillaceae > Pristimantibacillus > Pristimantibacillus glycanilyticus_A. The sequence goes on along the minus strand of NZ_JAMBNP010000011.1, from coordinate 26,973 downwards.
GGCTGCCGTGGTATCGAAAAATCTAAATCGTGCTTCGAGGAAGGTGATCTTTGGATGAAAACAATCAAGCTTGCCGTCATAGGAGCAGGAGCGCGGGGTTTCCTGTCCTATATGCCGTATGTTCAAAAATTTCCGGGCGAGGTAGAGGTCGTCGCCGTTGCGGAGCCAAGCCTGGAGAGAAGAACGAGATTTGCGGAAGCGTTAAACCTGACTGCGGATCAGCTCTATTCAACCTGGGAAGAGCTGCTAAGCCAACCCAAGCTTTGCGATGCGCTCCTTATCTGCACGCAGGATCAGATGCATTACGAGCCTACGGTCGCCGCTCTTAGAAAAGGGTATCATGTCCTTCTGGAGAAACCGATGTCGAACAGCCCCCGCGAGTGCGTGGAAATGGAAGCCGTAGCCCGCGAAGAGGGGCGCTTGCTCTCGATCTGCCATGTTTCGCGATATACCCCTTTCTGGGAAAAAATGAAGCAGCTTATCAGTAACGGTTCCATCGGAGACGTCATGTCCATTCAACATAACGAAAACGTCGGTTACCTCCATTACGCTCACAGCTTTGTGCGGGGCAACTGGCGAAACGATACGCTCTCAAGTCCAATGATTCTGGCAAAATCTTGTCATGACATGGATCTCATTCGCTGGCTTGTTGACGCGGATTGCGCGAAGGTCAGCTCCTTTGGCTCGTTAAGCCACTTCCGGCTTGAGAATGCGCCAGAAGGATCGACCAACCGCTGCACGGATGGCTGCAAAGTTGAAGCCTCCTGCCCCTATTCGGCATTGCGGTTCTACATGCAGGACACGGAATCCAATCCTTTTGCGGCACTTATCGCGGATCCTCCTACCGAGATAAATAGAATGAAGGCGATTATAGACGGTCCTTACGGCAAATGCGTATACAGAACGGATAATAATGTAGTCGATCATCAAACGGTAAACATGGAATTCGAGAACGGCGTTACCGTTATGTTCAGCATGAGCGGGTTTACGCGGGATATTAACCGCATCGTTCAAATCATGGGGACCAAAGGGGAAATTCGCGGCGATCTCTTAAACGGCCGTATCGAGCTGTTCGATTTCTCGTCCGGCAAGCAGTCGGTCATTCAAATCCCCGTCAGCGAGAGCGGTCATCAAGGCGGCGACGACGGAATCATGCGGCAATTTGTGTCCGACCTCCGGAACGAACGGTATATCGGCACCTTAACCTCGGCGCAAGCCTCCCTGGAAAGCCACTTAATGGCTTTTGCCGCCGAGAATTCAAGGCTCAATGGCGGCGCCCTTGTAGACATGAAGCTCTTCCGTCAATCTCTTGCGCCAAGCGCAACCTTACCAAGCGATACCGCTGTTTAAAAAGAACGAAAAGGCTGGCCCGCGCAACTGCGGGCCAGCCTTATTTTTTACTCGAAACGAATCTCGTCTATCCAGACGGAGCTGTTGCCTCCATGCCAGAAGGTCATCGTCAATTGTCCGGGGCTGCTGCGATCAACACCGTTTGCCGCCAGATTAATATTGAGATCCTTGTAGCTTGTCGTAACGGTATCCCCGCTGAAATCCGCCAGCGTCTTGGTCACTCCGCCGATCGTGAGCTGAATATGACTTTGCTCGCCGCCATTCGCGCCTTTGATGCGAATCACCATCTTCGAGTAGCTTCCGATGTTTTGGGTAATATCCGTTCCCAACCACCCGTTGTTGTTGTACTCCAGCTTCAATGCTCCTGAATCAATTACTCCCGCATTGTTTACGAAGCTGTTTGCGCCCGCCCACTTGCCGAGATCATTGCTTCCCGGCCAGCTCGGCGAGTTATCGAAGTTATCCAGCAGCAAAGCATTGGTTCCGCCCGCGGCATTTGTCGTTACATTAATTCCCGTGCTAGCCGCGGATAGATTGCCCGCTGCGTCCTTCGCCTTCACCGTATACGCGTATGCCGTGTTGGCAGCTAATCCGCTATCGGTAAAGCCGGTTGCGGTTGACGTGCCGGCTTGATTCCCGTTTCTGTAGATCACATACTGCGCAACGCCGACATTGTCCGTCGAAGCGCTCCATGCTAAGCTGACGCTGCTGGAGGTTTTGCCGGATACGCTCAGATTGGTTGGCGCAGTTGGCGCCTGCGTATCACCGCCGCTGCCGCCTCCGCTAATCTGAATACGGTCAAAGTCGGGCGCCCAGCCTGTCGGGTTAGAGAAGTGGATGGTATTATTGCCCGCGTTCAACTGTACTTGCGTCTGAACGGTGCCAATGGCAGTCCAGCTTCCCGTGCTTGGCAGGTTAAGCGTAACAGGCGATCCGCCGTTAACGCGTATTTGAGCGGAACGCGCCTCGCCGCTGAGATAAGACACGGTCATCGTATACGTTCCCGCCGCTGACGCGCTTACTCCGTTAAATTGGAGCGTACCGTCATTATTGCCGACATACCCTACTTTCGAGCCTCCCGAACAGGTGCTGCACGAGGACACGACCGCCGCTCCGGTTCGCGTATTCGCCGCAGCCTCTGCTTCATAGGCCGCCTGATTACCGCCTCCGCCGGAAGCGTTAGTTGTCGCGCTTACGGAGCTGCTTGCGCCGGATACGTTGCCCGCTCCATCCTTGGCTCTAACGGTATAGGCGTAATTCGTACTAGGATTTAGGCCGGTATCGGTAAAAGTCGTACCTGTCGCAGAGCCTGCCAATACTCCTCCGCGGTAAATATCATAGCCGGTCACGCCTACGTTGTCGGTTGAAGCCGACCACGTCAAGCTGACGCTGCTTGACGTCGTACCGCTTACCGCCAGATTACCCGGAACGCTCGGAGCTTGAGTATCCGTGCTTCCCCCGCCGCTGTAGCCGCCATCATAAGCCGTTTGGGTCAAGCTATAAGACAATGTATTATCCGGCTTCAGCTGATCGAAAGGTCCAATGTTCTGATCCGCGGGATCCATGCCGATACCCACTTTGCCAAGCGGTGTTCTGCCGCCCGTATAATAGTTCGTGTTGGCAAATCTGGCGCTTGGCTTATAGCCGTATGGATCCAATATGGAAAGCGCCAAGGTGTAGGTTCCCGCCGGCATATTGGACGGAATGGCAAAAGCCCCCGAAACCTGTTGCACGGCTGGCGCTTGATTGTATTGGCGCGTCGCGGCGTTCCAATCGTCACCCGGCATCCAGTTCCGTATGTCCACGCCATTGAAGAGGCCCTTCCAAGCTACGGTACGGTCGCTTCTCAGCAAGCTGGCTTCCACTGGCCAGTTATAATAGAATGGCGCCGAACCTTTATTCACCACCGAGAAGGATACGTTCATCGCCCCGCCGGGCTGCACGCTGCCGGAATAAGTAGCCTGGTTGATGACGAATTGATAGCCGAATTCCTTCTGCATCAAGGCAGCGCCTTGCGAGACGGCAGAATTGCCTGCATCGTACAGATCAATCCATCCCAAGCTTGTTGTATGTGTTTTTTTGATCCAGTCGATCACATAGTTCCGATGGTTCGGATCGCTTAACGTGTCATTCGGGGAATCACCCGGCTGAATTTGCTTTTGCCCCCAATCGTAGGCAACCTCGCCGCCGTTCACTTGCGTTCTCCATACGTTTCTTGCAACGATGCCTTCCCCGCCCGACAGGTCATCGATTAATGCGAATGAGTCCCACAGGAAGCCAAAGTTATAATTGGTGAAGGTATCGGGATAGCGCACCTGGACCTTCTTGTTCTGAAAAGCCTGCGAAGCCGCGTCGCCTAACGCGGTCTGGAAGGTGAGCGGCATCCGGTCCGTCCCGTCGGCCAGCTTATCCGGCCAAATATGATGCTCTCCCCAGTTCCCCCATAAACCCAGCTCGATATAAGCAACTCTCGGATCATTATCCCAAGCTTGACCAAGCTTCTGGATAATGGCTGTCAGACGGCTCTTCAAGGTTTCCGTTGTCCACTGCGTCGTTACGTCTCCATGAGGAACGCCTTGCGGCCAATACTCCCCACCGTTTGGATAGACGATGAATACGCGGGGAATGACCTTTTTATTCTGGCTTTCAATCCCTGCCCAAGCGGTATTGCTCCAATCCTTGATCTTCTGAACGGAATCGGAAGCCGCATTCTCCAAATCCGTGTATTTGATGTAGTGCTTAAACACGGTCCCGTATTCATGATTGGAAAAACCGGTGTCATTCATGAACCGGGTTGGCCGGAATCCCTTCAAGGGATTCTTGAACGCCTCAGGCGTTTCCGTTAAGTTAACCGTAATTGGACCAACAGCTGCTGATGCCTTATCAGGAAACGGCAATGCAAACGAACCTCCTGTCAATAAAACAAACGACAATAAAACAGTAAACGCTTTCAAGACTGACCTCGAACCCATGCTTCTCATCAATCATCCCTCCCGCGGTAGTAAATTTTATGCAAATAAATTGCGCAATTTATTTGCGCTCTTAGTATATTCTACCAGCGTTTACTTCGTCAATCACAGATTCCGTCGGCAGCTGCAGCCACAATAAGAAAAACGCAAATAGCCGCCCTCAGATAATCATTACCTGAGAACGGCTATTTGCGATCCCTTCGCGAGAGAGCGTATTAATGCTTGCCCGCCACTTTTGAGCAAGACTCCCGCTCGATGATCTCGGTCTTTAAACTAATGTACACTTCCGAAATATTCTTGTTCGTTATCAATTCCGTCAGCACTTTTACGATGATTGAGCTTATGTCGTATCTAAATCTTCGTACGGTCGTTAACGGCGGCACCATAAACTCCGACAGCTTAAGATCATCAAAGCCAACCAGCGACACGTCCTTGGGAATGCGGAGGTTCATCTCCGCCAACGCCTTCATCGCCCCGTAAGCGATGATATCGTTAAAGGCGAATATCGCCGTTATAGACGGCTGCTCCGACATTAATTGCTTTACTGCCTCATAACCGTGCGCAGGATCAAATGCCCCCATTAAGACATTGGCGTCGTTCCACGACAGTTCTAAATCGCGAAAGGCGTCTTTGCACCCGTCCAGCCGGTTTAAATTCACCAGATGATTCTTTGGCCCCGCAATCATCCCGATTTTCCGATGGCCTAATCGGTGCAAATATCGAATCACCTCATAGGCGCCTTTCCGGTTATCGTAGTCAATATAGTTCTGACCGCTCGTATAGGTTCTTCCATTCGTAAACACATACGGGATTCCGAGCCTATTAAATTCTTCAAACAGCTTATCGCCCGCAAAAGGGTCAAATATGATGGCCGCGTCCACTTTTTCCTCGCTCAAAAGCTTATAGGCCGGAGAGGACTGCAAGTCCGTGTAATGCTTTACGATATGAATCTGATGACCGTATGCTTCAAATTCATCCTTTAAGTGATTGAGGTCCGCAGAGGTAGAAGGGTCATTATCGAAAAAGTCGTTATTGCCCGGTACGATGACGACTATATTATAGGATATGCCTACCTGCTTGGAGGGAGCGATCCCCGGTTTTAAATGCTCGTTCGCAATATCCAATACTTTTCTGCGAGTCTCCTCGCTGAAATTGCCCTGATTGTTTATAATTCTGGAAACCGTGCTAATCGAAACATTTGCTTTTTTTGCAATTTCTTTTAGTTTAATACGAGCCCCCTCCAATTCTTAAGAAAATTTTTGCACAATAAGGAAATTATATCGTTTCTTATCTTATCCAGTCAATCATGAGCCATAGAATCTGAATTGTAAAAGCAAGAAACCGCCAGGGCACAATGCCTTGGCGGCTTCTTTATCGTTGATCTAATGTATATTCTTTGTCAGCACCTTCAGACGGTCCGACTTGCACAGTTTAGTCATGAATATCAGTTAAACACAATCGATAGTTATTTTTACAGTATAGCCATTATAAAAAATTATAAACATCTACCATATACGAATTAGGCTAGCGCTTCTCTTTAAAGGCGAACTAGACCTTTGGGTAATCAACGACTATAACATTTTCCAGCAATCCGTCTAGTGATTTTACAAATTCCTGATGGACAGGATGTGGTCCATATGAACGAAGCGATTCAAGGCTATCGAATGTAACCCGTAATCCTAGCGTGTAGCCGTGTACGTTTTCCTTTTCCTCCGTTTCATTGAGGCCTGCACTTATATCCAGAATTCCGGGGATACGATCCTGGAACCCCAGCAATTGACCCAGCAGCTCCTGTTGCTTGGCAGGTGTGGCATTACTATTAAACTTGAAAACGACGAGATGTTCGTACATAGCTTTTTACCCCCATATATTCTCAATTGGTTATCAAATGTTATCCATTTATCGCCATTATGTAACTTTTAATCCGTAGATCATTCCTAGAATTGGAAGTTCGCCACAACTGGATAATGGTCCGAAGGATAGCCACCGTTTATTTGGCAGCGATCGATCTGCACCTTCAAGAGTTCGAATTCGGCGGTAGCAAATATATAGTCGATCGGTTCTCCCGAATTGCCGCCTTTAAAGCCATGGAATGTAAGACCCGGATTCCCTTTGACCAGAGAATAAGCGTCCTTCAAATCGCTTTTCTTGCCGTCAACCTCAATCTCTCCTCGCAAAAAGCGAATCGGGAATTCACTAGGAACCGAGTTGAAATCCCCTGAAAGCAACGCCGGAAGCCCATCTAAAGCGCGCTTCATATTCATGTATTCCCATACTTTTTGAATCCCAAGATCTTTCGCTTCCTGGCTGTGATGATCCAGATGAGTGTTGTAAAAATAGAAGGACTTGCCTGACTTTCGATGAAGGAAACGCGCCCACGTACAGATTCTCGGAAACGCGCTATTCCAACTAATCGAAGCTACCGACTCAGGTGTTTCTGACAGCCAAAACTGTCCGTTTTCTTCCATTGTTAATTCTTCGCGGTTATAAAAAATGGCATTGTGCTCATTCTCATGCTCCCCGAATCGACCTTGCCCGACCCAATCATATTCATTCAATTGAGTCCCCAAATCTTTGAGCATCGAGTGGTAACCTTCCTGCGTACCGATAAGCATAGGATGATGTTCTTTGATAACGGCGGTAGCTCGGTCGATTCGTTCCGGCCAATAATCGGAGCCATCATTGATTTCTGGATAGCGCAAATTGAAAGTCATAACAGAGATTTCTAACATAACTATGCAGTCCTCTTTTCTATTATTTTCAATAGTACACTGAACCTAATATAATGCCATGGAAAACAAAAACGATTACATCCACCTATATTTTACATCGTTTTCACCAACCTAAGAAAGTGCATAATGTCTCACATGAGTTCAGCTCGCCAGAATACGCCTTTTCGCTTTGGCTAGAAGCAGCATTGTTTACGAACCGACAAAGGTATTTCCACAAGACCACTAAAATTAATCCAATAAATCCACCTAAAATCCGCCAGATTTTAGTGTCATTGCTGTATCGTGTGATTACGCTAAAGTGTCCTAACAAAATGCTTCTATTTAACAGAGGCCCGATCAAATCCATTCAAATAAAGTTCAATATTCCTTCTTCAGCTATTTGTTTTAACTTTTCGTTCCTATATTCCAAAAAAGATCTCATATACTTCTTAAGAATTATTTTCTCTATGGCCCGTCCAAGTAAACCAAGGGGAGCTTCAAATAGTAATGTGTCTTTCATTACTGTTATTCCATTTCGTTCTTCAAACTCATGTTTGTGTTTCATACTTTTAAATGCACCTTTCAACATCTCATCAGAAAAGTGATAAGGCCTTTGATATTCAGTAATTTTAGAGGTTAGCCTTTGTCTGATCATGAAATGAGTTGCCTGAAATGTAACGGTTTCATTTATACTTATCAAACCCGTTGTTCTTCCACCTATCGCCGTCTCATTTGTATGTTTCCAAACTGTTTGAGTATGAATTTCAATATCTCTAGCCAAATCAAAACAAAATGCAATAGGAGCATTAATTTCAGTTTGTGTTGTGACTGTAATCATATTAGACACCTCTTTGGCGAAAAAAAACTGAACTCCCGTTAATTGAATAACCGTTTAGATTATCTTTTCTTCTTTTCCGGTCTTTGCAACAAATGCTGGAACCGGTTCAGATGCTCCATAACTCTTTGTTTTCGTCATGCCAAACAAGTTTTTATGTTGAACTTTTGCTCTAGCTGAAATATAACCAAGGTCGTCATGTAAGTCGACTTCTACTATTTTAGAAATTGGGGAGTTTGCATCCTCGTTAATTTTACTAAACACCATATCATATAGTTTAGCTTTATCTTCTTGGGAAGCGGTAAACGGCGAAATAACAGGATAAAAAGCATTATTCTCTTTTAAATACTCTCTTGGCGCAGCTAGCGCAATGTCCACGATACCAGCATGTAGTGCCGCTTCAATTTGAATCTTAGCCTGACGATTTATTGATTCTTCTCTTTGCAAGTTCCAAACAATAAGAGCTGCAATAAACAATAAAACAGTTATAGAACACCGCAGATAAATTTTCTTCAAATGCGTCACCACCTTTCGTGAATTTCCCATAAATTAGGACGCAAAATGTAATCAATTGTTGCGCGAAACTGCCCTCAAGCTTTAAAAAAAGAGCAGCTGCCGTGGTGGCAAACTGCTCCTGGATAGCTGAACTCGTTCTCCGTTACTTCAATGAGTTATATGTTTTTATGGTTTGCTTCCTAGAAAATCGTACGGAATTACATCTGATTCAACAAGTTTTCTTATTCCGTGTTTTTAATACGGCATTTTCTGATCAGCCTCTTCTATTTATGTGTTATCAAGGATTTATGGAACAACGAAATCGTAGCATTTCGCCTTGAATCTGAGATAAATAAGCCAATTTACCATCAGCATCTATTTGAATTGAATCATGATTATTATTAAAGATTTCTCGGAGCAAGCGTTTCCAAAGATTCTATATTTTGACAGGTTGAAAACCTCGTAAATATACCACATCCTTATAGTTGGGCGTTTGTCAAATTGACAATGTGTCCGAATACGATGCGGGTAAGCCGTGGGCGCACCGGATCGAAAAATAAGGAGGATTTTCATTTGATGTCAAAACGATTTGGCAGAATGCTCGCGTTCCTCTGTTGCTTGGTAATGGTGGCGTCGTTAATGCCTGCCAGCTTTGCCGCCGCCACTGACAACATGGATTACGCAGAAGCACTTGATGGCGACCTCAGTTCTACAACTCTTACAAGCTTGCAGGCGAATGAAACGCCGACCGCCATTTTCGGAACTCCCGAACTCGGGTCAGACGACCCACTGTGGGCCTTGACAATGGAACATCCCATCAACAAAAGCACTGTACCCGACGACCCCAGACCCCATGCCACGGGCACAGCCAGAATCCTTTGGGACCACGACTACCTGTATGCCCGCGTAGTTGTGAAGGACAGCAATCTATATCAGGGAGCCGGCGGAGATTACCAGTACGACAGCCTGGAGTTTTATGTCGGCAATGGATCCGGAGGCTCAAACCAATGGCGTGTCAGCGCGACGGGCGTGTTTTCAGGACAGTCCGCTCCTGGCAGAGCTGCGTGGACCCAGATCACGGATACAGGATATATCGTGGAGATGAGAATACCCAAAGGAACCTTGACCTTACAGGAAGGCAAGCTTACCTTTGAGGTCTATATCAATAACTCGACGGAAAAGGGCGGTGATCGCTATGAAGTCGTTTCCTCTTTCGGAGTTCCGGACGCGGGTTATTCCAGCGATGCTTCATTTACAGACAGCCTGCAGCTCACTTCAGCCAATGAAGCGGACACCAGATTCTCAATCACCGCCACGGCGGGACCGGGCGGTATAATAACGCCGGACCCACCCGGCGATGTTCTGAGACTTGCTAAGGGCTCAAGCAAACCATTTACGTTTACCCCCAATCACGGCAAAATTGTGGATACCGTAACGGTAGACGGCGAGGCGGTGACTCTAACTGCTGGCACTTATACCTTTGCAAATGTAGAGGCTGACCATACCATTCACGTGACATTCAAAAACGATCCGAACGCGAAGCAGCTTCCCTTTATCGTATGGAATGACAACTTCGCCCGTGGCGAGTACACGACGGCCGTCATCATTGACTTAGGCGATGGGAAGGCGGCGTTAGGCTCCGCGCTTAAACCGGGCTTGTTTACCGTCTCGGCTAGGAACACGACCCTCAGCGGCGACTCGGTGACCTTTGAAGGGACGCGCAAGATCACAAGGGTATACGCCAACAACGAACCAAAGGTACGCGGCTATCTGGGGACGGTAAGCCATTCACCGGATTATCTGGAAGGACTGGCAAGCGGCCGTTACATCGTAGTTGAGTTTGAGTTTTATTCAGAGAGCGGCGGCAATATAACGCTGGACGGCAACAGTAATTCGACAAAGCAAGTTTACAACATCGTCCAGAACGACGAGATCCAACTAACAGATGGGAGTTCGCTTCGCAACGTGGTTTTTGAACAGGACAAAGTTGTGAATCCGATCCTTGACAAGTTTACAACACCTACGGGCGATTCGGTCAATCGCGCGCTCTACCTTCACAAGGATGGCAACGGTAATGTGGTGCAACGATTGCCGCTGTATGTCTATACCCACGGCAGGTCACGCGGCGGCACAAACGCTGAAACAGACCCCAAAGCGGCCATGAAATCCGCCAATGGCTCGGTCGCTTTAATGAAGAAAATGGATGAAAATCCCAAAAAATACGCCAGCCATATCCTGAATATTTCCTATAATGGCGTATCTACTCCCTCCACAGCCAATGTTAAGAAGGTTATAGATGACCTGGTTGCAAGCGGCGCAGTAGACCCTAACCGTATTTACGTGGCCGGCTTCTCATGGGGTGGCCTGTATACGAACACCTTAGTTAACGACTTCCCCGGCTTCTTCGCGGCCGCAGCACCTATGTCTCCGGTAAACGGATCACCGAACGCGAGCACCAACGACGCTCACGCCAAACTGGCCTATTGGATGTTTATCAATGCTAATAACGTTGGAATATACCAGACTAACCTCGCTACCTTCATAAACACCAATATGCCGAAAATGACCAACGCGAGAGCTTCCCGCTTTGAGAGCAATGAGGCTCTTACATGGCCCTACAATCAATATGATCAGCCGAGTCAGAGGCCGAATCCGAACAACACACCTGCCCTGCCTGATTATATAGCGCACGAGGTTGAAGCTGCGGTTCTTTACAACCAGATAACGATGGGGACTTGGAGCATAGCTCCCACGGCGCAGTCCCCTAATTTGCCGGCTTGGAACAATGACTACACAGACGTCTTTGATTGGATGTTCGCGCAGAGAAAAACGGACGGGCCCGGTGCTCCGGGCGACTTCAAAGCAACGGCGGGCGACGGACAGGTCACATTAAGCTGGACTGCTCCGGCTGACGACGGTGGGAGCGCGATATTGGGTTACAAGGTCTGGTACGGCAGCGTGACGCTAGTCACACTGAGTGCGGCAGAGACCAAATATACCTTCACGGGCCTGACAAACGACCAAGCCTACACCTTCAAGATCGTTGCGGTAAATGCGAAGGGCGAAGGCGCGGAGATCAGTTCAACGGCTACGCCGACGAAGACGACAACTCCTACTGTGCCCATTCCTTCTGATGGCAACAGCGGAAATACGGGCAACGGGACAGACGCGGGATCGAAGTCGAACTACACTGTGAATACACCTAAGGATAAGCCCGCGGTCACAGACAAAAACGGCAACACCACCCTACCCGGCGGCGGCGAGATCGCGATCAAGGGTGGGACGAAAATTAAGGTGCCCGAAGGCACAACAATAGACTCAAACGATAAGGTGACCATTCCGGCGGGCAAGAGCGCCGAAGTGATACTACCCGGCGGCAAGTCGCTGAACATCCATGAGGGTACGGAGCTTGTGTTCGATGACGACACCCCGCTGGGCTTCCTCGTGATGTCGGGCAATCCTTTCAGGGATGTCAACATGGACGTCTGGTTCTACAGCTACGTAAACTTCGCCTACACCTACGGTCTTTTCAACGGCACGACGTCCACGACGTTCTCACCGGGCATCTCAATGACGCGCGCGATGTTCGTGCAGGTACTAGCCAATCTTGAGAAAGTAAACCGCTCCGGCTACACGAGTTCCCGCTTTAGCGACGTGACGGACGGGCAATGGTACACGGCGGCAGTCGAGTGGGCGGCCGAAAGCGGCATAGTCAACGGTATAAACGCAGACCTGTTTGATCCCCATTCACCGATGACACGCGAGCAGATGCTGGTGATCCTGTACAACTACATGAAGTACAAGGGCTATGAGATACCTGAAAGCCAAACTAACTCCTTCGCGGACGAGAGTGAGATCAGCTCATGGGCATTGGAGGCCGTTCAGGCGCTGCAGGGCATCGGCATTGTATCAGGCAAGCCGAACAACCTCTTTGACCCCAACGCCACCGCCACCCGCGCCGAAGTAGCCACTATCTTTGTAAGGTTCGTCGAATATCTGGCTAAGTAAAAGCGTAAACAGAAAAATGCGGACCCTTCCGTCTGGACAATATCCAACCGGAAGGGTCTCCTTCTATTTTACAACGAAAATCTCCGGTCTGATGACTGCTGTCATCGATTTCAACGAACGTCCGGTGCACGATTAGACTGCTTAAAAATAGAAACAGCGGTGGCCTTGGATTCAGATATGAAGTCCAAAACTGCCGCTGTATATTGAACGTTTTCCGTTACTTCAACAATGTATGACTTATGTATGGCCTCTTAAAAGTTCCAATGCCTGTACAGTTTGATTCTTATAACCTCCTGGTGCATCTTCATTAAGTTCTAACTCAAATCCTGCCCATTTATATAGTTTTATTGCTTTATAAGCGCATGTTGATGTAGGCATATACATTATCTGATCGCCTTCTAGATTGATCATATGTCTCACGCCTTGCGCAATTAACGCTTTACCAAGCCCTAGTCCTTGATATTGCGGCTTAACGGCAACCCACTGAAATGGACGCAGCCTTGCACCACACGCAGATCAGTCGACAGATGATCGCGATTTTTCATCGCTTCCCTTAGTTCGGCATAGATGCCCTGGGGAAGGTTGGGTACAGCATATCTTCCGTCTTTGACAAGCTGTGTGATGACTTTAGCATCTTTGATGTCATTCTTGGTTGGTGAATTGTCATCCAATTCTTTGCTTTTCTTCACGTGGAGTGAATTAACCACAGCGCACGTAACGTGCTGTTCTCTTAGAAAATGGGCCAGGTTCCGCCAGTAGAACCCAGTCGGTTCCATGCCGACAACAACGTCCTGGAAATCCTGCTCCATCGCAATCTTTCGAACCAGCTTACGAACATTTCGAAGCCTTCTCGATTGTTCTCAAACGTAATGGGCTTCCGAGCTCGACTCCGCGGTAGTCTTGTGCTCGAGCAACGTGTTTGAATTTAGCAATGTCTACACCGACAATTAAGGTAGAAGAAGTAATTTGATTAATACGTTCATTTTGTAGTCTCCTTGGTTTGTATTTGGATCCGGTCGCTGGCGAGCATCTGGGATCCTCATACATCATACCAAGGAGTCTTTTTGTTTCTCAAACCTCGCATTTCTTCATTATAAGAATGCTGCCCGTTACTTCAGCAAAAACAGCACCCGTTTACTTTTGGCTGCTGTCGTGTTTGTTTGGAACTATCGTTCCCAGATAGAGTAATGCCGTTATGGGGAATGATATCTTTTCGTTGGTATTCTGTATAGCAATTCGTTGAAGCCAAAGTATTGAATTGAGGCAATGATTGAGCAGTATCCTAGAGAGTGGTCATAAAAGTAAGGTAATACACCGAAAAATGTCATAATCAAAAAGCGTATACCCGTTGCCCTTACATTTCTCAATTTTGCTATTCTTAAAGCAAGTAACGAAACCAACAAACCATAAGTCATAACAAATAACATGACATACAGAACAGCGAAGAGATAGTCCAAAAACTTCAATTTGGATTCTGAGAAGAAGGTCAAAAGTATCAAAGGTAAAGAGGCAGTCACTGCGGTACCAGAAGTTAGGCTTATAACTACTCTGTTATTCACCAAACACATCCCCCTATAAACGCGTTCTCCTCTCCTCAATTGTATCAGGATGTTATTGTGATAAGCAGTACTAAATTACGTAGGTCCCATCCGTTCTTTATTTCTACCCAGTTGTTAGTTTATGTTTCCTTGGGCTGTTGAACTACTCTTCTGCCCTTTCGTTCAACAAAAACGCAGCCGAACGTAATACGCCGGCTGCTATAGTGTTTCTGAACTATCGTTCACCGAGGGAGCTTAATCAACTATACTGTTACCACTACTTGTGATACGGTTCACCGTGCTGTCTGTAACGGCAAGTAAGGGGCTGTCTCTCGGGACATCCCTTGACACAGCCCCTTTATTCTAAATGCCGGCTATTCCCCCTGTACCTCCATCCAACGCTCGATCAGTTGATCCAGTCGCTCCCGAAGAATCTCTCTTTCCGTCCAGTCCCTCTCCAATCGGGATACCGCTTCCGCGTCTTGCCCCAGTTCACCTAGCGCGGCATCGAGCTCTGCCAGCCGTCGTTCCGTCTCTTCGATCTCCTCATCGAGCTTCCTGCCTGACTGACTACCCTTCTCGCTTCTGATCGCGACCGTTCGATTCGGTTCCGACCGCTGTCTCTGCCGATCTTCTGCATCGCCTGCGACGGACGGGGCATTCCTTCGCCGGCTTTCCGCCTTATAATCATCGAAGCCGCCCAAATACATCGAGAGACGACCTTGCTCCAACTCCCAGATTTTGCGGGCCAGTCTGTTCATGAGATACCGGTCGTGGGTCACGATCAGAATCGTTCCTGGGAAATCCTCCAACGCCTCCTCGAGCGCTTCCCTCGATGCGATATCCATATGGTTGGTCGGTTCGTCCAGAATAAGCAGGTTAGGCTTCCTATGCACGAGCAGCGCCAACCTTAGACGAGTCCATTCTCCGCCTGAGAGCAGACGAATAGGCTTAAATACGTCAGCACCATAGAACAGGTAGGCTGCCAGCCGGTTACGAGCTTCACCTTCATCTAGTCCGGCTCCCCCCCGGTAGTAATCCAACACGGACTGTTCCGGATCGTCCGGCAGCTGCTGTTGAGCGAGATAGCCGACGTTGACTCGGGAGCCGAGCCGCACTACTCCGTCGTCTGCGGTAACCTCTCCAAGCATGATCTTCATCAGGGTCGACTTGCCAGAGCCATTATTCCCGATTAGCACGGCTTTCTCGCCATAATGAAGCTCTCCCGATACACCCGCCAGAACGGTCTTCGGCCCATAACGCTTCTCCACACCATCGAGGATGACGACTTGTTTCCCGGAACGCTCGGAAGGCCGCAGCCCGAACTCGGCCTCCTTGCGATCGATCGCCGGACGCTTCAACTTCTCCATGCGGTCGAGCGCTTTCTGCATGCTGGCCGCCCTTCGGAAGAACTTCCCGTTATCGCCGATTCCCCCCCATTGGAGCAGCTGCTTGATCGTCTCGCGCATTTTCTTGATCTTCTTCTGTTGCTCTTGATAGTCGGCGAACTGTCGGAGAAGTAGCTCCTCCTTTTCCTTCAAGTACTGCATGTAGTTTGCATGGAACACGGTCGATTCTCCGTCCTCGATCTCCACGATCTTCGTAACGACCTTGTCGAGGAAGTAGCGATCATGTGAAACGATGAGGCAAGCTCCCCTGTATTTCAGCAGGAATTCCTCCAGCCACTCAACGGCAGCCATATCGAGATGGTTCGTCGGCTCGTCGAGCAGCAACAGCTCGGGCTCCGTCAGAAGTTGCGAGGCGAGACCCACCTTCGTTCGTTCCCCGCCGGACAACGAATCGTAAGCCCGGGAATACCACGACCTCGGGATGCGCAAACCGTCCGCGACCTGATCGATGCGGGCATCGAATTCATAACCCCCATCCCGATCATAGCGTGCTTGCAGCTTTGCATACTCTACCAGCAGATCCTCTAATCGTTGCGGAGCCAGTTCCGGCGATGACATCGCTGATTCAAGCAAGGTCATCCGTTCCCGGCAAGCGAGTAGCTCCCGGAAGCCATTCGCCAGCACTTCCAGAACGGTCATGCCCGCTTCCAAGTCCGGGATTTGCCTGAGATAGCCGATACGCGCGTTCTTCCGTACGGTCAGCATGCCATCGTCCGGAACCTCCAGCTTGGCGATCATGCGTAGCAACGTCGTCTTGCCGCACCCATTGCGACCGACAAGCCCTGCCTTTTCGCCGTGATTCAGCTCGAAGGTTACGCTTTCCAAGACAAGATGGGCGGCGTTATATTTTTTTACTTTTTGACAATTTATCGTTAACATGAGGGTTCCTCCAAGTGCGAGGCCCTACCGTCATCAACCAAATAAAAAAGGACGCAGGGAAAATTCCCTACGCCCTTTCCGAATCGATCCGTTCAGGTTAAGGTAGGAGCCTTTTCGCGAGTTGTGAAATCGTATGGTTAAAAATGGACAGACTTCTCCCGTCTTGCTTATAACCATGAACGATGCCAGCCATCGCGATGGGCAGCCGGCTCACTTGATTATTCACGCGCTCTCGATTCATCCTACCTTCACCTCCTTTTACGTACTTCATTCCAACTATACTACATTCAAACACGCTTCGGCAACGTTCACCCAGCATTCATTCTTGACTTTTTCAGCCTAGTAGGCAGCTTCTCTGCCCCCGATGTCCTCTTCATTATTGTGTAGTCTACAACCATACACAAACCCATTCGCTGCAAGGAATTCCGCAAAAAACTTTAGGGTTCAGCGTGAATGATCTTAAACTATCCTCCCGTTCGTTCAGTTCACTATTATCCGCTTCATCTGTGATATCACCCATACGGTATATATTCACAGCATAAGTCTCAGTCTCAATATCATAAAGCTTATTAGATGTTGAAATTCTACTTTCCGGGTGGATATAAATATCTTTAAACCTAATTAACTTGCTCTAGTTGATCTTCTTCATCTGTATACTGATATCTCTTCGTAACTTTCCCACTTGTTACCCAAAACTCCTTATTTTGCGGATTATAGGTAACCGTTTCTCCATACTCGGCTCTTAGTGCGTCCTGTACACGCACCGACTGAATTTGACCAGTTATATATTTATAAACATAAATATCGCTAGCATAGGTCAAGACGATTACTTCAGTTCTGCCATCACCATCCAGATCCTGCTCATAGATCGTAGACGCATCCAATTGCTCGTACGCTGTAACTTTATCCTGATCAATAGAGAGCCAATATACGCATCTTCTGTCCGGACCGCATTTCCCGTCCATTCTGAGACTCGACAGTCCAAAGGCGTCACTCTCCTGAACCATTAGATCACTCATTTTTCCGTAACCGATCTCATAAAACTCCTGATTTACCAAATTGAACTGGTTAGAGAGCGCGAATCCAAAATAGGAGATCGAATCATCACCTGGCTTGGTGTAATCTACATACTTGAGTAGAGTATTAATGGTTACGGCATTGTTGATATGGACGGAGGATAGCGGTATAAGCCGCAAAGTCGCACTTCGAATACCTTTATCTGACTCCGGAATTACGGTCAAATTTTTCGCAGGCTCATAATGCAGGGCTATCTTGTGATCAACCGGCGAGGCTGTTTTTGAGGATAAACCACCTGCCAATTCACGATCAATAAAAGGAAGAAAGAAGAGGCACAGCAGTAGACCAAGTAAAGGAATTGCGATATAAGAAAAAGGATGTCTCCCCCTCTGCTTCTGCTGGATCTGGTTGATCACAGCTTCCTTCATTTCTTCCGAAAACACACCCTGTCTGGCCGAGCTTGCCTTGACTAAGTTTGTCCAATGAGACTTCTCTCTGTTCATTATTTCGATTCCCTCCATCTCTTCTCGACTTGTTTACGTGCCCTGTTCAGTCTGGATTTGACCGTTCCTTCGGATATCTCCAGCAGTTGTGCCATTTCATGAATTGACATATCATGCTCCAGTTGCAGCAGCAGTACCTCTCTAAGTTTGCGTGACAGCCCCATAACAATAGCTCGTATTTCCTCAGCTGCTTGACTAGCCATATACGCCCCCTCAGCAGATTGCGTGGTCTGGAGCGATTTGACCTGCCCGAACAGTAGAACTCTTCGAACATAATTCGACTTCAGCTCATTAATCGCCAGATTTCGGGTGATGGAGAATAGCCAAGTTTTAAAAGATGACCGACCACGGAATGTAGACAGGTTGAGATGGACCTTAATAAACACTTCCTGCGCAATATCGCTTGCCTGCTCATAATTGTTGGTTAACGCGTAGGCGTATCGCCATACATCATCCCCGTATTGGGTCATTAGATTATATAGCTCCGTACTGTCGACTTCTTGGATATACTTCAAGTATCCAGACTCCATATTATCCCGTCCTTCCAACCTATTAGACAAGGAAAAGAGCTAAAAGTTCCCTGTTGCACTAAAAATAGCATAATAAACTAGGTCAATTGATTATCACCATTCAGATGATACCAATTGTTGGAGCTATTTCGGTAAGGGAATCATTGGCGCTTAATATGATGTTCCGTACTTCTTCGATTTCCTCTTTTAAGGGAAACTCTAGATGATTTAGAAATTCAAGCACTTGTTGATGACCGGTCAGCTTATTTGATTTTTTGCCGGGACTTCTGGTGTCTTCTTATTTACAGTCACAGTGAGCAATTGCTCCCTTACTTCATGTATTAAAAAAAGTATACATCGTGTTACAAGCGTAATCTGCCCGTTAATAATGAAAAAAAGCATCTCCCGGCGGCAAACTGCTCGATGGTACGTTCTATTAACGTCTCCAGCGTAATCCCCACCTGAAGTAGAATGAGAAGGGTGTCCTGCTATTTATCCTTAAAAAGAAAATAGTTCTTTAACCCACTAAAGATAACAAGTAGTCCGATAACAATTGCAAGGGTTCTTAGAATAAATTCAGCAACCAATAAATCCCCCATGACATGTGTAGTATCGTACCAGTTGCCTGTCACTATAACGGGCGAAAGCGCGATGAGTATGCCGATGATAAGACTGCAGAGAAGAAATACTGATTGATTCGGTTTCATATCAACTATCCTCCTTTAGAATAATTTCCTGCCTATTTTACGTTTCCATTACCTGGAAAGTTGCGTTAATAAAAATAGAGCAGCTGCCGTTGTGGCAAACTGCTCCTGGACGGCTGAACTATCGTTCTCCGTTACTTTAATGACCGTTTAAATAAATCAATTCTTTCTATTACCCTCTTGCCTTTGTTCATGTTTTGCCACTCAACAATCATATAAACCTCACTAATGTTATCTGATACGAATGCTTTTCCATCTTTATCTAAGTACATACCGCCTTCAATTGTTCCAGTCGTCACATCTGTTAGATTTTCTCTCCCTGTTATTGTTTTTTTCTGTATAACCCTATCGTCGTTATTCATGACAGCATGTACTTCGAGATCGAAAAAATCAGTAGTATATTGTTTTTTATCTTTTATTTTTAGAATTCCGTTGCCTGCTTTAAGAATTTCCGAGGTTATGGAGATTTTATATTGTTCTACTTTCCATGTTTCACTTTCTCCCATCAGAGATAAATAAGAATTTATTGTTGATTTGTCAATGTTATTGCATCCAGAGAGTACAACAATCAATAAGACCAAGCATAGATATTTAATAACCTGCATTTGTCACCTCGCTCCAGCCGCCGCATTAATGATTAGACTGCAGTTTCCCGATAGTTTAACCATTTAGGTATTTAAGTTCTAAGTATATTTGTTTTGGCATTAAGCATATCTTCAAAGACTCGTCGTTGGACTCTGTTTATTTGATCCTTGCTCCGTAGCCTTTTTTACTTGATATTGAGCTAACGTTCCTTCGTTATTTCAATGGTTTAAGTCCTTTTAATAAATTCGCCATTAATTTGTTTGCTAAACGTAAAGCCTCTGTTCGGTCTTTCGCCGGGGCTGAAAGCATTAGACCGTCCTCACCACTCCAATTACTAGACTTACTATCTTCTTGCTGTTCAAAAAGTGTAAGAGTAATTTGACGGAAATTATCATCGGCATATAACGTTCCTAACGAAAAACTTTTCCCTATGCTCCCGCCTTCAAACCATTGGTACACTATCAGAAAACCTTCTCCCTTTCGAGCGTTAAACGTGCGATTCGTCAGTTGTTCCTTTGGTACAGGCAACGGCTCGCCTTCAATTTCTAGCGTTCCCCGAAACAATCGCTGCCCGTTCAGCGTTCGACGGAAGGTTCCTCCGATTTGAATGGTGACGGATTCGACTTCTAGGGCATTCTCCGTGCCTAGACGGTATTTTACCCCTTCCAGACTTACATCCACTTCACGCGGTAAGTAGAGCCAAATACCAGCTGTCAAAGCAGTTAAAAAGACTCCGAGTCCGAGAAGCATAATGATCTTCTTCCTCAATAAACTTCATCCCCCTTCATCATCTTAGAGTTAATAATTTTGAATAGGGGTGCTCATTAAATAATAATGTTAGGCGTACAAGTTGCGATAAATTGCTCTTGGATAGCTGAACTAACGTTCTCCGTTAGCTTAACTCAACATCAAAGTCAATCAATTGTTTGTTCCTAATGTATGTAATTAGTTTTTTGCACTCTTCTCTCACTCTTGTTGTTCCTAATTCATTCGTAGACCAAGTGTCTCTTCTCGTATCCACGTCATTGACTGGACAAAATATATAAGAAATTGAATCGGGTAGAAATGTCTTCATGGTTAAATGGCAACGCCTCATATGATAAGCAGTTGTAACAATCAAAATTCTTTTAACATTAGCTAATCCGATACTGCTCTCCAATACTTCTGAGGAACATATAACATTTTCTTTTGTGTACTTAGAGAATGCTTCGATTAAAATATTCTCTTTAGGAATGCCTTGTTTTATTGCTTCTTCTCTCATCAATTTTGCCTCAACATCACTTTGTCCGTCCCATTGATGCCCACCTGAAAACAAAATTATTGGAGCACGGTTTTGCTTGTGCAACCTAATTGCTTCTGGTACCCGATATTTTAAAGATTTTTGGCTTCCAAATACAAAAATAACATCGCCTTTAGAACCATCATCCACCAGATTATTAAATAATATCGAGTCAATATGATTTGGGAGAAGGTTCTCTGGGTCGAATTGTGATATTAGCAATTTTATCCCTCCAGCAACATTTTCCTTTTATTGTAACACGCAGAACTTAATTGCACTTCTTTATCCTGCCCGTTACTTTAATATAACGGCATCACAATCATTCCAACTGCCGTCGTATTGTCTTGAGCTATCATTCTTACGTTAGCTCAACTAACGTTAGACCAAGTTACTAATCCACTTGTTCATCATTCGCATCTGACCATTTAATAAATCCTTCTGTCCAATTATCTTTATCAATTTCATACTCACTAATATAAAAAGCATCTAAATAATCTTTAAAACCGGGAAGTCTTTTGTATCTTTTAACTACTGATTCAGCTTTTTCTTTAGAGGAATAAACTCCTATTAGTTTTGTCTCATCATATAATCCGTCTTCCCCGACCTCATAAGAATGCTGAACAATAAATATAGTTTTCATATCCTCACCTCAGTAGTTGAATTCGTTGAAATTATCTTAAAATAAAAATAGAGCAGCTGCCGTTGTGACAAACTGCTCCTAGATGGCTGAACTAACGTTCCCAGTTAGCTTAATGAATTATCGTAAATCCAGGAAAAATTTAATATCGTCCAAAGCACTTGTTGCATGCGATCTAACAAATTCACTTGGATCATTTAAAGCTTTTTTTACGATAGGAAGAACATGTTCCAATTCTAATTCACCATGAATTCTGGCAAGGTGACCAAAACAAAGAATCGCTATCCCTCGTACGTTTGAATTTTGATCTGAACTGTGATGAATACAGATATCCTGTACCTGTTTCCAATCATCTTCATGAAAGGAATGTGATAGCAGAGCATTTACAACTTTTTTACTTTCACCCGAATGCAAGTCATCGAAAGTTTTTCTTTGATCATATCCGTTAATTTCTTCGTAGTTCCCGTTATTCAGTAATCTCACCGCCAACATCGATTATCGACTATCGTTCCTCGATAGTTTAACAGAACGCTGTTTACCAAACAGATAGCTTTGTTCTAAAATCATTTTCATTGGTAATATACTCAACGTTTTTAAAGCCTATTCTGGTGGCATTCAGATACAAATCATCTATCATGTTGTTGTCTTTACAATAAAGCGCAACATAAGAGGAATCAAAGACCAACAGAACCAACTGGCACTGACTATTTAAAAATTCTTCGTAGGTGAGTACATTTTGAATACTTTCACCTTGTGGATATGCTTTAAAATTCGCGAAGATTATGTAATATTCACTTGATGATTTCAGAATTTCGCTGAGTTCTTGTCCCTTCATTCCGTATATCTCACCTTGGAACAAAGGTTCGAATTCGCCCTCCCCAGTTTTCTGATATGCCTCTTCTCCACCAATGTACCAATCGAAGTTACTTATGTTAATAGGCTCCAGTACCTCTCCAAGATGCCTCCCCCATTCATTAGGTATTTCTAACTGGATTCCTCTTTTCATTTGAGTTCTCCCTTCGGTTGTTGATCTCTACTGTCCAATAGCTTAAAAACAGAGCAATTGGCTTCGACCAACTGCTCTGTTTTTAAGTTGAACTAAAGTTCCCCGGTAGTGTAATCGACTAACTACGAGGAAATTGGTTATTTTAATGCATCTTCATCGAACCAAATATCTTGTTCGTTATCTGTTTTATAAAATCTATAACCGTATGGTAAAGCAAAATATTTGATTATTTCTGGTCTCATAAATGCTACATGGTAATAATGAACGTTCATGAAAGATTCTATGTTTTCATCATACAGGTCAGTTGTAAGCCACCATCCCGACATATGATCTGGTGATGGATACCTCACTGCATCGACCGCTAATCCCTCATACACACCTTTAGAAATAACCATCATTTGATTGAAAATCGGAAATTGGGGATTTGCCCCGTATTTCTGACATTCTTGTTTTTGTTCTTGAACTACTTTAATTGCATAGTCTGCGCCTTCTTCAAAACCTTCACCATTACTTTGGACTTCCCATATTTCATAATTAAGTTTAGAAAGTTCACAACATTTGAGCAGCCAAGAATGGTATGCAATAGTTTGGTCAGGCTTAATTGATGGCTTAGAATCAATTACATAATCAATTAAGTATCTGATTAGCTCTACATACTCATCATGTGACCTTTTTTTAATGGAAATAATGAATTCTTTTTCAATCATTTTAGACAGTCCATTTGTCCCGATGTATCGATTTTCAAACAAAATTTCAACTCCACGATATTCAATCATTCATTTTCTCCTTATATCAAATCAATGCTTATTTTCCTAAATCATAAATTCTAGCACTCTATCCCTTATCCCTTGTTGTTAAAGTAATCTGCCCGTTACTTCAACGACGAACGGCAGCCCGATCGTATGCGGCTGCCGTGGTGCTTGTGGAGCTATCGTTCCCCGATAGTTTAATAACAGATTTATTGAAATTTGAGGTTTTTTGATTGTATGTAATAAACACGTTCAATCTCAGATTCATAATATCCAATATTGAATTGAGCTGTATCTATAAGGTCAGAAAAGGCATTTGGAAGCTTACAATCCAATTTGAGAAAATCAAAGTTCGCTGGAAAATCGGCCGCATTAGGGTTTGGTGTGTGTATGTAGACTGCATCTGCTCCCGTATCTTCATCATGAATACATACCCATGTTTGATACGGCTTATTTAGTTGCTCAAGTTGTTTTAAAATTCTTGTATATAGTAAGATATGTGCTTTAATGTGTGCCCTTCTTATTTTTAAACTATCATTTCCTAAGCCCCAGAAGTCGAGATGTCTGTGCCAATAATCATACCAAGAGTCATCGTCAACATGTGCCTGAAAATTTTCTACCGATGACCATAGTTTTCTGAAGTATCTTTTTTTACCGCGAAACTTCTTCAAAAGGTGCACCTCCATTTTGTTGACTGCATCGCTTTCCGACACAAAGAGCAGCTGCCGCAGTGGCAATCTGCTCCTGGATTGTTGAACTAAAGTTCCCCGATAGTTTAACGATTAAAGACATTATTCTAACTCATCTAAACCTAAGTTCGTAATTAAGATGTCTCCATCTTGGATCTTAGCTAAAGCATTTTTAATTTTATAGTCCCATCCACTGTTTATGGCATGTCGAATTAACTTTGCACAAACCATCGGTCGACAAAGATTGGTTTTCCAGTTGGCCTTCCAAGAGAACATTATTGAAAAGCACGACGTTTTCGTATTGGACGGGTATATTTTAAAACTAATAAATTCCCTTTCAGGTCGTTGGTCAATTACGCAAAGAAACTCGTAATTATTGACTATAATCTTCTTAACTTCCTTTGCAAAAAGCTTCAATAGCTCAGGTCTCCTCGCGTAAAAACAATGATTCATATTAGTTCAACATCTAAATCAAATTCACCTACCATCGTGCTTATTTTCCACGCTAACCTGCCCTTTCGTATTATGAGGTCACCAGATCTTTCTGGTCGACCTCTTTTTTGTAGGGTCGTAAGATTGCAGTAGCCGGGGATCGAACGTAACTGCCCGTGGGACTCGGATCCCGTAAGCTATTCTGTTCGTCCCCCCTACTTGTTAAACTATGTTTAGGCTGGTTGGGACATTGATCCCGTATCACATGCGATAGTGTGGACAACAAGAAGGTTAGGGGCTGCCGGCGAATTTAATCTGGGAGTGATGAAATGAATCCAGTCATTGGTGTAGATATTTCTAAGGGAGAGAGTCATGCACAAGCCTTTTTAAAACGTGGATTACCTTACGGTAAGGTCTTTAAGTTCCAGCATAATCTAGAGGGTTTAGCATCCTTTCTTGACTATATCAGAGACGTAGAGTCTGCTGCCGGAATACGTCCCTCCGTTGTTATGGAAGCTACAGGACATTATCATAGTCCTGTTGTTCAGTTTCTGGATGAGCACCAGTATGTAACCATCGTCATTAATCCGTTAATCTCATTCGAAGCCAAAAAAACTAATTTGAGACGGGTAAAGACAGATGCTGCTGATGCTTTTCAACTCGGGATGCTATTTTATAAAGAAGAGTTTGAGCCCATCAAAAAGCGTGGCCAGCATCTCATGAATTTGCGCTATCTCACGCGCCAATACGACTCATTAACAGGTATGTACGTCCAAGTGAAATTGCAATTCCAGGCTATACTCGATCAGGTTTTTCCCGAATACCGTGGTGTGTTTGGTGACCTGTATTCAAAGGTTTCTCTTAAACTTCTGGCCAAGTATGCAACATCCAAGGATGTGCTAGAAAAGACCGAGAACGAAATTACAGCAGCAATCCAAAACCTTACCGGACGCGGTCGATCCGCTTTATGGTGTCTAGAACGTGCTCAAATTCTAATGGCTGCAGCAAGGCGAAATCCATTCAAAGAGACGGCTTTCCCAAGCCATTTAGTTTCTATTCAGTTGCTCATTAAATTGCTTCTTCAGTACCAGGAGCATCTAGCTGACCTCGTAAAATCGGTCGATGCTCTGGCTGAAGAATTGCTCGAATATGAATTAATCCAATCAATACCCGGCATTGGTACTAAGATTGCTGCAACAATCTTAGCAGAGATCGGAGAGATCGATCGGTTCGAACACGCTAAGAAGTTGGTAGCTTTCGCTGGTGTCGATCCAAGTGTTTTCTCTTCAGGCAAATTTGTATCAACCCAAAATAGAATCACGAAACACGGCTCAAGGAGGCTTCGCTCAGCTCTATTTCAAGCCGTGCGATGTGGCATTCGTAGTAACCGAAACAAAAAATTAAGAGCTTTCTACGATAAAAAACGTGCTGAAGGAAAACTGTTCAGGGTAGCCGTAATCGCTTGTGTAAATAAACTCATCCATTGGATCTTTGCCATTTTAACTAAGAAAGAATCATTCCGTTTAGATTAAGTAGCAGGCTATAGAAACATATGAAATATCTTCCTGTGCCGAAAGGGACGGTTATTTGCAATACCCTTTTTTCAGTATACCACCTCGTGAATATGCCATTAATAATTAAATATTGACAAGCTATTAGCTGGAATAGTTGGACAGGCAGCCATTGCCGGCTGCCTGTTCTTATGATGCTATCGTTCGCCGATAGCTTAATCATAAATTTGGTTTGCTGTATTATAGGCAACTTGAACAATCTGCTTTTCGCTATTTTTCTCGATGAACTTATAAACCTGCATTCCGATTTTCTCTGCGACTTTTTGTGACGGAACGTTTTTTATTGTGGTATACGAGAAAACACTAGGATAACGTAAAACGTTAAAAGCATACTCTTTGCAGGCTAAAGCTGCTTCAGTAGCGTAACCTTTATTCCAGTAGTCCTTATTAATGTGGAAACCGATTTCTGGAACAATTTCAGTTTCTATGGTTTGCATCGTTATTCCACAATCACCAATAAATTTACCGTCTTCTTTTAATATCACAGCCCATAGCCCATGCTTATACTTCTTATAATTCTCAATATTCCTTTTAATCCACTCTTCTACTTTCTCATTATTGAACGGCCGAGGATAAAATTGCATAGCCACGGGATCGGATAGAACCTTCGATAACTCATACTTATCACCGATCTCAAGTTCCCTTAGATATAACCGTTCTGTCTCAAGTATTTTGATCATTATTCACCTCTTTATCGGACTTAAAAGAGCTTTCAGGCTATTGTTTTCATAGTACCATATATTGGAATAAACTGCCCATTAACGTAATAAAGCTGCCAGTCTAGTGCCGGCAGCTTCATTCAGAATGGCTATTCAACTATCGTTCCCAGTTAGTTGAACAATGGCTCGATTGTTTGATTGTTTTAGCAGACAGTTGATGCCCGCATTAAATCAAATACGTCGATTTGGTGTTTTTCGAATAACTCCTCTAAAGCATCTGAACCGTGTTTGTTTGCATAAGCACTTTCTTCCTCTGAAATCGGAATAATCATTAGCCATGAAACCGTTTTGTCTGTGAACTGGATGCTTGTTAGCTTCTCTTCCCATAGAAACGGTGAAACCAGCATGATGTCCCGTAATGGACTTTCAGGTAAGTAAA
>NZ_JAMBNP010000010.1 GCF_023715145.1 Paenibacillus glycanilyticus | reverse complement strand
GGGTTCGGGGTTCGGGGTTCGGGGTTCGGGGCGAACCCCGCGCTGCCATCGTCCATGCAAAAAAAAACCGAGCATCATGCTCGGTTTCTAATGTTCTACCAGCGGTATGTGCCAACCGTTCCGGCCGGTAGCACGGCTTCGAACTGCTTGCCTTCGCACAACACGCGGAATGGCTGCTCGACCTCCGTCTGGTTAATCGCAACCATGACGATGCTGCCGTCCGGATTGCGGAACGCGACGTTGGTCACCGTGTCCGGCGAGCCGCAGGTGCTGCCGATCCGGTATGCGCCGCGCTCGACGAAACGGGAGTACTGCGCCAGCAGGTTGAACTCCGGCGTGCGCCAGAAGCGGTTAGGCTCCGCGGCATCCTGCACGAGCATCGTTGGTCCCGGCTGACCCAGCCATTGATGCGTGCCAATCTTGCTGTCCAGCATCGTCACCCACGCATTGTAGCTGCAAGCATAGTTGCGGAAGTATTGCGCCATCCGGTCTGCGCCCGCAGTCCCCCACAGCGAACGCTCGGTCAAATAGATCGGCTTCTCCGGATAAGCCGCATGAATCTCGCTCATGACCTCCGGCGAGCCGTCATAGTCGTGAAGCGCGATGCCGTCAACAACCTCATAGCCTGCCGGGTCATTCAGAATTGGCGTGACATAACCCATCGCGTCCGCAAAGTTATGGTCGAAGATCCACAGCTTGGTCGCAAGACCGTGTTCCTCGAATTCGCGCTTTAGCGCAATCGCCAGCTCGCGCTGCCGCTCCGGCGACATGTAGCAGCTAGGGTAGTCGGTCTCGAGCAGAGGCTCGTTTTGCATCGTCATCGCGCAGACCGGAATCCCAAGCTCCTCGTACGCCTGAATCGCCAGACGGTAATATCTCGCCAATGCTTCGGTATACTCCGCGCCTTCCTTTAGGCTTCCCCGCTTCAAGTCGCCATTTGTCTTCATCCAGGCCGGCGGACTCCACGGCGAAGCAAAAATCTTCGCGTCAGGCACAGCCGCGAGCAGCGCTTGCACAGTCTCCACAATCGACAGGTCGATATCCTTCCGAATAGAGAACCGCTTCATCTCGAAGTCGGTCTCCCCTTCAGGAAGATCATTATACGTATAGAACGGCTGCGCCGTGAAATCCGAAGTCCCAATCGAGATACGGAACAGATTAAACCCAAGGCCGTCCTTCTTGTCGGCGAGGTGCCGAATAAAGTCAGCCCGCGTTTCCTGATCCATTTTGATCAGATTGTTAATCGTTGTTTCTTCGACCGAAGTGCCGATACCCAGCATCTGCTGATACGTATGGGCAGGCGTTACAAGAATCGTTATCAGACTCGAGACAGAAGGAGCGGTTAACGCGAGCTTCGGCTGCAAGCTTAAGGCATATGCAGGTTCTGCAGGCCCTTCGAACCAACGGGTATTCCCCGGCGTCATCTCCGAGCTGAGCCATGCTTCAACTTCCTTCGTCGTTACTGCAGGGTTAAGTATTGTAGTCATTCCGTGTCCTCCTCTATCACTATCGATTATTTGCTGTCTGTTTCAGGCCATACAAAGGTTGCCGCGGCGCCTGCGGGCATGGCGTAGGCAAACGATTTGCCGCCGAGCTTCACCTTCAGCTCCCTCTCCGCATCAGCCGCATTAAGCGCGACCAGGACGATGGAGCCGTCAGGGTTCTTGAAGGCCACCTGCTCGATCTCCCCGCTCACCGATTCGCCGGATTCAATCCGGTAAGCACCGGATTTCACGAATTTGCTGGCATGGCCAAACGAATAATATTCCGAGTTAAACGTCACTTCTCCCGAGCCTTGGTTAATCGCGACGACACCCATGCAATCCTTGCAGCCGCCAATCGTTGGTCCATAGTTCTCGTCCAGCGCAAGATTCCACTTCAGGACTACCTTCGACCAGTTGCGGGTTGCGCCGATAATAAGGTTCTCCATATCCCATTTCAGATTGCCGCCAAAATCCGTGGACCAAGCCCCGCCGCTGCTCTCCGTGAAATAGAGATTCTTATCCGGATAAGCGTCATGCACCTGCGCCTGATTGCCGACTTCTCCCGCATAGCCGTGGAACGCCGTTCCGTCCACGTATTTCAGAGCATCGGGATCGTTCAGAATCGTCAGCGGATAATACGGCTCATCCCAGTTATGATCCCAGACGACAATCTTGGACTTGATATCGTTCTTCTCAAAAGCAGGACCGATATATTTCTTGATCAGCTCCGCCTGCTGGAGCGGATCCATTCGCATGCCCGGATAGTCCTCCGGCGTATAATGCGGTTCGTTCTGAAGCGTAATCGCGTCAAACGGCACCCCTTCAGCCTCGTAAGCCTGAACCATCTTCACGAAATAATTCGCAAACGGCTCATAGGCTTCCGGCTTGAGGCTCCCGCCAATAACGGAATCGCTCGTCTTCATCCAGCCCGGCGCGCTCCACGGACTTCCCATCAGCTTCAAATCCGGGTTAATGGCAAGAGCCTGCAGAAGCGTCGGAATGATATATTCCTTGTCGTGATCGATGGAGAAGTTCTTCAGCTCCGGATCGCTCTGACCGGGAGGCATATCGTCAAAGGTGTAGCTCTTCACGGCAAAATCCGATGCGCCAAGCGGAACGCGCATATAACTGAGGCCAATTCCCGCTTCATGATCAAACAGCTTGTTCATCAGCTCTTGCCGCTGCTCGTCGTTCAGCTTATTGGCAATCAGCCACGCCGAGGAATCCGTGAGCGATGCGCCAAAGCCGACCATTTGCTGATAGACTGTCTGCTCGTCAATGGAGATCGCATTCTCGCCTGTCCCCTTCGCCTTCGTCAGCTTCAGGCCCTCCTCCTGGTGCAGCAGCTTGCTCTGATCCTTCGTTGTCAGCCATACCTGAACCTCGCCTTGGCCACCCGAATTCCCGCTGCTGCAGGCTGCAGTCAGCAAGGTGACCAGCAAAGCGGGAAGCAGGATTGCGCTAAAGCTTTTCATGAACAGCCTCCTCCAGCTTGCGGCCAAAGCCGCCATTAGGCTGGGTAATCACTCCGTAATCGCGGCGGATAAGCGAAGCGACCGGCTTCTCGGTCTTGCGGTCCATATGAATAATGCCAAACGTATCGATCCAGTTATTGTGGTTCACATACCAGTCATACAGAATCCAGAAGTCGATCCCGGCGACATAGCCGTCCGGATTCGCCTCGCCCTCCGCACTCAAGGTTCCCTTTTCCATCAAAGCCCGCATCGTCTCTTCATAGGT
This sequence comes from Paenibacillus glycanilyticus, assembly GCF_023715145.1. GTDB lineage: Bacteria > Bacillota > Bacilli > Paenibacillales > Paenibacillaceae > Pristimantibacillus > Pristimantibacillus glycanilyticus_A. Next base: position 231,070 of record NZ_JAMBNP010000010.1, on the reverse strand, counting down.
AACGACCTGCTCGCCTTCGTTGCCGCCGGAGGACCAATTCCCGAATTCCGTGTTCAGAATCGGCTTGTCGGGAAAGCTGCGATTGGCCTCCTCAAGGAATTTCTTCGTTCCTTCGTAGTACGTTCCGCCATGGAAAATACCAAAGTACATTGTCCAAGCCGCCACATCCAGCGGTGCCATCGAAGGATCATGCGGCCCCGGCTGATCGGCTGCGGAGCTTTGCGTTAACAGGCGGCCATCGTTGTAGTTCTCTCTCAAATCCCGCACGAGGCGTTCATTATAAGCAAGGCGCTGCCAGACGTCCTTGGACTCGTTCTGCGTGCTCCACATGAGGACCGATGGACGGTTGTACTGGGAGAACACCATCTCCCGCCACATCTGATCGGCAAGACGCTTCTCGCTTTGCGCTTCATAATGCTCGGTCTCGAACTGCCACAGCGGAATTTCGCTCATTGCCATCAGCCCCATCCGGTCCAGCAGCAGATACGTGTAGACATGATTCGGATAATGACCGGTTCTGACCATATTCACGTTCAGTGCCCGAATCTGCTCAAGATCCAAGCGAATCCTCCCCCAAGCCGCAGTCCGGCCCTTATCCGGCCATTCCTCATGACGGGCAATTCCGGCCATAAAGACGGACTGTTCATTTAGCAATATTTTCGTCTTATCGGTCCGCACGGTCCGGATGCCGAATTGAGTGCTGAACGAATCCTGCGCCAGCGTCTTGGTTCCTGCCGCCGTCAGTCTAAAGTTCGCCACATACAGATTCGGCTGCCAGACCGACCACAGCTTGGGATCGCGAACGGTTACCTCAAACGTCACAACCTTCACTTCGCCCGGCTGCAAGGTCAGTTCCCTGTTCAGCGGCTTATCCGTTATAGCCGGTACGCCAATAAGCGAGGAGGCGAGTGGAGAATCCAGGAAATTAGGCGCTTCCGGGTCTGCCTCCAGCAGACTGCCTTCCAGCCCTACCTGCACGGCATCGTTGCCGCGATTATGCAGGACAACCTTCGCGTCCAGCCTGCCGCTCACGTCCAACGGCACAACATCCGCCCGGACAATCGCCGCATGCGGGGTGATTTCGATATAGAGATCATGAATAATGCCCGTATAGTTGAAGAAGTCCGTTCCCGCTACAGCAGGAATCGTGTCGCTGCGGCTTCCCCACGGCGGATTATCAACGCGAATTCGGATCTCATTGTCCCCCGCCAGTAAGAGGTCCGTTAGATCAAAGGCAAACGGCGTAAAACCGCCTTCATGATAACCAATCCATTGCCCGTTCACCCAAATGTCCGCGACATAACTAATGGCTAGCGCCTTAAGCGTATAGGAGTAGCCTTCGTTTTTGCTTGCGATGGTGAACGCTCTCCGGTACCAGACACCGTCCTCGTACGTTTCCGCCGCTTTCGCTTCCGGCAATCCGGTTAACGTATTCTCCGGTGAAGGAACCGAATGGGGCAGCCAGGCCGACACGGCACCGCGTACGTAACCCCCTTCCCGGTTCTCCAGCTCGGCCAGCCAGCTTTCGCTGCGCGGCGCAAGCGAGAAATCGTGATCCATCGACAGGCGGCGCTTCTGCCACTCGCCGTTCAGGACGATTTGGGCTCTTGTCTGCGGTTCGAAGGAAGGCACCGGAATGCCGTTCTGGAACGGAATATTTGCGCCGTTAACAGCTAACAGCGTTAAGGTTGTTTTCAGCATGATGTCTCTCCTATCTCTCTTTTTGAGTATGAAAAAGGAGGATGAGGACAAATGCGCACGCCGATCCCTACGCATAGGTCACTTACATCCCCCTTGGTCATGCAAAGCCTATTATTTTATTCCTTGCGCATCAAAAGATTTGTTCGCTTGCTCTTGTACATATTTCAGTACATCGTTCACGCCGGCTGCTTCAAGCTGTTTGCGGTACGTCGCGATCGCCTTATCCACGTCCGGAACAAGACCCATCATCAGAGGCATGCCGTATTGTTGGATAACGGAGTTTACGGCCGCTTGCTGCGATTTCACCGGAGCGTAGTCCATGATCACTTGCGCAAAAATGTTTGGCTTGCTTTGCGATTTGAACTCTTCAAGCAAAGCGTCAAATCCGGACCAGCCGCCTGCTTGCTTCACGCGCTCCATCGACTCCACGCGGAAGCCCCAGCTGGCGATGCCATAGCCTTTGAAGTCTTTCGCAGCTACGCCGGCAGGAGGAGTAACGATGTGTTTGCCGTCTGCATCCATCGAGTAGTCCGTGCCTTCAAGGCCGTAGCTCATAAGATCATAGTATTTTGGATCCGTGCGCAATTTGTCCAGGACCATCAGGGAACGTTCCGCGTTTGGCGCGCTTTTCGGAATGGCCATCGCATTGTTAACCGACAGAGTAGGCATCGTCAGGTTTTGGAAGCGGCTGAACGGGAAGTAACCCAATTTGATGTCCGGGTTTGATTTCTCCATGCCAGTGATGAAGCCGCCCGCGCCTGGAGCATTACGCCAGTAAACAGCGCCTTGACCGGTTTTGATTGCGTCGCCGGCTTCTTTTTGGTCAGACAGCGTATCGGATTTCCAGAAGCCTTTTTGCGCCCAAGTCTTCATCTTTTTCGCCCACTCTTCGAACTCCGGAGTGAACGGGTAAGCTACGATGTCGCGCGGAGCATCGTAAGATTTGGATACGATGACGCCGCTGTCGCCGCCGATTTGCTGGTAGCCCTCGAAGGATTTGAACATCGTAAACACTTCGTTGTAAGCTTTGCCGTTGATTGGCGTGATGTTTTTGGATTTCTTGACGCCGTCCAGGTATGCCTCGATGGAGTCGAGGTTTGTGATCTCGGGAAGACCAAGCTCCTGTCTCCAGTCATCGCGGTATACGAGGCCGTCCGGCGTATATTCGGGATAAGTCGCCGGAACCGCGTAGATTTTATCGTTAACGGTTGCTTCCTTCCAATCTTGCTCGGAGATGTTGCTCCAAGCCTGCGGAGCATAGGTTGGCAAGAGATCATTCAGAGGCATGAAAGCGCCTTGGTTTGCGAATTTATAAAAGTCCGCCCATGAGGAAGCGAAAATCATGTCGATCTTCTCGCCGGAAGCAAGAAGCAGGTTATATTTCGTCTGCCAATCCGTCCAAGTCGTGAAGTTTAATTTAACAGTCGCGTTCAGGTCTTGCTCCAGCATTTTGTTCCATTCCGCAACAACCTTCTGTTGATCCGGAGCCGGATCGCCAACCAAATACCAGTTCAGTTCAACTTTCTTGGAAGTATCCGGCGTCTTCGCATCCGCAGCATTGGAACCTGCGTTTGCGCTTGCTTCCGTACCTTTGTTAGCACCTTCATTCGAGCTGTTCGAATTGTTGTTGGAACCGCATGCCGCAAGCATACTCGCCATAATAGCCGTCGAAACGAGCAGCGTGCCGACTGTTTTTATCTTTGTTTTCATGCTTGATGACTCCTCCTTTTATTTAGTGAACCTATATGTTAGCCGGCCTAATGTCCGGTTCTAACCTTTCACGGCCCCGATCGTCAGCCCTTTAACGAAGAAGCGCTGAACGAACGGATACAAGAATACGATAGGGCCCGTCGCGATAACGGCCGCTGCCATCTTGAGCGTCTCAGCCGGCGGCTGGAACGTAGGAGACAAATTGCCCGCCACGTTTGTCTTCAGCACGGCTGCGCTTGCGAGAATCTTGTACAGCAGGAATTGAAGCGGATAGTGGGATTCGCTCGTAATGAACAAGTTCGCCATGAACCAGTCGTTCCAATAGCCTAGTGCCATAAACAAGCCGATTGTGGCAAGGCCTGGACCGGACAGCGGCAGAATAAGCTTCAGGTAAATCGTAAACTCGCCTGCTCCGTCAATCTTGGCCGATTCAACGATCGAATCCGGTATCGACTTCATGAAGTTCTTCATCAGGATGATATTCCAGGCGCTAAGAAGCGTCGGAACGATTAAGGCCATGTAGGTGTCTTTCAAATCAAGATGCTTCGTAATCAGGATGTACCATGGAATCAGGCCGCCGCTGAACAGCGTCGTGAAGTAGATAAAGAACGACAGCTGATCCCGGTATTTGAAATCCTTGCGGGAGAGAACGAAGCCCGCCATGGAGGTTAAGAACAAGCCAACGGCCGTACCCGCCACCGTGATAAAGATCGTTACTTTGTAGCCTTCGAAAATTTGCTTCGGATTGCTGAAAGCCGCCTTATAGGCATCCAGGGAGAACGTTTCCGGAATGAGACTGAAGCCCTTGGATATGATCTGCATCTCCGGCGTGAAGGAGCCGGAGACGATGAGCAGGAATGGCAGCAGGCACAGCACGGTCAAGATGGTAATCAACACGTAACCAATGATGTTAAAGACGATTGTTGCTTTTTCCATTTTAATTTTCATGCCGATCCCCTCCTAGAACAGTGCGTAGTCCTTCTGCACCTTCCGAATAATGTAGTTAACCAGAATAATTAACACGAAGCCAAAGAGCGATTGATACAGACCGGCTGCCGTCCCCATGCCGATATCGAAGTTAACCGCAAGCGAACGATAAACGTAAGTATCGATGATATCCGTCGAGTTGTAGAGCATGCCGTTGTTGCCGATGATTTGATAGAACAGGTCGAACTGCCCTTTCAGAATGCCGCCGAGGCTGAGCAGGATAAGCAGAATGAACGTTGGCACAAGCAGCGGAAGCGTAATATGCCTAACCCGCTTGAAGATGTTTGCTCCGTCGATCTTGGCTGCTTCGTGGTATTCGTCGCTGACGCTCATAATCGCCGCCAGGTAGATTACCGTGCCGTAGCCAAGTCCCTTCCACACGTGGAAGAAGACGATAATGTACTTCCAAGGCGCCGTATGCATGTAGAAGTCATAGGTTTGGAGCCCCATCGACGTCAGCATCGTATTGACGACGCCGCTGTTCGAGAAAAGGTTAAATACGAAAGCGCCTACAAGGACAAACGAAACGAAGAACGGCAGGAACATAATGGACTGCGTCGACTTCTTGAACCATTTGCCCGGCAGCTCGCTGAGGAAGATTGCGCATGCCAGCTGCAGAATGTTGCTGATGATAATAAAGGCGATATTGTAGAGCACCGTATTCTTCGTCAGATTCCACAGAACGCCCGAGTTGAACAGAAACTCGAAGTTCTTGAAGCCGATGAATTCGCCTCCGAAGAGTCCTCCGTCAAAGCTGAACCGGGTGAACGCGTAGTAGACCCCCACCATCGGAACGTAGGAAAAGACTATAAAGAATAACAAAGCAGGCGCAATCATGAGGAACAAAATTCGATTCCGTACGAGCTCCTGGAAAAAACCTTTCATACCGGCATTCCTCCGTGACATCAAAATAAACATAAATGTAATCGATTTCTTTTTACTGCATTAAAAAAGCCTTCTTACAAGGCTTCCGCGCTGCCGTTCCCCGGGTTTCTGTTAAATACCGACGATTCCCGGATAAGCAGCTTGGACTCTACCTTAAAAATCCGTCTGTCCTTAAACTCATTGTTGTTCATCTGGTCAATCAGCTTCTCCGTGAGCAGCGCCCCCATCGTGTATTTCGGCTGATCAACGGTGCTGAGCCGCGGCACAATGTACTTCGTGAGCCTGATGTTATCAACGCCCACAATCGCCAAATGCTGCGGAACCTGAATCGATAACTGCTGGCACGCTTTGTACACGCCTAAGGCCATCTCGTCGTTAGCGGTAAAGATTGCCGTGAAATCCGCATTCTTCTCGCGCAGCCGCAGGAAGCTGAGGTAACCGCCGTCTTCGTTGAAATCTCCGTTATCGATGAGATCCGGGATAAACGGCATCCCCGCGTCTCGAAGCGCTTTCATATAACCTTCAAGACGTTCGTAGCTGTCGATCGCATCCGCATATCCGCTCAGGAACGCGATCCTCTCGTGCCCCTGCTCGATCAGATGATTCACGACATCCCTGGCCAGCTTCACGTTATCGGTGAAGGCGCAGGGAATTTGCTCATGGTCAATGTTCCTTCCGATTACGCCTACGCTGTAGCCGTCTTCGACCAGCCCGATGATTTCCTTATTTGTCATCTCGGGGGTAACGAAGATCATGCCGTCAACGGTTCTGTTCTGCAGCAGGGAGACATATTCAAGCTCCTTCTGCTTCTTGTTCTGCGCATCACAGATAATCACGTTGTAGTCGAGAGAGTTTGCCATATTCTCGATGCCTTTAATAATCTCCGCGAAATAAGAGACTTGAATGTCCGCGACAACAACGCCAATCTTCATTGTTTTCTTGGACCGCAGGTTCTTGGCCATCGCATTTGGCGTGTAGTTCATCTCCTGAATGGCTTCGAGCACCCGCGTCTTCGTCTTCTCGCTGACCAACTCGCTACGATTCAGCACTCTGGATACCGTTGCCACGGATACCTTCGCCCGGTTTGCTACGTCAATGATCTTGCTATCATTCATTGCATCACTTTCTTTTTGCCTGACTTATATACACAGATATTAGCATGGACTGAAATCGATTTCAATAACATTTTTCAAAGTTTGTCCGTGTTTTTTAGAGAATTGGCCAAAAACCGCGTGGATACGGGCTTTCTGGTGTTCTAAGAACTGATGAAGACATGCAAGACTTTGTGAAATCGATAACATAATGCTGCGAAAAATGATCTGTTTACATCGTAAATGAAGGAATTCCCCGTATTTATGCTCTCCGATTACATTCGCAACGCATTCCGGCGAAAAAAAAAGAAACTGCCCGCGGCAGTCTCTTCTCTCTTACCTCTATTTACGTTTATAGCTGGATGATTCTCTTATAATTAACCTGGACTCGATCACATGCTTCTTCTGCGCGCTCTGCTCATTGCCGTTCATCTGGGCGATCAGATTCTCGGTCAGCTGGGCTCCCATCTCATACTTCGGCTGTTCGACGGTACTTAGAGACGGCAGCAAATATTCCGTAATCCGGTTATTGTCGACGCCAACGACCGCCATATCCTCCGGAATGCGGATGCCTCTCTCCCGGCAGGCACGGTATACGCCAAGCGCCATCTCGTCATTGGCTGCATAGACGGCCGTGAAGGACTGATTGCGCTCATACAAACGGCAGAACGCCTGATAACCGCCGGTCTCCTCGAAATCACCGTTATCAATGAGGGACGGCAGAAACGGAATCTTCCCTTCCTTCAGCGCTTTCATATAGCCTTCCATCCGCTCATAGTTCTCCAAGGAATCCGAATAACCGCCGATATAGGCAATCTGCTGATGTCCTTGCTCGACCAGATGACGCACCGCTTCATTCGAGAATTTCACGTTGTCGGTCTTGCAGCTCAATATATTCTCATGCACAACCGCACGTCCAACCACCCCAATGACGTAGCCCTTTTGAACATACTCATTAATGGTATCGTCACTGACGCGAGGCGTAACCAAAATCATGCCGTCCACCGTCTTGTCCGGCAGCAGACCCAGATACTCCATCTCCTTCTCGATCTGGTTGTCCGAGTCGCAGATAAGCACTTTATATTTATGGGCGTACGCCTTATTCTCAATGCCTTTAATAATCTCGGAGAAATAAGATACGTTAATATCCGGAACGATAATGCCAAGCGTCATCGTCCGTTGGGAACGCAGATGCTTGGCTGCCGCATTCGGATGATAATCCATCTCCTCGATGGCTTTGAGCACCTTAATTTTCGTTTTCTCCGATACAAGACTGCTCTCGTTCAACACCCGCGATACCGTAGCGGCGGATACGCCTGCCCGCTTCGCAACATCCACTATTTTTTTGTCCACGATATGATCCCTTACCGTAACGTTTTTTCTCATTATATGAGTAAATTCTACCAAGTTCAACATATGGATTGCATATCATGATAACTTCAACATTATTACCCAGTATTTAACTTTTATGATATACTCCTGTTGTTACATTAGCGGTTTTAACTACAATAAAGGGGAATATGACCTTGCAAGCAAAATCAAAAAAAACCTTGCTATACCTTATCATTACGGGAGTGGTCGTCTGGCTGCTCGGGACGGTCTCAAGCGTAATTTACTTTTTCAAAGTCATAAATAATTCTGATAGATTCACTGATTTTTACTACACGGAGCCAAGCCCGGCACCCCTGTTTATCTTTGGATTCCTCTCCAGTCTAGGCTTCTTGTTAGCCGTCGTCTCGGGGATTATATACCTTGCTTTATATATCGCTTCGCAGCGCGCGAATAACGGCCAATCGTTATAAGAAAGATGACTTCTGCACTTCAGGAGTCATCTTTTTTTTGAGCCCGCTACAGCCGGAGCTGAAGTCGTATCCTAATCTGTTTGTCCTGAAACTGTATATCGCGGATCGCAATCAGGCTCGGGAGCTCAATCGGGACAACAATCCGGTCCAGACGCTTCCGCCCCAGATCATAATCCTTGACGGTCAAGGATAAAGGCTCAAGGATAAGATTGGGTGCCTGCCAGGTCATCTTATACGTGGCCAGCATGCCAAGCGGCAGGATATTGCGGTACGTCATATTCAGATGGGCAATCAGCTTGTCGCCGCCAAGCTCAAAGCGCGCTCCGTCAAGCGTGGTGTCCGGCGGCAATGATCCCGAGCCTCCGCTTTGCAGCTGGCTTTTGATCAAATTGTTCACGTCCGCTTCGGACAGCACGATCTCCGGCTTGAGCGTCTGTATCATCTGAGCGGCTTTATCCTTTATCGAGACGGGATCATATGCTAAATTAAGCTTCTCGGATGGGGCCACATACGATTTGAGCCATAGGCCCCCGCCTACGGCAACGGCAGCCAGCAGGAGGACGATAATAATCGACCATTTCAACAATCGGAACATAATACCTCCCCCTTTTCTCCTACATAAAAACAAAGATAGTGCTATAATGAATCATCAATGTTTGTCGAATTGCGACTATTAATGAGGTGACTTTATTATGGAATACCCATCATCCTATTCCACCAAGATCGGACTAGAAGATATCGTTCATGCACAAATGCATCTTAAGGATGTTATTACCCGCACACCTTTACAATATAACCGCGTACTCTCCGAACGCTACGGCTGTAACGTCTACCTGAAGCGCGAGGATCTGCAGATCGTCCGTTCGTTCAAAATCCGGGGCGCTTACCATCTGATGCGCTCTATGGCACCCGAACGTCTCGCAGCAGGCGTCGTCTGCGCAAGCGCGGGCAATCATGCGCAAGGAGTTGCTTACTCCTGCCAGGCTCTTGGCGTGCAGGGAAAAATCTATATGCCAAGCACAACGCCGCGGCAAAAGGTGAACCAGGTCTCCTTCTTCGGCGGCGATTTTGTCGAGGTCATTCTGACCGGCGATACGTTTGACGATGCTTACGCCGAAGCTGTTGCCGAAAGCGCACGCAGCGGCATGGCTTTCATTCATCCATTCGACGATCCGAAGATCATCGCGGGCAACGGAACCGTTGGCCAGGAGCTGATGGAAGCGGCTGAGACCGTACCGGATTATGTGCTGGCTTCCGTCGGCGGCGGCGGTCTGGTAGCAGGCATCGCATCTTACGTGAAGACCGTCTCTCCCCAAACGAAGGTTATCGGCGTAGAGCCGGAAGGCGCGCCGTCGCTCCGCCTCTCTCTTGATGCCGGCGAAGTGACGCCGCTCGAGCATATCGACAAATTCGTGGACGGCGCTGCCGTCAAACGGATTGGCGACATGACCTTTGCGATCTGCCGCGAGCTGCTCGACGACGTACGGACCGTTCCCGAAGGCAAGATCTGCACGACGCTGCTTGATTTGTACAACGAGAACGCGATCGTTGCCGAGCCTGCCGGCGCATTGCCGATTGCCGCGCTGGATATGCTCCGCGACGAGATTGCGGGCAAGACGGTTGTCTGCATCATCAGCGGCGGCAACAACGACGTCGACCGGATGCAGGAAATCAAAGAGCGCTCGCTCATCTATGAAGGACTGAAGCATTATTTCATGCTTAGCTTTCCACAGCGAGCCGGAGCGCTCCGAGAATTCCTCGATGATGTCCTTGGTCCAAATGACGATATTACCCGCTTCGAGTATACGAAGAAGCATAATAAAGACAACGGACCTGCCCTTGTCGGCGTTGAGCTCAAGCAGCGCGAGGACTACGCGCCGCTTATCGGGCGGATGCAGAAGAAAGGCTTCCAGTTCGTTGAACTGAACAAGGATCCCGTCCTCTTTAATATTCTTATCTAATTTATGATTCCATTACGGCGCGCCGACGGCTTACCGCTTGAGAAATTACCAAGCGTAGGCTTTCGGCGCGTCTGCGCCTGGACCCGGGAAAATCTCGTCGATGCGTTTCAGCGTCGACTCGTCAAGCGCCAATTCAACCGCGCGCAGCGAACGCTCGAACTGCTCAAGCGTGCGTACCCCGATAATCGGTGCCGTAACCGCCGGATTCGCAAGCAGCCATGCCAGCGAGACCAGATCCTCCGATTCGCCCAGCTCATCGCAAAATGCCCCGTAAGCATCCAGCTGATGTTTTACTTTCGCGAAGTTCTCATTGTTCTCTCCGCTCCTTCTGCCCGAACCGCCGCGGCGGTGGCTGCCGGATAAGAGACCTCCATCAAGCGGGCTCCATGGAATAACGCCAAGACCAAGCGCCTTCGAAGCCGGCAGAACCTCCAGCTCCGGCAGACGGCAGAGCAGGTTGTATTTGTGCTGCTCGGAGACAAGACCGAGTACGCCTCTCGCCTTCGCTTCCCCTTGCGCGACCGCAATATCCCAGCCCGCAAAGTTGCTCGACCCTACATAGCCGATTTTGCCTTGGTGAACCGCCGTCTCGAAAGCTCCCCACAGCTCATTCCAGTTCACGCTCCGGTCAACGTGATGCATCTGGTACAGCTCGATATGATCCGTTTGAAGACGGCGCAGCGAGCCTTCAAGATGACGGCGAATTTTATAGGCAGAAAGACCTGCTTCGCGGTTTGGACCGTCATAAGCATCATGCATGTCGCCGTATACTTTGGTAGCGAGCACCGTTTTCTCGCGACGGCCGCCGCCTTGAGCAAACCATTGTCCGATAATCTCTTCCGTTCGGCCGGAATTCTCGCCCCAGCCGTAAATATTCGCGGTATCAAAAAAATTAATGCCTGCGTCAAGCGCTGCATCCATAATGCGGAATGCTTCCTTCTCATCCGTATCCACGCCAAAATTCATCGTTCCCAGGCAAAGCCGGCTCACACGAAGGCCAGATTGGCCCAAATAGGTGTACTTCATCTCCCGATTCACTCCCACTTGTGAGTTTTCCCTGTACTTGCTCGCATCAATCCAAGGAAAATCTCAGATCAAATTTTTGGATACATGTCCCATTATACAAAATTAACATGACGGAACCAACTCGATCACAATGCGTTTACATTGATCCGCTATACTTGCGGCAGGAGGTGTGCATCCATTGGTTCGTTATTCTAACAGCCATCAGCCTAAGGTGCTGATTTTGTATGCTTCGTACGGAGAAGGTCATCTGCAGGCTGCCAAAGCCATCCGAGACGCCTTGGAGGAACAGGGCAACCACAGGACCGTCATGGTCGATCTCATGGCCGAATCTCACCCCTGGCTGAACGAGATGACCAGGCGCGTGTATCTGAAAAGCTATACGCATATTCCTCATTTGTATGGCTGGGTATACGATATGACCCGCCCGATGAAGCATAACTCCTTGTTTGGCGGATTCCTTCACTCCTTTGGCCGCGACAAAATCAGAAAGCTGCTACAGAAAGAACAGCCCGATGCGGTGATACATACTTTCCCTTTCTTCGCGCTGCCCGCCCTTCACCGCCGCCGGCATAATAAGAAGACGATTCACCCTCAGCTCGCCATTCCTACCTACACCGTTATTACCGACTTTGACCTGCACCGCCGATGGGTACATCCCGGCATCGGCCATTACTTCGTCGCGACCGATGATTTGAAGCAAGAGCTGGGCTCGCTCAGCATTCACCCGGGACGCGTCACCGTAAGCGGGATCCCGCTTGGACGGGGCTTCCGCGGCACTCTTCTTCCTTCCTTTGAGCTATACGAGAAATATGGACTATCCCCCGAAAAGCCCGTCATCCTGCTAATGCCCGGGGCGCAAGGCGTTATGCCCGACTGCGACGAGATGTGCCGCCTGCTGCTGGAACAGCTCCCGGATGCGCAGATTGCTCTGGTATGCGGGCGCAACAGCTTGTTGAAATCTTCTATAGCAGAGCAATTCGAACAGCATGAAGGGGCGGGGCGCCTCCATCTGTTTGGTTTTGTCGAGCAGGTTCACGAGCTGATGTCGCTTGCTACCTGCCTCGTCTCCAAGCCCGGCGGCGTTACGCTCGCGGAAGCCATTTATGCCGGCTTGCCGTTATTCCTCTACAGGCCGGTGCCCGGCCAGGAGAAAAAGAACGCCCGTTATCTAAAGTCCAAAGATGCCGCCAGCATCGCTTATGATCCCGAAGAGCTGGCAGCTGCCATTATCAAGCTGGTTCATAATCCCGAGCAGCTGCAGCGCAGCAGAATGGCCGTGCAGCGTCTTCAGACCGAAGATGCGGCAGCGGACAGCATTGCCCATCATATTTTGCAGGAATGCGGTTGGAATGCAAAATTTGGTCAACGCTATAGCTAAGGGTGATTTGCAAAGGGGCCTAACCAGGTGAAGAACATGGGAATGAGGTTCGGAGCGGAGATGCGGATGATATCCGTTATCCTGTTTCTTGTAGAATTCGTGCGGGGCGCAGTGCTGATCAGCCTGCTCCCCATTTATGGGGCAAAGGTTCTCGGGCTGTCGCTGGATGTGATCGGCATCGCGATAACCGCGCATTATTTGACCGATACCCTGCTCAAGATGCTCATCGGTTATCTGCTCGACCGTTTCTCGATCCGTTTCGTTGTGCGGACAGGCCTGTTCATCTCGCTCGCCGGCGTGTTCCTGATCCAGTTCGCCGACATGGCCTGGCTGTTTATTCTCGCTGCCGCTCTATACGGTATCGGGATGTCGCCGATCTGGATCGTGTGCCTGATTAAGGTATCCGATGAGAAGCGCGCAACCCAGATGGGCTTCCTCTATACAATCTGGCTTACCGGACTTGGCGCCGGCCCGATTGTATGCAATATTCTGCTTGACTATTACGTGAGCGGCACCTATTTTCTGCTCCTTATCCTGTCGATCATTTCGGCGTTTCTCGCGTTCTTCATGAACGGCGACAAGGCAGGCGCGCAGCAGATTCAACCCATTCCATTAAAACGGCAACTTGTTGCCTTGATCGAACGTATAAAAGCTATGCGTATGCTGCTGCCCGGCATGATCCTGCAGACAGCAGGCGCAAGCATGCTTGTTCCCGTCCTTCCAAGCTTCGCGGAGAAGAGCCTGGGACTTGCAGGGGCGCAGTACTCTCTCCTGCTCGCAGCCGGAGGCGTATGCGCCGCAGCCGGGCTTATTCCGATGGGCCGGCTGTCGGACAAGCTTGGCGGCAAGAAGTGGTTTCTCATTATCGGCTTCGCCGTATTTGCCGCCGGGCTGTACATGTTGGCATGGCGGCTCCCATTTTGGTATTGTTTAGTTATTGTCGTAATACTTGGATTGTCTTATGCAGCGATTCTGCCAGCCTGGAATGCTTTGCTTGCGGCTTATGTGCCTCCGAAGCAGGAAGGTCTTGGCTGGGGACTGTTATCTACCGTTGAAGGTCTTGGCGGGATGATTGGCCCCGTTGCCGGCGGGCTGCTTGCCGCAAGCTTTGGCGCCCTTACGGTGATTTGGGTAAGCGCAGCACTATTTGGACTCATTGCTTTGCTGTATGTCCTGATTCCGGCGAACAAGATGAGCGGCAGATGAGGATGAACGATTATTTTCCCGATAGGGGTTAAGTGGGGTAGGTATTCAACAATGCATCTGATGGAGAGCATGGATAATTTGTATGTCCAATTCAGAAACTTGGACCTTGAGCATTTGCAGCGTAGGCTGGAGAGCTATTCGCAATTTGGCATTTTGCCCGGCATTTTGCTGCCGCTTCTGGAATCGTTCCTGCCCTTCCTTCCTTTGGTGGTCATTGTAGCGGCTAACGCGAATATTTTCGGGCTGTGGCTGGGTTTTCTTCTGTCCTGGATCGGGGTATCCGTCGGAGCCATTTGCGTCTTCCTGATCAGCCGCAAGCTGGGGAAGAATGTAAAAGCCAAGATTGAGCGCAGATTCCCTCGAACCGAACGGTTCTTCAAATGGGTAGACCAAAAAGGATTCACGCCGTTATTTCTGCTGGCCTGCTTCCCGTTCTCCCCATCGTCGATTATTAATATTGTTTCCGGGTTTAGCAAAATTTCGTTACGTACCTTTGTCCTCGCTACCGTCCTTGGCAAAGGGGTCATGATTCTAAGCATCTCGCTGATCAGCTTCAATATCGGCAGCTTCCGCGAGGAGCCTTGGCGCATCTTCGTCACCTGTGCCGTAATTATCGTCATGTGGTTCGGCGGCAAAAAAATCGAGTCCCGCTATCATGTGTAATGAAGCAGTAATTTGTTCCTCTTGCCCCTGACGGCTCATACAACGCCTCCATTCGTGGCACACTTCTAAAGGATTAACTGCCGAAAGGAGGATGGCAGCATGTCAGGTGAATGGCCGTCCCATAAACAAGTCGAAGCCAGCAAAGCGCAATCAGAAGCCGACCGTACCGGAAAAGGCAAGCAGAAGGCTAGTAAGATGCAATCCGAAGCCGATGCAGCAGCGGTACCGAAGCACGGATTATAAGCTAAGGAAGGACGAGTGGCCATGAGCGAGCAGCATAATGAAATGGATCCGATGTCAGGCGAGCATGTCGAGGTATCGGGTGTTTATAAAAATGAATTAGGCCGCGTCGAAAAGCTCGAGCGCGGCAGCGTATTCCCCGCCGATCCGCAGAACGGAACGACCGAATGGGAGCTTGTCGAGCTTGACTTCGACAACCACCACGAGGGCCGTACCGATCCGCGCCTGATCGCGAAGGATGACGATAACGATCCGGAAGCGCATATGCAGCATCCGCGGCGCCATAAGGGGAGCAATAAGACGGACTCTTAGGTTGCGGTTGCAAGTTGCTTGTTGTGGCAGCTTGTGATCGGGGGTGACGGGAATGTATCTCCTTCCGGTTGCTGTTGCCCATGTAAAATTTGAATTTATCTCTAACGAGATTTTTCATGGGCAAAGGCAAACGCTTCGCTCCTACAGGAGATACATTCCCTCTACCCCGTTCCCCTGCGCTGCAGCTGTGCAAACCACAAAAAACGGCCTCCTCTAATTTGAGGGGGCCGTTTTTTGGTCGGCTGCTCACTAGCCGACCATAGTTCGGTTGCGGTCTTAACGATGCGGCGCATCGTTAAGGCGGTTAAAGCATTGCTTTTGGCCCTCTAACCGCCATTATCGCAACTTAACGCTGTCGCACATCGTCAAGAACCCAACTAGCTTATGTTTTGAGCGCTTAACGATATGTCGCATCGTTAAGGCTCCTAATAAAGCCCACTTTGGGCTCTCAAACAGCCGTTTTCGCAACCCTTAACGATGCCGCACATCGTTAAGGATCTAACTGACTTACTTTTTCGAGTGCTTAACGATGTGGCACATCGTTAAGGATGTTAAAAGCATCGCTTTTGGCCCTCTAACCGCCATTATCGTAAGGCTTAACGATACCGCACATCGTTAAGAACTCAACTAACCTGCGTTTTCGAACGCTTAACGATGTGACGCATCGTTAAGGCTCTTAAAAGCCCACTTTGGGCTCTCAAACAGTCGTTTACGCAACCCCTAACGCTGTCGCACATCGTTAAGAACCCAACTAGCCTATGTTTTCGAGCTCTTAACGATGTGGCGCATCGTTAAAGCGGTTAAAAGCTACGCTTTTGCCTCTCTAAGCGCCGTTTTCGTAACCCTTAACGTTGTCGCGCATCGTTAAGAACTCAACTAACCTACGCTTTCGAACGCTTAACGATGTGGCGCATCGTTAAGGCTCTTAAAAGCCCACTTTGGGCCCTTTTATCGCAAGGCTTAACGATATCGCACATCATTAAGAACTCAACTAACCTGCGTTTTCGTATGGCTAACAATGTGACACATCGTAAAGCTGGCTAAGCAAATTAGTTTCTTCCGCCTCGCGGCCGCGCATAAACTCTACGACACGTGTACCTTGCCTATTTCGCTCCACGCACCAGTTGGAGTAGTCGGATATCGACTACTGCTCGGTATCCCAGCTAAATTGCTGCTTTCAACCCGCACTCGCGCTCTCAGCGCACTGTAGCGTGGTCGCTCCTCGAACTAGTCCGAGCACCGTCCGCTTGCTTTGGCGGGAGCGATTCCGCTTCACGCCGGAATACCCGAGCCGCGCTAGTCCTGCAGAGCCGCGGGCTCGTCGGCTTTGTCGGCGCTGCGGCGTTCGTCCGCTTCGCCGGGGCTGCGCATGGTGTGGTCGACCAGCTTTTCCAAGCGGCGCAGATGGTAGGCGTATTCGAACAACGCGGAGGCTACGAAGATCAGCCGCTTATGCTCGTCCGGATCCTCGCGGACATAATCCGTGAGCTCGGCGACAAGGCGCGCTTCCCGCTCCTCGCCCGGCTCCATCGACATGTTTGGCTTCATCTTGTTTTCCAGCTTCAGCACGATGGATTCATGGTACTTCGTCAAATCCTCGATTTGTCGATCGAACCGGACCGCCCATTCGCTAGCCTTCGGCGATGCGAAGTAATGCTCCTCCACTACCTCCAGCAAGTCGGAGCCCTTCTGCAGCGCCCTGATCATCTGCTTGGACACCAGCAGCTGGCGGGCATGACTTCTCTTCGTGCGGGCCAGCACCTTCCGCTCCTCCTCGAACAGATTGTAGCTGTCCTCGAGCTTCCGCAGCGTTTTGTGAAGCTTATCCTTCTCCTTGCGGTAGACCTGCTCCCGCATTTCGTTGGATATGGCGGTGCGAAGCAGCAGTGACATCTGGGAGAACGCATGATGCACCTGCTCGGTGAACTGTCTTCTTGGACGAGGCGGGAAGACCAGCACATTAACCGTAAAGGCTGCCCCCATCCCCGCCAATACCATCAGAAACCGTTCCAGCGCTATCGTAATTTCCTGACCATGCGCCTCCATAATCGCAACTACCGTGACAAGCGTAACGCCGATGGTGGTTTCCATTTTAAGCCGGATACTTACGAGAATAACTAAAATACATACAAGTCCTACTGCAATCGGCGTTTGCCCAAACAGCTTCATCGCGGCCAGCGCCATAGCGGCTCCCAGCAGATTTGTCTGAAGCTGATCCAATACCTGCTGCCACGAGCGATAGATGGATGGCTGAATGGTCAGAATAGCTGCGACCGTCGTAATAAGCGGAGAGGCGAAGCCAAATATTCCGCTTAGGTATATGGCTAATGCCACCGCCATCCCTGTCTTGAGCACCCGCGCTCCAATCGTCATACCAAATTCTCCTTCATGAGCGAGACTCGCCCTTCCTTGTCTTCCCTTTATTATGCCACAAACGCTAAATTAGCCAAGGATTTCATCTCATCTATTCCTAAGCTTATTTACCCGCTTTGCACAAAAAAAATCCGAGATGCCCTTGCGGAAGCATCCCGGACCTTCCCGATCACCTGCCTGACCTAATCTGCCGTCTAGATTGTTCTGGCAATCACTTCAGACAGCTGACGGGCAATGCCTGTCGGGCCGGCTTGAAGCTGCTCTTCGGTAAATCTGCAGCGCACAAACGTTTCGTCCAGGTCAAGCGCCTCCGCGAACAGGCTGCCAAGCCCTCTAACCCTACGGTCCACCTGAAGCAGAAGCTCCAGCTCACGGTCAGACGAATAGAACATCACTTCAAGTTCATCCAGCTGGCCGCGGAACTGGGTGGTTGGCACAAATTCGAACTCCTGGATGAACGGCAGTCCGCCGCCATGGCGCGGAGCGTATTCACATTCTGCCTGCCGCAGGCGGAAACCTAACAGATCCAAAGCATGGAGCACGGTGTTAATCGCGTTTGTAGGCAGGACGTCAATCCGGTCGTTATCCCCCGGATCCACCGCGCCGCGGATGTCGAGCTCCGTTTTCACCCATACCGGCGCTCTGCCGATTGTAAGCGGAGTTTGGTACGGCAGACGGAAAGCAAACGGTACCTCTTTGGTCTCGCCGGCCTGCAGGGTGAATGGCGCGCTGACCTGATAACGCCCGACTTCGCCATGCTGTCTGATCTTGCTGTCGTTGCTCTCACGGATGTATTCGGTCATAACCGACAATTGAATGGTATCTATGTTTTGCGGAACGCTGCCCCCACGAATATTGACTACACCTCGAACCTCTTCGCCAGGCACATATTGTGACTTCTCAAGAAGCGTATCGATTTTGGCGGAACCAATTCCAATACTGGCCAATAAACGATTAAACATGTCATCCATCCCCTCATTCTCATAAAATTGGATTAATCATACTTAAGCCTATTACGGCGGACCCGTGAAGGAAGTTGCATTTTTTCTGAAGCGCGATTTAAGCTGCATTGCCCCGCTCTACTTTCTATCAGAAGCAAGATCGACTAATATAGTAGAGTAGATTACATAGAGTTTGGTTATAGTAGAAAGCATAGGCTTTCGAAGCAGCAATCATCACAAGTGGCAGGAGCAAGACCACCTAGGTGATCATTTTGTAGGAGGGATTTTCATTTATGACAAAAATTATTCAGGAATTCAAGGAATTCGCCATTAAAGGGAATGTGATCGATCTTGCGGTTGGTGTTATTATCGGCGGCGCCTTCGGCAAAATCGTCACTTCGCTCGTGAACGATATCATTATGCCTCCCATCGGGCGGATGCTCGGCGGCGCTGATTTCAAGGATCTATTCATTAATCTCGGCTCGGACAAGGCTTTGCCCGAAGGCCTTACACCGGACGATATCCATACCTTGGCGGACGCGACCAAATACGGCGTTGCCGTGATCGCATACGGTCAGTTTATTAACGTGCTGCTGGACTTCTTCATCGTTGCCGCTTGTATCTTCCTGCTCGTCAAAGGCATTAACATCCTGCGCCGCATGAAGCCGGAGGAAGTTGCCGCTCCAGCCGAGCCTATCGAAAAAGAATGTCCGTACTGCTTGTCCAATGTGCCGATCAAGGCCACTCGCTGCAAGCACTGCACATCGCATCTGGAAGAAGGCACGGCCGTCAGCAATTAGCAGGATCATGACAAAAAGGTGGGGCTCCCGATGGCAGAAGAACGCTTCGATATTTATGACGAACATCTCAATCCGCTTGGCACCGCCAGCCGTTCCGAGACCCATGCTCGCGGATATTGGCACCGTTCCTTCCATTGCTGGCTGACGCGCCGCGAGGAGAACCGCCGCTTCGTGCGGTTCCAGCTGCGCCAGACCGGGAAGGATACTTATCCAGGCTGCTACGATATTACGGCTGCCGGCCATCTGACAGCCGGCGAGACCGTGGAGGACGCGGCACGCGAGATTGAAGAAGAGCTTGGAGTGGCGGCACGCTTCGAAGAGCTGATCCCGCTAGGCAAGGCACGCAAAGAAATGGTAGGCGAAGTAAACGGCGTGCCTTTTATTGACCGCGAGATCAGCGACGTTTTTGCTCTTGTATGCTCTTTGCCGCTTGACGCCTTAAAGCTGCAAGCTGAAGAAGTGGCGGCTGTATTCGAGGCTGACGTCGAGCAAATGATCCGGTTGTTTGAGGGAGAGCTGCCGGAATTAATTTGCGAGGGCGTTGAGACAACGGCTGATGGTGGCCTATCCAAGGCGACGCGAGCCGTCCGAGCTGCTGAATTCGTGCCTCGGGAATCGAGCTACTACGCGTCGATAATGAAGGCGTTGCGCGATTGTACGTAACCGACACTCCGCTTGGAAGCTCCGGCTTCCTGCCGTCTGAGCCGACTCCCCAGGCTGCTTCCCAGTTCCGGTACCATTGATCAACCATGCCATGGATGTTGTAGAATTCGGTCTGCCTTGTGCAGAGGTCAAAGTTATCAATCTCCGGGTTATTATACAATCGCGCAGCGGTGGCATGGATACAGCCGTGAACACCGCTCCCCTCCACAAAGCGGCCAAATTCGTCCAGAGTTGAAAAGGATCTCGGGTTGTACAGCACCCGGTATAACGCCTGCTGATTCATGCAAGGAGCTTGCATAATGCCAGCCGGCATTTCCGGCCAGCCGGCAACAACCCTTTTGTCGTAGCCCATACGGTCGAACCAGTTATACACCTTATTGATAAAATAACGGTGAAACCGCAAAAACTGCTCACCGAACCCGACCGGAGGTATCGTTCCAGGCGTCACGTGATGCTGATGATGCCATACTGTATGCTCCTCCATCCATTCTCTCGGGAAGTTCGGGATAATAGGCATTGTCTTCCCCTCCTGTTACAAACGATATCTTACATATCGTATGCGTAGGCGGATCAATAAGTGTAGAACGCCCAGCCGGGCAAAAAAAGAAAGGCTGCTCCAGCATGGGAGCAGCCTTTCCTGCATTTGTCCGATTACGGATTAGAACCAGCAGCAACCGCCGTTATGGTGCGGCTGATCGCTAATGTCATCAACAGCACGTCTAATGCAAATATCAAATGTGACGACAACATCTTTCCAACGACCAAAGGAGCATCTAACGCGTACGCAATCTGCATTTCTAGTACGGAAGAAATCAACAACGCGGCAATCACAGCCAACCAATTTTTGAACGGTTCTCGCATCATGACGGCGGATTGCTCTAACAAGCTTCTCAGCAACTTCTTCGTTTCTCAGATTGCCAAACACTTTACTAAGCTCTTTACCCGCATCCTGTACGCCCTCAACAGCCGGATCTTGACGGTCATGGTCACAACAGTGGCGGTCATGATTGTTGTTGCCACCGGATTCAACCCCACCTACACGATCCATTGTACACCCACAGTTTGAGATACGAGCACCCTTTTTCGCTTTGCGTTTCACGCTTTTTACCTTCACTTTAAATTTAGCAGACATTCTTTCACTCCTCTCAATCGATCTGCTTCTATTCTATTCAGATATGAGAGAGAGGTTTGGACGAGTGGACAGGGTTCAAACGCATAAAATGAATAGAGATATAGTTTTATAGTGTTGAACATTCGCGTGCCGAATGAATAATTTCCATCCTCTGGGTAAAAGCTAATCAGGAAATTACGCCCCAAGGAGGATAACATGAACAAATCCATTATGCTGTGCTCGCTTGGCTTCCTGATTGCAAGCTGCGGGTTCTCCAGCATGGCCGCAGCAAGCCAAGGACATGGCCATCACACGCGCAGTCACGTGACGGAAGCGAAGGCTGCGTTTATCGATACGAAAGGCAATCAGGTCGGCACCGTCGTTCTAACCGAGGAAAAGGACGGGGTGCATCTGAAGCTGGAAGCCAAAGGCCTTACGCCAGGCGTTCACGGCATTCACTTCCATAACGTCGGCAAATGCGAAGCTCCGTCCTTCGAATCCGCGGGCTCGCACCTCAATCCAAAGAACAAACAGCACGGCTTCGATAATCCGCAAGGCTTCCACGACGGCGATCTTCCGAACATTACCGTAGGCAAAGACGGAACCGTGAAAGCCGAGATTATCTCGAAAAATGTATCGCTCGACACGGAAGCGCCGAACTCTCTGCTTCCGGACGCCGGTACCGCTCTTGTCATTCACGAGAAAGCGGATGACTACAAAACCGACCCGTCCGGCAATTCCGGCAGCCGCATCGCTTGCGGCGTTATCCAGCACTAGAAAGTCAAAGGCACAGCATCCGTTTATCGGAACGCCGTGCCTTTTTTCCATAAGGTATCAATCCTTCCGCTTCGTAAACGTCTGCTTCACCAGCTGGTTGCCGTATACAGACACCGCCCCGCACAAGACGCCCTGCAGCACGCTCTCCACCTGAAAACCCAAAATAAGACAAGCGCATACGATCGCCACCGCCGTAACCGCATACACAATTGACCAATCCGGTACGGCCGGCGTCTGCTTCAGCATATAGCCGATCACCCAGCAGGCCGCAACGACAATCATTAACCGGGGATCAATGAGATCGGTAATCTCGTCCCATGTCATACCGCCACTCTCCCTCACCATAAACTCCTGCTATATCCTATGATTTCGTGCTCGGGAAAGTTCGGGACAAACCTGAAACACATGCGAAAAACGCGGTTTCCGAATGGTCGGAACCCGCGCTGTTGATCGTTTTTGATGTAAACTTTATTTTCATCATGTTATAGGCAAAGACTTCTTTATTTGATAATCTATTACCAATAAACGGAAGGAGCTTGTTCTGCATGATAAAAAATAGAGAAACATGGATGGATACTGCAAAAGGAATAGGTATTCTCGCTGTAGTTATGGGGCATTCAGATAACTTGATTGCTCAGCACTATCTTTTTTGGTTCCACATGCCCCTATTTTTTGCGATGAGCGGTTACTTTTACAAGCCCCTGGAAAATAAGAAAGATTTTTATCCTTGGTGCGTAAAGAGAGGAAAGCAGTTATTGATTCCATACTTCTTATTCGCAAGCGTGTTAACCCTATTTAACTTACTACTCTTAAGCCCGGATTTAAGCATTAAACATATATTAATTGAATTCGCAAAAATCCCGTATGGAGGGCAGGCTTTGGATGGGATATTGTCGCCGTTTTGGTTTATTACATGTCTTTTCTTAACGCAGATACTATTTGCCCTAATAGATCTAAAATTTAAAACGAACAAAACAAAAGCAATTATTATTGGTTTGCTTTATCTGGCCGCCCACTTGATAGCCTACTTGATTACCTATGTAAAAACAGAACATAGCATAAACTTAATGGTTCCCTGGAGTGCGGATATTTCGTTAATGACACTAACTTATTATGCAATCGGGTTTTACTTAAAATCGTATTTCAATGCAATATTAAAAAGCAAGTTAGTAATAGGGGCTATTATCTTGCTTTCATTATTGTTCGTAGGTCTTGATCACTTTAAAGTAATTGCTTATGATCTCGATTTAAAAGACCAGCAATATACAAACGTTCTTTTAGACGCGCTTATTCCTTTTTCTCTCATGATAATGGTGTTACTTCTTAGCAAAGTTATATCGGCTTCGCTTCCAGGTCGTTTCTTTGCTCATTTAGGGGCAGCCTCGCTGCCAATCATGTATCTGCATATATTTTTCAATACTTTAATGAATCAATACATTTCTTATAATTACTTATTTTTCACCCTTATTGGAGTGGCTTTCCCTTATGCCGTCACCAAGTTAATACTAGAGAAATTCCATATGACCAATTCTTTATTTTTAGGCAACTTTAAAAGCAAGGGCAAAACCCCGGATAATCAGATAGCAGCTTAATGACTAACGAACGGAATAGGGGAAGTGCCCCTGTTCCGTTTTATTTAAAATATCTTGCTGAGTGCTAAAACAACCTTCTTATAAAATTCGACAATATGCTGCTTTATTCGTTATTTCCCGAGGAATAATGCTTCAAAATCCGCTCCAGCGCCTGCTCGCATTCCGCCGTTGTCTGCCATTTGCCCGCAAGAAGGCCTCTCACGAAATCCTTCACTTCCGGCGCAAGCGTCAGCTCTTCCTCCCAGCCCCGCTCCTTCTCCCCCTCTTCCGGCGTATAGCCGGCGTACATGAGAAACAGAAAGAGATGGCCAAGTCCATACAGATCGCTCGTCTGATCCGGCTGGCGCATGCGGAACTTGACCGGCCCCCAGCTGTCGGCGAAGCCGCTTGGCTCCTCTTCCCTGCTGTATTCGCCTATCAGACAGGCTAACCCCAAATCAATCAAGTATATCCCTTCTTGATTGACCACAACATTCGGAATCCGCACATCACGATGCACGTAGCCGGCTTCATGCAGATGCTTCAGAGGAGAGAGCAAAGCCTGCACCGTTCTGAGCGCTTCCTGCTCGGTATAAGTTCTTCCCTCCAGCAGGATAGCCTGCTCTGCCGTAACGCCTTCTATATAGTCCATCACGAGTGCTTCCTCCCGGCGATGGATACTCCAACCCCGCCACCTAGGCAGCTGCGGATGATTCAGTTGTTGAAGAATATCGCTTTCCCGTCTCAGCAGCCTCCGGCCCGTGTCACGCTTGCTTGGTTTGGCCCTCTTCAGAAGCAAGGAACCGCCGCTTCGCAGATCCGTACAACGGTACGCCTGACCGTAGCTTCCCATCCCGAGAAACTCATCGATCCGGTAAGTGCCCGACCAGACAGTCCCCTGCCTTATCGGGTAGTCCAGCCAGTTCATGATCCATTGCTTCCACCAGATAAGAATCCCTCCTTGCCCTCCACAATACGGGATGAGAACGGTTTGGTTTCCCGCCAGCAGAAGCGGAATAGGCCGGAATGAACGAAACCTGCGGCATACAGCTACGTATTATCTGGTAAGTCTAAAGTGTTTCAAATCAATAAAAAAGACTTAATAATTAATATAGGAGGTCAAAATTATGATTAGACACTTGCTACAAAGACTCCTCGGTTCCGTTACCGGCAAGCATTACAACCATAAAGGTCATTATGGCCAAAACGGTCATTACGGACACGGCCATCACGGCAGCAGCAGCGATTACAAAAAAGGAAATTACTATCCGCCGCAGCAACCCCCATACGGTCATAGCCACTACAAGAAGAAGTACGGCAGCAGCAGCTAAGGAAATTGTTAGGATATTGTTAGCAAATCAAACAATAACCTTATGACCATTTTATAAGCGGCTAAAACGTTTCTAGTAAACTGGAAAAAAAACGAGTGGAGGTGCGAATGGTATGATGAAAATCATTACCTTCAAAGACCGTTCGGTTCCCGTTTATTACGTTAACGAGCAGGCGGCTTCCGTTGAACAACTTCATCATAAATTGGTTGAGATGGAATTCAACTTCGATTTCCGCAAGAAGTGGAAACGCATATCGAAGGTCGAGGTTGTCCGCGACGTTGCGATTTTTCAATATAATGACGGGACGAAGCTGTACTTGGAAGTAAGCTAACCAGCCTAATACGAAAGCCCTGAATGATCCGCTTCATGCGAATCGTTCAGGGCTTTTAGATTTAGCACATTATATTATTTAGGCCGTTTGGGGTGACTTGCGGATAATCGACATATCCAGCAGATCGGGCTGCATTGGCGAGCCAAGCAGGAAGCCCTGCACAAAGTCGCAGTTCCATTCCTTCAATAGCTTATATTGCTCCTCGTATTCGACGCCACCCGCAATCACATCAATCTCCAGCTTATGCAGGAGTCCAATCATGGCCTCCACGATGTGACGCTCTACGCTCTGCACATCGATCTGACGGATGAAGGACTTGCTGATCTTCACGCTGTTGACCGGCAGCTGCTTCAGGTTGGCAAGGGACGAATAGCCTTCTCCGAAGTTATCCAGCGTAATCCTCACGCCTAATGCGCGAAGCTTGCTGAGCACGGCCAAAGTCTGGTCCGTGAAATGGAGAATGACATCCTCCTTCACCTCAAGCTCCAGGGAAGAAGGCTCAATGCCCGCCTCCTCCAGCACATGAGCGACCATGCTGCAGAATGCGCCGTCTATCAGCTGGACATGGGATACATTGATGGAGATAACAAGCTCCTTCAAGCCGTATTCCTGCATACCGGAGAGCATCCGGCATGCCTCACGGAGCACCCATTCGCCGATCGGTACGATTAGTCCGTTTTGTTCGGCAATCGGGATAAATTCGCCCGGCCATATCGTGCCAAGCTCCGGATGATTCCATCTGATCAGCGCCTCGAAGCCGCGCAGCCGCCCGCTTTCGGTACGGAAGATCGGCTGATAGCTCAGATGGAACTGACGCATATAAAGAGCCGGACGCAGGGCGGCCCCAACTTCAAGCCAGCGGTTCATCTGCTCCGTCTCTTCTTCGCTGTAAAACGTAATCCGGTTGCCGCCTTGCTCCCGAGATTTGATAAGCGCCGTTTCGGCGTGGCCGAGCAGCCTCTCGCTTGTCCGTCCGTTCTGCGGGAACAGGCATGTCCCTATGCTGGCCGTCAGATTAAGCTCCGTACCCTCATAGGAGACCGGGTATTGCGCTGCATATTTCATCTCTTCTACCGCGCCTGCGCATTCCGCCTGCGAGTATCCGATCTCTCGAACCATTAGAAAAGTATCGCCTGAGATTAAGGTGACAACCGAAGTCCCCTCTCCCTGCTTTAACCGTACTCCGATACTTTCAAGTACCTGGTTGCCTGCTTCTAAGCCCTTAGCCTCATTCACGCCATAGAAACGATCGATCTGAATCAACGCCACAACGAGTCGTTGTCCTGACGCCCGCACGTTGCTCAAAGCTACCTCCAGCTGAGCGTAAGCCTCCTGCCGTTCAGGTAAACCGGCTAACCCATGCACGATTGCTACACCATCCTTTTGTCATTACTGTTAATCCTATAGTCCCATATAAGTATTAGAAAAATTGCGGATTGTTCTTTAGAAGTATGTTAGGTATATTCGGACAACTGGGTATAAAAAAGATCACCCTGCAGCGGAGGTGATCTTTGGGTCGCTTACCTTAATCATGTTCCTGACTGTGGTCGGTCGTATATTTGTAACCAAAGCCCCATACCGTACGAATTAAACGGGGTTCCTTCGGGTTTTGTTCGATTTTTTTGCGAAGATTCACGATATGCACATCAATGGCTCTATCCGTTACAAAAGAATCAAACCCCCGAATCGTATTGATCAGTTCTTCTCTGCTGAATACCTTGCCCGGGTGGGATAAGAATAGCTTCATCATTTCAAATTCCGAAAATGTCGTCTCGATCAGCTTGCCTCTCACAAGGAGCATCCGGCGCTCGGCATCCAGCTGGATCGGCGCGAGATCTGCTTCCTCCGCCTCCATTCCGATGGCCGCTTCGGCTTCTGCGGCGCTGAACTGGGAACGCCTGATTAACGCTTCCACTCTTGCGGTCATCTCATGCATACTGAATGGCTTGCACATATAATCATCGGCCCCGGCCTTCAAAGCCTGAACACGCTCGGAGACTTCGCTTTTCATCGATAGAATCATAATCGGCACATGCGATCGTTCACGAATAGAGGCGCAAACCTCCATACCATCCATATCAGGCAGCATCAGGTCAAGGAGAACGATATCAGGCACAAACTCCTGAACAGTCCGCAAGCCTTCTTCGCCGGTTCCTGCTTGTCTAACCGAATACCCTTCTTCTGACAAGTACATCGACAGCATATCCCTCATCATGACGTCATCTTCAATTACTAAAACTTTATTCATCGGCGCCACCCCTATGGGAAAGAAGATTTCTGTCAAAAAATATAAATCTATCTCTAATATACAATACGGATGGAAGGGTTAACAATAAAATGTTAGAAGATTGTTAGGATAATCTGTCGAAAGTTGTAATCGATTTATTCTGCAGACCGGTTATGACACGATCAAGCTCGAGCTTCAACTGTTCGGCGGCTGGCCGCCAATCCTCCTCCCCCTCTTCCTTCTTCACGATCTCGCCAAGACGCGCGGCGGCCTGCACCACATCGTTAGCCGATAAGTGGCTGGCCGCCCCCATCAGCGTATGGATCATCCGTCTGGCATTGATGACCTGACCATTCTCCAGCTCCTCGATCAGCTTGTCCGAGAACCCCTCGTAATCCTTCAGGAAATGGACCAGCATCTGACGCAAAATGGATATTTTGCCGCTTACTCTGGCAAGCGCGGTATCGACTTGAATGCCGTCGAGCTCCGTAAGCCCATCGTCCGATCCACGCCAGTTATGCTGCATGACGGGGAACTTCTTGTTGTTCAGCAGATTGGAGATGACCATATAGAGCTGGTCCGCATCAAGCGGCTTGGTCACGACTCCGTTCATGCCAAGCTGCAGATAGTGCTCATGATCCGCGCGCAGGGAATTGGCCGTTACCGCAATAATCGGCAGCTTCTCATACCGGGAATCGGCACGAATGATCGTGGTGGCTTCCATCCCGTCCATCTCCGGCATATGAATATCCATCAGCACGACATGCCAGTCTTCCCGCTCCAGCTTCTCCAGCACTTCCCGGCCATTCTCGGCCAGACCCACCTCAAAGCCCCTTTCCTTCAGCAGCTCAATGGCTACCAATTGATTAATATGATTATCTTCCGCGAGCAGGATACGCACTTTATCCTTAGGCACTGCAGATGCCGCAGCCTCCAGGGCACCGTTCATCCATTCCTTCACCTGTACCGGCTTCTGGTCCAGCGTTCCGCTTAAGGCATGGAATAAGGCGAGACGGGTAACCGGCTTGGTAAGAATGGCATACGGACGGCCCGAATCCGGCATCTGCATCAGCTCGTCCCGTCCGAAGGAGGTCGTAAGCGCCACCGTCTTCACGCCTGCTGCCGAAGCCTGCTTATGGAACTCCAGCCATGTCTCCGCTCCGTACATATCCGGCATCTCCATGTCCAGCATAATCAGCTTTGGCATAGCCCCCGCACCCATCCGGCGCAGCTTCTCCCTTGCGCTTCCCCACGAGGAGAAAGACACCGCGGTCAAGCGAAAGGATTCCGCCAGCTCGCACCAATGCTTCCGCATCTCATCGCTGTCCTCTACTACCCAAATACATTGATCCTCCAATTCCTTGCTGACTACCAGCCTCTCTTCCGCGACGGAAGACAAAACAGGGAACGTGAGGGCAAAGCTGAATCGGCTTCCCAATCCAGGCTCGCTGTCTACATGCAGCTTGCCGCCCATCATTTTTACAAGTCCGTTGGCAATGACAAGTCCTAGGCCCGTACCGCCATACTTGCGAGTGGTTGAGCCGTCTGCTTGCGTGAAGGGCACAAACAGCTTGTCGATCTGTTTCTTCGTCATGCCGATGCCGGTGTCTTCCACCGCGAATTGCAGCTTTAATCCGTCAGAGCCCTGTTCCGCCATTTCAAGGATCAGCTTCACATAACCCCGCTCGGTAAACTTGATCGCGTTCATGCACAGGTTAAGCAGAATCTGCTCGACGCGCATCTGATCGCCAAGAAGCGTGGAAGGCAGCTGCCCCGGCACCTCCAGAATAAATTCGAACTGCTCCTTGCCGCCCATGAAGACGCTGAGCTGATCGGTCAGGCGGCTGAGCATCTCCTGCGGATGGAAAGCAATACGCTCCACCTCAACCTTGCCCGCCTCGATCTTGGAGAAATCAAGCAGATCATTAATGATGCGAAGCAGCGACTCCGAGGAGTTGCCCAGCTTATCCATATAGTCCTTCTGCGAAGGAGAGAGACCGGTGCGCCGCATCAGCTGCGACAGGCCGATAATGCCGTTAAGCGGCGTGCGGATCTCATGGCTGACCATCGCAAGGAACCGGCTTTTGGCCGCGTTTGCCTGCTCGGCTTCATGCGTCGCGCGGATCAGCTCCTCCTGAATATGCTTCTGCTCCGTAATATCCCGCGCAATGCAGGAGAAATAGAGCTCGCCCGTATTCGTGTAGGAATGCGCCACAATAACAAGGGATACATTTACCTTATCTCCGGCCTGCGTCAGAAGCTCGGCTTCTCCTTCCCAGTAGCCGTATTTCTGGGCGATCTTGGAGCCTTTAATGAGGTAAACATACATCGAAGAATCCACATAGCTCTTATAATCCTTCGGCTTATAATTCAGCGGCAGACCAAGCATCCGCTTGCCGGCTTTATTGATATAAGCGACCTTCCCGTTATGATCGATCGAGGCAATCAAGTCCTTGGCCGAGCCGATAATATCAAGCAGAAGGTTGCGGGATTTCTCCACCTTCACCTGCTCCGTCATGTCATAGGCCATCCCCAGAACGCCGGTCAGACGACCCTGATGATCCCGGAGGCCGTTGGAGAAGTGGCGTACCGGAATCTTGGTACCGTCTTTATGTACATAGGTCCATTGCCGTTCATAGGAGAAATCCACCTGCCGGAGCATTCGGAATACTTCCAGGCCGGGCTCGACATGAACGCCAAGCTTCTCGGACAACTTTTCCGCCTCGCGCTCAATCTCGTCGGGGTCCATGAACAGAAGCGGCGTGGCATGTCCCTTCAGTTCCTGCGTGGTGTAGCCAATCAGCTTCTCGGCGGCCTGATTCATATAATCGACGCGATAATTCTCGTCCAGCAAAATAAAGGAGTATTCGTTCTGCTTAATAATCGCCTCAAGCCGGCCAAACATGTCCTTCAAATGCTCCATCATCCCGTTAACCGACTCGGCAAGGTTGCCGACCTCATCTCCCGGCTCCTGGGACAGATGCTCCACCTCAAATTGACCGTCTGCCGCTTGCTTCGTAACGGTAAGGATGCCTTTCAGCCGATTAATGATCGTATTGAAGTACAGCCAGAACAGAATAACAATGACGATTTCGGACAACGTGATTGTTGAGAACGTCCACCATAATACTTTGGACAGGCCTTTATTCAAGCTTGACATCGGCATTTCGAGCGCCGCGTGCCAAGGAGCCTCGCTGTCTACTTTCATAAAGAAGAGCACATGTTTCTCATTGCCGCGGTTTATATGGATATTGCCGGATACGCGGATCAGCTTCTGGAGCGTGAAGCCCGGCTGTCCGTTCAGCAGCCCTTCGCTTGGCTTAACGCCCAATGTCAAGGAATAAGAGTGGAACAGCACCACGCCCCGCTCATTATAGAGCCAATACTCCGCGCCAGGATCTTTGTCGACAAGAAAATACGGCGACATCGTCGACATGGGCATCGACGCATAAACGACGCCGCTCACTTCGTTAACCTGATTATAGACGGGCACCACAATAAGAGACTGCTTCAGATTGTCAAAGGAAGGGAGGAACAAATCCGTGACAGAAGATTTTCCCTTCGCCGCATCCTTAAAAAAGGCTTGTCCGCTCATGTCTATAGGACCGCCGTTCGTGCGGATTGCCTTGCCGCTCATGTCGATATACCCTATCGCATGATAGGTGTAGTCGGATTGGAACATTTCCTGCTTGAAATATTGCAGTTTATCTTTATCGCTGCCGAACCGTACCACGTCGGTCCGGCTCATGACCACAACCTCGGCCCTTCTAATCTGCAGCCAGGAAGACAAAAAATTCGCGCTAACGCTAAGCCGACTGGCCGCTCTGTCGGCAGCGGTATCTATCATTTCATTTTTGATCGATATGTAATTGATTACACCCGCAATGCCAAGAGGTATGAAGGTGATCAAGACGATAATGAACAAGCCTTTGGTCCGCAACGATAGATTATTCAAGTAAGCCGTCCCCTTCCGAGTAAATCTACATGTATTATATCGTCAGGAGGGTGGGGAATCGATAGACGATTGGGGAATCGGGGAGCTCATTGCGCGGAATGTATCTCCTTAGGCTGCTGTTGCGTACACTTTTCCTGAACAATATTCAGAGGTTGCAAAGCGTACGCAAAGGCAGGCGCTGCGCTCCTTCAGGAGATACATTCCTCTCCAATCGTCCTCGATTCATTTTTGGGGGCGTAAGGGGACCGCCTCCCGCCTCCGTTACTTGGCGGTTTGTTGAGGCAGGGCAAGGCGCAGAACGGTGCCTTCTGCACTAAATTCTTTGCCCCACTCTCGTGATCGCGGGCAAGACAACAAAAAGAAGGGTTCCCGATTGAATTCTGATTCCCTTTAATATTGACGGCGCATTGATGCGTCTATTGTTGCTGACGCTCCGCAGCAAACTATAATTAGGGCTCTGCCTTGTACGTTGTATGTAATGCAGGATAATGGCGCGTTTTGGACGTGTCGGGGCTGATATCCTGTATGGAATGCAGGATATTCTTTGATTTGAGGCCAATTTGGTGATTTTAGAGAAAATATACTGTAGTTCGTGCAACGTAAATGAAGTGAAGAAGCGTTCTTGGGTGAATATGATGTAGTTCGTGCAAGGTGGAGGAGATCAGCAGGTTATAAAGTTGTAAAGTTATAAAGTTATCAAACTATTAAGCTATTAAACTATTGCTTCTTTTGCTTATACCATGCGAGGGCGAGCTGTTCCATTTCACTTACGAACGCTTTTTTGGCGGGACTGTATTGGCTGGTTTGTTCGTAACGCCGAGCAAGATCTTCCTTAAAGCGGCTGTATCGGACGGCTTCTTCGGGATTCGATCGCAGGTAGTCCCGGAAGATGAGATGCCGCTCGATCTGAGGATTATCGGACTGGTAGAAATGAATATGGTGGGTGCGATTCTCTCCGCCTTTGCGGAACAGCCTTCGGCCGGGAATCCCCCAGTCGCCTGCCACATCGTAGCCAAGCGAAGCCATCTTATCGTTAAATGCATCTATCTTGTTCATGTCATCAACAATTCCCATCATATCGATGACAGGCTTTGCTTTCATCCCCGGGACAGCCGTGCTTCCGAAATGCTCGAATCGTATCTCCAAGCCTTCCAATACAGCTTGCAAATATCCCGCTTCGTCCCGAAACATTCGTGCCCATTCTTCTCGATAGTCGGATAACCGCACCTCCATCTCTTCACCCTCCCTCTTCTCAGAAAAAGGCTGCCGAGATCAATCGGCAGCCTTCATGGTCCAACAAATCAAATCATATCGATGAGAGCAAGAGGAAATACCTTCCTCAGGCGATATACATCGATCTAAGCCAGGATGCTCTCGATCGCCTTCAGCTCGTCCTCGGAGAAATCGAGACGGCTGAGCACGGCAACGTTGTCGTCGATTTGCTCGACGCGGCTTGCGCCAATCAGGGCGGATGTTACGCGGCCGCCGCGAAGTACCCAAGCAAGTGACATCTGCGCAAGCGATTGGCCGCGGCTTTGAGCGATTTCGTTCAGCGCGCGAACTTTAGCCAGCTTCTCTTCCGTGATCGAATTCGAGTTCAGGAAGACGCTTGGTCCGCCCGCACGGGAATCCGTAGGAATGCCTTCCAGGTAACGATTCGTAAGCAAACCGCCAGCGAGCGGCGAGAAGACGATAGAACCGATGCCTTCTTGATCGAGCACGTCTTGCAGGCCATTCTCGATCCAGCGGTTAAACATCGAATACGATGGCTGATGAATAAGGCATGGCGTGCCAAGCTGCTTCAGGATCGCGGAGGCTTGAGCCGTCTGCTCCGCACTGTAGTTGGACAAGCCCACATACAGCGCTTTACCCGAACGCACGATATGATCAAGCGCCGCCATTGTTTCTTCAAGCGGCGTTTCCGGATCCGGACGGTGATGGTAGAAAATATCTACATACTCCAGGTCCATCCGTTTCAAGCTTTGATCAAGGCTCGATACCAGATATTTGCGGGAGCCCCAGTCGCCGTAAGGACCTTCCCACATGTAATAGCCTGCTTTAGTGGAGATAATCATTTGGTCGCGGTATGCCGCCATGTCCTGCTTAAGTACTTGACCAAACGTCTCTTCGGCGGAGCCCGCCGGAGGACCGTAGTTATTCGCCAGGTCGAAATGGGTAATGCCCAGGTCAAAAGCGCGGTGAATCATGGCGCGTCCGTTCTCCAAACGGTCAGTGCCGCCAAAATTATGCCATAAGCCAAGCGATACGGCAGGCAGCTTGAGGCCGCTTTTGCCTACGCGGAAGTATTTCATGTCTTCATAACGAGCTTTGTCTGCTACGTACGTCATTCCATTCATTCCTTCCCTTCCGTAAGTAACTACTCTATTGAACTCCTCTATCATACACCCACGGCCTATGGAAATAAACCCGGGCTATTCGCCTATAAACAATCTTTACCATTTCTCGATTTAACTGGCCGAAGCCTTAAAAGCCCAGCCCTTATCGCCTGCTATCCGTACCAGAGCATCCACGCATAAGGGGTCAAAATGCTTCCCCCGCTCCTTGCGGATGATGCTGATCGCTTCTTCATGCGACAGCGCTGCCCGGTAGGAACGCGATGAGGTCAACGCATCGTACACATCCGCAACCGCCGTTACCCGGGCCAGCAGCGGAATATGATCCCCGCTCAGCGCATCCGGATAGCCGCTCCCGTCCCAGCGCTCATGATGCGAGCGGATAACAGCCAGCTCCTCCTGCATGAATCCCAGCCGGCGGCATAAGTTAAATCCGGTTACCGGATGCTTCTCGATAACCTCCCGCTCCTCCGGAGTCAGCTTGCCGGGCTTGTTCAGAATATGATCGGGGACGATAAGCTTGCCAATATCATGCACGATGCCGCCCTGCGCGATAGCCCGAAGCTGATCGCGGTTCAGCCCCAGCTCCTCTCCGAGCTGAATCGCATACAACGCCACGCGGTAATTATGGCCCGCCGTATACGCGTCGCGCGTTTCCGTCGTACGGATAAGCTCCCGTACCGCCGGAGACATGTAGCCGTTTATCCATTCCTTCGGATCATTCTGGAACAGCTGCTTAAGCGACATCGTATAGGAGCCGGAGCTCCGGTACTGATAATAAATGCCGACAACCATGGCGCTGACCGAAGCCAGCAGGAGCAAGTGGTAGATCCACCAGCTGACCATCCACATTTTCCCCGTCACGTTAATGAACTGCGCCGCAATCATCCAGCCGGAGCTGTACACGATAGCAAGCTGCAACGGAAATCTCGTGGACAGATACGTCTCCAGGTAACGATACATCGTCCATACATTTAATCCCGTGATGAGCAGGGTTGCCGCCCATTTGATCGGATCCTGCTTCATCTGAAGCCAGTACATCTGATCGGAGAACAGCCACAGCAAGGCGCATATGACGGCAATCGAGGCCGTCCAGATCGGCAGCAGCCAGCGCTGATGCGCGGAAAGCCAGCTAATAATGCGGCGGTCCGAGGACATCGACGACAGCCACAGCCACATCACCGCCAGCAAGATGCTCATTTGCGCAGCATTGCTCGGCAGAGCGGTTGCATGCTCCATCCCTCTTGGCGTCGATAGGCCATGAACAAGGAATAAGGCAGCGAGCGATATGAAGGACAAGGATAAAAAGCTGATTTTTAAATTACGAAGCCGTATGGCCGCCACCCCGACAGCAACGGCAAGCGCAAAGGCCGCGCCGGACACAATGCTGACGATGTAGAAATGCCCGCCTGACGAATGAAAATGATAATCCCAGGACGGATTAAGATGAAGCACGAGAAAAACGATAAGCGGGACCGCCATTGATAACAGAAGATACAGATAGATTTTTGCCTGACTGTTCAAAATCCGACGCCCTCCTTGGCTAACGTTTATCCGATCAAGCTCTGAGACGCTTGTCTTCCACTTGCGAATATCGACTGCTGCAGCCAAAGATCAAGATCAGCCCGCGACATCGGCTTGCTGATGTAATAGCCCTGTATTCTGCTGCACCCGGCGGATTGCAGGAAGGCAATCTGCTGCTCGGTCTCGACCCCTTCGGCAATCACATCCAGATTAAGCTGTTTGGCCAGCATAATAATCGTATGAATGATCGCGCGCTTGGACGGCGAATCGCTCTGCTGCATATACAGCTAGTCTATCTTTAAGGTTTGGAAAGGAATCAGATCAATAGAGCCCAGCGCGGAATAGCCGGCACCAAAGTCATCCATTGAAATCTCCACGCCCATCTCCCTGATAGACTTCAGCTGTTCAACAACATCCTCGACGTTATGCATTACAATCGTCTCCGTAATCTCGAGCTCAAGTTGAGTCGCATCAAGCCCCGAATGCAGCAAAGCCGAGATCACCATGTCCTCCAGATTTTTGCTGTCGAACACGCTGACGGACATATTAACCGAGACGCTGAGCGGTTCGGTTCTGCCTTCATTCCATTCGAAGCAGTCCCGGCAGGCTTGTCCAAGCACCCAGCGGGTGATCGGCACGATCAGCCCCGTCTCTTCCGCGATCGGAATAAATTCTTCGGGCGAAATCCGGCCCAAAATAGGATGATTCCAGCGCAGCAGCGCTTCTACTCCTATAGCGCGGTTAGCGGATGCATCCCACTTCGGCTGATAATGAACGACAAATTGATCTCTTGGCAATGCCAGCCGAAGATCCTTCTCCAGCTCCATGCGCCGGATAAGCTCCCGCTCCATCTGTTCGTCGTAGAGACAATATTGATTCTTGCCCCTGCGCTTTGCCTGGTACATGGCGGTATCCGCCGCAATCAGGAGCGAAGACCTCTCCAAGCCGTGCTCCGGGGATAAGCTGATTCCAATGCTGCCCGTTATGTATAGCTCGTTGCCTTCAAGTAAATACGGTTTGCGAATATCCTCGAGAATGCCCGTCGCAAGCTGCTCTACCTCAAGGGGCGCAAGCCCTTTGGTCACAAGCAGGAATTCGTCCCCGCCAAGTCGGAAGGTCTGCGCCCCCTCGCTCTCATGGGACCGCAGCCGCTTCGCAACGGCCTCGACAAGCAAATCTCCTACATCATGGCCAAGCGTATCATTAATGACCTTAAATTGATCGAGGTCAAGGAAGAGCAGACCGTAAGTACGGGAATTATCCAGCTTGTGATCGAAATAGCGGTTCATCGCATGGCGGTTCGCAAGTCCGGTCAGCGGATCGCTGTAGGCCATGCGCTCCAGAACCGTGCGGTCGAGATAGATCGCAATCCAGGTCACGAGCATAATAAGAAGCGTAACCAACGTTACACTTATTAGAAGAAACAGATTAATCGGGATATCTTCGGTTAACAACGTAACCTCCGCTTCGCCGCACCAGAAGGATGCCGCACCCATCCCCGTGTAATGCATCCCGCAGACGGCCAGCCCCATCAGCGCGGCGGCCGCCCATTTGGACCATACCGCTTTGCTGCCGTCCCTGAAATTAATGAATAAATATAGAGCCGCGCATGAGGTCAACACCGCAATCGCAGCGGATAATATGACTATAAATGGGTTATATTGTATAGACATTGTCGGAGAATGCATCGACGCCATGCCGGTGTAATGCATCGCAACGATTCCCGCGCCCATGATAAAGCCGCCCCCGAGAAGCTTCAGGCGGTTGATTTCTTTTGCCATCGTCAGGTAGAAGGCGACAAAAGAAGCGCAAATGCTTGCAACAATCGACAAGAGCGTTATGGGTACGTCATAGGTAATAGGAATGCCAATGTGGAAGGCCATCATCCCGATAAAATGCATGGTCCATACCCCGCTGCCCATGACAAAGGCGCCTGCCAGCATCCAGCCGAGCTGCACCCTTCCTTTGGAATGCGAGATTTTGAACACCAGATTTAAGGCAGAGTACGAAACGAATAATGCGATGATGAATGAGAGAAGAATAACCCAGCCGTTATACTCTCCGTGTAATGTGACCAAACGTCCCCCACCTTCCGTCACTAGTTCTCTGGACATGACTGATGCGACTAAAGCCTAATATTGTATACTTATACCATTATACGAAAAGCGACTGAATGCAACATATTTTTATTTTGAATTAAGGTTTTTTCCCGATTGTTTTGTTATAGTAGGTGAAGATTGTAAAAATAGTGCCTTTTTGTTGAAGGGAGTTCATGAAGAATGGAAAACAAAGACTCGCAGCACAAAAGAGAAGATGAGGAACGGGACACGGCTGCGGAGAAAGAAACACAATTCGTTTACGAAGATGACAACAAAGAGGGTCAGCCGGCAGAAGAGGCTAAAGAAGAGCAGCAAGATAATGCTGTAGAAGAGGAAGAGCAAGAGCGCAAGCAAGCGTTAACTTCCGAGACTCCCGCACAAGCAGCAGGCGGCCGCAGCGGCGGCAAAGCTTGGATCGCGGTATCGGCGATTTTGGCGATCGTGCTTGTAATCGTACTGATCAAGCCACCGTTTGGAGGCGGCTCCGAGGCTGTCGCAACGGTTAACGGCGTTAAAATTACAAAGGACAAGCTGTATGACTCCCTCGTGGAGCAAGGCGGCGCGTCTACCCTGGATAACATGATCACGCAAGAGCTGATCGACCAAGCAGCGGAAGATGCTAAAGTAACCGTAACGGAAGCGGATATCGACAAAGAAATCGAGACTCTGAAGAAGTCGTTTGGCTCGGAAGACGAGTTCAACCAAACGCTTTCCCAATACGGCATGACGGAAGAAAGCTTGCGTCAAGACGCGGGCGTTCAAGTGAAAATCCGCAAAATCCTTGAGCCGCAAGTTAAAGTAACGGACGAAGACATTAAAGCTTACTACGATGAGAACAAAGCATCGATGTCGACGCCGGAACAAATCCGCGCTTCGCATATCCTTGTCGCAACCAAAGAAGAAGCTGAAGCGATTCTCAAAGACCTGCAAGGCGGCGCTGACTTCGCTACTCTGGCGAAGGAGAAATCGACGGATCCGGGCTCGAAAGACAAAGGCGGCGACCTCGACTTCTTCGGCAAAGGCACGATGGATCCGGCATTTGAAGAAGCGGCATTCGCGCTGAAAAAAGGCGAGCTGAGCGGCATCGTACAAACAAGCTACGGCTACCACATCATCAAGAAAACCGATGAGAAGGCTGCCGTAACGCCTACGCTCGAAGAGAAAAAAGAAGACATCAAGACGCAGCTGATTACGCAAAAAGTAAGCGAACTGTCCTCTACTTGGATGGCTGACCTGAAAGCAAAAGCGAAAATCACGAACAAGCTTGATCCTGCTGCGGCTGAGGAATCCGCTTCCCCTGACGCAAGCGCAGAAGCAAGCCCTGACGCAAGTCCAGCGGCTGGTAACGCAACGAAATAAACCACGAAGGCTGTCCCGTTTGCGGACAGCCTTTTGTTTATTTATGATAAGATGGGATTAGAAAAACAGATACATAGGAGGGCCATATGAGCCAGTTTCAAGTAAACAGCTATACCGACACGTTTAAGGTTTATGAACTCATCGAGGAAAGCACGTCTTCCCGGATCCAGGTATGTCCGGAGCGCGGCGGCATCGTTATCGGCTGCCAGCTTCATGGACTTGAAGTCTTCTATCTCGACAAAGCAACGTTCGAGCATCCAACGGCGAATATCCGCGGCGGCAATCCCATTCTGTTCCCGATCTGCGGACAGCTCGAGAATAAGTCCTACACCTGGAACGGCAAATCGTACGAGATGGCTAACCATGGCGTAGCGCGCACTTCCGTCTGGGAAGTGACCGGCACCAATACGGATGGCGAAGCCTCGATCACGATTGTGCTGCGCAGCAACGAAGAGACGAAGCAGAGCTACCCGTTTGATTTCGAGCTGAGCTTCACCTACGCCCTGGTGAACGGCGAGCTGCATATCCGCCAGCAATACCGCAATCTGACCGAAGGCGAGCCGATGCCGTTCTACGCGGGCTTCCACCCGTATTTCAACGCCGATGCGAAGAACCTTTCGTATGAGAACGATGCAACCACCTACCTCGATTATAACGACATGGTCGAAAAGCCTTTCACCGGCGAGCTGGATCTCGACGGTATGGTCGAGTCGGTTACCCTGCTTGGCTCCGTAAAGCGCGAAATCGCATTCCCTGTCAGCGGCGGCGCCCGTGTCCGCATGACATACGATGATATTTTCAAATACCTTCAGCTCTGGTCCGTGCAGGACAAGCCATTCGTCTGCGTCGAGCCGTGGATGGCAATGACCGGCGAGCTGAATCGCCAGGAAGAGCTCGTTATGCTCGAAGCCGGCGGCACGCTGAACGCGAACCTGACCATCAGCTGCGAACGATAAAAGATAAGGAAGCCTACCCCGGGGTAGGCCTCTTTTGTTTGGACCGGAGACTAAGGATTAATCCGCTTTTACCTCATGCGAGGAGGTTGGCGGAGACGAGAACACACCGGTCTGCATAAACGCTGTGCCTAGCTTTTTATCGAACATTCCTTCCCATCTTGCTACTACAAATGTCGCAACGGCGTAGCCGATTAAATTAATGGTCGTACGGAAGTTCCCCATAATCCGGTCTGGCGCCAGCATTAACGCTACAGCCGCTATTGGAATAAATCCCGTACTTGCCGCTGTCGCAGACAGCGCCACAAAAGCAGATCCGGGAATCCCCGCCATTCCCTTGGAGGTAAGCAGAAGAATGCCCAATAAGAGAAGCTGCTCGGACAAGCCTAGATCACTGCCCGTCGCCTGAGCCAGAAATACGAGCGTCAACGATAAGTAGATGGATGCGCCATCCAGATTGAAGGAATAACCGGTAGGAACAACGAGACCTACAACCGAACGGTCGCAGCCGGCCTTCTCCAGCTTGCTCATCAATTGCGGCATGACGGCTTCCGTAGATCCAGTTGCGAAGGAGAAGATAATCTCCTCCCGTATCAGCCTGATGACTCCCCACAGCCCCATGCCAACAAACAGCCTCATAATCACCTCAAGAATAAGGAGGAAAATAACGCATGCCACCGTCATGGCCCCAAATAGCTTGCCGAAGGAGAGAAGCGTCTGCATGCCATATTGACTCACCGCAAAAGCCATGGCTCCAAAGGTTGCGATTGTGGTCAGCTTCATAATGAAGCCCATAATCTGAAAGATCACTTTGCTTATATGATCCAGCAGATTAATCACATATTCGGAGGTTGCTCCTCCAATACGGACAACGGCAAATCCGAATAAGCAGGAAACAAGCAGTACCTGAAGCATCGTGTTGGAGGCAAATGCAGACACGGCACTCTCGGGAATGATGTTCATGAAGAATTCCGTCCCATGGGGCAGCTCAGAGTTCTTCGTCACCTTTCCTACTTCCTCCAAGGACAAGCCGGCAGTATCCACGTTCATGCCTTGACCGGGCTTCATTACGTTAGCGACGACCAATCCGATAATGAGCGCAATCGTCGTGACTACCTCGAAATAAATCAGTGCCTTGCCGCCGATTCTTCCAACGGTCTTGATGTTTCCCACCTTAGCGATCCCAAGGACAACAACGACAAACACAAGCGGAGATATAATCATTTTGATAAGCTTAATGAAGCCGTCCCCCAAAGGCTTTAGATCTATCCCCAATGACGGCCAAAAATAGCCCACGGCAATTCCAAGCACAATCGACATTACGATTTGAAAAAACAGTCCGTTATAAAACTTCCTTGTTTCCACAATATCCCCCCATATTCTTACCGTTTCATTCGGATTAAATATAAGTTGAGGGATATCTCGCGTCAATTTTAATAACATAACTTTGGGTGTAGGTTTGCTGTTTCGGAAGTTCTTCTATGCACTGCGCACAAATTTTGCAATAAACCTACCTCTAATACGTTATTTATATGTCACATTATTCAAAGAATCAGAACTCATCCTGCCTTTTCAGGCTTTTCATCCAATAGATCGAGGTATATCCTAGCAAGAAAATGCTTCATAATACGGGAAGCGGTCTAATCAGAAGGTGGCGACTCATGACGGATATAGAACATAACATTGCTCTCATCACGAAATCAATCGGCAGAAGGTCGGCATATCACTTTACTCGAGCAAGCAATTTGCAAAGCATCGTTCGCTTTGACGCTATTTGGTCCAGCCATCATCTGCTGCCGGAGTCTGCTGGCGAGCGCCGGGCTGCCAGAGAGGAAGTAACTTACAATGGAGCGACCGTTACGGTAAATGCGCATCTTCGCATTCCCGAGGCCGTTATGGAGCCGGGCTGTACGGTCGAGGAGTTCCGGGCTTTTATCGACAGGCATGTCTTCCTCTGGCCAACCAGAAGGGATTGCCTCAAGATGCTGACCACCTACATGAAGCGAGAGCCCGCCGAGCCGTTTGCGGTCTTAGAGCTGGATGCAAGCGCGCTGCTGCGAGAGCACCAGCAATCGGTCCGGTTCTCCAAATACGACTCGGGCAGCTCCCCCCGCTTTCCGCATAACTGCGGCTATAAGAAAAGCCCGGACATGTTTGTTTCCCTTGCCGATTTTGGCCATCGAACGGACCATGCCGTCCCCACAAAGCCTTCGGAGATCAAGGAGATTCTGATTGAAGATCAGGCACAATCGATTACGCGGCTTCTAAGAAACGTATATACGCAAGATCCCGGTTATGTACCCGGCAAGTGGCTGAACCACTACCAACCGCTGGACGTTCTACTTGAAAGCTGACAGCCTGCCTAACCGAACAAAAAAGGCCGCCACAAAGGAATTCCAAAGGGCTGCCTTTTCTCCAATCCAGCCTTTCTACACGCCAACAACAGTCACTTGCTTGCCGTTCTTCTGCAGCCGGTCGACCGTCTTGCGGACGGCGAGGTTCGCCGTATGATCCCACACTTTGGTGCCGGTGAGGTCGATGCGGACCTCCTCGGCCGCGCAGTCATGCTCGATCCGCTCCTCCAGCTCGGAGGCGGAGGCGAAGAACAGCTGACCCTGCACGCGGTAAGTCCGGGTTGAACCGTTCCATTCGTCGTGAATTTGCACTTTGGAGGCTTCTACCGCGAACCAGATAAAGCTCACGAACACGCCGGCGATAACCCCAACCGCCAGGTCATGCGTCAGCAAGACGGCACCAACCGTCACCGCCATAACCACGGTCTCGCCAAGCGGCAGACGGTTCATGCGGAACACGGAGCTCCAGTCGAATATCGCGATGCAGACCATCAGCATAATGCCCACCAGCGCGGCCATCGGCACCAGCGACAGCAAATCGCCGAGCAGCACAACCAGGAGGAGCAGGAACAGCGCGGCCACCAAGGTGGACAAGCGGTTCTTCCCGCCCATTTTCACATTCAGCACGGACTCCGCCACAAGCGCGCAGCCAGCCATCCCGCCGAAAAATCCAGCCACGATGTTGGCAATTCCCTGCCCTTTCATCTCCCGGTTCTTATCCGTCTTCTCCCCGGTCATCTCATCAAGCAGGTTATGCGTAAGCATCGTCTCCGTGTACCCAACAACCGCAAGCGATAACGAGTACGGGAGGATGATCCAGAGCGTCTCCCAGCTAAACGGAATATCCGGCAGCAGGAATGACGGCAGCGAAGCATCAATCTTGGCGATATCGCCGATTCGGGTGACATCCCCCATGCCAAACGCCCATACCGCAAGCGTCAGCACCACTACCGCGATCAGCGGCGACGGAATCGCCTTGAAGAATCGCGGCACCAGATAGATGATGCCAAGGGTTACGGCAACCAGCACGTACATGACCCAGGACTCGCCTTTGAAATACCGCAGCTGCGACAAGAAGATCATAATCGCCAGCGCGTTAATGAAGCCGGTCAGCACGCCTGAAGGAACAAATCGCATTAGCTTCCCAAGCTTGAACACGCCCAT
The DNA here is from genome assembly GCF_023715145.1 of Paenibacillus glycanilyticus. Classification (GTDB taxonomy): domain Bacteria; phylum Bacillota; class Bacilli; order Paenibacillales; family Paenibacillaceae; genus Pristimantibacillus; species Pristimantibacillus glycanilyticus_A. Next base: position 188,221 of record NZ_JAMBNP010000010.1, on the reverse strand, counting down.
CAGGAGCTGAATAACGCCGGTCAGCACCGTTGCCGCAAACAAATACTCGATGCCATGCTCCTTCACCAGCGTCAGCATAAGCACGGCCATCGAGCCCGCGGCAGCCGAGATCATGCCCGGCCTGCCGCCCAAGAACGTAATGACTAGCAAAATACAAATCGAAGCATAAATGCCTACAACCGGCGGAACGCCAGCCATAAACGAGAAAGCAAGGGAATCCGGCACAAGCGCCAGCGTTGCCGTTATGCCGGCCAGTACATTCACCCTTACGTTACTCGTCCACTGCTCCCGCCAGGAAGTGATACTGCTCATAAGCCACCTCAATCAATCTATGATAACGTCCGATCGGGTCCGCCCGATCCGGTACCTCATCCTCAACTCAAACAACCTCAAATAAAAAAACCAGCTCAGCGAGCCGGCCTTCGACTACCTTAATGATAACTTGCCCTTCCGCAAAGGGTCAATCCCAAATGAAGGGACGACCGAATCCGGCCGCCCCTTCTCCATTGCCTATTAATAACCTTCGCCTTTACCGCCGGTTACAATCGCTACGCTTGAGCTTGCGCCAATCCGGGTTGCGCCGGCTTCGAGCATTTTCACAGCGGTCTCCAGGTCACGCACGCCTCCGGAAGCTTTCACTCCCATGTCAGGGCCAACCGTGCGGCGCATCAGCGCGATATCTTCCACCGTAGCTCCGCCTTTGCCAAAGCCCGTCGACGTCTTCACGAAGTCCGCTCCCGCTTCCTTGCAGATCTCGCAGGCGCGAACCTTCTCTTCGTCCGTGAGCAGGCCCGTCTCCAGAATGACCTTCACGACGGCTTTGCCTTTGCAAGCCTCAACAACGCCTTCCACATCCCGCTTAACGCCTTCGTAGTCGCCCGACTTGATCAGACCAACGTTAATCACCATGTCGACTTCCGTTGCGCCGTTCGCAATCGCGTCCTTCGCTTCAGCCGCCTTGGTAAAGGTTGTCGTAGCTCCAAGCGGGAAGCCCGCCACTGTCGTAATGCCCACGCCGGAGCCCGCAAGCTCCTTCGCCGCAAGCGCGACATAACCCGGATTCACGCATACCGTTGCAAAATGGTACTGCTTAGCTTCCTTGCACACTTTGATAATTTCCTCTGTAGTGGCTTCCGCCTTCAATACAGTATGGTCAATGGCAGCGGCAATCTCTTCCGCCGACAAATGTTTATTACTCATAATCCAGTCCTCCAGTATATTCTTCTCTAGTCTATTATGCTTTGTAGTCCAGCAAATGCTGCGCGGTAATCTGGTCCGTGATTAACGTATTCGTGTACTGGCCGTTTAATGCGCCATAGATCGCTTCGACCTTGCTTGGACCTCCCGCTACAAGAACGGACCATTCCTTCTTCTTCAACTCGCCCAGGTCAATGCCGATCGTTCGCAAATCCAGCTCCTCGCTGCACAGCTCCCCGTTAATATCGATAATCCGGGAACAAATGTCGCCAACGCCTCGCGATAAAATAATGCCCAAATCCTCATCGGAAAAATAGTTCGCGCGGATCAGCACCGAATCCTCCGTTGGTGCCCCTACCGTAAAGACCGCGATATTCGCCTGCTTGCCCATATCGAGGATTTTGCGGATATGCCTGTCCGCTTCGATCGCATGCTTCACAACCGCGTGGTCAACAATGGCCGGCAGCGGAATCAAATACGGCGACGTCTGATAAGCCTTCGCGAACAGCTGCGCAATCTCGTAGGCATACGTATTCGTCTCGGAATGGCTCACTCCGCCGTTCAGCTGCACAACCTTGACCTTCTTCGCATGCTTGTTCGGCAGGCGGGTTGCTACCTCATATAAGGTTGTTCCCCAAGTGACGGCAATGGTATCGCCATCCTCCACCGTCTCATTCAGAAAATTAGCCGCGGCCTCGCCGATGACCTTCTTGACCATGGCGTCCTCGTACTTCGGTACGGAAGCAACAATCGCTTCCTTCAGGCCAAACCGTTCCTTGAGCATGCGGGCGCGTTCCTTGTTATCGGAGGCCGGATCCATAATGCGAATCTGCACGATCCCGTCTTCCTTCGCCTGCTGCAGAAAACGAGATACCGTCGGGCGAGATACGCCCAGCTTTTTCGCTATTTCCTGCTGATTATAGTCGAGCTCGTAATACATACGGGCCGCCTCAATCATTTTCAACCGCTTATCGCTTAGCTCCTCCATGCGTCTTCCCCTCTCGCAGAGCTGCCTTGGTATGAGAATATGTTCATTATAATGTGACAATATTTCACGACTATTATACGTGCCCCTTCCCGCAAGGGCAATAACCCGAAATGACTAACGCCGAATTTGGACATATGTTCAAAGTCACATCCTTTCTTTTGTGCACAAAACAAAGAAGCCTGTTGTCGAAACATTGGATAATAAGACGAGCGGAAAGGACTTCAGGACTAATTTGCTAAATTTTCAGATAATTTACAAGGGATTGAAAGGAGATCTCTGTCAAAGCAACGAATACGTACAGGCGTTAGACGAAAAATAATCAGTGGAGGGATACGATGCTTACCAAGCTTAGAAAAACGAAGTGGGCTGCGTCCATGCTGCTTGCCGTCTCGGTGCTTGCCGCTTCCGCCTCGACGGCCGCCGCAGCGGAGGATACGCCAGTGCCCGCTTCCGCCAAGCATATCACGCTTCTGCATACCAATGATACCCATGCGCGCGCCGTGGAGGGCACTTCAGGAGAAATGGGCTATGCGAAGCTTGCCGGCATTATTGACAGCTACCGCAAGGCGAATCCAAACACGCTGCTGCTTGATGCAGGCGATGCGGTGCACGGGACAACCTTTGCCACCCTAGTGAGCGGGGAAAGCGTTGTTCAGGTCATGAACAAGATGGGCTATGACGCTTTTACGCCCGGCAACCATGAATTCAATTACGGATACGAGCGTCTCCTCGAACTCGAATCCATGATGAAATTCCCGGTCCTCAGCGCTAACGTTAAGGTCGCCAAAGACAATTCGTCCTTATTTAAGCCTTATATCATCAAGGAGGTTGACGGCGTGAAGGTCGGAATATTCGGCCTGACGACACCGGAAACTGCTTATAAGACGCATCCGAAAAATGTAGAAGGCCTTAACTTCGCCGATCCAACCAAGGAAGCTCAAGCTATTGTGGACGAGCTTGAGGACAAAACCGACGTTATCGTGGCGCTGGGTCATATCGGCCAAGACGCCTCAAGCGTCGACACAAGCCTCAAGATTGTCAAAGCCGTTGACGGCATCGACGTCTTTATCGACGGGCACAGCCATACGGTGCTGGAGCATGGCCTGAAGGCCGACCATAACACCTTGATCGCAAGTGCCGGCGAATATACGAAGTACCTCGGAGTTGTGGATCTGTGGGTAGACGGCGGCAAGGTCGTGAAGAAGGAAGCGAAGCTCGAGAGCAAGGATACAACGGCAATTATCGCGCCAAACGCCGAAATCGCGGATTTCGTAGCCTCTATCCAGAAGAGCCAGGAAGCCATTCTGGCTGAAGAAGTAGGCACGGCCAGCGTGAAGCTGGACGGCGAACGCGATCAGGTCCGCACCAGCGAGACCAATCTCGGCAATCTGGTTGCCGACGCGATCCGGGATGCAGCCGGTGCCGATGCAGCGATCACGAACGGCGGAGGCATCCGCTCCTCCATCGATGCGGGCACTATTACGAAAGGCGAGATCATTACCGTATTGCCGTTCGGCAATCAGATCGTATCGCTGAAGGTCAAAGGCGCCGACATCAAAGCGGCTCTTGAGACCGGCGTATCCGATTATCCGAATTCGAAAGGCGGCTTCCCGCAGGTATCCGGCATCACATTCAAGATCGATACCGCGAAGCCAAAAGGCCAGCGCGTTCACTCCGTCACGGTCGGCGGCAAAGCGCTGAACGAGAAGGCCGACTATCTGCTTGCGACTAATGACTTCATGGCCGCTGGCGGCGACGAATACACGATGTTCAGCCCTTACCCGCAAGCCGGCATGTACGGATCGCTTGACGAGGCGCTGATCGCCTATATTGCCAAGCTTGGTACGGCTAATCCGAAGGTAGAAGGCCGCATTACGGCTGGAGCTACTCCCGTTGTTGTTCAGCCTAAGCCAGATCCGAAGCCGGAGCAGCCAAAACCGGATCCAAAGCCAGAACAACCAAAGCCTCCAGTAAAACCTGAACCAGCGAAGCCCGCTGTCTATGTGGTGAAGACAGGCGACACCCTGTGGGCAATCGCCAAGAAGCATAACACGACCTGGCAGAAGCTTCAGGACCTGAACCATATCAAGAATCCGAACCTGATCTATCCAGGTCAGAAAATCAAGCTGCCCGCTGCTGCTTAGCAGGCAGACAAAAGGGCTGCTCCCGCGGGAACAGCCCTTTGCTTTGCTCGGCTTGTCGGCAGCCGCATACGCCGCACGCCATACAGCATAATGGAGCGTTTGACGTCCGTAGTCCGCATTATCCTGCACGAAATACAGGATATTCGGATACAAATGGAATATTGCGGATTATTGCGCAGGATATCATGCAATCCGTACAGCATATCTCTTCAGCGCCGCCTATTTGGTGCTAATATCCTGCATTTCATGCAACGCCAACAACGTCAATCTGTGGCGCATAGCAGGAAGGATAATTGCACTCTCCTTCTACGTTGGATTACATCCAGCAAATTGGCGCTCCACAGACCACTAACTTAAGCTACATTGGATTTCATCCAGCAAAATCAGTTAAATTAGGCTGGATGTTGCTCCTGTCAGCGAAAGTTACTGGAGGAAATCCAATGTAGCGAGCTGCAGCCGGCCACGGAGCAATAGTACGTTGGACGGAATCCAACGTACTAGCCAACACAAACACAAAAGGCGATGCCCGAGGCACCGCCTTTTTCCATTACCCTTGCGCCCGCGCGCGCTGGCGGCGCAGGTACACGAAGTACACAGCCAGATAAATCACATATAAGATACCCGACAACAGGAACATGGTCGTGTAATTCGTCATCGACACTAGAACCCCGAGCAGAATCGAACCCAGCCCGATGCCGATATCGAAGAAGTTGTAGTAGGTTGCCGTTGCCACACCGCGGCGTTCCGGCTGTACCAGGTTGATGACCCATGCCTGAAGGGCGGGGAACATCGCGCCAAAGCCAGCGCCGTAGAACACGCCGGCGAGCAGCAGCATCGCCATCGAATCGGTATAGTACAAGATAACGCAGCCGATTATACATAGGATCGCCGTGGGGAACAATACCCAGAACGGTCCCTTCCGGTCGAACAATGGACCGCTTATGAACCGGATCAGCACCTCGCTGATCGCCACGACGAGGAAGAAGTAACCCGTCTGCTCAATGCCAATGTCCTTGCTGAACAAGGTCACGAAGCTGAGCATGCCGCCGAAGGCAAAGCCAACAAGCGAGCCAAGAATGGAAGGCACCAATACCTTCGGCTCGATAATCTCGGCCCAAGGCGATGGCTTCCCTCCTGCCGCATGAAGCTCTGCCGCGGCAGCCGCTTCCGCTGCGGCAATCTCTACCGCTTGAGCACGGGATGGCCGCACGAGCAAGGTCAGTACCAGCGTGATGGCAAGGAAGATCACTCCCGCTCCGAACAAGCCGGCATAATCGTATTGCTCCAAGAGCCATAACCCAAGCATCGGTCCGATCGAGAAGGAGACCGCGTTGCCCATCGCAAAGTACCCCATCCCTTCCCCGCGGCGTGCGGCAGGGATAGCGTCCGATACCAATGTTCCGTACAGAGCTGTCGCAATGCCGAAGCCAAAGCCGTGCACTATGCGCAGCGCCAACAAGGCAGAGATCGAAGCGGCGGCGTAATAGCCGGCCATGCCAACTAGACAGATCGCCACGCCGATCAGGAGCAGCTTCTGCTTCCCGAACCGTCTTAGCCCGATTCCGATCAGAAGGCGGGATACAACGGCCGAGAACGTAAAGATTCCAAGCAGCAAGCCGATCTGCGACCCGCTTCCCCCCTGCTCGTCGGCGAAGAGCGGAAGCGTAGGGAGCAGCATTTCGATTGCGAAGAACAAGAACAGGTTAGAGAGCGCCAGCAGGAGGAAGTTTTTCGTCCAGAGCTTTTCAGCGGGTCTCATTAAAATTTACGTTCGATCAATTTGAAGTCATCGTAATGGAAGCCCGGTGCTACGATGCAAGATACAAGAACCGGCTCATCGCCCAGCGGACGCGCCTTCTGCCATTCCCTTGCCGGAACAAGCGCCTGCGGATGCTGGCCATTCGCAACGTCGCCGCCTACAATAATCTCTTCGCGCACCTCCGGGTCCTCTTCCGTACCGCCCAGGGTCAGCAATAGCGGGCTGCCGGAATGCCATAGCCACAGTTCATCCGAGAGAACCGTATGCCAATCCGACTCCTCGCCGGGATGAAGCAGGAAATAAATCGAAGACGCCGCAAAGCGCGGTCCGGAATACGGCTCGCCCAGCACCTCCTGCGGAATTTCGAAGCTCGCCTTCCAAATCTCTTTGTACCATCCGCCCTCCACATGAGGCTTCAAATCAAGAGCCGCTACAAGCGGGGATAATTCTTTTACAGCTGTTGCCGACAATATGCCCTCTCCTCTCTATCTCTTGCCCTAACATTTTGTTAACTGTGACCAATGTACTATGCTTGTGTCCGGTCCGTCAATGCATGAGTTGTGGGTGGAAGGCCTCTTTCTCCCAACCTTCGCCAAACCGTGCGGACAAAAAAAAGAGCCTGCCCGCAGGCAAGCCCTCTCGTATCTTTCTTATACCGCTCCAAATTGCGCTTGATGCAGGCGGCTGTAGATGCCTCCCGTTGCGACAAGCTCCTCATGGCGGCCTTGCTCGGTAATGCCGTTCTCCGTCACGACCACGATGCGGTCAGCGTTCTTAATGGTCGCCAGGCGATGCGCGATAACAAGCGTGGTCCTGCCTTGGGACAGCTCGGCGAGCGACTGCTGAATCGCCTGCTCGGTCTCGGTATCAAGAGCCGAGGTCGCCTCGTCCAGGATAAGGATCGGCGGGTTCTTGAGGAACATGCGGGCAATCGCCATCCGCTGCTTCTGGCCGCCGGACAGCTTCACGCCCCGCTCCCCAACGACGGTGTCGAGTCCGTCAGGCTGGGACTGAATGAACTCTTCCAGTCTTGCGCGGCGCGCGGCCTGCATAATATCCTCATCCGATGCGCCAAGCTTGCCGTAAGCAATGTTCTCGCGGATGGTACCGGCGAACAGGAATACATCCTGCTGTACGATACCGATCTGCTTGCGGAGCGATTCGAGCTTCAGATCGCGAATGTCGTGGCCGTCGACCGAGATTCCGCCTCCGCTGACTTCATAGAAGCGCGGAAGCAGACTGCAGAGCGTTGTCTTGCCGGCGCCGGATGGACCTACGAAGGCTACGGTCTCGCCCGCCTTGATCGACAAGCTGATATTCTCGAGCACCGTCGCTTCGCCTTCATAACCAAACGTCACATTGCGGTATTCAATATTGCCGTGCAGACGGTCAACGTCCTTTGCATTTGGAGCATCCGCTACGTCCGGCTCGGTCTCGAGCAGCTCCACATACCGGCGGAAGCCCGCGATACCGCGCGGATAGCTTTCAATAACGGCATTAATCTTCTCAATGGGCTTGAAGAAAATATTCGTCATCAGGACAAACGCAACGAATTCCCCGTATTGCAGATCGCCGTTAATAACGAACCATGTCCCGGCAAGCAAGACGAACAGCGTTACGAGTCTCATCAGCATGTAGGTGATGGACGAGTTCATCCCGATGATTTTGTAAGAGATCAGCTTCGCCAGACGGAACCGGCTGTTGTTGTGTTCGAACAGCTTGCTCTCATGCTTCTCGTTCGAGAAGGCTTGAACGACGCGGATACCGCCAACCGTATCCTCTACGCGGGCGTTGAAGTCCGCCATATCGCCGAAGAGGCGGTCTGCAGCCTTTGTCATTTTCCCGTTGAAATAGAGCACCAGCAGAATAATAACCGGCACGACGATGAACGTCATCACCGTAAGCGGCAAGTTAATGTACGCCATTATGCCAAACGCGCCAATCAGGGTCATCACGGCAATGAACATATCCTCCGGACCATGATGCGCGACTTCCCCGATCTCGAACAAATCGTTCGTCATACGAGAGATCAGATGGCCGGTCTTCGTATTGTCGAAGAAACGGAAGCTCAGCTTCTGAACATGCTCGAACAGCTTCTTGCGCATATCCGTCTCAATATTAATCCCAAGCATATGTCCCCAATACGTTACAACAAAGGACAGGAACGTATTAAGCAGGTAGACCGCTAGCAGAATCGCGCAGGCGCCAATGATATACTTCAGATTCCCTTCCGGAAGAAGCGTATCGATAACATGACTGACGGCGAGCGGGAAGCATAATTCCAGAACAGCCAGGATAACCGCGCAACAGAAGTCGAGCAGGAACAATTTACGATAAGGCCTATAGTATGCAAAAAACTTCTTAAGCATTTCGTTCTCCTTTTTTCTAAAAAATATAAGTCGTATAAGTTTCCTATATACCAGGCTTATATTTCACAGCAAAACGCAGGCCGTTCAACCTATGAACGACGCTGCCATTTACGCTAGTTGATAACCATTATCATATATGGGATGGGCAAGACTGTCAATTAAATCGGGTTCACTTGAACGGCCGCCTGCTTGCCGCTGAGCTGAATGCCGGACTGCTTCGTGCCGTATGGCCTCAGGTCAGTCAGAAGCTGTTCCAGAAGCTCCTTCGCCTTCGGCCCCTCTTTGCCCTGAATGCGGATAACCAGCTGAACCGCGTTGCCCGACTCAAGAAGCTTCACCACCTGGCGCTGCTTCGTCTCATAATCATGCTGCTCGATGTCCACGCCAAGCCGCAGCTCCTTCACCTTCGCCGGCTGGCCTTGAAGCTTATCCGCCCGCTTCTGCTGGCTGGCCTGCTGCTTCGCGCCGCCGCGGACAATCAGCTTGCAGGGCGGCGGACTGCTCATCAACGATTCGCAGACGAGATCCACCTTCAGCTGCTTCGCCATCTGAAGCGCCTCATCGCGCGAGACGATCCCAAGCGGCTCTCCGTCGAGACCCGTAAGGCGAACCTCGGCTGCTTTTATCTTCTCATTCATAATTAACATAAATCGTATAACCCCCATCTGCTATCTGTCTGTCTATTACGCTTCTAATGAAGCGCTTTTGCTGCCGCCGCTATGCGTGCTGGGAGCCGCCGTGCCCCGGCCCTTCTCCATGAACTTCTTCTGTCTCCAGCGCCTGAGCACCCATAAGCCGCGAATATATTCGTCAAGGATCATGCACGCATAAATACCGACGAGTCCCCAACCCAAAGTTATACCAAATATATAAGAAAGAACCGTAGCGATCAAGGTCATGGAAGTAACCGAGGTCCACATTACAAAGCGAGTGTCGCCAACGGCGTTCAGCGCATTGCCAAGACCCATGTTCAGCATTTTGCCCGGCTGCAGCAGCAGGTTCATGCCAAGCAGCGATACGCCCATCGCGATAATCTCCGGATTATCCGTAAAGATCTTCAGGATTTTCCCGCCGATCAGATACAGCACCAGCGCGTTCACCGTCACGATCGCAAGTCCGATCCATAAGGCACGGTAAGAGTTCTTGTAAGCATCCTGCACCTTGCCCGCCCCGTACAGATGAGCGATCTGAATCTGAAGCGCAAGCGCCAGGGAATAACCAAGCATGAAGCAGAACGATTCCAATGTATTCATATACGTACGCGCCGACAGCTCAATCGCGCCAAGCCTCGCGATGTACGTGTAGATGAGCAGTTGAGAGAAGACCCAGCAGGACATATTAATGCCAAGCGGCCAGCCAATCTTCAGAATCTCCTTAAACAGCTTGTTATCGTACAGCTTGAAGTCACGGAGGGTAATCTGACGCTCGAAGGCGCCAAGGAACATCATCAGGAGCACGATGACCGCAAGCAGGCGGCTGATGTCCGTCGAGATCGCGACCCCTCTAAGCCCCCACTCCGGGAAGCCGAATTTGCCGAAAATAAACGCATAGTTCATCCCGACATGAATGATGTTCATGCCAATGGCCGTATACATCGGGCCCTTCGTATTGCCCGTATTCCGAATCGCGTTGCTGAGCGCGGCCATCACCGCAACCAGCACCATCCCGCCGCCTACAATAGAGATGTAAGTCTTGGCAAGCGACATGAGTTCATCCGGCAGCTGGAACGCGGAAGCAATCTGACCGGGGAATAGATATAACGGCACGCTGATCACAAGTCCAATGATTGCGCTGATTTTTACGGACATAATGGCGATTGTTCTGGCATCCTCTTGTCTCTGGGAACCAATTCGCTGCGCGATGAGAATGCCCGCCCCGCTCGCCACGGTCATGAATAGGGTCATTAAGGCGCTGAACAGCTGGGTCGAGAAACCAACGACGGCAACCGCATCATCGGAGATCCGGCTGACCTGCAGCGTATCGGCTGCCCCCAACAGAAATTGCAGGAATAATTCAATAAATATCGGCCATGCAAGCATCCATAGCGAAAACTTGTTTCGTTCGCGCTTTTGCATTTTATAATCCTCCCGTGCGTACACATGCTGCAGCCGATGCTGATGGTAAACGGCAACCCAATACGCCTCTATAATAGTGATGTCAATTTCATATTATAGATGCTATACTTCGGATATTGTATCAGTTTTACAACCGAAACTTTCAAAATTCAAACCTCCATGACGGGGATGAAAAGGTGCTTCCATGACGTTGTTTCACTTTACTGTCCCGCCACTTCCTCATTATATTGCATCGGGCTATACCAAAGCTTCTGCCGGGTTCAAGCATCCCAGCCGTTACCGGATTGGCGTATTCGATCTGCTTGTCGTTACGGAGGGCTGTCTCTATATGGGGGAAGGCGATGCCACGTTCGAGGCGCGCGCTGGCGAGGCTCTGATCCTGGGGCCGGACAATCATCATTACGCGACAAAAGAATGCGAAGAGCCCTCCGCCTATTACTGGGTTCACTTCCAGACAACGGGACGATGGGCGGCTTCCGAGGAATATGCTCCGCGCATTATTCAGGGCAGGGAGCCGCATGGCTTAAATCCCCAAATCTTCACTACGCAAACCTTCATTAAGCAGGTTCCGCAATATACCCGGCTGCTGCAGCCGGCCAAGATCGTGGAGCAGATCCAGCAGCTGATGGAGCTGGGGCACGGCAATCATCTGAGCAGCGTCAGCTGGAAGCAGCAGGTGCTGTTCCAGGAGATTATCGAGCAGCTGTCCGCCTCCATCGAGATGCAGGGCTCTACGCCAACCGCGCATTGCGCGGAGCTTGCCGCCTCCTACCTCAGGAAGCATTACCGCGAGGATATTACGGCGCAGGAGCTTGGCGAGAGCATTAACTTCCATCCGGTCTACATCGCCAGATGCATGCAGAAGGAGTTTGGCTGCTCGCCGTTCGACTTCCTGCTGCGCTTCCGCATCCAGCAGTCGAAGCTGCTGATCCTGCAGACGAACTACACGATCGCAAGGGTGGCCGAAGAGGTCGGCTTCAACTCCGCCGCCTACTTCACCTCCTGCTTCGCCAAGTACGAGGGCATCTCCCCTCGCAAATACCGCCAGCGCTTCTCGCATGGCTGACAGAATGGAGTATCCCTGAATCCATTACAAATGTTGCTCTAACATTCTAGTCGAACTTCTATTCGACATGGTCTCGCACTCGCGAAATGCAAAATGTTTACAGCCCATGCATTTGTTGAGGTCCAGACGAACTAATGCGTAATCAATTGCCTCGCCCGTATTCTCAAAAAAGTGATCGGCTCCAATATGCGAATACAGCCCCGTTTTCTTCAATACTTCCATAGTTTGTAGTTGAATTCCCGAAAAAAGAACAATCCCGCCCAATATCTCGATTTCTTTGACCAATTGAGCCAGCTTGGATTCGCCGGTCGTATCCATGTAGGGTACTTTCGACATACGCAATATCAAAACTTTGGGTTTGAGGTGGATCGTGTCGATAATTGACTTTTCTAATATATTGGCGGTTCCAAAGAACAATGGTCCTTCAACGGTGATCATGCTGATTTGAGGACAATCATGCCCTTCGCTAACCATGTACGCTTTCACCTTTTCGTGTTTGTCAGTTAAATCGGGTAGTACTTTGGTTACCAGCAATAATGCGCTCATTCGCTTAACGAACAGAAGTATAGATAAAATTAAGCCGACCTCAACAGCTGTTGTCAGGTTCGTGAGTACGGTTAGCAAAAAGGTGATCAGCAGCACAATTGAATCGCTTGTTTTCGATTTTAGAACATGAGTAAATTCTTTGCGCTCACTCATATTCCACGCAACCAACATCAGAATGGGAGCCATGCTGGCAAGCGGGATATTAGAAGCATATGGAGCAAACAAAAGGAGTACAAGTAAAACGACAATACCATGCATGATGCCGGAAAGCGGCGATACAGCCCCGTTCTTAATGTTGGTTGCTGTTCGTGCAATAGCACCAGTCGCCGGGATTCCTCCAAAGAGAGGTGTCACGATGTTCGCAATGCCTTGCCCAATTAGCTCACGGTTGCTGTTATGTCGAGTGCCGGTCATTCCATCGGCTACAACTGCCGATAGCAAGGACTCAATACTCCCTAACATCGCAATAATAAGCGCAGGTTGAATCAATGTAATTATTCGATCCCAAGTTATTTCAGGGAAATGCAATTGGGGAAGCGCGCTCGAGATAACTCCGAATGAAGAGCCAATCGTTGCGACATGTCCTTTGAAGAACAAGGTTGCGATAACGCTTGACACCGCAAGCCCGACTAATGAACCAGGGATCTTGGGTAGAAATCTCTGCGAAAGCAGAATAGCCGCCAAACAAGTTCCTGCAGTAACGACGCTGTAGACATTAAAGGTTGCTAGATGAACCGCGATTTCTTTCATGTTAGGCAAAAAATTCTCATGCTTTTCAATACCGGTAAGTCCAAGAAAATTGGCGATTTGACCGCTGAAAATGATGACAGCAACCCCTGCGGTAAATCCTATCGTTACGGGACGAGGGATAAATTTAATCCATGCGCCAAGCTTGAATACTCCCATGAAAACAAGGATAATCCCTGCTAACAATCCGGCAATCAATAAATTGTCGTACCCATACTGCAAGACGATTGCGAAGAGAATCGGGATAAAGGCACCGGTAGGACCGCCAATTTGAAACCGGGAGCCTCCGAATAAAGAAATCAAAATACCGGCAATGATAGTAGTATATATGCCATACTCGGGCTTGACTCCGGAGGCAATAGCAAACGCCATCCCTAATGGAATGGCGACAATTCCGACTATTAGCCCCGAAATGAGATCCTTACGAAAGGCGGATGCATGATAATCCTTATATCTTCCCGTCCATTTCATATGAGTACCTTCTATTCTTATATATTTGATTATTTGAATATTTAAAATGTACTCCTGGCAATCGACAATGTCAACCGCAAAAATCCGAGTTGATCGCCCAAAACACGCATTTAAAAAAGGAAAAAACAAGGTTCCCTTTAAATGGCTCATGGATGCCCTTGTTTTATGGATTACTGCTCGTTTCGAATGACCTCAAGCAGTGAAATAGCGTCGACGAGATGATTGTCAAATATCTGCTTGGCAACTATCAGCAACTCCTTAATCAACGGATCTCTTAATGAATATATCACTGATGTTCCATCCTTTATGCCACTCACAACATTTCTATTTCGCAGGACAGACAGCTGCTGAGAAACGGCAGAACCTTCCGAGCCTAGAATAAGTTGTAATTCATTTACGTTCCTATCGCCTTCGCTTAGAACCTCAAGTATTCGAATTCTCATGGGGTGAGCTAACGCTTTAAAAAAGTCGGCTTTAAACTGTTGAATATTTGGGTGCTGGTTCATAGCACATGCTCCTTAATAGCTGGACTTTTAAATATATGAATAGAATAACACATTTCAAATCATCCTTCGTGGATTAAGGAATAAACGGAGCATCAATTGTTATTTGGATGTATCTGCATTATAATGCTGTTTATATTCAAATTTTTGAATATTTGATTTTTCGCGTGAGAGGTGAGGGCGAATGCCAAGCTTTAATCCTAAAGACCAATCACAGACCAATTCTCAGTCACTTTACGATTTAACCTCTTTAGAAAACAATATGAGTAGACAAACGGCCATCAAGATTGGCGTTGATGCTTTATATGAGGCCGGATCCGATTTGATTTGCAAGGTCTGTATCATGAATGGGGGTTCCTGTTGTAATGGTTGTTACCATCTTGCAAATGGAATTGGATGTAAAAAACGCAATACAAGCTGTACGGCATGGTTATGCGGATTTCTAAAATACCTGTTGTATGAGACAGGACTCCTAAAGGAATGGAATGATTTTTGGAGACAAGTACCTGGGCAAGACTATCGCGAGGATTTCACGCCAGAGTTTTTTTTCGTGGAGAAGCCGTTACACATGCGGAGGATTCGAAATCTGAGTGAAGCCCTATCGACCGATCTACAAGAGATAGCAACAAAACACATAGCGATAGGATTCATCATCACGCTCCGGGAGAAAATTGACAAAAATATTGACCGATTGAATGATTGCAAGAAAGATCCTAAAAAGCGAATCAAAATCGAAAGAAACATTAAAGTTTTATCTAGTCCGTTTCAACGTTTTCAAAAAGAACTGCGCGAATATCATCTGAATAACTCGAATGCTTAACGATTATCGGCAGCATCCAGGTTTGTCAGAACGCCAGGGCTATGAAACAGCTTGAATCGAAAGGAGAATAAAAATGATGGCGGAATGTCCAAATTGTCCTCAATGCAACTCGGAATACACGTACGAAGACGGAGGATTGTATATTTGCCCGGAGTGTAGTTACGAGTGGTCAACAGAATCGGAAACAGAGATAGGCGAAGATAACAAGGTGATCAAAGATTCTAATGGGAATGTATTAAGCGATGGCGATACCGTGACCATAATCAAAGATCTTAAAGTTAAAGGGAGTTCATCTGTCCTTAAAATAGGCACAAAAGTAAAGAATATTCGCCTGGTTGATGGTGATCACGATATTGATTGCAAAATTGACGGATTTGGTGCCATGAAATTAAAATCCGAGTTTGTAAAAAAAGTATAGTCCAGACTGGCAAGCTAGTTGCTCGATGAACCACACCGCGCAAACAACATGAATTCGCGCGGGGATTCAGCATGAAACGGCGATGCTGCCAACTATTCCTGATGAGCCTTGATCAGCTCCATCTTCAGCTGCCACGCCTGCTCGCTTAGATGAACCGGATACAGATCCGGGTTCAGCTTGCGGAGCAGCTCCGGCCGAAATAGGCCGAGTTGCCGCTCGTGATAGCTGCGAACCTCTTCGAGAGGCGGGAGCTTGTACACGATCTCGCCTTCCACCACAATCGGCTTCAGCAGCGGCACCGCTTCATAGTCATTAATGTAACGATGAATATACGGGTGAACCGGATCAAACAGCTTGATACGCCCGCCTTGCCGGATATCCGTCCCCTCATGCAAGGTCATATAATCCGCCTCGGCAAGCCCCGTAGCCTTGTTCATAATCCGGTACAAGTCTTTCTTGCCGGGAGCGGATA
Source organism: Paenibacillus glycanilyticus (assembly GCF_023715145.1). GTDB lineage: Bacteria > Bacillota > Bacilli > Paenibacillales > Paenibacillaceae > Pristimantibacillus > Pristimantibacillus glycanilyticus_A. The sequence goes on along the minus strand of NZ_JAMBNP010000010.1, from coordinate 172,646 downwards.
CCTTCTCGGGATTGCCCGAGATCTTGATGACCGGTATGTAATCCCCGCCGCACTTGCGGGCGGTCAGCTTGTACACCCCGCCAAGCGATGGCTGATCGGCTGCCGTAATAAGCTGCGTGCCGACACCCCACGTATCGATCTTGGCGCCTTGCGCCTTCAGGTTGAAGATCAGCGTCTCGTCCAGGTCGTTCGAAGCGACGATCTTCGCATCCTGCAATCCCGCCGCATCAAGCAGCTTGCGGGCTTCCTTGGACAGGTACGCAAGGTCCCCGCTGTCGAGCCGGATTCCGCCAAGGCGCTTGCCGATACTCTCGAGGTAACGGGCTGCCTTAATCGCATTCGGCACCCCGCTTTTCAGCGTATCGTACGTATCCACTAACAGCGTCACCCCGTTGGGCAATGCTTTGGCATACGCCAGGAAGGCCTCCTCCTCCGATTCATGCCCCTGCACCCAGGAGTGGGCATGCGTTCCCTTCGTCGGAATGCCAAACATCATGCCGGCATGCATGTTCGACGTCGCATGGAAGCCCGCAATATAAGCCGCACGCGCTCCCCAGACCGCCGCATCCGCTTCCTGTGCCCGGCGCGTCCCGAATTCCAGCAGAATATCGCCTGCCGCCACCTGCTTGATCCGCGAGGCTTTGGTTGCGATCAGCGTCTGGTAGTTCATGAAGTTCAGAATCGCCGTCTCCACCAGCTGCGTCTCGAAGATCGTTCCTTCCACCCGGATAATCGGTTCATTCGGGAAAACCAGCGAGCCCTCTTCTACGGCGTGCAGCGTTCCCTTGAAGCGGAATTGCCGGAGAACCTCCAGGAAGGCCAGATCGTAATCCTCCTCCTGCTCCGCCAGATACGCAAGCTCCTCTTCCCCGAAGGACAAATGACGGATGTACTCCACAATTCTCTCCAGCCCGGCGAAGACCGCGTAACCATTGCCAAACGGCAGCTTGCGAAAGAACGCTTCGAACACGGCGCCTTCCTCTGCCGTACCCATCTTCCAATGGGCATACATCATATTAATCTGATATTTATCGGTATGAAGCGTTAAGTTATTAGCACCATTCACTGCTCTCGTACACACCTCTCGGAAGATTCTTTATTCACAGCATAACCATTTCCGGCAAAAACAACAGCCCTCCGCTTCAATCAGCGAAAGGCTGTTTCTATCCTTTACGACCTTTAGAACTTGCGCACGAACCGGTACTCCGGCCGGTTGCGCCTGCGGTCGAGCCAATAATTAATGAGGATACAGATAATCAGGCCAACGCAGGCACCGGTCAGATCCACGATCACATCCGTCGGATTCCCCGTCCGCCCCACCGAACTTAACTGATTCCTCTCATCCATCGCCGCCGTTCCGCCCGTTAGGATCAGCGACATAATCACCGGTAGCACCATCTGCCTGCGAGCCATCAGATTCCGGATCAGCATGTAGAGCCCTACTGCCAGTACCGCATACATAAACAAGTGTGCTCCTTTGCGAAAGAAGAACTCCACGAAGCCGAACGGATCCTCTTTCGCCACTACCGTGCTGCCATGATAAGTAATCGAAGTATCAGGAAGCTTACTCGCCAATTCCTCTTTTGTTATCCATTTATTTAATGTTGGCTTGATTGACTGTTGATTATACGATTCAGATGATAATGTAAATATGAAAAAAATCCAACAAAATACGACAAAAAACCATATTATAGAATATTTTCTATCCTTTTTCTGCATTATTCCTCTACACTCCTTCGACAATATCCGATCCGCCCTCATTCTTTCTCTGGTTTGTTATTGTATCAGATCCATGAAGGAAATGGAAATCTACCGTTTTTCCCTCAAAAAACAAGACTAAGGTAATGTAAAAATGAGATAAAAGTCCTATAAACTATTTGTTTTATCATCCATTCTTTGGTATTATAAAAATATAAGAAAACGATTAGATATCTGTTAAGAGGAGGTTATGCAGAATGGCTGGTTATTTAATGTTCTCCGAGGTTTGGACACCCTTCAAGATGGTAGGCATCCGATTATTCAAAGACGAGAACGGCGTTTACTGGTACAAATACAGAAACAACAAGCGCTCGCGGCTGTTCAGATAATCTCATACATACATAGAACTTATACATAACAAAACTCCCCCGACGGCGTAAGCCATCGGGGGAGTTTTTGTTAACCTAGCATACCGCCAGCAAGACTCTTAATTAGTGCCATATCGTAATTAAACTGTTCCGTAAATTGCGCAATGATTTCATCAGCGCTGTAGCCATACTTCGTTAGTTCGGCTTTAATATCCGCAACGAGCACATTAAAATCTGCTGTACACTGAGCTATTGTCTGTCTTCCGCTATCTTCCAGGTTTTTCTTTACTGTTTCGTCTGTTGCTGCTTTATGCTGGTAATATAGGTCAGTCAATGTAGCGCTACATTTCGACTCAAGATTTGTAAACTTAGTTGTAGCACTTGCAGCGATGCTGTCATAAGTAGGCTTCACTTCTCCGACCGGATCCGTGCCGCCTGTTCCTCCGCCAGTATTGCCTCCAGGTGTAGTGCCACCGCCAGCTTGCGCAGCCTTATAAGCTTCAGACTCGCCTGTAATGCTGTTTGTCTTCTGATCCCACTTAATATCCGTTCCTACAGCTTCGGACATGAAGCGAAGCGGAACATAAATGCTGTTGTTGAACGAATAGAGAGATTGACCGGAAGGAAGCGCTTTGGATTGGCCATCGAACACAAGTGTTGCTTGAACGGGCTTGATTGTAATGTTGTTATCTGCTGCAGGCTGATTAGCCCCAGCTGTTGCACCAGCGAGCAGCTTCGCGAGAGCTTCCTTCTCTGCCGCGGTTGGTTCAGATACCGTTACTTTAGACGTCTTTTGATCCCATTTTACCGACTTCTGCAGCGCGTAAGAAATGAAGCGGATCGGAATATACGTACGGTTCTGATAAATGAAGGCATATTGGCCATCCGGGAGCGACAGCGATTGTCCGTCAAACTTGAGGCTTACCGCCTGCGTCTTAATCGATACCGAACTAGTAGCTGCTGCCCCTGCCGTAAGTGGAGCAACGGTAAGTAAAGCGATAATTAATAGCATGAGAGTGTAATGGCGTAAACTTTTCATCATTTTGATTCTCCTCTTATTATTATGATTTAATAGCTTTGGCAATTGCGCTAATCGCGGAAGCTCGTGCACTTTGCTTGCTTGCTTCGTACTTCGCATTCCAATCCGGCATTGCGCCGCTATCAATACCCGCGTCAGCATAACTAGAGGCCGCTTGGCTCATGATGCCCTGGAACTGCGCATCACAAGAGCCCTCGGCCTCCATGACTTTCCCTAAATATTTATTTTGAAGATCCTCAACGGTAACGCCGTCTGCGCTGCCAACGATTTGATTCAGAATAGCGTTGCTTTTGGCTTTGCAGGTACCAGACAGAGAATTGAGCTTAGACTCTGTTTGTGCATCGATCGTCCGTTTGACTTTCTTTTGTTCGGAGGCGAGCTCGACATCAGGCTTCTTTTCCGGTTCAGTTGGTTTCTCTTCCCGTTTCGTACCGGTATCAGCTGGTTTGGTCGAAGCGTTTGATTGTTGGTTTATTTTTTCCCAAGCTTCACTATATTCTTTAATTTTCTCTGGGTCTCGTTCTCCAACCCATTCAATGGGGTATTTCGGATTTAGTATATTAAGAGTTTTACCATACTTAGTCGTAATTGATCTTAGTAGTTCAATTTCTTCCTCAGAAAGCTTTGATAACAACAAGTTTCGAATCTTCGTTTTCTCTTCATTTGATAGTTCATATGTTGCATTACCTTGAAGATACGAGATCTGTTTTAAAGTGAGCCCTGAGTTCATTAGGATTGCTGCTACATCAAGAGCGTCAGCACTTTCAATTTTCTCTCCACCAATTAACTGGCTAGCTTTTTCAACAGGTTTTTCAATGATTGCTGGCAGCTTCTTGGGCTCTGTTTGTTTTTCTCCAGAGTCAGTTGCAGTGTTCGAACTATGACGGGATGCAATATCATCAATATCAATGGACTTGATATAGTAATAGGTCACACCTGCAAAAATCAATGCGGCTATAACAAAAAATGAAATGGTACCTATACACCACTTCATCCAAGGTTTCAATTTCTTTTTCTTTTTTACTTTTTCCCGTGTCATTTCCTTAATGACTCCTGACTGTTCATAAGATTAGAAGGAAATAAATGAATTTGTCTCTTTCACACCATTATTCATCTTTGGACGCCCAATGGAGTAATAAGCAAAAGGAGTCTCCTCCAGATCTTCCTTCCGATAAATGTTTCTGCCATCAATTAAATTCGGTGCCTTCAACCAGTTCTGAATAATAGACAATGGAATATCAATAAACTCTCTCCATTCAGTCAATATGCATAGTGCATCTGCATTCTCTGCTGCTTCCATAGCTGAGGTACAATACTTAACTTCAGGGCGATTTAGGTTTTTCTCAAAATTCCTTGAGGCGATTGGATCATAGGCCTTCACCTGCGCTCCCAGCTTCAACAAAGTCTCAATAATCTCAAAAGCTGGTGCATCGCGAACATCATCAGTCTCCGGTTTAAATGCCAGCCCCCAGATTCCTATCGTTTTGTCTTCAATTTCCCCCAACATTTCTTCTAATTTTCGAATCACATTATACCTTTGCTCACGATTAACCTCAACAACCGCTTTCAGAAGTTTAAAGTCATAGTCCATTTGTCCGGCAATTTGAATAAGTGCTTGCGTATCCTTCGGGAAGCATGACCCACCATAACCAATTCCTGCTTTTAAGAAAGAAGAACCAATTCGACTATCCGTTCCCATTCCTTTTGCAACCTCTTGAACATCAGCCCCGACTTTTTCACAAATATTCGCAATCTCATTAATAAATGAAATCTTTGTTGCTAAAAAGGCATTTGAAGCATATTTTATCATTTCAGAGCTCCGAACATCTGTAATAATAATCTGATCAGTCAGTGGACGGTGTAGCTCCATTACAAGATTCGCAGCACGCAAGCTTGTTGTACCTATAATGATTCGGTCTGGATTCATCGCATCAATGATTGCAGTACCTTCCCGTAAAAATTCTGGCACGGACACAACGTCAAACAAGTTATTCGTGTAACTCCTAATAATAGCAGCAATTTTCTCATTAGTTCCTACCGGAACCGTACTTTTAACCATAATAACCTTATAATCATTCATTGACTTGCCAATCTCTTGTGCAACTTGCTCGATATAAGCCAGGTTCGCCTCACCGTTTGGTAGAGATGGTGTTCCTACTGCGATTATTATTATTTGGGAACTCCTTACTGCATCCGTCAAATCAGAAGTAAACGATAAACGACCCGCTTTAACATTATTCGAAATTAGTTCCTTTAGTCCCTTTTCATAAATAGGTACTTCTCCACTATTTAGAAGTTCAATCTTTTCATTTGCATTATCTACACAAATGACTTCATTTCCCAACTCTGAAAAACAAACACCTGAAACTAATCCTACATAACCGGAACCAATGACAGCAAGTCTCATCCTCATTCACTCCTCTGAGTCGTTGAATAGACTTTTACCTGACTTCATTCTGATTACTGTTTGTCAAAATACAATGATCAATAGGCTATAATCTAAAATAAATTAACACCATTTAACAAGCCTTTATAATCATTTTTATTATCTCACGGTAATGTTATGACAGTGTTTGCTAAGTTCAGACCATGTAGAGAAAAGTTCCATAACCTTATCTTCGTCAGAATACCCACTATTCACAATAATTAATTCCATATCTGTACCAGCTCTCAAGCAATGTAAAGTTTTCATTGGAATATGCAGTACATTTCCCGATTTTACCTCCATGGATATCCCATTCTGAACGAACTGACCCTCACCTTTAACTATTGTCCAAACCTCTTCTCGATATAGGTGCATTAGGTAGCTTAGATTTCTTCCCTTTTTTATAGCTACTCTTTTAGTTATTACGCACCGACCATCATCATAGCGGTCGTTATCTAATATTCGAACCCACCCCCATTCTCTCTCCTCAAACATTGGACCCTGATTGTAATTAATAAAATCTTTTATGCGAGGGCTTGCGCTCTTATCTGTTACAAGAATACCATCCGGACTAACCGCAACAACTACATTGGAAATGCCGAGTATTGTCACCGGTATATCAAGTTCATTTACCAAATGTGTATTTATGCAATCTTCACTAATGATTCCTCTTCCTATTTGATTTTGTTTCATTTCCTCTGTTAATGTATTCCAAGTGCCAAGATCTTTCCAATACCCTTCATAAGGTAAAACCACAATGTTACTAGACTTCTCAACAATCTCATAGTCAAAACTAATCTTTGGCAACTCATGATATCGTTCAAGTAAATGCTCATATTGCAAAGGGTACCCCCTCTTCCTCATAATATCTATGAGAAAGCTAAGTTTGAAGGAGAATACACCACAGTTCCATAGTGCTTGCTGTTCAATTAAATTAACAGCAAGCTCTTCAGATGGTTTTTCCTGAAAGTGACTGACCTTTAAAGCTCCTTGATACTCAGGGCCTCTCTGCTCAGGTATAATGTAACCGTACTTCGCAGATGGATAGGTTGGCTTTACTCCGATTAGAGCTATGTCAGCATTTGATTCTTGAATAATTGCTTCTAGTGATTTTACAGCATTAAAAAAGTGGCCCTCAACATATGGGTCCACTGGTAAAATAGCTATGGTTTCATTTAAATCTATTTTGGCAACAGAATATAAGTATGATGCCGTTAAGACAATTGCAGGAAAAGTATCTCTTCTTTCGGGTTCAATAATAAGCGGTACAGATTTATCAATCTGATTATACATCATCTCAATCTGAGACCTACCTGTAGTAATAAAGCTAAATTTAGCTAACCCACTATACTCCAACTGTTTCCATACACGCTGAACCATAGAGACCAATTCCTGCTTCTCGTTCTCTAGCACTTTCAGAAACTGTTTAGAGCGGGCATCGTTGGATAGTGGCCACAATCTTTTTCCAGATCCCCCTGATAGTAAAACAACACGCAATGGCAAACCCTCTCTTTCAAACTGATGTATTACAACAAATAACGTCCACTACATTGTCTCACTGATTGTTCTAGAAAGAATAACGCCTCTAGTTTTAGTTAATAAATATTTAAACTCCTTGGTTCTAAAGAAAACAATTATCATCCCTAAATTAAAGAGAAAAGTTGCTGCAAAACACAATAGAGCAAACGACCACCAGTCATCTGAGGGTATATATGATGTTACTTTCCAAACCATAATAGAAAGTAAGAAAAGAAGAAGTAAATTAATAACTACTTTCTTATAATAATCACCTACAGACTTATTAAAACCATGCTTATAAACAATAAGCGGATCAAACCAGAAATTTGTTAGAACTCTGGAAATAAGAGTGGCTAAAAACGTCCCAATTAATCCTATATAATTTACCAAAATTAATGAGAGCACTAAATTAATTATTGCCGTAATTACTGGCCTATATTTCCCGAAAATAAAAAGTCCTTTAGTTTCTCTGTAAATCCAAGAAGGGCCCATTATACCAACAACAAAAAAGTTAACTACTAGTACAAGTACTAGCTGCCATGACAATAAATATTCATGCCCAATCCATAATTTAATAAATGGATTCAACAATATAAACAAACATAATGAACAAAAGCCAAATAACCATATATACATAAAAGTCAACACATTAAACATCTCTGCCTGTTTCTCGGTGTCCTCCTTGACAATTAGGTTACCAATACTAGCAGTAATAGAGTTTGTTAACTGTGTAAGAACGTTGGTTAAAGACATAATAATTAAGGTATAGTTTGAAACTATCCCTACCCAAAATACACCTATAAAAGAAGAAATAATTAGATTATCCGTTCCCTCTATTGCTACACCAGCGAATTTATATAACATTAAAGCTCTTATGTTTTTGAAAAGCCCTTTCCTCGAATCTGTATCTAACTTTACTTTATTCTCTTTTTTTAAGAATGGATACTCCTTATCCACCTTCCTGGAGATAAAATAATTTTCAAAAAAAGTACTAAATATTTGAATCGTTAGGTAAATAATAAAGCTATTAGTGATAAACAAAATTGATACTTGAAGTATATTTCTAATAATTGTGAAGTAGTATTGATTCTTAGAATTTATATAACTTTTTTGATCCGCAATCAATAATGTTCTTTTATAACCAAGAAAATATGTAATTACAGTATTTATTAAAAATAAACTGAAAATAATCTCGATATTAGGAATGCTTATATTTCCTTTTATAAATAAATCCAAAAAAGGTAATAGACATAGTCCAAAGAATGTAATGCACAACCCTAATGCTAAATAGATTCTTGAATAGAAACCTACCAATGCGGAAATCTTCATTTCATCTTTTTCCACAAGAGGCTTATACAAACTATAAATAATAGCGGTACCAAAACCTAACTCTGCTAATGACAATACAGTTAAGATATTAGTAAAAAGCCCGCTTACTCCTAAGTATTCAGTACCTAATACAGAAATAAAAACAGTACGATTTATAAAATTCAATAAAATATTAATTATCTGCCCAGTTACCCCGAACAAAGAATTTCTAACAGTATTTTTAGTTCTATTATCAGCATTCATAGACACTCCACAATATTACTTGTTTTTAGTATTGAGAATGTTATCATACAAGTAACTTTTTCAATGGAAGATAATATTCAGATAAGTCAGGAATAATAATTTTTTCTTCAGACATAGAAATCAAATTTTCAACTTCGTTTTGAAATACTGCTAAATCCTTTATTTCTGTTAGTAATTTGATATGATCAAGTTTACTTAACCAATCTCTTACTGTTCCCGTTACTTTATGATTACTATTTGGCATTACAATGCACGGAGTACCTGTAATTACACAAAAGATCATCCCATGAAGACGATCTGTGATTACTAGTTGGGATCTTGAGAAACAAGATAATAATTCGTATAGTTTATCTTTTAACAGCTTCTGAGAAAAGCCTTCGCTTCCAATGTAAGTATCCTTTATTGTAACTTCGCAATATTCACTTTGAATCATGTTAATAATTTCATATTTCTTATCAGCAGCTATTTTCGCTTCCAAATCGTCACGTAAACATAAAACTATTCCTTTTCTTTGTTTTGTTTCTTTATCTTTTAATTTTAAACTCAACACAATATCAGGCACCAAATTGACAGAATTATTAAAAAATAATTTCTTCATAGTATCATAGGATTCAGTTTCTCTAGCGAAAATATGTAAGTTTGAATGACTATTATAAATTTTTACGGACTTTTCTAAACTTTTTTGACCACTGGAGGAATTTGAAAAATCAATTGTTTGTGGGAAGGATATTATTTTATTTTCAGGAAATGTCTTAATAATAATCCTCCTTAAATTTTCTGCCCCTTCATATAAATCCCCCATATTGCCCCCACCAATTATTGTAATCAAGTCATTAGGGGTGATTACCTTCTTTAAGGTCCGTAACATTCTCAAAGTATCTTTAACGTAAATAGGATAAACAATTGAATTATCATCAACAAATTCATGTTGCAAGAAACTATACTGTGCTTCAGTAATAGCCACGTCGCCTAAATTACCGTAATCAGCAGCTATCATAATAAAGACTTTCTGTTGATTCGATGTACTATCAAATTTTGATGTAAAATTTTTACCAAAGTAATTATGAACTAAGTACTTCATATGAAACTTAAAACCATCAGGCATACTCTTTTTTATTAGATTAAGCATCTTTACCTCCTGAAATCTATTTTGAAAATCAATTATTTATTAATGTCTTAAAATAAAATTTAAATACAGTATCAATCCCAACATATCTTTTAACTATTAATAAATTCAAAAATTTAAAAGAATGAAATACTCTCCATAATTTCAATCCATTTATTTTTGTATTGTTGCTGCAAATGTTAAACCACAACAATTGAAGTATTTCAAAATTGTCGAGATGATTTTTGAATTTGTCACACTCCGATTCAATTAACAATTTAATCTCTTTCAGTTTTTCTATGTTCACGTCTTTATCATCAGGAAGATCTATATTTATTCCTTTAAATTTAAGCGCCTTGCTGGATATTCTATTTACCATTAATTGTTGTTCAACCTTATATACTCGACTAATTCCAGAAGGAGATAATCGATAATACAATAGGGCCTTATTAATATTCGCCACCTTATTTTCCCTGCTAATTCTTTGAAATAGCTCGTAGTCTTCTGCATGAAGGTAATCATTATCAAATGTAATATTATTTTCTCTAAAAAAATTTGTTCTCAGCATTATTGATGGATGAACCATGCAATTATAAACACATAGACAATTACTAATTCTCCGAGGTTCTACAATTGTATGGTATCTGTACAGTAACCGATTCATTACTTTCATTTTAGTTCCACATACTACTACATCCTGGTGCTCCTCCATAAACTTTAGCTGAGTTTCCAGTCTATGAGGGTGAGAAATATCGTCGCTATCCATTCTAGCTATATACTCGCCCTTAGCTAAATTAATTCCTTTGTTTAGGGTAGGCACTAACTTCATATTTCTATCATTATTTATTAGCCTAATTCTTTTATCACTATAACTTCTTATTAGTGTCTCACTGTTATCAGTCGAACCATCATTTATTATAAGTAATTCAAAATCACTAAATGTTTGGCTTAGAATACTATCTATTGCTTCCCTAAGATATTTTTCAGCGTTATAAACAGGCATTAATACAGTAATTTTGGGCATCAATACCCTCCTCGCAATAACCTAAATTTCTACATGTTATTGATTTTCATCTTTAACAATAAGTCTCTCGACCCTTTTTGACTAACTATTCTAGCGGGCATTCCAGCAATAGTTACATTAGACTCTATGAAAGATTTATTAACTACGGAATTGGCACCAATAGCAACATTATCAGCGATAATAATATCTCCATATATTTTCGCACCTGGCCCGATATATACATTATCTCCAATCTTAGGAACCAGAGCTTCATTATCATTACTAGTACCGATGTTTACACACACATGTATTCGACAGTTAGCACCAATCCTTGCATTACTATTAACCACTATAGTCCCCCTATGAGCAATTGAAAGACCTGGTCCAAAAACATTAATGGGAATATCAAAACCTAATAGCCTTGAGATTTTATGAAATCTATACTTTAAGAAAAGAATATAAATTTTATAAAATCTAGATTTACAATTATTATAGTACTCCAGTTTTCTTAATATTTTTTGAAATCTCCAAATATCATCAACAATTGGCTTCATGAACCTGCGTTTAATATTCAATGCAGCCTTATCAGCCTCTAAATATTTAATATAGTCGTCTCTGCTCTTTATCACCATTAATCACTACTTCCCTACGAATATCTTTGTCCTCAGTAACCTGACGATTAATAATTCCAAGACACACTGCAATGCTTAATGTTATTGCAGAAAACGATTCAGAGGCTATAAATATATTTTCTGTAAAGCTACTAATTATTACAGTTATCATAATTAAAGTTAACGATAAATATCCTTTCTTTCTAACATTTTTAAAACCTAATTTAAATAGCTTATATAGAATTGCTATATATGAAATAATCCCTATTAAACCAAGCTCTATGAATATCCTTAAATACTCGTTATGCATTTCCATTCCACGAAAGTTATCACTAATATACGGTGTTGTTTCCCAACCACTTCCGATTACTTTAATTAAAAATGAGCTCTTTTCCCAGCTGTTTAGTCCTGACTCCCATCTTTGTAATCTCCAGGAAAATGAATCTTCTTGATCTGAATATACATTCCCATACTGCAAATCAAAGATCCTCGTGCTAAATAAATCATCTTTAAAAAACATTGCAGCTATTAATGTAATAATAACAAATGTCATTAAACCTATAATATTTTTAGCCTTGTTTCGACTCCAAATAGATATTGTGAACAAGAGTAAACAAACAATTATCGCAAAAGATGTTCTCGCACCAGTTCCAATGAGAATAATAAAAAAGTTCAATAGTAAATATAATATTATCCACACTTTTTTTCTTTTGTTTTGTTGAAACAAAAACTCCTCAATTAAGAAAATTGATAAGATGACTATGTATATTGAGTAAAAATTTGAGTGACTAAATAAACTCGTCACCCTGTCTTGCCCTTGCATATTGGTTATTTGGTAAAGTGCAACAATAGTAAATATGTAAGATAAGTTGACATAATACTTTCTAATATCTACTTTCCGTAATATTATTAAAACCACAATCGGAAACAATAAAATCACTCTTATTGCTTTAGATATATCGAAATCTGGTGAATCAAAAAAAACTTTATAAATACTAGTCGGAACAATAATCATCACACTTAATAAAAACAGTGTAATGATATACTTTATTTCTGTCTTATTGTCATTTCTAAGAGTTTTAATTATGTATAATAGTGACAAGTAAGACAAAACTATCATGGTCCCATATTTAAGTAAAAAAAACTCATTAATCAATGGGTTTAAAACGGATATAAAACCATAAAATATACCAATGATAATATTCATTGTGCACCTCAAGCGCTATACAAAGCGCAACGCAATTTATTTATAAACTCTCGTATAAATTGGAAACCTCTTTGAAATACTCATTACTATTAAAAGATTTTTCAGCAATTTCTCTCGATTTTTCACCAAGTTTTTTAAATTGCGGATCATTTATTATTCTCTCCAGCGAATCAATTAATTCATCTTGATTTCCAGGACTGATCAAATATCCATTTACCCCATCTTTAACCGCTTCATCAATACTTCCAACTCTTGTAGAAACAACAGGAATACCATAACTAATAGCCTCTAATATCGAAACTGGTAAGCCTTCATTATAAGAAGGTAATACAAAGATATCTGTTTTTCTCAATAAAGCATGTTTTTGTGATCCGCTAATCCATCCAGTAAATGTATAGTTATTCGTGATTTTTAATTGATTAACTAAAGCTTTAGCCTCAGACTCTAGTTCTCCATCACCTGAAACAATAAAATGAATAATTTTATTTTGTTGATTGATTCTTTTCATTAATTTTTCAGATGCATAAATTAAATCAATAATACCCTTTCTTTTAGTAAGGACTGCTAAAAAAAGAACATTAATATTATTGAGGTTTTGAATTTCGTTTACTCTGTCAGGAATATCCACTGCATTCCTCAAAATTTCTACATTTGATTTCAATTCGATTTTTTTAATAATATCTTTCCAGCGTTCACCCAATGCAATTATGTAATCAGTCTCTCTGAGTAATCTTCTAATTTTATATTGCACTGTTGGATTACAGTTATAATAATATTCTTCAAATTCTGCTCCATGCATGTGTAAAATTATCTTTTTTCTAAACAGTTTACCTATCCTAAATATAATGTTTTTCCTTTTAAAACTCCCTCGTTCGGACATATGAATATGAATTAAGCTTATCTTTGTAAAAGCAACTAAGAACATAATAATAATGATGCTCTTCATAAAAAAAAGGGCTTTATTAATTTTGTTCGATTCTATATGTGTTGCTACGTATTTTATTTTTACATTATCAAATTTACAGTTTAAGAAAGATTCGACTACAGTTGTCATACCGCCTTTTACTGACACATCAGAACCGACCATCAATACGTTTATATCATTCTTTTCAGCCCTCGACACTATATCCCCCCAATTGTTTTTATTAAAAGAAACTATTTCCTAAACATCTCATCAATTATTAACCTAAAAAAGTATACGTCATTTACAAAGTATCTTTTAAACATTCTTTTAGGTTCCATAAGAAATCGATAGAACCACTCTAAACCAACTTTTTGCATCCATAATGGGGCTCGTTTTACTGTTCCCGCCATAAAATCAATTGCTGCCCCTACTTGCATACATACAGGTACATTTAAAATTTTTAAATTTTGAGATATGAAAAGCTCTCCTTTTGGAGATCCTAGAGAAACTAATAAAATATCTGGTTTGAATTCATTAATTATTCCTAAACACTTTTTTAGCTCATCTTCCTGCTTCTCAAAACCAAACGGGGGGGAGTATGTACTTATTTGAATTTGATTATCATAGTTTTTTGAATACTTGTTGGCAACTGCTTCAGCTACTCCCGGTTTTGAACCAAAAATAAATACTTTGTATTTTTTGTGATAGGCCATTTCAATTAATTTTGGAGTTAAATCTGCACCAGAAATTTTTTCTTTTAATGGCTTTTTAAATAACTTAGATAAAAGTACTATGGGCATTCCATCGACAAATCGCAAACTAGCCTTTTCATAAACTTCCTTAAATAGTCTATCTTTATTAAGGTTAACAAGATGATCTACATTAGGGGTAACAATAAAACTACTGGTGTTATTATTCCTATTAATAACAACAAGTTTATCTACTTCTTCTAATGCAGCCGTCATAGTTAAATTATCAAAAGCGACTCCGAATAACTCAACTTTATTCGATTCCATTTACTAATATCCTCACAAGATTCTTCTGTTTTTTAACTGAGAAATAAAATAAATTCAACTTTAATTCCACTCTCTATCCACTCCTACTCTCTAATACGCGTCATCGGATCCAACCATCGCTTTAGCCGTCTTCGCGATAATCTGCAGATCGAACAATACGTTTCGTTTCTCTATATACTCAAGATCCAGCTCCACCATTTCACTAAAGCTCAGCTCATTCCGGCCGCTTACTTGCCACAATCCGGTACAGCCTGGCTTCACGCGAAGGCGGAGTTTATCATAGCTGCTGTATTCTGCAACTTCTCTTGGGAGAGGCGGACGTGGACCAACGAGCGACATATTGCCTCGTACCACATTCCACAATTGCGGAAGCTCGTCGATACTGGTACGCCGAATATACTTTCCAATCGATGTAATTCTTGGGTCAGATTTCATCTTGAACATGTGACCTTCTATCTCATTCTTATGTAAGAGGTCCGTCAATAAGTCCTCTGCATTCGGGACCATGGACCGAAATTTGTACATCCGAAATGTCTTCTCATTAATTCCTACCCGCGTCTGATAGAAGAAGATAGGCGCTTTCCAATTCTCCAGCTTAATCAGAAGGGCTACAACTAGCAGCAGCGGTGACAATAGCAAAATACCTACTGCCGCACCAACTAGATCCATCATTCGCTTGATCATGAGATAGGTGCGCCTCGCGTTTCTGGTCTTCGCTTGAATGCTTTGTGCAATAGATAAATGGCTGTCTATGGTCATCTCGGATTCTTTCCGAAGAGGCGATAACGCCATGTTGTTCTCTCCCCCATTTACTTGTTTTTATGGATAAGCTCTCTCTCTAGAATCTCTTTCATAACTTCCAGAAGCGGCCCTTTGAGCGATTCATTCCGCAGCGCGTAATCCAGGGTTGTCGTAATAAAACCTAACTTCTCGCCAACATCGTAACGTCTGCCTTCGAATTCATAAGCGTATACCCCTTGGCATTCATTCAGCTTCTGAATGGCATCCGTCAATTGAATCTCGCCGCCGGCACCCTTCTCTTGCTTCGATAGGAACTTGAATATATTCGGAGTCAGAACATAACGGCCCATAATCGCAAGGTTCGATGTTGTGGTACCTGGAGCCGGCTTCTCAATAAAACGATCAACCAAGCTTAATAATCCATTCTTCTCGCTATACTCCACGATGCCATAACGCTCCGTCTCATTCATTGGAACGGGCTTAACCCCGATAACCGATCTTTCGGTATGCTCGAATTGCTCCATAAGCTGTCTTGTACAAGGAATCTCCGAGTCCACGATGTCGTCGCCAAGAAGAACGGCAAACGGCTCATCCCCGATGAAATTACGCGCGCACCATACGGCATGCCCAAGGCCTTTGGCTTCCTTCTGACGGATATAGTGAATATCTACTCTTGAGGATTTCTGAACTTCGTTAAGCAGCGTAAGCTTGCCCTTCTCCAGCAAATTATGCTCAAGCTCAAACGCGCTGTCGAAGTGATCTTCAATCGCGCGCTTGCCTTTGCCGGTAACAATAATGATATCTTCAATGCCGGAAGCTACAGCTTCCTCTACAATGTACTGGATCGTCGGTTTATCTACGATCGGCAGCATTTCCTTCGGCATCGCTTTGGTCGCGGGCAGGAACCGGGTTCCTAGGCCAGCGGCCGGGATAATGGCTTTCCTCACTTTTGTCATGTTTTTGTTCCCTCTCTTTTCTTTCTTCTCTCTCTATGTGTCTATGTATGTGGTATAAAATGAATAAATAAATATACGAGCTATGTCTTCCTTCGGCAGAAAAACATAGCTCGAACATTTAATTATAATGAAAGGGGCATTCAACCCCTCCTCACATCACACCATTGGCAATCATGCCTAAGGTCCATTGAACCCACAGTGTGACCGAGTGCCTGCTGTGATAAAGGTGCAGCAGACTTTACCTTTGAGCGATTGTTGTAGCCGCCCGACTTACTTCACATCAGCACTATAGTAGTAGTAATAAGCTTCTTCGTTTGACCGACGCTTTACGTTATTGAGCACAACCCCAAGAATACGCGCATTCACGTTCTGCAGATTCTGGATCGCCTTCTGCGCGAATTGACGCTTCACTCTACCTTGATCTACAACGAGGACAACTCCGTCGCTCTTCGTAGCTGCTATCTGTGCATCCGTTACAGCCAGCAGCGGCGGTGTATCCACAAGGATGATGTCGTACATGGTGCGAAGCTCATCGAGTAATGCCGTCATCCTCTTCGATGCCAGCATCTCTGCCGGATTCGGAGGAATCGGCCCCGCAGTAATGACATCCATATTCGGAATATCCGTCGATTGAATGACCTCTTGCAGCGTGCTTTGCTGCGAAATCACCGAGGACAAGCCGAATCGGTTCGAGATCTGGAACGTCTTATGTGCCGTTGGCTTGCGCATATCCGCATCAATCAGAACAACCTTCCGGTCGGATTGACTGTAGGTTACTGCCAGATTCGCAATGGTAGTAGACTTGCCTTCACCCGGTCCCGCGGAGGATACCATAATAACCTGCAGAGCAGAATCTATCGCAGCGAACTCGATATTCGTCCGGAGGGTACGGTACGTCTCCGATACCGGCGAACGAGGATTAATGATTGAGATAAGTCGGCGCCTATTCTCCGATTGTGACATTCTCGAGCCCTCCTGCCTTTTGTCTGCCCTGCACTCTGCTTGAACCCGTCTGGAATTCGCTTGGATCTACCCTCGCAACCATCGCTAGAGTCGCCTGACCCAGGTAACGCTCCACATCCGCTTCCGTCTTGATCGTGTCATCCATATATTCCAGCAGGAAGGCAATCCCTACTGCGATCATAAGAGACACAACAAAAGCGATGATAATATTTAGGGTTACATTCGGCGATATTGGCGCCGGTTGGTCATCCACAAGCGCTTCATTCAAGATGGATACGTTCTCGACCTGAAAGATATTAGGGATTTCTT
This sequence comes from Paenibacillus glycanilyticus, assembly GCF_023715145.1. GTDB lineage: Bacteria > Bacillota > Bacilli > Paenibacillales > Paenibacillaceae > Pristimantibacillus > Pristimantibacillus glycanilyticus_A. Next base: position 155,211 of record NZ_JAMBNP010000010.1, on the reverse strand, counting down.
GTTGGAAGACAATTGAAATCGCATTGACGATCTCGGCAGCTTTACGATAAGACTCATCCTCTACAGCAAGGGTCATAACCTGCGTGTCGTTCACGGAACTGACCTTAATCTTCTTCACCAGTTCCTTGGACGATAGGCCGAGCTGCGGGTACTTCTCCGCAACCTTGCCAAGAATAGCCGGTGTCTTGATAACTTCTTTATAGGTTTCTATCATCTTGATGTTGGAGTTAATCGCATTAATATCAAGCGCGCCAACAGACAGCGATTCAGTAGTCCGGTTTACGATAATCTTGGTTGATGCTTCATAGATCGGATCCTTGAACAGCTTCGTATACACACCTGCTGCTACGGTACATACCAGTACGAAAATAACGATAAGAGTCAACCTCTTCCTCACGATAAGGAAATACTCTCTTAAGTCTAGTTCCTCGGACACTATTAACCTCCTCCTGATTGCCTAGATGCCACTCTAATTGTAATACGTTAGACCTAAACATAGTAGACAAAAATTGTAAATAAACCAACAATTTCTATAATTTAGCGAAAAAATACCTTCCTCCCAACTGCTGCATCTGAGAGGAAGGTCTAAAGTCCTATTTACTACTTAAAGTTAACCGCGCGGTAGATCATAACTGCCGCTTCTGCACGTGTTGCCGATGCATTCGGGGAGAACTTGCCGTTGTTGCCGATTACGATACCATTCTTCGAAGAGAACGCTACGCCAGGCTTCAGCGCTGTGCTGATCGAGCTTGCATCCTTGAAGCCTGCAAGTGCTGCGTTCACATCCGTCACGTCTTTAGCGCCCTTTGTTACTTTCAGTGCGCGAGCAATCATAGTTGCCATCTCAGCGCGAGTGATTTGAGCATTAGGGTCGAACTTCGTAGCCGAACGGCCTTGAATAATACCAAGCTTAGCGGCTGCACCGATATATGGCGCGGACCAGTCCGTATCCTTCACGTCTGCAAAGTTCTCAGTTGCCAAGCTGTTATCCAGATCAAGCGCACGAGTCAGCATCTTCGCGAACTCAGCGCGAGTTACGTTATCCTTCGGAGCAAATACGCCGGCTTTCTTGCCTTCGATTGCGCCTTTCGCTGCGATAACTTGAATGGCACGGCCAGCCCATGCTTCAACGGATTTAATATCTGTGAACGTAACTTTGTTCTCCACAACCACATAAGAGGAGAACGTGTCACGATGTTCAACGAACTTATCGCCTTGTACGGAACCGCCTTGGAATACAGGCTTGCCGTCAACGATCTTTGCGAGCGACAACAATTCTTTGTCTACGCCGTCTACGTTACCAAGCGGAATGCTGATAAGGATTGGCTGTGCGAAAGTCGTTACCGCTTTGCCGCCAATCGACAGACCAAAGCTGTATACTTCGGAAGCCGCTTGTTGACCGCCCGTTGTTGTGGAATCAGCCTTCGCTTTGTTGATGTTGAAGTCAACAGCGCCGTTGAACTGTCCGCCAACCGGAAGTACGGCGTTCAGGCCGTTCACCGACAGGTTGATGCCGCCAAGACCTGCTTTAATCGCTTCTTGAATAACCGCATCGTTCAAGCCAATCTTCACATCGTTCTGAGCAACATTGCCCAGGTTAATGTTCAGGAGTACGGTTGGTATAGCTACGCCTGGAGCCAGTTCTTTCACATTCTTCAAGATCTCGCCGATACCCGCGATTGCGGACAGAACAGATGAACCGCTAACTTGCAGGGCAGCTTGACCGTTCGTTACCGTTACATTGCTGGACAGATCGAAGCTAGAAAGCTTCGTTACCAGTGCTGTTGCCTGTTGAACGGCTTGCGTAAGAATAGCCAATTTCTCAGCTTCAGTTGCATTCGCAAGCTTCTTCTTGATGTCATCGATGAAATCCGTTACTTCCTTCGGAACTTCGACTTTAACTTCTTCTTCACCGCCACCGCCGATAGGGCCAGGGCCGCCAGTCGATTCGTTCATTTTCAGGTAAGCGCCGTACAGAGCCATAGCTGCTTTAAGAACGGTTGTGCTGTCCACTTTCGCTTGGGCGCTAACAACAACTTCTTTCAGGTCGGAGGTTTCAATGTCGTAAGCATCAAAGATATCTTGCACAATCAGGTTCTCGGCAGCCAGCGCTTCGAAGGCATCCTCGATCAGAGCAGCTCTCTTAACAGGGTCGCTCAATGCTGCAAAAAGCTGTTCCGTAGACAAGCCTTTGATCAGACCCGCTACTTTCTCTTGCAGAGTGAAGAAGTAATCAGCAACATCATCAACTGTAAGGTCATCTACCTCTTGCGGGTCAAAACCAGCGCCTACAGCCAGTTCAGCCAGAACGGCACGGTATGCATCCGTGTTGCGAATTCTTTCCAGCTCAGTCAGATTAGGATCGTATGTAACGGAGATTACATCAAGAACCAGAGCCTCAACAGCTTTCTTGTCATCCGGATCAAACGATGCGCCAAGCTTAGTCGTAACTCTGCTTGTGATCGGGCTTGCAATAGATTTCAGGTCGTCCGTGCTCAGAGCTTTAATATCCGTGCGCAGAGCTTGCACTTCATCCAGGCCGTCGGTTGCAACAAGTGCTGCACGCAGTTTTTTTGCATAATCAACAATGTCCGTGCTTGGGAATGCCGATGTTGCATAAGCCGTATTATTAAAGCCTAATTTTTCCGCTAATCCTTTGTTGCTAAGCGGAAGTCCTGCGAATGCAGTTGCCGCTACGCTTGCTGCGATCGTTGATACGATAAGCTTCTTTCTGATCGTCATTCCAGTTCACCTCATAGTTTAATTGTTTAGCATTATGTGACTCTGTCAAAACCTATACCATAAATTGGTATATTTAGACACAAATAACGCGACAAATCTACTAGAGCGGTAGCGCTCCCTGCTCGCAGATTGCCAATTCGTTATCCATTTCTGTAAATTGGGTTCCAATAATGGCGTATCCATCCTTGGGCTTCCGTCCAGAACCTGTGCCTATGTGTCTCGCATTGTTAAAATGTACCTAGGTAAATACTTGAAACTCATTATAGCAGAATAGATCTGGGGAATCAGCAGTTTCGCGCATTTTCCTATCATTCGACAAAAAATGATCTAATTGTACTAGTTTTTCAGGATAAAATCCTAAAATGATAGCGTTTTCAGTCGATATTTAACGTTGGAAATTAAATTACCTGTGAATTTTATACAAAAGAAAAACCGTGCCCGCAGCCTACCGAGAGGTCCTATCTCATCCGAAATAAGGGTCTCTGGTCGCCGCAAGCACGGTGTCCTAATAACTGTAAAACTTTACTTTCGATGCATTTTAAATTCAAGGAATAATTCATTGTAATGCGCGAGCATTTTTTTGCCGAGATTCCGGTAGACCTCAAGCTTCGAAGTCAGCTCCTTATCCGGGTAAAAGCGCTGATCGCCCGAGATCTCCTCCGGCAGATATTCGAGCGCCTTGGCGTTTGGCGTGGAGTAGCCGACGTACTCGGCATTCTGCGCCGCATGCTCGGGGTCGAGCATGAAGTTAATGAACTGATGCGCACCTTCGATGTTTCTCGCCGTCTTCGGAATAACCATGTTATCGAACCACAGGTTCGAGCCTTCCTCCGGCACCACGTAATCCAGCTTCTCGTTCTCGCTCATAATCTCCGACGCATCGCCGGACCAGACAAGGCCGACTGCAGCCTCTTCGTTCGCGAGAAGCAGCTTGATCTCGTCGCCAACGATGGCCTTCACGTTCGGAGTCAGCGTACCGAGCTTCGCCTTCGCCGCCTGCAGATGCTCTTCGTTCGTATCGTTCAGCGAGTAATGAAGGCTGTTCAGCCCCATCCCGATAACCTCGCGGGCACCGTCGAGCAGCAGGATCTGATTCTTCAGGCTAGGATCCCACAGGTCTTCCCAGCTCTTGAATTTAAGGTCGGTCAGATCGGGGTTGTAGACGATACCCACGGTTCCCCAGAAGTAAGGAATGGAGTATTGGTTATCCGGATCAAAGCTCAGATTCAGGAAGCTTGGATCGATGTACTTCAGATTCGGCAGCTTGCTCTGGTCGAGCGGAAGCAGCAGGTTTTCTTGTTTCATTTTATCAATCGCGTATTCGGAAGGAACGCTCACATCGAACGTTGTGCCGCCCTGCTCGATCTTCGTCATCATCGCTTCGTTGGAATCAAACGTCTGGTAGATGACCTTGATGCCGGTCTCCTTCTGGAATTCATCCAGCAGCTCCGGGTCGATGTAATCGCCCCAGTTGTAGATCGTGAGCGTATCCTTGCCCGTGTAGCCCTCGCTCGAGTTGAGATAAGAGGTCAGATACATCAGCCCGAAGGATACGACCAGCACGGCGATGAACGTCTGGACTAATGATTTCATCCCCGTCCCTCCGATCGCGCCGATGTCCGGTTATTCCGCTGATTGATGAAGTAGTAGCCAATGACCAGCAGAATCGTGAACAGGAAGATCAGGGTGGACAGCGCATTGATCGACAAGGCAATCCCTTGGCGGGCCCTCGAGTAGATCTCAACCGATAAGGTGGAGAAGCCGTTGCCCGTTACGAAGAACGTGACCGCGAAGTCGTCCAGCGAGTACGTTAACGCCATAAAGAATCCGGCGAAGATGCCCGGCTTGATAAACGGAATAATAACGCGCGTCAGCACATGCCAGCCGCTTGCGCCAAGGTCGCGGGCCGCGTCGATCAGCGTTGGGCTCATCTCCTGCAGCTTCGGCAGAATCATAATGACGACGATTGGCACGCTGAAGGCGATATGCGACAGCAGCACGGACACGAAGCCAAGCTTAATGCCGATAATCGTAAACATGATTAAGAATGAGGCCCCGATGATAACGTCAGGGCTGACGATCAGCACGTTATTAAGCGACAGGAGCGCGTTCTTCGGCTGACGTCTTCTTACATAATGGATCGCTAATGCGCCCGCAATGCCGAAGATGACCGAGATGGCCGACGATAAGAGCGCGATAACAAACGTGTTCAGCACGATGATGAGCAGCCGCGTATCCGCGAAGACCTCCTCGTACCACTCGAAGGTGAAGCCCTCGAAATCGCGCATCGCTCCCCCGCTGTTGAACGAGTAGAAGATCAGATAGAAGATCGGCGCGTACAGGATGATAAATACAGCGATCAGATACACATTAGACAGCTTTGCGGTTTTCATTCTGCAGCCCTCTCTTTCTGCTGCCCGTCAACAGCATAATAACCGCCATCGCGATAATGAGGAACACCGCAATCGTGGCGCCCATTCCCCAGTCTTGGGTAACGAGAAAATGCTGCTCAATCGCGGTACCAAGCGTAATGACCCGGTTGCCCGCGATAAGCCGCGTAATCATAAAGAGCGACAAGGCGGGAATAAAGACCGCCTGGCAGCCGGACTTCACGCCGCTGAGCGTCAGCGGGAAGATAACCCGGCGGAACGCCGTCCACGGCGATGCCCCAAGATCCCGCGCCGCGAAGACAAGCGACGGGTTCAGCTCCTCGAGCGAGTTGAAGATCGGCAGGATCATAAACGGAATAAAGATATAGACCGATACAAAGATAAAGCTGAAGTCGGTAAACAGGATCTGCTGCGTGCCGATGCCAACGAATTTGAGCATGCCGTTAACCGCCCCGTATGTACCAAAGAGGCCAAGGAACGCGTAAGCCTTGAGCAGCAGATTGATCCAGCTTGGCAGGATGATAAGCAGCAGCCACAGCTGTTTATGCTTGGTTTTCGTCAGCAGGTAGGCCGCCGGATAGGCGACTAGAAGCGAGAACGCCGTAATCAGGAAAGCGTACCAGAACGAGCTGAGCGTCATTTTTAGATAGACAGGCGTGAAAAACTTCTCGTAGTTGCCAACCGTAAAGTTCCCCTCTACGTCGAAAAAGGAGTAATACACGACCAGCACAATTGGCGTAATAACGAATAGAGCGATCCACAGGACATACGGAATGAGATAAAAATTACGCGCGTTAGTTCTCATCTTGGCCCTCGCTGTACGCATCCAGGCGCTTATCGAACTCTTCCTCCGTCTCGCCGAAGCGCATAACGTGAATCGCTTCCGGATCAAAGTACAGACCGATCTGCTCGCCTACGGATGCTTTCTTCGTGGAGTGCACGAGCCATTCATTATCCGCTTCATCGTAGCAGGAGATCTCGTAATGAACGCCGCGGAACAGCTGCGAATCGACGCGCACCTTCAGCTTGCCCTGCTCCGGCGTCGTAATCTCCAGATCCTCCGGACGGATCATGATCTCAACCGGCTCGTTCGGATTAAGCCCCTGGTCGACGCATTTGAAGGTACGGCCCGCGAACTCTACCTCGAAGTCCTGCTTCATGCGGCCGGCCACAATGTTGGATTCCCCGATAAAATCGGCCACGAACCGGTTAATCGGCTCATCGTAAATATCGTTTGGCGTGCCGCTCTGCTCGATCTTGCCCTGGTTCAGGACGAAGATCTCATCGGACATCGCAAGGGCTTCTTCCTGGTCATGCGTGACGAAAATAAACGTGATCCCAAGACGGCGCTGCAGCTCGCGGAGCTCGTACTGCATCTCGGTGCGGAGCTTCAGATCGAGCGCGGAGAGCGGCTCGTCCAGCAGGATCACCTCCGGCTCATTCACGATGGCGCGCGCAATGGCGACGCGCTGGCGCTGGCCGCCGGACATTTCGCTGATGTTGCGGTTCTCGTAGCCTTCCAGGTTGACGAAGCGGAGGGCTTCTTTTACTTTTGCCGTGATGGCGGCGTTCTTCAGCTTCTTGATGCGGAGGCCGAAGGCCACATTCTCGAACACGTTCAGGTGCGGGAACAGCGCGTAGTCCTGGAATACGGTGTTCACCTGGCGCTCGTTCGGCGGAATGCGGTTAATCACCTTGCCGTTGAAATAAATCTGACCCTTGGACGGTTCGATGAACCCGGCGATCAGCCGGAGGATCGTTGTTTTGCCGCAGCCCGACGGGCCGAGCAGGGTATAGAACTTGCCTCTTTCAATCTCGAAGCTGACATTGCTTAAGACGGTCGTCTGATCGTCATATTGCTTCGTAACTTGCTCGAATCGGATGATCGTTTGATCCGACATGATGGCTGCACCCCTTCATACCCGGAGGTAGACATAGTCAATTATTTAGTTTAGTAACGTTTGCTTTCAGCAATTGATTATACATGATGCTTGCTTGTGTGCGCATGACTTTTTGCGTATCCGGGGGTATAATACAGAAATAAGTATCTATTAAAATCTAATTAACAATAAAAAGGAGTGCATACTGTTATGACACAATACCGCGAGATCGATTCCATGGAAGGCTGGAACGAAACGTTCGAAGCTTCGAGCGACCGTCCAACCGTTATTTTCAAACACAGCACTACCTGCCCGGTAAGCGCCAACGCGTACCGCGAGTTCAATGAATATTTGAACGGCAACCCTCGTGAAGACGTTGATTACGTACTGGTTAAAGTCATCGAGTCCCGCCCAATCTCGCTGCAAATCGCGGAAGACACAGCGGTGAAGCACGAATCGCCGCAAATCATCTTCCTCGAGAAGAAAGCAAAAGTATGGTCCGCGTCCCACTGGTCCGTTACGAAAGAGCATATTACGGCTGTATTGGACTAGCCTCTATGTAAGTTGAATGCGCAGCAGTGCTGATTCCCCCGCGGGGATCGCACTGCTGTTTTTTTATTAGGTTGGAACTAGTATGCCCCAGTTCCATCGATTCCCGTTAACCAAAGTTCCGCTTTACTTTGTAACTGTAACCAACTTACCCCGCTTACGTTGGAATTCATCCAACGTAGGACTGCTCGCTTGCTGGCTAATGCTGGTTAGGTTGGATTTCATCCAGTAACTAACGCCTCCGCGAGCTGATTCCGGCGGAATGGAGGTAATTCTGCTGGATGGAATCCAATGCAGCTATTGATACTGGATTCGAGAGCACCAGCAGGTTGGATGAGATCCAACCTAGGCTGATGGCGGTACTTCAAACAAACCTGGTGCTGACTGCGTTGGAATTCATCCAACGTAGGGCTGCTCGTTTGCTGGCTAATGCTGGTTAGGTTGGATTTGATCCAGTAACTTTCGCCTTCGCGAACTAATTCCGGTCAAATGAGGCCGATTCTGCTGGATAGAATCCAATGTAGCTATAACTACTAGGCTGAGGGGCACCAGTAGGTTGGATGAGATCCAACCTAGGCTGGTGGCGGCACTTCAATCAAACCCTGGTGCTTACTGCGTTGGAATTCATCCAACGTAGGACTGCTCATTTGCTGGCTGATGCTGTTAGGTTGGATTTCATCCAGTAATTTTCGCCTAATCTCAATCACAACAGGTTCTCAAGAGCCTTTTCCGTTAATTGATAGTGGCGAATTTGAGCCCCGCGCTCGATTGGTTTTAACATCCCTTTGCTCGACAAGGACCTTAGACTTTTTCTTGCTGTACGGAAATCCACTTTTAGATAGTCGATCAAGTCTTTAGGGCGGATCCAGCGACCAAGCCGATAAGCAAATCGCAGCACTTCTTTTTCAGCTAGATGGATTGAACTCATAGGCAGATCATTCCGAATAAGTCTGGGGCTGATGACATGTTGGAGCAATGTTCTGCAGACCTCTGGACGTTGCTGCACGTCATCGTAAGAGAAATGGATCATTGTCCAGCCTTGCCCTGTAAGAAAAGTATCTCTATTGAGAGAATAACTGAACCTCTCACGATCCATATCCTTCACATGACTCTGAAAACCGTCACACTCAATGCCAAACTGGCCATATGGCGGGAGAAACGCAAAGTCGAGGAACTGCGATTTACGGTTCCAGTCATACACTTCGTACTCAGGGTGCAAATGCTCTAGGCTGCCGAAAAGTGGCCACCAGACGTTCTGCAATAACAATTTTTCAGCATGATTGTGACCTCTTGTTAAACGACCCTTCCTCTCTCCTGTTCGCAACTCCAGATGCTTCTCAATAAATTGCTTGTGCGCTACTTCAAAACCGTTCATATAATCCTCCTTTGACATAAAAAAAGAACGCCCAAGGCCTAATGGCTTTGGACGTTCTTCGTCTGATGTTATTTTACCATAATGTAGACAATTATTGCAGATGGCTCTGGCAGTCATATTGGACGTTAGATGTTGGAATTCATCCAACGTAGGACTGCTCGCTTGCTGCCTGGTGCTGGTTAGGTTGGATTTCATCCAGTAACTTTCGCCTCCACGAGCTGCTTCCGGTCAAATGAGGCCGATTCTGCTGGATAGAATCCAATGTAGCTATAGCTACTAGGCTCAGGGGCACCAGTAGGTTGGATGAGTTCCAACCTAGGCAGGTGGCGGTACTTCAAACAAACCTCGGTTCTTACTGCGTTGGAATTCATCCAACGTAGGGCTGCTCGTTTGCTGGCTGGTGCTGGTTAGGTTGGATTTCATCCAGTAACTAACGCCTCCGCGAGCTAATTCCGGCGGAATGGAGGTAATTCTGCTGGATGAAATCCAATGTAGCTATTGTTACTGGATTCGAGAGCACCAGCAGGTTGGATGAGATCCAACCTAGGCTGATGGCGGTACTTTAAACAAACCTGGTGCTGACTGCGTTGGAATTCATCCAACGTAGGACTACTCGTTTGCTGGCTAATGCAGGTTAGGTTGGATTTGATCCAGTAACTTTCGCCTTCGCGAGCTGATTCCAGCGGAATGGAGCTAATTCTGCTGGATGAAATCCAATGTAGCTATAACTACTAGGCTCAGGGGCACCAGTAGGTTGGATGAGATCCAACCTAGGCTGGTGCCGGCACTTCAATCAAACCCTGGTGCTTACTGCGTTGGAATTCATCCAACGTAGGGCTGCTCGTTTGCTGGCTGATGCTGGTTAGGTTGGATTTCATCCAGTAACTTTCGCCTCCGCGAGCTGCTTCCAGCGGAATGGAGCTAATTCTGCTGGATGGAATCCAATGCAGCTATCGTTACCGTGCTCAAGGGCACCATTAGATTGGATGGGATCCAACGTAGGACGATGGCGGCACTTAAATTAACTAGCTACTTGGCAGGTACGCACCATTAGGCTGCACCACGCGCAACTCAGGTGGATGGCGGCACTTAAATTAACTAGCTACTTGGCAGGTACGCACCATTAGGCTGCACCACGCGCAACTCAGGTGGATGGCGGCACTTAAACTAACTAGCTACTTGGCGGGCACGCACCGCTGGGCTGCACCACGCGCAACGTTAGCGGATAGCGGCCTTAAACTAACTAACAACTTGAACTTGGCCGATACGCAGCCTAGGCTGCGCGGCGGCACGAGCAAAAAGGCCACGGGATAACCCATGGCCTTCATTATTGCTGCGCCGGAGCGCGGCTTAGCCGAGCGTCAGCTCGAACAGCCGCGCGGTGCGCGGGTTCGGCAGCGTGACGCGAAGCTCGCCGGCAGCCGCGTCCCAGCTGCAGCCGGTGTCGCCTGCGGCTGCCGGGTAAGCGCAGCGCGCAGCAAGCTGCCTGCCGCTGAGCTCCGGCAGCGGCAGAGCAAGCTCACTCGCCTCGCCGCCGATGCGCCATACGGCGAGGTAGAGCTTGTCGCCGCGGCGCAGCCCAAGCGACAGCCAGTCGTCGCCATGCGCCGGCAGGCCAAGCGGCCATACAGGCAGCGCTTCGCGGATATCGCCGCGAATGACCTTGTAGTAATCGAGCGCTTCCTTCACCAGCTCGCGGCGGCGCGGGCTCAGCTCGGCCAGATGGCCGGACTGGTGAACGCGAAGCAGCAATGCGTTAACCATGTTAAAGATAACTTCCTCGTCATCGCCCTCGCGAAGCGGATACGACCAGACAGCCGCCTGCTCCGGGGTCAGCACCGCCGGCGAACCCGCTGCAATCGCAGCGTATTTCATGTAGTCCTCTTGGTCACTGGTCGACTGGATGCTATAACGGCTCAGCATCGCATAGTCCATCCGCATGCCGCCGCTGGAGCAGTTCTCGATCACCAGCTCCGGATAACGCGCGAACACGCCGTCGAGCCAGGCGAGATATGCGCGGTTATGCTGAAGCAGGCCATCGCCAACGCTATCCGCATCCGTCTCCGTTCCAACTCCCGCATTGATGTTGTAATCCATCTTAATGTAGCCAACGCCATAGTCCTCGACCAACCGGCGGATGACTTCATCCGCATGCGCGATAACTGAAGGACTGCGGTAATCCAGCTGGTAACGGCTGCGGTCCTTCACCCGCTTCCCGTGACGCATGAAGAACCAGCTGTCATCGGTATCCGCCAGCTTCGGCGAGTTGATGCCCATAACCTCAAGCTCCAGCCATAATCCCGGAATCATGCCTTTGCCGCGAATATAATCAAGCACGTACTTGATGCCTTCCGGGAAGCGCTCCTCCGATGGCAGCCACTGGCCTACGCCATCCCACCATTCGCCCGGTGCATACCAGCCCGCATCGATACAGAAGTACTCGCATCCGACATCCGCTGCCGCGTCAATAAGCGGAAGCAGCTTCTCGGTTGTTGGCGAGCCCCACAAGCAGTTCATGTAATCGTTAAAGATAACGCGGAGAAGCTTGTTATCATCATTCTCCCGGCGGATCCGGCGGCGGTACGTCGTCAGCTGTTCGGCCGCTTCCTCCATTCCGCCTTCAACGGCACCAATGGCAACCGGCACCGATACAAACCGCTCGCCCGGAGCCAGCTTCAGCCACCAATGGTTGTCATGCTCGGTTGGTCCGCTGATCAGCAGCGTCAGCCGGTCAACCTGATCGGTCAACTCCCAATGCCAGGAGCCGTTATGCTCGATCTGCCAGAACAAGCTTTCACCCGAAGCCACGTTCGACAGGACCGCCATCGGAATAAGCTCAGCCGCCGACCAGGAGCCCGTATTGCTGAACGCAAGACGCTTCGAGCCGCGGTCGATCAGATGCGACATCCCAAGCTCCGGCAGCGTGTAAGTCCGCCATTGCAGCTCGCTTTGCCAAGCGTTATGCGCAAGCGTCAGCGTCAGCTTCTCGTCGCGGTCGCCTTCGCCGTCTTTATCAAAGCCGGTTAGCGCAAAGGAAGATACGTACTCGACTCCCACTTCCTCGCCGCCGCCATTAAGCAACTCCGTCCAGCTGCGCGCCACCGAAACGCCGTCGTAGAACTGGACATGCCACTCGGCCGCAACGCCGGTTACCGGATCCTTCAATCCCAGAACCAGCTTCCGCCCCCGCTCGTTACGGGTATCAGACAAGGCGTCATAGACCATCCGAAGCCCCGGATAAGAGGCACGGTGCGTACGCCCGTGATATTCGGCCCGGTCCTCTCCGGTCAGCTGCAGCTCCAGCAGGCGGAAGCCGTCTTTTTGCTTATCCAGAATCGATTCCTCGCGCCAAGGCGAAGCGCCAAAATGAAGCAGCAGCACATCGCCATTCTCCCGTACCTCATACACCAAATGCAGGCCGTTCTCTTCAATCCTGCGTATCCCCGCTTGCGTTGCTAATTTCGTCTCCATCTCCTATTACCGCCTTCCCAGTCTCATCCTGCTAGTCGTGCCGTCATGCGAACAAAGAAAGCCCAGCGCAATTAAGCGCTGGGCCGTGAAGGTCTAGCTTATTCGGCCGACCCGAATTGCTGCCATGCAGTCTGAATTTCGTTGATGGCTTGATCTTTGGACTTGCTGCCGCCGATGTAAGCCTGCATGATTTCGCCGAACTTCTGATGGAACGTATCAAGCGAGTAGTTAACCGACAGGTCGCCGGATTTTTGCGTTTTGAGGATCTCTTCCATTTGCTTAGGCATATCCAGGTCAGGAAGCGGAGCATCCTTGATTGGAGGAATAACCTTCGCTACGTTCGAGAACCATTGTTTGCCGTAATCCGAAGTGTAGAGCCAGTTGAAGAAGTCGATCGTTTCTCTAGCCACTTTGGAATCCTTGTTAATGCGAAGCGCTTGGTCTGCGCCCGTTACGATTTGCGTTTGCTCAGGCTTGTCGCTTACAGGGTAACCGGAGATGCCGATTTGGATGTCCGGCGTAATTTTCTTGATCGCTTCCTCGTCCCATGCGCCTTTACCCGTCATGAACGCTGCTTTGCCTTGCGCAAAGTCACTCACTTCAGCGTTGCTGTCGCGCTCAAGCGGCTTGTCCGTGCCGTGCTTAACCGTCAGGTCGATGAAGTTGAAGAAGTTGTCTTTCAGCACCGGATGATCGTTAAACGTTGTTTTGCCGTCGATGAATTGTTGTACCAATTCTTTCGGCGCAATGCCCGCGTCTTCAGCAGCCGCGTTCACGTAGTGTTGGAAGATGTGCTTCCATACCCACCACTCTTTATAAGCGTTGGCGAACGGCGTGATTTTCTTCGCTTCAAGCTTCGCGATATCGTCATTCAATTCCGCGATTGTCTTAGGAGGCTCGGCAATACCCGCATCCGCCAGAAGCTTTTTGTTGTAAATCAGCGTCATCAGGTTGCCTTTAACCGGCAGACCCAATACTTTGCCGTCCGAAGACGTCATGTTGGCTTTAACTCCGTCGGTCATGGCTGCCGCAAGCGGCTCGTTTGTCAGATCGGCGCTGTATTCAGCGAATGTATCGATGTCTCCGCCGGCTGTTGTCTGGAACACGTCAGGCGTGCTGCCCGAAGCGATCTTGGATTTCAAGACTGTATTGTAATCGGCTTGCATGATTTCAAGATTGATCGTTACGTTTGGTTTTACTTTCTTGTACTCGGCGATGTATGCGTTGAACGCATCCGTGTACTCCGGAGAAGCTGTGAACATGTTAATGGTTACCGGCTTGTCCGAAGCTGCACCATTATTTGCCGTGCCGCCGTTATTAGCCGTATCGTTGCCGTTGTTGCCGCCGCAGGCAGCGAGCATACCGCCGACCAGCGCAAGGCTGAGTGACACCGAAGCAATTCTTTTGAACATTGTAACGCCCCCATTTCTCATAGTTGCCAGCGTTCTGACTTCCCGTCTTATGGGCGGGCTGTTGCTATAGCTGACCTTATGCACACGTTTATCATAATGAATACGGATCGGGATAAAAATGTACATAAGTGACTTGTTAAGGGTAAAAAAGCGGAGTCTTGCTATCCGTTCACTTTTTATCCTTCTTTGTCTGCGTTCCGGTATTCCGTCGGCGAAATGGAGAAATAATTGCGGAAGGCCTTGCTGAAATAGTTCTTATCCTTGTAGCCCAGCATCTCGGAAATATCCTGGATCTTCAGGCTTGGATCATCAAGGAGCTCCTTCGCCTTGTCCATGCGGATACGCTGCACGTACTCATGGATTCCGCATCCAAACTGCTGCTTGAACAGCTTCATTATGTATTCTCTGCTCAGAAAATATTTATCGGCGAACATCGAAATCTTGATGTCCTCATAGTACCGATTGTCGATGTACGCCTTAATGTCTCCTATCTCAAAAGGCCGATTGGCGGACTGCGTCAGGCGGATCTGCTCCAGATAGAAGTGAAGCGCATCCTCCAGCAGCTTGCTGAACTGCTCATAGTTCGCGTAATCATCGGACAAGCCCATGAAGCGCAGCGGGCGCTCTTCCATCAGAGGCAGCTTCTCTCTAGGCACGCCAAGCTCGAGCGACAGATCATTCAGCAAAATAATAAACCGGGCGAGGGCCTGATCCGCTTCCCCGATGTTGAACTGCTCCCCCGCTCCAACTTTCTTGAGTCCATCGCTAAGAATCGATCTTGCCCCCGCGGAATTCCCCGCTTCAAGCGCGGCACGGAACAGCTGAACCCTGCCGGCAATCGATGGGCTCTCTTGCGTCTGGGCAGTCCTCTGAGCGGTATTTGCTACGAAATACCCCTTCAGCGCGATCAGATTAATGCCGTTAATGGCAGCCTTGGCCGTCTCATAGGAAGAAGCAATCTGCATAATGCTGGTGCATGGCGTACCAATGCCGGCTACCGCGACAATGCCAAGCAGATCCTGCAGCGCGGCCAGCGATTTGTTCATCTGGTGCAGCGAACGGTAGGCGATATCCTCCCGGTACGCCCCCTTCATCGTCAAGATTACGATGAGCTCGCGGTCCTGCTTGGGACTAGCGAAGCTGAACGCCTGGAAGTACTCGCCTGCAATCTCGTTAAGCATATTGGCCACGGCAAAATGAAGCAGGTCCACGTCCGAATGGAACCGGGCTTGAAGCACCTTCTCCATATTCATCATGCGAAGCACGACGGCGGCGAACCGGTTATCCGGATCATCCGCGCCGATCAATGGCAGGAAGGCCTCATTTGTCTGGCTGCGGAAGCTGCGGTCGATGATCGACAGATACATCTTCTCCTTGAGCTTCGGCAAAGACATATTAAGGGTAATATTGCGGTTAATGAACTCGCTCTCCCTCACGCGGCGCGCCTCCAGGAGATCAACGGCCTTGCGGAGCGCGGCATTCAGATCATGCCGGTTAATCGGCTTCAAGAGATAGTCCACTACCTTGGAGCGGATCGCCTGCCGGGTATATTCAAAGTCGTTATAGCCGCTGATCACGATGGCAGGCAGATCCGGATAGTCCTGCTCAAGCACCTGCAGCAGCTCCGCGCCGCTCATGCCGGGCATCTTCATGTCGACCATCACGAGATCGATCGATTGCCGGGCAATAAGCTCCAGTCCCCTCTTCCCATCCGTCGCTTCCAGCACCTCGCTTACGCCAAGACCCTTCCAGTCACCAAGGATCCGGATGGCCTCGCGAAGCGGTTCTTCGTCATCAATAATTAGCACTCTATACATAAGGCCCGCCTCCTCGCGGTATTAGCATTTCCATTTCCGTACCGGACGGACTCGTCCGGATGACAAGCTGCGAGCTTGTCCCGTACAGCAGCTTCAGCCTCGTGTTCAGGTTAACAAGACCTACGCTTCCCTCTTCTTCTGCCCGCTCGTTCCAATCCGCTTCGAACGATTCGAGCACATGCTTCAGCCTGCCCGCCGTAAAGCCGGGTCCATTGTCGCTGACGATGATAAAAGCGTGACCGCCCGCAGCTCTCGCGCTGATCCTTATGGTGACGGGAGTGGAGACCATCTCGACGCCATGCTTGATCGCATTTTCCACCAGCGTCTGAAGCGACAGCTTCGGCAGTTCCAGCTCCTTCAGCTCCGGATCCCAATCGATGACCAGCTGAAGCCTTCCCCCAAACCGCGCTTTCTGCAGGGACATGTACCGCTCGATATGCAGCAGCTCTTCGCTTGCCCGGACGATGTCCTTCCCGCTGATGCAATAACGCAGCGTAAGGGCAAGCGCATCCACCATATCCGCAATATCGAAACGCTCGGCCTTCAGGGCCTTCGTTGAGATCGCCTGCAGCGCGTTATAGAGGAAATGCGGATTGATCTCCGCCTCCAGCGCTTTCAGAATCGCGTTCTTCTCCACCAGCTTCATCTTGTACCGCTCGGTAATCAGCTCATTCGTCTGGCTTACCATCTGGTTGAATTGGCGAGATAGATACGCCAGCTCGTCCCGTCCGACCACCTCGGTAGAAGCCTCGAAATCCCCGGTACTAAAGCGCTTCATCTGCTGCGACAGAAGCTTCAGCGGCCTCGTTACCGCATTCGAGAAATAGGTGATCAGAATGACGGCAAGCAGCAGGGACATCAGTCCAATCAGGAAGTTCAGATTACGGGTCGCCTTTGCCGCCGCGTACAGCTCCTCATAAGGAATCGGCTTCACCAGCTTCCAGCCCTCCTGCCCGCCTACATTGTAGACAACGAGATACTTGCTTTCGTCCGGCAGCTCCCAGGTGAGGCCATTCGTGTTCTTCCCGTCGGCGGTAATCTGCTTCAGCAGGCCGCTTTCCACCATCGACTGGTAGAACGGCTTCTCGTCCAGCGCGAACGGCACGTTATCGGAGCTTAGGAAGAACAGATGCTGCCCTTTGTTTTGCGGAATATCCTTCAGAATCTTGTCGATCGTATTCGTGTTGTAGTAGAAGGATACCATGGCCTGCGGCGCTCTGGTCGAGATCGAGCGGAGCACCCGGTGATAAGCCATGAAGCTCCGGCTGTCATCCATCTCATACCCGCGTTCCGAGTTGGACAGGAGGAAGGACTGATACGCCCGGTTTGTCTCGCTGACCATCGCCCGCTTATACCAGGACATCGACGGAATATTATCGGCCTGGCCCGACCGGATCTTGATATCGAAGTTCTCCTTGGCGATCGTGTAGTACGTCCCGCTCCCGACAAAATATAAATAAATGGCTTCCAAATCCTCATTGCTGCGGGAGAAGTACATATTGCGCAGATAGTCCTCGACGAACATTTTCGACGCGTAATTGGTCGCCGCATGGCTGATGGCAAAGGCCAGCTCATCGTAATTGACCTGCGGCAGCGACAGCTGCTCCATTCCCTTGAGGTAATCCTCCAGGTTCTTGTTCACGAGAAGCAAATTGTTAGACGTGCTGGCAATGCTGTTATTCAGCGCTTCCCGCTGCAACATCTTGAAAGAGATGAAGGTTAATGTCCCTACAACCAAAATAATGATTGTAGTAAAAAGCAAAATAAGCTTGTTCACCAAACGACCGGACACTCGCTCGGTCAGAGCGCCCCAGCCTTTCACGATATGATTTGCGATTGCTACCCACTCCCCATGCTGCTATGGCTTAAGTTCACCTTTTTACCCCTAACCGTTTGCATATATCCATTTTGGCTGCCTTCCGGCGCAATTATAATACACAGTATATCGAATAAGGCAATGATGTATAGTCGGCTGATTACAACAAGTTCACAACGCGCAAACTGACGACATCGAGAAGAGGTGCACATATGTTTAAGAAAATGGGGAGAAAAGTGAGCGAGAAAATCGAGTTCGGCCTGTTTACGCTGCCGGTTCTCATCTGTATCGCGATCGCCTTCTACATCCCGTTTGCTATGACGATCCGTTATTCCCTGACGAAGTGGAACGGGATCTCCAAGCATCCTAAATTTATCGGACTTGATAACTTCAAGCAAATTTTCCTGCATGACACGAACTTTACCCAATCGGCATGGTTCACGATTAAATACGCGATTCTGTACATTGTACTGGTGAACGTGCTTGCTATCTTGCTCGCGCTGGTACTCGACATGAAGCTCAAATCGACGACCTGGCTGCGCGCGGCATTCTTCATCCCGTACATCCTGAGCCTTGTTATCGTCGGCTTCATCTGGAAATTCATCTTCATGCAAGGCTTCGAATCGCTTGGCGCAAGCACGGGCTGGGGCATCTTCAAGCTCAGCTGGCTGGGCGAGCCGGGACTAGCCTTTATCTCCATCCTGCTCGTATCCATCTGGCAGTCGGTCGGCTTCTACCTCGTTATCTATATCGCGGGTCTGCAATCCGTTCCCGATGACCTGAAGGAAGCAGCAACTGTAGACGGAGCCGGTCCGTTCCGCCGCTTCTTCAACATTACGCTGCCATTGCTTGCACCGTCCATTACGATCTCGGTCTTCATGGCGCTGACCAACTCGATCAAAGTATTCGACGTCATCCTGTCGCTGACCGGCGGCGGACCTGGCGGCACGACCTATAGTATCGCTTATGACATTTACCGCGATACGTTCCAGAACAACCTGTACGGCTATGGCACGGCCAAAGCGCTGATCCTGTTCGTTGCCGTTCTTATCGTAACCATCATTCAATTGACGATCTTCAAACGCAGGGAGGTTGAGGCATAATGAACCGTCAATCAAAAGCCGGA
Source organism: Paenibacillus glycanilyticus (assembly GCF_023715145.1). Taxonomy (GTDB): domain Bacteria; phylum Bacillota; class Bacilli; order Paenibacillales; family Paenibacillaceae; genus Pristimantibacillus; species Pristimantibacillus glycanilyticus_A. The sequence continues at coordinate 136,633 of NZ_JAMBNP010000010.1, read as the reverse complement.
CGCATCATTCTTGAAATCTTGATGGTCCTCCTGTCTCTGTTGTTCCTGTACCCGCTCTTCCTTGCCATCAATAACTCCTTCAAGAGCTTTGGCGAGGTTATGACGGACGTTATCGCCCTGCCTAACAAGCTGGCGTTCGGCAACTACGAGCATGTATGGTCCTTTATCAACTATCCGAAGCTGTTCCTGAACAACTTCGTTATTACGGGCGTTGGCCTGATCGGGATTGTCTTCGTCTCGTCGATCGCGGCCTACAAGCTGGCGCGTACCAAAACGAAATGGAGCGGCCTCTTGTACCTGCTGTGCATTTTGCCGATGCTCATTCCGTTCCAATCGATCATGCTTACCGTTCTTCAGCTCTCGAAGGATCTTCACATTACCGAGAGCACTTGGGGACTTGGCCTTCTGTACTGGGGCTTTGGCGCACCGCTGGCCGTATTCATCTACCACGGTTTCGTAAAAGGGATCCCGAAAGAAATTGACGAAAGCGCAACAATCGACGGCGCTTCCGGCTTCCGCCTCTTCTTCAGCGTGATCTTCCCGCTGCTGAAATCGGTAACGACAACCATCGTCATCATCGACGTCATGTGGATGTGGAACGACTTCCTGCTTCCGCTCCTCATGGTTAACGGCTCGCCGGATACGAAGACGCTGACGCTTGCGGCCTACACCTTCGTTGGCCAATATACGTCGGACTGGCAATACGCTATGACCGCCATGGTAATGGCTGTTCTGCCATCGATCATCGTGTTCATCTTCCTGCAAAAATATATCGTTAAAGGCGTTGTAGCCGGCGCCGTTAAAGGTTAATGACGTACATGCCCATCTGTTCCTTCCGCATTCTTTTATGCGGCTGGACGGATGGGCATTTTGCATGTCGGTATGGAGCGTGGTTATCGATTATAATGAAGAACGACGATAGTCAGTCTATCTGCTGTGCCGCGAACGCAAAACCGTATAGTTATAGGAATGACTAAGAGCTATTCTTCCTTATCGCCTGCTAGGCTGCGATTGGGGGAAGTATAGCTCTTTTTTAGAATGATTATCGATACTTTCGACAAAAAATGATAAACTATCGGATAGTAAGATTTAGGAAGGAGCATCACCTACTATCTATGGTCAACCCGATAAGGCCGCGCAGAGGCTTCAAGCTATCGTCTATTATTTCTTTTGTGGTTATTCTATCTGTTCTTATTACGATCTTCATCAGTACGATTATCGGATATAATACCGAGCGGAAATCGCTCTTCAATAATACAATCGAAATGAACGGAATTGCCGCGCTTAACTTGAGCAAAACAACCGAATCGCTCGTGATCTCGATGCAGAAGAGTCTGAAGGTAACGGCAGATTACTTCTCGGATATCGAGCTGAGCGATAAGAATGTCCTGTCACAGCTGGATTTCTTCATGGGGACCAGCCCCTACTTCAACTCGCTGACGATCGTGAACAGCGACGGCGTTATTGTCTCTACCTCGCCGAACAATCTGAATTTAATCGGCAGCACGCCAACTTCCGAAGCGACATTGGAGTCGCTCAGGCTGAAGAAGCCTTATATTTCGAAGCCCTTCCATGCGATAACGAACCGTCTGATCGTGATGGTAAGTTCGCCGATCTTCGACCGTAACGGCAATTACAAAGGCTTTGTAGGCGGGTCTATCTATCTGCAGCAGGCGAATATTTTCCGCGATATTCTAGGCGTTCAGTCCAGCACAACAAGCGGCTCCTACTTCTATGTCGTGGATTCCTCCGGCAATCTGATCTACCATCCGGACAAATATCGGATCTCGGACAATATGAGCGACAACCCGGTCGTCCAGAAGCTGCTGCAAGGGTCAAGCGGCTCGCAGCGCGTCATTAATTCGGAAGGACAGAACTTCTTGGCGGGCTTCGCGCCCGTGCCGGCAGCCGGCTGGGGAATTGTATCCCAGACCCCGCAAGAGCATATTACCGATATTTCGGCCAACGTCATTCAAGAGATGACGAAGTTCTCCGCGCCGTTTGTGCTGTTGCTTGTCATCCTCTCGTTCTGGCTGTCCCGCAAGCTGGCCCATCCGCTTAACCGGCTCGCTACGTACGCCTCCCGCCTCTCCAGCGGGGACGACTCGCTGAAGCCGATGACCTCTGATGCCAGCTGGAACTATGAAGCGAATCAGCTCGTCGATACGGTGGCGCTTGCCTTCAACAAGCTGCGCGAGCAGAAGGAAGTGCTGCATGCCGAAGCCAATACGGATGCGCTCACGGGCCTGACCAACAGACGGACGATGGGTGCCATTACAACCTTGTGGAAGCAGCAAGGCACTCCGTTCTCCGTCATCCTTATGGACCTTGATCACTTCAAGAGCGTAAATGACCGGTATGGCCACCATATGGGCGATGAAGTTCTGAAGTTTGTGGCTGGCGTTATGGTCAGCGAAAAAAGACCGGATGATTATTGCTGCCGATTCGGCGGCGAAGAATTCACGATGCTGCTCCCCCATTCCTCGGAGGAGGAGGCCGTTCTGGTCTCCGAGCGGATTAGGCTGCGGATCGAGCAGTCCGTTACCCCGATTGGCGAATCGGTGACGATGTCGCTTGGGGTCGCGAGCTTCCCGGATGTATCCGATGAAGTATTCGAGCTGTTCAAATACGCCGACCAAGCGCTCTACCAGGCGAAGCGCGACGGCCGCAACCGCACGGTTGCGTTCAGCAGCCTGCAGAGTATGGCGCGGATCTAATGCGAGGCTGCCCTGAAGTCATGAACATGACGGAAGGGGCAGCTTTTTTCGCGCTACGGTCCCAGTGACGATAACGGGCATGTTCGACTCGTCAACCCCGCTGTAACACGGTTTTTCCTTCTTATTGGGATGCTTCAACCCCACATCGACTCGTTCACCCCGCTGTAGCACGGTTTTTCCTTCTTATTGGGCCACTCCCACCACCCCGTCTCGCACACTGAGCAATTTTGCCGCCCTCACCTCTTCCACGTTGGATTTAATACATTAAAAATGCAGCTGCTGGAGCTAATGCCCGGTTTACGTTGGATTTTGTACAGTAGAATTTAATTGAAGATTGGAAAATGCTCCATCAGAGCGATTAATATTGGATAGAATCCAATGTACGTGCATTAACTGCACCCTTATAGCCATTTTTGCTGGATAAAATCCAACGTACGCTTCCGCTTCTTCTACGGGGACGTTCTTTCACATACCTATACTACAAAGAACGATTCTAGCTAGAAGAAGGAGACTGGAGCCTTGAATTATTATATTGATGTCGAACCCGGCGTCAGCCTGTATGTCGAGGATACGGGCGTTGGACAGCCGATTCTGTTCGTGCACGGCTATCCGCTAGATAACCGCATGTATGAGTACCAAGTCGACCAACTTCCCAAGTACGGCTACCGCTGCATTCGGATGGATCTCCGGGGGTTTGGCAAATCCGATTCGCCTTGGGAAAGCTACAGCCTGGACCGGATGGCCGATGACGTGCGAGTCATCATTGATACGTTGGGATTCAAGCACATTACCCTTGCCGCCTTCTCGATGGGCGGTGCCGTAGCCGTCCGCTACATGGGGCGGCATGCCGGACACGGCGTCAGCAAGCTGCTTCTGTTCGCCGCGGCTGCTCCCTACATTACGAAGCAGCCAGGCTTCCCGCAAGGGATGCCGGTTGAAGCGCTTGACGGACTTATCGCTCTCGCGAATCGCGACCGTCCGCAAATGCTGCAGGAATTCGGCAAGCTGTTCTTCCATAACGAGCCGTCTCCGGCCTTCAGGCAATGGTTCGATTCCGTGCAGCTCGACCAGTCGCCCCGCGCCATAATCGCGTGCGGGCATACGCTGCGGGATGAGAATGTGAAGGCGGATCTTGGGAAGATCAAGGTGCCAACGTATATTTTCCACGGGGTGTATGACCGCATCTGCCCATTCGAGCTCGCCATTATCATGAAGGAGACCATTCCGAACTCCATCCTGCTGCGCTTCGACAAGAGCGGCCATGCCATCTTCTACGAGGAGCTGGATCTGTTCAACGCCTGCCTGCTCGAGGCGCTGCGGCATTAGACGAAAGCAGCTTCCGCGATAATTCCGCGGAGGCTTTTTTCTCATGAAACGAGCTTAATTATTAATGGGTTTAATCCGGTTATTGTAAGGACAAAAGTATTGTTTTTCCCTCGCAACATGGAGATTCCGTAAAATTAGGTTTACAATAAAAGAAAACCATGTACTCTGACGTACGTTTTAGGATGTGACTGAAATGACCCAACCTTACTTGTGGAAACGGAACTTGATCGTCTTGTGGATTGGCGTTTTCTTTTGCAGCACGGCCTATTCTGTATCTATTCCGTTCATTCCGCTGTTCCTGCACAATGATCTGGGAGTGAACAGCCATCTGGAAATGTGGTCCGGAATTGCGTTTGGCATTACGTTTCTCGCCAGCGCGCTGATCGCGCCTTATTGGGGATCGCTAGCTGACAAATATGGCCGCAAGCCGATGCTCATTCGTTCGGGCTACAGCTTAGCGGCACTTTATTTCATTACGTTCTTTATCCATGATCCGTATTGGTTCCTGCTGCTGCGGGTGTTCCAAGGACTTCTCGCCGGCTACGTGCCTGCCGCGATTGCTCTTGTCGCCACCAATACGCCGGAGGAGAAATCCGGCTACGCCCTTGGCATCATGGCGACCTCCGGCGCGACGGGCGGCATAATGGGCCCTCTTATCGGCGGTATGGTCAGCCATTATATCGGCAATAGGGAATCGTTTATTTTCTCGGGCTGTATCGTGCTTGTGGCCGCGCTTATCGCAACCTTCTTCGCTACCGAGCATAAATTCAACCGCTCCGGCGTACGCTCCTCCGTTCTGGATGATCTCAAGCATGCTTCGCATAACAAGGCATTCCTGGCGCTGCTTGGCATGTCCGGAATAGCGATGTTCTCGGTAATGATTCTAGAGCCGCTGCTTACGGTCTATGTGCTGCAGCTTGGGGCTAACGAGCATGATGCCTCGCTGCAATCGGGGATCGTGTTCTCCGCAGTCGGGATCGCCACCTTAATCGCCGCGCCGCAGTGGGGCAAGTTCGGCTCAAGGATCGGCTTCTCGAAGGTACTCTTTATCGGTCTGCTTGGGGGCGGCATCGGCAACTGCCTGCAGTTTTTCGTCGGCCACATTACCGAATTCGGGATACTTCGCTTTGTATACGGCCTGTTCTTCGCCGGGGTTACCCCCGCTATTAACGCGATGATCGTGAAATCTACGGAGACAAGCTTCCGCGGCCGGGCCTTCAGCCTGAATCAGTCGGCTACGCAGTTCGCCACCATGCTTGGACCGGTAATCGGGGGCGTGCTTGGCGGCGTCATTCCGATCCGCTGGGTGTTTATTATTAATGGCGTGATGCTGATAATTGCCGCCGTTCTGGTGAAGAGACAGCACATGGAGGATAAGATGGCCGCCTCCAAGGCCGCTGCCGAGCAATCTTGATCTAGGTCAGGAGAAACTAGAATATTCCCCCATCTCGCATATATAATGGTAGAGTGATTCATTCATTATATTCATGGAGAGGAATGGTAAGATTGTTCGGAAAAGTAGCTGCCGACATACTCGGCCTAAGCGATATTGGAGCGGTTATCCGCCCGGAGAATTACGACAAGGTAGATTCTGACGATTATGTGATGCATGAAGACGGGGAAAAAATATATTTTTTGATCAAGTCAAAAACCGATGAGTACTGCTTCACGAACTTCGCGCTCATTCATCTCGACGGCACCAGCGCTGTCAGCAAGAAGCGGATGCTGCACCGTTACTCCTACGCAACGAACAAGATCAGCAACGTCGCGCTGGAAACAGCAGGTACGGTCGACCTGGACGTCGAGATCAAATTCGTAATCGGTTCGGTTCCGTTCACGATTGACGTGAACAAGAAGCATATCGAGCAAGTGAAGGACTTATACAAATCCCTTATCAAAATCGCGGAAATTAACCATGAGAATGACATCAGCCTCAGCTTTGCCCGCCAAAGCCTGGAGCTCGCGTCCTCTACGTTAAGCCATGCCCATAAAGGCGACTACGATGTTGCCGATACGTTCGACAAGCTGAACAAATCCGCGTTCGCTTGGCTCGAAGGCGCTCAAAAGCAATATAAAGTGAAAGATTTCGGCCCCATCTTCGAACGGTACATTAACCTGTAATACTAGAAAAGAAGCTTCCCCTGAGCGAAGGGGAAGCTTCTTTTTGAGTTCTCCTCCAGCTACACCTGAAGCTCCATATGCCGGATGCTCGAGCTCTCTACCTGAATCGTAGAGTGACGGATGCCGAAGCGCTCCTCGACGAGCGCAATGGCAGTCTGCAGCACCTTCTGGCAGTCCGTACCGTCCGCAACTTGCAGATGGCAGCTCAAGGAGTCCAGGCCGGAGGTGATCGTCCAAATATGCAGGTCATGCACGTCAACGACGCCTTTCAGCTCGCCAAGCGCTGCCCTTACCTCCTGCTCATCCACGTTAACCGGGGTCCCCTCCATCAGAATATGGACGGTATGCTTCAGCACGCCCCAGGCACTCTTCACGATAAGCACCGCAACAACAATGGATATAATCGGATCGGCTATATTCCAGTCGAACAGGTAGATTAGAAGCCCCGCCAGCACCGCCCCCACCGAACCAAGCGCATCGCCCAGCACATGCAGGTAAGCACTGCGAACGTTCAGGTTGTTATGAACATCCCCTTTGCGCAAGAGCGCCCATGCACTCGCGAGGTTTGCGAGCAGCCCTATCGCCGCAATCACCATCATCGAGCCGCTCGCCACCGATGGCGGATCAAACAACCGCCCGATCGCTTCCCAAATGATAAAGACGGAGATGACAACAAGAGTAACACCGTTAAATAAAGCCGCCAGTATTTCAAACCGGTGAAAACCGTACGTACGCACCGCCGAAGCCGGACGCGCCGCGAACCAGACCGCCACAAGGCTGAGCACCAAAGCGCTGACATCGCTCAGCATATGCCCCGAATCGGATAACAGCGCAAGGCTGTTCGTCACGAGTCCCCCGACAAACTCCAATACCATAATGCCCGCCGTAATAATTAAGGCGATAAATAATCCAGTCTTGTTGCCTGACATATCAAAATGATGATGATGCCCGTGATGCCCATGGTCATGACCATGATTCCCTTGCCCATGGCTGTGGCCATGGTGATGGCCGGCGCTGCAGCTAGGCGAATGCTCCCCATCGGCATGCTGATGCTTTCCTTCTTGATGATGATGTTCATGACTCATAAGACAGGCACCTCTCTTTGTACATATATGAACAACTATTCATATGTTTATGATGCCGTAACCGTATTCTTTTGTCAATCCATGGATAAGCTATTCCTTCCCCATTCGCACAATCCGCCCGGTCTCGGGATGTGACCGATCATCGGGCGGAACGGATCTAATGACTATGGATTGTTGGTGTGCTGCACGTTTTGCAGCTTCTGCGATGCCTTGCCTTTGCCATAGCGGACCTGGTTCTTCTTCTGCTTGGCTTGCGTGGCATGAACCTTTGCCACAAATTCGCTAGTCGATTCCATCGTTCGAATCCCCTCCTTTGCCATTAGTAGGGTATCCGCGGAGATTTCACCTTATGCGCTCCGACAGCCTTCCGTTACAATACCTTGGATAAAAAAGCTCTCGTCCGCTCCTGCTGCGGCTCGTCAAACAGCTGCTGCGGAGTTCCTTCCTCCACAAGCATGCCCTGCTCCATAAACAACACGCGATGTCCGACCTCGCGGGCGAAGCCCATCTCATGCGTCACGATGACCATCGTCATCCCTTCTGCCGCCAGCTCCTTCATAACGGCCAGCACCTCGCCAACCATCTCCGGATCCAGCGCCGATGTCGGCTCGTCGAACAGCATGATGCGCGGCTCCATCGCCAGCGCCCGCGCAATCGCAACCCGCTGCGCCTGGCCGCCGGACAAGGAGGCCGGATAGTGCTCCGCCTTCTCTTTAAGACCAACCTTGCCAAGCAGCGACATCGCAAGCTTCTCGGCCTTGGCCGAATCCAGCTTGCGAACCTGGATCGGAGCTAGCGTAATATTGCGGAGTACGCTCAGATGAGGGAACAGATTAAATTGCTGGAACACCATCCCCATCCGCGAACGGATATCGGTAATGGCGGCCCCTGCGTCCAGCAAGGAACGATCCTCAATCCGGATCTGTCCGCTCTCCGGCTTCTCCAGTCCGTTCAGGCAGCGGAGCAGCGTTGATTTGCCCGAGCCGGACGGCCCGATAATAACAACAACTTCCCCTGGCGCCACCTGTACAGACACATCCTTCAAGACCGTATTGGCGCCAAAAGATTTGTGAACCTCTTTTACCTCAATAATAGGTCCCGCCGTCATCCCGCCACCCCTTTCTTCTCCATCCAGCCCAGCAGCTTGCTAAGCGAGTAGGTGAGAATCAAATAAATAAAGGCGGCCGCCAGATAAGGCTCCCATACACGCAAATATTGACCGCGCATGACGTTGCTCCAGTACATCAGCTCCGGTGCGGCGATTAAGGCAACAAGCGAGGAATCCTTGATGAGAACAACAAATTCATTGCCGAAAGCCGGAATCATCCGCTTCACCGCCTGCGGAAGGATGATGAACCGCATCGTCTGCGTCCCCGTCATGCCAAGCGATTGTGCCGCTTCCGTCTGCCCCTTGTCGACCGACTGGATGCCTGCCCGGTAAATCTCCGCCGTATAGGCTGCCGAGTTAAGCATAAGCGCCGTAATCGCCGCAACAATGGCATCGGTATGTCCTATGAAGGCAGGTACAAGCCCGAAATGCACGATCAAGATTTGCACATATAACGGAGTCCCGCGAAAAAAATGAATATAACCGCTTGTCGGCCAGCTGAAATACCATCTGGATGACATTTTGCCGAAGCTGACAACAAGCCCCAGGATCGAGCCTAGAACAATCGCCAGCGCGGAGATGCCAATCGTCAGCGCAGCGCCTTTGAGCAGAAGCGGTAAATAGTCGACAATAATATCGAATCGAAAATGCATGCGCTCGTCCTCCCCAAGTATGTAAAAGGCATGCGTAACAGATATCCCTCACGCATGCCTTGAGCTAGCTTACTTTGCGTTTAGCACATTGTCGACGTTCGGCTCTTCGCCGAACCATTTTTTGTAAACCTCCGTATACGTGCCGTCCTCCAGCAGCTTCTTGATCACCGGGTCCAGCTTCGCCTTCAGTTCGCTGCCGCTTGGCAGCAGAATGCCGTAGTACTCCGAGCCAAAGCTCGCTTGATCCAATACGCCCTTCAGCTTGCGCTCCGGATTGTTCTTCATATATTCGCGGACGATCGCGATGTCGGCTACCACCGCGTCTACCCCGCCCGAATCGAGCTCCAGCATCGCTACCGCATTGCTGTCGAACCGCTTCAGATTACCGTTGTCGTTGCCCATAATGCCGGCCATCAGCGTCTCTGCCGTCGTTGAGATCTGCACGGCTACCTTCTTGTCTTTCAGATCCGCCGCGCTTGCGATCGGGCTGTCTTCCTTCACCATAATCATATTGGTAGATTCAAAATAAGGGATGGAGAAGTCATAGGATTCCTCCCTCTCAGGTGTGATCGACACGCTTGAGATGCCTGCGTCATAGGTTTTGCCGGACGCCACCTCCGTCAGCATCGGGTCCCAGCCCGTGTTCGTGATCGAATACTTCAGTCCCGCTTCATCCATAACTGCCTTCAGAAAATCCACATCGAAGCCCGTGATTTTGTCCTTGTCCATGAACTCCATTGGCGCATAAGCCGCGTCCGTCGCGAACTTGTACACCTTATCCGCTTCTGCGCTGCCTCCGTTACCGTTGCTGCTTTCCTTGTTCGCGCCGCAAGCTGACATCGTCATGACAAGAATTCCTGCCGCCAGCAGTACCGATAATCGCTTCCCCATGTTCCATTCCACCCTTCTCAATATTGGCCTAGCACAAATTGAGCTGCTCGTGCAATCTATCAATCAGCTAGTAATTTATCAAAATTTTAGCAGGTAAGGAAGGAGGGTTCAACTACTTTATGTAAATTAATCTAACATTAATATAACACAGCCTAGAAATCCATATGGCTCAGTGCCGTATTCACGCTCATCGCCGCTTTGCTTCCGCCGGCAGCCGCAACGATAAGCTGGGCGGGCGATATAGTGGCCGCATCACCGGCTGAATAGACATGCTCCACCGTTGTTTTGCCATAATCATCAATTGCGAGACCTCCGCTTTCATTCAATCGGCAGCCTAGCTTCTCTGCAAAACGGATCGCGAGATACCAGTTTGACGTTACAAAACCTCCCGTACGCGCTACTTCCATTCCGTCCGCAAAGACGATTTTTTGCAAACGGCCATTTTTCCCCTTCAGGGAAGCAATCGGCTGCTCGAAGATCCGCACTCCCCGGCTAAGAAGCTTTGCCCGCTGCTGCCGCTCGAACGTACCCACGCCATTGGTGCAGATGATCAGATCCTTGCTCCAGTTGTAGACCATGGACGTCATCGAGAAGCGATGGGATTCATTCTCCGAGATGACCGCGAGCGGCTGATCCCTCAGCTCCCATCCGTCGCAATAAGGGCAGCTAAACAAGGAAGTGCCGTAATAGTCGGAGACCCCCGTTATAGCAGGAAGCTTCTCCTTGAGTCCAACCGCCAGAATAATCGTGCGCGCCTGATAGATTTCCCCATTGCTCGCCTGAACAAGGAACAGGGCATGATTCCGCCTCACCATATCAACAACCTTTGTCCGAACAACCTGGACAGAAGGGTACTTGCTTATATCTGTATGCGCCAGGCGCCTGAATTCTTCCGGCTTCACGCCGTCTCTTGTAATAAAACCATGCGACTCATGCGTTACGGCGTTCCTTGGCTTGTTATCGTCAAAGAGCACCACGCTTCGTCTTGCCCTTCCGAGGACAAGAGCCGCGTTAAGACCGGCCGGACCGCCTCCGATAATTGCGCAATCATACAGCTTCATCGCTCATCTCTCCTTAAAAGAATTGCAACGCGGGTTTGGTTGCAATTCTTACTTCGTAAGCATAGACCTAAAGAATTGCAGGGTGCTTTTCGCTGCAATTCTTACTTCGTAAGCATGGACCTAAAGAATTGCAACGCGGGTTTGGTTGCAATTCTTACTTCGTAAGCATGTTTTATCCCTAAGTTTACTATTCGTTCAGTATGGCATCTTTAAACAAAAACAAACCGCGCAGCTTAAGAAGTCCTGCTTCACTAAGTACCCAGTTTGTTCGTCATTTATGCTGTTCCGGGATAAAAAAATCATCCATTATGGATTTTCTGCCGATTTGTAATGGTTGTACCAGCCCCTGCCGGAAGACCAATCTTTAGAGGCGGGATCCTCCTGCAAAATTTCGGCACAGGCCATTGCCATAATATATTCTCTCAAGCCGTCATTATTGCCATCTGCAAATTCGCCGAGCATATAATTTAAAGACTTTTCCCCCTGCTCAACAATGTATTTATAATCCTTATTGCTGTCCTCGCCCTTAATGTAGTCGTATGGATTCGAGGATAGCGATACTTTCATATCCTTTGGATGAACAATATCGTTAAGCTTTTCGTCGATTGCGTGCTCGAAGGATTTATCCGATTGGCTGCAGCCAATCAAACCCGCTGCAACTAATACAATGAGAGCTGCGTACATTTTCCCCATACAATTCTCCTTCTTTCACAAACCCCTGCTTGCGTGCCTCATCCGTGGATCGGCAGCCTGATTTCAATCCGCGTACCTTCGCTGACCTTGCTATGATAAGCGATGCGGCCATGATACTGTTTAATGATCTTGTGACTGATCATGAGACCAAGCCCCGTCCCCTTCTCCTTCAAGCTATAGAAGGGCTGTCCCAACCGGTGAAGATGCTCCTCCGGGATGCCGCAGCCTTGATCTTGAATCGTTATGAGGCATTCCCCGTTGGTGTCCGTTTGAAGGCCAATGCGAATCTTTCCGCCGTTTGGCATGGACTCGATTGCGTTCTTGAATAGATTAAGAAAGACCTGCTTTAATTGATTCTTCACGCACATAACCGGAAAATATTCGCCCTGGTATTCGCGATTGAATTCAATATTGCTTAATAACGCCTGCGGCGTCAAAAACTCGAGCGTCTGCTCAATCACGTCTTTGACGTTCGCCAAGGTATACAGAGCAGCCTGCGGCTTGGCCATCGAGAGAAGCTCGCTTGTAATGAGTTCGATCCGGTCCAGCTCGTCCTGGAGCAAATCGCCGTATTTTATGGAGGGATTCTCCAGCTTATATAATTGGAGAAAGCCTTTGATGGTCGTAAGCGGATTACGGATCTCATGCGCTACGCCAGCCGCCAATTCCCCAACAACGGACAGCTTCTCGGACTGCAAAAGAAACTCCTCCGCTTTCTTGCGCTCGGAGATATCCCGGCTGATTATGACGATATGCTCAATCCGGCCTTTTCTCCCCTCCACTGGCTTACATAGGGAATCAAAGGGGATCAGACGCCCGTCTTGATGCCGGAAGCGAATCTCCATCGATTGCGAAGCCTTCTGCTCTAATATCTTTCTGACGGTCTGATCGAACACCGCAGTATCTTCCTCGCTAATAATCCGGTCCAGCTCCGCGCGATCCTGCGCCAGATTGGTATACCCGAGCACAAACGCATGGGAAGGAGATAAATACCGGATCGAGTGATCCGGATCCATCACCACGATGAGATCGGATGTATTTTCGGCGATGAGCCGGTATTGATACTCGCTTTCGTTTAACGACAATTCCATCTCGTCCCGCTCGACAATGGTACGGCGAAGACGTTCATGGGATTCAATCAGCAGTCCGCCCAACAGCACCCCTAATATAACGAAACATACATACTGCAGATGAAAGAGAGGCTCGCTTACCATAATGCCGAATGTAAACACCGTACACATGTAGAGGACGATATAAGCACCGGACAACGCCAGGCTCCTCTTAAAGAGCGGCAACTGCCGGCGGGAGAAATACGCATGAAGGATGGTGAAGACCACCATGATGAACGTCCAGCCGGCTATGGCGGGGAACCAATTGCCGCTTGAAACCAATCGGATGGACAAGGCAAAAAGACCGGTGATCAAGCCCGCAACGGGGCCAAGATAGGCGAACGTCAAAATGACGGGGGAATAACGGATATCGTATACATAGCCTTGCTGCTTCACGGCTAGCAGCACAAGGACAATCGAAACAACGCCCGCATAAAGACCACTCCAAATCCGCGGATGCTTCAACGGCCTGAGATTGATAAACGAACGGATCACTAAAGGTGTACTTACCAAGAGCGAAAATATAGAGAGATTCACAATATAATCAAAAAGAAACAAAAATGATCACCTACGTCTCGTAGTCTTGCTAGAAACACCCTTCGCTTCACCTGCTGCATTTAACTCACTGTGTAAATGAATACTCTGTTAAATGTAGAAATCCTTGTCATTTCAAAGTAAAAGTTTTTTTATTTTTGAATTGGAAAATAGAACCTTTAATTAAAGACGCTTTTTCCTCAAATAAAGTTACGTATTCAAGCAAAACGACAGCCGGTCATGTTGTCCGGCTGCCGCAAGTCGTTTAGCTACCATATTCGTTATCTATGTTAACGATTATCTTTCCAAAGTCGGGTCCATTCAGTTGATGAACGAAAGCCGACTTCGCATCCTCGAAGGCGAAGCGGCGTCCAAGAATGGGATGGATATTCTTGCGTTCCATAAAGGCATTCATTTCTTCAAACAGCTGGCGGGAACCCACGCGTACACCCCGAACCGTGACGGCTCCGAAAATGACGGGTACCGGGTCTATACGCCCAATCGGGGGAACGATTCCAACCAAGTGGACCATGCCCTCGATCCGAGCAGCGAGAATCGACTGCTCCAGCGTATCCGAGCCTACCGTTTCGACAACATGATCGACGCCTATGTCTTCAGTCAAGCGGCGGACCTCTTTATGCCATTCCGGATGGCTTCGATAATTAATCGCGTGGTCAGCACCCGCTTCGACCGCTCGGGCCAGCTTTGCGTCGCTGGAGGAGGTGATAATCGTCGTCGCACCTAGTGCTTTGGCAAACTGGAGCGCAAACAAGGCAACGCCGCCCGTGCCGAGGATCAATACCGTCTGAGAAGAGCGAACGTCTTTGACCGCATTCCAAGCCGTAACAGCCGCTGTGGGAAGCGTTGCGCCTTCCTCGTAAGACAGGTTCTTCGGCAATCGGACTAAGCCCTCTTGATTAAAAATGCGATATTCCGCCAATACCCCGTCAATCCCTTGACCGAGGGACGTTATGGAATGATAAGCCTTCGCTGGAATTGCGCCGTAGAGCCAATCCTGAGCGAGTATGCCGGCAACGCGATCGCCGGGTACAAATCGATCCACACCGGAACCTACGGCCACAACCTCCCCTGCTCCGTCCGACAGCGGAATTGTCGGGCGGGACAAGGGTATCCTTCTTTCACCCGCTATATAGAACGTATCCTTATAGTTAATCGAGGCTGCATGAAGCTTGACGAGAACCTCGTAAGGGGCGACTTCGGGAAGATCCTCTTTTACCATTTGAAGACCGTCCAAGCTTGGACTCATCAGTCTGTATACTCGCATTTCGTTTCTTTCGTTACCCATATTTGTGGACTCCTTTAACGTCGTTTTATATAATGCATATAGATGCGATATCGCACGTCTGTGCATAATATAAAATGAAAATAGAATGTCCACAATAATCAAAAGAGCGGAATCCGTGCCTAATTGCACAAGCTTCTTCTTATTGTGCCATTACGACTTCGAACGTTTGGGGATGATTGGAATGCCGGTGAAGGATAGACGAATTCTCAAGTCTCAAGAAGCAATCAAAGCGGCTTTTATCGAGCTGATGTCCGAAAAAGGTTTTAATGAGATTACCATTCAAGATATTGCCGACAGGGCAAATGTTGGCCGAAGAACCATCTATCATCATTATTTGGATAAGTATGATCTGCTGGATAAACTTATTGAAGAGCATATAAACGAATTGCGGCAGATCTGCCAATCCTCTTCCGAATTAGATTTTACGGCATCCAATTTGATCTTTTTTGAATATTTCGAACGCCATTTATCTTTCTTTTCGACCATGCTGGCCAGCAGCGGAGCCCCTGCCTTCCGCAGTCGCCTCCTTGCGTTTCTCATTGAACAGTTAGCCGATAACACGGATATAACGCAAGGAATAAACAAAGGATTAAACAAAGAGGTCCTTCTCCAATTTTTCGGAGCCGCTGTCGTTGGAATAATGGAATCGTATATTGCGAGCGGATTACCTGAATCGCCTCAAGTGATAGCCCGGCAAGTCGGGATTTTATTGGAGCGGAATCTTTAGGGACTTTAATATATAACGAAAACAGCAGCCCTATCGGCTGCTGTTCTTCTGCTTGTTAACAAGCGTCTACTGTTCTTTTTTGCTTAAAAATTCGTTTTCCACAGCTTCGCCATTAGGGTTATTATTCTTAATCTGGCTTAGACGTCCGTTGCGGAACTCGCCGCCGTGAACGTCATTCTCCCGCTGTCCGTTATTATCGGTATGGTCATGCTGGTTATGGTTGTAGTTGTTGTTGTTTGACATTTATCTTCCATCCTTTCCGCAAAGAGCTAAATCTATATTGCGTACTCCGGATTTGATTTATGCAATCCAAGTATTTCAATGAATATCAGCATCGCTGCGCACACTTGCGACCGACTGATCATTATTTGATTTTGATATTAATGTCGCCATGAATGCGGGCCGGATAATCGGCAATGCGGAGCGTGAGCGGGCTTTGATAGCTTTTCCTCGGAATATACAATCGGTACTCCTCGCCGGATGATCCCGTTCTGCTCGACCGGAAGGACTGTCCGGAGGCATCCGTATACTCCATGTCAAATAAGCTATAGGCTCGGCCCTGATCCAGCGGGTTCTCGTTCTTCAGCCCGAAGACAAGCATGTCTTGCCCATCCTCGTCGCTGGCGCCAGCCTCCTTAATCGTAAGCAGGCTGTCCGGGAGGGCAAGCAGCTCCCTGCGATCAAGGTCCACCTTCACCTCCAGCTTGTCTTTATCCAGTGCCCGAATGCTGCTGGCCCGCAGGTAGAGATGCTCCGGCTTGCGGAAGTAATTGCTCTGGAAGTAAAGCACATGGCTGTTCTCGCTTATATCCGAGCCGCTTACGCCATTGGTTATGGTGCCGAAGATTTCCCCCTTCTCGTCTTCGAGCCGCAGATCGTCGAAGTAAAACAGCTTCTTCGTATTGGCCGGATCATACGCCGTCTCAAGTTCAATTCGAGTCGGATGCACGGTCATTTTCCCGAAAGTAATCCTCTGGCCTTCAACCGTAACGGTCTGATTGATGGCATAGGTTTCCTTCATCCCCTCAAACTTCGCTTTATCAATAGGGATGCTGAAGCCCCAATCCGCATCTATTGTAGCCGTCTCCGTAACCTTATCAATCTCTAATTGCAGGTTCAAAGCATCCGGAAATTCTCCCTGGTCATTCGGATAAAAGTCTATCGTTCCCTGTATGCTCTTCCAGTCTTCGTTGTTTGCATAGAATCCATGCGAAATCGAGATATCCCTATTGTCTGGCAATTCCACTTTGTTAAGACTAACAACGCTCTTCTGTCCATCCATGTTCTCGATTGTATAGAACACAATGATTCTTGATTCGTCGGCAATCATCCCGTCTATAGTAACCTTTATTCCGTCATGCTCATCCGAGAGGCCAATTGGCTGCATAAAGTCGTTTTCTATAGCAAGCTCAAGGCCCTTGTCATAATGAATAAGCTCGACAAACGGCCGCAGGCCGGGTATCTCGCCCACATAAGCGGCTACGGCAGGAGAGAACCGGACGGAGGCTGCCGACGCGAGAAGCAGGAGACAGGCCGTATAGGCGGCTATCCTGGAATAGACTCTGCGCCTTCTGCGCTGCCGGCCGGCCCTTATGCCGCTCCAGATCTTATCGTCAATATCGGACGGAATCGGAATGTCCTCCATATACTCCTTCATCGCCCCAAGCTGCGGTATATCCTGCCCTTCCTTGTTCGGATACTCATTCATTAGGCTCGCCCTCCTTTCCCAGTCGCTGCCGCAATCCGCCAAGCGCTTTATGCAGCCAGGTTTTAATCGTGCCTTCCGGCTTCTGCAGCGTTCTCGCAATCTCCGTGATCGTCAGATCGTGATAATACTTCAGCTGGATTACCTTCTTATAATTCGCGTCCAGCTGCTCCACCGCCGACTCCAGCATAACCCGCTCCAATAACGCGGACTCGGCACTAGCGGCATGCGGATCCAAAGCAGCCGCGGCAGCCTGCTGTCCATCGTTTCTTCGAGCCTTCCTCTTCACTTCATCCGCGCAATAATTCATCAGAATCCGAATCAGCCAGCTTCCGAAGTACTCCGGCTCCTTCAGCTTGTGAATCTGCATATAAGCCCGGCAGGTCGCTTCCTGCACGGCTTCAAGAGCATCGGTCTCGTTTTTCAAATACGAATGCGCCATTCGGTACATCTTCTCTTTGTGCTGCGTAATGAGACTATAAAAGGCAGCATCGTCGCCACGTTTCGCTGCGGCCACCAGTAATTCGTTTCCCACACGCTTCCTCCCCTGCCATTATGCATCTATTCATTAGACTCCACGGCGAGCCAAACGGTTTTGGCGGCAAACAAAAAAAAGCAGACGCTTTCGCCTGCCTTCTTAATCAACCAGCTTCATAAAAGACTGAACATGCTTCTTCACTTGCCGAAGTTCGTCCTCTGACAGCATATCGGTCCGGAACTGCTCGACATTCTCATCGGGGATCAGAATCGTAGACGGTTCGCGAATCTCCTCTATGCGATTAAATCCGTCCTTGGTATCCAGAACATTGGATTGATAACCCTGGCTATGCGTAATGACGGTCTTTATATAAGCGCCTTTTGTATCGTAAAAGTCTTCCACCGTCTTCATATCGATCTTCATATAATTCTTGTCTTCCTTCGAAGCGGTGATGGCATTCACCTTCTTGTAACCCGTTGGTTCATAAAGGCCTTCCGCGTTCTGCTCCAGAGTCTCAATGCCAAAAGCCTCGATGTGCTCCACCTGTTCAGCCTGGCTGCATGCGCCAAGCAAAAGAGAGATTACTAAAAACAATATGGCCGTCACGTATCTGCCCATGAAACCCGCCTCCTGACCTTACAAACGAATCGTAACATCCAGAAGTTTCAAGTTCTATAGGGTTTTTGGTTTATTTTTCTAGGCGGATTACTCCAGGCTTTTGATATACCAGGCGTCGCAGGCGAAATGCTCGGATCCGGCGAGCGGCGCGGCCAGCGATTCGAAGCCGTGCTTGGCGTAGAAGCGGTTAGCGGCATGCATATTTTGCAGCGTTTCAAGATAGCACTGTTTATAATGCAGGCTGGCAAAGGTTAATGCCGTATCGAGCAGCTTGACCGCCATTCCTGTACCGCGGGCCGGCCCCAGAAGGTACATTTTCTGCAGCTCGCATACTTCAGCCGAGTCGGCAAACGGTGCGATCCCGCAGCCCCCAACGACCTCCCCGTCCTGCTCAATGACCCAATAGGCGCGGCCTTCATGATTATAGTAATCGAATAAATGGCTGAGGCTCTCGTCCGCCCACGCCAGTCCTTCGCGATTGCCGCCAAACTCAATTAGACATTCTCTGATCACGCGTTCAATCGCCGCGTTGTCCTTCTCTTGCAGTTCTCTGATGATCATGATGACAGCCTCCGTTTCCTAAAGCCTATTATAATCCGAAAAGAAACAAAGAAAAAACCGCATAACAGAGAGTGAGCTCTCCATTACGCGGTTCTTCTTGTTCAGCAAAATATTATTTGCCTACGATTGCGTTCAGTTGTGCGCGGCCTGCGATGATCTCTTGTTGATAACGATCTTGCATCGGTTCAAGGATCGAAGGCTCGCCGCCAAGAGCAACGATTTGCGCGCTTGCATCGTTCATAACCGTTTTGTACTGACCTGTGCAGCTGCTGAACGCCGCTGTACCCGTTTTGTACAATACCGTCTTCTCATGCGTGGACGTTAACGTCGTGAACTCAACGGCGATATCCGTCAGGCCAGCCTGGCACTGGTTGCGCAGCTGGAACAGCTTCGCGGAAGTGTCATTGTAGACCTTTTGGATTTTTTTCTCGTTGTTGCCGCCGTTGCCGTTGTTGCCGTTGTTGCCATTGTTGCCGTTGTTACCGTTATTACCGTTGTTGCCGTTGTTGCCATGGTTGCCGTTGTTACCGCTGTTGCCGTTATTGCCATTGTTGCCGTTGTTGCCGTTGTTGCCGTTGTTGCCGTTGTTGCCGTTGTTGCCGTTGTTGCCGTTGTTGCCGTTGTTGCCATGGTTACCGTTATTGCCGTTGTTGCCTTTGCCATTCTGGATGCTGTCCACTGCCTTTTGCACCTCTTGTGCAAAGTTCTGAATCAGCTTTTGAATGAACGTATTGGCAAGCGGCTGGAACGATTGTTGCGAGAAGCTCGACTTAACGGCAGCTGTTGGCGCTTTGGATGCCGCTGCTGCGCTGGACGCGTTAACAATAAGCGCCGGCACAAGCAAAGCCGTAGCAGCCAACGTAATCAGCGCCCGGAATTTCTTTTTCATACCTTCCTCCTTCTGCATTTCCTGCATGTTCGTTTGGTAAATCCGCACTCCATCCGCCCGGCCGAAGCGGATTGTCATTCAAGTGCTCACCCCCTTTCGAGATCAGGATCAGCAGACTATATCCTTACAGGCTCGCCTTAGGCTCACCTTAAAGGTTGACAGATTTACGCTCCGCTTCAAGACGGTTCACCGGACGGCGTCCTACCGAGTAGTAGACAAAGCCTTGCTGCTCCATGACCTTCGGATCGAAGCTGTTCCGCCCGTCAATCACGATCGGCTGCTTCATCCGGTCACGAACCTTCGCCAGGTCCATCGTCAGAACCTCGTTCCACTCCGTCAAAATCACGCAGGCATCGCAGCCAGCCGCAGCCAGCTCCGCCGATTCCAAATAGGCCACGTCCGCTGGCAGCAGCTTGCGTGCCGCTTCCGTCGCAATGGGATCAAACGTTCGGACAACCGCGCCTTGCTTCAGCAGCTCGGGGATGATCGTCAGCGACGGAGCTTCGCGCATGTCATCCGTGTTAGGCTTAAAGGCCAGTCCCAGCACCGCAATCTGCTTGCCGGCAAGGCCCCCAAGCGTCTCGCGAAGCTTGTCCATAACGACGTAGCGCTGGCGTTGGTTCGTCTTGATAACCGACTTGAGCAGCTCAAAATCATAACCCGACTTATCCGCGATATGCGCCAAGGCATACGTGTCCTTCGGGAAGCAGGAGCCGCCGTAGCCGATGCCGGCCTGCAGGAACTTTTCGCCGATCCGGCTGTCCATCCCCATGCCTTTGGCTACGTCTTCCACGTCGGCGCCGACTTTCTCGCAAATGTTCGCAATGGCGTTAATGAACGAAATCTTCGTCGCAAGGAACGTGTTCGCCGCGTATTTGATCATCTCCGCGCTCTCCAGATCCGTCTTGAAGATCCGCGTGTTAAAAGGCGCATGCAGCTGGGCGATCTGCTCCGCCGCCTCCGGGTTATCCGAGCCGATAATGGCGCGGTCCATGTTCATGCAATCCGAGAGCGCCGTCCCTTCGCGGAGGAATTCCGGATTGGACACGACGTCAAAGCTTGCCCAAGGGTATTTCTTGTTCGCCTGCACAACCTCGCGCACAAGCTCGCCGGTGCCGACCGGCACGGTGCTTTTGTTCACGATGATTTTGTGGCCGTTCAGGTGCTCGCCGATTTTCTTGGCCGCCGACATCACATAGCGCATATCCGCTTCGCCCGTCTCCGACATTGGCGTACCGACCGCGATGTAGACGATATCCGAGGCTTCGATCGCTTCGCCTACTTCGGTCGTGAAGAGCAAGCGCCCCTCACTCTTGTTGCGCAGCGCCATCTCTTCGAGACCCGGCTCATAGATGGGAATGATGCCTTCGTTGAGCAGATCGATTTTGCGCTGATCCACGTCACAGCAGATAACCCGGTTGCCTACCTCGGCAAAGCAAGTCCCCGAGACAAGTCCGACGTATCCGGTACCGATTACTGTAATTTTCCGCATATTAGTTCGCCGCCTTTGTAATAAAATGCTTCTCGTACACTTGCTGCAGGTAGCCCAGCACATCCTTCTGCAAATCCTCGCGCTGCAGCGCGAAGTCGAGTTGCGCCTTGATGAAACCAAACTTGTCGCCTACGTCATAACGGACGCCGTCGAAGTTATAAGCCAGCACGTTGCGTTGGTCATTCAGCTTCTTGATGGCATCGGTCAGTTGAATCTCGTCGCCCGCGCCCGGGGATTGATGCTCGAGGATATCGAAGATCTCCGGCGTCAGGATGTAACGGCCCATGATGGCGTAGTTGGAAGGAGCGGCTTTCTTCGAAGGCTTCTCGACCAGACCGTCCAGGAAGAAGACGGACGGCTCGATCGACGACCCGCGAGGAGCGATAATGCCGTATTTGGATACGTCTTCATCAGCTACGCGCTGCACGCCAACAACCGAGGACTGATAACGGTCATGGACGCGGATCAGCTGGCTGAGGCAAGGTTCCTCGGACTGTACAATATCGTCGCCGAGAAGAACGGCAAACGGCTCGTTGCCGACAAAGCTGCGTGCGCACCAGATCGCGTGGCCGAGGCCTTTCGGCTCTTTTTGCCGGATGTAGTGAATATTCGCCATCTCGGAGATGCCGCGGATCTGCTCAAGCTCCTTGGTCTTGCCTTTCTTCGCCAGCATGTCCTCGAGTTCAAACGTCTTGTCAAAATGGTCCTCAATCGCCCGTTTGCCGCGGCCGCTGATGATCAGAATGTCTTCAATGCCGGAAGCGATGGCTTCCTCGATAATGTATTGGATAGTCGGCTTGTCCACGATGGGCAGCATTTCCTTCGGCTGAGCCTTTGTTGCAGGCAGGAAACGGGTGCCGAGACCGGCGGCTGGAATGATCGCTTTACGCACTTTCATGGGACATCCTCCTTGATTTCATTTGAATGGTTTGCTTGACGCACGTAATAACGCGGTCCTGCTCATCCCACGTGAGACTGGAGCCGGACGGCAGGCAGATGCCATGCTCGAACAACGTGTCGGACACGCTGCTGCCCGATTCATGCGGGAAGTAAGGGTAATATTGCAAAAGCGGCTGGCGGTGCATCGGCTTCCACACCGGGCGTGCTTCGATATTGGCTTCTGTCAGGCGTTCCAACAGATCGGCCGGCGTGCAGCCCGTAGTAATCGGATCAATGGTCATCGTTGTCAGCCAGCGGGTAGCCCTGCCGTATTCCGCTTCGGGCATCATGGTAATGCCTTCGATATCGGCAAAAGCCTGCTTGTACCGATTGAACACGCCTCTGCGGGCATCCACCCGTTCGTCGAGCAGCTCCAGCTGTCCACGGCCAATGCCTGCCAGCACGTTGCTCATCCGGTAGTTGTAGCCAAGCTCCGCATGCTCGTAGTGAGGCTGCGGCTCGCGGGCCTGCGTCGCCCAGAAGCGCGCTTTCGAGAGTGCTGCCGTATCGTCGGAGACAAGCATGCCGCCGCCGGAGGTGGTAATGATCTTATTGCCGTTAAAGGAGTAGATCCCGAACTTGCCGTGGGTTCCGCTGGACTGCCCTTTGTACGTTGTGCCAAGGGACTCCGCCGCATCTTCGATAACCGGCACGCGGTACTTGGCGCAGATTTGGTTGATGGCGTCCATGTCGGCGTTTTGCCCGTACAGATGAACCACGATGACGGCTCTAGGCAGCTGCTTGTTGCGGTGCGCTTCCTCGAAAGCACGCTCCAGCGCCTGCGGCGACATGGTCCAGGTCTCGGGGTCGCAGTCGATAAATACCGGCACGCCGCCTTCATACAGCACCGGATTAACGCTCGCGATAAAAGTCAGCGAGGAGACGAAAACGCGGTCGCCGCGTCCAACTCCCAGCAGCCTGAGCGCCATATGGATTGCCGCGGTGCCCGAGGACAGCGCAACTGCCCCCTTCGCTCCCACCTTCTCGGCCAGCTCGCGCTCGAACTGGTCGACATTGGGTCCAAGCGGCGCGATCCAGTTCGTGCGGAAAGCTAACTCGACATATTCGCGCTCCCGCGTTCCCAAATGCGGCGGGGATAAATAGATTCGACTGTTCACGTCGTGATCAACTCCTCAATTTGCTGCCCGTCGCCGTAACGGCGGGCTATGTGGTGCCCGCGGCGCGCTTTTGGCTGCGCCGCGCGCTTGGTTTTATTGAGCTGTAAGGCTGTTTTCCGGCCTTACAGCGCCTTCTCGATGCCGAGTCGCGGCGGTATGACCCGCGCCGGGACGCCAACGGCGGTCTTGCCGCCGGGGATATCCCGGACGGCGACGCCGCCGGCGCCAAGCACGGACCAGCTGCCGACGCGGATGCGCGGAATCAGTACCGCCCCGCTGCCGATATGCGCGCCTTCCTCGGCGGAGGCGGCACCGGCCATGGTCGCGTTCGGCGATACATGCGCGAACGGACCAACCAGCGCGTCATGCTCCACGACCGCGCCGGAGTTAATGATGGCGTGGGCGCCTACAACGGCGCCCGGCCCAATCACCGCGCCGGGCATAACCACGGCGCCAAGCCCGATGCGGGCATCCTCCGCGACAACTGCCGCGGGATGGACGAGCACCGCGTAAGACGACTCGGGCAGATTAAGCATCTCGACAATCGCCCTTCTCGTCCGGTTGTCGCCGATGCCGATGACCACGTGCATGCCCGGCTCGTCCGCGAGGAAATGCTTGAGCGTCGCGATCGGACCATACGGCAGACCGCCGCGCAGCTCGACGCCGGAGAAGCGGTCATCCAGCACTGCCGCAAGCCGGTATGTCTTCGATACGCGGGCGATATCCATCAGCACCCGGCCATGTCCGCCCATGCCCACTACGATAAGAGGGCGCCTTGCAGGCTCTTCCATTACCCGGTATTGCTCCGTATGACCGCTAATCATGATGCATTCCCCATTTCCCTTGATCCCGTAAATTTTTGAACGGTGGCCTGACCCGCGCTCGAAATCCCGTCGCGCTTCAGCACCTTCCCCACAGTACGTACCAATATGCGAAAATCAAACCATACGCTTTGCCGCTCTACATACGTCAGATCAAGCTTGAACTTGTCCTCCCAGGACACGGCGTTGCGTCCGTTCACCTGCGCCCAGCCCGTAATGCCCGGACGGACATCGTGACGGTGCGCCTGCTCCTCGGTATAAAGCGGAAGATACTCCATCAGCAGCGGCCTTGGCCCCACCAGACTCATATCTCCGCGTATCACGTTAAATAATTGCGGCAGCTCGTCCAGACTCAGCTTGCGGAGCAGCTTGCCGAAGGACGTCAGACGTGCCTCGTCCGGCAGCGGCTGGCCGAACCTGTCATACGCGTCCCGCATCGTGCGGAATTTCAGCACGTAGAACGGGTTGCCGTACCTGCCCGGGCGCTGCTGCTTGAACAGGACCGGCGAGCCCAGCTTCAGCTTCACCAGCACCGCAACGATCAGCATGACCGGCGACAGCAATACCGCTGCAGGCACGCTCGCCGCCAGATCAAACAGCCGTTTGCCAAAGGCATTCAGCCTTGCCGCTACCCCGCGGCTTCGGCTAACACGCAGCTTCGTGCTGCGGTACAGCCGCATCAGCCGCTCGACGACCCGGGCTTCCGTGAACGATGCCTCGATCCGCCGGCGTCCCGCTTCCCCCATGCGCCGTCTAGCTTCCGGCGTGTTCATCATGGCCGCAAGCGATTCGCCCAGCTGCATCGAGTCCCGGTAGGGTACAAGCAGCCCCGTTTCGGCATGCGCCACCAGCTCCCGCGTGCCAAGCACATTGGTGGCGACAATCGGCTTGCCCAGCGCCATCGCCTCCATCAGGGAGCGAGGAATGCCCTCTTTTTCCGAAGTCAGCGTTACCGCATCCGACATTGCGAGCCACGGGATAATCGAGGACTGCTGCCCGACGAACAGCACATCATCCGCCAGACCGCTCGCTTCCGACTTGCGCTTCATCTCGTCTTCCAGCGGGCCTTGTCCCGCCAGAACCGTCACCCAGTTCAACGCCCCGACACGCTTGAGCTCCGTCAAAGCATCCAGCAGCAGGCCATGATCCTTCACCGGTTCAAACCGCGCCGCCATGAACAGCACCTTTTCCTCCGGGTCGATCCCGTTCTTCATGCGAAGCGCCGCGAGCTGCTCTGTCGTAACCCTGCCCGCCAAATGGTCCAGATGCTCCAGGTCTACCCCGTTGCCCTCTACGAAGACCGGCCGCCAAGGCGCCAGCTCCCGGAGCACTCCGGCATCCTCCTCGTTCTGCGAGGCAAGAGCATGGCAGCATAACGCGCCAAACCTCTCGAGCATTTTGTAGAGCAAATACGTCTTCTTCGACTGCCCCTCGTAGAAAGGCAATCCGTGGCTCGTATGAATAACGACCGGAACGCCGGCCAGCTTCGCTGCAATCCGTCCGATCAGCCCCGCCTTGGCTGTGTGCGTATGCACGATGTCGTACCGCTCGCGGCGGAATAGCTTGTACATCGCCATAATCGATCGCAAGTCAGCTGCGGGCTGGATGGAACGCGCCATCGGCAGGAGCTTCCATTCGAACGGATAGGCCTTCTCCTTCATCAATCCCTCATCTACACCTTCGGGGGAAGTGATGAATGTTACCTGAACGCCCTCCTGCTGCTGAAGCAGCCGAAGCTTGTCGCCCATAATTTTGTGGCTGATGCCGGAGGTGCAGATATGGGCTATTTTTTGAATCATTGTCCCGCCGCCTTTGCCGCCGTTTCCAGACCCGCAGGGGCGCCATAGTACGACTTGTACCACTCGGCGAACCGCCCGATACCTTCCTCAATGGTTGTCTCCGGTCGGAAATCCACATCCGCCATCAGACCGTCGATATCCGCAAACGTTGCCGTCACATCGCCAGGTTGCATCGGCTTGAACTCCATAACCGCCTTTTGCCCAAGCTTGTCCTCGATCGTATTGATAAACGCCATAAGCTCGACCGGCTTGTTGTTGCCGATGTTGTACACCTTGTAAGGCGCGTAGCTTGTGCCCGGATCCGGCTCCGCGCGATCCCAATTAGGATTTGGCTGCGGCGCGCGGTCAAGCAAGCGGTAGATTCCTTCCACAATGTCATCGATATACGTAAAATCACGCTGCATCTTGCCTTCGTTGAACACCTGGATCGGCTCTCCGGCCATGATTTTCTGCGTGAAGCTGAAATACGCCATATCCGGGCGGCCCCATGGACCGTATACGGTGAAGAACCGAAGACCCGTCGTCGGCAGGTTATATAGGTGGCTGTAGGCATGCGCCATCAGCTCGTTGGATTTCTTCGTTGCGGCATACAGGCTGACCGGATGATCGACATTGTCGCTCACCGAGAACGGCATGCTGACATTCGCGCCGTACACGGAGCTCGAGGAAGCGTAGACCAGGTGCTTGATGCCCGCCTGGCGCGAAGCTTCCAGTACGTGGCCGAAGCCCTGCAGGTTCGTCTCCAGATAGGCAAAAGGATTCGTCAGGCTGTAACGCACGCCCGCCTGCGCAGCAAGATGGACGATCGTCGTAACGCCTTCCTCCCGGATCAGCGCCAGCAATGCTTCGTAGTCAGCCAGATCCTGCTCGGCTCCCTTGAAGGATGGCGATGCAACCAGCTGCGACCAGCGGTCCCGCTTCAGCTGCACGTCGTAATAGTCATTGAAGTTATCCAGGCCTACGACGCGTTTGCCTTCCTTCAGCAATCTCGCGCTCAAATGGAAGCCGATAAAACCTGCTGCTCCCGTCACCAAAATTGTCATAACGCCTCCACCCTTTCTCTGCTCTCGCTTGTACTCGAATTCGTGCTCTGCTCAACCTT
The DNA here is from genome assembly GCF_023715145.1 of Paenibacillus glycanilyticus. Taxonomy (GTDB): domain Bacteria; phylum Bacillota; class Bacilli; order Paenibacillales; family Paenibacillaceae; genus Pristimantibacillus; species Pristimantibacillus glycanilyticus_A. Next base: position 109,780 of record NZ_JAMBNP010000010.1, on the reverse strand, counting down.
ATCCGCGCGGACCTGATCCGCTGCGGCTACGGTTTCCTTCAAGGAGCCTTGCTTCACCGCGTCGCCGAAGGACTGCCAGAACGCCTGCCGCTTCGCATCGAGCAGCTTCTTCGTAAACTGCCGGGAACGGCCGAAATTACGCTCCGCCTGCTCCTTCAGCCATCTACGGTCAAACGCCGCGCGCTTGATCTGCTCCGCGAGAATGCCAACCTGTCCCGGACGATGCAGGCAGCTGTCATGGATCAGCTCCGGAATACCGCCAGCCGTAGATCCCAGCACCGGGCATCCCCGGCTCATCGCTTCAATCGTTGCCCGCGGCAGGCCTTCCTGATAGCTTGGCTGCAGGTAGAGATCAATGCCGTCCAGCCATTCGAAGACTGCCCCGCCGCTTGGCAGTACACCTTCGAAGGAGACAAGGCTGCCGATACCCAGCTTGTCGGCCATAGCCTGCCAGCGTGCCGGATCTCCATCGCCAAGAACGCGGAACTTTATGGCCGGCAGCTGCGGCTTCGCTTTGGCAATCGCGCGAAGGGCAATGTCGATCCCTTTCGTGCGGCCGTTCAGCGAACCGATCAGCCCAATTGTCATTGGCGAATCCGGGCTCATGGCCTGCATATGCTCCATTCTGCGCGTCAGCACCTCATCTCCCGGCTCCGGAATCTCGACGTTGGAACAGGACTCCGTTTTGCCGCCGATGTTCGGATAACGCTGCTGAAGGAACTTCTCGGTAACATACAGCGCATAAGGGGCGTCCTTGACGATAGCCCTTGTCTGGTTCAGCGAGAATGGCGCGTACAGCTTGCCCTGCAGGTTGCCGTAATTCCACAGCCCGTCCCAGGCGCAGGCCACGACTTCAACCGCGTAAGGCTTGCCCATCTGGCGCGCTACCCGGATAGCCTCTGCACCAATCTCGCTTGGCACTCGCGCAATAACGGCGTCTGCTTTGCCGATCGCCTCTTGCAGCAGCTGTTCGATGTAGCCCCGCTTCGTCATTTTATTAACCGGATTGCTTAGCGACGGAAGTACAAGGAAATCAACATTAGGTCCGCTCGACAATGTCTTGCCCGCCATATCGGCATCCGAGGATGCCTTCTTCCCCCTGCAGGCAACCGTAATCTGGTCGAATACGCCCAGATACCGCTCCCACACCGCATAAGGCAGCTTGCCGCCGGAGAAGAATTTCCCCGATTCGTTAAAATAAAACGTATGGTCATGTGCCCAAAGCACGTTCATGCCGTTCCCTCCTTCTGTTTCCATTGCCCGGTTAGGCGATTCATGCCCTCGGGCCTACTACCTCATTACTCATCCAGCATTTCCACAACTTAAGGACCTTCAGGGACCTTAACGACCCGAATCAGCTGCAACTTTCGCAGCTTAAGGTCCCTTAAGGACCTTAAATACTCTCTACATAAAGCTTTCCGCCGACTTGTGCGTCTTTTCCCGATCCATAAGGTCCCTCGGGGACCGTAACGGCCCGCATCAGCCGCTGCATTCGCAGCTTAAGGTTCCTTAAGGACCTTAAATACTCTCTACATGCGCTTTCCGCCGACTTTTGAGTCTTCTGCCAAAAGCCTTTCCCCTACACTAAGCGCCTTCGGGCGCTGGAGCCGCTCCCGTCCCGATGCTCTTCACGGGGCGGGCTGGCACGCCGGCCGCCAGCGTGCCTGCGGCGACCGGCTTGTTCACAACGGCGCCGGCGGCGATAACCGCGCGGGCGCCAATCTCGACGCCGGCAAGGATGCGGACGCCGCAGCCGACCCAGACGTCTCGGCCAATCCGAATGGCCGAGCCCAGCACGGGGTTGTCGCGAATCGGCAGGGACGGATCATTCCAGGTATGCTGGAAGGAGACAACCGACGACTGATGCGCGATCGATACTTCATCCTCGATGATGAGCCCGCCGTAGGCATCGATGTAGCATTGCTTATGGATGCTCACGTTTGATCCAATAACCAGCCGCTCCGGATACCGGAGCTCTACCGACCGTCCAATCAGGACATTGTCGCCGCAGCGCTTGGCCATCCTTCGCAGCAGGACATACCGCATAGCCACGCCCGGCAGATCCGGCAGCCAGTCGCTTAGCACCCACATCCACTGCAGCAGCGGCCTGGGCACCGGCTTCAGCACCGTTTCGGCCAGCCGCAGCAATCCGCGGAACCGGCCGAACTGGTCGCGGCCTCTTTTTTTCGTCTTGTGGGCCGTACTGCGCTCCAATCGTTCTCCCGTCCATTCAACTCCCCTACGTCGTTCTTGTTCCCGCATGTCCTTGCGCCCCCTTTCCTCCGGCAAGCTGATTATGCCAAGCAGGAGCATTTCCCCCGCCAAGCGGTCCGTCGGCAGCTCCTAGCTGCTTCAGCTCGCGATTTTGCCCAGCTTCCAAAGACTGAATTTTCCGATGTTTCAGAATAAAGATTTTGCGGCACCACACAAGCGCATAGGCAGCAATCGTATAGAGAAGCGGCAGTACGGGCAGCTTCTTGCGCACCATGTTGTCCCCGATCGTGCCAACGCCGTAATCCAGCTCCCGGCCCGTAATGGTCACATATCCCACAAGCACTAACGTGCAGGCATACGTGAAAATCAGAGCCGCCGCTATCAGGTAAAACTTCCTTGTCTCCTTGTACACAATCGCCTGATAGACCGAGATCATGAGCACAAAGCCCATAAACACCGCCTCCAGCGTCCGCAGCAGCAGCTCGGGCTCCCAGTTGCCGAAGTTGATCGGATTCGGACTGAGAAACAGGAAGATCGACAGCATCGCGGCATTGATAATGCCAAGCGGTCCAATCTGCAGGAACAAGAGTCCCGCCGCCCCCACCATGACGCAAATCGCGGTGCGGACCCGAAGCGTATACAAGAAATAAAAGCAAAGCGTATAAATAATGGCGTAATCCCTCAGCCCCGTCGCATACAGGATGACGATGATGAACAGCACCCATTTCTTGCGGACCATGAGCAACGCCCCTAGCAGTCCCAGCCATACGCAGGTAATGTCTTTGGCAAACAGGGAGGACATGTACATCAGCGACGGACTAAGCATCAACCCGACTACCGAGATAATAATAAAGGGCTGCCTCGAATTGTCCGGATCAGGAAGCTCGTAAGCAAAGCGGCTTTCGTTCAGCTTGTACGTGCTGTTGACGATCAGGATGAGCAGCACCGTGTTGAACAAAATAATCGCCAGCGGATCATCCAGCTCCAGCCACTTGTAAAACGGCATGTACATCAAGCCAAACACCGGGTAGGCGGAAATGTTCATCCAGCCGCTCTGGATCTGCTCCACCGCATAAGGCATAAACTGCGACAGCTTCTCGAAGGTCGTGACCTGCTCGTAGTAATGAATCTCATCCGGTCCGGCCAGCGGATTGACGGTTGCCGCATAGATGGCTTTGCCCGCAAGCGTAGCCGTGAAGCTCGCCATCAGCAGCACCGGCGCATTCGGCCAGCGCATCAGCACGAAGAACGGAAGCAGCAGCCCGCTGTATAGAATAAGCGACAGCCTTTCATCCGCGGCAAAAGCCCACTTCGCCGTCAGCACCAGCAGGACCGAATAGCCCACCAGCATGATCTTTCTCGTATCGACTAAACGGTCAGCCTGCATAGAGCTGCTCCAGCCTTGCCGCGCTTACGCGGATATCATAGCCGCGCTCGCCCAGCGCCGCCGCTCTTTCCTGCCATTCCCCGCCGCCGTTGCCCTTGCGATCGGCCAGAGTAGCCATCGCTTCCGCCCAGCGCTCCGGCGCATCGTTCACCGCCAGGCGCTCGATCAGCCCGATCCGCAGATCCGCTTCGCGCGGCACGCCTTCGGAGATCAGGCACGGCACGCCTGCCGCTTGCGCTTCAATGAGCACAATGCCAAGTCCCTCATAGAGCGACGGCAGTACAAAAGCGTCCAATGCGCCAAGCAGCTCCGGCACGTCCTTGCGGAGACCCAGGAAGCTGACTTTGCCCGCTATTCCAAGCTCCCGTACCTTCTGTTCCATCTCCGGACGCAGCGGTCCGTCGCCGCAGAGCAGAAGACGGGACTTCGGACGCTGCTTCACCAGGCTTGCGAAGCTGTCCAGCAGCAGCGCATGATTCTTCTGCTTGCTGAACCGGCCGATATGCCCGATCAGCAGCTCATCATCCGCTGCACCGAAGCGGCGGCGCAGCTCCTGGCGGTTCTCCCTTATCAGCGACTCGTAAGGAGCTAGCGTAATCGCGTTCGGAAATACATCCACGCGGCCGTCCTTCCAGCAGCTGTTGCCAAACAGGGACTCGCAGGCCGCCCGCGAGCAGCCAAGCATATTCGTCGAGTAACGGCTGATCAGGCTTCGCATATACGACCGGTACAGGTTGCGGATCGGCGAAGACGATTTGCTGTCGCTCGTGTTATGACTGTGGCTGATCCGCACCGGCACGCCCATCTTCTCGGCAAGCTTCAGCACGTAGCCGCTGAAGCCGAATACATGGCTGTGCACCGCGGCATAAGGACCGTACTTGTTCATGTTGGCCATCAGCTGCTTGCGGAAGGAACGGATGCCATTCTTCGGCGGAGGCTGAACAAAGATCGTTCCTCCAAGCTCCCGGATCTCATCATCGTAGAAGGAGGGCTCCGCCGATTGTACGGCAAAATGGAATTCGTATTTATCGCGGTCAATATTTCGGTATACATTCATCAGCAGCGTTTCAATGCCGCCGGGATGCATGCGTCCAACGACATGCAGCACTTTGATTTTGGTATGGCTCATTGCAATATTCTCCCGATATGTTCATAGAGCTGCAGCTTTTTCTCGTCAATGGCCGGTCCCGATTCCACCATCCTGCCGTCCACCGCTGCGGCAAGCTGCTGCCTGCTCTCGCGGAAGTCGATCAGCTGGCTCTTCATGCCCAGATCCGCAAAAATATTCTCAAGCTTCCGGTCCCAGATAAGCCCGTACGTCGGCTTGCCCATCGCAAGCGACGGAATGCAGGCATGAAGCCTTTGCGCAATAACGCTGTCGCAGGAAGCAATCGTGCCGACCAGCTGCTCGACCGTCGTTGGATACGGCGAGAACTCGATCCCTTTCAGGCCGGCCAGACGAGGCTTCACAAACTCCTCGACAAAAGCGTTATCCGATGCTGCGCCGTTCGTGAAGAAGCTTACGCTGTGACCCGCTCCAAGGGCGACCTTCGCCGCCTGCGTCCACCAATCGGCGCAAGCCTCCCGCTCCCAGCGGAGCTCGCAGTGACGGTTCATCTCATGCGGATCCATCACGCCAAGGCCGATTGTCCGCTTCCCCGTTTGCTTCTCCCGACCCGCAGCTGCTTCCGTTAGACCAAAGGCCTCCGGCGTAAACAGCGCCGGGTCAGCCAAGGTAACCGTCTTGCTTGCAAGCTTCGGATCCAGCCCGAGCAGGAAACGTTTAGAATCTTCATCCCGTACGGCGATAGATGCCGCATACCGGCAAACCCCAAGGAGCCAGCGCTTTGCTTGCGCGCTCCAAGGTCCGCGCGCGCCGACAAGCAGAATATGAAGCGGCTTGCCCTGGCGCTTCGCCTCCTCCGCCACGCGGCGCACAGCAAGCGGGAAGGTCCAGTACGTATCGATAAGCAGATGCCCTCCGCCGATCAAGACCGCTTCCGATTCGCCAACCGCTTGCTTCAATTCACGGTTCAGCTTCTCGTTCTTGCCGCGGTGAATCCAATAAGCCTTCAGGCGCCGGAGCGCATCGGGCGTCATCTTCTTGCTCGAGCCCGCGTTGTTGAGCTTCAAGGCCGGTGCCGGGGCACCCTGCACCGGAGCTGGCGACGGCGGACCGGCCAGCGCGTAATGGAGGCCGCCCCGTGCCGCGTAGATCGGCATGGATTGATCGCAGCGGCCATCCAGCAGATCGAAATGAATGACCTGATGTTTGCCGCGCATGGAGATAATCCGGTTTAATGTGTAAGCGATGAGACCGTCGCCAAGGTTCGGCGACTTCGGAACCCCCGCCAGCAGTACTTTCTTCACGAGTAATTCCCCCTCTTTCTAGCAAGCGCCAGTCTTGGCGTCCATACAAGCGTCTGAACGCCCAGCTTGCGGCTGACCAGCAGCACGGCTGCCGATTTCCAGATGATAATCGATATGGTGGAGGCTAGTGCGCCGCCAAGCATGCCCAGTGTGGGAATCAGCAGCGCGTTTAACGCCGCATTCACCACCGTTGCGGCAATGAGGATTTTCGTCAGCGCATTCTGGCTCCCGGTCATCGTGGCGACGGTTCCGTTCTGTCCGCAATAAGCGCTGAACAGCTGGCCAAACGCCAAGATCAGCAGGGAAGGATAGGCTTTCGTAAACTCCGGGCCAAACAGCCCCAGCGTCCAATGGCCAAGAACCGCGAAGTAGGCAAACACAACCGCGGCAAAAGCGAATCCGATCCGCCCCGTCCGTATGCTTACCCGCTGAAGTCCTGCCATATCGCCGTTCGCGTACTTTTCGGATATGGCCGGCGAAGCCGTCATGTTAACGGCTGTCAGCATAAACGACACCAGGACCGACAGCCGGACCGCTGCCGAGAATAAACCCGACTCCGTCTCTCCCCGCATGAAGCCCATCATTAACACGTTTAATTGTCCAAGCACTAAATACATGCCGGCATTAACCATTAACGACGATGATAATCTCAGCCAGCCCCGAGTCTCGAAGCTGGGAGCAACGCCGGCCGTCTGCGAACCGATCCGCTTCTTCAGCACGATGGCGCCAATTACGTAGGTGACCGCTGTTGCAGCCAGGTAGCATAGCAGCGCCATAGCTGCTCCAAGCTCTACTCCCGCGGCCGCAAGCGCGGCAACGAAGCCAATCGTCAGCACCGGACGGATAATCTTCTCCGGCATTTGCGCGTACAGCGCATCCTTCATGGCCTGCAGCGCGCTTTGGCGCAAGGTGGCAAGGGTCAGAAGCGGTATCGCGGCAAAGCCGGCTATATAGGCAATCGTTTTGGCGTGATCGCCGCCTCCGCCATCCGCTCCCCGGCCCCAATCCATCCAAGCCACAACGGCAATGCCGATTAGCGCGGTAAGGATGGAGAGCGTGAGGCCAATCTGATTGCTGCGGCGAAGGAGCCCTTTGATCATGGGCCAGTCGCCCTTCACCCGATAGGCGGAGACCAGCTTAACCGTTGCCGTATCGAAGCCAAGCTTGGCCGGAAACACCATAAACGTTACGACGGTTGTTACAAAAGCATAAATCCCGTAATCTTCGACGCCGATCAACCGGGCGAGCGCAATCTGCAGCAGCATCGCCAGGCCCATCCCGATGGAATTGATCAGGAAGCTGGCGCCTCCTCCGCGGCTGAGCCGCGTAGTAATTAGCGTTCGAATGGATCCTGCACCGGCGGTGCCTTCCTCTTTACCGCTGATGTTCATGCTGCACTCTCCTCAAAAGAATTGCGAAGCAATTCTTACTTCGTAAGCATTAACTTAAAGAATTGCGAAGCAATTCTTACTTCGTTAACCAACTGCAATTGCGCCGTTGTTACGGTAGGTTGGAACCAGATGCTGCAGAACCGCGCGGATATCGTCCGGATGTTGTCCAAGCACCTTTTCCATCTTGCGAATCTCGAAATCAAGCTCTTTGCGGTTAAGCTGTACCGGTCTGCCAATGAAGATCCGGTTATGCATCGTGGAAGTCAGGCCTTCCTCATTCGTCAGCAGCTCTTCGTACAGCTTCTCGCCTTCGCGCATGCCCGAGAAGGTAATATCGATATCGACATGAGGCTCGTAGCCCGACAAGCGGATGAGGTCAACGGCCAGATCGTAAATCTTAACCGGCTTGCCCATGTCGAGGATGAACACCTCGCCGCCTTTGGCGAACGAACCGGCTTGAATAACCAGCTGAACGGCTTCCGGGATCGTCATAAAATAACGCACCATCTCCGGATGAGTAACGGTCACCGGACCGCCCTTCACGATCTGATCCTTGAAGCGCGGAATAACGCTGCCGCGGCTGCCAAGCACGTTGCCGAACCGTACCGCTACAAACTTCGTATTGCTGTGCATGTCGAGGGATTGAATAAACATTTCGGCGATTCGTTTGGTTGTACCCATAACGCTCGTCGGGTTAACCGCTTTGTCCGTGGAGATAAGGACGAAGCGTTCCGCTCCGTACGCGTCTGCGCACTCGGCGACGTTTTTGGTGCCAAATACGTTGTTCTTGATCGCTTCCGCCGGGTTACGTTCCATCAGCGGTACGTGCTTATGCGCAGCCGCGTGGAAGACAACCTGGGGCTTAAACTTGGCAAACACGCTGTCGATCCGCGTGCGATCCTGTACATCCGCAATAACCGTCTCGATGGCCAGGCTCGGGAACATGCCCCGCATTTCCATCTCAATCGTATAAATACTGTTCTCGCCATGGCCAAGAAGCAGAAGCTTGCTTGGGGCAAACGGCGCGATCTGGCGGCAAAGCTCGGAGCCGATCGAACCGCCTGCTCCCGTAACCAGTACCACTTTATCCTGTACGTATCCGGCAATATGCTCGAGATCGGTACGGATCGGGTCGCGGCCAAGCAGGTCCTCTACGCTGACATCGCGCATGCGGCCTGCCGCGCCGCGGTTATCAATCATGTCCTGAAGATCCGGTACGATCTTCAGCTTCGCTTTTGTTGTTTTGCACAAGTTAACCAGCTCGGAGATTTGAGTCTTCGATACCGAAGGCATCGCGATAATAATCTCGTCGATATGATGGGATTCCACCACGCAGGCAATCTCGTGACGGTTGCCGAGGACCTGCAGACCAAGAACGTCCATCCGGTGCTTGTAAGGGTCGTCGTCGATAAAACCAACCGGCGTAACGGTAACGCCGTCGTTCTGCATCATTTCCTTCGCGATCATCGTACCGCAGCTTCCTGCTCCGATAATAAGCGCCCGGCGGCCGCCGGCCGGCTTGCTAACGCTGTATTTATCACAGAATATACGCCATGCAAGACGCGGAGCCGTCAGCAGAAGGAAGGTGCCTGCCGCGTGATGCAGCATAAGCAGCGGATGAGCTTCGCCCTGCATCACCCACCAGGCAGCGAATGGAACAACGGCCGAGATCAGGGCAACCTGCAGCAGACAGAGCATGTCTGAAATACCGGTATACTGCCAGATCCGGCGGTGAAGCCGGAGCCGGTGAAGCCGCCAGAAGCCAACAACCGCCGCTAACGCCCCGTAAGACAGCCATGCAACCGCTCCGCCTTGAGGTACCGAAGGTTCAAGCGCAAACGCGATGGCGAAGCTGGCAATGACCGCTGCCAAGTCCCCCGCCACAATAACTTTTGTCCGATAATGAGCCCGCATTATTAATTCCTCCTAAAATGAATTACTTGACCAAAGGTAACACAGCTACGTTTGTGGTAATTCATACTTCGTAAGCATCAGCTTTTCCCTTTGCGTTTATCTATATATGGTTCTGCTTAGTGCCTGGTTGGTCTCACGTCCGATCTACGTATTCGTAATAAGGTCCCGCATCGCGGTGCGCGGTCTGGTTAAGCGCAATGCCCACGATTCTCGCCTGCACGAACTGCAGGGCATTCTTCGCTTTAATCGCATGCTGTCGTTTGCCGGTACGCGCATTAACCACAAGCAGCACGCCGTCGCATTTTGAAGCAACGATCTGCGCATCGGCTACCGCCAGCACAGGCGGCGTATCGATCAGCACCATGTCGTACTGCTCGCGCAGCTTTCCAAGCAGATCGTCCATGCGGGAAGATCCCAGAAGCTCCGACGGATTAGGCGGCACCGGACCGGAAGTTAAGATATCAAGCCCGGGAATCCGGCTTTCCTTAATGACTTCTTTAAGGTCCGCCTGCCCGGATAACACATGCGACAATCCCGTTCTGTTGCTGAGTCCAAAGGTGAAGTGCCCGGTGGGCTTCCGAAGATCGGCATCCACCAGAATGATGCGTTTCTCCATCTGCGCGTAAGTGACAGCCAGATTCATGATGGTCGTCGACTTGCCTTCCGCAGGTCCTGCGGAGGTAACCATCAAGAGCTGCAGCGGACGGTCCGTCTCGGCATATTGCAGATTCGTGCGCAAGGTCCGGTAAGCCTCCGAGATCGGGGAAGTGGGGTTCGCATCGGCCACAACCGGCCGAAGCTTAAGATCACTGCGAGACATTTTTGCCATCCCCCTCCTTTCCTATGGTTGTTTTGCCTACGGCCAATGCCTTCGGCTTCAGATCGCCTTGCTTAATATTCGGAATGGCTGCCAGCGTAGGAAGGCCAAGATACCGTTCCACATCCGCTTCCGTCCGTAACGTATCGTCAAAGTAATTTAGGGCCAGTACCAGCGTGATCGACAGCAGGAACGCTGCGACAAATCCGATGGCGGTGTTCAGCTTCGTATCCGGCTTCACCTTTACCGGCTGATCATTGGAGTCCGCGGTATGAAGGATATACACGTTATCCACTTTCATAATGAGCGGGATCTGCTGCTGGAACACATAGGAGACCGTATTTACGACCTGCGCCGCTCTCTTGTAATCCGTGTCCAGATAAGAGATGGTGACCACCTGCGTGCCGTTCACCGAGCTGAACCGGATATTGTGCATCAATTGATCCGTTGTCAGCCCAAGCTCAGGATGCTTCTCAACCACCAGGTCCATAATGGCCGGAGTCCGGATAATTTCCTTGTACGTATTGATTAAGCTTAAATTCGTGTTGATCATATTCAGATCCAGCTTGAACGATCCTGCCTGACCCGCTGTCGAATTGACGATCAGCTTCGTATAGGCTTGATAGACCGGCTTCATCACCCATGCGCTGTAGGCTCCCGCCGCTGCCGCGCCGAGAACAGTCACAAGAATGACCAGCCAAAGCTTTTTCCGAATGAGCCACACTATTTCCTTTAAATCCAATTGGCTGCTCAAAACGACAATAACCTCCATCCCTTTCCATCAACATTCGACTTTGATTATGTCATAAGGGTTATGGGGACATAGAGGGAAGAAGGTAATATTTTCAATTAGGCGGCTGTTATCATTTTTTGTACATGAATTACATGCTGAATTTCCTAACGTTTCATATTTCTAATCAAGAATTAATCATTTAGAGAGAATTATTTCCAGTAAATTTGAGTGTTATTGTGTGCAAAAGTGTTACAAAACTAGGTATTCCATACACATCCATAGGCACAGAATCAGGACGGGCGGGAAAGTGGCGTTCCGCCGCATAGCGGCGGGCTTTGTCAGGGATGGATGGTCGAGGAAATTGCTACAGATAGTCGCAGAGAAAAACAGGTGCAAGGGACTTTCGCCATACGGACGTCAAATAGTCGGGATATTGCCCGGGTGGGTAAAAACGATAAGAGCATTCTCATATTTCTGAACCCTCCCGGTTTCCTGCCCCTTGGCCTAGGTTTGTCGGTATTTCAGAGTCCATTGGCCCCTGAAATGGCCATAACGGACTGAAACGGGAGTGCATGCATTGAGCATTTTCCCTGGCAACATGCATAATTGACGATTAATTCCGAGCATTTACCTCGAAAATGACCTCATTATGGCTCAATCCCCGCTTTCCCCATAAACCAATTGTAAAATAGGCTAGTCCAGCGGTAGGACGATGGACAATTGGCTTGGCTGCCTATACTTCCGAATCACGAGTCCCGTAGTCCGCAAGGACCGTTAAGCGCAACAAATTGTAACCGCTTTCCTTTTTTCGTGTGAAAACTTTCCCACCTCGTGGCGTACCTCTGTACCAGTTGGCTGTTAATGAGCCATTACTTGACGGTTGCACTGGATGAATTCAAGACTATCCTTCATTCACAGCACGCAAAAACCCAGCCGGATCTCTGAGAGAACGGGCTGGGTTTTTCTCTTTCTTCTATTATAAATGTAAATATAATATTAATTGCTCGTCTCGACTCGCGACCCGGCAGCAGGAGCATCCTTTGCGGCTGACGCCGTCCGTTTTCCCCGAATCATTAATGCGACCGACAGGAAGCCCATGGCGAGCATGGCAGCGAGAACAAACAAGGCAGGAACGAGATGATCGCCAAAGACCTCCGGTGAAGTGATGGCGCCGCCGCTTTCGAAGACAAGGCCGCTGATAGCTACCCCAAATACGCCGCCAAGCTCGCGCGAAGCATTGCTCAGACCGCTTGCTTCACCAGCCGCATGCTCCGGAACGGAGGTCAGAATGCCGTGGGACAATGGGGTGAAGCTGAAGCCCATGCCCGCGCCTGCCGCGACCATCGCCGGTACGATATAGCCAAACGGGAAGATCGCGCCTTTACCGATAATAAGGCAGGCGATAAAGATCATGGCCGCCGTCTGCAGGAACAAGCCAAAGAGCAAAATCCTTTTCGAGCCGTAACGGCCAACCAATAGTCCAGCAAGCGGCGCGCAGATCATCGTGCAGACGGTCCATGCCATCTCCCTTACCCCTGCCCCAAGAGCAGAATAGCCCTGGGCTTGCTGCAGGAACAAGGTCAGCAGAAAGATCGCGCCAAAGATTCCGGCATTCATCCAAAATCCCGCCGACAAGTAAGCACTGTAAGTCCGGTTGCGGAAGTAGGCGAATTGGACGAAAGGCTGCTTCCGGCTTCGCTCCCAGAAATAGAATGCCAGCAGCAGGACTACGCCGCCTGCAATGGCTCCCCAGACGCTGGAAGCATCCCAGCCTTCCGAGTTGCCGCGCATTAATCCAAACACGATGCCAAACAATGAGGCCCCCAGGAGCACAATACCCGGCAGATCCAGAGGCTTGCGCTCTCCCTTCGACTCCGTCAGCCACATGGCGCCAAGGATAACCGCGAGGATACCAATCGGCACGTTAATCCAGAATACCATTTCCCACGGAGCGCCGTTGACGATAATTCCGCCGACCAAAGGTCCGATCGACAGTCCCAGCCCGGAAATGCCGGACCATAGTCCGATAGCTGCGGCACGCTTCTCAGGAGGGAAGGCCGCGTTCACAAGCGTTAAGCTGAGCGGAATAATGGCCGCACTGCCTATCCCCTGCAATGCCCGCGACAGCGACAGCTCGATGGAGCTGGTGCTGAGAGCGGAAGCTAGTGAGCCCAGAGTGAACAGGACAATGCCGAACAGAAACATTTTTTTGCGGCCAAAACGGTCGCCAAGCGCGCTAAACGGAATGAGCAGCACCGCAAACGCTAAAGTGTATGCATTGAGGAACCATTGCAGATCGGACATTCCGGCATGAAAATCCTCCTGGATGGAGGGCAGAGCCACCCCAATGACCAGATTGTCGAGCATCGCCATAAATAGAGCAATACAAGTAACCACAAGCAACCGAACACGAGCAGCGGTAGATAACATGTTCAAATCTCTCCTTATTTTGGTTTTTTATTTATTGATTAATAAATACTTGTTCAAAAAAATAGGCTGCACGGGGTCGTGGATCTTATGCATGTTTGCTCCTCCTCTATACTTCGGTTATTTATCGATCAATAAATGAATCCCCGTTAAAAAATCCGCATAGCTATACGGATTCTTATCAGGCAGACCTCGCTGCCTGTTACTTTTCCATGTGCCCCAGGTGTCCCAAATCTCCAAGAACGGGAAGCTCGAGGATTTCGGACATCGTGATAACCATCCCGCAGGCAATAAAGGTGGAGGCTTGCTGGCTCGGATTCGGCATCCCCGCACGCTCGAAACGTTCTGTAATGACTTGATGAACCTCGGCGAATCTCTGTCTCACGATCTCCCGGACATTCGGCTCCGGTGTCGTGTACGACTGCATGCATAACAGCGTTTCATCCCGATAGTGGGCCATCAGCTCGTTGAAGGCATTCCCCATCTGATGGTGAAGAAACTCCGGCGGGGCTTCTACCGTGGAGAAGGCATGCATCAATCTTTTCTGTGCTCTCTCCAGTACGGCCAGGTACAATACTTCCTTCGTCTTAAAGAAGTGGAATACGTAGGGCTGCGTTACCCCCACCTCGGCAGCAACCATGCCTGTAGTTGTCTTGTAATACCCGTTATTCGCAAACAGCGAGGCAGCTGCATCTAAAATCTGTTCTTTCCGGTTCGTTACAGCGTGGAAGTCTTTTTCTCTTGGCGTCATAGGCAACCTCTTTTATTTATTTATCAATAAATTACTGTATAGGAATGGAAATGTCAACTGTTTCTTCGCGGAATTTTGATTAAGCGGAAAAAAGGCCGCCAAGATGGCGGCTTACGGAGTGTAGTTTGCGGACTTCGGAGCTAGAAGCGTTGCTTGGCTATTCTGGTTACCCACTGTAATAAGGTTTTTCCGTTCTATTGAGCTGCTCTAGCCCAACTGCGCACGCTCAGCTCTCTGTAACACGGTTTTTTCCTCTTATTGCGCTAGGCGCACCAGTTGGACTGGCCGGTTAACCGCTGCAACACGGTTTTTCCGGCTTATTGAGCTAGTTACAGGCTAGGACAATTCGTCCAGCAGCTCCTCGAACCAGCCGGCTTTCTCCAGCGAGGCGGGGATATCGCCGACGCCGTCCTCGTCGCACCATGCGGTAGACAGCACCGCATGGGCGAACCCCCACGCCAATAGCCTGGCGTGGTCCAGACCAAGCGCGCCGCATAATAGAAGGGCGCGGCGCCGGATCACTTCCCGCTGCCCCTTCGGCGGCAGCTGGTTCAAGAGCAGCGGAATCGTTCCGTATTCCGCCTCCCCAACCACACCCTTCGGGTCAATGGCCAGCCATCCCGGCTCGCCATCTCCCGAAGACAAAATATTCCCATGGTGCAGGTCACCATGGAGCAGATACAACCCGCTGCCGCCCTCTTCGAGCAGGCGGCGGAACATCTCCTCCGCGCGGCTGACCACGCGCTCCGGCAGCGGCCCCGTGCCGCCGCCATGCCGCTGGCGCAGCCGGGCGAAGCCCGCGGCCCAGTCCGCTACGGACGGGAATTCTCCCCCGTCCGGCGCGGGAACAACCAGCCGCCGCATGACCTCGGCGGCCGCTAGCGTCGCGTCGTCGTCGCTAAGTCCCGACTCCGCCAGCGTCAAACCCGGCTTGGCGCGCTCGATAAGCAGCGCGCCTTGCTCCTCGTCCGCGGCCAGCACCCGCACCGAGCCGCGGCCATCGTACAACCGCAGCGCAGCCAGCTCCGTGCGGAACTCCCGGCCGGGTACAACAAGCTTCAACACAGCCGCCGTCCCGTCCCTCCGCACAACCGGAGCCACAAAGTTAAACGACAAAGTAAAAGGAGACGGCAGTTCCGCCGTCATCCCCCATTTGTCCTCGCAATCGCTTAGAAGCTTATCAAATCCGGCCAGCCATGCCTCACCTTGTTCACCATGAACGGATCGGATCGTCTGACGCAAATGCTCCGGAATCTGCCTCACGCACACTCCCCCTGGCCATTATCAGATTAGAGCTGAACCGGAATGACGCACACCGGCTGGGAAATCTCGACCGAATGTCCCGTAAACTCCGGCATGCCGGACTCGTTAATTCGAAATACCGTTACGTTATTTGTATCCTTGTTCGCCGCGATTACGTATTGACCGCCCGGTACCAGCGCAAAATTCCGCGGATGCTTCCCTTCCGTCGACACGTGACCGACCAGCGTCAACCGGCCGCTTTGCGCGTCCACGCCAAAGACAACCAGACTGTCATGACCGCGGTTCGAACCATACAGGAAACGGCCGTCTTCGGAGATCGCGATTTCTGCCGTACCGTTTGCTTCCGCGAAGCCTTCCGGCAGCGTCGATACGGTTTGCACCGCTTCAAGCGCACCTTTTTCCGCATCGTATCGGAAGGAGATAATAGTCGAATCCAGCTCGTTAATTACAAAAGCGAATTGTCCGTTCGGATGGAACTTCATATGGCGCGGGCCAGCGCCCGGTTGTACCACGGTTTCGCCATGGCGGACCAGCTTGCGGTTTTCTTTGTCCAGCGTGTAGGCAACGATCCGGTCGGTTCCGAGATCCGGCACAAAAATATAGTTGCCGTCCGGGCTGAAATTCGTGCTATGCGGATGCGGCGATTTTTGGTTCGGATGAGGGCCGCTTCCTTCATGCTGCTGAATGTCGAGAATTTCGCCGATCTCGCCATTGTCCGTCAGCGAAACAAGGCTGATACGGCCGCCATGATAGCTGCACAGCAGTACAAATTCACTGTCCGGATCGCGCTGGATATGGCAGGATGGTGCTGTAATAGCCAGCTCCCGGTTCAATTGCGAGAGCCCGTTGCCTTCGATCGAGAAAGCAACCGCGTCCCCCACCTTCGCCCCTTCCGCATCCGCGCCTTCGGCAATCGCATACAGTCTGCCGTTAGCCGCATCGACATTCAGGAACGTTGGATTTTTCAGGCCCGATGCCTGATCCTTCAGCGTCAGCATCCCTTCTGTCGTGTCAAATTCATAACGGTATACGCCGCTTGTCGGCGCCTCCGCGTACGAACCGATGAATACCGTCAATTTGTCATTATGTATGGTCATCAATCATATCCTCCTGCTTCTATGCCATGTTCTTTATATTGTACCCTCTCATCCCGCATAAACCAAGCTTTTCGCTCCGCATGGACAACCGCCGGAAATAAGCCTAAACTGTTTTTAACGATTCACTACAAATGAAAGGAGAGATGAGAATATTGGCTATCAACCGTAAGCTGATGACCGATCCGGACTTCGAAGAGGCCGTAAAGCGAAAATATCCGGTACGCGTGTTTAAGGATGATTATATTGTGAACAACGGCGGCACGGTGATCCGATTCGACGACAGTATCGTCGTGATCCAGTCCAGCGTAAGCGACCTCGTCTACTACACCAGGCAGGAATGCGAGTTTTTTGAGGTTCGGAAAAAATGACAATCCCCTCGCAAGAGGTCTATAATTACTTCAGAGGTAAAGAAACGCGGCTTTGCCGTCCTTTGGCGGCGCGGCGCGTTTCATTCCTATCAAAGGAGTTTGCAGCATGAGCGAAAATGGAAAAATACTCGTCATGACCGCCGTTGCGGTCGAACGGGATGCCGTCCTTCGCGGTCTGGGCGGTGACGAGCGCTTCGAGGTGATGGAAGCCGGCGTAGGTCCGGTGGAAGCAGCCGTCAGCACGGCGACGGTTCTCGCACTGGCTGGTCCCGGCGCTTATCGCCTTGTTATATCGGCGGGTATTGCCGGCGGATTCAAGGAGCGCGCCGAGGTTGGCTCGCTTGTTGTCTCGAGTGCGATCATTGCCGCCGATCTTGGCGCCGAAACGCCGGAGGGCTTCCGCAGCGTGGACAAGCTTGGCTTTGGCTCCGCTCATATCGATGTTGATGCGGAGCTGGCCGAGCGACTGGCTTCGGCGCTTCAAGCTGCCGAACTGCAGGCTGCCCTTGGCCCTGTCCTTACGTTATCTACGGTGACTGGATCGGCCGAGACCGCTTCCGGACTAACCGAGCGGGTGCCTGGCGCGGCCGCGGAAGCGATGGAGGGCTTTGGCGTTGCCGCTGCTGCCCGCCGCGCGGGTCTGCCGGTGCTGGAGCTGCGCGCGATCTCGAATCCGGTTGGTCCGCGTGACCGCAGCGCATGGCGGATTAAGGATGCTCTGCAGTCTCTCGAAGCTGCAAGCTCCGTATTACGGGAGGTTATACGATGAAAATCGCTTTTTCCCCGTGTCCAAACGACACGTTTGTCTTCCATGCCCTGACGCATGGCCTCATTCCCGGTGCTCCGGAATTTGATGTGATGTATGCCGATATCGACATTACGAACAATCTGGCGGCAAACGGCGACAGTGATCTTGATGTGCTCAAAATCTCCTACGCTGCTCTTCCATGGGTATTGAAGGATTATGCTCTTCTGCCTTGCGGCGGCGCGCTTGGCCGGGGCTGCGGCCCCCTTGTTCTTACGAAAGAGAAGCTGAGCGACGCGTCCTACCTGAGCGGCAAACGAGTCGCCGTTCCTAGCGAGCGCTCAACCGCTTATCTGCTGTTCCGTCTATGGGCAGCGCAAAACGTTCCCGGCGGCGTAGGCGAAATTGTCGTTATGCCGTTCCATGAGATTATGCCTGCCGTGCGGGACGGCAAGATTGATGCGGGACTTGTTATCCACGAAGCCCGCTTCACTTACCAGAACTACGACTTATCCATGCTGGTTGACCTTGGCAGCTGGTGGGAGTCCGATACGGGACTGCCGATTCCGCTCGGCGCCATTATTGCCCGCCGTTCGCTGGACCTTGCTGCCATCTCCAGCTGGATCGAGCAATCCGTCGAGTATGCCTGGAAGCATCCCGAAGCTTCGAAGGAATATGTGATGCAGCATGCGCAGGAAATGGACCCGTCCGTCGCGCAGCAGCACATCAACCTGTACGTGAACGACTTCACCGGCAACCTTGGCAGCAGCGGTTATGCCGCGATCTCGACACTGCTCAACCGAGCGGCAGACGAAGGCCTCGTGCCTGCCATCGACCCTGCTCTACTCGAGTTCCCTGCTTAACGCGCTAAGCAAACGGGCAGCCCCTTCTAAGCCATTGGCTTAAGGGCTGCCCGTTTTTATATGTCAATGGCTGTCGAACTGATCGCCTACTTTCGCCCATTTCAATCCACCTATACGATGTCCCGCATCGTTAAGCCCTCTCCCAACACGCTTTCTCTCCTCCTTAACGATGCGCGGCATCGCTAAGCTCCTTCATACAACTACTTTCCGACCACTCTCGCACATTTCAACCCACCTATACGATGTCCCGCATCGTTAAACTCATTCCCAACACGCATTCTCGCCTCCTTAACGATGCGCCGCATCGTTAAGCTCTCCCTCCACCAGACAGCACGAAAAAGAGCTGCCCGCTGAACAACGCTCCGTTCTTGCACAGTCAAGGAGCGTTGTTCAATTAGGCAGCTCTTATCTATTTCGTTACGGTCCGACTATACGTCGGAGTCGTCCCATTTTTTCGAATATGCCTTCTTTGTGACCCAAAGGGTCATCCAGGTGAGCAAAACAACGATGATGGCAGCAAAAATCCAAACTCCAGCAGGAACGTTCATCTGCAACTCCCCCCTTCACGCCTATTACTTCTATCTTAACGGAGAAAAGGGTAGCATATACCGCTTAAATATTAACATTTTGCAACGGTTTTCACCGGTATCTGCCATTTACGGGCCGCTGAAGCCTATCGGAAGGCACGAAGGAATTCCACCGCTTTGCGGATATCCTCCTCCGGACGTTGCCCAACCTCACGCTCGATCGTCAAATAGCCATTGAACCCGATATCCTGCAGCGCCTTCAAGTAACGGTCAAACGGAACGCTGCCTTCCCCAAGCGGAACCTCGCGGAATAAAGCGCCTTCGCTTGCCATATCGGCAATCGCCTCATGGCTCATCCCCGCAAAGCCCAGGTAGCCGTACACGACGCGAGGATCAATCTCCGCCGCCAGCTTCAATCCATCCTTCGCGTGGGTATGAACGATATAGTCCTTTAGCAGGTAGACGCCTTGCACCGGATCATCGCCCGTAACCATAACCATATTCGCCGGGTCAAAGTTCACCGACACTCCGTTGGTCGTTAATGAATCCAGGAACGACTTCAATCTTGCAGCAGGCTCAGGCCCCGTCTCAATGGCAAAATACGCTCCCATGCTGCTCGCATGGCTGCTTAATTCCTCGCAGGAAGACTGCATCGCGGCGTAAATCGCCGACTCCGTATCATCCGGTACAATACCGATATGCGTCGTAACGATATTTGTCCCCAAATCAAGCGCCAGCTCCAGAATACGCTTGGACTTCTCGATCTTCGCCGGATTAGCCGCCGCATCCTGGAAGCCATGCCCGCCAAGATCGCCGCACAAAGCAGAGATGGTGAGACCGAGCGACTCGATGCGGTCCTTCAGCTCACGGCGCGCCGATGCGGACAGGTTGGCAGGATCCGTCTCCCCGCTCACTGCATAGATCTGCACGCCTTCCGCTCCGACCTCAACGGCCTTCTTCAGTCCTTCATGCAAGCCTACTCCAAAGCTCTCGACAATAACGCCAATCGGATTATTCACCTTTGTTCTCACCAGATCCGTCATGAATTATACGCCCTCCCGCGCCGCAGCGGCTGCCGGGGCCGCAGCCTCTTTATTTAATACAACCTCAGTTCCCAGCTCCGCCGATTCATAGACAGCCCGGAGCATCCGCATCAGCTCAACGCCATCCTCTACCGGGCTGATTGGCTCGGCTTTTCCGAAGCAGCAATCCACAAAATGCGCAATCTCCTTATTAAAGCTGTCCTGGAACTGGAAGTCCAGATGATCCAGCTGCGGCTCGATATTCACGATTTTGTTGAACTGCTCGGTTACGATCTTAAGCTTCGGATCAAGCTCCGCTCCGCCTTTGGTTCCGTAAATTTTGCTGCTCATCTCGTTCTGCGCGGCATGCAGCGTATAGCTGATATCCACGTACAGCGAAGCTCCGTTCTCGAAGCGGATCAGAGCGTTGGCCATATCCTCGACATCATTTAGGGAAGCATCATAATCCGCCGCTTTATAAAAGCTTAAGCCTTCAATATGCGACCGGTTGCCGAGCTTCCGGTACGCATTCCCGCTCACGGAGACCGGCTTTGGCTTGCCCATCAGATACCAGCATAAATCAATCATATGTACCCCGACATCGATCAGCGGTCCGCCGCCCGAACGCGAGGCATCCGAGAACCACCCGCCCGGATTGCCAAGCCGGCGGATAGCGGATGCTTTGGCATAATAGATCTCGCCGAGCTGGCCGCTCTCCGCATACTGCTTCACTAATTGCGCCTGATCGGCATAACGGCGGACAAAGCCGACCAGCAGCATTTTACCGGAACGCTCCACTGCCTCCTGCACGGCAAGCGCCTGCTCAACGGTCTGGGCAAGCGGCTTCTCGCACAGCACATGCTTCCCGGCATCCAGGGCCGCAACCGCGATCTCGGCATGACTGTTATTCCAGGTGCAGATGCTCACGGCCTCAATCTCCGGATTTGCCAACAATTCTTTATAGTTATCGTAAACATGAGGGATGCCGTAAGAAGCGGCCTTCTCCTGCGCGCGCTCCCCGTTCAAATCGGCAATAGCCGTAAGCTCCACCTCAGGATGAACCGAATACGCATGCAGATGTGAACCCGATATTGACCCTGCTCCAATAATCCCAACCTTTAACTTCGCCATTGCCTGCATCTCCTCCATGTTTCCTATAATCAGTTGCAACCAACTCTAAGTTCAATTTATCATGAGAGTAAGAAGAGAGGAATGAACAGCATGGCTCAATTCATGGATTATATGATCAGTCCAAAGCCCCTACGTATTGTCGATTTAACGCTGGATCCCGCCAAGCTGTCCGTTCGCTCTCTTGTGATTCGGACGGCGGGCTATCTGCCCGGGCGGACGCATTACCGGCAAGGGGCTGTTTTTACCCATTTGGCGATTGTCTATATCGCCGGGGGCGAGGGCTCCTACCGGGTGAACCACGGCGAAGCGCAGCGGGTAACGGCCGGCAGCCTCTTCTTCTTTGAGCCCGGCGTCCACTATGATTACGGACCAGACCCGGCTGGTCATTGGGATGAATACTACTTCACCGTAGAAGGAACAAGATCGCGGGAATGGCTTGCGCATTGGCCGATTCAGCCCCATGCGGTTATGCATCCAGGAGAGGATGCCTCCTCGCAGAACCGGATTGACCGGATTTTTGCGCTGATGGAAAGCGGTACGCCGGCTAACGCTGACCGCGCTTCGCTGCTGCTCGAGTCGCTCCTCTATGATTGGATCCAGAGCTGTCAATCGTCCCCCGCTGTGCAAGGGAAGACGGCCCGGCTTGCTGAACTGCTCGAGGCTTTGTCCGCTAACCTGCATGAGCCGTTTGATGCGGCGGCCTTTGCCGAACGCCATCATTGGGCGTTGTCTACGCTCCGGCGGACGGTCAGCGAATATACCGGCTTCGCCCTTCATGAATACGTACACCGGCTAAAGATGGCCGAAGCGAAAAACCGCCTGCTCAACACCGAGCAGACGGTCAAAGAAATCGCGGCGGCGCTAGGCTACGGCGATGTGTTTTATTTTTCGAGGCTGTTCAAGAAGATCACCGGCGAAGCGCCTCAGCTTTTCCGCAAGAACATGCGCTCGACGTAATCCCGAGGCTTAGTAGCCGGATTTGTAATCCATGGCAACCTTTTGTAAGTCCTTGACTCTGGACAGCTTGTACGTAATAATCTCTACATGGAAAATAGAAAAACACAAATTATTGAACTGGCCTCTTCACTCATACGGAAAAAAGGTTACTCGACCTTTTCCTATGAGGAAATCTCAAAGCATTTTAGCGTAACAAAAGCGAGTATTCACTATCACTTCGAGAAGAAGGAAGATCTCGGTCTCGCCGTATTGGATCGACTGTACCAAGCTTTATTAAACTATAGGTCTGTTCTTCAACAATCATCAAAGCCAGCGGAAGAGAAGCTCTACGACTGCTTCATCGATCTAACCCGGCATTTTGAAAAAAACGATATCAGCTTGACGACTTCCTTAAAAGCCGATTATTGCATGCTGCCCGAATCGATGAAGCAAAAGCTTCAAGAAATTGTCGAGCTTGAGCTTTCGACCATTGATGAAATTGTTGCCGAAGGCATAGATGACCCTGCCGTTAACACACGCGCCTTGGCAATCACGATTTTATCTACCTTCGAGGGAGCGCTGCAGTACAATCGTGCCATGCAGAAGGATTTCATTCCGGATATCATGTACGGCATTAACCGTCTCTTAAGAAGATGATTACCGACTCTGGAGGACTTCGAACCGAACATCCTTAGCAAGCTCATTTGCTTTGCTTAACGAGGTATACGTGCCGGCGTCCGTCCACCAGCCTTGAAGCACATCGTACGTTAATTCATTTCTACGGATATAAGCGTTGTTAACATCCGTGATTTCCAGCTCGCCGCGTTCGGAGGGCGTCAATCCGTTAATGATGTCGAACACTTTGCTGTCGTACATATAGATGCCCGTAACGGCATACCGGCTCTTCGGAGCAGCTGGCTTTTCTTCTATGGATAGGATTTTGCCATTGGCGAGCTCCGGCACTCCATACCGCTGCGGGTCCTGGACTTTCTGGATCAGGACCTTGGCTCCGCTCCCCTTCAAGCGGAAGCTCCGGACGTAAGGCGCAATGCTATCCTCAAACACATTATCTCCGAGGACGACCACCATCTGGCTGCCATTGACGAACGTTTCCGCCAAGCCAAGCGCTTGCGCGATTCCGCCGGCGCTGTCCTGCACTTTGTACGTAAGAGACACGCCGAAATCCCCACCGCTGCCCAATAGAGAAACTACATCCCCCATGTGTTCCTTTCCTGTGACGATAAGAATATCTTGAATATCCGCTTCCTTCAATTTATATATAGCATGGAAGATCATCGGATATTGGCCCACCGGAAGCAGATGCTTATTTGTTACTTTCGTAAGCGGATATAAGCGAGATCCCGTCCCCCCCGCTAAAATGATTCCTTTCATGATGGACCTCCTCATGCTTATAACACAGATGTGTGTAAGCTCTCCATATTGAACCCTAAGCGTTTGATTGTAAAAAAGACCTCTTTTTATCTCTTAAAAAAATCTGCCACAAGATGATCTTGCGGCAGCCTAATAGCCCTAAGTCAGCTTTACTTGGTTTCTATCATTAAAAGTTACCCTTTTCAATAAGCTGCTCCACTAACTGAGCTGCATTGACCGGTCCGTCATAATTCGCGAACTCCGCCTGAAGGGCTTGTGCGCGGGTAAGGTACTTATCATTCGAGAGTATTTCCTGAACCGCCTGATGGATTTGTTCGCTTGACGGTGTACCCGTCAACAGGTTAATGCCTGTGCCGGACCAGGCTACACGTTGGCCGACCTCCGGCTTATCTTCCGTGTCGCCCGCCACGATCAGCGGTATGCCGTGTGACAGCGCGTATTGTACGCCGCCATATCCACCGTTCGTGATCATCATATCCACCTTCGGAAGGAATTGTTCGTACGGCAGGAATTCCGCTACCCGCACATTGGCGGGAAGCTCGATTGAAAGTTCGGATTCCGATCGTCCCCCTAACGAAGCGACAACAAGGACATCCTCTTGGGCAAGCGCCTGAATCGCAGGCACGACAAGCCGATTAAAATCACTGTTATCTATCGTTCCTTGGGTTACGTGGATGACTGGGCGATCGCCGTCCAGCTCCTCCCACCAGTCCGGAAGCTTTGGCATGCTCGCACTCTGGTTCTTGGATAACATGGGACCTACGAATCGAACGCTTTTTGGCAGATCAGAACGCGGATATTCAAAGGACGGAATCGTAAATTGAAGGTAAAGATCGCATAGCAGCGCTGATGCATCCATGAGATAGTTATCCACTTGGGCCAGATTGTGATCGGCGAGCAGCTTGCCAAAATGCTCTTGCATGTCAGCAAAGATGACGTTTTGGAATTGAGAGTTTAATTCAATATTTCGAGCGCGTTCATCCACGCCGGGGGTGACGGGAATCCCAGGGCCAAACGGCGGTGCATCGACGCTGGACACCGACAATCCGGTAAAACCGGTAACAGCAAACTTCAAGCCTTTAAATTCACCGGAATTTATCATAGGCAAAATATATAAACAGGTAGGATCGCAAATGATAATGTCCGCGGGGAACGTCTCCAGCGTGCGCGATACTTCCTCATAATAAACAGGAGTTGGTGCCATAAAAATATGCTTGAAGTCAAATTTGAGCTTGTCCAAGCCTTCATGATTGCGGCGCTCGGGGAATTCCTCTTCCAGCTTCCGATCATCGTAATCGACACTCATTGCTACATGCTTTGCACCAATGGCTTCAACGGTTTCCTTGAACCGTCTTCCTGTGTACCACATCACTTCGTGGCCTCGTTCAACCAACTTCTTGGCAAGCAGCAAATTCGCGCTCACATGGCCGTGAACCGGCGTGGTGCTAAATAAAATTCGAGCCATCTTTTACCATCCTCCAAGTGAATTCTGAGCTGTCAGGGAGCCTATTTTCACATATGCCCCTCAAAGATTTCAAATAAATGTAATATTACTTACCATCCGGATAGTAAGTAATATTACAACCGATTATAGCCACAGCTAAGCTCTATATCAATGTTGCAATGATTAATAATATTTAATAAACCCGACTCTCACTAAATAAAAAACTCCTCCTACTGGCTACAGGTTTATTTCTTACCTGTCTGCCGTAGGAGGAGCCGTAAAAAGATTAAGCTATTGAATAGCGGTAGCCACGCGACGTTATCGCAAGCAGATGCTTGAAGTTCGGATGAACGACCAGATCGTCGAGATAAGCCGATTCCGTGCTGAATGGCTGACGCATTTTGTTCAGTGCGGTAACGATCTCCCGCCCTGCCTCAATGCCGATGCCATGGCCGAAGAAGAGATCCTCCGACAGCTTCACGACATTCTCCCCCTGCCACTCCGGCGTATCCCGGTCGAAGTCCGGGTTGCGGAAATACATCACGTCGCCCGGATACGATTCGCTCTTGTTATGTGTCGTAATGAACCACAGATCGCTGTCATGATTCCAGTCGCGCAAATACAGAGGATTGAACAGCTGATTGAACATCTGCTCCCCGATGGTATCCAGCACCGCTTTATACAGCACGATAACGATCGCCGTTGCGCATTCGAAGCCGTACAGCTCACCGTTCAAAAATATATCATTTATCGCATCCGACGGATTCACGCCGGGATTCATCTGAAAGCCGCCGTTGTCGGTTCGCGTCCAATAACGCGGATTACATCTGGATTCCCGGAATACCGCGAAATCTACCCGGCTGTCCTGCATCATTCTTGCCGCATTCACAATGCGGTCCCGCAGCCGCAGCTCGAAACGAAGCTCATTCATCGAATCATACCGGTACACAATCGGACTATTTTGCTTGCCTTGCAGCACTTCCCGCTCCACCGGTGTTAACGCAAACGGGTTGATCTGCCCGGCGTCACTGCCCGAAATCTGAAGCATTCGCCTACCCCTCCCATGATCATGCCATGGGTTATTGTACGTATAAGGAATAGGATTGGTGCTCTTCTAGGCAGTTACGTCTTAATGGCTGAAGAACCCGATTTGGATAAAGAACAACACCGCGAACACATAGAAAATCGGATGAACGTCCTTGCCCTTGCCGCGGATCAGCTTCAGAACCGGGTAAACGATAAACCCAATGCCAATCCCCGTTGCAATGCTGTAAGTAAGAGGCATAAGTACAACGATCAGGAAGGCCGGGAAGGCTTCTTCAATGTCTCCCCATTCGATTTTGCGCAGGACGTTCATCATCAGGAAGCCTACGATAATAAGCGCAGGAGCCGTAATGGCCGGAATACCCGCCAGAACCGATACCGTCGGGGAGAAAAAGAGCGTCAGCGCCAGCAGCACGCTGACCACGATTGCCGTCAGGCCTGTTCTGCCGCCTACGGCTACCCCGGAGCTTGATTCGATATAAGCGGATGTAGGACTAGTTCCGAGCAACGCGCCCGTTGTGGTGCCAATCGCATCGGCAAGCAAGGCACCGCGCGAACGAGGGAATTTATTATCCTTAAGCAGGCCCGCCTGCTCCGCAACACCAAGCATTGTGCCGGTGGTGTCAAACAGCGTAATAAGCAGAAAGGTGAAAATAACGGCATAAAGACCGTTTTCGAACACGCCGCCAATATCAAGCTGGAATGCTGTCGCATCAAGGCCCGTAGGCAGCGCGGCCCATTTCTCCGGCATATGCATCTCGCCGGAGATAACCGCGATAATGGCCGTAATGATCATCCCGATGAAGAGAAAGCCTTTGACCCGGTAAGCCATCAGAACAAGCGAAATAACAAGACCAACTATGGTAAGCAGCGTCATCGGCTGCGACAAATCTCCCATCGTAATAAGCGTTGCCGGCGAAGCGACGACGATTTTTGCGTTTTGCAGACCGATAAACGTAATAAATAAGCCAATACCCGCCGTAATGGCGTGCTTCAGGCTTGACGGGATCGCATCAAGCAGCATATAGCGGAAGCTCGTGAGCGACAACAATACAAAGATAACCCCCGCGACAAATACGGCGCCAAGCGCAGTCTGCCAAGATACCCCTTCTCCCCCTACTACGGAAAAAGCAAAGTACGCGTTAAGCCCCATGCCTGGTGCGAGTGCAATCGGGTAGTTCGAGAACAGTCCCATAATGAGCGTGGCTACAATGCTTGCGAGAACCGTGGCGATAAAGACGCCATGAAAGTCCATTCCCGCTTCGCTTAGCACGCCGGGATTTACGATGACGATGTAGACCATCGTCAGAAAAGTCGTTATTCCCGCAAGCAGCTCCGTCGTTACCGTCGTGCCCCGCTCCTTCAATTTAAACAGGCGATCCATTGATTCGTTCCCTCCAGGTTGTCGATAATGTCCGGGTGTTGGTACCTATTGTCTCCTCGACCGCAGCGAATTAGTAAATTTGGGAAAACAAAAAAATCCCGCGCCGCGAATGAAGGGAAGACGGTACACGTATCCCTTATTCGTAGTTAGGATTTTTGGCTCCTTGTAGAGACCCTCACGCCATATTGATGAGGATATACGAATGTGTTTGTGAAGCATTCTGTTCAATTAACCTTCATAAGGTTAAAGGAGGCAGGTAGCTGTGTCAACCTTTTTCTGCGGATTTTGTCGTCTATTCACGAACTATAGGATTAACCGCATTAATAATGTTCGTTTTTCCCGAAAATTGCGGCGGCGGGCGAATTGAATCGGATGAGCACTTCTTTTAGCGATATACCACTACCTTTGTCAGGCGGGAAGGGAGATGGCTTGCGAGGACGAATAAGTGTCGTAAGAGACAATGAATGAGGTGATGAAATGACGTTGCTCAAAACAAAAGAGGCGGCCCAGCAGCTGGTCGTCAGCGAAACAACCGTCAGGCGGTGGGTGTCCACCTTCCCGGCTTCTTTCCGGAAGGATATGTTTGGACATTATATCTTTGATGCCTCGGCGATGGAGAAGCTTCGGAAAATCAAGGGACAACTCGATTCGGGAACAGCTCTGTACGATATCAGGCTTCTGTCGCTCGCAGAGGAAGAAACATTGGCGGCCGTTGCCGCTGAGGTAATGGGAACTGCAGGCGCCGTTGACCAATCCCAGGCGGATCGGCCAGCAGCAAAAACCGATGATTCCAATAAGCTGGTTGTCGATGCGGCCGGTAACGTTCATGCGGCTGTTGCAGGCGCAGCCTCTGAAGGGACTTCCGGTATTGGCAGAGGCGGCGGTGCTGGCGCCCTCGTCGTGGATAGCGCGGGGAATGTTCATGCGGCTGGCGCAAGCGGTGCCAAGGTCAACAACGGTGCGGCCGGTCGTGCCGGTGCTCTTGTCGTAGACAGCGCGGGCAATGTTCATGCGGCCGGCGGCACCGCGGTAACCGGCGAGGCTGGGTCCAAGGCATCGGCCGAGATTACGGCTGGCCTTCAGCATGCTGCTGCAGCGACTGAGGTTGCCGGCGGCGTTAGCGCCCGCCCTGTCACACCTTCGCCGGATAGCCCGGCTGTCAAATTGCAGGAAGCTTCGCAAGCAACCGTCCCTTCTGCCCCTATCCGTCCTTCATCCTCCATAATTGACGAACCTGATCCGATGCTCGAACGTCTTAATGCGATAGAAGCTGCCCTGTCCCAGAAGGCCGATGAAGTCGTTACCGTCCAGCTGCTCCATCACCGCAAGGAATTGGAGGAGCTCCGCAAGTCGCTGACCGAGCTGGCCGCCGATATCGAAGCGCTTCGCAGTCCGTTACAGCAGGCAGCCGACAAAGCCGCTGATTCCTCCGAATCCGACGGCAAACGCAAAAAACGCGGCTTCCGCTCGTTCTTTTTCTTCTAACCTCTAACCTATCGCAGGACCTAGCTCCCTTCACTCCCGCGGAATCCTCCCCGAGTGTGGCCGGGTTAGGTCCATTTTGGCTTGCTGGTTGGCTTGGCGAGCCAGTCACTAGCTGCCTGGCTGTTGTAAGGCTGTTGTAAGGCTGCTTACTGCCTTTTGATGTAAATCGAACAAGCGCGAGCGCTCCAATTGGAGCTCTGTTAGACTCCTTTGGCGCTTACAGCACTATTTTTCTCGCAATCCGGCGGCTGTTAGACGCTTTTGGAGCTTACAGTTACCTCGAACAACCGCGAGCGCTCCAGTTGGAGCTCTGTTAGTCGCTTTTGGTGCTTACAGTTACCTCATACAACCGTTAGCGCACCAGTTAACACTCTGCGTTAATCGCCCGTCCCGCCAATCGACAGCCTATCCGTATAGTCCATAGCGGCTTGCGCGATCTGCGGCAAGTCATGGCCCTGCGTCAATAGCTGCTGATGATCGAACAAATAGTACATAGGGTAGCTTTCAGCGCCTGCGCCTGCACCTGCGCCTAGCTGCTCTGCCGCCTGCTTCCCTTCCTCTGTCTGCACATCATAGATGACCGGCATGAAGCGGCCTGCCATTGCCGCGACCATATCATTCACGGCCCGCGTTTCTTCCCGCACCTTCTCCTTCGCCAGCACGATAACCTTCAGCTCCCCTGACTGTTCCGCCAGGAACGGCGTATAGTCCGGAACTGGCGCTTTATCCGGCTCTTCTTTCTGGCTGCAGCCTGCCATGACAAACACTAGCGCCAACAAAGCTGCCACTATCCACCCTCTAACCACAACTGCTCATCCGCCTTCCGCCAATATAAAATAGAGCCCGCCCATTCACTAAAAAGGGCCGGCCCTATTCAAACAACGCTATTCCTTCGAAATCCTCACGTCCTGCGGATGCGGCTCGCTGACAAGCTGCGCGGCAAGCGCATTGGATGCTACCTGCTCCGGATCCTTGCAGCCGGGGATAACCGCCGTAACGGCCGGATGCTTAAGGCACCATGCCAATGCCCAGCTTGCCATATCGACGCCTTGCGGCACTTCCTCGCGCTGAATGCGCTCGACTTCCTTCAGCTTCTCCAGCGTGCTCTCCGCATCATGACGATGGCGCACATCCGTGCTGCCGAATACCGCGCCCGGCTTGTATTTGCCGCTGAGGTAGCCGCTCGCGAGCGGCACCCGTGCAAGCACGCCAAGGTCCTGGCGCTGGCAGGACGGGAATACCTGCTCCTCCGGCACGCGGTCCAGACGGTTATACACGACTTGGATCGCGCGGGAGCCCACTTTCGTGGAGGCTTCCGTCTGATGAATATTCGCGTTGCTGCCAATCGAAGTGCCGAGGAAGCGGATTTTGCCCGCCTGCACCTGCTTGTCCAGCGCCGTCCACAACTCATCGTTATCAAAGACCTGATCAGGCCCGGAATGGAACTGATAAAGATCAATGTAGTCCACTTTTAACGCCTTTAAGGATGCATCCAGCTGTTCGATTACACCCGCCGGGTCAAAAGAATCCGTGCGCGTGAACCGCTCATGGAAGTGATGGCCGAACTTCGTTGCGATAATCCAGTCCTCGCGATTGCGGCGGCTGATATAGTCGCCAATTAGAGATTCCGAGAGATGGTCGCCGTAGCATTCCGCGGTATCAATCAGGTTGATGCCCAGCTCATGCCCCCTGTCGAGAATCGCATCGGCTTCGCCCTGCGTGTACTCGCGCCCCCATTCTCCTCCGAACTGCCATGTTCCAATGCCAATAACAGATACGTCAAGCTCCGTACTTCCGAGTCTCCGGTATTTCACAATCGCCACTCCTTCCAATTTTAGCTAACTAAGCTGCACCTTATATTACCACAATAGAAATTATAAATTCGAGTAACCGAAGACTGAAATTCAATTCGGCTACACGCCCGAGTAAGCCATAAAGCCGCCGTCGACCGGAACGGTGATGCCCGTTACGAAGCCGGACACGCTGTCATCCGCCAGCCATACAAGGGTGCCAAGCAGATCTTCCGGCTTGCCGAAACGGCGCATCGGCGTGTGGGTAATGATTTTGTTCGAGCGATCCGTCAAGGAACCGTCTTCGTTCGTAAGAAGCTTGCGGTTCTGCTCCGTCAGGAAAAAGCCCGGCGCAATCGCATTTACGCGGATACCCACATCCGCCATATGAACGGCCAGCCATTGCGTAAAGTTGTTGATCGCCGCTTTCGCTGCGCTGTACGCAGGCACCTTCGTCATGGGACTTGGCGCGCTCATCGACGACATGTTAATCACCGTAGCGCCTGGCTTATTGATCATCTGCTTCGCAAATACCTGCGTCGGAATAAGGGTTCCGAGAAGATTCAGGTCGAATACGAAGCCAAAGCCTTCTTTTTTCAGATCGAAGAAGGTCGTGATTTCAGGATTGTCCAGATCATCCGGGTTAAACGTTTCTTTCGTCGTAATGCCGTCCGGATGGTTGCCGCCGGCGCCGTTGATCAGAATATCGCAGCTGCCGAGCTGCTCCAGCACAACCGCGCTTGCTTCCTTCACGCTCTCCGCATCTACCACGTTGCAGGCAACCGCAATAGCCACTCCGCCCGCTTCGCGGATTTCGCGCGCTACCGCCTCGCCTTTTTCGGCCGTTCGGTTGAGAATTGCTACCTTAACGCCTTGACGGCCGAGCTCTCTTGCCATCTCCGCGCAAAGCACGCCGCTTCCTCCCGTAATAACCGCAACTTTACCCGCTAATTGCTCGTGAACCGGTACCATGTTATACATTCCCCTTTCGAATTCTCTCGAGTCCGTCCCATACGCCCCACAGATACATGATGCCAAGCGCTCGGTCGTACAAACCGTAGCCCGGACGGCATTGTTCATCCCAAATATGGCGGCCGTGGTCAGGACGCGCATAACCCGTAAACCCGCTGTCATGGTAAGCCCGCACAACCTCAGCGATATCCACGGTGCCGTCGCTCGACTTATGGGAAGTCTCGATGAAATCGCCATTCTCATACACGCGCACGTTACGGATATGGGCAAAAGGAATCCGGTCCGCAAACTCCCGCACCAGAGCCGGAATATCGTTGTCCGGGTTTGCGCCAAGCGATCCGCTGCAAAGCGTCAGACCGTTATACGGACTGTCGACCAGCTTCAGCAATCTCGCCAGGTTATCGCGGTTCGTTACGATCCGCGGCAAGCCAAACACCGAGTAAGGAGGGTCATCCGGGTGAATCGCCATCTTGATGTCATGCTTTTCGCACACCGGAATAATCTGCTCGAGGAAATACTGCAGGTTGTTAAAGAGATCCTCCTCCGTCACGTCCTTATACGCTTCGAACAGCGGCGCAAGGCGCTTCAGGCGCTCAGGCTCCCAGCCCGGCATCGAGTAGGAGGAGTTACCCGCGATATTGTTGACCAGCTCTTCCGCGCTCATGCTTTGGATCTTGGCTTTGTCGAAGAACAGCGCGGTAGAACCGTCTTCCATCTCTTTGAACAGGTCCGTCCGCATCCAGTCGAAGATTGGCATGAAGTTGTAGCAGATCACCTTAACGCCAACCGTCGCCAGCTTCTTAATCGTACGCTTGTAGTTCTCGATATATTGGTCGCGGGTAGGCAAGCCAAGCTTGATGTCATCGTGTACGTTTACGCTTTCAACAACTTCCAGATGGAAGCCGTGCTCGTCAGCCAGATTCTTGTACGCCATGATTTTGTCCATCGGCCATTCTTCGCCAGCCGGTACGTCATGCAGCGCCCATACGAGACCTTCTACGCCCGGAATTTGCTTGATCTGCTGCAGCGTCACCGAGTCATTGCCTTCCCCAAACCAACGAAAAGTCATTCTCATGATAGTCGTCCTCTCCCAAGGAAATGTCGTTTAAGTCTGAAAATAATCCGGATGCGCTTCCCGAAGCTGCGGAAGCTCCTGATCCAGCTTGCGGATATGCTGCGCCAGCCGCTCTGCGGCCAGCTGTTCATTGCCGCTGCGGACGGCTTCGTATAATAACCGGTGCTCTTCCACGACACGGTCCATGTGACCAAACTGATCGATAGCCAGGTATCTGGCACGGTTAAGATGAGCACGCATGTAATAGATCATCTGCAGCAGCGTGTCATTGTCCGCAATCTCCAGAATAGCGCGGTGAAAAGCTTCATCCAGCTGCATGAACAGCGCGATATCTTTTGCTTCCGCCGCAGCGCGTTGCTGCACCAGCAGTGCTTCCAGCGAAGCGCTTTCAGCGGAACGGTCGCGTTCTCCCCATTTGGCAGCGGCAAGACGGAAAGCCCCAAGCTCCAGCTGCTCCCGGATAAAACGGGCCTCGCTCACCTTGCGCTCCGATATCAGCGCAATACGCGTGCCCCGCTGCGGAAGAACCTCCAGCAGCTGTTCGCTGACGAGCAGCCGGATCGCTTCCCGTACCGGCGTGCGGCTCACGTTCATCGTATCGGCCAGCTCATTCTCGTAAATCATCGTACCCGGCGGCAGCCGGAACGAAACGATGCTCTCGCGGATCGATTCATAGATCTGATCGCCCAGCGTCTTGCGCTGCTTCTGCGGCTGCAGAGGCGGTATTAAAGTCATCTGCGTTCCTCCTTCCACGTTTGTCTCTTATCTTTACTTTACTTGTATTCTTGTATACAAGTAAAGACCTAAATTTTTTCGTTTGTTGTAGCCCTGGTGAAACTCGCGCCGTTACACGGTTTTCAATCATTTATCGGTATGCCTATGGACCGTTAACGATGCCACACAGCGCTAAGGCCTCCGTCCACCTACTATTTAACCGCCCTAAAGATACCGCAGATCGCTAAGCTCTCCCATTCGCACGCTTTTCTCCCCCATCTGCTTTTCGCCACCGCCTTAACGATGCCGCACATCGCTAAGACCTCAGCCCACCTACTATTAACCGCCTTAACGATACGGCAGGTCGTTAAGCTCCCTACTCGCACGCTTTTCTCCCCAATCTGCTACTTTCGCCACCGCCATAACGATGCCGCAGAACTAAAAAGCCTTAACGATGCCGCGCATCGTTAAGGCTTTTTAGTTCTGCTTAATTGCTTGCTCTATATCACCTAGCTAAACTCCGTCAATATCAGAATCAGCGTCAACGCCGAGATACATATAATGCCGCCGATTGCGGCAAACAGCATGCTGCCCGTTCTTCCCCGCTTCGCGTCTTCATAGCTTTGAACGAACAGGACAATGCCTAACAAGACCACAACCAAAGTTGTCGATAACCGGCTCGGAATATTCCCCGTTACGCCCAGAACAATTATCACCAGATATGCCGCGGTTGCCGCGTATTTGATACTCCGCCATTTTCTCAGTCTCATCCCGCACTCAAATCTCCTTTTGTCCGGATTCCCATCACCTAGCTTGTACAACGATTATACAGGATATGGAAGGCGCAGGCGACAAAAAAAAGGACCAGCGACTGGTCCGGCTCGGCAATCCTGACCGGCATTCGTTGATCCTGTGCTTGTCGCGAAAATTAGCCGTAGTACGTGACATTAACCGTTGAACCAACCGGCATCAGTTCCTCGGCATAGTGGCGGATTTTGCTCTTGGCCGTATCCGTGAAGGGGGAGTGGCTGTATGCGGCCAAATGGACCGTTCCTGTACGCACGTCATACCGGTTGAAGGAGACAACAACGCCGGCAAACAGATTGTTCAGCACCGCGAACACGGCGGACTGGTCCAGCCTGCCCCTTAGCGCTGTCTTTGTGAGCTCCTCATCGGGCGACTGGCAGGATACCTGATCCGCAGCCGCTTCATTGTATGGCTTCACCGATACGCAAATATCCGGCGACATCCATTCCGATGCATAACGGTGAAGCTTTACCGAATCCTCTTCGGACAAATGAAGCTGTTCGTCCCATGCATAGATCGTCGCCTTATGATGTCCACAGCTGCGAATGGTGACATATCGAATATGCGGAAAACGCTGTCTGACCGCCTGTTCCCACCAAAGACGAGTTCCCATCGCAATACCACCTTTTCAAGTGTATTTGGCATCCCAACACATTGATAGCGCTTACAATATTGTATGGCACACCCTTCAAACTATTCCACCAAAGCGGAAACGTTCGAATAAGAGAAAGGTTCGACATCAGCCTCCCCTTTCCCTTCCCGGTTACCCTTCCTTAATATGGATTCAGAACGCCGTCCCGATTATGAATCAGATCCGTGACCGTAACCATCTCGTAACCCCTCCGCTGGAGCTCCGGAAGGATCAGCCGCAGCGCTTCTACCGTCTGCATCGAATGCGGCACATAATCATGGAGCAGAATGATATCCCCGTTACGGGCGTTGTTCAGCACCTTGTTCACAATCTTTTGCACGCCGGGGCTGCGCCAGTCATTCGTATCCTGGTGCCAGGACCATAGAACGGTGGTATAGCCGTATTTCTTCGCAATCGCAATCATCTGCTCGTTATAAAAGCCGCCCGGCGGGCGGAACAATAAGGGCTTCTTGCCGGTTACATGCTCTAACGCCTGCTCAGTCCGGACAATCTCGTTTTGCACCGTCTCGTTGTTTTTCTTCTGCAGAAAATAATGGTGGAACGTATGATTCGCAACCTCATGTCCTTCCGCAATCTCCCGCTTGATCGTATCCGGGAAGGCCTCCACCCGGGTGCCGACAACAAAGAACGTCGCCTTGGCATGATACTCCTTGAGCAGATCCAGAATCGGCTCCGTTGTCTCCGGGTATGGCCCGTCATCAAACGTCAGCGCGATCCGCTTGCTCTCGCCCGGAACCTCCCAGATGATCTCGCCGCGGCTTTCGTAATAGGCTCTGTCCTTGGTTGCTTCGGGAGCGGCAAACCCGCATAACAGCGCCGTGACCGCCGCACCTAATACAAATCTTTTCATACCTGTGAAGCAGCTCCTCTTTGAGATGGCATCACAGGTATTATTCCTCAATAATGCCGCCATATCCCTTGCCGGGCGATTTACTTCCCTTGCTCCTTCGCGAACCGCGCCACTTCTTCCTCGGTAGGCATGCCGGTCTGCGCTCCAAATTTGGTTACCGCCAGTGCGGATGCCATTGAAGCAAAATCAACCGCCTCGCGAAGCGCCCGGCCGGAGGCCAACGCTACCGCGAGCGAGGCATTGTAGCAGTCGCCCGCTCCGGTCGTATCCACAACCGGCATCCTGTAGCCGGCGACCTGTACAAGCCGGCCTTCCTCATCGAGATAAGCCGAGCCGCTTGCGCCAAGCGTCGTCACGACATGAGCCGCTCCAAGCTCCATCATCCGGCGAATCGCGGGCTCCAACAAATCGCCTTCAGCGCTGATGCCTGCATAACCGCTAAGCTCCGACCGGTTCGGCGTGAAGTAATCCACAAGCCCGAACAGCTCCTCCGGCAGCTGCTGCGCCGGCGCTGGATTAAGCACAACAAGCTTGCCCAGCGACTTGGCTTTGCGGGCTGCATACAGAACCGTCTCCACCGGAATCTCCAGCTGCAGCAGCACGATATCCGCTTCCTTCAGCTTGTCCTCGCAGCGGTCAATATCCGCCGGCTCGACCAGACCGTTTGCACCCGGAACTACAACGATGCTGTTGTCTCCTTCCGCGACGTAGATCGATGCGATCCCGGAAGCCGTTCCTTCTACGCGTTTTACGCCGGCAATATCTACTCCGTCCTTCTGAAGGCTGCCTAGCAGCTCTTCGCCAAACGCATCGTCCCCGACCGCGCCAATCATTACCGTATGCGCGCCAAGACGCGCCCCGGCCACCGCCTGGTTTGCCCCCTTACCGCCAGGAATAAAGCGAACGCGTTGTCCTGTAATGGTCTCGCCTACCTGCGGGTAAGCGCTGGTCTCTACCACAATATCCATATTCAAGCTGCCGATCACGACAAGCTTTGGTTTTTTTGTACCCATCAATAATCCCTTCCTTCTTCCTTAATGTCGAATTGCGGCGACTATACCACAGCATTCGGTAAATAGCAACGAAGCTCCTGCTCCCGCAAGATGGGCCGGGTGCTTTCCTCAATTAGTAGTTTCGTAGTCTTGCATCTATTACCTTCTCACGAGATTTGCATATGTTAATAGAGTAGTAGATTTCCTTCATCCCTTCGGACATCCGCGGGATAAGGATCCTAATCATACTCGTACAGAAAGGGAGTGATGAACAAGAATGGCCCTTCAATACGTGTATTCCACCGGTCCTGTCGAGAACGCGTTTGGCCTTGACGTCCCGGGTGTTGCTACCACCGTATTCGTAAAAGCTTTGAACAACGGCTACAAACGCGAAGAAGTTGTTATCCGGCTCTACCGCCTGAACGGCACGAAAGCGCTCCTCGCAAAAAGAACCTTAAGTCTGGCTGCACGTTCTTCCGGCTTTGTCGAGCTGGATGTGGCGAACGTCAATCAATACGAAATCCAAATCACGACTTTCAGCAAAAAAGTGCTTGTCTCCGTATGGGGCAAAGACGCTGACGGTGCTCCGCTCGCTTCACAGCGCTTCACTCAAGCCGAGCTGCACAGAACCGTAAAGAAGTACTACAGAAAGTAATACCATACGAAAAAGAAGACCCGGACCTCCGACCGGGTCTTCTTTTTTTATGCCAGCAGCCGGGCTAATTCCTCATAGCTTGCCGCCGTATGAGTAGGAGTATGCTCCCCCGATTCGGGATTTGCTCCGCGGTGGTTGAACCAGATCACGGACCAGCCCGCTTCCAGCGCGCCAATAACGTCGTTACGCCAGGAGTCGCCGATATAAATGCTGTTCTCCGGCGTTGTTCCGGTCGCTTCATTCACATGGTTAAATACCCGGATATCCGGCTTGTCCCATCCGACCTTGCCCGAGATGAACTGCCGCTCCGGCGGGATCAGCTCATCAAGCTCCATCGCCCGGATTTTGCGGAGCTGATGGTTCTCGGCGCCGTTGGTCAAGAGGCCAACTACATAACCGGCTTTCACCAGCCTATCAATGAGCTCCTTGGCTCCCTCGAACATCGTAATGTTGAACTGACAGCCGATATACGCGGCCTGCATGGCCGAAGCCTGTTCCTCGCTGAGCGCAATGCCGAATTCCGCCAGGGACAGCTCGAACCGCCGCCGGCGCATCAGCTCCGTGCTCGCTCCGCTTTCCATCACGCCAGCCCCGCCCATCTCGAGCGACAGCATGTCGCTATAATAGCGCATCCGGTGATAAGCCTCTTCGTACGGGAACCCTTCCCGCTCGCCAACTATAGCGATCACAGCCTGACGGAAGGGGGATAAATGATCGTACAACGTGTCGTCTACATCAAAAAAAACGCCTTTTCTGTTCCTGTTCGGTTCTTGTGTCATACCGGGCTGCTACCGCTCCTCTCTTGCTATGCCTTTATTGTAACATTGGAACGGCAAAAGACCCAGCCGCATCGGCCGGGTCTCTCCCTCATGCTTATGACTCCGGTCCCCGGTGGTCGGGATCGGTATCCGGCCCATCATTGCCTTCTTCCTCCGGTTCTTCCTCGATCAATTCGGCTGCAGACTCCTCCGCCTCCTTGGCTGGAGCTGCCGCCGTAACGGTCAACTTAACCTCCGACGGCTCCGGGCGAGCCCGGCCGTATAGATCCATGTAGATCTGCTCAATCTCTTCGCCGGTCAGATCCCCGTGCAAGAGCAGCTCTTCCGCAATTTTATGCACAAAGTCGGCATGATCGCGCACAAGCTTCTTCACCTGCTGCATCTGATCCTTGAGCAGCTCGTTAATCTGAGGGCGCAATGACTTGAGCGCGTCCATTCTGGAGCCCGCCGCCAGGAAGCTGTACAGCTCGTCGCCCATCCCGACCATGCCCAGATAAGCTCCGGCGCTTTCCGTAGCCTGACGAAGGTCCGAGGTTACCCCGTTCAGCTTCTTGCCGAGGAATTCCTCCTCTACCGCGCGGGCAGCAAGGCAGACCTGGATATGGGCCAGAATTTCGCTGTCACTCCGGTTATACCGCTCATGCATCGGCTTCGTAGCCGCAAGCCCAAGCGATCCGCCGCGGCGGATAATCGTAACCTTCCATACCCGATCATGGGGCTTAAGCAGAAACTGAGCTACCGCATGGCCTGCTTCGTGGTAAGCCACATTTCGCTTCTCGTCATCCTTCATGGAACGGAGCGGCTGCTTCAGGCCCCATTCATACGTTTCCATGGCTGCGCGGAAATCCTCATAGCCCGCTTCCTGCGCCCCCCGCTGATGCGCGATCACGACGGCTTCGTTAACGATATGCTTGATTTGGGCCGGGCTGTAGCCGATGGTATCCATTGCCGCCTTCTCCGGCGTAAGCGTCGGGTCGCATTTCACCTTCTTGAGGTAGTACCCGAACACGTCGACGCGGCCGTCATAATCCGGCGAGTCTACCCAGAGCTGGCGGTCGAACCGGCCGGGACGAAGCAAGGCCTGATCCAGCACATCCGGCAGGTTCGTCGCGGCGATGGTCAGCACGGGCGGACGTTCCGCCTTCCTCCGCAGCAGGCCAAGCGAACGGAGAAACTTCTTGAACTTCGAGCTGTCGAGATTCGGAGGGTCCATCTGCAGGAGCAGCTCGTTGAGCAGTCCCGTACCGCCGCCCATGCCGAACATGCCCATGCCTCCGCCTCCGCCGCCCTGCCTGCTCATGCCGATGGCATCCACTTCATCAATGAAGATAATGCAGGCGCCGTAGATGCCCGCCAGCTTGCGCGCCTTCTTGTAGATACGCATGACCTTCAGGTTGCCGACGCCAAAGAACATGTTCTGGAAGCTTGGAGCCGAAGCATAAGCGAACGGTACCTGTGCTTCGTTTGCAATAACCTGTGCCAAATAAGATTTCCCCGTTCCCGGCGGTCCGCATAACAGGAGGCCCCTGATGGCTTCCCCGCCCATCCGCTTGAAATCCTTCACGCCCTTCAGCAAGCTCACGATCTTCTTGGCATTCTCCACGATCTCCGGATTGCCCCGATAATCGTCCCAAGTGGCGCCCGTCTCTCCCGGCAGTACCCAATACGTTCGACCTCTCGCGAGGAACCAGAACAACGCGACAAATTGGATAATGATGAAGACGACGGCGAACAGCAGCTGAAATAAAAAGCTGGCAACGGTAAGCGCAACATTCCACGCCGGTGGTCCTCCTGCCCATAATAGCCAGACCAGGATGATGAGGACTACGATCCTGAGGAGGAATCTACGCCACTTGATCCACTGATAACTCCTCATGGCTTCACTTCCTTTTAAGGTATGCCTTATTCTATGAAACGGCATACCGCGCCATGACTAACATTCTTGCGAAGCGTCGGCAGGAAGAAGACTAACGTTGCTGCGTCAGATGGACGAACATGTCTTAATAGCCAAGCTCCTTCAAAATGCGGGACAAGGTGCGAAGACGCTCCCCGTTCAGCTCATCGTCGTCGCTCAGCGCCTGGCTGAACAGCTTGATATCCTGATTGATTTTCTCATTGTCCGTGCATACCTCGACGGTCATCGCATCCCCTTGCAGGCCAATGCGGTCAATGACCGGCTGCTCCGGATCATACAGGTTCTCGTACCGGTAAGACTCCTCGCGGAAATGCTGCATCGAACGGGCTACCAGAATCGCAAGATCCAGCACGCGGTGAAGCGGCAGCTCCTCGGATTGGCGCGACCATTTCTCCCCGGTATAACGCCATACCTTTGCCGAAATCTCGACCTTGCCTCTATCATTCCATTGAGCCAGACCAAGGGATAGACCCTTCGCATCGGTATTTTCCGCGTACCGTCCGTCTACGTGCTCGTAATTTTCAGAGACAATAACCGGTTTATGCTTTAAGGTTGTTGGGATTTTCATGCTTCTATTCCTCCATTTATAGGTTGTCCTTTATATTCATTAACATTTTACTAATTTACTAAATTAGTAGTTCTATTATACTGTGCCCGTCTTGCCACCGTCAAACCCGCCAGCCATCCTGAAGGTCGAATCTTATCCGCCAACCGGTGTGCTTGTTAACCGCGGCGATATTTTATTGCAATTTGAACTGCCGAACGGTCAGCTTGTGGATCAAAGAATATTCACAAATCCCGTTAACGTCACCGTTCTAAGGCCGCCAACCATCACAAAGTCCGTCAATGTGAACGAAGTATTTGTTGGTGATTCGGTCATCTTTACCCTTGTTGTCAACAATCCTGAATTGACGCCGATCAATAATGTGATAATCCACGATATTGTGCCTGCCGGCCTGTCGTTCATCCCGGGAAGTGTCTCCATTAACGGCGTGAGTTCGCCTGGAACAAATCCGGCCGCCGGCATTCCTCTTGGATCAATTGGCGGGTTCCAGACGACCCGCGCAGCCTTCGCCGCTCAAGCAGTGGCTGAACCCGAGAACCCGCTGACCGTCAACAGCGCAAGTCTCAGCTTCGACTATGTGACACCAAGCGGACAGCGCATCCCGGGCACGGTACAGTCCAATCCGGTTACGGTGCTGATCTCCGACCACGAAGAATAATTGTAAAAAGGACGAAGCGGCCTCATTGAGGCAGCTTCGTCCTTTTTTATTAATCGCTTAAATTATTAAGCCCGTTATCTTCTAACATATCCGCTTTGCTGCCATATTCCTTAATAATATGCCGCTCGCCCCAATTGCATAAGGAATCAAGGATCGGGCGAAGACTATCTCCATATGGCGTCAGCTCGTACTCGACCTTTGGCGGAACCTGATTGTAGACGATCCGGTTCACGATCCCGTCCTCCTCCAGCTCCCTTAATTGCTGGGTCAGCATCTTTTGCGTGATGGACGGCATCAGACGTTTGAAGTCGCTTGTTCTTTTCTTCCCATGCGTCAGATGGCACAGGATCACGCATTTCCACTTGCCTCCGATCACTTCAAGCGTTGCTTCGACGGAGATGTTGTATTTCTTCGGCGGTGCTACTATCGTTTCCATTGCTGCTCCTCCTGTTCCATAGGAACTTTAAAGTATCTATATTACTTTTTGGTATCTATATTACAAAATAGTGCGTACTAGTCACGCGGACTGATTGCCTCCATAATAGCACTTACCGGCCGATTAACACAACATTACGAAATATGGGGAGTGCAAAACATGGTTACAGCAAAAAGTCGCACGGCGCTTGCGCTTCTGGCGCTCGCGATCAGCTCTTTTGCCATCGGAACGACAGAGTTCATTAGCGTTGGACTCTTGCCTTTAATCTCGGAAGATCTGGGTGTATCCGTTACGACAGCGGGACTATCCGTTACTTTATATGCGGTGGGCGTTACGGTAGGGGCTCCATTGCTAACGGCCCTTACTTCAAGGGTGCCGCGCAAGACGCTGCTTATCGCCATTATGATCATCTTTATCCTGGGGAACGGCCTCGCGGCCATATCGAGCAGCATCGCTATGCTGCTGGTTGCCCGCGTCATCTCTTCCTTCTCGCATGGCGTGTTTATGTCCATCGGCTCTACCATTGCCGCCGATCTCGTGTCGGAGGACCGCCGGGCAAGCGCGATCGCCATGATGTTCTCGGGCCTCACGGTCGCTACGGTTACCGGGGTGCCGCTAGGCACGCTCCTCGGGCAGCATGCCGGATGGCGAGCCGCTTTTGTCGCGATTGCGATAATTGGCATCATTGCGCTTATTGCGAATTTATTGCTCGTGCCAAACACGCTGCGGAAGGGCAACCGGACGAAGCTGAGCGAGCCTTTCAAGGTATTAAAAAATGGCCGTTTGCTGCTCGCATTCGCCATTACGATGCTGGGGTACGGCGGGACGTTTGTCGTCTTCACTTACTTGTCTCCGCTGCTCCATGATATTACCGGGTTTAAGGAAAGCACGATTGCGGGTATTCTGGTCCTGTATGGTATCGCTATTGCCATCGGCAATCTGATCGGCGGTAAAGCCGCCAACAAGAAGCCTCTGTCGGCCCTTCTCGTGATGTTCATCCTGCAGGCG
This sequence comes from Paenibacillus glycanilyticus, assembly GCF_023715145.1. Classification (GTDB taxonomy): domain Bacteria; phylum Bacillota; class Bacilli; order Paenibacillales; family Paenibacillaceae; genus Pristimantibacillus; species Pristimantibacillus glycanilyticus_A. The sequence continues at coordinate 67,207 of NZ_JAMBNP010000010.1, read as the reverse complement.
GTTATCCTGCTCGTGCTGACGTTCACGGCGCCGTACGCGGCTGCTGCGTTAATAACGATAACGCTCATGGGTCTCCTGGCCTTCATGAATGTTCCCGGTCTTCAAATGTATGTCGTTCTGCTCGGAGAACGGTATATGCCTAAATCCATTGATGTCGTGTCTGCCCTTAACATCTCGGCCTTTAACGCCGGCATCGCTATCGGTGCTTACGTCGGAGGTATTATTACCGACGAGCTTGGTCTGATTCATACCCCTTGGATCGGTGCGATTATGGTGGTTGGCGCTGTTATTCTGACCGCGTGGAGCCGTTCGATGGAGAAGAAAGAAACGGCAGACCATTACGAGCCGCAAGCCTCCGCTTCTTAAGCGGAGTGGCCATTCATTAGATCATGCTTACGTAGCATGAATCATCACGAATGGCTCGAACATAGCCGTTCGTGTGATCATTCATTGGTTTATGCTTACGAAGCATGAATCATCACGAATGGCTCGAACGCAGCCATTCGTGTGATCATTCATTTTAGGAGGAACTTACAAAATGACAACAGCACAACATTTAAACGACAAAGTAGTACTTCAAAACGGTGTAGCTATGCCTTGGTTTGGCCTTGGCGTATTCAAAGTGGAAGATGGCAACGTAGTCGTTAACTCCGTTAAAGACGCGATCAAAAACGGCTACCGCAGCATCGATACAGCCGCCATCTATGATAATGAAGCCGGCGTTGGCCAAGGCATCAGCGAGGCTATCGCCGAGTATGGCGTAGCAAGAGAAGAGCTGTTCATCACATCGAAGGTATGGAACGCGGACCTTGGCTATGAATCGACGCTTGCCGCTTTCGAGACAAGCCTGAACAAGCTTGGCCTGGACTACCTGGACCTGTATCTGATTCACTGGCCGGTTGAAGGCAAATACAAGGATGCATGGCGTGCGCTTGAGACCCTCTACAAACAAGGCCGCGTTAAAGCCATTGGCGTGAGCAACTTCCATGTCCGTCATCTGCAGGATCTCATGCAGGATGCCGAGATTGTGCCGATGGTTGACCAGGTCGAATATCATCCGATGCTTGCGCAGCATGAGCTTCGCGCCTTCACTCGCGAGCACAATATCCAATTGGAGGCATGGTCCCCGCTTATGCAGGGCCAGCTGCTTGACCATCCGGTATTGAGCGCAATCGCGGCCAGCCACGGCAAGTCGGTTGCTCAAGTGATCCTGCGCTGGGATTTGCAAAACGGCGTCGTTACGATTCCGAAATCGATCAAGGAATCCCGCATTATCGAGAACAGCAACGTATTTGATTTCGAGCTGTCCGCTGACGAAATGGCTCAAATCGATGCCCTGAACGAAGACAAACGAGTAGGTCCAGACCCGGACAACTTTGATTTCTAATCTATCGTTATACAAGGACCGTCCCTCAGTCATTGGCTGATGGGACGGTCCTTTTTTTTGTTCATCCGCTTAAGAAGCCAAATAAGGCTTATTGATGAACTCTTCTTGATTGGGTTGATTTTTAATTTATCACTTGATAAAATCTATTCAGCAACATTAATTTATCAAACGATAAATTAGTGACTAAAGCATTTCAAACAGAAGGGAATCCTTGCTATGGGACGCAGAAAAAAACAGCCGCTGGATGAAGAAACCCGCTCCTTGATTATTAAGACCGCGCACGACCTGTTCATGGAGCATGGCTACCGGTCGGTTACAACACGCCAGATCGCCGAAGCCAGCGGCTTGACGCAGCCGGCAATGTACCATTATTTTGCGGATAAAGAAGCTCTCTATACCGAAGTGCTGAGAACCGTTACGGAAGAGACGAAGATCGCCATGAATGGGATTGTCTTAAGCGGCGGGACCGTGCGGGAAAGGTTAATCAAGCTTGTTGCTTATATTCTGCTGTATATGCCCGACGATCTCAGCCAGATGGAAAGAGATATCCGGCACGAGCTTCGGCCTGAAACGCAGCAGCTCATTAGGAGCTGGTGGCAGGAGAGCTATCTGCTGCCGATTGCCGCCTTATTCGAAGAAGGGCAAAAGAACGGCAGCCTCCGGGGCGGTCTGCTTGAGCCGATTCCTTCCGCTTTTTTCCTGCTCAGCGTTATTCAACGCAAGCCGGGACGCAGCGGCAGCCCTCTACCGAAAGGCATCGGCAATCCCGTGCCGGTAGAGGTCATGGCCGCCCGGACGGTGGATGTCCTGCTGTTCGGGCTGGCCTCCGAGGAAGAAAGACTTCAATACGAAAACAACGAAAATAAGGGAGATGAGAAAGCATGAATGGTTTAGCACGTATGGCAGATGCCGTCAGCGGTAAACGGGGACGATGGATTACCCTGGTTCTGTGGATTGTGTTCGTCGCTCTCGCGAACGTTCTTCTGCCGTCATCCGGCGATCACAAGAACGATGCGGCTGCCAATCTGGAGAGCAGCGCTCCGTCTGTTCAGGCTGACGCCCTGAATGAACATAACGGTATTCCGGCCATTATCGCGTGGCACCGGACGGCAGGTCTGACCGATGAGGATGTTGCCCAGGTTCAGGCCTTATCCAAAAAGCTTGCCGACAGCCCGCTGCCTCATCAGACAGAGCTGCCTCCGCTTCACGAGATGCCGCTGCCTGCTCTGAAGGCGATGGTATCGGAAGACGGCACAACGATGCTCCAGACGGTCGTTTTTGACAAAAACGCTTCATCCGATGAACTGAAGATCAGTCTGGAGCAGCTGCAGGCTGATGCGGATACGATTTTTACAACCAAACCGTTTGATACGTCCCTGGATGATGAAGGACTGGTCGGCCGGATAACCGGACCGGCGGGTATCGGCGTGGATGCTACCTCCCTGTTCAAGGGCGCCGACGTCTCGCTCCTGATCGCAACTACCCTGCTTGTCCTGATTATTCTGTTACTGATCTATCGCTCGCCTATTCTCGCCCTTATTCCGCTTGTTGCGGTTGGCTTTGCTTATGGCCTGACCGGTCCGATTCTCGGCTGGATGGCCGATGAGGGCTGGATTTCGTACGATTCGCAAGGCTTATCGATTATGACCGTACTGCTCTTTGGCGCCGGAACGGACTACTGCCTCTTCCTGATCGCCCGTTTCCGCAGCGTGCTGACCACAGAGTCCAATAAAAAGCAGGCCTTGCTCAAAGCGCTCAGCGATTCCGGCGGTGCCATTACCATGAGCGGATTGACCGTTGTGATGTCGCTGCTTGCCCTGCTGCTCGCGCAATACGGCGCAATCCACCGCTTTGCCGTGCCGTTCAGCTTGTCGATCCTTATCATGATGATCGCCAGCGTAACGCTTGTACCTGCATTGCTCGCCATACTCGGCCGCGCTTCCTTCTATCCGTTTGTGCCGCGCACACCGGAGATGCAGGCTGCCCGCGCCGCGCGCAAGAACAAACCGCTGCCAGCCGCGAAGACAAAATCAAGCTTCGGCATACGCCTAGGCGAAGCCATCGTGAAGCGGCCGAAGACGATCGCCATCTCCACACTGATTGTGCTTGGCATTACGGCAGCCTTCTCAGCCCAGATCAAGTTCACGTATGACACGTTGTCCTCTTTCCCTGAAGATATGCCTTCCCGCGAAGGGTTCACGCTGATTGGCGACCACTTCTCCGAAGGCAGCCTGGCGAAGGTTCAAGTGCTGGTTCAAACAGACGGCAAGGACTTCCCGCTGGATCAGAAGCTTGGGGAATTGGCGAATATCAGCGACGTTTCTGAACCGGTAGCAAATACGCGGGATTCGAGCATTGTTTCCTATAACGTGGAGCTTGCGATGAACCCGTATTCCGTTGAAGCGTTGGATATGATCCCGGTGATCCGTTCCGCTGCGGAACAAACCCTGCAGAACGCCGGCATCACGGATGCATCCGATAAAGTATGGATTGCAGGAGCGACAGCCGAGCAGTATGATACGCGCCATGTGACCAGCCAGGATGCCTATCGGATCATTCCCGTTATTATCGGGATGATCGCGCTGCTATTGCTTATCTATCTGCGCTCGTTTGTGGCCATGCTCTACCTGATGGGAACCGTCCTTCTCTCCTACTTCAGCGCGCTTGGAATCGCTTGGCTCGTTCTGCATCATCTATTTGGCGCAGACGCGATACAAGGCCTCATTCCGCTTTATGCCTTCGTCTTCCTCGTCGCGCTAGGTGAGGACTATAATATCTTTATGGTGTCGAGCATCTGGAAAAAGAGCAAGTCGATGCCGCTCAATCAGGCAATTGTGGAAGGCGTTGCGCAGACAGGCGGCGTCATTACTTCCGCCGGGGTCATTCTGGCGGGCACCTTCGCCGTGCTTGCAACTCTGCCGATTCAGGTTCTTGTCCAATTCGGAACGGTAACGGCCATCGGCGTTCTGCTCGATACGTTTATCGTCCGCTCCTTCCTCGTACCGGCTCTAACGGTATGGATCGGCAAATGGGTATTCTGGCCTTCGAAGCCAGGCAGAGCCGCTGCTAAGGATGAGAAGTTGACCGCACAGCTTAACGATATTTCGCATCGTTAAGCACTCTCTATCGAAGCTGCTCCCGCCCGATCCTGGCGTTCCTTGCTCGCTTAACGATATGCGGCAACGTCAATCCCGCCAATAGCTGGAGAACCGCCCCGAACACTCCAATCAAAAAAAAGCCAAAGTCCATCGGGACTTTGGCTTTTCGCTATTTTTTCAAATGGTAAGGTACCGTTGTGATGACAACATCCTTACGGTACAGCAGCTGGGCACGGAGCATTAAGCTCGTTTGGTTATGCAAAATGTTGTGCCAGCCCTTCTTCGGAATAAACTGCGGAATAATGACGGTTACCTGGTAATTGTTCTCGCTCGCCTTGCGCTGCACCGTATCAATGAACTTGAAGAGCGGATTTGTAATCGAGCGGTATGGCGAATGCAGGGTTACAAGCCGGACATCCGGCATGAATTTCTCCCACTTCTCCTCGAAGGCCGCTTCATCCTCTTTCTCGAACGGCACGTATACGGCAATGATCTGCTCGGCCTTCAGCGACTTCGCATACAGGATCGAGTGTTCCACCACATGCGTAATCCCCGATACCGGCAAGATCATCACGTTGCCTACGATTGGCATGACTGGCTCGCAGGTCGCGAGGCGAAGCTGCTCGCCCACGGCCTCGTAATGCTTCTTAATCCGATGGAAGACAAAAATAATAACCGGCAGGAAGATCAGAATCGACCATACCTGTTCGAACTTCGTCAGGAAGAACATCATCGTTACGATAAAGCTGATCAAAGCCCCAATCGAGTTAATAATAAACTTGCCGACCCAGCCCTTCGGCCGTTGACGGAACCATTTGACCAGCATCCCCGTCTGCGACAGCGTAAACGGAATGAATACGCCAACCGCGTACAGCGGAATGAGATGTTCGGTCTTGCCTTGGAAGGCGATAATCAGAATAATGGACAAAACGCCTAGGCTGATGATGCCGTTCGAGTAGCCCAGACGGTCGCCGCGGACCGTGAACATTCTCGGAATGAACTTATCCTTCGCAAGGTTAACCGCAAGCAGCGGGAATGCCGAGTAACCGGTATTCGCTGCCAGAATGAGGATCAAGGCCGTTGTACCCTGGATAAAATAATACATCACGTTGCGTCCGAAGATCCCCTCGGCAATCTGCGACACAACCGTTACGTCCTCCTTCGGAGAGACGCCGTAGTAATACGCGAGGAACACGATGCCCGAGAACAGGATCGAGAGCAGCGCTCCCATCGCAAGCAAGGTTTTGGCCGCATTGTTTGGCGCCGGATCCTTGAAGTTGGGAATCGCGTTCGAGATGGCCTCGACCCCGGTCAGCGCCGAGCTGCCCGAAGCGAAAGCCCGAAGCAGCAGGAATAGGCTGATGCCGGCTACCGGCGTGCCTAACGAGGTGTGAAGAGCTGGCGAGACATCGCCCGTGGCGATTTTGTACACGCCCACAATGACCATCACAACAATCGCCAGCACGAACAGGTACACCGGATAAGCAAGGATAGACGCCGATTCCGTCACGCCCCGCAGGTTTAATATGGTGATAAAAAGGACAAACAGGATAGCGATCAGTACCGAATGAGAATGCAGACTTGGAAAAGCCGATGTAATCGCATCCGTACCGGCCGAGACGCTAACAGCTACGGTCAGAATATAATCGACCAGCAGCGCGCCGCCTGATATGAGACCCGGGAACACCCCGAGATTTTCCTTCGATACAACATACGCTCCCCCGCCATGCGGGTAGGCAAATATAATTTGCCGGTAAGACAAAATAAGTGCCGTTAATAAGACCAGCACCCCGACACCAATCGGGATCGAATACCAAAACGCCGCTGCGCTCACCGTCATTAAGACGAGCAGAATCTGCTCGGGACCGTAAGCAACGGATGATAAGGCATCCGAGGAAAGTATCGCAAGCGCCTTCGTCTTAATGAGCTTTTGCTCCCCGAGTTCCGTGGACTTGAGGGGACGCCCGATCAGTAATCTTTTGATAAGAGTAAACACACAGGTCACCGCCAACATTGAAGTTAAACAACTTTACGTCTGGATACTTGGACACGCCGGCACTTATCAGTGCTAATGTAACCATCTTCGCCTTTTTTTACACGACAAAAAAACCGCAGAGTATCCTCCCGCGGCCCGTAAAAAACCGAAGTTCACCCTCTCTATCAACGCTTACAAGGTTAGCTGACGGATTCGGGCGTCTAGAGAATCGCCCTACAGCTTGCTGCCCGAACAATGTGGCGGCTTTGCTGATTCACCCCGGCGACAGGCACTGCTGACTTGCAGCCCATCGCAATTGGTTCCCCTGCTTTCCGGTTCTAACGGAAACTCAGCGAATACGAACATATGAAGTTGAGTTGCAGATTTGATAATAGACCTCTCCCCCCTTTTCTGTAAACCACGATATAATCGCAAATAAAGGCGGAATAGACCGTTTTCCGTCCATGAATGCGGATACATTCGGTAATCGCGTGCGGAATGTCCTCAATGAACAGCCATGCTTTCTTTTAGAGCGTATTTAGCCGATATCTCCTAGATTATGGAGTAGATTAGCTATTTTGCATGAGGGATGCTTCTATAAGAGCTTTACCCGCAAAAAAACAACGAACCTGCGGTAGCGGGTTCGTTGTTTTTTCTTGAATATTTATTTATTTCACCAAGCGGAACGGCTTTGACTCTGCATCGCGGCTGTTGGCCCCGACAAATACTTGGAATTCGCCGGCGTCGCTCTTCAGCTGCAGATCGGCATGATAATAACGAAGCTGCTCTTCGGTGACGGCAAACGTCACCGTCTTCGTCTCGCCAGGCTGCAGAAGCAGCTTCCGGAAGCCCTTGAGCTCCTTCAGCGGACGAACAACCTCGCCGGCCATATCGCGTACGTAGAGCTGGACAACCTCTTCGCCCGCCGCTGTTCCCGTGTTCGTCACGTCAACGGATACGTGAAGCGTATCTTCGGCATTCAGCACGTCGGTCGACAGACTGATCCCGCTGTACGAGAAGGTCGTGTAGCTGAGGCCATAACCAAAAGGCAGCAGAGGCGTATTTGGCATATCCAGATACTTCGAAACATAACGCTCGCTCGCGTTCTGAGGCGTAAGCGGACGCCCGGTATTGTAATTGTTGTAGTAGACCGGAACCTGTCCAACCGAATAAGGGAAGGACATGGTCAGACGACCGGACGGATTCACGTCGCCTAACAGAACGTCCGCAATCGCGTTGCCGCCCTCTGTACCCGGGAACCAGACCTCAAGCAGCGCATCCGCTTCCTCGATGACGCCATGCAGATCAAGCGGACGTCCGTTGAACAAGACGACCACAATCGGCTTGCCGAGAGGCTTCAGCCTGCCGATAAGGTCAAGCTGCGCCTGCGGCAGACGGATGTCGCCGCGGCTTCCCGCTTCCCCGCTCATCTCGGAGCTTTCGCCCAGCGCCAGCACGATGACATCCGCTTCCGATGCGGCAGCGACGGCTTCCCGCAGCTGCTCCTCCGTAGCCGATTCGATCTCGCAGCCTTTTGCCACGGCGACGATATCCGCTCCCAAGCGGGCAGCCAAGCCGGCATGAAGCTGTACCGCTTCCTCCTGCTTGCCCCAGATCGACCAAGGTCCCAGGATATCTCCGCTCTCCGCGAAGGGTCCAATCAGCGCAAGCTTTTGTCCGCTCCGAAGCGGAAGCGCCTGTTCGTTTTTCAGCAGGACGAATGATTTCGCGGCAACCTCGCGTGCAGCAGCACGATGCTCGCCCGACAACAGCACTTCCTTCTCGCGCTCCTCGCTTGCAGCGCGGTAAGGATTCTCGAAGAGTCCCAGCTTCTCCTTCAGCTTCAAGATGCGGAGAACGGACTCGTCAATGAGCTTAACGTCTACTTTGCCCGCTTCAACGAGCTCCTTGAGATGATTGGCATAGTGAGACGTCATCATTTCCATATCGACGCCGGCTTCTATCGCCTTTTGCGCCGCTTCCGCTCCGTCCGCCGCAACGCCGTGAGGAATCATCTCGCCTACCGCGCCCCAGTCGGAGATCAGCATGCCGTCAAAGCCCCACTCATCCCGAAGCAGATTGCGCATGAGCCACTTGTTGCCCGTCGCGGGAATGCCATCCACGGTGTTAAAAGCCGTCATGACCATCTCGCAGCCTTCATCCAGCGCAGCCTTGTAGGCAGGAAGATAAGACTCGCGAAGCTGTCTTTCGGACATATTCACCGTATTGTAATCACGTCCGCCCTCGGCTGCCCCGTAGGCCGCAAAGTGCTTCACGCAAGCCGCAACCCGGTCCAAATCGCCGGCCAGGTCCTCCCCTTGGAAGCCCCGGACGAATGCGCGGGCATACTCGCTGTTCAGGTATGGATCCTCGCCCGTCGACTCCATCACGCGGCCCCAGCGCGGGTCGCGGACAAGGTCCACCATCGGCGCAAAGGTGACATGAATACCCGTTACGGCCGATTCTTTTGCCGCGATCGCCGCGCTCTTCTCGGCCAGCTCCAGATCCCATGTGCTGCCGATTGCCAGCGTTACCGGGAAGATCGTCCGGTAGCCGTGGATAATATCCGCCATGAACAGAAGAGGAATTCCGAGGCGGCTGTTCTCCATATATTTTTTCTGTAAAGCCATCGTTTCCTTCGCGCCAACCGCGCTCAGCACGGAGCCCGCATTGTTGACCATGTTCTCCGTTACGCCCATCCAGGCAAGCGGACCGGTCAGATTCGCATCATCTTCGCTCAGGAAATTGGGAGTTAGCTGCATCAACTGAAAAATCTTTTCTTCCAGCGTCATTTGTTCAAGCAAGGTATTCATATTGGTCACTTCATAAACCCTCCAATAGGTGATTTCTATCTCTAATTATATCGATTGCAGATTGAAAGCAACATATCGATTGTTGCCGAAAACATCAACGATCTGGCTATATGCAATAATTGTTGACAAGGTGGTGCTCTTGCGGCTACCCTTTGATAATGTCCTTGTTACAGCTTAGATTGGAGTTCACCTGTGAAAAATACGAAATGGGCGGCTGCTGCTAGAAGCAGACTGCCGGAAATTCAGCTTGTCCGCGCGCTTTTGATTATTGCGGTTATTATGATTCATGCGACTTCCTTCGCTACGCTTCAGATGAAGGATTCAAGCCTGTATCCCGTTTATCATTTCTTGAACGTATCCATGGCATTCGCAACGCCGGCCTTTGTCTTCCTGAGCGGCTTTGTGCTGTTCTACAGCTACTGTACCCGCCCGATCAACGGCGCTTTAATTAGCAGCTTTTACCGAAAAAGAATGACGTTCGTCATTATTCCCTATGTCTTCTTTTCAGTCATCTATTTTATCCTGTATTACAATGCCTACACGCCAACTATGCCGGCCGAGGAGACGTTCCGCAGCTTCCTGATCAAGCTCGCCACCGGCAAGGCTTATACGCATCTTTATTATGTGTTTATCATGGCGCAGATGTATGTTCTGTTCCCGGTGCTGCTGCTGCTCTTCCGGCGCTTCTCCGGTCTGATCAAGTGGGCAGTGCCGGCTGCTCTCGTAGTCCAGCTTGGCTTCTTTATCTGGAACGAGGAAGCGCTGCATATCACCAATCTGATGAGCTGGGCCCCTTCCTATGCCACTCCGTATATGCTTGGCGCCGTACTTGGCATTTATTATCCGCGGCTTCGCGGATGGCTTCATATCTCGAGGGAGCATGCGGCTCCAAGGCGAATCGCCGGCTGGCTGACTGGGCTTGCCGCCTGGCTCTGCTGTCTGACCGCGATGCTGGTTATCCTCTACGACAGCCGGATGAATGGCGCGGTGTACTCGCCGCTAATGCTTAATGTGCTGAAGATGCTCTACTCGGTCACAAGCTCGTTGATGCTGCTGCTTATCGCGCCTTTCCTCTACAGACTGCTGCCCGGAAAAGGGCTGCGCGCCTTGGACTCGATTGCCGCGTTATCGTTTGGCATCTATCTGCTGCATCCGCTGCTCTTGTATTTCTACCGGAAGTTCCCGGCCGAAGGCGGGGTTTCCTGGCATTATCATGCGTGGTATGCCGTTGGCTTCGGCTTGGCGCTAGGCGGCACCTGGCTGATTGTTGCGGCGGCCGCTCGCTATCTGCCGGGAGCGTCGCTGTTGTTTGGGGAGCTGCCTCGAAAGCAGGCAAGAAGCGTTGTGCGGGGCTAGCTTTGGCGGAAAAGCCATCCTTTTGATAACTCTCCCTTCCCAGCTACTCAACTGACTGTATGTTTTACAGTATATTTCCCGATATTGGCGCTGCCTTTGTAGATATGTTGTATGGAATGCAGGATATTTGCCATTTTGATCTCTTTTCAGGCGATTTTAGCCATTTATAATGCATAACGTACAACGTAACTCATACTTTGGGGCTAAATTGGGCCATTATATTGCACATCGTACAACGTAGCTCGTATTCCATCTTCTTTGCTCCAATCCGCCTTACATTCAGCTCCTTCAAGTTGCTCCGGCCCCAATGTCCTCGCGCTTATCACCGCCTCACGGAGCATGCCCTAACCAAGCACTAGCCGTGCTTATACCTCTCAACAATGCCTGCTTAACTACATGCATAACCCCGCTAGATTCGCCACTGTTAGTCCATATTCCGTATTGCCTTTGCTAATTCCCCATTGTATGATCAAGTTTAATAATGGTTATTTATTCCAATTAAGCGGAGGGGTTCATATGAGTCAATCAACAGTAGGTGCAAAGATTACGGGTTCATCTATCGTTTTGCTGGTTAAAGATATACAAGAGGCCTCTGCGTTCTATAAAAATCTCGGATTTACATATGAAGAGATTGGCGGGCATGTCCATGTATCCAGGGGAATGATCACCTTCATCCTGCATCCGGCCGCGAACAAGGAGGATGTGCGTCCAAGCTCGGCTGCGCAGGGCGGACTATACTTTGATGCTTTTGCCTACACGGATGCCGTAGACCTGCTGGTTGAAGAATGCCGCGCTAACCGGGTAGAGATTGTTAATGGCCCTCACTATTCCGAGCATTGGAATGAGTTCACGATTAAGGATGCCGATGGCTATCGGATTGCCTTTGGCGGAGGGATCCGCAGCGAGCTGAAATAAAAATATTTTAGCTCTCAAACTTTTTGTAAAATACAATCGTCTACTTGGTGTCTTCATTCACCGAACACACTTTAGGAGGCTATCCACCATGAAAAAACCATTCAAAATGCTTACAATCGCCGTAGCCGGCTCCTGCCTGCTCACATTCACTCCAGCGCTTGCGATGGCACAGGAAACTACTGCCGTACCCATTGTCGTAACCTCCGAGCCTATTACAGCCGTGCCCATCAATGCCGTGCTTCCAGATACGCAAGCCGTAAAAGTGACCGCGAAGGTCATTGAGGAAACATCCGATTTGCTCACCGTAAAGATCTCCGTTCCTGTGATCAGCGGTTTGCTTGACGTTTCTTATCAAGATAAATTAAATGCCAGCATCGAGGAAAAAGCGACCAAGGAGGTCGACCGTCTGAAAGCTCTGGCGGCCGAGGACAAAAAGTCCGCGGAAGAAAGCGACTATCCGTTCCGTCCTTATGACTTGAACGTATCCTATGAGCTCAAATCCGATGGCAGCACAGCCGCCAAAGGCATTGTCTCGTTCACGGTATCCACCTATGAATTCACTGGCGGTGCACATGGCGGCACTGCTGTGGAAGGCTACAATATCGTAAACGGTCAGCAAGCTGCCGACCTGACCCTTGAGCAAGCGCTTGGCGAAGGCGGTTTTGCGGCCGCAAACAGCGCGGTGCGTTACACAATCAGCAAAAAACCGGATAACTTCTTCTGGGATGCTATCACGACGTTCAAAATAGACGCGGATCACGCTTACTTCGTAGACAGCAAAGGCATCGTTAATCTGGTCTTCCAGCAATACGAGATTGCGCCTTATGCCGGCGGCATCATCAACATTCCGGTTGACGAGACGACCTCGGTTGGTCCATCCTACACCTTGTCCACCAAAGATCTGGCCAGCGGCCCGAACGGTGCGCATTTCGTTCCGCTTCGCAAAGCTGCAGAAGCACTAGGCTACAAGGTAAAATGGAGCAACAAGACGCAAAGCGCGGAAATCTCCCGCGATGCTCAATGGACATCGGTTGCCGTAGGCAAAAACAGCTACACCATTAACAAAATGGCTCCGCTCCAGCTGTTCGCCGCGCCTAAGTTTATCGAAGGGTCCCTGTATGTGCCGGATGAATTCTTCAGCAAGATTCTTCACCTTGAGATGAAGAATAATACGGCCGACAACTCGGTCACGATTAAAGGATAGACGCAAGCACACCATGGAGATCCAGGAACGCAAACAAGCCTGAGCATAGCTCGGCTTGTTTGTTGTTATGTCGGGGCAAAGCATTTAACGACAACCAATCCGACTTACACCGGGTTGGTTGCGTTCTAACGACAACCACTCCGACTCAGTCCGGATTGGTTGCGTCAGAAACCTCTGCAACGACAAAGAAACCGTGGATTTCCCATGCTCGCTGCGATCATCGTCGTCGCTACAACCGTTATCATCACCCTGCTCTTGCTCGATGGATGGAGCTCCAAATCATTGTCCGCGATCATCGGCATCATGATCGGCGTCATCCTGGCCGGCGGCGTGGCCGTCTTGGCCGGAGAGCTTCTGCATATATCGGGCTTTAATACGAATGATTCCGAGACCCTCCTTCTAGTTGCCGACAATACGGACTGCATGTCCAAGGTATCTTGTTCGCCGGGGTATTGATCGCCAAGCTTGGCGTCATTATGGACGTTGGCATCTCGATCGCCTCTGCTGTTCATGAGGTGTATACGGCGAACCGGGAGCTTGGGCCGCGCGCTTTATTCATGGCCGGGATGAACGTTGGCCGCGACAGGATGGGAACAATGGCGACAACGCTGATCCTGGCCTTCACCGGCTCCTCCCTGATGTCACTTCTTGTCCTCTATGCCTATAAAGTGCCCTATGACCAGCTCGTGAATATGAATCTGGTAACCATCGAGGTGCTGCAAGGCATGACCGGCAGTATCGGCGTTATTCTGACCGCCCCCATCGTGGCGTTTGTCTCCTCAAGGCTGATGCCGTATTACGACCGGATGCTGGCCCGCAGAGCTGCCGAGTCCAAAGCGGAGGAAAAGGTACAAGCCCCTTCCGGCATGGAGAAGGAACAAACCGCCATGTAAATAAAGAAAGCCATCCGCTTCCTGCGGATGGCTTTCTTCTCTTGCATTTAGTCTTCGTGTTCCGCGAAGCCGTGCTCGACGAGATAATCCATCTCCAGATCAAGAATGCTCTCGACGGTAACTTCATCCAGCTTCACATCACGCTGCTTCAGAACGTAATCAACCAGCTCATCGCTGTCGATATCGATAACTTGGCCTTTTGCCGAGCTTTGCGCCTTCTCGATAAAAGCCTGCTCATGCTTCAGCACCAGGCTGACGGTTGCCGCCGGCACCTTCGTTTTCTCGGCCAGATAGTTTACTAATTCTTTTTCGTTTAATTCGCTCATACGTTTTTGACAACTCCTCGGATTTTCGTTATTGGACTATTGTACCATCCCGGGGAGCAGATTCAAAAAAACGTCGTTATTGCGCCGTATAACCGCCGTCAACGCTCAGCGTTGTACCTGTAATGAAAGAAGCGTCTTCGCTGGCAAGGAAGAGGACGGATTTCGCAATCTCCTCCGGCTTGCCGAGTCGGCCCATCGGATGCAGATTGATGAGATACTTACGCGCTTCTTCGCTGCTGCCTTGAATAAGAGGAGTATCAATATAGCCCGGGCAAATCGCATTCACGCGAATGTTCTGCTGCGCATAAGCAATCGCCGTGCTTTGCGTAAGCAGCTTCACTCCGCCTTTTGCCGCCGAGTAGGCCGGGATCGTGTTGCGGGCGACATGGCTGTGAATCGATCCGCAGTTCACGATCGCTCCGCCAGTGCCCTGCTTCAGCATTTGATCAATGACATACTTATTGCAGAGGAATACGCCCGTCAGATTAATGTCGATCATGCGCTGCCAATCCTTCACTGCCAGCTCATGCGTAACGCCTTGACCGCCAATTCCGGCATTCGCGAACAGAATATCCAGCTGGCCGTATTTTTTCACCGTTGCGGCTACCATGGCTTTCACGCCGGCTTCTTCTGCTACGTTTGTTTTTACGAAGAACGTATCATGACCCTGCTTGTTTAGCTCTTCGGATACCGCAGCCCCGCGGTCCGAAAAATCCGCAATGACAACCTTCGCGCCTTCGGCAGCGAATTGACGTACCGTTGCTTCGCCAATACCGCTCGCCCCGCCGGTTATAATTGCAACCTTATCTTGGAAACGCATGTTACCAGCCACCTTTTGCAAGAATATAGATCATTCCTTATCGAGCCATTGCTCCGCCGTTAATCACCATTTCCGCACCGGTAATATAGGAAGACTCATCCGATGCCAGGAACAGAACCAGATTGGACACCTCATCTACCGTACCTACCCGGCCCATCGGCGACACCGCTTCTCCAAGCTCGGCTTTGTCGCGCTTTGTTGTTGCCGCTGCATAATCAACCATAGCCGTATTAATGTACCCCGGATGAATCGAATTGACCCGTACGCCCTGCGTTGCGAATTCCATTGCGATATCCTTCGTCATGGTGCGCACGGCGCCTTTGCTCGCGCCATACAGCACATGGCTTGGCGAACCGCCAAGACCCGCAATCGACGAAGCGTTAATGATCGAGCCCTACGCCAGGCGCTGGACGAGGAGCTTGCGATTACGCTTGGCCTGAGCTATTCGTTCAACTACGGAAATTATCAGAGCTATCCGACCTATAAAATCCTGGACATTGACCTGCCTAACGCCCCTCCCGTTCCACTGGGGTGGATGCAGTCGAAGACCAAGGCAAATTCCAGGATCATCAAGACGTTTATCCACCGGTTCCCCGGCGTCCACTTGACTCATAGCAAAAAAGAGCACCTCCTTCGAACTTCCCGTCGCCTGGCCAGCAGGCAGGGGATGTTCAATAAGGAGATACTCTCAGTTATCGAATATGGATTAGTGCGCGTCGGCAGTTGCGAGGATCTCGCATTTTCTCGCTTCCCGCTCGTCTTCGGTCATGCGTGGGCACGTGTAGCATTTGGTCCCGTTCTCGCGGCGGTCATACATGCAGCAGGAGGAATGCATGAGCCACTTCTCCTCCGGCTTATACGGGTTCTCGACATAACGGGGCTTCGCCAAGTAATACGGGTTCCGTCTGCGGTTGAACAAGGCAGGGTCGAGGAATTCCGCCAGCAGCTTGCCGTCTGAGAGGAACTGTTCCGTGAGCGGAGGCATCTTCATATGATCCGCAAGGAAATCCTGCGTCATCTTCAGATAACCGCTGAACTGCTGCCAGATGGCATCCGGCTTCAGATCCCCGGCAGCTGCTATCGCTTCAATCGCGGGCGTAATGAAGTTCGTGAAGTACTCCTCCCAGTGCTGAAGCAGGAAAGCTTTGCGCGCTTCAGGCTCCATGGGAACCGGGACGGAGCGGACTTCTTTTATTTTATAACCGATATGGGCATGATCGTCATGCATCTCGAGCTGGTAGTTCAAATTATCCGGGTACATATCCATCAGCTGATGATACATCGAGACGAACAACAGCTGAACGATACTCACCTTGCACAACGTGGTTCCGATAAATGACGCCGGCAGCGCATTCGAGATGGCCTGCACGCTATCCCCGCTCCGCTGTAGCGCCTCTTTCAGGATAGCCGGATCAAAAAAGCCCGTTGCCGGAATCTCATAAATCGGATGATCTGCCCCTTCGGGCGAAATATGATAATACATCTTCACGATCGAAAAATCGAACAACGTACCCGACCCCCATTTCATTTCTCCCATGGACTATTAGCCCACTTAGACTACATCCCTATTCCTATGTATCTAATCCTCTTATATGATAACGATTCTCATATATACTGTCAATTTGCATCGCATAAGATTACCCTTTTTGCCTCAAGCTGTAACTAAGGGGTGAATGTCATGAGCTTTATTATTGGATTAGGACTTGCCGTAGCGGCGGTCCTCGTAGGCTGGATCAGTTACCGGAGCAAAATGGGACAATCCGTGCTTGGCGGACTCGCCGCCATCGCGATCTTCCTGGCCTCTACCGTCATTGCCACCGCCGCAACGCGGACGATTATGGACAACACCGTCTACATGACGGAGATTCATTCGGTGCTGGAGTCCCCGACTTTTATTATCAGCACGGGATATCTGATGGTGTATGGGCTAGCCAGAATTGTTGTGGGGCTGGGACTAGGAACGGCTCGGACATGAAAAAAGCATCTCCCTTGTGAGGAGATGCTTGAATGTACTATTTACGATGGCTGTAGCTCGTGTTCTCTACGGTAGCCAGCATTCTTTCTTCCTTGATCATGGGGGATTGGCATAGGAAGCATACGGGAGCTTCGGACAATGAGAAGTTATCCCTCATCCATCCCTTGCATTGCTCGCTAGAGCACGACCATACCACTGTTAATTCAGTAGGCAGTTCTTCAACCGTCTTTTTCCGAGAATACATCATATCCCTCTTTCCTTGAATCTGTAATGGTCAATGAAAAAAAGCCCCAAACCTTTACGATCCGGGGCGTTCTTCGACGATCTTACAGTTTTACAACGTTTTCGGCTTGTGGGCCACGGTTGCCTTGAACGATGTTGAATTCAACGCGTTGACCTTCGTCCAGGGATTTGAAGCCGTCGCCTTGGATAGCGCTGAAGTGTACGAATACGTCGTTGCCGCCTTCAACTTCGATGAAGCCGAAACCTTTTTCTGCGTTAAACCATTTTACTGTACCTTGTTCCATTTCTAATTACCACCTTGTATATGATTTACATGACATTCTTATCTTGTGCTAACAATAAAAAATTCACATATCGTGCAGGATTATTTCCCCTAAAAAAAATAACCCTCTACGTTATGTGAATTCAGGTCACGTTTTTGTATAAACCCATTGTACCACATCTAGATGGAAATAGCTAATTCCAATGGGATCCATTAGGAAAAAAAGTTGGACATTTTTTTAAATGCCTCACCGGACACCTGAATTTCTTATGGATAGAGCGGGATTGCCCCGCTCTTGTCGCGCTATAACCTATATAATTCCCTTCTCGCCAAAGTACATTCATCGCCGTCCCGAAGGACAAACATCGAACGGATCGTCTCGATCGATCACGCGCCCGCTTCCTGCAGCTTCGATTCCGCGGCATGCTCCAGCTTGCGGAAGAGATCCTTAAAGATGCCGTCGCGATGTACGGCGCTGGCGCATCGGATCAGATGCCGGCGCGTGTCGAGGCTCCAGGTCACCTGATCGGTCAACACCGGGCTGTGCACGAGATCGGATGGAACCAAAGCCGGATCCACCAGATAAGCGACTGCGGATAAGTCCCAGATAACGCGGGAATAGCCATAATGATCGCTGCTGCAGCCTTCGTACCGCTCTGCCAGAAACGCCCCGATCTCTCCTTGTCCCTGCACGAAATGCTTAATCTCCGGCAGCGTCGTAATCAGATGCGAAGCAACACCGTGGCACGGAACAAGAACAAGCGGCACCCCGCTGTCGAACATGATCCGCGACGCATGAATGTCCTGGGCCAGATTAAATTCCTTCGTATCTCTCCAGGACAGCTGATGGCCGCCGAGCCAGACAACAACGATCTTGCCGATAATCGAAGGCTCCAGCAAAATGGCCGATGCAATGTTCGTTATGGCACCAATCGCGATCACGTAAAGAGGCTCCTCGTCAGAGGCTGCAAGCGCCCTCTGGACAAGATCCCGGGCTGCGGGACTGTCAACGGGCGTCGCAGCTTCAGGCAGATAACTGTCCGAGCCGCGGAATACCGCATTGTCCTCTTCGCAGCGGAGCCGATTCAGAATTCTCCCGATCTCTTCATAGCTCTTTTCCATGCCGTCCTTCGGCCCTTCGGACAGCTCGTTCCAGAACGGCGCCGCATAGATCGCATCCAGCTGGATCCGCTCCGGCGATAACAGTGCGTAGACAAGGGCGAACTGATCATCAATCTCGTTAAAGGTATCGGTATCCAGTACGGCATGTATCCGGCCCGCAGGAGGCGCAAGTCGGCTTAATCGCAAAGCATCGGAAATGACAGGGTAATTCACGGCATTCACTCCACTCGGCTTCAGTATCGTAAATCTATTCCCATCATAATTAGAGAGGCCCGCCGAAACTAGCTGAATTCGGCTGTATTCTTATACGATCTGGTTAACCATGCGGAAGGCACGCGGAGATAAGCCGGTATGCTTGCTGAAGAGCATGCTGAACTGCGGCGCGTTGCTGAACCCGCAATCATGCGCAATCTCCATCATCGACTTCCCGGAATGAAGGAGCATCGCCTTGGCATTCTCCACCCGCTTCCTTATCACGAATTGGTTGGGCGAATAGCCGGTTTCCCTTTTGAAGAAATGGCGGAAATGGTCGTAGCTATACCCCAGACTGCGGGCAATCGCCTGAAGATCAACGGATTCCGAGGCATACTGCTCCAGATAGTTCTTAGCATAGTTCACTTTGTCATTGGTTCCGGCGCTGTTGTCCGCGTTATCCGTTAACCGGCCAATCTCCGCAATCGTCTGGCAAAGAAGGCCATGCAGCGTGAGATGATAATAATGGCGCTTGCTGCCAAGCTCATCCTGCATCGCCCGAAGCAGCTGCTCCAGCTTGCGGTCATGATCGGCATACAGTCCGTTATTCAGCGTAAACATGGCGTTATCATAAGAGAAGCAGGCGAATAGCACTTCGCTGTTGGTATGGCGATATTCATTATGCTTCGTGTGCGGGGGAATGATCGTGAATGTTCCGGGTGCATACTCATAGACGGATTTACCGATTTGGGTCGTTCCGCTGCCGCTGACGTAATAGACCACCTCATAGCTGGCATGCGTATGGAAATCGATGAAGCTGCCCGCCTCCCGGACAAAATGATACAGAAAATCAAAGGAGCAGTTCATGAGGTTCCTCCTAGTGATCGGAAGTTAACCTTAGTATAGCAAAAAAGAGAAATCTCAAGGGGCGATATATACGAGATTTAATTCTGCTTCACCGTTAATCCTCTGTCTGGAAAATGGATGAGGAATGCGGCTCCCGAGGCGAAGAGGATCTCGTGAGAAAGGGTCTTCTCGTCTACGATTAGCAGCTCATCGTAACCCCAATCGTCGAAGCCACTGCGATCAAGCTGATCAGGAGGCTCAATAGCGATGCCAACCCTGCTGACATTGTTATAGACCAGCGTCCATTCGTCTTGGGCATTCGATACCGTGATATGCAAATCCACGATTTTCTCGTAATGGACCTCGGATTGCACAAGCTTATATTCCTTCAAGTCATAATCATGAAAGCTGAACGTATGGAAAAAGGCGAAGAGCTCCTTATTCAGCCTGCCTTCCAATTTCTCATACTCAGCCCAATAACGTGCGTCGTTCTTCCTCCACTCTTCTTTCGCTTGCTTTCGCTCTTCCGGATTATCTGAATTTATGGCGGACCAGAGGCTGGACTTGAAATATTTTATAGGGTTAACCACCTTTCTATAGAAGAAACATGGATCATCACACTCCCGGTACTAGCTGGGCTAAACGCCAGGCAGCAAAAGCGGTACGCCGCTTCAGGGATGATATTTCAAACGGCAAATGGTATCGGAAGCTGTATTGTTCCTGGGATATTTGCGATTATCGTTCTTACGAGACCAAACAGCAAGCCATTCATCAATGGGAGACATCCAAGCGGCCAAGGACACAGCACATGACTAGAGATGAAGTTATTAACGCGTGGGCAAAGCAATTTAGAAGGAAATAAAGCGAAGCGTCGGTCAAGGGAAGCCCGGCGCTTCGTTTCTTTGTGATTAGATGCGGAAGAAGGCTTTCGCCGTCTGAGTCGTGGCTTTAGCCACCTCATCCGCCGGTTTACCGATACACTCGGCTACCGTCCTCAAAATATGAGGAAGCAGTGCAGGTTCATTCCGTCCATCGGCCGGCTTTTCTTTGAGATCCCGCGGCGTTAGGAACGGTGCATCCGTCTCAATCATGAGCTGCTCGAGCGGAATGATTCGCACCAAATCCCGTAGTTGCTTGCCCCTTCGCTCATCGCAAATCCAGCCCGTAATTCCGATATGGCATCCCATGTCCAGATAGGCTTTAAGCTCCGGCAACGAACCGGTAAAGCAATGAACAACGGCATTCTTCACCTTATGCTCCTTCAGCATCCCGATAAAATCCGTTGATGCCTCCCGTTCATGAAGAAACAGCGGCATATCCAGCTCAAGCGCTAAGCGAATCTGCTCCTCGAACCATCTCCGCTGCACATCCCTCGGCGAGAAATCCCGATTGTAGTCCAGCCCGCATTCCCCCACCGCTACCACCTGCGGCAGCGCCGCAAGCTCACGAAGCTTCGTTATCGTCTCTTCGTTACAATTCTTTGCGTCATGCGGATGCACGCCGGCCGTAGAATACAGCTTCCCGGGATACCGTCCGGCATATCGAACCGCATCTTCACTGTTGCGCTGGCTTGTTCCCGTGATGATAAGCGGCGTAACGTTATTCTCCAACGCCCTTGCCACAACCAGATCCCGGTCCTCGTGGAAAGAGCGATGCATCAGGTTGACGCCGATATTTATGATTGAATTATTCATGATCTCTGCTCCTCATTCTCTTCGGCCGGCACTAGGCGTATGCCGAAGGATCTTGGTCATTAACTTGCTTAAGCTTTGCTCCATGGCTTGATTCAGCATGGCTTTCACTTCGCTTTCTTTGTTCGACTTCCATTAAGTGCATTATAACTTTTCCGCTCTATTTATAGGCGGGATTAATTGGATTAACAGAAACGTTCCCATGGAAAAAAAGCCTGAACCACAGGATTGGTTCAGGCCCGACTTACTCTGGCTTAACGGTTACTTGAAACTCGTAATGGCCTGATCCAAGAACGACAACAAGATCGTTCGTTTCCTTTTTTACACGAAGCGATTTGGCTGCTTGCTCCAGGTCGGAACTTGGCCATATAGTCTGATTACAGCCTTGCTCGAAGATGGATAAAATAAGAGAATTACGGCTTTGTAATGGAAAATGGACTTCCGCCGTGCAGTTTGGCGGTATCCGAATCTCGCATTCCCAGCTGCCGCTGCTCTCCGTGGACCAACGAGCGGCATACTGCCCTCGAATGGTATGAACGGAAGCAGAGGCATGGCTTAGCCCTTCCGCGCGAAATGGTCTGAAGACAGCTTGCCCGAAGGCAACCGTATCCGGGTGAGGAGCTAATCCGGCCAGATGCTTGTAGAACCAGGCGCTGACACTTCCGAACATCGGATGATTATGGGAGTCGTGTCCGTCCCATGATTCCCATAAGGTGGTGGCACCGTTTGCGATCATGTATCCGTAGCCTGGATAATCTCTTGTCGTCACCATTCCCAATGCTAAGTCCGTCTCCCCGCGGTCACTCAGCAGGTCGAACAGGAAGGATGTCCCGAATATGCCGGTATCCAAATGTCCGTTCAGATCTTCCCGGTAGTGCTTCAAAACCCGTTCCCACACTTGATCCTCGTAACCTTCGGGAACGCAGCCCAGAACCAGCGGGAACAGATCCGCGCCTTGCCGCCCTATGGAGTAAGTGGCAGTTTCAGCATTGAAGAAGGCCTCGTTAAACGTTTGGCATATGCGATCATATAGCTCCGCATACTGCTCACGATCCTTTTCGTAACCAAGTACCCCGGCGATTCTGGACATGATGTTCACCGTAAAAGCATAATAGAACGTGCTCACGAGTTGAGGAGGAAGATCATTTTGCCCGGGGATACACCAGTCCCCCAGAAACCAGCTGCCCTCCTCCTCGTATTCAACCAGATAACCGCCCCGATTGCGCGTACTCAAATAACCGATCCAGCTTTTCATGCCTTCATAATGTTCAGCGAGCAGACGCTGATCTCCATAAGTACGATACATCATCCAAGGCATGATAATATAAGCGGATCCCCAAGCTACTCCGCCTCCACCCCCGTTGAACGGAGCCGTATGGGGAACAAAGCCCGTCTGTTTGTTTTGCGAATCGCTGATGTCTTCGATCCACTTCGTGTAGAAAGCTGCCATATCAAAGTTATAACCGGCCGCTTCGGCCGTTAAATGTCCGTCCCCCGTGTATCCGAGCCGCTCGCGATGCGGGCAGTCGCTTGGCACGCCGCCATGCATATTCGTAAGCTGCGACCAGCGATAAGCGTTTTGCATCTGGTTCAACAACGGTTCAGAACAAGAAAAATGGCCTGCGGATTCCACAGAAGTATGAACCACAATCCCTTCAAGATCCGTTAGCTCCGGTACTCCGGGATACCCGGTGACCTCCACGTAACGAAAACCATGCCAGACAAATCTGGGCTCGTATTGCTCTATCCCCTGACCCTTCATGATGTAAGTATCCTTCTGAACTTGGCTGTCTCCTCCGCAGTTTAACGTATCAAGCGCGCCATCTGCGCTGAGATTTTCCGCAAACTTCAGCGTAACCTGCTGCCCGGCATTTCCTTGCATGCGAATGCGCACCCAGCCCGAGAAGTTTTGGCCAAAATCGAAGATGTAGGTATTGGACTTAGGATCGGCACTGGGGATTGGAGCGAGCGTGCTTATTTTTTTATCCGGTGGAGACGTTTGAGCGGTCAGCTGACCCTTCGGAGAACGAACCAAGCGGGCTTGTTCCCAGGACGAATCATCGAAGCCCCGGTCATTCCAACCCGGCTGCTCCAGCCTCGCATCATAGATCTCTCCGTAGAAGACGTTATTGAACACGATGGGCCCGGAGCTGCATTTCCAGCTCTCATCGCTGCGGATGTAGTCCACCGTACCATCCTCGTAGGTTAGGACTATCTGCACAATTAGCTTTGGAGCGCCGTAGCGCATTTTCCCTTCAATCGTTCTCTCCGTCTGATTATAGAAGCCGTTCCCGAGCATTACGCCAATCGCATTCTCGCCTTGCAAGATATTGTTCGTCACAGCGTATTGAAGATAATTAACCCGCTTGGAAGTTTGATCGTCGAAAGGATAGAGCAGCCCTTCAATTTGCCGCTCGTCATAATCCGTCCAGTTCGGAACAAGAACGTGATCGCCGACTCGTTCGCCGTTCATATACAGCTCGAAGTAGCCTAGGCCCGACACCGATAAGGAAGCCTGTTTAACTGCTTTATGTATGTGGAAGGATGTTCGAAATAACGGTGATGCAATCGTCTCGTCTGCTCCTATCCACTGTGCGATCCATTCCTCCGGGCTGAGGATTCCCATCTCAAAAAAAGCGGCTTCTTCCGCCTCGTATAGCTCCCCATCCTGATCCCAGCATCTGACTGTCCAGTAACAGCGTTGCCAGCTAACCAGCGGCTTGCCCGCATACGCAATATGAAAGGTTTCCGCAGAATCAACTTTTTTGGAGTCCCATAGTGTGCCGATCCCGGCAAGCGCATCCCTCTCGTTATCGGATACGATAATTTGATAGGCAGTCTGCCGTAGCCCGCGTTTGGAGGATTCTAGTTCCCAGCTGAAGCGAGGCTGGGTTGTTTGTACGCCAATAGGGTTTTGATTATACTCGCATCGCAATCGATGAATCTTTTCCATGATCGTAGTCCCCTTCTACTGATTAAGGATAAGTGCGATTTTGTATTCGCTTTCATTTTGAGTGAGTTAGTATACATAAAAAAAGAGTTTCATAGCTATAATAACATACTAACTAAACAAGATATACCAGATTACTCATACCAAGAAACAAAAAAGAAGTCACGTGAATCAGTTCATCTGATTTACTTGACTTCCTTTTTGTTCAAATTTGTAATGTTATCTACTACTATTGATAACTCCTGTCAGCATGCTTATAAGTCCGTTAATCATTATGTGCAATAACTGCCGTAGCGAACTTACGCAACTCATTCTCATCAGTTGAATGAGACGTTACCGAGAAGCTTCGATAATTACCCTCGGCTACTTTCTCCGACCAATGAATCGATTTCTCGCTCCCATTGGTATCCCGATAAAAATAGGTGTCGACTCCTTTAATTTCGAGTATAGATTCAGAGGATGGGTGACTGTCATAAAAAGTTGGCAACACAGGAATATCTAAAGACACCGTAAGTATTATCTCTTCATCAGCCTTGTTGTAGAACCAACTTAGAGATTGGGGTTTCGTTCCGCTTGGTTCTACCGCATAGATATATTTCTTACCTGAATCTTCATCATACGTAGTGTTCCAATTTCGTTTATATGAGCTCTTGCTCGAGATATCATTTTGCAGTTCCGTTCGGCGTAGGCTCCACCCCTTCCAATTAGATAGCGGCAGACTAATTGTAATTCCACGCCCTAACAAATAATCATTCATATGTTCGGGAGTATCAAACTCAAGAGGTTTTACGACAATAGTATAGTGAGAGCCTTTCTGCGGCAACACTTTACCATTTTCTTCGAGTATTGCTGTTTGTCCAATATATACAACCGCTTGCTCCCCGTCCTTAAGCCCGTCACGCACACGATTTAGTATTTGTATCTCCTCAATAGGAGTAGAGGGTATATCCGTTGGAGCCACTTGAAGAGTTGTATGACCTAACTTATCACGTAGCGGAAGCATATATCCAGAATAAGCAGCGTAGCAAGTTCCTCCAACCAGCAGAAATAGACAGAGCATTACAGCCACACGGGTAAACAAGCTTCTCTTTATTACGCTGTAAGACAGATTTCTATGATTACTAAAGCTTTCATTCTCTTCTAACAATCGGCTTATTACCTCTGCTGCAACATTACTACTCGAACGCATTGGAATTGGTATGTTGTAATACGCAGCAGTGAGCTCGTCCGTATAATTATCTTTCTGTTGAAATGGATGCCCAAGGTTCTTTTCCATTGCTTTTCCCCTCCTCATTTACATAATTTCGTTGCATTTTAACTCTCGTGCGCTCATAACGCTTTCGCACTGTCGCCGCCTTGCAATCGAGGATTAGAGATATTTCTTCAAAAGTCAGTTCTTCTACGACTCGCAAAAGCACAATCTGTTTTTCTTCCAGCGATAAGCCTCGTAATATTTCATCTACTCTCAATGAAGAATCATAATCGGTTGTAACTGCCTCTCGTCGGAACAGATGCAATCTCGACAATAAGCCGTTTCGCTTGCGAATTAAGTTTAAGCAATGATGATAGGCAATCTTATACAACCATGAGGTAAAGGAGATCTGCCGCGAATACTTGTCCATATTCCTGAACACTTGTAAAAATACATCTTGAACGGCGTCCTCTGATTCCTCCCGATCGTGTAGCAACTGATAAACATATCGATATAAAGGCAACTGATAGAATTCAATTACATGCTGATAAGCATCCTTATTTCCTTCTTTGACAAGCCGTATCCATAGCTCGATATCAGCGGTTTTGCTGCGCATGCTCTGATTCATATACCCTCCACTCTTAAGCTTCCCGAGGCCTCATATAAGTTGTAACACGCGAGCTCATTATTTTGTGACAAACACATTGATAATTTCCCACTTTTTTCTTAACGGTAAAGATGAACAATAAAAAACTCAACCACAAAATCTCTATTGGTTGAGTTTTTTTTGGATTTAATTTTCCTACACCTTATACCTCGCCGGGCCTCTAAACACCTCTCGGAAATGCCAATGAACAAAGTTATCCTTCGGCATATAGTCCGGGTTAATCGGCTCGCGCACCTTATGGCCATGGTATCTCATGAGCCACTCATTAAAGCCGTTGGTGCCATGAGCTTGTTCCGCAACAAGCAGCTCCCGCTCCTCGGTAATCGTGAATACGCCGCGGTCGAACAGCTTATGATGCAAGGAGCATAACGCGATTCCGTTATCCTCTTTGTCTGGCCCGCCAGCTTGGTGCCACTGGATATGGGCAGCATCTATGGCGACTAGATTGTTACCCAGCCGGACATTAAAACCGCACACCGCGCAGCTATATTCGTAAGCCTTCAGAATGCGATCTCTGAAGTTCGGATCACGGGGCCTTTTACGCTTCATGGAGAAGTCGAGCCCAATTTCGTCTAGAATATCCTGGTGAATACTATCCGGAAAATGCTCCGTTAGCAGGATCTCCGCCAGCTCCTGAATAAGGGAGCGATCGCTGCGAAGCAGCTCAAGCACCTCGTTGTTAAAACCACCGGAGATATGCTCCGTCAACAGTAGCTTGTCCGAGAAGTTCTTCTTATCCACGGGCTGACTAAGCTCCCATATCCCGTCGGTAGAAAGCCTGACAAAAGGCTCCTCTGGATGATAGGACTTCCTTGCCGGGCCAAACTCAATAAGTAGCTTTTTCAGCTTCTCTCTCACCATCTCGTAAGGTAAAGCGGTATTCTGCTGTTGTAACTGAGCTAAGCTTAATAGGATTAACAATGGCTTATGCGGAGCACGTTGTCCGTTCTTTTTCCAGATGGACAGGTTCGCGATTCTTTGTTTAAGCTCATTAACCTCCATGCGGCTTCCCTACTTCCAGCATGATTACGAACAACATTAAACACCACTAGACTTTAAATATTGATATAACTTATTATCCACTGCATGCTCCAATAACATGTTCATACAAACAACCGGTAATGTTTCGCCTTCTTTTTTACCAGCCATTGTTGTTTGATGAACGGTAGCCATATCAGGAGTTGCTTGACCTAAATAATAGAAATCGCTACCTTCATCATCATCTTTCTTAACTAAAATATGAATATCAATATTATTTCGCTTTGCTTCAATAATTTTTTGAACCTCATCTGACTGTAGAGTACGGTTGCTTCTAGTAAACCACTTGAAGGTGGTTGGGTCTAGCAATTCATCACTATAGTCAATGCTTGACTCTACTTCCTCATGCTTATGGTAAGTCACAAAAATTGGACAGGTTTGATGTTTGGTCTTATATCCGTATACAGTGCTACTCTCATCATTTTCCCAGTTAAGCAACTTACATACTTCCTTACGGGTATACTTACGGTGTAGTGTCAACGGTTTTAAAGGATTATAGTCAGTCGCTTTCTCTCTTGCTACTCGAATAACGTCTACAAACATCTCTTTAAAATGTTCATTTACTATCAACCTATTTCTTAGAGTTTCTGAAAAGTAGATGCTACCATCTAAATTATAATTACAAATTGGGTGTCCCCCGTATTTAGCCTGATTAGCCTGCACGAAAAATGATAACTCCATTACATTGCGGACAGATGAAAGTGTTGCTTGATCAACTCGACATCCTTCAGTTTGAAGTTGAAGTGTAAACTCTTCTTTAGAAATTACACCTCGTTCGAGTAGTAGCTCTAAAAGAATAATTTCATGATGGCGTTTGCCGTTCATTAATTCATTAGAAATCATTGTAAGCACTTTACATTCATAGTCTGTAAGACTAGGAACATCCTCTTTTAAACGCTCTAAAAATTTTTGATAGTTTTCGTGGTTCTTCACAATAACCTCAGGATCTATAGAATTATTCATTACGAAATCATAAAGGTATGGTCTTCGTCCCAAACGATTTTTCAACTCAACAAATTCATCCCTGAGTTTTTTGAACTCCGTCAAATTATTATTTGAAATTGATTTATAAATTAGTGATTTGGCGACTTCCTCAAAATTAATAGTAGATACCCCTTGGATGTAACTCGAATCCTTCATATGCCGCCGAATATTATCTTTATTAAGAGATTTATCACCAGATAGAGCGATAGGAATGAGATAATTGTTTTTATAGTTTCCAATAAAATCAATAATCGTAACGAACTCTTTAGAGTTGTGCTTCCGCAAGCCTCGACCAAGCTGCTGAATAAAGATAATGCTAGATTGTGTTTGTCGTAGCATGACAACTTGATTGACTGACGGGATATCAATACCCTCATTAAAAATATCTACTGTAATGATATATTCTAATTCACCTTGTTCAAGTGCTTTAATCTGCCTTTCCCGATGCTCGATACTATCGTCACCTGTTAATGCTACCGTACGGTAACCTCGGTCGTTCAGTAAAAAAGAAAGGTCAATCGCTTCCTCTTTACGACTAACAAACATTAGACCTCGTACTTGTGTACCCGAGTACCCGTAATATTCGATTTTCTCGATAATATGGTCAACTCGTTCATTCGTTACTAACTTGGCTAAAACTGTTGTGTCATCAACCATTTCGCCATCCTTTTCAAAATCTGTTACACCAAAATAATTGAATGGACATAGCATATCCTCTTCTAAGGCAGCCTGAAGTCTTATCTCATAAGCAACATTGTAGTCAAATAATTGATAGATGTTAAACTCATCTGTTCGTTCCGGCGTTGCAGTCATACCCATGAGAAACTTCGGTTTAAAATAGTCAATGACCTTTTGATATGAGCTTGCTCCCGCTTTATGTACTTCATCAATTAGAATATAGTCAAACTCATCTGGACTAAACTGCGAAAGTACGTCCGACTTCGAGATAGTCTGAATCGTGGAGAATAGATGCTTAGTATCAAGATCTTTGTTAGATCCAGATAATAACCCGTAGTCAGACTCGTCACCACCTACAACCTTAATAAAATCAGACTTCGACTTTATCAAAATTTGTTCACGATGTGCAATAAACAATATCCGCTTAGGCTTATAGCTTCTCACATCAAAGGCAGCTAGGAATGTCTTACCGGTACCCGTCGCAGAGATAATAAGGCCCTTTTGTTGTCCTTGTTCACGTAGTATTTTGATGTTATTTAAAGCAGAGGTTTGCATTTTATTAGGTTCAATTTTAGCTGTCAGAACACTGCTAGCTTCAAATCGTTGTTTAACTAATGCCAACTCTTCCTGAACAACCTGTTTTGCAGCATATTGAACATAGGATACCTCATACCCTTTGATCCATTCCTCGGTCAAAGCAACTGAATTTTGCCATACTGACTCAAACTGATTACGTATTTGTTTAATAAAATATTCTGTTGGCAGTAAACGGAGCTTCACGTTCCATTCGTAGTTTACTTTCAATGCATTAGCCGTTAAATTAGTACTTCCAATAATTAAAGCAAAATCTTCGTGGGCATCAAAAATATAACCTTTGGAATGAAAGCCCTCTAGATCAGAGAGCCTCACTTCTAAGTTTTCAATCTTTAATAACTCACGAAAAACTTTTGGATGGTTAAAGTTTAGATATGTCGAAGTAAGTAGTTTCCCTTTTATTCCTCTTCGCTTCAAATCAAAAAGCTGTGTCTTTAATGTAGCCAGTCCACTTTCTGTGACAAATGCTACGATTATCATAAAAGACTTACATGCGTTAAGTTCTTGAATGATTTCATTCAGAACATTCTCGCGTGTTCTTGGATTGTTAATTAGGAGCTTTGGAGAGTATCTTGAAACCACTCCTTCAAGTTGAGGTAATACTTGTTCGTAAACATAAGACTGTAGAATAATACTTTCTTGGCTCACAAATTACACCTCATCAATAGTTGTTAGAACGGCAAGGGTTGGTCCATAATTTTATTAATCGCTGGAATGTCCGCAGGAGCCCAATCTAGAGAATCTAACTCAGCAACATGAAGCCACTCAATGCTTGCATGCTCAGTCAGAGTTGGAGTACCTGCAATGAGTTTACAATAGAATGTCGTTAAATGGACTATACCAAAATCATATTCATGAGCCGTGTATTCGACCTGCTTACCAATTTCGACAGTACAATTCATCTCCTCAAAGATCTCTCTGCGAAGAGCCTCTTGTGGCGTTTCACCGGCTTCTATTTTACCTCCAGGAAATTCCCACTTCAGAGCCAATGAAGAATTCTCTCCCCTTTGTGCACATAAGATCCGACCATCTTGTACAATGACCGCTCCAACAACGTTTATGTTCTTTTTCATATTTCCTCCTATAGGCATCTTTTCAAATATCATACTTCGTAATATAAGGGGAGGCAACCAACAAAAGGAGCCCCATATACTTAGGCTCCTTTTGTAATAAATACTTAATTCTGTTTTAATAAATGAATACTTTTCGTTTAACCTCAGAACTCACCTTCCAAGCTATTCTCAGTTTAAGAATTTCTCCTCAAACCCGCTTCGGCAACAATTTCGCATACTTCCGCCTCAACCGATGCAGCTCCTCGCTCCCCGCAAGCGCAGCTTGCTCCCTCTCTTTTCCCACCGCGACGATCAGCGCCTCGATGACGGCGATCGGGGCCACCATCGAGTGGAACTCCCAGAGCTGGCCGCGGGCGGTGAAGAGGGAGATGTCGGCTTTGGCGAGCATGGGGCTGACGGCGAGGTCGGTGATGAGCAGCGTGCGGCAGCCGCGCTCATGCGCGAAGTCCAATAAAACGGCCATCTCCGGGGATTCGGAGACGAAGCCGAAGATGACGATGACGTCCTGCGGCTTGATCGGCACCATGCTCTCGAACAGCTCGTGGCCGCCGCGATCCAAGCGACGGACGTCGGCGCCGAAGCGAGACAGCCGAAAATCCATTAACGCGGTTAAACATTCCGCGGAGCCGGGCCCGTAGATATGAACAGTACCCGCATTAGCGAGCAGGCCAACTGCCGCGTCGAACGACGCCTGATCAAGGCGATCGACCGACTGCTGGAGGTAATCGACAGATCCCAGCACGCTCACGCTTGCCCCACTCTCACCGCTTACTTTGTCAAAGGCAGACTGCAGCTTCCGGGCAGGAGAAAGCAGCGCCTCGTCCTTGACGCGCTGCTTGAATTCCTTCAGGTTCTTCGAGCCTACCTCCGCCCAGAAGCGCGAGACGGTGGAGATGCTTACTCCGCATGCCGCCGCGATCGTCTCCTCTACCATGAACGGAATGTCGTCCATGTTCTTGCTGATATAATCCGCGATCCGCTGATGGCCGCGCGTCAGCTTGGCCTCATCAAATAACATCATAGCCACTGCTTTCTCCCCCGTTCCCGCGCCGAATTAAACGACGACTTCGACTTTCTTCTTCAGCAGCTTCTTCACGTAATTCGCCGCGCGCACCTGCAGATTGAGGCTAGGCGAGATGACGCGCTTGTACGCTCTGGAACGAATAGCTGCCTTCAGCTCGGCTACGGTCTCGAAGTCCCCCGCGAACTCGTTGTATACGCAGCCCACCTGGAACATTTGATGCGCGTCGCTTCCCGCGATGACCGGTACATCAAGCTCTTCGCCCAGCGTCAGCACCTTCGCGATATTTTCCTGAATGCCGATCTCATGCAGGTCTTTGCCGTTCAGGTCGAACGCATCGAACCGCTTCAGTAGCTCCTTGTCGATATGGTACAGATGGTTGGACTCGCGGAACGGATGTCCGCCGATGACCATCAGACCACGCGGATGACAGAGCTCGAACAGACACTCCAACCCGATAAAACGATCCGCTGTCAGATGCTGCTCCTTCAGCACCGCATGTACTTCAAGCAGCTTATCCTTCGGACCGCTGACGAGGATGTGGCCGCCTTCGGCTACGTCTACTTCCATGCCCGTGAACAGCTTGAAGCCGTCGACATTGTAGTAGTGGTTGTTGCAAGGGTAGAGTTGGTCGAGCGTACCGTATACGTCCTCGAAGCGGTGCGTGTTAAAATGCTCGGTCAGCGTAATGGCGTTAAGTCCGTGCGATTTTGCCTCATTAATCATGGAGTTGAAATGCTCGATCTCGAAATTAGTCTTCTTGGAAAGCTTAACGTGAATATGAAAGTCGATCTTCATGTGCGGATTCCCCCGGTTCATTGTTGTGTCTTGCATATTTCAATTCCATACGGATACCTGTGTTCTTGTCATAAGCATTCATCTGATCCTCGCGCAGCACGGCGAACAAGGTTGTTCCCGGCTCGTATTCGGATTCCCCGATGACGCGGGCCATCAGCTGATGCCCTCCCGCATCCAGCTGGACATAGGTCTCGGCACCACTTGGGAACACAGCCGTAACGCTGACGGCCACGCTGCCCGGCCGCTTGCTCTCATGCAGCCGGATATCCTCCGGTCTAACGGTAAGCACAACCTCCAGCCCATCCTTCAGCCCTTCACCCGCGGTTAGCGGCAACAGCGCAACCGGCGTGTCCAGCCATGCAAGCCCCTCATCATCTGTACGAACGATAGCATCGAGCCGGTTCATCTGCATCCCTGTATTGCCGATAAATTCGGATACCTGCAGCGTCTGCGGATGCTTGTAGAGCTGACGCGGCTTATCTAGCTGCACGATCTGCCCTCCGAAGAAGACAGCAACCTGCGTCGACAGCGTCATCGCTTCATGCTGGTCATGGGTTACGTAGATGACCGTCGTGTTCAGCTCCTGATGGAGCCGCTTCAACTCGGCGCGCATCTCGACGCGCAGCTTGGCATCGAGATTCGACAGCGGTTCATCCAGCAGCAAAATATCCGGTTCGGTGACAATCGCCCGGGCGATGGCGACGCGCTGCTGCTGGCCGCCGGACAGCTCGCTTGGGTAACGGGCGGCCAGCTCGGCGATGCGCATTTTATCTAAGGCCGCTCCAACCTTCTCCCTGATCTCCGCCTTCCCCAGCTTGCGTACCTGCAGGCCAAAGGCGACATTATCGAATACGGTCATATGCGGCCATAAGGCATAGCTTTGGAAAACAAGGCTTAGCCTCCGCTTCGACGGCTCCATATGGAACGACGTCTCCCCGTTCGCCACTTCGCGTCCGCTGATCGTGATCGTACCGGCTTCCGCCTGCTGGAGTCCGGCGATGGTGCGGAGCAGCGTTGTTTTGCCGCAGCCGGACGGCCCGAGGAAGGTCATGAAATCTCCCTGTTTAATGGTGAGATTAATATCGTTAAGAACCTGCTTCCCATCCAGCGATACGCGGATGCCCTGCAGCTTAATTGCATGCATGTTTATTGTCCTCCTATCCCCTGCGTCAGGTCGGCTTTGCCGAACTTCACCGCAAGGAAATATACCGTCATCACGATCGCGATAATGATCATCAGAATGACGTTCATCAGCTGCTCATAGCCCTTCTCGGCATAATAGAACGTAATGGTCGTCAGCGTCTCCGTCCGAGGGGTGATAAGCAGGATGATAAGCTCCATCTCTTTCATAGCCCCGATGAATACGAGCAGGAAAGCCGACATTAAGCTCTTGCGATTAAGCGGCAGCAAAATCCTTCGGAACCGCGTGAACCAGGGAGCTCCGCTGATCTGAGCCGCTTCCTCCAGCTCCCGTCCGATCTGCATCATGGAGGCGCTGCCCGCTTTTACGGTGAACGGCAGCTCCTTAACGACGGTGATCAGAATGAGCAGCGTAATCGTCCCGTACAAGGCCGGGATAATGAAGGTTGGCTTTGCGAACATCGAGATATAGATCGCGGCAAGCGAGATGCCGGGAATGAGATACGGCAGGAAGGATACTTGATCCACCG
Organism: Paenibacillus glycanilyticus; assembly: GCF_023715145.1. GTDB lineage: Bacteria > Bacillota > Bacilli > Paenibacillales > Paenibacillaceae > Pristimantibacillus > Pristimantibacillus glycanilyticus_A. The sequence continues at coordinate 33,424 of NZ_JAMBNP010000010.1, read as the reverse complement.
CACGCCCCAGCCAGGATTGTCTGCCCCGCGCTACCACATAGCCCAAGATAAGACCGATGACAGCGGCGATGACGGAGGAAACGCCCGCGATGTAGAGCGAGTTTTTCAGGGCCAGCATGAAAATAGGATTTTGGAAGACGCCCTTCTCGCCGGTGTTAATGTCCGGATCCGAGCCGCCCCACCAGTAATGCATCGTCAAGTTGCTCAGCGAATACTCGCCTTCCTTCAGCATGAACGACTGGAGCAGCAGCACCAGCAGAGGCACCACGGAGATGATAATCATCCCCGCCGTTGCCATGCCCGCCGCCGGATATCTCCAGCGTCCAAGGGAGGTTAACGTTCTTGCGCTGTCCTTGCCCGTCACCGTTACGAAGCTGCGACGCCGCCCAACCACCCGCTGGTTCAGATAAATCGTCACCATCGAGATGATCATAAGCGTCAGGCTAAGCACGTTCGCTTCGGTCGTCAGGCGGGATCGCATGCTGGAGTACAGCATCGTTGAGATCATATAGAAGTTCACGGGCGTACCGAGCAATGCCGGAACCCCGTAGGAGCTGATGGCTTTGGTGAAGATTAGGATAAAGCCGGACAAGATCGACGGCAGCACCAGCGGGAAGACGATCCGCCGCAGCACGGTCAGCCTTTTGGCGCCCGACACGCTTGCCGCTTCCTCCAGCTGACTGTTCATGGAGCTTAACGCCGCCCCAACGATCAGGAAGAAGAACACGCTGTCGTGAATCGACAGGGAGAAGACGATCGGCACGAAGCCGTAAGACAGCCAGTCGGGCGGCGATACATGGAGCAAAGCCTGCATAATGCCGGGCGTCCCTCCGATTTTGCCATTTTTGAAGAAGGTCAGCCAAGCTTGCGACAGGATCCAGGAGGGCAGCAGGTACGGAATAACGGCCAGGAAGGAGATCGTCTTCTTCCAGGGGATATTCGTCCGCACGACGAGCCACGCCAGCCCGCAGCCGAGCAGCATGGACAAGGCCGACACGGCGAAGCCAACGCCAAGCGAATTCAGAATAGGCTTGTAGAACAGGCTCATGCTCATGTCGCTCGCCAGCACCCGGGTCCAGTGATACAGCGTGAAATGCCCCGGATCCGCCTCTCCCGTCAGCCTTACGTCCTGCTGTCTCCATAGGAAGGTTGTGTATAGAATCTTCAGAACGGGCCATACAATCGTGTAGGCCAAAAAGAGAAGGGCTGCAAGCCCGATCAGATGAACGGGATTCGTCAGCCAGTTCAAGGTCTGGTTATGGAGCCGCGGCCGCTTCACGGTCACCGCCGGTTTGTTCGCCAATTCTCTCTCCACCTTGCTTTATTTTTGTTTAATCCAGAAATCGCGCACCTTCGGAGCCGTGTTGTACAGCTTGTCGCCGTCGAACAGCCACAGGTTCAGCTCCTCAAAGGAAATATCGTTCTTCGTCTTCACGTCCGAACGCGGTACCCACGAGCCTACTTCGTTGAACGGAGCAAGGCCTTCGCCCGTGCCGTCCTTCTCGCCCATCATCCAGCGGAGGAACAGCTTCGCCGCAGCCTCATGAGGCGCTTTGTTCGCGATGAAGAAGTAACCGGAATCCGGAACGGACGTCTTTGGTTTGATATCGTAGATCGGCGCGATCGTCCAGCCGTTCTCTTCGTTCTTCGATACGTCGCCCGATACGGCAAGGCCAAGGGCGTCGCTTTTTGTTTTGCCGATGGCATCCAGCACGTCGTCACTGCCCTTCAGCACGATCAGACCGTTATCGAACAGCTCCTGGATGAACTCGTAGCCGGCATTTTCCGTCCCGTTCAGTTTAATTTCTTCGCCGAACTTCTCCTTGTAAGCCGCCGCCATGTCGTCGCTGTTGATGACCATCGTCGTGAACAGGTCCATGAACGCCGGGGAGCTGAGCGGATCAGCCGTGTATACCTTGCCTTTGAACTCCGGAGTCGTCAGATCCCACCAGTTCGTCACGGGCGCCTCGGCATATGTAGATTTGTTATAGAAAAGAGTCCTGAACTCCACGTAGTTCGCATAAGCTTCCGCCTGCGTGCGGTAAGGCTCGTCGACCATCGGCGCGATATCCTCCGGGAGGTATTTGAGGTAACGGCCCTGCATGACCATCTCTTCCTCCACCGCTCCGCTGACTTCCTTCGTAATAATGACATCCGGGTTGAACTGGCCCGCGTCCTGCTCCTTCGTCACTTTATCCATCATCTCGTCGGATTTAACCTTACTCACTTCCACCTTAATTCCGGGATATTGCTTCATGAAAGTCTCCGCTGCATCGTTCGCGCGGCCGGAGGTCGAGTAGACAACGACTTTGCCTTCCTCCTTCGCTTTCGCGTACAGCTCGTCAACCGACTCTGCTGCCGGAGCAGTAGATTGTTCTGCGGCTGGCGCCGATGCGTTTGCATTGGAGCTTGCTTCCGTGTTGGATGGTACGGCGTTCGAGAGTGTATTCGAGCTCTTGTTGTCTCCGCATGCGGACATAATGGCCATTGCCGACACCAGTGTCATCATCACCAGAGCTGGCTTTTTCTTCGAAATGAACATAAGGATAATTTCCTCCTAATAGATGGGCTCTCTCCAAGTCCTCATCTTTGTTTGTCTCTCGAGTTAGATCATAGATCCGAATTGTAAGAGTCATGTTATCCTCATGTGGATTTTTAGTAAAAAACTATTATTTTTCACGTTATGAAAGTTTTTCTTCATTTTGAGGCAGAGAGAGTTCACTTTACATAAAAAGGAAACTTTTCTATGGGGACGAATAATATACAGATGAACGAATCCGATGCGCAGGAGGCAACTATTCATGACTAGGTCCATCATACAGATCACGGTAAGCATTCTATGCCTTATCATGCCGGTGATCTTCTTGCTGTTTATGTATTGGGATATGCATCAGCCGAAAATAGGACCCGTTGGCAATGGCCAACCCGATTACTTTACGTTTCCTAAATTAGTGCCCTATATAAGCTGCTTCTTGATGGGAGCTTTGAATTTGCCCGCTGGGGTTATCCGTTATAGGCAACTGAAAAGGGAGCAGCAGAATGACAAAGATAACGAGGTCTAGCTATGCGAACCTAAGCCATATCAGCTTGGACGTTTATAAGCCTGAGGCTGTTGCTGCTTCATGCTCATCATAGCTCTCTCATTGCCTACGTTGGATTCTGTCCAGCATAAACGCCTCATTCCCGCGAGCTTCTTAACCTACGTTGGATTTCATACAGCGGCCCTCATCATTCTAGTCTCAAACTAGCTCATCACCACTCATTCCATTGGATAAAATCCAACGTGGCTGAGCCTTCTGTACGTTTGCCCGCCCATTTACTGGACTAACTCCAACGTAGCCTCCCGTCATTGCTCACTAGTTCTTCATATTGGCGTTCAAGGCAACCTCTCAAGCAATTGCAGCTCCTGCCCCGCTTTTTTGTTGAGGATGATGACCCGCATCTATTAAAATTAGAGGAAATAGGAGATACACCGCCAAGGAGCTGCGATGAAAACAATCAATAACTTAGAGATGAAGCCAGCAAGCCGCGCAGATTTCGGGCCAATTGCTGAAGGGGAAAAGAATACTCGATTTGCGGATCTCCTTATCGACGGAAGATCGCTTTATCAGATGCTGAAAATCTATGATAAGGTCCCTTCCCTCGGCTGGATGAGTCAGGAATGTCAGAGTGAAATGATTGATTATTTCCTGCTTCGCAAGCCGCATGAAACCATGTGGTACAGGTATCCCCTTATGGTATGCTCGTGGTGTGGCGATGAAGAGTGCGGGTACATATCCGTAAAAGTGGATAGAGAAAACAAGGTGGTCACCTGGAAGGATTTCCTCCTTGAGCCTGCCATGAAGAAGATTGATATCGGCCCTTTTTACTTTGAGTGGGATCATTATAAAAGAGTAATAAACAGCACCTTTGGCGTTGCGGGAATTCAATAGTGTACCGGAGGAAGCAAAAATGAACAAAACCGATCGGCAGCTTGCCATCATGCTTGAGCTGCAGCGGAGCAAGGTCGTGCGAGCGGAGGATTTGGCCGCCTTGTTCGAGACAAGCGTGCGGACCATCTATCGGGACATCCAAGCCTTGAGCGAGATGGGCATTCCCATCTTTGGCGCTCCCGGTCATGGCTACTCCTTGATGGAAGGCTATTTTCTGCCGCCCATCGGATTTTCGGCCGAAGAAGCGGTAGCCCTGCTGCTTGGCGCGGACTTTATCGAGCAGCGGCTCGATGGCGATTACGGAAGAGCGGCGAAGGCCGCGAAGAGCAAGATCGAAGCTATCCTGCCGGAGACTGTACGAGGCGAATCGATACGCGTCCGGGAAACGATGCGGCTCCTGAACGCCGGAGAGCTCAGAACCGGCATGAAGGAAAAAGACACGCTCGAACAAGTGCGGCGCGCCATCCTGGAGCGTCGCAAAATAAGCTTCTCCTATAAGAAAAAAACGCCGGAAGCGGACGGCAACCGGAAGAGTATCCGCGAGGTAGCCCCTTACGGATTGGTCTTTGCTCAGGGCAATTGGATGCTGATCGGGCATTGCGGGCTGCGCCAGGATATCCGCCATTTCCGGTTATCGCGAATGACGGAGCTTGTCGTGCTCGACGCGCCGTTTGCCATGCCGCATGGGTTCAACCTGAGCCGTTACCGTCCGCAGGATGACCGCAATGAGCATATCTGGATTCGGGCCAACCCCGAGATTGCCGACAAAATCGCCGAGACCGGCAGCTTCTATATGGAATCCGCCGAGGAGCGCGAGGGAGATCTCTGGGTACACCTGCGCGTTCGGGCACCGGAAGAGATCCTTCATCTTATCCTTAGCTGGGGCGGAGACGTTGAAGTTATGGAGCCGGAGTCTTTACGCTGCCGCGTTCGGGAGGAAGCCGAAAAAATGTTCAAACGCTACTGACATACTGTTGTCAGTAGCGTTCTTTTATATTGGGATTATCCCGAATATAGAGGAGTGTTATTGAAAATGAGAAGCACAACGGAAGCCTTGCGGGCATTCGAAAAGTCGGTTGAACGGTATATAGATGAATTAACCCCATTCAGCATGGAGCAATTGCTTGCCAAGCCAAGCGAGGAAGAATGGTCGATTGGGCAAATGGTTGTCCATTTAATCCGGTCCGCCAACAACCTGCATCTTCGCAACGTTGATCAATGCATGGCGGGAAGCGAAGCGGTATTGGTAGGCACGGGCGTTAAATCGGAGAACGGCAAGGCTGCCTTCGAGCTCGGAAGCTTCCCGCCCATTCGGATTCGGGTCCCGGCTTCTCCCCACTACACGCCTGAGCAGCCGGACAATAAGGAGCAGCTAATTGAAGGACTGCGAGAAGTAGCGGAAAGAATGAAGCTTACGGAACCGGCATTAATTCAGGCGCCTCGAGAGAATACTGTCCCCCATCCCAATTTTGGAGCTTTAAACGCTGCCGAGTGGTTTTTGCTGATCGAGATGCACTACCGTCATCATTTCTTGCAGCTGGAACGGTTGAAGCTTTTTTTAGAGGATGTACATGTCTAGCATGCAGCCCTTTCTATAGACGAACCCCCTCCCCGGCAGCCTGGGCCTCCCCGCCGATGGCTGCCGTTCTTCATGCGTCTTTCATCTGCCCACCTCTCACTCCTATTAAAATCTAGCTCTTTGGAATTATAATGTCATAAAATATTACATTTCGACAATTTCTTTAACACTACGCTCCACTAAAGAGATTTAGTACTAAACAATCGATAAAAAACGAGATAACATCGCATTTAAGCGGTTTATTAGGCATCCTTCTCGTTTGATTTGCTTTGCTAACTTAACTAACATAATCGATAGACTCATAGAGAGATTCAAGGGGAGGCGTACTATATGTAACACGCATGTTAGATATAACGGGACATCTTTTGGTATTTTCGCTTCTCAAGTAATTATATTTGACATTGGAAATTAGCTTATACCAACCCGAGGAGGACGCCATGATTAAACCGATTGTTAAATTCACTAGTCTTCTGCTGCTGGGCAGCATGCTTGTCTACTCTACCCCATTCCTGAACACCACCGGCGCATACGCTAGCGCTTCGAGCACGCCTACCGCCTTGGAGCAGCCTCAAGCTCAAGACCCGAAGGCGCTGGTTCAGCTCTCCGGTCCTGCGCTCACTTCGGTCGGCGACAACTTCAACGTTACGGTAACGCTTACGGGCGTGACCGGCGATGCGACCGCGGGAAAATTCATTTTCGAATATGACCCGACTCAGTTTGACTACATTTCCGCTGAAGCCGCCAGCTCGGCAGTCAGCGTTGCCGGCGTAAACGCCGAGACCGGCAAGGTCACCATCGTAACGACGGATACAACGGGAAGCCTTACGACCGTCGGCTCCATCCTCACCTTGACCTTCAAAGCCAAAGCGGCTACCGATCTGAGCGGAATCAGCGGCACCGTAGAGCTTGGCATCGACGACGGCAGCACGGTTCAGACGCCGGAGGGATCGCTTGACGTCCAAATCAGCGATGCCGCCGAAGGCGATCTGAACGCCAACAGCGTCATCGATGTCGGCGACCTCTCGATCCTGATCAAATACTTCGGCATCCGTTCGGATGACCCGAATTGGTCGAAGGTCGCGAGCGGTGACTTCAACAAGGACAATACGATTGATCTGCAGGACCTGGCCACTCTGGGCAAAAAAGTGCTCTACGACAACGGCCAGCCGTTCCAGCTGATGGAGACCGACATCATGAGCATTCAGAATGCCATGGCTGCCGGCAAGCTGACTTCCGAGCAGCTCGTTCAGATGTACCTGGACCGGATCAACGAATACGACGATGACATCAACTCGCTCATCACGATTAATCCGGATGCGCTGGCGACCGCGAAGGCGCTGGACGACGAGCGCAAGGAGAAGGGACCGCGCGGTCTCATGCACGGCATCCCGATTATCGTCAAGGATAACTATGACACCCTTGGCATGCCGACAAGCGCCGGATGTACCTGTCTGAAGGACAATCAAACGGTCAGCGACGCCTTCATGATCAAGAAACTGAAGGATGCCGGGGCTATCATCTTGGCCAAAGCCAATCTGAGCGAATTCGCGATTAATACGGACACGAACAGCTCGCTTGGCGGCCAAACGTGGAACCCTTATGATCTGAAGAAGAATCCCGGCGGCTCCAGCGGCGGCACGGGCGCATCGCTTGCCTCCAACTTCGCCGTAGCCGGTCTTGGCACCGATACGGGCGGATCGATCCGCATCCCTTCTTCCTGGAACAGCGTTGTTGGCATACGGCCAACGATTGGTCTGACAAGCCGCGACGGCATCATTCCTCTCGCATTGTCGCAGGACGTTGGCGGACCGATGGCCAGAACGGTAGCCGACGCCGCCGTATTGCTCGACGCGGTCAGCGGCTATGACCCTAACGATATCGTCACCGCCGGCAGCTTCGGCAAGAAACCGGTCAGCTATACCAAATTCCTGGACAAGAACGGACTTAAAGGCGCGCGTATCGGCCTCGTTCTGGACAGCACCGTTGTTGGCACCAACCAGGAGACGCTTGGTCTTCTGAATAATGCCGCTCAAGATATGCGCGATCAAGGCGCAACGGTAATTGGCGTCAATATCCCAAGCGTCGCCGATATTATGAAATATCCAAGCCTCAGCGGCTATGAATTTAAATTCAATCTGAACGATTACCTGTCCAATCCGCGGATGGTCGACCCGGCCGTGGTCCGCTATCACTCGTTGACGGACATCATTAACTCGGGGACCGATTTCCTGTCCTCGCTGAAGAGCACGTTGACCACGCGGAATGCCGTTGAGTCGCTCGATACCCAGGAATACAAGGACATCGTGCTGTTCCGGACGCGCTTAACCCAGCAGTCGCTGCTCAGCCTGATGGCCAATAACGACCTTGACGCGATCCTGTATCTCTCGACCACGGGACCTGCGGGTTCAAGCTCCGGCAATGCCAACCGTCTGAGCCCCTTCTCCGGCTTCCCCGCGATCAGTGTACCAGCCGGTTACGTGTCCAGCGGCCTGCCGGTCGGCATCGAGCTGCTCGGCCGCCCTTACGAGGAAGGCGAGCTGATCAAGCTTGGTTATGCTTACGAGCAAGCGACGCATCACCGCGTAGCGCCGAGTTCGGTTCCGGCTTTGACCGGCAAATAAGCTCTTAGGAACGTGATCGGAGAGCGGAGAGGCGGACAAGACATGTTCGCCTCTCCGCCCCTTCTTCCGTTCTTCAATCGCCGGCGTTTTACTATACGAGAAAGGACGAACCTGTTATGGCGCGTAAACGACTTCCCTTGCTTGCAACGATCTGCTTAGCGATAGCCATGCTCGTACCTCAATATGCAATGGCCGCGGCAGACTCGGCCTCCTTTTCCTTGACATCCGACAAAAGCGTCCTGAACAGCGGCGACGAAGTTACCGTGACGGTAAAAGGAAGCCAGCTGCAGGATGTGTATGCCTATGAAATGCACGTGTACTACGATTCCGATCTGCTGACGTTCAAAACGGGCAGCGAGAAGACGGATGTGGTTGGCTTCAATACGCCGGCCAATGTCATCGCGGACGGCGGCGGCGAATCTCATCTCGTGTTCGCGCACACCAAGTCGGGAGGCTCGCCTGGCGACAGCGGCGACCTCGATCTGGCTTCCTTCACCTTCAAGGCCGCCGCGAACGGAAAAGCCGACATCGAGGTCAGAAAAATCCGGCTCGTTGATTCGGGGCTGGCTTCAAGCACCATTGACGAACATTACGGCACCTCGATTCAGATCGGATCATCGGGCGGCTCCGGCGGCTCCGGCGGCAATGGCGGCTCGGGCGGTTCCTCAGGCGGCTCGCCCGTTGAATCGGAGGGCACGTTAAATGTGACTCCAGAGCAAATAAAGGTAGACGGCACGGGCCACGCTACCATCTCGGTGCCGGAAGCGGCTACCGTCATTAAACTGCCGGCCAACACGGACGAGCTGCTTGGGAAAGCCCCGTTGAACATCGTCACCTCGGGCAAAGCCGCGCTGGAAATTCCGGCAGGCGTGTTCACCGAGCTGAAGAAAACCTTAACCGCTGCGCAGCTGCAGGGCGGCTCCATCTCCCTGACCGTTAAGCCGGTCACAGCGCCGGCACTAGGAACGGATACCAAGCTAAGCGGACACAGCTATGAGCTGAAGCTGCAATGGATTGCGGCGGACGGTACGGCTTACGATCTGCACCAGTTCAAAGAGCCCGTAACCCTTCGCTTGCCGGTTGACGCCTCTATCAATCCGAAGCTGGCGTCCATCTTCTATCTCCCGGATAGCGGAACCCCCGAATTCGTGGGCGGGACGTACGAGAATGGCGTATATGTGGCGCAGCTCTCGCATTTCAGCTCTTACGCGGTACTCGAGATCAACAAGAATTTCTCCGACGTACCCGGCAGCTATTGGGCCTCCGGCGTGATCATGGAGCTCTTCGCGAAGCAGATCGTGACCGGTACGACGGCTTCCACCTTTGAGCCGAACCGCAGCATTACCCGCGCCGAATTTACGGCGATACTCGTCAGGGCGCTTGGCCTTAAAGCCGAAGGAACAACCGCCTTCACGGATATTCCCGCAGGCGCTTGGTACGCGGATGACGTTGCCGCAGCGCATAAAGCTGGTATTGTTCAAGGCGTAAGCGCAACAACGTTCTCCCCTGGCGCCAAGATTACCCGCCAAGAGATGGTTGCGATCGCGATGCGCGGTTATGAGTTATTGAATGGCAAGCCTGCCGTTACGGCAGCCGAACCATTTAAGGATGAAGCCTCCATCTCCGCTTGGGCACTGGAAGACGTGAAGAAAGCCGTATCGCTTGGTCTCGTTAAAGGACGGGCGGAAGGCCAATTCGTTCCGCTTGGCACCTCGACGCGAGCCGAAGCCGCGCAAATGATTTACGGAGTTATTCAATAAGCTGCTGACCCGGTTTACCGGGAACATAAAGCAGTTCGGATCTTCAGCAAGAACGGAAGGGAATCAGATTCCCTTCCGTTCTTTTTTGCGTTTATTTGCGCGCACAACAGTTACGCATGGTTCCAAAATCGAAGTCCCTTTCAAGATTTTTTCACAAATTTATTCAAACGCCGTTGACATGACACCAAATGGTGTCATATACTAAACTCAACAAAGAGACACTAAATGGTGTCCAATTAAACAATCAGTCATTCAGTTACATCGGCAGCCCGCAAGAAACTAAAACCCACATTCGAGGAGGAAACAAAATGAGTAAAACAATTGGCGCGGTAACAACCGCAAAAGCACGTACCAAGCTTCAGGGTAAAACAATCGCTTATTGGTCCGTCACAGGATTGCTCGCGGCGGCTCTCACGTTAAGCGGACTCGGGCAGCTGATGAAATTAGGCGGGAATGTAGATCTCGTAACCAATCTGGGGTACCCCCTCTATATCATGCAGATTCTAGGGGTTTGGAAGCTGCTTGGCGTAATCGCCATTCTCGCGCCGCGCTTTCCAAGGTTGAAGGAATGGACGCATGCCGGAATCTTCTTCCTCATGACGGGTGCGGCTCTCTCTCACCTCCTTGATCACGATTATGGCGATGGCGGGTTCAACGTTATCCTTCCGCTCTTCTATGCCGCATTAAATATCGTCTCGTGGGCTCTGCGTCCGGCAAACCGCAAGCTTTAAGGAGGCGATGAGCTTGCGTGGATGAGAACAACCCGCTGCGGGATGTGTTTGACGCGATTGCGGATCCCACCCGGCGCCGGCTGATCCGGCTGTTAGCAGAGACTGAGGAGATACCGCTTCACGAGATTACGGCGAAATTCCCGATCGGCAGGACAGCGATATCCAAGCATCTCTCCATCCTTAAAGAGGCCGGACTGGTGACGGACCGCAAAGTCGGCAGAGAAACGCGATACAGACTTCATGCTTCGCCAATTAAGGAAATCCAAGAGTGGGTGACCTTTTACAGCAAGTCCTGGAGTACAAATATCCAGCGCTTGAACCAACTATTAGAGGAGGAAGAAAGTACGCAGCCTCAATAGGGAAGCTATGGTGTGCCTTGACCGATTACGTTGGATTGCATGCAGTAAAAACGGCTTTTTTGACCAACCGCTTCGGCTACGTTGGATTGAATGCAGTATAATCCGCTTATTTTGATCGATAAGGTCCCTTTCAGCCGCTTTTACTGGAACGAATCCAACGTAGCATCGCGCTGACTCTCCTTTTTGCCGATTCTAGTGGAGGAAATCCAACGTAGCAGCTGCGGGCTAATGTTTAATGGCTTAGCGTCTGCGTTCACCCGTTTTCTACGGAAGACGATAACCAAACAGCCCCCGGCAAGCATTACGCTTCCCGGGGGCTGTCTCTTACCTATTCTCTTTTCAAGATTCCTATTTCAAGATTCCTACTTTAAAATCTCTTCCTGCGTCGCCTTCTGATCCTTCACGATCTGGAAGATGTCATCCGGCATAAGCGCCGTATCTTTATTGGCGGTGTACCACTCTTGGTAGAACGCGTCCAGCTTGTCGCCGTTATACTTCTTCCACAGCGCTTGCGCGTCGCTGATCGCTTTATCCGTTGTATAGCTTCCGCCGCTTACAATCGCTTTCGTAATCAGGTTGCCGATCTCGGTATTTGCATTTTGGAAGTCCACCAGCAGGTCCTGCGGAACGGTTGGCAGATGCTCCAGGTGAGTCAGGCCAGGGAATTTGGCACCTTTATCGATCATGCTGTAGAAGATGTCCATGTTTTCCTTGAACTTATCCTTCGCAAGCTTCTCATCCGGCTTATCCGGGTTAAAGCTGCTAGCCGTGAACGAACATTTGCCGCCGTTAACAACCGAGAAGATCATATTGTAGTCTTGCCCCAGATAGCCAAGCTCCGTCTTGTTCTTCTCTTGGTCAATCGGATTCGGACAGCCGGTTGCCCCAGCTTGCCAATGCGTGCCTTCCATACCGTTAGTCAGCGTTCTGCCAGTCTCCGGCGTCGACAGGAAGTCCACGTATTTCATAACGGCCTCGGGATTCTTCGCCGTACGGTTCACAACCGCGGTCAGCTGCACCGGATTGTTAATCCAGTTAATGAATTGGCCGCGCGGAGATTCCGGATAAGGCATGATCTCCAGCTTGGCGCCCGGCGCATTCGCCTGCAGCGTTGCATAATCCGTAATCCACAGACGGTTCCAGAAGCTATAGTTCGATTGAACAAGGAACATGCCCGTCTTGCCGTTCAGGAAGTCCTGGCGAGCCTTCGCCCCGTTATTGTCGGTAATGTAATCTTTGTCGATAATGCCTTCGTCATACAGACGTTTGGTGAAAGCGATGTATTGCTCGAAGTTATCCCATGTACGGGTCAGCTTGCCGCCCTCGTCTTCATAGGAATTGCTCAGGTTCACGCCGCCGAAAATATCCCCAAGTCCCGGACCAACGTTAAGTCCGTACGTATCCTTCTGGCCATTGCCGTCCGGATCCTGCTCGGTGAATGCCTTCGCTACCTGGTACATCTCTTCCGTCGTTTTTGGCATCGTTAAATTCAGCTTGTCCAGCCAGTCTTGGCGAATCGCGATAATGAACTGCGGAATCGCCTCGTTCAGCTTGCCGAACTCATAGATCTTGCCGTCCGATTTGACGGATACCTGCTTCAGAATCGGATTATCCTCCAGCAGCTTCTTGTAGGTCGTGCTGTACTGGTTGATCATATCGTCTAGCGGCATCAGCTGCTTCTGATCGTACAGCGGGTTCTTGATGTTAGGGTCGAACTCGAAGATAAGGTCCGGCGCGCTGCCCGACGCGAACAGCGTATTGAGCTTCTGCTTCGATTCCGTCCGCGGAATTGCCGCGAATTTCACGCTTGTCGGGCTGTTCTCGTTAATCCACTGGGTCCAGCGGTTTTTCTCCATCGTGCCCTCGGATGCCGCAATCAGACCGCGGTCGTAGACCGTTGCGCTGATCGTTGGCTTTTTGCCGCTGCCGCTGTCCCCGGATTTCCCGCCGTTGTCCGCATTGTCATTGCTTCCGCAGGCTGCCAGAACCCCAAGCAGAGCTACCGACGTGCCGGCCAGCAAGACATTTCTCTTCGTCATCTTTAACATATATCTATTCCCCCATCGCCAAAAATGTAAAGTTACCCTTTCACAGACCCAAGCATGACGCCTTTTACGAAATATTTCTGCAAGAATGGATAGATCAGAACCATCGGCAGGATAAGCACGATAATACCGGCCGACTTGATGCCTTCAGGCACTAATTCCAGCGCGCTCGTATCGTTCGCGAGCGATTCGGTAAGCAGCTGCTGGCTTGCAATCATCTGTTGGATGAGAACGGTGATTGTATATTTTTCGGTCGAATTGATATAAATGAGTACGTTCATGAAGTTGTTCCAATAGCCTACGCCGTAGAACAGGATCAAGGTCGCGATCACCGGCATGGACAGAGGAAGGACGATCCGGAATAACAGGGACATCTCCCTGCAGCCGTCAATCCGCGCCGCCTCCTCGATCTCCGGCTCGATTCCTTCAAAATAAGAGCGCATAATGAGCATATTATACGTGCTGACCGCGCCAGGCATCCAGATCGCCCAATACGAGTCGATCAGGCCTAGGCTCTTCACGACCAGATACGTAGGAATTAAGCCGCCGGTAAAGACCATCGTGAACAGAAGCATCAGCGTAAAGGTTCTTCTGCCATAGAAATAGCCTTTCGACAACGGATAAGCCGCGCAGATGGTAAAGACCATCGAGATAACGACGCCCCCAACCGTCATAACAACCCCGTTCCACAGTGACGCCAGTACCCGCGTTCCTTCAAATAAAGCGGAATAGCTTTGCAGCGTGACGTCGATCGGCCAGAGCAATACCTTGCCGGACTCGACAGCCTGCTTGCCGCTGAAGGAGATGGACAGAATGTTAATGACGGGAGCCAGACACGAGATCGAGATGAGCAGCAGGAGAATCGAAATTCCTATTCTCGTTATTTTGTCTCCATAAGATTCTCTCACTCTAGTTCACCTCAGAACAAATTGTTATTGAATTTCTTGGCGATCAGGTTCGCGCCCAGAATCAAGATAAAGGCCACCACCGATTCGAACAGGCCAAGCGCCGTTGTCAGACTGAATTGTCCGCCTTGTATACCCAGCGTATAGATGTACGTGCTTATAACCTCGGAAATATCCGACACCATTGCGTTGCGCAGGTTGTAGATTTGGTCGAAACCAACTTCTAAGACTCGTCCCATGGAGAGAATGAGCACCAGGATGATCGTGCCTCTGATTCCGGGCAGCGTCACATGCCAGGTTTGTTTCCACTTACTTGCTCCGTCGAGAGCTGCCGCTTCATAAAGCGCCGGCGAAATCGACGTTAGGGCCGCCAGATAAATAATGGTGCTGAAGCCCATCTCCTTCCACACGCCCGATCCAACGAAGATCGTTACCCAGGACAAGGTTTTGTAGAGGAACGGATACGGCTCGCCATACTTGTCTTCAATCCAATGGTTCAGGAAGCTCGACTCCATCGAGAACAGCGTAATCACCATGCCGCCTACGATAACCCAGGAGAAGAAGTGCGGCAGATAGACGACCGTCTGGACAAATCTTTTATACCATGAACGTCTAACGCTGTTAATCATAAGCGCCAGAACGATCGGTACCGGGAAGCCAACCACCAGATTCAGCACGCTGAGCCAAAGCGTATTCCATATAATGCGGATGGTTTTGTCGTTGCTGAAGAGCATCTCGAAATTTTTGAAGCCTACCCAAGGACTATGGAACACGCCATCAAAGAAGTTGTAGTTCTCGAAAGAGATGACCAGCCCGCCTATTGGCAAGTATCTAAAAATCAAGTAATATGCAAGTGCCGGAGCAAACATCAACATGAGAGGCACATTTTTCTTGAACAAAGCTTTCTTAGATGCTGATTTCAAGCTATTCCCTCCTTTCAAGTTACTGTTAACCTTTGATCTGTTACCAGTGTATCCGTTTCCATAGGGTGCTTCTTTAATTTTAATTGGAGGAACTTTAGCTAAAATTAGATCTTGTAAGGAGGCTGACTTTGCCATGCCGTTTTATACACGAAGTCTTGTCGTCAAGCTGATTCTCAGCCTGTCGCTGATCGTTATTCTAACTTCCTCCATAACCGGGATCATCGTGTACCGGTCCAATCAGAAGATGTTCCGCGAGGAAATCCGAAGCCAATTCCTGCAAAACAACAAGCAGGCGCTTCAGCGGGTCAACCAGAATATCCACGAGGTTGAGCGCGTCTCGCAGTCCATCGTCTTCCACCCTACCGTCGTATCGATTCTAACGAATTCCCTCAAAAATGAAGATAAGGTCGAGCAGCTGCAGCTGATGTACGAAATGGTCTCGCAGGCGAAGCTGGATGCGCCTCATATCCGGGCCATGTTCATCTACAACCTGCGCGGCGAAAGCTATTACAACGCGAATTTCGGCGCGGTCTCCATGCTGGACCAGCCGACCCGCAGTCTTATTAATCAAGAGCTCGCGGGCACCAACGGGGCTTTGACCTGGTTCCGGCTGAAGCTCTCGAGCTCGGCTGATCCAAGCGGATACCGGTATATGATTATTGCCGCCCGCCAAATGAAGAGCACCTACCAGGAAACGTACGGCACGCTTGTGCTCGTGCTGGACGAAGGCTTTTTCTCCGAGGTGATTGACGATATCGGTCAGGACGACGGCATCGTCTATCTGCTTGACCGCAAGGATCGCCTCTTGTTCAGCCAGCGCAGCGAGGAGGACGGCGCAACGCCCGGTTCGGAGCCCATTCCGCTTCAGCATGACGAAGGAGATTGGGCATCCGTTGTTCAAGCCACCGATCAAGGCAATTATCTGTTTGTGAAGAACACCTCGGATTCCGGCATCTTCAAGCTGATCAGCGGCCTTGGGCTGAATGCGCTGGACAAGCGGAATGCGGATATACTGAAAACCATCGCGATATCCGGCTTGTCCAGCATCCTGCTGACCGGTCTGCTTCTGACGCTTACAAGCACCCGGCTGCTGCGGCCTTTGGGCAACCTTGTATCCGGGATGCGCAGGCTTCGTTCGGGCCACATGAATGCCCGCGTCGAGGTGCGATCCAAGGACGAGCTGGCTTTTCTCGGGGAGTCGTTTAATGACATGGCCGATCACATCCAGAAGCTGATTGACGAGGTGCTGCTGAAGCAGCTGCGGGAGAAGGAAGCGGAGCTTAGGGCCATACAAGCGCAGCTCAATCCGCATTTTCTGTATAATATATTGAACGAAATCTATTGGAAGCTGTATCTCCAGAACGCCAAGGACTCCGCGGGAGTCATCCAGTCGCTCTCGAAAATATTGCAATACTCCCTGAAGCCGATCCAGCAGTCAAGCACGCTTCGCGAGGAGCTGGAGCAGCTGCGCAGCTACATTACTATCCAGATGGAGCTGTTCCATCCGGATCTGGAGCTCGACATGCAGACGGACGAGCACTTACTTGGCATGGACATGCAAAGACTGCTTCTGCAGCCGGCGGTCGAGAACGTTTTTGTCCATGCTTTTGCGGATAAGACCAAGGCCGACAAGAAGCTTCTGCGCATCCATACCTATCGGGAGCAGGATCATCTGAGGGTGGATGTGACGGATAACGGCAAAGGGATCGAACCCGAAATGCTGCGCAAATTAGCGGCTGGCGAAAGGGAGCTTCACGGCAATCATCTGGGCATTCATAACGTGGAGAGAAGAATACAGCTCGTGTACGGAGCGCCTTACGGCCTGCAATTTGTCAGCGATGGGGCTTCGGGAACTACCGTCAGCTTTATATTACCGATCAGCAAGGAGGACTTCGCATGAAGGGAACCGTGTTAATTGTAGAGGACCAGCCTAATTTCCGCGAGGGGCTGAAGTTTATGATCTCGCAGAGCAGGAGCTGGACCGTCATCGGAGAAGCGGAGACCGGCGAGGAAGGCTGGCAGAAGACACTGGAGCTGAAGCCCGACCTCATTCTGATGGACATTCACATGCCGGTTATGAACGGGATCGAGCTGGCGGAGCGCATTCATGCGCATGGGTTGGATACGCTGTTCATCATCATTACCGGCTTCCAGGACTTTCAATATGCGCAATCCGCTATCCGTTACGGAGCGATGGACTTCTTGCTTAAGCCCTGCTCGGATGAGGATATTTCGCGTATACTGGGCAGCGCCTCCAAGCGGCTTCAGGTTAAGCGCAAGAACCAGCAGACCGCAAGGGAGCATCTGCTCCGCTCGATTCTGCTTAAGTATCAGATGAACCAGGAGCTGACCTCGCAATTCCTCCACATGTTCGAAGACAGCCGGCTGTGGCTGGTGACGATAACGGATTATTTTCCGGAGGGTAAGCCTTATGGGGCAGACGATCTGTACGTGCTGCAATACGGGATCTACAACATCGTTCAGGAGCTTGCGCTCGGCGAGGATGCGGCTGCCAAGCTGCTTATTCTGAAGGAAGACCAGTTTATTCTCTCGGTATCCTCCGGACTTGATTCGACTTGCTGGCGGGAGCATGCGGAGCTTGCCGTACGCGAATATTTGGGCATCGGCATCGAGAGTATTCTGCTTGGCCCAAGCTCGGACATTAATAAGCTGGTGTCGGCTTACAGCAGTTATAACGAGCAGCTCGTGCAGCCGGCCAGGACTCCTCAAGCCGCGGACAGAACGAGCAAGCATCAGGCGGTTGAAGCGGTAAAAAATGAAATCATGTCGCTCATCATCTCCGGCGATCTTCACGCCTTGCATGACTACTTCGAGAAGATTGGCGGGCAAGCCGCCTTGCTGCAGCTGACGGACGGGAAAATCCTCGTCATCAACCATGCTCTGGCGCTGAATCAGATCTCCGAGGTATTGGGGCTGTTCCCCCCTCAGAACAAACCGTCAGATTCGCTGCTGCAGACGGTGGATCTGCTTCCGGGAAGCGCGGAGCTCAGAAGCTGGTTCAAGGCAGCCTGCCAGGATTTCGAGACTCGCCTCGACCGCTGGAAGCAGCAGGCCAACCCTTACGTGAACAGCATTCAGCAAGCCATCGATTATATAGAGGAGCATTATTTGGACAGCGAGCTGTCGATTAAGCAAGTCGCCGAGAATATCCATCTGAATCCGAGCTACCTCAGCACCTTGTTCAAAAAAGAAACCGGCGAGACCTTCACCGGCTACGTCACCAGGCTCAAGCTGCAGAAGGCGCAGGTGCTGCTGCGCAATACCGATTTGAAAATCTCGGAGATCTGCCAGACCGTCGGCTTCGACGACTCTACTTATTTCTCGAGCGTGTTCAAGAAGCATTTCCAAGTCTCGCCGAGCGAGTTCCGGCAGCAGCATTAACGGCGTAAAGCAGCCAGCGACCAAGAAGTCATGCGCTTCATGGCCGCTGTTTTATTAAGGGCAGAAGCTCCCTTTCCGCATACCCTACCCCTTCTCCTAGTACGTTGGATCTTGTACAACGTATTACGAATATTAGCTCGGGATTCAACTCCTACGTTGGATTTCATACAGGGAAATCAACCGTTAATGGCGTTTTTCGCTCCGATCCGCTAATGATGTTGGACGTAATCCAACGTAGACTCAGGACCGGTGCATGGGGAGCCCATTATATTGGATATATTCCAATGTAGCATTGCCGCCCTAAGCTGAATTCGGAGTACACTCTCCGGATTCTCCTCTAATAAGTAAAAAGGACTCGCTCGGCGGTTATCGTTACAATAACCGTCGAAAGAGTCCTTTTCTACTATTTAAACCAGATGGCAAGCCACCATATGATCGGTGCCAATGGTCCGAAGGGCCGGCACCTCTTCCTTGCAGCGCTCCGTTGCAAACGGGCAGCGGGTATGGAACTTGCAGCCGGATGGCGGATTAGCCGGATTCGGGATATCGCCGCTGAGCACAATGCGTTCCCTCTTCAGCTTCGGAATAGGAACAGGAACCGCTGACAGCAGCGCTTTCGTATACGGATGCTGCGGACGGAGGAACAATTCCTCCCTCGTCCCCGTCTCGACCATGGAGCCCAGATACATAACGCCGATCCGCGTACACAGGTGCTCAACAACGCTTAGATCATGGGAGATAAACAAATAAGATAATCCGTTTGTTTCCTGAAGCTTACGGAATAGGTTGATGATCTGAGCCTGAATCGATACGTCCAGCGCAGACACCGGCTCATCGGCAATGATAAGCTCCGGATTAAGCGCAAGCGCACGGGCTATCCCGATCCTCTGACGCTGGCCGCCCGAGAACTCATGCGGAAGACGATCAATGTGATAATCAGACAGACCGCATAACTCCAGTACCTCCAGCACCCGATTACGAATCTCCGACGTGTCTGCCAGCTGATGATCAATAAGCGCCTCGCCGATCGCATCGCCGACGCGCACCCGCGGATTCAACGAGCTGTACGGATCCTGGAAGATCAACTGCAGAGCCGGCCGCAATTGACGAAGCTCATCCTTCGGAAGCGAGTAGATATCCGTTCCTTTGAACAGGACGTCGCCCGAGGTCTTCTCGGTCAGGCGGACAATCGAACGGCCAACCGTGCTCTTGCCGCTGCCCGACTCGCCCACAAGACCAAAGGTCTCGCCTTTGCGGATCGTGAAGCTGAGGTCATCAACGGCCTTTACGTGACCAACCGTCCGATTCAGAAGCCCGGACTGAATGGGAAAATACTTTTTCAGATTGCGCACTTCCAGCAACGCTTCAGGCATACTGCTTCTCCTCCTCATACAGCCAGCAAGCCGCTTGCTGCGAATCGCCTACTGGGATAAGCTCCGGCTGCTTGGTCCGGCAAATGGCCATGCATTGCTCGCACCGGTCATGGAAGTAGCACGACTCCGTCAGCTCGAGCGGGTTCGGTACTTGTCCGGGAATGGAATACAGCTCATCCTGCAGCTGATTCATGATCGGCTTCGAACGCAGCAGCCCCTTCGTATAAGGATGCTTCGGATTCGCGAAAATCGCCTCTACTTCACCTTGCTCAACGATCTTGCCGGCGTACATGACGGCTACGTAATCGGCCATTTCGGCCACCACGCCCAGATCATGAGTAATGAGCAGAATAGACATCCCGCTCTCTTCCTTCAGGCTGCGAAGCAAATCCAGGATTTGTGCCTGAATCGTAACGTCGAGCGCCGTAGTTGGTTCGTCGGCAATAAGCAGCTTAGGCTCGCAGGAGATCGCCATGGCAATCATGACGCGCTGCAGCATGCCGCCGCTTAATTCATGCGGATACGCATCGACAATCTGCTCCGCCCTGGAAATACCCACTTGCTTAATCAGCTCAATTGCACGCTTAC
The DNA here is from genome assembly GCF_023715145.1 of Paenibacillus glycanilyticus. Taxonomy (GTDB): domain Bacteria; phylum Bacillota; class Bacilli; order Paenibacillales; family Paenibacillaceae; genus Pristimantibacillus; species Pristimantibacillus glycanilyticus_A. The sequence continues at coordinate 13,206 of NZ_JAMBNP010000010.1, read as the reverse complement.
GTGCCGCCTTCCTGCTCAGCTTCAGATGCTCCATCAGCGGCTCAATCACTTGCTCGCCGATCTTCAGAACCGGATTAAGCGAAGACATCGGCTCTTGGAAGATCATCGCGATTTCATGTCCGCGTATGGTACGAAGCTCGTTACGGGACAGCTTAAGCAGGTCGCGATCCTGGAACTGGATACTGCCGCCCTCTACCTTGCCGCCCGCATTCCCGATAAGTCCCATGACTGACATGGCGGTGATGCTTTTTCCGCTGCCAGATTCCCCTACGATACAGACCGTCTCGCCCGGCTTGATCCGCAGGCTGACATCGTCCACGGCACGGACAGTTCCGGCTTCCGTCTTGAAGAAGGTCTGGAGATGATCAATGGATAGCAAATCCTTCATGATAGAAGCTCACCTACCTTTTCTGTTTCGGATCCAGCACATCGCGCAGGCCGTCACCAAATATATTGATGGCAATGACAGTCGCAAAAATGGACAAGCCTGGCGGTACCCACAGCCATGGCCGCTCCTGGAAATCAATCATGTTATTCGCGGCATCAATCATATTGCCCCATGTCGGCGTTGGAGGCATAACGCCCAAGCCGAAGAAGCTAAGCACCGATTCGCTCAATATCGCACCGCCGATATTGAGCGTTGCAATAACGATAATAAGCGGAACAAGATTCGGCAGCAGATGCCGGAACAGCTTCCGTCTATCGCTGAGGCCCAGCACGATCGTCGCCTGCATGAACTCCCGCTCGCGCAAGGACAACATCTGGCCCCTGATCATCCGGGCTAATCCCGGCCAACTGACGACACTCAGCATCAGCATAACGATATACATCCGGTAGTCCGGCGGTACCTTCCACTCAGACAGCAAGGCACCGATAATGAATAGAAGCGGAAGGCTTGGTATCGTCAGCAGCAAGTCAGCCAGCCTCATAATGAGCTGGTCGACAACACCTCGATAGTAACCGGCAATAATGCCAAGCAGGGTACCGATGAAGACGGACAATACCATCGAAGCAAGTCCCACCGTAAGCGAGATTCTCCCCGCCTGCAGCACACGGGTCAGCACGTCCCGTCCAAGCGTATCGGTGCCAAGCCAGTGCTTGGCATTCGGGGCGTGATTCATTAACGCCATATTGATCTTGTTATCCGTATAAGGCGAGAAGAAGGGGCCGATAAAACAAGCCAAAAACATGATCACGACAACAGCAAATCCCGTTATCGCCAATTTATTGCGTACAAGTCTCCGGAAGGATTGCCGCCACAACGAAGACCTTACTTGTGATTGATTTTTATTGACGTTTATTCCCTGAGCCGTTTCACCACTAGCAATCGTCATCTATAAGTCCTCCCTTCCTACAGCTTCACCCGCGGATCCGCGAGATGATACAGAATGTCGGACAATAGTGTTCCGATTACCGTCAGCACGGCGATAAACATCGTAAAGCCCATAAGCAGCGGATAATCGCGCAGTCCGAATGACTGCATATACAGTTGTCCGATGCCCGGCCAGTTAAAGATCTTCTCAATAATAAGAGACCCGCCGAACAAAGCCGGAAGCTCGAAGCCCACCAGCGTAATGGCAGGCAGCAGGGCATTGCGAAGGGCGTGAGTGAATAACACCTTGCGCTCGGTCAACCCTTTTGCCCGGGCAGTTCGTATATAGTCCTGTTTAATGACGTCAATCATATTGCTGCGGAAGTAACGCGTCAGCGAGCCAACGCCAAGCAGCGTCATAACGATGACCGGAAGCGTCATATGGTGAATAACTTCCTTCACATAGGCAAATCCCTGGGCGTTGCTCCCCGTCGTAATCATTCCTCCCGGCGGCAGCCACTTCAAATCAACGGCAAGCACCTTAATCAGGAATAATCCAATGAAGAAGGATGGGATGGACATCGCGGCAAAGATTAGCACCATCACCAGCGTATCAAACCAGGAATATTGTTTATAAGCGGCGATTACTCCAACCACAACGGCAATCAGCCAAGTAAAGAAGGTAGAAACAACCGCAAGCAGGAACGAGTTCCAGATGTATTGATTGAACAAGGTGAGCACCGGCTTCTGCTGGGCAAGGGAATAGCCGAAGTCTCCATGTATAGCATTCGTCATCCAAGTGAGATACCGCTCCATCAATGGCTTGCTAAGCCCGTAAATTTCCCGCAGCTCCGCCTTGCGTTCCGGGGTTAATTTAATATTGCCTGTGATGAAATCACCCGGCGTCAAGGCGTACAAGCTAAAGATCAGAAAGGAAGCGGCGAGCAATATAATGGCCATGTAGGTCAATCTCTTCACGAAATAAGTGCTCATATCGGCTCCTTAACCTCACATCCCCTGCCCGGCATTTGCTCCGGGCAGGGGACATTATTTTTACTTCAGGTTCCAATTCGGCAGGCTTGACGCCAGCCCGTAGAATGGGCTGAGGGACAGGTTCTCAATTCTTGCGTTATAAGCATAAACACTTTTCTTGTAATTGGTAAAGATAACCGGCAGATCATCGTTAAGCAGCTGGAAAATTTCTTTGTAAATCGCCTTGCGTTCTTCGATGTCGGTAGTAGCAAGACCTTTCTCGTACAGCTCCTTGAACTTCGGATTATTGTAGCCTTTAATCTCGCCGTCTACAAATTGCAACAAACCGTCGGAAGGATCCGTCAAGAGAGGGGTCGAGAAGGATACCATGTCATAGTCTCCGCCTTCTACCTTAGAGGACAGCGAGTTGAAATCGGCGAATACTTCTGGTTCAAACTCAATACCGAGCGCAGCGAAGTCTTCTTTGGCAACCGCGATGAAGATATCCGTGTTCTTGCTCTTAGAGCCAAGGTAATGAATCTTCAACTTCTCACCGTCTTTTTCGCGAATGCCGCCTGCACCAACGGTCCAACCGGCTTCATCGAGAAGCGACTTCGCTTTTTCCGTGTCGAATTTGTATGGGTTAATGTTATCTTCCGTATAGGCCCACGAGATTGGCGAAGATGGAATATTAGCGACAACACCAGCACCTTGGTTGGCATCGACGTAGATGCTTTGACGGTCTAAGCCGTAAGTCAAAGCTTGGCGTACCTTTTTATCCTGAAGCGCCTTATGCTCGAAGTTGAGCTGCAGGAAGCTATAAGTGCTTGGCGTATAGGGAACGATATTCACGAAACCGAGCGACTTCAGCTTGTCTATATTTTCGGTAGTAGCGCTGAAGGACGCATAGTCAACCTCACCTGTCTCGAGGTATTGCCATGTATCGCCCTCGGATGTTTTGTAGATGAAATTCTTAGTCTTTGGCTTCTCGCCGTAATAGTTGTCATTAGCCGTGAAACGAACCTCTTGGCCTGGAAGGAATTTCTCCAGCTTGTACGGGCCAGTGCCAATCGGCTTCGAGCTAAGCTGCTTCATATAGCCCAGATCGCCTTGCTTGTAGTCCTTGCCGTAATAAGCCTTGGACAGAACATCGGAACCAAGCAGGACAAGCGCAGCCGCATTAGGCTTCTCCAAAGTAACAGAGATGGTCTGCGGATCAACCACTTTGATGCCTTCGATAGAAGTCGCGCTTCCGTCTTTGTAAGCCGCGCTTCCTTTAATACCCAGCGTGTTAACCTGCGAGTCACCGTCATACGACTTGTCATTCAGGATCGTCCACGTGAACGCTACGTCATCGCTTGTAAGCGGAGAGCCGTCACTGAATTTCAGATCCTTGCGCAGGTGGAACGTATAGGTCAAGCTGTCAGGCGATACTTCCCATTTCTCCGCCAGTCCTGGCTGAGGAGCGCCTTTATCATCCACGGTAACAAGCGGGGTATAGAGAAGCGAAGAGACGTTTCCGTCATAGCCGCTTTGTTGGAAATAAGGAGTAAATGCACCGCTTGGGTCGGTGAGTCCGACGATAATCGTATCCGTCCGCTTCTTCGCTTGATCAGGCAGCTTGCTGATATCGCTGGCAAGGATCGTGTCCGCGGAGCCTTGCGGTGCAGAGCTTGCGTTATTACCGCCAGCTTGAACGTTGGTGTTGCTGGATGTCGGCGAGTTCGCAGGAGCCTGGTTACCGCCATCGCCGCTATTATCGGAGCAAGCAGCTAGGAGCAAGGTGCCGGCAAGCACGACGGATGTTGTGGCTAAAGTTAACTTTTTCATAAATACCCTCCCATAATGTACAATACTGATATCCGATTAATTCCGATTAAACGACTATGAATTGGAATCTTTAGTCCTTATTATAGAAAGTCGAGACAGTTCTGTAAAGAGAGAACTAAAAAATATTTCTTTTTACGAAGAAATACAGGAAATAACAAAAATGCCGCCACCCCCTTTTCGGGGATGGCGGCATTTCCAAGTGGCTATTTTCCGGTTATATAATCCATAATAGCATGTTGCAGACGATCAAGCGCTCCGGCACGCAAGCTGTATACCGTCAAGTTCTCGCCTTCGAAATGGGCATGAATCAGTCCCGCGCTCCGAAGTTTCGTAATATGATCATGCGTAATTCCTTTGGACAGCTTTAAATGGCGATGAATTTCTATAAAAGTTCTTGGGCCTTGATGCAGATAACGCAGGATCTTCAGTCTGCTCTTCTCCCCCAAGCTTCTTAAGATGCGATAATCATGGGCGGATAAAAAATCTTCCTCGCTAAGATCCACTCTCGCGGAGTAGTAGCAAAGCGTTATCTGATTAAAGTGCGATATCACGTTAATGGGCTGAAAATGATACTGCGGAATAAGCACAAGCTTGCTTAAATTGGGAATAGGCTCAAATATAAGTCCATTTGTCGTCTCGTCTATGAACTGCCAGGCTGGCAGTGTTGACTTGGCGTTCTTTCTCTCCGCCGCAACTCCCTCGAGGCTGCTCAATATTTGCGGGCTGATATGCCCGAAATATTGCTCCTGCCACATGGTGAACAGTCTGAGGAGCTTATCTCTAAACGCATTCATATCTACCGGAAAGCTGCTGCTGTACGGTGATATCCTTTCATACAGATCACCCGTGCTGTGCTTGGACAGCCAATTCACAAAGGCCGGAACATCGGATTCCGGACACAAATGAACAAGCAGAAACGCATACTTCCATTCCTGATCAATAGCTAGCCGATCCAGCCATTCGGCCAAATCCGGCGTCAGCTTGATGCGGGTTTCCTGCGCCCAGCTTGGTGAAAGATCGAGCTTCTTATGCGATTTTCGGCAAATATAGGTATGCAAACTACTGATCGCTTCGTTCAGCGGTTTAAATTCGATGTCTATATGGTAATCCATCCACACCCACCCTTCGCCTTCTAGGTAAAAATACCTTGACTTGGGCGTATTCTACACGGAAATGAATACGATTGCAACATGAAGAGCAGCACCCAAGGAGCATAGTGCTTCCCGGATGCTGCTCTTTTATAATAGAAGATTCTAATTACTGGCTAACAATGGAACCCATCGACGCGAATGCCAGTGGTCCAAAGCCTTCTGTCGGCTCGCCTACCGGCTGATTCACTTTAAACATAAAGCTTGTGCCGTCTACCGTCTTCACGATAACTTCCTTCGTCAGCTTATTGCTTGCCGCTTTGAGCATCAGATCGTAATCGTCGATCGTCGAGCTTGAGTCCTTCGGATCAATGGTCTGCACATCGCCCACGGATGCAAGCTCTTTCTCCGCGTCTGCCTTAATCTTATCGAGCTTGAAGCCTTCCGGCAGCTTGCTGATCTCGACATAATAGTTGTTGTCGACGTTCATGATCAGCTTGCCTGCAGCCGCATCGAATTTGAACTGCTCGAAGATATACAGCGCGTAGCCGTCGCCCTTCGCAAGCGTTCCCGTACGGGTCTCTTCATTGCCCTCGAGCTGGAACTTGAAGTCCTTCGTCGCAGGAAGCTCCATGTGCCCAGGCTTATCTCCGGCTGCCTTCTCGATCTTCGTGATGGTCAGCAGCTTGGCTGTCGCATCGCCTTCAACGGCTTCTTCCATATATTCAAAGCTTACGGCATCGCCTTCCTTCAGAGCGTTTGCCGCTTCATCCGTTCCCTCTCCAAGCTGATAGGACGCCGCCTCGCCGTCCACTGTAATTTCAACCGTATGGGAGTCGGCCAGACCGACAAATACACCTTGTGCTTGTTTGGTTACGGCGTCCGGCGATTCGGTTGGCTCGGGAGATGCCGATACCGTTGCGCTTGGCGTTGGACTAGCATTCGTATTGGAGTTGTTGTCGCTGCAGGCCGATAACAAGCAAGCCGCAAGTACGGTGCTGCTCAGCAGGACGGTCAATTTGGTCGTGATGTTCTTATTCTTCTTCATTTTCTGGAACCTCCTAAAAAGAATTGCGGAGCAATTCTTGCTTCGTAAGCATTAGCTTAAAGAATTGCGGAGCAATTCTTGCTTCGTAAACCTTGCTCACCATTACAAACGTTTCCGCCTCTGTAAAGGTTACATTAAATTTATGAATAACATCGCCTAATATAAGGGAAACCTTGTCATATCCCGCCATAACAGGTTCTTCCTTGCATCGACAATGCTATGATTTAGGAGCATAATGAGAGAAATATAATAAAAAGATTGTAATTCCGAGTAATCCGATGTAATATTAGTGGTATTAGAAAACAGCTCTGACAAAACTGGAGGATGGATTCATGCGCAAAAGCATTCCCGCTTTACTTACCCTCATTATTCTAGCAGTAGTCATTAGCGCTTGCAGCGGCAACAATAACGGCAATAGTGCAAGCAATAACTCCGAAGCATCGCCTTCGAACACGGCAGCAGCCGATCAAGCGAAAGACGGCGGCAACCTGATTCTTGGTGTACAAGCCGATCCCGTTATACTTAACCCGATTTACGCAGGCGACCGCGTCAGCCTGACTATCGACCAAGCTCTGTACGCTCCATTGTTCCAAGTGAACAACGGCAAGAAAACCTTCTACCTGGCTGACAGCCTTGAGCCTTCGGCTGACAACCTGACATATACGTTGAAACTGAAAAGCGGTCTGACTTGGCATGACGGACAGCCGCTGACGGCTGACGACGTTGTCTTCACGTTCGACTCGATTCTCGACGAGAAGCAAAACAGCTTCTTCCGCGAGAACCTGATCATCGGCGGCAAGCCAATCAAGGCCGTGAAAGTCGATGATATAACCGTTGAATTCCAACTTCCGCAAGTGAACCCGGCGTTCGAAGCAACGCTCGTGCAATTGACTCCGATTCCTAAGCATATTTTCCAAGGCGAAGCGAACATCGAGAAAAGCACGAAAAACAACGCGCCAGTTGGTTCCGGTGCCTTCAAATTCAAAGAGTACAAAACAGGCGAGTATGTAACGCTTGAGCGTTTCGATAACTACTTCGCAGGCAAACCGCATCTGGATTCGATCACTTACCGTGTAGCGAAAGACGCGAATGCGGCGAACCTGGCTCTGCAGAACGGCGAGATTAACGTGAAATACCTGGATCCGCAAGACGTATCCACAATTGAAAGCACGGGCAACTTCGACATTCAAGCTTACTCCGAAGGCCGTCTGGCTTACCTGCTCTTCAATGAAGACAGCGACACTGGCGCTCTGAAGAAAAAAGAAGTTCGTCAAGCGATCTCTTACGCCCTGAACCGCGAAGAGCTGATCCAAACGGTATACGGCTCGAGCGACTATGCTGACCCGGCGAAATCGTTCGTAACACCGGATGGTCTGTTCCACAACAACGAAGTTACTTCTTATGACAACGACGTAACAAAAGCAAAAGAACTGCTGGCTTCCGCCGGCGAAAGCAACCTGAAGCTTCGCTTCATCGTATCGAGCGGCAACAAAGCGCAAGAGGCTGCTTCCCTGTACATTCAGCAAAAGCTGAAAGCTGTCGGCATCACGGTTGAACTGCAAAGCATGGACGCTTCGGCGTACGGCCAGAAGTTCACTGACCTGAAATCGAAAGACTATGAGCTGTCCTATGCAGGCTACATCATGGGTTATGACCCGGATGCTTACCGTATCCTTTATACAACGGGTTCGAACTCCAACTACGCTCGCTACTCCAATCCTGAAGTAGACAAGCTGTTCGACCAAGGCGCTGGCGAAGCGGACGCAACGAAACGCGGCGAGGCTTACGATCAGCTGCAAAAAACAATCGCGGATGACGCGGTTATCTACCCTGTCGGCTACACGAAAACAATCGTAGCCATCGACAAACGTTTCGGCGGTCTGGATGAGGCTGTTCTGAAGCCAGTCGTTATCTTCGAAGATCCGTCCAAGCTCTACATGAAATGAGAAAACCTCAATCGAGGTCATTCGAAGATGAGCGACCGCGTTTAGTGGTAGGTTTTATCGCCAAATAGAATTTTAAATTCTATTGTGGTAATTCCAAATTGAATATGGATATAGGCAAAAAGTAGCTGGGGCTACCCCGATGTCATTCAATGAAACGAGCTTAATGACATTGGGGGTTACCCAGTTATTTTTTGCCGTAAACAGCATAGGAGACAATCGTATGAGACAACTCATCGCTAGACGCTTACTGCAGACGATTCCGCTCTTGTTCTTCGTCTCGATCGCCTGCTTTGCCTTAATCAAGCTGGCTCCTGGAGACCCTGTTCTATCCTTCGTGACGCCAAACATGCATCCCGAGGATATCGAACGCATTCGGCATAATCTCGGGCTGGACAAGCCTGCTTATATTCAATATCTGCTGTGGGTGAAAGAGCTGTTCCAGGGCAATCTGGGCTACTCGCTCATCAACCACCAGCCGGTTATGGATCAAATTCTTGATCGTCTGCCGGCAACCGCGGGTCTGATGGGCAGCGCCATCGCGCTGGCCGTTCTGATTGCTATTCCGCTTGGCCTGACTGCCGGAGCGAACCGTAACCGCTGGCAGGACAAGATCATTAACCTGATTTCTTATATCGGCATCTCGGTACCCTTGTTCTACCTGGCTATTTTACTTATCTACTTATTTGCAATTGAACTGCACTGGCTTCCGATTATGGGCATGCGGACGATTGGCGTCGAATCTCCTTGGGATGTTATCAAGCACGGCATTCTGCCATGTTCGGTACTTGCCTTCGGCTTCCTGTCGGTCTACGTGCGTTACATTCGTTCCAGCACAATCGGCCAGTTGAAAGAAGATTACGTTCAAATTCAGTACGCGTTTGGCGCAACGCGCAGGCAAGTCCTGTTCCGGCATGTGATGAAGCATGTTCTGCTGCCGGTCATTACGCTGCTTGGCATGTCTATGGCGGATCTGGTTACCGGCGCAATCGTAACGGAGACCGTCTTTTCCTGGCCGGGCATCGGCTCGCTTGGCATGACGGCCGTCAGAGGGATGGATTATCCCGTTATTATGGGCATTACGCTGTTCTCCGCTTTATTCCTGATCATCGGGAACTTGCTTGCGGATATTTTATACGGATTCGCCGATCCGAGAATCAAATCAACGAGGTGAGCTCATGAATCGGACCAAATGGCGAAATGCGGGCCTCGAGCTCGTTCGAAGCAAAATGGGGATCGTCGCAATCGCGATTCTCGTTATTTTTATACTGGGAGCGATCTTTGCTTTTCTCTCCCCTAAAGATCCCAACGCGCTGGATGCCTTGCAGCGCCTGAAGTCGCCAAGCTCCGCGCACTGGTTCGGAACCGACGACTACGGCCGCGATTACTTCGCCCGTGCCTTGTACGGCGGACGCGTCTCCCTGATGGTCGGCTTCTCCGCAATGATTCTGGCTACCACGATCGGCACGATCGTTGGGGTGGTCAGCGGCTACTTCGGCGGCTGGATCGATAACCTGCTGATGCGTTTGCTGGAAGTCATTTTGTCTATTCCGACCTTCCTGCTCATGCTCTTGCTCAGCGTGTTCCTGAAGCCGAACCTGACCAGTATCGTCTTTATTATCGGGCTTCTGATGTGGATGAACATGTCCCGTATCATACGGGCCGAGACGATGACGCTTCTGGAGCGCGAATACGTGCTGTATGCGAAAGCCTCCGGTCAGAATCACTTGGGCATTATTATCCGTCATATCTTCCCAAGCCTGGTTCCGGTCATTATCGTCGGCGCAACGAACAACGTGGCTTCCGCGATTATGATGGAATCGACCCTCAGCTTCCTCGGATTTGGGGTACAGGCTCCAAACGCGACTTGGGGAAGCATGCTGAACAATGCGCAGGGCTATATCGCGCAGGCGCCTTACCTTGCGTTGTTCCCGGGTTTATTTATTCTGCTGACCGTGCTCAGCTTTAATATTCTAGGCGATATCTTGCGCGTTGGCTTCGAACCGAAGCTTGGCAAGCGGTAAAAGGGACGTTAGGTCCCCCCTTGCCCGCGCACTTCCGAGAGGAGTGAACGTTAGATGGCAGACAGGCTGCTAACCGTCAATAACCTACAAGTATCATTCCATACCCGCAGCGGAGAAAATAAAGCGGTTCGCGGCGTCAGCCTCCATATTGATCAAGGCGAGACGATCGGCATCGTGGGCGAATCCGGCAGCGGCAAAAGCGTCACCGCCAAAGCGATCATGGCCATGATCCCGTCTCCCGGCGAGATTATCAGCGGCGATATTACGTTTGCCGGCGAGAGGCTAAACGGCTTACCCGAGCGCAAATGGCGCCAGATTCGCGGCAACCGGATCGCCATGGTGTTCCAGGATCCGATGACGTCGCTTAACCCCGTTAAGAAGATTGGCGAACAGATGACGGAGGTTATCCGCCGGCATCGCGGACTTAGCAAGGAAGCCGCTTTGAAAGAAGCGATTGAGATGCTGCGCCAGGTTGGCATTAACGAGCCTGAGCGCCGCGTCCGGCAATACCCGCATGAATTCAGCGGCGGCATGCGTCAGCGCGTTATGATTGCGATGGCGTTATCCTGCCAGCCGGAGCTTCTTATCGCCGATGAGCCAACAACGGCTCTCGACGTGACGATTCAGGCGCAGATTCTTGATCTGCTGAAGGAATTGAAGGATAAGACTAGCGCATCTATCGCTCTTATCACCCATGACCTGGGCGTAGTCGCTCAGGTGTGCAGCCGCGTAATTGTTATGTACGGCGGAATGGTGATGGAGGAAGGCACGGTAGAAGATATTTTCTATAACTCCAAGCATCCTTACACCCAAGGGCTGCTTCGTTCGGTTCCGCAGCGGCAAGGCGGTTCGCGCGAGCGGCTGGTGCCGATTGAAGGCTCGCCGCCCGATCTGCTCGACCCTCCGCCGGGCTGTCCGTTTATGGAACGCTGCCCGCATGCGATGCCCAAATGCGCAGAGCTTCCGCCGCATTTCCAGATCGGCGAAGGCCACCGCGCCCTCTGCTGGCTGAACGATGCCGAGGTTCAAGCCGAACTAGCGCGCCATCCGGAGCTTGAAGGGAGCGCTGCACATGTCAGAGGATAAGAAGGTGCTGGTAGACGTCCAGCAGCTGAAGAAGCATTTTGTGAAGAGCCGCGATACCTGGGGACGTACATCCGAGGTGCTCAAGGCCGTTGACGGCGTCAGCTTCCAGATCAACAAAGGCGAGACCTTTGGTCTTGTTGGCGAGTCCGGCAGCGGCAAATCCACGGTTGGCCGCTGTATCCTGCGGCTCTACGATTACACGGACGGGACCGTTAAGTTCGACGGCCAGGATCTGGCGAGGCTTGGCGAGAAGCAGCTCAAGCCTTTCCGCCGGCGGATTCAATCGATTTTCCAGGATCCGTATTCGTCGCTTAATCCCGGTATGAGCGTGCTTGATCTCATCGGCGAGCCGATGAACATTCACGGCCTGTACAAGGATGCAGAGGAGCGGAAGGAAACGGTTGCTGCGCTGCTCGAGAAAGTAGGTCTTAAGCGCGAGCATCTGTACCGTTACCCGCATGAGTTCAGCGGCGGTCAACGCCAGCGGATCTCGATTGCCCGCGCTTTGTCGGTGCGCCCGGATTTTGTGGTCTGCGATGAGCCGATCTCGGCTCTCGACGTATCCGTACAAGCACAGGTTGTTAACATGCTTGAAGATTTACAGGCCGAATTTGGCCTGACGTATCTGTTTATTGCCCATGACCTGTCGATGGTTCGGCATATTTCCGACCGGATTGGCGTGATGTACCATGGACGCTTGGTGGAAGTTGCAGACAGCGATGAGCTATACGAGAATCCGCTTCATCCGTATACGAAGGCGCTGCTGTCCGCGATTCCGGTACCGGATCCTCGTGCCGTAGTTGAACGGGTGATCTATACGCCGGACGCTGCGGCTGAAGAAGCCGCGGTGCTTCGCGAAGTAAGCCCCGGGCATTGGGTTGCATTGCCGTAAGAATTTCAAGAGAGTGAAGCTAAGGGAGGCTGAAAACCAATGACGAATATCGTGAAGCTGTCGCAATGGGATGCATTACTTGTGGAGTCTTTGCGCAAGGGGCATGGCTGGTCCGATGACGAGATTATTGCAAGAATTAAGGCTGGAGACGATCTTCCGACGGACGATAGCATGTTTGAATTTAATTACAGCGATCTGGCGGCTTTTGCTCAAAAAGAGCCCGAGACGTTCGAAGCAGCCGTCCGCAACGGCTACCAGATCAAGTACAATACCGTGCGCGGCATCCGCAGCTGGATTTGGGTCGCCTTTGGCGAAGAGCCTAAGCTCGAGCTGGAAGCCGGACAGGAAGCCGTAACGGCAGCGCTGACGCCAGAGCAGCTGGAGCGCGTGAAGACGGCGTTGTCCTTCGGCTGGTCGATTGAACCGATGAGCGGCGCAGACGGTTCCTACCGGATCGAACCCATCCAACGGTAAATGCTAAGGGGCTGTCCCAAAAGTCTTAAATGACTTTGGGGACAGCCCCTTTTGATTCATTTGCGGTTGAGCTCAAGCGCAAGTGGTATAATAACATAATTAGGCACTTCGGGAGGTTATGCATAAAGTGGAGAACGCGGATACAACAACCGAGCAGCAAATCGCGGAATGGATGGTTAACGAGATTAAGTTTAGAGGGATGCTGCGCCAGGAAGAAGCGATTGAGCATGTGAAGCAGCATTTTGGCGAGCAGTACATCTTCGTGAACGAGAACGGAAATGCCTCGCTGGAGAAGGAAGTGAAGAAAGCCTTCCGCAAGCAGCACAGAGGAAGAATCGCCTGGGACCGGGACGGCTTCTTCTGGGCTTGGACCTAAATCACAGGCACCGGCGTCCATATGCAATAATAATAAGAGGCCGTCTCAAAAGGTGATCGCTCACTATAAAGACGGCTCGCATAGGTAAATATAAACGTTTTTTCATGAAAATATCGCTGCAGAGGGTTACCCTTGCAGCGATATTTTTGCTCTTGCTGCTT
>NZ_JAMBNP010000104.1 GCF_023715145.1 Paenibacillus glycanilyticus | reverse complement strand
TCGGAAGGTGCGGCTGGATCACCTCCTTTCTAAGGAAATACCTGATCACGATGATGATCAGATAGGAAGCCTCGCTTCCAAACTACAGGCAGTAGTCGCAGCTCGTTGTCAGTTTTGAAAGAGCAATTCGAGAGAATTGAAAATCTTTCTGCAAGTCATCCGTTTGGTGGCGATGGCGGAGGGGAACCACGCGTTCCCAT
>NZ_JAMBNP010000103.1 GCF_023715145.1 Paenibacillus glycanilyticus | reverse complement strand
AGCTCAGCTGGGAGAGCGCCTGCCTTGCAAGCAGGAGGTCAGGAGTTCGATCCTCCTTGGCTCCACCAATAATTGTTTTAACTTGCTCTTTGAAAACTGGATAGCGAAAGAATGAAACATCCTTAAGCAAGAAACATGTTTTTATTAGGTTAAGCTAATAAGAGCGCACGGAGGATGCCTAGGCACTAGGAGCCGAAGAAGGACGTGGC
>NZ_JAMBNP010000102.1 GCF_023715145.1 Paenibacillus glycanilyticus | reverse complement strand
ATTAGTCAGAATCAACCTCATAGGTTGTTCAAGATTTCTGACCAAATGCCCAAGCTAAAAACACCAGATTGAAGTGAAGGCTGCGACTTGGGTAGGGGAGCGTTGTATATAGGTTGAAGTCAGACCGTAAGGACTGGTGGACAGTATACAAGTGAGAATGCCGGTATGAGTAACGAAAAGACAAGTGAGAATCTTGTCCGCCGAAAGCCTAA
>NZ_JAMBNP010000101.1 GCF_023715145.1 Paenibacillus glycanilyticus | reverse complement strand
CTTAGGCTTTCGGCGGACAAGATTCTCACTTGTCTTTTCGTTACTCATACCGGCATTCTCACTTGTATACCGTCCACCAGTCCTTGCGGTCTGACTTCAACCTATATACAACGCTCCCCTACCCAAGCACCATACGGTGCATGCCATAGCTTCGGTGGTGTGTTTAGCCCCGTTACATTTTCGGCGCAGAGTCACTCGACCAGTGAGCTATTA
>NZ_JAMBNP010000100.1 GCF_023715145.1 Paenibacillus glycanilyticus | reverse complement strand
TAATAGCTCACTGGTCGAGTGACTCTGCGCCGAAAATGTAACGGGGCTAAACACACCACCGAAGCTATGGCATGCACCGTATGGTGCTTGGGTAGGGGAGCGTTGTATATAGGTTGAAGTCAGACCGTAAGGACTGGTGGACGGTATACAAGTGAGAATGCCGGTATGAGTAACGAAAAGACAAGTGAGAATCTTGTCCGCCGAAAGCCTAAG
>NZ_JAMBNP010000099.1 GCF_023715145.1 Paenibacillus glycanilyticus | reverse complement strand
AGCTCAGCTGGGAGAGCGCCTGCCTTGCAAGCAGGAGGTCAGGAGTTCGATCCTCCTTGGCTCCACCAATAATTGTTTTAACTTGCTCTTTGAAAACTGGATAGCGAAAGAATGAAACATCCTTAAGTAACAAAATGTTTTTATTAGGTTAAGCTAATAAGAGCGCACGGAGGATGCCTAGGCACTAGGAGCCGAAGAAGGACGTGGCGAACA